>NZ_JQGJ02000001.1 GCF_000802155.2 Pseudomonas frederiksbergensis
CATGGGCATATTCATTGCGCAGCCTCCATGGCGACCGTCTCAGCGGCATCCGCGGCATCGACGAAACGCAGTGTGATCCCCTCCTCCTCGCAATACCCCAAGTGCACCCCGCGTGTGCGCAACTGTGCTGCCCGACGCTGCAGCAGCTGTTGGCTGAGCACCGGCAGGATCTGTTCGTTGAGCAGGCTGTCGATGTTGCGGGCCCCGGTGTCGGGCAGCAGGCAAGCGGCAACGATGGCCTCGTTCAGGGCGTCATCGATCTTGCAGTCCAAGCCATAGTGACGCTGCAAGCGACTGGCCACCTGGGCCAGCTTGATAGCGGCGATGCATTGCAGGGCATCGACTTGCAGCGGTCGATAGATAAGGGTCTGGAAGCGTGCCAACAGGGCCGGTTGGAAGTGTTCGCGCAGGATCGGCCGCATGAGCTCGTGCAGCGTGCTGTCAGCTGCGTCGGGTTGATCCAGCAGACAGGCCTGCAACGCGTCGCTGCCCAGGTTGGAGGTCATGAGAATGACGGTGTTGCGAAAGTCGATCTCGCGCCCTTCCCCATCGCGCATGAAGCCGCGGTCGAAAACCTGGTAGAACAGGTTGAGCACATCACGGTGGGCTTTTTCCACCTCGTCGAGCAGCACGACGCTATAGGGTCGCTGGCGCACGGCTTCGGTCAGCACCCCGCCCTGCCCGTAACCCACGTAACCGGGCGGCGAGCCCTTGAGCTGGCTGACGGTGTGGGCTTCCTGATATTCGGAAAGGTTGAGGGTGATGAGCGCTTTTTCTCCGCCGAACAGGCTGTCGGCCAGGGCCAAGGCGGTTTCGGTCTTGCCAACCCCGCTGGTGCCCACCAACAAAAAGACCCCCAGCGGCCCCTTGTCATCGCTGAGCCCTGTCTTGGCCGCCCGCAGGCGCTGGGCCAGGGCATCGAGTGCCGGGGCCTGGCCGATGACGCGCTCGGCCAATTGCTGTTCCAGATCCAGCAAGCTGGCTTGTTCGTCCTTGAGCAGGCTGCCAAGGGGGACGCCGGTCCAATCGGCGACGACTTCGGCCACGCTGCGGGCGTCGACGTCCAGCAGCAACAAGGGTTGGTCGCCCTGGATGGCATCCAGCTGTCGCTGCAACCGCGCACAATCAGCCCATCGCATCGGCTCTGCCTCGCGGGCGTCGAGCAATTGCTGGGACACATCGAGCGCGTGGCGGTATTGACGCTCCAGCTCGACCCGAGTGTGCTTTAACTCGGCGTGCTGCACGGCGATCTGCATCAGCCGTTCGGTGTCGACACTACCGCCCAGGACCTGGTCCGCTTCCAGCGCCTCGCGTTCCAGTTCCAGGGCGATTTGCCGCGCCTTGACGCGGACCAACGCGTGGGGCTCGCAATCGACACTCATGCGCACCCGGGCGCTGGCCGTATCCAGCAGGTCGACGGCTTTGTCCGGCAACTGACGGCCCGTAAGGTAACGCCGCGACAGGCTGACGGCGGCCTGCACCGCCGCATCCTGGATGTGCACGCCGTGGTGGCTGGCGTAACGGGCCTTGAGCCCGCGCAACATGAGGCAGGCGCGATCATCATCAGGCTCGTCGACCTTGACCTGTTGGAAGCGTCGCGCCAATGCCGCATCGCGCTCGAAGTATTGCTTGTACTCGCTCCAGGTGGTGGCGGCGATGGTGCGCAACTCGCCACGGGCCAGGGCGGGCTTGAGCAGGTTTGCCGCGTCGGCGCCCCCGGCCTGGTTGCCAGCGCCGATCAACGTGTGGGCTTCGTCGACGAACAGCAGGATCGGTGTTTCGGATTGCTGCACCGCGTCGATCACGCGCTTGAGGCGCTGCTCGAATTCGCCCTTGACCCCGGCGCCGGCCTGCAACAAGCCCAAGTCCAGCGCGCGCACGCTGACCGACTTGAGGCTGTCGGGCACGTCGCCCTGGGCAATGCGCAGCGCCAGCCCTTCGACCAGCGCGGTCTTGCCCACGCCGGGCTCGCCGACCAGGATCGGATTGTTCTTGCGTCGGCGACTCAAGATGTCGATGACCTGGCGTATTTCATCGTCGCGACCGAACACCGGATCGATCAGTCCTTCCCCTGCCCGGACAGTGAGATCCTGGGTGAACCGGTCCAGCAGCGCCTGCCGTGCATCAGGCCTGGCGCTACCGGCGGCAGGCTCGCTCAATGTCACATCCGTCCTGCCCACGACAAGGAGCTCTTGTTCGCCGGGACGCTCATCGGAGAGTTGATCCAGCAACCCGGACAACCGCTGCAATTGCGACTCGCCAAGGCTGAGGGCGATTCGCGACGATGCCAGCAATGACGCCATGCCGACCATTACCAGCCGCGCCAGCAGCGAACTGGGCAAAGGCCAGAATCCGATGGGGCAGACTGACGACCGGATCAATTCCGAGCGTTACGACCTGGGCCTGGACATGGCCTGGGAGCTGGACCTGTTCGGACGCATCCAGCGCAACCTGGAAGCGACCGATGCCGACCAGCAGGCCGCCGAGGCCGATCTCTACCAACTGCAGGTGACGATGATCGCCGAGCTGGTGGACGCCTATGGCCAACTGCGCGGCGCACAGCTGCGGGAGAAAATTGCGCTGGCGAACCTCGACAACCAGCAGGCGTCCCGCAAGATCACCGAAAGCCTGCGCGACGCCGGCGTAGGCGATCAGCTTGACGTGGTGCGTGCCGATGCCCGCCTGGCCGCGGTGGAGGCCAGCGTGCCGCAATTGCAGGCCGAACAGGCCCGCCAACGCAACCGCATCGCAACGTTGCTGGGCGAACGGCCGGACAAGCTGACCGTAGACTTGAGTCCTAAACAGTTGCCAGCCATTGCCAAGGCCCTGCCAATAGGCGATCCAGGGCAACTGCTGCAACGCCGTCCCGACATCCTCAGCGCCGAGCGTCAACTGGCCGCTGCCACGGCGCGCATCGGCGTGGCCAAGGCCGACCTTTTCCCTCGGGTCAGTCTCAGCGGTTTCCTCGGCTTCACTGCCGGGCGCGGCTCGCAGATCGGCTCTTCGGCGGCCAACGCCTGGGCGCTGGGCCCGAGCATTACCTGGGCCGCTTTTGACTTGGGCAGCGTGCGGGCTCGCTTGCGTGGCGCGAACGCCGAAGCGGATGGCGCCCTGGCCAACTACGAGCAACAAGTGCTGCTGGCCTTGGAAGAATCGGAAAACGCCTTCAGCGACTACGGCAAGCGCCAGCAACGCCTGATCTCGCTGATCCGCCAGAGCGAATCGAGCCGCGCGGCCGCCGACCTGGCCGAGATCCGCTACCGCGAAGGCACCGAGGATTTCCTTGTGCTGCTCGACGCCCAGCGTGAACGCCTGGCCGCCGAAGACAGCCAGGCCCAGGCCGAAGTCGACCTGTATCGCGGCATCGTCGCGATCTACAAGGCCCTGGGTGGCGGCTGGCAGCCGGAAACCGTCGCCAGCAACTGACCCCCTTCCCAACCGAGCTCCTTTGGTTGGCCGCAACCAACCAATTGTTTGCCCCGCGTCTCATTCGGACGCGGGGCTTTTTTATTTGTCGAGCGGGGTTCGTTGCGGGGTCGATCCATAATTCACAGGGTTTGACTCGGGCCGCCGCCTGACCGAAGCTTGCGACATTTCGCGCTACTGGTTATGGATTACCTGCATGTCTTCGTCTCGCCGCTACCTGCTTCTCAGTCTCGCCGTTGTGTCGGCGATCGGCATCGTCGCGATGTGGTTGCGCAACGCCACACCGCAGGTTCCCGAGGCCATCAAGCGCGGTTACAGCGAAGCATTGGAGAACGCTCGCAACGGCCAGCCAGGCGCGGCGCGAATGCTTTACCAGCAACTGGCACGTCCGGACCTCTCTGCGAAGCGCCGCATATGGCTACACGCCGAACTTCCCAACTATCCCAGCCCCCAAGCCTTGAAACTGGCGCAGGCGGATCTGCACAGCGAATCGCCGGCCGTGCGTCGTGCCGCCATCAGCAGCATCGTCGGGCTGGTGCCGAACGCCCAGCGCAGCCTGCTGCTCGGCCCGCTCCTGGATGACAACGAGCCGGACGTCCGCTTCGCCGCCGTGAATGCACTGCTGGGTCTGTCGCCAGATGAACTGGGCCTGTATTTCGGCGCGATGCAGATTGCCGTCGATACTTGGAAGCAAGTGCTGAACGACGGCCCACCCACGCCCGAATCGCTCTATCAGCTCGCCCGCCTGCATGTGCATGACGCCGAGCTGAAAAAAGCCCAGCAGGCGCTGGAACAGACCCTGCAGCTGCAACCGGACAACCTGCCGGCACTGGTGATGCAGATCGATGTGCTGGACAAACAAGGCCAGGGAGAAGCCGCACGCCAATTGCTCGCCCGGCAGTTGCAAGCGCAGCCGGCATCGGCTTATCTGCAACATGCATTGGGCATGTGGCTGTTGCAGCACGGGCAAAGTGAATATGCGGTGCTAGGCTTGGCGAAAGCCGTGGAGCTGGAGCCTGATAATCGCCAATACCGCTACGACCTGGCGACCACGCTGCATGCTGAGCAGGAGGTGGAAGCGGCGCAGAAACAGCTGCAGGAAATTGTCCAGCGCTATCCCGCCGACCGCAACGCTCGGGTCCTGCTGATCAACTATTGGAAGGAAACCGGTCAGTTGCAACATGTCCAGGTATTGCTGGCTCAACTGGAACAACTGAACCCCGACGACCCGGCGATACAGCAAGGTTTATAGACCGATCTGTGAGGGCAAGAAGTTGTGCAGCAGTACGCGTTTTGTCAAAGGAAGCGGAACCGCCATCACTGCCAAAGGTCAAGTATTCAGGCAGTTCATTTCAGGCACGAACCCGCCAGCTGCCCACTTCCCTAGTCATGAGAGGGCTATTTTTGACTACATCTAACGAGTTGATCAGCGCAAAAGCCGCCACCGGTATCGAAGGGCTGGACGACATCCTTTCCGGTGGTTTGTCCCGAGGCCATGTGTTCCTCCTGGAGGGAGAACCGGGCACTGGCAAAACCACGGTCGCGTTGCACTTCCTGCTAGCCGGTGCCGAGGCCGGCGAGCGCTCGTTGTACATCACGCTATCGGAGACCGAGCGTGAATTGCGCCAGGGCGCAGCGTCCCACGGGTGGACCATGGATGAAAACATCCACATCTTCGAGTTGACCCCGCCCGAGAGCCTGCTCAACGCCGAGCATCAGCAAAGCCTGCTGTATTCCTCGGACCTGGAGCTGGGCGAAGCGACCCGGCAGATCTTCGAAGTGGTCGAGCGATTCAAGCCGACCCGCGTCGTGCTGGACAGTCTTTCCGAGATCCGCCTCCTGGCGCAAAGCTCCCTGCGCTATCGCCGGCAGATCCTGGCGATCAAGCACTATTTCGTACGCTACGACGCCACGGTCCTGCTCCTGGATGACTTGACCACCGAATCCCTGGACAAGACGGTGCACAGCGTGGCCCACGGCGTGGTCCGCCTCGAAGAATTGACTCCGTCTTACGGTGCCGAGCGGCGACGGTTGCGCGTGGTCAAGTACCGCGGGCAGAAGTACCGTGGTGGCTACCACGATTTCACGATCATGGGCGACGGCGTGCATGTCTTCCCTCGCCTGGTGGCCGCCGAGCACCGTGGACAGTACGTGCGCCAGCAATTGTCCAGCGGCATCCAGGAAATGGACGCCCTGCTCGGCGGCGGTATCGAGACCGGCTCCAGCACGCTGATCCTTGGTCCGGCCGGTACCGGCAAATCGTTGATCTCCCTTATCTTCGCGGCAGCAGCTGTACAGCGCGGCGAAAAAGCCGCCCTGTTCATTTTCGATGAAGAGCTGGGTTTGCTGTTCGAGCGCATGAAGCACATCGGCATCGATCTGCTGGAGCTGCAGAAGACCGGCAACCTGCTGATCGAACAGGTCGATGCCGCCGAGCTGTCCCCCGGCGAGTTCTCCCACCGGGTACGCCGTTGCGTCAACGAAGGCGACATCAAGACGGTGGTGATCGACAGCATCAACGGCTACCAGGCCGCGATGCCTGAGGAAAACGCCCTGGTCTTGCACATGCATGAGCTTTTGCTCTACCTCAACCGCAAAGGCGCAGCGACGTTCATGACTGTCGCGCAACACGGCCTCGTGGGTGATATGCAGGCGCCGGTGGACATCACCTACCTGGCCGATACCGTTATCCTGCTGCGTTATTTCGAGGCGCTGGGGAAGGTTCGCCGCGCGATTTCCATTATCAAGAAGCGCACCGGCAGCCATGAATCCACCATCCGCGAATACCGTATCAACAAGCGGGGCATGACCATCGGCGAGCCCCTGGAAGCGTTCCAAGGCGTATTGCGCGGAGTGCCAACGTATATGGGAGCGGGTCACCCGTTGCTTGAGGATGAAGCCCAGTGACGTCGGCCGAGCCACTGTCCGAGCGGGCGCTAATTCTCGCGCCGCTGGGACGGGACAGCCAGATTGCCCTGATGATTCTCAACGAAGCCGGCTTCCATGGCCTCGTATGCAGTCATCTGGGCCATTTGTGCGAAGAGTTGGAGCACGGGGCGGGCATGCTGGTGATTTCCTCGGAAGCCCTGGTAGGTCCGGAGCTGGAGAACCTGCTCCAGCACATAGAACAGCAGCCGGCTTGGTCCGACCTGCCCATTGTCCTGCTGACGCATCACGGAGGACCGGAGCAGAATCCAGTCGCGCGCATTGGCGCGCAACTGGGCAACGTGACCTTCCTTGAGCGGCCGTTCCATCCGGTCACGCTCGTCAGCCTGGTGACCACTGCATTGCGCGGACGCCGAAGGCAATACGAAGCCCGGGACCGCCTGATCGACCTCAGCAACAGCGAGCTGCGCCTGCAAAACACCCTCGAAACCCTTGAACAGCAGGTCGAGGAGCGTACCGCCCAGTTGCGCCACAATGAGGAGGCCCTGCGCCAATCGCAGAAAATGGAAGCGGTTGGACAGCTCACCGGTGGCATCGCCCATGATTTCAACAACATGCTCACCGGCATCATCGGCAGTCTTGAACTGCTACGTCGACGCCTGGCGCGGGGCCGCACCGAAGACCTCGATAGCCTGATCGACCTGGGCGTGACCTCGGCCAATCGCGCCGCGGGCCTGACCCACAGGCTCCTGGCGTTCTCCCGTCGCCAGTCCCTGGACTCCAAGGCCGTGCAGATGAACACCTTGGTGCTGTCGATGGGCGAATTGCTGCAACGTAGCCTCAACGAAAGCATCGCCCTGGAAATGCGCCTGGACGAACAGCTCTGGATCGCCGAAGCCGACCCCAACCAACTGGAAAGCGCCCTGCTCAACCTGGTCCTCAATGCCCGCGATGCCATGCCCGACGGCGGGAAGCTGGTGGTAAAGACTTTCAACAAGTACCTGGATACCGGTTTTACCGATGCCTACACGAATCTCGAACCCGGCGACTATGTGGTATTGAGCGTACAGGACACAGGGTACGGCATGCCGGAAGCGGTGATGAGTCGCGCATTCGATCCCTTCTTCACCACCAAGCCCATCGGCCAGGGCACCGGCCTGGGGCTTTCGATGATCTACGGATTCAGCAAGCAGTCACGCGGACACGTGACCATCGACAGCGAGGTCGGCAAAGGCACCACCGTGAACCTTTACCTGCCGCGCTTCATTGGCGAAGAAATACACGAACCCCAGGTCGTCGTTCCACAAGCGCCTTATGCGCAAGATGGCGAAACCGTGCTCATCGTCGAAGATGATCCGGCGGTGCGTGTCCTGGTCAGCGCGGTGCTGGGCGAACTGGGCTACGCCTTCGTCGAAGCCGGCGACGCCAATGGCGCGATGCCGATCCTGCAATCAAGCCAACGTATCGACCTGTTGATCAGCGACGTAGGGCTACCTGGCATGAACGGCCGACAGCTGGCTGAAATCGGCCGGCAAATCCGGCCCGACCTCAAGGTGCTCTTCATCACTGGTTACGCTGAACACGCGGCAGTGCGCGGTGGTTTCCTCGACCCGGGCATGCAGATGATTACCAAGCCGTTTACATTTGATTTGTTGACGGCGAAGGTGCGGGAGATGATCAAGGTCTGAGGCGTGGCACTGCTTTTGATCTTGACCTTGACCTTGACCTTGACCTTGACCTTGACCTTGATCTTGATCTTGACCTTGACGCCCCGTTAACCACGATGGCTGAACGCAGGCCTTGCGCAGTGGGCACCTCGGCATGGATGCCGAGGTAGCCGCGCTGGGCCATGGATGGCCCTTCGCGGCGGCCCACGGAGCAAGGCCGGAGTGAGGGCACACCGAGCCTCGGCGAGGTGCCGAATGGTGGGGCAAAGCCTTTTTGGTTACTTTTTTGGCGTCTGAAAAAAGTGACCCGCTGTAAGAGCGGAACCATAAGCAGCCGTTACCGCAGAAACGGATATGTACTCAACCAGCCATTACAGCAGAGACTACGACAACATCCCCTGCATAATCCCCTGCAACACATCCAAATCAAACGGCTTATCCAGAATCGGCGCCTTGCGAGTAATGGGACTATCCGTCTCACGCACTTCCTGGGCATAACCACTGATGAAAATAACCTTCAGATCCGGACGCAACCTCACCGCCGGCTCGGCGATCTGCACACCGGAGATGCCACCCGGCAGGCGGAAGTCGGTAATCATCATGTCCAGATGAGGTTTGCTCGCCAGGATCTCGAACGCCTGCTCACCGTTTTCGGCCTGCAAGACCCGATACCCCTCGCCTGACAGATAAGCCGACAGCACCATCAGGATCGAAGGATCATCCTCGACGATCAATACAACGTCTTGCGCATCTTCACTCATGAGAAGCCTTTGTTGGATCAATAGCTGCTGATACGACCTTGGGGTCGCTCAGAGGTTGCGTCCGTTCGCCAGTTTTCTGAAAAGGCAGACAAACGCGGAACAACGCCCCTTCGTTGAGGCGACTATTGACCGTGATGATACCGCCATGGGCAGTGACGATCTGCTCGGAGATGAACAATCCCAGACCCAGGCCGGCGGCGGCGGCCTTGGACGACACCCGTTCAAATTGCTGGAAGATGCGCTTCTGGTTCTCTTCGCTGATACCGATACCGTGGTCCTGGACTTCGACACAGGCATGCTCGGGCGTCTGGTAGACCCGCACCTCGATCGGACTCTTGCTGCCATAGCGCAACGCATTGGTCAGCAGGTTGGAAACCACCTGTTCGATGCGAAACTCATCCCAGTGCCCTTCCACCAAAGGCTCGGCGATGCACGTCACGGTGCATTCGGCGGCGGCGATTTGCGGCTGGAAGTTGTGCAGCAGATTTTGCACCAGTGCCGTCAGATTGAAACGGGTCGGACGGATCGACAACTTGCCGGTGCGGATCCGCGACACATCGAGCATGTCCTCGATCAAGCGGATCAGGCTTTTGATCTGGCGCTCGTCGCGCTCGACCATCGCCTTCACCTTGTCCAGGGTGAACGCCGCGGCGTTATCCCGTGCCAGGTGCATCTTGCGCAACTGCGTTTCCAGGATCAGGCCGTTGAGCGGCGTGCGGACCTCGTGGGCGACGATCGACATGAAGTCATCGCGCATGCGCACGGCCTGCTCCAGCTCCCCGCGAGTGGCTTGCAACTGCTGGAGCAACTGCTCCTGCTCCCGACGGCTCTGCTCAAGGGCATTGACTTGCTCCTTCATCGCCTTGCGCTGGCGATAAAGTTCGACGAACACATTGACCTTGCTTTTGACCGCATGGGTGTCCAACGGCTTGTGCAGGAAATCCACCGCGCCGTTTTCGTAGCCGGTGAAGGCGTAGTTGCGTTCGCGGCCGGCGGCGCTGACAAAAATGATCGGGATGCTGCGCGTCTTTTCCGTGCTGCGCATCAACTCGGCCAGTTCAAAACCGTTCATCCCTGGCATCTGCACATCGATGATCGCCAGGGCAAAGTCATGTTGCAGAAGCAGCGACAGCGCTTCGTCCGCCGACAAGGCCTTGAACACCTCGCGGTCGTCGCGCTGGATCAGCGCTTCCAGGGCCAATAGATTCTCAGGCAGATCGTCGACGATCAGCAGTTTGGCTTGAATATCTCTTGGCATTTAGTTCATTCCAGCCCGGCCAGCAATTGGCCGATGCCCTGCAAAGTTAGGATATGGTCGGGCTCGTGCAAGCCAAGCGCCGCTTCAGGCATGGTGGCAACCTGTGCCTCTGTCGGGTCCTGGACGACCGTGATGCCGCCCAGCGCCTTGACCCTGGCCAAGCCCTTGGCCCCGTCGCTATTGGCACCCGTCAGCACCACCGCCAGCAAACGCGGGCCATAGACATCGGCGGCCGATTCGAACAGCACGTCAATCGACGGCCGAGAATGGTGAACCGGCTCTTCGAGGCTCAGCGACAGGCTACGGTCAGCCTCGACCGAGAGGTGATAACCAGGCGTCGCAACATACAAGGTGCCCGGACAGATGTCTTGCTTGTCGCGCGCTTCTTCAACGGGTATCGCGAGACGGTGGCGCAACACCTGAGCCAACTGGCTGTTGCGCTCGTCGGGCAAATGCAACACCACCAGGACAGGCAGGCGAAAACCTTTGCGCAACGGCGTGAAAATCTTGAGCAATGCTTCGACGCCACCGGCGGACGCACCGACGACGACTGCCTCGATCAACTGGCTGGATCTGTCCGTCATTGGATTCATAACTTGCGATAGATCCGTTCCTGTTTGACCAAGGGTTCGAACTGCGCACTAAAGGCTGAAAAATCCAGCGTCTCCTTGCTACCCAGCACCAGGAACCCGCGGTGGCAGAGGGACTCATGAAACAACCCGAAAGCGCGATCTTGCAGCTTTTTATTGAAATATATCAATACGTTACGACAGGAAATTAATTGAGTTTCTGAAAACACGCTGTCGGTTGCAAGGCTATGGTCGGCGAAGGTCACGTTCTTGCACAGCGTCTTGTCGAACATGGCGTAATCGTAGGCGGCCGTATAGTAGTCGGCAAACGAACGCTTACCTCCGGCAAGCTGGTAATTCTGGGTGTAGGCCCGGACGTTTTCCAGGGAAAAGATGCCCTGCTTGGCTTTTTCCAGGGACCGCGGATTGATGTCCGTGGCGTAGATGAACGTGCGATCCAGCAGTCCTTCTTCCCGCAGCAGGATCGCCATGGAGTAGACCTCTTCCCCGGTGCTGCAACCGGCGATCCAGATCTTGATCGACGGGTAGGTCTTGAGCAGCGGCACCACTTCCTCGCGAATGGCCAGGAAGTGCGCAGGGTCGCGAAACATCTCGCTGACCGGGATCGTCAGCAACTGCAACAACTGCATGAACGCGCCTGGGTCATGCAACACCCGTTCTTGCAGGGCCGATATGGTCTTGCACTCGAACTGGCTCAGCGCATGCAGCACCCGGCGCTTGATGGAAGCGCCGGAGTAATCGCGGAAGTCGTAGCTGTACTTCAGGTAGATCGCTTCGATCAACAAACGAAGTTCAATGTCTGTGTTTCGTTCCACTAAATTCTTTCCATATTTGGCAACCACACGCGAATCAGTGAAAACAGGCGATCCAGGTCAATCGGCTTGGCCAGGTAATCGTTGGAGCCCGCCGCCAGGCAACGCTCCTGATCATCCTTCATAGCCTTGGCGGTAACGGCGATGATTGGCAATTTGCGCCAGCGAGGATCCTTGCGGATCAGCGTGGTGGCTTCGAAGCCATCCATCTCGGGCATCATCACGTCCATCAGCACCAGGTCGATGTCTTCGACCTCGTTCAAGCGTTCAATCGCCTCATAACCATTGCGCCCGATAACGACGATCGCTCCTTTGGCCTCCAGGGCGCTGGTCAGGGCGAAGATATTGCGCACATCGTCGTCCACCACCAGTACCTTGCGGCCTTCGAAAACCTTGTCGCGACTGCGGGCAGTCTGGAGCATGCGCTGTCGTTCATGGGACAACCGCGATTCGACTTTGTGCAGAAAGAGTGTGACTTCATCCAACAAACGTTCCGGAGAGCGAGCCCCCTTGATGATGATCGAGCGTGAATACTTGCGCAGCTCGGCTTCTTCGTCGCGCGTCAGGTTACGCCCGGTGTAGACGATCACCGGCGGGAATGAACAGATCTCTTCGCTGGACATGCGCTTGAGCAAGTCATTGCCCAGCATGTCCGGTAGCTTGAGATCGATGATCATGCAGTCGTAGACGTTGTCGCGCAGCAGATCCAAGGCTTGCTGTGCCAGGCCGACGGCGGTGATCTCGATGTCGTCGTCGCCGATCAGGCGGGTAATGCTGTCGCGCTGCAAGTCATCGTCTTCAACCAACAGCACCCGCTTGACCTTTTGGGTCAGCTTGGCCTCCAGTCGCGCGAACACGTCCTTGAGTTCGTCCCGGGTGGTCGGCTTGACCGCGTAACCGATGGCGCCCATGTGCATGGCCGCTTCGACGCGGTCTTCGACGGAAATGACGTGCACCGGAATATGGCGGGTCTGGGCTTGTTCCTTGAGCCGTTGCAGGACGGTAAGCCCGGAGTGATCCGGCAGGCGCATGTCCAGCAGGATTGCATCAGGGCTCAGTTGCAAGGCCAGGTCAAAGCCTTCGTCGGCGCCGTGGGCCACCAGGCACTGGTAGCCCAGTTCATGGGCGAGGTCGAACAGGATACGGGCGAACTTGGGTTCGTCCTCGATGACGAGGATGCAACGGGAATCGAACGGCGCCTTGTCCCGGTCGTCAGGGAATTGCGGGAGTGGCGCGTCTACCTCGGCCACCAGTGGCGCCGGCGCGGGCGCACGGCTCAGTGCCGGGACGGTTGCGGTAGGAGTGAATGTCACCGGTTCAATGGGGTTCTCCCCTGGCTCGACGTAGCGCTCCGGCAAGACCAGCGTGAAGACACTGCCCTGTCCTGGCGCGCTGGATACCGAAATCGAACCCCCCAGCAACGTTGCCAGGTCCCGGGAAATCGACAGTCCCAGCCCAGTGCCGCCGTAACGGCGATTGGTGGTGCCATCTGCCTGGCGGAACGCCTCGAAAATACTCTGTTGTTGATCGGCGGCGATGCCGATCCCCGAATCACGCACCATGAAGGCGATGCCCGAACCCGGCTGGCCGGTCACGGACAGCTCGACGGAGCCGTGTTCGGTGAACTTCACGGCATTGGACAACAGGTTCTTGAGTATCTGTTCCAGACGCTGGCGATCGGTGTACAACATCGCCGGCGCATCAGGCAGCAGCTGCACTTCAAACGCCAGGCCCTTTTCAGCCGTCAGCGGCCTGAACACGTCCTGGAGCCCATCCACCAGACGCGCCACGCTGGTGTTTTCCGGACGCACTTCCAGCTTGCCGGCCTCGACCTTGGAAATGTCCAGGATGTCGTTGATCAGGTTAAGCAGATCATTGCCGGCAGAGTAGATCGACTCGGCAAACTTGACCTGTTCGTCGCTGAGGTTGTTATGCGGGTTCTCCGCCAGCAATTTCGACAGGATCAGCGAGCTGTTGAGCGGCGTGCGCAGTTCATGGGACATATTGGCGAGGAACTCGGACTTGTACTTGCTCGAGCGCTGCAATTCTTCGGCGCGTTCCTGCAGTTGGATCTGGGCCAGGTTCAGCTCGCTGTTCTTCTGGTCCATGGCGTCGCGCTGCTCGGCCAATTGCTCGTTGGTCTGCTCCAGTTCCTGTTGCTGGGCTTCCAGGTGCGCCTGGGACTCCTTGAGGATGCGCGACTGTTCCTCCAACTCTTCATTCGCGGTCTTGAGCTCTTCCTGCTGCACTTGCAGCTCTTCGTTCAATTGCTGGGTCTCGGCCAATACCTCTTGCAGGCGCTGGCGATAGCGAGCCGCCTCGATGGACGTGCCGATGTTGCCGGCTACCAACTCCAACAGTTCGATGTCGCGCTCGGTCAATGGCCTCAGGAAGCCCAGCTCAACGACACCGTTGATGCGATCATCGTCACGGGTCGGCACCACCAGCACACAGTTGGGCAGCCCCTGGCCGAGCCCCGAGCTGACCTTGAGGTAATCGCCCGGCACATCGTCCAGCCGGATAAGACGCCCTTGCCGCACGGCTTGGCCGACGATGCCCTCGCCGTCGATGATGACCTGCTGCAGTTCGTCATCTTCCCTGGACATGCCATAGGTGGCGATGCGTCGCAGGGTGCCGTTTTCTTCTCGTGCGTAAAGGGCGGCGACCACAGTGCCCAGGTACTGCGCGCAGAACTGCAGGATGTTGCGCCCAAGGAGGTTCAGGGTCAGTTGGCCCAGGACCTGTTCGGCCAACTGGGTCTGGCCATTGCGCAACCAAGCCTGCTTCTCCAGGTGCAACGCGCTCTGCTGCTGGACTTTCAGGCTGGCGCTGTAGTTGCCGGACAGCGTCAGGAGGTCCCGACGGCCAACATAGGCCAGTAATCCACTGACAGCCGCAACGAACAGCAAATACAGGGCGATGCTCCAGATCGTGGTAGTGCGTACCTGCTCGTTGCGCTCGGCACGCAGTTGCTGTTCGGTCTCGACGACATCTTCGAAAGACTTGCGTATCTCGTCGGTCAGCCGCTTGCCGCGCCCGGCCTTGACTGCTCCGCGGTAATCGCCGCTGCTGCGTTGCAGATCGATCATGCCTTGGGCGTAGTTGGTCCATTCCACCTGCAGCGCCTGGATCCGGTGCAGACGGTCGGTCTGTACCGGATTGTCGGCTGTCAATTCCAACAATGTGTCGAGCGCGACTGCGATCCGCGGCTTGGCGACCTCATAGGGGTCGAGGAAGTGCTCGTCGCCGCTCAACAGGTAACCGCGCATGCCTGTTTCCAGGTCGACGCTCAGCTTCAGCGCTTCATTGGCGTTATTGATCACCCGATCGGTGTGCCCGACCCATTGGATCACCGAAAGCAAGTACGTGATCAGCGCGATGAAGAACACCGCGCTGAGAGCACCGATGCCAAGAGGAAGGCTGATGTTACGGCTTAGGAGCTTGCGAAAACTTTGTTCGTCAACCGAAGACGAAGGAGTCATGGAAGAAGGCCTTGGTGAGCAGTTGAAAATCATGGAGTTTGCCCAAAATCACGGGCTGGATCCACATTTCTGACGATTCAAGGACGCAAATCCCAAAGGGTGCTGTACCTCGGTTTTAAGGATGCGACTATCCTTGTCAGCTCTTGTACTATAGATCCTTTCTTGTACAGCTTCGGGAACTTGTGCCACCTCTCGACTTACTCATGCATTAAGGCCGTTTTTATCGCCCCTCCCGATTCCATCTTTCGAGAAGTCCATTATGTCCGTCCCCACACCTGTCACCTCCCCCACCATTCTGGTCGTCGAAGACGACACCATCGTGCGCATGTTGATCGTCGATGTGCTGGAGGAATTGAAGTACACGGTGTTGGAGGCGGACGGTTGTGGCCAGGCATTGGAGTTCTTGCGCAACGACAAGCTGCCCATTGCCCTGATGATGACGGACGTGGGCCTGCCGATCATGGACGGACGGGAACTGGCCAAGCAGGCTCGAATCGAGCGGCCGCAACTGCCGGTGCTGTTTGCCAGCGGTTATGCCGAAAGCATCGATGTACCTGAAGGCATGTCGGTGATCGGCAAGCCCTTCTCCATCGATCAGTTGCGGGACAAGGTCAAAAAGATTCTTTCTTGAGCCCAGGCGCATTCTTGGTCACTATCGGCGCCCCGCGCGCCGCCCGCGCCTGAAACGCTCCAAGGATCGCCCGCCATGC
Organism: Pseudomonas frederiksbergensis; assembly: GCF_000802155.2. GTDB lineage: Bacteria > Pseudomonadota > Gammaproteobacteria > Pseudomonadales > Pseudomonadaceae > Aquipseudomonas > Aquipseudomonas frederiksbergensis_A. The sequence goes on from NZ_JQGJ02000001.1 coordinate 15,593, forward strand.
CCCATCCCACCACCAAAGTCCTGGTTATCGGCTATGTCTGGCCCGAGCCACGTTCATCGGCGGCCGGCGGGCATGTCATGCAGCTCCTGGAGGCCTTTCTCGGACAAGGCTGGGACATCACCTTCAGCAGCCCCGCCAAGCCCGGCGAAAACCGCGCCGACCTGGTCGGCCTGGGCATCCGTGAAGTACCGATCGAACTCAATAACAGCAGCTTCGACGCATTCATCGCTGAATTGGCGCCAGATATCGTCCTGTTCGACCAATTCATGATGGAAGAACAGTTTGGCTGGCGCGTCGAGAAACATTGCCCCGATGCACTGCGCGTGCTGGAAACCTCGGACTTGCAAAGCCTGCGTCATGCGCGGCACCAGCGACTCAAAGATCGCTTGAAGGCCGATGAAGCCTCCCAGGACTTCAGTGACTTGTTCGCGCCGGCCCTGCGCGAGGAATTCGAGCTGATGGCCGACACTGACCTGGCCAGGCGGGAAATTGCCGCCCTGTTCCGTTGCGACCTGAACCTGATGGTGTCGGAATTCGAAATCGAGCTGTTGGTGGAACACTTCAACGTGCCCCGCGAGCTGTTGCTCTGGTGTCCGTTGATGCTGGACCTGCCCATTGAACCGTTCGCCACCTACGAAGCCCGGGCGAATTTCCTCAGCATCGGCAACTTTCGTCACGCACCGAACTGGGACGCCGTGCTCTGGATGAAAAATGCGGTATGGCCGCTGATTCGCCAACGACTGCCCGGTGCGCAGCTGCACCTCTACGGCGCCTACACTCCGCCGAAGGCGGCGGCAATGCACAATCCGAACCAAGGATTTCATATCATGAACTGGGCCGAGGACGCCTTGCAGGTCATGTCCGCGGCACGCATCTGCCTGGCGCCACTGCGTTTCGGTGCCGGCATCAAGGGCAAGCTGATCGAAGCCATGCTCTGCGGTACGCCCAGTATCACCACGCCCGTGGGCGCCGAAGCCATGCACGGCGGCATGCCCTGGCCCGGCGTGATCGCCCAGAGCGCCGAAGACATCGCCGCAGCCGCCGTGCAGTTGTATTGCGACCCGGCGCGCTGGACCCATGCCCAGCAGGCCGGATTGGCCTTGCTCAATGAACGTTTCCGCAGGCAGGTCCACGGTCCGGCCTTGATTGACAGTCTCAATGCGTGCCGTGCCGATCTGCCACGACGCCGCCGGGATAACTTCACCGGCAGCATGCTGCGCCACCACCAGCACAAGAGTACCCAGTACATGTCCCAATGGATCGAAGAAAAGAACCGCAACAGCTGAGTCCCTCATTGTTCCCGGGGCTGGAACGCGGGCGCCGAAGGGGGCATTATCCAGCGGCGATAACAACAAAAGCACCAAGCCCATGACCCGCACAGCCAGAGTCACCGACCCTTCGTACGAGTTGATGGACGACCACAACGGGCTGTCCATCATCTACCGCCAGCACGGCTTCCCCTGCCCGCTGGTGCGCTGGCATTTCCACAAGGAATACGAGCTGCACCTTATCGTCGCCAGCTCGGGCAAGGTCTTCATCGGCGACTACATCGGCAATTTTTCCCCCCAGTCGCTGTTCCTCACCGGCCCCAACCTGCCCCATAACTGGATCAGCCAGGTGGCCGAGGATGAGGTGGTACCCAAGCGCGACATGCTGGTGAACTTCACCGACGAGCTGTTTGAAAGCGGCAACCAAGTGTTCGCCGAACTCAAGACACTGGCACCGCTGCTCGAACGCGCCCAGCACGGCATCGAATTTCGCTGCAAACGCACCATTCGCCAGGCCATGACGTTGATGCAACGCATCGCCGACGCCCAAGGAATGAGCCGGCTGGGCTACTTTTTCATTCTGATGGAGCTGCTGGCGAGCTGCGACGATTATCAATTGCTGTCCGGGGCTACTACCCCACAAGCGGCGGATGAGCACAGCATCGACCGCACCAACCGCGCGGTGGACTACATTTTCGCGCACTACGCCCGGGAATTGCCCCTGGAAGAAGTCGCCGAGCACCTGGGCATGAAGCCCACTTACTTCAGCCGAGTGTTCAAGCAAGCCACCGGCCGTTGCTTCATCGAATTCGTCAATCGACTGCGCATCAGCAAATCCTGCGAACTGCTGGCCGATGGCGACAAACCGGTGACCGATGTGTGCTTTGAGTCGGGCTTCAACAATATTTCCAACTTCAACCGGCGCTTCCAGCAACTCAAGGGCATGACCCCGTCCCACTACCGGCGGCTGGCGGTGCAGCGGTTGACCGAGCAGAACCAGGGCTGAATATTCGCCTCGCACGGCTCCCTTGAAATACAACCAGTGCAAAAAAGTATCAGTCAAAGTGCGACGGATGATTTGTCACGCCGTCCATTGAGGGCTGTAATCAGCGCACATTCTTCCTCTCATCCGGAAGACACAAAAACAATAACTGTCCTTCTGCAGCCCGTGGGCGCGGAAAAGGAGTGCGCGATGAAACCTTCGGTAAAAGCTCTGCTTGTCTCCACCTGCATGACCCTCAGCAGCGTCAGTTTCGGCGCGCAAACCCTGACCATTGCCACCGTCAACAACAGCGACATGATCCGCATGCAAAAGCTCTCGAAAACCTTCGAGGCCGAGCACCCGGACATCAAGCTGAACTGGGTGGTGCTCGAAGAAAACGTCCTGCGCCAACGCCTGACCACCGACATCGCCACCCAGGGCGGGCAGTTCGACGTGCTGACCATTGGCATGTACGAAGCCGCACTCTGGGGTGCCAAGGGCTGGCTGGAACCGATGAAGGACCTGCCCGCCGCCTATGACCTGGAAGACATCTTCCCATCCGTGCGCGATGGCTTGTCGGTCAAGGGCTCGCTGTACGCCCTGCCGTTCTATGCCGAAAGCTCGATCACTTACTACCGCACAGATTTGTTCAAGGACGCCGGGCTGACCATGCCCGAACACCCGACTTGGACCCAGATCGGTGAGTTCGCTGAAAAGCTCACCGACAAGACCAAGGAACAATATGGCCTATGCCTGCGCGGCAAGGCCGGTTGGGGCGAGAACATGGCGCTGATCACGACCCTGGCCAACGGCTTTGGCGCGCGCTGGTTCGATGAGAAGTGGCAGCCGCAATTCAATGGACCCGAGTGGAAGGATGCCCTGAACTTCTACGTTGACAACATGAAGAAGTCCGGCCCGCCGGGCGCTTCCAGCAACGGTTTCAATGAAAACCTGGCCCTGTTCAACAGCGGCAAGTGCGCGGTCTGGGTCGATGCCAGCGTCGCCGGTTCGTTCGTCACCGACAAGACCCAGAGCAAAGTGGCCGATCACGTCGGTTTCACCTTCGCCCCCCACGAAAAAACCGAAAAAGGCACCTCCTGGATGTATTCCTGGTCGCTGGCGATCCCGACCAGTTCCAAAGCCAAGGACGCCGCCAAGGTGTTCACCACTTGGGCAACGTCCAAGGAGTACGGTCAGTTGGTCGCCAAGACCGACGGCATCGCCAACGTACCACCGGGCACCCGCACCTCCACCTACAGCGACGAGTACATGAAAGCCGCGCCGTTTGCCAAGGTGACGCTGGAGTCGTTGAAAGTCGCCGACCCGAAAGCCCCGACCCTCAAGCCCGTGCCCTACATTGGCATCCAGTTGGTGACCATCCCCGAGTTCCAGGCCATCGGTACCCAAGTGGGCAAGTTCTTCTCGGGTGCGCTGACCGGCCAGCAGACCGTGGACCAGGCGTTGACCGCCGCCCAATCCACCACCGAACGCGAGATGAAGCGCGCCGGGTACCCCAAGTAAAGACTTGTAAATATCCATTTGTGGCGAGGAAGCTTGCTTCCGCTGGCGGGCGAAGCCCGCCCTGGCGATCGGAACGATTGCCGATCGGCATGGGCCCGCTGCGCGGTCCAGCGGGAGCAAGTTCCCTCGCCACAGGGAATGTGTCGCATAAGAGTAAGCGCTCATGAATAGCTCAACGACAACAGTCAAAGCCCCCATCGAAATAGCCCCGCCAGCCCGCAAGATCCGACTGGCCAACCCCGGCTGGTTCCTGGTCAGCCCTTCGGTCGCCTTGTTGCTGCTGTGGATGATCGTGCCGCTGGGCATGACCGTGTACTTCTCGACGATCCGCTACAACCTGCTCTACCCCGGCGAGAACGAATTCGTCGGGCTGGAAAACTTCACCTATTTCCTGACCGACTCGGGCTTCATGCCTGGTGCCACCAATACGTTGCTGCTAGTGGGCAGCGTGCTGCTGATCAGCATCGTGCTCGGGGTATTGATCAGCGCCTTGCTGGAGGCCAGTGAGTTCTTCGGTCGCGGCATCGTGCGGGTATTGCTGATCTCGCCGTTCTTCATCATGCCCACCGTCGGTGCGCTGATCTGGAAGAACCTGATTTTCCATCCGGTCTCCGGGATCCTCGCCTCGGTGTGGAAGCTCTTCGGTGCCCAGCCAGTGGACTGGCTGGCTCATTACCCGTTGCTGTCGATCATTATCATCGTCAGCTGGCAATGGCTGCCCTTCGCGATCCTGATCCTGATGACCGCCATGCAGTCGCTGGATCAGGAACAGAAAGAAGCCGCGCGCCTGGACGGTGCCGGCCCCATCGCCATTTTCTGGCACCTGACCCTGCCGCACCTGGCCCGCCCGATTGCCGTGGTGGTGATGATCGAGACCATCTTCCTGCTGTCGGTGTTCGCCGAAATCTTCACCACTACCAACGGTGGCCCAGGCTATGCCTCCACCAACCTCGCCTACCTGATCTACAACCAGGCGCTGGTGCAGTTCGACGTCGGCATGGCGTCGGCCGGAGGCTTGATTGCCGTGGTCATCGCCAATATCGCCGCCATCATCCTGGTCCGGATGATCGGCAAAAACCTCACCGACAAGCATTGAGGCCGTCGCCATGACTCTTCAACAATCCCGTCGCCTGCAAAGCCTGCTGTTGGGCACGCTGGCCTGGGCCATCGCGATCCTGATCTTTTTCCCGATCTTCTGGATGGTGCTGACCAGCTTCAAGACCGAGATCGACGCCTTCGCCACGCCACCGCAGTTCATCTTCGCGCCAACGCTGGAGAACTACCTGCACATCAACGAGCGCAGCAACTACTTCAGCTTCGCCTGGAACTCGGTGGTGATTTCCTTCAGTGCCACCGCCCTTTGCCTGCTGATTGCAGTGCCGGCGGCGTACTCCATGGCGTTCTACGAAACCCAACGTACCAAGGGCACGTTGCTGTGGATGCTCTCCACCAAGATGCTGCCGCCGGTGGGCGTGCTGATGCCGATCTACTTGCTCGCCAAGCAATTTGGCCTGCTGGACACCCGTATCGCGTTGATCATCATCTATACGCTGATCAACCTGCCCATCGTGGTCTGGATGATCTACACCTACTTCAAGGACATTCCTCGCGACATCCTCGAAGCCGCGCGCCTGGACGGTGCCACGTTGTGGCAGGAAATGGTCCGCGTCCTGTTGCCGATCGCCAAGGGCGGCCTGGCCTCCACCGTGTTGCTGTCGCTGATCCTGTGCTGGAACGAGGCCTTCTGGTCGCTGAACCTCACCTCGTCCAAAGCCGCGCCACTGACCGCGTTGATCGCCTCTTACTCCAGCCCGGAAGGTTTGTTCTGGGCCAAGTTGTCCGCCGTCTCGACCCTCGCCTGCGCGCCGATCCTGATCTTTGGCTGGATCAGCCAGAAACAGCTGGTGCGCGGTTTGTCCTTCGGCGCGGTGAAGTAACGCGCCCTACACAGTTATCCGAAGTGGAGGCCCATCATCATGGCCAACCTGAAAATCAAGAATCTGCAAAAAGGTTTCGAAGGTTTCTCGATCATCAAGGGCATCGACCTTGAGGTGAACGACCGTGAATTCGTAGTCTTTGTCGGCCCATCGGGCTGCGGCAAGTCCACGTTGCTGCGGCTGATCGCCGGCCTGGAAGAGGTCAGCGACGGCACCATCGAACTCGATGGCCGGGACATTACCGAAGTCAGCCCGGCCAAGCGCGACCTGGCGATGGTGTTCCAGACCTACGCCCTGTACCCGCACATGAGCGTGCGCAAGAACATGTCCTTCGCCCTGGACCTGGCCGGCGTGCCCAAAGCCGACGTCGAGAAGAAGGTCAACGAAGCGGCGCGCATCCTCGAACTGGGACCGATGCTCGAGCGCAAGCCCAAGCAACTGTCCGGCGGCCAGCGCCAGCGCGTGGCAATCGGCCGGGCCATCGTACGCAATCCCAAGATTTTCCTGTTCGACGAACCGCTGTCCAACCTCGACGCTGCCCTGCGCGTGCAGATGCGCCTGGAACTGGCGCGCCTGCATAAAGAACTGCAAGCGACCATGATCTACGTGACCCACGACCAGGTCGAAGCCATGACCCTGGCCGATAAGGTCGTCGTACTCAACGGTGGGCGCATCGAACAGGTCGGCTCGCCGCTGGAGCTGTACCACCAACCGGCCAACCTGTTCGTGGCCGGATTTCTCGGCACGCCGAAGATGGGTTTCCTCAAGGGCAAGGTCACCGCTCTGGACGGCCAGGGTTGTGAAGTGCTGCTGGACGCCGGCACGCGTATCAACCTGCCGCGCAGTGGTGCCAACCTGAGCGTCGGCGGCGCGGTGACACTGGGGATTCGCCCGGAACACCTGAACCTGGCCCAACCGGGCGATTGCACGCTGCGGGTGACCGCCGATGTCAGCGAGCGCCTGGGCAGCGACACTTTCTGCCACGTCGTCACCGCTTCCGGCGAAGCCTTGACCATGCGGGTGCGCGGCGACCTGGCGAGCCGATTCGGCGAGCAACTGGACCTGCACCTGGACGCCGAACACTGCCATTTATTCGATGCCGAGGGCGTAGCGGTTTCCCGCGCGCTGCGCGCTGCCGCCTGATAGCCGAGATTTTGCGATGAAACTCAACCGACAGAACCTGCACAACCTCAACGCCGAGGTCGTCCTGCCCGCGTACAACCTGGACGACCGACGCCAAGGCATCGCCCACATCGGCGTCGGTGGCTTCCACCGTGCGCACCAGGCGTACTACACCGATGCGTTGATGAACACTGGCGAAGGCCTCGACTGGGCCATTTGCGGCGTAGGCCTTCGCCCGGACGATCGCCGCGCCCGGGATGACCTGGCCGGCCAGGATTACCTGTTCACCCTTTATGAACTGGGCGACACCGACGACACCGAAGTTCGCGTGATCGGCGCTATCACCGACATGCTGCTCGCCGAAGACAGCGCCCAGGCATTGATCGACAAACTGGCCGACCCGCAGATCCGCATCGTCTCCCTGACCATCACCGAAGGTGGCTACTGCATCGACGACAGCAACGGCGAGTTCATGGCCCATCTGCCGCAGATCCAGCACGACCTGGCCCATCCCGACGAGCCGAAGACCGTGTTCGGCTTCCTCTGCGCTGCCCTGGCCAAGCGCCGCGCCGAGGGCACGCCGGCGTTCACCCTGATGTCTTGCGACAACCTGCCCCACAACGGCGCCGTCACCCGCAAGGCGCTGCTGGCCTTCGCCGTGCTGCGCGATCCTGCGCTGGGCCAATGGATCGACCAGAACGTGAGCTTCCCCAACGCCATGGTCGACCGCATCACGCCGATGACCAGTAGCGCCCACCGCTTGCAACTGCATGACGAGCATGGCGTCGATGACGCATGGCCAGTGGTGTGCGAGCCGTTCGTGCAGTGGGTGCTCGAAGACAAGTTCGTCAATGGTCGCCCGGCCTGGGAAAACGTCGGCGTGCAATTCACCGACGACGTGTCGCCCTACGAAGAAATGAAGATCAAGCTGCTCAACGGCAGCCACCTTGCCCTGACCTACCTGGGTTTCCTCAAGGGTTATCGCTTCGTCCACGAAACCATGAACGACCCGTTGTTCGTGCGCTATATCCGCGCGTATATGGACTTGGACGTGACACCGCAGTTGGCGCCCGTGCCAGGCATCGACCTGACGCAATACAAGGACACCCTGGTGGAGCGCTTCTCCAACCAGGCCATCGCCGACCAACTGGAACGGGTGTGTTCGGATGGCTCGTCGAAATTCCCGAAATTCACCGTGCCGACCATCAATCGCCTGATTGCCGATGGGGGCGAGACCCGCCGCGCGGCATTGGTGGTGGCGGCCTGGGCGGTGTATCTGAAGGGCGTCGACGAAAATGGCACGACCTATTCGATCCCCGACCCTCGCGCGGCGTTCTGCCAGGCACTGGTGGCCGATGATGTCCTGGTGACCCAGCGGATGCTGGACGTGGAAGAAATTTTTGGCACGGCTATCCCCCGATCACCCGAATTCGTGGCAGCCTTCGAGTGGTGTTGCAACAGCCTGCGCGAGCATGGGGTAACGAGAACGCTTGAGCGGGTGCTGGCTGAAGCGGATTAATGCCTGGACGCATTTTTTGTGGCGAGGGGATTCATCCCCTCGCCACAAGTCATTCCATTGCCACAGGTTTTGTGTTTTGTTCTTTTGATCCGAGGATTTCCATGGCAAACCAACAATTGTTCCTGGGCATCGACTGCGGCACCCAAGGCACCAAGGCCCTGATCCTGGACTCGGTCAGTGGCCAGGTGCTCGGCCAGGGCGCCGCTGCCCATAGCATGATCAGCGGTGCCAACGGCCGCCGTGAACAAGACCCCCAGCAATGGCTCGATGCGTTCACCCAGGCCACTCGACAGGCATTGGCAGACGCGAACGTCGACGGCCGCGCCATCCTCGGTATCGGTGTCTCCGGCCAGCAACACGGCCTGGTGCTGCTCGATGACCAAGGTCAGGTGCTGCGCCCGGCAAAACTGTGGTGCGACACCGAGACCACGCCGGAAAACGACCGACTCCTGGCGCACCTGGGCGGTGAAGACGGCAGCCTTGAACGCCTCGGCGTGGTGATTGCGCCGGGCTACACGGTTTCCAAACTGCTCTGGACCCAGCAACAGCATCCCCTGGTCTTCGAGCGCATCGCCAGTGTCCTGCTGCCCCATGACTACCTCAACTACTGGCTCACCGGCCGCCATTGCAGCGAATACGGCGATGCCTCGGGCACCGGCTATTTCAACGTGCGCACCCGCCAATGGGACGTCGAGCTGCTGCGCCATATCGACCCCAGCGGCCGACTGCAATCGGCGTTGCCCGAACTGATCGAGGCTCACCAACCCGTCGGCCGGATCCTGCCGGAAATCGCCGCGCACCTGGGGCTCAATCCCGCGGCGATAGTATCCAGCGGTGGCGGTGACAACATGATGGGTGCCATCGGCACCGGTAATATCCAGCCCGGCGTAATCACCATGAGCCTCGGCTCCTCTGGCACCGTGTATGCCTTTGGAGCGGAGCCTACCGTCAGCCCGCAAGCGTCGGTGGCAACCTTTTGTTCTTCCAGCGGTGGTTGGCTGCCGCTGATCTGCACCATGAACCTGACCAACGCCACCGGGGCGATTCGCGAGCTGCTGGACCTGGACATCGACACCTTCAACACCCTGGTAACCCAGGCGCCGATCGGTGCGGAGGGCGTCTGCATGCTGCCGTTCCTCAACGGCGAACGCGTCCCCGCCCTGCCCCACGCCACCGGCAGCCTCCTCGGGCTGACGACCACCAACCTGACCCGGGCCAATCTGTGCCGCGCGGTCGTCGAAGGCACGACGTTCGGCCTGCGCTACGGCCTGGACCTGTTGCGCGCCAACGGCCTGAAGGCACAAAGCATCCGCTTGATCGGCGGCGGCTCGAAGAGCGCGGCCTGGCGGCAGATCGTCGCCGATATCATGGACACCACCGTCATCTGCACCGAGCAGAGCGAGGCGGCTGCGTTGGGTGCGGCGATCCAGGCGGCGTGGTGTCATTCAGGCGCGCAAGACGGCCTGGCCGAACTCTGCGAGCGCTGCGTCAAGCTCGACCCGGCCAGCGAAACCCGGCCAAACGCTGCGCGTGTCGAAGCGTCCCAGCAGGCTTATGAAATTTATCGGCAACACGTCGCGACCCTTTGAGAGCAGGCAATTATGTATTTGGTGTGTGGTGAAGCGCTGTTTGATTTCTTTAGCGCAAACGAAGCGGGAACTCCGGCTTCGCAAGTAAATTACAAGGCGATTGCCGGTGGCTCGCCCTTCAACGTGGCGGTGGGACTGCGTCGGCTAGGGGTTGAATCGGCGCTGCTTACCGGGCTTTCCACTGACTACCTGGGCCGTCGCCTGCATCAAGTGCTGGTCGATGAAGGCGTCAGCACTCGGTTTGCCCATGATTTCGACGCGCCAACAACCTTGGCGATGGTCGCCGTCGGGGCCAATGGCTCGCCGCACTACAGCTTCCGTGGCGAAGGCTGCGCGGACCGGCAACTGAACCTGGCACATCTGCCGGAGCTGGGTCCGGAGGTGCGCGGCTTGCACGTCGGCTCGTTTTCCCTGGTGGTGCAGCCAGTCGGCGACACGCTGCTTACGCTGGTTCAGCGCGAGAGCGGCAAACGCTTAATCAGCCTGGACCCGAACGTGCGGCTCAACCCGCAACCGGATATCGAGTTGTGGCGCTCGCGGATCGCGACACTGGTTGAGTATGCCGACCTGATCAAAGTCAGCGATGAAGACCTGAGCCTGCTGTATCCCGGCCAAGACCCGCAGGTGGTCATTGGTAGCTGGCTGGAGCATCGTTGCCAACTGGCATTCCTGACCCGTGGTGGCCAGGGCGCGACGGTGTTCAGCCGCCAGCATGGGGTATGGTCGCTCCCCGCTTGCCCGGTGCAAATTGCCGATACCGTGGGCGCAGGCGACACCTTCCAGGCGGCACTGATCGCCTGGCTGACCGAACAGCAATTGGATGATGTGGAGGGTTTGCATTCGCTGGACGCTGGGCAAATCGGCAAGATGCTCGACTTCGCCATGCGCGCTGCTGCGTTGACCTGCACTAAAACCGGGCCGGACCTGCCGTACCGCCAGCAACTGGACCAATAAACGTCTTCAGAGACTCGACGCCGGGCTCGAAGGGATCGGACCCGGGCGTCAAGTCAAGAAAGCCGGACTACGTTTAGCGCCCGCTCATTCGATGCTGCTGATGGAAATAATTCCCTGAACCCTGGCCGTGATCGAGTTCGGTCCGCAGTTCGGCAATCAGATCATTGATCGCACGGCAGCCCGTGAGCTTGGTGGCATCGATGTCGCTCTTGATCAGCGCCACACGATCGGTTTCATGATCGTCGTAGATCTTGACGGTCATGGACAGGTCCGGTGACAACGTGCATTGGGACCGCTTGGGCAGCAGGCTGCTTTCAATGATGTTTCGCATTTCGAGGGCAGATAAAAACATGGCAACTCTCTCCTGTTGAGCCAGCCAATTTATGTTCACGACGGCGGTATTTTCGTCCGATTCTTCCCTGCGGACTGGACTAGGAATGCCGTGCCGTTCGTTCATTTTTGGCGTTTCTGGTGTTGGGGCCCGTAGATCGGGCTCCTGTATCCAGCCGCAATAAATATGCCCATATCCTGATACATCCAGGTTGTGACAAATCAAAGACTTAGCCAGCAAGGCCGACGTACGGGTCATGCAAAATGCATGGAGCCAGTCTTTCTTCCATGCAAACTGCAATCGCGCCGTTCGGCTTGCCAGGCTCAGAGTAGCCATTATTTCGACTTCATGGCCGGGCATCCGTCGGGTGACTCAAAAATATGTGCAGCGCCATTCAAAATCAGGCGATTGCCACCGCTGCGCGTTCAGCCACGTGGCGCAAACTGTCGAAGTTGATGTTGGCGCCGGAGTTGATGGCAACCAGCGTTTGGCCTTGCGCTGCGCTTTGCGCCACGTATTGCTTGATACCTGCCACCGCCAGCGCGCCGGAGGGCTCGGTGATCGAGCGGGTATCGTCATAGATATCCCTGATCGCTGCGCAGAGCTGATCATTGGCTACAGTCATCACTTCATCGACACAGAAACGACATATATCGAAACCATGGGCACCGATTTGCGCCACTGCCACGCCATCGGCAAAGGTGCCCACTGCAGGGAGCGTCACCCGTGTGCCGGCCGCCAGTGCGGCTTGCAGGCATGCGGAGTGTTCCGATTCGACGCCGATGATGCGGATCTCCGGACGCAGGTATTTGACATATGCCGCCACCCCGGCGATCAGGCCGCCGCCGCCCACCGGAACAAAAATAGCGTCCAGCCGGCCCGGATGCTGGCGCAGGATTTCCATCGCAACGGTTCCCTGGCCGGCGATGACATCCGGATCGTCAAACGGCGAAACGAATTCCCGCCCTGTCCGGCGAGCCAGGTCCAGCGCGAACGCCAGGGCAAACGGGAAGCTTTCGCCGTGCAACAGCGCCTCGGCGCCTCGGCTACGCACACCCGTCACTTTCAGCTCTGGGGTGGTCAGCGGCATGACTATGCAGGCCGAAACGCCCAGCTCCCGTGCCGCCAGCGCTACGCCTTGGGCATGATTGCCCGCCGAGGCCGTGATGACACCACGGCTGCGCTGCTCCTGGGTCAGTTGCACCAACTTGTTATAGGCACCGCGGATCTTGAAGGAAAAGGTCGGCTGAAGATCTTCACGCTTGAGCAGGATCCGGTTGCCCAAGGCCTGGGACAACGCAGGAGCCGCCTGCAACGGCGTGGCCACCGCCAGCTCGTAGACCGGCGCGGCGAGAATTTTCTTCACGTAATGTTCCAGCAAATCCTGCTCGGCGCTGGTCGGGGTCATGGCGGTCTCCTGGTTCTGAGAGAGTCCCGGAGACAGAAAGAAAAAACCCGCCTCTAGGGCGGGTTCGGTGCAGCCGTCAGCTAGCCCGCCAATAAGGAATGGCGGTAATAATGCTTGGCTGGCTGCGCAATGGTGTGGAAGTCATGGTTGGAAACTAGCCGCGACCGCTTGGCAAGTCAATCAAAATCCCAACCTGCGCATTCCTGTGGCGAGGGAGCTTGCTCCCGCGCCACAAAGAGCTTGATCGCATCGCCGTTATTTCAGACCGACTTTGTACAGCGCACCGTCGTCTTCATCTGTCAGCACATAGAGGAAACCATCCGGGCCCTGGCGAACGTCCCGGATACGTTCCTTGAGTTCACCCAGCAAGCGCTCCTCATGAACGACCTTGTCGCCCTCGAATTCCAGGCGGATCAGGTCCTTGGACACCAACGCCCCGATAAACGCGTTGCGTTGCCAGGGCTTGAAGCGGTCATTGTCATAGAACGCCATGCCGCTGAGCCCTGGCGACACCTGCCAGACATGGTGCGGCCCGACGGTGCCTTCGACGGTCTTGCCCTGGGCCTCGGGGATCGGCGCGCCTGAATAGTTGTCGCCGTGGGTCGCCAGCGGCCAGCCATAGTTCTTGCCCCGCTCGACGATGTTCAACTCGTCACCGCCCTTGGGGCCGTGCTCGTTCTCCCACACCGTGCCGTTCCACGGGTTGAGCGCAGCGCCCTGGGGGTTGCGCAGGCCGTACGACCAGATCTCCGGGCGTACGTTCTTCTGACCGACAAAGGGGTTGTCGTCAGGCACCTTGCCGTCGGGGTAGATCCGCACGATCTTGCCCTGCAACTTGTCCAGGTCCTGGGCGGTCGGGCGATCGTTGTTTTCCCCCAGGGTGATGAACAGGTAGCCGTCCCGGTCGAACACCAGGCGGGAGCCGAAGTGATTGCCGGTGGAGAGCTTGGGCTGTTGTCGGAAAATCACGTCGAAACCGTCGAGGCTTTTCAAGTCCTTGGACAGTTGCCCCCGGCCCACGGCGGTACCGGCCTTGCCGTCCTTACCGGCCTCGGCGTAGGACAGGTAAATCGTACGGTCCTGCTTGAAGTCCGGCGACAGCACCACATCCAGCAAACCACCCTGCCCCTTGGCCCAGACCTCGGGAACACCGTTCAACGGTGCGGATAATTTGCCATCGGTGCCCACAAACCGCAGGTTGCCGGCGCGCTCCGTCACCAGCATGCCCTGCTGGTCGGGCAAGAACGCCACGGACCAGGGATGCTCGAGCCCCCTGACCACGGTTGTCACTTCGAGGGTGCCTTCCTCGCTCTTCAGTGCCTGCACTTGCGCGGCGAAGACTGGCGTGGCGAAGACCACCATAGCGCTGGCACACAGGGTGGTCCGGATTGTTTTACGCAACATGCACACTTCCTTCTGTGGTGATGTGGATCAGGACGGCGCCTCAGCGATTGCCGTTATTCATGTTCCTGGGAGGTGTCGGGGATTCGATGGTGGGGCGTGGCGAGCCGGGAGCCGAGCCAGCCCGGGGGTAACCATTGCCGATGCCGCCGTTTTCCAAGGTCGGAGGGCGTGGCACCGGCACTGTCGGGTTGCTGCGAATCGTCGGCACGTTGGGCTGGGTGCCCTGCATGCTGTTGGGATTGGCCCGGCGGATCGGGCTGTTGTATGGGTTGTTGTTGCCCGGCAGGTTCTGGGCCAGCACTGGCCCCACGCCCGGCGTGACCGCTTGCGCGGCGGCGCTCATTGATAGCGCGGTTAGAACGAGTATCAGCCTGTTCATGGAACCTCCCAGCGACACGGTGATGACACCGGCATATCGAAAGCACGCTACGCCGCAGGTTCGTTGTTGTTAAGCGAAATATCCCCGCGAAGATGTAACTAGGCATCTCCGCTGCCAGGCTATTCCAAGCGGCCAACCGCAGCCAGCCGGCGGCCGGCGGAAACTTTTTCCAAGCCCTGGGGGTCACCAGAGAGACCATTCACCGGTAAGGAAAATTGCACCATGGCACGGGCAATCTGGAAAGGCGCAATCAGTTTCGGGCTGGTCCACATTCCGGTGGCACTGGTGTCGGCCACCGCGTCCCAAGGTGTGGATTTCGACTGGCTGGACAAACGCAGCATGGATCCGGTGGGCTACAAGCGCGTCAACAAGGTCACCGGCAAGGAAGTGACCAAGGATGACATCGTCAAAGGCTTGGAATACCAGAAGGGTCAATATGTGCTGATCAGCGAGGATGAAATTCGCGCAGCCCACCCCAAGTCCACCCAGACCATCGACATTTTCTCTTTCGTGGACAGCGAAAAGATCCCGCTCCAGAACATCGACAAGCCGTATTTCCTGGCGCCGGACAAACGCGGTGGCAAGGTCTATGCGTTGCTGCGCGAGACGCTGCTCAAGACCAACAAGGTCGCCCTGGCAAATGTCGTGCTGCATACCCGCCAACACCTGGCGGCGCTCATGCCGTTGCAAGAGGCCCTGGTGCTGGTGATGCTGCGCTGGCCCGCCGAGGTCCGCGAACTCGACGTCCTGGAGCTGGGCGACGAAGTGACCAACCCAACGCTGGCAAAGGGCGAACTGGACATGGCCAAGCGCCTGGTGGAAGACATGAGCGGCGACTGGGAACCCCAGGAGTACCGCGACAGTTTCCAGGAAAAAATCATGGAACTGGTGGAAAAAAAGGCCACCGAAGGCCGCCTCGAAGCGGTGGAAACCGACCCGGGCGAAGAACAACGCAAGACCGCCGACGTCATCGACCTTACCGAGCTGCTCAAGCGCAGCCTCGGTGGCAAGGGCAAGAGCCCGGAAAAACCGGCTGAAAAAACGGCAGCAAAATCGACCAAGACGCGTAAATCCGCTCCTGCTAAAAAAGCCACCAAGGCCTCCCGGGGCTAAACCCCGGGCGCCTGTAACACAAGGGAATCTGTCATGGCCAAGGCCGAGAGTGAATCTGCCCGTCTGTCCGCCGTGCAAGCGCACGCAACAACGACTCGCAGCCGTGCCCGACGGGGCGATCAGGTGGACAACGGCCGGCTGCCGGAACGTCTGTCACCGCAATTGGCCACGCCCGTGGAACAACCGCCGGCCGGGGAATGGCGCTATGAGATCCAATTCCACGGCTATCGCCTCATGGCGCGCATCGAGAATGGCGAGGTCCGGCTGTTTAACCGCCACCACACGGACTGGACCGAGCGGCTCAAGCTGCATGCCGACGCCTTGGCGAAGCTGGACCTGGGCAATTGTTGGCTCGACGGCGAACTTGTCCTGCTCGACGACGCCGGCCATTCGGACTTCCCTGCCCTGCGCCAGGCCTTCGAAATCGGACGCAGCGTCGACATGGTGTATTTCCTGTTCGACGCGCCGTTCCTCAATGGTGTCGACCTGCGCGAGAAACCGGTGGAAGAACGCCGCTCCGCGCTCAAGAACGCCCTGAAGAACAACGCCAGCAAGCGCCTGCGGTTTTCCGAGGCATTCTCCGCCAGCCAACACGACATTTTCGAAAGTGCCACCGCGCTGTCGTTGGACAGTGTGGTCGGCAAACGTCTGGGCAGCCCTTATGTCTCGGGCCGCAATCCCGATTGGGTCAAGCTCAGATGTCGGCTGCGCCAATGCTTTGTCATCGTGGGATTCACGCGCCCACAAGGCAAACGCAACGGCTTCGGCGCCCTGTTGCTGGCGGTCAACGGGCCGTCGGGCCTGGTGTATGCCGGCCGCGTCGGCACGGGCTTCAGCCAGGCTCAACTCACGCAGTTGCACGAAAGACTCTGCGCCCAGGAGCGCGATACTTCCCCGCTGGACCAGCCACTGCGCGGTGCACAGGGACGCGGTGTGCATTGGGTCGAGCCGGCCCAAGTCTGCGAAGTCGAATTTGCCGAATGGACCGCCGAGGGCCTGGTTCGCCAAGCGGTATTCCTTGGCCTGCCGGGCGACGGGCACGCCAGCCGCGTGGTGCGCGAGCAGCCCATGCCGATAAAAGCCGCGCCTCCCAAGCCCAAGCGCCGCACCAAGGCAGACGCCGCCAAGGTCGACGGCGTGATGATCACCCACCCCGACCGCGTCGTTGACAGCGTCAGCGGCGTACAAAAAGCCGAACTGGCGCAGTATTACCTGGAGATCGCGCCATGGATCCTACCGCACCTGAAGTTGAGGCCTGTCGCACTTGTGCGGGCACCGGAGGGAATCGGCGAGCAACTGTTCTTCCAGAAACATGCAGATCGCCTTGAAATACCCCATATCAAGCAGTTGGATCCGAAGCTTGACCCGGGCCACGCGGCGCTGATGGAAATCGACAGTATCCATGCCCTGGTCGGCGCGGCGCAGATGGGCGCGGTGGAATTGCACACCTGGACGGCCACCCATGACCGAATCGAGACGCCCGATCTGTTCGTCCTGGACCTGGACCCCGACCCGTCATTGCCCTGGAGCGCCATGCTCGAAGCGACGCGCATGACCTTGTCCGTATTGGACGAGCTGGGCCTGCAGGGATTTCTCAAGACCAGCGGCGGCAAAGGCATGCACGTCATCGTGCCATTGGCTCGCAGCGAGGGATGGGAGGTCACCAAGGCTTTCGCCAAGGCCATCTCGCAATTCCTGACCCGCCAGATGCCGCAGCGGATCACCGCGACCATGGGACCCAAGAACCGCGTGGGCAAGGTATTTATCGATTATCTGCGCAACGCCCGCGGCGCCAGCACCGTGGCTGCCTACTCGGTGCGCGCAAGGCCGGGCCTGCCGGTTTCGGTCCCGATTGCCCGTGACGAACTGGACGGCCTGCGTAACGCCCAGCAGTGGGACATCCAGACTGCGTTGGAACGGGCCAAAGGCCTGGGCGCTGACCCGTGGGAAGGTTATAACCATCGCCAACGGATCACCGCCAGGATGTGGGAACAACTGGAGACAGAGAAGCCCTGAACCTTCAGATCCAGACGAAAATCGCCAGCAGAGCCCCAAAGAACGCCCACTTCTGCATGTAGTACAACGTGCGATTGCGTTTCTTCAGCGCCTTGCCTTGCAGACGGATCTTGTACAGTCGGGAAAACGCCCGGTTCAGGCCGCCGGTCTTGTCACCGGCATCGTTCGGCGCGCCAGCGGCGGCCATCACGGTACGGCTGAACCAGCGGTTGAACGCCGTGGCCCAACGGTACTTCATCGGCCGTTCCACATCGCAGAACAAGATGATGCGGTTCTGCGCCGTGGTGTTTTCGGCGTAATGGATGAACGTCTCGTCGAAGATGACCGCCTCGCCGTCGCGCCAATGATAGGGCTCGCCATCGACATCGATGTAGCAACCGGCATCGTTGGGCGTTTGCAGGCCCAGGTGATAGCGATAGGAGCCGGCATACGGATCGCGATGGCGCACCAGTTTCGAGCCGGGGGGCAATTCGGCGAACATGGCCGCCTTGATCGAGCCGATGCCCTGTACCAGTTCGGTGGTACGTGGGCAGAGCTTCATGGCCGACGGATGGCTGTCGCCGTACCACTTGAGGTAGAAACGCTTCCAGCCGGTCTTGAAGAATGAGTTGAAACCCACATCGTCGTATTGGTTGGAACGCTTGATCTCGCCTGCCTGCAACAGGTTCCGGCCTTCGGCGCGGATCTCTTCCCAATGGGCCTGCAACGGGCTCAGGTCCGGGAATTCCCTTGGGCTGAGGAACGGCTTGCTGGGCAGTTTCGAGCACAGGTAGAGCAGGCAATTGACCGGCGCGAGGAAGGAGGAGTGATCGCTCAGTTGGCGGCCGATCTTATGCCGCACGCGTCCGCGCAGGTGCACATAGCCGATGGAGAGGATGTAGATCGCAACAATGATGAGCTTCACGGAGTTCGTCACAATGCAGGAGTTGACAGGCGGCGTCTCCTGGCCAGCCAAGCGGCGAGGTGGATGGCGTCGAGTGAGATGGCATTTTAGCCAGACTTTGTAACTGAAAGTTATCCTCAGTTGTGAAAAACTGTCTTGCCCAGGCAATACCCTATCGTTAAAGCGTCCAGACCAGTACAATCGCCGCCCAATATCATGCGCCCCCTTTTGGCCGATGCCGGAAAACCGGCTTCGGCGCATACCCACTCGGGCCAGGCGCTCCGTATGCAGCTGTCCTCTTATGCCGGATGGACCCTTGCGCTTGCGACCGCGAAGCCTCTAGCGCGGTGCGGATCGGCGCAAACAGGTACTGAACAGGTACTGCCGCACCCTTAGCTACTCTGAATGTTCCGCAGGATAATCCTTTGATCTCTACAGCTAACATCACGATGCAGTTCGGCGCCAAGCCACTGTTCGAAAACGTCTCTGTCAAGTTTGGCGCGGGCAACCGCTACGGCCTGATCGGCGCCAACGGTTGCGGCAAGTCGACCTTCATGAAAATCCTCGGCGGCGACCTCGAGCCGTCCGGCGGCCAGGTGATGCTGGAGCCGAACGTGCGCCTGGGTAAACTGCGCCAGGACCAGTTCGCCTACGAGCAATTCACCGTGATCGATACCGTGATCATGGGCCACGAAGAGCTGTGGAAGGTCAAGGCCGAGCGCGACCGCATCTACTCGCTGCCGGAAATGACCGAAGAAGACGGCATGGCCGTGGCCGAGCTGGAAACCGAATTTGCCGAGATGGACGGCTACACCGCCGAATCCCGCGCCGGTGAACTGCTGCTGGGCCTGGGCATTCCCCTGGAGCAGCATTTCGGCCCGATGACCGAAGTCGCCCCAGGCTGGAAACTGCGCGTATTGCTCGCCCAGGCATTGTTCTCCGATCCGGAAGTGCTGTTGCTCGACGAACCGACCAACCACCTGGACATCAACACCATCCGTTGGCTGGAAAATATCCTCACGGCGCGTAACAGCACCATGATCATCATTTCCCACGACCGGCACTTCCTCAACAGCGTCTGCACCCACATGGCCGACCTGGACTACGGTGAGCTGCGCCTGTTCCCGGGCAACTACGACGAGTACATGATCGCGGCCACGCAGTCCCGCGAGCAATTGCTGTCGGACAACGCCAAGAAGAAAGCCCAGATCGCCGAATTGCAGACGTTTGTCAGCCGCTTCTCGGCCAACGCCTCGAAAGCCAAGCAGGCCACCTCCCGTGCCAAGCAGATCGACAAGATCCAGCTGGCCGAGGTCAAGCCATCGAGCCGCGTCAGCCCGTTCATTCGCTTCGAACAGACCAAGAAGCTGCACCGCCAGGCCGTGACCATCGAGCGCATGTCCAAGGGCTTCGACGGCAAGACCCTGTTCAAGAACTTCAGCTTCACCGTCGAAGCCGGCGAGCGCGTGGCGATCATCGGCCCGAACGGCATCGGCAAGACCACCCTGCTGCGCACCTTGATGGGCGAGCTGACACCGGACGCCGGCTCGGTCAAATGGACCGAAAGCGCGGAACTGGGCTACTACGCCCAGGACCATGCCCATGACTTCGAAGACGACGTCAGCCTGTTCGACTGGATGGGCCAGTGGACCCA
Source organism: Pseudomonas frederiksbergensis (assembly GCF_000802155.2). Taxonomy (GTDB): domain Bacteria; phylum Pseudomonadota; class Gammaproteobacteria; order Pseudomonadales; family Pseudomonadaceae; genus Aquipseudomonas; species Aquipseudomonas frederiksbergensis_A. The sequence continues at coordinate 35,673 of NZ_JQGJ02000001.1, forward strand.
GGGCGAGCAGATGATCCGGGGTACCCTGGGCCGCATGCTGTTCTCCAACGACGAGATTCTCAAGTCGGTCAAGGTCATCTCCGGTGGTGAACAGGGCCGCATGCTGTTCGGCAAGCTGATCCTGCAAAAGCCGAACGTGCTGGTGATGGACGAACCGACCAACCACTTGGACATGGAATCCATCGAAGCGCTGAACCTGGCGCTGGAAAACTATCCGGGCACGTTGATCTTCGTCAGCCACGACCGCGAATTCGTATCGTCCCTGGCCACCCGCATCATCGAGCTGAGCGCCGACGGCGTGGTTGACTTCAGCGGCACTTATGACGACTACCTGCGCAGCCAGGGTGTGATCTTCTAAGAGCACCTGCGAGCGGTAAGCTTCGAGCTACAAGTGAAAGCCCTGTCCATGTGACAGGGCTTTTGCATTTCAACGGCACAGGATCCATGGGAACGAGAACACAGGTAAACCGTTAGTCAGCTTCCTTTTATCCTCGTCACGCGCCATGATGGGACACTCCTGCTGCTGCCCGCGAACGAGCCCCATGCCAACAGCCCAGCCCGCTCCCAGCTCCTTGTCGATCACCTTGCAGATCGTCTCCATCGTTTTCTACACGTTCATCGCGTTTCTCTGCATCGGCCTGCCGATCGCCGTGTTGCCTGGCTATGTCCATGACCAGTTGGGTTTCAGCGCCGTCATCGCCGGGCTGACCATCGGTTCCCAGTACCTGGCGACCCTGCTCAGCCGGCCCATGGCCGGGCGGTTGTCGGACAGTATCGGCACCAAGCGGGCCATCGTTTATGGCTTGCTGGGGATTGTGCTCAGTGGTGTGCTGACGCTGATCTCGACATTGTTGCAGGACTTTGCCTTGCCAAGCCTGTTGATCCTGATCGTTGGTCGCGTGCTCTTGGGCGTGGCCCAAGGCCTGATCGGCGTCGGGACGATCAGTTGGTGCATGGGCCAAGTCGGCGTGGAGCATACCGCCCGATCGATTTCCTGGAACGGCATCGCTTCCTACGGGGCCATCGCCATCGGCGCGCCGCTGGGGGTGGTGATGGTCGGTAGCCTCGGTTTCGCCAGCCTGGGCATCGCCTTGTCCTTGTTGGCCGGCATGGCGCTGTTGCTGATCCGCAATAAACCCTCGGTGCCGGTCGTGCGTGGCGAGCGCCTGCCCTTCTGGGCGGTGTTCGGGCGCATTTCGCCGTTTGGCGCGAGCCTGTGCCTGGCCTCGATCGGCTACGGCACGCTCACCACGTTCATTACGCTGTTCTACGTGAGCCGCGACTGGACCGGTGCGGCGTGGTGCCTGACGGTCTTCGGCATCTGTTTCATCCTGTCGCGGCTGCTGTTCATTTCCAGCATCGCCCGTTTCGGTGGCTTCAGCTCGGCCATTGTCTGCATGAGCATCGAGACCCTGGGGCTGGTGATGCTCTGGCTCGCCCCCTCCACCGCGTTTGCCCTGGTCGGCGCGGGCCTGGCCGGCTTCGGCTTGTCGTTGGTCTATCCGGCGCTGGGCGTGGAAGCGATCAAGCAGGTGCCCAACAGCAGCCGGGGCGCCGGGTTGAGTGCCTACGCGGTGTTTTTCGACCTGGCATTGGCGATTGCCGGCCCACTGATGGGCGCAGTGGCGTTGAACCTTGGCTATTCGTCGATTTTCTTCTTCGCGGCCTTGCTGTCGCTCATCGGCCTGGGCCTGGCGCTATTGCTGCGCCGGCGGGCCGGACGCAGCGATCACTGATCGGCGGTCCTGATGCCGGCGCGGGTCGGCTTGCCCAATGCCTGGCTGAAGAAACGGCTGGCCTCGGAGACCATAGTGCGGTGGATGTCCTTGCGATCAACCCCGTCGGCATCGGTGCACAGCGCCGGCATCGCCGCAATCTGCTCGTCCGTGCAAGGCGCCATGAAGACAAAGTGGCCGGCCCCGGCCAACGTCTTGAAATCCGGCGCGGTAGGTAGTTTGCGGGCCAGGGCTGCTGCGTTCTTGTCGAACGCCACCAGTTTGTCGCCGTCGCCGCTGTAGAGCAGCACCGGCACATGGACGTCGGCCAACGTGTGACGACCGAATTTCAGGCTCAACGGCGCCATCAGCAGTAACGCGCGAACCCTGGGATCAGCCACTGGCGAGAGATCATCGCGGTCGGCAATCAACTCGCCCCGGGTATTACAGGCATCACGGTCATCGGGCCTTTCCTGGCAGTAGCGTCGCAGGCGATTGAGGTCCGGCGTGGCGCCGCAAAGGATCAAGGCAGTTTCGCCGCCGGCCGAATAGCCAATCACGCCAACCTGCGCGGCGTTGACGAATGGCGAGAGCATCGGATCATTCAGGGTTGCGCTGATGGCTTCGGATATCTGGATCGGCCGGCCGTACAGGTTGCTCAACGTGCCGAGCCGGCTGTGATCCTGGGCGTTGTCACCCGGATGAATCACCGCCACCACCAAGAACCCCTTGCGTGCCAGCGAGGTGGCCAGGTCGTGCAGGGCCAGGGGCGTGCCGGTATTGCCGTGGGACAGCATCAGCAATGGAAAGCGACCGATGGCGATCTGGGCGTCCGGCGCCGCGTCGATCTGGTAGCCGCCCAGGGAGCTGGACTGATCTTTCGCGGTGGACGGATAAAACGCGATGGCATGCATCGGCTGTTGGTCCAGCGGATCGAGGAAGTCCAGTTCGTGGAAACCGGCGCTCCAATGCGGATGCGGCGCCGGCGCGGCCTGCACCGGGCCGAGGCTGGCTACCAGACAAAACAGCAATGCTGCACCAAGACGTGTCATCGACCTTTCCACCTTCGCACGCGCACGGGAGGGTCCCCGTCGTCGCCGTTCTGGCCGTGCATGACCTGCGCCATCAAGCCCGGCGCCGGGTATGAAAAAACCCCGTACCCCAGCCGTCCCATTGACGACGAGAATACAGGGTTTTGCGCAGGTTGCCCGAAGCGCCTGGCGCCTTTACGCAAGCCTTACGCGGCGGCGAATTGCTGGCTGATCTGCAGCTTGGCCTCGCTCATCGCTTTGGTGCGCATGTCGTCACCGTAGGCCAGGCCCTCGGCGCGGACGAATTCAATGTCAGTGATGCCCAGGAAGCCGAACATCAGCTTCAGATATTCCTCGTGGCCCACGCCACTCGGTTGCCCGGCATGCACACCGCCGGAGGTGGAGACGATCACCAGTTTCTTGCCGCCGCACAGGCCTTGCGGGCCGGCTTCGGTGTAGCGGAACGTCTGGCCGGCGACAGCGATGCGGTCGATCCAGGCCTTGAGCTGGGTTGGAATGCTGAAGTTGTACATCGGCGCTGCAATCACCACCGCATCTGCGGCGAGGAACTCGGCCATGGTCGACGCACTGAGGTCGGCCTCGTGCTTGAGGGCGGCGTCACGCAGCTCAGCGCTGGTGCCGGCGGCGACCAGCGTCTGGGCGGAAAAGTGGCTGATGGCGTCGGCAGCCAAATCTCGGTAAGTGACGGTGATGTCAGAGTCGGCGGCAGTCCACGCCTGGACCAGTTCACGGCTGAGTTGGCGCGAAGCCGAGTTGTCGCCGAGGATGCTCGAATCGATGTGCAACAGTTTCATGTGAGTGCTCTCCAAGTGAGGATCGCGACCAGGCGATCAATTGAGAACAATCCTATCGATGAAACCAATGGCCGATAAGTAAGCGAAAATGCGATAGTTCGTTCCACTGACAGGACAATCGAGTTCAACATGCAAGACCTCAACGATCTTTATTACTTCGCCAAGGTGGTCGAGGCCGGCGGCTTCGCTGCGGCCGGCCGCCTGCTCGGCATCCCGAAGTCGCGGCTGTCACGGCGTATCGCCGAGCTGGAAGAACGTCTCAATGCTCGCCTGCTGCAACGTACGACCCGCCAGTTGAAGCTGACCGCAGTGGGCGAACGCTACCTGCGCCACTGCCAGGCGATGCTGCTGGAGGCGGAGATGGCCGACGAGGCCGTGGCAAGCATGTCCAGCGAACCCCGTGGACGATTGCGGGTGTCGAGCCCGGTGGGACTGGCGCATCAGTTCCTGCCATCGATCATCGAAACCTTCCTGGCTAAGTATCCGCAGGTCCAACTGGAGATGACGCTGCTCAACCGCCGGGTGGATCTGGTCAGCGAAGGCATCGACGTCGCGCTGCGCGTGCGGGACCTGGGGGACGAAGACCCACTCTTGATGACTCGCCGCTTGCGCCAGGCCCGGTTGATCATGGTCGCCAGCCCGGCCTTCACCCAGGGACGACGAATCGAAACCCCGGAAGATCTTCGGCAATTGCCGGTGCTGGGGGCATTGGAAGCGGATCGGCTGGTTCACCTGCGCCTGCTTGACAGCGATGGTCAAAGTACCGAGCTGACCCTGGAAGCACGCCTGGGCATCGATGATTTCATCGTGCGCCGCGCCTGCGCCCTCGCCGGCCTGGGCTTTACGCTGTTGCCAAGCATGTATTGCGAAGAGGAATTGCGTGACGGCAGATTAGTGGAGCTGTTGCCGGGTTGGTCGTCCCCCGATGGCTGGCTCTTGGCGGTTTATCCCCACCGACGGGGTATGCTGCCGGCGGTGCGCGCCTGGATCGATCACCTGGTAGCGGCATTCGAACAATGTGGAGATAAAACGCTATGAGCTGGAGCGAAGAGGACGTCGCACGGTTTTGCCTGGGCTTGCCAGGGGCCAGGGAAGACTATAAATGGGGCGGCGTGCGGGTATTTTCCATCGCTGGAAACAAGATGTTCGCCTTGCAGGGACTGCGCGGCGACTCATTGGCGTTCAAGGTCGACAAGGACCTGTTTCTCGGCCATTGCGACCGGCCAGGCATTCACCCGGCACCCTATCTGGCGCGTGCACAGTGGATCATCATGAACGTGCCCTACCCGCTGGGCGACGACGAATTGCGAGGGTTGCTGCAGCGCTCCCATCAACTGGTGGTCAGCAAACTGCCGAAGCGTACACAGGTTGGGTTGTTGCTGTAGCGCCTAGAACAACGCCAACAGATGCCCACCCAGGAACAACTGGTCAACCCAGAATCCCTGGTGCAACAACACGACAAACCAGAACACCACCTGGAACGTCACCTTGCGGGTCTTGTGGCGAAACACCTGTTGGGCCAGCAATGCTCCGGGCCAGCCACCGGCCAGCTCAACGGCGTGCAAGACATTTTCCGGCGTGCGCCAAGCGTCGGATTGCGCCTTTCGCTTGTCGCTCCAGTAGAGCAGGAACGCCACGACACTGACGACGCCGTAAGCTGTCATTGGCACCCAGGACTCGCCTTGCAGCCCGAGCAGCAGCGAACCGGACAACGGCAAGGCGCACAGCAGCGCGAACACCCCCAGCTTGAGCCGCAGGTTCTGCACGGCTCCGCCAGTGTGACGCGCGCCGCGCCGGCCTGAATCGTTCATGGCTTGGCCGCAGTCCAGTCCACCCAACCAAATTGCCAGGTCGCCAGGATCAGCAGGCCGAACGCAATCCGATACCAGGCGAACACCGCATAGCTGTGGCTGGCGATGAAGCGCAGCAGGCCCTTGACCGCGATCATGGCGAAGATGAACGCGGTGATGAAGCCTATGGCAAATACCGGGAAATCCGCCGGTACGAACAGCTCGCGGTATTTATAGCCGGAGTAAACCGCCGCGCCGACCATGGTCGGCATCGCCAGGAAAAACGAGAACTCCGTGGCGGTTTTGCGCGACAGGCCGAACAGCAGCCCGCCGATAATGGTTGCCCCGGAACGGGAGGTGCCAGGAATCATCGCGATGCACTGGGCCAGGCCGACTTTCAGGGCATCCTTCCAAGTCATGTCATCCACACTCTCGGCGTGCACCCTGTGTTGGCGCTTCTCGGCCCAAAGCATCACCAAACCACCCACCACCAGCGCCGTGGCGACGGTGATCGCGTTGAACAGGTAATGGTGGATCCAGTCGGCAAGCAGCACGCCCAGTATCACGGCGGGGAAGAAGGCAATCAGCAGGTTGGCGGTGAAACGACGTGCGCCGGGCTGGGTAGGCAGGCCCAGCACCACCTCGAAAATCTTGCGCCGGAACTCCCAGACCACCGCCAGGATCGCGCCTAGTTGGATAATGATGTTGAATGCCATCGCACGCTCACCACCAAACCCAAGCAAGTCTGCGACGACGATCTGATGCCCCGTGCTGGAAATCGGCAGGAATTCCGTCAAGCCTTCTACCACGCCAAGAATCAATGCCGAAAAGGCAGTCCACAAATCCATTCATCCCCCAAAAAAGGCCGGTCTATCCAGGCCTTATCTCTATTCAAACGTTACGCAGGTGCACGCAGCGGCTGCACGATAACCGCGACCTTGCAAAAAAACCAATGAAAAAACGGAACAGGCTCAGGTTTTGCGCTGCGGGGCCGAAATCCTATCAGACAAGCCCTGATAACGCTGCCGCGTTATGACCCAGGTCAATCACGCGTACCTGCCGAGCGTTAAAGTGCCGGCCGTCGTTAATGACAAGAATAAGAACCGGAGTGACAGCCTATGAATAGCTTGCGCAGTGTATCGATCAGCCGACGCTTGTGGCTCATCCTGGTCGTGGCCATCGTGATGTTGTTCACGTTGGGCGCGTTTATGCTCAAGCAGATCCACACGGATCTGTATCAGGCCAAGGTGCAGAAGACCCAGCATGTGGTCCAGACCGCCAGCGGTGTGTTGAGCTACTACCATGGCCTGGAAACCGCCGGCACCCTGACCCGCGAGGCGGCGCAGAAGCAGGCCCTGAGCGCGGTGCGCGGGCTGCGCTATGACCAGAGCGACTACTTCTGGATCAATGACCTGACACCGGTCATGGTCATGCACCCGACCAACCCGAAACTCGAAGGCCAGAATCTCTCTGCCATTCGCGACCCCAACGGTTACGCGCTGTTCAACGAAATGGTCGCCATCGCCAAGGCCAAGGGCGCCGGCATGATCAATTATCTCTGGCCCAAGCCGGGCGCCGAAGCCCCGGTCGGCAAGACCTCGTACGTCAAGCTGTTCGAACCCTGGGGTTGGATCATCGGCTCCGGCGTGTACGTGGATGACGTCCAGGCAGAGTTCCAGTCCCAGTTGATCAAGGCTTCGCTGATTGGCTTGGCGATTACCCTGGTCATGGGCCTGCTCCTGACGCTGATCGTGCGCAGCATCGTTCGCCCGCTTCAGGAGACCGTCAACGCCATGGCCAATATCGCCAGTGGCGAAAGCGACCTGACCAGGACCCTGGATACCCACGGCCAGGACGAAGTCACGCAATTGGCGCGACACTTCAACGCATTCACCGCCAAGCTGCGGCAGGTGGTGAGCCAGTTGCAGGCCTCCGCCAGCGCCCTGGGACAATCGTCCAGCGAACTGGGCAACGACGCCGCCCAGGCCCAGCAACGCAGCCAGCAACAATCCCAACAAATGGAACTGGTGGCGACCGCGATCAACGAAGTCACCTATGGCGTGCAGGACGTGGCCAAGAATGCCGAGCATGCGGCCAGTGAAATGCGCGACGCCGAGTCCCAGGCCCAGCAAGGCCAGGTCAACATCGACGGCAGCTTGCAGCAGATCGACCGGCTCTCGCAGACCATCGACCAGGCGGTGGAAGTGATCCGCACCCTGGCCAGCGAAAGCACCCAGATCGGCAGCGTGCTGGAGGTGATTCGCTCCATCGCCGAGCAGACCAACCTGCTGGCACTCAACGCGGCGATCGAAGCTGCCCGCGCCGGCGAGCAGGGCCGTGGCTTTGCCGTGGTGGCCGACGAAGTGCGCCTGTTGGCCCAGCGCACCCAAAAATCCACCGCCGAAATCCAGGCCATGATCGAACGCCTGCAAAACCATTCCGAAGCCGCAGTGAAGGTCATCAGCGACAGCAGCCGCGCTTCCCAACTGACGATCGAGCAGGCCGGCCTTGCGGGCGCCAGTCTCAATGCCATCGGCCAGGCCTTGCGCAATCTCAACAGCCTGAACGCCTCTATCGCCAGTGCGACCCTGCAACAGGCCCATGTGGTGGAGGACATCAACCAGAACGTCACCCAGGCCGCCGGCCTGTCCCACAGCACCGCCGTGGCCGCCGAGCAATCGAGCCTGGCCAGCGCGCGCCTCAAAGACCTGAGCGAACAGCTGAACGGGTTGCTCAAGCAGTTCCGGGTCTGAGAAGCACCCGGTGTGCGAGCCTGCTCGCGAAAACGGCGGGATATTCAGCACGGATGGACGCTGAAATCCCGCGTTCGCGAGCAGGCTCGCACACATTGATTCGGTGCTTACCTCAGGTACGTTGCCTACGTTGACCCTCCTTGCTCGCAATGGCTCAGAACCTCCAGCGCGGAAATTGGAGGTCTGCGCCCCTTAGCGTTTACAATCCCCGCCCTCTCCGACTTCCCCAAGGAACCGCCATGTCCGGGCTTGAACTGTTTGCCGCAGCCCTCGGCGTGATCGCTGTCTGGTTGACCGTCAAGCAGAACCCCTGGTGCTGGCCGATCGGCCTGGTCATGGTGCTGTTGTACAGCTGGATTTTCTTCGAGGTGAAGTTGTACTCCGACATGTTGTTGCAGGTGGTCTATGCCGTCCTGCAACTGTATGGCTGGTGGCAGTGGACCCGTGCCGGGCACGATCACGAGGGACGGCAGGTGACGCGCCTGGGCGCGCCGTCGGTGTGGCGCGGCCTGGCGATGGGTGCCGCGGGCAGCTTGATGCTGGGTGGGGCGATGGCCCACTGGACCGATGCCGCGCAACCCTGGCTTGACGCGGCGCTCACCGGGTTCAGCCTGGTTGCCCAGTGGTGGATGGCGCAGAAACGCGTGCAATGCTGGCCATTGTGGATCGTCCTCGACGTGATTTTTGTCGGTCTGTTCATCTATAAAGACCTGTACCTGACTGCAGCACTCTATGCCCTTTTTACCCTGCTGGCGGTGCAAGGCTGGCGAGAATGGCGCGCCGACCCGGCCCTGCGCGCATGAAAGTGGTGGTGCTGACCGGTCCGGAATCCAGCGGCAAGAGCTGGTTGGCGGCCCAGTTGCAGGCGCACTTCGGTGGCGTGCGGGTCGATGAATACGTGCGCCATTTCATGGAGCAGACCCAGCGCGATACCTCCCTGGCAGATATTTCCGATATCGCCGTCGGTCAATTGGCCTGGGAAGACGCCGCGCGGACACGGCAGCCGGACTTGCTGATCCTCGACACTCACTTGTTGAGCAATATCCTCTGGAGCCAGACCTTGTTCGGCGACTGCCCGGCCTGGCTCGAACCAGCCTTGCTGGCGCGCCATTACGATTTGCACCTGCTGCTCAGCCCCGAGCGGGTCGAATGGGTCGGCGATGGCCTGCGTTGTCAGCCTGCGCTCGCCGAACGGGTGGTTTTTTTCGAAGCCATCGAAGACTGGCTGGTTCGCCACCGGCAGCCCTTGGTCAAAATCGAGGGTGATTGGGCGCAGCGTCGCGAGCTCGTTTTTACCGCAGTCGCCCGGCTGCTCCAGGCGTAATGTCTCAACCCTGAAACATCGCGCCCTCGCCAAACCCGGATCCAATAACGCTTCACCTCATTTGGCCCGCTGACTGTCAAGTCATTGAAACACCTTCCCCAGACCCTGGATCCAGAGGCATACAGCGGCGGATGGCCCGTCGCCACCCGCCAGGCTTGTCTCACTTATGAAACAGGTCATGCACCGTCGACCCGCTGCGTTTTGCAACCGCTTGAAACAAAAGGTTTTTTCAAATGCGGCACAACACCTGCTCTTCCCCTTCGCAACGCTGACTAGGGCCAGCGTCCAGTGAAGAAGGAAACAATGTCATGGGGACTTTCCACGCAAGCGTAACCTGCCTGTTGATCGGCTGCGCCGCCAGCGCGACGCTCAGTCTGCCGGCCCAGGCCGAGGGCAACGGTGTCATCGTACTCAACCGCGACGTGCAACCCGTCCACATCGGTCGCAACGGCGGTAAAGACCCCTACCCGACCACCGTCAATGCCAATCCATCCGATCGGATCAACCAGGCAACCGCGAGCACTGAGCTCAGCGACGGCGAGTTCGCCGGCGTTGCCAGCGGCTCGACGATCCGCAACACCGTCACGCCCAACACCACAGGCATGCAGGGCCTCAATGTCGTGACCAACCCCAACGGCATGCCGGGCATGCGCGCCGGGCATAGCGGCGGTAGCGGCGGCGCCATCTCCGGCACCATCAACCGCTCGCTGAGTTCCGGCCTCGCCCCATTGGGCCGGTTGGCGGGAGGACAGTGAGATGAATTCGACCTGGCTCATGATCGCCCTGCTCGGCTCATCCACCGTGCTCGCCGATCCAGGCGTGGCAGTGAGCAGCCATTCGGATCTGCAGAATTCCGGCAGTCGCTATAGCGGCAATCTCAACGTCAACCAGGCGGCCGGGGACCAGATCCAGCAGACCAACACCCGCGCCATCGCCATCGGCACCGACGCCCAGGCGACCACCGTGGTGCGGCAACGCCTCGACACGCCAGCCAACCCGTCCATGAACGCCAGCGCGCGCATCGGCGGCAGCTCATTCACCAACGGCAACGGCGTGCTGGGCGTCAACCAGTCCGCTGGCGCCAACAACCAGATGGCCAATGTCATGCGAGTGGGCATCAGTGCTCAACCGCAAAGCATGGATGACAGCGCCCTTTCCCAACAGAACGTGGCGCTGGTACCGAACTCCGGAGCAACTGACACCCCAACCGGCAGTCGCCAGGTCGCCACGAGCGACCAGGCCTTCACCGGCAGCCGTGGGGTAATCCAGGTGAACCAGAGTGCCGGGGTGGGGAACCGCATGGCCAACACCCTGAGCATCCGGGTCGCTGATTGACCCGGCGCAGTAGATAAACGCAGCACATAAGAAAGTACCGACACTTAACCAACGACACGCAAGGAGAAACACCATGAAACCAACAATGGCGCTCAAACCATTGGTTTTCGCTCTCGCCGCTGTCATGGCAATGGCTGCACAGGCTGACGGAAGAGGTAACGGTCATGGCAACGGCCATGGCAACCATGGTCCCCAAGGGCCGACGCTGGAACAACTGCTCTCCATCAGCGCCGGCGCTGGGGCTACGGTGCTGGATGTGCAGAACAGCGACGGCAACGTAGTGACCAACCAGGCGACCCGAAACACCGCCGAGGCCGCTGACTCCCTCAATGGCAGCAACGGCAACATGGGCGCCAACATCGCCGCCGGCGATGGCAACCAGCAGGACAATGCCGCCGCACTGGCCACCGCCGATGAAAGCTTCATCTTCGGTAATGCGGTGGCCGCATCCAGCGCCACCCAGGTCAATAACAACAACTATGTGAAAAACAATTCAACGCAAAACAACGCCTCGCTCACCAACGCGGGCAACAACGGCTCCGGCAACATCGGCATCAACGTGACCGCCGGCAACTTCAACCAACAGAAAAACAACCTGGCCATCGCGGTGTCCGGCGGCCGGGTCGCCCAGGCCGCAGCGGCGGCTGACCAGTCTTCCACCGGCCTGGTGGTCGACAACAAGGGCGTGAAGAAGGACGAGGTCGTTACCCTCACCAGTTCCTATGAGGCTTCCGGCACCTTCAAGGCCAAAGGCAACGGCACCGTCGAAGACGACGGCGGCTGGGGCAACAAGGGCGGCTATGGTGGTGGTCACGACGATGACAAGTTCAAGTTCTCCGCCGTGGGGACCTTCGAACTGGCCGGCAGCAACACCCAGCAAGTGTTGACCCGCGACGGTTGGAAGAACCCTGTGTACAACAACGCCACCATGAGCAACTCCATGAACGGCTTCTCCGGCAACGGCGGCGCCAACGTGTCGGCGGGCGTGGGCAATCAGCAGAGCAACTCGCTGTCGATTGCTGCCGGCTGCAAGGCCTGCATGTAAAAAGCTTCCCCGTGGGAGCGGGCCCTACTCGTTCCCACGGGGGCTTTTCCGGATTTCCACTAGGCGTATCGATCATGCGAGCGAAAGCGCTTTGCCTGTGTCTGTGCTTTGCCTGCGCAAGTGAGGCAGCACAAATGCCCGTTGCCGCCCTGCCTGGCGGCATGCTCGTCTACAAACCGGTGCAAAGCGTGCGCGAACGCAAGTTCAGCGACATCGTCGAGCAGAAGACCGATTTCAGTTGCGGTGCCGCCGCGCTGGCCACCGTGTTACGCCAGGCCTATTGGCTTGACGTCGATGAAGAGCAGGTGATCAAGGGCATGCTGGTCAACGCCGACCAGGACTTGGTCCGCACCCAGGGTTTTTCCATGCTGGACATGAAGCGCTATGTGGAAACCATCGGCATGCGCGCCCGTGGTTATCGCATACCGCCGGAGAAACTCGCCGCAGTGACGATCCCCGTCGTGGTCCTGATGGACATACGCGGCTACAAGCATTTCGTCGTGCTGCAGCGATCGGACAAGCAATGGGTCTACATCGCCGACCCGGTGCTGGGACATAAACGCTACGCCCAGGACGAATTCACCAAAGGCTGGAACGGCATCGTCTTCGCCATCGTCGGCCCTGGCTATGACAAGGCCAACGCCTTGCGCAGCCCACCGCAGCCGCTGACGGCACGCAACCAGCTGGACGGCTTCAATCCGGTCAAGGATGCGGAACTGATGGATTTCGGCTTCATCCAGAGCGACTTTTTCTAAGCGCCGCACAACTGCCAAGAAAAATACAAAAGGAGCAGGATGCTCCGGGAGCGACACATGAAATGCTCATACTGGCTCACGCTGGCCTGCCTGGCCGCAACGACGTCGGGCCTTGCCCACGCCGGTTTCAAACCCATCGAAGTCAAGGACCAGGAGCTCGCCGAGCTTCGGGGCCGTTACGTCATGCCCGGACGAGTCATCAGCTTTGGCATCGTCATGAGCAGCACCTGGCGCAACGCCACTGGCGACCTGATCGGCGCGTCAAGCTCCATGCAGATCCAGGCCTCCACGGTCAAACCGGAGTTTTATGTCACAACCATCAAGCAGACCGGCAACGGCAACGCCCCGGAACACGGCAGCGGCACCGTCACCGGCGGCGCCGGCCTCGGCGCAGGCCAAGGCGTGACCCAGAGCGTGCGTGCCGCAGGCGACGGCAATATCGCGTACAACGATGTCAGCATCAACGTGAAGGAAAGCAGCCAGGCCCCGGCCCTGGCCCCCTCCCAAGGCCAATTGTTGACCCAAGGCCAGACCATCAGTGGCAGCAACGCCGCCGGCAGCGTCGCGGTCACCGCGACCGGCAGCGGCGTGCAGATGGCGATCCAGGCCAACCACAATCAAGGCAGCACACTGCAACAAGTGGCCCAGGGCGGCTTGCTGCAGAACACTCGCCTGCAGGGCAACAGCAACCTGGTCAACAACATGACCCAGCTCAACGTCGTGCTGAACAACAACGGCCCAGGCGCCGGGGCGTTGGACTGCAACCTGACGCAACTACGCGGCCTTCGTAACCTCGGATATTGATCTACGCTGATCTCCGACCATTGGGCATATAGGGACGGCATATTTCATGTATCGATCCGTATCGTTGCGCGCTGTGATGTGTTTAAGCACGATGTTCCCGGCAACCCTGCTGCAAGCTGCACCGGACCCGGACATCGAGGCACTGAAACAAGAACTTCTAGAGCTCAGGCAACGGTACGAGGTCCAGCAAAAAGCCCTGGCGGTACTCGAACAGCGCGTCCGCCAGGTAGAGGACCAACCCGCCGCCCCGCCTCCCAAGCGCCTGGCCAAGTCCCCGGCCGACATGAAAGGCAACCAGGGCGTGGCGGGCAACGGCTCGGCGACCGCAGGAGGCAGCGGCTACGGGCAATCCCTGGCCGACGATTCGCAGCCGGCCCAGAGCGTCTCCAACCTCTACGACGAGGCCAGCGGCTTCTTCGGCGGCGGTAAATTCAGCTTCGAAACCGGCGTGACCTACTCGCGCTACGACTCGCGGCAACTGATCCTCAACGGTTTCCTGGCCCTGGATTCGATTTTCCTCGGCAATATCAACCTCGATCGGATCAAGGCCGATACCTGGACGCTGGACCTGACGGGCCGCTACAACTTCGACAATCGCTGGCAGTTCGACCTCAACGTGCCGGTGATCTACCGCGAGTCCACCTATCAATCCGGCGGTGCCAATGACGGGGCCGCCGGGGTGACCAGTGAAGAAACCGTCACCCGCGACCCGAACATCGGCGACGTCAATTTCGGCATTGCCTACAAATTCATGGATGAATCGGTCAGCAGCCCGGATGCGGTGGTGACCCTGCGCGTCAAGGCGCCCACCGGCAAGGATCCGTTCGGCATCAAGCTGCGCCAGTCCCAGGCCAACACCAACCTCTTCGTTCCTGAAGACTTGCCAACTGGCAACGGTGTCTGGTCGATCACGCCCGGAATTTCCCTGGTCAAGACGTTCGATCCTGCGGTGCTGTTCGGCAGCCTGTCCTACACCCACAACTTCGAAGAGTCCTTTGACGACATCAGTTCCACCGTCAATCAGGAAGTGCCTGGCAAGGTGCGGATCGGCGACAGCTTCCAGATCGGCGCGGGCATCGCCTTTGCCCTGAACGAAAAGATGAGCATGTCGTTCTCGGTCTCTGACTTGATCCAAAAGAAAAGCAAGCTCAAGCAGGACGGCGGGGATTGGGAGTCGGTTACGTCCAGCGACGCCAATGCCGGCTATTTCAACATCGGCATGACAGTTGCCGCCAGCGACAACCTCACCATCGTGCCCAACCTGTCCATCGGACTGACCGACGATGCGCCGGATTTCACCTTCAGCCTGAAATTCCCTTACTACTTCTGAGGAAGGCTGCCCCCGCAATGTATCCACTGTGGGAGCGGGCCTGCTCGCTCCCCCTTGGTTATCGGGACGCTATTCAGCGAATCTGATGCTTGTGCAGCAGTCGATAGAAGGTAGGCCGCGACACGCCCAGCACACGGGCCGCCACGCTCAGGTTGTCGCTGTGGCGATTGAGCACATCGCTCAACGCCTGGCGCTCGGCGCGGGTTTTGTACTCTTCCAGGGTGGCCATCGGTGCGGCGACGCCCTGATGGCTGGCAAGACCCAGGTCCCGGGCTTCGATCTGCCGCCCTTCCGCCAACACCAGGCCACGACGAACGCGGTTGGCCAGCTCGCGCACGTTGCCGGGCCAGTCGTGCATGCCCATTGCCACCAGGGCGTCCTCGCTGAAGCTGCGCGGGCGCCGGCCGGTTTCGTGGCTGTAGAAGTGGGAAAAATGGCTCGCCAGCATCGACAAATCACCGTGGCGTTCGCGCAACGGCGCCATCACGACTTGCAGGACATTCAAGCGATAGTAGAGGTCTTCTCGGAAACGCCGTTGCTTGATGGCCGCCTCCAAATCCACATGAGTCGCCGCCAACACCCTGACATCGACGGCAATCGGCTGGCTCCCGCCGACCCGCTCGATGTGTTTTTCCTGGAGGAAACGCAGCAGGTTGGCCTGCAACTCCAGTGGCAAATCGCCAATTTCATCGAGGAACAGCGTGCCGCCGTGGGCGGCTTCGATCCGTCCGATCTTGCGTTGATGGGCACCGGTGAATGCGCCCTTCTCATGGCCGAACAATTCGGACTGGATCAGATGCTCCGGAATAGCGCCGCAATTGATAGCAATGAACGGCTTGTTGCTCCGATGCGACTGGCGATGCAGGGTGCGCGCCACCAATTCCTTGCCCGTACCGCTCTCGCCACGAATCAGCACGGGCGACTCGGCCGGCGCCAGCTTGCTCAGTAACTTGCGCAGCTCGCGAATCGGCTTGCTGTCGCCCAGCAATTCATGTTCCGGCTGATTGATGTGGACCGAACCCTGCCCCCGCAATCGCGCCATGCCGAACGCGCGACCCAACGTCACCTGGACCCGGGACACATCGAACGGCAGGGTATGGAAGTCAAAGAACCATTCGCAGACAAAGTCCCCGACGTTCTGCAGGCGCAGCACTTCCTGGCTGAGCACGGCGATCCACTCAGTCCCGCTGCGGCTGATCAGCTCCTTGACCGCTTCCGGCCGCTCCAGATGAAACGGCTGCAAACGCAGGAGACCCACATCGCAACTCCGATCGCCGGCATGTTCGAGGGAACAGCTGTCGACATCCCAGCCAATGGCGCGCAGCCCCGGCATGAGGCGATGGCAATCATCGCACGGGTCAACCACGAGAAGGCGACGCAACGCACTGGCTTCGATCATGACTGATCCTTGGCGCCAAAATAAGGAAATATGATTAGAAACAGGCGTTTGGCGAACCTGCATGTAACAGTAGCAAGAAGTTGACACTTGCTTGTATCGATTAGTTATTGGCGCAATCAGGAACTGGTTATAAGAGAGGCGTTTCGTTAGTTGGCGCTTATCGAATCTTTCAGCACCCTTTCAAACAAAAGCCGAAAAGGCGGGTCTGAAAGAAAATCGAAATTTATTCAAAGATTGTGTGACCCGGCCCCGGGTTCGGGACATCAGTACAAGTAACCAGCCGCACGGTATGCCCAACCGACGGCACATCATTTGATTGGGCACCCTTGAGAGATAACGCCATGAACGCCCCGCTCCGTATCAACGAAGCTCTTTTGATTGCCGACCGCGCATTCCGTCCTTTCCAATGCGTGGCCTGGGCCCCACAAGACGGTAACGGTGAACTGAGCCTGACCGTCATCGACCGCACCAACACCCATATCGGTCGCACCCAGATCCCAAGCAGTGCCTACACTGATCCCGCTCAATTGGCCGACCTGTTGAAACAGGCCCGTGCCGAACTGAGCCAGGAAGGCTACAAACTTCAATCCTGGTCGATGCCTGAATAAAACCCTGCGAACAAGATATTTGAATTGTTCGGTTGCAGTCCAAGCAAGAGGCCAATTTCAACGTACTGAAAGCTGACAGCAGTTCATGTCGGCTTAAGCGTTGAATATTGGCCTTTTGATTGTATCGATCTATCTGCGCCGCTGAATCACGCCAAATCGCAGGACGGCCATGCCCATCAGGGCCGACAGAATGGAGCCTGACAAGACACCGACCTTGACTTCATCCATGAGTCGCTGAGATTCGGGAAATGCCAGATTTCCAATGAACAGACTCATCGTGAAGCCGACTCCGCACAGTAACGACACCCCATAGATCTGACGCCACGTAGTTCCGGCTGGGGCTTGAGTCAGCCCTGTCTTGATCGCTATCAGCGCGAAAGTGAAAACGCCGGCCTGCTTTCCAAACAATAATCCCAAGGCGATTCCCAACGGTACCGGCCCCAACAGGTGATCTACTGTGACATCACTTAGGGATACACCCGAGTTGGCGAAGCCGAAGATCGGCAAGATGATGAAGGCCACCCAGGGGGACAAGCTGCGTTCAAGTCTTTGCAAAGGAGAGTCGTCCCCCTCTGCGTCCTTGTTCAAGGGAATGCAGAATGCAACCACGACCGCGGCGAGCGTCGCATGGATGCCGGACTTCAAGACCAACCCCCATAACAATGTTCCGAGTATCAGATAAGGCAGCAACCGCGTCACCCCGGCCTTATTCATGAGCACCAACAAGGCGATCACGGCGGCCGAAGCAAGCAGCATGGAGACATCCAGGCCGGCGGTATAGAAGAGCGCAATAATGGCTACCGCCCCGAGATCATCGATGATGGCCAAGGCGGATAAAAATATCTTCAGCGAGGTCGGCACTCTGCCGCTCAACAAGGACAGCACACCCAGTGCAAACGCGATGTCCGTGGCGGTCGGAATCGCCCACCCTACCAACGTCTCGGAAGAACCTCGATTAATGCAGACGAATAGGATCGCCGGTACGATCATTCCCCCAAGGGCCGCGAGGCCAGGCAGCGCCCTCTGGCTCCATCCACAAAGCTGCCCTATCAAGGCTTCGCGCTTGATTCCCAGGCCTACCATGAGAAAGAAGACTGACATCAGCGCATCGTTTACCCAATGCTCCATGGACATTCCAAGGAAAGAAGCCTCAAGCCCCCTCTCATAACTTGAATAGAGGGGACTATTGGCAACGATCAATGCTGCAAGTGCCGAGAGCATCAGCACGATGCCACCAGCAGGCTCCCAACTCATAAAGCGAATCAGCAGCGCAGGTGCGCGCAGGTTGGCATCCCGAGTTAACCCATTTCCCATCCACCCCTCCGAAGCTCTCTACCGATGCACAACGCTTCATGGAATCCATTTTCCCAACGGCGACGTGCCTGTGACTGGCCACCTTTAAGCGTCTGAGTCCCCCAAACAACAAACAGTTTCTCCACGCTTGGAAATGAATGCACGATAGCGCTGGACCTTGCGATATACAGGTTGTGTAGAATGGCAGCGAGGGTGTCACCGCAAAAACGCGGCAGGACAGGTTTAATCAAGCGAAGGTCGGGCCGCCAGCGCGGAGTAGTCGTGCCTATGAGTGCAGAACCGTCGCGCCTGAATAAAACCGACAAGAATCGTGAGTCAGCGTCCGCCCGGGCTTTTCTGTCCAGATTTTTCGCCGCAGAGTCAGCAGGAGGCCTGGTGTTGATGGGCGCTGCTTTGGCTGCCCTCGTGGTTGCGAACTCGCCATTGTCAGCCGACTACTTTTCTTTGCTGAAAATCCATTTCCTCGGGCTTTCAGTCGAGCACTGGATCAATGACGGCCTCATGGCAGTGTTCTTTTTGCTGGTGGGCCTTGAGATCAAGCGTGAAATGCTGATGGGTCAGCTTTCAAGCTGGGGCCAGCGCTCCCTTCCCGGATTCGCCGCGCTTGGCGGGATGTTGTTCCCTGCCTTGATCTACCTCATGGTCAATTGGGGCAGTGCAGAAACGATGAGTGGATGGGCCATTCCGGCAGCCACCGACATCGCGTTTGCTTTAGGCGTGTTATCGCTGCTGGGCAAGCGTGCCCCTCTTTCCTTGAAGGTCTTCCTTTCGGCGCTCGCGATCCTCGATGACCTTGGAGCCGTCCTTATCATCGCGCTGTTTTATACCAGCGATCTATCCATCACCATGTTACTGGCTTCGCTGGGAGCAACTGTCTTGCTGGTTGCGCTCAATCGATGCGGCGTCCGGAGACTGTTCCCCTATCTGCTTGTCGGTGCCCTGCTGTGGTTCTTCATGCTTAAGTCCGGCATCCATGCGACGCTGGCCGGCGTCATTCTTGCCTTCTTCATTCCGTTGGGTAACCCCGTGGAGGAACGCAAGTCACCGCTGCTCTATCTCGAAGAGAAAATGCACCGCTGGGTAGCTTTCGCAATCGTGCCCATCTTTGGTTTCGCCAATGCCGGCGTCTCGCTCGCCGGAATCACGCCGCACAACCTGATCGACCCGGTTCCGCTAGGTGTAGCGCTGGGGCTGCTGCTCGGCAAGCAACTCGGGGTGTTCGGCCTGGCAACGCTGGTCATCCGTTGTGGCTTGGCCAGGCTTCCTGAGGGGGCCAGCTGGATTCAGCTTTATGGGGTTGCGCTGCTATGCGGGATCGGATTTACCATGAGTCTGTTCATCGGTGCCCTAGCCTTCCCAGGCGCCCCCCACTTGGTGGACGAAGTTAAAGTGGGAGTGCTCTTGGGCTCCACTCTGGCAGCCATTCTGGGGATCATCGTCCTGATGGCAGCGAACGCTCGAAAGTCGCGGACCTGAACCGCAATAGCAGCACCTGGATGCGCCCTGCCAAGGGCGCATCCAATGCCATTGCGCAATACCAGGCCCGAGGGGAGCCGTCGGGGTTCATCGCGGCAGGATGTATCGCTCGATCGCCAACGCCGCGCCATCCTCGGTGCTCGCTGCGGTGACAACATCGGCCTGGCGCTTGATCGCTTCTTCGGCCTGCCCCATCGCGATCGACAGCCCCGCGCGGTGAAACATCGCCGGATCGTTGCCTCCATCCCCCATGGCGGCGGTCTGCTCCAACGGCACGCCGAGGAATTCAGCCAGGGTCGACAGCGCCTCCCCTTTGTTGGCCTTCATTGCCGTCACGTCCAGGTAGATCGGCTGCGACCGCGACACTTGGGCCTGGCCCTTGAGCAGCGGGTGCAGGCGCGCCTCCAGTTCGACCAGCAGATCGGTATTGGCGCTGGTCGCAACGATTTTATCGATGCGCTCCAGATAGGGTTCGAAACTGTCCACTTCGACAGGCGGATAACCCAGGCCACGGGTTTCCACCGGCACCATCGGCCCGTTGGCGTCGCGTACCAGCCAATCACCGTCGGCAAATACCCAAACCTCGATGCCCGGCTGATCGGCGTACAGCGCAAGCGTCGTCAGCGCGGCCTCGGGTGGCAGGTAATGAACGGCCAAAAAACTGCCGTCCGGATGCACCAGCGTACCGCCATTGAACGCGGCGGTGGGCAGGTCGACGCCCAATGCCTCGATCTGCTGCAACATCGCCCGTGGCGGCCGCCCGGTGGCGAGGCTGAACAACACGCCGGCCTCACGCAACGAGCGGACGGCGGCGACAGTGCGCTGGTTGAGGCTGTGATCAGGCAGCAACAAAGTACCGTCCATGTCACTGAGCAAGAAGCGAATGGGAGGTTTCAGTTGATTGCTCATCCGAGGCCATGCCAGACGCGACCGTCGCGAGTCAGTAAAGCGTCGGCGGCCGCAGGGCCATCCTCACCGGCCTTGTACGGCTGCACCGTTGCGTCCTCTCGCCACGCGTCAAGGAATGGCTGCACCGCGCGCCAGCCGTTCTCTATATTGTCGGCGCGCTGGAACAACGTCTGGTCGCCCGTCAGGCAATCGTAGATCAAGGTCTCGTAACCCGTAGACGGCTGCATTTCGAAGAAATCCTTGTAGGCAAAACCCAGTTCGATATTCGCCATGTCGAGGGCCGGGCCGGGCCGCTTGGCCAGCAGGTCGAACCACATGCCTTCGTTGGGCTGAATCTGGATTCTGAGGTGCGTAGGTTGCAATTCGTCGACCTCAGTGTCGCGAAACTGCGCGTAGGGCGCTGGCTTGAAGCAGATGACGATTTCCGTGTCGCGCACGCTCATGCGCTTGCCGGTGCGCAAATAGAATGGCACGCCGACCCAGCGCCAGTTATCGATCATGACCTTCAGGGCGACATAGGTTTCAGTGTCGCTGTCGGCCGCGACGTTGGTCTCCTCGCGGTAACCCTTCACCGCGTTGCCGCCCACTTCCCCGGTCGTGTATTGGCCACGGACCGAATTGGCGCGCGCCTGCTCCACCGACCAGGGGCGGATCGCCCCCACCACCTTGGCCTTCTCGCCACGCACCGCGTCGGCACCAAAGGCGGCGGGCGGCTCCATGGCAACCATCGCCAATAGTTGGAAAAGGTGGTTGGGCACCATGTCCCGCAGGGCGCCGGTATGTTCATAGAAACTGCCACGGGTTTCGACGCCAACGGTCTCGGCGGCGGTGATCTGCACGTGGTCGATGTAGTGATTGTTCCAGAACGCCTCGAACAGGCTGTTGGAGAAACGGCTGACGAGAATGTTCTGGACCGTCTCCTTGCCCAGGTAATGGTCGATCCGATAGATCTGTTTCTCGCTCATGACCTTGAGCAGACAGGCGTTGAGTGCCTCGGCGGTTTGCAGGTCGGAGCCGAACGGCTTTTCGATCACCACACGCCGGAAAGCATCATCCTGTTCGTGAAGCAGCCCGGCTGCGCCGAGGCGGCGGACCACTTCACTGAAAAAACGTGGCGCGGTCGCCAGGTAGAAGACCGCGTTGCCAGTGCCGCTGGCGGCGATTTTCGCCGCCAGCGCTTCGTAGGTGCTGTCGTCGAGGAAGTCACCCTGGACGTAACTGATGCCTTGGGCCAGCCTGGCCCATAGCGCCGGATCGAGCGCCCGTTCGGGATCGCCGCCCTTGCTCGCCGCTTCGTTACGAATGAAATCCTCGAGCTTCTTCGCAAAATCCACATCGCTGATAGCGTTGTGGTCGACACCGATGATCTGCAGGCCATCCCCCAACAGCCCGTCACGACTGAGGTGGTAAAGCGCCGGCATGAGCAAGCGCTTGACCAGGTCTCCATGTGCACCGAACAGGAACAGCGTGGTCGGTGGCGCAGGTTCTGCCTTGGATTTCCTGCCGATCGAGGTCATTTTTTCGGTGTCTCCACGTGGCCGCCGAAGCCGAAGCGCATGGCCGAGAGCATCTTGTCGCCATAGGTGGCCTGCTGGCGGGAGCGGAAGCGGGCGAACAGCGAACTGGACAACACCGGTACCGGCACCGCTTGCTCGATGGCCGCCTCGATGGTCCAGCGCCCTTCCCCGCTATCGGCCACTTCGCCGGAGAAGCCATCGAGCTTCGGATCGCTGGCCAACGCATCGGCGGTCAAATCCAGCAACCAGGATGAAACCACGCTACCGCGGCGCCAGACTTCGGCGATATCGGCCAGGTTCAAGTCGAATCGCTGCTCAGGCGGCAGGCTTTCGCTGGATTTGGTCTTGAGGATATCGAAGCCCTCGGCGAAGGCCTGCATCATTCCGTATTCGATACCGTTGTGGATCATCTTGACGAAATGGCCGGACCCGGCCGGGCCCGCGTGGATGTAGCCACGTTCGGCACGATCGTCGTCGGACTTGCGATCACGGGTGCGTGGGATATCGCCCATGCCCGGCGCCAGGCTTTCGAACAGTGGGTCCAGGCGTCGGACTACATCGGCCTCGCCACCGATCATCATGCAGTACCCGCGCTCGAGCCCCCAGACGCCGCCGGAGGTGCCGACGTCGATGTAGCTCAGGCCTTTTTCCGACAGCGCCTGGGCACGTCGGATGTCGTCCTTGTAGTACGTGTTGCCGCCATCGATGATGACGTCCCCTGGCTCGAGCAATTCGCCGAGCACGTTGATCGTGTCTTCCGTGGGTGCGCCGGCTGGCAGCATGACCCAGACCGCCCGAGGCTTCTGCAGCTCGGCGACCAGCGCCGGCAGGTCCGCGACGCCCGTTGCGCCTTCCTGGCTCAGGTTTTCGACAAAAGCGGCATTGCGGTCATATACGACGGTGGTGTGCCCATTGAGCATCAGGCGCCGCGCAATATTGCCGCCCATGCGGCCCAGTCCAATGATCCCGAGTTGCATGTGCTGATGCTCCCTACTACAAATAAAGGTGTGTCAAAGGTTTAGCTCAAGGTGACTTGTGGAGGTTAGTCCAGAGCATTGCTGCATAGTTTCCGGGTAAATCGCCCGATCACAAAGGATAACGTTCAAAAACCAGCCAAAGACACGGCGACCATGAAAAATAAAAAAGTTCCATTCACGAGCAAAAGTATTCAGAATCGGCGCCGATAAAGAGGTGTCGACCAAAAAAACTGGCGACATCTCTCTAGTTGATGTACGCCATTTGCGAGGTGAGCAATGGGCCCAGTCGTTACCGCACGTCCTCCCCAAACCCTTTACGTGACCATTCGTCGCGACGAATTACGCCTTCTGAAAGAAGAGCGTGATCTGCTGCTTGATGAAGTGACGCAGTTGCGCTTGCAGTTGCAACATGCACAGCTTCCTTACCAGAGCCAGGCCTTGGCTCGCTGATCCTGTCCTAGGACAGTGCCTCTGAAGTGACACTGGCGAAGCCGGTGTCACTCTCAATACACGCCCTTCTCCTAAAGTCAGCCCGGCAGCCTGAAGCCCAGCGACTAACCAATTTGTAACCAAAAAACTCACGAAATTTTCAACCCCCCCTTCGCAATAATCCAGCCATCACAAATAGTTACGGCAAAGATCTGTGGGCACCAATCCGGTGCGGACAGTCTCGCCGGCGGAAGGCTGGAGCGCTTGATGAGTGTGTTCAAACGCAGCAAAACGACTGCACCGGGTTTCGACTGGGCCGGGCTCGGGTGGTTATTTCTTTTCTTCTGGTATTTTTCAGGGATCACTCAGCTACTGATTCTGGCGAGTGGCACCTCTGGCTTCACCGGATTCCGCCAAGCCTTCGTAATGAGCGCGCTATGGTTGGCCCCCCTTTTGCTGTTCCCTGCCCGTACCCGTCTCCTCGCCGCGAGCATCGGCGTCGTGCTCTGGGCTTGCTCCATCGCCAGCCTGGGGTACTTCTTCATTTACCATCAGGAATTCTCACAAAGCGTCATCTTCATCATGTTCGAGTCGAACGTAGCCGAAGCTAGCGAATACATGACTCAGTACTTTACATGGTGGATGGTGCCCGCCTTCGTGGCGCATACCTTGGCAGCCTATTTCCTTTGGACGCGCCTTCGGCCGCTACACCTGCCCCGCAGGCAGGCCTGGATGGCGGCGATGGCGATAGTGATCGCCGTGGTCGGCTATCCGTTGACCAAGCAGACCCTGCGCACCGAAAGCCTGGCGCTCGGCGTGGGGGAGTTTGAAAATCGCATCGAGCCCGCTGTGCCATGGCAAATGCTCGTGGCGTACCATCATTACAGCCAACAGCTGAAAAACATGCAGGGCATGCTCCACAAGACCAGCAAGATTGCTCCACTGCGCAACCTTGAAGACGCGCAGGCCGGTCAGCCTGCGACGTTGGTACTGGTCATCGGCGAATCGACCGACCGTCAGCGGATGAGCCTCTACGGTTATCCGAGGGAAACGACACCGGAACTGGACAAACTCAAGGGCCAACTCTCGGTTTTTGACAACGTCATCACCCCGCGCCCCTATACCATTGAAGCACTGCAGCAAGTGTTGACGTTCGCAGACGAAGAAAACCCCGACCTGTACCTCAGCACACCGTCGCTCGTGAGCATGATGAAACAGGCCGGCTACAAGACGTTCTGGATCACCAACCAGCAGACCATGACCAAGCGCAACACCATGCTCACGACCTTCTCCCAACAGGCCGACGAGCAGGTCTACCTGAACAACAACCGCAACCAGAATGCCAAGCAGTACGATGGCGACGTGATCGAGCCGTTCAACAAGGCCTTGGCCGATACCGCGCCGCGCAAGCTGATCGTGGTGCACCTGCTCGGTACGCACATGAGTTATCAGTACCGCTATCCGCCGAGTTTCAATAAATTCACCGACCGCCAGGGCGTGCCCGCCGGAGTGCGCGACGATCAGGTACCCACCTACAACAGCTACGACAATGCGGTGCTGTACAACGACTTCGTGGTGTCCAGCCTGATCAAGGACTACGCACGCACCGACCCCAACGGTTTCCTGCTGTACCTGTCGGACCACGGCGAAGACGTATTCGACTCACCGGGTCATGCAACCTTGGGCCGCAACGAGGCCAAGCCGACCGCACCGATGTACACCATCCCGTTCATGGCCTGGGCCTCGCCCAAATGGCGCGAAACCCATGATTGGAATTTCACCGGCGACCTTTCACGGCCCTACAGCAGCGCCCACCTGATCCATACCTGGGCGGACATGGCGGGCTTGAGCTTCGATGAACTGGACCGGAGCAAAAGCCTGGTCAGCGACTCATTCACGGTGCGACCACTGTTGATCGGCAACCCCTATCAAAACCAACGTAACGCGTTGATCGATTTCAGCCTCATGGAGCCCAAGGGCCCGGCGCGCCAGGTCGTGCAAAAGTAGCCGAAAGGACCTCGCCCGCCGCTACAGGGGCTTGGTCCAGAACAACATGCGGCCGTGGGCCGGGTCGAACATGCCGGCGGAAAAACCGAACTTGGCATAGCTGGCCTGGGCCACGGCATTGCCTTCCAGCACTTCCAGGGTGATCTTGCAGCACCCGCGCTGGCGGGCAATGTCTTCGACCTTCTGCAGCATTTTCTGGCTCAAGCCCAGACCGCGAAACGCCGGCATCACCGCAACGTCATGGACGTTTACCAACGGGCGGCAGGCAAAGGTCGAAAAACCCTCGAAGCAATTGATCAACCCCGCCGGTTCGCCGTTGACGAACGCCAGCACACTGAAGGCATGCGCACGCTTGGCCAGCTCTTCGGGCAGATGCGCGAGCACCTCGGCCGGTAGCGAATGACCGCCGCCCATTGGATCCTCGGCATAGCCATTGAGCACATGGCAGATCGCTTCGGCATGGATCGGGTTGCTGTAGCTGGCTTGCAGTACAAGGATTTCCTTGGCTTCTTCCATGATTTTCCATCTCATTTCAATAAGGCCAGCGGCTTGGCCACCGGCAGGGTCCGGTCAGGCAAGCTGGCCGAAACGTTGCATTTGCATTTCCTGAAGTCGACTGAGCGTACGGCGAAACGGGAACTGCAGATAGCCCTCTGTGTACAACTGGTCCATTGGCACTTGGGCTGAGAGATACAGCGGCACCTTGCGGTCATAACATTCATCGACCAGCGCAATGAACCGGCGAACGCCGTCGTCGTGTATCGACAGCTGCGGCAACTCTCGGTCGCCGGCCTCGACCCGCTCGACCCCGTCCTCGGTGCCGCGGGCAATCCGCCCTTCCCGTTGCTCGGCGCTCAGGCATGGGACATCGCTGAGGAGGATGGCGTTGAAACGGTCACACAACACCATGAAATCCACGGCCGAGAACGGTTGCTCGCAAAGGTCCGGGTAACGACTCCAGAGCACCTTGTCGCAAGCCTTGAGCGGAACGACCTGACGATGGCCGACTTCGATCGGTTGACTGCTGGGCGTCTGCCCGGTACTCAATCGCGCGAATACTTGCGCCAATGGATCCGGCTCGGCCGGGTCGCGCACCCAATAACGCTGCTGCACCGCTCCCGGGTGCTGTCGGTGATCCTGCCAGCCATTGACGGGTACAACCTGCATGTACTGCTTGATGGCCGTGATGGTCGGCACGAATCGCTCTCGGTTATGGCCGTTGGCATAGAGCTCATCCGGCGGCAGGTTGGAGGTGCTGACCACGACCATGCCCAACTCGAACATCACTTGGAAGAGGCGGCCAAGGATGATCGCATCGCCAATGTCGGTGACGAACAGCTCGTCGAAACACAGCACCCGCACTTCTCGACTCAATTCCCGGGCCAGCGCCTGCAACGGGTCCGGTGTACCGGTGAGCTGGAACGAGCGCTGGTGCACCCAGGCCATGAAGTGGTGGAAATGTTGGCGACGAGCCGGAACCTCGAGGCTTTCGTAGAAGCGATCCATGAGCCAGGTCTTGCCGCGCCCAACCGGGCCCCAGAGATAGACGCCCTTGATCGACTTTCGACCCTCCTGCAATGCCTTGTGACACTGCTCCAGCGCCATGATTGCCAGTTCCTGGGCTTCGTCCTGGACAAAACCATGGTGCTCGATGGCATGCTGCCAAGCGCTCAAGGGGGATTTGAAAGTCATACGGCCCGGGTCCGGAAGGCGAAGGTGGGGAGTATGCCATGCAGCGCAATCGGATGCGTTTCACCGCGATCGGATTTCCACCTCGCCTCGTTGATCCCACGCCCTCTAGGCGGAAATATCCAAGCGACTGATCTTCCCCTGTTCATCGAGCCGGAAGGTGTAGCGCAACTCCAGCGGGCTGCCGGGGAAGGTGCCCGAGATCAGGTTATGCACCAACACCTTTCCGGTGCGCTGCTGCACGTTGAGCACTTGCACCCGGGGCTGGTAACGCTGCGCGGTGTCTTCCATCCATTGGGCAATGGCCTGGGTGCCGACCCGGTGATTGCCTTCATCGAACACATTGGCATCTTCGGCAAAGAAACGCGTCACCGCCGAGCTGTCGCGGGCGTTGGCGGCGGCAATGTAGCCGGCAATGGCCGGCGCCAGGGAAGAAACGGGATTGGACATGTCAGGGCTCCTTGTTGTATCGATCCGAAGCCATGCTAAAACAGCGTTGTGTCAGTTTTTGTCAGGAGTGAAACGCCCGGCTTCGTCGAGGTTCATCAGAGCAAACCAGGCGCGCAGCAAATCGCTGCGCCTGCCAGGATAGCGCTCACCCTGGACAGCGGCCGAGGCAATCCGATCCGTGCGGAACGTTCGATAGGCGCCACGCAACTCGCACCAGGCCACCACCACCCGAGCCTCATTGAAAAAGCCCAGGGCCAGGGGCCAGATCAGGCGCTGGCTCGGGGTCTTGTTCACGTCGGCATAGTCGATATGCAGCTTGGCCTGGGTGCGAATGGCCTGGCGATAGACGTTCAGGTCGACGATATTCTGTGGATAGCCATAGCCCGCCGGACCGGGCAGCACCGTGGGGTTGTGCAGCGCGTCGCGCAAACCGGGCGCCAGCACCGCCTCGACCTTGGCCAAGGCGTCGGCGGCGGCCTTGCCCAGCACCTCATCGCCGCGCTGATCGACGTAGCGCAAGCCCAGCACAATCGCTTCGATTTCGTCGGCGGTGAACATCAAGGGCGGCAGGAACAAGCCGCTGCGCAACACATAGCCAATGCCCGCCTCGCCCTGGATCGGCGCCCCGAGCGCCGTAAGTTCGGCGATGTCACGATAAAGCGTGCGCTCGGAGACCTGCAACTCGGCAGCCAATGTCGAGGCCGTGACCGGGCATCGCTTGCCCCGCAGGACTTGCAGCAAAGTGAGCAGCCGAGAGGTTCGCGACACGATGAAAAAGACCCAGGGGAAATTCGCAGCAGATTAGCAGAGGCTGATGTCAGAAACTGTCAGCAGGAATGTTATTGTCCTGCTCAGTAGCCCCAACGGGAGAACCTATCCATGCGCAGAATCCTCCGCGTGCCCTTCATCCTGATGCTGCTCAGCCTGAGCGCCTGCGCCCTCTTTCCGCAGCGTGACCCGCTGAACATCAACGTGGTCGGCATCGAGCCGTTGCCCAGCCAGGGCATGGAACTGCGCTTTGCCGTGAAACTGCGCTTGCAGAACCCCAACGAAACCACCATCGACTACAACGGCGTGGCGCTGGATCTGGAAGTCAATGGCCACACCCTGGCGACGGGCGTCAGCGACCAGAGCGGTTCGATCCCGCGTTTCTCCGAAGGCGTGTTGAGCGTGCCGGTGAGCATCTCGGCATTCTCGGTGTTGCGCCAGACACTGGGTCTGAGCCAGACCCAGCGCCTGGACAACCTGCCCTATGTACTCAAGGGCAAGCTCGCCGGCGGTTTATTCGGCACGATGCGCTTCGTCGATCGAGGGACCCTGGATCTGCCGGGGGCATCATCCACCTGGTAACTCATGCGGTGAAGCGCACGCCCGGCTTGGCCCGTTCATCCACCATCAGCTCGAAGACATCCGGCCTGGCGTAGTGGCCGACTACGTCATAGTCATAGCGCGCCCGCACCAGCTCGTCGGTATCGATCTCGGCGGTCAGCAACCCGACGGTGTCCTTCAACGGCCCTGCCAGCACGTCGCCCATGGGCCCGACGATTACGCTGCCGCCTGAGATCAACGGTCGCTGCGCCGGCCAGTTCGCCACGTCGATACCCAACGCCTGTGGCGATGCCTGGACCTGGCAGGCACTGACCACGAAGCACCGCCCTTCATGAGCGATATGTCGCATGGTCACCTGCCACATCTCCCGCTCATCCACCGTTGGCGCACACCAGACGTCCACACCTTTGGCGTACATGGCTGTGCGCAGCAACGGCATCATGTTTTCCCAGCACACCGCCGCGCCCACGCGACCGACCTGACTGTCGATCACCGGCAGGGTCGAACCGTCGCCCTTGCCCCAGATCAGTCGCTCGGTACCGGTGGGCATCAGCTTGCGGTGCTTGGCAACCAAGCCGGCGTCCGGCTCGAAGTACAGCGCCGTGCAATATAAGGTGTTGCCGGCACGCTCGATCACGCCCAGCACCAGGCTGGCCCCGGTGCGCGCCGACAGACCCGCCAACGCCTCCGTCTCCACGCCTGGCACGTCGATGGCGTTGGCGAAGTAGCGCGCGAACGCCTCGCGTCCTTCCGGTAACCGATAACCTAACTGGGTGCCAAAGCCTTCGCCCTTGGGATAACCCCCCAGCAGCGCTTCGGGCATCACCACCAAACGAGCACCCGCCTCGCGAATGTCTTGTTCATAAGACAGGATCTGCGCGAGGGTGTCGGCTTTGCCACCCGCAAGCGAGCCGATCTGCAAGGCGGCGACAATGGATTTGGGCATGGTCTGGAACTCCGTGATTTGAGGTGTTGCTGATTCTCCGGCGCCGACCGATCATGAATAAAGCCCAGTACGCTGCTAAAAGATATGAACCAAATGAATATCACTGACATCGATCTGAACCTGCTGAAAACCTTCGAAGCCCTGCATGACGAATCCAGCGCCAGCCGCGCCGCATTGCGCCTGGGCGTGACTCAGTCCGCCATCAGCGCAGCGCTGCGCAGGCTGCGAGGGCTATATGGCGATCAGTTGTTCGTGCGCACCGGGCGCGGCCTGGCTCCGACGCTACGGGCCAATCAGCTGAAACCGGTGATCAGTGAAGCACTGGACAGATGCCGGCAAAGCCTGGCGATGGTCGATCCGGGCGCGAGCCACTATGAGGGCCGTTCGGTGATCGTGGGGTTATCCGATGATTTCGAGATCGCCTATGGGCGGCGCCTGATCGAGGAAGTGGCACGGCGAGCGCCGGGCTTGCGCTTGATTTTCCGCCAGACCCATAGCCAGATCGTCGGCCGCGCCTTGATGGAACGCAGCCTGGACCTGGCGATCACCGCCGGCGGATTCACCGAACGGCTGCTGAGCCGCCAGGTGCTGGGTGAAGGCGGCTATGCCTGCCTGGTGGACCGGGCCAGCCTCCAGGAAGGTGAGCAGAGCCTGAGCCTGGAAGCCTTCGTGGCCCGGGAACACCTGTTGGTGTCGTCCGGCGGCTTCATCGGCATCACCGACGAGGGGCTGGCCGGGCTGGGTCTGCGTCGGCGAGTGTGCGCCTCGACCACTCACTTCGCGGCGCTTCCGTTCCTGCTCAAGGGCAGCCAGGCTGTAGCGACTATTCCAGGCCATGCGGCCAAGGCCATTGCGGCCCTCGGCGGCCTGGCATTGCTGCCCTGCCCGCTCGCCTTGCCCCGCTACCCCATCGAACTGGGATGGCGAACCCACACGCCAATGGAGCCGGCGGCAAGCAAAGTACGCGAAGCGATCGTCGTCACGTTCGCTTGAGCGTTTATTTATTGGCCGCCATCAGGCGATTGACCTCGCTGCGCACCATGTTCGCGTACTCCGGAGGCGACATCCCATCCAGTTCGGCGCGAACCCATTCGGCCCACTTGCCCTTGCGCTTGGAACGCTCGCCGAACAACCGGGCGGCGTCGCCCTTGGCCTTGCCCAGGTTGTTTTGCCACAGTTCGAAGAGCCGGGATTTCTCATCTTCCAGCGCGGCGCGCTCGGCCAGGGGCCTGTCAGCCAGATTGAAACTCATCGGGAATTTCCTGTTGCGTAAATAGGCGCCATCTTACACCGTGCGGGGAAACGGCTTAAGACTGAATTGGGCTGCGCTTTATGGACGCACCCTTGGCGCTGCAACTTTTACCGAGGCGTGACACTCCACTGTTCACTGCCATCCATACTCAAGGAGCATTTCAATGGCCCGTAAAAGCGCCACGCAACCGAACGGAGAGCAAATCAAGGATCAAGCCTTCAGCGAACTGAAAGCGTTGATCGAAGAATCGGAAAAATTGCTCAAGAGCAGCGCGTCCCTGGTGGGCGAGGACGCTGAAAATCTTCGCGGCCAGATCGCCCAGAAACTGCAACAGGCGTTGGATGCGGTTGCCAGCGCCCGGGAACGCACACGGCCAATGGTGGATGCCACGGAAGTTTACATCGGCGGGCATCCCTGGCAGACCGTGGCCATTTCCGCCGGTTTCGGGTTGGTGGTGGGGTTGTTGCTCGGGCGACGCTAAGCGCCGGTCCGTCGCGAGGGAGCGTGCTCCCTCGCCACGCATACAGGCGTTTTCGACCTACAGCCCAGCCAGTTCGCGCAACTGCGCCAGGGTCTGCTCGTCCAGCGTAATCCCCTGCTCATTGGACTTGCTGCGCTCACGGTGTCGACGATCACCCGGCAACCGGCGCAATCCCACCCCATGCATCTGCCTGACCAGTTCCTGGCTGCGCTCGGCAAAACCTTGCCCGGCAGCTTTACTCGGGTCGATCACAATCAGCAATTGCCCAGTCCAGGGCGTCTTGGCGCCTGGGTGATCGTGCCAATCGAACTCGAAGGAAAAATTCCCGCCGGTCAACGCCGCCGCCAGCAACTCGACCATCATCGACAGCGCAGAGCCCTTGTGCCCGCCAAACGGCAAAAGCGCGCCTCCTTCCAGGATCGCCTTCGGATCACAGGTCGGCTGGCCGAGGCTGTCCACGCCCATGCCGGGTGGCAAGCGCTCGCCTTTGCGCGCGGCAATCTGCACATCACCATGGGCAATGGCGCTGGTGGCCAGGTCAAAAACGATTGGCTCGCCTCCGGCCCGCGGCGCGGCGAACGCGATGGGATTGGTACCGAACAGCGGACGGTCCGCGCCATGGGGCACCACGCACGTCATGCTGTTGACCACGCTCAGCGCTACGAGCCCCTCATAGGCAAACGGCTCGACATCCGGCCAAAGCGCCGCGAAGTGATGGGAGTTGCGTATCGCCAGCACCGCAATCCCGGCGCTGCGAGCCTTTTGCACCAGCAACGGCCGGGCAGCCGCCAGGGCGGGTTGGGCAAAACCGTTGCAGGCGTCCACCCGGACGAAGCCGGAGGCGACGTCTTCGACCACTGGCACCGCTCGGCCATCCACCCAACCGCTGTTCAGCGTCGAGACATAGCCGGGTATACGGAACACCCCATGGCTGTGCGCCCCATCACGCTCGGCACAGGCACAGTTTTCAGCCAGGGTCCGGGCGACATCGGGTGACGTACCGTGGCGCAGGAAAACCTGTTCCAGCAAATTTGTCAGGGCGTTGAAGGACAGGGTGCAGGAAGCGGCGTGATCGGATAGCGCGGACATCTGAAGCTCCAGGATGATTATTTTGGAGGTAGCAACAGCGTAAGGGACCCACAGGGTGATTAAACACCGTCTGAGACGCGCTCTGTCAATTGTCGCCAGCGTTGCGCGGGTCGTTCCTGGCAACCAGGGAAGCCCTGAGGGTGCGGTAACTATGTACCACCCTTGCTGCCCCTCCGCGCCTTAACTTGCCGTTTTTCGAAGCTCGCGCCCTCAAGCGGCGCTCTCAATGAGAAACGACCATGACCACCAAACCAGCCCCCCTGCTGTTCTCGGAGGTATTAGGCGCAGAACGCCTGGATCAACTGACCGCCGCCCATGGACTGACACAACCGGATCTCGATTGGTTGCGCCACGCCGCCCTTCCCACCCACACGCAACGCGCCGCGAAAACACCACCGATGTTTGCCGAAACGATTATGTTGCAAGCCGGTAAAAAAACGCCCATAGCGCTGGCCGGCTGCTTCGCCCTCAGCGCTTGCGTGGAAAACAGCGAGTCGGACACCCAGCCGGCGTTTATTTATACACCGATGGGGGGTATCAGGAAGTTCGACAACCGGGCCTCTCTCGATGTCGAAATCGAACGGATGTGGCAAGACAACGAACACAACGACCTGTACAGCTTCCTGTCGATTTCCCAGCGCAGCGAACTGAAAAGCACCGCTGACATTGCACAAACCAGGCAGATCATCGATGGCGATATTTTCCAGGCCCAACACGCCTC
The DNA here is from genome assembly GCF_000802155.2 of Pseudomonas frederiksbergensis. Classification (GTDB taxonomy): domain Bacteria; phylum Pseudomonadota; class Gammaproteobacteria; order Pseudomonadales; family Pseudomonadaceae; genus Aquipseudomonas; species Aquipseudomonas frederiksbergensis_A. The sequence continues at coordinate 68,963 of NZ_JQGJ02000001.1, forward strand.
CATCGAATCTGCGCAGGATCTCAATGCCCTGACCATGGTGAAGGAGCTGATTCAATTGCCCTCCCTAAAGGTCATGCTCGATCGCATTCTGAAGGAAACGCATCCAACCATCGACTACAGGCAAGCCCGCGTCGCACTGGGCAAAGGGACACGTGCGCAAGGTGCCGAGGACATCGGCGTAACCGAGAGCCTCCCGCTTATAGAGGCGATCCTGATCTATTTTCACAATCAGGGCTGGCCGGCTGGGCATTACAGCTACATTACGTTCCCCGGTACACCCGACTCACCCTATTCAGTGCAGCAATGGCAGGACCTGATCCGCGGTACCGCCGCAAAGCTGGTCCCTTCGCTCACGGGTTGCATCGAAGAATTCTGGGCACAAACGGCAACTTCCTTATATCTGACGCGACGAGAACTTCTTTCCCGAATCATTCACGACGGGCTACAGGCCAGCATTGTGATCAATAGAGAAAAAGAGCTGCTCACTGTCTCGGAAAGTCGTGAACTTTTTCGAGTACTCAGACCCTCCAGCCAACACCACACGCCGCTGTACGTTGAAACGATTCGTTTCTGGGAATATGAACCAAGCTTCGTCGAGCTGGCGGGTTCCTTGATGATCAGCGGCAAAGGCCACTACCTGTACACGCCCCAGCACGGTTTGCAAAAGCTCGACGGATTCCGGGATTTCAAATATGCAATCCTGGACAAATCCAGCCAAGTCGTGGGAAAGGAAGCGATCTACAGCCTCCTTGATCTGGACGAGCGCAATCGTTTCCTGCGCTTTGACGATCCGCAGCTCTCCGGGAAAGCGGTGGACTTCCCTGTTCCCGAGTGCCTGGCTGATGCAGTCATCCAGAAACAAAAAACAATCTACATTTCGCCCTTGAAATGTCACGCCAGGGCGATGTCGACGTCCATGCACTCGTCGATAAAGCCTTGGATATACGCGCTTTCATTGGCAAAAAACTATTGAATCAGCCCACCGATGGGCATTGGGGGACACATCCCGCCTTCTATGGATTGCTTCGCCTATCAAACTTGAAGGCTGACCAGCTGGAAAGAAAAGGCAAGAGCTACACCGATATCGAGAAGACCTTCGATACGTTATTAACCCAAATGCCGATCCCGGGTAAGGCATCGCTGCAGAACAGACCGAGACAACTGCTGAAGGAACTGACCAATATATTTTCGCTGGGCATACGTGCGGAGGCCGAGCTCAAGGAGCTCAACGGGACGCTGCCATTGCTCGTCAATGAGTTGATCAAGGCAGTGTTCACCTATGACTTGGAATACCCGGACCGGTCACAACGCTCAGGCGTCAGAGGTTTTCAGCCAGACGTCTACTCATTAAGGCTCGAATACAGCGATGAAACCACGACGATTCAAATGCCCCTTGCCAACTGTTTTCTCCTGACAGAACGCGGCGGACTGGACACGCCCTATTCCGGCTTGGCTGTTCTATGGACGCCCGCCCAAGGTCTGCGGATGTTTCCATCCGTTGAAGTAGCCACCCGGCAAGTCAATAGATACCTGCTCGACTCCGGGAGTCGATTTGGCTTTCTCGCCAATCTTCCTTCCGGTCAACGCAAGCCCCATGGCCGTTATCAACTCCAAGGCTTTGAATTGATCGAGGAGAACGTGCTCTTGAACCGTATGAAGTCATTCGTGTACCTCTACGAGGCTGAGCATGGTTATCTGAAAACGTTGAACGCCGGCAGTTGGCAACCGACTGAAAAGGCATTGATGCAGAGTCTTGTCGCGTTACTTGATAGAGGCGCACCCACCAACCTTGGTCACGCCACGAGAATCGCTCAGTCCGACAGACTACGACAGAAACTTCCCGCCTGGCTCGGCACCGCCGCCCTTGAAGAACAACGCCTTCATCTTGAATTGCTTGAGCAATATAAAAACAGCGTGGGCAATGGCGCGGACTATCTGGATGGGATCGAGCCTTTGCGGACCCATGTACTCAACAAACTGCAGACCTTGCTGGATAAGCGTTTTGCCCAAAGCAAAGTCAATCCGGAGACCGTTCAGATTACGCCAACGCTGGCAGTCGTTGGCCCGACGCTTTCCCTGACCGACTTTGTCTTGCGTCACGTTGATATCACCAGCAAAAGCTTCAAGGTTTCCTCAACGTCCACACAGCCCCTGCCGCACGGCTTGGACGAGACGGCTGTCAGGCAAATGTTGTCGTCACTGGACATCACCACCCTCTACAAACAAAACCTGACGCAGGCCCTGACGGGGACGACCGAGGCTGTCCAGACGCGAAGACGGCGTTTTCGCCGGCAATTGCCTTGGCAGCTGCTGCAATATGCCCATGCACGGTATCTGCAACAGCATCTTTCCTCGCCTGCGTTCGACCTGCTGCGCCAAGTGCTGGATATGCCAGACGCCGTTGCCCGTCAACTGGTCAAAAATGCCAAGGCCTTTATCCGCCCGTTGGAGCTGATCAAAACCGACGCCGCCGCCGCGGTCAAAGCATTGGGACTATACCTCTTCAGTTCAAGCGGTACTTCCGCAAGCACTCATGTCCTGTATGCGCCCTACCATGACGGCCCTCAATTAATGGAGTTCAAGGATGAAGCAAGCATTGTCGCCGCGTTCAATACACCCGGCACCCTTCAAGACCTGTTGATTCGTCGACTTCCGAATAACCAGCAAGCCACCTTCAGAAACCTGTTCGCTTCGACGCTTGGAAAATTGTCGGAAATGAGGTTGGCATCCAACCCCATCAACACCAACGCGTTCGATACGCTGTACGAGGACAACGCAACGTTACTGGCGAATATGCTCGACAGCCGAACCCAGGCAGGAGGTCATTTCGACTGGACGACCCTTGTACATGTGCTCAGCACCGGAGCCCGGTTCATCGGCAAAGAGTTGCCGGCAAAAGTGACGTTCGTAGAAACACTTTGGGAAAGCTACGAGGATTTCAAGGCCTCCAGCGAAGCCTTGCAGGAGCATGACTGGAAAGCGGGTCTGCACAACTTCATTGCTGGCGCCGCGGAAATGGTGTCGCTCGGCTTTCTGAACCGCGACGATACATTCGGCCTGCTTGATCCCATTGAACCGACCACCCCCGGCGTCGCGCCAGCACCCACGTGGAAGAATATCGCCAGCACTTCCGCGCCCCGTACCGATTTGCAAATATTCGAAACCATGGACGTCAGTCTTTCGAACCTGAAGAAGCTGCCCAATGGGATTTATCAAGCATTGGGAAGCAGCAGGTTCTATGCCCCCCTGGTCGGAAAAGTCTACGAGGTTGCGAGGTATGCGGACACGTGGCGCATCATTCACGGGGTCAATCAAGGCCCCCTGCTGCGACGCTCATCCGAGGGTCAGGCTTGGGAAATTGATCCCAAGCGTCATACCATTCGCTTTGGCAAGTCAGGGTCGAAACTGGCCATTGCCTATACCGACCTCAAGGCCCGGGGGTCGCTGAATATCGAAGCGCGGGGCATGGCTGAAATACGTCGAAAATATCCCCACCGCGCCAATGTCATCGTCCAGGCGCTGGAGACGGCCAGGTTCTATTCGTTCAACGCGTTGCATAATCTCGGTCAACTTAAACAAAGCGTCGTACCAGGGTCTCGGCTGGAAAAATTCCTCAGACTGTTTTTTGGTGTCAACCAGGTCGACAGCCGACTGCTCGCCAAGATCGAGGCGGCCATCTTACCGATATGCACGGAACTGGCCGACCCGTCGTGGATATTGAAGAATGCCGACCGTGTCGCCGTGGGCGATCTCAGATATATGGAAGACAGGGCAACCGCTTTTGTAATCGACCCTAACGCACGTGGGAGGATCTATCTCACGCAGTTCTTCTTCGATCCAGGCTTGGGCTGGTTTAAAACCGTCGTGCCGGATTCATTCAATGTCGATGCTCATGCCCAGGGAGCCACATTCATCCATGAGCTGTCCCATCAACATTTCAATACGCTCGACATCATCTACCTGGACGCGGCGTTTCCGTTCCTGGACATGATTTCAACGGTGACTCATTTAGGAAAACAGGAATACGACAGACTTGAGAAACTGCAATCCAATGGGCTGTCGCTCACGACCCCCAAGGCAAAACTCTTCACCCAGTGGGACAGCGCGGACAACACCTTCAAGAGCCTGGAATTCATACCCGTAGAGAAGGCGACCTACAGGGAAATCCTGAAGATAACCGGTGCACCAAGCATGAACGCAGCACGGGATGCATTTCTGGATCCGATTTCGCCGGACAAACGCATCGAGGTCATACTCCGCAACGCCGATTCCATTACGTTGTTGATTTGTGAAATGGGCCGGCAGTTGGAAGCACCACCGTCCCGTTGATCTTTTTTTCACGACGGTTATGCGACGGTACGGTACGGCAACACGCTCCGAACGTTTTCCAGTCGAGGAAACCGGGTCCTTTGCCGGGCAAATGCCATCATCGCTGTTCTCGGCAATGGCTGCCAAAGGTTAGAATGTGGCAAATCAGGAAGAGCCAATGACCGAACGTACCCTCTCGGAAGCCGAATACGACACCATCACCGATGCGGCCGCGCATTGGTGCATGCGTCTGCATGCCGATGACTGCACGGATACCGAGCGGCTCGCTTTCAAGCAATGGCACGACGCCGACCCCTTGCACGCGTTTGAATACGAAGCCATGTTGGAAATCTGGGGCGCTGCCGAACATTTGCCGCGTGTCGAGCCCATGCCTGCCGCACCCGCCCACCGCCCCCGGTCCCGCTGGAGCCGGATGGCTGTCGCGGCGACGGTGCTCGCGCTGGGCCTGCCCCTGGCCGCGTTCACCGGCTGGAACATGGGATGGCTGGCCAACGGCTACCAGCGATTCGAGGCCGGTACGAGCGTGCGTCACATCACCTTGGAGGACGGCAGCCAGGTAGAGCTCAACCTGGGCAGCGAACTGGTATTCGCCAATTACAAAAACGAACGCCGGGTCACGCTGAAAAAAGGCGAAGCATTCTTCGACGTCAGCCACGACAGCAGTCACCCCTTTGTCGTTCGGGCAGGCCAAGGCCAGGTGCGCGTCACCGGGACCCGTTTCAACGTCTGGATGTATCAGGATCAGGTGCGAGTCACGTTGCTGGAAGGCTCCGTGTGGGTGACCAGTCACCAGGCCTCCAACGCGGGTGGCTTGCAGCTGTCACCGGGCATGCAAGCGAGCTACAAGCCTGGCGATTTCCAGCCGCAGGTTCGTGATGTCGCGTTCGATGACAGTTCACTGGCATGGCGCAGCGGCAAGTTGGTGTTGGACAACCTGGCCCTGTCCGAGGCACTGCCACTGATCAATCGCTACCTTGAGCGTCCTGTAATGCTGGCCGACAACCCCACCGGCACCCTGCGCATCGGCGGTATCTACAACCTCAACGAGGTAAAGAACCTGGTGCCTTCGCTGCCTAAGGTATTGCCGGTCTATCTGACGCAAAACAGCGATGGCAACCTGGTATTGAACGCCATCGCTCGTGCGCCCAGAAACTGAAAAGGCCACGCCCCCCAGGGACGTGGCCTTTTTTGACGCCTGCAATTATTGCGTCGCCACCCTTCCCGCCTGCTGCCCCTCACGAATCGTCATCGCCTGGTAATGTGGATCCGCCTTGATTTGCTGTTCGGTGAACGGCAGCACGCTCCACTGCCGCTTCGAAAACGCCTGGGTCTGATCCACCGAATAAGGCGATGCGGGATCGCTGGAAAGAGAGAACGCCAAGAGCCCTTGTGCCTTGGGTCCGTTGCCGTCAAACGTCACCACTTGCAGGTAACTGGTGCCGCTGACCACTTCGCGCTGGCCGTTCTTGCCTGGCACGCTCTGGATTGCGTTATAGATGCCCAACTCGGCGGGGCCGCCATGGATGGGTATCCGATGGTCACCGCTACTCGCGACCTGCACGTCCCGCCATTGGCTGTTCGCCGGTAACCCGGCAGCCATCACCTTTTCCATGGAAACGCGCATCGCCTGGCGCAGCGCCTCGGCCACAGGCGGATTCTCAATCGCCAGGCCGCGAGGGGTATGTTGAGGATCCTTCGGGTCGAACGCGACGCGCCAGATACCGGGCACGGTCTGCAGCGCCTGCATGATGTGCTGGAAATGGACGAACCCTACACCACTGTCCAGGCTTGCGGTGCGATCCCAGCGCTTGAGGCGGCTGCATATCTCGACCAGGTCCGAGGCATCGGGGCCCAACTGACCAGAACAAAAGGCCAGCAGGTCCGGCATGACCTGGTCCGCCAGATATACCCGGTCGTCCATCACCATGCTCTGCAAATCGGTCACGGTCACCGGCCCGGACTTGGCAAGCTGGCCCAGTCGATCCAAGGCAAAGCGCGCGCGCAGGCCCAGCGGCAAATCATGCTGGCTGACCACCGGCGAATAACCGGACAAGGGCTGCGACGGGTTGACCATCCACGCCGAATCATTGGAGTTCTGCACATAATCGCGGCGCAACAACTGCGGGAGCTTATCCGCGGCATAGATACCTTTTTGCACCGCCTTGGCGTCCAGGTTCCATTCACACTCACTGCGCGATCCATCCAGCACGATCATTCGCTGGCCAGCCTTCGGATCGCTGCATCGGGCAAGCTTGCCGACATCCACATTGGGCACCACCGACACGTTCATGTACAGGCTTTGCCCTTGGTCATCCACCGCCAAGGTATTGACCCAGGGAATCCCTTGGATGCGGTGCACGGCGTCCTGCAGATCCTTGAGCGTGACGGCGCGGTTCATTGCATACCACTGCGCCAGCACCCGGTCGTTTTCCAGGTTGGCATCGCGCAAGCTATAGGCGAACCGGCTATCCCAGTCCAATTTCCCCGGCCATTGCACGATCGGCCCGAACTGCGAACCGTAGACCACCCGGGATACCGGCCGGACCTGCCCATCCGCCTGCTTGACGTCCACCGTGACCGTTTGTTGGGTCATGGCAACCGACTTGCCGTCGACCACATAGCGGGTCGGGTCCTTGGGGTCCAGTTGCAGCCGATACAGCGTGAAATGCTTGGACGTATCGACGGTATGGGTCCAGGCCAGATGCTGGCTGAACCCGATGTTGATCATCGGCAAGCCCGGCAACGCCGCGCCCATTACGTCCAGCTTGCCGGGAATCGTCAGGTGCATTTGATAGAAACGCATGCCGCCCAGCCAGGGGAAATGCGGATTCGCCAGCAGCATGCCGCGCCCATTGAAAGACCGCTCGCTGCCGATAGCCAGCGCATTGCTTCCGCGCTCCAGGGCAAAGCGTTGCTGCCGGGCGGCCGCGGTGGCGAAGCTGGACGCCGAGCCACTGGCATGCGCTGTCGCCTGGGGCGGTTGCGCGCCGGCCAAGGCCTCGGCGAACTGGCCGACGCCACCTTCCACCAGCAGGCGCCGAGTCAGCTTGACCAGATCCAGCGCGGTGATCGGCCGAACCCACTCACCCGCGCATTGTTCGGGCAGGCCTTTTTCCTTGCGCTCGGCCAGCGCACGGTTGTAACCGGCCACATAACCTTCCACCAGTTGCTGGACCTGGGGCGTTTGCGCCTGCCAGAAACCGGAGACCGCCTGGGGCGTATTGAGCCATGCAAAGAAAAGATCGCTGGCACGGTTCTCCCGCTGCTCGACCGTAACCTGCTGCGGGCCGAAATAGCGCGAGCGTTGGCCGTTGACCGTCACGATCTCGTTGGCCAGCAGGCACAGGTTGTCCTGCGCGTACGCATAGCCAATGCCATACCCCAACCCCCGCTCATCCTGGGCGCGAATATGCGGCACGCCAAAACTGGTGCGACGAATTTCGGCAGTGGCCTGCCCGGCCTCGCCTCGTGCGCTGACAACGGTACTCAAGCCCAGGGTCATCCCCAGCAAGGCACCGGCGAGGCAAAACCTCGATAACTGCCCGGACATTCTCACACTCACTCCTGATCGATAGCTTCTGAAAACCAGGACAGTCGCCGGTACGCCCTTGGAGGCCCGGCGCGGCCTGGAAATTCACCAGCGGCGCCCTTCACCGCGGATGTGCCTACCTTGAGAACGAACCGGATGAAAAAAATTAATCGCCCAGCGAGCCGCTGATACCGGGGCTTGACGGCGGCCGGGCATTTTTTTCACACACAACCCCTCATGATTTTCCGCTTTCGTTCGTCCTATACAGGAGAGCAGTGGTCATCTTTTCTGTCAGGCTGGTAAGGAGTCTTTACATGCACAACGCACAAACGCCCATGGAGGGCAAGCCAGGATCGGCCCGTGTCACGATGACAGCCAATGACCGTGCATTCCAGGGGGCCGCGGAACGCGGGGGCAACGACCAGATCAAGCGTCTGCTCAAGAGTTATGGGCTGCGGACGAGCCTGATTCGCCTGAAGGTCATCGACGCCTTGCTCAAGGCCGCCGATGAGAACCGTCGCCTGGGCGTACGCGGCGTCCATAGCCAATTGCTGGGACTGGACATTCCCTTGTCCTTCCTGAGCGTGCGCGAAGTCCTCAAGCGCCTGTGCAGCGAAGGCGTGGTCACGCTCAATCCGGATAAAAGCTACAGCTTGCACCACCAGGCCGTGGCCCTGCTCAACAGCGAGGAGTGAGCGGCGCTCAAGACTTGACCTTGCGTCGCATCACACCGTTGATCACCACGACGATGACCGCCACGGCAATGGCGATGTATTGAAACAGCTGCTCGCTGATCATGCCCTTGCCTTGCATCCAAGACAGTCCGAGCATGATCGCCAAGACCACGACAACCACCAGAATCGAGTATTTCAAACGTTGCGAATGTGTCATTTGCCAGCTTCCTGAAGGGATTCGTTCTGCCTTTCACCTGCTTTGTGGACTGCCTTGCCAGGGCCACTGCGCGATGCGGACAGCGCCCATGGTACAACCGCCCGAACATCGCGCGCGACTGGGGTTGCAGGTGACCAATCAAAAAGGCGTTCCCCGCCGTGAGATTATTTACCCTTCCCCTGCGTAATCCTCCTCCGAAGGAAGGGTCCTACAAACACCAATGTGTTTTCCCACTCCATTACAGGGGAAGACGCCTTTCGACCCTGGATAGCGCCAACGTACTCTCGAAAAAGAAGTGATTTCTTCTTTTGAAAACCAACGTTGGGTACCCATGCAAAATCAGCCCCCCCTTCTTACACCCATTCGCGTGGCAGGCTTCTGCCTGGCAATCGCCCTTTTCGAATTTCTCACCTATATGGCCAGCGACCTGGTCATGCCCGCCATGCTCATGGTGACCCAGGACCTCGATGCATCCGCCGACCAGATTCCCTACGCATTCAATTTGTATCTGCTGGGCGGCATCGTGTTGCCATGGCTGATCGGCCCACTGTCGGATCGCCATGGCAGACGCCCCTTCATGCTTGTCGGGTGTGCCGGGTTCGTGCTGGCTTGCTTGGCGATCACCCAAGTCAGCGACATGCAAGGCTTCAACGGGCTTCGTCTGATCCAGGGTATGGGGCTCGGCTTCGTGATCGCGGTCAGCTATCCCGCCATCCAGGAAATCTTCTGCGAAGCCGCCGCCGTAAAGGTCATGGCCTTGCTAGGCAATCTCGCCCTGCTCTCGCCCCTGCTAGGCCCTTTGGCCGGCGGGCTGCTACTGCAATGGCTGTCGTGGCGAGAGTTGTTCATGTTGCTGGCCGGCCTGGGGATGGTCAGCTGGTTGGCGTTGTGGGGGTTCATGCCGCGAACCATCGCTGGGGCTGACATTGGATTAGAAACGCCGAGGGTCGAGGCGTTGGACCTGCGCTCGCTCATCAAGCGATACGGCGCGTTGCTGGGCCACGGAGGATTCATGTCGGCCAGCGTCGCGCTGGGCTTGATGAGCCTGCCGCTGATTGCCTGGATCGGGCTGTCGCCCCTTCTGTTGATCCAAGGGCTGGGCCTGTCGCCATTGGCGTACGGGGTTTGGCAGGTTCCGGTTTTCGCGGCGGTCATTCTCGGCAATCTGATTCTCAACGCCCTGGTGGAACGGGTCGGCGTGCGCCGGGTGGTCCACTACAGCCTCTGGCCGTTCTGCACCGGCCTGATCGCCCTGGTCGTTGCCAGCCAATTCGCGCTTTCCCTCCCCGTTCTGGTCAGTGCCCTGTCGCTGTACGCCATCGGTCTCGGCATGGGCAATGCCGCGCTGTATCGACTGGCCCTGTTCGCCAGCGACGACAGCAAAGGCCTGGTGTCGGCCATGGTCGGAATGATCTCCATCGCGGTCATGAGCGCGGCGGGCTCGCTGCTGGCGCTGCTGGGTGCAGGAGCAAGCCTGGAATCCTTCGCGCTGATGGTCGGCATCGCCGGCCTTGGCTGTCTCGTTGCCTTGCGCCTGTTTACCTCGTGGTCTGCGGCCCACTCTTGAATCCGCTGCTCCAAAGGAATACCTGATGATTCATTTCCCACACGCTGATGCCCTGTGTGCATTACCACACCCGTATGCCATCGATTCGGTGCCCGCCGAGCTGTTCGACAAAGCCATGGCTGAAATAAGCCTGTTCCATAGCCACCATACGCCCGGCTACGAACACTGGCTCAACGCGAACGGGCTCTCGGTCGATGACCTCGAACACCTGACCGACTGGTCGCGCCTGCCCCCGATCTATGCCAGCTATTTCAAACAGAGAATGTTGCTCAGCCCCTGCGCAGAGGACGCGTTGGAGCTGACTTCCTCGGGTACCAGTGGGCAGAAAAGTCGCATGCGCTATGACGAGCGCAGCATGGCGGCGGCCCAGGGCATGGTCGCAAACATATTCGAGCACTATGGCTGGTCGACGCCGGACACCCCATGCAATTACCTCCTGTTCAGCCATGAGCCCGAAGCGGCCAATCGGCTCGGCACCGCCTATACCGATCAGTTCCTGTGCCGCTTCGCGCCTGCCCATCGCGTCGCCTATGCCCTGCGACGCACCGGGCAGGGCCATGAGTTCGACGTGTTTGGCGTCATCAGCGCTTTGCAATCATTTGCCGAAGAAGGCTTGCCAGTGCGGATCTTCGGCTTCCCGGCGCTGCTCTGGCATGTGCTTGAACGTATGCGCGAAACCGGCATTCACGACCTCAAGCTCGCTCCTGGTTCGCTGGTCTTCCTGGGGGGTGGCTGGAAAAAACAGGCGGCGCAGGAAATGCCGCGTCACGAAGTCTACCAACGCATTACCCGGCAGCTGGGCATCGAGCCCCAACGATGCCGCGACGGCTACGGTGCGGTCGAGCACGCGGTGCCTTATATCGAATGCGCCCACCATCGATTCCACGTGCCGATCTATTCGAAAGTCTTCATTCGGCACCCTTGCGACTTCAGCGTCCAGCCGTTCGGCGAGCCAGGGTTGTTGTCGTTCGTCTCGCCGTACATCTCGTCAAGCCCGGCGCACGCCGTGGTGATGAGCGACCTGGCGACCCTGCACCCGGCCAACTGTGGTTGCGGCTTGAAAACCCAATGGTTCGAGCTTCATGGCCGGGCCGGCACCAGTGCCAGCCGAAGCTGCGCCATGGCCGCCGCCGAACTGATCAAGGAAAACTGATATGTACCTCATCAATGGTCAATTGACCGCCCAGCTGACGCTCGATGCCGCGCTTGAGCGCCTGAAACTACAACTTCCCGCCTTGTTGCAAGCCCCGCCTCGCAACGAAGAAGTGCTCGACTGCGCAGAGGCGTTCGTACACTGGCTGCATTCGGCAGACCCAAACCCTTTGCTGGACGAGGAACAGCGCCAGGCCCTGATTGCTTTCTGCGCGCGCCAGCCGTTGAGCCTCAAGCTGGAGCGGGAGTTGGGCGACGACCCGCGCTCGCTTCGGCGAATCGATTACTGCGACGGCCCTTTCGAAAGTTGGCAGCCCCTGGGCCTGGTGGTGCATGTGACGCCGGGCAACTCAGCGTTGCTGGGATTCTGCGCGGTGTTGGAAGGCCTGCTGGCGGGTAATGTGAACTGGTTGCGGCCCAGCAGTCGCGACGGCGACCTTTCGGCGCACCTGCTGGCCGCATTCCTGGATTGCGATCCGAGTGGTCGATTGCGCGGTTATGTCGCGGTACTGCCTGTCGCCACGCAAGAGACCGGCCGCCTCTTTGCATTGGCCCAGGGCGTCAGCGCCTGGGGCGGCGAAACCGCGTTGAAGGCGTTGCGCGAGCAAATTCCAAGCGGCTGCCGCTGGATTGACTGGGGCCATCGGATCAGCTTTGCCTACATCACGCCGTCAGCTGCAAGCGTACAGGCCCTCGATGCGTTGGTGGATGAAGTCTGCCGCCTCGATCAACAAGCCTGTTCCAGCCCGCAATGGCTGCTGGTGGACAGCGATGACCCGGTGCACATGCAAACAGTGGGTAGCGCCTTGGCCGCTGCGTTCGAGCGTCGCACCGGGCGTTGGCCCGCCCTGGAAACCACCGCGGCCGAAGCCTGCGAAATCACCACCCGAACGGCATTGGCCCGCCTGGATTACAGTTTCGCGGGCGAAACCGGCCAAGTCTGGACCGGGAATGGCTGGCGCATCCTTTGGGAACACCACCGCAACCTGCAGCCCTCACCGCTGTTTCGCACAGTACTGCTAAGGCCGGCGCCCGAAGCGGTGCTCGCTGAAACCCTGCTGCCATGGCGCAACGTGCTGCAAAGCTGCGCCCTCGTCTGTGAGCCGGAACGGGCGCCTGAGTTGGCCCGCCGCCTGGTAAGCGCCGGGGTGTCTCGCGTTTGCTCCACGGTCGAGATACAGCAGGGTTATGACGGCGAGCCCCACGATGGGGTCTATGGGTTGCAGCGATTGAGTCGCCGGGTATCGGTCGGCCTTGACGCTGACGCAGCGAGTCATCGTGTCACGCTGGATGCACCTGCGCCGGCCCTATCGCTTCCTGCCTCCGCGCCAATCATGGACAAGGCCGCATTCCTTGCCCTGCCCCCGGCCCCTCAAGCGCAACTGTTCTTCCGCTCAGGCGGCAGCAGCGGCGTGCCGGCGCTGTCTCCCTACAGTTATCGCGATTTCGATCGCCATATGCGCGCCGCCGCCGACGGGCTGCGCGCCGCGGGCCTGGATCCATCGCAGGATCGGGTCATGAACCTCTTCTACGGCGGCAGCCTGTACGGTGGATTTTCCAGTTTCAGCAAAATCCTTGAGCAGATGAATGTCGTGCATTACCCCATGAGCGCACCAGCAGACGACAACTTCGACGAAATCGCGCAGCTGATCGTTGCTCATCGAATCAACACGCTGGTCGGCATGCCCAGTACGCTGCAGCGCCTCTTCAGCTCCCAGCGCGCAACATTGCAAGGCTATGCCGGCGTTCAGAAAGTCATGTTTGGCGGCGAGCACTTGGGGCAAGACAGCCGGAGGTTGTTCCAGGCATGCGGCGTCACCTGCATCCGCTCGGCCATCTACGGCACCGTGGACGCAGGCCCGCTCGGCCATGCCTGCGTCGCCAGCGACGATGGCGTGTTCCACCTTATGGAAAGCATCCAACACTTGGAAATCGTCGATGGCGAACAGGACACCCCCGTCGATCCAGGGGAAACCGGACGCCTGCTCTTCACCTCCCGCATACGCCAGGCGCGCCCCCTCCAACGATATGAAGTCGGCGACCTTGGACGCTGGCTTTCCGGCCCCTGCGCGTGCGGCCTGGAATCGCCCAGATTCGAGCTGCGCGAACGCCACGGCCGCCTGATACGCATTGCCACGGAGTTCATCAATACGGGCGAGCTGGCCGAGCGGGCGCAAGCGGCTGTCCAAATCGTCCTCGACCATGGAGACGGCGGTTGCGAGCGGTTGCTGATTCGTACCAGCGGCGACGCCGAAACGGTCAGGCGCAACGTGATGGAAATCGCGCCCCTTCGCGCATCTGTGAATGCAGCGATGCTCGTCCTGGATGTGCAGCACTGTCCAGCCGAACGTTTTGACCGTAATAAACACAGCGGCAAAGTCCCGCTGATCATTGACTGCAGAATGGTCGGCTAGTCGTTTCCGGCCGCTATCCGACATGCAGACCTCCAAGCCTTGAGATAGTCCCTGATGAGCATTTTTTCCTCTTACGAGCAATGGGTTGAGCATATCCGCACGTACTCAACGTTCTATAAAAAACAATTTGGCCATTTACCCAGCCAAGGGTCGGACTTCGACCAATTACCGATCGTCGACGTCAATGAATACTGGAAGGGCAGTCACGATCTGGGGAGCTGGCATGTCCTGACCGCTGAGGTGAAGGATGCGCTTGTCCTGAAAACCGGCGGGACGACCAGCCAAGGCAAGCTGTCGGTGTACACCCATGCGGAATGGCAATCGATGCTTGATTGCTTCGGTCGCAGCCTGTCCGAACAGCTATGCGCTGGGGATCGAATCGCCAATCTGTTTTTTTCCGGAGACCTGTATGCGAGCTTCGTGTTTATCCATGGAGCGCTTTGCTGCGTAGATGTCGCGATTACCGAATTCCCCTTTACCGGGTCGGTGGACTTCGATGTATTGGCCGACGCCTCCACCCAGCACAATATCAACGTGCTGGTGGGGGTACCCGCGCATCTGTTGGCATTTGCAAGTCATGTCAATGGCCACGGGCGAGCGCTGACGCAGATCACCACCGTCCTGTTTGGCGGCGAGAACCTGTTCGAAAGCCAACTGCCGACACTCAAACGCGCCTTCCCGAATGCGCGCTTCGCTTCCATCGGATATGCCAGCGTCGACGCCGGCCTGGTCGGTGCCAGCACGCCGGACTGCGGCTTGGGTGAGCACCGCGTATTCGACGAGCAGACGCGGGTTGAAATCATTGACGAACTGAGCGGCCAAGTGATCGAGGCGTGTGGTCAGGCGGGGAACCTGGTCGTGACGAACTTCACACGAACCTTGATGCCAATCGTCCGATACCCGGTGGGAGATCGCGCCAGCTGGTGCGAACCTGCCGGCACCCCGCGACGCAAGTTCGCCCTCCAGGGACGCAGCTCGGAAAGCCGTCGCGTGCGGGTTGGCGTGTTATCGCTGTTCCCCGAAGAGATCGCTGAAATTACCCGGCGCGTAGGCGGTGGTTTGCAATGGCAACTGATCATCGAGCACACGCAAGGCGATGACCGTTTGCTACTCAATTGGGTACCCGACGTACAGGCGAACGCAGGCCAAACTCGATCGCATGCGCTGAAGGCCGCCCTGATCGAACAATATCCAGGCCTCGAACAACTCCATGTCGAAGTGCAAACCTGCAACGCACAGGAGCTGGAGCGCCACCCTCGCTCCGGCAAACACCTGGCGATCATCGATCGTCGGGTGTACGGCCCGAAGGCAACGGGGGGCGCCGGATGAGCAATGTAACCATCCGACCGTTCCAGCCAGCGGACAGTATCAGCACCTGTGAGCTGTTCCGCCGGGTATACGGCGATCACTACGTCTCGCCTGACGTCTATATGCCGCAGATGATCTGCCAGCACAATCTGCTGGGGCAGTGGCATTCGTTGGTAGCCGTCATGGATGAGCGCGTGGTCGGTCATGCCGCACTGTGCCGCCAGGGACACGCCAGCCAAGACGCTGAGCTGGCGTTGGTTGCGGTGGATCCCGTCCTGCAGGGCAGACAGATCGCTACCCGACTGGGCCAGCACCTGGTGGACGGCAGTCCAGCGCTCGGGCTCGCCCGGCTATCGATCAAGCAGGTCACGAGCCATCCCTACAGCCAAAGGCTGGCCCAACGGTTGGGTTTTCATGACGTCGGCTTGCTGCCCGACTTCGTGCCCTCGCCGTTCGCAACGGACCAGGCCGAAACCATTGTGGTGGGCTGCCAAGTGGTCGGTGGCGACCTTCGACCGCTGCCGCAGCTCCATTGGCCAGCTTGCCACCAATGGTTGATCGCCCCGCTGGCGTTGCAGTTCGGGACCTGCCTCAACGACAACCCTGCCGCACTGCAACCGCTACGAATCAGTCATCTGCCCGGACGAATCGACATCGTGGCGGAGCGCATGGACGCCTGCCTAGTCCGGCAGTTGCAAGGTTTGCCGGTGCATTGGCCGCTGTCCGTGCGGCTCGGCCTCGGTCGGCACACAGCCACAGACCACCGTCTGCTGATGAGCGCCGGTTTTTTCTTTACCGGGATAATGCCAATCGACACCGCGCAAGGTTGGCAGGCGCTGTTCCACCGGGTCTCACACCCGCAGGAGCTCGATCTTCAGTCAACCTCAATGCAACGACTCCATGATGAATGGCAGGCCAGCGCCCAAGCCTGGAAAGCCACGCAGGCCTGCTCGGCCGCCTGACGAAAGGGGCCCTCTGCGCTCAAGCTCCCGGCAAGGAAGCCGACACAAATTGGAACGTTCATCCCATTTGTTTCCGAAAGACGCCTCCGTGCAAGGAACACCCACATGCCCTCATTGCGCACCATTCAGGCCCGCTACACGCTGTTTCTGGTTCTGTTCATCCTGGTGTTGTCCATCCTGACTGTGGTCGGCATCAGTTACCTGGTCGCGCCCAAGCTGCGCCACACCGAGGAACAGGTGGCACTGAACCGCATTGCCGAGGTCGCCGAGCAGATCCAAGGCGAACTGAACAAGGTCCAGGCCCAGCAACGCAGCATCACCCAGACCATTCCCTTGCTCGACAGCGATGCCATCGACAAGGTGTTGCCGGGCCTGGTGGATCAATACGGTGAGATGAAAGTGTTTGGCGGCGGGATCTGGCCACTGCCCAACCAGCGCGTGGAAGGCCGCAGCAAGTTCAGTACGTTCTGGCACCGCGATGGCTCCGGCAAGCTGATCGTCAACACGTTCTGGAACAGCGATGCCGCACCGAACTACTTCGAGCAGCCCTGGCACAAGGGCGGCATGGCCACGCCACCCGGCAAATGCGCCTGGGCCGCAGCCTACAAAGATGATGCCAGCGCCGAGCCACGCACCAACTGCGCCATGGCGATCCAGAAAAACGGCGCGCCTTATGGCGTCTCCACCATTGACGTGACCCTGGGCTTCTTCAACGACCTGATCGCTCGCAAGGAGGCCGACCTGAGCGCCGAGATGCTGATCGTCGAGGGCGACGGCAAGATCATCAGCAACAGCTCGCGAATCAGCGGCCCGATCGTGCTCAAGAACATCAGCGAACTGGCTGCAGCGTCCCCGTTCGCCGCCCAGGTCAAGGCCGGCCTGGCCCACCGCGACCAACCGCAGCGCGTCGAATTCGACAACAACGGTGAAGCCAGCACGTTCTTCATGCGGCCCATCGAAGGCTCGCCCTGGTTCCTCGCCACTGCCCTGCCGACCCGCCTGATCACTGCCCAGCGTGATGACGTATTGAGCACGCTGAGCCTGCTACAGATTCCCATGGTGATCCTGCTGGTGCTGATGCAGCTTTATGCGATCCGCCAACTGACCCACCGCATGAAGGTTCTAAAGGGCAACATCGATGCGCTGTCCACCGGCGACGCCGACCTGACCCGACGCATCACCATCCGCGCCGAAGACGAACTGGGCGCCATCGGACATTCGGTCAACCGGTTCATCGCCTATCTGCAAGACATGATTGGCGAAGTCACCCAGGCCACCGGCGCCATGGCTTCGAGCCTGGACAACCTGCAGCGCACTTCGGCCCATACCAGCGAAATCCTCATGCGTCACGCCTCGGAAACCGACCAGACCGTGACGGCCATCACCGAGATGAGCTCCACGGCCGAAAGCGTCGCGCAAAACGCGGCGCAGACGGCAGCGTTCACCCAGCGAGCCAACGAGCATGCCGATCGTTCCCGGGTCGTGGTCGGTGAAGCTTCCAACAGTGTCGTAGCGCTGGTCGATGAAGTCGCCAGCGCCACGCGCAAAGTGGAAAACATGCAGCAGGACGCGCAACGCATCACCGAGATCCTTGGCGTCATTGGCGCCATTGCCGGGCAAACCAACTTGTTGGCCCTCAACGCCGCCATCGAAGCCGCCCGTGCCGGCGAACAGGGCCGTGGCTTTGCGGTGGTGGCCGACGAGGTCCGTGCCCTCGCCGCCCGCACCCAGGCCAGCACCTCGGAAATCAACGAAATGCTGACCCGCCTGACCCAAGGCGTAAGCTCGTCGGTGGCGGCCATGGAAAACACCCAGGCCAGTTGTCAATCCGCCGCCGACGCCACCTCTCGGGTGAACTCGGGCCTGGATGAAATGGCCGGTTCCGTCAGCCAGATCAACAGCCTCAGCACGCAGATCGCCACCGCCGCCGAACAGCAAAGCGCGGTGACCGAGGAGATCAACCGCAGCATGGTGCAGATTCGCCACATGGTGGAAGAACTGGTGGAAAGCGGCCTGGCGAGTGAGAACAACACCCGGCAACTGTTGGAAGCCAACAGTCGGGTAAATGCGATCATGGGGCGGTTCAAGGTTCGCTGAAACGCCTTGCACCCACCCCTTGCTCGCGATGGCAGTGGGTCAGTCAATATTGCTATTGATTGACCCGCCGCCACCGCGAGCAGGCTCGTCCCCACCGATTCTGCCTTGCCAACCTGACAAGGCTGTAATCCGCCCCTCAGCCTCCCGTCAGGTCCCCGCCGCTACTCTGGTATCCTCCCTTCCAATCCCTTTCGCCAAGAGACCGATTCCAATGGCCAATCCCCTGCACCTGCTCGCCCTGAGCGCTGTTTTCATCTCTTCCTTGGCCCAGGCCGCCGAGCCGGTCACCATCGATGTGCACCGCGATGCCAACTGCGGCTGCTGCAAAAAATGGATCTCCCATCTGCAAGACAACGGTTTCAAAGTGAACGACCATGTCGAGGCCGATATGAGTTCGGTCAAGCAGCGCCTGGGCGTGGCGCCGAACCTGCGCTCCTGCCACACCGCCGAAATCAACGGCAAGTTCGTCGAAGGCCACGTGCCGGCCGACCAGGTGCTGGCGTTGAGCAAGCGCGACGATCTGCTTGGCATCGCAGCGCCAGGCATGCCCATGGGCTCGCCGGGCATGGAAATGGACGGAATGAGTGACGCTTACCAAGTGATCGGCCAGAAGAAGGACGGCACGCAAACCGTCGTGGCGGACTATCCAGCCCACTGATGGCCGAGGCTTACATCGGGTTGTTCCTGGCGGCGTTTGGCGCAGCGACCCTGTTGCCGCTGCAATCGGAAGCGCTGCTGGTCGGCCTGGTGCTCAGCGAGCGCAACGCGGTCTGGGCGCTGCTGGGCGTCGCCACCCTTGGCAACGTGTTGGGTTCCCTGGTGAATTGGTGGCTGGGGACCCGCGTGGACCAGTTCAAGGATCGCCGCTGGTTCCCCGTCAGCCCGTCCCACCTGGACAAGGCCCGCCAGCATTACCAGCGCTATGGCTATTGGTCGCTGTTGCTGAGCTGGGTGCCGATCATCGGTGATCCCCTGACGCTGGTGGCGGGCGTGATGGGTGAACCGTGGCGCCGCTTCCTGCTCATCGTCACCCTCGCCAAGGGCCTGCGTTATGGCGTGCTCGTGCTCGCGACCCTGGGCTGGATGGGTTGAACGTTCCGACGGTTCGGTTGCCTGTGATTAATGTCGCCATAATCCAGCCGTTCCAGGATCGGCCGATTGCCTCAAGGAGTTTGACAATGCCGCGTTTGACTACCCGCTGGAAACCCAGCCTGTTCTTGCTCGCTGCCCTGCCGCTGTTCGCCCAGGCCGAGAACCCGCCCGAAGGCCCAGCCTATGGCCATCAGCTGGAAGGTTTCAAATACCCCTACACCCTCAAGCACTTCTCCTTGCAGTCCCAGGGCAAAGCATTGCAGATGGGCTATATGGACGTGCCCGCCCAAGGCAAGGCCAACGGTCGCAGCGTCGTGCTGATGCACGGCAAGAATTTCTGCGCCGCGACCTGGGGCGACTCGATCAAGACGCTCAGCGAGGCCGGCTACCGAGTGATCGCCCCGGATCAGATCGGTTTCTGCACCTCAAGCAAGCCGGACCACTACCAGTACAGCTTCCAGCAACTGGCGAACAACACCAATGCGTTGCTCAAAGCCCTCGGTGTGCAGAAAGCCGTCGTGCTGGGCCATTCCACCGGCGGCATGCTTGCCACCCGCTACGCGCTGCAGTTTCCCGATCAGGTCGAGCGCCTGGCGATGGTCAATCCCATTGGCCTTGAAGACTGGAAGGCCCTCGGCGTTCCCTACCGCAGCGTGGACCAATGGTATGAACGCGAGCTGAAACTCAGCGCCGACGGCATCCGCACCTACGAACGCAATACTTACTACGGCGGGCGCTGGAAACCGGAGTTCGAACGTTGGGTGGACATGCTCGCCGGATTGAACAAGGGCCCGGGTCACCAGCAGGTGGCATGGAACTCGGCGCTGATCTACGACATGATCTTCACCCAACCGGTCTATTACGAGTTCAAGGACCTCAAGGCGCCGACGTTGCTGCTGATCGGCACGTCCGATACCACGGCCATCGGCAGCGACATTGCCCCGCCCGCCGTGAAAGCCAAGCTTGGCCGCTACGACGTGCTGGGCAAGCAGGTCGCGCAACTGATCCCGCGGTCGACGCTGGTGGAGTTCCCCAACTTGGGGCATGCGCCCCAGATGGAAGAGCCGGATCGGTTCCACAAGGCCCTGCTCGGCTGGCTGGACAAACCCATTCCCTGACGAGGTGTTCCATGGCGGTGCAAATAGCAGTCATCGATGATTGGCAAGGCGTGGCGCAAGATGTGGTGGATTGGTCGCCGCTGGAGAGCATCGGCCCGGTGACCTTTCTCCACGACTACCCCGCTGATCACGACACCCTCGTCTCGCGCCTGCAAGGCTTCGATGTCATCTGTGTGATGCGCGAGCGGACCCGTTTCGATGAAGCACTGCTGCGTCGCCTGCCCAACCTCAAGTTGTTGCTGACCGGTGGCATGCGCAATGCTGCGCTCGATCTAAAGGCTGCCGCGGCGCTGGGCATCCAGGTCTGTGGCACCGACAGCTACAAGCACGCCGCGCCAGAACTGACCTGGGCACTGATCATGGCGCTGACGCGCAACCTGGTCCCGGAAGCCAACGCGTTGCGTGCCGGGCTGTGGCAGCAGGGCCTGGGCGGTGACTTGCATGGCAAGACCCTGGCGATCCTCGGCCTCGGCAGCATTGGCACGCGAGTGGCGCAGTTCGGCCAGGTATTCGGTATGCGAGTCATCGCCTGGAGCGAGAACCTGACCGTCGAACGAGCCGCCGCGGCCGGCGCGACCTACGTCGATAAACAAGCGCTGTTCAAGCAGGCCGACATTCTGTCCATACACCTGGTGCTCAGCGACCGCACCCATGGCCTGGTAGATGCGCAGGCGTTGGGCTGGATGAAACCGGGGGCGCTGCTGATCAACACCGCCCGTGGGCCGATTGTCGATGAAGCCGCGCTGATCGATGCCCTGGAGCACAAGCGCCTGGCCGGTGCCGCCCTGGATGTCTTCGCCGAGGAGCCGCTGCCAGCCGACCATCCATTTCGGACCCTGGATAACGTCCTGGCGACACCCCACGTGGGTTATGTCAGCCGCCAGAACTACCAGCAGTTCTATGGGCAGATGATCGAAGCCTTGCTGGCCTGGGCCGCAGGCAAGCCGATTCGACTGTTGACCCCCACTGCCTGAGTTTCCCTGCGCTGTTGGAGCGAGTCTGCTTGCTCCAACAGGGGGCACATGAAAGCCCCGCCGCAGGGCCATCAAAAAGCCTTCATTGCGCCCGCCTCTTAATGGTGCGCGGCGCCGCTGAACCGCGCACGCGATTGATCAGTCGCCCTTCCCATACACCCTGGACATTTCAAACAAGCTGCATTTCGTCGGCTCGTATTCCCCCCCGTCGTGTAAGACATTGCCGACAGCAAGCGTGATTGTCCGACAATTCGACGAAGCGAACCGCACCGCTCTAGCTTCTGACCTAGACTGCCGATCCGGGGGGGAAACCGACCGGTCATCAGGACGAAAAAAAGTCGAAACTTTTCGCAACGGCGAAAGGTCAGGTTAGAGGAAGGGCAACAACGACTGGAGCATTCCTTGCAACGGTCCCCTCACCTGATTCGCTTCGCCGCATTGGGCAGCGCTTTGCTCTCCTTGCGTAGCGCTTGTGCGCCTGGCCGCAGGATTCGGCCAATGAAACAACAGCTCTGGCGCTTGCCGGAAACAGATCGAGAAATAGGAGTTATATATGATCAGTGCTGCCTTGGAACCACAGCAAATCCGTTCTCAACTACCGCTGGCGGCTGAATCGCCGACGGCGCCGGTGTTGGCCACCGGAGGCAAGGCACTGCTCCCTGTCGTTCGACAGAACCCCAATCGCAAGAAAATCCTGTTCGTGACATCGGAAATCGCCGACCTGGTAAAAACCGGCGGCCTGGGCGACGTTTCTTCCGCGCTGCCTCGGGCCATGGCCGGGCTGCATGATGTCCGGATTCTGATCCCCGGCTACCCGCAAGTCATGAACAGCGGCAATCCTATCCACATCATCGGCGAACTGGGTGGCCATGCGGCGCTTCCTCCTTGCAAGATCGGTCGCATGGACATGGCCGACGGCTTGGTGATCTACGTACTGATCTGTCCCGAACTCTACGCTCGTGAAGGTTCTCCCTACGGCGCCAACAACGGCCGCGACTGGCCCGACAACCACATCCGCTTTGCCCGCCTGGGCCTTGCCGCGGCGGACATTGCCGCCAACCTGGCACAGATCCACTGGTGCCCCGACCTGGTCCACGCGCACGACTGGCCCGCCGGCCTGGCGCCGGCCTATATGCATTGGCGCGGCCAACGCACCCCGACCTTGTTCACCATCCACAACCTGGCGTACCAGGGCGTGGTTAGCTTGGCGTCCTGCCCCGAGCTGGGTATTCCAGAGCATGCGCTGCAACAGGAAGGCATGGAGTTCTACGGCAAGCTGTCGTTCCTGAAGGCAGGCATGGCCTATTCCAGCCACATCACCACCGTGAGCGCCACCTACGCCCAGGAAATCACCACGCCGGCGTTCGGTTGCGGCCTCGATGGGTTCCTTGCCGCCAAGACCCAGCAAGGCCTGCTCAGTGGCATCCCCAACGGCATCGACGAAAGCTGGGACTCGGCCACCGACGCCCACCTGCAACGCCAGTTTTCCATAGGCGATTGGGATGGCAAGGCCGCCAACGCCGCCCATGTACGCGACCTGTTCGGCCTGGACGATTCCACCGGCCCACTATTCGCCGTGGTGTCGCGCCTGGTCTACCAGAAAGGCCTGGACCTGACGGAGGCCGTTGCCGAATTCATCGTCGAGTCCGGCGGACAGATCGCAATCATCGGCCGTGGCGAGCCGGAAGAAGAACAAGCCATGCGCGAACTGGCCCTGCGTTTTCCGGGACGTATCGGCGTGCGCATCGGCTTCAACGAGACCGACGCCCGGCGGATGTTCGCCGGCAGCGATTTCCTGCTGATGCCTTCGCGCTACGAGCCGTGTGGCTTGAGCCAGATGTACGCGCAACGCTTTGGCTCGCTGCCCGTTGCCCGCAACACCGGCGGCCTTGCGGACACGATCGAGGACGGCATCACCGGGTTCTTGTTCAACGAATCCACCGTGGAAAGCTACAAGGAGGCCCTGGGCCGCGCGTTCAAGGTCTTCGAATTCCCCGAACTGCTCAATGCCATGCGTTGCCGGGCAATGTCGGCGCCCTTCAACTGGAGCAAGGCGGTGGAACCCTACGCAGAACTTTACGAACAACTGGTAGCTAAATCGTTGGGAAAATCGGCCAGACAATGAGGTAACCGATGCCGTCAAGGACGCCTGAAAACCGGACCCACGGCGCGGTCCTGCTTGATCCCGAGCATACCCGTTTCGCCCTGTGGGCCCCTGATGCCTTTTACGTCAGTGTCGAACTCGACACTGGAGAATCCATACCGATGCTGCCCCAGGCCAATGGCTGGTTCATGATCCAGGCCCGTTGCCCCGCCGGCACTCGCTATCGCTACAACATCGACGGTGAACTGGAAGTGCCTGATCCGGCTTCCCGCTCCCAGGACGGTGATATTGACCGCCACAGCGTGGTGGTCGACCCCCACGCTTATCAATGGCGCCACACCAGTTGGTGCGGTCGCCCCTGGTACGATGCGGTCATCTATGAACTGCACGTCGGCGCCCTCGGCGGTTTCGAAGGTGTCGAACAGCAACTGGCGCGCCTGGCCGGGCTTGGCGTCACCGCCATTGAACTGATGCCGCTGTCGCAGTTTCCGGGAGATCGCAACTGGGGTTACGACGGCGTACTGCCTTACGCCCCCCAGGCTTCCTACGGCACGCCGGACCAGCTCAAGCACCTGATCGACAGCGCCCATGGCCATGGCCTCGCAGTCATCGTGGACGTGGTCTACAACCACTTCGGCCCCGACGGCAACTACCTGCACCGCTACGCCAAGGGCTTCTTTCGCGAAGACAAACACACGCCCTGGGGCGCGGCGATAGATTTCCGTCGCCGCGAGGTACGTGATTTCTTCATCGACAATGCGCTGATGTGGCTGTTGGAATACCGTTTCGACGGCCTGCGCCTGGATGCCGTGCACGCCATCGAGGACCCGGACTTCCTCCAGGAGTTGGCCGCCAGGGTGCGTCAGCAAGTGGACCCGACGCGGTATGTCTGGCTGACCGTCGAGAACGAACACAACCAGGCCAGCCTCCTGGAACAGGGCTACGACGCCCAGTGGAACGATGACGGACACAACGCGTTGCACGTGCTGCTGACGGGCGAGACTGACGCCTATTACGCCGACTACGCCGAACAACCGACGGAACAACTCGCCCGCTGCCTCAGCCAGGGCTTCGTGTTCCAGGGCCATACCAACCGCCATGGCGAGTCCCGTGGCGAGCCCAGCGGCCATCTTCCACCGAGCGCGTTCGTGCTGTTCCTGCAGAATCACGACCAGGTAGGCAACCGCGCCCTCGGTGAGCGCTTGCATCAACTGGCGCCGCCACAAGCGTTGCAAGCCGCGACGGCCCTTTTGCTGTTGTCGCCGATGATTCCGCTGATGTTCATGGGCGATGAAGTGGTCGCCGAACAACCGTTCCTGTTCTTCACCAGCCACCACGGCGAACTGGCAGAGCTGGTTCGCGAAGGCCGACGCAACGAGTTCAAGGCGTTCAGCGCTTTTGCCGATCCCGAAAAGCGCAAGCGGATCCCTGATCCAAATGCGGCCAGCACTTTCGAGGCCTCACGGCCAAGCCTGGAAGCACACCAGCCGGAGCAATTGGCCAGCGAAGCGCTATATCGCCAGTTGCTGAAAATCCGCCGGGAGGAAATCGTCCCGCGCCTGCCCGCGGCCCATGCCCTGGGCGCCGAGGTGCTGGGCCATGGGGCGGTCAGCGCACGCTGGCAAATGGGGGATGGCAGTGTGTTGCGCATCGACCTGAACCTCAGCGACCAGCCGGTCGAACACAGCGCCCCGCAAGACGCGCAGATTCTTTTCGAACATCCACCGCAGGCCATGGGTCTGTTGCAACAGGGGGTTCTCACGCCCTACAGCGCGCTGGTCAGTCTGACGCAAGCGGCATCCTTGCCCACCCTTACTGGAGAGCGCCTATGAGCGATGCGCAATTGGAAATCCTCGCCGGCCAGGCAGGCCTGGCGGTGGACTGGATCGACGCCAACGGTTGTGCCCAGAAAGTATCGCCGGCGGTCCTGCGTTCGGTCCTCACCGGCCTGGGTCATCCCGCCGGTAGCGCCCAGGAAATCGACGCTAGCCTGCTGCAGTTGCAAAAAGATCAACAGAACCACCGCCTGCCGCCGCTGATCACGGCGGACGTCGGCGTGAATGTCGACCTGAGCCGTTATTTCGAACCCGGCACGCCTTGCGAGATCCAGCTCGAGGACGGCGCCACGATGAACTCGAAACTCGATGCCGACGCGTCCCTGCCGGGGATCGTCCCGGTGGGGTATCAGCACGTGAGCATCCAGGGCCAGCATTTCACCCTGGCCGTGGCACCGGCCCGCTGCTACAGCGTGGCGGATGCCGTGGACGACCCAACGCCTCGGGCCTGGGGCTTGAGCGCACAACTGTATTCGCTGCGCCGCCCGGGCGATGGCGGGTTCGGCGACACCCAGGCCCTCGAAGAGCTGGCGCGGGTCGCCGGCGAACGGGGCGCCGATGCCCTTGCGATCAGCCCGATGCATGCGATGTTCAGCAGCGACACCGGCCGCTACAGCCCATACTCGCCCTCCAGCCGGTTGTTTCTCAACAGCCTGTACGCGGCGCCGGGCACCATCCTCGGCGAACGTGCGCTGCGCACGGCGATCGATGCCAGCGGCTTGACCAACCAATTGCGCAGCCTCGAAGAGCAGCCGCTCATTGACTGGCCGGTCGCCGCGCAAGCCAAGCAGCGGGTGCTTCGGGCCTTGTATGACGGCTTCAGCCAGGGCGAGCATCCGCTGCACGAAGACTTCAGCAGCTTTCGCCACAGCAGCGGCGAGGCTTTGGAAAATCACTGCCGCTTCGAAGCCCTCCAGGCCGAACGCGCGGCGCGCGGCGAAAGCCTCGACTGGCGCCAGTGGCCTGAAGAATGGCGCGATCCGCGCAGTGCGGCCATTGCCCGTTTCGCCGAGGAAAACGCTGACGAAATCGGCTTCTACGCTTTCTGCCAATGGTTGATCGCCCGCTGCCTGGAGCGCGCCCAGAGCGCGGCCAAATCCAGCGGCATGGGCATCGGCCTGATCGCTGATCTCGCGGTGGGTGCCGACGGCGGCGGCAGCCAGGCCTGGAGCCGGCAGGATGAATTGCTCGCGTCCCTTACGGTTGGCGCACCACCCGACATCCTCAATCGCTCGGGCCAAGGCTGGGGCATCTCGGCGTTTTCCCCGGAGGGGCTGGTTCGCAACGGGTTCCGTGCGTTCATCGAGATGTTGCGGGCCAACTTCGCTCACGCGGGCGGCTTGCGCATCGATCACATCATGGGATTGCAACGGTTGTGGGTGATCCCCAACGACGCCCCGCCTACCGATGGTGCCTACCTCTATTACCCGATCGATGACTTGTTGCGGCTATTGGCCCTGGAGTCCCATCGTCATCAGGCCATCGTACTGGGCGAAGACCTCGGCACCGTGCCGGATGGCCTGCGGGACAAGCTCATTGCCCGCTCCATCCTGGGCATGCGCGTGCTGCTGTTCGAACAGGACAACACCCATTTCAAGCCCATTCTCGATTGGCCGGACAACGCCCTGGCGACCACCAGCACCCATGACCTGCCGACGCTCAATGGCTGGTGGCACGGCCATGACATCGATTGGAACGCCCGGCTGGAACTGATCGACTCCCACACCGAGATGGATTGGCGCAAACATCGCCAGCGTGAACGCGACGGGTTGCGCAACGCGCTGAACCAGGATCCGCAGAATTTTCGCGAGGAGCACCGCGAAACCGACCAGGTACTGGACGCCAGCGTGCGTTTCCTGGGCCATACCCGAGCGCCACTGGTGTTGCTGCCGCTGGAAGATGCCCTGGGCATCGATGAGCAGGCCAACCTCCCCGGCACCACCGACACCCACCCCAACTGGCGGCGGCGCCTGGCTCTGGAGAGCCGAGCGCTGCTGGACGACCCGGACGCCGCGCGGCGTCTGGAAATACTCGCCTGCGCGAGACTTCAGGCGAACGAGCGTGACCGATGAACCAGACATTGATTCAACCGCTGCGGGCGACCTTGCGCCTGCAATTTCACAAAGGCTTCACCCTGGACGATGCCATCGCCCAGGTGCCGTACTTCGCCTCCCTGGGTATCAGCCACCTCTACGCGTCACCGCTACTCAAGGCCAGGGCCGGCTCCATGCACGGCTACGACGTGGTCGACCCAACCCAGGTCAACCCGGAACTGGGCGGTGAGGCCGCGCTCAGGCGCCTGGTAGCGACCTTGCGCGAACACCGGATGGGCCTGATCCTCGACATCGTGTCCAACCACATGGCCGTTGGCGGCAACGACAATCCCTGGTGGCTCGACCTGCTGGAATGGGGGCGCCTGAGCCCCTATGGCGAATTCTTCGACATCCAATGGCACTCACCCGATCCGCTGATGGAAGGCCAGTTGCTGTTGCCCTTCCTGGGGAGCGACTACGGCGTGGCGTTGCAGGAAGGCACGCTCAAACTGCGCTTCGACGCCGATCAAGGCAGCTTCTTTGTCGAGCACTATGAACACCATTTCCCCATTTGCCCGATGCAGTACGGTGAACTGCTCAAACCCTCGGACAACCTGCCGCAGGAACAGGTCGACGCGCTCAAGGCGCTGGCCGAGCGTTTCACCACCCTGAACTACCAGACCGACGCCCACTCCCTGTCCCGGCCACTGCAACAGGAGCTGCGAGAGCTGGCTTCCCAGCCGGGTATTCCTGGCGCGATCGAAGGCAATTTGCGCAGCTACGATTCGCTGGAAGCCGAAGGTTTCGAACGCCTGCATCAGCTACTGGAACGCCAGAGCTACCGCCTCGCCAGTTGGCGCACAGCGGCGGACGACATCAACTGGCGGCGCTTTTTCGATGTCAACGAATTGGGTGGCCTGCGGGTCGAACGCCCGGCGGTGTTCGAGGCAACCCACGCGAAAATTTTCGAGCTGATCGCCGAAGGCTTGGTCGACGGCCTGCGGATCGATCACATCGACGGCCTGGCCGACCCTCGCGGTTACTGCCGCAAACTGCGCCGTCGCGTCGACTCGCTTTCACCCTCGCGGCACCTGCCGATTTTCGTCGAGAAAATCCTGGGCGATGACGAAACGCTGCGCCGCGACTGGAACGTCGATGGCAGCACCGGTTATGAGTTCATGAACCAGATTTCGCTGCTGCAGCATGACCCGGCCAGTGCCGAGCGTCTCGCTGAATTCTGGAGCCGAAACAGCGAGCGGCCTGCGCATTTCATCGAAGAGGCTCGCCTGGCCCGCCAGCAGATTCTCAACGGTTCCCTGGCCGGGGATTTCGAAAGCGTGGCCCAGGCGTTGCTGCAGGTCGCCCGGGACGACGTGATGACCCGCGACTTGACCCTGGGCGCGATTCGCCGGGCCTTGCAGGAATTGATCGTGCACTTCCCGGTGTATCGCACCTACATCAGCCCTTTGGGTCGCTCCGCCGAGGACGAGGTGTTTTTCCACAAAGCCCTTGATGGCGCCCGGCAAACCCTCAGCGAGGCCGACTGGCCGGTGCTCGATTGCCTGGCGGACTGGCTCGGCGGCATGCCTTGGCGCCAACGTCCGAGGGGAAGCCAGCGTAAACGCTTGCGGCATGCCTGCGTACGCTTCCAGCAACTGACCTCGCCGGCCGCCGCCAAAGCGGTCGAGGACACCGCGCTCTATCGTTCGGCGGTGCTGCTTTCACGCAACGACGTGGGCTACAACACCGAACGGTTCAGCGCGCCGGCACAAGAGTTCCACGACGCTTGCACCGAGCGGCTCAAGCATTTTCCCGACAACCTGATCACCACCGCCACCCATGACCACAAGCGCGGCGAAGACACCCGTGCCCGGCTGGCGGTGATCAGCGAGCGCCCGGACTGGTACACCACGTGCGTGGAGCAATGGCGGATCCTTTCGCCCTCGCTGCACAGCGACCCCGCGTCGCCATCGACCGGTGATGAGTTGATTCTCTACCAGGCCCTGCTCGGCAGTTGGCCCCTGGACCTCGACCTGCAGGACCAGAAGGCCTTGAGCGACTACGCTGAACGCCTGTGGCAATGGCAACGCAAGGCCCTGCGCGAAGCCAAGCTGCAAAGCAGTTGGGCCGCCGTCAACGAGGCCTATGAACACGCGACACAAATGTTCCTGGAGCGGCTGCTGCTGTGCGACGAGGGCTTGCCGTTGCGCAGCGCCATCGCCGAAGCGGTCCAGGCCATCGCTCCGGCGGGCGCTCTCAACAGCCTGGCGCAAACTTTGCTGCGCATGACCGTGCCCGGGGTACCGGACCTGTACCAGGGCAACGAGTTCTGGGACTTCAGCCTGGTGGATCCGGACAACCGCCGCCCGGTGGATTTCGCTGCCCGCCGCGAGGCGTTGCACGCCGAGAGCTCGTCCTCAACGCTGATCAGTGAGTGGCGTGACGGGCGCGTCAAGCAGGCCCTGATCGCGCGGACGCTGGCCTTGCGGTCCGATTACCCGCAATTGTTCCGCCAGGGCAGCTACCAGCCGGTGGCGGTACAGGGGCAGCACGCCGAGCGCGTATTGGCTTTCATGCGCGAGCACCAGCAACAGCGAGCAATCGTCGTGGTGCCGATTCACGCGGCGCGCTTGCTGGAAAACAGTGCCCTGCCCCAGGTCGCTGCATCGGACTGGGGCGACACGCGCATCTCGCTACCGTTTGCCGCCGAAGGCGTAAAACTGAAGGGACTTTTTGCAAGCGCAACAGTCACACCCCAAAGGGAGCTGATGGTCAGCGCCGCGCTGGGGGATTTCCCGGTCAATGTCTTTATTGAACCTTGAGTCAAGTCAGGAGCACTGCGATGAGTACCGACGATAAACGCATACGCGAATTTGCCTATCAGATCTGGGAATCGGAGGGTAAGCCTGCCGGGCAGGAAAAACGCCATTGGGAGATGGCGCGCAAGCTGGCCGAGGCCGAAGCCTTGGCGCCGAGCAAACCGCCGAAAGCGGCAAGCAAGTCTGCGGCAAGCAAGACCGACGGCACGAAGCCGGCGGCGGCCAAGAGCACTGCTGCCAAGCCCGCCACCAAGGGCACCACGCCCAAGGCCAAGCCCGCGGCCAAACCTTCGGCGGCCACCGCCGCAGTGGTCCCGCCCGCCGACAAGGCCAGCGCCAAAAAGCCACGCGCGCCGCGCAAGCCTCCGGCCGTCTGACCCCGCGGACTCATCGTTCTCAAGCCAGTGCTTCTTTTAGCGAAGAGGCCTGCTTGTGGCGTGGGGATTCTTCCTCTCGCCACAAGCGCAAGGCACGCAGTCCTGCGTGCAGCGCACCACCGTATCTGTCTTTTGCAGGAGCAACTATGACCCGTCCGAAAAAAACCACGCCGCCGCCCGTTATCGAGGCTTCGCGGATTCGTGAAGGGCTGCCGTTTCCGCTCGGCGCGACCTGGGATGGCCTGGGGGTCAATTTCGCGTTGTTCTCAGCCAACGCCACCAAGGTCGAACTGTGTATCTTCGACGACACAGGCGAAGTCGAACTCGAGCGCATCGAACTGCCCGAATACACTGATGAGATCTACCACGGCTATCTGCCGGACGCCCATCCGGGGCTGATCTACGGCTACCGCGTCTACGGCCCGTACGACCCGGAAAACGGGCACCGCTTCAACCCCAACAAATTACTGATCGATCCCTACGCCAAGCAGTTGGTGGGCGAGTTGAAATGGTCGGAGGCCTTGTTCGGCTACACCATTGGCCACCCCGATGGCGATCTCAGCTTCGATGAGCGCGACAGCGCGCCGTTCGTGCCCAAGTCCAAGGTCATCGACCCGGCTCACACCTGGGGCCGTGATCATCGGGTCAGCGTGCCATGGGACAAGACCATCCTGTATGAAACCCACGTGCGCGGCATCTCCATGCGCCATCCCTCGGTGCCCGAGAACCTGCGGGGCACGTTCGCCGGCCTGATGGTCGATGATGTCCTGGAACATATCCGCAAGCTGGGCGTGTCGTCGGTGGAATTGTTGCCCATCCACGCATTCGTCAACGACCAGCACCTGCTGCACAAAGGCATGACCAATTACTGGGGCTACAACAGCATCGCTTTCTTTGCCCCGGACCCGCGCTACCTGGCCAGCGGCAAGATCGCCGAATTCAAGGAAATGGTTGCGCACCTGCACGAGGCAAACCTGGAAGTCATCCTCGACGTGGTCTACAACCACACCGCCGAGGGCAACGAACAAGGCCCGACGCTGTCGATGCGTGGTATCGACAACGCCTCGTATTACCGGCTGATGCCCGACGACAAGCGCTACTACATCAACGATTCGGGCACCGGCAATACCTTGGACCTGAGTCACCCCTGCGTCTTGCAAATGGTCACCGATTCCTTGCGCTACTGGGCCACGGAAATGCACGTGGACGGCTTCCGTTTCGACTTGGCGACCATTCTGGGCCGTTATCACGACGGCTTCGATGAGCGCCACAGTTTCCTCGTTGCCTGTCGCCAGGACCCGGTGCTGCGCCAGGTAAAAATGATCGCCGAACCCTGGGACTGCGGTCCGGGTGGCTATCAGGTCGGACGCTTTCCACCCGGCTGGGTCGAATGGAACGACAAGTTTCGCGACACCGTGCGCGCCTTCTGGAAAGGCGACGATGGCCAACTGGCCGACTTCGCCAGCCGAATGACCGCGTCGGGCGAGATGTTCAACCAACGTGGCCGACGCCCGTACGCCTCGGTGAACTTCGTCACTGCCCACGACGGCTTCACCTTGCACGACCTGGTGTCTTACAACGACAAGCACAACGAGGCCAACGACGAGAACAACCAGGACGGCAGCAACAACAACCTGTCCTGGAACCACGGCGTCGAAGGCCCGACGGATGACCCCGAGATCAACGCATTGCGCCACCGGCAGATGCGCAACTTCTTCGCCACGCTGTTACTGGCCCAAGGCACACCGATGATCGTCGCCGGCGATGAGTTCGCCCGCACCCAGCACGGCAACAACAATGCCTATTGCCAGGACAGCGAGATCGGCTGGGTCAATTGGGACCTGAGCGCGGATGGCGAGGCGTTGCTCAAATTCGTCAGGCGCCTGATAAAGCTGCGCATGTCCTATCCGATCCTGCGACGCGGTCGATTCCTGGTGGGCAACTACAACGAGGACATCGGCGTCAAGGACGTCACCTGGCTGGCCCCGGACGGCAGCGAGATGACCGTCGAGCAATGGGAGGACAGCCACGGTCGTTGCCTGGGCATGCTGATGGACGGTCGCGCCCAGGAGACCGGTATCCGTCGCAAGGGTGGCGACGCGACGCTGCTGTTGGTGGTCAACGCCCACCACGACATTGTCAACTTCCGCTTGCCGGAGGTGCCCGAAGGCAGCTTCTGGACGTGCATGGTCGACACCAACCAACCGGCTGTGCGCGGCCAGGAGCGTTTCGACTTCGATTCCGAATACTCCGTAACCGGGCGCTCGCTGCTGCTGTTCGAGCTTCAACGCGACGAAGAGGAATAAGGCACGTCCAGAACCGGATAGCGCAAGGACGCGCGCCGTGCCCGCATCAACTCGAACAAAAAAAACCGGTCCAGATACATATTCTGCCGCGACGAATCCGCCGGCATGGTCAATACTTCGCCTGCGGTCGATTCCAGGACTCGGAACATCGCGAATCACAGTCAGGCCTCAAGGGGCGGCATTGGGCGGTTGGCCCGATGCGTGACTGAACGATTGGACAAGACAAGGACGTAGCTCATGAAACCCGCCTCTCGCCTGCAAGGCCGACATCATCCGCAAATCTGGAACAGCGCTCCGCAACTGGCCGACATTCCGATCATCAGCACCCAGACACTCATTCCCGCAGGCGCCCGCGCGGTCATCCTTGCCCCGCACCCTGGCGACGAGGTGGGCGCTTGTGGCGGGTTGCTCCAGCTCTTGAGCAACCTGGACCAACCGATGTTATTGATCTCGGTTACCGACGGCACCCTCAGCCACCCCGGCTCACCGTTGTGGTCCGATGAGCGACTGCGCACGTTCCGCCCGCATCCCCAGGAAAGCGTGGACGCCTTGCATCGCCTGGGCGTGCCTTCCCATGGCCTGCAATGGGTACGCGGGGGGTTTCCGGAAAAGAGCCTTGCCGAACATGAAGCCCAACTGACCGCATTCATTGGCCATTACCTCAAGCCTGGCGACGTGGTGTTCAGCACCTGGCGCCTGGACGGCGACAGCGACCACGATACGGTCGGCCGGGCCGGAGCCTTGGCTGCCGAAACCGTCGGCGCGGCGTTCAATGAACTGCCGGTGTGGGCCTGGCATTGGCCGGTTCGGGAACAAAACAGGCTTCCCTGGCATCGGGCGCGTAAATTGCGCCTGGACGTCTGGACCACCGCCCGTAAGCGCCACGCCATGCACGCCTATGCCAGCCAGCTCAGCAGCGAACCGACCACCGGCATCTCACCGCTGGTGCCGCGGGTCATCCTTGATCGCATGGGCATGCCGTACGAAATCGTGTTTATCTGATCGCCAGTTCCTGTGGGAGCTCGCTCCCACATAGTTACATGACGCCTTCGAGCGTCTTATGAACCAACAATTTCGGAACTGCCTCAGCCGCCGTCAGTCGCATGAACAGAGACGACTGATTCAGGAGTGAACGTGACTCGCGATTCCCACTGGCGGGCCGAAGAATCCGTGCCGCTGGACACACCCGCGGCGATTCATCGACTGCGTGTCCTCACGGTCAATACCCACAAGGGCTTCACCGCCCTCAACCGTCGTTTCATTTTGCCGGAGCTGCGCGAAGCGGTCCGCGCCACGGGTGCCGACCTGGTTTTTCTCCAGGAAGTGCTTGGTGAACATGATCGACATGCCATGCGCTACGACAACTGGCCCCAGACCTCCCAATATGAGTTCCTGGCCGACAGCATGTGGAGCGACTTCGCCTACGGCCGGAATGCGGTGTACCCCGACGGACATCATGGCAACGCGCTGCTTTCCAAATACCCGATCCGCCAATTTCGCAACCTCGACGTGTCGATCACAGGCCCTGAACGGCGCGGACTGCTGCATTGCGTGCTGGACGTACCGGGCCATGCCGAAGTCCATGGGATCTGCGTGCATCTGAGCCTGTTGGAGAGCCATCGCCAATTGCAGCTCAAGCTGCTCTGCAAATTGCTCGACTCGCTTCCCGAAGACGCGCCGGTGATCATCGCGGGAGACTTCAACGACTGGCAATTGCGCGGAAACGTCACGCTTGCCCGTCGCCAGTACCTGCACGAAGCCTTTGAACACCATCACGGGCGTCCTGCCCGGACCTACCCTGCCCGCTTCCCGCTGCTGCGCCTGGACCGAATCTACCTGCGCAATGCCACCAGCCATGCCCCGCAGATCCTCGGCAACAAGCCCTGGACACATTTGAGCGATCACTTGCCGCTGGCTGTGGAAGTGCATCTCTGACCTGATTCGGCGCGATCGGCGTTTCAATCGGCTGTTCAATGTCTTGTGGGTAACGGCTCCGTTCCTGCTTCCCGCCCCATCAACGATGGCGGCCTGCGTGTTGTCACCCACGGCAGGCGACGATACTTACGTGTGCGACAGCGGAACCAGCGCAACCGGGCTGACCGATCTGTCGGGCAACAACGGACTGACTGTCTCCGGCAGCGGCCTCATCCAGGGCAACGTCGTCTTCGATGCCGGTAACAACCGTATCGAGATCAACGCCGACGGTGTGGTCGACGGTGACGTCGAGCAAGGTTCGGAAGCCGACGAGTTTGAAATGAACGGTGGTCGGATCCTGTCCATCCGGCCGCTGCGCAACTGACCTCGATGGCCCTGGGCACCTTCCACGACCGCCAGGGTGACAGCGCCTGCTCTGGGCCAATATCTGGCATACCTTTTCCGGCACCGACGCGGTGACGTTCGACGACACCCAACGGATCGAGACCGAGCAACGCGCCTCGACAGCGGACCTGGGTGTGGGCGTCATCGTGAGCCTGGCGTCTACGGTCAGTGCCTATGCGGGCGTCGACTACAGCAATAACCTGGACAGCAGCCAGCAACGCAGCATGAAGGGGAATATTGGTGTGCGGATTCAGTGGTGAGTCGAAACGACGAGGATTTGACGCCGAAAATGGGTCGTTTTTATTTGCATTAAATCATTGGCTTAGAACTGGATGATTTCACTCTGCCATTTGTCGGCCAATTTCTTGACGTGACCGCTCCGGTCTTCTTGACTACACTGTACTACCCCCCGGAACACAGTCAGGGGCAGGCCTCTGGAACCCGCCATCGCGGGCCGCCAGAGGTTTGCCTCATCCCATTCGGTCGCCCCTCATTCGGGGTAGGAGAGACGCCTTAAGCGAGAAATGCATGCGATTGCAAGGCAGACCCCCATGAAAACTTCCTCCCGCACCCAGGAACTCAAAACCACCTTCTGCACCGTCTCCACTTCCCTGTTGCTGTGTTCGTCGATGCCGGCGCTGGCAGAGCTGGACGATCCCCTCGCCGCGCCTTGGTATGACCGGACACCCGCCGATAACCAAGCGAGCAACGACCCCACTTCTGGCAAAAGCCCCGCGCTTTTTACCCTGCGAAACACCAGCGGCCACACCCAACGCGTCGGATTGATCGGCGGCCAGAACCGGATCATCGCCAATGGCAGCGGAATGTTGATAACGCCGGCCCTCGCCGAGCCCGGCCAGGACGCCTGGAACCTGCAGGGTCCCAACCTGGGGGCCTACTGGAGCCTGACCGGCCCTGCGGGCTGGCACGTGGATCTGAGCGCAAGCGGCGGTCGGGTCAACGGTTTCAGCCTGGACGAACAGGGCCAGCGCCATGCCACCGAGGGCAGCGCCGTCACCCTGTCGGTCGAAGGCGGCTTTCCCATCGGCATCAGCGAAAACTGGGTGGTCGAGCCCCAGGCGCAATTGATCAACCAACGCATCACCCTTGATACGCCGAACGGGGAAAATGGCGACAGCAGCGAGCTGAGTACCTGGAGCGGTCGTGTCGGCGCCCGGCTCAAGGGGACCTACCAGGTCAACGGCCTGGGCGTCGAACCCTACGTGCGCACGAACCTGTGGCACACGGTCCAGAGTGCCGACACCCTCACGCTGGACAAAGTCGACAAGATCAACAGCAGCCGTAAATCGTCGACCGTTGAAGTGGGCCTGGGCCTGGTTGCCCGGGTTACCCCGGTGGTCAGCCTGTACGTCAGCGCCGATTACAGCAGTGACGTCGACGATAACGACCTCAACGGCGTCATCGCCAGCCTGGGCGTGCGGATGCGTTGGTAAACGCCGGCTACCGGCAGCAGGCACAGCCGTGGCAAGGGCGCAGGCAGGACAGCCGCACGCCCCTGCCACTTCGAAATCACCTCCATTAAGGCGTATAACGCTAAGTGCGCTGCAGACTGTCAGCCCATGGCTCATTTCATTGATGGAGTAACGATATGACCACAGCCAACCTGTTTTCCGATTTATTCCCCAGCGCCGCTGATATCCCGGACGCCTACCGTCTTGGTGACCCCGTCGAACAACGGGAATACTTGGTCGATGGCGTCCTGAGAACCTGGCAAGGCCCACTGGCCACCGTGCGCAGCCCGGTTTACCTGGCCGGCCCGAATGGTGATGAACAGGTGATTCTCGGCAGCACGCCGCTGCTGGACGCGGAGACGGCACTGACCGCGCTCGACGCTGCCGTCCGCGCCTACGATCGCGGCCAGGGCACCTGGCCGACGATGCGCGTCGCCGAACGCATCCGCCACGTCGAAGCCTTCCTGGCGCGCATGCGCGAACAGCGCGAAGCAGTGGTCAAGCTGCTGATGTGGGAAATCGGCAAGAACCTCAAGGACTCCCAGAAGGAATTCGACCGTACCTGCGACTACATCGTCGACACCATCAATGCCCTCAAGGAACTGGACCGCCGGTCCAGCCGCTTCGAGTTGGAACAGGACACCCTGGGCCAGATCCGCCGCGTCCCCCTTGGCGTCGCCCTCTGCATGGGCCCCTATAACTATCCGCTGAACGAAACCTTCACTACCCTGATTCCCGCGCTGATCATGGGCAACACCGTGGTCTTCAAGCCCGCCAAGCTCGGCGTGCTGCTGATACGGCCGTTGCTGGAAGCCTTTCGCGACAGCTTTCCGGCGGGCGTCATCAACGTGATCTACGGCAGCGGCCGGGAAACGGTCAGCGCACTGATGGCCAGCGGCAAGATCGATATATTCGCCTTCATTGGCACCAACAAGGCCGCCAGCGACCTGAAGAAACTCCATCCGCGTCCACATCGCCTGCGTGCCGCCCTGGGTCTGGATGCCAAGAACCCCGGCCTGGTACTGCGGGAGGTCGATTTGGATAATGCCGTCAGCGAAGCACTGACCGGTTCGCTGTCGTTCAATGGACAACGGTGCACGGCGTTGAAGATCCTGTTTGTCCATGAGGACGTCGCGCCGGCGTTCATCGAGAAATTCAACGCCAAACTCGCCGCCCTTAAACCTGGCATGCCTTGGCAAGAGGGCGTGGCGCTGACGCCGTTGCCTGAAGCCGGCAAGGTCGATTACTTGCATTCCCTGGTGGCCGATGCCATCGCCAAGGGCGCAAGCGTCATGAACCAGCACGGCGGGGAATCCCGCGCGTCGTTCTTCTATCCGGCGGTGCTCTACCCGGTGAATACCGCCATGCGGGTCTACCATGAAGAACAATTCGGTCCGGTGGTGCCTATCGTGCCGTACCGCGACCTCAATACCGTGGTCGACTACGTGCTGGAATCCGACTTCGGCCAGCAACTGAGCATCTTCGGCACCAACCCGGCCGAAGTCGGCAAGCTGGTGGACACCTTCGCCAACCAGGTCGGGCGCATCAACATCAATGCCCAATGCCAGCGTGGCCCCGACACCTTCCCTTTCAATGGCCGGAAAAACTCCGCCGAAGGCACGCTGTCGGTCCACGATGCGCTGCGCACCTTTTCGATCCGCACGCTGGTGGCGACCAAGTTCCAAGAGAACAACAAAGCGCTGATCAGCGACATCATCCGGGAGCGGGATTCAAACTTCCTGACCACCGACTACATCTTCTGACAACGCTTGCCGGTCACGACAGGGCTGGGCGACGCCACTTGATGCCCCAGCCCTGCTGCATGCCGGCAGCGGCCAGCAGGATCGCCGCCACACCCAGCCATTGCAGCGGTTCGAGGCGATGGCCGAAGGCAAACCAGTCGACGAAGATCGCCGCGATCGGGTAGATAAAGGACAGCGCGCCGGTCAAGGCAGTCGGCAACCGTTGGATTGCGCTGTACAGCAGCACATACATGACACCGGTGTGGATCATGCCAAGGGTCAGCAGGCTGGCCCACGCCTCGGGTTGCTGGGGCAACGACGAGAGATTCACCCATGGCGCCAACAACAATATCCCGGTGCTGACCTGGACCAGCGCGATCAGGTGGGGCGGCGTACCGCTCAGGCGCTTGATGATCAGCGCTGCGATGGCGTATAGGAAAGCCGCACCCAACGCCAAGGCGATGCCCGCCAGATAGTCTTCGCCGCCCTGCCCTTGCTCGCCATGGGCGCTGACGATTGCCAACATTCCCAGGAACGAAACCGCCAGCCAGAACAGCTTTTGCGCGGTGATCTTCTCCCCCAGGAACAACGCCCCCAGCCCCACCAGCATGAACGGCTGGACATTGTAGACCGCCGTGCCGATCGCGATCGAAGCGCGGGAGTAGGAAGCGAACAACAGTACCCAGTTACCCACGATCGCCACGCCGCTGAGTACCGCCAGCAGGAACGTCGTGCGGGTCAGCACACCTGGGCGCAGGAAACCGAGACCCGCGCAAATCAGCAGCAACGTGCCGGCGCCAAATACGCAACGCCAGAACACCACGTCCAATACGGGCAGGCCGGCCACCAGCACGAACCAGCCTATGGTTCCGGAAATCAGCATGGCGGCGGTCATCTCGAGCGAACCGCGGCGTAGGGTCTTGTCCATCTTCAGGCTCCTTCGGTAAGTGAGCACAGTATGCCGAGCCGCCCGGCCGCTTCTCCATGGCTTGAAAAAGGCTAGACTGGCTCCTGGCCTTTTTTATCAAGGCCATTTCAGGTAATTGCCTAACGGAGCGAAAAATGACCGATGCCATCGACCAGATCCTCATCAACGCCTTGATGGAAGATTCGCGACGCTCGCTCAAGGCCTTGGCGAACCTCAGCGGCCTGTCATCCCCCAGCGTTGCCGAACGCCTGCGCCGACTTGAAGAACGCGGCGTGCTCAAGGGTTATACCGTCGAGGTCGATCCGAAGTGTTTCGGTTACCAACTCCAGGCCATCGTGCGCATTCGTCCGTTGCCGGGACAATTGCAGGAGGTGGAGCGGCAGATCCAGGCCATCGGTGAATTCACCGAATGCGACAAGGTAACGGGCGAGGATTGTTTCATCGCGCGGCTGCATGTGCGGTCGATGGAGCAGTTGGATGTTCTGCTGGATAAATTGAACGTGCTTGCCGAGACCAATACGGCCATCGTCAAGAAGACGCCGGTGAAGCGGCGATTGCCGCCGATGGAATGACCCGAACGCCACCGTTCATACCTTCGTATAGTTGCGTCACACCCAGGCATGCCGCCACTGACCCTATGTAGAAGTGTTGCAACCCGTACCGACGCCTACCATTCCCGCAGCGAGCCGAAGCTGAGTGCGCCTGATGCTTTCCTGCATCGGGCCACGCATTTTTGGGTACTTCGCAACACGGTCACGCTGAAACAAACAATTCAACGTATCGATTTCGTCTTCGGGAGCACATCATGAAACAGCACATCTTGATCGTCGGCGCCGGTTTTGGCGGCGTATGGAGCGCACTCAGCGCGGCCCGCCTGCTCGACCAACATGATCGCAACGACATACAGATCAGCGTCCTCGCGCCCCAGGCCGAGTTGCGCATCCGCCCGCGATTCTACGAGCCTGACGTCCATACCATGATGGCGCCCTTGGCCGGGTTGTTCGACTCGGTCGGCGTGAACTTCGTCCAAGGCGTCGCCGAAAGCATCGACGTCAACCGCAGGCAAGTTGGCTACCGCGACGCGTTCGGCGGCCAAGCCATCCTGGGCTACGATCGGCTGGTATTGGCCGCAGGCAGCAAGCTGATGCGCCCCGACCTGGAAGGCATGCTCGAACACGCATTCGACGTGGATGAGATCGAGCAGGCTTCGCGCCTCGAAGCCCATTTGAAATCCCTTGCAGCCCTGCCTGACAGCCCCGCTCGCAACACCGTGGTGGTGGCTGGCGGCGGCTTTACCGGGATCGAGACTGCCACCGAAATGCCCGCCCGCTTGCGCGCGGCGCTCGGCAATGATGCCAAGATTCGCGTGATCGTGGTCGACCGCGGACCGACAATCGGGGCGGCGCTGGGCGAAGGAATCAGCCCGTCGATCATCGAAGCGTCCGATCACCTGGGTATCGAGTGGATCCTCAATGCCTCGGTCGCATCGGTGGATGCCGGCGGCGTGACCTTGTCGGACGGCAAGCGGATCGAGTCCAGGACCGTCATCTGGACCGTCGGTTTCCGCGCCAGCCCCCTGACCGGGCAAATACCCGGAACCCATGATCGCCAGGGCCGCCTGCACGTCGACGGCTACCTGAAGGTGCTCGGGCAGAACGACGTCTACGCCACCGGCGACGTGGCCTATGCCGCCACCGATGACCTGGGTAATTACGCGGCCATGTCCTGCCAGCACGCCATCGCCCTGGGCCGCTACGCAGGCAACAACGTGGCCGCCGACCTGCTTGGCGTCGCGCCGATGACCTACAGCCAGCCCAAATACGTGACGTGCCTTGACCTGGGCGCCTGGGGCGCGGTGTACACCGAAGGGTGGGATCGCCAAGTCAAGTTGGTTGGCCAGGAAGCCAAGGAGCTCAAGCACCAGATCAACTCGGTGTGGATCTATCCGCCCGCCGCCGACCGCACAGCCGCACTGGCGGCGGCTGACCCGTCCATCCCGGTAGCCTGATTACGCACCCAACCCCGGCCAGTCCCTCCTTCTGTGCCGGTCTTTCCCAGGCGCCTGCCAAGGTTTTTTCGGCGGGCGTTTTTTCTGCCCGCTCGACAAGCCAGCCTGGATATCGCCACTGCCGAGCAAAATCCGTTGCAAGGCCCGTCGCCCTGCACGAGTGGCTCACGGTAAGGTACGCAAAATCATCCGGATCGAGGTGTGCCGTGGCGTCCTACTCCCTGCGTCAGTTGAAGTATTTCGTCACTACCGTGGAATGTGGCAGCGTCGCCGAAGCCTCTCGCAAGCTGTACATCGCCCAGCCGTCGATTGCCACGGCGGTCAAGGGCCTGGAAGACAGTTTCGGCGTGCAGTTGTTGATCCGTCATCACGCCCAGGGCGTCTCGCTGACTCCGGCCGGTGCGCGGTTCTATCGCAAGGCCCAGGAGCTGTTGCGCATGGCCCGGGAATTCGAGCAGAACGCGTTGGCCGACAATGACGTGGTAAGTGGCCAGATCGACATCGGCTGCTTCGAGACCGTCGCCCCGCTCTACCTGCCACGGCTGATCGCGGGTTTTCGCGAGCGCTTTCCCGG
The DNA here is from genome assembly GCF_000802155.2 of Pseudomonas frederiksbergensis. Lineage (GTDB taxonomy): Bacteria > Pseudomonadota > Gammaproteobacteria > Pseudomonadales > Pseudomonadaceae > Aquipseudomonas > Aquipseudomonas frederiksbergensis_A. The sequence goes on from NZ_JQGJ02000001.1 coordinate 110,913, forward strand.
CGTGGAAATCCGCGTTCAGGATGGCGAGCAACAGGAACTGGTCCAGGGACTGACCGGTGGGCGTTTCGACCTGGCGATTTTCTATGAGCACGATCTCGACAGCACGATCGAAACCGAAGCGCTGACAGCGCCGCAGCGACCTTATGCATTGCTGCCGGCGGGCCATCGCTTCGCCGATCAAGCGCAGGTATCGCTTCGGGACCTGGCGCTCGAGCCGATGATCCTGTTGGACGTACAACCCAGCCGGACGTATTTCGTGAGTATCTTCGAGGAGCTGGGCCTGGCGCCGAACATCGTCTTCAGCTCGCCCTCCATCGAGATGGTACGCGGCATGGTCGGCCAGGGTTTTGGCTTCGCCGTGCTGGTGACCCGTCCGCAATCGACCTGCACCTACGACGGACAGCAGGTGGTGTGCGTCAGCATCGCCGAGGACGTGACCGGTTCGGCACTGGTGGCCGGTTGGCTCAAGCGCGCGCACCTGACCAAGCCGGCGCAGCTGTTCGTGGATTACTGCAAGGAGCAGTTCAAGGAGTGGTTGGCGTAGGCGAGTCACTCCGCTGTACTTGAAGACGCTATGTTTTCTGTGGCGAGGGGATTTATCCCCTCGCCACAGTGGTTATCGTGCTGTTCAGTAGCTAGCGAGCCGCCCAGGCATTGAAACGCTGTTCCAACTCCTCGCCGTGGTCGACCCAGAACTCAGCATCCACCGCTTGCGCCTGCGCCAGGTTGGCCTCCGCGGTGGGCAGTTGCTCACGGATGTCGGCAGGCAGCAACGCAAGCGTCTGGCGATGCACCGGTCCGTAGGGGATATTCTCCGAGAAGACTTTCTGAGTCTGCGGCTGGCTGGCAAAAGCGATGAATTTCTCCGCCAGGGCCTTGTTTGGCGTGCCTTTGACCACGGCCCAATATTCCGGGTCATACAGGCTCTGCGGCCAGACGATGCTCAGCTTCATGCCTTCCTTCTGCGCCGAGGCGATGCGACCGTTGTAGGCTGCGCTCATCGCCACGTCCCCGGCCACCAGCCATTGCGCCGGCTGGGCGCCTGCTTCCCACCACTGGATGTTCGGCTTGATCTGGTCCAGTTTGGCAAATGCCCGCGTCACGCCTTCCGGCGTGTTCAAGACCTTGTACAGATCCTCTGTCTTCACGCCATCCGCCAGCAAGGCGATCTCCAGGGTGTACTTGGCGCCCTTGCGCAAACCGCGCTTGCCCGGGTACTCGTTCACGTTCCAGAAGTCCGCCCAGGACGTGGGCGCCTTGGTCAGTTTGCTCTGGTCATAAGCCAGGACCATCGACCAGACGTACGTCGCCACGCCGCACTCAGTGAGCGCCCCTGGGACGAAATCCGCAGGTTTGCCTATCGCCGCCGGGTCGAGTCTTTCAAACAAACCTTCTTCGCAACCGCGCAGCAATTCGGGACTTTCCACTTCGACCACATCCCAACTGGTGTGCCCGGCCGCAACCATCGCCTTGATCTTCGACAGTTCGCCATTGTATTCGCCGGCCACGATGTTTCCCGCACCGCTGGCGTTGAAGGGTTGGAAGTAGGCCTTGTCCTGGGCCAACTTGGTGGCGCCGCCGAATGAGATCACGGTCAGGCTTTGTGGCGCGGCCAGGACGCTGGTGCTCAGCAACGCCAGGGCACACGCAATGTTGCAACGCAAGGATCTGGACATGAAACGGTTCCTCGAAAATGCCGGCTCGCCCGCACGAGTCGGCGACGGGACTCAAAAGTGACCGTAAACGCGGGCGGCGTGGTCTACAGCGATTGCAAAACTGTTCATCCCGGGTCCCTTCCATCGGGCTCGCCCAGGTGAATGGCGAGGCGCTCCATCAACCGGTCACAAGCGGCCATCTGCTCGAGGCTCACGTACTCGTCGGGCTTGTGCCCCTGGTCCATGCTGCCGGGGCCGCAAACCACCGTCGGGATGCCGGCCTGATGAAACAGCCCCCCTTCGGTGCCAAACGCCACGGTGCCAAAGGCATCGCTGCCGCAGAGGCGGGCCACCAGGCGCGCAGCGTCGCTGTCCGGCGAGGTCACCAGACCGGGGTAGGCAGACAACGGCTCGAAACGGATCGCGGTGTCACTGTTCACTGCCCGCATCCTGGGCAGCAGCGCCTGCTCGGCGTAGTCCTGCAATTTTTCCACCACCCCCTGCGGGGCGAAGTCCGGCAAGGCGCGTATTTCAAAGTCGAAGCGGCAATCGGCGGGGACGATGTTCAGCGCCGTGCCGCCCTGGATCACGCCGACCTGCACCGTTGAGTACGCCGGGTCGAAGCGGGCGTCGTGTCGCGAAGGTTGGGCCAGCTCCTCGCCGATCTCTCCCAAACGGCCAATCAAGCGCGCCGCGTGCTCGATGGCATTGACCCCGTAGGGTGCGTAGGCGGAATGACAAGGCGCGCCTTTGACATGGCAGCGCATCGCCAACTTGCCCTTGTGGCCCAGCACCGGTTGCAGTTCGGTGGGCTCGCCGATCAGGCACAAAGCCGGTTGCGGAACCCGTTGTGGCAGGACGTCCAGCAGACTGCGCACGCCCAGGCAACCGACTTCTTCGTCATAGGAAAATGCCAGGTGCACCGGGCGCCGCAGCGGGCTGGCGAGGAATGTCGGCACCGCTGCCAGCACCGAAGCAAGGTAGCCTTTCATGTCCGCTGTACCGCGTCCGAACAACTTGCCGTCCATTTCAGTCAGGCGGAAAGGCTCGACCGTCCAGGCCTGCCCGTCCGCCGGCACGACGTCGGTGTGTCCCGACAGCACCACGCCGCCCGGCACCGACGGACCGATACTCGCCAGCAGGTTGGCCTTGGTGCGCTCGGCGTTATAAATGAGCTCGCTGCTCACGCCCAGGCCATGCAGGTAATCGCGAACGAACTCGATCAAGGCCAGGTTCGAATCGCGGCTGACCGTGGCAAAGCCCACCAGTTCGGCGAGCAGGGCGCGGCTGCGCAACTCACTCATCGCCCGGCACTCCGTAGCTGGGCGCCTGGGTCGGATCGAGGGCTCGCGTGAGGTAGTCCTGCAACTGCGGCTGATAGGCGAGCCAGAGTTTTTCCAATTCGCCGATGGGGTTTTCCTCGGCCCAATCGATCCGCAGATCGACAATCGGCCAGGTCAGGTCATCCACCACCGACAATGCCGCCGAATGCACCGCCCCGGCTTCGCCACCGGCGGCCTGTCCCGCCTGCAATGCTCCCAGCAGCCGGGACGCGAGACTGCCCTCACCCTGCTCGAACGCGGCGACCATGGCGGCGATGACGTCATCGCCCGCCAGCAGGTTACCGGCCGCCACACACTGCTCACCCATCACCACGCCGTGGACGCCCAAGGCGTGGCGACCACTGAAAACCGCCGTGCGTCCCTGGGCGTCCACCACGGCGACCTGGCGATACTCGCTGTAGCCGTTGCGCGCCAGGGCACGGTCCAGTGCCTCCTGCGCAACCGAGCCGGCGGCCAGTTCGTCGAGGATCTGCGGGCCCAGCGCAGGCAAGGTGATGTTCTGGCTCGACACCGCGCCAACCCCGGCCCGCAGCCAGGGGCAGCGGGCGCCGACGGCAATGCTCGATGAACTGATGGCGATGCCCAACTGGCCGGTTTCGGCGCAGCGTCCGACGATGGAAAACGTCATGTCGTTGCTCCTTATTCGGGGATGACCGCGATCACATCGATTTCCATCAGCCACTGCGGCTGACCCAGGGCGCTGACCACCAGCCCGGTGGAAATCGGGAACACGCCCTTGAGCCATTTGCCGACCTCCTGGTACACCGGCTCGCGATAGCGCGGGTCGATCAGGTAGGTGGTGGTCTTGACGATGTGGCTCAGGTCGCTGCCGGCTTCTTCCAGCAGTTGCTTGACGTTGCGCATGGCCTGCTGGGCCTGGGCCCGCGGGTCGCCGAGACCAACCAATTGGCCGTCGAAATCAGTGCCGACCTGACCACGGACGTAAACGGTATTGCCCGCGCGCACGGCCTGGCACAGGTCGTTGTCCAGGGTCTGGTTCGGATAGGTGTCCTTGGTATTGAACATGCGGATGCGAGTGTGGGTAGGCATCAACGGACTCCCGTCAGGCTGGTTTTCAAAGGGTGCGAAACGCGTTGGGATGCATCGCGGTAGTCGAGGTAGGTGCGCTGTTTGACGATGTGGTCGGTGATATGCCGGGCGTCGTGCCACACGCCCCAGATGAACGCCGAGCCGCGACGCGACAGCCACGGCAGGCCGACGAAATAGAGGCCGGGCTCGCTGCAGACGCCACGCTGGTGCCGCGGCTTGCCGTCGGCCTTGAACGCATCGACGTTCAGCCAGCTGTAGTCCACCGAATACCCGGTGGCCCAGATGATCGTCGTGACGCCCGCCTCGGCCAGGTCCAGTTCGAGGATCGGATGGGTCATGCACTTGGGGTCGGGCAACAACCGACGCGCTTCGGGTTCGGGCGGCAGGTCCAGGCCATTGCGCTCGATATAGGCATCGGCGGCGTCGAGCAACGCCAGGTAGTTTTCATCGCCACGGGCAATGTTCTCGGCAAGGTTGGCTTCGAAACTCACCACGCTGCCCTTGAACGCCCGGGTCAGGCCCACCAGGGTGATGCCCTCGTGAGCCAGCCGACGAAAGTCCACCGTGTGGCCGCCCCGGGCGCCACTGACGGCGATGGTCACGTGCTCTTTGCCGGGCTTGACCGCTTCGGCGTCCCACTCGCCCAACACCCCCAGCCACCAGCAGAAATCCCGGTTTCGATAGGCTCGCGGCGGGCGATCATGGGCGCCGACAGAGAGGTAGACCTGCTTGCCGGCGCGCTGCAATTCATCGGCGATCTGCACCCCCGATGACCCCGCCCCCACCACCAGCACGGCGCCTTCGGCCAGCTGCTCGGGGTTGCGGTATTGCGCCGAATGAATCTGGGTGACCGTGGCCATCTCGGGCGCGATGGGCGGGATGACGGGGCGCTGGAAGGGGCCGGTGGCGACCACCACGTTAGTGGCTTCGATCAGGCCGTCCGATGTCTCGACGCAGAAGCCCGGGCGCCCGACATTGCGCTCGACTTTGCGCACCTCCACCCCGGTGCGGATCGGCGCATTGAATGTGCGGGCATAGGCTTCGAAGTACTGGGCCACCTGATCCTTGGAGGCGAAAGCATCGGGATCCAGGCCGGCAAACTCGAGCCCGGGAAAGCGGTCATGCCAGGCCGGGCCATTGGCGACCAGCGAGTCCCAGCGCGCCGTGCGCCAGGCCTCGGCGATGCGATTGCGCTCCACCACCAGATGCGGCACGCCTTGGCGGCTCAAATGTTCACTCATGGCGACACCGGCCTGGCCGGCGCCTATTACAAGCGTATCGATGCGTAGGGTTTCAACGGGCATGTCTGGGCACTTCCGGCAGTGGTTTTGGCTCAGGTCGGCGCGGTGCCGCCTCGGGTTTCGGTTTCTTGTTGTTTTGCGCTTTCAGCTATCGAGATGAGCTGTCGAGGCGATTGTGTTGGCAGGCGGGAATTTGCGAAACGAGGGTTTTTGTTGTGGCTGGGAAGGAAAAAACTGCTCGGCCAGGCGTTGCGCCAACCGAGGGCAATCCAAGGTCAAAACGTGTCGAAAAGGTGCATTCAGCTCGGCCGGGCCGGAAACGCCTTGAGCTCCAGTTTCTCCATCACCAGCGCGATGAACGCCGAAACCGCCCGCGGCAACTGCCGGCGGCTTGGGTAGAGCACGTTCAAGCCAAAGCCGTTGCGTCGGTACTGCGGCAATACCCGCACCAGCCGTCCGGCTTCCAGGTCCATGGCGCTCAACGCCGACGGCAGCACGGCAATGCCCAGTCCGGCCACCGCTGCCTTGCGCAACGCCTGGGCGGTGTTGGCGTTGAAGCGGCTGGGTATCTGCACCTCCACTGCCTGGCCGTCCGGACCGATGAGTTGCCAGTGGCTCAGTCCACTGGGGTGGGGAAAATTCACGCTGTGGTGCCGAGCCAGGTCATCCAGCGACTTCGGCATGCCCCGCGCAGCGATATAGGCCGGGCTGGCGACCATGCCGTCGCTGGCGTTGCTCAGCAGTTGCCGACCGACGTACCCCGAGTCCTGCAATACACCGCCTCGGAAGGCAACGTCGATGCGGTCGGTAATCAGGTCGACACGGGCGTCGCTGAGCACGAAATCGAGTTGCACACGCGGGTGCGCGGCGAGGAAGTCGGCAATCCATTCCATCGGGAAGAAGTCGAAGAAATCCGCCATCGCGGCGATCCGTACCAGGCCGGCCGGCTCGTCACTGCCGTGCATCAGAGCCTGGCCCGCGTCCATCAAGCCGTCCACCGCGCCCACACAACGCCCATAGAACCCCTCGCCCACATGGGTCAACGTGAGCTTGCGCGTCGACCGTTGCAGCAACCGCGTCCCCAACTGCGCTTCCAACTGCTGGACACGCCGGCTGACGGTGTTCGAAGGCATGCCCAGCCGCCTGGCCGCTTCGGCAAAACTGCCGCTGCGTACAACCTGGACAAACAGCGCCACGTCGTTCAAGTCCAGCATAGCGTCGACATTCCTGCGTTTTTTGGATGAGTTCAATCCGATTGTATCGGCTAATCAAACGATTGGAAGGCGCTTACGCTTCTTCCATCGAAGCCACCCGTGCTCCTGAACCCTCCTGAACCCAGAGCCCTTCCCATGAACAGCATTGTCGCGACACCACCGCGCGCCATCGTCCGCCGCACCACCGGCAGCAGCCATGGCCCCATCACCCGGCTGATGAGCCCCGGCGACCTCGGTCAACTGTGCAAACCCTTCGTATTCCTGGATCTGTTCGAATTCAACGCCAAGGGCATGCCCCGCGGCTTCGGCATGCACCCACATTCCGGGATCGCGACGCTGACCTACATGATCGAGGGCGAAGTGGTCTATGAAGACACCACCGGTAAATCCGGCACGCTGCCGAGTGGCGGCATGGAGTGGATGCAGGCTGGCAATGGCGTGTGGCATGACGCCCGGCCCGTCGGCGGCTCGCCGATTCGTGGATTCCAGCTCTGGGTGGCGTTGCCGCCCGACCAGGAAAACGCCCCGGCGCACAGTGAATACCTCGCGCCCGCAGAAATCCCGCGGCAAGGTCCGGCGCTGGTCATGCTCGGCGAATACGGCGCCGCGCGCAGCAGCATTGCCGCACCGCCCGGCATGAACTACCTGGCGGTGCAGCTCAAGGACAAGGAGCGCTGGCGCTACACGCCGCCGGCCGGACACGACGTTGCGTGGCTGGCCGTCAACAGCGGCAGCCTCGACGCGGACGCAAATATCACTGCTGGGGAAATGGTGATCTTCCAGGACTCCGCCGCAGCCATCGACATCGTTGCCCGGGGCGCGACCTCCTTCGTGCTCGGTTCGGCGGTCAAGCATCCCCACGACCTGGTGATGGGTCACTACTCAGTCCACACCAGCGAGGCCGCACTGGAACAGGGCGAAAGCGAAATCCGCCGCATCGGCGCCCAGTTGAAACAACAAGGGCGGCTGGCCTAGCCGTCCCTCGATACCCCTTTTCAATCCTGATAATCAAAGGTGCCTCATGAGCCACATCGGTCTTGATCTTCTGCTTTCCCGCGTCCAAGTCGGCACGCTGTCCTTGAAAAACCGCATGGTCATGGCGCCCATGACCCGCAGCCGCGCAGGCGACGGCGATGTCGCGACGCCGCTCATGGCCGAGTACTACAGCCAGCGGGCCAGCGCCGGGCTCATTGTTACCGAAGGCTCGCAGGTTTCGGCCCAAGGCAAGGGTTATCTGCGCACCCCCGGGATTTTCACCAGCCAGCAAGTCGCCGGCTGGAAACAGGTGACCGACGCTGTTCACGCCCAAGGTGGGCAAATCTACTTGCAACTCTGGCACGTGGGCCGGTTGTCCCACTCCCTGGTCCAGGCTGACGGCGCCCTGCCCGTGGCCCCGTCGGCGATCAAGGCCGACGGTGAAATCTATACCGCCGAAGGCCTCAAGCCCTATGAACTGCCGCGGGCGTTGGCGCTGGATGAAATCCCCGGGGTGATCGACGATTTCCGCCAGGCCGCCCTCAACGCCAAGCTCGCCGGTTTCGACGGTGTTGAAATCCATGGCGCCAACGGCTACCTGATCGACCAGTTCCTGCGTGACGGGACCAACCAGCGCACCGACGCCTACGGTGGCTCGATCGAGAACCGCGCACGCTTTCTAAAGGAGGTGGTCGAGTCGGTGATCGAGGTCTTTGGCGCCAGCCGCGTTGGCGTCCGCCTGTCGCCGATCTTCAGTTACTTCTCGATGAGCGACAGCCATCCCCAGGCGACTTTCGACTACACGGCCCGGATGCTCAGCCGTTATGGCTTGGCATACCTGCACATCGTGGAGCTGGGCGAAGGCTCGTTCGATTTCCTCGAACTCAAGCGACGCTTTGGCGGGCCCTACATCGCCAACGGCGGCTACAGCGCTGAACGGGCTGGCACGGCCATCAGCCAGCGCACGGCCGATCTGGTGGCATTCGGCACGCCGTTCCTGGCGAACCCGGACCTGGTGGAACGATTCCGATTGGGTGAAGCCTTGAACCCGGCCGATCCGGCCACGTTCTATCAGGGCGAGGAGCGCGGCTATACGGATTACCCAACCCTGTCAGCGCCCTAAGCCGGTACGCAGCGAGGCGCCGGCCCAGCTCGCCTCGCTGAATTGTACAAATTCGTAAAAAACTTATACAAACCTCTTTATCTCGTACAACTCATGTCGTACGCTCCGAAAACTTGTACATAAATCTAATTACGTACAATTTTTCGGAGCCCGACATGTCTGCCTTTCTCAAAGGTTTCGCTCACGCCTTCGCCGAGCTGGATGCCAGTCGCCTGGCTGAGCTCGACAGGCTCTACAGCGCCGACATCCTCTTCCAGGACCCGCTGCATCGGGTCGAAGGGCTGCCCGCCTTGCGCGAATATTTCGCCCAGCTCTACGCCAACGCCAGCGATCTGCACTACGACTTCCACGGCTACGATGAAACCGCCCCCGGCGAGGGCTACCTGCGCTGGACGCTGCGCTTTCGTCACCCGCGCCTGAACGGCGGGGCGCCGATCGAATTGCCAGGCTGCACCTACTTGCGCTGGAACGATCGGGTCTACCTGCATCGGGACTTCTTCGACGCCGGCGCCCTGCTCTACGAGCACTTGCCGCTCTTCGGCCCACTGATTCGCTGGCTCAAGCGGAGGCTGGCATGAGCCGCATCTGGCTGACCGGTGCCAGCAGCGGCATCGGCGCCGAGCTGGCTGCGGTGCTGCTTGAGCAAGGTCATCGCCTGGCATTGAGCGCGCGCCAAGTCGGCCCACTGCAGGCATTGGCTGAACGCTATCGCGATCAAGTGCTGGTGCTGCCGGGGGACCTCAGCAATTGCGCACAAGTGGCGGGGATCACCCAGCGCATCGACGACGAATGGGGCGCCCTCGATCAGGTGATTCTCAATGCCGGCACTTGCGAATACCTGGAACCGGGGCACTTCGACACGCGCCTGGTGGAACGCGTCCTCAATACCAATCTTCTGGGCACGTGCCATTGCCTGGAAGCTGCCCTGCCCTTGCTGCGCCGAGGCCAAGCTCCGCATCTGGTGGCGGTGTGCAGCGCCGTGACCTGGCTGGCCCTGCCCCGGGCCGGTGCCTACGGCGCGTCCAAGGCCGCGTTGCGTTACCTGCTCGAGTCGTTGCGCATCGACCTGGCTGCCGAAGGCATCGACGTCACCCTGGTGAGCCCCGGCTTTGTCGATACGCCTCTGACCCGGCGCAATGACTTTCCCATGCCCCAGATCTGGTCGGCACAACGGGCCGCGGAGCACATCGCGCGACGCCTGGGCCCGCGCCCGCTGGATATCGCGTTTCCGTGGGCCTTCATTTTTGTCATGCGGTTGCTCGGGCACCTGCCTGCGCGCTGGCGCCTTGCGCTTGGCCGTCGTCTTTCACGTAACGCGGAAAGGACTTGAACCATGCGCATCGCAATCATCGGCAGCGGTATCTCGGGACTGACGTGCGCCTACCTGTTGGCCCGCCAGCATCAGATTACGGTGTTCGAAGCTGACAACCGGATCGGCGGCCATACCCATACCGTGGATGTCGATTGGCAGGGCCGGCGCTACGGCGTGGACACCGGCTTCATCGTGTACAACGACTGGACCTACCCGAACTTCATTCGCTTGCTGGATCAGTTGGGCGTGGCCTCGCGCCCGACGGAAATGAGTTTTTCGGTGCACGACCCGGCGTCCGGGCAGGAATACAAAGGCCACACCCTGGGCAGCCTGTTCGCCCGCCGGCGCAACCTGCTGTCGCCAGGTTTCTGGGGGATGCTGCGGGACATTCTCAGGTTCAATCGCGAGGCAACCGCTGACTTTCAGGCGCAACGCATCGATACCACGACCCGGCTGGGTGATTACCTGCGCGACCGGCGCTACGGCCAACGCTTCATCGACCATTACATCGTGCCGATGGGCTCGGCGATCTGGTCGATGTCACCGGCCGGGATGCTGGAATTCCCCCTGCAGTTCTTCGTGCGGTTCTGCCATAACCATGGCCTGTTGTCGGTCAACCAGCGTCCGCAATGGCGAGTGCTCGAAGGCGGTTCTCGCGCCTACATCGAGCCGCTGTGCGCCCGTTTTCGCCAGCGCATTCATCTTGATTGCCCGGTGCAGCGGGTCAGCCGGGACACCGACGGAGTGACCGTGCACAGCCGTCGTGGCCCGGAGCGATTCGACAAGGTGATATTCGCCTGTCACAGCGACCAGGCCCTGGCCCTGCTCGACACTCCAAGCGTTGATGAAGTCGACGTGCTCGGCGCCTTGGCCTATGCCCACAACGAAGTGCTGCTGCACACCGACACCCGCTTGTTGCCGCAACGCCAAAAAGCCTGGGCGAGCTGGAACTATCGGCTTGGCGGCCCGCCGCAGGCACCTGCCGCGCTGACCTACAACATGAACATCCTCCAGGGGTTCGATGCTCCGGTGACGTTCTGCGTGAGCCTGAACCAAGGCGAGTCGGTGGACCCGGCCAAAGTCCTCGCCCGCTTCGACTACGCCCACCCGCAATACAGCCTCGCCGGGATTGCCGCCCAGGCTCGGCAAAATGATCTGCAAGGACAGCAGCACAGCTATTTCTGCGGCGCCTATTGGGCCAACGGTTTCCATGAAGATGGCGTGGTCAGCGCGCTCACCGTGGCGGAGCATTTCGGAGAAGCGCTTTGAACAGCAGCGTGTGCCATGGCTGGATCGATCATCGGCGCCATACGCCGCGCGTCCACGGGTTCCGGTATCCGATCGGCATGCTCTACCTGGACCTTGCCGAGCAGGCGCAGATGCTCGGCCTGTCACGCTTGCTGCGGCCATGGCGCCTGGCGCCGCTGTGCTGGCGTGAGCGTGACTACCTGCCGGCCCTCACCCACGGGGGCATGCCACTGGTTCAAGCGGTGCGCGAAATCGTCGGGCAAGCACTGGGCTGCGCTCCTCAAGGCGCGATCCACCTGCTGACCCAGCCGCGCAGTTGGGGCCTGTCCTTCAATCCGGTGAGTTTCTATTTCTGCCACGAAACCGACGGGCGCCTGGCAGCGATTCTCTGCGAAGTGCGCAACACGCCCTGGCGTGAGCGCCACCATTACGTGCTGCCAGTAACCCCCGGCGAGCCGCACCTGTTCCAGGTCGCCAAGTCGTTCCATGTCTCGCCGTTCCTACCATTGGACATGGACTATCGCATGCGCTTTCTCATCCAGGATTCGCACATCCGTGTGCGCATGGAGAACTGGCGCGCCGGCCACAAGGTGTTCGAGGCGGACCTTTCATTGCACCGTCGTCCACTCGACGCGCCAGCACTGCGTCGCCATGTGCTGGCATTTCCATGGATGAGCTTGCGCACCGTGAGCGCCATCTATTGGCAGGCCCTGCGCCTGCTCTTCAAACGCACGCCCCTGCACGATCATCAGGCCAGCGATGGTGACCTGAGTGTCGGCGAAACCGCCCATAAGGATCCAGACCATGTCCGAACCCACCCTGAGCGTCACTAAGGCCACCACGGGCTGTCCGTTGAGCGGTGGCCTGTTCAAACAGATCGTGCTCGCACAACTGCGCCGCCTGCGTCACGGCCACCTGCGCCTGGTGCTCGATGGCGAGCCGTTGAGCTTTGGCGACGTGGCCAGCCCCCTGGTGGCCGAGGTCGAGATACTGGACGGCGCCGTCTGGGGCATGGTCGCCGGCAATGGTTCGATCGGTGCCGGCGAGGCTTACATCCACGGCTACTGGCGCAGCAATGACCTTACCGCGGTCACTCGCCTGTTCGTCGCCAACCTGACGGTGCTCGACGCAATGGACAGCGGCCTGGCTCGCCTGGGCCGGCCATTGCTGCGCGGGTTGCACTGGCTCAATCGCAACAGCCGCAAGGGCTCGCGGCGCAACATCATGGCCCATTACGACCTGGGCAATGAGCTGTTCGAGCGCTTGCTCGACCCGACGATGATGTATTCGGCGGCCATGTTCGAACACCCCGAACAGAGTCTCGAACAGGCCCAGATCAACAAGCTCGAACGCATCTGCCAGAAGCTCGACTTGCGACCCGGCGACCACCTGCTGGAGATCGGCACCGGGTGGGGCAGCCTGGCCATCCATGCCGCTACCCATTACGGCTGCAAAGTCACCACCACGACCCTTTCCCAAGAGCAGTTCGCGCACACGTGCCGGCGTGTCGAGGCGCTGGGCCTGGGGCAACGCATCGAGGTGCTGTGCCAGGACTACCGCGACCTGCAGGGACGCTTCGATAAACTGGTGTCCATCGAGATGATCGAAGCGGTCGGTCATCGCTACCTGCCCGAGTATTTCCGCCGCTGCGCCGCCCTGCTCAAGGACGACGGCCTGATGCTGATCCAGGCCATCACCATCCGCGACCAGCGTTACGATCAGGCCCGGCGTTCGGTGGATTTCATCCAGCGCCACATCTTTCCCGGTGGGGCGCTGCCATCACTGTCGATGCTGCTCAGGACCGCCAGCGTCCAGACCCCACTCAACTTGCTGCACCTGGAAGATTTCGGCGCGCACTACGCCCGCACGCTGCGCCACTGGCACGACAACTTCCGGCAGTCGCGCCAGGCCCTGCTTGAGCTGGGTTATGACGAGACGTTCCAGCGCCTTTGGGAATTTTATCTGTGCTACTGCGAGGGCGGTTTCCAAGAGCGCGCCATTGGCGTCGCGCAACTGCTGTTCGCCGCACCCGGGGCCCGCCCCGCGCCCTTGCTGGAGCAGCGTCAAGCATGATCAGTCGCACCGCGCTGATCGCCAATGCGCTCTGGCTGCAATTGGGCTGGTGGGCGTGTGTGCTGGGCGCGCACCAGCCGGCATGGCTCGCTGCCGTGGTGGTCGGGTTGCTCGTTCACCTGCTGCGGTGCCCTGACCCGAAGGCCGAGCGCCTGGCAATGCTGCGTGTCGGTGTGAGCGGCATGTTGTTGGATTGGAGCCTGGGCGTCCTGGGCCTGTTCGACTTCGGTGACAGCCCGCTGCCGCTGTGGCTGGCGCTGCTTTGGCTGGTTTTCGCCAGCGGGCTGCGCCACAGCCTGGCATGGGCAGGAAAAAAACCTTGGCTTGGCGCGCTCGCGGGCGCGGTCGGCGGTCCGCTCGCCTATTGCGCTGGCGCCCCACTGGCAGGTGTTTCATTGCCGCTGGGGACGCTAGGCACCGCGCTGGTGCTGGCGCCGCTATGGGCGATAGGGCTGCCGCTGGCCGTACGCCTGGCCGACGCCCAATAGCCACGGTATCGGCCTGTCTACCAAGGCTCATCCAGGAAAAGCGGCAGGCGCAGCGGCTCGATCAGCCCTTCACGCTGGCCGCACATTTCATCATGGACAACCTGTTGAATCAGCGTACAGGGCAGGCGCGGCACATCGCGCAACAGCTCCCGCAGATGCGTGGTGGAGCGAACTCGAAACGAATGTCCCGACTCGTCAAGCAACGTGAACACTTCCCGGTCCAATCGGACACGTAGAAGGTAGATTCCGCCTTCCAGTGAGAGCAATTCCAACTCGACGATCCGACCCTCGACGGCCAGTTGGAGCAGTTCTTTCAAAGTCATGGCATGTCCCCCGCCTGGCGACGGAAGAACAGCGTCACTTGTCCCAATTCGATGCCGGCTTTGCTCATGCTGGAGCGGTTGATCAGCGTGTCCTCGTCCATAAGGTACATCCAGTCGTCAAACGTCACCTCGTAAGTGGAATCGTCCACTTGCAGGTTCAGTCGATAGCGCCAGCGCAGCGCATTGCCCGCCACCTCCCCTAACGCCTCGCCAATTACATCGTCGGCGCGACCACTCCAAAGGCCCGGGCCGGTTGGCGTCAATGTCCAGACCCTACGCTGCCGGCTTCCATCGCTGTAGAGAAAACGCTCGTCGAGTATCAGTCGATCGCCCTCGCGGCGGCTGGAAATATCCACTTCGAAACGCTTGATCACTTCGCCCGAGCGCTTCTGATAGATGCCCCAGGCCTTGACGGGTTTGCTGAAGAAACGCTCCAGGTCGAGTTGCGGTTGCTGGTCGGCATAGCGGCCTACGTTGACATTGCCGCAACTGGTCAGGCCCATCACCAGCAACAAGATGGCCAGCAGACGGATCATGGCGTGCTCCTTTTTGCGTTTGACGTATCGAGCCCCAGCAATCGTTGGCGCAACTCGGGATGACGCGTGCGCGGATCGAGCCAGATCGAGAAAAAACATCGGGAGAACAGCGTGTCGGCAATCTCGCGGGAAAGGCGTCCATCGACATAAAAGCGACTGCCTTGGCCGGGCAGGTACACGCCGGTGATGCGAGTGCCGGGTTGCACATCGACAAAGGCACCGCGCATCTGCGCCGCCCAGGCTTCCAGGCGCCCGGCATCCTGCACCGTGCCGGTGACGCGTTGCATTTCCTCAAGGCTGGTTTCGACCAGGTCCTGCTTGCTGATGCGGCGCCGATAATCGAGTTCAAGGGCAAAAGGCGTGTCCAGGCTCGGCTTGGACACGGTGCTCCAGAGCCGCGCCCGGTAGACGGCGAACCCGTACCAGCGAAAATCTGCCTCGCCGATCAGATCCGCTCCGGGCAAGGCCTCGCGCCAATCCGCCAAGGCATCACTGGCGTACAGCGCCAGCGCAAGGCTCATGGCACTTATCAAGCGGTGGCGGGCGGCTAAGGATCTGGGCATGGGCAAGCAACCGGTTTGCGAAGGCAAACCGATATTTGTACAACATCATAGTTTTGTACAGCTTTTTTGTAGGCAAATACCTTGGGATTTTCCCTAGACGCTTTCCGGTACATCAACCTGCAGCGGCACCACCCGCCTCGCCACCGGCCCTGCCAACGTGGCCGTCGCAGCCTCGACCAAGGCATCGACGGCCTCTTCCGCCAAGGCGATCAACGGATGGGAAAGTACTGCCTGGACCAACCCGGTCTTCAACGCGTCGCGGGTCAGCGGCGTGAGGTCATGGCACACCACCACGGGGAGGCGAAGCTGTTGTTCCTGAAGGCTACGCAGGGCGCGCAACACCCCGGCGATGCCGCCGCCAGCCACATAGAGCCCCGCCAGGTCGGGTTCTGCCGTGAGCAGGTCGAGCGTATTGCCATAAGCGAATTCATCGTCTTCCAGGGTCAGGCGCGAGGCGAGCAGTTCCCATTCACCGGACTGCTCCGCCAGGTAGCTGCGAAAGCTCAGTTCGCACAATTCCTGGCACTGGAAACGCTGGCTGCTGAGCATGACCGCCGCTGGACCGGGCTGCCTGGCGAGGCGGCTGATGAACCAGCCAGCCGTACGGCCTGTGAGGCGGTTGTCGAGGCCGGCGTAGCCGGTGCCGGCGCTGCTCGACAATTCCGACAGCAACGCTACCACCGATATGCCTGTCTCACGCAATTGGGCCACCGCCTCGCGCACCCTGGGGTGATCGACCGCCACCACGCCGAGGCCGTCCACCTGGTCGCGCAGGGCCAGGATGCGTTGCGCCACGTTGACGGGGTCGAGGTCGTCCAGGTAACCGATGACCACCCGAATGCGCGCTCGCGCGCAGGTGGCGGCGGCGTTTGACAGGGCGTGGGCCAGCCCTTGGTAGAACGGCACCCCGCTTTTCTGCAACAGGAAGCCCAAGCGCAAGGTGGGACGGTCGTTGAGCACCCGTTGCTCGATCACGGCCTTGGCATGAAAACCCAAGCGCCCGGCCGCCGCGGCGATGCGCTGGGCGGTGTCGGCGCGGACATCGGCGCGCAGGTTCAGAACTCGGTCGACGGTCGACAGGCTCACGCCGGCTTCCCGGGCGACGTCGGCCATGGTCGGTCGTAGTTTTCGGCGGGGTTGCTTTGACATGTCTTGACACCTCTTTCCGGCATCATGAGGGGTTTTGCCACATTAAGCCATCACCCCATGGCCCGCTCCCCGCCGAGGCAATAGCATCAGGGCAAGACAAAAACAACAACACCGCCGGAGTGCTTCCATGGCGATTCACATCTGCACGGCGCCCTGCTGCTGGGGCGTCGATGACATCAAGAACCCGTTCCTGCCGCCGTGGCAACGGGTGTTGGGCGAAGCCGCCGAGGCCGGTTATCGCGGCATCGAGTTGGGGCCTTGCGGCTATCTGCCGCTGGAGGCCGAGACCCTCAGCCCAGCGCTGTCGGAGCACGGCCTTCACATCGTCGCGGGGACGATTTTCGATGACTTGGTAAGTCCGGCCAACCTGCCGGAGTTGCTGCGCCAGGCCCACGCCATTTGCGGATTGCTCAAACAGTTGCCGCCCATCGAACCACAACCCGGCCAACGCTTCGGTGGCCCCTACCTGGTGATCATCGACTGGGGCCACGAAGAACGCGACTACGCGGCCGGCCACTCGGACCGCGCGCCACGCCTGGACGACGCGCGCTGGAACGCCATGATGGCGCACATCCGCGCCGTCGCCGACATCGCCTGGCACGCCTACGGCATCCGTGCCGTCATCCATCCTCACGCGGGCGGCCACATCGAATTCGCCGATGAGCTGGCGCGGCTGGTGGATGATATTCCCCACGACGTCGCCGGATTGTGCCTGGACACCGGGCACCTCTATTACGCAGGCATGGACCCCCTCGCATCGCTGCGTACCTACGCTCATCGCGTGGATTACCTGCACTTCAAGGACATCGACCCGGCGGTCTTCGACCAGGTGTTGAACGAACGCATCCGCTTCTTCGCAGCCTGCGCCCGGGGCGTGATGTGCCCGATCGGGCGTGGCGTCATCGATTACCCGGCGTTGCATCGCCTCCTACATGAGCTCGGTTACCAAGGCTGCATCACCGTCGAACAGGAACGCGACCCGCGCAATGCCGCCAGCAGCCTGGAAGACGTGGCGGCCAGCCGCGCCTATCTATCCCGCATCGGTTTTTAAAGGAAAAGGAGTCCTCATGATCAATGGCAGCAACATCCTTGCACGCCCCCTCCGCTGGGCCATGGTCGGCGGCGGCGAACACAGCCAGATTGGCTACATCCACCGCTCGGCCGCCCTGCGCGACCGCAACTTCGAACTGGTTGCCGCCGCGCTGGACATCGACCCCGAGCGTGGCCGGGCCTTCGGCCAACGGCTGGGGATCGACCCGGCGCGCTGTTATCCGGACTACCTGAGCCTGTTCGAGCTGGAAGCGCAGCGGCCCGACGGCATCGAGGCGGTGTCGATCGCCACCCCCAACGGCACTCACTACGCCATTACTCGCGCGGCCCTTGAAGCCGGCTTGCATGTGGTCTGCGAAAAACCGCTGTGCTTCACCCTCGACGAGGCCGAGGCGCTGCGGGACCTGGCGAAAGCCAAGGGCCGCATCGTCGGCCTCACCTACGGCTATGCCGGGCACCAGTTGATCGAGCAGGCGCGGGCGATGATCGTCGCCCACGAGCTGGGGGAGATTCGCATGGTGCACATGCAGTTCGCCCACGGTTTCCATAGCGCACCGGTAGAGGCGCAGAACCAGGCGACGCAATGGCGCGTCGACCCGCGCCAGGCAGGGCCCAGCTATGTGTTGGGCGACGTGGGCACGCATCCGCTGTACCTGTCCAAAGTCATGCTGCCCGAGTTCCGAATCAAGCGCCTGATGTGCAGCCGGCAAAGCTTCGTCGCCAGCCGCGCCCCGCTGGAGGACAACGCCTACACCTTGATGGAATACGAAAGCGGCGCGATGGGCATGGTCTGGTCCAGCGCGGTGAACGCCGGCTCGATGCACGGCCAGAAGATCCGCGTGATCGGGTCCCGGGCGAGCCTGGAATGGTGGGACGAACGCCCGAACCAGCTGAGTTTCGAAATCCAGGGCCAACCCGCGCAAACCCTCGAGCGCGGCATGGGCTACTTGCATCCCGACGCGCTGCAAGACGATCGCATCGGTGGCGGCCACCCCGAAGGGCTGTTCGAAGGCTGGTCCAATCTTTATCGCCGCTTCGCCCTCGCCATGGACGCTGCCAACCGTGGCGACACCGAGACGCTGGCCGCGCTGCGTTATCCCGATATCGACGCCGGCGTGGACGGCGTGCGCTGGGTCGAGCGTTGCGTGGAATCGGCTAATAACGATTCAACCTGGATCGCCTACTAACCCGCTGCCAGAGAATTCCTGTGGCGAGGGAGCTTGCTCCCGCTGGGGCGCGAAGCGGCCCCTTTTTGGGACTGCTGCGCAGTCCAGCGGGAGCAAGCTCCCTCGCCACGGTCATGAACGTTCCCCAAGGAGAACAACAATGAAAATCGCCCTCGATCCCTACATGCACCGCCACCTGAGCCTGCCGGACCTCTGCCGCAAGACCGCCGAGCTCGGCTACGAATACCTCGAGCTGTCGCCACGGGAAGATTTCCTGCCGTGGTGGGTTCGCCCGCGGGCCCACAAGGAACGCATCGCCGAATTCAAGAAGGCCCTGCGCGACCACGATTTGCAACTGGCTTCGCTGCTACCCATGTACCGCTGGGCCAGCCCGCACGAGGACGAGCGCCGGGCTGCGGTGAACTATTGGAAGGAAGCGATCCAGGTCGCCGTGGAGATGGGCTGCACCACGATGAACTCGGAATTCGGCCGCGGACCGTCGCCGGATCGCGGGCATAAGGTCAGTTGCTGTGGCGGCGTGCACAGCCATGAGTCGAGCGAAGCGGCCTGGTGGCGTTCGATGGAGGAATTGGTGCCGATCCTCGAATCCGAAGGCGTCACGCTCAACGTCGAGCCCCATCCGGAGGACTGGTGCGAGACGCTGCACCCGGCCCTGGACATGCTCAAGACCATTGGCTCGGACAACGTCAAGTTCCTCTACTGCACGCCCCACACCTTCTACTTCGGCGACGACATGAAAGCCATGATCGCCGAAGCCGGGCCGATGATTGCCCACGTGCACATCGCCGACACCTACAACCACAAGGCCTCGTCCGGCCTGCGCTACATCGTCAACCCACCCGGAGCGAAAGTAACGGTGCACCAGCACATGGACATGCACCAGGGCGAGATCGACTGGGACCTGTTCTTCGGCGCGCTGGCCAAGACCGGCTTCGACGGCATCGTCACCGCGTGCGTGTTCGGCTGGGAGGAACGGGCGGATGAATCCGGGCGCTTCATGCGCCAGGAGATCCAGGCCTACGTCGACAAATACTTCAGGTAGCGCTTGCCCGTCACGGCAGCAACGGCACGATCCGCGGCTCGATTCGCTGTTCGCTGATCTCCAGCAATGCCAGCGTCACCGGCAGCTTGAACCGCCGCCGGCCGGCGCTGCCGGGGTTGAGGTAGAGCCGCTCGCCCCGCCACTCGATCAGCGGCTTGTGGGAATGGCCGGTGATCACCAATCTCACATCCGGATTGAGCTTCGCCGGCACATCGGCGATGTCATGGACCAGCAGCACCTGCCATCCAGCGAGGTCGAATTGCAGGCAATCGGCGAGCTGTCTCGCCCAATCATCAGCCAAATCATTGTTTCCCCGTACCACGTAAAGCTCGCCGATGGATGCCAGGGCTTCCAGGATCTGCGGGCTGCCAATATCACCGGCATGAATGATCCGCTCGCAGCCTTGCAGTGCATCCAATGCTTCGGGGCGCAGCAAGCCGTGGGTATCGGAAATGACGCCAACTTTCATGAACCTTCCCCCCTTGCGTCGTGTGTCGTCGGCTGTATACGCCTCGTCGCAGTTAGCTAACGTGCTGAAATCGAATAGGATAGGCTGCGTGCTGCAAGCGCACGGACCCGTCGCGTAGAAGGATATGCCAATGCTCGGACGCAAACAGCCAGAGCCCAGGATTGAAAGCCCCGATCAAGCCTTTTCCCCGCAAGCGGCGAGAGCCGGGGCGGCGTTTCGGCTGACTGTGAGCTTCATGCTGGTGGTGATTCTGGTGTTCCTGGCGGTCGAAGGCTGGCGAACCTGGCGTGACTATCGTGCAGCGTTCGCGTCCGCCCGCGATTCGGTGACCAACCTGGCACGGGCAACCGCCCAACACGCCGAAGACACCATTCGACAGGTCGACGTCGTCACCGCCGCCCTCGCCGAACGCGTCGAAGGCGATGGCTTGCAGAACATGGATATCCCGCGCATCCATAAACTGCTGGTCCAGCAGGCCGAGATCATGCCGCAGTTGCACGGGCTGTTCATCTACGGCCCGGACGGCCAATGGTTGGCGACCGACAAGGAAGTGATCCCGGAAATGGCCAACAATGCCGACCGCGATTACTTCCAGTACCACCGTACCCACGCGGATCGAGGCGTTCGCATCGGCGATGTCGTCAAGAGCCGATCCACCAACGACCTGATCATTCCCATCTCCCGTCGTTTGAACAATCCCGATGGCTCGTTCGCAGGGGTGATGCTCGGAACGGTCAAGGTCAGTTATTTCGTCGATTACTACGGCGACTTCAAGATTGACGGCAAAGGCGCCCTGGTCCTGGCCAAGCGCAATGGAACGATCCTGGTGCGCCGGCCTTTCGTCGCTTCGGTGATCGGCAAGAGCCTGGTCAACAGCGTGATCTTCCGGGAGCATTTGCCTACCTCCAATCAGGGCGTCGCCGAAGCCAGGGCGGTTGTCGACGACACCGAGCGCCTGTATGGCTATCGGGCGCTGACGACTTACCCGCTGGTGGTGGAAACCGGGCTGTCCAGGGAATCGATCGTCGCCCCCTGGCGTCGCGACCTGCTCAAGACCAGCCTGGTGCTGGTGTTCCTGATCGCCATCCTGGTGGGTTTCGGGCTCATCGTCTTGAGCCAGTTGCGCCACCGCATGACCATGGAACAGCAAATCCGCAGCGCCCACCAGGCCATGCGGGACATGGCCCTGACCGACAGTCTGACCGGCCTGGGCAACCGTCGGCGGCTGGACATCGCCCTGGCCGATGAGCTGCGCCTGGCCAAGCGCCAGGGTTCTGCCCTGGCGTTGATCATGCTCGACGTCGATTACTTCAAGCGCTTCAACGACAAATACGGTCATGCCGCCGGTGACGACTGCCTGCGCGCGATTGCCGGGGCGATCGGACAGACGATCAAGCGCCCGGGAGACCTGGCGGTCCGCTACGGTGGCGAAGAGTTCACCGTGTTGCTGCCCAACACCGACGGCCCAGGCGCCGCCAAGGTCGCACAGCAGATCCTCGAAGCCGTCCGGGCCTTGAACATCGAACATGGCGACCATCCCCTGGGCATCGTCACCATCAGCGCGGGCATCACCACCTGCCAGCCGAGCAGCGAGGACGCGAGCCCCGCCATGCTGATCAAGGCTGCCGACGCGTTCCTGTACCTGGCGAAGAACACCGGGCGCAACCGCTGGTGCAGCGCCGGCGCCTCCCAGGGCTGACCGCGTATCGGTTCATTTCACCCGACCCAGGCTTGTACAGGTGCCGATCCGGCGCCTGGCGGCTACAATGCGCGCTTCGACCGTGACCAGCCTGACTAAAAAAACATGTCCTTGCCTAAACATCATCTGGAATTGCTCAGCCCCGCCCGCGACGTGACCATCGCCCGCGAGGCCATCCTGCATGGCGCCGACGCCGTGTACATCGGAGGCCCGAGTTTCGGCGCGCGTCACAACGCCTGCAACGAGGTGAGCGATATCGCCCAGTTGGTGGAGTTCGCCCACCGCTACCACGCCCGGGTGTTCACCACGATCAACACGATCCTGCACGACAACGAACTGGAGCCGGCCCGCCAGTTGATCCACCAGCTCTACGATGCTGGCGTCGATGCCCTGATCGTCCAGGACCTGGGCGTGATGGAACTGGACATCCCGCCGATCGAGCTGCACGCCAGCACCCAGACCGACATTCGTACCCTCGCCCGGGCGAAATTCCTCGACCAGGCCGGTTTCTCGCAACTGGTATTGGCCCGTGAACTGAACCTGCAGGAAATCCGCGCCATCGCCGACGAGACCGACGCGGCCATCGAATTCTTCATCCACGGCGCGCTGTGCGTGGCGTTTTCCGGGCAGTGCAACATTTCCCACGCGCAAAACGGCCGCAGCGCCAACCGTGGCGATTGCTCCCAGGCCTGCCGCCTGCCCTATACCCTCAAAGATGACCAGGGCCGGGTGGTCGCCTACGAGAAACACCTGCTGTCGATGAAAGACAACAACCAGAGCGCCAACATCCGCGCCCTGGTGGAGGCTGGCGTACGCTCGTTCAAGATCGAGGGCCGCTACAAGGATGCGGCCTATGTGAAGAACATCACTGCCTACTATCGCCAGCGCCTGGACGATGTCCTCGAAGACCGCCCCGACCTGGCCCGCGCCTCCAGTGGCCGGATCGCGCATTTCTTCGTGCCGGACCCGGACAAGACCTTTCACCGTGGCAGCACTGACTATTTCGTCAGCGAGCGCAAGATCGACATCGGCGCCTTCGATTCGCCGACGTTCACCGGCGTACCGGTGGGCGTGGTGGAAAAAGTCGGCAAGCGCGACCTGCAAGTGGTGACCTCTGATCCACTGTCCAACGGCGACGGCCTCAACGTGCTGGTCAAGCGCGAAGTGGTGGGTTTCCGGGCCAATATCGCCGAACCCAAGGGCGAGTTCCTCGATGACGAAGGCCAGAAGCGCTACCGCTACCGCGTCGAGCCCAACGAAATGCCGGCCGGCATGTATCAGTTGCGGCCCAACCATCCGCTTAACCGCAACCTCGATCACAACTGGCAGCAAGCGCTGCTCAAGACTTCCGCCGAACGTCGCGTGGGCCTGGCCTGGGTTGCACAGTTGCGCGAAGAGCGCCTGGAACTGACCGCCACCAGCGAAGAAGGCATCAGCGCCCGCGTGGCGCTCGACGGCCCCTTCGGCCTGGCGAACAAGCCGGAGCAAGCCCTGGAGCAATTGCAGGACCTGCTCGGCCAACTGGGCACCACCGAATATCACGCCACGTCGATCAAGCTGGACGCGCCCCAGGCGTTTTTCATTCCCAACTCACAACTCAAGGCGCTGCGCCGCGAGGTGATCGAAGCCTTGACCACGGCGCGCGTCGCGGCGCACCCACGGGGCGGTCGCAAGGCCGAGACCACACCGCCGCCGGTGTACCCGGAGTCGCACCTGTCGTTCCTGGCCAACGTCTACAACCAGAAGGCCCGCGACTTCTATCACCGCCACGGCGTCAAGCTGATCGACGCGGCGTTCGAGGCACACGAGGAAACCGGCGAAGTGCCGGTGATGATCACCAAGCATTGCCTGCGCTTCTCGTTCAACCTCTGCCCCAAGCAGGCCAAGGGCGTCACTGGCGTACGCACCAAGGTTGCGCCGATGCAGTTGATTCACGGTGATGAAGTGCTGACGCTGAAGTTCGACTGCAAGCCCTGCGAGATGCACGTGGTCGGCAAGATCAAGGGGCACATCCTCGACCTGCCGTTGCCAGGCAGCACCGCGCAGCCGGTGGTGGGGCATATCAGCCCGGAAGATTTGCTCAAGACGATTCCGCGCGGTACGCATTGAGTCCAGTCACCACCGAACCCTGTGGGAGCGAGCTTGCTCGCGATGGCGGCGTCACATTCAGCACGGGTGCACGCCGACCTGACGCCATCGTCGGATCGCCGCCCGGAGCAAGCTCGCTCCCACAAGGGATTTTTCATTTCTGCGCCGTTTGCGCTTTTACGGGCGACATATTCCGTTCAAGGGGCTCCCCCAATCCGCGTTCATGATGCTAGGTTGTAAGTGATTGTTTCATCAAACGACACTTTTCCCTGCAAAGGAATGCCTGCCACCATGAACTTCCCGTTCAAGCGTCTTGCTATCGCCACCCTCGTCCTGTCCACCCTCTCCTCCCTGCCGTTATCGGCCAATGCCAACATCACTGCGCAACAAAGCGCGGACTTCGTCAAAGCATTCACCGATACCTCGGTCAGCGATTTCCGCCAGTTCCTGGCAAGCGTCGCCAAGAGTGACCTGGCCAAGTCCGCCAACCTCAGCCCCGCTATCAGCGCTTTCCAAGACAACAAAACCCTGTCCGCCGAGCAACAGAACGAGATCCATCGGCTGCTGGGTCTCTACGCCCGGGTGAAGTACGGCAAGGCCGCCACCGAGACCTTGCGCCAGTTGGTGGAAATCCCGACCTATCGCAAGGACGGCGTGGCCCAGCATGAAAACCCGGAATTCCTGAAGATCGCCGACAAGATCAAGAGCCTGGCCAACGACTTCAACCTGAACTTCCGCAACATCGACAACCGCGTCTATGAGATTTCCCTCGAAGGCAGCGGCGACGAAGTCGTGGGCATTCACGCCCATGCCGACGTGGTGCCGGTGACGCCGGAAAACTGGGTGCTCAAGGACGGCACCAAGCTTGATCCGTTCAAGGTCACCCTGGTGGGCGATCGCATGTACGGTCGCGGCACCGAGGACGACAAGAACGGCATCGTCGTGGCGCTCTACGCCATGAAGATCATCAAGGAAGAAAAACTGCCGCTGGCGCGTCACTTCAAGCTGCTGGTCGATACCACCGAAGAAACCACCGGCGATGCCATCCCCTATTATTTCGAGCGCAACCCGACGCCCAATTACAACCTGGCGCTGGATGGCAGCTACCCGGTGGTGATCGCCGAGAAAGGCTACGGCACGGTCATGGCCAATTTCCCACGTCGCGCGGGCCAGGGCAAAGGCGCCGAGATCACCGGGCTGACCGGCGGCATGGCGACCAACCAGATCCCATCGACTTCAGTCGCGACATTCGCCACCGACAAGCCCGCCGAGCTGGCCGCCAGCCTGCGCAAGGCCGGCACTGACTACGCCAAGGCCAATGGCGGCGACTTTGAGGTAAAAAGCGAGGTGGACGGCAAGACGGTCAAGCTGACCTTCACTGGCGTTTCCGCCCACTCCTCCGAGCCTGAGTCAGGTGTCAACCCGGTGGCCAGGATGCTGGTGTTCATCAACGGCCTCGACGGCAAGGTCGCGCTCAAGCACAACCACATCACCGACGCCGCCCGCTATGCCACTGACAATTGGGGCCTGGATTACCTGGGCAAGAAACTGGGCATCGGCTTCTCCGACGCATTCATGGGCCCGCTGACCGCCTCGCTGACCTACGTCGGGATGGATGACAAGACTTTCAAGCTGGCCGTGAACCTGCGGGTGCCCGTGGGCAAGCCGACCGAGACGCTGAAGACGGAGATCAACGACAAGCTTTCCGCCTGGGCCAAGAAGTCCAAGGTCGCGGTGGCCTTCGATAACTCTATCGACGAACCGATGTACCGCAACCCCGAAGGCGAATGGGTCAAGGCGCTGCTGGCCGTGGCCACCGAGAACCTGGGCATGGAGCATAAGTTCGGCACCTCCGCTGGCGCCACGTCGGTCCATGACTTGCCGAACGGCGTGCAATTCGGCCTGGCCATGCCCGATGTGAAGTACACCGGTCACAACGACAACGAGTTCAAGACCGTGGAGCAGTTCCTGCTGGACCTGCAGGTCGTGACCGAAATGATGGGGCGGATCGGGCAGTTGCCGAAGCTCTAAGAAACGGCGTGATCCCCGTGGCGAGGGAGCTTGCTCCCGCTCGGTTGCGTAGCGACCGCAAGATCTTCAGGTCTGCTTCGCCCGAAGCGTCGGACCGGCCCAGCGGGAGCAAGCTCCCTCGCCACAGGGTTATTTTCATCCCTTCAGAGGGACGGCGGTTTCTTCCCCGGTCTTGTCCGTCACATCCACCACGTCTATCCCCCAATCCCCATGCAGGTACCAATCCTCGCCGATCATCTCCGCCGGGTGCATCGTGCGGTCGGCGCCGTTGCCGCACGCCAGCGCGGTCGACGCGCAGTAACGGTCGCACCCCCAACAAATGCGCTCGGGATGTTTGGGACTGATGGGAAAGGGCTTTGCCATGACGACCCCGCATGCCGGATGGATGTACCCCACCCTACCCTGGCGCCGCGCGGCGTCCCTTGATTCCGGTCAAGAACAGCGATCCGGGGAAAATCACGCTGAAAATTGACAAGAATCATTATTATTCGCAGCGAAGCTTCCTAGACTCGGCGCCATCACTTAGCCAACCAGGAAGTCATCATGCGCACACTCGCTCCCCTGTCCCTCGCCCTGTTGTGTCTCGCACCGCTGGCCCAGGCCAAGGAATACCCCATCGGCGAACCGCAACTGTGCCCTGGGCTTGAAGTCGGCGCGGTGTACCTGCAACCGATCGAAATGGCCCCCGCCGGCATGATGCGCGCCACCGCCGATTCCGATGTGCACCTGGAGGCCGACATTCGCGCCACGGCGGACAACCAGCAGGGCTTCCAGGAAGGCAGCTTCGTGCCCTATCTCAACGTCTCGTTCCAGTTGAAGAAACAAGGCAACGACACCGAGCTCAAGGGCGATTTCCACGCCATGGTCGCCAACGACGGACCGCACTACGGCGATAACGTGAAGCTGCTCGGCCCCGGCAAATACCAACTGACCTTCACCGTACTGCCGCCGGCTGGCCACGCATCCCTCGGCCGTCACACCGACAAGGAAACCGGCGTCGCGCCGTGGTTCGAGCGCTGTGAGCTGCGTTACGAATTCGTCTACGCCGGGATCGGAAAAAAAGGCGGGTACTGAAGATGAGTTGCCGATTCATCTGGCTGATGCTGGCCGGCCTGTCGCTGCCATCGATCGCCGAGGCCGAACTGCTCACTTACGAGCTGAGCATGCGCGACGGGCAGTTCACCCCGCCGCAGCTTGAAGTGCCGGCCGGCCAGCGTTTCAAGATCGTGCTGAAGAACATCGGCCAAGGCCCGGCGGAATTCGAAAGCACGCCGCTACGGGTCGAGAAGGTCCTGTCCCCCGGCGTGACCAGCTTCGTGGTGATCCACCCGCTGCGCCCCGGCCGTTACCCGTTCTTCGATGAATTCAACCCGCAGTTACCCGAGGGCAGCATTCTCGCCCGCTAATCCTCAGGAGAGGTTCGAATGACGCAATCGATGTTCATTGTCTGGCGCGAAAGCGTCGAGGCCTTGCTGGTGATCGGCATTCTCCAGGCCTGGGTGAGCCGCCAGCAGCAGGCCGACCGACTGCTGCGCTACGTTTGGAGTGGCGCGGCCCTCGGCCTGTTGCTGTCGGGCGTGCTGGCCGGTTTGATCCTGTTGGCCGGCGAAGCCATGAGCGGCGGCGCCAACGAGTGGTTCCAGGCGTCGTTGGCGCTGGTCGCCAGTCTGCTGATCGTGCAAATGGTCGGCTGGATGCATCGCAACGCCGGCACGCTCAAGCATGACCTCACGCGTCAGGCCGACCAACGCCTGGGGCGCCAGGGTGGGATGGGGCTGCTGGTGCTGGCGTTGCTTGCCGTCAGCCGCGAAGGCAGCGAAACCGTGGTCTTTCTCTACGGCGCCGGCGCCCGGCTGGAAGGTCCTTCACTGGGGTTGTTCGCGGTCGGCGCGGTGGCCGGATTGGTCTTGTCGCTGCTGACCGTTTCCCTGCTCCACGGCAGCCGTCGATTCATCTCGTGGCCGCGCTTCTTCGCCATCAGCGAAGCGATCCTGCTGCTGTTGGGCTCGGCGCTTCTGGTCAGCGGTGTCGAGCGGATCGGCGGGCAACTGTTGGCGATGGATTGGCCGGAGGCGGTGTATCGCGCCATCGGCGATGCGCTGTGGGACAGCAGCGCCGTGCTGGACGACGGCCATGGCTTGGGCGCTTTTCTCGCCGACTTCACCGGTTATCGCGCCAGCCCCAGCCTGCTGACGTTGCTGGTGTGGCTCGGTTATTGGCTGGCCGTCGCCGGTTGGCTGCGGCCACGCAGCAAGGTGGAAAACCTGCCATGCCCGACCTGAACCCGGCGCTCCAGCGCCTCGGCGACGGCATGCGCCGCCATGGCGCGACCATCCGCACCGTGCAATGGGCGGTGGTGCTGTTCTACGCCGTGCTGTTGGTTCTCCCGGCGATGTTGCCGTTGCCGGACAGCCAGGCGCATCTCCTGGACAACTTGACGTTGTTGGCGCAGTTCCTGTTCTGGGGGATCTGGTGGCCGTTCGTGTTGCTGTCTATCGTCCTGTTCGGCCGGCTCTGGTGTGGCGTGCTGTGTCCCGAAGGCGCCTTGAGCGAATGGGCCAGCCGATACGGCCGTGGCCTCGGCGTGCCACGGGGATTGCGCTGGGCCGGTTGGCCGACCCTGGCGTTCTGCCTGACCACGCTCTACGGCCAGTTGATCAGCGTCTATGACTATGCCCAGGCGGCGCTGCTGATCCTCGGTGGCTCGACCGTCGCGGCGGTCGTCGTGGGATTGCTGTTCGCCCGTGGCAAACGGGTGTGGTGCCGTTACCTGTGCCCGGTCAGCGGCGTCTTTGCCCTGCTCGCCCGCCTCGCACCCGTGCACTTCCACGTGGATGAAAAACGCTGGCTGGAAAACCCGGCGCCGCGCCGCCCGCCGCCCAACTGCGCGCCTTTGCTCGACATCCGCCGGATGCGCGGCGCCGCCGATTGCCATGCCTGTGGCCGTTGCAGCGGCCAGCGCGACGCGGTGCGGCTGATCGCCCGCTCCAGCAATCAGGAAATCCTCCAGGCCACCCCAACCACGGTCTCGCCTTGGGATGTGCGCTTGCTGTTCTTCGGGGTCATTGGCCTGGCGATGGGGGCGTTCCAATGGACCGTCAGCCCTTGGTTCATTGCCTTGAAACAGGCGCTGGCCCAATGGCTGGTGTCCCGCCAGGTGGCCTGGCCGCTGATGGACAACGCGCCATGGTGGTTACTGACGCACTATCCGCAGCTCAACGACAGCTTCAGTTGGCTTGACGGATTTTGCATCGTTGTCTACCTGGGGATGAGTGCGTTGCTGATGGGCACCGCGTTGATGCTCCTGATGCGCCTGGCAGCGAGATTCACGGGTGATGCTGCACACTATTGGCCCTTGGCCATCACCCTGCTGCCCCTCGGCGGTGCAGGGTTGTTCCTGGGCTTGTCGGCCACAACGGTCAAGCTGTTGCGCTACGAAGGGTTGTTGTTGGATTGGGTGCAGCCAGCCCGGGCGCTGCTGCTGGTCGCGGCCATTGGCTGGAGTTTGCTGCTGGGTTGGAAGGTGCTCGGCCGCGACGGCGCCGGGCCGATCCGGCGAATGCCCGCCATGACCTGCCTGGTCTTGGCGAGCGGCTTGGTGGGATACGGTTGGTGGTTGCAGTTTTGGGGCTGGTGACACTCAAGCTTCAAGCCGCCCCCAATTCCTCGTGGGCGCGGGCTTGCTCAAACTAGCAAGGCATCAAACCTTGAACCGCGCCACTGTCTCATGCAGCGACCCCGCCATCTGCGCCAGGTCCTGGCCGGCGGTGTCGGTATGGCGGGCGCCGAGCAACACTTGTTCGGACAGGTTGCGGATGCCCACCAGGTTGCGGTCTACCTCGCGGGCCACCAGCGCCTGTTGCTCCGTGGCGCTGGCGATCATCAGGTTGCGTTCGTTGATCTGCGAGATCGAGCGGGCGATTTCATCCAGCGCGTCTCCCGAGCGCTGAGCCACTTGCAGCGTGGTTCGCACCCGTTCGCTGTTGCCTTGCATCGCGGTCAGGGCCTGCTCGCTGTCCTGGCGGATATTGCCGATCATGTCTTCGACTTCCCGGGTCGAATCCTGGGTGCGATGGGCCAGGGCCCGCACTTCATCGGCCACCACCGCAAACCCGCGTCCGGCATCCCCGGCGCGGGCCGCTTCGATGGCCGCGTTCAGCGCCAGCAGGTTGGTCTGTTCGGCAATGCTGCGGATGACGTCCAGCACCGAGCTGATGTCCTGGACGCGCCCCGCCAGTTGCTGGATGCGTCCCGACGTATCGGTCACGCCGTCGGCCAAGGCATGGATCGACGCGACGGTTTCCTGGACCTGTTCACGGCCGCGCTGGGCGGTTTGCTCCGAGAGCCGCGAGGCTTCGCTGGTGCTCACGGCGTTGCGCGCCACCTCATCCACCGCCGCAGTCATCTGGTTCACCGCCGCGGCGGCCTGTTCGATTTCCTGGCCTTGCAGCTGCAACGTACTGTTGGTCTGGCTGCTCACCGCACTCAACTCCTCCGAAGAACTCGCCACCCGATCCACCGACGCCGCAATCTGCCGGACCATGGCGTTCAGGCTCTGTTGCATGTCATGCATGCTGCCCATGACGCTGTCGTTCGCTCCGACGCCCACGGGTACCCGGATCGTCAGGTCACCCCGGGCGATGTGGCCCAGCACCCGCGCCGCATCAGTGGGTTCCCCGCCGAGGGGCCGGGTCACGCTGCGGGTCACCAGCATCGCGACGGTGCTCACCACGGCCAGGCACGCCAGCACCAACGCGAGCATGTTGCGTCGCGCTTCGCTGTAGCGCGCCTGGGCCAGTTGTTCGCGCTCGACGAAAATCCTGCCCTGCAAGGCCATCATCGCCTCCAGGCTTTTGTACACCTCAAGCTCCGCCGGGATCACGCCTTGCTTGAGCTGCGTCATCGCCTCGTCCGTCGCGCCCTGGCGGATCAGCGCCTGCACCTGGACAAACGCGGCCACGTAGGCCTCGCGGCGTTTCTTCAATTCGGCGTAGACGGCCTTGCCCTCGGGCTGGTCGAACAGCGGTTCGAGCGTCGCAAAAGCCTGGGTGATGCGCTGGCGGGTGGTGTCGATGGATTGCTGGACCTGCGCGTTGTTCTTGTCGATCAACAGGTCCCGGGTGTTCCTCGCGTTATCGCGCACGCCCGTGGCGATTACCATGATGGGGTCGATCTTCGGCCAATCGCGCTGGACGATCTGTACCGCCTGGTCGCGCAGCATCGCCAGGTCATTCAAGGCGTACAGCGCCAGGGCGATCAACGCCAAGGGCGCGATGGCGAAGCCGATCACGATACGTTGGGCAGTGGTGAATCTGGTCATGTCAAATGCTCCCTGTTCAACTACCTGCCAAATGGCAGCGCATTTGAAAACCATTGGAAAAAATCTCGCCCGGTACATCCCGGGCCGCTGTCGATGAGGGTTCCCGCGATCGCTCAACTGCGTAATACGAACGAGGGGAACAACTCGCGCATCGCGGCCCACAGCTCAGGCTGCAAGGCGTGTGCCGAAACGCTGGAAAGGTGGGGGTCGAGCATCCGTGCGGTGCGCACCAGTTGCACGGCAAAACGACTGACGCCCCGCTCGCTCAAGCGACGGGCCAGGGCCAACAGTCGGTCGGGGTCGAACAGATGCCAGTGCACGGTGGTGCGGCACTCGTAGTCCACGCCACTGTCGAGCAGATGGTCGAGGCTGCGCCAGTTCGCCGCGCCGCTGCCTTCGACCCGGGTCACGTCCAGGGCATCTTCGGGCAGGGCCTTGACGTCGAAGCCGACCCAATCGGCCAGCCCGACCACTTTGGCGAAGGCCGGCGGCTTGATGCCGGCGCTGTGCAGGCCGATGCGAAAGCCCATCTGCCGCACCTCCTCCATGGCCGCGGCCAGGCCGTCCTGCAAGGTCGGTTCGCCGCCGCTGAACACCACGGCATCGAGCAGATCCTGGCGACGTTGGAGGAACGCCAGCACCCGACACCAGTCCACTTCTTCACTGCCGCGCGGCGGGATCAGTTGCGGGTTATGGCAATAACGACAGCGCCAGGCGCAGCCCTGGCAGAACAGGACGCAGGCCAGTTGGCCCGGATAATCGAGGGTGGTCAGGGGCACCATGCCCCCGACCCGTAGCACTCGACTCATGGACGCCCGGCCGCGCGTTCGGTGAAGTGCACCCGCTCGCGATGCTCGGACTGCTTGCCTGGGTTGAAGGCCGCCACCGGGCGGTGATAGCCCATGACTCGGGTCCAGACTTCGCAACGTTGACGCTGCGCCTGTGGAATCGTTTGTACTGCGCTCATGGATAAAGCTCCTTGCGGTCGATGGATCGGATCAGTGAACGCTGCCTTGGTGCTGCTGTTGCAGCAGCAAGGCTTCGTCGCATTTCGGGCAGAACTCATGTTCGCCGGCCAGGTAGCCGTGCACCGGGCAGATGGAAAACGTCGGCGTGATGGTCAGGTACGGCAGGCGGAAACGCCCCAAGGCCTTGCGTACCAGTTGCTTGCAGGCCTGCGTCGAAGAAATCTGCTCCGCCATGTACAGGTGCAGCACGGTGCCGCCGGTGTATTTGCATTGCAGTTCGTCTTGCAGCTCCAGGGCTTCGAACGGATCTTCGGTGAAGCCCACCGGCAGTTGCGAAGAGTTGGTGTAGTACGGTGCGACCGGGCTGCCGGCCTGGAGGATGTCGGGGTAGCGCTTGAGGTCTTCCTTGGCGAAGCGATACGTGGTGCCTTCGGCGGGTGTCGCTTCGAGGTTGTAGAGGTGGCCGGTTTCTTCCTGGAAACGCAGCAGCGTGGCCCGCACGTGGTCCAGCAACTTAAGCGCGAAGGCCCGGCCTGTTTCGGTGTGCAGGCCCTCCTGGTCATCGGTGAAATTGCGCAGCATTTCGTGCAGGCCGTTCACGCCGATGGTGGAAAAGTGATTGCGCAAGGTGCCGAGGTAGCGCTTGGTGTAGGGGTACAAGCCGGCATCCATGTGATGCTGGATCACCTTGCGCTTGACCTCCAGGCTCTCCTTCGCCAGTTCCATCAGGGTATCGATGCGTTGCAGCAGCCCGCTGGTGTTGCCTTTGTACAGGTAGCCCAGGCGCGCGCAGTTGATCGTCACCACGCCCAGGGAACCGGTCTGCTCCGCCGAACCGAACAAGCCGCCACCGCGCTTGAGCAGCTCACGCACGTCAAGTTGCAAGCGGCAGCACATCGACCGCACCTGGTTGGGTTGCATGTCCGAATTCAGGAAGTTCTGGAAATACGGCAGGCCATAGCGGGCAGTCATCTCGAACAGGCGGTCGGCGTTTTCGCTGTCCCACGGAAAATCATGGGTGATGTTGTAGGTCGGTATCGGGAAGGTGAACACCCGGCCCTTCGCATCGCCGGCCTGCATCACTTCGATATAGGCACGGTTGATCAACTCCATTTCCGCCTGCAGGTCACCGTAGGCGAACGGCATTTCTTCGCCGCCGATCACTGGGATCTGCTCGCGCAGATCCTGGGGGCAGACCCAGTCGAAGGTGAGGTTGGTGAACGGCGTTTGCGTGCCCCAGCGCGACGGCACGTTGAGGTTGTAGATGAACTCCTGCAGCGACTGACGGACGTCGTCGTAGCTGAGGTTGTCCTTGCGTACATAGGGCGCCAGGTAGGTGTCGAACGAACTGAAGGCCTGGGCGCCGGCCCATTCGTTTTGCAGGGTACCGAGGAAATTCACCATCTGCCCCAGGGCGCTGCTCAAATGCTTGGGCGGGCCGGCCTCGACCCGTCCCGGCACGCCGTTGAGGCCTTCATGCAATAACGAGCGCAGGGACCAACCGGCGCAATAGCCGGCGAGCATGTCCAGGTCGTGAATATGCAAATCCGCCTCGCGGTGCGCCTCGCCGATGGCCTGGCTGTAGACCTCGTCCAGCCAATAGTTGGCGGTGACCTTGCCCGAAACGTTGAGGATCAACCCGCCCAGGGAATAACCCTGGTTGGCGTTGGCCTGCACGCGCCAGTCTTCGCGGTCCAGGTATTCGTTCATCGACGTGGCGACTTCCACCAGCGTGCGGCGATCCCGACGCAGGCGTCCGTGTTGCTCGCGGTAGACGATGTAGGCGCGCATGGACAGGAAATAGCCGGCGTCCATCAATACGCGCTCGACCCGGTCCTGGATCTGCTCGACGTTCAGCCGCGCCTGCCCTTCCAACCGCGCCAACACCGCCTCGAGCAAGCCTTCGGCCTCGGCTTCGGCGTATTCGCCGGTGGCCCTGCCAGCGGCGATCAACGCCTGGCGGATCTTGTCCGCGTCAAAGGCCACGACGCTGCCATCGCGCTTGTGCAAGCGGTTGCAGCCTACTGAGATCAACGTGCTGTGCATTTTGGCTCCAGATACTACATATAGGTGTTATTTATCTTAAAGACACAATATGCAGTGGAGGATACGTCTGAAGGGATTGCTTGAAATTGACTGATGTCAAGAAGGACCACAGCTCGGAAAGCTCTTTCGTGAACACCGAACAACTTTAACCTGCCTGACACACTGGATTGACTGCATTTAGGGCCGCTACGCGCCCCAGCGGGGATAAATCCCCTCGCCACAAAAGCCGCCATCCTCAGCCACCACTCATGTTCATGAACCGCACGATCTGCACTTCCCCACCGGGGCTGAAGTCATGCTGCAAAGGTTTGCCTTTCAATGCCCGTTTGATCGACTGCATGATCGGCTCATCATCCAGCGGATAACGCCGCAACAACCCCCTGAGGTCCAGCGAATCTTCTTGGCCCAGGCACAACAGCAAGCGCCCTTCGACGGTCATGCGCACGCGGTTGCAACTGGCGCAGAAGTTGTGGGTGTTGGGCGAAATGAAACCGATCCGGGTATCTGGATGACGCTCCAGGCGCACATAACGCGCCGGTCCGCCGCTGCTCTCGGCACTGTCGAGCAAACGATGGTGCCGGGCAATTTCAGCTCGAACTTCATCACTGGAACAGAACGACTCACCACGGGAACGTCCCACCTCACCCAAGGGCATTTCCTCGATGAAACTGATGTCGATGCGCTGGTCGATGGCGTATTGCACCAGCGCCGGGACTTCATCGAAGTTGCGCCCTTTCATCACCACGCAGTTGAGTTTGATCCGCTCGAATCCCGCGCCGGTTGCCGCCTCGATACCGGCCAGCACCCGATCCAGATCGCCGTTGCGGGTGATGGCTCGGAAGCGTTCGCCGTCGAGGCTGTCGAGGCTGATGTTCATACGCTTGACGCCAGCATCCACCAGCGGCCGGGCCAAGCGGCCCAGTTGCGAGCCGTTGCTGGTCATCACCAGTTCCCGCAGGCCGGGCAACGCCGCGATGTCGCGACACAACCCGACGATGCCCGGGCGGATCAGCGGCTCGCCTCCGGTGAGGCGAATCTTCTTCACCCCCAGGCCGACGAACAACCGCGCCAGGCGCTGCAGTTCTTCCAGGGTCAATACTTGCTGGCGCGGCAGGAAGGTCATGTTTTTCGCCATGCAATACACACAACGAAAATCACAACGATCGGTCACCGACATCCGCAAATAATCGATCTGGCGCCCAAACCCATCCTGCAACACCCCGTTCATGCGTACCTCCCGGTTGAACCGCTGCTCACTGCACCAGCGGCGAGTCGGCGCCCTGAAGATGAATACCGCGAATATCCGCCGCACCGATCAGGGTTTGCAGGTACTGCACCAGCGCTTTTTGCCACACGCCCTGCTGCAACTGGGTTCGAATCGCCGTCGCCACCGCCTCGTACGGCAACGGCTGGCCGTCGATGCGCTGGTCGATGCTGATCACGTGCCAGCCATAACGACTTTCCAACGGCTTGCTCGCCAGGCCCGCCGGCAGCGTGAACAACTGGCGCTCCAGCTCCGGCACGGTCTGGCCCTTGCTGATCTGCCCCAGCGAGCCGCCCTGCTCCTTGGACGGGCACGCCGAATGCTTCAGCGCCAACTCGGCGAAACTGCCCGGGAATTGGTCCAGCCGTTCCAGCAGCAACTCGGCTTGTACATGAGCCAGGCTGCGGGCCTCGGCATCGTCCGGCGCGCATTCGAGCAGGATGTGCCGTACCGCCAGCAACGGTGCGCTGTGAAAGCGCCCGCGGTTGCTGTCGTAGTAACGCAGGCAGGTGGCCTCGTCGCACTGCGGCACCTGCACCTCGCGCTCGAGCAACAGCCGCGTCGCCGCTTCTTCTTCGTTTTCACCGGCACCGACCTGCAACGCCAGGCCCAGTTCGGCGATACGTTGCTGGAGCAGTTCACGTATCACCAAGGCGCGGGCGGCCTGGTAGACCGCCTCCTCACGACTTTGCGCCGGGTGATATTGCAGCTCTTGGGCCATCGCCTGCGGGGTGATCGACACCCCGTTGACGCTGATGATCGGCCATTCCTGCTCGCTGCTGGCGATCAACTGCGGCGCTTCATCCGCCACCGTCGGCTCGGCCTGGGCCGGCTCGAACGCCACCGCCCCTACCGGTTCGATATCGACTATCGGCGCGGCTTTAGCCGAGGAACCACAACCGCCGCCGCCATTACCGCCACCACATCCGCATCCACTCGCCATGATCTTCTCCTCAGAACTTCTGCCGAACGATTTGATAACGACGCCCCAGGTACCAGACCGGCGCGCTGACGATATGGACGAGACGGGTGAAAGGGAACAGCACGAACAGGGTCAGGCCGAGCAATACGTGGAGCTTGTAGACCAGACCCACCGGGGCCATGGCCGTGGCGGCCTCGACTGGCTTGAGTAGCACGGTGTTCTGCGCCCAGTCAGCGAGCATCACCATCACCGAACCGTCCATGTGGGCGGTGGATGCGACGATAGTCATCAGGCCGAGCACCAACTGCACCAGCAGTACTACCAGCACCAGGATGTCCGACACATTGGAGGTGGCGCGAACCCGTGGATCGGTCAGCCGGCGGTTGAGCAACATCAGCAAGCCGATCAGCCCAAGCACGCCGAAGAAACCGCCGGAAACCATCGCCAGCAACTGCTTGTTCTCGGTGCTCAGGAAGTGGTGATAAACCGCCGAAGGCGTCAGCAGCCCGACAAAATGCCCAGCCAACACGAACAGCACGCCGACGTGGAACAGGTTGCTGGCCACGCGCATGCCGCGCTTGTTCAGCATCTGGCTCGAACCGGCCTTCCAGGTGTACTGCGACAGGTCGAACCGCGCCCAGCTGCCGATCAGGCAGATCGCCAGGGCGACATAGGGATAGACCCCGAACAACAACAGATCCCATTTAGACATTGCCCACCTCCCCGGCGGGCGCTGCGGCCCGGCCTTCATGCTGAAAATCCACCCAGTGCAGCGGCACCGCACTTTCTTCCCGGGCCCGACCCGGCGCGCTCGGCATCGAACTGCAACGGTCCTGCTGCTCGGCCTTCATGAAATCCACCGCCTCTTCTTCCCAGACCTTGTCCAGGGCTTCGAGGGAGTCGTCCCGATGCTCGGCCTTCACCTGCTCAAGCATCTCGGCCACCGCCGCCTGGGGTTCGGCCCCGGCGATTTGCAGCAAGGCGCGGAAGCAACTGGCGTAGGCGCTTTCCCGTTCGTCCAGGCGCGCCGCGAGCAAGGCCAGCAGGTGCGCGACATCGGCCAGGCCCTCGCGGGCCTCAAGGTCTTCGCGGGTGGACAGGAATTCCAGGTACAACGGGATGTAATCCGGCAGTTCCTTGATGCCAATGGCAAAACCGGCTTCTTCGTACTGGGCCATCATGTCGACCATGGCCTGGCCCCGGTCGCGGGACTCGCCATGCACGTGTTCGAACAGCAGCAGCGACAGTGAACGGCCCCGGCCAAACAACGCACCGTAATGCTCCTGGCCGTCCATCAAGTCCTGGCCGCAGATCAACTCCAGCAGCTCGAACAACCCGGCACGCTGGGCGGGACTGATTTCCCGCGCCTGCACGATCGCCTGCTCCAGCTCGTCGCGACCGGCCACCAGGGTCTCGGTCGGGTAATCGAGCAGCAACGAAATCACCTTGAGAATGCGCATGCTCATTCCTCCCACAACTGCACGGTCTTGATCACGTCGCGGCGGTTGGCTTTCTTGCCACCGAACATGTTGGTGTCGGAGCTGCCGCTGCAACCACTGCCAAAGCTGAAACCACAACCGGAGCGCTCGGCGAACGCATCGCTCATGGCGTCTTCGCGGTGGGCACTCGGCACCACGAAACGGTCTTCGTAGTTGGCGATGGCCAGGTAGCGGTACATCTCTTCCACCTGGTTCACGCTCAAGCCGACATCGGCGAGCACTTGCAGGTCCTGCACGCCGTCGACCTGCTCGGCACGCTTGTAGGCGCGCATCGCCAGCAAGCGTTTCAGCGCATGCTTGACCGGTTTTTCATCGCCGGCGGTGAGCATGTTCGCCAGGTAACGCAGCGGGATGCGCAGGCTGTCGACATCCGGGATCACCCCGTTCATGCCCACGGTGCCGGCGGCGGCCGCGTTCTGGATCGGCGACAGTGGCGGCACGTACCAGACCATTGGCAAGGTGCGGTATTCCGGGTGCAGCGGCAGTGCGAGTTTCCAGTCCACGGCCATTTTGTAGACCGGCGAACGTTGGGCCGAATCGATCACCGACTGCGGCACGCCATCGGCCAGGGCCTGGCGAATCACCGCCGGGTCGTTCGGGTCGAGGAAGATTTCCAGTTGCTTCTCGTACAGGTCTTGCTCGTTGGCGGTGCTCGCCACTTCATTGATGCGGTCGGCGTCATACAGCAGCACACCGAGATAGCGAATCCGGCCAACGCAGGTTTCGGCGCAAACGGTCGGCATCCCGGCTTCGATGCGCGGGTAGCAGAAGATGCACTTTTCCGACTTGCCGCTCTTCCAGTTGAAGTAGATCTTCTTGTACGGGCAGCCGCTGATGCACATGCGCCAGCCGCGGCATTTCTCCTGGTCGATGAGGACGATGCCGTCTTCCTCGCGCTTGTAGATCGCACCGCTCGGGCAGGACGCTGCGCACGCCGGGTTCAGGCAGTGCTCGCACAGGCGCGGCAGGTACATCATGAAAGTGTTTTCGTACTCGCCGTAGATGTCCGCCTGGATCTTGTCGAAGTTCTTGTCCTTGCGTCGCTTGGCGAATTCAGTGCCGAGGATTTCCTCCCAGTTCGGGCCCCACTCGATCTTTTCCATGCGCTTGCCGGACACCACCGAACGCGGGCGCGCGGTGGGTTGGTGCTCGCCCAGCGGCGCGGTGTGCAGGTGCTGGTAGTCGAAGTCGAACGGTTCGTAGTAATCGTCCAGGCTCGGCAGGTCCGGGTTGGCGAAGATGTTCGCCAGCACGCGGAACTTGCCGCCGATGCGCGGGTTGATCGAGCCGTCGGCGTTGCGGACCCAGCCGCCCTTCCACTTGTCCTGGTTTTCCCATTCCTTGGGATAGCCGATGCCCGGCTTGGATTCGACGTTGTTGAACCAGGCGTATTCCATGCCTTCGCGGCTGGTCCAGACGTTCTTGCAGGTGATCGAGCAGGTGTGGCAGCCGATGCATTTGTCCAGGTTCAGGACCATGCCGATTTGTGAGCGAATCTTCATCTCAGTTCTCCTCGATATCAGTCGGCAGTGGACGCGGCAAATCATCGCCACTGGAACCGTCGAGCCAATCGACCTTGACCATCTTGCGCACCACGACGAATTCATCGCGGTTGCAACCGACCGTGCCGTAATAGTTGAAGCCGTAGGCCTGTTGGGCGTAGCCGCCGATCATGTGGGTGGGCTTGAGCACCACGCGGGTCACCGAGTTGTGGTGGCCGCCACGGGTCTTGGTGGTTTCCGAACCCGGCACGTTCACGATCCGTTCCTGGGCGTGGTACATCATCACCATGCCTTCCTTGACCCGCTGGCTGACCACCGCCCGGGCGGTCAGTGCGCCGTTGGCGTTGAAGCATTCGATCCAGTCGTTGTCCTCGATCCCGGCGCGCTTGGCGTCGATTTCCGAGAGCCAGACAATCGGTCCGCCACGGCTCAAGGTGAGCATCAGCAGGTTGTCGCTGTAGGTGCTGTGGATGCCCCATTTCTGGTGCGGGGTGATCCAGTTCAGGACGATCTCGGTCTCGCCATTGCTGCGTTTGCCCTTCACGCCTTCGATGGTGCGGGTGTTGACCGGCGGCCGATAACTCATCAGTTGCTCGCCGAACGCCTGCATCCACGGGTGATCCTGGTAGAACTGCTGGCGACCGGTGATGGTGCGCCATGGGATCGACTCATGGACGTTGGTGTAGCCGGCGTTGTAGCTGACGTGATCGTCTTCCAGGCCGGACCAGGTCGGGCTGGAAATGATCTTGCGCGGCTGGGCCTGGATGTCACGGAAGCGAATCGCCTCGTGCTCTTTCGACACGGCCAAGTGGCTGTGGTCGATGCCGGTGAATTCCGACAGCGCCGCCCAGGCTTTCACCGCGACATGGCCGTTGGTTTCCGGCGCCAGGGACAGGATCACTTCGGCGGCGTCGATGGCGCTGTCGATTTTTGGCCGGCCTTGGCTGATGCCCGCGTCGACTTCCTTGTGGTTCAGCTCACCGAGGAACTTCACTTCGGTGTCGGTGTTCCAGTTGATGCCCTTGCCGCCGTTGCCGAGTTTTTCCAGCATCGGGCCCAGGGAGGTGAACTGCTTGTAGATGTTCGGGTAGTCACGCTCGACCACTTGCAGGTTTGGCGCGTTCTTGCCCGGGACTGGCGCCACACCGGCGCTTTTCCAGTCGGTGCCGCCGAATGGCTGGGCCAGTTCGCCGACGCTGTCGTGCATCAGCGGTACGGTGACTAGGTCTTTCTCGACACCCAGATGACCGACTGCCATGGCCGAAAACGCCTTGGCGATGCCCTTGTAGATTTCCCAGTCCGAACGCGACTCCCAGGCCGGATCGATGGCGGCCGACAGTGGGTGGATGAACGGGTGCATGTCCGAGGTGTTCATGTCGTCTTTTTCATACCAGGTCGCGGTCGGCAAGACGATGTCGGAATACACGCAGGTCGAGGACATGCGGAAGTCCAGGGTGGTCACCAGGTCGAGTTTGCCAATGGCGCCCTCGTCGACCCATTCGGCTTCGGTAGGCTTGCAGTCACCGACCTGGCCGATGTCTTCGTTCATCACGCCGTTCTTCGTACCGAGCAGGTACTTGAGCATGTACTCGTGGCCCTTGCCCGAAGACCCGAGCAGGTTGGAACGCCAGATGAACATGTTGCGCGGGAAGTTGACCGGGCTGTCCGGCTGTTCGCAGGCAAAGCGCAGGGAACCGTCCTGCAGTGACTTGACCACGTAGTCCTTCGGATCAAGGCCTGCGGCGGCGGCATCGCGGCAGATATTCAGCGGGTTGGTGTTGAGCTGCGGCGCGCTGGGCAACCAACCGGCGCGTTCGGCGCGGATGTTGTAGTCCAGGGCGTGTTCGGGG
The DNA here is from genome assembly GCF_000802155.2 of Pseudomonas frederiksbergensis. Classification (GTDB taxonomy): domain Bacteria; phylum Pseudomonadota; class Gammaproteobacteria; order Pseudomonadales; family Pseudomonadaceae; genus Aquipseudomonas; species Aquipseudomonas frederiksbergensis_A. The sequence goes on from NZ_JQGJ02000001.1 coordinate 152,143, forward strand.
AACTGCGACTTGTCCGCCAGGGGCGAGAGCACATCGTGCATGCTCATCTTCTCGTGGCGCCATTGCGAGCTGTGGCCATAGAAGAAGCTGGTGCCGTTCATCTGCCGTGGCGGACGGTTCCAGTCCAGGCCGAAGGCCAGGGGCAGCCAGCCGCATTGCGGACGGAGTTTTTCCTGGCCGACATAGTGGGCCCAGCCGCCGCCGGTCTGGCCGACGCAACCGCAGAGCATGAGCATGTTGATCAGCCCGCGGTAGTTCATGTCCATGTGGTACCAGTGGTTCATCGCCGCACCGACGATGATCATCGAGCGTCCCCGGGTCTTGTCGGCGTTGCCGGCGAACTCGCGGGCGATCTGGATCGCCTTCTCGCGGCTCACACCGGTGATCTGCTCCTGCCAGGCCGGAGTGCCGGGCACCGAGGCGTCGTCATAGTCCTTGGCAACGTTGGCACCACCGAGGCCACGGTCGATCGCCAGGTTGGCCGCCGACAGGTCGAACACCGTGGCGACTTTCGCCACGCTGCCATCGGCCAGCACCACGCTGTGCACCGGCACCCGGCGGAACTGCACCGCGTCACCGGCCACATGCTGGAAGTACTCCTGGGCTTCGCCGGCGAAGTACGGGAACGCCACCTCGGCGACGTCGCCGCCGATCAGGCTCAGCTTGAGGTCGATGTCACGGCCTTCGCCACCTTCGCGGGGCAGGATGTTCCACTTGCCTTTCTCGCCCCAGCGATAACCGATGGAGCCTTGGGGCGAAACCAGTTCGCCGTTGGCGTCCAGGGCGATGGTTTTCCATTCCGGGTTGTTGTCCTGGCCGAGGTTGTCGGTCAGGTCGCTGGCCCGCAGGAAACGGTCCGGCTGGTAACCCGAACCCGGCGCCGTGCCGAGCATTGGCTTGAGCATCACCAGCACCGGCAGGTCGGTGTAGCGCTTGGCGTATTCGGTGAAATAGGCGCTCGGCTTGTCCAGGTGGAATTCTTTGAAGATCACATGATTGAAGGCCTGGGCCAGCGCGGCGTCGGTGCCCTGCTTGGGGTTGAGCCACAGGTCGGTGAGCTTGGCGACTTCCGAATAGTCCGGGGTGATCGCCACGGTCTTGGTGCCCTTGTAGCGCACCTCGGTGAAGAAGTGGGCGTCAGGGGTACGGGTCTGCGGGACGTTGGAGCCCCAGGCAATGATGTAGTTGGAGTTGTACCAGTCGGCCGATTCCGGCACGTCGGTCTGCTCGCCCCAGACCATCGGCGAGGCTGGCGGCAAGTCGCAATACCAGTCGTAGAAGCTCAGGCACACGCCACCGATCAGCGACAGGTAACGCGAGCCGGCGGCGTAGCTGACCATCGACATCGCCGGGATCGGCGAGAAGCCCACCACCCGGTCCGGACCATGTTCCTTGACGGTGTAGACGTTGGCAGCGGCGATGATCTCGTTGACTTCTTCCCAGTTGGAACGGATGAAGCCACCCATGCCGCGCTTGCTTTTATAGGAGTCGGCCTTGGCCTTGTTCTCGACGATGCTGGCCCAGGCTTCCACCGGCGGCAGGGTCTGCCGGGCTTCGCGCCACAGTTTGAGCAACGGCTTGCGGATCTTCGGGTACTTGAGCCGGTTGGCGCTGTAGATGTACCAACTGTAGCTCGCACCGCGAGGGCAGCCGCGTGGTTCGTGGTTGGGCAGATCGTTGCGGGTGCGCGGGTAGTCGGTCTGCTGGGTTTCCCAAGTGATCAGGCCGTTCTTGACGTAGATTTTCCAGGAGCACGAACCGGTGCAGTTCACCCCATGGGTGGAACGCACGATCTTGTCGTACTGCCAGCGGGAACGGTAGACGTTTTCCCAGTCGCGGGACTCCTTGCGGGTCTCGCCGTGGCCGTCTGAAAACTCGCCTTGCTTGCGGTTGAAAAACCGCAGTTGATCCAGTAAATGACTCACAGTGTGTTCCTCTCAGGCTTGCTCCGCGGGGTCTGCGCCCCGCCCACGCAGGTTTAGGTTCGGCTTAGCAAGGTGTCGCGGCGCCCTTGCGGGCATACCACCACCAGGTCACCACGATGCAGCTCAGGTAGAAGCCGACGAACATGTAGAAGGCCATCTCCGGGCCGCCGGTCAGGGCCATCGAAGTGCCGAATGATTTGGGAATGAAGAAGGCTCCGAAGGCGCCCATGGCCGAGCTGAAGCCCAGCACCGCGGCCGATTCCTTGCCGGCGTTCTTGAGCGCTTGCTCACGTACCTCGGGCTTTTTGCCCAGGGCGGCTTTCTCGTGCAGGGTGCGGAAGATCACCGGGATCATGCGGAAGGTCGAACCGTTGCCCACGCCGGTGGTGATAAACAGCAACATGAACATGCCGAGGAAGCCGTAGAAGCTGCCGCCCTCGCCGCCCTTAGGCAGAAAGTGCAAGACGCCGAACACCATCACGATCATCAACACGAAGTTCCACAGGGTGACTTTGGCGCCACCGAGCTTGTCCGCCAGCCAGCCACCCAGCGGCCGCACCAAGGCACCCACCAGCGGGCCGAGGAAGGCGAATTTCAGGGCGATGACTTCCGGGAACGAGGTCTTGATCAGCAGCGGGAACGCGGCGGAGAAACCGATGAACGAACCGAAGGTGGCCAGGTACAGCCAGCACATCAACCAGTTGTGCTTGCGCTTGAAGATCACCGCCTGTTCACTGAACGATGCCCGGGCGCTGGACAGGTCGTTCATGCCGAACCAGGCAATCAGGGTCACGGCGAGGATGAACGGCACCCAGATGAAACCGGCGTTCTGCAACCACAGCGAGCTGCCGTCGGCCAACACCTGCGGCTGGCCACCCATGAAGCCGAACACACCAAAGGAAATCACCAGCGGCACGCAGAACTGCATCACCGACACGCCCAGGTTGCCCAGCCCGGCGTTGAGGCCCAGGGCGGTGCCCTGCTGGGCCTTGGGGTAGAAGAAGCTGATGTTGGACATGCTCGAGGCGAAATTGCCGCCGCCGAAACCGCAGAGCAATGCGATCAGCACGAACACGCTATAAGGCGTGGCTGGATCCTGCACGGCGAACCCCATCCACAGCGCCGGTATCAGCAGGGATGCGGTGCTCAGGGCTGTCCAACGACGGCCACCGAAGATCGGCACCATGAACGAGTAGAAAATGCGCAAGGTCGCGCCGGACAATCCCGGCAACGCCGCCAGCCAGAACAGCTGGTCGGTGCTGAAGCTGAAGCCAATGGCATTCAGGCGCACGATCACCGTGCTCCAGACCATCCACACCGCGAAGGCCAACAGCAGCGCCGGGATGGAAATCCACAGGTTGCGCCGGGCGGTCTGTTTGCCGCTGCGCCCCCAGAACGCTGGGTCTTCCGGGCGCCAGTCATGAATGACCGGGCCTTTTTCAGGCGTTTGCAGAACGGACATGTTCTTCTCCTTGGGCAATGCTGGAAAACGGGGATTGGCTGGCCGGCGGTTGTTTGCCCAGCAACGGGCGCTTGCGCACCTCGCTGAGGTACATCCAGATCAACGAGACCCAGACCACGCCGTAGAGCAACATGAAGCAGGACGAGCGCACGCCGGTGAGGTCCACCAGGGCGCCAAACATGATCGGCAGCACGAAACCACCCAAGCCACCGGCCAGGCCGACGATGCCGGACACCGCGCCCATGTTCTGCGGGTAATCGTTGGCGATGTACTTGAAGACCGAAGCCTTGCCGAACGCGAAGGCGATGCCCATCACGAACAGCAGCACGGTGAAGAGCGTGGCGTTGAGACCGATGTGGAAATCGACGATGCCGTTGACGGTCTGCACTTGCAGTTGCGTCTGGGGATAGGACAGCAGGAACAGGCAGATCCAGCTCACCCACAACACCCACCAGGTCACGCTCTGGGCGCCCCAGCGGTCGGACATCCAGCCGCCGACGGCCCGCAGCACACCGCCCGGCAGGGAAAAACACGCCGCCAGCAGCGCCGCGCTTTGCAGGCTGAAACCGTATTCCTGCACGTAGTACTTGGTCATCCACAAGGCCAAGGCTACGTAACCGCCGAACACGATGGAGTAGTACTGGCAGTAGCGCCATACGGCGGGGTCTTTCAGTGACTTGAGTTGCTCGCGCAGGGTGGCGCCGCCGGCACTGCGGTGTTCTTTCTTCTCGGCGGTGAGGAACCAGAACAGCAGCGCGGTGATGAACAGAATCGCGCTGAACACCTTTGGCACCAGGTGCCAGCTGCCCAGCGCAATCAAGGCCGGCGCGAGGAACTTGGTCACTGCGGCACCGGCGTTGCCCGCGCCAAACACGCCCATGGCAAAACCCTGGTTATGCTTGTCGAACCACTTGGCGACGTAGGCGATGCCCACCGAGAACGAGCCGCCGGCCAGGCCGACGAACAGGCCCAGCACCAGGAACTGCCAATAGGCCGTCGCCAAGGTGATCAGGTAGAGCGGCAACACGCAGGACAACATCAGCAGGAAAAACACGATGCGTCCGCCGAAGCGGTCGGTGAGCAGGCCCAGGGGCAGGCGCACCAGCGAACCGGTCAATACCGGCGTGGCGGCCAGCAGGCCAAACTGGGTTTCGTTGAGGGCCAGCAGTTCCTTGATCGGAACGCCGAGCACGGCAAACATCATCCAGACCATGAAGCACACGGTGAAGGCCAGGGTACTCATCCCCAGTACCAGCCCTTGTTGCACTTGCGCTCGCATCACGCTGCCCCCCAGTCAATTCGTTGAGCGCAGACTAGTGATGCCTACCCCGCGAAAACTTGACCTGGGTCAACGAGCGCCCCGGGGCCATTGGCCTATGCTTGGCCCGTCTACCTCCAAGGAGGTAGATCGAGACCTCGATAAAAGCCTTTGTTTATCAACGTCTTGAGCAAGTCGGCCAAAGCTTTTATGGAAACGGAACGGCCGACAACTCTTTAGAGGTAGTGCGCCCAGGATCGGCTGCAACACCCCACGACCCAGGGCGCGCTTGATGCTCGGTCTACCGTTTTTCGCCAAGAGCCAGCGCCCATGATGCGTTGGCTTCGCAGTTCCCTGCCCGCTCGCGCCGGCCTGGCGGTGATCCTCATCGCCATCCTCGCCCTGGCCAGCTCGTTGAGCGCCGGATTGATCGCCTGGTTCAGCCAGGGCGACGCGGCAGCCATCAATACCGCCGGCTCCGTGCGCATGGAGACCTATCACCTGAGCTGGAGGCTCGCGGCCGGCGACGTTGAAGACATCCCCACGATCGTCGACAGCCTGCAGCAACGTCTCGACAGCCCAGCTCTGCGCGCAGTGCTCGAAGACGGGCCGGAAACCGCACTGCACAAAAGCTATCGCGACCTGATGCAGCGCTGGAACCAGACCTTGCGCCCGGCCATCGAGCGCGGCGACTCGGCATTCTTCCAGGCCAGTGCTCGTTCGTTCGTGGAACAACTGGATCAGTTCGTTACGCTGTTGCAACGCCAGAGCGAGCACAAGCAAGGCTGGCAACAAGCAATCCAGGGCATTGCGTTGTTCAGCACCATGATCATCCTGCTGATCGGCCTGTATGAATTGCAGTACGGCGTGGTGATGCCGCTGCAAGAACTGGTTGACGCCACCCAGCGCTTTCGCCGTGGTGAATTCCAGGTGCGAGTCAACCACCAGTCCGAGGATGAACTGGGCCAGTTGGCGACCAGCTTCAACACCATGGCCGAGACCATCGAGCAATCCCACCGCACCCTGGAAGCCCAGGTGCAACAAAAGACCCTGAATCTGCAACAGGCCAACGCCGCCCTTGAGTTGCTTTACCAGAGCAGCCGCAGCCTCGCGACGCGCCAGGCCAATGCTGAAGGCCTGGATGAACTGATCCGCCGCTTCCAGCAGCGCCTGCCGGGCCTGCGTCTCACGCTGTGCCTGCAAGGACAGCTGCAGTCGCCCGCACGGCATCTGCTGGCCTTGCATGGCGCCGCCAGCCGCCAGGTCTGCGCCAGCAGCGATTGCGCCAGTTGCCACAAACACAACGCCGCGCGCCCGCAAGCTTTCAGCATCAGCAACCAGGGCACTGAGCTGGGTGAACTCAAGGCGCATTTTGTCGACGGTCACGCCGCACAGCCATGGGAAATCGCGCTGATCCAGGCCCTGGCCAACTTGATCGGGACAACGTTGTCCCTCAAGCGCCAGCGCGAACAGGACCATCGCCTGTTGCTGCTCGACGAGCGCACCATCATTGCCCGGGAGCTGCACGACTCCCTCGCCCAGGCCTTGTCGTACATGAAACTGCAAGTCAGCCGCATGCAGACCCTGATGCGTCGCGGCGAACCGGTGCAGACCCTGGAAAACGTCACCGGCGAACTGCGCGAAGGCCTCAACAACGCTTATCGACAACTGCGTGAATTGCTCACCACGTTCCGTTTGCAGATCCGCGACGACGGTTTGGTACCGGAACTCAAGGACACGGCCGAGGAATTCTCCAACCGTGGTGATTTCCAGGTGCACCTGTTCATCGACACCCTGGCCTTCGAGCTGTCGGCCAGCGAGCAGATCCACATCCTGCAGATTACCCGCGAGGCCCTATCCAACTGCTTGCGCCACGCCCATGCGCAAAACGCCTGGCTGCAATTGCGCCAGGAAGGCGAGACCGTGCGCCTTTGCATCGAGGACGATGGCCGGGGTTTCAGCGGCGAAGTGGACCAGCGCGAGCACCACGGTCTGAACATCATGAACGAACGCGCCCGCAGCCTGCGCGGCCAACTCGACATTCACTCCCGAACGCCCCAGGGCACCCGTATCCAGGTGCATTTCCAACCGGAGTTCCTGGGCCACCACACCGAAGGCATCGCAACATGAACGCCCCTTTGCGCCACACCCTGCTGCTGGTCGACGACCATCCGATGATGCGTCGCGGGATCCGCCAGATGCTCGAACTCGAAGACGATCTGCACATCGTCGGCGAAGCCAGCCACGGCGAAGAAGCCCTGGCGCTGATCGAACCGCTCAAGCCCGACCTGGTGCTGCTGGACAACAACATGCCGCAGATGAACGGCATCGAGACTCTGCGCCGGCTGCGCGCCATGCACTACACCGGCAAGGTGCTGCTGTTCACCGTGTCCGACGCCGAGGACGACATCCGCGATGCCCTGCGCCTGGACGCCAACGGTTACCTGCTCAAGGACATGGAGCCTGAGTTGCTGATCCAGTACATCCGCGACGCCCTCAACGGCGCCCTGGTGATCAGCCCCGGCCTGACCCGCGTCATGGCCCAGGCTTTGCGCTCGCCACCGCGCCAGGCCGATGTGGAACTGACCGAGCGCGAACGCCAGGTCCTCAAGACCATCGCCGGCGGTTTCAGCAACAAGGTCATCGGTCACAAGCTGGGCATCACCGAGGGCACGGTCAAGGTGCATGTGAAGAACCTGCTGCACAAGCTCGGCTTGCGTTCGCGGGTCGAAGCGGCGGTGTGGGCGATGGAGCATTTGCGCGGGGCGGGTTAGTCCCGGTTGAGTCATACAACACGCTACCGATCTGCGCTGGCAGTGAAAGATTGGATTGACCGCCTCTCCTCCCTCTTCCGAGGTAAGCCTGCCGAGGCATAGGCCGCCGACGGCTTGGGCACTACCATGACGGCACGCGGAGGTACGCCATGCTGACCCACCCTTCCATCGTTTTACTGTTGCGTCGTCATCACCTGTTCAGCCAACTGCCTGAGCGGGTCTTTGAAGATGTCTGTAGCCTGGCTGTCCTCAAACGCCTGGAATGCAACAGCACGCTCATGCACCAGGGCGATCCGGCCAAGCGATTTTTCGTGCTGGTCAGTGGCCAGATCAAGCTCTTCCGGGTCACCGGCGAGGGCCAGGAAAACCTGGTGGAAATCATCCAGCCCGGGCAGACCTTCGCCGAAGCGTTGCTGTTCAGCCAGGCCCGTTGCTACCCGGTCAGCGCGTCGGCGATCAAGGACAGCGTGCTGGTGAGTATCGAGGGGACGCATTATCTCAAGGCGCTGGAGGACCAGCCCAAGGTCTGCCTGGCGATCCTGGCGAGCATGAGCATTCATCTGCACCAGCGACTCAAGGACATCGACAACCTGACCTTGGCCAGTGCCAGTCGGCGGGTGATCAATTTTCTGTTGCAGGAGCGCGATCCGCGGGATGGTCAGGTGGTGTTGCAGGTGTCCAAGCGGCTAGTGGCTTCGAAGCTGGGGATCCAGCCGGAGACGTTTTCGCGGATTCTGCATCGGTTGGTGGATGGGGGGTTGATTGCCATGGAGCGGCGCAACATTCGCATCCTAGCTGAAGAAGAGCTTGCTGCTTACCAGCAGTAACCGAGCCAGTCTCAGATTTGATCATGGTCAAGGCGTACTACCGCCGGCCTCGCACACTGGCAGCGTCTATCAGAGGAGAACCCTCATGTCCGATTTAAGCCTTCCCTTGGTCTACTCCTGCTCCGGCTGCTCTAATGTCGCGCAGTTGGCCAATACCCTGGCCCTGCGCCTGGATCGCAGCGGCCTGGCCGAGATGTCCTGCATCGTCGGGGTCGGCGGACATGTGGCTGCGCTGGTCAAAAAAGCGCGCTCGGGACGGCGAATCCTGGCGCTGGATGGCTGCCCGCTGCAATGCGTCGAAAGCTGCCTGAACCAGCACGACCTGCACGCCGATGTGCATCTGATCTTCAGCCACCATGGTTTGCGCAAACGCAACGGCGAGGATTGCACCGAGGAGCAGAGTGACGAGTTGTTTGAGGAGATCAAGCGGTTGCTTGAAGGCCGGATGATCGAAGCCACCGAGACGGCTTGAGAAGGCGAACAGCTTTAGTGACGAACACCTAACCGGTGGCGAGGGAGCTTGCTCCCGCTGGACCGCAAAGCGGTCCTAAAACCTGTAGCCGCGGCATGTCAGTTGGAACGCAGTTGCTTTTATTCAATTTATTAAATCAGCTCAACCGATACCGCAAATCTAGTCTTGTCTGAGACAACGGGCCAAGAAACTAAAAGATCTCGGAAATTACTTACAGTAAACTCCTAAGACCCATCCTAAGACAGCAACATACCTTTCCTAATAACCTGTAAGCCAATTCCCACAATCGGCACGATTAACATTTCAGAAAATTCGCACCCCCTTCGCGACAACACAAGGTCGCAACATCCTGAAATTAGTTTTAGCTGGCACAATCTCAGATAGCTGCAAATCTCATTGGTGTTGCGCAACTAAATTCCCTCAACACAATATTACCGACAGGATAAATAAAATGGACTCTCTAGTTAACGAAGCAACCTTCGAGCTTGAACTGGACGCAGAAACCGCGGAGAAAAATTTTCCGTTATTCTGAACGATGAAAGCCTGATGCACGCCGGCTTTGTGGCACATCAGTCGAACAACAACGTATTGACGCTGGCTCTGGCTGACGACGTTAGAATCGCAGCCTGAAAAAACGGGAGGGATATAATTCCCTCCCGCTTTCTATTGTGTCGAACATGATACTTGCTTATACCTTTCATCAGTCAAAGGTGACCAATTATGCAAAGGCTTAGTTCGAGCCTCCGTCGCCGCAGTGCCGAAGAAACATTAAAAATCATCGTCAACGATATAGCGCCGCGCTTGGGCATTACCCGAGTAACCGACACAACCTGGCTGGACCGTATTGGAATTCCGGTATTCGCCAGTATACGACCCGATGCATTGAAGGGTTCGCTGTGCGTAAATGCTGGCAAAGGCCTCAGATCAGCAGAAGCGAAGATAGGCGCGTACATGGAAGCCATCGAGTTCAGCCTTGCGCAATACAACACGGCGCAACTGAAGCTGTTAAAGACCACGCCGAGGCAACTCATTGAAAGCCACGAAGGACGAATAGCTTTCAATCAGTTCTGCATGTTGTATGGCTTCTCTGCCGATGCCGACTCGCTCATCATGGCCATCGAAGTTGAGGATGTATTGCACAAGCAAAAGGTGCTTGCACCCGCCGAATTGGTGTTCATTCCCTATCCTGAAAACCCCGGGCAACAACTCTTCGGGGAAAGCTCCAGTGGCTTGGCTTCAGGCAATGACTTGGTGGAAGCCTCGGTACACGCTGTTTGCGAACTCATGGAGCGCGATGTTCAAGCCTTTAATCATCTACATGACCGCTCCTGCCTCGTCAATCTGGACCGCTACAGCGCAGAAACCGACTCTCTGATCAATAAAATCAATGACGCGGGATTGAGCCTGTCGGTTCGTTACACCGAGAACTGTTTTGGCCTGGCCTACTTCCAGGCTTTTATCATGGAAGAGTCCTCCCACGCGCCCATCTCTGTGGCCACCGGTTCAGGGTTACATCCCATCAAGGATGTCGCCTTGATCCGGGCTATCTGCGAGGCGGCCCAAAGCCGTTTAAGCCACATCCACGGGGGCCGGGACGACATCATTGAGCGCGTCAAATACTTCGAGAAGAAGGGCCGTTCGGTCGAGCTTCAGGCCATCTCACGCTTGCGTACCGTGGCCACCTCTCGGAACCAGATGATCGATTACTCCTCCATCGACTGCCAGGAAGCCGCGATCCCCACGATCGAATCGGCCTGGGAGTTGCTCATTGAGCGGTTGCAAAGTGTCGGGCTCAGTACCGTGCTAAGGGTTTTGCTCAGTAAAGCGACGGACGACATCACTGTGATCAGGATCATTATTCCGGGGCTTGAAACCTTTGAACCCGGTTTGAAAAGGGTCGGCCCGAGGTTACTTACGTATGTCAAACAAAGCGCTTGAGGCATGCACGCTTTTTGCGGGCCCCTCCCTGCAAGCGATAGACAGTCAATTACTGCGCGGTGGTGGCTTGATGGTGCGCCCGCCTGTCAAGCGTGGCGATATCGAACGCCTGGTGGCGCAATCGCCCCCTTCGAACATCGCCATTGTCGATGGCGTGTTCCATGCTCACCCTGCCGTCGGCCATGCCGAGATACTTGACGCTCTGGGTGCGGGTTGGCGCATTTGGGGATTATCGTCCATGGGGGCCATTCGCGCCTGTGAAATGGATACGCTGGGAATGACAGGCTTTGGTGAAGTGTATCGACAATTCGCTAGCGATCCGGACATGTCCGACGACGAAGTGACCCTGATACATCAAACACAGGAACCCTTTCTTTCACTCAGCGAACCACTTATTCATATCAGGCAGTTTTTAGGACAGTGGACGACTGAACGGATCATTACGCCGGCTCAAGAGCAACACATACTTCACTACCTGAAAAACATGTGGTACGGACATCGAACACTAAATTGTTTGAAAGAAGCTTTGCTGGCACTCCCTGTCGCGACGAAACAAATAGACAACGCCCTGGCCAATTTTTCTGCCTACCGAATAAAGAGCCTGGACTTGATCGAATTTCTCAAACTACAACCATGGACGAGGACGGTGAAACAGAATGTCGCCATCAGAGATACTGTGTGAAATAAACGGCTTGCCCTTTGTGCACTCCTTGTTCAATAGCACAAAACTTTTAACACTCGTCGCCGTTGTACGTAGAAATATCGAAGGAGGCGAGTTACCTTTAACCACCTATTTGCAACCAGACTTCGCCACCGCCCTGTATGCTCGGCACGTCGAAGGTGCGCCCGTGTTTCCACCCTATAAAGCGCTCGGTAACGCCGAGCAGATCATGTTGGCTGAAGCGAAGAGTAACCTCAAAGCCTTGCTGCCGGAATGGACCAGATTATTGGACCTGCCGATTAATATACATAAGTTGCTGACTCAACAAGTCAGCCTAACCAACCCTGTGTTGCCTCAACAAATGTTTCTGGGCGAAGCCGCGTTTACCAGCATGACGGACCTTGAAGAGTTACTGGTTCACGAACTGTCCCATATCTGGTCCAGTTTGATCGCTGAGATTTACGACTTCCAGCTCAAGGACAGCTCAAACGACTACATACTGCCATCAGGAACCGGAGGCAAGAACCCTAGGGGTGTCTTGCTGGCTTGCCTGTTTGCGGTCAGCGCCGTGAACTACCACCAGCGGTTGCTGATCAGCGGTTCCGTGCGAGCTCGTCCCGAACGACTCGACTACTTGCATCAGTACTTTCTCAAAAGTCTGGCCACTCTCCAGGCCTCGGCCGAACTGTCCGAAATCGGAAAACTGATCACCTCCAAGCTGGATGCGTTTTCCAGCGACCTGACAACTGACACCTTTCAAGGATGACCCATGGCCGTCGTACACTTTCCCCGGCAGTTCATGCACTACACCGAACAGCATAAAACACACGTTACTGAAGGCTTGTGTGTCAGCGATGTGCTGAACAATCTAACCGCACGATTTCCCGATCTGATTGGCCCGGTCTTCTCTGAGGATCTGTACCCGCTGCCGTTCGTGGGGTTGTTCGTCGACGGCATGCCCGTGACCAACGAGCATGACCGTCATTGCCCCCTGGACAGCAATGCGCAATTGATCCTGATCAACGCAGTGGCAGGTGGCTGACATGCATTGCAACCTCAAAACGGATACCTCCCGTTACGCCCGCCAAATCATCCTCAGCGAGGTCGGCGCTCAGGGGCAGCAACGTCTCAAAGACAGTAAAGTGCTGGTGGTCGGCGCCGGGGGGCTGGGCTGCCCGATACTTCTATACTTGGCAGGTGCGGGCGTCGGGACGATCGGCATCGTTGATAACGATATTGTCGACGTGAGCAATCTGCATCGACAAATTCTCTATGCGAATGCCGATGTAGGCGACCTGAAAGTCTCGGCAGCCAAACGTCGCATCAACCAGTTGAACCCCAACATCGTCGTCCACACCGCTGCCACGACGCTGAACTCGGACAACGTCCTGTCGCTGCTAGCCGAATACGACATCATCGTCGACGCTACTGATAACTTCGGCGCTAAATACCTCATCAGTGACGCCTGTATCGAGTGTGAGAAACCGATGGTCTATGCGTCGATCAGTCAATTCGAGGGGCAGGTGTCGGTATTCAATTATTACAATCAGCACACCCAACAACGGGGGCCGTGCTTCCGGGATCTGTTCGAAACACCGCCGCCACCGCACTTGACGCAAAATTGCTCGGAAGCGGGTGTTCTTGGCGTTATACCTGGCTTGCTCGGTTGCTTTCAGGCCAATGAGGTACTCAAGCTCATCCTCCGTGCCGGGGAGCCATTAAGCGGGCAATTGTTGTCTATCGACTGCCTGGACAACACCTTCCACCTATTGAACATCAACAAAAAAACACGGGACCGCCCCCCTGCGAGAACGCTTGGCGCTACAACCACGCCTGCGTGGCGCGATAGCGACTGGCTATCACCCGACACCCTGCATGACTGGATAGCGACACAAGCCCCATTTCAATTGGTTGATGTGCGCGATGTCAGCGAGCAGCAGCAAGGTTCGCTAGGCGGCAGACCGATTCCGCTCAAAGACATCATCAAGCGCCAGGATGAACTCGATACCGCCCGCCGTATCGTTTTCTATTGCAAATCCGGCATCAGGAGCAAGGCGGCCCTTCTGGCAATTCGTACCATCAGTCAGGAAGCAGAACTCTATAGCCTTGAGGGTGGCATCGAGCGGTATCTGGAGATTTACCCTAATGAACGTACCTCTTCTTTTTTTGAACACCCCTGATTGCGCAGCCACCTTATCCGGATCAAAGGTACGTCAATGAATGCAAATTTTTCAGGCATTACGTGGGGCTTTCCCGGCATCGACCGGCGTCTTCTGAAAGTGCAATTCAGCTTTTTGTTGATGGTTTTGGGCGGGCGGTGCAATCAACTGGCAGTGGCCTGGTGGGCCTTGCAGGAAACAGGCTCCGCGCTCTATTTCGCCAACATGATTGCCTGTTCCATCGCGGCGGAGGTGTTAGCCAAACCCCTGCTGGGATGGCTGGGGGACAAATACAACAAAATCCTGATCATCAAGCTGGCCTCATGGATCAGCCTGCTAGCAGCGCTGTTGATGGTGGTGCTGTCCGCCACGGGGTCGTTCAACCCCTGGACGGTTGGCGCGCTGATGATGATCAGCAGTGCGATTGTCGGCGTACGCGACCCTCTCCAGGCGTCGATCATTCCTTTGTTTGCAGACGACGATAAAGTCTCCCTGGCCTTTCGGACCAAAAGCGTGATGTCGTCCTTTTCCATTCTGCTGGGCCCGGTATTGGCCAGCGGGTTGATTTACGGGTTCGGTATCACGTTCGCCTTTGCCGCCGATTTTTTTGCGATTCTCATCGCCGTGGCGTTGATCGCGACCATCCCGAGCCCCATCGGTGCCACTGGCCAAGGCGAAAAAGCCCCGGGTGCCAGCGGCTTCAGCATGATCTATTCCGGCTTCAAAGTGGTTTATGGAGTGAAAGTTGAATTTTACCTGGCCATCATCGCAATGCTGATCAACTTTGCCCTGTTTCCGTTCTTCACCATCCTGATTCCACTGTATGTAAAGGACGTCATCCAGTACCCGGTCACTTACATCGGTCTTCTGGATTCGTGTTTCGGGCTGGGCATTCTGGCGGGCAGTTACAAGATCATCGGCTGGTTATCCGACCGGGTCCCCCGTGACATGTGCGTGTCCGCTGGTTTCGCATTACTGGGGTGCAACCTAGTGGTGGTCGGGACCGTTTCATCGTCGTTCATCGTGCCCGCAGCCTTTTTCTGCGGCGGCGTTGGGCTGATGTTGATTAACATCCCCACCTCCGCTGTGAGGTTGCTGGCAACGCCAAAGCTGCATCGCAATCGGATTTTTGCCACAGTTTCATTTCTGTCTGCGGCGGCCAGCCCCTTGGGCAGTTTCGCGATGAACACCCTGATCGCCAATCTGGGGGTTGCACTGACAATCACGCTGCTGGGCGTCATGGTGCTGCTGTTGTCTCTGCTGGTCTTTCTGGTACCTGACTTCAAAACTTTCATGCGTTCCCAGGATACGCAGCTCAATGATGCCTATCTGGACAAATACCCTAAAGCGTTTGCGCACTGACGTGCCTCGCCCTACCCCAGTCTCTTACAAACGGAGTTGCCTTTAACCATGCCGGACTTCAAGGATCGACCTGAATCTGCTCGACATGAATCGATCTTCTGCGGCCAATATTATGACGACATGGGCTGTACCGGTTTTCTGGGGGATCCGTCCAAGGATCGAGTCTCGGTTCTGATGCTGGGGCTATCGGACGGTGTGGCGTTGGCGCCGATCGCAGCCAGCACCAGAGTTGCGAGCCTGTTGGCCGTTGATTTGGACGAGACGGCCCTCGTACGCAGCCTCGACAACCGGAACCGACTTGCAGCGCATGTCGACTTCGACAGCGTGGTCGCCGATGCCGCGCACTTCCTGGTCGTCACTCCCGACCGGTACGACGTCATTATTGTCGACCTCTACACCGAGAGCGCGTATGCCCCGATCGTGTTTGATCACGGATTCCACCAACTATTGAAGAGCCGCCTCAATCCCCTCGGTCACGTGGTGTTCAACGGTTTTGGCGTTCCCATGAATCTGGACCCGTTCAACGGCCCTACGCCCCAGGCTTGGCTCGCCCACTGCCTGAACGACAGCTGGGGCGACATTCATCACCTGCCCCATCGACGCAATGCGACGTTCATTATCGGCCCACCGCCATCAACCGTAATGGGCACCGCACCTGCCGTGGAATTTTTATGCGCCAGTGACCGGCTCTTTATGGACATCATGAGCCTTCGCCTGCGTTACCTGACGCCCACGGTTATCCGTCACGCGCCGCTTGTGCCCCCAGCGCTGGACTTCGTAGGGATTGATCTGGAGGTGCAAAAACGCTGGATGGACTCATTACCCGCGTTGTCTGCGCTACTTCCGGCCTCGCTGAAGCTGAGCAAGCCCAACGATCTTCGTGTGTTACTGGACGCCCCCGACGCTTGCCAAGCGCTGCAAGAGAGATTATTGAAAGAAAAATCGTCGCTGCGTACCACGCTGGCGTTGCTGATCGCAGGCGAGGTCAATTTCTCGGACCGCGATATGTCATGGCTCCCCGACTGGGTTGTCGCGACACTGGAGAACAGCGTCGAGATTCACCCGCGAGACTGGCTGGAGGGTTTATTCCCTTACGCCTATGGCGTCATTACCCATAGAACCCGGGGAGACGTGTCCAAAGTGGAAGGTTTTCGACGAGCGCTAGTCCGATTGTCAACGAGCACTTCCCTTGGGCGTAGAGACTCAGACTTGATCTGACGATTACCACAGCAACTCAACCTCTCAGACCGCCGCCAACCCCTTCCCCGCCCTTTCCAGATTGCGCCAAAGCCACGGCGGCAACACCTCCGGATCAAGACTGTCGATCAAGTTCTTCAACGCCAGCCCCAACTCGGTGTCCCCCTCGATGACCAACCGCCGCCGAAAGAACAGCGTGTCCGGATCCTCCTGACGGCTGGCCAGCAAAAGAAACTCACGCCAGTTGCCGCTGATACTCACCTGGGCCTCGGCCCATTCGGCGATGCGCAATCCATCCCGCGCCAAGGTCAGGTACCAGCACAGCTTCAGGTCAGGCACCCGCAGGCACAACCAGCGCCCACGCAGCACCTCGAAACCACCGTCGCGCAGCGGCTCGGCCAGGCAGCGGTTGAGCGCCTGCTGCAACGCCAATCGCTGCACCACGAACGGCACCTTGCCCACCAGCGGCAGCAAGCGATCGGCACCTTTGAGCACCCACTTCTTCGGACTCAACACAGGCCCGCCTCCTCTACCTTCAACATGCCGGCATGGCCGTGCCAGTAACCATTGCACCCTTCCACGAACAACGGCGGTGCTTCGCCCTGGCGAACCTTGTCGAAAGCCGTGACCACCTCGGCCATGCCTTGGGCGCGCGGGCTCAGGCGCAGCATGTCGGCGCCGCAGGCGGCCAGCGCGGGGTAATCGGCCAGCAGGTTCGTGACCTCGCCGGACATCGTCTGGATGCCGTTGAGGGTGAACAGCTGTTGGCCTTCCTGACTGCTCAACGCCAGGCCATCGGGGTAGTTGATGCAACAGAATTGGCAGTCGTCCTTGGGCCGGTTTTCAGCCCGGGCGGTGAAACAGCGCGCCGAGTAAGCCAAGGGCAGATGACCATAGGCGAAGATCTCCACTTCGGGCAGATCGCGGTCCATGTCCCGCACTTGTTCCAGCACATCGGCAATCAGTGCCGCCGAGCATTCCACCGGCGGCACCCAACGAATCATGCCGCTGTCGAGCAGTTGCCCCAGGGCGTGGCCGTTGTACAGGTTCAGCGCCGGACCGCCCACAAAAGGCAATTTGCGTTCGGCCATGAACTGCACAGCGCCCATGTCGTTGGCCTCCACCAGCAACTCGCCGTTGTCACACAGACGGCGCAGCGAGGACAGCTCCGACGCCGCTTCGATCAGCGTCAGGCTCGACAACACAATCTGCGCCTGACTGCAGGCTTGCAGCTCGCGCCCCAGGCCCAGCCATTGATCCAGGGAAAACGCCCGGCGTTTCGAACAGACGGTTTCCCCCAGGTAAATCACGTCCAGTGGCAAGACCGACATCTCGACATAGAAATTTGCCAGTTGCACTTTGTCCCAATAGAACAGGACCGGTCCCAGGCTGAGTTTCATCAGGTCTCCCTCATTGCCATGATCGATGGTAGGCGCCCAAGGTGGTCTGGCTGCCTTCAGACAGACCGGCCAGGACCTGGCGCCATTCTTCCCTTACTCGGAAGCGTTGCGGCGCGGTGTGGTGGGCATCCAGCGCGGCGCGCCACACCCGCGTCACTTGCTCGACGTAGGCCGGGCTGCGCTGGCGGCCTTCAATCTTCACCGCTTCGACGCCGATGGCCGCCAGTTCCGGCAACAGGTCGAGGGTGTCGAGGCTGGTCGGTTCTTCCAGCGCATGGAAGCGCTTGCCGCCCACCAGGAAGCGACCTTTGCACAAGGTTGGATAGCCGGCCGGTTCATCGGGCGTGTAGCGGTCGATCAGCACTTCGCTCAAGCGTGCGCTCAAGCCTTGGGCGTCTTCGATCCAGCGCACCGCCTTGGCTGGGGAGCAGACGCCGCAGAGGTTCGGCGATTCGCCGGTGATGTAGGAAGATAAATGACAACGGCCCTCAGCCATGATGCACAGGCTGCCGAAGCCGAAGACTTCGATCGGCACCGGGCTGCCCGCCGCCACCTGCCTGACCTGGGCCAAGGACAACACCCGCGGCAGTACGGCGCGACGAATGTCATAGCGCTGGGCGTAGAACGCCAGCGCCGCGGCGTGGGTCGCCGAGCCCTGTACCGAAAGGTGCAGCGCTAATCGAGGATGGCGCTGGCTCGCGTAGCCGAGCACGCCTGGGTCGGCGGCGATCAGCGCATCCACGCCAAAATCGGCGGCGCGATCCACAGCCCGCTGCCAGCGTTCCCAGCCCTTGGGTTGCGGGTAGGTATTGACCGCTACGTAAAGTTTGCGTTGATGCTGGCGGATATGCGCAACCGCGGCATCGAACTGCTTGTCATCCATGTTCAGTCCGGCGAAGTGCCGGGCATTGGTGTCATCGCGAAAGCCGACATAGACGGCATCAGCGCCTTGGCGCACCGCCGCTTTGAGGGCTGGCAGATTCCCTGCCGGGCAAACCAGTTGCATGGGGCATCCTCGTGGGAAAACTAAGGGCGCCGCCAGTCTAGCCAGCCAACCGGCGGCGACCTTGACGGCAGTCAATTGCCGTCAATGCATCAGGCTCGCGAACGGCAGATACATCACTCGGTCGTGCTTGTGCACCTGGGCGTCACGCTCGACCACCGCGAGGCCATCGGCCCAGCAGGCAGCCGTCAGCATCGCCGAGCTTTGCTGCGGGTGCAGTTCGACGCACAACTGCCCATCAATGCCCGAGACCAATCGGGCCCGCAGGTATTGCCGGCGGCGGTTGCGCTTCAACCAGTCGAATCCGGCGGGCACCTGTAGCGGCGCAGGCAGTACGTCGTGCATGCCTTGGGCGCGGAACAGGAATGGCCGCACGACGATCAACGCGGTAATCAGCGCCGCCGAGGGGTTGCCCGGCAGGCCGATCCACGGTTTGCCTTCCACGTCGCCGAACGCCAGCGGCTTGCCAGGCTGGATCGCAAGCCGCCACAGATCAATGCTGCCCATGGTTTCGATGGCGTGCTTGAGGTGATCCTCTTCACCTACCGAGACACCGCCCGAGGTGATCAGTACATCGCATTCGGCCGCGGCCAGGCGCAACGCCTGTCGACTGGCCAATAGCTGGTCGGGCATGACGCCAAAGTCGTGGACCTCCAGGCCCCAGCCACGCAATAACGCGGCGAGGCTGTGGCGGTTGCTGTTGTAGATCTGCCCCGGCGCCAACGGCTCGCCCGGTTCGCGCAGTTCATCGCCGCTGCTGAGCAACCCCACCTGCAACCGACGAAATACTTCCACCTGGTCGATCCCGGCACCGGCCAGCAACCCCAGCTCCTGCGCCCGCAGCCGCGTGCCGGCACCGAGCAAGCGATCACCCCTGCGCAGCTCCTCGCCTTCCTTGCGCACGTGGTCGCCACGGTTGACCGACGGCAACCAGACCCGCTCGCCCTCGACCCGACAGCTTTCCTGCGGCACGACCGTGTCAGCACCCGGAGGCAAAGGCGCGCCGGTAAAGATGCGCACGGCCCGCCCCGCCGGCAGGGGCTCGCCCGGCCCGTCACCCGCGGCGATGCGCCCGGCCAGCGCCAGGCAGCCGCCCTCCATCGGCAGGTCTTCGGCCCGCAAGGCGTAGCCGTCCATCGCGCTGTTGTCCCAGGCCGGCAGGTTCATCGGACACAGGACATCCATCGCCAACACTCGCGCCAGGGCTTGGTCCAGGGCCACCCGTTGCACCGGTGGAGGCGGCGGCGCCTGGTCCAGCAGATGCCGGATCGCCTCGTCTACCGGCGTCAACGCGCCGCTGTCGCAAACACCGCTCATGGACGTGCCTCACAGGCAGTCGGAACGATGCCGTCCTGGGGCTTGAGGTGCGGGGTGAAATTGCACGGCCCGGTGCGGCTGTCCAGTTGCCCGACGAGGATCTGTTCCCAGCCGGTGCGGCAAGCGCCCGGCGAACCCGGCAAGCAAACGAGCAGCACGCCGTTGCTCATACCGGCCAGTGCACGGGATTGCAGGGTGGACATGCCAATTTCCGCCAACGACACCTGGCGGAATAATTCGCCGAAGCCATCGACTTGCTTGTCGAGCAGCGGCGCTACCGCTTGGGGCGTGTTGTCGCGCGCGGTGAAACCGGTGCCACCGGTCATCAACACCACCTGCACCTTGGGGTCGGCGATCCACTGCGAGACATGCGCGCGGATCTGGTAGATGTCGTCCTTCACCAGGGCACGATCGATCAGCACATGACCGGCGGTTTGCAGTAGATCGGCCAAGGTCTGGCCCGAGGAGTCGGTTTCAAAAGTGCGCGTATCGCTGATGGTGAGGACCGCGATGTTCAGCGGTTGGAAATCGCGTTGGGTCAGATGGGCCATTGGTCAGCCGTCCTGTCAGAAAAGATGGCCCAGCCTGAACCGCAATCAGTGCCGGGCCTATTCCTCCATGGAGGTACCTCCCTCGGGTGCTCAGGGCGCGAGGCGGCTGCGCTGCCAAACGCCCTCGTGCAGCCGGAAATCCATACGGTCATGCAGACGATCCGCGCGGCCCTGCCAGAACTCAAGCCGTCCTGGGCGCAGGCAATAACCGCCCCAGTGCTCGGGACGTGGCACCGGTTGCTCGGCAAAACGTTGTTCGGTGCCCGCCAACAAGGCCTCCAGCGCCGCTCGATCAGCCAGCGGACGGCTCTGCGGGGAAGCCCAGGCGCCTAGACGACTGGCGACGGAACGGGAATGAAAATAGGCATCGGACAATGCTGGATCGAGCTTGTGGACCTGCCCTTCGATGCGCACCTGGCGTTCCAGCGCAGGCCAGAAGAACGTCATCGCCGCCCAGGGATTGAGCGCCAGGTCGTGCCCCTTGCCGCTCTCGTAGTTACCGAAGAACGAAAAACCGTCCGCGCTGAAGCCCTTGAGCAGCAGCACCCGGCAATGAGGCCGCCCCTGCTCGTCCACCGTCGCCAAGGCCATGGCATTGGCTTCCACTGGTGGGCTTTCGGTCTCGCGGGCCTGTTGCATCCAAACGCCGAACAGCGCCAGGGGATCATCTGGCAGATGGGCTTCGTCCAGCCCGTCGCGAGTGTATTGGCGGCGCATGTTGGCCAGGGAAAGGGGCATGACGGTGATCTCCACTTGGGTTTGGGCCAGTGTGGAGTCGCCTGGGATGGGAGGCCTTGATCGTTATCAATGCTGGTTATCGTGGTGAATGGGAGACGGCCCTACTTGAGCCCCAACCGCCGCGCCAATTTATGCAAATTGCTCGGATCAATCTCCAACAACCGCGCCGCCCCTGCCCAATTCTGCCCGCAGCGTTCCAAGGCCCTGAGGATCGCCTGGCGCTGGCATTCATCCACCGTGACGCTCAGGGGCCGCAGCGGCGCATCAATGCTTTGCGCCGGCGTGTCGATGGCGGCTGCGTTGGTGCTGACATCCAGATCCAACACCTGCGGTTCGAGGGTCATGATCACCCCGCGACTGGCACCACGGCTCAGCTCTTTCAACGCCGCGCGACTGATGACGTGCTCCAGCTCCCGCACGTTGCCCGGCCAGTGGTACGCCAACAGCGCCTGTTCGGCGGCCGGAGACAGGCGCAAGCCACGCAAGCCCAATCGCGTGCGGTTGAGTTCGAGGAAATGCCCGGCGAGCATCAAGACATCGTGGCCGCGTTCGCGCAGCGGCGGGATCGGCACCGGGTAGACCGACAGCCGGTGGTACAGGTCGGCGCGAAACAGCCCGTCGCGGATGCTGTCGGGCAAGTGTCGGTTGGTCGCCGCGATGATCCGCACATCGACGTGCAGCGGCTTGTCCGCTCCCAGCCGCTGGATCTCACCGTTCTGCAGGGTGCGCAACAATTTGGCCTGCACGCTCAGCGGTAGCTCGCCCACTTCATCGAGAAACAACGTGCCGCCATTGGCCGCGTCGAAGCGTCCGGCGCGGTCAGTCGTCGCGCCAGAGAACGCGCCTTTGACGTGGCCGAACAACTCGCTTTCGGCGAGGGACTCGGGCAACGCCGCGCAGTTGACCTGCACCAAGGGCTTGTGACTACGCCGGGACAACCGATGCAGCCGCCGAGCGAACAACTCCTTGCCCACCCCAGTCTCGCCCAGCAACAGCACCGGCAGTTCCGAATCAGCCAAGACATCCAGCTCATTGAGCAATTGCTGCAAACCCTCGCTGCGCCCGATGATTTCGCCCTCCTCGGTCGGCAGGCGCAGGTCCGCCGGGTCACTGCGTGACGCCCGCAGGCTGCGATTCTCCTGCTCCAATCGCGTGACCCGCACCGCCGCCTCGATCTGCAACGTGCAACGCTTGAGTTCCTCCCGGGCGCGGCCGTCGAAGGTACCGGCGTGCAAGGCATCCAGGGTGATCGCGCCCCAGAGCCGGCCTTCCACGTACAGGCTCACGCCCATGCAGTCATGCACCGGCAGCGGCTCGCCGACGTGGTGATCGAGCAAGCCGTCATACGGATCCGGCAAGCGGCTGTCCGGCTCGAACCAGGTCGGTTCGCGCGAGGCCATGATCGCCGCCAGGCGCGGGTGCTGGGCAATCACGAAGCGCCGGCCCAGCGCCTCGTGGACCAGGCCCACGGTCGCCACGGGCCTGAGGCTGTCATCGTCCAGGCGCAGCAAGCCGACGGCGCCACTGTTGAAGTATTCGCGCAGGGTCTGCACCAGGCGCTGCAATCGCACCGCATTGGGCAGCTCGACGATCAGGTCGGCGGCCAGGCTTTCACGCAGCATGGTAGTGGTGACCCTCCAGGGTTCGTTTGACCCTTCGCAACCAGGGTGACAATCACCCTGGCATAAATTTAGTGCTTTGTTTTCAATGACTTGAATCTGGCATGCCGACTGCAAAGTGAGCGGTCATCTGTCCCTCCCGGGATTCAACCCAAGGAAACATGATGAGCCTCGACCTGCTTGAACAAAGCCTCGGCCAACTGGCCTGCGACATTCCCGGTGCCACCCGGACCTTCCATCATTACAACCTCGATTTCTGTTGCGGCGGACAAAAGTCCTTGCGCGAAGCGGCGCTGGGCAAAGGCCTGAACCCGCTGCTGATCGCCGATGCCCTCAGCACCTTGCAAGCCGCCGGGGAGCTGGGCCATGACTGGCGCGACGAGCCCCAGGCGACCTTGATTGCCCACATCCTGGAGCGCTACCACGCCCGCCATCGCGAACAGCTGCCGGAACTGATCCGCCTGGCCCGTCGGGTCGAAACGGTCCATGGCGCACGCGCCAGTTGCCCCAACGGCCTGGCCGATCATCTGCAGGACATGTACCAGGAACTCGAAGGCCACATGCTCAAGGAAGAACAAGTGCTGTTCCCAATGCTGCAACAGGGCCTGGGCGAACGTGCCTCGGCGCCGATCCAGGTGCTTCGCTACGAACATGACCAGCACGGCGAAGCGCTGGAAACCATGCTCGCCCTGACCGACCAGATCACCCCGCCCTCCGACGCCTGCAACACTTGGCGCGCCCTGTATCGCGGGCTGGTGGAGCTGCGGGACGACCTGATGCAGCACATTCACCTGGAAAACAATGTGTTGTTCGTCAATGCGATGAAGGCGGCCCGTTAACTTCAAATACTCCCCCGTGGGAGCGCTTGCTCGCTCCTACAGGGGTTCAGTGTTGTCCTCCCCAGCTCAAAACTGCCAATAGAACATCGCCTTCGCCAACACCACGATCATCACCATATGCCCAAGGATGCTGCGCCGCAGCCAGCAGGCCCGGCTTGGAGTCAAGCGGCCGCCCTTGAGCCAGTACGCCAGCCAGACGTAATGCCCGACGATGCTCAGGGCCAGCAAAATCTTCAAGCTCAGCAACAGGCCGAAGCTGTTGCCCAGCGGCTGGCTCAACGCGCCGCGATGTTGCCAGGCCAGGGCCATGCCGGCGCCATAAAGCACCAGCACCACGCCGTGAAGTACGTGCCGCGAGCGCTTGGCAATCGCCTGGTCCGCCCCGTCCCTGACGGCCTGCGACAAAGGCTGGCGAGCGGCATGCCAGATGAACACTTCGAAGAACAACGTGCCGATGAAGGCGATTGCCGCCAGCAGGTGCGTGACCAACAAGACCCCATACACTATCGACGCCCTCCGTCCAGCCGACTCATCCCGGATGTCCATCCACCCGGGCCTTGAGCAGCATCGGCCCATAGCGCCAGGCGTACAGACCGAACGCCAGCGTCCAGCACACGCCCGCCAGCCAGAGCCCGGTCAGCGGTAACAGCAGCACCAACAGCACGCGGCTCAGGCACGCCAGGTTCAACAGGATGAACGCCAGGGTCATCCCCGCCGGTGGGTCGAGCGCGCGCCCGGTATGGCCCAGGCTGACGCGGGCGATCATCGCCAGGATCAACCCGGCCATGGCGCCGATGGTCAGGCTGTGCACCGCCAGGCTCGGGTTCACCGGCACGCCGATGTGCCACAGCGCCATGCCCAGGCAAGCCACCGCCAGCCAAGCATAGGCCAAGTGCAACGACCACAGCAGCGGCACTCGCCATAATCCTCGGTCATGCCAACGCACCAGTCGAATCCCGTGCCCCACCGCCAACGCGGCGAACAACAGGCCAACCCAGAGGCTGGGCGCCAGCGCCGGACCGAAGGCGTACAACAGCGCCACCAGCGCCGATCCTGCCAGCAACAAGCGATCGAGCCACGGCCACGGCGCCACGCCTTCCACGCGACCGAGGCCGCGCTGGGTGAAGAACGGAATCACGCGCCCGCCGATCAATCCCATCATCGCCGCCACCAGCCAGAGGCCGGTGAGCACGCTTTGCCGTTGCAGGCCCTCGTTGTCCTGGAGCAGGCCATACACGGACAAACCGTCGGCGGCAGCCAACAGCAGCAAGACCAGCACGATCGGGTAATTGCGTTTCTGCCGCACACGCCACAACGTCACGCCCATCAATGCGGCGACGCCCAAGGCGAAAGCCAGCTCCAGGAACGCCAGCAATGGCAGTGGTGCGCCGATCAGCCAGGCCAGTCGCGCCCCCAGCCACACCAACGCCAGCGCTGCCAGTCGCTTGCCACTGACGCCCGGGCTACCCGTCCAGGTCTGTACCGCCGTGAGCAGAAACCCGGCGATGATCGCCAGGCCGAAACCGAACAACAATTCATGACGATGCCAGGCCAGCCAGCCTCCAGCCGGCTGCCAGCCGGACAACCGTCCGCTGAACACCGCCAGCCACAGCGGCACCACCAGCAGCGCGAGCAGGCAGCCGCCTAGGAAAAACGGTCGGAACGCCAGGCGCCACAACGGCGGGATGGCCATGGCCTTGCGACGGTCAAGCACTTGCATACACCACTCCTTTGCCCCCGCAGGAACGCCTGCGAGGTGCGACAAATCACGGCTCGAATGATGAGCTAACGACGCAAGCCGGCCTTGTCTCAGATCAAGCCGACGCTTCGGCAACTCATGCCTCGGCCGGGTACTTGCAAGGGGCTTGCCGAACCCGACCAGTTCCCTGTGCAAGACCCCCTGTGGAAGCGAGCCTGCTCGCGAAGAGGCCGGCGGGCTCGACATCGCCATTGCTTGTCAAAACCCATTCGCGAGCAGGCCCGCGCCCATAAAAGACAAAACAATAGGGTATCCATAACCCTTGCATGGTTGTTTTTACCCTGAAACACCAGGGTCATTTCTACCCTCCCCAGCCCCAACACCCCGCCTTTCAACGTCTCCAGGCATGGCCCGGCTCTTGCTCAAGCACGGCATCACATTCCACTTCCGGGGTCACCCATGAAATCCGTCGTCCTGCCGCTCACCTGGTTCGTTGTGCTCACCGGCATCCTGGCGCTTGCCAGCGGCCTGTCCCTGAGCCTGGTCTGACCCCGATCACCTTTTTCGCCATTACAAGGATTCCATGCCATGGTGCTCCACCGCGTCCATCACCAGATTCTGCGCAGCCATCACCTGTTCGAGCCCCTGAACGAAGAACAACTCGATGAGTTGATGAGCCACAGCCAATTGCTGAACATCGACAGGGGCGATCCGCTGTTCCGCCAGGGCGAACCGGCGCAGGCGTTCTACTTCGTGATATCCGGGGCGGTGAAAATCTACCGGTTGACCCCGGACGGCCAGGAGAAAGTCTTCGAAGTGATCGGCGAGCGCCAGACCTTCGCCGAAGCCATGATGCTGATGGACACACCCAACTACGTCGCGTCCGCCGAAGCCGTCGGCCCAACCCAGGTATATCGGCTATCCAACGCCACGTACATGCGCCTTTTGCAGAGTAACAGCCGACTGACTTTCGCCCTGCTCGGCAAGCTCTGCGTGCGCCTGCATCAGCGGGTCAACGAGATCGAAACCCTGTCGCTGAAGAACGCCACCCACCGCGTGGTGCGCTACTTGCTGACGCAACTGGTACGCCTGCAAACCGTCGACAGCCAGTTCGAGTTGCCGATGGCCAAGCAGTTGATCGCGGGGCATCTGTCGATCCAACCCGAAACTTTCTCGCGGATCATCCGCCGCCTGATCGATGAAAAGATCATCACCCAGGACGGTCGCCAGATTGCCATTCTCGACCGCCCGCGCCTGGAGCAGTTCGAATGAGTGCGCAGCCCGTTTGCCTGTACTGCCAACAGGTCAACGCCGTCGCTGCAAGCGAGTGTCGCCGCTGCGGCATGCTCTTGCCGGCGGAGGCGGCACTCGCCGGTGAACGCCGGCTGCGACGCTTCACCTGGTTCTGCGTCGGCTTGACGATCTTCTGCATCGTCATGTTCTTCTGGCTTCCGCGCAGCATCGCCTGACTTCTCAATCCTGAGTCAACTGCCGATACAGCTGCGGCAACCGCAACGGCAGTTGCTCGGGCTGGCGAATCAACGTGTAGCCGTTTGCGCCAAACATGTACGGCAGGTAATCCCCCGCTTCCCGGTCGATGGTGATGCAGAACGGCGTCAGCCCCTGGCGCCGGGCCTCCAACACCGCCTGGCGGGTGTCCTCGACACCATAGCGCCCCTCGTAAAGGTCCAGGTCATTAGGCTTGCCGTCACTTATCAACAGCAACAATTTGCGCCGTCGCTTGCACCCCGCCATGCGCTGGGTAGCCTGGCGGATCGCCGCACCCATGCGCGTGTAGTAGCCCGGCTTGAGACCCTGGATCCGGCCCCGGGTCTGGTCGTCGTAGCGCTGGTTGAACGCCTTGACTTCATGCATGCGCACGTTCTGCCGGCGCAGGGAGGAAAATCCGTACAAGGCGAAATCATCCCCCAGCACCGACAAGGTCTCACCGAACAGCAACAGGCTGTCGCGGATCACATCGATGACCCGGTGCTCGTCGTTGAGGTGGGCGTCGGTGGACATCGATAGATCGGCCAGCAGCAGGCAGGCCAGGTCGCGGCGAGTCTGGCGCTGGTCCATGAACAGCCCACGTTCGCTGCATTGACCGTGCTGGCGCTCGACATGGAAATCCAGCCACGCCTGCAAATCCAGTTCGCAGCCCTGGGTCTGCTGGCGCAACCATTGGCGATCGTTGCGCAGGTGTTCGAACTGGCGACGCAGCCGCTGGGCCGGGCCTCGTAGTCGCGAGGGCAGCGGCTGGGGTTCACAGTCGCGGGGAATAAACGTCTGCACACTGACGAAATCGTCCTGAAGGCGCTGCTTGCGATAGTCCCATTCGGGTAGCAAGACGCCTTCGCCCAGAGGAATGTCATCGACATCCGCCGGCGGCAAATCCAGGTGCAGCTTCAAGCCACCGCCCTTGCGCAGGCGCGTGCGGGAAAGGGTCAGTTGATCGAGATCTTCAGCGACGCGCGCGGCGTCCGGGTCTTCGCTGTCGTCCGACCAGCGATCCAGGTCGACGTGTTCGGTCCAGCTGAACAGGTTCTCCAGGCGCACGATCAGCAGGCCACCGTCGCGAGTGGTGTCGTCGATGCGCTCGGCGCGCTTGCGTCCGCCCTGCTGCTCACCAGGCGGTGTCGCCAGGTATTGCTCGGACTCTTCGAGGTCGGCGGCTTGCGGATTGGCCAGATGTTGGGCCGGATAGAGCCACAACGGCAACGGCCAGGCCGCTCGTTCGCTGCGGGGAAAACGCTCGACACTGCCCGGTTCGCGCAAAGCTTGGCATAACGCGCGCTCCAGGGCGGCTTCGGCCGGATTCAGTGATTCAGGATCGGGGCGCAAGGACAGGTGCGCCTCCACCAACCGCCGATAACGAAGTCGCAGCGCCGGGTAGCGTTCGAGCACGGCCAAAGTCCAGCGCTGGTTGTCCCGCCCCCAATGCGTCATCGGCCCCGACTGCGCGGCCAGCAACGCCAGCCAGCGATACAACTCCTGGTTGAGCTCGACATCCGGAAACGCCGCCACGCTCGCCGGCAACCGCAGGTTGTCGCCATCGCACCAGGCCAGCGGCACTTGCTTGCAGGTGCCGGCGATCTGCTGCAACAGGTTGCGCCGCAGCAAAAGATCACGGTCGCTGACCGCCTCGACGCCCAGGTGCCGGGCACCACCGGTGGCGCGAAACAGCACCTGCAGAGAGCGTTGCCTTGGAGTCAGCTCGACCCGTGCCTCGGGAAAGTCCGCACTGGCCCGTCGAGTGATGAAACGGTGCCAGACACTGCCGACCCATTCTTCCAGCTCCAGGGTGAATGCCATGGTTTTTTCCTCTTGATGTGGCGAGGGGATTTATCCCCTCGCCACAAATGGGTCCGGCTTAGTCGTTGTGGTGATTCAAGAAGGCACCACCGCCGCCGGTGCCCGCAGCGCAGCACGGCCGCGTTGACGGAAGCTCAGCAGGTAGCAGAGCAACCCGGCCAGGAACCCGACACCGCTGACCAATCTTGCCCAGAACAGCGGCTTCAAATGATCCATGGTCGCCATGAACGGCAAGGCACTGCCATCTTCCATCCAGCGTTGCAGCCACACCTGCACGACACCGGCCGCGGTGAGGAACAAGGTGATCATCACCATCGACAGGGTCATCAACCAGAAGCCCCAGATCTCCAGGCGCTGCGAGCGTTCGTCCGCCGCTTCACCCAAGCCGCGCAGGCGTGGCATGGCGTAGCTGATCAGCGTCATCACGATCATCGCGTAGGCGCCGTAGAAGGCAAGGTGCCCGTGGGCCGCGGTCAGTTGCGAACCGTGGGTGTAGTAGTTGACCGGGGCCAGGGTGTGAAGGAAACCCCAGACACCAGCACCAAAGAACGCGGTGACCGTGGTGCCCTTGGCCCACAACGTTGCTGCGCGGTTCGGGTGCTGCCGACGACGGTTTTTCACCATGCTGAAGGCGAACACCACCATCGCCAGGAACGGCAGCGGTTCCATCGCCGAGAAGATCGAGCCGACCCACAACCAGACCTCTGGCGCGCCGATCCAGAAGAAGTGGTGGCCGGTGCCGATGATGCCGGTGATCAGCGCCATGGCAATGATCACGTACAGCCATTTCTCCACCACTTCCCGGTCCACGCCGGTGATCTTGATCAGGACGAAGGCGAGCATCGAACCCATGATCAATTCCCACACGCCTTCCACCCAAAGATGCACCACCCACCACCAGTAGTACTTGTCGCGGGCAAGGTTTTCCGGGTTGTAGAAGGAGAAGAGAAAGAACACCGCCAGGCCGATCAACCCGGTCATCATCACCATGCTGACCGTGGTCTTGCGCCCCTTGAGCATCGTCATGCCGATGTTATAGAGAAAGCCCAGGCACACCACGACGATGCCCATCTTGGTGATCGTCGGCTGCTCCAGGAACTCCCGCCCCATGGTCGGCAGCAGGTCGTTGCCGGTGAACTTCGCCAGCGTCGCATAAGGCACCGCGAGGTAGCCCAGGATCGTCGCCACACCGGCGGCGGCGAACACCCAGAACAGCAACAGGGCCAGTTTCGGACTGTGCAGCTCGCGATCGGCCTCTTCCGGTATCAGGTAGTAAGCCGCGCCCATGAAGCCGAACAGCAGCCAGACGATCAGCAGGTTGGTGTGGACCATGCGGGCCACGTTGAAAGGGATCAGCGGGAACAGGAAATCACCGACCACGTATTGCAAGCCCATGATCAAACCGAACAGCACCTGCCCGAGGAACAGCATCAGGGCAAACACGAAATAAGGTTTGGCGACGGCCTGCGAGGCGAATTTCAGATGCGGATTAGCCATGCTCATCTCTCAGCCCTCCTTGTTTGGCGGCCAGCCGTTGGTGTTGATTTTCGAGCTCCACTTGAGGAACTCGGCGATGTCGTCGACCTCCTGCTCGCTCAGGTTGAACTGCGGCATGGCACGACGGCCCGGGACGTTCAGCGGTTGCATCTTCATCCACGCCTGGAGAAACGGCTTGAAGGCTTCATCGCCACCGCGTCGATTGACCACGTTGCCCAGCTCCGGCGCGAAGTACGCACCCTCGCCCAGCAGCGTGTGGCAGCCGATGCAATTGTTGCGCTCCCAGACGCCCTTGCCGCGTATCACCGATTCCGTCAATTGCGCCTGGTTACTGCGCTCGGGAAAGGTCTGTTCCGTGTGGTAGGTCAGGGCCAGGAATATCAGGAAAAAGAAGATGCTTCCCCCGAAGTAAATATTCCTGGCCATGCCTTTGGTGAAGGTATCTGACATGGTCACTTCCTCATTGCTTGGCGTGCCCATTCTAGAAAGCGAGGGGTTCGGAACCGCTTGATGGCGATCAAGAATCTCCGATGGTTTTGGTGGGTTGTTGCGGGCGGGATTCGGCTTGGAGGGTTCCGGGCCTACCGCCTGGAGTGATGGCTCCTTCGGAAATTTCCCAAAGTTGTAACAGCGGGTCGGCGTTGGTGGAGTAAGTCGTTGAGGTGGGGCAGGCTCGCTTCGGAAATGACTGCATCCGTTGGGCAAGGCGCCCATTCGCAGTGAAGGAAACCATCAAGGAACGATCAATGAACGACACCCGGCACCGTACGGATACGCTTAATCCATTCAAAGTCATTACCGTGGGCAAACAGAAACAGCACTGGATCGAATTCCAGTTACTGGACGAACACGGTGAACCCTTGGCGAACATGCCCTTCCGTGCGCAGAACGAGGCCACGCGCACGGCCTATGTTCCCGAATACGCCGGCGTCAGCGATGCCGATGGGGTGATCCGTATCGAGGGTTTGCACCCGCTGGCCATCACCTTGCTGCTGGAGGCCAACTCACTGGCCGGGCAATTGCAAACCCGTCGTTTGCGCGCCGAACGGCCTGAGCCCCCCAGGCCTGTAATTGGCGACCGTACCCCGCTGTACAGCCCGCAGCGTTCGGGTTTTTCTCCAATCGAACGACAGGCCATTGAGGCCGGGCATGGCTACCACTACCTGCGTATGGGGCAGTTGTGCGATCGGCTGCCCGAGCTGTCCCCGCCGTTGACCGACCCCAGCCAGCCGCCAGCGTTTCATTTCCCGGACCGGACGTTCAGTGGTTTTACGGTCGACGATGAACAACTGGACCGCCGTCATGTGCTGGAGGTTTGTCCGTTCCGGGCCTGGTTGCTGGTGCTGCATCACCAGCCGGATTACAGCCTCGCCAATGCCTACAACCTGGGGCTGATGAGCATCTTGTCGTACAGCACATGGCCGGAGCAGGACCGAGGCTCCGTCAAGGAATTTTTCGACCAGCAATGCCTGGACCTGTCACGTACACCGAGGATATGGGACGGGGGTCAGAATTGGCCTTGCCTGGTCAGTGATGTGCCTTTTGATGAGCGCTATACGATAGCCAAACCGTTGGACACCCGTCAGGCGCTTCCCCCGGAAGGAGATACGCAGCTTTTCTACGCCATCAGTGCAACCCAGGTGCTGGTGGCCTGGCGCGGCACAGAGATGGCCTACCCCTTTACCGACCTGGCGACAGACGTGACCTTTCGACCGATCCAGCCAGAAGTTGCGGCCAACTGCGAACCCAAGGTGCCCTGTGCAGACCTGACGCCGGAGGGCAGCGTGCATTTGGGCTTTCGGGATGCTTATGAGGTTGCAAGAAGGATTTATGCCAAGGATTTAGGCGAGACGATTTATGTTGAAGCTCGTGATAAAGAATTGTTTATTTGCGGCCATAGTCTTGGTGGTGCCTTAGGGCTGATTCACGCCGCCTCACTGCAAACGCGCAACCCATTGCTATACACCTACGGCATGCCGCGCACCTTCACCCTCAAGGCTGTGCAGGGCCTAGGCGAGTTGCAACACTTCCGGCACGTCAACGACACCGACACCATTCCCAGCGCGCCACCAGAAGCGGCGCTGGATAATTACCTGTACGACTTGTACGGCCCGTTGGGCACCACCCTGGGATTTACCTGGTCGTTGCTTCAGCTAACGGCCAGCACGGTGTTCAAGCATGGCGATCCGTTTTGTCACCACGGCGAAATCGCCATGTTCTTCAGGGCCGAGCAGCACGTGCAGGAACGTGGCTCGCAATACCCGGCCTATCGCAACAAGGATGGGCTCGGCGCGCCTTACTACACCACCATCGCTCGTCCCCTGCAGGAAAAGGCCAAGTTCTACCTCGTACCCAGCCTGAGCCCTGAGGACGACCAACAGGCCAAGCAGGCGCAAGAAGGCCTGATCGGCACGCTGCGACCGGGTGATCGGGCCCGTTATTTCCCGCCCCACGGCAACCCCAAGAAGGGCCGACTGAGTGGCCTCGGCAACCATTTCATGAGCGAGTATCAACCCTACCTGCATAACCATCTGCTGGAGTCGATCAACCCCGAGCGGGAGCCCTTGATGAAGGAGCAGCTTGAGCGACAACGCTTCGAGCAGCAGATGCACGAGCATTACAGCCGCATCCACGAACACGAACGGGACCGTAACCGGGTCTTCCTGGGTTTGCAGGGTTTGCTGACCCAGGCCTTGGGCACCACACGGGGGGTCGAGGGCGGTATCGAGGCGTTACAGCGCTTTGACGCCGTGGCCGACCCGAATACCTACTTTACGAAGACCTGGGGCTGAGTCCGTCGACACGAGCAAGGAGTGGATCATGATCAAGAAAATACCCATCGTCATAGTGGCAATGCTCATCAGTCTCAGCGGTTGCGCCAAGGACTACGGCCTGGCGCCACCTGCGGACAGCGAAAAAGTGACGGTAACGGTAAATCTGCCCAAGGAGCTGACAAATGAAGTCATGCAGGTCGTTTACCGCTCCACCATCTGTACCTTCACCGACCACACTGCAATGGGCAAACCCTACCAACGTGACGAGTATCAGCGAACGGATATATGGCCAGTGCGTCAAGGACAGAGTGACCTCTATCGAGCCGAGCTGCCTATGGACGGTGGCGGCGCGTGCCAATGGCGCTTGAGCAATGTGACCTTCGGCGTCGCTTATGCCACGCCGACTCCCTTTGGCGAAAACGTAACTTATCGTGCCGGAGGGGGTGTTGTAGTGATTTTTGACCGCAACAACTCGCCACGCGGTGGGGCTGACTTCAACGTCAAAGGAGATTTGATTATTAAAAAAGACTACTACCCATGGATTGATGAAGAATTTTTAGGACCATATAAGAAAACTGTCAGCTTAGCTGGCGAAGGAAATATCTATCTAAGCTATCGAGCGGTACAAGCACAGGCAGTGCACTTTGAGCCCATCCTGCACTCCAGCTATGTAGTCTATTCAGCCGGACCCAACATTAAGAGGAAAGGTAATCACACCACCTTTACTTATCCTGATGGCAGTACAGTGGCTGATGGAAGGGCCAAGCCTGATTTCACAAAACTCCAAGCCATTCGCCTGGCTGCGGAGAACAAATAAGAGATCGGTCCCTACGTCCGTATTCCAGACCAACCACTCCCCTAATTGGCCACGTCCCCCCATTCGTCCAGTGTCACATTCGTAGCGAGGGGCCCGCTCCCTCGCTACGGGGGTTTACGCAGGGACTCAAACCCCAAAAGAAACCCCCACCGCCAGCACCACCGCCCAGCTCAACACCAACCGCCGCCACAACCGCGGGGCATGGCGCAATTCCATGAAGCCGTCGGCGATCAACCAGGCCTTGGTCACGGCAACTGCCAGGATGGCGATTGCCACCAGCCCGTTGGCAGCGACCTGGGCCAAGGCAACGGTGGCGGTACTTAACACGGCCAGCATTGTCCAGCAGACGATCAGGATACGGGACGTCGACACGGGTACCTCCATTCAATCGAGGATGTAGACCACCGGAAACAACACCACCCAGACCAGATCCACCATGTGCCAATACAGCACGCCGGATTCCAGCCCGCTGTGTTGCTGCGCACCGTAGCGCCGGCGGCGGCAACCCTCGGCCAACCACGCGAGGATGACCATGCCCAGCAGCACATGGAGGAAATGGAACGCGGTGAGGATCCAGTACAAGGTGAAGAAGGTGTTGTGCTCCATGCCGAGGCCGTTCGCCAGCAGGTGCGCATACTCGCTGAGTTTGATGCCCACGTAGCCACAGGCGAGCAGCAACGCGCCGCACAACATCAACGCGGCTCGTCGTGGCCGGTCTTGCCGGGCTTGCTCCAGGGCCAGGGCGGCGAACAGTCCGGCGGTCAGCAGGCTGAGGGTCATCGCCAGGCCCGTGGAGCGGTCGAGCAATTGGCGGCCTTCGCTGAACATCTGCGGGTGCAGTGCCTGGGCGGCGGTGAACGCGAGGATCAGCAGCGCGAACACCGACAGCTCGGCGAGGATGAAGAACCACATCGCCAGATCCCCGGGCAACCGCCGGGCCACTTCAACGCGTTCAGCCGAAGTGGACATCGACCACATCCATCAGCGCGGCCACGGTTTGCGGGTCATCGCTCAACGGTTCGGCCAGGCACGCCAGGCAGGCCTGGCGCGGGTCCATGCCGGCGCCGATCATGCGGGCCGTGAAGATCAGCAAACGGGTGGACGCGACCTCCTCCAGGTCATGCTGATCGAGCCGGCGCAGCGCCTGCCCCAAGCGCACCACCTGGGCCGCCAAGGCCATATCGACGCCGGCCTCGCGGGCAACGATGCGTTCTTCGTCGGCCACCGCCGGATAGCCAAAACGCATCGCCACGAAACGCTGGCGCGTGCTCGGCTTCATGCCCTTGAGCAGGTTCTGGTAGCCGGGGTTATACGACACCACCAGCATGAACGACGGCGGCGCCTGCAAGACCTCGCCGGTGCGTTCCAGGTACAGCTGTCGACGATCGTCCGCCAGCGGGTGCAACACCACCGCCGTGTCCTGGCGCGCCTCGACGACTTCGTCCAGGTAACAGATGCCGCCCTCGCGCACCGCCCGGGTCAACGGTCCGTCCTGCCACCAAGTGCCCTGGGCGCCGATCAGGTGACGGCCGACCAGGTCGGCGGCGCTGAGGTCGTCGTGGCAGGCGACGGTGTACAGCGGCAACTTCAGGCGATGGGCCATGTGCTGGACAAAACGGGTCTTGCCGCAACCGGTCGGACCTTTGATCAGCACCGGCATGCCGTGGCGCCAGGCCTGTTCGAACAGCGCGTGCTCGTTGTCCTGGGCTTGGTAGAAGGGTTCGTCGGGGTGTTGCGCGGTAGGGATTGCGTTCATGGGATGGCCTGATCAGACAACGGATTGCCACTCAAGCTACGAGGCCCTGCGACAACCTGGCAAGGCTTGCGGCCGGCAAACTTGATCGCCGTCAAGCGGCTAACCATCGGCTCCGGCATAGCCTTGCAGCGCACCAAGAATCTGCGCGCCGGACGACATTTGCGGGGCAGCGCGGGTCATGCCTGAGGAGAAATGGAATGCTGATCAGCCACAAAAAATCGTGGGCGATAAGGGCCACGGCGCTGTGTACAGTGCTGGCCTCCCCTTACGTCTTCGCCGACCAACCGCCTGCGCAGGCCACCTCGCAGGACAGCCCGCGCATGGTCAAGACCGAAGGCGCGCCGGACCTGAGCCAGGCCGACTTCGATGCGGCCAAGGAAATCTACTTCCAGCGCTGCGCCGGCTGCCATGGCGTGCTGCGCAAGGGCGCCACCGGCAAGCCCCTGACACCTGACATCACGCAGGCGCGCGGCCAACCCTACCTGGAGGCGCTGATCACCTATGGCTCCGCCGCCGGCATGCCGAACTGGGGCACCTCCAACGCCCTGACCAAAGACCAGATCACGGTGATGGCCAAGTTCATCCAGCACACCCCGCCGACACCGCCGGAGTGGGGCATGGCCGAAACCCTCAAGACCTGGAAAGTCCTGGTCAAGCCCGAGGACCGACCCACCAGGCAACTCAACAATCTCAACCTGCAAAACCTGTTCTCGGTGACCCTGCGCGACGACGGCAAGATTGCCTTGATCGACGGCGACAGCAAGAAGATCGTCAAGCTGATCGACACCGGCTACGCGGTGCACATCTCGCGCATCTCGGCCTCTGGGCGTTATCTGCTGGTGATCGGTCGGGACGCCAAGATCGACATGATCGACCTGTGGCCGAAAGAGCCGACCAAGGTCGCGGAAATCAAGGTGGGCATCGAAGCTCGCTCGGTGGAAACCTCCAAGTTCAAGGGCTACGAAGACAAGTACACGATTGCCGGTTCGTACTGGCCGCCGCAGTTCACGATCATGGACGGCGAGACCTTGGAGCCCAAGCAGATCGTTTCCACTCGCGGCATGACCGTCGACACCCAGCAATACCACCCCGAACCCCGCGTCGCGGCGATCATCGCCTCCCATGAATGGCCGGAGTTCATCGTCAACGTCAAGGAAACCGGCAAGGTGATGCTGGTCAACTACCAGGACATCAAGAACCTCACCATCACCAGCATCGACGCCGCGCCGTTCCTGCATGACGGCGGTTGGGACAGCAGCCATCGCTACTTCATGACGGCCGCCAACAATTCCAACAAAGTCGCGGTGATCGATTCCAAGGAACGCAAGCTCACCGCCCTGGTGGACGTTGGCAAGACCCCGCACCCGGGACGCGGCGCCAACTTCAACCATCCGCTCTACGGACCGGTCTGGGCCACCAGCCACCTGGGCGATGCCGGGGTTTCGCTGATCGGCACCGACCCGGTCAAGCATCCGCAATACGCCTGGAAACAAGTGGGTTCGCTCCAGGGCCAGGGCGGCGGTTCGCTGTTCATCAAGACCCACCCGCAGTCCCGTCACCTGTACGTCGACACCACCCTCAGCCCGGACGCCAAGCTCAGCCAGTCGGTGGCGGTGTTCAACATCGACAAGCTCGACGCCGGCTACACCGTGCTGCCGATTGCCGAGTACGCAGGCATCAAGAAAGGCGCGCTGCGCGTGGTGCAACCGGAATACAACAAGGCCGGCGACGAAGTCTGGTTCTCGGTCTGGAGTGGCCAGGAAGACGAGTCGGCACTGGTGGTGATCGACGACAAGACCCTCAAGGTCAAGGACGTGATCAAGGACAAGCGCCTGATCACCCCGACCGGGAAATTCAACGTCTACAACACCCAACACGACATCTATTGAGCCCCATCAATAAGAGGAAAAAACATGAAGCCTATTCTCATCGCGCTGGCCCTGACCGCCGCCTACAGCCTGCCGGCAATGGCGCAGGACGGCCCGACATTGTTCAAGAGCAAACCGTGCGCAGCCTGCCACTCCATCGACACCAAGGTAGTGGGCCCGGCGCTCAAGGAAGTCGCGGCGAAAAACGCAGGCGTCGCCGGGGCCGAGGCGCTACTGGCCAAACACATCAAGGAAGGCACGCAGGGCAACTGGGGACCGATGCCGATGCCCGCCAACCCGGTGACGGAAGAAGAGGCCAAGATCCTCGCGGCTTGGGTCTTGACCCTTAAGTAATTACATAACCCGTGGTGAGGGAGCTTGCCCCTCGCCACGAAAGCAACATCATTCAACCCGGAGGACGTCATGGAACGACACAGCTTCACCCCCTCGATCAGCGCCCTCCTCCTGCTTATCCCCGCCTGCGCGCTGGCCGCTCCCGACCCGCCGCGCCAGGCCCAACTCCAACATCTTCTGGACCAGGACTGTGGCGCCTGCCACGGCCTGCGAATGACCGGCGGCCTCGGTCCGCCGCTGACCCGCGAAGCGCTGACGGGCAAATCCCGCGACAGCCTCATCGCCACCGTCACCCTGGGCCGCCCCGGCAGCGCGATGCCCGGTTGGGCGCCACTGCTCGGCCCCGACGATATTCGCTGGTTGGTGGACCGGCTTCTTCAAGGAAAACCCGCATCATGATCCGTACCCTCCTTTGCGTGGCCAGCGCTGCAATCCTGCTCGCCGGTTGCGCCCAGCCCACGCTGCGCGGCACGGGCGACCTGGGCGTGGTGATAGAGCGCGCCAGCGGCAGCCTGCAGATCATCGAAAGCGACAACCGCAGCCTGCTCGCCCGCGTCGAAGGCTTGGGCGACTTGTCCCATGCCTCGGTGGTGTTCTCCCGGGACCAGCGCTACGCCTACGTGTTTGGCCGCGATGGCGGGCTGAGCAAGGTCGATTTGCTGACCGCTCGCATCGACCGCCGCATCCTCCAGGGCGGCAACAGTATCGGTGGCGCGATCAGCCAGGATGGCAAGCTGATCGCCGTGTCCAACTACGAACCCGGCGGCGTGAAAGTATTCGATGCCCGGACCCTGGAC
This sequence comes from Pseudomonas frederiksbergensis, assembly GCF_000802155.2. Classification (GTDB taxonomy): domain Bacteria; phylum Pseudomonadota; class Gammaproteobacteria; order Pseudomonadales; family Pseudomonadaceae; genus Aquipseudomonas; species Aquipseudomonas frederiksbergensis_A. Next base: position 190,519 of record NZ_JQGJ02000001.1, read on the forward strand.
CCGATCGCCGACATCCCGGCCACACCGCTGCCGGACACCGGTAGACGCTCCCGGGTGGTGGGCCTGGTGGATGCGCCCGGCCAGCGTTTTGTGTTCAGCCTGTTCGACACCGACGAGATCTGGACCGCCGACTTCAGCGAAGGCACCACACCGCGCATCGAGCGTTTCACCGGCATCGGCAAGCAACCCTACGACGCGCTGATCACCCCGGACGGGCGCTACTACATGGCCGGGCTGTTCGGCGAAGACGGCATGGCACAACTCGATCTCTGGCATCCGGAGCACGGGGTCAAGCGCGTGCTGGGCCATTACGGACGCGGCGAGGCCCGGCTGCCGGTCTACAAGATGCCCCATCTGGAAGGCTGGGCCTTGGCTGGGCAGCAAGCCTTCGTGCCCGCCGTCGGTCACCACCAAGTGCTGGTGATGGACGCGACGAATTGGCAGCAGGTCGACGCCATTGCCGTGGCCGGGCAGCCGGTGTTCGTCACCGCACGGCCGGATGGACGCCAGCTCTGGGTCAACTTCGCCTATCCGGACAACGACCACGTCCAGGTCATCGACACCCAGACCCATGCCATCGTTGCCGATCTGCGTCCCGGGCCGGCGGTGCTGCACATGGAGTTCACCGCCCGCGGCGACCAATTGTGGCTGTCCGCCCGGGATGGCGGTGAAGTGCAAGTCTGGGATCCCTATCGACTGGAACGGATCGGCACGCTGCCGTCACTGAGCCCCAGCGGCATTTTCTTCAGCAGCCGCGCGCACAAGCCAGGGTATTGACCATGACACCGAGCCCACTCGCCCGTCGCCTGATCGACCGCTTCCAACACGGCATGCCGCTGTGTGCCGAACCCTACAAGGCCATGGCCGAAACCCTCGGTTGCAGCGAGACCCAGGTCATCGACTGTCTTCAACACCTGCAACTGGCGGGGACGTTGTCGAGGGTCGGTCCGGTGTTCGAACACAGCCGGGCCGGCGCCAGCACCCTAGCCGCCCTCGCGGTGCCGCCGGAGCGCTTGCATCAAGTGGCCGGGCGCGTCAGCCAGTACCCGGAAGTCAATCACAACTACGAACGGGAGCATCGCTACAACCTCTGGTTCGTGCTGACCGGTCCCGACCGCGCCCACCTGGACAACATCCTCCAGGAACTGGAGCAGGACACCGGCCTCACGCCCCTGGACCTGCCCATGCTCACCGCCTACCGCATCGACCTGGGCTTTGCCCTGGAGGCCACCCCATGAACACCGCCCTGAGCGAGCCACAATCCCTGGCGCTGCGCCGTTCGCTGGAAACCGGTTTGCCGCTGACTCCGCGTCCCTTCCAGGCCTTGGCCGAACAGATCGAGGCCAGCGAGTCGCAGGTGCTCGAGCAAGTACGGCTATGGCACGAGCAAGGCCTGTTCCGCCGCGTTGGCCTGGTGGTCAATCACCGCGCCTTGGGATTTTCCGCCAATGCCATGTTGGTGCTGGACGTGCCGGATGCGTTGATCGATGAAGTCGGGCGACGCCTCGGCCAGGCACCGGGCATCAGCCTCTGCTACCAGCGCCCACGACGGCTGCCCCAGTGGCAATACAACCTGTTCTGCATGATTCACGGACGCCAGCGCGATCGCGTCGAGGCCCAGGTCCAGGCGTTGCTCCAGGAACATCTGCTGGATGACCTGCCCCATCAATTGTTGTTCAGCACGCACTTGTTCAAGCAATGCGGCGGACGTTTCGCCGCACCGGCCGGAGCCTCGATCGATGGATGACCTCGACCGCCGCCTGATCAACCGGCTGCAACTGGGCTTGCCCCTGGTGCGCCATCCCTGGGAGCACCTGGCCCGCGAGCTGGACAGCAACAGCGCCGAGCTGCTCGACCGTCTGCATGAGTTGCTCAACGAAGGCGTGCTGACTCGTTTCGGCCCGATGTTCGACATCGATCGCCTCGGCGGCGCGTTCACCCTCGCCGCCCTGGCCGTGCCCGAAGCGCGTTTCGAGACCATCGCCGAGCTGCTCGCCGACCTGCCCGAAGTGGCCCACAACTACCGTCGCGAGCACGCCTGGAACATGTGGTTCGTGCTTGCCTGCCCCAGCGAACAGGTGATCGCCGACACCCTGCTGCGCATCGAACGGCTGACCGGCCTGGTGCCGCTGAACCTGCCCAAGGAGGAAACCTACCATGTCGGTTTGTATTTCCCGGTTTGACTCATTGCAACAGGAAGAAACTCCGCTGGCCCTGCGCCTGGTCGAACTGACCCAGGCCGGCCTGCCCTTGCTCGAAGATCCCTGGAGCTGGCTCGCCGAACAACTGGGCTTGAGTGTCGAGTCCACCCTCGACCTGCTCAAGCGCCTGCAGGCCGAAGGCGCAATCCGTCGCATCGCCGCCGTACCCAACCATTATCGCCTGGGCTATCGCCACAACGGCATGACCGTCTGGGATGTCGCCGACACCGACATGCCGCGCCTCGGCGCGCTGTTGGGCGCGCAGCCCTTCGTCAGCCATTGCTACCGCCGCCCGCGCCGCCCCGGCTGGCGCTACAACCTGTTCGCCATGGTCCACGGGCGCAGTCGCGAAGAAATCGACAGCTACCGCGACCACCTGCGTTACCTGCTGGGGGATGCCTGCGCCGCCGACGACATGCTGGTGAGCAGCCGGATCCTGAAGAAAACCGGCTTGCGCCTGACAGCGGCCGCGCGCTGAACCTGCACATCGACCGAAGGAGCGCTTATGTTGAGGATCAGCCATTACCTGCGCGCCCTGGCCGGGCAATGCCCCGCCCCTCGCGTCGCACCCCCGGGCAGCCTGCGCGCACCGGTGGTGATCTGGAACCTGCTCAGGCGCTGCAACCTGACCTGCAAGCATTGCTACGCAACCTCCGCCGACAGCGTGTTTCACGATGAGCTGAACACGGCCGAAGCCCTGCAAGTGATCGACGACCTGCACGACGCCGGGGTGCGGGTGTTGATCCTGTCCGGCGGCGAACCGTTGCTGCGCGAGGACCTGTTCCAGCTCAGCGCCTATGCCCGTGCCAGAGGTTTCTTCGTCGCCCTGTCCACCAACGGCACGCTGATCGATGCCGCCAATATCGAGCAGATCGCGGCGGCGAATTTTGATTACGTGGGCATCAGCATCGATGGCCTGGAAGCGACCCACGATGAATTCCGGCAGCTCAAGGGCAGCTTCGCCAGCTCAATGGCGGCGATCCGGCTCTGCCGCGAACGTGGGATCCGGGTCGGATTGCGCACGACCCTGACCCAGCAGAACCATCTGCAACTGCCCAGGCTGCTGGAGCTGATGGACGAATACGATGTGCAGAAATTCTACCTGTCGCATCTCAACTACAGCGGTCGCGGCAAGCGCAGCCGCAAGCTCGATGCCCATCAGCAGATGAGCCGCGAGGCCATGGATATGATTTTCCAGCGTGCCTGGGCGGACATCGAACACGGCCGCGACAGCGATTTCGTCAGCGGCAACAACGATGCCGATGCGATCCTGCTGCTGCACTGGGTCGCCCGGTGCCTGCCCCAACACTCCACCGCGCTGGAGCAGATGCTGCGGGCCTGGGGCGGCAATGCCTCGGGCAGCGGCATCGCCAACATCGACAACACCGGCGAGGTGCATCCCGACACGTATTGGTGGCAGCACTCGGTGGGCAATGTCCGCCGGACGCCGTTCAAGTCCCTTTGGCTGGACCGCCCCGAGCCCCTTCTCCTGAAGCTGCGCGAGCACCCTCGCGCCGTCGGTGGACGCTGCGGCCAATGTCGCTGGCTGGGGATCTGCAACGGCAACACCCGCACCCGCGCCTGGGCCGACGGCGATTTGTGGGGCCAAGACCCCGGTTGCCACCTGAGCGATGAAGAAATCGGCGTGCACGCGATTCCCAGCGTTGCACTGCAACCGATATAGCCCGAAGCCGACGGCGAACCTGATGACGAACCAAGGAAGTCCCATGCCTGCCCCCATCGTTTTGCCCGCTGCCCTGCAATCGTCCTTCGTACCAGGGGAAGTCGCCCTGGTCGGCGCCGGCCCCGGTGACCCGGGCCTGCTGACGTTGCGGGCGTGGAGCCTGCTGATGCAAGCCGACGCGGTGGTCTACGACCGCTTGATCAGCCCGCAACTGCTCAGCCTGATCCCACTGACTTGCGCCCGGCATTATGTCGGCAAGGCCGCCGGTTGCCACAGCCTGCCCCAGCCGCAGATCAACCAACTGTTGGCCGATCTGGCGGACCAGGGCCAGCGGGTCGTCCGGCTCAAGGGCGGCGACCCGTTCATCTTCGGCCGTGGCGCTGAAGAGCTGCAATACCTGCTGTCTCGTGGCATCGATTGCCAAGTGGTGCCCGGCATCACCGCCGCGGCAGGTTGTACCGCCTATGCCGGCATCCCGCTGACCCATCGCGACCTGGTCAACTCCTGCCGATTCATCACCGGTCATTTGCAGCGCGACGGTGAGCTGGACTTGCCGTGGCAAAGCCTGGCCGATGACAGCCAGACGCTGGTCTTCTACATGGGCTTGTCGAACCTGCGCACCATTGCCGAGCGCTTGATGGAGGCTGGACTCGCAGCCGACACGCCGGCAGCGTTGATCAGCAACGGCACGCGCCCTGACCAACAGGTGCTGCGCGGCACACTTGGGCAGTTGCCGGAAATGGCCCAGGCCTGCGCCGACGGGCTGCCCACCCTGACCGTGATCGGCAAGGTCGTCGGCCTGTTTGCCCAGCAGCCGGTGCAGCATCCGGCACGGATTCATCCGATGCCACAGGCCCAACCCTATGCCTCGAAGGTGGCGTCATGAAGGGCTGGTGGTTCACGCCGATGCTGTGGATAGGCGCGGCCAACGGTGCCGATGTCAGCGGGCCGGACCTGGACCTGGCCGAGCGCAACTATCAGCAGCACTGCGAGCAATGCCACGGCGTCAATCGCATCGGCGGCGCCGGCCCGGCGCTATTGCCCCAGAGCCTGAGCCGGATCAAGCCCGCTGAAATCCGCCAGGTCATCGAAAACGGCCGCCCCGCCAGCCAAATGGCGGCGTTCGGCACCGTACTGGATGCCGCGCAGATCGATGGCCTGACCCATTATCTCCAGCGCCCGCCCGCCGTCGAGCCGACCTGGAACGAAGACGACACCCGTCGCAGTCATCGCCTGTTGGCGAATCTTGCCACGCTGCCGGACAAACCCCAGCACAACGCCGACCCGCTGAACCTGTTCGTGGTGGTGGAGGCCGGCGACCATCACGTCGATATCGTCGACGGCGATCGCTTCGAGGTGCTGGCGCGCTTCGCCTCGCACTTTGCCGTGCACGGCGGGCCGAAATTCTCGCCGGACGGCCGTTTCGTCTACTTCGCCTCACGGGACGGTTGGATCAGCCTGTACGACCTGCACAACCTCAAGCTCATCGCCGAGGTCCGCGCCGGGCTCAATACCCGTAATCTGGCAGTGAGCAAGGACGGCCGCTGGGTGCTGGTGGGCAACACCTTGCCGGGCAACCTGGTGGTGCTCGACGCCCGTGACCTGTCGCTGGTCAAGACCGTTGCAACGGTCGGGCTGGATGGCCAGGCATCGCGGGTCAGCGCGGTCTATACGGCGCCACCGCGGGACAGCTTCATCGTTGCGTTGAAAGATGTGAAAGAGGTTTGGGAATTATCCACCAGGCCGAACCCGGACTTTGTGCCCAGGCGCATCGAGGCCGAGGATTACCTGGATGACTTCTCCTTCTCTCCGGATTATCGGCAACTGCTCGCCACCTCGCGCAAGGCCCAGGGAGGGCAAGTGATCGACCTCGACACCGGACGGATCGTCACGGATATCGCGCTGCCGGGCATGCCGCATCTGGGCTCGGGCACCTATTGGAAACGTGACGGACATTGGGTATTCGCCACGCCCAACATCAGCAAGGGGCTGATTTCAGTGATCGACTTCGACACCTGGAAGGTCATCAAGCAGATCCCCACCCTCGGGCCGGGCTTCTTCCTGCGCAGCCATGCCAACTCCCGCTATGCCTGGACCGACGTGTTCTTCGGCCCGGACAACGATGCCATCCACCTCATCGACAAGCAGACTCTGGAAATTGCCCACACGCTGCGCCCGATGCCCGGCAAAACCGCCGCCCACGTCGAATTCACCCGCGACGGCCGCTACCTGCTGCTGAGCATCTGGGACACCGACGGCGCGCTGATCGTCTATGACAGCAGCACCCTGAAGGAGATCAAGCGCCTACCGATGAACAAGCCGTCGGGCAAATACAACGTGGGCAACAAGATCGAATTTGCCGAGGGCACCTCACACTGACATCGCAGTTCCGAGGGGCTGCTGCGCAACCCAGCGGGAGCAAGCTCCCTCGCCACAAGGGCGGCGTCGATAATCCATTTTTCCGGCCACCCTATCCCCATGGTGTTGCTTCTTCACCCGAAAGCGGTCAGTGGCTCATCGATGACATCGCGCCAGCCTGCCCGAGCAGCTTCTGGTCGATGTCCTCCAGGCGCAGGACCTTGCCGCCGGCTTCGTGGGCGAGTTTTTGTGCCGCCTCGAGGTCGGAGAACGAAGCCAGGACCACGCCCATGGCGCCCTTGAGTCGGGAGCCGATCACGAAGTAGGCGGTGCGCGCGTCGATCAGGTGAGCGTCGTCCGGTGCGTCCCAGTGGCTGTGGCCCATGTCGTGGACGTACAGCTTCACGTCGGCGCGATGATTCTCCGGTTGCAGCCACCAGCCGAGCATTTCCGCCGGTGAGCAAAACTTCTTCGTCCCGCCGGCACCGACCGCCGCGCCCTTGGGCCCGGGAAAATCGCTGATGACCATGCCACACACATGGCATTCATCCCCGGGATGAAAAGCCAACCCCGCCTGGGCTGCCGGCGGCGACTGGACCTTGTCGCAGGCCACCAGCGCCAGGCACATCAAAACCCCGGCCAGGACACGGCTCGCCTTGAAATAAACCCTGTTCATCACATGCTTCCTCATCAAGATCAGACATTCATGGACGTCGACGATTGAACAACCGATAGGCCAGCCACAACGGCACCACCAACCACAACCCCAGGCACAGCCAGAGCAGCGACCCGGCAACCGGCAAATCGCTACCCAGCGTCAGCACGCCTGCGCCGTTGGACGCGGCGTCAAACCCGGACACATTGATCAGGCGATACACATCGGTGGGATTCAACAGCAACAGCCAAGGCAACAAGTCCGGACTGAACCGGCCCTCGCTCATTACCAGCAACGCCAGGAGCGCCAGGTCGAACACCAGCACGAAGAAAAACCACACCCCCAGCGCCAACCCCGCCGCGGTGGATTTTTCCGCCGACAGGCAACTCAGCACATAGGCCAATCCGAGGAACACCCAACCCAGCAGCGTGCTGGACAGCATGAAACGGCCGAAGGCCCAGAGCAGCAGGCTCAGCTCCACGTCATCGACCAGCACCGCGATGGCCAACATCGCGCAGCCGAAGCCAATCAGGGTCGCCAGTGCCAGGATCAGACCGTGGCCGACAAACTTGCCCAACAACAGCTGCCCACGCCCCAACGGGTAGGTCAGCAACAGCAACAACGTGCCGCTTTCGTCCTCGCCAACGATCGCGTCGTAGGCCAGCAGCAAGGCAATCAACGGCATCAGGAATGTCGCCAGGCTGGCCAGGCTCGCCACCGTCGCCGGCACCGAGGTGAAGCCCAATTGACCGGACGCCGCCGCGCCGAGCCAGGCGATGCCGATCGCCAGCACCGCGAACAACAAGCTGATCGCCAGCAGCCAGCGGTTGCGAAGGCCGTCGCTGAGTTCCTTGCGGGCCATGTTCCAGATCGGGTTCATTGGCCGGCCTCCTCGGTCGCAGCGCGGTTCATGTAGTGGCGATACAGATCTTCCAGCGAGGGTGGCTTGATTTCCACATCCGTCGGGTCGTCCTGGGCCAGCAACTGGCGCAGCAACAGCAACTTGCTGCCGTCCGGCGCAGACACCTGCACCCCTTCGGCGCCCCAGCCCTGGGTGACGTGCCCTTCGCTGCGCCAGTGCTGGCGCAGCCAGTCGGCGCGGGAAAGGCCCGACGCGCGGATCAGCGTCGGCAGTCCCGCGTCCTCGCGCAAACGCGCCAGGCTGCCCAGGGCCAACAGCCGCCCCCTGGTGAGAATCGCGGCGCGGTTGATGTGCGCCTCCACACCCGGCAAGACGTGTGAGCAAAGAATGATGCTGGTGCCCTGCCAGCGCAGGCGATCAAGCAATTGATAGAGGTCCTGTGTGGCAATGGGATCCAGGCCCACGGTCGGTTCGTCCAACAGCAACAGGCGCGGCTGGCCGAGCAAGGCCTGGGCCAGGCCGAGGCGCTGGCGCATGCCCTTGGAGTAGGTGCGCACCCGACGTTTCGCCGCGCCCGCCAGCCCCACCTCCTCCAGCAAGCGCTCGACCTGCGTAGGTGCCGCGCCTTTGAGCCGGGCGAAATGCTGCAACGTTTCCAGCCCGCTCAACTGCGGATAGAACATGACGTTCTCCGGCAGGTAACCAAGCATTCGCCGCACATTCGGGTCGCTGGGCTCACGGCCGAAGACCCGCACCTCTCCCGAGCTGGGCTGCAGCAGCCCAAGAATCAATTTCATGGTGGTGGTCTTGCCCGCGCCGTTGTGGCCGAACAGGCCGAGCACTTCGCCCTGGGCCAGGGTCAGGTCAAGCCCGTGCAGCACGGCGACGTCGCCATAACGCTGGCTGACGCCTTCGATTTCGACGACGTTCAAGACGCGTCCTCCTGGGCAACGTTGCGTTGAAGGGGTTGGATGGGCGCCTGCATCAGCGGATGGCTGTCCATCACCCCGGGGGATTTCATCACCGGGAACGCCCGCTGCACCCAGCGCAGCAGTTCAACGCCCGGGCTGTTCATCAGCAAGCGAACCTGGGGATACAGCCACAGCAGCCGGTCGACGTTATCGTTGGGTTCATAGGCGACGTCGCCCAGCCCATCGCTGTTGCGGTCCCAGCCCAGGTAATCGCTCCAGTAATTACCGCGCCCGTCCGCCGACCATTCCTGCAACCGGGTGGCGACGTATTTGACTTGGCGCTGGTTATGGACGAAGGCATTGCCGGCGATGCGGTTGTCCTCCGAGCCGGCGGTGAGGTGGATGCCCACGGCGCTGCGCTCGAAACGATTGCCTTCGATGCGGTTGAACAGCGAGTTGTAGATGAACAGCGCCTTGCCCTCGGCGCCGGTGATCATGGTGTCGCCGGTGGACCCATCGCGCACGTCGCTGACGAAGTTGTCGCGCAAGGTCGAATAAGTGATGTAGTTCATCAGGATCCCGTAGTTCTGGTCCTGTTCGGAACGGTTGCCGATCACCGTCAACTGGCGGCTTTGCATCAGCGCGTAGCCCGTGCGAGTGCGGCGGGTGGTGTTGCCCAGCAGTTGGTTGTCGTTGGCGAACATGTAATGCACGCCGTAGCGCAAATCCTCCAGGGTGTTGCCCTGCAGCAGATTACCGTTGGAAGTATCGATGTAGATGCCGTCGCGGGTGTCGCGGATCTGGTTGCCGATGATCCGCGCGCCACGCACCGCGTAGAGGTGGATGCCATTGCCTCGGTCCTGGGACCGCAGGCCCGGGTCGCCCTGGATCCGGTTGTCGATGAGGCTGACGTCCCGCGTGCCATCGACCCAGATGCCGAAGCCCTGGCCCTGCATGCGGTTCGCCCGCACCACCGCGCCCTGGCCGGCAGGATGGATGAAGACGGCGGCGTTCATGGCTGTCAGGTCATGGCCCCAGTCCAGGAACGTGCAACCCTGGACCTGGACATTCGGCGCTCGGATGACCAGACCATTGCCCTCGCCCTGCCCCTGGAATACCGCGTCCGGCGCACAGGTGAGCGTCATGGCTTGATCAATGCTGAACGAGCCACGGTACTCACCGGCCGGCAGGCGCCATTGCTGGTCGCCCTCGGCCTGCAACGGCAGGTCCATGATCGATTGCGGCGCGCTGGACGCGCCGCCCGACAACAGGCAGAACATCAGTGCAATGACCGTTCGATGAGCGTTTGCGTGCGGCATGTTCCCGGTCATTGCACCTGCCTCCTCGATGAATGACTCAGGCCTTTTCAACCAGCATGCGCCCGACCATTTCCATGTGCAGCGCGTGACAGAACCAGCTGCAGTAGTACCAATGCAGGCCAGGCTTGTCGGCGATGAAGGTGATGGAGGACGTTTGCTGCGGGCTGATCTCCATGCTCGCGCCGTGGTTGGTCATGACAAAACCGTGGGACACGTCCTCGATCTGGTCGATGTTGGTGATCGTCACGGTCACCTCGTTGCCTTGCTTGACGGTGAACTCCGTCAGTCCGTAGGCCGGTGCCATGGACGTCATATAGACCCGCACCTTGTTGCCGTCGCGGATGACCTTGTTGTCGGTCTCCAGGTTGATGCCGTCCTTCTTCGCCCGGGCCACGGTGTCGGCAAAGAACGGATCGTTGCGGCTCCAGATCTTCTGGGGCTTGATCTGGTCGCGCCGGGCCAGGATGCAATCGTGAGGCTCGGCGAAAGCCGGGCCGTCATGGACCAATTTCATTTCCTCGCCGGAGATGTCGATCAGTTGGTCGTTCTCCGGGTGCAGCGGGCCGGTGGGCAGGAAGCGGTCCTTGGAAAACTTGCACAGCACCACCAGCCACTTGCCATCCGCCTCGCTGGTTTCGGTCAGGGACGCATGGTTGTGCCCGGGCTGGTACTGCACGTCGAGTTTCTGCTTGATGTAGTTGACCTTCTCACCCTTGTAGGCACGGATCGCTTCGTCCATGTTCCACTTCACCACCTGGCTGTCGATGAACAGCGTTGTGTAGGCGTTGCCGCGTCCGTCGAAGGTCGTGTGCAGCGGCCCCAGGCCCAGCTCCGGTTCGGCGACGATCACTTCCCGCGGATCTTTGTAGCGGTCGTTGAACAGATCATCGAGGCGGTCGATGGCGATCATCGAGACCGTCGGCGAGAGCTTGCCGTTGGCGATGAAATACTTGCCGTCAGAAGAGGTGTTGAGGCCATGGGGGTTCTTCGGCACCGGGATGTAGCGGGTGAATTCGCTGTCCTTGCCGTTGACTTTGCGTCCGTCGACCACCGGCACCTTGGAGCCGTCCAGGGTGATGAACTTGCCCGCCTTGACCGCCGCCTCGATGCGCGGAATGTTGTACACCACCACCCAGTCGCGCTCGTTGCGCATCATGCCGCCCAGGTCGTAGGCCTTCTCGGAGTTGTAGCAGGTGCTGGCAGCGTATTTGCCGGTGTAGTCGGCATCGGTGTTGTCCAGGTTGCCGTCGACGATGACCTGGAACGCCATCTCCATTTTCTCGGCATCGATGACGTTGAACATCGTGAAGCTGTTCTTGTCCTGCAGGTCGAAGGTGCTGCCGTCGTTGGGATGCGGGATCACGAACTCGCCGTTGGCGAATACGTACTTGGTGTGCGGGACCTTCTGCAGGCGCAGGCCATGGATCGCCTGCACATTGGGCACGGTGAGGATCTTGTCGCACTTCATGATGTCCAGGCGAATGCGCGCGACCCGCGAGTTGGCCTTGTCATTGATGAACAGATACTTGCCGTCGTACTTGCCGTCGGTCATGGAGATGTGCGGGTGATGGCAGTCGCCGTTCTGGTACTTGGCGCTGTCGCCGAGGATGCGCTTGCTCTCGTTGGTCAGGCCCCAGCCGGTCGCGGAATCGACGTTGAACACCGGGATGCGCATCAGCTCGCGCATCGACGGCACGCCCAGCACCCTCACCTCGCCTTGATGGCCACCGCTCCAGAAGCCGTAGTATTCGTCGAGCTCGCCGGGACCGACGTGGACCTTGGACTTGGCTTCCTTGGCTGCCGCCGCCCAGGACTCGCGGGTGAACGTGCCGGCCCCCAGTGCGGTGGCACCGGCCAACATCGCGCCGGTGACCGCGCCAGTGCCGAGGAAACTGCGGCGGCTGACGCCCCTGGACTCTGGCACTGCGTCAGGCGTCGGGATTTTTTTATCGCTCATGCTGTGTGTGCTCCGTGAAGGATGAAACGGTCAGGGCCAGGTCTTGCGCGCCGCTCAAGGCGTCGGCTCCACCTGCACCACCGGGATTCGTTGCGGGTCGGACGGGGTTGGCTTGCCACGCTTCTTGCGCTTGTTGATCAAGGGCGGGCATTTGTTTTCGTTGTGCCAGGTCATCTGGCAGTCGAGGCAGTAATGGCATTCGTTGGCATTGATCCGGCCATCGGGGTGAATCGCCTGGATCTCGCATTCCTTGGCGCACAGTTGGCACGGGTTACCGCACTCCTTGCGGCGCTTGAGCCAGTCGAACAGGCGCAGTCGGGTTGGCATCGCCAAGGCTGCGCCCAGCGGGCAGACGTAGCGGCAATAGACTTTGCGGGTGAACACGTTGATCACCAGCAGGCCCACCGCGTAGGCGACGAACCACCATTGACGGTCGAACTTGAGGGTGATGGCGGTCTTGAATGGCTCCACCTCGGCGAGCCGTTCGGCGGTGGCCATTGACTCCAGCGAGACGCCGAACAGCCCCAGCAAAATGATGTACTTGATCGCCCACAGCCGCTCATGAACGGCGAACGGCAATTCGTATTGCGGCACCTTGAGCTTGCGTGCCAGCTCGTTGATCAATTCCTGCAGCGCGCCGAACGGGCACAGCCAGCCACAGAACACCCCGCGCCCCCAGAGCAGGATGCTGGCGGCGGTGAACACCCAGAGAATGAAGATCAGCGGGTCGGTGAGAAACAGCTCCCAGCGAAAGCCCTCGAACAACGCGTGGACAAAGGTCAACACGTTGACCACCGACAACTGCGCCAGCGCGACGCCACCGAGAAACACCACGGTGAACACCAGATATCCACGGCGAACCCAGTGCAGCAGCGTTGGCCGTCGGGCCAGTGAGTCCTGGAAAAACAGGATCGCCGTCAGTACCAGCAACGCCGCGCCGAGCACGCCGATTTCGACGCTTTTCTGGTACCAGAGGGTCAGCCACATCGGCCGGCTGGCTTCTTCGGCCGCCGCCAGTTGCTCGGCCGTCGGCAAAGGTCGCTCGAGGTAGGGCTCGGGCAGTTGGTAGCCGAGTTCGAAACTGCTGAATGTGCCGCTGACCGGGCCGGTCTGGCGCCGCACCAACAGTTCCAGGCTCCACGGCGCGCCAGGGTCGAAACGATGGGAGGCGCGGATCGTGAAGATCGCCATTTCGTCGAAGTCCGGCATGTCGGCGGCGACGTCATCCAGGCGTTGGAAATCCAGGTCGCGGAAGCTGATGGTGTCGCCGGATTGGCGCAGTTGCACCCGGTCGAAAATCCCTCCGCGCACGTAGCCCGAACCCTTGAATGAATAACGGCCGCTGCCCATCACCGCGATCGCCTGTTCGCCTGGCTTGAGTTCGGCCATCAGCGCGCGGTATTGCGTCTCGCCCAGCAGATTGCGGCCGATGGTGGGCGGGTTGAGGTGGGTGACGTAGAGATCGATGAAGGTGTCGTCCACCTGCTCGCCGCTGGCGGTTTCGACCTGCTCGGCTTCGGTGCCTTTGAACGAGGCGTCGACCTCACCTCGGGTCAGGTGCAGGCGACGGACAGCGCCGTTGCCCGTCAGCGTGGCCCAATCGGCAGGCTGGTAGAAATCGTCCCGTACGCGGGCCGGCGCCACGGCCAATCCGGCATCGCCCTTGACCAGGCCCAGGGACACCGCGACGTCATGGGCGGCGCGCATGATGACTTCGTTGACCACCATGGCCGTCACGGTGGCGCCGGCGATCGCGTCGACTGTCACCGCATTCGGGTCGCTGGAATGCCCCACCACCACCCGTTGGTTGACCTTGATGCCGCTGTATCGAGCGCTGAAGGCGTGGAGCTTTTCTTCGGCGATGCCGATCAGCAGGATCGGTTCGTGGTGCTCCAGTACGTAGGCATCGAGGATCACACCGGCAGGGTCGAGAATGACCTGGACGTTGATCGGCTTGCCCGAATACGCCGGAATGTCCACCACGTCCAGGCTCTGGAAGACGTAGCCCAAGACCTTGCCGGCGGCGGAGAGTTTGCGAACCTTGAACGGGCCTTCGGGCTCGGAAATCGAATCGACGGGGCCCAGGACATGGTGGATGCGCTGTTGCTGGACTTCACCGTAGTCCTTGGACTGGACGATGGCGGCGAACATCAGCAGTAGAAGGAACAGCCCGGGAATCCAGGAACGGAATGGGTGCAGCATCGCAACGGGACGGGTCATGAGCGCCAGGGCTTGATTACAGGATCTTGGCGCTCATTCTGCGACCCGCCCCTGGCCTGGGCCCTTGATTGAAATCAACTTGGCAAAAAACCAGCTGCGACGGTTCTACACACCCAACCGTGGCGAGGAAGCGGTTCGGCGCGAACGGCAGGACTTGGTCCCATTTTCACCTGCAACGCTTTCGTCATCTGCCGCGCCCGGAGTAAATTCTTTTCGCACGCAAGCGGTCAAACCCGGTCGCATAATGGTCAGCGCTGTGATGCAGTCCGCTCCCCACCGCGCGTAACGCACCGATAGCCACAAGGAATCCCCGATGCCTCCACGTTCCACACCTGCTTCTACAGCCGGCACCGGCTTCGTGCGGGTGCGTGGCGCCCGCGAGCACAATCTCAAGAACGTCGACGTGGACATCCCTCGCGATGCCCTGGTGGTGTTCACCGGTGTGTCCGGTTCCGGCAAATCCTCGCTGGCCTTCTCCACGCTTTATGCCGAAGCCCAGCGGCGTTATTTCGAGTCGGTCGCACCTTATGCGCGGCGATTGATCGACCAGGTCGGCGTGCCGGACGTGGGCAGCATCGAAGGCCTGCCGCCGGCGGTCGCCTTGCAGCAGCAGCGCGGCACGCCAAGTGCGCGTTCCTCGGTGGGCAGCGTCACCACGTTGTCGAGCCTGATCCGCATGCTCTATTCCCGCGCCGGCAGCTACCCGGCCGACCAGCCGATGCTCTATGCCGAAGATTTCTCGCCCAACACCCCCCAGGGCGCCTGCCCGCAATGCCATGGTTTGGGGCGGGTCTATGAAGTGACGGAGGCCACCATGGTCCCCGACCCTTCGCTGACCATCCGCGAACGCGCCGTCGCCGCCTGGCCCATGGCGTGGCAGGGGCAGAACCTGCGGGATATCCTGGTCACCCTCGGCTATGACGTCGACATTCCCTGGCGCGACCTGCCGAAGAAACAACGCGACTGGATTCTCTTCACCGAAGAAACCCCCACCGTCCCGGTGTACGCCGGGCTCACCCCGGCCCAGACCCGCGCAGCCCTCAAGCGCAAACTCGAACCCAGCTACCAGGGCACGTTCAGCGGCGCCCGACGCTACCTGTTGCACACCTTCATGCATTCGCAAAGCGCGCAGATGCGCAAGCGCGTGGCCCAATACATGCGCGCCAGCCCCTGCCCGGCGTGCGAAGGCAAGCGCCTCAAGCGCGAGGCGCTGACCGTCACCTTCGCCGGGCTGGACATCGCCGAGTTGTCCAATCTATCGCTGTTGGCGTTGGCCGAAGTGCTCAAGGCCGTCGCGGCGCCCGACTATCTGGAGCAGCCCGAAGAGCCGGGCAATGTGCTCACTCACCGCCAGACCCGCGAAGCCCGCGAACAGCGCGCGGCCAGGGGCGACAACCCGCACGCGGGCGGGCCGGACGCCCGTCACACGCCCAACCTGTCCCTGGAAAAACGCCTGGCCGCCCAGCGCATTGCCGCCGAGCTGCTGGAGCGCATCGTCACGCTGATCGACCTGGGCCTCGGCTACCTGGCCCTGGAACGCAGCACGCCGACGCTGTCCTCCGGCGAGCTGCAGCGCCTGCGCCTGGCGACCCAGCTCAACTCCCAATTGTTCGGGGTCATCTATGTGCTGGACGAACCCTCCGCCGGCCTGCACCCGGCCGACAGTGAAGCGCTTTTCGGTGCCTTGCAGCGATTGAAAGCGGCAGGCAATTCGGTGTTCGTGGTCGAGCACGACCTGGACACCATGCGCCGCGCCGACTGGCTGATCGACGTCGGCCCCGACGCGGGCGAGCAAGGCGGCAGGGTTCTTTACAGCGGTCCACCAGAAGGCCTTGGGCAGGTGTCGGAGTCACGCACCCGCGCCTACCTGTTCGCCGAAGAACACGCCACCGCGCGCTCCCCACGCAAGCCCGAGGATTGGCTGCGCCTGGATGGCATTACCCGCAACAACCTCGACAACCTCAGCGCGGCGTTTCCCCTGGGCTGCTTCACGGCGGTCACCGGTATTTCCGGCTCCGGCAAGTCCAGCCTGGTCAGCCAGGCGTTGCTGGATCTGGTCGGCGCCCACCTGGGCCAGCCAAGCAACAACGCCGAGGCCGAGGCCGAGGCCGAGGAACAAAGCCTGGAAGACGAACCGGTGCAAACCAGCGGTGGCCGCGTCACCGCCGGGCTCGATGGGATAAAGCGACTGGTCCAGGTCGATCAGAAACCCATCGGCCGCACGCCGCGCTCCAACCTCGCCACCTACACCGGATTGTTCGATCACGTGCGCAAGCTCTTCGCCGCCACGGAACAGGCGCAGGCACTGGGATTCGATGCCGGCCGTTTCTCCTTCAACGTCGCCAAGGGCCGTTGCGAAACGTGCGAGGGCGAAGGCTTCGTCAGCGTGGAATTGTTGTTCATGCCCAGCGTGTACGCCCCTTGTCCGACCTGCCACGGAGCCCGCTACAACCCCCAGACCCTGCAAGTGACCTGGCAAGGCCTGGATATCGCCCAAGTGCTGCAACTGACGGTCAACCAGGCCCTGGAAGTCTTCGCCGAGCAAGCGCCAGCCAGGCGTTCGCTACAAGTGCTGAAGGACATCGGCCTGGGCTATCTGCGCCTGGGCCAACCGGCCACCGAACTGTCCGGCGGCGAGGCCCAGCGAATCAAGTTGGCAACGGAACTGCAACGCAAGGCCCGGGGCGCGACGCTGTACGTGCTGGACGAGCCCACCAATGGCCTGCACCCCCAGGACGTGGATCGCCTGCTGGTGCAGCTCAATCGCCTGGTGGACGAAGGCCATACCGTGGTCGTGGTGGAACATGACATGCGGGTGGTGGCGCAGAGCGACTGGGTCATCGACATCGGGCCAGGGGCTGGGACACAGGGTGGGCAGGTCGTGGTGAGTGGCGTGCCGCAGGTGGTGGCGGCTTGCGAGGAGAGCCGTACGGCGCCGTTCCTGAGAAACGCCCTGCGCTGAGCCTTGTGGCGAGAGCCGTCCCACCCACTAGCAGCCGGTGCATCAGACCGTACGCGAGTACTGCACCGTCTGCTCCCCCGCCAGATACGCGTCGAAGGCCATGGCTACGTTGCGCATCATCAGCTGTCCTTGGGGCAGTAGCACCAGCGAATCGTTGCGGATGTCCAGTAACCCATCACCCACGAGTTCCTGGAGCCGGTCGAGCGCCTCGTCAAAATAATCGGCAAAACGAATGCCGTGAGCAGCCTCGACCCGGCCGAAATCAATCCGTCCATGGCACATCAGTTCGCTGATCACCTCGCGCCGCAAGCGATCATCATCGCTCAGCCGGTAACCACGCTGGACCGCCAACAAGCCCTGGTCCAGGCGCGCGTAATACTGCGAAAGTTCCTTGACGTTCTGGCTGTAGCTGTCACCGACCTTGCCGATCGAGGACACGCCCAGGCCGATCAGGTCACAGTCGGCGTGGGTGGAGTAACCCTGGAAATTACGTTGCAACGAACCCTCGGCACGGGCGCGCACCAGCTCGTCGTCCGGCAGCGCGAAGTGGTCCATGCCCACGTAGACGTAACCGGCCGCGGTCAGGCGATTGATGGTCAGCTCCAGCAGTTCCAGCTTGCGCTCGGGCGGCGGCATGTCTTCGGGACGGATCATCCGCTGCGCCCTCACCCGCTGCGGCAAATGCGCATAGCTGTAGGCCGCGATCCGGTCCGGGCGCAGGGCGATGATCTTGCCCAGGGTGACGTCGAAACTGGCGATGGTTTGCAGTGGCAGGCCATAGATCAGGTCGACGCTCACCGACTTGAACCGCGCCCGTCGTGCGGCCGCCACCAGCTCGGCGACCTGCGCTTCGCTTTGTATGCGGTTGACGGCCGCCTGCACCTGCGCGTCGAAATCCTGGATGCCGAAGCTCAGGCGATTGAACCCCAGCTGCCGCAAGCCCTGGACTTGCTCGGCATCGATCGTGCGCGGATCGACCTCAATGGAGAACTCGTGGGCGTCGCTGTCGTCCATGTTGAACGACTGGTGCAGGCAATCCATCAGGTCGGCCAGTTGCCCGTGGGTCAGATAGGTGGGCGTGCCACCGCCCAGGTGCAGTTGGGTCAGCTTGCGCGAGCGGTCGAACAACGCCGCTTGCAAGGCAATTTCGCGCTTGAGGTAACTCAGGTATTCGGCGGCGCGGTGGGTCTTGCGGGTGATGATCTTGTTGCAGGCGCAGTAATAACAAAGGCTCTGGCAGAACGGGATATGGATGTACACCGACAACGGCTTGGGCACCGGAACCTGGTTGCTGCGCTGGGCAGCCTGGTGGTATTCATCCATGGCGAACGCCGAGTGAAACTGCGGCGCGGTGGGATAGGAGGTGTAGCGCGGCCCCGGACGATCGTATTTTTCGACCAGGGCGCGGTTGAAAGCACAGGGAGCATTCATCAAGGGTTCAACTTTTCAAAGGAGTTTGGGCCTGCGTTAACCGGCACGGAGTCGAACAGGTTGCAGATCGCATCCACGCTCAGGCGCCCGGCGGGCAGGATGCCGATGAAACGGCTCGACAGCTCGATCAATCCCTGAGCATGCAATTGCTCCAGCAACGGCCAGATGTCCGCGAAATACTCGCGGAACACCAGGCCGAAACGTGCTTCGATGGCGGGTATTTCCAGCTCCAGGTCACAGGACAACTGTTCGGTGACGGTGACCCTGATCTGATCCTGCGCTTCGCAGCGCCAGCCACGGCACACCGGCAGTTGCCCAGCATCGAGTAGCCGGCAGTACTGCAACAGATCAGCGGTGTTCTGCACGTATAAATCTTCGATCTGGGTGATCGCCGCCAGGCCGAACCCCACGTGATCGCAGCAACCGTGACGGGTGAACCCATGGCAGTTGCGGTGCAGCCGCCCATGTTCCTGAGCGACTGCCAGGTCATCGTCGGCCCGGACAAACTGTCCCATGCCAATGTAGTGATAGCCCGCACCGAGCAGTTGATCGCAGCAACTGCGGCGCATGGTGTCCTTGTCCGCCTCGCTGCAAAAAGCACCGTACCCGCCGGCACTTTTGGAACGGTAGCGATAAGGTGCGTGGGCATAGTCGAACACCTGCAGGCGATCGGGCTCCAGCTCGATCAGCGTGGCCAGTTTGCGGGCGAAACTCTGGGGTGTCTGCCAGGCGTGGCCGTAGCCGAGGTCGATGTTGATCGAGCGGAAACCGAAGGTCCGCGCCGCATCGATCAACGAATGGATCGGTGCGGGGTTCTGGTAGCAATCCACCGACAGCTCGTTGTCGAGGCCAATGTCGGGCACGCCGATGCTGACATGGGTGAAACCCTGGTCGCGAATCTGCCCCATGGTCGACCAATCGGTATGGTGCAGGTCGACCTCGATGCTGTGGTCGCCGCTTTCGCAGAAGTCGAAACGTTTGCGCAGGTCGTCCATCAGCCGTTGCAGATGAATGATCACCGGCGTTCCGCCGGTCAGGCAGAACTGCTCGACGCGTCGCCCGGCGCCCAGGTGGCAGGCGACCAGCCCCACTTCATAGGCCAGGCGTTGCAGATACCCTTCGATCTCGCCGCATTGGCATACGCTGGCCAGCGGTGAACAGGATGCCAGTCTCAAGCACGACGGCAAGTGCACCTTCAGGGACAGCGGGCGACGTTTCTGTCGGCTGCCGCGCAAGCCCCTGAGCAGGTCGAGCGAACCGATGCCGCCGTGGAATCTCTCCGTGCCGACCGGGCAATCGACATCCGCCGCCACTGGCGTACGGTCCGCGGCACGCTCACCGAGGGTATGAAACAGGTCGAACATGACAATCTCCGAGTGGCTGCGCGGCGACAGTGTCGGGCTTATCCCGTGCGGGCACCTTGACCTGTATCAAGCGCCCGGCAACCGCTACCAGGTGAGGTAGAACATGCCCTTGGCCAGCAGCACAATCGCGACCATGTGGGCAAACACGCTGGTATGGATGATCCGGACGTAACGACCATTCATGCGCCCGCTGCGGAACAGCCACATCGCCCAGAGAAAATGCCCCAATACACTGGCGGCGAGCAGGATCTTGAGCCCCAGCAACATGCCGAACGATGACTGCGACGGCGCCGCCAGCACCGGAAGATAACGCAGCCAGACCATGGCGATGCCCGCACCGAACAACACCAGCAGCACCCACGGCATCAATTGCCGGGCGCGCCGGCTGATGCCCTGCTCCAGCAGCACCATCACTTTGTTGGGCAATTGCTTGCGGATGCTCTCCAGAAACAACACCTCGAAAAACACCGTGCCGATGAAAACCAGCGCGGCGAACAGGTGCAAGGTCAGAAACAGCGGATAGGTCATGGCAGCCCTTTTTCGGCGGGGCGAATGGTTTATTCGAGGGTATCGCGCGGGCCTGGCGGTGGGGTTGATGCCAATCAAGGAAAGACCACGCCACGGGAGACCACCGTTGCCACAGGGATCAACGTTTTGCGTGAAAAGCGTCAAGGAAATGTTACACACTTGAAACTCCGCGCAACCGTTTATCAGTTTTTTGACACTTCACCGATACGCGGTCACAACTTTTTCGCTCCGTTGGGTCATAACACCGTGGTCGCCGATGGAATATTGGCATCCAACGAGGTTCTTAGCCTGATACGGAGATAAGTCCATGATTTTCAACGTACAAGATTTTGGCGCCAAAGGAGATGGCGTCACTGACGACACGGCGGCCATTCAGAGTGCAATCGATGCGGCAGCGGCCGCAGGCGGCGGGCAGGTGTACATGCCGACCGGCACCTATATCGTTTCGGGGGGCGAGGAACCGTCCGATGGCTGCCTGATGCTCAAGAGCAACGTCTACCTGTACGGCGACGGCATGGGTGACACCACGGTCAAATTGGCCGATGGCTCGGACACGAAGATCACCGGCATCATCCGTTCGGCCTATGGCGAGGAGACCCACGATTTCGGGGTCAGCAACCTCACCATCGACGGCAACCGCGACGCCACCACCGGCAAGGTGGACGGCTGGTTCAACGGTTATATTCCCGGCGAAGAAGGCTACGACTCCAACGTCACCCTCGACAGCGTCGAGATCAAGGATTGTTCCGGGTACGGCTTCGACCCCCACGAGCAAACCGTCAACATGGTCATCAAGAACAGCGTGTCCCATGGCAATGGCCTGGATGGCTTTGTCGCCGATTTCTTGAGCGACAGCATCTTTGAAAACAACATCGCCTACGACAACGACCGCCACGGTTTCAACGTCGTCACCAGCACGCACGATTTCACCCTCGCCAACAACGTCGCCTATAACAACGGCGGCAACGGCATCGTGGTGCAGCGCGGCAGCGAAGACATCCCCTCCCCCAGCAACATCACCATCACCGGCGGCGAGGTATACGGAAACGGCGCTGAAGGTGTGCTGATCAAGCTGTCCAGCGAAGTGACCGTGACCGGCGTCGATATCCATGACAACGCCAGCGCCGGCATTCGCATCTACGGCAGCAACCACGTCGACGTGCTCGACAACACGCTCAACAACAACTCGTTGGGCAGCGCCGTGCCGGAAATCATCATCCAGTCCTACGACGATACCCTCGGGGTGTCCGGCAAATACTTCAACGGCAGCGACAACCTGATCCAGGGCAACGTCATCAGTGGCAGCGACCTGTCCACCTACGGCGTCGCCGAGCGCAACGAGGACGGCACCGATCGCAACGCCATCATCGCCAACACCATCAGCCACACCAGCAAGGGCGCCACGCTGGTCTATGGCGACGGCAGCTACGTCAGCGCCACGGTGCCGATGACCACTGTGCAAGGCACTGCGGGCAACGACATTCTCACGGGCACCAGCGCCAGCGAGATTTTCTATGGCGCGGCCGGCAACGACACTATCAACGCAGGGGCCGGAAGCGACATCCTGGTGGGTGGCGCGGGCATCGACAAACTCACCGGCGGCACCGGTGCCGATACGTTCCGTTTCACCAGCCAGTCCGACAGCTATCGCAATGCAACGGCGAGCTTCGACGACACCATCACCGATTTTGATGTGACCCAGGACAAGATCGACCTCGCGGGCCTCGGTTTCACCGGACTGGGCAACGGCCGTGGCGGCACCTTGCAGGTCAGCTACAACGCCAGCAGCGACCGCACCTACATCAAGGATTACGACGCCGACGCCAGCGGCAATCGCTTCGAGCTGATTCTCTCGGGCAACCTGACGAGTACCTTGACGGCCAACAACTTCATCTTCAACCGAGTGATCACTGGCACCACCGGCAGCGATTCGTTGCTGGGCAGCGACGCCGCCGATACCCTGCTCGGCCTCGCGGGCAACGACAGCCTCAGTGGTGGCGCGGGTGACGACAAGCTCGACGGCGGCGCCGGCATGGACACCCTCACGGGCGGGACCGGGGCGGACACCTTCGTGTTTTCCAACCGGCTGGACAGCTACCGCAACTACAATACCGGCGGCGCGAACCTGGGCGACGTGATCACCGACTTCAACGTCGCCGCCGACAAGATCGACCTTTCCGCCATGGGCTTCACCGGGCTGGGCGACGGCAAGAACAATACGGTTTACCTGGTGCTCAACAGCGCGGGCACCAAGACGTACGTCAAATCCCTCGAAGCCGACGCCAATGGCAACCGCTTCGAAGTGGCCTTGGAGGGTAATTACCTCAACACCCTGACCAGCGCCAACTTCGTCTTCGCCACCTCGTCGCCGACCAACCAGGCACCGGTCGTCGCCACGCCGTTGCTGGACCAGAACGCCACCGAAAAAACGCCCTTCAACTACGTGGTCCCGGCCACCAGTTTCACCGACCCCGATAACGACAGCCTCAGCTACACCGCCAAGTTGGCCGACGGTAGCGCCCTGCCCAGCTGGCTGACGTTCGACGCCGCCACGCGCACCTTCAGCGGTACTCCGCCGGACACGGCTTCGGGCACCTATTCGATCCAGGTCACCGCAACCGACGGCAGCAATGCCACCGTCAGCGACAGCTTTACCCTGGCCGTGCAAGACGTGCCCTCGTCCGTCGTGATCAACGGCACGCCGAACAACGACACGCTGACCGGCACGGTCGCCAACGAGCAGATTTTCGGCGGCGCGGGCAACGACACGATCAACGGCGCCGCCGGCAACGACATCCTGGTGGGCGGCACCGGCGTGGACAAACTCACCGGCGGCACGGGCGCCGATGTGTTTCGCTACACCTCCAAACTCGACAGCTACCGCACCAGTTCCACCAGCGCCAGTGACCAGATCCTCGATTTCGACGTGGCCGCCGACAAGATCGACGTCGCGGCCCTGGGCTATACCGGCCTGGGCAACGGGCTCAACGGCACGCTGCAGGTCACTTACAGTTCCTCGACCAACCGCACCTACCTCAAGGACCTCACGGTCGATGCCAACGGCAACCGCTTCGAGATTTCTATGGCGGGCAACCTCGTCAGCAGCCTGACGGCCAATCACTTTGTCTTCGCCGACCAGAACACCCCGACCAACGTGGCGCCAGTGGTGGTCATCCCGCTCCTGGACCAGAACGCCAGCGAAAGCACGCCGTTCCAATACACCGTCGCCAGCAACAGCTTCAGCGACGCCAACCAGGATGTGTTGACCTACACCGCGACCCTCGCCAACGGCAGCCCCCTGCCCTCATGGCTGGCGTTCAACGCCACCAACCTGACCTTCAGCGGCACACCCACCAGCACCGCCGCCGGCAACTACGATGTACTGATCAAGGCCACCGATCCCTCGGGGGCCTCGGTCAGCGACAGCTTCGCCCTGGTGGTCGCCGATGCGCCGGCCAACACCATCACCGGTACGGCCAACGCAGAAAGCCTCAACGGCACGGCAGGCGCCGATCTGATCCTCGGGCTCGGCGGCAACGACACCATCAAGGCCGGCACCGGCGCGGACATCGTCGACGGCGGCGCCGGGCGCGATTCGCTGTATGGCGGCGACGGCGCCGACACGTTCCGCTACAACAACCTGTCCGACAGCTACCGGGACTACGACACCGGCGGTGTCACGGCCACGGACACGATCTATGACTTCACCGTGGGCGTGGACAAGATCGACGTGTCCGGCCTGGGCTTCCTTGGTCTCGGCGACGGCAGCAACGGCACGCTCTACATGACCTTGAACGCGGCGGGCGACAAGACCTATGTCAAGTCCAGCCAGGCCGACGCCGATGGCAACCGTTTCGAGATCGCCCTGAACGGCAACTACCTCAACACCCTGACCGCCAGCGACTTCGTCTTCGACGAACGCGCCCAGCAAGACATCCTTTACTTGCCGACCCTCGGCCAGTCCAACGCGCGCCTGCTGCGCATGAGCGAGGACGACGATCAATCCGGCACCTCGATGCTGGTCAACGACCTGAGCAAGTACACCACCTACGACGTGCGCAGCCAGTTCAACGATGCCGACGGCAACGGCATCGACATTGCCGTGGGCGGCAGCACGGTCAACGGCTTGTCGACGCTGGGGGCCGAGGAACTGAAATTGTGCTGGTGGCTGACCGACACCAACCAACCGGGGCCGGCGCTGTTGCGGGCCGTGACGTTGTTGCGCGACCAGCTCACCGAACTGAAGTCCATCGACAACGTGACCATGGGCATCATCTGGGGCCAGGGCGAGGAAGCCGCCCAGGAAATCGCCCGCTCAACCGACAAGGCAGCCGCCGCGGCGGCCTACAAGGCGGCGACGCTGAAGGTCTTCGATTACCTGCACGCCCAGTTCGGCAATTTCACCGTGTACATGATGGAGACCGGCCACTACGAGCAGGACGCCGCACGCGCCCGTGGCTACTCGGAGGAAAAAATCGCCGCCATCGTCGAGGGCGTGGGCTATGTCCGCGCCACCCAGGAAGCTATCGCCGCCGAGCGCGCCGACGTGAAACTGGCGGTGGACTATGACGACCTGCCCTTGCGCTATGAAGTGGACCCGCTGGTCTACCCCGACGACGTCTGGCACCTGCACGAGGAATCAGCGGAAATCGTCGGCCAGCGCCTGGCGGACTACATCGCCGATGACCTCGGTTTCCAGGGCAACCCCAACGACAACAACAGCGTGCAGGACATTTTCGACGGCGCGCAGAATGAAGGCGGGATGATTTCCGGCACCGACCAGGCCGATACCCTGGTGGGCAGCTCCGGCAACGATACGCTGGACGGTGACCTGGGCGCCGACACGTTGACCGGTGGCGATGGCAATGACATCTACATCGTCGACAACGCGTTCGACAGCGTGGTGGAAACCAACACCTCCACCTCACAGATCGATACGGTGCAGGCCTCGGTCAGCTGGACCCTCGGCGCCAACCTGGAAAACCTCGTATTGACCGGCGTCTCGGACATCGACGGCACCGGTAACGAGCGACGCAACTTCATCACCGGCAACGTCGCCAACAACGTGATCAACGGAGCCGCAGGCGCCGACAGCATGAGCGGCGGCGACGGCGACGACACCTACTATGTCGACAACGCCAGCGATACCGTGATCGAAAACAGCAGCAACCCGGTGTCGGGCGGGATCGACAGTGTCCACAGCAGCCTGGCGACCTACACCTTGGGCAACAACGTCGAGAACCTCTACCTCGACAGCCCCGGCGCCGCCAACGGGATCGGTAACGCGCTGGCCAACATTCTGTTCGCCGGTGCCGGCGACAACATCCTCGACGGACGCGATGGCAACGACACCGTCTCCTATGAGCGAGCCCTGGCCGGGGTGACCGTGAACCTCTCGACGTCCGCGCAACAGAACACCGTGGGTTCCGGGCTGGACACCTTGAAGTTCATCGAGAACCTGACCGGCAGCGCCTACGCCGATACGTTATCGGGCAACAGCGCCGGGAACATCCTCAACGGCGGCGCGGGCAACGACACCCTGGTGGGCGGCTCCGGCGATGACCGGCTGATCGGCGGCGCCGGCACCGATAACCTCACCGGCGGCACCGGCGCGGACACCTACGCGTTTGGCGCACTGTCGGACATGGACGTCGGCGCGGCGCGGGACGTGATCAACGGCTTCAAGAGCACCGAGCTGGACAAGCTGGACTTCACCGGCCTGGACGCCAACCCGCTGACCGCCACCCTCGATGCGTTCACCTTTATCGGCAGCAACGCCTTCGACGCCAACGCCACCGGCCAGCTGCGCTTTGTCGACGGCATCCTCTACGGCAGCGTCGACGCGGACGCCACCGCCGAGTTCGAAGTGCAACTGGTGGGCGTCAAGGAGCTGCATGCCAGTGACTTCACTGCCTGATTGAGCTTTTTGGGGCTGCTATGCAGCCCCTTGTGTTCCACCTGCCTTTGTGGCGAGGGAGGTTGCTCCCTCGCCACAACAACATTGCACACTTCAGATCAGAACAGGCTTTGCACCTGCTCCAGCACTGCACGGTTCATCTGGCCGGTGTGGGTGTGCAGGCTTACATAGCTTTGCAGCATGTCGAGCTTGGTATCGAGCAGGTCCCGGCGCGCCTGGAACAAGCGTTGCTGGGCGTCGAGGATATCGACGGTCGAACGCACGCCGCCCTGGAACCCCTTCTCGGTGGAGGTCAGCGCCCGCTGGTTGGACTCCACCGCCCGTAGCATCGCCTTGCTCTTGGCGAACCCCGCGACCACGCCCAGGTAATCGGTCTCGATTGATTCCGCCAGTTCCTGGCGCTGCACGTCATAGTCCGACTGGGCGCCAGCCAACTGTGCCTCGGCCTTGGCTACCGAGGCGCGGACCGCGCCGCCGCGGTACAACGGAATGTCCAGTTGAACGCCAACGTAATAGGTGTCCTGGCGCGGATCGAGCTCCTGGTACTGGCGGGTTTCCCGACGGGTCAACTGGGTGGTCAGCGACAACGTCGGATAATGCCCGGCGCGCTGGCTGTCGGCCTGGGCCTCGGCAACTTTCACCGCCGCCAGCCGTGCCGCCAATTCGGGGCTGGCCTCGCGAGCGATTGCCGTCCAGTAAGGCAAATCCTGCTCAGGCGGGATGGGGCTGCCGGTGGGCAACTCTTCGCGCATCGGCTGGATGTCGTCGATGGGCACGCTCGTACGCCCCGACAACGCCCGCAACGCAGCCACGCGGCGCGCCTGGGCTTCGGTTTCCTGGGCCTCCACCAGATCGAGCCGGGCCTGGGCCTCGTCGATATCGGTAATCGCGCCCTGGCCGCCCTCATAGAGCTTTTTGCTCTGCACGACCAAGCCACGGATGGCGGTTTTTTGCTGGGCAATCAACTTGAGTTCATTCTCGGCGCGCGCGACATCGAAGTAGCCCTTGGCGACGCGATCGAACAAGGCTTGGCCGGCCACATCGAACTGCTGGCTGCCAAGCACGCCCCGCGCCTTGCCTTCCTGGTACGCCGCCCAGCGCCCCTTATCGTAAAGGGGTTGTTGTGCCGCCAGGGTCACGCTGTTCGCCTGGTAATCGTTGCTGTTCACATAACTGCTGTCATCGCCGCCATCCGTACGCCCGCCATAGCCATAACGCGATGACAGCGACACTTGCGGATAAAGCCCGCCACGCCCGATCGCCTCCTCCTGTCGTGACGCGTCGTAGGCGTGGGTCGCGGTCTGCAAGGTTGGGTCATTGAGCCGCGAGGCGTCGTAGGCGGCGGTCAGGCTCAACCCGCCCTGCGCCGCCCAGGCGGGGCCGATCACCGCCCAACTGGTGCACAGGCTCAACAGCACACGGACGCCATAACGGCAACGGTCGGTCATGCTCATTCCTCTTTGAAGGCAGCCAGCAAGCGTTCGCGCAGGGGTTTCATCAGGTAATTCATCAGGGTGCGCTCACCCGTCACCACGGTGACGTCGGCGAGCATGCCGGGGCGCACCAGCAGCCCGGCGCTTTGCAACGAGACAACCGTCTCGGCGGGAATCTCGACCTTGGCGGAGAAGTACGGCTGGTGGGTCTGCTCGTCGATCAACTGATCCGCCGACACGGTGGTGACCGTGCCGGTCACGGTCGGCGTATCCACCCGTTGCAGGGCGGTGAAATGCACGTGCACGGGCAGCCCGGGAGTGAGTTTGTTGGCCATCAACGGATCAAAGCGCGCGGTGATCGCCATCGGTGCGTCCAACGGCACCACCTGCATCAACGTTTGCCCGGCCTGGGCGACACCGCCCACCGTATGGATGGACAAATCCATGACCTGGCCCGCCACTGGCGCGCGGATCGCACCGTTGTCGACTTCGAATTGCAAGGCGCGGATCTGATCGGCATAGCCGGCGGCTTCGGCCGACACTTCGCTGAGCTGGGTTTCAGCATCGCGGCGGAATTCCTGCTGCGCCTGCAACGCCTTGAGCCGACTCTCGTTGATGGCCTGGCGCGTGCGGCCGACGTCGCCGATGCCAGAAGCGATCTGTCCGGCCAGTTGCGCCGCGTTGCGCTCGGCCTCGAAGAGCTTGTTGCGCGGCACGTAGCCTTCGCGGGCCAGCTCCCGCAGCCCCACGAGCTCCTGTTGTTGAAAGCGCATCTGCGCGTCGTAGTTGCGCTTGACCCCTTCGTAGCCCTGCAACTGTTGCTGCAAGGCGCCGATTTCGTGCTCGATGATCTGCAAGCGACTGCCCAGCTCGGCACGTCGGGTCATGAACAATTGGCTCTGCAGGGCCATGGCTGCCTTGACGCGGGGCTCGTCGGCGCGCTCCAGCAATTGCTGCGGCCACTGGATTTCATCGGCGCCCAGGCGCTCAGCCATCAACCGCGCCTCGATACTGCGGTCGTTGAGCAGCTTGCCCAGGGTCACGTCCAACTGCGACTGGGCCTGCACCGTGTTGAGCTGCACCAACAGTTGGCCCTGGCTGACGCGGTCACCGTCACTGACCAGTAGTTTCTCCACCACGCCGCCCACCAGCGACTGCACCGCCTTGCGCTCCCCCGCCACCACCACGGTGCCGCTGCCGACCACGCCTTGATCGAGCGGTGCCAGGCACGCCCAAAGCAGAAAACCGCCCAGGGTCAGGGCGAGGAAAACCACGCCGTAGCGCGCCGCGCCGCCCGCATCAGTGCTGGCGCTGGGCAGCGTGTTGCTGCTGAGCACGCTCAAGCCATGCTCACCGTGGGCCGCTGCGGTCGGTTTCAAATCACGCATCTTTGCTTGCCTCCCGCACGGCGGTTGGCCTTGGCCCCGGCATCAGCGCCTTGAGCACCCGGTCTCGCGGGCCGAACGCTTGCTGAGTGCCGTCCTTCAACACAAGGATGTGATCGACCACCGCCAACACATTGGGCCTATGGGTGATCAACACCACGGTGCTGCCGGCGGCCTTCAGCACACCAATGGCTTGCACCAGCGCCAGTTCACCGGCTTCATCCAGATTGGAATTGGGCTCGTCGAGCACGATCAGCGACGGGCTGCCGTACAGTGCACGCGCCAGGCCCAGACGCTGCTTCTGGCCGCCCGACAAACCCAGCCCGCCGGGGCCCAGCGGCGTGTCGTAGCCCTTGGGAAATCTCAGGATCATTTCGTGGATGCCCGCGTGGCGGCTGGCGGCGATGATCTTGTCGGCGTCCTGTTCGCCGAAGCGGGCGATATTATCGGCGACGCTGCCGTCGAACAGCTCGATGTCCTGGGGCAGATAACCGAGGTACGGCCCCAGCGCATCATGGGACCACTGGCTGATCTCGGCATCGTCCAGGCGCACCGAGCCCCCCATGGCCGGCCACACGCCAACCAACGCGCGAGCCAAGGTCGACTTGCCGCTGGCACTGGGGCCAACCACCGCGAGCACTTCGCCCTTGCCGAGGCTGAAATTGATGCCCCGCAAGATCGGCTGCGAAGCCCCGGGCGGCCCCGCATACACTTGCTCCAGGCGCACCGCACCCGTGGGCGGTGGCAGCGGCATGCGCAAGCGATCACGGGGGTGTTGCTCAAGCAATTGGCTCAGGCGCTGGTAGCTCTGGCGGCCGCTGTTGAATTGCTTCCACGAGCCGATGGCGATTTCCACCGGTGCCAGGGCGCGTCCCAACAACAAAGACATGGCGATCATCATGCCCGCCGAGAGCTGCCCTTCAAGCACCAACAGCGCGCCCAATCCCAGAGCCAGGGACTGGCCGGAAATCCGCACGAAACGCGTCGCCGAGGTGATGCGCGCCCCGCGATCGCTGGCGTGGGCCTGCGCCGCAATGATCCGTTGTTGCAGCAGGCTCCAGCGTTGGCGCAGCGGCCCGAGCATGCCCAGGGCCTGGATGACTTCGGCGTTCTGAAGGGTACTGTTGACGTAGATCGAGGATTGCACGCCCAGTCGATTGGCCTCCCCCAGGCGCGTGCGGGTCGCCAGCTCGCCCCACAGCGCCAGGCCGATCAGCAACACGGCGAGCACCAGGGTCAAAACGCCGAACCAGGGATGAAAGATAAACGCCACCAACAGGAAGATCGGCAACCACGGCGCATCGAGCAAGGCGATCAGGCCCTGGCCGGTAATCAGTTGCCGCAGGGTCGCCAGGTCACTCAGCACTTGCGCCGGGTTGGCGTTGTGCTCGCGCAGGCTGCGGGCGAACGCCGCATCGAAGATCCGCTCGCCCAAGGCATCGTCCAGCCCGGCGCTCATGCGAATCATCACCTCGCCGCGCACCCACTCGATCAACGCACTGAACATGAACAGCCCGAGGGCGATCAAGGTGAGCATGAACAAAGTGGTTTCGTTGCGACTGGTGAGGACGCGGTCATAGACCTGCATCATGTACAACGACGGCACCAGCACTAGCAGATTGATCGCCCCGCTGAACAAGCCCAGGGACCAGAACACACGCCGATAACTTAACAACGCGGCGTCAATGTCATGCCGTGGATCAAGGAGCAAACCCATAGAGTGTCAACCCGCAAAAGAAATAACCGTCCCGATGCAATCCATGCGAGTCATTAGCCCGAAGGCGTCAAAAAAAGAGCGTCATCCTGCTGACATTGTCGCCATCTGTGGCGAACTCCACCCGTACGGGCGCCAACTACTGACAACGCTGCCAAAGGTAAGTGCCAGAGGCGGATGAGGGATTTTCGGCGGACGGTGAAAAACGAGGGGATGAGACGCAGGCCCCTGTGGGCGAGCTTGCTCGCGATGGCGTCGGGTCAGTGGCTGGGATTTGACTGCCACACCGCTATCGCGAGCAAGCTCGCACAGGTTTGTAGTGTTAACCCAGGGACACCGCTTCTTCAGGCTGCGGCGATTGCCGCGACGTCACCAATCCGATAAAGGAAATGACCAGGGCCAGGCCAAGGGTGGTGCTCACCTCGCTGCGGTGCTCGGGTGTCACCATCATCACCGCCAGCGCGCCGCAGATGAACAGGATTACCGCCCAGGTGAGCCAGGGAAACAACCACATGCGAAAGCCCAGCTCAACACCTTGCCGAACCAGCTGGCGGCGCATGCGTAATTGGGAGACGGCGATTGCCAGGTACACCAACAGCGCGATGGCGCCGGAGCTGGCGAGTAGGAACTGGAACAACCCGGCCGGCATGAAATAGCTGAACAAGGTGATGCCCAACCCCAACACGGTACTGGCAATCACCGCTGCCCTGGGCACCCCGGCGGACGACGTGACTTGCACCGCCCTCGGCGCATCGCCACGCCGCCCCAGGGAATAGAGCATGCGCGAAGCGATGTAGATCGAGGAGTTCATGCAACTGGCCACGGCGATCAACACCACCACGTCCACCATGAACTTGGCGTGGGGAATGTTCATCAACTCCAATGCCCGCTGGTAGGAACCCACCGAAGCCAAGAGAGGATCGTTCCACGGCACCACGGAAATCACCACGAAGATCGACAGCAGGTAGAACACGCCGATGCGCCAGATCACCGAGCGGGTGGCCTTGGCGATGTTCTGTGCGGGGTTGCTGGACTCGGCGGCAGCGATCGTCACCGCTTCCGTCCCGATGAAGCTGAACATGATCGTGATGAACGCCCCGACCACGGCCGACAAGCCATTGGGCGCGAAGCCGCCATATTCGTCCATCAAGCGACTCAAGCCGCTGGCCTCGCGCTCGGGAATCCAGCCCATCAAGACCGCGAAGCCCAGGGAGATGAAACCGATGATCGCCACCACCTTGGCCATGGCGAACCAGAACTCGAATTCACCGTATTTGGAGACGCTGAACAGGTTCGTCACCGCCAAGGCGATGATCGACACCGAAGCGAACAGCCACGCATCGACGGAGGGAAACCATTGGTTCAGCACATGACCGGCGGCCAGTGCCTCGATGGGAATCACCAGTACCCAGAACCACCAATACAGCCAACCGATGGTGAAGCCGGCCCAGCGCCCGATCGCCTGGTCGGCGTAGGTGGAAAAGGAGCCGGTATCCGGCCGCGCCACCGCCATCTCGCCGAGCATGCGCATGACGAGCACCACCAGCAGGCCGGAAAAAAGATACGCCAGCATCACGGCGGGGCCTGCGGCGGCGATGGCATGGCCCGATCCGACAAACAGGCCTGCGCCGATAATCCCGGCAATTGAAAGCATGGTGACGTGACGAGGCTTGAAGCCCTGCGCCAGGTGGCCGTTCGAATCCTTGAAGGTCGGGCTGGTCATTGTTGTTCTCTTATCGACAGTGAGGCGTGTCGAGGGACTGTCGGTGCTGGTTGGTTTTCGCTCCTCCTGAAAGCGGCACACCCTGGATGTCTGATCCAATCCCTCGTGAAGTTGGCTCTGCGGTAAACAGTTGAGCCACGTTACCCGCCTACGCTCCCGAGTCAGTTAGCTGTGAGCGTCGCTTTTTTGTCTGATCTCGCCAAGACCGGCATGGCCGCGCTGGTTAGCAGACAGCAGAGCGGCTTGGCTCCAGTCGACAGGGTGTTCTGGGCTTATTCAATGCCTGAAACCGGCGTGATGGGTGCAAAGGCGATGCGTGCTGGCTTTGGTTCGCGCCGTCAGCGATTGTTGCGCAGGATGGAGAAGTTCAGCGCAGCAGCCACGCAAAGCCACGCCAGGTAGGGAAACAGGATCAACCCGGTGATCACGTCCAGGCGCAACGCCAACACCACCATCGCGGCCACGACCAGCCAGAGCAGCGCGATGATCACCATGCCGGCGATCATGTGATGCGCGGCGAAAAACACCGGCGTCCACAACGTGTTAAGCGCAATCTGCGCCGCCCACAACGACAGCGCCAATTGGCTTCCCGGTATCAGGCTCAAGCGGTACCCTGCCCAGGCCAGCAGCAGGTAAATAACCGACCAGGCCACGGGGAACAGCCAATTGGGCGGCGTGAAGCTGGGTTTGACCAGGGATTCGTACCATGGGCCTGGTTTGAAAATGACGCCAGTGCTTGCAGCAGCACAGCAGGCGAGGAGAAAAATAAAGAAGGTCATTGTCCGTCCTTGGTTGGGGATAGAAGGCAGAGAGCACTCGAAATGGAGCCCATCGTCCCTTTAATGACCCAGCACTTATTTATAAATTCACTACGTTTGGAACGTGCCCCCTGAACCGTCCCAAAAAAGTAAGGCCGGATCTCAACACAACGCTCGCTTGCCTATTCAATATCAGATGGCCATTATTCTCGGCAGGACGCCGACGCGATACGCGCGGTGCCAATTATCAGCCGGTGAATCCAGCAAGGACGCAAAATGGGCGAATACGAGACGAAGGAACATGACGCTTTCGAAGGCAAACGTCGACAATTCACGGCACTCCTCGAAATAGAGCGCGATGAGCAAAACGAAGAAACCGGCGGATGGGTGATCTTCGATGGATTCGCCAGAACCTTCAGCGACGAACAAATCTTCGACCTGCTTGCTTTACGCACCACTTTTAACTCATTAGCGAAGCTGTTCTCCGGCCTTGCCGAATATACCGGCCAATGGGTGAGCATCGAGGTGGCCTCACACGCCGCTGCCCATTCAATTCCCGCCGAGGTGGTGATGTTTGGGGATAACACTGAGTCTATTTATCTTCACATCACAAGCTTGACTCCAGCGCAGCTGGAACCGGATGAATACAGGATGTTGACGCTCTCTGGAGAGGCTCGAACACCGGCGACTTTTATTGCTGCGATCTTGGATTTCTCTCTGCGTGCGTCGGGCGACCTCGCCGCTGCCGCCTACGATGTGGGCCAGGGGAACTGCAACGCCATAGTTGACCAATACGAGCATCCCCGGGTTTTCTTTGACTTAGGCTGGGCCCCCAACTTCCACTCTTTTACCCGACCGCCTTCACAGCCGGACTTCTTTGCCTGCGACAGACGCACTGTAGCGCCAGTAGTCCTGTCCCATTGGGATATGGACCACTGGTCTTATGCCATCAAGCGAAGCGCATTCAACCCAACGAACTTAACGACCAGGCACGAATGGAACGCGCAAGCGCTCCAGCGTTTCTGGATTGGACGCGCGCCTCAGACCAAAGCGCACCAGATCGGTCCATTGGCGATGAGTTTCTATCGCGAATTGACCAAGGTTCATCTCTTTCCTGGAATCCCAGCCATGCTTCTATGGCCAAACAATTGCCGCCGAATTGATTTCTCCGAGGGTTGGCTGGAAGCCTGCGATCCTCCCTCCCATTTGCCGCAGGACAGAAACAACACCGGTATAGCAATGTTTGTCCAACCCAATCGCAAGGGCCCAGCTATCTTGATGACTGGCGACGCGGACTTCCCGTCTATCCCCTCCTTGCAGACAAACAAACGCCTGAAATTGGCTGGCATGATCGCTCCCCACCATGGGTCAAGAATAACGGTCGCGGATGTTCCAAAACCGTTAAAGCGAGGGCCGAAAAAGCTTGTGTTGTCAGTGGGCAACGGGAATGTCTATGGGCATCCAAAGCAGGAATCCATAGATGCCTACCAAGCCAAAGGCTGGGATTGGGATGTTGTTGCCACACACCAGCGACAAACTTGTCCACACACAGTAGCGCTGTTCCCTGCGACGCATTCACATCTCCATGGGAACGTGCTGCTTAAGTTCTCGCCTGGCGCTCCGGATCCCAAATGCGGTTGTGGCCAGGTTCGGCAGGGAAACTTGTGCCTGATTCCAAGCCACGTCGTAACCTCCTGCCCCCCTTCAGGCACCAGAAAAACATACATCAGGAAGAAAAAAACAGCGGTGGTTCCATAGAGACGTAAATACTGGCTAGTCTTGGATGCTGTTGTGTGAACAGCACCCAGCCATGACCTATTGCCTTGCGATGAGCAGGGCAATCTTCAGCCGGCTTGCCCTTCGTCAGCGCACGTCTTATCGCAACTAATGCGACTCAGTCGTCCACCCCAGGAAAACGCGTGCACCTTCGATGGTTCGATTCTGTTGCGGCAAGCGACGTCCCGCTGCTGCAAGGCGCAGCCCAATCATCACAGGTCGAAACTTCTCCTGAAAAGCAATCGGCTGGCTAACGAAGTGTGCTTCGATGCCTTCGATAGTCGACGCCGTCTCGGATTCATCGAGCATCGACAGGTAAAAAATCATCTGGCGCCAGGCGTAAGCCGTGTTCTTGAGCATGATCAAGCGCCCGTGATAATGCTCGATACGCATCTGCTGGCGTCTGCAGATCCATTCAAAACAGGCCTGGGCGAGTGAGCTCACGCGCGGATACAACAGTGTTTTCAAATCGAGCTCGCAGAACAGTATCGAGAGATTCTGCGTGGTCACTATCTGTTGCTGTTCAATGATGGTGCCGTTGGTTGCGGGACGCCAGGTACCCAGCTCTGCGTTTGCACGCCGCGCGCACAAGGTCGTCAGGGGGTCGGTGCTTGTTGACGAACGTCGCCAGAAGGGTTGGCTCGCTCTCGACTTGGGTTTGTCGGGAAGCGTCGCCAGGATGTGGGTATCGATATCGTAGTAACGGGCGTACAGGGTACCTGCCAGCGCCCTGCCCGCCCGCCTGGCCGCATCAATGAACTTGTTGGAAAATTCCCCCATGAATATGTCCGAAGCGACTTCGTCCACGAACGGCAGATCCAGCCCGGCTGTTTCGGCGAGGGCACGCAGTTCCTTGAGCAGCTTGTTGGGCAGGATCGCCTGGGGAAAGGCAGTCAGCGTCAGCGCTGACGCCTCGATAAGCGCCTGCCGAGCGATGTCCGCGTCGAGCGAGTGACGTTGTCGTTGGCCTTCCATGAGCGCCACCCAGGGCAGCTCATCCAGCCTGACCTGGCTTTGGAGATCGACCAGTAACAACGAGCGGCGCTGGCGAAAAGCACGATAAGTTGCCGCGTAGAGATTGCCCAAGGCGGGGTCGCGAAACCCGGCGCTCCGTATGTCAGCGGTCATCGCCGGCAATACCCGCGCGACGGTGTCGCCCGACGTAATCAAGCCGCGCTCGATCAGTTCGGCAATCGTACCGCTACCGCAGCGCTCCACGCGCTGGCGAATCGATCGCGGAAGATCAGCCTCGCCCGCAAGGGCAAATGCGTTTGCCTCTTGCGCAGTGACCGGCTCAAGCAAGGGCGTCAAATCCGATACGCCATCATCAGCCGGAAAATGTTCCATTCGCTTGGCAACCGCCTTGGCGAGCACATGGTGGCCCGGCGCGGCGACATCCTCGCGCTGTCTGGACCGGTACTCACGATGAAGGTCGGAGTCGGGCAGACCATGCTTGCGCACGAAATCCCCAACGATCTGACGAATCCGGCCGACTTGCCGGCCTGTCAACGAGCTTGGGTCGCCAGAGCATTGTTCGAGCAGTGCGAACAGTTCCGAGAGGCGTGGTTTCGAAGCGCCAATGGTGTGCTCTTCGGCATCGCGGAATGCGTTGAAGCGCGTGCAAAGCGAAGCGGCCTCTTCGGGCCAGCCCTCGGGATAAACCCGGCACGGCCATTCATCCTGGTAAGTCAAAAGGAAATGGGCGACGGCGGCGTCGTACAGTGGCAGGTAGATTTCGATCACCTGCTTCTGAACCGCCAGACGTGGCTGAGCCCGCAACTCCAAGAGCCGTTGGCGAATCTCACCAACGTTGAATACATGGACTTGCGCCGAAGAAGATTGTGGTTTTGCGCAAGGCGATGGAAAGAAGCGCAAGCGATCGAAGAACGGGGTGATCGTCTCGATGAGCGCCCGGGCCTCATCCACTTGATGTTGATCCAGCAGCCACGCC
This sequence comes from Pseudomonas frederiksbergensis, assembly GCF_000802155.2. Lineage (GTDB taxonomy): Bacteria > Pseudomonadota > Gammaproteobacteria > Pseudomonadales > Pseudomonadaceae > Aquipseudomonas > Aquipseudomonas frederiksbergensis_A. The sequence continues at coordinate 227,628 of NZ_JQGJ02000001.1, forward strand.
ACGCACAGCAGGGCCGACTCTTCCGCAACATCGACGCGGTAATTGCCCGTCCCCAGATACCCCCGCAAGACGTCGAGCCCTTCATCCGTCAGATACCACGCATTGAGATCCAGACGTTCAAAACCCGGACGGATGCCCGGGATCGATGCTGCCAGCACTTGCTCGTGCTCATTGAGCTGACCACCGGCCAGCAGCTGCCCCGTGGCAAACCCGCCCGTGGCAACCTCCAACGTCACCCAGACGGGAATATCCGCCATCGGCATGCGGGCGCCGTACTGCACAGTTCCCTGCACGGCATGCGCCAGTACCTGCTGCCAACGGGCGATCCGCTGAGCCACCTGGACCTGGGCTTCTGGCTCGGAATCGGCGCCTTGGGCGATGAGGGCCTTGGACAATTGGAAGGCCGCATAGCCCGCGCCGATGCCCTGTGTTCCGTCAGATTCAGTGTCGTCCTTGAGCATACGTGCTGATGACCCTGCGAATAATGGGTCCGGGGGCTGGATTCGAACCAGCGCCCACCCGGTTAAGAGCCAGGTGTTCTACCGCTGAACTACCCCGGAGCAGAGCGGGCATTGTCGGTCAGCATCACCGAGATGTGAAGCGTCTCGGATGACAGGATATGTGGCGCGATTTTACGGTCCGAAAATCTCGTAGGAAATGACGACCCGTGGCGAGGGAGCTTGCTCCCGCTGGGCTGCGAAGCGGCCTAGGATTGGCGACTCCGTTTCGTCAGACGTACCGCAGCGCCCGGTTTTGCGACGGCTGCGCCACCGAGCGGGAGCAAGCTCCCTCGCCACGGGTGGTCGGGGCGTCCTACAGGTCGGTTGTGGGGGGGTGGGATCGACTTCTATAGTTGGGGCGTCGCTGGCTTTGGCTGGTGGCTGGGTTTCGCAGCCCGAATGAACAAATTCAGATACCGTCAAATGAAATTCAGGCAAACTTGCCCGCGTTCATTTTATGGCGGTTGTGCGCGGGAGACTTACGGGTCTGCCGAGTTTTGGATTGGTTCCTCGGTCTGCGAACCCTCGCGCAACTGCCACCCATTTGATTCGCAGCAAAAAGGTGGCGATTCCTTCTATCGAATGAGTGCAATCTTATGACAACGAATGAACCGTCCGCCCGCTACACCCCCCTAACCCAAACCGCCACCACCCACCCCGTCCTACTGATCGACAGCCGCGCCCCACTGCCCGAACTTCACGCCTGCGTCAGCGAACGCCTGCACGCCACGCTCGATTTCCTGACCCTCGTAGCCTGCTCCAGCCTGCGCGACTCCTCCACCAGCGACATCAACACCCTGACCAACGTTGCCCGCATTCTGGTGCAGGACGCGACAGACGTATTCGGCGTCATCGAACAACGCGGCCTCGAAAGCTGACCTCTTTTTGTGGGAGCGAGCCTGCTCGCGAAAGCGGCGGCACAGCGAATGCAGATGCAAGCTGACCCACCGCTTTCGTCGGAACGCCGCCCGGAGCAGGCTCGCTCCCACAATGGATCGGAGTATGACCGTAAGAATCAGGTCGGTTACGCCAAACCCAAAAACATCCAGGCCGGCTGTAGAGCCAATATCCAGAGTAAGCTGCCACAGCAAATAGACCATCTACCACAAATGGAATAAACCTAAATGGAAGTAAAAAACCACCTATCCCCTGCGCAATGCACCGGCATGGAAGACATCCGCCAGGAAATCGATGCCCTCGACCAAGCCGTCATCAAACTGTTGGGCAGACGCTTTCAATACGTACTCGCTGCGTCGAAGTTCAAGACATCGGCCACGTCGGTACGTGCACCGGAGCGCTTCAAGGCAATGTTGACGACTCGGCGGGAATGGGCCGAGGCCGAGGGGCTGGACCCGGATGCCATCGAGAAGATGTACAGCGATCTGGTGAATCATTTTATTGCTGAAGAGATGAAACACTGGACGTCGCAGCAGCCCCAGACCTGAGCCATCTCATAATACTGTGGCGAGGGGATTTAGCGAAACGTCGCACCGCCCCGCTGGGTTGCGCAGCAACCCCATACCAGGCACCGCGTTGCATCTAATTAACCGTGCTGACTGGTTACGACTGCTGCGCAGCCGAGCGGGGATAAATCCCCTCGCCACAAGGGCACAGGGGCACAGGGGCACAGGGGCACAGATAGTTTTGCTTAAGTGACTCCCTCCGGCTCTTTCAACGCCGCCAACACCAATGGATGCAACACCGCATCCGGATATTTTTCCTGCCACGCCCCCAGGTCCCGGCGCATGGCGGGCGTCCAGAAGTTCTTGATGTGTTGTCGAATGCCAGCCACCGCCAGCGCCTGGTCAGGCTCGGTGGCGAAATAACGGGCGATCTCGTTGGCCATCTTGATCAGGTTCTGAGCGCTCATCGACGCACCTCGGCTTTTTCCGCATGTCGACGCTCCTTGAGCAAGCGGCGTTGTTCATCGCTGAAGGCCTGATAACGCTTCTGCCATTGCGAAGGCTGGCTGACCCGCACGATCTCCACCGCCGTCACTTTGTATTCCGGGCAGTTGGTGGCCCAGTCGGAGTTGTCGGTGGTGATCACGTTGGCCCCGGACTCGGGGAAGTGGAACGTGGTGTAGACCACGCCCGGCGCCACCCGCTCGGTCACCTTGGCCCGTAGCACGGTCTGCCCGGCGCGGCTGCTGATGCCGACCCAATCGTCTTCGGCGATACCACGGTTTTCGGCGTCGGTCGGGTGGATTTCCAGGCGATCTTCCTCGTGCCAGGCGACGTTGTCGGTGCGCCGGGTCTGGGCGCCGACGTTGTACTGGCTGAGGATGCGTCCGGTGGTCAGCAACAGCGGATAACGACCGTTGACCTTCTCGTCGGTGGGTACGTAGCCGGTGAGCATGAAACGTCCTTTGCCGCGCACGAACTCCTCCATGTGCATGGTCGGCGTGCCGTCCGGCGCGGCGTCGTTGCACGGCCATTGCAGGCTGCCGTGACGCTCCAGTTCGGCGTAGCTGACGCGGCTGAATGTCGGCGTCAGGCGGGCGATTTCATCCATGATTTCCGAAGGATGGTTGTAGTGCATCTTGTAGCCCAGGGCGTCTGCCAGGGCGATGGTGGCTTCCCAGTCGGCTTTACCGGCCAATGGGTCCATCACCTTGCGCACGCGGGAGATGCGGCGCTCGGCGTTGGTGAAGGTGCCGTCCTTTTCCAGGAACGAGCTGCCCGGCAGGAACACGTGGGCGAACTTGGCCGTTTCATTGAGGAAAATGTCCTGGACGATCACGCATTCCAGAGCGGACAACGCAGCCGTCACATGTTGGGTGTTGGGATCGCTCTGGGCGATGTCCTCGCCTTGGCAGTAAAGCGCTTTGAAGGTGCCGTCCAGCGCCGCCTCGAACATGTTCGGGATGCGCAGGCCCGGGTCGGGTTGCAGGGTCACGTTCCAGGCCTGTTCGAACTGGGTGCGCACCGCTTCGTTGGAGATGTGCCGGTAGCCGGGCAGCTCATGCGGGAACGAGCCCATGTCACACGAACCCTGGACATTGTTCTGGCCGCGCAACGGGTTCACGCCGACGCCTTCTCGGCCGATATTGCCGGTGGCCATGGCGAGGTTGGCGATGCCCATCACCGAGGTGCTGCCCTGGCTGTGTTCGGTGACGCCGAGCCCATAGTAGATGGCCGCGTTGCCGCCCGTGGCGTAGAGGCGCGCGGCGGCGCGAATCTGCTCGGCAGGCACGCCGCAGACCGGGCCCAGGGCCTCGGGGGAATTTTCCGGCAGGCTGACGAAATTGCGCCAGCGGGCAAAGTCAGCAGGCTCGCAACGCGCCTCGACAAAGGGTTGGTCAATCAAGCCTTCGGTGGCAATCACATGGGCCAGCGCGTTAAGCATCGCCACGTTGGTGCCCGGACGCAGTTGCAAATGCAGCTCGGCACGGGCATGGGGCGAATCCACCAGGTCGATGCGCCGTGGGTCGATGACGATCAACCGGGCACCCTGGCGCAGCCGGCGCTTGAGTTGCGAGCCGAATACCGGATGCGCATCGGTGGGGTTGGCGCCCATCACCAGGATGACGTCGGCCTTCATCACCGAATCGAAATTCTGCGTGCCCGCGGACTCGCCCAGCGTTTGCTTGAGGCCATAACCGGTCGGCGAATGGCAGACACGGGCGCAGGTGTCGACGTTGTTGTTGCCGAACGCCGTGCGCACCAGTTTCTGCACCAGGTAGGTTTCTTCGTTGGTGCAGCGGCTGGAGGTGATGCCGCCGATGGAATCGCGCCCGTACTTGAGCTGGATGCGCCGCAGTTCACTGGCCGCATAGGTGACCGCCTCGTCCCAGCTGACTTCCTGCCACGGGTCGTGGATGTGCTTGCGGATCATCGGCGTGGTGATGCGATCCGGATGCGTGGCGTAGCCCCAGGCGAAGCGGCCCTTGACGCAGGAGTGGCCGTGGTTGGCCTGGCCGTTCTTGTCCGGGACCATGCGCACCAGTTGTTCGCCTTTCATCTCGGCGCGGAACGAGCAGCCCACGCCGCAATAGGCGCAGGTAGTGATGACGCTGCGCTCCGGCTGGCCGATCTCCACCACGCTTTTGTCGATCAGCGTGGCCGTCGGGCAGGCTTGGACGCAGGCGCCACAGGACACGCATTCGGAGTCGAGGAAGTTCTCGCCGCCAGCCGCTTCCACCCGGGAATCGAAGCCGCGCCCGCTGATGGTCAAGGCAAAGGTGCCCTGGATTTCCTCGCAAGCGCGCACGCAGCGACTGCAAACGATGCACTTGCTCGGGTCGTAGTCGAAATACGGGTTGGACACGTCCTTGGCTTCGGCCAGGTGATTGGCGCCTTCGTAGCCGTAGCGCACCTCGCGCAAGCCCACCTGCCCCGCCACGGTCTGCAATTCGCAGTTGCCGTTGGCCGGGCACGTGAGGCAGTCCAGCGGGTGGTCGGAAATGTACAGCTCCATCACGTTGCGGCGCAGCGTGGCGAGCTTGGACGTTTGCGTGCGCACCACCATGCCGTCGGTTACCGGCGTGGTGCAGGATGCGGGATAACCGCGCATGCCGTCGATTTCCACCAGGCACATGCGGCAAGAGCCAAAGGCCTCCATGCTGTCGGTGGCGCACAGTTTGGGGATGGTGGTGCCGAGCAAGGCCGCCGCGCGCATTACCGACGTGCCGGAGGGGACGCTGATTTCGCGCCCGTCGATGGTCAGGCTGACCTGCACGTCGCTTTCGCGGGCCGGGGTGCCCAGGTCGATGTCGCTGGCTGGATCGAAGATCGTGATCATTGGTCGGCCTCCGGGGTCGCCAGACCGAAGTCGGCGGGGAAATGCTTGAGGGCGCTGGCGACGGGGTAGGACGTCATCCCACCGAGGGCGCAGAGCGAGCCGTATTGCAGGGTGTCGCAGAGGTCTTGCAGCAACAGCGCCTGGTCCTGGCGGGCATTGGCATCGGTGCTGGCGAGCAGGCGATCCACCACCTCGACGCCACGGGTCGAACCGATGCGGCACGGCGTGCATTTGCCGCAGGATTCCTCGGCGCAGAATTGCAAGGCGAACCGGGCCATCCTGGCCATGTCCAGGCTGTCATCGGCGACCACCACGCCACCGTGGCCGAGCATCGCGCCCATGGCGGCGAACGCTTCGTAGTCCAGCGGCGTATCGAATTGCGCCGGTGGCACCCAGGCGCCTAGGGGCCCGCCAACTTGCGCGGCCTTCAGCGGACGACCACTCGCGGTACCGCCGCCGTACTCCTGCACCAATTCGCGCAGGCTCAGGCCGAACGCCCGCTCCACCAGGCCGCCACGGCGGACGTTGCCAGCCAATTGGAATGGCATGGTGCCCAGGGAACGGCCCATGCCGAAATCACGATAGAACTGCGCGCCTTTCTCCAGGATCACCGGCACCGAGGCCAGCGTCACCACGTTATGCACCAGCGTCGGCAAACCGAACAGGCCTTGCAACGCCGGCAGTGGCGGCTTGGCGCGCACCGTGCCGCGCTTGCCTTCGAGGGATTCGAGCAGCGCCGTTTCCTCGCCACAGATGTAGGCGCCAGCGCCGACCCGCACTTCAAGTTCGAAGGCGCAGCCACTGCCGCCCACATCCGCGCCCAGGTAACCGGCGTCGCGGGCGATGCGCAGTGCTTCGTTCAGCGTGCTGACGGCGTCCGGGTATTCCGAACGCACGTAGATGTAACCCATCGTCGCGCCCACGGCGATGCCGGCGATGATCATGCCTTCGATCAACAGGAACGGGTCGCCTTCCATCAGCATGCGGTCGGCGAAGGTGCCGGAATCGCCTTCGTCGGCGTTGCAGACCACGTACTTCTGCGGCCCTTGCGCGTCACGTACGGTGCGCCACTTGATGCCCGCCGGGAATGCCGCCCCACCCCGACCACGCAGGCCGGAGTCGAGCACTTGAGCGACCACCTCGGCACCGTCCAACTGGATCGCCCGGGCCAGCCCGAGGAAACCGCCCTGGGCGCGGTAGTCATCCAGGGACAACGGCTGGGTGATGCCGGCACGTGCGAACAGCAGGCGTTGCTGACTCTTGAGATAGGGAATGTGCTCAACCAGTCCCAATGCCGATGGGTGGCTGCCTGGATCACTCGCCAGTGCATCCAGCAGGCCCGGCACGTCCTGGGCGGTGACCGGACCAAAACCCAAGCGCCCTTCGGGCGTCTCCAGCTCTACCAACGGTTCCAGCCAATAAAGCCCGCGGGAACTGGTGCGCAACAACTGCAACGGCAATTGGCGCCGTTCGGCCTCGCGGACCAGCGCATCGGCCACCTTGTCCGCACCGACGGCGCGGGCCACTGAATCACGGGGAACGCACAAGGTCAGCATGGGCCATCCTCCAGGCAGCCATTCACCAATTGGCGCAGGCGTTCCGGGGTCAGCCGTGCATGCAGTTCACCATCCAGCTCCAGGGCCGGCGAACAGACGCAAGCGCCGAGGCAATAGACCGGCCGCAGGCTGATCGCTCCGTCGGCACTGGTGCCGTGATCGTCCAGCGAAAGCTGTTCGCGCAACTGCGCCGCCAGGCCCTCGGCCCCCATGCTCTGGCACGACTCGGCCCGGCACAGGCGCAGGGTATGGCGCGCCGGTGGCGTGGTGCGAAAGTCATGGTAGAAGCTGATGACGCCGCGCACTTCAGCCTGGCTGAGGTTGAGGGCATGGGCGATTTCAGGGACGGCGGTGTCGGGAACGTACCCGCAACCTTCCTGGATGGCATGGAGGATGGGCAACAAGGCACCGGGAGTGTCCTTCTCGCGCGCCAGCACGCTGTGAATCAGAGGCAGGTGAAGCGTCTCATCAGGCATAAACGTACCTCGGCATCTCGAACGACAGCGCCGCGTGGCGGTGGTCGTTCGGAGTCTTGGCTAGGGCGTGCGGCCCACGTCACGGTTACGTGGCAAATCCGATCGCCATTCTTGCTCGCCGGCCAGGTGTCTTTGGCGCACTTGGTCCGGGGCATCTTCACAGCTTGCCACTCCCGAAAGGTGGCGATTGCACATGGACGACTAAACGTGTTCTGAAAGCGACCAAGCGGGAAAAGTTGTCCTACGCCGCGGGAAGTCAAATACACAAGTGATTGTAGGTGACGCACAGCGATCGGTGGCTATTGGCCGTTTTCCTGACTGCCAGCGTGGTGACTGCTTTGCTGGATCACAACACAAGGTTACAAACACACTATATATGTATCGTTTTACAGCGCTCCATCCCACTTATTCACCTGAATGGCAGTCGATCGTTTTTTGATAAAAAAGGAACGTCTTATGAGGCTAGGCCACCCGAAACAGGAACGCTCGTCTATCAGTCGGACCGTCGGAGCTATCACGCCCGCAATAATCGCTCACTTGAATTTGATAGCAACGGAAGGCTAATTGCGCTTATTAAATCAGGTAGCACGCTGAGCATTACCTATTTAGACAACATTGCGACCGTTACTGATGGTTTTGGTAACACCTTAAAATTTACCGGACGAACTGGGTCGCTTGCTGCGCTCAGTGGGTGCGGCCGGCCAGACAAGCCAGAGACAGTACGACCTCAACGATAATCCGATCGCGCTGACCAATCCCCGCAATCACATTCACCAACGGGCCTTTGACTCGTTGAACCGATTGGTGACGAATACTGACCCGCTTAATGGCATCACCCAACTTGAGTACGACGTTCAAGATAACCTCACGCACGTCCGCGACCCACGTGGTGTAACCACCCAATATCAATACGACGGCCTGGGGAACCTGACGCGGTTGAACAGCCCTGACAGCGGCGCCACTGACTATCAGTACGATACCGCAGGCAACGTAACGCAACAGGTGGACGCGCGTGGTGTGGTCACGACTTTTACCTACGATGCGCTCAATCGCCTGACCGCCCGCCGCTATCTGACGAACCCGGCACTGGACATTCAATTCCACTACGATTCGATTGCCGCCGGTAACAAAGGCGTCGGCCGACTGACAGCCGTGGAGGACGTCAACGGCGTGCTGAATTACACCTACGACGCCCAAGGCAACGTTACAGCCCAGCGGCAAACAGCGCCCGCAAACACAGCGACTCAGCCAGAACAAATCGGCTATGGATACGATGTCGCCAATCGGTTGAGCAGGATCGATTATCCAACAGGTTTCAGCATCGTCTACTCACGCAACACCGCTGGGCAGATCAGCCAAGTGCAGGTCCGGCGCAGCACGGGGCAGCCGACCGCGCTCGCCAGCAACATCACGTATCAACCTTTCGGTCCGCTTAAAAACCTGACCTGGGCCAACGGGACTACGCTTCAACGTACCTACGATCTGGACTACCGGCTTACCGCTCAAACCGTTGCAGGCCAGAGCAAGACCTACGCCTATGATGCCCATGGAAATATCACCCAAATGCAACGCGGTTCACTCGGCAACCTTGATTACAGCTATGACCCGCTGGATCGCCTGATAGGAGAATCTACGGCTTTCAACCGGATGACTTACGTTTATGACCCTGCGGGTAACCGCACCCGAAAAGCGCTCAGCACGTTGATTGACGGCGAGTTGCGTGTCACCGCTGGCACGTCTTATCAGTATGGGACGAGCAACAATCGGTTGACGCAGGCAGGCACCCACTCGGTAGACTTCGACGCGGCAGGCAACCTGACCGCAGACCGCGCCAATCGTCAGTTTTCCTACGACGAGCAGAATCGCCTGAGCAAAGTGAAAATCAAGGGTGCTGTCAAAGCTCGGTTCCGCTACAACGCTTTCGGCCAACGAACCAAAAAAATCACCTCTCAAGGCACTACAACATTTATCTACGGGTTGAGTGGCGAACTTCTTGGCGAGCACGTATTCGATAACCAAGGCAAGAAGCTGAAAAGTCAGTTCTATATCTGGCTCGAAGGAGTGCCCTTGGGCGGGATCAGTGTGAGCTACGGTGCAACGGGCGCGCCAGCAAACAGCGCCGAGTTCTACCTCCATAGCGACCACCTCAACACACCGCGGATCGCAACGAACGCGGCGCGAACCAAGGTATGGGAGTGGGTTTCCGATGCATTTGGTACTAAGGAAGCCGGCGGACAACTGGAAATCAATCTGCGCTTTCCCGGTCAGTACTACGATGTCGAGACTGGACTCCACTATAACTATTTTCGTGATTACGACCCGAAAACTGGACGCTATGTGCAGAGTGATCCGATTGGGTTGGCGGGTGGTTTGAATACTTACGAATATGCAACGGCCAATCCGTTGAATGTTATCGATCCTAAAGGACTTATGGGTTATCCCAACGGCCCTACGCTTATGCCAGGAAAACAGGTCGTTCGTTACGGCCTTACCGCTTGTCTTGGGATGTACTGTGCGTCCTATATTCAAGGAGATCCTACCGCCATAGGATCCCTTGGAGTCGGCGGATTGGGTGCTGCGATACTAGTATGTGAACTGCCCCCTCCACCAGAAACAAATTGTGGTCCTGACTGGAAAGATCATATTCCCAACGGTGGAGTCGTATCCGGGGCGCCGGGCCGAGCCGGTCTGTTCTTAGGAGGACAACTGAACCCCGACGGAACACTTTGCGCCTATGGCGGACTTATGGGCGGCATTCCGGGGCCCAACTACAGCACTGGCCCCATAGAGTACAAACAATGATCACATATGTTTTTTCGTTACTGGGCTTGACTTATATAAGCCTGATGATAATGGCGTATCCCCATGCAAAAAATGGCCAAAGTATTGTAGTGGCCGGACCATGGTGGTGCCTCTATAAGAATAGCTATAAAGAAAGCGTTGGAAATCTCTGCAATTTTGGCAGAGTCATCCTAGGACTCGACCTAATCCTTCTTGCTTTTATTTATTTATAGCGACACCAAAACGGTTTCTGTATCAGACATCGCTTCATAGGGAGCGACCTTCAAAGGGCCAGCCGCCAACAGCACTCTGAAAACGACGGCTGGTGCTTTTTGGTCTTACGGGCCAGCAGGCAAAGGTTTCGAGGCATCCCCCTGGGCGTCCTTGCGCAACGCATTGGCAACCAGTGTAAATGCAGGTGACGGTTGTCGCCGGCTCGGATAGTACAAATAGTAGCCGGAGAATGGCGGGCACCACGCTTCCAATACCCGCACCAACCGACCCTCCTGAAGGTACGGTTCAAATTCTTCTTCCGGCAGGTAGGCAATGCCCAGCCCGGCCACTGCCGCCTGCACGATGTGCGTCGACGTGTTGAAGATGAGCTGGCCGTCCACCCGCACGTTTACTTGCTTGCCGCGTTGCTCGAAATCCCAGACATAGAGCCCGCCGGAGGTCGGCATGCGCTGGTTGATACAGCGATGGTTCATCAGGTCGCGAGGATGCCCGGGGATGGGGCGGCTGGCGAAGTACTCTGGCGAAGCCACGGCGCCCATCCGCAAGGGTGGGCCGATCGGCACCGCCACCATGTCCTTGTCGATGGTGTCGCCCAAACGCACCCCTGCATCGAAACGGTCGGCGACGATGTCACGAAAGCCGTAGCTGACATCAAACTCGACGTTGATATCCGGGTAGTCGTGCAGCAACCCGGTCAGTTTCGGCAGCAAGGTGGTGCGCAAGACATGGTCGCCGCAGGTGATGCGGACGATGCCGGCGGGCTTGTCGCGCATTTCCGTGAGCCTATCCAACTCGGTTTCGATCTCATCGAAACGATTGCCGATGGCGTGCAGCAGGCGTTCGCCCGCAATGGTCGGCGAAACGCTGCGGGTGGTCCGCGTGAGCAAGCGGATCTGCAGGCGTGCTTCAAGACCACTGATCGCCTGGCTCAGAGCCGACTGGGTGACGCCCAATGCGCCGGCAGCGCGGGTGAAGCTGCCCTCCCTCGCCACCGTGACGAAAGACAGCAGATCGTTGAGATTTCTTTTGACCATGGCGAAAGCACTTCAAGCGGATTGATTAGCCACGCTTATAACCCTGTTAAGCATTAATTAGCTAGTCGCACCACTGCCCACCGGTCACCATGTGCCCCATGAATAGAAACCCATGGACAACTGCGATGAGGTCGGCCCGGCTTTTGTTGTTGCTGGTGATGCTCGTGCTTGGCAGCTACGCAACGATCAACGGCGCCGCGTCGGCATCTTCCGCAACGGAGGAAACGGCTATGTGGATGAGCGTCGGTGAACAGCGCTTCGCCATCACCTTGACCGACAGCGCTGCCGCCCGGGCGCTTGCCGGGCTATTGCCGCTGGCGCTGGAGATGAGCGATCTCAATCGCAACGAGAAATACGCAACCCTACCCCAACCGCTACCCGCCAAGGCGAGCAGGCCGGGAACGATCCGCAACGGTGACCTGATGCTGTACGGCAAGGACACCCTGGTCGTGTTCTACAAGGACTTCGACTCAACCTACGCGTATACGCGCCTGGGTCATATCAACGACGCCTCTGGTCTCGCCCAAGCCCTGGGGCCGGAGTCCGTGAAAGTGACGTTTACCCACGATCGATAACCCACATCGACAGGCCCCCATGAAAAAAATCCTCGTTTTATTAACGCTTTTCGTCACGTCTCTTTCAGCGATAGGAGCCGATATGTCCAACGGCGCAGACAACTTCTACACCAGCGATGAAGTGACCGTGCAAAAGGTCAATTTCAAGAACCAGTATCAAATGAACGTCGCGGGCAACCTGTTCATCCCGAAAAAACTCAACGGCAAGACCAGCAATCCGGCAATTGTCGTGGGCCACCCGATGGGGGCGGTTAAGGAGCAAAGCGCCAATCTCTATGCCACGAAGATGGCGGAAAAAGGCTTCGTGACGCTTTCCCTGGACCTCTCATTCTGGGGCGAAAGCGAGGGGCGGCCACGCAACGCGGTCTCGCCGGATATCTACGCCGAGGACTTCAGCGCCGCCGTGGATTTTCTCAGCGCCCAGCCTTTCGTCGACAAGGAGCGGATTGGCGTCATCGGCATCTGTGGCAGCGGCAGCTTCGTGATCAGCGCCGCCAAGATCGACCCACGCATGAAAGCCATTGCGACTGTGAGCATGTATGACATGGGCGGCGTCAATCGCAACGGGTTGAAGCACTCCCAGACGCTCGATCAACGCCGAGCCATCATTGCCCAAGCAACACAGCAGCGTAACGTGGAGTTCGCTGGCGGTGAAACGCTGTACACCAGCGGTACGGTGCATCAGTTGGATGAAAATACCCATCCGATCCAACGCGAATTCTTCGATTTCTACCGCACGCCACGCGGCGAGTTCACGCCATCGAGCTCGTCCAGGGACCTGACCACGCACCCGACGCTGACCAGCAACATCAAGTTCATGAACTTCTACCCACTCAATGACATCGAGACCATTTCGCCCCATCCGATGCTCTTCATCGCGGGCGCCGATGCGCACTCCAGGGAATTCAGCGAAGAGGCCTACAAGCTTGCCGGTCAGCCCAAGGAACTGGTGATCATTCCTGGGGCCGGGCATGTCGATCTGTATGATCGGGTCGATCTGATTCCTTTCGATAAGTTGACGCGCTTCTTCCAGAGCAATCTGAAGTGACCCCTGTTCCAGCCCGATAAGGCCCTCCTTATCGGTTAACCCCGCTTCAGCCTCCTGAACGCCTGCGGCTCCCAGACGCGCATCGCCAGCAACAAGGCAGTCCCCCGTTTTTCGGACAGCGGCGCGGCCAACGATTCGTCGTGAAGCGCCGCCAGCTTGCTGCGCAATTTGTGGATTTCGGCTTGCAACTGGGCGTAAGCGGGATGGGTCAGCATGCCATGGGCGAAGTGCAGGGTTTCGTCGGGGCTGTCGAATCGGCTGGCCATGAAGTCCGGCAAGCCCTGTTTGAGGAAGAACCCTCGGATAGGGCCGTCCGGCAGCCAATCAAAATCCCGCGCTACCAGCAGCCTGATGCGATTTCCCGGCTTCAGGTCCGCCAGTCCCATCCGTTCCAGCACAATCAAGTGGCTGATGCATTCGGCTTTGGTAACGCTGTAGGCAGACACGATGTCGTCCAGCGACCAGTGATTCAGCGCACACACCGCCACCAGCAAGAGCTTTTCGTTCGAAACCAGTTGCGCTTCCTGTTCCCGCGCCAGCATTTGCAGGCGTGGGGTTGATCGCTCCGCCTCCTCAAGCAATTCAGCCATCGTCATGCCCAGCAGTTCACAGAGCTGGGCCAGGCGTTCGACTGTCAGGCGTCCGCTGGCCAACAGGCGTTTTACACTGGGCTCCGACAAGTCGAGCGCTTGGGCCACGTCGCGATAGGTCAGGCCGGCAGCCTTGAGGCGCTTTTTCAGGGTGGAGATGAGTTGGACAATTTGAGTCATAAGTATTGATATCCGATACCGTTGGTATAAGCTTAGCGAAATTATGATTAGAACGTTGCGAAATACGCCACCTCCTCCCCATGCTGAAAACTCCAGACAGCCGAGCGACCAGCATGTTTATCAACAAAACCGCAGCACTTGATTCCCCAGCACCCGGTGGGCCACTCGCGGATGACCTGCGAATTGGCGACATGGTGTTTATCCGCGTCACCGCACGCCCGTTCCTGGAGGTCGCCAACGCGACGAACGCATGGACAAACCACGTGGGCGTGGTGGTCGACGACAGCGGCGATGAGCCGTTGATTGCCGAAAGTACCTTTCCGTTTTCACGCACCACCTCGCTCTCTCGCTTCCTCCAGCGCTCCGAGCACGGGCATTGCGCAATCGCGAGGCTCACGCGCTCTCTCACCGACACGCAACGCAAGGCGCTGAAAAAGGCCGCTGATCATCGGCTAGGCACGTTTTACGACACCGGTTTCAACATCAGCTCGCGGCGCCAGTTCTGTTCTCGTTTCGTTCGTGAGGTCATCGAAGAAGCGACCAATATCCAGGTCGGACACGTGGAAACGTTCGCGACCTTGCTGCAAGACAATGCTGATCCAAATCTCGCGTTCTGGCGGCTGTGGTACTTTGGCCGGATTCCTTGGCAACGCCGTACCGTCACGCCGGCAAGCCTGCTTCGAAGCCCGGCGGTACAGATCATTTTCGATTCCCAACTCAAGGGTGCCGCATGATCGATGACGTGAAAGCGCCATCCGCTTCAAGGTCACCAGCCTGCCTCACCCGGCGCAGCCTGCTTCAGGTGGGCATGACCGGGGCGTGACCAAACTCCCCGGCGGCCCGTTGATTCGCAAGGATGGGATAAGTATTACCTGGAGTAGTGTCAGATTGAGTGATGCACGCAGCCGATGCCGAAATCGGGACGAGGCCTAGCCATTGCCCATATTCCTGCTTATGCGGTTCCGACTCGTATTACCGCGGCTGCTGAACCCGGTACTCACGAGGAAACAAACCATGGAAAGAAGCCGCGCCTGGCGGCGTACGCAGGCCCGTCGTAAACACGGTAATGACAAACCGGCTCGTCGGCCGGAGTTCAAGCCGGAAAAAAACTGGAAGCTCATGTATACCCGTGCCGACAAGCTCGCCAGGGCACGTCAACTCGGCATGAGCTATCCCATCAGCAGCACTCGCCAACTGTTGGATCAAGTGTGACAAACCTTCTGTTCGTCTGCAGTCGTAACCAGTGGCGCAGCCCCACGGCGGAGGCAATCTGGCGCCGCCGCCCGGGCTTCAGTGTCCGCTCGGCGGGCACCAGCCCTAACGCGCGCAGGCACATCGGCCCAGCGGACATTCGCTGGGCCGACATCATTTTTGTCATGGAACGCAAACACCTGAATCGCTTGCAGGCCGAATATTCCCGACTGCTTGAATACAAGCGGATCCATACCTTGGATATTCCCGACGACTATCGCTACATGGATCCGGAGTTGGTAGACATACTCGAAGACGCGGTGAAGCGTCATCTCAGCGTTTAAGCCAAGTGCATCGTCAACCAGGATCGAAACATCATGGATGAACGACGGGCGTAACACTGGCCTTTCGTTGCTGACGCTTGCCGGAGAACGCTGCTAGGGTCTGTACGAAATGTGTTCGCGCGAAGGCCAGACAAGGCGAAACGGGGCGAGGAAGCGCAGTGTACTGGAGTACATGAGCATTCCGAGCCCCGTTTCAACGCAGTATGGGTGAGTGCGGATACATTTCGTACAGAGCCTAGTGCCGAGCTACGCTCTTTGAGCAAACACGGCTAGGCAGGCCCGTGGCCGATAGTCGACTCTACACGGACCGCATTTCCAAGAGCCATTATCCGTGCCTGAACAACCGAGCGATTTCGCTTACAAAAAACGCTTCGACGCCGTCCTGGCCTACATCGACGCCAATCTCGAAGGTGATCTTTCGGTGAAGGCGTTGAGTGACGTGGCGAACTTCTCGGCTTATCACTTCCACCGGCAGTTCACGGCGTTCATGGGCGTGCCCGTTTCGCGTTATGTGCATCTGATGCGGCTGCGACGCGCGGCACATCAGTTGGTCGCCCTTGCCGGTTACTCGGTATTGGACGCCGCGCTGGATGCGGGTTTTAAAAGCCCCGAGGCATTTTCCAGGGCGTTCGGTCGAGCGTTCGGCATGGCGCCAAGCGTGTTCAGGAAGAACCCAAGCTGGCAGGTCTGGAATACGGTGTTTGCCATCCCCCATTTTTCAAGGAATATCCTCATGCAAGTTCGAATCATCGAACTCCCTGAAGTCAAGGTCGCCGCGCTGGAACATCGTGGACCGGCTGGGCTGGTCAACGAAAGCGTGCGCCAGTTCGTCCAATGGCGCATGCAGAGCGGGCAGTCGCCGGTGGCATCGAGCCGTACGTTCGGCATTCCCTATGGCAACCCTGATACCACACCGCCACACGCTTTCCGCTTCGCGATCTGCGGTGAGATTAGTGGGGATGTAGCGCCGAATGCGTTCGGTGTCCAGCCGCTCATCATCCCCGGCGGACGTTACGTCGTGGTTCGCCACGTGGGGTCACCTGATCACATCGGCGAAACGATCTACCCGATCTACCGCGACTGGCTGCCCGCGAGCGGCGAAGAATTTCGCGACCAGCCGCTGTTCTTCCATTACCTGAGCGCCTATCCCGAGACGCCACAGGATCAATGGCAAACCGATGTGTATGTCCCGCTGCAATGAGGACAAGCGCTACGGCCTCAGCCCCCCGAACGAATACGCCCCACCAACCGCGCCTGCAACGCCTCGAGCTCCTTCGGATCGGCTTTCCCTTGCCCGTGTACCCCAGGCGCCTGTCCTTCCCAACGCGGAACGATATGCACATGGATGTGAAAGACTGTCTGGCCAGCCGGCGCGCCGTTGAATTGGGCGATCTGCACGCCGTCCGGCTGCAACTCGTCGACGATGACGCGGGTAAGGCGTTGCACCGCCGCCATCATCGTGCCGAGGACTGCCGGGTCGACATCGAGGATATTGCGGGCCTGGGCCGCCTTGGGAATGACCAGCACATGGCCGCGTGATTGGGGAAAGATGTCGAGGAAGGCCAGCACATCGTCATCTTCGTAGATCTTGTAGGCAGGGGCTTCGCCGCGAAGGATCATCGCGAAGATGTTCTGGGAATCGTATTG
The DNA here is from genome assembly GCF_000802155.2 of Pseudomonas frederiksbergensis. GTDB lineage: Bacteria > Pseudomonadota > Gammaproteobacteria > Pseudomonadales > Pseudomonadaceae > Aquipseudomonas > Aquipseudomonas frederiksbergensis_A. The sequence continues at coordinate 244,527 of NZ_JQGJ02000001.1, forward strand.
GCCGTGCAGACTCATGGTTGCTCCTTGGACAGGCTTTGGTGGTTCAGGGTCAGCGCAATCTTCAACTGCAATTCGCTTTCTGAAAACGGCTTATGCAAAACCGGATACCGGGCAAACTCGGCGGGCACACCGCTGGCGCCGTATCCGGTGCTGAACAGAAATGGAATCTTACGATCCCGCAGGATTTCGGCAACCGGAAAAACCCGCTCCCCGGCGAGGTTGACGTCCAGGATCGCCAGGTCGAACTGCGCCGTACTTGCCACTTCACGGGCCCGGGCGAGCCGCGGGACGGAGGCCACCACCTCGCACCCCAGCTCTTCGAGCATTTCCTCGATCAGCATGGCAACGGTCCCCTCGTCCTCGACGAGCAGCACCTTGATCCCAGCAAATAACGTCATGCGTGATGCTCGGTGACCATGAACGAGAAGCGGCAGAGCACGCCCTCAGGTGCGAAGGTCAGCACGAATATCCCGCCCAGGTCGCGCTCGATGCAGCGTTTCATCAATCGCGACCCCAGCCCCTCGCGTTCCGGCGGTGACACTGGCGGACCGTCCTGCTCGCGCCAGTCCACGGTGAGCAACACGCCGTTCGATTGCGGCTGGACATTCCAGTTCACCGAAAGCCGGCCTGTCTCGACGGACATCGAACCGTATTTCAGGGCGTTGATCGCCAGTTCGTTGAGGGTCATCGTGAGGCCGAGCGCCACCCGGGTGTCGACCTCGATGGCGTCGCCCTCGATCGAGATACGAGCAGGGTCGGCGCCGAAAATGGGCATCAGCACTTCCTGGGCCAGGGACGCCAGGGCCGTATGCCCCCAATGCCGCCTCGTCAGCAGGTCGTGGGCGCGGGACAACGCGAGCAGCCGCGCTTCGAAGCGGTTGTAACCGTCCTTTGCGCTTTCTGCGTTGCGTGCGGTCTGGGCCGCCAGGGACTGCACGGTGGCCAAGGTGTTCTTGACCCGATGGTTGAGTTCGTCGATCAGGGTTTTTTGCCGATCTTCCGCCTGCTTTCGCTCGGAAATGTCCACCAGCATGTTGATGGCCCCCACCAGGTTGCCCTCGGCATCGTGCAGCGGCGTCGGGTATGGGGTAAACGGCACGCGGGTGCCGTCGGGACGTTCGGCAACCGCCTCGACACCGCGTATCGGCCGGTTTTCCTTCAGGGCCACCGCCATCGGGCATTGATCGTGGGGCAGGAAGGTGCCGTCGGTGTTGAACAATTTCCAGGTTACGCACCAAAGGTCGCCCAATTGTGGCGTTCGTCCCGACAGCTCCACCGCCGCGCGATTGAAGAACGTGATACGACCTTGCGCATCGGTGGTGTAGACCGCCGCCGGCAGTGCCTCGAGCAGGTTGCGCATATGCCGTTCGCTGTCGCGGATCTGGTTTTCCATGCGCCGCGCCAGCGTGACGTCCTGGAGTACCCGCACGCCATAGCGAAACGCGCCGTTGGCGTCCCGGACAGAAGAACTGTGGATGTCCAGGTAGACAGTCTCGCCATCGGGCTTGAAAGCGCGCTTGCGCAGCGCATAGTTGTCCATTTCACCCGCGACCTGGCGGGCATAGAGGGCCGCATCCTGGTCGATGCTCTCGGAGTGGGTGTAGTCCAGGAATGTCATCGCCAGCAGTTCTTCCCGCGTGCGGCCGAGCATGTTGCAGAAAGCGTCGTTGACGCGCAGCAGCCGGCCATCCGCCCCACACTCGGCAATGCCGATCGTGGCCGCTTCGTACGTTGCCGACAGCCTGTCGTCGCTCTCCTGGCGCGCCGTCTCGGCCGCATGGACACCCGTCATGTCCACCGTGAAGCAGCGCGTATTGAACAGTTTTCCCGCTTCGAAGCGCCCGTTGGAGGTGATGGTGACATGCTTGATCGAACCGTCCTTGGCCCTCAGGCGCGCCGGGTAGTCCTGCAGGCACTCGCCGCTGCCGAGCTTATCCAGGATGTCATTGATGACCGGCTCGTCGACATGGAAATCAGTGATGCTGCGACCGATGTACTCCTCTGCCGAATAACCCAGCAAAGCCAGTTCAGCCTTGTTGGCGCGCAGGATGAGGCCGTCGGCGCTGACGATGTGAAGGCCCACGGCGCTGTTTTCGAAAAAGTCCTCGAGGTCGGCATTCTTGCGCTGCAGCTCATCAGCCATGGCGTGCTGGGCGGAGACGTCCTGAAAGCAATTGATCGCCCCCTGGATGACGCCTTGTGCGTCTTTGAGGGGCCGGATGTTGACCAATGCCACGACGCGCGATCCGTCAGTACGCTCGATCAGCACTTCCTGGTTGCGCGTCGCGGCTCCCGCCTCGAGTGCCCAAGCCATCGGGCAATCTTCGAACGCGAGCGGGGTGCCGTCGGGCAGGAAAAGTCGATAGGAACCGCAGAAACGATCACCGCCCTTTCCCAATGTGGGCGTTCGCCCCCACAGGGTCGCCGCCTCGCTGTTGTACCGGACCAGCCAGCCGTCGTGATCGCACAGGTACACCGCGCCAGGAATCGCATCGAGCGCGCTGGCACCCATCGCCAAAAGACTTTCGTAATCGCTCTGCGCGCGCGTCTCCGTGGGAAACGCTTCTATGTTTGACATGGTTGATCCTCGATCCGCCTGGCTGAATACCTGCTACACAACGATCCCGGTATAAAACCGGGTAGAGATCCAGGCTCGGATACTTCATTGAATCTGCCAGCGCGGATTTTTTCATGCAGCAACAATGCATTCTAGATCGTTATTCATACCGCGAGTTCAGGAAAGTTGGATGCGGCGGCGCGGGGTTCAGAACTTGAACAGTGTCCGAGGTGTTTCCACCATGAGCGCACGCATCAGTTGCGGTGGGCACTCCAGTGCCTGCAACTGCTGCATCACGGTGTCGAAGCCCACATCGCTTTCATGTTGCGTATGCGGCCAATCACTCCCCCACACCAGCCTGCGAGGGCCGAAACTTTGCTCCAGCAACGCCAACGCGGCGTGGGCGAAGTCGAGGTTTTCCCGCTTCGTCCCGGCCAACCGGTAGATGCCGGAAACCTTCATCCAGACTTGCCCGCCCTGCCCCCACTTGAGCACCTCGGCGAAGCCCGGCTGCTCGACGCCCAGGCGCGCATCCGGACGGCCGAAATGGTCGATCACCAATTGGACGCCAAAAGGAATCAACTGCCGAATCAACCGCGGCAGATGATCGACCGGTGCATGCAATTCGACGTGCCAGCCCAGTTCGGCAAGATGGCCTAGGAATCCGCGCCAGATCGTTTCGCGAAAATCAGGCACGGCCTTGCCCATCAGGTTCAAGCGAACGCCGACCACGCCCAGCCGCGCCATGTCATCGAGCATCGCTCGGCTGACCTGCGGCTCCACCACCACGACGCCACGCAGTCGCTCCGGCGCCTGCCGGAGGGCCGCCAGCAGGTAACGGTTGTCGGTGCCGAGAAAACTCGGCTGGACCAACACCCCATGGCTCAGGCCGTAGCAACGCAGGTGTTCCAGGTATTGCGCCAGCGTGGCGTCATAGTCCGGTGTGTAGCGCCGCGCGGCAGCCAGCTCCAACTCACGGCTGAACACGTGGGCATGGCAGTCGATGCCGGTGATCGGCGTAGTGCAGGTATCAACCATGGGTATCCATCTTTCTGTAGATAAGCAGTAATCAGGCCCGTGCGCTTTCGCTGCCAGGCGCTACGTCGGATGCCGGTTGCGCCGTGGTCTCGAGACTTCGTCCGCGGGTTTCGGGCAGGCAAAGCGCCGCGAGTACCGCCACGCCGTAGGCGATGCCGGCATCGATCCCGATGGCCGACCCCAGGGACATGGAATCGCTCATGTGGCCGACCAGGAACGGAAACACCGCCGACAGGACCCGGCCGAAGTTGTAGCAGAAGCCGACGCCGGCGCCGCGCACATCCGCCGGGTACAACTCGTTGAAAAACGCGCCGAGACTCGCCGGAATGCCGGCCGCGAAAAAGCCGAGCGGGAAACCCAGGAACAACATCTGGGTGTTGGTCAGTGGCAAGAACACGTAGCACTGCACCGTAACCACACAGCACAGCGCGAACAGCAGGATGTTCTTGCGTCGGCCGATGCGGTCGATCAGCAGGCCGCTGACGACACAACCGCACCAGAAGGCGAAGATGATCACCGCCAGGTAGCCGCCGGAATTGAGCACCGACAGATTGCGCTCGGTCTTGAGAAAGGTTGGCAACCAGGTCATCACCGCGTGATAACCGCCATGGGCACCCAGCCCCAGCAAACCACCGAACAAGGTGACGCGAATCAGTTCAGGCCGAAAGATACCGCCCAGGGACTTGAAGAAACTCTGCGGGATGCCCTGTTCTTTTTGCAGGCGCTGGAAGCTGTCCGGCTCCTCGACATTACGACGCACCCAAATGATCAGGAACGACGGCAACAGGCCAACGATGAACATCACTCGCCAGGCCATGTCTTGCGGCACCAGGGAATAGATCAGCGTAAAGACCCCGACCGCCAGGCCCCAGCCCACCGCCCAGGCACTCTGCACTGTGCCCATGACCTTGCCGCGGTATTTCGGATTGATCGTCTCGGCCATCAACACCGCGCCGGCCGCCCACTCCCCGCCAATGCCAAAGCCCTGCAAGGCCTTGACGATCAGTAGCTGGTGAAAACCGCTGACGAACGCCGACAGGAAGGTGAAGAACGAAAACCAGAGGATCATCCACTGCAGCGTGCGCACCCGGCCATAGCGATCGGACAACGTCCCGCCGACCCAACCACCCAGGGCCGAAGTGACCAGCGTGACGCCGCTGATCAACCCGGCATCGCCCTTGGACAAGGCGAATGCGGCGATCAGCGCCGGGATCGCCAGGCCGAACATCTGGACTTCCAGCGCGTCGAGCGACCAGCCGCCGAAACACGCCCAGAACGTCTTGCGCTCCCGCGAAGTGATTTGCCGATACCAACTGAACATGATTTTTATCCTTGTAGGTGGAACGAAAGGCAGCCGAAAGCGAACCGCGCCGCTACCGGCCAGTCAGGAAAACAAATACGGCAAGGGCAGCGATATCCGCTGCCGGGAGGTCAGTTGACGCGGCGTGGTCAGCGAATCTCCACGCTGTAGCGGAAATGCTCGGCATGCCCGCGCGAACGCCGCCATTCCAACGGGTTGCCCGCGTAATCCCGGGCCAGGCGCTCGATCACCACCACCGGGCTGTTGACCGGCACCTGCAACAGGCGCGCGTGCACGTCGTTGACCGACTCGGCGGTGAGGGTTTCCTGCGCATAAGCGACAACCTGTCCGCAGGTTTCTTCGTAGATGGGATACAGCAGCGGACCTTGCTGGCTCAGGTCGATTTCCAGCAGCGGCTGGAATCGGCTGCGAGGCAACCAGATCTCTTCGGCGAGCACTGGCTTAACATCCAACAGACGCACCCGGACAATGCGGATGACCGGCGCGTCCACCGGCAACCCCAACGCCTGGGCCACCGCTGACGGCGCGGCCACCGGCTCCACCGACAAGATGCGACTCTGCGGAACCCGACGCTCACCGGACGCGGACTGAAAACGGAAGAAACGGAACAGCGACGACTGGAACTGGGGACGACGAATGAAGGTGCCTCGGCCCTGCTGGCGCTCCAGGACGCCCTCGCTGACCAACGCATCGATCGCCTTGCGCACCGTCCCGGTGGACAGCCCGTATTCGGCTGAAAGCGCCGCCTCCGTGGGGATCGCCTCCCCCGGACGCCAGCGATTGTTGGCGATCTGCTCGGCCAACTGGTCACGCAAACGTTGATAGAGCGGCAGGCGGGCATCGCTGGAGAGTGGGTTCATGAGACGTTATCGACCTTATTATCTAGTCATCTATATGAATGTGCGCCGAGTATTTCCTCCTATCGGCAATGTTGTCAAGAACGGACAAGGTGATGGCTAGACGAACGGAGGCAAGCGAAGGCTCGCAGAGCTCAGCGATCTGGGGGTGCGTGCCGAGGCAACGCGAACGAAATCAATGCGGCGAGCAGCACGAACGCGCTGGAAATCCAGAGGCATGCGGCCAACCCGTACCCTTGATAAACCCAGCCCGAGAGCAGCGTCCCGACCAACCGCCCGAGCGCGTTGGACATGTAGTAGAACCCCACGTCCAGCGACACACCGTCCTCCTTGGCATACGACACGATCAAGTAACTGTGCAGGGACGAATTCACCGCGAACAGCGCGCCAAACAGCATGAGCCCACCCAACAGCACCGCCTGATGAGACAGCCCCAGCGCTATCGCCGCCGGCAACCCCGCCAGCGCCAGCGCCCAGAGGAACGCGGCGCGACCGTCGGGCACCTGGCCGCGCTTCCTTGCGGTGATAGTCGGCGCCAGGGATTGCACGATGCCGTAGCCAATCACCCAGGCGGCGAGGAAACCACCCACCGTCCAGAACTCCCAGCCCAAGACACTGCTCAGGTAAACCGGCAAGGCCACCACGAACCAGACGTCCCGGGCTCCGAACAGGAACATCCGGGCCGCAGACAGAATATTGATCGCCCGGCTTTTCGAGAAGATGTCCCGGAACTTCGGCTTGGCTTTGGCCTTGCCCAAGTCTTTTTTCAGCAGTATCAGGCTGCCGACCCAGATCAGCGCCAGCACAGCCGCCATCGCCAGCAGCGCACCCTGGAAACCAAGCAACGCGAGCAACGCCCCGCCGAGGAAAAAGCCGACACCTTTGAGCGCGTTCTTCGAGCCGGTGAGAATGGCGACCCATCGATAAAGCGTGCCCTGCTGCCCGGCCGGCACCAAGAGCTTGATCGAGGACTTGGCACTCATCTTGTTCAGATCCTTCGCAATGCCGGACAACGCCTGGGCGCTCATCACCCAGGCGACCGTCAGCAACGTGGAAGGAACGGTGAGCATCAACAGCGCCACGACCTGCAACCCCAAGCCGAGGTTCATGGTCCGGTTCAGGCCAAGCCGGGCGCCGAGATAGCCGCCCAACAGATTGGTGATCACCCCGAACAGCTCGTAGAACAGAAACAGCGCGGCAATCTGCAACGGGCTGTAGCCCAGCGCATGAAAGTGCAGCACCACCAACATGCGCAGGGCACCGTCGGTGAGCGTGAACGCCCAGTAGTTGCCCGTGACGAGCAGGTACTGGCGCACTTCTGGCGCGAGGGCCGACAAGATGTTCATCGCGACTCCTCAGCCAGCCAGGCCAACCATCCGGGCCAGCTCGACGGTACGGTTGGCATAGCCCCATTCGTTGTCGTACCAGGCATAGAGTTTGACCTGGGTGCCGTTGATGACCATGGTCGACAGGCCGTCGATGATCGAGGAACGCGGATCGGTGCGGTAATCGATGGACACCAGCGGGCGCTCTTCGAAACCGAGGATGTCCTTGAGCTCATGTTCGGCGGCGTCCTTGAGCAAGCGATTCACCTCTTCGACCGTGGTCGCTCGCTCGACCTCGAACACGCAATCGGTCAGCGATGCATTGGCCAACGGCACCCGCACGGCATGGCCGTTGAGGCGTCCGCGCAGTTCCGGGAAAATCTCCGCAATGGCAGTGGCCGAGCCGGTGCTGGTGGGAATCAGGCTCAGACCCGACGCCCGGGCGCGGCGCAGGTCCTTGTGCGGTTGGTCGAGAATGCTCTGGGTGTTGGTCAGGTCATGGATGGTGGTGATCGAACCGTGGCGGATGCCGAGTTTTTCGTGAATCACCTTGACCACGGGTGCCAGGCAGTTGGTGGTGCACGAAGCGGCAGTCACGATGCGATGTTGATCGGGCTTGAACTGCTGATGATTGACGCCCATGACGATGTTCAAGGCGCCGGGCTCCTTCACCGGGGCGCTGACCACTACGCGCCGCACACCCTGATCGAGATACCCCTGCAGGACCGCGACCGTTTTCATCTTGCCGCTGGCCTCGATCACCACGTCGCAGCCCGACCAATCCGTCTCGCCGATCGTCTTGTTGGCCGTGACCTTGATGCGTTGCCCCTCCACGACGATGTTGTCGCCCTCGGCTTCGGCCTGACGATGCCAGCGGCCATGCACCGAATCGAAGTTCAACAGATGGGCGTGGGTCGCCGCGTCACCTGCCGGGTCGTTGATCTGTACGAACTGAAACTCCGGCCAGCCCCAGGCTGCACGCAGGGCGAGGCGACCGATGCGGCCAAAACCGTTGATGCCAATTTTTATCGTCATGGAGGGGCACTCATATGTGTTTAGCCGAATATATGGTTTTTCGCATATAAGTGAAAGTCCAGCGTCACTTTGCTCGTCTGAGGTGTCGAGGCAATGCGCTCCTTGCCCACAGTTCCTTTGTAATTCTCGATCGATGGAGTGCCCTCAGGTCACGCTCGTAGTACAGTCTCCACCCGATTATCAGAACCCATTTTGAACGATGTGAAACCACCGGGACTCCGTTCGAACGGTTCCTCGCACACATCATTCACCAGCCGCAGCGGTCACAGCATGATTGAAATCACCGAAGTCTCCATCGCCCAACTCCGGGCTGCGCTCGAATCCGGCCAGACCACGGCGGTCGAATTGGTCCAGGCATACCTTGCCAGGATCGATGCGTACGACGGTCCGCAAACGCCCACGGCCCTCAACGCGGTGGTGGTTCGCAATCCCGACGCACTGGATGAGGCAAAGGCATCCGATGACCGTCGGGCCAGGGGCCAGACGCTGGGCCCACTCGACGGCATTCCCTACACGGCCAAGGACAGCTACCTGGTCAAAGGCCTTACCGCCGCCTCTGGCAGCCCGGCCTTCAAGGATCTGGTCGCCTATCGCGACGCCTTCACCATCGAGCGGTTGCGCGCCGCCGGGGCGATCTGCCTGGGCAAGACCAACATGCCGCCCATGGCGAACGGCGGCATGCAGCGCGGCGTGTATGGCCGTGCCGAAAGCCCCTACAACGGTGATTACCTTACGGCACCTTTCGCCTCGGGTTCTTCGAACGGTGCAGGCACCGCCACCGCCGCCAGTTTCGCCGCCTTTGGCCTGGCCGAGGAAACCTGGTCCAGCGGACGCGGCCCGGCTTCCAATAATGGGCTGTGTGCCTACACGCCGTCGCGCGGGGTGATCTCGGTGCGCGGCAACTGGCCGCTGACGCCGACCATGGACGTGGTCGTGCCCTACGCCCGGACCATGGCCGACCTGCTCGAAGTGCTGGACGTCGTGGTCGCGAACGACCCGGATACCCGCGGCGACCTGTGGCGCCTGCAACCCTGGGTGCCGATTCCCCCCGTCGATTCGGTTCGCCCCGCCTCCTACCCCAGCCTCGCTGCCAAACCCGAGACGCTGGCGGGCGTGCGCTTCGGCGTCCCGCGCATGTACATCAATGCCGATCCCGAGGCGGGTACCGCCGAAAAGCCTGGGATCGGTGGCCCGACCGGCCAGCGCATCATCACGCGCCCGTCGGTGATTGCGCTTTGGCAAGAAGCGCGCAAGGCCCTGGAAGCCCAAGGCGCCGAAGTGATCGAGGTGGATTTCCCACTGGTGTCCAACTGCGAGGGCGACCGTCCTGGCGCGCCGACGGTGTTCACCCGCGGCCTGGTGTCCAAGGAATTCCTGCACCATGAACTGTGGGACCTGTCGGCCTGGGCGTTCGATGATTTCCTGCGGGCCAACGGTGACCCGAAACTCAACCGCCTGGCGGACGTCGACGGACCGCTGATTTTCCCCCACGACCCAGGCACCCTGCCCAACCGCGAGGACGACCTCGCCGCAGGCATGGACGAGTACGTGAAGATGGCGCAGCGCGGCATTACGCCGTGGGACCAGATCCCCACCCTGCCCGAGGGTTTGCGCGGCCTCGAAGAGACACGCCGGATCGATCTGGAAGACTGGATGGCGCGCCTCGGCCTGGACGCGGTGATCTTCCCCACCGTGGCAGACGTCGGGCCGGCGGACGCGGACGTCAATCCAGCGTCGGCCGACATCGCCTGGAGCAACGGCGTCTGGGTCGCCAACGGCAACCTCGCCATCCGTCACCTGGGCGTGCCCACCGTCACCGTGCCGATGGGCGTCATGGCGGACATCGGCATGCCTGTCGGCTTGACGTTCGCCGGCCGCGCCTATGACGACTCGAAGCTGTTGCAGCTGGCTTCGGCATTCGAATCGATGGGATCGAAACGGCGGATTCCGCCGAGGACTCCACCGTTGTAACCACAACAGGGACATGACCTGGAAAAGCAGGCCCACCGGGGTGAGGCCTGCGCCACCGTTGCTTCAGGCTATCGGTTAATCAAAACTTCCGACCGCAAGCCGGCCGACCTCAGGCCGCGCAAACAGGAATCCCTGCATCAGTTCGATGCCCATCGCCAGCAGCGTGGCGCTTTCCTCACGCGTCTCGACGCCCTCGGCAATGACGGTGATCCCCAGGCGGTTGGCGACCAGGATGATCCCTTCCACGATGGCCCGCTTGACCCGGTCGTGGTCGATGCCTCGGGTCAGCGCCATGTCGATTTTCAGTACCTGGGGCTGGAACATCGCCAGCAGGTTGAGCCCCGAGTAACCGGATCCGAAATCATCGATGGCGGTGGTGAAGCCCTGGCGCTCGTATTCCAGGAAAATCGACTTCAAGTGATCAGGGTCGTCGACCCGCTCGCCTTCCGTCACTTCGAACATCAGCCTGTCTGGCGGAAAGTTAGTGTTCCGCGCGGCCTCCAAAGTCGCGCGGATGCAGGTCTCGGCCCGGTACACGGCGTTGGGGAGGAAATTGATGCTGAGCAGGCAGCCGGGAATGTCCAGCATACCCAACCTTGCGGCTTCTTCGATGGCTTTCACTCGACAGGCCTGGTCGAACCGATAGCGATTGCTGTCATTCACCAGCCCAAGGATATGGCCGGCCGACTCGCCATTCACGCCGCGGACCAACGCCTCATACGCAAACGCCTGGCGCGTGCGGACATTGAAGATCGGTTGGAAAGCCATGGTGAAATCGAACCCCAGCGCTTCACGGTCGCGACACTCGGCGCAGCCAAGGGATTTGAAATTCGGATGAGAAGATTGGGTCATGATCTGTGTTCCGTCGCGGCAGCGGGCGTCCCTGTGACGCAGAAACTATAGGCAATCCCTCTTGAGTCGGCACGGGCCCGGCTTTCTGGAGTGCTGTCGGGCCCTTTGATCGTATGACCGCCGTGTCAAATCAGGCGTTCACTCGATTATCGGCTCGTAATTAACAACGTTTAACTCGCACCCGCGCGCAGCGTCACCAAGAATGGTCGCTCTGTTCAGACCTTCCAAAGCGGGAGGCGCCGACCCGCGCACGGTACGCCGGCGCGCTTTTCGCCGGCACGGAATTCATGTCATGGCCCATCCATCGCCCAGCACCGCCAGGACGCCCATCCTGGAGGATTGCGCGCACCCTCTCGCCACACTTTTTGACCTGGAACTGCCGCATGTCGCCTGCAATGAAAAACCTGATCGCCCACGGACAAGGAACGGCCCCGCTGAAGCCACTCTGGCTCCTCGCCTTGCTGGCAGGAAATGCCCCGGCACTGGCGGCGCCCACCACGCCCGGCTTCGCGCAAGGGGCATCGCTGGAAGTGCTGAGCCGTAACTTCTACCTCAACAATGACTACCGCTCCCCTACCTCGGCGGGCAAAAGCTACAAGCAGGAATGGGCGCAAGGGTTCATTGCCACGTTCGAGTCCGGCTTCACCCCCGGCTCCTTTGGCGTAGGCCTCGACGCCCATGGCTTCCTCGGGTTGAAACTGGACGGTGGCAAGGGCCACGCCGGGACGGGATTGCTGCCGCTGGACAGTGAGGGCCACGGCGAGGACCAATATTCCAGTGCCGGTGGCGCGCTGAAATTCAACGCGTCGCGAACCACCCTGGCGCTGGGCGAAATGACCGTGGAAACGCCGGTATTCGACACCGCGGACAAACGTCTGCAACCGGAATACGCCAGCGGCGTCCTGCTCAGCAGTCGCGAAATCGACGAGGTCGATCTGCAGGCCGGTCACTTCAGTGCATTCAAGAATCAGGATGCATCCACCGCCAAGGGCGATTTTTCCGGCTACGGCGCGACCACCCGCCACGGCCACATCGACTTTATCGGCGCCGATCTGTTCAGCGGCCGCAAGCTGGGCGGCGCCCTCTATGCTTCCGAACTGAGCGACACCTGGCGCCAGTATTACGGCAATCTGCACGCGACCGCCGGCAGCCTGTTTCTCGACGGCAACGTCTATTACACCCGCGACCACGGCCAGGCCATTGCGGGGGCTCTCGACAACACTGCGTTCAGCCTGTCGGGAAAATACCGGCTCCAAGCCCAGGCGTTCACCCTGGCCTATCAGAAAGTCCATGGCGACACGCCTTTCGATTTCGTCGGTGGCGACTCCATCTATCTGGCCAACTCAATCAAATATGCCGACTTCAATGGCCCGGGCGAGCACTCCTGGCAAGCCCGCTACGATCTCGACCTGGGCGCCGTGGGCATTCCCGGCCTCAGTTTCATGGCGCGCTACGTAACAGGAAGCGGCATAGACGGCAGTCACGCTCCCCGTGGCGGTGCCTACAACCCGTTCGACAACGACACCGGCACCTACAGCCCGCAGCAGGGAGACGGTGGCCGGCATTGGGAGCGCGACCTGGACCTGCGCTATATCGTGCCGTCAGGCCCGGCCAAGGACCTGTCGCTGCAGGTGTCCCACGTCACCCACCGCGCCAACGACGCCCAGGCCGGCGATGACATCGACAGGCTGTACATCGTCATCCAGTACCCGCTCACACTGGGACCGTTCTGAAGGCATGCCGGCTTCCATGGGTGGCAGGGTCATTAAACGTTCATCGGAGCGACAGCATCATGACTCGCAACAAACGCTGCACAGTCACGATTTTTGCCAGCCCAGCGAGGAAGCGCCATGCCGCCATCAGGACAACCGTTGAATCTGTCCCATCGTCCACGGCTTGCGGATCTGCGACCGCTCGTTCAATCCTTGCGGTCGCAAGGCGATTCCCTGCGCCAGCCCGCAAGCCCGAGGATCACGCCTGCGTCGCAGTTGGAAAATCGCAAGGGATACCGCAATGACTTCCTTGGCGATTTCACCGTGCCCTGGCCAAGCCTGGAAGCAACCCAGGCAGAGGACGCCTACCCGACCGGCAATACCGAGAACCGCCTCGATTACACGCACTTTTCGATCACCATGTCGCGGCGTCGGCGACTGGCGCTCGTCGTCGGCGTGAATATTGACGGGGCCGGCAGTGTCGAGGTGGATCGCGGGCGTGATGCCTGGGCATATGACGGTCGGCTGCCCAGCGATGCGCAGCTTGGAGAAGCCCTGTATGCCGACAACCTGCTCGATCGCGGCCATCTGGTGAGGCGCCAGGACCCCAACTGGGGGCCGGACGCCCACACGGCGAATGCCGACACCTTCCACTTCACCAACTGCTCGCCGCAAATGGCGGCCTTCAATCAGAAAACCTGGCTTGAGCTCGAGGACTACATTCTCGACAACACCCGGCGGTGGCAAGCCAGGGCCACGGTGTTCACCGGACCGCTGCTGCGGGAGGACGACCCGACCTACAGGGGCGTGCGGATTCCCACCGCATTTTGGAAAGTCGTGGCATTCCTTGGTGATGACGGCAAGCCCTCGGCCAGCGCGTATATGATCGATCAGCGCCGAGAACTGGGAAAACTGGAACTCATCTTCGGAGCGCTCAAGACCTACCGACACAGCGTCGTTCAGATCGAAGCGCTGACGGGTGTCCGTTTTGGTGATCTTGCCGATTACGATGGTTTTTCGAATGAGGAGCGGTTGACGGGGACACGGATCGAAGCCCCCATCCGAGGTCCGGAGGATATCCGTCTCTAAACGGGCCAACCGGCGCCCTGCACAACGGGCGCCGGTCAGACTTTCAACGGTCGGGATCCGGAAAATCAGCCCCACGGGCTGTCGCCTCCCAGGCGCGGAACTCGGTCTGCATGGCGGACAGCTTCGCCATCGCCACCTCGAACGCCCGGTTGCCCAACAACAACCGCTGCGGTGGTTGCTCGGCATTGACCGCCGCGTAGATCGCCGCAGCCGCACGGGCCGGGTCGCCTTCCTGTTGGCCGATCGAGGCGTGATAGGCGCGCCGTGCAGCGCCAGCGGTGGCGTCGTAGTCGTCGATCGGCTCGCGGACCTCGTCCGCCGAGCCGGCCCATTCGGTGCGAAACGCACTGGGCTCGACGGTCATGACGCGAATGCCCAGCGGCTCGACTTCGGCGCGCAGGGCGTCACTGAGACCTTCCACCGCGAACTTGCTCGCGCAGTAGTAACCCACCGCAGGAAAGCCGGCGAGCCCGCCTATGGACGTCAGGTTGACGATCGTTCCCCGCCGCCGCTGGCGCATGCCTGGCAGCACCGCGTGGATCATGCCGGCGGTGCCGAACAGGTTGACCTCCAGGAGCCGACGCGCCGCCCGTGGATCGGTTTCCTCGACGGCGGCGAAATAGCCGATACCAGCGTTGTTGACCAGCACATCGACCGCGCCGAAGACCCGCTCGCTTGCCGCCACCACATCGCGGGCCTGCTGCGGATCAGTGACGTCCAGCGGCAGCACCAGGGCTTCGCCAAGGCGGGCCAGATCCTCCACATATTCAGTCTTGCGAGCCGTGACCACCACGCGCTCACCCTGCTTGAGCAGATGCTCGGCAATGTAGCGGCCAAAACCAGTGGAGCAGCCGGTCACCAACCAGGTTCTTGGGTTGTTCATGACATTTCTCCTTCGTGGATTCAACCTGCGGTGACCGTCATGCCGCCATCCGCCATGACCACCGAACCGACCATGAAACTGGCACGGTCCGACGCCAGGAAGGCGACCACCTCGGCGATTTCCTCCGGTTGCGCGGCCCGGCCGATGGGCGCGGCTTCACCGTGCTGGGCGAGAAACGCGGGGCCATCCTCGACCACGTCATTGAGGATATTGGTGACCACATCGCCGACGCCGACAGCATTGACGCGGATCCCATGCTCGATGACTTCCAACGCCAACGTACGCGTCAGTTGCGCCAGGGCGCCCTTGGACGCGGTGTAGGCGGCGATGGTCGGGAACGCGAAATAGGACGCGTAGGAGGCGATGTTGACGATGGCCCCGGCTTTGTTGGGGATCATCGCCTTGACGGCTTCGCGTGAATGCAGGAACGCGGCGGTGGCGTTCACGGCCTGGATGCGCTCCCAATCCTGGCGGGTCATGTCGACCACCAACTTGTTGATGATGATGCCCGCGTTGTTGACCAGGATGTCCAGCCGGCCGAACTGCTCCACCGCCAGCCCCACCGCACGCTCGGCGGCGCCGTCCTCGGTGATGTCGGCCACCAGCGGCACCAGCCCCGGACGGGCCAGTTCGTTGACGGCAGGGTTGATGTCCTCGGCGATGACCTTGGCGCCACGGGCGTGCAACAACAGGGAAATGGCCTTGCCGATGCCGCTGGCGGCGCCGGTAACCAGCGCGACCTTGCCTTCTACTTCTTTGGAAATGCTGTGTTTGATATCGCTCATGGTGGTTCTCCTCATTGACAGGCCGACGAGGTATTCGCCGGCGCGCTGTCGTGATTGACGGCTTTACTGTCGCGCAATGAAGGAGATCGGGCTTTCGTGAGGTTGCGGTGACTGTCGGGATCTTGCGCGAAACTGCAGAACCAGCGCGGTAGCCCGGGACAACGATGCGTCCCGGGCTTGAAGTTCACGGATTGCGCGTTACCCGCCACACCGTGTTCGCCAGGTCATCGGCAATGATCAAGGCCCCCCGAGGATCGACGGTCACGCCCACCGGCCGGCCTCGGGTCTTGCCATCGGAACCGCGGAACCCGGTCACGAAATCAACCGGCTCACCCGTGGGCCGACCGTTGCTGAACGGCACGAAGATCACTTTGTAGCCCACCGGCTGGTCACGGTTCCAACTGCCGTGCTCGCCCACAAACGCGCCTTCGGCGAACTTTTCGCCCATGGCCGAAATGGAAAAATCGACACCCAGGGCGGCGACGTGGGAGCCCAGGCTGTAGTCGGGCTTGACCGCGGCAGCGACTTTTTGCGGATCCTGCGGCTGCGCCCGTGGATCGACGTTCTGGCCCCAATAGCTATAGGGCCAACCGTAGAATGCACCTTCGCGCACCGAAGTCAGGTAGTCCGGCACCAGGTCCGGCCCCAACTCGTCCCGTTCGTTGACCACCGCCCATAGCTGCCCGGAGCCTGGCTCGACCTTGAGCGCCGTCGGGTTGCGCAGGCCGGTGGCGTAAGGCTTGTGGGCGCCCGTCTCGGCGTCGATCTGCCAGACCATCGCCCGGTCGATCTCGACTTCCATGCCCCGCTCGGTGACGTTGCTGTTGGAACCGATACCGACGTACAGCGAGCGCCCGTCGGGGCTGATGGCCAGCGCCTTGGTCCAGTGATGGTTGATCGCCGAGGGCAAATCAGTGACCTTGACGGGCGCCCCGCTGGCCTTGGTCTGGCCGTCCTGATAATCGAAGCGAACCAGCGCGTCCTGGTTCGCCACGTACAGCTTGCCGTCGGCAAACGCCAGGCCATAGGGCGCGTTGAGGTTTTCGGCAAAGACAGTCTTCAGCTCGTAAGTGCCATCGCCATCGGCGTCACGCAGCAGCGTCAGGCGGTTGCCGCCCTTGACCTGGGTGTTGCCCTTGGCCTTGATAACGCTGGCGATCACGTCCTTGGGCTTGAGCTTCGCGGCGTTTCCCCCACGACCCTCCGCCACGAGGATATCGCCGTTGGGCAGGACCAGGGTCTGGCGCGGGATCTTCAGGTCGGTGGCGATGGCAGTGATCTCGTAGCCTTGCGGCACGGTCGGCTTCTGCTCACCCCAAGGCACCGGCTCGGCGATTTTCATGCTCGGCAACAGGCCACGCTGGGGCTCGGGCAACTTCGGATCCGGGCCGCGCGCTTGCGTGGTGTCCCCTTCGCCTCCGCAGGCGCTCAATAGCAAGGCCATGCTCAGGGCCGTCAATGCGATGCGAGGTTTCATTGCTCACCTCCCGAACGCAGGTTGGTCAGCCCGACCCAGGCCGCCACGCAGGCCAGCAGGGTCACGACGACGGACAACGCCAGGCCCTGGGGCATGCTGGCCCAGGCATCCTTGGCGTGCTCGAAAGCGTTGATCAGCCCCAGCACCCAGGTGGCGAACAACAGCAGGAAATAGCCTACCGGACGCCCGGCCTTGTGGTTCGCGCGGATCAGGTTGACCAACGCGAACAACAACGCCAGCCCACAAAACAGCAGCCCGCCGGCAATCAGCCAGGAGGCGAAATTGCTCCACTGGATCTGGTAGGTCTTGTAGTAAGCGATGTCGCTGAGCAGGCCCCCGAGAAACAGCGGAACCGTGCCGGCAAGCAGGACCGCATGGAGCGGCCCCGGCGTGCTTCGGTAGATAGGATGGGCGGTAACGGTCATGACAGCTCCTTATCGTTCAGCGCCCTGTCGGTCATTTCCAAGAGAATTGACTGGCAGGGCGCGTGGGTTGACGCCAAGGAAAATGATCGCGCTGGCGAAGGGTAAGTTCCGATTTTTCGCCATCGCAGGCGTTCGGACCCGTATTGACGGGGCGCTGGGCGCGAGCGACCAAGCGAGGGCCGACTAGTCCGAAACTCCCATGCCGCCTGGGAGTATCGGCCGATGCGCAATCACCCCGTGCATATCCATAGTTGCGGTCAATGGTCAACGGTCAGGCCTTGATGACCGCATGCTCTGGAGAAAGTCATGACTATTCGCGAGCAAGACTCATCACTGCTGAGTGATCCGACCTCGCTAGACGCGGCAAGCGCCACCGACGACCTCGGCGTCGTGGCAACCGGCGTGAACGTCACCCTGGACGAAACCGCCAACCTGCAGAACGCCACCGCCACGCCCGCCCCGGCGGGAGACGCCGACGACAACGACATCCTGGCGACATCCCTGCCCTCGTCCTTCGCCAGCCGCCTGACCGCGCTAGGCGCTGGAACGGCGACCGGCGCCGCCCTGAGTGGCTATACCGGCGCGGTGGGCGATACCGGCAGCGATGCCTTTACGATCAACGCCGCCCCTGGAGCACTCGTAACCGGCATCAGCTTTGTTGGCAGCGATGGCGCCCCGCTCGATGGGGTCGACAGTGGCTTGGACACCCTCGATGGCACCAGCATCCTGCTGTACACCGACACCAATGACAATATCGTCCTCGGCCGGGCCGGCGGGCCAAACGGTGCGATTGTCTTCGCCGCGTACATCGACGAAACCGCCACCGGCGGCAAGATCTGGACCGTGCTCTACCAACCGCTCGCCCAACCGGATAACACCAACCCGGACGACGCGGTCAATCTGCTCGACAAAGTCTTCGTCGGTGCCAGCCAGGACTTGGAGTTCAGCCTGGAGGGCGCCCCTTCCGGCCAGAACCTGTTCCTGATGTACACCTCGGCGGATCCGACCACCGAGCTGGTCGACGGCGTGCTGCGGATCACCGACCCCACCATCATCGCCACCGGTAAAAACCCGGCCGACCAGTCCACCGGGGTCAACATCAATACCGGCGACACCATCAACACCAGCCAGGCCGGCGGGCCGACCACGTTCGGCACCAACAACCAAATGATCGTCGAGCAGGAAGGCATCCGTTATTCGTTCGTCACCGGTGCGCGGCAGGACATGACCATTCCCAACCTGACCCAGACCGAAGCGGACGTGGAATCGAACATCGACTTCACCGACGTTTTCGATACGAAGATGGCCAACTTCGACGTGGTGCAATTGCAAAGCGGCAAGACCGCGGTGGTCAGGATCAGCGCCTTCAGCACCGCGGCCGAACCTGGGGTGGATTTCGTCAACGGCTACGCCGGTGATGCGCCTGTGGCGATCACCAACGTTCGCGTCATCAACATCGCCACCGGCGTGGTCGTGGAGAACTCCGACGGTACGGCCAACGACGCGGGCATTGTCATCAGCTTCAATTCCGGGGTGGCGACCATCACCGGGGTCCAGGCCGGCTACCAGATCGAATACACCACGACGGCGGACCACAATCGGGTGTTGATCGAAAACGGCGCGGCGCTCGATGCCAAGGGCAATAACCACGCGGACTTCGACATCGGTGGCTTCACGCTGGTCCAGGCCTCGGTAGCCAAAACCGAAATCGGCTCGAAGATCATCTTTGAAGACGACGGGCCGAGCATCAGCACCACCGGCACCGAGCCGACACTGGCAGTGGATGAAACCGTCCTGGCCACCAATGCCACGCAGAGCTTCGCCGCCAACTTCGTCTCCGCGTTCGGCGCCGACGGTGCCGGCACCCTGACCTATGCCTTGAGCGTGGTCGCGGGCGCTTCTGGCTTGACGGATACGGCCACCGGCGAGGCGGTCAATCTATCCCTCAACGGCACGGTGGTGGAAGGCCGCACGGCGACGACCAATGAGCTGGTGTTTAGCGTCAGCGTCGCCAGCAATGGCGAGGTCACGCTGGACCAACTCCGGGCCGTGGTGCACCCCGACACCACCGATCCCGATGACGCCACGACACTGACGTCCGACGACCTGGTCAAACTCACGGCAACCAAGACCGACGGGGATGGCGACAGCGTCCAGGCGACGCTCGACATTGGCCAGAACCTCTCCTTCGAGGACGACGGACCGAGCATCAGTACGACGGGCACAGTGCCGACGTTGACCGTAGACGAGACCGTACTGGCAACCGACGCCACGCAAAACTACGCGGCCAATTTCAACTCGTCCTACGGCGCGGACGGTGCCGGCACGCTGACCTATGCCTTGGGTGTGGTGGCGGGTGCTTCCGGGCTGACGGATACGGCGACTGGCGAAGCAGTCAACCTGTCGCTCAACGGCACGGTGGTGGAAGGCCGCACGGCCGTCAGCGACGCGCTGGTGTTCACCGTCAGCGTCGCCACCAATGGCGACGTCACCCTGGATCAAGTCCGGGCGGTCGTCCACCCTGACGCCAGCAACCCCGATGATGCGGTGACGCTGACCTCGGACAACCTGGTCACGTTGACGGCGACCATCACCGACAAGGATGGCGACAGCACCCAATCAACGCTCAATATTGGCCAGAATCTCTCGTTCGAGGACGACGGCCCCAGCGTCAGCACCACCGGCACAGAGCCGACGCTGACGGTGGACGAGACCGTATTGGCGACCGATGCCACGCAAAACTTCGCGGCCAATTTCCTCTCGGCGTATGGCGCCGACGATGCCGGTACGCTGACGTACGCCTTGGGCGTGGTGGCGGGGCCTTCCGGCATGACCGACACGGCCACGGGCGAAGCGGTCAACCTGTCGCTCAACGGCAACGTGGTGGAAGGCCGTACGGCCATCACCAACCTGTTGGCGTTCACCGTCAGCGTCGCCACCAACGGTGACGTCACGCTGGACCAGATCCGGGCGCTGGTGCATCCCGACCCGACCAATCCCGACGACGCCAAAAGCCTGTCCTCGGACAGCCTGGTCACGCTCACGGCGATCAAGACCGACAAGGACGGCGACAGCGCCCAGGCGACATTGAACATTGGCCAGAACCTGGTATTCGAGGATGACGGCCCATCCCTCGCGTTCGGCAACCTGGTCGGCACTGGCAGCGTCCTGCCGCAATACGGTTTCTGGAACCACTCCACCGGTGCCGATGGACTCGGCGCAACGGGTCTGGACATTACGCTGGTGAACGGCCAGTTCACCCTGGTCAGGCCGGACAATACGACCACCACCGGCACCGGTACGCTCACCGAACAGGCGCCCTCCCCGGACGGCAATGGCGCCTATCAGTTCGCGGGCACGTTGACCGGTGATTTCGACAACAATGCCGCCACGGCGGACACTGCGGTCGACTACACGCTCACCGCCTACGCCGACGGCAGCTATGCGCTGGACCTGGTGCAGGGCTTCAGTTCGACGATCGTGCGCAGCAGCGCAGACGGCGCCCTCAGTGCCGGCGGCCCGGATTCAGTGCGCACCTTGCTGATCCCGGACACCGATAACCCGGCCATCCCTTCAGCCTCAGAGGAAATCGTGTTCTTCTCGGCGAAAGCCCTCGCCTCGCCGACGGACATCCTCGCCGGCATCGGCATCGGACTCGCCGACCCCACCGAAGCTGCCCTGCAAACCACGCCACTGCCGTCGTATATCGACCCGGCGGCCATGAACGTCAGCACCTCCGGCATCGGGGTCGCCAACAACCTGCTCCAGGGCGACAACCTGGCTGCCATCGGCGCGGCCGATGAGAGCTTCGTCATCAACCCGGAAAGCCTGGTCACGGGCATGAAGATCTTCATCGACAATTCCGTGGCCGGCTACAACACCGCGACCGAAG
Source organism: Pseudomonas frederiksbergensis (assembly GCF_000802155.2). Lineage (GTDB taxonomy): Bacteria > Pseudomonadota > Gammaproteobacteria > Pseudomonadales > Pseudomonadaceae > Aquipseudomonas > Aquipseudomonas frederiksbergensis_A. The sequence goes on from NZ_JQGJ02000001.1 coordinate 265,746, forward strand.
ACTTGTATTTCCGGATCTACTACGAGGACGGTACGTTCTCCAATCTCATCGAGGTCAACACCCTCACGCCCGAGGCCGGCGGACAGGTGTCCTTCGAGGTCGAGCGCGAGGGTTCGGTAATGATCGATGCCGTCCAGCTCACGATGGCCCGTGGCGCGATCAAGATCCCGGTGATCCAGTTCATCCAGGAAACCGAGAACCTGGCCAGCGATGTCCAGTTGAGTTTCAACGCGACCCTGACGGACAAAGACGGTGACACGGCGACGAGCGCCTTCGATGCCAACCTCTTCGCCGACACCCCCGATGACCCGTTGTACAACTACACGCTGGCCGGCACGGGCGGCGAGCGCGATGCCTTCAACGTTGACCTATCCTTCACCGAGGACACGTATCAAGTAACCGGCTTCGATGTCAGCCTGGACCTGCGCGATACCTTGGTGCTCAACGGCGACCAGGGCGCGGTGGTCCAGTCCATCGACAATGGCGGAGCGGACAGCATCGTGACGGTTGCCGAAACCGGAGGACAAATCACCACCATCACGCTGGTCGGGGTGGACCTGCTCAGCAGCGACGTGGTGCTGGGCGCAGCCTGAACATAGGGCGAGCATGAAAAATGCGGGGAGGACCTGGAAATCCTCCCCGCATTGTTTTTTCCGGATCTGCCCATCGTGTCGGCTCAGTCCAGTTCCACCCAGGTGGACTCGGGGGGATCCTCGTTATTGGTCAGCCCGTGCTTGAGGGCGTACATCAGCAAGTCGATCCGGTTGATGAGATTGAGCTTCTGGTAAATGTTGCTGAGGTGGTTGTGCACAGTGTGCTCGCTGATGCCCAGGCGCCCTGCGATGCTGATGTACTTGGCGGACGGGTCGCCGACGATGGCTCGAATCAGCTCTTTCTCACGCAGGGTCAGTCGCGCCTGCTTCGCCTGCTCCAGGTTGCACTGGGTGGGTACATGACCCATCGTGGCATAGCCTGACAACCCTCCGGCCCAAGCCCTGTCTGACCCGGTATCGCGGTGATGAACCTTGATGATCGCGCGGATGATCGATTCCGTCGGGTCTTCCGCCAACACGACACCGCGCGCGCCCGCCTCGATAGCCTGGGCAACGGGTACGGCTTCGTACAATCCCTTGAGCACCAGCACTTTCATCTCGGTGTTGCGGGTGAGCCCGGCGACGACCTCCAGCGGATTCAGCGCATCGGGAAAGAAGCTGAAAAAAATCACGTTGGGGCGTAATTGGTCGGCGAGATCCAGGGCGTTGGTGTAGGTGGAGGCCTGGCCGCTGACTTCCATCTGGGGTTTCCTGGCATTGATCAGATCGTGCAATCCCCTCAACACAAGGGGGCGACAATCGATCAGCAAGACGCGTATCGAACTTCGGTGGTCCGGTCTCATATTGATAACCCCCTTGAACAACAAACGATGGGGTTCATCCTGTGAACCAACGGCAAATGAGCCTGTGTGACGCAGCCGAACAAGACCGTTGAGTCCGTTTAAACAGGAATAATTATCAACGACTTACACATGATCATGCGTTGCACTTGGGTCCGTAGCCTGAGTCTAGGCCAGCCTGACGCAACGCCGGGTCGTCTCCTGCGCGACTCGTCAATTAATCGACGAGCGGTGTATTAGGCTTCATAAGTACAAGAATGGCGCCAATTTATCGACATCACGAACATATTTAGGGTCCACGTGCGCCCCGACGCGGCCTGGGGGCCTACCGGGTTCCGGTGACGCACCGCTTTGCCCCTGCTCGCGAAGAGGCCGGCACATCCAACATCTCATCGGCGGTGACAGCGCATTCGCGAGCAGGCTCGCACACATTTGGCCAATCAACGGAAATCCTGCCCAGCGCTGCCAGGGCTCAGCCAGCCATTGACGTGTTCGATACTGTCGGCGGGTGGCCTGCCAGCCCAGCGGTTGAGCGTCAGCACGTTGCTGAGGAATTCGTACTGGGTCTTGAGCAGATCCCGTCGGGCGCGAAATTCGTTGCGCACGCTGGCCAGCACATCGACCGAATTGACCATCCCATAGCTCAGCGCTTTTTCCGCCGCCACCCTGGACAGCTGTGCCGACTCCAGCGCCAGCCGGTTCGCGCCGATTTTTTCCCCATTGGAGTTGGCGGTCAGGTAGGCGTTGGTGATCTCCTTGACCACCCGCCGCCGCACGGCTTCCATCTGCTGCTCGGCAACTATCTGATCCTGATACAGCCCACGGACCCGCGCCGAGGTTGAGCCGCCGCTGTACAGCGGCACTTGCAGGCCGATGCCCGCGACATAGCTGTCGGTGCGGGGGGCCAATGAGTTGTTGTAACCCTCGTTGGTCTGTTGCGCGCTGAGGTTCAAGCTCAGGGTCGGATAATGCCCGCCCTTGCCGCTGCGCAGCGCCGCGCCTGCCGCCTCGACACCGCTCTCGTTGGCCTTGAGCGCCGGATTGAAGGCGATGCCATCACGGACCCAGCTCTCCAGGCTCTGTGCCGACACCTGCAATTGCCGGTCACTGCGAATCCGGTCGAGCCGTTCCTTGACTGGCCGACCGACAATCTCCGCCAGTGCCTCGCGGCTGAGGCTGGCCTGGTTGCGGGCGTCCAGCTCTTGCGCCGAAAGCAGGTCCACCCTGGCTTTGAGGTCGAGTTGATCGGTGATCAACGCCATCTGCTTCTCGTACAGCGCATTGACCCGGTCCAGGCTCTTTTGCGTGGTGCGACGCTCGGCCTTCACCAGTTCCAGTTCATCCTCGGCCGCCAACGCGGTGAAATAGCGCTGGGCCAGTTCCACGGCGGCCTCGGCCTGGCTGTCGAGCGCTTGCGACTCGGACTGCCTGGCCAGGCTCTTGAATTTTTGATAGTTCTCCCATGCCGCCTTGTTGTAGAGATACTGACGCAACACCAGGCCATAGCTTTCGCTGTCGTAACTACGTTCCACCAGATCGCTTTCCTGATGAATCCGGTTCGACCCGGCATTGAACGACAGCTGCGGCAACAGCGCGCCCTTGGCCTCGCGCTGGTGCTCGGTTCCCGCCTGTGCTTGCGCAAAGGAGGCGAGCACTTGCGGGTCTTCCAGCCGCGCCTCGCGATACAACTGCATGAGGTCGGTGGAATACATCGAGGCGTTTACCCCGGGGGGCACCGCGACCTCGGTTTGCGCCACGGCGACGCCCACCGCCAACACCCAGGCACTGCCCAGCAACGCGACCGACACGACCATGGTCATTCCTCGATCATCGATTGGGAAAGCGCATTGCGCGCCGGTTGCATCAGATACTGCAACAGCGTGCGTTGCCCCGTAATAATCAACACATCCGCCGGCATCCCTGGCAGCAATTTGCGCTCACCCAGCGTTTGCGCGCCCTCCTGGGTCACTCGCACCCGCACCAGGTAATAAGCCGTCCCCGTCTTTTCGTTGGTCATCCGGTCGGCCGAGACGCTGCTGACCTGGCCCTCGATCACGGGGGTGGTCGCGCTGTTGAAGGCGCCGAAACGGATGTCGGCCCGCTTGCCGATGGCGATGCGGTCGATATCCACCGGCGCGACCTGGGCCTCGATTACCAGGTCGGATACCGAAGGAACGATATCCAGCAATGGCGTGGCCGGTCGTACCACGCCGCCGATGGTGTGCACCGTCATGTCGATCACCATGCCCGCGTCGGGCGCACGGATGACCACGCGGCTGAGCCGGTCTTCCAGGGCCGAGGTTTTTTCCTGGAGGTCGTAGATCTTGGTTTGTACCTCGGCCAGTTGCTTGACCACCTCGGCGTTGAATTCCTTGTCCACCTGGAGGATCTGCAACTGTGTTTCGCTGATTTGCAAACGCGTCCGGTCGATGGTTGAGCGGTGGTCGGCGACTTCCGAACGCAGCAGTCCCAACTTGCGTTCCTGCTCGAGCAAGCGCTGCTTGTCGACGAAGCCTTGCTTGAGCAGTTCGGACAAGTCGCTGATTTCGCCGCTGTAGGATTTCTCCAGCTTGACTTTGGCGCCGACCATCGATTCCAGGCCCTTGATCTGTTGCCGGAACTGGCCGATGCGCTCGCGCAACACCGCGATCTGGCCCAGGCGTGAGTTTTGCCGGGCGCTGAATACATGGCTCTCGCCCTGGCGCGCCTCCATGCCCCGCAGGTTCTGCGGCTCGGTCATCTCGCCGAAACCTACCGTCGACGACATGTCGCGCTCGGCGATGAGCCTCGCCTCCATCGCCCTGGCCGCGAGCAATTGGCTTCGCGTCATCTCGTATTCAAAGCGCAGCTGCGCGTCGTCCAGGATGATCAGCGGATCGTCGCGCTTGACGATGTCCCCGTCATGGGCAAGTACCGCCTTGACGATGCCGCCCTCAAGGTGCTGGACGGTCTTGCGATAAGCCTGCACGGTGACGACACCGGGTGCATAGGCGGCGCCGTCGAGTGGCGCGATGGCCGCCCAGGTGCCGAACAGGCCGAAGATCAGCCCTACGATGATCACACCCAGGCGTCGGATCTTATGGTCGGATATCGGCAGGTCGGCGAAGCTGTCAATTGGGCGAATGGGCACCACGGGGTTCATCGGAATCACCCTTGCCGGTGTCGACCGAAGCCGCGCCGGAGCTTGCGGGTACGGCTGGCGTCTGTGCCTGCTGTCGCTGCGCGTTGAGTTCGGCCAGGACATGCTCGCGAGGCCCATAGACACTGATGACACCGGCGTTCAACACCATCAGCCGGTCAAGTTGCGACACGATGTTGGTCCGGTGGGTAATGACGAATAAGGTCGCGCCGGTCAGCTTGAGTTGCTGCACGGCGGCTGCCAGGGCACGGTCACCCACGTCGTCCAGATTGGAGTTGGGTTCGTCGAGGACGATCAGCCGCGGATTCCCGTAAAGGGCCCGCGCCAGGCCGATGCGCTGGCGTTGTCCCGCCGACAGCATGATGCCCTCGCTGCCCAGCACGGTGTCGTAGCCATCGGGCAGCTGCAAAATCATCTCGTGCACGCCAGCGGTCATGGCCGCCAGGATGACTTTCGCCGAATCGACCTCGGCGAAACGGGCGATGTTCTCACCGACGGTGCCTTCGAACAGTTCGATGTCCTGGGGCAAATAACCGATGTAGGGGCCCAACTCCTGTTTGTCCCAGGCACTGATATCCGCGCCATCGAGCCGAATCACCCCGAGTTGTGGTGGCCACACCCCGATCAGGGCCCGGGCCAGGGTCGACTTGCCCGCAGCGCTTGGGCCGATGATGCCGACCGTGCAACCGGCCGGCGCGCTGAAACTGATGTTCCTGATGATCGCGGTCCTGGAACCCGGTGCGGCGACAACCAGGTTCTCGACCCGCACGTCCCCCTGTGGCGCCAGCAAAGGCATGCGCTCGGGTTGCGCCTGCTGCTTGTCGAGAATGTCGTTCAGGCGGCTGTACTGTGAGCGCGCGGCGATAAACCCTTTCCAACTGCCGATGATCAGATCGATAGGCGCCAGTGCGCGCCCCAGCAGCACCGCCCCGGCGAACACCAGGCCCGCCCCCACTTGATGGTCCACCGCGAGGTAGGCGCCGAGCCCCAGCACCAGCGATTGCACGAGGAGCCGGAAGGTGCGTGAGAGCGTGCTGATGAGGGCGCCTCTGTCGCTGGCCAACGACTGCAACATCAGCACGTTGCGCTGGCGCCGTCCCCAACGGTCAATCAGGGTTTCAAGCATGCCCATGGATTCGATCACTTCGGCGTTGCGCAGGTTTTTCGTCGTGTCGAGTGTCGCCCCGATGTGTTCCTTGTTGGCCTGGGCCAGTGCCGGTCCGGTCAGCCGCTCATTGAGAAAGGCGAGCGCCAGCAACAACAAGGCGCTGGCCGTGGCAACCCAGCCAAACCAGGGGTGGAAAAGAAACATCACGGCGATATAGATCGGCAGCCAAGGCGCATCGAAAAAAGCGAACAGCCCGTTGCCGGAAAGAAACTGCCGCAAGCCTGTCAGGTCGTTCAACGACTGGGCCGAGGCATCCATGCCGCCACTGTCCAAGGCCCGTTTGAAACTGGCCTTGTAGACCTGGCGGCCAAGCAACACGTCCAACCGGGTACTGACCCGGACCATGATGCGCGAACGGATCCATTCCAGGGAGCCAAGCGTGATCACCAGGGTCGTCATGATCAGCGTCAGCATCGCCAACGTCGTGAGGCTTCCACTGGTGATCACGCGCTCGTACACCTGGAGCATGTAGAAGGTCGGGACAAGCATCAGCGCGTTGATGAAAAAGCTGAAGAAACCGACAGAAATGAAACTGTCCCGACAGGCTTTCAATGCTTTTTTCAGACTGTTTTCAGGTGCGCTTCGCATTGAAACCCCCTGCCCGAGAGACCCTCTTCTGGAGCGTAGATCATGGCGGGCAAGGGTGTATCGCGATTGGCCAGAATGTTTTCGGATCCAAGCCAATCCCCAGCCAGGGAGGTCACCAGGGATTGGAACGAATGGCCTGCTACCCGAATTGCTCCGGGGCAGCTACGCCCAGCAGTTGCAGCTCGGTAAAGGCATCGTCGCCGGAAGCAAAGATAAAGTTGTTGTCGCTCAGTTCCGAAGCCACATTGCCCTCCAGGGCGATCTCGAACCGGCGCCCTTCTTCATCGGCGTTGTAGCTTTTCAGGTAGGTCCGCTGGCCGTCTTCGCTGACAACCGCTCGCAGCGATGTGTAGTAACCGCTCCAGAGTTCGGTGAAACCCAACGCCGACACATCGATCTTGTCGGTGAGCGGATTGAAATCGGTGATCCGATCCTGGAAGTTACCGTCCGCCGTGCGGAAGCTGTCTTCGAGGGAATCGTAGCGGAATACATCCGAACCCTCGCCGCCACTGAGCACGTCACGTCCCAGCCCGCCATCGATGACATCGTGCCCATTGCCGGCCGAAACGACATCGTTACCGGCACCGGCGAGTATCTCGTCACCGACTACCGAGCCCACCAGCCGGTCGGCTGAGTCCGTCCCCTGGACCCGTTGCGGCGCGAATACCACATTGGTTTCATTGAGGGCGTCAGCCAGGTCACCGTCCAAGGCCAGTTCGAAACGATGGCCCTGCCAGTTCGCTTCGAAGCTTTTCAGATAGGTTCGCGTCCCTGCCTCATTGACCTGCACCGCCAAGGTTCCGTCCAATCCATTGCCGAACCCGCTGAAACCCAGCGACGTCAAGTCGATGCGATCCAGGTTGGCGTCGAAATCGGCGATGCGATCGCCGACTACCTGGCCGTCGATACGATAGCTGTCGCCGATCACGTTGATCCGAAAGACATCGGCACCGGCGCCGCCCTCCAGCACGTCCCGTTGCCCGGCGCCGTCGAGCAAGTCGGCACCGTCATGACCGCTGAGTCGCTCCGGGACATAGCTGCCTGACAGGACATCATCGCCCTGCCCCCCATCAATGCGCGGCAAGACACCTTCAAGGGCGCCGAACGTGGTGTCGAGCGTGCCGTCGGGGTTGAGCCGGATGAGGCTGAAATCAGGGTTGCCGAAATAGGTGCTCTGCCCCGCCACGAGGATTTTCCCGTCCGCCAGTACGGTGATGTCCCGCGCCATATCCCGATCCCCGGTCAGGTCAAGCACCGCTACGCCGGCATTGCCGAAGCTGGTGTCCAGCGTGCCGTCCTGATTCAGCCGGATGATCTTGAAATCATAACCGCTGCCCTCTTGTTCGCCGCCACCGGCCAGCAGGATCTTGCCATCGGCCTGGACTGTGACGGCGGCCGCCAAGCCTGCCACCTGCGTGTCGGCCAGGCCGTCCGTGCCGAAACTGCTGTCCAGGCTGCCGTCGGCATTCAAGCGCGCGACCACCATCTCGCCGTTGTAACCCGGCACCAGTAATTTGCCGTCCGCTTGCAGCGTGAATCCGTACCCTTCCAGCGCGCCAATGTCCGGGATGTTGAATTCGATGGCGTTGCCGCCATTGAAGGTCGAGTCAACCGTCCCGTCGGCATTGAGGCGACTGACCGAAAAAAGATTCTCATAGCTGTCACGATTCGACACGAGGATCTTGCCGTCAGGCTGTACCGTGGCACTGGCATAATCGCCCCAAGTCGCCGGCACGATGGCTTTGCCGTCGATACCAAACCCCTGGTCCACCGTGCCGTCGGTATTGATCCGGATCATGGCGATGCCGGACGTGAATTGCGGATAGACCAGCAAATATTTCCCATCCGGCTGGACGGCCGCGCTGTAGCCTTCCCCCGGGTAGATATCGGGGGGAAGCTGCGTCTTGCCATCGTCGCTGAAGGTCGTATCGGGGGTGCCGTCGGCGTTGAAGCGCATCAGCGAGGTCCGGTAGCCTTCGTTTTCCCAGCCCTTGTCCACCCCGGTCATGCCCGCCAGCCATATCTTGCCGTCCGGGGCCACCGCGATTTTCTTGCTGTCGTTGTAGCCGTCAAGGTCGACGAAGGTCTTGCCGGTGCCCGCTCGTGGGGTCAATCCTGCGTTGCTGTCTGCGTTGTCCATGCTGAGCCTCATGTGTCGATGGGGAGCTCCAGAAAATTTCGCACCTTACAAAATAGCCCCTCATGCCAGCTTCGCCAGTTTTGGATCCATCAGCACAGCACCCTTTTCAACCCTCACACTTTCTCCATCAGTTCACCTTGCACGTCCGCCACGCCATGCAGCAATTCGATCACCCAGTCGATGAACACCCGCACCCTGGGCGACAACTGCCGATGCGGCGGATAGACCACCGAAATCGGCCATGACGGCACCGGATGTTCAGCCAACACTTGCACCAGGCGCCCCTCGGCCAACTGCCGCTGGACGTGATAACGCGGCGCCTGGATCAAGCCGAGCCCCGCTTCGCAAGCCGTCACGTAGGCGTCGGCGTTGTTGACGGTCAGTTCGGACGGCAACTGCAGCTCGCGCACCTGCCCCCCCACCTCGAACTCGAACGGAAAGAAGCGCCCGTTGCCGGCGGCAAAACCAATGGCGCGGTGCTCGGCCAGTGCTTCAAGTCGCTGCGGCGTACCTGCGCGAACCAGATATCCCGGGCTGGCACAGGTCACTTGATGCAACCGCACGATCGGCCGCGCTACCAGCGCCTGGTCGACGATAGTGCCGGCCCGGATGGCGCAATCGACACCTTCGCGTTGCAGGTGCACTTGGCGGTCGTGGAAACCCAGGTCCAATTGCAGCTGCGGGTAGCGCCGATAGAACGCCGGCAGGTTCGGCACGATCCAGGTGCAGCCGAAGGCGATGGGCATGTCCACGCGCAAGGTGCCCCGGGGTTGGCTTCGTTGCGTGGAAACCGAGTTCTCCAAATCATCCAGCTCGTCCAGCAATTGGCCGCAGCGCTGGTAATAGGCTTCGCCATCGAGGGTGGCGCGCACTTGACGGGTGGTGCGCTGCAGCAGTTGCACGCCCAGGTGACTTTCCAACTGCTGGATCAACAGGCTGACGGTGGCCCGAGGCAACCCCAGGTCATCGGCTGCCCGGCCAAAACCGCCCAGTTCGACGATGCGCCGGAACACTTGCATTGCCTGTAATCGGTCCATGGTTTTCGGCTCATTATTTAGAAATGACGAATAGTTAAACCATAATCCCTGGCTTTATCCAGAAAACCGATTTGCGGAGACTGATCACGTCCTCTAAACCCAAAGGAAGAATTGCATGATCACTCGCCAACTCGGCCACCAAGGCCCACACGTCAGCGCCATCGGCCTGGGCTGCATGGGCATGTCTGACTTCTACACTACCGGCGCGGATGAGCGAGAGGCGATCGCCACGCTCCACCGCGCCATCGAGCTCGGCGTAACGCACTTCGATACCGCCGACATGTACGGGCCGTATACCAACGAAGAGCTGCTTGGACGGGCCTTGCGCGGCAAGCGTGAAGGGATCTGCCTGGCAAGCAAGTTCGGCCTGGTGCGCAGCGCCGATCCACACGCCAGGGGCGTCAATGGGCGCCCCGAATACGTTAGGCAATCGGTCGACGGCAGCCTCAAGCGCCTCGAAACCGATTACCTCGATCTCTACTACCAGCACCGTATCGACCCGCAGGTGCCAGTCGAAGAAACGATTGGCGCGATGGCTGAGTTGGTCAAGGCCGGCAAGGTCCGCCACATCGGGATTTCAGAGGCCAGCGCCGAAACCATCCAGCGTGCCCATGCCGTGCATCCCCTGGCGGCGGTGCAAAGCGAATATTCGCTGTGGTCCAGGGAGCCGGAACACAACGGCGTGCTCGAAACCTGCCGGCGCCTGGGGATCGCTTTTGTTGCCTACAGCCCTTTGGGGCGTGGCTTTTTGACCGGGGAACTGAAGACCCCGGATGATTTCGCTGTCGACGACTATCGGCGTTTCAACCCACGTTTCCAGGCTGACAATTTCTATCGCAACCTTGAGCTGGTCGAACGGGTCCGGGCCATGGCCGAGCAGAAACACATCACTGCCTCGCAATTGGCCTTGGCTTGGGTGCTCGCCCAGGGCAGCAACGTCACCGCGATCCCGGGCACCAAGCAGCGCCGATACCTGGAAAGCAATGTCGCCGCCGCCGGCGTTCACCTGAGCAGCGATGACTTGAATCATCTCGACGCTATTTTCGCCCCCGAAGGCGCCGTGGCGGGAGAGCGGTACAGTGCAGAGGTGATGACCTTGCTGGACGGTTGAAGGCACGTTAAACAGACTGCGACAGGCCCGTAGCCGATTGAATCGGTTTCAGGTCATCGAGATTCGTCGGACTCACGCCAGCAGTTCGCTGATCCACCGGACCTGCTGTGCGATTTCCTCCACCTTCTCTTCGGCCACGGCCTGCTGCGCCCGGGTGAAACTGGCCAAGGTCTTTTGCTTGAGGCGCAGCATGCGTTGCCATTTGGCGAGGAATACCGGGCTGCGGGCCTGTAGTTGCAACGGACCGAAGTACAGCTGTTCGGCGCTGTACCGCACTGGTCCGTCGCGCTCGGCGACAATGATTTCGTAGTAGAAGCGGTTCTCCTGCAATACCTCTTCGCGCTGGATGCGGTAGTCGTTGTCCATCAACCATCGCCGCAGGGGCTGTTCGCCGCCGTTAGGCTGGAGGATCAAGCGTTCCCCGCCGTTCAGGTGACGCTTGCCGCTGTCGAGAATGTCGCGAATCGTCTCGCCGCCCATGCCGCACATACTGATCGCCGTGATGCCGTCCGCCGGCTCGATCGCTTCGAGGCCGTTGGCCAGGCGCACGCTGATTTGTTCGTCCAGGCCACTTTCACGCACCGTGCGTTCGGCCGAGCGAAACGGCGTCAACGCCACCTCCCCCGCCACTGCCGCCGTGATCACCCCACGCTTGATCAATGCCACCGGTAAGTAGCCGTGGTCCGAGCCGATATCGGCCAGGCGCGCCCCTTTCGGCACGAGCCCCGCCACGCGTTCAAGGCGCATTGACAATGTCTGTTCGTTCAAGCGTGCGATCCTGTTTTCTGTCGCCCATATGGCGACTGCCTTGGCGAGGCTTGGCATGTTACCAGCGGTGGAAGGTAAAAATTGTCAGCACGTGATTGGGTCTATGCTTGTCTTGGGTTCGCCAGCAAGGGCGCACCGTCCATCAGGAGAACACGTGAAGCATTCGATGCCTGCCGCAGCGCTGCTCTGCCTGTTGCTCGGTTCTGCGACCGCAGACGAGCAGTATCAGGTCGTCACTGAGGAATGGGCGCCCTACAACTATGTAGAGGATGACCAGCTCACCGGCATGACCACGGAAATCGTCCGGGCCATCATGACGCTGACCGGCGACCACTTCGAAATCTCGGTGCAACCCAGCATGCGCGCCACGCAGGTATTGAAGAACCGGCCCAAGACCATCATGTACTCGCTGTTCCGCACACCGGAGCGCGAGCCGTTGTACAAGTGGGTCGGGCCGATTGTCGAAGAATCCATCCACGCCTACCAGCGCGCCGACTCGCCACCGATCGATACCCTGGAGCAACTGCTGCACGCGCCGCAGATCACCACGCGACACGCGGGCCTGGTGCCACAGACCTTGCAGTCGCTGGGGTTCAAGAACCTGGACAAGAGTGCGACCGAAAGCAGGCTGCTCTACCGCATGCTGCTGGCCGGACGAACCAGCATCATCGTCGGCGACACCGCTGCCGGAGTGGCGTACTACAGTCGCCAGTTGAACATCGCCCCGGGCATGTTGCGCAAGATTCCCATCGAACTTTACCGCTCATCGCTGTACATCGCCTTCAGCACCGACAGCGACGACCAAGTGATCGCCGCGTGGAGCAAGGCGCTGGAACAACTGCGCCGGTCCGGAGAGTTGACACGCATCCAACGGCGCTATGAGTAAGCTGCCAAACCCTGAAATGACTCGCTCGGATCAAGGCTCGCCGGCGATGCGCCTGACCCTGTGGCAATCCCATGGCTGCAGTTTCTGACCATTCGACGCGCGGACCTCGATAGGCATCAGCGGCTCGCCCGAGGCGTTGTCCAGCAGTACAGACCGCGTTTCCTGCGCGCTGAACAGAAACCGTTCGCCCCACTGCCGCAAGCTGACCACGATCGGGAAAATCTCCTGGCCTTTTTGCGTCAGGACATATTCCTTGTAGGCACTTCCGTCCGAGGCGGGCTGCACGTCGAATACGCCGACGTCGACCAATGCCTTTAGGCGCGATGCGAGGATGTTCTTGGCGACGCCCAGGCTCTTCTGGAACTCGCTGAAGCGGCGGATGCCATCGAAGGCGTCGCGGATGATCATCAGTGACCAGCGGTCGCCGATGATGTCCAGTGTTCGGGCTACTGGGCACTCGCTGTTCGGGGAGGGGGTAGTTTCTGACATTGTGGTTCCTGGTTGTTTGCGCTGTTTTGTTCGTGTGTATATCCCCGGCAGAAAAAACCCGCGCCACCGAAAAGATTCATCGCAGCCCCATCAAACTAGTTGCAATTCAAAACCTAATCAAGCAAGACTCCAATCAGGTTTTTATTTGCAACCAGATTGGAAGGCGCACATGACCGCATACCCCCCCCCAAGCCAAGGCCTCTCACCCTCTTTAACAACCCTTTTCTCCATCACCTGCGCACTGGCAGTCGCCAACGTCTACTTCGCCCAACCGCTCCTCGCCTCGATGGCCGAAAGCCTGGGCGTCGCTCCCGCCGCGATCGGCATCGTCGTCACAGCGACTCAACTCGGATACGCACTGGGATTACTTTTCATCGTCCCGCTGGGCGACAAAACCAACGGCAAACGGCTCATCCTGACCCTGGTAACGTTGTCCGCAATCGCACTGGCAGCCGTCGGCGCATCCCAGCATTGGCTCGTCCTGCTGGGCGCCATGATCATGACCGGCTTGCTCGCTGTCGTCGTCCAGGTGCTCGTGGCCTACGCCGCCGTGCTATCTGCGCCAACACGCCGTGGCCAGGCCGTGGGAACCCTCACCAGCGCGATCGTGCTGGGCATACTTCTGGCGCGGTTCATTTCCGGATTCATTGCCGACCTCGCAGGCTGGCGCGCGGTCTATCTTGTGTCGTCGGGACTGATGCTGATCATCGCGACCGTATTCTGGAAAGTGGCTCCCACCACCGCGCCGCCGCGTAATCGGCAGTCCTACCCGGCGCTGATCCGCTCACTGTTCCAACTGTTCATGACCGAACCGCTATTGCGGACCAGAGGCCTGTTCGCGCTGCTGATCTTCGCCGCATTTTCCGTACTGTGGACGGCTATGGTGCTACCATTGAGCGCCCCGCCGCTGTCGCTGTCCCACACCGCCATCGGCCTGTTTGGCCTGGCCGGGGTTGCCGGAGCGCTGGCGGCCAGCAGAGCCGGTCGCTGGGCCGATCGGGGTTTGGGACACCGCGTGACCGGCGTGTCGCTGGGGCTCCTGGTGCTCTCATGGCTACCTATCTCGTTCGCCGAAAGCTCTCTGATCGCCCTGGTCTGCGGCGTGGTTCTGCTCGACTTCGCCGTACAAGCCGTGCACGTCACCAACCAGAGCCTGATTTTCGCCGCACGTCCCGACGCGCAGAGTCGCATGGTCGGCGCCTACATGTGCTTCTACTCGATCGGCAGTGCGCTCGGTGCTGCCGCCGCGACCCAGGTCTATGCACGCTGGGGCTGGATCGCAGTCAGTTGGCTGGGCGGGTTGATCAGTCTTGGCGCGTTGGTTGTGTGGGCTGTTTCGGTCTATCGGGCCCAGCCAGTCGCTCGCTTATCCTGCCCTACACGATCTTGCACATCAGGCCGTCCGAAGAATAGCGTCAGGGGCACGGAACGCTAAGCCCCCAGGCCACATAAAGCCTTTGCCTACAGCCGAAAACGCTGCTGCATGGCCTCGCCAAGCAGATCGACCGCTTCTTCGGTACACGAGGCTTCGGACCGCATGAATACCACCTCATGGTCCGTGATCACCGGTAGATCACTGAGGATCCGCATATCCTTCGTCACGCGGCCACGGTCGATCAGGCTGATCGCCAAACCGGCTTCCACGCACGCCTTGACGGCCTGGTTCGATGGGCTTTCCAGGACGATTCGCACCCTGCGCCCGCTTTGCCGGAGCGCCTGCAACATGACTTGGCGGTAAGGGCATTGCGGCGCATGCACGGCTAGCGCAAGGGGCTCCGTCAGACTCGCGGATGCGTGTATGGCCGCAACCCAGACTGGCGTGGTGGTGACCAGGACCTCCCCGGCCTGCCGTTGACCTTTCGGCAGGGTGAGCACGGCCGCTTGAAGCTTGCCGCGCTGCACCTGTTCACGCAGCGCATAGCTGGGCGCGGTCTTGAGTTCCAGGATCACGTTGGGCCAGGCTGCCGTGAACGTCGGGAGAATGTCGCGAATGACGTGGTCCGCATATTCGTCCGGCACGCCGAGCATGATGCGTCCCGCCAATTGTGTGCCGTGGAGATCGGCGAGCACACGGTCGTGGGTCGCGAGCAGCTCCGTGGTGGAAATGAGCAAGCGCTTGCCCAGGGCAGTCAGGGAGACCGCCTGATTGTCACGGTTCAGCAAGCGCCCCCCGGCGACGGCTTCCAATCGCTGAATGTGGACGCTCACCGCCGCCGGACTTTTATGAAGCTGCTGCGCCGCGCCGCTGAACTTGCCCAACCGCGCGACCGCATGAAAGGTCCGGATCAGCTCGATATCCAGTATGGCTGTCATGGTTCAACCTTTTTGAACAACTGCTGCAGGATATTTTGATTTATTAGATTAGGCTGCTTTCGTAGCCTGTGCTCATGAACCCGACCAAATCGATTACTTGCGCGTCCTCGCCCAGCGGCTGTCAGCTGGTTCCATTGCCCTTGCTCGAAGCGGCACTGCTGGTGGCCTGGAGCTCAGGCTTCGTCGGCGCGCGATTTTCCCTTGATTACGCGCCGCCATTGCTGGTGGTGTTCTGGCGCTGCGTTCTGGTCACCCTTTTGCTGTTTCCCTTTGTCGCAAGAGAACTGCGGCAGATCTCGCCGATGACGTTGGTGAAGAATGCCGGCATCGGCCTGCTGGCGATGGCCGGCTATCTGGCCGGCATCACCCAAGGCATTGCCCTGGGCGTGCCGGCAGGCCTGGCGGCGTTGTTCGCGGACCTGCTGCCGATGGGCCTGGCACTGTTGGCCGCCGGTTTGCTGGGACAGCGCATGGCGCCGCGAGTCTGGGCAGGTCTGGTCATTGGTTTGGCAGGCGTTGCCCTCGGCACCCATGGTGCGTTGGCCTGGGGTAACGCACCCTTGTGGGTTTATGGGCTGCCACTGCTTGGCATGTTGTCGCTCGCTGCCGCGACCCTGTGGCAAAAGCACCTGCCCGCTTCGCAATCGATGGGCCTGTTGCCTAACCTCTGGCTGCAGTGCTGCGTGTCGGGCGTGGCCTTCGCCCTGATCGAGGGCTCGCAGGGCAGCTTGGCACCGATCCCCAGCACAGGTTTCGCAGTGAGTGTGTTGTGGACTGCAGGGTTGTCGACGGTTGGCGGATATGGACTCTATTGGTTGTGCCTGCGCCGCGCATCGGCCACGCGTGTTGCCAGCGTCCTGTACCTGAGCCCGCCCATAACGATGGTGTGGGCCTGGGCAATGTTCGATGAGCCGTTGTCGTGGCAAATGGCGTTGGGGATGGCGGTGTCTGCCGTCGGTATCTGGATGGTTGTGCGCGAGGAAGCACGTGAGGCGCGACGCAGAAGACCTCACGGAACGGCAGCCGAGTCGGAGACTGTCGGTTAAGTCTTCACATCGAAGCTTTTTACGATGGCCACGAAGCCGTCCTGCGAGGGGATTGCGTTTCAGCGCATGAAACAATCACGAGAAAGCCCGGGCACACCGTGCACCGGGCTTTGCAAAGCGCAGGATCAAGCCGGCTGCTTAAGCGTGTCGTACGCCTCCAGCGACCGCAGCGAGTAGATATACGCAGCACCCGCATTCAACGAGATGGCGGTTGCCAGGGCGGCGGCGACTTCCTCGCGGCTGGCGCCGGCCTTGATCGCCGCATCGGTGTGCACGCCGATGCAACCGTCGCAACGCGTGGTGATCGCCACGGCGAGGGATATCAATTCGCGGGTCTTACCATCGAGCACGTTGTTTTCGCTGGCGGCTTCGCCAAGCGCCGTATACGCCTTGACCATTTTCGGGTTGCTGCGGCCAAGGGCACCAAAGGCTTTCTGGATGGTGGGCAACAATTCGGACCAGTTATTGAACATGGCATTAACTCCTGAGTGGGTTGGGTGTACTGTTTCAACGCCCTCAGTTTTCCAGCTGGGCGTGGGTCGGGTTTGTTCGATCCGCTCAGTTTTTTTCGCGAAGCGCTCAAATGAATGCCATCGATAAACTCATCAGCCTGGCGAACGTGCGCGGCAGCCTCGACCTGCGTTGCCAGTTCGAGGGTGACTGGGCCCTCGATCATGAACAGCAAGCCCTTGGCAATGCGCCCTACCACATCGTGCTTGCGGGTGAATGCCGGGTGGAGTTCCCCGACGGCCAGCGCTTGCCCATGCGCGCCGGCGACATCCTGTTGTTGCCCCGGGGCGCCCGGCACATGATGCACAGCCCTGGGAAAATCGTGGCCCCGACCTCACCCAAGATCATCAGCGGCGACACGCTGCCAATCCATCGCATCGGCGGTGCCAGCGCGGAACTGGATATGCTCTGCGGTGGATTTCACTTCAACCGCGCCTCGCTGTTGTTCGCGTCGTTGCCTGAGTATCTGGTAATTCCCAGCGGCGCGCTGCCGGCCAACGGACCATTGCCGGCACTGGTCGATGTCATTCGCGCCGAAGCGGAGGGGAACAAGGTCGGCGCGCGCTTGCTGCTGGATGCGTTGTCGCAGGCACTGTTCACTTTGATCCTGCGGGCGCACCTGGCGAACCACGGCCAGGACAGCGGCTCGTTCGCACTGCTGGGAGACAAGCGCCTTGGCCGCGCGTGGCAGGCGATGCTGGATGATCCTGCCCATGAGTGGACGATACAAAGCCTGGCGGACCTGGCGAGCATGTCCCGGGCCAACTTCATGCGGGCATTCGTCAAAGTGGCGGGCGTCTCGCCGTGGGTACTGTTGACCCAGGTGCGCATGGAATTGGCGTTCAGCCTGCTGAGTCATTCGCATCTGGGCTTGAGCGATATCGCGGTACAGGTGGGCTATCAATCCCAGGCAGCGTTCAGCAAGAAATTCAAGGAAATCTATGGCGAGGCGCCGGGGCGCGTGAGACGGGCGTTATAACCCGCCTGCATCGCCGAGTATCAGGCTTCGAGTATCAAAGGCTCGCTGCCCTGGGCCGGTACCGCGCAACAGATCAGCACTTCGCCGTCAGCCACGGGCTCGGCCGGCCGGGTCAGGTAATGCACCTGACCTTGGGTCATGCGGGTCTTGCAGGTGCCGCATGAACCGCCGCGGCAACTGAATTCCGGGTTCAGGCCGCGGGCCTCGGCCAGCTCGAGCAGCGTCCCGCTGTTCGGCTCCCAGCGGGCTTCCTTGGCTGAGCTGGAGAACAGCACTTTCACCGCTTCGGTCGCCGCCGGCACTTGTTCGGCCGCCGGTACGCGGACCTCGATATCGCGCACCAGCGTGGACGGGCCGAAGGTTTCGGCGTGAATGCGGTCATCCGGAATGCGCAGCGTGCGCAGGCCATCGTACACCGCCTGGGTAAAGGTGCCCGGACCGCACAAGTAGTAATCGTAGTCGTCCAGTGGCAACAGTTGCTTGAGCAGCGCCACATCGATCCGGCCGGCCACGTCGTAGCCTTGCCCAGCCTTGCCGTCGGTAGGCGGTTGGCTGACCAGGCGCAGCACTTTCACTTTGTCTCCCGCACGCGCCACCAGCTCATCGATTTCTTCGCGAAAGGCCAGGTCGACCACGTGGCGGGCGCTTTGCACCAGCCAGACTGGACGCATGCGGCTGATGCGTTTCCCTTGATAGACCACCTCGCGCAGCATCGACAGCAACGGCGTGATGCCGACGCCCGCCGCCAGCAGCACCAGGGGCCGGCGCTCGGCGGGATCCACGGTGAAATGCCCTTGGGGCGCCCGGGCCTCGATATCGTGGCTCGCCTGGATCTGTTCATGCAGGTGCGAAGACACCACGCCGTCGCGCTTGACGCTGATGCGCAGGAAATCATCCGATGGCGCGCTGGACACGCTGTAGGTCCGGATCGACGGCACGTCTTGGCCCTCCAACCGCACCCGCACGGGCAGATGCTGTCCGGCCTCGAACCGGGGCAGGCCGGCACCATCAGTGGCTTGCAGGTAGAACGAACGAATATTGTGGCTTTCATCCACCACCCGGGTGACCTGCAGCGCACGCCAATGGGTGCGCAACGCCTCGGCCTGCAAACGCTCGGCGGTCTGCTCCCAACTGCCGGTCATCAAGGAATTGGGCGAGTCACCCGCCTCCTCGTCTTTCCAGCGCAGAGGTATCGCCGCCGGCCGGTGGACAATCCGATGCGGGGTAAAACGCAACAACCGTTCGGCGCCCTGGAACGCGGCAATCTGCGGGTCGTCCAGCAGCACCTGGGCCGAACCGCTCATTTGCAATAAGTCACCGGTTTGAAAATCGACGAATACCAACCCAGCGCGAGGGTTCAGCAGGATATTGCCCAGGGTGTTGAAAAACAGGTTCCCGGAGAAATCCGGGATGGTCAGCGTCCCGTCCTCGTCCATGCGCACGAACCCGGGCTTGCCGCCACGATGGGAGGCATCGACCTGCCGCTCGCCGTCACGTACCACGTAGGTGGCGATGTAGAACGAATCGGATGTCGTCACCAGCCGACGAACCAACGGGTCGGTTACGTCAAGTTCACGGGAGACGGCCGGCTGTTCATCGACGAAGCTGTACTGGCGCAGATTGATGTAGCGCGGGCAGTTGCCATAGGCCTGGCTCACCGAAATCTCCAGGCCCTGGTCGAGCTGGCGGCGCACCACACCGTTCATGCGATTACGCCGACGGGTGTGCAACTCGATACCCAGCATGCCGATGGCATCGCCCTCGCCCAGGCCTTCCTCGGCCGGGTCCTCGGGCTGCGGATCGAAACGGATATGCAGCGTTTCAGGGTCCGGTGAGTTCATGAAACCGGGCTGCCCGGTGCGCAGGGTCGCCCAGGCGTCGCCCTGGCTATCGACCGCCCCCAGCACCACGAACGGCAATTGTGCGTAGAACTCACGGTGCTGGTCCGGCATCCAGGTGCGCGCCAGTTGCCGCTGACCGACACCGGCCATCATCTCCACCGCCCCGACGGAGCGTTGCAAGGTCAACTCACCTTCATGCCAGGGGGAAGATTGTGCTTGGGTGGCTTCGTTCATCAGCTACTCCTCGCGCCCCCGGCTTGGCTACGGGGTCAGTGCGCTGTGGTCAGGGAGGGTCCATCACACCTTTGGCGAACGGTGTATGAGGTGGAGCCATCTTCTGCCCAAAGCGGCGACGCAGGAATACGCATGGACTGAAATCCACTGTTTCATAAAATGGAATGGCCCGCCGTGCCGGGGCCTGGACCCGCGTGACGCTAGATGCGCCAGGCAAAGTCCTGGGTCAGTTGCTCGGCGGCAATGCCCCGGCCCTTGTCATAAATGACAATCGCCAGGCCTGGGTTCGAGCTGGCCGGTGTCGAGGATCGAGCGAAACAGCTGCGCCACGATGGGCAAGGACCCTCTTGGCCTCCCCCCGGACGCAGCCGCCAACCTCCTCAGCCGACCCAGCCAATCGCCGTTTTAGGAATGACTTCCGACTCGTCGAGCTTGGACGCGAACATGCTCACCGCCTCCAATGCATCGGTGGTCCCGGCCCTGATCTGCACGATCACCGATCCCGCCTGGTCCGCCAGGGTCACGCCGCGTAGCGCGCCCTCGTGCGTAACGCTCATGCTGGCGACGGCATCGCGGGTTTCAGAAAGGATCATCCCGATCATCTCGGCGATTTCCGAGGTCGAGCGACTGGTGCGCCCGGCCAGTTGCCGGACTTCATCGGCCACCACCGCAAAGCCCCTGCCCTGGTCACCGGCCCGCGCGGCCTCGATGGCCGCGTTGAGCGCCAACAGGTTGGTCTGGTCGGCGATGCCGCGAATGGTATTGACGATGGCGGTGATCTCTTCCGAGCGCGCGCCCAGTTGCCCGACCAGGCGCGCGGAGGCGCCGATGTTTTCGGCGATCTGGCGCATCTCCTTGGCGGTCTGCTGGATCACTTGCGCACCCTGTTCGGCGACGCGCTCGGTCTCGGAAGAAATGTGGTAGGCACGGGACGCGCCGCGTGAATCCTCCTCGAATTTTTCCACCCGTTCGGAGATGTCACTGGCGAACTTGACGATCTTGCTCAGTTTGCCGTCCGCGTCATAGACCGGGTTGTAGCTGGCTTCCAGCCAAACCACCTTGCCGTGTTTGCCCAGGCGCTTGAACTGGCCGCTGAAAAACTCGCCGGCATTGAGACGCCGCCAGAAATCGCTGTATTCCGAACTGTTGATCAGGCTCGCTTCGCAAAAGAGTCGGTGATGCTTGCCTTTGATCTCCGCCAGCGAGTAATTCATCGTGTGCAGGAAGTTGTCATTGGCGGTGAGGATATTGCCGCCCAGGTCAAATTCGATCACCGCCATGGCCCGATCCAGTGCGGCCAAGCGACCGCGTATCTCCGCATCGCTCGCAACCCGGGCGGTGACATCGAGCGCGTATTTCACCACTTTGGAAACCTTGCCCTGCTCATCCAGGACCGGGTTGTAGCTGGCCTCCAACCAGACATGGCGGCCATCGCAACTGATTCGCTGGAACGTCCCGGAAACGAATTGACCGGCTCGCAGCCGGTCCCAGAACTCCCGGTATTGGGCACTGCCGGCCAGCGCCGGGGTACAGAAATTGCGATGGGACAATCCCGCCAACTGATCTTCACGGTAGCCCATCGTGTTCAAGAAGTTTGCGTTGGCGCGAAGCACCTTGCCGTCGGGACTGAACTCGATCACGGCCATCGACCGTTCCAGCGCTCCGACCAGTCCCTTGTAGGTTTCCAAGTCGGCCGTCCTGGCCGTCAGTTCATTTTTTAATGTTTTATTAAACATGACGTACCCTCGACGAACCCAAGAGAATCAACCGGACCTCAAATGGCTATCGGCGAATAACTGGGCGGCTGTAACGAATCGAGGGAATTATCTTTTGACGTCAAGCAAGCCTATATCGGCTTATTTGAGCGGTTATCGCCAAAGGAAATAGAGGCACCGCGACAAAATGCTGCCCGCCCTTGTCTGCCGGACACACCGCCCATAGATTAGAGTCCATGTCTCGACGCGAGCCATAGCGCAAATGTGCTATGGCTTCGTCCCAGGATCAGTGCATTCAAACGATAAGGTACGTTCATGAGCCAAGCGTCTTACGTTCCGCCCAAGGTCTGGAAAAACGAAGCCCCCTCGGGTGGCCACTTCGCCAGCATCAACCGCCCTGTAGCCGGGCCCACCCATGAAAAAGACTTGCCGATCGGCGAGCATCCCTTGCAACTCTATTCTCTGGCGACGCCCAACGGCGTGAAAGTCACCATCATGCTCGAAGAGCTGCTGGCCCTCGGGCACACCGGCGCGGAATACGACGCCTGGCTGATTCGCATCGGCGAAGGCGACCAGTTCTCCAGCGGCTTTGTCGAGGTCAATCCGAACTCCAAGATTCCGGCCCTGCTGGACCGCAGCGTCGAACCGCCAATCCGTGTGTTCGAGTCCGGTTCGATCCTGCTGTACCTGGCGGAAAAATTCGGAGCCCTGTTGCCCGCCGATCCGGCCGGCCGCACCGAAACCCTGAACTGGCTGTTCTGGCAGATGGGCTCGGCGCCTTACCTGGGCGGCGGTTTCGGGCATTTCTACGCCTACGCGCCGGAGAAACTGGAATACCCCATCAACCGCTTCACCATGGAAGCCAAGCGTCAACTGGATGTCTTGGATCGTCGCCTGGCTGAAAACCAATACCTGGCGGGCGAGCAGTACACCATCGCCGACATTGCGGTCTGGCCATGGTATGGCCAACTGGTTCGGAACAACGTGTATTCGGCGGCCGAGTTCCTTTCCGCTCATGAATACACCCACGTGCAGCGCTGGGCCGAGGAAATCGCCAACAGGCCCGCGGTCAAGCGAGGACAACGCGTCAACCGAACCTGGGGTGATGAGGCGAGCCAGGTGCCGGAGCGGCATCGGGCGCAGGATCTGGACTAGTCGAGGCGCAACGCGTGGCGATGGGATTTATCCTCTCGCCACAAAAGCTTTGCGAGCAACCATGAGTCAGCTAGCTGGCCCTACCAGCGCACTTTCAATCTGCACACCGGGCATCATCGACTGCAACCCCTCGATCAACCTGTCACCCGCCTCGGTCAGCGCTTCGAGCGGCATTGCCGGCAGGCTTTCGAGGATGAACCACATGTGCTGGGCCTGCGCATCCAGCCGCGTCCTGACGCCCTGTCGCCAGTTCCAGCGCCGGCACGTCACGCCCTGGTCGTCGCGCCAGACCACTTCGCCGGCGTCCGGAAATTCATGGGCGGGTGCGCCTTCCTTCATGGTGTCGAACGGTTCGCAGCCCTCGGCGATAACGAGTCGCGGCGAGCCAACGTACGCCTCGATATTTTCGCCGCCGACAGGGATCGCATACTCGATGCTGATGGCGTTGTAGAGATCCACGACCGGATCCAGGCTCGGCACGCTGCCGTCACGCAGCACGCGCTTTCGCAACGCTTCGGCCGAACATGGTGTGCGTTGCGGCTTGGCGCCGAACAGTCGAAACGTGTCTGCCCACTGCTGCAAATGGGCCTCTCCCCAGGCAGGCCCACCCGCCAGCACCGACTGGCAGGCTCGATCCAGGGCCGTACGGGCGGCGTCCGGGTCGGTGAGCGGCGCAGCCTGCACCACGATGCTCAGGGCCCTGAACCCGGGCGCCAGCTCGGCAACGGCTTGGTCGATCAACGGCAGTACTGACAGCATCAAGGTTCTCCAGCGTTGCAAATGGGTTTCATGCTAGTCATCGCCTACGGCCAAAGTCAATATATCGACTTTTATGGTCGGTATAAGCCCGACGAACTGATTGACGACACCGCCGGCAACGGTCGAGAATCGCCGCACTCTCTTTCTCATGATTCCTTGATGATGACCTTGAATATCAATATATCGACCACGCCTGGCGCCGATGCCCACGCGGTGAGCCTGGCCGTTGCGCGCACGCTCAAGCAGGCGCGCAAGGCTCAGAAAATCACCCTGGACGAACTGTCCCGGCGCTCGGGCGTGAGCAAGGGAATGGTGGTCGAGATCGAGAAATGCACGGCCAACCCGAGCATCGGCATCTTGTGCAAGATTGCCGCGGCGCTGGGCCTTTCCGTGGCCGACATCGTTAATGTGGCGGAGCCCCCTTCGGCCCACATTATCGACAGCCGGGATATACCCACACTGTGGAACGGAGAATTGGGAGGCACAGCGCGCCTGCTCGCCGGGACGAGCGGCCCGAACATGATCGAACTGTGGCGCTGGGAGATGTTCCCGGGCGAATCGTTTTCTTCAGCCGGACACCCCCAAGGCACCCTTGAGTTGTTCCATGTCGAGAAAGGCACGCTCAAATGCGTGGTGGGAGAAACGGAGCTGGTGATCCCCGCCGGGAGCTCGGCGGTGGCGAGGACAGATGTCCCGCACGCTTATTCCAACATGGGCAGGTCGAAGCTGATCTTCACCATGTCGGTTGCCGAGATACATCAATAGCACACCAGGTGCCCATCGCCGCAAGGACGACGGGCACGTTCGCGCGATCAATCGTAGAACGGCTCGACCAAGGTACGGCTACCGACGAAAAAGCTGTCCGCCACCAGGCGCAGCGGTTGCAGGTCCATGTCGCAGGCCTTGTCATTGATCAGTTGTTGGAAGTGCCGGTACACCGCCGCGTACTCGCCCTCCTCCGACACGGCCTGGCGCACACCGTCGATGCTCAGCAGCGCACCGCCATTGTCGAGCCGCAGGACGCCTTCGGTGCAACGAATCTCGATGCTCCAGAGCTCATCATGACCATGGTCGAAATCGAATTCCGCGCGGATATCGAGATGGCCTGGGTCGGACATCTTGATGCTGGCGGCAATCGGCGACTGGCAGTTATCGGGAACGCGCAGTTCGGCCGACTCGACAAACAATGACAGCGGCAACAGGTGAGTGGCGATCGACAAGGCATTGATGCCCGGATCAAACACGCCCAGGCCACCGGGTTGCCAGATCCACGCCTGGCCCGGGTGCCATTTGCGTACGTCTTCCTTCCAGTCGATCCGGACGCTTTGCAGCGTGCGGCTGGCAAGCCAGTCGCGGGCGGCCTCGATGCCGGGCGCGTAACGCGAATGCCAGGCGAACAACCCGCTTACGCCTGCCGCGTGCGCCTGGTCCACCAGCGCCATCGCCTCGCCCAACGTCGCGCACGGCGGTTTCTCCACCAGGACGTGTTTGCCGGCCTCAAGCGCCTGCCGCACTAGCGCGAATCGGCCTTGCGGCGGCGTGCAAAACGCGATCGCATCGACGCGTGGACCTTTTTCCAGAAGCTCCCCCAGGGACTGGAAGTTCTCCACTGCGGCGCAGGGCTGTCCTTGGGTCGCGACCGCCACCAGCTCGAAAGCAGGGTTGGCGCGGATAGCGGGAACGTGTTGATCCTGGGCAATCTTGCCGTAGCCCACCAGACCGAGACGGATCGGTTGCATCGATGACTCCTGACTTTTGTACTTGTGATGGGCCAGCAAACTAGACGTAAAACGCTCGGCGGACAATGGGCTTGTCACCCATTGCTGCGTCTCACGCCTTGGCGGGGGCCGTCATGACCTTGGCGATTCGCGCCAGGAAAGGATCGAGTCGCTCACGCGGCGCGTCATGCTCGACCACCAGCGCGGTGACTTCTTCACAAGACGCCACCTGGTAGTGCGCAACGCTGGACAGCTTCTGGTTGGTGACCGCCACGACCACCTGACCGCTGGCCGCGACCACCGCACGCTTGAACTCGGCGTCATCCAGGCCAAACGCCGTGACGCCGTTGTCAGGGTCGATGGCGCAGGCACCGACAAAGCACAAATCGAAATTGAACTGGCGCAGTTGCTGGACAGCCGCCAGCCCGATCGCGCCGCCCGTAACCGGGTTCAGGCGCCCGCCCAGCAGAATCACCTCGGCGTTGGGCAGCTTCATCAGCTCCACCGCGATCAACGGCGAGTTAGTGCTGAGCGTCAAGCGCAGCCCTGGATCGATGGCGCGGGCAATGGCCAGATTGGTCGACCCGGCATCGAGAAAGACGTGCTGACCGGCGCTGAGCAGCGACGCCGCCGTCCGGGCAAGGTTGCCCTTGCGCGCCGGATCCTGGTGGATTCGGACGTCTATGGGGGCTTCGGCCGCCGGCAAGCGAATCGCGCCGCCATACACGCGCTTGCACAAACCCGCCGCCGCCAATGCGCCGAGATCCCGCCGGATCGAATGTTCGGAGACGTTGAATTCACTGGCCAGGTCGGCCGCGATCACCCGGCCGTAGCGGGCAAGGCGTTCACTGATCAATCGTTGGCGTTCGCCGGGGAAGACTTCAAGGGGACTACTCATGGCCGTTACAACCTACACAAACGAGCACCAATGGACATAATCGAGCACACTATGCCTTTGGCGCCTACGGGTCGTCAAACCTCGTTCCAAAAAGGACGGGCTCGGCCTGCTGTGATAAAACTGGCGCCGCTGGCATTCGCTCGGACACCTGCAACCCGGACCGGCGTTGTGACTCTCCTCAAGCAAAACAGGATGTGACCGTGGACAAGGACACCATCAGGATTCGGACCCTGCAAGAAAGTGATGCAGAGGCGTTGCTGGCATTCGAAGTGGAAAATCGCACTTGGTTCGAGCGCCATATAGACGCGCGCGACACGGTGTTCTATTCGACCAGGGGCGTCTGCGACCACATTGATGATTATCTGACCGGCCTCGCCGCCGGGACTTGGCACCCCTTTGTCATAGAGGGCGCCAATGGAAAGATCATTGGACGAGCGAACCTCAAGGACATCGACACCTCTGGGCGGTCGGCCGAAGTTGGCTATCGAATCGCACAAGAAGCTTGTGGGCAAGGACTCGCGACACTGGCGGTTCGGCATTTGATCCAGCAGGCCCAGTCCCACTGGCACCTCGGACGGCTGCTTGCCAATGTCTATGCCGAGAATATTGGCTCGGTAATAGTACTCCAGCGCTGTGGTTTCCTGGTCGATCAATCTCGACGCGAGCAGAGCGGGCGTGACGACTGGTACAGCCTGTCAATCTAGCTGGTGGAGAGTCGCTCGGCTCGATCCCCTTATCGTGTCGATCAACCACATCCTGAACGCCTCGACCTTTTTCGTGTGGGCTGTTTCGACGCATGTCACCAAGTAGAAACCGAGATCGGACTTCAACCTCAAGTCAAATGGCGCGACCAGTCGACCAGCCTTCAGGTCGTCATCGACGTACGTCGAGCGGCCGATGCAAACGGTGCTCAAATGGCTGCCGTTTTTCGCCATCGACATCGAGGATTGGCCGTCGCTTGCGTCGTACGTGGCGCGGATCGAGACGCGACCCAGCGTCATGGCCGCGATCGAAGCCGAGGCGAACGCCGGTCGAGGCTGATCATTGAGCCACGAACGGATAATGCTCGATACGACAAGGATGTTCGTTGCCGTCGCCTTTGCAGATGCCGTCCAGGTAGCGGTACTTGATCCTGATCGCCTGGCCTTTCGCGGGCCATTTGCGCCGGGCAAGCGTGGCCTGGTAGTCAGCGGTTTCCGGGATGAAATTGATCACGGCGCCCTCTTTCGGACACTCCACGTCGGGCGAGGCCGGGCGGGTTTTCAGAACCTGGGCCCGGAGGCCAGGGTACGGCTGCTTCACCACCTCAGTGACCTGCAATTGCATGTCGCAAATCTGCCAGGTCGCGGCGTGCACCGGGGCGCATAGGGCGGCGAGCGTCAGAATGAGGGGCATGGAGTGCGCAGGAAACAGATTCATCTCAGTCCTTTTTTGTCGATGGTGGCTTCGCATGGGCCATCCTCTCACACCAAGGTAAACAAGACTCTACCGACAAAAAAAGCCCCGCGACCGAATACGGTGCGGGGCAAAGGGAATTGGTTGGTTGCGGCCAACCAAAGGAGCACGGGCAAAGCGTTACGGGCCGGTCAGATGCATTCCTGGGCGGCGCGTTCAAAATTCGATGGCAGGAGATTGGATGCCAGCAAATGCCGGTCATAGATGAACACTTTCCCGCCATCGCCGGCCTTGTAGGCTTCCAGCACGTTGTCTGCGGCGATCTTGCTCGGCACGACGATGCGGTAGCTGCGCTGGGTCTGCGAGACCATCGGGTTCAGCGCGCTGCCTTGCAACTTCGGCACGACGCACTCAGCGTATTCGGCCGGTGTCTTGCTGGTCTGCAAGGTCAGGGTCGGATCGTTCGGCGCCGAGGCACATCCCGCAAGCAACAACGGCGACAAAGCAACGGCAAGGAAAAATAAAGGGCGCATGTTCAAGTCCTGCAGTGTTGGGCTGCGTTTCGATGGGGCTGATTCTCCAATGATCGCCAGCAAAGCAGAACTTGCATTTCGTAATGGTCACTATTACTGATGGCAATAGTTGCGAGCCTTGAAAAAACGGATGAGGCATTTTGATGAGAACATTTGATCTGATTCGCGGTGCGGTATTGCCCGACTTCCGGGAGCGGGTGGCTGAATACCTGGCCCAGTACGAAAGCGTGCTGTTGGACAACGAGCTCAACCCACAACTCAAGCGGGACACGGCCAACCAACTGCGCGGTTATCTGCGCGGCTTGAACACTACGCGGGTGCTGGGCATGGCAGATTGGGAAGAGCTGGATCGGCGGGTCGTGAACACATGGCTGTCAGGCTGAATGGCTGCCTTCTAGCGGGAGCAAGCTCCCTCGCCACAACTGCCCGTACTACTCGCCCGCCATATTCGTGCCCTGCTGATATTCCCGAGGCGTGCAGCCAAACTCGCGACGAAACACCGTATGCAGGTACTGCGGCGATTTGAAACCGCAACTGCGAGCAATGTCAGCAATCGCCGAGTCCGTGTTTTCCAAACCGTTGGCCGCCGCCGCCAATTTGAAACGCAGGATTTCGTCGTGAACGCTGCAACCGCGCGCCTTGCGAAAATGCGCTTCCAGGGATGAGCGCGACACGCCGACATACGCCGCCACCTGGGCCGTCTTGATGCCCTGGCAGGCGTATTGGCGGATGAACAACAGCGCCTGCATGACGTAAGGATTGCCCAGCGGCTGGTGCAAGCTCGACGCTTGCACGTTGATCGTATCCGGCGGGATCAGCACCTGCGTACCCGTGGACGGCATGCCATGCAGCATCTGGTGCAGCAGCCGCGCCGCGGTCCGGCCCATGGTTTCGGTGCCCTGCACCACCGAGCTCAGCGGCACCCGCGTCAGGCTGCGGGTCAGCGGGTCGTTATCAATGCCGATCAACGCCACCTGCTCCGGCACAGCGATGCCCGCGGTCAGGCAGGCTTGCAGAAGTTGCCGGGCCCGCGCGTCGCTGACGGCGATGATGCCAATGGGTTTGGGCAGGCTTTGCAGCCAGTTGATCTGCTGCTCGACGGCGCTGTCCCAGAGCGGCGCGCTGGTGCCCATGCCGCGATAGACCTCGGCTTGCAGGCCATCGCGCTGCATCAACCGGCGAAAGGCTTTCTCCCGTTCCTGGGCCCAGCGATTGGCTTGGGATTCGGGCAGGCTGAAACAGGCGAACCGCGTCAATCCGGCCTCGATCAAATGGTCGTAGGCCAGCTTGATCAGCCCATGATTATCGGTGGCGACATAAGGGATGCCCTTGGGATAGGCGCGCTCATCCTGGTACGAGCCGCCCACCGCCACCACGGGCATCTTGATCCCGGCCAGTGCCTCTCCGATCAGGGGGTCGTCGAAGTCAGCAATGATCCCATCGCCCTGCCAGCGCTCGATCCCCTTCAATCGGCAGAGGAAGTCTTCCTCGAGGAACAAGTCCCAGGACGCGCGGGTACTGCTCAGGTAGTTGCCGATGCCGCTGATGATGCCGCGGTCGTAGATCTTGCTGCCGTTGAACAATAGGGCGATGCGGTGGACGGGCGGGACGATTTTCATTGTTTGAACCCTGGGCCGATGGACAGAGACTAGGCCCGCTGGCGGCGAATCTCAATACTCAAAATCGAACGACCTATTGGTGATTTTCATAATCAGCAGGCCCAAGGCCGGCGTTAGTATCGGGACACCGCCAAGAATAAAAAGGAATCCGTCCATGCCGTACTTTCCCGAAGTCCAGCCCATTCGCTTCGAGGGCCCAGGCAGCAACTCGCCGCTCGCCTTCCGACACTACGACGCCAACAAGTTGATCCTTGGCAAACCCATGCGCGAACACCTGCGCATGGCCGTCTGCTATTGGCACACCTTCGTCTGGCCGGGGTCCGATGTGTTTGGCGCCGGCACGTTCAAGCGCCCGTGGCAGCATGCCGGCGATCCGATGGAGCTGGCGATCGGCAAGGCCGAGGCGGCGTTCGAGTTTTTCTCCAAGCTGGGCATCGACTACTACTGTTTCCACGACACCGATGTCGCGCCGGAAGGCCAATCGCTCAAGGAGTACCGCAACCATTTCGCGCAGATGGTCGACCACCTTGAGCGCCACCAGGAACAAACCGGTATCAAGCTGCTTTGGGGCACCGCCAACTGCTTCAGCAACCCGCGTTTCGCCGCCGGCGCCGCCAGCAACCCGGACCCGCAAGTCTTCGCCTGCGCCGCCGCGCAAGTGTTCAGCGCCATGAACGCCACCCAGCGCCTCGATGGCTCGAATTATGTGCTGTGGGGCGGTCGCGAAGGCTATGAAACCCTGCTCAATACCGACCTCAAACGGGAGCGGGAACAGCTGGGCCGCTTCATGCGCATGGTGGTCGAGCATAAGTACAAGATCGGCTTCAAGGGCGACCTGCTGATCGAGCCCAAGCCCCAGGAGCCGACCAAGCACCAGTACGATTACGACACCGCAACGGTGTTCGGTTTCCTCCAGCAGTTCGGCCTGGAGAAAGAGATCAAGGTCAACATCGAGGCCAACCACGCGACCCTGGCCGGGCACAGCTTCCACCATGAAATCGCCACGGCGGTCTCCCTGGGGATCTTCGGCAGCATCGACGCCAACCGGGGCGATCCGCAGAATGGCTGGGACACCGACCAGTTCCCCAACAGCGTCGAGGAAATGACCCTGGCGACCTATGAAATCCTCAAGGCCGGGGGCTTCGGCAACGGCGGCTTCAACTTCGATTCCAAGGTGCGTCGCCAGAGTGTGGACGAAGTGGATCTGTTCCACGGTCATGTCGCGGCCATGGACGTGCTCGCCCTGTCCCTTGAGCGCGCCGCCGCCATGGTGCAAGACGATCAGTTGCAGAAATTCAAGGACCAGCGCTACGCCGGCTGGCAGCAGCCGTTCGGCAAGGCATTGCTCGCGGGTGACTACAGCCTCGAATCCCTGGCCGAGCATGCGTTCACCAACGAGCTGGATCCGAAGGCGGTCAGCGGTCGCCAGGAGATGCTGGAAAACGTCGTCAATCGGTTCATCTACTCCTGACAGCGGACGACTTTGCGGGCGCGGAATCGCTGTTACATTCGCGCGACAAATCTGTGCCCGCAACGCCGCTCAACGCTCTACAGTTCTACCGGCATCACGTTCATCGTCAGGCAGTGTCTTTCAAAAAACAATAAAAGGACGCACCACCATGAAAAGATTCAAACGTACCCTGCTCGCCGGCGCCCTCGCCCTGCTATCGCTCCCGGCCATGGCCGACGCCACCAACCCCAAGATCGGCTTTTCCATCGATGACCTGCGCCTGGAGCGTTGGTCCCGGGACCGGGATTATTTCGTCGCGGCGGCGGAAAAACTCGACGCCAAGGTCTTCGTGCAATCGGCGGACGCCAACGAGCAGAAACAGATTTCCCAGATCGAAAACCTCATTTCCCGTGGCGTCGACGTGATCGTCATCGTGCCGTTCAACGCCACCGTGCTGACCAACGCCGTCGCCGAAGCCAAGAAGGCCGGGATCAAGGTGGTCTCCTATGACCGACTGATCCTCAATGCCGACATCGACGCCTACATCTCCTTCGATAACGAAAAAGTCGGCGAGATGCAGGCCGGCGGCGTATTGAAGGCAGCCCCCAAGGGTAACTACTTCCTGCTGGGCGGCGCGCCGACGGACAACAACGCCAAGATCCTGCGCGAAGGCCAGATGAAGGTGCTGCAACCGGCCATCGACAAGGGCGACATCAAGATCGTCGGCCAGCAATGGGTGAAGGAATGGAACCCCACCGAAGCCCTG
Organism: Pseudomonas frederiksbergensis; assembly: GCF_000802155.2. Taxonomy (GTDB): domain Bacteria; phylum Pseudomonadota; class Gammaproteobacteria; order Pseudomonadales; family Pseudomonadaceae; genus Aquipseudomonas; species Aquipseudomonas frederiksbergensis_A. The sequence continues at coordinate 297,396 of NZ_JQGJ02000001.1, forward strand.
AGCATCGTGGAAAACGCCCTGACCCGGAACAACAACAAGATCGATGGCATCGTCGCCTCCAACGACGCCACCGCCGGCGGTGCCATCCAGGCGCTGGCCGCGCAGAAGCTGGCCGGCAAGGTGCCGATCTCCGGCCAGGACGCCGATTTGGCGGCGGTCAAGCGAGTGATCGACGGGACCCAGACCATGACGGTCTACAAGCCGTTGAAACTGATCGCCTCCGAAGCCGCCAAGCTATCGGTGCAGCTGGCGCGCAACGAAAAACCCACCTACAGCTCGCAGTACGACAACGGCACCAAGAAAGTCGACACCATCCTGCTCACGCCTACCGCGCTGACCAAGGACAACATCGACCTGTTGGAAAAGGACGGGTTCTATACCAAGGCGCAAATTGCGGGGCAGTGACCCAGGCACAGATCTTTGGTTAAGCAGAAGTCCTTGTAGGAGCGAGCGGGCTCGCGAAGGCGCCGTCATGGCCGATGATGATGCTGGATGTGCCGGCCTCTTCGCGAGCAGGCGCGCTCCCACAGGTTTCATGTTGTGTGAGCCCTTTTTAACGAGCCCTCGCCATGTCCGAATACCTGTTGCAAATGAATGGCATCGTCAAGACCTTCGGCGGTGTCAAGGCCCTCAATGGCATCGACATCAAGGTCAGGCCGGGTGAGTGCGTCGGCCTGTGCGGCGAGAACGGTGCCGGCAAATCCACCTTGATGAAGGTCCTCTCGGCGGTCTACCCCTACGGCACCTGGGAAGGCGAGATCATCTGGGATGGCCAGCCGTTGAAGGCGCAATCGATCAGTGAAACCGAAGCCGCCGGCATCGTGATCATTCATCAGGAATTGACCCTGGTCCCCGACCTGTCCGTGGCCGAAAACATCTTCATGGGCCACGAGCTGACATTGCCCGGTGGACGCATGAACTACCCGGCGATGATCCACCGCGCCGAAGCCCTGATGCGCGAACTCAAGGTACCGGACATGAACGTCTCGCTGCCGGTCTCGCAATACGGGGGTGGCTACCAGCAATTGGTCGAGATCGCCAAGGCCTTGAACAAGCAGGCGCGCCTGCTGATCCTCGACGAGCCCTCCTCGGCCCTGACCCGCTCGGAAATCGACGTGCTGCTGGACATCATCCGCGACCTCAAGTCCAAGGGCGTGGCGTGTGTCTACATCTCCCACAAGCTCGATGAAGTGGCGGCCATGTGCGACACCATTTCGGTGATCCGCGATGGCAAACACATCGCGACCACGGCCATGGCGGACATGGACATTCCGAAGATCATCACCCAGATGGTCGGGCGAGAAATGAGCAACCTCTACCCCACCGAACCCCATGAAATCGGCGAGGTGGTTTTCGAGGCGCGCCACGTCACCTGCTACGACGTCGACAACCCCAGGCGCAAGCGGGTCGATGACATTTCGTTCGTACTCAAGCGCGGCGAAATCCTCGGCATCGCCGGGCTGGTGGGCGCCGGTCGAACGGAGCTGGTGTCGGCGCTGTTCGGCGCCTACCCCGGCCGCCATGAGGGCGAAGTCTGGCTCGACGGGCAGCGCATCGACAGCAGCACGCCGCTCAAGTCGATTCGCGCCGGCCTGTGCATGGTCCCTGAAGATCGCAAGCGCCAAGGCATCATCCCGGACCTGGGCGTCGGCCAGAACATCACCCTGGCGGTCCTGGATAAATTCTCCAGGATGACTCGCATCGACGCCGAAGCCGAGCTGGGCAGCATCGACCGGGAAATCTCGCGCATGCATCTCAAGACCGCGAGCCCGTTCCTGCCGATCACCAGCCTATCCGGAGGCAACCAGCAGAAAGCCGTATTGGCGAAGATGCTCCTGACCAAGCCCCGGGTGTTGATTCTCGACGAGCCCACCCGGGGCGTGGACGTCGGCGCCAAATATGAGATCTACAAACTGATGGGCGCGCTGGCGACCGAAGGTGTATCGATCATCATGGTGTCCTCGGAACTGGCCGAAGTGCTCGGTGTGTCCGACCGCGTGCTGGTGATCGGCGAGGGGCAACTGCGCGGGGACTTCATCAACCAGGAATTGACCCAGGAACAGGTGCTCGCCGCCGCGCTCAGCCATCCCGAAAGCAATAACAACAATGATCGGAAGTCCGCGTAGATGAATCAGGTCAAACAAGTCTTCACCCGCTACAAAATGCTCGCCCTGGTGATCGCCGTGGCGGTCATCTGGATGTTCTTCAGTTGGCAGACCGAGGGCGGCTTCCTGACCCCGCGCAACCTCTCCAACCTGCTGCGGCAGATGTCCATCACCGGCATTCTTGCCTGCGGCATGGTGCTGGTGATCATCAGTGGGGAAATCGATTTGTCGGTGGGCTCGCTGCTGGGTCTGCTGGGGGGACTGGCGGCGATACTTGATGTGGTCTATCACATTCCGCTGCTGGCAAACCTGAGCCTGGTCGCCCTGTGCGGACTGATGATTGGCCTGGCCAACGGCTACATGACCGCTTACCTGCGCATCCCCTCTTTCATCGTCGGCCTGGGCGGCATGCTGGCGTTTCGCGGGATCCTGCTGGGCATCACCGGCGGCACCACCATCGCCCCGGTGTCACCGGAGCTGGTCTATGTCGGCCAGGGTTACCTGCCCCATGCGGTCGGCACGGGCCTGGGCGTGGTGCTGTTCGCGCTGACGCTGTTCCTCACCTGGAAACAGCGCCGCAACCGCGCGCTCCATGGTCTGGCGGCCCATTCGTTGATACGTGACGTGGCGCGGGTGCTGCTGATCGGTGCCGTGCTGGCCGGGTTCGTCTATACACTCAACAGCTACGACGGGATTCCGGTTCCGGTGCTGCTCCTGCTGGTCCTGCTGGGGGTGTTCAGCTACGTCACTAGCCAGACCGTGTTCGGCCGGCGCGTCTATTCCGTGGGCAGCAACATGGAAGCCACGCGCCTTTCCGGCATCAACGTGCAGGCGGTGAAGCTCTGGATCTTCGGCATCATGGGCGTGATGTGCGCCCTCGCCGGCATGGTCAATACCGCGCGCCTGGCCGCCGGCTCGCCTTCGGCCGGCAACATGGGCGAACTGGACGCCATCGCCGCCTGCTTCATCGGCGGCACGTCCATGCGCGGTGGCTCGGGCACGGTCTACGGCGCGCTGCTGGGGGCGCTGGTCATCACTAGCCTGGATAACGGCATGTCCATGCTTGACGTCGACAGCTACTGGCAGATGATCGTCAAGGGCAGCATCCTGGTGCTGGCCGTATGGGTGGACGTCAGCACCCGGACCGCCCGGCGCTGATCCATCCCGATCCGGGCGGCCATGGAGGGGCCGCCCCGCCCTGCCCTCACGATTGATCACAATCCGTGTGCAACGTCTTCACTCCAGGGCTCTTGATACGACGTGGGCGATAAATATGCTGTCCGCAGCCCCGCCAGGAAAAAAGAAGCGCCTGCATGAACAGCCCTCGAACGCTCTATCAGAAGCACATCGACAGCCATACCGTTTGCCCGCTGGACGACCAGGGCCACGTGCTGTTGTACATCGATCGCCAGGTCGCCAACGAATACACCAGCCCACAAGCCTTCAGCGGCCTGCGCGAAAACGGCCGTAGCGTCTGGCGCCCGAGCGCAACGCTGGCGGTGGTCGACCATGTCAACCCGACGGCGCCCCAGCGCATCGCAGCGATGCCGGATGCCGGGGGTGCCCGGCAAGTGTCGTACTTTACGCAGAACTGCCGCGACTTCGGCATCGAGCTGTTCGATGTGCTGGATAAACGCCAGGGCATCGAGCACGTCGTCGCCCCCGAGCAAGGCTTCATCCTGCCCGGCATGGTGGTGGCCGCGGGCGACAGCCACACCACCACCTATGGCGCGTTGGGCGCCTTCGGCTTCGGCATCGGCACCTCTGAAATCGAACACCTGCTGGCCACGCAGACACTGGTGTACAAGCGCCTGAAAACCTTGCGCGTCACGGTCAACGGGATTCTCGGGGCAGGCGTCACCGCCAAGGACATCATCATGGCGCTGATCGAAAGAATCGGCGCCTCGGGCGCCACCGGTTATGCGATCGAATTCACCGGACCGGCGATTACCGCGCTGAGCGTCGAAGCCCGCATGACCATTTGCAACATGGCCGTCGAGGCCGGCGCCAGGGGCGCGTTCATGGCGCCGGATGACAAGGTCTTTGACTACTTGCAAAGCAAACCCCGCGCGCCCCGGGGCGACGTGTGGAAAAAGGCCGTGACCCAGTGGCGGTCCCTGCACAGCGATGACGGCGCGGTCTTCGATCGGGAAGTGACACTCGATGTCGATGCGTTGGAACCCATGGTCACCTGGGGCACCAGCCCTGACCAGGCTGCTGCCATCGGCAGTCGGGTACCTGACCCTTCGGCAGAAACCGACCTGATCCTGCGCCAAGGCCTGCAGCGCGCGCTGGACTACATGGGCCTGAAGCCAGGCATGCCGCTCAACGAAGTGGTCATCAACCATGCCTTCATCGGCTCATGCACCAATGCGCGGATCGAAGACCTGCGCGATGCGGCCCGTGTCGTACAGGGCAAGCACGTGGCGGCCCATGTGCGGGCGATGATCGTGCCCGGCTCGACCTTGGTGCGCCAGCAAGCCGAAGAAGAAGGCCTGGCGACGATCTTCCGCGACGCCGGTTTCGAATGGCGCCAATCCGGCTGTTCGATGTGCCTGGCCATGAACGATGACGTGCTTTCCCCTGGAGATCGCTGCGCCTCCAGTACCAATCGCAACTTCGAAGGACGCCAGGGCGCAGGTGCCCGCACCCACTTGATGAGCCCGGCCATGGTGGCGGCCGCCGCCATTGCCGGTCACCTGACCGACGTTCGTTCACTGCTGCCAGAGGCCTGAAGCATGCAACCCTTCACTACCGTAATCGGAACCGCCGCCCCGCTGCTGGCCGCCAACATCGACACCGACGTGATCATGCCCAAGCAATTTCTCAAGGGCATCGACCGCAACGGGCTGGACCGTGGACTGTTCTTTGACTTGAAGTGGTTGGAGGCTGGCGTTCCCAATCCTGAATTCGTGCTCAACAAGCCTGGCTGGCGCGGCGCAACGTTCCTGGTGGTGGGAGAGAACTTTGGCTGCGGCTCAAGTCGGGAACATGCCGTCTGGGGGTTGAAGCAAACGGGCATCAGGGCGCTCATCGGCAGCAGCTTCGCCGGGATCTTCTATGACAATTGCCAGCGCAACGGGGTGTTGTTGATCCAATTGCCTGAACCGCAGCTAAGGAAAATCGCGCAAACGGTCAGCCACGCCGAAACCGCCAGCCTCACCGTCGACCTGTCGGCGCAACAGATCAGATTGGCCGATGGCGAGGTGATTGCCTTCGAGATCGATGAGCTGCGCAAGCAATCCTTGCTGCTGGGGCTGGACGCCATTGGCGCCACGCTTCAACGCGCCGAACAGATTCGTCGCTTCGAAGCCCGGCATTTGGCGCAAAACCCTTGGCTCTAGAGCGTTTCGCCTGGGTCATGGGCCGATCAGTTCAAGCTATCGCGCCGCCCCTTCTTCTGCGCATACATCGCCGCGTCCGCATCGGCCAGCAGGCTGTCGATCGAACCATGTCGCTCAGGGTCGTACTCGATCTGGCCGACGCTGAAGTGGATGTCGTAACCGCGTTGCAATGTCGCGTTGCGCTCCTCCAGGATCTCCCCGAGACGGGCCATGATCGCGGCGGTCTCGACATGAGACGCGCCAGTGAGCAACGCGACGAATTCATCGCCACCCAGGCGACCGATCACGTCGCTTTCACGAAAGGCAATGCGCAGCACATCGGCGAAGGTTTTCAGGGCACTGTCGCCTTCGGCATGGCCAAAGCGGTCGTTGATCGGCTTGAAATCGTTGAGGTCGAAAAACAGCAGCGTGGCCGGTCGCGAAAGCCGGCCGCAGACGCGCAACGCGTGCTGCGCCAACGTTCTGAAGCCTCGACGATTGGATAGCAGGGTCAGTTCATCCATGCTCGCCATCTGCACGGCGACCAATTCCTGCTCGGCCATGCTCGCCAGGTCGCGCAGCAGGTCGCGCTCTTCGTCATTGAGCTTGCGTGGCTTGGTGTCCAGCAGGCACAAGGTGCCCATCTTGCTGCCATCTTCCAAGCCCAGGGGATGACCGGCGTAGAAGCGGATGCCGGGCTGTTCGGTGACCAGCGGATTGTCGTGGAATCGCTCGTCCTGTTCCGCGTCGCAAACCTCCAGGATCTCGTCCTGCAGGATCGCGTGCCCACAGAAGGACACCTCGCGGGGCGTTTCGCTGGCATCCAGCCCGGCACTGGATTTGAACCACTGCCGATTGGCATCCACCAGCGACACGAGGGCGATGGGCACATTGAACAGGCGCCGGGCGAGACGGGTCAGACGGTCGAATCGCTCCTCGGGTGCGGTATCCAGCAGCTTGAGCGATTGCAGTTGCTTGAGACGGACGGCTTCGTTCTCAGGTTCTCCTGGCGCGAGCATCGGTAACTCCATTGGCGAGCGTTACTGCAGTCTAGCCCAGACCGGCTTCGAACTCGAACGGGCATTTTGCGGCGCACGCGCATACACTCAGGCACAGCCAACAAAACAGGACATTGACCGATGAAGCCCGCCAACCACGACGCCGCCCCACGTTTCTGGCGCGACGCGGCGCTGCCTTTCATCGAGGCCCGCGCCATCGCCGACGGTCGCAAGGTCTGCTACTCGCGCCACGCCCACGACCATTTTTCCATCGGTGCGATCACGGCCGGGCGCAGTACCTATCTGCACGAGCAATCGAACTTCCAGGTCGAGGGCGGCACGGTGGTGCTGATGAACCCTGGCGACGTGCACGCCTGCAATCCGATCGACAATCAGCCATGGTCATACGTGATGCTGTATGTCGATACTCATTGGTTGAGGGATCTGCAACGCCGGATCGGCTTTGATCCGTCCCTGGACTTCCAGGCCTTCGACACCACCCACAGCCGCGATACCGTGCTTTTCTCGGGCCTGTGTGAGCTCTACGACGTGTTGGTGGATGAACGGATCGATGCCGGCGCCAAGCAAGATGCCACCGAGGCGTTCTTCACCGACCTGCAGCATCGGCTCAATCCGGCTGGGCGTCCGGACCGTGGCAGTCACCCGGCCCTGATGCGCGCCGCGCAGTTCATCCATGATCATTGCACCGAAGCCCTCAAGCTCGAAGACATCTGCGCCTTCGCGCAGCTCTCGCCGTCCTACTTGAGCCGGGCCTTCAAGCGGCACTACGGCATGACGCCCCATGCCTTCCTGATCAACCGCCGGATCCAATTCGCCCGGATCCAATTGCGCGAGGGCAAGTTGATTGCCGATGTGGCGCTGGAAAGCGGGTTTGCCGACCAGGCGCATTTCCAACGGGCCTTCAAACAACACCTGGCGGCGACCCCGGGCCAGTATCGCGGCTGACCACCCCGCTGTTGTGGCGGGACGAGTCGCTTACGGCAACCACAAATACACCGCGCTCGCCCCCAGCAACGCCGCCATGGCCCGATTGAACAGGCGCATGGTCGCCGGATTCCCAAGCCAAATACGCAGGTAGCTCCCAGCGTAGGCCCAGCAGCCCACCGACAGGTAACAGATCACCAGGTAGATCGCCGCGAACTGCCACACCCGCCACGTCTCGCCATCGGCCACGAAAGCCCCCATCCCCGCCACGCAAGCCAGCCAGGCCTTGGGGTTGAGCCATTGCATCAGCGCGCCATAGACCATCGACGGCGCGCGCCCCTCGTCCCGGTCCCCCAGCTCGCCGTCATCCATTGCCAGTTTCCAGGCCATGAACAAAAGGAACGCCACGCCCGCCAGTTGCACCCCACGGGTCAGCCCCGGCCAGCGCTGCAAGACCTCGTGCAACCCCAACCCCATCAGGACCAGCAGCAGGACAAACCCCAGGGTGGCGCCGGCGACATGGCGCAAGGTGGCGCGAAAGCCGTAGCGGGCGCCGGAGCTGAGGGCAACGATGTTGACCGGCCCCGGGGTTATGGACGCCACCAGCGCGAACGTAGCCATGGAAAATATCAAGCTCATCACATATCTTCTTCGTTGCAGGAAAGAGGGCCCAAGGTAAACGGCCCAGCTCCCCGGGTATTGAAGAAAACTGCCTTTGTCGTCGAGCACTTGCGCTTCATTTTTTTACGCAAACTTTACGCGGTGAGCGATTCACCAAATCGATACTGTGCAGCTTTCTGAATCAGGCGTTATCCATGTCCATAGCGGTTCTGCGTCTCATCGGTTTCATCCTGGGAATTTTCCTGATCACCCTCGCGGTCAGCATGGCGATTCCGCTGTTCACGCTGATGTTCTACGACCGCAACGATGACTTGTCGGCGTTTCTCTGGTCGAGCCTGATCACGTTTGTCTGTGGTGTGGCGTTGGTCGCCCGTGGACGACCGGAACACGTCCAGATGCGCCCCCGGGAGATGTACCTGCTCACCACCGCCAGCTGGGTCTTCGTTTGCGCCTTCGCCGCCCTGCCGATGGTGTTCATCCAGCACATCAGCTACACCGACGCGTTCTTCGAAACCATGTCGGGGATTACCACCACCGGCTCGACCATCCTGACCGGGCTGGATACGGCATCGCCCGGCCTGCTGATCTGGCGCTCGATGTTGCACTGGCTCGGCGGGATCGGCTTTATCGGCATGGCCGTGGCGATCTTGCCGTTGCTGCGGGTCGGCGGCATGCGGCTGTTCCAGACCGAATCGTCGGACTGGTCGGAGAAAGTCACGCCACGCTCCCACGTCGCGGCCAACTACATCCTGTGGATCTATATAGGTTTGACTGCCCTCTCCACATTGGCGCTGTGGCTGGCCGGCATGAGCCCTTTCGAAGCAATCAACCATGCGATGTCGATGATCTCCACCGGCGGCTTTTCAACCTCTGATTCTTCCCTGGCGCACTGGACCCAACCGGCCGTTCATTGGGTGTCGGTGGTCATCATGATGGCAGGTGCGTTGCCCTTCACGCTCTATGTCGCAACGCTGCGGGGTCACAGGCGTGCCCTGCTGAAGGACCAGCAAGTGAGGGGCTTCCTCGGATTCCTCGTAGTCACATGGTTGGTGGTGGGAACCTGGCTGAGCCTGAACAGCGACCTCGCTTGGTTGGACGCGGTCCGTATCGTGGCGGTCAACGTTACGTCCGTGGTCACCACCACGGGGGTGGCGCTGGGTGACTACACGCTGTGGGGCAGTTTCGCCCTGTTGCTGTTTTTCTACCTTACGTTCGTCGGCGGCTGTTCGGGCTCCACGTCCGGGGGTCTGAAAATTTTTCGCTTCCAGGTCGCCAAGGTCCTGCTGATGGGCAGCTTGAAGCAACTGATCCACCCCCGGGCGGTGATCCAGAAGAAATACAACAACCATCCCATCGACGAGGAAATCGTTCGCTCGCTGCTGACGTTTTCGTTCTTTTTCACCATTACGATTGGCGCCATCGCCCTGGGCCTCGCGCTGATCGGCCTGGATTGGACCACCGCCCTGACCGGCGCCGCCACCGCGGTCTGCAACGTGGGACCGGGCCTGGGCAATATCATCGGCCCGGCCGGCAACTTCTCGACCCTGCCGGACGCGGCAAAATGGTTGCTGACCATCGGCATGCTGCTGGGACGCCTGGAAATCCTGACGGTGCTGGTGCTGTTCACGCCGGTGTTCTGGAAATACTGACCCTTCGCCACGCCCATCCGGCAGGCGAAAAAAAACCGCGATGCCTGCACACAGGCATCGCGGCTTTGTCCAGGCGATCAGCGATCGTTCTTGATCGACGAGCTGGTCGCGTTGGTCAGGCCCTTGGTGTTGTGGGTGCCTGGCGTGGCTGTGGAAATTGCCGACGCCTTGGTCAGGCCGCGCGTATCACGATCCTTGGCAATGGCCGAGGTCACCGAAGACTTGCTGGCGCGATCAGTGCGGGTAGTGCCGGTGTGCTTGCCGCTCACGCCATGATCCCGGGTGCGGGTACGAGTGCCGGTGTGGTCGCTGGCCAATCCCTTGCCAAGGCCGCGGGCGTCGCCCGACTTGTCATGGCCCTGGCCGCCACCAATGCCAGCACCGTGGCCGCCGCCATTGCCACCGCCGTTTCCTCCACCGTGACCGCCACCACCGCCGTTGCCGCCGCCACCACCGCCACCGCCACCACCACCACCATTGCCTGCGGCATAGCTCGAACCGATAGGCGACAGGTCGGCAGGCAACAGCGCCGAAGCACCAAGCGCCAGGGCACAGACAGCAACGGCGATGAGGGATTTCTTATGTTTGGACATGATGTCTCCGAAAGACAAAAACAGCGGGTGAACCTTTAAGACTCGAAGGTTCAATTTTTGTTCGCGATTGTCCGACCAAACGACTGGAAAATTCACTGTCGATTTTTCGGTGGAGTCGTCCGGGGCTCGGTTCTATGCTCCATCCATGAACCTACAAGACTCGCTTCTACCGCCCCACGCCGAAATGGTCCGCGCCATGCTCGAACGAGACACCGCCTACGAGGGGGTGTTCTTCACTGCGGTCAAGACCACCGGTATTTTCTGCCGCCCCACTTGCACGGCGCGCAAGCCGAAGCCGGAGAACGTGGAGTTCTTCGCCCACGCCGATGAAGCCATGTCGGCCGGCTATCGAGCCTGCCTGCGCTGCAAGCCGCTGGACGCCGCTGCCATCGCACCGGACTGGATCCAGGCCCTGCTCAAGGCCGTGGATGCGGGCCCCGACCTGCGCTGGAGCGACGCGCTGCTGCTGGAGCAAGGCATCGAACCGCTCAGGCTGCGACGCTGGTTCAAGCAGCATTTCGGCATGACCTTCCATGCCTACCTGCGCACCCGGCGGCTGGGCATCGCCCTGGGCGGGATCAAGGACGGCGCCTCCATTGACAACGCGGCGTTCGACTCAGGCTATGAATCCCTGAGCGGTTTTCGCGATGCGTTCGTGAAGTCCTTTCATATCACCCCCGGCCGCGCCGGCCTCAGCGAACCACTATTGTTCACCCGCCTGACCACCCCATTGGGGCCGATGCTGGCCATGGCTGAACGTCGTGGGCTGGTGCTGCTGGAGTTTCTTGACCGCCCGGCCTTGACCAAAGAGTTGGAAGAACTGCAGCAACGCTACGACTACACGGTTGCCCCGGGCCACAACGCTCATTTGCAACAGATCGAAAGCGAACTGGCCGACTACTTCGCCGGCAAGCTCACGACTTTCAATGTACCGTTGCACATGCCCGGCAGCGCCTTTGCGATCCGGGTCTGGGGCGAATTGCAAAAGATTCCCTATGGCGAAACCCGCAGCTACGGCGCCGTTGCTTGCGCTCTCGGCAGCCCCGGCGCCAGCCGCGCAGTGGGCTTGGCCAACGGACAGAATCGCCTGGCCATTGTCGTCCCCTGCCATCGGGTGATTGGCGCCGATGGTGCATTGACCGGCTATGGAGGCGGCCAGCCGCGCAAGGCGTTTCTGCTGCGGCTGGAACAAGCCGCGGTACAGGTTTCCTTGCCCCTGGCGTTTTGATCTGCCCCGAAACGAGAGACAGATGAACCTGCCCTACCACGAAGCGAGTACTTTCCTGGCCAACCTTGACGAAGACTGGCAACGCCACGTCGAATCCGTCGGCCCTTGCCTGCTGCAACCCAAGCCGACCCGTGAACCCTACGAGGCGCTGGTACGGGCGATCGCCTATCAACAACTGCATGCCAAGGCCGGGGATGCCATTCTCGGGCGGCTCCTGGCGCTGTTTGCCCCCGCGGCCTTTCCCGACCCCAGAGAACTATTGGCGATTGACGGCGTGCTATTGCGCAACTGCGGATTTTCCGCCAGCAAGATCGCAACCCTCCAGGGCATCGCCCAGGCGACACTGGACGGAGTCGTGCCGGATTACGCCTCGGCACGGGCCATGGAGGATGAGGCACTGATCGAACGCCTGGTCAGCCTGCGCGGCGTCGGGCGCTGGACTGTCGAGATGCTGTTGATCTACAGCCTGGAACGGCCGGATATCCTGCCGGCGGATGATTTCGGGGTTCGCGAGGGATATCGACGGCTCAAGGGGCTGGGCGCCCAGCCGAATCGCCGTCAGATGGCCGCTATCGGCCAGGCCTGGAGCCCTTACCGGACGGTGGCGGCGTGGTATTTGTGGCGGGTGCCCAAGTAGATCAGAACATTCGCCCCCTTGAGGTTGTCCAGAGTATTCAACCCCTGTCTGGAGATTCCCCCCATGCACCTCGAAGGATCCTGCCACTGCGGCACCGTTTCGTTCAGCCTGGACAGCCGTCACCCCTACCCTTACCAGCGCTGCTATTGCTCGATCTGTCGCAAGACCCAGGGCGGCGGCGGTTTTGCAATCAACCTGTCGGGTGACGCGAAAAGCCTCAAGGTACAAGGCCGCAAGCACATCACCATCTACCATGCGCGACTCAAGGATGAAGGTGATAAACGCGCCCACCGCAGCAGCGCCGAACGGCATTTCTGCTCGTTGTGCGGTTCGGGACTTTGGTTGTTCAGCCCGGAGTGGCCGGAGCTGATACATCCGTTTGCCTCAGCCATCGACACGCCACTGCCGGTACCGCCGCAGCGCACCCACTTGATGCTGGGCTCCAAGGCTCCGTGGGTGGAAGTCGAGGCGCATCCGGGCGACCAGCAGTTCGAGGTGTATCCCGAAGAGTCGATTGCCCAGTGGCATGAGCGGTTGGGTTTGACCCGTTAGGTCGGCACGCCACTGTGGAACCGCAATTCCACATCCGGCGACTCGATCAGCTCGCGCTCGGCTTCACGAACCCTGTCGATCACCTGGACGATGTCCTTGGCGTCGCCGTACTGATAGGCCAGCTTCAAGTAACCTTGGAAATGCCGGGCCTCGCTTTTCAACAGGCCGAAATAGAACTTGCCCAGTTCCTCGTCCAGATGCGGCACCAAGGCCTCGAAACGCTCGCAGCTACGGGCTTCGATAAAAGCGCCGACCACCAGGGTGTCCACCAGTTTCACCGGCTCGTGGCTGCGCACCACTTTGCGCAGGCCCGAGGCGTAGCGCCCGGCGGAAAGTTGGCGCAGGCCGACCTTGCGTTTTTTCATCAAGCGCATGACCTGCTCGTGATGCACCAGTTCTTCCCGGGCCAGGCGCGACATCATGTTGATCAGATCAACGTGCGAATGGTACTTGGCGATCAGGCTCAGGGCGGTGCTGGCGGCCTTGAACTCGCAGTTCTTGTGGTCGATCAGCAGCGTGTCCTGATCGGCCAACGCAGCCTGGACCCAGGCATCAGGGGTGCGGCAACCGAGGAACTCGTGGATTTCGGGAAGGATCATGGGGCTCACGGGAAAAGGTAGTCGAGCAAAGGGCGCCGATTATACCGGCCTGCCTCCAGACCACCAGTCACCACCGTTGATATGCATCAAGTCGACGAGCCTCGCACAGCAACTATAGTTGAGCAACGCCATACCCCTTTATCGCTGGAGACGCCGATCATGCAAGCCATTCGCAGCATCCTGGTGGTCATCGAACCTGAACATTCGGAAAGTCTCGCGCTCAAGCGGGCCAAACTGATCGCCGGCGTGACCCAGGCTCACCTGCACCTGCTGGTGTGCGACAAACACCACGATCATGCGGGCCTGCTCAGCGTACTCAAAAGCGCATTGTTGGCCGACGGCTACAGCGTGTCCACTGAACAGGCCTGGAACGAAAGTCTCTACGAAACCATCATCGACGTGCAGCAGGCCGAGGGTTGCGGCTTGGTCATCAAGCAGCATTTCCCCGACAGCCCGTTGAAAAAAGCCCTGTTGACGCCAGCGGACTGGAAGCTGCTGCGCCATTGCCCGACGCCGGTGCTGCTGGTCAAGACCAGCGGTTCCTGGAAAGACAGGGTCATCCTGGCGGCAGTCGATGTCGGCAACGCCGATGGCGAGCATCGCCACCTGCACTCGACCATCATCGACCATGGCTATGACATCGCCCTCCTGGCCAAGGCGCACCTTCACGTCATCAGCGCTCATCCGTCACCGATGCTCTCGGCGGCCGATCCGACTTTCCAGCTCAAGGAAACCATCGAAGCGCAATATCGCGAGCAATGCCGGGCATTCCAGGCTGAATTCGACATCGACGACCAGCACTTGCACGTTCAGGAAGGCCCGGCGGACGTATTGATCCCCTACATGGCCCACAAGCTCCAGGCAGCCGTCACGGTGATCGGCACCGTGGCGCGCTCCGGCTTGTCAGGCGTGTTGATCGGCAACACCGCCGAAGCCGTGCTCGATGCGCTGGAAAGCGACGTACTGGTGCTCAAGCCCCAGGAGGTCGAGGATCACCTGGTGGAGTTGGCGGTGAAGGAATAAAACAGGCGCTGGCGGTAGGCTCCCTCGCCACAAAAGCCTCCTCACGGCTCAGCCGCCGATCGCATCCTTCAGGAACCCCGGCGCGATATAGCGCTGGTAATGGGCTTCGGACAGGAGGAAGAATTCCCGATCAATGGCATCGCGCAGGTCCGGCAGCTCCCAATCGCGAAACTCCGGCAACAGCACCATGCCGTAGGCTTCCAGGTTGTTGATCACCCGCGCGCCACGGGCGATCAGCTGGTAGGCCCAGCAATATTCCGACTGATGCGGCACGAAGCGGATCTTGCGCGCTTCCAGTTGCTGGCGCAGCAACGTTGGATCGAACACCTCCAGCTTCGCCACCATCACCTGCACCAACAGCTGCTCGAGCCGCATCCACACCGCGCGTTTTTCGTCCTCGTTGTAGCCGTTCCAGTGAATCACTTCATGGTGGAACCGCTTGCAGCCACGGCACACCAGGTCACCGTAGACAGTGGAACAGAGGCCGACGCAGGGCGTCTTGATGAGCTGGTTGGGCATAAGGCAACGCACACGCAAAAACAGGACAGGCGGGCATGTTAGCCCTTTGTCTAAGATTGATCACCCCTCAAACCTGGAAGCCCAACTTACCTTTAATTTTTTTTCCCGTAGAATCAGCCAGCCTTTTAAGGCGCCAATGTCCGTTAGAAGCTGTTTTCAAAGCGTCACGAGCACAGTCGTTCCTTCAGAGCGGTGTTGGCGAAGGGTCTTTCCAGCGGGGAAAGCCCAACGCCAACCCTCATCAGCTCCCGTTCTGCAGGCGTAAAACTTTGAAAGCAGCTTCTGTGAGGAACTCCGGCAATTCTGGCGTGGAGGCCCAAAAAGCCCCCTGACGCGCATGAGTGCCGTGAGTTTCTGGATGAGCGTCCCGGACACCCATTTGGGACCACTGATGAGGGTAATAACTGTGCTTGAAGCCTACCGCAAACATATCGAAGAGCGCGCAGCCCTGGGTATCGTTCCCCAGCCGCTTAACGCCGAACAAACTGCAGGCCTGATCGAGCTGCTGAAAAATCCTCCGGCTGGCGAAGAAGCTTTCCTCGTTGACCTGATCACCAATCGCGTTCCGCCTGGAGTCGACGAAGCTGCCTACGTCAAGGCTGGCTTCCTGTCCGCCCTGGCCAAGGGCCAGGCCCAATCCCCTCTGCTGGACAAGAAGCGCGCCGTCGAATTGCTCGGCACCATGCAGGGCGGCTACAACATCGTGACCCTGGTCGAGCTGCTGGACGACGCCGAGCTGGCACCCGTCGCCGCCGAAGAACTCAAGCACACCCTGCTGATGTTCGATGCCTTCCACGACGTGGCTGAAAAAGCCAAGAACGGTAACGTTCACGCCAAGGCCGTGCTGCAATCCTGGGCTGAAGGCGAGTGGTTCAAGAAGCGCCCGGTGCTGGCCGACAAGATCAGCCTGCGCGTGTTCAAGGTCACCGGCGAAACCAACACCGACGACCTGTCCCCTGCCCCGGACGCCTGGTCCCGCCCGGACATCCCGCTGCACGCCCTGGCCATGCTGAAAATGGCCCGTGACGGCATCGTTCCGGACGAGCAAGGCAAGACCGGCCCGATGAAGCAGATCGAAGAAATGCGCGGCCAGGGCTTCCCGATCGCCTACGTCGGCGACGTGGTCGGTACCGGTTCCTCGCGTAAATCGGCCACCAACTCGGTGCTGTGGTTCTTCGGCGACGACATCCCGTACGTGCCGAACAAGCGCGCTGGCGGTTTCTGCTTCGGCAGCAAGATCGCCCCGATCTTCTACAACACCATGGAAGATGCCGGCGCACTGCCTATCGAGTTCGACGTGTCGAACATGAACATGGGCGACGTGATCGACCTGTACCCGCATGCCGGCAAAGTCTGCAAGCACGGTACCGACGAAGTCATCACCACCTTCGAAATGAAGACCCCGGTGCTGTTGGACGAAGTCCGCGCCGGCGGCCGTATTCCGCTGATCATCGGCCGTGGCCTGACCGAGAAGGCTCGCGCCGAATTGGGCCTGCCACCGTTCGACCTGTTCAAGAAGCCTGAAGCGCCAGCCGAAAGCACCAAGGGTTTCACCCTGGCGCAGAAGATGGTCGGCAAGGCTTGCGGCCTGGCGGAAGGCCAAGGCGTGCGCCCTGGTACCTACTGCGAGCCGAAAATGACCACCGTGGGCTCCCAGGACACCACCGGTCCCATGACCCGTGATGAACTGAAAGACCTGGCGTGCCTGGGCTTCTCGGCTGACCTGGTGATGCAGTCCTTCTGCCACACCGCGGCCTATCCGAAGCCGATCGACGTCACCACCCACCACACCCTGCCTGACTTCATCATGACCCGCGGCGGCGTTTCCCTGCGTCCGGGCGACGGCATCATCCACTCGTGGCTGAACCGCATGCTGCTGCCAGACACCGTGGGTACCGGTGGCGACTCGCACACCCGCTTCCCGATGGGCATCTCGTTCCCGGCCGGTTCCGGCCTGGTCGCGTTCGCCGCTGCCACCGGCGTCATGCCGCTGGACATGCCGGAATCGATCCTGGTGCGCTTCAAAGGCAAGATGAAACCTGGCATCACCCTGCGTGACCTGGTTCATGCCATTCCATACTTCGCCATCCAGAAAGGTCTGTTGACCGTCGAGAAGAAAGGCAAGAAAAACGCCTTCTCCGGCCGCATCCTGGAAATCGAAGGCCTGGAAGGCTTGACCCTGGAACAGGCTTTCGAACTGTCCGACGCCTCGGCCGAACGTTCGGCTGCCGGTTGCACCATCAAGTTGTCGAAAGAGTCGATCACCGAGTACCTGCAGTCCAACATCACCCTGCTGCGCTGGATGATCGGCGAAGGCTACGGCGATGCACGTACCCTGGAGCGTCGCGCCCAAGCGATGGAAGCCTGGATCGCCAACCCGCAACTGATGGAAGCCGATGCCGACGCCGAATACGCCGAAGTCATCGAGATCGACCTGGCCGAGATCAGCGAGCCTGTGCTCTGCGCGCCGAACGACCCGGACGACGCCCGCCTGCTGTCCAGCGTTGCTGGCGAGAAGATCGACGAAGTGTTCATCGGTTCGTGCATGACCAACATCGGTCACTTCCGCGCCGCCGGTAAACTGCTGGATCAGGTCAAGGGCCAGCTGCCAACCCGCCTGTGGCTGTCGCCGCCGACCAAGATGGACGCTCACCAACTGACCGAAGAAGGCTACTACGGCATCTACGGCAAGGCCGGTGCACGGATGGAAATGCCAGGCTGCTCGCTGTGCATGGGTAACCAGGCACGCGTCGAGCCGAACTCCACCGTAGTCTCGACTTCGACCCGTAACTTCCCGAACCGTCTGGGCGACGGCGCGAATGTCTACCTGGCTTCGGCCGAACTGGCATCCGTAGCGTCGATCCTGGGTCGCCTGCCGACCGTCGAGGAGTACATGGAATACGCTGGCAAGATCGACAGCATGGCAGCGGACGTGTACCGCTACCTGAGCTTCGACCAGATCGCCGAGTTCCGTGAAGCGGCTGCAAACGCCAACATCCCGGTCGTCCAAGCCTAAAGCTTAAGACGCCCGACTAAAAACGCCGCCCCTCTTGCGAGGGGCGGCGTTTTTTATGCCCGTCTATTTCTGGGAAAATGCCCTTTTTCTGGGTACATATCCGTTGGATTTTCAGCGAACACAAAATTCATATACACCGCAAAACCTGGGGAGCGAGCTTGCTCGCGATGAGGCCGGCCCATCCAACATCTTCATCGACTGTGACACCGCTTTCGCGAGCAGGCTCGCTCCCACAAAAAAACAGGTCACGCCAAGAGGGAATAGACCAGCGCAGTAATCGCCACCACCCCCACCAACACCACAAAGACATTGGACGCCTGGCCGCGATAGCGGGCCATGGCCGGGACTTTGCGAATGGCGTACATCGGCATCAGGAACAGGATCGCCGCGATCACCGGGCCGCCCAGGGTTTCGATCATGCCCAGGATGCTCGGGTTGAGGGTGGCGACGACCCAGCACACCACCAGCATGAACGCGGCAGTCAGGCGATCGAGCGTCTTGGCAGCCGGGCGGCGGCCGCTCTTGACGATCAGGCCCTTGAGGCCTTCGCTGGCGCCGATGTAATGCCCGAGGAACGACTTGGCGATCGCCACGAAAGCAATCAACGGCGCCGCAAAGGCAATGGTCGGGTTGCTGAAGTGGTTGGCCAGGTACGACAGGATCGACAGGTTCTGCGCCTTGGCCTCGGCCAGTTGCGCCGGGGTCAACGTCAGCACGCAGCTGAACACGAAGAACAGCACCATCACCACCATCAATACATGGGCGCGCGACAGGATCTGCGCGCTGCGCTCCTCAGCGTTATGGCCGTAGCGACGTTTCTGGTCCACCGCGAATGCCGAGATGATCGGCGAATGGTTGAACGAGAACACCATCACCGGGATTGCCAGCCACAGGGTATGCAGCAGAGCCGAAGGCTCCGGCATCGTCGACGCGGTGGTCAGGATCCCGCCGCTCCAATGGGGTACCAGGAACACCGCGAGGAACAGCAGCGCCACGATGAACGGATAGACCATCAGGCCCATGGCCTTGACGATCACCTGTTCGCCGCAGCGCACCACAGCCAGCAGGCCGAGGATAAGCACCAGCGACAACACCGCCCGAGGCGGTGGCTGCACGTGCAGTTGATGCTCCAGGAAACTGCCCACCGTGTTGGTCAACGCCACGCTGTAGATCAGCAGGATCGGGAAGATCGCAAAGAAGTACAACAGGGTGATCAGCGCGCCGGCCTTGATGCCGAAATGCTCCTCCACCACCTCGGTAATGTCCGCCCCGTCGCGACCGGACAGCACGAAACGAGTCAGGCCCCGGTGGGCATAGAACGTCATGGGGAAGGCCAGCACCGCCAGGACCAGCAGCGGCCAGAAACCGCCGAGCCCTGCATTGATAGGCAAGAACAGAGTGCCGGCACCAATGGCGGTACCAAACAGGCCCAGCATCCACGTCGTGTCGTGGCGACCCCATTGACTGAGGGTGGCTGGGGCTATCGTTTCAAAGCGCTCTTCGACGCTGTTGGCCTGATCATTCATCCGGTCGGATCTCCGCTTTCCGGTCACATGCACCCGGCCGGGACGAGTCGGAAAACCCCGACAGGCAGC
The DNA here is from genome assembly GCF_000802155.2 of Pseudomonas frederiksbergensis. Classification (GTDB taxonomy): domain Bacteria; phylum Pseudomonadota; class Gammaproteobacteria; order Pseudomonadales; family Pseudomonadaceae; genus Aquipseudomonas; species Aquipseudomonas frederiksbergensis_A. The sequence continues at coordinate 316,799 of NZ_JQGJ02000001.1, forward strand.
GCCCTGGCCGAAACAGGGGCGCGATTGTCCGGGATTAACGAGCAGAAGCAAAGGCTTAGCTGAGGAGTGGTTGTGGGGAGCAGATTTTTTGACTCGTTCCAACGACGACTGAACAGAATCCAAAAATGACCATAAAAAGCCCAGGCCACCTCTGCCTTCGACTCCTACAATCAGGTTGAATACCTAATGATCGAAACAGCGCCTACAGGAGCCCAGCATGACCGCAACCGTCCTGGTACTGGTTGAAACCGTCAACGAATACCTGCCGATTCTCGAACGCCAGGGCTATTACCTGGAGTTGGCGCCCACGCCCGCCGAACGCAAGGCAGCGATCTTCGAACACGGCGACCGGTTCAGCGCGGTGTTGACCCGTGGCCCCCTGGGTTTGACCGCCGAAGAGATGACGGCACTGCCCAACCTGAAGATCATCTGCGTGATTGGCGCCGGTTATGAGCAAGTGGACCTGCAAGCGGCCAGCGACCGAGGCATCGTCGTCACCAACGGTGCCGGGGTCAACGCCTCGTCGGTGGCGGACCATGCGATGGCGTTGCTGCTGGCGTTGGTGCGCGATGTGCCTCGATCCGATGCGGCCCTGCGCCGTGGCGAATGGCCGCGAAGCACGCGCCCTTCCCTCGCCGGCAAGCACTTGGGTGTCCTGGGCCTCGGCGCCGTGGGCATGGCGATTGCCAAGCGGGCCGCCCTCGGTTTCGACATGAACGTCAGCTACCACAACCGTCGCGTGCGCAACGATGTGCCCTACGCCTTCTGCGCAACCCCCACCGAACTGGCCAGGGTCTCGGATTTCCTGATTATCGCCACGCCCGGAGGGCTGGACACCCGCCAGTTAATCAACAAGCAAGCCCTCGACGCCCTGGGTCCCAACGGATTCCTGGTCAACATTGCCCGCGGCAGCGTGGTCGCCACGACCGAGCTCATCTACGCCCTCGAACATCGGCGAATTGCCGGGGCTGCGCTGGATGTATTCGACCATGAACCCGAAGTACCCGACGCCCTGAAGCATTTGTCCAACGTCGTGCTGACACCTCACGTGGCCGGCCTGTCGCCGGAAGCGACACGCGCCATGGTGGAGTTGGTCGGCGATAACCTGAACGCGTTTTTTTCCGGCAAACCGGTGCTGACGCCAGTGGAGCTACCCGACGCGCAGCATTAGAGGACCCCGAGTAACGTCCACAGCCGTCGAGACTCGGCATCGGCACTGATCAGTTCACCCAGCAGCTCGCTCAGCGGCTTGTTGCCCCACTCCACACCGCGCCGGATCAGATAGGGCACGGGACTGTGGGGTTCGGTGCGCGCCAGGTAACCGGCGATGACCAGCAGCTGTCGATAGGCCTCTTCACGATTGGCCGGCTCCTGGAAGACCTGGGCAGGTGCCGCCGTCGGCTGGGACATCGGCGCCCCTGCCACGGGAGATGTTTGTGCGGGCACGACGGCGGGTTGCTGTGGATGCATCGCGATGAACTCCTCTACCAATGTCAACATGGCCTGCATCACGTCCTGCAAGGATTTGTAGCCCGGCGCCAGGTTGCCCAGGTAGGCGTCGCTCCAGGCTTCGAGCCGTTGCAAGTGTTGCAGGCTCAACATCAGGCTGCCCTGGCGATGCAACCAGAAGGACAACGGTATGCTGCGAATCAGTTCGCTGAGTTTCTTTTGCTCGTTGCGCGCCGCCTCCGCCGAGGCCTTGGCGTTCTTGCTGTCGTTGCCCTGAACTTGCTGGCGCTGCAGGCGCTGCCAATCGTCCAGGCTGAAACCCGCGAAGGCTGGGTCGCGGCCATCAAGCAACGGCACCCGCGTCAGTAGCACTTCGCTGTAGCGACGGGCCAGCCATTCCAGCGGAATCACCCGCCACGATTGATCGCCATCCTCGGCAAGGGGATGCAGGTGTTCCGGATAACGCTCGCACAGCCCCGCCACCAGCGCCAGGCTGCCGGGCAAGCCGTCCAGTCCGGCCAGGTGCAGCCAGGCCTCCCCCAGCCAGGCGCTGATCATCAGGTCCTTGCTGCGCTCCAGCAGCAACGTGGTCGCGAGCCGCTCCAGGTCCGGCCAGAGCGCGCGCTTGATCGAAGACTGCCACACGCCGGTGGGGAGGCTGGTGTCGTCTTCCCGGCGCAACTCGCGCAACTGGTCGTACTCCGTTTCGTAGCGCAAGTCCTGGCCGCAGGGCGATTCGGCGCTGATCGGTTCGAGCAGTTGGCTGACCAATTCGGGTAACGGCTTCATGGGCAAACTCACAGGCCTTCCTCACGGGTGGCAATGGCAGGCCTCGACGCCGGCGCCAGGAAAGGCGAACGGGGCGCCTGCGTCGGTAGCGGCGCGATCGACAGCGGCAATTTGGATCCTTGGCTCATCAGAGACAAGCGCATGAACATCAAGGTCTGCTGCGCCGTGCGAGCCTGGGTCTGGGCGGTCACCGGCAGTTGCAGGGCCAGGGGGAAATCGGTGTAGTCGACATTCGGCTGGCGCTGGGCCGACACCAGCGAACGCATCAGGCGCAACAACGACCATGGCCCCTGGTATTCCCAGCCGGCTTCGAGGTCGCGCACCACCAGGTTTGGTTGCAACGGGTCGTTGGCCGGACGCTGGTAACCGTTGCGGGCCCAGCGCAAGGTCAGGCGCACGGGCTGGCCGACCTTCCAGCGCAGGTTCTGCTGACCGCCGCCGGGGTAGCTGATCTGTTGGTTGCCGGCGTCCAGGCTCCAGGCGATGACCTGGTCGGCACCATGCTCCTCATCGCGATCGGTACGCCAGCGCACGTCCATCTCCACGCCCAGGATGCCGCTCTTGTCCCGCACGAACAGCGGCCCGAGCCAGACACCGGCCTGCTTCAAGCGGTTGAGGAAATCCTCGGCCGCCAACCGCTCGGGCGTCTGGCTCAGCGTCAGCCCGGCCTGGGCCAGGGGCACGCGCGTCTCGATCAACGCCAACAAGTGCTGCACACGTGCCGGATCGGCATCGCTGGCCCGCACGTCTTGGGAGAACGGAAAGCGACCGGCGAGGTACTGATTGAAATAATTGGCCAAGTCGTTCCAGGCGGTCGCCGCCTGGTTCTGTTGCAGGTACAGGCAACGCTGCAGCGCACCCTGCTGCAACGCGACGGTGCGCCGAGCCAGATCACCGCGCCCGCCGGACAGGCTGGAGGTCTGCAAGATCTGCGCGCAGGACGCGGTGTCCATCGCATTGAAATCCCGACTGACCAATTGCTCCAACTGGGCAGCCGAGCTGGCCGGATTCTGATTCTTGTACTTAAGCAATTCGTCATTGAGGGCCATGAACCGCGCCACCTGGTCATGCTCCAGGGCGGACAGGTCGTCCTGCTGGACGATCAACCATTCCAGGGCAGGCATGCGCTGTTCGGCGATCTGCAGCATGGCGTTGAATTGCTGGTTCAGGTTCAGCTTCAGTTCCTGTGGATCGTTGGCGCCGTACAGCTGCAAGCCGAAGTTCTTCGAACCGTCCCAACGCTCGATGTCGGCGCGCTGGCTGAATAATGGCTGGGCATCGATTTCGTCCAGGCCACTGTTGATCTGCGCCAATGCCCGGCGATTGAGCAAGCGCTGGAAACGTATCGCCAGGTCGCTGCGGTGCACATCCATGAAAGCTTTTTGCAGCGCAACCGCCTGGGTTGTTTGCACATTGAAGCCGGTGCCGGGCAGCGGCTGGTCATTTTCATCCAGGCTCAACCACATGGCCCGGGCCGCGGCGGCTTCGGCGGCCTGCATCAGCGCGTCGCGGTAATCCGGCGGAATCCGCGACAGCTCTTCGCTGGCGTAGCTCTTGTAGCTGGCGAAGTAATTCAGGGCGACGCTGAAATCATCACCGCCATCGCCCTGGCCTATCGGAGCGAGATTGCCAGTCGACGGATCCTTCTGCATCGCCAGCGCCACGAAATCACGTTTGAACAGCGCTTGCACCGCACCGTCCAGGGCCGTGACATGGTCCTGCAGCACCAGCAGGCCGCTGCCCTGTTGCACCAGCAGGTTGTCCCGGGAACCACTCTGGACGATCCACTGGTCGCGAAAGTTCTGCTGCAACTTCGCCGCCTGGCTCTCCAGGTCCTGTGTGATGTCCGGGCCAAGCAAGGTGCTGTGGCTGACCTTGTCCAGCATCTGGGTGTATCCGGGTACCAGGTCCTGGCCCTTGCCCCGGCCCCAGGCGGAGTTGGTCAGGCTGACCAGCGTCTGCAAGTCATCGATCAACGCCATCAGGTCTTCCAGCTCACTCAAGGAGTTGCCGCTGCCGGCCTCCAGTCGTTGCAAATGCAGCTTGAGGTAACCGGCCTGGCGAACGAAGTTGTCCGCCAGGAAGTAATGGTCCAGCCAGCGTTGCATCAGCCCGGTGAAATTATCGGCGATCACCGGGCGCGCGGCGTTCAGGTCCAGCCCTTGCAAGTCGCTGTTGTGCGCGTCGAACAGGACCCGGTTGTAGAACCGTGGGCGACTCAAAGTGCCGGTGTTGAGGCCCAGGGACAACGCCGCGTTGCTCAACAGCACCAGTTCGTCCAGTGGCGCCTTGGGATCATTCACCACTTGGCTGAACATCTGGTTGTGCTGCTCGAGGCGTGCCGCCAGGTCCACCAGTGCCTTGGCCTTCACGTAGCTTTGCCACTGCGCCGGGTCGTCGTTCTCTACGTTGCCCCGCCGCTCGGTGTTGCGGATGGACTTGAGTTGTTCCAGGTCGTCGTTGAGCAAATCTCGCAACGGCAATATCCAATGGTGCCGGGCGGTCAAGCGCAAGCCATCCTCCAGCTGCGTGTCCACGGAGGAAAACCAGGAGGTGGGAAAGACGACCGAGACATAACGCCAGCGCGGCGCTTTCTCCAGGACGTTCCAGTAGTTCTGCACGTTATGCCGGGTCGGATCCAGTTGCGGCTGGTCCGGATCAACGACGATGTGATTCTTGTGGGCACTGAGGACCAATCGCGACAGTTCCTCGGCGTTTTCCACCGAATCGCGCCAGACCCAGACCATGCCGCCCAACCAGGCCAGGCCCACCACCAACGCCACCGCGCCGGCCAGCCTATGCCCGCGTTGGCGCACGCGCAGCAAGCGAGGTACCGGCTGGGCCAGGCCGCGTTCAGCCATTAGACGTCGCGACCACAATTGCCGGGCGAATACCGATTGCCGCTGGGCATTGTGATGGGCGGTCAGACTGTCACCACTGATGGCCGATGCCTGGCTGGCGGTGAAGTACACGCCGCGAAATCGCGGCGCCTCGCCTTGGGCGTTGCCCTGAAACACTGGCTCCAACAAGATCTGCAAGGCCCTTCGCAAGCCTTCGAAGCGTTCCGGCAGACCATAAAGGTCGTTGCCCAGCTGTCCCGACAGCGCACCGATCTCGATGATCGATTGCGCCAGCGCGGCGTTAATCTCATCCAGCGCCTGGTCACTCCAGTGCGATTGCCACGCCGCATCAGGCAAGTAAGGCGACGACCAGCCCAGCATCGATTCTCGCGCCGTGGCAGGCAGCGCGCTGACCAACTCCTGGAACCCGGGCAACTCTTCCATCCCGGTGATCACCACGTACACCGGGAGGCTGAGGCCAAACCGTTGCAGCAGGTCGATAAAAACCCGCCGGACCTTGAGGCTCAGCTCAGTGGTTTGCTCGATGTCATCGAGCTTGCCGAACGGTACTGTCCAGATCACCCCGTCCAACGGCCGCTTGCTGCGCAGCCGCAACAGCAGGCCCAGCAGTCGCCACCAATTGCCCCGTTGCCGGTTCATGCCTTCATCGGGCAGGAACAACGCCTGGGGCACCACCAGGACGGCGCCCTCGGCATCGCAAAACCAGCGCCCGAACCAGCCCGCCTTGTCCGTGGGTTGCAAACGCCACTGGCTGCACAGCTGGGCACCGTCGGTTTCGTTGCCGAGCATCATCAGCCAAGGCGTCTGGTAGCGGTCGCGGGTGCCCTGCTCCTGCTCCATCTGGCGCACCGCCCCGTAGAAACTGCGAATCGCCGCCCCGCCCTGGGTCCGCAACCACCAGACCGCTGCCGCGATTACCAGCACCACGACAATGGCGAGCAGCACCAAGGCGACGATGCTTAGCGTGCTCATGAATCCTGCTCCTGAAGGGACGACTCGTTCAATTGCAACACCGGTTCGAGCTCCAGGCGGATGTCACGCCAGAAGACCTGCCCCAAGCCAGTCAGCAATAGCACCATCGCCACGATCGCCAACCCCAGGCGAAAGCCGTCCGGCAAGGATTGCTGCGCGGGCATACGCACGGGCGTCGCCGCCGCGGACATCGCCAGGCGCTGGCTGACATCGACGTAATCGGGTTCGTGTTGCCAGGCAAAGGTGAACAACGCCACGCGCCATTTTTCGTGTTGAACCTGGCCAGGCTCGCCGCGCAAGCGCCCTTGGAATCCGAGGATCAGGCATTGCAGGTAGACATTTGCCAGATCCCGAGTGCCGGGCATCTGCTCATCCAGCAACTTCTTGATCGCTGCGGGCAAGCGTTCGCCGGCCTGGCGGCTGGCGTACATGCGTGACTCGAGGGGGTGCTGCTGCCAGGCCAGTTGTCCGGGCCAAGGGCTGAACAGCAAGGTCTCGTCCACCAGCGCCACGAAGGCGTAGACCAGCGCCTTGACCTGCTCGGAAGCGGCATCGCCGACGGTGGCGTAGGCCACCCGCCATAGGCGCTGGGCGCCGCGACCGGAAAACTCCACGACCCGATTGATCACGATTGCCGGGGCGCTGTCCTTGGGCAGGTCTTGCCACTCCTGGGACCACTTCAACCAGGCTTGGCGAAACGCGCTGCTCAGCGGCGCCTCGTGCAGACTCCGGACCACCCCGCCACTTCCGTCAGGCATACGACTCCCCTTCTGCGGTCAGGCACTTTCACTGGCTTGCGCCACGAACAGCACCACTTGCCACGGGCTGCTGGCCTGGGCCGAAGCCGGCGCCACGATGTGCAGCGGCAGTTGTCCGTCGAACCATTGCCCGCTGGCGGCCACCACAAACAAACGGGTGTCGTCACCGACGCTGTAGGCCACCTGTTCGTTGCGGCTCATGGCCTGGTGGGGCAAACCGCTCATGCGTTGGCGGCTCAGCAACGCAATGTGGGGCGCCGACGCAATGATCGCGCCGCGCAACCATTCGGCCGCCGCTTGTTCGCCGGCGCCGTTGGGCATGCGCAAACCGATCACCAGGCGTTGATTCGGCTGATCGTCAGGCAACTGGATCGAGAAGACCTGCTCGTTGCGCTCGAACGCCAGGCTTCGGTAACCGGCGCGGACCAGTTCCAGGGTGTTTTCCAGCCAGTCGAGCAGCGGCTCGTAGCCGCGCTGCAATTCGAGAAAATCCAACGGCGCGAAAGCCGGGACGCCCGCCAGTGGATCCAGCGCCGACCAGCTACCGGCCAGCCCGAGCAGCAAACCGTAGAGCGCCTGGGGCGTCGCCACCCGGGTATTCAACATCCCTTCAACTTCCGGCAAGCGCGCCCATAGGGCCGTTAACTGCCGGCGGATCTCCATGGCATCGTCCTGATTGCCAGCCGCCTGGGCCTGGCGCAAGCGACCGGCCAGGAACATGCACTTTTCCCTGGCTCTGGCGCATACCCCGGCCACCCGCCGACCCAGGGCCGACTCCGGCAACAGGATCGGCGTTGGCGGCGTATACGGCACGCGCCAGAAACCACCGCCCTCCCTGCGGATGCGCAGCAATGGCAAGCAGATCGAATCAGCCTTGCTCAGTTGCGTGCAAAGCCTTGGGTTGGGTCGCCAGACCGTGATCGACTCGGGAAATTCGCCGCTGGTGAGGTCTGGCAAGGCATCGCCGACCACCGATTGCAAGCGGCCCTTGAGCGGCAGTAAATGCCCGGCGCGCCACAGCGGGCTGACCGCCAGATAAACGGTCACCGTGGCATCGTCGGTCTTGTCGATCGCCTCGCTGACGTCCAGTTCCAGGGCTGGCCCGACACCGGCTTGCAGGTTGACCGGCAAGCCGTCCGGCAAGGTGCCTTGCAATTGCAGTAGGCGCACCTGGCCGGCACTCAGGGCCGAAGGATCGACTTCCAACTGGCTGACGCCCCAGAACCAAGGGTTGCAGGCCCCGGCAAAATGCGCGGCGAGGGCCTCGGCGCGCAGCCCTTGCAATTGAAAATGCTGGGGCAGCAATTGCATGCCCTCGTGCCAGCACACCGCGTCAGGTAACAGGCTCATACGACTCCCTTCGACATCCCAAATCGCCGCGCGAGGCGGCCCGCGGTCACTCAATGCTGCTTGTGCAGGTCGTCATTCACGAGGGTCATCTCGCGACTGTCGAATTTCAGCCAGGCCTCGTGCTGATCGTCCAGCCGAAGCCGGTGGGCTCCCGGAGTGTTATAGCTGGCGAAGACCAAAAGTCCAGCGGCGCGCCGGCCCTCCAATGGGAAGGGTTGGCGGTCGATGAATTGCCCCGGAACCAGCTCCAGCCCCCATACCGACATGAGTTGACGATAGTCGCGCTGGAACTGTTCGCGCTCGGCGAACCATTGGCTGGCGGTAATGCCCGACAGCTGCTTGAGCAGGTCCGGGTCGTTCACCGCGATGAAATCCACCGCGATCGGTGTGTCGTCATTGGCCCGGGGGGCGACATCCAGGGTCAAGCTGTCCAGGTCGACACTGGGGGCAAAGAACGAACACCCCGTGAGCGCCAGGCTGAAAAAAAATCCATGAAAAAACCCACGCAAAATGAATCTTCCTTTTCTCAGCGGTCAAAAATTGTTTTTGCTTGCATTTTTATAGACCTGTTCTAGCGTCTTGGATAGTTCGACCCACACAGTCGAATGGACCAGGTTCGTCAAGGGAATGACAGGTTTTCTGCCGTCCATTTGCAACCTGCGGATCAGCAAGGGAATGCGATGAGCGGGACTCCCGATGCATTGCTTCCACACATGCATCGGAGTCGGCCGCCATGGCAGAAAGTACCCAGCACAAGCTCGACAGAGTCCGCCCTCCCCGCGTCCAGATCACCTACGACGTGGAAATCGGCAACGCCATCGAGAAAAAAGAATTGCCACTGGTCGTCGGCATTCTGGCCGACCTCTCGGGCAAGCCATTGGAGCCGCTGCCCAAGCTCAACGAGCGGCGCTTCACCGAGATCGATCGGGATAATTTCAACGAGGTGCTCGCCTCCATCTCCCCACGCGCCACGCTGCAGGTGAACAACACCCTCAGCGGCGACGACAGCAAGCTCAACATCGAACTCAACTTCCGCCACATCGATGATTTCGACCCGGTCAAGGTCGTCGAGCAAGTCACGCCACTGCGCCGCTTGTTCGAAGCGCGCCAACGCCTGCGGGACCTTTTGACCAAACTCGACGGCAACGATGACCTGGACAAGCTGCTGCGTGACGTGATCGCCAACACCGAAGGCCTGCAAGAGATCAAGTCGGCCCGGCCACAGGACGCGACGCCAGAACTGCCGACCGTCGCCGCCAACGATGACCCTGCCCCGGCCGAACCACAGGCCTGATCGCGCGCCTCATTCAAGGGAGATAAAGCCATGCCTGCTTCATCCAGCGCTCAAACCAGCGAGAGCACGACCCAGACCCTGTCCTTGCTGGACAAGATCATCGCCGAAGGCCGCATGGCCCACGACGACAGCCAGCAAGACTACGCCCGCGACATGCTGGCCGAATTCGCCACGCAGGTCCTCGACGAAGGCATGGCCATCGACAAGGACACCGTGGCGATGATCAACGACCGCATCAGTCAGATCGACCAGTTGATCAGCGCCCAGCTCAACGAAGTCCTGCACCACCCCGAGCTACAGAAACTCGAGGCCTCCTGGCGCGGCCTGCACCTGCTGGTGCAGAACACCGAAACCAGCACCCGACTCAAATTACGCCTGCTCAACGTCACCCAGAAAGAACTGCAAAACGACTTGGAAAAAGCCGTCGAATTCGACCAGAGCGCCTTGTTCAAGAAAATCTACGAGGAGGAGTACGGTACCTTCGGCGGACACCCGTTCAGTCTGCTGGTGGGCGACTACACCTTTGGCCGCCATCCGCAGGACATCGGCCTGCTGGAAAAACTCTCGAACGTCGCCGCCGCCGCACATGCGCCGTTCATTGCCGCCGCCAGCCCGCGGCTGTTCGACATGACCAGCTTCACCGAACTGGCAATCCCCCGGGACCTGTCGAAAATTTTCGAAAGCCAGGAGCTGATCAAGTGGCGCGCCTTCCGTGAAAGCGAAGATTCGCGTTATGTGTCCCTGGTGCTGCCGCAGTTCCTGCTGCGCCTGCCCTACGGCCCGGACACGCTGCCGGTGGAAGGCATCAACTACGTCGAAGACGTCAACGGCACCGACCACAGCAAATACCTGTGGGGCAACGCCTCCTGGGCACTGTCGCAACGCATCACCGAGGCCTTCGCCAAATACGGCTGGTGCGCGGCGATTCGCGGGGCCGAGGGCGGTGGCGCGGTCGAAGGCCTGCCGGCCCATACCTTCCGCACCAGCTCCGGGGACCTGTCGCTCAAATGCCCGACCGAAGTGGCGATCACCGACCGTCGCGAGAAAGAACTCAACGACTTGGGCTTCATCGCCCTTTGCCATAAGAAAAACAGCGACGTGGCGGTGTTCTTCGGCGGCCAGACGACCAACAAGGCCAAGGTCTACAACACCAACGAGGCCAACGCCAACGCGCGAATCTCGGCGATGTTGCCGTATGTGCTCGCGGCCTCGCGTTTCGCCCATTACCTGAAGGTCATCATGCGCGACAAGGTCGGCAGCTTCATGACCCGCGACAACGTGCAGACCTACCTCAACAACTGGATCGCCGACTATGTGCTGATCAACGATAACGCGCCGCAAGAGATCAAGGCGCAGTACCCGCTACGCGAAGCCCGGGTAGACGTGACTGAGGTGGCTGGCAAGCCTGGCGCCTATAAAGCGACGGTGTTCCTGCGGCCGCACTTCCAACTGGAGGAACTCACGGCCTCGATCCGCCTCGTGGCGACCTTGCCGCCACCGGTAGCTGCCTGACCACGGTGTGGCTCTGTGGCTGGAGAGCTTTTTGTGACGCGGGAGCAAGCTCCTTCGCCACAAAAGCTCTCTAGCCATAAAAAGCTTTCTAGCCACAGCAAGCGCCTTGGCCACAGGTTAATTCATCGGTATCGGGCACCGCCCATTTCGTCTTCTTCAGGAGTTCCACACAATGGATGCAATCATTCTCGACCTCGGCGGCGACATCAAGGGCGACAGCCTGCTGGAGGGTTTCACGGACAAGATCGAGGTCATGTCCTACAGCCACAACGTGGCCATGCAGGTCACCAACGACGTCAGCAACTCGGAGCGCACCTCCGGCCGCCCGCATATCGGCGAATTCACCCTGACCAAATTCATCGACAGCTCCACCCCGTCGCTCAATGAGTATTGCTGCGCCGGCAAGCCGATCCCGCAAGCCGTCATCACCGTCGGCCGCAACGCCGCCGAAGGCAGCGGCCAAATCATGCCGTTCATTGTCTACACGCTGACCAACGTCGTGCTGTCCAACGTCAGTGTCAGCGGTGGCACCGGCGGCAAACCGGTGGAAACCCTGTCGCTGAATTTCACCAAGATCAAATGGGAGCTCACCGCGCAGAAAGATGACGGCACCAAGGAAGGCACGGCCGGCACGACCTGGGACTTGGCCGCCAACAAAATGACCAAGTAAGGAAGTCCTGCCCATGGCTGGTTTCGGGCTGCGCCCGCCCCTGTTCGAACGCCTGGCCAGCCTGGCGGACGATACCGGGCGGGCGTTCGATCGGCAGGCGTTGCAAGACTCGGTGCATGCCGAACTGTCGCGCCTGTTCAATACCCGTCGAGGCCCACGGGCGCTGACCGAGCCACCGAGCATCCTCGACTACGGCATCGCCGACTGGACCGCGCTGCAACAGCAGCGCAGCGATGACCGGCGCCAACTGACCCGGGAAATTCGCCAGGCCATCACCCACTTCGAACCGCGCCTGCACTTGGGCGAGGTCGAGGTCTGCCCGGTGCCCGGCCATCCACAGCAATTGTGCATACGCCTGTTGGGCGAGCTGCGTGGCGACCCGCAGCCATGGCCGGTGGCGTTTGTGATCGAGCACGCCGGCGACGGCTTGGAGGTGCGCCATGAGCGACTCGATTGATCCGCAACTGTTGGATTATTACCAACGCGAACTGACCTGGCTGCGGCATGCCGGGAGCCTGTTCGCCGAGCGCTACCCCAAGGTCGCCCGGCGCCTGGAGTTGTCCCCCGGCGAGTGCCCCGACCCCCACGTCGAGCGCCTGCTGGAAGGGTTCGCCCTGCTGGCCGCGCGCTTGCAGCGTCGGTTGGACGACGACTACGCCGAATTCAGCGATGCCCTGCTCGAACAGCTTTATCCGCTGGCCATGCGGCCCTTGCCGTCCTGTGCCATCGTGCAGTTCGAGCCCGACCCGAGCAAAGGCAACTTGAACGAGGGCTACCCGCTGCCCCGCGACACGCCCTTGTTCGTCACCACGGAAAAAGGCCAAAGCATTCATTTTCGCACCACCGCCGCCGTGCACCTGTGGCCACTTCAAGTCAGCGAAGCCTTGTTGCTGGGCAGTGACGAGGCCCAGGCGCTGACAGGGGTGGTCCAGGCGCGCTCGGCCTTGCGCCTGGAGCTGCGTTGCCTGGGAAAAAGCCAATGGTCGACCCTGGGCATCGACTCGCTGCGGGTACACCTGGCGGCGTCACCGATCATCAACGCCGGGCTGTACGACTTGCTTGGCGCACATGCCATCAAGGTCCTGGCCGGCGCGCCGGGCAGCGTGCCGGAACCGTTGGCGGGTTTGCCGCAGATTGTCGGTTTCGCCAGCGACCAAGCCTTGCTTCCTGATGAGGATGGCGTGCATCCAGGCATGCGCCTGTTGGCGGAGTATTTCGCCTTTGCCGACAAATTCGGCTTTTTCGACCTGCCGCTGGCCGGCGCCAACAGCGACAACGCTTCTTTATATCTCTACATCGTGTTCGACCGGGCGCCAACCAGCCGCCTGCCGCTCCAGGCCAGCGACATTGCCCTGGGCTGCGCACCGGTGATCAACCTGTTTCCCCGAACTTCCGAGCCCCTGCGCCCGGACGGCACCCGCAGCGAGTATCGGCTGGTGGCCGACAGTCATCGGGAAAACAGTGTGGAGATCCACAGCATCAGGGGCATGCGCGCCATGACTGGCCAGGGGGTACGTAAAGTTCCGGCTTACTACGGCAGCCAACATGGCAGCGACGAGCCCTGTTATTGGCATGCACGACGAGTCAGCGGCATGACCCCGAACCGACTGGGCACCGACCTGATGGTCAGTCTCGTGGATACCCGGTTCGATCCATCGGCCGAATCCCAGGATTACAGCCTCACCGCCGAACTGCTGTGCACCAACCGCCACCTGGCCCAAAGCCTGCCGGCCGGCACGCCACTGGGTTTCGAGCGCCCCGGGCCGGTAGCCTGGGCGCGACTGCGCAACCCTCCCAGCCCGCAGAGCCTGCCGCGCCTGGACGGGGAGTCACGTTGGCGGCTGGTTTCGCAATTGACCCTCAACCACCTGTCGCTGGTGGAAGGTCCCCAGGCGCTGGACGCGTTGCGTGAGATTCTCGAACTGCACAACCTGCGGGACGAGGCCAGCGCGCGTCGCCAGATCGTCGGCGTATCGGGACTGGGCTGCGAGCGCGTCATCGCCCATCTCGGCGAAGACGCCTGGCGGGGCTGGCGTAATGGTCTGGAGGTGCGCCTGCAACTGGATCCGCATCATTTCGTCGGCAGCAGCGCCGTGCTGTTCTCCGGCGTACTGGCGCAGTTCTTCTCCCTGTACGCCACCGCCAATCGCTTCGTGCGCACCGTGCTGGTCCAGTCCGACAAGGAGGTGAAGACATGGCAACCCCAAGCCGGCAAACCCCTGGCGCTCTGAACCTCAGCGAGCGTCTGCGACGCGATCCGCAACGCTTCGAATGGCTCCAGGCCTTGTTGCTGCTCGAACGCGAACATCCGCAGGCCGAGCCTCTGGGCAGCGGCACCGCGCCGCACGCCGAGGCGTTGCGCCTACGCGGCCCCCTGACGCCACTGTTCGCGGCCAGTGAAATCGAAAGCCTGTGCCAGGAACCGGGGCTCCCGCCGACCCTGGCCACGCCAATCTTTGGCCTCGGTGGCCCGGACGGCCCGCTGCCCTACGCCTACCAGGAATGGCTGCAACAACGGGCGCGGGCAAAAGACCATGCCCCGGCGGAATTCCTCGACCTGTTCCAGCATCGCCTGCTCAGCCTGCTTTACAAAGTGATGCGCAAACACCGCATCGCCCTGGGGTTCACGGCCCCAGGCTCGTCCGCCGTACAGGCGCAAATGCGCGCGTTGACCGGACTGCTGCCCAAGGCCATGCAGGAACGCCAGGCCGCACCCGACTCAGCGGTGCTGGCCTGCACCGCGCTGTATGCCGATGGTCGGCGTTCCCTGGCCGGCTTTGCGGCGATTGTCCGTGAACAGTTCGGCTTGCCCGTCGAGCTGAACGCCTATGAAGGAGGCTGGCGTGAAATCCCGCCGGCCAGCCGCAGCCGCTTGCAGCCGGGCGGACGCAATCTTCGCCTGGGCCGCAACGCGGTGGCCGGTACCCGGGTCTGGGACGAACACGCTGGCGTGCGCCTGACGCTGGGGCCGCTGAGCGCGACCCAGGCCAGCAGCTTGCTGCCGACTGGCGAAACCCATCCGCTGCTCGCCAGCCTTTATGCGCTGTATTTCGGCCCGGACCTGGACTGCAACCTGGTACTGCTGGTCCGTGGTGCCGGCCCGCTGCAACTGGGCCGCCAGGCAGCGCCTCGACTGAACTGGAACGGTGGCCTGCAACGCCAGCCGAGCCTGGCCGTGCAACGGATCGAAACCCGCCTTCGCCAGCCGGAGATCGCCTGAAATGGAACTGGCCAGCCTGATCGGACGCCTCAACCCGGACAACCGCCGCGCCCTGGAACGGGCCGCGCAGCGGTGCATGCAGCGCAGCCATCATTACGTGGAAATCGAACACCTGCTGTTGGAGTTGCTCGACATCGAGGGCGGTGACTTCGCCTGCCTGTTGCCGCGATTCGGTCTTGAGCGTGATGCGGTGACGGCGGAAACCAACAAGGCCCTGGACCTGTTCAAATCCGGCAGCACCCGCACGCCCGCCTTGTCAGCACAAACCATCGGCCTGTTGGAAGACGCCGTGGTCGAGGCCAGCGTGCTGGGCCTGGACAGCATCCGCTCCGGACTGTTACTGCTGGCACTGCTTGACCGTGATGAACGTCGCAGCCTGCTACTCAACAGCGCCTCGTCCCTGCTGCGCATTCCCCGCGATGCCCTGCGCGCCCATCTGTTGGAGTGGACTGAAAGCTCCCGCGAGCATGTCGGCGGCGTGCGCCCGGTCAAACCCGGCGAAGCGCCGCAGAAACAGGACCCGGTACTCGACCAGTACACCCAAGACCTGACCGCCGACGCCCGGAACGGCCGCATCGACCCCATCGTCGGCCGCGACGGCGAGATCCGCCAGTGCATCGACATTCTCCTCAGGCGCCGGCAGAACAACCCGATCCTGGTGGGCGCACCGGGTGTCGGAAAGACCGCCGTGGTGGAAGGCCTGGCCCTGCGCATCGCCGCCGGGGATGTGCCGCCGTCGTTGCAGGAAGTCACCCTGCGCGTGTTGGACCTCGGGCTGTTGCAGGCGGGCGCGGGCGTCAAGGGCGAATTTGAACAACGCCTCAAGGGCGTGATCGACGCAGTCCGCAGCGCGGAAAAACCGATCATCCTGTTCATCGACGAAGCCCATACGCTGATTGGCGCGGGCGGGGCCGAGGGTGGCAGCGACGCGGCCAATCTACTCAAGCCGGCCTTGGCCCGGGGCGAATTGCGCACCCTGGCCGCCACCACCTGGCTGGAATACAAAAAATATTTCGAGAAGGATCCGGCCCTGGCCCGCCGCTTCCAACTCGTGCAAGTGGAAGAACCGGACGAACTCACCGCCGTGGAAATGCTCCGGGGCGTGGCGAGCAAACTGGAACAGCACCACGGCGTGCAGGTGCTGGACGCGGCCATCCACGAGGCGGTGAAGCTGTCCCACCGCTACATCTCCGGGCGACAGTTGCCAGACAAAGCCATCAGCGTGCTCGACACCGCCTGCGCCCGGGTCGCCCTTGGCCAGCACGACGTACCGCCGCCGCTGGAAAGCCTGCGCCATCGGCAGAACAGCCTCAAGGACGAGGTCGAACGCCTGCGCCGGGAACAGGCCACCGGTCTGGATCACCGCGAGCGCATCACCGTGCTGGAGAACGAATCGACCAGTAATGTGCAGGCCATCCGCGAGCTGGAAACCCGCTGGGGCGAAGAGCGCGAAGCCGTGCGCGAACTGCTCGACACCCGCCGCGAACTGCTTGCCCTGAGCGAACGCGCCGACAGTGAAAAAGCCGACACCGAGATTGATAACCGCATCGACCACCTGGCCGCCGAACTGTTGCGCCTGGAAGCCGGTCTCGATGCCATTCGCCAGGACGATCCGCTGGTGCCCGAACAGGTGGACAGCAAGACCGTCGCCGCGGTGATCGCCGGTTGGACTGGCATCCCGGTCGGCAAGATGCTCGCCGACGAAGCCCACGCCGTGCGTACCCTCGGCCAACGCATGGGCCAGCGAGTCATGGGCCAGGGCACGGCGCTGAACACCATCGCCCAACGCCTGCAAGCCTACCGCGCCGGTCTTACCGACCCGCAGAAACCGGTCGGCGTGTTTTTGTTGGTGGGCCCAACCGGCGTGGGCAAGACCGAAACTGCCTATGCCCTGGCCGATGCCTTGTACGGCGGTGAGCGCAACCTGATCAGCATCAACCTCTCTGAATACCAAGAGGCCCACACCGTCAGCCAACTCAAAGGCGCCCCGCCCGGCTACGTTGGCTATGGCAGCGGCGGCGTGCTCACCGAAGCGGTGCGGCGCAAACCCTATTGCGTGGTGCTGCTCGACGAAATCGAAAAGGCCCACCCGGACGTGCTCGAAGCCTTCTACAACGTTTTCGACAAAGGCCTGATGGAAGACGGCACCGGCCTGGTGGTGGACTTCAAGAACACCGTGATGCTCGCCACCAGCAACGTCGGCGCCGAACTGCTTTTGGACACGCCTGTGGCGCAACTGGGCAGCGACGCCTTCAACGAAGCCTTGCACAAGGTGCTGCTGCAAGTATTCCGCCCAGCGTTTTTGGCGCGCATGACCGTGGTGGCGTATCGGCCGCTGGATGAAGCGACGCTGGAAGGGATCGTGCTGGCGAAGTTGGAAAAATTGCGCGGGCGCTATAAGGCGGCGACGGGCAAGCAGTTCGAATTCGATGCCGGGATCGTCAAGGCGGTATTGGCCAAATGCAGCGCGGCCGGGGCAAGGGACGTCGAGAACGTGTTGATGACGCAGGTGACGGGGAAGTTGGCGGAGTGGGTGTTGGAGTAACACCTCCAGGCCGACCGAATTTCGTGGCAGTTTCTTACTCAGTGGAGACATGCATCATGACGGAAAGCGACTTTTTAAATGTGGTATTGCAGGCAGCCGGCGTCCACCCGCAAGATTTTTCCGGCACACCGAGCCAGTTCAATAAAAGCTGGACTTCGAACGGTCCGTGGGAAGGCGCCGCCCAAGTTGAAATTGCCTACCACCTTCTACGTGGCTACGCGACCGCTGCCAAGGTCAGGGAGATCAGCTACCCCTGGCCTTACAGCGCCGAGAAGGTCGATTTCTATTTCGTTCTCCAAGGAAAGAGCTATGCGGTAGAAATCAAGGTAGAGAGCACAAACGGAGATTTCGGCGGCGCTAACCTCCAGGAATCAATCACCCGGGATGTCAACAAGCTCCACGGGTTCAAGGCCGACAATCGCTGGGTCGTGGTCATCGCTACGAGTCAGAAAAATCGTGAGTTGCTGGATAAGACCCTGAACCGCGGTGATTCATGGGTCTGCGATGCCGAGGGGTCTTTCACTGCTTATCTCTGCAACATAGACACATATCCTCACGGCCTTCCTATCAGTCGATCAAGCGAATTAAGCGCACCGTACAATTTCATCACCACCCACTACAGCTGACGCGTACGTTTTCTCGAAGTCGTGAGGCCTTTCAATGCCCCGCTCCACCGACAGCAACACCACCCTCTCCCTCACCGCCACCTCGCTGTCGGCGCTGTACCCCGACTCGCTGTCCGGCGAAGAGCGCCTCAATAGCTTGGGCTCGCACATTCTCAACGGCATCAACGACGGTGCCTCGCTGGACCTCACCACGGCCGTCGCCAGCCATGTGACCGCCACCTTGCACAAGGACGCCATGCTGCGCCCGCTGGATGGGTTGGTGGCCGAGATCCGCCAACTACCGGCCGATGCCACCGCCGAGCGCTATCAACTTTTGCTCCGGCCATGGCTCTGGTGGCTGAGCCTGGCCAGCAACAACCGCGTGTTCCAGAACCTCGTCACGTCGGACATTGTCACCACGATTTTCAACGCCCATGGCTTCAGCGATTTTCAACTCAAGCTCAGCGGCAGCTACACCCCGCGCGAATACTGCGTGCAGTACGGCGAAACAGACCTGGCCTTCGTCTCGCGCCTGTTGGAAGAAGACGGGATCTTCTGGTTCTTCTCCCATGACGAGGGCAAGCACACCTTGGTCCTGGCCGACAGCAATGACGCCTTCTCGCCCATCCCCAATGGGCCGACGGTGAATTATCTCGGGCAGAAGCTGGGGGAGCGAGAACTGCACGGTATCCGCGCAGGGCAAGTGTGCCTGCAAGCGGTGGCCGGGGTTTACCAGGCCACCGATTATGAGTTCACCACGCCGACGACATCGCTCTTCAGCCAGGCCGAGGCCATGGCGGGGCCGAGTTCGCTGTACGAACATCCCGGCGGCTATACCGCCAAGGCCCAGGGCGATGCGTTGACCAAGCAGCGAGTGGACGGCCTGCGCAGCCAAGAGAAGCGGTTTGTCGGCGAAAGCGACTGCCGCTGGCTGGTGCCAGGCTATTGGTTCACCCTCGTCGGTCATGAAGACACGACGCTGAACATCGATTGGGTCGTGACGGCAGTCAGCCATGAAGCCAGCCACGACAGCTATCGCAACCGCTTCGAAGCGATCCCCAAGGCCACCGCCTACCGACCAGCTCGCATCACGCCAAAACCACGCATGCATACCCAGACGGCGCTGGTGGTGGGCAAGGCCGGCGAAGAAATCTGGACCGATGAATACGGCCGGATCAAGTTGCAGTTCCCCTGGGACCGCACCGGCAAGAACGACGAGACCTCGTCCTGCTGGGTACGCGTGGTCCTGCCCTGGAGCGGCAAGGGTTTTGGCATGCAGTTCGTGCCGCGCATCGGCCAGGAAGTCATCGTCACCTTCATCGACGGTGACCCGGATCGGCCCTTGGTTACCGGTTGCGTCTACAACGGCGACAATGCCTTGCCCTACGCGCTGCCAGCGAACCAGACCCAATCCGGGATCAAGACCAACTCGTCCAAGGGCGGCGGCGGTTTCAACGAGTTGCGCTTCGAAGACAAGAAAGACGCTGAAGAGGTGTTTCTCCAGGCGCAAAAGGACTTCAACATCAACGTGCTCAACGACACCACCGCCACCGTCGGCCACGACGAAACCCTCACGGTGCAGAACGCCCGCACCCGCACGGTGAAGGATGGCGACGAAACCGTCACCCTTGAGAAAGGCAAGCGCTGCGTGACCATCCAGACCGGCAGCGACAGCCTCGATGTGAAAGACACCCGCACCGTGACCGTGGGTTCCGACCAGACCCACAGCACCGGCGGCAACTATGAGCACAAAGTCACCGGCAACTACAGCCTGACGGTGGACGGCAACCTGACCATCAAGGTCAGTGGCACCCTGACCCTGCAAAGCGGCGACAGCTTCGCCATCAAGAGCGGCACGGACCTGGCCGTCCAGGCCAGCACGTCCATCAGCCAGAAAGCCGGCACGGCCCTGAGCAACCAGGCAGGTACCTCCTTGGAAAACAAGGCCGGCACCACCCTGACCAACGACGCCGGCATCAGCCTGGTGAACAAGGCCGCCGCCGAACAGACCGTGGACGGCGGCGGCATGCTGACCATCAAGGGCGGCCTGGTGAAGGTCAACTGAGGAAGCGCGACAATGGCCTCGAAGAAACTGGACGTGGAACGCGACGACAGCCAGCTGAACGGGCAACTGGTCGATGGCAAGCTCGACGGCCCGCTGCAGATTGAAGAAGCACAACGCCCGCAAGCGAAACTCCACTACCACCAGGGCGAACTGGAAGGCACCAGCATCTTGTATCATCCCAATGGCAAGGTTTCGGCGGTGTTGCCATTCGTGAAAGGCAAACTACAAGGCACGGCGAGTTTCTATGCGGCTGAGGGCGGCTTGCAACGCCAGGCCACGTACCGCCGCGGGCTATTGCACGGTGAGGCAAACAATTACTTTCCCGATGGGCAACTGGCCGAAGCGGAGTTCTATCGCGACGGCGTACGCGACGGTCATTATCGGCGCCTGCACCCCAACGGCAGCCCGGCAGTCGAAGCCCGTTACCTCAACGGTCAACTGCTGGAACCGGCCCAGGCCTATGCCCAGGACGGCCGGCCATTGGATGCCGAGGGCAAGCCGATCTCCCGGGTGCGCTGGTGGTTCCGGCGTTGGAATGATCCGGCGCAGGCCTGACATCAACCCCTCAGTCAGCCCAGTACATGTGGGCAGCTAGCCTGATTCCACCACGCAACCATCAGGGGATGAGCATCTGCACCTGCCCCGGCACGACGATCTTGATCACCCCGGCCCAGGTACACATCAACGTGCTGTTGGCGTCGATGGCCGGCATGTTGCCGAGCAACAGCGTCGGTGCGCCACCGGGGATCCACGGGGTCGCGGTGGCCGGAATGCATGGCATGGGGGTCAGCACGCCCAACGCCGCCGCGGTGGCCGCGGCCACGGTCGGGTTCGCCAGGCTCTGGCACATGCCGAACGTGGTGATGTTCACCAAGGGAATATGATCCATGATATTTGCCGCCGGCATCCCCCCGGTCAGCAAGCGATTGACCGGTAGCACGTTGAGCACCGCCGGTGCCGCGCCGAAGCTGCATTGCAGGGTCGCGGTGCTACAGACTTGCGGGCATCCCATCGCGATGGCTCCTTGGAAGCGACAGTCTCCAAACCTTAGCTCGCAAGCGCCCGCCGCGCACGGGAACCATGCATCAAGGCCGCTGATTATCCAGCAACACGCTAACCTATAAGACCCCGGCGTGCTTGTGACGCCTCCCACGCGCCATTAGATTAGCCAATGATCGATGGCCTCCAAAATAAGCAGAAGGGATAAGCATGGCAGTTACTGATCAGTCCACCCGCGTGCGCGACGGTGAAGAACTCGATGCCAACCTGATCGACCCGTACCTCAAGGCCCATATTCCTGGCTTGACCGGCGCGCCGGTGATCAGCCAGTTTCCCGGTGGCGCGTCGAACCTGACGTACCTGCTGGAATACCCCGAGCAGGAGTTTGTCCTGCGGCGGCCGCCGTTCGGCCACAAAGCCAAGTCAGCCCACGACATGGGCCGTGAGTTCCGCATCCTCAATCAGTTGCGCGAAGGCTTCCCGTACTGCCCGAAAGCCTATGTGCACTGCACCGACGAGTCGGTGATGGGCGCCGAGTTCTACGTGATGGAACGGGTCAAGGGCATTATCCTGCGCGCCGAGCTGCCGCCGGAACTGGGTTTCGACGCCGCCCGCACCGAAGCGCTGTGCAAAAGCTTCATCGACCGGCTCGTCGAACTGCACCGCGTCGACTACCACGCCTGCGGCCTGGCCGACCTGGGCAAGCCCGAAGGCTACGTGGCGCGGCAGATCCGTGGCTGGAGCGACCGCTACGAAAAAGCCCTGACCCCCGATGCGCCCCAGTGGGAGGCGGTCAAGGCCTGGCTCAACGACAAGATGCCCGCCGATCATCCGACATCGAGCATCGTTCACAACGACTACCGCTTCGACAACGTCATCCTCGACCCGGACAACCCGATGCAGATCATCGGCGTGCTGGATTGGGAACTGACCACCCTCGGCGACCCGTTGATGGACCTGGGCAACAGCCTCGCCTATTGGATCGAGGCCGGTGATCCGGCGCCGGTGCAACTGTTGCGCCGCCAGCCAAGCCACGCGCCGGGCATGCTGACCCGCCGTGAATTCGTCGATTACTACGCCGAACGCGCTGGAATCCGCATCGACAACTTCGATTTCTATTACACCTACGGCCTGTTCCGCCTGGCCGGCATCGTCCAGCAGATCTACTACCGCTTTTTCCATGGCCAGACCCAGGACAAACGCTTCGCGCAGTTCGTTCAGATGAACAAACTGCTGGAGCAGATGAGCCTGCAGGTCATCAACAAATCCACGCTCTGAGCGCACCTATAACAAGGAAACAGCATGTCCAAGACCCAGTTGTTCGACCTCGACGGTAAGATCGCTTTCGTTTCCGGCGCCAGCCGTGGCATCGGCGAAGCCATCGCCAAACTGCTGGCCCAGCAAGGCGCCCACGTGATCGTTTCCAGCCGCAAGCTCGACGGTTGCCAGCACGTTGCCGACGCAATCATCGCGGCTGGCGGCAAGGCCACCGCCATCGCCTGCCACATCGGCGAAATGGAGCAGATCAGCCAAGTATTCGCCGGCATCCGCGAACAGTTCGGGCGCCTGGACATTCTGGTGAACAACGCCGCCACCAACCCGCAGTTCTGCAACGTGCTGGACACCGACCTTGGTGCGTTCCAGAAAACCGTCGACGTGAACATTCGCGGCTACTTCTTCATGTCGGTGGAAGCCGGCAAGCTGATGCGTGAAAACGGCGGCGGCAGCATCATCAACGTTGCGTCGATCAACGGCATCTCGCCGGGGATTTTCCAGGGCATCTACTCGGTGACCAAGGCTGCGGTGATCAACATGACCAAGGTCTTCGCCAAGGAATGCGCGCAATTCGGCATCCGTTGCAACGCCCTGCTGCCTGGCCTGACCGATACCAAGTTCGCCTCGGCACTGGTGAAGAACGACGCCATCCTGAAGACCGCCCTGGCACAGATTCCCCTCAAGCGCGTGGCCGACCCGAGCGAAATGGCCGGCGCGGTGTTGTACCTGGCCAGCGATGCGTCGAGCTACACCACGGGCGTGGCGTTGAATGTGGATGGTGGGTTCCTGTCCTGACAGTGAACCCCATAGCAGACCTGCTCGCTCCCACAAGAGGTCTTCAGCAATCACAACAAATGAATATTTATTCCAATATTTGCATTTAGGGAATATTTATTCCATAAAGAGCCCTTCTGAAAATAAAAATTCAAAGGGCTCTTCTCATGCGTGAACTCGGCATCGGTCTGATTGGCACCGGCTTCATGGGCCGTGCCCATGCCTTGGCGTTCCACAATGCCAAGGCGGTGTTCGACCTCCCCCTGAACCTCACATTCGCAGCCCTGGCCGACGCCGATCCGCAGCGTGCCCGCCAGTGCGCCCAGAGCTGGGGATTCGAAACCGCCCACAGTGACTGGCAACGGCTGATCGACGACCCGAAGGTTCACCTGGTCGCCATCACCACCCCCAACCACTTGCACTTCCCGATGGCCATGGCCGCGCTGGCGGCGGGCAAGCCGGTCTATTGCGAAAAACCCCTGGCGGTATCCCTGGAGCAGGCCGAGCAGATGCGCCAGGCGGCCAGGGCTGCCGGGGTGGTGACACGGGTCGGCTACAACTACCAGCACAACCCGATCATCCAGCTGGCGCGTGACATGATCCAACGCGCAGAGCTGGGGCAGATCATCAGTTTCCAAGGCGAGTTCAGCGAAGATTTCATGGCCGATCCAAACTCGCCGTGGTCATGGCGTTGCGAAGCGACCCACGCCGGTGGCGCGTTGGCGGACCTGGGCAGTCACTTACTGGCCATGGCCCGTCACCTGCTGGGCGATGTCGACGCCGTGTGCGCCGACAGCCAGACCGTGCACTACCAACGCCCGGCCAGCGCCGGCAATGCTGAACAACGGGCTATCGCGGTGGATGACCAGGTCCACGCGCTGCTGCGTTTCGCCAGTGGCGCCCGGGGCACGGTGAGCAGCAGTTGGCTCAAGCACGGCTACAAGAACCACCTGAGCTTCGAGATCAGCGGCACCCTCGGCACGCTGGCGTTCGATCAGGAACGGCTGAACGAACTGCGTGTATGCCGCGCCGGCCAGCCGGGCTTCCAACGGCTGCTGGCCGGCCCGGATCTACCCGGCTACGCCGCCTTCAGCCCCGCCGCCGGGCATCAGTTGGGCTACAACGAACTGAAGACGTTGGAGGTCCGGGAATTGATCATGGCGCTGGCAGGCGACGGTGGAGGCGGGACAGATTTCGAAGAGGCCTGGGAAGTGGAGCGGCTGGCGGCGGCGATTCGCCTGGCGGCGCGGGAAGAGCGTTGGGTGCGAGTGCAGGAGCAGTGAAACCTGCTCCCTCGCCACGGTGCTCAGTGTCGAGCTTGCAGTTCAGCCAACCGCCCCGCCAACGCCTTGGCCTGACTCGCCACATCAGTCACCGCCGTGCTTTCCCACCACATCCCCCGCAGCGGCGGGCCCATGGCGAACAGGCGGCTGGCGGGCTCGCCTCGGGCATCCAGCACCGCGCCATCGGCACGCGCAGCGATCCCCAGTGCCAGTGGTCCCGGCTGGATCAACCCTCGGGCCAACAACTGTTGCGGCAAGGGCCGCGCCACACGACGCCAGTCATATTCAATGCCGCTGGAGTTGATCAACGCGGCGCCCTTCACCACTTCCATTCCAGCCTCGCCCCTTCGGCGAATATTGATCGCCACTGACCCTGCGCCAGACGACACAAGTCCCTTGTACGACGCCGCCTGGATTCGCAACCGCCCTTCCCCATGCAGGCGCGCGACCAGTTCCGCACTCAATGGCGGCGAGCGATGGTGATGACTCTCCCACCATGGCCGCACATGGCGCACGAACTGGCGGCGCTGCACGTCGCTGGCCTGGTTCCACAAGCGCCCGATGTGTGCGCGCACGGTGTCCAGCGGCGCCTGCCAATCGATCCCTTGGGCTTGGGCCAGGCGGCATTGCTCGCGCAGGGCGCGCATCAGTTGGCGGGGCGAACGCAGGCTGTGATCTTCGGCGAGAAAGTCCACCCAGGCCGGTGGCTGGCGGCGCACGTGAGGCAGCAGGCCGTGACGGGAAAACACCTCGATCGGGCCGCGATGCCCAGCCTGTTCCAGGGACACGACGGCATCGACCATCGTCAGCCCCGAGCCGATGATCAGCACCGTCGATTCCGGATCGAGCTGGCGCATCGCAGCCACATCCCATGGATCCAGGGCCGCGGCATTCAGACCGCTGGATTCGGTCTGCGGGGTGCGTGCCGCCGGGAACATGCCGGTGGCGAGCACGGCAGAGCGTCCTTGCAAAACCTGTCCGTCGCCGAGTTTCACTCGCACGGCATTATCGATGACCTGCAGGTCGACGGCCTCTGCCCGCACATGTTCGGCCACCGAGCCATCGATCGCGCCAATCTCGCGCGCCTCGGCCAGACGTTGCTGAACGTAGAGGCCAAACATCCCTCGGGGCGGGAACAGCTCACTGATCGGCACATGCTGCTGATCCGACTCGGGCCAGCCGCCGGCCTCGATGAACGCCGTGAGCCATTGGGTCAAATCGTCGGCGTTGTCCGGGTCGACGCTCATGCGTGCCGCGTTGCCGTTCAAGGTGTGCCCCAGCTCCACGGCACTGTAGGCCTCGCCCCGCCCAAGTTCGCTGCGCGGCTCGACGATCAGCACCTCGCGCCGGCCCGGCAGGCGCAGCAGCTGCGCGGCCAGCATGGCACCGCTCAGGCCGCCGCCGATGATCAGGATATCGGCTTGCCGGGTGATGCCCTGCTCATGTTGCTCCAGCGCTGTGTCCATACCGCTTTTCTCCCAGGGATTAAATCACCACGTTGCGTACGAATCTCGCCGCCACCGGGCCATCGTTGCGATAGGCATGGGGCTGGTTGCTGGCGAACATGAAGAACTCACCGACGCCTATACGGCGCTCTTCGCTGCCCAGCAGCAACGTCAGGCAGCCTTCGAATACATAAAGTTGTTCGCTCCATCCATCTGCGTCGCACTCGGAATGGTAATGCTCGCCCGGCTCCAGCCGCCATTCCCAGAGTTCTACCTCACGGCTGGCGGTGGCCTTGGCGAGCAACACCGCTTTGCTGCCCGGGATCACACCGGCCCAGACCAGTTCGTTGATGCGGCTCGGGTCGCGGGCTTCGGGGGCTTGGATCAAATCGCTGAAGGCGACATCGAGGGCTTCGGCGACCCGGTCCAGGGTCGTCAGGCTGACGTTCTTTTCGCCGGC
Organism: Pseudomonas frederiksbergensis; assembly: GCF_000802155.2. GTDB lineage: Bacteria > Pseudomonadota > Gammaproteobacteria > Pseudomonadales > Pseudomonadaceae > Aquipseudomonas > Aquipseudomonas frederiksbergensis_A. The sequence goes on from NZ_JQGJ02000001.1 coordinate 343,125, forward strand.
CTCGATGGCCACCAGCATTCGCCGGCTGACCCCCGACAGCTCGGCCAGCGCCGTCTGGCTGAGCTCGGCGGCATGCCGCAGACGACGGACGTTCTGGCTGACGTGTTGCAGGACGGAGGCCCGCTGACCGGATTCTTTGTGCACTATATTGCTCACATGACAGGGTTGCGCATTATACTGCCCAACTTCGGGCGCATTGTGCGTCCGCCTCAAGTAGCGCGCAAGATCATGGCATCGTTGAACTCCCCGCAAGCATCCTCCCCTCTTTCAAGGTTCAGCAAGGCCGAGTGCGTGCTGGTGCTGATCACCATGATCTGGGGCGCAACGTTCCTATTGGTGCAGCACGCCATGACGGTCAGCGGGCCGATGTTTTTCGTGGGTTTGCGCTTCGCCGCAGCGGCTGCGTTTGTCGCGCTGTTCTCCTGGCGGCATCTTCGCGCGCTGACGCTGTTCGAACTCAAGGCCGGGAGTTTCATCGGGGTGGCGATCATGCTCGGCTATGGCCTGCAGACGGTCGGCCTGCAAACCATCCCTAGTAGTCAGTCGGCGTTCATTACCGCGCTTTACGTGCCATTCGTGCCGTTGCTGCAATGGCTGGTGTTGGGCCGTCGACCAGGCTTGATGCCAAGCATCGGCATCATGCTGGCCTTCACCGGGCTGATGCTGGTGTCGGGCCCAGCCGGGGCCTCGCTGAACTTCAGCCCGGGTGAAATCGCCACGCTGATCAGCGCCATCGCGATCGCCGCCGAGATCATCCTGATCAGTACCTACGCCGGCCAGGTCGATGTACGCCGGGTGACGGTGGTGCAACTGGCCTGCACGGCGGTGTTGGCTTTCCTGATGGTGGTGCCGACCCAGGAAGTGATTCCGAGCTTCTCCTGGCTGCTGCTGGTCAGCGCCGTGGGCCTGGGCGCCGCCAGCGCAGCGATCCAGGTGGCGATGAACTGGGCACAGAAAAGCGTCTCGCCGACCCGCGCCACACTGATCTATGCCGGCGAACCGGTGTGGGCCGGCATCGCCGGGCGCCTGGCGGGCGAGCGGTTGCCGGCGATTGCCTTGCTCGGCGCGGCACTGATTGTGGCGGCAGTGATTGTCAGCGAGTTGAAGACCCGGAGCAAAGGCGTTGTCGAGGTGGATGAGGTGCTTGAGCGCGAGTAGTGAAGCCGGTCGCCTGCAATGGTGATCGAACCTGTGACTCTGTGTAGGAGCTGTCGAGTGCAACGAGGCTGCGATCTTTCCCCAGACACTTGAATCCCAAGCGAAAGATCAAGATCAAAAGATCACAGCCTTCGGCAGCCCCTACACAAGCCCAGCGGGAGCAAGCTCTCTCGCCACGGGTGATGTATGGCGTGTTATCTCCTGACTGGCATTACCCAAGCGTCTTCAATCACGCGCTTCGACGGTCGTTGAACACAACATAGACCGGCTCCAATCCCGAATTCTGGGGAAACACCACGACATAATCATCAAATCGAACCTCTTCGATGGATTCAAAAGTTTCCAATGTCGGCACCGGCGAAGAGTGAATGAAACCGGCAGAATCGAGTCGACTTTGCTCGGACGCAATCGGCGCCTCCAAGCTATCCGCACTGGTCCATTCAATCACTTGGGGCTGCGAGCCGTCCGTGGTCAAGCGAAAAGCCCGTCCAGCTTCGTCCCAAACCGCCAACCTCACGCGCACCTTGGACGGCAACACACCCGCGGCAGGCGTGATGTAGATCTGAAACAGTTCACGTATTTCTTTCAGGCCCCTGAAACGGCTGCCGGGTCTTGTCGCGGTCGTTGCAGTGCTCATTCGCAACGGCAACGCCACCTCGCCCTGCTGCACGGCGAGGGCCTGCCAGTCCTGTTCGATCACAGAGATCTCGGCCAACGCCACACACAGGCTAAAACGCACCTCTTTGGTTCGACTGACAAGATCAAAACTCAGGACCTCGGCATATTGCCCGGCGTGGCCCTGCTCTGGATGCGTCATCAACCAATTGAACTCGGCAACGGCTGAGCGAATGGATTTTCGCAAATCCACCTGTTGACTAACCCTTAGTGGCGGCGCATCGCTCAGCAACAGGTTCGGGTGCCTCATACCGTTGACAGCGGACATACGAAACAATACCGGCCTGCTGTCCTGCACGCGCAAACGCATCAGTTGCTCCGAGGAACGCTCCAGTACGGCTTCAGCGGCGGTATGAAGAACGGCATGGCGCCGGGCGATCGAGGACAAACGCGCAAGATAACGGCCATGATTGGCGGTGGCCTGCCGTGCATTCGCTTGCCAGATCGCCTGGTCGGCTTTGTTATAGGTGAGATCGCGCTGGGCGCCGTTCAGGGCAAACTCGACACCCATTTTACGCCGTTCAAACGCGCCAACGGCCATGACCACTTCGTGTTGTGCGTGCTCCAATTGCCGCATGCTCAGCTTGAGGGTCTCCAGCGTCTGCTCTGCATCGTGTTGGTCTTGTCGTTGCCGGGTAGCAAGCTCCAACTGGGTGAAGGCCTTCTCAACCGTCTGGTCTGCGGCGGTGATGTTCAAGGCCATCTGCTGTGCATTGGCAAGTTCGCGCTTGGCTCTTGCCGTCGCGTGTTGCGCCATGCTCAAGCGGGGCGCGGGCTTGGCCGGGGCAGGCAGTACCCCTCCCTTGAAGGGGATAACGTTCTTTTTGAAATGCCACTGTTTTACGAAGTGGACAATCGTTTCCGGGGCGTTCATGTACCCGGTGTCTTCGGGGTAAAACAGCAGATCCGCGCCTTTGGGGTGCCCGACGATTCGATCGAAATGGTTGATCAGTCGATCATGCTCTTCTTTGCCCATGTCGACATTCCAGATTCTCCCTACGAACGCCTGAAACTCGGCCTCGGTGTAATCCTGGAGTTTGGGTTTAAGTTCCATCTATGGTTTTCCTTGTTTAAGCCTGCATGCTCGGTAAGGCACCTGCTCGATTGGTCGAGCAGGTGCCTACAGGGGCTTGGTCTATTCTGGTTTGAAGCCGGGTTTGTAAGAGCTCAAACTCGGTACAGTCTTCATATTTTTTTGAAGATCATGTAGCAGCCATTCTCGATAAAAGCGATTCGGCACGCTCATCATCTTGATCAGCGGTGCCCTTTATCTATCAGAGTGAAAACCAAGGTTTTCACTCTCATATCCTGGGTATATTGAAAAACAACCTTTTTACCGGGATACAGTTCTGGGTCCAACGGGTACGAATCCCACCCCCCAGTCATCCCTATCGGCACTGGCATTTTTATGGGGCCTTTCGATGCCATCGGCTCCCCGAAAATCGCATGAACATCATCTTGGGTCATTTCCGACGCATAGGGAGCAGGAAGCTCGCCTTTATACTCCTTCGTCGAGGGTGTGGTTCGTATGAGTGAAACGAAAAGCGTCTCGAATTTGCCCGTTTCCCGCCAGAAATCCAGATCTATACCCGGTTCGGGTTCAAGCCAAAGTTGATCGTCCCCTTCAAAAATTTCGGTCAATGATTGATCGGGCAATATGCCCTCGCTTAGTAATATCTCGTATTGACTTCCAATACGTTCAATTAGCACTTCAAGTTCAAAAGCTTTCATCAATACCACCCTTGTTTTTTATGCAGTTCATGCAACGATTTCGGGGCGACATCTATATGCTGATCCCGACGCTCCTAACTTGACAAGTCCCGATTTAAGCGCTGCAGAAAAAGTGATGCAACGCACTCATCACCTGATCAAAAGTGCCCTTTATCTATCAAAGTGAAGACCAAGGTTTTCACTCTCATATCCTGGGTATATTGAAAAACAACCTTTTTACCGGGATACAGTTCTGGGTCCAACGGGTACGAATCCCACCCCCCAGTCATCCCTATCGGCACTGGCATCTTTATTGGACCTTTCGATGCCATCGGTTCCCCGAAAATCGCATGAACATCAGACTGCGTCATTTCCAACATATATGGAATAGGAAGCTCGCCTTCATATTTCGACATAGAAGGTATGGTTCGCATGAGTGTAACAAAAAGCGTCTCGAACCTCCTCGTCTCACGCCAGAACTCCAACTCAATACCCGGTTCTAGTTCAAGCTCAAGACGATCTCGCCCCTCATACATTTCGGTCAATGTTTGGTCGGGAAGTACGCCCTGCCCTACCAGTACCTCGTGCGAAGTTCCGATACGTTCGATGAGTACTTCAAATTCAAAAACATTCATCAATACCACCCCTGTTTTTTATGCAAATCGTGCAACAACTCTAGGGCCGCATCTATATCTGACTCTGATGCACCAGACTCCACAAGACCCGGTTTTAGTGCTGCTAGGTTACTGTTCACTGCTGCCTCCAGATCTGCAGCATCATTCATGCTCTTCTCCAAACTGTTGCGTCCACCATACGTCTCACTGAATTTGCGATGGATACTTGAAGGAACGGCAATGCACGGTGCCCGTCGGATCGCTTCCCGGATTTCGAAGGGGCTCATATCGTAACCGTTCATACGAATATGAAACTCCAACGCCTTCCTAGACGGTATGTGATCAATGTCCAACTCATCTCCTCTGCTTCGACCACTGAGTTCGTTATACGGCCCCACCTCCAACGGTTCCACCGGAGGGCCTACAAACACCAACCCCGGCGAAGGCAACTCCATATCCCCCGGATACCCAGGAATACTGGCACCGGCCTGCCCTTCGTCAACAGCCGGAAACGTCTCGTTTTCTGGTAGGACCGGGATGACAGGGTTGCCGGGGTATACCGACGAGAGTGGCGGTGTAATCGGTGAGGTGGTCGGGCCAAGCTGTTCGATGCCCGGTGGTACCAGGGGTGTTCGGGTACCGTTGCCGATTGGAGGCGCGGGCCAGGGGATGACAGCCGGTACGATGCCAGGCCTGCCCAGCAGGCTGTTTGGTGTGGCGATGCTGATGCGGTCGAGATTGAAAGGGTTTTCACCCAGCTCGGCCCGGTTCTGATAACGCAGTTCGAATTCGCGACGCTCGCCGACCCACGTGCTTTTCGGCGCATAGGGCGCAAAGCCGCGTTCGATGCGTTTTTGGTTGATCTCATCTGCGTTGCCCGACACCGACAGCGCTGGGTGCTCGGCGAGGGTGCGCCACAGTGCCTGGTCGAAGGCACTGAAGGACTTAATGGTCTGCGCCCGCATCTGCTGGCCGACTTGTTCGGGAATGGCCGCGCCTTGGGGCTGGCTGGCCGTGCTCCACCAATCATTGGCAGCCGGCTTGCCAGCGCCCGCGACGATGCCCGAGCCCAGGGGTGGCAAATCGAATGAGAAATAGGTCGGCGGCAACCCAGGCACGCAGACGATGCAGTCTTGAATGCGCAGGTCCACGCCCGCCGGCAGGGTCTCGACTTGTGGCGCCATGAGCATCAGTACTGGCGGGCTTGTCGGGGCAGTGTGTGGGAGCGCGTCAGTGGCGAACTGGAGTTGCCGGGTTACAACGCCAGGAACTTCGGCGTTGTAGAGGCCGGTCAGAGGGTCCAGGACTGCATTGATGACCGGAACCTGAGCGCTGATTGCCCCGCCGGTATTGGCGACGTGAATCGTGGTGCCTTCGGATACGGTTTCAGGTTTGAGCCGGTGCGGCATTTCTACCGAGCCACCTGCATCGGCAACTGACCTCAACCGTTGCTCGTCCGCCAGACCCACTGCCTGGGCCGGTACGCCAACGCCTTGAAACAGCCGCCGACGTTGCTCGACAGTAAGTTCTCCGTTGCCTAGAGGGGTGGTGTGTGTCGCCAGCGCGATAAATAAACCTGGCCCCTTCAAGGCAACGCTCTTTAACTCACCGAGCATCCCCACGGCCGACTGGACAGCCTTGTCCAATACCGCCGTGTCTTGCCGGGGTACAAACACGGTCCCCTGACTCAACACCATCCCGCCCGCGGTCAATGAAGAGGCGGGCACATTCACGGTATGAACTTGCCTGAGCCTCTCCAGCCGGACGTTTTCGTCAACCTGCTGTTTGAAACGGATGCGCTCCGCCCGTTGCTCAGCGTATTGGCGCTGGCGCTCCCAGCCGGCTTCCCGCTCACGCCAAACGATAGCTTGCTCAGCATGGCGCTTGGCCAGCGCGCTGGATTTTTCGCTCAAGGCCTTGATTTGCTCGGAAAGCAACCGAGCCTCTTGAGCCGCAATGTAAGCCTGTTCCCAGAGACGGTGACCTTCATCCAGCGCGGCACCGAATTGATCCAGTCGCGCGCGATAATCATCGACCGAACGGGACAGCGGATCCTGTCCATCAAAGACACGGGCGGCGAGATTCTTCGCGTTGAGTTCTTGAGACATACGGGCGATCAGCCCGTCGATTTCGCTTTTTTCCTTGGTGATGAGGTAAAGCTGCCAGCGCTCGGTTGAGTTCGAGGCGGGCGGCCGTTTTGCGGCCGAGATTTCCTTTTGCAGCGCGGCGTCGAGTTGTGATCGTTTGCTCGCGAAGTTTCGATCCACCTCGGCCCGGGTGGTGGTGTGGCGCTGCGCCATGGTCGCCAACAGCTGCTGGCGTGCCAGCAAACGCGCCTGTTCCTGAGCCGCCGCGGCGGCAGCGACCTTGGCGTTCGCAGCGTCAGCCTTCGCTTTTGCGGCGGCTTTCGCTTCCTCGGCCTGGCGTTTGAGCGTCGCTTGCTGCCTCTTTTTAATTCCCTTGGCTGAACGCTTCGGGCCGCCTGTCGCGCCGACGCGGTTTCCCCCGAAGCCGCCGCCATAGCCGCCTCCGGAACCGCCGCCGGATGAAGGACGTCCCGGCCTGATGACGACAGAGCCGTCCGATCCATCTCCTGATGTTTCCTTTGCCATACAGTTCTCCTTTTCTGTATGGCGCAGCATGGCGATGGAGCGATGCTCGGGTGCGGTAGAAAGGTACCGCACCCGGATCCCGTTTTTGAGCTAAGAACGCTTCGATATCCGCGACCAACCGCGACTACCCGTCACTCACCGAAACAACCCAAAACAGGAAAAATCCATCTACCTTGTAGGATTCTGCGACACCCTCGCGGTTGGTGATCGGGAATACGCCACGTATGATCCCTCACAACCTCCCGCCGAATAGAAGCCTATGTCGCTGATAGTTCTATTGCTTTTGCCCTTCATCGGCAGCTGTGTCGCGGCGCTGTTGCCGCATAACGCCCGTAACGCCGAATCGCTGCTGGCCGGCCTCGTGGCCCTGGCCGGCACGGTGCAGGTGGCCTTGTGGTACCCGCAGATCGCCGATGGCGGCGTGATTCGCGAACACTATGACTGGCTGCCCAGCCTCGGCTTGAATTTCGTCCTGCGCCTGGACGGTTTTGCCTGGCTGTTTTCGTTGCTGGTGCTGGGCATCGGCACGCTGGTGTCGTTGTACGCCCGCTATTACATGTCGCCGGACGATCCGGTGCCGCGCTTCTTCGCGTTTTTCCTGGCGTTCATGGGCGCCATGCTCGGATTGGTGATCTCCGGCAACCTGATCCAGATGGTGTTTTTCTGGGAACTGACCAGCCTGTTTTCATTCCTGCTGATCGGCTATTGGCATCACCGCGCCGACGCCCGGCGCGGCGCCTATATGGCGTTGATGGTGACCGGTGCCGGCGGGCTGTGCCTGTTGGCCGGGGTGATGTTGCTCGGCCATGTGGTGGGCAGCTATGACCTGGACAAGGTCCTGGCCGCCGGTAACCTGATCCGTGACCATGCCCTCTACCCCATCCTGCTGCCGTTGATCCTGATCGGCGCCTTGAGCAAAAGCGCCCAGTTTCCTTTCCATTTCTGGCTGCCCCACGCCATGGCCGCGCCCACGCCAGTCTCGGCGTACCTGCACTCGGCGACCATGGTCAAGGCCGGCGTGTTCCTGCTCGCGCGGTTGTGGCCGTCACTGTCGGGCAGCGAAGAATGGTTCTATCTCGTCGGCGGCGCGGGGGCTTGCACCTTGGTGCTCGGCGCTTATTGCGCAATGTTCCAGAACGACCTCAAGGGCCTTCTCGCCTATTCCACCATCAGCCATCTGGGGCTCATCACGTTGCTGCTGGGCCTCAACAGTCCTCTCGCAGCGGTGGCGGCGGTGTTTCACATTCTCAACCACGCCACCTTCAAGGCCTCGCTGTTCATGGCCGCCGGGATCATTGACCACGAAAGTGGCACACGGGACATCCGCAAGCTCAGTGGCCTGGTGCGGCTGATTCCGTTCACAGCGACCCTGGCCATGGTCGCCAGCGCGGCCATGGCCGGGGTGCCGTTGCTCAATGGCTTCCTGTCCAAGGAAATGTTCTTCGCCGAGACCGTGTTCATTTCCGCCACCGCCTGGGTCGAGCTGGCGCTGCCGATCATTGCCACCATTGCCGGTACGTTCAGCGTCGCCTATTCCCTGCGTTTTACCGTCGATGTGTTTTTCGGCCCCACCGCCACCGACCTGCCCCACACTCCCCATGAACCGCCGCGTTGGATGCGCGCACCGGTTGAGCTGTTGGTGTTCACGTGCCTGCTGGTGGGCATTTTCCCCGCCCAAGTGGTGGGCGCGTTGTTGGCCGCCGCCGCGCTGCCAGTGGTGGGCGGTCCGCTGCCCGAATACAGCCTGGCGATCTGGCATGGCCTGAACGCGCCGATGATCATGAGCCTTGTGGCAATGTCGGGCGGGATCGTCCTGTACCTGCTATTGCGCAAACAATTCAAGCAAGGCCACATCAAGCGCCCGCCGTTGGTCGGCCGCCTCAGCGGCAAGCGTCTGTTCGAGCGCTGCCTGGTGCTGATGATGCGCCAGGGCCGCCGGCTTGAACGCAAGATCAGCACCCGACGCCTGCAGGCCCAGCTGTTCTGGCTGGTATTGGCAGCGGTAGTGGCCGGGCTGATTCCGATGCTCAACAGCTCGCTGACCTGGGGCGACCGGCCGAAAATCCCCGGCTCCGTGGTGTTCGTCACGCTGTGGGTGTTGGCCATTGCCTGTGCCTTGGGCGCGGCCTGGCAGGCCAAATATCACCGTCTTGCGGCACTGACGATGGTCAGTGTCTGTGGCCTAATGACCTGCGTGACCTTCGTCTGGTTCTCGGCTCCGGACCTGGCCTTGACGCAACTGGTGGTGGAAGTCGTCACCACGGTGCTGATCCTCTTGGGCCTGCGTTGGCTGCCACGGCGAATCGAAGACGTGTCGCCGCTGCCCAATAGCGAACGCCGCGCGCGCATCCGCCGTTTGCGGGACTTGTTGTTGTCCGTCGCGGTGGGCGGCGGCATGGCGCTGTTGTCCTATGCGATGCTGACGCGCCAGACACCCAACGACATTTCATCGTTCTACCTGAGCCGGGCCCTGCCCGAAGGCGGCGGCAGCAACGTGGTCAACGTGATGCTGGTGGATTTCCGGGGCTTCGACACCCTCGGGGAAATCACCGTGCTGGTGGCAGTGGCCTTGGCGGTGTTCGCCCTGCTGCGGCGTTTCCGCCCACCCAAGGAAAGCATGCAGCTGCCGGCGCAACAGCGCCTGCTGGCGCCGGACGTGGTCACCGACCTGGTCAACCCGCGCCACGCCAGCGATACCGCGTTGGGTTTCATGATGGTGCCCTCGGTACTGGTGCGCTTGCTGCTGCCGATCGCCCTGGTGGTGTCGTTCTACCTGTTCATGCGCGGCCACAACCAACCCGGCGGTGGCTTCGTCGCCGGGTTGGTGATGTCGGTAGCGTTCATCCTGCAATACATGGTCGCAGGCACCCAATGGGTCGAGGCGCAGATGAGCCTGCGGCCGCTGCGCTGGATGGGCACCGGGCTGTTGTTCGCCACCGCCACGGGCCTGGGATCAATGGCCGTGGGTTATCCGTTCCTGACCACCCATACCTGGCATTTCGAATTGCCGCTGCTGGGTGACATCCATGTAGCGAGCGCGCTGTTCTTCGACATCGGCGTCTACGCCGTGGTCGTCGGCTCCACACTGCTGATTCTCACCGCCCTTGCCCACCAGTCCGTGCGGGCCCATAAGCCGGGCCTGCACCCCAAACCCGTCCCCCCCCTCAAAGGAGCCAACGCCTGATGGAAGAAGTCATCGCGATTGCAATTGGCGTATTGGCCGCCTCCGGCGTCTGGTTGGTGCTGCGACCACGGACGTTCCAAGTGGTGATGGGCCTGTGCCTGCTGTCCTATGGCGTGAACCTGTTCATCTTCAGCATGGGCAGCCTGTTCATCGGCAAGGAACCGATCATCAAGGACGGCGTGCCCCAGGACTTGCTGCACTACACTGACCCGCTGCCCCAGGCTTTGGTGTTGACCGCCATTGTGATCAGCTTCGCCATGACCGCGCTGTTCCTGGTTGTCTTGCTCGCGTCCCGTGGGCTGACCGGCACCGACCATGTGGACGGCCGGGAGCCCAAGGAATGATGTTGACGCCTCACTTGATCGCCGCGCCCATCCTGCTGCCGCTGCTGACCGCCGCGTTGATGCTGATGCTCGGCGAGAAACATCGTCCGCTCAAGGCGCGGATCAACCTGTTGTCCACCTTGTTGGGGCTATGCATCGCCGTGCTGTTGCTGGCCTGGACCCAGGACCAGCCCTTGCCCACGTCCATAGGCGTGTACCTGCCGGGCAACTGGCAGGCGCCGTTCGGCATCGTGCTGGTGGTCGATCGCCTGTCGGCCCTGATGCTGGTGCTGACCGGCATCATCGGCGCCTGCGCCCTGCTGTTCGCCATGGCCCGTTGGGACCGGGCAGGGGCGAGTTTTCACGCGTTGTTCCAGATCCAGTTGATGGGCCTGTACGGGGCGTTCCTGACGGCGGACCTGTTCAATCTGTTCGTGTTTTTCGAGGTGCTGCTGGCCGCGTCCTATGGCTTGATGCTGCACGGATCGGGTCGGGCACGGGTGTCGTCGGGCCTGCATTACATTTCCATCAATCTGCTGGCTTCGTCGTTGTTCCTGATCGGCGCAGCGCTGATCTATGGCGTCACCGGTACCTTGAACATGGCCGACCTGGCCTTGAAAATCCCGCTGGTGCCGGAAGCGGACCGGGGCCTGCTGCACGCCGGCGCAGGCATTCTCGCGGTGGCGTTCCTGGCCAAGGCCGGCATGTGGCCGCTGAATTTCTGGCTGGTTCCGGCCTACAGCTCCGCCAGCGCCCCGGTGGCGGCGTTGTTTGCCATCATGACCAAAGTGGGCGTCTATACGATCTTGCGCCTGTGGACTTTGCTGTTCTCGGGGCAGGCCGGCGCGTCGGCGTATTTTGGCGGCGACTGGCTGGTCTACGGCGGCATGGCGACCATCGCCTGCGCCGCCATCGCGATCCTGGCGGCCCAGCGCCTCGAACGCATGGCCAGCCTGAGCATCCTGGTCTCGGCCGGAATCCTGTTGTCGGCCATCGGTTTCGCCCAGCCCAACCTGATAGGCGCGGCGCTGTTTTATCTGGTGAGTTCGACCCTGGCGCTGTGCGCGTTGTTCTTGCTGGCCGAGCTGATCGAGCGTTCACGCTCTGCCAACGAACTGCCGCTGGAAGATGACCTCGACACACTGCCGCGACCGCTGGAATCGCTGCAGCCGCCCAAGGGCATCAATCTCGATGACGAACAGAAGGCGGTAGTCGGCCAAGTGATCCCCTGGACCATGGCCTTCCTGGGCTTGAGTTTCATTGCCTGTGCGCTGTTGATTGTCGGCATGCCCCCGCTGTCGGGATTCATCGGCAAACTGAGCCTGCTCAGCGCATTGCTCAACCCCGAGGGGCTCGGGTCGAGCGGTGATGTCCCGGTGTCCAATAAGGCCTGGGGCCTGCTGGCTTTGTTGATCCTGTCCGGGCTCGCCTCGTTGATCGCCTTCTCGCGCTTGGGCATCCAGCGCTTCTGGACCCCGCAGGAACGGCCGTCACCGCTGCTGCGACCGTTCGAATGCCTGCCGATCATTGCGCTGCTGGGGCTGGGGATCGTCTTGACCTTCAAGGCCGAACCCCTGCTGCGCTACACCCAATCCGTCGCCGATGCGTTGAACACGCCTGAACATTATGTGATGACGGTGCTTGCCACCCGCGCTGTCCCCAACCCTCAGGCCAGCGCTGACTTGAAGGCGGTGCAACCATGATCAGGCATCTGTTTCCAGCCCCCTGGCTGTCCCTGGCGTTGTGGTTGCTCTGGCTGTTGCTGAACCTGTCGCTCAGCGCCGGCCACCTGCTGTTGGGCGCGGCGCTGGGTTTTCTCGCACCCTTGATGATGCGTCCGCTGCGGCCACGGCCGATCCGTATCCGTCGACCGTGGGTCATGCTGCGGCTGTTCCTGCTGGTGGGTCGCGATGTGCTTGAGTCCAACCTGGCCGTCGCCTGGCGCGTACTCAACGCCGGACGCCGCGCGCCTCGCTCGCGGTTCATCAAGGTGCCGCTGGACCTGCACGATGCCAACGGCCTGGCGGTGCTCTCGATGATCACCACGGTGATTCCGGGGACGGTCTGGTCGGAGTTGGCGCTGGACCGCAGCATCTTGTTGATGCACGTGTTCGATCTGGAGGACGAAGCGGTATTCATCGAACATTTCAAGGCCACTTACGAGCGTCCGTTGATGGAGATTTTCGAATGAGCGCCCTGCTGTCCAAAGCGATCCTGCTGAGTCTGTTCCTGTTCTCGCTGGCGATGGTCCTGACGTTAGTGCGGCTGTTCAAGGGCCCCTCGGCGCAGGATCGGGTCCTGGCCCTGGATTACCTGTATATCGTCGCGATGCTGATGATGCTGGTACTGGGCATCCGTTATGCCAGCGACACGTATTTCGAGGCGGCGCTCTTGATCGCCCTGTTCGGTTTTGTCGGCTCGTTTGCCCTGGCCAAGTTCCTGTTGCGCGGGGAGGTGATCGAATGACTGGAGAGTTGTCGATGTGGATCGAAATTCCAGTGGCGATCCTACTGGTTTCGGGCAGCCTGTTCGCCCTGGTCGGCGCGATCGGCCTGGTGCGGTTGAAGGATTATTTCCAACGCATGCACCCACCTGCCCTGGCTTCGACGCTGGGGGCCTGGTGCGTGGCGTTGGCGTCAATCGTCTATTTTTCGGCGCTCAAGTCCGGCCCGGTATTGCATGCCTGGCTGATCCCGATCCTGCTGTCCATCACCGTCCCGGTGACCACCCTGCTGCTGGCCCGGGCGGCGTTGTTTCGCAAGCGCATGGCGGGTGACGATGTGCCGGCGGAGGTGAGCAGTCGCAGGACCGGCCCCGAAGATTAGAAGCCTCAGCCAGGCATTATTGGGGCGAGGGACTTGCCGTTATCTGCACGCGTTCAAGCCCATGCCACGGTCAACAACCCCGCCCCCAGCACCACGCACAACGGCGAATAGACCCAAGTGTCGAGGCGGGCGAATGTCGAGCCCTTGACCTCCTTGAAAAAGCCCACCAGGTTCGACTCGCCGATAGCCCGGGCGAACATCAGCAAAGCGATCGCGCTGATCAGCCATTGCAAGGCGCGGTGGGTGACGGGCGGTGATATCAGGCCGACCCGCAGGCACACCAGCAGCGCAATCATCAGCAGCGCGAGGGCGACCAGCAGCGTCAGCCATCCCGACGGGTTGAATGCCGGCCGCAGTGTGCCGCCCTGCTTCACTGGCACCTGCGGCACCACCGCCTGCGCCGCCCACCGCCCTCCCAGGGCCCAATACAAATGAATCAAGCTGATGGTCGCAAACACCGCGACCAGCGACCGAGCCAATACAAGCGTCATTCGCCAGCCTCCTGAAAAAGGTTGAACAATCATCCTAGCTGGAATTTGGCATTTCGCTGGACGGGCACACATTGCCCGTTTCCGGCGAAGGGCGAATTGCCCAGGATCAATTGTTCAACGCACTGGCCCCGAACGCCCTACAGCCCCGCTGCCACCTTATCGGCGACGTCCTTGGGCAACCAGGCCTGCCAGACCTCGGGATGGGCCTTGAGAAAGGCTTCGGCGGCCTCGCGGGACGGCGTGCGTTTCTCGCTCATGTCGGCCAGCGCCTTGTTCAGCGGATCGATCGGCAAATCGACCTTGCTGAAGAACTCGGCAATGTCCGGGTGCTGTTTCTGGAACGGTGCGGACACACCAATCGACAGCTTCGACGCCAGGGACCGCGTTGGCTTGGGGTTGGGGTTGTCGGCATCGGTCAGGGTCTTCCAGGCCTCGGCATCGAAGGGCGGCTCCTGCAATTGCACCAGCTTGAAACGCCCGAGCAGCGGTGTCGGCGACCAGTAATAGAAAAGGATCGGCTTGCCGCGACGAATCGAAGACGTGATCTCCGCATCGAGGGCGGCGCCTGAGCCACTGCGAAAATTCACATAGCTATCGGAAAGGCCGTACGCCTTGAGCTTCTGCTTGTTGACCACCTCGGACGTCCAGCCGATGGGGCTGTTGAGGAAGCGTCCCTTGCCGGGGCTTTCCGGATCCTTGAACACGTGCTTGTAGCGCGCCAGGTCCTCGACGCTGCGCAAGTCCGGCGCCAGGGGCTTGATGCCCTTGGCCGGGTCGCCCTTGATCACGTATTCCGGCACCCACCAACCTTCGGTCGCCCCTTTGACCGTGTCGCCCAGTGCAACCACCTTGCCTTCGGCCTCGGCCTTGACCCAAACCGGGCTGCGACCGGCCCACTCCTCACCGATCACCTGGATATCGTTGTTAGCCAAGGCGGTTTCCAGGGTGATGGTCGTGCCCGGCAACGTGTCGGTCGGTAACCCGTAGCCCTTTTCGACGATGATTCGCAGGATGTCGGTAATCAGGCTGCCGCTTTCCCAGTTCAGGTCGGCAAAGTGGATCGGCGTCGATGCCGCGGATGCCGGGAGTGGTGAAACCAACACAGCGAGGGTGGCCCAGGCAGCCAGCCACTGTCGAACTCGTTTCATGCTTGATACCTCATGCCGGACACAGCAATAACCGAACGGCGTTGCGAAGCGAACGCAAGCCTCTGACTAGTTCAGTCAGTTGACTGTAGCCAAGGTTCCAGCAGGCGGGTTTTAAAACTGTTACGAGTACGAAAGAGCACAGGCGATAGACCCGATTCGTCACTATCGAATGACGATCGGCCTTTTACTCGCTGGCCTTGAACGTCACGAGTTCGCCCTTGCGCCATTTGGCCGCCTTGCCAGTGACCGCTTTCAACGTCTTGGTCAAACCTTCCTGCAGCTGTTGGTTGGCGGCAAATACTGTCACCACGCTGTGCCCTTCCTTGAAGAGGATGGCTTGGCCATCGGCCGTCGTGACGAACGCGTAGTCGCCAAGGCCATAGACCGTCAACTTGATTTCACGAAACCTGATTTCGAATTTGCCACCCTCCCGACTGGGCAATACTGCCGCACGGAAATGGTCGCCAACCTTCAGTTCAAGCCGGGGCTTGTCATCAACCACCAGTGCCGACTCGGTATCGATCTCGGCAACATAGATGCCTTCGGGAGTCTGCTCGGTGATATAGACAAAACGTGACTGGAATAGCTTGACCAGCTTCGCCCGCAAGTCACCCAGTACAAATAACGCATGCATGTCGAGATTACTTACTGCCAAGGAAACATCCCCATCATTTAAAACGGCCCACTCTGCGGGAATGGACCACGAGAACCTGCACGGTCGCATGGACCTGTCTTTGAATTCGAAAGTGAACGGTGCGCCCTGACCCTGGGCGGGAGCAGACTAAAGGATCGCCACTCTCGCCGTCTTTCCCCGCAGTCGTCAGAGGTTGAAGGAAAACACCACTCTGAACATCGGAAAAGGAGGGACTACTAACTTTAGGGAAATTTCTCACCGAGAAAAGCATTTTTCCGACATCGATGCCAAAAAAAATTGCTTTAGATAGGCGCAACCGTACGCACGGTACTGCCGATTCTAGAGCAGCCGTTGCTGCGCAGACTACTTAAAACAGCCGGCAATTCGTCGGTAACCATAGAAAAGGAATTCACATGGCTACTTTTTCAACCTTGATCCGCCCCGTCACCGCATGTGTCGCCCAGACGCAAGGCACCCCTCCCGCATACGAATACACGCCAATTGCAACGATCCGGCCGAAATATAGGGTCGTTCTCGCCGGCAAGTGTTTTTTCCATATCGAAGAAACCACCACCGGGCGCGTAAGAGGTTTCCGTACCGACCACAACGAAGCCTGCTATCTCGCCCGGAAGCTTGAACAGAGCACTTCAATGGCAGGCGCCATGACTTAACTCAGCCGCCGCCGCCCAACTGCTGCCATACTGCCTACCCGGAGCGCCCCCATGGAGGCGCTCGCACAATAATATGACTCGAAGGGAAGGCGTGACGTGACGGAACTAGACATCGGCGATTTTTTCATCCGCGGCGAAGCCAGAGAGGTCGAAGGCGAATTCCAGGCAGTCATCGTCATGCGTGCCAAAGCACCCTCCACCGCAGTCACTTATCACCAGGTTGAGAGGGATCGCTGGTTCAAGACACCGGAAATCGCCGCCGAGGCCGCCAGGGCGTCGGCGCTGGCCCTGAAGATCGCGGTGGACGAAGGTGCGCTGAAAGCCTGATATCGATCGAACTCCTGACGACCGTTTGCCTCAGATAGAGGGAAGCAACCGAGGCGCCATGACGGCGGTAGTCCAGAGGAGTCCTACAAAATGGAACAACCATCCCACGAACTCAGCACCCTGTTTGACCAACTCGGCCTGCCTTCGGAAGGCGAAGCCATCGATGATTTCATCATGGCGCACCCGCTTGAGCCGAACACCAAGTTGGTCGATGCGCCTTTCTGGTCAGATCAGCAGAAAGATTTGCTTCGGGAATGGCTGCTTGCCGACGGCGAAGAGGCGGTGCTGGTGGACCAGTTGAACGTACGTCTGCACGACGATAAATAAACCCTGAGAACGGCGGGCTTGCTCTTGTGGCGAGGGAGCTTGCTCCTCGCCACGAACACTCACTCGTCGCAATAGGTTGCGTCGAGGCTCAGCGCGGCTTCTCAGGCTTGTAGCCCAACCGCAGTCCACCCCAATGCCGTCCCTTGAGCATGATCGGCACCGACAGGTCATGCATCAGCTCCCCCGTGTCCCGCGTGTAGGTTTGCAGCAACACGGGCTGCTGGTGGCTGCCACAGCGAATCCCGGTGCGGTCGGAGAACTTGCGCTTGGTGCGATTGTTCAGCGTGTCCACCTGGGGGTCGCCGGTCAACGGCTGGCAGAACGCATTGTTGTGAGTCGGCACGTAGCCCTGCTGGGTGCAGGCAATCGCGAAGACCAGCCCCTCATGCCGCGCCAGCAAAGGTTCCTGGATCGCCGGCAGCACCTGATCCGTGTAGCGATCGAAACGGGTCTGGAACTTCGCCGGTTGGGTGTTGGGAATGGGTTGGTAGCTGCGATCGAACAAGTCCTCCAGGCTGATACGCCCCTGATCGATATCCGCCTCGAACTGTGCGGCAATCCGGCTTGCCCCTTCCCGGGCCAGGTCATAGACCCGTTGGTGATAATCGTCCAGGCCCACCTCGGCCAAGCGCTCGCTGATGGTTTCGGCCTGGCCCTCCATCTGTACGGCGGCCTCGGCGAGGCGTTGGGTCTGCTGGTCGCTGATCGCCAGGTCACCGCGCATTTGCTCGATCGCATGAAACAGGCTGTCGAGTTGTCCACGGTTGGTGTCGGTGCCCTGGGCGATGGCGCTGACCTGGGTTTCGACACCGGCCGCAAGCCGGGCGATGTTTTCCAGGTGCTGGCCGGTGTGCTCGACTTGCTGCACACCGCTGTCCAGGTCTGCGGCCAGTTGGCGGATCTGCTCGACGACCTGCGCGGTGCGCTGCTGGATGTCCGCCACCATCACACCAACCTCGCCGGTCGCCGCGGCGGTGCGCCCGGCCAGCCCACGTACCTCATCGGCCACCACGGCGAACCCGCGGCCATGTTCCCCGGCCCGGGCAGCCTCGATGGCGGCGTTGAGAGCCAGCAGGTTGGTCTGGCTGGCGATCGATTGAATGACCAGGCTCACGCGCTGGATTTCATCGCTGCGCACGCTCAGCGCTTCGATCAGTTCACGACTTTCATTGGCACGCTGGCTGAGCTGGTGCATGCGACTGATGGATTCCACCAACTCGCTGCGTCCGGCGACACTGCTGCGATGGGCCTCGCTGGCCGCGCCCAAGGCCTGTTGGCTGAGTTGTGAGGTGGCCTGCTCGGTGGCGATCATCGCTTCGGCGTTGCCGACGATCTGCGCTGCAGCCCCCAGTTGTGACTGGACCTTGCCGGCCAATTGCTTGACCGAATAAGCCACGCCCGCTGCAGACAGTGCGTTATGGCTGGTGGTGTAGGAGAGATCGCGGGTGAGTTCGGCCAAGCTGTCGCTTGCCGCCGGCGCGGGGCTGCTGGCCAGGCGCGAGCGCAGGCGCGGCAACCAGACGATGAGCATTGCCAGCGGCAGCGCCATGTATAACGACCAACCGCCCAAGGTCATGCCACACAGCAGCGAAACCAGCGCCACACTTTGCAGCGTCGGCGCTAGCCAGCGCACCGTAACGCGCGCTACAGGCACCGAGGTCGACGCTGTCGCCGCCAGAGATCCGTCTGTCGCCATTTTCGTCACCCACATTTCTCATTGTTATGGCCGCATTAAACGCCACTACCGAGCCATTATCCATGGTCCATTAGTCGTGTTTTCGGCCACAAATCGAGAAGCGTGATGATCAGAAAGCAAAAAGACCGCAGCTTCGGATGAAGGGCTGCGATCTTTTCGGAAACAGGAATCAGGCCTGGCGCTGGTGCTTGTCGATCTGCTCGTGACGTTCTTGAGCTTCGATGCAGTACTTGGTGGTCGGGCTGATCAGCAGGCGCTTGAGGCCGATTGGCTCGCCGCTGTCGTCGCACCAGCCGAAGCTCTCGTCGTTGATGCGGTCCAGGGCCTGCTCCAGTTGCGGCAGCATGCGCTGGTCGCGATCGATGGCGTTGACCAGCCAGGTACGCTCTTCTTCTACGGAAGCAGCGTCCGCCGGGTCGGCCGGGCTGTCCAGGCTTTCAATGGCGATTCGGTTCTGTTCGATGCGCTCGTGGGTTTCGACTTTCATGTTCTGCAACAGCTTGGTGAAGTAAGCCAGTTGCTCGGCATTCATGTAGTCATCCGCCGGCATGGCCAGCAACTTTTCCTTTGTCATTGATTTCTCTATAAAAAAACGTGCATTAAGGCGAATTATGGAGCGTCCCGCATCAAGCAGCCACGCTCATCGGAAAGGCGCCGTCTATTCCAAGCGCCACCCGGCACTCAATTTACGAGGGGCGGCAGTCTAAGGCCGAGTCGGGGCGTCAGCAACCGAAAACATGGGAAAATGCCCGACAGCCGCTTCAAATGCTGTCAGACCGGCTTCTGCTGGCCGTCGGAGTGCGTTTATAACAAGAAATTCGCTGCAATGGCTGTATTAAGAAGACAAATGGCAACGCCACGCGTGTCAGGCGTGGCGATTTGTCGCATCAAATGGTCGTTAACGTTTGAGCTTGCGTTTATTGCGGTACTGATCGATCACCACGGCAACGACAATGATCAACCCCTTGATGATGTCCTGGATATAGGCGTCGACACCGACAAAGGTGAACCCGCTGGCCATGACGCCGAGGATCAATGCACCGATCACCGTCCCGGTGATGCGCCCCACTCCGCCAGCCAGGCTGGTGCCGCCGATCACCGCCGCGGCAATCGCGTCCAGTTCATAAGACATGCCCATGCCCGCCTGCCCGGTCGCCGCCCGCGCCGAGGCCACCACACCGGCCAACCCCGCGAGCAGCCCGGCGATGCTGTAGACAATCACCAAGTGGCGCTTGACGTTGATGCCCGACGTCCGTGCGGCCTGCATGTTGCCGCCGATGGCGTAGGTGTATTTACCGTACTTGGTGTAGCGCAAGGCGACGTGGAAGATCACGGCCACTACCAGGAAGATGATCACCGGCATCGCGCCATGACCGATGGCGGTGTACGAATCCGACAACATGCTCACCGGCTGCCCTTCGGTGTAGTAGCGCGCCAGGCCACGGGCCGAGACCATCATGCCAAGGGTGGCAATAAACGGTGGGATACCGGTAATGGCAATGATGCTGCCGTTGATCGCCCCCGCCAGCAGCCCCACGCCGAGCCCGGCCACCACCGGAATCCACACCGGCAGGTCGGTCAGTGAAGGAAACACCGCCCGGGCGAAATCCGAAGTCTGCGCCAGGCTCGCGGCGATCATCGCCGACAACGCCAGCACCGACCCCGACGACAAGTCGATGCCGGTGGTGATGATCACCTGGGTCACGCCGATGGCCAGCAGGCCGATGATCGACACTTGCAAGATCATCAGCACCAGGCGCTGGGAGTTCATCAGGAAGCTCTGGTCGCGCATGATCCAGCCGAACAGCTCGAACACCAGGCCGATGCCGATCAGCACCAGGAAAATGCTCAGTTCCGTCGGCAACCGTCGACGCGTCCTGGCCGGGGCGGCCGCGGGTTTGTTTTCCAATATCGCGTTCATAGCCATTTACCTTTTTTATCCGGACTGACGGCCATCAGGACAGGCCCGACGCCAGTTGCATGACTCGTTCCTGGGTGGCTTCGCTGCGGTCGAGGGTGCCCATCAGGTCGCCTTCGTGCATCACCATCACGCGGTCGCTCATGCCCAGCACCTCGGGCAGTTCCGAGGAAATCATGATGACCGCCATGCCTTCGCTGGCGAGGTAGGCAATGAGTCGGTAGATCTCGGCCTTGGCGCCGACATCGATGCCGCGGGTCGGCTCGTCGAGGATCAGGATGCGTGGGTTGGTCATCAGCCAGCGGGCGAGCAGCGCCTTCTGCTGGTTACCGCCAGACAACGTATCGATGCATTGCTCAAGGGATGGCGTCTTGACCCGCAGCTTCTTGCACATGTCCTCGCACAAGGCACACAGGGCTTTTTGCTGGATGAAACCGTTGCCGACGTAATGGGGCAACACGGCCATTTCCATGTTTTCCAACACCGACAGGCACGGGAACAAGCCGCTGAGCTTGCGATCCTCGGTCAACAACGCGAAGCCCTTTTCGATGGCCATGTGCGGATCGCTGATGTGCACCGGCTGGCCGTCCAGCAGGATCTCGCCACCCGTGGCCGGGGTTACGCCGAAAATCGCCTCGGCCACGTTGGTCCGGCCCGAGCCCATCAACCCGGCGATGCCGAGGATCTCGCCGGCATGCAGGTCGAACGACACCCCTTTGAAAATGCCCTCCAGGCTCAGGTCGCGAACCGACAGGACCCGATCACCGATAGGCTTGTCCCGCTCGGGAAACAACTGGCTCAACTCACGTCCGACCATCATCGAAATCAGACTGTCGCCATCCATGCTGTCGGCGCGTTGCAGGCCGATATATGCGCCGTCGCGAAATACCGCCACTTCGTCGGCAATGGCGAACACTTCGTTCATTTTATGCGTGATGTAGATGATGCCCTTACCCTGGGCCTTGAGGTCGGCGATGATCGAGAACAAATGGGCGACTTCGGTCTCGGTGATGGCCGACGTCGGCTCATCCATGATCAGGATGTCTGAGTCATACGAGACGGCCTTGGCGATCTCCACCATCTGCCGCTCGGCAATGCTCAGGTTGCCCACCTGCTCCTCCGGGTCGAGCTTGATTCGCAAGCGCTCCAGCAACCGGGCGGTGCAGCGATGCATTTCACCGTGGTCGATCATGTGCAGGCCGTTGAGCTGTTCGCGACCGATCCAGATGTTCTCGGCGATGCTCATGTGCGGCATCAGGTTCAGTTCCTGGTGGATCATCGCGATCCCGGCCTGCAAGGCCGCCAGGGGCGTGTCGAAGGTCACCGGCTTGCCGCGCAGGCGCAGTTCGCCAGCGTCGGGCTGGTAAATGCCGGCGATGATCTTCATCAGCGTGGACTTGCCTGCGCCGTTTTCACCCATCAGGGCCAGCACCGAGCCGGGGCGTACCCGCAATTGCACGTCGGACAACGCCACTACGCCGGGAAAGCCCTTGCTGACATTGACGACTTCCAACAGGTACGGTTCGTCAGGTAATGCGTCCGGCCGGAAAGTCGGTGCCGGAGCGCTCGAAGCAGTCGCTGATGCGAACATGGTCAGGTACTCCCTGGGCAAGGTCGGCGCGGCGACCTTGCCTGTTTATTGTTGTGATGAAACAGGTAAAGCGTCACTTGAACTGATCGACGTTCTCCGGCGTGATCAAACGATAGGGCACCCAGACGGTTTGCTCGACCGGCTGCTTCTTGACCATCTTCACTGCCGTATCGATCGAGCCATCGGCCTGGCCCTTGGCGTCCTGGAACACCGAGACCGCCATCTCGCCTTTCTTGATCGCGTTCAAGCCGTCCGGCGTGCCGTCGACCCCGGCGATCAATACGCTGCCCTTTTCCTTGCCAGCGCCCTTGAGCGCCATGGCTGCGCCGATGGCCATTTCGTCGTTGTTGGACACCACCGCATTGAAGTCACGGCCCTGGGTCAGCCAGTCGTTGACCAGGGTCATGCCCTTGTCCCGGGACCAGGTGCCGGTCTGTTCCTGCTCGATCTTGATGTCCGGGTATTTGGCGAGTACCTCCTTGACGCCCTTGGTGCGGTTGGTGGTGGAGTTGTTCGCCAGATCCCCCAGCAGGATCACGATGTCGCCCTTGCCGCCCATCTTGTCGGCCAGGAATTGCATCTGCATGCGCCCGGCTTCCAGGTCGTCCGAGGCGACGGTGACCACCCCTTGCGGCAACTTCGGATCATCCGGACGGCGGTTGACGTACACCAGCGGGATGCCGGCGGCCACGGCGGCCTTGGTGATGCGCTGGGTCGCGGCGGTGTCCACCGGGTTGACGATGAGCGCGTCGACCTTCTGGCTGATGAAGCTTTCCACCTGGCTCAGTTGCTTGACCACATCGCTGCGCGCATCTTCGAACTGCAGCGTGACGCCGTCCGGCAGGGACTTGGCTTTCTTGTCCATGGATTCGCGCAGGTAGGTCAGCCAGGTGTCATCGAACTGAGACATGCTGACGCCAATCTTCAGATCCGCCAGGGCAGCGCCGCTGGCAAACATCAATGACAGGGCCAGCGAGGCAATACGGGTCTTGGTGTTCATGAACGTTCTTTCTCCACTTTTTTGTTGGTTTTATGGATAAGGCGTGACGGACTTCAGGAACGCGGCAAACGCACGATCGGCGCGCCGGGCATGCAGCACACCACGGCGCCCTTGCGCTGGATGCACAGGGACTCGAACAAGGGAAGGATTGCGGACAGGCGCAAGGAAGATGGCAGGTGAAACGCAGAGCGGTTGAAGGTTTTCATCGACGGTACCTGGCTGTGTTTCTTGTTTTTGTTTCGTCCTTCGTCCATTCAGGGCGAGCCTGGATAAACGCGGACAGGGTTGTCGGTAACCTGGAATCGACTTTATTGGAAAATATTTTCCATATCAACTCATTTTAGAATTTTATTCGTTTTTTGTTCCATGTCCTACAGGCTCGGATAAACACACTACCTCGCCCTGCTCCGCGCTCTGCCTGGCAGCGTCCAGGATACGTGTCGTGGCCAAGGCATCGCGGGCCGCCACCGGCAAAGGGCCGTCGCCCCGCAAGGCTGCCTGGAGACGCTGGTAGAACATGAGCCAACAACCTCGCTCCGAAGCCACGCGCTCACGCTCGGCTCCGTGTTCGAACCATCCCCAGCGCCGGTGTTCTTCGGCGCCCCAGCGCTCGCCTTCGGAGGCCGGACTCAGCCCCGCCAATGCCAGGGCCTCCTGCCCATCGAGGCCTTCGACGGTATAGCAGCCTTCGCTGCCGCTGACCCGAAAGCGTGGGCGCGCAGCGTTTTGCAGGCAATTGCCGCTCAAATGGGAGATCACGCCGTTTGCGTGGGCCATCGACATGAAAAAACCGTTGTCGAAGGCCTGGCCCGGCTGCCGATAATCCAGCTCGGCATAAACCCGGATCACCGGCCCGAACAATTGCAAGGCCTGGTCCACCAGATGGCTGCCCAAATCCCGCAGGAAGCCACCGCCACTGCCCTTTCCCACAGAGGTCGGCGAGTAACGTTCAACGCTGGATTCAAAGCGAATAACCTGCCCAAGCGCTCCAGATGAGAGCAACTTGCGAACCGTCAGGAAATCCGAATCCCAGCGCCGGTTCTGGTAGACGCTCAACGGCACGTTGCGTCGTTCGGTGGCCAGCACCATCGCTTCGGCCTGCCCGGCATCGAGGGCGAAAGGCTTGTCGCTGACCACCGCCACGCCGTGCTCGATGGCTTGCATCACCACGGCCGCACGCGCCTCCAGCGGCGTGGACACCACCACCGCATCGACGCCGGCCGCCACCAGTTGTTCGAGAGAGTCGAAGGCTTGGACGTGCGGATAATCACTCACCAGTTGCTGGCGCCGCTCGGGGGAGCGCGTGACTACCCCGACGAACGTAGCGCCCGGCAGACTGCTGATCAGCGGCGCGTGGAAAAACCGCCCGCCCTTGCCATAGCCGACTAGTCCGATTCGCATGAAGGCTCCTTGAAAAACAATGAATACAGACCATCCCCTTATGGGAGCGAGCCTACTCGCGTCAGCCGTAAAAGCGAGGCCGCTCGGGCAACTCGACCTTGACGATCTGACCACTCTGCTGCGCTTGGACGCAGGCATCCGCCGCCACCGCCGCCGCGAAGCCGTCCCAGGCAGAAGGTCCGCCCACTTGGCCGCTGCGCACGCCGTCGATGAAGGCCTGCAATTCGACGTCATAAGCTGCAATGAAGCGATCCTTCCAATCCATCAGGATCGCATTGGACAGTTTGGCGCCGCTGCGCAACTGCACCTGGGACGGTTCCGGCAGCTTGGCGATGCCGGTCTCCCCCACCACTTCGCATTGGATGTCGTAACCGTACTGACAATTGACGAACACTTCGACGTCGATGCGGGTGCCCTTGGCGGTTTCCAGCAGGACGATCTGCGGATCGCGCAGATGCGCCAAGGCCTTGCTGCTCTTGCGCGGGAACACCACCTGTACCGACACGTAGTCATCGGCCAGCAGCCAGCGCAGCACGTCCAGCTCATGGATCAACGTGTCGGTGATCGCCATGTCGGTCTTGTAATTTTCGCCCACGCTGGGGTTGCGGTGGGCGCAGTGCAGCATCAGCGGTTCGCCGATCTGGCCGCTGTCGATCACCGATTTGAGCGCGCGGTAACCTTCATCGTAGGGCCGCATGAAACCGACCTGCACCAGGCGCTTGCCGTGGGCCACTTCGGCTTCGACGATCTTGCGGCAGCCTTCGGCCGTGACCGCCAGCGGTTTCTCGCAGAACACCGGTTTGCCCGCCGCGATGGCCGCCAGCACGAACTCTTCATGGCTCGGCCCCCAGGACGTGACGAGGATCGCCTCGACGTCCGGCGCCTTGATCAGCGCGTGGCCGTCGGGGTAGACCTCGGCGGTGAGCTTGAGGTCGGCCACCACTTTCGCCGCCTGGGCAAGGTTGATGTCGGTTACCGCCACCACCTGGCTGTTGAGCAAGGTCTGGCTGCAACGACGGATGTGGTCCTGGCCGATGGCCCCGGTGCCGATGACGCCCAGCTTCAAAGACATGTGGAACTCCTTTCGTAGGGTTGGGGCAATCAGTATTGACGGGCCTTGGCCAGTCGTTCGTTGAGGGTCTTGGCCACGGCATCGGTGCGCGCGCTGGTGGAGACTTGCGCCACGCCGACCCGCCACCAGGACAGGTATTTGTGGATCATGGTCTTGGGCAGGACCTTGATATCGATCAGCGTCGAGACCGTCTGGCGCCGGGCGTCGGCCAGGGCCGCGTGCAACTCGTCCAGCGTCTTGACCTTGTAGGTCTTGCAACCGTAGGCCGCCGCGCTCATGGCGAAGTCCACCGGCACGAAGCCGCCATCGAGCTTGCCCGTCTCGGGGTTGCGGAAACGGAATTCGGTGCCGAAGCTGTCCATGCCGTGTTCCATCTGCAAATTGTTGATGCAACCGAAGGTCATGTTGTCCAGCAGCACCACGTTGATCTTGCGCCGCTCCTGGATCGAGGTCGCCAGTTCCGAGTGCAGCATCATGTAGGAGCCGTCGCCCACCAGCGCGTAGACCTCTTTGTCCGGCTCGGCGAGCTTCACGCCCAACGCCGCATTCACTTCATAGCCCATGCACGAATAGGCATATTCGACGTGGTAGGTGTTCACGCCCTTGCTGCGCCAGCTGCGCTGCAAATCACCGGGCAGGCTCCCGGCGGCAGCGACGATGATGGCGTCGTCCGCCAGGGTTTCGTTGAGGGTGCCGAGCACCCGGCTCTGGGTCAGGCAGGAGCCGGTGAGTTCGATGAATTCACGAAACACCGCCGGGTCCATGTGGTCGTTGATTTCCGGAACGAAGTCCTGGGTCTGGAAATCCGCCTGGTAGATCCGGTCCACTTCCGCCTCGAGCCGGGCCTTGGCGTCGGCGATCTGCCCGGCCCATTCGGCACGGTAATCGCCGAGCTTGCCGGCCAGCGCCTCCAGGCCGGAACGGGCGTCGGCCAGCAGTTGAACGCCGTCGAGTTTCAGCGCATCGCACGGGCTGATGTTCAGGTTGAGGAACCGCACCTCGGGGTGTTGGAACAGCCATTTCGACGCGGTGGTGAAATCGCTGTAGCGGGTGCCGATGCCGATGACCAGGTCCGCTTCCTTGGCCAGCAGGTTCGCCGCCAGGCAACCGGTCTCGCCGACACCGCCTACGTTCAGTGGGTGGCTGGAGACGATGGCGCTTTTTCCCGCCTGGGTTTCGGCAAACGGAATCTCGAAGCGCTCGGCGAAGGCTTGCAATGCAGCGTTGGCCCCGGAATATTTCACCCCGCCGCCGCAGATGATCAGCGGCTTGCGCTTACCCTTGAACAGCGCCAGGGCATCGTCGAGCATCGCTTCAGTGGCTGGGCGACGGTCGATGCGGTGCACGCGTTTTTGCAGGAAGTAATCCGGGTAATCATAGGCCTCGGCCTGTACGTCCTGGGGCAGCGCCAGGGTCACCGCGCCGGTCTCGGCCGGATCGGTGAGCACGCGCATGGCATGGATCGCGGCAGTCATCAATTGCTCGGGGCGGTTGATGCGGTCCCAGTATTTGCTCACGGCCTTGAAGGCATCGTTGGTGCTGATGCTCAGGTCATGGAATTGCTCGATCTGTTGCAGCACCGGGTCCGGCTGGCGACTGGCGTAGACATCGCCGGGCAACAGCAGCAGCGGGATGCGATTGGCCGTGGCGGTGGCAGCCGCGGTCAGCATGTTCGCCGCGCCGGGACCGACCGACGAGGTACAGGCGTAGATCTTGCGCCGCAGGTGCTGCTTGGCAAACCCGATGGCGGCATGGGCCATGCCCTGCTCGTTGCGGCCCTGATGGACCACCAGGTCGCCGCTGTCCTGCTCCAGCGCCTGGCCCAGGCCCAGCACGTTGCCGTGGCCGAAAATGGTAAACACCCCGGCGACGAATTTGCTCTGGACGCCATCGACCTCGACGTATTGGTTATCGAGGAATTTCACCAGGGCCTGGGCCATGGTCAGTCGTGTTGTGGTCATGCTTGCACCTTCTTCAAACGCAACTCGGTCGAGTGGGAGCTTTGCAGGTGGCTCATGCTCGCCCCCAGCGCCTGGCGGATGTCGGCCAGCTCGTGGACGCTCTCGGCAAAGGGCTCAAAGGACAGGTAACCGTCATAACCTCCGCTCACCAGCGCTTCAATCTGCGCGGCATTGCCGAGAATATCCCCCTCACCCACCAGCACCCGGTGGCCGTCCCGAATCGTCGCCAGCGGCGCCTGGGCATCCTCGACGCCGGAGATGTGCACCAGCCCAGTCAGTTCAGGGAACAATTCTTGCTCCCCCGCCAAATGATGATGAAAGGTGTCATGCACCAGGCGGAACACATCCAGCCCGCCGATGGCCTTGATCGCCTCCACCGCCGTGCGCTTTCGCCGCAGCGAGCATTCTTCGAACCCCAAAGGTTCGATGAAACCGTAGATACCGAAGGCGCGCAGGATCGGTGCCAGTTCACTGAGGGCCGTGCGCAGCCCCGCTGCCCGTTCGGCCTCGCTGCGCGGGTCGGCGCGGTCGTTGAGCGGGCACATCACCAGCCCCTCGGCGCCGCACTCGCGAGCGTAGTCGGCCAAGCGCACGGCCTGGGCGCGACGCTCTTCGTTCCACACATCGAACGGGTACAGGGCGTTGATCGACAGCACCTTGATGTCGCGCGCCTCGCACAACTCACGCACGCGCGCCGGCGGCATGCCATCTTCGATCTCGACCCCCTTGAGGTCGTTGCGAATCTCGATGGCATCGGTTTTCAACGCCAGCGCCAGGTCGATGAAAGCAGGCAGTGACAGGCGCGGGGCAACCATTCGGTTCAAGGCAAAACGCAGGGGCTTGTTCATTGTTGTTCTCCCTCCGGCATTCAATGAAATGAGTTATTGGGCAGTCGGCATGCTGAACTCAGGGCCCTTGGCGATGCTGTCGGGCCAGCGCTGCATCACGCTTTTGTAGCGACTGTAGAAGCGCAGGCCTTCCTCGCCATAGGCATGGTGGTCGCCGAACAGCGAACGCTTCCAGCCGCCAAAGGAATGCCAGGCCATGGGCACCGGAATCGGCACGTTGATGCCCACCATGCCGACCTTGATGCTGCGCGCAAATGCCCGGGCGATGCCGCCGTCTCGGGTGAAGCACGACACGCCATTGCCGAACTCATGGGCGTTGATCAGCGCCACCGCCGTGGCGAAGTCCGGTACACGAACGATGCCCAGCACCGGGCCGAAAATCTCTTGCTTATAGATGCTCATCTCGGCGGTGACCCGGTCGAACAGCGTCGCACCGACGAAAAATCCCTGCTCGGCCCCCGGCACTTTGAAACCACGGCCATCAACGATCAGGCGAGCACCCTCGGCCACGCCAGCATCGATAAAACCTTCCACCTTGGCCTTGTGCTCGGCGGTGACCAGCGGCCCCATGTCAACGCCGGGCTGCTGGCCGTCGCCGACCTTCAACTGGTCGATACGCGGCAGCAATCGCGCAATCAGCTCATCGCCGACATCGCCCACCGCCACGGCAATGGAAATCGCCATGCAACGCTCGCCGGCCGATCCGTAGGCCGCACCGATCAAGGCATCCGCCGCCTGGTCGAGGTCGGCATCGGGCATGACGATCATGTGGTTCTTCGCCCCGCCCAGGGCCTGTACGCGCTTGCCGTTCGCGGTGCCCTGTTGGTGGATGTATTGAGCGATGGGCGTGGAGCCGACAAAGGAAATCGCCTCGATGTCCGGGTGCTGCAACAGCGCATCCACCGCCGCCTTGTCGCCCTGGACCACATTGAAGACGCCGTCCGGCAAGCCGGCTTCGGTCAGCAACCGAGCCATCAGCAGGCTGGCGGACGGGTCGCGTTCCGAGGGCTTGAGGATGAAGCAGTTGCCGGCGACCAAGGCCAGCGGAATCATCCACAACGGCACCATCACCGGGAAGTTGAACGGCGTGACACCGGCGCACACCCCGAGTGGCTGGCGCAGGTTCCAGTTGTCGATGCCGCCGCCGATGTTGTCGCTGAAGTCGGTCTTGAGCAGGCTCGGTGCACCGCAGGCGTACTCGACGATCTCGATGCCACGGGTGACTTCGCCATGGGCGTCGGACAGCACCTTGCCATGTTCACGACTGATGATCCGAGCCAGTTCGTCATGGTGACGATCGAGCAATTCCTTGAACTTGAACATCACCCGCGAGCGACGCAACGACGATTGCTCGGACCAGGCCGGGAACGCCGCCAGCGCCGAGGCCACCGCCGCGTCGACAGTACTTGGTTCGGCCAGGGCCACCCGCGCCTGCACCGCGCCGGTGGCCGGGTTGAAGACATTGCTGGAGCGAGCGCTGTCGCCGTCCTGCACGCGACCGTTGATGTAATGGCCTACTACCGGGGTGTCGCTCATTGTCCTGGTTCTCCGTTGGAATGTTCGAATTCAGAGGTCGAGCAGCCAGCTGTGCTGCGGGTCGTTATGGAACTGCCAGACCCGCTTCGGACCGGCCATGACATTCAGGTAATAGGACTCGTACCCATAGGGCACGCTGACCGGGTGATACCCCTTGGGCACCACCACCAGGTCGCTGTTCTCCACGGCCATGGCCTGGTCGATGCTGCGGTCGTCGGTGTAGACGCGCTGGAACACGAAGCCCTGGGACGGATTCACCTGGTGGTAATAGGTTTCTTCGAGGAAGCTCTGGTGCGGCAGGTCGTCGGTGTCGTGCTTATGCGGCGGGTAGCTGGACGAGTGACCGGACGGCGTGCGCACTTCCACCACCAGCAGCGAATGGGCCGGTTCGCTGTCGGGCAGGATGTCGCAGACATAACGGGTATTGGCGCCCTTGCCGCGCACGCTGCGTTTCATGCTGTCGGGGCGGATCAGCCGTGGGCCGTATTCGTTTTGCGTGGCACCTGGCGCGGCGCATACCGCTACCTGCACATCGCTCAGCGCGGTGACTTGGGCCTGACTGCCCGGTGGCAGATACGCGGCGTAGGGGGATTTATCTTCGAATACCGATTGACGATCGCCGAGGTTGTCCCAGCTGAAGGCCCCCTGCCCCGGCGCCTCGCCCTTGAGGTCGATTCGTCCGCTGAGCAAGACTACGCACAGCTCCTTGTCACCCGCCATCACCGGAAGGGTTTCGCCGAGGCTCAGGCGGTAGGCGGCGAACCCCACATATTCCAAGGCGCCATGGGGCAGTTCGACGAGCTTTTGGCCGCCGGGACTGCTCTTGATCAACAGGCTCATGCCGGCGTCCTCTCTTGCAGCAGGGCACGCAAGGTGTCGTAGCCCTTCTTCGCGTAGGCATAACTCGGCGCCACGGCCGGGTCCTGCTCGGCTTCTACCACCAGCCACCCGTGGTAATCGGCGGCCAGCAAGACGTCGAGCAACGCGGCGAAATCGATGTCGCCATCCCCCGGCACGGTGAAGGTGCCGTTGATGATGCAATCGGGGAAGCTCCACAGGTTATTGCGCGCCAGTTGCACCACCGGTTTGCGCACATCCTTGAAGTGCACATGGCAGATGCGTTCGATGTGTTTGCGCAGGACTTGCAAGGGTTCGCCGCCGCCCATGTAGCAATGGCCCGAGTCGAACAACAGGCCGACCTCGCTGCCGCTCAGGGCCATCAGTTTGTCGATGTCCGTGGGCGATTCGACGTAGGCGCCCATATGGTGGTGATACGCCAGGCGCACGCCTTGGGACAGTGTGAAGCGGGCCAGTTCGGTGAGCTTGTCGGCGTAGGCTTGCCAGGCTTCGTCAGTGTGAAAGCGCGGGCGCTCGATCAACGGGATGCGTTGGCCCTGGATCGAATCGGCGACTTCACCGTAGACCAGCACCGTCGCGCCATTGTGCGCCAACAGTTCGACATGGCTGGCAATGGCATCGATTTCCTCGGCCGCCGAACGCCGGGCCAATCGGCTGGAATACCAGCCGGACACCAGCGCCAGGTCATACGGGCGCAAGACGTCGCCGACGCCCTTGGCGTCCTTGGGAAACTTGCCGTTTAGCTCAAACCCTTCGTAGCCGATTTCCTTGCCTTCGCTCAACGCCGTGCTCAAGGGCGTCTCGCCGCCAAGGGACGGCAGGTCGTCGTTGCTCCAGGAAATCGGGTTGATGCCAATTCGAATAGCGGGCATGGCTGCACCTTTTATTGTTTTCAAACTGAATAACGAAAACCGTTTGGAATGCTTATCGTGGCGAGGGGATTTATCCCCTCGCCACAAAAGTCCTGTACATCAGGCACGAGCACTGCGCCATGCCTCGATCAATTCCACAAACCGCCCCTGCACGTCCCGGATCAACGTTTCATCATCGATCTCACCGGCCATCCAGGCCCGGCTCGGTTCCTGGAAAATCGTCCGGCCCACGGCGAAGCCCCGACAGGTGGTGCTCTGGCTGGCCTGGCGGAAGCCTTCGGCGAGCGCGGCGGCCGGGGCGTTGAGGCCCAGCAGCACTACGCCACGGCAATATGGGTCGCGCTGTTGGATGAGCTCGTCGAGCTGCTGCCATTCTTCGGCTGTCTGCGCTTCGATCTTCCACCACGCCGGGAAAATGCCCAGGTTGTAGAGGCGCTTGAGGGCACGATAGAGCACGTCCGGATGAGCCGATGGATGATCCTTTGGCGGGATGACTTCCAGCAGCAACTCATGGCCGCTGACCTGGGACGCCTTGTACAAACCCATCAATTGCGCCTCCTGTTCCAGGCGCAGCAGCGGTTCGTCGTCGGGGTGAAATTGCACCAGGCATTTGATGATCTGTTCCTGCGGCCAGGCGATCAGGTTGCTGCCGATGGAGCGCCCGTGCTCGAACGCCAGCGGCCGCGAGCCTTGCACCTCCACCGGCCGCGCCACCCACCAGCCTCGCCCGGTGGCCGCGTTGAGCGAATCCTGGCCGAAACGCTGATCGGCCAGCAGCCCGACGTCGGCTTCGATGCCCTGGCGCTGCAGGTCGGCTTCGACCCGTTCCACCGCCTGGATGAACAGTTGCTTGAGTTCACCGATGCTGCTCAGCTCACGACCGCCCTTCTGGGCCAGTTCCACCAATTGCCAGCGATGGTCGAAGGCAAAGATGAACAGTTGCTTCCAGGCCTTGCGCGGCACGCTGACCTGATGCAGCCGTTGCAGCACCGCATCCTGGTCCGGTCGGGTGATGGGCACCGGGCTCTTGAACAGATAATCGAGCTCGGCCCGGGTCGGCATCGCCGGGGCGCAGGCATGGCGCGACACCACCAGGCCGCCGCAGGCATTGGCCAATTGGCAGCAGCGCTCATCGCTGGCGTCCTCCAGCCAACCGGCGAGGAAACCCGACATGAATGCATCGCCCGCACCCAGGACATTCAGGACTTCGACACGCACGCCTGGGTAAATGGCGCCGTCTTCCAATCGGCTCGGGATATCGCCATGGATCACCGTGCAGCCCTGCGGGCCAAGCTTGACCACCAGCGTTGCCGCCGTCAGCGAGCGCACGGTACGCAGCGCGGTCAACAGGTCCTCGCTGCCGCCAGCGATGAGGAATTCTTCTTCTGTGCCGACGATCAGGTCGAAACGCGGCAGGATGCCTTGCACATGCTGGCTGACCTTGCGGTCGGCGACGAAACGGGTTTCACCGTCCGCCTTCCCCGCCAGGCCCCAGAGGACCGGGCGATAATCGATGTCGAGGACGCATTTGACGTTGTGTTTTCGCGCATGGTCCAGCGCCTGGATGCTCGCGTTGTAGACGCTTTCGGTGGAGAAGTGCGTGCCGGTGATCAGCAGCGCCTTGCTGGACGCGATGAAGGCTTCGTCGATGTCTTCGGCCCGCAGCGCCATGTCTGCGCAGTTTTCGCGATAGAACACCAAGGGGAACGTCTCGCGATCCTTGATACCCAGCAGGACCATGGCGGTCAGGCGCTCGGCATCGACCTTGATGCCACTGACGTCGCAGCCTTCGCGAGCCAGGGATTGCACCAGGAACCGCCCCATGTGGTCGTCGCCCACGCGGCTCAACATCGCCGATTTCAGCCCGAGGCGGGCCGTGCCGAAGGCGATGTTGGCCGATGATCCGCCCAGGTACTTGGCGAAGCTTGAGACATCTTCCAGGCGTGCGCCAACCTGCTGCGCGTAGAGATCGACGCCCAGGCGTCCCAGGCAGATCACATCCAATTGACGCTCACTGGCAAAACGAGTCTGGCCCATGCTGGCTCCTGTTATTTTTATCAGCCTGCGCTTGTCGCCGGAACCGGCGCCAACGCTTTGGTGAATGCAGACTAAAACGAGCCAGCGGCAATAATCAATATTTATTCCATAAATTTTTATCATGGAATATTTTTTCCAATACGCTACTGCTCAACAGGGCCAGGCGCAGTGCATCGTTTCAGCAGGCGTTACAACTTCGTTCAGCCATGATTTTCTCCGCGCCTACGCTGTAGACTGCCACCAGCCAACCTATTGTCGAGGGCCGGCCCGTTCGCCAGTCGCCCTATAAGAACAAGCCAGAAGGATTTCCTATGACCCGCCCCGATCTGCCGGCGCCGTCCGAGAGCGCGTCCGAAGCCGCCCTCCCCAGCCCACCGATCAACGCCGAGCGGCTGTTGCAACTGATCACCGAGGAATACGAGGGCCTGCCGCGCCAACTCAAGCGCATCGCCAGCTACATGAGCCAGCAAAGCGACCGGATCATGGTCGACCGCATCAGCGACATCGCTCGGGAATGCGAAGTCCACCCTTCGGCCATCGTGCGCTTTTCGCAGCGCTTCGGCTTCAGCGGGTTCAGCGAAATGCAGGCCTTGTTCCGCGAGGCGTACACCCACAAGACCACGCCGGTGCAGAACTACCAGCAACGCATTCGCAGCATGATCGCCAACAAGTCGCAGAAGGCCAATGCCGGCGACCTGGCCCGCGAATGCGTCAATGCGACCCTGTCAGGCATCGAGCGCCTGGGGCTGGAACTCGATGACGAGGCGTTCGAAAAAGCCGTGGACCTGGTGGTCAACGCGGACAACATCTACGTGGTCGGTGTGCGACGTTCATTCGCCGTGGCCGATTACCTCGTCTACAACCTGCAGCACACCAACAAGCGCATTCACCTGGTGTCCGGCCTGGGCGGCAGTTACCGCGAGCAGATGCGCAGCGTGCGGGCCAACGACCTGGTAATTGCCATCAGCTTTACGCCCTATGGCAAGGAAACCCAGCACTGCCTGCGCATTGCCCAGCATCACCAGGCCAAGACCCTGATCATCACCGACAGCAACCTGTCTCCCCTGGCCAAACGAGCCAATGCGGTGCTGCTGGTCAACGAAGGCAGCTCGTTCGCGTTCCGCTCGTTGAGCGCCACCTTGTGCCTGTGCCAGGCGTTGTTCATTGCCGTGGCCTACCGGCTTGAACTCAAGGTCGATGAAATCCATGAACAGGTCGGCTTCGAGGATTGAACCCGGCCTTTAGAATCCGTTGAAGGAGAAACCATGAAACTGATCGGCATGCTGGACTCGCCCTATGTGCGACGCGTCGCCATTTCCGCCAAACGGCTGGGAATCTCCCTGGAACATGAATCGGTTTCGGTGTTCAGGCAATTCGAGCATTTCCAGAGCATCAACCCGGTGGTCAAGGCGCCAACATTGGTGCTGGATGATGGCTCGGTGTTGATGGATTCCACTTTGATCATCGATTACCTGGAGGCGCTGGCTGGGCCATCCCACAGCCTGATGCCGAACGATTTGGCCCAACGGTTGCGCTCGTTGCGACTGGTCGG
The DNA here is from genome assembly GCF_000802155.2 of Pseudomonas frederiksbergensis. Taxonomy (GTDB): domain Bacteria; phylum Pseudomonadota; class Gammaproteobacteria; order Pseudomonadales; family Pseudomonadaceae; genus Aquipseudomonas; species Aquipseudomonas frederiksbergensis_A. The sequence goes on from NZ_JQGJ02000001.1 coordinate 378,166, forward strand.
ATTGGCGCTCGCGGCATGCGAAAAATCGGTGCAAATCTATTACGAACGCACGTTGCGCCCGGCCGACATCCAGCATGCGCCGTGGCTCGCGCGGGTATCGGGCCAGTTGCTGGCGGCCTACGGTGAGTTGGAAAGGGAACTGGCGAAACAGCCACTGCCCACCGATGGCTCGATCGACCAGGCCGGCATTACCATCGCGGTGGCTTGGACCTTCACCAACCTGTTGGTGGCGGATCAGGTGCAGGGCAAGGCGTTCCCGCAGATCAGCGCATTTACCGCCTATGCCGAAGGGTTGGAAGTGTTTGTCAACACACCGGTGCAATAACGGCGGGATACATTCCCGTGTGGGAGCAAGCCCGCTCCCACAGGGTTTTGATTCGGCGCTCAGGCCGGTTCCATTTCCCTTGGCTCTGCAATCGCCGCCACTTCGAAGCGGTCCGCCAGGAACGGCGTGATGTCCAGCGGCAACGGCTCGTCGTTGACCAACTTGTCCAGCAACACCCCGGTAATGGCCGAGGTGAGAATGCCCGTGCGGAAATGCCCGCAGGCGTTCAGGTAGCCGTCCACGCCGCGCATCGGCCCCAGGATCGGTAGCTCGTCAGGTGAGCCGGGACGCAGGCCAGCCCAGGTGCGCTTGAGGTTGATGTCGACCAATTGCGGGATGCAGCGCATGGCACCTTGCACCAGCCCTTCGATCTCCGGATAGGTAGTGGTCACGTCGAACCCTTTGTCCTCCGTGGTACTGCCAATCAGGATTTCCCCGTTGTCTTTCTGCGCCACGTAGCAATCGCTGGTGGTCAGGCAGCCGTTGAGGATTTTCGGCATGCGCTCGGTCAAGAGGATCTGGCCCTTGACCGGCTTGACCGGAATCCGCACGCCCGTAGCCTGCTCGCTCAGGTCCGCCGCCCAGGCGCCGGCGGCGTTGATCAGCGTCCCGCAGCTGAACGTTCCGGCCTCGGCGGTCTTCACACCTGTGACCCGCGTCCCGCTTCGCAACACTTCAGTGACGTGGGTGTTGAAGAACAGGTCGACACCGTTCTGCCGCGCGCCCTCGGTGTAGGCGTCGGCCAGGCGAAACGGGCTGACCTGGTGATCGCAGAGAAACTCCAGCGCGCCGAGGGCCTCATGGCTGACACTCGGCTCTGCCTCGCGCAAGGCCGCCTGGTCGAGCCAGCGCACCTGGTCGGCCAGATGGGGGATGCAGGCGACGATGTGCTCGGCGTACAAGCGGTCCTCATCGTCATAGATCACAAACTTCAGCCCGGTCTCTTCGAATTTGAAATCCATGCCATGGCGGTCCATCAGTTCCTGGTGCAACTGCGGGTACATCGCGTTGGATTGCAAGGCGAATTCGAAGAACGAGTCGGGCAGGATGTGTGGCGTACTGGCATCCACCGCCACGGCGGCACCTTGGGCCTGGCGCTTGCGATTGGCCGACATCATGCGAAAGAAAATCACCCCGCAGCCCAGGCCCACTGACTCACCAATGGCCCACAAACCGCCCGCCGATGCACGGGTGGCGTTGCCGGGGCGCTTGGCGTCGATCAGGGCGATCTTCAAATGCTTGCGCTTGGACAACTGATAGGCACAGGAAGCGCCGATCACGCCGCCACCGGCAATCACCACGTCATAATGCTTAGTCATGGGAAGCGGCCTCCGTGCCGATATTCTGGAATGCTGAAAAAGGCACCGGATCGATGGGGAAGCGCGGTCGCAACCAGCCCACATCGGCCCGCCCTGTGGCCTCGCGCAACCGGTCGCTGCAATAACCGACACACATGCGTCCCTGGCAGTCACCCATGCTCACGCGGGTGCGCATTTTCAGGCTGGCCATGTCTTGCACGCCCTGCTCCAGCGCCCGGTCGATGTCGGCGCGGGTGGCATGTTCGCAGCGGCAGATCACCGTGTCGGCGGCAGGCAGCGCCGTTTGGCCCGCCCCGCGCTGGGTGTAGCGATCGACGGCGGCGCGAAAGCGAAGGATGCGCTCCAGTTGCGCCTGATACCGATCACGATGCCCAAGGGCCGTCGCCTCATCCAGGACATTGCGTTGCATCAGCACCGACAACGCCGCGATGCGCCCGCTCAGCATGGCCGCCTCTCCCCCGCGAATCCCGCCCATGTCACCCGCCAGATGAACATGCGCCTCGCTGCCGCGTTGCCAGGCATCGGACACGGCCCGTAGATACCCGTCATCGCTGAAGCCATGTTCCAGGCCCATCTGCTGGCTCAACTGGGTGCGAGGGATAAACCCGTAGCCGACTGCCAGCGTCTGGGCCGGCACCTGTTCGGCGCGCGTAAGGTCCGGCGTCCAATCGGCGGAATACGGCGCGACGGTCACGCCGCTCAACTCGTCCTCGCCTTCGACACGCACCACGCCCCAGCCATAGCGCACGGGAATGCGATGCCGCTTGAGATACGCGAGCATGCCCAGGCCATCGAGGAACAGTTGCGGTTTATTGAGCAAGGCGAGGCTTTCCTTGGCGATCCTGCCGAACGCACACGCCTCGTAGACACCCGCCACGGTGACGCCCGAGGCGTGCAGCTGACAGGCCACCAATGGCAACAGCGGGCCCGTCCCGGCGATCACCACCGGGCTCGGCGGCCTGACCACGCCGCTCTTGATCTGCAACTGCAAGCCGCCAAGCATCATCACGCCCGGCAGGGTCCAGCCGGGGAACGGCACGCTGCGCTCATGACATCCCGCTGCCAGGATCAACTGCGAATAGGCAACCTCTCGTAGACGCTCATCCGCATCGAGCACCATCAACGCCCGGAACCCCTCGGCCCCGATGACACGACTGCCCAGCTGCACATCGATCAAATCGGCATGGCGTTGGAATTCCCCGTGAAGTTTCTCCAAGGCTTCGCTGTAGCGGGGCCCCAGGTAATCCAGGCGTACGCCATCGCGCAGGGGGCCGCGATACACCACGCCACCGAGGCGCGGTGCCTCTTCGAGCAAGGTGCAACGTACCTTGTGGGAGGCCAGTTCAATGGCCGCAGCCATACCCGCCGGTCCGCCGCCGACGATCACCGGAGCGTTCATGGCGCCTCCGTTTCAGCGATGCGGTTGGCCCGGGTTTCGATCTGCATGCCGGGGCGCACCAGCGTCTGGCAGGCGCGACGTTTGTGGCGACCGTCGATCTTGACCAGGCAGCACTGGCACACGCCCATCCCGCAATAGGCACCGCTGAGCTGGCCGTGGTCGTTACGGGCGACCTGGCGTTGGCCCAGGGCCTGGATGACGGTGAGTACGGTTTCGCCCTGGGCGGCGTTGACAGCCTTTCCGTCCAGGTGCACGGTCATGTCAGCCTGTTTCAATGGCTGGATATCGAATTGTCGGTGTAATAGGTCTTGAGGTTGCATCATGCAGCTCTTCCTTGAAAGTTCAGTCGGTGTCGGCTCCCTGCGGCACGCCACTCCCCGCCTTGCGTCAATGCCCGTCGGCGACAGCGCACCAAAACAGGACAACGGGCGCAGCATGCTGGTGCACGGCGCAATAATGTTAGGGATTATTTGTGACGAAGTGTTGATCCAGGCCAGTAAACGCCCCCGCTCGTGCCCATGAACTTTTTTTCAGAAAGCCGACAGGTATTCTTTGGCAGAATGCTGCGCAGTCGCTCAATTTACTCACCCGGTACTGCCCATGAACCGCATCCTGACCATCGAAGACGACGCCGTGACCGCCCGGGAAATCGTCGCCGAACTGACCCGCAACGGCCTGGACGTCGACTGGGTCGACAACGGCCGCGAGGGCCTGGAACGCGCGGTCAGCGGTGACTACGACCTGATCACCCTCGACCGCATGCTGCCCGAGCTCGACGGCCTGGTCATCGTCACCACGCTGCGGACCATGGGGGTGGCCACGCCGATCCTGATGATCAGCGCCCTCTCCGATGTCGACGAACGCGTCCGTGGCCTGCGCGCCGGTGGCGACGATTACCTGACCAAGCCGTTCGCCACCGATGAAATGGCCGCCCGGGTGGAGGTGTTGCTGCGACGCAACAACGGCGCCCGCGAACCGGAGACCGTCCTGCGGGTGGCGGACCTGGAACTGAACCTGATCAGCCGCGAAGCCAGCCGCAACGGGCAATTGCTCAGCCTGCTGCCCACCGAATACAAGTTGCTGGAATTCTTGATGCGCAACAGCGGCCAGATCCTCTCGCGCATGATGATTTTCGAGGAAGTCTGGGGGTATCACTTTGACCCCGGCACCAACCTGATCGACGTCCACATCGGGCGCCTGCGCAAGAAAATCGACCCGCCGGGCCTGGAACCGCTGATTCGCACGGTACGAGGTTCCGGCTATGTCATTGCTGAACCCCGCTAAGGGCTGGCGCTCTTCCAGCAGCCGCCTGCTGGCGCTCTACAGTGCGCTGTTCGTGATCTGGAGCGCGATCCTGATGGGGGTGATGTACTACGAGGTATTTGGCTATCTGGACAGCCTCGCCAAACATTCCCTGATGCAACGCCAGCACCTGTTCGCCCGTATCCATGGCGACCAACTGGAGGACGCGTTGATGGCCAGCCTGACGCTCGACGAACGCGGCGTCGATGCCTACGGCCTGTTCGACCCGACGCTGCGTCATCTGAGCGGACCGATCCAGCGCATCCCCGCCGACCTGCCGCTGGATGGCAAGATCCATATGCTCGGCGGTTGCGTCGATTCCGACGACCCGAGCATGCCGTCCGACAGTTGCGATGCGATAGCGACCCGGACCCAGGATGGTCGCTGGCTGGTGCTGGCGCGGGATAACGGCTCGTTGTTCGCCGTGACACGTATCATTTCACACGCGCTGTTCTGGGGCGTATCGCTGACCATCCTGCCGGGCATCGCCGGCTGGCACTTGCTGCGGCGCCGGCCGTTGCGGCGCATTCGCAAACTGCAAGCCAGTGCCGAAGCCATCGTCGCCGGTGACCTGACCCATCGCCTGCCACTGTCGAGTCGCCGCGATGAGCTGGACATGCTGGCGGCGATCGTCAACGCCATGCTGGATCGCATCGAACGGCTGATGAACGAGGTCAAGGGCGTCTGCGATAACATCGCCCATGACTTGCGCACTCCACTGACGCGCCTGCGGGCCCAGCTCTATCGCATCCAGCAGGAAGCGGCGGACGGCTCGCCCGAAGCGTTGCAGATGGATCAGGTAATTGCCGAGACCGATACGCTGATGGCGCGGTTTCGCGGGTTGTTGCGGATCTCGGAACTGGAAGATCAACAGCGTCGCTCCGGGTTCATGCGCCTAGATCCGCTGCAGCTGTTGCAGGAGTTGCATGACTTCTACCTGCCGCTGGCTGAAGAACGCGAGCTGGTGTTCACGCTGGAAGTACCCGACAGCCTGCCCCTGCTCAACGGCGACCGGGCGTTGCTGTTCGAGGCCGTATCCAACCTGCTGAGCAATTCCATCAAGTTCACCCCGCCGGGCGGCGAGGTGATCCTGCGCGGGATCGACCAGGGCGACAGCACCCGCATCGAAGTGCTCGACTCCGGGCCGGGCATTCCCGAGGCGGAACGCAAGGCGGTGTTTCGTCGTTTCTACCGCGCCGAGGGCAGCAGCCAGCACGGCGGATTCGGCCTTGGCCTGTCCATCGTCGCGGCGATTGTCAATTTGCACGGGTTCACGCTGGAGGTGGATCGCAGCGAGTCGGGCGGTGCCCGGCTGGTGCTCGATTGCCGGGCGACATTGCTGTAGAGAGCGGCCCATGTGGGAACTGTACTTTGTGGCGAGGGGGTTAATCCCCGCTGGACCTGCGAAGCAGGCCCCTCCTTTTGCAGGACTTACAAAGGCGAGCGCTTCGCACTCGGGCGGGGATGAATCCCCTGGCCACAATCACCTCCCATCGGCGAGGAGATCAGGCCGGATCGCTGCGATGCAACGGGGTGTTCAGCAGTTCGTAGCGCAGTTCGTCGATCAGCTTCTCCAGGCCCTCTTCGGACCGGATGCTGTCGACGCTCATGCCGCTGACCACCAGGTCGACCTCGCCGCTTTCCTGGTGGTACAGACGTATCGTGAGCGTGCCGTCGCCATTAAGGTTGCATTCGCAGGACAGCGGGGCAAAACTTTTCTCGAGACGGGCACGTAGCGGAGCAAGATGGGTCATCGGTCGCACCTCAGCTTCGAAGTCGCAAATGACCGGTGGACGCACCCGGCCTCCTGGCTCCCGCGGACGTCCTGTCGATCTCACATTTGAACGGTTTGTTGCGCATTGTGGCGTATTCCTTGACTGTTTCGTGGGGACGCGGCGTCAATAGCTATGCCGCACCCTCTCAGCCTAAGGACGTAAGCGACCGTGCAGAACCCGAATTTGCACCAAAGCGCCAGGTGCATATGCACTAGCCATCACGGTGCCTTCATCCGCCATTCGTTCGAGAACAGCCCCCTTTCCCGCGCCCAGACAATCGCCTCGCTGCGGCTGTGAACGTCGAGTTTGGAATACAGCGTCGCCACGTGATTGCGAACGGTGTTGGGGGCCAGCTTCAAGCGTGCGGCGATTTCCTTGTCCGCCAACCCTTCGCAGATCAGCCCCAGCACGTCACGCTCCCGGGCCGTCAGTTCTGTGAACGACGTCGTCGGGGTTTGCGCGTTGATGCTTTTCACGTTGGCAAGTTTTTCAATCAACGTCCGACTGAACCATGAGGCGTCCTTCATCACTTCTTCGATGGCGGCGACCAGTTCCAGCTCCGAGCGCTTGCGTTCGGTAATGTTCATCAGCACCAGCAGATAGCAGGGCTGGTCCTGGATGAGCACGGTGTCGGCCGCCACTTCGCAATCGATCTGTTCGCCGCCTTTCTTGTGCACCTTGATGTCGACGCTGGACACGGCGGCGGATTTTTCCAACCGGGCAAACAGTGTCGCACCCGCCGTCTTGTCGAGAAATCCGATTTCCTCTACGGTCTTGCCCAGCAGCTCTTCGCTGGCGTAACCGGTCGCCTGGAGAAAGGCTTCGTTGATTTCCAGCAGTTGTTGCTCGGCGCTGCAAATCAGGGTCGGTACCGGAGACAGGCGGAATGATTTGGCAAAACGCTCCTCGCTTTGGCGAAGCGCTGTCTCGGCCTTGCGTCGGGGCTCCATGTCCATGAAGGAAAACAGCATGCAGTCTTCATCGTGCAGGTCCAGTGGCTGACCGGCGACAATCACTTGTTTGTTGGTGCCGTCGGGCAAGCGCATTTCCGCCTGCATCTGCGGAATGGTCGCACCCTGGCCCAGGCGCTCGATCGCCAGGTCACGCTTCTCGGCCGCCTCGAGCACGTCCAGCTCATACACCGAACGCCCGATCACCTGTTCACGGCTGTAGCCGGTCATCTCCAGGAAACCGGCATTGACCTTGATGTAGCGCAAATCGCTGAGACGACAGATCACCGCCGGCGCCGGGTTGGCGGCAAAGGTTCTCTCGAAACGTTGCTCGGCGCTGGCCCATTCGGTGGCATCGCTGAGAATCAGCACCAGGTACTCCGGCTCGCCGGCACGGTCGCTCAAGACCATGCTGCGGATGCGATGCACCCAGGTCCGATCCGGGTCGGCGTCTGGCGTGACTTCCACCAGCACATCGCTGAACTCATCGCCACGAGCGACGCGGGCAATGGGGTAGTTGTCTTCGGGCAGCGGGTGGTTGTTGCGGTAGCGCAGATGGAAACGCTTGGCGTATTGCTTGGCATTGGCGCCCAGTTCGCCGAGCTCCGTGACGCCGTGCATGGCCAGGGCGGCTTCATTGGCCCAGGCGATGGTCTGGTCGACCTCGACGAGTATCACGCCGTCCGACAACCCGGCGATGATCTGCAGTAACTGGCGGCGATTGGTATCGGTGTTCGGGACGTCCTGATTCATTCGGTCTCCATGGGTCGTCACGTTCAGGCGTGGATGCGTTGAAGGTTACGACCACGTGGGCTTGCGATAGTGCGCCCTGCTCATGGCAACGCCGCGAAGGCCCTAGTGGCCGCTGAACCTCAGCCTCGACAACCTGCGCAGATCCCCGTCACGGTAATAATCGTCGCTCCAGCTGTCGTCCGGCGCCAGGGGCTTGACCTGCTTGAGGGCAAGCTTTTTTGCAAAATAGCGGAACCGGTAATGTTCGTAGAAACGCAGCAGTTCAAGCCCGTAGCGGTCGGCCAGGTCGGTGTCGCCCTGGATGATCAGGTAGTTCTCGTCGTTACTGGTGCTGGCGGCGGCGCTGAGGTTGTGGCTGCCGCTGATGATGGTCGGTGCGTCACTGGTGAAGTCGGTGACCACGGCCTTGGTGTGAACCAGCAGGTTGCCCTTCTGGCCTTTCATGTTTTCCCTGAGCCAACCTTCCAGGCCGGTATTGAGCAGCGCGGTGGCGGCGAATTCGGCGGTGCGGTCGGCATGGAAACCGGTGATGCGGCTGGTGGTGTTTTGCAGGCCGTAGCGCAGGATGTCGTCATTCGGCTGACCGAGCAAGGCATCGAGAATCCGCTCGGGCAAGACGAACGCCGTGACGAACAGCAGGTCTTTGCGCGCCGCCATGATGATCTCGACAAAGCGATCCAGATCGCCCTTGCCGCTGCGGGGCGAGAACCCGGCGAAGAGTTTTTCGTCGGCGACCATGGGATTGTTGAGTGTCAGCCAGTCTCGGGTGGCGTCGACGTCCTCAGGCGTCCCCCAGATCTGCTCGAACACCTGGCGATAGCTTTTGCTGATACGGGGGTCGTCCAGCACATGGATGACGTTGGCCTGGCGATAGACGCCATTGGCGGTGAAATTGGTGCTGCCGCACAGCACCGCCTCGGGCGTTGAGGTCCCCTGCGAGTCGACTTTGCTCAGGACAATGAACTTGTCATGGAAGATGCCGTGGGTGACCCGCCCACGTTTGTTCGCCGCTGGCAGCTTCTCCAGGCTGGCTTCGTTGCTGATTGTCGCGTCGTCCTCCGGCTGGGCATGGTAAAGCACCCTCACCCGCGCGCCTCGCGCATGGGCCGCATTCACCGCCTCGACAATCACCGGCAGTTCGTATTCGTAGATGGCCACGTCCAACGCCCAACTGGCATCCAGGGCCCGGTCGATGAAGCCGACCAAGCGCCCCAGCAAACCGTTCTCCAGCCAGCGCCGCGGCGCGTCCGGCCAGTCTTCGATGGACAGCTTCCGGTTGGCGCTGATCAGCGCATCCAATTCGGGAAACTTGCGCTGGAACGCCTGGCTGGCGGCCACGGCGCGATTGAACATGACCCGCTGGTCGACGGGTTGGCCGTCATCACTGGTGACCGTCACCTCGAGGAACTCGCCCAACTGCGGCGCATCGGGACTGCCATAGGCCAGGTGCACGCGGTAATGGATCGTCACGCCGGGATTGACCGCGTAGTCGGCCCAGCGAAATTTCTGCAACGGCGCCTTGTCGCTGGGCGTGGCGTGGAATTGGGGGAAAGTGTGGGCCTTGCCGGGGAAGGTCAGGCTGTTGAACAGGAACAGCCAGGGCTTGTCACCGTGCTGCTTCTCGATGGCAAAGCCCAGCAACCCCTTGCGCCGTGGTTCGGCGAGGTCCATGGCGAGCAGGACGCCGTTGGTGCCGGCGTAGGCCTTGACCCGGAAATCGTCCTGGGGATTGGTGACGAGTACGCGCATGGTTTCACTCCTTTGAGGTTGCCTGAGCATAGGGCAGTAATGCTGATCTGGTGGCAGGTCATCGAAACCGAGGCGATTCCATCGCGAGCCTGCTCCGGGCGGCGTCCGACGATGGGGCCTTGTAAGTCTCGCAACACTCAGGTCGCTTCATCGATATGCCGATACTCAGCCCCCAACTGCCCCGCCAATTGCCGCGCCCGGCCCAGGCGGATCGGGCCGCGCTCGATGTCGATCAACAGGCTGGGGCAATCGAGGGGTGACAGGGGCTGGCCATCTTTCACCCGCCCATCGGTCATCAGCAGCACCCGTTGTTGTTCCGCCGGGAAGCGCTTGCGCCGGGACGCCAGCCAACGCTGCGCCTCGCTCACCGCCGCCAGCAACGGCGTGCCGCCCCCGGCGCCTAGCGCGTCGAGCCAATGTCCCAGACCGGTGGAGGCCTTGAGCCCTTGCACTTGCCACGTCGGCGTGGCGCCGCTGGCCGTCAACAGCGCCAACCGCGCGCGTTGGCGGTAGGCGTCGTCGAACAGCTGCGCGAGCAGGCCCTTGCCGTCGCTCAAGGCCCGATGACGACAGGTCGAGGCCGACGCATCGACGATCACCAGCCACAGCTCATGGGCTGAACGGTGCCGCGATTTGAAACGCAGGTCTGCGAGCAAGCGCGGACGTCCTTTCAGTAACGTGCCCGGCCAGTCCATCGCGCCGTTGGACGCCGCTTTGCCGTGGCCTTGGCGCCCTTGGTCCAACCGTCCCGGACGGGGTCTGGCATTCGCCCCCATCGGCGAACGGGGGCGAATGCCTAGGGCTTTTTTGGCCAGCTCGGCACGTCTCGACGGGCGCCGGTCGGCAATGCCCGAGCCGGCAGGTCGCCCCATTGCCCCTGTCCTTCACGGGATTGGCTGGTTTCATTCGGGTTCGAGGTTGGTGCCTGGGTTGGCGCTGGGGCCGGTGCGGTGTGCTCGCGGCGGCGATGACGCAAGGCAAACTCGGCCACCGCGTCGATGTCTTCATCGGCGATGGCTTGCGCGCCACGCCAGGCGGCATGGGCGCGGGCGGCCCGCAACCAGACCAGGTCGGCGCGCAGCCCATCGACCCCGGCGGCAAAGCAGCGCTCGGTAATCTGTGCCAGCGCCGTGTCATCCAGGGGGATCTGGAGCAGGCACGTGCGGGCCTGTTGGCAGCGTTCACGCAACCGTTGCTGGGCCGGCTCCCACTCGGCGCAAAACGCCGCTGGATCGCTGTCGAAATCCAGGCGACGGCGGATGATCTGCCCACGTTCGGCCGGGGCGGTGTGCCCGTCGAGGGCCACGTTGAGGCCGAAGCGGTCGAGCAATTGCGGACGCAGCTCGCCTTCTTCCGGGTTCATGGTGCCGATCAACACGAAACGCGCCGAATGCCGGTGGGAAATGCCGTCGCGCTCGATCAGGTTGGTTCCGCTGGCGGCGACATCCAACAGCAGGTCCACCAAGTGATCCGGCAGCAGGTTCACCTCATCGACGTACAACACGCCGCCGTCGGCCTTGGCCAGCACGCCTGGGGAAAACTGTGCGCGCCCTTGCCCCAACGCCGCGTCCAGGTCGAGGGTGCCTACCAGTCGTTCCTCAGTGGCGCCAAGCGGCAAGGTCACGAACTGACCGCTGGCCAACAGATCCGCCAGCCCTCGGGCCAGGGTGGACTTGGCCATCCCGCGCGGGCCTTCGATCAACACCCCGCCAATCTTCGGATCGATGGCCGCCAGGCACAGGGCCAATTTCAGCGCATCGGCACCGACCACGGCGGCGAGGGGGAAATGCGGGGTGTCGGTCATGTCGTTCTCTCAAGCTGTCCGGTGAGGTTCAGGCAATACAGTATCTGTGGCGAGGAGATTTATCCCCTCGCCACAGATATATCCCATCACCATAGATATCTGTCTTGGCTAAAGTCAGCCATCTTCTTCAATGTCCAACAACAGGTTTTCCAGCGCCTCGCGATAGTCCCCCGGTTCCTGCCACATCCCCCGCTGCTGCGCCTCGATCATTCGCTCGGTCATGTCCCGCAAGGCGTCGGGGTTGTGCTGGCGAACGAAGTCCCGGGTATGCGGATCAAGGAGATAGGCATCGGCCAGCAAGGCGTACTGGTGATCGTCGATCAATTGCGTGGTGGCGTCGAAGGCGAACAGATTGTCCACCGTCGCCGCCAGTTCGAACGCGCCTTTGTAGCCGTGGCGCTTGACCCCGTCGATCCATTTCGGATTGGCCGCACGGGAACGAATGACTCGATTGAGTTCTTCTTTCAAGGTGCGGATCTTCGGCAGGTCCGGCTGGCTGTGATCGCCGTGGTAACTGGCCGCGGCTTCGCCACCGAGGGTTTCCACGGCGGCGAGCATGCCACCCTGGAACTGGTAGTAATCGTTGGAATCGAGCAAGTCGTGCTCGCGGTTGTCCTGGTTCTGCAGCACGGCCTGCACTTGGCTCAGGCGCCTGGAGAACTGCGCCCTTGCGGCGGTGCCTTCGTCGCCCGCGCCATACGCATAGCCACCCCAGTTGAGGTAGACCTCGGCGAGGTCTTCGCGACTCTGCCAGAGCCGACCGTCGATCGCGCCCTGTACACCCGCGCCATAGGCACCAGGCTTGGCGCCGAAGATCCGCCATCCGGCCTGACGCACCGCGTCTTCCAGGGGCAAGCCCGACTGCAGCAGCGCTTCGCGCTCGGCGCGGACCTTCGCTGCCAGCGGGTTCATGTCGTCGGGTTCATCCAGGCCCGCAACCGCTTGCACCGCCGCATCGAACAAACGGATCAGGTTGGCAAAGGCATCACGGAAGAACCCGGACACCCGCAACGTGACATCGACCCGAGGCCGGTCCAACAGGCTCAGCGGCAGGATCTCGAAATCATCCACCCGCTGGCTGCCCGTGGCCCACACCGGACGCACGCCCATGAGGGCCATCGCCTGGGCAATGTCGTCGCCGCCGGTGCGCATGGTCGCGGTGCCCCACACCGACAGGCCGAGCTGGCGCAGGTGATCGCCGTGGTCTTGCAGGTGCCGCTCGAGGATCAGGTTCGCCGACTGGAAGCCGATGCGCCACGCCGTGGTGGTGGGCAGGTTGCGTACGTCGACGGAGAAAAAGTTGCGCCCGGTAGGCAGCACATCCAGGCGTCCACGACTCGGCGCGCCGCTGGGCCCGGCCGGTACGAAACGCCCGCCCAGGGCATCGAGCAAGCCGCGCATTTCCGCCGGGCCACAGGCATCCAGGCGCGGCGCAACGACGGAACGCAGGTGGTCGATGATGCCGTGCACCGTCTCCCAACCCGGCGCGTCGAGCGGCCCGATCTCGCCGTCCAGGGCTTGCTCGATCAATCGCGCGGCGAACAGTTCCAGACGTTCCCGACCATCGCCGACGGTGCGCCAAGGCTCGTCGCAGACGTCGCGCAAAGCCTCGGGACGTTCGCCGGACCAAGGCTCGGCCAAGGCACAGTCGAGCGGGTCGAAACCCAGCCCGAACGCCTTCGCCAGCGCCCGCAACAGGCTCGACTGCGCGCCCTTGCCGTCGCCACGGGGAATGCGCAGCAGCGCCAGCAAGGTGTCGATGCGCAGCCGTCCGCCAGGCGACTCGCCAAAGATGTGCAGGCCGTCGCGAATCTGCGATTCCTTCAAATCGCACAGGTAGGTGTCCAGGCGCGGCAGCCAGATCGCCGCGTCCGCGTCGCTGTCGAGGGCACTGTCGAGTTGCAGTTCGCGGTCGATGTGCGTCTCGCGCACCAGGGCCAGGATGTCCCGTTGCAATTCCCTGGCGCGGCGCGGATCGAGCAGTTGCGCCTCGTAGTATTCGTCGGCCAGTAGTTCCAGGTTACGCAGCGGCCCGTAGGTTTCGGCCCGGGTCAGCGGTGGCATCAAGTGGTCGATGATCACTGCCTGGGTGCGGCGCTTGGCCTGGGCCCCCTCGCCTGGGTCGTTGACGATGAAGGGATAGATGTTCGGCAGCGGCCCCAGCAGCACGTCCGGCCAGCAGCTTTCCGACAGCCCGACGCCCTTGCCCGGCAGCCATTCGAGGTTGCCGTGCTTGCCGACATGGATCACGCCGTGGGCGCCGTAGGTGTGCCGCAACCAGAAATAGAACGCCAGGTAGCCATGGGGCGGCACCAGGTCCGGGTCGTGGTACACCGCGCTCGGGTCGACTTGATAGCCCCGCGCCGGCTGGATGCCGACGAACGTCAGGCCCAGGCGCAGGCCGGCGACCATCAAGCGCCCCTCACGGAACATCGGGTCCCGCTCGGGTGCGCCCCAACGTTCCAGCACCGCTTGGCGATTGGCCTCGGGCAGCGCGTCGAACAGGGCCTGATACACGTCCAGGGCCAGGCTCTGGTGACAAGGCCGCAGATCGAGGCTGTCCAGATCGTTAGTGACCCCGCCGAGCAATTGCTGGATCAACGCGGTGCCGCTGGCCGGCAGCTCGGCGGACAGCGGATACCCTTCGGCCTGCATCGCCCGCAAGATATTCAACGCCGCCGCCGGTGTATCCAGGCCGACGCCATTGCCGATGCGCCCGTCCCGGGTCGGGTAGTTGGCAAGAATCAGCGCCACGCGCTTCTCGTGGTTGGACAGCCGCGCCAGAGTGGTCCAGCGCCGGGCCAGGCCGGCGACAAAATCCATGCGCTCGGGCACCGCCCGGTAGCAGACCACATCGCTCTGGCTGCGCTCGCTGCGCCAGGCCAGGTCCTTGAAGCTGATCGGCCGGCTGATGATGCGCCCGTCCAGTTCCGGCAAGGCGATGTGCATCGCCAGGTCCCGCGGGCCCAGGCCTTGTTCGCTGGCGCGCCAGCCGGGTTCGTTGTCCTGGGCACAGATCGCCTGGATCACCGGGATATCGCGGCGAAACGGCCGCAGATGCGGCGCTTCGGGGCTGGATTGGGCGAATCCTGTGGTGTTGAGAATCACCCCCGCCCCTGCCTCGTCCAGCCAATCCTCCACCTGCGCCAGGCAGCCAGGCTCCTTGAGGCTCGCCACGGCGATCGGCAACGGATTGAGCCCCGCTGCTTGCAGGCGCTGGCAAAACACGTCGATGAACGCGGTGTTCGCGGCTTGCAGGTGAGAGCGATAGAACAGCAACGCCGCCACGGGTCTGTCGGACTGCCAGTCGGCTTGCCAATCGCTCAGGGTCGCGTTGGTTTTTTCGGGATGATAGATCGCCGTGCGCGCCAAGGGCTGTGGCTCGGCCCACGGATAATCGCGGCCAAACCATTGGCAACCGAGATGCCGGAACAGGTTCAGGGCGTTTTCCAATCCCCCCTGGCGGAGAAACTGCCAGAGGCGATCGCGATCCTCGACAGGCACGTTGCTCAAGTCGCTGAGTTCCGGGTCGGGACGATCATCCCCCGGCACCAGGATCAACTGCACGCCGCGCCCGGCCAGTTCCATCAAGCGCTCGATGCCGTAGCGCCAATAGCCGATGCCGCCATGCAGCGACAGCAGGATGACCTTGGAGTGTTGCAGCACATCGTCGAAATACAGATCCACCGAGGCGTGGTTCTGCACCTGCATCGGGTTGGCGAGACGGAACTGCGGATAATCGTCCGGCAACTGCCGAGCCGCTTCAGCCAGCAGCGCCAGGCTGGAATCGCCGCTGCACAGGATCACCAGCTCGGCGGGGGTTTGCCCGAGGTCGGCAATGTTGTCATCCGACACGAAACCGCCGGGCTGGGTCCTGAGCAGGTGCATGGCTTAAACGCTGAGGGCGGCGCGCAACTGCGCTTCGAGCAGCCCGGCATCCAGCGCCTGGCCGATCAGCACCAGCCGCGTCACCCGCGCTTCGTCGGCGCCCCACTGGCGGTCGAAGTGTTTGTCGAAACGGGTGCCGACGCCTTGGATCAGCAGGCGCATCGGCTTGTTCGGGATGGCCGCGAAGCCCTTGACCCGCAGCACGTCGTGCTGGACCACCAGTTGCGTCAGCGCGTCCAGCAGCAGGCTTTCGTCAGCCTGGGGCAGTTCGATGGAAATCGAATCGAAGGCGTCATGATCGTGGTCGTCATCATCGCCGTCATGGTGGTGGTCGTGATGGCTGTGGCGGCTGTCGATGTGTTCTTCGGAACCGGCGCCCAGGCCGATCAACACGTCCAGCGGCAGGCGACCACTGCTGGCTTCGATGACCTTGACCGCTGCCGGCAGTTCTTCGGCGACTTCCAGGCGGACTTTTGCCAGGTCTTCGGGATTGATCAGGTCGGCTTTGTTGAGGATCACCAGGTCGGCGCTCGCCAGTTGATCGGCGAACAGCTCGTGCAAGGGCGATTCATGGTCCAGGTTCGGGTCCAGCTTGCGCTGGGCATCGACCTTGTCCGGGAACGCGGCGAAGGTGCCGGCGGCAACGGCCGGACTGTCGACCACGGTGATCACCGCATCGACCGTACAGGCGCTGCGGATTTCCGGCCACTGGAAGGCCTGGACCAACGGCTTGGGCAAGGCCAGGCCGGAGGTTTCGATGAGGATGTGGTCGAGGTCGCCGCGACGGGCCACCAATTCGCGCATTACCGGGAAGAACTCCTCCTGCACGGTGCAGCACAGGCAACCGTTGGCCAGTTCATATACTCGGCCGTTGGCTTCTTCTTCGGTGCAACCGATGGAGCACTGCTTGAGAATCTCGCCGTCGATGCCCAGCTCGCCGAACTCATTGACGATGACCGCGATGCGCCGGCCTTGGGCGTTGTCGAGCATGTGCCGCAGCAAGGTGGTCTTACCCGAGCCGAGGAAACCGGTAACGATGGTGACGGGGAGTTTGGCCAGTGTTTTCATCGGATGCCCTTTGGCAAGGTGGCGGGCAAACGGGACGACAACCGCAGGCACGGGCGTGCGCGGAAGATTTCGCCACCGGATCACCCCGCCCGGTTGTAGTGAGAATCTATTGTCGAGGCAGGTCTCCTGGCTGACGGCGGGCCAGACAGGCTTTTATCCAAAGCCTGGGCTGGCAATTTGCTGCGCCTTCCCGTGCGCCCGTTGTAACAGGGCATGCACAGTGGCCTTGCAGAAACAGCACCGTTCACAGTTGCGGGGGCAGCCGCGGCTTGGACCGCGTTCCCTTCTTAGCTTCGGCGCGTGCCGAAGAACCTCGAAGGCGCAAGGCTACGCAGGGTGTGCGGGCGGGTCAATGTCCGAAGGCAATCTGCGTTGGCTGACGGATCCTGGCGACGGCCTCGCGGGCCAATTCAGCGGGCCGCCACTTGCCAGAGCCGGGCGATATCCCGGGCCCGCTCGGCCAGCAGGCGCGGCGCATCGGTGCAGGCTTCTTGCAGCGTCATCGGCCCGTTCGCCAAGGCAAACGCGGCATCGATACCGTGTTCATAAAGCGCTTCGTAGCCCTCCCCCAGCGTACCGGCGATGACCACCACCGGCACGCCGCGGCGCTGGGCGATGCGGGCGACGCCATACGGCGTCTTGCCACGCAGGGTCTGGGCGTCGAAACGACCTTCACCGGTGACCACCAGGTCGGCACCGTCGATGGCATCGGCCAATCCGGTCAATTGCGCGACGACTTCCACGCCGGTCCGAAATTGCGCCTTGAGGAAAGCCTTGGCGGCGAAGCCCAGGCCGCCGGCGGCACCGCTGCCGGGTTCGTCGCTAACGTCACGGTCGAGCACCTGGGCACAGTGTCCGGCGAAGTGCGCCAGCGCCCGGTCAAGTTGCTGCACCTGCTCGGCGGAGGCGCCTTTTTGCGGGCCAAACACGGCCGAAGCGCCGTGGGGGCCGCAGAGCGGGTTGTCAACATCAGCGGCGATTTCGAAACGCACGCCGGCCAGGCGCGGGTCCAGGTCGCGCAGGTCGATACGTGCCAGTTTGCCCAACGCCAGCCCTCCGGGCGGTAGCGCCTGGCCCTGATCATCCAGCAATGCCACGCCCAAAGCCTGCATCGCCCCTGCCCCGCCGTCGTTGGTGGCGCTGCCGCCAATTGCCAGGATGACCCGGCTGGCACCTTCATCCAGGGCGGCGCGGATCAGTTCGCCGGTTCCAAACGTGCTGCTGGAACAGGCGTCGCGCTGCCCGGGTGGTACCAATTGCAGGCCGCTGGCCTCGGCCATCTCGATGATCGCGGTACGGCTGTCGGGCAACCAGCCCCAGCGGGCTTCGACAGCGGCGCCCAGCGGGCCACGGACTCGCGCCCCACGCCATTGGCCATCACAGGCCGCCAGCACCGCCTCTACCGTTCCCTCACCGCCATCGGCCATCGGGCACTTGATCAATTGCGCAGCCGGCCAGACCTGGGCCAACCCTTCTGCGATGGCGTGCGCCACGCCTTGGGCGCTAAGGCTGTCCTTGAACGAGTCGGGGGCGATGATTATTTTCATTTTTGTTCTCCGGTTCCGATGCACAGCATGCTGCCAGCTGAACACGACCCTGACGCCGGTCCGCCGCACAAAACTCCTTGGACATTATTGGTCAAACTCACAAAAATGGCGGTCCGGCATTGCCGGCCCCTTCGCGAGCAGGCTCGCGAAGGGTTCATGCCGGTAAATCTGGATCATGTGGCAACAATTGGACCCCCAGATACAACGCCAGCATCCCATCCAGCCTGAGCGGGTCGACGCCGCTGAGTTCGGCGATGCGCTCCATGCGATAGCGCAGGCTGTTGCGGTGGATGCCCAGGGCGTCTGCGCAAGCCTGGCTCTGGCCGTCGTGTTCGCACCAGCTTCGCAGCGTAGCGAGCAATTGGCCGTTGCTGTCCTTGGCGATCACTTTGCGCAAGGGGCTGAGCAGTTCATCGAGGGCGTCATCGCTGCGATGCCGCCAGAGCATCACAGGCAGACGGTAGCGATTGAGGATCAGCAAGCGCGATTGCGGCAGGACGTCACGACCATACGCCAGCAGGTCCGCCACCCGCCGGTAGCAACGGCGCAGGCCCGCCAAGCCTTCGGCCTGGCCGCCCACCGCCACTCGAAGGATGCTCCAGCCCAGGCCGTCGAGCTTGCCCAGCAGCCGCTCGTTCTCCACCGAGGCCGTGACCGGTCGGCACCAGAGCAACGACGATTTGGACGAAGTCAGGCACCAGCTGTCCGGGTAGCGTGACATCAGCCAGGCGCTCAGGGACTCGACGGTTTGCCCGGGGCCATGCTCCAGGCCCAATTCAAACAAACAAGGCACCCGTGACAGCTGTGGCTTGAGGCCCATTTGCCGAGCTTCATCGAGCAACCGTGGCGAATCCCCGGCATCACCCAGCAGCAACGCCAGCAGGTCATCGCAACGCTGGCGGCGCCATTGTTGCTCGGCCTGCTGGTTGCGTTGGCCGAGCAGCATTTCAGCGGTCATGCGCACCAGTTCGGCGTAGGTGCGCAACTGCGCGGGTTCGCCGGTGATGCCCAGCACGCCGATCAGCCGCTGGTCGAGCATCAACGGCAGGTTGATCCCCGGCTGCACGCCCTTGAGGTGCACGGCGGTGTGCTCGTCGATTTCCACTACCCGACCATTGGCGAGGACCAGTTGCGCACCCTCATGGCGGGTATTGATGCGCTCGCGCTCGCCGCTGCCGAGGATCAGGCCCTGGTTGTCCATGACGTTGACGTTATAGGGCAAGATCGTCATCGCCCGGTCGACGATGTCCTGCGCCAGGTCGTGATCGAGTTCGAACATGGGAGTTCCTTGCAAGCGGCATGATTGTTGTTTTGTGGTGCGTCGCCCGGAGGATTGGTCAGGCGCACAGGGTCGGCCTGCAAACCCTGTGCTCCGGCACAAAGACACGGGACCTTGGGCTGGCCGAGACTCAAGGGGCAGTCAACGTTACCCCTTGGCACGCCAAAATCATAATAAAGAGAGACCCGCCATGTCCCAGAGCGCAACAGCCCTCCTGGCTACCCCTGACGAAAAAAATACCGTCTACAAGCGCATCACCCTGCGCCTGATCCCCTTCATTTTCATCTGCTACTTGTTCAATTACCTGGACCGAGTGAACGTTGGCTTCGCCAAGTTGCAGATGCTCGACGCGTTGAAATTCAGCGAAACCGTATACGGCCTCGGCGCCGGGATCTTTTTCATCGGCTACGTGCTGTGCGGCGTGCCGAGCAACCTGGCCTTGACCAGGTTCGGGCCACGGCGCTGGATCGCCTTGATGATGATCACCTGGGGCACGCTGTCGACCTGCCTGTTGTTCGTGACCACGCCGACCCAGTTCTACACCTTGCGGCTGTTCACCGGCGCCGCTGAAGCCGGGTTCTTTCCTGGCGTCGTGCTGTACCTCTCGCAGTGGTTCCCGACGTTCCGCCGTGGTCGGATCATGGCGCTGTTCATGTCGGCGATTCCCGTATCCGGCCTGTTGGGCAGCCCGTTCTCCGGCTGGATTCTCAACCACTTCGCCGCCGGCCAGGGCGGCCTGTCGGGCTGGCAGTGGATGTTCCTGCTGCAAGGCGTTCCGACGGTGATCCTCGGAGCCCTGGCGTTCTTCCTGCTCAGCGACACCTTCGCCAAAGCCACCTGGCTGACCGATCATGAACGCGCGGTGCTCACCGCCGACCACGCCGAAGACCTGGCCAACAAGCCGAAAACCAGCACCGACTCCTTGGCGGCCGTGTTCAAGAACCCGGCGATCTGGGCCTTTGGCCTGGTGTACTTCTGCATCCAGAGCGGCGTATACGCCATCAATTTCTGGCTGCCGTCGATCATCAAGAACCTCGGTTTCAGCGATAACCTGGTGATCGGCTGGCTGAGTGCGATTCCGTATCTGCTGGCTGCGCTGTTCATGTTGCTGGTGGGCCGCTCGGCGGATCTGCACAAGGAGCGTCGCTGGCACCTGGTCGTGCCGATGTTGATGGGCGCGGTGGGCTTGCTGATCGCGGTCAATTTCGCCACCACCCCGGCCATTGCCATCCTTGGCCTGTCCATCGCCACCATGGGCGCCCTCACCGGCCTCCCGATGTTCTGGCCGGTGCCTACCGCCCTGCTCAGCGCCGGCGCGGCAGCCGGTGGGTTGGCGTTGATCAACTCCATGGGCCAGATGGCCGGTTTCCTCAGCCCCTACCTGGTGGGCTGGGTCAAGGACGCCACCGGCTCGACCGATGCGGCGTTGTATTTGCTGGCGGGCGTGATTGTCTGCGGCAGCCTGCTGGCGTTGCGCATGACCCGCACCCTGCGGGCCTGATCCCTGATCCCACAGTCGATTTCGCGGTGTTTGAGAAAAACGGTTGGATCCAGGCGGCGGTTCTGGTATTTGATTGAGCCTTTCCCCATGGATAAAAGGATCTTGTCATGAGCTACCGCACGCTAGGCCATTCCGGGTTGCAAGTCTCGACGTTGACCCTGGGCACCATGATGTTCGGCGAACAGACCAGCACCGAGGATTCGCTGCGGATCATCGACAAGGCCTGGGACCAGGGCATCAATTTCATCGACACCGCGGACGTCTACACCGGCGGTCGCTCCGAAGAAATCGTCGGCGAGGCGATTGCCAGTCGCCGCCACGAATGGGTGCTCGCCACCAAGGTCGGTTTCGGCCCGCCGGACGGCGTGCCCAACCGCAGCGGCCTGAGCCGCAAGCACCTGTTCAACGGCATCGAGGCCAGCCTGACGCGCCTGGGCACCGATTACCTGGACATCTATTACCTGCACCGCGAAGACCACAACACGCCGCTGCATGTCACCGTGTCGGCCATCGGCGACCTGATTCGCCAGGGCAAGATCCGCTACTGGGGCCTGTCGAACTATCGCGGCTGGCGCATCGCCGAGGTGATCCGCATTGCCGACAGCCTGGGCATCGACCGTCCGGTGATCAGCCAACCGCTGTACAACATCGTCAACCGCCAGGCGGAAACCGAGCAGATCACCGCTGCGCAGAACTACGGCCTCGGCGTGGTGCCGTTCAGCCCCCTGGCCCGAGGCGTGCTCAGTGGCAAGTACGCGCCGGACGTGGCACCGGACGCCAACAGCCGTGCCGGACGCCAGGACAAGCGCATCCTGGAAACCGAATGGCGGGTCGAATCCCTGCGCATTGCCCAGCAGATCCTGCAATACACCCAGGATCGGGGCGTGGGCATCGTCGAGTTCGCCATCGCCTGGGTGCTGAACAACAGCGCCGTGACCTCGGCCATCGTCGGGCCGCGCACCGAGGAACAATGGGATGCGTACACCAAGGCGCAGGCGGTGAAAATCACCGCGCAAGATGAAGCGTTCATCGATTCGCTGGTCACGCCGGGGCATGCGTCGACGCCGGGCTTCAACGATGTGAGTCACTTCGTGCCGGGGCGCGTGCCACGTACGTCGTAACCTACACCGATTCCTGACAGAAACCATTGTGTTGAGCTGAATGTCCTCAAGAGAATCACCTTGTCCAAAGGCATCGCTTTATCCGTCGCGGCATCCGTCCTGTTCGCCGTCATGTATTACTACACCTCGCTGCTCACGCCACTGACCGGCCTGGAGATTTTCGGTTGGCGCATGCTGTTGACGATGCCGTGCATGACCGCGTTCATGATGATCTCCCGCGAATGGAAACTGGTCTCGGACCTGGTCGCACGCCTGGTCGCCGCACCACGCCTGCTGCTCGGGGCGATCGTGTCATCGGCACTGATGGGCGCGCAGTTGTGGCTGTTCATGTGGGCACCGCTCAACGGCTACAGCCTGGACGTATCATTGGGGTACTTCCTGTTGCCGCTGTCGATGGTCCTGACCGGGCGCATCGTTTATGGCGAACGCCTGTCCCGCCTACAGAAAATCGCCGTGCTCTTCGCCACCCTCGGTGTGCTCAACGAGCTCTACCGGGTGGGCGGTCTTTCCTGGGCGACCTGGCTCGTGGTCATCGGCTACCCGATCTACTTCATCCTGCGTAAACGCCTGCGTACCGACAACCTGGGCGGCCTCTGGCTGGACATGACGTTGATGCTGCCATTGGCGCTCTGGTTCGTACAAAGCGGAGAACAGGGTTTCGGCGTTTTCAATCAACACCCCTGGCTGTCGCTGCTGATCCCGCTGCTCGGCGTCATCAGCGCCTCGGCACTGGTGGCCTATATCGTCGCCAGCCGCCTGCTGCCGTTCAGCCTCTTCGGATTGTTGAGCTACGTGGAGCCAGTATTGCTACTGGGTGTTGCACTGCTGCTGGGCGAAAGCATCCAGGCCGAAGAATGGCTGACCTACATTCCCATCTGGCTGGCCGTGACTGTACTGGTGCTGGAAGGGTTCAAGCACCTGGTGCGGCAACGACGCATAGCCTGACGGGCCATTTGCATCAAGACACATTTCAGCTGAACCGCAGAGGCCGGCGCGGTTTACCATGCGCGCACGAATGTCAGGAGGACGTTCGACAGGACTTCACGATAAAGGGAATTATCGATGTCACTCTCTTCAGGAAAGGAATCCGCCCAGCACGAGGTGAAGCGGATGACCTCCGTACTGGTCACCGATCTCGCCTCGACCCGGGCTGCGACGTCGGCCCAGCCTCGGCCCAGGTCTGCTCCCGTGTCATCGGAGCAGCTTCGGACGCTGGACAGGCGTCTTGGACCGGTAAAAATCGGTGAACTGAGGGTCAGCCGTGCCGAGCTTCATCGCATGGGTGCGCGGCTCGACGACTTTGGCACTGGGACTGAATCACCGCCCTTGTTGCAGCCGGACGGGGCGCTGGTCGACACCCTCCAGTTCGACCCGCTTAAAGTCGAGCAGCACATCAAGGCCCAGCCTTCGGCCGATGCTCCGGATGCCACTTTGTTGCTCTACGAATTGGCGTCCGTTCGATCACCCGGCACGCCGCCGATTTTTGACACAGCGCCGGGCCACATCCCCAGTACGTCGATGATCCAGCTCGACAAACTGCTCAAGACACTGCGCGCCGCAGAAGCGAAAAAAACCCTGCCGGTTCCGCCTGGCATGCCGAAGTGGGTCAATAAGCTGAAGTCCAATAGCGTGATCACCGCCGGCCTGGGCATGCAAGCGTATGGAATCTATGGAGGCGTGCTAGGGATCCGTGACGGTCTGCAAAAAGGCAATTTTGCTGAAGCCGGGATCAGCGCTGGGGAAATTGGCGGCGAAGCGACGTCGATGTTCGTCGAGCGCGGGCTCACGCAAACCGGGAAAATGCTGGTTCAGAACAAGGAGATGCTGCGCCAGACGCTACGCAACGGCGACAAAGTGTTGAAGGGTTTCCTGGCCACCTCGCAAGGCGTATGGCTGATTCGCGGCGCGGGGCTGATGGCCGCCGTCCTCACGCTGCCTTTCGATATCTACCTGGCTATCAAAGCCTTGGACGCTGCGGTCCACACCACGGGCAAGCAGGCGATGGATCACTATGTCAACGCTGGCTTCAGCCTGGCGAGTGCCGGCCTCTCGGTGGCGATCGGCGTCGCAGCGCTGGCTGGCTTCAGTTCTGCCGGTCCACTGGGATTGCTCGCGTGCGCCACACTGATCCTGGGCGCCCGGATTTATGGTGCGGTTCGCCAAGTGGACGATATCGACGATTACATCGAACTCAGCGTCAATGAGCGCTGGCGCTCGGGCTGGTTTGCGTTCACGGGGCAGGATCTGGACGCCAGCGTACTGGAACGCTATCAGGTCGAACATACGCGAGCCAGCTATGCCAAGGCCTTGAAGGAACAAGCGCAGAAGCTGCTGGACGGGGAAATGAAATCCAGCATAGGCGCCATCGTCAGTGGCCGATTCGACGTCGAGATGCAACCGGTCAAGCATTGGAAATTCTATTGGAAAGACGGCGAGGAACCCTATCAGGCGATCAATACGCCCACCGTGGTGGACAGCGGCGATGTGATCTACGCCGCCAATGGCTTGGATAAAGTGCCTGGGCTCAGCGTCGGCGAACCGGGGAAAAACAAAGGCATTTACTGGCAACTGGGAGGCGGTGACGACCAGGTCTTCGGCGTGCAGGACAAATCCAATTATTTCAGTTTCACCACCGGTAAAAAGAACCTGACGGGGGGCGGTGAAAACGACGCGTTTATCTTCCAGGTCAACGAAACCCTCAAGGCACCCACCACGGCCGCCATGAATGCGTTACATGGCGGCGCCGGTATAGACACGGTGTCCTTGCAGGGACAGGTCGCGCCGTTGAACACCTTGACCTACATCGGTCACGAGGTCGATCTGCGCCAGGGAATTTCCCTTTTGAAGTCCCTCGACGACACCGCGCCGGTCTACTACGCAACGATGACCGATATCGAAAACGTCGAGACAGTGCCCGGCGGTTGCAGTCGGGTCCTGGGCAGCCGGGAGGCCAACACGATCACGCTCAACGGCGCCGATGACACCGCCACCGGTCGACAGGGCGACGATGTGTTTCGCCTTATGGGCAACAACAGCCGAGTCGATGGCGGCCAGGGCAAGGATCGCTATTTCGTGGCGCTCAATGGCGGCGAAGTGGTCATCCGCGAAGATGGCCTGGAACTGAGCGTCATCGAGCTGGATTGTCCCATGGAAGCGATTGCGCACTGGCAGGTCCAAGGCACGTCGCTGAACGTAACGATGCTTCGCGGTGCCGACGGCTACGACATGCCCCGGCAAGTCAGCATCATCGATGTCTATAAGTCGGTTGATGCTCACCGCGAGCTACGCAATGACGCTGTGTTATTCATCACGCGGGACGGTTTTACCCTCAAGCCGGATCTGCCAGGCAAGCTGGAATCGATCCACGATCACGCAATCGAAGTGGTTGTGCTGGAACACGGCGTATCGCCAACCGCTGCAACCCTCTTCAATGGCGGCGCCGGGGTTCTACCACACTCCCCCCTCGCGAATTTTTTCATCCCAAGGGGATGTAACGATCCGGTTTTCGAGATCCAGGAACAGCAGGATAAAACCACCACCACGCTGTACCTGGACTATGACAGCGCTGAGCTCCGGAGCGTGCGCGCCCAGTATCACGTAACCCGTCGGGACATCGGTCAGTTCAGCTACCTGACCTACAGCGACATGAGCCTGACGTTGCAGTTCGTGGGCCACACTCGGTTAACCCTGAAGCATTGGTTAAAGAACGGCGCAGGTGCGCCAACGAACGTAGCGGGCGTGCTCATGTCTGCCGGCGTGACACTGGTGCATTCAATCATCCTGGTGATGCGCGATGGCATTTCCTACAGGGTTCGCGAACCGCAGATGTCCTATCTCGATGACCATCGGCAACCCGGCAAACGATGGGTCGACGGGCGCCATGCCCTACGCGAGCGAAATGGCCATTATCTTTTCCACCGCTGCGCGGACGAAGTCATACGGTTAGCCGGTAAACCACAGAAAATCACAGTGCCGGAACGCCGACACAAAGGCATCTATGTGCTGGAAGGCAATGCCAGCGCCTACGAAATTCACCCCAGCCCCGGGGCAACTCTGCGCCTGTCCACGACGGGTGAGACTCAGTCGTCAGCCTGGACTGTGTACACCGACACGTTATCCCACGACTTGGACTACGCCGATCTGCGTGTTGGCGAAAGCTCGATTGTGATTGGCGATGTGCTGCTGCTCTTCGAACAGGCCCACGCCCCTGGCCAACCCAAGGAGAGCGTGCAGGTAGTGCTCCGATCCGGTAATCGCTATCTGATTGACTTCGATGGGGCAAAGGCAAGGCTGCTGAGCATGGATATTCGGCGCCCCACCCTGATCCCGCACATTCTGCGGGAGATCCAGGCACACCAGGCGGATGATCGCCTGGCAACCACCTTCCTGAGCATCGAAGGCATTCGCCTCCTCGACGATACGCCCGGAGCGATCTTCTACGACACCCTGGAACAACGGTGGATAGTCGACGGTGACGACACCCGTCAGGTGCTCAGCTCGGATCTGACCATCGCCCCGGCTCGGGGTCATTGAAAGAAACCCGCCGGTAACACCTTCTGAAAAAACAGCCGCAGCGTCTCCAGGACGCTTGCGGCGTTCATTACCGTGTATCAAGGACGAACAAAATGGCTCCAAAAAAACCCATCCGCCCAAGGGAAACGGGCACACCAAGACCCGATGCTGACATCAGCCTGCCGACGACTCCGCGTCTTCCCGAGTCCGGAAGGTTGCCCAACGCTGCGGACATCTCGCGCCCATCCACGTCGCCATCGGAACCGGGCAGCCCTGCCGCCCGCCCTCCCGAGAACACGCAACAACCCACAGTCTCAGTCACCGACACTTCAACCAGCACGCCCATGATTGCGCGTGCGTTGGAACAATCGTTGGCCAGCTACGCAGTCGATCCGCCCTACGGATTGTCGCTACCTGGCGGCAACGGGATAAGAATCGAGGGCGTTGCAATGTACGTCGACCTGGAGGGTGGCAAGGTCGCCAGCGTGGCCTACGACCCGGTCTTGGGCGCGTATTGCGCGAGGAGCCCGAAAGACTCGCAGCCCTCCGGTCCTGCGCTCTACAGGCCCGAAGGCGAAATGTACTGGCGCGAAAACACCTTCGCCACGAGACTGCGTCCGTATCAATTGTCCTCCGAACACCGAGCCAGTTTCGACCGGCGAAGCGAGGCACTGATCAGCACCGATATTCGTTCCAGCGAGGCGACGTTGAGGCCTCTCTACTCAGCCCAACTGACGAAGTTGAGCAACGACGCCGAGGTGTTCTACGGTGCCGTCACGCCACCGCCTCGCCCTCTCATTCCTCTCCTGGCCGGCGTAGCCACTCTTCCGAGGCTTGTCGAGACGGTTCTGGCAGCGTCCCAAGGCGTGATACTGACCGAAAATTACGTCAGCACCAGTAGCAAGATGCAATTGATGGACAACATGTCGGCACTGGCCGCAAGCGGGGTCACCACGCTGTACCTGGATCGCTTGAGAATCGACATCGATCAGATCGCCCTGGATCATTTGTTCAGGACCGGCGAAGTGAGCAACAGCCTGGGGCAACGTCTGAAACACCTGGATGTCAATGTCGATGCTGCGTATCCAACCCCCTACACCTATGAAGGTTTGATCATCGCGGCGCAAGAAAATGGCATACGCCTCAGGGGCCTGGATTGTGCAGCCAGGTATCGGCAGGCACTGCTCGGTGGCGAATATCACGGCCATTCCACGTATCACGCCAACCAAGTCATCATGGCCGATCGGCTCAGTCACCCCGGGGGCAAATGGATCGCGTTGATAGATGCTCCCTTGGAGCGTCAACTGAACTCGCCCGCCTATGAGCGGCAGCATGTTGGATGGGGGGTAAACATACGCAGCAATCGTCCCGACCTGGCACAACTTCAGGGCGTCCTGAGTATTCGTATCGAGGATATCCCGGGGGGCCCCGCGATT
Source organism: Pseudomonas frederiksbergensis (assembly GCF_000802155.2). Taxonomy (GTDB): domain Bacteria; phylum Pseudomonadota; class Gammaproteobacteria; order Pseudomonadales; family Pseudomonadaceae; genus Aquipseudomonas; species Aquipseudomonas frederiksbergensis_A. The sequence continues at coordinate 405,894 of NZ_JQGJ02000001.1, forward strand.
CGCATAACGCAGGAGTCGCCGCTCTCTACCGCAGAGCTGAGCCTGGAGGTAGGTGGGCAAGGACTGAGGCCCTATGAATTATCCAGGCGATACCGAAATGACTTTGAAACGATCATCCGACGCCCACAGCTCCCTGCAGATCCCTTTGGCATCCATCAGCAAGTCCACTTTGCCGAGAACCTGGATCGCAGGCGCGCACGCCGGGAACACAGTCGACGCGAATGGGATATTGTCGACGCCAGCCAACGGTTCTTCGATCGTCATCCATTACCTCCCAGGCCCCCTGCACCAACACTCCCGCCCTACAGTCCGGTCTCCGATATTGTCGAGAGTGTCTATCGCCAGTCCAACGGGTTGGTATTGGGAGCCGCCTATAACGCTATCGGCGCAAGAATGCTGCTGATCGACAATCTGCCGGCGCTGGCGAGACAACAGGTGAAGACGCTTTACCTGGAGAACTTGGTGACCGAGTACGATCAACCGCTGCTGACGTCGTTCGCCTCCAGCGGGGTAATGTCCGAGAAGTTGCGGGCTAACCTTCGTCGCCAGGATGAGCTTCAAGGCGTGGATCCGCTAAGTACCCATGCCTTGGAGAACCTGGTAACCATCGCCCGCCAGCATGGCATCAGGGTGCGCGCGCTCGACACGTCAGCCAGCTATCAGGATGACCTCAGGGTGTATTTCCCGCTGCGCCCGAACCGTTTCAAATTCATTGCCCATACCATCATCGAGGGTGTTCAGGTTCAGCAGGGTGCCCATAAATGGGTGGCCCTGGTTGGCAGCGAGCACGCCAATACCGTTCGAAACGTTCCGGGACTTGCAGAACTGGAAGGGGTCATCGGGATTCGCGTAGTCGATGTTGGCGGCCAACCTGACCGGGTAATGCCCGATGCCGGTGAAATCATTTCGAATCGCTTGCCTATCCTGCAGCAAGCCGCAACCACTCATCTTGTCCCGCCCTCCCACCAATTCGTGAAATCGGATTTGCTGTTGGAGGTCAATGTCAGCACCCAAGCGATACAACGACCGATCGCCAGTCCCGGCAATCTGCTGCATCGGCCCAAGGAATTCCTGATTGAACGGTCGGCGGGAGGCTTTGTGCTTTACGTTAGGCTCGATGGCACTGAGGCGAAAAGAATCCCGGTGCAAATGGACAACGACAAGTTTTTTATCAGAGCCCCGTTCAGCTCGCTGGAGATGGTGCATGCGGTGCGGTTCAACAGCCTCGATAGGCTTGTGTGGGCACTGCAAAGCAGTGGCATGAGGCAAGTGCCCGGGACCACGGCCATCCCCGCTTCGCCTCATCGCCTCGTCGATCAATTCCCACTGCTGACCCGGCCCGGACAGTACATCGTCAGTTATCGGCCCCAGGGAATCGAGCTCTACCACAGATCCAAGGACGGCGAAGTAAAACGAACAAAGGTCAATGAGATAGAGGACAAGCTGTATATCAACAACCAGAGCTGGGGCATGAGCATCGAGAATAAGTTCAAGAACATGGCGGAGCTGACGGCTCATTTGGAGCGCAGGTTTAACATGACTCTTGTGCAGACGTTTGATATGGGCGTGCCTCAACTCCCCTTGTAAGCGTGCAGTAGCAGCGTCAACCAGAACATGAAAAAGCCCGCCTGGCATCGCTGCCGGGCGGGCTTTTTTAGCTTTAGGGTTTACTCGGTCGCGAGCACACCACGACGTACCTGATCACGCTCGATCGACTCGAACAGTGCCTTGAAGTTGCCTTCGCCGAAACCATCGTCGCCCTTGCGCTGGATGAATTCGAAGAACACCGGGCCCATCAAGGTTTCCGAGAAGATTTGCAGCAGCAGGCGCTTGTCGCCTTGCTCGGACGCACCGTCCAGCAGAATGCCCCGCGATTGCAATTCACCCACCGGTTCACCGTGGTTCGGCAGGCGGCCTTCGAGCATCTCGTAGTAGGTGTCCGGTGGCGCGGTCATGAAGCGCATGCCGATTTTCTTCAACTGGTCCCAGGTCTTGATCAGGTCGTCGGTGAGGAACGCCACGTGCTGGATGCCTTCGCCGTTGAACTGCATCAGGAACTCTTCGATCTGCCCGGCGCCCTTGGACGATTCTTCGTTCAACGGGATGCGGATCATGCCATCCGGAGCGGTCATCGCCTTGGACGTCAGGCCGGTGTATTCGCCCTTGATGTCGAAGTAGCGAATTTCACGGAAGTTGAACAGCTTCTCGTAGAAATTCGCCCAGTAGGCCATGCGCCCGCGATACACGTTGTGGGTCAAGTGATCGATAATCTTCAGGCCCGCGCCCGCCGGATTGCGGTCGATGCCTTCAAGGAACACGAAGTCGATGTCGTAGATCGAACTGCCTTCGCCGAAACGGTCGATCAGGTACAGCGGCGCACCGCCGATGCCCTTGATCGCCGGCAGGTTCAGCTCCATAGGGCCGGTCTCGATGTGGATCGGCTGGGCGCCGAGTTCCAGGGCGCGCTTGTAGGCTTTTTGCGAGTCCTTGACCCGGAACGCCATGCCGCACACCGACGGGCCGTGCTCGGCGGCGAAGTAGGACGCCACGCTATGGGGTTCATTGTTGAGGATCAGGTTGATCGCGCCCTGGCGATACAGGTGCACGTCCTTGGAGCGGTGGGTGGCCACTTTGGTGAAGCCCATGATCTCGAAGATCGGCTCCAGGGTATTGGGCGTAGGGGACGCGAATTCGATGAATTCAAAGCCCATCAGGCCCATCGGGTTTTCGTATAGATCTGCCATGTCGGCGCCTCATCATGCTTATCAATTAACAAGAAACGTTAGTTGCCAGTGATGCTGAGGGCGCACGGCGGCGCGCAGGAAATACCGCGGACGCTGCGGGCGAGGAAATCGCCATAGATCAGTTGAAACCCAAGTATCTTCATTGTCGACCCAAGGCTATTGCGGGCGAGGCTTCTGCTGCCAGAAGACGTTATTCTTATATGCGTAAATCGATTCTACACAGCGTAACCGTATTTGTCCGCCTCGGGTATCAAATCGCCTTTTCCGCCGGCCGCGCAAGGGGTTTGTTGCACAGGAAAATCCCCATCAGGATCAGCCCCCCGCCCACGCCCATCAGCGCCGTGAGCCGTTCGTCCAATAGCAAGGCGCCCAACAACACCGCCGTGAGCGGATTGAGCGCGATGAACACGCCGGACCGGGTCGCGCCCATCCGCCGGATGCCGTCATACCAGGCGATGTAGGCCAGGGCCGAGCCCAGCACGCCTAGGTATAGCAGGCTCAGCCATTGTCGACTGTCCAGCGAGGCCAGCGCCGCGAAGCGAATATCCCCGCCCGCTGCACACGCTCCCCAGAGCATCAGCGTGCCCAGCAGGATCGACCAGGTCACCGTCTGCAACGGGCCAAGGCTCTCATTCAGGCTTCTGGAAAACAGCGAATAAATACCCCAGCCCAGCACACAGCCGAAAATCAGCATGTCGCCTATCCAGCCGTGTTCCGCTGTTTGTAGCAGGGTTGGGTCTCGACTGACGATCACCAAGCCTGCCCCGCCGAGACACAAGACAATGCCAGCCACCTTCAGGCGTCCCAGCCGTTCCTTGAAGAGCCACCACGAAGCCAGCCCGATCACCGCCGGGTTCAACGCCACGATCAACGAGGCCCGCGATGCGCTGATGTATTGCAAGCCATAAAAGAAGCAGAGGTTGTAGAAGAAAATGCCGAAGAAACCGAGCACCACCAGTTGAGCACCCTGTTTCAGGCTGGGCCTTGCCAGGGAAATGCGCGCCAGGCCGAGAAACCCCAGCAGCGCGATACTCGCCAACAGGAAACGTACGCTGGCGGCCAGCATCGGCGCCAGGGCATCGGATAGGATCCGCCCGGCCACGAAGGTCCCGCCCCAGATCATCGTGACCATGGCAAGTTTCAAATAGACCGGAACGTCGGATGGCGCGGCAACAGTGTGTTCAAGGGGCTTCATGATTCACCGAACTAGGGGCTTACTGGATCAGGGCAGATAGGTCATCATCCAGCTCATGCCTTCTCATCGTAAAATGAGTATTTGCTCATGACCCTTACCCAACTCGAGATCTTCTCGCTGGTCGCCGAGCTGCGTGGTTTCACGGCAGCCGCGACACGGTTGGGTATTGGACAGTCAGCGGTGTCGCACGCGATCAAATCCCTGGAACAAGAACTCGGCGTCGAGCTGTTCAGGCGTCATCAAACCGTGGTGGAGCCCAGCGACATCGGCCAGCAACTGCTGCTGCGGGCCCGAGCCATGCTCGGATTGGCCAACACCCTGCGCCAGGAAGCCGCAGACGCCCGCGGCATGCGTCGCGGAACCTTGCGCATCGGCTCGTTCGGCCCGACATCGTCGATGAAGCTGTTGCCGGCGATCCTGGAACGCTTCAGTGCATTGCATCCAGGGATCGAAGTGCATGTCGACGAGGGCCCGGACCGCCAGGTGCTCCAGTGGTTGGATGAACGGCGAATCGACGTCGGTTTCGTGGTTTTGCCGGAGGAGCGCTTCGATACGTTCGCGCTGGTGGAAGACCAGATGGTCGCCCTGCTCCCCGCTGCCCACTCGCTCGCCGACCAGACCTGCGTAAAGCTCAGGGACTTGTGCGATGACCCGTTCATCCTCACTGAGGCTGGGTCGTCGGAACTGGTCTGGCGCTTGTTCAATGCAGCACGCCTTGCACCGAACGTACGTTATCGCTGCTCGCAACTGCTCAGTACACTCGACATCGTCGCGCGTGGCGACGCGGTGAGCGTGGTTTCCGAAGGCTCGCTACCTCTGGTCCAGCACCCTGGGTTCGTTGTTCGCCCCCTGTCGCCACCCGTCCCACGGCAGATCGGCCTGGCCGTGCTCGATAGCCGCCAAGCCTCGCCGGCAACCCTGGCGTTTATCGAGCTGGCCCAGGCAGTCCGGTCGATTTAAGTCACGCTTAACTTTTCTACAAGCCTTCTATTTGCCCGCTACAGTAGCGGGCAAGATTTCATTACGCCATCTAGTACTCTTAACAGCCAATTTCCGTCGCCAAGCGCTTGACGTCGTCCCGCCGACTGATGGAAAAAGGCAACTGTTGTTACATAACGAAAAAGTTACGATTTACACTTTTCGGATTAACTACTACAATTTTTTCTGCCTGACCCGATAGCAGGAGAGTCATTAGTCACCGAGTCGCTACAAGGCGCCTGGCTTATAGCTTTGTTTGCGGTTGGTATCAGCCATTTATTTTGATTGGAGTACTTATATTGTCCAGACTCGCTGAATTTCGCAAAGCCGAAAAGGCCCTTCAAGAGCAGCTCGCGCAGCTGGAAGCTTTGAAGAATGATGCCGGGCTCAAGAAAGAAATCGAATTCGAAGAAAAGCTCCAAGGGCTGATGAAAACCTACGGCAAGGGCCTGCGTGACATCATCGCGATCCTCGACCCAAGTCCTTCCAAGTCAGGTCTGCCGTCGGCCAAGACTCCAAAAACCCGCCGCGCCCGGGTCGTCAAGGTCTACCAGAACCCGCACACGGGTGAACTGATCGAGACCAAGGGCGGCAACCATCGCGGCCTGAAAGCGTGGAAGGAACAATACGGCGCGAGCACCGTCGATTCCTGGCTGCGTGGTTGATCGCACTACTATGCAAAAAGCCCTGGCTTGCACCAGGGCTTTTTTATGCCCGAACTTTAAGGCTAATCCAAAAGTATTATGCTGAAAGCCTTATAGTTTCAGGCTATTTCGTACCGACTGTATTTCATCCTGGCTTTCTACGAATACCTGCGCCTGCCCCGCATAGGACAACACGTAGGCATTGCCCTCGTTAAGTGCCGCGACAAGGGTCTGCGACAATACATGTCGGCCGTTCTGCGTAATCGTGCAAGTGGTTTCCAACGCGCTTGCGCCACCCAACACCGAAGCATGAATCTTATTGCAGACACTTTGATAGCCGCCCTGGAAAAAATCCTTTTGTATGGACTTTCTCATTTCCAGCAGCACGCCTTGCAAGTTGACGAGATGGTCGGGCTCGACGGGTGACGCGGTTAACTCCATCACCATCACGGCATTGCCCGAAGCATCATTCTTGGTGGCGCGCTGCCGGCTGGGGCCTTTGGCTGGGACCGGTGCGTCGGCAGGCAGCGATTCGATGATCCACCCCTGAGGCCAGGTAACCTGCGGTTCGGCGGCCCCCGCGTCGACGCTCGATGCGACGGTAAACAGCAGGACGAACAGCGAAGGAAGCGGTCGAAACATTGCGTTGCACTCAAGGACTGATCGTGAAGTCTGAAGCATCATGTCAACGAGAGCTACACCGGATCGATCAAACATTCATTGAGGTGCCCCCCGAGGGCGGGAACCCGTCGTCCAGTGCAGGGCACTGGCCAAAGCCTCTGCAGAATCCATGTCGTCTCCGATGGGAGCCTGCGTTGCATCCTTCGGGTAACCGAATGCTGCGATCCATTGCGGTGCGTGTTGCGCCAGTTGGTCGCACAGCACCGTTATCTTGCCTTCCAACTGACGGTACATTTCCAGCCCAAGCAATCCTTCGCTTATGAACCAAGCGGCATGCTGCTCGATACGTTCGAGCACAAACAGAGTGGTCAAATCCCCCAGCATTTTTTCCACTTGAGGTTGGGTAACGACCGCCAAGGCCTGCAGCGCACTTTCAAGAAACAGACGCAAACCATGCGCCTCGCCCACGGCCCGGGCGCCGACCAATAACGGATTCCACACCTGCATTGGGTCGCAGCCCCGTACTTCAGCGGCTTCGACGTCCGCCTTGAGACGGCTGATCAACCGGTATTCGCGTGTGCGAAACAAGAATAACCAATATTCGGGCTCCAATAATCGAGCACTCCCGGAAAATACCGGGGGCACGTCGAGAGGTAACGTACTTAAGCTTTTGGCGGTGTCCAGTACGATAAGCAAATTATTGCCGCCGGCGTCATTGAATACGTGGGCCAGCCCCTCGTATTCCATGAAACGATTCAAGGTCAGATCACCCGCTACACCGCAACGAAGCCTACACTCGCTGATCACTTGCTCGACCGCCCAGGTACACAATGCCTTGCTCAGCGCCAACGATCGGTTCGCGCTGGACCACGGCGCCCAGGTCAAGGCCGAGGCATCGGCGGTGCGTCGCGTGGTCCGCTCGCGCACTCTTTGCATCCAACCTTCAACTTCATGATTGACCTGGCAGGTGGTGACGTAAGTGGTCGCCAAGGCAGCGAACAGCGCGCGACGTTGGGTACTGTAGCTCAGCAAACTGACATCGGCGCCAATACGCGCCATCGTGGAACGGCGTAAAGAATGACTCAGGGCCAGCCCGACACTGGCACGGGCCACCGCACACATGGCTATTGCCGCCATGGCCCAGACATGCGCAGGTGCCACTAGCGTACGGACGAGCCGCTCGTCCGGATGGGAGAGCGGATCATGCAAGACGCCTTGTTCATCGATGGAGGCTGTGCCGGACAACCAAGCGCAATAGGGTAGATGCACATGATCGAATCTCGCCAATCCATAATCGAAGGGAACCAGGGGGATTTCTGCCGGGGAAGACAACCGCACGCCCGGACGAGGGCCTCGATGATCGCTGATATCGAAGGCAAAAGGATAGACACCGCAGTCCCGGCCATCCATTTTCAAGCGTGCGCACACGACGCCGATCTTGGGCTGGTCACTGATCCCCACATTGGTAAATTTAAGCGCACCGTTATCCGGGGTATGCAAGGTGAAGGACCTACTCGCGGGATCAAAGACAGCCTCGGTACGATTGGCAATCTGACTGTTACTGCCACCGATTTCGGTGATCATGTAGGCGCTGACTTTCTCGCCGGACTCCAACGCTTGGCGCAGGCGGATGGCGCCCGGGTTGTCCTGCTCGAACTCGATCAACGTGCCGACACAAAGCCCGTATTGGATGGCAAAGGCGATAAACAAAGACGGATCGCCCACCCCCAGCGCTTGCGAAAGCGCCAGCATCAGGCCGGGCTCATCGAACAATCGGGTATTGGCGGGCAGCGCTTTGATCAGCGCTCGCAGTCGCGCATAGGTGCCTCGGTGCAGTTCCAGATTCGCCAAACCGATACGATGGGAGAGATCCAGGCCTGCAAGAATCTGCGCTGCCTGCATGCTCGTTTCATTCGAAACAGCCCCTTCAATGGCTTCGACTAGGCCGCGGATTGTCCGATCCGTCAGCGGATCGTCGGCCCCAGCCCGGAACTCCAGTTCGGAGAACAAAACCATCAGCTCAGCAGCATCCTGTACCAACGGGGCGTATGCCTGCGCCAGAGGTAATGTGGCGTACACACACCGTGACAAACCACCACCGATGCCGAGATCGACAAACACCGTTTGCGCGTCCGAGTTGATGTCCTGAAGTGCCTGCAATAGATGAGCCGGTTTGATAACGCAATCAGCGAGCCCGCGCGGCAGGTCATCCTTGTCGTGGTACATCCTGCGCGCGACGCAGGAATACAGGGGAACCCGTATAGAACCTGGTGAAAGTGCGCGCAGTTGTGCAAGGAAACGCTCCGCCACTGACACCTGGCCTGGATGATGAGACGCATAAGGTGCATCCAGCCTCAGGATCTTTGGGCCATCAGGGGCTTGTTTCATCAGCGCCTCGATGGCCTTGTTGGGACCGCTGACGAGGCATTGACGAGGCGCATTGACGCACGCCAACACCAGGTCCGGCCGCCTCACTGTTTCCAATAAGGTCAAAGTCTCCCGCTCAGAACCTACGACCAGAACCATGGTCCCTTCGCCTTCCTGGTCTTGGAAGGCGTTGTTCAATGCACAAACGGCCCGTGCGCCATCCGCCAACGTAAGCGCACCGGCGCAGACCATCGCTGCAATTTCCCCCAGGCTTTGCGCAATGATCACGCGAGGACACACACCAAATAGCTCCAGGACCTCTGCCAGCGCTACCGAAGCGGCAAAAGCTGCCATCTGCGGAACACCCACCGGCAGTCCGCCCTTGTGGTCCGGGTCGAGCAGAACCTGTCGGATCAGGCCCGACGCTATAGGTCGACGTTGCTCGATATGATTCAATGCGTCATCTATCGCGCCCAGGACCTCCTCTATCCGTTGCGCAACTTGTGGGCTGGTGCCGTGGAGCGTCGCCAAGCCACCTCTCGGATCAGATCCTTGGCCGGGGAATATGAAAATAGCGTTATCGCGCAGTGACACCAACGGGGAAGACATCAGAAACTCTCCAGCCACACAGCTCGGATCGTATGGCTCGCATTCGTGACGCTCGAGAGAATCGGGGTGAAAGGAATGCAAGCGCAGCGGATGGAACGACCGATCGATTTGCCGGGTTCAGAATAAGAAGATTTTCAAGCCGAACAACTGTTACTTCCGACAGTGAATCGATAAACCTGCGGTTTGGCGATGCCCCGCCCCTTGCGTATCATGGACGCACCTGCAAGGAAGCCGTCCAGCGCAAGCCCAGGACCGTCGCGGCACCGCTGCGGCGTCGTTTGCCCCACTTAATTTTCCGGAGGGCCCATGAGCCTGCAAGAACTCAACACGTTTCCTGGCGTCACCGCCCAACCCGATGCCGCCACGGCAAAGTTCGTCTTCAACCACACGATGCTACGGGTCAAGGACATTACCAAGTCCCTTGATTTCTACACCCGCGTGCTGGGTTTTTCCCTGGTGGAAAAACGCGATTTCCCTGAAGCCGAGTTCAGCCTGTATTTCCTCGCGCTGGTGGACAAGGGCCAAATCCCTGCGGACGCAGCGGCGCGGACCGAGTGGATGAAATCGATCCCCGGCATCCTGGAACTGACCCACAACCATGGCACCGAAAACGACCCGGCGTTTGCCTACCACAATGGCAACACCGACCCGCGCGGTTTCGGTCACATCTGCATCTCGGTACCGGACGTCGTCGCCGCCTGCGAGCGCTTCGAAGCGCTGGGCTGCGATTTCCAGAAGCGCCTGAGCGACGGTCGGATGAAAAGCCTGGCGTTCATCAAGGACCCGGACGGCTATTGGGTTGAAATCATTCAGCCTGCTCCGCTGTAAACCGCATCACCCTCCCACGGGGAACGCGCGATCAAAAAAAACCCCATGGGCCAGGGCCCATGGGGTTTTGTTTTTTCAGCGACTGGCGATCAGGCCGGTGCGGAGGTGCGGATCAGGTGATCGAAGGCGCTCAACGAGGCCTTGGCACCCTCGCCCACGGCGATCACGATCTGCTTGTACGGCACGGTGGTGACGTCACCGGCAGCGAACACGCCAGGGATCGAGGTTTCGCCACGGGCATCGACGATGATCTCGCCGCGCGGTGACAGCTCTACGGTGCCCTTGAGCCAATCGGTGTTGGGCAACAGGCCGATCTGCACGAAGATCCCTTCCAGCGCCACGTCGCGCACTTCACCGCTCGGACGGTCCTTGTAGCGCAGGCCGTTGACCTTCTGACCGTCACCCGTCACTTCAGTGGTCTGGGCATGGGTGATCACCGTCACATTCGGCAGGCTGTGCAGTTTGCGTTGCAACACCGCGTCGGCCCGCAATTGCACGTCGAACTCCAGCAGCGTGACGTGGGACACGATACCTGCCAGGTCGATGGCCGCCTCGACGCCGGAGTTACCGCCGCCGATCACCGCCACGCGCTTGCCTTTGAACAGCGGACCATCGCAGTGCGGGCAGTACGCCACGCCCTTGTTGCGGTATTGCTGCTCGCCCGGCACGTTCATTTCGCGCCAGCGTGCACCGGTCGCCAGGATCACGGTCTTGGCCTTGAGGCTCGCGCCGCTGGCGAACTTGATTTCATGCAGCCCACCATCCGTGCCAGGCACCAGGGCGTCGGCGCGTTGCAGGTTCATGATGTCCACGTCGTACTGCTTGACGTGCTCTTCCAGGGCAACGGCCAGTTTCGGGCCTTCGGTTTCCTGGACCGAGATAAAGTTCTCGATCGCCATGGTGTCGAGCACCTGGCCACCGAAACGCTCGGCCGCCACACCGGTGCGGATGCCTTTGCGGGCCGCATAGATGGCCGCCGAAGCACCGGCCGGGCCACCGCCGACCACCAACACATCAAAGGCATCCTTGGCGCTGATCTTCTCGGCCTGGCGTTCGATGCCGCTGGTGTCGATCTTGGCGAGGATTTCTTCCAGGCCCATGCGGCCCTGGCCGAAGTTCACACCGTTCAAGTAGATGCTTGGCACGGCCATGATCTGGCGTTCATCGACTTCGGCCTGGAACAGCGCGCCGTCGATGGCGACATGCTTGATGTTCGGGTTCAGCACCGCCATCAGGTTCAGCGCCTGGACCACGTCCGGGCAGTTCTGGCACGACAGCGAGAAATATGTCTCGAAGTTGAACTCGCCCTTGAGCGAGCGGATCTGTTCGATCACGTCGACACTGGCCTTCGAAGGGTGGCCACCGACTTGCAGCAGGGCCAGTACCAACGAAGTGAATTCATGGCCCATGGGAATACCGGCGAAACGCAGGCTGATGTCCGCTCCCGGGCGGTTCAACGAGAACGAGGGCTTGCGCGCATCGGTGCCGTTGTCGAGCAAGGTAATCTGGTTGGAAAGACTGGCAACGTCTTTGAGTAACGCGAGCATTTCCTGGGATTTCGCACCGTCGTCGAGGGATGCAACGATCTCGATCGGCTGGGTGACCCGTTCCAGGTATGACTTCAACTGAGCTTTAAGATTGGCGTCCAACATACGGGCGATTTCCATGTTTGAATTTCAGAAAAAACAACGCCCGAGCGAATCTCGCCCGGGCGTTTTTTGGGGCGAAGCGGCTTACTTGATCAAGAGCGAATCGCCCTCTGGTAACGCACTGGTTTAGATCTTGCCGACCAAGTCCAGGGACGGAGCCAGGGTGGCCTCGCCTTCTTTCCACTTGGCTGGGCAGACTTCGCCTGGGTGAGCAGCAACATACTGGGCAGCCTTGATCTTGCGCAGCAGCTCGGAAGCGTCACGGCCTACACCGCCGTCGTTGATTTCAACGATCTTGATCTGGCCTTCAGGGTTGATCACGAAAGTACCGCGGTCAGCCAGGCCAGCTTCTTCGATCAGCACGTCGAAGTTGCGAGAAATGGCCAGGGTCGGGTCGCCGATCATGGTGTACTGGATCTTGCCGATGGCTGGCGAAGTGTTGTGCCAGGCAGCGTGGGCGAAGTGAGTGTCGGTGGAAACGCTGTAGATCTCGACGCCCAGCTTCTGGAACTCGGCGTAGTTGTCAGCCAGGTCTTCCAGCTCGGTTGGGCAAACGAAGGTGAAGTCAGCCGGATAGAAGAACACGACAGACCACTTGCCTTTCAGGTCAGCGTCCGACACTTCGACGAAAGCGCCGTTTTTGAACGCGGTGGCTTTGAACGGTTTAACTTGGCTGTTGATGATAGGCATCGTTGACTCTCCGTCAGGGGTTGTGAAGTTGATGGGATGAATCTTAGCCACTCATTTCGCCGTTGGCTCATTGCCAAAGCTCATGTCAATGATTGGTTTTGACTATCAGGAATCTATATAGATAGAAGAAATCTGTGGAGGCTGCCGAAGGCGGCGATCGGTTGATCGTGGCAGTTGCCTGACAGTTCACAGGGCTGGATCAATGGATCACAGCCCCATGGACGGAGGGGTAATCAGGCGGTAGGCGTACGCATGGTGACGAATTCTTCGGCGGCGGTCGGGTGCACACCGATGGTTTCATCGAAATCGCGCTTGGTGGCGCCCGCCTTGAGGGCGATCGCCAGGCCCTGGACAATTTCCCCGGCGTCCGGCCCGACCATGTGGCAACCCAGCACCTTGTCGGTCCTGGCATCGACCACCAACTTCATCAAGGTCCGTTCCTGGCAGTCAGTGAGGGTCAGCTTCATCGGCCGGAAACGGCTTTCGAAAATCTGCACTTCGTGGCCCTCTTCCCGAGCCTGTTCTTCCGTCAGGCCAACCGTGCCGATGTTCGGCAGGCTGAACACCGCCGTGGGAATCATCCGGTAGTCCACCAGGCGATACTGCTCGGGCTTGAACAAGCGCCGCGCCACCGCCATGCCTTCGGCCAGTGCGACAGGCGTGAGCTGCACACGGCCGATCACGTCGCCAATGGCCAGGATCGATGGTTCGGCAGTCTCGTATTCCTTATTGACCTGAACGAAGCCTTTTTCGTCCAGCGTCACGCCGGTGTTCTCCAGGCCCAGGTTGTCCAGCATCGGGCGCCGGCCGGTGGCATAGAACACGCAATCGGTGGACAGCGTACGACCGTCCTTGAGCGTCACCTTCAGGCTGCCGTCAGTTTCCTTGTCGATGCGCTGGATGTCTGCGTTGAATTGCAGGTCCAGGCCACGACGCTGCAGCTCTTCGGCCAGGTGCTTGCGCACCGCGCCGTCGAAGCCACGCAGGAACAAGTCACCGCGATAGAGCAAGGATGTTTGCGCGCCCATGCCATGGAAAATCCCGGCGAACTCCACCGCAATGTAGCCGCCCCCCACCACCAGCATGCGCTTGGGCAGCGTCTTGAGAAAGAACGCCTCGTTGGAGCTGATGGCGTGCTCGCGCCCCGGGATGTCCGGGATCACCGGCCAGCCACCGGTGGCGATCATGATGTGCCGGGCGGTGTGGCGCTCGCCATTGATCTCCACTTCGTGAGGATTGGTGATCCTGGCGTGTCCTTCATGCAACGTCACGCCACTGTTGACCAGCAGGTTGCGGTAGATGCCGTTGAGGCGATTGATCTCGCGATCTTTGTTGGCGATCAGCGTGGCCCAGTCGAAACTCACATCGCCCGCCGTCCAGCCATAGGCCGATGCCTGCTCGAAGTCTTCGGCGTAATGCGCGCCGTAGACCAGCAGTTTTTTCGGCACACAACCGACGTTAACGCACGTACCGCCCAGGTAGCGGCTCTCCGCCACGGCCACCTTGGCCCCGAAACCGGCGGCAAACCGCGCCGCCCGCACACCACCGGAACCGGCGCCAATCACATACAAGTCAAAATCGTAGGCCATTTTCTATCTCCTTCGGCAGGTTGTCAGCATACCTGCTGTTTTCACCTGAGGCAGCGTTGCGATGGTTATGGGGATGGAAAACGCAAAAGCCAGCCGCCGCGGAACAACCCGCAATGGGTCGGTCCGCTCCAGCGGGGCACAATCCCGTCAGGGGCTAGCGGGTCAATGGATCGAGACAGGGTAGCTGATGATCAGCCGGTTCTCGTCGAACGCCAGAAAAGCTGTTCATTGTTATTATTTCGTTTGATGGGCAGCAGCAGATCGTTGCGGATCTGCTGCACCCTGGATGGTTCAAGTCAGGAAAGCTTGATGACGCGCAGGCGCTAGCTTCCTGCCAGCGCGACGATCGCCGGTACGCTGAGCACCGCCGTGTAGTAGGCCATGAACTGCACGCCGATGTTGAAGCCCAGGAAACGCGCCAGAAATCCTCCCAACAGGCCGATCGTGAGAATCACCATCAGGCCCAGCAGCCCGCCCTCCCAGATACCGATCACCAGTACCAGGCCGATGAAAGTTGCGATGACCGCCTCATGACTGATCCGGCGTGCCACGAACGCCGCCGCGCCATGGGCGAAGTTCATGGTGAACGGATACGCCACCAGGATCGCCACGATCACCGCGAGCATGCCGTAGCCCAGGAACTCCCAGGTGTTGAGCAAATTGTGCAGGTTATTGATCTCACCGGTGGCGTTGTCCACCCAGAACCGCGGGGGCGCATTGAACAAGGGCGCGGCCGGGCCCGCAGCGACCGGGCTCAGCGGCAGTCCGAAGGCCATCAGCGGGATAAGGGTTTCGGCGATGTAGGTCGATTCGGTAACGCCGTTTCGCGCGGTGATCACGGTGGTCAGGCGGTCATAGGCGTGCTTGATCCGTGAGCCGATGATCTCGCCCATTATCACCGTCATGGCCACCGGACTGAACACGAACGTGGCGCTCGATACGCTGGCCGCCATGGCCGTCACGCGAGTCTGACGCGGGTTGATGATCTTCAATGGGTTGGGAAAATAGCCGCTCCAGCCCTTCACATCGGGGGCCAGGGAAAACACTCGGTAGTCGTCGCGCCGCATGCGTTGCCGTTCGGCCGGCGCCAGCAGGGAAAACAGCGAGGCGATCAGGGGCGCGACGGCAATGCCGAGGAAGTAACTCACCGAAAGCTTCACCCCGTATTGCCCGGTCAGCGCCTGCAAGGCCACGATCACCATGACGAATGGCACCAGGGCCAGCACCGCCGCCCAGCGGCCCGCCGAGAAATAAGCGATGGTCAGTGCCGCGCAGAGAAACACCCAGGGCGCAAATTGCTTGATGACCTCACCGAACGGCGCCAGCAGCACTGCGAACAGCACCGACAAGGGCACGGCAATCAAAGCCGCCACCGCCGCCCCGGAGATCATCTTGCGCAAGGCAATATGGGGTACGCCGAGTTTGCGCAGGTAGTTCGCGTCCGCCAGCAACGCGGTCGCCGCAGTATCGCCGGGGATGCCGAGCAATGCGGTCGGCACCGCGTGGGTCATGTGCTTGGCCACCGCCCCCGCCAGGAAAAAAGTCAGGACACCGGCAGGCGGTGCGCCAAGTAGCACCACCAGCAGGGTCAAGGGCGCCAGGGTGGTGGTTTCATCCGTGCCCGAGACCAGGCCAATGGCGGCGAACACCACCGCTCCCAACAGTCCCAGAGCGAACGCAACCATGATTTCGTAGAGTAAGGCGTCCATCAGCCGCGCCCTCCACTCAGGCTGACCGCTGCGCCGGCGCTCGGCGCCACGCTGGCATTGACCGGGCGAGCCTCTTCCTCACAGGCCTGGGCTTGGCGAAACAATTCATACAGTTGCAGTTCCTTCAGCTCAGCGGTGACCTCGGGTGAAAGATCTTCCAGGCGCCCCAAGCTGCCGTACTCCTTCAGCAGATCCGCCACCACTTGCTCGCGGAAACCCTGGTCGGCCTGGTGTTCGAGCACCTCGCGCTTGGGCTTGAAAAAAAACGCGCTGATGGCGCCGCCGGCCAAGCAACCAAGGATCCCGACAAGCATGGCGTAGGCCCTGGCCATCTGCGCGGATTCCACCAGGCTGTGCATCAACAGCTTGGCGGCAAAATAAGCCCCGAGGCTGACCACCGCGCCGATAGCGATGGAGATCGCCAGGTCGCGGACGTCGATGGTGTCGCCCCAGACTTCGTAGAGGTTCTGTCTTGCTGGACCGCCCTCTCCCAAGGAGGGTTCGGCCGCCAAGGCTGGCGTTGAATGGTCGTGTTGCATGGTGTCCTCCGGCCCTTGCGGGCTTTTGTTTTTATCGAGGAATAGACCGTCCCGGTCAATGGCCGGTGACGGGTAAAGGGTCAATCCGGTACAGGTCAATCGGCCTGGGGCCGACGTACCGTGGCGCGGCCCAGGGTGGTCACTTGCTCATGTTGGTTAATGATCTCCAGCGACAGCAGGATGAGGTTGTGTTCGATACCTTCGACTTTGCCCCGGGCCTGGAGCACATCGCCGACGTAGGCCGGTCGTCGGTTGCTGTATTCGAATGCCAGTAGCTCATCGTCCTCCTCCATCCACTCATAGACCTGTTGGGTCAGCCAATCGCCTTGCAGCGGTCCGTCCACCAGCAGCGCCGGATGGTCTTCGCATTCCCGGGCGTAGGCCAGGTCATAGTGGATCCGATGCGGGTTCCAGATCGCCGCGTTGTAAAGGAACAGTTGTACCGTACCCGGTGCATAACGCTGCGATGGCAGCAACTGGCCGACTTCGATTGTCTTGGGCATGCTTACCTCGCGATCCGGGTCAGGCGTTCGGTCACGAGGAGCAACCCCGCTTCGCTTTCGAAGCGATTTTCGAACACCAGGAAAATCAATGGACCTTGCGCGCCCTCTTTCTCGTAGATATCGACCAGCGTCTGCCGGCACACCAGTACATCGCCAGCATTAATCCGCCGGTGGACCTGGTACTGGCAACCGCCGGCCATGATGCGTTTGAGCGGCAGCTCGGGGACCAGCGGGTTGTCCGGCTGCCGGCCGTCGTCGAGCAACTGGTCCAGGGGCAGTACCGGCATCAACACGCCGAACAGAAACATCAACGGCGCCTCGTCCCCATTCAGGAAACGGGCCTGGCGCTGTCCGGTGGCCACCGCGTACTTGCGGATGTCACTGCGGCAGACCTCAAACCGCACGGGCGGCAGGGCAGCACCGATGCAGCTTCTGATCGACTCGGTGATCAAGCTCATGGACGGCCTCCCCACCCGACGGTCACACACATGCAAGCCGGCATCAAATGACACCTCGCAGCCGCAGATCGTCGTATTGCGCCTGGTCGAGCCCCAGCCACTGACGGTACACCTGCAGGTTATGCTGGCCGACGCCGGGTGCGCTGGCGCCTTTTTCCAGGGTGCCGCCGGACAGTTTCACCGGGTTGCCGAACACGTCGAACCGCGCCCCCTGATAATCCACCGTCACCACCATGTCGCGCTCGCGCAGGTGTGGGTCGGCGACCACTTCGTCCATGCTCTTGATTGGCGACAGCGGGAAGCGGTCGCCGGTCATGGCTTCCAGTTCGGCCTTGGTGCGGGCGGCGCACCAGCGCTCGACGGCGGGCTTGACTTTGCGCCGATAAGTGTCGGCATCGAAGCGCTTGGCCATAGTGTCGATTTCCGGGTCGGAGGCCAGGGCTTCATCGCCGAAGGTCCGGCAGGCTTCGCGCCAGAACTTGTCGGTGTAGGCGCCGAAGAACACGAAGCCGTCCTTGCAGGCGTAGCGCCCGTAAGGCCTCACGAACGGATGGCCGTTACCCTCCGGCTGCACCACCTTGCCGGTCTCGGTGTAAGTCACCAGGGCGTTTTCGGTCAGGGAGACGATCGAATCCTGCTGCGACACGTCCACCAGTTGGCCAAGGCCCGTGCGCTCGGCTTCGCGAAGCGCCCCCAGCGTGCCGATCGCGGCATACAACGCCGCTGACAGGTCGCCCAACACGGTGCCGACGCGCATCGGCTCCTCCACCGTGCCGTTCATCGACCACAATCCACCGCTGGCCTGGGCACTGCTATCGAAGGCCGGGCGCAACGAGTTGGGCCCGTGCTGGCCGAAGCCGCTGATGGCGGTGAATACCAGCGCCGGGTTGATCTCCTTGAGCACCTTGTACCCCAGGCCGAGCTTATCCATGGTGCCGGGTCGGAAGTTCTCGATCACGATATCGGCCTTACGCACCATCGCCAGGAACGTGGCCTTGCCGTCGGCTTGCTTGAGGTCCAGGCCCACCGCCATCTTGTTGCGATTGAACTGGGCGAAAAAACCGCTCAGCGGCTCGCTGGAGGTACGGCTCATGGGCGGGAACTCCCGCGTCAGGTCGGGATCGCCCGGGTTTTCGATCTTGATAACCGTGGCCCCCATGTCCGCCAGCAGCATGGCGCAATAAGGCCCGGCCACAACCCGCGTCAGGTCCAGCACGGTCACTCCCTTGAGGGGCCCTGTGGCCTTGCTGAGGTTCGCCAGCGTTTCAGTGAGCAGCTTCATGGGATCTCCAATTGATTGTGCTTGTGGAGCAGGGCCTTGGCGACTCGCGAGCCGGTAGGACGGTGCAAGGCCTGGTCGACAAAGGCGCCGGCTTCAATCAGCCGCGCCAGATCAATGCCCGTGGACAGGCCCAGGCCATGGAACAGATACACCAGTTCTTCACTGGCGACATTGCCGGTAGCTCCCGGAGAATACGGACAGCCGCCCAGGCCCGAGACCGAACTGTCGAACACCCTGACGCCAGCCTCGAGCGCGGCATGCACATTGGCCACGGCCATGCCGTAGGTGTCATGGAAATGCGCAGCCAGCGCCGTGAGCGGCACTTCGGCGACACAGGCCTTGATCAACCGCGCCGTTTGGCCCGGCGTGCCAGTACCGATCGTGTCGCCAAGACTGATTTCGTAGCAGCCCATTTCGTGTAGGGCCCGCGCGACCTCGACGACCCGGGCCGTTGGCACCTGGCCAGTGAACGGGCAACCCATCACGCAGGAGACGTAGCCGCGCACCGCCACACCCGCCTCCCGGGCCCTGGCCAGTACCGACTGGAAGCGCTCCAGGCTCTGGGCGATGGAGCAATTGATGTTGCGTTGCGAGAATGCCTCGGACGCCGCTGCGAATACCGCCACCTCGCGGCAGCCGACCGCCAGCGCCCGCTCCAGCCCCTCAAGGTTGGGCACCAGCGCGGTGTACGTTACCCCAGGCCGCGGCGTGAGCCGACGCAGCACCTCATCGGAGCCGGCCATCTGCGGCACCCAGCGCGGCGAGACGAAAGCGCCGGACTCAATCGTGCGCAAACCGGCCGCGGCCAGCCGCTCCAGCAACAGCACGCGGGTCTCGACGGGCAGGCTGCGAGCCTCGTTCTGCAGGCCGTCCCGGGCGCCAACCTCCACCAGCCTGACGCTGTCCATGCTCATTGTCCGCGCTTTTCGCGCAGCAGGGCTTCGGCACGGTCGGCCCGTACGTCCCGCGCCTCGACCATGCGCTTGACCAACCACTCCAATTCCTCGCCGCGGGCGCCGGCGGACAGCGCGATGTTGCGCGCATGCAGCGCCATGTGTCCGCGCTGGATGCCCTCGGTGGCCAGGGCTCGCAGGGCGCCGAGGTTCTGGGCCAGGCCGACGGCCACGGCAACTTCCGCCAGTTCCTGGGCGGTCTTGACGCCGAGGATGCGCAACGACAGTTGCGCCAGCGGATGTGTCTTGGTCGCGCCGCCCACCAGGCCCAGGGGCATCGGCATTTCGAGGGTGCCCACCAGGTGGCCGGCGCTGTCCTTTTCCCAGGTGGTCAGGGAACCGTAGTGGCCGCTGCGACAGGCGTATGCATGGGCTCCCGCTTCCACCGCACGCCAATCGTTTCCGGTGGCGACCACCAGCGGGTCGATGCCATTCATGATGCCCTTGTTGTGAGTCGCCGCGCGGTAAGGGTCGATGGCCGCGAACGTGTACGCATCGATGATGCCATCGATCACGTCCGCGCCACTGTACTGGGCGGTGTCCAACTGCTCCGGGGCGATGCGCAACTGGGCACGGGCCAGGCGCAGGTCCGCCAGATTGGACAGGATGCGCAGGCGCACCTTACCGCCCGTGATCTCTTCCATCAGCGGCGCCACGGCTTCAGCCATGGTGTTCACGGTATTGGCGCCCATGGCGTCGCGCACGTCGACGATCAGGTGCGCCACCAGCATCGAGCCACGAGGGCTGTCGGCAAAAGTGTGGACCTCAAGGTCGCGGCAACCGCCGCCCAGCTTGTTGAGCAACTGGTCCTTGCTATTGGCCAGCGCCATGATTTGCTCTTTGCTGCGCAACAGGCTCAGCCGTGCATTGAAGGGATCGGACACACCGATGATCTGCACCTGGGCGCGCATCAGCGGCGCGCTGCTGGAAGTCTGGAAGCCACCGGCCGGGCGGGTCAGTTTGGCCATGAACGAAGCGGCTGCGACAATCGAGGGTTCCTCGACCACCAAGGGAATCAACAGGTCGCGACCATTGATGCGGAAGTTGCTGGCGATGGCATAAGGCAGCTCGAACTTGCCAATGACGTTCTCGATCATGCCATCGGCGATTTCCAGCGGCAGCGCACCCGCGTCACGCAACAGCGCGGCGTCATCAGCACTCAGGTCCAATAGCTGGCGGATGTGTTCGAGGCGTTCGGAGGGGGAAAGATTGCGGAAATCGGGCAAGCGGGAATCGATCGACATCAAGGGCTCCTCGGGGAGTCATTTGTTATTGGATGCCGACAAATTGCCCCATGTGTAGCCTTGAAAGAAGGTACAGTTTTGCCGAACAGTTCGCCCTCTGTACCCCTATCCGGATTCGACAGGAGCCTTTATGGCGCGCCAGACCCTCGCACAGCAGGTCGCTGCAGCCATCACGCAGCAGATCACCGACGGAGCGCTGAGGGCTGGCGAAAAACTGCCTTCCCTGCGCGAATACATGCGCCTGCACGGACACTCGAAAAACACCGTGATTACCGCCTATGAGCATCTGGCAGCGGAAGGCCTGGTGGAGGCGCGTCATGGCCAGGGCTTTTTCGTGATCAAGCGGGTGGCAACCGTCGCCGAGGAAGACGAAGCCCTGCCCTACAACCGCGCCCTGGACACCATCTGGATGATGCGCCAGCAATTCGTCCGCGACCCAGGACACTCGCATTTGGGCGAGGGCTTCCCGCCGGTGGAATGGCTGATGGACATGCGCCTGGACAAATTCCATCGCCAGGTGGTGCGGGCCGGTGTCACCACGCTATTTCGCTACGGCACGCGGCTGGGCAACTCGGGCCTGCGGGCGCGGCTGGTGCAGAAGCTCGCCGGCTATAATATCGCGGTCTCGACCCGGCAATTGGTTACCACCCTGGGGGCCAACCACGGCATGGACCTGATCATCCGGCGCTATGTGATGCCGGGCGACCCGGTGCTGGTAGAAGACCCCGGTTATTACCCCTTGTTCGGCAAACTCCAGTTGCAAGGCGCACGAATGCTCGGCGTGCGACGCGAACCCGACGGACCGGACCTGGAGGCCCTCGAACAACTGATCAAGGCGCACCGGCCCAAGCTGTTTTTCCTCCAGTCCATCGGCCACAACCCCACCGGCTCGGACCTCTCCCCGGCCAAGGCCCACCAACTGCTGCGCATCGCAGAAACCCATGACCTGCTGCTGGTGGAAAACGACGCCATGGCTGATTTCAAACCCAGCTCGGCGATGAAGCTCTCGGCCCTGGACCAGTTGCAGCGCACACTGTACCTGGGCAGTTTTTCCAAGTCGGTGTCGGCGGCGCTACGGGTGGGTTTTATCGCCGGCAGCAAGCAGCGAATAGAGGAACTGGCCGACATCAAGATGGTGCTGCACAACAGCGGGGCCGAATACAGTGAACGAACTATTGACGTGATCCTCGGTGAAGGTCACTTCCTGCGGCACCTGTCGCGCCTGCAGGACCGCCTGCGCCTGGCCACGGCCCGAGGGCTGGCGTTGCTCGACGAACTGGGTGCCGAGGTGTTCTGCCGGCCGGAACAGAGCCTGTACCTCTGGGCGCGGTTTCCCGGCGTGGAGGACTCCAATGCGCTGACTCGCCATTGCCTGGGCCAGGGCGTCATGCTCGCGCCGGGGGCAATCTTTTCCACCCAGCCGAAGAACATCGTGCCCTGGACCCGGCTCAACGTGGCCTACCTGGACGATCCCTTGTTCGGCAATGTCATCCGGCAGATGCAGCAAAAGGCATGATGCCGGGCATCGCCGGCACAGGCTAGCCTCCGATTGTTTTGCAAAAAAAAGCCCCGAACCAGTCGGGGCGTTTTTCAAGGTGTGACGCCGGCAGGCTATCAGTAAGCCTTGCCGGTCTTGTAGAAGTTCTCGAAGCAGAAGTTGGTCGCGTCGATGTAGCCTTCGGCGCCACCGCAGTCGAAACGCTTGCCCTTGAACTTGTAGGCCATTACGCAGCCGTTCTGGGCCTGTTTCATCAGGGCGTCGGTGATCTGGATTTCACCGCCCTTGCCTGGCTCGGTCTGTTCGATCAGGTCGAAGATGTCCGGGGTCAGGATGTAGCGGCCGATGATAGCCAGGTTCGACGGCGCGTCTTCAGGCTTTGGTTTCTCGACCATGCTGTGAACGCGGTAGATGTCTTCGCGGATCATTTCGCCGGCGATGACACCGTACTTGTTGGTTTCCTGCGGATCCACTTCCTGGATCGCCACGATGGAGCAACGGAACTGCTTGTACAGCTTGACCATCTGGGTCAGTACGCCGTCGCCTTCCAGGTTGACGCACAAGTCGTCCGCCAGGACCACGGCAAACGGCTCGTCGCCGATCAGCGGGCGGCCGGTCAGGATCGCGTGGCCCAGGCCTTTCATTTCGGTCTGGCGGGTGTAGGAGAACGAGCACTCGTCCAGCAGTTTGCGGATGCCGACCAGGTATTTTTCCTTGTCGGTGCCCTTGATCTGGTTTTCCAACTCGTAGCTGATGTCGAAATGGTCTTCCAGGGCGCGCTTGCCACGGCCGGTGACGATGGAAATTTCCGTCAGGCCCGCATCCAGGGCTTCTTCGACGCCGTACTGGATCAGTGGCTTGTTCACCACCGGCAGCATTTCCTTGGGCATGGCTTTAGTCGCTGGCAGGAAGCGAGTACCGTAACCGGCTGCAGGGAACAAGCATTTCTTGATCATATAAGTCCTTGAAAAGGCGGTGTGTACAAGTTTCGGCGCAGTCTAATCAGCCGGCAGGCACCTTACAATGCCTGCGCTGGCCAACCGATGCCATCATAGAGAAATAAACCGGGCGATAGTTCAATCGCCTTTCGCTTCGATGGTTCCAGCGGTCCCCACTGTACGCCCATCGACGCTGTTTGCGAGCATTTGGCGTATCATGGCCGCCTTGATCCCGCCAACGAGGCAGTTAGATGTCGGCAACACAGAACGCAAACGGTTATTCGGTCAGCCAGGACAAGGACGGCCAATGGTGGATTATCAACTACCATGGCGAGCAGGTCGCCGGCCCCTTGCCCACCAAGACGATGGCGGTGGAAGTCGCCGCGGTATTCCAGGACGAGCGCTCTGCACCAGCGCCACGGGAACGCGAACAGGCTCCGGCACGCAATAATCGCCGCAAGAAATAATCAGCCGGCCCCACCCGAGCCCTGCTGCTCGGAGAGGGCCGCTGGTTTAGCTGTACCGGAATGGCCATTCGCTATAATCTCGCGCCATTCCTCCCCTCACGATGACTCCTCATGAAGACATTCCTGGCGCTGTTTGCAGTCCTGGCCTTGGCAGGCTGTGCCTCGGCTGAAAAGACCTACCTGAACAACGGCGAACAAGGCCTGGCCATCGACTGTTCAGGCGAGGCCAATTCCTGGGCGGCTTGTTATGAGAAAGCGGATGCGTCCTGTGCCGGTACCGGTTACCGCATCGTCGGTACTGACGGCACACCACAGGCCAACGACAGCGAGAAGACCCTCGGTGTCGACGTAGGAAACTTCACCAGCCGCAGCGTCGTAGTCGTCTGCAAATAGACCCAGTGTCCTGTTTCGCAACTACGTTTCTTTTTTGGCGAGTGGCTAGATGTGGATCTCGGCGAACTTGATGCCCAGACTGCGCAGGGTCTCGATCAGGTCGTCGAGGCGCTCGAAGGATTCGACTTCGTCCTGATCGTCCACGAGGAAGAAACTGCGCCCGGCGCTTTTCTTGAAGAAGACGATCCATTCTCCCGTGCTCGCGGGGTTCTGGATCACATGAGTGGCCAGGATCAGCCCCTCTGCGTGGCGCTCGTGCACCTGTTCGCGTTTCATCGACCGGACTCCATGAATGACAATGCCGCCAACGGCGACCGTGGCGGCATTTTTGTATCGAAGGCGGCAGTCTAACCGATGCGTGGCCTGTCCGTCAGGGCGAGCCCCGCTTAACCGGAGATGCAGGCATTGGCCGCGTCCTGCACATCGCCAGGACGCACGGGTACGTTGGACAGGCTCTCATGCAGCTTGATGCTGCTGCCGCTGGAGCGCTCCTCGATATCGAACACCGCCGCCGGAAGCGCCGACAGCTTGCCGGGGACGATCACCCGGACGCCATTCTTTTGCGGCTCCATTTGCAACTGGCCGCGGCTCTCCAGCAGATTGTCGGCAACACACTTGGCGTACTCGTGAGGTTTTTTCCCGGAGATGACGCTCATGGTGGGCGGCGTCTGGTTGATGTCCGATACCGATGCACATCCACCCAAGGCCAAGGCCAATACCCACACGCTGCGCTTCATATGATTCCTCCGATAAAGACCCTCCGACAATGCGAATGTCGTTTTTCTCCAACGCCCTTCCATTTTTTATCCGCAAAGGCCGGATAAATGAAAGACGCAGAGGATCGGGGCCGGATATTAACTCACGGTGCTGATAAACTGCGCGCCATTATCATTGCTTCATCTTACTGTCTTGATTTGCAAGAAATGCCCTTCTGGAGGCGCCCATGAAATTCATCCACCAGCGCGAGCACCTCAACGAAGACGATATCGTCGTGATCGAATGCTCCCAAATGTGCAACATCCGTTTGATGAACGACGCCAATTTCCGTAGTTTCAAGAACGGTGGCCGGCACACCTACCACGGCGGCGCATTCGACACGTTCCCCGCAAGGATCACCGCCCCCAGCACCGGTTTCTGGAACATCACCATCGACACCGTCAACCGTCGCGCCATCAGCGTCACCCGCAAGCCGACCCTGACCCACAAGATCAAGATCATCCGGCGCTCCAGCTCTAAGCTGAGCTGAGCGACCCTTGCCCAAGATAGGTAATACCGTGGCTCCGACGACCAAATTCGTTATCAAGTACAAACTCAACGGTGAACGCCGCTTCGAGTTCGCGCAACTGCAAACCGGCACTGATCAAGAAGCCATGGCCACGCTGAAAAAGCTGCATGGCGACACGGGTGATGAGATCACCGAGCTCAAGGTCAGCAAGGCACTCTGAAGCCTGCCAGCAGCTTCCTGTGGCGAGGGAGCTTGCTCCCTCGCCACAAAAGCGCTTCACACCGCAAGAATCGGGGTGCCTGCACCGCGGCATTCTTCAGACTGACCAGTCCTTCCAACAGGATTGCAATCATGTCCACTACGTCCTCCCTGACCCAACACCTCGCCGACCTCGACTGGCCCACCCTGGCGGAAAACCTCGACCAGGACGGCTGCGCGATCATTCGCAACCTGCTGCCGGCGGCGCAATGCCAACAGTTGAGCGGCTTGTACGCCGAGCCCGGGCTTTTTCGTTCGCGGGTAATAATGGCGCGCCATGGATTCGGTCGCGGCCAGTATCAGTATTT
Organism: Pseudomonas frederiksbergensis; assembly: GCF_000802155.2. GTDB lineage: Bacteria > Pseudomonadota > Gammaproteobacteria > Pseudomonadales > Pseudomonadaceae > Aquipseudomonas > Aquipseudomonas frederiksbergensis_A. The sequence continues at coordinate 431,583 of NZ_JQGJ02000001.1, forward strand.
TGCCTATCCACTGCCTGACGTTGTCCAGCAACTGCGCCAGTCGCTTTATCCGATGCTGGTTGCGGTGGCTAACCGCTGGAACGATTGCATGGGCCTGGCCCCACGTTTTCCCGACAAACACGCCGACTTCATTCGCCGCTGTCACGCCGCCGGGCAGCAACGTCCCACCCCGTTGCTCCTGCAGTACGAGCCCGAGGACTACAACTGCCTGCACCAGGATCTTTACGGCGAGCACGTATTCCCGTTGCAGGTGGCAATCCTGCTGTCGGCACCGGGCGAGGATTTTACCGGGGGCGAGTTTGTCCTTACCGAGCAGCGCCCACGCATGCAATCGCGGCCCCAGGTCGTCGACTTGAAACAAGGCGATGCCTTGGTATTTGCCGTACACCAGCGGCCGGTCAAGGGCGTTCGAGGTTATTATCGAGTCAACTTGCGCCACGGCGTCAGCCGCGTGCACAGCGGCCGCCGGCATACACTCGGGATCATTTTTCATGATGCGCAATGACGACACGCCCATCACCTTCGACCTGTTCGCCGACCAGGCGCCCACCACGCCCGGCCAGGTCGAACAGATCGGCCAGCAGTCCTTCGTGCTGCGCGGGTTTGCCCTGCCCTGGCTCGACCGTTTGCTGCCAGCGCTGGAAAGCGTCCTGCAGGCGGCACCGTTCCGGCAGATGGTCACGCCCGGCGGTTTCACCATGTCGGTGGCCTTGACCAGTTGTGGCGCGCTCGGCTGGACCACCGACCGCAGCGGCTATCGCTACACCGCCCATGATCCGCAGACCGGCCACCCCTGGCCCGACATGCCGGCGGTGTTTCGCGAGCTGGCCCGTACTGCTGCCCGGCAGGCGGGGTTCGAGCACTTCGAGCCCGATGCCTGCCTTATCAACCGCTACGTGCCCGGCGCACGCATGTCGCTGCACCAGGACAAGAACGAACGTTCCCTGACAGCCCCCGTGGTTTCACTCTCCCTTGGCCTGCCGGCGACATTCCAGTTCGGCGGGTTCGAGCGCAGCGACAAAAGCCAGCGCGTCCCGTTATTCCACGGCGACATCGCGGTCTGGGGTGGCGTGGACCGGTTGCGCTACCACGGTGTGCTGCCGCTCAAGCCGGGCGAGCATCCACACCTGGGCGCCCAGCGCATCAACCTGACGTTCCGCATGGCGGGATAAAGGCGCAGAATTCAACCGCAAGACCCGGAGTGTCGTCAGCTGGATGGCTCGCTAATCTAGCCAAAACGGGCCAATGGAATAACGACCATGAACAGCACTTCGAATACCCTCGCCCCTGATCAGGACCCTCGCTGGGCCGCCGTGCTCGCACGGGATGCGCGCGCCGACGGGCAATTTGTCTATGGCGTGAAGACCACCGGCATCTATTGCCACCCCAGCAGCCTGTCGCGCCTGCCGAACCCGCGCAATGTCGAATTCTTCGACACGCCGGAACAGGCTCAGGCGGCCGGCTACCGCCCCAGCAGACGCCTGGCGAGGGACCAGACCCAGATCGCCGCGCAACAAGCCGCGCGGGTCGCGGCCGCCTGCCGCCAGATCGAGGCGGCCGACGACCTGCCAGGCCTGAATGACCTCGCGAAGACGGCAGGCTTGAGCCCCTTTCATTTCCACCGAGTCTTCAAATCCGTCACCGGCCTGACCCCAAAGGCCTATGCCGCCGCCCATCGCTCGCGCAAAGTGCGCGAACGCCTGGCCGACGCCGGCTCAGTCACCGAAGCGCTGTACGACGCAGGTTTCAATTCCAACAGCCGCTTCTATGAAGCCGCCGACAAAGTCCTTGGTATGAAACCCGCGGACTACCGGGCCGCCGGGCAAAACACCGACATTCGCTTTGCCGTCGGCCAGTGCTCCCTCGGGGCGATCCTGGTGGCGCAAAGCGAGCGTGGCGTGTGCGCGATCCTGCTGGGGGACGATCCGGACGCACTGGTGCGCGAGCTGCAAGATAAATTCCGCCGCGCCAACCTCATCGGCGCCGACCGGGAATTCGAACAATTGATCGCCCAAGTGGTGGGGTTCATCGAAGCGCCGGCCCTGGGCCTGGACTTGCCGCTGGACCTGCGCGGCACGGCGTTCCAGGAGCGGGTCTGGCAGGCCCTGCGGGAAATTCCACCTGGCAGCACCGCCAGCTATGCCGAGATTGCCCAGCGCATCGGTTTGCCGAAAGCGGTTCGCGCCGTGGCCCAGGCCTGCGGCGCCAACAGCCTCGCCGTGGCGATCCCCTGCCACCGCGTGGTACGCAGCGACGGCAACTTGTCGGGTTATCGCTGGGGCGTGGAGCGCAAGCGTCAATTGCTGGCGCTGGAACGCTCGCCTGAGGATTGAATGCCGATATAGATCGCCACCGAATCAGGCGCGTTGTACACCTCGAAATCAGTGGTGAACCGGCGCACGGTCTGCGGATTATCGGCGAAATAGGCCCAGATCAGCCCCCAGGCCTGGATCACGCAATCGGGCATTTCACCCTTGGCCGAGAACACCAGGTAATCCCCGCCCTCGATGTCCACGGCGGGGTAGCCTGCGCTCGTGGCATCGACCTGCACCCCCGCCGTCACGTCGAAATAGCCGGTGGCATCAGACTCGTAGCCGGAATACACCCCGTAGACGAACGAATCTGACTGACGCGCCGGGATCCGGTCGAACAGCCCTTCGGTGAAGAACTGCTGCCACATCGGGCCGATTTTCGCGGTCTCGCCCTGCTGCTCGTCGGCGTTACGGGTGTGCACCTGCAATCCGGCAACCGTGAAGGGGTCGACAGTCCTGAGTCTCATGTCCATGGGTCGGGCTCCTTGATGGTGAAGTCCGCATCGTACCGATCCTTGCGTCGGGATCAACCCGGGCATCGATTGAAAAACTCGACTGGCCCTGGCCGGGTCACACCTGCTAAAAACAGCGTTTCCTTCTGCCGTCGGAGACACCCGGACATGAGTCAGTGGCCAGACACCCGCATTCTCGACCTGCTCGGCATTGAGCATCCCATCATCCAGGGGCCGCTGGCTGGCGTGACCGGTCCGGCGATGGTAGTCGCCACGTCCAATGCCGGTGGGATGGGCTCGATGCCTGCGGCGATGCTGGATGTGGCGCAACTGCGCCAGGCGCTGACCGACATTGCCGAACAGACCGACAAGCCGTTCAGCGTGAATTTTTTCAGCCATCAACCGCCGGTTTTTGATGAGCAGCGGGCCGAAGCCTGGAAACAACGACTCAAGCCTTATTACGAAGAACTGGGCGTGGATTTCGACGCGCCGACGCCAGTGTCCAATCGCACGCCATTCGACGATGCGGCCTGTCGCGTGCTGGAAGAACTGCGGCCCAAGGTGGTCAGCTTCCACTTCGGCCTGCCGGAAAAGTCGTTGCTGGATCGGGTCAAGGCCACCGGCGCGAAAATCCTCTCGTCGGCCACCACCGTCGAGGAAGCCATCTGGCTCGAACAGCACGGCTGCGACGCGATCATCGCCATGGGTTATGAAGCCGGCGGTCATCGCGGGATGTTCCTCAGTGAAGACCTCAACACTCAAGTGGGCCTGTTCGCCCTGCTGCCGCAGATCGTGGACGCAGTGAAGGTGCCGGTGATCGCCACCGGCGGTATCGGTGATGCGCGGGGAATCGTCGCCGCGTTTGCCCTGGGCGCGTCGGCGGTGCAACTGGGCAGTGCCTATCTGTTCACGCCCGAGGCGAAGATCAGCGCGTCCCATCATCGGGCGTTGCGCACGGCCAAGGAAAGCCAGACGGCGGTCACCAACCTGTTTACCGGTCGCCCGGCCCGAGGGATCGTCAACCGCGTGATGCGCGAAGTCGGCCCGATGAGCCCGCTCGCCCCGGCATTCCCTCTGGCGGGCGGAGCATTGATGCCCCTTCGCGCGAAGGACGAAGCTGACTTCTCCAATCTCTGGGCCGGCCAGGCGTTTCCCATGGGGCGTGAGTTGCCCAGTGGCGAGCTGACGCGGCGTCTGGCTGAGGAGGCGCTGGCTCGGTTCAAGGGCTGACTTGGGCGCCTGCTGGCGAAGGCGGCCGCTCGGTCAACGTCACCTGTACAGGCTCTCTGCCAACGCTGACAAAACGCCGCGTTCCGTTTGTCAGCGGTTCGCTATATATTCCGCTATATAGCGAACCCGCCCCCACGGAACCTTGCCCATGCGCCCCATCCATTTCGCCCCGCTCCTGGCTGCCTGTCTTTATGCCAACGCTGCCCAAGCCGATGAGGTGCAAGTCGCCGTCGCTTCCAATTTCACCGCGCCGATCCAGGCCATCGCCGCCGGTTTCGAGAAGGACACCGGGCACAAACTGATCGCCGCATACGGCGCGACCGGGCAGTTCTACACCCAGATCAAGAACGGCGCGCCGTTCGAAGTGTTCCTGGCCGCTGACGACACAACCCCGGCCCGACTGGAAAACGAAGGCGATGCCGTCAAAGGTTCGCGCTTCACCTATGCCGTCGGCACGCTGGCGTTATGGTCGGCCAAGGACGATTACGTTGACGGCAAGGGCCAGGTCCTGCGAAAAAACGCGTTCCAGCACCTGTCCATCGCGAACCCGAAAACCGCGCCCTATGGCCTCGCCTCCACCCAGGTCTTGGCTGAAATGGGGCTCACCGGGCAGGTCAAGGCCAAGATCGTCGAAGGCCAGAACATCACCCAGGCCTATCAGTTCGTTTCCACCGGCAATGCCGAGCTCGGCTTCGTCGCCCTGTCCCAGGTATTCAAGGACGGCAAGCTGGCAAGCGGTTCGGCGTGGATTGTTCCGGCCGAACTGCACGACCCGATCAAGCAGGACGCCGTGATCCTCGGCAAGGGCCGGGACAACCCCGCCGCCCGGGCGCTGATGGACTATCTGAAGAGCCCGAAAGCCGCCGCCATCATCCAAGCCTACGGTTACAAACCCTGATGCCGCTGACCGATGCCGACTACGCCGCCATCTGGCTGACCCTGAAACTGGCGTCGCTGACCACGGTGATCCTGCTGCTCATCGGCACGCCCATTGCCCTGTGGCTGTCGCGCACCCAGTCGCGGCTTCGCGGCCCGGTGGGCGCGGTGGTGGCCCTGCCGTTGGTGCTTCCGCCCACCGTGATCGGCTTTTATCTGCTGCTGGCATTGGGCCCCAACGGTTGGATTGGCCAGGTCACCCAGGCGCTCGGGCTTGGCACCCTCACCTTCAGCTTTACCGGGTTGGTGATTGGCTCGGTGATCTATTCGATGCCGTTTGTGGTGCAGCCGCTGCAAAACGCCTTTTCCGCGATCGGCAGCCGTCCACTGGAAGTCGCCGCCACCCTGCGGGCCGGGCCGTGGGACACCTTCTTCAGCGTCATCCTGCCCTTGGCCCGACCCGGCTTCATCACCGCCGCGATCCTCGGCTTCGCCCACACCGTCGGCGAATTTGGCGTGGTGCTGATGATCGGCGGCAACATCCCCGAGAAGACCCGGGTGGTGTCGGTGCAGATCTACGACCATGTCGAAGCCCTTGAATACACCCAGGCCCATTGGCTGGCGGCGGCGATGCTGGTGTTTTCTTTCCTGGTGCTACTGGCGCTGTACTCCAGCCGCCGTACCCGCGCCGGTTGGAGCTGATCGATGATCCAGGCGAGATTTCAACTCGAGCGTGGCGATTTTTCCATGGACCTGGATCTGCAATTGCCTGGCCGTGGGGTGACAGCGCTGTACGGCGAATCCGGCTCCGGCAAGACCACCTGCCTGCGCTGCATCGCCGGACTGGACCGGCCGACGCTGGGCTTCGTCGAGGTCAATGGCGAGGTGTGGCAAGACAGCGAACGTGGGGTTTTCGTGCCGCCTCACCAGCGAGCGCTGGGATACGTTTTCCAGGAGGCGAGCCTGTTCGATCACTTGTCGGTACGCGACAACCTCTTGTTCGGCCTCAAGCGCGTTGCCGCGGCGCAACGGCGCGTGGACATCAACCACGCGACAGGACTGCTGGGCATCGGCCACCTGCTCGACCGGCCACCGCACAACCTCTCCGGCGGCGAGCGCCAGCGCGTCGGCATCGCCCGCGCCTTGCTGACCAGCCCGCGCCTGTTGCTGATGGATGAGCCTTTGGCGGCCCTCGATACGCGACGCAAGAATGAGATCCTGCCTTACCTGCAACGGCTCCACGATGAACTGGACATCCCGGTGTTGTACGTCAGCCATTCCCAGGACGAAGTGGCGCGCCTGGCCGATCACATCGTACTGCTGGAGGCCGGGCGTGCCTTGGCCAGCGGGCCGATCGGCGAGACCCTGGCCCGGCTCGACCTGCCATTGGCCATGGGCGATGACGCGGGCGTGGTGATCCAGGGCAAAGTCGTCGGTTACGACCCGGACTATCAGTTGCTCACCCTGGCCCTGCCCGACAGCCAGCTCAACGTGCGGGTCACCCACACGCCCCTGGCTGTCGGGCAGCCGCTGCGTTTCAAGGTCCAGGCCCGGGACGTCAGCCTGAGCCTGGCAAACGATGCGCAGACCAGCATCCTCAATCGGTTGCCGGTGACGGTCGTCAGCGAACTGGCCAGTGACAACGCCGCCCATGTGCTGATCCGCCTGGAAGCCACCGGCACACCGCTGCTGGCGCGAATCACCCGGTATTCACGCGACCAGTTGAAGCTGCATCCCGGGCAAGTGTTGTGGGCGCAGATCAAGGCTGTGGCGGTGTTGGCGTAGCCTTTCTGCGCAAAGAAGATCCCTGTGGTAGCGAGCCTGCTCGCGAAGACGGCGAGCCAGTTTCCAATAATAGGACGGTGTCTAAAGCGTTCGCGAGCAGTCTCGCCCCACAAGGTCGATTGGGTGAGATGAGAATCTCGGCACGACCGCAACGGCCAGCGGTCAATGAATTCACAGGCCAACTGAATTCATTGCCAAGGATCCACCATGCCCGACACCCCGCTGCCCGATGCGCTCCCGGCCGACTTGCATTACGTCGATGACACGGCGCCGGGCATCACCCGCAGGAAACTGCGGGGCAAATTCTGCTATTTCGATCCCTCGGGCGAGCGCATCACTGACGCAGCCGAAATCCAGCGCATCAATGCCTTGGCCGTTCCGCCGGCCTACACGGATGTCTGGATCTGCACCGACCCGCGGGGCCATCTGCAGGCCACCGGCCGCGATGCCCGTGGGCGCAAGCAGTACCGTTATCATCCGCGCTGGCGCGAAGTGCGCGATGCCGACAAGTATTCGCGCATGCTGGAATTCGGCCGCACCCTGCCCCGGTTACGCAAGCGCCTGGAGGAGATCCTCGCCACCCCCGGCTTCAGCCGCGACAAAGTCATGGCAACGGTCATCACCTTGCTCGACGTGACCCTGATCCGCGTCGGCAATACCCAATACGCCCGGGACAACCGCTCCTACGGCCTGACCACGTTGCGCAACAAGCATGTCGCGGTCAACGGCAGCGCCATCGCGTTCCAGTTCCGCGGCAAGAGCGGCATCGAACACCAGATCACCGTCAAGGACCGGCGCCTGGCGCGGATCGTCAAGCGTTGCCAGGAGATCCCCGGGCAGAACCTGTTCCAGTACCTGGACGAAAACGGCGAGCGTCACGCCATCACGTCTTCGGATATCAACGCCTACCTCAAGACGCTCACCGGTGCCGATTTCACCGCCAAGGACTACCGCACCTGGGCGGGCAGCGCGGCCGCCCTGGACGGACTGCGCACACTGCAATGGGAAACCGAAACCGAGGCCAAGCGGCACGTGGCCGAGATGGTCAGACAGGTCGCCCGGCAGTTGGGCAACACCCCTGCCGTCTGTCGCAAATGCTACATCCACCCGGCCGTGGTGGAAGGCTTCATGCGCGGTGTGCTGCATGAGCTGCCCAAGCCCCGGGTGCGCAAAGGCCTCAGTCCGCAAGAAGCCGCACTGACGATGTTCCTGCAACGCATGGCCCAGGCCGTCGAAGCCTGTTGACCGAAGCGATCGATTCGTTGCCGGACTCGATAAGCGTGTTACGGAAGTGGAACATCCGACAGCCGGCGGACTCCCAACTGTACAGAGCCGCCGAACCGCAGACTCGTCAACGCGTGACGTCGAGAGGAGTTTCAGATGTCCGAACACATCGTCCATTTCCATTGCCAGATCGATCAGGGAACCACCGAGCGCTTCCGGGACAACTGTCTGGAGGCCATTGAAAAAGGCGCCGACTCGCTGATGCTCAACCTCTCTACGGTCGGCGGTAGCACCAACTTCGGATTCACCCTCTACACCTTCATCAAGTCACTCCCCGTGCCAGTGCGCGCCGTGAACGCCGGCAACATCGAGTCGATGGGCATCGTCATGTACCTGGCCGCCAGCGACCGCACCACCACGCCCCACTCGCGCTTCCTGATCCACCCGATGAATTGGTATTTCGGCCAGAAGTCGGTGGACCACTCGCGCTTGCGCGAATACCTGTCCAGTCTGGATAACGACGTGGCGCGGTACGTGGAAATCTACGTCAAGGAAACCGCCGGCGCCGCCACGCAGCTGGACATCTTCAAATGCCTTTGCGCCGAGGAGAGGGTGATCCCAGCGGAAAACTCGCTGGCCTTCGGCATAGCGCATCGGGTTGAACAGGTGGTGTTTGCGCCTGAAGCCAAGCATTGGAAAGTGAGCGGCGGGGAAGACTGAAATTCGATGGATAAATACCATTTGCCGCGACTTACTTAATTAACAAAATCGATGCTGTATAAGTTCAAGCGAAACGGTTGTATAGGTTTCGCCATGGACTTATATAAATATCGACCGTTCGTCGCCAGCGAAACGTTTTTTCTAAACTTCCTTCTGCCGTTTTCTTTCACAGTATTGCGAGGCACGTTTTACTCGCTTAACCAAAATGAGGATTCTCGAAATGGCTAATAGCGGAAACAAAAACCCAGGCAACTTCGCAAACGACCGTGAGAAAGCATCCGAAGCCGGCAAGAAAGGCGGACACGCTTCCGGCGGCAACTTCGCAAATGACCGGGAGAAAGCTTCTGAAGCTGGCCGCAAAGGTGGCGAACGCAGCCACGGCGGCGGCAGGAAGTCGTAACCCGGAGAATCGTTGGGGCGCAGCTCTGCTGCGTCCCGGCGCTTGAACTGTCGAGGTAGCGAATGAGCCAGGATCGATTCATTGTCAGTTTCATCGCCGACGGTCAACCCGATAGCCGGGTGCTGGCGGGTGACACCGAGACGCTGAGCCCCGAAGAAGCCGAGGCACTCTTGAGGGTGACCTTCACTGAACTTAAGAGCCTCAAGATCAGTGACGTGCAAGTTCAGAAAAGAACTAAGCCAAACGAAACGGAACATGATGTTCCGGGGCATTTCAAACAGCCGTAATTCGTTTTACCCCCCTTATTTCCGCTCCCTGCCCCTCCGTGGCGAGGGAGCTTGCGCCCGCTGGGCTGCGCAGCCGCCCTAACTACTTATATATTTCCAAGTTGATAGCCCTGGGGTTGCTCCGCAACCCAGCGCAAGCAAGCTCCGTCGCCACAAAAGCATCTTTGAAACTACTTTAATGGGCATGCCCCGTCGGATCCTTGATCTGCCACACCTGCCCTTTCTGCCAGGCATCCGCGCCAGGGTCGATTACCGGCGCGTTGATCGATTCGCGGGCATGTTTCTTCGCTTCGCTGTCGATGCCCATCCGCCGGTCGCGCTCGCCCACCAACTGCGAATCGATCTGGCCATCGGCAGTGAAGCCCATCATCAGTTGCGGTACACCATAGGGCAGCGCGTTGCCTTGCTCGGTGTGCCAGGTATGCCAGGTCTTGCCGTAGGTGCTGACCAGGTTTTTCATCAAGCGCGTCTCCGCCACTTCGGGGATGCCTGGCGCGACCAGTTGGCCTGACTTCACTTCATGTACATGGCTGTGCCACAGCTGCTTTTCGGCGGCAGGCAAGCCTTCGAACAAGCGCTTGCTGATGATGTATTCCACGCCCATCAGTTTGGCCTTGGCAGTATTGGCATCGTAGATGGCGCACTGGAACACCTCTTCGTTGAGGGCCGTGCAGTAGTGATGCGCTTCCATTTGCCCGGACATTCGCCCGTTGTAGAAATGGAAGCCATCAAGATAGGTATCCAACGCTTGCAACGGGGGTTTGTTCTGCATGATCCCGGCCCCCGCTTCCAGTGTCGCGGTGGTCGGGGTTTTCGCGGCGCCTGGCGCATCCACCGGCGACTGGCTGTTATCGCCCGCGCAACCTGCCAATCCGACCGTAGCCGCGCAGAGCATGGCCCAGGTTCCCTGAACGATCTTTCCAGTCATCTCGACTCTCCTTCCCATGACTGTTCATGAGAAAGGCGTCCCGGCACCTGGGTTTTATTTTTTACCCAAGGCAACCGATGAGTGGCGTTATCGGCGCTCGCTGTAGGCCTGTTTCACCGTGTCGATCCAGGCCGTGTCCAGACGCGATTGGTCAGGGGCCAGGCCCAGCGCCTGCATCGTTTCCAGATGTTCGTCGGCCTCGCGAATCAACGAGGCGTGGTCGCTGGAGTTGGCGTCCAGCAGGTGCATCTGGGCCAGGCCCAAGTGATAAAACCGCAGCAGCTTCATGGCCGCCGGATCCTGGGCCTGTACACCGGCTTTCACCTGGTGCATCACGTTGGTGATGCTCATCAGGCTGCGCTTGAGCTGCCAACCGTACACTGCCGCCGCCATCCACGGCTGGGACCAGAAATACCCGCGCATCAGCCCGGCCATGACCAATACGGCAGCGAAAACGCCCCCGACATTGAAGCGTAAATTATCGCCCCCCGGCGTACCGAACAGCATTACGGCCAGACTGGACAGCAGCATCGCCAGCGCCAAGAACACCACGGCCACGATGAGCGTGCTGCGGCGGGTCTGTTGCCGATACTCGGCGGCGTCCCACGGTTTGATCTCGAACATCGCGTCGCAATTTCCTTGTGTGGCGTGAAAAGACTCGCGCATTATCGCCTGCCCGGTCGATTTAGCTATGCTGGGGCCCATTTTGTGTTGCAACCGACCCGACGGATCCGGATCAAAGTCCATGGCGATACCGCAAGGATCGTGCGATCTTCCCGCGTGGACGTTTTTTCAAGATGCCGCCATAGTGCGAGCGGCATCGTTTTCAAGGAAAGCTGAATGACTCAAAGACAGGTAATCAACGCTTCGGTAAGCCCCAAGGGCAGCCTGGAGACTTTGTCCCAGCGCGAAGTGCAACAACTGAGCGAAGCCGGTTCCGGCAGCATCTACGATCTTTTCCGCCAGTGCGCCCTGGCCATCCTCAACACCGGCGCCCATGTCGATAATGCCAAGACCATCCTGGAAGCCTACAAGGACTTCGAAATCCGCATCCACCAACAGGACCGCGGCGTGCGCCTGGAACTGTTGAACGCGCCGGCCGATGCGTTCGTCGACGGCGAGATGATCGCCAGCACCCGGGAAATGCTCTTCAGCGCCCTGCGCGACATCGTCTACACCGAGAACGAGCTGGACAGCCAGCGCATCGACCTGAGCTCATCCCAAGGCATCAGCGACTACGTGTTCCACCTGCTGCGCAACGCCCGCACCCTGCGCCCTGGCGTGGAGCCGAAAATCGTCGTGTGCTGGGGCGGTCACTCGATCAATACCGAAGAATACAAGTACACCAAGAAAGTCGGCCACGAACTGGGCCTGCGCAGCCTGGACATCTGCACCGGCTGCGGCCCGGGCGTGATGAAAGGCCCGATGAAAGGCGCCACCATCGCCCACGCCAAGCAGCGCATTCACGGCGGCCGCTACCTGGGCCTGACGGAGCCGGGCATCATCGCCGCCGAGGCACCGAACCCAATCGTCAACGAGTTGGTGATCCTGCCGGACATCGAGAAGCGCCTGGAGGCCTTCGTCCGCGTCGGCCATGGCATCATCATTTTCCCGGGCGGCGCCGGTACCGCGGAAGAATTCCTCTACCTGCTGGGCATTCTCATGCACCCGGCCAACCAGGACTTGCCCTTCCCAGTGATCCTCACCGGGCCTAAAAGCGCCACGCCGTATTTTGATCAACTGCACGCGTTCGTCGGCGCGACCTTGGGCGAAGCCGCGCAAGAGCACTACCAGATCATCATCGACGACCCGGCCGAAGTGGCGCGGCAAATGACCCAGGGGTTGAAAGAAGTGAAGCAGTTCCGCCGCGAGCGCAACGACGCCTTCCACTTCAATTGGCTGCTGAAAATCGACGAAGGTTTCCAGCGCCCCTTCGACCCGACCCATGCAAACATGGCCAGCCTGGGCCTGAGCCGCGACCTGCCGTCCCACGAACTGGCCGCCAACCTGCGCAGGGCGTTTTCGGGAATCGTGGCGGGGAACGTCAAGGACAAGGGTATCCGCCTGATCGAAGAGCACGGCCCGTACGAGATCCACGGTGACCCCGCCATCATGGAGCCCCTCGACCGCCTGCTCCAAGCCTTCGTCGCCCAGCACCGGATGAAACTGCCGGGCGGCGCGGCGTATGTGCCGTGCTATCGGGTGGTGACCTGATCCTGGAATCGTTGAGGTAAAACTGTGGGAGCGACCCTGCTCCCACGGGTTCCTAGCGGTGGTTTGAAAGGCGCATCAGTCCGTCATCCACCGCGATTCCCAGCCCAAGGTAATCCTCGACCTGCGAATGCAACGTCACCACCGGGTGCGTATGCGTGGCGGTCACCACCATCACATCCATGCCCGCCGCCTCGCCGGCCTTGATCCCGGCCTGGGCATCCTCGAACACCAGGCATTCCCCTGGAGCCACTTGCAAGCGCTGCGCGGCCAGCAGATAGCAATCGGGGTTCGGTTTGCCGCTGCTCACGTCTTCGGCGGTCACCATCACCTCGGGTCGCGGGATCCCGGCCGCTTCCATGCGGCGTAAAGCCAAGGCCATCGGCGCCGAGGTGACGATCGCCCATTGGGTCGGCGGCAGGCGTTTGAGAAACGCCAGCGCACCGGGCACCTCGACCACGCCTTCCACGTCCTCGATTTCTTCAACGGTAAGCTGCGCGGCCTCGGCTTGCGCATCTATCCCAGGCAGGTTCTGGCGGGCGACCGTGTCGACGGCGCGCACGCCATGAATGGTCGGCAAGAATTTCGCCACGTCCAGGCCATGGCGCATGGCCCAGCGGGTCCAGATCCGCTCGGTGGCGGCGACGGAATTGAGCAGCGTGCCGTCCATGTCGAAGAGGAAGGCGCGGTAGGCGATGGAGGGGTGTTCTACGGACATCGGGATCCTCGTGGATGACGGGAAGAAGGTGGCCAAAACTATGGGAGCGAGCTTGCTCCGGGCGGCGTTCCGACGATGGCAGTCTGTCAGCCTATATCAAAATTGAACGTGTCGATGCTATCGCGAGCACGCTCGCTTCCGCAGGGGTTCCAGCTTGGGCCGGTCTACACCAACCGCTCGATCCGCTGATGCTGCCAGACCCGTTTGTAATACACCGTCTGCAATACCAACATGCTCAGGTAAGCCACCGGAAACGCCATCCACACGCCTTGAAGGCCGAAGTGGGCATCCAGCAGGTAGGCCGCCGGCACCTGCACGCCGATAATGCAGAAAATCGAGATCGCCACCGGCACCAGCACCGTGCCGCTGGCGCGCATGATGCCGCCGATAATTGCCTGGAACCCGAACACCAACAGGCTCCACAGCATGATGTGCAATAAATGTTCAGCCTGGACCCGCGCCGCCGGGTCGGTGATGAACAGTCCCAATAACCAACGGGACAACAGGTAACCCAGCAGCACCAGCCCACCGGTCAACCAGACATTGATCAACATCCCGGTGCGCAGGATCGGCCCCAGGCGTTCCAGGCGTCCGGCGCCGATGGCCTGGGCGCCAAGGATCGAAGCGGTGATGGCAATCGACAGCGCCGGGAACTGCACGTAGTTGACGATCTGCGTCACCGCGCCGTAGGCCGCCGTGGCCTGGGACCCGTGGCGATTGACCAGGGCCAGGATCGCCAGCTCCGACAGCGAGATCACCACCATTTGCAAACCGGTGGGCAAGCCGATGCGCAGCACTTTGCCGAGGATGTCCCTGTCCAGGCGCATCGCCGCGAACAGCGCACGGTCTGGCGCCAGGGCATGGTCCCGGCGGTTCAGGCGCCACGCCAGCATCGCCATCGCCGACGCGGTGCCCACCAGCCCCGCCAATGCCGCGCTCTGGATGCCCATCGGCGCAAAACCCAGCCAGCCACGGATCAGCACCGGCGTCAGCAGCATCCCGACGCTGGTGGACACCAGCAACGCCAGCAGCGGCGAAACGGTATCGCTGACACCGCGCAACAACTGGGTGAACAGCACGAACACCAGCAGCATCGGCAAAATCCACATCATCACCCGCGCATAGGACACCGCGTCATCCAGCACATCGGCGGGCGTGCCGAGTCCTTGCAGGCCCTCGCGGGCAAAGACACTGCCAAGGATCGCCGCCGCCAACCCGATGATCGCCCCCAGCAACAGGGTCGAGCCTGCAATTGCCTTCACGGTCCCCGTCTCGCCGGCGCCGTACGCCTGCCCGATCAGCACCCCTGCCCCGGCGCCGAGGCCAATCACCAACGCGATGAAGAAAAACACGATGGGAAACATCCCCGACACCGCCGCCAAGGCCTGGGTGCCGAGCATTTGGCCGATGTAGATGCTGTTGAGCGTACCGGACATCGATTGCAGGAAGTTGGACAGGACCATGGGGGCCAGGAACAGCAGGTAGGTTTTCCAGAGCGACTGGGTGGGCATGGGGGCTCGATGGCAGGTTCGAAATCTGTTGCGGGTAATTTAGCTCAATCCTTTCGTTATGTTTCGGAAGATGTCCGCTTTTGTGGCGAGGAAGCGTGCTCCCGCTGGGTCGCGAAGCGGCCCGCTTTTTGACTTGGCATCGCCGGGAAATCAGACCGGTGGCTGGGACTGCTGCGCAGTCCAGCGGGAGCAAGCTTCCTCGCCACGGGTTTTCCGTAGGTCAGGTCACCTCGACATTTCGCCAATCTCGTCTAATCTGAGATATCAATGTGCCACCTTTTCTTGCAGAACCGGACGACTGGTCTTAAAGACCGAGTCGGTTTTGCAGATAACCAGTTATTCGCAAATATCCTGTCAGCAACACTGTTCAAGGACCGAACCATGACGTCGTATCCCCACGACCATTCCCTCGCCAAACCCCGGACGCACACTTGCTGGCACGCCTTGATCGTTGCCGTCATCGCCTGCGCCGGTGTGCTGGCGCTCAATGGCGCGAATGCGCAAACCATCGGTTTCAGTGCCGTGCTTCTGGTCCTTGGCGTGGGTGCCGGTCTCTGGGGTACGCGCTCGCAGCGCCTGCAGTTGGACAAGGTCGCCGCAGCGGCCATCGCCCGTCACGAACTGCTAGCCGCGGACCATGGCGCTCACAAAAGCGACGCACAACTCAACGAAGTGATCCTCGGTGCCATGCCCATCTGGGCCAAGCAAGTCGAAAGCTCGCGCCAGCAGACTGAAACCGCGATCGTCTCCTTGACCAGCCGTTTCACCGGCATTTCCTCGCGCCTCGAAGAAACCGTGCAAGCCTCGCAACTGGCCGCCGGCGAGTTGGCCGGCAGCAGCGGCGGTGGCGCCGTCCAGGTACTGGCGCAGAGCGAAGGCGAACTGGTGAAGGTCATCGATTCGTTGAAGTCCACCCAGGCCAGCCGTGATGAAACCCTTGCCCAAGTGCGCAACCTGACCGCCTACACCGGCGAGCTGCGGACCATGGCCGCCGACGTCGCGGCGATTGCCGCCCAGACCAACCTGCTGGCCCTCAACGCCGCCATCGAAGCCGCCCGGGCGGGCGAAGCCGGACGTGGTTTTGCGGTAGTGGCCGACGCCGTACGTGCACTGTCGAGCAAGTCCAGCGAGACCGGCCAACAGATGTCGGCCAAGGTCGACGTCATCAACACCGCCATCACCCAACTGGTGCAGGCCGCTTCCAGCGGCGCCGACCAGGACAGCCAGTCCGTGGCCGTGTCCGAAGGCAGCATCCAGCGTGTGCTCGAACGCTTCCAGAGCGTTACCGGGCGCCTCGCCGATTCGGCCGACATGTTGCAACGGGAGAGCTACGGCATTCGCGACGAACTCACCGAAGTGCTGGTCAGCCTGCAATTCCAGGATCGGGTCAGCCAGATCCTCAGCCACGTGCGCGACAACATCGAGGACCTGCATGTGCACATGCAGCAAGCCAGCCAGTCGCCCGAACAGGCCGCCTCCATCGACGCCCGCCAATGGCTGGCGCGCATGGAAACCACCTACGCCACCGACGAGCAACGCCGCAATCATCACGGCGACTCGGCTGCGCAACAGACTTCACAGGAAATAACCTTCTTCTAGGAGAGCCGTTCATGGCTAAAAGTGTATTGGTTGTCGACGACTCCGCGAGCGTTCGGCAGGTGGTCGGCATCGCGTTGAAAAGTGCCGGCTACGACGTGATCGAGGCCAGCGATGGCAAGGACGCACTGGGCAAACTCAACGGCCAGAAAGTGCACCTGATCATCAGCGACGTGAACATGCCAAACATGGATGGCATCACCTTCGTCAAGGAGGTCAAGAAGCTGGCCAGCTACAAGTTCACGCCGATCATCATGCTCACCACCGAATCCCAGGAATCGAAGAAGCAAGAGGGCCAGGCCGCAGGTGCCAAGGCCTGGGTGGTCAAGCCGTTCCAGCCGGCGCAGATGCTGGCGGCGGTATCCAAGCTGATTCTTCCCTGATGGCCGGAGGCTTCAATGCCGCTGCTGTACGAAATAGAGGATGACACCGCGCGGGTGCAGATCGATGGCGAGCTGACGATCTACACCGCCGCCGACCTGGCCGCGCAATTGCTGCCACGGTTGGGGGCAACGCCAGCGATGGCGCTGGACCTGTCGCAGATCACCGAGATGGATGGCGCCGGCCTGCAACTGCTGCTGATGATTCAGCGCGAGGCACCCAAGGCCGGGACTCAACTGACGGTGACCGACCAAAGCAAGGCCGTCACGGAAACATTGGCCCTGTGCAACCTGGTTGCCTAGCGCCTGCGCAACACGTCGAACACGACAAAGGAAATGAGCGTGAGCATCAATCTCGATCAGGCACAACAAACCTTCATCGTCGAGGCACGTGAACAACTGCAGGCGATGGAAGAATCGTTGCTGCAATTGGAAAACGACCCCGGCGACGATGACGCCATCGGCGCGATTTTCCGCGCGGCCCATACGATCAAGGGCTCGGCGGGGCTGTTCGGCCTGGAGCCGATCGTCAGCTTTACCCACATCGTCGAGGACGTGCTCGATCGCCTGCGCGAGGGCAGCGTCGCGGTGGACCCTGGCTTGATCGCCGTGCTGCTCAAGTCCGGCGATCACATGCTCGAGCTGATCGACGTGGTCGCCAACCAGGGCTCGGCGTTGCAACCCCCTGCCCTGGCCCGGGAAATGGAACTGTGCCAGATCCTGCAGGAATACCAGGCGCCCTCGACCGCAGCCGAACCGGCCCGGACAGCAAAAACCGAAACGGCCGATTCAGCCGAAGCGAGCCTCTGGCACATCTCCCTGCGCTTCGGCCAGGACGTGTTTCGCAACGGCATGGACCCCTTGTCATTCCTGCGCTATTTGCAGACCCTGGGTGAAATCGTCGACCTCACCACCCTGACCGACGCGCTGCCGGCTATCGAGGCCTGGGATGCCGAGTCCTGCTACTTGGGCTTCGACATCGCGTTTCGATCCGCCGCCGGCTATGCCGCGATCAACGAAGTGTTCGATTTTGTGCGCGAAGACTGCGTGATCGAAATCGTTGCCGCCCAAGCGGTCGAGTCCCAGGCGAGCACCGGCCTGGTCGCGACATCCCCCGCACCGACCGACGAAAGCACCGCCATGGTCGCCACGGGCGAACTGATGCCGGACCAACGCAAGACCCCGCGCATGCCAGCCCAGGTCGCGAGCGACAAACAGGCCGTGGCCAGCGAAAGCAAAACCAAGGACGGCACCTATGTACGAGTCAACGCGGACAAACTCGACGAACTGATCAACCTGGTGGGTGAGCTGGTCATCGCCAGCGCGGGCGCCAGCCTGCTGGCGCGTACCTGCCAGAACGATCCGCTGCAGGAAGCCACCTCGTCGGTGTCCGGGCTGGTGGAAGAAATCCTCGACGGTGCCTTGCGCCTGCGCATGATCCCCATCGGCGAGACCTTCAACCGCTTTCGCCGGGTGGTGCGCGATGTCAGCCAGGAACTCGGCAAGGACATCGACCTGATCATCAGCGGCGCGGAAACCGAGCTGGACAAGACCGTGGTGGAAAAAATCGGCGACCCGCTGATGCACCTGCTGCGCAACGCCATGGACCACGGCATCGAAACCGCCGAGGCGCGCCTGGCGGCAGGCAAGCCGGCCAAGGGGCATCTGCACCTCAATGCCTACCACGACTCGGGCAGCATCGTGCTGGAAATCGCCGACGACGGCGCCGGTCTGAACCGCGATCGTATCCTGGAAAAAGCCCATGAGCGCGGCCTGATCGCCCAAGGTGCGAACCTGACCGACCAGGAGATCTACAACCTGATTTTCGAACCGGGCTTCTCCACCGCCCAAGCCGTCACCAACCTGTCCGGACGCGGCGTGGGCATGGACGTGGTCAAGCGCAACATCACACTGCTGCGCGGCACGGTCGACCTCGACAGCCAGCCGGGCAAGGGCACCGTGGTGCGCATCCGCCTGCCGCTGACCCTGGCGATCATCAATGGATTCCTGGTCGGCATCGGCCAGTCCACCTATGTGATTCCGCTGGACATGGTCCAGGAATGCATCGAACTGAGCGAAGACGATGGCATCGCCAGCCGTGAACAAGGCTACCTGGACCTGCGCGGCGAAGTGCTGCCGCTGGTGTACCTGCGCGATCACTTCCATCACGAAGGCCCGGCCTCGCGCCGGCAGAATGTGGTGGTGGTGCGCTACGCCGAACTCAAGGCCGGGCTGGTGGTGGATGACCTTTTGGGTGAATTCCAGACCGTGATCAAACCCTTGGGCAAGCTGTTCGGCGCACTGCGCGGCATCAGCGGCTCGACCATCCTGGGCAGCGGCGCCGTGGCGTTGATTCTCGACGTACCGGCATTGCTGACCCAGATCGCACAAATAGAAAACCGCTACAACTCGACCCCATTACAACAAGCCAACGCTCGCTGACGCTTCAACACTCCATGGAGAGGTATTCCCCAATGAAATGGTTCTACGACCTTAGAATCGCCACCAAACTGATCACTTCATTCCTCGTGGTGTTGGCGCTCACCGCCGTCATGGGCGTGTTCTCGATCATCCAGCTGGGCCAGGTCAACCACACCGCCCTCGACATTCGTGAAAACTGGATGCCGTCCATGCGCGCGGCGTCGGGCATGCGCTTCTACGCGGCGAGCTATCGCCTCAAGGAAAACCGCCACATTTCCGCCGACTCCGAGCAAGAACGCGTAACCCTGGAGCAGGAAGCGGAAGAGGCCAAGAAGGCCTTCGAAACCCGCCTGGACACTTACGAAAAACTGCTCTCCAGCGCGGAAGACCGGCAGGCATTCGAAACCACCCGCACTGACTGGGCCGCCTATCTGGCGATCAGCAAGGACCTGCTGGCACTGTCCAGGCAGAACCTGACCGAGCAAGCCAATGCGATGCTCAAGGGCGAGTCCAAGAATCGGTTCGACCTGGTGACCGGCGACTTGCAAAAACTTGTCGAGCTCAACGCCGCTGGGGCTGATGTCGCCAGTGCGCACGGCACCAAACTGTACGAGAACGCGCGCCTGTCGATTATCGTCGTGCTGGTTGCCGCCCTGCTGGTGGGCCTGGGCCTGGCGCTGTTTATTTCCCGGGTGATCTCACGTCCGCTGAAGCAGGCCGCCGCCGTCGCCGAGCAACTGGCCGAAGGCAACCTGAACGCGAAGATCGAAGGCGGTTCCAAGGACGAAACCGGCATGGTGCTCAACGCCATGCAGAACATGGTCGGCAAGCTGTCACATATCATCGGTGAAGTGCGCAACGCGGCGGACAACCTCGCCAGCGCCTCCGAGGAAGTCAGCGCCACCGCCCAGTCGATGAGCCAGGCCACCAGCGAACAGGCGGCCAGTGTCGAGGAAACCAGTGCATCCATCGAGCAGATGAGCGCCAGCATCAACCAGAACACCGAGAACGCCAAGGTCACCGACGGCATGGCCAGCAAGGCTGCCAAGGAAGCCACCGACGGCGGCGAATCGGTGCAGCAGACCGTGGTGGCGATGAAGAAAATCGCCCAGCGCATCAGCATCATCGATGACATCGCCTACCAGACCAACCTGTTGGCGCTCAACGCTGCGATCGAAGCAGCCCGCGCCGGCGAACACGGCAAAGGCTTCGCGGTGGTGGCGGCCGAAGTCCGCAAACTGGCCGAGCGCAGCCAGGTCGCGGCCCAGGAGATCGGCGAGCTGTCGTCCAGCAGCGTCGACATGGCCGAGAAGGCCGGCAGCCTGCTGAACGAGATGGTCCCGTCCATCAACAAGACTTCGGACCTGGTGCAGGAAATCAGCGCCGCGTCCGAAGAACAGGCCGCCGGCGTGGCGCAGATCAACACCGCCATGACCCAGCTCAACCAAGTGACCCAGCAGAACGCCTCCAGCAGCGAAGAATTGGCCGCCACCGCCGAAGAGATGAGCAGCCAGGCCGAACAACTGCAACAGGCCATGAGTTTCTTCACCTTGGACACGCCGCCCAAAGCAGCCATCCAGGTCGCCCGGGTCGACAACACGCCCGGCCCGTCCAGCCGCAAACAGACCCGGGCACCGGCACCGGTGATGCCCAAGGCGTTTGCCTACAACATGGCCAGCGCGCCGGACGAATCGGAATTCACCCGGTTCTGATGGCACGGTTCCATAGGCTTGCTTAAAGGAGAAAAGGCAATGGGCGCCATCGCGACCACACGCCAGACCGCCAGTGCGGTCGAGGAAGAAGCGCAGTACCTGACGTTCATGCTCGGCACGGAGATGTTCGCCATCGGCATCCTGTGCATCAAGGAAATCATCGAGTACGGCAACCTGACTGTCGTGCCGATGATGCCGGCTTTCGTGCGCGGGGTGATCAACCTGCGCGGTGCGGTCGTGCCGGTGGTGGATCTGTCGGCCCGTTTCGGCCGGCCGAACTCCACCATCAGCCGCCGCAGCTGCGTGGTGATCATCGAGGCCGCCAGCGCCGACGGGCTGGCCCAGGACATCGGGTTGCTGGTGGACACGGTATCGGCGGTGCTGGAAATCCCGGCTTCGCAGATCGAACCGCCACCGAGTTTTGGCGCGAAGATCCGCGCCGATTTCATCAGTGGCATGGCCAAGGTCGATGGCAAGTTCGTCATCGTCCTGGAAGTGGACCGGGTGCTGTCCATCGACGAAATGTCCGAACTCGCCCAGGCCAGCCCCGCCGCGTTGGAAGCGCCAGACTCATGAGCACAGACACTTGCAAGGAACGCACGGTGAACTCGATGGCCCTCTCCGACCGGGAGTTCGGCCAGTTCCAATCCTGGTTGTACCAGGCGGCCGGCATCAACCTGTCGCCGGCCAAGAAAGCCTTGGTGGCCGGACGCCTCTTCAAGCGCCTAAAGCACTATGAGCTGGACAGCTACGGCGAGTACTTCAAGCTGATCATGAGCGGCCAGCGCAGCGACGAATTGCAAGTGGCGCTGGACCTGCTGACGACCAACGAAACCTACTTTTTCCGTGAGCCCAAGCACTTCGATTTTCTTCGCGATCACGTGCTGCCCCATGCGACACCGGGCAAGACCTTTCGCCTGTGGAGCGCCGCCAGTTCCTCCGGCGAGGAGCCCTACAGTCTTGCGATGACCCTGGCCGAAAGCCTGGGCACCACGCCTTGGGAAGTCATCGGCTCCGACATCAGCATGCAAGTGTTGGCCAAGGCCCGTTCCGGGCATTATCCGATGGAGCGCGCCCGTAACCTGCCCCATTCGCTGTTGGTGAAATATTGCCTCAAGGGCACCGGCAGCCAGCAGGGCACCATGCTGATCGACCGGGCACTGCGCAACCGCGTCAACTTCATCCAGGTCAATCTCAACGACACCCTTCCAGAGCTGGGGGAGTTCGATGTGATTTTCCTGCGCAACGTGATGATCTATTTCGACCAGCCCACCAAAAGCAAAGTGGTTGCCCGGCTCATCCCGCGGCTCAAGCCCGGTGGGTATTTCATCGTCAGCCATTCGGAAAGTCTCAACGGCGTTTCCGATGCGTTGAAGCTGGTCGCCCCTTCGATTTATCGCAAGCCATGAGCGCCGCGATCAAGCAAGTCGCCGAGGTCTACCTGGGGCCGGGAGAGTTTCGCTTTGCGACCTGCCCGACCCGCCTGCGCACGATCCTCGGCTCTTGCGTGGCGATTACGCTCTGGCATCCAGAGCGCAAGATCGGCGGCATGTGCCACTTCATGTTGCCCAGCCGGGTGCGTTGCTCCACGGCGCTGAACGGGATGTACGCCGATGAAGCCATCGAGCTGTTCGTCCGCAAGGCGCGGGCCCATCACACCAAGCCCGAGGAATACCAGCTCAAGCTGTTCGGCGGCGGCGAGATGTTTCCCGAATTGCAACGCCATGTGCCCTATGGCGACGTGGCGCGACTGAACGTCAACGCAGCGCTGGAAATGGCCGCCCTCTATCGCCTGGACCTGATCGCCCAGGACATGGGCAGCACCGGCCACCGCAGCATCATTTTCGACCTTTGCACGGGCGACGTCTGGGTCAGGCACCAACCGATAAGGACCCTGCATTAACCATGTCAGGCAAAAAAATAAATGTATTGCTGGTGGATGATTCCGCCGTGGTCCGCCAGGTGTTGCTGGCCATTCTCAGCGACACGCCGGACATCAATGTCATCGGCGCGGCCTCCGACCCGATTTTCGCCATGGACAAACTGGCGAAGGAATGGCCCGACGTGATCGTGCTGGACGTGGAAATGCCGCGCATGGACGGCATTACTTTCCTGAAAAAGATCATGAGCGAACGGCCCACGCCCGTGGTGATCTGCTCGTCGCTGACGCCCAAGGGTGCGGAAACCACGTTGCAAGCCATGGCCGCCGGCGCGGTGGAAATCATCACCAAGCCCACCAGCGGCTTGAAGAACTTCCTGCTGGACTCGGCGCCGGAACTGGTATCGGCCATCCGTGCTGCCGCCCAGGTCAACGTCCGCAACCTGGGCAAACGCCCGGCTCCAGCGGCGCCGCTGACGCCGGCGACCAAACTCACCGCCGACGCCATGCTGCCAGCCGCCAACGGCCATGCCATGGCCCAGACCACCGAGCGCATCGTCGCCATGGGCACCTCCACCGGCGGCACCCAGGCGCTGGAAGCGGTGCTGACCGCCCTGCCGCGCGTGTGCCCGGGCATCGTCATCGTCCAGCACATGCCGGAAAAATTCACCGCCTCGTTCGCCGCCCGGCTCAATAGCCTGTGCCAGATCGAAGTGCGCGAAGCAAAGAACAACGACCGCATCCACCCCGGCCTGGCCCTCATCGCCCCCGGCGGCAAGCACATGATGGTGACCCGCAGCGGCGCGTTCTACCACGTGCAAGTGGTGGACGGCCCGCTGGTCAATCGCCATCGCCCCTCGGTGGATGTGCTGTTCCGCTCGGTGGCCAAGTTCGCCGGCCGTAACGCCACGGGCATCATCATGACCGGCATGGGCGACGACGGCGCCCGCGGTCTGAAGGAAATGCTCGACGCCGGCAGTGCCACCGTGGCCCAGGACGAGGCCAGCTGCGTGGTATTCGGCATGCCCAAGGAAGCGATCAAGCTCAACGCCGCGCAACGGGTCATGCCATTGCTGGAGATTGCGCAGGTAATCTTGCATCGGTGATTGACGCATCCTTCCTTGAATGAAAGCTGTTGTGGCGAGGGGATTCATCCCCTCGCCACAAGAAAAGCTGCTTAAACAGGTGAGATCGTCGCCAGCACACCAATCAGCAGCGTCAGCGCCAGGAAACCACCCAAAAAAATCGCCATCTTCGCCATGAGCTTTCTCCCGATAGAGCCGTTGCGGCACGGCCAAATTGTGGCGTGGGAACTGAGACCATTACAGACGCACCTGCAAGCGAAAAATGCGGATCAGCGGAAAAATCCGGCTACCCGATCAAGGCACCGAAATTACCTGACCAGTCGAGTGTCCAGGCCAAAGCGCTCTTGAGAAATAGCTTGAATGGGGCCTTCGCCAAATCGCAGCTCACCCGCAAATTCCAGGAATGCCGGGGCACGGCTGAAGGAACCAGAACGAAGGGAAACTGCGCCAACAACTCATCGGCAAACCGCTGCCGGTGTCCGATGGACGCTCGGGTCGGCGCTGGGCAAGGACTTGCATGACCTGACCTGAGCGCCACCCTTTTGCAGCGTTCTGTATCCGCGACACACAGCCATACAAACACACCGCCGCATGACACATCCCAGATACACGGCAAGCGCCAAATGGCCCCGTCCGAACAGGCCAGTCCCGCCTTGCTTCGACCCGACGTGCCGAGCACCGGGCAAGCAACGTGACGCCGCCACGGCACACGCCCCGCGCAACGTTTGCCAGGGGCCACACAGCTCTTATCTGGAGAAACCTCATGACCCGTACAAAAAACTCGAACTCCGCTCGCCTCGCCCTCGCCGCCCTGGCTTTGTCCGGCGGCTTGAGCCTGGCCCAGTCCGCTTTCGCCGTGGACACCCTGGCCCAGGGTTATCAATTGGCCTCGGCTGAAAAAACTTCCGAAGGTAAATGTGGCGAAGGCAAATGTGGCGCCGGCGAATCGTCCAAAAAGGCCACCGAGGCGGAAGGCAAGTGTGGTGAAGGCAAATGTGGTGCCGCCGAATCGGGCAAAAAAGTCACCGCCGCGGAGGGCAAGTGCGGCGAAGGCAAATGTGGCGACGCGTCCTTCGCTCGCACCGACACTGACGACGACGCCCGCGTATCGCTGAAGGAGTTCCTCAGCGTCGCGCCGACCCAGCAAGCGGAGTTCGAAAAGATGGACAGCAACCACGATGGCTACCTGTCCGAGGCGGAAACCTACAAATACCGCACCGGCCAGTACACGGCCAATGGCAAGAAAGTCCCAACCGAACTGTTCATCCACATGAGCCAAGCCAAGGAATAACCCCTTCGCTGCCACCCTCCCGGACGCTCTCGCCGGGAGGGTTTGGTCATCCCTGGAGAACTGCGATGAGTACCTTCACTTCACCCAGCGGCGCCGGGCTCGGCCTGCGCCGCGCCATGCTAGGCGACCTGCTGGAAATGGCACCGAGGGCCGTGGACTTCCTGGAATGCGCCCCGGACAACTGGATCGGTGTCGGCGGCGTCTACGCTGAACAATTGGACCAACTGGCCGCACGGCACCCCATCACCTGCCATGGACTGTCACTGTCCCTCGGCGGTCCGCAACCCCTCGACCTGGAACTGCTGCGCGGCACACGCCGGTTCCTCGATCGCTATGCCGTGGCGATCTACAGCGAGCACCTGAGCTACTGCTCCGACAGCGGCCACCTCTACGACCTCTTGCCGATCCCTTTCACCGAAGAAGCGGTCCACCACGTCGCCGCGCGCATTCGCCAGACCCAGGACGTGCTGGGTCAACGCATCGCCGTGGAGAACATCTCCTACTACGCCGCCCCCTTCCAGGCCATGAGCGAAATAGACTTTATCAATGCCGTCCTCCAGGAAGCCGACTGCGACCTGCTGCTGGACGTCAACAACCTCTACGTCAACGCCATCAATCACCGTTACGACGCCGCGAAATTCCTGGCCGCCCTTCCCGCGCAACGCGTCACCTACCTGCACGTTGCCGGCCACTATGACGAAGCCGACGACTTGAAGATCGACACCCACGGCGCGGCGGTCAAGCAGGACGTCTGGGCGCTGCTGCACCAGACCTACCAACGATTTGGCCCGGTGCCGACGCTCTTGGAACGCGACTTCAACTTTCCTCCGCTCTCGGAGCTACTCGCCGAAGTCGAGCACATCAAAAATCTTCAACAACGCGCTTGCCCGGCAACGGCGGAGGCCCGCCATGCCTGAACAATTGCTCGAACAACTCAACTGCATGGCCGACTACGTCCGCAACCCCCAAAACCCACCACCGCCGGGGATCGAAGCCCGACGCCTGGCCGTCTACCGGCAACTGTTCATCGGCAGCATCGAATCACTGCTGGCCGCCAGCTTCCCGGTCATCCACCGGACCCTGCCACCGGCCGACTGGCGATGGCTGGTCCACGACTTCTACGCCAACTTCCGCTGCCAGACGCCGCTCTTCACCCAACTGGCCGGCGAGTTCGTCACCTACCTGGAGCAACGCGCAAGCCTGCACAACTATCCCGCTTGGCTGCCCGAACTGGCACAGCACGAATGGAGCGAAAGCACCCTGCTGCTGAGCGACGCGGTGGAGCCGTCACACAACCCCCACGGCGACCTGATCGAGGGAACGCCCGTAGTATCGGAGCTTGCGCGCGTACATGCCTATGAATGGCCGGTGTGCGATATCGGACCGGGCTATCAACCCACCGAAAAACCGGCGGCGCCGACCTTGGTCCTGCTCCAACGCCATGCCGGACACGTGAATTTTTCACGCCTGGCGCCGATGGCTTATGCGTTGTTGGTGTCGCTGATGGAGCATCGGCGCAGCGGGCGGGAGCATCTGGTTGCGTTGGCGGAGATAGCCGGCGTGACGGCGCGGGAGTTAATGCCGATCGGGGTGGCGGCGCTTGAGGGGCTCAAGACGCAGGGGATTGTGTTGGGGGCGCGTTGGGGGTGAGCGAACGACTCTCGAATGTTCCGCGTTCCCAAAGAGTTAAAAACTCTTGATACGCAACGCGCTCAATTTCCAGTCTCGGCATGCTTTCCATATACACATCCATTTATGTCAGCGATGACCGAATCCTACTGACGCCGGACAGATGCGGCAACGCGCGTTTTGCCGAGACAGTTGTTGCTGCATTCGTGACCGACCGCTTTGGGTCCAGGAGGTTTAAAAGCACCGCAAAAAAAATCGAAGTGCGTACTCCTACGTCACCTCTGAAAACGTATGGCTAGTCGACAGACCTGAATTTCACATGGAACGCGATTTTTAATCATCCGAGCTGGCTTTGGAGTTTTTACACACTCTGGGCCAGAAGCGGACATTGATTCTCCTGTAGTTAGAGAGGGCCTCGTTGCCCAAACGCCTCACGTGCGAATTCCAAGAAGCTGCGCAGCTTTGGGGTCATTCTTCGGTCAGGGGCGTAAAGCATATGCATTGAGGTGGTCGGCACTGGATACTGCGGTAGCAGACGCACCAACGTCCCATCACGCAATGCATCGCTAACCAGCTCTATCGGCTGTAGAACCACACCCAGTCCCGCTACAGCTGCTGCCAGCAGTGGGTCACCCTGATTAATCGTCAATTTGCTTGTAATGGGAACATCGATACGCCCCTCTTGGCTATCGAAGCTCCAGTGCGAGCGACCATCAGAATAGGTAAAACCCAGACACTCCTGCTGCTGTAGATCCCATGGATTCGTGATGGGTGGGCGACGTGCAAGGTAGGACGGTGCAGCGCACAAAACCATTTGATAGGGCTCTAACGGCATCGCCTTCAACCCACTGCTCACCAGCTCGCCGATGCGAAAGACCACGTCGTAACCATGATCGACGATATCGACCAGCTCGTTCGATAGAGTTAGGTCGACAGACACCTGTGGATATCGAACCATGTATTCCAGCAGGCGTGGCGAAAGCGCGCGAATCCCGAACGTAACCGGCGCGTTGATACGAAGGCGACCGCTTGGTGTGCCACGCGTAAGGGCCGCCAGGCTCTCGGCGGACTGCATGTCTGCGAGGATTATTTTCGCGCGCTGGTAGAACGTCCTGCCGAAGTCAGTGAGGCTTTGCCTGCGCGTAGTCCGATGCAGTAGGGAGACACCGAGATGTTGTTCGAGCATTTTCACCTGTTTCCCTACCAGCTGAGGGGACAAGTTCAGATCGTCCGCAGCGGCGCTGAATGAACCCAGCTCAACTGTTTTGACGAACGTAGCCATCTGCGTCAGGCGATCCATTATAAACACCTTGTTTTTAGTCATGAGCCATCGTAGGCCTTTATCCCCTCCCTACCAATGGCTAAATTCTCGTCACCCTTCGAGTGGCCGGAGACATTCCGGGTTTACATCGAGGCCCATTAATAAACGAGGTATCCAAGATGGCACGCATTGTCAGAATCCACGAATACGGGGATGCCAGCGTTCTGAAGCTGGAAAATCTGGAAGTTTCGGCACCGGCACCAAACGAGGTGCAGATTGGTGTTAAAGCTATTGGCTTGAACCGGGCCGAAGTGATGTTTCGCAATCACGCCTATCTACAGGAGGCCGAGTTCCCTAGCCGCTTAGGCTATGAGGCCGCTGGCATCGTGGTTTCAGTTGGTAGCGACGTAACGGAGATCAAGATTGGTGACAAAGTCGCTGTGATCCCGCCTTTGGATATCGCTCGATGGGGCACCTACGGCGAGCTGGCCAATGTACCGGCTCACCTGGTGGTAAAGAGTCCTGAGAACTTATCCTTTGAAGAGGCTGCTGCGTCTTGGATGCAATACGTCACTGCTTGGGGGGCATTGATCGAACAAGCGAAGCTGCGGCAGGACGACTTTGTCATCATCACCGCTGCATCAAGCAGTGTTGGCCTGGCCGCCTTCCAACTTGCTCGTATGGTCGGAGCCATATCGATTGCGATCACTCGAACCAGCGCGAAAAAGCAAGCCCTACTTGATGCTGGCGCTGCGCACGTCATCGTTAGCGATGAAGAGGACATCGTCGAGCGTGTTATGGCGATAACTGCCGGTCAAGGCGCCCGTGTTGTGTTCGATCCTGTAGGCGGGCCGTCCTTTGACCCCCTCACGCAGAGCATGGCGCGAGGCGGAATCTTGCTGGAATACGGCGCACTTAGCCCTGAGCCGACGCCATTCCCACTGTTTACAGTGCTGGGCAAAAGCTTGACCTTGAAGGGCTATCTCTATGCAGAGATTGTGGCCGACCTAGAAACCTTGGAAAAAGCGAAGGCATTTATTCTGCAAGGGCTGAGGTCTGGTGCGTTGCGCCCGATCATCGCCAAGACATTCGCGCTTAGCGACATCCAGAATGCCCACCGTTTCCTTGAAGCCAATCAACAAATCGGCAAAATCGTGGTAACTGTCTGACCGGTATTTATGGGGCTGAGAGCGTAATCCTCGGCCCCGATTCCACCCGATCCAGATGACCGCTTCTGACCGCTTCTGGCCGATTGCTGCCGACCGCTTTCGGCCAATAGCTGCCTGTCACGATTGGCCCGGTTGTCGCGATCAGCCGATTTAGAACGCACTGCTCAGAGGTGGTCCCCAACCCGTTGAAGGTACCCACTAAGGGCACCTTTTTTCAGCTCTATCCCCAATGTGGCCAGACTTAAAGCAAGTCTTCAAGCTGCATCGTCAAAATGATTTTCCCGACGTTTTCGGAAGACTCCATCCGGCGATGCGCATCGGCAGCCCGTGCTAGCGCAAAGGTGCTATCAACAACCGGCTCAAGGCTTCCGGCACCCTCGAAGCGATCAAGCCAGTGCTCGCGGAAGCGCTTGATCATGGCGTGTTTCTCCGGTTGCGTGCGCGACTTCATGACCGTACCGATGATTTGCAAATGGCGATAAAGAATGTCCTCCAGCGCCACCGTGACGTTGCCGCCACCGCCGAGAATCCCCACCTGAACGAGGCGGCCGCCGCGTGCAAGGGACGCGACGTTGCGGGCGAAGTAGGGCTCACCGATAAAGTCGATGATCACATCGACGCCGCGACCCTGGGTTTTGTCGGCGATCACTTCAGCGAAGTCCTGCGTCTTATAATCGATCGCCACGTCAGCGCCCAAATGCTCGACACGCGCCAACTTGCTGCCTTCGGTCGTCGCATACACCGTGGCGCCGGTGGCGTAAGCCAACTGCACCGCGGCTGATCCGACGCCGCCGGCGGCCGCGTGAATCAGCACCGAATCGCCAGCCTTGAGTCGAGCCAGGTGCATCATTGCTTCATGGGCCGTGACGAAGACCTCGGGAATGGCTGCTGCGTGTACATAGTCAAGCTGCGCGGGGATGTGCATCGCCATGCGGTAATCGATGCGTGCCAACTCGGCGTAGGCACCGCCGCCGACCACGCCCATGACTCGATCTCCGACCTCGAACCCCGTCACCGCTTTACCTTTGCCGATCACTTCGCCGGCAATTTCCAGTCCGATGATCAGCGAGTCACCGAAATTCGGATGGCCGTACCCTCCGGTCCGGTGAGTCAGATCCGCACGGTTCACCCCGGCGGCATAGACACGTACCAGCAGGTCGTGAGGACGGACTTCAGGATTGGCGACTTCGACGAGTTCAAGGACGTCTGGCGAACCGAATTCTCTGATGTTGATGGCTTTCATTCAGTTGATCTCCGTTTCGCTGAACGTGGCGTTGGCAATAGCAGACGCAGTGATGGCGCCAGGGAAGCCCACGTAGAACGCCAGGTGCGTGATGGCTGCCCCCAGTTCGTCTTGGGTCACACCGTTGCCAGCCGCACGGCGTAAGTGGGCTGGCAACTCTTCCGAGTGCCCAGCGGCAATTAATGCTGCCACGGTGATCAGGCTACGGTCGCGCGGGGACAGCGCCGGGTCACTCCATATCTGCGGATAAAGCGTCGAGTCGACGAATTGCGACAGCTTTGGCGTGAACGCGCGCGCGGCTTCGCGAGGACTGCTGAAGTTGAGCTTGGACATGGGCGAGTTCCTTAAACCTGGCTGATGAATTTGTGGGTGAGATAGTGTTCGATGCCTTCAATGCCGCCTTCGGAGCCGTGACCGCTTTCTTTCATGCCGCCGAACGGGAGTTCGGTCGCGACGATGCGGTATTGGTTGATGCCGATCATTCCGGCCTCCAATCCGTCGGCGACATCAATGGCCGTGCGCGCGCTGGAGGTAAACGCGTAGGCCGAGAGCCCGTAGGGCAGGCGGTTGGCTTCTTGCAGCCCATCGGCCAGTTCATCGAACGGCATCAGTACGGCGATGGGGCCAAAAGGCTCTTCGTGCATGACGCGGGCGCTTATCGGTACATCTGCCAGAACCGTGGGTTGGAAGAAGTAGCCCTCGCCTGACAAGGCTTCGCCACCGACCAATACCCGTGCACCTTTCTCGACGGCATCGGCGACCAGTTCTTCCATTTTTGCCAATTGCCTTGGGTTGGCCAAAGGTCCGACCTGAGTATTCGGATGCAGGCCGTCACCGATTCTCAGGGCTTGGGTCGCCGCGACAAAGTGATCGACGAAGGCTTGATAGGCGCCACGCTGGATCAAAAACCGAGTGGATGAAATGCACACCTGCCCGGTGCCGCGAAAGCGGTTCGCGACGCCTTCGATAGCGGCTTTTTCAATGTCGGCATCTTCGAAGACCAGCACCGGTCCGTGCCCACCGAGTTCAAGGGTGATGGGCTTCACGCCTTCGGCAGCGCGTGCAGACAGCAGGCGCCCGATCGGCACTGAACCGGTGAAGGTCACTTTGCGAATGATCGGCGAGGCGATCAGATGGCTGGACACTTGATCCGGCACGCCGAAGACCACTTGCAGCACACCCTTGGGCAATCCAGCATCGTCGAGTGCACGCGCCAGGGCCAGCGCTGTGGAGGGGCTTTCTTCACCGGGTTTGAGAATGACGCTGCAACCGGCGGCCAGCGCTGCCGAGAGCTTGCGTGCCGGGGTGATGGCCGGGAAATTCCACGGTGTAAATGCGGCCACTGGGCCGATGGCCTGGCGTTTGACCAGTTGCAACACGCCTGGACGGTTGGCCGGGACCACACGGCCATCGATACGCCGGGCGCTTTCGGCAAACCATTCTAAATAATCCGCCGCGCGGGTCACTTCATCCAGGCTTTCATTCAGCGGCTTGCCTTCCTCCAGGGTCATCTGCGCGGCGATCTGCGGTGCGCGTTCGAGGATCAGGTCGGCGGCACGCTTGAGGATCTTGGCGCGTTTTTCAGGCACGGTCTGGTGCCATTGCTCGAAGCTCAGGCGAGTCACTTCCAAGGCGTGATCAAGGTCGCCTGCGGTGGCGAGTGGGACGCGCCCGATTTCCCGGCCGGTTGCCGGGTTGACGACGGCGGCAGTATCGCGCCCTTCGGCACTGATCCATTCACCACCGATGAAAAGATAAAGCGGGTCGTAGGAGGTTTTCATGATGTGCCCTTCAGTTGGTTATCAGAGATTCGTATGAAACCCGGCGCCTGTTCAGGCGGCCTGTGCAACCAAGTCTATGGAAGGAGGGCCCATTGATTTAGACGGGCCAGAGGGAATCATTGTTGTCGCCAGAGGTAATATCGAGTGGCGAGCCGAACGTGTAGGATCCGGTAAAAATGCGCGTTATCACGGGTGAGCGTCAGATCTACAGGAAGGTCGCGATGGATAAGCTTTCGAACATGTCGGTGTACATAAAGGTTGTCGAAATGGGCAGTTTCACGGCCGTGGCCAATCATCTGAATTCCACGGTCGGTAACGTCTCGCGTGCTGTCTCTGCGCTGGAAAACGTGCTCGATGCGCGCCTGTTGCAACGCTCGACCCGACGCCTGTCGGTCACCGATGCGGGGCGACGGTTCTATGAGCGCTGCACGAAAATTCTGGCTGATCTGGAGAGTGCCGAAGCCGAAGCCAGCAATGCCGCGCTGGAACCTCGGGGAACACTGAGGGTGCATTGCGTTCCCGGACTAGCCCGGCATCTGGTCACCGGGGCCGTGCTGGAATACCGCCAGCAATTCCCGGAAGTGACCGTGGATTTATTGCTCTCGCAACGCATGCCTAACCTTTTGGAAGACCAACTGGATGTCTCGATTCTGATCGCCCGCGCGCTCCCCGATTCGGCGTATGTCAGCCAAAAGATCGGTGTCAGCCATTGTGTGCTGGTGGCGTCGCCAGACTACCTGGCCCGGCATGCGGCCCCGGAGACGCCTGAAGATCTGCGCGATCACCAGTGTCTTTTGTTGGGTACCGTGGACTATGTGCGGGATGAGTGGCAGCTAAAGAGCAAAGCGGGGGACGCGACATTTGTCCCGACAGGTCCAAGTTTCAGCGTCAACGATATGGATGCGATGGCGCTTGCCATTCGAGAGGGCGCGGGGATTGGCTTGCTGGCCGGGTTCACGGCCATCGACGATTTGCGTTCCGGCAAGCTAGTGCAGGTTTTGCCTGACTACCATACCTATGAGCGCAACGTGTACGCCGTCTATACCTCTCGGCAGTTTGTCGATGCAAAAATTACCCGGTTTATTGAAACGCTGAAAGATCGGGTTGGCAGTCAGCTGGCAGCCACGGCCCAAGCACTAATCGATTGAAACAATGCGTGGCAAAAAAGTATTTGCGCCTCGATGAGACCACTCTCCGAGGCGCAATGATGGGCGAACATCTGACTTAGCCCTGGCTGCAACGGCCCATGACGTCATAGGCCAGTACGTGCTGTTTTCCTTGTGAATCCTGGTAGGTCATGTACGTCGGCACTACAGCGCAAACATCTGGCACCGGGTCTTCAGAGATGACCTTGGCGACATCAAGGTGGGTGCCATAACCGTATTGCTCTACAGGTTGAGTATTTGCAGCGCCGTCCTGTGCCGCTACCACAGAGCTGAAGCCCAAGAGTGCGACGATGATCATTGCCGTTTTCATAATGAGATTTCCTAAAGAAAGTGTGATGTTGCTGGCAGGACGTACTTTAGGTTCGAGGGTTTTCTGGAAACAGGAGCGAATCAGGGAAAGACTTTTCCAAATTTCGAACACAATGTGAGGATGTCTGACTTAAAGGCTATTCGTCTGTGACCGTCCGCTATTGGCCGACAGCAGCCCGTCACGCTGCCGTTTAGCTCGACGGAGATGTGCATTGACGTAAGATCGCCGCCCCCAAAAAAACAGGGAGGAAATCGGGGCCAGACCACGATTTTGGCTCACAGTCGGACTGTCTCATAATCGTGATTTGTCCCCGTTCCCCAATTAATGTCAATGGGTGGCGCTGCTGTCGACCTAGGGACTTCAGACGCTTGAGCGGATGCTAAAAGCCTTGTACCTGCTGCCTGTGCATCTTCGAGGGCGGCCGTCGCGAGCCGAGCCGCCGGGGAGTCTCGGCCCTTCGGGCATTCATCCTTCACACCTACGGGCTTCGGCCTGCGCGCACCGCTTGCGAGGGAACGCACCACTCCTCATTAATCTGTAACCTGCGGGCAAGGGTTGAAAACCTCGGTTACGTCGAGTGTTGTATGCCACGGGATGGCAGTGCCTGACACCATTCCGCCTACGGTTTGCTGTCGACCCGACTTGCGCACATATCCACCATCCGTTCCAGTGAAGACGTGCTGCCCTGGCTTCGTCAGATAATCAAAGAAACTGACCTTCACAGGCACATTCATTTGTCCACCTGGCGTGATGACGGCGAGCATGATCGCTCGGTCTTTGGTAAATACAACGAACGGTTCGACTCCAGTGCGACCACCAACTGTCTTCACGCACTGCACTTGTTCTGGGAGGATGCGTGCGGTTTCAGTGTAGGTGTGGTTGTTGTAGAGGCTGAGGATCAGGCCTTTGCTGGTCAACACTCCCAGGCCTTGAGTGGCCCTGCAGCTGCCTTCGCTTCCATATGGGAACAAGCACCAGTTCGTTTCCGACACGGCTTGAATATCCGATGGTGCAATTTTCAGATCGCGCTGGATTTGGGCTTTTGATTCCGGAGTGTCGTAAGGGATCATCACGCATCCTCCGACTGTCACTGCTGCGATGAGGCCGATGGCCGCAGCTACGTTTTGGATTGATGATTTGAAGGTGGTCATTATTCGCTCTCCTTGCTGTATGGCCACCACTGGAAGGCTGTGGTGATTTTGGTAGCGAACCTTACGGCATGGGCGGCAAACAGTCATCCTCGTGCTGATAGCTGGATGGGTAGATGACTTGACTGGACGCTTGTTAAAGTTCTGCGGAAACCGGAGACAGACCTACGATTTGGGCTCACCTGTCATCGGACTGTCTCATAATCGTGGGCTCTCCCCGTTTCCCCTATTTAACGAACTTCAGGCATGCGAACCCAGTCTTGATTTGCAGCTTCTGAATGGGTTCGACGCTCTCTTGGTCGCCAACTTTCTTGAGCACGCCTACGCCGCAGAAATACTCGTCGCGGTCAAAGATCGGAAGAATACCTGCCTTGGGCTTGATCGAGAAATCTTCGATTAAGGTATAGGTGGCGCCCTTCTGTGGCGTGAAGGAGAACGGTATCTGACAAGCGCTGTTTCCTGCGACCTTCCAATAGGTGAGGATCAGCTCCTTATTCACGGCGACACGCGATTCGATGTAACCACCGTTAGAGGGCAGGACGGTGTAACCCGCATAGCATCCATTGTCACTGAACGTCATGGCATCCAGTCTCGCACCACTTCCAGCCTTGAGGCGAACCGTCGCAAAGGGTTCATCCGGACCGGGAACGACATACTGCTTGCCCTGCAAAAAAGAAGTGCAACCGCTCATTAGCAACGCGCCGGCCAGCAAAATACAACGGCCGGATTTTTGATAGAGGTACATCCATCTCTCCCTGATTCCATTGGGTAACCCATTCCGGGGCTTGGGACTGCCGGATTGCGGGCTGGATAATACTGTACGAGGTCACGTGCCAACCAGTATTCAGGCACAGGCATGGAGAACGAGGCTCTTCCCCGCGAAGACGATGAGTGGTCGCGTAACTGAATGAAATGCCGTTTGATTTCCGCTCATCCGATCACGACAAGGATTTTCGAACCAAGCGTTGGCGTACCGGCTCGGAGCTACATAACACCGCCGCAGCCCACCGAGGATGACTCGGTCTCGCGGCTTTCACGGCGGGGTGAAAGTCCAAATCTGCCTGGAGTTTTCGCGATGTGTGAATGTTTCGTTCAGCCTGTCTCTGCCAAGGATTCCCTGGCGTTCTTTGCCCAGCGGGATGCCTTCGGCGCCCACAACAACCCAGGCCTGTCGGCCGACAGTCTTCACGCCGCGGCAGCTCCTGCGCTCCATGATCGACAAAGCGTGATCAAGCCGAACATGCAGGTCAGTGCCATCCGCAACCGTGGCGGGCATCTGGAGAGCATCAAGGTTCGCTGGGGGTGGTCGCCCGTCTGGTCGATGGGCACCATGCCGCCGCTGACGCACCTGCCCTTGCACCTGGTAATGCGCTCCAAGGTATTTGACCGGATCAAGCGCGACGGCCGCGTCCTGGTGGCAGTGGACGGCTGGTATGAAGAAGCCGCGGACACCAGCGCGCCCGCCCAGGCCAAGCGCCTGAGCTATACGACTTCGCGGCAGTCGTCGCCCATCTTCCTCGCCGCCCTGGCCCAGGCCAGCGAAACGCCCAACGGTTGTGACGGACTGGCCTTGGTGACGTATGGCGACATTGCCAATCAACAGCAGCGGCTGCTGGCCTTCACCGGGGAAAATGCCCTCGAATGGTTGCGCCCTGATCTGGATTGGGAGCAAGCGCGACACATGGCCGCCCACGTGGCTGTCGACGAACCGCAACTGGAACATGTGCTGACCGCCAGGCGCATGGTTCAGGGCCGACGGTGACCGCGGCCCACGCCAGAGGAAATCGCTGACAGCTCGAAGATCGGCGCTAAACTGGCAGGCCAGTCGCTTTGAAGTGGCTGGCCTTTTTTCTTTGACGAGCTAGAGACTTCCATGGCGAACCAAGACATCACGTTCACTCCCGACCCGGACACGGACTCCATCTCTTCCGACGTCGCCGGCTTCGGCGGCCTGCTGGTTTCCACGCAAATCCCCACCCGCGCCGACGGCAGCCTGGAACTGGGCGACATCACGCTGCAGAGCGAGTGCACGTTGCAGGCGCTCAAGACCGCACTGGAACGTGCCGGCAGCTCCATGGACCGCGTGTTGCACCTGACCATCTACCTCACCGACATGGCCGATCGCGCGGCGTTCAACGAGGTGTACAAGCGCTTCTTCGCCAAGCCTTGGCCTGTACGCGCGGCTGTCGGCGTGGCGGCCCTGGCGGTCGAAGGGATGCGGGTGGAAGTGACGGCGATGGCGGCGAAGGGCTGAGCCGCACGCCTCAGACATGCGAGTTGCTTTTGTGGTGAGGGAGCTTGCTCCCTCGCCACGGGTTTTGGGATAACCCAGATTGCAGCTCCAGCAGCGGGCCTTGTTTATTCGGTTGTAGGATCCCTCGGGTTCGGGCTACATCGTCTTGCGTCGTTGCCTACAACTACGCCAGAATCCGCCGGCTTGTGCGCCTTGGGGCCGGGCTTTACTGTTGCTCGGTCGCTGAAAATCAGCGATCGGGTTTGGTAGCCCGGCTTTCTGGTGCAAGTGCAGCCTCATACAGGGGACTTCTACACCCTCTGTCTTATGGTGGTCATGCGCAGGGCGTCCTCGGACGCGCCGGGTTGCCAGGTAACCGGTCTACCAACCTTCGTATGGCCACCACCCTTCGTTTGGTAGCGAGGATGATGGCTCCAATTCTTATCTGGAGTTTCATCTATGTTCAAAGTAACCCCGAATCCACCCGACACCGATCCAGCCGACCCGAAAGAATTCGACAAAGCCGCCGATCGCGCCCTCGATTACTACCTCAAGCCCAAATCCTGCAAACCGACAC
This sequence comes from Pseudomonas frederiksbergensis, assembly GCF_000802155.2. GTDB lineage: Bacteria > Pseudomonadota > Gammaproteobacteria > Pseudomonadales > Pseudomonadaceae > Aquipseudomonas > Aquipseudomonas frederiksbergensis_A. The sequence goes on from NZ_JQGJ02000001.1 coordinate 469,118, forward strand.
CTGACCCAAGCCAACTCTTCACGGTGATCAACGGTGTCGACACCGAAGCCCTGCTTGCCAACCTCAGCGAAACCCTCGCCTCGGCCAACGCGATGATCAACGACCTGGCGTTCGACCTGGACGGCTCGCGACGACACGTTGCCCTGGGCATCCTGCAGTTGATCGAAATGGGCGCCATGCTGGCGAACCGCGCGCTGGACAACGTCGAAGCGCGCTAGCCGCCGTTGCACAACTCCCCCTGTGGCGAGAGAGCTTGCTCCCTCGCCACAGGGGTTTGGCTGGCAATCGCCTGGCAAATCCCCGCCTATACTTCTCTGCCAATCCCCCCGGGGCCTGCACTTCCAACAATAAAAAGCAGAGGTGGAACATGGTCTGGCAACAAGTCTACGATCCCTTCGGTAATGCGGTGCTATCGACGTTCCTGGCGGCGGTTCCGGTGGTGGTAATGCTGGCGTCCCTGGCGTTCTTTCATGTCAAGGCGCACCTGGCGGCGCTGTATGCCCTGGCCTCGGCGTTGCTCATTGCGATTTTCGCTTTCGGCATGCCGGCGGACATGGCCGGTTCAGCGGCGCTTTATGGCGCGGCCAACGGGCTGCTGCCCATTGGCTGGATCGTGCTCAACATCATCTTCCTGCACCGGCTGACCACCGAGAACGGTTCGTTCAAGGTCCTGCAGGATTCCCTGGCGCGCATCACCGATGACCGCCGCTTGCAGTTGCTGTTGATCGCCTTCTGTTTCGGCGCATTCTTCGAGGGCGCGGCGGGTTTCGGCACGCCGGTGGCGGTGACCGGCGCGATCCTGATCGGGCTGGGTTTTTCGCCCCTCGCCGCCTCGGGCCTGGCGTTGATTGCCAACACCGCACCCGTGGCGTTTGGCGCCCTGGGCACGCCGATCATCACGCTGGCAAAAGTCACCGGGCTGGATGAGATGGAGTTGTCGATGATGGTCGGTCGGCAACTGCCGTTCTTCTCGGTGATCGTGCCGTTCTGGCTGATCTGGGCGTTCGCCGGCTGGCGCAAGATGCTTGAAGTGTGGCCCGCGATCCTGGTGGCCGGTGTCAGCTTTGCCATCCCGCAGTTCGTGGTGTCGAACTACCACGGACCGATGCTGGTGGATGTGATTGCCGCGCTCATTTCGATGGCCTGCCTCGCGGGTTTCCTGAAAGTCTGGAAGCCCGCCACGGTGCATACCTCGGCGGCGCTGACAGGGCGGCACGATGATTCGAAGATCGACGCCAGCGAACAACAGACGCCGGTGGCCAGCGCCGCGTTTTCCAATGACGCTCGACCCGCGGTGCTGCGCGCCTGGATGCCGTGGATCATCCTCACCGTGTTCGTGTTCGCCTGGGGCACCCAGGGCTTCAAGAACATTTTCGACACCCGCCCGGCCATCGATCCGCAGACCCAATCGGTCAAGCTCGATCCTCAAGGCAAGCCGATGCGCGAGGCAAATCCGATCTTCTCGCCGTTGCTGACCTTCGGCACGATCCATCAGCAGATCGAAAAAGTCCCGCCGGTGGTGCCCCAGCCCAAAACCGAGGAAGCGGTCTACAAGTTCAACTGGTTCACCGCCACCGGCAGCGGCATCTTCCTGGCGGCGATCGTAGGGGGCTTGTTGATGGGCTATTCCATCCCGCAACTGGCGCGCCAGTATCTTCGAACGCTGTGGGTGGTGCGCTATTCGCTGATCACCATCGTGGCGATGCTGGCGCTGGGTTTCCTCACGCGTTATTCGGGCCTGGACGCCACCATGGGCCTGGCGTTCGCCGCGACGGGTATCTTCTACCCGATGTTCGGCACTCTGTTGGGCTGGCTCGGCGTGGCGCTGACCGGTTCGGACACGGCGTCCAACGTACTCTTTGGAGGGTTGCAACGAGTGACGGCGGAGCAATTGGGCATCAGCCCGGTGCTGATGGCCGCTGCGAACAGTTCAGGTGGGGTGATGGGCAAGATGGTCGACGCCCAGTCGATCGTGGTCGCTTCCACCGCGACCCGCTGGTACGGCCACGAAGGAGAGATCCTGCGCTACGTGTTTTTCCACTCGGTGGTGCTGGCGATTCTGGTGGGCGGGCTGGTGACGTTGCAGGCGTATGTGGAGCCGTTCAGTCACATGGTGGTGGGAGGAAAGTAATCAGTAATGAACAAGCTCTTGTGGCGAGGGAGCTTGCTCCCTCGCCACAGGTAACGCGCTTACTGAACGCTCTTCAGCTTGACCACATCACCGGACACCGAGGTGGTGTAGCCGGTCAGGACCCAGGCCCAGAACCAGTTTTCCTGGACTTGGGTGTTGATCATGGCGTCGCCGCCCTTGGCTTTGATCGCGGCGGTCTGGGCGCGCACGAAACGGTTGTTCTGGCGGATCGGGATCACGCCGAACAGCAGCAGGCCGGTGGCCTTGGCTTCACTGTGACCAACGACGGTGTATTGGCTGCTGTCGTATTGCTGGGTCTTCATTGGGGTGCCGGTGCAACCCGCCAGGACCAGGCCGAACAGTGCGCAGGCGACAACTTTGCTGATGTGGTTCATTTGATGCTCCATGGGAAAACGCCCGGGATCCATCTCTCGGGCGGCGCGTACTTTAATCGATCAGCAACAAAAAGACACAACATCTCTCCCCCCATTTTTGGGATCGAAAGGTTCGTCGCAGAGCCATTCGTCAGGTGCGCCTCCAGCGAAACAGACCCTCGTCGATAGCATGAAGACTACGCCACGGAAGGCAGTTCTTGTCTTGACGGCCGCAACTATCGGCCGGTCCCGTTGGAGGGTTTTATCATGATTGACGTGACTGTCTGGAGCGTGACCCTGCCGGTGCAAACGCCCGCGCAGGTGGTGGCAACCAAAGCCATGCCCAGTTTGAACAACAAGTATTTCGACAATAACGGCCAGCGGATCATCTTCTGGGCGCCCGTCACCGGCTCCCATACCGGTAACAGCGACTATCCGCGTTCCGAACTGCGGGAAACCAGCAGGGACGGGAAACACCGCAACTGGCGCTACAACAGCGGCATCAACACACTCAAGGGCGAATTGACGGTCAACCAGGTGCCCTCGGAAGGTCGTGTGGTCGTGGCGCAGATTCACGCCAAGAATGCGCCGACGCCGTTATTGAAACTGGTGTACCGCTTTGAAAAGGGCACCGGCAATATTGACGTGGAATATAGGGTCAAGCCCAAGGACAAAAAGAGCCCGGTGATCTACACCGTGCCCAAGGTACCGCTGAACAAGTCCTTCTCGTACACGCTGCAAATGGACAAGCAAGGCCAGCTCTCGGTGCTGATTGGTAAAAACGGCAAGCAGGTCAAGCTGGACAAGTCCTGGCACGGCTACGATTTCTATTTCAAGGCCGGCGTCTACACCCTGGATAACAAGGGCTATTCCAATGAAGGCGGGAAAGTGACCTACACCAAACTGAGCGTCAGTCACAAGTGACTGACGCCCTTCCCCACGCTCATGCCTTGGACGGCGCCACGACCGCTTGACGCCCGTTGAAGGTCAGCAGGAAACACACGAGCACCACCAGCGCGAAACCGGCCGGGAACAGCCAGATGCTTTTCCAATCGTGCCCGCCCCCCACGACAAAGTGATCGGTCACCTGCCCCGCCACCCAGAACCCGATCAACATGCCCACGCCATAGGTCGCCAGGGTGATCAACCCTTGGGCCGAACTGCGCAAGTGTTTCGGCGCCTTGGCATCGGTGTAGATCTGCCCCGAGACAAAAAAGAAGTCGTAGCAGATGCCATGCAGCGCGATGCCGGTGAACAGCATGAACGCCAGTTCGGCGTTGTTGCCATAGGCAAACAGCACGTAGCGCAACGCCCACGCCAACATGCCCACCAGCAGCGCCAGCTTGATGCCGAAGCGCTGGATGAACAGCGGCAACAGCAACATGAACAGCACCTCGGACACTTGCCCGATGGCCATTTTCGCCGTCGGGTTGGTCATGCCGGTTTCGGCCAGGAACGGGTTGGCGTTCTGGTAATAAAACGCCAAGGGGATGCAGATCAGGATCGAGGCGATGAAGAACACCAGGTAGCTACGGTCCTTGAGCAGCCCCAACGCATCGAGCCCGAGGGATTGCTTGATGCCGCTGGAAACCGCCTGCTCCTTGAGCGGTGCCGTGCCGGGCAGCGTGAAGCTGTAGAGTCCGAGCACCAGCGAAGCGACGGCGGCCATCAGGAAAGTATTGCGCAGGCCGCCCGCCGAGATTGCCTCGCGCGAATCCCAGGCGAACACAAAGCTGATCACCACGCCGGCAACAATCCAACCGACGGTGCCCCAGACCCGGATGCGCGAGAATTCCAGCGCCGGGTCGCGCATCTGCCGGAAGGCCACGGAATTGACCAAGGCCAGCGTCGGCATGTAGACCACCATGTATGCCAGCACAAAGGGATAGAACCCGCTGAAATCCGTCGCCCAATACAGCTGGTACAGCAGCACCGCGCCCACCAGGTGCAACACCGCCAGGATGCGCTCGGCGTTGAAGTAGCGATCGGCGATCAGGCCGATCACGAACGGCGCGATGATCGCGCCCCAGGACTGGGTCGCGAAGGCCCTGCCGACCTGCCCGCCGCTGGCGCCCAGGGTGCTGGACAGGAACGTGCCGAGGGTGACGAACCAGCCACCCCAGATAAAGAACTGCAGGAACATCATCGTGCTAAGGCGTGCGTACATCGTCGTCATGACCGTCACCGTCTTGTTGTTGTTTTTGTTGAAACACGTCGTTCGTTGCTGTTGTGGCCTGCTTCTTCGTGGCGAGGGAGCTTGCTCCCGCGCCACAGGGGTTACGTCATCGGCATTGGAGGCAACCCCAACAACCGCCGGTTGGATGCCTCATCCGCCGTAACCCCGGCAAAATCATCGAACGCCTTGGCGGTCCTGGTGATCATGTGCCGCTGGATAAACGCCGCGCCTTCGGCCGCACCCTGTTGCGAATCCTTCAGGCAGCACTCCCATTCCAGCACCGCCCAGCCGTCGAAGCCGTATTGGGTCAGCTTGCTGAAAATCGCCTTGAAATCGATCTGTCCATCGCCCAGGGAACGGAACCGGCCGGGGCGATCCACCCAACCCTGGTAACCGCCGTAGACACCGGAGCGGGCGTCGGGGCGGAATTCGGCATCCTTGACGTGGAACATGCGGATGCGCGCGTGGTAGCGGTCGATGAAGCCCAGGTAGTCCATCTGTTGCAGCAACAGGTGGCTGGGGTCATAGAGAATCGCTGCCCGTGGATGATGCTCGACCGCTTCCAGGAAGCGCTCGAACGAGGCACCGTCGTGCAGATCTTCGCCAGGGTGGATCTCGTAGCACAGGTCCACGCCCGCTGCGTCGAAGCAATCGAGGATCGGCCGCCAGCGCCGGGCCAGTTCAGCAAAGCCTTGCTCGACCAGGCCCGATGGACGCTGCGGCCACGGGTACATGTACGGCCACAACAACGCACCGGAGAACGTCGCGTGGGCCTTGAGGCCCAAGCGTTCGCTGGCGCGGGCGGCCAGTTTCAATTGTTCGATGGCCCACTCGGTGCGCGCCTGGGGCTGGCCGCGCAGATGGCCGGGGGCGAAGTCGTCGAACAGCGCGTCGAACGCCGGGTGCACCGCCACCAGTTGCCCTTGCAGGTGCGTCGACAATTCGCTGATCTCGACGCCTGCCGCTGCGCAAGTGGCCTTGAGTTCGTCGCAATAGTCCTGGCTCTCGGCGGCCCGGGCCAGGTCGATGTAGCGCGTGCCCAGGGTTGGCACCTGGATGGCTTTGTAGCCTTGCGATGCCGCCCATCGGGCGATGTTTGCCAAGCTGTCGAACGGCGCTTCATCGGACATGAATTGCGCCAGGAAAATCGCCGGCCCGCGCAGGCCACTCGGAGTTTGGTCGTGGGTATTCACAGCAGCGACTCTCCGGTTTCCAGCGTGGTCCACTTTGCCTCGCCCCGATGATTGATGATCGCGGCCTCGATAAACGCCATGCCGCGCAAGCCGGTTTCGATGCCGGGTACGCCAGGCACATCGGGACCTTCGCCACGGGCGCGAATGGCCCGGGCGAAATCGCCGTAGAGGTTGGCCATGGCCTCCAGATAACCTTCCGGATGCCCTGCCGGCAAACGCATGCGCTGGGTCGCCGCTTCGCACAGCCAAGGCTGGCCGACACCGGCGCGCAGGATGCTTAGCGGTTGGTCGAAGGCCCGGTGGATCAGGCTCGAGGGTTCTTCCTGGCGCCACTCCAGCGCGCCTTTGTCGCCGTAGACACGGATTTTCAGCGGGTTCTCTTCGCCGGTGCAAACCTGGCTGGCGAGCAGCACGCCGCTGGCGCCGTCCTTCATCTTGAACAACATTGCGACGTCATCGTCCAACTGCCGCCCCGGAACATGGGTGCCGAGGGTGGCGCAGAGCTGCTGGATTGGTTGATCCGCGACGAACTCCGCCAGGGAAAACGCGTGGGTGCCGATGTCGCCGATGCAACCGCCCAAGCCGGACTGGGCCGGATCGTCTCGCCACTCGGCCTGCTTGTTGCCTTGGGCGGCGACATCCTGGCTCAGCCAGCCTTGGGGGTATTCGACAAACACTTTGCGCACCCGGCCGATCACGCCCGAGCGCACCATCTCCCGCGCCTGCCAGACCATCGGATAACCCAGGTAGGTATGGGCCAGGCCGTAGAGGCAGCGACTGCCTTGCAACACGTCCTTGAGGGCCAACAGCTCCTTGAGGTTCAGCGCGGCGGGCTTCTCGCTGAACACGTGGAAACCGGCCTTCAATGCCTGGCTGGCAATCGGTGCGTGGAGGTGATTGGGCGTGACGATCACCAGCAATTCCATGCGCTGATCCAACGGCAGCAGCGCCTGGGCATCGAGCATCTGTTGCCAATCGTGATAACAACGCGAGGCGGCCAGCCCCAGCGCCGCGCCGGTCTGCCGGTTGTTGTGCGGGTCGCGGCTGAACGCGCCGCACACCAGCTCGAAACCGCCGTCCAGACCCGCGGCCTGGCGATGGGCCTGGCCGATGAACGCGCCCTCCCCACCACCCACGAAGCCCATTCTTATTTTTGGTGCTACAGGATTCATCGCGATTCTCTTCTGTCCGGACCGATGATGTAACCGGTTACATCATGACGCGAATCTAGGCTTGGTTTTGCCCCGTGTCAAACCCCTTGCAATGCCATTGAGCGTTTGTCAGGTGCCGAACCTGCGGTAAGCTCGCCGTCATGCCTGGTTTCCAGGCGCGAGATCGAGGTGAATTTGTCCAATATCCGTGAAGTAGCGCGGCTGGCCGGAGTGTCGGTGGCAACGGTGTCCAGAACGCTGAAATCCCCGGAGCGGGTGTTGCCCGAGACCCGGGACAAAGTCAACGCAGCGGTGCAGCAGGCCGGTTATCGACCGAACCTGATGGCGGTGCAGTTTCGCTCCCGACGCACCGGCAACCTGGTGATTCTCGTGCCGAAGATCGCCAACACTTTTTTCGCCCGGGTCATCAGCGGCGCCCAACAAGCGGCGCAAGCGGCCGGCTATCGGCTGCTGCTGTGCGACACCCAGGGCCGCGAAGCCATCGAGCAGGAATTCGCCGGGCTGGTATACGCCCATCAGGCCGACGGCGTGATCCAGTTGCGCGCCAGCGATCCCTTTGTCTCACTGCCTCCCGGCACTGACGCGCTGCCACTGGTCAACGCCTGCGAAGTGGTCAAGGACGCGCCCTACCCGACCATCAGCCTGGACAACCGCGGCGCCGCGCGAGCCATGACCGAGCATTTGATCGGACTCGGCCACCGACGCATCGGCATCATCAAGGGCCCGCGCAGCAGCCCCCTGACCCTCGACCGCGTGGCCGGTTACCAGGACGCGCTGCACAAGGCCGGTATCGCCGTTGCCCCTGAACTGGTCTGCCACGGCGACTTCACCCTCAAGGCCGGCTACGAAGGTGCCGGGACGATGCTGGCCTTGGCCGATCGCCCCACCGCGCTGTTCTGCGAGAACGATGAAATGGCCATCGGCGCACTCAAGCGCATCAAGCAGATGGGCTTGCGCGTGCCCGAGGACATCTCCCTGGTGGGCTTCGACGATATTCCGTTCGCCGCGTATTGCGATCCGCCGCTGACGACCATTTCCCAACCGGCCGAAACCTTTGGCCACAAATCGGTGGAAATGCTCATCGCGCTGATCGAGAAACAACCTATCGCGCAGATGCACGTGCGGTTGCCGTTCGAACTGACCGTGCGCGGCAGTAGCGCCGCGCCAGGCAGCTACGCTGTTTAATCGGACATACCGGTATCTGCCTATTCGCCATCAAGCCCGTTTCGACTACAGTGGAAAGACTCTGCATAAAGCCATAACAAGACGGAGAGTTCCCAATGCGAGTCAACAAGCGCTTCACCCTCCTGGCCGCCGCTGCAGCGTTGGCGGTCACCACCACCGCTTACGCGGCCCCGGTGTACATCAACATCCTGACCGGCGGCACCAGCGGTGTGTATTACCCCATCGGCGTCGGGCTTTCACAGATCTACAGCAGCGGCATCCAGGATTCCAAGACATCGGTGCAGGCCACCAAGGCGTCGGTGGAAAACCTCAACCTGCTGCAAGCCGGGCGCGGGGAGCTGGCGCTGGCCCTGGGAGACTCGGTGGCCGATGCGAAAAACGGCGTGGAGGACGCCGGTTTCAAGGCGCCGCTGACCAAATTGCGGGCGATTGCCGGGGCCTACCCCAATTACATCCAGATCGTCGCCAGCCAGGAATCGGGGATCAAGACCCTGGCCGACCTCAAGGGCAAGACCGTTTCCGTCGGCGCGGCGAAATCCGGCACCGAACTCAACGCCCGGGCGATCTTCAAGGCCGCCGGCCTGAGCTACAGCGACATGAAGGTCCAATACCTGCCGTTCGCCGAGTCGGTGGACTTGATCAAGAACCGGCAACTGGACGCCACCCTGCAATCCTCCGGCCTTGGCATGGCGGCGATTCGTGACCTGGCGTCGACCATGGCGTTGAGCTACGTGTCGATTCCCACCGACGTGGTGGCAAAGATCGGCAACCCGGCCTACCAGAGCGCCATGATTCCCGCCAACACCTACGATGGCCAGGCCGACGCCGTGCCCACCGTCGCCATCACCAATATCCTGGTAACCCGCGCGGACGTCCCGGACGAAGTGGCCTATCAGATGACCAAGCTGCTGTTCGACAACCTCACCCGCCTGGGCACCTCCCACTCGGCGGCCAAGGACATCTCGCTGAAAAACGCCGCGAAAAACCTGCCGATCGCCCTGCACCCCGGTGCCGAGCGTTACTACAAGGAAGTGGGCGCGCTGTAGCCCCAGGCACTGCAACGGCGCGCGTCGCCGTTGCAGCAACGCGTTTGACCTTCGCACGTCGACAACAGGCAGGCATTTCATGAGTGAAGACCAGCACGGCATCGCCACGGACCCGCGGGACTGGCCCAAGACGCTGTTCTACGTGGCGTTGCTGTTTTCCATATTCCAGATCATCACGGCGGCCTTCTCACCCGTGTCCAGCATCGTGCTGCGGGCGGTGCATGTGGGCTTTTTGCTGTGGGTGGTGTTTTTGAGCTACCCGGCCCATGGCAAGCAACGGCCCTGGCAGCCCCTGGCCTGGGTGTTGGGACTGGCGGGGATGGCGACGGCGGCCTATCAATGGGTGTTCGAGGCCGACCTGATCCAGCGCTCAGGCGACTTGACGACCGCCGACATGGTGATCGGCGTCGTCCTGATCGTGCTGGTGTTCGAGGCGGCACGGCGTGTGATGGGCATCGCCTTGCCGATCATCTGCGGCTTGTTCCTGGCCTATGGCCTGTTCGGCGAACACCTGCCAGGCGACCTGGCCCATCGCGGCTACGGCGTCGATCAAATCATCAATCAATTGTCGTTCGGCACCGAAGGGCTGTACGGCACGCCGACCTACGTTTCGGCCACTTATATCTTCCTGTTCATCCTGTTCGGCGCCTTCCTGGAAAAGGCCGGCATGATCAAGCTGTTCACCGATTTCGCCATGGGCCTGTTCGGTCACAAGCTGGGCGGTCCGGCGAAGGTGTCCGTGGTGTCATCGGCGCTGATGGGCACCATCACCGGCTCGGGCATTGCCAACGTGGTGACGACCGGGCAGTTCACCATTCCGCTGATGAAACGCTTTGGCTACAAGGCCGCATTCGCTGGCGGCGTGGAAGCGACGTCAAGCATGGGCAGCCAGATCATGCCGCCGGTGATGGGCGCGGTGGCGTTCATCATGGCCGAGACCATCAACGTGCCGTTCGTGGAAATCGCCAAGGCCGCGCTGATACCCGCGTGCCTGTATTTCGGTTCGGTGTTCTGGATGGTTCACCTGGAAGCCAAGCGATCCGACCTCAAGGGCCTGCCTAAAGACCAGTGCCCGAGTGCCTGGGCTGCGGTCAAGGAGAGCTGGTTCCTGCTGATCCCCCTTGGGGTGCTGGTGTACTTGCTGTTTTCCGGTCGCACGCCGCTGTTCTCCGGCATGGTCGGGCTGGCGCTGACGGCCATTGTGATCCTCGGCTCGGCGATCATTCTCAAAGTCTCGAACTATGCCTTGCGCTGCGCATTCTGGGTTGCGCTGGGCATTCTTTGCGTCGGGTTCTTCCGGCTGGGTATCGGTGTCGTATTTGCGGTGATCGGCCTGCTGGTGGTGGCGTGCTGGTTCATGAAAGGCACCCGGGAAACCCTGGTCATTTGCTTGCACGCCTTGGTCGATGGCGCCCGGCACGCCGTTCCGGTGGGGATCGCCTGCGCCTTGGTCGGCACCATCATCGCGGTGGTTTCGCTGACGGGCGTGGCGTCCACGTTCGCCGGCTATATCCTGGCGATCGGCAAGGACAACCTGTTCCTGTCACTGCTCCTGACCATGCTCACCTGCCTGGTGCTGGGCATGGGCATCCCGACCATCCCGAACTACATCATCACCAGTTCGATTGCCGCGCCCGCCTTGCTGGAACTGGGCGTGCCGCTGATCGTGTCGCACATGTTCGTGTTCTATTTCGGCATCCTCGCCGACCTGACCCCGCCGGTCGCCCTGGCCTGCTTCGCCGCCGCGCCCATCGCCCGGGAGAGCGGCCTGAAGATCAGCTTCTGGGCGGTGCGCATCGCCCTCGCCGGCTTCGTCATTCCGTTCATGACGGTATACAACCCGGCGCTGATGCTCCAGGGCGACAATCTTTGGATGACCGCCTACATGTTGGTCAAGACGCTGTTGGCGGTGGGCCTGTGGGGCATGGCGTCCACCGGTTACCTGCAGCAGAAAATGCCGGTTTGGGAGCGCCTGATGTGTTTTGCCGCTGGTGCGATGCTGGTGGTTGCCCTGCCCTTGACCGATGAGATCGGCTTCGTCCTGGGTGCGCTGATGATCGGGCAGCACCTCTGGCGTGCGCGGCGCGTCGGGCGAGCCTTGGCGTGATTGGCTTGTGCCTGGGCCTGTCCGGCGTGGTCTGGGCACAACTTCAACTCAGCGAGTTTACGCTGGCCTGGAACCACACCATCGAAAAGGTCCGCTGGGAAGAAGACTATCGGGTCACCGAAACGGGCTTGATCCTGGGTGAAGCCAGGATCAAGGGCAACGGCGCCGGCATGGAAATTCCCGAAGGCGCACGATTGGAGCACGGCAGCTGGCGCTACCATCGCTCGCTGCCGCCATTGCAACCGTTGAAGCTCGGCCGCACACCCCAGGCCGGTGATTACCAGCTGTGTGATGGCGGCCATTGCGAGCCGATGGCCCATTGGCTGGGGCCGCCCTCCGCACAGCAACCGGCCGTGGAATTGTGGAGCTGCCCGCTATGACGCTCATTCAGCGCTGATGGAGCGCCACGCCGCTTGGGCCAGTAGTTCCCGATGAACCTTGGATGCTCACGGCGCAGATCACCATGAACGTGAAGTTGGGCTGAAGTCGAGGGCGTCCAGGACGCCCTCTGTCCAATGACTGTATGAAAATATCGTGGCGAGGGGTTTCATTCCCTCGCCACAAAACAGGTGCTCGACTCACTGAGAGACGTTGCTCTTTGGTCAGGCGAATGTAGCCCCTCGGGTATTCACGAACAGCGAGTACAAGGAGTGGCTACCGGCCATGAACAGCCGGTTGCCCTCCCTGCCGCCAAAGCAGACGTTGGGACAACGCTCCGGCAACGAGATGTGCCCGATGGCCTTGCCCTCGGGGTTGAACACCCGAACGCCGTCGAGTTTTTCCAGGTCGGCCTTGGGGTCGCCGTTCCCGCCCCAACCGCACCAGAGGTTGCCGCTCTCGTCGCACTTGATCCCGTCGATGGCCGCGTAGTCCAGCCCTTCGATGTGCTTGCGGCGCTCGCCCAGGGTGCCGTCGTCCTTGACGGTGATCGCCCAGACCAGACGGTTGGGCTTGGCCCGGCCTTCGACCACGTAGAGGATTTTTTCATCCGGTGAAAAGCACAGGCCGTTCGGCCCAGCGAGATCGTCGATCACCCGGCTGAGCTTGCCGGTCTCGCCGTCGATGCGGTACACCGCGTGGGGCTGCGCCGGGGTGACTTTGTGGCCTTCATAATTGTTGCCGGTCTGGAACGGTGGGTCGGTGAACCAGATCGAGCCATCCCGTTTGCAGACGATGTCGTTGGGCGAGTTCAACGGCTTGCCGTCGAAACTGTCGGCCAGCACGGTGATCGTGCCGTTGTGTTCGGTACGGGTAATGCGTCGCCCTTCGGTCGATGTGGTCGAGCCTTCGCAGACCAGCAACCGCCCCTGGCGATCGCGGCACATGCCGTTGGAGAAATTGGAGTTCTCGCGGTACACCGACAAGCCACCGGTGACTTCGTCCCAACGCACGATGCGGTTGTTGGGGATGTCACTGACCAGCAGATAGCGACCGTCGCCGATCCATACCGGCCCTTCCGCCCACCGCAAGCCGCTGGCGAGCTTCTCGACGCTGGCGTTGAAGATGCGCAAGTCCATGAAGCTGGGGTCGAGGATATTGACCAGGGGGTCTGGATAGCGCTGGCTCAGAGGTTCGGCCTGGGCCAGCCCGGGCAGGTTTCCAAGTGTCGCGGCGGCGGCCGAGACCACCAGGGATTTTTTCAGGAAGATCCGGCGCCCCTGATCGGCGGTTGCAGGTTGCGAAGCATCCATCGTACGTCTCCGTTAATTATTATTGGACGGGGACGTTTGTTTTACTCTCTGATAGGACATCGTACAAGTAGGATTCTCACCCGCGCCTGTCACTCGGGATGGAGCGGGATTCGAACGGTGAACGTGGTACCTCCGCGCGCCTTCGAGTGCACTTCGATAGTCCCCTGGTGAGCCGCCACGATCGCCGAGGCGATGTAAAGACCCAGCCCCAGCCCGGCCGTAGGGCCGTATTGCTGGTCGCCACTGCGCAGTTGGCGGATCAAGGGATTGAAGATGCTCGCGATGGCGTCCTTCGAGATGGGCTTGCCCTGGTTGTTGATCGCGATGACGGCGTCATCCTCTTCACGGCTAAGCGATACAGTGATTGGCGCGCCCTCTGCGCCATGCTGGACGGCGTTGCCGATCAGGTTGGAAAAAACCTGCTCCATCCGCGCCGGATCGAACAGCCCTTCGAGCGGACCGTGGGGCTCGAAAAGGATCCTGCTTTCAGGATGATAGGCCCGCGCCTCCTCCACCATGCCTTCGCACGCGGCGACCAGGTCGCCGTTGAAGCGCTGCACCGGTATGCCTGAGCCCAGCTGGGTACGGGTGAAGTCCAGCAGGTCGCCGACAATCTTGTTGGCCCGTTTGACGCTCGTATAGATGCGCGAGGAAATCTTGGTGGCCTTGGCGGGCAGATCGCCCGCCCGCAGGAGCACTTCGGAACTCAGCAGGATCGCGCCCAACGGGCTGCGCAGGTCATGTCCCAGAATCCCCAGGAAGATATTGCGCGCCGCATCGACAGCGCCTGAGTAACTGACCACCGATTCCGCCAAGGCCTGGTCGACGGCCTCGTTGAAGCGGATCACATCCGACATCGCCTGCGCCTGGTCCAACTGGGCATGGGGCATCCACAACATCAGCACGCTGGTGCGCAACGCGCGGTACTCCGAGACCATCTGCTCCACGGTGAAACCGGAGGACTGACGAATGACGGCATGGGTCTCTGCCGCCGTCTCGGCTTCTGCCGCCGGCGCTTCGCCCTGGGATTTGGCGATCTGCTCCTCAGCTGTCTGAGAGGTGCGCAGGTCGACGGCGATGGTTCGCAGCATCTGCTCGGCATGGTCACGCAGAGCAATCGAATCCATGCCGATGGAAGCCGGCGTAATAGTCCTGGCGAAGTCCTCCCAGGCCTGGAGGATCGGTTCGATGTTGTCGACAATGAAATCAGCCAGGCGCATGGGTTGCTCCGCAGGAAACTCAGGGGGGATCGGTGCCGGAAACAACACAGCGTTGAGGTTGTTGTACAGCAAATCGTCGGGGCGTGTGTGCCTGTCTGGAATTGATTGGGCTAGTGGAGCTGACGACTGCTTCGCAGCCGAGCGGGAGCAAGCTCCCTTGCCACAAGGGTCTGCGAACATCTGCCAAGAACTGCTCGAGCGCAGACCAATGGCTTGTCTCCCTCGGCTTGATCCGGTACAAAGCCCGATGTTGTACGACAACCTATAACTACTAAATCAACCACCGAAGCCTCGCTGCAGCGGTGGTACATCTTTGAGATTCCTGCCATGACCCGCTCCATCGCCGCATCCGATGCTCCCATTCCTTTCCCACGCCCCATCGCCGTGCTCATTCTGCTTTGCATGGGCTGCGCCTTCGCGGGCAACCATGTCGCCGCGCGGGCGGCGTTCGATGACGGTGCCGGGGTGTTGCTGGCGATCCTGCTGCGCTCGGGCGGGACGTTGCTGGTATTGGCGGCGATGGTGTTGTGGCAACGCCAGAGCTTGCGACTGCCGCCCGGCGCCTGGCGCTGGCAATTGGCGTTAGGCCTGCTGATCGGCGCCCAAAGCCTGTGCTTGTATTCCGCCGTGGCGCGGGTGCCGGTGGCGCTGGCCCTGCTGGTGGGCAACGTATTCCCGATCCTCTTGGCCCTGTTGACCTGGGCCCTCGGCGGCCCGCGCCCCACTGCTCGTACCGCAACGCTGATGGGCATGATCCTGGTGGGCCTGGTATTCGTGCTGGAAGTGCCGACGCGGTTGGCGTCCCAGGCGGATGTCGGCCCGCAATGGCTGCTGGGGGTTGGCCTGGCCTTTTGCGCCGCGTGCGTCTTCGCATGCGCCTTGTGGATCACCGACCACAAGTTGTCCCAAGTGCGCGGTTCGGTGCGCAGCCTGCTAACGATTTTCATTGTGTTCAGCAGCGTCAACCTCGCCGGCCTGACCGGCGCCCTGCCCGGAGGCCTTGACTTCCCCGCGAGCAGCACCGGCTGGTTCGCGCTAGCCACCCTGATGGTGCTTTATGGCACTGGCTTCATCGTCTTGTTCATGTGCGTGCCGCGCTTGGATATGCCGCGCAACGCCCCGGTGATGAACATCGAACCATTGGCGACCTTGCTGATCGGCTGGCTGGTGCTGGACCAGATGCTCAACCCGGGCCAAATCCTCGGCGGCGCGATCGTGGTGGCCGGCATCGTGTTGCTGACCTGGCGCAAGGTAGAGCGGGTCAAGGCGCCGGTGGCTGAAGCCGCAAAGTGATCAAGCGCAAATATTATTGTGGCAAGGGTATTTATCCCCTCGCCACAGGGGCTGTGTGAACTGAGGATTAATGTCCTCAACCTCTGAAACTAGTGCCAAAACCCGCAGTCCTACCCCAGCCCTGAAAAACACATCCAGGGCTGACCGGCGCCGTTCTGGCGTCAAGGCAATTTCCTCCCGAGCCGTTCGTCCCATGCGCCATCCTGTTCGCTCTCGCCGTTTCGCTTCGCTGTGCCTCACGATCCTGTCTTCTCTCCTCGCCAGCCCGGCCCATGCCCGGGGTGAAGGGCAACTGGTGAGCGCTATCAACGATTACCGCAGCCAGTCCCAACGGTGCGACTGGCGAAAGTCGCGCGCCGCGCCACCTTTGGTACTGCGCTCGAACCTGGCGTTGCCGATCGGTTTTCGTGGCGGACTGCGCGACGCACTGAAGGAGGTTGGCTACCAAGCCCGCGAGGTGCGCAGCATTCGCCTGACCGATGCACGGGACGCCGACGAAGCGATGGAAATGCTCGCAGACGAGCATTGCGCGGCGCTGCTGGACAATCGGTACGCTGATATCGGCATCAATCGGGTCGGTGACGAGTGGCGCGTGGTGTTGGCACAACCCATAGGGGGCGGCATGCGAGTGAGCGATGCGGGTGCGCCGGACAAGACGTTGCTGGCGCAGGTCAACGCCGCCAGGGCCAAGCCGCGGATGTGTGGACGCCAGCGCTTTGCCGCGGCTCGCCCATTGAGCTGGAACGCCGCACTGGGATCAGCCGCTCTCGGGCATAGCCGGGCCATGGCCCGTGGCAATTATTTCGCCCATCGCGACCCGGACGGTCGCTCCACGTCCGATCGAGCCAGGAGCGCCGGCTTTCGCGGACATAAGCTGGGCGAGAACATCGCCGCCGGACAACGCTCGCCGAGCCAGGCCATGGGCGACTGGCTCGCCAGCCCGGGACATTGCGCGAACCTGATGAACCCGATGTTCACCCAGATGGGCGCCGCGTCCGCCAGCGATTCGCGAAGTGACGCGGGGGTTTACTGGACGATGGTGCTTGGCGCGCCTTGAGGCAATAGGTGGAGCTTATTGTGGCGAGGGGCTTTATCCCCTCGCCACAAATGCGGTATTTCAGAGACTAAACTCGGCCTGCCCTCAAACCGGCCGACGCACCGCCCTCACCTTCCCGCTGCCGCCCCCGCCACAAAAAAACCGATCCGCGCCATCGGATTCGAGCCCCGACACGCCGATCCCCGGCGGCATCGTCACGCTTTCCAGTACTTGCGCCGTTTGCGGATCGATGCGCCGCAGGTCGCTTTCATCCTCTTCCCAAGTGCCATGCCACAGTTCGCCATCGACCCAGGTCACGCCCGTGACGAAGCGATTGGATTCGATCGTGCGCAGAACCTTGCCGTCGGAGGGATCGATCTGCAGGATCTTGCGCGCCTTGTACTGACCGACCCAGAGCGATCCTTCGGCCCAAGCCAGGCCTGAATCGTCACCACTGTTGGGCGCCGGGATCGTCGCCACTACCTGGCCGGTGCGCGGATCGATCTTGCGGATGCTGTCGCCGGCAATCTGGAACAGATGCCGACCGTCGAACGCGGTGCCAGCGTTCGCTGGAACATCAAGGGAATGCACGGTCTGGCCACTGGCGGGATCGAGGGCGTGCAGCTTTTCGCCCGAGGCGAA
Source organism: Pseudomonas frederiksbergensis (assembly GCF_000802155.2). GTDB lineage: Bacteria > Pseudomonadota > Gammaproteobacteria > Pseudomonadales > Pseudomonadaceae > Aquipseudomonas > Aquipseudomonas frederiksbergensis_A. The sequence continues at coordinate 486,384 of NZ_JQGJ02000001.1, forward strand.
CCAGACGTGCTCGCCGTCATGACTCACGCCGTGCACGCAATCGACGCCCGAGAACGGACCATATTCGCGCAGGATCTGTGCTTCTGAACGTTTCATCTCACATCGCCTCATCGGTGGGTGTGATTGCATGCTAACCATCGAACGGCAGCGCGGTGAGTAACAATACCGTCGCGAATCCAGGCATCGGTGGCGCCGTCCAGCGGCGGGCCCTTGCACGACCGAACGACTGCGCCTTGCCGCGAGCCGCGAGGACTTCCAAGGCTCGTTGCACACTGCGCTGGCTGGTGCCCAAGGCCAGCGCGAGGGCCGAGCTGGACCAGGCCTCTCCGTCCGCCAACAGCGCCAGCACCGCCCCGTAGGGTTCCTCGACGACATGCGCCAGGACCACAACCTCGCCCGCATGATGCGGCACCAACCTGAAACCGTGCCGGGTGGCGACCAGGTCAGCCATTGGACGCAACGCGGCCCGCAACCGCCCCATCTCGACGCGCAACCGGGCGCGATGGGACTCATCCGTCAATTGCAAGCCAAAGGCCTGGGCCATGAGCACGTCCCGCGGCGCATCGCCAGGCCAGGCTTGGGCCAGTTCGCGGGCCAGGGCAAACAATACCGGACGCCTGGCCAGGGCGACCTGGACGCCAGCGCAACTGACGCCATATCGGCAGGCGTCCACCACCAGCGCCGAGCCGGCCAGCAGGGCTTGCACGTCTTCGAGCACCAGCAAACGCTCTTCGCCTCGGGCGATCAGCCGCGCTGCGGGCGTCAGCAGCATCCGCCAGGCACTGTCGATTTCGCCGTCCAACGCGCCGATCTCTGCTTGCCGCGCGGCTTGCCTGGCTCTTTCCAAGGCTCCCCGGGCGATTTGCGCTTGCAGTCGCCGCATGGCAATCCCGGCGGCCACCAACTCGCAGGCCGCCCGGGACGCCAAAGGCAACCCGGCAAGGTCCAGTTCGATGAGCTTGAGCTCGGCCTCGTCGAGCCGGCCAATCAGCAACAACCGGCGGATTTCGATGGTCCGCGCATGGCCGGCGTTCGCCCGGTCGCCCTGGGTTTCGAGCTCCGCCCGGGCAGCGTCGAGGCGCTTCATCGGCCAAGCCAGGTCACGGGAGGCCAGGGCAATTTCAGCCTCGGCCACGACACACCGCGCCCGTGCCATGGGCTCCTTGGGGCCGAAGGCCGAAGCGGCCCGACGCATCAGGCCCCGGGCTTTCTCCAGGTCCCCCAACTGCGCCATGGCAATGCCGCGAAGCGCGAGGGCCGGCGCATCGTTGCGCAAGGCGACACGATTGAGCGCGGCCACCGGGTCCCCCGCCGCCAATGCGTGCGCCGCCGTGGTGATGTCACGGTCCATGAAAGATGACCTTTAATGTCGAGGTAGCGTGCTCCCGCTGGGACGGTTCGACGCTTCGGGCGCAGCCGCCCCCAAAAACTTTGTGAGCGCTACGCACTCAAGCGCGAGCAAGCTCCCTCGCCACGGGTTAGTCCTTGCGCATCGGCTACAGGCGGATCTTGGCCGCTGGCGTCACATCGATCCGCGACACCGCACTGCTCAGCCGCCCGAGTCGATGGTTGTGATTGGCAATGATCTGCTCGGCCGACAGGCTACCGTTGTTTACCGTCGAGTGGGCGTCGGCGGCCAGGACCACTTCGTACCCCAGGGCATGGGCCTGGCGCACGGTCGCGTTGATGCAATAGTCCGTTTGCAGCCCGCAGATCACCACGCGATCGATGCTCCGGGCTTGCAGCAGCGCCAGCAGGCCGGTCTGGTAGAACGCGTCCGGGGTGGTCTTGCGCACGCGTAAGTCATCCACTCCGGTGAGCAAGCCGTCGGCCAACTGCCAGGCGGCGCTGCCATGTGCCAGCGAGCCGTCCAGCTCTTCATGCTGGATAAGGATCACCGGCAACCCGACAGCCCGGGCCCTGGCGCTGAGGTCGTTGATGGTCTGGACCAGGCGTTGGCTGTCGAAGCATTCCTCCTCCCCGGCACACAGCCCCTCCTGGACATCGATGATCAGCAATGCGGTGATCATATTCGCCTCTTCGAATGGTCAGTAGCCCAACGACAACCCGGTGTTGCGGCGTGGATCGTTAGCGCCGTAGAAGCGGTTCTTGCCCACCGGCTTGCCGCCCAATGACGGCGCGCCCACCAGGATCGCGGCAATGTGGTTCGGGTCCTGTGGGCCGGCAAACTTATGGCCCCAGCTCTCCAGCAACTTCAGGGTATCGGGGCTGGCGGCGAAGGTCTCCAGGTTGGTCTCTTCCGGCATCCACTGTTGATGGAAGCGCGGCGCATCGACGGCTTCCTGCAGGTTCATGCCGTAGTCGATCACATTGAGGATGGTCAGCAAGGTCGCCGTGATGATGCGGCTGCCGCCCGGCGTGCCGACCACCATGACGGTCTTGCCGTCCTTGGTGACGATGGTCGGGCTCATGGATGAGAGCGGCGCCTTGCCCGGCGCGATGGCGTTGGCTTCGCCCTGCACCAGGCCATACATGTTGGGCACGCCGACCTTGGCGGTGAAGTCATCCATTTCATCATTGAGGATCACCCCGGTCTTGCTCGCCATCACGCCGGCGCCGAACCAGTCGTTGAGGGTGTAGGTGACGGAAACGGCGTTGCCCCATTGGTCGACGATCGAATAATGCGTGGTGTTGCTGCCCTCATGGGGCGCCACGCCGGGTTTGATCTTTTGCGAGTCGCCGGCTTTTTGCGGCTCGATCGCGGCGCGCAGCTTTGCCGCGTAGTTCTTGTCCAGCAAATGGTCGATGGGGTTCTGCACGAAGTCCGGGTCGCCCAGGTAGCTGTTGCGGTCGACATAGGCGTGACGCATGGCTTCGATCTGGTAGTGCATGCCCTGGGCCGAATGGAAACCCAGGTCTTTCATCGGGTAGCCGTCGAGGATGTTCATGATCTGGCACAGCACTACGCCGCCAGAACTGGGTGGCGGCGCGGAGATGATGTGATAGCCACGATAATCGCATTCCACCGGCGCCAGCTCGCGGGTCTTGTACTTGTCCAGGTCCGCCTGGGTGATGATGCCTTTGTTGGCCTGGCTGGAAGTCACCAGCGCATCGGCCACCCAGCCTTTATAGAAGCCATCGGCGCCCTTGGCGGAGATTTCCCGCAGCGTCTTGGCGAGGTCTTTTTGCACCAGTTTCTGGCCGACCTGCATAGGCTCGCCGTTATGAAGGAAGATCGCGCCGGAATCACGCGCATCCTTCTTGAAGACATCCGTGGCGGTTTCCAGCAGTTCCACATCGCCCTGCTCCAGGACAAAACCGTCTTCGGCGAATTTGATCGCCGGCGCGATCAATTCCGCCCGGGGTTTGCTGCCATATTTCTTCAACGCCAGTTCCATGCCGGACACGGTGCCGGGCACGCCTACTGCCAAATGGCCGCGCGTGCTGAGTTCGGGTATGACGTTGCCGTCCTTGTCCAGGTACATGTCGGCGGTGGCCGCCAGGGGGGCTTTTTCGCGGAAGTCCAGGAAGGTCTTGCGGCCATCGGCCATTTGCAAGGTCATGAAACCACCACCACCGAGGTTACCCGCCGCCGGGTAAACCACCGCCAAGGCATAGCCCACCGCGACCGCCGCATCCACGGCGTTGCCACCGCTCTTGAGCACATCGACGCCGACGTGGGTTGCCAGGTGCTGGGCGGTGACGACCATGCCGTTCTCGGCGGCAACCGGGGCCTGGGACGCGGCGTGGGCAGTCAGACAGTAAAGGGAGAGCGAGGTAGCGATGAGGGTCCGGGCCAGTGATTCGAACTTCATGAGTCGGTCTCTTCTTGTTCTTGAGGGTAGGGATCGCTTCAAAAGCACACAGGAGTATGGCTCGGTTTAAACAATATGCCTGTTTGCTGTAGGCTCGCGTGCTTGATCATCCCTTGCACAAGGACATTGCCGATGACGCTGCGAATCGAACGCACGGACGCTCCAACCGATGAAGAACGCCAAGCCATCGTCGCGCCATTGCGCGCCTACAACGTCGCCCAAGCCGGTGGAAGCGCACCGGAACTGGTCGCCTGGCTGGTGCGTGACGAACACGATGCAATCGTCGGCGGACTGTATGGCCGGGTATTTTTCCGTTGGCTTTATATCGAATTGCTGGTGGTGCCTGAACAAGCGCGCGGCCAGGGCACGGGCTCGAAACTGATGCAAATGGCCGAACAACTGGCCCGGGAGAAGAATTGCGTGGGCATCTGGCTCGATACGTTCGACTTCCAGGCCCCGGATTTCTACCGCAGGCATGGCTTCACCGAATGCGGCCAGATCCATGACTATCCACCAGGGCATCAGCGCTTCTTTTTCCAGAAGCGCCTCGATTCCGAAAGTTGAAACTCACCCCGACATTGGTTCGTGGCGCTCAGAGGCACGTCGCCAACGCCGCCAACCGGCGCTTGGCGACAAAATCATCATGCTTGGCGTAGTAATTCAGCGCCGTGCCCGTGGCACTGGTTTGCAGATCGACAAACGATTCGGCCGAACGGGTGTATACCGTCGAGCCACCTTGCTTGCCGGGCTGCAAGTAAGCGCCGGCATCGACCCCGAACACCGCCTCGTCTTCCCAGGCGAACTTCACGCATTGGGCGACATTCTGCTGGGGCTTGTCCGAGGACAAGGTCTTGTAGGGGGCTTGGGTCCGGGCCTGCTCCATCGCCGAACCCGCGCAGCCGGCCAGCAGGGTCGAGACCACGGCCACCATCAGCATTCGCATTGCATTTCACTCTTCGAAAAAAAGCCGACTGTAGCATTACGCCCCGGGTTGCCGTGCGGCTTTACCGAAATTTGCAGGCGACAACCGCTATCGATTCGCGCAACCTGTCGGCTTATCGACCAAGGAGCAACCATGGCGACAACCGAACAGCAGCACGAACGAGCCCTGCAGATTTTTCTCGACGCACGCCCCCAACTGCGTCACGAACTGGACAACCTCAACCCGCTGCTGGCCCAGGCCAAGGGTGAAACCGCCGCACAATACCGCGCCGAGCGTTTGCACGAAGCGTTCGAAGCCGAGGCCGAACGCGTGGGCTTGTTCGCCTGGGAACTGACGCTGTTGCTGACGACCGCTTCAGCCGAGGACTACCAGGCCCAGCGCATGGAAGTGCACAAGGAAGTGGCGGAGATGGCGGGGTTGGAATGGGAGGAATATTGCGAGCTGTATGGCCTCACAAACCAAGGCTGAGCTCCCCTCGCCACAATGAGTACACCTGGATTCTGTTTTGGAAGGCTCGCAATCGCCCCACCGCCCATAAAGCATTATCATGGCCGCAGTTTTGCCGATCGGGTCCGTCATGAAGTTTGCCATCGCGCTGTTTTCCGCCGCTCACGCGCCCTCCTCGCGCCGCGCCTTGCTGTTTGCCCAGGCAGCGCTGGCCGCCGGGCATGAGATCGTGCGGTTGTTTTTCTACCAGGACGGCGTTTACAACGCTGCCAACAGCGTCGTCACGCCTCAGGACGAGCAAGACCTGCCCCAGCAATGGCGCGCATTTGTCACCGAGCACCAGCTCGACGGCGTAGTGTGCATCGCCGCAGCATTACGCCGTGGCGTGTTGAACGAGGAAGAAGCCCAGCGCTACCAGCGTTCGGCGGCCAGCGCCGAAGCGCCGTGGGCCTTGTCCGGCCTGGGTCAGTTGCACGATGCGATCCAGGATGCCGACCGCTTGATCTGCTTCGGAGGCGCGTAATGGCCAAGTCTTTATTGCTCATCAGCCGCCAAGCGCCTTGGTCCGGCCCTGGCGCCCGGGAAGCGTTGGACATCGTCTTGGCCGGCGGCGCGTTCGACTTGCCCATCGGCGTGCTGTTTCTCGATGATGGCGTGTTTCAGCTCGCCGCCGGGCAGGACGCCAGGGCCATCCGGCAAAAGGACCTGAGCGCCAACTTGCAGGCCTTGCCGATGTTTGGCGTCGAAGATCTCTTCGTCTGTGCCGACAGCGCCGCGCAGCGCGGTCTCGCCGCCGATGCCCTGGCGCTGGACGACCTGAAAGTATTGGCCGCAGCGGACATCGCCGCGCTCATTGACCGTTACGACCAGGTGATCACCCTCTGATGTCGACCTTGCATGTGTTGTCTCATTCCCCCTTCGGCGACAGCCGCCTCGCCAGTTGCCTGCGGATCCTGGGAGACCACGACGCGCTGCTGCTGTGCGGCGACGCGGCTTATGCGCTGCAACCCGGCACCCTGCCGTTCGACACGCTGCAAGCCGGCGGCTGCAAAGTGTTCGTCCTGGCCGAAGACGCACAGGCCCGCGCCTTGGCTATTCCGGGCTGGGCCGAAGCCGTCGATTATCCGGCCTTCGTCGAGCTTTCGATCCAGCATGACAAGGTCAACAGCTGGCTATGAAGACCCTGACCGTGGGCGAACGCAGCATTGCGCTGGACAAGGATGGCTACCTGGCCGACCTCAATGATTGGTCCGCCGACGTGGCCACCGCCCTGGCCACCGCCGAAGACATCGACTTGAGCCCCGAACACTGGGAAATCCTCGAACTGCTGCGAGCCTTCTACGATGAATTCCAGCTGTCCCCCGCCACCCGGCCACTGATCAAGTACACCGCGCTGAAACTGGGGGCGGACAAGGGCAACAGCCTGCACCTGAACCGATTGTTCAAAGGCACTCCCGCCAAACTCGCCGCCAAGCTGGCGGGCCTGCCCAAACCGACGAATTGCCTATGACCGACTTTCCAGCACTGACCCTTGAGACTCCAGCCGAACACCCCTTCGCCCAGTTCGTGCGCATCCTTGGCAAAGGCAAGCGTGGCGCCCGGAACCTGACCCGTGAAGAAGCGCGGGAAGCCATGGGCATGGTGCTCGATGAACAGGTCGAAGAAACCCAACTGGGCGCATTCCTCATGCTGCTGCGGCACAAGGAAGAAAGCGCCGAGGAAATGGCCGGCTTCACCGAAGCCCTGCGTGAACGCCTGGTGGTCCCGGCGTTGACGGTGGACCTCGACTGGCCAACCTACGCCGGCAAGAAGCGCCACTTGCCGTGGTACCTGCTGGCGGCCAAATGCCTGGGGCAGAACGGCGTGCGGATTTTCATGCACGGCGGCGGCGCTCACACCGCCGGGCGGCTGTACACCGAGCAACTGCTGGGCTTGCTGCAGATCCCGCTGTGCCGCGACTGGCAACAGGTCGGCACCGCGCTGGACAACGGCGGCCTGGCCTTCATGCCGCTGGTGGATTGGGCGCCGCAAATGCAGCGCATGATCGACCTGCGCAACACCTTGGGCCTGCGCTCGCCGATCCATTCCCTGGCGCGGATCCTCAACCCGCTGGGCGCACGCTGCGGCCTGCAAAGCATCTTCCACCCGGGCTACCAGGCCGTGCACCGCGAAGCCAGTGGCTTGCTCGGCGATACCGCCATCGTGATCAAGGGCGACGGCGGCGAGATCGAGATCAACCCGGACGCCGACAGTCATTTGTACGGCACCACCGGGGGCGTCAGTTGGGATGAGGAATGGCCACGCTTGTCCGAGCAGCGCCACGTCAAGCCGGAGAGTCTTGACCCCGAGCATTTGAAAGCGATCTGGCGCGGCGACGTCGAGGACAGTTACCCGCAACTGGCGCTGATCGCCACCATGGCTTTGGCCTTGCGCGGCCTGGGTGATACTCGCGACGAAGCGTTCGAGAAGGCCCGGCAGTATTGGGATGCCCGGGATCGTTCGATATAACCGATCATTAACGCCCAACCTTTGCGCTATTAGTTCGAACCTATCGGCATAGACTCGTCTCGAATGATTATTGAGCGAGGACATTCAGATGGGTTTGTTGGTCGAGGGCCGCTGGCAGGACCAGTGGTATGAAAGCAAGGACGGCAGTTTCCAGCGCGAGCAGGCGCAACGCCGCAATTGGGTGACCGCCGACGGCAGCCCGGGCCCTTCGGGCGAGGGCGGCTTCGCTGCCGAGGCCGGGCGCTACCATTTGTATGTATCCCTCGCCTGCCCCTGGGCGCACCGCACGCTGATCTTTCGCAAGCTCAAAGGCCTTGAAGACCTGATCGACGTCTCGGTGGTCAGCTACCTGATGCTGGAGAACGGCTGGACCTTCGACAAGACCCACGGCTCAACGGGCGACAAACTCGACGATCTGCAATTCCTGCACCAGCGCTACACCGCCGACACGCCGGACTACACCGGCCGCGTCACCGTGCCGGCGCTGTGGGACAAACAGCAACGGCGCATCGTCAGCAACGAATCGGCTGAAATCATCCGCATGTTCAACAGTGCTTTCGATGGCCTGACCGGCAACGACCTGGACCTGTATCCCGAACACCTGCGACACGAGATTGATGCATTGAACGGGCGTATCTACCCGGCGGTGAACAACGGCGTTTATCGCGCCGGGTTCGCGACGACCCAGGCCGCTTATGAAGAGGCCTTCGACCAATTGTTCGCCGAACTGGATCGATTGGAAGCCCTGCTGGAAACCCGTCGTTACCTGGCAGGCGAATACCTGACCGAAGCGGATATCCGCTTGTTCACCACGATGATTCGTTTCGACGCGGTGTACTTCGGCCATTTCAAGTGCAACCTGCGGCGCATTGCCGATTATCCGAACCTGTCGAACTGGCTGCGGGAGCTATACCAATGGCCGGGGATTGCCGAGACCGTGGATTTCACCCATATCCAGGGCCATTACTACGGCAGCCACAAGACCATCAACCCCAATGGGATCGTGCCCAAGGGACCGAAGCAGGACTTTACGGTGGCCCATGATCGGGAGAGGTTGAGCGGGAAAGGGATCTGGCGTGGGACCGGGATTGATCCGAAGCATTCGTTATAGCTGAAGGCGTCTTCGCGAGCAGGCTCGCGAAGAGCGCCGCACGGTCTTCAGACCTGCCCCTGAGCCCCTTCAAACCAGGCCAGCTTCTCGCGCAACTGCACCACTTCCCCAACGATCACCAAGGTCGGCGCATGCACCTCGTGCTCGGCCACCAGCCGCGGCAAGTCTGCCAAAGTGCCGGTAAAGACCCGTTGGTTGGCTGTCGTACCCTGTTGGATCAACGCCGCTGGCGTGTCCGCCGCGCGACCGTGCTTGATCAGCTCGTTGCAAATCACTGGCAAGCCGACCAAACCCATGTAGAACACCAGCGTCTGCGCCGGCGACACCAGGTCGGCCCACGGCAAGTCGCTGGTGCCGTCCTTGAGGTGACCGGTGATGAACCGCACCGACTGGGCGTAGTCGCGATGGGTCAGCGGGATCCCGGCGTAGGCTGCGCAACCGCTGGCGGCGGTGATGCCCGGGACGACCTGGAACGGGATGCCATGGGCCGCCAGTTCTTCAATCTCTTCGCCACCACGACCGAAGATGAACGGATCGCCGCCCTTCAACCGCACCACGCGCTTGCCTTGTCGGGCCAGGTCCACCAGTTGCTGGTTGATCTGATCCTGCGGCACTGCGTGCTCGGAACGACGCTTGCCGACGTAGACCCGTTCGGCGTCGCGACGGCACAGTTCCAGGATCGCCGGGGCCACCAGGCGGTCGTAAAGCACCACGTCCGCCTGTTGCATCAGGCGCAAGGCGCGGAACGTCAGCAGGTCGGGATCACCCGGCCCGGCCCCCACCAGATAGACTTCACCCGGCGCGTTCGGCGCCTCACCATCGATTTTCTCCCGCAGCAGGCGTTCGGCTTCGGCGCCCTGCCCGGCCAACTGACGGTCGGCAATGGGGCCTTGGAATACCTCTTCCCAGAACGCCCGCCGCTGCTGGACATCCGGGAACAAGCCTTTGACCTGATTGCGAAAACGCGCCGCCAAACCGGCCAGTTGCCCGTACGTCGAGGGGATCCAGGTTTCCAGCTTGGCCCGGATCAGCCGCGCCAGCACCGGCGCATCGCCGCCACTGGACACCGCGATCACCAGCGGTGAGCGGTCGACGATGGCCGGGAAGATCACGCTGCACAGGGCCGGCGCGTCCACCACGTTGACCGGTACGCAACGCTTGTGGGCATCGGCCGAGACATGGGCGTTGAGCGGTTCATCGTCGGTGGCGGCGATGACCAGGCCGCAACCGTCCAGGTCCGCTTCCACGTAGCCACGCTGGACACACTCGCCACCGCTGCCACAGACCAGTTCCCGCAACTGCGGTTCGATGTCGGGTGCGACCACCCGCAGCAACGCACCGGCATCAACCAGCAGGCGAGACTTGCGCAAGGCAATCTCGCCGCCGCCAACCACCAGCACGCGGCTGCCGCGCAGGTTGTGGAACAGTGGCAAATAGTCCATTTAGCCGATGACCTCGATGCCGCCCATGTAAGGCTTCAACACGTCGGGCACCCGGATCGAACCGTCGGCCTGCTGGTAGTTTTCCAATACCGCCACCAGGGTACGACCCACCGCCAGGCCGGAGCCATTGAGGGTGTGGACCAGTTCCGGCTTGCCGGTTTCCGGGTTGCGGAAGCGCGCCTGCATGCGGCGGGCCTGGAAGTCGCCGCAGTTGGAGCACGAGGAAATCTCGCGGTACTTGTCCTGGCTCGGGATCCAGACTTCCAGGTCGTAGGTCTTCACCGCGCTGAAGCCCATGTCGCCGGTACACAGCGCCAGGGTGCGATACGGCAGCCCCAGCAGTTGCAGGACTTTCTCGGCGTTGGCGGTCAGGCTTTCCAGGGCTTCCATGGATTTGGACGGCTCGACGATCTGCACCATCTCGACCTTGTCGAACTGGTGCTGGCGGATCATGCCGCGGGTATCACGACCCGAGGCACCGGCTTCGCTGCGGAAGCACGGCGTGTGGGCGACGAACTTGATCGGCAGTTGCTTGGCGTCGACGATTTCACCGGCGACGATGTTGGTCAGCGACACTTCGGCGGTCGGGATCAGGTACAGGTCGGCTTCACCGTCGCGCCCGATCTTGAACAGGTCTTCCTCGAACTTCGGCAACTGGCCGGTGCCTTGCAGCGCCGGGGCCTGGACCAGGTACGGCGTGTAGGCTTCTTCGTAACCATGCTCGGTGACGTGCAGGTTGATCATGAACTGCGCCAGTGCGCGATGCAGACGGGCAATCGGCCCACGCAACAAGGCGAAACGCGCGCCCGACAGCTTGGCGGCGGTCTCGAAGTCGAGCCAGCCGAATTTCTCGCCCAGGGCCACGTGGTCCTGCACCGGGAAATCGAACGTTGTTGGTGTGCCCCAGCGGCGCACTTCGATGTTGCCGTCTTCGTCTTCACCGACCGGTACCGATTCGTGAGGCAGGTTCGGGATGCCCAGCAGGATCGAATCCAGCTCGGTCTGGATCGCGTCCAGCTCGACCTTGCCGGCGCTCAACTCGCCCGCCATGCGCTCGACATCGGCCATCAACGGCGCGATGTCTTCGCCGCGTTGCTTGGCCTGGCCGATGGATTTGGAGCGCGCGTTACGTTCAGCCTGCAGGGCTTCGGTGCGGGTCTGGACGGTCTTGCGCTGTTCTTCCAGCGCTTCGATGCGCGCGACATCCAGGGCAAAGCCACGGGAAGCCAGGCGGTCCGCTACGTCCTGTAGACTGCTACGTAACAGTTTGGAATCGAGCATGTCGGTCTCTCGTTATCAAAGTTTGGTCAGGGACAGGCCGGCCCAGGTGGCGAGCAGCCCGCCGAACACGCTGATGGCCGCATAGCCCAGGGCCAGCGGCACCTGCCCGCTTTCCAGCAGGCGCACCGTATCCAGTGAAAAGGATGAAAAAGTCGTCAGGCCGCCAAGAAAACCGACCATCAACCCCGCTCGCACCTCGATGGGCACCTCGGGGCGAATCAAAAACAGGCCGTAAAGAACGCCGATCAGCAGACAGCCCACGATATTAACGGCCAGCGTCGCGGTATAGAAGTGCCGCGGCCAATTTGCGTTGATCCAGTTACCCGTGGCAAAACGCAACAACGTACCGGCCACACCGCCAGCGGAGACTGCGAGAATCAAGGGGATCACGGTTTTCTCCGCTGCCGTGGACTCAGTCGGTCCAGCTGGGCCAAGTGATTGAGCTTCTCGCCGATCTTCAATTCCAGCCCACGAGGCACTGGTTGATAGAACCGCTGGGGTTCGAGCTCATCGGGAAAATAATCTTCGCCAGCGGCATAAGCGTCGGGCTCGTCGTGGGCATAGCGGTATTCGTCGCCATAACCCAACTGCTTCATGAGCTTGGTCGGCGCGTTGCGCAAGTGCAGCGGCACTTCGAGGGAGCCGTGCTCGGTGGCGCTGCGCATCGCAGCCTTGAAGCCCATGTACACGGCGTTGCTCTTCGGCGCGCAGGCCAGGTAAGTGATGGCCTGGGCCACGGCGAGCTCGCCTTCCGGGCTGCCGAGGCGTTCCTGCACGTCCCAGGCCGCCAGGCACAGGCTCAACGCCCGCGGGTCGGCATTGCCGATGTCCTCGCTGGCCATGCGCACGACACGACGGGCCAGGTACAGCGGATCGCAACCGCCGTCGATCATCCGCGCAAACCAGTACAGGGCACCGTCGGGATTGGAGCCGCGTACAGATTTGTGCAGCGCCGAAATCTGGTCGTAGAACGCCTCGCCGCCCTTGTCGAAGCGTCGCCGGGTATCGCCCAGCAGGCTTTGCAACAGCTCGACGCCAATTTCGCTGTCGTCTTCGGCCAGGTCCGAGGCGTTTTCCAAGAGGTTGAGCAAGCGCCGGCCATCGCCATCCGCGGCACTGAACAATATCTGGAAGCCCTCATCGCTGAGGCTCAGGTGACGCTTGCCCAGGCCGCGTTCTTCGGTCAATGCCCGATGCACCAGCTTGCGCATGGCGGTTTCGTCGAGGCTCTTGAGCACGTAGACCCGCGCCCGCGACAGCAAGGCGTTGTTGAGTTCGAACGAAGGGTTTTCGGTGGTCGCGCCGATGAAAATCAACGTGCCGTCTTCGACATAAGGCAGGAAGGCGTCCTGCTGGGACTTGTTGAACCGATGGACTTCGTCGACGAACAAAATGGTGCGCTTGCCGTACTGGCCGGCCTGTTGCTTGGCGACTTCCACCGCCTGGCGGATCTCCTTGACCCCGGCCAGCACCGCCGACACCGTTTCGAAATGCGCGTCCGAGACTTCCGCCAACAGCCGCGCCAGGGTGGTCTTGCCAACGCCTGGCGGGCCCCAGAAGATCATCGAGTGCAGGGCGCCCTGCTCCAAGGCTTCGCGCAGAGGCTTGCCGCGGGCGAGCACATGTTCCTGGCCGACGTACTCATCCAGGTTGGTCGCGCGCAAGCGGGCCGCCAATGGCTGGGCAATCGGGGCGCTTCGAAACAGGTCCATCACTGCTTATGCAACCTCCACTGGGGCGCTTGGGGTTATTCCTGGATCACGTCCGCACCCTTGGGGATGTCGAACTTGAACTTGGACGCAGGGATCGCCTCGTTGGCCTTGACCCCGGTGAACAGGATATTGGTGCGCTGGCCGACGCTGTCGATCAGTTGCATGTCGTTGACCACGCCGTTGCGGAACGACAGGCGCAGGCTGTCGAACAGGCTGTCCTTGGTCTTGGGCTTGAGAGTGAAGTCAATCACGCCGCCCGCTTCCTTGGAGCTGATGTCGAAGCTCTGGCTGATCTCGGAGATGTCACCGGAGAGCAACAGCGCGGGCGTCTGGGTCAGGCGCTGGTCGAGGGTCTTGATGGTCACCTGTTCCAGGTCCGGGTCCCACAGGGAAACTTTCTTGCCGTCGGAGACCATCAGTTGCTCGGCTGGCGCATCGGTGTGCCAGTAGAACAGGCCCGGACGCTGCAGGGCCATGTCGCCGGCAGTTTCCTGCAATTGGGTGCCGCTGCCGTCGAGGGTCAACTGGGAAAAGCGTGCCGTCAGGGTCTGGGAGCTGCCCAGCAACTGGGTCAGGCGGGCCACGTCCTTCTCGCCGGCCTGGGCCGAAAAAGCAGACAGGGCCAGTACGGGCAACAGCAGCATGCGAATCAGGCGCATGGGAATCCTCATGAATTCGTGGGGGGTCGAACGGCGTGTCATCACGCCGCCCGGGTAGTCAGTCGCGCATCGGGCCCGGCGCGAGCACTTCGCGCGAACCGTTGGTGTTCATGGCCGTCACGACCCCGGCCATTTCCATGGCTTCGATCATGCGGGCGGCGCGGTTGTAGCCAATCTTCAGCTTGCGCTGTACCGCGGAAATCGAGGCCCGGCGGCTCTCCAGGACGAACTGCACCGCTTCGTCATAGAGCGCGTCGGTCTCGGCATCGTCATCGCCGCCACCGCCACTGCCACCTTCAAAGCCGCTGCCGGCCTCTTCGACACCGTTGAGGATGTCGTCGTTGTATTCAGGGGCGCCGCGCAACTTCCAGGCTTCCACCACGCGGTGCACTTCGTCATCGGAGACGAACGCGCCGTGGACACGAATCGGCAGGCTGGTGCCCGGCGGCATGTAGAGCATGTCACCGTGGCCCAGCAGTTGCTCGGCGCCACCCTGGTCGATGATGGTCCGCGAGTCGATCTTGCTCGACACCTGGAACGCCATGCGGGTCGGGATGTTGGCCTTGATCAGGCCGGTGATCACGTCCACCGACGGCCGCTGGGTGGCGAGGATCAAGTGGATACCCGCCGCACGGGCCTTCTGGGCAATACGGGCGATCAGTTCTTCGACCTTCTTGCCGACGATCATCATCATGTCAGCGAATTCGTCCACCACCACCACGATCGTCGGCAGCTTGTGCAGCAGCGGCGCTTCGTCGTGGATGCTTTCACGGTGATACAGCGGGTCGCTCAATGGCGTCCCGGCCTCTTCGGCCTCCTTCACCTTGGCATTGAAGCCCGACAGGTTGCGCACGCCCATCTTCGCCATCAGCTTGTAGCGGCGCTCCATCTCGGCGACGCTCCAGCGCAGTGCGTTGGCGGCGTCCTTCATGTCGGTGACCACCGGACACAGCAGGTGCGGAATGCCCTCGTAGATCGACAGTTCCAGCATCTTCGGGTCGATCATGATCAGCTTGGCGTCTTCCGGGCCGGACTTGAACAGGATCGACAGAATCATCGCGTTCACGCCCACCGATTTACCGGAACCGGTGGTACCGGCCACCAGCAGGTGGGGCATTTTCGCCAGGTCGGTGATGACCGGCTTGCCGCCGATGTCGTGGCCCAGGGCCAGGGTGACCGGCGACTTGTGGTTGTCGTACTCCGGCGTCGACAGCACCTCGGAGAAACGCACGATCTGCCGGTCTTCGTTGGGAATCTCGATGCCCACGGTGGTCTTGCCGGGAATCACTTCCACTACCCGCACGCTGGTCACGGCCAGGGAACGCGCCAGGTCCTTCGCCAGGTTGGCGATGCGGCTGACTTTCACGCCAGCGGCCGGCTGGATTTCGTAACGGGTAATGACCGGGCCCGGGTGAATCGAATCCACCGAGACCTCTACACCGAATTCCTTGAGCTTGATCTCAAGCAAGTGCCCGACGGCCGCCAGGGACTCGGGGGAATAATTGAGTTGTTTCTTCTCGGCCGGGTCGAGGATCGAGATCGGCGGCAAGGTGCCCTCGACCGCGCTGTCGACGAACAACGGCGCCTGTTTTTCCTTCTGCACGCGCTTGCTTTGCTCGGGCGGCTTGGCCGGGGCCATGGTGATGACCGGCGGTACCTGTTTTTCGCGCTCGGACATGTGCTTGCTCAGGGCCTGCTCGCGCTCGATCAAGCGCTCCTTGACCTTGGCCTGCTCGCGTTTGTCCGTCACCGTTGGCGCCACGACGTCGTGGACGCGGTCGTCGACTTCACGCAGTTGCGCCACCAGTTGCTTGCGCTCATTGCGCGCCGCCCACCAGCGGTTCAGCGCGCCCTGGATCAATTCGATGAGATCGAGGGTGATCTTGCCGGTAACGTCCATGACCTTGAACCACGACAGGTCGGTGAAAACCGTCAGGCCGAACAGGAACAAGGCGATGAACAACAGCGTACTGCCCTGGATGTTGAGCGCGTTCCTGGCCAGGTCGCCGAGGCTTTCACCCAGCGCGCCACCGGCCCCGGCCGGCAGGCCCGTAGGCGCGTGGAAATGAATGTGGGCCAGGGCGGCGCCTGACAACACCAGGAAGACCAGGCCGATCAGGCGCCAGGAAAACAGCCAGCCGCTCCACTGCCACGGCTCATGGCGCTGGCGGAATATCTGGTACGTCTTGATCGCCAGCAGCAGCGGGAAGATATAAGCGAAGTAGCCCAGCACCATGAACAGGATGTCGGCGCTGTAGGAACCGGCAGGACCGCCGAAATTCTGCACGTCTTCGATCTTGCTGTTGTGGCTCCAGCCCGGATCGTCCTTGCCGTAGGTCAGCAAGGCCATCATCAGGAACAGGCACAAGGCACCGATGGCGATCAACGCACCTTCCTTGAGCCGGTAGTGCAATTGTTGGCGCCAGAGCGGAACGACTGTCTTGGGTGCTGCGGTGGATTTCTTCAAAACGCTTCTTTTCCTGCGCCTATGGCGCGTCCATCTGTTGAATGACTATGAAAAAACCGCCCATGACGAGCAGGTAAAAAAGTGAATGTGCCCAACCGGTACTACTTTTACCACTGTGGCATGCGTCCGGAAAACCACAGGAGTCGCCAAAGAGGTTGATCTTTTGCGCATCCTGCGTTCAAAACCCAAGCATTGTACGGGTTTGTCATGCCCAAGGCATTGCCCGCACGCTCGGCGACAGCATAGCCATGATCAAGGGTCTTGGGCGCCAATTTGAGCATGCATTCTCTTTTGTGACAAAGGCTTATGAGGTGTTTTTATGAGCGAAGCGAAGCATTCACGCCTGATTATTCTCGGTTCCGGCCCTGCAGGGTACAGCGCTGCTGTCTATGCGGCCCGTGCCAACCTCAAACCCGTTGTCATTACCGGCATACAGGCCGGTGGCCAGCTCACCACCACGGTCGAAGTCGATAACTGGCCGGGCGATGTCGAGGGCTTGACCGGCCCAGTGTTGATGGAACGCATGCAGCGGCACGCCGAGCGCTTCGACACGCAGATCGTCTACGACCATATCCACACTGCCAAGTTGCAACAGCGTCCTTTCGAACTGGTCGGTGACAGTGGCACCTATACCTGCGACGCGCTGATCATCGCCACCGGCGCCTCGGCGCAGTACCTCGGCCTGCCGTCGGAGGAAACCTTCGCCGGCAAGGGTGTTTCAGCCTGCGCGACCTGCGATGGTTTTTTCTATCGAAACCAGGTGGTGGCAGTGGTCGGCGGCGGCAACACCGCCGTCGAGGAAGCCCTGTACCTGTCGAATATCGCCAAGGAGGTGCACTTGATCCACCGAAGGGACAAGCTGCGCTCGGAAAAGATATTGCAGGACAAGCTTTTCGAGAAAGCCGCCAACGGCAATATCCGCCTGCACTGGAACCAGAACCTGGATGAAGTCCTGGGCGACGCCAGCGGCGTGACCGGCGCGCGCCTGCGGCACAGCGAGACCGGCGAAACCAGTACGCTGTCCCTGGCCGGGGTCTTCATTGCCATCGGTCATAAACCCAACACCGACCTGTTCCAGGGCCAACTGAACATGCGCGACGGTTATTTGATCGTGCGCGGCGGCAGCGAGGGCAATGCCACCGCCACCGACATCGAAGGCGTCTTTGCCGCCGGTGACGTGGCCGATCATGTCTACCGCCAGGCCATCACCTCCGCCGGCGCCGGCTGCATGGCCGCCCTGGATGCGGAAAAGTATCTCGATGACATCCCGGCCGTTTGACGGTTAACCTCTAGGCGGGCTCCGGCCAATCTGGAGCCCCGCCCTCCCCTTCTGCAAGCCCGGACAACAATGCTGACTTGGTTACAACGCAACACATTCGATTTTCCGCCCCTGGAAAAAGCCATGCGCGACCCCAACGGCCTGCTCGCCGCCGGTGGGGATCTGTCCGCCGACCGCTTGATCCAGGCCTATCGCCACGGCTGCTTCCCGTGGTTCTCGGAGGGCCAGCCGATCCTGTGGTGGTCACCGGACCCGCGCACCGTGCTGTTTCCCGACGAGCTGCATGTCTCGCGCAGCCTGGGCAAGCTATTGCGCAAGCGGCGCTATGAAGTGACGTTCGACCGGGATTTCGCAGCCGTCATCAAGGCCTGCGCCGCGCCCAGGGATTATGCCGACGGCACCTGGATCACCGACGCCATGCAGACCGCTTATCTGGAACTGCACCGACGCGGCTTCGCCCATTCCGTGGAGGTCTGGGATCGAGGCGTGTTGGTTGGCGGGCTGTACGGCCTGGCGATGGGGCAATTGTTTTTTGGCGAGTCCATGTTCAGTCGAGCCGACAATGCGTCGAAATTTGGCTTCGCAACCCTGGTCCAACACCTCAAGGAAGCAGGGTTCGTCCTGATCGATTGCCAGATGCCCACCGAGCACCTGCACAGCCTGGGCGCGCGATCGATTCCGCGAACCGAGTTCACCGCTTACTTGAAAGCCCATCTGGACCAACCCAACCAAGCCACCTGGGTTTGCTGAGCGATATTCGCGCTCCTGGCTTACACTTGAATTGAAGTTTATCCCGAGGGTTGATCATGACCGAGTTGGCGCGCTTGAAGTTCTATGCCACTCAACCTCACTCATGCAGCTACCTGCCCGAGGAGCAGGCCACGACCCTGTTTCTCGATCCCAGCCAGCCCATGGACGTGCATGTCTATGCCGACCTGTCGGAGATGGGTTTTCGTCGCAGCGGCGATCACCTCTACCGGCCCCATTGCCAGCATTGCAACGCGTGCGTCCCGGCGCGCATTCCCGTGGCCCGCTTCACCCCCAACCGACAGCAGAAGCGCATTTTCAAGCGCAACGCCGATGTGCAGGTACGCCCGGCCAAACCGCAGTTCAGCGAAGAATATTTCGACCTGTACCAGCGCTACATCGAACAGCGCCACGCCGACGGCGACATGTACCCGCCCAGCCGGGACCAGTTTTCGACCTTTCTGGTGCGCGACCTGCCGTTTTCACGTTTCTATGAGTTCCGCCTTGAGGGCCGGCTGGTGGCCATCGCCGTCACCGACCTGCTGCCCAACGGCTTGTCGGCGGTCTACACCTTTTATGAGCCCGACGAGGAAAAACGCAGCCTGGGACGCTTTGCCATCCTCTGGCAGATCAATGAATGTCGGCGCCTGGGCCTGGAAGCGGTGTACCTGGGGTACTGGATCAAGAATTGCAAAAAAATGAACTACAAGACCCAATATCGGCCCATTGAATTGCTGATCAACCAGCGGTGGGTTGTCCTGAACTAAGGCCGCTCGCGAGTCCGCGTCTTATCGAAGCGCCGGACTCATTGAGTAACCTCCCAAGAACCCCTTGGCTTGGCCCCCCTTTTTCGGGCACAATGCACGCCGCTTTTGCCTGGCGCAGTTGCACCGGGCCATTCACTGGATACCGAGGGCTTTACTGCATGTCGAAAGAAGACAGCTTCGAAATGGAAGGCACTGTCGTCGACACCCTGCCCAACACCATGTTTCGTGTGGAGTTGGAAAATGGGCACGTCGTAACCGCGCATATCTCCGGCAAGATGCGCAAGAACTACATTCGTATTCTTACCGGTGACAAAGTGCGCGTCGAGCTGACGCCCTATGACTTGAGCAAAGGGCGCATCACTTACCGCGCTCGCTAACAAGTCAATACAAAACGCCCGGCTCATGTCGGGCGTTTTTGTTTGCCTGGGATTTACCCCAAACCATCGGAAACACAAAGACCTCACAGGGGCTGAGTGAATCCAGAATAAAAAAAGGCGCCTTTCGGCGCCTTTTGCTTTGTAGCAACTAACAATCAAGCCATTTCGGCGGTGGTTTCGAAGTCGAAGGTCAGCTCGCCGTCCTTGATGTCGATGTGAACCACACCGCCATGTTCGGCCAGTTCGCCAAACAGGATCTCCTCGGCCAGCGGACGCTTGATCTTGTCCTGGATCAAGCGAGCCATCGGCCGGGCGCCCATCGTCACGTCGTAGCCACCTTCCGCCAGCCAGCTGCGCGCCGCATCGGTGACTTCCAGCAACACGCGCTTGTCTTCGAGCTGCGCCTGAAGTTCGGTAAGGAACTTGTCCACCACGCTCTTGATGACCTCATGGCTGAGGCGACCGAACTGGATAATGGTGTCCAGGCGGTTGCGGAACTCAGGCGTGAAGCTCTTCTTGATCACTTCCATCGCATCGGACGAGTGGTCCTGATGGGTGAAACCGATCGAAGCGCGTGCGGCCGTCTCGGCACCCGCGTTGGTGGTCATGATGATGATCACGTTGCGGAAGTCCGCCTTGCGCCCGTTGTTGTCGGTCAAGGTACCGTGGTCCATGACCTGCAGCAGCAGGTTGAAGACTTCCGGATGCGCCTTCTCGATTTCGTCGAGCAACAGCACACAGTGAGGTTGCTTGGTAATCGCCTCGGTCAGGAGCCCGCCCTGGTCGAAACCAACATATCCCGGAGGCGCACCGATCAGACGCGATACGGTGTGGCGCTCCATGTACTCGGACATGTCAAAGCGAACCAGCTCGATCCCCAGCGCCTTGGCCAACTGCCGCGCCGCCTCGGTCTTGCCGACACCGGTAGGCCCGGCAAACAGGAACGAACCGACCGGCTTATCTGGCGACTTCAGCCCGGCGCGAGACAGCTTGATCGCGGTCGACAGCGAGTCGATGGCCGCGTCCTGGCCGAACACCGTCAGCTTCAGGTCGCGCTCCAGGTTACGCAGCAGTTCCTTGTCGGAGCTGGTGACGTGTTTTGGCGGAATCCGCGCGATTTTCGCGACGATGTCCTCGACTTGCGGCACCTCGATGCGCTTGACGCGATTTTCGATCGGCTGCAGGCGCTGGTAGGCACCCGCCTCGTCGATGACGTCGATGGCCTTGTCCGGCATGTGCCGATCATTGATGTAGCGCGACGCCAGCTCGGCAGCAGCGCGCAACGCTTCATCACTGTATTCGATGCTGTGGTGCAGCTCGAAACGTCCTTTCAGGCCGCGCAGGATACCAATGGTGTCTTCCACCGACGGCTCCGACACGTCGACTTTCTGGAAACGCCGCGCCAGGGCACGGTCCTTCTCGAAGATGCCGCGGAACTCCTGGAACGTGGTCGAGCCAATGCAACGGATATCACCCGAGGACAGCAGCGGCTTGAGCAGGTTCGAGGCATCCATGACGCCACCGGACGCAGCACCCGCACCGATGATGGTGTGGATCTCGTCGATGAACAGGATCGCCTGCGGGCGCTTCTTCAGCTCGCCGAGCAGCGCCTTGAAGCGCTTCTCGAAGTCACCACGGTATTTGGTACCGGCCAGCAAGGCACCCAGGTCGAGGGAATACACCACGCTATTGGCCAGCAGGTCCGGCACCTGGTTGTCGACGATGCGCTTGGCCAGGCCTTCGGCGATGGCGGTCTTGCCCACCCCAGCCTCGCCCACCAGCAGTGGGTTGTTCTTGCGGCGCCGCGCGAGGATCTGTGCCACGCGCTCGACTTCCGCCTCGCGTCCGACCAGCGGGTCGATACGGCCCTGGCGGGCCAGTTCGTTCAGGTTGCTGGCATACGCGTCCAGCGGATTGCCTGATGAAGAAGACTCACCGCCCTCGTCGTCCTGCATGTCCTGTTCACCTTCGGAATGATCGCCATGCCCAGGCACTTTCGAGATGCCATGGGCGATGTAGTTGACGACATCGATGCGCGCAACGCTCTGTTGCTTGAGCAGGAATACCGCCTGGCTTTCCTGCTCGCTGAAGATGGCCACCAGCACGTTGGCCCCGGTGACTTCGCGCTTGCCCGAGCTCTGCACGTGAAAGACAGCACGCTGCAGCACACGCTGGAAGCCCAGGGTCGGCTGGGTTTCGCGGTCCTCGTCGTGAACGGGGATCAACGGCGTGGTGGAGTCGATGAACTCCTGCAAATCGTGCTTGAGTTTGTCGAGGTTCGCGCCGCAGGCACGCAAAACGGTGGCGGCAGCCTCATTATCCAATAGGGCCAACAGCAGGTGCTCGACGGTCATGAATTCATGACGCTTCGAACGAGCCTCCTTGAAGGCAAGATTGAGGGTGACTTCGAGCTCGCGGTTTAACATGGTTCACCTCATACCCAAGTGGTCGGCGTTAACCGTCCTTCTCGATTTCACAGAGTAGCGGATGCTGGCTTTCCCGGGCGTACTGGTTGACCTGCATGGCCTTGGTCTCCGCGATGTCGCGGGTAAACACACCACATACTGCCCGTCCCTCTGTATGAACGGCCAGCATGACCTTGGTCGCCAGCTCACGATTCAGGTTGAAAAACACCTCGAGCACTTCGACGACGAAATCCATCGGTGTGTAGTCATCGTTGAACAAAACCACCTTGTACATCGGTGGAGCCTGTAAAGCGGGCTTTGATTCCTGAACAGCAATGCCCGCTGAATCGTCGTCATGTTGATCCGGGCGATCCTGATTGAATGTTAGTCGAATCTGGCTGATTGCATGCATGGAAAGAAAGGTTCGTTTAGTTGGCAAATACAGTGATGGGGCCGCTTGCGGGCGATTTCAACCGCTACCGCCCGATCACCTTGACTAACGGCGAATCGGTGTTACAACCAATAGAGCCCACCGTGGGTTAAAAAGGTCCGCGAAGTCAATCCGATTTCCATTTGATCGACAGCGGATGATCAGGATGATACTCCGTTGCCGGGGTGTGTTGCAGAGGGAAATTGGTATGTCAGGTACCACCAGTGCGCGAGTCAAGGGAAAGGTCAAATGGTTCAACAACGCCAAGGGCTACGGCTTCATTATCCAAGACGGGAACGACGAGGATCTCTTCGCTCATTTCTCTGCCATTCAGATGGACGGTTATAAAACCCTGAAGGCAGGCCAGCCGGTGACGTTCTGCATGGTACAAGGGCCAAAGGGTACGCATGCCGTTGGAATCTGCCCGGTCGCCGTCGAAGCCGAGGGGACTGCGTGCAGCGAAATACCAGAGCCCACCAAGGTCCGCCTCAAGCCGCGGGTCACCGAAGATCACTAGATTACCCGCCCACACGATAAAAAATGCCCGGTTTCGATCACTCGAACCGGGCATTCTTGTTTCCACGCTTCGCTTACATGTGCGAAATCAGCGCATCGCCGAAGCCGGAAGACGACACCAGCTTGGCACCGTCCATCAGGCGCTCGAAGTCATAGGTCACGGTCTTGGCCGAAATCGCGCCGTTGGTGCCCTTGATGATCAGGTCGGCCGCTTCGGTCCACCCCATGTGGCGCAGCATCATTTCTGCCGACAGGATCAGCGACCCCGGGTTGACCTGGTCCTTGCCCGCGTACTTGGGCGCGGTGCCGTGGGTAGCTTCGAACATCGCCACGGTGTCGGACAGGTTGGCGCCCGGCGCGATGCCGATACCGCCCACTTCCGCCGCCAGGGCATCGGAAAGGTAGTCGCCGTTGAGGTTGAGGGTCGCGATCACGTCATATTCCGCCGGACGCAGCAGGATCTGCTGGAGCATGGCGTCGGCAATGGCGTCCTTGACCACGACATTCTTGCCGGTCTTCGGATTCTTGAACTGCATCCACGGCCCGCCGTCGAGCAGAGTCGCGCCGAACTCTTCGGCCGCCACTTCGTAGGCCCATTCCTTGAAGGCACCTTCGGTGAACTTCATGATGTTGCCTTTGTGCACGATGGTCAGCGAATCGCGGTCATTGTCGACAACATACTGCAAGGCCTTGCGCGCCAGGCGCTTGGTGCCCTGCTTGGAAACCGGCTTCACACCGATGCCGCAGTCCTCGTCGAAGCGGATCTTGGTGACGCCCATTTCTTCTTTCAGAAACTTGATGACCTTGGTGGCCTCGGCCGAACCGGCCTTCCACTCGATGCCGGCATAAATGTCTTCGGAGTTCTCGCGGAAGATCGTCATGTCCACGTCGCCAGGCTTCTTGACCGGGCTTGGCACACCTTCGAACCAGCGCACCGGGCGCAAGCAGACATAGAGGTCGAGCTGCTGGCGCAGCGCTACGTTCAGCGAGCGGATACCGCCACCGACCGGCGTGGTCAGCGGGCCTTTGATGGAAACCACGTAGTCCTTGACCGCGTCCAGGGTTTCCTGGGGTAGCCAGGTGTCCTGGTCGTAGACCTGGGTCGCTTTTTCGCCTGCATAGACTTCCATCCAGGAAATCTTGCGCTTGCCGCCGTAGGCCTTCTCGACTGCCGCGTCCACCACCTTGATCATGACCGGACTGATATCAACGCCAATGCCGTCGCCTTCAATGAAGGGGATGATCGGGTTGTCGGGAACATTAAGAGAATGGTCTGCATTGACGGTGATTTTGTCACCGACGGCCGGAACCTGAATCTTTTGATACCCCATGCTGAACTCCATTGCTTGGATTGAACATCTGGCTGCGTTCGAGCGTACCCCAGTTGTATCGGCACGCAAACCCTACGTTCGGCCCATCCCGGGCAAATTAATCAAGTTCGCCCCGTACAAGCCTGAAAACCAAGGGAAAAGCGCCAAAATCCAGCATAGTCCAACGCCACGGCATGCGACGTTTAGACCAATGGACGTGTACGGAAGTCTATGAACCGTCGGCAGATCGCCAGCTACCTATGTATAATGCCGCCGCTGACCACAGGGTCACGACGGCTGACGGCTCTATCACGAGACTTTCCGCCATTTTGAAAGCCGGACCGTTACCGCGGCCCGACCGCTTGACGCTCGACTGATGCACCCAACATCACCGCGAAGAAACCTCGACATTCGGCTCACGGATGACTTTGAACGAACGCGCTTACCCGGCGCCCCTCGAGTTTCTGCGCATGCTTTAGCAAAGAAGAGAGTTAATCCGAATATGCCCACCCGCTCGAAGATCATCTATACCTTCACCGACGAAGCGCCTGCCCTCGCCACCTATTCGCTGCTGCCGATCGTCGAAGCCTTCACCGCTTCGGCCGATATCGCCGTGGAAACCCGCGATATCTCCCTCGCAGGGCGCATCCTGGCCAGCTTCCCCGAGCAACTGGGCGACAAAGCCGTAGCCGACCACCTCGCCGAACTGGGCGACCTGGCCGTCACGCCTGAAGCCAACATCATCAAACTGCCGAACATCAGCGCCTCGGTGCCGCAACTGCAGGCCGCGATCAAGGAATTGCAGGCCCAGGGCTACGCACTGCCGGACTACCCGGAAACCGTGACCACCGACGCCGAGAAAGACGCTCGCGCTCGTTACGACAAGGTCAAGGGCAGCGCCGTGAACCCGGTCCTGCGCGAAGGCAACTCCGACCGCCGCGCGCCGCTGTCGGTCAAGAACTACGCTCGCAAGCACCCGCACAAGATGGGCGCCTGGGCTGCCGACTCCAAATCCCACGTGGCGCACATGAGTGCCGGCGATTTCTACGGCAGCGAAAAAGCCGCCCTGATCGACGCCGCGGGCAGCGTGAAGATCGAGCTGATCGCCAAGGACGGCACTGCCACCGTCCTGAAGGAAAAAACCACCGTGCAAGCCGGTGAGATCCTCGATTGCGCCGTGATGAGCAAGAATGCCCTGCGCAACTTCATCGCCGCCGAGATCGAAGACGCCAAGCAAAAAGGCGTCCTGCTGTCGGTCCACCTGAAAGCCACCATGATGAAGGTCTCCGACCCGATCATGTTCGGCCAGATCGTCGCCGAGTACTACAAGGACGCGCTGGCCAAGCACGCCGAAGTGCTGGAGCAGATCGGCTTCAACCTGAACAACGGCATCGGCGACCTGTACGCCCGCATCAAGGCCCTGCCGGCCGAGCAGCAGGCGCAGATCGAAGCCGACATCCAGGCGGTCTACGCCATTCGTCCAGCGTTGGCGATGGTCAACTCCGACAAGGGCATCACCAACCTGCACGTGCCGAGCGACGTCATTGTCGACGCCTCGATGCCGGCCATGATCCGTGACTCCGGCAAGATGTGGGGCACCGACGGCCAGCTGCACGACACCAAGGCCGTGATCCCGGATCGCTGCTACGCGACCATCTACCAGGCGGTGATCGAAGACTGCAAGCAACACGGCGCCTTCGACCCAACCACCATGGGCAGCGTGCCGAACGTTGGCCTGATGGCCAAGAAAGCCGAAGAGTACGGTTCCCACGACAAGACCTTCCAGATCAAGGCTGACGGTGTGGTCCGTGTTTCGGACAACAATGGTCAAACCCTGCTGGAGCAAACTGTCGAGGCTGGCGATATCTTCCGCATGTGCCAGACCAAGGACGCGCCGATCCAGGATTGGGTCAAGCTGGCCGTCAACCGCGCCCGCGCCAGCAGCACCCCGGCGATCTTCTGGCTCGACCCGATGCGTGCCCACGACGGCGTGATGATCGAAAAGGTCCAGGCCTACCTGAAGGACCACGACACTTCCGGCCTGGATATCCGCATCATGTCGCCGGTCGACGCGATGAAGTTCACCCTCACCCGCACCCGCGAAGGCAAGGACACCATCTCGGTGACCGGCAACGTGCTGCGTGACTACCTGACCGACCTGTTCCCGATCATGGAACTGGGCACCAGCGCCAAGATGCTGTCGATCGTACCGCTGATGAATGGCGGTGGCCTGTTCGAAACCGGCGCCGGCGGCTCGGCACCCAAGCATGTGCAGCAACTGCTGGAAGAGAACTTCCTGCGCTGGGATTCCCTGGGCGAGTTCCTGGCCCTGGCCGCGTCCCTGGAACACCTGGGCGTGACCTACAACAATCCTAAGGCGCTGGTGCTGGCCAAGACCCTCGACCAGGCCACTGGCGAGTTCCTGGACCGCAACAAGTCGCCTTCGCGCAAGGTCGGCGGCATCGACAACCGCGGCAGCCACTTCTACCTGACCCTGTTCTGGGCCCAGGCACTGGCCGCCCAGGACGACGACGCAGCCCTCAAGGCCCAGTTCACCACCCTGGCCAAGACCTTGACCGACAACGAAGAAAAAATCGTTGCCGAGCTCAACGCCGTGCAAGGCAAGCCCGTGGACATCGGCGGTTACTACTTCGCCAACCCCGAGCTGACCAGCAAGGCCATGCGCCCGAGCACCACCTTCAACGCGGCGATTGCTGCGCTGGTGTAAGGTTGTAAGGAAGCACCACGAACCCCGGCCTTGTGCCGGGGTTTGTGTTTCTGGCACTTACACCATTCACCAACCAGAACCCACACCTGTGTGCGAGCTTGCTCGCGATTGCAATTCATCATTCAATTCAAATATTGACTGACCCACCGCTATCGCGAGCAAGCTTTGCTCCCACAAATCTGACAGATGTATGACCGGGAGAACCAGGTCGGCTATCAGGCCGCCTCGCTTTTGATTTTGATCTCGGGCGCCCCGTTAACCACGATGGCCGAACGAAGGTGTTGCGCAGTGGGCACCTCGGCATGAATGCCGAGGTAGCCGCGCTGGGCCATGGATGGCCCTTCGCGGCGGCCCACGGAGCAATGCCTTCGTTCGGGCATGCCGAGCCTAGGCGAGGCACCGAATGGTGGGGCAAAGCCTTTTTGGTTACTTTTTTGGCGTCTGAAAAAAGTGACCCGCTGTAAGAGCGGAACCATAAGCAGCCGTTACCGCAGCAATGGATATGTACCCGATCAAGACCAGCGACCAGTCCATCATCGCGAACAACCCCTACAGCAGCTAACATCCGAGAAATAAAGGAGCCTTATGAACTGGCACCCCCACATCACCGTCGCCACCATCGTCGAAAACCATGGCCGCTTCCTGATGGTGGAAGAATCCAAAGGCGGACGCGCGGTGCTCAACCAGCCCGCCGGCCACCTGGACCCCAACGAAACCCTCATCGAAGCCGCCATACGCGAAACCCTCGAAGAAACCGGCTGGGACGTAGAACCCACCAGCGTCATCGGCATCTATCTCTACACCGCCCCGAGCAACGGCGTGACCTACCAGCGGGTCTGTTTCGCCGCCAAGCCCTTGAAACATAACCCCGACTACCAACTGGACGACGGCATCCTCGGCGCCAAATGGCTGACCCGCGCCGAACTGCTCGAGCAGCGCGAACACTGGCGCAGCGAGCTGATCATCCGCTGCATCGACGATTACCTAGCCGGCCATCGCCACAGCCTGGCGCTTATCCGCCCTTCTCTTTAGCCTTGCGCGCCCGGGCCTGATAGAATCGCGTCCTTTTTCAAGACACTCATTGAACTCCTATGCGTGATCCAGCCTCTTCGAGCACCCCAAAACAGCGCGTCATCGTCGGCATGTCCGGCGGCGTGGACTCTTCCGTTTCCGCCCTTCTGCTGATCGAGCAGGGTTATGAGGTGGAAGGCCTGTTCATGAAGAACTGGGAAGAAGACGACGGCACCGAATACTGCACCGCCATGGATGACTTGGCGGACGCCCAGGCCGTATGCGACAAGATCGGCATCAAGCTGCACACCGCCAACTTCGCCGCCGAGTACTGGGACAACGTGTTCGAGCACTTCCTGGCCGAATACAAGGCCGGCCGCACGCCGAACCCGGACATCCTCTGCAACCGCGAAATCAAGTTCAAGGCGTTCCTCGACTACGCCATGATGCTCGGCGCCGACCTGATCGCTACCGGCCACTACGTGCGCCGCCGCGACATCGATGGCCGCACCGAACTGCTCAAGGGCCTGGATCCGAACAAGGACCAGAGTTATTTCCTGCATGCCGTCGGCGGCGAGCAGATCGCCAAGACCCTGTTCCCGGTCGGCGAACTGGAAAAGCCTGAAGTGCGCGCGATTGCCGAGAAACACCAGCTCGCCACCGCCAAGAAGAAGGACTCCACCGGAATCTGCTTCATTGGCGAGCGCCGTTTCAGCGATTTCCTCAAGCAATACCTGCCGGCCCAGCCGGGCGAGATCAAGACGACCGAAGGCGAGGTCATCGGCCGCCACCATGGCCTGATGTACCACACCATCGGCCAACGCCAGGGCCTGGGCATCGGCGGGCTCAAAGACGCCGGCGACGAGCCTTGGTACGTACTGGTCAAGGACCTGGAGCACAACGAACTGATCGTCGGCCAGGGCAACGACCATCCCTGGCTGTTCTCCGGCGCCCTGCTCGCCTCCGACATCTATTGGGTCAACCCGATCGACCTCAGCGAACCGCGCCGCCTCACGGCCAAGGTTCGCTATCGCCAGAGCGACCAGCCCTGCACGCTGGAGAAAACCGCCAGCGGTTATCGGGCCACGTTCGATGATCCGCAGCGAGCGGTCACACCCGGCCAATCCGTGGTGTTCTATGACGGCGAAATCTGCCTGGGCGGCGGCGTGATCGAAGTCGCCGAGCCATGGAGCAGCAAGGCATGACGCCGATTCAGGAGCAACTGACGGCGCTGGGCGGCGTATTCCTCGCCGCCGTGCTGGTGGACCGGATCGCCAAGACCGGCCAGGCCACCGAAGCCGGCCTGGGCTGCATGCTCGGCAGCCTGCTGGTGCGCGATCCCAAGGACACGCTGGAGGTCTACGGTGGCGACGACCTGAACCTGCGCGAGGGCTATCGCGCCCTGATCGGCGCCCTGGAGCGCGACCCCAGCGCCCTGCAACGCGAACCACTGCGCTACGCCCTGTCGATGCTGGGCCTGGAGCGCCAATTGGCCAAGCGCGACGATTTGCTGGAAACCATCGGCAATCGCCTGCCGCAGATCCAGTCCCAGGTCGAGCACTTCGGTCCATCCCACGAAAACGTGATTGCCGCGTGCGGTGCGCTGTACCAGGACACCCTGAGCACCCTGCGCCAGCGCATCCAGGTGCATGGCGACATGCGCAACCTGCAGCAACCGAGCAATGCCTCGAAGATCCGCGCCCTGCTCCTGGCAGGGATCCGCTCGGCACGGCTGTGGCGACAGCTGGGCGGCCATCGCTGGCAACTGGTGATCAGCCGACGCAAATTATTGAAAGAGCTTTACCCGCTGATGCGCAACGAATGAATCCGCTCGCCAGAGGCAATAAACAGTTTTAACTTGTTACGCGTAACACGCCGGTCAGTTGGCGACGGACCGGCGCTGGTTTTCATGTATGATACGCGCCCCATTTCGTTGCCCGACTGTCCGAGAACACCCCATGCAGCTCTCTTCGCTCACTGCGGTTTCCCCTGTAGACGGCCGCTACGCCGGCAAAACCCAGGCCCTGCGCCCGATTTTCAGCGAGTACGGCCTGATCCGTGCCCGCGTCCTGGTTGAAGTGCGCTGGCTCCAGCGCCTGGCCGCCCACCCTGGTATTGGTGAAGTCCCGGCTTTTTCCGCCGAAGCCAACGCGGTACTCAACGCCCTCGCTGAAAACTTCGCGCTGGAGCACGCCGAGCGCGTCAAAGAGATCGAGCGCACCACCAACCACGACGTCAAGGCCATCGAATACCTGCTCAAGGAGCAAGCGGCCAAGCTGCCGGAGTTGGCCAACGTCAGCGAGTTCATCCACTTCGCCTGCACCAGCGAGGACATCAACAACCTGTCCCACGCCCTGATGCTGCGCGAAGGCCGCGATGAGGTGATGCTGCCCCTGATGCGCCAGACTGCCCAGGCTATCCGCGAGCTGGCGATCCGCTTCGCCGACGTGCCGATGCTGTCGCGCACCCATGGTCAACCGGCTTCGCCGACCACCCTGGGCAAGGAGCTGGCGAACGTTGTCTACCGCCTGGAGCGCCAGATCGCCCAGGTGGCCGCCGTGCCGCTGCTGGGCAAGATCAACGGCGCCGTGGGCAACTACAATGCCCACCTGTCGGCCTACCCGGACATCGACTGGGAAGCCAACGCCCGCGCCTTCATCGAAGACGAACTGGGCCTGAGCTTCAACCCGTACACCACCCAGATCGAACCGCACGACTACATCGCCGAGCTGTTCGACGCGATCGCACGCTTCAACACCATCCTGATCGACTTCGACCGTGACATCTGGGGCTACATTTCCCTGGGTTACTTCAAGCAGCGCACCATCGCCGGCGAAATCGGATCCTCGACCATGCCGCACAAGGTCAACCCGATCGACTTCGAAAACTCCGAAGGCAACCTGGGCATCGCCAACGCGCTGTTCCAGCACCTGGCGAGCAAGCTGCCGATTTCCCGCTGGCAGCGCGACCTGACCGACTCTACCGTGCTGCGCAACCTGGGCGTAGGTTTCGCCCACAGCGTCATCGCCTACGAGGCCAGCCTCAAGGGCATCAGCAAGCTGGAGCTCAACGAGCAAAAGATCGCCGCCGACCTGGACGCTTGCTGGGAAGTCCTGGCCGAGCCGATCCAGACCGTGATGCGTCGCTACAACATCGAAAACCCGTACGAGAAGCTGAAAGAGCTGACCCGTGGCAAGGGCATCAGTCCTGAAGCGCTGCAGACTTTCATCGATGGCCTGGACATGCCTGCCGAGGCCAAGACCGAGTTGAAGAAGCTGACCCCGGCCAGCTACATCGGCAACGCGGCGGCACAAGCCAAGCGCATCTGATCCATCGCTCCACCTTTGAGACGCCCGGCCGCGCCGGGCGTTTTTATTCGCGGCTGAAAAGTATATTTTTTCAATAGGTTACACATGAATCCTGACATTCCACTGCAACTCCTGGGCGGCATCACGGCACGGGAGTTCCTGCGCGACTACTGGCAGAAGAAACCGCTGCTGATCCGCCAGGCCATTCCTGACTTCGAAAGCCCGATCGATGCCGACGAACTGGCTGGCCTTGCGCTGGAAGAAGAAGTCGAATCGCGCCTGGTGATCGAGCACGGCGAGCGACCTTGGGAATTGCGTCGCGGCCCATTCGCCGAAGACGAATTCAGCAAGCTGCCGGAGCGCGAGTGGACCTTGCTGGTGCAGGCTGTCGACCAGTTTGTCCCCGAAGTCAGCGAGTTGCTGGAGCATTTCCGCTTCCTGCCGAGCTGGCGCATCGACGACGTGATGATCAGCTTCGCCGCCCCTGGTGGTGGCGTGGGCCCGCATTTCGACAACTACGACGTCTTCCTGCTGCAAGGCCATGGCAAGCGCAACTGGAAGATCGGCCAGATGTGCGACTCCGAGAGCCCGCTGCTGCCCCACGCGGACCTGCGTATCCTTGCCGATTTCGAAGCCACCGAAGAGTGGACCCTGGAACCCGGCGACATGCTCTACCTGCCGCCGCGCCTGGCTCACTGCGGCGTCGCCGTGGATGACTGCATGACCTACTCGGTCGGCTTCCGCGCGCCGAGTGCCGCCGAAGTCCTGACTCATTTCACCGACTTCCTCAGCCAGTTCCTGCCGGACGAAGAGCGTTACACTGACGCCGATGCACGCCCCGTGGCTGACCCGCATCAGATCCAGCACGACGCGCTGGACCGCCTCAAGGGCCTGTTGGCCGAGCACATGAGCGACGAGCGTTTGCTGCTGACCTGGTTCGGCCAGTTCATGACCGAGCCACGCTACCCGGAACTGGTGGTGGGCCCGGAACTGGAAGAAGACGACTTGCTCGCCGGCCTGGAACAGGGCGCGGTAATCATCCGCAACCCGAGCGCACGCCTGGCTTGGTCGGAAGTCGATGACGACCTGCTGCTGTTCGCCAGCGGCCAGAGCCGTTACCTGCCGGGCAAGCTGCGAGAGCTGTTGAAGATGATTTGCGCCGCCGACGCGCTGCACATCGAAAACCTTGGCCCATGGCTCGCCGATGAAGAGGGCCGCAGCCTCATCCATGAGTTGGTCAAGCAAGGCAGCCTGGGGTTCGCCGATGAATAAAATTCACGTTCGTGTCGCAGACTGGCAAAAGGATAACGCCGAGATCCGGCGCATTCGTGAAGCGGTGTTCATCGCCGAGCAATCCGTACCTCCCGAGCTGGAGTGGGATTCGGATGACCAGGACGCCGTGCATTTCCTGGCCTTCGAAGGGGACTTTCCCATCGGCACCGCCCGCTTGTTGGCTGACGGCCATATCGGCCGCGTCTCGGTCCTCAAGGACTGGCGCGGCCTGAAGGTCGGCGATGCCTTGATGCATGCACTCATTGCCGAGGCCGAGAAACGCGGGCTCAAGCAACAGATGCTCAGCGCCCAGGTGCACGCCACGCCGTTCTACGAGCGACTGGGGTTCGCGGTGGTCAGCGAGGAATTCCTCGAAGCCGGCATTCCTCATGTGGACATGGTGCGGCGCTCGGCCTGAGCCCCGCAGCAAGCAGCACCACAATTCCCTCGCCACAAAAGCATCCTGCAACGCCCAAAACGCCTCGCCATCCACCGATGCCGGGGCGTTTTGCCGTCTACCATTCAACTTGCCCCACCCGAGGCCGACAAACTGGCAATATCAGGCCTTTGTCTCACGGAGAAATGGACATGCTCGCACGCACCCTGCTGACCTTCCTGCTGCTTGGTAGCAGCCTGTCAGCCATGGCCGACACACAAATCGTGCCGCTGAACTACCGCACCAGCGCGGACTTGCTGCCGGTGGCACAGAACTTCATCGGCAAGGACGGCCAGGTCAGCGCCTACGGCAACCAACTGATCGTGAACGCCGAACCAGGCAAGATCGAAGAACTCCGGCAATTCCTGGCTCAGCTGGACACCGCTCCCAAGCGCTTGCTGATCACTGTCGACACCAATGAAAACAACCTGCAGGGCGACCAGGGTTACTCGATCAACGGTGCCGCGCCCAGCCAGACTCGCATCATCAACCGCAGCACCGCCAGCCGTGACGGTGGCGTGCAGCAGGTGCAGGCCAGCGAAGGCCAGCCGGCGCTGATCCAGGTCGGCCAGAGCGTGCCGTTCACCAGCAACCAGACCGACAGCTACGGGCGCATGCAAAGCCAGACCGAATACCGCAACGTCACGCAGGGCTTCTACGTCACCGCCAGCGTCACCGGCGAGACCGTTCATCTGAGCATCAGTACCAACCGTGACCGCATGAGCCAGGAACGTCCCGATGTAGTGAACGTGCAAAGTACCGACACAACCGTCAGCGGACGCCTGGGAGAATGGATCACCCTGGCCGGGGTGAATCGCCAGACTCAAGCCGATAAACAGGGCCTGACCCGCAGCTACTCGACCCAGGGCCGGGATGACATGATTCTGCGGGTGAAGGTCGACACCTTGAACTGAAGCACCAGAAACTGACTGATGAGTCGTATTAGACCAAAGATGTAGTGCTTGAAAAAAAGCACTACAAAACGTTTGACGAGCCAAAAAACCGAAGGCATGATGGCCTCGCTCCCGCTAATCAGGGGCCCTGGCAAGGGCCTTCGGGTCGATGCTTGCAACCACCCTGCGAGCCGATTCGTGTCTGTACCGCCCACAAGGTGTGTTTGACGAGGTTGCGACTGGAACGAAGTTGTCCCGAGGGACGGAAGCGTAACTAGGTAACCCGGCATCACTCTGAGTTCGTATGAAGGCCCACGACGCCCGAATGCGCCCGCAGTTCGCCTCTACCTGCTCACTTTCCCCTCGAGCCCATCGTTCATCCCGTCGCCTCCCCGCCTGAACCGACTTGTATGCCACCCCCCGGTCGGCAGGAGCAGGAATTTTCCACCCCAGACCTATGCGACGAGGTTTATCTCCATGGCACTGACACGCGAACAGCAAATTGCAGCCCTTGAAAAAGACTGGGCTGAAAACCCGCGCTGGAAAGGCGTGAAGCGCAATTACTCCGCTGCTGACGTCGTCCGTCTGCGTGGTTCGGTTCAACCTGAGCACACCTTTGCGAAAATGGGCGCAGAGAAGCTGTGGAACCTGGTCACCCAGGGCGCCAAGCCATCCTTCCGTCCCGAGAAAGACTTCGTCAACTGCATGGGCGCCCTGACTGGCGGCCAGGCCGTACAACAAGTCAAGGCCGGCATCCAGGCCATCTACCTGTCGGGCTGGCAAGTGGCTGCGGACAACAACTCCGCCGAGTCGATGTACCCCGACCAGTCGCTGTACCCGGTGGATTCCGTTCCAACCGTGGTCAAGCGCATCAACAACTCGTTCCGCCGCGCCGACCAGATCCAGTGGAAAGCCGGCAAGAACCCGGGCGACGAAGGCTACATCGACTACTTCGCTCCGATCGTGGCTGACGCCGAAGCCGGTTTCGGCGGCGTGTTGAACGCCTACGAGCTGATGAAGAGCATGATCGAGGCAGGCGCCGCCGGCGTTCACTTCGAAGACCAACTGGCCTCGGTGAAAAAATGCGGCCACATGGGCGGCAAGGTACTGGTTCCGACCCAGGAAGCCGTACAGAAGCTGACCGCTGCCCGCCTGGCGGCCGACGTTGCCGGCGTACCGACCATCATCCTGGCCCGTACCGACGCCAACGCCGCCGACCTGCTGACCTCGGACTGCGACCCGTATGACCAGCCGTTCGTCACCGGCACTCGCACCCAGGAAGGCTTCTACAAAGTGCGCGCCGGCCTCGACCAGGCCATCGCCCGCGGCCTGGCCTACGCGCCGTACGCCGACCTGATCTGGTGCGAAACCGCCAAGCCGGACCTGGACGAAGCCCGTCGTTTCGCCGAAGCGATCAAGAAGGAATACCCGGACCAACTGCTGTCGTACAACTGCTCGCCTTCCTTCAACTGGAAGAAAAACCTGGACGACGCGACCATCGCCAAGTTCCAGCGCGAACTGTCCGCCATGGGCTACAAGCACCAGTTCATCACCCTGGCCGGCATCCACAACATGTGGCACAGCATGTTCAACCTGGCGCACGACTACGCCCGCAACGACATGACCGCCTACGTGAAGCTGCAAGAGCAGGAATTCGCTGACGCCGCCAAAGGCTACACCTTCGTGGCCCACCAGCAGGAAGTGGGCACCGGCTACTTCGACGACATGACCACCGTGATCCAGGGCGGCACCTCGTCCGTGACTGCGCTGACCGGTTCGACCGAAGAAGAACAGTTCCACTGATCACAAAAACAAACGGCCCTTGCGGACCGAATAAAAGCTAACCGCAAAGCCGACGATCTGAAGCCCCGACTGGTTCGGGGCTTTTTTTTGCCGGCTTCCCCGGCTCGCTTCTCAAACCTTGAAATGACTGACCAACTGCTGCAGCTGGTTACCCAGGCGCGCCAGTTCGACGCTGGAGGCTGCGGTTTCTTCGCTGGCTGAGGCGGTCTGCTCGGAAACATCGCGCACGCTCAGGATACTGCGGCTGATTTCCTCGGCCACCGAGCTTTGTTGCACCGCGGCGGCGGCGATCTGTTGATTCATGATCTGAATGCCGGACACCGCCTGGTTGATGTTACCCAGGGATGCACCTGCCCTGCTGGCCAACTCCACGCTGCTGTCGGTCAGTTCGCGGCTGTTTCGCATCATGCTCGATACCTGGCGCGTGCCGTTCTGCAATCCCGCCACCAGGCTTTCAATTTCCTCGGTGGAATGTTGGGTACGCTGGGCCAGCCCCCGGACTTCATCGGCGACCACGGCAAAACCGCGTCCGGCGTCACCCGCCCGGGCGGCCTCGATGGCGGCGTTAAGGGCCAGCAAGTTGGTCTGTTCAGCCACCGCCCTGATCACATCCATGATCGTGCCAATGCGCCCGCTTTCTTGCTCCAGCTCGCTCATGGCTTCGACTGAACGACCGACCTCGCTGGCCAAGCGCTCGATTTGAACGATGGCTTGCGCGACTACTTCGTCGCCAATACGGGCTTGCGCATCGGCCTCTGATGCGGCTGCGCGAGCTTGTTCGGCATTACGCGCGACCTCATGCACCGTGACCGACATTTCGTGCATGGCGGTCGCCACCTGATCGGTTTCGGTCTTCTGGCTGTTAACGCCGGCGCTGGTCTGCTCGGTGACAGCCGATAATTCTTCGGCGGCACTGGCGATTTGCGTAACGCCATCGCGAATGCCCTCGATCAAGTCGCGCAGGGTGGCGCCCATGCGCTGGATACCCTGCTGCAAGATCCCCAGTTCATCCTTGCGGGTCACGATCATATGTTGGGTGAGGTCGCCTGCCGCAATGCGGTCGACCACCGCCAACGTGTCACGCAACGGCCGGGTAATCTGGCGGGTAATGATCAGGGCGGCAAGAATCCCCAACAACATCGCCAAGGCAGCACAGCTCAACTGCAGGACGCGAGCCTCGGCGCTGTCTTCGTCCCGAGAGACCAATTGGCTGGCATACATTTCGTCAGACAGACCGGTGATGGTTTCACCCAGATCGACCGTATCCTGCACGGCCTTGCCAATGGCCTGATTACTGGCAGTGAAGTCCTGCACCGAACGGCGGTAGGCAACCAGCGCGGCTTCCAGTTGCTTGAAGGTATCGGCGTAGGCCGGACCGAATGCGCTATTGAGGGTTTCGATGCCCTTGAGTGCATTTTCGAGCTGGCGATTGGCGGCCTGCTCGGTAACGCTGTTGGGGTTGCCGGTATAGCCACGCACTTCGTAACGCACCAGTGCCACATCCTCTTTTGCCTTGAGGATGATCCTGTACAACTCAAAGCGGCGCTCATCCGAGGCAGGCATTGCTTCGACGTCATTGATGACTTTGGCAATCAGCGCAGCGCCCTTGACCGCATTGACGCCCATCTCCTTGCGCATGGCTGCGTCATTGCGATAAGCCTCGCGCATCGTATCCAGGGCCACTTGATAGCGCGTGCTGGCCTGCTCGATCAGCGCCAGTTTTTGCAGGTTTTCAGGCTTTTTCAACTCGCTTGCGAGGCTTTTCTGCTTGGCAACAAACTGCTCCAGCGACGCCTGGATTGCTGCACCCTTCTGTTCATCGCCCCTGTCCAGTTGGTATTGCAAGCGAGCCCTGCGCAGGTGATCAAGACGGTTACCGAGCTCGGTAATGCTGGTCATTCGATCAGTACGCTCGATCATTTTCCCCAGGCTGAACCAGCCGGTCGCAGCGAGAATGGCGGTCAGAAGCAGCACAACGGCAAAGCCCAAAGCCAGCTTGAGCATGACGCTCATATTCGCGATCCAAGAGTTCATGACAGTCCTTACGATAATCAGCCGCGATCATTCAGGACTGGCGCGGCTATCTGAGAAGGGGGCTTAGCCTAATCACATATTGATATAGATGATTAGACGAATGAGGCATAAAGATAGCCATTTGACATCAATCCTTCAAGGGAAGAGTCGACGTTGCATGACGGCGGCGAATGACAGCCCGCCTTGCGGATCCAAGCTCCACCGCGTACGTCGCTCAAGAAAGTTTCGTGCAATAAATAGAAAATTGATCGAACGCAGTGTTGGGCTGTCTGAAAAGGAGTAAAACGTGCGGCGCTGACAATTGCAGTAGCGACGATGTTAGGAAGGCCCTCCTGCACTACATTAAGTGCACCGTGGAACGGTCACCACAGATAATAATAATTATCATTTGAAAGGCATTATCATTGTTACATCCCCCACGAAATATTATTGATGAACAGACGCCCAGCCCCCACCAGGCCTGGGTTGCAGAGCCTTGGAGGCGTGCTATGTCCTTATTCCAATAAATAATTTCATCATAGGAATTTTACTTGCCCGGTGTTTAGCCATAAAATCACCGCGATTGATTGCTGCGACATATCGTCACTGCGTTATTTCTTTTCAAGCTCAGAGACCTTTGCTCTCTGTTAAGGATTTCCAGCATGCCCGAAGCGACAGGACTCATGGCCCACAACTGGGGCTTTGCCATTTTCCTTCTGGGTGTCGTCGGCCTGTGTGCCTTCATGCTCGGCGTGTCGAGCCTGCTCGGGTCAAAAGCCTGGGGCCGCAGCAAAAATGAACCGTTCGAGTCCGGCATGCTGCCTACCGGTGGCGCCCGCTTGCGGCTCTCAGCCAAATTCTATCTGGTCGCGATGCTCTTCGTGATCTTCGATATCGAAGCCCTCTTTCTCTTTGCCTGGTCTGTGTCCGTCCGCGAAAGCGGCTGGACCGGATTTGTCGAAGCTCTCGTTTTCATAGCAATTCTGTTGGCAGGTCTTGTCTACCTTTACCGGGTGGGGGCTCTTGATTGGGCTCCGGAAGCTCGGCGCAAGCGGCAAGCGAAGCTGAAACAATGAGGCTTTGGCAATGCAATACAATCTCACCAGGATCGACCCCGATGCTCCTAACGAGCAGTATCCGATCGGCAAGCGGGAAACCGTCGCCGATCCGTTAGAAGATCAAGTCCACAAGAACATCTTCATGGGCAAGCTCGAAGACGTGCTGAACAGTACGGTCAACTGGGGTCGCAAGAACTCCCTGTGGCCGTACAACTTCGGCCTTTCGTGCTGCTACGTGGAAATGACCACCGCCTTCACGGCGCCCCACGACATCGCGCGCTTTGGCGCCGAGGTGATCCGGGCATCGCCGCGCCAGGCGGATTTCATGGTTATCGCCGGTACGCCGTTCCTGAAAATGGCCCCCATCATCCAGCGACTGTACGAACAGATGCTGGAGCCCAAGTGGGTCATTTCCATGGGCGCCTGTGCCAACTCCGGCGGCATGTACGACATTTATTCCGTGGTCCAGGGAGTCGACAAGTTCCTCCCGGTGGATGTCTATGTGCCCGGCTGCCCGCCCCGCCCCGAAGCTTTCCTGCAAGGCCTGATGTTGCTGCAGGAATCCATCGGCCAGGAGCGTCGCCCACTGTCCTGGGTCGTCGGTGATCAAGGCGTCTATCGCGCCGACATGCCGTCGCAAAAGGAACAGCGCCGCGAACAGCGAATCGCAGTCACCAATCTGCGCAGCCCCGACGAAGTCTGATCCAGCTCTGTTCTTTAGAAGAAACGAGAACCTGGCTTCATTCTTTACGTTGACCGAAAGCGATAAATAACCATGACTACAGGCAGTGCTCTGTACATCCCGCCTTACAAGGCAGACGACCAGGATGTGGTCGTCGAACTGAACAATCGTTTTGGCGCAGAGGCGTTCACCGCCCAGTCGACCCGCACCGGCATGCCGGTGCTTTGGGTTGCCCGCGCCAAGCTCATCGAAGTCCTGACGTTCCTGCGCAACCTGCCCAAGCCGTACGTCATGCTCTATGACCTGCATGGCGTGGACGAGCGTCTGCGCACCAAGCGCCAGGGCTTGCCAGGTGCCGACTTCACCGTGTTCTACCACCTGTTGTCGGTAGAGCGTAATAGTGACGTGATGATCAAGGTCGCCTTGTCCGAGAGCGACCTCAGCGTGCCGACCGTGACCGGCATCTGGCCGAACGCCAACTGGTACGAGCGTGAAGTCTGGGACATGTTCGGCATCGATTTCCCCGGCCACCCGCACCTGACGCGCATCATGATGCCGCCGACATGGGAAGGTCACCCGTTGCGCAAGGACTTCCCAGCCCGCGCCACCGAGTTCGACCCGTACAGCCTGACCCTGGCCAAGCAGCAGCTCGAAGAAGAGTCCGCGCGCTTCAAGCCTGAAGACTGGGGCATGAAGCGCTCCGGCGCCAACGAGGACTACATGTTCCTCAACCTGGGCCCGAACCACCCTTCGGCCCACGGTGCCTTCCGCATCATCCTGCAACTGGACGGTGAAGAGATCGTCGATTGCGTCCCGGACATCGGCTACCACCACCGTGGCGCCGAGAAGATGGGCGAGCGCCAGTCCTGGCACAGCTACATTC
This sequence comes from Pseudomonas frederiksbergensis, assembly GCF_000802155.2. GTDB lineage: Bacteria > Pseudomonadota > Gammaproteobacteria > Pseudomonadales > Pseudomonadaceae > Aquipseudomonas > Aquipseudomonas frederiksbergensis_A. Next base: position 526,648 of record NZ_JQGJ02000001.1, read on the forward strand.
CCTACACCGACCGCATCGACTACCTCGGCGGGGTGATGAACAACCTGCCGTACGTCCTGTCGGTGGAAAAACTGGCGGGCATCACGGTGCCGGACCGCGTCAACGTGATTCGCATCATGATGGCCGAGTTCTTCCGTATCACCAGCCACCTGCTGTTCCTGGGGACCTACATCCAGGACGTGGGCGCCATGACGCCGGTGTTCTTCACCTTCACCGACCGCCAGAAAGCCTACACGGTGATCGAAGCAATCACCGGCTTCCGCCTGCACCCGGCCTGGTACCGCATCGGCGGCGTGGCCCACGACCTGCCGCGCGGCTGGGAAAAGCTGGTCAAGGATTTCGTCGAGTGGATGCCCAAGCGCCTGGACGAATACACCAAGGCCGCCTTGCAGAACAGCATCCTCAAGGGCCGTACCGTCGGCGTTGCCGCCTACAACACCAAGGAAGCGCTGGAATGGGGCGTCACCGGCCCAAGCCTGCGCGCCACCGGCCTGGACTTCGACCTGCGCAAGGCGCGCCCGTACTCCGGCTACGAGAACTTCGAGTTCGAAGTCCCGCTGGCGTCCAGCGGCGATGCCTATGACCGCTGCCTGGTTCGCGTCGAGGAGATGCGCCAGAGCGTCAAGATCATCGAGCAGTGCATGCGCAACATGCCGGAAGGCCCGTACAAGGCGGACCACCCGCTGACCACGCCGCCACCGAAGGAACGCACGCTGCAGCACATCGAGACCCTGATCACGCACTTCCTGCAAGTTTCGTGGGGCCCGGTCATGCCGGCCAACGAATCCTTCCAGATGATCGAAGCGACCAAGGGCATCAATAGTTATTACCTGACGAGCGACGGCGGCACCATGAGCTACCGCACCCGGATTCGCACCCCAAGCTACCCGCACCTGCAGCAGATCCCTTCGGTGATCAAAGGCAGCATGGTCGCGGACTTGATCGCGTACCTGGGTAGTATCGATTTCGTTATGGCCGACGTGGACCGCTAAGCATGAACAGCACGCTTATCCAGACTGACCGTTTCGCCTTGAGCGAAACCGAGCGCTCGGCCATCGAGCACGAGCTGCACCACTACGAAGACCCGCGCGCGGCGTCGATCGAAGCACTGAAGATCGTCCAGAAGGAACGTGGCTGGGTGCCTGACGGCGCGCTCTACGCCATTGGCGAGATCCTGGGTATCCCGGCCAGCGACGTCGAAGGCGTCGCGACGTTCTACAGCCAGATTTTCCGCCAGCCAGTGGGCCGCCACATCATTCGCGTCTGCGACAGCATGGTCTGCTACATCGGCGGCCACGAGTCGGTGGTCGGCGAGCTCCAGAACAAGCTGGGCATTGGCCTGGGCCAGACCACCGCCGACGGCCGCTTCACCCTGCTGCCGGTGTGCTGCCTGGGCAACTGCGACAAGGCGCCGGCGCTGATGATCGATGACGACACCTTTGGTGACGTCAAGCCGGACGGCGTCGCCAAACTGCTGGAGGGCTACGTATGACCCTGACTTCCTTCGGGCCCGCCAACCGCATCCAGCGTTCGGCCGAAACCCATCCCCTGACCTGGCGTCTGCGTGACGACGGCGAAGCGGTATGGCTGGACGAATACCAGGCGAAGAACGGCTATGCCGCCGCGCGCAAGGCGTTCGCCGACATGGCCGCCGATGACATCGTCCAGACCGTGAAAGACTCCGGCCTCAAGGGCCGTGGCGGTGCGGGCTTCCCCACCGGCGTGAAGTGGGGCCTGATGCCCAAGGACGAATCCATCAACATCCGCTACCTGCTGTGCAACGCGGACGAGATGGAACCCAACACCTGGAAAGACCGCATGCTGATGGAGCAACTGCCCCATCTGCTGATCGAAGGCATGCTGATCAGTGCCCGTGCGTTGAAGACCTACCGTGGCTACATTTTCCTGCGTGGCGAATACACCACCGCCGCCAAGCACTTGAACCGTGCCGTGGAAGAAGCCAAGGCCGCGGGGCTGCTGGGCAAGAACATCCTGGGCAGCGGCTTCGATTTCGAGCTGTTCGTCCACACCGGCGCCGGGCGCTACATCTGCGGTGAAGAAACCGCGCTGATCAACTCCCTGGAAGGCCGCCGCGCCAACCCACGCTCCAAGCCGCCCTTCCCTGCCGCCGTGGGCGTGTGGGGCAAGCCGACTTGCGTGAACAACGTCGAGACCCTGTGCAACGTGCCGGCGATCATCGCCGACGGCGTGGACTGGTACAAATCCCTGGCCCGCGACGGTAGCGAAGACATGGGCACCAAGCTCATGGGCTTTTCCGGCAAGGTCAAGAACCCTGGCCTATGGGAGCTGCCCTTCGGCGTTACCGCTCGCGAGCTGTTCGAAGACTATGCCGGCGGCATGCGCGACGGCTACAAGCTCAAGTGCTGGCAGCCCGGCGGCGCCGGCACCGGTTTCCTGTTGCCGGAACACCTGGACGCACAAATGTACGCCGGCGGCATCGCCAAGGTGGGCACCCGGATGGGTACCGGCCTGGCAATGGCGGTGGACGACAGCGTCAACATGGTCTCCCTGCTGCGCAATATGGAACAGTTTTTCTCGCGCGAATCCTGCGGGTTCTGCACCCCTTGCCGCGATGGCCTACCCTGGAGCGTCAAGCTCCTGATGGCCATCGAGAAAGGCCAAGGCCAACCCGGCGACATCGAGACCCTGCTGGGCCTGGTGGGTTTCCTCGGCCCAGGCAAGACCTTCTGTGCTCACGCACCGGGTGCCGTGGAGCCATTGGGCAGCGCAATCAAATACTTCCGCCCTGAATTCGAGGCCGGTATCGCGCCAACCCGCGCGGACAACCTCAATCAGGTGGTCACGCCGACCATGGTCGGCGCGTAACGACGCTTAAAAAGGCGAAGGGTCCGTGCCCTTCGCCTTTCGTTCGATGACGCCTTTACCGAGGCTGTTTGGATTCGGACGAATGACAAGATTCCATTAGCCACGCCCGCTGACACCGGGCCAACGAAGAACTTTGAACCATGGCCACTATCCACGTAGACGGCAAAGAGCTCGAAGTCGATGGCGCAGACAACCTGTTACAGGCTTGTCTGTCGCTGGGCCTCGACATCCCTTATTTCTGCTGGCACCCCGCCCTTGGCAGCGTTGGCGCTTGTCGCCAGTGCGCGGTCAAGCAGTACACCGACGAGAACGACAAGCGTGGTCGGATCGTCATGTCCTGCATGACCCCCGCCACCGACGGCAGCTGGATCTCCATCGATGACGAAGAAGCGAAAGTGTTTCGCGCCAGCGTCGTCGAATGGCTGATGACCAACCACCCTCACGACTGCCCGGTCTGTGAGGAAGGCGGCCATTGCCATCTGCAAGACATGACCGTGATGACCGGCCACAACGAGCGCCGTTATCGCTTCACCAAGCGCACCCACCAGAACCAGGACCTCGGCCCGTTCATTTCCCACGAGATGAACCGCTGCATCGCCTGCTACCGTTGCGTGCGTTTCTACAAGGACTACGCCGGCGGCACCGACCTGGGTGTGTTCGGTGCCCACGACAACGTGTACTTCGGTCGCGTTGAAGACGGCACCCTGGAAAGCGAGTTCTCCGGCAACCTCACCGAGGTCTGCCCGACCGGTGTGTTCACCGACAAGACGCACTCCGAGCGCTACAACCGCAAATGGGACATGCAGTTCTCGCCGAGCATCTGCCATGGCTGCTCCAGCGGTTGCAACATCAGCCCGGGCGAGCGCTATGGCGAACTGCGCCGCATCGAAAACCGCTACAACGGTTCGGTGAACCAGTACTTCCTGTGCGACCGCGGCCGTTTCGGCTATGGCTACGTCAATCGCAAGGACCGCCCGCGCCAGCCGCTGCTGGCCAATGGTACCAAGCTGAGCCTGGACGAGGCCCTGGACAAGGCCGCCGAACTGCTGCGCGGACGCAACATCGTCGGCATCGGCTCGCCTCGCGCCAGCCTGGAAAGCAACTACGCCCTGCGTGAACTGGTCGGCGCCGAGCACTTCTACAGTGGCATCGAGGCCGGCGAGCTGGAACGCATCCGCCTGGTGCTGCAAGTGCTCAAGGACAGCCCGCTGCCCGTGCCGACGATGCGCGATATCGAAGACCATGACGCGGTGTTCGTCCTTGGCGAAGACCTGACCCAGACCGCCGCCCGCATGGCCCTGGCCCTGCGCCAGTCGGTCAAGGGCAAGGCCGAGGACATGGCCGACGCCATGCGCGTCCAACCATGGCTCGACGCCGCCGTGAAGAACATCGGCCAGCACGCGCTGAACCCGTTGTTCATCGCCAGCCTCGCTGAAACCAAGCTCGACGATGTGGCCGAAGAATGCGTCCACGCCGCCCCCGACGACCTGGCGCGTATCGGTTTCGCCGTGGCCCACGCCCTGGACGCCAGCGCCCCGGCCGTCGACGGCCTGGACAGCGAAGCAGCCGCCCTCGCCCAACGCATCGCCGACGCCCTGCTGGCGGCCAAGCGCCCACTGATCATCGCCGGTACCTCCCTGGGTTCCAAGGCACTGATCGAGGCCGCTGCCAACATTGCCAAGGCCTTGAAGCTGCGCGACAAGAACGGCTCCATCAGCCTGGTCGTGCCTGAAGCCAACAGCCTCGGCCTGGCCATGCTCGGTGGCGAATCGGTCGATGCAGCCCTGCAAGCCGTGATCGACGGCAGCGCCGACGCCATCGTGGTGCTGGAGAACGATCTGTTCACCCGCACTGACAAGGCCAAGGTCGATGCTGCGCTGAACGCCGCCAAGGTCGTGATCGTCGCCGACCACCAGAAAACCGCTACCACCGACCGCGCCGACCTGGTGCTGCCGGCGGCGAGCTTCGCCGAAGGCGACGGTACGCTGGTCAGCCAGGAAGGTCGCGCCCAGCGGTTCTTCCAGGTTTTCGACCCGCAATACCTGGACGCCAGCATCCTGGTCCACGAAGGCTGGCGCTGGCTGCACGCCCTGCGCGCCACCCTGCTGGACCAGCCGATCGACTGGACGCAACTGGACCACGTCACCGCCGCCGTTGCTTCGAGCAGCCCGCAACTGGCCGGTGTGGTCGACGCCGCGCCGTCCGCCGCGTTCCGCATCAAAGGCCTGAAGCTGGCGCGCGAACCGCTGCGCTACTCCGGTCGTACCGCGATGCGCGCCAACATCAGCGTCCATGAACCGCGTACCCCGCAGGACAAGGACACCGCGTTCGCCTTCTCCATGGAAGGCTACTCGGGCTCTGCCGAACCGCGCTCGCAAGTGCCGTTCGCCTGGTCGCCGGGCTGGAACTCGCCACAAGCCTGGAACAAGTTCCAGGACGAAGTCGGCGGTCACCTGCGCGCCGGTGATCCGGGCACTCGCCTGATCGAAAGCCAGGGCGATGGCCTGGGCTGGTTCGCCAGTGTTCCGCGGGCCTTCAATCCGGCACCGGGCACCTGGCAGGTTGTGCCGTTCCATCACCTGTTCGGCAGTGAGGAGAACTCCTCCCGGGCCGAACCGGTACAGGAACGCATCCCGGCCGCCTACGTGTCGCTGGCCAAGTCCGAAGCCGATCGCCTGGGCGTCAACGACGGTGCCCTGCTGAGCCTGAACGTGGCCGGCCAGATACTGCGCCTGCCGCTGCGCATCAATGAAGAACTGGGCGCCGGCCTGGTGGCCCTGCCGGCTGGCCTGGCGGGTATTCCACCGGCTATTTTCGGCAAAACCGTCGACGGTCTGCAGGAGGCAGCGCAATGAGCTGGTTCACCCCTGAAGTGATCGCCGTGATCCTGACGGTCCTCAAGGCCATCGTGGTCTTGCTGGCCGTGGTGGTGTGCGGCGCGTTGCTGAGTTTCGTCGAGCGTCGCCTGCTGGGCTGGTGGCAGGACCGCTACGGTCCGAACCGCGTCGGCCCGTTCGGCATGTTCCAGATCGCCGCCGACATGGTGAAGATGTTCTTCAAGGAAGACTGGACGCCACCGTTCGCCGACAAGGTGATCTTCACCCTGGCACCGGTCGTGGCCATGAGCGCCTTGCTGATCGCCTTCGCGGTCATCCCGATCACCCCGACCTGGGGCGTGGCGGACCTGAATATCGGCCTGCTGTTCTTCTTCGCCATGGCCGGCCTGTCGGTGTACGCGGTGTTGTTCGCCGGTTGGTCGAGCAACAACAAGTTCGCCCTGCTCGGCAGCCTGCGGGCTTCGGCCCAGACCGTGTCCTATGAAGTGTTCATGGGCCTGTCGCTGATGGGCATCGTGATCCAGGCCGGTTCGTTCAACATGCGCGACATCGTCGAATACCAGGCGCAGAACCTGTGGTTCATCATTCCGCAGTTCTTCGGCTTCTGTACGTTCTTCATCGCTGGCGTGGCCGTGACTCACCGTCACCCCTTCGACCAGCCGGAAGCGGAACAGGAACTGGCCGACGGTTACCACATTGAATATGCCGGCATGAAATGGGGCATGTTCTTCGTTGGCGAGTACATCGGCATCATCCTGATCTCGGCATTGCTGGTGACGTTGTTCTTCGGTGGCTGGCACGGTCCGTTCGGCATCCTGCCGCAACTGTCCTTCGTGTGGTTCGCCCTGAAGACCGCGTTCTTCATCATGCTGTTCGTCCTGCTGCGCGCCTCGATCCCGCGCCCACGCTACGACCAGGTGATGGACTTCAGCTGGAAATTCTGCCTGCCGCTGACCCTGATCAACATGCTGGTGACCGCTGCGATCGTTTTGATGAACGCGCCTGCGGCCGCGGTTCAGTGAGGATTTGACCCATGTTCAAATATATTGGCGACATCGTTAAGGGTACCGGTACCCAACTGCGAAGCCTGGTCATGATCTTCGGCCATGGCTTTCGCAAGCGCGACACCCTGCAATACCCGGAAGAACCGGTCTACCTGGCGCCGCGTTATCGCGGGCGCATCGTCCTGACCCGCGACCCCGACGGCGAAGAGCGCTGCGTAGCCTGTAACCTCTGCGCCGTGGCGTGCCCGGTGGGCTGCATCTCCCTGCAGAAAGCCGAGACCGAAGACGGTCGCTGGTACCCGGACTTCTTCCGCATCAACTTCTCGCGCTGCATTTTCTGCGGCTTGTGCGAGGAAGCGTGCCCGACCACCGCGATCCAGCTCACGCCGGATTTCGAAATGGCTGACTTCAAGCGTCAGGACCTGGTGTACGAGAAAGAAGACCTGCTGATTTCCGGTCCCGGTAAAAACCCTGATTACAACTTCTATCGTGTTGCAGGTATGGCCATTGCCGGTAAGCCGAAAGGCGCCGCGCAGAACGAAGCCGAACCGATCAACGTGAAGAGCTTGCTGCCTTAAGGAAGAAAGATGGAATTCGCTTTCTATTTCGCATCGGGTATCGCGGTGGTCTCCACACTTCGTGTGGTCACCAACACCAACCCCGTGCACGCCCTGCTCTACCTGATCATTTCGCTGATCGCCGTGGCCATGACCTTCTTCGCCCTCGGCGCACCGTTCGCCGGTGCCCTGGAAGTGATCGCCTACGCCGGCGCCATCATGGTGCTGTTCGTGTTCGTGGTGATGATGCTCAACCTCGGCCCGGCGGCAATCCAACAGGAACGCGCCTGGCTCAAGCCCGGCATCTGGGCGGGGCCGGTGATTCTCTCCGCCCTGCTGCTGGGTGAACTGCTGTATGTGCTGTTCGCCCACCAGAGCGGCCAGGCCATCGGCCACACCACCGTAGACGCCAAGGCCGTGGGCATCAGCCTGTTCGGCCCGTACCTGCTGGTGGTCGAACTCGCCTCGATGCTGCTGCTTGCCGCAGTCGTCACGGCGTTCCATTTGGGCCGTAACGAGGCGAAGGAGTAATCACATGCCTGCTATCCCTCTCGAACATGGTCTGGCGGTCGCCGGCATCCTGTTCTGTCTCGGTCTGGTCGGCCTGATGGTCCGCCGCAACATTCTGTTCGTGCTGATGAGCCTGGAGGTGATGATGAATGCCTCCGCCCTGGCCTTCATCGTCGCGGGCGCTCGCTGGGCGCAACCGGATGGACAGATCATGTTCATCCTGGTGATCAGCCTGGCAGCCGCCGAGGCCAGTATCGGCCTGGCGATCCTGTTGCAGCTGTATCGCCGCTTCCACACTCTCGATATTGACGCTGCCAGCGAGATGCGCGGATGAACCTTCTTTTCCTGACTTTCATATTTCCCCTCATCGGTTTCCTGCTGCTGTCGTTCTCCCGTGGACGTTGGTCGGAAAACCTTTCGGCGCTGGTTGGCGTGGGTTCCATCGGCCTGTCCGCCATCGTCACGGCCTACGTGATCTGGCAATTCAACGTCGCGCCGCCGGAAGGTGGCGCGTACGTGCAGGTGCTGTGGCAGTGGATGGCGGTGGAAGGCTTCACGCCTAACTTCGCCCTCTACCTGGACGGCCTGTCGGTGACCATGCTTGGCGTGGTGGTCGGCGTGGGTTTCCTGATCCACCTGTTCGCCTCCTGGTACATGCGCGGTGAAGCCGGTTATTCGCGTTTCTTCGCCTACACCAACCTGTTCATCGCCAGCATGCTGTTCCTGGTGCTCGGCGATAACCTGTTGTTCCTGTACTTCGGCTGGGAAGGCGTGGGCCTGTGCTCGTACCTGTTGATCGGTTTCTACTACAGCAACCGCAACAACGGTAACGCCGCACTCAAGGCCTTCATCGTGACCCGGATCGGCGACGTGTTCATGGCCATCGGCCTGTTCATCCTGTTCCAGCAACTGGGTACGCTGAACATCCAGGAACTGCTGGTCAAGGCACCCGAGCACTTCAAGGCCGGCGACTTCTGGATCGTCCTGGCGACCTTGATGCTGTTGGGCGGCGCTGTCGGTAAATCCGCGCAACTGCCGCTACAGACCTGGTTGGCGGACGCGATGGCCGGCCCTACCCCGGTTTCGGCACTGATCCACGCCGCGACCATGGTCACCGCCGGTGTCTACCTGATCGCACGTACCCACGGCCTGTTCGCCCTGGCGCCGGACATCCTTCACCTGGTCGGCGTCGTTGGCGGCGTGACCCTGGTGCTGGCCGGTTTTGCCGCCCTGGTACAAACCGATATCAAGCGCATCCTCGCCTACTCGACCATGAGCCAGATCGGCTACATGTTCCTGGCCCTGGGCGTCGGTGCCTGGGAAGGCGCGATCTTCCACCTGATGACCCACGCCTTCTTCAAGGCCCTGCTGTTCCTTGCCTCCGGTGCAGTGATCGTTGCCTGCCACCACGAGCAGAACATCTTCAAGATGGGCGGCCTGTGGAAGAAACTGCCGTTGGCCTACGCCAGCTTCATCGTTGGCGGCGCGGCCCTGGCGGCCCTGCCACTGGTCACCGCCGGTTTCTACTCCAAGGACGAGATCCTCTGGGAAGCGTTCGCCAGCGGTAACCAGGGTCTGCTCTATGCAGGCCTGGTGGGGGCGTTCATGACCTCGCTGTACACCTTCCGCCTGATTTTCATCGCGTTCCACGGTGAAGCCAAGACCGAAGCCCACGCCGGCCACGGCATCGCCCATTGGCTGCCGCTGTCGGTGCTGATCGTGCTGTCGACCTTCGTCGGCGCCATGATCACTCCACCGCTGGCCGATGTGCTGCCGCAAAGCGTCGGCCATGCCGGCGGCGAAGCCAAGCACAGCCTGGAAATCGCCTCGGGCGCCATCGCCCTGGCGGGTATCCTGCTGGCCGCCCTGTTGTTCCTGGGCAAGCGTCGCTTCGTCACGGCAATCGCCAACAGCGGCATCGGGCGTTTCCTTTCGGCCTGGTGGTTCGCTGCCTGGGGCTTCGATTGGATCTACGACAAACTGTTCGTCAAGCCATACCTTGCGATCAGCCACATTCTGCGCAAAGACCCGCTCGACCAGACCATTGGCCTGATCCCGCGCATGGCCAAGGGCGGCCACACTGCCCTGAGCCGTACCGAGACCGGTCAACTGCGTTGGTATGCGGCTTCCATGGCGGCTGGCGCCGTGCTGGTTATCGGCGCCATCGTGCTGGTAGCGGTCTGATATGAACCTTGCGAACTTGCGAAAGGAAACGAGCCCGTCATGATTCTGCCCTGGCTAATCCTGATCCCCTTCATCGGCGGCCTGCTGTGCTGGATGGCGGAGCGTTCCAGCTCTACCCTCCCGCGTTGGATTGCGCTGCTGACCATGTCCCTGGAACTCGCGCTCGGCCTCTGGCTGTGGGCGACCGGCGACTATTCATTTGCACCGGCCCCGGGTGCCGATCCGACCTGGGCGCTTGAGTTCAAGCACATCTGGATCGAGCGCTTCGGCATCAGCGTGCACCTGGCCCTCGACGGCCTGTCCCTGCTGATGATCCTGTTGACCGGCCTGCTGGGTATCCTCTCGGTACTCTGCTCCTGGAAAGAGATCCAGCGTCACGTCGGTTTCTTCCACCTGAACCTGATGTGGATCCTGGGCGGTGTCGTCGGCGTGTTCCTGGCGCTGGACCTGTTCATGTTCTTCTTCTTCTGGGAAATGATGCTGGTGCCGATGTACTTCCTCATCGCGCTCTGGGGTCACAGCTCATCGGACGGCAAGAAGACCCGGATCTACGCGGCGACCAAGTTCTTCATCTTCACCCAGGCTTCCGGCCTGATCATGTTGGTGGCGATCCTTGGCCTGGTCCTGGTGAACTTCAACAACACCGGCGTGATTACCTTCAACTACGCCGACCTGTTGAAAGTGCAGATGTCCCGTACCACCGAGTACGTGCTGATGCTGGGCTTCTTCATCGCCTTCGCGGTGAAGCTGCCGGTGGTGCCGTTCCACTCCTGGCTGCCGGACGCCCACGCCCAGGCGCCGACCGCAGGTTCCGTGGATCTGGCGGGTATCCTGTTGAAGACAGCCGCCTATGGCCTGCTGCGCTTTGCCTTGCCGCTGTTCCCGAACGCCTCGGCCGAGTTCGCGCCGATTGCCATGACCCTGGGCCTGATCGGGATTTTCTACGGTGCGTTCCTGGCGTTCGCCCAGACCGACATCAAGCGCCTGATCGCGTTCTCCAGCGTTTCGCACATGGGCTTCGTGCTGATCGGGATCTACTCCGGCAGCCAACTGGCCCTGCAAGGCGCGGTGATCCAGATGCTGGCCCACGGTCTTTCGGCGGCGGCGCTGTTTATCCTCAGCGGTCAACTGTACGAGCGCCTGCACACCCGGGACATGCGTGAAATGGGCGGCATCTGGTCGCGCATCGCCTACCTGCCGGCCATCAGCCTGTTCTTCGCGGCCGCTTCCCTGGGCCTGCCGGGTACCGGCAACTTCGTCGGCGAGTTCCTGATCCTGATCGGCTCGTTCGTCAGCGCCCCATGGATCACCGCGATTGCCACGTCCGGCCTGGTGTTCGGTTCGGTCTACTCGCTGATCATGATCCACCGCGCCTACTTCGGTCCGGCCAAGTCGGACGAAGTGCTGCGTGGCATGGACGGTCGCGAACTGATCATGGTGCTTGGCCTTGCGGTGCTGCTGGTCTACCTCGGCGTTTATCCGCAGCCGTTCCTCGACACTTCCGCCGCCACGATGCATGGCGTGCAGCAGTGGCTCGGCACCGCCTTCTCTCAACTCGCTTCGGCCCGGTAAGAGCGCTATGGAATTCACGATTCAACACTTTATCGCGCTTGCGCCGCTGTTGATCACCAGCGCCACGATCATCGTGGTGATGCTGGCGATCGCCTGGCGGCGCAATCACTCGCAGACCTTCCTGCTGTCGGTGGCGGGGCTGAACCTGGCCTTGCTGTCGATCTTGCCGGCCCTGAAAGTCGCACCGCTGGCGGTCACGCCGCTGGTGCAGATCGACAGCTTCGCCTGCCTCTACATGGCGTTGATCCTGGTCGCCACCCTCGCCTGCGTCACCCTCGCCCACGCCTACCTGGGTGATGGCGGTTCGGGCTACCCGGGCAACCGCGAAGAACTGTACCTGCTGATCCTGATGGCTGCCGCCGGTGGCCTGGTCCTGGTCAGTGCGCAGCACCTGGCCAGCTTGTTCATCGGCCTGGAACTGCTCTCGGTACCGGTCTACGGCCTGGTCGCCTACGCCTTCTTCAACAAGCGCTCCCTGGAAGCCGGCATCAAGTACATGGTGCTGTCGGCGGCCGGCTCCGCGTTCCTGTTGTTCGGCATGGCCCTGCTTTACGCCGAAGCCGGAACCCTGAGCTTCGTCGGCATCGGCCAGGCCCTGGCGGCCACCGGCCTGCCTAGCCCGATCGCGCAACTGGGCCTGGGCATGATGCTGATCGGCCTGGCGTTCAAGCTGTCGCTGGTACCGTTCCACCTCTGGACCCCGGACGTCTACGAAGGCGCCCCGGCACCCGTGGCGGCGTTCCTCGCCACCGCATCGAAAGTGGCGGTGTTCGCTGTGATGGTGCGGCTGTTCCAGATCTCGCCAGTGGCCAGCAGCGGCGTACTGAGCAACGTGCTGACCATCATCGCCATCGCGTCGATCCTGTTCGGTAACCTGCTGGCGCTGACCCAGAGCAACCTCAAGCGTCTGCTGGGTTACTCGTCCATCGCCCACTTCGGCTACCTGTTGATCGCCCTGATCGCCAGCAAGGGCCTGGCCGTGGAAGCCATCGGCGTATACCTGGTCACCTACGTGATCACCAGCCTCGGCGCCTTCGGCGTGATCACCCTGATGTCCTCGCCGTACAACGGCCGCGACGCCGACGCCCTGTACGAATACCGCGGCCTGTTCTGGCGCCGTCCGTACCTGACCGCCGTGCTGACCGTGATGATGCTGTCCCTGGCCGGCATCCCGCTGACCGCCGGTTTCATCGGCAAGTTCTACATCATCGCCACCGGCGTCGAGGCCCACCAATGGTGGCTCGTCGGCTCCCTGGTGCTGGGCAGTGCCATCGGCGTGTTCTACTACCTGCGCGTCATGGTCACCCTGTACCTGATGGAACCGAACCTGCGTCGTCACGACGCCGAGTTGCACTGGGAACAGAAGGCAGGCGGCGTGATGCTGCTGGCCATCGCCGTGTTGGCATTCTTCCTCGGTGTGTACCCGCAGCCGTTGCTGACCTTGGTTCAGCAGGCTGGGTTGACCGGCTGATTGCCCGGACGCCGTCACCTCTAAAAAGCCCGTATCGCGAGATACGGGCTTTTTTTGTTTGCTTGTAGGCAACTTCCTAAGGAATAGGAAAGCCCCTTTATAGGATGCTTCTGAATATTCAGAACGGGCGGTTTACCTATGGTATCTGCCCTTCGCCCTGCGCCACTCTGGTTCCCCTCGACAACAACACGCCACGCGCCATGAGCGTGGTACCCAGGGCGACCTTCGACATGCCTAACCCATTCCCGACTTTCTCCGACCACAGCCGCCACACCCTGCGACCCGGTCATCGCCCGCAACGAACGCCGCAACGTCCTGCGCACCCCGACCAACAACCCTTACCACCGCGAATCGCCCCCCCAGCCATCGGTGCGCAACTCAAACCCTTCTCCACGTGCAATTGGCCAACCGTGGTTTGCATAACCACCGCACACAGACCGACGCCGAATTGACCGCACCCTCTACGCACACGGATCACCGTGCACTGTATGCCGTCCTGATGGATGGCCCTGACCCAGCCAAGGAAGAAACCAACCCATGAATTTGCCAGAGATCGTGGTGCCCATTTGCTTAAAGTACACAAACGAAGCCGTCTGCACCCCGCCGTGGTACGTCCACAACACTGAATACCATCCGGTGATCGCCAGCTATCAAGCGCTGGTCAATGGCGAGGAAACCTTCACCGCCGTGCACCAGGCCATTGCCCAGGCCCAAAAGAGCATCGACATCATCTGCTGGGGCTTCCAGCCGTCGATGTATTTCATCCGCGACGGCAAGGCGCCGAGCATTGGCGAACTGCTCATGGCCAAGGCACGGGCAGGCGTCGAGGTACGGTTGCTGGGCTGGGAAATGCCGTTCAATACCGCCGGCTTTGCCGGTGAGGCCAATTTGCCCGGCAAAGGCTCGATCCGCCTCATGGACCGGGTGATGCAACGCGCCACCGAAGAACAATACGCCTTCGATCGCCAATGGTTTGCGACGTGCGCGGTCGCCGACGACAAGGCTGCGCAACGTACCGCCAGCGGACTGCCGGTGTTTGTCAGTCGCGGCTTCAACCTGGATGAACGGGGCGAGATCGCCCACTGGGTGAAATACGCGAGCCTCGACAGCGAAATCAGTACCAAGATGCGCCAAACGCTGAGGTGGACGGCCACCCACCACCAGAAAAGCGTGCTGGTCGATTATGAGTTACCGGACTGCGCGGTCGGTTTCATCATGGGCCACAACATGCTCGACGAGTACTGGGACACGGACAACCATTCGGCACTGAACCGAAGCCAGGACAGCAAACCCGCCCCCAACCTTGGCCCGCGCGGCGATACGCCGCGCCAGGACATTTCCTGCCAGCTCAGTGGGCCGATCCTGGAACACCTGCACCACAACTTCGCCGCTGCCTGGCGCAAGGAAACCGGCGAAGACCTGCTCGCCTCGCGCCAATCCATGAAGGTCGGGCCGCAACTGCGCACCCACGGCATGCCGCAAATGGCGCAGATCCTGCGTACCCAACCCCAGGCGGGCAAACGCGACATCGAGCGGCTCTACATGCAAGCCGTCAACAACGCGACGCAGTTCATCTACATCGAAAACCAGTATTTCCGCTGGCCACCGCTGGCCGAATTCATCAAATCGGTCGCCGCCACCCAGACCCAGGGCGGGCGCGATCCCGGCCTGCACGGCGCGTTGCACCTGTTCGTGGTCACCAACGCCACCGACGATGGCATCGGCGCCGGCACCGTGAACACCCAACGCATGCTCGAAAGCCTTGGACGGGCCAACACCATCCCCGGCGTTACCAAACTGCGGCGCGTTCAAAAAATGCAACAGAAAGCGCCGCCCAGGCCGCGCCCGGAACCGCGCGACCGGGAGGGCCAAAGGGAGCTGGCCCAATGGCAGGCCGAGCTTGACCGGCAGACACAAGAGATCATGGACAGCACCGTCCTGCCGGAGGAAATACCCGGCCTGAAGGTTCACATCTGCTCGCTGGTCGCCCCCGATTCACCGGCGGGTAAACCCTGGATGCCGGTGTACATACACTCCAAGCTGATGATCATCAACGACGTGTTCACTACCCATGGTTCGGCCAACATCAACACCCGCAGCATGCAGGTGGACAGTGAACTGAACATTGCCCATGAGTGGATGAGCGTGACCCAGGCGTTGCGGCGGCGATTGTGGGATCTGCATACGGGTGAGAGGGGGGCGCAGGATGATGCGGGGGACGCGTTTAAGGCTTGGCAGGACATCATCGACAAGAACAAAGACCGTCAAACGAACGAATTAACGCCTGATAGTTCACTCGTTGAGTTTTATTACGAAAAAGCCGTCTTGAAGGACCTCGACTGATGCGCCTGTTCCTCTTGCTGTCCTGCCTGTTGCTGACCGCTTGCGGCGCTGATGGCGCTTTTAACTTTCCCAAGAAGGACCCTTCCGTGAAGCCTTTAACCGAGATCAAGGCCAACCTGGCCTTTACCTGCAAACAGGAAACGATCCCCGCTCCGTCCGCTAAAAGTGACGTGCTATTTCAATACGCCCGTTGGTTGCAAAAAAACAACCAGCTCAAGCAGGACAAAACCGTTGATCTAGAGATTGAGCGGCTGTATCGCATCGCCTCAGAGAACGGCCATTTCAAAGCCAATATCAACCTGCAGAACGGTGCAATGCGCGGTCGTTTCGAGCTCAGTGGCGCCCAGCACTTGCGCATGAGCCAAATCTTGATCGACGCAGGTGTGGCGACGGGTTACTACTTTGTCGGAATTTTCCTGCAACAGGGCTCGGCGGGTCTGCATCAGGACGCAGAGATGTCGTTGCGTTACTTCCGTAAGGCAGCCGATCAGGGCAACGCCCAAGCTCAGTATCTTGTTGGCGACAAGTTGGCACCTATCAGAATTGCGCCAGATATAGCGCGGCAGATGCGCCGCTGTGCGGCCGAACAGGGTCATGGCAAGGCCGCCGTCGCTCTTGGTATCGACCTTCAAGGAAAGGGCCTCTACCAAGAGGCGCTTGAGGTCTTCCAGATGGGTATTGCCGCTGGTAACGAGAACGCTGCGGGGCGTTTGGAAGAGGCGTTTCGCGCACCACCCATTACTAATGAGCTGTACTACCTCGGCCAACAAGAAGACCTCGAACGCGCCGAGCGCTATAAAACCATCTGGCGAATCCTGGCGAACTACTCCTACGCCAACCCCACCGTTCCCGAAATCAACGAAATTCTCCCCTTGCCACCCGCCGAACTGCCCGAGTGGGACGGCAAACTCCAATGGCTCGAAGCCCGCCTGGCCAACGTCCCGCCGCAAAAACCCAGCGAGGCGCTGATCCGCGAGCTGGCCGAGGCCAAGGGTCTCGAACCCGCCACCGGCAGGCCCACGCCCCGCTCACCTGCGTTCATCACGATCCCCCAACCCGCACCGACCTGCCACAGCGGCCAGGCCTGCCCGCATACCGGTTATTGGATCGCCGGCGCGTACGACGTCATCCGCCGCTTCGAACAGGGCGAGATCCTGCCAACACTAAACGTACGCAAATGGGAGAGCCGTTTCCTGCTCCCGGATCGGGAGACAGTTGGCCCGGAAAAGGTTGAGTGGATGTTCCATGGATGATCATCGGTTTTTGCGTGACATGCATGCGGCATGGAAGGCCATCCACCGACCGTGCTGTGTCGAGCTTTATTACGAGATATTTTACGGATGAGCTATCGAATGATGTTTATGACAATTGGGTGTGAATGGCGTCAGGTAACTGGACAACGTCGAGTTTTATTTCGACGTGGCCAAACGCGTGTCCGTCTGGCTGTTTTCACAGGGCTGCTCTGGCTTTCAGGAACCTGTGATAAAACGACCGGCGACGGTACCGTCCGATCAGGCTCAACCGTCATGAAATCGGAGGCGTCGGGGTCGCTCGGGTAGGTGATCCAGTGGACTGCCCGACTCCAGGTCACGGCCGGACGGTCATCGCCGAAGGTCACCCTACATTCAAAGACAATGGTGTGCCGGTGGCTTTTGACGGTCATCGTTGCGCCTGTGGTTGTGCGCTGATTTCGTCGATGCCTGGCGCGGGGGCCAGTTAATCATGCCGGTGCGAATGGAAGGCTTAAGAGCATGGCATTGACGCCTGCGCCTCCAATCTCGGAATAGGACATTCGAATGCAACTGCGAAACTTTGTACCTGTGCGGACGGTGGCCAGCGGTTCGTTGCCGGCACCTTGGGGCTGATCCGGTGCGCTGGACGATGCTGATATCATCCGCATGATAACTAACACCGTAGATGTGCGGGGCTATGCTTGAACGCGATCATCTGCTCATGAAGGAGGCCCAGCGTTGAGCGTCGATATTGATTGCATCGTCGTCGGCGCAGGCGTCGTCGGCCTGGCCGTGGCGCGGGAGATGGCGCGTGCCGGGCATGAAGTGCTGGTGATCGAAGCAGGTGATGCCATCGGCATGGGCATCAGTTCGCGCAATTCCGAGGTAATCCATGCCGGGCTGTATTACCCGCCGGGCAGCCTCAAGGCGCAGTTGTGCGTCGACGGTCGGCGACGGCTGTATGAGTATTGCGACAGTCACGGCGTCGAGACTCGCCGGCTCGGTAAATTGGTCGTGGCCAAGGACCAGACTCAGTTGGCCGGGCTTGAAACACTGCTGGCGCGCGGTCGGCTCAATGGGGTGGACGACCTGCGTCTGCTTGATCGAAAGCAGGCACAGGCTTTGGAGCCGGCGCTGTCCTGCGTCGGCGCGTTGTATTCGCCTTCCACCGGTATCGTCGACGCCCATGCCTTGATGTTGGCGCTGCAAGGCGATGCCGAGGCGGCCGGCGCCAATGTGGTGTTTCGCACGCCCCTGCTGGCGGCTCGTGTTGTCGACGAGGGCTTCAGCCTGGCATTGGGCGGCACGGCGCAGATGACATTGTCCTGCCGCCGGCTGATCAACGCCGCCGGCCTCCAGGCCCCTGCCCTCGCCCGCCGGGTCGAGGGCCTGGAGAGGCAATGGATTCCCGATGATTACCTGTGCAAGGGCACCTATTTTCAACTGGCCGGGCGGGCGCCGTTCCGCCATCTGGTCTATCCCGCGCCGGAAGCCGCCGGCCTGGGTATTCACATGACGCTCGACTTGGCAGGCCAGGCGCGTTTCGGTCCCGACACCGAATGGGTCGAAGCGGAGGATTACCGCGTGGATCCGGCCCGGGCGGAAGCGTTTTACCGGGCCATTCGAAATTACTGGCCGGGCCTGCCGGACCAGAGCCTGCAACCTGCCTACAGCGGCATCCGCCCGAAAATTTCCGCACCGGGCGAACCCGCTCGGGACTTTCTCATCAGCAGTGAAGCCGAACATCAGGTGCCGGGGCTGATCAACCTGTTCGGTATCGAATCCCCCGGGCTGACATCCTGCCTGGCGCTGGCGCAACGGGTCAGGCAACTGTTCGGCAACACCTGATGCCCTTGGCAGCGCAAAGTGCAAGGCGTTTTAGCCCCGGCTCATGCAGCCTGCACGATGACAAAACCCGGCTACGACATAACCAGTTGTTTTTAAAGGAAATTAAAAAGCGACTCGGCTGGCACGACGGATGCACCTCTCATGTTACGTGGCGCCGGCGCTCGAAGCCGGCCCGCATCCGTGAATGACCGAGGAGCAGCACATGAACGCCATCGACCTGTTGAAAGCCGACCACGAACGCGTCAAAGCCATTCTCACTCAGTTGAGTGAGTCAACTGATCGCGCGATCAAGAAACGCACCGAACTGCTGGCGAAGCTGGAAATGGAAGTGTCCATCCACACCCGCCTGGAGGAAGAAATCCTCTACCCGGCGTTCAAGCAGGCAGGCGGCAAGGAAGAAGCCGAGATGTATTACGAAGCCAAGGAAGAGCACCGCACCGTCGATTCGCTGGTGCTGCCCGACCTGAAAGCCACCGATCCATCGCAGCCTGAATTTGCAGGCCGGGTCAAAGTGGTGAAAGAACTGCTGGAGCACCACATCGAGGAAGAAGAAAAGGAAATGTTCCCCCAAGCCAAGAAAGTGCTGGGCAAGGCCAAGCTGGACGCCCTGGGTGAGCAGATGGAAACCATGAAGGCGCAGTACAAGAAGGAATTGAGCAGCGCCAACCTCGCCGCTTGATCACCAGGCGCCAACGCTTCAGCCCCTGATCGGAGGCTGAAGCGTCCAGGCCTTCATAACATCTGTTCGCGCAGAAACTCCACTAGCGCCTGCACCGGGCGCGAAGCCTGGCGATGTTGCGGATAGACCGCCGACAGTGTCAACGGCTCCGTTTCGAACCCTTCCAGCACCCTGACCAACCGGCCATCCTTCAACGCGTCACCGAGGATGAAGGTTGGCAGATAGGTGACGCCCATCCCGGCGATCGCCGCATCCCTGAGCAAATCGCCGTTATTGGCCCGCATCCGCCCCGTCACTTCCAGGACCAACGGCTTGCCATTTCCCTCGAACCGCCACTGCACCTGACGGCTGTGTCCATAAGGCAGGCAGTCGTGATTGCGCAGGTCTTCAGGTCGGGCCGGTGTGCCTTTGTCGGCCAGGTAGGCCGGGCTGGCGCAGTACACCCGCTCGATGCTCGCGATGCGCCGGGCGATCAGTGTTGAATCTTCCAGCACGCCGATCCTCAGCGCCAGGTCGTAGCCTTCACCCAGCAGGTCCACCGAGCGATCGCTCAGGTCCACCTCGACGCTGACGTCCCGGTAGCGCTGCAAGAACAGTGGCAGCAGGCAGCCCAGGTGCGCCACGGCGAACGACAACGGCGCGCTGAGCCGAATGGTCCCGCGTGGCTCGCTGGTCTGGCCACTGATGCCCTGCTCCACTTGCTCGACTTCACTGAGCAAGCGCAACGCTGCCTCGTAATAGCGCTGCCCCAGCGGTGTCACGTCCAGTCGGCGCGTGGAGCGGTTGAGCAGGCGCACGCCCAGGCGCTGTTCCAGTTCCATGAGCTTGCGGCTGACGAACTGCTTGGACAGCCCGAGCTTGTCCGCCGCCGCTGTGAAACTGCCCGACTCCATGACCTGGGCAAAGATGCGCATTTCTTCGAAGGGGTTCATTGCCATTCCTGGGTGGGGCTTTATTTAGACATCCTGGCCGAATACAAAACCTGTGGCCAGACAAAAAGATGCCCGCACATTGGCGGGCACCTGTTCAGCCAGGAGGCTACTTACTTGGCCGTCAGCGCCGAGTAGCTGTTCATCAGGTTGCGGTAGTTGGGGATGCGCTGGGACAGCAGATTGCCCAGGCCTTCGATGTCGTTGCGCCAGTCGCGGTGCAGCTCACAGGCCACGGAGAACCAGTTCATCATTTGCGCGCCGGCAGCGGTCATGCGCACCCAGGCGGCCTGTTGCACGGTTTCGTTGAAGGTACCCGAAGCGTCGGTGACGACAAACACGTCAAAACCTTCGGCCAGCGCCGACAGGGTCGGGAAGGCCACGCAGACATCAGTCACCACGCCCGCGATGATCAGTTGCTTGCGGCCGGTGGCCTTGATCGCCTTGACGAAATCTTCGTTGTCCCACGCGTTGATCTGGCCTGGACGCGGGATGTACGGCGCGTCCGGGAACATCTCCTTGAGTTCCGGCACGATCGGGCCGTTGGGGCCTTGTTCGAAGCTGGTGGTCAGGATGGTGGGCAGTTCGAAGAACTTCGCCAGGTCAGCCAGGGCCAATACGTTGTTCTTGAACTCGTTGGGCGAGAAATCCTGGACGAGGGAGATCAAGCCAGTCTGGTGATCGACCAGCAGGACCACCGCGTCATCTTTGTTCAGGCGGTTGTAGGCGGGAACGTTGCTCATGGGATGACTCCTTTGGGATGGATATTACGAAACCAATGTGGGAGCGGGCTCCCACATTCGGGTAGGTGTGTGCTCAGTCAAAAGGCAAAGCAGGAACAGCCAAACGCGCCCCAGAAACCCTGGAAGTCGCTGACCGGAACGTTCGACAGTCGCGCCCGTTCGTGGCTGTGGGAATGCACTTTGCACGGCCCGCTGCACTGGTGGACCTGGGCCTGCAACGGCGAGCTCGGGCGCCAGTGACCTGGGACCTTGACCACCGGCGACCAGTCCGGCAGCACCGGGACGCTGGCCGGGCCGAGTTTTTCGAAGTCGCCGGCGGCGTACACCACCTTGCCGTCAACCACGGTCAGGACCGACTCGATCCACTTGATGGCTTCTTCCTCGACGCTGAAGAAATCCGCGCTCAGGGCCGCCAGGTCTGCCAGTTGGCCGACCTTGATCTGCCCCTTCTTACCCTGCTCCGACGAGAACCAGGCGCTGCCATGGGTGAACAGTTCCAACGCGGTCAGGCGCGGCAGGCCTTCTTCGTGCAACGACAGACCGCCAACGGTGCGACCGCTGACCATCCAGTACAACGAAGTCCACGGGTTGTAGCTCGACACGCGGGTGGCGTCGGTGCCGGCGCCCACCGGCACGCCTTCGGCGAGCATGCGCTTGATCGGCGGCGTGGCTTCGGCGGCCTTGGCGCCGTAGCGGTCGACGAAGTATTCGCCCTGGAAGGCCATGCGGTCCTGGATCGCGATACCGCCGCCCAGTGCTCGCACGCGTTCGATGTTCTTCGGCGTGATGGTCTCGGCGTGGTCGAAGAACCACGGCAGGCCGTTGAACGGGATGTCACGGTTGACCTTTTCGAACACGTCGAGCATGCGGCTGATGGATTCGTCGTAGGTGGCGTGCAGGCGGAATGGCCAGCGCTGCTCCACCAGGTGACGCACCACCGGTTCCAGGTCCTGTTCCATGCCGGGCGGCAGGTCCGGGCGCGGTTCGAGGAAGTCTTCGAAGTCCGCGGCGGAGAACACCAGCATTTCACCGGCGCCGTTGTGCCGCAGGAAATCGTCGCCCTGGTGCAGCTTGACGCTGCCGGTCCAGTTCTTGAAGTCGGTGAGTTCTTCCTTGGGCTTCTGGGTGAACAGGTTGTAGGCGATGCGCACCGTCAACTGCTGCTCGCGGGCCAACTGCTCGATGACTTCGTAGTCGTCCGGGTAGTTCTGGTAGCCGCCACCGGCGTCGATGGCGCTGGTCAGGCCCAGGCGATTGAGCTCGCGCATGAACTGACGGGTGGAGTTGACCTGGTACTCCAGCGGCAACTTCGGCCCTTTCGCCAGTGTCGAGTAAAGGATCATCGCGTTGGGCCGCGCCACCAGCATGCCGGTGGGTTCGCCCTTGCTGTCACGCACGATCTCGCCGCCCGGCGGGTTCGGCGTGTCGCGGGTGTAGCCGGCCACGCGCAGGGCGGCGCGGTTGAGCAAGGCGCGGTCGTACAGGTGCAACACGAATACCGGGGTGTCGGGCGCGGCCTGGTTGAGTTCTTCCAGGGTCGGCATGCGTTTTTCGGCGAACTGGAATTCGTTCCAGCCACCCACTACGCGAACCCATTGCGGCGTCGGCGTGCGGTCGGCCTGGTCCTTGAGCATGCGCAAGGCATCGGCCAGGGACGGCACGCCCTCCCAGCGCAGTTCCAGGTTGTAGTTCAAGCCACCACGAATCAGGTGCAGGTGCGAGTCGTTGAGGCCGGGAATGACGGTGCGGCCCTTGAGATCGATGACTTGGGTGCCACTGCCGCGCAAGGCCATGGCCTCGGCGTCGGTGCCCACGGCGACGAAGCGGCCCTGGCTGATGGCGACCGCGCTGGCACGAGGCTTCTCGCGGTC
This sequence comes from Pseudomonas frederiksbergensis, assembly GCF_000802155.2. GTDB lineage: Bacteria > Pseudomonadota > Gammaproteobacteria > Pseudomonadales > Pseudomonadaceae > Aquipseudomonas > Aquipseudomonas frederiksbergensis_A. The sequence continues at coordinate 549,275 of NZ_JQGJ02000001.1, forward strand.
GACGGTGTGGAATTGGCCATTGAACAGAATCAGATCGGCGTTCATCGGGTTTCCTTGTGAGTGGGAAGAAGCAAGGGACAGGCGTGGCCAGAAAGCGGCGGCAGCGCTGAGCAAGGATCCGGCGGCGAGTAATTGGCGGCGCAGTGGATCGGTTGGGTCGTCGTTATTGGCCATGACCGGGCTCCAGGTGTTCGTGGGCTTCGGAGGATTCCAACCAGGGCGCGAACAGCCGGGTCGCCAACGGCATGCACACGTACACCACCGAGAGCACGATGGTCACGGTGATGAGGAAAGTGGCGACCACGTAGTTGGACAAAAATGCGTTGAGCTGCAGCAGCGGGCCCCAGAGCAATGGCACCAGCAAGGTATGCGGCAGGATGACCAGCAGCGTCACCACCGATTGCTTCCAGCGCGGCGGTGGCGTGGCGGCATCGGCCAGCGGCGCGAACCAGAACTCCTTGTGGGGAGCGACTTCGGTCTGGTCGCCATCAGCGAGCAGCGGCGCGGCCTCCTCCACCAGCTCACGACGCTCCGGCGAATCCAACCAACGCTGCATCGCCTCGGTGGAGCAGAAACGCAACACACACGTGAACAGCGACAACCCGCCCTGCTTGCCCCGGACTACATCCACGCCCAGGTGCCCCGGCCACTGGCCGGCGACGCTGACGATGCGCCGCAACCAGGCTTCATAGGCACCGTCCTGGCCAGCCTTGACCCGGTGCTTGACCACCAGGGTGACGATTTCATCGAAGCCGGGCATTGCCGGGCTCACGGTTGATTCGAGGGTTTGGGACTCAGGCATGACGCAGTACTCCAGCAAAGCGCGCGTTCATCGCCAGGCGTCCAGGGCCGGCAATGAACACGCTGGTAAAGACGATCAACAGCAACCAGCCGAACTGGCCTTCTTCCAGGCTCCACTGCGGATGCACGACCAACAGCGCCACGGCCAGCAGGAACAGGATGGGCAAGCACGCCAGGCGCACCAGCACGCCGGCCATGATCAGCAGCGGACACACCACCTCGGCGAAAATCGCCAGGATCAGCGTGGGCGCCGCACCGAGGTGGAACGGGTCTTCGATGCGGGTCAACTCGGCGCTGTAGTTCAACAGCTTGGGCAAGCCATGCACCCAGAGCAGGAACAAGGCGCCGCTCAGGCGCAGGAACAGCAGGCCAAGGTCCTGCAGGCGGCTTTCATCAGTGGTACTCATCGGTGAGCTCCGGCCGCGTCCGCCGAAGCGGCCGTCGGCAGCGGTTGGGACATGTGGGTGGCAATGCGCGAGCGCAGCCAGCGCTCGGCAGGGTCGTTGTCGTGCACGCCACTCCAGACCATCGACAACTCGGCGGCATTGATCTCGAACGGCGGGTCTTCGGCGCGCAACGCGCAGCCCTCCACCAACGCACAGGCGGCGTAGTCGGGTACGGTGGCGATCAGTTCGGTGCCGGCCAGCAAGGCCCGCAGGCCGCTGAATTGCGGCACTGCCAGCACGACCTTGCGCGCCCGGCCGATGCGGGCCAGGTCCAGGTCGATGTTGCCGCTCAGGTCGCCCGAGAACGAGACCATGGCGTGGGGCCGCGAACAGTACTCGTCGAGGGTCAGTGGCCCCGGGCGTTTGTCGCCGCGCAAGACCTTGCAGGGAATGTCCCGCAGTTTCTTGCGCTTGGCATTGGCCGGAAGGTCGGTGGTGTAGCTGACGCCGACGCTGATTTCGCCGCTGGCCAGCAGCGACGACATCAACAGGAAATTGGCCCGGCGCACCACGACAATGATGCCGGGTGCTTCTTCACGCAGTTGGCTCAGCAAGGGTGGGAACAGGCCGAACTCGGCATCGTCGGACAGGCCGACTCGGAACACGTCGCAACTGGTGGACGGGTCGAACGCCTTGGCCCGGCTGACGGCGCTGGAAATCGTGTCCATGGCCGGCTGCAATTCCTGCAGGATCGCCAGCGCCCGAGGCGTCGGTTCCATGCCCCGGCCGTGACGGATCAGCAGTGGATCATCGAAAAGATCCCGTAGCCGCCCGAGCGCCGCGCTCACCGCCGGCTGGCCCATGAACAGCTTTTCAGCGACGCGGGTCAGGTTCTTCTCGAACATCAGCGCCTCGAAGATCACCAGCAGGTTCATGTCGAGACGGCGTAGATCGTTGCGGTTCATGGGTATGAGGTCCTGTTTTGACTGTGGGAGCGAGCGGGCTTGCTCCCACAGGTTCATGGCCTTATCAGCCCTTGATGAATGCCAGCAGGTCCGCGTTGAGCTGGTCCTTGTGGGTATCGGTCAGGCCATGAGGCGCGCCCGGGTAGATCAGCAACTGCGAATTTTTCAGCAACTTGGCGGCGGCAATGCCGGCGGTTTCGATCGGCACCACCTGGTCGTCATCGCCATGGACCACCAGGGTCGGCACGTCGATGTTGCGCAGGTCTTCGGAGAGATCGGTCTCCGAGAACGCCTTGATGCAGTCGTAGGTGTTCTTGTGGCCGGCGAGCATGCCTTGCATCCAGAACCAATCGATCATGCCTTGGGAGACTTTGGCGCCCGGACGGTTGGCGCCGAAAAAGGCGCTGGCCACATCCTTGTATAGCTGAGAACGGTCAGCCAGGGAGGCCTGGCGGAAGCCGTCGAAGACTTCGACGGGCAAGCCGCCGGGGTTGGCCGGGGTCCTGAGCATCAGCGGCGTGACCGCCGAGATCAGGCCGAGCTTGGCGACGCGGGCGGCGCCATGCCGACCGATGTAGCGTGCCACTTCGCCGCCGCCGGTGGAGAAACCGAGCAACACCGCGTCCTTCAGGTCCAGGCGCTCGATCAGCTCCGCCAGGTCGTCGGCGTAGGTGTCCATGTCATTGCCATCCCACGGCTGGCTGGAACGTCCATGGCCGCGACGGTCGTGGGCGATCACCCGGTAGCCGTTGGAAGCGAGGAACATCATCTGGGCCTCCCAACTGTCTGAATTCAATGGCCAGCCGTGGCTGAAGACAATCGGTTGGCCAGTGCCCCAATCCTTGTAGTAGATCTCTGTGCCGTCGCGGGTGATGAACGTGCTCATGACATGACTCCTTGAGGTGGGTGGATCGCTTTATGGTCCGGCCAGGGGCGGTTTGTGCGTGAGTTAAACGTTGTTAATTTTTTCGGGACTGACGTGCTTTGGTGGCGAAGGAGCTTGCTCTCTCGCCACGGGTTTGGCGTTGATCAGGAGGTTGGCAACCCCAACCACCGTTGCGCTTGTCACAAAACCTGACGAATATGCTCAGGTACAGCCCCTCTCCAGGGAACAGAACAATGAGCGCGCCATGAGTCAGTACCTCCGCCTGCCCGTCGAAAAGACGCTGCATTTCGGCCCTTACCGGGTTCATCCCCGCCAGCGCCTGGTGCTGGAAGGGGGGCAGCCGTTGCGCCTGGGTCGGCGGGCGGTGGAGATTCTGCTGGTGCTGCTCGAACACGCAGGGCAAGTGGTCAGCAAGCAGCAATTGATCGCCCGCGTCTGGCCCAAGAGCGTGGTGGAAGACACCAACCTGCGGGTCCATGTGGCCGCGCTGCGCAAGGCGTTGGGTGACGGGCAGGCCGGCCAGCGCTACATCGTCACCGTGGCGCAACGCGGCTACAGTTTTGTCGCGCCGGTAACCTTCGAACCGCCGGAAGCGCTGGCTCGTATCCCCCACCCTGCCCTGGCGCGCAACTTGCCGCCGCGTCGCACGCGGGTAATCGGGCGCCAGGGCCTGGTGGAAAGCCTGGTCGCCCAGCTGCCGCGAAAACGCTTCATTACCCTGGTCGGCAGTGGCGGGATCGGCAAGACCACCGTCGCCCTCCAGGTCGCCGAGCGGCTGATTGGGCATTACCGCGACGGCACCTATCTGCTGGACCTCGGCTCGCTCAACGACCCGACCATGATCGCGCCGAACCTCTGCGCCCTGCTGGAGCTGTCGTCACAAGACGGCGAGCCCCTGGAAGCCATCGTGCGGCCGCTCAAGGAACGGCAGTTGCTGCTGGTCATCGACACTTGCGAGCATCTGGTCGACGCCGTGGCCCAGCTCTGCGAGACGTTGCTGCGCGCCGCGCCGCACTTGCATATCCTCGCCACCAGCCGCGAAGGCCTGCGCGCCGAAGGCGAACATGTGCAGCGCCTCGACTCATTAGCGATCCCGCCCCGGGGCATGATCATCGAAGGTTATCCGGCCCTGGAATATCCAGCGCTGCAACTGTTCGCAGAGCGGGCGATGGCCAGCCAGGACGACTTCGAACTGACCGATCACGAGGTGCCGCTGATCGTCGATATCTGCCAGCGCCTGGATGGGATTCCCCTGGCCATCGAACTGGCCGCCGCCCAGGTCGGACGCTTTGGGCTGCAAGCGCTGTGCCGGCAACTGCGAGACAGCGTCGCCTTGCTCGATCACGACAAGCGCAACAGCGCACCGCGACAACAAACTCTTCGCGCCACGCTGGACTGGAGCTTCGCGCTGCTCACGGCTTGCGAGCAGACCTGCCTGCGGCGGCTGGCGGTGTTCATGGGCAGTTTCAACCTGGCCTCGGCCGCGGCGGTCATCGTCGGCCAGCATGTCGCGCCCGACCAGGTGCTGGTATCGGTCAGCCAGTTGGTCGCCAAGTCGCTGCTCAATGTTGAGATCGGTGACGATGAGGTCCGCTATTGCCTGCTGGACACCACGCGCAGCTACGCCTTGGAAAAACTGCTGGAGGCAGGCGAACTCGCCGTGAGCCAGGCGCGACACGCCGAGCGTTGCCTGACGCTGATGGAACAGGCTGAGAAAGACTGGGAGAGCACCCCGACGCGGTTGTGGATCGCACGCTACGCGACCTACCGTGACGACATTCGCGCAGCGCTGGACCGCGGGCTTGGCCCGCACGGTTCACACGCCGTGGCGATCCGCTTGACCGCCCGCACCCTGCCCCTCTGGCAGGAACTGTCACTGCTCAAGGAGCACGGTCTCTACGTCAGCAAGGCCCGCGAACTGCTGCACGGCAGCGCCTCGCCGTGCCCGAGGCTGACGCTGGCCCTGGAACTGGCCCACGCCAGCCTCAACTACCACACCGAGGGCGGTACGCCGGCCACGGTCGAGGCGTTCGTCACGGCCCGGCGCCTGGCCCGGCAGTGCCAGGACCTGGCGGGTGAACTGCGCGCCTTGTCGGGCCACCTGACCGTCAACCTCAGTTGTGGCCGCTACCAGCAGGCGCTGGAACAATGCCAAGACTTCGACCGCCTGGGACCGCAGGGTGACCCGGTGCTGTCCTTGAGTACCCAGCGCCTGCGGGTGCTGGCGTTGCATTTCACCGGCGACCAGGATGCCGCGCGACGCGATGCCGAACAAGTCATCCAGCGCCTGGCCCAGAACGGCCACCTGAGCCGGTTCACCCATGGTTTTGGCGTGCAGTACGAACAGAGCGTTGCGGCATTGACGATCCTGGCGCGTATTCTCTGGCTGCAGGGGTTCGCCGAAAAAGCCCGGCGCACCGCCAATCTCGCGCTGCAGATTGCCCTGCAGATCAACCACGGCCTTTCAATCTGCTACACCCTGGCGATTACCGGTTGCGTGCTCGCCCAGTACACCGGCGAGCATTCAATCGCCCGGGAACGGCTCGATATGCTGAAACACCAGGCCCGCAAACATTCGGTCATGCTGTTCCATGACTGGGCCTGCCACTACGAGCGCGCATTCGACGGCGCGCCGCTGGAGACCTGTCCGGCCACGGGCGGCTTGGTCCAGGACATGGTCGTGACACTGCGCACGGATGCCGCCGGCCCCGAGCAGATCAAACGCGCCCACAGCGGCGCCGCAGGCTGGTGCTCCGCCGAGATCCTGCGGGCCAGCGCCGAAACGTTGTTGGCGCAGGATGCCCCGTCCGCAGAGAGCCGTGCCGAAACGCAACTGCACGCCGCCCTCGCCGTCGCCCGGCAGCAAGGCGCGCTGGCGTGGGAACTGCGCAGCGCTGTTTCCCTGGCGCGGCTGTGGCAGCGCCGTGGCCAGGATCAGGCCGCCGCGGATGTACTCGGCCCCGTCTATCGACGCTTCAGTGAAGGCTTCGACACGCCGGACCTAAAGCAAGCCGCCGCGCTGCTCCAAGCGCTGGCTCGGCGCCTCGGGTCTTGACCGACGCGGTTGCCAGGCTTGTTGCAGTGCGTAACGCCGATGGAAAAGCTGGGACTGTCCACTGCAACGCAACTTTTCCAGGGCATAGGTGCGGGTGGTGTGCAGCAGATAAAAACGCGTTCCCTCGGCACGCTGCTCGACCATCACCAATGACTGATTGACCAGCCGCGACACCAACCAGGGCAATCGATCCGCCGCCAGCTCCGGGCAACTGACCACGGCCATCGCGGCCCTGAGGCTGAAGCGTTTTTCGAACACCGCCAGGCGTTGGAACACCGTTCGCTCATCCTGGCTCAAGCGGTCGAAGCTCCAGTCAAGGGCGGCCTCCAGGCTTCGGTGGCGGGCCACGGCGGTACGACGCCCGTGGCTCAGCAGCGAAAGACCGTAGTCCAACTGTTCCAGGACCCCGGCCACGCCCAGCACATCGACCTGGGCCGCCGCCAGTTCCAGCGCCAACGGCAATCCGTCGAGGCGTTGGCAGATTTGCACGAGCGCCGCCAGGTCCCGCTCAGTGGGTTTGAAGCCCTGCTGGCGAGCGCCGACCCGTTCGACCAGCAATTGCACCGCCGGGCACGCCAGCATCTGATGATCGGGCTGCTTGGCGGGCACTACCACCAGGCCAGGCAATTGCACGATATTTTCATCGGCCAGGTTCAGGATTTCCCGGCTGCTCACCAGCAGCGACACACCCGGCGCCGCCCTGCGCAACGTCACGGCCAACTCCCGGCAGGCATCGATCAGCTGTTCACAGCCATCGAGCACCAGCAACACCCGACGGGCTTGCAGTTGCAGGGCCAGGCATTCTTCCGCCAGGTCCAGGGCTTGGGCGATTCGCAGCGCAACCTGCGCCGGGTCGTCGACGCCAGCCAAGTCAATGAACCAGGCGCCGTCGGCAAAATGCTCCAGCAGCAGCTCCGCAACTCGCAATGCCACAGTGGTCTTGCCGATGCCACCGGGGCCGGTGATCGTGGTCAGGGATTGGCGTGGCACTTCTACCAACAACCGGCCCAGGATTTTGTCGCGACCGATCACCGGACTCAGCCGGGCGGGCAGATTGTGCCGCTCGGACGGCTCCGCGGCCGCTGGCTCGTCGCCGGGCCGCAAGGTCACGGGCACCGCAAAACAATAGCCTCGGCGGGGATGGTTGAGGATGTAGCGATTGCCTTCGCGCGTCTCGCCGAAGGCCCGCCGCAGCGCGGCAATGTGCACCCGTAGATTGATGTCTTCCACCACGCTGTCGGGCCACACATGGTCGATCAGCGTTTGCTTGCTGACAAAAGCACCCGCATGCGCGACCAGTACTTGCAGGATGTCCAGGGCGCGACCGCCCAATGCCAGGGGCTGACCGTCGCGAGTGACCAACCGCTGCTGTCGATGAAAGACGAACGGGCCGAAGCCTACCGTTGGCCCGGTGCAGGGTGTGACGAAACTGTTCATGAGCGATCCAGCGCCAGATGACCGGTCCAGGCATCGCGTTGCGAATCGCCGCACGCGTCAGCCCTGGCTCTTGCGCATCCTTTCCAGAGGGTTCGCGGTTATCTTGGCAGCCCTGCCCCGCAGAACAATGCTGGCACAGGACCCATCACGGACATCACGGTGCCCAGGACGGACATCCAAGGCTCAACTGAACTGCTGGCGGTACTGGACCGGTGTCAGGCCAAGCTTTTCACTGAACAGCTGGCGCATGTGGCGGACACTGCCGAAGCCGCTGCGAAACGCCACGGTCTTGAGGGGCAAGTCGGTGGATTCGAGCAACTGCCGCGCCCGATCGATGCGCGCCCCTTGGAGGAATTCCATGGGCGTCATTTTCACCTCTCGGACAAACAGCCGGGCAAAATGCCGGGCGCTCATGGCCACGACTGCCGCCATGCGTTCCACCGTGAATGGCTCCTCCAGATGCTCCATCACGTAGTGCTGCACCCGAGTGACCGCTGACTCCTGGGCCGCCACGGTCGCCACCAGCGGACTGAACTGCGCTTGTCCGCCCTGGCGCTTCATGAGCACCAGCAGCACCTTGGCGACATCCAGCGCAATCTTGCGGCCATGATCCTGTGCGACGATGGACAAGGCCATGTCGATGCCGGCGGTGACACCGCCAGAGGTGATCAGGCGTCGGTCCCGCAGAAAGATTTTGTCGGTCTCGATCAGTGCCTTGGGAAAGCGTTGGATCAAGCGCTCGGTGTAATGCCAATGCGTGGTCACGCGGTGTCCATCGAGCAACCCCGCCTCACCGAGCACAAACGCACCGGTACAGATGGAGCCGTAGCACGTGGCCCGTTGCGCCGAGGCCCGCAGCCAGGTGTGCAACGCTGGGTGCCGGTCGTTATAGGCCCCGGGGCCGCCCGGTACGAGCAACACGTCATAGGCAGCCCAGGCCTGGTCGATATGGATATCGGCGTGGACGTTCACACCATTGGAGGCGCGCAACGGGCCTCGCTCGGTGCCCAGGGTCAGCAGTTGATAATGCTGGTCGGGGACAAGAAAACGATTGGCGATGGAAAACACTTCCAGCGGCCCGGCCATGTCGAGCAGCAGGAAATCGGGGAACAGCACCATTGCTACGGTTTTCATGGGAAGACGCCAGATCGAGAAGAACATGCAGCAAATTGGAAAAACGCGAACCTTGTGGGGTTTGCAATCATCGGTCGGCATTATGACGAAGCGAAGCGTGCGGTGCGAAATTGTCCACTCAGAACGGACAGTATTTCCACATTCACCTGCTTATTGCACAAGTCGATTACCATTAACCTTCTTCTGAACCCGGCGAACGGCCATGGCCACCGCCCACTGAACCAGGAGAAATTATCATGCTGACCCTTCGTAAAGCGTCCGATCGCGGTATTGCCCGTCACGGCTGGCTGACGTCGTTCCACACCTTTTCGTTCGCCAGCTACCGCGACCTCAATCAACAAGGCTTTTCCGACCTGCTGGTGATCAACGACGACCGGGTCGCCGCCGCCAAGGGTTTCGGCCAGCACCCTCATCGGGACATGGAGATTTTCTCCTACGTGCTCGAGGGCGCGCTGGAGCACAAGGACACCTTGGGCACCGGTTCGGTCATCCGTCCCGGGGACGTGCAGCTGATGAGTGCCGGCAGTGGCGTGGCTCACAGTGAGTTCAATCACAGCGCCGACGAGCCCGTGCACTTCCTGCAGATCTGGATCGTGCCCAACGTCGTCGGCGCCACGCCGCGCTACCAGCAGGAACACTTCAGCCCCGAACAGAAACGTGGTCGCCTGCAACTGATCATCTCGCCGGACGGCGCCGAGGGCTCACTGCATGTTCGCCAGGACGCACGGGTCTACGCCGGGCTGTTCGATGGCGCCGAGAGCGCCACGCTGGCGTTGGCTGCCGATCGCTATGCCTATGTCCATGTCGCCCGAGGCAGCGTCGAGCTCAATGGCGTGCCGTTGCAGGAAGGCGATGGCGTGCGGGTGCGCCAGGAACAGGCGCTGACACTGAGCAACGGCCAGGATGCCGAAGTGCTGGTGTTTGACCTGCGGCCACAGGAGCTGCCGCAGATGCCATGAGGCCTGCATGCAGGACATCCTGTGGGAGCGAGCAAGCTCCCACAGGTTCTTTTATCCTGCATCATTGGTTTTCCTGGGAAAACGCCGCGACAATCTCATCGATCACCGCCCGCACCCGCGCCGTATGGCGCAAGTCCGCGTGCGTCACCAGCCAGACCTCGTAGGGCAGCGGCCGCGTGCGCTGCGGCCACAGGCGCACCAGTCCATCGCGCTCGCCCATGTACACCGGGATTTCCCCCACTCCGAGCCCTGCCGCAATCGACCGACGTACCAACAAGCTTGAGCTCAGGCCGGCAACGATCCGCCCACGACTGACCGGCTCGGCGACCAGGGTAAAGTCCTTTTGCGCCTGCAAATATGGCTGGTAGACCACCAGGTCATGGCCTTCGAACGCGCTGCCCGGCGTCGGCTCGCCATGGGCGTCGACATATTCGCGCGACGCGAACAACCCCACCGGCCAACGGGCGATCCGCCGGGCGATCAGGTCGGGATTGTCCGGCCGGGTGTTGCGCACGGCAACGTCCGCTTCGCGCTTGACCAGGCTGGTGATCTGCGTGGAAGCGTCCAGCTGCACGCGCACGTCGGGGTGGCGTTGGTGCAGACGGGCAATGGCGGGGATCAGGAAGTCGATCGCCAATGAATCGGTGGTGGCGACACGCACATTGCCCGCCAGCCGATCGTCGAGGCCTTGTATCCGACGCTCCAGCTCCAGGGCCGACTGCTCCATTTTCTCCACGGACTTGAGCGCGGCCTCGCCCATCGACGTCAGGGCGTAACCGTCGGGCGTGCGCAGGAACAGAGCCGCGCTCAAGGATTTCTCCAACGCGCCGATGCGCCGGCCCACAGTCGCCTGGTCCACCCCCAGCACACGCGCCGCACCCCGCAGGGTCGACTCCCGACAGACCGCCAGGAATACCCGTGCATCATCCCAATTCATCCATCCTCCTACCGATGCATAGTTGCATCACCGCGCCGCGTAATCGCTGCATAAACGCAACAACAATAGCCGATATGCTGGACGCCATGAACCTTCTATGGGATCGCTACCATGCGTACATCATCCGCGGCGCTCGATTCACCTCCATCCAGTATCTGGTTGCCGATATTCGCCGGCCTCTGCGCCAGCCTCGTCAGCATCGGCCTGGCGCGCTTCGCCTACACCCCTTTGATTCCACCGCTGATCGAAGCGCATTGGTTCAGCGCAGGCGACGTGGTCTACCTCGGGGCCGCCAACCTCGTCGGCTACCTGATCGGCGCCCTCCTCGGCCGGCCAATGGCCCGTTGGCTGTCCAATAAAAATGCATTGCGGCTGATGATGCTGGCCGTGACGGCTGCGTTTTTCGCCTGTGCCTTTCCTGTGTCGGTCACCTGGTATTTCGCCTGGCGGCTGCTGTCGGGCATCGCCGGCGGCGCGATCATGGTGCTGGTGGCCGCCACCGTGCTGCCCCATGTGCCCGTCGCACGCAGAGGCCTGGCCAGTGGTGCGATTTTCCTGGGCATCGGGCTGGGCATCGCCGGCTCCGGAACGATCGTGCCGCCGCTGTTGAGTCTCGGCCTGCAAGCCACATGGCTCGGGCTCGGCGTGCTGTCGCTGGTACTGACCGGGTTGAGCTGGTTCGGTTGGCCGCACGACGCTGCGCACGAGAACAGTGGCTCGAAACACGCCACACCGGACGAACCCACGCCCCGCGCCGTCTATCAGTTGTTTGCCCAATACGCCTTCATGGCGGCGGGGTTGGTCCCGGCGATGGTGTTCCTGGTGGACTATGTCGCCCGCGGCCTCAAGGCCGGCGCCCACGTCGGTGCACTGGTATGGGTGATGTATGGCCTGGGGGCGATTGTCGGGCCAGTGACTTATGGTTTTCTGGCGGACCACCTGGGCGCGCGCAAAAGCATACGACTGGTGTTGGCCGTCCAGGCCGTAGCCCTCGGCCTGCTGGCGACCTCCCAGAGTTTCCTGGCGCTGGCAGTGCTGGCCGTGGTGATCGGTTCGTTCCCGCCAGGCATCGTGCCGTTGGCCCTGGCCCGGGTGCATGAGCTGCTGCCGGACCACCATCGCCAGCAAGTCGCCTGGAGCCGCGCCACCGTTTCCTTCGCCACTTTCCAGGCGCTGGCCGGGTTTGGCTATTCGGCGCTGTTCAATGCCAGCGGTGGACACCACGCGTTGCTGTTCCTGGTTTCCGCTGGCGCGATTATCGTGGCCTTGCTGCTCGACTTCGCTGCGGGGCGAATCGCAAGGTCAGCAACGGTGGGCGGCTAAACCTCATTTGCGCCCGAACGTCGACCGGTAGCTGCCAGGCGGCACGCCGAAAAAGTCCCGGAAACGCCGCTGGAAATGCGGCGAGCTGACGAAGCCCGTGGCAACGGCGATTTCCGTGACCGAGCGGTTGGTCTGCTGGATGAGTTGGCGCGCGCGCGTCAGGCGCAGCTCCAGGTAATAACGCGTCGGGGTCGCGCCGAGGAACCGGCAGAACCGCCGTTCCAACTGACGCTTGGAAACCTTGACGCACTCCGCCAGCTCATCGATCGTCAACGGCTCCTCGACGTTCTGCCACATCAATTCCAGCGCCAGCTTGAGGCTTTCCGGCAGCGTCGGGTCCGTCTCGACAAAGATCGGCGGCAAGTCCGAGGCGTCGTCCCCTGACTCATCGCAGCGAAGGATCTCTTCGATGGCCCCCACCAGCGCCTCCCCGCCCGTGCGGCGGATCAACTGGAGCATCATGCGCAGCGAACTGTTGGCGCCCGCGCAACTGACCCGCTCACGGTCCACGACATAAGCGCGGCTGGAGACTTTCACGTGAGCAAACATCTCGGTCATCGTCGCCCGGCTTTCCGGGTGGACCGCGCATTCGTACCCGTCGAGCAGGTTCGCATCGGCCACGAAAAACACCCCATTCCACAAACCGCCCAATAGCGCACCCGACGTCGCGTTGGCGCGCAGCTTGCGTCGCAACAGCGGCGTGCCTTGCAGTTTCACCCGAAAGCCACCGGCGACAATCAACACGTCCAGGTTGTCCGGCAGTTGCGCCAGCTCGACATCGGTGGAAATGACAATGCCCAGGTCACTCGTCACCTGCCCGCCGGAAGCACCTACCGTCAACACGTCATAAAGCGGCGTGTCGTTCATCAGGTTGGCGGTGACCAGCGCGTCCACCGCACCGGTGAAGGACATCATCGAAAAATTGTCCATCAGTACAAACGCGACGCGGACCGGCGCCTGGCTGACCGAAGCAGTCCCTTGGGGCCGATAAGCCATGTTCTTGTTCTTGAGTACGCTTTCGAATGCGCTGGGCATGGGGCCTCGTGATGCGGAAAGGCGATCTGGACTGAAGCCGGGCAAAGAACCCGAACGATGCCATCTTCGCGATTAACCACCCAGGCGACATTCGCCTGGGCGACATCACTGTCAGCGATAACGACCTCCGACAAGTGGTGACCTCAAGGGAATACGACCTTGGTCGATAGCCTGAGGGTAGGCATGGGCGCTTTCCCTCCAGAGTTCGCAACGCTCGACGCTAATGTTTCCGCCGCTCCAACACCGATAAATACCTGCGGGAGAAGTCATGAATATCAAACAGAAGCTGACATGGGCGTTCGCGGCCATTGCCTGCGTGCCGGTGATCCTGGTGGCGGTGCTCGTGGTATTGAACCTGCGCGACGCGGCACAAGCCAACTTCCTGGACAGCAGCGGTCGCGAGATTCGCCAGATCGACAACGGCATGAAGCAGTTCTTCGACGGCATCATGCAGAACGTCGAATTCTTCGCCAAGGACCCAAGGATCGTCGCGGCCAAGGACCTGAAGAACTATTCCGGCGCCGACGCTGCACAAATCCCGCTGACCGAGAACAACAAACAACTCCTGGCGATTTTCGACCAGTTCGCCAAGAGCCATCCAACCACTGCCTACCTGTCCCTGGGCCTGGCGGACGGCGGCTACGCGAGTTGGCCGGATGATCCGAAGATCTCCAACTACGATCCGCGCGTGCGCCCTTGGTACAAGGCTGCCATCGCCGCGCCGGGCACCACGGTCAAGACCGACGCCTACTACTGGGCACCGGACGACGTGTCGCTGATCGGCATCGTGCACACCGTCGCCGATGCCAGCGGCAAGCTGGTCGGCGTCGTTGGCCTGGACGTGTCGCTCAAGCAACTGACCGAACTGGTCAAGAACATCAAGCTGGGCGACAGCGGCTACCTGATGCTGGTGGAGGGCAGCGGCAACGTGCTGGTTGACCCCGCCGATGCCAAGCACAACTTCAAGCCGCTGGCCGACCTCGGCCCCAATTACGCCGCGCTGGCCAAGAGCAGCGATGGCGCGACCCAGATCGAGATCGACGGCGTGCCGTACATGGCCAACATCGTCACCTCCAAAAGCCTGGGCTGGCGCTTCATCGGCCTGATCAAGCGCGACGAAGTGATGGCCGAAGCCGCGAGCCTGACCTGGCTGATCGCGGTGATCGCCGCCGCACTGGCCGTAGTCTTCGCCATCGTCGGTGCCAGTTTCGCCAGCGTCATCGTCCGACCGATCCGTGGCGTTGCCAACGGCCTGCAGGAAATCGCCGAAGGTGAAGGCGACCTCACCCGCAAACTGTCGGTGCAGGGCAAGGACGAAACGGCCACCCTGGCGGGTTGGTTCAACCAGTTCCTGGCCATGATCGCGCAACTGATGCAGCGCATCGGCAGCGCTTCTTCCGACCTGCAAACTGCCGCGGCCGATACCAGCAACGTGGCCCAGAACATGAACGATGCCGCCGGGCGCCAGCGCCAGGCCGTGGAGCTGGTGAGCACCGCGTTCAACGAAATGGTCGCCACCGCCAACGAGGTGGCCCGCTCCTGCAGCCAGGCCGCCGTCAGCGCGGACACCGGCTATCGCGATGTACATGACGGCCAGCACCACATCGGCGAAGCCACCGGCAGTGTGCTAAAGCTGAGTGAGGAATTGCAGCAGTCGACCCAGACCATGCAGGCGCTGGAGCAGGACAGCAAGAACATCAACACCATCCTCGACACCATCCGTTCGATCGCCGAACAGACCAACCTGCTGGCGCTCAATGCGGCCATCGAAGCGGCGCGCGCGGGCGATCAGGGCCGCGGCTTTGCCGTGGTGGCCGACGAGGTGCGCGCTCTGGCGCGGCGTACCGCCGATTCCACCGGCGAGATCGACAGTCTGCTCGGCAACCTCGCGCGGCGCACCCAGGAAGTCACGCAACAGATGCAGAACAGCCTGCAGGTGTCGCACACCAGCGTCGAGCGCATCCAGCAGGCTCGCGACAGCTTCGACAAGATCCGCACCTCGGTGGACTCGATTCGCGACCAGAACACCCAGATCGCCACCGCTGCGGAGCAACAGCACCAAGTGGCGGAAGACATCAACCGGCACATCGCGCAGATTCATTCCGATGCGCAGTTGGTCGAGGAGTTTGCCCATACGGCGCAGACCGGTTCAGGGCGGTTGACGGATATTTCCGGACAGCTCAAGGGATTGGTGGGGCGCTTCAAGTTCTAAACCGAGCTTACGTCCACTGAAGATCAAATGTGGGGAGCACAGCAAGGAACTCGCCTAGAAACGCCCCCGCCAATGCCAATGTCATCAAGGGGAACACCGCATACAGGGCTTGCACTTCCGCCAGCCCCAGACCTCGCACTGCGTAGACATGCGACAGAACCCGGCAGCAGTGCCCTTGGAGCTTGACCAAGGGCACCGGACTGCAACAGCTATCGGATATCAACGGCGATTACTGGGCTGGCGCCACGGAAGCCGTCTGGCTGCCAAACATCGCTTCGAATCGAGGCTTGTTCGCCGCGTAATACTCGGCAACCACCTTGTCCGCGGTACTTTCGCGGGCATCCGCCATCAACTTTTCAAGGTCCGCTTTCGGAATCTTGAAGTTGGCAAAGAAGCGAGCCACGTCTGGATGCTCGGCACTGAAGCCTTTGCGTGCGACGGCGTGGATCTGCTCGGCGCCACCGAAGATCTGCTTCGGATCATCCAGATAGCGCAACGGCCATTTGGCGAACATCCAGTGCGGGCTCCAGGCGTTGACCAACGACCATTTGTCGCGCTTGAGGTTGCGATCCAGTTCGCTCAGCATTCCGGACTCTGAAGACGCCACCATCTTGTAGCCATCGAGCTTGTATTCCTTGATGGCTTTCTCGGTCAGTTTGTACTGACCGTTACCTACTTCCGAGGTGAGGATCTTGCCGCCAAGTTTCTCCCGGACTTCGGGCTTGTTGAGGTCTTCGACACTGGCGATCTCGCTGGTTGGAATGGAGGTAGGCACCGCCATGCCGATTCGACCTTCATACAACACGCCGAGGTCTTCGAGCCTGTCCTTGTACTTGTCATAGAACGACTTGTGGGTGCTGGGCAGCCAGACCATCGGGATCAGATCGATATTGCCGTTAGCCAGGGCCTGGAACTGGATGCCGATATCGGCCAGCACCAGCTTGACCGGTTGCTTGAG
The DNA here is from genome assembly GCF_000802155.2 of Pseudomonas frederiksbergensis. Classification (GTDB taxonomy): domain Bacteria; phylum Pseudomonadota; class Gammaproteobacteria; order Pseudomonadales; family Pseudomonadaceae; genus Aquipseudomonas; species Aquipseudomonas frederiksbergensis_A. The sequence goes on from NZ_JQGJ02000001.1 coordinate 565,363, forward strand.
GTGATCTTGCAACGCGGTGTTCGCCAGCTTTACCGCGATTTCCGTATCCGACCAGTTCACCCAGCCGATACGGATGGGCGTGGGTTCCTCGGCTTGAGCGATCAGACTGCTGCAGGCTAATGCGAGGCCTGCAAACCAGCCGATAAAAGTTTTACTGGGTAACGTCATCATGTGCATCTCCGCAGACTGTATTAGTAGTTATTGGCAGAACAGCAGAAGCATTCATTTCCCATCATGACCGCAGGCGGCCATCGGTAAGTTCTAGTTATGAAAATCACGGGGACTAACGTTTTCCTGCCCTCCTCCGCCCTTTGGCGTTTCCAACCGCAATGACCGGCGGCTTTCACCCGGACTTTTACATTCGGGTCGATGGCGCGCCTAACCGCACCGAGCATTTTCATTGTTCTTCGCATAGCCCCTTCCACGTGGATCGAGGCGGGATGGCGGGCCGCAGGGGCCGTATCACCCCCGTTTCGACTGGATGGTAATCCCGGTTTTTCCATCAAGCAAGAAAAATGTACACCAGTGTCCCACCCGTTGACACACATGAACATTCAACATACCATTATGTCAAAACCCAGCCTGATGTTCTGTTCCGGGAGCAACACCATGTCCAGCGATCCTCTGCTGCAGCCCTACAAAATCAAGCATCTGACGCTCAAGAATCGGATCATGACCACCTCCCACGAGCCCGCGTATCCGGTCGATGGCATGCCGAAGGATTTGTACCGTGCCTATCACGCCGAACGGGCGAAGGCCGGCGTGGCGCTGACCATGACGGCGGGTTCCGCTGCCGTTTCCCGGGACAGCCCGCCCGTGTTCAACAACGTGCTGGCGTACAAGGATGAAGTGGTCAAATGGATGAAGGACCTGACCGACGAGTGCCACGAACACGGCGCCGCCGTAATGATCCAACTCACCCACCTGGGCCGTCGCACGCGCTGGGACAAGGCTGACTGGCTGCCGGTCGTCTCGCCGTCCCATCGCCGCGAGGCGTCCCACCGGGCCTTCCCGAAGAAACTGGAAGACTGGGATATCGACCGGATCATCAAGGATTACGTGGACGCCGCCGAACGCATGAAGGCCGCCGGTCTTGATGGCTTGGAGCTGCAGGCCTACGGGCACCTCATGGATCAGTTCTGGTCGCCGCTGACCAACGATCTCGACGGGCCCTACGGTGGTTCGCTGGAAAACCGCATGCGCTTCACCTTCGATGTGCTGCGCGGTATCCGCCAGCGCTGCGGTGAGGACTTCCTGCTGGGGGTGCGCTACACCGGCGACGAAGACCTGCCGGGCGGCTTCGGCGCCAGCGATGGCCTGAGGATTTCCCACATGCTCAAGGACAGTGGGCTGGTGGATTTTCTCAACGTCGTACGCGGGCACATCGATACCGATGCCGGCCTCACCGACGTGATCCCGATCCAGGGCATGCGCAACTCGCCGCACCTGGATTTTGCCGGCGAGATTCGCTCAGCCACCGGTTTTCCGACCTTTCATGCGGCCAAGATCCCGGACGTCGCCACAGCACGACACGCCATCGCCTCGGGCAAGGTAGACATGATCGGCATGACCCGCGCGCACATGACCGACCCGCATATCGTGCGCAAGATCATTGAAAAACGTGAAGAAGAGATCCGCCCCTGCGTTGGCGCCAACTATTGCCTGGACCGCATCTATCAGGGCGGCGCCGCGTATTGCATCCACAACGCCGCCACCGGGCGCGAAACCACCATGCCCCACGAAATCCCCAAGGCGCCGGTCAAGCGCAACGTCGTGGTGATCGGCAGCGGCCCGGCGGGCCTGGAAGCGGCGCGGGTGGCCGGTGAGCGCGGCCATGATGTCACGGTGTTCGAAGTGGCCGACCAGCCAGGTGGGCAAATCCGCCTGACCGCGCAGAGCGAACGTCGACGCGAGATGATCAGCATCATCGATTGGCGCATGGCGCAATGCGAACGGCTGGGGGTGAAGTTTCGCTTCAATACCTGGGCCGAAGCCGAGACGGTCTTGGCCGAACAACCGGACGTGGTGGTCGTCGCCACGGGCGGCTTGCCCCATACCGAGGTGCTCAAGCAAGGCAATGAGCTGGTGGTGTCGACCTGGGACATCATTTCCGGCGACGTCAAGCCCGGCCAGAACGTGTTGATTTTTGACGACGCCGGCGACCACGCGGCGCTACAGGCGGCCGAGGTAATCGCCAACAGCGGCGCGAAACTGGAGATCGTCACGCCCGACCGATCGTTCGCGCCGGAGGTGATGGCCATGAACCTGGTGCCGTACATGCGCAGCCTGCAAGACCTGAACGTCACCTTCACCGTCACGTATCGGGTCGACTCCGTGGAAAAACGCGACGGGCAACTGGTTGCCAGCTTCGGCAGCGATTACGGCCAGGTGCACAAGCAGCGCGTGGTCGACCAGGTGGTGGTGAACCACGGCACCCTGCCCCTGGATGATCTGTACTTCGAGCTGCGCCCGCATTCGCGCAACAACGGCGCGGTCGAACAGCACAACCTGATCGCCGGGAAAACCCAGGACATCGTGACCAACCCGGACGGCCGCTTCCAACTGTTCCGGATTGGTGACGCGGTGTCGGCGCGTAATACCCATGCGGCAATCTACGACGCGTTGCGGCTGGTCAAGGACCTTTAAGAAGAGTTCGCTCGCGAAAGCGGTGGTTCAGCCACATGCATGTTGGATTGGCTTCCGACTTCGCGGGCAGGCTCCCACAAGTCCCTGTATATGCACGCGTCAGGCTTGGAGTCCTTTACGCGCCACGGCGGCGCCAGCTTGCAACGCCCTTCCCACCTGCGCCTCGAAATGCCCCTGGGTCATCGACTGCAAGGCGGCGGCCGTCACGCCGCGATAGGCGACCAGGGCATCGATCATCTGCCGGGCATCATGACTGGCGAGCAACTGGCTGCTGTTGACCACGACATTATGGGCGGCTAGCTGTGCAATCTCCGCAGGAATGCCGGCTGCCATCGCCTGATTCGCCAATGCCGTCATCAACAGAGCAGGAAAGGCCGGGCCGGTGCCCGAAAGCGCGGAGAGATAGTCGATGAAGTCTTCCTGCTGGACCTCGGCAGCGGTGCCCACGCATTCGAACAAGCGCTGGACGAGGCTCTTCGTCGCCGGCTCCACCGCGCCAGCGCAATACCAAGGCGTAAAGGATTGCCCGATTTCCACCGCCGCATTGGGCATCGCCCGCACGACGCTTGAAGCCGAGGACTGCGCGACAATAGCCTGCGCCGTGATGCCGGCCATCAATGATATGACCGTCTTGCCCATCGCGTTGAGGGTCAGGCCGGCGAATTGCTCGGGTCGTACCGCGATGATGACGATGTCGCTGCGGTCCACCAGTGCCTGGTTATCGGCGACCAGGCAAACGCCTTGCCGCGCCAATGGATGAGTCCCTGAGCGATTGGATACGACCAGGTTACTCGCCGGCAGCAGGTTCTTCGCCAGCACGGCCTTGGCAATCGCCCCGCCCAGCCAGCCCGTACCGCCGATGATGCCCAGCGTCGGCTCGGTCATTTTCCAGCGGTCTCTTCAAAGGTTTCCACCAGCGGCACAAAGACCCCAGGCTCTTTTTCGGCATAACCGAATTTGCCGTAGAAACGGTCCAGCTCGCGCTGCTTGGGCACCTTGCCGGTGAAAATGCTCACGTAATGCGGGATGCGCTGGAAACGCACGGTGATCAACTCGCTGGTGTTCATGGTGATGTAGCCGATCTGGGTCAGGTAGATCGTTCGCGCTCGTGCGTCGGCCCCTTGGCTGTCGTAGCCGAAGCGCTTGAACATGCTCGCCAGGGCGCCCATTCGCTGCTCGTCGACAACGGCGACTTCCTGGGCCACTTCAGCGGATTGGAGTGCCCAACTGCGCACCGCGAATTCGAACTGCGAGTCGAACAGTTGTGGGTTGAGCCAGCACTCGAAGACATTCAGGATCGCCTCGGAGATGCTCTCGGCGTAGCTTTCGCTTTGACGGATCAGGCCACCGGTGTTGGTCTCGCGCCAGCGCGACAGCAAAGCCGCCAGCAGCTGTTCGCGGTCCTCGAAAAACCAATAGAAACTGGTGCGTGACAACCCCAGGCGCTTGGCCAACGGCATGACCCGGACCGCATCGATGCCGGACTCCTTCAAAGCCTCGTAGGCCGCTTCCAGCCAGCCTTCGGGCGACCCCCGCCAACCTGCGTCCTGGGCCTTGCCACGCGCCTTCCCGACCTGGGGCATTTTGCATCCACCTTATTGAACATACGTAACGCGAATGTACTCGGATGCCCGTCGAATGTACACCGGAGTACATTTGATTGACTCGCCTCCCCTGGTCCCCAGGGACCGGCTCTGGTTTAGCCCGCTGGCCTTGGTGGGTTCGCCATCGCCGCGCCCATCCGCTTGACCTTCTTGGGCGTGCGCGATGTTCCCCATGAACCACGGCCGGTTTTATCCGGACCGTTACCAGAGCCTTTGGTGGCCTGAAATATGAATCCCGTTTTCTCGCAACGCTGCTTTATCCATGTTTGAGCAGAGCGCGTCGTCCCCATTTATCAATTGCCTTAAAAAACCGGGACCGGCGGCCGATACCTATGACAAGAGCCCATTAACTGGGTAAGCAGGATGACGGCGGGAACCGGTGATGACAGACATATATCTGCTGATAGCGAGCGGGACAGACCAGAGCGATGCGTATGTACTGGGTTGGTTCGATGACCGAAACAAAGCCCGGGAAGCGGCCGAACAGAAGGAATGGGAGGCTTATCGAGCCAGCCTGAAGGCGGAGCATCCCTGGTCGAGCCATAAACCACTGGCACCGGACAAGACCGATTACCGGCGCTACTGGATCAAGACCGTTTCGAAATTCGAACAGGTTTCCGTCCCGAGGTCTCTGGCCGTCCACTGAGCGGTCCGTGTCCATCAAACCGTCGACTCATTGCGAAAATTTAACGAACCGCGCGCGCTCGCCGGGGGTCTAGAAAACTAAGCCCATCCGATGAGAGCGTTCCTATGTTGAAATTTCTTGGTGGTACCGTTGGGATCATTTTCCTGATTGGCCTGATCGTGGTCATTGCCTTGTTCAAGTTCATTTTCTGATCCGGCCGGCGGTAGCGTATTGCGCTACCGTCGCGCTTTACACAGGTTCGGACGCAGGCAGGGACGCCAGGATCCGATCACGGCAGACCTGCAGTATCTCGTCCGCCAACGGAGCATCATCCGGACAGGCCCGCGACAGCATCACCGCACCGACTGCATGGGCGAACAGGTTGATCATCGCTGCCCGGTCCCCTTCGCCTGTCGGCCCCAGCTTTTGCTCAAGCGCAGCCAGCGTGCCCTCCACTCCGTTGGCAAACATGGTTTTCACCTCATCGGACTGACGCGCCGCGTCGCCGCACAAGGCGGCCATCGTGCAGCCATTGCCCCGCGCATCGCGGTGCTCGCGCGAGACATACATGGCGAAGAACCCAGCAACATCCAAGTTGCTGGCGCTGGTCAATGAACGCGAAAGACTGTCCGCCGCAGCTTCGGCCATCAGGTCGGCTTTCGAGCCGAAGTGCTTGTAGAAGCCACCATGGGTGAAGCCAGCGGCGGCCATCAGGTCGGCCACGCCGATGCCGTCAAAGCCACGTTCGCGAAACAGGACAGACGCCGTCTCGACGATATGTTCCCGGTTTGCCTGTGCCTGGGCCTTTGTCACTCTCATTTTTCGTCACCTCGTGCCGCTCGAATCATGCTTCGCATCATACATAGATGCCGACCATAATCAAATTCGTTGACAGCTTAGATTTCGGTCATCATCATAAATCGGACCCAATGCAATCCAGCTCCAGGTTACATCTTGAGCGCCGCAGCCAATCGCACCTCCTTACCCTGAAGAGACTGACACCATGACCACTCGCAAAACCGTACTCATCACTGGTGCTTCCACCGGCATCGGCGCCGTCTATGCCCAGCGCTTCGCCCAGCGCGGCCACGATCTGGTGCTGGTGGCTCGCGACAATGCGCGGCTGGAAGCGCTGGCGACCGAACTGCGCAACGAACACAACGTTATCGTCGATGTGCTTCAGGCGGACCTGACTCAAACCGCCGACCTGAACAAAGTCGAAGCGCGTCTGCGCGACGACGACAACATTGGTCTCTTGATCAACAACGCAGGCGCGGCCCAATCCGGCAGTTTCATCGAACAGACCACCGACAGCGTCGCGCTGCTGGTTTCGCTCAACACCACCGCGCTCGTCCGGCTCGCCAGCGCCATCGCCCCACGCCTGGCGAAGGCTGGCGACGGCGCGATCATCAACATCGGCTCGGTGGTCGGCCTGGCGCCGGAATTCGGTATGTCGGTCTATGGCGCGACCAAGGCCTTCGTGCTGTTCCTGTCCCAGGGGCTCAGCCTCGAACTCTCGCCTAAAGGCGTCTACGTCCAAGCCGTGCTGCCGGCAGCCACCCGGACCGAAATCTGGGAACGCGCGGGCATCGACATCAATACGCTGAGTGAAATCATGGAAGTTAGCGATCTCGTCGATGCCGCGCTGGTCGGATTCGATCGCCGCGAACCGGTGACCATTCCGCCGCTACAGGACGGTGCTCGCTGGGATGCGTTGCAAGCTGCGCGCCAAGGATTGCTGGGGCAAATCAAGCAATCGGCGGTGGCTGAGCGATACATGGGCTGACGGTTTTATCGAAAGCACTGCTCCGACGTTGAACGGTTGCGGCTGGCTGGAATGGCGTGGGCTTTATCACATCAACATCATTGACGTGAACACAGTCCACCCCTAGGTTAGCGGCATACCCAAGGCGTAGGAGCAAGACCATGAAAGAGCTTGTCGTCCAGCACCCCGGCCAACTGGCCTGGGTGAACGTGCCGTCCCCCCTATTGACCAGCCCGCGCAGTGCCCTGGTGCGGCCCATCGCCTCGGCATCCTGCGACCTCGATCGGCGCTTGATCGCCGGTCTCACGCCGTTCAAGCCGCCGTTTGCCTTGGGCCACGAATGTGTCGCTGAAGTGCTGGAGGTCGGCGACGAGGTCACCGGCGTGCGTCGCGGCGACCTGGTGTCGGTGCCGTGGAAAATCGCCTGCGGCGAGTGCCGCCAGTGCCTTGCCGGGCGGGCCACCGCTTGCACCGCCGTGGCTCGACATGCGGCCTTCGGCGTCCCGGCGGGCGGACACTGGGGCGGCCTGTTCTCCGAAGTGGTCCTGGTGCCCTTCGCCGATGCGATGTTGGTGCCACTGCCGCCCGGCCTGAATCCGTTGGCTGTCGCCAGCGCCAGCGACAACTTGACCGACGCCTGGGTCGCCGCCAGCCGACCTATCGCCTCGCGCCCGGATGCCCGCGTGCTGGTGGTCGGCGGCACGGAGAGCCTGGGGGTCCTGGCGGTGCAGATGGCGGTGGCCGCGGGGGCGGCAAGTGTCGATTATCTGGACGACAATCCCTACCGACTGGACCTTGCCCAACGCAGCGGCGCCAATGTCGACCCCGGCCAGGTGCTGGATGAGCGTTACGACGTGGTGGTCTCCGCTACGCGTGACCCGCAGGCGTTGCATCGGGGTCTGCTGGCTCTCGCCCCCGGTGGTCATTGCTCATGCATCGGTATTATTTTCGACGACCCGAAGATTCCCTTGTTCGGCATGTACCTGCGCGACGTGACCCTGTCGGTGGGCGTCTGCAATGTGCGCCCGCACATTCCCAAGGTGTTCGAGCTGGTCGGCAGCGGACGCTGCGATCCGCTGCTGGTGAGCCCGACCATCGTATCGTGCGAAGACGCCACCGAAGCACTGGTGCAACCGTTGGCCAAATGTATCGTAGTGCGCGAGCGCATCACTTGAGGCTCAATTGAGGCGCTCGGCCAAGGCCTGCATTACTTTCGTCCAGGCATCTTGACCCAGGGAGTCGGTTTGCGCGAACGCCTGGCGCAAGGCCTGGCGCTCCAGCTCGGACGCCTGGTGCTCAAGCGCCTGGCCCTGCTCGGTGAGGGCCAGCAGCTTGAAGCGGTGGCGTTCCGGCTGGCGTGTGTAGCAAACCAGCTCACGCTCGAACAGGTGCGTCAACGGTCTGTGCATCGCCTGCTTGCTGACACCAAGCGTGATCGCCAGGTCGCCTACGTTGACTTCGTCTGCCCGGGCGATGATGTACAAGATGCGATGGTGCACGCGGGACAGGCCCTGGGTTTGCAGGAAAGCATCGGCGTCAGCGGTCAAGCCACGGAAGCCGAAGTGCAGGAGCTCCAGGGCGGAATCGAGGGGGTCCAGTGCCTGCAGACGAACGGATGCTGCGTTGATTTTTCTGTCGATGACCATGCTGTTCTCACCCGATGAACTGGCGGAGAGTCTGAGCCTTTTATCCCCGGAGCTCCCGGCGCCAATTATCGCGCAGAGGAAACCGAGTCATTTCGGCGCGTACTCCTTGCACATATCCTGCGCCATGGCAGCAAGCGGAGATTTGAGGATGGTGCTCGTGATGCTTGCCACCTCGAGTTTATAGGAAGGGTCGGATTTGATTTTCCTGACTTGCGACTTTTTTGCCTCATCGATCTTGGGGTCGGAGGCCATCGCATTCTCGACGTCGCCGTTCAGGCCTGGGTTGGTTTTGTTGCAAACTTGCTCCATCGCGACCATTGTCACTGACCATTGATGCTCTTCCTCTTGCTGATTCGCCAGAGAGTTCCCAGTAAAAGCGAAGCCCGCCAGGCACAGCGACACCCTGAAAATCCTTGTCGATGACATCATTATTCCTTTGGTAATAGGGCATTTATTTCGATGAACAACACAGCCGAGGGTGGGAAGAAGACAGGTATTGGTCCCCGTTTCAACATCGACAATATCAGGGTCGGCACTATACATAGGATCGCCACGGCGCTGGACAACCGCTCCCGCGCAACATCACCGGCTTGGCTCCATATTCAGGTCGCAGCAACATGACAGACACAGACACCGCTCTTGTCGACTGGGAGCCGCTCGACCTCGAATCGCATCAAGGCTTCGCGTTCGCGGACGGTGTGCTGCTGGGCGACGGGCGAGTGCCCGATGTGTACATCCTGCTCGACCCTGAAGGCGCACGCCCCGACGCGATAGCACGATTTGCCAGTGAGGGGCACTATCCTCCCTCGCCCCTCCTTGCCGGCCAGCCTATCTGGCGGCATCGGCGCAACCCTTGGCTGTTGCGCGATGCTCGAGGCGATTACTACTTGCTTCCCTCCTACCGCGCGCGCCACGGCTACCACGCGCTTCATGCGCTGCCGTTTCGGTTCGACGAGGGGCTGGAAAGCCTCGGCCACCAGTACTGGCGTGATCGGACGGGTGCCTATTGGTTCGGCGACTACGACATCACCCGGATCCGGGCGGCACGACCCGACAGCCTGGCGCTGCTGGCATCATCGCCAGCCTCGGTGACTTCATCCTCTGCCCTGTTCAGCGACGGGGTGAGTATCTTTTTGCAAGGGCAATTCATCGCCAGCGCCCCGGCCCGGGTGCGGTATTGCAACCACCCGGCCTATCGAGTCATCGATGATCAGGTCTACAAGGGCTTCAAGCCTTTGCACCAGAAGGACGGCACACCGCTGCCGATCGAAAACCCGGACGGTTTCCAAATGCTCGCCCAACGCTGGGGAACGGATGGGCAATCAATCGTCGTGCAAGCGCAGCAGGGCTCGAGCGTTTCCTATGAATACTTCTACCGCATCGACAATGCCGACCTGGCAACTTTCACCGTACTCAACGAACGCTACGCCAAGGACAGCCGGCGCGCCTATTACCTGACCGGCAAAACCCTCCGCTACGTTGGCGATTTCCGGCTGCTCAAGCGCTGCCAACCGGTGTTCGACGAGTGCGGCCGCGTGGTCGGCAGCAGTGAATGCGAAGATGATTATTTTGCCGTGGACGACTCGTTCGTCTACGCCGCAGGGACCCGGCTGCGTGGCGCCCACGGTCCGAGCTTCCGCCACCTGGGGTTCGATTATTACCGCGACCATCAACACGTCTACAGGCGCCAGCAACGCTTGGATGTCGACGCGCAAAGCTTCGTAGTGACTCAGCTCTGTCAAAATGACCAGGACTACTGGCCCGTGCTGGCGGGCGACAAGCACGGCCCGCTGGGCTCTGGCGGGATCATCGACACAGCCATGCAAGAGGCATGGGCGCCCTACTTCGAGGCCCATCCGCAGTTGCAAGGTTATTGGTGGCACGATTTACAGGCATCGGAACCAAGCAAACGCTCATTGAAACAGCGCCATTACAGGAGATCGGCCTCGGTTTCGAGGTCGGCAGCCAGGTTTATTTCCATGGGCGTGTCATCAACGGGCTGGACGCCGCAAGTTTCAAGTTGCTGGGCAAGCACCTGTGCGGCGATGCACAGGGTTTGTACCTGATCCCATTTCATAACGCCGAAAAGCAAGTGCCCGAACGTTTTTCCCAAGAGCCCGTAGAGCGTTTCCGCGAGCTCGGCGGGCCCTACCTGACGGACGGCAAGAGTGTGTTCTGCCACCGGATTTTCTATCATCCGCCCGAACCGATTCGTAAGGCACAACTTGCCACTTTCGAGTCCTGTGGGCATGGCTGGGCGAAGGACCAAGACACGGTGTATTACTACGGCGAGGCGAAAAGACGCCTGCATCCCGCCGATACCCGCATCCTCGGTACCTACGCCGTCAGCCCTGCACTGATCCTCTCGGAGGGCAAGCCCCTTGATGTAGCGTTCGACCCTGACGAAGTCCGCGTGCCGCATCCCGATTTCCTGCAATTGGGCACGCGCAAGTTGTTCTGCCATCGAAGGCCGGTGAGCGCCAAGCGTATCGACCTGGCCACCTTCGAATTCCTGAATGAGCGTTATGCCCGAGACAGCCAGCGGATCTACCACTACGACGGCTATGCAACGCTGACTGAAGTCGACGAAGCCCAGTATCGGCAGTCCCTGGTCGATACGGCGACCCACGCTTAGAAACCGCACCAACTCAAGGTATGGCTCTATCATGAGCTAACACTCATGATGCGCTTTTACGCCGAATTGCCGGGATACCTTGATGAGAGACCTGCCACCGACCGCCACGTTGCGTGCCTTTGAAGTCGCCACCCGACACCCCACGTTTACCGCTGCGGCGCAGGAGCTGCATGTGACGCAGAGCGCAGTCAGCCATCAGCTCAAGCACCTGGAGGCGCTTTGGGGTTTGCAGTTGTTCGAGCGTGGCAAATCACTCACCCTCACGGCAGCGGGGGCTACGCTGGCACCCATCGTGCGGGAATTCTTCATGAGCCTGGAAGCGACCCTGGGCGATCTGCGTGAACAAAAAGGCAGGGTCAGGCTCGAAGTCAGCACCACCTATTCCTTCGCACTGAAATGGCTGTTGCCACGCTTGCCGGGGCTTTCCCGCCACTATCCAGAACTGCTGGTCTCGCTGGACACCACGGACAAGATCATCCATTTCTCCAGCGCCCAAGCCGACGTCGCGATCCGGCTCGGCAAAGGCAACTACCCCGGCCTGTACTCCGAGTTCCTGTTCGGCGAGCAGGTGTTCCCCGTGGCAAGTCCCGATCTGCTGCAGCGCTTCGGCGCGCCAAACAGCCCCGCCGAACTGCTGCATTACCCGCTGCTGACCCGCGATGGCGCCGAGCTGGTACCGAAATGGGAGGACTGGTTTCAAAAGATCGGGCTGGAGTTCTTGCCGCTCAAGGAGAGCGTCAGGTTCGGCGACACCAACATGACGGTGGAGGCGGCGCTGCTCGGACAAGGGGTTGCCTTGGTCCGCAGCGGCCATGTTGAAACCGAAATCAGCGATGGTCGGCTGGTGCGGTTGTTCGAGGTGCCGTACCCATCGCCGCTTGCCTATTATTTTGTCTGCCCCAAGGGCATCGAATCGCAACCGCACATCGTCAGCTTTCGCCAATGGTTGACCAGCGAGGCGTTGAAAGTTCAAGACGCCTATGACTGATGCATGAGGCTTTACTCATGAAGCAATGAAGAGACTTCTCTGTAAGTCCGCCCGTCGGGTTGCCTAGAATGGCGACCATGCCTATTCACATCGTCCTGCTGGTTCTGTTCGCCGCGCTCCTGCATGCCAGCTGGAACGCCCTGCTGCGTGGCGGCTCGGATCGACTCTGGTCAATGACCGTGATGTGTATCGTCATCGCCATCGCCAGTGTCATCGCTGCAGTGTTCATGGTGGCACCAGCGCCGGCCAGCTGGGGCTATGGGATGCTTTCGGCATTGCTGCATGTCGGCTACAACCTGTTTTTGGTACGCAGCTACCGGGTCGGCGACCTGGGGCAGATCTATCCGATCTCACGTGGCTCGTCACCGGCGCTGATCACGCTCGGGGCCGCAGTCTTTGCCGGAGAAAACATTACCCCCGGCGAACTGCTCGGTATCGGGCTGGTGTCGGGCGGAATCATTTCGCTGGCCTTCCGGGGACGCAGCCTATCGGTTCCCAGCCTGCCCTACGCCCTGGGAACGGGTTGTTTCATCGCGGCCTACAGCGTCGTCGACGGCATTGGGGCCAGGCTCTCCGGCGCGCCGCTGGCCTACACGGTATGGATGTGCGCCTTGTGGGGCGTGTTGATGCCCCTGGTGTACATCGGCCTGCGCGATGCCCGCAGCTTGTTTTGCGTCCGCCCCGGAATACTCGCCGCCTCGGTCGGCGGGCTGGTCTCTCTGCTCGCCTACGCAATTGTCATTTACGCCATGAACGAAGCGCCTCTGGGCGCGGTATCGGCATTGCGCGAGACCAGCGTGTTGTTCGCGGTATTGATCGGCTATCTGTTCCTCGGCGAGACACTCACCGGCCGCCGGGTCCTGGCGTGCGTGGTGATCACCAGCGGCATCTTCATCATCGGCTGACCCGACCCACTGCTCAGGAGGAAACTTCCAATGGCTAAGAATTCGCAGACACCCCTGATCCTGATAACCGGCGGAAGCCGCGGCGTGGGTGCCGCCACCGCGCGGCTCGCCGCCGCACAAGGCTACGACGTTGCCATCAGCTACGTCGCCAACGAGCCCGCCGCGCTGGCAGTGGTGGCAGATGTCGAGGCCATGGGACGGCGCGCGTTGGCCGTCCGCGCGGACAGTTCGCAGCCCACGCAGGTCGCCGATTTATTCACAGCCATCGACCGCTCGTTCGGACGCATCGACGTCCTGGTCAACAACGCCGGGGTACTGTCGGCCCAGTCACGCCTGGAAGACCTCGCCTTCGAGCGCATGCAGCGCATCTTCGCAGTCAACGCAATCGGCCCGATCCTCTGCGCCCAGCAGGCGGTGAAGCGCATGGCCTACCGGTACAACGGCCCGGGCGGGGTCGTGATCAATATTTCCTCGGCATCGGCGCGCCTCGGTAGCCCCCATGAATATGTCGACTATGCAGCGTCAAAGGGGGCGCTCGAAACATTTACCATCGGGTTCGCCAAAGAGGTGGCGCGGGAAGGCATCCGCGTCAACTGCATCCGCCCCGGGCACATCTACACCGACATGCACGCCAGCGGCGGCGAGCCGGGACGGGTCGATCGCGTAAAGGACTCCATCCCGATGGGGCGTGGCGGCCAACCGGAGGAAGTGGCGCGGGCCATTCTATGGCTGGCGAGTGGGGAGGCATCGTTTGTGACGGGGACGTTTCTTGATGTGACTGGGGGGAAATGAGGTCTACCGCGGAAAATAAAAGCCCGGCTGAGGAGCCGGGACGGAGTCCCGTAAAAGTCACGCCCATGAAAAAGCCCAACTCGTAAAAGTTGGGCTAACTCATTGAAAAATATGGTCGGGACGGAGTGATTCGAACACTCGACCCCTAGCACCCCATGCTAGTGCGCTACCGGACTGCGCTACGCCCCGACTAGGCGTGAATCTTGTTCCGCTTCTCAACGGAACGCTCAGGAATATATCGCAAGCTTTTGAAAACTGGAAGTATTTAAAAGCAGAAATTTATTTCTTGAGCACCACCAGCACATCTTCGAGCTCGGCGATCATCTGGCGGATCATTTGTTTGTACTGGGTTGTATCGTCCTTGGCCTCGTCACCGGAGAGGCGCAGGCGCGCGCCGCCGATGGTGAACCCCTGGTCGTACAGCAGCGCGCGGATCTGCCGGATCATCAGCACGTCCTGGCGCTGATAATACCGGCGGTTTCCGCGGCGCTTGACCGGGTTGAGCTGAGGAAACTCCTGCTCCCAATAGCGCAGCACATGCGGTTTAACCGCACACAGCTCGCTGACTTCACCAATGGTGAAGTAGCGTTTGCCTGGGATGACGGGTAGCTCGTCGTTATGACTTGGTTCCAGCATAAGCCTCAACTCGGGCCTTCAACTTCTGCCCTGGACGAAAGGTGACCACACGGCGAGCCGTGATCGGGATTTCTTCCCCCGTTTTCGGATTGCGGCCAGGCCGCTGGCGTTTGTCCCGAAGGTCGAAGTTGCCAAAACCGGACAACTTGACCTGCTCGTTGTCTTCGAGAGCGTGCCTGATTTCTTCGAAAAACAGTTCGACCAATTCTTTGGCCTCCCGTTTATTCAGGCCCAACTCCTCATACAGACGTTCCGCCATCTCAGCTTTCGTCAGAGCCCCCATACGTCACTTCCTTAACGTGGCGTTCAACCTGTGTTCGAGCGAGGTGAGGATGTTCTGCGTTGCGGTATTCACCTCATCGTCATTAAGAGTGCGCGATGGATGCTGCCAGGTCAAGCCGACTGCAAGGCTTTTTCTATGCGGATCAATGCCTTTACCCTGATACACGTCAAATAGCCTGAGGTCCGTCAGCCACTCGCCTGCATTTTCACGAATTACTGCCAGTACGGCACTGGATGCAACGCCAACATCGGCCACCAGGGCGAGGTCGCGACGCACTTCAGGAAAGCGCGATAACTCTTGGAATTTCGGCATTTTTCCCTGGGCGACTTCGGCCAGGACCAGCTCGAAAACGAAGACTGGACGGTCGAGACCCAGGGTCTTGGACAGTTCAGGGTGGATCGCGCCGACGTAACCGACTTCGCGGCCGTCTCGCTCGATGCGCGCGGTCTGGCCTGGGTGCAGCGCCGGATGCTTGCCTGGAACGAAAGTGAACGCGTCGAGCGCACCGGCAAAGCCCAGCACCGCTTCCACATCAGCCTTGACGTCGAAGAAGTCCACGCCATCACGGCCTTGTGCCCAACCTTCCGGCAGGCGGCTGCCACATACGACACCGGCCAGCATCGGTTCCTGCTTCAAGCCATCCAACTGCCCCACGAAGCGCAGGCCGCTTTCGAACAAGCGCACCCGATCCTGTTGGCGGTTCAGGTTGTGCTGAAGCGACTTGACCAGGCCCGGCCACAGCGACGAGCGCATGGCCGCCATGTCATTGGAGATCGGGTTGGCCAGCAGCAGCGGCTGGACGCCTGGGTTGAACAGTTCAAACTGACGCGGATCGATGAAACTGTAGGTGATCGCCTCCTGATACCCACGAGCCACGAGCAGGCGACGCAACTCCGGCAGGTCGCTGCGAGCTTCGGCCTTGGCCTGTGGGGCCAGGCGCGCTTGCGGGTAGCGAACCGGCAGGCGGTTGTAACCGTACAGGCGGGCCAGCTCTTCGATCAGGTCGACTTCCAGGCTGATATCGAAGCGATGGCTTGGTACTTCGACTTGCCATTGCCCTTCCCCATCGGCACGGATGGTCAGCCCCAAGGCGCCGAGCAGGCGCTCGACTTCGGCCGGGTCCATTTCCATGCCGAGCATCTGGGTGATGCGCTGGGCGCGCAGGGTAACCGGTGCGATCTTCGGCAGGTGCTGCTCGCTGACGGTCTCGATGATCGGGCCGGCTTCGCCACCGGTGATTTCCAGCAGCAGGCCAGTGGCGCGCTCCATGGCTTCACGGGCCAGTTGCCAGTCCACGCCACGCTCATAGCGGTGCGAGGCGTCGGTGTGCAGGCCATAGGAGCGAGCCTTGCCGGCGACCGCGATCTGGTCGAAGAATGCGCTTTCAAGGAATACATCACGGGTCGTGGCGCAGACACCACTGTGCTCACCGCCCATCACGCCGGCAATCGCCAAGGCGCGGGTATGGTCGGCGATCACCAGTGTATCGCTGCGCAGGGCCACTTCCTGGCCATCGAGCAATACCAGCTTTTCGCCTTCCTCGGCCATGCGCACACGGATGCCGCCGTTGATTTCGGCGAGATCGAATGCGTGCAGCGGCTGACCCAGCTCAAGCATTACATAGTTGGTAATGTCGACGGCCGCGTCGATGCTCCGCACCTCGGAGCGTCGCAGGCGCTCGACCATCCACAGCGGCGTCGGCCTGGACAGGTCGACGTTACGAATCACGCGACCCAGATAACGCGGGCATGCGGTCGGTGCCAAGACTTCCACCGGACGGACTTCGTCGTGCACGGCCGGGACGTTCGCGACGACCGGGCGAGTGACCGGGGCGGCGTACAACGCACCGACTTCACGGGCCAGGCCAGCCACCGACAGGCAGTCGCCGCGATTTGGCGTCAGGTCGACTTCGATGCTCGCATCGTCCAGCCCCAGGTATTCACGGATGTCCTTGCCAACCGGCGCATCCGCTGGCAGCTCCATCAGGCCATCATTGCCTTCGCCAATCTGCAGCTCGGCCTGGGAACACAACATGCCGTTGGATTCGACGCCGCGCAGCTTGGCTTTCTTGATCTTGAAATCACCCGGCAGTTCGGCGCCGATCATGGCGAACGGGATCTTCAGGCCCGGGCGCACGTTTGGCGCACCGCACACGACCTGGAAAGTTTCCGCGCCATTGCTGACCTGGCAAACCCGCAGTTTGTCGGCGTCAGGGTGCTGCTCGGTGCTCAGCACTTCCCCCACCACTACGCCGCTGAATGCACCGGCGGCCGGCGTCACACTATCGACCTCGAGGCCGGCCATCGACAGGCGAGCAACCAGCTCGTCCTGGCTTACCTGCGGGCTAACCCAGCCGCGCAGCCATTGTTCACTGAATTTCATCCTGCTCTCCTAAAGATTCGTTACGACTAGCGAAATTGCGCGAGGAACCGCAAGTCGTTGTCGAAGAACAGACGCAAGTCGTTCACGCCGTAACGCAGCATGGCCAGGCGCTCGACACCCATGCCGAAAGCAAAGCCCGAGAATTCTTCCGGGTCGATCCCGGACATGCGCAACACGTTCGGATGGACCATGCCGCAACCCATGACTTCCAGCCAACCGGTCTGCTTGCAGACGCGGCAACCCTTGCCGCTACACATCACGCATTCCATGTCGACTTCGGCCGATGGCTCGGTGAATGGGAAGTACGAAGGACGGAAACGCACGGCCAGTTCTTTCTCGAAGAACACCCGCAGGAACTCTTCGATAGTTCCTTTCAGGTCGGCGAAATTGATGTCGCGATCTACCAGCAGGCCTTCGACCTGGTGGAACATCGGCGAATGGGTGATATCGGAGTCGCTGCGGTACACACGGCCTGGGCAGACGATGCGGATCGGCGGCTGCTGCGATTCCATGGTGCGGACCTGTACCGGAGAGGTATGGGTGCGCAACAGCATGTTCGCATTGAAATAGAAGGTGTCATGCATCGACCGGGCCGGGTGATGGCCTGGGATGTTGAGCGCCTCGAAGTTGTGATAGTCGTCTTCGACCTCAGGCCCCTCGGCAATGCCGTAGCCGATACGGGTGAAGAACTGCTCGATGCGTTCCAGGGTGCGGGTCACCGGATGCAGGCCCCCAGAAGCCTGGCCACGGCCAGGCAGGGTCACGTCGATGGACTCGGCGGCGAGCTTGGCAGCCAGGTCCGCCTCCTCGAACAGCGCCTTGCGCGCATTGAGGACTTCTGTGACACGCTCCTTGGCGACATTGATCAGCGCACCGACCTGCGGACGCTCCTCGGCCGGCAGGTTCCCCAGGGTCTTCATCACCTGAGTCAACTCGCCTTTCTTGCCAAGGTAGTGAACCCGGATTTGCTCCAGGGCATTGATATCTTCAGCGCTTTGCACAGCCTCTAGTGCTTGAGCGACCAGCGCGTCCAGGTTTTCCATGTACAGACTCCAGATACAAAATAGGGGAAGAGCTTTAAGGCTCTTCCCCTATTTATGACGTTTGACACCCGGGCCCACAGAGGTGAGCCCCGGTGACTGCCGGGGGTACTTAAGCCAAGGTGGCTTTAGCTTTCTCGACAATCGCAGCAAACGCCGCTTTTTCGTTCACTGCCAGATCAGCCAGAACCTTACGGTCGATCTCGATGGACGCTTTTTTCAGGCCGGCGATGAAACGGCTGTAGGACAGACCGTAGGTACGAGCACCAGCATTGATACGAGCGATCCACAGAGCGCGGAACTGACGTTTTTTCTGACGACGGTCACGGTAGGCGTATTGGCCTGCCTTGATTACGGCTTGCTTGGCAACACGGAATACGCGGGAACGCGCACCGTAGTAGCCTTTGGCAAGTTTCATAATTTTCTTGTGACGCTTACGGGCAATGACGCCACGCTTTACACGAGCCATGAGTTACTTCCTCTATTCTTGATCCAAAAATTAACGAAGGCGCAGCATGCGCTCGACTTTTGCCACGTCAGACGGATGCAGCAAGCTGCTACCGCGCAGTTGACGCTTACGCTTGGTCGACATTTTGGTCAGGATGTGGCTCTTGAAAGCGTGCTTGTGCTTGATGCCGTTAGCAGTTTTCAGAAACCGCTTAGCAGCACCACTTTTGGTTTTCATCTTTGGCATGTTCGGATACTCCGCATTCAGTTGATAAACATAATCGCAAGGCCTGCCGTGCCCTGGTGATTACTTCTTCTTTTTCGGGGCGATGACCATTATCAGCTGGCGTCCTTCCATCTTAGGATGCTGTTCGACCGAACCGTACTCGAGCAGGTCTTGTTCAACCCGCTTGAGGAGTTCCATCCCCAGCTCCTGGTGGGCCATCTCACGGCCGCGGAATCGCAAGGATACCTTGGCCCTGTCCCCGTCACTCAGGAAACGTACCAGGTTGCGCAGTTTTACCTGGTAATCCCCTTCCTCCGTCCCTGGACGAAACTTGATTTCTTTTACCTGAATCTGCTTCTGGTTTTTCTTCGCCGCGGCAATCTGCTTCTTTTTCTCGAAGATCGACTTGCCGTAGTCCATCACCCGGCAAACGGGTGGGACTGCGTCGGCGGAGATTTCCACCAGATCAAGCTTTGCTTCTTCAGCAATACGAAGCGCTTCATCAATCGAGACGATGCCAATCTGCTCGCCATCAGCGCCAATTAACCGAACCTCGCGTGCCGAGATATTCTCGTTGATCGGGGCTTTCGGTGCAGCTCGTTTATCTTGTCTCATTTCACGCTTAATAATAATTACTCCGAATCTGGGCGACCACGCCGGGAAACCGCTTGCGCGAGAAACTCAGCGAATTCGGCGACGGGCATCGAGCCCAGGTCAGCACCTTCACGAGTACGCACAGCGACAGTCTGCATCTCGACCTCCCGATCTCCGATAACCAAGAGAAAAGGAACCTTGAGCAAAGTATGCTCGCGGATTTTAAAGCCGATCTTTTCATTTCTCAAGTCGGACTTGGCACGAAATCCGCTTTGATTGAGAGTTTTTTCGACCTCGGCGGCAAAATCTGCCTGTTTATCAGTGATATTCATGATCACTGCCTGGGTCGGCGCCAGCCACGCGGGGAACGCGCCCTCGTAATGTTCGATCAAGATCCCGACGAAACGCTCGAAGGAACCGAGGATCGCGCGGTGAAGCATGACCGGGTGCTTGCGGCTGTTGTCTTCGGACACATATTCAGCGCCCAGACGGATCGGCAGGTTGAAATCGAGCTGCAAGGTACCACATTGCCAGACGCGACCGAGGCAATCTTTCAGCGAGAATTCAATTTTCGGACCGTAGAAAGCGCCCTCGCCCGGCTGCAGATCGTATGCAAGGCCCGCGCTATCAAGGGCGGCGGCCAGGGCGGCCTCGGCGCGATCCCACAGCTCGTCGGAACCGACGCGCTTTTCCGGACGAGTGGACAGCTTCATTTCGACTTCGGTGAAGCCGAAGTCGCGATAGACGTCCATGGTCAGCTTGATGAACGCAGCGGATTCGGCCTGCATCTGCTCTTCGGTGCAGAAGATGTGCGCGTCATCCTGGGTAAATGCCCGCACGCGCATGATGCCGTGCAGCGCGCCCGATGGCTCGTTACGGTGGCAGGCACCGAACTCGGCCAGGCGCATCGGCAACTCACGGTAGCTCTTCAGGCCTTGGTTGAACACTTGCACATGGCAAGGGCAGTTCATTGGCTTGATGGCGTAGTCGCGGTTTTCCGACTGGGTGGTGAACATGTTGTCGGCGTAGTTGGCCCAGTGCCCGGATTTCTCCCACAGGCTACGGTCGACCACTTGCGGCGTCTTGATTTCCAGATAGCCGTTTTCACGCTGGACCTGGCGCATGTACTGCTCGAGCACCTGATACATCGTCCAGCCGTTCGGGTGCCAGAACACCATGCCCGGAGATTCTTCCTGGGTATGGAAAAGGCCCAGGCGCTTGCCGATCTTGCGGTGATCGCGTTTCTCGGCTTCTTCGATACGCTGGATGTAGGCGGCAAGTTGCTTCTTATCCGCCCAGGCGGTGCCGTAGACGCGCTGCAATTGCTCGTTCTTCGCATCGCCACGCCAGTAGGCGCCGGACAGCTTGGTCAGCTTGAAGGATTTGAGGAAACGTGTGTTCGGCACGTGGGGGCCACGGCACATGTCGACGTATTCTTCGTGGTAGTACAGGCCCATGGCCTGCTCGTCCGGCATGTCTTCAACCAGACGCAGCTTGTAATCCTCGCCACGGGCCTTGAATACTTCGATGACTTCGGCGCGCGGAGTGACTTTCTTGATGACGTCGTAATCTTTTTCGATCAGCTGCTGCATGCGCTGTTCGATCGCTGCCATGTCGTCCGGGGTAAAAGGACGCTCGAAGGCAATGTCGTAATAGAAGCCTTCGTCGATGACCGGCCCGATGACCATCTTCGCGCTCGGGTACAGCTGCTTGACCGCATGGCCGACCAGATGTGCGCAAGAGTGGCGAATGATCTCCAGCCCCTCTTCATCCTTTGGCGTGATGATTTGCAGCGTGGCATCGCTGTCGATGACATCACTGGCATCGACCAGTTTGCCGTTTACCTTGCCGGCCAGGGTGGCCTTGGCCAGGCCCGCGCCAATGGATGCGGCGACCTCGGCTACGGAAACCGGGTGGTCGAATGAACGTTGACTGCCGTCGGGAAGAGTAATAGTTGGCATGGCGCCTCCTCTCCTAGTGGTGACCCCTACCAAAGGTCACGTGGGTTGGGATGAGCCAGTACAAGATCCAGTCCAGGCCATTCAATGACGAACGCCTGCCTTACAGCGGCAGGAGCCTTGCGGCCAACCGGGAAAACCGAACCAGAGTGACTGGGATTCAAATCAGGGTTAATCGAACATTTACCGCCACCGGGACCTGTCGTCATCCGGAGCCTGAAAAATACCCGAGCCCGGCATCCTAGCACAGATGAACGGTCATCGCCGCGCTTGCATTCAAGCGAGCGTAAAACCCCGGCTTTTATGCCAAAGTGCTGAACTGAAGCGCCTGCAACCCCTCAGATAACAAGACATCGACCCGAAAGGAGCATCCCAGCATGCGTCTGAACACGTTTTTCGCAGTAGTCGGCCCACTCGCCCTGCTGTTGCCATTGACCGCCCATGCCGAATGGCCAAAAGGCGAGCGCGAAAAATACATGGCCCAGTGCACCCAGACGGCAACGCCACAGATCGGCGCGGCAGCCGCCAAATCCCACTGTGCCTGCGGCGCCGACGCGATCAAATCCTACCCAGCCAGGGATATCCAGGCGTTGATGGACAACAAGGCCACCCCGGAACTGCAACAGAAAGCACTCGGCCAGATCGCTAAATGCAAGGCTAATTCGCCGGCGAAAAAATAAGGAATTGGGCGCTGGGAAGGCGCCTGACAGGGATAAAAAGGCTTGAATAAGCGCTTTTTCCTACGATTTACGCAGGTTTTTCAGCTTTTTTTAATGTCTTTACGTTCGGCTGAAAGCCTTTTAAACCGGGGCTTTCAGCCCGATCCGACGGTAAAGAAAACACGACTGATTGGCAAACAGCTCGTCCGGGGGGCTCCCAAATCGAACATTTCGACTATGATACCCGGGTGTGCCCAGTTGGCCTGAGCAGCACAGTACACTGAAAATATATGTTTCTTGGAGATACACCATGTCTAATCGCCAAACCGGCACCGTTAAATGGTTCAACGATGAAAAAGGCTTCGGCTTCATCACTCCTCAAGGTGGCGGTGACGACCTGTTCGTACACTTCAAAGCTATCGAAAGCGACGGTTTCAAAAGCCTGAAAGAAGGCCAGACCGTTTCCTTCGTGGCTGAGAAAGGCCAAAAGGGTATGCAAGCTGCACAAGTTCGCCCAGAGTAATTTCCCGGCGCGCTAAAAAAACCCCGTCCATGTGACGGGGTTTTTTATGGCCAGCTAAAAAGCCCTTAGCCGCAATTCACCCGGTTGACCACCAGGTTCGCATCGGTGTTGAGATTCAGGCGATCGGAACGGTACTCAAGCGTCACCATGTCGTTGGGCTTGAGGATACGGGCGTTTTGCGCACCGGAACGGGTTCGTGCCTGTTCCAGCAACTGGGGCGAGGCCTGCTTTCCAATCGCGAACTCGGCAGCCTTCGCCTCGCAGCGGCTGTGCCCGGTGTCGGCCGCCACAGGATCAGGGGTCGATTCGGACGTGCTGCTGCAACCGCTCAAGAGCGCAGCGGCCAGCAAAGTACTCAATGACGCGAGCTTCCAAGGCATGAAGCCTCCTTTTTCAATGAATTACCAGAGAGCGTGCGACAACCCAAACGAAACTTGGTTTCAACACCAAGGCCATCATCGTGCCCTCACTCGGAAAAAACGGCAGTTTGCCTGAGCCCTGCCCACTGTTCACTGCTGAATCGTGACTGAATATGAATGGCACTTAGTAAATGTCGATGTAATCGAAAGGCGGGTTCGGCCAGTTCTCTTTCAATGCGTTGTAGATCTGCATGACCCAGACCTCATCGCTTGCCGCGATTTTTCCGACGTACCCCGAGCCCTTCGCCCACGTTTCAAGCCGGAACAGCAAACCCTGGATGTCGGCGCCCCCTACGACACCTGAAGAAATATAGGCGATACCGTCCTTGGTCACACGCAACTGGGTATGCTCGTCATCACTGGCGCAAGCCAGCAGATCACGCACCGCCTCCAGGGTGAATTTCTCAGGATCCTTCAAGTCGATCTGCACGCTGGGGCTCCCGCGAAAAATAAAAAACCGAGTGTCGCACAGGGCTCGCCTGATGCCTAAGTCGCACTGCCAAACGCACTTCAAAAATGGTTAACTCAGCCTACAGACCTCCCAACCTGCGAGCCCCGCCATGAGCATCGTCAGCATCGAAGCCACCATCAACGCAAAATGGGCGCAGGGTCACAGCTCATACAGCCCAGGCAGCCCGGAAGAACTGGCGATCATCAGCATTGAGCTACTGGTCAAGGAACTGGGAACGCAAGCCGCGCAGAACTTCGTCAAGCAGGCGTTCGAACGCTACCCGAGCATGATCGAGACGACTGAATAAGGCTCCCACAGGCCTAAACCTGCGGGGCCGGCACCAGATGGGTTACTTGAGACGCGCCAATCGCTCGGTCAGCAGATCGAAGAACCCCTGGGCATCGCCATCCTTCACCCAGAACGCATTCTTTGGCGCTTTCAGGCCGTCGTACCAATCGACGACGGTCTGCCCGAAAGTCGGGCCTTCACGACTGTCCACCACCAGGTTGACCGAACGCCCGCTAAACAACTGCGGCTTGAGCAGGTAGGCGATCACGGTCGCGTCATGCACCGGCCCGCCTGTCATGCCGTAATGCTCCATGTCGCCCTTGACGTATTCGTTGAGAATGTCGCCGACCAACTTGCTCGCATTATTGTTCAGTGCTGCGATCTGCTTCAGGCGCGCCTCGCTGGTGAGGATCTTGTGGGTCACGTCCAACGGCAGATAGGTCAGCTTCACACCGCTTTTGGCGACGATCTCCGCCGCCTGGGGATCGGCATACAGATTGAATTCGGCCACCGGCGTGATATTGCCGCCGTTGAAGTGCGCGCCACCCATGATCACCACTTCCTTGATGCCCTGGACGATCCCAGGCTCTTGGACCAGCGCCAACGCCAGGTTGGTCTGTGGACCGAGCATGGCAATGGTGATGCTGTGGGGCTTGGCTGCCTTGAGCGTCTCGATCAGGTAATTGACGGCATTGCCTTCGGCCAAGCCTTTCTTCGGCTCATGCACGGTGACACCCGACAAACCCTCCTTGCCATGGATGTTTTCCGCGTAGATGGGCGTGCGCATCAACGGTTTCGGCGCACCGGCATAGACCGGCACCTCTTCGCGCC
This sequence comes from Pseudomonas frederiksbergensis, assembly GCF_000802155.2. Classification (GTDB taxonomy): domain Bacteria; phylum Pseudomonadota; class Gammaproteobacteria; order Pseudomonadales; family Pseudomonadaceae; genus Aquipseudomonas; species Aquipseudomonas frederiksbergensis_A. Next base: position 589,706 of record NZ_JQGJ02000001.1, read on the forward strand.
CCGCCCACTCACGGGCCAGGCGAGCGTTGCGCGATGTCTTGTCCAGCCGCACGTTGCCCGCCACGGTGGTCAAGGCGCGAATGTGCAGCTCCTCGGGAGATGCCAGGGCGAACAACAGCGCAACCACATCGTCGGCGCCTGGATCGGTGTCGATGATCAAGTCGATTTTTTCTGCCGCCTGGGCGCTAGTAGTCGTAATGAATGACAAAAGCAGCAGACTCCGCAACAGTTGACGCATTTTCCGAGCATAGCGGTGCATGGCGCACTCCTTGTGCAGGTGGATGAAATCTAGAACGTGACGCCAGCGATCAGCACCACGTTGCAATACGGAGAGCATTCTCCGGTGCGAATGATCGCCCTCGCCTCGCGCGTAAGGACCTTGAATTGCTCGTGGCTCACCAACTCCCGCGAACCCAGCGCGCCTTCGGCATGCAGCGCCTCCAACGTGGCGAGTGCTGACGGTTGCCTGTCGAGGATTTCCTCGGCCAGCACATGGCTTTCGACCTGCATCTCACTGAGCAGCACGTTCAAGGTACTGACAAAATCGGGGATGCCATGGGTCAACGCAAGGTCGATCAATTCGACGTGCGGCGGCACCGGCAGCCCAGCGTCACCGATCACCACCTTGTCGCCGTGGCCGAGCGAGGCGATCAGGCGTGACAAGGCAATATTCAACAAAGGGGTCTTTTTCATGATTCGAACGCCTGTACTTCAAGCAATGCGGGAATGGAAGGCTGCGCGCCCGCGCGGGTGACCGACAGCGCAGCGGCGACCTGGCCGAAACGAATGGCCTCGACTTCGTCCTTGCCATTTGCCAAGGCCGCCGCGAAGCCGCCGACAAACGTATCGCCGGCCGCCGTGGTGTCCACCGCCTTGACCCGCGGCGCCGGGAAGTGTTCGAAGCTCGTTCCGTTGGCGAACATCAACCCCTGCCCCCCCAGCGTTACGATCACCTTGCCGGCACCGGCCGCGATCAATTGCGTCGCCGCCGCTTCGGCGGTTTCCAGGGAATCCACGGCCAGGCCACTGAGCACCATCGCCTCGCTTTCGTTGGGGATCAGGTAGTCGACGTAGGCATACCAGTCGCTCGGCAAGGCGTGGGAGGCCGGCGCCGGGTTGAGGATGACGATCTTGCCGAGCTCACGGCCGCGCTTGAGCGCATGCCCGACAGTGGCATCCGGCACTTCTAGCTGGCAGACGATCACGTCAGCGCCTTGCAGCACTGCGTCGAAACTGTCGAGGACGCTGGGCGTCAGCTCACCGTTGGCGCCGGCGACGATAACGATCGCGTTCTGGCTGTTGTCGTCGACCACAATCAGCGCCACGCCGCTGGCCCCCTCCACCACGCTGACCGCCTGACAATCGATGCCCTCGGCCAGCAACGCACCACGCAACTGCTGCCCATAAGCGTCATTGCCGACGCAACCGACCATGGCCACTTGCGCACCCAGGCGCGCGGCAGCCACCGCCTGGTTGGCGCCCTTGCCGCCCGGGATGGTGGAGAACGACTCTCCGATCAGCGTTTCGCCACCACGGGGCAGACGCGGCGCGCGCGTCACCAGGTCCATGTTCAGACTGCCTATTACCACTACTTTTGCTGGCATACATCATTACTCGTCAATTCGGTTCAGCGGTATTGGGCGAATGTACCGGACAACGGCGCAGTCGATTCCCGCAAGACAATGCTCGGCGTCACGATCCGCTGATCAGTGGCAAGCCCCGGCGTTGCGATCCGCCGAAGCAGCACCTCGGCCGCCATCTCCCCCAGGTCCAGGATCGACTGCCCTACCGTGGTGAGCGCCGGGTAGACGTAACGGCTCATCTGGATGTCATCGAAGCCGATGATCGACAATTCGCTGGGCACGCGGACGTTGCGTTCGGCGGCGGCGCGCAATGCACCGATGCCAATCATGTCGTTGGCCGCGAAAATCGCACTGGGTGGCTGCTGCTCAAGCAGTCGGGCCGCCGCCCGGTAACCGCCGATACTGGTGAAATCGCTTTCGAGCATGCGCTCGACGGGCAGCTCGATTCCCGCCTCTTCCAGTGCACGGCAGTAACCCGCCAGGCGCATTTGCGCCACGCTGGTGTCCGCGGGGCCGCCGATAAAGGCAATGTCGCGATGTCCCAGGTCCAGCAGATGCCGGGTTGCCAGGTAGGCACCATATTCATGGTCGATACGGACCAGGTCCGCGTCCACTCCATCGAGGCCGCGGTCCACGATCACCATCGGCGTACGCACATTGGTCAAGCCCTCGGCCAGGCCCACATCGCCCCCGGCCGACGCCACGATCAATCCATCGATACGTTTTTCCAGCAGCACCCGCAGATAACTGCGCTGCTTGTCCGGGTTGTCATCGGAATTGCAGAGGATCACGCAGTAACCATTGCGCTCACAGTAATCCTCTATCCCGCGGGCCAGCTCGGCGAAGTACGGGTTGAGGCTGTTGGGCACCAGCAGGCCAATGGTGGCCGTGGTCTTGGCCTTGAGCGAGCGCGCCACCGCACTGGGCACGTAGTCCAATCGCTCGATGGCGGCCTCCACCTTGCGCCGCACCTCGTCACTGACCGGCCGCGTCTTGTTCACCACATGGGACACGGTCGTGTAGGAAATCCCGGCGAGCGCCGCCACATCCTTGATCGTCGCCATGGTTCAAGCCCGCCGACTGGCGCGCTGGCTGCGGTACGTATCGAGCACCACTGCAATCACGATCACCGCGCCGGTAATGATGCGTTTGGTCGGCTCGGTCGCGCCGATCTGGGCCAGGCCCGCCGCCAGCACGGAAATGATCAGCACGCCGAAGAAAGTGCTGATCACCGAACCACGCCCCCCCATCAGGCTGGTGCCACCAATGACCACGGCCGCGATAACTTGCAACTCGAGTCCCGAACCCGCGTTGGGGTCCGCCGCTTCCAGGCGCGAAATCTGGAACAGCGCCGCGACACCGGCCAGCAAGCCCATCAGGCTGAACACCAGGATCTTGTAGGGTTTTGGGTTGATGCCGGCCAAACGCACGGCTTCTTCGTTGGTGCCGATGCCGATCAGGTAGCGGCCGAACACCGTGCGGGTCAGCACCGCCTGGGCGACGAAGATCACCAGCAAGGCGATGATGAACGAAGGCGAAATACCGAAGGCGATCGGATTGGACAGCCAAGCGAAGGAGTCACCGATATAGGCGGTCCGCGAGCCGGTCATCTGGTACGCAAGGCCCCGGGCCATTTCCAGCACGCCCAGCGAGACGATGAACGACGGGATGCGCCATGCCACGGTAATCGAACCGGTGACCGTACCCGCCAAGGCCGCCACGGCCATGCCGAGCAAGGCCGACGGCCAGACACTCCAGCCCCAACCGAGTACCGCCACGCTGACGGTGGATGCCGCCAACGCCAGCACCGAGCCTACCGACAGGTCGATGCCACCGATGATCAGGATAAACGTCATGCCGACCGCCAGCACCATCAAGTCGGGAATCTGGTTGGCCAGGGTGCTGAAGGTGTCATAGGAAAGGAAATGGCTGCTCAGGACCGAGAACAGCGCGACCATGGCCAGCAAGGCGCCGGCCAGGCCCAGGTAGGTGCCGAGGCCATAAAAGTTGCCATTGGATTTGCCGACGGCAGGTGCGGTTTTCATGAGAGATCCCTAGGCGCCGCTTCGTTGAGCAGCGCATCACGTTTCTGGTAGCCGGCGAACGCGGCGGCAAGCAAGTCATCCTGGGTCCAGCTGTCGCGCTCGAACGTGTCGATCAGGCGCCCGGCCGAGAGCACGCCGATCCGATCACAGATCAACATCAATTCCCTCAGGTCGCTGGAAACCACCACCAACGCCTTGCCCTGGCGAGTCAACTCACCGAGCAACGCATAAATATCGAATTTGGCGCCGACGTCGATACCGCGGGTTGGCTCATCGAACAGCAGTACAGAACAATCGCGCTCCAGCCAACGACCGATCACCACTTTCTGTTGATTGCCGCCGGACAGTTCGGACACCAGTTGCGTCGGGCTGGAGCTGCGGATACGCATGGCGTCGATCTGCCGCTGCGCCAAGGCTTGTTCCGCGCTGCCATCGACCAGGCCGGCGCTGGAAATCTCCGGCATGTTGCCCAGGGCAATGTTGGCGGCGATGGATTGGGTCAGCAGCAGGCCTTCGCCCTTGCGATCCTCGGTGATCAAGGCGATGCCATGGGCCACCGCATCGGCTGGTGAGCGAATGCTGACCACGTTGGTTGGCAAGCCCAACGCCACCGTGCCGCTATCAGCCACATCGGCACCAAAGATCAGCCGCAGCAGTTCCGTGCGCCCAGCCCCGATCAGCCCGGAAATACCGAAGATTTCCCCGCTGCGAACTTCGAAAGACACATCACGGACCTTGTCGGAGCGGGTCAGGCCCTTCACGGTCAGCGCGGGGGCGCCAATCTGGCGCGGGCCCAGGTCGATGTGCTCGCCCAGCTCCCGACCGACCATCAGTGTCACCAACTGCTCACTGTTGTAGTTGGCCATCGGCTCGACGCAGACCAGGTTGCCATCGCGCAACACCGCAATGCGCTGGGCGACACGGGCCAATTCTTCGAGGCGATGGGAAATGTAGATGATCGACACGCCACGCGCCTGCAAGCGGGTGATCTGCTCAAAGAGCATCTCGACTTCGCGGGCTGTCAGCATGGCGGTCGGTTCGTCGAGGATCAGCACATGGCAATCGCCGATCAGGTTGCGGGCGATCTCCACCATCTGCTGGTGACCGATCCCCAGCTCGCCGACCAGCGTGTCGGGATCGATTGCATCGAGCCCCACCTGGGCCATGGCCTCGATCGCCGCCTTGCGCAATTGCTTGCGGCTGATCCAGCCACCATGGCTGGGCAGGTTGTCGAGAAACAGGTTCTCGGCCACGGAGAGGGTCGGCAGCAGGTTGAGTTCCTGCATCACCATGCGCACGCCCTGCTCTTCCGCCTGGGTCCGGCTGCCGGGGCGATAGTCCTGCCCTTGGAACTGCATCTGTCCGGTCGTCGGCGTGACCAGCCCGCCGATGATCTTGGACAAGGTACTTTTGCCGGCACCATTTTCGCCGGTCAGCGCCAGCACTTCACCGCGCATCAACGTCAGGTTGATATCGCTCAGTACCGGCTGGGCATAAGTCTTGCCGATACCGCTGACGCACAGGACAGCGTTCGGGTCGCGAACGGACATAACAAACTCTCCAATGCGCCCGCCCGGACGGGCGAGCGCCGTTGTGTCGCCAGGGTTACGGCTTGGTCACCAGCTCGACCGGAGTTTCAATGACGCCGTTGGTGCCATTGTTGACTTTTTCACCCTTGATGATCTTCAGGGCGGTCTCGATGCCGAACACAGCCTGCTTGGCAGCGAACTGGTCAGCGGTCGCGAGGACACGACCGTCCTTGAGCATCGGCTTGATCGCGTTGATGTTGTCGTAGCCGACTACTTGCACCTTGCCCGCCTTACCCGCAGCGCGCACGGCCGAGACGGCGCCGACCGCCATGCTGTCGTTACCGGCCAGCAGTGCCTTGATGTTCGGGTATTCGCTAAGCATCGACGCGGCGACCTGGTTCCCCTTGTTGATTTCCCAATCACCGGACTGCAGGGAAACGACCTTGATCTGTGCCGCTTCCATTGCGTCCTTGAAGCCCGCGGTGCGCGCCTGGGCGTTGGTGGTGGTCGACACGCCTTCGATAATGCCCACTTCGTCGCCGGCCTTGAGCTGCTTGGCCAGGTATTCACCCACCAGGCGAGCGCCCTTGCGGTTGTCAGGGCCTACGAACGGCACGTTGATGTTCTTGCTCTTGACCACCGCCGGGTCGAGTTGGTTGTCAATGTTGATTACGGTGATGCCGGCGTCGACGGCCTTCTTGATGACCGGCACCATCGCCTTGGAATCGGCAGGCGCGATCACCAGCGCATTGACCTTGGAGACGATCATCTGCTCGACGATACGAATTTGGTTGGCGGTGTCGGTTTCATCCTTGATCCCGTTGGAGATCAGGTCGAAATCGGCGGAGTTTTCCTTCTGGTAAGCCTTGGCACCGTCTTCCATGGTCAGGAAGAACTCGTTGGCCAGGGATTTCATGACCAGGGCAACCTTGGGTTTTTCCGGCGTCTGGGCGAGCGCCGAGGAGAAAGGCAGCGCAGCGGATGCAGCCGCGAGCATGGCGACGGCGAGAAGGCGTCCAGCGAATGGCAGCTTCATGGGTTCACTCCGATTTTATGATTATTTTGAGCAAAAATCGTCGCACGACGATCGCGCAAACGTTTGCGTGGAATGAACTATGGTAAAGCATCGGAGTTTTGTCAACGTTACGGTTTCATCCGCAACGTCCAGAATCAGGCAGTGGTATTGACCAGCGCGCCGGAGCCGGACTCCTTCACCAGCTCCTTGATCAAGCTGCCCGTGACCTGCTGCAGTGCGCCAGTAGTATCGGCGATCTGCCCCTGGATGGCCATGATAGCGGTAGTCCTGGCTTCAGGCGTTGCATATGGGCGCGCCTGTGCTGCGGCGAGTTGCTGTTGTTGATCGCGCAATTGCTGCTGTAGCTCCTGCATGCGCTTGAGCAGGATTTTCGTGGCGATGCTTTGGGTGCTGTCGCTTTTTTCGGTCTTGCTCTCGGTTTCAGTACGAAGGTCTGCGCGAACCTGGCGTTCACCCAAGGCGTCCTCGCTCGCCTCGCCCAGGGCATTCACCGTCGCTGTGGTTTTACCGCCAATGGTGACGGCGGCGGCGTTCGGCAAGCCGATTGACATGCTCATGTTTCACTCCATGAATGAATTCCTACAAGGAAGATCGTCCGTCAACGGGTTTTCTTTAGCATCACTCTCAGGAAACCGTCCTTCAGACCACTCCCCTCCGGTTAACCGAACAGCAAACAACACGATGTTCGGAAATCCGTCCAGGCACTCGCCGCAAGCATCCGCCAGAAAATACATATCGTTTTATTTTCAAGGTGTTAGAAGGCAGCCCCACACCAGCGGCGCACTGGTACGGATCATGCTCTGGCAACAGTGCTTCCGGCATTCAGGTCTGCCGAAGCATCTAGATGAATCCTCATGACTAGAGAGAAAAATAATGACATCTGCCTTCAAGACTCTTGTTCCGGGCGCCTTGGCCCTCATGCTCCTGCTGCCCAGCGCCCTTCAGGCAAAAGAAACCCAGGCTGAGCAAAAGCTTTCCAACGTCGTCATCCTTGCCACGGGCGGCACCATTGCCGGTGCCGGCGCGAGCTCCGCCAACAGCGCCACCTACCAGGCAGCCAAGGTCGGTATCGAACAGCTGATCGCCGGCGTACCGGAACTCAGCCGGCTGGCCAACGTGCGTGGCGAACAGGTGATGCAGATCGCGTCGGAGAGCATCACCAACGACAATCTCCTGCAACTGGGTCGACGTGTTGCCGAGCTGGCCGACAGCAAGGACGTCGATGGCATCGTCATCACCCACGGTACCGACACGCTGGAAGAGACTGCCTACTTCCTGAACCTCGTCGAGAAAACCGAAAAACCGATCATTGTCGTCGGCTCGATGCGGCCCGGTACCGCGATGTCCGCCGATGGCATGCTCAACCTCTACAACGCCGTGGCCGTCGCCAGCAGCCAGGAAGCGCGCGGCAAAGGCGTGCTCGTGACCATGAACGATGAAATCCAGTCGGGTCGCGATGTCAGCAAGATGATCAACATCAAGACCGAGGCATTCAAAAGCCCTTGGGGTCCGCTGGGCATGGTGGTCGAAGGAAAATCCTACTGGTTCCGCCTGCCGGCCAAGCGTCATACCATGGACTCGGAGTTCGACATCAAGACCATCAAGAGCCTGCCGGATGTTGAAATTGCCTACTCCTACGGCAACGTCGGCGACACCGCGTACAAGGCCCTGGCCCAATCCGGCGCCAAGGCAATCATCCACGCCGGTACCGGCAACGGTTCGGTGTCCTCGCGCGTCGTTCCTTCGTTGCAGGCCTTGCGCAAGGAAGGCGTGCAGATCATTCGTTCGTCCCACGCCAATGTCGGTGGTTTCGTACTGCGCAACGCCGAGCAGCCTGACGACAAATACGACTGGGTCGTGGCCCACGACCTGAATCCTCAGAAGGCTCGGATCCTGGCAATGGTCGCGCTGACCAAGACCCAGGACAGCAAGCAATTGCAGCGGATTTTCTGGGAGTACTGATCGTCCCCGCCCGACCGATATCGGTCGGGCACCTCGAGACACCCATTTGCGCAGTGTTTATCAGGCTCGATAAAAAAGAGTCTTCCTCCTACATCAAAATGGAAAAAGTGCTGTCAGACGATTTTCTTGAAATTTAAGCAGTTGCGTAAATGCCTACGGTTAAATACTGTATGCACGTACAGCTTAATAAGGACAATCCTGTGGCCACGCCCTCCGCTGCAACTACCCCCTTAGATTCCTATACACGCCTCGGCCTACGGGTTTCGAAAATCATAAACGCTCCCACCGCACAAAATGCCAAGGCGGCCCTGATCTTTCGTCTCCCCGACGAGCCAGTGGATGAATGGGAACGCCTGCTGGCGGAAATCGATGAGAACGACAACGTGACCCTCGCCTATCGCGACGATGGCGGTGTGCAGGTTTTCTGGGTAGTGCCGAAGGAAGATTGAACCTGATGAATTTCCGCTGTTTAGCTTTATTGCTCGTCTTCGTTGCCACGGGCGCACAGGCGGGTGCACCCCGCACGTTCAACGAAGCCAAGAAAGTCGCCTGGAAGCTCTATGCGCCTCAATCCACCGAGTTCTATTGCGGGTGCAAATACACTGGCAATCGCGTGGACCTCGCGGCCTGCGGCTACGTGCCGCGCAAGAATGCCAACCGCGCCGCCCGCATCGAGTGGGAACATATTGTCCCGGCCTGGCAGATCGGCCACCAGCGCCAGTGCTGGCAACAGGGTGGGCGCAAGAACTGCACCCGCTATGACCCGGTCTATCAACGGGCCGAAGCCGACCTGCACAACCTGGTGCCCAGCATCGGCGAGGTCAATGGCGATCGCAGCAATTTCAGCTTCGGCTGGCTGCCAGTGCAGAAAGGCCAATACGGCTCGTGCTTGACCCAAGTAGACTTCAAGGCCAAGAAAGTCATGCCCCGCCCCTCCATTCGAGGGATGATCGCCAGGACCTATTTCTACATGAGCAAACAATACGGGCTGCATCTCTCCAAACAAGATCGTCGCCTGTATGAAGCCTGGGACAAGACCTATCCCGTGCAGGCCTGGGAGCGTCAGCGCAACCAGAGCGTCGCGTGTGTCATGGGGCGAGGAAACGAATTCGTCGGGCCAGTTAACTTGAAGGCCTGCGGCTGACCTGGCGTATATGAGCAGCAAGAATCAACTGTGGGAGCGAGCTCGCTCCCACAGGTTTGGCTCTGTCTGTTTATAGTGCTGGCGGAAAATCCACGACCAGGGTCTCGATGTTGCGCTTCTTGGCGCGCACCAGCGCAGCGTTGATCTGCTCCTGCTTCGCCTGAGCTTCAGCCTCGGATCCCAATGGCCCGACCAGGACCCGGTCCTTGCCGTTTTCCCTGACGACACTGGACATGAAGCTGTGCTCGATCAGCCATCCGGTCAGGTCGCTGACGGCCTGGGGCGTCTGGCCTCGAACCTCGACAGCCCACTGCGGTGCTGCGGCAGCTGCCGGCGTGGAGGTGGCCGCCGGCTTCGGCTTCGGTGCCTCGACGTCGCGCCCCTCCCCGCATCCTGCCAGCGCCAATACCGCGATTACCCAAGCCAATTTACGCACAACGATTCCCCCGCAAGACATGAAGCGGGGATTTTAGCACCCAGACTCGCCGGAAACGCCCTAAACAGTGCGCAAAACACGAGAATCCTGTCCAACGTCTCTGTATAGTCGCACCCTGGGAATTAATGCAGCATCTGCACGTCAGAAAGAGGCACCCACATTGTGACACTTAGCACTAATCTATAAGCAGTACCGACATCTGCACTGTCTGAATCAGGTGCCCTATAAAGCAATCAAGGAGAACACCATGCTGATACTCACCCGCAAAGTCGGTGAAAGCATAAATATTGGTGACGACATCACGATCACCATTCTGGGCGTGAGCGGCCAACAAGTCCGTATCGGCATCAACGCCCCGAAAAACGTTGCGGTGCATCGCGAAGAGATTTATCAGCGCATCCAGGCCGGCCTCACTGCCCCTGACAAGCCGCAAACGCCCTGAGCCCTGCCGCAGTCCGCAGCCAGCCCGTTTGCATTGCCGCAATGGCTGGCTAAAGATGCAGGCCGACCGAGCCGCACCCTGTCCAATCCCGCCTTATCGATCCGACCAGCCCGAAACCGATACTACTGGCATGCCTCATACCATGGCTGTCAGACGTTTCGTTTTAATGGCGATGAAGCAGGCGTTCGTGCCGGTCAGCCCAAGCGCACGCCACGGGCCATCCCCGTGGCCGCCACGACCATCAACATCAGCAGCAACGCTTCCAGGTGACTGATCCGTGCAAAGCGGCCAGCCCTCGACGAGTCGATCGCCGCGCCCTTGCCCAGCGCCATCCGCCATTTGATCAGGGCGATCATCGGTGCGATTTCAAGCAACAGGATCAAGACGAACAACGTCATTTTCAGGTGAAACAACGGCTGATGCAGGTAGTAGTCCGAGCCCTTTTCGTACCCGGCGAAAGCGCGCATCCCGCCTGTCACCAGTAACACCAGCGCTGACAGCCCCCATACGTTGTCTGCAACCAATACATTTCGAACTGCATCCGCGCCACCGGCGAGGCGTCGCAGCGCCGTGCCGCGGGTCAGCACCGCCCAGAATCCGAGGGCGAATGCCAAGAGGTGGATGGCCGCGAGAGACCAATGAGCAAGCATGGGAAGGCTCCTGCCAGGGTGAACGTCGAAGCGACCTGACAGTACTAGCTCATAGCAGAATGATTGCCAGGGCTGGAATGCAAAAAAAGTGGGAGCGGGCTTGCCCGCTCCCACAGGGTATTGCGTACGCTAAAAGGTCTTAGTCCGCCAAGCGCCAGGTCGTCCCGCCCTTCCCGTCTTCCAGCACCACGCCCATGGCGGTGAGCTGGTCGCGGATGCGGTCGGATTCGGCCCAGTCCTTGTTCGCCCGCGCAGTCAGGCGCGCCTGGATCAACGCGTCGACCTCGGCGGCGTCCACGCGACCTTCGGCACCGGCCTGCAGGAAGTCATCGGCTTGGAGCTGCAACACACCCAACACGTTGGCCAGTTCTTTCAGGCGGGCCGCAAGACCGGCCGCGGCATTGAGATCGCTCTCACGCAAACGGTTGATTTCGCGCACCATCTCGAACAGCACCGCGCAGGCTTCCGGCGTGCCGAAGTCATCGTTCATCACTTCGGTAAACCGCGCCACGAACGCTTCGCCACCGGCGGGCGGCACGGCGGGCAGGCCCTTCAGGGCATGGTAGAAACGCTCCAGGGCACCCTTGGCGTCCTTGAGGTTGTCTTCCGAGTAATTAATGGCGCTGCGGTAATGGCTCGACACCAGCAGGTAACGCACGACTTCTGGATGGTATTTCTCGAGCACATCGCGGATGGTGAAGAAGTTGTTCAAGGATTTGGACATCTTCTCGCCATTGATGCGAATCATGCCGCAATGCATCCACGCGTTGGCGTAGGTCTTGCCGGTGGCCGCTTCGCTCTGGGCGATTTCGTTTTCGTGGTGCGGAAACTCCAGATCGCTGCCGCCGCCATGAATGTCGAAGGTCTCGCCCAGGCAGCAAGTCGACATCACCGAGCATTCGATATGCCAGCCCGGACGCCCGGCGCCCCATGGCGACTCCCAGCTCGGCTCGCCTGGCTTGGCGCCTTTCCAGAGCACGAAGTCCAGCGGGTCTTCTTTAGATTCATCGACCTCGATGCGCGCGCCGATGCGCAAGTCTTCGATTTTCTTGCGCGACAACTTGCCGTAGCCCAGAAACTTGGCGACGCGGTAATACACGTCGCCATTGCCCGGTGCGTAGGCGTAGCCCTTGTCGATCAAGGTCTGGATCATCGCCAGCATGCCAGGGATGTGATCCGTGGCGCGGGGCTCCAGGTCCGGCTTGAGGATATTGAGGCGCGCCTCGTCCTCGTGCATGGCCTGGATCATGCGCTCGGTCAGCGCATCGTAGGGCTCGCCGTTTTCGCGGGCACGGTTGATGATCTTGTCTTCGATGTCGGTGATGTTGCGCACGTAGGTCAGGTCATAACCGCTGAATCGCAGCCAGCGGGTTACCAGGTCGAAGGCGACCATGCTGCGACCATGACCAATGTGGCAGTAGTCGTACACGGTCATCCCGCAGACGTACATGCGGACCTTGTTGCCATCCAGCGGCTTGAAGACTTCTTTGCTCTTGGTGAGCGTGTTGTAGATCGTAAGCACAGGGTTTCCCTTAAGACTTGATCACTGACCCCAGGAATCGCGCAAGGTCACGGTACGGTTGAATACCGGAGCACCGGGTTTCGAGTCCTTGATATCCGCGCAGAAGTAACCTTCGCGCTCGAACTGGAAACGGTCTTCCGGCTGTGCGTTGCCCAACGAAGGCTCGGCACGACAACCAGTGAGTACTTGCAGGGAGTCAGGGTTGATGTTGTCCAGGAAGCTGGCGCTGTCTTCGGCCTTCTCCGGGTTCGGCGAACGGAACAGGCGATCGTACAGGCGCACTTCGCACTCGACGCTGGCGGCAGCCGGCACCCAGTGGATCACGCCCTTGACCTTGCGACCTTCCGGGTTCTTGCCCAGGGTGTCGGGGTCGTACGAGCAACGCAGCTCGACGATGTTGCCGTCGGCATCCTTGATGGCCTCGTCGGCGCGGATCACGTAGCTGCCGCGCAGGCGCACTTCTCCAGCGGGCTCCAGGCGCTTGTAGCCTTTTGGCGGCTCCTCCATGAAGTCTTCACGGTCGATGTAGATTTCCCGGGCGAACGGCAGGACGCGCACACCCATGTCTTCCTTCGGGTGGCACGGCAGTTCGAGGTTCTCGACCTGGCCTTCCGGGTAATTGGTGATGACGACTTTCAGCGGACGCAACACGCACATGGCGCGCGGCGCACTGTGGTCGAGGTCGTCGCGGATGCTGAATTCCAGCATGCCGAAATCCACCACGCCGTCGGAACGGTTGGTGCCGATCATCTCGCAGAAATTGCGGATCGACTTCGGCGTGTAGCCACGACGGCGGAAGCCCGACAGCGTCGACATGCGCGGGTCGTCCCAGCCGTTGACGTGCTTCTCGTCCACCAGTTGCTTGAGCTTGCGCTTACTGGTGATGGTGTAGTTGAGGTTCAGGCGGCTGAATTCATACTGGCGCGGGTTGGCCGGCACCGGCAGCTTCTCCAGGAACCACTCGTACAAGGGACGATGGCTTTCGAATTCCAGGGTGCAGATCGAATGCGTGATGCCTTCGATGGCGTCCGACTGGCCGTGGGTGAAGTCATAGTTCGGGTAGATGCACCACTTGTCGCCCGTCTGGTGGTGATGGGCATGACGGATGCGGTACATGATCGGGTCGCGCAGGTTCATGTTCGGCGAGGCCATGTCGATCTTGGCGCGCAGTACACGGGCACCGTCCGGGAACTCGCCGGCACGCATGCGGGCGAACAGGTCCAGGTTCTCTTCCACGCTGCGGTCACGGAACGGGCTGTCCTTGCCCGGCTCGGTCAGGCTGCCGCGGTATTCCTTGGCCTGCTCCGGGGTCAGGTCGCACACGTAGGCGTTGCCGGACTTGATCAGCTCGACCGCCCAATCGTGCAACTGGTCGAAATACTGCGAGGCGTAGCGCACTTCGCCCGCCCATTCGAAACCCAGCCACTTGACGTCGCTCTTGATCGCGTCGATGTATTCCTGGTCTTCCTTGGCCGGGTTGGTGTCATCGAAACGCAAGTGCGTGACGCCACCGAACTCTTCGGCCAGGCCGAAGTTCACGCAGATGGATTTGGCGTGACCGATGTGCAGGTAGCCGTTGGGCTCCGGCGGGAAGCGGGTGACGATCTGCGTGTGCTTACCCGAATCCAGGTCCGCCTGGATGATCGGGCGCAGGAAATTGACCGGCACGGCCGGGCCGGTCTTGGAATTCGAGGTAGGGTCGACAGTGGGCTTGCTCATAGGATCCTTGAACATACAAGTGCGCGGCCGGGTGCGGCCTGATAAATCAAAGCCCGTATCATAGCCGATGCTGTCAAGCACCTGACAGGCCAGGCCGGCAAACGATTGAATTTATTCGACAGCCAGATGAAAAACAGCCTCGAAATTCGCGCATGGCGCGCTAAACTGCCCAGCCTGGCCGATTACAGCCAGACCGGTTGCGGGCGTCCGCGCCCCCGAAACCCACGAATTCCTTGAAAGAGTAGTGATCATGACCCAAGTCAAACTGACCACCAACCATGGCGACATCGTCCTGGAGCTGAACGCCGAAAAGGCTCCGATCACCGTTAAGAACTTCCTTGAATACGTCGAGGCCGGCCACTACGAAAACACCGTTTTCCACCGTGTCATCGGCAACTTCATGATCCAGGGCGGCGGTTTCGAACCTGGCATGAAAGAAAAGAAAGACAAGCGCCCGAGCATCCAGAACGAAGCCGACAACGGCCTCTCCAACGACAAATACACCGTTGCCATGGCCCGCACCATGGAGCCGCATTCGGCCTCCGCGCAGTTCTTCATCAACGTCGCCGACAACTCCTTCCTGAACCACAGCGGCAAGAACGTCCAGGGCTGGGGCTACGCCGTATTCGGCAAGGTCACCGCCGGTACCGACGTGGTCGACAAGATCAAAGGCGTCGCCACCACCTCCAAGGCTGGCCACCAAGACGTCCCGGCAGAAGACGTGATCATCGAGAAAGCCGAGATCATTGAGTGATACTGCTGATTTCAGACTTGCATCTGGAAGAGGAGCGCCCGGACATCACCCGGGCGTTTCTGGATTTACTCGCCACACGCGCCCGCTCGGCGCAAGCGTTGTACATCCTCGGCGACTTTTTCGAGGCCTGGATCGGCGACGATGCCATGACGCCGTTCCAGCGTTCCATCTGCCAGGCCCTGCGCGAATTGAGCGACAGCGGCACGGCCATATTCCTCATGCACGGCAACCGTGACTTCATGCTCGGGCAGGCTTTCTGCAAAGCGGCTGGTTGCACGTTGCTCAAGGACCCGAGTGTCGTGCAGTTCAACGGCGAGCCGGTATTGCTGATGCACGGCGACAGCCTCTGCACGCGGGATGTCGGCTACATGAAGCTGCGCCGCTGGCTGCGTAACCCTGTCACGCTGTTCATCCTGCGCCACCTGCCGCTGGGCAGCCGCCAAAAACTGGCGCGCAAGCTGCGCAGCGAAAGCCGCACCCAGACGCGGATGAAAGCCAACGACATCGTCGACGTCACGCCCGAAGAGATCCCGCGGGTCATGCAGCAATATGGCGTGAAGACCCTGGTCCACGGCCACACCCACCGCCCCGCCATTCACAAGCTGCAACTGGGCGAACACGCAGCGAGACGCATCGTGCTGGGGGATTGGGACAAGCAAGGGTGGGCGTTGCAGGTGGATGAACAGGGGTTTGCGTTGGCGCCGTTCGGGTTTGCCCCGCCGCCACAACTACCGGCACCTGACGCAATCCCCAGCCGCACATAGATCCCCGCCTGTGGGAGCGAGCTGCTCGCTCCCACAGGGGGTCGAGTTGGTTCAATGACCGCTGGCCGCAGGTCCCGCTTTCGCCGCGAACGGCGGTTTCGCCAGCCATACCAGCAAAATCAATCCCATGAACGCCCAGCCCAGCAACGTGAAGTAATCCACGGTGGAAAGCATGTACGCCTGGCTGGTGAGGATCTGGTCGAGCTGGGCATAGACCGGTGTGCTCGCCCCGCCGAGCTGATTGATCGTCTCGCGCGTGGCGGGCTCGAAGGTGCTGATGCTTTCGCTCAGGTACGCGTGGTGCTGGTCGGCCCGGCGGATCCAGATCCAAGTGGTCAGGGACGCGGCGAAGCTGCCGCCCAGGGTTCGCAGGAAGGTCGCCAGCCCCGCGCCATCGGCGATCTGGTGCGGCGGCAGGTCCGACATCAGGATGCTCAAGGTCGGCATGAAGAACAGCGCCACACCGATGCCCATGAACAACTGCACCAGGGCGATGTGCTGGAAGTCCACTTCATTGGTGAACCCGGCGCGCATGAAACAACTCAGGCCAATCGCCAGGAAGGCCAGCCCAGCCAACAGGCGCAAGTCGAATTTGTGGGCGTATTTGCCGACGAAGGGCGACATCAACACCGGCAGGATACCGATCGGCGCCACCGCCAGGCCGGCCCAGGTGGCCGTGTAGCCCATCTGGGTCTGCAACCATTGCGGCAGGATCAGGTTGATACCGAAGAACCCGGCGTAACCGCCCACCAGGACGATGGTGCCGATGCGAAAATTGCGATAGGCGAACAGCCGCAGATTGACCACCGGGTGGCCGTCGGTCATTTCCCATATGACGAACACCGCCAAGGCGATCACCGAAATCAGCGCGCCGACAATGATGAAGTTCGACTCGAACCAATCGAGGTCATTGCCCTTGTCGAGAATCACCTGGAGCGCGCCGACGCCAATGATCAGCGTGATCAAGCCAACGTAATCCATCGGCTGGCGACTGGTGACCACCGGCCGCGCCTTGAGCTGCTGGCGCACGACCATCACCGCGAAAATCCCGATGGGCACGTTGATGAAGAAAATCCACGGCCAGCTATAGCTGTCGGTGATCCAGCCGCCGAGGATCGGCCCGGCGATCGGCGCCACCACGGTGACCATCGCCAGCAACGCCAGGGCCATGCCGCGCCTGGCTGGCGGGTATACGGCAATCAGCAGGGTCTGGGTCATCGGGTATAAGGGCCCGGCCACCAGGCCCTGGACCACGCGAAAGCCGATCAGCTCCGGCATCGAGGTGGAGATCCCGCACAGGAACGAGGCCAGGACGAACAGCATCGTCGCCCATAAAAACAATTTCACCTCGCCGAACCGACGGCTCAGCCACCCGGTCAACGGCAGTGCGATGGCGTTGCTCACCGCGAACGAGGTGATGACCCAGGTGCCCTGCTCCGAGCTCACGCCCAGGTTGCCGGAGATGGTCGGCAGCGCGACGTTGGCGATGGTAGTATCGAGCACCTGCATGAACGTCGCCAGCGACAACCCGATGGTGCTGAGCAACAGGCTGGGCGGCGTGAAGGACGCGTTATTGCTCATTGCGAAAATCCTATGAAGCGGAGGTGGTGAATTACAGGCGCCCCGATGGAATGGAGTTACGCCCTGTGGCGAGGGGATTTACCTCCTCGCCACAGGATGCAGCAGCGCTACCTCAGCGCTGTGCGGTCTTGCCCGCCACCGCACTGTTTTCATGGATCAGCCGTGTGATCATCGCGTCGGCATCGGCCAGCTGGCGGTCATAGACCTGGGTGCTGAACGTGGCTTTTTGCGGTGGCTGCTGGGCCAGTACCGGCCCGCTCTGGTCATGCAGGTTGACGTCGACCTGGGTCGACAGTCCGACCCGCAGCGGATGCCTGGCCAGCTCCTCGGCGTTGATATGGATGCGCACCGGCACCCGCTGGACGATCTTGATCCAGTTGCCGGTGGCGTTCTGCGCCGGCAGCAAGGCGAATGCACTCCCGGTCCCGGCGCCCAGGCTGTCGACCGTGCCGCTGTACTTCACATCGCTGCCATAGAGATCGGTCTCGATGTCAACCGGCTGGCCGATGCGCATGTCACGCAGCTGGGTTTCCTTGAAGTTGGCGTCGATCCACAACTGATCCAGCGGAATGACCGCCATCAGCGCCGTACCCGGCTGCACTCGCTGGCCCAGTTGCACGGTGCGCTTGGCGACATAACCGGTCACTGGCGCAATCAAGGTGCTGCGCGCGTTGGTCAAATAGGCCTGGCGCAGTTGCGCGGCGGCGGCTTGCACGTCGGGATGGGACGACACCACGGTGTCATCCACCAACGCGCTGGAGGTCTTGAGCTGCTGCCGAGCATTAGCCAGCGCGTTCTGCGCCGAGGTCAGGTCATCCCGGGCATGGGACAGTTCTTCCTGGGAAATCGCCCCGCCCGCCGCCAGGTTCCTGCGTCGGTTGTAGTTCTCCTGGGCCTTCTGCACTTCGGCTTCTTGCGCATGGACTTGCGCCTTCATGCCGTCGACATTGCTGTACAAGCCGCGCACCTGGCGCACGGTACGGGCCAGGTTGGCCTGGGCGCTTTGCAGCGCAACTTCGGCATCGTTCGGATCGAACTGCACCAGCACCTGGCCTTCGCGCACCAGGTCGCCGTCATCGGCGCCGATGCTCACCACCGTGCCGGTGACTTGCGGGGTGATTTCCACCACGTTGCCGTTGACGTAGGCATCGTCGGTGCTTTCGCTCCAGCGGCCATACAGTTCGTGCCAGGCCCAGACACCCACGCCGCCGAGAATGACGACCAAGGTCAGGGCCAGCAGCATTACCTTGCGTTTACGCGGGTTGCCAGCGTCCTGTGGGGTTTGTTGTGTTGCTTGGGCAGTTGCCATGACAAATACCTCGAATCAGTGAGTCGGCGCGGTGGCGGCCGGTGTGGCCGAAGCCACGGTTTGGGTGTCGAAGCCGCCGCCCAGGGCCTGCATCAATTGGATCGACAAATCGATCTGCTCGGCATTGAGCGTTGCCAGTTGGCGCTGGGCCTGGAGCAACTGCTGCTCGATGCTCAGCACGTCCAGGTAATTGCCGATGCCCGAGCCGTAGCGCTGGACCACGGTGTCGTAGGAGTTCTGTGCGATATCCACGGCGTGTTGCTGGGCGCCGATCTGCCGTCCGATGTCACGTAACTGGTTGATGGTGTCGCTGACATCGCCAAGGGCCGCGACCAGGCTCTTGTTGTATTGCGCCACCGCCAGGTCGTAGTCGGCGTCCCGGGCATCCAGGTCAGCGCGCAGGCGCCCGCCATCGAAAATCGGCAGCGACACCGTCGGCGCCACGTTGAAGAAACGACTGGCCGAACCGAACATCGCGTCCCCCAGCAACGATTGCACCCCGGCCGCCGCGCTCAGGTTGAGGTTGGGGTAAAAGTTGGTCTTGCCGGCCTCGATGTTCTTGCTCGCCGCCTCGACCCGCCACCGCGCGGCGACCAGGTCTGGACGGCGACCCAGTAACTCGGCCGGCAGGTTCGACGGCAGTGCGACCGCGCTGGCCTGCAGCACATGGGGCCGGGCGATTTCGTTGCCCCGATCAGGCCCTTTGCCCAGCAGCACGGCCAGGGCGATCCTGGCGCTCTGCAGGCGTTTCTCCGCGTCGATCAAGGTCGCGTCGGCGCTCGCCTCCAGGCTTTCGGTCTGCTGGAATTGGTACTCGCTGTCGATCCCGGCGCTGAGGCGGCGCTTGCCCAGGTCGAGCATCTGCCGCGTGCGCTTGAGGTCTTCGTTGGCCAAGTCATAAATGATGTGGGCCTGGCCGAGGTCGCTATAGGCCCGGGCCACGTCGGCGGCCAGGGTCAGTTGCGCTGCCTGGCGGTCGATCTCGGCGGCGCGGGCCTGGCCGAGGGCGGCTTCCCAGGCGGCGCGCTGGCCACCCCACAAATCGAAGTCGTAATTGAAATCCACGCTCAGCGAACGCAAGGTGCTGTAGGCCCCGCCCTGCCCTTGCGGGTCCTGGTCGCGGGCCAGGCGTGAACGGCTGACGCTGCCACTGGCATCCAGGGTCGGCAGGCGTGCGGCATTGGCGGCGTAGGCTGCGGCGCTGGCCTGGTGGACCCGGGCGCTGGCGATCTGCATGTCCGGGCTGTCGCGCAGCGCTTCACGGATCAGGCCGTCGAGTTGCGGGTCGCCGAGGCTCTTCCACCAGTCGCTTTTCGGCCATGAGGCTGGCGACAATGTGACGCCGGTCAGGGACTGTCCCGCCTGCAGGCTCTTGGCCTCAAGGCTGACGCCTTCGGTCTCCAGGCCGCTGTAGCTGGCACAACCGGCCAGGCTCATGGCCAACAGCACCAGGCTCAGGCGGGTACGCAAGGTTTGACGCTTCATTTTTCCCCCAATCGCAGCACAGTGATGGGATCACCGGCGGCGAGCAGTATTTTCTTGAGGATGTTCTCGAGGGTCTGCAGCTCCTCGCGACTGATGGCACCGGCCAGTTGATTCATGGCGTCGGCGCCGATAAACGGCAGGCGATCGGCCAACGCTTGGCCGGCCTCGGTCAGCACCAGGCGAACCTGGCGGCGATCCTCCGCCGAGCGTTGGCGAACCAGGAAGCCCTTCTGCTCCAGGCGATCGAGCATCCGCGTCATTGAGCCGCTGTCCAGCGACAGGTACCGGCACAGCTCCACCGGCGTGTCGATGCCGTGCTGGGCCATGATGATCAGCACCTTGAACTGCGCGGCGGTGATGCCGACAGGCTCCATGTGCGTGTCGATGATCCGATCCTTGAGCAGCGCGGCGCGGCCGAGCAGCATGCCGAGATGGCAATTGTGGAATTCGTCCGGGGTGAAGTGCTTCATCTGGGTACCGTTATCAGAGTACGGTTTGCTGCCTAGGCAGTGAATGTATGTCGAGATGTTACTGCTTAGGCAGCAAATGTCAAACAAATAGTTAGCTTGCTATGCACAAACAGACGCGTGGGAGCGGGCTGGCTCGCGCGAAGGCAGTGCGTCAGTCAGCAATTTTTTTTAGCTGATGCACCGCATTCGCGAACCAGCCCGCTCCCACAGGTTGTTTTGAGCAGGGATCAGAAATCGCGCTTGTAGAAGATATCCAGTGAACTGGCGACGCCGCTCGCGGCTTCGAGGTAGACCTTCTTGCTCAGCTTGTAGCGCAACGCGATGGTGTTGGCCGGTTCGAACACACCCACGCCGTAGCGCAGGCTGAGTTTTTCCGACAGGTTGCCGCTGGCGACCACGCTGGTGTCGTTGCCGCTGCCTTGGGTGTCGAGCTGGAAATCTTCAATCCCCAGGTTATTGGCGAGGCTGGTGGTCACCCCGGAACTGCCCATCAAGCCCAGGCCCAGCGCTGCCTGGGCGAGCATGTTGTTATCCTCCCCGGTGGTGCTCAATGGCCGGCCCAGCACCAGATAGGACAAGGCCTGCTCCTGGCTCATCGCCGGCTCCGAGAAAATCTGCGTGGCCGGCTGTTCGGCGCTGCCGCTCAAGCGGATGCCGGCGATGACATCGTCGGTCTGGCGGATCGCCTCGATGTCCAGGTACGGCTGGTCGATGGGCCCGGCGAACAACAACCTCGCACGGCGCACCGTCAGCCGCTGTCCGTAGGCCCGGTATTTACCGTCGTTGAGCCAGAGTTCGCCGCGGGTGTCCATGTTGTCGCCGATGTGCACCTGTCCTTTCACATTGGCCGTCAGGCCGAAACCCGAGAAGGCGAGTTTTTCCTGGCCGACGATCACGTCGATGTCCATTGCCATGGCCATCGGCGCCTTGCCCTCTTCAGTCTGGTGGCCGACGATCACCGTGTCATCCGAGACCTTGACCGTGGACGGCGGCAGTTCCCGAATGGTGATCTCGCCCTTGGGCACCAGGACCTTGCCGGCAATCGAAAGCCGCTCCCCTTGCATCGTGATGTTCAGGTCCGGCGCCACGTCCAGCACCGCATAGGGCTCGACGGTGACCGGCAGTTGCGAGCCCTTGAGCGCCAGGTCCAGCGTCAGGGCCTCACCCCAACCGATGTTCCCGGCCAGGCGGCCCTGCCCGTCCTTGCCACTTTTCCAATCGCCCTCGAGGCGTACCGTTTCCCCAGCGATCATCGCTCGTACCTGCAAGGCTTCGAGGCTGATCGGTAATTGCGGGCCGGACACTTCGCCGTCACTGAGCACGAGGTTGCCGTTGACCTGTGGCGCAAGCAAGCCACCGGACAGCGTGCCGCTGCCGTTCAAATGGCCGGTCAGGGTTTCCACCATCGGCACGAACGGCCGGGCCACCGACAGGTCCAGGCCACTGAACCGGAAGGTGCCACTCAACGGTTTGCTGGCTGGCAACGGATTGATTCGGGCCTGGAGCATCAATTCACCGAGCCGGGCACCGACGAAATTGAGATCCGTGTCGATACGCGTGGGCGTCAGGCGACTGTTCAGCGTCAGGGTCTGGTAGGGAAAATCCAGCCATTGCCCCTTGCCCTGCTCATTATCTCGAATCCGCAAGGTTCCGCCGCTGGCATCCACCGACACTCGACCGTTCGGGCCGCTGGCCGGCAGGTCCAGTTGCAGGTCGGCATTGAGTTGGCCTCGCCAGCTGAAGTCCTTGGGCATCCACTGGGCCAGGCTTTCGATGGGGAACTGCTTGAGGTGATAGCGCAGCCTTGGCTCCGGTATCAGGCGCTGATCTTCCCCGCAGAGGCTGGCCTGGCCGGATCGCCAACAGTGGGCACCGAAGTTCAGCGTGCCGTTGGCCAGGCGCTCCAGCTTCGCCGGCGCCTGCAAGCGCCAGGTTTGCCCGCCGACTTGCACGTCGCCGCTGGCGAGGCGTCCACGCCAGTTGCCTTGGTCAAGCGAACCGTCGAGGGTCAAGGTGGTTTCCAATTGCGGCCCTTGCAGGTCGAGATTGAGTTTCTGCTGCTTGATGTCGCCCTGGCCGCTGACCGTCAACACGCCGAGCGATGTTTCGCCGGTGCTGATACCGCTCGCCTTCAGATTGACCTTGCCCCGCTGCCCGCTGTCGAGCGTCGCGTCCAGGTTCAGGCTTTGCAGGCGGTTGTCCTGGAAGGCCAGCTGCGTGCCCTGCAAGCCGAATTTGCCTTGGGGCGCCTTGAGCGTCCCCGCCATGTCGAGACGGCCCATGACCTGGCCGCGCAGTTGCGGCCAGAGTTGGGCCAGCCGTGACAGCTTGATGTCGATCTGGCCGGTCAGTTTTTGTTGCAGGCTGGTAGCGCCGTTGATGCGGTTTTCGCCCAGGCGAATATCCAGCGCACCGAGGTTCCACTGCTCGCCCGCGCCGCTGGCCTTGGCTTGGAGCAGCGCCGGTTGGCCGCGCAGTTTGCCCTTGAGGTCCAGGTCCGCTTCGAGCTCGAGCTGGTCGTTTCTCAGCGCGCCCTTACTGCGTAACGGCCCGGCCAGCGTGCCGGGCAGCTCGCCAAGCCAGTACGCTGGGTTGATGGCCGACAGTTCAAGCGCCGTGTCCCAGGCAATGCCATCGGCGAATTGCAGGCTCAAGTGCCCTTCGGCCTTGCCCTGCCCGGCGCCGAGCTTGAGCTGTGGCAAATGGATTTGCGTCAGGTCGCCGCTGAACGGGCTGTCCAGGCTGAACGCCCCGGCGGGACCGTCCAGCGCTGCCTGGAAATTGCCGAGGTATTTGCCATCGGTGTACGAGACTTCGCCATTGAAGCTGCGCAACGTGACTTGCGGTTCGTCGATCAGTGGATAGAGGCGATGCCAAGGGAAGTCCAGCCAAGCGATTTTCGCTTCGGCGCTCAGGCCTTCGCGCCAATCCAGTTGCCCGGTGAGCTTGAGGCTTCGCTGGTCGCCCGCATCCAGATCCAGACCCGCGATGTGTGCGCCGTTGGCGTCAACCTTGCCGCTGAGCGACAACGCCACCGGGCCTTTCTCGGCGGGCAGACTCGCCTTGCCGAGCAGTTGGTAGCCCTCTTTCAGATTACCCTCGCCGGTCAGCTCCAGCTGATTGAGCAACAGCGTGTCCGGCAGGTCGGCGCCGGCCTTGAACCCGTCGGCAGTGATGCGCACCTTGGCCGGCAGGTTGTCCGCGAGCGGCTGCACATCGCCCTTGAGGCAACCTTGCAGATAACCGCTGCTGTCAGCACTAAGATCAAGGGTCTTGAGCAGATCGCCGTCGACTTTCAAATCCAGCACCCAAGGCGTCGCACCCGGTGCGGGCAATGTCAGCTGGCCCGCAGCACTCAGCGGCCAGTCCCCACGCGGCTCCAACAGGCCGGACAGTTTCAGGCTCAGCTCGTCACGCTGCAATTGCACCGAATCGATCTGCAGACCTTCGGCGGTCCAGTGCGCCGCCAGTTGCAAACCCTTGAGCTGTTCGCTGCCGTTGAACGACAGGCTGCCCACCTGGACGTCGCCCAGCTCGATCGCCAGGGGCAAGTCCAGGTCCGGCAGGCTGATCGGACCGCTGCTCGGCGCATCGGAAGAGGCCGGCAGTTGCAAGGCGATCCTGTCGGCCTTGAGCTGTTCGATGCACAGGGTCATGCGCAAAAGGCAAAACGGCGACCAGGCAAAGACCGGCTGATCGAGTTCTACCCGGCTGGCGTCCTGTTGCCACACTATCCGGTCGGCATTCCACTGCCCGCCCAGCCGCCCCTGGAAATTCTCGACGCTCAGCCCTGGCACCAGGCCAAGGGCCCAGCGGCTGCCTAACGCCGTGCCCAACATCACGCTCAAGGCCAGCAAGACCGCCACCAGCAAACCGCCAAGGGCCAGCAGCGTTATTTTCAAACCGCGATTCACAACTCAGGCCCCATGGAAAAGTGCAATCGAATGCCGCCCTCGTCGTCCAGGGCATGGGCCAGGTCGAGGCGGATCGGGCCGACCGGCGACACCCAGCGCACGCCGACACCCACGCCGGTCTTGAGGCTTGGCAAATCGAGATTATTGAAAGAGTTGCCCTGGTCAACGAAGGTTGCGACGCGCCATTTTTCCGCGACCGAATATTGATACTCGACGCTGCCGGCCACCATGTAGCGGCCGCCGATGCGATCGCCCTCGGAGTTTTCCGGCGACAGGCTCTGGTAGTCATAGCCGCGCACGCTCTGATCGCCGCCGGCAAAAAACCGCAGGGACGGCGGAATCGATTTGTAGCCATTGGTGGCGCTGCCGCCGATCTGGGCGCGCGCCAGGAAACGATGCTTGTCGAACACGGTGGTCAGGCCCTTGACCATGGCGGTGCCATACAAAAGGTTGTTGTCCGAACCCAGCCCTTCCTTGGCGACCTTGGTGTCGAATTGCAGGCGGTAGCCATTGTGCGGGTCGATACGGTTATCGCTGCGCAGGTACGAATAGCTGACGCCCGGCATCAGCAACGTACTCAGGCCCGAATCGTCACCGAGACGGTATTCCTCGCGCTGCCATTTGAGTGACACCACCCGCTGCCAGCCGCTGGGCAACTTGCTGTGCCATTCAGGCCCCACGGTGAGCAATTTGCTGAGGGTATCGGTGCCGGCCAGCTCTTCATATTGGTAGCCGCCGGCGTAGCGCAGCTTGTCGGTCAAGGGTGGGTCCAGCGGTACGTCGTACCACAGGCCGACGTTCTGCCGCGGCGCCGACACTTCCGCTTCCCAGCCATAACTATGCCCTTGCGGGTTGACCCAGTGGCGCGTCCAGTTGGCCTTCGCGCGGGGGCCTACGTCGGTGGAGAACCCCAGGCCCAACCCCATGGTGCGAGGCTTGCGGGTGTCGAGCTTGACCGCTACCGGGATCACGTTGTCAGTGGCCGCGGTGGGCGCCGCATCGACGCGCACGCCTTCGAAGTAGCCGCTCGATTGCAAGGCCTGGTTGAGTTCGGCGATGAGCTCGGAGTCGTAGGGCGCACCCGCCTTGAACGGCACCATGCGTTGCAGCAGGTCTTCATCGAAGGGTGTATCACCTTCGAAACTGACCGGGCCCAAGGCGTAGCGCGGCCCGCTGTCGTAGATCAGTTCGATGTCGGCGATACCGGCCTGCGGGTCCACGCGCAACGTCTGGCTGATGAACCGCCCACTGAAGAAACCATAGCGCGAGGCCTGGTTCTGGATCGTCCGCTTGGCGTCTTCATAGCGCCCGTGGTTGAGCACCGCACCGGGCTTGAGGCCTGCGTTGTCAGGCACGCGGAAACGCTTGAGCGACGCCGCCGGGCCGTCGATGCGAATCGTGACATTACGCAAGTGCACCGGCTCGCCGGGGTCGATGCTCAGGATCAGGCGCGGCGCCTTGCCCGCCTGGACCTCACTGTCGATCTGCGGCTGGTAGTAGCCCAGCGCCTGGGCCGCCTTGCGCGCCTGCTCCTCGGCGCCGCGACTGAAGCGCAGCAACGCGTCTTCGTCACGATCGCCCAAGCCACCGATGTACCCTTCTACGTTGGCCTTGAGTTCGTCATTGGACGGTTTGATCCGCACATCCAATTCACTTTGTGCCAGCGCCGCGCAGCTGAGAGACAGCAAAAGCGCGCCACCGGTCATTCGTCCTGGGAAATTCATGGCGCGGATGCTATCACGAGGTTGGGAGCCTGATAGAGCCAGACGATTCCCAAAAGTTCGTGCGACTAAGCTGTCGCGCTCTGCAGAACCTGCGGGTTTGCATGAAAGAACACATGCTCGCGGACAGGTCCTACCGCAACTTCGCCAATTTCCTCATAACCCTGGCGCTTATAGAAGTCGAGATAGCGTGGGTTGCCGGTGTCCAGCACCACGCCTTGGGAATGTTCATCCACCGCACACCAGTTATGCACCGCTTCGAGCAACTGCTCGCCATAGTGTTTGCCCTGGAATTGTGGGTGCACCCCGAGCAACGGCAACACATGGACCGAGTCCGATGGCAGGCAGGCCAGCACCGATGCGTGATATTCCAAGTACCGTCGGGTACAGCGAAACCCAGTGCTCAGCACCATGCGCAGGCGCCAGGCCCAACTTTCGGTAATGCCCAGGCGGCGCTGCGGCGGCGCGATCAGGGCGATGCCGATCAGACGGTCGTTGACCAACAGGCCGATTGCCGGCAGATCCTGGAAGAAATGCTGCTTGACCAGCTCTCGCACTGTCGCTCGCACCCGCTGTTCATACCCGGGACGCTCGGACTCGAACAGGTAGCTGAAGGTCGGCTCGTGGCGATAAGCCTGGTACAACAATGAACGCGCTTCGCGGGAATAACCGCTGTCGAGCATGTGGATATCAGCATTGGCGGTTTCAGGCATGGCGTTGCGTCTCCTGGGCGGGCTCGGTGAGGCCCTGCTCTTATTGACTACGAACCCGACAGGGTTGCGATCGTTCCTACATGCCAAGGACATTAGCAGTGCATTTGTCCTACTGCCACGCTAGCCCCGTTCCCACATGTCAGCTAGCATCGCAGTTTTGCCAGGACAGCCGACCATGAAGATCGTCTCCTTCAACATCAACGGCCTGCGAGCCCGTCCCCATCAGTTGGCGGCACTGATCGACAAGCACCAGCCGGACGTGATCGGGTTGCAGGAAACCAAGGTCCACGATGAACAGTTCCCACTGGCCGAGGTGCAAGCCCTGGGTTATCACGTGCACTACCACGGTCAGAAAGGCCACTACGGTGTCGCCCTGCTCTCGCGCCAGCCGCCACTGACGCTGCACAAAGGCTTCGAGACCGACGACGAAGATGCCCAGCGGCGTTTCATCTGGGGCACCTTTGCCGATGCCAATGGTGTGCCGGTGACCGTCATGAACGGTTATTTCCCACAAGGTGAAAGCCGTGATCACCCCACCAAATTCCCGGCCAAGGAACGCTTCTACAATGACTTGCAGCAGTTGCTGGAAACACGCTTCAGCAACGAGCAACCGGTCGTGGTGATGGGCGATGTGAATATTTCGCCGGAAGACTGCGACATCGGCATCGGCCCGGACAACATGAAGCGCTGGCTGAAGACCGGCAAATGCAGCTTCCTGCCGGAAGAGCGCGAGTGGATGGCCCGCCTGAAGAACTGGGGACTGGTGGACAGCTTCCGTCACCTGAACCCGGACGTCACCGACCGCTTCAGCTGGTTCGACTACCGCAGCCGCGGTTTCGAAGACGAGCCCAAGCGCGGCCTGCGCATCGACTTGATCCTGGCGTCCCAGGGCCTGCTGCCACGGGTCAAGGATGCTGGCGTGGACTATGAATTGCGAGGCATGGAAAAACCGTCGGACCATGCGCCGATCTGGTTGCAATTGAGCTGATCCAAGCGACTGCCCTGTCCCTGTGGGACCGAGCCTGCTCGCTCCCACACCTGACCGCGCCGGTCATTCGACGTGCGTCGCTTCCCTGTCATCTTTCAGTAACCCGACTGACTTAATCTTCCGGCACTTCCCTGGTTTCCCAAGGTGTCGGCATGCGGCTGTGCGTTGTGTTTTTCCTCGGCCTCTGGCTGCCATGCGTGGCATGGAGCAGCCGTCTGCCCATTCCTGATCACGGCCCTGCCCTGCGCCTCCAGGGTTCCAACACCATCGGCGCGGCGTTGGCGCCGGCCCTCGTCCGCGGGCTGATGGAAGACCAGGGGTTGCTCAAGGTCAGCACCGAAATCACCGGTCGCGACAACGAGCAACGCATTGTCGGGCAAACCGCAGACGGCCAGCGAGTCACCATCGACATCGCCGCCCACGGCTCCAGCACCGGGTTCATCGCCCTCAAGCAAGCCAACGCCGACCTGGCCGCGTCTTCCCGGCCGATCAAGGACAGCGAACTGAAGGAACTGGCGGCCCTTGGCGATCTGAAAAGTCCTGCATCCGAGCAAGTCATCGCCATCGACGGCCTGGCGATCATCCTCCACCCGCAAAACCCACTGCGTCAGCTCGATACCGTGCAACTGGCGCGCATTTTCAGCGGCGAGGCCAAGACCTGGGAATCGGTGGGTGGCGTCGGCGGGCCGATTCATTTGTATGCGCGGGATGAGCAATCCGGAACCTACGATACCTTCAAGGAACTGGTACTCAACCGACAAGGCAAAAAGCTGGATCCTACAGCCAGGCGCTTCGAATCCAGCGAGCAATTGTCGGACGCTGTCAGCCAGGACCCACAGGGCATCGGTTTTATCGGTTTGCCCTATGTGCGACAAGCCAAGCCCCTGGCGATTGTCGACGGTGCCTCCCAGCCCATGTTGCCGCTGAACAACCTGATCGCCACCGAGGACTATCCCCTGTCCCGGCGCTTGTTCTTTTACTTACCCACGCTGCAAGCCAATCCCTGGGCCGAAGCTCTGGTGGACTTCACCCAAGGTGAACAGGGCCAGGCCATCGTTGCAGCGAACGGCTTCATCGCCCAGACCGTACAGGCCATGGCTGTCGTCCCCAACGCACTGATGCCGGAGGGGTACCAGGCCCTGAGCCGCCATGCCCAGCGCCTGACTGTGAATTTCCGTTTCGAAGAAGGCAGCGCCAGCCTCGACAGCAAGGCCCAACAAGACCTGGGCCGCGTGCTCGACTACATCAAGCAGCACGGCAAGGCCGACCGACGCGTGACCCTCGTAGGGTTCGGCGACCTCAAGGACGACCCGGCGCGAGCCGACCTGTTGTCCAGGCTGCGGGCCATGGCGGTGCGGCGCGAACTGGTCAAATACGGCGTGACGTTGCGCGAGGTACGCGGGTTTGGCGCGTTGATGCCGGTGGCGGCCAATAGTGAGGATGAAGGAAGGGTTCGCAATCGGCGGGTGGAGGTTTGGGTTTATTAGAAAGTTACGCCATCAAAAGCCTGGATGTTTATCGCATTCGACACGGTGTAAGACCGAACTCCCGCGCCTTGCGCCATTGCCTACAACTACGCCAGAATCCGCCGGCTTGTGCGCCTTGAGGGCGGGCTTTACTGTTTCCCGGTCGCTGAAAATCAGCGATCGGGTTTGGTAGCCCGGGTAAAACTAAGGCGCACAGCTCCGGCATATTTATTATGGCGGCTGTGCGCGGGGCGCCTTGCGGCGCGCTGGGTTTGCCTTGGTACCCGGTCTACCAACCTGCGTACAGCCGCCACCCAATGTTTGGTAGCAAAGGGTTGTGGCTCCCATTACCAAGGAGTTTCATCATGTTCAAAGCAACCCCAAACCCGCCGGACAACGATCCAGCCGACTCGGAAGCACTCGACAAAGCGGCGGCAGACCGCGCCCTCGATTACTACCTGAAACCCACATCCAGCAAACCGCAAACCGACCCAAGCCAGCTCTTCACCCTCATCAACGGCATCGACACCGAGTCCCTGCTCGCCAATCTCAGCGAAACCCTGGCCTCGGCCAACGCGATGATCAATGACCTGGCCTTCGACCTGGACGGCTCGCGCCGGCACGTAGCCCTGGGCATCCTGCAGCTGATCGAACTGGGCGGACTGCTGGCGAATCGAGCGCTGGATAACGTCGACCCGCGCTAGCCCAAGCAACGCATTCCCCTGTGGCGAGGGAGCAAGTTCCCTCGCCACAGAAGCCAGCCTGCTACCGCCCCGCCAATTCCATGATCATCCGCGACAGCAGATAAATCCTCGGCACCACGCTCTCGACCTCGGCGTATTCCTGCGGCGTATGAATATTGCCGCCGACGATGCCAAAACCATCCAATGTCGGTGTGCCAACCCCAGCCGAGAGGCTGGCATCCGCCGCCCCGCCGCTGCCCTCTTCGGTGAGTTTGCGCCCCAGTTCGCCATAGATGCCCTGGGCCATCGCCATCAATCGATCCGACTCCTTCGTCTGCGGCATCGGCGGCAAACCGCGCTGCAGGCTGGTGGTGACTTCGGTCTCGGCGATCAGTTTGTCCTTCGAGACTCGGGCGAGATCTTTTTCGATGCGATCGAACTCCTCCGGCACCGCTGCGCGCACGTCGGCCTTCGCCGTTGCCTGGTCAGGAATCACATTGGTCCGATCGCCGGCCTTCAGCACGGTGAAGTTGATGGTGGTTTTCTTCTCCGCGTCGCCGAGCTTGCCCAGTTGCAGGATCTGGTGCGCCGCTTCCATCGCGGCGTTGCGCCCCAGCTCCGGCGCCACACCGGCGTGGGCCGCCTTGCCCTTGACCTCCACCAGGGCGGTTGCGCTGCCCTTGCGCCACACCACCAAACCGTCCGCCGGACGACCCGGTTCAAGGTTGAGGGTCACGTCATGGGCCTTGGCGGTTTTCTTGATCAGGTCGGTGGCGACGTCCGAGCCGGTTTCTTCGCTGGCGTCGAGCAGGAACGTGATCTGCGCGTAGTTCTTGAAGTCCAGGTTCTTTAGCACTTTCAATGCATAGATCCCGGCGACGATACCGCCCTTGTCGTCCATCACACCCGGCCCGTAGGCCCGGCCATCCTTGATATGAAAAGGCCGCTCGGCGGCGGAGCCTTCCTTGAACACCGTGTCCATGTGGGCCATCAGCAGGATCTTCGCCTTGCCGGTGCCCTTGAATGTCGCCAGGACATGCTGGGTGCCGTCCGAATTCGGCACTTTCTCGATAGTGGCGCCGAGCTTGTGCAACTCATCAATGGCAATGTCGCCGACCTGGGTCAGCCCCGGCACATAACCGGAACCGGAGTCGATGTTCACCAGCCGTTCCAGCAGTTTCAGGGCCTCGCCCTTGTACTGTTCGGCATGGGTCAAGACTTGCTGATGGGGTTGCGCGAAGGCAGCGGGGGCGAAAGCGCCAAGGGCCAGGCTCAGGCCAAGACTGACGGCGAGACGGGAGCGACGAGCGGTAACGGTCATGATTTCATCCTTGTTTCGTCGGGAAATACTCTAGAGAGACCAAGGGGCACCCTACCCGACAATACGCCAAGGCTCTAGACCGTCGACGCCTCCAACTTTGGCAGATGTCGCTGACAGACAACTCGGTTGCGCCCACTGGACTTGGCTTCATAAAGCAGTTGATCGGCGTCATTGAACCATGCCGTCGCATCGCCATAAGCCGGGTTGAAGGCTGCCAGGCCGATGCTCAGGCTCACTTTCAACGCCGGGTCCTGCTCGTAGGCCAACGTGGCGAAGCGCTCGCGCAAGCCGTCCATGGCCTGCACCGCCTTGTGCAGGGTCAGGTCCGGCAGGATCACGCAAAACTCGTCGCCACCGTAGCGCCCGACAATGTCGGCAGCCCGCAGATTCTGCCTGAGCAGCTTGCCGAGCTGGCGCAGTACCACGTCACCGGCGCCGTGGCCGTAGGTGTCGTTGATGGCTTTGAAATGGTCGATGTCGATCAGCGCGATCGCGCCCAGGGCCTCGTCTGGTGGATGGCGCAGGCAGCGCTGGAATTCTTCATTGAGTCGATCTTTCCAGGCGCCATGGTTGAGCAGTCCGGTAAGGCTGTCGGTACGGCTCAGCGCCAGCAACTCACGCTTCTGCCGGCCCAGGGTGTAGGCCTGGCGAAAGCAGATCCAACCCAGCGCCAGCGGATAAAGGCACAGCAGCGGCAGACAGGCATAGAGCTGCGTCGGGCTGGTCATGGGCACGCTGGTCAAGGGGAAGACCACGCTCCCCAATGCAATGCCAGCCACTTGGGCCAGCGCGCCGGCCAGCAGGAAACGCAGGCCGCCAATCGCGACGTTGTTCATCGACATCATCGCCAACGTGACGGCCGTAGGCAGCGGATTGAACTGCATCGCCGCGACCCAGAATCCGCCGAGCAACGCGTCGATCAACAGGTTGCGGTGTTCAGCGTGGTACGGCACCGCCGAACGACGGGCCCATTGATAAGAGAGGTGTGGCCAGAGCAGGCCATTGAACAGCAACAAGCCCCAGACCCAGGGCGCCGGGTCAAGGGGATAGACGGCGGCACTGACCAGCAGCAACCCCAACGCCAGGCCCAGGATGCGCGATGTGTATAGCCTCCTGGCCAGCGAGAGTCCCTTTTTTCCGGTTTTTTGCATAGAGGCCTCTGCACCGCAGGTCTCCCGAGTTCCCGGGATGGGGTGACTGCAGTCTATCAGGGTGCAGTCAAATAGCCATTACTCACTGGAGGGGTATTTCTTGTGCAAGGCGAAGCGGTCCTTGGCGGATCTTGGCTATACATGAGATGGAGAACCTGCTGTCCGACACAACGCGTATCAAAGCAAATGCACACCTGTCGTCGCGATATCCCAAGGTTTCAGCTTCACTTACGTAACACCTGATCCGTCGGCTCGACCCGCGGGTCAACAATCCTACGTAACCCATGGGGGCCAAGACATGCTGGTGTTGTGGGTAGTGCTCGCCGTGTTCATCGCCTGGAGCTGGTTGACGTATCCAGGCATCGGCCACGTGCTGTATGACTTGGGCATGGCTCTGGAGGCGCGCCTGTATCGGCTGCACAAAATCACCGTGCCCATCAGCGAAATGACCGTGTCCACCTGGCAAGGCGGGCCCTATGAAGCATCCGGCAGCATCCTGATGCTGCACGGCTACAGCGCCGACAAGAACCTGTGGCTGCGCTTCGCCCGACCTTTCGTCAACCGCTACCGGGTGATCATCCCGGACTTGGCCGGCCATGGCGAAACCGGCTTCAAGGCTGGTGGCGGCTACGACATCCCGACCCAGGCCCGGCGCGTGGTCGAATTGCTCGATGCCTGCGGCCTGGACAAGGTCCATGTGATCGGCAACTCCATGGGCGGCTACCTCGCGGCGTGGCTGGCGGCGACTGCGCCTGAACGGGTGCTGACCCTGGCGCTGATCGACCCGGCCGGCGTCACGGCCCCCGAGCCCAGCGACATGGAACGTCACTTGGCCGCCGGCCACAACCCGTTCCTGGTTCATTCACGGGATGATTTCGCGCCGTTCTACGCCATGACCATGGCTTCCCCGCCCTGGCTGCCCAGCGTCGTACTCGCCGCACTGGCCCAACGCTACGAGCAGCGCCGGGAGGAATTGGCGGAGATCTTCGTCGACTTGCGCGCCAGCCCGCCGATGGAGCCTCGCCTGGGGGATATCCGGGCGCCGTCGTTGTTGCTCTGGGGGCGCAAGGATCGGCTGATCGACGTCAGCAGCGTGCCGGTCTGGAGCAAGGGCATCGCCGACCTGCGCGTGGAAATCTGGGACGGGGTCGGCCACATGCCGATGGTTGAAAAACCCGGCAAGACCGCGGCGCTGTATCGGGACTTCCTCGAGGGTTTGGGACAGTAAGCAAGGTGCAGCCCGGGAGGGAGCCTGCCGATCAGTCCCTGGGAGAATGAAGTCCTGAAGATTCTTCGTTTGCCGGCATTGGCGAAGGCTGCGATCTTTCGTTCAACTTTCCCACAGCCCTCGCCAGGAATTCTCACGATGAGCTTCGTCAGCCCCGACTTGATCCGCCAACGCTTTTCCAGGGCGATGTCCGACATGTACCGCGACGAGGTGCCGCTGTATGGCGCATTGATGAGCCTGGTTGAGCAAACCAACGCCCAGGTCCTGGCCAACGACCCATCGCTGGCCGAGCATCTGCGCAGCACCGGTGAACTCCAGCGCCTGGACATGGAGCGCC
Source organism: Pseudomonas frederiksbergensis (assembly GCF_000802155.2). Taxonomy (GTDB): domain Bacteria; phylum Pseudomonadota; class Gammaproteobacteria; order Pseudomonadales; family Pseudomonadaceae; genus Aquipseudomonas; species Aquipseudomonas frederiksbergensis_A. The sequence continues at coordinate 623,659 of NZ_JQGJ02000001.1, forward strand.
ATGGCGCGATCCGCGTCGGGACCGCCACCGAACTGGCGATGCTGGGCCGACTGTTTGCGGTGATGGGCATGCAACCGGTGGGCTATTACGACCTGACACCAGCCGGGGTCCCGGTGCATTCGACGGCTTTTCGCGCCGTGCATGAAACGTCGCTGCAGATAAGCCCGTTCCGGGTATTTACCTCGCTGCTGCGCCTGGAGCTGATCGAAAACAGCGAACTGCGGACCTTTGCCGAGGCGGTGCTGGCCAAGCGTCAGATCTTTACCCCGGGCGCTCTCGAACTGATTGAACTGGCCGAACGCCAGGGCGGCCTGACGCAATCCCAGGCTGACGAGTTTGTATTGCAAGCGCTGGAAACCTTTCGCTGGCACCACAGCGCCACCGTCACCGCCGAGCAATATCGACAACTGAGCGCCCAGCATCGCCTGATCGCCGACGTGGTGGCGTTCAAGGGGCCGCACATCAACCACCTGACGCCGCGTACCCTGGACATCGATATCGTGCAGGCCCAGATGCCGGTGCATGGCATCACACCCAAAGCGGTGGTCGAGGGCCCGCCTCGTCGCCAGTGCCCTATCCTGCTGCGCCAGACCAGTTTCAAGGCGCTCGACGAGCCCGTCGCGTTCACTGACCAACCCCAATCCCAGGGCAGCCACAGCGCCCGCTTCGGGGAAATCGAACAACGAGGCGCGGCCCTCACGCCAAAAGGACGGGCCCTCTACGATCAGTTGCTGAACGCAGCGCGCGATGCCCTGGGCGAATTTCCCAACGAAGCCAATGCCGAACGCTACAACGCGTTGATGGCCGAGCACTTTGCCCAGTTCCCGGATGACCACGAAGCGCTGCGCCGGCAAGCGCTGGCCTACTTCCGCTATTTCGTGACACCGGCGGGGCTTGCCGCCAAAGGCACGCTGGAACAGCCGATCTCGCTGGAACGCCTGCTGGAACAGCGCTATTTGCGCGCCGAACCGCTGGTCTACGAAGATTTCCTGCCGGTCAGCGCCGCCGGGATATTCCAGTCGAACCTGGGCGATGCCGCCCAGAGCCACTATGCCGGGCAATCCAATCGACAGGCATTCGAAGCAGCGCTGGAACGGCCGACCATCGATGAACTGGCGCTGTACGCCGAGACGCAAAAGCGCTCCATCGACGAATGCCTGTCGGCATTGGACGCTCGGAAAATAGCCCAAGAATAGAAAAGCAATAAGTTGCGCGCCAACACCTGACTATCCTCTGCGGCATGGCCGTTTCGCCGATGGCAGACGGCATCTGCTGCGTGCGCAATCGACAGTGGAGGGCGATGCAGCCTTCTGCGTGAGTTTCGCGGCACCGGCGCCATGCTCCGCAGAGAAAGAATCCCAACAGATTGATTTATCTACGTTTTTTATAAATGGCATGGCTCTTGATATCGGTCAGCCGCCTCGGACGATTCACGTCCCGGGCGTCCAGCTATCCAGCAAGGAGCATCCATTGGCTACCCCCGCTTACATGTCCATCGAAGGCACCAAACAAGGTCTGATCACCGCAGGCGCGTTCACCGCTGACTCGGTAGGCAACACCTATCAGGAAGGTCATGAAGACCAGGTCATGGTGCAGGGCTTCCAGCACCAGGTGACGATTCCCCGCGATCCCCAGTCCGGCCAGCCAACTGGCCAGCGCATACACAAACCCTTGGTCATCACCAAGGTATTCGATAAAGCCTCGCCGTTGCTCCAGGCAGCCCTGACCAGTGGCGAACGCCTGACGAAGGTTGAGATCCAGTGGTATCGCACTTCGGCTGCGGGCACCCAGGAGCACTACTACACCACCACCCTGGAAGACGCGATCATCGTCGATATGAAGGATTACATGCTCAACTGCCAGGACCCTGGCAACAGCCATTTCACTCATCTGGAGGACGTGCACTTCACCTACCGCAAGATCACCTGGACCCACGAAGTGAGCGGTACCTCGGGCTCCGATGACTGGCGTACGCCGGTCGCAGGCTAACCCTCGCGGGTGTTCGCCCAGTGCGACGGCCTCGGCATTCCATGCACTGGTAAAGAGCCTGACACTGGGCGAACGCCAACAATGATAGTGGAGCTTGCACGGGATGTCCGTGAGCCCCGCATAAATTATTCTTCACGTCGCATCAGCGGTCTTGTTTTTGCCTGGCGGTTTTCTGCGCATCGGTTTCCTGCGCATCAGGGTTGCCCTGCTGCTCACGCTTGGCCGGGTCATTGGGCCGCAATGCGTCGTTGTCACGCTCCACCTCGCCGGGCAGCGCCGGGTCGTCGGGGTTTTCCTGCGTTTGATCGGGGCTGGGCTTCATCGCAAACTCCTTGGTTGGCTTGACGGGCATCACGCGTCGGGGTCCGCCACTTCTTCTGCGACGTTGGCATCCGGCGAGCGCTGGTGAAGCTCCTCGGCCTGGGTCTTCAATTCTTGCCACCGGTCCAGGTCAATCTCTCCCAGGCCGAACAGGTCGTCGGCCAGCCGCATCAGCTCGGTGAAATGAGCATCGGGCGATTCCTGCCAATAGGCCTTGTCGTCGAACAGCCGCTGCCAGTCGGCCAGCGACGGTGGTTTGATGTCATCGCTCATGACGGACTCCCGCGAGGCATTCATAGGTATGAGGGGCGACGCACGCGGGGAGTTCCGACGAATCAATACCCGGTCATTTCCAGATAGCCATTGCCGCCATGGCTGCCGCTCAGTTGCACCGGCCCTTCCCAATACGGGATGCGCAGGTTCATCCAGGCATCGGGATTGACGGCCCGCGTGGTGACATCGAGTTGCCTGGCGGGAATCTTGATGGACCAGCGCACCGGCATCGATCGTCCGGCTACCTCGGCGGTGTCCAGCGGCGTGAGGCTGATTGCGCTGGCGTCCAGTGTCCTCGCCTGCCCCCGGGCATCGATCCAGGTGCCCGTGAGGTAAGGCTCGCCGTCCTTGTGGCGCATGCGATAAAGCATGACGTGATCGCCGTTTTCCAAGTGCAAGGAAAACCAATCCCAACCGGTCTGGTTTTCCGTCAGGGGCTGGCTGCTCCATTCACGGTCGAGCCAGGCCGGGCCGCTGACTTGATAGCGCCGGCCATCGATTTCAAGGGCACCAGCCGCCTGGAAAAACGGTTGGCTGTAGTAGTACGAGGCCTGGCCTTGTTCGGATTTCTGACTGAAACCCTGATCCCCTTGCAGCACCAACGGCCGGGTCGAAGTCAGCCGCAAGTCGTAGCTGAAGTGTGGCCCGCGCGCCTTCAACTGCATGTCCGCGAGCGGGTCCGGGCCAACGGCTTGAGTGCCGAAGCGCCAATCGTCGATCCAGGCATCGAAGGGCGTGGTGCGCACGCCGGCCTGCCCGACTCCGCCCCGGGCGTAGCGCTCGGCGGCATGATGGACGGTGGCGGACGTGACGGCGGCGTGGCCGAGCCAGATCGTCTGGTTGCGCCAACCGCTGGCCTGGGGCGCGGCATCCAGGGCGCTGCGGAACAGCGTCCATTGCACGCCGAAATCCCGGCCCTCGGCGTCCTTGAGATTGGCAGTGACGTACCACCACTCGATGCGGAAGCCTTCGTGGGCACCGTGATCGGCTGGAAAGCTGAACACGCGCCCGGGCACCACCGGCGTGAACGCGACAGCCTCGGTGCCCAGGCCGGCAAAGCCCTTGTCCGGTGGCGATGCGTTGTCACAGCCGCCGAGCAGCGCCAGCAGCATCAGGCCAACTCTAATCTTCATGGGCGAACGTCCTCAGCAAATCCGCCGGTTGCGTACGGTACAACGCGTACAGCGGCCAGGCCGATGCCAGCAGCGTGGCGAACATTGCCAGGCCCAGCAACTGCGCCAACTGCATCGGAAAAAGCCGTAATGGCAGGCGCCAGCCAAAGGCCTGCACGTTGATGACTGCGTCCAGGCACCAAGCCAGGGCGATGCCCAGCGGCAAGGCCAGCAGCAGCGTCAACAGCGCCAGCAGCCAGGTCTGGCCGAGGTTGAGCAGCATCAACTGTCGCCGCGTTATCCCCAATGCCCATAGCGGCGCCAACTGGCTGAGGCGACTCTGGCTCTGGGTCAGCAAGCTGATGAACAACGCGACGCCCGCCACCGCCAGGGTCAGGCTGTTGAGTGCCGCCGTGGCGGCAAAAGTGCGTTCGAACACCTGGGTTGACCATCCCTTGAGCCGCGCCTGGTCGACGATCCGGTTGTCATCGAGGTTGAAGCGCGCCTGCAACGCCGTCAGCAATCGGGGAATCGCCGCCGGCTCGATGCGCAGGTTGAAGCGATTCGGTGTCAACTGCGGCCAGTGCGCGCGCAGATGTCCGGCATTGATCAGTACATGGCCCTTGGGGTTGCCGTAGTCGGCATAAATCCCGACGATGCGAGGCCTCCAAGGACCTTGCGGAGTCGGCAGGGTCACTCGATCGCCGATCCGCACCTTCAGGCGCCGGGCCAGTTGCTCGCTGAGCATCAGCGTGTCTGCACCGGCCAGTTGTTCCCACGCTTGATCCCCTGCGGCCTCCAGCAAAGGCCAATGCTGACGATAGGACGGATGATCGACGATGCCGTAGATGTCGGTCGGCCAACCTTGCAACGGGATCGACACTTGCCAGTTGGGCAACACGGCAGTGACGGAGGGTTGCTGGCTGAGCCAGTCATGCAGTTCGGCCGCCTGGGTCGGGGTTTGCGGGTTGATGTACAGCTCGGCGGTCAGTCGCTGTTCGAGCCAGTCACTGAACGTCTGGCGAAACCCCGCCGTCATGCTGCCGGCGCCAATGTTCGCCGCCAACGCCAGGAGCAAGGCCATCAGCGCCAGGCTCAGCGTCGGCAATTGTTGACGGCAATCGGCGACAAACCACTGGCCGAGCACCGAACGGCTGCGGCGCAACAGTAAATTCAGTACGCCGTTGAGCAACACCGGCAAGGCCAAGGCCGCGCCCAGCAACAGTGCGGTCATCAGGACAAAACCGCTCGCCAGGCTGTCGCCCCAGGCCAACGCCGAGGCGGCGACCAGCGCGGCCAACAGCGCCACCCCACCCTGGCGCCGCAACCATCGCGCGTGGGCCTGGTGCCAGGCCTGGGGATTGGCCAGGGCCAGCAGCGGCAGGCGAGCGGCGCGCAACAGGCTCTGGGCTCCGGCCAACAGCGCACCAAGCAAGCCCAGGCCAATTGCGCCCAGCCACCACCAAGGGCTGAGGTTCAATTGCCCCGGCACTTCGGCGCCGTACAAACCTCGAAGGCTCGCCGCGACGTCGGGCAATAGCAGGCTGGCCAACCAACACCCACTGAGCACGCCGGCCATCGCGCCCACTAACGCCAACGCGCCCAACTCCAGCACCAGGCTGCTGATCAGCACCCGCGCGCTGACGCCGCAGGCTCGCAGGGTTCGCAGCAGACCGCGACGTTGTTCCAGGGCAAGGCCAATGGCGGCGTGGACGATGAACAGGCCCACCACAAAGGATAAAAACCCCAGAGCGTCGAGATTCAAGTGGAAGCTCTCGGTCAAGCGCGACAGGTTGTTTTCATCCTCGGCGCGCTTGAATTGGAGCAAGCCATTGAAGGCCTTTGGCAAGACAGCGGTGTAGCTGTCAGGCAATACCAAGCGCGAAAGCTGATCCGGCAACCCGAGCAGTGCCTGAGCAAAACCGATGTCCATCAGCAGCACGCCGGGGGCCATGTCCGGCTGCACGTGCAAGGGCGGCAAAGGCTGGCCATCGGCAGTGCGGGGCCTGTCGCCTTCCTTCAGTCCCAGGGCCTGTAATGTTTGCGGGGCAATCCAGGTGTGGCCAGTGCCGGTGAAGAACTCCACCACCTCGCCAATCTCTCGCGCCTGCCCCGCCACCGCCGAGCCCGGCGGCAGCGACACCGGGTCGATGCCCATCAATTGCAGGCGTTGGTCTTCGTGCCCCAACAGCGTCACTCGCGCCTGCAATACCGGCGACACGGGCCAGCCCTGGCGACGCAGGTCGATGAACCATTGCTGCGCGAATGTGCCGCCGCCGGGAGCACTCAGGCTGGCCTGGGGTTCGCCGCCGATCAGTTGGCTGGCGCGGGCGTAGCTGTCACGGGCCTGGCTGTTCAACGCCTGCACACCGGTCAGCAGACTGGTGGCGAGCCAAAGCCCGGTCAGTACACTGAAAAACTGCACCGGGTGCCGACGCCAATGACTGAGCAGCGCCTTGAGCGTCTGGCGAAAGATCATCACCCCTGGGCCGCCTCTGCCAGGCGCCCGCCTTGCAACACCACCCGATGGGCCAGGCGCGCCGCCACCCGCTGACTGTGCGTGACCATCAACAGGCTGGTCGGACTGCCGTCGAGCAACTCCAGCAGCAGTCGCAGCACCTCGTCGCTGGTGGCTTCGTCGAGACTGCCGGTGGGTTCATCGGCCAACAGCAGCGGCGGACGCGAAGCCAAGGCCCTGCCCAAGGCGACTCGTTGTTGCTGCCCGCCGGACAACTGCTCGGGATACCGCCGCAGCAGATCCGAAAGCCCGAGCCGCTGCACCAGATGCCCTTGCCAGCCTGCGTCAAAACGGCCACACAGGCGCGCCTGGAACGCCAGGTTGTCTTCCACCGGCAAGCTGCTGATCAGGTTGAACTGCTGGAATACCAGGCCGATTTCCGTGCGCCGCCAGTTCGCCAACTGGTGTTCGCTCATACCGTCGAGCCGATACCCGCCGCTGCGAATACTGCCGCGATCGACTTTATCCAGGCCGGCGACCAAGTGCAGCAAGGTGCTCTTGCCGCTGCCTGACTCCCCCATCAACGCCAGGCTGCTGCCGGGGGGCAACGTCAGGTCGACGCCCTGCAAGACCGGCAGCGGGCCTTGGGGCGTGGCGTAGCTTTTGAAGACGTTACGGACTTCCAGCATGGGGGCACTCGGCAGATCGGCGAAGGCGACAGAATAGCGGAGGTTGAGCGGCTGTGAGAGTTCCAGGAAATATCCGGTTCCCGGTATTGGTCCGTCATTGTCGAGCCGTTCATCACTTGCCCGTCGCCACTTGCGCCTTCACGGGCCCCGGCGTAACGATGCTGCCCAGGTCGATGTGCTTCCAGGCTGGCTTGGCCCCCAGTCGTGCATTGAAGCGGTAATTGAAGGTGAAGTCGTCTTCGGTGGGCTCGCTCAAGGGTTTTCCATATCGCGCCACGACCGCCGCCGGGTCGTAGCCCATCAATGCCAGCAGCGTCGGGAAGATGTTGTAGTGACTGGAGCGGTCCTTGTTCTGCGCCCAGGCGCGGGGCCAATCCAGGGTGCGCAATTGACTGCCCTGGATGACCACCAGCGGCACCAGCCCTTCCTCTTCCACCGGGTCCCCGCCGCAGTGCGTATTGAGCCCGGGATTGCCACGCTCATGCAGGTCCTGGCCATGGTCGGAGGTGTAGATCAGCACGGCATTCTGGAGGTTGCCTTGTTGGAACAGGCGCTGGAAAAACTCGCCGACGTTCCACAGCAGTGTGTTCTGGTAAGCATTGCGATACAGCTGCCAATCATCCTGCCGGCCATTGAAGCCGTCGCGCTTGCCGGTGTCGGCCACGTCCTGGAACTGTCCGCGGGGCAAGGCCGGACGGTAGGTCATGAAGGCATCGGGATATTTGTCGTGGACCGGAAAATGCGCGCCCACTTTATTCACCACTACCAGCTCTGCCCGGTCATTGTTCAGCAGCTTGGCCAACTGCGCCGCGGCTGCCATGTCGCGGTCCAGCACGCGGACCTGGTCGAATTGAATGAACTGGTCGATGTCCTGTTTTTCCAGCTCGGTCATCAGGTTCTGCAAGTTGCCGCCGGTGCGCTGGGCATCGATATAGACCGTGCGCATGCCGGCGCCATGGGCGTACTGCCAGATCGACGGCTGCGTGCTGTTGATGCGCATGTAGTCAGCCCGCGTACCGCCATAACGCAGGGTGACGTTGGTGTCGGCACTGCAATTGGCGATGGAGGCGGCGTAGCCGTAGTTGAAGATTTCCACACCGGGCGGCGGTGTCTTGAGACCACTGGCCACACCGGACGGGGTGTTTATATCTAGGTAATTGCCACCGATGCTTTCGTCGATGATCAATACGATATCGTGCCCGATCACAGACGATTGCCGCAGCAGGCTGACGGGCTCTCGGGCGCCGACCGTGTTGTGCAACGCCTCGTAGGTAAACAGGTTCAGGTAGGCCAGCGGCGTGTACATGATCGGTAAACCACGGGCGCCCTCACCCGCCCTTGCGAACAGCACGCCACTGAGCAGCAATACCCCGAACAACGGCGCGGCGACCGGTACATAACCGGGCAATGGCAGCCGCCGCCGTGGTTTCAGGCCGATGCCCAGCAACAGCAAGAGGCCCCCCGCCATCGCGCTGAAAATCACCTCGCGATACTGATACGCCGCCTCCTGGATAAACCCACCCGAATACACCAGCGATACGAACTGGCTGTAGGTCAGGTAGCTGTCGGTCACCCGGGTGTACACCTCGAAGAAAACCGCCGAGGCAAACATCGCCAATGCGAACAGATGCCGCACCAGCGCCTGGCGAATGTAGGCGCCCATCCACAACGCAAGCAGCAGCGCAACGAACATTGCGCCGAACAACACCGTTGCAAAGCTGAAACCCAGCGCCGCAAGACGCTCCAGGTAATAGTCATGTCCCCTGAACAGGTACAGCAACAACAGCGCTTCCTTGAGGTATCGGCTCATGTGTTTCCCGGCGGCGGCGCGACGTGGTGAAGGGGTTGTTTCTGCACACTAGCAGCGAGTTTGCAAAGCGCAAGAAAGAGGACGAACGGCCAGAGCGTCAAAAAAAAGTTAGCCCAAAAGTGACACTTTTTACCTGTCTAAAATGGTAAAAACTATGGATATATACCGTTCATCGCTTAGATAAAATTGGATCCAACCCAATAAACAGGGGACTTATCCAATCCAGTCAATAACTTGATATCAGAACGCCCCACTTCCTAATTTTTGTTAACACTGACAACTGTCATTTTGCTGACACGCTTTTCTGAAGCTGCGCTATACCCCTCTAAACAGTGTCATCCAAGTTACATCAACCGGTTTACGAGGCGCGCCTAAGATGGACGTGAGCGTATTTGGTACGGGGTATGTTGGGTTGATCCAAGCGGCTGCGTTGGCCGACGTGGGTCACCGGGTTTTATGCGTCGATATCGACCCGAACAAGATCCGTCAGCTGCAACAAGCCGTACCGCCCATCAGCGAGCCGGGGTTGTCCGGATTGCTCGAAGACAACCTCAAGGCCGGACGGTTGTCGTTCAGCTGCCAAGCCAGCGATGCGGTCAACCATGGCGAACTGATCTTCATCGCCGTTGGCACGCCCGCCGACGAAGACGGTTCAGCGGACCTCAGCCATGTGCTGGCGGTCACCCGGCAGATCGCCGACTTCATGGACAGTGACCGCACCCTGATCATCAAGTCGACCGTGCCGGTCGGGACGGCCGACAAAGTCGCCGAATGCGCCCGCCAGGCGCTGGCTCGACGGGGCCTGAAACAGCTGAACGTGCGCGTGGTGTCCAATCCCGAATTCCTCAAGGAAGGCAGCGCCCTTGCCGATTGCCTGCGCCCGGACCGGATCATCATCGGCACCAGCGATCAGGTGGCGCGGGATCAGATGAGCGAGCTCTACGCGCCGTTCTGCCGCAACCACGAAAAACTGATGTTCATGGACAACCGCAGCGCGGAGCTGACCAAGTATGCCGCCAATGCCATGCTCGCCACCCGCATCAGTTTCATGAACGAACTGGCCAACCTCACCGAACGCCTGGGCGCCGACATCGAAGCGGTGCGCAAGGGCATCGGCTCGGACCCACGCATAGGCTATCACTTCATCTACCCGGGCTGCGGCTTCGGCGGCTCTTGCTTCCCCAAGGACCTGCGCGCCCTGCTGCACACCGCCGAACAAAGCGGCATGCCCCTGCGCCTGCTGCGCAGCGTCACCGATGTGAACGACAGCCAGCGGCACATTCTTTTCGAAAAACTGGCGCAGCAGTTCCCTGGCGAGTTGGCCGGCAAATCGATCGCCATCTGGGGCCTGGCCTTCAAGCCCAACACCGACGACATGCGCGAAGCCCCGAGCCGCTACCTGATGGAAGCGCTCTGGCGCGAAGGCGCGCGCGTCCAGGCCTATGACCCGGAAGCCATGTCCGAATGCCGGCGTCTCTACGGTTATCGCAAAGACCTGAACCTGTGCGCCACCCGCGACGACACGCTGGAGGACGCCGATGCCCTGGTGATCTGCACCGAATGGAAGAACTTTCGCGTGGTGGATTTCGACCTGCTGGCGAGCAAGCTGCGCGCCCGGGTCATCATCGACGGCCGCAATCTGTACAACCCCGAACACCTGGCCGCCGCCGGGCTGCTGTACCGCGGCATCGGCCTGCGGCACACCGTGCCCAGCGCACCGGGGCCACAAGCGTGAACATCCTGGTGACCGGCGCGGCCGGTTTCATCGGAGCCCATTGCGTGTTGCGCTTGATGCGCGACGGCCACGACGTGTGCGGGCTGGATAACTTCAACGATTACTACGACCCGCAGCTCAAGCACGACCGCGTGGCGTGGGTGCAGGACCAGGTCGGCGAATTTCCCCTGGCGCGTATCGACCTCATCGACGCGTCGGCGATCGACGAACTGTTCCAGACCCATCGCCCGGACGTGGTGATTCACCTCGCCGCCCAGGCCGGTGTGCGCTACTCGCTGGAGAACCCCCGCGCCTACGTCGACAGCAACCTTTCCGGGTTCCTCAACATCCTGGAAAGTTGCCGCCGTCACCCGGTCAAGCACCTGATCTACGCCTCTTCCAGCTCGGTGTACGGCGCCAACCAGCGCACGCCCTATTCAGTGCAGGACGGCGTCGATCATCCGTTGTCGTTGTACGCGGCGACCAAGAAGGCCAACGAATCGATGGCCCACAGCTACAGCCATCTGTTCGGCATCCCCTGCACCGGCCTGCGCTTCTTTACCGTGTACGGTCCCTGGGGTCGGCCGGACATGTCGCCGATCCAGTTCGCCAGCGCCATTGCCCAGGGCCAGGTCCTGCGGCTGTTCAACCACGGCGAGCACGCGCGCGACTTCACCTACATCGATGACATCGTCGAGAGCATCGCCCGGCTGATCGAACGCCCACCCCAGCCATCACCGCAGTGGGATCGCGAGCAACCGGATCCGGCCAGCAGCCTGGCACCGTGGCGCCTCTACAACATCGGCGGCCAGCACCCGGTGGCCTTGCGTACCTACGTGGCGCTCTTGGAAAAACACCTGGGCCGCACCGCCCGGATCGAGCTGCTGCCCCTGCAGCCGGGGGACGTGCTCAACACCTGCGCCGATGCCAGCGACTTGGCCCGGGCCACCGGTTTCCAGCCCCGCATCGAACTGGACGACGGCCTGGGTCGCTTCGTCGACTGGTTCCTCGATTACTACGCGCCCCCCATCCACACGCCGCTTGCGGCCGAATCTCAGCGGAGGAGTCTATGACCCGACATGAACAAGACATCGAGATCAGCGCCTTCGGGCGCGATAAACGCGTCGACCCCGAGCACCGTCGACGCCTCGACGCCGCCATTCACCGCCAGGGGCGTGGCTGGCTGACCGGTCGCGATGGCGGTCGGCCCTGGACGGTCTCGCGGACCAACCGGGTGGTGGCCGGCCTCGGCGCACTGGCGATCCTGGTGCTGCTCGCCCCGCTCCTGCTGGGCCTGGCATTGCTGATCAAGTTTTCCAGCCCTGGTCCGGTGCTGTTCGTGCAAAAACGCACCGGTTACCGCGGCCGTGTGTTCGGCATGTACAAGTTTCGCACCATGGTCGCCGATGCCGAAGCCCTGAAAGAGTCGCTGCGCCACCTCAACAAGCACGGCGCCGACGCCATCGACTTCAAGATCGACAACGACCCGCGGATCACCCCCATCGGCCGGTTCCTGCGACGCAGCAGCCTCGATGAACTGCCGAACCTGATCAACGTAGTGACCGGCGACATGCGCCTGGTGGGCCCGCGGCCCACCTCGTTCAACGCCTATCGCTACAAGGACAACCATCTTGTGCGCCTGAGCATCTACCCCGGCCTGACCGGGCTGTGGCAGATCTCCGGGCGCAGCAATATCGACTTCGACCAGCGCGTGGAACTGGACCTCAGCTACATCGCCGAGCAGAGCCTGCTGTTGGATTTGAAGATCCTGATGATCACCCCCTTCAAAGTTTTCAGCGGCCACGGAGCGAGTTAAATGGACGGTTCGACGAATATCCTGACCATAGCCAGCCCGAGCGAGACCAACCTGACCTCGACCGTGCTCGACCCGGATCTGCGGATCCTTCTCATGACAGCGGCCAACACCGGCACCGGAACGAGCACCAGCGCCATGGCGCTGGCCGCCCAACTGGCGCAGATGAGCAATGGCCGCGTACTGCTGGTGGACGCCAGCCAGTCGCCACGCAACCTCAGCCAGCAGCTCTCGCTGCAAAAAGAGCGCGGCTTCAGCGACCTGCTGTTCAACAGCCTCTCGCCACCGCTGTTGCAGGACTGCGTGGTGCAGGTCTCGAGCCTGCCCTTCGACGTGCTGCCCCATGGTCGGCTCGGCCACAACGCCGAACGCCTGAGCCCCGAGCGACTGCGCCCGCTGTTCAGGCAACTGGCCGCGCAGTACCGCTTCGTGGTGATCGATGCCGACGCGGTGTATTCGGCCACCGACACCCTGGTGATCAGCACCCAGGTTGATGGCGTGGTGCTGGTGGTACGCGGCGAAGACACTCGCTGGGAAGTGGCCCAGGCCACCCGACAACGGCTGGTCCAGGCCGGCGCGAAAGTCGTCGGCAGCGTGTTCAATCGCCGCAAGTACTACATGCCCAAATGGCTCTACAACAACCTGTAAGCGCGCAAAAGGAAGACGAGATGAACGCCAGAATGCTTGTCCTGCTGTTGCTGCCGCTTGCCGGTTGCTCCAGCCACAACGAAAGCATGACCATGCCAGTGCAGATCCTCACGGCTGCGCCGGCCAATGCCCAGGCCACCGACATGCCGAAGGTCGAACAGACCTTGCGGCCCCAGGATGTGCTGGATGTGATTTTCCACATCGGCACGACGACCTCCCAGGCTTATCGCGTGCAGTCGGGTGACCAGGTTGCCCTTAACTTCACCGCCGCCAGCCAACTCAACGGCACGCAACAGGTCATGCCTGACGGCACCATCGAACTGCCGGGCGCCAACACTTCGGTGAAAGTCGCCGGGTTGACCACCGACGAGGCGCGCCTGGCGGTGCAGCGTGCCTATGACCAGAAGATGCTGTTCCAACCCAACCGCAACCAATTGACCGTCCTGGTGACCAGCCCGCTCTCCGGCGAGGCTAACCTGCGTAACACCCTGACCCACCCGGCCACGGGCATGAGTCGGGAAATCATCGTGGGCCGGGATGGTTACGCCAGCTTCCCGGAAATCGGCTCGGTGCCGTTGCAAGGCATGACCGTCACCCAGCTGGAGACCTTCCTCAACGAGCGCTACGCCCAACTGCCCGGCCACATGACCGTGGATGTGCTGCTCAAGTCCACCGCCGGCAACGAGATCTATGTCCTGGGTGAAGTGGCCCAGCCTGGCGCCTATGCGATCCGCCGACCGATCTCGGTTCTCGAAGCCCTGACCCTGGCCCGTGGCACGAACGTCAAGGCACGGCTCGACTCGGTGATGATCATGCGCCGCAACGGCAACCAGGTCGAAGCCCGTCACTACGACGTGGAAAAGGCCTTGAGCGGTGACGCCTCGCAGATCGCCTACCTGCAGCCGGAGGACATGTTGTACGTGCCCAAGACCGGACTGGCCAAAGCCGGCGAAACGGCCAGGCAACTGGCCGATGTGGTGCTGTTCCAGGGCGTCGGGTTCGGCTTCGGCTACCGCGTCGACAACAAAGGCAGCGACAACTGAAATCAGGTGACGATCATGAACCCCAAGGAAAATTATCTGCACGAGTTTTTCAGGATCTTCTTCGCCAACAAGCAATGGGTGAAGCGCGTCTTCCTGATTTTCGCCGTGATCGCCCTGGTGCTGCCGTTGATGCTCAAGCAGAGCTTCGATATCACCGCCCAAGTGATCGTCCAGTCGAAAAAACTCTCCCAAGGCGACGCCACCACGTCGCTGAACCAGGAAAACGCGACGTTCATTCCGCCGTCCCTCGCGGACATGGAAACCGAGAGCAACATCCTGCGTTCGCCGGCGTTGATTCGCGAGACCATCAAGACCCTGCGCGACCAAGGTGAATACACCCCGAGCCCGGGCATCCTCAACAAGTGGGTGAGCGACCCGCTCAAGCGCTACATCACCCAGCCACTGCGCGAATACGTCATCAATCCGTTGCGCGACGGCCTGGGGCTGGAGGTTGATCCGGTCCGCGACACCGTGCTCGATACGCTGACCGACGAGGCCATCGAAAACCTGAAGATCGAGACCCTGCCCGGCTCCAACGTCATCTCCATCGTCTACAGCTTCGGCGATCCCGCCCAAGGCACCCGGTTCGTGGCGCAACTGCTGGAGAACTACCTCACCGGACGCCAGGAACTGCAATCGATCGAATTGCCCCAGACCTTCTACGAGCAGAAAAAAGACCAATACCAGACACGCCTCGATGGCCTGGAAGGTACTCGGCTCGGCCTGCTCGAAGGCGTCGGTTCTTCCGATCCCAAGGAAGAAATCACTTTTCGCCTGAATGCCATCAACACCGAGGAACAGGCCCTGAACCTGTACCAGGATCGCCTGCTGCAAAGCCAACGCTGGCTCGACTACCTCAAGACCAGCCTGGCGGCCGCGAACAGCTCGCGATTCAATGACTACACCTTCCCCTTCACCTTCACCACCACCGTGGACAACATCGCCTTCGAGGACCGGGAGATCAGGCAACTGGGTGAGCAGCTGACCAGCCAGGTCAGCCGCTACATGAACGACCTGGCGATTTTCCAGCCCAGCAGCGAACCGATGCTGCTGGCCCGCGAACAAATCATGCGCACTCGCCAGCAGTTCCTCAAAGTGGTGAACAACCGCATCCAGGAACGCACCACCGACCTGGCGGTGGTCAGCTCGGTGATCAACCAGAAGGTCCAGCGCATCGCCGCCTTCAAGGAACGCATCCACCAATTGCAGCAGGCCCAGAGCAAACTGCGGCAGATGGACACCGAGATCAACGCGCTCCATGCGGCGTTCTCCACCTATGCCCAGCGGTTTGCCGAAGCCAGTTCCGCGCGTTCGCTGGACAATGACCTGTCCAACGCCCGGGTCCTGAGTCCGCCATTCGAACCCACCGCCGCGGCCTTTCCCAAGCCGGTGCTGATCATCGCGTTCGGCTTGTTCAGCGGCCTGCTGCTGGCGATCGCCCTGGTCTATGTGCGTGAGTTCTTCGACCATCGCTTCAAGCATCCAGCGCAAATCAGCCAGCAACTGGATCTGCCGGTCCTGCTGGTGATCAACGAGCAGTCGCCCGAGCAGGTCAACCCGCACCGTAACTGGAGCCTGCCCAGCCTTGTCCATTGGGTGAAAAATTGAACGCGCCGTTCGGCCCGTCCCACCGCAGCAGCCCCCTGTCGATCATTCATCTGCTCGACAGCGGTGGCTTCTATGGGGCCGAGCGGATGCTGCTCGATCATTGCCTGGCGACACCGGGGCAGCATCAGGTGCTGTTCCTGGCGGCGCCGCCGACCTTGATCACGCGTTTCCGCCAGGCCGGGGTGGATTGCCAACACTGCGCCAGTTGGGGCGAACTGTTGCAGCATCTGCGGCAACGGCGCCCTGAACGGCCGCTGCTCAATACGCACAACTTCAAGGGCCTGTTGTTCGGCTGGGCCGCGGCCACGCTGCTGCGCCTGCCCCTGGTGATTACCCAGCATGGCTTCACGCCGCGCAGTCCCAAACAACGGTTCTATACGTGGCTGAGCCTGCAACTGTGCCGTACCGCGCCGGTCAAGCGAGTGGTCTGCGTGGCCGAAAGCATCGCGGCCCTGCACCGCCAGGCCAGCGTCAACGCGGACAAGCTCGACGTGATTCCCAACGGTCTACCGGCTGTCACCACACCCCTGCAGCATCGCGACGACAGGCAGCGCTGGCGGGTCGGGTACGTGGGTCGCTTGAGCAGCGAGAAAGGCCCGGACCTGTTTCTCGACGCGATGATCCCGCTGTGCCAGCGCCATGAATCGCTGCACGCGGTGATGCTCGGCGACGGCCCGGAACGCCAGCCGCTACTCAAGCGCATCGCCGACGCCGGGTTGCCGACGCGCATCGAGTTGCCCGGTTATCAAACCGACATGAATGATTGGTGGAGCCGCCTCGACGCACTAGTGATCAGCTCACGCACCGAAGGCACGCCGATGATCCTGCTCGAAGCCATGCAAGCCGGGGTACCGGTGGTCGCGTTTGGTGTCGGCGGCATTCCCGACATCCTGCAGGACCGCCACAACGGCCTGCTCGCCACGCCGGCCGACAGCGACGAGTTGGCTCGCCAGATCGAGACGTTGTTCAGCGAACCGCCCCTGGCACGGATCCTTGCCGATAACGCACGGCGCACCCAACGCGACCGCTATGACCTGCGCACGCTGGCCGAGCGCTGGTCGCAACTCTATATCCGCACCGCACGGGAGGCTCGGCCATGATCGTCCCGCTCTCGATCATCAGTTTGCTGGGGGTGGTCTGCCTGGCCTTGCTGGCCAGTCCCTATCCATTCCTGGCGCCCGGCGCGGTCCTCGGCCTGGTGGGCGTCGCCATGCTGTACCGCAAGCCCGGCTGGGGCCTGCTGGGCATTGCCGCGCTGGTGCCATTCGAAGGGCTGTTCAAGGAAAACGGATTGTCCGGCAGCAAGTTCCTGGGGCTGGCGCTGATCCTGATCCTGGGCTTGCAACTGGCCCTGCACCAGATTCCAGCGACGCGCTTGCGCAGCAATATCTGGAAGCCCCTGGTCGGCTTCATGGTGCTGTATGGCCTGAGCCTGCTGCTGTCGGAAAACATGGACCTGTCCCAAACCCATCTACGCGAGCTGACGGTAGGGCTGATCCTGTTCGTGATCACTTTGTTGATCGGCCGCGAGCTGAACCTGGACCTGTTCGCCCGCCTGATGACCGTCAGCGTCGCCACCACCTGCGTGCTTGCGATGTTTTCGGCCAGGTATCAGGAACAGGGGCGCGCGTCCGGCCTGCTGGAGGACCCGAACACCTTCGCGCTGTTGATTGCCTTCACCGCTCCCCTGGCGCTGTTGCTGGTCCTGCGCAGTCCCAACCTGTTGCAGCGGTTGTTCTGGGGCGGCGGTTTCATCCTGTTGCTGGGTGGCATGACCAAGACCGAATCGCGTTCGGGGCTGGTGGTTTTACTGCTCAGCCTGATGATCGGCCTGTACCACTATCGCGCGCAGTTGCCGCGGATTCGTCCACGGCACCTGGGCTTCGCCATGCTCGGGCTGGCATTGCTGATTCCCCTCGCCATCGCGGTGATGCCCGCCGGCTACGTGGCGCGCATCCAGTCGCTGAGCATCCTCAGCGCCGGCGCCAGCGCGCACAAGGACGAATCCCTGGGCCGCCGCGCCTCGTACATCCTGGTGGGCAGCGAGATGATCCGCGAGAACCCGGTGCTCGGCTCAGGTCCCGGGACGTTTCCCCTGCACTACGCCCCCACCGGCTACGCCAAGGCCTTTTCGGCCAACCGCAAAATGGGCGACCTGTACCGCCGGGCCCATAACACCTACCTGGAAATTTTCAGCGAGATCGGCGTGCCGGGCGGGTTGATGTTTGTCGCCATGATCGGCCTGGGCCTCTACAACCTGGTGCGCGCGCGCCAGCTCTGGCTGCAGCGCCGGGACTGGGCCCAGGCGGACCTGCTGACGCACCTGGGAATGAGTTTCCTGTCGCTGGCCTTGTTCCTAATGTTCCTCAGTGCTCCGAACCATAAGTTGCTGTGGATCATGCTCGCCTTGACCAGCGTGTTGCGTTACGACGCCGAACAGGCCGCGCCACGGGAGGCCCGTTCATGAGCCGCGTCAGTATCGTCATCCCGATGTTCAACGAAGCCCGGCACATCGGCCGCACGCTGTTGGCCGCGCAGGCAGCCGCTCACCAGGCGCAGTTGGAGTGCGAGTTGATCGTGGTGGACAACGGCTCGGATGACCATGGCCCGCGCATCGCCAACGAATTGGGCGCACGGGTGCTGATCGTGCCCGGCGTGCACATCGGCGCCCTGCGCAACCGTGGCGCGGCGGTCGCCAGCGGTGAATGGCTGGCGTTCATCGACGCCGACATCGAAATGCCCGCCGACTGGCTGAAGCTATTGGTTGAAATGGAGGGCCGCCAAGGCGATGTACTGGGTCTTGATCTCGACACGCCCCGGCAAGCGCCATGGTTCGCCCAGGCGTGGCAACGCCGCAGCCAGCGTCCGGGGGCGCGCCCCTTGCATCGGGTCCAGTGGCTGCCCAGCGCCAATCTGTTGATGCGCCGCACCTGGTTCGAACAGGTCGGCGGCTTCGACGAAAGCCTGCGCACCGGTGAGGATAAGGATTTCTCCCTGCGCCTGCGCCAAGCCGGTGCGCAGTTATTGCTGGTGAACGAAAGCCTGGCCCTGCACTGGGGTTACGAAGGCAGCTGGCTGGAGTGGATGAGCAAGGAACTGTGGCGCCAGGGCAGCCATTGGCAGTTGCTGCGCAGCCATGGACCGAGCCTGCGCTTGCTGCGTTTTCCCGCCTTGTCCATGGGTGCGTGGTGCCTGGACTTGCTGGCGCTGGCCGCCCTGCTCCAGGGCCAGGCGCGCCTGGGGCTGACGCTGCTGTTGGTCAGCACGTTGCCCGCCTTGCTGCTCAGCCTGCGCCAGAGCCAACGCGACCCGCGCTTGACCTTGCAGCTGTGGGCCCTGCATGGGGTGCGCCTGCACCTGACCGGCGCCGCGTTGCTGCTCAATCTTTGTCAATGGAACGTCAGGAGACCTGCCCGTGGCTGAATTCCTCTATTGGTCCTGCCTGTTGCTGCCGGTGTACGCCTACCTCGGCTATCCCCTGCTGTTGACCTTGCTGGCACCGCTGTTTCCGCTACGACGCTACGGCAAGCCCCTGCCGATGGACGTCAGCATTGTCATCGCCGCGCACAACGAGGCGCGGCACATCGAAGCGAAATTGCGCTCGCTGCTGGCCCAGGATTATCCGGCGCGCTCGCTGCGAATCATCCTCGCCAGCGACGGTTCCACTGACGACACCGTGGCCTGCGCGCGCAAAATCGTCGACTCGCGCATTACCGTGCTCGACCTGCCACGCCAGGGCAAGGCCGCCGCCCTCAATACCGGCGTGGCCCATAGCTACGGCGACATCCTGGTATTCACCGACGCCGACAACCAATGGGCCCACGACACCCTCAGCCACCTGCTGGCGCCGCTGGGCGACCCTGAAGTCGGCGCTTGCGCCGGCCATATGGTCATCCCCGTGCCGGGCAAGGGCCTGAGCCTGGGCGACAGTCTGTATCGGCATTACGAAGGCTGGCTGCGCCGGATGGAAAGCCGCACCGGCTGCATGGTCTCGGCCGACGGCGCCCTGCTGGCCCTGCGTCGGGCCCTGTTCCAGCCGATACCGGCGCAGGTCAACGATGATTTTTTCCTCAGCACCTGCGCACCGGCGGCCGGCAAATCCATCGTTTATGCACCCGACGCGCGGGTGACCGACCAAGGCGTCGACGAGGCCAACAAACAGTTTCGTCGTCGCCAGCGCGTCACTGTCGGCGGCTTGCAGAGCCTGGCCCAGCGCCGGGAACTGCTCAACCCGCTGCGCCATGGGCTCTATGCCATTGGTCTGATCAGCCACAAATTGATCCGCCGCCTGGCGCCGGTGCTGCTGTTGCCGTTGTTACTGAGCAACGCCTGGCTGTGGAACGACCATCCGTTTTATCGCCTGACGCTGGTGGCGCAACTGCTCGGTTATGCCATGGCGCTGATCGGCTTGCTCGACGCAGGCCACCGTTTGCCCCGGCCATTTCGCCTGGCCGCGTTCGTGCTGGTGACGCTGGCGGGCATGAGCATCGGGCTCTGGCAGTTCCTGCGAGGCCAACGCTATAGCCAATGGAACCCCGAGCAGAACCGCTAAGGAGAACGGCCGATGTCGATCAAACATGTTTTCAAGCGCACCAGCGGCTGGCTGTACCTGAACACGTCGATGGGCCGCCATCGATTGCGCGGTGCGGGCGTCATCCTGATGTTGCATCGGGTGTTGAACAACGACCGCGCCGCCGAACTGCCCCATCGCAATGAGCTGTGCGTGGGGCCCGAAGCCTTCGAACATTTGTTGATCTGGCTGCAACGGCATTTTGAATGCGTGCCCTTGATGACCTTGTTGCTGGCCGACCCGGAGAGCGTTCCGAACCGCCCTCGGGTGGCCCTGACCTTCGACGACGGCTGGCGTGACAATGCCATGAACGCTTTTCCCCTGCTGCGCCAGTACCAGGTGCCGGCGAGTATTTTCGTCTCCACCGATTTCATCGGCAGTCGCCAGCACTTCTGGTGGGAAAGCATCGGCGAGACCCTGTGGGGCAGCCATGGTCAAGTGGCGCGGCATGCGCTGATCGAGCACTTGCAGGCCGCCGGGCGGCCGCTGCCGGTGCTGCTCGACGACGTCGACGACGAACGCCGCAGCCTGGCGCTGCTGCATTACCTGCAAAGCCTCAAGACCCTCGACCCCCGCACCTTGAACGACCTCACCGATGCCTGCCCGCACGGCTCGCAACCCCAGGCGCTGGACTGGCTACAAGTGCGCATGCTCGAGGATTCCGGGCTGGTTCGTTTCGGCCCCCATGGCGCCAGCCACGCGATTCTGACCGGGCTGGACGACCAGCGCCTGCACGAAGAACTGACCCGCAGTTGGACCGCCCTGGAAAACGGCTGCGCTCAGCCTTTGCCGGTGTACTGCTACCCCAACGGAGACAATGACGCACGCGTGCGCGAGCAAGTGGCGGCCCACGGTTTTCCGTTCGCCCTGGGCACCGAGGCCGGGCTGTATCGCCACGACGGTGATCCGTTGAACCTGCCGCGTTTCGGCGTCAGTCAACGTAACGCCCAGCACCCCGAATTGCTGGCCTGGCGCATTCGCCGAGGCGCCCGTCCATGAGCCGCGCACATTACCTCAAGCACCTGGCGCTGAGCATGGGCACGCGCCTGGCAATGATCGGCCTGCGCTTGCTGCGCAACGTGCTGCTGGCGCGGATTCTGGGCCCCAGCGAGCGCGGGCTGTTTGCGCTGCTCAGCACCCTGCCCGACCTGATCAGCGCCGCCACCAGTGGCGGCCTCAATTCTGCCGTCGGTTATCAGGCAGCGCAGCAGCGCTCGATGGGGCTGTTACTCAGCCAGGTGCTGGTTTTCGGCTGCCTGCTGGCAGGGTTGTTGACGCTGTTGGTGGTGGCGCTGTTGCGTGAGTTCGGCACTGAACTGGACATCACCTCGCAGTTGGGATTGCTGGCCTGGTTGCTGTTGCTGGCCGTACCGCTGACCGTGTTCAAGAGCGGTCTGCTGACCCTGCACAATGCTTGCGGCGGGGTCGGCGCGTTCAATGCGCTGCGGCTGATGGAATCCCTGGCGCCGCTGCTGCTGTTCGTGGCGTTGTTCTGGATGTGGCAAGACTCGGCGCTGGAGGCAGCGCTGATCAGCTGGTTGGCGGGCCTGGGCCTGGTGGTGCTGGCCGGTTGGATGTGGTTGCGCCGCGATCACGTCGTCACCCTGCGCTGGGACCGCAGCGGCCAGAACGAATTGCTGCGCTATGGCGCCCGCAGTCATCCGGACCTGCTGTTCCAGCAAGTGATGCTGCGCTCGGACTTTTTGTTCATCGGCGCATTGCTGGGCAGCACGGCGCTGGGTCACTACGCCATGGCGAGCGCCGCGGCGGAACTGCTGCTGATCGTGCCGGAAGCGGTCACCACGCCGCTGATGAAACGCCTGCTGCAGCAAGACTCCGACATGCAACGCTTGACCCCGCTGGCCTTGCGCCTGACCGCGACGGTGATGCTCGGTGCCTGCCTGGGCATGGCGCTGATTGGCGAATGGCTGATCGTCATCCTGTTCGGCATCGCCTATCAACCGGCCTACCCGGCACTGTTGGCGTTGCTGCCGGGGCTGTTCGGCCTGTGCTACGCGAGCATCCTGCGCCTGGACCTGCTGGGCAAGGACCGTCCTGGCACGGTTTCATTGCTGATGGGTGGCGGCGCGCTGCTGAACCTGGCGCTGAACCTGATCCTGATACCGCGCTACGGCATCGTTGGCGCTGCCGCCGCATCCTCGATCGCGTACCTGAGCGTGACCCTGGCGCTGTTGGCCATGTACTGCCGCCTCAGCGGCGTGGCGTTGTGGCAGACCCTGATCATCCTGCCCAGCGATTTGCTGCCGATGCGCCAGATGCTGTCGGGGAAATCAGCTTGAACACCGCCGCCCACCCAACCGCCATCGCGAGCGGCGGCATTTGTAGGCATCACAGATCCGCTGTGGCGGCGGGGCTGGGTCTTGTGTTCTTGGCAGTCTCGGCCCATGGCGCATCCATGCAGTGGACCGGGATCCGCGACGGCAGCTTATACCTGCAAGCCGACCGCCCGGACCAGGTGACCGTCCGCTGGGTTCCCGCCTGGCAGGCCGAGGCCAATACCGAACACCTGTACCTGCTCAACGGCCAGGGACGGTTGGTGGGTGAGCGCCTGGTCGAGGCGGCCCAAGTGCGTGGCGAGCAGCAATGGCCGCTGTTGCCCGGGGCAGCCAGCTATCGGTTGGAAATTCCCGGCTACAGTTTCCGGCGCTATACGGTCGAACACGATGCTCGGACCCGGGCGCTGTTCGCCCCGGCCAAAGTGCATTTCAGCTCGGAAACCCATGAGGGCGACGAGCTTTATTTCAAAGTCGCCGCTGGCGAACAGGCGGTGCTGGCAGGCAAATTCCACGGCGGCGTCCGCGCGCTGCAAGCCCGGCGCGTGGCTGATGGCAAGCAGCTGCAGTTGAACCTCAAGCCCTACCGCGCTTATTGGCAGTTCGACAAAGTGGGCCTGCCGGTGGCGGACACCGACCAGGTCTGGCGCCTGCACCTGCAAGGCAACGGCAAGGCGGCGTTCTGGCTGGACGGCACCGCCAACCTGTTCGCCCAGGACCCGGCGCAACTGCAGCCGCTGCGCCAGGAGCCGGGGCAAACCCGCCTGACGCTGCACCCCGATGTACTCGGCACGACCCCAAAGCTGGGGATGTACCTGCCCTACGTGCTACCGCCGCCCTCCAGCTACGCCGTGCTCGATGCGCTCAAACCCCAAGCGGCCAGTTACTACAGCTTCGTCGATGTGACGGCGTCCAAGGCTGATCATGAGGACGCCTTTCGGCGTCTGTACCAGGATCGCTTCGGCATCACCCAGGACATCACGTTGCTCGCTGGCAGCCAACGTCGAGCCGACTTGCAGGCCGACCGGACCAGCCACAGTGGCTTGCAAGCCTGGCTCGATTCGACCCGCGCCCTGGGCGGCAAAGGCATCCATTACCTCAGTTTCGCCGATGAGCCGAACCTCAATTACCCCGACTTCGACAGTTTCCAGCACATATTCCAAAGCCTGTCTGCCCAGGTCCGCGCCGATCATGCCAACGCCCGCGCAGGTGTTCGCATCGCCATACCGGCCAGCTCACGCTTCACCAACGGCCCGCTGGCGGAGAACGCGGCGGACAAACGTGGCATCGATTGGGCACGGCGGCTGCTGGAAACATCGGGCGACCAGATCGATGCCCTGGCCTGGCATGAATGGATGATCCGCGACCTGCTGGCGACCCGGGTCTATCGCAACAGCGTTGGTCGGGCGGCCGGCCTGGTGGGGTTGGACAACCACGGCCGGCCACGCAAAGCCTTGCTGCTGGACCAGACCAACATCTCCAGCGGCTCGAGCCTGAGCCCTTACGATCAGGAAACCCACTACGCCGCCCTGTGGTGGACCTCGGTGGTCATCAATGCCTCGGCGGACGGTTGGCTGGACATGCTCAACTGGTTCATGTCCGCCGACGAACCGGAATACCCCAAGGGCATGGTGCGGATCCTGGACAACCAACGCTTCGAGCTCAAGCCGGTGGGGTTGGCCCAGCAATTCATCCAACAGCATTGGCTCGGCCAGGTGCTGCGCCTGGACAACGATGCATTCGAAGTCGATGCGCTGGCCATGGCCAACGGCATGCAGCGCAGCCTGTTGGGCGTGAACAAAAGCGTCCGGGCCCACCAGGTCAGCCTCGACGGCATGCCCTGTCCGCAGCCCGGCGCCGCCCTTGTGTATTTCGGCCCGGACAACATCAGCCGCAGCGCCCCATTCGACTGCAAGGCCGGCCAGGTCGGTTTTCTCCTGCCAGGGGAAACCGTGTTCGCCCTGAACTGGAAAGCCCCACTTCTCCCCCAACCTGCCATCCCTGAGGAGGCTCCATGAAAGCTCTGCAAAAACTGCGTGATCGCATTCAGAAAAAAGGCCTGCGCTCCGTGATCAAACTGCTGATCCGCCGCTTCGTGTTCTTTCATTCGCGCCTGGTGTGGCTGGAGCACGATGTGAGGATCCCGTTGAAGCCACATAACCTCAGGCCTTACCCACCGGTCCGTCGGGAGTTCATCACCGTCGAGAATGCCGATGCTTTCTCCAGGCATTTCGGTGACCGCGTCGAAACCATGCGCGAGCTGGCAGCCGAAGGCTATACAGGGTTCATGTACCTGGACGATAAAGGCGACACCGTAGGTTTCGCCTGGGCCAGTACGCGAGACTACTTCGACCGTCACTTCTATGGCTGCCTGTTCCCGATCAAGCCAGGCGAGTACTTTCAGTTCGGCGGCGAGACGATCCGCGCCTATTGGGGGTCGCAGCTGACGGCGGATGTCCAGGCGGATGTCTGGAAAGTCATGGCTGACAAGGGC
Organism: Pseudomonas frederiksbergensis; assembly: GCF_000802155.2. GTDB lineage: Bacteria > Pseudomonadota > Gammaproteobacteria > Pseudomonadales > Pseudomonadaceae > Aquipseudomonas > Aquipseudomonas frederiksbergensis_A. The sequence continues at coordinate 648,495 of NZ_JQGJ02000001.1, forward strand.
TGCGACAAGATGGTCGATGTCTGCGACCTGGAAAACACCCCGGCGATCAAGATGCACATCCGCATGGATTTCCAGGAGCGTGGCCAGATCACCCACGTGTATCGCCTGTTTGGACGCTTCCGGTTTTTCCGTGACACGTTCTACACCGGTTCGGTACTGGACCCGTTCCGTAAACCGGCCCAGCCGGTTGCATCGACCGCGACGGCCTGACGCTCATGGCGATCCGGTTCCAATGGTGTCGCTCCTTGAGCGCGGCGGACTTTCCTGCAACGGCTTTTGAACAGCTGCGAACCCAGGTGCCCGACGCAACGCCGTTCAACACCTTGGCCTGGCTGCAAGCGGCGGAGTTTGCTCTGGTGCCAGGCCAGCAACTGCACGTGCTGCTGGGCTGGCAGGACCAGGACTTGCTGCTGTGCCTGCCATTGGTATCCGGACGCGAGCGTATCGGCGGCCTGCGGTTCAGGGTCTTGCATCACTTGGGCTACCCCTTGGCCGACCGCATCGCTTTGCTGGCGCGCCTGGACGCCGAAGGCATGGGCCAGGCACTGGCGCAGATCCGCCAGCAGTTGCCTCACGCCTTGCTGCAATTGAACGAAGTGGTCGAGCCGGTCGGCGAACAGAGCGTCCTCAGTGCATGGATGGCGATGAGTTCCACCGGGGAACGGCGGCTCAGTTGCCGGGTTCCAGTGCACTTGATCAGCGACAGCGACCATCAGGAAATCTCCGGCGACCCACGCTACAAGTTGCGCCGGGCGCGCAAGCGAATCGCCGCGTGCGGTGCCCAGATCCGCCGGATCACGCCGGACGCCATCAGCATGGGGCAGCTGTTGCGGACCCTGGCCGATGTCGAAGCCGCCAGTTGGAAAGGCGAGGAAGGCGTCGGCATTTTTGCCGATCCCGCGCGCCGGCAATGGATGAACCTCGCCTTCACCGCCCTGGCTGCCCAGGGCCTGGTGCGGGTGGTGACGCTGGAGCTGAACGGCGAGTGCATCAGCTATCGCCTCGGCCTGTTGGACCAAGGGCGGCTGTACGACTACAACCTGGCGTTCCTGCCGCAACACGCTGACCTGGGCAGCGGCCGCGTCTTGCTCGAAGAGTGGATTCGCTGGGGGCTGGACGAAAACTGGCGCTGGATCGATGCGTCACGGGTCAGCCTGGAAAACTCCAGCCATCAACTGCACGAACGCATGACCGGACAACTGGAACACTGGCGTTGGAGTTTCTATTCCTGGCAACCCGGCGGCCTGCTCATGGGATTCGCCTTGCGGCTATGGAAAAGCCTGAAGCCCTGGTTCGGCAAGCGTCGGGGCAAACCGACCGCAACGACGGCGTCACCCTCTTCCAAGCGCCAGGACAACCCACATGCCTCGCCAAACGATCATCAACGCTGACGATTTCGGTCTCAGCGCCAGCGAAAACGAACTGATCCTGCGAGCCTTTGAAGCGGGCATCATCAGCTCTGCCACGGCGATGGCCAACATGCCGGGATTTGACCAGGCGTGTGAACTCTCCAGGCACCCTTTGCTTGAAGGGCGCATCGGCCTGCATTTCAATCTCAGCTATGGGCCGCCGTTGAGCCAGGCGATCAAGTCACGCCCGATATTCTGCAATGCCGCCGGCGAATTCGATCTCAAGCTGTCGCGTTACTGCCTGCGCCTGGGCGCGAGCGATCTGGCTGCGGTGCGAGAAGAACTCCAGGCGCAGTGGCAACATTGCCTGGACCGAGGCCTGCGCCCCAGCCACCTGGACTCGCACCAGCACGTGCACAACATCTGGCCTGTCGGAGAGCTGGTGGCACGCTTCGCCGCTCGACACGGTGTCCCCGTGCGCCTGGCACGCAACCTGGGGGCAAACCTGAGTGTCTCCAAGCGCATCTTCAAGACCTTGCTCAACCACCGCCTGCGCCGACTCTGCGGCGCAACCGCCAACTACGTCTGTACCCCTGCCGATCTGCACCACGCCGCACCACCCAACCACGGTTCGCTGGAAGTGATCGTCCATCCGCTGGACCTCGATGGGGATTTTGGTGATGCCAGCCTGGCGCCAGGCCATTCCCTGAGCCAGGTGCTGTACCAGCGCCTGGCGGGGGTGCCGAAGGTGGGGTATGGAGAAAATGGGCGAAGGTTCGTACTGGTCGAAGTGGGGGTGTCCAGTTGTCAGGATCCGCCGCAGTCCCGTAGCGAGGGAGCTTGCTCCCGCTGGGGCGCGTAACGCACCCGGTGGCCTCGCGCAAGCGACGCGCCTGCGCCTGCCACACGTCGGTTTGCCCTGGCCCTGCGGCGAGGAGTTTCACGACCGTGCCGGGACCTCGACATGCGTCCCGTCATCGAGGATTTCTTCATGGTTGCGCCCCGGCAACCGACTGTTCACCCAAAGTCGATACTGTGCGCTACTGCGTCGCATCCCGTTGCCCTCCCCCTGAGGAACAGGGAGTAAGGCACACGGGCAACGCATTTCAGCCGCGAAAAGTGCGCTCCGGACGAATGACCGCGTCGTCTATCGGTCGAGCTTTTTTTCCACCTGGGCGACCTTGTCCTGCAGTTTTTCGGCATCCTGTTCGTGGCCCTTGATCGACTTGGGCGTGATCGTCCTGTCCACCTTGTCAGTTGCAGGATCGGGCTGATGGACGTCGCGCTCCACCACTGGCACCGCAGCGCCGGTGGCATCCTTGGCGGGTGCAGCGTTGTCGACTGGGGTATGCCCTTTGGAATGCTCGTTCGTCATGACGTCGTCCTCGATCGGGATGGATATTGAATTTCGAGTAGGACGAAACGGCGAGAGTTCGATCGGGTTGCACCACTCCCCAACAGCTCCCTCGCCACGGGCAAACTGTCCGAAATCCCTGCGCTCGATCCGGAGAATCTGCTAAAAGGCAGCTTCTACCCCAGTAGCGAATCGCATCGATGTCCGCATTTTCATTTTCTCGCTTCAAACGGCGCTGGCTCGCCTGGTCGCTCATGGTCGCCATGGTGGCCGGCCTGCCAGTGGGCTGCGCGGTGTTGCAGCACAAGGAGCGCGAGCTGGTGTTTCGCATCGAGCCGGGCACGGCGAGCTGGTTCAGCGGCCTTCCCAGCGGCGTGCAGGAATTCGATCTGAAACCTAAAAGCTTCAAGACCGGGGAAAATATCCATGGCTGGTGGTGGCCGGCCGAACGCAAGAACGCGCCGGCCATCCTGTACCTGCACGGTGTGCGCTGGAACCTGACGGGCCAGTTGTTCCGTATCCAGCAATTGCGGGCGCTGGGCTATTCGGTGCTGGCGATCGATTACCGTGGCTTTGGCAAGAGCCAGGGCGACCTGCCATCGGAAGCCAGCGTCTACGAGGACGCGCGAATCGCCTGGGAGCGTCTGGAAATGCTGCAACCGGACCCGGCCCTGCGATTGATCTACGGCCACTCATTGGGTGGCGCGGTCGCGGTGGATCTCGCCGCCGAACTGGGCCAGAAAGCCGCGAGCGATGGCGGCACCGTACCGGCCCGAGGCCTGGTGATCGAGTCCACCTTCACGTCGTTGGGCGATGTCGCCACCGCGATGGCGGACACGTCCCTGCCGGTGCGCTGGCTGCTGTCGCAGAAGTTCGATTCCATCGACAAGATCGGCGAGATCAACATGCCGCTGCTGATAGTCCATGGCGCCGCCGACCGCTACGTACCGCCGCGCTTCAGCGAACAGCTGTTCAATGCCGCCCGGGAACCCAAGCGCCTGTTGATGGTGCCGGGCGCCACGCATAACAACAGCATGAGCCTGGCGGGCCGGACGTATCGGCAGGCGCTGGATACGCTAATGAAAACCACCTCCCCTCCGGTTGCCGAACACGCTGGTGCCCGTCCGGCCAAGGCAAGTTGACCTTTTTCGCTTGATTAACCTTGTAGGAAAAGACATCCATCTGCCGCTTAATATCCCCTGCAAACGCAACGTACGGGACGCCAGACCACAACATTTGAAGAAAACACTCGCCGTTCGTTTCGCATCTTCCTACTCGGCGAGTGATTAGACCCTACATCCAATTCCCATCCATCGCCCACGCGCGCGTCCCCGCACCAGCAGCCAATACCGGATCACAACCTTCAAGCACGACAGTGAAAGCGAATGTGTTCGCCCATGATTCGTCCCCGCCTGGCTTACAAAACGTCATGTTTGACCCTGCCCCACGGCCTCAATAACGTTTCCCTGCGCCGCGAGAAACGGCGCTCCCTAACACCTTCAATCAATAAAAAAAGGAATGACTCATGGGCTACATGTCTAGCTGGAATGCCAACGAACTGACCGACCTGGGTACCGACCTGGAAAACCTGGACGCCCTCGCACCGGAACAGATGTTGGAGGACCTGCAGTTGAACCCGGCTGAACAAGCAGAACTGGACGCCGAGTAACCAAGAACGGGGGCACGCGGTGCCCCCGTTTCAGGAGTGACGACACATGGACGCATCCCTCACACCAGAGCGCGAACTTTCCCTGGCCCAATCAACCCGACAAATCGAAGCCGAGCTGCAAGCGTTGGGATTGCAAAGCCGCTTGCGCACCTTGGGCAACCGGGTCGTATCCGTCCAGGCTGAAATAGGCGACTCACGGCGAAAAGCCTTGGGTTGCGGAAAGGGATACGCCGAACAGGCTCGCGTCGGCGCGCTGTATGAGGCGCTGGAGCATTATCTGAGCGACCCGGCCCTCGCCATGGACCTCACCCTCGCGACGCCCACCGACCTGAGCGCCGGAGTGACCGGCAAAGACGATCTTTTGGACACCCTGCGGGACCAACCCGACCGCCGGATCGCCTGCCGCTCGTACACGGCCCTCGATGACGGTGCCTCGTTTCTCTATCCCGTCGCCTTGACGATGCCCCGCTACGCGGATGATCCCGCGCCGGACGATACGACCGATTACCGCGCGTTGCGCCGCTACTCCAGCAGCAGCGGGACCGCCATCGGAGCAACCCTGGACGAAGCCGTCCTCCATGGTCTCAACGAATGCCTGGAGCGTGACGCGGTTTCATTGTTCCTGCTTGATCATTTTTTCTACCAGAACGCCACGCCCCTGCGGATCGTCCAGCGTATGCCCACCGACGAGGCAGTGGGCCGACTGTGGGTCGACGCCGAAGCCGAAGTCGGTGCGCAAATCGTGCTGCTGGACATCAGCAGCCCATTTTGCGCCACGACTTGCCTGGCTTTCGCCGACCTCTCGGACAGGCCGGTCAACGTCTTTGGTTCAGGCACTTCGCTGGACGCCCTGCATGCCGCTTCACGGGCCCTGACCGAACTGGTGCAGTTGCACCTGAACGCCAGCGAAGCGCCGCTGCGCCGACATCTGTCCAACGCCGAGCGCCATCTGGCCGGATTTGCCCGACTGCAACGCTGCATGCGCTTTGAGCCCGATCACCTGCTCGATACCCGGCCGCAGGAAATCATCACGCTGCCAAAAACCGTGGAGGCCCGCCCGTTGAAAGCGCAGATCCGACAACTCGCCGATGATCTGCAACAACACGGATACGTAGCCGGCGTATCGACGCTTTATCGTTCTGAAGTGGGCACAGCGCTGGTCAATGTGGTCGTGCCTGGGCTGGAGCGTTTCTACATCGTATCCAGCGGCAATGTCGTCGTCCCCATGGCCCGCGGAAGACAGCGTGCCCTCGCGGGGACCGCGGCCCATGCCTGAGCAGATGACGCGGCAGCGCTTGCAGCGCGAACTTGGCCTGGAAAGAATCTTGCGAGCCGAACCTGTAGCGCCCGGCTCCTGGGAGCGTTTCGTCGAGCCCTCGGGCGCCGGACTCAATCACCTGTTCGTCCTGCGTTGTCGGGGACGCGATTGGGTCGGCCGCAAGACGTTGCAAAGGGACAAACGGGAACGCCTGCGCTCGGACAGCCGAATCGCGCCCTGGATGTTGCTCGGCCCGCTCGGCCAGTTCCATTGGGGCAATGGCGGCCTGCAGTTGGACTATCAAGCAACCCGGCGCGTCGACAAGGTCAGGGCGTTCGCGGATGCGCTGGAAGATCCTGACAGCGAAATCCACTTTCCTTTCCCCGCGCTTCAAAGCAATGGTCGAGAATTCGTCTGCCCTGAAAGCCACTGGGCATTCGCTGACACGCTGGCCCGTGGACTCGACGATGGCGAGGCGCACCTGCGGCACCACTGCTCTACGTTACTGCGGTCATGGTTGAAGCCTGGCGCGGTCATCCACGACCCGGCCTGCTCCACCGGGACGTTTATCCATCATCTGGCCCAGGCCTTGCCTGGCAGCCGTTGTATTGGATCAGATCGTTCGCCCTCGATGATAGAAGCGGCCCGAAAGCGCTATGGACGTTCGGTTGACTTTCGGCTGGCCGATGCCGGCGATGCCAAGCCCGTCATTGAATATTGCGACTTGCTGGTGCTTCGGTTTCTCAATGCAGAAGTCATGACCCGCGCCCAAGCCGAACAGTTGCTGCGCCGGCTCGTGTCGACACTGGTGCCCGGCGGCAGGCTTATCGTGTTTGGTCACACACCCGTGTTGCCGGCCATGCGCTATCTGGCCCAACAATGTGAACTGACCCTCGTCTCCAGCCTCGCGTCGTGCAGCGCCACCGGACAGCTTTTCCAGTTCTATGTCCTGACGAGGGACCCGCCATGACAGGTCCGCTGGACAACGGTTACTACCCCACCGACGACGGCCAGTTGCTTTATTGGGAGCGGCACGGCAATCCAGGCCGTGAGCCATTGGTCGTCTTGCATGGCGGACCCGGAGGCCGTTCGAGTCATCGATACCTGGAGTTGCTGGATCTGCAGGGTTTCGACGTCATTGTGTTTGACCAGCGCGGCTGTGGTCGCTCGACGCCGGAAGGGGATCGCCTGCTCAATGACACATCGCTGTCGGTTTCCGACATCGAGGCCCTGCGCAAGCATTTCGGTTTCAAGCGCATCAGCCTGCTCGGCGTTTCCTGGGGCAGTTGGCTGGCGGTCCAGTACCAACGGCGCTTTGCCCACGCGGTGCACAGGGTGCTGCTCGCTTCGGTATTCGTGCCCTGCGCGGCCATCGTCAAGGCGTATGACCGCGACCTTTGCCAACGGCTGGCGAGTGTCGGGCCAGTCAGCTGCGCCACGAACCCGAGACAGGTTTTCGACGAATTGGGCCATGCGAACCCGGACCGCCAACGACAAGCCGCTGTGCATTGGCTGCTGGCCGTGCTCAGTCCCAGCGGTGTGGTCGTGCGCCCATCTGCCTTGGCGCGATACGTCGACGACAGCGTCCTGCGGGCCCTGCGTCTGGAACTTCACTTTCATCTAGAGGGCTATTTTTTCGAACCTGCCGACACTGGCCTGGATCCCCAGGCCAGGGTAACCGTGGTGCAAGGACTGGAGGATTGCTACGGCATGCAGAGCCTGCGCTGGCTCGAGCTGCACCTGAACGTGCGCGCCATCATGGTCGAGGCCGGCCACAACGCCTTGGCGCCCGCCGTCGTCAAGGCGATGCGCCGCGCGTTGCCGGCAGAGAAATAGAAACGGCACCTCGCGGTGCCGTCCCTTACCTTGCGGATGCCACGTTACTTGCGCGCCGCTTCCCACGACTTCAGCAGCTCGGTGTAGCTCACCGTTTCGCCTTTAGGCTTCTCGTTCGCCAGTTTCGGCTTCGGAGCACCCGGTTGGTCGAACCAGTATTGCGCGTCGCGCTCAGGGTTCATCTTAGGTGCGCAGGTGGCTTGGGCCTTGGAGCGTTCCAGGCGAGTCATGATCGCGTCCTGGTCCTTGGCCAAGCCATCGAGGGCTTGCTGTGGGGTCTTCTCGCCGCTGGCCGCTTCGGCGATGTGGCTCCACCACAACTGCGCGAGGCGTGGATAATCCGGCACGTTGGTCCCGGTCGGGGTCCACTGCACGCGGGCCGGGCTGCGGTAGAACTCCACCAGGCCACCGAGTTTCGGCGCCAGGTCGGTCAGGGCCTGGGAGTTGATGTCCGACTCACGAATCGGCGTCAGGCCGACGATGGTCTTCTTCAACGAGACGGTCTTGGAGGTTACGAACTGCGCATAGAGCCAGGCCGCGAGTTTCTGCTTCTCAGGCGTGGACTTCATGAACGTCCACGAACCCACGTCCTGATACCCCAGCTTCATGCCTTCTTCCCAATACGGACCACGTGGCGAAGGCGCCATGCGCCATTTCGGCGTGCCGTCGGCGTTCACCACCGGCAGGCCCGGCTTGGTCATGTCGGCGGTGAACGCGGTGTACCAGAAAATCTGCTGGGCGATGTTGCCTTGGGACGGCACCGGGCCGGATTCGGAGAAGGTCATGCCCGCCGCTTCCGGTGGCGCGTACTTCTTCATCCAGTCCACGTATTTGGTGGTGGCGAACACGGCCGCGGGGCCGTTGGTGTCGCCGCCACGGGTCACGCTGGAACCGACCGGATGGCAGTCCTCGACACGGATGCCCCACTCGTCCACCGGCAAACCATTGGGCAGGCCCTTGTCGCCACCACCGGCCATGGAGAACCAGGCATCGGTGAAGCGCCAGCCCAGGGACGGGTCTTTCTTGCCGTAGTCCATGTGGCCATAGACGCGCTTGCCGTCGATCTCCTTGACGTCTTCGGAGAAGAACTTGGCGATGTCTTCATAGGCCGACCAGTTCACCGGGACACCCAGCTCGTAGCCGTACTTTTCCTTGAACTTGGCCTTCAGGTCCGCACGCTCAAACCAGTCGGCGCGGAACCAGTACAGGTTGGCGAACTGCTGGTCGGGCAGTTGATAAACCTTGCCGTCCGGCGCGGTGGTGAAGGAAATGCCGATGAAGTCCTTGAGGTCCAGGGTCGGCGACGTGAAATTCTTGCCTTCGTTGGCCATCAGGTCGGTGATCGACTCGGTCTTGCCGTAGCGAAAATGCGTGCCGATCAGGTCCGAGTCATTGACCCAGCCGTCATAGATGTTCTTGTCCGACTGCATCTGGGTCTGCAACTTCTCCACCACGTCGCCTTCTTGCAGCAGGTCGTGGGTCAGCTGGATCCCGGTGATTTCGTTGAAGGCCTTGGCCAGCACCTTGGATTCATATTCATGGGTGGCGATGGTTTCCGACACCACGTTGATTTTCATCCCGCGAAACGGCTCGGCGGCCTTGATGAACCACTTCAACTCTTCGAGCTGCTGCTCGGCTGTCAGCGTCGACGGCTTGAATTCACTGCCGATCCATTTTTTAGCGGCGTCTTCATAGGCGTCGGCCCAGGCCGTAGCGCTCAGCCCGCTGAGTGCCAGCGCGGCTGCCAATGAAACGCTATGTCGCAGCTTATTGTTTTTATCGAACATAGAGACCTCCTGTTTGGGTTTAAGAGCTTGATCGTCAAGTTGTTTGCGATTAGCCCCACCGCATCACTGCCAACAGCCACACCAAAGACAACGCGAACGCTATCCAGATGCTCCAGTCGGTGGCGCCGATAACCAGCAGATGCAGGTAGGCGCTACCGAGAAGACCGATAAACAACCGATCGCCACGGGTGGTGGCAATCGGCAGGAAACCACGCCGAGGTATGCTCGGTGAACGCAATTCCCATGTGGTCATGCCTATCAACAACAAGGCGATGACGCCAAAAAACGCCGCCGTCGGGACGGTCCAGTTCATCCATTCCATCATCGACTCCTCAGACCCGGCCCAGGGCAAAGCCCTTGGCCACGTGGTTGCGAACGAACCAGATCACCAGCATGCCCGGCAGGATGGTCAACACCCCCGCCGCCGCCAGCACGCCCCAGTCGATACCGGACGCCGACACGGTACGGGTCATGACCGCCGCGATCGGCTTGGCATTCACCGAGGTGAGCGTACGGGCCAGCAACAGTTCGACCCAGGAAAACATGAAGCAGAAAAACGCCGTGACACCAATGCCGGAACCGATCAACGGGATGAAGATCTTGGCGAAGAACTTGGGGAAACTGTAGCCGTCAATGTAGGCGGTCTCGTCAATTTCTTTGGGTACCCCGGACATGAACCCTTCGAGGATCCACACCGCCAGCGGCACGTTGAACAGGCAATGAGCCAGGGCAACGGCGATGTGGGTATCGAACAGGCCGATGGACGAATACAACTGGAAGAACGGCAGCAGGAACACTGCCGGTGGCGCCATGCGGTTGGTCAGCAGCCAGAAGAACAGGTGCTTGTCTCCCAGGAACCGGTAGCGGGAAAACGCATAGGCCGCCGGCAACGCGACGCCCAGGGAAATCACCGTGTTCAGGCTCACGTAGTACAACGAGTTGAGGTAACCGGTGTACCAGCTCGGGTCGGTGAAGATCACCTTGTAGTTGTGGAAAGTGAAATCGTGCGGCCACAGGGTCAGGCCGCCAAGGATCTCGGTGTTGCTCTTGAACGACATGTTCAGCAGCCAGTAGATGGGCACCAGCAGGAACAGGATGTAGATCAACAGCGGAATCAGCTTTCTCTTGCTCATGGTGCGGGCCTCAACGGTTGGCGTCGGAGTGCGTCATGGCGGTGTAGAACAGCCAGGACACCAACAGAATGATCAGGAAGTACACCAGGGAAAACGCCGCCGCCGGGCCCAGGTCGAATTGGCCGATGGCCATCTGCGTCAGGGTCTGGCTGAGGAACGTGGTGGCGTTGCCCGGCCCGCCGCCGGTGAGTACGAACGGCTCGGTGTAGATCATGAAGCTGTCCATGAAGCGCAGCATCACGGCGATCAGCAGCACGCTCTTCATCTTCGGCAACTGGATGTGGCGAAAGACTGCCCAGTTCGATGCCCGATCGATCCGCGCCGCTTGATAGTAGACGTCCGGGATCGCCCGCAACCCCGAGTAGCAGAGCAACGCCACCAATGAGGTCCAGTGCCAGACGTCCATCACCAACACCGTGACCCAGGCGTCCATGGTGTTAGCCGCGTAGTTGTAGTTGATGCCCAAGCCGTTGAGCGTCGAACCGAGCAAACCGATGTCGGCGCGGCCGAAAATCTGCCAGATGGTGCCGACCACGTTCCATGGGATCAGCAGCGGGATGGCCAGGATGATCAGCACCAGGGACGACCATTTGCCCTTGGTCGGCATGGTCAGGGCGATGGCGATGCCCAGGGGGATTTCAATCAGCAGCACGCACGCCGAGTAGATGAATTGGCGCAGCAGCGAATCGTGCAATCGTGGATCGAGCAGCACCTGCTTGTACCAGTCGGCGCCGACGAAGTAGCGGCTGGACTGGTCGAAGATGTCCTGCACCGAGTAGTTGACCACGGTCATCATCGGGATCACGGCGCTGAAGGCCACCAGCAGGAACACCGGCAACACCAGCCACCAGGCCTTGTTGTTCTGCACCTTGTTCATGGCTGCACCTCGCTCAACGGTTCCAGCAAATACTCATCGGCATAGACCATCAGCCATTGGGCCGGAAAACTGATGTACGCCGTGCCTTCCGGTACCGGCTTGTCTTCGGCCAGGCGCACTTTCAGCGGCGCGCCGTCGAGGTTGAGGGTCAGGATCTTGTAGGTACCCAAGTCTTCGACGTGGACTACATCAGCCCGCATCGCGTCGTCGTAAGGGCCGTCCCAGACGTGCACGAACTCGGGGCGGATACCGACCTTCAGGCTTTTGCCCTCGGCTTCGGCGATACGCCGTTGCAGGGTTTCGGACAAGGGCAAGTGGGTCGATCCGAAGCCGACGCCACCGGGCTGCGCCGTGACCTCGATCAGGTTCATCCCCGGGCTGCCGATGAAGTAGCCGACGAAGGTGTGGCTCGGGCGCTCGAACAAGTCCCGGGGCGTGCCGAACTGCACGATCTGGCCGCCGTACATCACCGCGATCTTGTCGGCGAAGGTCGAGGCTTCCAGCTGGTCGTGGGTGACGTAGACCATGGTGATGTTGAACTGCTCGTGGATCTGCTTGAGCTTGCGCCGCAGTTTCCATTTCAGGTGTGGGTCGATCACCGTCAGCGGTTCGTCGAACAGGATCGCCGACACATCGTCGCGCACCAATCCACGCCCCATCGAGACTTTCTGTTTTTCATCGGCGGTGAGGTTGCGGGCCTTTTTATCCAGCAGGTTCTGCAGGTCCAGGACCTCAGCGATTTCCTGCACCTTGGTGTGGATCCGCGCCTCGGCCATGCCCTGGTTGCGCAGCGGGAACGCCAGGTTATCGAACACGGTCATGGTGTCGTACACCACCGGGAACTGGAACACCTGGGCAATGTTGCGCCGCTCCGGGGACAGCTCGTTGACGACCTTGCTGTCGAACATCACCTGCCCTTCGGAAGGGCTGAGCAAGCCGGAAATGATGTTGAGCAAGGTGGATTTGCCGCAGCCCGAAGGCCCGAGCAACGCATAGGCACCGCCCTGCTCCCAGATGTGGTTCATCTCGCGGATCGCGTAGTCCTCGGGGCCCGCCGGGGTGCTGGTGTAGCTGTGGGCGAGGTTCTGCAAACGAATTTCGGCCATCAGGCAACCCTCGCAATACGCTGGCCCGGGGCTTGGACCAGCTTGCCCTGGGCGTCGAAGACAAACAGTTTATGGGTCGGGATGTAGATGCGGATCGGCGCGTCGACGTCGTATTCGTGCACGCCCGGCAAATGCAGCACCAACAGGAAGTGTTCGTTGCGTACGTGCAGGAACGTTTCCGAGCCGCTGATCTCGGCCACCTCGACGGTCACGGCCAGCTCCAGGTCGTCATCGTTGCTCGGCACCAGGGAGATATGGCTGGGGCGCACGCCGAAACGGAACTCGCCTTCGCCCACCGGGCGCAGGTCGACGTTCAGCGGGAAGTGGACGAAATTGGCGAAGCTGACTTCATTGTCGGCGATCCGTCCGGGCATCAGGTTGATCGGTGGTTCGGAAAACAATTCGGCGGCCAGGACGCTTTGCGGCTGATGATAGACGGAAGATGACTTGCCGCTCTGGATCACCCGGCCCTCGTGAAGAATGGTCGTGGTGCCGCCCAGGGCCAGCGCTTCGTTCGGCTCGGTGGTGGCGTAGACGGCAATGGTGTGGCGAGCCTGGAACAGCTCGCGCATCTCCTGGCGCAGCTCTTCGCGCAGCTTGTAGTCGAGGTTCACCAGAGGCTCGTCGAACAGGATCAGCTCGGCGTCCTTGACCAGCGCCCGGGCCATGGCCGTGCGCTGCTGCTGGCCGCCGGACAACTCCAGTGGATGGCGCTTGAGAAACTTCTCGATCCGCAACATTTTGGCGGTTTCCAGGACTTTGCCCTGGATGATCTCTTCGGCCACCCCCGCCTGGCGCAACGGCGAGGCGATGTTTTCGAAAACGGTCATGGTCGGGTAATTGATGAACTGCTGATAGACCATCGACACGTTGCGCAACCGCACCGGGCGCTGGGTGACATCGACGCCGTTCATCAGGATGCGGCCGCTGTCGGGCTTGTCCAGACCGGCCATCAGGCGCATCAGGCTGGTCTTGCCGGACAGCGTGCGGCCCAGCAAAACGTTGAAGGATCCGGGTTCGAAACTCAGATTGGCATCGTCGATCCAGGTCTGGCCTTCGACGGTGCGACAGATGTGCTCAAGCTTTAATGACATGGCTCGGCCTTTTTATTATTTGGAGTCAAGCGACCCGAATGCAAAAGCGAAAGCCGTGCCAGAAATCACAAGCCTTTGATCAGCCTGATATTTCCGTTAATTCGCAGGAAAAATGCGTTCGTTGATGAACAGAAGTGAACAATCAAGAATGAACAACTGAACAACCGACGGGTTGACAATGAACAATTTTGAACAACACTGAATGAACGTTTTACGCTAGCCTGGCCATGCAGGCCTGCCCCAGCACAAGGAGTCTGTGCGAGACTTGCCACAACAATAAAAACAGCTCCTGCGAGAGTGCCCCATGGCCGCACCTGCTCCTGCCTTGTCCCACGAGGCCATCATCCAGGCTTCCTGGTCCCGTTGCCGTGCCTTTGGCCTGAACCACCAGAGCGTGCCCGCGTTCGATCAACTGCCGGCCGAGGGCATCGCCCAATTGCTGGAGAGCCAGCATTCGCTGGTGCAGACCACTCACCAGGAAGTCCTGCCCTACTACGAGAATATCCTCAGCAATTCCAATTGCCTGATCATGTTGGCCGACAATCAAGGCCAGGTCCTGACGTCCTGGGGCACCCAGCGCTTCATCGAGCCGAAACTGGCCCACGGCTTCAGCGCCGGGGCGAGCTGGATGGAGCGCTGCACCGGCACCAACGCCATCGGCACCGCGCTGGCTTGCGAGCAGGCGGTGCATATTGAACACGATGAACACTTCCTCAAGGCCAACCGCTTCATGACCGGTTCGGCGGCGCCGATCTTCGATGCCGAGCGCAAGGTCATCGCTGTGCTGGACGTCTCCAGCGACAGCTACCTGCCGCCGTCCCACACCCTGGGCATGGTCAAGATGATGAGCCAGACCGTGGAGAACCGGCTGATCCTCAACCTGTTTCGCGGTGAACACTTCCAACTGACCTTCAATACCGGCCTGAACAACCTCGACAGCCAATGGGCCGGGCTGCTGATTTTCGACGAGACCGGTCAAGTCCTGTCCGCCAACCGCCGTGCCGACAACCTGCTGGGCCTGAGCCTGTCGCGAGTGAGCATCGAAAGCCTGTTCAAGGTCTCGCTGATGGAGCTGCTGAACCAGCCCGACGGCCTGCCGTTCGCCTTGCAAGCGTCCGGACGCAATCGCTTCCAGTGCTTGCTCAAACGGCCGAAACAGGTGTCGATCAAGCCGCGCATCTTCGCCGAACCGGCGCCGTCGCCGACGCCAGCGCCGGCCAATCCCGGCATCAGCCTCAACGCCCTGCACTTTGGCGACAGCCGCGTGGAAAAAGCCGTGCGCCAGGCCGAGCGTTTGCTGGAGAAAGACATTCCGCTGCTGATCCACGGCGAAACCGGTGTTGGCAAGGAAGTGTTCGTCAAGGCCTTGCACCAGGCCAGCTCGCGCTGCAAGCAGCCGTTCATTGCGGTCAACTGCGCGGCAATTCCCGCCGAGTTGGTGGAGTCGGAACTGTTCGGCTATGAAAAAGGCGCCTTCACCGGCGCCAATCAAAAGGGCAGCATCGGCCTGATCCGCAAGGCGGATCGTGGCACGTTGTTCCTCGACGAGATTGGCGACATGCCGCTGCCGACCCAGGCCCGGCTGCTGCGTGTGCTGCAGGAACGCTGCGTGCAACCGGTGGGCAGCGCCGAGCTGTTCCCGGTGGACATCCGCATCATCTCTGCCACCAACCGCTCGCTGCGTGAACAGGTGCAACTGGGGCGTTTTCGTGAGGATTTGTACTACCGCATCGGCGGCCTGACCCTGGAGTTGCCGCCCCTGCGCGAACGCAGCGACAAGCAGGCGCTGTTCAAGCGCCTGTGGGAACACCACCGTGAACCGACCCAATGGGCCGGCCTGAGCCGTGAAGTCCTGGAGTTGTTCGAGCGGCATCCATGGCCGGGCAATCTGCGGCAGGTCAGCAGCGTCCTGCAAGTCGCCCTGGCAATGGCCGAGGAACAACCGATCCGCCCCGAGCATCTTCCTGATGACTTTTTCGTAGACTTGGAAATGGATCCGGTGGAAACACCGGAGCCGCTGACGGTGGACTTGAACGATGCCGAGGATTTGAACCGCCAGCTACAGGCCGTGGGCGGGAATATTTCCCATTTGGCGCGGCGCCTCGGAGTCAGCCGCAATACGCTGTACAAGCGCCTGCGGCAACTTGAAAGCTGACACGAGACCTGTGGAAGCGGGCTGCCATTTCATTGAAACAACGGGTTAATCGAACGCACCGTTGAGCACTTCATAAATGATGCCGCTGGCAATCGCCACCAGAATCAAGTCCGTGCCGACCTGCTGCCATTCATAACCGTCATAGTGCGGCAAACGCCCTAGCAGGCGCCCGTCGAGCTTCTTGGCGATGCCGGGTGGCAACGGCTTGCCTCGGGCCAGGTTCTTCTGGATACCGGGAGGCAATGCGGGGCCGGGACTCCAATAATCGCGGTAGCCGCCGATCACCCCAAGGATGCCGCCACGGTCGATGTTCGGGCCGTTATGCCAGTCGCTGCCGCCACCGCCCTGGTTGCCCTTGTTCCCGGAGTTTCCTTGGCCGCCCTGGTTACCTTTATTGCCAGCATTTCCCTGGCCGCCCTTGTTGCCCTGTCCACCCTTGCCGCCTTGCCCCTGGCCTTGATCGAATTGAGCGTTTCCCTTGCCGTTCCCCGGGTCCGCGACAACGATCCCAGGGCCTGCGGCCAAGGCGAAACAGGTGACTGCAGCAATCAACGAGCGCGATTTGAACATGGCAGTTCTCTCAAAAAGGGGATATCCCCTGTAAAGATATAGAGACTAACGGTGATATTAGTTCCATATCACGCTTGCGTCATTTGCCAAGCCGACCTTGCGCGATTGCCCACACACCGCCGCCCTGCCCGACAGGCTGGCTGACCTGGCTTTGTATTATTCGTGACTTATTTCTGAGGCATGGTTGAAAACGTTGCCGGCCTCGACGGGCCACTGGTCGCCTTTGAAACTTCGCGCGCATCAAGCGGGTGTGTCTGGCTCAAGCTTTGCAGCGGACCGTGGTAGCAGCGCAGGACGACGTCTTCCTGGCGCGGCAGCAAAATTCTCAACGCTTGGTCAGCCACCGGAGATGTACCGTGTCAACTCTCAACGAAATTGCAGCGAACCACGCGAGAATGGCAAAGTTAAAGGAAGAAGAGTCGATGCGGCTAAGTGCAATTCAAAGCCAGATAGTGGGCAGTTTTGAAATACCATCGACGCAGCCTGCGAAGGAGATGTCGCTGCACTTTCTGACGAGGGCGCCGGAGCATGTTTTTGCCGAGGCGGTGCTTTGATGGCTTGCCCTGGTATTTGATCAACCTGTCGCCCGTTATAGAACGGGCGATTCACGTTTGCCTGCCCTGAATTTTTCCGTCCTTTCCCAAGCGCCATGCCTGCCTGCGCAGGACCTACCGTGATACCCATCACAGATCACATAGTCCGCTAAACAGGCAGTGCGGTATTTCGGCGCGCGAACGCTTATAAAGCGGACTGCAAAATCTGCTCGGCGAAAAAAAGCCGCGCGGCATTTTCGAGAGAACGAACTCTTTCATGGAAAACAAGGAACGAAAAAAATGACCACCGCTGAAGACATGCAAAGCACTGGCAAATACAGCCCCAAGTGGCAAGAACGCTTCGACTTCTTTGAAACGTATGGCGCACCAAACGACCCGCGCTACAAGGAAGCCGTCAAGACGCTGCCGGACTTCAAGAAAAAAATCCTGATCAACGCCAACGTGATCGCGTTTTTCTTCGGCCCTATTTATCTGTTTGTCCTGGGGCTCTGGAAGAAAAACCTCGCCCTGCTCGGTATTTTCCTGGCGATCAACATCGTATTGAGCGTGATCTTTGCGATCATCGGCATGGAATTCCCGCGGCCTTTGAGCATGGGTCTGAATATCGCCATGTCGATGATGTATGCGCTCATGACCAACTACGCCTACTACTTGAAAGAAATCAAAGGCGAACAAGGCTGGAATCCACTCAAGGGCATGCGTCTCTGAGGGCCCGCTTGATTGTCAATGCATAAAAATGACGCAAACCTTCAAGCCTGATGGTCTATTGGAAGTCGCCTGGGTACCCAGGCTTTCTTCCAAGGAGCTCGAAAATGGCTGACGACTTGAGCAACCGCGGACCGCGAGACCGGAGCCGCATCAACACTTCCGAAGAGTGGGAACTGAGATACTGGACGAAAGAGTTCGGCGTGACCGAAGACGAGCTCAAGGCGGCGGTCCAAGCCGTTGGCGCAGGAGCGGAAGATGTACGCAAGAAACTGAAGAAGTAAAACGAAGCCCTACCTCGCTGTAGGGCTTTTTTTGCAGAACGTGTTGGCGTCGTCCAATAAGCCTATTAGAAAAAATGAATTACCCGTCAAAGCGTTCGGTCAACAATTATGAACGCAGTCGTCTGACGAGGTAACAGCAATGACTATCGAAGCAGATACACTCGTACAACTGACCGAAGCCCTTCAAGAACGCGGCATGGTATTGGTATCCGAGGTGGCATTTATCCGCGCGCCGTATCGGCAGGATCATCATTGGATTTGCATGGTCGAGTAAGTAGAAATCCGCCGTGTTCCTTCTCGATCAGGAAGACCCCGGCGGAATGCCATCCTTGTTGAAATCCTTCAAACGCTCACGCTCCTGCTCGGTGGAATGGGCGGGCGTGTTGTCCTTGGGTTGCTCTTTTTTCTTTTCGTCGGCCATTGGTGTGCCCTCTCGCTAGGTGGTATGGGGTTGGGCACACCAGGGCGCTGGCAGTTCAATCCGAACGCGCCTGCGCCGAAAGCGGAACATCGAACACTCGATCGAATACCCACTGAAAACCGAGCGAATAGAAAAAGAAAAACACAAACAGCCCCAGGTTCGTTACCAGCGCTAATCCCAGGCTGATACCCAACCAGGCTCCAATCACCGGAGTCAGTACCAGGGTCAATCCGCCCTCGAACCCCAGGGAATGAAGCAGTCGGCGCTGCCAGTTGCGATGAACATTGGCTTGACGACGCTCCCACCATTCGAACAGGCCGTTGAAAAGCATGTTCCAGGCCAGCGCAACGGTAGAAATCACCAGGGACAGCAAGGTTGAATAGCCCATGCCCTGCTCATAGATGAGCGCAAGGGACGGCGCGACAAACAGCACACCACCGGCCTCATAAAGCATGGCCTGAAGAATTTTGCGAGCTGCGCCTTGCATCGATGGACTCCAGAAACTGGGGGAAGGAATCACAGCGTGGCAAGTTGAGCGCTCGCGCTCAATTGAGCTAAATTGAGCCACGCTCAACTGAGTAACTTCCCCGCCCATGTTCGCCAAACTGCCCCTCACCGCCCTGCGCGGCTTCGAATCCGCCGCGCGGCTGGGCAGCTTCAAGGCGGCAGCCCAGGAACTGAACATCAGCCCGGCGGCGATCTCCCATCAGGTCAAAAGCCTTGAAGCGTTCCTCGGTGTGCGACTGTTCGAACGCTCCAGTCAAAACGTGCGCCTGAGCGCTGACGGCGAACGCCTCCAGCCGTACCTGCACCGCGCCCTGCTCGATATCCAACACGGCCTGCAAATGCTGGCGCCGTTGTGTACCGCACAGTCCCTGGTGGTGAGCACCACGCCAGCATTCGCCAGCCTGTGGCTGATCCCTCGGCTCGGCGACTTTCATCGGTTGCATCCCGAGATTGACGTCAGGCTGCACAGCAGCAACGACATGGTCGACCTGCAACGTGACGCCAGCGTCGACCTGGCGATCCGTGCCCTCTTCAAGCCGGATCCTCAACTGTTCGAGCAACCTCTGCTGGATGAGTACTTTGGCGCTTACTGCCAACCCGGTTGGCAACCGCCCACAGCGGGCTCGCCCGTCGAACTCATCGACGTACCATGGCTGAGCAGCGCAAACGTCGCGGTCGATTGGGCTGCATGGTGCGCCAAGGCCGACACCCTGGGCTGGCTGCAGAACGCGCGTTACCGGCGTTATGACGAGGAACAGCATGCGCTGCAGGCCGCTGTAGCCGGGCACGGGCTGGTGTTTGCCAGCAATGTGCTGGTGGCTGACGCGGTCGCGCGTGGGGAGTTGGTTGATTACCGGCCTGAGGTTCGTTTGGCGGGGGCGCGGTATACCGTGGTGTGCGTGCCGGGGCGGGAGCGGCAGGTGGAGGTGCGGGCTTTTAGTGAGTGGGTGTTGGGGCGGAATGTTGGTTGAGTTGGATAGCACCATCAAAGAAGTTTGTTGCAGGACAAGGTGATTCTTCACGGAGAGCCACATTAGGATTGGAGGATGGAGACGGAGCTATTTCCTCGGAAAAATGCCGAAATGAAAATTCCGTCCCTGCGTCAAACCTCGGTGAGGACAGTACTGGCAGGATCCTGCTATCTTTTTTTGATAGCATGAGCAAAATGAACAACAGGCACCGGAAAATTTGGGAAGCGATCTACCACACGCCAACCAGCGCGACGGTAGTGTTTGCTGACATTGAGGCGTTAGTCGTCCATTTGGGCGGTCAAGTGTTGGAACGCCAAGGATCGCGGGTCAAGCTCGTGCTACGAGAGGCCCAGTGGCGCTGTCATCGGCCGCACCCCGGAAAGGAAGCCAAGAAATATCAGGTAGAAGAGGCTCGTGAATTTTTCCAGCGGGCAGGAGTAGAGCTATGAACAGCATGACCTATAAGGGTTACACAGCCCGAGTTGAGTTTGATGAGCGCGACGACATCTTTGTCGGCCGGGTCCTGGGCGTCCGTGACATCATCAGCTTCCATGCCGACTCAGTAGCGGAGCTACGAGCGGAATTTGCTGCCGCGATTGAGGATTATTTGGCGGACTGTGCCGAGCAAGGTATCAGCCCAGAGAAGCCCGCTTCGGGGAAGGTAATGCTGCGCATCCGCCCGGAAGTGCACGCCGCGGCTACCATTGCAGCCCAAGCCGCTGGCAAAAGCCTGAACCAGTGGGCGGACGAAGTGTTTGAACGAGCAGCACACGCTTGACCACAAACAAGCCCGGCACCAAACCGGGTCTTCAATGAAGCACTCTGCGGCTTTCCCCTATCCTTATGCGGTCAAGGGCGCGATTTAACGCATCCAGCGCCTTTAAAAGCGCTTGTGCCTCAGCTTCCCGACCATCTCCCCACAGGCGCTCAGCCATCTTGTTGAGCGCCAGGATCGATCGCTCGATTTCGGCAGCACTGGCTGTCGTTTTGTCGTCTGGTTGTTTCTTTGGCATGTTCACTGATGCTTTCTTCAAGGTGGGTCGGCGCTTTCACGTTACAGGCATACCACGAGGCACCCGACGGTGCACCTAAGCATCGCAGAGCGCCACACTCAAGCCCAGATGGCCGACTCTCCTGTGAATAATCAGCGTCCGCCGTAGCCTACTTCGCACCGCCGTTGCCACGATTCGTCTGGGCGTCCTGGTCGGACCCGGGGTTTCCAGGCGGCGGATTCCAATCTTCGGGCCTCTCGCCAGTGCCCTGCTTTGGCTCAGACTCAGCCTGTTCAAGACCGGAACCATGTCCTTTGCCCGTATCAGGCACGTTCTCATCTGGCCCTGGGTATGGCGCCTCAGGACCATTATTATCAATCACCATAATGCCTCTCCTGTCTGAAGCGCAGTTCTGCGCATACATTTGAGAGGGCTTGCTTACACAGGAAGTGCTATGTCCGCGACGAGTGGAAGCCCCCTTCGAAAAGGGAAAAGGCTCGATGCAGGAAACTATTGAAGCGCGCGGCATCACGCCGCAGCCCTGCTTGTTGCCCCCCAATCAGACACAGATGGGCTGCCAGACCAATCACTTCTGCTTCGCCTGGCAGATGAGCCAAGCGGCGACCCGTTCGTATCGCGAAGTCCAGTCGTGTTGTGTCAACCCGCTGCTGGAACTCGCCTACCAACGGATCGTGCAGCGACCAGGCGCGGATGGAAATTTCCCGATCAGGTTGTTTTTCAGCGGCAATGCTCAAGTAGCGTTTCAAGGTATCGCCCGCACTGCGCCCCTCCGCCGCATAAGCGAGCATGCGCCCCGTATAGTCTTCTTCCCAAGCGGTCAGCAACGTGCGGACAAAGTCTTCGCGATTACGGAAATGGTGATAGAACGATCCGCGGGTCACATTCAATCGGCGCGATAGACTCTCGGCTGAAACGCCAATGTGCCCCACTTGGTCGAGGGCCTCAAAACCAGCCGCGATCCAATGGTTACGAGTTAGTTTTTCCATCCGTTATTTCCCTCCCTGTTCTGCACCATACAGGCTGTGTATGGCGCCCAACCGATTGATACCTTGCGAACACCGGCGAAGATGGCCGTTGCGTTTCACACGCCAGCAGTTTTGATGGAGCTCGCCTTGAAGAAAATCGCTCTGGTTGCTTTCGACCAATTCACGGATATCGACCTATTCCTGATGTGGGACATCTTGGGCCGCAACACCGAAGACTGGCACGTCCGAATATTGGCTTCCAGCTCTATCGTGGTTTCGGCCCATGGCCTGGCTGTTTCAGTGCACGGTCCGCTTTGCGAGGCCAACAGTGCCGACGCGGTATTGTTCGTCAGCGGTAAGGAAGGGATACCCACCGCACTTGCCGCACCGGATTTCCTGCCATCGTTCGAACTTGACCCCAGACGCCAGCGAATCGGCTCGATCTGCGCTGGAGCTTTCATTCTAGAACGGCTTGGGCTGCTCTGCGGCCGGGCAACTACACACCCGGATGCACGATCGGGCTTGCAAGCCCTGGGACTCGAATCCTTGGACCAACCGCTGGTATGCCAAGGGAACGTGGCAACCGCAGGTGGATGCCTCTCGGCGCTTTATCTGGTGGGGTGGTTGGTCGAATCCTGGTTCAACGTAGACAAGCGCCGCGCGACGCTACACCCTGTTCTGCCAGCAGGCCAGCAAGCGCTCTACAATGCCCTGATCGGGCTGAGTATCCGCCAAGGAGAAATGGGCGCCGCGCAACAAAAAAAACGACATGGCATGTCGTCTTATTAGAACTCAGGAGAGAGATCCCAATGCCCCGAGAATTTGAGCTCATCACATCCGTACCAGTCCCCTCAAGGTCCGGCATCACGCACCTCTACAAATCGATGAACCTGGCGGACGCTTTTGCGATCCCGTTACCTGCCGGCACGTCCAGCAATCCAGATTTGCTGGCTCGTTTCATCCTTTCCCAGCAGCCATCCTGGATCGGATGGCTTATGAAAGTCCGAGACACCATCGCTGCCTGCTTTGGTCTCAAGACAGCCAGGCATTTGGCAACACTTGCTGATCGGATTCAAATCTTCAAGGTCTACAGCACGAACCAGACCGAAATCGTATTGGGAGAGGACGACAAGCACCTCGACTTCCGGATATCGATCCTGTGTTCCGAAGAAGCAGAGCCAGAACACACTCGCCAACTTGTGTTTTCAACCGTGGTCCATTGCCACAACCGTCTGGGCCGGGCCTACCTCTTCGTTATTGCCCCATTTCACCGCTTGGTTGTTAAAGCCAGCCTGCGCAGTGCAGCGCGCGTTGGTTGGCCTTTGGCTGCGTGAGCCGCGACACAAAAAATCCCGTGGCGAGGGAGCTTGCTCCCGCTGGGACGGTCCTACGCTTTGGGCGAAGCCGCCCCAAAAGGCATGGCGCTTTTTTTCCAGAAAACCGAACAAAGACTGAAAGCGAACCGGGTTCCTCGCCTTACTTGGCTTTTGCGCCCTTGATGTCACTGATGATTTTCCGGGAAATAGCCTCAACCTGCTCCTTGGTCATCGCCGACATGACGCCTTCCCACGCAGACGACGATGTATCATACGTTCGGGTGCCGATCAGCCGGCCTGATTTCAAGTCCGAATAATCTGCGCTGGAATTGACCCACGCATTCCCCACCATGACACCGGCGCCGTAGCGTGCACCCGGTGTGAGGTAACGGAAATTGCTCACGTTGATCTTGATACCAACACCGTCTTTGCCTCCAACGCCTGATGTTTGCCCCTCCGCAAGGCTGTAGCCGGCACGAGTCGCTTCGACTTGCAGTGCATCGCGCCATTCTTGTTTCAAGCGAGGCCAGTCCTCGTTCTGTTGAACCTTGCTGTTTCCCTGGAAGTTCACCACCAGGTTTTGCTTGGCTGACTCCTGGATGACCAGCGTTTCTGTCCCGCCGCTTTTGACGGAAGCAGCGCATCCGCTCAACATCAAAACGGCAACGGCACAGGACAGCGCAATCGAAAGCTTGGAGTTGTTCATTGATTTCCCTATCCAAAAGTCGGTGAGGTGGAGGTTAAGTATGTCCGCCGGGGCAGATGGGTTATAAGGCGCTCATTAACGGACGCTTGCCGGGGTCACTTCAACACGAAGAGCGATCCAGGCCAAGGCCGCAATCCACACGACGCATACGCCGTAGTTAAGCCTTTGGTACAGGCCGAATCCATGCCCTTCGGCGAATGCCTTGGACATCATCGCTACCGTCACGACAGCCAGGATCAAGCAAAGCATAGAGAACCTTCCGAAACCAGGTGACGACAACAGTCGTTTGCCGAGGAAAGCCCACAACACAATGGCCAGCGCCAGCGTGACGAACATGATCAAACCCGCCAGGTTATGAACCTGCTGGGAAATTGAAGGCTGCGCCGGCGCACATCCCTGATCACACGAAAAATAGCCAGCAGCAAAGCTCGCCAGGCCATGGAGCAATACTAAAACGGCGCTGAACAGGGCGAGGCGCGATCCCCCGAAGCTACGTATCAAACCTATCGCGAACAGTACGAACAGCACACCCAGCGGAAAGTTATTCACCCAGGCCGAATAACCATGCGTGGGAGCCCCTACCGCGCCCAACATACTCATCGCCTGGTCGAGATGGCTATAACCCGGATAGCCCAGCGACGTCAGCGCCACACCCGCGAACAACCAAAGAGGAATCAACAGCCCCAGTCCCAGCAAGATCCGGTCAATGGTTTTCAAAGTACGACGCTCCTTTTTAATGGCAATGGACCGCTCCGTCTCCTACGAAGCGTCGTCATGCTAGCGGGCGTCCCTCATGGAGGGTATCTATTTTTGCAAGCCAGCGGGTAGATGCGTCATCCTGTGGCCCCTTCGAACCATGGACGGTCCTTATGAGCAAATGCTTGCCGAGCACCCTTTTCGAGAAATTGGTATTGAAAAACGCGGCAGGTTTGAGCGCAGATCGGGGAAAAATCACGGTTTTGGTCCGTGTCATAAACCACAGCCGGCCTCCTGCCCCGTCCTGTTCGGCGAGCGACGCAAGCCTTGCCTATTGCACCTTTTCCAACTTTTATGAAATGGGCGACTGATTAATCGCCCATTTTCGTTATGCCGCCACCTGCGCTCGCAATCGTCGGCCAATCACATCCATAACATCACAGCCATCGCGCAATGACGTGGTCAGCAATTTGCAAAAATCAGTCAGCACCACCGTGTCTGAGCTGATGTCAGAGCGAAACGCGATATTTTCCAGAACCTGAGTCACCGTGCGAATGCGGTAATCGGCGGTTTCGAAAAGGACGTCTAGAGGCGCTTCGGTGTCGATGAGCAAGGTCGCGGGGATGCAGTCGATGCCGGTGATGGGCATGTATCGGGTCATGAGCAGTACCTTCATTCAATTGATAAGGACTACCACTCAATCGTCGCCAAACGAATGGGTGGCAGCTGTGCTCGGGTTGGCGAACCGGGAATGAAAGCGAACCGGCAGACTCGGAAGTCTCCCGCACACAGCTGCCATTAAGCAGTTTGCAGCTGCAAAAAAGCTCCACAGTGTAGCAGGAGCTTCTGCGCTTCATTCAATCGAGTCGCCAAACCCGAATCGCCATCTGGGCGACAGAGAGACAATAGGTTGCGCATTGAAATGCTGCAATGCGCTGGCTTCCGAGATTTGTGTAGGAATTTGCGTCGGAGCCCCTCGCGGCACTCGTTTGAGTCGTCATAAGCCGCAGCGAAGAGACGCAGGGGAAAGGAGACGGAAAAGAGGACAGTTTTTATAAACCAGCCAAAAAAAGACTTTCATCGCGGCGAAATAAATCTGTCCCCTTTTTCTCTCTGACGCGCTACCTCAATGATGGTGCTGTGCCCATCGACAACAACCGGGTCGAAAATACGATCCGGCCTTGGGCCCTTGGCCGTTCGAATTGGCTCTTCGCCGGATCACTGCGCAGCGGTAAACGAGCGGCGGCAATTATGAGCTTGATTCAATCGGCACGCATGAATGGGCATGATCCGTTCGCGTATCTCAAGGATGTACTGACGCGGTTGCCGACACAGAGGGCCAGTGCAATTGACCAATTACTACCGCATCAATGGGCACAGGGCTCCTAACACGCTATGAGCTACATTCAGTCCGACGCGTCTGAATCTAATGGTGTCGATGCAGGTATTTGCCATGTGGGTTTTTTGTCATCCTGACTGTCGAAAATACGCCGCGCCTTGCGGAAATCCTCAACGTTCTCGACAACCCAAGTCCAGATAGGTGACATGCGGATCAACAGTCCCATACCCAGCGGCGTCAGCTCATACTCGACACGTGGCGGAATCTCACCGAACTCCCGCCGAACCACTAGGCCATCCCGCTCCATGGAGCGTAGCGTCTTGGTTAACATCCGCTGAGTCACCCCAGTCATCTGCCTTTTTATTTCGGCATGGCGCATCGTGCCGTACACCCCCAGGGCATGCAGAATACCTAACGACCAGCGGCTACCTGCGTGAGCAAGCACTTCTCGTCTGACGCCATCATCGTCTTCTCTAAGCGTTCGGCAAATTGTTTCTGCCTGGCTGAGAGCCTCCTGATCGGTCATTTCATTCTCTGGTATCACAGGTGTGCCTTCTTACGAACGTTGCCTAATCGTGCAAGCATTTGTTCATCTTACAGGCAACAGGTCTCAGGAGAAATCATGACCGAAGTGACCCAGCTTTCCCCCCAATCCATTCTCGTTCTAGGCGCCGGTGAGCTTGGGCTGCCGGTTCTGCGCAATCTTGCGCGAGTAGCAAAGCGCGCGCCCGGCTCCACAATCAGCGTCCTGCTCAGGGATTCGACCATCAACACTCAGGTGCCCGAGAAAAAGGTCGAAATCGATGAGCTTCGAGATCTCGGCATCCAGATGGTGGCCGCAGATCTCGTGAATAATTCAATCGATCAGCTGGCTGAAGTGTTCGCACGGTTCGATACCGTAATAGGCTGCGCAGGCATGGTTGCAGGCCGGGAAACCCCGATGAAGCTGGCTAAAGCAGCTCTCAAGTCCGGTGTGAAGCGCTACTTTCCATGGCAGTTTGGTGTCGACTTCGAGGTAATCGGTCGGGGCAGTCCTCAAGATCTGTTCGATGCTCAGCTTGATGTACGCGAATTGCTTCGCGCCCAGGATAAAACTGAATGGGTAATCATCTCGACGGGTATGTTCACTAGCTTTCTGTTCGAGCCAGTATTCGAGGTGGTTGACTTCGAAAACGATACCGTGAACGCGCTAGGCAGTCTTGAGACCAGCGTGACGCTCACGACTCCAGACGACATTGGTGCGTTGACAGCGGAAATTGTTTTCTTCGAACCTCGCTTCCGCGATCAGATTGTGTACCTCTCGGGAGATACAGTGACGTACGGAGAGGTTGCGAGCCTCCTCGAACGTGTACTGGGCCGCCCGTTCAAACGTAACGTGTGGACTGTTCCGTACTTGCTCCAAGAATTGGAGAGAGACCCAACGCATCACATCAAGAAGTACCGCGCTGTGTTCGCCCAGGGCAGAGGCGTGGCCTGGCCTAAAGCAGGCACTTTCAACGCGCAGCAGTCGACTCAAGTCACGACCGCTGAGGAGTGGGCCCGTGCAAATCTGGCAACCTCATCAGCATAAGGGAAGTAGCTGAACGAACGTTCTCGCGCTCGGAGTTGACCTGCTAAAAAGCTCCTCAGTCTGATAATGGGCGCTGATAACCGAAGCTAAGGCGCGGAGAATGGGTCTGGTAATCCAAGACGACCGAATCTTTATCTTATCCGCACCATCTGCCGAGGTCTGAGGCGTCCCACTTCACTATCTATTGAGTTTTCTAAGCGCGAATTCCGAACCACGGTGACTTAACCAAGCGCTTACTAAAGCCTTGCAAATGAGCGTGGTTTTGAGGAGCACGGGGGAGAATGGTGTGGTCAAGGTGTGTCTGCCGGACGCTTACGAAACATCCCCAGCAGCACTCCCAGCTCAGAGCGATGGGTGTAGTGGAGCCGAAAAAGGAAAAGCCCCGGCAAATGCCGAGGCTCTGTAAAAGATAGAAAGCAAAAAGCCCAACTTCAGAGTCGGGCTTTGCTCGCGGAAAAACCGCAAAGTAATACGAAATCGATAGACGGGGACCGCGGGTGTCAACCGGTTATTGTGAGACTTCGCAATCTTCGAACATCGGCACTTTGGCTACGTCTCCCCTGCCCGTGCAGGCTACCGAAATTTGCGCACCTTTCTTGAGCGATGCGAGAGTGTCCATATCCGATTTTTCAAATTTGAACTGCGGGCCCAAATACGGGTTAGTCCCAGCAAGCACCAGATACGGCTTCCCGAGGAAGTCAGTGTTGATATCGGTGATGCGCCCGGTCACCTTCACGCGCTTACCCTTGTACTGCATGTCGGCAGCAACAGTGTTGTCTTCGTAATCTTGGGTGACCTTCGTCGACGTATAAGCTTTAAGCGGTTCTGCCTGGGCTGGCTGTTTAGGAGCCGAACCTGATGTATTGGATTGAGCCGCCCTTTCCTTGTAGGTGTCGTAGCTGGTTTTTGAAATCGAGCCCATACCAATCAACGACACTAGGCACAGGGCCATCCAGATGAAGCCAACGATGCGCGCGAAGGTAGAGTGCCCTTTTCTCAGCAGCATCCAGCCGAACAACAAGGGGAAGAATAAAATTCCTAGCCCCAGAAGAAACCCTACTTGCCGCTTTTTCGGAGCCGCCACTGCAACTGCTTCGTTCATTTCGCTCTCCATGGCGATAAGATGAGGCGGCATTTTGAACCCGCCATTATCAAATTGCCACTAC
This sequence comes from Pseudomonas frederiksbergensis, assembly GCF_000802155.2. GTDB lineage: Bacteria > Pseudomonadota > Gammaproteobacteria > Pseudomonadales > Pseudomonadaceae > Aquipseudomonas > Aquipseudomonas frederiksbergensis_A. Next base: position 676,896 of record NZ_JQGJ02000001.1, read on the forward strand.
CATCACCAAGAACCTAAGCAGCCTCGCGGCGAGTATCGAGCGCTCCATCGATCCATGCGATACCTGCCTTCCACAGCTGTCCCACCGCGCAGAGTCCTCCAAATCCGGCCAGGTAAAAATTTAAGTCAATTCTCGTCTCGGAATTTTTTTGCCAGTACCCCAAGCCTAGTCATTACAGCATTGACTTTCGCCTTGTCATGCGCAGAGGGCGCGAAGAATGCCAGGATCATGTATCGGTCTTCATAAAGCTCGCCCTGCACGTAGACCAAAGCGGCATCCAACTGCGGCCGCTTTATGTCGCACTTTCTGTAGGCTTGCCGATCGGAGGCCCTGAACGTTTGGGGTGGTAAAGCGATATGAATATGACGAAGTTGCCCGGATCGAGCCGCTGCTGGCTCGTGATACGGCTGATCACACCCCATGTAACTGGGAAGTGACTGACCTTTGCTATCCATGCAAACGGTAAAATCCTTGATTATCTGGGCTAGTGCGAAAGGATGGGCTGCGAGTGCCAACTCAATATCAGCCCGCAACTTAGGATGGATTTCGACTCGAATAGCCACTATCCGACTTGATCGATCAGACGCTGCGTGTTGCGGGCCGTCAGGGTTTTCAGGCCGTCCAAGTCGATATCGCTTTCGATGACATTCGGAACGATGGTGCGTTGACGTATCAGGGAATCATTCATGGCCGCGACCGAGCGCGCCTTCGCTACAGCCCGAAGCAGCGTATTGAACTCTTTCTCGCGCCCGACCGGAGTACCAACTTCACGAAGCTTCTTCTCTACAAACCTAAGGTTGTCTGCGATCAAGCCAAAAGGATGGTCTTCCAAATGGCCTTCTGGAACGTCTTTCTCACACAATATCCTGGTGTATTTACTCATGTCGGCTTCGAGTTTGCGCAGTTCGCCAACAACACTTTTCACAAGGTCCTGCACGTTCGCCTGGGTCCGCTTCGCCGCTTCAGTTGACCGCTTGGCTGGCGCTACTTCCGCAAATGCGATTTGATCAGTCATGACCAAGCATGCCGCAACCATAGTCATGGCGATGGTCGGCCCCGACCAAGAGCCTTTGCTTTGAGCTGCTACTGTCATAACGTCACCAAACCTACCGAATTGCTCAAATACTATAACAGCGAAATCAAGGCTCGATGCATAGCACCGAGCAGTTGGTAGTAACGCCAGCGATACGCTCAATCCACCGGCTTACCAAACTCTTTTCCTGAACACATTCAGAGCGTAGCGGGATAAAAAATTTCTGGCGAGGGGCCTGGGACCAGATGGGTGCCTTTATAGAGATTTTCAGAAACCTCCTACGTCGCAGCTTTAAAAAACCCCAGACGCAAAAAGGGCCCACCTTTCGGTGAGCCCTTCTAGACCGCCCAGCAGAGCGGATTTTGTTTGGTAGGCGCGATTGGACTCGAACCAACGACCCCCACCATGTCAAGGTGACTTCGGAACGCACGCAACCTATTGATGCATAACGGAAACATGCCTAAACCAACAGGGTCAAAAATCGAAGTTACCACCCATAAGAATCAACAACTTAGCGCTGTATTTTCCTACAGTGCTTCGCCCTTCCCCCGGCGTTCTGCCGATCAACACCAATCCCTATTTATGAAGTTCCCGCACATACGCCTGGCACGCCCGCAGCGCGATCAGCCCCCGGTCGCCGGCGTCGGTGATGGCGATAATTCTTTGAGCATGCGCTGGGTCAAGTTGGGCTCTTGTTCTTCCATCAACCACGCCGCCGGCGCCGGCGGTGGCAGGCACTGCGTTGCAACTGGCTGGATCCTCGGTAAGGAGGACTGACAACCGGAGATCAGCAGTGGCAAGGCGATCGCGCAGGCGATCCTGATTCGTTTGAGCATCGCTCAGCTCCTTGTGGTGGGTTTGGTCATTGGCGGTCAGCTTCTGCTCCAGGGCCAGCCGCTTGCCCTGCTCTGCCTGGACCTGGTCCGCGGCCGCGCTGCCGATCTTGGCGAGGTCGGATAGATGAGCGTTGGCCTGCTCTGCCAGTCGACCGCTGTACCGCCAGTCCTGCACCTTCCATGTCGCGCTGATAGCCAGGATCATCGCCACGGCCACGCCGGTGATCATCAGCTTCAGCGTGCCGGGACTCATGACAGCACCTTCAGCGCGCGGTCATAGAATTCCAGCCGCTCGGCCAGCCCATTCACGCCGCCGTTGATGCGCTTGGTGATCGTTTCAAACGAACCTGAGTCGGCCAGCTTGTTCAGCTCCCGCGAATTCCAGAACCACGCCGCCGACTTCGCCGCCCACTCGGCCTGCTCGAGCAGCTCAGGCGTGCGCAACAGCCGATCATCACCGAAGAGTGCCTTGCTGCAGGCCAGGTAATTGTCGCGGCCGGTGATCTGGATCAGTCCACGCCCGCGGTACTTCTGACCGTCACCGTCGGCCTCTGGCGTGTTGCCCAGGCGCTTGGCCAGCGTGCCGGTGTCGTACTTGCTCAGGTACTGGTCGCCACCCAGCTCCCGCACGTAGCGGAACTGGCCGGACTCATGCCCCACCTGAGCGATGAAGGCCGCCATGCGCAGCTTGGTGTTGATCTGATACCGGTCCATGGCCAGGCTCAGCGCAGACGCAAAAACGCCGGCTTGTTTGCCGGCGCTCGGGAGGATCCGCAGCAGTTGCTGCTGAGTGATGGACATCGAATTTCTCCAGACAAAAAAATACCGCGCATACGCAGTCTTGAGTTAAAATTTCTAGTTTCAACGCCCAAACAACCATGCAAATACCGCTTATCGCAGGTTGGCTAGCAAAATATTAAATCAATGGAATTGAATATGAATCAAAATAACAATACAGCTTCCCATCTTAAAGTATTCGACATATCAAAATATAAACTCAACACATCTGTTTATTTTCTACTGATTGCCGTATGCATGACGATTGCACAAGTCAGCATTGCTCCAAGCGTATTGACAGGCGATGCTAGCTCTTATTGGCTACTTAGCAAACATATATTTGATTTTTCGTTCCCCCAAAACATTAGGGGATACTTCTTCCCGCTTTTGTTAACACCAGCAAGCATCGTATCCGGATTATTCCCCAGCCTAGGGATGGCGCCTCTTTTTGCACTTCAGACACTTTTATACTCGACGTTTTTCTGCATAGTATCGCCACGTATTTTTTCATTCATCTTCGACAAACCAGCTAACGCAGCGCAGATACTGTTACCGCCATTTCTATTGTGCGTTTTTTACCCAGGCCTGGTGACTTACCCACTCAGCGATCTACCTGCATTGACAATGCTGCTAACATCAATCTACATGTTGCTTGCAGCGGCCAGAAGTGAGTCAAACATTGGCTTCTATCGGAATATTCTATTAGCGGGATTTCTAGCATATGGCGCCTACAACACCAGGACCATTTATATTTTCCCAGTTGCAGGCCTGATGTTGTATTTGTTTATTTTAAAAAAATACGATAGAGATTCAAGAAGGCGACTTTTCACCATCTTTGCCTTTCTTATTGGCATAACGGCTTCCTCCATACCTCAGATAGCGATTAACTTAAAACACCATGGCAGCGCAACACCACTAGTCATCGCAAATATGCAGAATAAATCTCTATTTGCCAACCAGCTAAAATGGGGCATAACAATCCAACGTTACGAAACAACCCTACGAGAATCAGATGGAGAGGCGATGTCCGTGTTTCATTTTGATCCAGTTGGGGAAGACTTCTTTAGACGACACAATCTGAGAAATGACGAGGCTTCAATAACGTGGTACGTCAAAACGGCCATGAAGGAGCCAGCAACTTTCGTCACATTGTACTGGCACCACCTCCTTAATAGCTTAGACGCTAGGGACGGCGAGGTATATATAAAATCAAACTCTTCAGAAAAAATTGTGAAATCTATAACATCCATCACGATAGCATTTTTTGGATTCATGCTGATCTTATTCTACATAGTCGGAAAACGCTTCAACAAAAATCAACTTGCAATAGCTGTGATAATAACAAGCCCCGCCATACTAATTATTCCTGGCGCCGTAGAAACAAGATTCTCCATTCCGCTTCAACTGGTGTTTTACTCAGCACTGGCATTTAGCCTGCGAAGCGAATACTTAACCAAGAAAATAATACCGAAAGCGGCTTTGTCGCTAGGTTTGTACGCTTTTTTTATGATGCTGTGCTACGGCTCAATACAGCAATCGGTTTCATACCCCCTCAATAAAGTTCCTTCTGAGTATATTCGGAATTAGCAAAACAACAATCGGACTGGTGCGAGTGTTGAAGAAACACTTCGAACCAGTCAGCTGCCCGGGACGGCGGGCCACAATACATTACCCGGCCATCCAGCCTGTAGTTCAGCATTGCTTACCTCAATACAGTACTGTTTCCATAGCAACAAAGTTGCTTCCTCCTCCTCAGACGAAATGCCAAGATCTTGCTTGAACTGGAGAGGCTGAATAATAAGGCGATCGTTAGCTTGCCGGAGCAAGCTATCCCGAGTGTTCGTAGCGACAGCAAGCAGCTCCGCATAGGTCGGTGGCGGTGGGACGTATGGCGCAATAACCCATACACCATCTACCTGCTCCGCCGTCCATCCAGGAATCACATCAGGCTGATCGGTCACGTCTACCCATACTAAGCTCGGGTGAAAAAGTGTGGTTATATCCAGATCTGTAGAAAACAGCTCAACGACGAGCCCATTATAGATATGCGCGTATGTCTTCATTTTATGAGTACTCAAAATAGAAGAATGCACCAGGCGAACCGACCACACCGGCTTTCGCGGCGGAGGACAAACCTGAAGAAACACCGCCGGCCCCTCCCCCGTACCCCGTTCCGGCAGTGGGAGCTGTAGACGCACCGCCGGCAATGCCGCCAGATCCTATAGGATTACTGCCACCGCTACCGCCCAATGTCTGGCTATTGAGAGCGAAGCCAATGTTCCCCTGTTGTCCAGAAGTGTTTAGGACATTGCCACCGACCGTAACAGGGCCACTCGCGCCTCCAGAGGCAAGTCCAGATGAAGTAGACGACACTACGGTACCGGCCGGAGACCCACCGCCGCCAGGCGCGGTAAGCAGAACTCCCATCGATGACGTGCCGCCCGTTCCGCCGGCACCGCCAATGGGCCCAGCCGCGCCGCCAGCGCCGACCAGCACCGCTTGGCTTGCACCAATCTGGGCGGCGGTTAACCATGCTTCGCCATAGCTTCCAGACGCGCCGCCACCCGCCGCGGCTGTTTGAGTTGCGGCCGTCGCAGGTACCGAGCCAGACCCACCGCCGCCTCCCACGTACTTCACATAGACGTTCTTCATCCCTGGCGTTGGGATGTAGGTGCCGTTGGCCGTGAGCTTTTGAATTCCTATTAGACGCCCCTTCAAGGAATCAAGTAGATCTGCTGCCCGTCCCTTGGTTGGCGTAATGCCGCCTGCCGCGATGACGGCCATGATGTTTTCCTGAACGTCGTTAAGCCAGTCATCAGTGACAACGGTCGCCGGCACGCCACCGACGGGATCCCCTTCGGTAAAAAGGTTGTCTACTGTGGCGCCTGGGCCATCAATTCTATGCATCGTTTAATCTCCGTAAGCGAAAATCGTGATCGTGTGCGCGGGTTTTAGCTGATTCAGTTTGCATTCCAGGGTGTCATTTCCCCACGTTCGCAGGCGCTCACCCGCCGCTGAGAGCCCTGCTCTGAACTCGGTGACATTTACCTCTGGCGACCTAATTAACCAGGTGAATACCCACGCCCCATTTGTTAGTGCCTCCCCTGCGCGTGACATACCGGCACGGAACGGTCGGAACTCTTTGATGGTCACGGTGTAACCGAGCGACTGGGCAAGCTCTATAAAATATTCACGTGACTGTCCGCCCGTGCTGGTGAGTTTGGTCAAGAGCGCATTGCGTCGGCCCTGCAAAGTTTCTTCGAGTACTCCAGAGCATTTATCTGGCAAGCCAGCCACGCGCTCCCAATCCACTAGGAGCTCGTTTGTGCTCGCTGGGTTGGCCTCTATCGGCAAGGATTCACCTCGGCTATCGACGCGAGCCAGTTCGATGGCCATGCCGCCGAGTAGGTTGTGCAATGTGGTACCGGCCTCCCGAGGGAAAGCCTGACCAGGAGGCAGCAGCGTCTTCAGCTGCTCCAGGTAGTCGGCAGCTGTCGGCATCACGCCTCCTTAAAAGCTGATAAAGGTTATTGTCCCAGGTACTGCCATATGTCCGGTTGCGTGGGTCACGTCTGCGGCTGGCATCAGGATTGCGTTGTCCGCCTCGCCAGCTGCAATAGAGACAGCTTCCCTAAGCCGGCTGATCAAAAGTGGGTTACCCGGTCTGGAGTCCCTAATGATAAGGTCGGCGACCTCCGCTCGCACCGCAGCCTGTACAGCGGCGGTGTTGGGGGACAACTTGACTGTCATGTCGAGAGGGTCATCGATAGGGGCCCCCACGAACACTTCAGCAGTGACCGGACGCCGCGTTGAATCATCGATGTAGGCTTGGACTTCTGCCACCTTTGCTGGAGTTGGGATAATGTCTGTTTCGCCGTCACAGACGAAAAGAACCGTGACTGTGCCAGCTCCCATTTGCAGTGGATACACCCAGACCCGGGTAACGCCCGGCACCTCCAATGCCCAAAGCTCGTAATCTGACTCAGCACCACCGTGCGGTGGTTTTCGAATCCGCTTCAATAGGCGACTCAACAACTGAGGGTCCGTTTCAACATCAAGTCCGCCATCAAAACCTGTAGCCGCTGAACCAGTAGACTGCACGCCGGCGACAGGTGACAGCAAAAACAACGGGGTGCCAACCGGCATATCTCCTGCGGAACCAGCATTGACAGCGACAACCGTCAACTGCAACGTCGTACCTGTAAATGTGCCTTCTGCTAACACGCGATACTGCACGCCATCCTGCCGCTGAAGAATCGTCCCGGCTGGCACCGTCGAGCCTATCGCCCCAGTAAGCAGCGCCGCCCCAGTTGCATAATCTGCGGCTTTTCGAAAAACCTTCCAGATCGCGGCCCATCGCTCGAGATACTCTTTCTCGGCGGTATCGATAATCGCCTGACGGGCTGCCCATTCAAGAAACCCGTACAGCATATGGACGGCGCCAGCCTCGGATCGCCCGATTATGCCGAGCAGAGAACGACGCAGCACCGCGCTCTGCACGCCGGTCACGCGTCCACTGATATCAGTGATTACCCGGTCAATGAGTTCCGGTAATGTAGG
>NZ_JQGJ02000002.1 GCF_000802155.2 Pseudomonas frederiksbergensis
GTTGAGCTTCGAACTGAGTGGCAAAGGTGTGCGCGATGTGGTGCAGACCACGTTCATCCTCAATGGCGAAAAACATGAGTACTTCAACCAGAAGGAACGCTGGCAGCGCTTCGGCTGGCCGGGGCGCAGCGATTATCCCGGGGTCAGCCTGACCTGGACCAGCGTCCACACCGGCGAGCGACTGTTCGCCGACTACGCCGGCACCTGGGGGCTGATCCGCTTGCTGGAACAGGCCAAGTTCACGCCGCTGGACGATGGCGACAGCCGCTATCGCATGGTGCTCAAGGCCCCCGATGGCCTGGGCCTGACCTGGCACCTGCGCACCGAACTGGATGCCGGGCCGATGACGTTGCTCAAGTTACGCGGGTTTACGTTGCCGGGGCGGATATTTCTCACCGAGAACGGGGCAGCGGCGTCCTATACGCACAACGAGGCTTTCGAATGAGTCTGCAAAGCTTGATCACTCGTTGCCTGGGGCCACGCGACGCGGTAGCGATTGCCCGTGGACAGGCCGCACGCTGGCAAACTTGGTTGCAACCCATCAGCGAGGCCTCACCCGTCGGGGAAGATCCCGGCTATGACGATGACTTCCAGCGCATGCGTGAAGAAGTCGACAAGTTGTCCGGTGCCGATGCCGAGCAAGTGGCGCAGTTGGCCGAGAAGCTGCTGACCCGGACCTGCAAGGATCTGCGCGTGGCCACCTATTACGTGTGGGCGCGTTTGCACGGCGACGGAGAGGCGGGGCTGGCCGATGGCCTGGGCCTGCTGGCGGCGTTGGTGGAGCGGTTCGCCGATAGCGTGCTGCCGGTGCGCCCCAACAGTCGCAAGGTGGCATTGCAATGGCTGGCCGGTGGCAAGGTGCTGGACACCCTGTCGCTGTATCCGGAGGTGGTCAAGGCTGAAGCTGAGCGAACTGCGGCGGCGCTGGCCTGGCTGGAGCGAGGGCTGGACGCGTGGCCGGAAGATCAACGTCCTTGTCTCGCGGCTTTGCACGCCGCGCTGTCCGCGCGTCTGGCTCAATCCGGCGGTGTGGAAGCGGTGGTCCCGCAGAACGCGGCGAGCCAGGAGTCGAGTGCCCTGGCGGGAGCGTCGACGGTGCCCGCCATCAAGTCCGGTCGGGATCTGTTGGACCATGGACGGGCCCTGGCCGGTTATCTGCGCGATCAGCCCCAGGGCTGGCTGGCGGCCCATCGATTGATGAAAAGCCTGCGCTGGGACACGGTGCACCAGGCGCCACCCCAGGACGCCGCCGGCAAGACCCGGCTGATGCCGCCGAGGCCTGACTATCGGGCGCAGCTCAAGCGTTTGTATCTGCAGCAGGGTTGGAGCCAGTTGCTCGACCAGGTGGAACGGATCTATGCCGAAGGCGTAAATCATTTCTGGCTGGATTTGCAGTGGTACGTGTACCAGGCCTTGAGGCAGCAACCTGCGCCCCAGAGCGACTGGGCCGACGTGACCCAGCGAGACCTGGGCATGTTCCTTGATCGCTTGCCTGGACTGGAACTGCTGTGCTGGAACGACGGTACGCCCTTCGCCGATGAGACCACCCGTGAATGGATCGCCCAGCACGCCAGCGGCAACCGAGCAGGGCAATGGTCACCCGCTCCAGCGTCGGCGCCGGGCATCGGCGATGCCGACATGTTGTCGTGGGAAGGCGAAGCCCTGGCGCAGGCCGACAGGGAAGGGGTCGAGCAAGCGTTGGCCTGGCTGGCGGCGCGGCCGGACATCCAGGGTGGGCGCCAACGTTGGCTGCTGCGTTTGCTGATGGCGCGGGTAGCCGAACAGTTCGGCAGGACGGACCTGGCCATTCACTCGCTGGAGGCACTGGACGCCGCCGCCCAACACCACGACCTGCGTGGGTGGGAGCCCGATCTGTATTTCGAGGTAAAGGCTCGCCTGCTCAAGCTGCTGCGCCTGAAAGCCCAGCGCAATGACACCGATAAACCGGCCCTTGCCCGACGCATGGAAACCTTGCTGGCGGCGCTGGTGGCCATCGATCCGGTACGTGCCGCAGTGCTCTGCGGATGACAATCATCGAACAGGATTCTTTATGGACATGGACAATCTGACACTGCGCTATTTCGACGCCGAGATGCGCTACCTGCGCGAGGCTGGCAAAGAATTCGCCGAAGCGTTCCCGGACCGGGCGGCGCATCTCAACCTGGACAAGCCAGGCGCGCAGGATCCTTACGTGGAACGCTTGTTCGAGGGCTTTGCGTTCCTGATGGGGCGCCTGCGGGAAAAGCTCGACGATGATCTGCCGGAGCTGACCGAAGGCCTCGTGAGTCTGTTGTGGCCGCATTACCTGCGGACCATCCCGTCGCTGTCGATCGTCGAACTGGTGCCTGATCTTGCGCAGATAAAGCGCAGCGAACGAATCGCCAAGGGGTTCGAGATCCTGTCGCAACCCATCGGCCCCCAGCGCACCCGGTGTCGCTATACCACTACGCAAGACGTGACGTTGCAGCCGCTGGCGGTGACTTGCGTGGAACGTGACCATGAACCCGATGGCCGCTCGCTGCTGCGCTTGCGCTTTGCCCGTAGCGAATCCGTCCCTTGGGCGCAGATCGACCTGAGTTGCCTGCCGTTGTACTTGAATGCCGATGCACCGCTGGCCAGCGCCTTGCATCAAGCCCTGACCTTGAACAAGCAGACGATGTACGTGCGCATGGCAGGGCAGTCTGGCCGCCTGAACGTGGACGGCCATTTCGCGGCCAAGGGGTTTGCCGACGAAGATCGGCTGTGGCCCAAGGGCGACAGTGCCTTCAGCGGTTATCAGCTGCTGCTGGAGTATTTTACGTTCCGTGAAAAATTCATGTTCGTCACCCTTTGCGGATTGGACCAACTGACGATTGAATCCAATGCACCCTGGTTCGATCTTGAAGTGGTGCTGCGCGAACCCTGGCCTCATGCCTTCGACTTGGGCGTCGAACACATCCGCCTGCATGCCGTGCCAGTGATCAATCTGTTTGTGCTGGAGGCCGACCCGCTGGAGCTCGACCCTTTGCAAACCGATTACCTGCTACGTCCCATGCGTTTGCAAGATGGCCATCTGGAGATCTATTCCGTGGACCAGGTCACCGCATCGAAGGAAACCGAGCGCCTGGACTACGTGCCATTCACCAGCTTTCGCCACAAGGGCGGCATGCTGCGCGACGAAGCTCCGGAACGTTATTTCCACACTCGCTTGAAGCGGGCCGCCAATGGCTTGCATGACACCTGGCTGATCCTGGGCGGCGAAGGCTTCGACGAGGATCGCCTGCAGACCCTTGAACGCCTGTCATTGAGCCTCACCGGTACCCACGGCCAACTGCCGCGCAAGGCGTTGCAGGGCGCGGTACTCGATACGACGGTGCAGTCGACCCAGCTCGGCCTGCGGGTGCGTAATCTATGTGCCCCGACGTTGCCATGCTATCCGCCCAATCGTGACCGCTTTCATTGGCGCATTCTCAGCCACCTGGGCTCCAATTTCTTGCCGATGCTCGACAGTGCCGAGGTGCTGCGCGGGACGTTGGCGTTGTACGACTGGGCAGGCAGCGAGCTGAACCGGCGCCGCCTGGCGGCGATCGTCGAGGTCAAGCATCACCTGGTCCAGCGTTTCGAAAAGGGCTTCCTGATGCGTGGCGTGGACATCGAGATCACGCTGGATGCCAGCGGGTTTTCAGGGGAGGGCGATATCAGTCTGTTCGGTGAGATGCTCAACCGCTTCTTTGCGCTCTACGCGGACATCCACTTGTACACCCAGCTCACGCTGGTTCTTCAACCTACTGGAGCGTGCCTGCGATGGAGCGAGAACCACAGCCAGCGTATTCCCGGTTGAACGCCGATGATTTGCTGGATACGTTGCAGGAGCGGGTGGCCGAGGCCAGCGTGTACCGTTTTTGCCAGTTGCTGGAACAAGCGTTGCCCAACCAACCGCTGCTGGGCAGCACCGCGCGCCCGGCCGATGATCCGGTGCGTTTTCGACCCGATCCCGGCATGGGCTTTCCAGCGGGCGAGCTGAAAGGGATCGAGTTCGATCAGCAGAACCCGCGGCGTCCGGCGACGGTACGCACGCGCGTGCTGGGGTTGTACGGCGTCGACTCGCCGATGCCGACGGCGTTCGTGGATGACATCGCTCAACGCCGTGAAGGCCATGAAGCCCTGGAAGCTTTCCTGGACATTTTCAATCACCGGATCTTCACCCAGTTCTACCGGATCTGGCGCAAGTATTCCTACCCAGCCACTTTCGCGGCAGGCGGCACCGATGCGACGTCGCAATGCCTGCTGGGCCTGATCGGATTGGGTATTCCCGGAACCGCGCGGCACGTGGCTACGCCGATGTCGCGTTTCCTCGCGTTGCTCAGCGTCATGCGCCTGCCGACCCGCAACGCAGAAGGCATCGAGGCGCTGGTCAAGTTGCTGGCGACCCACACCCAAGCGCGAGTCAGCCCGCACTGGCCGCAAAAGATTGCCTTGCCGCAGCCGGCGAGTCTTCACCCGTCCCGCCCAGTAGGTTTGTCGGTGGGTACGCCGCTGGGCAGTGTCGGAAGAGACGTCAACAGCCAGTTGCGCCTGGTGCTGTCCACCAATGACGCTCGGGAGGCCAACGATTGGTTGCCCGGCGCAGCGCTGCACCGCGACTTGCTCGTACTGCTGCGCGTATACCTGGGGTGGCGTTGCAGTGCGACGCTCCAATTGACGGTCGCGGTGAGCAGCCTGCCGCCGGCAGTCCTGGGAAACCCCAGAATACGTCTAGGCATGACCGGTGTGCTGGGTTTGGGAACAGACAGCTGGCAGGCGAAAGAACACGACACGATCACCATCAATCTAGGTCGGTACCAAGGCCTCTCGACCCATTCTCGGAACAGGGAAACACAGCATGTCTCGTACTCTTTTTAATGTTTTGACACTGATGGCGATGGCCTTGGCGCTGGGCGGGTGTGGCTTGACCCAGACCGTCACGCAAGGCACCGCGTCCGCCGCCGAGAGTGTTTTTCATAGGCAGGTGAAAACCCTGCATCTGGATTTCAACGCGCGCGCGACACTGAACACCGACACTGCGGACATGAGCGCCTTGTCGCTGCCGACCCTGGTCCGGGTGTATCAGCTGCGCGACAGCAAAGCGCTGGACTTGGCCACCTACGAGGGCTTGATGAGCGGTGACGAGGGGCTGCTCGGCGGTGCATTGCTGGACAAGCGTGCCGTGGTGGTGAAACCCGGGGCAGGAGCGCAGTTGAGCGTACCGATGGACCCGCAGGCGCGGGTGGTTGCGCTAGTGGCCTTGTTTCGCAGTCCTGACGCCCAATTGGACACCTGGCGCTTGATGCTGACGCGCGATGACCTGGACCCGGATCGGGCCCGGCTCATCGAGATGCGTGACAACCAACTGACCTTGCGTCCCTTGGCGAAGGAGTGAGCCATGACTGAGCCCAACCCGTCGCTTTACGAAATGCTGTTGCAAAATTTTGCCGGTGAGCTGGATTTGCATCGGGTCAGCGAACAGGACTGGCACACACTGTCGGTCCTGGACAATCTGCAACGCATCCTCAATTGCAGGGCGGGAACGCTCAGTCATCTGCCTGACTACGGGCTGCCCGACATGGGGACGGTTTTGCAAGGGTTGCCTGCGACGGCCCACACCTTGATGAGGACGATGACCAATACCTTGCTCAAATACGAACCACGGCTGGCGGAGCTTTCCATCGAGCTGCTGCCGCAGGCCATGCCGGGGCATCTGGAGTGTGCCCTGGACGGACGATTGAAAGGAGGGCGGCGGGTGGTTTTCGGCACGACCTTGGGTCCGGAGGGCAAAGTCCTGGTGCGACATCTGGCGCAACAGAATTACCTGTCGATGCCCCTCAATTAGATGTCGATCAAAATCAAAACCGTTGACGGCAATGATTACGGTCATCATCATAGAGTCCCCCGACACGCATCGATGCCGGGTCCGACCCAACTGCCGAGGAAAATTTCATGACAACTCACAAGCCCGTAGCGTTGGTCACCGGCGCTTCGTCCGGTATCGGCGAAGCGATCGCCAAGGCGCTCGTGACGGCCGGCTATCAGGTATACGGCACCAGCCGGCGCGGGACCCGGGCCGATCACCAGACCTATGCGATGCTGGCGCTTGACGTGACCGATGACGCCTCCGTCGAAGCGGCCGTCGCGCAATTGTTGCGGTTGGAAGGGCGTATCGACTTGCTGGTCAACAATGCCGGTTTCGGGCTTGCTCCGGCCGCGGCGGAAGAGAGCTCGATCGAGCAGGCCAAGGCGATCTTCGATACCAATTTCCTCGGTATTGTGCGAATGACGCGCGCCGTTGTGCCTCACATGCGGCGCCAGGGCGTGGGTCGCATCATCAATATCGGTTCGATCCTGGGTGTCGTCTCCGTACCCTATGTGGCGCTCTATGTGGCCAGCAAACACGCGGTGGACGGGTATTCGCAGGCCTTGGACCATGAGCTGCGGACCCATGGCGTCCGGGTCGTTGTCATCGAACCCGGGTATACCAAGACAGCCTTCGAAAGCAACAGCCTTGAGGCTGATGCCAAGCTGGACCTGTACGAAGAGATTCGTGTGAAGGTCACCAAGGTCGTCAATCAAGCAATGGCGACAGCCGAGGGCCCCGATGTCGTCGCTGACGTGGTGCTCAAGGCCGCTCGCGCCGACCGTCCGAAGTTGCGTTACACCGCGGGAAAGGCCGCCGCCCAATTGCAGTTCATGCGCCGCTTCGCGCCCGCGGGTGTCTTGGATACGGGGATCCGCAAGGCGATGCAAATCGCATGAGCCCGCCCATCAGGGAGATGAGATGTCTCCCAGGCTCAGCAACGTTTCGATCCGCGCCGGACTGAAGGGTGGGCGAGGAATGGGCGGCGTCCAGCCAAACAAGTGTTCCAACGCAGCGCCGCAGACCCGGCCTTGGCAGGCGCCCATACCGCAGCGGCTGGCGAGCTTCGCCTCGCGCCAGTCGGCATGGCCACTCAATGCCTCGTAGGCCACGTCCTCGCAACGACAAACGACCGTATCGCCCTGGGGCAGGCCTTTCAAACGAGCGTCGAGGGCGAAGGCGTCGTTCAGCGCCCGGGCAAACCCCTGCCATCGCCCGCGACGCGTCCACAGGCGCTCGGCTGCCGCTGTATCACCGACGGCGGCGTGGCCGGCGATGGCGCCTTCCACCAAGGCCAGTTCGCTGCCGCCGAAACCGGTGCATTCACCCGCGGCGTAATGATCGCGGCGAGTGGTGGCCTGCCAGGCGTCGACTGCCAGGGCCTGGCCAGCGAGTTCGCAACCCAACGCCTGGCCCAACTGGGTATTGGGAATGAGACCGAAGCCGCAGGCCAACCGGTCGCAAGCCAATTCCACCGTCTGGCCTTGCTGCAGCAGGCGCACGCCTTCGAGCGTGTCCCGTCCCAGGGCCTCCAACACATGAGTGCCGGTGCGGTAACGGGCATCGAACAGGCTGAGCGCCTGCCATGATTTGCCCGGCCAGCGTGGCAGTTGCATGGCAAAACCCATGACGGCGGTGCGCCTGGCCTGCTCGGCGATGCGCAATACTTGGGCTCCGTGATGCCGCGCCGTGGCAGCGCTGGCCAGCAGCAGGGGGCCGCTGCCGGCAATCACCAGGCGTTCGCCGCGCACCGGCAGGCCGCCCTTGATCAGCACTTGCAAGCCACCGGCACCGGTGACGCCGGGCAGCGTCCAGCCGGGAAAGGGCAGCAGCAGTTCCCGGGCGCCGGTGCACAGGATCAAGCGGTCGTAACTGATCAGCCAACCCTGCTCGGCGTTTTCCACCAGCAAGGTCTTATCGGCAGCGCTGGCAATCACCCGGGTTGCCGTGTGACAGTGCACGTTGGCGCAGGCAAGCAAACGCTCGCGCATTCGTCGCGCCTCGACAGGCAAGTGGGCCTGTGGTCCGGCGCGCCAGATCTGTCCGCCGGGAGTCGGGTTGTCATCGAGCAACACGATGCGCACGCCGCTGTTCGCTGCAGCCAGGGCGGCGGCCATGCCGGCGGGGCCACCACCGATGATGAGAAGGTCGACGAATTCGGTCATGGTCGGGTGTCCACGTGCATGCCGTCGCGGCACAAGGTCTGGCAGGCCAGGCGCCGTCGGCCATCGATCATCACCCGGCATTCCTGGCAAACGCCCATGCCGCACAAAGGCGCGCGGCGCTGGCCGGTCACCGAGGTGCGACTGCAGCCATCGGCGCCCATGGCCAATGCCGCCGCTACGCTGGTGCCATTGACGACAGACAGCGCGCGGCCATCGACAAACAAATCAGGCATGGACCGGTGCTCCCAAAAAACGCTGCGGCAGATAGGGTTTTGCGGCCAGCGGCGCGGTTTCGTTGAACAGTTGCGCGACCAGCAGGTCGGCCGTTGCTGGCGCAGTCGTGACGCCAAGCCCTTCATGACCCACCGCCAGCCACAAACCCTTGCGCTGCGGATGTTGCCCCACCAGCGGCAAGCCGTCGGGACTCGCCGCGCGAAAACCGGTCCAGGCGCGAATGCCGTTGAGGTCCGCCAGCCCTGGCATGTAGTCCACGGCGCGCTTGAGCATTTTTGCCAGCATCCAACCTTCCACTTGCGGATCGACGTTGCCGAACTGCCGCGAAGCGCCGATGAACAGCTGTCCGGTCGGGCGCGGTTGGATGTTGCACGCCACCGACGGTCCGCTGGCGTTATGAGCGCTGGTGACGTAACCCAGCTCAACCAGGGTGTGGACGACAGTGGCGGGGTAGCGATCGGTGATCAACAGGTGGCCCTTCTTGGGTTCTATCGGCAGCTCCGGGCACAGCTCGGTGGCTTGGATGCCATTGGCGAGCACCACCGCTTCGGCGCTGAGCCAACGGCCATCGGCGAGGCGTACGCGGTCGCCGTCCACTTCGCTGACTTGCGCGTGTTGTTGACGAATATTGGTGTGATCGAGCATCCAGCGGGCGGCCGCTGGCGCGTAGAGAATACCGTCGCCCTTGATCAGCAGCCCACCTTCCAGGCCCGCCCGCAATTCCGGCTCGCGCTGCTGCAAGGTGGCGCGGCCAATCAGTTCGCAGGGCTCATCATGGGCCATCAGGTTCAGGTATTTGCTATGGGCGACAGTCATCTCCTCGGCATTGGCCGCCAGCCATAAAGTGCCGTTGTTGCGCCAGGCACAAGCATCGGGCAGCGCAGGCGCCAACTCCCTCCAGCGCCGCAAGGAATATTGACTCAGGGCCAGCTCCGCCGGGTTGTCGTCGAGCACCAGTAAATGCCCCATGCCGGCCGCCGTGGCGCCGTGCCATCCAGCGTCCAGCACCAGCACCCGCAAACCACGCCGTGCCAGGGCCTGGGCGCAGGCCGCGCCAATGATGCCAGCGCCGATGACGATCACGTCTGCGGCATGGCCTTCGTTCACGGGCGAATGCCCCAGGCGAAAGGATCGTCCGGCTCGATAATCAGTGTGCTCTCGGCGCTGATATAGGCCCGGCCGCGAATCGTCGGCACGATGCGCTCGCCCGATCGCTCATACGATCCTTCGAATTCACTGCCGATGACACTGGCCTGGCGCCAGACCTCCCCAGGTTGCAACTTGCCATCGGCCGCCAGGCACGCCAGTTTGGCGCTGGTCCCGGTGCCGCAAGGAGAGCGGTCATAGGCCTTGCCGGGGCAGAGCACGAAATTTCGGCTGTCGGCCTGGGGATCGTCGGCGAACAGCTCGATATGATCGATCAGCCCGCCGTCCTCGCCGCGAAAGCCTTGCTGCTCCAGGGCCTGCTGTACAGCGAAGGTATAAGCGGTCAATGCGTCGAGGTTGTCGCCCGCCACGCGCTGGCCGTGATCGGCGATCAGGAAGAACCAATTGCCGCCCCACGCCACATCGCCGGTCACCGGGCCGATGCCCGGCACCTCCAGGCGCAGGGCCTGGCGATATCGGTAGGCCGGCACGTTGCGCACACTGACCGAGCGATCTTCATGGAGCGTCGCCTGTACCGTGCCTACCGGCGTCTCGATACCATGCACGCCGGGACCGATTCGTCCCAGATGAGCCAACGATGCAACCAGGCCGATGGTGCCGTGGCCGCACATGCCCAGGTAGCCGCTGTTATTGAAAAAGATCACCCCGGCACAGGCGGCCGGGTCCACCGGTTCGCACAGCAACGCGCCCACCAGCACATCGCTGCCGCGAGGCTCCAACACGCTAGCGGTGCGCCAGGCGTCGTGTTGTTCGGCCAGGCGCTGCCTGCGCTCGGCCATGCTGCCCTGGCCCAGGTCGGGGAAACCGTCGGTCACCAGCCGGGTCGGTTCGCCGCCGGTGTGGGAGTCGATCACGGTGATGCGTTTCATGGCGCCACGTCCGTTCAGATGAGTGGACACAAGCGTGGCGCGCGCCGGGGGCTGTCGGCTTGATGGATTTAGCTGCTGTCGGTGACGAAATCAGCACAGCGCCATGGCGTCACCGGCTCGTCGGCAAGAACTCGAACAGCGTCTTGCAGACCCCGGCGATATGCTCGTCCAACAGTTTCACCGCACGCTCCACGTCCCCGGCGCGGCAGGCGTCGAGGATTTCACGGTGTTCATGATCGGCGCGCTCCTTGCCGGCCGACAGGCTCATTTGCATGCGCAGGTAACGCTCGAGTTTGTCGTGGACCGAGCGGATCAGGCTCACCATGAAGGGCCGCTGCGCGGGTTCGTAGAGGCAGGCATGCAACTGCCAGTTCAGCTCGGCCCAGCGACCGACGTCGTCCTCACCGATGAATTCCCGGCAAATGCTGTCGGCCCGGGTGAAGGTCGCTTCGGTCATGTTGGGAATTGCCAGGCGCAGCACCTTGTCCTCGAGCAGCATCCGCACCTCGAACATCTGCGCCAGCTCCGCCTCGGAGATCCGCGTGACCATCGCCCCGCGATTGCGCTGGAACATCACCAGGCCCTCGGCCTCCAGGCGCTTGAGCGCTTCACGCACGGGGATCTTGCTGACGTTGAACTGCCGGGCGATGTCGTCCTGGCGAATCGGCTCGTCCTCGGCGAAGTGCCCGGCCACGATGGCGTCGCGCAGGTGCCGAGTGATGATTTCCGAGGTGGATGGGGTGTTGCCCAGGTCGGGCAGGTTGAACTTGGATAAAGTCACGGCGGCGGTCGTTTGGCTAAGGTGGGGATATGGTATACGACCCGGCTATCGCGATGTCGAGTGACGTCTGCCGTTGTGGCGAGGGGATTCGTCAGCTGGGGGAAGGTTGGGCGACAAAGGCCTCTGTCCGGACGATGCGCACCCCGGTAATCGTTGCGCCTGCCAACAGTGCCAGGCCAAACACCGTCAGCGCCACGTCAGCGCCGAATTGGTCGGCCAACCACCCGGTCACGACGACCGGGATACTGAATCCAACATAGGCGAACAGGAAGAACCCGGCGCTGACCCGGGCTTTTTGCGCACCGGCCATGGCCGTGATTGCTGACAGTCCGCCCAGGTACAGAAAGCCGTAGCATGCACTGCTGGCGCCCAGCGCCCCGAGCAGCACGGCGGGCAGCGAACCCCGGCTTGCGCCCCAGGCGAGCAACGCATAGCTCAAAGGCAAGACGAGCAGGCCCAACCCCGTGGCCCTGGCCGGTTGCATGCGTTTCACCCAGGGCTGGAAGATCAATCCGCAACTGATGACGGTAAATGTCGACAGGCCGGACCAGCGCTGCAAGCCATGGGCAGCAAGCACCGAAGGCAGGATGGCGATGACCAGCCCCGACGTCGCCCAGGCCAGCAACATGGAGAAGCTGTAGGGCAGGCTGCCAGCGGGAAACAACGGCAGGCGCAACAGCGGCGCGTGGCTGAATCTCGGGGCAGGGTCCGGCAGCCGCGCCACCACGATCATCGCTAGGGCAGCCAACCCCAGCTGCAACCAGAAACTGCCTGGCGTAACGCTGTGATGGGCGAACAGGAAAAGGCTGGTCAGCGCCGCGCCCAGGCCAAACCCCAGGGAGGTGCTGGCCGTGACTCGGTTGGCCGGCGCCCGTGCGTCGCCGGTCGGCATCAGTTCCACCATGTAGGCGGTGGATGTCGCCGAGGCCAACCCGGTGCCGACGCCCATCATCAGGCGCGCCACGCCCAGCGCCGTCAGGTTCGGCCAGATCGAAGTGATCACCGTCGCCAGCATCGACAGGCAAAGCGCCGCCAGGATCAACGGTTTGCGACCCACGCGGTCGGCCAGTCCGCCGAACGCCAGCAACACCGGCAATACGCCCAGGACATAACCGGAAAACGCCACCGCCGTGGCGCCTGCGCCGTAACCGGAAAGCTGCGCATAGGTGGTGTAAAGCGGCGCCTGGAGGTTGACCGCCAGGGTGATCAGGCAAAGACCAAAGGCCAGTCCCCATGAATGTCGCTGCTGTGCGTCCAAGAGTGTTCCTTGCAAGTGAGAGTCTGGACGGACTATCAATGCCGCACCGCAGGCAAACAAGGAACAGAGCGGGGTCTTTTATGCTTAACTGTTCGCTCGAAATTCGAGAACACTTAGCCGAGATCCCGCGCCATGGACCTGAACATCGATCGAAACGCCACGGGATCCGTGGTCCGGCAACTGGTCGCCAGTGTCACCGAATGGATCCACAGCCATGGCATTCGTGCGGGCGCGCGCATGCCTTCGATCCGCCAACTGGCGACGGAAAACGGCCTGAGCCTGTCGAGCGTGATCAAGGCGTATGACCAGTTGGTCGCCGGCGGCGTCCTGGAGTCCCGGCATGGCTCGGGCTTTTTCGTGGCACAGCAGATGTCCCAGGCGTCGGCACCGCAGGCCGAGGATGAAGCAACCGCCTGGCCCTTGTTCGATAACGCATCGACCCAACTCAAGCTGGGGTGCGGTTGGCTGCCAGACGCGTGGCGCGACGACACCGACCTGGGCCAGGCGATCCGCCAGGTGGTGCGCAGCGACAATCAGGCGCTGTTCAACTACAGCACGCCGTTGGGCTCGGCTGATCTGCGCTCGCAGATCCAGAAACGCCTGGGCCTGATCGACATTCATGTCGACCTGCGCCAGATCATCACCACTCAGGGCGCCAGCCATGGCTTGGACCTGCTGGTGCGCACGTTGCTCAAGCCGGGCGACCTGGTTTTGGTGGAAAGCCCCGGCTACTACAACCTGTTCAACCTGCTGGAGCTGCACGGGGTCAAGACCCTGGCCGTGCCGAGGACTGCCCAAGGCCCTGACATCGCCCATCTGGAACGGCTGCTCGATGGGCACAAGCCGGCGTATTTCTTCATCAACAGCATGTACCAGAACCCCACTGGCACCAGCCTCGCGCCGAGCGTTGCCTATCGCCTGTTGCAACTGGCGACGTTGCACGACTTTCGCCTCATCGAAGACGATATTTACGCCGATTTCCAGAACGGCCCGACATCGCGCCTGGCGTCCCTCGACGCTTTGGATCGGGTGATCTACCTGGCGAGCTTCTCCAAGACCTTGTCCAGTTCGTTGCGCATCGGCTACGTCGTCGCGCAACCGGAAATCATCAAGCGCCTGGCGCACATCAAAATGGTCACCGGCATCGGCTGTTCACTGCTTTCGGAAAATGTCGTGGCAACCTTGTTGGCGAACGGCGCGTATCGCAAGCTGATCCAACGCCTGCGCGGGCGCCTGAACAAGCAGATGGCGAGCACGTTGCGCCTGCTTGATCCCAACCACTGGGAAGTGTTTGCCGAGCCCAGTGGAGGCTTGTTCGTGTGGGCGCGGCCTCGGCACGTAGCGTCCGAGCGGGTCCGGCAGATCGCCGAGCAGTTGCAAATCCAATTGTCCCAGGGCTCGACGTTCTTGCCGGAGGGGGAGGCATGCGACTGGTTGCGGCTGAACGTGGCGTACAGCCAGGACGTTCGGGCCCAGACTTTTTTCAGGCAAATCGAACAAGCATCAAAATTGGAACGGCAGTGCTAATGGGAATAAATGTCAAATAGGAATGAGTTGCTGTATCTTTCGCGACACATTCTTGCCGGCCTCCCTGGGAACGGCGTTCTTTCATTAGGATTGTGTGTCGATGCGTCGGATACTCGTTTCACTGTGTGTGCTCCAGGCTTATTCCATTTCCACCTGGGCAGAAGAACCCAGTTCCACGGCGAAGGCGCCGCTGGAGTTGCAAGCCACCGATATCGTTGGCACCTCGGACTTCGAGACGGCACAGGGTCCGGTGAAGGGCTACCACGCCACCCGTTCCGCCAGCGCCACGCGCACCGACACCGCCATTCATGAAACGCCGCAGTCGATCTCGGTCGTGTCCCGCGACGTCGTCGAAGACCTCAGCGCCACGCGCCTGCAAGATGCCCTGGATTATGCTGGCGGCGTCGGCAGGGGGAACAATTTCGGCGGCCAGGGGCTGACCACGTTTACCGTGCGCGGCTTCACCACCGGAGAGTTCTACCGCAACGGGTTTCCAATCAACCGCGGCTACCCGAACATGCCTGATGCCAACACCATCGAGCGCCTGGAGGTCTTGCGTGGGCCGGCAACCATGCTCTATGGCCGTGGCGACCCGGGCGGCACCTTCAACGTGGTGTCCAAGCAACCGTTGGCCGAGCGCACGGTGACCCTGGGCAGCCAGATCAGCGACCAGGGGATGCGTCGCGGCACCCTGGATGCGTCCGGCCCGCTGGATGATGAAGGCCGCCTGGCTTATCGCTTGAATGTGGTGGGCGAGGGCGGCGACACGTTTCGTGATCATGTCGAGACCGAACGTTATGGCGTCGCCCCTGTGGTCACCTGGCAAGTCAACGACACCACGCGCCTGACGTTCGAGGGCGATTTCATGCGCAACAATGCGCCGCTGGACCGTGGCCTGACGCACTACGCCGGCCAACGTGGCACCGCGTCGCGCGATACGTTCTTCGGCGAAAAGGACGCCGGCAAACTGCACAACGACAACAACATGCTGCAGGTGCGTTTCGAGCACATGCTCAACGACGACTGGACCCTGGCCGGTGGTACCCAGTGGCTCGACGGCACGTTGCAGGGCAACGCGGTGGAAGGCAATGGCATCGCCGCCGATGGGCGCACCCTGGGCCGTAACTTCAACTACCGCAAGTTGGAATGGACCGACCGTGATACCCAGCTCAACCTCACCGGGCATTTCTCCACGGGCGGGTTCGAGCACACGCTGCTGACCGGGATCGAGTACGAAGATTACGACTACAAGTCCATCATCCGGCGTTCCGCCGCCGGCACCGGCGCGTATCCGATCGACATCTTCGATCCGGTGTATGGCCAGCCACGCCCGGCGTTGACCCGCACGCCGACCCATGACGAGGAAAACCTCAAGACCTTCGGCGTGTTTATCCAGGACCAGGTGGCGTTGACCGAGCGGCTGAAGGTGCTGGCGGGCGCGCGTTTCGAGCGGTTCGAGCATGAGTACGAGACCTTCGTCCCCCAGGCGCGCCCCGGCAGCCGGAACTGGGACGTTACCGATAATGCGGCCACCCCGCGCCTGGGCGTGATCTACGACCTGACCGACACCGTGGCCGTCTACGCCAACACCGCCCGCTCGTTCAAACCGAACAACGGCGCCAGCCGCGAGGGCGGGGGATTCAAGCCCGAAGAAGGCAAATCCTACGAGGTGGGCGTCAAGTGGGAGGCGCTGGATCGCCAGTTGAGCGTCGATGCGGCGGTCTACCAGATCGAAAAACGCAACGTCTTGACCCCCGATCCACTGGACTCGACGTTCAACGTTGCCGCTGGCGAAGTGCGCAGCCGTGGTTTCGACTTGAACGTGGCGGGCAACCTGACGCCGGAGTGGCGCGTGATCGGCGGCTACGCCTATGTGGATGCCGAAGTGACCAAGGACGCCAGCATCCCCACCGGGACGCGTTTGCTCAACGTGCCGAAGAACACCGTCAGCCTGCTGAACGTCTATGAGTTCCAGGACGGCGGTCTCAAGGGGCTGGGCTTGGGCCTGGGCGCCAGGTACGTGGATGAGCGGGCCGGCAACACCGCAGCCACCACCTTCACCATGGACGACTACACGGTGGTCGACTTGCTCGGCTACTACAAGGTCAACGAGCGCATCCGCCTCAATCTGGACTTGAAGAACCTGTTTGACGCCGATTACGAAGAAGGCGCGTTTGGTGGCGTCTACGCTTACCCGGGCGCACCGCGGACGGTGCAGGCGGGCATCTCCTAAACGCTGTAGATTCAAGGCTGCATGAAAACCCCGAAGGTCTTGCCTTCGGGGTTTTTTTACCACTTGCCGGTGCTCATCCCGCCGTCCACCGGCAGGATCGCCCCGGTGGTGAAGTCGGCTGCCGCCAGGTACAACACGGCGTCGGCGATCTCATCGATGGTGCCGACCCGGCCGGCCGGGGCCAGATTGTTGAGGAAGTCGCGGTGCGCCGGGTCATGCATCGGTGTGTCGATGATGCCGGGTGCTACGGCGTTGACCTTGATGTTGTGGGGCGACAGTTCCAGTGCCAAGGCGCGGGTCATCTGGTTGACGCCGCCCTTGATCAACACGGGCAGCGCCGCCGGCACCTGGATGTTCGGTTGCAGGGCCACCGAGGCGGAGATGTTGATGATGAAACCTTGCTGGCGGCTGATCATGTGCGCGGCAGCTGCCTGGCTGGCATAGACGAGACCCTTGAGGTTGGTGTCGAGCAGCGATTCCAGGTCCTGCGGGCTGTATTCGACAAAGGGTTTGGGCAGGAAGAAACCGGCGTTATTGACCAACCCATCCACCGCGCCGAATGCCGCGATGGCTTTGTCGACAAGGGCGGTAGATGTCGCTGGATCGGCAATGTCGCCGGCCACGCCGATGAAGCTCGCTGGATGGCCCAATTGGCCGGCGGCATCGTCCAGGCCGGATTGGGAGCGGGCATTGCCCACCACGTTGTAACCGCGCGCCAGGAACGCCTTGACCAGGCCAAGGCCGATCCCGCTGGAAGCGCCGGTGATGATGACGGTTTTCTGATTGCTCATGATGTTGACTCCTGATCACGTTGAGTTGGAACCGCTGCGCCTGTCTGGGCGTTGGTTGTGATCAGGGTATTGATGCGCTTGGGTTTGATAAATGGGGGTTCTGGTACTTGAGTTGATACTCGGTGTAATCAATTATCGGAGCCCGCGCAGCTTCCTGTGGGAGCCTGCTCGCTCCCACAGGTTTATCAAGCGCATTAAAAAGCCCGGTCATTGAGGCCGGGCTCGGTAAGGTGAAGCCTTATTCCTTGGGTTTACTTCGATACTCGGTTGTCGTCATGCCCGCATAACCCCAGTTATCGGTGTCGACTTCCTCGATCACGATATGGGTCAGGTGCGGGTCCTTGCCCAACACGCGTCGCAAGGTTTCGGTGATTTCGCTAATGACCTGGGCTTTCTGCTCGCGGGTAACGCCATCGCGGGTAATACGCACATTGACGAAAGGCATGCTGCACTCCGGTGGGTGACATTTGCGCAGGAGAAGCCCGCGCAATCGAGGACGACTGTATTTATACGCCACGGCCTGATAAACAGGCATCGGGAATCTTCAGTTGATACGCGGTGTAATGAATCATGAAGCGTCACTTCGAAGACTTGCAGTTAGGCAGTATCGAACTGTTCTGCCTGGCGGCCGAGGCGGGCAGTTTCACGGCGGCGGCGCAGGTAGCGGGCGTTACCCCAGCGGCGGTGAGCCGTTCGATCTTTCGTTTGGAAGAGCGCCTCGGTTCGCGGCTGTTTGTGCGCACCACCCGCAGCATCCGCCTGACCGAGGCCGGCAGGACCTTTTTCGAGCAATGTCGTCAGGCGCTGACGCAACTGGTCGAGGCGCAACAGGAAGTCATGGGCGCGCAATCGGTGCCGTCCGGACAATTGCGCATCAGCGTGCCCACCACCTACGGCCATCACCGCATCCTGCCGTTGCTGCCGACATTTCGCGCGCAATACCCGCAGGTCACCGTTGATGTTCACCTGAGCAACCGCAATATCGACTTTGTTGCCGAGGGCTATGACCTGGCGATACGAGTGCGCGCCCAGCCGGATTCGTCGATGATCGCCCGGTTGCTCGAAGACGCGAAACTGGTGGTGGTCGCTTCCCCGGATTACCTGCGAAGAGTCGGCACGCCGCAAACCCTGGAAGACCTCGACCTGCATGAGTGCATCCAATTCGAACTGCCCAGCAGCGGTCGTCGTATCTCTTGGTTGTTCAATGTCGAGGGCAAGGAGAAAGAGGTGTTCGGGCAGGGCGGGTATTGCTGCTCCGACGATGTGCTGGGCGGAGTGACGCTGGCCAAGCATGGCGCCGGGCTATTCCAGACCTACCGATTCATTGTCGAACAGGAATTGGCGGACGGGCGATTGGTGGAAGTGCTGGCGCCGTTCGCGGGGCGCTCGCGTCCGTTTACGCTGCTGTATCCCCATGGGCGGTACGTGCCGCAGCGGGTACGGGCGTTTGTGGATTTCCTGTTGGAACACCGGCAACAGTGGGCGGCGGAGTGAAGTAAAGACCTGCCTCGACTGGATTCCCGTGGCGAGGGAGCTTGCTCCCTCGCCAATGAGGTTCTGTCCGAGTGTTAGAACCGGAACGCCTGACGCCCGATCAACAGCCATTTGCCGTTCTGTTTCTGCCAGATCTGGAAATTCTCGATTTCGGTCGGGACCACTTCGGTGCCCTTGAGCGCTTGGGCGGAGAAGTGGTTGCGCACCATGGCTACGTCGCCTGAGACGGTGATTTTCTGGTTCTTCATTTCCAGGGTCTTGAACGCGCTCTTACCGGTCTCGATGTCGGCTATGAAAGCTTTCTTGTCCTGGATATTGCCGCTGGAGTGGCCGTAGGTCAGGTTCTCGGCGGCCAAGGCCTGAAGCTGGGGAATGTCTTTGTGCAGCATGGCCTGGGTCAGGTGGTCGACTGCTTCGGCCACTTCCTTCTCGGCCGGTGCGGGGGCGGCTGCGACGTAGCCGCTGAAGAGGCAAACGAAACCGATCAGCAACGATGCTTTTTTCATGGGTTTTTTTCCTTGTTTTTGTAGGTATCTGGAGTTCGAGCATCTAGCTCGTCTGTCATCGTACAACTTGTCGTGGTGCGCGGGAATAGCCAAGTGGACGTGGGCCATGAATATGCGGCTGACCAAATGGGCCGATACCTCAACTGGTGGCATTGGGGTTACCTGAGTTCCACGGGTGCTTGCTTTGACATCGGCATGACCGTTCGCGACGCACTGGAGCGCTATCAGTCACATCGAGACCCATTCGCGGGTAGCACCCATCCTCAAACGGCTGGCAATGGCTCGCTCATGCGACTGGCACCGGTTGTGCTGTTCTTTTATCCGGATCGCAACCGTATCCGTGAGTTCGCCGCGCTGAGTTCGCGCACGACTCACGGGGCAACGGAGGCGGTGGAGTGTTGCCAGGTGTTGGCCGATGTCATCGGTAACGCATTGAACGGTGACTCAAAGATGGACGTGTTGCGTGTGTCGTCCGAGCAACTGACCGAGGCCAAGGTAATCGCGCTCGCCCAAGGCCAGTATCAGGGAAAAGCCCGCAGTGAGGTGTCGGGCACCGGCTATTCGGTCGAGTCTCTGGAGGCGGCGTTGTGGTGTTTTTTCCATACGGACAGTTTCGCTGAAGCAGTGCTGGCCGCGACGAACCTGGGCGACGACGCTGATACCACCGCCGCCATTGTCGGGCAGTTGGCCGGGGCGTTTTATGGAGTACAGGCTATTCCCTCCGATTGGTTGCAGAAGTTGTGGATGCGACAGGAGATTGAAACCATCGCCGATGCGCTTCATCTCAAGGACTGAATTGCTTTTCGAATCCTTGCCTAGTGCGGAGTCAGTCGGTAGCGCAAGCCTCTGGCTCCGTTTTCACATTCCCTCCCGAACCGCCCCGCGAATCCCCTCCAGCAACATCGAAAACGCCGGGTTGTCGTTGTCCTGACGCCATACCAGATGCAGTTCGCTCTGCACCCCTTCGCCCAAGTCGATCTCACGAAACACCACCTGTCGGAACGCCACGCTGGTCGCACAACGCGGCACCAGTGCCAGGCCCATGCCCGCGTTGACCAGCGCCAGGATGGTCAGCGAGGAGCCTAGCCATTGCACGAACTGCGGGGCGACCCGGGCCGAGCGCAGCATGCCGGTGAGCAGTTCGTTGAAGGGCGGGTAGGCGGAGTGGGCGTACATCAGGAACGGCTGTCCGTCGAGATCCTGCACGCCGACGGTCTCGGCGTTGGCCAGCGGATGGTCCGCAGGTACCGCCAGGACAAACGGTTCGCGCACCAGGCATTCGGTGACGTAGCCGGTTTCCAGCAGGGGCGAGCGGACGATGCCCAGGTCGATACGCCGGGCGCGCAGGGCTTCGTGTTGCTGGTAGGTGTTCATTTCCGACAGGACGATTTTGACTTGTGGTTGCTTGAGCCGTGCCTCGGCGATGACCTTGGGCAAGAACTCATACACTGCGCTGCCGACGAAGCTGATGGTGACCGAGCCGATGTCGCCCTGGGCAAAACGCTTGGCGGCCTCGGCGGCCTGCTGCGCTTGTTGCAGCAGGTTCTGCGCTTCGATGAAAAACGCTCGGCCGGCGGCAGTGAGGGCAACGCTGCGGGTGCTTCGGGTGAACAGTTCGACACCCAGGTGATGCTCCAGCAATTGGATCTGTCGGCTCAAGGGCGGTTGGGTCATGTTCAGGCGTTCGGCGGCGCGACGGAAGTTGAGTTCAGTCGCCACGGTGGTGAAGCAGCGCAGTTGGGCCAGCTCAAACATTGATTCAATCCAGGTATCAATCAAGTGCCAAGTTAGATTAGACGGTAACAATCGACGGCGTCCATCATCGGCGCGGAAAACTTCCGGAGCCTTTGCATGAAGATCAAACGCGTCACTGTGACCCCCATCGCTTTTCGCGACCCTCCATTGCTTAACGCCAGCGGCATCCATGAGCCTTTCGCGCTGCGCTCGATCATCGAGATCGAAAGCGACAATGGCTACATCGGCCTCGGTGAGAGCTACGGCGATGCGCCGGCCCTGGCGATCCAACAGCAGGTCAAGGATCAGTTGGTCGGCATGGATCCGTTCAACCTCAACCAACTGCGGACCATTGTCCAGGCCACCGTGGCGGCCCATAAGCCGGCCAGCGTTGCCGGAGCCGAGTTGGCGCCGGGTTCACACGCGAGCAAAGCCGTCAGCAATGCCTATTCGGCATTCGAGGTGGCCTGCCTGGACCTGCAGGCCCATTACCTGAACGTACCGCTGGTGGATTTGCTGGGCGGTGCGATTCGCGATGAAGTGCCATTCAGCGCCTACCTGTTTTTCAAGTACGCCGAGCACATCGATTCGCCGTACCCGGCGGACAATTGGGGCGAAGCGCTGAACGAACAACAGATCGTCGCACAGGCGCGGCGGATGA
This sequence comes from Pseudomonas frederiksbergensis, assembly GCF_000802155.2. Taxonomy (GTDB): domain Bacteria; phylum Pseudomonadota; class Gammaproteobacteria; order Pseudomonadales; family Pseudomonadaceae; genus Aquipseudomonas; species Aquipseudomonas frederiksbergensis_A. The sequence continues at coordinate 21,290 of NZ_JQGJ02000002.1, forward strand.
TCGAGGAATACGGGTTCAAGAGCATCAAGCTCAAGGCCGGCACCTTCGAACCGGAGCATGAGGTGGCCTGCATCAAGGCGCTGAAGAAGGCTTTCCCTGGCTTCCCATTGCGTATCGACCCCAACGGTAATTGGTCGCTGGAAACCTCGATCCGCATGGCCGAGCTGCTCGGGGATGACCTGCAGTATTACGAAGACCCGACGCCTGGGCTGGAGGGCATGGCCGAGCTGCACAGGCGCACGGGCCTGCCACTGGCGACCAATATGGTGGTCACCGATTTCGACGAGTTGCGCCGCAGCGTGGCCCAGGACAGCGTGCAGATTGTCCTGGCTGATCACCATTATTGGGGCGGGCTGCGCGATACCCAGGTGTTGGCGAAAATGTGCGACACCTTTGGCCTTGGCGTGTCGATGCATTCCAATTCGCACTTGGGCATCAGCCTCATGGCCATGGCTCACGTGGCGGCGTCGGTGCCGAACCTGGATTACGCCTGCGACACCCATTACCCCTGGCAGGAGCCGGATGAAGAAGTGATCAAGGGTGGCAAGCTGCCGTTTATCGACGGCTGCGTGAAGATCACCCGGGCGCCGGGCCTGGGGCTGGAGCTGGACCGCGATCAGTTGGGCAAGCTGCATGAGCAGTTCCTCAGCTGCGGCATTCGCCAGCGCGATGACGTGCGGCAGATGCGGCGCTACAAGCCGGATTGGAAGACCGTTAAGCCGCGGTTCTGAGGAGACCGCGAGGGGCCTGCGCAGCAGGCCCAAACCAGCAACTCAGTTTGACTGCCCAATGGGTTGATCCTCCTGACCCACCCACCGGCCCACACCCAAAGTACCGCGCCCGGCGGCATCGGGGTCTTACTTCGAAACTGCCGCGCCGGGCCGGCGCTGCCAAAGCAGCCGACAATCACCTCCAAGGCAGCGTATGACGCGCCCGGGTGCCTTTCGATAATCGCCTCCGACATCCCGTCCCCTGTTGCGGAGCGCGCCATGCACAACAATAAGAATACCTGCCTGCGTTTTTTGCCTGCGTTCATCGCCGGCCTCTCGACCCTCGGCTCGATGCCTTGGGCCCAAGCCGAAATCATGCTGTACGACAAGGACCAGACGACTTTTTCCACCGACGGCTATATCAACGCTTTCTACGTCAACAGTGACGTCGACCGCGCCGGGGAACAGTTCGACCGGCGCCAGTCGCGCGTCAAGATGGGGTTCTTGCCCAACTACCTGGGCTTCAACATGGGCAAGCAGGTCGATGACCTCAAGCTCGGCGCCCGGGCCTCGTTCTGGGTGACCATCAACGACAGTGAAACCAACGGCACCGACACCGCGATCGACGTACGGCAGTTCTACGGCACCGTTGCCAACCCGGAGTGGGGCGAGGTGCTGATCGGCAAGGACTTCGGCCTGTTCGCCCGCTCCAACATCCTGCTCGATGAGTTGCTGGCCGGTTATGGCCAGGTCAGCGACACCCTGGGCCTGGTGGACGGTGGCGGCGTGTCGTTCGGCAATATCGGCAGCGGTTATCCGTACCCGTTCCCGACGTCGCAGATCACCTATCGCACCCCCATCATGGACGGGTTGCGCGTGGCAGTGGGCATCATGGACCCGGTGGACACCAACGACAGCAGCGCCACCGGCAAGGCCTACCAGGAAAACCCGCGCACCGAGAGCGAAGTCACCTACCAGTTCGACCTGGGTGGGGCGAAGATCTACAGCTGGCTGAACGGCAGCTACCAGACCTCCGACAACACCGATTCCAGCGTCGAGTCCGTCACCTCCAAAGGGCTGGGTTATGGGGTCCAGGCGAAGATGGGCGGGCTGTCGCTCACCGGCTCCGGTTTCCAGGCCAAGGGCATCAACCCGTTCTTCACCAACAATGCCGGCGAAGCCACGTTGCGCAACGTCGACAGTACGGGCTATCTGCTGCAGGGCTCCTACAAACTGGGCAAGAATCGCCTGGCGCTGTCCTACGGCAAGACCGAGGACGACGGCAACGGCGTGGTCGGCAGCGGCGCCGACTATGAGACGCGTGGAGTCGCGCTGTTCCACGACATCAATGACAACCTCAAGCTCGTGGCCGAGTACAACCAGTTCGAAATCAACGGCCATGACACCAGCGCGCAGGACGAAGACACCGACACCTTCGCGGTGGGGGCGGTGTTGACCTGGTAAGGACGCAGCGGCCCCGCCCCAACGGCGGTCCGGAGCAAATCCTGGGTTTTTTCGTGGCGGCCCCAACCGTGCGCATCGCGGCGGGGGGCGCCACGGTTCTCATCCCATGGAAGCGTCCACCCGCTACCCAAGTAGCATTCGTGGGCCCGACGCGGATTCGTACACTCAAGCCTCTATCACGCACCGTCGGAGGCGCAGATGCAGCAGGCCCAGAGCGAGGGTGTGGTCAGCGCCATGTCCCAGGCAACAGATGTCGAGCAAGTGGCCCAGGAACTGGCGCGACAGTTGTTGCACCCGTACCTGGGGTTCGTGCTGTTTTTCTGCTCCGCCGAATACGATTTGCCTGGCCTGGCCAAGGCGCTGTCCCAGAGCTTCGGCGGGATTCGCCTGGTGGGCTGCACCAGCGCCGGGGAAATCACCCCGCAAGGCTATGGCCGCAATTGCGTGACAGCGGTGGGGTTCGATCACCGGCATTTTTCCATCGCTGCCGAGCTGATCGGCGAGATGGAGCACTTCTGCCTGATCGATGCCCAGCAGATGGTCGAGCGCCTGGCGAGCGGCTGTCGCAGCAACGCCTTGGCGCCGATCAAGGGCCACAGTTTTGCCTTGACCCTGCTCGATGGCTTGTCCAGCCGCGAGGAAATGGTGCTGGCGGCGTTGAGCGCGGCACTGGGCGACATCCCGCATTTCGGCGGCTCGGCCGGAGATGACAACTACCTGACCCATACCCACGTCTACTTCGAAGGCCAGTTCCACAGCGGCGCTGCCGTGGTGGTGCTGATCAACACCTGGTTGGAATTCGAGGTGTTCACCACCCATCACATCTTGCCCCGGCAAGAAAAACTGGTGGTCACCGGCGCCGACAGCGCCTCGCGGCGGGTCTACGAGCTCAACGCCGAGCCTGCCGCCGAGGAATACGCGCGACACATCGGCGTGCCGGTGAGCGCGCTGGATTACCGGGTCTTCGCCGCCCATCCACTGGCGGTGCGGATCAACGACCAGTACTACGTGCGCGCCATTCAGCAGGTCCACTCGGACCTGAGCCTGAGTTTCTATTGCGCGGTCGAGAACGGCATCGTCCTCACCGCCATGAGCCCGGGGCCGTTGCTGCACAACCTGCAAAACCTGTTCGACGGGTTGCAGGCCCGCCTCGGGGATTTGCTGCTGACCCTCGGCTGCGACTGTTTCCTGCGGCGCCTGGAGCTGGAGGATCGCGATGGCCTGGAACAGATTGGCCAGTTCCTGCGGGAGCATCGGGTGATGGGGTTCAACACCTATGGAGAACAGTTCAATGGCATGCACATCAACCAGACGTTCACCGGAGTTGCCATTGCCCGCCATCGCGTCCCCGGCCATCGCTGAGCTGCAGGCGCAGCTCGCCGCCTTGCAACACGAAAACCACAAGCTGCGGCGCATCAACGACGCGCTGATCGAGCGGGTGGAATCCGGCGTGACTCGTGGCAACGACCCGTACGCAGCCTTCCAGCATTCGGTGGTGCTGGCCGAGCAGGTGCGTGAGCGTACCGATGCGTTGAACCAGGCCATGGCCGAACTCAAGGCCGGCAACCATTTGCTGGGGGAAGCGCGGCTGCGGGCGGAGACGGCCCATCGGCACTTGATCGATGCGATCGAGAGCATTTCCGATGCATTCGTGCTGTTTGACGAACAACAACGGATCGTCTTGTTCAACAGCCGTTTCAAGGCGTTCTGGGCCCACAGTCGGGTGCGGATCATCGCGGGGATGCGTCTTGCCGAGGTCAAGCGCCTGATGACCACCAACGGTTTGTTCAGCGAAGAAACCCGCGGCCAGCCTGACGAGCCGGTGCTGTATCGCTTGCAGAACGGGCGTTGGCTGCAGGTCAGCGAGCGGCCGACCCAGGAAGGCGGGCGGGTGATCCTGTTCACCGACATCACCGACGTCAAACTCAGTGAAACCGTGCGCCGCGAGCAAGCTGTCGCGCAGAAATCCCATCTGTTGCAGCGCGCCGTGGACAACCTGTCCCAGGGCGTGGCGATGGTCAACGCCCAGGGTGTGCTCGAGCTGTGGAACCGGCGCTTCCTGGAACTCAGCGGACTGGCGCCGGTGGCGGCCCATCGGCCGTTCAACGAGGTGATCGCCGACAGCGAGTTGCAACTGCTGACGCCGGCCAGTCGCGATGGCAATGGCCGGCTGATCCAGGAATGCGAGCAGCGCCTCAGCGATGGCCGGGTGCTGGAGATCCGCACCCATCCGCTGCCTACCGGCGGCTACGTCAACACTTTCACGGACATCACCGAGCGCTACCAGCACGCCGAGGCGTTGAGCGAGAGCGAGCGCTGGATTCGGCTGATCACCGACCATGTGCCGGCGCTGATCGCCTACCTCAATGCCGATCTGGTCTACGAGTTCACCAACAAGGTCTACGAGCAGTGGTATTGCTGGCCACGCGGCGTGATGCTCGGCCAGAGCCTGCGCGAAGCCCACAGCGAACAGCATTATCAGCGCCTGGAAGCGTACGTGGCACGGGCGTTGGCGGGCGAGAGCGTGACGTTCGAGTTCGCCGAGACCAACATCAACAACCAGGAGCGCTACATGTTGCGCTCCTATGTGCCGAACCGCTTGGCCAACGGCGAAGTGGTGGGGATCTTCGTGCTTATCCGCGACATCACCGAACGCCGTCGCACCGCCGAGGCGCTCCACCAGGCCTATCAGAACCTGGAACATCGGGTGCAGGAGCGCACCGCCGAACTGACCACCCTCAACGATCAGTTGCTGCGTGAGATCGACGAGCGCAGCCGGGTGGAGTTGCGCTTGCGCGAAGCCAAGCGCGAGGCCGAACGCGCTAACCTGTCGAAAACCAAATTTCTCGCGGCGGTCAGCCATGACCTGCTGCAACCGTTGAACGCGGCGCGGCTGTTCACCAGTGCCTTGCTCGAACGCCGCGAGCCGGTGGCGAACGCGCAACTGGTGCGCAACGTAAGCAACTCGCTGCAGGACGTGGAAAATCTGTTAGGCACGTTGGTGGACATTTCCAAGCTCGATGCCGGCGTGATCAAGGCCGATGTCGCGCCGTTCGCCTTGAGTGAGCTGCTCGATAACCTGGCGGCCGAATATTGCCAAGTGGCGCGCAGCGAAGGCCTCGAGTTGCGATTTGTGCCTTGCTCGGTGCTGGTGCGCAGCGATATCCAATTGTTGGCGCGGATCCTGCGCAACTTGCTGAGCAACGCGATCCGCTATACGCCGAAGGGCCGGGTGGTGTTGGGATGCCGTCGCCGCGGCAGTCGTGTGTCGATTGAAGTCTGGGATTCCGGCATCGGCATCGCCCAGGATCGCCTGGAAGAGATTTTCCAGGAGTTCAAGCGCGGTGACGTGCAACGCCCGGATCAGGACCGTGGCCTGGGCCTGGGTTTGGCGATTGTCGAGAAAATCGCCGGGATCCTTGGGCACCGGATCCAGGTTCGTTCATGGCCGGGCAGGGGCTCGGTGTTCGCCGTCGAAGTCCCTCTCAGCGCTACCGCGCCCAAGCCATTGCCTTGCCTGGAGATGAGCGAGCCGATGCTCGAACGCCTGCGCGGGGCAAGGGTCTGGGTGTTGGATAACGACGCGGCGATCTGCGCCGGCATGCGCACTTTGCTGGAAGGTTGGGGCTGCCGGGTCGTGACGGCGCTGTCGGAGCAGGACCTGGCGCGGCAGGTGGACGGCTACCGCGCCGACGCCGATCTGCTGATCGCCGATTATCATCTGGATCACGACCAGAACGGTGTGGATGCCGTGGCGCGGATCAACGCCTGCCGCCCTTCACCGATCCCGGCGCTGATGATCACCGCCAACTACAGCAACGAGCTCAAGCAGCAGATCCGCGAACGTGGGCATACGCTGATGCACAAGCCGGTGCGGCCGATGAAGCTCAAGATTGCGATGAGTCATCTGTTGGGCCAAGCAACCAGCGGTTGAGTCGAGCCGCTTTTCGTGGCGAGGGAGCAAGCTTCCTCGCCACAGGGGTGTTCACCCTGTCCCCGTAGCGTCCAGCCGTTCAACGCCGCAAGTACGCCCCGAAATCGATATCTCCGGCACTGAGAATCGCCTGCACCCGGTTGTGCACGTTGAGCTTGCGCAGGATTGCCGAGACGTGGGCCTTGACCGTGGTTTCGGCGATGTCCAGCGTGTAGGCGATCTGCTTGTTCGATTCGCCCTTGGTCATGCGTTCGAGCACCAGCAGTTGCTTGCGGGTCAGGGCCTGGAGCAGTTCGGGCGGGAACGCCGGGGTTTCGTTCAGGCGCCGGCCCGTCGGGCTTTTCTGGGTGCGGATGATGTCCGGCGGCAGGTACACGTTGCCATTGAGGATCTGCTCGATGGCGTCGGTCATTTGCGAGCGCGGCGACGACTTGGTGATGAAGCCCACCGCGCCATAGGTGATGGCCTGCAGGACGATTTGCTTGTCCTGTTCGGCGGAAACGATCACCACCGGGATGGTCGGCGCTTCGTTGCGCAGGTTGATCAAGCCATTGAGGCCGTGCATGCCGGGCATGTTCAGGTCCAGCAGGATCAGGTCCAGGTCGTCGTGTTCGCGGGTCAGTGCGAGGGCACTGTCCAGGTCGGCGGTTTCCATCACTTCGCTACCGGCGAAACCGTCGCTGATGACGTTGTGGATGGCTTCGCGAAACAGTGGGTGATCGTCGGCTATCAGGATTTTATACATGGCCATTCACCTCGTTATTGTCGTATTGGGGCAGTTGCACGCAAGTCGCTGCATCAGGGAAAAGGTTCGGGGCGGGCGGCTTGCAGGGGCAGGTTGGCCGCCTCCCAGGCATCGAGGCCGTCGCGGTACCAATACACCTCTTTATAGCCCATGGACGCGGCGCGTTTTACCGCGTTCCAGCTCAACCAGCAATCGGAGCGGCAGTAAAAGACCAATGGTTGATCCAGGCGTCCGGCGGTGGCCTTGCGCAGGTGAAAGGTGAAGTAATCCTGCCAGCTCGGTTCGAGCTCGCCATCGCCCGTATTGGCCAGCCACAGGCTGCCGGGAAGGTTGGCGTGGGGCTCGGTGTCGATGAAACGGCCCTGGACCCAGGGGCGCCGGTAGACGTCGATCAACACCGGGGCGGGTTTCTGCCCGAGCAAGCGCTGCAGGGCTTCGGTGTCGAGGGTTTGCGCGCCTTCGGCGCAGGCGGGTGTCGGGCTGCGGTATTGGGTAATGCGATAGCCCTGCGCAGAAAACAGCGTAGTGTCGGCCTGCGCGACATTCAGCGACAGGCCCAGCATGACGATCGCCAGCAAACGGGGCATGGGATTTATCCTTTTTGTTATGCGCCCATTACATGCCAGGGTGGAAGTCTTGTGAATGCGACCATAGACAGGAAAACCGGTACTAAAGTAGTAATTTGCGTCAGCGATCACACCGATCACCTGTGGGACCGTGTGTGTGGGCTGCTCAATTGGCCTTGCGCAACGCCGCATGCTGTGGATTGAACGTCCACACTGCCAGCAGCGCGAACACCAGCGTCAACCCTACGCACACGGCCATCGCCAGCGCGTTGAGCTGTCCATACAGCGCGAACCGCACCAGCTCCACGCCTTGGGTGAACGGGTTCACCGCGCACAGCCAATACAACCAGGGGCTGGCTTCGAGCATTTTCCACAGCGGGTACAGTGCCGAAGACAGGAAAAACATCGGAAAGATGACGAAATTCATCACCCCGGCGAAATTTTCCAACTGCCGGATCGCATTGGACAACAACAGGCCCAGGGCGCTGAGCATCAACGCCACCAACAGCAGGGCCGGCAATGCCAGCAGCAGGCCCATGGCCGGCGGCTGGACGCCGTAGAGCCAGGCGATGGCGAGAAAGGCGTAGACCTGCAACAGCGAGATCAGCGAGGTCGCAAGCAATTTGCTCGCCAGCAGGAAGGCACGGGGCAGGGGGCTGGTCAGGAGCACGCGCATGCTGCCCATTTCCCGGTCGTAGACCATCGACAGCGAGCCCTGCATGCCGTTGAACAACAGGATCATGCAGGCCAGCCCCGGCACGATGTACACCTCGTAGGGGATGTAGGTGTCGTAGGGCGCGATGATGGCGATGCCCAGCGCCGCCCGGAACCCGGCGGCGAACACCAGCAGCCACAGGAGCGGTCGGACCAGGGCGCTGAGCAACCGCGTGCGCTGCAAGACGAAGCGTAGCCATTCGCGCATCACGATGCCGCTGAAACAATGCCAATACGCGCTCATGCGGCGGCTCCCGAGGCGGTCAGACGATGGAAGGCCGAGCCGAGGTTGCCGCCGTGCTCCAGGCTGACGTCTTCTGCGCGACCGCTGGCGACCAGTCGCCCCTGATGCACGATCAGCAAGTCATCGCTGGGCTGCACTTCATCGAGCAGATGAGTGGTCCAGAACACGCTGATGCCCTGTTCCCGGCACAGCTGCCGGATGTGCTGTCCCAGGGCCTGGCGGCTGGCCGGATCGAGGCCGACGCTCGGCTCGTCCAGCAGCAACAGGCGCGGTTCATGGAGCAGCGCTCGGGCGATTTCGACCCGGCGCCGGTGCCCGCCATTGAGGTTGCGCACCGGCTCGTGGCGCCTTTGCGTCAACTGTTGGCGGGCCAGCTCGGCGTCGATCCGCGCGCTGCCCTGGCGCCGTGACATGCCATGCAGGGCAAGGTGATAACGCAGGTTCTGCTCAATGCTGAGGTCAAGGTCGAGGGTGCTTTGCTGGAACACCACGCCCAACTGGCGCAAGGCCTGGCGCGGTGACGCGCGCAGCGACTGGCCGCCGACGTGGATCTCGCCGCGCTGCACGTCGTACAGGCGCGTTAGCAGGGCGATCAGCGTCGACTTGCCAGCGCCGTTCGGACCGAGGAGTGCGGCGAAGTGTCCGGCGGGTACGCTGAAGTTGATCTGGCGCAAAGCTTCCCGGGCACCGTAGGCGAAGCTCAGGTCGCTGACCTCCAAGGCGTTCATGGCGTCACCACCACGCCCCACGGATAACGTCCCACCTTCACTGACTTCAGCACCTTGCGGCTCTGCACGTCGATCACCGAGACATCGCCGCTCACGCCATTGGTCGCCAGCAATTGTTTCTGGTCCGGGGTGAACGCCAGTTGCCAGACGCGCCGGCCCACCAGCAGGTAATCCAGCACTTCGAAGGTCCTGGCATCGATGACCGCCACATGGTTGGCCGGGCCCAGGGCAACAAACGCGAGCTTGCCGTCGGCGCTGAGCTTGATCCCCACCGGCTGGACTTTGTCCGGGTGCACGCCCTTGATCTTAAACGTCAGCGTCTTCAAGACTTGGCGGGTGGCGACGTCGAGAATCGTCAACGTCCCGCCGATTTCCGCCGAGGCCCAGAGCTGCGTGCCGTCGCGATTGAACTCGACGAAGCGTGGCCGTTGGTCCACCAGGGTGTTGTCCGCCAATGTCTGGGTACTGGTGTCGATCCAGTGCAGCATGTTGGTGGTTTCACTGGTATTGACCGCCCACTTGCCATCGGGGCTGACCGCCATGCCTTCGGGCTCGACGCCGACGCCGATCTGGCCGAGTACTTCGGAGGTCTGGGTGTCGATTACCGTGACCAAGGCATCGTCCTCGTTGGACACGTAGAGCCAGCGATCATTGGGATGCAGGGCGAATTGCTCCGGGTCCTTGCCGGAAGGCAACTCCTTGACGATTTTGCGGGTGGCGACGTCCATCACCTGGACGCGGTCCGAATCGCTGGCGCAGATGTACAGCAGCCGATTGTCATGGGACAGCAACAGGCCCCGGGGACGTTGGCCTACCGCCAAGGTATCGATGACTTCCAGGCTCTGCAGGTCGATCAGGCTGAGGCTGTTGTCTTTTTCGTTGGAGACCCAGGCGATGCTGGCAGCAGCGGGACCGGCAAGGAGCAGCGAGGCGCCCAGGGCGAGGGCTTGGCACAGCAGAGCCGGGTTTAGCAGGGGGCGGCGCATGGCGTTTTCCTTATTGTTGTTATCGATCAGGGGTAGCGACAGCTCACTTCGGGTCGGTCGAAGCCCAGGCTGTCCATTTCGTTGGAGGGGTGCAGGAAGCCGTCCTGGGGCGAGGTGCTGACCAGTGCCCGCGGCTGGACCAGGGGAATCGGCTGGCGCAACTGGCCATTCCAGGGGCGATAGCTGAGCTTGCGACCCTTGAATCCGTCCAATGGCAACTGGTCGCCGAGGGCCAGTTGGCGGATGGCGAACGGGTCGTCCTGGCGCAGTTTGCTGACGGCGGCGGCGATGCTGCGCACAGCGATCCAGGCGGCAAAGTCGCGGTCGTTCATCCAGCGGCCAGCCAAGGCTTCGAAGCGCTTTTGCAACTGCGCTGCACCGTAGGTCTCGACGGTCTTGTGCCAACCGGTGGGCGTCAGCCCCTGGGTGCCCGCGACCGGGCGCGGAAACCAGGTCTGGTAGGGCACGTATTCGCCGAAGTCGCCGCGCTCATCGGCCACCAGCACCACGTCGTATTCGGCGGTCTGGGTGAAGAGCGGCATGTCGGCCTGGGCGCTGCGGCGCTGGTCGTTGTCGAACTGCCAGGGTTTTTCGGCAACGATCTTCATGCCGAAGCGTTTCATCGCCCGGCGCAACGCGGCGGCGTAGGCCTGGTCTTCCGGTGTCTGGCCGACGATCAGCAAGGCCCGCTGCCATTTGCGCACGACACTGAATTGGACCAAGGCATCGGCGAGGGTCGCGCGGTCGGGCAGCGTGTGCAGCACGTTGCCCAGGCAGTCGCTGGTGCGCAGGTTGTCGTCGGGGCTGCCGGCGTTGAACAACAGGCTGTCGGGGAGGGCGGCGCTGAGCTGGCGAAGGCTGGCGGCAGGCGCATTCACCACGAACAGGCGCAGACCTTGCTCATGCTGGGCGCGGGCGGCCTGGAGCAGCGCTTCGGGGCTGTCGACGGTGGCGCTGTCGAGGCGGTAGTCGTGCTTGAGAAAGCGTCCGGTGCTGTTGCTGTCGATGATCGCCAGCTCGGCCCCGCGTAGCCCGGCGTCGGTGGGCTCGGCGATGACATTGGACAACAGCGGGCCTGGATCGGGACGGTAACCGAGGTAGCCGATGCGCACTTGCAATGGCACGGTATCGCCTGCCTGGGCGGTTGCCGCGGCCAACAGGTAAACCAGGGCGTAACTGACAAGCCGGCGCATGACGTCCTCCATTGCAGGTAGCGCCAGCATAGGAAGGCCCCGGCCCTGGGGAAATATGCAGAAAGTACCGCCGGGGCAGTACCAAGGTAGTAGCTCGGTCCGGGCGCCGGGGTTTTAGGATGCTTCCAATCGTCATTGATCAGGGAGCGAACAGGTCATGCGGATTTTCAAGACGCTGCTGTTGCCGTTATTGCTGATCCTGAGCTTGATTGGAGTGGATCGACCCAAAGTGTCCCCTGTGGGGACGCGCCTGCTCGCGAAAGCAGTGGTTCAGCCGGCCTTGATATTGGACGTGCCGCCGTTTTCGCGAGCAGGCGCGCTCCCACAGGGGGCCGGCGTGCTTCGTAGGTTGGAGCACTGACCATGTCAGCCTTCTGGCGAATCAACCTCTGGGTCTCAGCGTTCTTTGCCCTGGTCACCCTGGCCTGTGCAACGCTGCTGCTGCACCAGGCCACGGCCGATGTGACACGCGAACTGCAATCGGCCGAGTCGGTGGTGCATTACCTGCGCGAGACCGCCCAGCGCGATCCGGCCAGCCTTCAATCGCGGCTCACCGGCAGCCTGCGTCACGTGCGGGTGCGTTGGTTGGCCGCCGCAGAGCATTCGCCGGCCCAGGAGCCCGGCTTGAACGCCTGGCTGGGGCGTCGACTCTTGCACGACGGTCCTGTCGCCCAGGTCGTTGAATTGCAGGACGGTCGTCGAGCCTGGATCGCCGTTGACCCCGGGGATGAAGTGGATGAAATCCTCGATTCCCTGGTGCAACTGCTCGGTGTTTGCGCGATGGCCTGGCTGCTCAGCCTGCTGGCAATTCGTTGGGCGGTGCGCCGGGGCATGCGCTTGCTGGACGATTTGCTGCGGGCGCTGCACCAGGTGTCCGCGGGCGACCTGCACGTGAATCTGCGGACCGAAGGCCTTTCGGAAGCCCAGCAACTGGCGGAGCATTTCAATCGGATGACTGCCGCCCTGGCCCAGACCCGGGCGGACAATGCCCGGCTGACCCAGGCGTTGCTGGCGGTACAAGAGCAGGAACGCAGATCCCTTGCGCAAACCTTGCACGACGATCTGGGCCAATATGTGGCGGGCATTCGAGCGCGGGCCTGTCTGCTGCGGCTGGTAATCCATCAGCCGCCGGCGCTGGAGCAGACCGCCAGCGAGTTGGAAGAACACTGTGACCATTTGCAGCAAGGCTTTCGCGCCTTGGTCAACGACTTGTACCCCGTCGTGCTCCAGCATTTGCCGTTGGGCGAGGCCATCGAGTTGTTGGCCCGGCAATGGCAGGACAGCCACGGCATCGCCTGCCAGTTGCGGGTCGATGGCGCGATACCGCCATTGGCCGGGTCGGACAAAGCCCACCTGTACCGCCTGTTGCAGGAAGCGCTGACCAACATCGCCCGGCATGCCGACGCCAGCCAGGTGCGGATCCGCATGCAGCACCGCGCCGGTCGCCTGCGGCTATGGGTGCGCGATAACGGACGCGGTGCCAAGCAGCCCGCCCGGCCCGGCGTGGGCTTGCATTCGATGGCCGAACGGGCTCGCAGCCTCGGCGGTGAGCTGCGGGTCATGAGCCGGCCCGGCGCGGGTTGGGCGCTGGACTTGAACATTCCCCTGGAGGCGTCATGAACATTTTGTTGGTGGATGACCACGCCGTGGTCCGGCAAGGCTACGCCAGCCTGTTGCGGGCACTGATGCCGGAGCTGCAGGTTCGCGAAGCCGCTTCGGGCGAAGAGGCATTGAGCCAGGTGCAGGAGCAACTGCCAAACCTGGTGATCATGGACTTCGGCCTGCCGGGCATCAGCGGGCTGGAAACCACCCGGCGCCTGCGCCAACGCTTGCCGCAACTGCGGGTGCTGTTCTTCAGCATGCACGACGAATTGCCGTTGGTGCGCCAGGCGCTGGAGGCGGGCGCGGCGGGCTATCTGACCAAGAACTCGGCACCGCAGGTATTGGTGGAGGCGGTGCGGCGGGTGCTGGCCGGCCACGCCTACATCGAGCAGGCCCTGGCCACTCAGTTGGCCTGCGCAACCAACCGCCACGACAGCGATCCGCGCCTGCAATCAATGACCCAGCGGGAGTTGGAAATCTTCGTCATGCTCGCCAAGGGCACCCCCGCGCGGACCATTGCCGAACAGCTGTGCATCAGCGCCAAGACCGTGTCCAACCACCTGACGTTGCTCAAGAGCAAATTGCAGGTCAGTTCCCACGCCGAGTTGGTGCATTTGGGAATTGATATGGGGGTGGTGCGGGTGGCGGGGTGAAACCAGGCGATGAAGATAAATTGCGGTGAGGGGGATTTATCCCCTCGCCACGGGTAATGTGTTCAGCGCTCCCAAGACGTTGGGCACCCGACACACCCCTGCATATTCGCATCCTGGAAATTCCCGTAATGCTGGCGCGAACCCGTCAGGTTGGCCTGTTCCAGATTGCTTTCACCCAACTTGACCTCTTGCAGGTTGGCATCGCGCAAATCGGCGCCCTTGAGGTCGGCCTTGCTCAGCCAAGCCATTTCCAGGTCGGCGGCTTGAAGGTTGGCGTCGTGCAGACGGGCGCCGGACAAGCGGGCGAACTGGAGATAGGCCGCTGTCAAATCAGCGCGCTGAAATTGCGCACCCTGGGCAAACAGGCCCCAGCCCTGGATCGCCTTCAGCGTGGCACCGCTGAAGTCCGCCAGGCGCAGGTTGCTTTGTTGCAGGCTGGCGCGACTCAGGTTGGCGCCCTGTAGCTGGGCTTTTTCCAGATTGGCCAGGTCCAGTCGCGCGTGGCGCAGGTCGGCATCGCGCAGATCCGCGCCGGCGAGGTTCATCTTGCGCAGGTCCTGGTTGGCCAGTTGTGCGCCGCGCAGGTTGGCGCCGGGGCATTGGCTGGATTCGGCGATGGTGCAGCCGTTGATTGTCAGCGGGATATCAGTGTCGTCGGCATGGGCAACGGCGCCGATGAACAGAAATAGCAATGGCAGTGACTTCATGGCATGAACTCAGGCAAGTGTTGGAGCGGGCTTGCTCCGGGCGGCGATCCGACGAAGACGTCGGCACAGTCAGAATCCCTATCAACTGAACCACCGCTTTCACGAGCAAGCCCGCTCCAACTGGGGATGGGGTACAAGTCAGGGGTTATTTCTGCGCCGTCGCCTTATCCCAACTCGGGATCTTGAACACCCAGAACGACCCGCCCTGGGCCACCGGCTTGGTCAGTTCGGCCATGTCGCCGCCCCACAACGGCACGGCGCCGCCATAGCCGACGGTCACGCCGATGTACTGCTCGCCGTCCTGCTCCCACGTAACCGGCGGGGAGACGATGCCGCTGCCGGTCTGGAACTTCCACAGCTCCTTGCCGGTTTTCGCATCGAAGGCCTTGAAGAAGCCGTCACCGGTGCCGGTGAACACCAGGTTGCCCTTGGTTGCCAGCACGCCGGCCCACAATGGCAGTGGTTCCTTGTGCTCCCACACCACTTTGCCGGTGGTGGGGTTCATCGCCCGCAAACTGCCGACGTGATCGTCATACATACGCTTGATGCGGAAGCCCATGCCCAGGTAGGCCGAGCCTTTCTTGTAACTGACTTCCTCGGTCCAGTATTCCTCTTTCCACTGGTTGCCCGGTACGTAGAAAAGCCCGGTGTCCTGGCTGTAGGCCATGGGGTTCCAGTTCTTGCCACCGAGGAACGGCGGCGAGACTTCCACCGGTTTGCCCTTGGTTTCACCGGGCAGAGGCTTGGCCGGACGCTGGCCCGGGTTTTCCACCGGGCGGCCGGTCTTCAAGTCGATGTGGCTGGCCCAGGTGATGTTATCGACGAAGGGAAAGGCGTTCTGCAGCTTGCCGTTGTTGCGGTCCACCACGTAGAAGAAGCCGTTGCGGTCGGCGTGGGCGGTAGCCTTGACGACTTTGCCGTCCTTGTCCTTGTAGTCGAACAGCACCAGTTCGTTGTTGCCGGAGAAGTCCCAGGCATCGTTGGGCGTGTGCTGGTAGAACCATTTCACTTCACCCGTGCTTGGATTGACGCCCACCTGGCCCGAGGTATAGAGGCTGTCGTAGTCATGGGGATTGCCGTCCTTGGCCGTGCGCGCCCAGGTGTTCCAGGGGCCCGGGTTACCCGCGCCGACGATGATGGTGTTGGTCTCCGGGTCGAAGCTGGCGCTCTGCCAAGGCGCGCCGCCGCCGTGGCTCCAGGCCTCGACCTTGCCGGTCTCGGTGGTCTTGTCGTCAGGCCATGAGGGCGCCTTGACGTCGCCGGTCGGCGTGCTGTCCTTGCCATTTAGACGGCCCATGTGGCCTTCGACGAACGGGCGCATCCAGACTTCCTCGCCGGTGTCCGGGTCACGGGCGAACAACTGCCCGACGACACCGAACTCGTCGCCGGAACTGCCGTGGATCAGCAGGACTCTGCCGCTGGTCTTGTCCTTGATCAGCACCGGGGCGCCGGTCATGGTGTAGCCGCCGGCGTGGTCACCGAACTTCTTGTTCCACACCACTTTGCCGGTGTTCTTGTCCAGGGCGACAACCCGGGCGTCGAGCGTGCCGAAATAGATCTTGTCGCCGTAGATGGCCGCGCCGCGATTGACCACGTCGCAGCACGGGCGAATGTTGTCCGGCAGCCGGTGGTTGTAGGTCCACAAGCGCTTGCCGGTCTTGGCGTCGAGGGCGAACACCCGCGAATACGAGCCGGTGACGTAGACCACGCCGTCGCTGACGATGGCCTGGGACTCCTGGCCGCGCTGTTTTTCGTCGCCGAATGAATAGGACCAGGCCGGGGTCAGTTTGAACACGTTTTTGTCGTTGACCTGGGCCAGCGGGCTCCAGCGCTGGGCGTTCGTGCCCATGCCGTATTGCAGCACGTCCTTGGTGGTCAGGTGGTCGTTGGCAATGTCTTCCCAGCTAACGGCAGCGTTGGCCTGCGGGCCCAGGGACAGGCTGCCGGCCAGCAGCAAGGCAACGGTCAGGGAGGAGAGGGCAGGGAGCGTTTTTATTGTCATGGTGGGATTTCCCAGTGAGGTTTTGGCCTGACTAGGGTCGGTCTCATCACCCACGACCGATACGGAAAAAGTCCCGCCCTTGCCGGGAAGACTTCCCAAACCGCCTGTCTTTGCGACTTGCGTCGGATGGCCTGCTACCAAGGAACTAGACCCCGGCCACCAAAGCAGCATTCGGCTGGTGGCAAGCGGTTCCTAAGATGACGGCACGGCCTCTGCGAAGAGGTCTTGCGTGCAATTTCGAGGGCATAACAATGACAACAAAACGCAACGCCATCATCGCTACCGCATTGCTGATGGGGCTGACCGGCGCAGGCTCCGCGTGGGCCCATGGCAACGTGGTGCCCCAGGCAGTGGAAACCAAGGGACTGACCCCGATCAAGGACACCAACCTGCCATTGGATGCCGATGGCTGGGCCGCACAGAACCCCTATCGCAATTCTCCTGAGCGGGACAAAGCCGTGGAAATCGGCGCCTCGGCCTATAACCAGAACTGCGCGGCCTGCCATGGCCTGGAAGCCAAGTCCGGCGGGATCGCCCCGGACCTGCGCATGCTCGACGCCGCCGAAGCCGGTGACGAATGGTTCGTTGAACGCGTGCGCCACGGCGCGGTGCGCGACGGCCGCGTGTATATGCCGAAAATGGCCGATTACCTGAGCCAGGAAGCGCTTTGGGCGGTGCGGACCTATCTGGACAGCGTACACGTCGAGGAGTGATTGCCATGCGCCTGTTCGCGTGGGTGATGTGTAGCCTGCTGCTTTGTGGCCAGGCGGCGCAGGCGCAGGTCCGCAGTTACGACCAGATGATCGCCGACGGCGAATTGAAGGTGGCGGTCTACAAGGATTTCGCCCCGTACAGTTTCGAAGACCAGGGCGAGCCCCGGGGCGTCGATGTGGAATTGGCGCAGGCGCTGGCCAAGGCCATGGGCGTGCGGCTGAAATTGATGTGGGCACCACCCGGTGAAAAGCTCGACGATGACCTGCGCGACTACATCTGGCGCAGCAGTCCGCTGCACGACGGGCAACTGGCCGACCTGATGATGCGCGTTCCGTACGACCACGACTATGTGCAACGGCGCAACGACATCGGTGAGCTGGAAAATGCCCAGGTCGTGATGTTCGGGCCGTATCAGCAGGAGTGCTGGCAGGTGGCGTATGACCGCCGCCGACTGGATTCGGTGGGCAGTGTCGCGGTGTTCCAGCAACACCCGATCGGCGTCGAAGTCGACAGCGTGCCGTCGTTCTACCTGACCTCGGTGTTCAACGGCATGCTCAGTGCCAAGACTCGCCACTACCCCTCCGTCGCCAAGGCCTTCGGGGCGATGCAGGCTGGGGCAGTCGACGCTGTCATGGCGATGCGCGGGGAGGTCGATTGGCAGGTCCATGAAGCGGCGGATCCGCAATGGGCCCTCGCTGAGAACGCCTACCCGAACATGGGCAAGCAACGCTGGGACATTGGCATGGCGGTGCATGAGAGCAACCGTCAGTTGGCCTATGCCGTGGAAGAGGCGCTGGAGGGCTTGATACGCGATGGCAGCCTCAAGGCGCTGTATGCCCGCTATGGCCTGCGCTACGAAGTACCCGAAATGTACCAATAGGAGCGCGGGATGAACTGGCGAGCGTTTGGCCTGCTGTTGGGGTGCCTGCCGTTGATGGCGAGTGCCGTCGAGCCGGGAAAGGACCCGGTGCCGTCGGTAATGTGGGCCTTTTACCACAAACAGTTGCTGGCGGACGCGCCGTTCGTGTTCGACGAGCGGGTGCGTCTGTTGGCGCCACCCTTCGCCGAAGACGCGCGCCAGGTGCCGCTGGAAATCGATGCCCGGGCGTTCGCCGGCGATGTCGTGCGGATACTGGCCTGGGCCGAACTCAACCCGCTGCCCAGGATTGTCGATTTCCAGCCTTCGGAGCGGGTGCTGCCGTGGTTGTCGATCCGTATTCGTATCGAACAGGCCACGCCGTTGCGCGCCGCCGTGCAGACTCGCGACGGCCTGTGGCACGTTGGCTCGACCGTGATCGACGCGGCAGGTGGCGGTTGCACCGCGCCCAGCGTGGTGCGTACCCAAGCGGGTTGGGAGGAGCACCTGGGCGAGGTGTTGGGCGGGCGTTACCCGCGTGGGGATTCGAATCGCCTGCGCTTGCAGATCGCCCATCCCATGGACAACGGCCTGGTGAGCGGCATCCCTGAATTCTTCATCAACCAGGCGCAACTGTTCGACGCCGACGGCAAGCTGCTGGCGCGCCTGGAGCTATTTCCGGCGGTGAGCGAAAACCCCAACCTGGGCTTCGACATCCGAGGCTCGGGCCAGACCCGCCTGGTGCTGCGTGACAACAGCGGCAACCAGTTCGACGCGGCCATACCCTGACCACAAGGAGCGCGCCATGCGCTGGTTGCTGCTGATCTGTCTTGGGCTGTGCCTGCCGGCGTGGTCCGCCACCGATTACTCCCTCAAGCCGCGGCAGATCGCCGAGGGCACCTGGTTGCTGGAAGGCAGCACGGAAAATTTCGCCAAGGCCAACGGTGGCAATATCGTCAACACGGCGTTCATCGTTACCGACGCCGGTGTGGTAGTCATCGACACCGGGCCGTCGAAGCGTTATGGCGAAGCGCTGCGCCAGGCCATCGCGGCGACCACCGACAAACCGGTGATCCAGGTGCTGCTGACCCATCATCATCCCGATCACGTATTGGGCAACCAGGCCTTCAGCGACGTGCCCATTGGGGCGTTGCCCGGCACCGTCGACCTGCTGCGACAGCAGGGCGATGCGCTGGCGGAAAACATGTACCGGTTGGTAGGCGATTGGATGCGCGGCACCGAGGTGGTGCTGCCGACCCAGGCGCTGAACCCCGGGACGCTGAAGGTGGGCGACCATTCGATGCGCCTGCTGGCGTTGGCCGGCCATACCGGGGCGGACCTGGCGATCCTGGACGAAACCACCGGCGTGCTGTTTGCCGGCGACCTGGTATTTTATGAGCGCGCCCTGACGACCCCGAACAGCCCCGGCCTTGAGGTCTGGCTCAAGGACTTGGACACCCTCCAGGCGCTGCCCTGGAAGCAAATCGTCCCCGGCCACGGCCCGGTGGCGACCGACGCCCGGCCGTTTTCGCAAATGCACGACTACCTTGGCTGGCTCGACCAACTGATGCGCGACGGCGCCGCCCGCGGCGACGACATGGCCGAGATGATCCGCAGCCCCATCCCCGAGCGCTTCGCCGGGATCAGCTTGAGCCGGTATGAGTTGATTCGCAGTGTCAGTCATCTCTATCCGCGTTATGAGCGGGCGGGGATGAAGCGGGTGGACACCCACGATCCTGACTGAACACATCTGCCTCGCCACGGGGGGATTCGCTTACTTCCACATGTACCAAGGAACTAGAAAACTCAACACAGCGGGCAATTGTTGGCGGCGGCCCCTGGCCCAAGAATCTGTGGCAGACCGGGAAAATTTCCCGGGTATAACAATAACCGCAGAGGTAGCCGCCATGATTCATCCCGCACGTCGCCAGCCCTTCGCCGTGAACCTGCTGCTCAGTGCCATGCTGCTGTCCGGTTCGGCCTTGGCCGCCGTGACCGATCAGGAAATTCTCCAGGACCCGAAGAACCCGCAACAGATCGTCACCAACGGCCTAGGTGTCCAGGGCCAGCGCTACAGCCCGCTCGATGCCCTCAATGTCGATAACGTCAAGGACCTGCGACCGGTCTGGGCGTTTTCCTTCGGCGGTGAGAAGCAGCGCGGCCAGCAGGCCCAGCCGATGATCAAGGACGGGGTGATGTACCTCACAGGGTCCTATTCGCGAGTGTTCGCGGTGGACGCACGCACCGGCAAGAAACTCTGGCAGTACGATGCACGACTACCCGATGACATCCGTCCTTGCTGCGACGTGATCAACCGGGGCGTGGCCTTGTATGGCGACCTGGTGTTCTTCGGCACCCTCGACGCCAAGCTGGTGGCGTTGAACAAGGACACCGGCAAAGTGGTGTGGAGCAAGAAAGTCGCCGACCACAAGGAAGGCTACTCCATCAGTGCCGCGCCCATGGTCGTGAATGGCAAGCTCATTACCGGGGTGGCCGGGGGGGAGTTCGGCGTGGTCGGCCAGATCAGCGCGTTCGATCCAAAAAATGGCGCGTTGCTGTGGACCCGGCCGACCGTGGAAGGCCACATGGGCTACGTCTACAAGGACGGCAAGGCGGTGGAGAACGGCATTTCCGGCGGCGAAGCCGGCAAGACCTGGCCGGGTGACCTCTGGAAAACCGGCGGCGCGGCGCCTTGGCTGGGCGGCTACTACGACCCGGAAACCAACCTGCTGCTGTTCGGCACCGGCAACCCGGCCCCGTGGAACTCCCACCTGCGTCCTGGCGACAACCTCTATTCGTCCTCGCGCCTGGCCCTGAACCCGGACGACGGCACGATCAAGTGGCACTTCCAGAGCACACCCCACGACGGCTGGGACTATGACGGTGTCAACGAGCTGATCTCGTTCAACTACAAGGAAGGCGGCAAGGACATCAAGGCCGCAGCGACCGCCGACCGTAACGGCTTCTTCTACGTGCTCGACCGTACCAACGGCAAGTTCATCCGCGGCTTCCCATTCGTCGACAAGATCACTTGGGCCAGCGGCCTGGACAAGGACGGGCGGCCAATCTACGTCGACTCCAGCCGTCCGGGTGCGCCGGGCAGCGAAGCCAAGGGCAGCTCGGTATTCGTCGCCCCGGCATTCCTCGGTGCGAAAAACTGGATGCCGATGGCCTACAACCAGGACACCGGCCTGTTCTACGTGCCGTCCAACGAATGGGGCATGGACATCTGGAACGAAGGCATCGCCTACAAGAAGGGCGCGGCATTCCTCGGGGCCGGGTTCACCATCAAGCCGCTGAACGAGGACTACATCGGCGTGCTGCGGGCCATCGACCCCAAGACCGGCAAGGAGGTCTGGCGCCACAAGAACTTCGCGCCGCTGTGGGGCGGGGTCCTGACCACCAAGGGCAACCTGGTATTCACCGGTACACCTGAAGGGTTCCTGCAGGCATTCAACGCCAAGACCGGGGAAAAGGTCTGGGAATTCCAGACAGGCTCCGGCGTGCTCGGCTCGCCGATCACCTGGGAAATGGACGGCGAGCAGTACGTCTCGGTGGTTTCCGGCTGGGGCGGCGCGGTGCCGCTGTGGGGCGGCGAGGTGGCCAAGCGCGTGAAGGACTTCAACCAGGGCGGCATGCTGTGGACCTTCAAGTTGCCGAAAGAGCTGGTGGCCAAGCGCTAAAAGCTTGTCGAAAACCGTGGCGAGGGAGCTTGCTCCCGCTCGGCTGCGAAGCAGTCGCCAAAAGCGGGGAGTGCTGCGCACTCCAGCGGGAGCAAGCTCCCTCGCCACAAGGGCCTGCGCTGGCCTTGAACTTGCTCCTGTCGCTTGAAATCTACGACCAAATAACGAGAGAGCCCCTGCCAATGACGCATTCGTCCACCGCACGGGGCTCTCTACCATCGGCCTATCGCCTGTCCCGCGACAGGCATCGACCAGGCAGAGGCCCATCATGATCTACGCACAACCCGGAACCCCAGGCGCCGTCGTTTCCTTTAAACCGCGCTATGGCAATTTCATTGGCGGCGAGTTCGTCGCGCCGGTCAACGGCGAGTACTTCACCAACACGTCGCCGGTCAATGGCGAAGTCATCGGCGAATTCCCGCGCTCCAGCGCCGCCGACATCGACAAGGCCCTGGACGCGGCCCATGCCGCCGCCGATGCGTGGGGCAAGACTTCGGTGCAGGACCGTTCCCTGGTGTTGCTGAAAATCGCCGACCGCATCGAGCAGAACCTGGAAATCCTCGCGGTCAGCGAGACCTGGGACAACGGCAAGGCCGTGCGTGAAACCCTGAACGCCGACGTACCGCTGTCAGCCGACCATTTCCGTTACTTTGCCGGCTGCATTCGCGCGCAAGAGGGCGGGGCTGCCGAGATCAACGAGTTGACAACGGCCTATCATTTCCATGAGCCGCTGGGCGTGGTCGGGCAGATCATCCCCTGGAACTTCCCGCTGCTGATGGCCGCCTGGAAACTCGCCCCGGCCCTGGCCGCCGGCAACTGCATCGTGCTCAAGCCGGCGGAACAGACGCCGCTGTCGATCACGGTATTCATCGAGCTGATCGCCGACCTGCTGCCAGCCGGCGTGTTGAACATCGTCCACGGCTTTGGCCGCGAGGCCGGTGAAGCGCTGGCCACCAGCAAGCGCATCGCCAAGATCGCCTTCACCGGCTCGACCCCGGTGGGCTCGCACATCATGAAATGCGCCGCCGAGAACATCATCCCGTCCACCGTGGAACTGGGCGGCAAGTCGCCGAACATCTTCTTCGAAGACATCATGCAGGCCGAGCCGGCATTCATCGAGAAGGCCGCCGAGGGCCTGGTGCTCGCGTTTTTCAACCAGGGCGAAGTCTGCACCTGCCCATCCCGTGCCCTGGTCCAGGAATCGATCTACGCGCCGTTCATGGCCGAAGTCATGAAGAAGATCGCCAAGATCAAGCGCGGCAACCCACTGGACACCGAGACCATGGTTGGCGCCCAGGCGTCCCAGCAGCAGTACGACAAGATTCTTTCGTACCTGGACATCGCCCGGGAAGAGGGCGCCGAGTTGCTCACCGGTGGCGCGGCGGAGCGCCTTGAAGGGGATCTGTCGAGCGGCTATTACATCCAGCCAACCCTGCTCAAGGGCCACAACAAGATGCGCGTGTTCCAGGAAGAAATCTTTGGCCCGGTGGTGGGCGTGACCACCTTCAAGGACGAAGCCGAAGCCCTGGCGATCGCCAACGACACCGAGTTCGGCCTCGGTGCCGGCCTCTGGACCCGCGACATCAACCGCGCCTACCGCATGGGCCGGGCGATCAAGGCCGGTCGCGTGTGGACCAACTGCTACCACCTGTACCCGGCCCACGCTGCGTTCGGTGGGTACAAGAAGTCCGGCGTCGGTCGCGAGACCCACAAGATGATGCTCGACCATTACCAGCAGACCAAGAATTTGCTGGTGAGCTATGACGTGAATCCGTTGGGGTTCTTCTGACCCCTGGGCATTCACCGAGTGGCTCCTGTAGTACCAACGCACCCCAGCCATCGCTTCGAAA
This sequence comes from Pseudomonas frederiksbergensis, assembly GCF_000802155.2. Lineage (GTDB taxonomy): Bacteria > Pseudomonadota > Gammaproteobacteria > Pseudomonadales > Pseudomonadaceae > Aquipseudomonas > Aquipseudomonas frederiksbergensis_A. The sequence goes on from NZ_JQGJ02000002.1 coordinate 44,641, forward strand.
GTAGCATTCGGGCCCTGATCGCCCCGTGTATTAATGAACCTGCCGGAATCGCCCGGTACAAGAAGAGGAAAGACCCATGTGGACTAAACCCGCGTACACCGACCTGCGTATCGGCTTTGAAGTGACGATGTACTTCGCCAACCGATGAGTGCCGGCCCGGCCTGATGCATTCGGGCCGGGCTACCCATTGGTCGGATTGCATTCACGGCGGGATGCTTTAGGCTCAACGTATCCCACGACAATAACAACAGGCTTACCGATGAGCCCCCCTGGAAAAATGAGCCTCAGTCCGCTGCGCAAGTTCGTCTCCCCTGAAATCATGTTCGGTGCCGGCTGTCGGCACAATGTCGGCAACTACGCCAAGACCTTCGGCGCCCGCAAGGTGCTGGTGGTGACCGATCCCGGGGTCATCGCCGCCGGTTGGGTCGGCGATATCGAAGCCAGCCTGCAAGCCCAGGGCATCGATTACTGCATCTATAGCGACGTCTCGCCCAACCCACGGGTCGAGGAAGTCATGCTCGGAGCCGAGACCTACCGCGAGAACCATTGCGATGTAATCGTCGCGGTCGGTGGCGGCAGCCCCATGGACTGCGGCAAGGCGATCGGGATCGTGGTCGCCCATGGCCGCAGCATTCTTGAGTTCGAAGGCGTGGATATGCTGAAAGTACCCAGCCCGCCGTTGATCCTGATTCCCACTACCGCCGGCACGTCGGCCGACGTCTCCCAGTTCGTCATCATCTCGAACCAGCAAGAACGCATGAAGTTCTCCATCGTCAGCAAGGCGGCGGTGCCGGACGTGTCGTTGATCGACCCGGAAACGACCCTGAGCATGGACCCGTTCCTGTCCGCCTGTACCGGCATCGACGCGCTGGTGCATGCCATTGAGGCGTTCGTCTCCACCGGCCACGGGCCGTTGACCGATCCCCATGCTCTGGAGGCGATGCGCCTGATCAACAACAACCTGGTGCAGATGATCGCCAACCCGGCGGACGTCGCGCTGCGGGAGAAGATCATGCTCGGCAGCATGCAGGCCGGGTTGGCATTCTCCAACGCGATCCTCGGCGCGGTGCATGCGATGTCCCACAGCTTGGGCGGCTTCCTCGACTTGCCCCATGGCTTGTGCAACGCGGTGTTGGTGGAGCATGTGGTGGCGTTCAACTACACCTCGGCGCCGGACCGCTTCAAAGTTATCGCCGAGACCCTGGGCATCGATTGCCGTGGGCTCAACCATCGGCAGATCCGCACCCGGCTGGTGGAACACCTGATCGCCCTCAAGCGCACCATCGGTTTCCACGAAACCCTCGGGCTGCATGGCGTGAGCACCTCGGACATTCCGTTCCTGTCGCAACACGCGATGCATGACCCGTGCATCCTTACCAACCCTCGGGAGTCGAGCCAGCGGGATGTCGAGGTCGTCTATGGCGAAGCCCTCTGAGGAGCAACAAAAAGCCCTGGCCGGCTTGCTGGGGTTGGGCAATCACTCGACACGCAAGAGCCATTACCCGGAATTGGCGGCGCGCCTCGATGAGCTGGAGCAGGCCCGACAACACTTGCAACAGCTCAATGATCAACTGGAGCAGCGGGTGGCCGAACGCACCGATGCGCTGCTGGAGGCCAACCACAACCTGCAACAGCAGATCGCCCAGCGCGAGTTGATCGAACAACAGTTGCGCGATGCCCGTGACGCCGCCCAGGCCGCCAACCGCAGCAAGGACAAATACCTGGCCGCCGCCAGCCATGACCTGCTGCAACCGTTGAACGCCGCACGCCTGCTGATCGCGACCTTACGCGAGCGGCAACTGCCCAGTGCGGAGCATGTGCTGGTGGAGCGGACTCATCAGGCGCTCGAAGGCGCTGAAGATCTGCTCACCGACCTCCTGGACATCTCGCGCCTGGATCAAGCCGCTGTCAGGCCGGACCTGGCGCCTTATCGGGTGGATGAGCTATTGGCGCCGCTGGTGTCCGAATTCCAGTCGGTGGCCGGTGCCGCGGGCCTGGACTTGCGCGTGCGGTTTGCCGACGACGCGGTACTGACGGATTTGCGATTGCTCACGCGGATCCTGCGCAACCTGCTCAGCAATGCCTGTCGCTACACTGACCAGGGCGGCATCCTGCTGGCGGCCCGGCGACGGGGAGGGCGGTTGCGCCTGGAAGTCTGGGACACGGGACGCGGCATTGCTGCCGATAGCCTGGAGTCGATTTTCCTGGAGTTCAACCAGCTGGACGTCGGCCGTGCGGCGGATCGCAAGGGCGTGGGCCTGGGGCTGGCAATCGTTGAGCGCATCGCCCATATCCTCGGCTATCGGGTGCAGGTGCGCTCGCGACCGGGACGCGGCTCGGTGTTCAGCATCGAAGTGCCGCTGTCCGCCGAACGGCCGCTGCCCATGTCCCAGGTTCCGGTGCAGGCAGTGGCCGGCAATCCGCTGCCGGGGCGACGGCTGCTGGTGATCGACAACGAAGTGAGCATCCTGCAGAGCATGGCGGCGCTGCTGGAGCAGTGGGGCTGCGAGGTGCTGACCGCCACCGACGAAGCGGCTGCCCTCGACGTCCTTCAAGGCCGCGCCCCGGAACTGGTCCTGGCGGACTTCCACCTTGACCATGGCGTGGTCGGCTGCGAAGTGGTCAAGCATCTGCGCGAGCATTTCCAACAGGCGATCCCCGCCGTGATCATCACTGCCGACCGCAGCGACCAATGCCGCCGGGCCCTGCGCAAGCTGAACGCGCCGCTGCTGAACAAACCGGTGAAACCAGGCAAGTTGCGGGCGGTATTGAGCCAGTTGCTCGGCTAGCCAAGTTTCACACAGCCTCCACAAGGTTCATTTGTCGGCGTTTTTACCTTGAATGTAAAAATGCGCTTCGGTCTGCTTATTTCCTTAGGTAAACTCCCCCCGCTGCGACAATCGGGCACGGTCACTCCGGGCCCGCTCCAGACCGTTTTGCAGTGTCCCTCACCCAGCTGAAGCCAAGACCTACAAGAAGTCAGCGCCGGAGAGACATAAATGTGAGGCCGATACGCTCGGCCCTGTAGGTCCATCCTCCAGTCCACTCGATACCCGCCCGTCGGCAAAGCCGGAATGGGGTGCGGTTCATGCTTGAACGGAATTGGAGGACGGAATGGCGTTCCATCCTAGGGATACACACATGTTGAAGAAAACACACACGGCGCTCTTGGGCCTGGCGATGGCGATGGGTCTTGCGACCACGCACGCCGCCGAGCCGAAAAAAGTGGATGTCTTGCTCATTGGTGGCGGCATCATGAGTTCGACCCTCGGTATCTGGCTCAATGAGCTGGAGCCGGGCTGGACCATGGAAATGGTCGAGCGCCTGGACGGTGTTGCCGAAGAAAGCTCCAATGGCTGGAACAACGCCGGTACCGGTCACTCCGCGTTGGCCGAGTTGAACTACACCCCGGAAGACAAGAACGGCAAGGTCGACATCTCCAAGGCAATCGAAATCAACGAAGCCTTCCAGATTTCCCGTCAGTTCTGGTCCTGGCAGGTCAAGAACGGCGTGCTGAAGAACCCGCGCTCGTTCATCAACTCCACGCCGCACATGAGTTTCCTGTGGGGCGACGACAACATCGCGTTCCTGAAGAAGCGCTACGACGCACTCCAGGCCAGCCCGCTGTTCGCCGGCATGCAGTACTCCGAAGATCCGGCCCAGATCAGCAAGTGGGTTCCGCTGATGATGCAAGGGCGCGACCCGAGCCAGAAAGTCGCGGCGACCTGGAGCCCGCTGGGTACCGACGTGAACTTCGGCGAGATCACTCGTCAGTTCGCGGCTTACCTGCAATCCAAGCCGAACTTCTCCCTCAAGCTGTCCAGCGAAGTGCAAGACATCACCCGCAACGAAGACGGCAGCTGGCGCGTTTCGTACAAGAACCTCAAAGACGGTACCGAAACCGAGACCGACGCCAAGTTCGTGTTCATCGGCGCCGGTGGCGGTGCCTTGCACCTGCTGCAGAAGTCCGACATTCCGGAAGCCCGTGAATACGCCGGTTTCCCGGTGGGTGGCTCGTTCCTCGTGACCGAAAACCCGACCATCGCCCAACTGCACCTGGCCAAGGCCTACGGCAAGGCTTCGGTGGGCGCGCCGCCGATGTCGGTTCCACACCTGGACACTCGCGTGCTCGACGGCAAGCGCGTGATCCTGTTTGGCCCGTTCGCCACGTTCTCCACCAAGTTCCTGAAGAACGGCTCGTACTTTGACCTGCTGACCAGCACCACGACCCACAACGTGTGGCCGATGACCAAGGTCGGTATCGAACAGTACCCGCTGGTGGAATACCTCGCCGGTCAACTGATGCTGTCGGACGAAGACCGCTTCAACGCTCTGAAGGAATACTTCCCGGACGCCAAGCAGGAAGACTGGCGCCTGTGGCAAGCCGGCCAGCGTGTGCAGATCATCAAGCGTGACGAAGAGAAGGGCGGCGTGCTGAAACTCGGCACCGAAGTCGTCGCTTCCCAGGACGGCAGCATTGCCGGTCTGCTGGGCGCCTCGCCAGGTGCTTCGACTGCCGCGCCGATCATGCTGACCGTGCTTGAGAAAGTCTTCAAGGACAAGGTAGCCACCCCGGCCTGGCAGGAAAAACTGCGCCAGATCGTACCGAGCTACGGCACCAAGCTGAACGAAAGCCCTGAGCGTGTTGCGCAGGAATGGGCCTATACCAGTGAAGTGCTGCAACTGGATCCGCCACCGGCCATCGGCAAGGCTGGGACCGCTGTAGCGCCGGCACAACCGGCTGCTGCTCGGGAAGCCAATCCAGCGGCCGACATGGCGCTGTAAACCGGACGCTGTCTGGCCTGGTACAAAAACGCCGCTCAAATGAGCGGCGTTTTTTTATGTGTGCTCCCGCGGATTAGAGGTGACGTTCAACCTTGGGCCCACTGCGAAACCGCACATCAAAGTCCTCGGCCAACTGGGCCAACGTAATACTGCCCAGACGCTTGAGCAACAACGCCTGGGCTTCATCGAACGCATCCGTCAGCGCCGCATTCACCGCCTGTTCCACCAGGCATTGCGGATGATCGGTGGACAGGCCGATGGCAAAGATCGACGTGCTGCCCAACGCCTGATGAATGTCCAGCAGCGTCATCTCCGCCAACGGTTTAGCCAGGCTCCAGCCGCCGCGATGGCCTTTCTCCGAAGTGACGTAACCCTGTTCCTTGAGCAACGCCATGGTTCGGCGCACCACCACAGGGTTGGTGCCCAGCATTTGGGCGAGGGTGTCGGAGGTGGTCGATTGCTGGTGGCGATCCATATGAATCAAGACGTGCAGCATGCGCGATAGGCGGGTGTCGTTTCTCATGGGCGGGTCCGAAGGTGAATCTGCGCCGAGTATCGCCTGTAATTGCAAAAGTTACGAGACTGTTGACAGGCGCTTTTCAAGAAACTTACGATGTTTCGAGAAAGCCCACGCCTTCCAAACATGGAGATCGCCCATGGAACACGACGTCATCATTGCTGGCGGCAGCTACGCCGGCTTGTCCGCAGGTCTGCAATTGGCCCGCGCCCGCCAGAAGGTGCTGGTGATCGACGCAGGCCAGCGTCGCAATCGGTTTGCGGCTACTTCCCATGGTTTTCTCGGGCAGGACGGTCGCGCCCCAGGCGACATTGCCAGTGACGCCCGCGCTCAACTCATGGCTTACCGAACCGTGGAATGGTTGTCGGATAGCGCGATCCACGCCACCCGCGACGCGGACGGCTTTGTCGTCGAGACGGCCCACGGACAACGCTACCGTGCCAAACGCCTGCTGCTGGCGACCGGCGTGATCGATGAGTTGCCCGATGTGCCAGGGCTGACGGAGCGCTGGGGGAAAAGTGTTTTTCATTGCCCGTACTGCCACGGCTATGAATTGGAGCAAGGGCCGATTGGCGTGCTGGCGACGTCACCGATGTCGCTGCACCATGCCTTGATGCTGCCCGACTGGGGCCCGACCACTTTTTTCACCAATGGCGTGTTCGAGCCCGACCTTGAGCAACGGCAAAGCCTGGCGCAACGTGGTGTAACCCTGGTGCCGGAACGCGTCCAACGTCTAGAAGGCGAACGGGCCAACGTGGTGTTGGTGGACGGGCGGGTGATCGCCGTTGACGGACTGTTTGTCTTGCCGCATACCCGCGTTTCCAGTTCACTCGCCAGCTCCCTGGGTTGCAACTTTGAAGAGGGTCCGCTCGGCGCGTTCATTCAGGCCGACCCGATGACTCGTGAAACCAGCATTCCCGGGGTATTCGCCTGCGGCGACGCGGCGATGCCGTTCGGCTCGGTCGCGCTGGCCGTTGGCGATGGGGTGAGGGCGGGCTCGGGGGTGCATCGGTCGTTGATCTTCCAGGCCCACCCTTGACGTTCAGACTTGTACCGCGCCGGTTGCGACGGCGAAAGCGAGCATCACCAGGCTGACGCCCCAGGCCCAGAAAAACGTATAGGCCATGTGCTTGCGCAGTTCCACGCCGGACAGCGCAAGCGCCAGGTAAACGCTGGGCACTACCGGGCTAATGGAGAACCCGGTGTTTTCACCGATCAACATGGCCCGGGCGACGGCTTCAAGGGGAACGCCGGCTGCGGCGGCCACGTCCTTGATCACCGGCAGGAGCGCGAAGTAATACGCGTCCGGCGAAAAGATCATGCCCAGGGGCACGCCGAAGAAACCAACGATCACGTGCAGGTATTGGGCAGAACCCGCAGGCAGGATATCGATCAACGCCAAGGCCATGCCGTCGGACATCTTCGCGCCGGAGAGCACACCCAGCAGGACGGCCGCGGCCATCATCACCAGGACCATTTGCAGCGCATCGGACGCATGCGCCTTGAGGCGTTCGGCCTGGGCGTCCAGGGACGGGAAATTGAGCGGCAGGGCGATGCCCAGTCCCACCATGAAACAGGCGTACAAGGGGAAAATGCCTGTGAACAGGCACACCAGGATTGCCGCGGTGAGCCCGACGTTCAGCCAGTAGCGCAACTCCCGGGGAGAGAGGCTGAATTCGCGGCTTTGCGTTTGCAGATCGTCCATGTCGTACGTCGCGGCGGCGCCCAGCGACATCGGTTGGCGACGTTGGGCGCGCAGGCCCAGGATCGTCGCCACCCCGAGCATGCACACCAGGCCCACCATCTGCACTGGCAGCAAGCCCAGCCACAGCTCCGTGGCGTCCAGGCCCGACACCGCGGCGGCGCGGGCGGTCGTGCCGCCCCAAGGCACCATGTTGATGACGCCAGCCGTGGTGCCGACCAGGCACAGCAGCATCGCCGGGCTCATGTTCAGGCGTTTGTACAAGGGCAGCAACGCCGGGATGGTCAGCAAGAACGTGGCGGCGCCGACACCGTCGAGGTGCACCACCGAGGTCACCAGTACCGTCACCACCGCCACGGCCAGTGGCTTGCCGCCCGTGCTGCGGATCAGCAGGTTGACCAAGGGATCGAACAGCCCCCGGTCACGCATGATGCCAAAGAACAGGATGGCAAACAGAAACAGCGCGGCGGTCGGGGCCACCGTGATCAGGCCCGCCTTGATGAACTCGCCGATCTGGCCAAGATTGAAGCCGGCCAGCAGGCAAACGACCACGGGGAGGGTGGTGAACGCCACCACCGGGCTGATCCTGCGCAGCAATATCAATCCGATGATGGCCAACATCATCAGGAAACCCAGGGTTGTAATCATGTTGCAGCCTCTCTTTTTATTGTTGTCGGTGAGTTTGGGGCGATGGACCGGTCAGTCCTGCGGACCTGGCAGGCGCAAGGCCAATAGCAGGTAACTCAGGCTCTTGCCGTGGCGGTCCAGGCCGCAACTGCGGTTCACGCCGCCCTCCAGGGCATCCTCGAGGACGAAATTCAGCGCGTTCAGGTTCGGCAGTTCATAGCGGTGCACCTTGGAGGGGCTTCGCGTGGCGAATTGCTCGGCGACCCGGTCGCAGGTCAGCTCCTGCAGCATCCAGGCGTAGTGGGCCGCGTCGTGAGGAAATACCGCAATGCTGAGAATGTTGCCCTTGTCGCCGGCACGGGCGTGAGCGAAATCGGCGAGGGTGACGAGGTTCATCAGTACCACTCCAGGGTTGTGTGGATTTCATCGCGCGGCAACAGGAAACTTCGCGTGGTGACGGCCTCGACGAGGTGGCGGCGCACACCACCGCCACCTGCCGGCCCGTTGGTGTAGAGCGATTCCACCTCGGCCAACAGCGCTTCCACCAGCGGCCGGTCGGTGTGGGTCAGGCCGATGCGCACGCGCACGTCTTCCAGGGCCGGCGCCTGGGCCAATTGCTGTTGCAGGTACAGGCCGCCCTGATCGTTGAACAGGCTGGCGACGCCGGAAAGGTCGATCCAGGGCTGCACCCCTGGCGCCAATCGGTCGAAACGTTCCAGCAGGATTTCTCGCGCCAGTGCCGCACGCGCCAAGGCGCCGGGGCCGGCATAGGATATTTCCGCTTCGCCAAACCAGAGGCCGCGTACACCCGCCAAGCCCTTGAGGGTATCGGGGTGTGGATGGCCAAGCAGGCCGCTGATCTCGACGCGGTCTGCGCCCAAGTCCTGCACGCGCGCTTCGCCCAGATCCAGTACAACGTCGGGCGTCAGGTAGCGTCGAGGATCGTGTACTTCATAAAGAAGCTGTTCCTTCACGGTTTGCTCGCTGACCCGGCCTCCGCTGTGGCGGGTCTTGCCGATAATCAGGCGGCCGTCCTCGTGGATCTCGGCAATCGGACAGCCGAGATTGGCCGGGTCTGGAATGTCTTTCATGCCGGGGTGGGCAAAATAGCCACCGGTGACCTGTGTGCAGCACTCCAACAAGTGTCCAGCCGCCGTCGCCACCGCGATTTTCTGCCAATCATCGGCTTTCCAACCCAGCCCATGGCGGATCGCACCGACGGCCAGCGAGGGGTCGGCGACACGGCCGCACAGGACGATGCCGGCACCATCGTTCAACGCCTGGACGATACCGTCGGCGCCGGTGTAGACGTTTACGGATACAGGCTGTTCCTGCGGATCGGACGACAGCCATCGTGCGTAGCGCGCAGGTGTTTCGTCCAAGAGGTCGTCACCCAGCACGCAAGCGATCTTCAGCCCAGGGAAACGACCCGCCAGGGCGTGGCGCAATCGCTGGGCGGCTGCCCTCGGATTGGCGGCGCCGCCGTTGGTGATGATCGGGATCCCGGCTTCGATGCACAGGTCCAGCATGGGCTCGAGAAAATCGAAAAGCCGGGCGGAATAACCGGCCTGTGGGTCGAGACGCTTGCGCAATTGCGCTTCGGCCAGGGTCCGCTCCGCCAACAGCTCCAGCATGATGTAGCGCTGGCCGCTGCGTTGTGCCAGGTCCTGGGCCAGGCGCAGGGCGGCGTCAGGCCGGTCATTGGCGAAACCGGCGCCACACCCGACGAGAATTGTTTTTGTCATGTCCGTTTTCCACTGAAGGGTGGCCCTATAGTGGAGACGCTGGATTGTTCTGTGAATTTTAAAGGTAGAATCAATTGATCCATTAATTTTATGAGCGGGCCATGAACGTCTCCTTCCGCCAGCTTCGCGCCTTCATCCTGATCGCTGAAACCTCCAGTTTTACCCGCACGGCTGAACAACTGCACCTGTCCCAGCCGGCGCTGAGCTACAGCATCCGCAAACTGGAGGAGAGCATGGGTTTGCAGTTGCTCGCGCGTAACACCCGCAGTGTCGAGTTGACGCCCGCCGGTGAGCATTTCCTGCCCCAGGCCCGGCGTATGCTGCGGGACATGGACGACGCCGTGCGCGATGCCCGCGACACCCTCAGCCTGATCCGCGGCACGCTCCGGCTGGCGGCGCTGCCTACCGCTGCCGCGTCATTCCTGCCAGTGGTTATCGCCTCGTTCCAGCGTGAGCACCCAGGCGTGAAGGTGCATCTTCTGGATGGTCGCGCCGGGGAAATCATGGGTTGGGTGCAGGGCGGCGAGGTGGACGCCGGCATCAGTTCGTTGCCGGACGACTTGTCTGGCTTGAGCTTCGAGCGCCTGCTGGATGACAACCTGGTCCTGCTCAGCCACAAGGATCATCACCGCGACTGGAAACAGCAGCCCTATATCGCCCTGACGCCGGACACCAGCATCCGGCCTTTGGCCGATGCGGCATTGCGCTATTTAAACGTTGACCCAGCGCCAGCCTGGGAAGTGGCGCACATGAGCACGGCCACGGCGCTGGTCCGCGAGGGGCTGGGGTTTTCCTTGCTGCCGGCCAGTTGCACGGCGGTGTTCAACATCGGTGAACAGTGTGCGATCACCGCCATCGACCAACCGGCGAAACGCTCGATTGGCTTGCTGCAGCGCAAGCCGGTGGCTCCGTCGCCGTCGTTAAGCCAGTTCATGGGGCATGTGCGGCGGGTATTGCGCCAGGAATGAAGGCCCATGCGCGGCCTTCGCGAGCCCGCCCAGCACCGTCACTGAGTGCCAAACATCGCCGTCCAATAAATCCCCGCATCGCTCTTCGGGTCCACCGCATACCCAGCCCCCAGTTCGCGAAATTGCGGATTCATCAGGTTGGCGCAGTGCCCCGGGCTCGCCAGCCAGCCGTCCACCACCTTCAGTGCCGTGTCTTGCCCGGCGGCGATGTTTTCGCCGATGGCCTGCGCGAGGTAGCCCGCCAGCTCGGCGCGGTCGCCCGGCATGCGCCCGTCACGGTCCCTGTGATCGAAGAAGTTGTTATTGGCCATGGCGCGGGTGTGATTGACAGCGGCCAGGGCCAGGGTGGCGTTCCAGGCCAGTGGCGTCGTGGCGGTGAAGGCCTCGGTCCCGCAACGGCGCGGCTGCGCACGGGCGCTGTTGATCAGCTTGAGCAGTTTCTGGCCTTCGGCCTGCCAGTCACCGAGGCGCGCGGACAACAGTGGGCGGGCGAGCACAATACGCCATTCACGGTCCAGGCGGCTGACGCCGATGTCGACAAACTGCGGGTCCAGCACGACTTGGCAGAAGCTTTCTTGTACGGCTTTCATCGCGGCCTGGGCGTCGCGAGGTCCGGAAAGGCTGATGGCTTGCACATTGACCATCGGATAGGCCGCCCGGGCCAAGGCCTGTTGAAGATCGCCGATGCCATTGGCCGACAGGATCAACCGCGAATCCATCGCCAGCGGAGGCAACTCCAGGGACGCCTGGCCGGCGCAGCTTTGGGACTGGCTGCGGTAGAGGTTGATGGACTCGACCAGTTGCGTCTCTTCGGTGGCTGCGGCGCTGGCGGCAAAAGCCAGTCCCAGCGACAGCGCGGCAAGGCGCATGACGGAAAAAATGGCACGCATGTAAATCTCCCTTGAGCGGACGGCGCCTATGATGCGCAATTTTTGCCCCGCTGGGGCAACGGTATTCACGCTCTCTTGAAATCCCGTGCAACGGCACCGTTTGGTACCGTTTGGGATGATCCTCAAGTAGTCGGATCAATTTTCAAGCGAATAGGTCCATTTTCGTCGTCTCAAGGCCATAAAACTTCGAGCGCATCAGCTCATCCAGTTGCCTCCGTCGACGTTATAGGTCTGGGCCACCACGTATTCGCTTTCCGCCGAGGCCAGGAAAATCGCCATGCCGACCAGGTCCTGCGCCGTGCCCATCCGGCCATACGGGACCTGCCGTCCGACGAGACGTTTCTTTTCTCCCAATGGCAGGTTCTCGTGACGGGCGAACAGCGCGTCGACGCCGTCCCAGTGTTCGCCATCCACCACGCCGGGTGCGATGGCGTTGACGTTGATCCGGTGCTTGATCAAATCCAGCCCAGCGGACTGGGTCAGGCTGATCACGGCGGCCTTGGACGCACAATAGACCGCCACCAAGGCCTCGCCACGCCGGCCGGCCTGGCTCGCCATGTTGATGATCTTGCCGCCATGGCCCTGGGCAATCATCTGCCGCGCGGCGGCCTGCAAGGTGAACAGCGTGCCGGCGACGTTGATGGAAAACAGCCGCTCGAAGCTCTGTCGCGTGATCTCGACAATGGGCGCCAGGTCGAACAAGGCCGCGTTATTGATCAGGATATCCAGCTTGCCCGCACGGGCCACGACGGCCTCGATGGCGCTGTCGATCGATGCCTGGTCAGTCACGTCCATCCTGATCGCGTAGGCCCTGTCGCCCAGTTCAGTGGCGGTGGCTTGGGCGCGCTCGGGGTCGATATCGGCAATGGCAACCGTCGCGCCTTCATGAATGTAGGCCTCGGCGAACGTCCGGCCGATACCGCGGGCAGCGCCGGTCACCAGCGCGCTTTTTCCTTCCAGTCGTTTCATGGGGCTATTCCTGTTGTTGTAGGGCCAAATCGATTACAGCAGCGCCCGTGAAGGCTTACAAACGCAGGGAGGATTGCGCGCCGATACTTTTTTAACGCCGTCCAGAACGGCCGGCGGGTGTTAAAAAAGTACCGGTGGGCGGCCGGCACCGAGGCTGGCGAACCGCCGCGTGCTCGGCGTATGGTGCCAGCAGTCACGATAAAGAGGCGCGACATGCCTGATCACCGAACGCTCCTGTACGACCATCGGCCGGCCGAGCTGGAAGTCATCCTGCCCGAGCCCGAGCACAGTTTTCGCTGGTATGAGCACGACTATCCCTATTCGCTGGCGCGTTGGAACCATCATCCCGAGTTTGAAATCCACCTGATTCGACAGGGCAGCGGGCGGTTGCTGGTCGGTGACTACATGGGCCCGTTCGGGCCCGGTCATGTAGCGATGATCGGACCGGACCTGCCCCACGACTGGATCGGCGATGTTGCCCCCGGCGAATATCTGGCGGGGCGCGATGTGGTGTTGCAGTTCGATGGTGCCGTGCTGTTGTCGTTGCGCCGGACGCTGCCGGAACTGGGGGATTTGCAGCGATTATTCGAGCGGGCCCGACGTGGCCTGGCTTTTAGCGGCGGCACCGCGCGGCGTGCCGCGCAATTGCTTGAAGCGATCGGGCCGGCCCGGGGCCTGGCGCGACTGGCGCTGTTTCTCCAACTGCTCGACACGCTTGGCCGCGCCAGCGACAGCGAGGCCTCTTGCCTGGCAAGCCCTTGCTACGCGCCAGCCCTCGATGCGCGAAGCTCGGAGCGCATTCAGAAAGCCTTCGACTACCTGCATGCCGAACTCACCGGCGACTTGCGCGTGTCGGTGATCGCCCGGCAACTGGGCATGAGTGAACCTGGGTTCTCGCGCTTCTTCAAACGCATCACCGGGCATGGATTCATCGACCTGATGCGCAAGCTCCGGGTCCAGCGTGCCTGCCGGTTGTTGTCCCAAAGCGAAATGGCGGTGACTGACATCTGTTTTGAAGTCGGCTACAACAACCTGTCTAACTTCAATCGGCATTTTCGCGTCGAAATGAACCAGACGCCCAGCGACTACCGCCGCAGCCTCAGTGCCGACTCGCCTACGGACAGTGTTCCTGTGATGCAAGAGAAAACGCCGCCGTGATAGGCGGAATAGGCTTGGGGGGTATGACTCACCCAAACGGGTTTGTGTCTAGTCAGCCACATCGTGCCGGTGCTTTTTCAACCGATACGCGAACTGTGCTCGGCTCAGCCCCAGGGAGCGGGCGGCCGCCGCGAGGTTGCCGCTGGTGAGCTGCAACGCTTCGTTGATCAGCCGGGACTCCAGGCCATCGATGGTGAAATCCGCACCGGCCTGGCTCAGGGACAGCAGCAGCGGCGCGCTGGACGTCCCATCGCTTTGTGCCACGGCCGACGGCGAGAGTCCGCCATTGCCGTCGAGGGAATAGGCATCGGCGGGCAGTCGTTCATCGCGAAACAGGTGCATCAAGTCGATGGCCTGGCCTTCTTCGCTGGCGATCAAGCCCCGTTCGATGATGTTTTGCAGTTCTCTGACATTGCCGGGGAAGTCGTAGCGCAGCAGGACTTTCAGGGCGCGCATGGTAAGGCCCACCGACGTGCGGCCATATTCCAGGCAAAACCGCCTGAGGAAGGCGTTGATCAGCAGCGGTATGTCATCGCGGCGCTCGCGCAGGGGCGGAAGGGCGATGGGGTAGACGTTGAGTCGGTAGAACAGGTCTTCGCGAAAATCACCTTGCGCCACGGCTTTGCGCAGGTCGAGGTTTGTGGCCGCGACGACTCGCACATCGACCTTGATGCCATGGCCGCCACCGACTCGCTCGATTTCCCGCTCCTGCAATGCGCGCAGCAGCTTGCCTTGGCCGGCCAGGCTGAGGCAGGTGATTTCGTCGAGGAACAGGGTGCCGCCATGAGCCCGTTCGAAGCGGCCGGGACGTGAATGAGTGGCGCCGGTATAGGCGCCGCGCTCGACGCCGAACAGCTCGGCTTCGATCAGGTTATCCGGTATGGCTGCGCAATTGAGTGCAATAAAAGGCCCTTCGCGGCGCCGGCTGAGCTGATGCAACTGACGGGCGAACATTTCCTTGCCCACGCCAGACTCGCCGGTGACCAGTACGGTGGCCGGTGTCAGGGCAACCCGCTGCAAGGCCAACGTCGCCGCGTTGAATGCCGCGCTGGCGCCGATCAGCGGTTGTTCGCTGTCAGGCAGTGGATCGCTGGCAGCCATAGGGTTGGGCCTAGGGCTAGAAGGCAGGGCCGCGGGCGGCTGTGAGGCATTGAGGTAGCTCAGGTCACGCTCGATGTCGCCCCATTGCTCGGCGGTCTTGCCGACGACACGGCAGCGCTCATGCCCCATGCCCCGGCATTCCACTTCGCGAAAGACCACCAGTTGCCCGAACAACCCGCTGACGAAGCCGATCGCATAGCCCAGCTCGGTCCAGCACACCGGATCCTGCCCGGTGCCATAGGCGGCGACATGCTCATCCGCTTCGCAGGAGTGATGCCAGAGAAATTCCCCTTCGTAGAACCCCGATTCCGCATCGAACTTGAAGTGAAGCGGCTCGACCTTGGTCATGCCTTCGAGGGTATGCAGGTGCGTGCCTGCGCGAAATACCGCCGCGGCGTCGGCGTGGGGCCAGCGTTCACGAATCAGCCGCGCGTCCCGGGCGCCGGAGCAATAGCCGGTGCGGGTGAGCATGCCCCGGGCTTGCTCCAGCCCTTGGCGCTCGATGATCTCGCGGCGCAACGCGCCGAAGGATGAGCTGTGCAACAGCAACATGCGCTGGTCGTTGAGCCAGATACGCCCGTCGTCAGGAGAGAAGAACAGACAATTCGTCAGTTCCGCCGGGGTCGGCGAGCTGCTGTCGCTCAGCTCCTTACTGTCGCCCCGCGGACGAAAAGGCTCGGTCGTAGACCGCTCTGGCAGCGGACAGTGGGGATTATTCATTGTTATTGCCCCTGATGGCGGTAGTCGAAATGAGCACCTGGCTAGATAGTTATTAAGCATAACTTTGTCAAATGAACAAGTGGCGAACGGCCAGCGGTCAGGCCGGCGGATACACCACCGCCGCCTGGTCAGTCGAAGAACATTGACCCAGAGCCTTGGCCCACGTTTGTGCGGGCTGACGGGCGAAACCGGCACACGGCTTGCTCAGCCACTCGTACGGCGTTTTCGCCAGCGTCGGCAAGGCGTGGCAAACGATGACAACAACAACGAGCCGGGAGCTTTAAATGTCTGCATCCGAAAACCACCTGCTAGCCCAGGTGACTGCGTGCGAATGTGTCTTCAATGGGGATTGGGTGCCTGCCTCGGGCCCATTGCGGTCGATCATCGAGCCGGCCACTGGCGAGTTATTGATGCGCAGTGCCACGGCCGACGCCGCCGATATCGCCAAGGCCAGTCGCGATGCCGCCCTGGCGCAACCCGCCTGGGCGGCCCTCGGTCCACGGGAACGGGCCGCGATCTTTCGCAAGGCGGCCGATGTCGCCGAGCGCTCTTTCGCGGAACTGGCGTTGTATGTCGCCCGTGAAACCGGTGCGGCGCTGTTCAAGGGCCAGCATGAGGTGCGCGAAGCGATCGTGCTGCTGCATCAAGCGGCGGGCATGCTGTCCCAGGCCCACGGGGCAGTGCTGCCCAGCGCGGCGGGGCGCCTGTCTTATGCGCGGCGCCTGCCCCACGGCGTGATCGGGGTGATCTCGCCCTTCAATTTTCCCCTGGTGTTGTCCATGCGTTCCGTGGCGCCGGCCCTCGCAGCGGGTAACGCGGTAGTGCTCAAGCCGGATCCGCAGACTCCGGTCAGTGGCGGTTTTCTCATTGCCCGGCTGTTCGAGGCGGCGGGCTTGCCCAAGGGCTTGCTACAGGTGTTGCCCGGAGCGGCGGACGCTGGTGAAGCGCTGTGCCGCGATCCCAACGTGAAGATGATTGCTTTCACCGGATCGACCGGTGCCGGCCGCAAAGTGGCTGAAGTGGCGGGGCGAAACCTGAAAAAGGTCGCGTTGGAACTGGGCGGCAAGAACCCGCTGATCATCCTTGAAGACGCCGATCTGGACCTCGCTGCGCGGAACGCCGCCTGGGGCGCATGGCTGCACCAAGGGCAGATTTGCATGGCCACCGGATTGATTCTCGCCCATGAGTCCATCGCCCCGGCGCTGACCCGCAAATTGGTGGAAAAGGCCCGCGCCTTGAGCGTGGGCAACGCCGCCCGCGAGGAGGCGGCGCTAGGGCCGCTGATCAATCAGCGGCAGTTGCAACGCGTGCACGAGATCGTCAGCGACAGCGTACGCGCCGGCGCGACCCTTGAAGCGGGCGGTGAATACGATCGTTTGTTCTATCGACCGACTGTACTCAGCGGCGTGAAGCCGGGCATGCGTGCCTTCGAGGATGAAGTCTTTGGGCCCGTGGCGACTGTCGTCAGTTTCGCCAGCGACGAGGAAGCCATCGAATTGGCCAATCGCACCGAATACGGCCTGTCGGCGGCAATTATTTCGCCGTCGGTGGGAAGAGCCATGGCCATGGGGGAGCGGCTTGAGTGCGGCATGTTGCACATCAATGACCAGACCGTCGCCGACGAGTGCGTCAACCCGTTCGGCGGGCGCGGCGCCTCGGGCAATGGCGGCAGTGTCGGCGGTCCGTCGGATTGGGATGAATACACCCAGTGGCAGTGGGTGACGGTCAAGGCTACCGCGCCGATCTACCCGTTCTGACAGGCGGTTTTCTACAGGGGCCATGAGCCGAGGCCCCTGCGAGCGGACAAAAACAATAAGAGGACTCAACATGAAACTCGACAACAAGATTGTGCTGGTGACCGGCGTCTCGTCGGGCATCGGCGCCGCCACGGCGAGCCTGCTGCGTGCCCACGGCGCAAAGGTGATTGGTGTGGACCTCAAGGCGCCGCACATGACCCTGGACGGTTTTGTCCAGGGCGATCTGAGCAGCGCCGAAAACATCGACCGGCTGCTGCCGCAGCTACCCGCACGGTTCGACAGCCTGTGCAACATTGCCGGGGTGCCGGGCACCGCAAACCCGCAACTGCTGGCGCGGGTCAACTACTTTGGATTGCGCCACTTGAGCCAGGCGTTGCTGCCACGCATCAACGCGGGCGGCAGCATCGTCAACATCGCCTCGATCCTCGGTGCCGAGTGGCCGTTGCGCCTGGAACAGCACAAGGCGCTGGCAGGCATCGACGGTTTTGCCGCCGGACAAACCTGGCTGGCCGAACACCCCGTACCGGCCCCGACCTGCTACCAATACTTCAAGGAAGCCTTGATCGTCTGGACCTACGTCCAGGCCCAACCCTGGTTCCTGGAGCATTCGGTGCGGATGAACAGTGTCGCGCCAGGCCCGGTCTTCACACCCATCCTCGACGACTTCGTGAGCATGCTCGGGGAGGCGCGGACCCAGGCCGATGCCCATCGCATGAAACGTCCGGCGTATGCCGATGAGGTGGCGGCGGTGATCGCTTTCCTGTGCGCCGACGAGTCGCGCTGGATCAACGGCGTCAACCTGCCAGTGGATGGTGGATTGGCGTCCACCTACGTCTGAAGGGCTTATCCGTAGAACGCGGCGCAAGCCGCTATCCGAAAAATAACAATAAAGAGAAACCTCCATGGATAACCTCAAAGATTGCTTTGGTTTCAAGCAGTGCGCCCTGTTCCTGGCGTTATGCAGCACCGGTGCGATGGTCGAGACGGTCGAGGCCATGCAAATGGACCTGGGCGATTCCGACTGGAAACTGCGCTGGGACAACACCATCAAGTACAGCCAGGCCTGGCGGCTGCACGGCCAGGACAGCCGCTTGACCAACGCGCCCACCGCCAACGGCCTGTACCCCTCGATCCAGGGCCAGGGCGATAAAAACTTCAGCAGCGGCCTGGTCTCCAATCGCCTGGACCTGTTCTCCGAAATGGACCTCAGCCGGCAAAACTACGGACTGCGGGTCAGCGGCGCGGCCTGGTACGACGATATCTACAACCAGGACACCGACAGCAGCGAACAACCGCACTTTCTCAGCAAAACCCGCGAGCTCCATGGTCGCGACGCGGAGATTCTCGACGCGTTCGTGTTTTTGCGCGGTGACCTCGGTGACGACTCCCAAGGCGTGGCGCGGCTGGGACGGCACAGTCTGATCTATGGCGAAAGCCTGTTCTACGGCGGCAACGGCATCGCCAACGCCCAGGGCCCGACCGATGTGGTCAAGCTGCTCAGCGTGCCGGGTACTCAATTCAAGGAAATCCTGCGCCCGGTCAATCAGATCTCCGGGCAATTGCAGATCAACCCACAGCTGTCGGTGGGCGCCTACTACCAGTTCGAGTGGGAGCGTTCCAACCTGCCCGGCGCCGGCAGCTACTTGAGCGATGCCGATGCCATCGGGTACGGCAGTGGTCCGCTGCGCGAGGTGTTCGGCAACGACACGGTAAATGGCGGCGACCTGAAACCGCGAAACTCGGGGCAGGGCGGTATGCAGATCCGCTTCAAGCCAAGCGGCACCGAGCTGGAACTGGGGTTCTACGCGGCCCAGTACCATGACAAAGCCCCAATCGGCTTGTACGCCTATCTGGACGGGCCGGCCGCCGCAGCCAGCGAGTTGCCGATCCTGGGCTCCTATCGCCAGGTCTACGCCGAAGACATCAAGACCGCCGGCGTCAGCTTCTCCACCGCCTACGGTCCGTTCAACTTTGCCGGTGAAACGTCGGTGCGCTGGAACGCGCCGCTGGTGAGCAACCTGCAAGTGGTGACCCCCGGCATGGTGGCCGACGGTGGCGACAATGAGTTGTTCGCCAGGGGCAAGACCGCCCACGCCAACCTGTCGGCGATTTACTTGCTGTCGCCCAACGCGTTTTGGGATGGCGGCTCGGCCCTGGCCGAACTGGCCTGGAACCGCACCCTGAGCGTGACCAAGAACCCTGCCGCGCTGGACTCAAACACCACCCGCGATGCGACGGCGCTGCGGGTTCTGATGGAACCCGCGTACTTCCAGATCATCGACGGGATCGACCTGACCGTGCCCATCGGGATGGGGATCGTGCTCGATGGGCGCTCATCGGCGGTCAACAAATCCGGTTTCGGCAATACCCATTCCGGCGACTGGAGCGTCGGGCTCAAAGCCACCTATCTACAGCGCTGGGATGTCGGCCTCAATTACGTGAATTTCTTCGGCGCCCCGAAAGCCGGGCTGCGCGAGGACGGCAATTTCAGTTATGGGCAATCGCTGGCCGATCGCGATTTCGTCTCGCTCTACGTGAAAACCTCATTCTAATAAGGTGGATTCGCCATGCAGAACACAACTTTCCTGAACACCTGCCTGCTGACCCTTGCGCTGACCGGCATGAGCCTGGCGCAAGCGGCGGTATCGCCTGAACAGGCCGCGCGCTTGAAAACCGACCTGACCCCCCTGGGTGGCGAGCGCGCCGGCAATGCCGATGGCAGCATTCCGGCCTGGCAGGGCGGCTACACTCAGGTCGCGCCCGGTTATAAACCAGGCGACAAGCGCCCCGATCCTTTCGCCGGTGAGAAACCGTTGTATTCGATCAAGGCATCGAACATGGAGCAGTACGCCGGCGAACTGGCCGAAGGCACCAAGCTGTTGCTCAAGAAATACCCGGACTATCGCCTGGACGTGTACCCGACCCATCGCTCGGCGGCTGCGCCCCAGTGGGTGTATGACAACACCAGCAAGAACGCCACACGCGCCACCCTGGACGTGGGCAGCGAGAAGGTCTCCAACGCTTATGGCGGCATCCCGTTCCCGATTCCGGAAAACGGTGCGCAGGTGTTGTGGAACTATCGGTTGTCCTGGCAGGGCGGCGACACCATCAGCTCGCCTTTCGACACTTGGCTGATGACCGCCGGCGGCAAGAAAGTCCAGGCGACCCGAGCCCAGTACACCTACCAGTTTCCGTACTACGTCGAGGGCGGCAGCCTGGAAAATTATTCGGGCAAGTACCTGCTGGGCAAGCTCTTCACCGAGTTGCCGTCATCCAAGGCTGGCGAAGGCCTGATGACCCATTGGGACCTGGATCCGGGCAATCGGGCGGCCTGGCAGTACCTGGTCGGCCAACGCCGGGTTCGCCGCGCGCCCAACATTGCCTATGACACGCCTGACTTCGTGACCTCCGGCGTCGGTCTGTTCGACGAAGCGTTCATGCTGTTTGGCCCGACCGATCGTTATGACCTCAAGCTGGTGGGCAAGAAGGAGCTGCTCGTCGCCTACAACAACAACCGCGCCGCCCTGGCCAAGAGCGACGACCTGGTCAAGGCTAACTTCCTCAATCCTGATCTGGTGCGCTGGGAAAAACATCGGGTCTGGGTGGTCGAGGCCACGCTCAAATCCGGCAAGCGCCACGTCGTGCCGCGTCGCACTTACTACGTCGACGAGGACTCCTGGCAGATCCTGATGGCCGACGGTTATGACGCCCAGGGCAAGCTCGGCCGGCAAATGTATTCGTTGACGCTGCTGGCACCGGATCTGCCGGCCCTCACCGCGCAGGTGATGTGGGGCAGCTACAACCTCGATACCGGCGCCTATTTCCTCAACTCATCGAGCAACGACCTGACGGTCCAGTACCAAAAAGTCGCGAAGCCTTCGGCGTCCTATTTCACGCCGGATGCCATGGCCAACGAAAACATGCGCTGAACCTTGGCGACCGTGGCGAGGAGCGGTTTCGTCGCGGTCGCCGGCGACTTTCCAGGCGGAATAACGATATGAACGTTGAAAAAATCTTTGCGAGCCGTGCTCCGTCAAGGGCGATCTGCGCCTTGGTGCTGTGTCTGTTGGCGAGCGCGTCCTTGCCTGTGCAGGCGACGACATTGGCGGTGCTGCAGCTGCCGGCACTGCCGACCACCAAGGCCCAGCGTGCGGTATTGCTTGGGCTGGCCCGGGCCGGCGAGCGCCTTGTGGCGGTTGGCGAGCGCGGGATCGTGCTGCTTTCCGATGACGCCGGAACGAGTTGGCGCCAGGCCAAGGTGCCGGTCAGCGTCAGCCTGACGGCGGTGCAATTCGTCGACGCCGAGCAGGGCTGGGCGGTCGGTCACCTGGGCGTGGTGCTGCATACGCAGGACGGCGGCGAAACCTGGCAAAAGCAACTCGACGGCGAGCGTGCCATTGCCCTGGCGGTGCAGATCGCCGAGCGTGATGCCCAGCTACCTGGCGGTGCCACCCACTTGGAGCAGGCAAGGCGCATGCTGGCTGATGGACCGGACAAACCGTTTCTCGACCTGTATTTCAGGGATCACCTGCACGGCTACGTCGTCGGCGCCTACAACCAGATCTACCGCACCGATGATGGCGGGCGGAGCTGGCAGCCGTGGATGCAGCACCTGGACAACCCCCAGGGCTTGAACCTGTATGGCATCCGCGCCGTGGGCAACGATCTGCTGTTGGTGGGGGAGCGCGGCCTGCTGTTGCGTTCGACCGATGCCGGGCAGTCGTTCCAGGCTTTGGAGTCACCTTATGAAGGCAGCTTTTTTGGCCTGCTCGGCACCCGCGACGGGGCCTTGGTTGCCTATGGGCTGCGTGGAAACGCCTGGTGGTCCGACGATCGTGGCGACAGTTGGCACCGCCTACACACCGGGACCGAATCGACGCTGGCGAGCGCCCTGGAACTGCGCGACGGCGGCCTGCTGTTGGCCAGCCAGAGCGGCGAGCTTCTCTTCAGTCATGACCACGGTCGCAGCTTCGACAAACGCCAGAGCCGCAGCGGCGGGACTGTCGCAGCCGTGCAACAGGCGGTCGACGGCAGCCTGGCCAGTGTCGGCTTGAGCGGCGTGGCGGCTGACCAGGATCCGCGCGCCTGGGGCAAACCATGAAACTTCACGGTGTAGCGCTATCGGGCCGCGGCTCGTGCAACAGGAGTCAAACTTGAAAGACGACAAAACCCAAACCGTGATCGGCCGCCAGGAAGACTTCGACCGGACGTCAGGTAACTTCGCCGAGCGGGCGATCTTCAACCATCGACCCCTGGTAGTCCTGCTGTGCCTGCTGGTGACCTTGGTGCTCGGTTGGCAAGCCACGCGCATCGGCATCAATGCCAGCTACGAGAAAACCATTCCCACCGGCCATCCCTACGTCGCCAACTTTCTGGAAAACCGCAGTGAGTTGAGCGGCCTGGGCAACTCGCTGCGCATCGCCGTGGAGATCAGGCAGGGCAGTATCTTCACCATGGATTACCTCGACACCCTGGCCAAGCTCAATGACGAGCTCTATCTGCTGCCAGGTGTCGACCGTCCTTACATGAAGTCGCTGTGGACGCCGACCACGCGCTGGACCGCCGTGACCGAAGAAGGTCTGGACGGCGGTACGGTGATCCCTGACGACTACGATGGCTCGGCCGCCAGTATCGAACAGGTGCGGACCAACGTGGCCCGCTCCGGGGAGGTCGGCCAATTGGTCGCCGGCAACTTCAAATCCAGCGTGATCTTCGTGCCGCTGCTGGAAATCAATCCGCAGACGGGCAAGGCGCTGGACTATGGCGAGTTTTCCCGACAATTGGAGGCGTTGCGGGACAAGTACCAGACCGACGACTTGCGCATCCATATCACCGGCTTCACCAAGATCGTCGGCGATCTGATCGAGGGGATGACCCAGGTCCTGCTGTTCTTCGTGGTGGCGGTACTGGTGACGGTATTGGTGCTCTTCGCTTACACCCGTTGTGCACGCAGCACCCTGGTGGTGGTGGTTTGTTCGCTGGCGGCGGTGCTTTGGCAACTGGGCCTGCTGGCCTTGCTCGGTTATGAGCTGGACCCATATTCGGCGCTGGTGCCGTTTCTGGTGTTCGCCATTGGCATGAGCCATGGTGCGCAAAAGATGAACGGCATCATGCAGGACATCGGTCGCGGCACACATCGGGTGGTCGCTGCGCGCTACACCTTTCGCCGATTGTTCGCCGCGGGCATCACCGCCTTGCTGTGTGATGCGGTGGGCTTCGCCGTGCTGCTGCTGATCGACATCCGGGTGATCCAGGACCTGGCGATCACCGCCAGTCTCGGTGTCGCCGTGCTGATCTTCACCAACCTGATCCTGCTGCCGATCCTGCTCAGCTACATCGGCGTCAGCCCCGCGGCGGCGCAACGCAGCCTGAGTGCGGAAACCACCGAACAGCAGGCGCAGATCAAGCATCCGCTATGGCGTGCGCTCGATCTTTTCACCCAACGACGCTGGGCCATTGGTGCCATGTTGACGGGCTTGCTGCTGGCCGCGTTTGGGTTTGCCGTGAGCCTGCACCTGAAGATCGGTGACCTGGACCCCGGCGCCCCGGAGCTGCGTGCCGACTCGCGCTACAACCGCGATGCACTGTTCATGACGCAAAACTATGCGGCGAGCTCGGACATCTTCGTGGTCATGATCAAGACCCCGGAAGACCAATGCACCCGTTACGCCAGCCTGTCGGCGGTGGATGCGCTGGCGTGGCGACTGGAGCAATTACCCGGTGTGGAATCGACCAACTCGATGGCGGCGCTGAGCAAGATCGCCACGGCCGGTTATAACGAGGGCAACTTCAAATGGTATGAACTGATCCCCAATGACGGTGCGCTGGGGGCCGTGCAAACCCGCGCGCCGCGAGAGCTGTTCAACCAGGGGTGTTCGATGCTGTCGCTGTACGTCTACCTGGCCGATCACAAGGCTGACACCTTGAACCGGGTGGTGGAGGCCAGCGAGCAGTTTATCGCCGGGCATCAACTGCCGGAGGTCAAGTTCATGCTGGCGGCCGGCAGCGCGGGAATCGAGGCGGCGACCAACATCGTCGTGAAGAAATCCATGGGCGAGATGCTGTTCTGGGTCTACGGTGCGGTCAGCCTGTTGTGCCTGCTGACTTTCCGCAGCTGGCGCGCGACGCTGTGCGCGATGCTGCCGCTGATGCTCACCTCGATCCTGTGCGAGGCGCTGATGGTGGGGTTGGGCATGGGCGTGAAAGTTGCCACGCTACCGGTCATTGCGCTGGGCGTGGGCATTGGCGTTGATTACGCGCTGTATGTGTTGAGCGTGATCCTCGCCCGGATGCGCGCCGGCGACACACTGGCCCAGGCGTATTACCAGTCGCTGCTGTTCACCGGCAAAGTGGTGTTGCTGACGGGTATGACGCTGGCTGTGGCGGTGTCGACCTGGGCTTTCTCGCCGATCAAGTTCCAAGCCGACATGGGCATCCTGCTGGCCTTCATGTTCCTGGTGAACATGCTCGGCGCGCTGATCCTGTTGCCGGCGCTGGCGTGGTGGTTGCTGCCGCAGGAGGTCTTCGCAAAAAAGCCTGGGCTGAGCCGGCGGGAGCGGTGGGTGAGGGGATGAAGTGGTAAACCCCGTGGGTGCGAGCCTGCTCGCGCCCACAGGGGGGGCCGGGTGGACAGTAGGTCAGGATTTCTGTGCAACCGGTCCTGCCGTGTTCATCCGGGCCCCGTCAGAACGGCGAATCACGCTGAGGATGGCCAATGTCGCAACCACCAATCCGGGGGATGTCGCCAGCAGTACCGCTGTGGTACCGCCTCCGGCCGCAAGGATCTGGCCGGCCGCCAACGGGCCGGCCACCGAGCCCAGGCGTCCGATGGCCACGGCGGCACCGACACCGGTTGCCCGCACGGCCGTAGGGTAGGAGGGCGGCGCCGAGGCATAGAGCACCAACTGCGCGGCCATCACAAACAACCCGGCGGCGAACCCGGCAAGGCCCATCGGTACGATGCCCACCGACAAACCGACCCCGGCCAGCGCGCTCAACAGCCCGGCATAGACGAACAGTACGACCTTGATGGCGTTGTAGCGGTCCAGCAGCAGGCCACCAATCAACGAACCCAGGGCGCCGCCGATGTTGAACAGCATCTGCACCAGGCCGGCCTGGGGTTTGCTGAAGCCCTGTTCCAGCAGCAACGAAGGCAGCCAGTTGAGCAGCATGTACATCACCGTCAAGGTGAAAAAATAGCTCAGCCACAGGCCCAGCGTAGTCAGGCCCCGGCCTTCACCGAACAGCGCCTGGCCGGTCGAACCGCGGGTTTCACCACCCACCTGCTGGACTTGCTTGAAAGCGCTGGACTCCGGCAGCCACAGCAACATCAGCGGCACTACGAGCAAGGGCGCCAGGCCGCCGATGAGAAACGTCATTTGCCAATGTTCGCCAAAGGCCATCGCAACCACCGCCGCCAACGCGCCTCCCAGCGGAACACCGGCATACATCACGCTGATGGCCGTGCCTCGGCGTTGCTCGCCTACCGCTTCGGCACACAGGGCGATGAGGTTGGGCAGGGCGGCGCCCAGGCCGAGCCCGGTCATGAAACGCACCAACAGCAGGCTGGAGAATTGTTCGACATAAGCGGTGCCGAGGGAAAACACGCCGAACAGCAGGACGGCGGCGATCAGGATTTTCTTGCGGCCGATGCGATCGGCGATCCAGCCGCCGAAGAACGCACCCGGCAGCAGGCCGATGATCCCTGCGCTGAATACCCAACCCATCATTTTCGGGTCCAGGGCAAATGTCTGCCGCAGGCCGGCAGCGGCAGTCCCGGCGGATTGGAGATCAAATCCCTCGATCAGCGCGACGATGAAACACAAGGCGATGGTCAGCGTCGCTCGACGCGGCGGATGGTTCATGGCGAATCCTCTTATTGTTTTTGTCAGGACTGCGGTTCAGATGAAAACCGGCAGGTGCGATTAAGATTAACAAAGCTAACTAAAAAATGAATCGCGGCTTTTCCGCAGAAAAAATCTGCCAGTTCGCTTGAAAAATCAGATGCTTGCCTATCGAAAGCGGAATAACTGGAAAACTGGTTAAAAATATTAACGTTCGATTATCGGTCACTTCGCATTGACGAAGCCCCCTGGCCATTTCCATTCTCTGTCCGCGCGGCCCGTCATCCGGGTACCCGCCTCGATAGAAAACAACAACAAAAAATGGAAATCGAACATGTCGAACGTTATCCGGGACGTCCATGCCCCCGTTGCTTTGCCGATCCTCCAGCTGTGCGCCTGGGTCGGGCTGGGCTTATGTTCCACCGCGTCATGGGCCGAAGGCTTCGTCGAAGACAGCCACGGCACGCTGACCCTGCGCAACTACTATATGGATCGTGACTACAAAGACGGCGGTGCCAAGACCGCCGCCAGGGAGTGGGCACAGGGCATATTCATGAACGTGGAGTCGGGGTTCACCCCGGGGACGGTCGGGTTCGGGCTTGATGCACGGGGGTTGCTCGGCATCAAGCTCGACTCATCGCCAGACCGCAGCGGCACCGAGCTGCTGCCGGTGTCCAGTAGCGACAAGCGTGCGGCGGACGAGTACTCGCGTCTTGGCCTGACCGGCAAACTGCGTATCGCCCAGACCACCGTGAAAACCGGCGACGTGTCGATCTTCCTGCCGTTTGCCTTCGCCAGCCCGTCGCGCCTGCTGCCCCAGACGTTTCGCGGGACGACGCTCAGTTCCAAGGACATCGAAGGCTTGACGCTCAACACCGGTTATATCGACCGTATCGCCCGGCGCGATTCCACCGATTACCAACCCATGGCCATCGCCTCGCCCAATCGCCGTTTCAACGGCGCGGCGACCACGTCCCATATGGCGTACGTGGGAGGCGATTACCAGGTCAACAAAGACCTCGGCTTGCGCGTCTACCACGCCGAGGTGGCTGACCTGTACCAACAGAACACCTTCGCACTGCTGCACAACATGCCATTGGGCGGTGGCGTGCTGACTACCGACCTGCGCAGCTTCTTCAGCGACGACGACGGCGCCGCCAAGGCCGGCAAGGTGGACAATCGCAACGTCTCGGCACTGGTGGGTTATCGCTTCGGCGGCCATCGCGTGAGCCTGGGCTACATGCATTCCAGTGGTGATACCGCGACCCCGTATGTGTCTGGCACCGAGCTGATGGGCTTGAGCGAAATGACCATGAGTTCGGACTTCCTCAACGCCAAGGAGCGTACCTGGCAAGCGATCCACGACTATGACTTCGCGGCCGTGGGCGTGCCTGGCCTGCGAACCCGGTTGCGCTACGTGCGGGGCGATCACATCGAGCTGGCGGCTCTCAACGCCGAAGACCGCAAGGAGCGTGAGTTCCAGATGGAGCTGGGCTATGTGATCCAGAGCGGTCCGCTGAAGAACGTTGGGCTGCTGGCGCGCAAATCGATCTACCGCAATGACTTCCCCGGCACGGCGGCGTTTCGCGACGAGAACCAGACGCGGTTCCTGGTGACGTATAGCGTGCCGATTTGGTGAAGTAGTGAAGGGCGATGCAGAGCTTCTGCGGCGAGGGGATTTATCCCCTCGCCGCAAAGGCAGCCGCCAACCTGGCTACTGGTAAACCTTCTTCAACAACCGCAGCAGGTCCTCGCGCTCGGCGGCGGAAAGCGCGGCGGTGGAATCCAGATCACTTTCTTTGGCGATCTGCTTGAGTTCCTTGAGCAGTGTCTCGCCGGCCTTGCTCAGGAAAATCCCATAGGAGCGTTTGTCCGGCTTGCAGCGCACCCGCACGGCCAAGGCGCGGCTTTCCAGTTTGTTCAACAACGGCACCACTTGCGGAGGCTCGATGGCCAGCGCCTTGGCCAGGTCGGCCTGCATCAGGCCAGGGTTCTGGTCGATGATCGCCAGGGCCGAGAATTGGGCGGGCCGCAGGTCGTGAACGGCGAGACGGCCGATCAGGTTCTGGAACAGTTTCAACTGGGCGCGGCGCAAGGCGTAACCGATCAGGTCATCCAGGGCGGAATCCAACGGTGCCTGCGTGTCGTTACCGTCGGCAGGTGCGCCGGCGGCGGTTTCGGCAAGCTTGGAAGACTTGGCCATCGAAAGGAGCATCCTCAAGGTCAGTGATTAACAAGGCTATCCAGTTTGCCGAGGTTGCAAGGCGATGGCTACGTCCCTTCGCACATTTGTCGTCTGGGAGCGTTTACCGAGGCTCTGAAAATACTAGGTAAATCGATTAATAGTTAATTGACATAACTAATATTCAGGGTTAGTTTTTGATCATCTTCAGCCAAGAACAAGAGAGCACGCGCCATGAGCAATTACGAAGGTCGCTGGACCACGGTCAAGGTCGAGATCGACGATGGCATCGCCTGGGTCATCCTTAATCGCCCGGAAAAACGCAACGCCATGAGTCCCACCCTCAACCGCGAAATGGTTGATGTGCTGGAAACCCTTGAGCAAGACCCTGCTGCTGGCGTGCTGGTGCTCACCGGCGCCGGGGAAGCCTGGACTGCCGGCATGGATCTCAAGGAATACTTCCGCGAAGTGGACGCCGGGCCGGAAATCCTCCAGGAGAAAATTCGCCGCGAAGCCTCCCAATGGCAATGGAAACTGCTGCGCATGTACACCAAGCCGACCATCGCGATGGTCAACGGCTGGTGTTTCGGTGGCGGTTTCAGCCCGCTGGTGGCGTGTGACTTGGCGATCTGCGCCGACGAAGCCACCTTCGGTCTCTCTGAAATCAACTGGGGCATCCCACCTGGCAACCTGGTCAGCAAAGCCATGGCCGACACCGTGGGCCACCGCCAATCGCTGTACTACATCATGACTGGCAAGACCTTCGGCGGGCAGAAAGCCGCCGAGATGGGCCTGGTCAACGAAAGCGTGCCCTTGGCGCAACTGCGCGAAGTCACCGTGGAGCTGGCGCGCAACCTGCTCGAGAAGAACCCGGTGGTGTTGCGTGCGGCCAAGCATGGTTTCAAGCGCTGCCGCGAGCTGACCTGGGAGCAGAACGAGGATTACCTCTACGCCAAGCTGGACCAGTCGCGGCTGCTCGACACCGAAGGGGGCCGCGAGCAGGGGATGAAGCAGTTCCTCGACGACAAGAGCATCAAGCCGGGCCTGCAAGCCTACAAGCGTTGAAAAAACAGGGCGCCCGGGAGCTGTTCGCCCACGGCGCCCGGCGCTACTGTGAATGCATTCCGATAAAGACAATAAAGAGGAATCACCATGCTGGACGTGCCCCTGTTGATCGGCGGCCAGTCGTGCCCGGCCCGTGACGGCCGGACCTTCGAGCGCTGCAACCCGGTGACCGGTGAAGCGGTGTCTCGCGTGGCCGCCGCCACGTTGGAAGATGCCGACGCCGCTGTGGCGGCCGCACAAGCCGCTTTCCCTGCCTGGGCCGCGTTGGCGCCCAACGAACGTCGCACCCGCCTGCTGCGCGCCGCCGAGCAATTGCAGGCCCGCAGCGGCGAATTCATTGCCGCTGCCGGCGAAACCGGCGCCATGGCCAACTGGTACGGTTTCAATGTGCATCTGGCCGCGAACATGCTGCGCGAAGCCGCGTCCATGACCACTCAAATCAATGGCGAAGTCATTCCTTCGGACGTGCCGGGTAGTTTCGCTATGGCCTTGCGCCAGCCGTGCGGTGTGGTGTTGGGAATCGCGCCGTGGAATGCTCCGGTGATCCTCGCCACTCGCGCCATCGCCATGCCGCTGGCCTGCGGCAACACGGTCGTGCTCAAGGCGTCGGAAATCAGCCCGGCGGTGCACCGTTTGATCGGCCAGGTGTTGCAGGACGCGGGCCTGGGTGACGGCGTCGTCAACGTCATTTGCAACGTCCCGGCGGATGCCCCCGCGATCGTCGAGCGGTTGATCGCCAACCCGGCGGTGCGGCGGGTCAATTTCACCGGCTCGACCCATGTTGGCCGGATTGTCGGCGAACTGTCGGCCCGCCACCTCAAGCCGGCATTGCTGGAGCTGGGCGGCAAGGCGCCGTTACTGGTGCTGGACGATGCCGACCTGGATGCGGCGGTGCAAGCGGCGGCATTCGGCGCTTACTTCAACCAGGGCCAGATCTGCATGTCCACCGAGCGCTTGATCGTCGACGCGAGCATCGCCGATGCCTTCATCGAGCGGCTCACGAAGAAGATCGCCACCTTGCGCGCCGGTGACCCCGGGGCCAGTGATTCGGTGCTGGGTTCGTTGGTGGACGCCAGCGCCGGCCAGCGCATCAAGGGCCTGATCGACGATGCCCTGGCCAAAGGCGCGAAGTTGGTCGCGGGCGGGCAGTTGGATGGCAGCATCCTGCAGCCGACCTTGCTCGACGGTGTTACGCCGGACATGCGCCTATATCGCGAGGAATCCTTCGGGCCGGTGGCGGTGCTGCTGCGCGGCGAGGGTGACGAAGCATTGCTGCGCCTGGCCAATGATTCGGAGTTCGGATTGTCGGCGGCGATCTTCAGTCGCGACACCGGCCGTGCGCTGGCCCTGGCCCAGCGAGTCGAGTCCGGAATCTGCCACATCAACGGCCCGACCGTGCACGACGAAGCGCAAATGCCCTTCGGCGGCGTCAAGTCCAGCGGTTACGGCAGCTTTGGCGGCAAGGCGTCCATCGAGCATTTCACCCAGTTGCGCTGGGTGACGATGCAGAACGGCCCCCGGCACTACCCGATCTGAAAACCGTCGCATTGTGGGCGGTGTTCCGCGAAAGCCATCGCCCGATGCAGGCCAGACCTAACAATGACAAGGCCGCAGCCAGGTGCTGCCACGTTCCGCTCGCCCTGCGCGACCCGAGCGTGCCTTGATGGAGGAGATGTACCGTGAGTTCCGAGTTCAGATCATCCTCCCGGCCCGAGCCTGTGCGTTATCGCCAGGTGTCGATCGGTCACCCCGCCGTTGAAGTGAAGGAAGAGCAGGGCATCCTGCACATGCGCTCCCTGGAGCCCTTGGCCCCGTTGCCGTCACGCCTGCTGGATCGCCTCGTGCACTGGGCCGAGGTGCGGCCGAACCAGACCTTTGTCGCTGCGCGGGAAAACGAGGGCGACTGGCGTCATGTCAGTTACGCCGAGATGCTCGCCAGCGTAAGGGCCATCGCCCAGGGTTTGTTGAGCTATGGATTATCGGCGGAGAAACCCTTGGCGCTGCTCTCGGGCAACGACATCGAGCATTTGCAGATGGCCCTGGGCGCGATGTACGCCGGGATTCCCTATTGTCCGGTGTCGCCGGCCTATTCGTTGCTGTCCCAGGACTTCGCCAAGCTGCGGCATGTCTGTGATCTGTTGAGGCCAGGGCTGGTGTTCGTCAGCGATGCCGCGCCGTTCGAACGGGCAGTCAATGCCGTGTTGCCGGCGGATATTCCCTTGGTCACCGTGCGTGGAGACATACCGGGTCGGGCCAGGACAAGCTTCGCCAGCCTGCTCGCACAGCCGGCTGGTATCGAGGCCGACCGCGCATTCGCTGCGACCGGGCCCGACAGCATTGCCAAGTTTCTCTTCACCTCCGGCTCCACCAAGTTGCCCAAGGCGGTGATCACCACCCAGCGGATGCTCTGCGCCAACCAGCAGATGCTGTTGCAAACCTTCCCGGTGTTCGGCGAAGAGCCTCCGGTGCTGGTGGATTGGCTGCCGTGGAACCACACCTTTGGTGGCAGCCACAACGTCGGCATCGTGCTGTACAACGGCGGCACGTTTTATCTGGACGATGGCAAGCCCACCGTCCAGGGTTTTGCGCAAACCCTGCGCAATCTCAAGGAAGTTTCTCCCACGGCCTACCTGACCGTGCCCAAGGGTTGGGAAGAGTTGGTGAGCGCCCTGGAACAGGATGCGGACTTGCGCGAACGCTTTTTCAAGCGCATCAGCCTGTTTTTCTTCGCCGCGGCGGGCCTTTCCCAAAGCACGTGGGATCGGCTCGACAAAGTCGCCGAGCAACATTGCGGCGAACGGATCCGCATGATGGCCGGCCTGGGCATGACTGAAGCTTCGCCATCCTGCACCTTCACCACCGGACCGCTGTCCATGGCCGGCTACATCGGTTTGCCGGCGCCCGGCTGCGAAGTGCGGCTGGTGCCGGTGGACGGCAAGTTCGAAGGACGCTTTCGCGGGCCGCACATCATGCCCGGCTACTGGCGCTCGCCGCAGCAGACCGCCGAGGTGTTCGACGACGCGGGCTTCTATTGCTCGGGCGATGCCATCAAGCTCGCCGATCCCGCCAACCCACAACTGGGGTTGATGTTCGACGGGCGCATCGCCGAGGACTTCAAGCTGTCCTCAGGCGTGTTTGTCAGTGTCGGGCCGTTGCGCAACCGCGCGGTGCTCGAAGGCACGCCTTACGTCCAGGACCTGGTGGTGACCGCGCCGGATCGTCCGCACCTGGGCGCGCTGGTGTTCCCGCGCCTGCATGATTGCCGCCGACTCTCGGGCCTGGGCCCGGACGCCAGCGACGCCGAGGTACTGGCGAGCCCGCCGGTGCGCCAATGGTTCGCCGATTGGTTGCGGCGGCTGAACCGCGATGCGAACGGCAACGCCAGTCGTGTGGAATGGATCGCGCTGTTGGACGAACCCGCGTCCATCGACCGTGGTGAAATCACCGACAAAGGCTCGATCAACCAGCGCGCGGTATTGCAATGGCGCGCGGCCAAGGTCGAGGCGCTGTATCGGGGAGAAGACCCAACGGTCCTGCGCGCTGGATCGGCCGGCTGATAGCGCTTTTTGTGGCAACGGGCTTGCTCGCGAAACCCTCCGCTTTCGCGCGCACGCTCGCTCCCGGATATGATTGCAACTACTATGGCGGCTCTCTCTTCCCTGGATATCCCCTGAATGAGTAAGCCCGGCCAAACGGTGCTGGTCGCGTTGCGTCGAATGATCGCTTCAGGCGAACTGGCGGCCGGCGAGCGCCTGATGGAGATTCCCACCGCGCAGTTGTTCGGCGTCTCGCGCATGCCGGTGCGCATGGCGTTTCGCACCCTGGAGCAGGAAGGGCTGCTGGTGCGTTTTGGCGGGCGTGGTTTCCAGGTGCGCTCCGTCAGTGCCGATGAAATTGCCGGTGCGGTGGAAGTCCGTGGCGTGCTCGAAGGGCTGGCGGCGCGGCAAACGGCCGAACGGGGACTGTCCGAAGAGGCTCGTCGCGCGCTCGAACTGTGTCTGGTGCAAGGCGACGAACTGTTCGCCAAGGGCTATGTGACCGAAGAAGACCTGGAGGTCTACCACGACCTCAACATGCGCTTTCACCACGTGATCGTCGAAGGCAGCCACAACCCGGCCATCGCCGACGCCCTGGCGCGCAACGATCATCTGCCATTTGCCTCTGTCACCGCCCTGGCGGTCGATCGCCAGAACATGGCCGG
Source organism: Pseudomonas frederiksbergensis (assembly GCF_000802155.2). Taxonomy (GTDB): domain Bacteria; phylum Pseudomonadota; class Gammaproteobacteria; order Pseudomonadales; family Pseudomonadaceae; genus Aquipseudomonas; species Aquipseudomonas frederiksbergensis_A. The sequence goes on from NZ_JQGJ02000002.1 coordinate 77,871, forward strand.
CGAGTACCGCCGTTTCAACTACGCCCACATGCAGCATCACTCGGTATTCGATGCACTGGTCAATCGCCAGGGCGCCCGTGCCGAGGCGATCATGCGTGAGCATGCCAACGCCACCCTGCGCTACGCCGAAGTGTTTGGCTCGACATTGGCGGATGAGCGGATGAAGGTGATCCTGCGATCTGACTAAGGCGTACATATCCTGTCGGAGGCTGCCGGGCTCAGAGATCCAACACCAACAACGGCGTCCTGGACCTCGAACAGCACGGCGTGAACTGGTCGTTGCAGGCTTGCTCGGCCTCGGTCAGGAACATGTCCCGATGGTCCGGCACACCTTCCAGCACACGGGTCAGGCACGTGCCGCATATGCCTTGTTCGCACGAAATCGGAACCTCGACGCCGTGACTTTCCAAGACTTGGACCACGCTCATGTCCGCCGGTACTTCGAATACCTGACCACTGCGGGCAAGCTTCACCGAAAAGCGGCCATCGGCGCTGGTGTCGGCGGGGGCGGCGGCGAAGTATTCGCGGTGCAAGTTGGATTCCTGCCAGCCTTGGGCCTTGGCGGTGTCGAGGATGTGTTGCATGAAACCACCGGGTCCACACACGTATAAGTGCTGATCCTGGTCGGACGAGGCCAATACCCGCGCGGCATCCAGCGCCGTGGCGGGTTCTTCATCGAAGTGCAAAAACACCCGGTCGGCATAAGGCGATTGCTGCAAACGCTCCACAAAAGCCGCGCGATCCCTGGACCGGGCGCAGTAATGCAAGGCAAACGCAGCGCCGCTCTGGGCCAGGTGTTCGGCCATGCACAGGATCGGCGTGATGCCGATACCGCCCGCAAACAGCAGGCTGCGGCTAGCCTGCGGGGCAAGCGTAAAGAGGTTGCGTGGTTCGCTGATGAGCAGGCGCATGCCTGGCTGGATCTGCTCATGCAGGCTGCGCGAGCCTCCCCGTGAAGCGGGATCCCTGAGCACGCCGATGAGGTAGCGATGCCGCTCCTCGGGGTGATTGCACAATGAATATTGACGAACCAGCCCATCGGGCAAATGCACATCGATATGGGCACCGGCTGTAAAGGCCGGGAGTGGTTGGCCATCGACCGACGCCAGCTCGTAGCTGCAGATGTCCAGGGCTTCGTCGTTGCGCGCCGTGACGTGGACTTCGATCATGGCCGTTGCTCCGCGTGTTGCGGCTGGCGCGTGCTGGCAATCAACGCGGCCTCTTGCTCGCGTTCCCGGGCGATCCAACGCTCCAGCACCCGCCGCGATTGCACGCCGCCGGCGTCGATATTGAGCTTGAGCAGGTTGCGTTGTGGATGGTCCAGCAGGTTGCGCTGCTGGCGTTCGAGCATCTCCAGGTCTTCACTGAAAATCTTGCCCTGGCCTTCGCGGATGCTGGCGGTGAGTGCTTCGTCCCGGGGTTGGAAGTGCCGGGCCATGCCCCAGAAGTACCAGATGGACGTCTCGGTTTCCGGAGTGATGAAATCCACCACGATGCTCGACGCCTTGTACTGCGGCGCGGCGTGATAACCGCCGTGGCCGCAATGGGCCACGCCAACTTCGATCAGCACATGGCTGGGGGGGGTGAAGCGGCAGATTTGCCAGCGATCCACCGGCACATCATCGGCCAGGTTGTTGCCCCGCAGCGCCATGCGCCAGAACGGTGGGGCCATGATGTTCTCCATGTGCCGGGCGGTCACGACTTCGTCGCCTTCGACCGTGGTCACCGGGGGCGCCTCGTCAATTTCCTTCTGACCGATGCTCGACGCATGAACATAGGTTTCGTGGGTCAGGTCCATCAGGTTATCGATCATCAGGCGATAGTCGCAGTGGATGTGGAACAAGCCGCCGCCATACGCCCATTCGTCACTTTGCGCCCATTCCAAATGCGGGATCAGCGCCGGGTCGGCCTGCGCCTGTTCACCCGGCCAGACCCAGATAAAGCCGTGGCGTTCCTGCACGGCGAAGGTCTTGTTGCAGGGAAACCCGCGCACTCGTTGGCCGGGCATTTCGACGGTCCTGCCATCGCCACCCATCACCAGGCCGTGATAGCCACACACCAGGTTGCCATTGTCGACGTAACCCAGCGAGAGCGGGGCGCCACGGTGCGGGCAGAAATCCTCGACCGCCGCGACCTCGCCGCCATGCCCGCGGTAGAAAACCATTTTCTCGCCACAGATCTGTCGACCCAGCGGCTTGTCGGCGATTTCATCAGGCGTGCAGGCAACGTACCAGGTGTTCTTGGGGTACATGAGCGGATCTCCAGGCTGGTTTTGTTTTTATCTGTGGATCCATTAACTCTCTTAACTAATTTGCTTGTCAACGGTTTTGGTGGATCTGCTGATGACTGGCCACAACCAATGGATCCATTGGGTGGGCTAAAAGCGATAAGCCGCCGGCACCTGCACCTCGATGAACCGCTGCATGTGCTCCAGGAAACAGGCCTGCAATTTCGACAAGGGGCCCTGGATCGGCAGCAGCATGCTGAAGTCCATTTCGATCGCCGGCTCGAAGGCGCGAAAGACGATGCCGTCGCCCCGGTATTCGACCGCACTGATGGCGTCCACCAGCGCAACGCCAAGGCCCTGCTCGACGAAGGTGCACATGGGCTGGGAGAGCTGCGTCTCCAGCCGCAGCTCACGTTCCACGCCATGAGCGGCGAAGATCGCGTCGATGTGTTGGCGAGAGCCGATGGACTGCGGATAGGAAATGAACCGCTCGCCTTGCAGGTCTTCCGGGAAGACCGTCGCGCGATCCACCAGGCGATGGCCGGCGGGCAGGGCGCAGAGCATCCGCGTCGCCAGCAGTTTTTCGGCGCGGGGACTCGGATAGGTGTTGGGCAGCACGATCAAGCCCAAGTCGCAGCGTTGGCCCACCACCAGGTCCACGACTTCCCGGGAAGATTGCACCACCAGGGAAATCTGCACCTGGTCATGCTCGGCCATGAACGCAGCGATGGCTCGCGGCAGGAACGACAAGCCCATCGCCGGCGCACAGGCGATGTGCAGCGATCCGCGCTTGAGGTTGCGGATGTCCTGGGCGGTACGCGCGATGCGCTCAACGCCTAACAGCGAGCGCTGCACCTCTTGATACAGCGTCATGGCTTCGGCGGTGGGTTGCAGCCGGCCCTTGATGCGGTCGAACAGGCTGAAACCGATGTCTTCTTCCAGGCTGGCGATCAGCCGGGTCGCGGCGGGCTGGGAGATGTGCAGCATTTCGGCGGCGCGGGTCACTGTCTGTCCCAGGATCACTGCGCGAAAGGCTTCCAGCTGGCGAAGGTTCATAAGCTTAGCTATCCATAACAAAAAGACATGGGATGTCCAAAATAAAGCATTTTTCATGGCCGTGTCAGCGTCCTAGGATTTGCTCCATCAACTCATCAAGCCGAAATGTCGGGGCATCTACCGAGACATGACGGCTATGCAGAGCACAGAGCAGCCATGCAAAAAACTGATGTCATCATCGTGGGCGGTGGCCTGGTGGGTATGTCCATCGCTTATGGCCTGGCCTTGCTCGGACGCCAGGTGAGCGTGCTCGACGAGGGAGACGACGCCATTCGTGCCGCCCGGGGCAACTTCGGTTTGCTGTGGGTGCAGGGTAAGGGCTATGGGATGAGCCCCTATGCGCAATGGACCCGTGATTCGGTGGCGCTGTGGCCACGGTTTGCTGCCGCGCTGCACGCCGATACCGGGATCGATATCCATCTGCGCCAGGCGGGTGGTTTCCAACTGTGCCTGAGCGATGCGGAAATGGCCGAGGAGGCGGCGCGCCTGGGCTGGCTGCGCGAAGCCCTTGACGGTGATTACCCCTACGAGCTGCTGGATCCGGTGCAACTGCGCAATCGCCTGCCCGGCATCGGGCCCGATGTCGTGGGCGGTTGCTTCTCGCCCATGGACGGCCATGTGAACCCGTTGAAGCTGCTGCGCTCCCTTTACGCGGCATGCCAGGCCCGTGGTGTGAAGGTGATCAATGGTCACCGCGTCGAGGCGATCGAACCCGATGCCAGCGGATTTCGATTACAGGCCGGCGATCAACGCTGGTCGGCCCGGCAGGTGGTCCTGGCCGCGGGCCTGGGCAACCGGAGCTTGGGCGAACAGGTTGGCCTGGATGTACCGGTGCAACCGAACCGTGGGCAGATCCTGGTGACCGAACGCCTCCAGCCCTTCCTGGAATACCCCACCACTTACGTGCGCCAGACCGATGAAGGCACGGTGCAACTGGGCGATTCCCACGAGTCGGCCGGTTTCGACGATGGCACCGGCAGCCGGGTCATGGCCGCCATTGCCCGGCGGGCCGTGCAGTGTTTCCCACTGCTGGGTGACGTACGGCTGGTGCGGGCCTGGGGGGCGTTGCGGGTGATGAGCGCCGACGGGTTTCCGATCTACGAAATGTCCCAAGTCTGCCCGGGGTTGTCGGTTGTGAGCTGCCACAGCGGTGTGACGTTGGCCGCCGTTCATGCCCTGCGCCTGGCCCCCTGGATCGCTGGTGACTTCGACGACCCCGCCGTGAAGCCATTCGGCCTGCACCGCTTCAATTCCTCCATGGAGATGCGCCATGTCGGCTGACCGCCTTTTCCGGCCTTTGGCCGCCGCGCAGCACAACGTATTGATCGAATTCGACGGCCAGCCGTTGAGCGTGCCGGCCCACGTGTCCCTGGCAGCGGCGTTGCTCGCCAGCGGCGTGCGCCATACCCGCGAAAGCGCGATCAGCGGCCGGCCCGCGGCGCCATATTGCATGATGGGCGTGTGCTTCGAATGCCTGGTGCAGGTCGACGACCAGGCAAGCGTCCAATCCTGCCTGGTGCCCGTGCGTGCGGGCATGCGCGTGCGCCGTCAGTGTGGCGCTGCCGCCCTGATGCCGGTTGGGGAGGCGAATGATGAGTAACGTTGCGATCGACCTGATCATCATCGGTGCCGGCCCGGCCGGCATGAGCGCGGCGCTCGAAGCCCGCTCCCAGGGGCTGTCCGTGGTGGTGCTGGATGAGCAGGCCAGTCCCGGCGGGCAGATTTATCGCCAGGTCCTTCAAGCCGATGGTCGCAGCCGTGCCGTGCTGGGCGAGGACTACTACGCGGGCGCTGAACTGGCGGCGGATTTCATGGGCTGTGGCGCACGCTATCTACCCAACGCGGCGATCTGGCAGGTAACGCCGCAGCGTGAGGTCCACTACCTGGTCGAAGGCCAGGCACGCATTCTCCAGGGGCGACATTTGTTGATTGCCACGGGCGCCCTCGAACGTCCGATGCCGATCCCCGGCTGGACCTTGCCCGGCGTCATGACCGCCGGCGCGGGGCAAATCCTGCTCAAAAGCTCGGCGATGGTGCCGGCGGGTCCGGTGGTCCTGGCAGGCTGCGGTCCGCTGCTTTATTTGCTGGCGGTGCAGTACCTGCGGGCGGGTATCGTCATCGACGCGCTCGTCGATACCAGCCACCGACGTGATTTGCTCAAGGCCTGGCGTGCGATTCCTGGCGCGTTGCAGGGTTGGCGCGACTTGCTCAAGGGCGCGAGGCTCTTGGTTGAATTGAAGCGTGCCGGCATCCGCCATTTTCGCGGTGCCGCTCACCTGCGCATCGAGGGCGCGGATCGGGCCAGGGCCTTGAGCTTCGACAGCGAGGGGCAGCATCACCGGGTGCCCGCCGAGTTGATTCTGTTGCACCAGGGCGTGGTCCCGCATACACAGATCAGCCGCTCGCTGCGCCTGGAACATGACTGGAGCGCGTCGCAGTTGTGCTGGGTCCCGCGCCGCAATGGTTTTGGTGAAAGCAGCGCCGCTGGGATCTTCATCGCCGGTGACGGTGGGGCCATTGGTGGCGCCCAGGTTGCGCGGCTTGAAGGGCAACTGGCGGCGCTGGCCATCGCCGGACGTCACGGGCAGGCACATGGCGTCCGGAAGGCGCTGCGCCGCGCTCGCGCCGCGCGGCCGTTGATCGATGCCCTTTATCGGCCTCCGGCAGAGCACTGCGTTCCCGCCGACGACGTCATGGTCTGCCGCTGCGAAGAGGTCAGCGCTGGTGATATCCGCCGCTACGTCGACCTCGGCTGCCTGGGGCCCAACCAGACCAAGGCTTTCGGCCGCTGCGGCATGGGGCCGTGCCAGGGCCGCCAGTGCGGCTTGAGTGTTACCCAGATCATCGCCGCCCATCGTCGCGTGCCGCCCGCCGAGGTGGGCTACTACCGCATTCGTCCGCCCCTCAAACCCATCACGCTGGCGCAACTGGCCGGCGAACGCCACTCACCGGAGGAACTGTCATGAACATCCAACGTATCGAAAGCAACCCACGCTTGAGCCGCAGCGTCGTGCACAACGGCGTGGCCTGGCTCAGCGGCATCGTCGCCGCCGACTGCAGCCAGGACATCGGCGGCCAAACGCGCCAAGTGCTGCAACGGGTCGACGAATTGCTCGCCGCGTCGGGCACAGACAGGCGTCGCCTGCTTAGTGTGCAGATCTGGATGAAAGACATGGGCCGTGACTTTGCCCAAATGAATGCGCTGTGGAGTGAGTGGGTCGACGTCGCGAACACCCCGGCGCGCGCCACCGCACAAGTGGCTTTCGATGATCCGCAGATCCTGCTGGAGCTCATCGTCACCGCGGCGGTATAGCACCGGCATAGCACCGCCGGACCGCTGTTCTGCCGTTACCGGGCAAGACGACCACCAGAGCCGTCGCCTGCGCTTGTTCACGTTGCTGCTGCCATAACGGACGACTTTTCGCCGAGCGTCCGAACTCAATAACATCGCATCCGGAGCTAATGAATGAACATCAAACGCATCGCACTCAAGCTGGGTTTCGTCTCGTTGCTGGCGCTCGGCGCCAACCTGCACGCTGCGGAAAACTCATTGCGCATCGGCATCGAAGCGGCGTATCCGCCGTTCGCCTCGAAAACCCCGGACAACGCCATCGTTGGATTTGACTACGATATCGGCCAGGCCCTGTGCGCCGAGATGAAGGTTCGCTGCGACTGGAAAGAGCAGGAGTTCGACGGTTTGATCCCGGCGCTCAAGGTGAAGAAGGTCGACGCGGTGATTTCCTCCATGTCGATCACCCCGGAGCGGATGAAATCGGTCGACTTTACCGACCGCTACTACCGTATCCCGGCGCGCCTGGTGTTCCGCAAGGGCAGCGGCATCAACGAAATCCCCGCACAGCTCAAGGGCAAGCGGATCGGCGTGCAGCGGGCCACCAACTTCGATCGCTACGTCACTGACAAATTTGTCCCGGCCGGCGCCGAGGTAATCCGCTATGGTTCGCAGAATGAGATTTTTCTCGACCTGTTGGGCGGTCGCCTGGACGCGACGATGGCCAGCTCCGTGGTAATCGACGAAAGCTTGCTCAAGCGTCCGGAAGGCAAGGATTTTGAATTTGTCGGGCCGAATTTCGTCGAAGAACAATACTTCGGCACCGGCATTGGCATCGCCGTGCGCAAGAACGACCCGTTGGCGAGCCGCTTCAACCAGGCCCTGGCAACCCTTCGCGCCAATGGCACCTACGACCGGATTCGCCAGAAGTATTTCGATTTCGATATCTACGGCGAATAATCAGGCACTTTCCATGGCCAGCGGGTGCCGCCCCTGGCCTCATGTTCCATGACACGGAGTGATTCATGAAAACCAAAGCGGTACTCACGGAGCAGGACGTTGCCCAGCTGCTGGTCGCTGCCAAGGAACTGGCTCACCAGCGCCAATGGGCCGTATCGATCTGCGTGGTAGACGATGGCGGGCATCCCCTGGGGCTGTTGCGCCTGGACGATGCCTCGCCGTTGTCGACCTACATCGCCACCGAAAAAGCCCGCACCGCGGCCATGGGGCGGCGTGACAGCAAGGCCTTTGAAGACATGATCAACGGTGGTCGCCTGGCCTTCCTGAGCGCTCCGCACCTGCAAGGCATGCTTGAGGGCGGCGTGACGATCCGCCACGATGGCCAGTGCATCGGCGCCATCGGGGTTTCCGGCGTGAAGGCTGAAGAGGATGCGGAACTGGCGCGGTTGGCGGTGGAAACCGTGCTGCCGGTGATTACGCCGGATGCGTGATGCGGGGCACCCGATGAGCCCCCTCAATCTGCACAAATCTTCCAGACAGGCGCTTGGGCAGCAGTTAATCTGCCAGAGCACATCGACTAGACGGGTAAGGCATGACAGCGCGCAATTGGATCGATCTCAAGCAGGACGCCTCGTCCGGTATCGAGACCGTGCGCGCGCATTTCGAGGGCCATGCCTACGATCCGCATTGGCACGATGCCTACCTGGTGGGCGTGACGGAGCAGGGGGTGCAGCAGTTCCATTGCCGCCGCCAGCAACATAACAGCACGCCGGGCAAAGTGTTCCTGCTCGAGCCCGGCGAGCTGCATGACGGAAACGCACCTCACGAACAGGGCTTTACCTACCGCACCTTGTACCTCGAACCACACTGGCTGGAGCGCGAGCTGCGCTCGCTGTTCGAAGAAGCACCGGACAACGCCCAATTGGGTTTCGCCGCCACTCTGAATGACGACGTACAACTGGCGCGCGCCACCGCCACGGCCTTCCAGAGCCTGCATGAGCAGGACATCCTGATCGTCCGCCAGACCGCACTTGACACGCTGCTGTCCAACCTCACCCAACACCTGCACTGGCGTGCGCGGATCAATCCCGACCCGCGGCTGCCGCTGGTTGCACAGCAGGCCCGCGACTACCTGCACAGCCACCTGAGCGAAGACATCGGCCTGGGCGATTTGGCGCGGGCTACCGGTGTCGATCGCTTTCGCCTGAGCCGCGCATTCAAGGCCGCTTTCGGCCTGGCGCCCCATGCTTACCTGATCCAACTGCGCCTGGCCCGGGCGCGGCGCTTGCTGGCCCGTGGCGAAAGTGCCGTGGCGGTGGCCGCCATGCTTGGTTTTGCCGACCAGAGTCACCTGGGCCGCTGGTTCCAGCGTGCCTATCGCATGAGCCCCGCGGACTACCGCAAGCGCTGCTCAATTGTTCCAGACTGAGCATGTCAGCATCGGGATGATCGGTCCTACGATCACCCACCGAGAAATTGCTCCATGGACCAGTTGCTGCCGTTTGCCCTGTTTGCCTTTGTCGCCTCCATCACCCCTGGGCCGACCAATATCCTGGTGCTGAGCCACAGCTCGCGCTTCGGCCTGGCGACCACCTGGCCGATCATCCTCGGCGCTTGCGCGGCCGCTGCGTTGTTGGTGCTGTTGGTGGGCACTGGGCTGGGGGATGTATTGGCCCGGCATGCGACCATCCAAACGGCATTGTCCTGGGCCGGCATCGCCTGGCTGAGCTGGATGGCCTGGCAGATTTTCAGCGCACCGGCCGAAGCCATCGACCCGGACCGACCGGTTGAAGGCCCGCGGCTTGGCCTGGCCGGAGCTGCCGGATTGCAACTGGTGAACCCGAAGACGTGGATGATGGCCTTGGCGGTGGTCAGCGTATTCGCCGGTGCCGGGGCGGACCGTACGGCGCAGGTGCTCTGGCTGTCCCTTGCATTTTTCGCGATTTCCATTCCTTGCATGACCGCCTGGGCCTACCTGGGGCGCGGCGCCGCAAGGTTCTGCCGTTCCGCCGTGGCGATGGGGCGCTTCAACCGTGTCATGGCGGTGTTGCTGCTGGTGTCGGCGTGGTTGACGTTGCTGGTATAGCCCTGCACCGCAGCAGGAGTCGCGGTATTTCCTGGCTGACGAAAATGTAATTTTTCTTTCGAAACCCCAGGCGCGCGCGGCGAGTCGCACTCTTATACCTGCCCTGAAAAGGCGGTATGCCATTTTCTCGACCTTCGAAAAAGGAGAGTGCCATGAACCAACGTTATCAAGCCTGCATCGACGAATGCCTGGCCTGCGCCATGACCTGTGAGGCCTGCGCCAGCGCTTGCCTGCAAGAAGAAAACGTCCAGATGATGGCGCGTTGCATCGAGCTGGACCGCGACTGCGCCGACCTGTGCCGCCTGGCGGCGACATTGATGCAGCGTGACAGTCGGGTCGCCGCCGATCTTTGTATTGTCTGCGCGAGCATCTGCCGAGCCTGTGGCGAGGAGTGTGCTGGGCACGAAGCGGGTCATTGCCAGGATTGTGCCAAGGCATGCCGGTCCTGTGCCGAGGCGTGTGAAAGGATGGCTGCCTGAGATTGAACTGGACCGGCTTAAACGACAGGCATCGTTTGATGCCTGTCGTTAAAGCCCTGGGCTTTCAAGGGGCCGGATGGGCGGCGGAGTCGACTTTCGCCTGCTGTCCCATCGCGGTGCTTCGCAGCAGAAATCGCGCCAGTATCGCCGCAGCCAGCGCAAACATCGCACCGATCAGGAACGCCACCTGATACCCATCATTGAGTGCCACCAGCGGCGCAAGCTCGGGCGCGGCCGTCTTGGTCCGGTACGCGGCTATGCTTGCCAGCACCGCCAGGCCCACCGACCCGCCCATCATGAACGACGTGTTGACCACGCCTGAGGCCAGGCCGGAATCCTTGGGTTCCACTTCGCTCATCGCAGCCAGCAACATCGGGTTGAACGCCATTCCCGCCCCCAAGCCCAGTAGCAACATGCCCGGCAGGATGTCGCCGATGAATTGGCCGTCCAGCGGTGCCCGTGCAAACAACGCCAGGCCGATGGCGGCGAGTAACAGGCCCAGCGCCAGCGGCGTCCGGATGCCGTAGCGCATCACCAGTCGCGCCGACAGGCCCAGGGAGAAAATCGCCATGATCACGTTGGCCGGCAGGAACGATAATCCTACCTGCATCGGCGTATAGCCCAGCACTAACTGCATGTAGAGCGCCGACAGGAAAAACCAGGCGAACATCGACGCGGCCCAGAGCACTGCGAGCAGGTTGGCGGTGCGCAGGTTATGCAGGCGAAACAGGCCCATCGGGATCAAGGGATGGACAATCCGGCGTTCGATGACGATGAAGCCCAGCATCAACAAGGCCGAGGCTGCCAGCAGGCCCAGCGTGTGGAGAGACGTCCAGCCTTGTTCGTTGCCATTGACCACGGCATACACCGCGACCATCAGCGAAACCGTCGCAGTCACGGCGCCGGCAACGTCCAGCTGCCCACTGCCTTCGGCGTGCACGGCCGGCAACAATTTCAGGGACAGGGCCAAGACGACCAGGCCTACAGGCAGGTTGACCAGGAAGATCCAATGCCAGCTCAGCAGGTCAGTGAGCAAACCACCCAGCAACACGCCAATGCTGCCGCCCGCCGCGCAGACGAAACTGTAAACGCCCATTGCCCGCGCGCGTTCGCCAGGCTCGGTGAACAGATCCATGATCAACGACAAGGCCACCGCCGTGACCACCGCTCCGCCAAGCCCCTGGATGGCCCGGGCGATGATGAGCCAGGCTTGCGACGGCGCCATGCCGCAGGCCAGCGATGCGAGCGTGAACGCCGCCAAGCCAAGGGTGAACAGGCGCCGATGGCCATACAGGTCGCCCAGGCGGCCACCCAGCAGCAGGAAGCCGCCAAAGGTCAATAAATAGGCGTTGACGATCCACGCCAGGTCGGCGTCGTCGAATTGCAGGCTGTCCTTGATCGACGGCAGGGCGACGTTGACCACCGTTCCGTCGAGCACGATCATCAGCACGCCCAGGCACAAGACGATCAAGGCACGCCAGCGCTGGCGCGGGTCAGGGGGAGGTGATTGCGACATGGTTCTTCGATCCTTGAACAGTCCGGTTTCGGGGCTGCCGCAAGCGCGACCCAATCGGTTCGCGTTGCTGGCGCCGCGAGACAGTCTAGTCGCGAGACGATTCGCCAAGTAGAGGAAATTTGTAATTCTCAGGGAGCGCGCACAAGGCTATCCAAGAGCCGGGTCCTGGCGTTTGAACACCAGGGCCTTGAGGCCACAGGCCGGATCGGCGTCTGGAAATTCCGGAGGATTTTCCAACCGCGCTTCGAATGTCAGCCCAGGCGCTTCACGCATGACGCCGTCGATGAGGAAGTCCGGTCCGGTGGCCGGGTCGTTGCTGCAGGCCAGGACCGTGCCGTGGGCGCTCAGCAGCTCCGGCAGGCGGCGCAGTACGCGCTGGTAATCCTTGGTCAGCAGGAAGCTGCCTTTCTGGAAAGTGGGCGGATCGATGATGACAAGATCGTAGGGGCCGCTGTTGATGACCTTGCCCCAGGACTTGAACAAGTCGTGGCCGAGGAAAGTCACTTGGCCCAAGTCATGGCCATTCAAACGATGATTGTCGCGCCCACGGCTCAAGGCCGCGCGAGACATGTCCAGGTTGACCACGTGCTGCGCACCGCCGGCGATGGCCGCCACGGAAAAGCCGCAGGTGTAGGCGAACAGGTTAAGCACGCGCTTGCCACCGGCATTGGTCCGCACCCAGTCGCGCCCGTAGCGCATGTCGAGGAACAGGCCGTTGTTCTGCTTTTTGCCCAGGTCGATCCGGTAGCGCAGGCCACCTTCGGTCAGCGTCCATTCATCGATCGGCTCGCCCACCAGCCATTGGGTGAGACTGTCGGGCAAGTATCGATGCTGCAAGGCCAGGGTTTGTGCACCGCTGTGTTGCCAGGTGGGCGAGGCGGCCAGGGCTTGGAGCATCGACAGTAAATCCTTCAGTTGCGCCGCCTCCGGCTCCTTGAACAACGCGACCAGCACTACACCTTGCAGCCAGTCGACGGTGACCTGTTCCAGGCCCGGCCAGCAGCGCCCGCGCCCGTGGAACAGGCGACGGGTTTCGTTTGGTGCCGATGCCAGCGCCGTCAACAAGTGGCTGTGCAAGGTTTGGAGGGCTTGAGGGTTCATCAGGAAAAAACGCCAGCGACTCGAAAGGCCGGCATTTTAACCACCGGCGAACCTGGTGCAATCCCTTGATAGCGCAGCGTGGGGGACTCCCTCGTCACAAAGGTGCTGCTAGCCGCCGCTCGTCGCCAGGATGCTCGCCACTTGTTGCGGCTGGCAATTGAGATAGGCCGAGCGCTTGAGCCACGCCGGGTCGGGGTACCAGGAAAACATGAACTGCCCGCCCTTGAGCTTGTCGATCACTTGCCGCGCCACTTGCGGACGCACGGCGGGACAGCCCAGGCTGCGGCCGATGCGACCCTGGCGCACACTCCACAGCGGATTCACGTAATCGGCAGCGTGGATCACGATCGCCCGGTCCCGGGCCAGGTCGTTGAACCCAGGTTCCAAGCCATCCATGCGCAGCGAATAGCCGTGGGCGCCCTGGTAGCTTTCCTGGGTGCGGAACAAGCCCAGGCTGGACTGATAGCTGCCCAGGCGATTGGAGAATTGCGTGGCGAAGTTTTCCCCGGATTTCTGCCCATGGGCCACCAGATCGCGCAAGACCAGCTTCTTTTGACGCAGATCGAAGATCCACAGCCGACGGGCCGTGGACGGTTGCGAATAGTCGATCACGGCCAGGTGGCGGGCTTGTCGAGCGCCGTTGGCAACTGCGCACTGCATCGCACTCAGGGCACTTTTCAGCGCTTGGGGATTGAGTTCCGGCGCGGCGTGGGCGAGGCTGTTGTAAAGAGGCTGGGGCTTGGATTTTTCGGCCAACGCCGGGCTGCACAGAATGCCGAGGCCCGTCATGACCAGACAGAGTCGACGCAAGAAGGCCGATACCGGTGAAGGCCGCTTGCGATGGCGTTCGTTTGCGGCATCCCGTCCGGTTTTGTTTGTCTGCATGATGGCGGGTCGTACCTGTCGCAAAATTCACCGTCAACGAGACGGCCATGGATTGGAGTAAAGCAGTTGTTTAAAAAGCCCGCATGTTACCTGAGCCTTTTATTGCTCGTTGCGCCATTGGTCGCTACGGCCGAGGACGGCGATCCGGGGCAGGCGCAAACCACGCTGGCGCAGTTATCTGCCAACTGCCCTGAACTGGCTGCGAGCGTCGATTTTCCGACGGTCATGAGCCTGCAGTCGCTGTACCAGCAAAACGCAGGCCAGGCGATCTGGGCGGACGATGAGCGGTTACAGGCCTTGCTGCTCCAATTGCAACAATTGGCGGATGACGGGCTGGATCCGAACCGCTACCCCTTGCCGGGCGAAGGCGCCTACGCCAATGCCGCCTGTACCGACATCGCTATCAGCCAACGCTACCTGCATGCCCTGCATGACTTGCGTTTCGGCTATCTGCCACAGAACCGCCTGGAGTCGATCTGGAAAGCCAATCCCCAGTTGCCGGACCGTCAAGCCATGGTGCTGCATTTCGCCATCGCGGGCCTGCAAGACCCGGCCGAGGCTTTCGAACTGGCCCGGCCGAGCCTGACGCTCTATCGCAACCTGCGCGAGCTCTACGCCCGGCAACGGCAGCAACCCCTGGCGGACTGGCAGTCGGTGCCCGGCGGCCCGCTCTTGCAACCCGACAAGCGCGACGCCCGCGTACCGGCGCTCGCCCGGCGCTTGTTCAACGAAGGCTACCTGAGCGTGCCGCCACTCGACGCCGACGAGCACTACAGCCCGAGCCTCGTGGAGGCGATGAAGAGTTTCCAACTTCATCATTCGCTGCAAGCCGATGGGGTAGTGGGGCCCTGGACCGTCACCGAGCTCAACATTAGCCCAGCCATGCGTCGCGAGCAGTTGCGCATCAACCTTGAACGCATGCGCTGGCTGGCACAGGACCTGGAGCCCGATAGCGTGCTGGTCAACGTGGCGGCGGCGCAACTGACGGTTTACCAGGGCGGCGCGCCCGTGTGGCAAACCCGCACCCAGGTGGGGCGTGCCGAACGCCAGACGCCGTTGATCAAATCGCGCATCACCCGCCTGACCCTCAACCCCTCGTGGACGATCCCGCCGACCATCATGCGCGAGGACAAACTCCCCGAGATTCGCCGCGACCCGGAGTTCCTGGCGCGGCATAACCTGCGGGTCATCGATCGGGATGGCTTGCCGCTGGCAGTGGAGAATATCGACTGGGAACACCCCGGCGATCTCATGCTGCGCCAGGACCCTGGTTCGAAGAATCCCTTGGGTAAATTGGTCGTGCGCTTTCCCAACCCATTTTCCGTGTACCTGCATGACACGCCCAGCCAGGCGTTGTTCAGCAAAAGTCCTCGGGCCTTCAGCTCTGGCTGTGTGCGCATCGAGCAGGTCATGCATATGCGGGACCTGCTCCTAACCTCGGCAGAACGCAAGCGGACCGACACGCTGCTGGCCAGCGAACTGACCCATGAGTTCAGGCTGGCCAAGCCCGTGCCGATCCTGCTGGGCTATTGGACAGTGCAAGCGGACAGCCAGGGTCGGGCGGTGTATATCCCGGATATCTACCAACGCGATGTCGCCCTGTCGGCCGCTGACCGCCGTGCGCTCTGACTGCCGGGTCTTTCAGGCGCACTCGACTTCGGCTTCCATGCGGGCTGGCTCGCCGGCTGTCGAGAACAACCGCTGACCGAGGGCATGTGCCGTTTCCAGGTGGAGTTTCGGATCGAGGCTCTCCGATTCAAGCAATCTGTCGGAGCTCACCACGCGGGCGCCGCAGTATCCAAAAATCCCATGTTCGATTTGCGTGACCATCGCCTGGTCGTAGCCATGACGTTCAAAACTGCCAGCATCGGCGCCGCCGACGGCCACCAGATGAACCCGCAGGCGCTGGAGCTTCTGAACAAACGGTTGATCGGGTATGAAGTCGAACGCCCAGCCATTGGAAAATACCCGGTCGATCCAGCCTTTGAGCAGTGCCGGCATCGACCACCAATAAATCGGGTAGACGACGACCAACGCGTCGGCACGGTCAATTCGGGCCTGCTCGGCCAGGACATCGGCGGCCGGAGCTGCTTCGCGGTGATGAACCGCCGCGTCGGCAAAATCAAAACGCGGGTCGAACCCCTCGGCAGCGAGGTCGGCTATCTCGAAGGTATGCGCCGGATTGGCTTGAACGACCCCGTTGCCAATGGCTTGGGCAAGCGAATGGGTCAGAGAATCGGGGTTATGGTGAGCAACGACGATAAGGGCATGCATGTTGAAATTCCTTCTGGTGTCGCACAGTGTCAAGCGGGTATGCTTGGTTAAGTTACTGAACGTAAGTTACTACTGGTAAAGTTAGCATGTCAACCCATGAAGAAAATACGCGGCCCGATGCCGCGCCCCGTCGGCGTCTGTCGCACTTCGATCGGCATCGGCAATTGCTGGAGGTCGCCTGGCGCATGGTTCGCGAAGAAGGTAGCGAAGCGCTGACCCTGGCGCGCCTGGCGGATCAGGCTGGCGTGACCAAACCCATCGTCTACAACCACTTCATAACCCGGTCGGGGCTATTGGCCGCGCTTTATCAAGATTTCGATGTCCGCCAGACTGCCTTGATGGAGGCCGCGATTGACGCCAGTGAACCGGACCTGCAAAGCCGCGCGCAGGTGACAGCCGACTCCTTCGTGGAGTGCGTCCTGCTCCAAGGAAGGGAGATCCCAGGTGTCATCGCGGCCTTGAGCGGTTCACCCGAACTTGAGCGCATGAAGAGGGAATGTGAACGCAGTTTCCTGGAAAAATGTCGCTCGGTGCTTGAGCCCTTCGCCGGGACCGGGCACCTTTCCCAAGCGAGCCTGCGGGCGATGCTGGGGGCGGCGGAGGCCTTGTCCGACGCGGCGGCCAATGGGGAAATCAGCGCCCAGGAGGCCAAGCGCGAATTGTTCGTGATCATCGTTGCGATGGTCGAGCGCGCTGCTGGGAAAGCTTCAAGCTGAACCACCGCCATCGCTCCAACAGATTTCCCAACAAGAAAAACGAACCCCAGGCACCTTTTCCGGTTCTTAACTGATGTCCCTCGACAACAGGGGCATCAGGCGGGGCCGCGGTCTTGCCCACCAAACACTGCGATCAGAGGAGGCGACATGCCCAACTCCTTCCATTCGCCCTGGTGGAAGAACGCTGTGATCTACCAGGTTTATCCTCGCTCCTTTGCCGATGCCAACGGCGATGGCATTGGCGATCTTCCCGGTTTGACCGCACGCCTGGACCATTTGCAACGCCTGGGCGTCGACGCGTTATGGCTGTCGCCGGTGTACCGCTCGCCGATGTGTGACGCCGGCTATGACATTTGTGATTACACCGACGTCGATCCGCTGTTCGGCAACCTGTCTGACCTCGACACCTTGATTGCCAAGGCCCATGAACGCGGGTTGAAGGTGCTGCTCGACTTCGTGCCGAACCACACGTCCGACCAGCACCCCTGGTTCATCGAGTCGCGTTCCAGCCGCGACAATCCCAAGCGCGACTGGTACATCTGGCGCGACCAGCCCAACAATTGGCGGGCGTCGATCGATGGCGGCAGCGCCTGGACCTGGGACGAAAACAGCCAGCAGTACTACCTGCACTTTTTCCTGCCGCAACAACCGGATCTCAATTGGCACAACCCCGAAGTGGTGGCTGCCATGCATGAGGTTCTGCATTTCTGGCTGGAGCGCGGCGTGGACGGGTTTCGCGTCGACGTGGTGCATTGTGTCGGCAAAGACCAGGGTTTCGCCGACGACCCGCGCTGCATGGCCGGCGAAACCATGGTGAAGATCAATGACCAGCCCTACAGCCATGAAGTGCTGCGCGGATTGCGCCGCCTCGTTGACAGCTATCCCGGCGAGCGGGTGCTGATCGGCGAAGTGAACATTCGCTCCACGGCGCAGGTGGCGGCTTATTATGGCGCCAGTGACGAGCTGCACATGTCGTTCAATTTCCCTCCGCTGGACGCCCCTTGGGACCCGGTGGTGTTTCGCATGTGCATCCGCGAAGTGGAAAACGACCTCGGCCCCTTGCAGGCCTGGCCGACCTGGGTGCTGTCCAACCACGACAACAGCCGCCACCGCAGTCGCTACGGCGGCTCGCTGCGCCGGGCCCGGGCTGCGGCGGTGATGTTGCTGACGCTGCGCGGCACGCCTTTCATCTATCAAGGCGAAGAACTGGGGTTGGAAGATACCCAAGTGACCGCCCAGACGCGCATCGATCCTGGCGGGCGTGATGGCAGCCGGGCACCGTTGCCATGGACTGCACAAGCGCCACACGGTTGGTCGGGACAGGCGCCGTGGTTGCCGTTCGCCGCGAACGCCGACGTACTGTCGGTGGAGGCCCAGGAGAGGGCCGACGATTCGGTACTGGCGCTCTACCGACGTTTGCTGGCCTGCCGTCGCAACAGCCTGGCGCTGCGCCTGGGCGGCTGGGAAGAACTGCCGTCACACCCGCAAGTGCTCGCTTATCGTCGCCATTGCGAGGGGGACGAGCGCCTGGTTTGCATCAACTTTGCCGACAGCGAACACACCTTCCCCCTGGCCGACCCCTGGCGCGTGGAAGTCGCCAGCGACGGGGCGGATGAAGGCCAGCCGTTCAGCGGTCGACTGGCCGCGGAGCAGGCCGTGATCCTGTGTCGATAAGGAGTCACTGATGAACGCCAATTGGCACCGAAATACCTTGATCTATCAGATCGATCCTTCCTTGTTCTACGACAGCAACGGCGATGGCCGTGGCGACTTGAAGGGCATCATCCAGCAACTCGATTACCTGCAAGCGTTGGGCGTCGGTGCGCTCTGGCTGATGCCGCTGTATCGGTCGCCGTTCAAGGACGCCGGTTACGACGTCAGCGATTTCATGGCGCTGGACCCGCGCTTTGGCAGCGAAGAAGACTTGCGCCAGTTGATCGTGCAGGCCGGTCAGCGCGGCATTCGCGTCATCCTTGAACTGGTCGTGCAGCACACCAGTGACCAGCATCCCTGGTTCCTCCGGGCGCGGCGGGACAAGGACAGCGTCTATCGCGATTACTACCTGTGGTCCGACACGCCGGTGGACGACGGCAATCAGCCGATTTTTCCATCAGTGGAAGACAGCATCTGGCGCTGGGACGAACAGGCCGGCCAGTACTATCGTCATCTGTTCTACCGGCATGAGCCGGACCTCAACCTGGCGAACCCGCGCGTGGTCGAGGAAATCGAGCGCATCATGGTCCATTGGCTGGAGCTGGGCATCGCCGGCTTTCGCCTCGATGCGGCCTCGCATTTGGTCGAGCAGGCCGGAGGCGGCGATGAAGAGCAGGGCGTCTGGGTGCTCGACCGGTTCTACCAATGCATGACCGGCATCAACCCCGAAGGCGTCTTGATGGGCGAAGTGGACGTCGAGCCCGAGCGCTACAGCCATTACTTCGGTACGGGCGAACGCTTGGGCCTGGTTCTGGATTTCTGGGTGAACAATCATCTGTTCCTGGCGTTGGCCCGTGGCGAAGCCGAGCCGTTGCAGCGGGCCATCACCCGCCGGCCCGCGCCACCGGACGGCGCGAACTATGCCGTGTGGCTGCGCAATCACGACGAGCTCGACCTGGAGCGCTTGAGTGAGCAGGAGCGAGAGGAAGTGATGCAGGCGTTCGCCCCGGAGCCAGACATGCGCCTGTACGGCCGCGGCATCCGTCGACGCCTGGCGCCGATGCTCAACGGCGACGTGCGGCGCCAGGCACTGGCCCAGGCAGTGTTGTTGTCGCTGCCGGGGACGCCGATCGTGCGCTACGGCGAAGAAATCGGCATGGGCGACGACCTGTCCCGCCCCGAGCGCCTGTCGGTGCGCACGCCCATGCAGTGGAGCAACGAAGCCAATGCCGGGTTTTCCTCGGCCCAACGCCTGGCCGCCCCGGTAATCGATGAAGGGCCCTTTGCCTACACGCGATTGAATGTGGAAGAGCAGCAGGATGACCCCGATTCGCTGTTGGCTCGGGCCCGTCGATTGTTGTTGGCACGGACCCGGTTGAACGAAGTCGGCGATGGCCAGGCACGGCTGTTGACGGTCGATCATCCGGCGGTGTTCGCCATCGCGCATGAGTGCGAAGCCACCTCGGTGATGCTGGCGAACCTTGGCACGGAAACGGTCAGCGTGCAGTTGCGCGAACTGGATTTGCAGGGATACGAGCAAGTGCTCTCGGACAGTCCGTATCCAGCCACGGCCCCTTCGAAGCTGACGCTGAACGGTTACGGTTATCGATGGTTCCGACGCGCAGGCTCAGAAGAGTAGCAGCACGACCGCCAGCAACCCGCCGGTGGCCAACAGCAAGGCTGACACCTGTGTCGAGCTGAGCGCCAGCGCAGCGTCCCGCGAGCGACCGTTGAATCGCCCGCGGGTACGGTGCCCAGACTCCTGCGACTCGAACAGATTGTCCTGGCGCTGACTGTCGTCGTCCTCGTTGGTCATCTGCCCCGACCAGGCGTTACGGGCCAACAGCCGATCGAGCAGCCCAGGCATCAGGCACGTTCCGACAATGGCCTTGAGCGTGGCCGAACCCAGCCATAATTCCCGGGGCGTGCGCTTGACCACGCTGAGGATCGCCCGCGCGGCTACGTCCGGATCATGAATCGGCGGCACCGGTTGCGGGCGCTTGCCCAGCTTGTTGCGCGCCCAATCGAACTGCGGCGTGTTGATCGCCGGCAGTTGCACCATGCACACCTTGATGTTGCTGTGCTCGTGGAGCAGCTCGCAGCGCAATGAATCGGTGAACCCGCGCACCGCGAACTTGGCCCCGCAATAGGCGGCTTGCAGCGGAATGGCGCGATAGGCCAGCGCCGAACCGACTTGGATGATCACTCCACGGTTGCGTCGTCCCATCAGGTCCAGTGCGGCGAGCGTGCCGTGTACGGTGCCCAGGTACGTCACCTTCGTGACGCGATGGACTTCCTCGGCGGTCAACTGGCGGATCGGCGAAAACACCGTGACCATCGCACAGTTGATCCACACGTCGACAGGTCCCAGTTGGCGTTCCATCCGCTGCGCCGCTTCGAAGACCGCATCGGCGTCGGCAACGTCGACGCTGATCGCCAGGCACGTCGCACCCAATTGCTCCAGTTCTTGCGCCGTGTCCGCCAGGGCTCGTTCGCTCCGGGCCAGCAACCCGACGCGATAGCCGGCGGCGGCAAATCGGTGCGCGGTCGCACGCCCAACGCCGGCGCTGGAACCGCTGATCACGGCAACCGGTGGGGTTCGCTCATCCATTGCGCTCGCTCCGCAGCTCCTTTGGCGAATCAGTGAGGTTGCGCGACACCGCGCAGCAAGTTGGCGCTGACTTTGTCGGCGTTACAGCTGGCAACGTTGGCCAGGGATACCATGCCAACCAGTCGTTTATCGCGGTTGACCACGGGCAGGCGGCGTTTTTCGATCTGGGCCATGTTCTTGGCGACGTGGTCGATTTCTTCGTCATCGAAGCAATAGCGCACCTCATCGCTCATGATCCGGCTGACCGGGGTATCCATGTTCATACCTTCGGCCATGGCTCGAACCACCAGGTCGCGGTCGGTCACCATCCCCGCCATGCGGTCATTCTGATTGATCACCAGCGCGCCGATATCGGCCTGGCGCATGATCTGCGCAACCTCGCGCAGAGGGGTGTCGGGAGAGATCGTGCGGACTTCCCGACTCATGATTTCATTGATTTTCATCGTTGAATCTCCTTCGTTTCGGGTTGAACAGCAAGCCACTGCCTGGCGTCGCGAGTCGCTTGTGCGGCCACCTGACGGGCTCCTCACTTATTGTGAAAATCGGGCTTGGCGATGGTTCAGGATTTTTGCCGATGGGGTTGTTCAGGTGCACTTTTATGAAGCCGCAGGTGGGCTGCCGCACCATCGCAAGGCAGATGGTAGTGCTTGGCCGGCGCCGGTCAGCTTGAGGTGACTTGGCGGGCCTCTTAGCGGGCAAGCCCGCTCCCACAGGGGATTGGCGGTGACTATCGGGTTGTGGATCGGCTGCGGATAGGTGTTGGCACGCTCGCTGCAAGACCTTGCACAGGCCCACCGTGAACACAATCGAGTGGGCAGCCCCGTCGGTCAACGAAGATCGAGCGCCAGCAGGCCGGGGGATAACGGTAGATCAGGGCGCAGTCGCCGGGTCGATACCGCACAGAACAGGCAAAGACGCCTGGAACCGCAAGGTTTCAGGCGTCTTTTTTTTGCTTTCAAAAAACCGTGATGGGCTTTTGTCGGGTGCTTTTATGAATTCCAACGTTGCTTCCCTGAACAAGCTGCAAACGCTGATCGTGATCGGCAATGGCATGGTCGGCCACCACTGCGTCGAGCAACTGATCGAGCGCGGTGCCCTCAACCATTACCGTGTGCATGTCTTCAGCGAAGAGCCAATGCGGGCCTACGACCGCGTGCATCTGTCCGAGTATTTCTCCGGTCGGGATGCCGAATCGCTGGCCTTGGGCGAAGCCTCGTTGTACCAGACCCCTGGTGTCACGCTGCATCTGGGCGTACCGGTACTGGAAATCGACCGCCAGGCGCGCGAAGTGGTTACCGCCCGGGAGCGCATCCACTACGACAAGCTGGTGCTCGCCACCGGTTCCTACCCGTTCGTGCCGCCCATCCAGGGCGCCGAGGGCGATTCGTGCCTGGTCTACCGCACCCTCGAAGACCTTGATTCCATTCGCGCGGCGGCGAGCAATGCCCGTCGTGGCGTGGTCGTCGGTGGCGGCCTGCTGGGCCTGGAAGCGGCCAATGCCCTCAAGACGCTGGGCCTGGAAGCCCACGTGGTGGAATTCGCTCCACGGCTGATGCCGGTGCAACTGGATGAGCAGGGCGGGCTGGCCCTCAAGGCGCGCATCGAGAAACTGGGCGTCGGCGTGCATCTGTCCAAGGGCACCCAATCCATTGGCGCGGGCGAGCATTACCGTTATCGAATGAACTTCGGCAATGATGATTTCCTCGAAACCGACCTGATCGTGTTTTCCGCCGGTATCCGCGCCCAGGATGCCTTGGCTCGTCAATGCGAGCTGCAGATCGGCCCGCGCGGCGGCGTGGTGATCGACGATCATTGCCAGAGCAGCGACCCGGACATCTACGCCATCGGCGAATGCGCGGCGTGGAATGGCAGCATCTTCGGCCTGGTCGCGCCGGGCTACCAGATGGCCCGCAACGTCGCGGCGCGCCTGTGTGGCGAAGCCAGCGAGGCCTTCACCGGCGCGGACATGTCCACCAAGCTCAAATTGCTCGGCGTGGACGTCGGTTCCATCGGCGACGCGCACGGCAACACGCCGGGCTCGCGCAGCTTCCAGTTCATCGACGAAACCAGCGCCAGCTACCGTCGCCTAGTGATCGATGCGGACGGAAAACGCGTGATTGGCGCTGTCCTGGTCGGCGACAACAGTTACTACGACACCCTACTGCAGTACATGCAGAACGGCATCGCCTTGCCCAAGGACGCCGCCAGCCTGATCCTGCCGTCGTCCGAAGGCGCCCCGACACTGGGCCCGGCGGCATTGCCCGAGGCGGCGACCATTTGCTCGTGCCACAACGTCACCAAGGGCTCGATATGCTCGGCCATCGACGGCGGCTGCACCGATCTCGGCCAGCTCAAGTGCGACACCAAGGCCGGCACCGGTTGTGGCGGTTGCGCTGCGCTGGTCAAGCAAGTGTTCGAGCACGAACTGATTGCCCGCGGCGTCAGCGTCGACAAGAGCCTGTGCGAACACTTCGCCTACACCCGCCAGGAGCTGTATGCCCTGGTGCGGGTGGAAGGCATCATCAGTTTCGAAGAATTGCTCGCCAAACACGGTCGCGGCCACACCGGTTGCGATTTGTGCAAGCCCGCGGTGGGGTCGATCCTGGCGTCGTGCTGGAACCAGCCGATCATGGACCCGCACCTGGTGCCGTTGCAGGACACCAACGACACGTTCATGGCGAACATGCAGAAAAACGGTACCTATTCGGTGGTGCCGCGCATCGCCGGTGGGGAAATCACCGCCGACAAGTTGATCGCCATCGGCGTTGTCGCGAAAAAATACGACCTCTACACCAAGATCACCGGCGGCCAGCGCATCGACTTGTTCGGCGCGCAGTTGCACCAGTTGCCGGACATCTGGGCCGAACTGATCGAAGCCGGGTTCGAAACCGGCCACGCCTACGGCAAATCCACGCGCACGGTGAAATCCTGCGTTGGCAGCACCTGGTGCCGCTACGGCGTGCAGGACAGCGTGCAAATGGCCCTGACCATCGAGGACCGCTACAAAGGCCTGCGCTCGCCGCACAAGCTCAAGTTCGCGGTATCGGGTTGCACCCGCGAGTGCGCTGAGGCGCAGAGCAAGGACGTTGGCGTTATCGCCACCGAAAAGGGCTGGAACCTCTACGTGGCCGGCAACGGCGGCATGCGTCCGCGTCACGCCGAACTGTTCGCCACCGACCTGGACGATGCGACGCTGATCCGCTACATCGACCGCTTCCTGATGTTCTACATCCGCACCGCCGACAAACTGCAACGCACCTCGGTGTGGCGCGAAAGCCTGGAAGGGGGCCTGGATTATCTCAAGGACGTGATCATTCACGACAGCCTGGGCCTGGGCGCCGAGCTTGAAGCGCAGATGCAGCTGGTGGTCGACCGCTACGAATGCGAATGGGCCAACGCCTTGAAGGACCCGGAGAAACTCAAGCGTTTCCGGACCTTCGTCAACGACAAGCGCGGCGATCCGGACGTCCACTTCGTCCGCGAGCGCGGCCAGCGTCGGCCGGTGCATGCCCATGAACTTCACCTGATTCCCGTCACCGAGGAGGTGCTCTGATGAGCCAGTCAAACGTCGTTCGTATCGCTCAGCAACCCGTGCAGTGGCGCGTCCTGTGCAGCCGAGAAGACCTGGTGCCCAACTCCGGCGTGGTCGCCTGGCACGACGGCAGCCAAGTGGCGCTGCTGTACTTGCCTGAGCATGCGGAGAAGCCCTTGTACGCCGTCGACAACCGCGACCCGAAGTCCGGCGCCAATGTCATCGGCCGCGGTTTGCTGGGCAATATCAAGGGTGAACTGGTGATTGCCTCGCCCATGTACAAGCAGCATTTCCGCCTGGAGGACGGCCATTGCCTGGAATACCCGGAGCAGCGCCTGCGGGTCTGGCCGGTGCGTTTGAATGGGGATGTGGTGGAGATTGGCGAGGACTGACCGTCGCAATTGTGGTCTTTCGGTGCCCTTGTGGCGAGGGAGCAAGCTCCCTCGCCACGACAGCGGTCACTTTTGTTTGAGATGGGGATTAGGAATGAAAACCGCCGCCCAATTGGTAAGACTCAAGAGCGTGCAGAACCAGCAGGTCCATAGCATCGCACCGGACCAGACCGTACTCGAAGCGCTGCAGATCATGGCCGAGAAAAATGTCGGTGCGCTGCCGGTCATCGAAGGCGGGCAGGTGGTCGGGGTTTTCAGCGAACGGGACTATGCGCGCAAGATGGTGCTCAAGGGCCGCTCATCGGTGGGCACTACGGTGCGCACCATCATGAGCACGCCAGTGATCACCGCCGACAGCCAGCAGAGCATCGACCGCTGCATGGAAGTCATGACCGACAGCCACCTGCGACACTTGCCTGTGCTGGATAACGGAGAACTGATTGGCCTGTTGTCCATTGGCGACCTGGTCAAGGAATCACTCGTGGAGCAGGCGGACCTGATCCGGCAATTGGAGCATTACATTCGCGGGCATTGAGCCGCGCGAATCCTATCCCAACGCCAGCAACTGCCGGATCAGCTTCGGCGTGCTGCCGGTCCAGCGCTTGAATGACCGGCGGAAGTTCGCCGTGTCGTTGAAGCTCAGGTATTGCGCCACTTCCTCGTTGCTGAAGCCCTTGACCTGATACAAGTACAACGCCACGTGCATGTGCACGCGGTCCACCTGTTGTTGGAACCCGGTGTGGTGCTTGTGCAACTTGCGCTTGAGCGTGGCCGGGCTCATGGCGAAGGCCTGTGCGGTCTGTTCCAGGCTCGGCGTCTGTTGCACGTGGGCATGCAAATAGTCGTAGAGGCAGTCGAGGAAGCTCGACGCGAAACCCAACTGGTCGATCTGTTCGCGGGCTTCGATCCGCGCGACTTGGCCGGCGGTTGCCGAGGTGTTGGGCCAGGGTTGGGCCAGGCAATGGCGGGGGAGGCGCATCATATCCAGCGGTCGGTTGAACTGGCTGTGTTCACCCAGGTGCACCCAATATTGTTCGACGTAACGCGGTTCGTCGTGACGAAAGCTGCATTGCCAGGGCAAGCGTTCACCGCTGAGCCAGGCACTCATCGCCACCATCGACGTCATGCTGGCTTCCAGCACGAAACGCCATTGCTCATTGGCGCCGCAGCTGTCCAACCAGTGGATATACGCGTAATGCTCGTCCAGTAGCAAACGAGGCGCGGCCAACGGGCTGAGCAGCAGCTGATAGTCGATCAGCGTGTCCAGCGCCTGATGCAGATTCTGGGCGTGACGCAAGGCATGGCTGGCCGGCCCGTAGTGGCCGGGCAAGAGGCGCTGGCCGAACAGGAAACTGCTGTCGCTGGCATCCAGCAGGCGCCGGCTGTTATCGATCAGGCCGAGAAACTGTTGCGGGCTGATGCGGCTTCGGCCCGCGAGGATATCGTCGTGGAACAGGCCGGTGCCGCGCAGCAGGCGATGACTGTCAATGTCCCGCGACAAGGCCAGGTCGATCAGCGCCGCCGGTTGGTAGTGCCCCGCAATGAAGCGGTGATCGGATTCGCACCAATGGGTCTTCAAGGTCATCGGCCGGCCTCAGGCGCTTTTCGCCAGCGTGTGCCGGGTTCGGGCCAGCGTCAGGTTCAGGCGTTTGAGCAAGGCTTCCGGGGATTCGTCGAACGCCATCACCACCGCCGTGCTGGCCGCCAGTTGCAAGCGCTCGCCGTGTTGCCGGGTCTTGTGGGCCAGGCTGCGCACCGCCTGTTCCAGCTCCTCGGCCTGGCGCAGGGCCTGGCTTTCACCGGTGTCGGGCAGCAGCACCACGAAGCGGTCACCGGCGAGGCGGCATACCAGGTCCTGGCGGCGCAGATTCATCACCAGCAACTGACTGACCGCTTGCAGCACGGCATCGCCTTCGCCGTGACCAAAACGCTGGTTGATGGCGGCGAAATTGTCGAGGTCCAAGGCCAGCAGCGACAGGGGCTGTTGGCGGCGCCGGCTGTCTTCCAGGCTGGCGGTCAGCTCGTGCTTGAGAAAATCCGCGCCGCCCAACGGCGTGAGCTTGTCGAACAGGCGGTGCTCGCGGAACAGTCGCTCGCGCTTTTCCATCTGCCCGTTGATCGCCAGTTGCTCGCGGTGCCAATGGTAAATGCCCAGTGTCAGCAGAATCATGCCCACCGGCATCGGTCCTGATTCGAGCCAATGATCCCAGGTGATGGTGTCGGGCAAGTGGATGAACTCATCGAGACTGTCGATCCACCAGGAAAAGAAAATGCACCCCAGGCCCAGGACGAGGTAGTTGGTCACTCGGCCGGCGGGGCGGCTTTTCAGGACCAGGCCCAGCCATACCAAGGCCAGCAGCGCCGAGCCACCTTCGCCGAGAATGTCCAGCCAGATCCATTGCGCCACAGGTTTGATCGAGCCGTTGGCCAAGTGCAGGATCAGCCCGAGGTTGGCCGCCAGCAGTAGCAGGGCGAGTTTGACGCGATGCGGGCGGAGCGTGGAAAACATGGCCGGAATCCTTTGCCAGAAGCGGAATGCGGCCCAGCACAGCAGATGAATGTGACAGGGCTGTGACGGTGGGTGATGGGGTGGGGGAGGTCGAATTAGCTCATCGGTTATTCGGATTTTTTTCGGCAACACCGCCCCGTGGCGAGGGAGCTTGCTCCCGCTCGGCTGCGCAGCAGGCGCAGATGGTCTGCCAGGACCGTGGTGCTTGGTTTCGGGGGCGCTGCGCACCCCAGCGGGAGCAAGCTCCCTCGCCACGGAGTTTCCGAGCGCGGTTCCAGTAGGTCACTTCAGCTCATTCAGGCTCGCCAGCCCCCCTTAAACAGCTGATTGCAGCCCCTCCAGCCAAGCCCTGTCACAGAACCGTCATTCCCCACCCCTAGCGTGCCCTCCCAGTTGCCGGGCCGTTGCCTGGCGGATTTTCTGATTCCTGGGGAGGACCACCATGCAGCACCGTACCAGCACCGCCGGGCTCGTCGGTTTTACGCTCACTGCCTTGGCCATGGCCGTGGCCAGCGAGCGCTTGAGCGCTGCCGAGCCATCGGCCACCGAGCACGTCGAGGTAGTCGGCCAGGCCGCCAGTATCGACCAGGCCCTCAAGGAGCAACGCAGCGCCGACAGCATCAAGAGTGTGGTGCACGCCGACGGCGTGGCACAGCTGCCGGATGAGAACGTCGCCGAAGCGGTCCAGCGCCTGCCGGGCATCAGCGTCGAACGCGACCAGGGCGAAGGCCGCTTCGTCAGCGTGCGCGGGCTGGGGCCGGACCTCAACAGCGTGACCATCAACAGCACGCTGGTGCCCGCCCCGGAAAGCGAGCGCCGCGCGGTCGCCCTCGACGTGTTGCCCTCGGAACTGGTGCAGTCGCTGTCAGTGATCAAGACCCTGACGCCGGACATGGACGCCAACTCATTGGGCGGTACGGTGGACGTCAAGAGCCTCTCGGCTTTTGATCATGAGGGACTGTTCTACACCGGCAGCAGCGAAGCCAGCTATGACAAGAACACTGCCCAGACCAGCCCGAGATTTTCCGGCGCCATCAGTGATCGTTTCAGCCTGGGCGACGGCATCGACAACTTCGGCGTCGCCGCCGCGCTGAGCTGGCAGAAGCGTGACTTCGGTTCGGACAACGTCGAAACCGGCGGCGCCTGGGACTTCGAGCAAGGCTCACGACTCGAAGAACTCGAACAGCGCGACTACGACATCCGTCGCGAGCGTGCTGGCGGCGGGCTGAATTTCGACTACAAGCCTGATGACTTCAGTAGCTATTACCTGCGCACGCTGTACAGCCGCTACAAGGACAGCGAAACCCGCAACGCCGCCAGTATTGCCTTCGACGACCCACAGGCGCCGGGCGAGATCGGCCCTGCCGAGGGTGAGCGCAAGCTCAAGCAGCGCGAAGAGACCCAGCAAATCCAATCCTATGTGCTGGGCGGCGAGCGCTTGTTCGGTCTCTGGACGCTGAGTGGCCAGGCGGGCTACAGCGAGTCCAGCGAGGACAGTCCCGGCCACATCGCCGGCGCCACGTTCCAGGGCATCGATGGCATTGACGGTGGTTTCTACGACAGTGGCAAGCCGCGGCCGATCGTTGGCCCAGGCTTCTACGATCCGGCCAACTTCAGCCTCGACAAGGTGGACTGGGAACGGCAGAAAACCACCGACACCGAGAAGAACCTGCGCCTGGACCTGGCCCGTGACTATGACGTGAAAGGCTACGCATCCCAGGTGAAATTCGGTGGCAAGGTCAGCCGGCGCGACAAGGACAACGATCTCGACGCCTGGGTGTACGAGGATTTCGATGACCTGGGGTTCACCGACGAGCAACTCAGTCTTGGCCAGTTCCAGAAGGGCAACGTCGACTACCGCCTGGGCCGGTTCGGCCCTGGGATCAGTGCCAGTGCCATCAAGCAATTGCTGGGAGGCCTCGATCGCGACGAGTTTTTCGACGAGCAGGAGTCGCGGGTCAACGACTTCAAGATGAGCGAAGACATCAACGCCGCGTACCTGATGAATACCGTCGACATCGACGATTGGCGCTTCATTGCCGGCATGCGCTACGAAGGCACCGAGTTCGAGGCCAAGGGCACCGGCGCCACCGACGGTGTCTTCACCGACACCGATACCCGACGCCAATACCACCATTGGCTACCCGGCCTGCACGCACGTTATCAGTTGGACAAGAACACCCAGGTGCGCGCGGCCTGGACCAAGTCCGTGGTGCGACCAACCTTCGGCCAACTGGCTCCGGGTTTTGTCATCGACGATGACGAGGCCACCTTCGGCAACCCGGACCTCAAGCCCCTGGAATCGAGCAATCTGGACCTGGGCATCGAACACTTCATGGGCCGCGCCGGCACCGTCTCGGCTTTCGTGTTCTACAAGGACATACAGAACTTCGTCTATAACACCGACCTGGCCGGCACCGGCGCCTGGACCGATTTCGCCGAAGCCCACAGTTTCGCCAACGGCGACAGTGCCAAGCTCTATGGCCTGGAACTGGCTTACTCGCAAAAATTCGATTGGCTGCCGGCGCCGTGGAACGGCCTGCTGCTGGGTGGCAACGCGACGTTCAGTCGATCCGATGCGCAAATCGAAGGGTTCGACCAGGCCAGTGGCACCCAGCGCAAGCGCAGCATTGACCTGCCAAACCAGTCGGATACGGTCGGCAACCTCATGTTGGGTTGGGAAAACGACAAGCTCAGCCTGCGCCTGTCGGCCAACTACAAATCGGCCTACCTGTACGAATTGGCCTCCATCAGCGACCGCGACCATGACCTGTATGTCGACGCCCAGACTTTCGTCGACTTCAGTGCCCGCTATTCGCTGACCAAGAACCTGCAAGTCAGCCTGGAAGCCCAGAACCTCACTGACGAGCCGTACTTCGTCTACACCGGCCACCGTTCCTACAACGGCCAATTCGAGGAATACGGCCCGACCTACAAGCTGGGGCTGACGTTTACCCATTTCTGAATAGACCCCGATTCCCCGTGGCAAGCACTTCGATTCTGGTTCCATGACAAGGATTTTTCCGTTGAACACAAAGCTGTCTTTACCCAAGCATTACGTGTTGGCAATGATCGCCTGCCTGCTGGCCAGCCATGCACAGGCCGCTCCGAGCCTGAAGCTGCAACCCTGGACACAGGACCTGTCAGCGAACGCCGTGGCGTTCCTGCCCGGCGAGGCGGCCGGGCGGTTGTTGGCCGGGCGTGATGGGTTGCTGCTGCTCGATGACCAAGGGCGCGAACTGGCGCGTTTCAACGGCGCATTCGATGGCCTGGATACCCGCGCCCTGGGCGCAAATGCGCTGGTGACCAGCCTCGACAGCAGTCGTCAGCAAGCGTTGCTGGTCAGCCTCGATCCGCAGAAGCGCCAGTGGGGCACACCGCTGTATCTGCCGACGCGGGATTTTCCGGTGAACGGCCTGTGCCTGTACCGGGACGAGGCGAGCAATCTGTTCGTCTTCCTGGTCGGTGAAGAAGGCCGGGGCGAGCAATGGCTGGTAGGCCATGGCGAGCAACTCAGCGAGACCGCGCAGCGGGTGCGTGGCCTGCCGCTGCCGCCGGATGCCACGACGTGCCAGGTACAGGACGACGCCAACCAATTGTTCGTCAATGAAGAGCGGGTGGGTTGGTGGGCGTATCCGGCCTCGTCCGAGGCCGAGTCCGTGCGAGTGCCGGCGGCGATGCGGGCACCGTTCGGTGACATCCGCCACTTGGCCGGCGCCATGGCTGTGCTGCCGGGGGGCTTGCTCGGGCTGGACCCGCAAGCGGGGCAGTTGAATGTGTACCAGCAGCAAGGCCAGGCATGGGTTGCCAAGGGCGGCCTGCCGCTAACGGGGCTGAAGGAGCCGGAAAGCCTCGCCGTGCGCCTGACAAAAAACGGCGCTCAACTGCTGCTGCGTGACGATGAAAACGGCCGTCTCTACCAAGGCGACATCAATTGGCAGCCCACGCCGGTGCCGTTGGCGCCGAGGTTGCCCAATGTCGCCGCCATCGCCCAGAGCGAGCCGGTGGCCCGCCAAGGTGATGCGGCGGATGACCCGGCCATCTGGGTCCACCCGACCACGCCCGCCATGAGTCGGGTATTGGGCACCAACAAGAAGCAAGGCCTGCTGGCTTACGACCTGCAAGGCAAGTTGCTGCAAGAGCTGCCGGTGGGACGCCTCAACAATGTCGATGTGCGCAGCGGCCTCAAGCTGGGTTCGCAAACCATCGACCTGGCCGTGGCCAGCAACCGTGACCGCAACAGCCTGAGCCTGTTCAGCATCGATCGCGCCAGCGGTGAGTTGCGCGAAGCCGGCGAGATCGCGACGCCGCTCAAGGAAATCTACGGGATCTGCCTGTTCCAGCCCGACAGCGGCGAGTTGTATGCCTTCGCCAATGGCAAGGATGGGCAATTCCTGCAGTACCGCTTGCACGCTGCGGACGGCTCGATCAACGGCGAGTTGGTGCGTCAGTTCAGCGTCGACAGCCAACCCGAAGGCTGCGTGGCCGACGATCAGCGCCAACGCTTGTTTCTCGGTGAGGAAGACGTCGGCGTCTGGACCGTCGATGCCCGTGCCGACCAACCGGCCACCCTGGGCAGCGTGATCAAGGTCGGTGCGCAACTGCACGCCGATGTCGAGGGCATCGCCTTGTATCAAAGCGCCGGCCACGACTACCTGGTGATCTCCAGCCAGGGCAACGACAGCTATGTGGTGCTCGATGCCCAGCCACCCTATGCCGTGCGCGGAGCGTTCAGGGTCGGGCTGAACGCGGCGGCGAACATCGACGGGGCTTCGGAAACCGACGGCCTGGAGGTGGTTTCGGCCAACCTCGGGGGACCTTGGAGCCAAGGCATGCTGGTAGTCCAGGACGGGCGCAAGCGCATGCCCGAGCAAGCCCAGAATTTCAAGTTCGTGCCGTGGACCGACGTGGCGAAAGCGCTAGGCCTGCCTTGAAGGGCGCCGTCATCAACCGGTCACGAACATTTCATGCAATAGCAGTCCAACAGGAGTTCAACCCATGCAAGCCACACTGGAACACATGACGATCTGGGGCTTGATCAGCGACGCGAGCCTGCTGGTCAAGGCGGTCATGCTCACGCTGTTATTGGCCTCGTTGCTGAGCTGGTACCTGATCATCCAGCGCAGCACCGTGCTGCAGCGCAGCGAGCGCCAATTCAACGGTTTTCTCCAGCGCTTTCGCAGTAGCGCTGATCTGCTGCCGCTGTACCGCGAAACCGCCCAGGCGCGCGCGGAGGACGGCGGCGTGCTGCCGGTTTTCCATGCCGGTTACCAGGCGTTCATCCAACTGAACCTGCCTTCGGGCAGCCCTGCGGTGGTGCTCGAAGGCGTCGAACGCTCGCTTTACGTGGCCATCAGCGAACAAGAAATCCAGCTGGAAAAGGGCCTGCAGTTTCTGGCCACTGTCGGCTCGGTCAGCCCTTACATCGGCCTGTTCGGCACCGTATGGGGAATCATGAACGCCTTCCTGGGCTTGTCCCAGGTGCAACAGGCCAGTCTTTCCACCGTGGCGCCGGGTATCGCCGAAGCGTTGATCGCCACGGCTATCGGCCTGTTTGCCGCGATCCCGGCGGTGGTTGCCTATAACCGCCTGGCTGCGCGCGGGCAGACGCTGCTGACCCGCTACTACGCCTTTGGCAACGAATTGCAGGCCCGCTTGCATCGCAAGTTGCACGGTGCCTCGGTGAACCTGGCGACGGCCGCTTGAAGGGAGAGGGCAGATGTTAGTCAAGCCGCAACGCAAGCACGGGCCCAAGGCCGAAATGAATGTGGTCCCCTACATCGACGTCATGCTGGTGTTGTTGGTGATCTTCATGGTCACCGCGCCGATGCTGACCCAAGGCGTGAAAATCGAGCTGCCCAAGGTCGCCAGCGAAGCCTTGGCCAACGATGGCCGGCAGCGGATCCTGACGTTGTCGGTGAAAGCCGAAGGCGGCTACTACTGGAACCTCGGCGGCGAACTGGACACTCAGCACCAGACCGACAGCGCGGTGGACCTGGAGCAGTTGCGCGTGAAGGTGGCGCAGGTCGTCGCCGAGCGCAGCGATACCCAGGTCTACATCCGGGCTGATGGCCATGCCGATTACGCCCGGGTCGTTGCCGCCATGGCGGCCTTGCAGCAGGGCGGGGTGAGCAACCTGGGCCTGGTGACCGAGGCTGAACGATGACGGCGATGATCATGCACGGTTCGTCCATGGGATGGCCGGTGCCGGGCCGCGAGGGCTTCTGGAGAAATGGCTTGGCGGCGGGCGGTGCCGTGGCGTTGCACGCCGCCGTCGTCGTACTGCTGGTGGCCGGTTGGACGGTGGAGAAACCGTCGGTGGAGGCGCCTCGGGTCCTGCGTACGCAACTGGTTATCCTGCCACCGGCCCCGGCTCCCCAGGCGCCCGCGCCCGTGGCGGCTGTCACACCGCAACCGGTCGAAGCGCCTGCGCCGCAGGTCGAGGCTACCCGCCCCAAACCGGTCGAGGCAACGCCTGATCCGCAGCTTCAAGCAAGGAAGCTGGAGCAGGCTGCCTTGGCTCGCAAACGGGTCGAGGAGCGCAAGCGCGAACAACAGGCCGATGAGCAACGGCAGCGCCAGGAAAGTGAACGTCGTCGGCACGAAGCGGAGCAGCAGGCTGCGGAACAACAGCGCCAGGCCCAACAGGCCGAGGCGCTCGCCCGGCAACGCCGTGCCGAACAGGCGCGCCTGGCCGCCGACAGCCGCAGCTATCTGCCCCTGAGCAAAGAGGCACCGGACTATCCGCAACGGGCGTTGGACAAAGGGCTGGAAGGTGATTGCACTGTGGAGTACAGCGTGACGCCGGATGGACGGATCGAGAACCCGAAGGTGCTCGATGGCTGCCACCCCTTATTCATCCGACCGTCCCTGGCGGCCGCCCAGACATTCCGCTACCAGCCGCGGATCGTCGACGGCAGGGCGGTCACGGTGCCGGCGGTGAGGAATACCTTTCACTACCGAATCAAATAGTCTGGCGGACATCGGCGGTGGGCCGGTGCTGGCGCAACAGCTCGATCTGTTTGGCGGGAATCAAGGTGCGCAACGATTTATAAAGCGCCCGGGTCTCCAGCAGGTTCCAGACGCGCAACATGGTTTCCAGCGCATCGAGGGGCTTGCTGATGAAGTCCCTCGCGCCCAATGCCAGGGCCCGCAGGCGGGTGTCGCGGGTGGCGTCGGCGGTCAAGACCAGGATCGGCAGGTAGTCATTGGCCGGGATCCGCCGGTTGAGTTGCTCCAGCACCGCGAAGCCGTCGAACACAGGCATGTGCAGGTCCAGGATGACCAGGTCCGGCTCGAAACTGTTGAACAGGTCCAGGGTGCGCAGCGGTTCGGTGCTGCTCAGTACATTGTGCAACCCTTCGCGGGCCAGCAGTTGTTCCATCAGGTCGAGGTTGGGGCGCTGATCGTCAATGATCAGGATGCGCAAATCGCGATTCATGCGGACTCCGGTAAATAACGTTCCAAGTGGCCAAGGAAGGCCTGGATATGAATGGGTTTGGTCAGGATCGCGGTGGCGCCTGCGTCGCGCAGGGCGCGGTGGGCCAGGTCGCTGGCATCGGCGGTGATCATCAGCACTGGCGTCGACGCCGTGGCTGGGGATTGGCGCAGGCGGCGAAGAACTTCCAGGCCTTCCAGGTCAGGCAAGGTCACGTCCAGCAAGATCAACTGTGGCGTGTGCTGGCGAGCCAGGTCCAGGCCCATCTGGCCTTGCATGCTCGACAACAGCTGGATGCCCGGACGGCGTTGCATCAGGGTTTCGATCAGGGCCAGGCTCGACAGGTTGTCTTCGATGCACAGCACCTTGGCGTCGAACTCGGTGCGCGGACGCGCCACTTCCAGTGCAACCATCGGCGGCAGATGAGACCCGGACACGTGGGCGCAGGGCAGTTGCAGGGTGAAGCAGCAACCTTGTCCCGGATCACTGCGCACTTGCAGGTGGCCTTGCATCATCTCCAGCAGGCTCTTGCTCAGGGAAAGTCCGAGTCCGGTGCCTTCGACCTGTGGATCGGCGCCAAGGCGTTCGAATGGCTTGAACAGGCGGCCCAACAGCTCGGGGGCGATGCCATGACCGGTGTCGCTGATGGCGATGCTGACGTGGGGGGCTTGGACAATGACCTCGATGCGCACCTCGCCGCCCGGCCGGTTGTATTTGATGGCGTTGGACAGCAGGTTCAACAACACCTGGACCAGGCGTTGGCGGTCGGCAAGCACGCCGCTGCCGTCGGGCAGCAAGGGAAGCTCGGCCAAATGGATACCGGCGTCGGCGGCCATTGGCGATACCAGGGTCAAGGCTTCGTGCAGCACCGCCGGCAGGCCGATCGGTTCGATGTTCAACGGCAGTCGACCCGCTTCGATCCGGGCGATGTCGAGCACCTCGTTGATCAACGCCAGCAAGTGCTGGCCCGCCCGGAGGATGTGACTGACCTGCGGGCGCTGGCCAGCGATGGAATCCATGTCCAGCAGTTGCGCGAAGCCCAGGATGGAGTTCAACGGCGTACGCAGTTCGTGGCTCATGCGTGACAGGAACTCACTCTTGGCGCGACTGGCGCTTTCGGCTTCCTCGCGGGCCGTGCGCAGGGCTATCTCGGCGGCACGCCGGTCGGTAATGTCGCGGGTGATCTTGGAGAAGCCGCGCAGGGCGCCGGTGCCGTCGTATTGGGCGGTGATCACCACGCTGGCCCAGAACCGACTGCCGTCCTTGCGGCATCGCCAGCCTTCTTCCATGTAGTGACCGTCGCGGGTGGCCTCGAGCAGGGCCATGTCCGGGTGCGCCGGGCATTCTTCGGCGAGGTAGAACAGCGAGAAATGCCGGCCAAGCACTTCCTGTTCGGTATAACCCTTGATCCGCTCGGCGCCGACATTCCACGTGATCACATGGCCCTGGGCGTCCAGGGCGAAAATCCCATAGTCCTTCACGCCGTCGATGATCAGTCGCAGGCGTTCTTCGTTATCGCGCAAGGCTCGCTCGCGCTCGGCCAGCAATTGCCCGGCCTCCACCAGGCGCGTGCCCAGTTGGCCGATTTCATCCCGCTCCGGTGGTTGTGGCAGCAGCGGTTGGCCCAACGCCAGGCGCTGGGCGTTGCCTTGTACCTTCTGGACCCTGGCAACGATGCCCTTGGACAGGAACAGCACCGCGACGATGGCGCCAAACAGCCCGCACACCGCCGCCAGCAGGGTCGCGAACAACAGGCGCATGCGCGTGGCCGAGGCGGCGGCGCTGCGCTCGGCGAGCAAGGCGTCTTCGCGGATGCGCATGGCGCTGATCTGTTCGCGCAACACATCCAGCACTTGTTTGTTTTCGATCAGGATGGCGGTAATGGTCGCGGTGTCATCGCCCTTGCCTGTGCGCAGGGCGACCAGCCCCTTGAGTTTTTCGCCGATCAGCGGCGTGATGGTCTTGAGATGCTCGCGCATCCTGGCGTCGCGGATGTTGTGATCCAGGCGTTGCAATGCGGCCTGGATCTTCGGTGTGGCCTGTTCATAGCCAGGCAGGAAATCTTCGCGACGGGTCAACAGATAGCCGCGCACGCTGGCGGCCGCTTCGGCCAGCAAGGTGTGCACCGCCTGGATGTCGCCCTGCACCAGCAGGACACGGCGGACATCTTCCTCGGCGCGGGCGGTCTGGCGCTCAGTGATATAGATCAGCACCAAGGACAGCAACAGGACCACCAATGGCAGGGAGATCACCACCAATGCCTTGCCGCGCAAGGGCAGGTTGGCCCAACGTCGGGCGGCGAGAAACCTCATGGCCATTGTCCGGAAGGTTGCGCGACCAGCCCCAGGGCAACACCGCGCACGGCGGCCTGGGTTCGGTCGGCGGCGCCAAGCTTGCCGATGACCCGTTCCACGTGGGCCTTCGCGGTGCCGGGGGCGATGCCGAGCTTTTCGCCGATCTCACGGTTGCTGAACCCGCTCGCCACCAGACCGAGCACCTGGCGCTCGCGAGTTGTCAGCGCCTGGACCTGCGGCGCACCGCTTGCGCCGCGCTCGGCCATGCGCCGTAAGAGGCGGGCGCTGACCGCGCTGTTGAGGGCTTCTTCGCCCTGGGCGACCCGTTTCAGCGCATCGAGCATCTCGGCACGGCTGGCATCCTTGAGCAAATAACCGACGGCACCTGCCCCAATGGCGGCTTCGAGGTGGTCGGGACTGTCGTCCATGGTGAAGACCATCACCTTGATCTGTGGCTGGCGCTGCTTGAGGATGCGCGCCGCACCAAGGCCGTTGAGCACCGGCATGCGGATATCGAGGATGGCGATGTCGGGCTGCAACCGCTCACACAGATCGAGTGCCTCCTGGCCGTCGCACGCCTGGCCGACCACTTCGAACCCTTCAATGCCGGCGAGCATGGAAATGAAACCGGTACGGGTGACTTCGTGATCGTCGGCCAGCAGTAGGCGCACGGGACGGTTCATGGATGTTCTCCTTGGATTGGCAGCGGCACGCTGGCCAACAAGTGGGTGCCACCACCGGGTTCGCTGCGACAGTCCAGGTGGCCACCGAGCAGGCTTGCGCGTTCCTGCATGGCCGCCAGGCCCAGGTGGCTGGAGCCATGGCTTTCAATGGGTGGCTCGAGGGCAAATCCACGGCCATCGTCCTCGACCCGCAACGTGGCCAGCCCGTCACCCACCGTCAAGCCCAGGCACACGTGCCGGGCCTGGGCATGCTTGAGGATATTGTTGATGCCTTCCTGGGCGATGCGGAACAGGGCAATCTCGGCGTTTGCCGACAGCCGCGCGGTACTGTGCCTGGTCCAGTCCACCACCAGTCCGGCTTCGCGCAGGCGATCGGCTTCCTTGTCGATGGCGCTGTACAAGCCAAAATCATCCAGCACATGGGGGCGAAGGCCGCCAATCAATTGCCGACTCTCGCCGACGCAGCGCTGGGCCAGGTCGAGGATGGCCTGGAGTTCATTGTCCAGTGTCGACGCCATTGGCGAGCAGCGTCCGGCAAACCCTTGCAGGCGCTGGTGCAGCCCCGCGAGGTTCTGCGCCAGGCCATCATGCAGGTCATAGGCCACGCGCTTGCGTTCGTCTTCCTGGGCAGTGAACAGTCGATGGACCAGCTCGGACATCGTCCGCTCCCGTGCTTGCAACGCCTGGAGCAGTCGGCTGTTTTCCATGTGCGCCGCCAGCAGCGTCGCGAGCAATTGCAGTGACTCGATGTCTTCGTTGTCGGGGGCGCCCAAGGGCACGCTGTTGCCCAGCAGCAGGGCGCCGAACACGATGCCGTCCGCACCTCGCAACGGCATGCGCAACACCTGCGCCAGGGCTTTGCCCGGGCAGTCCAACCATTGCGGCTCCGGCGCCGAAGGCTGCGCGAGACTGGCCAGCAGGTCGAGTCCATCGCCGCTGCCGTGGCTGGCAACGGTCTGCAGCGTGGTGTCCGGCGTCCACTCCAGCAACAGGCCATGGTCCATGGCGACGAAGGCGCACGCTCGCTGCACCGCACGCTGGCGCATCTGCGCCAACGGCAGCCGGGTCAGCTCATGGCCGGTACCCAGCAAAAGACCCAGGCGTGCCGCCCGGCTTTGCGACTGGCGATATTGGCTGCGCATCGCCAGGGCGCTGCCTGGGTCATGGGGTGGGCTTTGCAATGGGGGAACTCCAGCGTGGAAGGGCATCGGCCCGTAAGTGATTGGCTTCATTAGACCTTGCGATCGGCACCCAGCCTATCTGCCGAATGGCATAGGCGATCGGCACCGGTTGGCCGATGGCGGGCACCGCGTGGACCGGCAAAGTGGGGCCATTGAAACCCAAAGGAACGCAACGATGAAAATGAAAACCTGTGCCATTGCCGCTTTTTTCCTGCTGGCCGCGCCATTTGTCCAGGCCGTGGAAACCGTGCCGTTCGTATACCGCACCGTCGCCGAGCTACCGCAAAAGCAAACCGACCGGGAAATTGCGGGGCTGTTCGACCGTTGGAACGTGGCACTGCAAACCGGCAGCGCCAGCGCCGTGACCGCCCTCTACGCCCCGGATGCGATATTGCAACCGACTGTTTCCAACAAGGTGCGCAGCACTCCAGAACAGATCCAGGACTACTTTGTGCACTTCCTGGCAGGCAAGCCGGTCGGCGTGATCAACTACCGGGAGATCCGTCACCTGGGCGCCGACGCGGCGATGGACAGTGGCGTCTACACCTTCACGCTGACCCAGGCCGACGGTTCCAAACGCGAGGTGCAGGCGCGCTACACCTTCCTTTACGAGCGACTCGACGGGCAGTGGAAGATCATCAACCATCACTCGTCGGCCATGCCCGAAGTGCCCAAGACCCTGCACGCAAGCCACTGAGACGGACGGCGCCCTTGTGGTCCAGGGCGCTGATTCATCGACCATCTTCTACTGCCTTGTATTAAAGCCTTGGAATAGCCTGCGGATATTAATTAGAATCAGTCTCATTAGCGACATTCTTGCCCAGGGCTTCTTCACATGCTTGATGCAGCAAAGCCGGCGGAGCACGCCCTCCATGCGTTATACCGCGACCACGGCGGTTGGCTGGAAGGTTGGCTGAGGCGTCGCATGGGCAACGCCTGGGATGCCGCCGACCTGCGCCAGGATACGTTTCTACGGGTGTTGTCCAGCGCCCAACCGCTGGCTGATCTGCAAGAACCGCGCGCTTATCTGCTGACGGTAGGGAAGCGGCTGTTGAGCAATTTCTATACCCGCCGCAACCTGGAACAAGCCTATCTCGACGCATTGGCGAACCTGCCTGAAGCCTGTGTACCGTCTCCCGAGCAACGCTGGTTGCTGCTGGAAACCCTCCACGCCTTGGATGAGTTGCTCGATGGCCTGCCGCCGCTGGTGCGCAGGGCATTCTTGTGGAGTCAGCTCGAAGGGCTGGGCTACCGGGAGATCGCCGAGCGCTTGCAGGTGGCCGAGCGCACCGTCAAGCGCTACATGGCCCAGGCTTATGAGCATTGCCTGTTGGTGGACTTTTGACTCGCCAGGCGCTGACGCCCGAGGCCCGCGAAGTGGCCCGGGCAGCGGCCCGGTGGCTGGCGATGATCGAGTCCGGCGAGGAGGGGGTCGACCACGCTGCGCTGCAACGCTGGCGTGACAGCCACGCCGAGCACGAAGCCGCGTGGCAGAAAGCCCAGCTGTTACGCGAGCGATTTGCCGGGGTGCCGCCTTCATTGGGCATGGCCACGCTCGATCGTCCGGCACTGTCCCGTCGCGCCGTGCTCAAGCGCGCGTTGGGCGTCGCCGCCCTCGTGCCCACGGCCTGGCTGCTCGGGCGTGAATTGCCGCTGGACGTCTGGCGCGCCGACCTGCACACCGCCACCGGCGAGCAACGCCGCTGGACGTTGGCCGATGGCAGCACCCTGCAATTGAACACCGATAGCGCCGTGGACCTGGATCTCAAGGCCCGCCGCTTGGTGCTGGTGCGCGGTGAGATATCCCTCAAGGCCGCTGGTACCGTGCCTTTGACAGTGCAAGGCCCGTACGGCGTCATCACGATCAATCGAGGCGAAGCGTGCATCCGCCTGGATGAACGCACCTGCCATGCTTCGGTGCTCAGCGGCGAGCTGCAGCTAACACCGTTGCGCGGTCCGTTGGTGACCTTGGAAGCCGGGCAGCAAATCGATCTGCACGCCACGGGCGCGGGGCCGGTCAGCGGCTTCGACGTCGCGCAATTGGGCTGGCGTGACGGCGTGCTCGTGGCACAGAACCAACGCCTGGGGGACTTCCTGCGTGAGCTGGACCGTTATCGCCCGGGCGTGTTGCGCTGGGACCCGGCACTGGAATCGCTTCGCGTCACCGGTAGCTTCCGCCTGGACAATACCGATCGCATCCTTGCGCTGCTCTCGGCCAGCCTGCCCTTGGAGGTGCAGATGCGTACTCGCTATTGGGTCACGTTGACGCCACGCAAAAATATCGCCTGAAGCCTGTCCCTTTTTTTGTCTCGCTTGTCATTCCTGGCAACTGAACAAAAAACGAGAGCGTTCTCCAATGTCCGCAGTCACACCGTTGCACCTACGCCCGGCCATCGCCGGTCGGCGTCCGCTGTTGCGCCACCCTTTGTTGAAGCTGGGCTTGCTGCTGAGCCTGAGCGCCAGTGCGTTGTTGGTAACGCCCAGCCAGGCAGAAGAAAGCGCCCGGCGCAGCTATCAAGTGCCCGCCGGCAGCCTGGGGTCGGCACTGACCCGCTTCGCTGGACAGGCGGGGGTCAATCTGTCGGTGGACCCGGCCCTGGTCAGCGGTCGCGACAGCGCCGGCCTCTCCGGTGAGTACGGTGTGCAGGACGGCTTTGCGCGGTTGCTGCAAGGGTCCGGCCTGCAATTGCAAGCCGTCGGGGAGCAGGCGTACATCCTGGTCCCGGCACCCGAAGGCAGCAGCCTGCAATTGGCCCCTACCTCGATCCTCGGCACCACCGGTTCGGCGGGTGGGGAACCCTATGCGGGTGGCCAGGTCGCCCGGCGTGGTTCCCAGGGGTTGCTCGGTTCGCGGGACTTCATGGACACCCAGTTCAGCATGACGACCTACACCGGCGAGACGGTAAAGAACCTGCAGGCACGGACCTTGGGCGACTTGATCGCCAGCGACCCTTCGGTGCGCGCCACCAACCCGGCGGGCGGTCGCTATGAACAATTCACCATCCGAGGGTTGAGCCTGTTCAACAGCGACGTTGCCTATAACGGCCTCTACGGCCTCTTGCCGACCTACACGATCGATATGGAAATGGCCGATCGCGTCGACATCCTCAAGGGGCCGACCCAGCTCATCAACGGGATTTCGCCGCGTGGCAGCGTCGGCGGGGGGATCAACGTGGTGCCCAAGCGCGCCACCGACCAGCCGATCACCTCCATCACGGGCAGCTACGCCTCCGACAGCCAACCCGGCGCTGCCGTGGATGTGGGCCGCCGTTTCGGCGAAGACAACCAGTTCGGTGTCCGTTTCAACGGGGTGAAACAGTCCGGCGACACGGATTGGGATCATCAAAGCGTGGACCGCGAGATGGCGGTGCTGGGCCTGGACTTTCGTGGCGAGCGCCTGCGCCTTTCCACCGACATCGGCCACACCGAGCGTGATACCGATGCGCCCCAGGAGCGCGTCCAGGTGGCGGCCGCGGCGCCGATTCCCCACGCCAGCGACGTGCGTCGCAACTACGCGCAGCATTGGAGCAAGGCGCGTACCGAGGACACCTTCGGCGCGGTGAACGCCGAGTACGATGTCAACGATTCCGTGATGCTTTATGGCGGGGCGGGAGCCCGCAAGAGTCATCACGATTTCCTGCGGCACAACGTTTCGGTCAGCAACGCCGCGGGCGACTTCACCGTGTCGCCCCGGGACTTCACGCGTGATGAAGATGTCCGCACCGCCAACGCCGGCGTACGCAACTGGTTCCATACCGGGCCGGTGAGCCACGAGGTCAACCTGGCCGCCAGTTATTTCTACATGGATTTCGAAAACGGCGGCGCCCGATAC
Organism: Pseudomonas frederiksbergensis; assembly: GCF_000802155.2. GTDB lineage: Bacteria > Pseudomonadota > Gammaproteobacteria > Pseudomonadales > Pseudomonadaceae > Aquipseudomonas > Aquipseudomonas frederiksbergensis_A. The sequence goes on from NZ_JQGJ02000002.1 coordinate 120,585, forward strand.
GCCAACGGCCGCAGCAACCTGTACGACGCGGTGCAGACACCCACGCCGAACGTGCCCACGCGCCCGGATCCGAAGGTCTACACGGAGAACCACTTCAGCGGCGTCGCCCTGTCCGACACCCTGGGATTGTTCGATGACCGGTTGCTGTTGACCCTCGGCGCCCGCTGGCAGCGCGTGGAGGTGGACGATTGGTCCGATGGCGTCAAGGGCCCCACGGCCTATGACGAAGAAAAGGTCTCGCCGTCGGGCGGCATCCTGTTCAAGGCGACCGACAGGCTGTCCCTTTATGCCAATTACATGGAGGGCTTGAGCCAGGGCAAGATCGCGCCGACATCTGCCGATAACAGTGACGAAATTTTCCCGCCGTTCATCAGTCGCCAGATCGAAGTCGGCGCCAAGTATGATGCCGGTGCGCTCGCGGTGACCGCCGCGGTGTTCCGGATCAAACAGCCGGCCTATGCCACCGATGCCACGACAAACCTGTTCGGCCCGAACGGCAAACGGGAAAATACCGGTGTGGAATTGAGCGTATTCGGTGAACCGCTCAAAGGCGTGCGCCTGCTCGGGGGCTTGATGTACATCGACAGCGAATTGACCGACACCACCAACCCCGCCTTCGACGGCAACCGGGCGCCGGCCACGCCGGAGTACAACATTAACCTCGGCGCGGAATGGGACGTGCCGACGGTGCAGGGGCTGACGCTGACCAGCCGGGGCATCTATTCCAGCTCCCAGTATCTGGATCCGTCCAATACCAAAAAGATCGATTCGTGGGAGCGCTTCGACGTTGGCGCGCGGTATGCCTTCAAGGTGGATGACAAGAACATCACGTTGCGCGCCAATATCGAGAACGTTGCGGACAAGCGTTATTGGAGCTCGGCGGGGGCTTCGGATGACAGCGAGCCGGGGTTGACCTTGGCGACCCCTCGCACCTACCTGGTTTCGGCCACTGTCGATTTCTGAGCAGGGTTTAAATACGCCCCGGCTTGGTATTCCCCTCACTCCGGCATTGCTCCGCGGGCCCACCGCGCAATGCCGGATTTTGACATGTTCCTGTCAGTCACCGGTCACCTTGACGTCAGCGTCCCCCTCCTAGAGTGCAACCACCATCCCGGTCAGGACAGTGGAGTCCACCATGAACATTCAAACCTTCTCGGTCGCCAGCCTGCTGGCAGTGATCACGTTGAGCGGTTCGCCCCTGTTCGCCAAAGAACAGACCCAAGCCCCTGCCTACGAATACGGCATGCCACTGGACATCGCCCAGGCCATTCGTATCGAGGAACCGAAATCAACCGTATGCGAAGTCGGGCAGGCAACGATGACCTACGTCGACACGCAGGGGGAGATTCGTCACGTCAGCTTCCTCCAGCAGACAGACGCCTGCTCCGTCCAGTAAGCCCGGCCGCGCCGGTTCGCCATCCAACCAAGGAACTCAATCATGTGGAATAAAACAATCACTCCCGCAGGCGGCCTTTTGCACACCATGAGCCAGCTCATGCGGCGAACCCGAACATTGACGGCCGGTATCGCGCTGCTCAGTGCGATGAGTATCGAAGCATCGGGTCGTGTCGCGCCGAAACCCGACTGGTCGACCAACGACATGCCCTCCCAGAAGGGCCGGATTGTCCTGGTGACCGGCGGCACCAGCGGCATGGGCTATGAGGATGCGCTGGCCTTGGCGCGTGCGGGGGCCGAGGTGATCATCGCTGCGCGCAATCCGGAGCGGGGCGCGGAGGCGATCAAGCGTATCCGCGAGGTCGTGCCCGACGCCAAGTTGCAGTTCGAGTCGGTGGACCTGGCCAACCTGTCATCGGTGCGCGGCCTGGCCGAGCGTCTCAACCAGAGGCTGCCGCGCCTGGACGTGCTGATCAATAATGCAGCGATCATGGCGCCGCCCGAGCGGGGCACATCCGCCGATGGCTTCGAGCTTCAGTTGGCAACCAACTACCTCGGACACTTCGCGCTGACCGGCCTGCTGGTTCCGCTGCTACGGCAAAGTGACGATCCCCGCGTGGTGAGCCTTTCCAGCATTGCGGCCACCCGCGGCGCGGTGAATTTCGATGACCTGCAAGCCGAGCAGAAGTACGACCCTTATGCGGCCTACGCGCAGTCGAAACTGGCCGTCCTGCAGTGGTCGTTCGCGCTGCAACGGCGCAGTGACGCGCAGAAATGGGGTATCCGCAGCATCGCCGCGCATCCTGGCGTGGCCGTCACCGAACTGGTCGCCCGCGGGCCCGGGGTCAACAGTGAGTTTGGCCAGCGCTGGGCGAAGGATCGCGAGGCCTACCATTCCGCGGCACAAGGGGCACTGCCCACGCTGTACGCGGCCACCGCCGAGCAGGCCGTTGGCGGTGCGTACTACGGCCCGACCGGAGATGACGAAAAACGCGGTCCGCTGGGGTTCGCCAAAACGCCACCGACCGCGACCAACGAAGCGGATGCCGAACGGCTCTGGGCCACCTCCGAGCGCCTGACCGGCGTTACCTATCGCTGATCCGACCCCCGGCGCGGGCGTTCGTCTCGCGCCTATCCTCTGGCCTGTCGCCGTCTCCCTGGAGTTTCCATGAGTACGATTTCCTACTTGCACCGGCTGAGCCTCGCCCTCAACGCCCGCGACGGTGAGCTGCGTCCGGCGCTGTGCGGGTTCTTGCTGTTCCTTTGCCTGTTTACCGGTTACTTCATGCTCCGTCCGATCCGCGAATCGATGGGCATCGCGGCGGGCGTGGAAAACCTGCAATGGCTGTTCACCGCGACCTTCCTGGTCATGCTGGCGGCTGTTCCGTTGTTCGCCTGGCTCAGTTCCCGGGTCCCGCGGCTGCGCCTGATCGATTGGGTCTATGGCTTCTTCGGCATCAATCTGCTGATGTTCGTCGAGGTCTTCCAATTTTTGCCGGACAGTGTCTGGCTGGCCCGGGTGTTTTACGTCTGGATATCGGTGTACAACCTGTTCGTCGTGTCGGTGGCCTGGAGCTTGATGGCGGACGTGTTCGACAGTGAGCAGGCCAAGCGCTTGTTTGCGTTCATCGCCGCCGGCGCCAGCGTCGGCGGCCTGCTGGGGCCGGCGCTGAGCGCGCTGTTGATCGACACCTTGGGCGCGTCGGGCTTGATGCTGCTGGCGGCTGTGTTGCTCGGCGCCACGCTGGTATTGAAACGGACCTTGATGAGTTGGCGCGGGCAAGGCGGGGCCGGTCGCCCCGGCGCAGCGCCCACGCAAAGCCCCCGGCAGCCCCTGGCCGGCAACCCGTTCAGTGGGATGCTTGCGGTGCTCCGCTCGCCGTACCTGTTGGGGATCGCCGGCTTCGTGGTGTTGTTGGCGACGGTCAGCACCTTCCTCTATTTCGAGCAGGCGCGCCTGGTGGCCGAGCACTATCCGGACCGCGCATCGCAAGTGCGCATCTTCAGCACCATCGACATTATCGTGCAGGCCGGCGCGTTGCTGTCCCAGTTATTCATCACCGGCCGGATCGCACCCAGGCTCGGCGTGCGGGCATTGCTGGCCGTCGTCCCGTTGCTGATGTGCATCGGCTTTTTGGGACTCGCCCTGGCGCCTGGCTTTGCGCTGCTGGCGACGTTGATGATTGTGCGACGGATCGGTGAGTACGCGTTCGTCCGGCCGGGCAGGGAGATGCTGTTCGCGCCGCTGGACGCTGAAAGTAAATACAAGGCCAAGAACTTCATCGACACCGTTGTCTATCGCGCCGGTGACGCCATGAGCGGCTGGGCCAAGAGCCTGCTCGACCAGCTGGGCCAAGGTGCGGGCGTGGCCGCGATAGTCGGGGCGTGCTGCGCGTTGCTCTGGGGTTACCTGGGTTGGCAACTCGGGCGGCAGGCGGATGATGCCGCTTCCAGGGAGCTGCGCTTGGCGGTCATTTCGGCCAGGGCATGAAGCGTATTCGTTTCGTCCCGGCGTTGCGCCAGCGACTTGAACGTCTGCCTCTATGCACCCTCTGACAGTAATGCAGGGCGAATGCACTTCGCCCATTTCCGCTCGGAGGATAGGTTTACATGAACATTCTAATGGTCCTTACATCCCACGATCAGTTGGGCGACACCGGCAAGAAAACCGGTTTCTGGCTGGAGGAATTCGCCGCCCCTTACTACGTATTCGTAGACGCCAACGCCGCAGTGACGCTGGCTTCGCCGAAGGGCGGACAGCCGCCCCTGGACCCCAAGAGCGATGAAGAACAGGCCCAGACCGATGCAACGCGGCGCTTCGCCACAGATACCCAGGCCCAGGCGGCGTTGGCCAACACCGTGCCGCTGGGCGAGGTCGATCCGTACGATTTCGATGCGGTGTTCTACCCAGGCGGTCACGGCCCGCTGTGGGACCTTGCCGAAAACACCGATTCCAAGACCCTCATCGAAGCCTTTTATGCCTCGAACAAACCCATCGCCGCTGTCTGCCACGCGCCCGGCGTGTTCAAGAACGTCAACGCGCCGGACGGCCAACCGGTGGTGAAGGGTAAAAAGGTGACCGGCTTCACCAACACCGAGGAAGAGGCGGTGGGCCTGACGCAGGTGGTGCCGTTTCTGGTCGAGGACATGCTCAAGGCCAAAGGGGGCGAATATTCCAAGGGCGCGGACTGGGGAAGTTATATCGTCGAGGATGGGCACCTGATCACCGGCCAGAATCCTGCTTCATCCGAAGCCGCCGCCAATGCACTGATCAAGCGGCTGCAGCAGGAACAGAGCGCTTGAGTCGGCCTTCGTGGGGGCGACCCATTGGGTCGCTCCCGGTGTAGGAGAATCAATCATGCAAGACCCTTTCAATCTGGCTCGTTTCGTCGAGGCGCAGCGGCCGATATTCAGTCGCGCCATGGACGAACTGCGTGCCGGCCGGAAGAGGAGTCACTGGATGTGGTTCATCTGTCCGCAAATGCAAGGGCTCGGCCATTCCGAAATGGCCCGTCGCTTCGCGATTTCCGGCCTTGCCGAGGCCCGCGCATACCTGCAACACGATGTGCTCGGACCCCGGCTGGAGGAAGCCGTGAAAACGGTCTTGCAACACAGCGGTATGAGCGCCGAGCGGATATTCGGCTCGCCCGATGATTTGAAGTTTCGGTCCTGTCTGACGTTGTTTATCAGCGTCCAGTCGGGATCTGCCCTGTATCAACAGGCGCTCGATCAGTTTTATTCGGGGGAGCCGGATCCTGTAACGCTCGATCTGCTTCGCCGGCAAGTGTGAAACAGCATCAGGTCGGCAAATGAAGCGGCGCCATCATCGGTCCAGGACGCCCTGTATCAATGCGGCAACAAGGAGAACAAACGATGACACTCAATCCTATCCTGTTCATGGGGGGGGCTGGCGCTATCGGCCACCACACCGCCCGGGCGCTACGCGCCGCTTATCCCGACGTACCGCTGCTGATCGGTGGGCGCGATCTTGCGAAGGCCCAACGCACTGCCGAGCAACTGGGCGGGGCGCAGGCCGTGGTGATCGATTCCAGCGCCGAAGACCTGGGCCTCGGCGATCGCGCGGTCAGCGCCGTGGTGGTCTTCTACATGGATCACGCCCTCGCCGGACTGCGTTTTGCGCAGCAGCGCGGAGTGCCGCACCTGAGCATATCCTCCGGCGTTTTCGAAATCGCCCCGGAGATAGCGATGTACATGCACACACCAGGCGCCTCGGCCGTTGTCCTCGGTTACGAGTGGATGGTCGGCGCAACGACGGTGTCGACGTTGAGCATCGCCCGGGAATTTCGCCGGATCGGTGCTATCCGGATCGACGCGCTGGTCGATGAGCAGGACACCGGTGGTCCGACCGTTGCCAGCGATTTCGAACACCTGAACAAGATGCTCCCCGCCGCGCTGACAAGACGCGACGGATTATTTGTCTGGCGCGAAGGGGAAGATTCCAAAACGCGTTTCCAGGCGCTGGATGGCACGGAAATCGAAGCCTCCGGTTTCTCCTCCATCGATGTCGCCGGCCTGGCGGCTGCGACGGGCGCACCGAATGTCCAGTTCAACATTGGCATCGGTGTGAGCTCCAGCCGGCGCCAAGGGCAACCGATGTCCACCGAGATCATCATTGAACTCGCTGGTGAAGACCTGGCCGGCAACCCGCTGCGCACCCGTCATGCCGTCGTCCACCCGGCAGGCACCGCGCCGCTGACCGGCCTCAGCGTCGCCATGAACCTTGAGCGCCTGCTCGGATTAGACGGCCAGCCTGCGATGCCGCCGGGGCTCTATTTTCCTTATCAGCTGTTGGATGCTGAAGCGTATCTTGAGCGTTTGAAAGGAGAGGGTGGCGAGTTGCGCCGGTTGCAGGTGGGGTAAGCGCGTCGTTCAGGGATACGCCTGCTTTTCAGTTTATTCATCGAGACCCAGCACTATTCCAGTGAGTGCTGACCAGGCGTTAACCGAATGGCTTGGACAGCAGCCGCTTTTGCCGCCCAGCCGGTGCACTGGTCGGGAACACCACCTCGCGCGGCCGAAACCGCGCGAGGCCGCAGGCGGCGGCGATGCGTTGGCGCTGCTGGCCATGAACCAGCGCCTGGCGAAAACTGTGTTCGTTCTGCGCCAAGCCCAGGATGTAACGAGTCCCCGCCTGGAAATGTCCGCCATTGGCCTGCCACCAGGCATCGACGGACTGCGGGTTTGGCCAGGGCAGGTTCTCATCGGGGTCCATGAGTACATGCGGGTCTTCGCGGTCATCGTTCGGGCCCCCATCGAAATCCGGCAGCACGTGTAGCTCCAGGTCGAGCAGGGCCAGGTCGGCGCCGGTAATCAAGCTGAAGGCTTCGCCAGCGACCCTGGCGTAGGGCAAATCGCCCATGTGCTGGATCAACCAAGGCACGCTCACCGGATCGCCCAACAACCCAAGGGCCTCGATGCCGATGCGCCGCTGTCCGGGATTTTGTACTAGCTGGCGTATCCAGGCGATGCTGGCCTCGCGCGGCTGCCAGGCGAGCAACACGCAGGTTGCGCGGTATTGAAATTCGCCCGATTGCTCGGCGAATGACCGCAGCGGTTCGAGGGCTTGCTGGTCGCCCATCTGTGCCGCCGCCCAGTTGGCCCAGAAACGGGTGGCGCAATCGTGATGTTGCCGGTGGACTTGGATGAGCGGCAGCAAATCCTGCCGGCGCAGCTCGCCGGCGGTGCGGGCGGCACGTGCCAGCACGCGGGGGTCGGCATCGCAGAGCGCGGTTTGCATGGCGAGGCCGGGATCATGGCGATGCATGCCGCAGGCAGCCAGGCCCAGGCGACGAAACAGTGGCTCGGGCGCGGTGAGCATGCGGTCGATCCAGGGCGATATGCGCGCCCAGTCAAGCCATCCCAAGGCCATCCGATAGCCGCGCTCCGTTTCCACCGCTCCTCGCAAATGTTCACTGAGGCGCGACAGCACTTTCGGATTGGCCGCCTCGAAGGCCAGCACGACGCTGGCGAACATCTCGCCGATGGCATGCGGGCCGAGCTGCCCCAGGAGGGCTTCCAGTCCGGCCGGCCCGGCGACGCGCAGGCCATCGAGGTGCGCTTCGATGCGCGCTTCCAACGCGTCGAGCTCATCGAGGTCGTAATGCGGTGCGCGTAGCGCATAGTCGCGCAGGACTGCAAGGAACCCGGCTTCTTCTACATGCAGGTCAAGGATGACGGGCAGCGTATTCATTGGTCAGTCCGAATGAAGGGTTTAGCCGCGTCAATCAATTTGCAGGCACCGTTTCCAGCTCGAACCATCGAACTCCATGACGTCCTTGGGCCCGATGGACCACATGATCCCGTCGGCCGCACTCAGGTGATAACAGGTGCGCGGAGCGTCATCGCCGAAATCGACAGGCTTGAGCGTGTCGTCCTCCAGCCGGTAGACGAAATGCGTGGACGATACATACAGCTGGCCGGCGAAATGCTCCATGCCCCAAAGGTCCTCCCGGGTGCTGTCGTGCTCGATCACTTCCCACTGATCGTCGCGTCCGCGCAGCAGGGTCCCGAGTTGGCCGCAAGCATAGGCATAACCGTCCTCCGCGCAGCGAACCTTGTACAGCGCCAGGTTGGTTGGGCTGTTCTGCTGAGTAAAGACCGCTCCGTCGTATTTCCAGATTTCGCCTTCCCAGCCGACGGTGTAGATTTCCTGCTCGGTGAAGCCGTCAATGGATTCGAAACTGGTGTCGGTGATGGGTATATCGCCGACCTGGGCGCTCTGGTCGATGCATCGCCATTGGTCTTCGCCGTCGCGCACGTAGGCTTGGCGGCAGGTGCCCACGGCGTAGGCACGACCTTTGGCGATGCCACGGATTTCTCGAAGGGGGCCACGTCTTGTTGGGTCGACACCGCAGCTGGCGATGGAAGCTTCTTCCTTGACAACACCGCCGCCACTGGCCTCAACCGAACCATCGGCGCCCAGCGTCAGCGAGCGCTCGGCAGGTACATGGCAGACCGTTCCGGAGCAGGCAAGCCATGGCACTGTCCCGGCATACCAAACGCCTTGGTAAAACGTATAGAGGATCGAATCAACGTAACCCTCGCTGGTCGCAGCGTCGTGCGTGGCAATCAAATAACCCAGGTCTGAGTGGCGAACGACGCCAGTGGTGAGGCTGAGGCCGCTGAATGCGGGGTTTCTGGGGTCCATTTCGATCTCCTGATAGGGGGGGGCTACGGGCCTGGCCTGTTACCTAGCATTTCAGCCGCTGCCCTGGCGCGTTGTTGAGGATCACTGGTCATTGAGGCGCGTGCATTGATCGGCTTCTCCTCGCCAGGGTCCTTCGCTTTGTCGTGGTACTTGTTCAACTGGGCTTCCAGGCACTCCTGGGAACAGTCGGAGTCCGGAAAGGTTTTTTTGGCCGCCTTGGCCCCTGTCTCCGTGGCTTTCGCTCTTGGCCATTCGCCTTTTGCATCGGCTTGCTGCAAAGCCACCACCCCACGTCGGGTATGCATCTGACCGTGGGTGGCTGTGGTCTGGTTCGGGCCCTCCACACACATGACCGGGGCCTTGTCGGTCTGGTATTTGCTCCAGCCGGCTTTTGTCGGGTGCTGGTTCCTGGGCTGGCCGGCGAAGGCCGGGCCGTCGGTGAAAGAGGCGGAATCGATAAGGTGATCTCCGGTTTGTCCCGGGCAACACCTGTTGGGTTTGTATGGCGCGAGAAAGCAGCGCAAGGCCTTTTGGCACGCGTCGGCGTTGATGGTCTTGGCCAACGATGAATATTCGTTCAGGACGTCGGTGTGTGCAGCGGTGTAGGCCGGATCAGCTGCGAACCCGTCGCCTGCCGTTTTCTTTGCAGTGTTGCGCGATTGGAGGGCTTTCTTCAGCGTGTCGGTATTGGGACAAACCACTTTCTTGCTGGTGTCACACGCGTCGTTCACCCGTTTTTTTTCGCCCTCGCACTGGGCCAGCCCTTCGGCCAGTGCCATTCGATCCGAATAAGGCCAAGGCACCGTGTTGCCGGGTTGAGAAGCATGGTTGTGGGTGGTCAGGTCCATGTGCCGGACGACATTCTTGCCCTCATATTTCACGTCCATCGACCAAGAGGTGAAATACACCTTGCCCTTGTTCCGGCTGGTGACGATGCCCTTCTTGGGCGCATTTCCGGCCTCGTCGCCGTAACTGGTCTTGAAGTAGCTCTTGTCCTTGAGCATTACCTCCTTGCCGGTGATTTTTACCGTTCGGGTGCCTTTGGTCGTGTCCTTGGCCATGCCCGTGTTGGGGTAGGGGATGGGCACGCCCAGCGGGGTGGGCGGCGCCTGGGGCGGGGTGAAGCAGACGTCCGGAAAGCAGGCGATCGACTTGCCGTCCGCCGCCTTGCAGGCGACTTCCATGTTGTTGGCGAAGACTTCGTTGGCCATCAGGCAGCCCTCACTGTCCGGTAGCTGAGCAGCGCGGCGGCGCGTTCGCCGGCATCGTTGCCCAGATGGCAGAAAACATTCGGCCCTTCGCCGTAGCCCTTGCGGCTCGCGGCCAGTGCCACGGCGAGCATCACCGGACCGATGGCCGCGCCGACTTCGCCGATACAATCGGCCGGGTGCCACAGATGGAAGAATTCCTTGCGCACCCGCAGGCTGCGACTCAGGGCCAGGGAGGCCTCCTTGAAGTAATACTGTTCGCCGGAAATATCCGCCAGGCGATAATCCATCTGTTCCAGCCCGCAACCGGCCTCGCCCAGGGCCGCGCGCACGGCTTGGGTCAGGCCTTCGGCGCGCAGCGGCAGATCCAAGGATTGCACCGTGGCCGGTTCCAGGCCGAAACCCAGGCCAATGCAGGTCAATTGCGGTGTTTCATCGCTGACGGGCGCAGCCAGCACCACAGCTGCGGCACCTTCGCCCGGAATGAAACCGTTGGAGTTCTCGCTGGTCAGCAAGCGTTCGCGTTGCTCGAACGCGGCGAGGGTGGGGCCGCAAAGCAACGAATCGACGCCGGCCACCAGCACATGGCAATGGCCGCCCTGGTGGATCAGCCTGCGTGCGTCAAGCAAGGCTACGGCGGCGCTGACCCGGCCCCTCGGGATGATGTTCGAGTCGGGGTGGAAGCGCCGGCCCAGCTCAGTTTCGATATCACGCAGCAATTCCCTGTCGAGGCCATTCAATCGCCCGGGCCGCTCGGCCTCGGCCACGCCCAGCAGCAGCGGAATCTTCTCCGGGTCAACCCCTGGGACGCTTTGCAACGCCTCGGCGATGGCGCGAGAGGCCATTTTGATCAGCTTCGTGCGACCGCGCCAGGGTTGTTCCAATGGCACGCTGGCGCCGATGATCCACTCGCCGGCGCGGTCGATGAAACGGGTTTCCTGGAAGTTGTCGATGGCACAGCGAATTGCCGCGCAGCCCGCCGGAGCGCTGAGGCCGACAGCACTGATCATCCCCGACCCGATGATGCACAGGGTTGTCATCAGTGGGTTTCCTCGGGCGCTCGCTTGGCTTTCACCAGGGCGCCCAGCGAGGGGTAATAGTCCTTGCCCAGCTCACGGGCGCGCCACCAGCCCGTGGGCATCGTGCCGACGAGCACCTGGGCGATTTCAAAGATGTTGCGTCGCAGCGGACGGGCGATGCGCCACGTCAACTGCACCTGGCGCGCCCCTGTGTCGATCAGCAAGGTGTCGATCACCGCCGAGACCGTTTCATGGCCGCCTTTTTTCTTGAAAAAGGTCACCGGCACGTCCATTTCGGGCACACGAAAGCCCGCTCTTTCCTGGGGGGTGAGGTTGAGCAACAGCACCTCTTCGCCGCCGCGCAAGTAGTCGGTTTGCTGATCTTCAGGGGCGGCCTGGAAGTAGCGGTTGTCGAAGTCCGCGGGCAAGAACGGAAAGCTGTCAGCCAACCAGGCATCGTCATAAGTCCCGGCATAGCGGGCGCGTTGCGGCCAGCTGCGGCCGATGGGACCCAGGGCCATGGGGCGGAAGTCGCCGGACGGCGAGTCGATGGGCTTGCCCAGCTCTTCGGTGTTGGGCATTGGCCTGCCGACAATGTCGATATCGTCGGTGTTGCTTGGGTACCAGCCGCAACCGCACGGGTTCTGCGGATGGCAATCAAGCATTTCGGGTACGTTCGCCATGGTGCGGGAGCCACCGAAAGCCTGGGCGTAGGTAATGGCCTGCTCGGTAAACGCCTGGGGTGAACCGGGCGTCAGGCCCATCAACCCCGGTTGCCATTGCCGAGGGCCCAGCACCGAGAAGGCCTTGCTGACCCGGCCGACCCGAATGCCGGCGGTCAATTGGGTCACGGGCCGGCCGCCGGGAGCATAGGCCTTGCCGCAGAGCAGCACATCGCAGCATGGCTTGAACGGGGCGAAGTCCATTTCCTGTTGGGGGGCGCTGAGGCCCGGTTCACCGAGGAAGGCGTCGGCCATCAGCAGTGGCTGCTGGGAATCGGCGAGGGTTGCGACGCGGCCATCCAGCGGCAGATCGAACGTGCCTTTGGCCACAACGACCAGGGATTCGCGACCATCGGGTGCCATGCCCAGGGTATAGGCCACTTGCAGTTGGCTGGCGTTGAGCAATTCCATGTGCGACTGCCTGTCTAGTTGATTTGCACCGAACCGCCCTTGATGCGGTTGACCCCGCTGGAGCGGCTGGAAAGGTAGGTGCCCCGAATGATCACCTTGCCCGCGCGAGTCAGGGTGATGCTGGCTTTGCCGCAGCGCAGGACAAGCTCCCGCTGCGCGCAAAACTCCAGGCGTTCGCCGTCCAGGTGGGCGACGGCTGGCGTTGTGGTATTCGGCAAGCGTTGGATGCGACCGATTACCAGCGGCTTGGCGAGGTCGCCGGCCTCGAACATCAGCGCGACCTGGACACCGATGTCCTCGCGGGTCAGCGGCGTGGTGGTACGGGCGGCAAGGCCCGTATCGCCGGGGCAGCCAGGAAAGGCGACCACCGGGCCCTGCGGCGTGGGCACGTCCAGCAACACGCCGATCACGACGCCATCCACGCGTGCCGAAGTGGCGGTGGTGGCTTCTGGAAGCTGATATTCAACGGTCATGACGCCGACTCCGTGGCTAGTTCTGCAGGATCTTCTGGCCTTTGACGACCACGTTCTTGTTGGCCTTGATGTTGATGGCGCCGGAGCCGTCGACGGTGATGTTCTTGCCGGTGATCACGATGCTGCCGTCTTTCTTCATGACGATGCTGGCCGCGCCCGTGGTCAGGCTGATCGAGTCGCCGGCGTTGAGGGTGAAATGCTTGCCGACGTCCAGGCTGTCGTTCTGCTTGATGCCCGTGCTGCGGTTCTGGGCGACGTCGCGGGATTCGTCCTGGCCGATCCGAGTGCCCTGGTTGCCATTGATTTGGATGCCTTCGTTGCCCTGGACCGTCTCGTTGCGGTTGCCATTGATGTCGATGGTCTCGTTGCCGCCGACGTCCTCCGTGCGGTTGCCGGCGATGCTGATTTTCTCATTGGCGCCGACTTTCTCCGTGCGGTCCGCGCCGATGCTGATGGTCTCGTTGCTGCCCACGCGCTCGGTGCGATTGACGCCTATGGTGATCTTTTCGTTGTTGCCGACATCCTCGGTACGGTCGACGCCGATGGAAATGGCTTCATTGTTATCGACCCTTTCCGTGCGGTCGTGTTTGACGCGCACGGTCTCGTCGTTGTCGATGGTCTTGCTGCGATCATGGCCGACCCAATGGGTCTCGTCGTTCTCGACCTCGATGTCTTGGTTCTTCTCGGCGTGGATGAATAACTGTTCCGCGCCTTTCTTGTCTTCCATACGGATTTCGTTGAAGTTGGCCTGGGTGCCGTCCTTGCTCGACCGGCTCTTCACCCCGCTCTGGGTGGCGTTCGCCGGCAGCTTGTAGGGCACCGTCTGTTCGGCGTTGTAGACGCGGCCGGTAATGATCGGTCGATCCGGGTCACCTTCGAGGAAGCTGACGATGACCTCCTGGCCAATCCGCGGAATCTGCACGGAGCCCCAGTTCTTGCCCGCCCACGCCTGGGACACACGGATCCAGCAGGAACTGTTTTCGTTGGACTGGTCATGGCGGTCCCAGTGGAAATGCACTTTGACCCGGCCATATTGATCGGTCCAGATCTCCTCGCCACTGGGCCCCACCACCACGGCCGTCTGCGGACCGCGGACAATCGGCATCGGCGTGAGCGGCAAAGGGCGGAAAGTCTGGCTGGCATCCATGCAGTCCAGCTCGCTGACGAACTGTTCGGCTACGTCCGACTGGCCGCTTTCATAGGCATCCTGACGAATCTGATAGCGGGCGATGACCACCAGGTATTCGCGGTTCTGGTCCGCACGGTCATAGCCCGTCAACGTGAACAAATGGCCGCAGCCCAATCCGCGTGCTCGGCCGCGCAACTGTACCCGCTCGAACTGGCTGTGAATGGCTTCGATGCGGGTGCGTGCGTAGTGATCGCCATCGTTGCTCTGGACGTATTCACCTGGATAGTCGTAGAGCGGGTATTCGCCGTTGCTGTGGTTGCGCGGCACGCTGGAACGCACCTCGAGGCTGGCGCGGGGGCGCAAAAAGTCGTAGTCGTTCAGGGCCAGCGAGCCCGGTTGCACCTCACGGGCCATTTGCCAATCGTAGAAATGATCGCGCTCGCGCATCTGTCGATCGGGCGGATAGAAGGGCACCGAGGCATAGTCCGCCACCGTGGAATGAGCGCCGTAGGCGTCGGCCAGCACCAGGACATGACGGGCCTTTTCATGGCGAAAGTAGTAATAGATACCTTCCTGCTCCATCAGCCGACTGACAAAGTCGAAGCTGGTCTCGCGGTACTGCACGCAATATTCCCACTCGCGGTAGCTGTCGCTCAGGCTGTCTTCGAAGTCCGAGAAGCCAAGGTCGCGGAAGACTTGCTTGATGATGTCCGGCACGGTCTTGTTCTGGAAAATCCGGCAGTCGGAGGTGCGCGTGAGCAGCCAGAACCACGGACGCAGGCTGACTCGGTAGCCGGCGAATTGTCCGTGGCCCGTCAGTTGCCGGCAATTACTGATGATGCCGTGAAAGTAGCGTTTGCCGCCGTCGTACAGCGCCAGGGCCAGGCCCATCGGCTTGCCGAGCAATTGATCGAACTGGATCGCCCGGTCTTCGGAGGTGAGGTCCAATTCGTAGTGGAACAGTCGGCCCAGTTCTTCGCTGCCGTCCATGCTTTGCAGCAACAGGACGTTCGCGCCGAGGGGACTCTCGACTTGCACCAAACGGGTGTCTTGGGTGATTGCCATCACGACTTCCAAACGGTGCAGAGCGAGCTGTAGAGGAACACTCTCGCTCCCGGCGGCGCGGAAGTCGTGCGGGAAACATTCAGGAATGTGGCGTTTTGCTTAGATCGAAGAACATCCACCGCACGGGTGATCTCCATATCGGCCTCGAAATCAATTCAGTCAAAGCGAACACGCAAAATTCCATTTACGTGCAGATAGCGTCTGGCGTTGGTTATAGCAGCCATTTCTGGAAAGTGCATATAGGCCGGATGTCCCAGGCGTACCGTACAACCGACACCGGTTACGAAACGCCTACCTGGGCAACGGCGAATTCGGCACTGGGGCAGGCGGGCGCTGGGGCTTGACGGAGGTGCCGAAGGTATTGCCCATGCGCACGCCGGTTGCCGCCGGGGTTGCCAGGCCGATGCTGTTCGGCGCGCGTTCGTTGACCGGCACCTCCAGCCCTTGCCGGGCCTGTTGTGCAGCGGCGGCCGCCTCAGGGTCATTGCCCATTTGCCGGCTCAGGCACTTGTAGTCGGGCGTCTTGTAGCCGCCGACGGTCACTTCGATACAGGCTGGGGCTTCGTCGCCCCGGGCGCCGTTCACGGTTATCAGCAAGCCGATAGCGGCTGCCACGCCAATCCACTGTTTCATCACCGACCTCCTGGTCCGCCACGGGGGCGCTTTGTCGTCAGGACATCAGTCTAGTGCGGCCCCAAGGATTTGTATCAGTTGTCATACGACATTCATAAACTCCCATCAGGATGACGGTTTTCAACGGATACGTCAGTCGTGCAGCAGGGCATAACCGGGGGCGGGTGCAGGCGTGGATTGGCCAGGGCGCCCTTGGGGTGGCTGATGGCGGCGTTGTGCCTGTTGGCCGGCCCGGTACAGGCCGCGGGCCTGGTGGAGCTGGACATAGCACCCCAGGAACTGGCCACGGCGCTGGAGCAGTTCAGTCGGGCGACGGGCATGGCGGTGCTGGTGGACCACTCGCTGTCGAGCCGGCGCCATACGTTGGGCGTCCAGGGCCTGTTCACGCCCGCCCAGGGGTTGAACGTGCTGCTCAGCGGCACCGGGCTCGCGGCGCACTATGCCCGGGCGGATGCGTTCACGTTGCAACCGGTGCAGGTCCGCGAGGTGCCGCTGCCGCCTGGCACGGCCCCTGGCTTGAGCGACAGCAACTATGCCGCGGCGATCCAGGCAGTCATCCAGCGCAACCTGTGCCAGTCGTCGCTGACCCGGCCCGGCGGTTATCGCGCTGTGCTGCAAGTCTGGATCGGGCGCGATGGTGTGGCGCAACATGGCCGGCTGGTCAGTTCCACGGGCGACGTGATGCGCGACAGGGCCTTGGTCAACAGTTTGCAAAACCTCAGGATCCACCGCCCTGCGCCCAGTTCGCTGCGCCAGCCGGTGACCCTGCTTTTGTTACCCGACTCATCAGGAAAAAGCATGGAATGCACAGCAGGGGAAGAGGTGCTCGGGCAATGAAAGACACTGGCCGCAGCCCGATGGTCAAGCTGTTCCTGACTTCCTACGAGGATTTCAAGGTGCGCCTGCGCAGGCGACTGGGCTCCGAGGAACTGGCCAACGACGTGTTGCACGAAACCTACCTGCGGGTCGATCGCATGGTCGACACGCAGGACATCGCGCAGCCCAACGCCTACCTCTATCGCATGGCCCTGAACATCGCCGCCGACCGTCGCCAATCCGATGCCCGGCTGCTCACCGGCAGCGAAATCGAAGAACTGCTGCAGGTTTCGGACGAAGCACAGGACCCGGCCCGCGTCGTGGGCGGACAAAAAGAACTGCAGGTCCTGCTCAAGGCCCTGTACGAGTTGCCTGCGCGACGGCGCAGGATTTTCATCGCCGCACGCCTGGAAGAGGCGCCCCACCTGGAAATTTCCCAGCGTTTCGGCATTTCCACGCGCATGGTTGAGAAGGAAATCAAGGCAGCCTTGGGGCACTGCGCGCTGCGCCTGGAAAGAAAAGTCATTCAGCGGTTCGGTCCCGGCGCGGGAAAACCGTCTTGAGAGTAGAGACCCGACCCATTCGTGAGTGTGTGTACGCTTGAATATCTTCAGCATCGCTTCCCCTGACGCCACGCCCGAGGCCCGATTGGCCAGCGAGGCCCGTGACTGGCTGATCCTGCTGACCTCGGGACGCGCCACCGTTGCCGATGCCCGCGCGTTGCGCCAGTGGTGTGGGCAAAGCCCCGAACACGCGCGGGCATTCGAGCAGGCCAAGGCGCTGTGGCACGGTTTGCAGCCAGCGGCCGAGGCATTGCAGGCCCCCCGGCATCTTGGCCGTCGCGCCTTGCTCGGTGGGGCGCTCGCGGCGTCGGCGGCGTTCCTGTTGATCCGCGCTACGGTACCGGGCGGTGTTTCCGGGCTAGGTGCGGATTACATCACCGAAGTGGGCGAACAGCGCCGGATCGAACTGGGCGATGGCGTGAGCCTCGAGCTCAACACCCAGACCCGCCTTAGCCGTCGCCCGCTGGTCGAGGGTGGGCAGGCGTTGGAATTGCTGGCCGGCGAGGTTGAAGTGTCCGGCAACAGCAGCGCGACGATCAGCGTCCAGGCCGGTGCCGGCTGGATCAGCGCCGCCCAGGCTCGGTTCAATCTCCGCTACATCGACCAGAGCGTTTGTGCGACCTGCCTGGAGGGTGTCGTGCAAGTCCAGGTGCAAGGCCGGCAGTTTCGCCTCGAACCGGGCATGCAATTGACTTACGACACCCGTCACGTCGGCAGCCCACGTACCGCCGATGTCTCGGCCGCCGTGGCCTGGCGCGAACAGGTGCTGGTGTTCAACGACGCGACCTTGGCCAGTGTGATCGATGAGATCAACCGCTACCGTCCCGGCATGTTGCTGTTGCTCAACCGCGAGCTGGGCCTGCGCAAGGTCCAGGCGCGTTTTCGTCTCGACCAATTGGCCGGCGTGGCGCTACTGATTCGCGATGCCTATGGCGCCAAGTGCACCGAGTTGCCGGGCGGGGTGGTGGTGCTCAGCTGAGTTCGGCGGCGCCTTGGCTGGTGCCTTCGCGAGCAGGCTCCGACAAGGGCGCGGTGGGCTGGGTTACTCCAGCGGGCCGAGCACCTGGCGATATTTTTCGGCCCCTTGGGGCGTCTGCCGGGTCAGGCTGATCTCGATGCCGGCCGGGTTTTCCTGGCGATTGCCACTGAGTTTGCGCCAGCCTTTTTCCTTGTCCCAATAACGCAAGCCCGCATCGCTGACTTCAGCGAGCACCGCAATGCCTGCTCCCGGCGCCGGCAAAGGATAACGGCTACGGGCCGGGCCTTGGGCGCGATAAAGCGTGTCGCCCTTGAGCCACCAGCGCACCCGTTGCAAGCTGCCTGGCTGGTCGGCCGCTTCGCGGATCACGTCCAGGCGAAAGCCCTGGCCTTCGGTGCTGCGCACGGTGAGGGCGGGTGGTGCCGTGGAGGGTATGTCATCCTCGGCGGCGCCTGTTGGTTCGCTCAATTGGATGCTGGCGCGCAAGGCCACGTCGCGATCCAGTTGGTTCAACACTCGCAACAAGGCTTCGGTCTGCTCGGTGCTGGCCTGCAAGTGGCTGTCGGCCCGTGTCACGCTGTCCAGCCCGCGCCAGGCGATCAGGCTGACCACCGCCATCAGCAAGATCGCGACCATCACCTCAAGCAAGGTGAAACCGGCCTGGCGCGCGCTCATTGCAGTTGCACCCGGCCGGCGGCACTGCGTTGCACGGTGAGGCTGTTCTGGCCGTCCGACAAGCGGATCTGCACGGGCTCGCCGATCCATTCGGCGTTCATCACCACCCGCTTCCTGGGTTCCACGCGAACCGCCATCGAGGGGCTTTGCCAGCGACGTGGATGCAGCTGCGAGTCGTTTTCGAAGCGATCGAGCCCGGCGCCTTGATCGGCGCGGCGAGTGAAACCAAAGCCCTTGGCGTCCCAGCGCCAAGTGATGGGGCGTCCGTCGCTGCGCGCTTCGGCCTGGGCCAGTTGCAACAGCTGCACCAGCCGCTCGCCATCCTCGCGCAGCATTTTCAGCGGATCCGGCTTGATGCTCAGGCTCACGGCCGCACTGGCGATGCCGACGATCACCAGCACCACCATCAATTCGATCAGGGTAAAACCGCGTTGCTTGCCAACCATCCGGGCGCGCTCCTTTGCGTCGACAATCATCCTGCACGGTGAAGATGATAAGCATGTGAAATAAAACGGTGAGAATTGACGGGTACGCTGGGCACTGGAATCAAACGAAAGGAGATCAGGCCATGGCATTCACCGAACGGGTGTCCCCGGCGCAAATCGTTCAGGCGCTGGGGTTGGCGGCGGCGTTGGCTGGCGTGGCGACCTGGTCTTCCTTGCTGCTGACCTCTGCCGAGTCGCGCACCCCGGACGTGACGCCGCAGCGCATGGCCGAGCGTTCCGATAACCCGGCGTTGCAATGGTTTTCCAGTCAGCCGGCGGCGGTGGATATCAAGGTCACTGGCGTGCTGGCCGGTGCCCGTGGGGCCGTGGCGATCCTGAGTCTCAACGACGGGCCGCCGCGCAGCTTCCTGGTCGGCGAGCGGGTAGCCCAAGGCGTACGGCTGGTCTCGATCGAAGCGCAAGCCGTGGTGATCGAACAGGGCAGCGAGCAAACCCGGCTGGCAATTGCGCGGTTGCCGGATTCGGTGAGTTTGCCTTCCCTGACCCGCTGAAAATCCTGTGGCGAGGGCGCTTGCTCCCGCTGGGTCGGTCCGACGCTTCGGGCGAAGCGGCCCCAAAATCCTGCGGTCGCTGCGCACTGGAGCGCCAGCCCGGCCGAGCGGGAGCAAGCTCCCTCGCCACATAAAACCGCGTGGCCTTCTAGGGTTCCCGGCTGATCAACGTCTCCAACCGCGCCAACGGCGGTGCCTCGCGGCTGCGGTCCGACACGCTCAGTTCAACTCGCAGCAGCCGGCCGTTTTCCGCCGGGCGAAGGTTCTGTTCGCAGCGCAGCAGCAACCGGCCCTGGTCGCATTCGAAGACTTTCAGGCCTGGCGTCGGACGACCCTCAAGGCGCAATTGCGCCAGTTGGCTGCGCGCTGCCAGCAGGGCGATGGACTTGTCCCGCAGCAACCCGTTGCCCTGGGTCATCACCGCGGCCACGCGCACCGCTGCCGACATGGCCACGGCAATGATCGCCAGGGCCACCAGCACTTCAATCAAGGTGAAACCGGCTTGTGGGGCAGGGCGTGGCATCGGTCGGCTCGATCGGCGGGGGCAGCCTCCAAGCCTGACCGCTGTTCTTGACAGAATGACGACGCAAGCTCCGGAGCAATTTCAATATCACTGACATATTTTCTTGTAACACTGCGCCTCGAATCGAATCCAGGAAGGACCGTCGAGATGCCGTTCGCCCTCTGCTACCCCCGTTCCCCAGGCCCTCGCGGGCAGCGGGGTTTCACGCTGATCGAGATCATGGTCGTGGTGGTCATCCTCGGCATCCTCGCTGCGATGGTCGTGCCCAAGGTCCTCGATCGGCCTGACCAGGCCCGGGCCACGGCGGCCAAGCAAGACATTGGCGGCTTGATGCAGGCCCTGAAGCTGTATCGCCTGGACCACGGCAGCTACCCGAGCATGAACCAGGGCCTGAAGGTGTTGGTCGAGCGGCCGGCCGATGCGAAGAACAGCACTTGGCGTTCCTACCTGGAGCGCCTGCCCAACGACCCTTGGGGCCGTCCCTACAACTACCTCAACCCCGGCGCGAACGGCGAAGTCGATATCTTTTCCCTCGGCGCCGACGGCCAGCCCGACGGCGACGGTGTGAATGCCGATATCGGCTCCTGGCAGTTATAAGGACCGTGATGCGAACGGATTCGCCCCCAGCGGCGAAGCAGCGCGGCATGGCGGTCATCAGTGCCTTGCTGATTGCTGCCGTGGTAGCCGTCATCGCCGGCGGCATGCTGACCCGCCAGACCTTGTTCACCCGCAGCCTGGAAGCGGAGCAACTGCGCAACCAGGGGACGGCGCGATTGCAAGGCGGCTTGCAAGTGAGCCGTCAGTTGTTGTGGGACGCCCGCCAGCGAGATCCCCTGACGCGCTTCGGCCAGCCCTGGGCAAAACCGATCGTGATGCCGGGCTCCAACGGTGCCGACACACCATTCGAAGGGCAACTGGAAGATGAGCAGGGCAAGTTCAACCTGCGCAACCTGGTGACCCATGACCAGCTGGACCGGGAACAGCTGCGTGCCTTCGAGCGATTGTGCGAACAACTCGGCGTCGCCGCCACGGTACGGGCGCGCATCGTCGAGCGCGTGCTGGCCGCTTACCCGCGCCAGATGAATCCTGGAGCAGCGCACCAAGCCTCGATGGGCAGCACGTTCGACAGTGGCCGCAGCACCTCACCGGATGCAGCCGGCACAGCGTCGCCGCCGACCCGTCCCATGCTCCGCACGTTGCAAGACCTGGGCAGCGTCAAGGGCGTGACCCCGGCGCTGCTGGATACATTGGCCCCCTACGTCACGATCCTGCCGGCCAATACCTGGCTCAATGGCAACACCGCCAGCGCTACGGTGCTGGCCGCCTACGTGCCGGGATTGTCCTTGCAGCGGGCCCAGGCGCTGGTCAAGGAACGCGATGGCGGCCACTGGTTCATCAACCGTGGGGATTTCGTCAATCGGCTGCGCATGCCGGAACTGGAAACCAGCGCGGTCAAGGTCGGCATCACCAGTGACTGGTTCCGCTTGCGAGGGCAGGCGCGCAGCGGCCAACGGCGGGTTGAATTGATTGCCTTGCTGCAATGCGCCCAAGACCGATTGCCCCAGGTGATCTGGACACGGGTGGGCGCATGAACCGTTTACGGATTGCCCTGGCGCCGCTGGACGGCCTGGACGCGGACACGCCGCTGGCGTTTGCCTGGCTGGATCGCCAGGGCCAGGTGCGTGATGCCGGACGCAGCAGCCTGGGGACGCTCGGCCAGGGCGCGAAGAACCAGGCCGTCGAATGTTACCTGCACCCGCGCGACAGCTTGCTGACCAGCCTGGAGATTCCGCCGCTGTCCGCCGCCAAGATCACCGCCGCGGTGACATGTGCGGCCCAGGCCTTGATGCTCGGAGCCAGCGAGTCCATGCAGGTGGCCCACGGCCCGCGCGGTACCGACGGACAGGTGCCGGTCGCCTGGCTGGACCGTGACGCGCTGAGCCATCTGGGCCGGATCCTGCATTCGGCCGGCCTGAAACTGCGCGGCCTGTACCCGGCAGCCTACGCCTTGCCGGTGTTGGCTGGGCCGGTGGCCTGCATTGAAGACGGGCACTTGCTGGTGCGCCAGGGTGTGCAGCACGCCCTGGTCCAACCGCTGCTGGACGATGCGCTGGAGGAGTGGTTGCTGGAAATGGGCGCGGGGTTGCATTGGCTGGGCGAGCCGCCCCAAGCGTCGATCGAGGGCTTGCCCGTCACGGACCGCTGGACCGGAGCGGCGCCGGGTTGGGGCCTGCATACCGGCCTGGCGCAGGGCAGGGCCGGACAGGGCGGCTGGGGGCGAGCGGCGGGAATCTGCGCGCTGGCGGTGGCGGTGTGGGTGGTCGGGCTCAATCTTTATGCAGCCCGTGAAGCCGCCCAGGGCCAGCGGCTCAAGGCGCAGATGAGCCAGCGGGTCAAGCAGGCGTTTCCTGAGCTGCCGATGGTGCTCAATCCCTTGCAGCAGGCGCGCCAGCAAATCGCCGCGCGCCAGAGCGGTTCAGTGACGGACCCGGCGCAGCGCTTCGCCAGCCTCGTGCAGCAGGCGGGCAGCGCCATGCCGTTCATGAGCGGCAACGTACAGGAGCTGCTGTTCGAGAACGGTGAGTTGCGCTTGAAAGTCGCGGCCGAATCACAAAAAAACACCCCGGCAGGCGATTGGAAAATCCCCCTGGCCGAAGCCGGCATCGAGGTGGCCGCCGTCGATCAGGGCTGGACGCTGCGTGTGGCGCCCGCCGGGCAACTGGCGGCGGAACCTTCCGGCGAAACCTCGGGGGCGGACGATGAATAAGTTCTCGACGGGACGGCTCCAGGCGCGCTGGCAAGACCTTCGCACACGCTGGCGTACAAGCTGGCAAGGCTTGGCCGCCCGGGAACGCCGCGCCGTTGCCCTGGCGGCGTTGGTGCTGGGCGGCGGGCTGACCTGGCTGACTCTGGTCGAGCCGCCGCTGAAAACCATCGCGTACTGGCAAGCCGAGACCCCGAAGCTGCGCTCGCAGACCGAAGCCCTCGAAATGCTGCTGCGGGACGTAGCCGGCCCGGCGCGTGGCCAGTCGTTGGAAATCAGCCTGCGCCAGGCCCTGGATGCCGGCGGCCTGGGCGAGCGCTACGTGTTACAGCCGCCCAGTGCCGATGCGCCGGGCACTTGGCAGCTCACCTTCACCGACGCACCGGCCGACGGTGTGATCGATTGGTTGCTCGGCAACCCACGACAGTTTTCCCTGGAAGTGATCGAGGCCCGTTTGCAGCGCACGGCCCCGGTCAGCTCCGACCCAACCCCCGGCACTCTGTCCGGAACCGTTCGCATGAATCAGGCGTCAAGCGCTAAGGAAGCTTCATGAAGGGGTGCAGATACCCGCGTCATTGGCGCAAGGCCGCGCCGCTGCTGTTGCTTGCATTGAGCGCGTGCAACAGCGCGCCGCCGGCATCTCAGCCACCCTTGCTGGTGGACAGCGAACTGGGCATGCCGCTGGGCAGTACCCAACGCAGCGGCGACGTGCTGCTGGACCGCCAGCGGGCCCAGGCGTCCCGCGAGCAGAAGCCGCCGGTGCGACATCAGGTGGACCTGACGACCCGCGCTCGCGAGCCGCGCAGCAGCCCGGCGCCCAATCCGCTGGGCGATCAACCGGTGACCTTGAATTTCGTCGAGGCCGATATCCAGGCCGTGGTGCGTGCCTTGTCCCGTTCCACCGGGCAACAGTTCCTGGTCGACCCGCGGGTCAAAGGCAACCTGACCCTGGTTTCCGAAGGCCAGGTCCCGGCGCGCCAAGCCTACGAGATGCTACTCGCCGCGTTGCGCATGCAGGGTTTCAGCGTGGTGGACGTCGGCGGCGTTGCCCAGGTAGTGCCGGAAGCCGATGCCAAGCTGCTTGGCGGGCCGATCTACAGCGCCGACAAACCGGCCGGCAACGGCATGCTCACCCGCACGTTCCGCCTGCAATACGAAAACGCGGTGAACCTGATTCCGGTGCTGCGGCCGATCGTCTCGCCGAACAACCCGATCAACGCCTATCCCGGCAACAACACCATTGTCGTCACCGACTACGCGGAAAACCTGTCCCGCGTCGCCCAGCTCATCGAGGGTATCGATACCCCGAGCGCCATCGACACCGACGTGGTGCCGATCCAGAACGGCATCGCCGTGGACATCGCGCAGATGGTTTCCGATTTGCTGGAGACCCAGGGCGGCGACCAGACTCAGAAGATCAACGTGATCGGCGACCCGCGCTCCAATTCGATCATCATCCGCGCCGGCAGCCCGGAGCGGACCGAGCTGGCGCGCAACCTGATCTACAAGCTCGACAACGCCCAGAACAACCCAAGCAACCTGCACGTGGTCTACCTGCGTAACGCCCAGGCCGGCAAGTTGGCCCAGGCCCTGCGCGGCTTGCTCACCGGGGAAAGCGAAAGCGAGGCAAGCGACAATTCGCGTTCGGTGCTCAGCGGCATGGGCGCCAGCACCAGCGGCCAGAGCAGCCAGGGCAACGAAAGCGGTACCAGCCCCGTGAGCGGTACTGCTTCGAGCAGTGGCAGCGGCTACGGCCAGGGCAGCAGCGGGCAAACATCCGCCACGACACAAAATGAACACAGCACGGCTTTCAGCGCCGGTGGCGTGACCATCCAGGCCGACGCTACCACCAACACCTTGCTGATTTCCGCGCCGGACCCGTTGTACCGCAACCTGCGGGAAGTCATCGACCTGCTGGACCAGCGCCGCGCCCAAGTGGTCATCGAAAGCCTGATCGTCGAAGTTGGCGAGGACGATGCCAGCGAGTTCGGCGTGCAATGGCAGACCGGCAACCTTGGCGGCAGCGGCGTGATTGGCGGGGTCAACCTGGGTGGCACGGGCCTTAATCTCAACGGCAAGACCAGCATCGACGTACTGCCCCAAGGCCTGAACCTGGGCTTGGTCAACGGCACCGTCGACATCCCCGGTATCGGCAAGATCCTCGACCTCAAGGTCCTGGCACGAGCGTTGAAGAGCAAGGGCGGGACCAACGTGCTGTCGACGCCGAACCTGCTGACCCTGGACAACGAAGCGGCGAGCATTTTTGTCGGCCAGACCATTCCGTTCGTCAGTGGCAGCTACGTCACCGGTGGCGGCGGCACCAGCAACAACCCGTTCCAGACCGTGACCCGCGAAGAAGTCGGCCTGAAGCTCAACGTCCGGCCGCAGATTTCCGAAGGCGGAACGGTCAAGCTCGACATTTACCAGGAGGTCAGCAGTGTCGACAACCGCGCCTCCAGCACCACGGGCATCGTTACCAACAAACGCGCCATCGACACCAGCATCCTGTTGGACGACGGGCAGATCATGGTCCTCGGCGGATTGCTGCAGGACGGCTATAGCCAGAGCAACGACGCGGTGCCGTGGCTGTCGACCATACCCGGCATCGGTGCGCTGTTTCGCAACGAGCGGCGCCAGGTCACCAAGACCAACCTGATGGTGTTCCTGCGCCCTTACATCATCCGCGACACGGCGGCGGGCCGCGGCATTACGCTGAACCGCTACGACTTCATGCGCCGCGCCCAAGGCCTGTTGCAACCGGAGCGTAGCTGGGCGCTGCCGGACGTGCAGGCGCCGCAACTGCCGGCGTCGGCCCGGGCGATTCCGGGAGCCGCGCCGATCAGCCCGCAGGCGCCACGGGCGGTGATCAAGGCGGTGCCTGCAACGGAGCCGGTCGGACGATGAAAACCGTGGCGATAGGGGGAGGCTCATGAAAACCCTCCCATACGCCTGGGCCAAGGCCCAGCGCCTGGTATTGCGTCAGTGTGAAGAAGGCGCGGTGCTGATGGTGTGCCCGTCGACGCCGGGCTGGTCCATCAGCGAGGTGCGTCGGCAATTTGGTGAGGTGCGGCTGGAGCGGGTGCGTGATGAAGAGCTCGATGGCCTGCTCAACACGGCCTACGCCGACACCGGCAGTGCCGCCGCCGTGGTGGGCGCGGCAGAGAACGAGGTGGACCTCGACCGGTTGATGCAGGACATCCCGGAAATCACCGACCTGCTGGATACCCAGGACGGCGCGCCCGTGATCCGCATGATCAACGCCTTGCTGACCCAGGCCGCGCGGGACGAGGCCAGCGATATCCACATCGAGCCCTACGAAAGCCATTCAGTGGTGCGCTACCGGGTCGACGGCACGTTGCGCGACGTGGTCTCGCCGCGCAAGGCGTTGCACGGCGCGCTGGTGTCGCGGATCAAGATCATGGCCCAGCTCGACATCGCCGAAAAACGCCTGCCCCAGGATGGGCGGATTGCCTTGCGCGTGGCCGGGCGACCGATCGACATCCGCGTTTCTACCGTGCCGACCGGCCATGGCGAGCGGGTGGTGATGCGCCTGCTGGACAAACAGGCCGGACGCCTGCAATTGGAAACCCTGGGCATGGACCCCGGCGTGCTGGGCAAGCTCGATCACCTGATCCGCCAACCCCACGGCATCGTCCTGGTCACCGGCCCCACCGGCAGCGGCAAGACCACCAGCCTCTACGCGGCCCTGGCCCGGCTGGATGCCAGCGTGCACAACATCCTCACGGTGGAAGACCCGGTGGAATACGACCTGCCGGGCATCAGCCAGATCCAGGTCAACGCCAAGATCGACATGACCTTCGCCCTGGCATTGCGGGCAATCCTGCGCCAGGACCCGGACATCATCATGATCGGTGAAATCCGTGACCTGGAGACCGCGCAAATCGCGGTTCAGGCTTCGCTCACCGGTCACCTGGTCCTGGCGACGCTGCACACCAACGACGCGGTATCGGCCATCAACCGCCTGATCGACATGGGCGTCGAACCCTTCCTCTTGGCCTCGTCGATGCTCGGCGTGCTGGCCCAGCGATTGGTGCGCCGCTTGTGTCCGCAGTGCAAACAACCCGACCCGGCCACGCCCGGCACCTGGCGGCCTGTGGGCTGCCCAAGCTGCAACCAGACCGGCTACAGCGGCCGAACCGGTATTCATGAATTGTTCTGCATCGACGATGACATCCGCACGCTGATCCACCAGGGGGCAGGGGAGCAGGCCTTGCGCGCCGCCGCCCGCCAGGCCGGTATGTTCAGCATGCGCGAGGACGGCGAACGCTGGGTGCGCAGTGGCGCCACGGCCCCTGAAGAAATCCTGCGCGTGACACGGGACGCCTGATGAATCGCTATCGCTTCGAAGCCGCCGACGCCCAGGGCAAGATCGAGTCCGGACACTTGGAAGCCGACAGCCAGGGCGCCGCTTTCAGCCAGTTGCGCAGTCGTGGGTTGACGGCGTTGCAGGTCCAGCTCGAGCGCAACACCGAGCAAGCCACGGGCGGTGGCTTGTTCAGCGCCAAGCTCTCGGACAATGACCTGGCCTGGGCCACCCGGCAACTGGCGAGCCTGCTCGGAGCGAGCCTGCCACTGGAGGCAGCGTTGAGTGCGACGGTGGAACAGGCCGAGCGCAAGCACATCGCCCACACCCTGAGCGCGGTACGCGCCGATGTGCGCAGCGGTATGCGCCTGGCCGAAGCCCTGGCGGCGCGGCCCCGGGATTTTCCGGAGATCTACCGGGCGCTGATTGCCGCCGGTGAAGAATCCGGCGACCTGGCCCAGGTGATGGAGCGGCTGGCTGACTACATCGAGGAGCGCAACAACCTGCGGGGCAAGATCCTCACGGCGTTTATCTATCCCGGCGTGGTGGGGCTGGTGTCGGTCGCCATCGTGATTTTCTTGCTCAGCTACGTGGTGCCGCAGGTGGTCAGCGCGTTTTCCCAGGCCCGTCAGGACTTGCCTGGCTTGACGTTGGCGATGCTCACCGCCAGTGACTTCATCCGGGCGTGGGGCTGGTTGTGCTTTGCCGTTCTGGCCGGTGGCTTCTGGAGTTGGCGTCTCTACCTGCGCAAGCCGGCGGCACGCTTGAATTGGCATGCACGGGTGTTGCGTCTACCGCTGATTGGGCGTTTTGTGCTGGGGCTCAACACCGCCCGTTTCGCCTCGACCCTGGCGATTCTCGGCGGCGCCGGAGTGCCCTTGTTGCGAGCGCTGGAAGCGGCACGCCAAACCCTCTCCAACGACCGCTTGAGCCTCAGCGTCAGCGATGCCACCGCCAAGGTCCGTGAAGGCGTCAACCTGGCGGCGGCGCTGCGGGTGGAAAAAGTCTTCCCGCCGGTGCTGATCCACCTGATCGCCAGCGGCGAAAAAACAGGCTGCCTGCCGCCGATGCTCGAACGCGCCGCGCAAACCCTGTCCCGCGACATCGAACGTCGCGCCATGGGCATGACCGCGCTGCTGGAGCCGCTGATGATCGTGGTCATGGGCGGGGTGGTGTTGGTGATCGTCATGGCGGTGCTGCTGCCGATCATCGAGATCAATCAGTTGGTGCAGTAGCAAGGCGCGCCACAAAAGCTGCGAATAATTTTTCCAGCGCCACAACCCTCCCGAGCCTCGCCCACCCCAAACTCGGGTTCCTCGTTCTGTCATGTTTGCTCGCCGCATGACCGCCTGCCGCCGACTTCGTTGACAACCCTTGCCATATCCCCGCAAGACCGGCCTGAAACCACAGCCCAGAGCCCTCGAACACCCGAGAAAATAACCTGAAAAACAGCCCTCAGCTCCCGAGGTTTTTTCCTTTATCTGTCACTGGAAACTGCGAATTTCTAACCCATGGCCTCACCCCATCGCCACCGGCACAGGACCGAGCGCCATGACGGCAAGCACGCGTAACCCAACCTACGTACGAACACGATGAAAGGAGATTCTTCATGTTTAAGCGCAACGTTCTCGCGGTATCCCTGACCCTCGCCGGCCTCTGCGCCGCTCAGGCCGCCATGGCTGATGTCAACGGCGGTGGTGCTACCTTGCCTCAGCCTCTGTACCAGACTTCCGGCGTACTGACTGCCGGTTTCGCCCCTTACATCGGCGTGGGCAGCGGTGCCGGCAAGGCCGCTTTCCTGAACAACGATTACACCCGTTTCGTGCCTGGTGACACCAGCAAGAACGTGCACTGGGCGGGCAGCGATTCGAAGCTCTCCCAGGCTGAACTGAATGGCTACGTTACCAACCACGGTGCCGCTTGGGGTCCACTGATCCAGGTGCCTTCGGTCGCCACTTCGGTTGCCATTCCGTTCAACAAGACCGGCACTGCCAACGTTGACCTGAGCATCAACGAACTGTGCGGTGTGTTCTCTGGCCGCTTGACCGACTGGAGCGATATTACCGGTTCGGGCCGTACCGGTCCGATCGTCGTGGTTTATCGTGCAGAGAGCAGCGGCACCACCGAGCTGTTCACGCGCTTCCTGAACGCCAAGTGCAGCGAGCCTAAAGGCACTTTTGCGATTACCACAAACTTCGCCTCCAGCCTCGGCAGTGCCCCTGCCGGTGCCTTGGCCGCCACTGGCAGTCAGGCTGTGATGGACCTGGTGAACGCAGGCGAAGGTCGCATCACCTACATGAGCCCGGATTACGCCGCTACTACCCTGGCCGGTCTGGATGACGCTACCAAGGTTGCCCGCGTCGCCGGTGTTTCCCCAGCTCCTGCCAACGTATCGGCGGCTATCGCTGCTGTTCCAGTACCAGCCGCCGCCAACCGCGCCAACCCGAACGCCTGGGTGCCAGTGTTCGCCGCAACCACCAACCCTAACGATCCAAGCGTCGTGGTTTACCCAACCACCGGTTACCCGATCCTGGGCTTCACCAACGTGATCTTCAGCCAGTGCTACACCGATTCAACCCAGACCACTCAGGTGCGCAACTTCTTCAGCCGCCACTACGGTTCGTTGGTCAACAACGATTCGGCCATCACTAACAACCGTTTCGTGCCACTGCCTTCGGCCTGGAAAACCGCCATTCGTGAATCCTTCGTCACCGCTTCCAATGGCCTGAGCATTGGCAACACCAGCGTCTGCAACAACATCGGTCGTCCGTTGTAAGCCCACGCTTGAACGACCCGCAATACCCGATCAGCAACGGCGCAAGCCGTTGCTGATTTTTTGCATCACAGCCGTACCAACACAGCCACATGAAATTTTCATGACATCCGTTCGGTCCCGAGCGGTTGTAACCGCCTATCTCCTATAACCAACGCTGGCAGCCTGACAGCACCGCGTTGCGACCCCTTAAGAAGCGAACCCGGAAGGATGAGTAGGATGCTGCGCTGCAAACCCCAGACGAACCTGAATGCACCCCGTCGCGATGGCGAATTGTCGATGTTGCGGCTCAAGCCGCTGGCCCAGGCCATTGCGTTGCTGATGGTGGCCGGCAATGCCCATGCGGCGACGGCGTTCAGTTCGGCCTGGTTTGCCGCCAAGGGCGCGTCCCAGGCCGGTGGCGCGGGGCGGCCCGCGACGGCGCAGCCCGGCATGCCGCCGCCCTTGGCACAGCAGCAACGGGCCAATGCGCAGTTGCAGCGATCGCTGACCAATTTGAATAACACCGTGGCCGCCATCGCCGCCCAGCAGGCGGCTCAGGCTGCTGGCAGGCAAGCCGCGCTCGGCCAGGTGCAGGTGGTGCCCGACGGTTTGGGCGAGGGCGGGCTCAAGGTCGATAACAGCCTGACCCAGGGTTGGCTCAACGCCAAGGGACCGCAGCAGACCCAGGCCGGCGGCAAGACCACGGTGAAGATCGAGCAGACCGCCGACAAGGCGATTCTCAACTGGGAAACCTTCAACGTCGGGCGCAATACCACGGTGGATTTCCAGCAGCAGTCGGACTGGGCCGTGCTCAACCGGGTCAATGACCCCCAGGCGCGAGCGAGCCAGATCCAGGGCCAGATCAAGGGCAACGGCACGGTGATGCTGGTCAACCGCAACGGCATCGTGTTCAGCGGCAGCAGCCAGGTCAACGTGCGCAACCTGGCGGCGGTGGCGGCGAACATCAGCGATGAGCAGTTCAGCCAGCGCGGCTTGTACGTCGATGCCACCGGCAGCCAACCGACCTTCACCGACGCGGCCGGCAAAATCCAAGTGCAGCAGGGCGCGTTGATCGAAACCCACCGCGCCGCCACTTCCACCGCCGGGGGCGGGTATGCCTTGTTGCTGGGCTCGGAAGTGGAAAACGCCGGTTCCATCATCACCGCCAAGGGCCAGACCACCCTGGCGGCCGGCGACAGCTTCTACATCCGCCGGGGCCAGGGCACCAGCGGCAACCTGCGCTCCACCACCCGTGGCAACGAAGTCGCGACCTCCCTCAAACCGGGCAGCAGCGCCGGCACGGTGATCAACAGCGGCTTGATCCAGGCCAGCACCGGCGACATCACCCTTACCGGGCATCGCGTGCAGCAGAACGGCGTGGCCGTGGCCAGCAGTTCGGTGGATACGCGCGGCACCGTGCACCTGCTCAACGCTTTCAGCGACAGCACCGGCAGCGTCACCCTGGGGCAGGGCAGCGCCACGGCGGTGCTGCTCGATGCGGCGGGCGGCAGCGCCCTGGACAGCCAACGCAATGCCGGACCGGCCGGCCTGGACGGCACGCCGAACAACCTGATCAGCGGTCGGTTCAACAACCTCAGCAGTGTGGTCGACCGCAGCGATCAGTCGCGGGTCGAGATCGTCAGTGGCGGCAGCGTCGACTTCCAGAACGGCTCCATCACCCTGGCCACCGGCGGCCAGGTCGCGGTCAGCGCGGCCGGTCGCAGCCTGGTGCGCGATGGCGCGGTGATCGATGTGTCCGGCGCCATCGGCGTCAAGGTGGCGATGGAATCCAATTCCATCAAGGTTAACGTGCAGGGCAACGAACAGCGCGACGCCTCGGTCAACCGCGAAGGCGGCAAGCTGACCAACAACGACGTCTGGGTGGACGTGCGGGATCTGGTCTACGTGCCGGCGGGCACCAATGGCTACGCCACCGACCGTTGGTACACGGCGGGTGGCTTGCTCGAAGTCGGCGGTTATCTCGGCACCCGGGGGCACAGTGTCGGCGAATGGGCTGCTCAGGGCGGCACGCTGACGTTCACCGGCAACGACGTCGTGACCCAGCAGGCGGCGCAATTGAACCTGTCCGGCGGCACCCTGGATGTGCAGAGTGGCTACCTGCGCCAATCCTGGCTCAAGGGCACCAATGGCCGTTTGTATGAGGTGTCCAGGGCGCCGGGAGACATTCTTTACACCGGCGTCTACAAGGGCTACGAAGACCACAGCCAACGCTGGGGCCAGACCGATTATTACTACAACCCGCTGATCGCTCCGCGCCAGCGGTTCGAAGCCGGCTACACCGTCGGCCGCGACGCCGGCAAGCTGGTGGTGTCGACCCGCAACGCGGTGCTGGAAGGTCAGATCGTCGGCGAGGTCTACCAGGGTGAACGCCAGACCCAGGCACCAAACCTCAACCTCGACGGCTACCAACAATCGCAAAACGCCGTGGCCCGGCGGGCGCAGTTGTGGGTCGGCAGTTACACGCCGATTTATGACAAGGCCAGCGGCGTGATCAATAGTGGCCTGAACCCCACCTTCGATCAGGTCACGGTGGGCAAGGTGGCCGACAAGATTGCCGCAGGCCTGGACCTGACCTCCGTGATCGGAACTGATCGGCAAGGCAAGTTGGTGCTGGATAACGGGTTGCTCAACGACTTCCAGCTCGGCGCGCTCAAGGTGGCAGCCCGTGAAAGCATCCAGGTCGACGGCGCGCTCAAGGTGGCCGACGGCGGCGATATCACGCTTTTCGCGCCGCAGATTGAAGTGGATGCCAACCTGACTGCCCGTGGTGGTCGTATTGCATTGGGTAACGTGCTTGAACAGGTCAGGACCGATAATTTCAAGATTGAGGACGTTACACTTTCGCCGGTCGCCGGTCAGCGGGCAAAAGTCGCATTGGCCGATGGCGTGACGCTGAACACCGCCGGCCTGTGGAGCAATCTGCTGCTGGATGGCGGCGATCGCCAAGGACTGCCGTTTATCAACGGCGGTAGGGTGTCCGTCCGCAGCGGCGGCGATATCGACTTGGGCCAGGGCAGCCTCATCGACGTCAGCTCCGGTGCCGCCGTCATGGCCGATGGCAAGACGCGGGGCGGCAAGGGCGGTGACTTGACCCTGACCGCCGGCCTCAGCGCATTGTTCGACAACGGTGCCTTGAACCTGGACGGAGAGCTGCGCGGCACCGGCGTAACGGGCGGCGGGACCTTGAAGCTGGCGGCCAATAAAGTGCTGATCGGCAACAGCGGTTCGCCACTGAAGCCCGGAACGTTACAACTGGGCGGCGATTTCTTCGACAAGGGTTTCTCCGCCTATGACATCACCGGCAACCATGGCTTGACGGTAGCCGACGGGACCCGGGTCGATGTGACGATGCCGGTGTACCGCTTCGGCGAGCAGGCGTTGAGCACCGGCAGCGATGCGGAACCGGCTGATGCGTTGCAGCGCTGGACGCCGCAGCTGTATCAGGAAGATGCGATCAAAGGCGTTCTCACCCAGCGCCGGGGTGCGAGCCTGAGCCTCAATGCCGGCACCGCGAACTCCAGCGCGGCAGACATGGCCAGCACGGTATTGAACCTGGGCAAGGGCAGCGTGATTAGCGTCGATCCGGGCCAAGGCATCGATGTGCGCAGCATCGGTCAACTGACTGCCAACGGTACGCTCAACGCCTGGGGCGGGCGGGTCAGCCTCAGCGGATTGAGCATCAATGATGTGAATGGTGAACGTGTCAATGCCCAGGGCCATGGTCGTTCCATCTGGCTGGGCGAGCAGGCGCTGATCGACGTCTCCAGTCGCGCCGTGACCGCCCAGGACGTGCGCGGCCGGACCTACGGCCTGGTGCGCGACGGCGGCCAGATTGTCATTGGTGGTCAGATTGATGTCGCGAAAGGATCGGCTTCGGCGCCGGAATTGTTCGTGGTGATGCGCGAGGGGTCACGCCTGCAAGCTGATGGCAGCCAGGCGATGCTGGATGTTCCTGGCCAGGGACGCACATCGGTGACGAGCAACGGTGGCAGTATTTCCCTGGCGTCGGCCAATGGTTTGTACTTGGACGGTGAGTTCAGCGCTCGTTCGGGTGGCGCGGGTGCGGCAGGGGGCAGTTTATCGGTAGCCCTGGAAACCCCGTATTACCGCAACGATGCCCTCAGTGAGCGGGTCATGCAGGTGCGTGAGCTGATGCTGGGGCAAAACGCCCAGGCGACCCTGCTGGGCGACACGGCCGAGACCTCGGCGGATTCACTGGTCTACGGTCATGGCCGATTGGGCGTGGATCAGGTCCAGTCGGGCGGCTTCGATAACCTGGCGTTATTGAGCAATGGCCTGTTGAGCATCGAGGGTGACGTGTCGCTGTCTCTCGATCAAAGTTTGAGCCTGTACGCTCGCGGCTTTGTAACGAGTGCTTCCGCGCCAGCTGACACCCGGGTCCAACTCAATGCCTCCCATGTGTTGTTATCGGGTCCGGCGGCCGCTCTTCTGAACAAGGACCAGTACACCCGGCCGCTAATCAACGGTGATGTTTCGCGCCTGGCGAACAAGGCAGTGTTTTCAATCGACGCAGATCTGCTGGATGTGCAGGGCAGTGTGATGTTCAGTAGCAAAGGCACGGTGCGCCAGGCTGACGGAAGCACCGTCGCGCTGGATCGCGCCGGTTTCGACCGTGTTCAGTTAAGCAGCCAGGGCGATTTGCGATTCCTGGCTGGGTTCTCAAGCGAAGGACTGCCTACCGGCTTTACCACCCAACTGGTGACTCCATCGGACATGCTGCTGCAAGCGGCGCAGGTATATCCCACGACTGGCGTTGGGGCGCGCGTCTTGGCGGGCTGGAGCATCGCCGAAGGGGGTAATCCACAATACGATTCTCTACGCAGCCTGGTCATCGGGCGGACTGGCCTAGCCACCTCTCAAGTACCTCACTCGGCATTCGGGCGCCTGCAATTGGGCAGTGCCAGGATCGAGCAGGGCGGGGTAGTGCGGGCTCCGCTAGGGTTGATTGAGATCGGTACCAGTGGTGGTCCCGGGGAAGCCATCACCGACCGGATAAACCTGTTGCCGGGCAGCTTGACCTCAGTGAGTGGTGCGGGTTTGGTCTTGCCGTATGGCGGCACCGCTGACGGCCAAAGCTATACGTACGCTGGCAAGAAGGTCGTACTGCTGGGACAAGGCGCGGTGCCTTCCGACTCTGCCGACCTCAACGTCGGCGTGATTCTTGGCGGCAGGTCGGTGGAGGGCCAGGAAGGCTCGGTGCTCGATCTATCGGGGGGAGGTGAACTGCTCGGTGCCGGTTTCATCTCAGGCCGTGGAGGTTCAACCGATGCGCGTTTCAACCCGCTGGTGCAAATCGGCGCCAACGGTGGTTTCACTTTGCCGGGGCTGTCCACTAACCCGGTCTATGCCATCGTCCCGGGCAATCAGAGCCAATACGCGCCGGTTGCCCCCGAAGGCGGCGCGGTGGACCCAAGGGTAGGCCAGCAGATCACCATTGGCGCCGGCGTGCCGGGGCTCGCCGCCGGTACCTATACGCTGATGCCTTCTACCTATGCCTTGCTGCCGGGCGCGTTCCGGGTCGAGGTCAATGGTCTGGCGGGACAAGGCTCCGCTACAGGCGCGCAACGGATGCGCAACGGTTCCTGGACCACCGTCGGCGCGCTGTCGGTGGCCAATACCGGGCAGCGCAACAGTTTATCCAGCCAAGTCATTCTGACCTCGGGTGAGGTGCTGCGCCGCTACTCGCAATACAACGAAACCAGCTACGCCCAGTACGCTGTGGCCGACGCCGCACGCTTGGGCGTTCCCAGGGCCCTGTTGCCGGTCGATGCCAAGACGTTGAAGTTGAATCTGGTAAAGGGCGCTGGAGACCAGGCCTTTTCCTTCAAGGGCATCGGCAAGTTCGCGCCGCAGACCGGAGGGTACGGTGGCACTGTCGCAGTGGTTGCCAGCAATCGCACCCCGCTGGAGGTGGTCGCCGAAGGACGCGGGGTTACGCCCGGCTTCGAGGGCGTGACGCTCAGTGCTGAAAGTCTGAACGCGTTGAATGCTTCACGCCAAGTGATCGGCGGCCAGTTTTTTGTGCGGTACGGCCAGGGCGGTAACTACATCACGCCGCAACGGGTGTCCCGCAGTGTCGCGCTACGTGAAGGTGCGACCTTGGCGGCACCGGAGGTATTCCTCTTGGCAGACGGTGGTGAGCTGTTGGTGGAGCAAGGCGCCGCCATCAATACCATCGGACGAGGCAAGGCCGCTTACGACGCGCGCGATGGTTTTATCTATAACTTCAATGTGGTGCGCCAGAACTACAGCTCGCTTGCTGCCTCCAATGGCTTGCTCAACGTATTGGCCCCGGCGTCCGGCACCACCGGCACGGTCAATATCGGCGGGTGCAGCCTCACGCCATGCAGCGGTGTGACACGGATTCACTCCGAAGGCAGTATCGTTGCCGCCTCGGGCAGCAGCCTGCAGTTGGACGACCAAGTGCGCTATGGCACCCGTCACCTGACCCTGGCCCTTAGCAACATCAACGTCGGGACCACCCAGGCATTGGGCGACGCGGCGACGCGGCTGGTCCTGCCGGCCGGCCTGAGTCTGAGCCAGACCGTGCTCGATCGCCTGCTGCGCGGAGACGCCGAATACGGTGCCCCGGCCCTGGAAAGCCTCGAACTGTCGGCCAGTCAGGCGCTTAATTTCTACGGCACCGTCAGCCTCGACACCTATGACCCGACAACCGGCAAGTCGCGGTTGGCCAACCTGATGCTCAGCACGCCGGCCATTTATGGCGCCGGCACCGCCAACGACGTGGCGAGCATCCGCACCGCCAACCTGATCTGGAACGGTGCTGTCGGCGCGCCGGGTTCGGTGATTGCCGGCGGGGCCGGCACCGGCGCCGGTCGCCTGGACATCCAGGCCCAGCGTATCGAGTTCGGCTATAGCGAGTTCGCCCAACCGAGCTCGATCACTACCCTGGATCGGCTGGCGCTGGGCTTTGCCAACGTCAACCTCAGTGCCAGCGAACGCCTGACCGCCAATCACAAGGGCAGCCTGGCGGTGTATCAGAGCCAGGGCGCCTATGACGCTAAAACGGGCTACGCCTACAGCGGTGGCAACCTGAACATTCTCACTCCGTTGCTCACCGGTGAAGCCGGTTCAATCAACCGCATCACCGCAGGCGGCGCACTCAACGTGGCAGGCACAACCGCCAAGCCGGGCACCGTGTCGGGGCTGGGCGGTGAGCTGTCGCTCAAAGGCGCGAGCCTCAACCTGGCCAGCGCGGTGGTGTTGCCCAGCGGCAAACTGACCCTGAGCGCAACGGATGAGCTGACCCTGGCCGACGGGTCGCTGATCGACGTGGCAGGTCGCGCGGTCACCTTCAACGACGTCACCCGCTACAGCGCCGGTGGCGAAGTCATCCTGAAAAGCCAGAACGGCAACATCCGCCAGGCGGGTGGCTCCAGCATTGACCTTTCGGCGCGCCACAACCAGGCCGGACGGCTCAGCGCCGTGGCCTTGGGCAGCGCGGCGGGGGTCGTTGACCTGCAAGGACGAATCCTCGCCAGCAGCACCGGCGAATACGACGCCGGTGGCACGCTCATGCCGTACCTGGCCGGTGGCGTGGAAATCCAGGCCCAGCGCCTGGGTGGCAATGGCAGCCTCAGCGAACAGTTCGCCGCGTTGAACCAACGCTTGAACGACGGCCAAGTGTTCGGCTCCCGCAGCTTCCAGCTCAAGCAGGGCGACCTGGTGATCGGCAACGAACTCAAGGCTTCGACCATCAGTGTTTCCCTGGATAACGGCAATCTCCTGGTCGCCGGCAAGGTCGACGCCAGCGGTGAGCGGGTCGGCAGCATCCGGCTCGCCGCCGGAGGATCGCTGACCCTTGGCGGTAACGCGATGCTCGACGCCCATGGCAATCGCCTGCGGGTGGACAGCTACGGCAAGATCATCGACTCACCGAACCGCGCCATGGTCGACCTGACCTCGCGGGGCGGTGTGTTGACCTTGGCCGACGGCGCGCGCATCGATCTGCGCCATGGCACCGCGGCGCGGGCCGGACAATATGACGGTCGCGCCCGGGGCACGCTGGAACTCAACGCCCGCCGCAGTGGACCGGACGCCACCTACGGCGACATTGC
Organism: Pseudomonas frederiksbergensis; assembly: GCF_000802155.2. Classification (GTDB taxonomy): domain Bacteria; phylum Pseudomonadota; class Gammaproteobacteria; order Pseudomonadales; family Pseudomonadaceae; genus Aquipseudomonas; species Aquipseudomonas frederiksbergensis_A. The sequence continues at coordinate 158,324 of NZ_JQGJ02000002.1, forward strand.
CATCGAGGCCAGCGCAAACCTGGATATCCAGGGCGCTCGTTCGATTGCCGTCAACGGCATGTGGCAGTACAGCGATGCCGAGTATGGCAGCGACCCGGCGGCCAGCGGGCGTCCTTATCAGATCATCGACAAGGCCTACCTGGATCGCAAGCATGGTGACAGCACGAAGTTCATCACAGCCGCACATGGCAACAGCGACCTGATGCAGCGCAAGCTCGCCGGCCTGAACAACGCCCGTTATGCCGATGCGTTCCACCTGCGGCCCGGTGTCGAGATTGTCAGTGCAACGGCCGACGGCGACCTGGTGGTGCAGGGCGACCTGGACCTGTCCGGTTATCGATATGCCAGTGTGAACCCGCACACGCAGAAAACCGCCGTGTACGGTTCCGGCGAAGTGGGAGCGCTGACCCTGCGCGCCGGTGGCGACCTGAGCATCTACGGCAGCATCAATGACGGTTTTGCGCCGCCGCCCCCTACCCGGGACGATAAAGGCTGGGTGTTGCTGCCCGGCATCGACTTCACGGGTGGCGACATCATTGTCCCCGGTGCCGGTGTAACCCTGGCCGACGGTACGGCGTTCCCGGCAGGGGCCACGTTGAACTATGACCTGCCGATCAAAGATGTGACCCTGGCGGCCGGCACCCGGTTGCCGGTGGCCGCGGTCCTCGATCAACCGTTGAACTTGCCGGCCGGCACGGTATTGGCGGCCGCGGTTCACGATGCGGCCGGTAACCTGTTGTTCGCGGCGGGCACCCTGTTGAGTCAGGCCCAGACGCTCGAAGCCGGCTCACGCCTGGGCGCCGGCAGCGTGTTGAGCGGTGCCGCGACGCTGCGCGGTTTCACCTGGCCCAAGGGTGTGGCGCTGCCCAATGTGGCAAACGCCGGCAATGCGCAAACCAACATCCTCAAGCTCGACAATAGCCTGGTCCTGAACCGCGGTTCGGTGATCCCGTCCGGCACCGATGTGAAGTTGCCCAATGGCGTTGAATCGGTGCAGTTGCGTCCGGATGTCGCCGGCAGCGATGGTCGCCTGTGGGCCATCGCCCCGATGCTCGCCGAGGGTTCGCAGTCCTGGTCGCTGCGGTTGGTGGCTGGGGCAGATACGACGGCGGCGGACAGCCGGGTCGTCCAGCCTGACCCGGTACAAGGCGACTTGCGTCTTGCCGATAGCCATTACGGTATGTTCGGCAAGCCGGTGCCGGCCAAGGGCACCTATCAGTGGACTCAACAAGGCGTGGACGAGCTGGCGGCTGCGGGGTTCACGGTGGAGCTTGGCCAAGCGGTCGGTCTGGAAGTCGTGAGCAACTTTGGTTACGACTCGGTTGACGCCTTCTGCGCGGATTTCGCCGGTATCTGCGCACTTCAGGCTTCTTACAAATGGACCAAGGCCGCGGAGGAGGAGTTGGCAGGCTCTGGCTTTGAGGTCAAGGCCGGCGAGGTCATCAGTCAGGCGGCTGCGCAGTTTTTTAATTTTGATTCGGTCCAGTCGCTCTGCGACGCGGCGGCGCATATCTGTGCCCCAGCCGAGGTGGATTATGAACCAGTTGCCGGCAGTGGCCGTCCGAGCGTCATCCGCACCGGCACCGGGGACCTGGAATTATTGAGCGGCGGCAGTCTGCGCATGGATTCGTTGTTCGGCATCTATACCGCTGGCACCTCATCAGCACCAACGTTCCCGGGCGATCCCTACAACCAGCCCAAGGCCCTGGGCCAGCCCAAGACCCCGGACGCCAACGGCAAGGTGCTCAACGACGAGGATGGCAGTAACGAAAAACTGGTTGATGGCGGCGCCGAAAGTCTCTATCGCGCCTGGTATCCGGACGCGGGCGGTAACCTGTTGCTCAAGGTCGGCGGCAACCTCAGCGGCAACCTGACCGCGCCTGCTGCAACCCCTGTCGGCCGACCGAATCCCGCCGACATCGGCCAGGATTCGGCCAATGTGGGCAATTGGCTCTGGCGCCAGGGCAATGGTGATCCAGTGAACAACCAGCCGACCGCGTGGTGGATCAACTTCGGCAGTTATACCGCGTCGACGGTAACGGGGGGCGCTGATCAAATGGCCGCCTTCAGCGGGTTCGGAACCTTGGGCGGCGGAGATCTGGAGGTGCAGGTGAAGGGCGACGCGGGGGTGTTGAACCGACTCGCCGGTAGCGACTTCAATTCAAACATCAACCCTCGTAGCCAGGGGCTGCTGTTGGCGGTGGGCAGCACCGGACGTGTGGGCGCTGATGGCAGCTTGCAACTGACCGGCGGCGGTGATTTGGATCTGCGTGTGGGCGGTGCCTTGAATCCCGATAGCGTCTTCACCAGCGGGCACCTCAATGGTGCGGTCATCAACCTGCGGGGTCATGCACAGATCGACAGCGGCGCCATCGGTCGGATCGACCTGCGCTATGGCAACGTTGCTTCGGCACAGTCTCCGGGGGAAACGCGTGCGTACGATTCCTTTAGAGCCACGCGCAGTAACCCAACAGGGGGGCTGACCCTGATGCCGGGCGATGCGACGTTTAACCTGACCACTTCGGGCGACCTGGTCGTGATGGACGTGGCAGACCCGGGCCGGGCGCCGATGATGAGCGTTTCGCCCTTCAAAATTGATGCGACCAATGGATCGGGGGTAAGTTGGTTTACGTTGTGGACCGCCAACACGGCAGTTGATCTGTGGTCATCGGGGGGGAATCTGACGCCTGTGGTGCCAGAGGTCGAGACGGATCTGGCGGTGGTCTACCCATCGATCGTGAGGGCTGTGGCGGCCAATGGCAGCCTTTACTATGGCAAGTCCTCGGTATGGGATGGAACAGGTTATGACGGCAACGATCGTCCAGCCCTGTTGCTCGCTCCCGGCATCAACAGTGAGTTGCAATTCATGGCCGGCGATTCCATCTACGGCGGCGACATGTCGGTCAGTCGTTCCGGTGCATCCTCTGCGGCCCTGGCGACACCGTTTCGGCCAGCCTTTGTCGGTATGGATGGTTTCGTCATAAAGACCAGCAATCTCTCAGCCGATGGCAACCTCGCTCGCCCTGATACCAACATATTGCCGCTGTTTGCCTTCGACACCAGCAGTACCTCGGGTGAATGGGCCCTCAATGACGACCCTGCGCGCTTCTATGCGCTGGAGGGTGATTTGCTGGCTGTCACCAGCGGACGGTCGATGACATCGGCATCCGTTGGCAGGTGGCCAGGGCGAATCGCATACGAAGGCGCCGGAGCTGTACGAATGATGGCAGGACGAGACATCGTCAGTAGCGGGATTCCATTGGGCGGCTCTTTGAGCAGCAACTCCCAGGCAGGGGCTTACACCAGCAACGGCAACCTCTTCATCCACAACAACCCCACCGACATCTCCATCGTTTCAGCCGGGCGCGACATCCTCTACAGCAGCTTCAACGTCGCCGGCCCCGGCCTGCTGGAGATCACCGCCGGACGCAACATCCTGATGGATGACAAGGTCAGCATCACCAGTATCGGCGCCGTGGTGCCGGGGGATTCGCGCTCCGGGGCGAGCCTGGTGCTGCAAGCCGGCGCGGGCCTCGACGGCGCGGATTACCAGCGCTTCGTCAAGGCGTACCTGGACCCGGCGAACCAGGCCCTGGCCGGCGTCCCGTTGGCGGACCAGGATGGCAAGGTGGCCAAGACCTACGAAGCGGAGCTGGTGAAATGGCTCAAGGCGCGCTTCGGCTTCAGCGGCGACACCGAACAGGCTCGCAGCTTCTTCGCGGCGCTGCCGGCCGAGCAGCAGCGGGTGTTCGCACGCGACGTGTACTTTGCCGAGTTGAAGGCCGGTGGTCGTGAGTACAACGAAGTTGACGGCGTCCGCCAGGGTAGCTATCTGCGCGGTCGGGAGGCCATCGACTGGTTGTTCCCAAGCAAGGATGTGGCGGGTAACGCGATCACCTACAAGGGCGACATCACGATGTTTGGAGGGGCAGGGGTGCACACCGATTTTGGTGGCGGCATTCAGATGCTCACTCCCGGTGGCGGACAGACGTTTGGCATCGAAGGCAACGCGCCGCCGTCCACCGCCGGGGTCATCACCCAGGGCGAGGGCGATATCCAGTTGTATGCGAAGAACAGCATTCTGCTGGGGCAAAGCCGGATCATGACCACCTTTGGTGGTTCGATCCTCGGCTGGTCGGCCCAGGGTGATATCAACGCCGGTCGCGGTTCGAAGACCACCGTGGTCTACACGCCGCCCAAGCGCTTGTACGACACCTGGGGCAACGTGACCCTTTCGCCATCGGTGCCGAGCACGGGGGCGGGTATCGCCACCCTCAACCCGATTCCGGAAGTGGCGCCGGGGGACATCGACCTGATCGCGCCGTTGGGCACCATCGATGCGGGCGAGGCGGGGATCCGGGTGTCGGGCAACGTCAACATCGCGGCGTTGACCGTGGTGAACGCGGCCAACATCCAGACCCAGGGCAAGTCCACCGGCGTGCCGCTGGCGGCTTCGGTGAACACCGGGGCCATCACCTCGGCCAGTTCGGCGGCGTCCTCGGCGACACAGGCGGCGGAAGATGTGGCGCGTCAGCAGCAGAACACGGCGCGGCAGAACCAGGCATCGGTGTTCACGGTGCAGGTGGTGAGTTTCGGCTCCGAGCAACTGGCGCCCACACGCGACGGCGCCAGCCGTGAAGCACCGCGCACCTATGACCCGGCCAGCCCGGTCCAGGTATTGGGCGCCGGGCCGTTGGATGAGCAGGCGCGGCAGCGGTTGACCGATGAAGAGCGGGGGCGGTTGAGCCTGTAAACCGAGTCGCGGCCTTCGCGAGCAGGCTCGCTCCCAGAGGGGGAATGGATACCCCTGTGGCGAGGGAGCTTGCTCCGCTGGGTCGGTCCGACGTCTTGGGCGCAGCAGCCCCCAGCTAGTCACCACAGTGTGTCAGGCTGATTCTCCATCAGTCTTTTTGGGGCTACTTCGCCCGAGACGTCGGACCGACCCAGCGGGAGCAAGCTCCCTCGCCACGGGCAGCGCCCAAGATCCCACCAGCATTCACGTAAATGAAGCTTTCATGACAAAAGTTCGGTAGCACATCGCCATTCCCGTCATGCCTGTGTGACGTGTTCGAGGGGACCTTTCAGGTCGTTTGGAGCCGGGGCGCGAAGCCGGGAGTGAGGCGATGGGGACTATGGAACGTTATTCGAAAGTGGGCATGCAGGAGCTTGACCAGCGGCTGTCGAAAATCGTCGAGGCGGCGCGCAAGCAGCCGGTCTCGGTGTATCGCTACGGCGCGCCGTGGGTCTGGATCGTTTCCCAGGATGACTGGCAGGGCGCGCTCAAGGAAGTGTCCAGCTACATTCCCCAGGGCCATTCCCTGGTGCTGTTGCGGCCACAGATCGACGACCTGCTGGCCGAACACCGCGACGTGCTGCAAGGCCTCAACGCCGAGGCCGGCATGCTGATCGCACCGCAAACCGCGATGCACATCCTGCTGTTGCAACTGCTCTATTCGGTGCCCAGCGAGCAGCAACTCTACGAACAACTCAATTACAACCTGCTGTTCCGCTGGTTCGTCGGCCTGGACCTGAACCAGAAGGTCTGGAGCTTCAACGTCTTGAGTAAGGACCTTGCCACGCTGCTGGGCGATGCGCGGGCGGTGAGGCTCATCCAGAAAATCATCGGTGAAGTGTTCTGTGGCGCCTTGCTGCAAATGCCGGAGTTCTCGCTGAACTTCGCGCTGCTGCACACCTGGCTGGCACGGCACGCCACGACATCGACCGCAAGCAATTGAGCCGTACTTTGAATTCAGGGGGTGGTGTGGAGCATTTCTTCAAATCGCGGCCGGCGCTGTGGGGCTGGCTGCTGTTGACGGTCGGGGGGCCGTCGGCATTCGCCGCAGAAGGAGGGCCGGAGGCCGAAGCGGCGCCGGTTCGCCTGGTGGACGTCAACGAGTACTTCGTGCGCGGCAACACCGTGCTCGATGCCCGGGCGATCGAGGAAGCGGTGTACCCGTTCCTCGGTCCGCAAAAGACTTTGGACGACATCGAAGGCGCTCGCGAAGCCCTGCAAAAGATCTATCAGGCCCGCGGCTACCAATCGGTGTTCGTCGAACTGCCCGAGCAGAAAGTCGAAGACGGCATCGTCTACCTGCAAGTCAGCGAGACCAAGATCGGCCGCGTGCGGGTCGTCGGCGCCAAGCACTATTCGCCGGTGGAAATCCGCGAAGACGTGCCGGCGCTGAAGGAAGGCGAGGTGCCGGACTTTGCCCAGGTCCAGACCGAGCTGGCGAAATTGAACAAGACCCCGGGGCGCCAGGTGATGCCGCTGGTGCGCGAAGGCCAACGCCCCGGCACCATGGATGTCGACTTGCAGGTCGAGGACCAAGACCCGTGGCAAGCCAGCCTGGGCCTGAACAACGATTACAGCGCCGACACCGAGAAGCTGCGCACCGTCGCCAGCCTGGGCTACAACAACCTCTGGCAACTGGGCCACAGCGTCTCGCTGACGTTCTTCACCGCGCCCCAGGACACCGACAACGCCAAGGTCTGGTCGGGCTCCTACACCGCGCCGCTGAGCGAACGCTGGAGCCTGCAATTTTCCGGCTACCAGTCCGACAGTAACGTGGCGACCGTCGGCGGTAGCAACGTGTTGGGCAAAGGTCATTCCTACGGCGTATCGGCGATCTACAGCCTGCCGTCCAGCGGGGCATGGGCCAACAGCTTCTCGGTCGGGGTGGACTTCAAGGACTTCGACGAAGAACTCAACCTGGGCGGCGCCAGCGACAAGGCACCGCTCAAGTACGCACCGTTCACCTTCGCCTACAACGGATTTCGCTACACCCAAGCCAGCCAGTTGGGCCTCGGGCTGAGCCTGGTGGCGGGCACCCGCAGCCTGCTCGGCTACGGCAGTACCGATGAAGAGTTCGACTACAAGCGCTATCGCGCCAGCCCCAGTTTCGCGGTGCTCAAGGGCGACGGCAATTACACCTTCACCTTCGGCAACGATTGGCAGACCGCCTCCAAGGCAGCCTTCCAATTGGCTTCCGGGCCGCTGGTTTCCAACGAGCAATTCTCCGCCGGTGGCGCCACATCGGTGCGCGGCTACCTGGCCGCCGAGCGCACCGGTGACGACGGCTACCTCTTGTCCCAAGAGCTGCGCACGCCGTCCCTCGCCAAGTTCCTCGGCAGCTATGTCCAGGAATGGCGTTTCTACGCTTTTGCCGAAGGCGCGCAGTTGTACCTGCGCGACGAACTGCCCGACCAGGATCCCGACTACAGCCTCGCCAGCGTCGGCCTCGGTACCCGCGCAAGCCTGAGCAAATGGCTGTCGGGCAGCCTCGACTGGGGCTTCCCGCTGCTCGACGGGCCGAACACCACGAAACAGGAGTCGCGCCTGCACTTCAACCTGCAAGCGACGTTTTGAACCCAGGAGTCATGTCCATGCAACGCTTATTGATACCGCTGTTGATCTGCCTGGGGCTGCTGCTTCCGGCCACCGCCAACGCCTGGTGGCAGGACGATTGGCACTACCGCAAACAGATCTCCGTAGACACCACGCCCCAAGGCGCGGCCATCGCCCAAGCGTTGGGCCGCACCGCGCTGCTGGTGCGCCTGCACACCGGCAACTTCACCTTCGACGGCGTCAAGGAAGACGGTTCGGACCTGCGCTTCGTCAGTGCCGACGACAAGACCGTGCTCAATCACCAGATCGAGAGCTTCGATCCGCTGATGGGCATGGCGCTGATCTGGGTCGACGTGCCTAACGTTGACGGCGGCCAGCGCCAGGACCTGTGGATGTACTACGGCAACCAGAAAGCCCCGGCCACGGCCAGCGGCCAGTTGACCTTCGACCCGGATTACACCGCGCTGTACCACTTCGACACTGCCACCGGCGTGCCGTCCAAGGACACCACGGCCTATGGCAACAATGCCCAGGGCGCGGTCGGCGTGAGCATCGACGGCGTGATCGGACGGGCCTTGCAATTCAATGGCCAGCCGCTGCTGCTACCCGCCAGTCCTTCGTTGCAACACGCCGCCGGGGCTGCGTTTACCTTCAGCAGCTGGCTGCGCCAGGATGACGCCAGTGGCGAGCAAATCATCCTGAGCCGTCGCGACGAAGCTGCCAGCCTATTGGTTGGCGTCAACCAGGGCGTGCCGTTCGTAGCAATCAATGACCAGCGCGCGGTCTCGACCCAACCGCTGAACCCCGGACAATGGCAGCACCTGGCGTTGACCGCCTCGGGTGACCGGGTCGTGCTGTACGTCAATGGACGTGAAACCGCGAGCCTCGCCGTGGCGATGCCGGCGTTCAATTCGCCGATTGCCTTGGGCGCAGATGTTTCCGCAGGCACCTTCGTGCCATTCAGCGGCGCCATCGACGAAGCGCGCATCTCCAAGGTTGCGCGGCCGGCACCGCAGCTCTTGGCCGATGCGAATGCCCAGGGCGCCGAATCGAAACTGGTGGCCTATGGCGTCGATGAAGAGCAGTCCGGCTTCGGTTTCGGCAGCCTCGGTTTCCTCCTCAACGCAGTGCCGCTCGACGCTTGGGTGATCATCGCCGTGCTGGTACTGATGATGTTCCAGTCGTGGGTCATCATGATCCGCAAGAACCGCATGGTGAGTCGTCTCAGCGCCGCCAACGAAGCCTTCCGCGAGCAGTTCGCCCGGGTTGGCACGCGCCTGGAAATGTTTGCCGACGATAAGGAACTGGCCCAGCGCCTGCAGCATTCGTCCCTGTGGCGGCTGTACCTGGTGGCGGTCAAGGAAATCCGCACCCGCCGCGAGCAGGGCGCCGATACCTCGTCGGTCTCGGCCGCCACGATTGAGGCGATCCGCTGCTCCATGGACGGCGTGCGCACCCGCGAAAACCAGGCATTGAGTTCGAAACTTTCCACCCTGTCCAACGCCATCGCCGGCGGCCCGTATATCGGCCTGCTCGGCACGGTGTTGGGGATCATGGTGGTGTTCCTCGGCACCGCGATGGCCGGTGACGTGAACATCAACGCCATCGCCCCGGGCATGGCCGCCGCCTTGCTTGCCACCGCCATGGGCCTGTTCGTCGCGATTCCGGCGCTGTTTGGCTACAACCGGCTGATCACCCGCAACAAGGAAGTCAGCGCCGACATGCGGGTGTTCGTCGATGAGTTCATCACGCGCCTGGCGGAGATGCATGGCGAAGGCCAATCCGGTGAAGCGGCTCATCGCCGTGACCATCACGTTCAATCGTCCGTACCGGCCTGAGGAGCATCGTCATGGCTAGCGTAAATGCGTCACACGATGACGACGATGATGCAGCGGTCGACAGCATCAACATCACGCCGCTGGTGGATGTGCTCATGGTGGTGCTGGTGATGTTCATCCTCACCGCCACGGCCCAGGTGTCGGGCATCCAGATCAACCTGCCCAAGGCCAGCGCCTCGGTGTCGTTGTCGGAAGCCAAGACCAAGGCGATCTCGGTGAATGACGGTGGGCAGGTGTTCCTCGATGCCTACCCGGTGACCCTGGCCGAGCTGGAGGAGCGCTTGCGCATCGAGAAGGCCCAGAGTCCGGACTTTCCGGTCATCGTGCGCGGCGACGCGACGGTGCAGTACCAGAAGGTCATCGAAGTGCTGGACCTGTTGCGGCGCCTGGAACTGTCCCAGGTCGGTCTGGTGACCGGCAAACCGAGCCAGGGCTGATCATGACCGCCAGACTTCCCATCGATCCGCCCCCCGTGAAGCGCTCGCCGCTGCGCCTGCTCAAGTGGGCCGCCGGCCTGGTGCTGGCGGGCCTGGCTGCCTGGCTGCTATGGCAGTGGGCCAACGACATGAGCGGTGTGCGTCGTGAAGCGCCGAAAGTGCCGACCATCATCCCGCTGCCGCCACCACCGCCGCCGCCCCCGGAAAAACCCAAGGAGCCGGAACCCAAGGTCGAGGAAAAAGTGGTCGAGCCCGAACCGACGCCGGAACCCGAAGAGGTCAAGCCCGAGGAAGAAGCGCCGCCATCCCCGGTGGATGACCTGGCCAATCCCATGCAAATGGACGGTGATGCCCAGGCCGGCAACGACGCTTTCAACATCGGTGCGGGCAAGGGCGGCGGCATGGCCGGGGCAGGGGGTGGACGCCTCGGCAATGGCACCTACAGCCAATTCCTGGCCTTCACCTTCCAGCGCTTGCTGCGGGAAAACCCCGATTTGCGCAGCCTGGCGTTTTCGCTACAGGCCGATGTCTGGCTCAGCGCCGTGGGTGAGATCACCCGTGTCGAGCTGGTCAAGTCCAGCGGCAACCCGCAGGTGGATCAGCAAGTGATCGCCGCCCTGCGTGCCGCGCCGCATTTGAGTGAACGGCCTCCGGCTTCCCTGACTTTGCCCGTGCGCCTGTCCTTGCAAGGACGGCGTCCGGGTTAACCCGAATTTTTGAAAGTTTGCCAACAGGAGTTGTGTGCAGATGATTGCCAATGTGAATCGATTGTCGTGGGCGGTCGGCCTGATTGTGTTGAGCCTGGCCGGGCACGCGTCGGCAGCCCCGGCGCCTTCGGAAAACGCCACGATCAATCTGATCCGCCTGCTGGTGCAGCAGGGCGTGTTGAAGCAGGACCAGGCCGATGGCCTGATTGCCCAGGCCGAACGCGAAGCCGTGCAGGCCCGCCAGGCTGCCACTGCGGTCGCCGCCACACCTACCGGCGCCCCGGGAGACGTGCGGGTGCAGTACGTGCCGAACATCGTGCGCGAGCAGATCCGCGATCAGGTCAAGGCCGAAGTCATGGCCACCGCCAAAAAGGAAAACTGGGCCCAGCCCAACACTTTCCCGGACTGGGTCTCGCGCATCAGCTTCGATGGCGACATCCGCCTGCGGGATGAGTCGCGCTATTACTCGGGCACCAACAGTAACCAGATCGTCGACTTCGCCCGGCTCAACGACCGCGGCCCCTACGACGTCAACCCCAACAGCAGTTCCAGCTTGCCGCCGTTGCTCAACACCCGTGAAGACCGGGAAAACCTCTTCCGCCTGCGGGCACGCCTGGGCATGAAGGCTGTCATCGCTCCAGAGTGGACGGCCGGCATTCGCATCGGCACCGGCTCGGACAACAACCCGGTGTCCACCACCCAAACCCTGGGCGGTGGTTTCGGCAAGAAGGACATCTGGCTCGACCAGGGTTACCTGACCTGGAAGCCTTCGGATGAGCTGACCCTGACCGGCGGGCGTGTCGCCAACCCGTTCTATACCACCGACTTGCTGTACTCCGGCGATCTGAACTTCGACGGCGTGGCGGCGATTTTCAATCGCAAGCTCAACCAGGACTTCGGCCTGTTCGGCACCGTCGGTGCGTTCCCGGTGGAGTACACCAACGACACCAGCTCCAGCAACGGCACCGACAAGGAAGAGAGTGACAACAAGTGGCTGTACGGTGCGCAACTGGGCGCCAGTTGGGCGATCAACGACAGCAATCGGATCAAGGGCGCCATGGCCTATTACCGCTTCGACGACATCGAGGGCAAGCGCTCCTCGCCGTGCGAGCCCTGGTCGGGTGATCCGGGCTGCGACAGTGACGGCTCGCGGGTGGCGTTCATGCAAAAGGGCAACACGGTGTTCCAACTGCGGGACATCACGCCCAACCCGCTCAACCCGGCTACCACGCCGCAACCGCAGTACGTCGGCCTTGCCTCGGAGTTCAACCTGCTGGACCTGAACCTGGCATGGGACACCGACCTGCCAGAAGACCTGAAGCTGCGCAGCCAGGCTCATTACGTGCACAACCTCGGCTACGACGAAGGCGAGATGCGCAAGCGCTCGGAAGGGCAATTCGCCAACAACCTCGATGAGAACGGCGAGATTGAAAGCGGCGCCAATGCCTGGATGCTCCAGTTCACCCTCGGCAATTCGCTGGAACTCAAGCGCGAAGGCGACTGGAACCTGTTCGCCGGCTACAAGTACATCCAACCGGATGCCTTGCCGGACGGCTTCAACGATTCCTCGTTCCACTTGGGTGGCACCAACGCCAAGGGCTACTTCCTGGGCGGCAACTACGGCCTGGCGAGCAATGTCTTTGCCACCGGTCGCTGGCTGAGTTCCGAAGCGGTGTACGGCGCGCCGTACGACATCGATGTCTTGCAGCTTGAAATCAACACGCGCTTCTAAGCGCCGGGAGGCCTCATGAAAAGGCGAGCCATCAACCCTTGTCCGGTCGCGTTGTTGCTGGGCCTGCTGCTCAGTCCGTTGTTGAGCGGCAGCGCCCATGGCGAGGGACTGGAAGAACGCTTGCGGGCGCAACTGCGCAGCACTACGGCGCAATTGCAGGCCTTGCAAAGCGAACAGGCCCAGGCCAGCGTTGCCCGCCAGGCAGCGGAAAGCCGTGCCAAGGAAGCCGAGGCGCAGGTCAAGCGCCTGACCGCCGAGCTGGGCAAGGCCCAAGGCGTGGTCGAGCAATTGGCCGGGCGCCAGGAAAGCCTGCAAAGCCAGGCCCAGGCCCAGGTCGCGGCCAGCCACGAGCAGATCGGCAAGTTCAAGAAGGCCTACGACGAACTGCTGGTGCTGGCCCGGGGCAAGGAAACCGAACGGGCCCGTCTCGAAGCTCAATTGAATGAGCGTGACACACAAGTGCAGCAATGCTCGGTCAAGAATCAGCAGATGTACCAGGTCGCCAAGGAACTGCTGCATGCCTACGAAACCATCGACATGACCGACGTCATGAAAATCCGCCAGCCGTTCGCCGGCAAGGTCCGGGTTCGCTTCGAAGAGCTGGCCCAGGGTTTTGGCGACGAACTCTACAAAAATCGTTTCGATGCGCCCCAGGCCTCGATCACTCATTGATAACGCAAGGAAGACCGACCATGACTTCATTGATCGAACACGTCACGCCCCTGTCCCTCACCGAGGTGTTGCAAACCGCCGGTTATCGGGTCAACGAAACCGAGCAGAACGGCATCGTGCAGTTGCTCAGCGCCAGCCAGGGCATCGGCTTTGCGGTGCGCTTCGGCAATCCGACGCCGACACCGGGCCAATACCTGGACTTCACCTTCAGTTGCGCGTTGCGTGTGCAAGGTGAATTGCCGGCCGGCCTGGCCGAGTTGTGGAATGCCTCGCGGCGTTTTGCCCGGTTGTCGGTGCAGGGCGAATTCCTGGTAATGGAGATGGATGTGGTGGTGGCGGCTGGCGTCAGCGCCGATCACCTGCGCAGCAACTTGGAATTGTGGGACCGTCTGCTTCAGGAATTCATCGTCTACCTGCGGGAATTCAGCCAGAACGCGGCCCGTCTGCACACAGCCGACGCGCCCGCCGAAGCCACGCAGGAGGAGGCCGCCGTATTGTGAAAAAGCCAACCTTTGTCATCAGCGCCGCTGCGCTGGGCCTGGTGGCCGTGGCCGTCTTTCTCGGCTTGCGTCCCGGCAACGATCCCGTCGCGGCAGTACAAACGGTTACCGTCGCGACAACCGATTCGCCGAGCCTGGCGCGGTTGGGCAGCCAGCAGGTCAGTCCTCAAGAGTTGAAAGACTTGCTGGCAACGCTCGCCCCCGAAGTTCGCCAGCAAATGCGTGGCAACCGGGCTGGCCTGGAAGGCTGGATTCGCGCGCGGCTGGCGGAAAAAGCCGTGCTGGAACAGGCCGATGCCCAGGGCTGGCGTCAACGCCCGGAGGTGGAGCGCCAGACCCGGGCCGCCACTGAGCAGATCGTCTTCCGGGATTATTTGCAGTCGGTCAGCCAGGTCCCGGCCGGGTACCCCGGCGAAGAGGAGCTCAAACAAGCCTACGATGCGGGGAAAGCCAACTGGGTTACGCCTGCGTTGTACCGGGTGAGCCAGATTTTCCTCGCGGCGACCGAACCACAGACGGTCGAGGCGGTGCGCCGCCAGGCGGCGGAACTGAGCAAAAAGGCCCAGGCCGCACCGGCAGATTTCGCCGCCCTGGCCAGCCGGTTTTCCCAGGACCGCGCCAGTGCCGAGCGCGGTGGCGACAGCGGCTTGCAGCCGTTGCAGCAACTGGTGCCGACAGTGCGTGAAGCGGTGGCGCGACTCAAGGTCGGCGCGGTATCGGAGCCGGTGCAGAGCGCGGCGGGTTTTCATGTGATCAAGCTCACCGAGCAGCAACCGTCGCGGGAAGCGACCCTGGACGAAGTGCGCGAGCGCCTGACCCAGGCCTTGCGCGCCCAGCGCCAGGAGCAGATTGCCAAGGCCTACCTGGATGGCATGCTCGACACCGCCACCTTGAGCATCGACGGCGCGCAGTTGAGCAAGGTGCTGGAGGACGCGCTTTAGCCGGTAGCACCGTTTTTTTCTGGCAGGGAGCTTGCTCCCTCGCCACGGGACTGGTTTACCAAAAACAAAATGACAGGGAGTCACCCCATGAGTTTCATAGAGCCCGCAGGACGCCAGGCCGACACCGAATATCGCCCCCCCTCGCGCGTCCCCGAATCCTGGCTGGCACTGGCCGCCAGCATCGAGCCCCAGGTGGCCCAGTGTTTCCTGGTCAGCGCCCGCTGTGGCTGTTTCATGCAGGCGGCCCGCAGCCTGAACGTCAAGGCGACCTGGTTGCGCAAACAATTGGCCCAACTGGAAACGCGCCTGCAACGGTCGCTGTTCAACTTCCAGGGCAACGCCCTGGCCCTGAGCCGCGAAGGTCGGCAGTTGCAGGCGCGACTGCTCGCCCTGGCCGAAGAAGACCCGCCACCACTGGCCGAACAACCGCAGATCCGTCTCGCAGTGGCCGAGTCGATCCTGCATGACATTCTCGGCCGCGACCTGATCGCGTTGTTGCGCCGCAACGCAAGCGTGCGGCTGCACATCGTCACCTTGGACAGCGACCTTGCGTTGCACGCCGTCAGCGCCGACCTCGTGCTGTGGCTCAGTGATTGCCAAGATGCGCCGCCTGGGCCGAGCTTTGCGACCCAGACGCCGGAGCGACTGGCACGGCTGGACTATCTGCCCCACATCGCCAAGCGTTACTCACGCCCGGCCGCGCGTCCCGGGCAACTGGCGGACCTGGACGACTACATGCTCGTGCAATGGCAGCCTGACCGCCATGTAGACAGCTTCGCGCCCTGGAACACCCTCGTCGAGGAACGCCGTGCCGGGGTGGCGCAAGTGCAGTCTTATGGGCTGATGCTCGAAATGATCCGCTGCTGTGCCTGTATCGGCCTCTTGCCGCATTACATGGCCCGTTTCGACCGTGGCCTGGTCGCCTTGCCGGGCTTGTTCGACCAACCGATGCAGCGCCACCTGTGGATGGCGGTCGGCATCGAGGCCCGGCACACGCCGCAGGTGCAGATGCTCGTCGAGTTGATACGCCATACGCTGGATGAACGCAGGGAGTGGTTCCAAGTGCCGAGATAGATGGATTGGGTTGCTGCGCAGGGGGCGGCGTTACACATCGCCTCCAGTGGCCATAAGGCTGTGACCGGTATTTTTTTGGTAAAACTCGCGGCGATCACCGAGGAAAATCGCATTGCACAAAGCGCGGACGACAGGTACGTAGCTCGTCTGGCTGGGCTGGCAAGCCTGGCGCGCACCCGTTGGGTTGATCAGGTGGACCGCGATGTGCCCGGGCAGCCATGAGACGAGTGGCCAACGGGGCCGCAGGGCGATTGTGGGGCACAGTTCAGTCGCCGTCGCGCCAAACTCGGAAGATGCCACGAATGCGACCCCCATCAGGCAAGCGCCTTCAAGCTGGGCGCGTAGGCGACCGGGGTTTTGCACAGCGCCCAGATCCGCGACGAACACCGTGTCATGGACGATCAAGCGGCCCTCGTCACTCAACTCGACATCGAGTACCGCCGACATATAGACCTGCGCATCGTAATGGGCGGCGATGCCCTGTGTCCGGCGACACCCCGAGGCCTTGCCCCATTGGCTTTTCCGGGCCGCTTCGATGATGACGCTCCGCATCCGCTGGATATCGAAGCCTGAACGATGCCCAACGCCGTCGTTCACCATTGATGCCGAATCGAGAAGGGAAAGCAGCAAGCC
Organism: Pseudomonas frederiksbergensis; assembly: GCF_000802155.2. Classification (GTDB taxonomy): domain Bacteria; phylum Pseudomonadota; class Gammaproteobacteria; order Pseudomonadales; family Pseudomonadaceae; genus Aquipseudomonas; species Aquipseudomonas frederiksbergensis_A. The sequence continues at coordinate 174,203 of NZ_JQGJ02000002.1, forward strand.
TGGTTGATCAAGCGTGCACCCATGCACCTCCGAGGCCATGAATCGTTGGTCGGTGCGCAGGCGAAGCAACAGGTCTTTGCGGTCCAGAACGCCTCCAGGCGTCAACGGCAAGGTGAAGTGATCAAGCGCGCTATCGTGCCCACCAGGATGGTTCATTTGCGTATCTCCTTGCGGTTGATGGCAAGAGGTCCGTTTAAATTCGTTGGCCCCGTCATGTGCTGTCAGAAGCGACCATGGGGTTACTTTAAGCGGGAGGAACTGACGCCAGGGTGACCAACCGCTGACAAGAACATGTCAGACGCGAGCTGGCGCGATGGCTAGGGGTGTAAAGAGTGCCGGATCGGATATGTCACTATGCATCTATTTGTGAAGTGAATAGGATCGGGCTGTACTGGCCCGCCTCTTTGAGAGGCATTACCCGCATCGATCAGGGAGCGCGCGAATGGAAGGGCAGACAACTATCCAGGCAACGTTGGCCGTCGGGGCGCAACTGGAGCGTCTTCGCAACGCTTTGGAGTCTGAAAAGCTACCAACAGCCGATATCGAGCTGCCGGATCGAACTTTCTTCGAGTTCACGCTGGGCGGAAATATCGTCGGTTGGGGAGGTTTTGAAACATATGGAGCTGACGCATTACTTCGATCTTTAGTCGTTGAGCGTGCCTACAGATCGAAAGGTGTCGGGACATCCCTGCTCAATGTACTTGAAGTGAAAGCAGCGGAGCTGGGCATCATTCGGTTGCATTTGCTCACCACAAGCGCTTCAAGTTTTTTCGAACAGATGGGTTACGAAAGTCTCCCGCGGGGCGCTGCGCCTTCTCTCATTTCGCTGACCGAGCAATTCAAGGGGCTCTGTCCTGGCTCTGCGTGCTACATGAGCAAGGCGTTACGCTGAAAGCGTTGGGCCGATTTACCGCTCAGGAAAATCTGGCCCAATGCTCGATGCGAAACCGGTCGGCTTACTTCAATAAACCTGGGGAACAATGATCTCTGGCGGCGTCGGACTGCGGAAATAGTCTTCTTGCCTGACGCGTTCCGGCAGTTCGATCGTCGGCAGCTCGACTTCTTCGTATGGCATCTGCCCGAGCAGATGATGGATGCAGTTGAGCCTGGCCTTCTTTTTATCGTCAGCCTGGACCACCCACCAGGGCGCTTCGGCAATGTGGGTGCGCTCGAGCATGATCTCCTTTGCCTTTGTGTAGGCTTCCCAGCGGCGACGGGATTCCAGGTCCATGGGGCTGAGTTTCCACTGTTTCAGCGGATCGTGGATGCGGCTGAGAAAACGCAGGTGTTGTTCCTGATCGGAAATGGAGAACCAATATTTGATCAGCTGGATGCCGGAGCGGGCGAGCATGCGTTCAAATTCCGGCACGGTGCGGAAGAACTCTTCGTACTGATCGTCGTTGCAAAAGCCCATGACCTGTTCGACGCCGGCGCGGTTGTACCAGCTGCGGTCGAAGAGGACGATCTCGCCGGCGGCCGGCAGGTGTGAAACGTAGCGTTGGAAATACCACTGGGTCCGTTCGCGGTCGTTGGGAGCGGGCAGGGCGGCGACCCGGCAGACCCGAGGGTTGAGGCGCTGGGTAATGCGCTTGATCACGCCGCCTTTACCCGCTGCATCGCGGCCTTCGAACAGGATCACCACTTTGTGGCCGGTCTTGACCACCCAGCTTTGCAGCTTCACCAGTTCCCCTTGCAGGCGGAACAGTTCGCTGAAGTAGGTTCTTCGCGCGTCACGTTCGCTGCCCGCGGGCGCGTGCGCATCGAACAGCGCATCCAGGTCGTGCCCATCTTCGGCCAATTCCAGCTCCAGCTCTTCGTCGCTGTGATCGAGCAGTTCACGGTGGATGCGCTGTATCAAGGGGTCTTGGGTCGTGAACATGGGAGGCGCTCGCGTCGGGGAGGATGGCGAAGTGTTAGTCGCCATTCATGACGAAGCCATTACACCGACGGTGTCGATAAACAAAAAAACGCGGCGGCCGGTCATTTGCCATTCGATCTTCATAAAAACGTAACAACTCTGTTGCAGAGTTCCTCAGCCCGTCATCACAAGGAGTTTCTTTTAATGAAAAGTTTGATGAAGTCTGCTGCGCTCGCCGTTACGGTTTCCCTGTGTGCCAGCTCGGCATCCTTCGCTGCGGAGAGCGTCCGCCTGACGGGCTCTGGCGCGAGCTTTCCCGCGCCGATCTACCTCACCTGGTTCAAGGATTTCAGCAAGAAGTCCGAGGGTGTCACCGTGGATTACCAATCCAAGGGCAGCGGTGCGGGTGTCCAGGACTTCCTGAACAAAACCGTCGATTTCGCCGCCAGCGACTCGGCCATGAAAGACGAAGACATCGCCAAGGTCGCCGAAGGCGTGCAGTTGCTGCCAATGACTGCGGGTGAGATCGTCCTCGCCTATAACCTGCCGGGCAATCCCAAGGGCTTGAAGCTGCCTCGGGACGTCTACTCGAACATTTTCCTGGGCAAAATCACCCGCTGGAACGACCCGAAGATTGTCGCAGCCAACCCGGACCTGAAACTGTCCGATACGCCGATCACGGTCGTTGTGCGCGCGGACTCCAGCGGTACCACTGCGGTGTTCACCAAGCATTTGGCGACCATCAACCCTGAGTTCAAGCAGGCGCTGGGCGAGGGCAACACCGTCAACTGGCCTGCCAGCGACAAGTTCATCAAGTCGCCGAAGAACGATGGTGTAACGGCTACCGTACGCCAGACGCCGGGCGCGATTGGCTACATCGAGTACGGTTTCGCCAAACTGGCCAAGGTTGACTTCGCCCAGTTGCAGAACAAGGCCGGCCAATACGTCGTGCCAAACGCCGAAAGCGGCGCCGAGGCCCTGGCGGCGGTGAAGATGCCGGAAAACCTGGTGTCGTGGTTGCCTGATCCGGACGGTGCCAAGTCCTACCCGATCACGTCCTACACCTGGATGATCTTCCGCAAGGACAACGGTAATCCGGCCAAGGCCAAGGCCATGCGTGAAATGGTCGAATACAGCCTGACCGAGGGCCAGAAGATTGCCGACTCGATGGGTTACATCCCACTGCCGGCATCGGTTGTCGACCAGGTTCGCAAAGCGTCCGCCAACATCAAGTGATGCATGAGGCCCCTCCTGGTGTGCGCTATCCGCCATGCCGGGAGGGTTTTTCCCTTGTTCGGACCTAGCCAATGAACAAACCTTTTGTCGTACCGGTTAATCCGGACTCTGCCTGCCAACCACCTTCTGCGAAGGACTTCATGGTTGATCGCACCTTCCGTGCGATTGCGCGCATAGGGGTGGTTCTGATCCTGGCGCTGGTTTTCGCGCTTGTGTTCGAGGTGGGGCGCAAGGCGCTCCCGGGCATGGAAAAGCATGGCACTGATGTGCTTTTCGGCACCGTCTGGGACGTTAACCAAGGTAAGTACGGCATCCTGCCGGCTATCTGGGGCACGCTCTACAGCGCCTTGATCGCGTTGCTCATCGCAGGTTTCTTCGGCGTCAGCATGGCGATTTTCCTGACCCAGGATTTTCTGCCCCCCAAGCTCGCCGCCATTTTTCGCACCATCGTCGAACTGCTCGCGGCCATCCCCAGCGTTGTCTATGGCCTGTGGGGCATCTACGTGGTGATCCCGGCGATCCGGCCGTTGACGACGTGGCTGAACAGCGAACTGGGCTGGATCCCGTTCTTCGGCACATCCTTGAGCGGGCCGGGGCTGCTCCCTGCGGCGCTGGTGCTGGCCATCATGATCCTGCCGACCATTGCCGCCGTTTCCCAGGATGCGCTCACGGCCGTACCGATGAAAACCAAACAGGCCGCCTACGGCATGGGCACGACCCACTGGGAAGCGATTCTCAAGGTGATGGTGCCGTCTGCCGCGACCGGTATTTTCGGCTCCCTGGTCCTTGGCTTGGGCCGCGCCCTGGGTGAAACGATGGCGCTGGCCATGCTGGTGGGCAATGCCAACACCCTTTCGCTCTCGCTGTTCGCACCGGCCAACACACTCGCCGCGCTGCTGGCGCTGAACTTCCCCGAGGCCGGGCCGAACGAGATCGAGGTGTTGATGTATGCCGCGCTGGTGCTGATGTTCATCACGCTGCTGGTGAACATCATCGGTTCGATGATCATGATGTACGCCCAACGGGGTAACAAGTAATGACTGATCTGACTGCTGCAACAGACTTGACGGCTCCAGCGGGCGCGATGCCTAGCCTGCAGCGCAGGTTCGAGGGGCGGGCCCTGCGCAGCCTTATCTTGACCACTCTAGTATGGGCGGGCGCATTGCTGGCCAGCGTGCCGCTGATTTCCGTGCTCTATATGCTGATCACCCGCGGTGGCGCTCGCCTGAACCTGGAAGTCTTCACCGAGCTGCCGCCGACCGGCTTCGAGATGGGCGGCGGCTTCGGCAACGCGATGGCGGGCACCTTCGTGATGGTGGGTATCGCGGCGGCCATCGCGGTGCCCGTCGGCATCATGGCGGCGATCTTCCTCGCCGAGCTTGGGCCGGACAGCAAGCTGGCGAACGCCGCGCGCTTCGCCGCCAAGATGCTCACCGGCCTGCCGTCGATTCTGGCCGGGGTGTTTGCCTACGCGCTGGTGGTGATGACCACCGGCACGTATTCGGCTCCGGCGGGGGGCGTGGCATTGGCAGTGCTGATGCTGCCTATCGTCGTGCTGACGGCGGAAGAGTCGATGCGGATGGTGCCCAAGATCATGAAGGACGCCGCCTATGGCATGGGCTGCACCCGCTCCCAGGTGATCTGGAAAATCATCTTGCCTACCGGCATGCCGGCGATCCTCACCGGCGTGATGCTGGCGGTGGCGCGTGCGGCGGGCGAGACCGCGCCATTGCTGTTTACTGCGCTGTTCAGCAACTACTGGATCTACCACCAGGGCAACCTGGAGGTCATGAATCCGACTGCATCGCTTGCAGTGCTGATCTACAACTTCTCCGGCATGCCTTTCGACAACCAACTCGAGCTCGCATGGGCGGCCTCGTTGGTGCTGGTGATGATCGTACTGGTCGTGAACATCATCAGCCGTATTTTCGGCAAGCCCAAGTATTAAGAACGGGAGCATCTGATTTTGAACGTATCCACTGCGCAAATAGCCGCTCCGTTTGTCACCCAGGCGCCTGTAGTCATGGACTGCAAACTGGACAAGATTTTCTACGGCAACTTCATGGCAGTACGTGACAGCCACGTGCCGATCGAGAAAAACAAGATCACCGGCTTCATCGGTCCTTCCGGCTGCGGCAAGAGTACCGTGCTGCGCAGCCTCAACCGGATGAACGATCTGGTGAAGGGCTTCCGCTTCGAGGGCCACGTGCATTTCCTTGGACAGGACGTCTATGGAAAGGGCGTTGATCCGGTGGTGGTGCGCCGTTATATCGGCATGGTGTTCCAACAGCCGAACCCGTTCTCGATGAGCATCTTCGACAACGTCGCGTTTGGCCTGCGCCTCAATCGCTACAAGGGCGACATCGGCGACCGGGTCAAGCATGCGCTGCAAGGCGCGGCGTTGTGGGACGAGGTCAAGGACAAGCTCAAGGTCAGCGGCCTGTCGCTCTCCGGTGGCCAGCAACAACGGCTGTGCATTGCCCGCGCCATCGCCACCGAGCCGGAGGTCCTGTTGTTGGATGAGCCCTGTTCGGCGCTCGATCCGATCGCGACCCGGCGGGTCGAAGAACTGATGGTCGAGTTGAAAAAGGACTACACCATCGCGCTGGTGACCCACAACATGCAGCAAGCCATCCGTGTCGCTGACACCACGGCGTTCTTCTCGGTGGATATTTCCCAGGGCACGCGCACCGGTTACCTGGTGGAGATGGGCCCGACGACGCAGATTTTCGACAACCCCCGTGAACAGATGACCGGCGATTACATCAGCGGCAAGTTCAGCTAAGCGACACCTCCGGTCAAGGCCGCATCCCTGCAGAAGCCAAATGGATTTGGCGGGCATCCGGTAGACATTTACCAAGCGTTTCCAAGGAGCACCAATGCCTGCTACGCATCGCCTTGATTTGCCTGCCATTGAACGAGCACTGCGCGAAGTGCAGGAGCGCTTCGCCGCGCTGAGCCGGCACTTCACCGAGCCGCGCGACCCGCTGACGGACGAAGTGCTGCAAAATGTGCTTGAAGGCTATGCGCTGATTGACGACTATGTTGCCCGCGGCGTCGACCTGTTCGATCTCCAGCAACTGAACCTGATGCTTGAGATCAACGCCACGGTGCTCTGTGGCCGGGACCCGGCACGTCGGTTGGAATACGCGCAACACCTGGCCGCGACCGAGGCGCATTTCTTCAACAATGTTGAGGGAGGCATCAAGGACTTGTACAACTGGTATTGCGCGTATCGCAGTGAATCCGTCTGGAAGCGTGCGGCCGGGGTCTACGTGCGGATCCTCAGCAAGCCGCAGTTGTTTATCGAGGGCAACAACCGCAGTGGGTCGCTGATCGTCAGCTACCTGCTCATGCGTGCGGGGCTTCCTCCTTTTGTGTTGTCACTGGAAAACGCCGAGGGCTACTTCAACCCGTCCTCGGTCATACGCAACTCTGCCAAGCATGGCGTCAAGGCACTGTACGAATTGCCCAAGATCAAGAAGAAATACGCAGCTTTCCTGGAAGAACAGGCACCGGACCCGATGAAGTTTTTCCTCAAGGGCAAATCGTTGCCCCTCACCCAAGGCGGTCACTGATGAGCAGGGATCCGGCGTCAGCCAGGCGCAAATCCTTCGGCAGCCGGGTTGGGCAGGCCATCCGCGGCGCCCACCCGATGGGGCTGCTCAAGCGCCAGCGTATACGCATTTCGTTTGATATCGATGACACACTCGCTTGCCAACTCCATCACTGCGACGTCGAGCACAGCCGCTTGCCGGCCTGCGTCCACCGTTGGCTGGGGGAGCCTTTGCGCATGGGAACGCGCTCGCTGATCCGCGAGCTGCGTCGCCAGGGCTGCAGCATCTGGGTCTACACATCGTCCGGTCGCACGCCGTCCTACATCCGGCGTTGGCTGTTGCTGTACGGCATCCGTGTCGACGGTGTCGTCAATAGCGTGCTGCACAACCGTGCGTTGACGGTGCATGGGATGTGCGACTCACCCTCGAAGTATCCGCCAGCGTTCGATATCGACTTGCACGTCGATGATTCCGAAGGCGTGCAGATCGAAGGGAACGACCACGGGTTTCGCGTCGTGGTGGTGCATCCGGAGGATGAGGGCTGGGCGCAAAAGGTTCTGGATGCGGTGGCCAGGGTCCAGGTGCAGCTTGATTGGCAGCAGAGACCGGTCCAGCGCGCTTCGTTGCGCCGGGTTACGCCTGTCTAGCCAGTCCGGCGGCGGGTATCTATTCTATTTTATCGAACCTAACCTTCGAAATTAGCCGTCTATTTAGATATGCGATGCGCAGGCAGAATTCTCCTCATCAACTTTCCCGAGGTGAAATATGAAAGCGATTCGCGTAGCGCAATACGGTCAGCCAGAAGGCTTGGTGTTCGAGGACATCCCATCGCCGGTTCCCGGCAAAAATGAAGTGTTGATCGAAGTCGCAGGCAGCGGCGTCAACCCGGTCGACTGGAAAGTACTTTCGGGGGCGATGAAAGCGTTTATCCCGCTCCAGTTGCCCTACACACCAGGGGTCGAAGTGGCCGGGCGCGTAGCGGCGGTTGGAGAGGGCGTCACCGCGTTCTCGGTCGGCGACGAGGTGTTCGGTTTCATCAATATCGTGGGTGGTTATGCAACCGAGGCCGTCGCCAGCGTGGATCGTCTGGCGCGTCGGCCGAGCCGGTTGCCGGCGTTGCAGGCCGCTGGGGTTTCGGCGGTCGCACTGACCGCTTGGCAGGCGCTGCATGAACACGGGCAAATCAAGGCGGGCCAGCGCGTGCTGATCCACGGAGCAGCGGGTGGGGTGGGCAGCCTTGCGGTGCAACTGGCGCGGATCGCCGGTGCGGCAGTCATCGCGACGGCTTCGGCGGGCAATCATGATTATCTGCGTGGGCTGGGCGCCACTGAGGTGGTCGACTACAACCAGGTGCGGTTCGAGGCGGTTGTCGAGCCGGTCGACGTGGTGCTCGACCTGATTGGTGGCGACACCCAGGCACGCTCATGGTCGGTGCTGAAACCAGGCGGCGTGCTGGTTTCACCGGTGAGCCCTCCCGATGCCACGAAAGCCCAAGCGGTCGCAGCTACCGGCAAACATTTCGCGACGCGCTCCGACGGTGCGCAGTTGGAGCAGATCGCGGCGCTGTTCGAGTCCGGCGAGTTGGTCATTGACGTGGACGTGTTGCCGTTGTCCCAGGCCGAGGAGGCGCTGCGCAGAAGCTTGTCGGGGCACACCCGGGGCAAGCTGGTGCTCGACGCGAGTCGGTAACGCTCACCCTTGACGGTAAGCGCTTGGCGTGACGCCCACTTCCCGCCGGAACACCTGGGAAAAATGGCTTGGGCTGGAATAGCCGACTTCCAGGCCCACGTCGATGATGCTGCGCTCTGTTTCGAGCAGCAGGTGCCGGGCGCGGCTCATCCGCTGGCGGATAAAATACTGCGAGGGCGACAGGCCCGTGGCGCGCTTGAACATGCGGCTGAAGTGGTACTCGCTCAGCTCGGCGACCTGCGCCAGATGGGCGAGGCTGAAGTCGCTGTCCAGATGTTGATTCATCGCATCGATGACTCGGCGCAGCTTGTACGCCTGGAGCGCGCTGCTGCGTCGGGCTCCGCTGGGCGCATCGAAGTAGTTGCGAACCAGATGCACCGCCAGCGCCTGCGCCAGACCGTGGGTGAACAATGCACTGGGCTGACGTTCGTCGATGAGTTCGCTGCGCAATTGATCCATCAACAAGCGCACTCGATCATCCCGGGCGCCTGAAATGTCGAGGAAGGTGACCGGGCCCGCCTGGTCGCCCAGCACGTCGCGAGCAGCCTGATCGATCAACGACAGGCCGAGATAGAGGTGCATCACCTCGAACGTGTCGCAGCCTTGGGTTTGCCAACGCATTTCGTAGGGCTGGTCGGTATTGGTGAGGAAGAAATCGCCGGCCCGAACGTCGGCGGCCTCCCATTCGCCTCGCTGGGAACGTTCCTCCACCCGAGCGGCGCCCGCGAGCACCAGGACCAGGAGTGGTTCCGCCACGGCAGGCACCAGGATCGGCTCGACGAGGCTGGGGTGGCTGAATAGCTGTACCACCACGTCCTGCATCGGCGGGTGTGATGGCAGAGCCTGCGGCTTGCCCGGCATGTAAGCGAGCATCGATTCGGCCGTGATGCGCTGATTGTCGTTCAGGGGGACCTCCGGTTCAGTCTTGTGCATCCCGGGCATCGTCGGCAGCCTGCGTCCTGAAGCGCTCGATAAGCCACTTCGCGGCAGGTCCCGGTGGGGTGTCGGTGCGGTAGATGACATCAAAGGCGTAGTCGCCGCCAATGCAGTCTGGCAATTCAAGCCGCACCAGGCGGCCGCTGGCCAGGTCTTCGCTCACTCTATCGATGGGCATGTTGCCCCAGCCAATGCCTTCGCGCAGCAACATGTGCTTGGCGCCGAGATCAGCCAGGCGCCAAGTGCGCGTACCGACGACCGCGAACTCCTGGTCCTGGGTGAGTCTGGAGCGATCGGTGAGCACCAACTGCACGTGGCCGCGACCGGCACCCGGGGCATTGGGCCCGGACGCTGCCAAAGGGTGGTCGGGCGCGGCAACCGGTATCAGCGCCACGCTGCCCACGCCAATGCGCTCGATGCCATCAAGGCTGTGGGTCAGGGGCCCGCTGACGCCCAACGACGCCCCTCGATCGAGTACCTTTTGCGCCACGGCGCCCAGGGCTTCGACATGGAGATGCAGCGATACGGTCGCAAATTCCTCCCGGAACGCCTTCAGCGCGTCGACCACACGCTCGCCGGGCATCATCACATCGAGCACCAGATGCACCTCGGCTTCCAGCCCGTGCAACAATCCACGGACCTTGGCCCGCAAACCGTCTATTCCGTTGTAAATGGTGCGCGCCTCAGCCAGAACCGTGCGCCCGGCGTCGGTCAGTTGCGGTTTGCGAGTGGTCTTGCGATCGAACAGGCTGACGCCCAATTGCATTTCCAGGTTGGCGATCGAATAACTCACCACCGAGGTGGCGCGATGCAGTTTACGTGCGGCGCCGGCGAAACTGCCGACGTCGACCACCGTGAGAAACACGCGTAACTGATCGAGGGTAGGGGTGCCCGGGTCTGGAATCATCGCTGGTCTCGTGAACGTTTCGATGCATATTATCGGTGTTTTGCCGATAAGCCAGGCCCAGCTGAGCCTGTCGTCAGGCTGTCATCGTGCGATTAAGGGCGACAATCTGCTCATGGGTAAACTGACCGCCGGGAGCCATGAACCTGGCGATCAGTGCGTCACGGTTTTGCGCTGCCCGCGCCTTGTCCGCCGTGTCCAGTGCCGGTTTCAGCTCTGGCAATGTCAACTCGGTGCAGTAAGCGGGTGTGCCTGGCTGCTGACGCCACGAGTCTTCGAGGCTGCCGGCGGCAAAAGCAGTGAAGCCTGTCTGCTCGACAAGATCCTGCGCCACTGCCACAGCGCTGGCATCATTCCCAGCCACGGGTAACGCTATGCGGGTTGAAGACCCGGCTGGCTGGCCTTTGTCGGCAAGCGTGGCGGCGAGCAAGGCGTTCCATGCCTTGACGACTGGGCGGCCAAGCTGTTCGCTCACCCAGACGCTCTCGGGCTTGCCGTCATCGACTTCCTTGATTGCCCCGTCGCGTCCCGGATAGTAATTGGATGTATCGATGACGACGGTCTTCTCAGAAGCATTGCTCAACGTCTGCCGGAGATCCGGGTATCTGGCGAAGGGGATCGACAGGATTACGGCGTCCACGCCGGACACCGCATCGTCCTTGGTCACCGCCTGTACGCCGATTTCGCTGGCAAGTTTCTGAATGGTTTGAGGCCCTTTCGAGTTCGCCAGCTTGATGTCATGGCCGCAGGCAGCGAGCTTGCGGGCAAGGGTCGCCCCAATGTTGCCTGCGCCGATAATTCCGATCTTCATTTCAGTCACCTCGCCTGTGAACAAATCTGCAAGTTTCATCATTCTTGCGGTGGTTTGTAGCCCGCCAGCATCTTGAGAATCTCATCGTGTGAGCCGTTCGCTTCGGCAAACCGTAATGGCTTGGCGCGCTCGACGACAAGTTCCTTTGGAGTCGGATTGATTTCGAGCAGTTCGAAAATCTCCTCCAGGAACTCGTCCAAGGGCATGGCGTTTTCGTCATTCTCCTGGCCAAGCAATGTGGTACGTACACCCGGCGGCGCAAGCTCGATCACTTCGACCGACGAGGCCTCCAGCTGCACCCGAAGGCTTTGGGTAAACGAATGGACGGCCGCTTTGGTTGCGCTGTAGGTCGGTGTGGCAGGTAGCGGGACGAATGCCAAGGCAGAACTGACATTTACGATCGTGGCACTGGGCTGCTTGGTCAGTTGGGGAATAAATGTATACGCCAAGCGAATGGTGCCAAGCAGGTTCGTTGTCACGATATTTTCGGCTGTGATCAGGTCATCCGGATCAGTCAGATCCTCCCAGTGCATGATGCCTGCGCTGTTGATCAGAACGTTCAAGTTCGGATGGCTGATGGCAAGCGCTTCGCTGGCGCCCAGGATGGATTGTGGATCGCGCACGTCCAGCAACACGGAATCAATGCCGGGATGTTCCGCCACGATCTTGTCGAGCAGCGCCTTTCGCCGTCCCGCAATGATGACGTTGTTGCCTGCCTCGTGAAATTTGAGCGCCAGGCCAAGGCCTATGCCTGAGGTGCCGCCAGTAACCAGAATCGTGTTGCCAGTGCTGTTCATAGTAAACTCCGGTGTGAGTGCGTAAGCGGACAGATGTCCACTTAGGCAACGTACCGGACAGCTGTCCGCTTAGCAATGCATCAAGGAAAATTCTTGCTCATGACCGACGAACCGGTGATGCGTTCTGACGCCAAGAAAAATCGCGAACGGATATTGGAAGTAGCCGTGGTCGAGCTGACAAACGATCCGGCGGTCCCGCTGAGCACCATCGCCAAGAAGGCCGGCGTAGGGCAGGGCACGTTCTATCGCCACTTCGCCACTCGGGAGAAGTTGGTCTTCGAGGTTTATCAGTTCGAAATGCAGCAGGTGGCCTCGCTGGCGGAACAGCTACTTGCCACAAGAACACCCAAGGAGGCCCTGCGAGAATGGATGGACTGCCTGGCGGAATACGCAATGACGAAGGCGGGACTTGCGACGGCGATACGCCAGGCGTCCGCTGCCTACGAGTTTCCTGGAAAATCGGGGTATGCACCGGTCCAGGAGGCCGCAGAGTTGCTTTTGAGGGCGAATGAAAAGGCCGGGACCATTCGTAGCGGGGTCACCCATGACGACTTTTTCCTGGCCATTGGTGGCATATGGCAAATGGATTGCCAAAGCGAATGGCGCCCGCGTCTTGCCAGATTGATGGACCTGGTCATGGATGGCTTATGCGCCGGCAGCCCTGAAAGCCTGAAGAAAAACGACGTTTAGCATTCAGCGCCGGGCCGTCTTTGAGAGGGGCGGCCTCCCATTACATCTCTGCCGAGCAACGCAACGTGCGTTCGATTGCTTCTTGGAAGATTGACATATCGCTAAATCTCGATATGATCGCGCCATGGACTTGATCGAAATATTCAAAGCGCTCTCAAACCCTACGCGCCTTCAAATTCTGAAGGGGTTGAAGGATCCCGCAAAGAACTTCCCTCCGCAGGATGAAGGAGACGTTCTCACGGTAGGCGTCTGCGTCAGTAGTATCCAAGAAGGCATCGGACTGTCGCAGTCAACGGTGTCTGGTTACCTTGCAACGCTGCAACGGGTGGGCTTGGTCGAAGTCAGGCGCATCGGTCAGTGGACCTACTACAAACGCAATGAAGCGAACATCAGAGCACTTGGCGACATCATAGGGAAAGAGCTGTAATTTTTTTGCCGTATGATATCGAGATATTCCGATATCCCTTTTTCTCGATACGAGGATCTACTCATGAAAGCAATGATACTTAAAGCATTTGGCGGCCCGGAATCGTTCGAACTGCGTGACGTGCCCAAGCCGGTGCCTCAGGCAGGACAGGTTCTTGTGCGGGTACATGCGACCTCCATCAACCCCTTGGACTACCAGGTTCGACGTGGCGATTATCCCGACCTGGTGCAATTGCCGACCATTACCGGACACGACGTATCGGGTGTCGTCGAAAAAGTCGGACCCGGTGTAACGAGCTTCGCTCCGGGCGACGAAGTCTGGTACACGCCGCAAATATTCGACGGTCCGGGAAGCTACGCCGAATACCACGTCGCGGCCGAAAACATCATTGCGAAGAAGCCTTCTTCACTGACTCATCTTGAGGCGGCAAGCCTGACGCTGGTTGGCGGGACGGTATGGGAAGCCCTGGTCGTACGCGCAGCGCTCAGGGTGGGCGAGAGCATTCTCATACACGGTGGGGCGGGGGGTGTCGGCCATGTGGCGATCCAGGTGGCAAAAGCCATGGGGGCGCGGGTGTACACGACCGTGCGCGAGACAAACGCCAAGTTTGCACGCAGCCTGGGTGCCGATGTGATTATCGATTATGAAAAAGAAGATTACGTCGACGCCGTTATTCGGGAAACCGGTGGCCGGGGGGTCGATGTCGTATTCGACACCATCGGCGGTAACACACTGTCACGCAGTCCGGACCTGCTCGCACAACTTGGCCGTGTTGTCACGATCGTCGACATTGCCCAGCCACAAAACGTTGTCCAGGCCTGGGGCAAGAACGCGAGCTATCACTTCGTTTTCACCCGACAGAACCGCGGCAAGCTCGACGAGTTGAGCACATTGGTAGAGCGCGGCCAGTTGCGACCACATGTTGGCGCGGTCTATTCGCTTGCCGATATCCCGCTCGCCCATGCCCGGCTGGAAAGCCCCAACAACGGTATCCGAGGAAAAATCGCGATAGCGATCGAGCCATCGCTCATTTCGTAGATTCAACCTGGATAACCGTCCAAGCCATTTTCGAGGCACATCATGATTTATGAAATCGCTCTGCTCCCGGTTCACAAAGAACGCATTGGCATGTTCCCGCGCGCATTCGCCGAGGTCGCTCCGTTGCTCACCCGCGCAAAGGGGTACCGCGGCCACTTGCTAGCGCAAGGGATTGAAACGCCCCAGCAATTCAACCTGATCGTGCGATGGCAATCACTGGAGGATCACACGCCGGGTTTCGAAGAAAGCGAGGACCATCGGATGTTCATGAAGGGCTTGGAGGAATATTTTTCGGAAGAGCCGACGGTCTACCATATCCAGGGAACACCCTTTGCTTCGGACCAATGTGATGATTCGAATAAATTCTGAGCAATCAGCCTTGCGTCTACGTCCAAACTCCTCAACGCATTCTTTAGATGCCAGAATCTCCTGACTGAATCGTTTTGGAAATCACCATGCTTCGCGTATTTGAACAGCGACTCGATCCTTTTCCGCCTGACGAACTCCCTCCACCGCCCGACGGCCTGGCTCGGTTCCTGTGGGCATGCACGCGGGGCGCCCGTGGTTATGTCCTGGCGTTCGCGCTGCTCAGCGCCGGTGTGTCGATTTACGAAGCCTGGCTGTTTTCATTTCTCGGCCAGGTCGTGGATTTGCTGTCGACCTGGCAGTCAGGCGGCGATGCGGCAGCCCAGGAGAGTCGAGTGCTGTGGGGCATCGGCATCATGCTGGTGACCAGTATTGGGCTGGTTGCGTTGCGCACGATGGTGCAGCACCAGATATTGGCGATCAACTTGCCGTTGCGCCTGCGCTGGGATTTCCATCGATTGATGCTGCGACAAAGCCTGTCGTTCTTCTCGGATGAATTCTCCGGCCGGGTCACCACCAAGGTGATGCAAACGGCGCTGTCGGTGCGCGAGGTGCTGTTCACCCTCATCGAGATCGTTCCCGGGATCGGCGTGTATTTCATTGCGATCATCGCCCTGGCCGGCGGATTTGACCTGAAGCTGATGCTGCCTTTCCTTGCCTGGGTGGTCTTGTTCGGTATTGCCATGCGGTACTTCGTGCCGCGCCTGGAGAAAGTCGGGCAGGAACAGGCCAATGCGCGATCGTCGATGACAGGGCGTGTTTCGGACGCCTACACCAACATCACCACGGTAAAGCTGTTCTCCCACTCCAAGCGCGAAGCGCATTTTGCCCGTGCTGCCATGGAGGATTTCAAGCAAACCGGCTTTCGCCAGATGCGCCTGGTCAGCCAGTTCGAAATCGTCAACCAGGCCTTGGTGGTCGGGTTGATCATGGGGTCGGGCGGGTATGCCCTGTGGCTTTGGCATCAAGGTGAAGTCGGCACCGGGGCCGTCGCGGCGATCACTGCCATGGCGTTGCGCATCAATGGCATGTCGCACTGGATCATGTGGCAAATGACCTCGCTGTTCGAGAGCATCGGTACCGTGCAGGATGGCATGGAGACCCTGACCCGTGGCCCCAAGGTGCAGGATGCGCCGAATGCCGGCGTGCTGGTAACCACCGGTGGTGCGGTAACGTTCGACAACGTGAGCTTCAATTACAACGGTGAACGCCAGGTGCTCGATGGCCTGAGCCTGAGCATTCGCCCAGGGGAAAGGATTGGTCTGGTAGGCCGCTCCGGTGCCGGGAAATCCACGCTGATCAACCTGCTGCTGCGTTTCTATGACGTGGACAGCGGCGAGATTCGAATCGATGGGCAGAACATCGCGCACGTCACCCAGGACAGCTTGCGCAGCGCCATCGGCATGGTCACCCAGGACACGTCGCTGCTGCATCGCTCCATCCGCGACAACATCGCCTATGGCCGCCCTGACGCGACGGAGGAACAGATCCGCAGCGCAGCGGCCAGCGCCCAGGCCGATGGGTTCATCAACCAACTGAGCGATAAGCAAGGTCACTCCGGCTATGACACTCTCGTGGGCGAACGTGGCATCAAGCTTTCGGGCGGCCAGCGGCAACGCATCGCCATCGCCCGGGTAATGCTCAAGAATGCCCCGATTTTGCTGCTTGACGAAGCCACCAGTGCGCTGGACTCCGAAGTCGAGGTCGCCATCCAGGAGAGCCTTGATGAAATGATGAAGGGCAAGACGGTGATCGCCATTGCGCATCGGCTGTCGACGATCGCGGCTATGGACCGGCTTATCGTGATGGATGAGGGACGGATCATCGAGCAAGGCACCCATACCGAATTGCTCGGGAAAAATGGGACCTATGCGCGGCTCTGGCATCACCAGAGTGGCGGGTTCCTGGGTGAGGATCAGGGGGTGGTTGAGGCGGTGGAGTAGGCGAGAGCTCTAACCCACTTCACTGGAGCACAACCAGCGCATCACTTCTACACAACCGCCACCCGACTTCCGCTCATGTAACACAGCAGCCCGCCGATGGCGGTCAGTGCGCTCAAGGCATAGAACATCGTCGGTGCCGGGGTATGTAGCAGCAGGTAGCCGCAGATGACCGGGCTCAGGGCGCCACCGAGGGCTGCCAGGTTTTGTGCGCCGTAGTAGCTGCCGCGCAGTTCTTCCGGGGCCAGGGTATCGACGAAAAGGAATTCGGCCGGGTAGATGATCATTTCACCGAGGGTGAATATGAACATGGCCGCGCACCAGGTCAGCATATCGTCCGCCAGGCTGAAGCCGATCAGGCCCAGGATGAACAGGCTGGTGCCTACGGCAATCCAATAGCGCAACTTCTCGCGGTCGAGGAACCGGCCGATCTGGTATTGCAACAGAATGACTGTGATTGCGTTGCAGGCGAGCAGGGCGGCCATGATTTGCAACGCGCGCTCGGAGTCGTGGGTCACCAGCAGATACTGTGACAGATAGAGAGTAAAGCGGCCGTGTACCACCGTGCTGAGTAGACAGCCGCAGGTGAACATGATCAGGGTGCGGTCATTTTTCAGGGTATTCAGCGTCGTGAGGAAACTGGGCGGCGTCGACGTGGCCGGTTTCGATGCGGGGTCCGCAGGAATGCCGGTCATCAGGAAAATGCTCGCAAACGCGATGCCCCCGGCGATCAGGAAGGGTGCGATCGGATAGACGCCGGCAATCACCACGCCGAGCATGGGGCCTGTGGCATAGCCGATGTTGGTCAGGGTGTAGCGCAGAGAAAACGCCTTGGCCCGCTGGCCGATCGGCAGGTTTTCGCTGAGGATCGCCTTGGAGCCGATCAGGAACAACGCGGACGCGGTCTCGGTGATGACGACGGTCAGGGTGGTCAGGTAAAGGTTTTCGGCAAAGGTCAGCAGCACGAAGCCGATGGCGCTGGAGAGCATCGCCAGGATCAGCAACCGACGTTTTTCCAGGCGATCGATGACGTAGCCGCCGTACAGGGCCAACAGGGTGGCGGTGAACACCGCGATGCCGAGCAGCAAGCCAACGTCCTGTTGGTCGAGGCCCAACTTATTGCTCAGGAACAGCGTGAGCAAGGGGCTGGTGATGGCGCGGCTGACCACGATGGTCAGTGAGACGATCATCAAGCGTCGTATGACGAGCGAGTAAGTGGCCACGGTGATGCAAATGTCCTTATTCAGATATCGGTTTGCGCCACGACGACCCAAGCCAGCGTTCCAGTGTGCGGACGGATTCCATTTCTTCAATGCACTGCAGTTGTTCCATCAGTCCAGCCGCCTGTTCGGGTGGCATCACCCGCGTCGCCAAGTCGAGAAACTTCTCTTCCAGGGCCACATCAGTCAGTGGATTACCCGGCGCCCCCGATGGCACGTCTACGCACAGGCTCGCCTGCCGACCCTCCACGGTCCGCAGCGTCACCACCGGCTCGCCATCCTCGGACAGGCGTGGGTCTACTTCAAGATGGATGCGCGACATCCACTGGCCCATGCGTGGATCACTGCGCTGCAGATCGCCATAAGCCTGCAATCGACAATGCCCCTGCACCAGTTGCGCCGCCAAGGCGTACGGCAGGCTCATTTGTGCGCCGGCAAGGGTGGTGACGTCCCGACCGCCACACATGCGGTGGAGAAACCCGCTTAGCGAAACGTGTACGTCTTCGACCTTGTCGAGCCGTACGTTCAATTGATCCAGCAGCAGGCCCAGGGCGTCGATGGCCGAATGCGTGCCTCGGCAGGACGCGTAGGGTTTGATCGAGCAGCGGGCGAGCTTCCAGGCCATGCCGAGGTCGGCATCCAGCGCTTCGGGCGTTGAAGTTGCCGGAGCCAGGGTTTTCAGGAAGCCACCCCAGACGTCGTCGAATAACTGCGTCGGGCCACTGATGCCTTGCTGGGCAAATCGCGCCGCCGACAGGCCACCTTCCGCGGCGCGTCCGCTGTGCAGTTTCTTGCTTTGCGAGCCGTCGTGAATAAAGGCCCATAAGCCGCCACTGAAGCTGCCGGCGATGCCCAGGGCCGAAAGGGTCTGGCGCGCATCCAGGCCGAGGACACGTGCGCAGGCGGCGGCTGCTCCGAACACGCCACAGGTCGCGGTGGAATGCCAGCCGGCGCCGTTGTGGGCGGAATAACCGCCGCAGGATTCGAGCACCCGACGGCCAACTTCGTAGCCGATCACGACCGCGTTGACGAATTCGCGACCGGTTATTGGCTGTGAGATCAACGTCATTGCCGCCATCACTGCTGGCAGGACGACGGCGCCGGAATGATCGCAACCACCGGTATCATCCAGCTCCAGGGCATGGGCAGCCACGCCGTTGAGCATCGCCGCCTGAGACGCGCAAACCTTCGCGCCAGTGCCCCAGACCGGTACGTTTCCTGCCTCCCCTGCGAAGACCGTGCGTGCCTGCTCGGCGACACCGCTGTCGGCGCCGGCCAGCGCTGCGCCGAACGTATCGAGGATGTGCCGCTTGGCTTGTGCCACCAATGCATGTGGTAGATCTTCGAATCGCAGGTCAACACACCATCGCGCCAGGCGTTGCAAGCGTTCGCTCATGAAATAGAGCCCCATGAAACAGAGCCCCGATAATGTCGCTCATAGACCGACGCCGGATGGTCTTCAGCAACCGGCCCTGCGGTTGCGGCCCACCACTGCGCGACCTTAGCGCCGGTGGCGATCCACACGTCATCGTGTTGTTGGATGCCCTTGATCAACTCACGCAGCACGCCTATCCGTCCCGGCGTGGCGATGATTTCCGGGTGCAGGCGAAGCACGTAGCAAAGGCCAAACCGGTGAAACCCTGCGAAGTCCATTTGCAGGTTGCCCAGGGTGTGGCTGTAGGAGGCGATTCGTGATTGTGCGGGTGGCACCGCCGGGCTCAGGTTGAAGGCGAAGTAAGGCTCATCCTCCAGTTCATAGTGCAGCGGCACTTCAATCACGCTGGGAGCAGTCGGGTGAGCGAATGGCAAGTCATCGCCGCGCCACGATGAAGACCAGCGAATACCCTGGTCTTTCAAGGCCTCTATGAACCCCGGCGCGCCATTGCCCGCCGGGATTCGGAAACCGACCGGGCGCTGGCCGGTCAGCCTGGCCAGGGTTTCGCAGCCCTTGGCGATGTCGTCGCTTTGCGCCACCAGGTCCAGCGTGTCGTAGTCCTGATGACGGTAGCCGGCGCAGGCAACTTCATGACCATCGGCCAGGATCGCCTGGATGTGCCCAGGGTTTTGCTCGGCAACGATACCGGGGACAAACCAACTGCTGGGCACGCCAAGTTCCCTGAACAGGCCGAGCAAACGCTCCACGCCGCGCTGGGTACCGTAGCGCCATACCGACAGGGTCTTTTCGCGCCCGGCGACTTCCGAGGCCTGCGTGAGAATACCGTGGATATCGTTGTAGTCGACGGTCAGTACCACGGCGCAGCGATAGCCGTTCGGCCAGATTGGAATGTCAACCATGATGATGCTCCTTGAGCCACCACCGGGCGACGTCACGGCAGGTGGCGAACCACACGTCGTCACGGGTGCGCATGTATTCGAAGAGTTTTTCCAGCAGCAGGATGCGGCCCGGCTTACCGGTAATCTTGGGGTGGAAGAGGGTGGTCAGGCATAACCCTTCATCCATGGCGCCGTCGTATTCGCGGCACCAGTTATCCAGGGTCAGCGCGTAACTGGCGGTGCGATCCAGCCCGGAAGGGAAGTTCGGTGCGCGGGTGTAGGCGAGGGAGGCGTAATCGTCCATTTCCCAGCGACCAGGAATTTCCACCAGTGGCGTACCGAACCCCGGCACGTTCACCAGGTACGGCCGGTCATCGCCGCGCATGCTGCTGGAGTAGGTAACACCGGCCTCCACCAGCATGGCCGGGGTTTCGGCGCGCCAGTCGCCGGACGGCGTACGAAAGCCTTCGGCGCGAATATTCAGGTGTTTCCAGAACACCTCGCGAGAGATGTTCATCACGTCCTTCTGCTGTTCCAGCGTCAGGGCGTAAAAAGATTCGTGTTTGTAACCGTGATAAGCCACTTCATGGCCGCGCTCGACAATCGCCTGGCATTGTCTCGGCCAGTTCTCCACGACCCAGGCCGGGACGAAGAACGTCGTTGGGATACGGAACTCATCCAGTAGGTCCAGCAGGCGTGGCAGCGCCCGGTAAGGACCGTAGCCGCCGAACCCGAAGTACTCGGGCTTGCGCCAGATCGATCCGTTGAGCATGGCATCACCGGTCGGGCCATCGAGGTCGAAGGCCAGGGCGAGGCAGGCCTTGTGCGGGGTGGGCCAGGTGGGTAAGGAGGACATCGCTAGCACTCCAATAATCTACAGATAAACCACAATCCCCATGGGAGCGAGCCTGCTCGCCAATGCGGCGGTTCAGCCAACACTGATGTTGAATGAATACTGCTTTCACGAGTAGGCTCGTTCGCATTGGCTTGGGGAAATCAGCTCATTTCCCAGCGTTGATCGTCACGGTCTTGATCGCTCCCAGTTCCAGGTCCCACTTCTTGAGGATCGCCTGGTAGCTGCCATCATCGATCATGCTTTGCAGCGCAACCTTCACCGCCTCGCTGAGCTCAGGTTTCTTCTTGCTCACGCCCATCCCGCTGTACTGCTCGGAGATCGGCAGACCCACGGTCTTGTACATGTCCTTTTCCTGAGTCTTGAGGTACGGCAGGGTTTCACTGCCTTGCATGGCTGCATCGATGCGGCTCTGGCGCAGTTGCGCACGGGCATCGGCCGAGCCTTCGGTGCCGATCACATTGATCGCGGGCTTGCCGGCGGCTTCACAGTTGGCTTTGCTCCAGTCGGCGATTTCCGCCGGAAAGTTGGTGCGGCGGCTGGTGCCGACTTTCTTGCCGCACAGGTCGATGATTTCGTTGATGTCCTTGTTTTTCTGCAAGGTGTAGAACTGCGGACCGCTGGTGAAATAGTCGACAAAGGTCACGCTGGCCTGACGCTCGGCGGTGTCGGTCATGCCCGACAGCACCATGTCCACGCGGTCGGTGGTCAGGGCGTTGATCATTTGTTCGAAGCCGGTTTCCTGCCATTTGACCTTCACCCCAAGACGCTCACCCAGGGCGTTGCCCAAGTCATAGTCAAAGCCGGTGAGGGTGTTGGTGGCCGGATCCTTGAAATCCATTGGCGGGTAGTTCGGCATGATTGCTACGACGATTTCGCCCTTGGCCTTGATGCTGGCCGGCAATTGGGCCGCGAAAGTGAAGCCGGAGGCCATGACGCCTGCGAGTACTGCTGGAATAATGAAGTTCTTCATGGTCGTTCTCTTATGAGTGTTGTGAGCGCCAACCGGCGCTTAGGTTCGAACGGCAGAAATGAAGCTCTGGGTGCGGGGATTTTGCGGACTTATTAGTATTTCTTCGGGGCTTCCAGCCTCCACGATCTGCCCGTCGTCCATGAACACCATGCGGTTGGAAACCTCGCGAGCGAAGCCCAGTTCATGGGTGACGACGATCATGGTCATGCCGGTCTGCGCAAGATCGCGCATTACCGACAGCACCTCACCGACCAGTTCCGGGTCGAGTGCCGAAGTGGGTTCATCGAACAGCATCAGCTTGGGGCGCATGGCCAGTGCGCGGGCGATGGCGACGCGTTGCTGCTGGCCGCCCGAAAGCTCGATCGGATAGCTGTTGCGCTTGTCGGCCAGGCCGACGCGGGCGAGCAACTCCAGCGCTTCTTCATTCGCCTCTTTCGGGGAGCGCTTGAGCACCTGGCACGGGCCTTCGATGATGTTCTGCAGCACGGTCATGTGCGGGAACAGGTTGAAACGCTGGAACACCATGCCGGTGGACAGGCGCTGGCGAGCGACCTGCGTTTCGTTTAGCTCGTGCAGCTTGTTGCCGACGATCCGGTAACCCACCAGTTCGCCATCAACCCACAAGCCGCCCTTGTCTATTTTTTCCAGTTGGTTGACGCAGCGCAGCAAGGTGCTCTTGCCCGAACCGGAAGGGCCGATGATGCACAACACTTCGCCTTGTTCGACTTCGATGTCGATGTCTTTCAGCGCATGGAATTGGTCGTAATATTTGTTCAGGCCCACGGCCTTGACGATGCTTCTCATGTAGGGCTCCTCAAGAACGCTTGCCGGCGCCGCGGGCGAAACGACGCTCCAGGCGGCTTTGGCCAAAGGACAGGACCGTGACGGTGGCCAGGTACCAGATACCGGCAACGATCAGCAGCTCCATCACGCGGGCGTTGGCGTAGTAGATGTTCTGGGCGTTGTAGAGCAACTCCGAGTACTGGATAACGCTCGCCAGCGATGTCATCTTCACCATGCTGATGAACTCGTTGCCCACCGGCGGGATGATGATGCGCATGGCCTGGGGCAGGATGATCCGGCGCAGCGCTTGCAGGCGCGGCATGCCGATGGACTTGGCGGCTTCATATTGCCCGGTGTCCACCGATAGCAGCCCGGCGCGCACCACTTCGGCGGTGTAGGCGCCCTGGTTGATGCTCAAGCCGAACAGTGCAGCCACGAACGGCGTCATCAGGCTCACGGTGTCCATCTCGAACAGGCCGGGGATGCCGATGGTGGGGAAGATCAGCGCCAGGTTGAACCACAACAGCAGTTGCAGGATCAGCGGCGTACCGCGAAACAGCCAGGTATAGGTCAACGCCACGTACCGCAGGATCGGGTTGGCCGACATGCGCATGATCGCGGTGATCACGCCGAACACGATGCCCAGCGCCATTGCCAGCACCGCCATGACGATGGTGTTGAGCAAGCCCCACATGATCGCCTGGGAGGTCAGGAACTGGCCGATGTAGGACCATTCGATCTTGCCTTCGGCGAACGCACGTACCAGCCCGATGAGTGCGATGACGATCACCGTGGCGAAGAAGATCCGTCCGTAGTAGCGCCGGGGCACATGATCGTATTGGGTAATGTCGAACTGGTTTTCCGCCAGCTTGCGCTCCGCCTGGAGTCGTTCTGCCTGTGTCTGGCTCATGTTGGTTCTCCGTACTTGGCTTCGGCGCTATCGCTGTGCGAGCTTGCTCGCGATAGCGGTGGATCAGTCCAAGCTGATGTTGATGGTGAAACCGTAATCGCGAGCAAGCTCGCTCCCATAGGTTCTGCGTCATGACCTAAAGGCGAAATCCTTGATAGTCCTCGGTCCATTGCTGCTGGGCGGCGAGGGCGGTTTTCAGGCGCCCGATCTGTTCACGCACCCGTTGTGGAGCGGTTCCACCCCAGCCGTTGCGCGCAGCGATGGCGGCTTCGAGGGTCAGGCTTTCACGTACTTCCGGGGTGAGGCGCGGGTCGATTTCAGCCAGCAGCGCTGAAGAGGCTTCCCACAATTCAATGTCGTGTTTCTCGCACGCCTTGACCAATGCCCCGGTGATTTCATGCGCTTCCTTGAACGGAACGCCGCGCACCGCCAGCCAGTCGGCCACTTCAGTGGCGAGGGTAAAGCCCAGCGGTGCCTGGCGCCGTAACTCCTCGACGTTGACCTGCATGGTCGCAACCATTCCGGCCATGGCCGGCAGCACCAGCAGCAGGGTGTCGACGCTGTCGAGTACGCCGTGCTTGTCTTCGCTCAAGTCACGGTTGTAAGACAGCGGCAGCGATTTGAGGGTGGACAACAGGCCGGTCAGGTTACCGATCAGCCGACCCGCCTTGCCCCGCGCCAATTCGGCGATGTCCGGATTCTTCTTCTGCGGCATGATCGAACTGCCGGTGGCGTAGGCATCGTCCAATTCGACCCAGCGAAACTGCCGTGACGACCACAGGCATAACTCTTCGGCGAGGCGCGAGATATTGATGCCGAGCATGCTGGCGATGAACAGGAATTCGGCGACGTGATCACGACTGGCCACGGCATCGATCGAGTTTTCGCAAACCCCGCTGTAACCCATTTCCTTTGCCGACTGCTGAGGTAAACGAGCGATGGCCGAGCCCGCCATGGCCGCGGCACCCAGCGGTGACAGCGACGTGCGTGCGTCCCAGTCCACCAGGCGCTGCACGTCGCGCAGCATCGATTGGGCGTGGGCGAGCAAGTGATGAGCAAACACGATCGGCTGCGCCTGCTGCAGGTGGGTAAAACCGGGGCAGATGCTCTCGACGTGCTGCTCGGCCTGGTCCACCAGCGCCTGTTGCAGGCCCAGGACCTCAACGGCCAGGGTGCGCACATGGTCACGCAGGAACAGCCGCAGGTCGTTGGCGGTCTGGTCATTTCGCGAGCGACCGGCGCGCAGCTTGCCACCCAGGGCACCCAAGCGTTCGGTCAACAGCCGCTCGATGAAGGTGTGTACGTCTTCGTCATCCAACGTCGGGGCAATGCTGCCGGTGCGGTAGTCCGCGCCGATACGCTCCAGCGCGTCGAGCATCGCCAGGGTTTCTTGCTCACTTAGCAGTCCGGCGCGCTGCAACTCCCGGGCATGGGCCTTGGATCCGGCAAGGTCGTACGGAGTGAGCCGGAAGTAACGCTCAGGGCAACGGGACAGGGCCGCCAAGGCTTCGGAAGGACCGCTTTGGAAGCGGGCACCCCAGAGACGATCGGTGGTTTGGGACATTGTCGTTTTCCTCGTCTGTAACGCGAACTGGAACGGGTACCCTGGGCGATGACGTCGCTGCAGAATCAGCGAACGAAGTCAGGCCAGAGCAGTTATCAAGAGGGCAGTTGCATCGGTGCGAGAGCTGATCGAAGTGTCAGCTTTTAATGTTTCGATATCAGCGGTTTGGTGCTGATGTTCCGGATTTATTGGCGGTTGCCAAGCCTGGTTTTCTGTGTTCATTATTATTAGGCCAGCGTGTTTTTGTTGTTGGGCACAGGTTGTTGAATAGGGCGCCAGAGGTAAATAAGCATTATGGAAACCCCACTTTCCAATTCCGGAAACCTGCCGCCTAAAGCGCCGCACAGGGCGCCGCTGACCCTCAGCGGGCTCGACTTCAAATTGCTCAAAGTTTTCAAGGCCGTGGTTGAGGCGGGCGGCTTCAGTGCCGCGCAGAATGAGTTGAACGTGGGGTTGGCAGCGATCAGCAAACAGATTTCCGACCTGGAAATCCGTATCGGCATGCGCCTTTGCACGCGGGGGCGAGAGGGTTTTCATCTGACCGAAGAAGGGCGTCTGGTGTATCAGGCGTCAATCGATCTATTTGCTTCGGTTGACAACTTTCGAGATCGCCTTAGTTCAGCGCAAAATGAACTTGTCGGTGACCTTGGAGTGGGTGTTATTGACAACACAATCTCGGATGCAAATTCCCCGTTAGTTTCCGCGCTTAGACGGATCAATGAACAGTCGCCCAAGGTCAGGTTTCAACTCCAGGCCACGCAACTTGATGAGGTTGAAAGAGGGGTTGTCGAGGGGCGGCTGGTGGCGGGCATCGTGCCGATTTATCAGAAACGCGAAGAGTTCGATTATTACGCACTTTACGAAGAACGCTCGGAGGTATATTGCGCCCTTGGCCATCCACTATTCTCGATGGCGGATGCAGACATGGATGAAGATGTGCTGAAGGAGCATGAGTGCATCAACCATCGCTACGCGGTGCATCGCGACAAACTGAAATTCGCCCGCTACGACAGCTTTTCCGCCTCGGCCACCCAAGTGGAGGCCGTTGCGCTGCTGATCAAGACCGGCCGTTTTCTTGGCTTCCTTCCCCAGCATTACGCGGCGCCATTGGTGGCGCGGGGAGAGTTTCGCGCGGTGCGCCCGGACCTGATCAACATCGTCACGCCGTTCAGTCTCATACTGCGGCATAACATCGTGCGCAGTCCTTTGGTCAAGGCATTTGCCCAGGCACTGGGCGTGGATTTGAAAGTTACGGTCTGATGGTCTGCGCACCTTGCTTCGTGTATTCAACGCGGGGTATGGGCCCAAGCTTCCAGGCGCTCAGTGACGCGGCGCTGAAAGCTCGTACACCTGGCTCCAGGCGATATTGAATCGAGCGAGGAATTTTCGGATTCGATCGGAGTCGTTGGGCGATGCCTTGGCTGTCCGGCTGCACGCGAAGAGCTTTCGCCCGGCATCCGCTTGGCTTGCTGAGGTTCGGCATACCGTCAAGACCGACTCCAGTTGAAGGCGATCGAACAAGTCAATCTCAAGCCCTGAGTCAGCCAAGTGCTCGGACAATGGGTCAGAGGTTGCCGGCAGCCGCCAGTCTTGGCGAAGTCGCTCCAACTCACCCTCCACAAGCGCAACGTCGATGCGACCGCTGTCCGCCAGGGTCGCCATCCGTGTGATCGACGCGCAGAGCTGCCTGAAGTTTCCGGACCAGCTGGCACCCCGGCTGGTCGCGAAAGACAAATACCGACGCCGAGCTTCGGCATTGAAGCGAACCATATGGCCGTTGTCCCTGGCATATCGCTGCAGTTCGAAATCGATGTTCGGTTCGATGTCCTCGCTCCGGTTGGCGAGGCCCGGCAGCACAAAAGTCCAGATATTGATCCTGGCGAGCAAATCCTCGCGGAACTGGCCGTCGATGACGCGCGCCTGCAGATCCTGATTGGTACCGGCGATCAAGGTAAAGTCCGACTCGACTTCTTTGTCGGAGCCCATCGGCAAAAATCTTTTTTCTTCAATTGCCTTGAGGAGCAGCGCTTGTTCATCGAGCGCAAGCTCGCCGATTTCATCGAGGAACAACACGCCTTTGTGAGCCGAGCGCAACAAACCATGTCGCGCCTGTTGAGCACCCGTGAATGCGCCTTTGGTATGACCGAACAGCGTCGACATTGCGCTATCGCCGCGCAAGGTGGCGCAGTTGACCTCGACGAATGCGCCATCAATCTGGTGGCGGCTACGTTTGAGCTCGTAGATCTGGCGCGCAAGGAATGATTTGCCCGCCCCCGTGGGGCCACTGATCAAGATCGGAGCCCGAGATCGAGCGGCGACCCGCTCGATCTGTTCGATGGTCCGGTTGAATGCAGCGTTGCGCGTCGCAATGCCGGACTTGAGCAGCTCCGTGCCTTCCAGGCGTTCAGCCTGGAATCGCTTCGCGATTTGGTCGTAGCGCTGCAGGTCGAGGTCGGTGACAACATACTTGCCTGTCGGGGCCGAGTCATCAGCCCGTACGCCATTAGGCTGCGTCTGTATCAGTTTGGCGGGAATGTGCCGAGACTCGGCCAGCAGGAACCAGACGATCTGCTGGACGTGAGTGCCTGTCGTAATGTGGACAAGGTAATCCTCACCAGCGGTGTCAAACGGATAGTCTGCCGCGAAGTCATGCAGCGAGGCATAGACCTCTTCGAAATCCCAGGCGTTCTGCATCGCCATGGGATGCAGGCGAATCTCGGTCTCAGGCGACACCTGGGCGATATCTGTCGCGACTTTCAGGGCAAGATCGGTATCCCAGGGCGCGTCCCCATGAATCAGTTCAAGGCGATCGATGAGCAGGTCGGGTTGTTGGCACAGCGAGAGGGTTGGGCGCCATTTGCTCCAGCGCTGCGAACCTTTTCCCACACGGTCTAGCTTCGATCCTAGGATTCCGATGGCGACTGTCTTTTTTGCGATCATGCAACCTATCCTGAAAGATATGCACCGATAGAAAAGTATAGTTTCCTGACGGTTCATTTGGATAGCAATGCGGCGTTGCGTGTCTGCTAAAGGTGAATAAGGCCTTAAAAATCAATAATCTAATGGTTTCATGGGCCGCCCAAGAAGGAAGTTGGCATGCTGCTCGCTATGGAGCTCCCACACAAAATACCAAGGAGCGAAACAATGACCACTCAAACCTACCAGTTGCTTGAGGTCGAAAACGGCAAGCCCATCAAAATGTGGACCCGAGGCGTCCCGGTTGAGCCGGAGGCTAAGCAACAACTGATGAACACTGCGCAGATGCCGTTCGTGTTCAAGCACATGGCTGTCATGCCCGATGTTCACTTGGGGAAGGGTTCGACCATCGGCAGCGTGATCCCGACCAAGGGTGCAGTCATCCCTGCAGCCGTCGGGGTCGACCTTGGGTGCGGGATGTCGGCAGTGCGCACTTCACTTCACGCCACCGACCTTCCCGACAACCTGTTCGGCCTACGTACGGCCATCGAGAAAGCTGTTCCGCATGGACGCACCTCCGGGCGCAACGGCCGTGACAAAGGTGCCTGGGAAACGACTCCGGAGGTTGTCGATCAGGCTTGGTCGGCGCTTGAAGGCCGGTTCGACCTCATCATCGACAAGCACCCGCGCCTGAAAAAAACCAACAACCACAAACATCTCGGGACGTTGGGTACCGGCAACCATTTCGTCGAGGTGTGCCTGGACGAAGCCGACCATGTCTGGGTGATGCTCCACACCGGTTCCCGTGGCGTAGGGAACATGATCGGCACCTACTTCATCGAGAAGGCCCGCGAGGAAATGCGCGAGCACATGGTGAACCTGCCTGACCGGGACCTGGCCTACCTGCGTGAAGGCACGTCCAGCTTCGATGACTACGTCGAGGCGGTTGAATGGGCCCAGGACTTCGCCAAGCAGAACCGCGCGGTAATGATGCTTGCGGTGCTCGACGCCGTACGATCGATTATCACCAAGCCTTTCGAATCCCGGCTGATCGCCGTTGACTGCCACCATAACTATGTGGAGCAGGGCACCTACTTTGGAGAAGACATCCTCCTTACTCGTAAAGGCGCCGTCTCGGCGCAGAAGGGGCAGATGGGGATCATCCCTGGGTCGATGGGCGCCAAGAGCTTCATCGTGCGCGGGCTGGGGAACGAGGAGGCGTTCTGCAGTTGCTCGCATGGTGCAGGTCGGGTGATGAGCCGTACCAAGGCCAAGGCGGTGTTTACTGTCGAGGATCAAGTCCGGGCGACCGCCCATGTCGAGTGCCGTAAGGATGAGGCCGTCATCGACGAGATCCCGATGGCCTACAAGGACATCGACGCGGTAATGGCCGCCCAGCGCGACTTGGTGGAAGTGGTCCATACCTTGCGCCAAGTCGTCTGCGTGAAGGGCTGATTAATGAGCCAGGATCTGATTCTGATCGACGGCGCCCATGGAGGAGGGCAGGTGCTGCGCACCGCCCTCAGCCTTTCCATCATTACCGGTCGACCGTTTCGAATGACGGAGATACGCGGTAAGCGCTCCCGTCCCGGATTGTTGCGCCAGCACCTCACTGCCGTGCGAGCTGCGGCTGAGATTTGTGGCGCAAGGATCCACGGGGTGGAACTCAACTCGACGGCCATCGAATTCCGGCCTGCAAGCGTAAGGGCAGGGGACTATTCATTTGCAATCGGAACTGCCGGCAGCACGATGTTGGTGTTGCAGACCCTGTTGCCTGCGCTCCTGCAAGCGGATGGACCCAGTACCGTCCGGATTAGCGGGGGGACGCATAACCCGGCCGCGCCGCCCTTCGATTTCATCCAGAAGGCGTGGCTGCCCTTGATCCAGCGCATGGGAGCGCGGGTGGAATTGGCGCTGCTCAGGCATGGATTCGTACCGGGTGGAGGCGGCTTGGTAGAGGCCACCGTACGACCTTCGGCCCTCAAGCCGCTGACGTTGGATGGGGAAATGGAACCTATCACCATTGTCTCGGCTGGCGCGCTGGTTTCGGCCCTTCCTGCCTCGATTGGCAACCGGGAGCTTGATCGGCTCGCGGCAAGTCTCGGGCTGGAGCGGCGCCATCTGTCCGTTACCGACCTGGGGGATCAGGCGGGACCAGGCAATGTCGTATCGATCACAGCCATGAAGGCCGGGATTACCGAGGTGTTCTCCAGCATCGGGCAAGAACGCATGCGTGCGGAGCAGGTCGCTGACGAGGCGATCGACGAATTCACAGCGTGGGCTCAATCGAATTCAGCGGTAGGCAATCACTTGGCGGATCAACTGATGCTGCCGATGGCCATTGCCGGTGCGGGCAAACTCACCACGGTGCGCCTGAGCAATCACATCCGAACGAATGCCGCTGTTATCCAGCAGTTCATCGATCTGGATGTGCGGCTGACGGAAGGTGGCAATCAGGCCAGCATTGCTGTTGGGCTGCATCCTCGCTAGACGGTTTCCAGTCAGCCCGTTGAGTCAGCGCCAATCGTTTGTGTCGCCTCAAACCGTGGCCCTACGTTTACACTTGACGGCCACACTCCCTGGAAGGACCGTCCCCCGGTGAACCTCAACGACGCCAGCTTCGAAGAACTGCTCAACGCTCTCCACGACGGCGTCTATATCACCGATGGCGACGGCAAGACGCTAAAGGTCAATCAAGCCTACGAACGCCTGACCGGGCTCAGCGGTGCGGATCTCCTCGGCCGATCCATGGAGGAGCTGGTGAAGGAGGGCGTTATCTCGCAATCGGCCACGCTGCGTGTATTGCACGGTGGCCGGCCTGTGTCGGTGATGCAGAGCCTGAGCCACGGCAAGAAATTGCTCGTCAGCGCCACGCCGATCCTCGACGCTGGAAAGCGGATTTCATACGTGGTCAGTACCGTGCGCGACATGACTGAACTGCTGCGCATGAAACACGAGCGCGATGAGTTGCAACAGCTCAAGCAACTGCGCAACAGCACCGCCAAGCTCCATGCCGGTCAACAAGACAATCTGCTGCGTTCGCCGCTCATGGCCGACCAGGAGGTTTCCGGCCGAGTCCTTTCATTGGCCCGGCAGGTCGCCAGCAGTTCGGTAAAGGTGCTGCTTCAAGGCGAAACCGGCGTCGGAAAGACCCTCGTCGCGCAATTCATCCATAACGCCAGCCCGCGTGCCAGCGAACCATTCCTTGCGCTCAACTGCGGTGCGCTGCCCGAGAATCTGATCGAAGCCGAGCTGTTTGGCTACGCGCCGGGAGCGTTCACCGGCGCAGGTCCCAAAGGCAAGCGTGGCCTGCTGGAACTGGCGCATCACGGCACGTTGTTTCTCGATGAGATCGGTGATCTGCCGCTGCCGGTGCAAGTCAAGCTGCTCAAGGTCATCGAAGAAAATCGCTTCATTCCCGTCGGAGGCCTGGAGCTGAAGGAGGTCGATGTACGCATCATCAGCGCCACCCACCATGATCTCAAGCAACGCGTGGCGCAGGGGAGTTTTCGGGCTGATCTGTATTACCGGCTCAACGTGGTGCCGATCCACATTCCGGCACTGCGCGAACGCAGGGAGGAGATTGCGCCGCTGCTGCATTACTACCTTGATCGATTTAATACCCGTTATGAGCGCCAGGTCCGATGGAGTCTGGAAGCCCTCGATTTGATGTGCGAATACGCCTGGCCCGGCAACATTCGCGAATTGATCAACGTGGTTGAACGGCTGGTGGTGACCAATCAGACCGGGACTGTCGAGGCGCTCGATATGCCTGAAGAGATCCTCGACCTCAACCCGCCTGATACCAATGGCACGGGCTTGCCGTTGCGCAAGGTAGTGGAAAACGCCGAGCGGACTGCAATTCGCGCCGCGCTGCGCGAGCACAAGACCACGCGCCTCGCGGCCAAGGCTCTGGGCGTGAGCCAGGCGACGGTGGTGCAGAAAATGAAACGCTGGGAACAGTCTGATTAGTTTTCTGATCAACACCGTGGAAATCGATCAGAAAACTGATCGCCGCTGACCGGCGATACGCCTCCCTGGCTTGATATAAATCGCGCAAAGCCCCCCATCACGGGGCTTTGCGGGCATTGGCACGGCTTTCGCTATTCCGTTTGGCACGTCTTCCATAAAACAACATCAACTGGACGAGCCCGATGAATATCGCTTCTTTCAAAATCGCCAACAAATTGATCACTGGACCCGGCGCAATCGAGCAGCTTTGCGCTGAGCTGACGCGCCTGGAGGTCAACAATCCGCTGATCGTCACAGACACCGTCCTGGTGAACTCCGGCACCGTTGACCTGGCGCTGGCGCAGCTCGGTGATCGTCGCTACGGCATTTTCGACCAGGTCAAACCGGAGCCCGAAGTGATCATCGTCGAGGAGTGCACCCGCGCCTATACCCAGGGTGGCCACGACGGATTGATTGCGGTGGGCGGCGGCAGTGCCATCGATATCGCCAAGGGGGTCGCGGCCTATGCCGGTCATTCAGGTGCGCTGACGGAGCTGTTCGGTGTCGATCTGGTGAAACGCAAGGGCCCGCCCTTGATTGCCATCCCGACGACCGCCGGTACAGGTTCGGAAGTGACCAACGTCGCGATTTTCTCCGACAAGCAAGCGCAGCTGAAGAAAGGCATCGTCAGTGATTACCTGCTGCCCGACGTGGCGCTGGTCAGTCCGACCATGACGTTGACCTGTCCACGCAGTGTTACGGCGGCCAGTGGCGTCGACGCGCTGGTACATGCGGTCGAGTCCTATCTCTCAGTCAACGCTTCGCCAATCACCGATGCTATCGCACTGGGTGCGATCAAGCTGATCACCAAGGCACTGCCGAAGGCTTATGCCAACCCGACCAACTTGAAAGCAAGAGAAGACATGGCCACCGGCAGCCTGATGGCCGGCATGGCATTCGGCAATGCAGGGGTAGGGGCGGTGCATGCGCTGGCGTACCCATTGGGCGGACGGTTCAATATCGCCCACGGTGTCAGCAACGCCTTGCTGCTGCCGTACGTAATGGAGTGGAACAAGACGGCTTGCGTCGAGCGTTTCCGTGATATCGCCGAAGCCATGGGCGTGCGCGTCGCAAACCTCAACGACAAGGATGCGGCGGATCAGGCGGTGAAGGCGATGGCGGATCTATGTGCCGCAGTCGATATCCCCTCGGGCCTGCGC
The DNA here is from genome assembly GCF_000802155.2 of Pseudomonas frederiksbergensis. Lineage (GTDB taxonomy): Bacteria > Pseudomonadota > Gammaproteobacteria > Pseudomonadales > Pseudomonadaceae > Aquipseudomonas > Aquipseudomonas frederiksbergensis_A. The sequence goes on from NZ_JQGJ02000002.1 coordinate 207,116, forward strand.
AGCTTCAACGTGCCGGAGGAGGCCATTCCAGCAATGGCGGAGGAGGCCAGCAAGATCGACCGATTGATGCGCAACAACCCGCGCAAGCTGACGGCAGCCGATATCGAGAAGATTTACCGCGCGGCCTACTGATTTTTAAGCCACGTCTCGGTTTATTTCCGGAGCCTGCGCTCGCCATGACAAGACCAATAACTCAGGTGAACCCAATGTCCGACACTCCTGCGCAGCGGAGCGAAAGCCCGTACATCCCGCTCGGCCCCTTCAAGGTCCGGCTGCCGTTTCTGCATTACAAAATCGAACTTCCAGACTATCTCCAGGGCTTGCTGATGTGTGCCGTGGACCTGGCCGCCATTCCGCTGATGACCGAACTGCTCGGCATGCCATTCGAAGTCGCGCTTGCCGTCGTGATGCTCAACGGCTTGCTGTACCTCGCGCACCATTTGCTCGGCGATCCGACCGTACCGGGCTGGATCACCCCGGCGGTGCCCCTGTTGATGGCTTACTGTGCGCAGTTCCCGATGGGCCCGGAGCGTGTCCACGCGTTGATTGCCTTCCAGTTGATGCTGGGGGTTTTCTCGATCGCCTTGGGGGCGACCGGAATGGCGAAAAAGGTGGTGGAATTCGTGCCCTCGGCGATCAAGTCCGGGATCATCGTCGGTGCTGGCTTGAGTGCGGTAATCGCGGTGTTCCAGGTAGGCGGAAAATTCAATGTGCTGCCCTGGACCATTTCCATTGCAGTCGGCATCGCCTTCTATCTGATCTTTTCCCAGCACTTCAACGAGCTCAAGCAGCGCAACCGCTTCTGGTGGAACTTCGCCAAGCTCGGCATCCTGCCGATCATTCTGCTGGCAGTGGTGATTGCCCCGTTGTTTGGTGAAGCACCATGGCCAACCCTTCAGTGGGGTATCAGCCAACCGGACTTTACAGGCTTGTGGAACGACTACACCGTGTTCGGATTGGGCATGCCGCCACTGTCCATGTTCATCTCCGCGCTGCCGACCATGCTAGCGGCCTACATCATCGTGTTCGGCGACGTGCTCAGCGCAAAATCGCTTCTCGATGAGGCAGAAACTGTCCGCTCCGACGAAGTTGTCGACTACAACCCCGATCGCGCGCACCTGATCTTCGGCGCGCGTAATGCGTTCATGAGCATCTTCGGCCCGGATGTCGCCATGTGCGGGCCCAAGTGGGCGGCGATGCTGGTGGTGGTGATCGAGCGCTTCAAAGGTGGGCCGAAGGCGATGAAGTCGATCATCGGCGGCGTCGGGTCGTTCCGTTGGGGGACCAACAGCGGTCTGTTGCTGTTGCCGGTCGTGACGTTGGTACAGCCGATTCTCGGTGTCGCGTTGTCTCTGACGCTGCTGATCCAGGGTTACGTGAGCGTGCGCCTTGGCATTCTTGAAGCCAGAAGCCAGCGCGACCTGGGCATCGCCGGCGTGATCGGCGCGGTACTGGCGATCAAAGGCGCGAGCTGGGCATTCGGCATTGGCGTTGTGTTGTGCCTGCTGATTTATGGCAAGAATTTTTTCAAGGGGGAGGTGGATGGGACGTTTGCCAAGGATTTGAAGGGAATGGGTAACACCAAGCCAATCGGCGATGATGAGTCCGCGACGGAGATCAAGCGAATGGAGGGCAGGGCTGTGACAGAGTGAACGGGATTGGGGCGGTCATCCTCGATATTAGAGGAGGGTGCGCCTCACCCCTCTATTTGTTTGGTGTGAGTTCTTGGACGACCTCACGCATCATGTCCTCGGAAACTTCAATTTCTTGCCGGAATTTACTGGGGCGCAGGACATGGTCCTCATTGTACTTGGCGTCTATCCCGGTACCGAACGCTTCGTCTCTCTGAATCATTTTATTTAAAGCTTCAACGACGCTGCTATCACTGGTGGCAATCTTGTGCGCGCCTACGTAGCCATCCACGAGCGTTTCGGCGTAACCGTGTATTTCGCAATTATGATAAAGATACAGCTTCATAATGCAGGCAAATGAGTGGGCGAAAGATCTTTTGGTGCCGCTTGGCAGTGCGGAGTTACAACCATAGATTTTTATCTTGCCGGCAAAAGACCGGTTCAATAAAACGTCTTTTTTCAACGTTCTGGCCAGAACCAATGCAGAAATGGACTCGCTGTCGGCAGAGGCCTCCTTGGATATGATGGTACTTCCGGGAGCGCAATGTCCAAAAATATAGATGACCTCGTTAGGGCCTATACAGCTCTGCAAACGTTCTGCGAGACGTTTTTTCGAAGGTCCATCGAAGGTGAAGAATTCGTAATCGGCCAGGTCCGTCCTTTCTGTGTTGGCTTCAATTTTTGAGCGTCTGGCCTTCCGCCAGTTTTCCCTGGTATTGACCCATTGCTTGGATTGTGCAGAAAAGGGAAATATCACGATGCGTGAATGTTTGCACATAGCGCTTCCTCCGAGCGAAAAATCTCCATCCTGAAGAAATTCTAGCCAAGCCTGGCGGTTTAGCTATCGACGCTGAAGCGTTCGGCTTTTACGAATTGACCTGGATGGGGGTGGAGGCCTCATTGTCCAAATTCACATACCTCCGTTCACCACTCAGCTCCTTGAAAGCGCGGCATTTTTTTAAATTTCATCACTAACATCCGTTTTTTTGACACAAGAAAACGAAGTTTAGTGAAGTGAGATTCATATAAATCAGTAGCTTACAAACCTTCGTTTTTTTGGATAAGCGGTACGATCATGCTTCTGAAGGCGTCCTATGCTTAGGCTTCAGGTGCACGATTGGAGCATGAATGGATGGTCTCTGTCGGCGATTTTTGCTCAGTGGGTACGGCGTCCGATCTGCTGGTCGTAGAAGCTGTGTGGAAGCAGCGCGGTGGGGTCGTACGTCTCTGCAAACTGTCTAATGGACTCCACTTGGCTCTGCCCGAGGAGCGGCTGACCCTATCAACGGATCCCGTCGGGGCCTTCCGAAAGCATATGGACAAAATCGTCCGAGCCTCTCGCAAAAAGTCCAGAGCCTCCGCTGAGCCCGTGCACGAATCGAATCCTGCTTGCGAGTTTGCAGAGTACCTTGCCATTACTAAGGACGAGGGGGCCACGTATCGGATCAAGTCAATCACTTACTTTCTCATACTGCTGGAATCACAGTACCTGATCCCTAACTACTCTCTGAAAGCTCTATGGCGAGACGTCTGCGCCAAATGTGACCTGCTGGACATCGATGCGCCAACACTCGGGTTTGTAAGAGACCGGTTGCATAACCAGCATCGCTCATTGCTCCTCGAAATGATCGGGCGATAGCTATGGAGTTTTCAATAGGTGAAGCAGTTTTTGTGGATGGTAAGGAGGGCATCTACCTAATAGACGGCGATGTTCCGGAGCGGGGCTGTTACCGGGTCAAACTCTCCGGATTACCTGTGCCTTCAATTGAGGTACCTAAGAGCAAGGTTCACAAGATCAGTACCAAGGCTGTTGAGCAAATCCGCGCTGCAAGTGACGTTGGTGTCGAAAACGTCGAGCCGGACAATGAGGTCAGGCCTGTTTCCCCGTATACCCCTGAACAAACTATTGTGGGGACTGCACGGGAGGACGTGATCAAACCACTGTACCTGGGACAGATCACCAAAGAGCAGGCTGAGCAAAAACTGAGCCTCGGGCGAACGGTTGTGAATGATCTGCTGCGCCGCTATCGAGAATGGCAATCATGGGAAGCGCTGGTGCCCGGTGTTTCTGGACGAAGAAAGGGCGATACTCGGCTAGAGGATGAGGTTGAAGAGATTCTGGCGAAAGCGATCGAGGACGACTACAAGGGGCCGGGTGCATCTGTAGTCGCTGTACTCAACCGTGTCCGATGGGAGTGCAACGCAATTTCGAAGAATCCGCCTTCAGCCTCAACGGTTGAAAGACGGTGTGCCCAAGCGTCCATGCGCAAAGCAGTTGCTAATACCCAAGGCCCCGTTGCGGCGCGGGATAAATTCGACTCCTTTCCCTTTGGTACAGTCACGCAGCATGCCCTCCAGCTTGGACAGGCTGATAACAGTCCACTCGACTGCCAAGCGGTCGATCCTGATACTGGAAAAGTACTGGGGCGACCGAACCTGACCATCATCAGTGATGACCATACCGAATCCTATTTAGGATTCTGGTTATCGTACGCTGCGCCATCAAGAAACACACTAGCGAATGCTTTCTTCATGGCACTTCAGCCTAAAGATGAACTGCTGGCGGAGTTCGGGCTTTCTGCACGGTTTAAATGGATGCAGTACGGAAAGTTGTCCAGATTGAGGACAGATGGAGGGGGAGATCTCAATGCCAAAACTGTGCTTGCAACGCTCGCAAAAAATGACATACGTCACGAACGTAGAATGCGGCCACAGAGCGGCGGCAAGGTAGAGCGTAAGATTGGTGTGGTGAACCGTTATTTCATTCAGACGCTGAACGGAGCGATAGCATCGAGTAGGAAAATCGCAAGGGGGGAGAATCCAGAAAAACTTGCTGAATACTCCATAAAAGATCTTTTCATTCTTATTATTACCCAGATATGTATTCTGCACGAGCGGCCTGGCGAGGATGGTTTAACGCCCAATCAGCGTTGGATGCGAGACTTCGGTGAAAAAGACGGTGTAATACGAACACCCCCAGTAGTCAAAGACGCAACCCAGTTCAAGATCGACATGCTCCATCAGAGGAACATACATGTAAGGCGTGAGGGGCATCTGACACTGGGGTTGTTGTATGAGCCCGGCCCGTACTGGAACAGAGTCGGAGAGCCAGTCACTCTTAAACTCGATTACGGCAACTTGCATAGGGCGTGGGTGATGGACAAAGGGCTATGGGTTCCTGTCAAACTTATCAACGCAGATAGTTATCCGAAAACGATGCTGGAGTGGAATGTCGAGCGCAAATCCGGACTTCCAGTAGGCCAGCATACCCCTGAAGGACTTCAAGCTATGCAGGAGCAGCATCACCTCAAGCAGTCCCTTCTGACTCAACAGCAGGAGCGTCGGCTGCAGGAAAGTCGGGATCTTGAGGACAAGATGTGCAAGATCAATCAGCCTGCATCCAGCTCAGTGCTGGAGCCCAAAGCGCCTGCAAAGCTTCACCAAGGCCCTATACCAGTCATGATGGGGGATGATCTGTGACCCACTTAAGCCCCCGGGCATTGGGGCTACTGGAGCTTCCTCGTGAGGAGCGGGCGCTCGCGTGCATGCGTGACGTATTCCTTAACTACCCTACAGCGATGGCTGTGGAGCACAGTGCCAAGCGGCTACTCGCATCCCCCAGAAATACGTCAAACGCCGGGATGTCGCTCATCGCTCTTCCTGGCTTAGGCAAGTCGACGATTGGAGTGAGCTGGGAGAAGCGAAGCTTTGATCCTGCGTCAGATTGGCCGGGCAAGATCATTTATCTCGACCTGGTTAAAAACAGTGCAAACCTCAGCGTGATGAAGCTGTTCCTAGCTGCAATCGGGGAACGGTTTCATACGCGCCCATTGAACCTCAGCTATCGAGATGTTGGCTTAGCTAAGACTTTGGTTCGTGAGCATAACGTACGCGGGGTTTTTGTTGACGAGGCTCCGATGTTAAGGCTCGCTTTAACTGGGGCGCCTGTGAATCGTGAGCTGGGCTCAATAAAGGGGCTGGCCGGTCACGAATGGCAGCTTAATGTTTTCTTGGCTGGAACACCAGACGAAATGTATGCTTTGTTCGATAATGATGAAACACTAAAATCAAGATTCAACATTCGAGTGGGTTCTCTAAGCTATTGGAAGAATGATGACGAGGGCAAGTCTTTTATTAAAGGGTACTTGTCGTTGATGCCACTAGAGCAGCCCTCCGTGCTCAATGATGATTTCTTTAAAATACTTGAAAACAATACGCTCACCACTACCACTGTTCGAAAGAAATTGATTATTTATAACTCTCGCCGTGCGGTAACTGACCTGACTCGTGAAGCTTGTCGTGCGGCAGTTGAAACCGGGCAAGAATATGTCAATTCGGATTTATTGGTTAGCACTGTGCGCGCAATGAAGAACGTCATCGAAGAGATAAATCTCAATGACTATGCTCGACCGGACATAGGCCCTTATGCGTGAGCGCCGTTATCGTCAGTACAACTGAATGTTGTCTGCTCGAAAACCACGTTACAGGGCTGGCGGGAGGCGAAGCTGCACGCGCAGCAGCGGTGACTCTACTGTTCTGTCTCGAAAATAAGCTGTTCACTTTCGGCGGAGTCTTGGGCGTCCGGCCGGCGTTGCCACTCCTCGCCATAACCCTGCTAAGGCTCGTCGCGATGCCTTGGCCGAACACCAAAGCCTCTCGCCGAAAGAGAACGTTTTTCGGAGACAGGACTCTAGCCGAGGTGGTACGCGTAAAGCTCGGCCTCCCCTGAGAACACAGAATTTGAAAAATTAGCATTTCAGGATTAATGGCTACAGGATTGAGAACCAGGCTCAATGACGATCAAGTCGAATAAATGGTCAGATGCCTCAGGCAACCAAAGGGTCTTGGAGCAGTGCCTTAAGCACTTTCGTACAGTCACTAAGCCAGCCGGCTCACAGACCGCTTCACAGGCAACCCCCTGCGCACCTGAACAAGAGGTACTGCTGCTGGCTGCGCCGGCAGGAACTGGAGCCACCGCATTGCTGCTCCATCTGGCTTCTCTCCTAAGTCTAGACGGCCAAAACGTCCTCTCGGTACTGGGAGGCACGACGCTAGAGCCGACTGATTTCAGGCACGCGCTGAGTATTGCGGTTGGCATGCCAGGCGAGCTCGCAACCAAGGTTGACACGGCCGTGACCGAGCTGGGCCAAGTACAGCATGCTGTGCTGAGCGCCCGAAACTACGAGACGTCTATAATTCATGATGCTCAGACTTATCTAAAGGGAAGCAAGGACGCAAACACCAACTTCTGGATCATGTGTCATTGGATAAGGAGTTTCAGGCAGAAGGGTTTTTTGTTCTGCGGTCTGCCACAGGCCATTTCCACGCTGGGCGCGAGCTTCAAAACCGCATCGATCAAGCATCGCATTTTCACGCTTGAACCTATGGCGGAAGGCGCGGCTTTTGACCAGTTTGTTGCGGATGTAAAAGCTGGGTTAGTGGACAGATACGCCGCTGACGTTGTAGTTGCTGTGGATACGACTATCGTTCATGAGCGCTCCGGCGGTCGCATCGGCGCTGCTATAGATGTCCTGGAGCACCTTCTCACGGAGATGACTGCTCCGGTTGACACTGTTGCGGAGCCGAACTGGTACTACCTGGATGCACACGAGGTGAGCCAGGAAAGGAAATACGAGCCAGATCACAATCAGGTACCTATCCAGGAACCAGTGACTCCCGTACTGGATGAGACGTTTTCGTCTTGGGCTGCGAGACGTAGCTTGGTGCCCCGGAATTCTGCTGACAGCCTATTTGCGGAAAACTTCATGCTGCTATGCAGCAAAGGTAGCGTCGACCCTGATCGGCAGTACGCGAATCTGGAGCTTCTTAGCCATTTCTCTCCCCGCGAGCGATTGCTGATTTCAAAGCAGTTCAAGGAAACGGATGATGCCTTAGTAGCCTATCCAAACGCCTTGAACTATTGCCCACAGTGCTTTCACGCAGACCTCAGTGCGGGCTTAAATCCTGCGTGGCGGCTGGCGTGGCAAAAGTCGCGAAGCTGCGTATGCGTGAATCATGAAGGCGGGGTGATGCTGCAGCGGCTTGAAACGGGGAATTTCACGGTCTTAAACAAGGCCTGGGTCGCTTTCAAAGAGCATGTGCAAAGCCCGGCAGCTCGGTTGACGTCCAGCTTTCCGCTTCAGCACTCGAATCCGGAATTCGTCAGCGCTGATAACTCGTGCCTCGTCCATCTAACAGAGCGGGTTCAGACCTGGTTCTACTCGCTGTCAGAAACATCCACCCCGACCAGGCGCGCAGCAGAGTTCCTGCTGGCGTTTTGGCTACAGGATTCAGATGAGAGCAAGACCCAGGGTTTTGCTCGCTCATATTTTTTCTATCGTTTGACCAAACCTCATGCCGGGCTCAAGAAAAAACTACATGGCGAGGTTCGGGATCGCCTCAGGCCAGACTCTGCTAAGCCTCGTGATCTCGCGGTTGCGTATTGGATGCTTGGGGTGAGTTTCGAGCTGATCTCCGATGTGGAGGCTGTTTTTATCAGGGACACGACTCGGGCCTATTCGACACCATTTCCCGTGAACAGATCGGAGATTGCTACCTTGGGCACACTGGCGTTCAGCTGGTCACAAATCGCTGCATACTTGAGGTATGCGCAGATCATCTTCAAAGAGAAAGACCTGGAGGCAGTTGTCTGGGCCATTGATGAGACCATTTTCCCCGCGAGTCGTCGAAAGTAATGTAGAAGAACAGGGCAGCGACCGTATTAGGGTCAACCTGCTTCGGACTGTCTCGGGGTGCTCAAAGGCAATGGATGGCGGCCTCAAAGCCGTATGGAGATCAGGTCTCTACACTTTTGACTGGGACTTACGATAAATAACTCAAAGGATACTACTGATGAACAAGTTGACAATTAGGGTGAAGGCAGAGAGTGCCTCTGGCATATCCAGCCTGCTCGATCTCGCACTGACGGAATTGAGGCGAAAAAGCCAAAGGTTGGTTGAATTCGACACTAGCATGGTCGGGAGTCAGGAAGGGACATTTGGCATTATGTCGTGGAATATGCAGTATCGGAACCATCACAAGATGCCTTAGACCCTGATGATCCGTTTGGCTTCGCTGATGTAGGTAAACCTCGAACGCCAAGGAAAGTTTCAGGCTACGAGCACCCGGAAGGTTGGTTCGAAGACTCGATCTTACTCATAAATGACCCGAGTCAACCCAAGTTGAAGGAAGGGCAGCTGCTGAGCTTACATGCGAGAGGTTCGGGGACTTCACATCTACGTACTACTTACTGATCAGGGCGTTGCAACGGTCGCCCGAGACTATCTCCAGCTCAAGTTGAGAACTGGGGGTGCGTAGCCCAACACCCTGGCCCTTCAGGCGACGATACCAGTGGCCAAAAATGCCTGCGCACCGCGCGGCTCCAATGATGAGCTGCGCGTCTTGACGAGAAGATCGAATGGATGCACTGCCTAGGCAGGACTCACTGGTGCCGCCTTTGAGCCACTAGCAATGGCCAGTGTCATCAGGATGAAGCAGGTGGCCTAGTCAGTTGAACCTTCTAAATTGAAGCCGGAATGGAAGATCGGAAATTTCATAAATGCGCTCGGGCCGGGCTCAAGCGGTGCGTTCAATAACGGTTTTCAATTAAATTGAGCGGCGCTTGAGTTAGGAATCGATAAAAAATCGATTTGATTCAACGAGATAGAGTGAAGATCGATACTTCTCGGCATTTTTTCGACATAGATGTTCTGCTGACGGGGACTGGCTGGCTGAGGCTTTCTGAGCAACGCCGCCAGCCAGTCAAAGCCAAACTTATTTGATAAATTGACAGGAAGCGATCCAGAGCTGGGTTACAGCGTCACGAACGGCATTGTTGCGTAAGGGCAAATAGTCTGCTGAATGGGTTCTAGCGGTCTTGAAACTCCTTCATGTTGAATTTTATGATCGTCATCCCTCCCAGTCGGGTACCCGACCAATGGTAGCGGCGTGCAGCCGTTTCACTCCTAACTTATTGAATAATATACATTAATACTGTTTAGAACGGTTCTCCTACAAGGGTGTTGCTTAGCTCTTAACACCACTATAATGAGTGAGGAGCCTAGCGAGTCGCCCATGGGTAGGAGCACAGATAGCCGGAGCCATGCATGGTCAGAACACACACGCTCGTTGAATTTAGACGCAAGCAGCACGAGCTTGAATTGGCCTTGCGCGGGCTGGAAAAACAGCAGGAAGAGGCTGATTACAAGCTCGACGTCGAGTTTTACCTTCGGCTGGAGGCGCTAGCCAAGGAGCATGGCTACTCGTTCGCTCAGGTCTTTGATCTCCTTGAGTCCAGGTACAAGAGCTCCGCTGATAGTGCGAGCGGTAATGTGGCTGGTAGTAGAGGAGCTGAACCTTTATGCCTGAAGACGCGCACGACCACTGGCTTGCTGGACTTGATCGACCGGCTGCAGCCAAATGGCGGGAATGGCGTGAAGAGAGAGTCCGTGCTCGACAGTGATGCCATGCTCACTGTTGGCTTACCCCCTAAACCGGTCATAGATTCACCAGTGCCGGCACTAGCGGTCGAGGCAGATAGTGATGAGCCTGCCAATGAGGAGAAAACAAATGACTAGTGTTCAAGAGTTCTTTGAATTGAGCAATCGAATTACATTGGAGTATGAAGCGATAGTACCCCTTCTTCGAGATCCGGAAGTCGTAAAGGCTGCACGCTTTCTAGCGGAACTCGACGCTCTTGCGAGTCAGTATGATTTTAAACCAGTTGACATAATGACATTGCTTGATCCAGGCCGCGCCGCAGGACTCCCAGCAGCCATTGGACAAAAAATCAAAGGCCCCTCTAATAGGCGCAGCAACGCCAAATGAATTTAGGGTCTACGTATTTACGCTTGTAGAAGTCGACACTAAGAACGGAGTCTATGACTGATTTTCTGGCCGCTTTCATAGGGGCTGCTGATTCTGCACCATGTAGTCAGTGAATATCTTCGGGAGTGAGTTTCAAAGATATAGCCTCAATCCATGTATAGGAATGCGTTACTTATTTAATTACTGCTTAGTCGCTTGTGACTCTCTTAATGTAAAGATGGAGTTGGATTGTGAACCAAGGACGCTATTTGCTTTTTCTTGATATCTTGGGTTTCAGTGAGCTTGTGGAAACAAAATCCGTCAAGGAGGTGTACGCCGTCGTCGACAATGCTCTTCAGGCTTTTGGACGATGGGAAGAACTCAATGCCTTATTTAAAACCATCTATTTCTCGGACACCTTTGTGTTCTACCAAGATCCAAAAGGTTATGGAAACTGGGCTTTCTTGGATGTCTATGCCATTGGCGGAATGGTCTTGTCCGCGTTGCTAGCGGCTGGTGTTCCCGCAAGAGGCGCGATTTCATTCGGTGAGTTCGAGGTCGAAATCGACTCCTCTGGCCGACATCAGGTCTATTTCGGTAAAGCCCTGATCGAAGCCTACCAAGCGGAACAGAAGGAAAAATGGATCGGGATCACGATCCTTCGCTCAGCCTGGCAACCCTATGACGCTGCGAATCCAGGGATGATCGATGCGTTTGCCCGCGAGAACGCGTGGCGGCGTCGGGACGACGGGGTTCTACTTCTAAACCCATTGATAAAGCTGCGTGCGTGGTATGACTTGGCTAGGATGGGGGAGGTAGACAAACCTTATTCGAAATGGGATGCCCCCGAGTTTCCTAACGACATTCTTGCGCTCAAATTCATCCGCGACAAAGCCAATTCATACGCCGCTATCAACGATTTCACCAGCCCAGTCGCCGTCAAGTTTCACACATCTCATGATTTTCTGAAGAGCATGCTTGGTGATGAATGCTACGTGTGGGCGCAGATGGCGGCGTTGCCAGGAAATTTTTAAAACTCACCGGTGGTCTCGCCTACCATGGAAGGCCGTTACGTCCCCGGCGCGTCACGATGCACCGTTCGAACACAGGAATTCATTAGACAGGGAGTGCCCATGCTGCAAGCTGCGACAGGAAAGCTGTTCACGAACCGTGAAAATCCACGAACAACGCTTCTCAAGGGTGTTGTCTACTCCAACCTTGATCTCGCAGTCGTAGACCAGGTCACGACCAAAGTGGGTAGGTTGAGCAGCATGGACACCTCGCATCCCCCGACAGCGCTGGGGTATGAGATGACTGAGTACATGGAAGCTGCGGAACCGGCCGCCGGCATTCTTCACTCCAGGACGATGGGCGCCTACATCGATGACTTTGCCGACGTTGCCTCGTTTAGCTTACAGGTCATTTGCTCCCCCGATGTCCACATTGTCGAGCGATTGCTAAATAAAAAACGCCGGCCTGGTGAACCGCACCCGCGTGAGCGCTTGATGCGTTACTACGACACTTCAGTGCGCGCCAACCTTGTAGAAATTAAAGCGTTTGAAGATTTTACTGAGCAATTGATCGGGCTGCGGCGCGAGACTTATCTCGCCGTCATTCAGTCGATCAGAACCTATGTTGCTGCTGTCCACAGGATGAGTGACGACCTCAATCTGGCCTACACGCTCCTGGTCATGTGTATCGAATCTCTGGTGCAGAAATTTGATGGGCATGAGCCTAAATGGCCAGACGTTCCTGAAGACAAGCGGCGCGGGGTGGACAAGGCACTGGCGGGTATCGATGAAGAGCCTTCGCAAGCGGTGAAGGATGCGGTTCTGGACGTCATTTATCCGCGCTTGGGCCATCGCTTTGTGCAGTTCATCTTGGCGCACCTGCCAGCGGAATACTTCACTGCTCAGGCTGACGCCCAAAAGCACCCGATTGGCCGGCGCGACTTGGAAGCGGCACTGCAAAACCTGTATGGCGTGCGCTCCGACTACGTCCACACCCTCAAACCGCTAACCAAAGAGTTTCTGCATTTCACAAGCCACGGCGAAACCTACGAAGATGCTGACAAGCTGACTTTCACTTTCCAGGGGTTGTTTCGCCTGGTACGCGCGGTGATCATCGAGTACGTGCACAAGGCGGACAAGGTGGAGCACGAGCCATATCCCTACGAATGGGACAATCCGCACCTTTTGACGCTCAGGATTGATCCCGCGCACTGGCTTTATGATCCCGAAGGTCTGAATGTCCAGACTCCCCGACGGTACTTAGAGGGGCTTGTACGCCTCCTTGATCAATGCTTGGTCGAATTTCCCAACCGCAAGCTTCGCTATCCAACGCCTGTCATAGACAAAGGATCCAGACTGCAGGCACAAATGCCCGCGCCCATGAGGGTGTCGTTTTTGGCATTCGCCTATTTGGCTAACTATTTTCTTCGAACAGAGCGCGACCGAGGTGAGTTTTTACAACCTGAGGTCGACCTTCTGAATCAACCAGGTGTCGACTCATTGATTGCTCAGGCCCTGATGGGAAGTGATACCGGCTGGACACCTTCCGAGCACAAGAAGCAGTTCGATCAATACTACAAAAAACGGCATACAAACGCCGGCATCAAGGTACCGCCTAACGTGGAAGCCTGCATGGCGTTAGCGCTGGCAGAGCGATACCGCCTTTCCGGCGAAGCCACTGAGGCATCGGCGGCGCTAGGTACGGCGGCAAGGGACTTTCCGCACCTCAAGCAATTGCGGAGCATGGAACAAGATTTCGATCCGAACGCGCCGATCGACTGGCTATCAACCATCTATCCCAAGCTGGCCGTGCCGAGAGCCACGCTGGAATGCTACGGTCTGTAGTCGCTTTGTAGACAACTGTCTACAAACTGCTAGACGACTGGCCACGGGCCGAATAAGTCTCACCCCTTGATGCCGGCAAGATCAGATGATCTTACGCCACCGTTCGAGTTTCCCTTGGGTAGGCGCAATGTCTGTCCGGCCCGGGAGGGGCGACTAATGGTCGTGTGTGGTCAGGTGCGGATTCAGACATCATCAGGTTCCTGACTTTCGAACGTGACGGCTCACGGCCTGCCTAGATATTCCAAGACGCCGTGCCACCTCGGCCTGGTTCAAGCCCTCAGCCATCAATTCCAGGATCTTAGTTTTTGTCGCGGCCGCGCTGACGTCGACAGGATGGGGAACAGCTCCTGGCTGGGTGGGGACATCTGCGTCGAGGAGGCCTTGGCTTTCAAGAGCTTGCTTCAAGTCGATGAGCAACTGGCGGGGGGATTTTCCTCGATCCGATGCATAGACCAAGGTCAGGAACGCCAGTGGGTCGAGGTTCATCGCATGCGCCAGATCCTCTGCCACCTCAAGCGTAACCGCTCGGCTTCCCGCCTCAAGCTTGCTGACGTACGACTGCTCAAGCGACCTGGCGATGTCCCGTTGGGAAACCGCCAGGTGGCCACGAAGGAATTTAAGAGCTGCCGCAAAGGCTACACGCACGGACATTCATTGCGTTCCGGTAAACACAACGGTATCCATGATTTGCAATGTCACACGCAAATTCCTATAGTACTCACTTGTTGACGTTCTGGGCTGGGCCTTGGTTGGCTTCTGCTTTGGGGCCAGGTTTGCAATATAGCCCTAAACCGAGATCAGGCACTTTCCCAGGCATGATCGTCAAAGACCCCTACGATTTTATTGAAAATGCCCAATGAAAATTCAGATTTACTCAGATCTCCATCTTGAGTTTTCCGCTTTCGAGCCGCCCGCCACCGACGCGGACTTGGTGGTGTTGGCTGGAGACATTGGGGTACTGGCCCGAGGCGTGAAATGGGCGAACGCTACCTTTGCTCGACCCGTCATTTATTGCAGTGGGAATCACGAATTTTACAAGGGCAACCTTGATCGCACGTTGGCAAAAATGAGCGACCTGGCGGCACCACACGTCCATGTCATGGAGAACCAGGTGCGGGTCTTTGGCAGCACTCGTTTCTTGGTCGCCACTGGCTGGACAGATTTCACAAGTACAGGCGATCTTGTGGCGGCCACGATGACGTGCGCACGCGAGATGAATGACTTTCGCATGATCCGGACTACCGCAGCTTACCGGCGCATCCGGCCAGCAGATTTGATCGAGAAAAACCGAGCCACTTATGCATGGCTAGATGAGCAGCTGTCTCAGCCGTTTCCAGGGGCGACGGTGGTCGTCACTCATCATGCGCCGATCGAAGAGGTAGCGGGCGAGAAGCAAGACGGCCATGTGAGCGCCGCATATTTCAATCGTTGGTACGACTTGATCCCGAAAGCCAACGTCTGGATTTTCGGGCATACCCACCGCGCTATCGACATCAACCTTGGTGGGTGCCGATTTGTTTCCAACCCGAGAGGCTATCCGCAGGAAGCGACAGGCTTTATCAGTGACTTCACGATCACCGTTTGACGATGGCAGGTGTCAAGAGACCCGCCCGAATCGACGAGGTGATCAATCATCAGGTGTGACTAAATTGTGTGACGAAAATCTGCCCCAGACTTTGGTACAGGCCACTCGTATGAAGTTCGATGTCCCTGTCACGGGGTACCTCCTTGATGCGCGGCCCAGAGAAGGAGGGTACCGAGCTGCCATTTTCTTTGATTCGCTAGGGCGCTATGAGAACGGCGATACCTTCACCACGAGCAAGCTATCCAGCGTAAGTGAGAGCCAAGGGTACACGTTGATCACCACAGCGAACGGCAGTCAGTACGTGGTTGTGAGTCAGCTTTTGTTCACCGAAGAGAAGGTTGAGGGGACTACTCAGACTGTGATTTATAGGTTCGGCCATGACCCAGTAGAGCGCATTTTCGCTGAGGTCATCCCTCAAGCAGCCAAGAGCGAGTGAGCGAATGACTGATGACCCTGCAGTCGATGGAAGGATGCTACTGGTCTGGGTTTACAAGGGAGATCCTTTCAGCCCTCGGCACGCTCAACTCTTTGGTGCAGCGCTGTTATGAATAGTGAGACGAGAAATATTCCGGATGCCGTAGCGGACGCCACTACCCACTGCTTCACAAAAGGTGCTACTGCATTTATACACCGACCACAGGTAGAAGGCTTCTCCCTGGTCGGTTTGGTCTATCAGGATTGGAAGGACAGGTTTAAAAATGGCCGACTGATTCGCACGTCAATCGTGCGCGATTTCGATCATGAGCATGGGTATCTGATCGCAGTGACGCTTACTGGCAGCCGATATGTGCTCATTGAGCCAGATCACGCCATTGGAAGCATCCCACAGCTTAGCCACTGACGAGTTAGCTCTCCTTACGATGATCGTCAGCTCCTAGTGAGTCACGCTGAATGTTTCAAACGCGACCCCATCAATAGGGCGGATGACCAGTGAATGAGCCTAGACGTATCGTTGTAACGTGCCGAGCCGCCGAAGGTAGCGGCGATCTCATCGTCGATCTTCCTGTAGAAGTTTTGCGAAGCATGAATGTCAGTGACGGGGCGTCGTTTGGAGTAGAGGTGGTAGACGGGGTGATAGTGCTCACGCCAATACGTGCTCTCGAAATTCCGCCTCCGCCGTATAGATATGATCCAAACAATCCAATATTTCTCCCGCTTTCGACCAACGTTCGCGTTCAGTGTTGGAGCAAGGCGTATCTTGGATTTCAGCTCCGAAGTGAGGGCGTTCTGGAGTTGGCTGCTGATGTGCTGGGTACAAAAAAACGCGCATACCGTTGGTTCATTGCTCCGGTTCGAGGGTTGGGCGGGTGTGAACCCTGCGCCTTGGTGATGTGTGTCTCGGGTTATCTCCAAGTGTGGAATTTCTTGACACGCTTGGCCCACGGGATAGTCGCCTAAACGGGCGGTCGGTTTTGCTTTGCACCAGGCGCATGGTTGACGGTGGCCGCTGCGGCCATGTCCAAGCCTGAGGCTAAAAGCCTTGCAGTCTCCAGAGTGCTCATCGGTGCTTCGATCGCATCAGTGGTAGGCGTTCCGCTGGGTGAGGCCGTGAGTGAGGGCTGGCGTTGGGAAGATGCGTTGCTGCTGATGGCGGTGCTCAGCGCTCTAGCTTTGGCAATGGTCATTCGCTGGATTCACGTGCCTGAGATCGAAGGGTCTCAACTCCAATCTACATTGTCAGACCGACTCCGGGCGGTGTGCCGCCCCGACATTGTCCGGGCACTGCTCAGCTACTTGTTGATTTTCGGTGGGATAATGGCGGTGTTCAGCTATCTGGCTACCTTCCTCGTCCGCTACACACAACTCCCGACAGCCTACATCACACCGGTGTTAGCGTTGTATGGCGTTGCTGACATCGTGGGTAACCTGATTTTGTCCCGGCGCATTCCGAGTCAGCTTGAGGGAATGTTCAAGCGGCTCCTGATCGTGCTTGCGATCTCCTTGACGGCCATCTCTTTACTCGGCGCCTCAGTCTGGATGATTATCTTCGTGATCGCAGTTGTGGGCAGTTGCCACGCCGCTGCAGGCCTGATGACGGGATTGATGTACTACGCCGGGCGGGGGCCAACGCTCAACTCGTGGGCGCTTTCAATGTCAGTGCGATCAATGTCGGAATCATGCCGGGCGCTATCACCGGAGGATTGCTCATCGACCATATTGGATTGGCATTCATAAGCTGCCTGGGGGGAGGGTTCGTACTGCTTGCGTTGCTGGCCAGGACTCGCCTAGCGCCGGCCTAGCCTACAGAGCGACTTGATTCTCGCGGCGCGATCAAGTATCAAGAGGCTATAGAGTCAGGATACATTTGCTGTAAGCCAACATGAAATTTTAAGTAGATATACATCAAACTTTAGGGAGTTTAAGGGGCTGCGCGCATGGATATTCATGATCATGGATTTTTTTGGTGGGCTAATAAAGGGCCCGAAGAGGGAAGCGCTGCTGGCCTGTTAAGTATCGATTCAAGTGGTTTGATTCAGTTGGAGCTGCATCAGACTCTGCCTGGGCGAAGTGGTATGGGTGGCGCTCTCGGACAAAGGCTTGATGACTCCATCGTTTTGTTTGGCTGTTTAAAGTCAAATGGGCACTACGTTTTGCTCCGAGGCTTGACTGCTTCCAAGGGGCGTACGGGTATAATTTCATATGAGGTTTTTGTCGCTCGCGAGTGTTTTATCTCCCAAAAGCTCCCAAGGGCTGAAGGACTTTTCAGGCTACGTATCTCATTGGATGGCTTACAGCAATGGATTCGGCCAGGTCGCATTGGTTTTGTTGGGCCTTCAAATGGTGATGGCGATGACAGTAGTAAAATATCTACGAATTTTGAGCTAAATTCAGATGATGCGTGGAATATCGAGTCAGGCGTAGTCGAAATTGCTCATGATTTTACCGGGTACGAGCCGGGATTGTGGGCGCATTCGATTAACATTGGCATGAGTTCTCATCTTGTTTATACGCCTACTTCGACTACAACGAGCGAAGAAATGCTCGCCTGGTATCGAGCGGCTCAAGACTTGTTGATGATATTGGCCAATTCAAATTTAACCCTCAAGTGGCCGAGAGTGTTGTGGAAGGAGGAGGGTAAGGATGTTGGCGCTGACTTCTATTTTCGCCGCAACACGCCCTCTCGTGAGGAGGTGCGATGGGATGAGACGCTGCTACCTTATGCGAGAATCCGAAGCGTCTTTGGCAAAATGATAGAAACTTGGATTGATAAAAGGAAGAGCTTAGGGCCTGGCATAAATCTCTATTTGGGGACTCGCCGAAATAAGTCTCTTTATGCAGAACATTATTTCGTGAACCTGGTGTGGGGATTGGAAGCGCTGGATCGCCGTGTAGGCTCGTCCCCGTGCGAAGACCCAAACTTAAAAAATAAAATCCAGAAATTGCAGGAATTTGTTAGTGATGCGAAGGATTTAAATCGCAGCGATCGTAAGTGGTTGCGGGGCTTGCTGGACTCGCGAAGCTCCGAAAGACCACTATCAGATAGACTTTATGAACTGTTAAAGCCGGTGGCCCTTGGCATCGATGATGCAAAACTTAAAGCCTTTACCAAGGCTTGCGCGGACTTGAGGAATGACCTGTCTCACCATGGAGGGGAAAGGGAGGTTGGAGATTATGAGCGCTTTATCACAGGAGTAATTAAAAATAGTGATGCACTGTCTAAGCTATATCTATTGCTCATCATAAATCTTCTTGGTGTGGATGAGGCTGAGTTAAGAAATATCGTGTATCGAGACCCTGGCTCGATTGTATTCAAAGAATCATTTATCAAGGCAGACCTACTTCCGGATGTCGATCTAGATGCGATATTTGAGCGGTATTTTGCAGAACCTCGCGCTCCACAGCCGGAGGCAGAAGGTGACATTCTCTCGTGAGATGCGGCCTGGCTAATTCAAGCGCCTGGCGGCTTCTGCTCAACTGCCGTCGACAGAAGCCGCCAGGCGCGTTGTTGCCGACAGATTCAGTTAGAGTCGATTGGCAGTTACACCTATAAGGCATGCGCCCTGTGGATGGCTCCTTAGGACGTGCTGCCCTATGATCGCTCAAGGGTTTTGCGAGGAGTGAAACATGCGGGATAAAGTCCATCCGTTCCCATTTGATGCGCAAGCAGAGCTTGTAATGAAAGCATTTATGCAAGCCACAGGGGAAAAACTCAACCGGGCACAACGACAGGTAGGTGGGGGCGATGACGTCCAGCGATTCAGTCATGGCGGATCGTGGCAATCGCACCACAGTTACGACCCTGATCGCGTTGACCAGATGCAGACGATCGAACACGAAACAAGATTGCGCTTCGAGGAGATCATGGAGGGCAGGCTCGACGTCATCGAGCGCACGGTTGATGAGATATCCAATAGCATGGCGGACAGCTATGCGAAAGCATTTTACAGAATGCTCTCCGATACCTGCGAAGAACATGGCAATGTCATTGATGGATCCGCAGGTACCCTGGGTGAACAGATGCTCAAGGCAATCGAGACAGTCGAGTACTCGGTCGACCGAGATGGCCAGGTATCGCTGCCAGAATTTCGCATGCATCCCAGCCTCGCGAAGCGCCTCCACTCAGATCCCTCGCTGCACGAGCCACAACTGCTCGCCAGGGTCGAGGAGGTCAAGAAGATCAAAATCACACAGGCCTTGGCAGCGGAAGCTGCGCGAAAAGCTAAATTTCGTACTAGGGAACAGTGATGGCCGGTAAAGTTTTACTGAGCATCGGATGTGACAACTACCACTTTCCTCCGCTCGACCCATTATCTGGCGCGGAGCGTGACGCGCTCTCGATTTTTTCTGCGCTGTCGACAGGATCATTGAGCAGTATCGCTCCAGAGGATGCTTACTTGCTCCGTTCTCCGGGTCGAGGTGAGCTGGATGCGACCCTACTTCAGATACAAGACAGGTACGATGAAATCGAGAGCTTCACGCTATTCTTTGCTGGCCATGGCGGCGAAGCGAACGACAGCTATTTCCTCTGCCTAAGCGATACCCGCGCTGATCGTCTTTCCACGACGGGTTTTGCTCTCAGTCGACTTTTTGAGTACTTCAACGAACTAAAAGCGGCCCACTGCAATGTCATCATCGATGCGTGCCAGGCCGGTGGAATGGTTTCCAATTTGGGTATCCTGCTCAAGCCAGAAGTCATTGGGAAGGCCAAAACATTCGGCGTCTCATTCTTCGTATCGTCAGCGGCAGATCAGTACGCCGGCGAGACCAATCGAGGTGGCTATGGAACCCTCGCGTTGCTCAAGGTGCTAGACGGGGAGATCGACACGGGGTCGCGAGCACCCATGCTTGATTTGCTGGACATAGGCCGTCCAGCCGCTCAGTTCGTCTCAGATCAAACCCAGGGAAGACAAATGCCATCCGTATGGGGCGTCAACCTGTACGGCTCCATGCCTCTGTTCGGTAATCCGCATGCCTCCGACAATTCAGTGTCCTCGCTGCTGGGGATAACTGGTATTTCACCCGCTTCACCTGCCGGGCAGGCTATCAGCAGCCACTCTGCCGAACTCTACAAGTTGATGTTTGCCCCTGAGCATGAGTTGACGCCTAAACGCCTTTTCCCCGTCCTTTCCAAGTTCATTGATCGTCTGGCCGAGATACCCAACGCAGCTGGCTCGTTCATTGGCGGTATCTGGCAATCATTGGAGAAAGTGGCACGGCGCCACACCAATAGCTTTTCCCGGGTCGAACTGAGCGCGACCTGCGCTGCACTGCTTCTTCAGTCCTCCCAGAAAGACAGCGCCTCCCACGAATGTATGGGAGGGCTCGCCCATGAGATCGTGGCAGAGATTGAGTACCTGCTTTGGGACATCGTGAAAGAGCTCCAGCAGAACCCCAGTTCGTTATGCAGGCATGGAATTCCCGACCTGTTTTACCTTCCGCAACGTATTTCCCGGATATTGGGTTGGGCAGGCGCAGCTGTGCATCTGGCTCGGGAGCTTGGCCTTAGCGATGCTAATCTCAGAAAGGCTCTGGAGCAAATGAGTGGCCTGATAATCAAGCATTACGCTAGCGCCTGTGCGGGCATGAGCGAAGATGAGGCTCCTTACTGGGCGGCATTCCTTACAGCCGCCAATACTGATGAATTCAACGGCCTCGGCGAATTGGTGGTCAGTACATTGATTAACGCGCTGATTGAGCATGGCGGGCGACTTGCTCGGCCGCTGCTGTCGGCAGAGGATGTGTACGACTATCTCAAGGCGCGCGCAGACAAAGACCTTGCGCAATTAAAACGCTTGAGCAGTTCACCTTCGGAAACATTGGCGCTCGTTCTACTCCTCAGTCGCCGTCACTCCCTCGAAGAAGAGCTGGACTACAACCTGGCAAGTCTTGATCACGCCCACCTCAAAATCTTCCTTCCGCAAAGCTACCTGGAATTCAGCCAGCCATTTGTTCACAACGGTATAAACCACGTATTCCAGATTGGCCAAAAGGTTTGGACGGTGGCGGATGTCGTTCAGCGCTGGGAGGAAGTGTGCAAGCCGCAGATGGTTCATGACGCCTCGCGTCAGAATCCCGCGACGAGGATAGGAGCAATCTGCGCGTCACTGATTTTCCCGGATCGGGTGCCATGGTTTTTGCTCGGCGACCAATGACCTTGAGCGCAGCGAGGGCTTCTGAGTTAGGCCAGGTGGGGGCTGAGAAGTAATAGCCTATTCAGTCCCCCAGATCGGGCCGCACGATCTTCCGTATGGCGTACAGCTGCAGAGTTAACTCGTACAGGCGCGAACTGAAGCTGTCCAGAAATACATCCGTCACCTCGAAGTATTTGCCTTGACTGTCATTGCGGCGATGGAGGATCTGTTCCCCCTCAGGATTGGTTATGGGATAGGCATGGATGATGTCCGAGCGTTCTGCGTTCATCGCCTGAAACAGGTCAACCGCCAAACTGCCAGGTACGCTGACATCAGGGTTGGACAGAGCCCCTTTCTCCACAGCATGTCGAAAGGCGTTGAGCAATCCTCCACCCATCAGCCCTATGGTGCAGTCGTAAGAAACCTGTTCCCCAACCTTGATGTTTACGCATACAGCTATCAACTGGGCATCCTCAAGCCCGAGCCTCAAATGTACAAGTGGGCGTGTGATCAACTGAGTGTTACCCCGAGTGGCGCATTCGGATCCGACGACGAGGTGCACATGATCGGTGACTCCATCCGATGTGATCGTGATGGCCCAACGGCCTTGGGCATCACAGGCCACCATCTCAATCGTAGGGGAGGCGGGCAGATGACGAGCTTGCTACAGTTCGCCCAGTTGATCACGAAGACCAGCCGCACTTAACTCCTGGAATATCGGGCGCCCCGGGCTTCAAATATTCATTACTGGGCTAGAGTACAGGTTGACTGCCGATGAACCTGCAAAGCATTGTGAATAGGCCGGACTCCCAGCCAATTTTCAGGTTATAGTTTTTTCATCAGGAATACGGTAGGGGCAGGCGAGAATATTTCCCTTCTGCAGTATCTACCTAGGCAGTCGAATTAAGTCGATATACTGGCGTCTCTTCAGCTTTAGACACCTACCGCTGCCTTCACCCAGAGCGGAAATCTTAAACCTTCCGCTTTATTGTCGGGTACGACGAAACCTAAGCTATATCTAGCCCGCGTAATCGCCACATAGAGCTTGTTCTGTGCCGTTTCTGCCTTTATAGGGAATGGTGTATTGCCGTCCAGAACGAAATGCATTTGGCTGTCCGTCGGGACGACTAATGCGCGATCGAAACCCAATCCTTTGCTAGCGCCAAAGTTGTAGCAACGTGCATGCACAGGAATGAATTGC
Organism: Pseudomonas frederiksbergensis; assembly: GCF_000802155.2. Lineage (GTDB taxonomy): Bacteria > Pseudomonadota > Gammaproteobacteria > Pseudomonadales > Pseudomonadaceae > Aquipseudomonas > Aquipseudomonas frederiksbergensis_A. Next base: position 229,765 of record NZ_JQGJ02000002.1, read on the forward strand.
TTACCCGATGCCATGTTCCAACGCAGTACCATAGGGTCATAGGCAGCAACGTAGTCTGTGACGTCCGATTGCTTGACGATGAAGGCGCCATGGTGGGGAATGAACGCGGGCGGGATTTCTACGACTGCAGACTTGGTTGCCTGGTAGGCTCCCTTATGCACTTCATCAGCGATGTCGCAGATAGATTGCAGGCTTCGCCAATTGAGGACGAGTGCTTCCTCGGTGAAGCCCATGGCTTTGAAGGCTGCAATTTTTTCAGCCGAGGTCTGAGGTGCCTTATGACCAAATGTAGTCTCATAGACAGTCTGACGAAAGTCTCCTACGCAAGTGATGGGAGACGTGATGGATTTACTCAGGCATTTGAGAACTTCGTAATCCCATCCAACTAAATCTTGAACTTCATCAAAGTAGATTTGGCTGTAGATTTCCCCTAGACGAGTTGCTGGGGAGTTGTTGGTAGCTTTAATCAATCTGGCCGACAGTTTCGCCAGAAATCCTGTATGCGCCTTGGTATGGCACAGCGTCAAGAAGTGGTTGGGATTGAATCTTTTGTCATCAAACTGCTCTTTCCTGCCAGGCAGTGTGAATTTGGTCTTCGGCTTTAGGTGAGGGTTGCTTTCATTGAAAAATATCCCGTCAATCCGTTGTTCAAAAAACGCCTGCTGATACGGCCTCACTAGGTCTTCCAAGTAGAACGAAAACAGTCCCTTCACTACGAATCTGCTGCTGTGCTGTCCGAACTCGGCCAGGAATCGATGACGAAGTTCATGCTGATTACTGGTCGTATACGTCACCACTAGCACCTTGCCGCCGCGTTTGATCTCGGCGATTGCTTCGGTGATGATTTTATGAGTTTTGCCCGACCCCGCGCCCGCCATGCATAATATGTTAGGCAAAGTGGAGTACCTCATCTAGGAAGGCAGGGTATTTGAACACCTCAGCTGTCTCGAATAGTCTTATCGCAGAATCGACCTTCTTTTTCCCCTTCCCGTCGCCGTCAGCACTTCTGAACCACTCGGTGATGAAAGCGGTTTTTGCAGCGAACGTAGGCTCTGCCTTCAGCAGATTGTAGGTTTGGGTCGAAAGTACGATTTTGGCGAAGCTCACTAATTCTTTTTCTGAGTTGGCATTGGCCAAGATCATCGCGGGCTCCAACGAAAACTCATCATTATCCTCGGATGAAATTAGCTGGATGTTCTTGTACGCTACATATTCTTTTCGAGCTGCCACGACGTGCTTATCATAATCACCATCATTGTCACGCAGAACGTTAACCGCTGTGCCGATCTCTTTTCCGATTTCGATAAAAGTCTTAAAGCCCACACCGCGCACTACAATGATGTCGATGCCGTCTTGCTCCGGTAACCGATTGTGGTGTTTATCTTTATAGATTCGCTTGAGCACTAATTCATCAGACGGCCCCTCTACCAGTACCACCTTTTTGGAGAGCGCGACGCGTAGCGTGTCGTATCCAGGGAGACGCTTGAGCGTCTTTACAACGTCCTTGTCCAATAGATGCAGCCGTTTGTACGAATCATGGAGGAGGCATATTTTGTCGATGCTGAGCTTGTTAAGCACGTAGGAACTGTGGGTGGTCAGAAATAGTTGCTTACCATCGCGTTGATCTTCGATATCTTGGACGAGTCGGCTCAACTCCACGTGCGACAGGTGATTCTCTGGCTCCTCCATCATCACCAGATCGATGTCTTTCGATTTGTTGTGGAGGGCCAGTTTTATCTGCACCTTGCTCTGTTCGCCTTTACCTATCATGTGGAAAGGCACGGTATCCACCTCAAGCTGCAATCCATTCTGGAGGGCGCCCGATGGCATGGTATTAGCCGCGATCGTCAGCTTCTTGTCAGTAATTTTGTTGTCGGAATCCAAATCCTTGTTAACCGTTTTTACTTCATCAGTTTCATTGAATTTTTGGAGGGTTTCACGGTAGTTCAAGCTTAATCTGTACTCTTCATCTTTTTTAAGCGCAGTGCTCAGCACATTGGAAATGTATTGATTTTTTCCAAAGGTTGGGTGGATGCGCGTTGGATCAATGTACAAAGCTCTGAACTGCTTGCTCACCGGCTTGATGACGTTCCAGGCGAAGTCCATCCATTCAGTTTTATAAAACTCCACCGGAATACTGGTCATAGGGGCACCGGCGGCCATGTACTCACGATATGCGTCCGCAAAATCGGGATCGAAGCTCGCAATGACCTGTACGCCCTGTGCATCCTTGCGCAAGCTGTTGTTGGTGCCTCTGTAATCAGGCACATTTTTCATGTAAGCCTCAATTACGAGGACAGGAAGGTCCGCGGGAGTCCTCGGCGAACGCAGGAACGCCGCAACGGCATCACTATTGAACAGGTCAGGAGAAAATTCGTTGGCAAATGGTCGGCTACGGTATTGGAAGTTTAAAACAATCTCCATGGCTTCCAATATTGTGCTTTTACCAGCGTTGTTATCCCCGACAAAAATATTGACGTCATCATTAAAGTCAAATGTCTGATCTTTGAATTTTTTGAAGTTTACGAGACGAAGCGATTCAACAAGCACTTTCCAATTCCTTCTGAGATGATCCGGCAAGCTGGCTGAAGGCCACTTCTGTAGGAACGCTAACCCCGAGACCTAGGGGTTGTCCAGAGCATAGATGCACGAATAGGCCCTTGTGGTGAACTCTTTGCAGGTTCACGAAAGACGGCCTGATGCCTAGCTGCTCTCTGCTCACGCGCTGTGACGGAAAGGGCCAAGCATTCTCCCGCCACGGGTAATGGGTTCACACAAAGGCACTCAGCACGCCTTCGCGGGATGCAGCAGACCATCGTTGGCCGCTCCCAACTGTTTCGCGGACAGTTAGCAGGCCAGAAGGAAGGGAAAACTAATCGTCGTACAGTCGCTTTGGGGTAGAGCGCACGGCCAAGCCACCAAAAGACATGCTGGAATCTACATAGCGCAGAGCCGATTTCATATCCTTCCAGCCGACATAACCCATTAGCGCCTTGATATCCCAGCCATTTGCCGATGCCCAGGTTGCAAATCCCCGGCGCATCGAGTGGCTCGTGTAGAGCGCCTCGGGCAGGCCAGCTTCCTTGAAGATACGGCGCAGGAGCGGGATCAGGCTGTGGGGCTGAATGGCTTTACCTGAAAGGTTACCCCAGCGGTCGATACGCTGGAACACCGGCCCCTTGGTGAGTCCGGAAACAGTAATCCAATTGATGTACGCCTCGACAGGGCAGAGCTTTGTCAGCGCCGGCGTTTGAAAGGTCTGGCCTTCATGAGCGCGGTCACCCTTGGTGTAGGGCAAGTAAAAGTTGATGACCTCACCGCTTGAGGCCTCTGTATTTTCAACAGTCAGCCTGGCGAGCTCGTCGCCACGAAATCCTCTCCAGAATCCAATAAGCACCATTGCGACCGACCGGCGGTGGCGCACGAGCGATTTGTAGTCGCCACGTTTCAGAGCAGCCGACGCTTCACTTTCCAGCCATTCAATCGCCTGCTCCAAATGCCTGATCAATAGCGGGGCGGCCTGTTTGACCCTCGTGGGGTGCACAACCCTGATGCCTTTGATCATTTGGCGCACATTTGGAGATTTCGTCGGATCGGGAAAACCCTGGGTGATATGCCACTGCGCCAACGCCGCCAGGCGTTGCTTGAGGGTGTTGAGTGAAAGCTTGTCGGCGTACTCCGCCAGGTAGCGAACGATTCCTTCTCCCGTCGTAGGAAGATAGCTACCCCAGGTTACTTCGAAGTGCTCGATGGCAGCCCGGTAGCTCCTACGCGTGTTTTCCCGCGTGCCCGCCTGTAGATATCGATTCGCCTTGTCCATATCGCTTGACCTTGAAGTCGGTGTGTTTGCGAGAGCACGGTATTTGGACGCTCAAATAGCGGAATAGGCTTTCTAGAAGCCATAAGGCTCCATTATGGGCTCCTAGCAAGTCTTAATAAAACCGCGTAATATCAAGAAATCGAGATATGTAAATACATGACATGTAACACAGTACGAAATCGTAGGAGAGCCTCATGGCCCGCGGCGGAATCAACAAAGCTGTAGTGCAAAAAGCACGTCAGACGCTATTAGCCCGAGGAGCCAACCCCAGCATTGACGCGGTGCGCGTTGAATTGGGAAATACAGGCTCCAAAACGACCATCTCTCGCTACCTGAAGGAGCTTGAGCCATTAAGTCGAGAGCCGGCGGCAGCACGCGATCGTATGAGTGACTCGCTCAACGGTATGGTGCAAACCCTCCTGGATCAGCTGATGGCAGAGGGTCAGGAGGCCATCTCCGAGGCTGCCGCGGCTTTTGAGCTGCAGCGCTCGACGCTCGAGGGTCAAATTGAGGAACTTAGATCCGAATTGGCTGCGGCACAGCGGCATTCAGTTTCCCAAAACGCCGCGTTAGAGACTCAGAGCGCTGAGCTCGCAACCACCCACTCCTCACTGCAGACTGAACTGAACCGGAATGCAGGGCTAAGTCAGCGTTGTTCAGATCTGGAGGTCTTTGTTGCCGAGAAGGACAAGCACATCCTTTCGCTTGAGGAAAAGCACGTCCAGGCCCGCGGGGCGCTTGAGCACTATCGCGAGGCAGCAAAGCAGCAGCGTGATCAAGATCAACGCAGGCACGAATCTCAACTGCACGAGACGCAGGTTGAACAACGCAAACTCCGTGAAACCATCGCCGTAAAACAGGACGAGTCGACGCGGCTCAACAGGGACAACGAACGTCTTCTGGCTGAAGCCAGGCAGCAAACCAAGGCCCTGCATACTCAGGAAGGCCTCGTCCAAACGCTAAGTACCCAAATTGAGGCGCTACGCCAGGATCAGGCGAAGTCCGCCGGTGTGAATGAGCATCTCAAGGAGCAGCTCTCGGCCCAGCGTGAAGAGGTTAAAGCGCTCCACAAGGCCGCCGCTGTAGCGAATCTACGTGAGCAAGAAGCCATGACGCGGATGGCTCAGCTTCAAAGCGAGAACGATCAATTACGCCAGGCAGAGCTTGCTAGGCCGAGCCTGGGGGAGGGGGACGATCCCCACTCAGCGGTAGAGGTTCAGGACAGTGCCGGGCTCGACAAGCCTTCGATACGACCGAGGAAATGAAGCATGGATCAGATCACCGGAAATCCGCGTCAACTTGTTGCAGGCAATTCAGCCTGGACATTCGCTCATCAGCGCCTGTCTCAGATGCTCATTGCCAGGGCTGAGCGATTCACACCATTGGCTCCGATCATGAAGCTTGATCCGATCATTGCCAGTTCTGAACGGCCACAAGTGTCGCCCCCAGCCTACGGCGCTGCCTGAAGCCGAGCAGGGCGCCCGGACACTCGTCGGAACCGAGCGATTTTGAAACTATGGCGGCAAGCAATATGGCATCCTTGGCGCCATATTTACCGGTGACCGCGCCCTGAATTGTTAAGGAGTATGAACATGCAACGGACGCCTAATGAGCTCCTCAGCCGACTGTTCGAGTATGCGGAGGAAAGCCTCAAGGAACTTGATCCGTCGCGCTTTCAGCTCACAAGCTCTGTTAATGATGTGTATCAGCCGGCGGCGCTTCTGGATCTTCCAGGGCTGCACTTTGATCTCCAGTTTCCGGGCGACAATGTCTGGCTGCAGATCGAACGACTGGATGAGTCACGTGCTCCGGGCCCCGTTGACGGAGACTATAGCTCCCTCATCACCGTCAGCGACAACCCTGCCAAGCCTCCCGTGCTAGTTGAACAGGCGCTTCATCAGCGTATTCGCGAACAGCAAGATCAAAATCCTGAAAGCGACATTGCCGTCATTGAGTCCGAGGTGCGCGCGCAAGCGTTGGCTGCGCTTACGACCTATCTGGTTCAGTGGCACGAATGGGCTGAGCACGAGAAGCCCCGTCGCAGGACAATCAGTCTCTATGGCGACATGTTCGCATTGATGCAGCAGATGGAGACGGGAAAATCCGCTCGTGAACTGGTATGGGGCATAGGCGTCAGCGCCTGGACGCTAACCATCAACGATGTGCAGCAGGGCTTCAATTATCCTTTGCTCACGCAGGCACTCGACATCTCGTTGAACGAGCAGAGCATGGCGGTCGAAGTTCGCCCGCGAGCCACCGAACCGATGATCGAGTTCGATGCATTGATAAACGCAAATGTCCCTGGCGCCAGCGAGTGCGAAAGGGCAATCCGCGATCACTTGGGCAGACACGCCGACGCCCCCTTGAACCCCTTCTTGCCCTCGACCTTCGCGGATGTGCTCAAGCTCTCGGCAAGAAGCCTGGACAGCAAAGGCAAATATGCGGAGCTAATGGGGGACGGCGCCCAGCGGTTCCCTGAGCCAAGTGAAACTCTGCAGGTAAGCGACGTCTGGGTTGTGTTCGCACGGCCTAAACCGAGCAACTGGTTGATCAATGATCTGCGCAAAATTCGGGAGAAGCTCAACGAGTGTCTTGAACTCCCCGCGGGCCCGCTTGCGTTGGTGACCCCGGCCTCGACGATTGCCCTTGATTACCAGCACGTCAACTTCCGTGGGCTATCCAGCAGAAGCATGGATGGATCGACCGCTGAACCGAAGGAGCTGTATTTTCCGCTCCCTTACAACGATGAGCAGGTCACGATCGTACAACGCCTCGAGCACGCTCCCGGCGTAACGGTTCAAGGCCCTCCCGGTACCGGCAAGACCCATACGATCGCGAACATCATCTGCCATTACCTCGCGACGGGTAAACGCGTTCTGGTCACCTCTCGTGGCGAGCAAGCCTTGAAGGTACTCCAGTCCAAGATACCCGCTGAGGTCAGGCCTCTCACGGTCGCACTGCTGACGAGTGACCGAGAGGGTATTCGGCAATTCCAAGGCTCGATCGAGGCGATCCAACATCAGGTCTCGCAAATCAATCCATCCCTGGCTCGGGGAGAGATTGATCGCCTGCACCAGTCCATCGACCTCGCTCATACCGAGCTGGTGAAACTTGATCGTCGCGTCAATGAGATTGCGCTGACTCAGCTCTCCGATATTCAAGTCGGCGATGCGAAATACCGTGCGGAGGAGCTTGCCGAGCTGCTCATGAAGGGCGCAGACCAATACGCCTGGTTTGACGACGTACTGTCGTTATCCCCTGAACACTCGCTACCCTTTGACGATGAAGTCGGTAAGAGCTTGAGACAAGCTCGCCGCGAGCTTGGAAATGACCTTGTATACGTCGACGCCAGCTTGCCGGAAGTTGAGCAATTACCGGCAGCGGCCGACATTGGCAAACTCCACGGCTCACTCTGCAAGCTGAAGTCGCTTGAACATGCCTTGGGGCTGGGTGAGCTGAAGCCTCTAAAGTCCGACAGCGAAATCGTTATTGCGGCCGCCAGGGAGCTGGTTCTAGAACTGGGTTTGTGCGAAGAGAAACTGGAGGTCTTGCACGAGGGGGGAGAGTCCGAAATTCCTTGGTCGCTGGAGCTGCGCCTCAAAGCGGCAGGTCGCCGCTACGACAGTGAACTCTCTGTCCTGGTAGGCATGCTCCCGGTGGCACAGGCTTTGATACAACGCCGTAAGGTGATGCTGGAAAACTTTGTTGAGTTCCCAGATGAGGCTTTGGATTGTGAGAAAACGGCCGAGGCTGTCGAAAGGGCTGCCGACACAGGTAAGCCATTTGGCCTCATGAGCTTTGGAGCCTCTCAAGCCAAGGCACACATCAGTCACGTCCGTATCAATGGCTCGGCGCCAAAATCTTCTGAGCAGTGGAAGACTGTCCTGGACTATCTGAAGCTTCACGCCGACGTGCGATCCTTCGCTGCAAGGTGGAACCCACTGGCTGAAACTCTGGGGATCCCTCGACTTCAATCGGGCATGGCTCATCTCCGGGAACTGGAGCTGACCATCATCGCCGTCCAGGCAGCCGTCGATCTCACTGCACACTACGCTGACAAGGTGCAGCCGCTCTGCGAAGCCGTCTTCGCGGATGCGCCGAATAACACGCATCGCCTGACAATCGCAGAAATACGTGGCCTACAAGATCAGCTCAACCAGAACCTGGCGCGATTGGATCTCAGTCTCGCTGCAGCCGCGCTCGCGATTCTGCAAGCCCAAGTTGCGGGCGATAGCCCTATTGCCGACCGACTCCGGTCGTTCGTCCTGGAGTGTTTGGGCAGCCCGGATCAGGATTCGCATCGGATCGTATCCCTGTACGTAGACCTGCTCACAGAATTGCAGCGGATCAAAGCCCTGGGGGGGCATTTGAATCATGTGCGCGAAGGCGCACACCAAGTGATGAGGGCTGGGGCACAAAAACTGTCCGAGCGCTTGTTGACTGTCCCCGTTGAGAACGGTGCTGAAGACCTGGCCTTCCCAAGCAGTTGGAAGGAGGCGTGGCAACACGCGCGGATTCGCTCCCATCTTGAGAGCATTGAAGCGCGCCACGAGCTCGTTGAGCTCAATAGCAAACGAGTGAAACTTGAAACGGGCCTGGCTCGCATGTACCGGGAGGTCGTGAGCCGAGCAGCGTGGCTATCCACCAAAGCCAATGCCAGTCCTATGGTGCTGCAAGCACTCGCCGGCTACTCGACGGCCATACGCAAGATTGGGCAAGGGACAGGCCCGAACGCGGAACGTTACCGCCGTGACGCCCAGCAGTGCATGCAGGATGCCGCCGGCGCTGTGCCTTGCTGGATCATGAGTCACGCCAAGATCTCTGAATCCATGCCGGCAGAGATAGGCGCCTTCGATCTGGTGATTGTCGATGAGGCGAGCCAGTCAGATCTATGGGCTCTGCCCGCGATCGTCAGAGCCAAAAAGGTGTTGGTAGTAGGGGATGACAAGCAGGTCTCTCCCGATGGTGGTTTCAAATCGGGTAAACGGATTGGGGAACTTCGCAACCGGTATCTGAACGATCAGCCCTATGGGGCGGACATGACGCCGGATAAATCACTGTACGATTTGGCGTCGCGGGTCTTCGCTGGCCACATGGTTATGCTGCGTGAGCATTTCCGCTGCGTCCCTCCCATCATCTCCTACTCCAACCAATTCTACGGTGGCGCGATCCAGCCCCTTCGAATCCCTCGTCCGTCTGAGCGTCTCGATCCACCGCTGGTGGACATCTATGTCAAGGACGGAGTGCGGAACAAGAAGGGCTGCAACAAGCTTGAGGCTGAAGCTATCGCTGAGGAAATCCAGGCGCTCATCAAGAACGACAAATATGCGGGCCGCTCGATTGGCGTGGTGACACTGCTGGGGGGCATGGAGCAAGCAAAATTCATCGACTCACTGGTGCGCGAACGCTGCCCTGCTGCAGAGCTCCATGCCCGCGAATTTGCCTGTGGTGACGCAAGCACCTTCCAGGGAAGCGAGCGCGACATCATCTTCATTTCCCTGGTCGCAGACCCGGAGAATTGCCACCCGCTCTCGGGCAATGCTGCTGAGCAACGGTTCAACGTGGCAGCCAGCCGTGCGCGCGACAGGATGTACCTGATTCGGTCGGTTACCCTGGATCACCTCTCCCAAAAGGACGTGCGCCGAACGCTCCTTGAGTACTTCAGCAAACCGCTGATTGAGGAGGAGGTCGATCAGGACGGCCTCATCAAGCTGTGCGAGTCCGGTTTTGAGCAGCAGGTGTTCACCCGATTGGTTGAGCGTGGTTACCGCGTGATCCCGCAGGTGAAGAGCGGGGCATTCAGACTCGATATGGTCGTTGAGGGCGCCAATGATAATCGCCTGGCCATTGAGTGTGACGGTGACGCCTTTCACGGCCCTGATCGATGGGAGGCGGACATGAACCGCCAGCGTATCCTTGAGCGAGCAGGGTGGACGTTCTGGCGGTGCTTCGCCTCTTCCTGGAGCATGCATAAAGAGGAAATCTTCGCCGAGCTTCTCCAGCGCCTGGCCGACCTCGGTATCGAACCAACGCACGCCTTGGACAAACTCCCAGCTGTCGTTGAGCTACGCGAATGGTCACCCGCAGTTACTTCCTCCCAGGATGATGAAGATGACGACATTGAAGTCTTGGAAGCTTTAAAGATTGCAGACAAGGAGCAAGCGCTGTCGCTTTGACGGTGTCTGAGTGCGCACTCCCAGCGAGTGCGCGCGTGCAGGCCGTGTAGCCAGGGATCAGCTTTCGTTGAATGCGATACGTCGTGACCGACGAAGTCAGCGCCTGCAACCCCGGCGTTATCATCTGCAACCGCTGCGCAACGAAGCGGACGAATCAGTCCTCAGCCCAAGTATGATGCGCGCCACAACCGTGACAGGTTTCATTGTTTTCCAAGGTAGATCTATGGCTATTGATTTAAGTGAGGAGGAGATGCGTAAGGCTCTCTTCGGCGCCGGCGTCGAACCGATTGTGCCCAAGCAGGCAGCAGCAACGGTTGACGCACCATCCCCAACACCCAGAACGAAGAACACCACCGGCAACCACTCACCCAGTCTACGCGTGACCTTGCATGTGTCCAAAGAGTTCGAGGGCGACGTTGACGTCTTCGTTCACGATTCGAGCAGCCTGAGCAAGCTGGTCGCCGAGCAGGAAGCAAAGTCTGCGGCTAGGAAGAAGAAATACAGGTACATCGAAGTGGTCTCGATCGAATCAACGTCAAAGTAGCTGCTGGGTCAGCACCACCTGAGGATCGTTCTGCCAAGTGTGCAGCCGGGCGGAGAATCGATCCAATCATCATCAGACAGGTCGTGTATCTCGATGTCTTTGTGCTGAGACAGTCACGCAACGCAGGCTGAAAATCGATTCAATTTATTAGCGTCACCATGGCAGCAAGCCAGCCCGTTGTGCTGCATCATTCGACCTGGTGACATCATCATTCCGCTGGAGCAGGAAGCGCTGTGTTAAAAAAACACGAGCAATCAATGATTGATGGTTTTTCGAATTTCATCGAACGGAAAGCAAAGGCGGCAGGGCGACAAATTACCCGCTGCTCATTTGATGGGCAAGATTCGATCGTTGGGGCAGATTATGTGTTTACCAACCACACCAATTTTCTGATGGTCGAGTTCAAGTACGAAGAGTCCGATCTAAAACGTGAGGGTCTGAAGCCCCGACGACTGCAGCTCTGCCGTATACTGGACGACCATGATGATTGGAGGGACTTGAGCTCGCAATGTCACTACGTGGCTTGGACGGAAGCGCTCAAACCAGTCTCGCAAAGAAAGCGGTTCGTCAATTTCAACGGCTACTACGATGAGATCTGTAACCGAAGTGTTTTCGGAGAGCACTCTGATCTAAAACGAGATGTCCCATTTGGAGATTTCAAAGTTCAGGCTGGCCGGCTGGCAGATGATTTCTTATCGGGAGAGCTGGGAATAGACTTCCCACGCTTTGAGCGATACACCGATTGGCTGACGAGTTTGGAGGGGAGCGGCTCCTCGGGAATCGAGCTTATGGTCGACGATCATACCGAGGATGAATTAATCCTCTTAGATTTTCCCTCTGTTGGATCGCTGAAAAGCTGGTTGGATACAACGACGTTCCAGCCACCCACGCCTCGAAAATCCAGCGGGCCACGCATGGGGTGATCACCGTACTCTGCGTCACCACCTGCCGGCCCACGGTTGCCTCGCTGGATGGTGCGCAGAGGGATACCGGCATGTATGGCCAGCAAGGGCAAGGGCGCCGCCTCCACCACTTGATCAACACCAAAACATTTGCACCCTGCGGTCACTGCTCAGGCCATAGGCCGTTAGCTTTCAGCAAACGAGCCGTATCCCGACCGTCAAGGAAGAGCAGGCGACAGGGTGCAGTCAGATTCCTCCTTATCGCAAAAGCCTCTGCCATGGCTCGCACGGAAGGCTCGATGGAGTGGCAATGCTGGATGACGTATACGTCTGCCGGGATGTTGAAAAGACGATAAATCTGATCTCCATTTTTCCCTAGGTCTGTAGGCTTCATAGGATGGAATTTAGCGGGCCCCTTCAGCAGAAATGCGCCGGTCATCCTTTTTCCGCCAACCAAAAGACCTGAGGTGAAGATATCCGACTCCTCACCTCCCCAGTCATGTTGGGGCTCCTGTTGGAGTAAAGCGCAGATCAATTCCTTGACGCACTTTTCAGGAATAGTGCGCATTAATTCGAACTTGGTTTTGCTGGGCGTCCACGTTCGGTCGATCGCTGAAAACTGTTCGACTTCCTCCGGTAGGAGTGAAATTCCAAAGGAAAGCAGGGATGGGATGGATATGTCCGAGTCAACAAGGTCTCCGATCACGATCGGAATGGCGCTAATGACGCCGTCTTCGGCTTCTGCGATATAGGCAAAAACGAAGGGGCTTGTGACCCCGGAGAGCCGTGTATATGCGGTGTCATTCACCAAACCTGATTTGGAAAACGCCAGGCTGAGTTTCACGTTTTCGAACGGGGAGGTGAGGGTTGTATACATCTCAAGCCCTGGCGCTTTGTTATTGGCTCCAAAACCTTTTCCCGTGAGACATCCGGTGTAGATGAAGAGCTGCCCTTTCTGAGCCTTTCCCTCCATCAGCAGCTCTTGAAGCGTCTTGATTTGCCCAACTGAAATCGCCTTTAGAACGTACGCACCGACGTCGTTCGAAAGGATGGCCGATGCCATTGAGACGGGCAGTCCGCTTAGCGATCGATGGATATCTGAGGGCAGCCCCTGATTTTTTATCAGACTCAGAACTCGATTGCGGCTCAGATAGTAAGCCATCAGATTTGGTGTCATGGATTGTCCTAAGATTTCACCAGTGTGAGCTGGCTGCTGGCGCCGGTACCTTGATGGAGCTCTGGCTATTCGGGGTAAATATCGATGCACTCTGCTTGGCAATGCAAGATGGTGGCGGTTAGGCATGGAGTACATTTGTACTCCTGTCGATTTTTTCTCCTACCACGGCCCCTCACCAACAGAGTCAGCATCCTGTCCATCCTAAAGCGCCTTGAATTTCATCAACTGATTGATGCTCGTGGTGTAGCTCCTGCTCATCATCTCGCGCTTCATGGCCCACGCCGCATCGATCGGCATCCGCGCGGAGTGCAGCGCATTCTTGCCAAACTTCAGATTGATGCGATCCAACACACGCATCAGCTCGTCTGACCTAGCAGGTTGCGAGGGCGTGAACAGATCACCGGTAAACTCATCTCGCTTGCGTAGATCCATAAGCAGGGTCTCTGCCTTGCTGTACCGGTAGGTGGGGCGCTTAGGGGACATGGAGGGTCAGACTCCAGGTCACCACACCAAAGACTTCGATCTCCTCGAGGCCCTGGATCGGAGGGTACCAGGGGTTGTCGGAGCTCAGCATCCAGCCACCATTGAGCTGTCGATCCAGGCGTTTGACCACGGGTTGATTGTCGATGTAGGCGACGACCACATTCCCAACCTGCGGCGTCCGTGCTCTGTCGATGACGAGCTTCGTCCCATTCAAAATGCCCGCCGGCGACATGCTGTCCCCCTCGGTTTCACCGAGCCCGACGTCCGGGGCTCTGAGGTCTACCAGGTCGTCCAGAGAGATCGGGGCTTCGTAGTGATCGGCCGCAGGGCTGGGACAGCCGCCCGAGGCTCGGCCTGATAAAACCTGGAGGAGGGTGGGCAGCTCGGATTCAGTTATTTGGCGTAGGGAAATGAGGTTCATAGGAGCATTTCTTATAATGCTGGATGCATATACAGTACGCGGTAAAATTGGCACCGGCCACCTTCAAACGACGGTAGGACTTTACGCTTTCAGGAATGCGTGTTTCGGGCCGGGGGCATTTCGCCTGGTATATATGCCGACCGCCGTCTCGCTCTAGACAAATTCGACCGGGGTGATACGGTCGCAAGCGCGCCATAACCTCCGTGTCGCACGGACTAGCCGAACAGGTAGCCCTATGATTTCAGCAGTTGTCTTCGACGCCTTTGGCACCGTGCTCAACCTTCAAACTAAGCTTCATCCATTCAGACAACTGCTCAAGGAAGGGATCAAAGCTGGCCGCCGGGCGAGCCCGAGTGATGTGCGGGTGCTGATGAGCACCCCGTGGTCGCTAGAAGAGGCTGCGGATCAATTGGGTATCCGGGTGTCGCCCGCTCGCCTGCAAGAGCTGGAGGCCGATCTGAATCGCGAAGTTGCATCGATCACACCCTTCCAGGATGGGATTGAGGCCGTGGCATTGCTCCGCGCAGAAGGTGTGCGGGTGGGCATTTGCTCCAACCTTTGCCAGCCTTATGGAGCTGCGGTGCTGCAGGCCTTTCCGAAGCTCGATGGCTACGCCTTTAGCTATCAGGTCGGTGCGATGAAACCGGACGCCGTGATCTACCAGTCCATCTGCAATGCATTGCAGGTGACGCCTGGGCACCTATTCGGCGATCAGCATGACCAGATCGCGATGGTAGGCGATTCGCTGAAGTGCGATCAAGATGGGCCCAAGGCAGTAGGGATGCTGGGGTTTCATCTGGATAGGTCGGGCAGGGGGGCCGTGCGGGATTTGGTTCAATTTGCGCAGTTGGTTATTGAGTCAAGGCGCAGTCACCGTAAGGGCGGGTTTGGGGACTGAGGGGTTCAACAAACGGCGCAATAAAAGAGCTGATACCAAACCAGCTGGAGAATGAGGAAGGCGCTGTTTCGAGATCTTTCGCAACGCGTGCGAGGACGTCGAAGTCGTCACGTTCGACGAGCTGATAGGCTAGCTTCGTATGCTGGCTCAGCACCCGCCAGTGGCGGATCCGGCCGACACCCCAGATGTGTTCTGAAAGGCCTCATGGGTTTCTATTTATGCATACATCTCAAGCGCCTCACGGTCTATGGTGTCCGGCGGATCGCTCATCTTTACGGCGCAGCCGTGACAGGTCTGTTCCCATATCTTGACGTTTACGCATACAACTATCAGTCAGGCATGCTCAAGCCTGCCCCTTAAATCTATCGGTGGGTGTGTGAGTAACCTGATGCTGCGCCAGGTGGCGGGTTCGGTTCCGGGCACTCGGGACATATGATCGCAGACTCGATGCGGCGTGATCATGATGGCCCGAGAGTTGTGGGAATCATGTGTCATCACCTCGGTCGGAGGGGAGATGGGCAGGTGGACACCTTATTGGGGTTCGCTCGTCTGGTCGTAGACGCCTATCGGCACTGATGGGCGGCGCCGTTATTGAGGCCTCTCAGCAGGATTCCAACAGAGAAGGCGCTGCGCTACCATCCTGATTCTCAAAGTGATCTGGCAGGGAATTGCATGAACGCAGCGGCTCGTTTTAAGAAGGATGACATTTTGGCGGAGTTTCCTGAGATTGATTCCAGGTACACGTTGATAGGCGATGAGGCAATTGGAGAGATCAGTGGCTTCGGGGCTGTATGGCGTGCACAGGATAATTGGATTGACTCCACCGTTGCGATTAAATTTAGCGAACACAAACTTTCGGATGAAGTGAGACTTTGCCGAGAAATCGATGGAGAGACAGCTCGCGTTTTTGATTTCTATAAAGGTGTCAATGGATGGGAAGCTTACACCATGGAGCACCTCGAAAAACCATGGTCAACTCTTTCAAGCTTTATAGAAAAACGGCGGTACAAAAAATCCGATATCCAGTTTTATTTTGAATGCTTTGAAATACTACGTGCAATTTTGCACGGCTTAAGTTCCATGCATGGAAAACCCTATCAGCGTGGAAGTCGCGTCATCCATGCCGATATAAAGCCGGGCAACATTTTCCTACTTAATAAAAGAAAAAAACGGCCACATACCGTATTCACCATGCCGGCATACGTTGACATGGTTAAGCTCATAGACTTAGGGGTAAGCACATACCGTGGAGGAAAGCCCATAGGATACACCCCAGCCTATCGTCCACCTCAGATGAACTCGGTTGGGTCAGGCTTTGACCTTTACGCGGTTGCGATCACCTTTGCCGAGCTAATTACTAAGCAACGCCCTATGCACGAAAACCTCAAAAATCCTGCAGCCATTCGTAGGGTGCTTGCCACCCGATCCTCAGGATCGTTTTTCATGGATGAGCTAGCAGTTGAAATAATCAAGAGATGCAAAAACGCTGCAACCCAATCTACGCACACTGCAGAAAAATTGATAACATACTTGGACTCAAAGTTGTTTGATCGCGAGCACTTAGGACTCATGTGCCTTCGAGAACTCGTGAAATCAGGAGTAGGCTCAGGGACAAAGGATGAACTGGCTGAGGCTATATATCCCACTATTGCAAAATACTGGGGGTGGGAGCGAAGTTCAGCAAAACGCAAAGCGATGACGAATGACTTCGTAGATACACTGGTGGAGGAAGGCTTCGTAAGAAAAAGCACGGCGCCGAGAAGATTTGTTGTGGCCAATGGAGCGTCCTAGCTACCCCTATAGTCTGCCTCATTTATGGGGCAGCGATGACATAGAAGGGCTCATGCATTAGAGCCGTCGGCCAAAGTCGGTTGCCATGCGCAGTGCTGACGACGTCCACTGACTATTAGCGGGTTGGTGGACTGATTGAGCCCTCTTGATTGCCCTCCTCGACGAATGCTGTAGGGTCGGTATGGTCAAGTGTTAGGCCACGTTAGCCAATTGCGATGGTTCGTATGAATCCATTTGGTAAATCCATGATTTCAGCTGTGGTCTTTGTTGCCTTTGGCACCCTGGTCGACCTCCAAAGCAAGCGTCACCCTTTCATGAAATTACTCAAGGAAGGGATTGTGGGGGCCGCGGGGTCAGCCCGGACAATGTGCGGGTGTTGATGAGCAACCCAAGGTCTCTGAGGGATGCTGTGGATCAATTGGGTATCCGCATATCGCCTACTTGCCTGCAAGCGCTGCAGCTCGCTCAGTACTTAGCACCTGCAAACCTTATCGACGTTCCAGATTTTTTCTGAAGGAATAGGCGGGTGAGATGATGAATGGATTTCCAGCGGGGGGAGCGGCTTGGCTGATCAAATACTGGCCAGCATCTTTTCCAGCTGCGCGTGTTCCCAAGTGCTCAGCAGCTCGACCGGGTCAGTACCAAATTGCTGCGATGAGTCGAAAGTGTACGCACGACCGTCTGGGCAATAGCAGCTATCGCAGTAATCCAGAGTTTCGCAATCGTTGTAGAACGTGATGACCCAGCCATCGGTTTCGACGCTCATCATGCCGCTGTACATTTCAGTCAAAGGTTTCTCACCCAAGCGGCGCATGGTGCGAACGCCCAAAGCGATATCCCGAAGCACCTGATAGGCCTCGCGGGCAGTAAGCGGTTTTGCTGGCAATCGAAACGTGCCTTTGTGGGACTGTGTGGGCCCTATGGTATATGAAACTTCGCGCGGGAAGCGTGTCGCGCTGCCGGCGATTTGGTAGCCTCGGGCTCTATTTGGAGATCTCGAATGACAGTCAACGCACAATCAGAACTGGCTTCCCGCTACGGCGCCGCTGACATCTCGCCTCTCATGCCCTGGAACGAGACGATCGATCAGTTGCTCGACCATCGCAGCGTTCGTGCTTTCACTGATCAGCCACTTCCTGACGGCACCATAGAGACCCTGGTCGCCGCGGCGCAATCAGCGTCGACCTCGTCAAACCTGCAGGTCTGGAGCGTTGTCGCTGTTCAGGACAGCGATCGGAAAGCGCGCCTCTCTGCACTGGCAGGAAACCAAGCCTACATCCGGCAGGCGCCTCTGTTCTTTGTATGGCTTGCCGACCTGTCTAGGATCACCCGCGTTGCTGAGCAGCAGGGTGTGGAGCTCGAAGCAGTGCCTTACTTGGAAAGCCTGTTGCTCGGAACGATCGACGCCGCCTTGGCTGCTCAGAACGCTGTGGTCGCTCTGGAATCTCTGGGACTAGGCAGCGTGTATATCGGCGCAATTCGAAACGACATTGAAGGCGTGGCCAACGGGATTTCACGCTTTTTCTCAACCAAATGGATAGATCTGAGAGGTTTGGAAGTAAATGCAACCTAGAGCCTATAGAGAGGGAAAAGTTGTCGCAGATTTGAAGGAATCGGTGTTTAAGGCGTACATCGTCCAGATTCGGCGTTTGAGAGGGAATCTAGAGTTATTGTTACTTCAGAGCACTATTAAAGAGCAGTGTGTAAATCACTTTTTAACACCGTTAACCACTGTGGTTTACAGTGCAAAAAAAGGTTTACACCTTCTCCAGGTCGTGGCGATGCGGATTGATCTTGCCTCATTAGGTCACTCCTGTAAGACCACGCGCCGGCATGAAGCAGACCGGCGTTTTATCCAAGCTTTCTGATGAGTAGGGTCAGAGGGTCAAGGTGTGCGACTGTCTGATTTACCGCGCAGGAACAGGCTTGCGACTCACCAACATAACCGTCAAACCACGAATCTTCTCCGAGGCACTGGAGATCTCTGGATCATCAGACCCAGCTGCGCTGTCTGCCAAAGCGTCTCTGATGGAAACAAGGATGCGTCCGAGCGTTTTGGGGTGGTAAGAACTCCGATCGTCTTTGGGGAAAATTGGAATCGATGGGAGAGGGTGGAGTG
This sequence comes from Pseudomonas frederiksbergensis, assembly GCF_000802155.2. Taxonomy (GTDB): domain Bacteria; phylum Pseudomonadota; class Gammaproteobacteria; order Pseudomonadales; family Pseudomonadaceae; genus Aquipseudomonas; species Aquipseudomonas frederiksbergensis_A. The sequence goes on from NZ_JQGJ02000002.1 coordinate 248,096, forward strand.
GATCAATATTCAGGTAACGCAGGTAAGGACCAAAGACTTCATCGAAATGGGGTGACAGCGGCACCCATCCATCCTTGGCTGAGCGAAGCTCAACCCAACGTCCGTCCGACCTACGATTAAACTGATCGAGATGGCCGGGCGCCCGGGCGTTTCCCATAACGCTCCAGAGCTGGCGGCCCGAGTACCTGGCCATGATTAGGTACATCTCAATTATTCGGAATTCGTGCACGCCCATGAAATTCGGTAGCGATTTTAAGACCCAGTCCAGCTGAGCATCGGTCAAAAAGCCGATCGCCTTGGGTTGCTTGAAAGCGAGATTAGGTAGGGGCTGCGCGGCAACATTCTGGCGTGAGGCTGACGTATCCTTGAGGTAAAAATCCAAAAACTGCATCGCGCAGCGAACCTCTCGCTTCCAAACATTTTTCTCGATTTCGCCGTCATCACCAATCGTCCTGGAATCGGTGAACGGGCGCCAGATTGGGTTTATAGGCCAACCCTCAAAAGCGACGCTGGGTTCCTGCACGAAGCGAGCCTGTTTGCCGGACACAATCCAAGCTTTTGGCGGATTGAGCACAAACTCTGTGTAGCTCTCAAAGTCTTTGCGGCGCCAGTCAACGAGTGACAGGCCATGAGCAAAACTCCAATTGAGCATTTTCTCCAGACCCATAATGCAGCTGTGGTACTGACGGTGAGGATTTTCGGCGCCCCAATTGTGAGCAATCCAATTCACAAACCTGTCGACGTACCAGATGTTTATGAAGGGATTGGCTGCCGGGTCTATCTGGGCTAGCCGATCAGCCACAGCGAGATTCGTAGGAAAGGATCGAAGCTGATTTGGCCTCCAGTACACATAGGGAGGGAAAATCGGGAATGGGATGAACGGCCGAGTCATGACAGAACCAGGGGGCTAGAATGAGTGATGGCTCCTTTAACCTATAGCAGAAAGCTGCAGCATTGCCATGGTGGATGTCATGGTGGAATGGGGTTCAGGGTCGGGTGGGTCAACCGGAGGTTAGCGAAGGGTCATGCGCAGAGATAGGATTATGAATGGAACCCAAGCTTTTGATTTTCCAAGAAACGGGGGTTTGTGGGGATTTGACCGGAGGTATGTGGGATTGGACACTCATGGCGAGATATAAGAGACAAACATTCTGTTTAACATAATATACATTATGCGCATGTAGCGTTTAATATCGCAGCCCATCACAGGCCACTTTCAGCACACACATCCCGGTCTGGCCTCAAGATCCGAGGCTGGGATGCTGACAGTCAGCAATCCCATCACCTACGTGAACACCCGGTCAAAACCTTATAGCGGCTCGGCCGTTTCTATCAGCGAATTAAGCACCAGTTTGATCTCCGTCGCGGGATCCTTGTGTCCCTGCAGAATCAAGCCTTCCGACAGCGCGGTAAATGTCTTGGCGAGTGCTGCGTACGCCAACGGAGGTTTCTTTCCGGCATGATTGAAAATAATCGTGATCAGCTTACCCAAGGCCTCGCTGTTTTCTTCATGCAGGTCGTAATAATGCTTCGCGAACTCCTCATCACGCAGAGCGATCAACTGCATCTCCGCATCAAGAACGGCGCAATTGGTATTGTTCTTAAGGGTGTCGATATAGGCATTCAAACCTTGGGTGAGCTGTTCCGCCGAGTAGCCGCCGGCCAAGGTATTGCCCAAGCGATCGATCTCCACCCGTTTGAAGCGCTGGGTCAGTTGCAGGAGCAGTTCCGACTTGCTTGAGAAGTTTGAAAAGAATGCGCCTTTTGAATAACCGGCCTCTTCGGAGATCGTGTTTACACTGGCGGCGTGAAAGCCTTTCTTGATCATCAGTTCTGTTGCGGTATCGAATAACTTGTCTCTTGTTATTTGCTGGCTTTCCTCTCGACCTAATCTTTTCTTAATCACGCCCTCGGCTCCTTTGGCCCGAAAATCTATAGTTGTAACTAGATGAAACCACTCTACGATTCAGCCTGCGAACAGATGTTTGCACCTTAACATCCACCTAAGCTCTTTTGCATTTAAAGTTTCAGAAGAGCCATGTGAGTACCGTGTATTTTTACTCTGGCGGACCGCAGCAAAACGCCGATTTCAGCGAGGCCCCGTCCCCCTCCTGCCATGTCCACCCTGCCCTCGAAATCTCCATAACCGCCTCGGTGACTGAGAAATGGCGCCATCAGTATGACGCAAATTCGCTGAGACCTCACGTCTCAGCCCCGTGCTAGACGCTTCGCTATTATTTTATTCATGAAATACCGCTTGATTTTCAGATACCGAATGGTTTTTACTTGCGCCGTTGGATGAGCCAACACCTGTCCGGACGATGACATTGCCCGAGCAGGTACCTCACAGGGAGCAGGATTTTAATGGAATATGCCTTCGTCACAGGCGCTACGGGCCTGCTTGGCAACAACGTTGTCCACGCGCTGTTGAAACGCAACATCAAGGTCAAGGCGCTTGTGCGTTCCGTGGAAAAAGCCAAGAAGCAATTTGGCGGCCTGCCGGTCGAGTTCGTCGAGGGCGATATGCTTGACGTGAAGGCATTCAGCCACGCACTTGAAGGCTGCGATGCGTTGTTTCACACCGCCGCGTACTTCCGCGATAGCTATAAAGGTGGGAAACACTGGCAGAAACTCTATGACACTAACGTAACGGGCACCGAGCGCCTGTTGCAGGCCGCCTATGCTGCGGGTATTCGGCGTGCAGTCCATACCTCTTCGATTGCAGTGTTAAAAGGCGCCAAAGACCAGGTCATCGACGAAACCATGTCCCGGGACGAGTCGGAAGCCGACGATTACTATTTGAGCAAGATCCTCTCTGAGCAAAAGGTCCGGGAGTTCCTGGCTGTGCATCCGGACATGTTTGTTGCAATGGTGTTGCCCGGCTGGATGTTCGGCCCCGGGGACATTGGTCCCACCTCCTCCGGTCAGTTCCTGCTGGATTTCGTTGGGCAGAAGCTGCCGGGCGTTCTCCCGGGGAGCTTTTCAGTCGTAGATGCGCGGGACGTCGCGGAGCATCAAATCGCGGCGATTACCCGCGGTAGATCGGGTGAGCGTTATCTGGCAGCCGGCAATCATATGGATATGAAGAGTATTTTCCGCGCACTGTCCAACGTCAGTGGGATAAAGGCACCTGAGCGAGCTGTGCCATTGTTCATGTTGCGCGTTATCGCGTTTGCCTATGAGTGCTATTACCGGGTCACGAAGAAGCCGGTGCTGATCAGTACTTCCACGGTCAAGCTCATTGAACAAGAACAAGGACGAACGCACTTCAGTCACAGCAAGAGTTCCAGCGAACTTAAATGCGCGTTCCGCCCTGTCAGTGAAACACTGACCGATACCTTGGACTGGTATCGCAACAATAACTATATAAAGCTCAACTAAACCAAATAGCCTGCCTCTGCAGTACTTTTTTATCTGGCCATAACTTCAAGGATTGAGAGGTTGGTGAATGAAAAGCCTTACCTGTAAACAAGGTTTCCTGCATCGTTTCGTCGATTTTTCAGAGAGCCATCCGGACAATGTTGCGATCAGGAATCTGGACGCGGACGAAACCGTCACTTATCGGGCGTTGCGCATCCGCGCCGAAGAGTGCAACGGCCTCCTCGATGGCCTGGGCATATCACCCGGCGTAAAAGTCGCACTGGTCTTGCCCAACGGCGTTGATTTCATCGCGTATTACCTGGCGATCATCGGACGTGGCGCTATTCCCGTGATCTTGAATCACAAATTGACCGCATTCGAGCTGAGCAACGTGCTGAGGATTGCCCAGCCAGTGCTGATCGTCACCACCGACACGTTGTGTGAACAACAACTGGAAACATTGCAGCCGTTCCGGTCCCTGATACTGAGTACCGGCGATGAGCCTTCGGCGCCATTACCAAAAAACGCAGTGATCGCGTCCGGCCTACCACGCCAGGCATTGCCCTTGTCGTTGCCGGAAGACGATGCAATCGTCTCGGTCCAGTTCACGTATCGGGGCGTCGGCAAACCCCTGGCCGTGACTCACCGCTACCTTGATCTGACGCAGTCAAGTGATGGCCTACACGAGCAGTTTCATCCCCAGGGCATCGGTTCGGTCCACTTGGTGACGCTGCCGCTGTATGCCATTTTCGGCCTGTCCGTGATGATGGTGTTTCCGTTGAGCATCGGTGCCACGTTGCTGATGACCAACACCCTGCTCAACCGCGACCTGGCGCAAGTCTTGTCTGAGCACCAAGTCACCTTTGCCTGCCTGGTGCCGGATGTCATTCGGTATTTCAACGCCCGGCTGGTAAAACGCAAAGGCGCGCTGTTGCCCCTGCACCCTCGACTGATGATCTATTCCGGCGGCAGCCATCTGCCCGCCGATGAAGCCGAGAAGCTTGGAAAACTGCTGGGTTGCGCGACTGTCCTGCAAGGCTACGGCTTGACCGAAAGCATGCCGGTGATCGTCCAAAGCTCCGTTGGCGCGGTTCATCGTGGCGCCATGGGCCAACCCATCAGCGGCGTAGAACTGAGGGTTGTCGACGCGCACGGACGGGACGTCGCGGCTGGGGCCATTGGTGAACTGTGGATCCGTGGACCGATGGTCACGCCAGGCTATGAGGATGAGCCGCAGCTCAATGCCTATTCTTTCCTTGACGGTTGGTTTCATACCGGTGACCTGGTCTGGCGCGACGACGAAGGTCACGTGTTTTTCTACTGCCAACGCCTGCGCATTTCAAAAATCAAGGCGCAGATGGTCGACCTGGCGGAGATCGAGTCCATCGCGCTCCAGCATCCCGACGCGGTACGCGCCAAGGCCTACATCGTCCCAGACCAAAAAGAAGTCAACGTATTGCACTTGTCCGTGGAGGGCAACGGCGGCCTGAGCCAGAACGATGTATCCACCCTGCTAGCCCGATATCTCTCTGGTTTCAAACTGCCCAAATTCATCGAGATTGTCCCTCTCAAGGAAGAGATTCATGCACGCTGACAGCACGCAACCGGTACTGGCCGTTTTCGATTTCGACGGTACATTGACCGACAGGCACACCTTCTGGCGCTACATGCGCTTCATTGTTGGCACCCGGGCATTCTGGCTCAGGATCATTCCCCTGTTGCCGAAAATGCTCAGCGTCATTCTCGGGATCACTCCGTTGATGCAGGCACGTCTGGCGTTCATTGCCTGTTACCTCGGCGGTTTGACGGTCGAGCAAGAGCGCGAGCACGCCAGGTATTTCATCACCGAGCAATTGCCGCTCTGGCTCAGACCTGAAGCGATGCGGCGCCTGCAATGGCACCAATCCATGGGGCACGTCACCGCGCTCGTCAGCAACTCACCAGAAAACTACCTGATTCCCTGGGGACAGGCCGTGGGTTTCGATCATGTCTGCGGCACCCGCCTGGCGGTCGCCGGGAACAAGCTGACGGGAGGGATATCCGGTACCAATTGTGTCGACCGGGAGAAAGTCGCTCGGCTCAGGGACTGCATGAGCAACCTCGACGATTTCTACATCTACGCCTATGGCGATTCGTCAGGTGACGCAGCGCTGCTGGGCCTCGCCAATTCTCCCTTCTACAGAAACTGGTACTGATCGATGAACACTCTGAGCACCTTGGCCCAAACGCCTTGCAAACAGCCGGGCAGCGCTCCGACGGTGATGATCGTCGGTGCCGGTCCTATCGGCCTGTCGCTGGCGATCATGTTGAAGCAATGGGGGGTTTCTTTCCGCATCATTGAAAAGAACGCGGGTCCTTCCACCGCGACCAAGGCGATGGCCATCCATTCCAGGACCCTGGAGATTTTTCGTGACCTGGGCATTGCCGACCAGGCGATCGCCGAGGGGTTCACCATCAATCAGTTCTCGGTCCAGTCAAACGCCAAGCGCGTGCTGAACTATAACTTTTCCTACCTGGATGCTACCTATCCCCTGCTACTCAGCCTGCCGCAGCCGCAGACGGAAAAGCTCCTGTTGCAGCGGTTGAATGAGTTGGGTGCGGACGTCGAATGGAACACTGAACTGGTCGATCTTGAAAACCAGCCTGGGTCCGTGGCGATGACCTTGCGGCACGCCGACGGCCGCGACGAATCCTTCTCCAGCCGCTGGGCGGTGGCGTGCGACGGAGCCCGCAGCAATATCCGCAAACGCCTGGGCATGACCTTCGAGGGCTCCTCCTACGATCGTTTTTTCATGCTGGCCGACGCCGACATCGAGTGGTCCGGCAGCAAGGACGAGGGCGCGTTTTTCCTTGGCGCCCAGGACGGTTATGTCGCGGTTGCGCCGATCAGCGACCAGTCCCGCTATCGCCTTTTCATCGAGATGCCTTACGACCTGCCACCCGAAGGCGAGCGCCCTCCCCTCACCCTGGAGAATTTCCAGCGGCTGTGCGAGGGGCGTGGGCAAAAGATGACGCTGTCAAACATTTCATCGACCACCATTGCCTCGTTCCAGCACCGTCGGGTGGAGTCATTGCAGCAGGGCTCGGTCTTCCTGGTGGGTGACTCCGCGCACATCGGCAGCCCTATCGGCGGCCAATGGATGAACCTGGGCATTTCCGAGGCATACAACCTGGCGTGGAAACTTGCCTATGTCGATCAAGGCCTGGCCGATCCATCGTTGCTGGACAGCTACAACGCCGAACGCTATCCGGTGGCCCTTGAAGTGGAAAACACCGCACATCGACTCACGGGACTGATCACCGTCAGGCATCCGGCCCTGGTGTGGTTGCGCGATAACGTCCTGCCGCTGTTGAGCAATCGGCAGAAGATCCAGCGCAAGCTGCCGTCGATGATCTCCGGGCATCAATACCACTACGGCAAAAGCGAATACATCCAGGAATCGTTGACTCGGCAGCAGCGCTGGAGCTGGAAAAAGAAAGGCAGGCGAAACCCGTTCCAGCCACCGGCGCCTCGCGCGGGACAATTGGCACCCGACGTCGAGCTGTGGGAGCGGCAAGGCAAGCAGCCCAAGCGCTTGATCGATCTGTTCCAGGGATCGTTCACCCTGTTGATCTTCAGCGCGACCGACCAATTTTCTCCGGTGTTGCCGAGCCTTTATTCATTGGCCGCATCGGTAGAGCGAGACTACCCGGCCATCAGGGCCTACTGCGTGGTCGACGCGTTGAGCAGCATCGGGCTGCCGGCGGAGCAATCCACCCTGCTCGACCCTGACTGGCGTCTGCACAAGCGCTACCACGCCAAGGAAGGCACGCTGATGCTGGTTCGTCCCGATGGCTACATCGCCTTCCAGGGCGCCGACGCCGTCACGCTGATGACGTACCTGATCGTCAGGTCCGGGCTGCGCAAGGGCGTCGGTAAAACACTGTTTAGCGAGATGGATGCGCTGGAACTGCAGCTTTAAGTCGCGACTGCCTTTGCCTCTTGATGACAGGGCCCCGGCGCGGGCCCTGGCATTCGACTATCGATTCAGAACACCTACCTATTCAGGGTTAAGGAGAACCTCATGCGCTTGCAGCTTAACGACGTCGTGCAGGAATTCATCGTGTCCAACGGAAAAATAGCCCATAGCTATTTCTCCCTTTCGGAAAAGATCATCGATTCGCTGTGCGAATCCAACATCGCCAAGGAATCGATCCTGATGCGCCTGCTGGAACAGGCGGAAACGGTCACGGCACATTATTTCAATGCCCATCAGCAGGTGCTCGAGGGCGTCTATGCCCATGGCATTGAAGCACCCGTCGGTAAAAGCGTCGCGACGCTCGAGCCGGTACAGGGGCATTCACCAGTCCTGCCAGCGGCGCCTGTCGCCGAGCAACCGGCGGCGCCCAACTACGCGCAATGGCTGCGCGCCGAAATAAGCAAAGTCACAGGGTTCAGGAACGAACAAATCGATCTCGACCAGAGCTTTGAAAGCCTGGGCATCGACTCCCTGGGGCTGGTAGACATCTTCGAATCGTTGGCCCAGCACTTTCCGGACAAGAAGGACCTGACCTCGGCGCTGTTCGACGCCCCGACCCCAACGGCATTGCTCGCCAGGCTCGAAGCCGATGCGCATGCGCCCGCCGAAGGTATAGAGGCCTGGGTGATCGCACAGTTGGCGGTCATGACCGGTTTCACTGTTGAGCAGATTGACAGCGAACAAAGTTACGAAAGCCTGGGAATGGACTCGTTGGTGCAGTTGGACTTCCTCGAAGCGGTTGTCGCTCAGTGGCCACAGCTCAAGGCCAGGAGCAGCGAGCTGGCCAACGCCAAATCTGCCATGCAAACCGTTGCCTTGATTGAAGACATGCTCGGCAACGCCGAGGTGCCCGGCGCTATTCCCGACATGCCTGCAGCCGCCGCCACCCGCTCCGACACGCCGATCAGCGATGCGCTTTTCGATGCCCTCGCGCCGTTGGTTCCACAAGCTGCCCAATCATTGGACATCCAGACGCCCTTCGCACAATTGGGGCTCAACGGTTTCGACCGGGAAGCCCTTTGCCAGTCAATGGCGCAGGCAACCCCCGCCAGTGAGTTCGCCGGCGAAGCCTTGATGTCGCGCCGCACGCCACAAGATGCGCTGTCGCTCCTGGCGAGAATGGGCTGACGCCTTAGGGCAAGCGCAGCCAGCACATGGAATGGAAACCGGATGGTCGACAGGTCACCCGCTTAGAGTAGTCAGGAGACAGGTATGAGTGGCGCGGTTACAACAGACGCCGAGTTGTGTTTCAGCGCAATGGCCGGCGAATTCCCGGGGGCGCCTTCGATGGAGGCCCTCTGGCAGTTACTTTCCCAGGGCCGGATCGCGCCGATCCAGGCGATGTCGGCACGTTGGGAGCTGGACAGGCAGGCGATATTCTCGGCAAAGACTGGCGAGAAGGACCGTACTTACCTCGACAGCGCGTTTTGCCTGACCGACGACGCTTCGATCCCTTCGCGCCATGACGGTCGGCAGGTCGCCATCGGCAAGAAAGTGCTCCAGGCGTTGCTCACCGAACTGGCCGCCCAGGGCTCGGTGCCGGATACCGGGCGCACGGCATTGATCGTCGCAACCTCTTGGAGCGATGAAAGCTATTTCGCGACCGGAACGACGACCAACACCGCCGTGCCGCTCGGTTTTACACCGGGCGAACAAGTGGCTGAACTGGCCCGCGCGCTTGGCTTGGGTGGGCCGGCGTTATCGGTGGACACCGCCTGCAGTTCCTTCCCTTATGCAATCGATATGGCCAAGGCGTTGCTCGACAGCGGGCAGGCGGACAACGCAATCGTGATGGCCCTCAACACCGTCCTGCCACCGGCGCTGTTCCTGGGCTTCTCGCAACTGACGGCTTTCTCCGCGCGGGCCAGCATGCAGGCGTTCGGCGAGGACGCCGACGGCATCGTGCCGGGAGAATGTGCGGCAGCGTTCCTGATCGAGCCCGTCTGCGCAGCCTTGGCCGCCAAGCGCCAGCCCCTGGGTGTCCTGCGCGCTTTGGGCTTGTCTGCCGACGGTGCCGAAGGCTCGGTGTTCGCCCCCGGCAAGCAGGCCCAGTTCTCAGCCTATCAACGTGCCTATCGCGAGCTCGATCCAGGCAGCGTGGACTATATCGAGACCCATGGCACCGGCACCCCGTTGGGTGACGCGACGGAGTTGGCTTCGCTGCAAAGCTTCTTCGCGCCCCATCGCCCGGCCGACCAGAAATTGACCATCGGCTCGATCAAGTCGGTGATCGGTCACCCGCTGGCCGCCGCAGGAGGCGCTTCACTCGCCAAGGCCTTGATGATCCTGCGCCACAAGGGCATCCCGCCCCAACCTGACTATCGGCCCAGCGCAAAAGTCGACGGGACTTGCCTGCGCCTTGCCACGCAGCAGGTACAACCCTTGGCGGAACGTCAGTCGGCGATCCGTATCGGCATTTCCAGTTTCGGCTTTGGCGGTGCCAACGCGCACCTGGTGGTGGACGAGTACGTTGCCGCCGAGCGCCCCGTCGCGGCCCGTGTCGTGCCCGGCGTGTTGACGCTGGACCTGGCCATTGTCGAGGCGGAAGCGGCGTTCGGCGCCTGCGATTCGCTGCAATCATTCAAGCAACAGCTCGACCAATCTGGAGCCCCGTCCGTGACGTTCCCTTATGGACGTTTCGTTGATTACCGCGGCGACGTGACTCCACCGTTGTCGGGGAAATTCCTCGCCCGGGACCACATGATCGATATCGCCGGTTTCGGCATGGGCCCCAAACCCCTGGCCCATGTCGATCCGTTCAAGCTGTTGATCACCGATCGGGTCAACCATCTGCTGCGGCGTTTGCCAGGCGTGGCGGGCTCGGTCGGCACCGCCATGGTGATGTGCTGCAACATGGGTGGGGAACGGTTCAGCAACGCGTACAGCAGCGCCGAGCATTTTTACGCCCGCGGCCAGGGCACGCCGCCAGGTGTTGAGGTCACCGACGTGGCGACCATGCTGCCGAACATGCTGTCCGGCTACCCGGCGCAGATTTTCGATTTCAAGGGCTTCCACCAGACGCTGGCCGGCACGCCAGGGCTGTTCTGGCACACGCTGCTGGCTTCGCCACAATGGTTCGGGCAAGGCATCTCGACGCTCCTGCTCGGCGCCGGCCGCTTTATCAGTAGCGAGATCGAAATCGACCGAGCCCGGCGCAGCAGAGCGGTGCAAGGTGAAGGGCTTGGGCTGATCGCCCTGCGTCCCTACCATCCAGAGGCCGGCGAAAAACCACTGCTGGTGATTCGCTCGGCGGTCCTTGCCCATGCTGCGCAATCCCTTGACCAAGCCTGCCGGTTGGTGGGGAAAGCGATCGGCGAGTACCCGCATCAGCACGTCTGCGAACTGGCAGCCGATGGGGTTCAAGCCAGCGGATCGCTTCGAGAAAAGACAGGATTCCTGGCGGAGGCCAGCGGTATCGAAACCCTGCTGGCCGTGACCTTGAATTCATCGGTTCACTCGGTGATCGAGGTCCGCGAAGCCGGCAAGCCATTGATGTGGCTGTTCACTGAACGGCTTCGGGAATGGACACCCGAGGCAGAGCCGGCCCCTGCCATAAAGCATCCGTTCACGTTGCGGTTTGCCCATCCGGTGCCTCACTCGGCACAGGAAGTCATCGCGCCGACACGTCCCGGCCACGTTGTCCGCGAACCGCAACACGACGGTGTCGACGTGCTGCAACTCAGCGATATGCTGACCAGCACCGTCCTGGCCGGTTTGCGTGTTCGCGTTCGCGCCATGGAAGGGCTTTTCGCCTTGCAGCGGGGATCCGGATCCCAGCGGCCGACCAACTGGCAACGGCGTGCGCAAAACACCGTAATCAAGCACATCCAGCGCGACGCCCACTCGCTGCGCGCCGAGCTGGTGGTGGACGAAACGCACCCCTACTTCTTCGATCATCCGCTGGATCACATCCCCGGCATCCTCTTGCTCGAAGGCGTCATGCAATTGGCTGAGCTGGCCATGCCTTCACTCAACGGACGGGTTGCCTACGTCAAAACGCTGAGCATCAGGTTCCAGCAATACGTGCAAAAGGAAGGGACCATCGAGCTGCACCTGGAGCAAGAGCAGGACGCCCTCTTCCAGGCCAAGGTGGTCCAGGGCGGCAAGCTGATGTGCACCTGCACCCTGGGATTGGCCTACAGCTCGGCCTTCGAAATCTCGCCGCCGGGCGAATTCACGGCCCGTCGTTGTGGCGACAAGGCCCTGTTGCACAAGGCCAGGGCAGAAAACGTCATTGTCAGCGACATGAGCGGCGTTGCCCAAGGGTTGAGTGTCGATACGATCAAACTGCCGGATGGGCATTTTTTCCATGAAGGCGACCCCGCGCATTACTCGATGGTGTATTTCCTCGAAGTCGCGCGCCAGTGCTACATGCAGATCGCCCACTGCCATTTGCGGATCCCCCTCGATACGCCCATGAACCTGTTGACCTTGAGTTTCACCCTGGACCGGCCCATCCCTCGGAACAGCCCGCTGTCGCTGGCGCCGCAAGCCGGCCTGGATGCGCAACTGCAATCGTTCAAGACCAACCGCATCCATATCGACCTGTTCAACCGGGGCGAAAAGATCGGCCAGGCCAACATCACCGCCCAGGTGCTGAGTCGAACCGCGCCGGCAGCCTGACGTCCCGAGCTGTCCTTTTTCGAGCCCGACCATGCGCCTGACCGGCGAGGTAAACCCATGAACGATGTCACCGTAAAAATCATAGTCAAGTCGCCGCCTGCGGTCATTTGGAACATCTGGAGCGATTTCCCGCATGCGCCACTTTGGGACACCGATGTGCGCCATTGCGAACTCGATGGCCCGTTCCAGGCCGGGACGCTTGGCAAGTGCGTTCTCAAGAACGGCCTGCGAATGCCATTGAGACTGGAAGCGGTGGAGTTCCAGGAAAGCTACCGCAACAGCGCCAGGTTGCTGTGGATGGACTTGGAGTTCGACCACCGGCTGCGCCGGCTTTCACCCAGTGAAACCCAAGTCATCCATACCGCCAGGATCGCCGGCCCGTTGAGTTTCCTCTACCGACGGCTGATCCGCAAAGCGTTGACCGCGGCAATGACTACCGCTCTCGACAACCTGGCCACGCTCGCTGAGCGGCGGGCCAACACCAGCGGCACGCCCGCCAGCGAGAAACCGGAAAGCCATTTGCACCTTGTATGACGCAACGTCGGGCGTTGCGACTTGAGCGCTGGCGCCCGCTGATCTTTTTGATAACGGAACACTTCGGACCGAGCATGAACCTACTGAAAAACACTCAATACCTGGCGATGGGCATCATTGGCATGAGCGCTGTGGTGCCGGCATTGAGCTGCGCCGACACGCTTGGCCCCTACGCCAGCCTGATGGGCGGCGCGAACTGGGTATCGGCGCAAGACCTGAACCAGAACGACCTGGATTTCGTCGAGATGGAATTCAACCAGCCGCTCGACTCCGGCTATGCCACCGGGCTGGCCCTGGGCTGGCGATTCCCGGTCGGGCTGAGACCCGAAATCGAACTGAGCTACCGCAAGAACACCCTGACCCAATTCAATAATCGCGTCTATGAAGGCGGCGGGAGCATCGACGGCAAAGGCGAAGAGGAAGCCACGAGCCTGATGGCCAACCTCTGGTACGACTTCATGAACCTTCCTGCACCGTTCAACCGGTTCACCCCGTACATCGGCGGCGGCCTGGGCTATGCCACCTTGACCGTCAGCGGCCTGGAGGCCGGGGGCGTCGAATTCGGCGGAACCCATCGCGACACGGTGTCGGCTTATCAACTGGGCGCGGGAGTCGGTTACGAGTTCACCGAGAACTGGTCCATGTCGGTGGATTACCGGTGCCTGAAAACCAGCGAAGCACACTTCGGTGACATCGAGCGCCTGCCCCAGGGCGACGTGAGCACCGAATACGAAGCCCAATCGGTGATGCTCGGCCTGCGTTACTGGCTCTGATGCGACAGGCCGGCGCCCTGCCCAGGCCGGGCGCCGATTTGCGTAGCGGGCTCAGGACGCAGCCGTCTCTCGCGCCAGGCCGAGGAACGCCGACGGCAGCCGAGCCTGGCGGCGCTCCTTGAGGCAATAGAGGTACTCGGCGATCAGCGGCGCGCCTTCCAGCTCGACGACTTTGAGCTGCGGGTTCTCCGGCACTTCATGACGGGCGATGATGCTGATGCCGATGTTGCGCAGGACCGCTTCGCGAATCGACTCGCGACTGCCAATTTCCAACAATGGCCCGGTCGCCACGCCGGCTTCTCGTAGCAAGGTTGTGGTGAGCGCGCGGGTGGTCGAGCCTTTTTCCCGCATCAGCAGGCAGTGCCCGGCCAATGCACCGGGTGCCACACGATCGTGGCTGGCCAACGGGTGGCTGCGGTGCATCGCCACGACGAGCGGGTCGTGGCCCAATACCAATCGGGTCAACCGAGCGTCTTCGACCAGTTGCGAGGACGCGGCCAGGTCCACGCGGTACTCCTCCAGCGCCTCGATGACCTGCAGCGAGTTGCCGATTTCCAGAGTCACTTCGCACAGGGGAAACTGATCGCGAAAGCCCTTGATGATATCGAGCACGTAGTACGGCGCCGTGGCGCCAATTCGCAGCGTGCCTTGCACCTGGCCGCTATTGCGCAGGAAAAACTCGATGTCGGCTTCCTGCTGCAACAGCTTCTGCACCATCGGCAACAACTGCGCGCCTTCGTCGCTGAGCGTCAGGCGCCGGCCGCCGCGAAAGAACAGTTCGACGCCGTACTGGGCTTCCAGATTGCGGATCTGCGTGGTCACCGTCGGCTGGCTGAGCCCCAGTTTCTTGGCCGCCTGGGTGACGCTGGCCAGGCGAGCAACCATGTGGAAAGACTTCAGCTCGGCGCTGAGCATGATGTTGAGGCTCCAGAAATAGGATGGGGGCAAGCGACTATAAAGATTTACCTGATCACCGGAAACGATCAAAATCGCTCCCACTCGTCTACCCTCACAACGCGCCCGGCAAGAACGCCTGGCGCTTGAATATTCATGCTTCCATGCACCGGAGATTTTCATGCTCAAGCGTACCCTGGCACTGGCCGTCGGTTTCACCCTGACCGTGAGCGCTGTCCTGGCGCAGGCCGCCGACACCTTGAAAGTCAGCGCAATTCCCGACGAGGCGCCGACCGAACTGCTGCGCAAGTTCAAGCCACTGGGTGCATACCTGGAACAGCAGATCGGCATGAAAGTCGAATTCGTGCCCGTGAGCGACTACCCCGCCGTGGTCGAGGCGCTGGCCACCGACCGGATCGACCTGGCCTGGCTGGGCGGCTTCACCTTCGTCCAGGCCCGCCTGAAGACCGGCAACGCCAATCCCCTGGTGCAACGTGAACAGGACGCGCAGTTCACCAGTAAATTCATCAGCGCCGACCCAGCCGTCAAATCCCTTGCCGACCTGGAGGGCAAGAGCTTCGCCTTCGGCTCGATCTCGTCCACTTCGGGCAGCCTGATGCCGCGCTACTTCATGCTCAAGGACGGCATCAAGCCGGAAACCTACTTCAGCCGCGTAGGCTATTCGGGTGCCCATGACGCGACCGCGGCCTGGGTCCAGGCCGGCAAGGTCGATGCCGGTGTGCTCAACGCCAGCGTCTGGGACAAACTGGTCGCCGCCGGCAAGGTCGACACCAGCAAGGTCAAGGTCTTCGCCACCACCCCGGCGTACTTCGACTACAACTGGACGGTGCGCGGCACCCTCGACCCGGCACTGGCGGCCAAGATCAAGGCCGCGTTCCTGGCGCTTGATCCGGCGAATCCGAAAGACAAGGAGATCCTTGATCTGCAGGCCGCCAGTCGCTTCATCGAAACCAAGCCCGAAAACTACAAGGGCATCGAAGAAGCCGCACGCGCCGCCGAACTGCTCAAATGACATTGCGCCTGACCCAGGCCAGCGTCGTCCATGCCAACGGCGCCCAGGCGCTGCGCGGTGTGGACCTGCACCTGCGTGCAGGGGAACAGGTCGCGATCATCGGCCCGTCCGGCGCCGGCAAGTCCAGCCTGCTCAACGTCCTGGCCACCGCGCTGCGTCCTGGTAACGGTGAAGTCGACGTGCTGGGCGAGCGGGTCTGGCAACTGTCGGCGCGCCAGCGTCAACGCCTGCGCTCACGCATTGGTCTCATTCACCAAGCGCCTCCCCTGCCCCCGCGCCAACGCGTAATCACGGCGGTGCTGGCGGGCAAACTGGGGCAATGGGGTATCGGCAAGAGCCTGCTGAACCTGCTCCATCCGCTGGATATTCCCGGGGCACGCGCGGCCTTGGCGCGCCTGGACCTGGGCGAAAAGCTGTTCGTTCAATGCCAGCAATTGTCCGGTGGGCAGCTGCAACGCGTCGGCATCGCCCGCGTGCTGTACCAGGCGCCGGAGGTGTTGCTGGCGGATGAACCGGTATCGGCGATGGACCCGGTGCTCGCCGAGCACACGCTGTCAGTGCTTTGCCAGCATGCCCGGGAACACCAGGTTACCCTGGTGACCAGCCTGCATGCGGTGGATCTCGCGCTGGCGCACTTTTCCCGGATCATCGGTTTGCGTGACGGCCAGGTACTCTTCGACTTGCCGACGGAAGCGGTCGACCGCCGGCAGCTCGATACGCTTTATGCCAACGAGCAACTGGAGTCGCTGTCGAGCCCGCCTCCACCTTCGAGCGTGCAGATTCCGCGATGCTGAAGCGTGACGCTCGGGACCCCGCCGCCCGCCCTCGCCTGTTCCTTGGTCTGCTGGCCGTTGCCCTGCTGTGGCCGGGCATCCATTTCAGCGAGTTGGACCTGGGGGTGCTGCTGGCCAGCGATAGCCAGAGCGAGATGGGCCGGTTCGTCGCCGCGTTCTGGCCACCGGCCCATGACGAAACGTTTGTCGAACTGCTGCTGCAAGCCACGCTGCAGACGCTTGCCATTGCCACCGCTGGCATGGCCTTGGCGCTGCTGTTGGCCGTTCCCGCCAGCCTGCTCGCCAGCCGGGCGTTGTCGTTGTCTGCCGCATACCGCGCTGGCAGGCCCGGCTACTGGGGCCAATGGTTGCGTTGGCCGGTCCGTGCGCTGCTGATCTTCCTGCGCAGCGTGCCGGAGATCGTCTGGGCCTTGCTGTTTGTCCGTGCCGTCGGCCTCGGACCGACGGCCGGGGTACTCGCCATTGCGATCACTTACAGCGGCATGCTGGGCAAGGTCTACGCGGAAATCTTCGAGTCCGTCGACCAGCGCCCGGCACACGCACTGATGCAAGCCGGCAGCGGTCGGCTCGCGGCCTTCTGCTACGGCATCCTGCCCAATGTCGCCGCCGAGCTGCTGTCGTACACCGTGTACCGCTGGGAATGCGCCATCCGCGCCTCGGTGGTGATGGGGTTCGTCGGGGCTGGCGGGCTGGGCCAGCAGATGGACCTGTCGTTGCGCATGTTCGCCGGCGGCGAAGTCGCGAGCTTGCTGCTGACTTTCCTGATATTGGTGCTGCTCGCCGACCAGCTCAGTCGCGTGCTGCGCTGGAGGTTGGCATGAATCGCCTGCTCAACGCTTTGTTGCTGCTGTGTATCGGTGCAGCGGTGGTGGCCTCGTTCGTCTATCTGGGTATCGACCTGGGCGCGCTCGGCGAGCACTCGAACCTCAAGCAGATGGCCGCTTATGCCCAGCGCTTCCTGACACCTGACCTGAGCCCGGCCTACCTGAAAGCGATCGGCCAGGGCGCGCTGGAAACCATCGCCATGTCCGCCCTAGGCACCCTGCTCGCGGCAGTGTTGGGCTTGGCCTTGGCGCTACCTGCCGCCGGGCGCCTTGGCTGGCCGTTGCAGAGCGCATCGCGCCTGTTGTTGAACGCCCTGCGCGCGGTTCCGGAGCTGGTTTGGGCCGCGCTGATGGTGCTTGCCGCCGGGCTTGGCCCCAACGCCGGTACACTGGCGCTGGCCCTGCACACCGTTGGCGTACTCGGCCGGCTATTTGCCGAAGCCTTGGAAAACACCCCGTCGCAACCCGCCGACGCCATCCGCCTTCAGGGCGGCAGCGCCCTCTTGGCCTTCTGCTATGGCACGTTGCCCAACCTGATGCCGCAACTGTTGGCCTACACCTTATACCGCTGGGAAAACAACATCCGCATGGCCAGCGTCCTGGGTTTCGTCGGCGCCGGCGGCCTGGGCCAGATGCTTTACGTCAGCCTCAGCCTGTTCCAGGAGGCCCAAGGCAGCACGGTGATCCTGGCGATGCTGCTGCTGGTCTTCACCGTCGATACGTTGAGCAGCTGGAGTCGTCAGCGCTGGGTCAAGGCTTGACGGGTTGAGGTTCCGTCACCACAACGCCATCGTATAGCTGACGATCAGCCGGTTTTCATCCAGGTCATTGCCGAAATTCGAACGCACCGTTGCGTTGCGCCACTTCAAGCCCAGCCCCTTCAAGGTGCCGTCCTGCACCACGTAGGCAATGTCGGTGTTGCGCTCCCATTCCTGGCCTTCCCCTGGCGCGCTGCGTTGCACGTTGTCGCCGCTGATGTAGCGGGTCATGAAGGTCAGGCCCGGCACACCGACGGCGGCGAAGTTGTAGTCGTAGCGGGTTTGCCACGAGCGTTCGTCGACGTTAGCGAAATCGCCGATCTGCACGAAGTTGACCAGGTACGGATCGCTGCGTGAGATGTACGTAAACGGATCGTCACCGCTCATGCGCTGATAGCCCAGGCCGAACGCGTGGCCGGCGAGGCTATAGGTGAACAGCGCGCCGAATGCCTGGTTGTCGATTGCACGGAAACTGCCATCCTCGGTGCTTCGCGAATAGCGCACGTCACTTTTCAATGACTGGCCGTTGCCCAGGTCCAGGGTATGGATGAAGCCGAGGTAGTTCTGCTGGTAGATATCCTCAAGCTTGCCGTAGCGGTATTGCGCCGTGAGGTTGGGCAGGAACTGGTAGTCCGCCCCCGCGAACTGGAACTTGTCGCTGGTGCCGCCGATGCGATTGGCGGTCATGTCCTGGTAGTCCGTGGAATCGACAAAATTGATCTGGGCAAGCTGCCCGGCGGTGAGCTTCAGATGATCGATTTCCTGCACATTCAATAGCCCGCCCTTGAAGGTGCCCGGCAGCAGGCGCGTGTCGTTCGAATTGACCACCGGGTCCTTGATTTGCAGCGTACCGGCTTTCAACGTGCTGTTGGACAAGCGCATCTTCGCCGTCAGGCCGATTTCGCCGTAGCGATCCTGGGAGCCGCCGGACCGGTCCGCTGGCAAAAGATTGGTGCCGGCGGTGCCACCGCCCGAGTCCAGTTTGAAACCGGCCATGGCCAAGGCGTCCAGGCCAAAACCCAAGGTGCCGGCCGTGTACCCCGACTCCATGCGCAACAGGAACCCTTGTGCCCACTCCTCGGCTTTGTCCCGAGCGCCCTCTTGCCTGAAATCGCGGTTGAAATAAAAGTTGCGGGCTTCCAGGCTGGCCTTGCTGTCGCCAATGAAATCGGCGTGGGCGATCGGTGCGCCGATCAGGCCCAGGCCGAGCAATGGACCGAGGGGTGATCGGCTGCAACGGGTGTCGATGAAACGGGGCATGGCGTGCTCCTTTTTATGGGCGCGAACGATCCCTTCGGGGACGGCGTACGCGCCTCGCTTATTGTTTGGGGCAGTGCGGGTAGTGTGGCGAGGGAGCAAGCTCCCTCGCCACGGGGCGGATTCTTCGCATTGGCGCGGTACAGCGTCAAACGGGAAAAAAGCAGGCGCGGACATAAGAAAATTTGATGCGCGTCGAGCCTCGACCTGGAGTAACAATTGCAACCATAAGAACGATAAACGCCAAGAGAACCACCATGAACCTCAAGTTTCTCGAAACCTTCGTCTGGGTTGCTCGCCTGCAAAGCTTCAGCCTGACCGCCGAAAAGATGTTCAGCACCCAGGCAGCGATTTCCAGTCGGATCGCGTCACTGGAAGACGAGTTGGGCCTGCGCCTGTTCGTGCGTGATTCGCGAGGCGTGTCATTGACGCCGGAAGGCATCAAGGTGCTTGAGTACGCGGAGCAGATGCTCGAAGTCCAGCGCGCCCTGAAGCAGTCGTTGGACAAAAGCACCCCGCAGCAGGGCCTGGTGCGCATCGGCGTGATGGACACGGTGATCCACACCTGGCTCAGCCCATTGATGTCGATGCTGATGCAGGCATTCCCCGCCGTGGAGATCGAAATCACCGCCGACGCGGCGCGCAACCTCTGCGACCAGCTGCAAAAAGGTTACCTGGACATCGCCTTCCAGACCGATCTGGTCCGCCATGAAAGCGTGCGCAATCTGGAACTGGGCCACTACCCGATGCACTGGATCGCCGCCAGCCAATCGATTTACGCCCGGCCCTATGCCTCGCTGACGGAAATGGCGAGCGAACGCATCATCACTTTCGTCAAGCAATCGCGACCGCACCAGGACGTGCTCAACCTGCTGTATGCCCATGGCGTCGGTACACCACGGGTCAGTTGCGTCAATTCGGTATCGGCCATGACCCGACTGATACGCGACGGTTTCGGCATCGGCGCGTTGCCGGCGGCGCTGGTGGCCAAGCCGCTGGCCCGTGGCGAGTTGATTCAGCTGGAACCCGGTGCGCCTCTGCCCCAGCTCGATGTCGTTGCATCGTGGCGCGCGGGCGTGGGGCTGGAATTGATCGAGAGCATCGTGCAGATGAGCCGACAGGTGGTTTGCCAATACGCCACGGACGTCGGGCCGCTGCGCATGGTGGCGGCGCCGGGGTTATTGAAGGGCGAATAACTTTTACTTGTCAGGGGGTAGCAACTTTCCTTGTTGGACGCCGTCGCCCGGGTTTTCTACAAAGGGATCTCTAAAAAAACCAATGGAGCCCCCACGATGAATTCATCAGCCCTGACATTCGAACAGCTGCAGCAATGTTCGCCGCAGGCCTTGCGCCAGAACATTGCGGCCGGTCGATACCACGGCCACACCAGCGGCCTGGGCCAGGGTCGGGTGCAAGCCAACATCGTCATCTTGCCAGGAGATTGGGCCGACGAATTCCTGCGCTACTGCACACTCAACCGCCAGGCTTGTCCGCTGCTGGACGTGACAGAACCGGGCGATCCTTTCCTGCGCAACCTGGGCGCTCCCATCGATATCCGCCACGAGGTGCCGCGCTACCGGATCTTCGACCACGGCGAGTTGAACGAAGAACCCACAGACATCGAACACCTTTGGCGCGATGATCTGGTGACGTTCGCCCTCGGCTGCTCATTTTCTTTCGAACAACCGTTGCTTGAGGCCGGCATACGCTTGAGGCACATCGACCTGGGTCGCAACGTCGCCATGTTCCGCACCAACATCGACACACGCCCCACCGCGCGACTGTCTGGCAAAATGGTCGTGACCATGCGCCCGATGAAGGCCGCAGCGGCGATCCAGGCGATCCAGATCACCGGGCGCATGCCCAACGTCCACGGCGCCCCGGTGCACATCGGTGACCCGGCACTGATCGGTATTCGCTCGCTGGACGCGCCGGACTACGGCGATGCAGTACCGGTCCAAAGCGATGAAATACCGGTGTTCTGGGCCTGTGGCGTAACGCCGCAATCGGTGGTCCAGGCTTCGCGTCCGCCGCTGTGCATCACCCACGCGCCGGGCTGCATGCTGGTAACGGACCTCTGGAACAGCGCACTGTGACCCCTCAAACACATAAGGAGATTTGATGAGCAGCCCGCGACGATCCATCGAGCAGTACATCCGCGCCAAGGACGGCAATCGCCCTCACCTGCTGGCCCAGGCCTTTACCGATGACGCCACCCTGGACATGGTGGTCCGCACCGGGTCCATTTCGTTCCCGGATCACGTCGAAGGCCGTGGCGCCATCGGTGATGTGCTGGTCAGCCGGTTTAACCAGACCTTCGAAAACGTCTACACGTTTTGCCTGGACGCTCCTCCCGAGGCCAGCACCGAGTCCAGCACCGAGGCGTTCCAGTGCCGATGGTTGGTTGCCATGTCTGACAAGCACAGCGGTGAAGTCCGGGTGGGTTGCGGCCGGTATGACTGGCGGTTCAGCCCCCAGTCGTGGTTGGCCGGGGGACTCACCATAACTATCGAACACATGAGCACCTTGCCGGCAACCGACCTGCCGGCGGTCATGGCCTGGGTGTCGCGCTTGGCGTATCCATGGTGCAGCGTCGAGGCCGCCGTGGACACGGTGCCGGATTCAAGCAAGCTTCAAGACGTGATCCAATACCTGTCAGCCAGATGGGGCCGACAGGTTTGATTTCCCTGCGCTTTCCCTGGCTATCAGTTTCGAGGAGCGGCACGACATGAACATCAAGTTCCTGGAAACCTTTGTCTGGGTTGCCCGGCTGAAAAGCTTCCGGCTCACAGCGGAAAAGCTCTTCACCACCCAAGCGTCCATTTCCAGCCGGATCGCGGCCCTGGAAGATGAAATGGGCGTGCGCCTGTTCGTGCGCGACCCCAAAGGCGTGTCGCTGACATCCGAAGGCCAGCGGGTGCTCGAATATGCCGAGCGCATCATGGACACCATGCAGAGCATGAAGGCGGTGATCAAGGATCCGCGCCAAGTACGTGGGCGGATTCGCATCGGCGCGATGGATACGGTGATCCACACTTGGCTCAGCCCGTTGGTGACACGCCTGATGGAATGCTACCCGGCGCTGGAAATCGAATTGTCGGCCGACACCGCGAGCAACCTGTGCTCGCAGCTGGAAAAGGGTTATCAGGACATCATCTTCCAGACCGATATCCTGCGCCTCGACAGCGTGCGCAATACCCTCCTGACCCGTTATCCGATGCATTGGGTGGTGCGCACCGGCTCAGCCTATGACCGTGACTATGCTTCACTGGACGACCTGTCCCAGGAACGCATCGTGACCTTTTCGCGCAACTCCCGGCCGCACCAGGACATCCTCAACCTCCTGCACTCGGCCAATATCGTCTCGCCACGCATCAATTGCGTGAACTCGGCGTCGGCCATCACACGCCTGGTGCGCGACGGCTTCGGCATCGGCGCCATGCCCGCAGCGCTGGTCCAAGGCGAACTGACCCAGGGCACATTGAGGCTGGTGGACGGCGTGCCGCTGCCCTCGGTGATGGACATCGTCGCGAGCTGGCGCACCGGCGCCGGGATGGAACGGGTCGAGGATATCGTCAGCCTGACCCGGGAAGTGGTCGACGAGTTCGTCACGCAATTACCCGCTCAGTACCGGTTGGCGGCGGATGCGGGCGCTACAGGCTGTCAGTGAACTGCAACATCGCCTCCCTATCCTGAAACGAGCGCACCACGGTGTACCGCCAGGTGCGGCCGCTCGGGATGGTCCAGGGAGTTCGCCATGAAGATCAGCGTGTTCGGCAGTGGTTACGTTGGGTTGGTGCAAGCCGTCGTGTTGGCCGAAGTCGGCCATGACGTGGTGTGCATGGACATCGATGAAAAAAAGATCGAGCACCTGCGTCAAGGCCAGGTCAGCATTTTCGAACCCGGCCTGGCGACGCTGGTGCGCGAGGGGCTCGATGCCGGGCGCTTGCGTTTTACCAGCGACGAGCAGGTTGCCGTCAAGCATGGACAGGTCCTGTTCATTGCCGTAGGTACGCCATCCAGGGAAGACGGCTCGGCAGATCTTCGCCAAGTCCTCGCCGTCGGTGAGGCCGTGGCACGCTACGGCGAGCAATCACTGGTGGTCGTGGAAAAATCCACCGTGCCGGTGGGCACGGGCGATATCTTGCGCGCGCACATCGACAAATGCCTGCTCAAGGCCGGCCGCCTGCTGCAGTTCGATATTGTCTCCAACCCGGAATTTCTGAAGGAAGGCTCCGCCGTAGCCGATTGCCGGCGTCCTGATCGCATCGTGATCGGCTGCGAGCGCGAAGAAGTGCGCGAAACCATGCGCGACCTGTACGCGCCATTCAACCGCAATCATGACCGGATCCTGTTCATGGATGTGCGCAGCGCCGAGCTGACCAAATACGCCGCCAACGGCATGCTGGCGACCAAGATCAGCTTCATCAACCAGATCGCCGAGCTGGCCGAACACCTCGGTGCCGACATCGAGTCGGTGCGCCAAGGCATCGGCGCCGATTCACGCATCGGCTATCACTTCATTTATCCGGGGTGCGGCTACGGCGGCTCGTGCTTTCCCAAGGACATGCGCGCCTTGATCCACACCGCAGAACAGGCGCATTGCTCCAGTGACCTGCTGCAAGCGGTGGAAACCATCAATCTGCGGCAGAAACACAAGCTGTTCGAACGCATCAAGGCGTTCTACCAGGGCGATTTGCGTGGCAAGACCTTTGCGCTGTGGGGCTTGGCCTTCAAGCCCAACACCGACGACATGCGCGACGCTCCGAGTCGCACGCTGCTGGAAGCGTTATGGGCGGCCGGGGCCAGCGTACGGGCGTTCGATCCCGAAGCCATGCAGCAGACTCAGTTGCTCTACCCCAACGAGTCGAAACTGATGCTGATGGGCACGCCTGAGTCCGTGCTGGCAGGCTCGGATGCGTTGATCATCTGCACCGAATGGCAGTCGTTCAAGGCGCCTGATTTCCAATTGATCCGGCAGCGCCTGAAGGCGCCCGTGATTTTCGATGGCCGCAACCTATATGATCCGGACCGCATGGCGGACAAAGGCTTTACCTATTTCCCGATGGGCCGCGGCCAATCCTGCAGCTTGCCCATCGCGCAGCAACCTTGGTTGCGCGCCAGGATCGCCTGACCTCTACTTCAAAATAAATGCACTCAACCAGCATTAATATGAATTTGTAAGCGAGGGAAGCGACCGGCACACTGTGCATCGTTCCTCCCCCAAACTGTTGGAACACTTAAAGGGCTTTCTGGGACTCTCCCGTAAGCCCCTTTTTTTGTTGGTTTTTTGGATTCTCGCTTAATGTTTTCTCGCTGGTTCCCCGCTGCTATCAATACCCGTCCCACCGAATGGAGCCGTGCCGCGATTGGCATGGCCCTGGGAACAATGTTCAGTGTCTGGCTCTGCGGCCAAGTGTTCGGTCTTGAAGTGGCCCAGCATCTAATCGGCCCGCTTGGGGCCTCGGCAGTCTTGCTGTTCGCCGTGTCGTCGGGCGCCTTGGCCCAACCCTGGTCAATTTTCGGCGGATACCTGTGTGCGTCGGTCGTCGCGTTGCTGGTCGCCCATGTATTGGGCCGCACGCTGGGCAGCGCTTGCCTGGCGGCCGGCATGGCGCTGGTGTTGATGTGCTGGCTGCGTTGCCTGCATCCACCGGCCGGTGCCCTGGCGGCGACGCTGGTACTGGCGGATGCGTCAATTGTCGCCCTGGACTGGCAGGCGGTTGGCGCCGCAATGCTCGCCGGTTCCGGCCTGCTCGCCTTTGCGTTGGCGTACAACAACCTGACGCGCGTGCGCTATCCCAAGCGCGCCAGCGAGCCGGTCCCCGTCATTCCGGCGGACCACCCGCCCGTGGATCGCCAGGCCATTACCGCCGCCGACTTGAAATCGGCACTTGAGGAAATGGAAGCATTCTTCGACGTAACCCCTGAGGATCTCGAACAATTAATTCACGCCAGCGAGCGTCATGCCAAGCGCCGCAGCATCACGGAGGTGCTGTCGGGTCGCGGCTGAGCCTGTGGCTGCTATAAATATGCAGACAGGACCTGCACGTATCCCGGTTGTGCAATGCAAATTTGCACTGTTACGATCCCGACCGGGTACGCGCTACGTTATTCATAAATAACAACAAAAGCAGGGAGTTAGCGATGACAGCTCAGGTTTCATCCCAAGCTGCGGGCAGCGTCGAAACCGCGCCATACGAGGTGTTGGTCGACGTCCGCAACCATATTGGCCACTTGACCCTGAACCGCCCCGCCGGCCTCAATGCCCTCACCTTGGGCATGGTGCGCAGCTTGCAGCAGCAACTCGATGCCTGGGCGCAGGACGCGCAGATTCGTGCGGTGGCCCTGCGCGGTGCCGGGGGCAAGGCGTTCTGCGCCGGCGGTGATATCCGCTCGCTGTACGACAGCCACAAGCAGGGCGACACCCTGCATGAAGACTTCTTCGTCGAGGAATATGCCCTCGACTTGACTATCCACCACTACCGCAAGCCGATTCTGGCCCTGATGGACGGCTTCGTGCTCGGCGGTGGCATGGGCCTGGCGCAAGGCGCCGACCTGCGCGTGGTGACCGAACGCACCCGCCTGGGCATGCCCGAGGTGTCCATCGGTTATTTCCCGGACGTGGGCGGCAGTTATTTCCTCCCGCGCATTCCCGGCGAGCTGGGCATCTACCTGGGCGTGAGTGGCGTGCATATCCGCGCCGCGGACGCGTTGTACTGCGGGCTCGCCGATTGGTACCTCGATAGCCACAAGCTCGCCCAGCTCGATGAACGCCTCGATCGCCTGGAGTGGCGCGACACGCCTCTCAAGGATCTGCAAAGCCTGCTGGCGAAGATGGCGGTCCAACAACTCCCCGCCCCGCCCCTGGCCGATCTGCGCCCTGCCATCGATCATTTCTTCGCCCTGCCCGATGTGCCAAGCATGGTCGAGCAGTTGCGCCAGGTCACGGTTGCCAACAGCCATGAATGGGCATTGGAGACCGCCGACCTGCTGGAAACCCGCTCGCCTTTGGCCATGGCGGTGACCCTGGAGATGTTGCGCCGCGGTCGCC
Organism: Pseudomonas frederiksbergensis; assembly: GCF_000802155.2. GTDB lineage: Bacteria > Pseudomonadota > Gammaproteobacteria > Pseudomonadales > Pseudomonadaceae > Aquipseudomonas > Aquipseudomonas frederiksbergensis_A. The sequence goes on from NZ_JQGJ02000002.1 coordinate 274,019, forward strand.
ACCTGAGCCTGGAAGACTGCTTCGCCCTTGAACTGCACCTGGATCGCCAATGGTTCGAGCGCGGTGACCTGATCGAAGGCGTGCGCGCCTTGCTGATCGATAAAGACAAGAGCCCGCGCTGGAACCCGCCGACCCTGGAGGCGCTGGACGCCGCAGCCGTGGCGAGTTTCTTCGACGGCCTCGACTACCACGGGAACTGAACATGCAAGACCTTGAGCTGACCGAAGAACAAGTGATGATCCGCGACATGGCCCGTGATTTCGCCCGCGGTGAAATCGCGCCCCACGCTCAAGCCTGGGAGAAAGCCGGCTGGATCGACGATGGCCTGGTAGCGAAGATGGGCGAATTGGGCCTGCTGGGCATGGTCGTTCCCGAGGAATGGGGCGGCACCTATGTCGATTACGTGGCCTACGCCCTTGCCGTGGAAGAAATCTCCGCGGGCGACGGTGCCACCGGCGCGTTGATGAGTATCCACAACTCGGTGGGCTGCGGGCCGGTGCTCAATTTCGGCACCGACGAACAGAAACAGACCTGGCTGGCGGACCTTGCCAGCGGCCAGGCGATTGGCTGCTTCTGCCTGACCGAACCCCAGGCCGGCTCCGAAGCGCACAATCTGCGCACCCGCGCCGAACTGCGGGACGGCCAGTGGGTGATCAACGGCGCCAAGCAGTTCGTCAGCAATGGCAAACGGGCGAAACTGGCGATTGTCTTCGCCGTCACCGACCCGGACCTCGGCAAGAAAGGCATCTCGGCTTTCCTGGTGCCGACGGACACCCAAGGTTTCAACGTCGATCGCTCCGAACACAAAATGGGCATTCGCGCCTCGGACACCTGTGCAGTGACATTGAGCAACTGCACCGTCCCCGAGGCCAATCTGTTGGGCGCCAGGGGCAAAGGCCTGGCCATCGCCCTCTCCAACCTCGAAGGTGGCCGCATCGGCATCGCCGCCCAGGCACTAGGCATTGCCCGCGCGGCGTTCGAAGCGGCCCTGGTCTACTCCCGCGATCGGGTGCAGTTCGACAAGCCGATCATCGAGCACCAGAGCATCGCCAACCTGCTGGCCGACATGCACACCCGCCTGAACGCAGCCCGCCTGCTGATTCTCCATGCCGCACGCCTGCGCAGCGCTGGCAAGCCATGCTTGTCGGAGGCGTCGCAAGCCAAGCTATTTGCTTCGGAAATGGCAGAAAAAGTCTGCTCGTCGGCGATACAGATCCATGGGGGGTATGGGTATCTGGAGGATTATCCGGTGGAGCGCTACTACCGGGATGCGCGCATTACCCAGATCTATGAGGGGTCGAGCGAGATACAGCGGATGGTGATTGCCCGGGAGTTGAAGCACTACCTGGTGTGAGGTCCAGGCTTCGCGAGCAGGCTCCCACAGAGTTTGGTGGTGTACACAGTATCTCGTACACCTCAAGTCCACGGTGGGAGCCTTCTCGCGAATGCGCCGCCTTACTTGTCTTGGAATTGCGCAGCACGCTTGGCCACGAATGCGGCCATGCCTTCCTTCTGGTCCTGGGTCGCAAACGCGGCGTGGAACACCCGGCGTTCAAAACGCACGCCTTCGGACAGGCTGACTTCGAAGGCGCGGTTGACCGTTTCCTTGACCATCATGCTGATGGGCACCGATTTGGAGGCAATCAGCGCTGCGGTTTTCAGTGCTTCGTCCAGCAGCTCATCAGCCGGCACGATGCGCGCGACGATGCCGCAACGCTCGGCTTCCACCGCATCGATAAAGCGCCCGGTCAGGCACATTTCCATGGCCTTGGCCTTGCCTACCGCGCGTGTCAGGCGTTGGGTGCCGCCCATGCCCGGCAACACGCCGAGGTTGATTTCCGGCTGGCCGAACCTGGCGTTGTCGCCGGCCAGGATGAAATCGCACATCAAGGCCAATTCACATCCGCCGCCCAAGGCAAAACCGTTCACCGCCGCGATGATCGGCTTGCGGCGATTGGCAACACGGTCGCTGTCGCTGAACAGGTCATCCAGGTAGATTTGCGGGTAGGTCAGCTCGGCCATTTCCTTTATGTCGGCGCCAGCGGCGAAGGCTTTTTTCGAGCCGGTCAGCACGATGCAACCGATCTTCGGGTCCGCTTCGAGGCTGTCCAGCGCCTGGTTAAGCTCGCTGACGATCTGTGCATTGAGGGCGTTCAGCGCTTCGGGACGGTTCAGCGTGATCAGGCCGACGCAGTCCTTGATCTCCAATAAAATCGTTTCGTAATTCATGCAGGACTCCTGTTCAAAGATTGCGCGAAATAACCATGCGCTGGATATCACTGGTGCCTTCGTAGATCTGGCAGACCCGCACGTCGCGGTAGATGCGCTCCAGCGGGAAATCGTTGAGATAACCGTAACCGCCCAAGGTCTGCAACGCCATGGAGCATACCTTCTCGGCCATTTCCGAGGCGAACAGCTTGGCCATGGACGCTTCCACCAGTGCTGGCTGGCCGTCATCGCGCAGGGCGGCGGCGTGGTGGACCATCTGCCGCGCCACGGCAATCTGCGTCGCCATGTCGGCCAGACGGAACGCCACGGCCTGATGCTCGATGATCGGCTTGCCGAAGCTCTGGCGCTCACGGGCATAATCGCGAGCCGCTTCGAACGCCGCGCGAGCCATGCCCACCGATTGCGCCGCGATGCCGACGCGTCCACCTTCCAGGTTCGCCAGGGCGATCTTATAGCCCTCGCCCTCTTCTCCCAGCCGATTGGCCACCGGGACCTTTACGTCTTCGAAAAGGATCTGGCAGGTATCGGAGGCATGCTGGCCGAGTTTGTCTTCAACCCGTGCCACGCTGTAGCCCGGTGAATCGGTAGGCACGATAAACGCGCTGATGCCGCGCTTGCCGGCGCTCGGATCGGTGACCGCAAAGACAATGACCACCCCGGCATTCTGCCCGGAGGTAATGAACTGCTTGCTGCCGTTGAGCACATAATGATCGCCCTCGAGCCGCGCCCGCGTCTTCAAGCTGCTGGCATCGGAGCCGGCCTGGGGCTCGGTCAGGGCGAAGGCGCCGAGCATCGTGCCGCTGGCCAGTGGCGTGAGGAACTTGGCCTTCTGTTCATCGTTGCCGAACGTGAGGATCGGCACGCAACCCACCGAGTTATGCACGCTCATGATGGTCGAGCATGCGCCATCGCCAGCGGCGATTTCCTCCAGTGTCATCGCGTAGGCCAGGTAACCGGTGTCACAACCGCCCCACTGTTCGGGCACCAGCATGCCGAAAAAGCCGAGCTCGGCCATTTCACCGATGGCTTCCTTGGGAAAACGGTGCTCACGGTCCCACTCGGCCGAGAACGGTTTCAAACGCTCCTGGGCGAACTGTCGGGCCATGTCGCGGATCTGGGTCTGTTCTTCAGTCGGGAGCATGGGCATTCCTTAATACAGGCATTCAACGGCCATAGCCGTGGCTTCGCCGCCGCCGATGCAGATGGCCGCGACGCCGCGCTTGAGGCCTTTTTGGCGCAGGGCCGAGAGCAGCGTCACCAGGATGCGTGCGCCGGACGCACCAATCGGATGGCCCAGGGCGCAGGCACCGCCATGGACGTTGACCTTGTCGTGGGGGATTTCCAGCTTGTCCATGGTCACCAGCCCTACCACGGCGAAGGCTTCGTTGACCTCGAACAGATCAACGTCCCCAAGCGACCAGCCGGTCTTGCCCATCAACTTCTTGACCGCGCCGATCGGTGCCGTGGGGAACAGCCCCGGAGCATCGGCAAAGGCCGCATGGCCATGAATGACCGCCAGAGGCTTCAACCCGCGCTGTTGCGCCTGGCTCTGGCGCATCATCACCAGGGCCGCGGCGCCGTCGGAAATCGAACTGGCGTTGGCCGCCGTCACCGTGCCGCCGTCGCGAAAGGCAGGCTTGAGCGTGGGGATCTTGTCGATGCGTGCCTTGGGCGGTTGCTCGTCGTGGCGAACGGTGACCTCTTCCTTGCCGACCATGACCTGCAGCGGCACGATTTCGGCATCGAAACTGCCGTCCTTGATCGCCTGTTGGGCGCGGGTGGTGGACGCGATGGCGAAGGCATCCTGGGCCTCGCGGCTGTAGCCGTTGGCCTCGGCGCAGTCCTCGGCAAAGGTGCCCATCAGGCGCCCCTTGTCATAGGCGTCTTCGAGGCCGTCGAGGAACATGTGGTCCAGGACCTTGCCATGGCCCATGCGCAAACCGCTGCGGGCGCGATCCAGAAGATACGGAGCGTTGGACATGCTTTCCATGCCACCTGCGACCACGACGTCGGCGCTGCCGGCGATGAGCATGTCATGGGCCAGGATCGCCGCTTCCATGCCCGAACCACACATCTTGTTCAGCGTGGTGCAACGGGTCGATTTGTCGAGCCCGGCGCCCAGCGCTGCCTGCCGTGCCGGCGCCTGGCCTTGCCCGGCGGCGAGCACGCAACCGAACAGCACTTCTTCGACCGCGCCGGGCGCGATGCCGGCACGTTCAACGGCGGCCTTGATGGCGGCGGAACCCAGCTGCGGCGCGGTCAGGCTTTTGAGTTCGCCCTGGAAGCCGCCCATCGGGGTGCGGACGGCGCTGACGATGACAATCGGATCGTTGGACATGACAAATCCTCCTATTTGGCGGCCATGCGCAAGGCGCCGTCGAGACGGATCACCTCGCCGTTGAGCATGCTGTTTTCAATGATATGCCGGACCAGCGCCGCGTACTCGGCGGGTTTGCCCAGGCGTGGCGGGAACGGCACGCCGGCGGCCAGGGAATCGCGCACTTCAGGGGTCATGCCGGCCATCATCGGGGTTTCGAAGATACCCGGCGCGATGGTCATCACGCGGATGCCGAAACGCGCCAGTTCACGGGCGGCAGGCAGGGTCAGGCTGGCGATCGCGCCCTTGGACGCCGAGTAGGCGGCCTGGCCGATCTGGCCGTCGAAAGCCGCTACCGATGCGGTGTTGATGATCACACCGCGCTCGCCATCGGCGTTGGCCTCGGTTTCGGCAATGGCCGCGGCGGCCAGGCGCAACAGATTGAAACTGCCGATCAGGTTGACGTTGATCACCTGGCTGAAACTGGCGAGGGCGTGAGGACCGTTCTTGCCGAGGATCTTCTCGCCGCGCACGATGCCCGCGCAGTTGACCAAGCCATTGAGGCCACCGAATGCATCGACCGCAGCCTTGACCGCGGCTTCGGCTGCCGCTTCGTTGCTGATGTCCGCGACCACGCTCTGGCAACCAAGCTTTTGTGCCTGGGCGGCCACCGCGTCGGCATTGAGGTCCACCAACATCACCTTGGCGCCAGCCTTGACCAGCATTTCACCGGTGGCCGCGCCAAGGCCGGAAGCGCCGCCGCTGACGAGGAAAATCTTGTTGTCGATCTGCATCATGGTTTCCTTGGATTCAAGCCGAAACGTTCTTCGCCAATGTCTCTTGGACTTTGGCGATTTCCTGGTTGCGCAAGATAAAGCGCTGCAACTTGCCGCTCGGGGTTTTCGGCAAGTCGCTGACAAATTCGATTTCACGGGGATAGGCATGGGCCGCCAGGCGCTTGCGTACGTGCTGGCGCAATTCTTCGGCCAGCTCTGGCGCGGCGCGGTACTGGGCGCTGAGCACCACGAAGGCTTTTACCAGCTCGGTACGCTCCGGATCAGGCTTGCCGACCACGGCGGCCTCGACCACCGCCGGGTGCTCGATCAGCGCGCTTTCCACATCGAACGGGCCAACGCGATAGCCGGACGTGGTAATCACATCATCGCTACGCCCGACGAAGCTGATGCTGCCGTCCGGATTGAATTCAACGGTGTCACCGCTCAGGTAATAATCACCGACGAAGGCCTTGGTCGGGCCGCCCTGGTAACCGGCGAACCAGCACATCGGTGACTGGCTGCGGTCGACGGCAAGAATACCCGGCTGGCCGACACCGAGTTCCTGATGGTTTTCATCCAACACCACGATGCGATGGCCCGGCGAAGCGAAACCTGCCGCGCCCTGGTGCACCGGATGGTCGAGACCGTGGTGATTGCACAGCACCATGCCCAGTTCAGTCTGGCCGTAATGGTCGTGGATCACCACGTCCAGGTTGTCGGCAAACCAGCGGATCACTTCCGGGTTCAGCGGCTCGCCGGCGCTGCTGACGATGCGCAACTTGCCCTTGATCGACCGGGCGAACTGGTCGCCGCCGGCAATCAGCAAGCGATACGCGGTGGGCGAACCCGCCAGATTGGTGATTCCGTATTTATTGATGACCCGGCAGGTGCTGTCCAGGGTGAACGGGCCGTCGTAGAACGTGATCGGGTGCCCCATCGCCAACGGCCCGGTCACGCCGAAATAGATGCCGTAGGCCCAGCCGGGATCGGCAACGTTCCAAAAGGCGTCTTCAGGGCGCAGGTCCACGGCGTCGCGCATGTAGCTCTGGAACGCGACGATGGCCTTGAGCGGCACCGACAGTGCCTTGGCCGGTCCCGTCGTGCCAGAGGTGAACATCAGCAGGAACGGATCCTCGCCGGTCAGCATCAGTGGCTCGCAGTGGTTGGATTGGTTGGCGACCTCGGCCCAGAAGCTGAAATCGCCGCGGACGATGCCCTGCCCTTTTTCGCCGCCGACCGTCACGACGATGGGGCAACCGGCCACTTCGTCGAGTTTGGGGCGGTTGGTGGCGTCGGTGACCACTACCCGGGCGCCGGAGCTGCCGAGGCGATGTTCGATGGCCTTGGGACCGAACGCGGTGAAAAGCGGCTGGTACACCGCGCCGATGCGCCACGTGGCCAGCACCACGATCAGCAACTCCGCAGTACGCGGCAACAAGCCAGCAACCTTGTCGCCCTTGCCGACACCTTGGGCGCGCAGGAAATTGGCGAAGCGCGCCGCGTTGTCTTGCAGGTCACGGTAAGTCCAGGTCGCATCGCTGCCGTCACGGCCCTCCCAGAACAAGGCGATGCGTCCCGGCAAGGTGTGCCGGTCGCAACATTCGACGCAGGCATTGAGCGCTTCGAGCGAGCCGTGCAACGCGGCATTGACGGTGTGCAGGTAATCGAACTGCGACGTGGCGGACGAGTAATCGCGCATGACCAGAATCCCTCTGTACTTTTTATTGGTGGGGGAACCGTGAATAGCAGGCAAATACTCGCGCCGAAGTGCCCGCGCGGCAATGGTCAAAGCCCTCAAGTTGCTTGACTGGTTTGGCCATGGACCAAAGTAGGTATTGGCTGTTCGCGAAGGCGTCAGCCAGGCTCGTTGAGGATCAAGCTGCGATAGTGTCCGGGATTGGACCCGGACCACTTGCGAAACGCCTTGTAGAACGAACTGGCGTCGGAAAACCCCAGGCGCGAGGCAATCTCCACGAAACTGATGGACGGTTCGGCCAGCCAGGCAATCGCCAGCTCCTTGCGCACACCGTCCTTGAGCGCCTGGTAGGTCTGCCCCTCCTCCGCCAGGCGCCGGCGCAGGGTCGAGGCGGAAACGCACAGCCGCTGGGCCAGGGCCTCGGTTTCCGGCCATTGCTCGGCGGGCAACTGGCGCAAATCGTGCCGGATACGACTGGCGAGGCTTTGCGGGTCGCGGTATTTGACCAGGATGTTCGCAGGCGCCTGCGCCAGGAAACGCTTGAGCTCCTCAGGCGTGCGCCGGATAGGCAGGTCCAGGCAGTCAGCGGAAAAAATCATCCGCGTACGGGGCCGGTCAAAGCGCAGGTTCTGGGAGAACATGACGCGGTAGTCATCACAGAAGTCCGGCTGCGGGCAGCGCAATTCCACGGACAGGATGGGAATTCGCCGTCCGGCCAGCCAGCAGGCCACGCCATGCACGATCATCCAATAGGTGAAATAGGTAAAAGCGCGGCGTGGATCCTGGTCATCTTCAAGCAGGACGATTTCCGCCAGGCTTTGCTGGCGAACCCATTGCGCCGGCAAATGTTCAAGCATCAGCGAGAGGAAACCCAGCCCCGCCGTCAGCCCAGCCGCCAATGTCGGTTGAGCCATCGCGCAACGACAGAGAAAGGCCAGGCTGCCGGACTTGAGCTTGCGCGGGTCCATGCCGAAAAACTCGTCATCCCGGCGCCTCGCCAGCAGGCGCCACAGCTGCGCATAGGCGTGGGCCGGGACCCGCGCCTGGGCGTCGTCGAGCAACGTCGGATCGATGCCGACTTTGCGCAGCACCTCGTCGCTAGCCGCGCCCGGGGAACAGCTCTGCAGCAGCGCTTCGCGCACCAGCTGGACCGAGATGGTGTCTTTTTCCGCCATGACCTGGGCTTTCACAGGATCCGGTAAAGCAGACGCTCTATTCGCACCCGGCTGACGCGCTTGAGGAACTTGGCCACGGCTGCCGGGTAATCCGGCAAGGTTTCCAGGTCCAGGTAGCGTTCGATCCGCTGGGTGTGCCGATAAATCTGCTCGAGCTCGGCCTGGCGCGGCCCCGACAACTCGCCCTTGGGGTCGTCGAGCAACAGGGCATTTTCCAGGTCCAGGCGAAACGCCCGTGGATTGAGGTTGTTGCCGGTGAGCAAGGTGTAGCGCTCGTCGACCCACATGCCCTTGAGGTGATAGGTGTTGTCGCCGTCACGCCAAAGGTGCAGGTTCAACTGGCCGCTGTCTATGTAGCGCTGATGCCGCTTGGCAAAGCGACGCAGGCTGATTTCGTACAGATAGGGCAATGCCGCAATGATCTTGAACGGCTCGCTCGGCGGGATATAAAAATCGTTGGCGGTCTTGTCGCCCACGATGATGTCGATCCGCACCCCGCGGGCCAGGGCGCGGTTGATTTCCCGGGTCACGGCCAACGGCAGGTTGAAATACGGCGTGCAGATGGTCAGTTGCTTGCGGCTGCTGGCGATCAATTCGCCGATTACCTTGCTCAGCGGGTTGTTCTTGCCGACGCCCAGCAATGGGCTCACCGACAAGCCATTCTTATCGAGGCTGCCCGCCGTCGTGTCATAGGCCGCGTACTTGAGGCGACTGCGCAAGTCGCCGATGTCCTTGCGCAAGCTGCGAGTGCTGGGCAGGTTCGGCAGGTCGAGGCGATGCACGGCCCTGGAGGCGATCAGGCCGTGCTGCACCAGATGGTACATCGAATCGGCCAGCGCAGCGTTCCGCAGGAGGTGATAACGGTCGTAGCGGTACTTGTCGAATTTGTGCAGGTAGACGTTGTTCAGGCTCGCGCCGCTGTACAGCACACAGTCATCGATCACGAAGCCTTTCAAATGCAGCACGCCGAAGAGCTCGCGGGTCTGCACCGGCACGCCATAGATCGGCACTTCGCTGGCATGGGTGCGGGTCTGTTGCTGGTACCACGCCGAATTGCCCGGCTGTTTCTTGGCGCCGATCAGTCCGCGCTGGGCTCGCAACCAGTCCACCACCACTGCGATGTCCAGTTCGGGGCGCGCGGCTTTGGCGGCATGCAAGGCATCGAGGATTTCCTGGCCGGCCTCGTCCTCTTGCAAGTAGAGGGCAACGATGTAGATGCGCTGGGTCGCCTGGGCGATCTTCTCCAGCAGGCAACGGCGAAATTCGGCGGCACCGTCGAGAATGGTCACGGCCTCGGCGGTGAGTGGAAAGCTGCGCAGCTTGGGCAGCAGGGATCGTTTGAAAAGCGACGGCATAGGGCTCGCAAAAGGTCGAATCCGAAGAACCGATGAGCTTACACCATGATGCGCGGCTTGGGGCCTCCCCGGCGTGACGAAAAAACATTTGACCAAGGAGAACGATCGTTCTACTGTACCTCCCATGAACGAAATCACTCGCAATGAAACACAAGACATCATCCTCGATGTCGCCGAAAAGTTGATTTACAAAAGTGGCATCGCCGCCACCGGAATGGATCTGCTGGTGAAAACCGCTGGCGTCTCCAGGAAAAGTATCTATCGCTACTTCGCGAACAAGGAGGATCTGGTAGTCGCTGCGCTCAAGCGCCGTGACGAGCGCTGGATGCAGTGGTTCAGCAGCGAGGTGGACAAGGCGCCAACACCGCTCGCACGACTGCTCAACCTGTTTCCCGTGCTCAAGGGCTGGTTCCAGAGCGACGGTTTTCGCGGTTGTGCATTTATTAACACCAGCGGCGAAACCGGCGACCCGCAGGATCCGGTCCGCCAAGTGGCAAAGCTGCACAAACAGAAGTTGCTCGACTATGTGACGCACTTGTGTACCGAACAAGGCGTCGAGCAACCGGAGGTACTTGGCAAACAGCTACTCGTCTTGATTGACGGCGCCATCACCCTCGCGTTGGTCATGGGCGACCACGACGCCGCCGATCAGGCCCAGGACGTGCTGAAGACTTTGCTAGCGATTGAATAAGCAACACCCGCACCCGCAAGACCGCCTGTAAGACCGAAATGCACTCATCGTTCATTACCTGGAGATTGGCCATGTCGTCCTCTGCCGAAGTTCGCCCACCGCTGCCGCCGTTCACCCGTGAATCAGCCATCGAGAAAGTTCGCCTGGCCGAAGACGGCTGGAACTCTCGTGATCCGCAAAAAGTGTCGCTGGCCTACACCCTCGATACTCAATGGCGTAACCGCGCCGAGTTCGCCCATAGCCGGGAAGAAGCCAAGGCGTTCCTGGCGCGCAAATGGGCCAAAGAGCTGGATTATCGCCTGATCAAGGAACTCTGGGCCTTCACCGACAACCGCATTGCCGTGCGTTATGCCTATGAATGGCACGACGACTCGGGCAACTGGTTCCGGTCCTACGGTAACGAGAACTGGGAATTCGATGAAAATGGCCTGATGTACAACCGCTACGCCTGCATCAACGACATGCCGATCAAGGAAAGCGAGCGTAAATTCCACTGGCCGCTGGGTCGCCGGCCGGACGATCACCCGGGGCTTTCCGAACTGGGGCTGTAACGCCGACGCTGTGGGAGCCGCTGGCTCCCACAGTTTTTTGTCAGCCTTTGGCTCGATTCAGCAAGAATTCCAGCAACGTTGCCGCGCAGGCCTCGATGCTTCCTTCCACGATCAATTCATAACCATGGGTATTTTCCGTCGGGATCGCAATGCATGCGCCCTGGGCCGATACCCCGCTGCTCATGATTGCACTGGCATCGCTGGCAAAATCCGCCAGTAAGGCGAATTGTGGCGCCAGCCCGCTGCGTCTACCGGCCTGGTACAACTGGTCGACGATCCGACGGTGGTAACAGCCGTTCTTGTCGCCCGTGTTGATGATCGGGTCGACGCCCAATCGGGTGGCGTACTCCGCGACCACGGGGCCGACCTCGACTGCGACCGTGGCGTCTCCGGGCAAGTGACTGGCGGCATAGAGCGCGCCGGCATTGGACTCTTCTTCTTGTGTGGTGAAGACCAGATACACATCGTCCAGCAGCTCTTTACGGCGTTGACCCAACAATGTAGCGGTCTGGAGCGTGGCGACCATGGGCGCGCGGTCATCCAGGAAATGCGCGGCGATGGCATCGCCCACCCGGAACGGTCGCCGCCAGTGTTGGCTCAACACCACCCGCGTGCCGGGGCGTACCCCATGGGCCTCCAATTGCTCGCTTGAGCGGCGGGTGATGATGTGGACATCGCCCCAATTGACGTTTCCCGACAGGACATCCGCGCCTTGGTGGGTTTCACCGGTGCTGTGCATCGACCCGAACGACAGCACGCCTGGGATGAAATCCCGGTCGCCAAGGATATCCACCGGGCACACGCCAAAATTGATCGGATTGGCACCTCCCAAGGCCACCACCCGCAACGTACCGTCAGGCTCGATGCGTTTGACCAGCATGGCGATCTCGTCCAGGTGCGCCATGATCCGGATGGGTTGATTGGCCTTGGTATCCGCCCGGGTTCCCTTGATCAGGCCGATGACATTGCCGGCCGGGTCGACCCAGGTTTGGTCGCAGTGCGGTTCCAGTTCCCGCAGGCAAATGTCGCGCACTTCTTGCTCCTGTCCGCCGGGCCCTCGGGCCATCAGCAACTCTTCGAGCAGCGGCAAGGTGGACGGATTGGTTTGCATCGGATGGGTCTCCTTTTCTCCGGGTGCGGCCAGGTGACGAAACGGGCCGCGACGTGTCTGTCTTCTTGAACACGCCTGATGCCGGAAAATTTGATCGGATCCTGGCGAAACTGACGAGCGGACCTTGCCCACACGCGGACAGGCGGCCCGCCCGAAGGGTTGACCGACGCGCCGCCAGGCATCACATTGCCCGGGTCGCCCCTACGCCGAAGGCGGTTTTGTTGTGTCGCAGAACGTGTGGAGCCCATGACCGCGTCGATTCCGATCCGTCCCCCCTGCCCGCCTGGTGTCTGTGATTGCGGGCGTGATGCGCTGCTGCAGACGCCGGGCAGCGACGTGCGCATCCTTTGCCTGAATCGCCAGGAAGAAAAGCGCCTGCTTGAGCGATTGGAAAATATCCAGAGCCTGGACGAGCTTGAACGGCTGCAGCAGCGGCTGTATGACAACCTCGGTGTACGGTTGACCATCGAGCCCGGTTACAACGAGGTTCGGACGATGCGCGGTATTGCCATCCAATTCCAGGAGCAGCCTGGGCTGTGCCGCAAGATCCGCCAGTCGATCCCGGCGGCGATCCGCCGGGGGTTGGAAAAGCGGCCTGAAATTGCTTGGCGGCTGTTGGATTCGCGGGATCTGTTTCGCGACTGAATGGTCATCGTGACGCTAGCGTGCTGCCTGGCTCGTCAAGGAAAACCCGAAGGTATTGAGGCCGTCCTTGCTGTGGGCAAATACCCGCCCGCCGTGCATGTTCGCCACTGCCCGCACGATGGAAAGCCCCAAGCCGTGATGTGCGTCACTTCGCGCCCGGGCGGCGTCTGCCCGGTAGAAGCGCTCGAACAAGCGTTGCAGGTGCACGTTATCAATCGGTTCGCCGGGATTGGACACGCTCACCTCGGCCTGCATGCCGTGCCTGACCAGACTCACCGTGATCGTGCTGGTCGGCACCGCGTATCGCGCCGCGTTCTGGATCAGGTTGGCCAGGGAACGGTGGAACAGGCGCCGGTCGATACACACGCGCATGTCGCCTTGGATCACCACGCTCAACTGCTTGTCGTGCAGGACCGGCTCCAGGTATTCCACGGTCTTCGACGCCTCTTCATAGAGCGAGACATCACTCAGTTCGGTTGCGCGCTGACCGCTTTCGGCCCCCGCCAGGAATAGCATGTCGTTGACGATGGCGCCCATTCGCTCCAGTTCTTCAAGATTCGATTGCAGCAAGTCCTGGAGTTCATTCACATCCCGACCGTGGGCCAAGGCGACCTGGGTCTGGCCGATAAGGTTGGTCAAGGGCGTGCGCAACTCGTGGGCGACATTGGCATTGAACCCTTCGAGCTGGCTCCAGGCGGCTTCCTGGCGAGCCAGGGCGCCGTTGAACGACACGGCCAGTTCCTGCAACTCCCCAGGCAGCGCCTCGGTGTCCAGGCGTCGCTTCGAATCTCCCGGCGGCAGGCTGTTGGCCTGGCGGCTCAGGCGCCGCACCGGTCCCAGGCCGAAACGCGCGATCCAATAGCCCAGCAGCGCGACCAGCCCGACCCCCAATGCAGACGTCAGGATCAGCGTCTTGGTGAAGTTGTCCAAAGTCTTCAGGAACGGCGTCGAATCGAGCCCCACGATAAAACGCAGCTCCGGCCGGCTGCCCATGGCGGCAATAGTTTGGATCATCAGCACCATGGGACGATCCCGGTCGGGTATGGCCACGGTGGAAAACCCATCCGGACGCTTGGACCAATCCTGGCCGTCCGGCATCGCCCCGCCATAACTGTAGGCCGGGTTGTCGACCAGGACCCAGTAGCGCACGCGCTCGTCGGCGGGCGTCAGGCCGTCGAGCTTCTGCCGCAGCCCGACCCAGAATTCCGGCGAATCATATTTGGCGAGCACCGGGTCGAGAACCGAATGCCGCAGGATCAGCTCGTTTTGCATCTGGTCTTCGAGCGATTGCTTCAACGAACAGCGCAACAGCGTTGCGCTGACCGCAGTGATGAGCATCACCGCGAGGGCAAACATCAGGGCGAGCCGCTTGGAGATCGATCCTTTCATCACAGCGCCCCGACTTGCCTATCGTCCGCTTCACGGCTTTCCAGGACATAACCCATGCCCCGCACGGTATGCAGCAACTTGCGCGGATACGGCGCGTCCACCTTGGCGCGCACGCGCTTGATCGCAACTTCCACCACGTTGGCGTCGCTGTCGAAGTTCATGTCCCAGACCTGTTCGGCAATCATCAATTTGGAAAGGATTTCCCCTTGGTGTCGCGCCAGCAGGCTCAACAGGCAGAACTCCTTGGCCGTCAGGTCCAGCCGAAGCCCGCCCCGGGTCACCTTGCGGGCCTGCAGGTCGACCTCCAGGTCATCGATGCGCAAATGCGTAGGGTCGGCCGCGTCATCGGCGCGGCGACGGATCAAGGCCTGGACGCGCGCCACCAGCTCGGCAAAGGAAAAGGGTTTGCCCAGGTAGTCATCGGCGCCCTCGCGCAAGCCCCTGACGCGATCATCCACCGTGCCCCTGGCCGACAACATGATCACCGGGGTCTTCTTGTGCAGGCGCAGGCCCTGCAATACACCGTAGCCGTCCTTGCCTGGCAACATGACATCGAGGATCACCACGTCGTAATCCAGCTCCAGGGCATAGTGCAAGCCATCGATGCCGTTGGTCGCGACATCGACAATGTAGCCGAGCTCGCTCAAGCCACGGTGGACATAGGAGGAGGTTTTTTCTTCGTCCTCGACAATCAGCAAGCGCATCAGGTAACTCCTCTCCGAAAGCGGGGCAACCAGAAGAGTCTAGACGCAGAAGGTGTCTGGAGCCTGACAGCTTCCTGACATTCCTGACAGAAAACCACCCGTGAACCGAGGCGTTACCAAAGCGCGATGTCGTAAGTCACGTAGACACGGTTGCTATCGCGCCCCCGTGAAAAATCCGAGCGATAGACATAGTTGCGCAGTTTCACGCCCAAACCCTTGAACGTGCCTTGCTGCACGACATAAGCGACTTCGGCATCGCGCTCCCATTCCTTCACGGCGCTGTTGGATTTGCCGTCGTTGCCACTGAGGTAGCGGGTGGAAAACGTCAGGCCAGGCACGCCGAGGCGCGCAAAGTCGTAGCCGTAACCGAGCATCCAGGTCTTCTCGTCTTCCTCGATGAACTTGCCGATTCCGACGTTGCTGAAGGAATAGACCGTGGCGCCGCTGATGTAGGGCAAGCCCCCTTCCCCGCTGAGCGTCTGGTAACCGGCGTTGAAGGTGTGGCCGACGACGGCGTACGACAGCAAGCCGCTGAGCATGTCGTTGTCGACCTTACCGCCGTACGCCGAGCCCGCGTCGGCGCTGTTGAAGTAGCGCAGGTCACTGGTGAGCACGCCAGGACCGAGCGGCAGGTCATGTTGGATACCGGCGAAGTTCTGCCGGTAGAAGTTGTCCAGTTCACCGTAGAAGTAGCTCAAGCGCAGATTCTTTGCCAACTTGTAATCGGCGCCGGCGTAGCTGAAGTCGCCTGACTGGTCGCCGCTATAGCCATCGGGCACGATCGGCATGCTGTCGCTTGAGTCCCGCAGCTTGAAACGCTCCAGGCGCCCGCCCGTCAGGGTGAGGTTGTCGATATCGTTGCTGCTGACCTGGGCCCCCTGGTAGGTCTGGGGCAACAGCCGCGCATCGTTGTAGATCAGCACTGGGTTTTTCGGCAGCAACGTGCCGTACCTGATCGTGGTACTTGCCACCCGGACCTTGGCGGTCATGCCGGCGCTGGCAAACTCGTCGGCGGCACGACCGTCGCTGTGCACCGGGAGCAGCCCAGTGCCGCTGCGACCGCGCCCGGAGTCGAGCCTGACCCCGAGCAAGCCCAGTGCATCGACGCCAAAACCGACGGTGCCGGGCGTGAAACCCGATTGGTAATCCAACAGGAACCCTTGGGCCCATTCGGTGCGTTCGCTCTTGGCGGTCCGCGCGCCACGAGCGCTCATGCCATGTTCATCGCGAAAGTTTTCGTTGAAGTAGACGTTGCGCAACTGCAATTTGAGCTTGCTATCGTCGACCAACCCTTGCGCGTTAGCGTTGGCCAGCGGCAAAAAACCAAGGATCGGAAACAAAGCCCCGCGGATCAGGTAACTGCTCATGTCGAGTGTCTCGTTGTTGTTATTGGGCGCGCAGGCCAGCGCACTCCCCCCTGCGGGGAGCGTCAGGCAATCAATAAAGGGGTCGGATGAATCAGGAAAACAGGGTCAGCGCCCCGGTCAACAATGCCAGCGCGGTAATCACCAGTGAGGTGAGCACGGCCCATTTAATGGTGGCTTTCTGGAAGTCACCAAGGTCGCGATCGACCATGCCCACCAGCAACAAAGTGGAGGCTACCAGCGGGCTCATCAGGTGCACCGGCTGGCCGAGGATGGACGCCCGGGCTATTTCGACCGGATGAATCCCGTAGGCGGCAGCGGCATTGGCAAGGATCGGCACGACCCCGAAGTAGTAGGCATCGTTGGACAATACGAACGTCAGCGGCATGCTGGTGATCGCTACTACCAGCGGGAACAAATGGCCCCAGGAAGGCGGAATCCAGTCGACCAGGGTTTGCGCCAGGGCATCGACCATTTTGGTACCGGAGAATATCCCGGCGAAAATCCCCGCCGCGAATACCAGCAAGACCACGGTCATCGCGTTGCCCGAATGGGCGAGGATGCGCTCCTTCTGGATGTCCAGTTGCGGATAGTTGATCACCAGCGCCAGGACAAAACCGATCAGGAACAGGATCGCCGAGTGCATGAGCCCCATCACCAGCGCGGCCATCACGGCGATCACCAACAACAGATTGACGTAGGCCAGTTTCGGACGCTTGTGCGGCGTGTCCTCGAGGATCGCCTTGATATAGCAATCACCGCCACCGCTCTGGAGCTGGATATTGCCGATACGCTTGCGTTCGGCGCGGCCCAGCAGGAACGCGGTGAACACCACCCACATCGCGCCACCGATCATGGTCGGCAGCAACGGCACGAAGTATTCGCCGGCATCCAGGCCTAATGCCGCAATGGCCCGCGTCGCCGGCCCGCCCCAAGGCGTCATGCCGCTCATGATGCTCAGCGACAGCATCGCGACGGTCGCCAGGATCATCGGGTTCATTCCGATGCGCTTGTACAGCGGCAACATCGCGGCGCAGGTGATCATGTAGGTCGTCGTGCCGTCACCGTCCAGGGCCACGAGGAGTGACAGCAATGCGGTGCCCACGGCGATTTTCATCGGGTCGCCATTGACCCGCTTGAGGATCTTGCGGATCAGCGGGTCGAACAGGCCGGCGTCGATCATCAGGCCGAAAAACAGGATCGCGAACAACAGCAGTGCTGCCGACGGTGCGACCATCTTCAGCCCGTCCAGCATCATCTTGCCGGTGGTACCGCCGAAGCCGCCGATCACTGCGAAGACGATCGGCACGATCGTCAGGGCGACGATCGGCGACAGCCGTTTTGTCATTATCAGGAAGGTGAAGACCACCACCATGGCCAAGCCAAGTAAAGCGAGCATATGTCAGATCTCTTGTTGTTATGAGTAGCTGATGCAATGACAAGGTTTGCCCGGCTCATCCGGCCAGGCGCTGGGGAACCGTGGCGTAGACGAAACCTGAAAAGAGCCTGCGGGCGGTACGGACTACCGAGGCTCGGATGGTCTCACCCTTTTCGCCGGTATAGGACAACACGACATCGATACCGCCGCTGGGGTGCTCGATGCGTACCCGCTGCAAGCGTGGTTCGCTGACGCCACCGAGCAGGTTGGCCGCGACGCTGCCGTCGGTCACGCAGGCCGTCGCCAACCCGATGGAGCCGGTGATCGCCAAGGCGCGATGACAGTTGTGCGGCATGAAATAGCGCACCTGGATAGTCCCGCCACACTTGGGCGCCGACACCAGCACCGGCTTGGGAATCACTTTGTCGCTGACATCGCCCAGGCCCATCGCCAGCCCGGCCTTCAAGCGCAAGGACTCCAGGCGCTGCAGGAAGACTGGATCGGCGTCGAGCTCGGCAGGGCTTTCGTCGCCACGCTTGCCGAGCTGGCCGGCCTCGACAATCAGCATCGGCATGGCCATGTCGATACAAGTTACCGGGATGCCATCGATCCAGTCGATGGGCTGTCCGGTGGGGAAAAGTTTGCCGGTCTTGCTGCCGGCTGCGTCAAGAAAGGTCAACTGGACCGGGGCCGCCGTGCCCGGCACACCGTCGATGGCGGTGTCGCCTTCGTAGCTGACCTTGCCCTGCGGCGTCTGTACCTCGGCATTCACGAACGTCCCGGTATTGAGATTGCGGATCCGCACGCGGGTCAGCTCGCCTGTTGCCTTGACCAGCCCTTGCTCGATCGCGAACGGGCCCACCGCACAGAGCATGTTGCCGCAGTTGGGGGCAGTGTCGACCCGGCGCTGGGACACCATGACTTGCACAAACAAGTAATCCACGTCGGCTTCCGGGTGCAGCGATGGGCTGACAATCGCCACTTTGCTGGTCTGCGGGCTGCCGCCGCCGATCCCGTCGATTTCCAGCTCATGGCCGGACCCCATCAGGCTGAGCAGCAACTCGTCACGTTCGGGGATCGCAGCGGGCAAATCCCAGGCAAGGAAAACCGGACCTTTGGACGTGCCACCGCGCATGAGTACACAAGGAATTCGTTGCATGAACACTAACTCTTGTTGATCAATCTGTTTAATTGATGTTCTGGACACAAGAGTGGCAGGGATTAAAAAGTGATTCCAATGCAAAGATCGGAGCTATTATTGCGTTTCACAAAAGAATTACCCTAGGATCATCTGGGGCCCTTTGCAACGAGACCAATCATGGAATATGAACTTCAGGACATCCGATCTTTCGTCAAAATCGCCGAACTGGGCAGCTTCCACGAGGCAGCGGATGCGTTGCACCTTTCCCAGCCCGCCCTCAGCCGACGGATGAAAAAACTTGAAGAGGGATTGGGCACGGCCTTGCTCGACCGCACGACGCGAAAAGTCAGCCTGACCAGCGTCGGGCGTGATTTTCTACCCAAGGCGCGACGCCTGCTGGATGATTTCGACGACTCCATTCTCAACATCCGCGAACTGGCCGAGCGGCAGATCGGTCGGGTGACGTTGGCATGTATCCCGACGGCTGCGTTTTATTTCCTGCCCTCGGTGATCCGCCTCTATAACGAGCGCTACCCGAAGATCCGCATACGCCTGCTCGACCTCAGTGCCAACGAGGGGTTGGAAGCTGTGCTGCGTGGCGAAGCCGACTTCGGCATCAACATGATGAGCGGCCAGCACCCGGACATCGAGTTCGTGCCCCTGGTCAACGAACCCTTTGTGCTGGCCTGTCGACGGGACCATGAGCTCGCCGGACGCAGTGCCGTCACCTGGTCGGAGCTCAGCGATTATCGGCTGATCGGGGTCGGACGTTTGAGCGGCAACCGCATGCTGCTCGACCACGCCTTGTCGGGCCTTAGCTGGCGCCCGCAGTGGTTCTACGAGGTGCAGCACCTCTCGACCTCGTTGGGCCTGGTCGAGGCTGGCCTCGGCGTCTCGGCGATGCCCAGCCTGGCGATGCCGGCGGTCGATCATCCGACGCTGGTCAGCGTGCCGCTGATCGAGCCTGTGGTAAACCGGTCGCTGGGCCTGGTCTATCGACGAGGCGCCTCCCTGTCTCCCGCTGCGGAAAAATTTGTCTCGATCCTGCTTGAGCAATGGCCCCAGTAGCGGCCGATCACTTCGTCGGCGAATCGGTGCCATACTCGCTCACCTCCTGGCTTGGAAGACAGTCATGCCGAATGCAAACCGAGAACACCCCGTGGCGCTCATCAGTGGCGTAGGCAGCGATATAGGCATCGGCATGGCGATCGCCCGCAGGTTGGGCGCCGCTGGCGCCAGGCTGATCATTACCGCCAGCAGCGCCCGCATCGCTCAACGTGTCGAAGAGTTGCGAGCCGAAGGCTTCGAGGTCGAGGGCCGCCCCCTCGATCTCACGGATGAAACCCAAGTGCGTGAGTTTGGTTTGTGGGCCGAGTCCGCCTGGGGCCGGATCGATATCCTGGTCAACAACGCAGGCATGGCCATGCAAGGCAGCCCGGAGACGTTTGCCGAGGTGGCAGCCCTGGACCTGGGTATGTGGAACCTGACGCTGGCTCGCAATGTGACAACGGCTTTCTTGCTCACCCGCGCGGTCCTGCCCGGTATGCAGGCGCGCAGTTACGGGCGAATCGTCAATATCAGCTCCACCACTGGCACTCGTTGCAGTAATCCCGGCGAGGCCGCCTATAGCGCTGCGAAAGCGGCCATGGTCGGTATGAGCATGGGCCTGGCACTTGAAGTAGCTCGCCAGGGAATTACGGTGAACTGCGTCGCGCCCGGCTGGATCGCCACCGGTTCAACCACCACCGAGGAGGCCACCGCCGGGCACCACACGCCGATGGGCCGTGCAGGGCGCCCCGAAGAAGTCGCCGCCCTCGTGGCGTTCCTGGCTTCTGCTGAAAGCAGCTACATCACCGGTGAAGTCATGGTGGTGGATGGCGGCAACTGCCTGGTCGAGAACAAGGCGCCAGCCAGTTGATTCAACTGGCGCCATAGCGCTGGACTCGCACGCTACTTGTGTGCGAGGAGCGCCTTTCTATCGGCCTTTTCCTGCTTCATTGCCGCGAGCTCACGCTCGCAGGCTTGGACGTCGAATGAGTTGTCCCACTTGGCAATGGCGATGGTACCGATCCCATTGCCAACCAGGTTGGTCACGGCCCGAGCTTCATTGAGGAAACGGTCGATGCCCAGCAGCAATACCAGGCCCACCAGCGGGATGGAATGGATGGTGGTGAGCGTCGCCGCCAGCGTGACGAATCCGGCGCCTGCGACGCCAGCCGAGCCTTTGGATGTCAGCAGGAACACACCCAACAGGATCATCTGGTCCATGACGCTTAGCGGTGTATTGGTGGCCTGGGCAATAAAGATCGCTGCCATGGTCAGGTAAATGCAGGTGCCGTCCGCATTGAAGGTGTACCCGGTCGGCAAAACCATGCCCACGACGGACTTTTTGCAGCCAAGCTTTTCAAGCTTGACCATCATTCGCGGAAGAACGGCTTCGGTCGAGCAGGTCCCCAGCGTGATGAGAATCTCGTCCTTGAAGTAGCGTAGGAACTGCATCAGCGGCATTCCTGACCAACGGGCAACGACGCCGAGGACGACCACGATGAAAATCAGGGTCGTGACATAAAGCGCAACCAGCAACTGACCTAGCGATAGCAACGTGCCGATGCCGTACTTGCCGATCGTGAACGCCATGCCCGCACCTGCGCCAATCGGCGCCAGACGCATGACCATTGCGACAATCCTGAACAGCCCTTGCAAGAACAAATCGATGGTATTGATCAACGGCTTGCTGGTCTCGCCCATTTGCACCAGGGCAATACCCATCAGGACCGACAGCACAATCACTTGCAGCATGACGCCATTGGAAAACGCGCCAACGAACGTCTGCGGGATGATATTGAGAAAAAATTCGATCGTACCGCCTTGCTCACTTGCTGCTTGGCTGTACTTGCTGATCGAACTTCCATCGAGCGAGTCGGCATTGATGTTCATCCCGACGCCAGGCTTCACGACGTTGACCACGACAAGGCCGACGACCAGTGCGATGGTGGAAAGGATCTCGAAGTAGATCAAGGCTTTTACGCCAATCCGCCCCACTTCCTTGATATTGCCCATCTTGGCGATCCCCACGACCACCGTACCGAAAATAATCGGCGCCAGGAGCATCTTGATAAGCTTGATGAAGCCGTCCGCGAAAGGCTGTAGTTTGGCGCCGACATTGGGAATGAAGTAACCGATCGCTGCACCGATCACGATGCCGATCAGCACTTGCACATACAGCTGGCTGTACCAGCGAGACTTGGAAATTTCCACGAGAGCACCTCATTTTATTGTTGTGATGGGCGTGTGGGTGGGCGTCACTGCGACGCCTGATGCCGCAGCCTTGAAGCAGGCTGCGGCTTTTGAAGAGATCAGCCCTCGCCCAATTCGCGCATGACGGCGTACAACGCAGATTTGGCTTCGAATCCGACACCGGGGATATCCGGCAGGCCGACGTAGCTGTTTTCCACGCGAATCCCGTCAGCGAATCCACCGAAAGGCTGGAATACATCGGGGTACGATTCGTTGCCACCCAGGTGCAAGCCCGCAGCGATGTTCAGGGACATTTGGTGGCCGCCATGGGGAACCACACGGCGCGAAGACCAGCCCATCTCTTCCATCACTTTCAAGGTACGCATGTACTCAACGAGTCCATAGGACAAGGCGCAGTCGAACTGCAGATAATCCCGATCGGAGCGCATGCCGCCGTGGCGCAGCAGGTTGCGCGCGTCTTGGTGGGAAAACAGGTTTTCTCCGGTGGCCATGGGTAGCTCATAGTGGTTGGCAAGCTCCGCCTGAAGCGCGTAGTCCAAGGGATCGCCCACTTCTTCGTACCAGAACAGGTTGTATTTCTTGATGGCTTCGGCGTACGCGATACCGGTCTCCAGGTCGAAGCGGCCGTTGGCATCCACCGCCAATCGACGTCCGTCGCCGACCACTTCCAGCACCGCCTCGATACGACGGATGTCCTCATCCAGCGGCACCGCGCCGATCTTCATCTTCACGACGTCGTAGCCACGGTCCAGGTAGCTTTGCATTTCTGCCTTGAGCTTGCTCTGGTCCTTGCCCGGATAGTAATAACCACCCGCGGCATAGACCCAGACCTTGTCATCCGCCACGCCGTCGCGGTAACGGTCGGCCAGCAGGCGGTACAGCGGCTTGCCCTCGATCTTGGCGACAGCGTCCCATACCGCCATGTCGATCGTACCGACGGCGACCGAGCGCTCACCGTGGCCACCCGGTTTTTCGTTGGTCATCAGGGTCTTCCAGATGGCGAACGGGTCCAGGTTGTTATTTTCCTGGTCGATGAGGGTGTCCGGATCAGCTTCCGTAATGCGCGCGAGGAAGCGATCACGCATCAGGGCGCCCTGGCCGTAGCGACCGTTGGAATTGAAACCGTAACCGATCACCGGTTTACCGTCGCGAATCACATCCGTGACAACCGCCACGACCGAGCAGGTCATTTTCGAGAAATCGATATAGGCGTTGGCGATGGGAGAAGCGATGGATACGGTTTTTTCGCGGATGTCGACGATACGCATGAGGGGTTCCTCTTGTTGTGATTGGCCCCAACGTTATGCTTTGCGACGAAACCCGCCCAATGCTATTAATGCCGCGCCCTATGCACAGGAGGCATTGCCCTTGGAACTCGTCTGGCTAGAAGATTTTTCAGCGCTTGCGGAATACGGCAGCTTCGTTCGTGCCGCGCAAGCGCGCCACGTCACGCAGCCGGCGTTCAGCCGCCGCGTCCGCTCGCTGGAAAACTGGATGGGTGTGGATCTGTTTGTCCGCACGCCCCAGGGCGCGACCTTGACCGAAGCCGGGCGGCAGATTCTGCCCAGCGCCCAGGAGGCTGCGAGGCGCCTGTACAGGATGCGTACCGAGGCGCAGGAAGTCGCCGGCATGACCGCCAAGACGCTGCAATTTGCCGCGACGCATTCGCTGTCGTTCACCTTTTTCCCGAGATGGTTGAGAAACTCCGAGAATGGTGCGCCGATAGACGCCGTGCGCCTGCATTCGGACAGCATGGCGGTGTGTGAACAGATGCTGATCCACGGCCAGGTGCAATTCCTGCTCTGCCATCGGCACCCCGACGTACCGCCGTTGCTGGAGTCGAATCAGTTCATCGCAAAGAAAGTCGGAGAGGACATCCTTATCCCCTTGGCGAGTGCCTCGGCCAACGTCGGCACGTCACCTGCGACGTTGCCCTATCTGGCCTATACCGACGAATCGGGTCTCGGGCGTATCGTCGCCCACCGGCTCCATGGCAAGGAAGACTACCTTCACCTCAAGCCGCTTTTCAGCAGCCACCTGGCCGCGGTGCTGATGTCCATGGCGCTGGAAAGCAAAGGCGTCGCGTGGCTGCCCAAAAGCCTGACGGAACAGGAAATGGCCGATGGACGCCTGGTCAGGGCCCTTGATGAAAGCTGGGACATCCCCTTGGAGATCCACCTCACGCGTCCAACCGCGCCGATCAGCCCGGGGGCTGAAGAGTTCTGGGGCAGGCTCAAGGGTTGAGTCTACTCATCCGCCCCGCTCTGCTCGTTCCAGAACACCGCGAATCACCCCCGATTGCCATTCGAAATACGGATTATAGGTGAGCCGCGCATGGATTTTTCCCGGCTCGCTATAGCCCCAATCCGAGAACCAGACGTCCTCCCCTGCCTCGCACCGGGCCACTTCATCGGCGTTGCGGCTGTTGCGGCAGAACCGCAGGGTGCCTGAGCGACCGTAGAGCGGGTTGGCTGGCGAGAAAAGGATGCCCATGTGGGAGAACTGGCTGATGCGCTCTTCAACGATGCGGTCGGTACGCGTCAGGATGCGGCGTTGCTGCGCAACCTCCCCGTCACCCTGGCCGTACCAGATCAGCCGGCTCGCAGCATGGGTGAAGCGCCGTTTGAACAGCTCCCGCACGTAGCGCACGTCGACCACGGAATCCTGTTCAGTCAGGACAATGGCAACCGGCCTGTCGAAGTCTTCGTTCTCGATAAGCCGGCGAACCGCGACGCTGCTGCGGTAGAACTGGGCGAAACCGTTGGTGGGCACATTGTGGTAACGCACGGGCGACTGCTGTGGCCGGGAGTTGTCCGGCGCGAGGATCCAAGTCTTGAAATGCGCCAGCCAAGGCGCGGCCCAATCGTAGGATTCGCTTGACCGAAAGGCCGGTGAAAACAGCACCAGCCCCCTGATGCCCGGATCCTTGACCGCATAGGCCAGCGCCAGATTGGCGCCGGTGGAGAACCCGCCCAGGTAAACGTGCGCAAACTCCTTGCGCAGCAAGGCGACCTGCTGCTCGACCAACTGCTGCCATTCCTCCAGTTGCACATCGATCAGGTCGGCCGGTTTGGTGCCGTGCCCTGGCAGCAACGCGACGCGCACCACGTAGCCTTGCGCCGCGAGGTCCCGCGCGATATCGACGAAGGACCAAGGGGAATCTCCCAGGCCATGCAGCAGCAGAATGGCTTTGTCGGAGGGCGCATCGGGACGTACTTCATAAGGCGCATTCCAAGCCAGTTCGTCGCTGCGCTGTTCGGTTTGGAACAGCCGTTTTTCTTCAATCAGGGCACGGGAAGCCTGGGCGTAAGCCTGGAAATTCTCCGGCTGCACCGTGGCATCGGCCGCGCTGGGCTGCCTCGCGCAGCCAAGCGTCAACGCCAGGCACGCCACGCTGGCAACGGCAACCGGCATGAATGAGCGCCGAAACCGTGTCACAACCTTGATCGTTGCTGAAATCATTGACAATCATCCCCTTGTTTCACGGCTGGGTACCTGACCCTATCACGCCCATCACCCGATGAATCCGAATCGTGGCGCATACGTTTGTACAGCCACTGCGCCCCATCGTCCACATAGGAAAACACCACGGGAATGACCAGCAGGCTCAGCACAGTCGAGGTGATCAGCCCGCCAATCAAGACGATGGCCATCGGCGCGCGGAAACTCGGATCGGTTCCCCAACCGAGCGCGATGGGCATCATGCCTGCGCCCATGGCGATTGTCGTCATGACAATGGGCCGCGCGCGCTTGCCGCAAGCGTCGATGATCGCCTCGGTGCGAGTCAGCCCATGGTCTCGACGCGCGAGGATGATGTAGTCGATCAGCAGGATCGAATTCTTCGTCGCGATCCCCATCAGCATGATCAGGCCGATCATCGACGGCATCGACAAGGTCGAGCCGGTGATGAACAGCGCGAGGAAGGCGCCGGGCACCGAGAGCACCAGGGCGGCGAGGATGGTCAGCGGTTGCAGGAAATCCTTCAACAACAGCACCAGGACCATATAGATGCACAACACCCCGGTGAGCATCGCCACGCCGAATCCCGAGGCAAGTTCGCCCATGGCTTCGGCATCGCCTACAGATGTACGCGCCAGGCCGGGCGGCAGTTGCTGCAAGCTTGGCAGGGCAAGTACAGCCTGCTCGATGTCGCCCAGTGGCTGGCCGTTTGTCTCGATTTCGATATTGATGTTGCGCATCCGGTCGAAACGCTCGATTTGTACCGGGCCGCTCGCGAACTCCAGCGACGCAACGTTCTCCAGCGCCACCGGACCTCGGGCCCCGGGCACCGGCAGGCGCTTGAGCGTCTCGAAGTCCTGGCGAGCGGCGTCGGTCAACCGCACGACGATGGGCACTTGCCGCTCGCTGAAATTGAGCTTGGCGAGCTCCTGGTCATAGTCGCCCAACGTGGCGACGCGCAGCGTGTCGGCGATCGCCGCCGAAGTCACGCCAAGGTCGGCCGCCCTGGCGAAGTCGGGTCGAACCAGCAATTCGGGGCGTTTAAGGCTGGCGGTGGAAATCACCGCGCCCACGCCAGGCACGCCGCGCAACTCACGCTCTACCTGCTGCGCATGTCGGGTGAGCAAGTTGCCGTCTTCTCCGGCGAGCACCAGCACGTAGTTCTCCGACTTGCCCATGCCCACCTTGACCCGTGCTCCGGGCAGTATCGCCAGCGCTTCGCGCAGCTGGTTTTCGATCTGCTGCTTGGTCAATCCCGGCCGTTGGTTGCGGTGCGTCAGGTTAAGTGTCAGCACCGCCGTGCGGACATTGCCGGTGTTGCCGCCGGCCGGCGCTATAGGATCGGCACCGGCATTGCCGCCCCCAACGGCGGTATAGACCTTATTCACCTGGAGGTTTTGGCGGACTATCGCTCGTGCCTGTTCGGCGAGCGCCAGGGTGTCGCCCAGCTTGCTACCGGGAGCAAGCGTGAGGGTGACCTGGGTTTGCCAGTCGTCATCGGGCGGCATGAAGGTGCCCGGCAACGCGGCCGCGAGCATCAGCCCGCCGACAAAAAAACTCACTGCACCGAGAGCGGTCATGGCTCGATGACGCAGGCACCACGCCGCCCAGGACAAGTAGAGCGTCACCCAGCCTGGCATCCTGCGCTCTGGTTTTTTCGGGGTGCGCATCAGGTAGGCCGCCATCATCGGCGTCAGCAGCCGCGCGACAACGAGGGAGAAAAACACCGCCGTGGCCGCCGTCCAGCCGAACTGGACAAAAAACTTGCCGACCGTGCCGCTCATGAAAGCGGTGGGCAGGAACACCGCGATCAAGGTAAACGCCGTGGCGACGACCGCCAGGCCGATCTCGTCAGAGGCGTCTATGGCCGCCCGGTAGGGTTTCTTGCCCATCTGCAAATGACGGCCGATGTTCTCCACTTCGACAATCGCGTCATCCACCAGCACGCCGACTACCAGCGACAGTGACAGCAGCGTAACGGTATTGAGCGTGAACCCCATCCAGTGCATCACGGCGAAGGTCGGTATCGCCGAGAGCGGCAGCGCGACGGCCGAAACAAAGGTTGCTCGCCAATCCGGCAGGAACAGGAACACCACCAGCACCGCCAGCGCCGCGCCCTCGTAGAGCAGGTGCAGGGAACCCTGGTAATTTTCGATCACCGGTTCGACGAAGTTGAATGCCTGGTCGAACGTGACTCCCGGGTGTCGGTTCTTGAGCAGCTCCAGGGCGGCGTGTACGCCTTCATCAACCTCTATCTCGCCGGCCCCTTTGGCCCGCACGATTTCGAAACCGACCACCGGCTCCCCGTCTAGAAACGCCGCCGAACGACGCTCGCCGACGGTATCGGAAACCGTCGCGACCTGGTCGAGCCGGACTCGCCGGCCGTCACTCAAGGTCACATCGAGCATCGCGATTTCATCAGCCGAGCGCACCGTGGCGAGCGTCCGCACCGTTTGCTCGCTGCCGCCCAAGTCCACGCGCCCACCGGAGGCCTCTTGCTGGATCTGACGCAGTTGGCGAGAGATATCCAGCGCCGTGGTATTGAGCGCCAGCAGGCGCGCCGGGTCCAGATCGATACGGATTTCCCGGGTCACCCCGCCAACACGATCGACCACGCCCACGCCAGGTACAGCCAGCAAAGCCTTGCTGAGGGTGTTGTCGACAAACCATGACAGCGCTTCTTCGTCCAGGCCCGTGGCCGACACCGTGTAGGTCAGGATCGGCGTGCCGGCGATCTCGATCTTCCTGATCACCGGATCGCGCAGGTCGGCAGGCAGGTCGGCCCGCACCCTGGAAACCGCATCACGGACATCGTCAAGCGCTTCCTGCGGGGGCTTGCCCAGACGGAATTCAACAGTGAAATCGGCATTGCCGTCGGTCAAGGTGCTCTGAATATGCTTGATCCCCTGCACGGTCGCGAGGGAGTCCTCGATCCTACGGGCCACGTCGTTTTCCAGCTGGGCCGGCGAAGCGCCCGGCAGCTCGGCTGAGACAGCGACCATGGGCAGGTCGACGTCGGGAAAATTCTGCACCTTCATCTTCCAGAAGCCCATCGCGCCGGCAAATGTCAGCAGGATGAACAACAACACCGAAGGCGTCGGATTACGGATCGACCAGGACGACACGTTAAGGCTCATTGCAGGCTCCCGCTCTGGAGATTGCTTGTCGGATGGGGGCGCGCCTGCACGACGCGGACAAGGTCGCCCTCGGCGAGAAAGCCGCCCCCGGCTTCGATCACGGCGGCAGTGCCGTCGATGCCGGCGGTGATCTCGATCCGATCACCGATGCGCCGTCCCGCTGTCACCTTGGCCTGGGCCACCTTGAATTGGGCGTCTACCTGCAAGACGTAACTGAAGCCGTCGTGCTGCAGCACCGCAGTTTGTGGCAGCGTCGCCATCCGCTCGGCCCCGACATCGAACTCGCCGCGGGCAAACATCCCGGCACGGGCCGCTGTTCCGGCGGGCAGATCGACATACACCAGCCCGTTGCGGGTCTGCATGTCCACCGTTGGTGCGACCCTGCGCACCCTGCCCTCGATCGTCGCGCCATTGACCGGAATAACCCGCGCAAGCTGGCCGGGATGGAACTTCACAAGGTCCGCTGCCGCGACCTCGGCGCGCCATTCCAAACGTCCGTCGCGGATCAAGCGGAACAGCTCCTGGCCAGCGGGCAGCACCGCGCCCACCGTGGCACTGCGCGCCGAAATCACGCCGTCGTCGGGCGCCAGGACATCCGTCTGGGCCACGCGCAGGTACTGCAATCGTTCGACGGCCTTGCTCGCCTGCAGCCTCGCCTGTGCCGCGCGTTCGGCTGTGACGTGTTGGTGGACCTGCTGTTGCGACAGCGCCCCGCTCGACTGCAATTGCCGGGCTCGCTGCGCGTTGCCCCGGGCTTCGGCCAGAGACGCTAGTGCTTCGGCGGTGGCGGCGCGACGCTGCGCGAGTTCGGCCACCACCGTATCGGAACTGAACGTCGCCAGGACCTGGCCACGGCGGACCACATCGCCAACGTTCACCATGACCTCGGCCAACCGCAAACCATCGGCCTCAGTGCCAACGCTCGCTTCCTGCCAGGCCATGATGTTGCCGTTCGCCTGGATGCGAACCGGCATCAGCGCCGATTCAAGCCTGGTGACGGCCACGGTCAGGGCCGGCTTGGGGTAATTTTCCAACTCGGGCGGCCCCGAGTCCGGCGAGATAACCATCATCACCAACGCGATGGCGCAGGCGATGCTCACAACAAACAGAACGACATGCCGCACTTTTCTTTTCATGGGGATCGGATTCCTGCGCAGGGTTCGCATCGCTCGCGGGTGCCGAAGGATCGACTTGGCGCGATGGCTCGAGGCGGCCACTGTCCAACAGGGAGTCTTTCGCAACCCTTACCAGCAAAAGGTTGTTATCCAATCCGAACCGTAAGTGTTCAGTAAGAAGAAGTTCTCAACGATAGGAAGGCGTCCATCCCACTATCTGGAGACTTCCATGCGTGCCCTGCCCTTATCGAAACCTTCCGTTGCGATCCGGCTGACCATCACCACCTCGGCGCTTGTCCTGGGCCTGTGCTCGTCGTTCGCGGCCATTGCCGCTGAGGTGCAAGGCTCCGCCTGGGGCCTCGGTGTGGGTGCCGCCAGCAGCCAACAGCCGTACAAAGGCATTGACCGGGACAGCGAGGTCCTACCACTGATTTACTTTGAAAATGAATATGTGCGCGTCTTTGGCCCGACCGCCGAGATCAAGCTGCCGGGCCTGGAGATCAGCGACAGCCAACAGCTCGATTTCAGCCTCGTGGGTGAGTACGATTTCAGTGGCTATGATGACGATGACGCACGCATCCTGGAGGGAATGAGTGATCGTAAAGGCGGGTTCTGGGCCGGCGCCAAAGTGAGATGGAGCAACGACCTGGCCGATGTCAGCGCCGAGTGGCTGGGCGACGTTTCGAGTAACAGTAAGGGCCAGCGCTTTACCCTGGGCCTGGAGCGCACATGGAAGATCGGCGAGCACGTCCGGCTCACGCCACGACTGGCGGCCATCTGGCAAGACGACAAATACGTCGATTACTACTTCGGCGTCCGGGAACATGAAGCTCGCGCCGATCGGGCAGCCTATGATGGCAAGTCCGGCATGAACACCGAAATTGGCCTGCGTGGAAACTATATGTTCGATGACCATCACTCCGTGTTTCTGGACCTCAAGGCGACGAGCCTGTCCGATGAAATCAAGGACAGCCCGCTGGTAGACCGATCTACCGAAAACAGCGCGCTGTTCGGCTATCTGTACCGCTTCTGATGAGCCGCATACTGCTGGTCGAAGACCATGAGCGCCTGGCGCAACTGGTGTGCAAGGGCTTGGCGGGCGCAGGCATCGCCGTCGACGTCATCAGCCGCATCGATGCCGCGTGGGCGGCCATCCAGCAAGTGCCTTACCAGGCGTTGATCCTCGACCGGGGCCTGCCGGACGGCGATGGGCTGCTCCTGCTCGAACGCTTGCGTAACGCCGGGCTGGGCCTGCCTTGCCTGGTGCTGACGGCCCGCGACGCATTGCACGACCGGATCGAAGGCCTGGACGCCGGGGCGGACGACTACTTGCCCAAGCCATTCGCCATGGACGAAATGGTCGCGCGCGTGCGGGCCTTGTTGCGTCGCCCCGTGGAGCGCCGCCCCTTGGCCCCGTACCACGGCGACCTCAGCGTGCAGCCCGACGCGGGGGTCATGTGCAGCATCGAAGGCAGCGTCCCACTCGCGCCGGCGGAGATGCAGATCATGCTGTTATTGCTGCGCAAGCCCGGCGAAATCGTCCGTCGCAACGCCATCGAGGCGGCCGCGTGGGGCCTGAGCGAAGCGGTAACGCCGAACGCCCTCGACGTCGCTCTGCACCGTATTCGGCGCAAGCTGCTGGCGATCGGTTCCCGTCAACGGATAGTCAATTTGAGAGGCCTGGGTTATGCCCTTCGTCAAGACGACCTGGCGCAATAGCATCAGCTTCAAGGTGCTGCTCGCCTACGTCGCCGGCGTGGGCTTGAGCATTTTGCTGATTGCCCTGGGCGCCTTCGCGCTCATCACGTCCAGGAGCGATATCCTGCTGACCACCGACGTCGCCGAGCGCACCCATGAACTGGCCGGCAAGCTGCTGTTCGACGCTGCGGGCCGGCCGACCGGCTTCGATGACAGCGAAGGTGATCGCGTCTGGACCTTCAAGAGCCTGGGCGAGGAGATCGGCTACCGCGTGCTGGACTCGCAGGCAAACGTCGCGCTGGCCTCCACCGACCAAGCATTCTGGTCCCCGGTCGCAAAGGCAGCGCCATCGGAACAAGGTCACTTCAAGTTCGAGCGCGAAGGCATCCCGATGTACGCCGCTACCGCCCCGGTGGAGCACAACGGCGCGACTTGGTACCTGCAATTCGCCGTCAGCGAACGATTGATGGAACTGCTTCACCAAGGTTTCGCCTGGCCTTTCATGGGGGCCGGTATCGTCCTGTTCAGCCTGGTGCTGCTTTTCGTCTTTGGTGCCTGCGCCTATTTCACCCTGGGTTATGCGCTTAAGCCGCTGCGCGAGGTCTCGGAGTCGGCGGCGACCATTTCCCCTCGATCGTTGCACTCACGCCTGGAAAGCAAAAACGTGCCATGGGAAGTGGCGCCACTGGTCCGCAGCTTCAACAGCGCGCTTGAACGCCTGGAACAGGGTTACCGTGTGCAGCAGGAATTCCTGGCGACCGCGGCCCATGAGCTGAAGACGCCACTGGCGTTGATCCGCGCACAAATCGAATTAATGGCGCCAGACAAGGGTCGCGACTCGCTGCTCGATGACGTCGCGCACATGACGCGCCAAGTCCAACAACTGCTACTGCTGGCCGAAACCAGCGAGGCTCACAACTACAGCTTCGCAGTGGTGGATGTCGGGGAAGTCGCCCAGCAAGCCGCAGCCTATCTGCAACGCATGGCCGACGCCGCGTGCGTGGGCATCGTCGTGGCTGGGCCCGCAGATACGCAAACACCCTGGCAGGCCGACCGCAGCGCGCTGTTCACGCTGCTGAAAAACCTGCTGGAAAACGCCATCCAGCATGCGCCCGCAGGTACGCAAGTCCGAGTGGAATTCACCACAAGCAGGCTGACCGTACGCGACTGGGGGCCTGGCGTGGGGCAAGCCCAACTGCCGCAGATATTCACCCGTTTCTGGCGAGGCGCCCATCGGCGCGATCACGGCGCGGGACTGGGGCTGACCATCTGCCAGGAGATCGCCCGCGCACACGGATGGACGCTGGTTGCGCAGCGGGAGGAGCCAGGCTTGTCGTTCTGTTTGTCCCGGCATCACGCAGGGCCCGGATGAAATCCAGGCCCAGCCGACGCTCAATAATCCCAGGACCCCGCCACCCAACGAAACGCATCACCGTCGATCGCCACCCGGCCGACGGACGGAAACGACAGGTGGGTTGCCACGAACAGCTCCCCGCTCGCCGCAGCCTCTCGCATCAGCCGTACGCGAACGCGCACCGCTTCTTCAGGATCATGTTCGAAGCCGTTTTGCCAATCGGGGTGGTCGAAGGCCACCGGGAACAAGGCGTCACCGGCAAACGTGAGTTTTTCGCGCCCAGACCTCACGTGCACCACGCTGTGCCCCGGGGTATGCCCGCCGGTGCGTTTGACCACGACACCCGGTGCCACTTCATATTCCTGTTCAAAGGTGCGCAATTTGTCGTGGTACGCCTCCATGAACTGCCGCGCGGTGGTGTGCAGCACTTCGGGTATCGGCGCAGGCATGACGGTGCGCGAGAAGTCCGGTTCCGCCCAGAAGTCGACTTCGGTCTTACACACATGGATTCGTACATCCGGACGCAGGCGATTCCGGACCTCATCGACCAGCAGCCCACCAATGTGGTCCATGTGCATATGGGTGATGACCACATCGGTGATCGAGGACAGCTCGATCCCGGCCGCCTCCAACCGCTTGGGAAACAGTCCGGCGCGCGGGAAGCCGGGGAACTGCCCGCCCAGCCCGGCGTCGACGAGCAGGGTTTGCTCGCCGCTGCGCACCACCAGCACGTTGAGCGCCCAATCGAACGCGTCCGGGCCCAGGAACATATCCTTGAACCAGGCGGCACGGGCGGCGGGGTCGACATTGGTGGACATGGTCGAGGTCGGCAGCGGCAACACGCCATCGCTGATCACCAGCACGTCGATGTCGCCGACCTTGAGTGCGTAGCGCGACGGGACCAGCTCCTCGGTCGCGGATGTTCCCTGGACTGCGGTTTTTTTCGCTGGGTCTTGCAGATGCATCGTCATGATCGCTCTCCTGTGCTGAATGAGGATCCGTTTTGACGGATCACCTGGAGAACGAGTGTGCATCGCGGCGCGGCGCGCTCGGTATCATACGCGGGTATGCCGCGCCTACCTCTTGGCGTGGTCGTTTCAAACCAACGGCTGGCAATTTGCACGATTGGGCAATCATCGGACCGGATCATGCAAGCTATCGCGCCCAATGCTTTCTATAGTAATCGGTGCCCAACCATCTGGAGCTGGTCCGACTATGAGCGCCCTCAATATCAATGGCCGTGAGCACACGGTCGACGTAGATCCCGGCACCCCAATTCTCTGGGCCCTGCGCGACACGCTGGGCATGACCGGCACCAAGTTCGGCTGCGGTGCAGCCTTGTGCGGCGCCTGCACCGTTCACCTGGACGGCCAGGCCATTCGCTCCTGCGTGACGCCGGTTGCCGCGGCGGTTGGCAAGAAAATCACCACCATCGAAGCGGCCACCGATGGCAGCGACCCGGTGGGCAATGCCGTGCACGAGGCTTGGGTCAAGCATGACGTGGCGCAGTGCGGCTACTGCCAGAGCGGCCAGATCATGAGCGCGACCGCGTTCCTCAAGGCCCAACCCAAGGGCAAGCAGCCGACACCGGCCGAGATCGACTCGGCCATGGCCGGCAATATCTGCCGCTGCGGCACCTATGCCCGAATCCGCGCCGCGGTGGCCGATGCCGCCAAAGCCCTCGCCTGACAGGGAGTTCGCCATGCTGAACGAGATTTTTCCAACCGAACTACCCCGTGCTTTGCAGCACCTGCTCGAACGCGATGATGCGGACGGTCCCGCGACCCTGCCCCGCCGCAGCGTCCTCAAGATCGTCGGCATCGGCGGCCTGGCCTTGGGCGCATTTCCTCACCTGGCCCTTGGGCAACAAGCCAATGCGGCTGGCGAAGGCCCCCTCAAGCCGACCCAACAACCTTCGGCCTTCGTGCAGATCGCGCCCAACGGCGAGGTGACGGTGACGATCAATCGCCTCGAGTTCGGCCAAGGCGTACAGACGGGCCTGCCGATGATCCTCGCCGAAGAGCTCGACGCCGACTGGAGCCTGGTGCGTACGCGCAACGGCAACAACGACGCGGCCTACATGGATCCAGCCTTTGGCATTCACCTCACCGGCGGTTCCAATTCGATCAAGAACAGCTACACCCAATACCGTGAACTGGGTGCCCGGGCCCGGTCGATGCTGCTGGCCGCTGCGGCGGCGCGCTGGAATGTCGACCCCGCCAGCCTGACCACGCAAAACGGCACGGTGCTTGGCCCAGGCGGCCGCAAGGCAACCTACGGCGAGCTGGCCGAAGCCGCCATGGCGATGCCCGTGCCGGAGAAGGTCATGCTCAAGGATCCCAGGGAATTCCGCATCATCGGCCAGGCCACCACCCGCCTCGACGCCAAGGCCAAGAGCAGCGGCCAACAGGATTTCGGCATCGATGTGCACCTGCCGGGGCAACTGACCGCAGTGGTCGCCCGACCGCCGGTGTTCGGCGCCCGCATCGCCTCCCTGGACGACGGCGCCGCACGCGCCACCAAAGGCGTGAAAGCCGTGTTGAGTGTGCCGCTCGATGGCGGTGCCGAAGGCGTCGCGGTGATCGCCGACGGTTATTGGCAGGCGAAGCTGGCACGGGATGCGCTGAAAGTCGAATGGGACGTGTCCCAGGTCGAAAAAGTCGACACGGAAAAACAACTGGCCCAGTACCGCGAACTGGCCCGCCAATCCGGGCCTCTGCACTTCGATGCCGATATGAAGCCGCTGGCTAGCGCGCCGCACCAGTTGGAGGCGGAGTTCGTATTCCCTTATCTGGCCCACGCGCCCATGGAGCCGCTGAACTGCACCGTCCAGCTGTCCGAGGGCCGCGCGCAGTTGTGGGTGGGCACGCAATTCCCCGGTGGCGACGGCGCGGCGGCGGCCAAGGTGCTGAATCTCAAGCCCGAGCAAGTCCAGGTGAATGTGCAGATCGCTGGCGGTGGCTTCGGCCGGCGCGGCGTGCCCACCAATGACTTCGTCGTGCAGGCCTGCGAAGTGGCCAAGGCCGCCCGCGCCGCGGGGCTCGATGCACCGATCCGCACCCTATGGAGCCGAGAAGACGACATCAAGGGCGGCTACTACCGCCCCATGCACTTGCACCGCGCGCGTATCGGCTTCGACGACAGCGGCAAGGTGTTGGCCTGGGATCATGCCCTGGTCGGCCAATCCATTCTCACCGGCACCCTGTTCGCCGGGCAGATGAAAAACGGCATCGACCCCACCGCCACAGAAGGTTTGCGCGATCCGTATCCATTGCCGATGCGATTGACCGTGCACCATCCCAAACTCAACGTGCCCGTGCTCTGGTGGCGCAGCGTCGGCTCGACCCACACCGCTTTCGTGATGGAAACATTGCTCGACGAAATCGCCCGCACGACCAAGCAAGACCCGGTGGCGTACCGGATGAAACTGTTTGGCGACCAGAACCCGCGCCATCGCGACGCACTGCAACTGGCGGTGGACAAGAGCGAGTACGGCAAGCGCGCGCTGCCCGCCGGTCATGCCTGGGGCGTGGCGGTACATGAATCGTTCAGCTCGGTGGTGGCCTACGTGGTCGAAGCCTCGGTGCAGGATGGCCGTCCGGTGCTCCACAACGTCACGGCGGGCGTGCACTGCAACCTGGTGGTCAACCCGCGCAGTGTTGAAGCCCAGGTCCAAGGCGCCGCCCTGATGGGCCTGTCGATGTGCCTGCCGGGCGGCGCCGTGACGTTGAAGGACGGCGTCGTGCAGCAAAGCAACTTTGCCGACTTCAGCGTGCCGCGCATCACCGACATGCCGCAGATTGCGGTTCATATCGTCCCCAGCGCCGAACCACCGACTGGCATGGGCGAACCCGGCCTGCCCGCCTTGGCCCCTGCGTTTGCCAATGCCATCGCCAGCCTGACGGGCAAACCGCTACGGCAGTTGCCGTTCAGCCTGGCTTGATTCGGAGTAGATGCCGAACCTGTGGCGAGGGGTTTATCTCCCTCGCCACCGCCCCATGGGCGCCCGTTTCCTCAATTGTCCTGGCCGCAGTTCTGCCCGACTGAGCTGTAATCCAGCGCCTGGATCGCGCCAGTGGAGTCCAGGTAGGTCATGCGCGATTCGACGACGCCGCAGCCCGAGCCCGGCCCTTGCTTGACCGACAGCACCTTGGCGATGTCCAGGTGATCGCCGTATATGTAGGTGTGCGGCTTGACGGCGTCCTGGGCGTTGGCTGCCACGGCGCCGAGGCTGAGGATGGCAAACAGGGAAGCGATGCTGAGGTTCTTGACGTTCATGGCGATGTCTCCGACGTTTGAGTGAGTACCTGAGACGGCTTGTGCTGTCTCGATGGGCTCATTTGACGCCGGTGACGTATCCCGGGTGTGTCACTGAAGGGCCGAAAGGAATCAGTGCGTATCGACACAAGGTCTGGATACACAGAGATACAATCCCGCCGAAATGTCGAAGGCAGTCAGCTATTTCCACGCTCGCCACCGACCCCGCGCATGCAGATACGCCGCGACATCGCCGTAGCCCAACTGGGCGGCGATTCCCGACAGCGACTCGCCTTGCATTTCCAGGTGCAATTCCAACTCCGCGCGAACCTGGTCGAGCAATTGCCTGAAAGTTGTGCCTTCGTCCTCCAGGCGTCTGCGCAGCGTCCTGGGAGTCTGGTGCATCGCTTGGGACAGCTCGTCCAGACTCGGTGCCGTGCCTTTTGCCAAGGTCCTCCGCACACCCTCGGCCACCTTGCCTGACCAGCCGGTGAAGTTGCGATGGGCGGCCATCCGCCTATCCAGCTCCTGGGTCAGCAACTCCAGCATGCCGTGATGGCGGGTCTGCATCGGCAGGGCCAGGCTAGGCGCATCGAAATAGAGGACGTTCGACGGGCAGTCGAATTCGATATGGCTGCCAAACCACTGGCTGTATTGCTTGTGATACGCCGGGCGCGGATGACTAAACCGGGCCAGGATCGGTTGCACCACCTGCCCCGTCCCCCTGCGCAACTGCGCGATGGACATCGCGCCATAATGCTCCACGACATAGCGCGCCAACTCGCCGGGCGCATCGACGTTCAGCTCGACACCGACGCCGTGGTCATCGTCGAGCAGTCGTACAGAGTCGGTGTCCGCCGCAAGCGGCGCGTAGCGGGACCACAGCCGCATGGCGGACAACACATCGGGGCTGTATAGGCACAAATAGGCCAGGACATGCCAATCCTG
Source organism: Pseudomonas frederiksbergensis (assembly GCF_000802155.2). GTDB lineage: Bacteria > Pseudomonadota > Gammaproteobacteria > Pseudomonadales > Pseudomonadaceae > Aquipseudomonas > Aquipseudomonas frederiksbergensis_A. The sequence goes on from NZ_JQGJ02000002.1 coordinate 311,767, forward strand.
AGGTGTGAACACGGTGAACAGCTTCAGCCCGATGGCCGAATCGACGCGCGCCGCCTCGCGCCAGAGCTGATCGAGTTCGACCAGGCTGTAATCACGGTTTCGCTCGCGGGCATGCGCATCCAGATAACGCTCCAGCACCAGGCCCAACTTGCCTCGATGAAAACGCTGGGGCGAACGATTGGCCTGTTCTCGCTCGATTTTGTCCGTTTCGCGCATAGGGACGGTCTACTCGCTGGCTTCTAATGAAATGGCATTGCCCGCTGGGGCCTAAATCGAGAGTGCCATGAATACAACAATGCTCGTCAACAATCCTTCTTTTGTCGTGGCCGGGATTTTCCTGGTCTTCATCTTGCTGGAGCTCGCCTGTTCCGCGCTTCGGCAGCCGTCGAGCGGTAGACGCGACGTGCTGATCGAAGTCATCGGTTCCGGGATCCTGGTGGCCGTCACGTTCCCCAGCGTCATGTGGCTCAGCGGCAGAATCCTCAGCCTCGCCGTGCCGGAAATGAGGGGCGCCCTGGCCACGCTGCCATGGGTTGCCGGGTTCGCGCTGTTCCTGGTGCTGGACGACATGACCCAATATTGGTGGCACCGGCTGACGCACCGGGTCCCGGCGCTGTACGCGCTGCACCGCGCCCATCATTCCGCGCCGTACATGAGCATCCGCATCGTTTATCGCAACAACAGCTTCTACTACCTGCTGATGCCGGGTATCTGGCTGTCCGGCATGTTGATTTATCTAGGGCTCGCGCCGGTCTACTACGTCTATCTGATCATCAAGATGACGGTGATCTTCGCCGCCCACAGCAGCGTGCCGTGGGATGACAAGCTCTACCGCATCCGGATGTTGCGACCCTTAGTTTGGGTGCTCGAACGAACGATCTCCACCCCCGCAACCCATTCCGCTCACCACGGTCTCACCGCCGATGACGGCGTCACGCATTACAAAGGCAACTTCGGCAACCTGCTGTTTTTCTGGGATGTGTTGTTCGGGACGGCAAAAATCACCCGTCGGCGGCCGCCCGCGTACGGCATCGAGCACCTGAAGCCGATCACCTGGAAAGAAGAGTTGTTCTGGCCCATCGTGCGCTCCCGTCGTGCGTCGCCAAAGGTCAGCGCAACACAGGAAGTGAACCCATGAGCCCGCATATCGTCGTGCTCTCGGGTTCCAATCGGCTGGACAGCCAATCGGCCAAAGTTGCGCGATACCTGCGCCAGCGACTAGTGGATCTCCACCTGTGCGAATCCAGCGAGCTGATAGACCTTGCCACCCGTCAGTTGCCGCTCTGGCCGGAACATGACGTTGACGAGACCTGGCAAGCCCAGCAATCGGTCCTTGCACAAGCGACGGCGCTGATCGTGATCAGTCCGGAATGGAACGGCATGGCGTGCCCGGCCTTGAAGAACTTCTTTCTGTATGCGGGGCTCGCCGAACTCGGGCACAAGCCTGCGCTGCTGGTCGGTGTCTCGGCAGGGACCGGAGGCGCCTATCCCATCGCCGAGCTGCGGGCATCGAGCTACAAGAACTGCAGGATCGCGTATTTGCCCGAGCAATTGATCATCCGGCACGTTGAATCGGTGCTGAACGGCGAAGCGCCCGCCGACCCAAGCGACAGCCGCCTGCGCGCCAGGGCTGATTGGGCGCTACGAATGCTCTGCCGCTACGAACAAGCCTTCCACCAGATCCGCGCTGCGATCGAGCACCCGCCGGCCTACATCAGCGGGATGTGAAAGCCGTTCAAATCGCCCCGCTTTTCCCATGAAACGCCTGCCCCAGCACCGCCAGCCGCTCCGCCAAGGGCGGCAGGCACTGGCTGCTGCGGGTCAGCACGCCGATGTTCTCGGCGTTGCGCTCGGCCACGGCCTGCACGGTTTGCAGCCGCTCGTTGAGGCCCAGCGACGCCTTCGATTGCGCCTCGGTCGTACTGGCAATCAAATCGTTGAAGTGGTTGATCACGGCGATGTCTTCCACCACCGCGTGCAGCAATTGCGAGGCTTGCTGGCTGGCGGACACGCAACGCTCCACCCCTTCGCGGCTGTCTTGCATGGCGATGGCGGCTTGACGGCTGCCTTGCTGCAGCTTGGCGATGATCTGCTGGATTTCCGTCGTGGAGGTCGAGGTTCTCTGCGACAACGTGCGCACTTCATCGGCCACCACCGCAAACCCACGGCCTTGCTCACCGGCGCGGGCGGCCTCGATGGCGGCGTTGAGGGCCAGCAGGTTGGTCTGTTCGGCAATGTTGTTGATCACGTCCAGCACTTGGCCGATCTGCTGGGCCTGCTCGGCCAACAGCTGCACGGTGTCGTTGGTCAGGTTGATGCGTCCTGCCAGTTCGACAATTTCTTCGCGAGTCCGGTCAACGGTGCTGCGTCCCCGGTTGACCTGCTCGTTGGCTTGCCCGGCCCGTTGCACCGTCTGGCCGACGTGGCTGGAAATGTTTTCCATGGCCTGGACCAGATGAGCGATCGCGCCACTCATCTGCGCCACTTCATCGAGTTGGTGCCGCGCGCCGTTTTCCAGGGTCTGGCCGACTTGGGACAGATCCTGGCCAAGGTCAGACAGGTTGCGGGTGTCGCGCACCACGCCGTCCACCAGATGGGTAACTTGCCGGAGGAAATGGTCGAAACGCTCGCCAGACGAGACTTTCGCGCCATGGCCGCGTTGAGCGCTGGTGTCACTGCTCAGTTGCGCGGCAGCGGCGAGCACCTTGTCGAGCACCTCCTGGTTTTCCCAGGCGTCTTTCAGGCTCTGGTTGGCGAGGTAGATCAGGATCACGCTCTCGACCACCACGTAGAAAGCATGGACGAAGATCATTGCCCAGCCGCCATGGGCATCCATCACGAACACCGGCAAGCCCTGGTGCTGCAACCAATGAAAACCGACATGATGGACGGCAATGGTGGCGGCGGCCACGACGATGGGCAGCCAGTCGCGATAAAACGTCAACACCGCCAGCAGCACGAAGATGCCGAAGTGGAATTCGATCACGCCATGGGTCTGGTTGATGTGCAGCGCCGCCATCACCATCAGCGCCATGGCGATGATGCAGCGCATGGCCCGGGTCCCGCCCAGGCCGCGATACAACGCGGTGGTCAACAGGCAGGTCGTTCCCCCGACCAGCAAGGCCTGGGTAAACGTCGAGTGAAGGAAAGCCAGGCCCACGGCATAGAGCAGCGTGAGCCAGAGCAGCCCCAGCATGATCCGATCGGCTTTGCGGTGATGCTCGTTGAAGCGCGAGGGCGAGTCCATGGGGCTGTCCTTGTCGTTTATGGTTGGGTGGATACCCGACTGGCTAGGGAATAACAATCATTCGGCCACCGACTATAGCCCATGGCCATCACAGATGGCAGCCGGCCATAACGCTTTTCCCCCGGGATCTTTGCTTTATCATGGGCGCGATCCCATTTCCCCTGACCTGATGGAACGACCATGACTTTCGATTTCGACCTGGTGTTCGAGCGCCACGGCACCGGCAGCACCAAGTGGAGCCGCTACCCGGCCGATGTATTGCCGATGTGGGTAGCCGACATGGATTTCGCCGTGCCCCCCGTGGTGGTCGATGCGCTGCGCAAGCGCCTGGAGCACCCGATGCTCGGCTACAGCGTGGCCCAGGACAATCTGCGCGCCGCCATCGTCGCCGATCTCTGGACCAAATACGCCTGGCGCGTCGAACCCCAGCAGATCCTTTTCCTGCCAGGGGTCGAGCCGGGCTTCAACATGGCCTTGCACGCGCTGGTGGAACCGCAGCAGAACGTCGTGGTGCAGGTGCCCAACTACCCACCGCTGCGCAATGCCCCGGGGAACTGGGGCCTGAACAAAGTGGAATTGCCCTTCAACGCGGTCGATGGACAATTCCATACGCCGCTACCTGCACTGCGCGATGCCTTGCGCGGTGGTGGTGCGCTGCTGCTGAGCAATCCGCATAACCCGCTGGGCAAAGTGTTCGATCGCGACGAACTCAAGGCCGTGGCAGACATTTGCGTCGAGCAGGACGCCTGGATCATTTCCGACGAAATCCATGCCGAGCTGTGCTTCGATGGCCGCAAGCACATCCCGACCGCCACCCTGGGCGCGGAGATCGCCGATCGCACCATCACGCTGATGTCCGCCAGCAAGGCCTATAACATCGCTGGCCTGAAAACCTCCTTCGCCATCATCCAGAACGCCAAGCTGCGCGAACGGGTCAACAGCGCCAGGGCCGGCATGGTCGACAGCGTGAACGCCTTGGGCCTTGAGGCCACCCGTGCCGCCTACAGCGAAGCGGGCCCGTGGCTGGAGGCGTTGAAGCGCTATCTGCAAGCCAACCGCGATTACCTGGTCGAAGCGGTCAAGACCCGCCTGCCGGGCGTCACCATGACCGTGCCCCAGGGAACGTACCTGGCGTGGCTCGATTGCTCCGCCTTGGGGCTGGACGATCCGCAGGGTTTTTTCCTGAAGGAAGCCAAGGTCGGCTTGAGCGCCGGGCTGGATTTCGGCGACGACGCTGGGCAATTCGTGCGGATGAACTTCGGCTGTCCACGGGCTTTGCTGGAGGAAGGGATTGCGCGGATGGAGCGTAGCCTGAAAGCCCGAACCTGACCGGAACCCCCGTGGCGAGGGAGCTTGCTCGCGCTGGGCTGCGGCCGCAGGAATTTGTGGTCGCTGCGCGGCCGGGCGGGAGCAAGCTCCCTCGCCACAAGGGCAATCAATCAGCGGATGTGTCAGTCATGCATATCCGGCGTATGCACGAAGCACAACTTATTCCCCTCCGGATCCCGGCAATAGGCGCCGTAGTAATCTTTCGAATATTGCGGCCTCAGGCCCGGCGCGCCTTCGTCGAAACCGCCCATGTCGAGCGCCATCTTCCAAGCGTTGCGCACCGCCTCCTGTGATTCGGCAGCAAAGCTGACTTGCATGCCATTGCCCCACGTCGCCGGCAGCCCGTTGATGGGCATCTGGACGAACACCTGCGGCCAATGCTTGCCGGGTTGATGCCAACCCTCCCCCGGTGGACCAGAGTCATCCTCGCTCTCCATGCGCACCAGGCCCAGGCAGCCAAACACGGCATCATAGAATGCGACCATTCTTGGCAGGTCCCGCGCGCCAATCTGTATGTGACTGAACATGCTTTTCTCCTGTTGTAGCCTTACTGCATTGGAATATCCGGCCTCACCCATGTTCATCCGAACGGATGAACAGTCGATGAACCGCTGCCAACCACGCTTATCGGCCCATGCAGAAATCCAACCGAACTCTGCTGGGAATCCCAGAGTCCACCCTCCATCGCAACCACTCGCCATGGAGAACGATTATGGCCGATTACCCAACCCCGCCCTTCCCCAAACAAAGCCAACCCGTACCCGGCAGCCAGCAGAAAATGGAGCCTTACCCCGACTGCGGCGAACAGAGCTACAAAGGTTCCGGACGCCTGGCGAACAAGATCGCGCTGATTACCGGTGCCGATAGTGGCATCGGGCGTGCCGTGGCGATTGCCTTCGCCCGTGAAGGGGCGGACGTGGCGATCTCTTACCTGAACGAGCATGAAGACGCCCAGGAAACCGCTCGTTGGGTCGAAGAGGCCGGGCGCCAATGCCTGTTGCTACCGGGTGACCTCGCCAATAAGGCCCAGTGCCGCAAAATCGTCGACGACACCGTCGCGCGCTTCGGGCGGATCGACGTCCTCGTCAACAATGCAGCGTTCCAGATGACCCATGAAAGCCTGGAAGAAATCCCCGACGAGGAATGGGTACGCACGTTCGATATCAACATCACGGCGATGTTCAGGATCTGCCAGGCCGCAGTTCCGCACATGAAGACCGGTGGCTCGATCATCAACACCACCTCGGTCAACTCCGACATGCCCAAGCCAACGCTACTGGCCTATGCCACCACCAAGGGCGCCATTGCCAACTTCACCGGCGGTCTGGCGCAGATGCTCGGGCCCAAGGGCATCCGCGTGAACAGCGTCGCGCCAGGGCCTATCTGGACCCCGTTGATCGTCGCCACCATGCCCGAGGAAGAAGTACAGAATTTCGGCTCCCAGACACCGCTGGGCCGTCCCGGCCAGCCGGTGGAGGTGGCGCCAATCTTCGTGCTGCTGGCGTCGGATGAGTCCAGCTACATTTCCGGCTCGCGGTATGCAGTGACGGGGGGCAAGCCGATTCTGTAAACATACGCACATCCTGTGGCGAGGGAGCAAGCTCCCTCGCCACAGGAGCGTTCTTCGGATCACTCCTTGGCAATCACCGTAATCTTCCCGTTACGCTCAATAATCGCAAACTTGATCTGGTCCAGGGTCTCGATGCCCTGGCTCGATCGGGCCGCCTCCATGATGTCCGCCTCTATGAGCCGCGCGTGACGCATGCGGCCCTGGAGGATGCGTCCGTCCTCGACAATGACGGTCGGGCCACCGTCGATCAGCCGGGAGACCCAATCGGAGCGCAGCTTGAGCAACGAAAAACCGATGTCGATGGCTATCAGCGTGACGATGACCATGAATGCGTTGGTCATCGAAAAGTCATCCCCCAGCAGCGCCTGCTGGGTCGCCTCGCCAATGATCATCAACAACACAAAATCGAAGGTCGTGATCTCCGCCAGCGAACGTCGCCCGGCGATCTTGAACAGCACCATCAACACCGCGTACATCGCGGCGGCTCGCAATACCGAATCCATACGTCACCTAAGGAAAGATGAATTGACTGAACGTGACCACGGCGCCATTGGGCGTGGCGATGCGACCGTGGTAGGTGCCAAGGCCTTCGCCGAGCAATGACAGGTGCAGGTTCGCCTCACCCTGGCCATCGGCCTGGAGCCAGAGTTTCATGCCCGGCCCCGCAGCGGACGAGCGCATGGGTTGCGGTTGCACGCTCTGTACGTCGAACCCTTCTAGCCAGTCACCGCCGAGCTCGACTTCCAGCACCGCATTGGGTGCGCCTTTCAAGCGAACGATCAGTGGGTTGGTCGAGCCGTTGCGGTGGAACCTCTCGTACTCCACGCCAATGCTGCCGTCGGCGCTGTGCATTTGCCGGCTGCTCAACGGGCCACGGGAAAACAGCCCGAGCAAGGTCAGGATCACCAGCAGCACCAACACGTACCAACCCACCCGTTCGAAACGCCAGACCTTGTGCTGGAACACCATGTCCTCGCGCACCGGGTACTGACGACTGCGGTGGTCGTCCTGTTCCCATTTGTCGGTCATGACGGCTCTCCCTATCGACGGTCGCCCGCCAACGCGCGTTGGTGGTAGCTCGGTATCTGCTGCAAGGCGTACTCACTGGACAGCCGTTGCACCTGGGAACGATCGCCAAAGAACCGTTCGCGGCGACTGAACAGCGCGCGTTGCCCGTCCACTTCGAACGCCCAGGCAAAGCACACCGTGCCGGCGGGAATGCCGTCCTTATCGTCGGGCCCGAGCAGGCCGGTGGTGGCGACCGCCACGTTGGCGTTGGCATCGCGCAGGGCGCCGAGGGCCATTTCCTCGGCAACTTCGCGGCTGGTCAGGTTGAAGGTCTCGATGGTTCGTGGCTTGACACCCAGCAGCCGCTGCTTGGCTTCAGGTGAATAAACCACATAGCCGCTTTCAATCAGCGCACCGCTGCCCGGCACTTCGGCCAACAGCGTGACGATCAGCCCGGCGGTGCAGGATTCGGCGGTGGTCAGGCGCAACTCATGTTCGCGCATGTATTCGATCAAGGGATGGGCAACGGTCATGGCATACAGTCCTTCATGGATGCTGATGGGTTGACCCCCACCGTTTCGAATCATTCCCTTTATCGCACCGCGCCCCTGAGCGGCCAAATAAATGAAACCCCTGGCCAATCCTGTACCTCATAACGGTATGAGCCTCATGCAGAGGCTGTCCTGATCAGGAGGTCGTCATGTCCGTGCTTTTCGTCAAACTGTTCACCCATCCTGAATTCGCCTGGGGGGACATCCGCGAGCAAGAGCAGGCTCATCCCCACCATTACCTGGCGCATCTGTTGTTGCTCGCGTTGATCCCGGCGGTATGCCTGTTCATCGGCACCACCTGGACCGGTTGGAGCCTGGCCGAGAACGAAACCGTGCGACTCAGCCACGCCAGTGCGCTACAGCTGTGCGTCTTGCTGTACGCGACCATTGTGGTTGGCGTGTCGCTGATGGGGCTGTTCATCCGCTGGATGTCGCGCACCTTCGAAGTCCGGCCCACAGTCAACCAATGCATCGGCTTCGCCGCCTACACCGCTACCCCGTACTTCCTGGCCGGGATCTTCGGCGTGTATCCGAGCCGCTGGCTGGCGGTGGCGGTCCTGCTGGCCGCTTCGGCCTACTCGACGTTCCTGCTGTTCGTCGGCCTGCCCAAGTTCATGGGCTTGAAGAAGGAACAGGGCCTGCTGTATTCGGCCAGCGTCTGGGGCGTCGGCTTGCTGGTGCTGGTCACGATCCTGGTGGAAATGATCCTGCTGTGGTTCAACTATCTGGAGCCGGAATATCTGCGGGTTCCGGTAGGCTGAATGGCTTTTGAAGGTACACAATGTGGACGGCGGCGGCGTAGCGAAGCGCGAGTTTTCGCAATCTTCACGTAACCCGACTATCCTGCGACTTTTTGCATCCCGAATCGAGTCGGCAGCGCTGGACCGCCCCGCCGCCCCTTAAGGCCTAATTTATATGTCATCTTCAAGCAAACGCTCTCCCAACGTGCCACAGCGACGAGAGCTGAGCCCCAGCAACCTGGATTTCGCAGTAGTCGGAATCGGCGCTTCCGCGGGTGGGCTACAGGCCGTCAAGCAGTTTTTCGAGCACATGCCCAAGGACAACGGCATGGCGTTCGTGATCGTTCTCCACCTGGCTCCGGATCATCAGAGCATCGCCGACAGGATCATCCAGGAAGCCACCAAGATGCCTGTGTTGCAGGTGACCGAGGCGGTGCCGATCCAGAAGAACCATGTCTATGTGATTTCCCCTGCCCATCAGCTGTCGATGAACGACGGTTACCTGAAGGTTTCTCCGGCCGAGCCGCGCCAGGGCGGACACGTGGCGATCGACCTGTTTTTCCGTGACTTGGCCGATGTGCACAAGGACCGCGCGTTCTGCCTGGTGCTGTCCGGCACCGGCTCCGACGGCGCGGTGGGCCTGTCGCGCATCAAGGAACAAGGTGGCGTGACCATCGCCCAATCGCCACAGGACGCCGAGTTCGACGGCATGCCCCAAGCCGCCATCGACACCCAGATGGTCGACCTGGTGCTCCCGGTCGTCGAGATGCCGCAAAAGCTCCTGGAGCTGTGGCGCAACTCCCAGGCCATCCGACTGCCGACGGCCAATGATCCGGAGATAAAAGCTCAACCACCGGCGTCGGAACGCGAAGCCGTAGCTGCCGAGCAATCGTTGCACGACATCCTCGTGCAACTGCGGGCCGGCACGGGCCATGACTTCAAGCATTACAAGCGTGCCACCGTGCTGCGGCGCATCGAACGGCGCATGCAAGTCACCGCCCAACCGGACCTGGGCGCCTACTACAGCTACTTGCAAAACCACCCGGAAGAAACCAAGGCACTGCTCGGCGACCTGTTGATCGGCGTGACCAACTTCTTCCGCGATCGCGAGGCCTTCGAAGCGCTGGAGCGCGACGTCCTGCCCAACCTGCTCAAGCCGGTGGAACCGGGCAGCGTGCCACCGGAAGAGGTCCGGGTCTGGTCGGCCGGCTGCTCGACCGGCGAAGAAGCCTACACCCTGGCCATGTTGCTCAGCGACCAGTTGCAACACGACGCCAGCAACGCCAAGTTGCAGATATTCGCCACCGATATCGATGAACGGGCCATTACCGTGGGCCGCAGCGGAGCGTATCCGGAAGCGATCGTCACCGACGTCCCGCCCACCCGCCTGCGTCAGTATTTCGTCAAGGAAGGCGCCAACTTCCGGGTGCGCAAGGAAATCCGCGAACGGGTGCTGTTCGCCAAGCACAGCCTGCTGTCGGACCCGCCTTTTTCGCAGATTGACCTGATTGTCTGCCGCAACCTGCTTATCTACCTCGACCGCGAAGTGCAGCGCGAAATTTTGCAGATGTTCCACTTTGCCCTCCGACCGGGCGGCTATCTGTTCCTCGGTTCCTCGGAGTCGGCGGATGCTTGCCATGAACTGTTCAGCCCGGTGGACAAGCGCAACCGGATCTTCCGAGCCAAGTACGGCACCGCCAGCAGTCGCCGCACCCCGACCATGCCACGCGGCGGCTACGTACGCAGCACCTCGACGCTGGCCGCGCCGCAGATCGCCGTGCCGCGCAAGGTCTCGTTCGCCGATATTCACCTGCGCGCCATTGAGCAGGCCGCGCCTCCCAGCATCATCGTCGACACCAACGGCGACATCCTGCATATGATCGAAACCGCCGGACGCTACCTGCGCCATGTCGGCGGTGAGATGTCGCGCAACCTGTTGACCCTGATCAACCCGCAACTGCGCCTGGAAATCCGCACCGCATTGTTCCAGGTCAACCAGAACGGCCAGCCGGTCAAGTCGCGCCAGGTCAACATGGAACGCGATGGCCGGCGTTTCCTGGTGGACCTGCTGGTCCAGCCGTATCGCGACGAACAATCCGATGGTGACTTTGTGCTCGTCGTGTTCGAAGAGGAAGAGATCGACCCAGGCCAGCAGGTTGCCGCTGTCACCAACCAGACTGAAAACCAGGTGCTGGCCAACCTGGAACGCGAACTCCAGCGCACCAAGTCGCACCTGCAAGACACCATTGAGCAGGCCGAAGTCTCCAGCGAGGAACTCAAGGCTTCCAACGAGGAAATGCAGGCCATCAACGAGGAACTGCGCTCCGCCACCGAGGAGCTGGAGACCAGCAAGGAAGAGCTGCAATCGATCAACGAAGAGTTGCTGACGGTCAACTACGAGCTCAAGACCAAGGTTGAAGAAACCGACAAGATCAACGATTACCTGACCAACCTGATCGCCTCCACCGACATCGCCACGGTGTTCATCGACCGCAGCATGCGCATCAAATGGTTCACGCCTCGGGCCACCGACATTTTCAGCATGCTTCCGGTGGACACCGGGCGCTCGTTGCTGGACATCACCCATCGCCTGGACTATCCGGACATGGCGGCGGACGCGACCCAAGTGTTCGAATCCCTGAACATGATCGAGCGCGAAGTCAGCAGCAGCGATGCGCGCTGGTACATCGCCCGGCTGTTGCCGTACCGCTCCAGCGAAGACCATATCGACGGCACGGTCCTGACCTTCATCGACATCACCAAGCGTCGGGCCGCCGAAGAAGAGCTGCGTTTGGGTGAGGAGCGCATGCGCCTGGTGGCAGAAAGCACCCGCGACTACGCGATTATCCTGCTCGACGAACATGGTGTGATCACCAGTTGGAACACCGGGGCGGAGCTGATCTTCGGTCATACCAAGGGCGAAGCCGAAGGCAGTTATTACGATTTCGTGTTCACGCCGGAAGACCGTGCCACCGGCGTTCCCGAGACAGAACTGAGCACCGCTCGGGCCAAGGGCCGTTGCGAAGACGAGCGCTGGCATCAGCGCAAGGACGGCAGCCGCTTCTTCTGCAGCGGCGAAGTCACGCTGCTCAGCGGCGACTCGTTGCAGGGCTATGTGAAGATCGCCCGTGACCTCACCGGCCACAAGCGCCTGCACGAGGAGCAGACCCAGCGGCTGATGGAAACCCAGAACTCCAGCCATTTGAAGGATGAGTTCTTCGCCGTCATGTCCCACGAACTCAAGCACCCGTTGAACCTGATCCAGCTCAACGCCGAGTTGCTGCGACGCCTGCCGGTGACCAAGACCGTCACAGCGGCGGCCCGGGCCGTGAACACTATTTGCGACGCGGTCACCAGCCAGGCGCGCATCATCGACGACCTGCTGGACGTGGCCCGTGTTCGCACCGGCAAGCTCAAGCTCAAGCGCCAAGCGGTGGACTTGGCGCGGGTGCTGCAAGATATCTACACCGTAGTGATCAACGACAATCACCCGAACAAGGTCACCCTGGAGCTGCCTGAAGGCTCCAGTGGCAAGCTGATCGTCAACGCCGACCCGACCCGGCTGGAGCAGATCATCTGGAACCTGGTGAACAACGCGCTGAAGTTCACCCCTAACGGCGGCCGCGTGCAGCTGGTCGCCAGCCATGACGACCATATGGCGCGCCTGGACGTAAAGGATTCTGGCGTAGGTATCGCGGCCGAGCATCTGAACGAAGTGTTCGATCTGTTCGGCCAGGCCGAGACCCAGCACGCCACCCACCAGCGCGAAGGCCTGGGGATCGGCCTGTCACTGGTCCGGCAATTGACCGAAGCCCACGGCGGCAGCGTCGAGGTCAAGTCCGAAGGGCTGGGCAAAGGCTGCACCTTCACCATCCGCCTGCCCTTGAGCAATGCCGCAATCGAGCCCAAGCCGCAACCCTGTGATGATCAGTCCGGGCGCCTCAGCGGCTTGACGATCCTGTTGGTGGATGACTCGCCCGACGTACTGGATACCCTCAAGCTGCTGCTGGAGATGGAAGACGCCATCGTGGTTGCCTTCGATCAACCGTTGGAGGCGCTGGAGGCCGCCAGGAATGGTCGTTTCGACGTGGTGATTTCCGACCTGGGGATGCCGGTGATGAATGGCCATGAACTGATGCAGGCGCTGCGCGAGCTGCCCCACATCAAACACATCCCGGCCATCGCCCTGACCGGCTACGGCGCGTCCACCGACCTGCACAAATCGCAACAATCAGGCTTCGACCAGCACATCGGCAAACCGGTGTCCTATGAGGAGTTGATTGAGACGATCGAGCAGCTGCGGCGTTCGCAGGTTTACTAGCCCTGGACTGGCTAGAATTGCTCTCGTGGCGAGGGAGCAAGCCCCCTCGCCACAAACGAGGGTCCGCTTCAGCGAGTAGATGATTTGCTGTCCACCAAAGCGGTACGGCGAAAATACTATTTGGCGGCCTTCTTCATCCCGATCCGCCGCCGCATCTCGGCAGTAATGCTTTGGCGGGTCTTGCGCAAGTCCGCCCAAGGCTCATGCCCCACCTCTGCCAGCCGCTCATGGACGTTGTGCACGTTCCACAGGTTGGCGCCCTTGAGCTCGGCCACTTCTTCGCGGTAGATCGGCACCGAAACCGGCAACCCTTCACGGGTGCGTGCCGCGTAGGCACAGATGGTGGTGGCGCCGAGGCCATTGCGCAGGTAATCGATGAAGATCCGCCCTACCCGGTTCTTTGGCCCTGAAACCGCCGAGAAGCGATCCGGCAGCAGTTTGGCCATGTGGCTGACGATGGCATGGCTGAAGCCTTTCACCTCGTCCCAGCCCAACTTGCGGGTGATCGGCACGACAATGTGGATGCCCTTGCCGCCGCTGGTCTTGAGAAACGCCTTCAGGCCCAGCTCATCCAGCACCGACAGGGTCAATTGGGTGGCTTCCACCATGCTCTTCCACGGCAGCGCCGGGTCCGGGTCAAGGTCGAGGACGAAGCGATCGGGCTTGTCCAGGTCGACGCAAGTGCCATTCCAAGTGTGCAGCTCCACGGTGCTCATCTGCACCGCGCCGATCAGCGCCTCGGCGTTATTGATGATCATCACCGGTTGCCCGGTCAGGTCCTTGTCCAGGCTGGTGATGCCCGCAATGGCCAGGCGCTCGGGGTTCTTCTGGAAGAAAAGCTCACCTGCAATGCCGTCCGGCGCCCGGACCAGCGCCACCGGACGGTCGGCCAGCTCCGGCAGAATGAAATCGGCGACGCTGGCGTAGTACTCGGCCAATTGCATTTTTGTCGTGCCGCTGCTGGCATCAATGATCCGATCCGGATGGGTGATGCGGACCTTGCCGTCCAGGGTTGGCGACTGCGTGGTCTTGGGCTTGGCTTTGGCTTTGGCTTTCGCCTTGGCCGGTGCTGGCTCGACATCGTCCTTGACCACGGTCTTTTTCACGGTTTTGGGCAACTCCTGGGTGATCGCCTTGGCGGGCTTGTCGTTGCGCAAGCCATGGAACACCGCATGGCGTACCGAGCCTTCCTTTGTCATTTCGGCAAACGCCACTTCCGCCAGCAACTGCGGCTTGAGCCAATGCACGCCCTTGGCGTCGTAGCCGGTGGGCGGATTGACCACGGCGGCTTTTTTGGTTTCCAGGGGCAACAGTTGCTGGTAAATGCTTTTAAGCGTGGTTTCGTTGAAACCGGTGCCGACCTTGCCGGCATAGCGCAACTCGCCGCTGTCGACATCGTGCAAACCCAGCAACAAGGCGCCGAACGCGCTGCGGGCGCCCTTCGGGTCGCTGAAGCCGACCACGACGAATTCCTGGCGATTCTTGCACTTGAGCTTGATCCAATCGCTGCTGCGCCGGGACATATAGGCGCTGCCCTGGCGCTTGCCGATCAGCCCTTCCATGCGCATCTGGCAAGCGCTGTTGAGCAGCGCTTCGGGGGTTTCTTCGAAGGAATCGGAGAAACGCAGCAGTGGGTCTTCATTGGCTTCCAGGACCGCGGCCAACGCGGCGCGGCGCTCTTGCACCGGCACTTTGCGCAGGTCCATGCCGTTGAGGTACGGCAGGTCGAACAGGTAATAGGCGATCTTGCCGCTGCTGCCGGCGTCGAAAGCGTTTTGCAGGGCCTGGAAATCCGGCACGCCTTGCTCGTTGGCGACGACCATCTCGCCGTCGAGCCAGGCTGATTCCAACCCCAGCCCCGCCAGCGCCTCGGCCTGTTTCGGCAGTTTATGCGTCCAGTCATGGCCGTTGCGGGTGATCAAGCGCACGTCGCCATTGTCGATACGTGCCATGACCCGGTAGCCGTCGAACTTGATTTCGTAGAGCCAGTCGCCATCGGGTGCGCTTTCCACCAGGGTCGCCAGTTCCGGCTTCAGGGTTTCAGGCATCGGGCCGGCGACGGCGCCGCTGAGGGTTGTCTTTCCGGTTTTTTTCGTCGACTTCGGTTTGGCAGGTTCGTCCGGCTGCTTGACGGGTTTGGCTGCAGCCGCCTTGCCCCGGCGCTTGGGCACGATGGTGCGGTCACTGAGCACGCTGTCGGGCTCGGCCTGCACCACGTCGTACTCGCTTTCCGGTCGGGCCGCGTCGTCCTGATGCTTGATCAGGAACCATTGCTCCTGCTTGCCCGGCATATGGGTGCGCACCAGGTTCCACAGGCCCGCGAGCTTTTCCCCGCGCAATTCGAATTTGAGCCGGCCCTTTTCGTAGGCTTCGTGTACGTCACCCTGGGGAATCCACACGCCCCGGTCCCAGACGATGACGTCGCCAGCACCGTAATGCCCCTCGGGAATACTGCCCTCGAAGGTGGCGTAATCGAGCGGATGATCTTCAACATGCACCGCCAGGCGCTTGACCTTCGGGTCCAGGGACGGCCCCTTGGGCACCGCCCAGCTTTTCAGTGCGCCATCCAGTTCCAGGCGAAAATCGTAATGCAGCCGCGTGGCGTCGTGCTTCTGGATGCAGTACTGCAGCGCATGGGCGGTTTTCGCCGATTTGCGTGAACGCTTCGCCGCCGGCTCGGGAGTGGCGCCGAAGTCGCGCATGCGGTTGTAGTCGTCGAGGGTCTTGCTGGTCATGGGCCACCTGCCACTTGCGCGAGGGTCGGATCCGCGACGGGCATACCGGCGGTTTCCGATAGCAGCTGGTCGACGACCCGGCCCAATGCCTCTTCGGTCGTGTCGCCCAGCAGCAGCCCCTGTTCGTAGAGCACCACTTGCCGATCGGCGCTGGTGCCCTCCTGGATGATCCGGCGCGCTTGTTTGAACACGTCCTGCACGCCCAGCGCGGCCGCGGTGTCGCCGAAGGTCTGTTCAGCCAGGTTCAGCCACTCGCCAATCAGCATCGGCTGCTCCTGCCCTTCGACGATGAACTCCGCGAGGATGCCGTGGCGTTTGGCACGGTAGCGGTTTTCCTTGAGGATCCAGTGGGACATCAAGCTGTAGTTGGCGCCCGCCTTGGGCTGCGCGACGGCGTGGGCAATCATCAGCCGGAATAGCGAGACGAGGCACAGCACATCTTCAATCCGTGGGCAGGCATCGCAGATGCGCAGCTCCAGGGTCGGGTAACGCGACGAAGGCCGCACCACCCACCAACAATCGCTGGGCTGGCGAATGGAGCCGGTACGCATGAGCATGTTGACGTAGCCGTCGAAGGCCGCTTCGTCCTCGAAGAATTCGGGCACGCCCATGCGCGGCCACTCATCGCAGGCCACTTGCCGGTAGCTGCTGAAGCCGCTGTAGGCGCCATTCCAGAACGGTGAGGACGCACTCAGCGCCAACAGCATCGGCAGCCACGGCAACACTTCGTTCATCACTTTGACCCGGTCATGGTCCCCCGGCACTTCTACGTGAACGTGCAGGCCCGACAGGACGCTGCGGCGCGCCACGCGCTGGTAATCGTCGAACAACTGCTGGAAGTGCAGCTCGTCGGTGGGCTGCAAGCCGACAGTCGCCATCGGATGGGATCCGGCGCTCAGCAATCCGAGGCCATGGGGCGCCAGGCGCTGGGTCAGGCCGGTACGCACCTTGGCCAGGTAATCGCCTGCTTCGGCCAGGCTGCGGAAAATGGGCGAAGCCATTTCCACCTGGCTCTGGAACATTTCATGGGCGAAATGCTTGCCCAGCTCCTCCCGGCATGCCGCCACGGCAGCCGCGGGCGGCTGGTCGGGCATGTGGCGGGTTTGCAGGTCAGTGATGAAATATTCCTCTTCAATGCCGAACTTCAGACGCCTGTTCATCGATGTTCCCTCCGATACCCGCACCCGTGCGGGTGACAACCAACGCCACCACGGCGATCCTTTCCACGTCCTGATAACCCGGTGTGAGCAGTTCCTCGCCAAACACGTCCGGGTCCAATTCCCTGTAGGTCCAGGCGAACTGAGGGGAATCGCGCCACGCGCCCAAGGCCTCCAGGAACGGATCCCGACCATCGACCATCGCCACGCCGGTATAGAGCACCAGCGAGCCGCCAGGCGTGAGCCGGGGCAACGCCTGTTCGACGATACGCAGCGACAACCCGGCGCCCAGCGTTCCGCCGCCATGGCGATAGGCGCGCTCGGCGGGGTCGGCCATGTACGGTGGGTTGGCGACGATCAAGTCGAATTCGCCCTCGACGTCCTGGAGCACATCGCTGCGGGCGATCTCGACATTGGCCACCTCGGCCAGCGCCGCATTGACGGCACACAGGCGCAACGCCAAGGGATTGATGTCGACGGCCAGTACTTGGGCCTCGCGTCGGGCACGGGCAATGACCAGCGCCCCGACACCCGCGCCGCAGCCGATGTCCACGGCGCGATGCACGGCTGTGAAGTTCTGTTGCAGGTGGGTATGGATCAGATGGGCAAAACGGTAGCTATCGGGGCCGAAGAACACCGCGTCATTGGCCTGCGTCGGGAATTGCGAGTGGGCGAACAGCATCCCGTCCAGGCTCGACCAACGCACGCGGCTGCGCAGCAGGCCATCGCGCTCTTCCAATACTTCAGCCTCCTGCAATTGGCGCTGCTCGTCGGCGGAAATCAGCCCCGGCGCGAAAGGCCGTGACCAACCGAACACATCCCGCAGGGTCTTGGAGCGTTCGTTACCGGGCCGCTGGTTGACCCGCTCGTGGGTCAGTGGCGTCGGGGTAATGAAACGGTAGCCGTCGGCGTGCAGACGGCGACCCAGTTGCAGCAGCGCCAGGTCGGGTTCGGACAGGCGATCTTCCTGATTCATGCAAGGCTCCTAGCGAAGGGCGGATTTGAGTTCGATGAACCGGCGGGTCGCCAACAACCCGGCCGGGTGGCTGTGGCAGCGCGCCGAGAGCCAGGGCATCAATATCTGCATCTGCTCGTCGGGCGCCTTGCCCCGCAGCGTTTGCTGCAGGTTCTGCACATCCGGGTCTTGGACAGGTGCCGGCGATTCATGCGCCGCGCCATGGTTGCGACGTGCACCGGGACGGCCGCGCTGATCCAGCCAATCGCCGGCAATCCAATCGTGCAGCAGCTGTTTTTCATAAGGGCTGAAGACCCCGAACATGGCCGCGCCGGCGCCTTCGATCAGGGTCCAGAAACGGCTGTTCTGCGGATCTTCATGGCGTCGGATCCAGCCTTTGCCTTGCATGGCCTTGAGGAAACCTTCGAGTTGCCCCGGTTCTGCCAGCCACTGGTTGACGGTCTTGCCTTCGAATTTGCAGTAATCGGAATGCATGTGCTGGCCGAACGGGCGCTTGCGCTCGAGCATGTCCAGCACTTCGCGCTCAAGGTCGAACGACTCGATGATCGCCCGGCTGCCCTGCCCCAGGTCATTCAGGCGATAGCCGAGGGTGACGCGGCGCCAGAAGGCTTCGCGGTCGGCCTCCATCGGCATCAATTGTTGCAACGCTTGCACGGCTTTGTGGGCGTGGCCGGTGCTGGCGTTGTCGATCGTCACGTGAAGCGTGAAGTAATACGGATCAATGTCGAGCTCGCTCAACTCATAGGCGCTGATCAGCAAATGCAAGGGCAGTTGTTCATAGCCCAGGTTGTAGCCGATGACCTCGGGCAGGTATTCGTCGCCGGCATAGCCCAACGCCAACTGAACCGCGCCTTGCAGATAGCGTTCATCATCGATGTCAGGCATGTCCTGCAAGCCATGTTCGGCCAGCAGCTTGCGGTAGAGCACGACGTGGTTCTGCGCGGGAACGCCATCCCCAAGTTCTTCCAGGTAGGTGCATAGCAGCCCTTCGAAGCGATGGTCATGCCAGTGCTTGAGCACCCCATACAACCAGGCGCCGTCCACGAGCTTGGTCGGCGCCACGGCCTGGATAAAATACAGGGCATGGGCCTTGGTCTGGAAAAACTCCCGGCGGCCGCCGTTTTTGCGTCGCTCCAGATAATCGGCATATTGCCGGGCCACGCCGGCGCTGTGCTGTTCTACCCAGGCCAGCAAGGCGCTGGGATCATCCGGCATTTCCTGGGGCAATGTGCTGGCTTGTTCAAGGCAAGGTTGCAGGAAGGCTTGGGCGGCCGCCCGTTGTTCGGCATCGTCGGCGCCCTGCAGGAGCCGTTCATAACATTGGCGAATGCTGCCAGTGGTCGTGAATGGCTGCGCGGTGGCAGGCCTGGATTGGAGGGGTGTCAGCGCAGTCATAAAGGCCTCTTGGGTTTTCGGCTGGACGCTCGAATCGGCACGTCTCTTCCTTTGCAGAGCCTTGCGGACGGCAAAAAATTCCCCTGGATCGAACAGCGCCCGGATAAACGGAATCGCGCTGATACGCGGTGGAACCCTCGCTTCGTTGTGGGTCTCGAACGTTAGACGAGGCGTTTCGTTACCCAAGGAGCAATCATGATCTTCACCGCGTGGGTAGCCGTGCTCGGCGCTGTCTTGCTGACTTTGGCCCTGACCTCCTCCTACCTGCGCTGGATGCCGGTCACCACGTCTGCGGTGTGCCTGGCGCTGGGCGTCGCCATCGGGCCGGCGGGGCTGGGGCTGCTAAAGCTCGAGTTGGATGATTCTTCCGTGTGGATGGAGCACTTGACCGAGGTCGCCGTGGTCTTTTCGCTGTTCGTCAGCGGGCTCAAGCTGCGCCTGCCCCTAAAGAACCGTAGCTGGCGCGTGGCGTATGGGCTCGCCGGACCGGTGATGGTCCTGACGATCGCCGGGCTTTGCCTGGTGCTGCACTATCTGTTTGGTCTCGGTTGGGGCCTGTCGATGCTGATCGGCGCGATACTGGCGCCAACCGACCCTGTGTTGGCTGCCCTGGTCCAGGTCAACGATGCCCGCGACGATGACCGGGTGCGGTTCGGCCTGTCCGGTGAAGCCGGACTGAACGACGGCACGGCATTCCCCTTTGTCATCCTTGGCTTGCTCATGCTCAACGAAGACGGCAGCGGTTTCCTGGGAGAGTGGGCACTGCGCGATGTCCTTTGGGCGGTGCCGGCGGGTTTACTGGTCGGCTATTGGCTGGGGCGCGGCATCGGCCGGCTTACCTTGTCGCTGCGCATCAAGAATGCGGACAGCACGTTGTCTCCCAATGACTACCTGGCCCTGGCGCTGATTGCCTTGGCCTATGTCGCGGCCGAAGCGGTCCAGGGCTACGGTTTCCTGTCGGTGTTCGCCGCTGGCCTGGGGTTGCGCCAGGCGGAAGTCGAGTCCACCGACGAACACGCGCCCCCAGCCGAGCACTTGGTGCAACCGGTGGTCGGCCACGAGACGGTCGAGCCCCACCAGGCGGTGCACGGCGACACCCAGGCCTTGGACGACGGTCAAGTGGCGGCAGGTGTGATGATGAGCGACATGCTCGCGTTCGGCAGCCTGGTGGAGCGCGCCATGGAAGTCTTCCTGGTCACACTGCTGGGCGTGGTCCTTGCAAGCCATTGGGATTGGCGAGCCTTGGCCGTTGGCGCCCTGCTATTTGCGGTCATCCGTCCACTCAGTGTGCTGGCGATGCCTTGGGGGCGGTTGCTGGACAACCCGCAACGACTGCTGATCGGCTGGTTCGGCATCCGCGGGATCGGCAGTCTGTTTTATCTGTTCTATGCCTTGAACCATGGCTTGCAACCTGCAATGGCGCAACTGTGCATCGACATCTCGCTGTCCGTGGTGGCGCTGAGCATCCTCGTCCACGGCGTGACGACCCAACCCGCCCTGGCGTGGTACGAGCGCCGCAAAAATGATCCCGGCACCTAGCCGCCCGGATCGCTCACCTGGATATACACCGAATAGACCCCCAGCAGCACCCAGAACGCCGCGAAGATCCAAGGTGTGCGCACCGAAAACAGTAGCGATTTACGGTAGCCCTTATGAGTCGACTCCTGCTCGCTGAACAGCGGCGATTCGTCGTAGGCCAGGCCCATCAGTGGCTCGCTGCGCAGCAATTCACTTTGCTTGAAGTGCCAGTGGTCGATGATCTCGTAAGCGGCACGAATGCCCGGCCAGGCATTGAGCGAACTCAAGAAGCCAAGCAGCGCCAAGAACGGCGGCACGATCAGCGTAAAGAGCTTGCCCCACTCAGGATTCAGGTTGGCCATGCACGAGGCAAAAGCAATCACCAGGAAGGACTGGGCGGTCAGGTAGGCATCGGTGCGATTGGCCAGGATGCTGGTTTCGTACTGGATTTCCCGACGATAGAAGTCCAGCCGCTCCTTGGGCGACCCGAACAGCTTGGCGTTGTGTTCGGTCAGGTCTTCTTCAGGGGTCTGGCGGGTCAGGATTCTGGGCATTGCGTGAATAGTCCCTCGGCTTGGTTGGGTGCATTTGGAAAGGATCACCATGAGGCAAGTTCAAGCCGATGGACCAAAGGTCAACGAAACGCTACGCGCTCACCGGGGTCTTTAAGGGATCGATGGCAAGAGGGAAAAACGCGTGGATTATCTTGGATGGGTGCAATGGCCGGCGATGGCCGTCACGGTGCTGGCGGCCTGGCTGATCGGCTCGCGCCAACCCCGCCGGCGTGTGGCGGGCTTCAGTTGTTTTATCCTCAGCAACATCCTATGGGTCATCTGGGGCTTGCACACCGATGCCTATGCACTGATCGTCTTGCAGTTCTGCTTGTGCGCAATGAACCTGCGGGGTTTCAAGAAGAACACTCAAGGGTCCTGATCAGCGGTTTATTTCATCGTCTGTCCAATGACCTGCACCAAGTCGATCTGCTTGAACGGCTTGGTCAACCGTGGCAGTTGCGTGGCGAAACCTTCCAGGCGCTCGGCGTACCCGGTGGCGAGGATGATCGGCAGGGTCGGCTGGCGATCGCGAAGCAATCTGGCCAGTTGCGCGCCATCCATCTGTGGCATGGCCATGTCAGTGATTACCAGATCAATGCCTTCATTGCGCTCGAACAATTCCAGCGCCTGGGCGCCCGACAACGCGCAAAGGACCCGGTGCCCCAAGTCTTCGATCAATAGACGCGTACTGGTCAGCACCAGGCTGTCGTCGTCCACCACCAGCACCGTCAGTGCAGGGACATGTTCCCCGGCAGTCTCGGTGACGGCCGGCTTGTCCATGACCGAGTCGTCGGCCACTGGCAACCACAGCTCGGCGGTGGTGCCAACGCCTCTTTCACTCCGCAGAATCAAGCGGCCACCCAGTTGTTCGGCCAAGCCGTGGACCATGGACAGCCCCAGGCCAGTGCCCTTGCCAACGCCCTTGGTGGTGAAAAAGGGGTCCACCGCCGAGGCCAGCGTCGCCTCGTCCATGCCCTCGCCTTCATCGATGATGGTCAGGCAAATGTAGCGCCCGGTCGCCAGTGGCTTGCTCGCCGCCGGCGCATCGCTGCCTTGCCGTTCCTGCGCCTGGATCAATATCCGGCCGCCCTGGGGCATGGCGTCCCGGGCATTCGTCGCCAGGTTGAGGATCGCCAGTTCGAGCTGGTTGACGTCGGCCAGTACCGGCGACAACGCCTCGGCGAACTGGGCCTGGATGTGGATCGACGGGCCCATGGAGCTTTGCAGCAAGCCGCTGATGCCATCCACCAGCACCGACAGTTCCACCGGCTCGGCGCTGAGCTTCTGCCGGCGGGCAAACGCCAGCATGCGCTGGGTCAGCGACACGCCGCGCAGCGCGCCCTGGGTAGCGTTGTCCAGGAGCTGGGTCAGCTTGGGTTCACTGGGGATACGCTTGCGCACGATCTCCAGGTTGCCGAGGATCACCGTCAGCAGGTTGTTGAAATCATGGGCGATGCCACCGGTGAGTTGGCCGATGGCCTGCAGTTTCTGGGATTGGAAAAGCGCCTCGCGCGCCTGTTCAAGGGCCTGTTGCGCCTGGGTGGCATCGGTAATGTCCCGGGTGATCTTGGCAAATCCAAGCAACGTACCGGTATCACTGCGAATCGCGTCGATTACCACGTGGGCCATGAATCGCGTGCCGTCCCTGCGCACGCGCCAGCCCTTCTTTTCGAAACGCCCCTCAGTGGCGGCTATGCGCAGGGCGCGCTGTGGCTCGCCGGCTTCGCGGTCCTCAGGGGTATAGAACATGGAAAAATGCTGGCCGATGGCTTGTGCCGGCAGGTACCCCTTGATGCGCTGGGCGCCCTGGTTCCAGTTGGTCACCTGCCCATCCGGATCGAGCATATAGATGGCATAGTCGGTGACGCTCTGCACCAGCAACCGAAATTGCTGTTCGCTTTGCTTGAGGGTTTCCTCGGCCATCTTGCGATCGGTCAGGTCACGGGTGATCTTGGCGAAACCGAGCAGCTCGCCATTCTGGGCGTCGATGATTGGATCGATGACCACATGGGACCAGAACAACGTGCCGTCCTTGCGCACCCGCCACCCTTCGCCTTCGAAGCGTCCTTCGCGCACAGCCGTGTCCAGTGCCCGTTGCGGCAGGCCGGCGGCACGGTCCTGGTCGGTGTAGAAACGGGAGAAATGCTGGCCCAGGATCTCCGACTCCTCATAACCCTTGAAGCGCCGCGCACCCGAATTCCAACTGGTGATGATGCCCGACGGATCGGTCATGTAGATGGCATAGTCGACCACCGCGTCGATCAACAATCGAAAGCGCTGTTCTTCATCGATACGAGCGGTCTTGGGGTTCTTCTCAAGCATGTGGCCGAGGCATCCATGGGAATTTGGGTGGAGTATGGAACAACTGCCGCGCCAGGAAAAACCTGATTTTCGTAGGGCTATAAGGCGCCTTGCGAACCTTGGTGGAACCCAGCAGGTCCGCAGGGGGATCCAAGCGCCTCTTGCTTGATCGACCACCACCGCGGCAGCAGTCGCTGCACCTTGGCCTCGCCAAAACGATCGTCGATCAGCATCACCACCCCCCGATCCTGCTGAGTGCGGATGACACGACCGGCTGCCTGCACGACCTTTTGCAGGCCCGGATACAGATAGGTGTAGTCGTAGCCGTCGCCAAAGATCGCCGCCATGCGCTGCTTGATCTGCTCGTTGACCGGGTTGAACTGCGCCAGTCCGAGCGTGGCAATGAAGGCGCCGATCAGTCGCGAGCCGGGCAGATCGATGCCTTCGCCAAACGCCCCGCCCAGCACGGCGAAACCGATACCCTGGCTGTGCTCCATGAACCGGTCGAGAAATGCCTGTCGAGGGGCCTCGCCCATGCCGCGCGATTGCGTCCAGGTCGCAACGTGGGGATACCGCTCTGCAAACAGCCCAGCTACCTGTTGCAGATAATCGAAGCTGCTGAAAAACGCCAGGTAATTGCCGGGCCGCTCGTCGAACTGGCGGGCCATCAATGCCACGATCGGGTCGAGGGACGCCTGGCGGCGAGCGAATCGGGTGGAAATCCGGCTGACCACCTGCACGTCCAATTGCTCGGCCTGGAACGGTGATTCGACATCGATCCACACCGTGTCCGTTGGTGCCCCCAGCAGATCAGCGTAGTACCGCCGTGGGCTCAGGGTCGCGGAGAACAGCACGCTGCTGCGTGACGCCGTGAACCGGGGGCGCAGGAAACCGGCCGGGACCACATTGCGCAGGCACAGCGTAGACAGGCTGCGCTGGCGACCGACGTCGCGCTTATGGATATCGAACAGGAAGTGCTCGTCGAATGACTCCGCCACGCGCCCGAACTGCAAGATGTCGAAATAGAACGCCTGCAGGCCACTGTCCAGGCCCTGGGGATGGTCGTTGAGGTAATCTCCCATCGCCGTGGCGC
Organism: Pseudomonas frederiksbergensis; assembly: GCF_000802155.2. Taxonomy (GTDB): domain Bacteria; phylum Pseudomonadota; class Gammaproteobacteria; order Pseudomonadales; family Pseudomonadaceae; genus Aquipseudomonas; species Aquipseudomonas frederiksbergensis_A. The sequence continues at coordinate 336,262 of NZ_JQGJ02000002.1, forward strand.
AGGATCCCAGCGCCAGGAGCAGCTTTTCCGGGGGCTTGTCATAAGCCTGATAAGCGGCAATTTGCGGCCCGTGCAGGGCATTCCATTGGCGATTGACCTTTTGCAGCGGTTTTTTCAGCGCCTCGGGTGCGCTCTTGAGCACAGCCGCCAAGGTGGCCTGGTCCAGGGTCGCGCTGTACATCTGCCGCCCCCGCTCCACCAGGTTGTGGGCTTCGTCCACCAGGGTCGCGACCGTCCAGCCGTTGGCCTGGGCAAGGCCGAAGAGCAAGGCGCTGAAGTCGAAATAATAGTTGTAGTCCGCTACCACCATGTCTGCCCAGCGGGCCATTTCCTGGCTCAGGTAATACGGACAGACGTCATGCTCCAGCGCGATGCCACGCAACGCGGCTTGATCGAGCAGCGTAACCTGACTCGCCGCCGCCCGGGCCTGCGGCAGGCGGTCATAAAAACCTCGGGCCAGCGGGCAGGATTCGCCATGGCAGGCGTTGTCCGGATGTTCGCAGGCCTTGTCCCGCGCGATCATCTCCAGCACCCGCAGCGGCATTGCGGGCGCGCTGTCGGTCAGTAGCCGGGCGGCGTCCAACGCCAGTTTGCGCCCCGGGGTTTTCGCAGTGAGGAAAAAAACCTTGTCCAGGCGCTGCGGCGCCAAGGCCTTGAGCATCGGGAACAGCGTGCCGACGGTCTTGCCGATACCCGTCGGCGCCTGCGCCATCAGGCAACGACCGGTGCTGACGGCCTTGAACACCGACTCAGCCAAATGACGCTGCCCGGGCCTGAAGCCCGCATGGGGAAACGCCAGGGCCTGGGCGCCCTGGTTGCGGGCCTGGCGGTGGCGCATCTCCTGCTCCGCCCAGGCCAGGAAACGTGCGCACTGCTGCTCGAAGAACGCCTGGAGTTGCGACGCTTCGAACGTTTGGTCAAGGCAGGTTTCCCTCTCGCTGACGATGTCGAAATAGACCAGGGCGACGTCAATGCGCGGCAGCTGCAATTTCTGGCACATCAGCCAACCGTAGATCTTCGCCTGGGCCCAGTGCAACTGACGATGGTTGTCCGGCTGTTTGTTCAGGTCGCCACGGTAGGTCTTCACTTCTTCGAGACGGTTGCGCGCAGGGTCGTAGCCGTCTGCCCGGCCCTTGACCCTCAGGCTGTGATAGTCGCCTTGCAGGCTGACCTCCGCCTGGTAGCCCTCGCTGCGCCGCGCTGCCACGGTCCTGTGCCCGACAATCCCCTCCAGCGCCGTGGGCGATGGCGTAAAGCGCAAATCGAGGTCGCCGGCCTTGGCGGTGAACTCACACAACGCGCGCACAGCAATGCTGTAGCCCGGCACCTCGGTCATGCGCCCTGCTCCGCCCATTGCACGTAACAGACGGCGACCGGCATCTGGTGTTCATGGCAGAAGTCCAGCCAGCGCAGTTGGTTGTCCTGCAGGCGATCGCCAGGACCTTTGACTTCGATCATGCGGTAGGTCTTGTGCTGCGGCCAGAACTGGATCAGGTCCGGCATGCCGGCGCGGTTGGCCTTGATGTCCAATAGCAGGCGACTGAACCAGCGCTTGAGGTGCTCCGCCGGCAAACAGTCGAGCGCCTGGTCCAGGAGCGCTTCGGACAGCGCCCCCCAAAACACGAAAGGTGATTGCACGCCGTATTTTTCCACGTACCGACGGCGGATAGTGCCGCGGTAGCGACCGTCATCCAGTTCCGCGAAACACGCCGCGAACAGCTCGGCGCGACGCTCATGAAAGTCTTCGTTGAGCAGGTCCACCGGACCGCGTTGGAAGGGGTGGAAAAACGAGCCCGGCAAAGGCGCAAAGATTGCCGGCCAGCACAGCAGGCCGAACAGCGAATTGACCAGGCTGTTCTCGACGTAATGCACTGGGGCGGCGTCGTCATGCAAATGGGCCTGGACACAATATTCCACCGGCAATGCCGGATCGACCCGGGGCAAGTGCAAGTCCAGCCGCTCGACTTCCCGCGCAATCGGACGCGGCACGGGTGGCCCGCCGAGTTTGCGCCGCAGCCGCGGCACGATCCGCAGCAACGCTTGTCGTTCAGCGGCGCTTTGTGGCGATTGCGCGGCGGCTTCGCCCAGCTCCAGGGCCAAGGCATATTCACCGATCCGCTCCAGCACCCGGATCATCCGCAACCGCGCGCCGGGATAACTGCAATCGCGATAGACGCACAGCGCCGAGGCGAATTCACCGCTACGCTCTGCGTGCTGGCCGATCTGGAACAACAACTTGCCCCGACGTCGCTCCAGCCATGGGTTATCCAGGTCCAGCGCATTGATCCGGGCAACGATCGTTTCGAGCGCTTCGCCGGCCTCGAAAGATTGCTGGCACTCATGCAAAAAAAGACAGGCGTCGATGTCCTGGCGGTTGCGCAGTCCCCGGGACTCGGCGCTGAACTCAACGGCTTCGTAAGTGAAAATACCCAGGTCCGCCAGCACGAACTCCGACCAATCTTGGTAGAGATTGCCGAAAAACATCAAGCGCAAGCGGTCGCACAACGCCATGACTGTAAGACTGAACAGCCGATCCTCCAACTGAGGGCACCAGGCACCAAAGGGCTGGGGTTGGCTGAAGCGTTCGCCCAGCGCCAACAGCCAGTCAGCCTTCTTCGCCTTGGGCTGCTCGATCGCATGGCCCAGGCAGAGCAGGATTTCAGGCTTGAGCAACACCTCGAACAGCTCCGCCAGGCTCAGCTCAGCCTGCTCCTGCACCCAGCCCAATACGATCAACGGTTGCACCGCAGCGCCGATGTCGCCGATTTCGTGATAACGCAGTTTGCCGAGGCGAAAATGCAACCCCTTGCGCATCACCATCCTCACCAGCAGGCCTTGGGACGGACGCGGTAGTGCGGCAAAAGCCTCGATGAAGCGCTGCTCGTCGATGCTGAGCACATCGGCGTAGCGTTGTGCCAGCCAGGCAAGCACCCGCTGGAAATTGTTCAGGTAATAAAAAGGATCGTCGAGGGGGTTGGTTGTCACGGGAAAAGCGCCACGGTGCTTGAAGTACTGGTTATGCGTACAGATATCAGCTAGCCGCGGTCCAAGCAACTGCAAAAGATGAGCGGTCTCCTATATTTAAAGGAGATTTCCTTCAGGCGGCGATGAACTTTCCTACAGCAAGCGGGACAAATGGCGGTTAACTCAGTGATGGCCCGGTCGAATCAACCGGGCATCATCCCTTTGCATAGAGGTTATGGATATGAACATCAGGTTTCTGGGCCTGCCCTTGGTCGCCGTGGCACTCCTCGCACTGGCTGGCTGCGCATCACCGACCGTCGTGACCTTGCAGAACGGCACCCAGTATTTGACCGAGGACACCCCCAATACCCGCACTGCGGATGGCTTCTACGAGTTCGAAGACATTTCGGGTCGCAAGGTCCGGGTTCGTGCCGATGAAGTCGCGACGATTCGCAAGGAAGATTGATCGAAAGCCAAGCCCTCTGTCCCAGAGGGCCGCACGCCGCTCCATGTCCGGAAGTCGCGTGGCAGCCCCCACTATATTCCCTTTTCTCCCGCGCATACTTTGCGCAAGCAACCCCTGAGCCAACGGTGCACGGGGTCGGCGTCCATTCGCGGATGCCAGAGCATCGCGACAGTGAACTCAGGAACCACGACCGGCAGCGGGAAACTGTGCATGTCAAGGCGCAAGCGCGTGGTGTAGCGTTCCGGCACGCTGGCGATCAGGTCGCTGGACCGGGCGAGCCCCAGGGCAGTCGAAAAACCCGGTACGCAGGTCACGATTTCCCGGGATAGATCCAAAGTCCTCAAGGCTTCATCGATCGGGCCTTGCTCAAGGCCGCGCAGGGAGACACCGACGTGCCGACCGGCCGCGTAATCGTCAACGCCCACCTCGATCCGGCTCAATGGATGCCCTGCCCGGACCACGCCAACGATGCGATCGACAAACAACGCCTGGGTGCGCAACTCGGGGCGCGTGTCCTCATCGACGACAGCAGTCTCCAGGTCAACGCTGCCTTCGCGCAGCGCCGTGCTATCGCGGTCGGTCTTCTCGACAAAACGCAGCCGCACGCCCGGGGCCTGCTCGCCAATATGATTGATCAGGTCGACGGCGAAGTTCTCCACGAAGCCTTGCCGGGTGCGCAAGGTGAACGTTCGGTTGATCCGTTGCAGGTCCGGGGCCCGCACAGGGCGCAGTGCCGCCTGGGCGTCCTGGACCAGTTGGCTGACCTGCTCGCGCAACTCCATGGCCCGGGGCGTGGGAACCAGGCCGCGCCCAGCCCGCACCAACAATGGATCCCCCGTAGCCTGGCGCAACCGCGCCAGGGCCCGGCTCATGGCCGAGGCGCTGAGACGCAGCCGCCGGGCCGCACCGGCCACGCTGCCTTCAGACAGCAATGCATCGAGGGTGACGAGCAAATTCAGATCGATCGCGGACATTGGCGGGCCCTTGGCTGATAGATGGCGTCTGGTGCAGCTATAACCTGCAACTCATGCGTCTTCCGCCATATTAAGCCTGGACGTAACGTTGTGACAGTACGTCAAACACAACGGGGACATGATGAAGCCAGCCAATGCAGAACAACGCTTGCCACCGACCGCGGTACGTCAGCCACGCGCTCCAGTACGCTGGGCGTTGGCCAGCCTCGCCCTGTCGACACTCCTGGCGTCATTGGGTGCCAGCGTAGCCACCGTCGGCTTGCCAGCACTGGCCGAGGCTTTCTCTGCGTCTTTCGCGCAAGTGCAATGGGTCGTACTGGCATACCTGCTGGCAATCACCACACTGATTGTCAGCCTGGGCAGGCTCGGCGACCTTGTAGGCCGGCGCAAGCTGTTGCTGGCAGCAATTGCGCTGTTTACCCTCGCGTCAGGACTGTGCGGCCTGGCACCGTCGCTGTGGTGGTTGATTGCGGCCAGGGCCGTGCAGGGCCTGGGAGCGGCGATCATGATGACGCTGACGTTGGCCCTGGTCGGCGAGACGGTGGAAAAAAACAGGACCGGTAGCGCAATGGGATTGCTCGCCACGCTGTCGGCGGTGGGCACCGCGCTGGGCCCGTCCCTGGGAGGCCTGTTGATTACAGGCTTTGGCTGGCACGCGCTGTTCCTGATCAATGTGCCCCTGGGCCTGCTGACATTGGTGCTGGCTTGGCGCTACCTGCCCACGGGAAACCAGGCGCCGACGGTCGGGCGCTTGCGCTTCGACGGTTTGGGCACGCTGCTGCTGGCCGCAACGCTGGGCACCTATGCGCTGGCGATGACGCTTGGGCGCGCAAGCTTCGGCGGGTTGAACATCGGGCTGTTATTCGCGGCGATTATCTGTGGCGGCCTGTTCGTCCAGGTCCAACGTCGGCTGGAGTCGCCACTGATCCCCTTGGCAATGTTGCGCGATCGCCTTTTGGTGTCGGGCCTGGCGTCCAGCGCGCTGGTCGCGGCGGTCATGATGGCGACTTTGCTGGTCGGTCCGTTCTACCTGTCCATCACCCTCGGACTGCCCCCGGCAATCGTGGGGCTGGCGCTGGCAGCCGGCCCCTGCGTGGCCGCCCTCGCGGGTGTGCCCGCCGGACGCCTGGCTGATCGGTTCGGAGTACGTCCGATGCGGCTTGCCGGGCTGGGGACGATGATCCTCGGTACCCTGCTCTTGTCGCTGGTTTCCCCCGCCCTAGGCATCGCAGGCTATGTTTTTACCATCGCGATAACCACCCTCGGCTATGCGCTGTTCCAGCCAGCAAACAATGCCGCAGTCATGGCGCCGATAGCTGATAACAACCGCGGCGTCGTTGCCGGTTTGCTCAATCTATCGCGCAACCTCGGCTTCTTTACCGGCGCATCGGTGCTCGGCGCGGTTTTCGCTACCCAATTGCCGACGAACGGTATCGCGGCAGCGAGCCCAGAGGATGTGACGAACGGCTTGCATCTCACCTTTGCCGTCGCCCTTTCATTGACCGGGCTGGCGTGGCTAATTGCCGCCGGATTGCGCGTGCCAGAGCGGTTGCGCCAGAACAAGGACAACGCCGGCTAACGATGATGGCATTCTGAATAATTCATGGTTAGGTCATGATGCAGATCAAAAAAACTGAACCAATCGCCAAACGGACTGAAAAAATCCACGTGGCGTTCATTTTCAGATGCTATTTTTAGTTCTCACTGGTAGAGCCAAGAGGGCTCTTCCTTCCTGACATGAGCAAACGGAAGCGCTTGATGAAGAAGGCGGGCTGCAGATGAATAAAGGATCTTTCAGCAAGGTAACGTTCCCCAATGCCTGCCAGTTGATGCGCTGGCATTTCCATCCCATGGGCTTCGAAGCCAGCATGGACGCGCCGGGTAGTATGGTTGCCCGGCTATTTGATCGCGCGAGCGGCGAAACCATGATCGCCATTGCAGGTATCCCCTGCGCGACCGTGATGAACGCCCCCGACGTCGAGCGAATTATCGAAGCGGTGGAAGCCGAGCTTGAAGCCTTCGTTCCACCCGTTGGTTTGCGACGATTCGCCTCCTGACAAAGAAAAGCCCACATGTTCATGTGGGCTTTTTTGTCAGTGTTGTGTTTCGCTGGCAGGTCAGCCCCGCGCAAGGCGATGGTCAATGAAAAATGGCTTGCCCACCCCGATTCGATCCGAAGCCTTCGGTGCGTTTGCCGCCTGGCTGTCCTGGCCGTCGACATACCAATAACAATGCTGCACGGCCCGGGTAATGCCTACGTACGCCAAACGCAGGATCTCATCGCGCTGCGCCGAGTCATACGGCTCGGCATCGCCTTCCTGGCCCAGCCCAGCCAGGCGATAGATCTGGTTCTTGTAGGGCGAGCGCGTCAAATGTTGGCAGTCGCCCACCAGGAACACCGCATCCGCCTGGAGGCCCTTGGCGCTGTGGTAGGTCATCTGCCGGAGACGTCGCTGGGCATAGGGCAAGCTAGAATCAACGTTAACTGTTGGCTCTATATACTTTTGAATCAATGACTTATCGCCGCTTCTTCGATACAAGATCAAGATCGAATCACCGTTGCGGTAATGCTCCTCGATCCTCCTTGCCAAGCCTTCATCGTCCCGCTCCATCACGTTGACTGGGCTTGGTGACCGAGCCTCTCCGCTGGCCTTGGCTTTTTTGCCAGGAATGGAAGGTGCCGCTCGCACGATGTGTTCGGCCGCGTCGATGATGTACTGGTGGCTACGGTAGTTGTCGGTGAGCATGACCCGTGTATGGGCCGGCGACGGAAATTGCTTGGTGAAATCCATGAAAAAACTCGGCGAGCTGCCACGCCATCCGTAGATCGACTGCCAGTCGTCGCCGACGCACAGAAACGATGTCCGCTGGGCGCTCCGCCCCACATGCATGGCGGGGCCGCGCTTGCGCACCTCACCCAAGGTCGCCCGCAACCAGGAGACGATCTGTGGCGAAACGTCCTGGAACTCGTCGATCATCAAGTGCGACATGGGCCTTAGCAACGCGTCATCGAGCAGCTTGAAGTTTTCCGGAGAATGCTCGCTGAACAGCGAGAACATCCGGTTATAGGTCATCACCGGCGGAGACTGGTCCAGCAGATGGTCTTCAAAACCTCGCCAGAAACGGCTCAGCGCCTCGAAAAAATGCCGGTCTGGATCGTCCTGGGAGAAACACAGCCTGCCAACGGCATCCGGTACATCCAGTCCGAGGTTCTCGATGAAACCTGCCGCCGACACGAAACAATCCAGCAAAGGGGCCGAGCCCAACTCTCCCTGGATCTTGTAATCAAAGCCGGGGCCAGCCGTGGCATTACCGGCCAAGGAGGCCAGGACCCGCTTGGCCTCCTCATAACTGTCCAGCCATATCAATGGCTTACGACAGAAAGCTTGAAACAGGGTTCGCTTTACTGCCCATTCGGCACGCAGGCTCAGCTTGGCCCCGGGTCGACTCAACTGAGCGTTTTCCCGCGGATCGAACCCCAGCATCACCCAAGCGTCGAGGGCCGGGATGTAGCCATGGCAGAAAAACCTAGATCCGTTGATTTCAAACCTTTCTCGCTTGGGCTCAACGCCTTTGATAGGCCAGGCGCCCGCACGAAACCATAGGTGTTCGATTGCGTCGCTCAGCGCTTCGTCGCGCTGGGCCGCCAGCTCGGTGACGGCCATACGCTTCTGCACGTCAGGGTGATCGCGCTCCAGCTCCTTGAGTTGCAGGGCGTGACGGGAAAGCGATCTGATCAGCTCACGGAAACGCTCATCACGCTGGTAAAGCCCGTGGTAGCAGGCATTGAGTTGCTGGCGCTGGGCATCGTTGATGCGTAGATCGAACGGATTAGCCTGGGCATCCTCGTCGTCCGTCCCCGTACGATGGCTCAGTGTTTCAAAGGCCTGGAGCCGTTCGAACCCCGGCAGGCTGCGAACCATGGGCAGGATACGAGAATGGAAGGTTCGCACCAGATCGCGTGCCTCCTTTACGCTGATCGCTCGCCCCCAAAGCGAAAAGACCGAGATGAGCTTCTCGATGAAATCCTTGCGCGACTCCCGGGTAAACGTCACCACTGTCATCGAGCCCAGCTCGAACCCCAGGTACTGGGAGAGCAGCACGATGCGCAGCACCAGGGTAGTCGACTTGCCCGCGCCCGCCCCAGCAATGACCGAGGTCGTCGGCGTATCGCTGAAAATCATTTTCCACTGGGCATTGCTGGGCTGTGCATGGGCCGGCAACAACCGGGCAACGTCGGCCTTCATGCGTTTTTTCAGGTCGGCCGTCAATGGCAAGCGCCAATCGTCGAACAAGAGATCATCGACCTTGGGCGCCGGATGGTCCGTGCTTCGCGAATCGCGGATCAACAAGACTTGGCGACCTTCTTCCAACCCCTCGGCCTTGCCTTCGCTGAAACCATAGTCAAACCCGGCAGTGTGGCCGCTGCGAAAGCCATCGGCCTGGCCGTGCAGCCAGGACGCCCGGTGCTGGGCGCGCAAGCGTGTCAGGCCGTGGCCAAAGAAACGCGCAGCCAGGCGCTTGAACCAAGGCATCTGGGCCAACGGCATAAGATCGGGGGGAAGATCAGGACGGTGTTGCGACACGCTGAAGACTCCGCTACTCAGAACCATGGCGACTATGGTGTCTGGATTTAACAGCGGATTCCAGCCAAAAGCTTTTAATTCATGGTTTTGGACGATGAATTGAAAGTGGCATGGCAGGTTGGCATCGCGATGATCAGGGGTGGTGATTCGCGAGTGGGCTTGCCCTCACACCCGGATCTGCATCGCTGCAAATGCCGGGTGGAAGCGATGAAGACCGTCCGGTTACTGCCCGGAAATGGCGCCATCCACCAGCGCCTGCGCCTCGACGACCAACTGTTTCAGGTGCTCGTCGCTCACGAAGCTTTCCGCGTAGATCTTGTAGATGTCTTCGGTGCCGGATGGACGCGCAGCGAACCAGCCGTTCTCCGTCATTACTTTCAAGCCGCCGATCGCCTGGTCGTTGCCCGGCGCATGGCTGAGGATGTTCTGGATCGTTTCCCCGGCCAGTTGGGTGGACTGGACCTGATCCGGCGACAGCTTGCTCAGTAATGCTTTTTGCTGCGCACTGGCCTTGGCGTCGACGCGCACCGAGAACGGTTCGCCCAACTCGTCGGTCAGGCCGCGATAGGCCTGGCTTGGATCACGGCCAGTGCGGGCGGTCATTTCCGCAGCCAGCAGTGCCGGGATCAGGCCGTCCTTATCGGTACTCCAGACGCCTCCGTCCTTGCGCAGGAACGAGGCGCCGGCGCTTTCTTCGCCGCCGAAACCGAGGGAACCGTCAAACAGCCCATCGGCAAACCACTTGAAGCCCACCGGGACTTCATAGAGGCGCCGCCCCAGGCGCTTGGCCACGCGATCGATCAGGCCGCTGCTGACAACGGTCTTGCCGACGGCAGCGTCGGCGCGCCATTGCGGGCGGTTCTGGAACAGATAATCGATGGCTACCGCGAGGTAGTTGTTCGGCGCCAACAGCCCACCGCTTGGGGTCACGATGCCGTGGCGGTCATGATCCGGATCGCAGGCGAACGCCACGTCGAAACGTTCCTTCAGGCCGATCAGGCCTTGCATCGCGTGGCTGGAAGAAGGGTCCATGCGGATTTGTCCGTCCCAGTCGACCGTCATGAAGCGGAAAGTCGAGTCCACGTGCGTGTTGACCACCTCCAGATCCAGGCGGTAGTGCTCGGCTATGGCCGGCCAGTAGCGCACGCCCGCACCGCCCAGCGGGTCGACGCCCAGGCGCAACCCGGCATTGCGGATGGCATCGAAATCGATGACGTTGACCAGATCTGCCACGTAGGTATTGAGGAAGTCATGGCGGTGGGTCGTGTCAGCCTTGAGCGCCTGCTCGAGGCTGACACGCTTGACGCCGGCCAGTTGATTGGCGAGCAGCTCATTGGCCTTGGCTTCGATCCACTTGGTGATATGGGTGTCGGCCGGGCCACCGTTGGTTGGGTTGTATTTATAGCCCCCGCTTTGCGGCGGGTTGTGGGATGGCGTGATGACGATGCCGTCCGCCAGCCCCGTGGTACGGCCACGGTTGTAGCAGAGGATGGCATGGGAAACCGCCGGTGTCGGTGTGTATTCGTCACCCTCGGCGATCATCACGGTCACGCCGTTGGCAGCCAGCACCTCCAACGCGCTGGCACCCGCCGGCGTCGACAACGCATGGGTATCGATACCCACGAACAATGGCCCATTGATGCCCTGGGCCTCACGGTACAGGCAGATCGCCTGGCTGATGGCCAACACGTGCCATTCATTGAAGCCCAAGTCGAACGAACTGCCCCGATGGCCCGATGTGCCGAAAGCGACGCGCTGGGTGGCAACCGAGGCATCAGGCCGACCCGTGTAATAGGCTGTCACCAGTCGCGGGATATCGATCAACAATTCTGCCGGTGCCGGCTTACCCGCAAATGGACTGACTGTCATGCAAAAAACCTCGGAGTGGAGTGGCTCGAAAATGGATGCAGTTTACTGACAGTTCGACCGCCACGCGATGGGTTCGATCCATCGCACTGCGGTCATGACTGTTCGAGCCTCAGAGCGTCGGCCAATGCGCAAAACGCAGCGTCTGGGTCGCTCACCCCGTTGAATGCATGGGTCAAGCGCAGATTCTGCCCATACAGCCCCTGGATGCTGAACAGCTCCCCTGGGGCAATGACAATGCGCCTGGCGAGCAATCGCTGGAAAACCCCACGCATATCCGCTTGTCGCAATGACCGCGCCCACACCGTTGCGCCCCCCTCGGGCTCGACCCATTGCAGACAGTCCCCCAGCCGATCGCGCATCAGTTGTGTCGTCGAGGCGGCGCTCTCGCGCAACAGGCGCCGCAACACCAGCAGGTGTTGGTCTATGCGACCGTTTCCATACAAGCGAGCGATCGCTTTCTGGCGGATCGGTGACAGACGAAACGCTCGCAGCAGAAAATATCGCTGTAGCTTCAACGTCAACTGCCGTGACAACACGTAGCCGTAGGGCGCCTCGGGGCCTATGGTTTTTTCAAATGTGGAATAGACAATCAGCCGGTCTGGGTCGAGCAATTCCCGCAAGGGCGTATTGCCTGGCTCGAATGCAAGATCGGTATAACTGTCGTTTTCCAATACCCAGCAGCCGCGCAGGTCAAGCAGATGGGCTATGGCCTGGCGGTTGGCTTCACTTTTCAACGTGCCCATGGGCATGTTCAGGACTGAAGAAAGCACCACCAGTCGGACGGTTTCGGTCGCCAGCAGTCGTTCCAACTGGTCGATATCGACGTCGCCGCCCACCAGCAGCGGAAGCTCGATGACCTTGATGTCAGCCGCTTGCAGCAAACGCAGCACCGTCCAGTCACAGGGCGATTCGACAAGGACCGTATCACCCTTGAGGGCCAACACCGCAATCAGGATTTCCAGGACCCCGCGCAGATCAGCGCCAATGTAGACATCATCGGCATTCCAGCACCGGGCCGGCGATGAGGTATAGCGCGCCGCCAGCGCCATGCGCAACTCCTGTTCCCCCCAGGGTTGCGACGGCATTTGCGACGTGCGCGGATACTGGCGCAGCAACTCGCGCTCAAGCAATAGAAGTGGACTGTCCAGTGACTGCAACGATGCCGGCTCATCGGCGCTGAGCACCAGCATGCCTGGCCGGCGCGCGTTGACGTACAAGGTTTCGAGCAAGTCGTCTCCGTCGCCCAGGGCGGTCACGCAAGGCACTGGCAAGGCGTAATAGCCGGATTTGGCAACCGAATAGACCCTGCCCTCCTTTTCCAGCAAGGAATAGGCGTACTGAATAGTGGAAATGGACACGTTCAGTCGCTCAGCCAACTGGCGCAACGACGGCAACCGTACACGGGGATCAGCGCCCAGCTCATTGATCAGGTTTGTCAGGTATCGATAGACCGCCTGGTAGGCGAAATCGGTTTCACGACTTCCCTTCATAATGCGAGACCAGCGAAACATGCCTTTACCGGCCGTGCCGGGACGGTGGAAACGAAATCCCTCAAACCTGGCTCCTCAGCGTCGCGCCGAGCGTTCGCACAGCTCGTCGACGTCCTGCCCGTCCTCGTCCTGATCGAAAATCCCGACAGTCGAATGGCGAACGGCCGCCGACACAGTTTCCTGCTCGGTACAGGCGATGGGGGTCCGGTACAACGTGCGAAGCATGGGAACCGACAACCCGCTCACTTCCGTCATCCATTGCTCCACCTGGTCACCTCCGGTGCCACCCTGCAACGCCTTGTGCAGCTCGGGCATCCCCACCAGCATGCCGGGATGACAGCAGCGCAGGTAGTGCTCCAGGCCCACGCCGCTATCAACAAAGGGCGCGTACAACATGCACACCAGTTGCGTTTCGTTGATCCCCAGGACTTCACTCACTTCGGCGGCGGCCTGGGCGCGACGCTCGGGTATGGCCGAAGGTGAACCGAACAACTCCTGTACCTGCTGGCAGACATGCATCGGCATTTGCTTGCGATGCATGATCATGACCGTGCGCTGGACATAGTCGCCATAGCCGGTCTCGTAGCTACGCCCTTGCAGGTAACACGCCTGCAGGCCGTACAGATGGGCCGACAGATATGGGCTGAGGTACTCGTGTTCGAGCGTCGGCGCGACGAGCGCATCGGGGCGCACCCTTAGAAACTCGCTGAACAAAGCCCAGTTGCTTTCTTCGAGCCGTTCGCCCATCAAGTCGTCGATGCTGACGTGCCCTATTCGCCGACAAGCCTCGAAATGCCCTTCGGGCCGCCATGGCCCCAGGCAATCCTGCCCATAGAAGCGCCGGAACAGCTCACCACCCAGATTATCGAGCTGTGCGAGGAGTCCATCGAAACCACTGCTCGGATCAACGACCTGGCCGATCTTTCGGGCGACGCGATGAAGCCCCGTCATGAACTGCCTTTGCTGGCGTACCGTATCGCTGGTGACCCAAGAGTCGACGCCCGCCTCCCAACGCGCCATGTTCCTGTAGAACTCCGCCATCGCCAGGTAACCGTCGTCGCCCAACCCCAGGAGGCTGTCAGCCGAGCGCAGGTGTCCGAACATCAGCAGGTCCACTCGATTGGCCGCGCGTCCTGCAGCCGATAGCGGTTTCCTGTGATTGAATGGCAGCACCTCACGATTGTCCGCCATCAACAGCTCGACCCGGGAATCGTCATAGACGAACAGCGCGCTGTAGCAGCGATGGATGTTTTCCAGGGTAGCTTGCGAAGTCTCCCCTATTCGCGGGGTGACAATGCGCAGGTTGAACGTAGCCGGGTGCCGCCCAGCGATGCTCAACTGCGCCGCCCGAAGGGCCGTGAGGACATAGAAGCCTTCCCGGCTGCCGTTCTGGACCATCAGCACGCGATAGTCGCCAATTCGGTCAATGCCGCCGGCGGCCACGATCAAACGCTGGATCAAAAGCTGCAACGCGGTGCGTTCCGCGCGGGAATAGAAGTCCAGCAAGCGTTGCAATATCTGTTGATATACGTAAGTCATCGCCTGCTCATGAATTGCACTCATAACCATTTACCTGGAAATATCGATTGTCGGCGTGATTGCACGACGGGCCTGCCGAGATGGATGAATTTGTTATTGCAAACAGTATTAGCTGCAAGTTTAATTCTTGCCTCTAGTAATTATTTGATACATATGCAAGAGTCATCCTACCTGTCCAACAAGTCTCTCCCAAGGCCCTTATTTCATTGGGGAAAACTGAATAAACGGCGCGTCCTAGGAGATTTCTTACAGCGTCCCACAGACAATTAATACAGAAAATCAGGAACGGCCCTATCCATATTTCGTCGTTGACTCTGCCCGATCTCTTCTGATGCCCACGAATAGAATTAGAGCAAGCAAGGACGACTTGAAACTGCACTTGGGGGTGTGACCCGACTGAAAGCCTGTATCGCGTCATGACTTCTTCCTTGAGACTGAAACAAGCGTCAATTATCAAGACTTAAATAATGATTAGAAGATACAGATTGACAGCAAAAACCAGTTCAGTTGGTTTTGCCGATCGCTTATGTCAGGAAACAGAGGGCGGCCGGCTTGAGGCTGCGGGCCAAGGCGTCATTCGCCAGGCGACCGCGAGCGGCGAACAGGACAGGCAGGAGCAAAGAATGGCCGGTTTGGCCGCAGACCGCGCAAGAGCCGTTAACAATGACTCTTGCGCAAAGGGATGGATCAAGCAGGATCGACTACCTGAAGGGCAACACGTTCACGGCAAGGGCACTCGCCCATGTAACGGTGAGCCTCGACGAACTCGGAGAACGGGAAAACCCGGGTCTTGAGCGGCAGCAGCACCCGATCGGCGGTAAGCTGATTGATATCGCGCAATGCGCGCTGCAAGGCTACCTGGTCCTGGACAATCCCCAGCTCCGGCTTACCGGTGAAATTGCCGATGCAGTGCACAAAGAACTGAATATTCTTCTGGAAGGCCGCGCACGCGGGAAATGGCGTCTGGTTGCCACCTTGCAAGCCATACAGCACCAGGCTGCCCCGCGGTGCCAGCACATCACCCAGCAGCGACATCTGTGGACCGCCAAGACCGTCGAACACCACGTCGACGCCACGGTTGTCCGTCAGCTTGTTGATTTGCATCAGCAAGTCCTGTTCTTCGGTGACGATCACCTTTTCAGCACCGAGCGATACCAGGTATTCACGCTCATCCGCTGTTTTGGTCGCCGCGATCACCCTGACACCCAAAGCCTTGCCCAACTGCACGAATGATGGGCCGGCGCAATGGCTGGCGTCGGTGACCAGGGCAAATTGCCCAGGCTTGACCCGCGCCAGGTCCATGTAGGCGAAATAGGCGATCAACAGCGGCGTGTAGTGCACGGCGGCCTCGATCGGGCTGAGCACGTCGGGATAGCGGGTCAGCGCGGTGCGTGGCAGCACGATGACCTCGCCATACACCGGATAATCGTTCGGGCTCTCTGCGGGGAAGCTGGCGACCTTGTCACCCACCGCCAGATCGTCGACCCCGTCGCCGACGGCGGTGACCACGCCGGCCATTTCATGGCCAAGCCCTGACGGCAGGCGCGCCTGGGACGACGCCAGGTTCTGGCGCCACAGGGTGTCATACCAACTGATGCCGATCGCTTCAACGCGGACCTGCACCTCTCCCGGCGCAGGAACAGCCGCCGCATGCTCTTCGCATTTGAGCACCTCGGCACCGCCAAACTTGTGAAAACGGATCGTGCGGGACATCGCAAACCTCGTCAAAGTAACCTCTAATGCCATGAACTCTATCCGGGCTTTGTACCCAAGACCATCAGTGGCTATTAATAGTCGACATGCCTGTCATTGATTCCGCAGCAAGAATACCGAACCACTCCTGTAGGACTCATCCCCAAGAAAATGCATTTATCCGATGCAGAGCACCAGCCTTTCCCCGTAAGATTCATGCCGGCCATTGTTCTCATATGGCCGTCCACGTCAAGCTTGCCGAATCTGCCAGGACCCCAGATGAATCGTAATGACCTGCGTCGTGTCGACCTGAACCTGTTGATCGTGTTCGAAACATTGATGCATGAACGCAGTGTGACCCGCGCCGCCGAGAAATTGTTCCTCGGCCAGCCGGCCATCAGTGCCGCGCTGTCACGCCTGCGCAGCCTGTTCGACGACCCCTTGTTCGTCCGCACCGGGCGCAGCATGGAGCCAACGGCCCGCGCCGTGGAAATCTTCGCCCTGCTCTCTCCGGCCCTGGATTCGATCTCCACGGCAGTCAGCCGGGCGGCAGAATTCGACCCCGCCACCAGCACCTCGGTGTTTCGCATCGGCCTGTCGGACGACGCCGAGTTCGCCCTGCTGCCCATGCTGCTCAAGCGCCTGCGGGCCGAAGCGCCGGGCATCGTGCTGGTGGTGCGCCGGGTCAATTACATCCTGATGCCGGGCTTGCTGGCCTCCGGTGAAATCTCCATCGGCGTCAGCTACACCGAAGACCTACCGGCCAACGCCAAGCGCAAGGTCTTGCGGCGAAGCATGCCCAAGGTGCTGCGAGCCGACACCGCGCCGGGAAAACTGACCGTGGACGAATTCTGCGCGCGTCCCCATGCCCTGGTGTCCTTTGCCGGGGACCTGAGTGGGTTTATCGACGAAGAGCTGGAAAAACTCGACCGCAAGCGTCATGTGGTGCTGGCGGTGCCACAATTCAACGGATTGAGTACGCTGTTAGCCGGCACCGATATCATCGCCATCGTGCCCGACTACACCGCCGACGCCCTGACCGCCGCCGGCGGCGTACGCGCCGAAGACCCACCCATACCGGTGCGCAGCTTCGAACTGCACATGGCCTGGCGTGGCTCTCAGGACAACGACCCTGGAGAGCGATGGTTGCGGTCGCGGATTCAGATGTTCTTTGGGGACCCCGATAGCCTGTAATGGAATTCCACTAAATTCCATAAAACTGTTTTATAACAACAAGTTATTGGTTACTTAAGTCCATAGCCGTCTGTCTAAATCCAATGGATTCCACGACTCATGGGGGCATAATTGGGGGCAAATTTCGGTTCCTTAAAAAGGATGCCCCCACCGATGCCCCCAGATAATGCGGTTGTTTTCAAACGAAAACTCAGCGATGCCTTGATCCGCTCACTGACCGAACCTGGCAAACACGCCGATGGCGAAGTTCCTGGCCTCTACTTGGAGGTGAGGGCGTCGAGTAAGGTCGGCAAATCCCCTTCCAAGGTTTGGCGATTGAAGTATCGGCTGCATGGGAAGGAAAACCGCTTCTCCATCGGTGCTTACCCCGACATTAGCCTCAAGGAGGCACGCGACATTGCCCGCGGCGCACGCCGCGACGTGGCTAACCACACCGCTCCGCTCAAGGCCAAGACCGCCAAGATCGAGGCACAGTTGCTCAATGAAGAGCGCACTTTCGCTTACGTGGCCGAGCAATGGTTGGCATTCAAGTCTGCCGAACTGGTGACAAAATCCATCTCGGGCTTTACCGGAGCGCTGAACAACCACATCTTGCCCGCCATTGGCAAAAAACCGATCAGCGAGATCAAGTTGGAGCACATCACTACGATCATCACTGAGTTGCGCCGCCAGCGCACCATGGCCATGGCCCGGCGCGTGCGCACCATCATACGTGCCGTTCTGGGCTTTGCCGAAGGTCGCGGCTGGGTGGAGCGCAACGTGGCACTCAGCAACATTGAGGAGTTGAAGATTCGCCACATCGTGACCAGCAACCCTGCGATCGAAAGGCCATCCGACTTGGGCAGGTTTCTTCTACGCCTTGATGACTGCAACGACGGCAGCGTTGCCACCGCAATGCGCCTGCTGGTCATGTTGCCGGTCCGCCCAGGCGAACTGGTGCAGATGCGCTGGGAAGACGTCGACTTGGTGGGCGCCGATTGGCGTTATGTGGTGAGCAAGACCAAGCATCTGGACAAGAGCAAACACATCGTGCCGTTGCCTGAACAAGCCTTGGTTCTGTTACGCGAGCTACATAAAACCCGCGTGGTGGATGAAGAAGGCAAAGGCTGGGTGTTCGTCTCGCCGGTCTATCCGGGACGTCCCATAAACCCGACCTCCATGCTCAAGTCCTTTCAGCGTATTTGGCCGGAGTACAACATCACTGCTCACGGCTTTCGCGCGACCTACCGGACCATAGCCCACGAGCATTTGGGTATAGATCCTATCGTGCTTGAACTGTCTTTATCTCACCGAATGCCGGGTGCGCTCGGGGCAGTGTATGCAAGGGCTCAATTGCTGGCGCAACGCCGAGAGGCTGCCCAACAATGGGCAAACTACCTAGATCAGTTGCGTCAAAACGCGGCGCGAATAACCACAGATTGACGATACAGCGAATACAAATCAGGAGATTGGAGCGGGAAACGGTCTTCAAAATCGAGAGGGCTTTCCATTATGGCATGGCGTCCAGTCGATCACATCGTCGGCCAGGCAGGCCGCGAACAGGAAGCCTGTGGATCGCTGCGCTCTCAGAGCGTCGAAGGGCTTACTTGCGCATCAGTCATGTCAAACAGAGGGACCATTAAGCAAGCCGTATCAATCGCGTATGCGGCCCTTCCGCCAACATAGGCAGAGCGCCACTAGAAACCCGCCTGCTGACATCAGTGCAGCACAGAGAAATATCGCAGCATAGCCAAAACCTGAGGCAACCAGGCCCATCACCGGGCCGGCGATCCCCACTGCAATATCAAAAAATATTGAAAGGGCACTGAGCGCCGAGTTACGGTTCGCGGCCGGAGTGCTCGCCAATGTCTCCACGCCTAGCCCCGGATAGACCCATGACACCCCTATCCCGGTCAACGCCCCGCCGGCAATGGCCAGCGCAGGAGACGGCGCCAGCCATATCAGCAGCATGCCCAAGGTCTGTACAAGCAGGCACCCACCCACCACCTTGTACCCTCTGAATCGCTGCAGTATTCCCGGCGACGACAATCGGGCAACGATAAAACCTGCCCCGAAGCCACTTAGACAGTAGGCGGCGTGATCCCAGCCCAGACTGTCGAAGTACAGTGCGACGAACGCCGTCAGCCCGCCAAACCCCACCGAACTGCAAACCAGGACCAGGCCATTTGGCAAGACGGCGAACAGGACTCGATAAAATGCCAGACGGGCGCCTGTCACTAATGGAGCTGACCGCTTGCCCAGAGCCAAAAGCAGGAACATCAGGCCAAGCAACACGGTGCTCAACCCCACACTGGCGATACCCAACGAATTGTGCAGCAGCACACCCAGTGGCGCGCCAACAGCCGTGCCGCCGTAAGCCGCTATTCCGTTCCACGACATGACCTGTGCTGCCCGAGGGGCACCGCATAACCCGATGGCCCAGGTGCAGCAGGGCGTGGAAATCATGGCTGTGGACGCCCCCAACACCAACCTCCCCAGCAGTAATAGTGTCAGGGTCAACCAGGGTTGGGTGTGCAGGAAAATGGCGAGCGCAGTCAGGGTGCCGCTCAACATCAAGCCACTGAACCCACACACCACCGCGTATTTGGCACCCAGGCGATCGGCCACGCCACCAGCCAAGGGGCGGGTCAGGAGCGTCGCCAGGTACTGCGAGCTGATCACCACACCCGCGAAAACCGAGGGCAGGCCCAGGTCATTGAGGACGTAGCCCGGCAACACAGCAAGCGGCAAGCCACTGCATACGTACGAGATAAAGTTGAAGCTGATAATGGACAGAATCATCCAATGGCTACGGGTCGCCTTGTCGCTGCCATGGCTCAAAACACCGATATCACCCATCATTGATCACTTGATTGCATAGCAGCCCACGGCGACGATGTACCCGTTCACCCGCTGCAGAAAAGTCCTCTTGTATTCGTTCTGCCCGGTCATAGGGTTGCGCCACAGATAGGCGATCTCCCCTGTTTCATGGGCGCTCATCTGCTTGAGAATATCCTCGCCAATAGGCTTGCCGTCGGTTGAGCGCAATGACTTGAAGTCGGTGCCGATCAACCGGGGCGAAAAACCGTGAGCGACAAACCGCTGGGTTTTCAGGTCCACCACAAAGGCATAAAGATCATCCCGGGTGAGCTGCTTATCGTGCTGATTAATGAGGCTGAAGGTGGTTTTAGCGTCGTTGGCAACTTGCCCCGAGATTTGGCGCAGCAGTTGTTGTGCCTGTTCCGGGCTCGACCGTGGCATGTAGTAACCCACGGAGATCACCCGATCCTGCACACGCTGATAGAACACCCGTTTGCGCTCGACCTTGGCGTGTTGCCAGTTCCACCAGCGGTATTCGGCGCTATGCACAACGCCGTCATCTGGCTGTGAAATGGCTTGCTGGAATACAGCTTTGAGGTCGTCGTCCAGGAAGCTGACCACCGGTTTGCCGACCAGTGAAACTGAAGGCCCGCCGCTCGCAAGCATTACACCGGAGGTATCTACCACGTAGATGTACAGCTCACCATCGACATAGGCCCCCTGCCGGCTGAACTCGGCTAACGCTGTGTCGCCCTTGGCTTTGTACTCGGCGACAGCTTTTGCCAGCAAGGCTTTGGCACGCTGGGTGTCGGCACCATAGGCATCCGCTGGGGCTTGCTGAGCAACGCCGACTAGAGAGACAAAACACAGGCAAAGCGCAGCGAATGCTCGATAAAGGCCCACTGTCGTTTCCTTTGGTGATCTTTCTGTTTTCACGATGGACTGAGGCCCCCCTTGGGACTGTGTGGTGATGCATTCCGTGATGGTTAATTCAGTCACCCAGGCGAAGATCCACCGTCAAATTATCGATGAGTCGCGTTTTACCGATGCGCGCCGCCACCAGGATCACAAAATGAGTATCAGTGCTTGTCACAGGATTTAAATTCTGGGCATTCCTGACCTCAAAGTACTCCAGCTGAAAACCGGCGTCGCTTATACGTCGACGACATTCCATCAACTGGCCCTCAGCCACCCGACCCTCAACCTGGATAGACGCCGCCATTTGTTGCAGGCATGCATAAAGCACTGGAGCAATGGCACGCTCTCTATCGGTCAGATAACCGTTGCGGGAAGATAACGCCAACCCATCCGGGGCTCGAATGGTCGGAGCAGCGACAATGTCGACTGTCATATTGAGATCCCTGGCCATTGAACGAATGACCGCCAACTGCTGATAGTCCTTCTCCCCGAAAACCGCGACGTTCGGCTGAACGATATTCAGCAATTTGACAACGACCGTAGCCATGCCATCGAAGTGTCCTGGGCGCGCTGCACCGCACAAACCTTCGGAGACGTTCGGCACACTAACAATGGCCTGGTTAAGCATTCCTTCGGGATAGATCTGTTCGACAGCCGGGACAAATAGCGCATCACAGCCAGCGTCGACCAGTTTCTCTCGATCCGCCTCCGGCGTCCGAGGATAGCCGGCCAGATCCTCACTCGCCCCGAACTGGAGTGGATTGACGAAGATACTCGCGACCACATAATCAGCCCGCTGCCTGGCCCAATGAACCAGGGCTATATGACCCTCATGTAAATTGCCCATGGTTGCCACCAGAGCGACTTTCTTGTTTTCACTGCGCGCGCGGGTTACCAACGCGCGAAGTGCACTCACTGTGTCGACCGTCTGCACGCCTAAGCCTCTTTGGCCAACTGTGTATTTATCGCGTCAAGCAACCGAGGGTCATCCGCCGTAACGTCCGGAGCGAAACGCGCAACCACCGCGCCGTGGCGGTCGATCAAAAATTTCTCGAA
Source organism: Pseudomonas frederiksbergensis (assembly GCF_000802155.2). GTDB lineage: Bacteria > Pseudomonadota > Gammaproteobacteria > Pseudomonadales > Pseudomonadaceae > Aquipseudomonas > Aquipseudomonas frederiksbergensis_A. Next base: position 357,809 of record NZ_JQGJ02000002.1, read on the forward strand.
ATTCCACAGCACGTCCGTGGTGTTGGCCGACTCGATGCCATATCCCTTCAACCGCTCACGGAACGGACCGTCACCGATGGCTTCAGGTTGCGAGCCAGTCAGTTGAGTGTAGAGAGGGTGCTGATCCGCGCCGACCACCGAGATTTTCGAGAACAACGGAAAGTGGACGTCATAGTTGACCGAACAGAACTCGACGATTTCCGCGTCGCTCCCCGGCTCCTGTTCTCTGAAGTTATTGGCCGGGAAACCCAACACCTCAAACCCCTGGTCTTTTTTACTTTGGTACAGCTTTTCAAACCCCTCGTATTGCGGGGTCAGGCCGCATTTTGAAGCGACGTTGACCACCAGCAGAACTTTTCCCTGATAGTCGCCCAGGCGGCTGGCACTGCCATCGTTTTTTTTCAAAGGAATGTCATAAAGGGAGTTATTCATCTGATTGCCTCCTGCGGCAGTACTTCAAAGGGTACGGCCGATAATTTCTTTCATGATTTCCGAGGTGCCGCCGTAGATCCGAGCAACGCGAGCATCTACCCAGGCACGGCTGATCTTGTATTCGCTCATGAAGCCATAACCACCGTGCAATTGCAGGAACTCGTCGAGCAGCTTGCCCTGCATTTCCGACCCCAGTAGCTTGGCCATCGCGGCGATTTCAGGCGTCAACTCACCGCGCATCACCTTGGTCAGGCAGTCGTCAACGAACACCCGCAACATGGTGGCCTGGGCCTTGGCTTCAGCGAGTTTGAAACGGGTGTTCTGGAAGTCGAGCACCGGTTTGCCGAAGACCTTGCGCTCACGGGTATAACCAATGGTTTCCTCCAGCAGCGTGTCGATCGATTGCGCGGCACGGATCGCGATAATCAGGCGCTCCCAGGCCAGTTGATGGGTCAGGTATTTGAACCCCATGCCCTCCTCGCCCAAACGATTGCCGACAGGCACCCGGACTTCATCAAAAAACAGTTCGGCGGTGTCTTGCCCTTTCAGGCCGATCTTTTCCAGCAGGCGTCCCTTGGCGAAGCCGGCACGGTCTTCTTCGACGCAGATCAAGGTCAACTCTTTGGCCGCGGGGTCAATCTTGGTGGCAGTGACCACCAGGCCAGCATTCCCACCGTTGGTGATAAAGGTCTTCTGGCCACTGACAATGTAGTCGTCACCGTCGCGCCGCGCCGAGGTGCGCATGGCCCTCAGGTCACTGCCGATCCCCGGTTCGCTCATGGCGATCACGCCAATCAATTCACCACTGACCATACGCGGCAGCCATTGCTGCTTCTGCTCTTCGCTGCCGTAGGCCACGATGTAAGGCGTTACGATTTCCGAGTGGGTGGTGAAACCCACGGCAGTGGCGTTGGCTCGCGCCAGCTCTTCGATCATCACCGCCGAATGACCGAAGTCACCTCCGGGGCCGCCATATTCTTCTGGCACCGTGGAGCACAGCAATCCGTTCTCGCCGGCCTTGAGCCAAACCTCCTTGGGAACGATGCCGTTCTTTTCCCACTCATGCAGGTAAGGCACGATTTCGCGGTCGACGAAGCGGCGGGCCTGATCACGGAACATGTTGTGGTCTTCTCGAAATACGCCACGCATTTTGCTTACTCCAGCTCGATTCTTGTTGTGGGCAATGGGTGATCAGCGGTCCTGATAATCGGGATCGCGCTTGTCGACAAAAGCCGCCACCGCCTCTTGATGGTCTTCGGTGTGATGCGCCAGCGCCTGATACGCCGCGGACAATTCCAGCAGCGAATCCAGGCGCATATGTTGGCCTTCACGTAGCAGGCGCTTGCACAGGCGCAACGCATGCCCCGGATTACTGGCGATTCGTCGCGCCAGCGCCTGAGCTTCCGTCTGGAGCGTTTCGTGCGTGCAGACTTGCTCCACCAGGCCCCATTCCAGCGCCTTTGCGGCATCGATGGCATCGCCGCTAAACGCCATGAGACTGGCTTTGGGAATGCCGATGATGCGCGGCAACAGCCAGGCACCGCCGTCCCCGGGAACAATGCCCAGGCGCACGAAACTCTCGGCGAAGATCGCCTTGGGCGCCGCCAGGCGGATGTCGCACATGCACGCCAGATCGAGACCCGCGCCAATCGCCGGGCCGTTTACCGCCGCGATGACTGGAATATCCAGCTCGTAAATCGCCAGGGGAATGCGTTGAATGCCATCGCGGTAGGTATTGCGCAACTCATAGGGCGAACCGGCGAAGATACCGCCACGCTCGTGCATATCCTTGACGTTACCGCCGGCACAGAACGCGCTGCCATTGCCCGTGAGCACCATCACCCGCGCCGACTTGTCGCGCCGCAGTTCCGCACACAGGTCGACAAACTCCTGAATCTGCTCGGGCGTCGTCAGCGCATTGCGGGTATCGGGATGGTTCATGCGCACAGTGACGATGCCGTCCTCGCGCTCGATCTGAAGAAAGTTGCTCATGCCGGGTTACTCGCAGGACAGATTAAGGATTGCTGGCCGTGGCTGGTCAGCAACGGCCAGTATCCATCGCTGCCTCCCTGGCATATTTGAGCGCCGAAACGTTGACTCCAAACGCTGGCCGATCCGAATTCGCTGCGCCACGCCCACAACCGCCGCGTGAGCAAATGCAGGGGGTACTCCTCGGTAAACCCGATAGCCCCATGCACGGAATGCGCAATGCCGGCGCCAACACTGGCCGCTTCTGCCGTGCTGATTTTCGCGGCAGCAATGGTCAGCGCGGCCAGGCCCCAACGGGACTCTGCAAAGGCGGCCTCGGCGGCAATGCCGGCGGCAGCAGCCTGTTCGGCGAATACCGCCAATTGCTGTTGAATGGCCTGGAACGAACCAATGGCCTTCCCGAATTGTTTGCGTTCGCCGGCGTAGTTGGCGGTCATGTCCAATAGCGCGTGCAAAGCCCCGGCGGTCTGCGCCGCACGCAGCATCGCACCGCCCAGTTCCAGGACATCGGCGTCGAGCCCGGCGGGTAGCGGCGCTTGCGCCAGTACCTGGGCACTGGTGAACCCCAGGTCATCCCGTGGCTCGCCCGCCACATTCAAGCTCGGCGTGAGTTCGCTGGCAGCACTGCGCTCAAGCAACACCACATGTGGGACACCGGTTACGCTATTGGCAATCGCTACCAGCGCTTCGACATTGCGCCCCCAAGGGACCGAATAGGCAGCGCCATGAACGCGCTCGCCATCGAGCACCAGATCAGCGCTGGCCGCCATGCTCAGGGCGCCTGCCCTGCCCTCCAGGCCGGCCTTGCTCAGTAGCCAGTTGGCGAGCAGGGCCTCACCCAATGGCGCGGGCACCGAAAAGCGCCCGGCGGCACGGACCAGCACATACATATCGGCCCAACTGGCTTCAGCACCTCCCAGCGCTTCGGTGACACCCGCCTGGGTAAAGCCCGACTCGTCCAGCGCGGCCCATAATTCGGCCGGCCATTCGCCGCCTTCACAACCCATCACATAAGCCGGCGTCGCCACATCGGCAAACAGGCGTTCAATCGTCGTTTCAAATATCTCGCGCATTATCGCAACCCCAACCCGCGGGCAATGATGCCGCGTAGAATTTCGCGCGTGCCCCCGCGCAGTGAGAATGAGGGCGCCATCTGAGTCAGGTAGGCCAGCACCCGTGCATGTTCGCTGCCGCCGTCTTGCCGTGGTTCGGTTTCCAGTAACAGCTGGGCAACCTCGGGAATTTCCTGCTCAAAGGCATTGCCCAAGTCCTTCACGCAGGAAGCCGCCCAGGCCGGATGCTCACCCGCTGCCAGCTGTGCCGTGACCGACAACGACATATTGCGCAGTGTCAGCAACTTGGCCGAAAGCCGCCCGATCTCCCGCGCCTGTAGCGCATTGGGTGTCTTGCCCACCGCGTCAATCAGCGTTTTCAACAAGGCCATGCAACTGAGGAACCGCTCAGGGCCGCTGCGCTCGAAGGCCAGTTCAGCGGTGACCTGGTCCCACCCTTTGCCTTCAGTGCCGATCAAGGCGTCGGCGGGCAGCCGCACATTGTCGAAAAACACTTCGTTGAAGTGCTCGCCACCGGCCAGGTCGCGAATCGGTCGGATGGTGATGCCGGGCAGGCTCAGATCGACGATGAATTGCGACATGCCCTCATGCCTGGCGGCCTGTTTCTCACCGGTACGCACCAGGGCAATCATGTAGTGCGAATGGTGGGCGTTGGTGGTCCAGACCTTCTGACCATTGACCAGCCAATCATCACCCTCACGCACCGCAGTGCTTTTGATCGACGCCAGGTCCGAGCCGGAATTGGGCTCGCTCATGCCAATGCAGAAGTAGCTTTCACCCCGGCAAATGGCCGGCAGGTAATGCTGTTTTTGCTGCTCGGTGCCGAAACGATTGATCAGCGGCCCGCTTTGCCGGTCGGCGATCCAATGAGCTGATACCGGCGCACCGGCAGCCAGCAACTCTTCGATAATCACATAGCGGGCAAACGGGCTCGCCTGTGCACCGCCGTAGGCGTTGGGCAAGGCCATGCCGACCCAGCCCCTGGCGCCGAGTTTCTTGCTGAACTCGGCGTCGAACCCCATCCAGGACCGCGCACTCAGGGTGGGAGGATAATCGGCCAGCGTATCGTGAATGAACGCTCGCACCTCTGGGCGAAGCGCTTCCGCCTCGGGAGGAATACTGCTGTAGGAAAATTGACTGATGGCCATATGCGCTCTCTCACGCTCAACACAGGCGCAATCGCTTCGAACGAAGCGACCACAGAACGGCAACCGCTCCACAGCCGCCATTGGCCGGCGACTGTGGGAGCAGCGACAACTTACAACGCGGTTTGCGCGTCAGCCTGGGCGAACATCGCATTGATGTCGCCGGAGGTGACCGGCTTGTTGTCATGGCGACCATGATCGGCGCCGCCCAGGCCCAGGGCAGGCTCGATGCTGACGTGCGTGGCCTGAGCCCGCAGCGCGCCGACCGTGCAGTTTTCCCGGCCATGGATGGAGAACGGATCGAAGGAAAACTCACGCATGGCATTCAAGTGAGTGACCTTGTCGATCATCTCCTTGGGCAGGTGCTGCAACCCTTCCCAGGCGGTTTCCGGCGAGTTTGGCCAGGTGCAGTCGGAGTGCGGGTAATCGCTTTCCCAGGTGACCATCTCGGCGTTCAAGTAATCGAGGTTCTTCAGGCCGAAATTATCTTCGATGAAGCACGTGATGAAGTGCTTGTTGAAAATGTCGCTGGGCATTTTTCCGTCGAAGTTGGAATTGGTCCAGGCGTTGTGATGACGGTGGGTGAAGTCAGCCCGCTCCAGCAGGTAAGGAATCCAGCCGATGCCGCCTTCGGAAAGCGCCATGCGCAGGTCCGGGAATTTTTTCCACATGGGCGCCCAGATCCAGTCGGCGGCGGAGTTGGCGATGGAAATCGGCATGGAGGTAATCCAGGCATCGATGGGGGACAAATCCGATGCGTGGTTGGCTTTTACGCCGGTACCGATGTGACAGCAGATCACCACCTTGTTATCGCTGCAGGCCTTCCACAACGGGTCCCAGTAATCGCTGTGAATCGACGGGTAACCGTGAATGGCCGGGTTATCCGACAGCGATAGCGCGTGCACCCCCTGTTTGGCCAGGCGCTCAACCTCGGCGGCAGCGGCCTTCATGTCCCACCACGGCACGATCATCAGCGGGATGAAACGACCTGGCGCTGCATTGCACCAGTCATGCAAATGCCAGTCGTTGTAAGCCTGGATGGCCGCCATCGACACGTCACGGTCAGCGTGCACCTGGAAACGTTGCCCGGCAAAACCCGGGAAGGTAGGAAAGCACAATGAACCGAGCACGCCGTTGGCGTTCATATCGTCGACGCGGTCCTTGATACTCCAGGTGCCACGACGCATCTGCTCGTAGCCCAGCGGCTCCATGCCGTATTCCTCTTTGGGTCGGCCGACCACGGAGTTGAGGCCCATGTAGCCAGTGGCCTGCTCCTCGAACACCCAAACATCGCGATCGCCTTTCTTGATCACATGCGGCTCGCGCCCCTTGAAACGGGCAGGCATGTGACGAGCAAAGGCATTTGGCGGCTCGATCGCGTGGTCATCGACACTGACGAGAATCAGATCTTCAACTTTCATTGTTTTCCCCTTCGCATTCGGGCTTGTTGTTGTGCCTGAATCATAGTGCACATCTTGATTTAATTAAACACATTTTTTATTTGTGTTCATATTAAATCAGACCCAAGCGCCCATCAGTCCCACTGCACATGCAGGTAGTGCGGGCCGCGCAGCTGCGCGCCGACGATTTGCGGGCCGGGTTTGCTCGGGTCGAGGCGAATGTTGGGCATGAGGTCGAGGATGGCATTCAGCGCACAGTTGATCTCGGTTTTGGCAACGAACTGACCGATACACATGTGCGGACCGAAGCCGAAGCCGAACGAGGGTTTGGGTTTTCGGTCGATGTCGAATTGATCGGCATTTTCGAACGCCTCTTCATCGCGGTTGGCGGAAGTGACAATGCATTGCACCATCGCCCCCTTAGGGATGGGCACGCCACGAATCTCCAGGTCTTTAGCGGCCTGACGCACCTTGAAAGTAGCCACCGGTTCAAAGCGCACCGCTTCATCGATGGCCTTGTTCACGAGGCTGCGGTCATTGCGCACCCGCTCCAGTACGTCCGGATTTTGCAGAAGCAAGGACATCAAGGTGCCGAAGGTTCGGGTTGTGGTTTCACTGGCAGCCGGAAGCAGCGAACGCACAAAGGTGGCAATCTCATGATCGTCCAGGGAGCGTCCCTGGTATTCGGCGTTAATCAGCCGGCTGATCAGATCATCGCCCGATGCCCCGCTTGCGCGACGCTCGGCCACGACTACTTTCACCACATCATACAAGGACTGCGCCGCTTGCATGGCGGCGCCCCGGGCAGCCGCGGCTTTTTCCGGGTCGACTTGCGGACCCGCCAGAATGGCCAGGGCCCAGGCAGCGTATTGCTCGATCTGCTCGGGACGGTCCTCGGGGAAGCCGATCAACGAGTAAATTACCCGGATGGGGAAATACAGCGCGAAATCCATCAGGTCCGCGCCTTTGGCCTGCACCATCGGCTTGAGGTATTCCTCGCGAATCACCCGGTCGATCTTGGTTTCTTTCCAGCGATTCACCGTCTCCGGCATGAAGACCGGCTGCAACAGGTTACGGATGTTCTTGTGGGCATCCCCGTCCATTGCCGTGAGGATCAAGCCATCGAAAAACGCACCCAGCCCTTCCGCGATGAAACCACTCGTGAAGGTGCCGGCGTCACGCATGACAGCCATGACATCGTCGTACTTGAACAATGTGAAGGTCGGTCGACTGGCATCCAGCCCGGCAATCGAGGGCACGCCCAGCCGGGCCATGAAATTGTCTTGCAGCACCGGCGAGTTGGCGCGCATGTCGCGGTAGACCGCGTGCAAGTCGATATCGCTGGTGCCGCGATAATTACTGGCTACGTCAGTAAAAACCTTGACCAGGTCACTCTGTGCGGGTGTGGACATGATCGTCTCCGTAATTTTTGTCATTATTTTTCAAGAAAGCTCGCTTAAGGCCATACTTTACGGCCAATCATAGGCCTTGCCCGAACACTATTGGACACTTATTAAAAAATAGATCATATATACCTCGACATCGAAGGTATCAATAGGCCTGCTGCACCAGGGTCATACGACCTCCAGCCAACATCAGCGCGCAATACAGCCCAAGCTCTACCACTTGGGCCGTGGAGAAGAAGTCCCCAAGCTGGAGGAAATCGGTGTCGTCAATTGCCAGGTAGTCGCCGGCAAACAACTCGGCATAACGCAGCGCAGCGCGCTCGGCTGGCGTGAAGGACGCGCTGTCCGTTGCCATGCACGCAATATCTTCCTCAGTGACCGCATCGGACTTACGCGCCAGTTGGCAGGCCTTGCAGGTGGTGATGCTGGCAATCTTCAGCCGCACCAGCTCGCGCAAGCGCTCATCGAGCACACTGTCGTTGTGCAAGCTCTCCATCAAGCCCAGCCAAGCCAGCGCTACCGCCGGTCGATGCGCCCAGACCTGAACCGGCGTCGTGGAACTGAGCATGCGGCTGTACCGACCACGCTCGACTGCGTCCTGCAACGCAACCGGCATGGCCTCCAGCGAAACCAGCGGTAGGCGCGCCATCTCAATCGAGCCGTTCGATGATGGTCGCCGTGCCCATGCCGCCAGCGCAGCAAATGGCTTGCAGGCCAAAACGACCACCACGGCGTTCGAGCTCGTTCAACAAAGTCGTCATCAATCGCGCACCGCTGGCACCCAACGGATGACCGAGGGCGATGGCGCCACCGTTGACGTTCAACTTATCGTGAGGCACACCGGTTTCCCGCATCCACGCCAGCGGCACGGAGGCAAACGCCTCATTGACTTCGAACAGGTCGATGTCGTTGATGCTCAGCCCGGCCTTGCTCAATACCTTCCAGGTGGCATCGATGGGGCCTGTGAGCATCAACGTCGGATCGGAACCGACCGTGGTGAAGGCCACAACCCGCGCGCGCGCCCTGAGCCCGAGTTTTTTCGCGGTTTCGGCACTCATCAACAATAAAGCCGCAGCACCATCGGAGATCTGCGACGAGTTGCCAGCCGTAATGCGTCCAGTGTCCGGACGAAAACTGGTCTTAAGCGTCGACAGCTTTTCCCGCGACGTGTCACGACGAATGGTTTCATCCTGACGCAACACAGCGGCCGGCGCCGCCAGCACCCGCTCAGACAACTCCTCGACCGCAACCGGCACGATTTCATGATCGAAATAACCGGCATCGGACGCCGAGGCGGCGCGCTGATGACTGGCGAACGCAAAATCATCCAGGGCATCACGGCTGAGCCCCCATTTGTCGGCGATACGCTCGGCTGCCTCGCCTTGACCAGTCAGTTCATAACGCTGCGCCACCATCCAGCCAAACGCCTCGCCGTGAATTTCGCGATTGCTGCCCATGGGCACGCGGCTCATGTTTTCCGCGCCCCCCGCCACCACGACATCAGCGGCGCCAGCAGCAATAGCGCCAGCAGCCACATGCACCGCCACTTCACCCGAACCACATTTGCGGTCGATGGTCAGCCCCGGAACAGTCACTGGCCATCCGGCACCGAGCAAGGCTGTGCGGGCGATGTTGGCGGACTGCTCACCGATTTGCGTGACGCAACCGAAGATCACATCATCGACCAGATTCGGCGACACATCGACCCGCTCCAGCAAGCGGTTGAGCACCAGCGACCCAAGATGATCGGCGCGCACGCTGGCAAGGCCGCCACGGAACTTGCCGATTGGCGTACGTACGGCATCAACGATGACGATGTCTTTCATAGCGCGCTCGCCTTGAGCCCCGAACCCGGAACTTGTTTACCCTCTTCATAGCGGTAGACCCCCTGCCCCGACTTGCGACCCAGCCGCCCGGCGGCAACCATTTTGATGATCAGCGGGCAAGGCCGGAATTTTTCGCCCAGGGTCTGGTGCAAATAGCGCAGCACCGACAACCGCGTATCCCAACCAGTCAGGTCACCCAGCTCCAATGGTCCCATCGGATGGTTGAAGCCCAGGCGCAACGCCGTGTCGATGTCTTCGGCGGTCGCCGTACCCTCCTGGAGCATCCACATCGCCTCGTTACCCAAGAGCGCAGACATGCGGCTGGTGGTCAGTCCTGGCGATTCATTGACGACGATAGAGGTTTTGCCGATCTGCTCACACAGGGTGCGCGTACGCGCCACGACTTCATCGCGAGTGGCCAACCCTCGCACCAGCTCCACCAGCTTCATCTTGTGCACGGGGTTGAAGAAGTGCATGCCGATCACGCGATCCGAACAGTCCACCGACGCAGCAATTTCGGTCACGCTGAGGGCCGAAGTATTGGTCGCGATAATCGCGTCCGGTGCCAGCAGTGGCGCCGCCTGAGCGATAACGGTTTTCTTCACCGCCAACTGCTCGGACACCGTCTCCACCAACCAATTTGCGCCACTCGCGGCTTCGCTCAGGTCGCTGCAGGTCAGCAGGTTGGCCAGGGACTGCTGGGCTTTTTCGTCACTGACTTTGCCCAGGCGCACACCATCGGCAAGGATCTTTTCGATGCTCGCCCTGGCATTTGTCAATGAGGCGGCATTGGTATCGACCAGCAACGTGTTGAACCCGGAGCTGGCGAACGCATGTGCAATACCGGTACCCATCAAGCCAGCACCGACGACGACTACTTTTTCTTTATTGGCGTTCATGTTTGGCTCTCGATTAGGCGCAGTTCTTTTTACTGACCACATTGCGCAACGTGCCAATGCCCTCGACGCTGGCTTCGACCACGTCGCCTTCCTTGAGGAACACACCGGTGCCCATCCCCACCCCCGCTGGCGAACCGGTGAATAGCACGTCGCCACCGGCGAAACTCGAACGCTGCTGCACGAAGCGGATCAGTTGACCGACATCCCAGGTCATTTCCGCTGTCGATCCGTCCTGACGTACTTCACCGTTCACCTTCAAGGTCAGGCGCAGCCGCGGCGAACCTTCCGGGAACTCGTCCTTGGTGACGATCCAGGGCCCGAGGCCGGTGGTCTGGTCCTGGCTTTTCGCCGCGAACAGGTCCATGCCAATCCCCGCAGGCCCGCTGCGTTGCAGGTCTCGGGCACTGACGTCGTTGCCGACCGTGTAACCGAGCACGCAAGCCAGCGGGTTTTCCAGGTCGATCTCATCGGTGCCAATGACCGCGACCAACTCGACTTCGTGATCGAGCTCCTCAGTCAACGGAGGAAAGCGGATAGGGTCATTGGCGCCAATCAACGCGCCATAGGCCTTGAGGAATGCAACCGGCTGCGCCGGCGCCTGCAAGCCGAACTCCACCAGATGCTTGGCGTAATTGGCTCCCGCCACCACCACTCGGTTGACAGGCTCAATAGGCGGCAGCAAACGTACTTTGGAGAGCGGCAACGAGGGCCCGGCGAAACGTACCGAACTGATACCGCGCCCGGCCGCCACCGCGGGTGCCCAGTCTTTGAACTCTCCGCAAATGGGTGTCACCTGATTCTGAGCGACATCAACCACCGCCCAAAAAACCCCAGTATCAAAATACTCACAACGCGCCAGTTTCATCAGGCACCTACCTTGCCCAACTTGGCGGGATCCAAGTGCAGCAGGCGGCATGCGTTTTCATAGCGAATCTTGCGCAGGTCCGCGTCGGACAACTTCAAACCATGGGTCAGGTCGTGACGCACGGCATCGCTGCCGCCGAAGTTGCTGCCGTACAGCACGTGGTCTGCCCCAATGATATCGACCAGAGCCTGGCGCATCGGCACTTCATGCAGCTCGACGTCGAAGTAGAAGTTCTTCATGTACTCGAGCAGCGGCTTTTTGTTGTATTTGACGTCGAGGTTTTCGTTGGTCTTGGCCAGGCGACCGAGCTGGTACGGGACATAACCACCTCCATGGGTGATGTACACCTTCAAATCGGGAAAACGATCCAGCACACCGCCGCAAATCAGGTTCCAGAAACAGCGGCTTTCGTCGTACTGCATGCCTACGATGGCAGTGGTTTCGTAACGGTCATCATTGGCGTTCTTACCCCACGTGACCGACTGGTTGTAGCCGTGGATGAACATCGGCAGATCCAGGTCGCAGAGGGTTCTCCATACCACGTCGAGCTCCGGCGAATCGAACTCCAGGCCGCCGAAGTTGGCCCCTCCAGCGACCAAGCCCTTGGCGCCCAGCTCGGTGCAGGCGTAGCGCAATTCAGCCGCCGCCGCTTCGGGAGCATTGAGCGGTACATGGGCCCAGAACATCAGGCGATCAGGGGCGGCGGAGCAGTATTGCGCCAGCGTCTCATTGACGGTGCGGGCGAACGGTACGGCAAATTCGGCTTCGGTCCAGTACATGTAGCAATGGGATGGGACAGAAACCACCTGCAAATTCTGTCCCGCGGCATCCATGCCGGCCAGACGCGTTTTCGGGTCAGCCCAGCGAGCAAAATACTCCTCAAGCTTGGGACCGTTGCCCGAGCGCACGGCCGCCTTACGCTCGGGCGACCCAAGCCCGAGAATCCAATCACCTACACGCAGCTTGATATCGCCGTCGGCATGTTGTTCGAAGAACGGCCCCCAGTGAGGGTGCTGGTTGTAATAGCCAGGGTGTGGTGCGTGGGCGTGTAGATCGATAAGCATGTCTGGTACCTCGAGGTTGGCACTTTTTGTTGGTTTATTAGCGCGGCGCCTTCACATGGACAGGATCGACCCGTCACGAAAAGGCTTACTACCAGGACCAGAGCTTAAATTTAAATTGAGCAGAAATCAAAATACTGTTCAATTTATTTTGAAAAATCGCCAGGAAGCCTGACGCAGGGCCTTCGACCTAAGTCTTGAAACGCATCGAGGGATTGGAAAGCACGAGCCAAGCTCGAAAAATGAGGAGTGCAGCGGCGAAAAAACTAGCGCCCGGAAACGCGAAGCCCTCGATATGCGAGGGCTTTAGTCAAGCGATGGGTGATTTGTCGAAGGTCAGCGGCGGGTACGGGATGTGGAACCCATGATCAGCGCACCCAGCAGTTTTTTCATCCGCACCGGGAACAAGCGTCGCCCCGCGGCTTCCGGCACCAGGATTTCGCTCAACACATAACGAATGATCATTTCGCAGATCAACTCACGGTCAAGACGTACCCCCAGGCGCTCGTCCCAATCGTCGAAAACAATGCCCAAGCCATCCTGAAAACGCACGATCGAATCGTGGAAAATCCGCCGGAAAAAACCCAACGCATAATCAGGGGCAACCACCAGAAGGCGCCGCGCCCGACTTTGCTCAAGGTAATTGTCGAGATAAGCGAACAGCGCATTCAGACGCGCTTCGGGATCACTGATATGCCCCAGCTCCTGGGACAGCGAGCTGTGGAAACTTTCGCGTTTGTGCCGCGAAAAAGTGTCCAGCAGATCTTCTTGGGAGGCGAAATAGCGGTAGAAGGTCCCCCGCGAAACACCCGCGACCTGACACACATCCAGGATCGAAATACGATCGGCACCGGACATCAACACCACTTCTTCAGTGGCCTTGAGGATATTGGCGATTGTCTCTTCCGAACGTCGGTTCGGCTTCACCTTGATCCCTGCCCCTCCATTGGCAGCGATACGTCGCTCGACCGGTTTAACCTGGCTCGCCCCTGTATCAGGCAACGCCTTTTTCTTCGTTCTGGAGGCCGGCGTAGGCGCTTCTGTTTTCAGGGATGCGGCTTTTGGCATGGATCGATGCGCTCAAGGAAAGTAAAGATGGCGCAACGTTACCACAGGATCTGGGCATAAATAACAGGATATGTTCAACTTATTGCTAAAGACATTTTCACATTTTCTATTTAGAATCTCATTCTCTCTTCAAAATAAAATCAGGCAACCCTTACCAACGTGGGCGCCTAAAAGGAGAAAACTGATGGGCAGCAGTGGAAATCCAGAGACGTGGGCAGTGGGAGAACGAGACACTGTTATCGATGCGTTAGATCGGGCGGTAGCAAGGCATCCAGACAAGATACTGCTGGATTTCAGCGGAGAGTTATACACATATTCACAGATTGACTCACTCTCAACAAAAATGGCGCATGCCTTGATCTCGCTGGGCGTCAAGACCGGTGACACGGTGCTGACAATGCTCGATAACAACATCGACGCAGTCACCACTTGGCTGGCCATCAACAAGCTCTGCGCCGTGAGCGTGCCAATCAACACCGCCCTCAAAGGGGAGTTCCTGCGCCATCAGATCGCCGATACCGGCACCTCGGTGGTGATCTGCGAAGCAGCCTACCTGCCGCGCATAACGCCACTGGCCGGACAACTGCACGACGTACAGCACATTCTCCATCGCGGCGCACTGGAGACAGTCCCCGATTGCCCGATTCATATTGCGCCATTGGATGCATGGCGCGGACATGACACGACCCCGCTGGTCAAGAAACCACAGCCTTCAGACCTGGCTTGCCTGATCTACACCTCAGGCACCACCGGCCCCTCCAAGGGCTGCATGATCAGCTACAACTTCATGTGCAATCTGGCGCGCCTGCAATTGCGTGCCGGTCCAGCCAGTGCCGATGACGTGACCATCACCCCGCTGCCGCTGTTCCACATGAATGCACTGTGCGTATCGATCATCGCCAGCATTCTGGTGGGCGCGCGCGCCGCCATTCTCCCGCGTTTCTCGGTCTCGAATTTCTGGCCTGAAGTGGAGCGCTCGGGCGCAACCATCGCCTCGATCCTGGGCGGCATGGGCGGCCTTCTCGCTCAAGCGCCTGACAATGAAGCGATGCTGCGCTGCGTCGGGCAGATTCATACCGCACGTGGCAACCCTTACACCGAAGAGACCAAGAAAATCTGGCGCAAGCGTTTCGGCACCCAACGGGTAGGCGGCAACGGCTATGGCCTGACCGAAGCCTGTGTCGTCACCTCGCTGGCGGCCGGGGAATACGCCGCGCCCGGCTCGTCGGGAAAACGCATCGCGGATTTTGACGTACGGATCGTCGATGACCTGGATCAGGAAGTACAACCCAACTGCGTGGGCGAAATCGTCGTACGCCCGCTACGTCCGGACATCATGTTCCAGGGCTACTGGCGTCGTCCGGAGGACACCCTGAAATTGATGCGCAATATGTGGTTCCACACCGGCGACATTGGCCGATTCGATGACGACGGCTTCTTCTACTTCGTCGACCGCAAGAAGGACTACATGCGCCGCCGGGGTGAAAACATTTCCAGCTTTGAAATGGAAGCCGCTTTTGCTGTTCACCCGGCACTGGCAGAAGTGGCGGTACATGCCGTCCCGTCAGAGCGGGGTGAGGACGATGTGAAGGTCACTGCCGTACTGCATGAAGGCGTAACGCTTGAACCGGAGCAATTGTTCCATTGGGCCACCGATTCGGTGCCCTACTACGCCCTGCCGCGCTACATCGAGTTTCGCAGCAGCTTGCCAAAAAACCCGCAGGGTCGGGTGTTGAAGTATCTATTGCGCGATGAAGGAAAAACCGAAACCACTTGGGATCTGGAAACCACATCGATCGTAGTGTCCAAAAAGTAGCGGCCTCTTGCTTGGTACGCGCCAACACAGAAAGCCCGCTTTGAAGCGGGCTTTCGCGTTTTTTGGGTCTGGCGCCGTATCCGGTCACAGGAGCGAGCAAGCTCGCCCCCACATTTACGGGCTCAATCAGTACTCCCGCACGGGAACACCTTTCGGGCGGGAGTTGTAGCCGGGAAGGTGCAAGCCACCATCGACGTGAATAGTCTCGCCCGTGATAAACCGCGACATCTCCGACGCGAGGAACACCACCACCGGACCAATGTCGGCCTCAGGCTCGCCACAACGACCCAACGGCCGCATCGAAGCGGACATTTCGGCAAAGCCGGGGTTTTCCGCGGCGAGTTTGTGGAAGGTGGCCCCCATCGCGGTAGGGGCAATGGCATTGGTGCGGATGTTGAAGCGCCCCCACTCAGAGGCCGCGCTGCGGGTCAGTCCGACGATCGCTGACTTCGCTGTGTTGTAGTCGCCGTGCAGCCAGGCGCCGATCTCGATATCGATGGAATAGAAGTTGATGATTTTGCCGCCGCCCCGCGCCTTCATATGGGGCAGCGCGGCTTTCATTGCCCACCAGGCAGCCCATACCGTAGAGCCGAGGGTCTGCTCGAGCATGGCATCGGTTTTTTCTTCCAGAAGGACATTGGGCGTGGGAGCGAAGGCGTTATTGACCAGGATGTCCAGGCCACCAAACTGATCGACGGCCAATTGCACGGCGGCTTCGATATCGGTCTTGCTGCACACATCGGTCTTGATGAATACCGCCTGGGCGCCCAGCGCTTTCAACTCGGCGACTACAGCCTCGCCACTGGAAACATCCAGCTCGGCGACCACCACGGCAGCACCTTCTTTGGCAAAACTCAGTGCAATGCCGCGACCGATTCCGCCACCTGCACCGGTAATCAGCGCAACCTGTTCGTTTAGCAATGCCATAGCCACTCCAATTCTTGTTATTCAGTGAACATTTTTGTTTATAGTGTTCAACTATAGCTGATTTCTTCTGACCGAACAGTAGCGGAACAAGGATATCGAGAATGGCTGTATTTCGTCGCCGCGTGGACATCGTTGCTCATCATGCCCAGGCCACGGGGGAAGTCCGTGCCGCTCTGGAAGACGACTTCCACCACTTCCGCGTCTGGGTTCGTCACCATGAAGGTGAAGTCACCGCCATAGGCGGTGAAGCGTTGCGCTACCCCTATTCTCTGTGCCCACAGGCTTGCGATCAGTTACAGCAGTTGCTGGGCATGACATTGAATCGGATTGCCCACTCCGTCACCCGGCAGACCGACGCCAGCCATCAATGCACCCATTTGTTCGACCTGGCGGGCCTGGCCATTGCCGCCGCCGCGCGCGGTACTCACCAACGTCGCTACGAAATCAATATCGGCCGGCGCATCGACAACCGTACCCGCGCCATCTTGATACGCGATGGTAATCAAGACCTGACCTGGGACGTGAACGGCACCCTGATCGAAGGACCTGCGCCCTATGCCGGCATCAACCTTCGCGAAGGCATGGCCCGCTGGGCCCTCAACACCCTCAGTGAGGAAGCCGCCGAGGCAGCCCTGCTACTTCGCCGCTGCACGCTGATTTCGATGGGACGGGCCTACAACCTCGACGAACAGATTCACGCCTCGAGCACCGCCCGGTGCTACAGCCAACAACCCGAGCGCGCCGAACGGGCACTGCGAATGAAGGGCTCGACCCTGGACTTCAGCTATCAAGCATCAGCGCTGTGTGACCAGGACCAGGCGTGGCTCAGGCAGAAACGCTAGCCGCGCGACACTGGCGTAAAGAGCGGTGCGGCCGATACCTCCAAGGGTTGGCGATCCGGACGCGAGCCGGATCGCCGATACCACCCTAGAGGAAAACAGCCAGGTTGGGCGTCCCGAGCACCGCCTGATCGATAATGACTTCGCGCCGTGCCAGCTTGAAGCCCGCCCCGCCGAGACGCAGCACGTCACGCCGTTCACCACTGATGATATCGACGTGGTGGTCTTTGAAACGGCTGCGGGTCAGCAGCAGGTAACTGGTCACCACGAACTCATCGGGCTTGTCGGTTTCTTCGACAAACACGTTGGTCACCAGACGCCGGGTACGCGAGGGAGGGTCTTCCGCCCAGGCGCTTTTGCCGGACAGGCGCAAAATGCGGCCCATGATCGAGCGGTAATCGTCGTGGTAATGCTGAACGCTGCGCACGATGGTGGTTTTCAGTTCCGCCGCCAGGCGCGTCTGGCGCAGCGGCACGGTGTACACCAGGTCGGTGTCCAGGCGCTCGGCCCATTCCTGCAGGCGGATCTGGTCGAGCAGCGTGGCTTCCTCGTACAAAAAGGTCACCACGTCGTTGTATATCGGCGACCCCACCGGCACCCGCTTGGTACCGACTGGGGAACCCGGCTGGATATCTTCCACGCCGCGCTGTTGAACCTGAGCCATGAGTCATTCCCTCACTGTTATTCTTGTTAATGCTGTTACCGCCGACGGCGGCCCGAGGACCGCAGTCGAACCTGGCCTGACAGCGGGCGTTACTGGTCATCCGATGCCGTCATCAGCTCATGCCAGTACAACCACCAGTGCCACTGGGTATCGTCCTTGGTGAAGCCTTCATTGACGATGCCGGGGCCAGGCCAGCCTTCAGGTGCGCCGGTTTCAAAGCAGGCCTGGTATTTCAGCGTGCTCTTGCGGCCCATTGCCCCTTTGGCGGCCAGGGTCATGTGCGGCCAGGTGTCGGAGTCATCCTGCTCAACCATGCCAGAGGTGCCGAACAGCTGGATGGTTTGCTTGAGCATCTTGTCGCGCAGTTCCGGGGAGGCGTCTTTCTCGGCAAACACCCAGTTGACGAACTCGAGCTTGTCCGGGCCTTGCGGTACGTAAGCATGCAGGGTCATCGAGCCAACGACAGAGCCATCTGGCTGCGGAATGTAGACAAAGCCGAAAAGAATGTTCGGGAACATCCCACCGACCTGGGGCGGCATGCTGGTGAGCACGTTCAATTGATCTTCGGTCAGATTGCGTGCCAACTGCTCGACCATGTCGGCCGTCATGCCGGCCGGCGGCAATGCTTCAAGTTTCTGCTGCACAGTCAACTCCGCCGGATCGAGGCCGGTCAGGCGCTTGATCTTGCGCGCCAGGTCGATGCAGCGCAGTGCATGACCGTGCGGCGAGCTGATTTCCACGCCAATCATTTCCGGGCTGAGGTCGGCTGTCTCGCCCTCGCCTTTCTTGGCGTAATTACCCACCTCACCCAACCAACGGTGCAGGGTCAGCGTGTGGAAACCGTCCGCCGCCGATTGCTCGCCCGCCGTTTTCCAGTTGGCGTTGACGATAAAGCGCTGCGGTGGGCCGAGGACTTCCATGCCCTTGTCGGAGCGACAGAACAGCATGTCGTAATACCACTTGGCATCGCCCAGGAACTCGTCGAACGAGGGCCCATCGATATTCCAGGTGGCAAATACCAGGCCGCCATACAGCGTGACCCGCGCCTTCTTCAGGCCCAGTTCTTCCTTGGGCAACATCTTGCCGTGCATGCATTCACGTTCGACGGGCGAGCCGATGAAATCGCCATTGGGGCGGAACGCCCAGCCGTGATAGATGCATTTATGAATTTGCGTATTGCCGCAGTCGGCGGTGCTGATGCGCATCCCGCGGTGCGGGCACACATTAAGGGTCACGAACACCTCGCCCTGCTTGCCACGGGCCACAATGACGGAATCGGACCCCAGGTCTCGGACCATGAAGTCTCCGGAGTTGGGAATTTCCGACTCGTGCCCCAGGAGTACCCAGATCTTGCCGAAGATCTTTTCCATCTCCAGTTCGTAAATTTCGCGGTCAGACAACACGCGCATTTGCACTTCACGGCTAGAGGGGTAGATGAGGTCCGAGACCTTGGTTCCATCGGACAATACGGGGCTTGTTTTTGTTAGCATGATTGCCTCCTGATCAGAGCGTTACACGGTTGGTCGCCACAAAATATAAGACACTTTCTATATTTCTGTACATTTAATTCGCGAGCGGTGAATGTCTCCGTCCTCGCATCATAGTCATTCCCTGTCGGGCGCCTTGCCCACTTGAGTCCGCAGCACGCCAATGCCATCGATCTCCAGCTCAACCACGTCGCCGGGTTTCAAATAACGCAATTGCTCCAGGCCACAGCCGTTGCCGACCGTGCCGGAACCAAGAAACTCACCGGGGTACAAGGTTTCCGAACGGGACACGTGGGCAATCACGTCTTCAAAACTCCAGCGCATATCACGGGTATTGCCGCGCCCCCACTCCTCCCCATTGACCCGGGCAACCATATTCAGATCGTAGGGATCACCCAGTTCATCGGCGGTCACCAGGCATGGCCCCATGATGTTGGCGGTGTCGAAATCCTTGCTCTTGGCCGGACCGAGCATGCCGGGCATTTCCAGGGCCTGCGCGTCGCGCGCACTCATGTCGTTGAAGATGGTGTAACCGACGATATGCCCACGGGCTGCTTCACGGCTGATGTCCTTGCCGCGCTTGCCGATGTAGCAACCGAACTCCAGTTCGAAATCCATCGCCCGGCTAAAGCTCGGCCATTGGAATTCATCGTCGATGCCAATCACCGCGAAACGGTTGCCCTTGTAGTAGATGGGCTGCTGGTTGAAGGTCTCGATCACCCGGTCGTCGGCACGAGTGTTCATCGCTTTCAAAGTAGCTTCCGGATCTTCGGTACTTAGCGCACGGGCGCGACGGGCCGCAGCGAAGCTCTGGCGCAGATGCAATTCGAAGCACGAACAGTCGCGCATCTGTGGGGGTGGCTGAATCGGTGCGCGCAGTTTCACATTGGCACGTTCCAGCACCGCCGCCGAGGGTGCCTTGGCCACCAGCGAACGGGCCAATTCCAGCGCCGGCTCACCGCCCTCCACCAAGGCCAGAATGCTGCTCAGTGCCACACTGTCGCGACTTTCCAGCAAGCGGTAAGCCCTTTGCAGGTCGAGCACCTGCTGGTCCTGGTTGAGCAAGGCTCCTGCGCGGTCAAAGCCTTCGGCGTCGGTATAGGTCACCAGTCTCATACGCGACCACTCACGGGCAACAGCGCACCGGTTACAGCGGCAGCATCATCCGACAGCAGAAAGGCCACCACCGCCGACAACGCTTCTGGCGTCACCCAGCGGCTGCTGTCGGCATCCGGCATGTCGGCACGGTTGGCTGGGGTATCGATGATGCTTGGCAGCACGGCGTTCACCGTCACGCCACGCTCCTTCAACTCTTCGGCCAGGGCTTCGGTCAACCGGGCCACACCAGCCTTGGAGGCCGCATAAGCCCCCATCCCCGTTTCGGCCTTGACCGACGCCAGCGCACCGATATTGACGATGCGTCCCGCGTTGGAGACCAACAGGTGCGTCAGCGCCGATTGAGAACTGATGACCGCGGTACGCACGTTTATCTGATAGAGGCGATCCCAAGTCTCCAGGCTGCCGCCTTCGACGGTCTCCCAGGCAAAACCGCCCGCGACATTGACTAAACCATCGATGCCGCCCCACTGCGCCGCGACCTGCTCGAACGCCGCGCTGGCCGACTCGGTCGAGGTCAGGTCGACACCGCCCAGGCACAGCAGATTCTTTGTATCCAGCAAGGCGGCTGGCGCCTGGCTACGGTCCAGCAAAGCGACCCGGGCGCCGCGCGCCAGCAGGCATTTGCCAAGTGTGCTGCCAAGGGCACCAAACCCGCCGGTAACGACTACCCTCTTGTCCAGTAATGACTGGGACATCGCAAAATCCTCTTGTTGTTGTTTTACGGCGCGAACGGTCGATTCGTGCCTTCGTCGGAACAAATATATGACACTTTTAGAAAATATGTACAAATGATACCGTATGACTTCCAGTCAAATACTCACCTGCGGAGCGCTGATGCCCAGAAAACTACCTGCACTCAACGCCGACAACCGCGCCTTCTGGCAAGGTGGCGAACGGGGCGAACTGCTCGTTCATCGTTGCGCGGCCTGCAGCCGGTACTTTCATCCACCGGCCCCGCTCTGCCCGCATTGTGCAAGCTTTGACGTGGCACCGCAGGCGGTGTCAGGCA
This sequence comes from Pseudomonas frederiksbergensis, assembly GCF_000802155.2. Classification (GTDB taxonomy): domain Bacteria; phylum Pseudomonadota; class Gammaproteobacteria; order Pseudomonadales; family Pseudomonadaceae; genus Aquipseudomonas; species Aquipseudomonas frederiksbergensis_A. The sequence goes on from NZ_JQGJ02000002.1 coordinate 378,834, forward strand.
AGGGAAAAGTGCTCAGTTACACCATCAACCACCAGCCTTGGGCTCCTGACCTGGAGGTGCCCTATGTGGTGGCAATCATCGAGCTGGTCGAACAGTCCGGATTGCAGTTCGTAAGCAACATCGTGGGCATGCCGGTCACGGATGTGCATATCGACATGCCGGTACGGGTCAGCTTCCTCAATGTCGAGGATGTGTGGTTACCTCTGTTCGAGAAGGATCAGTGATGTTCGATCATCGTTATGAAAAAGACGTCGCCATCACCGGCGTCGGCCAATCGGAAGTCGGGCGCCCCTCGAACAAGTCGGCGATGCGCCTGACGCTGGATGCCTGCCTGGAAGCGATTGCCGACGCTGGCCTGCAACGCAGCGATATCGACGGCGTGGCCTGCTGGCCGGGCGACAACAATAACGGTGACCCGTTCTCCCCGGTCGGCCCCAGCGCACTGAAAAGTGCCCTTGGGCTCAACGTCAACTGGTTCGGCGGCGGTTATGAAGGACCTGGCCCACTCACTGGCGTGATCAATGGCGCCATGGCGATTGCGGCGGGCCTGTGTAATCACGTACTGGTGTTTCGTACTATCACCGAAGCGTCGGCTCGCAGGGTCAACAAACAAGCGGGCGCTCTCACCAACAAGACTCAAGGTCGCGACAGCAGCTACGCCTGGCAGTGGTTTACCCCTTTCAATGTGCAATCGGGCATCAACCTGATGGCGCTGTATGCCCAACGTCACTTCCATGAGTACGGCACCCGGCCAGAGCAACTGGCGCAAATCGCCCTGACGTGTCGCCAGAACGCCATGCGCAACCCCAAAGCGCTGTACCGAACGCCCATGAGCATGGACGACTACATGGCGTCGCGGATGATTTCCTCTCCTCTGCGCATGTTCGACTGCGACGTGCATTGCGATGCATCCACCGCCATCATCCTGTCGCGTCGCGATATCGCGCGGGATCTGCCGAACGCACCGATCCGCATCGAGGCCATGGGCGCGGCGTTGAACCAGCCATGGTCGTGGGACCAGATTTCCCTGACCAGGATGGCCGCCTTCGATGTCGGCCAGATGATGTGGGCACGCACCGACTACACTCCGCAGGACGTTGGCTCTGCGCAGTTGTATGACGGTTTTTCGATTTTGACCCTTATCTGGCTGGAAGCCCTGGGGTTGTGCCCGACCGGGGAAAGTGGCGGGTTTGTCGAGGGTGGCACGCGCATTGCGCTGGAGGGCAGCTTGCCCATCAACACCAATGGCGGGCAACTGTCTGGCGGGCGCACCCACGGCCTGGGTTATGTGCACGAAGCCTGCCTGCAATTGTGGGGGCGTGCCGAAGGCCGACAAACCCGCGAACACCGCGTCAGTGCGGTGGCCGCCGGCGGCGGTCCGCTGGGAGGCAGCCTGCTGTTGGTGCGCGAGTGACCGCGCGCCTCAGTAGAGAACGCCAGCCACTTCGTTACAGAACTCGATCAGCGCCTTGCCCAGTTCGGCAAGGCCCGCTTCATCCCGTTGTCCACGGAACATCACCGCTGAAACGGTGAAGTCGATGCTGTTGGTCGGTGAGTAGACCGGCGCCGCAATGGCAAGAATCCCCCCCGAGAAATGGCCATCATCCACCGCCCAACCACGCTCGGCAGCTTGTCTCACTTCCTTGCGGTAAACCTCCAGCGACAGCGGTTGAGCCCAGCGGATGGTCTCGAAACTGCTTTGTACCTCGGGGTCGTCAAGGTCGATCTGCGTGGCGAACAGACGGCCACTGGCACCCATCAGAATCGGCAGGCGCTGACCTTCGGCCATGTCGATGCGCACATCGGTCGGGCTGGCCGCGGAGCTGACAATGACGATGCGATCAGGGCTCATCTTGCGCCACAGGGTGATGGTCACTCGCAGGCGTGCAGCCAGGTTCTGCAACAGGGGTTTGGCCATCTGTACGCGGTGGCCCTGGGTGACCAATTGCTCGACTAAACGCGCCAGCCCCAGGCCCACGGAGTAACGCTTGGACATGGGACTGAAATCAACCACTTCCTCCTGGACCAGGGTGCGCAGGATATTGAAGCAGGTGCTGGGATTGATCTTCAGTTGCCGGGCGATATCCACCGAACGTTCCGGTGTGCCCACCTGACTGAGGTAGCGCAGGATGCGAATGGCGTTGGAAACGGGCTTGACGAGGGTTACGCCGGCCGATTTGGTGCTGTCATTGACGTCAGTGAATTCCATGCCCGATCCCGTCACTTTAAAGTGCCGGCATTCTAGCCTGAGAATGAACGACAACGTGAAAGTTTTATCTGGGAATTAGTCGAACACTTGAGACGGAGTATTTCTCTAACGGCTGGTAAATCAGCCGGCGGGTTTGCAGGTTCTCTCGACGAAAACGCTCAATGAGACACTCCTGGGCATGGTCAGCCTGGGTCACCCGCATCTGCTGGCGCAGATACTCCAGCCAGGACTCGACAATAAAGCGCTCATTGTAGAGTTGCGGGTCCGCCATGTCGCGGTAAAGGGGTCATGCCGAGATAAGGGAAAATTAGGACATAGTGGTTCTATCCTATTGATATAAATAGAGTTTCACTTGGCCTGTTTGTCCCGCCTGCCTCATGCCCGGAAGCGTCTATGCTGATCTATTTGCATGCATAGGGGCTGAGCGATGGCGGCTTTGGAGAGAACGGCATATCCACGACTAGCAACTACCCTCAGTGCGAAGGACTTACACCGCAACTATTCGCTTTCCTCAGGAGAGCTTGACTGGATTTCCAGGACAGCTCGTAGCCCAGCCCTTTCCCTTGGGCTGGCAGTCCAGCTCAAGGTATTCCAAGAGCTCCATTACTTTCCTCCCCTAGACGAGATACCTCCAGAAATCACTGGCCACATCAGGAATACACTCGGTTTTGGCCCTCGTATCACTTCCCGCTATACCAACTCGCGTACTTTTTATAGGCATCAGGCGGCCATTCGTGAGTACCTCCAGATCAAGGCTTTCTATGGTAGTGAAGCGCTCACCGTAGCTCTCCACCTTGCGCACGAATCTGCCGAGGTACTCGACCAGCGGGCGGATATCATCAATGTGCTGATCGGCGAGTTGCTGCAGCGCAGCTACGAACTCCCAGCCTATTCCACCCTCAATGACGCTGCTGAGGATGCCTTAGTTGCAATGCAGGAGCGGCTATTCAATCTCGTTGTGACCAGGGCGCCAATTGAGGTGGTCTACAAACTGAAAGAACTGCTCGAGACGGATTTCGGGCGCCGCCAAAGTGACTTCAACGCCCTCAAGCAGGCACCCAAGAAGCCATCCCGCAAACACTTGGAAGTGCTGATAGATCACATGGCTTGGCTCGAGAGCTTTGGGAATCTAGATGCCATTTTTGATGGAATCGTCGATACCAAAATCCGCCACTTCGCTGCCCAAGCTGCGGCGTCGGACGTCGCCGAGCTTAAGGACTGTTCGCTGCCGAAGCGTTACACGCTGATGCTTGCCTTGATCTATCGGATGCGCGTGCGGACTCGGGATCACCTAGCCGAGATGTTCATCCGGCGAATTTCTACGATTCACAAACGTGCCAAGGAAGAACTAGAGCAAATCCAAGCACGGCAACGTCAGAAGCTGGAGCAGCTGGCGGCCACCCTTGACGGTGTGGTGCAGATTTTGGTTCAGGAACCGGATGACCAAGAGGCAGGTAGCCTGATTCGGGAATACCTCTCCCCCGACGGCAACCTGGAACGGTTGCGCGAAACCTGTGCCGAAGTCCAGGCTACCGGCGGTAATAACTACCTGCCGTTGATCTGGAAGCATTTCAGGTCTCATCGCTCGCTGTTGTTCCGTCTCAGCCACCTTCTCCAACTGGAGCCCACGACTCAGGATAGGTCGCTGGTTCAGGCACTTCAACTGATACAGGACAGCGAGAATTTGCACCGCGAGTGGATCGACGAGCACGTCGACTTGTCGTTTGCGTCGGAGCGCTGGGTCAAGGTCGTTCGTCGTCCTGCCAGTGAGGGGCCACCGACCAACCGGCGCTATCTGGAAGTTTGCGTATTCTCCTACCTGGCCAACGAACTGCGATCCGGTGACATGTGCGTACAAGGGTCGGAATCCTTCGCCGACTATCGCAAGCAGTTGCTACCCTGGGACGAATGTCTCCAGCGACTACCGGCCTACTGCGAAAAGATGGAACTGCCTGGCACGGCGAAGGAATTTGTTACCTCCCTCAAGACCCAGTTGGAGGAAACCGCGCAGCAACTGGATGACAAATTCCCCTCTTGCCGGGGGGACGTATCGATCAACGAAGCCGGCGAACCGGTATTGCGCCGAGTGACGGCGCGCGACATCCCGCCATCGGCCATCTCGCTACAGACTGCCCTCATGCAACGCATGCCGGCCAGGCACGTACTCGACATCATGGCCAACATCGAGCACTGGATTCAGTTCACTCGACATTTCGGGCCGATGTCCGGCAACGAGCCAAAGCTCAAAGAACCTGCCGAGCGCTACCTGATGACGATCTTCGCCATGGGTTGCAACCTCGGCCCCAGCCAGGCCGCGCGGCATCTGGCCGGTAATGTCACCCCGCACATGCTTTCCTATACCAATCGCCGTCACCTCTCGTTGGAGAAACTGGACAAGGCTAACCGCGAGCTAGTGGAACTCTATCTACAGCTCGATCTGCCCAAGCTCTGGGGCGATGGCAAGGCGGTGGCTGCGGACGGCACCCAGTTCGACTTCTATGACGACAACCTGCTGGCCGGCTACCACTTCCGCTACCGCAAGATGGGAGCCGTGGCCTATCGGCACGTGGCCAACAACTACATCGCTGTATTCCAACACTTCATCCCCCCGGGCATCTGGGAGGCAATTTATGTAATCGAGGGGCTGCTCAAGGCCGATCTCAGCGTCGAAGCTGATACGGTGTATTCCGATACCCAGGGCCAGTCGGCCACGGTGTTCGCCTTCACCCATCTGCTGGGCATCAACCTGATGCCACGCATCCGCAATTGGCGCGACCTGATGATGTGCCGGCCGGATCGCGGCGCTGCGTATAAGCATATCAACCGCCTGTTCACCGACACCGCCGACTGGCACCTGATTGAAACCCATTGGCAGGATTTGATGCAGGTCGCGCTATCGATCCAGGCGGGCAAAATCTCCTCGCCTATGTTGCTGCGAAAACTCGGGTCCTACAGCCGGCGTAACAAGCTCTACCACGCGGCACAGGCACTGGGCAGCGTGATCCGTACGATCTTCCTGCTCAACTGGATCGGCAGTCGCGAGTTGCGCCAGGAGGTTACCGCGAACACCAACAAGATCGAGTCCTACAACGGATTCTCCAAGTGGTTGTCCTTCGGCGGCGACGTGATCGCCGAGAACGATCCGGACGAGCAACAGAAGCGACTGCGCTACAACGACATGGTGGCCTCGTCGGTGATCCTGCAGAACACTGTGGACATGATGCGGATCCTGCAGAAATTGGCCCGCGAGGGCTGGCAATTCACCGATGAGGATGTGTCCTTCCTCAGCCCCTACCTGACCAGCAACGTCAAGCGTTTCGGCGAGTTCAACCTCAAGCTCAACCGGCCGCCGGAGCCCTGGATCAAAGACTCGGTGTTCCAACAGGCAGCCGGGTCCATCCGCACTGGCAAGCTCGGTACTGCGGAAACCGAGGAGATGACCTGATGAACATTCCTCCTGCGTCATTTCGCGTCACTCCCTACGGCGAGGTAGATGCCGAGGCGCTTGAGCGTTTGCATGACGACTACGACACCATCCAGTTGCTGCGTCTAGTCGATGGGCTGGATCTGCTGCTGAAGGAAATGAACAACATCGGCGGCCTCAGGGATGGCCTCCTGCGGGTACATGCCATGGCGAAAACGGTGCTCGATGGTGCGGCACTATCGGTGTCTGTGACGGAAGGCGGCAGTATCTGGGAGGAAGCCGAGTCGCTTGATGAGGATCTGCTGGAACTGGGCAATTGGCTGGCCAGCGTCAGAGCTCAACTGAGGCCTTTGATTGAACTCATGCCGGCCGATCCTCATTAACCAACCAGTCGCCAGCGACACCGTGCAAGCTACTGGCTTCTGAACGGCTCAACAAGCTGACCCACATAGCCTGTCGGATAGTTCCGGTCATGCAGTCCTACTTCGGCGCTGCCGGGCTTGCTTACGCTGTCATAGTAGGTTCCAAGCAGCTGATCCCACACCAGCAAGAACTCACCGAAATTGACCTGCGCATCCTCGAAGTCACGTTTGTGATGCCAACGGTGTGTTTCTGCAACGCCGATGACGCGCCGTAGCCAGCCCAACGAGTAGTCCAGATTTGAGTGCTGGAAGGCCAAATGTACCGTCAGGATGCCGAACCAGGTGGCCACGAGTGCAGAAGGAGTGCCCATCGCAAAGAGCACGAGCAGCCCAGGCCCTGCCATGATGGCGGCATGCAACGGGTGCCGGCGCTCGCCGTTCATCCAGTAGAGCCGCTCAGCGCTATGATGTGGCTCATGCAAGCGCCACAGCCATGGAACCTGATGGCTGAAGCGGTGCATGGCGTACAAGCTAAGGTCCAGCACGGCGGCGACAATGACTAGCTGAGCCCACAGCGGTAACTCTGTTGGGAAGACACGGAACTCTGCGGACACCCAATCGCCCAGCTGGGCCAGCACGGTCGCCGTAAACTGGATCACGGACAGGTTCACGACCATATGGATGATATCAGTAAGGGTATCCTGGTGGTCCTCCAACCAGTCGTCACGGAACGGCTGCACGCGTTCCAGCAGCGCCACCAGCAGAATCCCTAGGGCGGCAATGATCGGCGTGCTGGGCCAATACGGAATACCCGTGTAGAGCAACCAGATCATCCAAGCTGCGGCCCCGCCAAAGATTGTTGGGTAGCTGAGCCAGCGGATCATGAACCTGAGTGAATTGCCCATCGTGAAGCCCTCCCTGAGTTGACTCCACTTTGTGCCAATCACCTGTGATGGCGCTTGAACAGAAAAGCTGAATTCAGCCTTTCAGACTGACATGACCCAAGGCAGATGAGGGGTCGAGGCCAAACAGGTCGCGGAAGGTGCGGGAAAAATGGGCAGCGTCAGCGAAGCCGGCAGCGTGGGCGGCCGCAGTCAGGTTGGCGCCGCTGGCGATATGCTGGAGCGCTATGACCAGGCGATTCCATTTCCGGTAGCTGCGCAGCGGCAGACCGGTCTGTTCGACGAACCAATGTGAGAATCGGGTAGGCGAAAGATGAACGCGCTTGGCCAACGCCTGCCTGCCATTAATCGGCTCTTTTAACGCAGCGAGGACCGACTGCAATCGCGGATCGGAGGCCGGCGGAGTCGTAAGGTTGAGAACAAGGCGCACCATTTCCCGAATTTGCTGGGCTGACGGATCGGAGCTGCTCAGCAATTTTCGCAGCGATGCTGTATCGCCCATCTGAATCGGAGTGATGCCCTCCCCGATGTTATCGGGAAGTGCTCGCGCCTCATCAGACAGCGCGTCGAGGTAGATCGACAACACTTCGTCAGCTTCGATCTGATGGGCCACCCCTGCCCTGATGCAGATGGCCCTTGCCGTCACTGACGAGGATGTACACTTCACAGTCAAGCTGCCGTTCAAGCTGACGGTAATTTGATGCGCCATGTGGCTATGCCAATCTTGGCTACCCGCCTGCCCCAGAAAAATGCCCAGCCCGGGTGAAATCCAGGCTCTGCCATGCCAGCCGATACCCTGCGTTGCGTTCATTCAGCGGCACCTCAGGGTTCCACATCCCGCTGCATTTTGTGCACTAATGAGCTTTATAGCTAATTATAGAATCCTCTTTGGCCTGAACTCTATCGCTTGCTCGATTGAAATCTCACCCGCTACAAAATCAGCTCGCCCTGTGAGACTAGACACTCTATTTGATCCAAATCAACGAAGTGCTGTTATCGTCAAAAGGAGCATTCATGGCTCGGGGGTAATCTGCTATCGTCGGCCTATTGCCCCGCCTGGTGAATTGCTGTGCGTCGGATTGGATTGATCCTGCTAATGATTGCTAGCCTCGTGCTGCCGACCTTCGGCGGTGTGGCTTTCAGCATGCCGGCACAACCTTGCCCGATGCAGAGCGCCGATCATCAGGGCCATGCAATGGCTGATGCTCCGTGCTGCGAGCAAATGGACACGTCTGATGGGGTGGCCAATAAGTCCCCCTGCAAATCCGGCCAGGAATGCAAGACCGGAGGACTTCTCCAGACCACCGTGATCAAGAGCATATCCCCTCTCCCCTCACGCCCCGAGATATTGCTGACCCAGTCGGTGATTAAGCGAGAGCCCGCAGGACTCTGGCGCCCTCCTCGTTTCGTCTAATGCCGTGATCATCCCGCGCCTTACAGTCAGGCGCATCGTCGCGACCACGTTTCGTAGCTGCGACCTCGATCAATCGCATTGGAGGCGAAAGCATGTCCGCTTTCCTTTTTCCACGCCGTGGCTATCTCGGCGTGTTGGCTGCCGCATTCTGGGCAGCTCCCTGGCTTGCCGTGCAGGCGCAGCCCCTAACTTTCGAACGAGCCCAAGCTCTGGCCGAGCAGAGTGCCCCTGAGAACCTCGCGCGCCAGGCGCAGGTGGCATCCGCACAGCAGGCTGTAGGGCCCGCAGACGCCCTGCCCGATCCCAAGCTGATTCTAGGCATCGACAACCTGCCGATCGAAGGCCCTGACCGTTACACACTTAATCGTGACTCCATGACCATGCGCCGCATTGGGCTCATGCAGGAAGTCCCCAACAGTGACAAGCGTCAGGCTCGGCGCCAGTTGGCCGAGGCTTCAGTTGGCCGAGCCGAGGCCGAGCAGCGTGCAATGCAGTTGGAAATCAAGCGCCAGACGGCAGTGAGCTGGCTGGACGTGTACTACGCCGAACGCAGTGTTGGCCTCTTCGATCAACTGGACCGTCAGATCGAGATGCTCCGCTCGACCGTGCAATCGCTGATTGCCGGCGGTAGTGCTCAGCCTGGCGAGCTGTTGCAGGCCGACCAGGAAGCTTTGGCGTTACAAGATCGGCGAGATGAACTGAATCGCGATGTGGCAGTAGCTCGTGCCAAGCTGCGCCGCTGGATAGGCAACGAGGCTGACCAGCCTTTGCAAGGAGGTGTTCCCAATCTGAACCTGGCGGCACCGCACCTGCAGCAACGCATTGCTTCACACCCTGAGTTGCGCGCTGCCTCCGCCCGCGTCGGCGAGGCTAGCGCCGAGCTGAACGAGGCCATCGCCGAGAAGACCCCCGACTGGGGTGTTGAGTTTGCCTACAACAATCGCGACAACCAGTTCGGCGATATGGTGATGGTGCAATTCACCTTCGACCTGCCGTTGTTCGTAGGCACACGTCAGGGGCCCAAGATCAACGCCAGACAACAAAGCGTGTCGCAGATGGAAGCCGAGCAGGAAGCATTACTGCGCGCCCATCAGGCTGAGCTGGAAGGCGGTATTGCCGAGCTTGAGCAACTGCGCAGGACCTTGTCACGCACCGAAAAAACCTTGATCCCGCTTGCAAGCAAACGTGCCGATCTCGAACTGGCCGCCTACCAAGCCGGTAACAGCCAGCTCACATCCGTTATTACTGCCCAGCGCGACCTGATTGAGGCGCAGCTGCGGCAGATTGAACAGCAGCGCAAGTTGAGCCAGCTCTCCGCAAGCCTGTACTACGCCTATGTGGAGGGACTGAGATGAAGATATCGGCATTTGGTTTTGCGGTCGCCTTGCTGGCCGTGGGCATTGGCGCGGCAGGCGGCTACTGGCTGGCCCAGCGGCAGGCCAAACATGAGGTTCTGCCCAGTTCTGCACCGACGGACGAGCGCAAGGTGCTCTATTGGTACGACCCGATGCAGCCCGAGCAGCGCTTCGATAAACCGGGCAAGTCACCTTTCATGGATATGGAGCTTGTCCCTAAATACGCGGGATCCGAGCAGGATCCGTCTGTCCTGAGCGTCCCCGCTCAAGCCGTGCAAAGCCTCGGAATGCGAACTTCTCCGGTGATCCGCGGTGTACTGCCCTCGGGTATCGAGGCGGTCGGTTCCCTGGCCTATAACCAGCGAGAGGTGGCGAACCTCCAGGCTCGCGCTGGCGGATTCGTCGAGCGGGTTTACGGGCGTGCCCCGGGCGATGTGCTGCCTGCCGGTACCCCCCTGGTCGACCTGCTGATTCCCGAGTGGTTCGCCGCGCAGTTGGAGTTCCTGGCGGTACTGCGTACCGCTGACATTCGCTTGATAAGTGCGACCCAAGAGCGCCTGCGCCTGCTCGGCATGCCTCAAGCGTTGATCGAGCAGGTTCGCCGCAGCGGCAAACCGCGGGCGGTGCAAACCCTCACCACACCTATCGCCGGCGAGCTCCAAGCCTTGCAGGTACGCGCCGGGATGACCGTGGAGGCGGGTCAGGACCTGGCCAGGATCAACGGGCTGTCCACGGTCTGGCTCGATGCGGCGATACCCGAAGCAATGGCTGGAATGGTTCAGGTTGGGGCTGACATCCGCGCCACCCTGACCGCCTTCCCCGGGCAACCGCTGCAGGGCCGCGTCATCGCTTTGTTGCCGAGTGCCGACCCGCAAACGCGCACGCTCACGGTACGCAGCGAGCTACCCAACCCTGCCGGTAAGTTGCGCCCCGGCATGTTCGCCGCCGTACGCCTGAACAGTACCGTCGAACAACCCGCGCTTCTTGTGCCGAGTGAAGCCGTGATTCGCACCGGCAAGCGTGCATTGGTGATGCTGGCCGAAGGCGACGGACGCTACCGTCCCCAGGAAATCAGTCTGGGCCGCGAGGCCGATGGGCGCCTCGAAGTGCTGTCCGGCCTAGAGGAAGGTCAGGCGGTCGTCACCTCCGGCCAGTTCCTCATCGATTCGGAAGCCAGCCTGCAGGGCATCATGGCCAGCCATGCCGAGCAGGACAATGAGAAGGAACTACATGAGTCCCATGGTGTGATTCGCGCTCTGGACGCTGAGGAAGTCACCCTGGAGCACGGGCCATTCGAGAGCCTGAATATGCCCGGTATGACCATGGCATTTCCACTGGCCAGCCCCGAAGTAGCGGCTGGGCTTAAGCCCGGGGATCACGTGCGTATCGGCGTCCGCCAGACGGATTCCGGCCTGCGGGTCGAGCGGCTCGTCAATCAAGGAGAGCGGCCATGATCGCGCGCCTGATCCACTGGTCGATCGGCAACCGCTTCCTGGTACTGCTGGCCACCCTGTTCATCACCGCCCTGGGCATCTGGTCACTGCGCAACACGCCGTTGGATGCACTGCCGGATCTGTCCGACACCCAGGTCATCATCCGCACCAGCTTCCCCGGCCAGGCACCGCAGATTGTCGAGAACCAGGTGACCTACCCGCTGGCCACCACCATGCTCTCGGTGCCGGGGGCGAAGACAGTGCGCGGCTACTCGTTCTTCGGCGACTCCTTCGTTTATGTGCTGTTCGAGGACGATACCGACCTCTACTGGGCGCGCTCGCGGGTGCTGGAGTACCTCAACCAGGCGCAGGAACGCCTGCCCGAGGGTGTTACCACCACCCTTGGGCCGGATGCCACCGGCGTGGGCTGGATCTACCAGTACGCCTTGGTCGACCGCAGCGGCCAGCATGATCTTGCCCAGCTGCGGGCACTGCAGGACTGGTTCCTTAAGTACGAACTCAAGAGCCTGCCCAACGTAGCCGAGGTAGCCACCCTCGGCGGCATGGTCAAGCAGTATCAGGTGCTGCTCGATCCGCAGAAGCTGGTGGCTTATGGGGTAACTCAGCAGGAGGTCGAAGCGGCGCTGAAGAGCGCCAATCAGGAAACCGGTGGTGCCATCCTGGAGCTGGCGGAACGCGAGTACATGGTGCGGGCTTCAGGTTATCTAGAGAGCCTGGAGGATTTCCACAATGTGCCGCTGCGGGCTTCGGCCAGCGGAGTTCCGGTGCTGCTGGGTCAGGTGGCCACCATTCAGCTGGGGCCAGAGATGCGTCGTGGCATTGCCGAGCTGGATGGCCAGGGGGAAGTGGTAGGCGGCGTGGTCATCTTGCGCTCCGGAAAGAATGCCCGCGATGCCATCGCCGCGGTGAAGACCAAGCTGGACAGCCTGAAGGGCAGCCTGCCGGCCGGCGTCGAGGTGGTCGCCACCTATGACCGTTCGCAACTGATCGACCGCGCCATCGACAACCTCAGCTATAAGCTGCTGGAAGAGTTCGCGGTGGTTGCCCTGGTTTGCCTGATCTTCCTCTGGCACCTGCGCTCGTCGCTGGTCGCGATCATCACCCTGCCCCTGGGCATCCTGATGGCCTTCATTGTCATGCGCTACCAGGGCGTCAATGCCAACATCATGTCGCTCGGCGGGATCGCCATCGCCATCGGTGCCATGGTCGACGCAGCCGTGGTGATGATCGAGAACGCGCACAAGCACATCGAGGCCTGGAAGGCCCGGAATCCTGATGAGCACCTCCATGGCGAGGCGCACTGGCGAGTGATCGGCGAAGCCGCAGCCGAAGTCGGGCCCGCGCTGTTCTTCAGCCTGCTGATCATCACCCTGTCCTTCCTCCCCGTTTTCACTCTGGAGGCTCAGGAGGGCCGGTTATTTGGCCCACTGGCCTTTACCAAGACCTATGCCATGGCGGCCGCCGCCGGACTGTCGATCACCCTGGTGCCGGTGCTGATGGGCTACTGGATTCGTGGGCATATCCCCAACGAACAGCAAAACCCGCTAAATCGCTGGCTGATCAATGCCTACCGGCCGGTGTTGGAAGCGGTGCTGGCTTGGCCGAAAACAACGCTGACGCTGGCATTGGTGGTTTTTCTCTCTAGCGTCTGGCCACTTATCCAGCTAGGCGGTGAGTTCCTGCCACCCATGGATGAGGGCGATCTGCTGTACATGCCATCTGCCCTGCCCGGCCTGCCGGCAAGCAAGGCCAGTCAGTTGCTGCAGCAGACCAACCGGATGATCCTTACCGTGCCGGAAGTGGCGCGGGTGTTCGGCAAAGCCGGTCGAGCAGAAACGGCCACCGACCCAGCGCCGCTGGAGATGTTCGAGACCACGGTACAGTTCAAGCCGCGCGATCAGTGGCGCCCGGGAATGACACCAGAGAAGCTCATCGAGGCATTGGACCAGGCGGTGAAAGTCCCGGGGCTGTCCAACATCTGGGTTCCACCGATCCGTAACCGCATCGATATGCTGGCCACGGGGATCAAGAGTCCCATCGGGGTGAAAGTTTCCGGAACCTCGCTGGCCGAGATTGAGCGCATAACGCGTGACATTGAGGCCGTCGCCAAGGAGGTACCTGGCGTGAGTTCGGCGCTGGCGGAGCGGCTGACCGGCGGTCGCTATGTGGACATCCAGATCGATCGCCTGGCCGCGGCGCGCTATGGCCTGAGCATCGCCGACGTGCAGGCGGTGGTATCGGGCGCTATAGGCGGCAGCAATATCGGTGAAACGGTCGAGGGGCTGGCCCGCTTCCCGATCAGCCTGCGCTATCCCAGGGAGTGGCGTGACAGCCCGGAAGCGTTGCAGCGCATGCCGATTCTCACCGCAGTGGGCCAGCAAATCACCCTAGGAACCGTCGCCCAGATCAGTCTGACAGAAGGGCCGCCGATGTTGCGCAGCGAGAACGGGCGTCTCTCGGGCTGGGTCTATGTCGATGTCCGCGGTCGCGATCTGGCATCGACTGTGCGAGAACTGCAGGAGCGTGTCACGAATGGTGTGCCACTGGTTGCGGGGGTGACAGTCTCCTACTCCGGTCAATTTGAATTCCTAGAGCGCGCCAATGCACGCCTGACTTGGGTCGTGCCGGCGACCTTGCTGATCATCTTCGTGCTGCTCTACCTGACATTCAGCCGTTTCAGCGAGGCCCTGTTGATCATGGCCACACTACCCTTCGCCCTGTCAGGCGGTGTCTGGTTGCTCTACTGGTTCGGCTTCAACCTGTCGGTTGCCACTGGGGTCGGCTTTATCGCCTTGGCGGGAGTCTCGGCGGAATTTGGGGTGATCATGCTGCTGTATCTGAAGAACGCCTGGCATGCGCGCGTGGATGCAGGGCGCAGCGACGATCCGGCCCTGCTGGAGGCAATTCGCGAAGGAGCCGTCCTGCGTGTCAGACCCAAGGTGATGACCGTTGCCGTGATCATCGCTGGCCTGCTGCCCATTCTCTGGGGCGGCGGAGCGGGTTCAGAGGTCATGAAACGCATTGCCGCACCTATGGTTGGCGGCATGATCACAGCCCCGCTGCTGTCCATGCTGGTGTTGCCTGCCGCCTATTGGTTGATGCGTCGACGGGGTAAACGAAAGAGTTACTAACCACAGGAGCTATAGCTCTGAATGTTCAGGTGAGCCCCTCCGCCATATGACGAAGGGGCTTATCTGTCTTAAATCACGCGTTTAACGCTCAGGTAATCGCCCTTGGTCTTCAGCGTGATGGTCACGTCGCGGTTGCTGCGGTTGCGCCAGAACCAGCCGTGTGTACCGTCGAAGATGGCGGTGAATTCACCCTTGTCGCCCTTGATCTGCTTACCCTTGCTATAGCTGTGGTAGTAGCCCTTTGGGCCGTTGTAGGGTTCGCCATGGGTGTCGTGGTTGACCGGAACACCATTGGTCGTCCACTCGTAGCTGACCGTGGCCTTGTTCAGCATCTCCAGCTTGATTTCACTGGCCTCACCTGGCTTCAGGGTGACGGTTATCTCGTCAGACTTCAGGGCTGGCTGAGGCTCTGCGGCTGGTTCAGCCACAGGCACTGCCGCGACTTGCTCTTGAGCTACCGGCTGAACAGGCACGGGGGCTTGAGCGACTGGAGCCGCAGCTGGCTGAACCGCTGCATCCGCTGCCGCTTCTTCGGCCAGGGTTATCTTCATTTCGCCCATCTGGGTCAGGCCGAGTACGCGACCAACGCCCGTCGGGTCGATGGCGTACTCCGAAGGCATCACCACGGTGACCAGTAAGGCTGCGGCAACACCCACGGCGATCACAGTGGAGCGCAGCAGTTGGTGGCTGGTAGGCAATTCGCTTTGGGTCGGAAGCTTGGTATTGAACATGCTGATAATTCCTTACTGAGAGACGATCAGGCCGGTGAGCTGGTAACCCATCAAGAGGAAACCGGCGCTCATCATGGCGACATTGGCGGTGTAGGCATGACGCCAGAAGCTGGCGGTGCGCCGCCAGTAGCCCATGACAATCAGGATGGCGCTCAAGGCCAGGAGCTGGCCGATTTCGACGCCGACGTTGAAGGCAATCAGGTTGGCAATCAGGCCGTCTGCCGAGATCTCGTATTCCTGGATCTTGGTCGCCAGACCAAAGCCATGCAGCAGGCCGAAAATCAGCGTGGCCGCCTTGGTATCGGGCTGATAACCGAACCAGCGCTGGAACGCGCCCAGGTTATCCAGCGCCTTGTACACCACCGAGAAACCGATGATGGCGTCGATCACATAGGAGCTGATGTTGATTTCCGCTAGTACGCCCAGCAGCAGCGTCACGGTGTGGCCCACGGCGAACAGGGTGACGTAGAGCCCTACGTCCTTCAGGCGGTAGAGAAAGAAGATCACCCCGAAGAGGAACAGCAGGTGGTCGTAGCCGGTGATCATGTGCTTGGCACCTATATAGATGAACGGCAGCACCATCACCCCGGAACTTTCCTGGATAAAGCCCTTGTCGCCCTCGGCGACAGCGTGGGCCAGTGCGTCAGGCATGCCGAGAAACAGCAATGCCGTGAACAGCAGCAACAGTAGTAACGAGCGATTCGGGCGCACGACAGATGCGTCCATTGCGCCCATAGATAGCGAATGCATGGTTGAGTCCTAAATTAAAGGGGGCTTGGGCCGCACAG
The DNA here is from genome assembly GCF_000802155.2 of Pseudomonas frederiksbergensis. Classification (GTDB taxonomy): domain Bacteria; phylum Pseudomonadota; class Gammaproteobacteria; order Pseudomonadales; family Pseudomonadaceae; genus Aquipseudomonas; species Aquipseudomonas frederiksbergensis_A. The sequence goes on from NZ_JQGJ02000002.1 coordinate 394,604, forward strand.
CGGCCTGTGTCAGATCACGAATGTGGCGCGCGGTGGCCGCTCGATCAGGAAGATCGGGCTTGGAGGAATGGAGTAATGAGGGGCTGGTATCGGCTGCGCACGTTCTGGCAGCGTGCTTATTCTCAGCAGCGCGGTCAGATGCGGTGTTTCATGCAAGTGGTCGGCTGTCAGCGGCGAGTGGCAGTGATCCCCGTACGCAGCACAGGCCTGCGTCTCATCACCATGCGCATGCGAATGAGCACCGTCATTGCCACCCAAGGCAGGCTGGCTCGACCCCATAAACAGCGCAGAGGTATGCCCGGCCCAAGCCAGCAATATGGCGAGAGCAAGGGCAAAAATCACCTTGGTGCTAATGGGATTGCTGAGCATGTTGTGGTTCTTTCGATGCCTAAGCGAGTGGCTTTTATGGAGAGGTAGCCGGTTTGACCATATCCCCCCCTGGGGGATAGCATGCGAGCGTAATTCATCGACGCACGAGACTCAAGGCATGAGCGATCACGAACACGGCCACCAGCACCAAAGTCATGGCGACATCATCAAAAGGTTGAAAAGAGCGGAGGGCCACCTGCGCAGCATCGTCACCATGATCGAAGAAAGCCGGGCCTGCGTCGACATCGCCCAGCAGCTGCATGCCGTGGAAAAAGCCGTCTGCCAGGCCAAGCGTGTGCTGATCCAGGATCATATCGATCACTGTCTGGAACACACGATCGAAGCACTCGCAACCGGCGAGCGCGCGTCACTCGAAGATTTCAAGCAAATCACCAAGTACCTCTAGGTCATTACCCCCATGTCGAGCTTCGCCGAACTGCTGCAACAGGGGGCCTCTCAGGCCTGGCTGTACTTCCCCAGCGCCATTCTGCTGGGTGCTTTGCACGGCTTGGAGCCAGGGCACTCGAAGACCATGATGGCGGCGTTTATCGTGGCCATTCGTGGCACGGTGAAGCAGGCCATTCTGCTAGGCCTTGCCGCAACGCTTTCGCACACCGCTGTAGTCTGGCTGGTGGCCATGGGCGGCATGTACCTGGGGCAGAATTTGGATGCCGAAACTACCGAGCCGTATTTCCAGCTCGCGTCCGCCACCATCATTATCACCATCGCCCTGTGGATGCTCTGGCGCACCTGGCGTGGCGAGCAGATGTGGCGCTTCGAGGAAGGTGATGAGCATCAACACGAGCACCACCACGATGAAACGCAGCGCATCGACACCGGACATGGGCGTATCGAGCTGTCGATCTTCGAGGAAAGTACTCCACCGCGCTGGCGGCTGAAGACCTTGAGTGGCCATGTCTGGCCGGCTGCCGAAGTGAGCCTGCTGACGACTCGCCCCGATGGACTGGCCCAGCAGTTTTGCTTCGTTGACCGCGGTGATTACCTAGAGTCAGTCGACGTGATTCCCGAGCCCCACGAATTCACCGCGCGCCTGAGTCTGGGCCATGCCGGACATTCCCACGACTATGACCTGGAGTTCCGCGAGCACGACCACGGTCATGAGCACTCCGAGCTGGAAGAGCTGGAGCTGTCGCTGGACGGCTATCAGGATGCCCATGAGCGGGCGCATGCCAACGACATCCGTAAACGCTTCAGCAATCGCAATGTCACCACCGGCCAGATCATCCTGTTCGGTCTGACTGGCGGACTCATTCCCTGCCCGGCAGCGATCACCGTGCTGCTGCTCTGCCTGCAAGTGAAAGAAGTCGCCCTGGGTGCCGTCCTGGTGCTGTGTTTCAGCATTGGTCTGGCCATCACCCTGGTCACCGTTGGTGCCGCCGCCGCTATTGGCGCTCGGCAAGCCTCCAATCGCTGGCCCTGGCTCGGTGTTGTCGCGCGTCGCGCCCCTTACCTGTCCAGCCTGCTGATCATTGGGGTGGGGATTTACGTTGGCTTCCACGGCTGGATCGGCCTGAACGCCTAGCCGATGTGGGAGTTATCCGGTTATTTCGGCCTGTTCTTCGCCGCCTTCGGTGCCGCCACGCTGCTGCCCATGCAGTCGGAGGCGGTGCTGGTCGGGTTGCTGCTGACCGACCGCTACGCGGCCTGGGCACTGCTGGCAGTGGCCACCACGGGCAATGTGCTGGGTTCGGCACTGAACTGGCTGCTGGGCCGTTCCATCGAGCATTACCGGCACAAGCGCTGGTTTCCCGTCAGCGAAGGCAAACTGGAAAAGGCCCAGCAGGCTTATCACCGCTTCGGTCGCTGGTCGCTGCTGCTCAGTTGGGTGCCGATCATTGGTGATCCGCTTACCGTGGTAGCCGGTGTTATGCGCGAACCGTTCTGGAGCTATCTGTTGATCGTGACACTGGCCAAGGCCACTCGCTATCTGGTGCTAGCTGCCTTGACGCTTGGGTGGTTTGGGTGAGCCTGCATAAGCGCGACACCAACCTGGATCTGATCAAGTGGCTGGCGATGCTGACCATGCTGCTGGATCACCTGCGCTACGTCTGGCCTGACACCGAATGGCTGTTCATCGTCGGACGCTTAGCCTTTCCACTGTTCTGCCTGGGCGTCGCAGCCAACGTGGCGCGCTCGCAATCGGGGGCGCTGTACAGCGAAGCCAATGCGCGCTACCTGGGCTGGATGGCGGCGTTTGCGCTGATCTCGGAGTTGCCCTATCGCCTGCTATCCAGCGACAGCAGCACGCTCAACGTGATGCCTTCGCTGCTGCTGGGCCTGCTGATCGCCTGGGGCGCCCACCACCGCGGACGCGACGGTTTGGTTCTGGCTCTGGCCGGCGTGACTGTCGCGGTGCTGATCCAGGAGCGCCTGATGTACGGGGTTTTCGGTGCACTGCTGCCGGCGGCATTGCTCCTGGCCATTCAGCTCCCCGGGCTTGTGTGGCTCTTGCCGGCCGCACTGTGCGTACTGGCCAACAGTCGCAACCGCTGGCTCGCGGAGTGGGAGTTGCAGCCCTACAGCTTGCTGATCGTGAGCACAGCGTTCTTCGCCCCTCTGCTTGGGCTATGGCTGTTGAGTCGACCGGACCGGCTCAGGATCTGGCCGGTCACGCGTTGGGGCTATTGGTTCTACCCTGGACATCTGGCGGCACTGCACCTGATCCGCTCGTTCAGCTAGCTCAGATTTCCCTCTTCAGAAACCTTCTTGCCCGATGCAGGCCTCTTGCCATACCTTGCAGATGTGACCTGCGTCACACACAACAAGAAGCTGAAAAGGAGTTCCTCATGAAGAAGTTTTCTGCTGTTCTGATTGCTGCTGTTCTCGCCCTAACCTCCGTTGCCGCTCTCGCCCACAGCGGTGGAACGGATTCGAAAGGCTGCCACCGCAACCACAAAACGGGCGACTACCACTGCCACTAAGCATTCGCCAGTAGCGACTGGTCACCGTCTTTCATTTACGGTGGCCAGCGTTCCAGGCTATCGACGAACCCATCGTGTCGCACCAGATACCGCCAAGCATGTTTTCAACACTGTAGACATTCTATCTCTATTACGACGATGTAATTTTCACTTCACTTTTATGACAGCTCGTTAAGTTTATATTTTAATCACTACCTTAAGGAGTGATTAAATATGAAAAATTTAAGAGTTATAGCCGCACTTTCGATTTTGACCATTTCTTCTTTTGCCATGGCAGAAGGCGGTGCTGATCGTGTTTATGGTCGGATGATTCAGGCTAATGAGCAGTCCATGCAAGAGTATGCTGCTGCTAACGGAAAGAATCCGCCCGAAGTTATTCATTACCGCTACGGCATGAAGCTAGATATCGCTAAGGTCGTGGCCACTACCTCAACGGACTCTAGCTGCAATGTGATGCCGGCTCAGATGACCTACGAGGACTCCAACGGCGATCTGAATATTCTTGAATACCGGGCAGCCGGGACAGGTTGCCGGAATCAAAACTAATAAATGACATCGCGCTGACTGAAAAGTAATTTTCAAGTCACCCTGACGTTATTTGGCATGTGGAAATATGACCAAGGCGCGCCTGGCTATGCCCGGCGCGCTTGGCACATATATGCGACCACACAATGACAACTGCCAATAACATCAGGAGCATTTATGAATAACAGGACCCTGTTAGGACTGTCTCTGCTCGCTCTGAGCGTCAGTACTGGGCAAGCTGCAATGGCCGCCGGCGAGAAAGGCGAGGGATTTATCGAAGGCAGCAGCCTGACCATCCTCAATCGAAACCTCTACTTCAACCGCGATTTCCGTAAAGGCCAGTCCAGCAGCTCGGGTAATGGCTATTCGGAGGAGTGGGCGCATGGCGTGATAGGCCGATTCGAGTCTGGCTTTACCGAGGGCACCGTAGGTTTTGGTGTCGATGCCTTTGCCATGCTAGGACTCAAACTTGACACCGGCGACGGCCGTTCCGGGGCCGGCGGCTCAGTCGATGTGATGCCTTACAACAGCCTCGGGCAGGCGGAGGACAACTACTCCAAACTGGGGGGTGCGGTGAAAGCTCGGTTCATGGATACCGAGATCAAGGCAGGCGACGTCTTTCCTGTCAGCCCGGTCGTCCAATACGGTGATGCGCGGCTGTTACCGGAGAGCTTCCGAGGTGTCACCGTGGTCAACAGCCGCGTGGAAGGATTGTCGCTTCAAGGCGGTCGCCTCCACTCGATGAGCCAACCCAATACCAGCAGCATGCGCGACGGCTTCGCTACCTTCTACGCGGGCGAAGTGGACTCGCCATGGATCGCCTATTTCGGTGGTGATTACACGCTTAATGACAACGTCGGCTTTAGTCTCTACACCAGCCGCCTCAAGGATGCCTGGAATCAATATTACGCGGGCACCACGCTGAGCTACCCGCTTGCGGACGATGTCGCCTTGATCGGCGGGCTGAACTACTACAAGGCGGTCGATGAAGGGAGGCAGCTCCTCGGGAGCTTCGATAACAACATCTGGAGCGGCAAGGTCGGCATCCAATTCGGCGCTCATACAGTGCTGGTGGGTCTCCAGCGCAACAATGGCGATGATGACTTCGACTACTTGCGCCAATCGGACTCCATCTACCTCGACAACTCCATCCAGTACAGCGACTTCAACTCGCCGAAGGAGAAGTCATGGCAAGTGCGCTATGACCTGGATATGGAGCCTTTCGGTGTGCCTGGATTGAGCTTCATGACTCGATATGCCCAGGGCTGGGATGCCGACTACAGCAACGCCAACGAAGTCTATATGCGCCGTGATGACAACGGCGATCCGTTGACCAACCAGAAGCGCTGGGAGCGGGACATCGAGGCCAAGTACGTTGTGCAGTCTGGGTCGTTGAAGGACATGTCCTTTCGCATTCGACAAGCCACGACTCGCGCCACCGACTTCGAGTCGGATTTGGATGAGTTCCGCCTGATTGTCGAGTACCCGCTGGAAGTTCTCTAACCCTGGCAAGCGAGCGGGTTGATTGCCCCGCTCGCTCCTTGGTCCTGCTGTCCCCTCGTAGTGCTCCTTTGGTTTGGAGACAGCCCTTGGCGCCCTAGGGCGCCTTTTTTACTTAGGTTAAAGGACGTATGAAAATGAGTCGGCCACTACACACAAGCGGCCGTGCTGGCAGGCAGTACTACTGGGCGGGATATTCTGCAACGACCTGATCAGAACCCGTCTTGGTCAAGCCAATGACCTGGTAGGCATGCTGTACGCCATCGACTTCCATGCCGGGGGAGCCCGCCGGCATCCCGGGAACAGCGATGCCCAGCAGATCATCGCGCTTGGTGAGTTCGATGACCTGAGCCGCCGGCACATGACCTTCGACGAACTTGCCGTCAATCACCGCGGTGTGGCAAGACGCTAACCGTGGCGCGACGCCCAGTCTTTGCTTCACTGCTGTCATGTTGCTTTCAACATGGTCGACGACTTTGAAGCCATTCGCTTCGAGGTGTGAAATCCACTTCTTGCAACATCCGCAATTGGCATCACGATGGACATCAATCGTCAGGGCATCAGCTGCTTGAACCGCAGACGTGACGGAGAGAGCGGCCAGTAAGGCCAGATATTTAGCTTTCATGTACGTGCTCTTTGCCATCGGCGTGGGTGTGGGTCTTGGGCGAGGCGTTCGGAGCCTGCTCGGCGTGATGATCACCTCCGTTGGACGACGCCTCATCTCCAGCATGGTGGTCATCGCCACTCATATCCGAATGGTGACCTGCCTTAGGTGCGGAGCCACCCTCGCTATCCGTAGCCGCGGCATCGTGATGACCAGGCTCTCCAGCATCACCTGATCCATGATGGTCATCGCCACCGCCACTATTGTCATGATGGCCAGGCTTGTTGTCGCCGTGCTGTCCTTCATGGTTATGCATCTGCGTTTCCCCACCACCGTGCTGATGGCCGCCACTGGATGCGACGAGTGTTTGGTATTGCTTGGCATCCATCGTCGGCAGTTGGTTGAGGAAGGCAACCATGCCCCAGATGTACTCGTCTCCCATGCTCTTGCCCCACGCAGGCATACCCGTTGCCTTGATGCCATGCTTGATCACCCAGAACGCTGCTGACGGATTGCCATCGACACCGATCTTGGCGAGGTTGGGGGGCGCAGGATAAAGCGATTGGCTTAGCTCGGTCTCCGCCACACCTGGCGCCAAATGACAGCCGATACACATGGAGTTGTAGTTGCCCGCACCGGCGCGAATAAGAGCTTGATCATCCAGGTTGGGAACCTCGATGTCCCGCGAACGGACTTCGATAGAGCGGTCACGGGCCATCGTGAGAAACGCATGCACTGCAGGAAAATGGGGATCGTCGGCCCCCACGTTGACCACGCCAAAGTAGGCGCCGGCCAGGACAGCTGTGCTACCGACCACGCCGGCCGCCACCAAAGTTTTAATTGTTCTTTTCATGTCAGGTTCTCAAAACCACATCCGGATACCGGCGACAAAACGCGCCTCGTCTACATCACCGCCCTCGTCGCGCACCATGTCTGCCGTGTTGCCATAGGAGCGGCTCCAGGAAACCCCGATATAGGGGGCAAACTGCCTGACAATCTCGTAACGCAGACGCAAGCCGAGCTCGGTATTTGCCAACCCAGACCCCACACCTCGCTCAGGATCGTTCTTGCCGTAGAAGTTCATTTCGGCAGTTGGCTGGAGAATCAGCCGGTTGGTCAGCAGAATGTCGTACTCGCCCTCCAGTCGGGCAGCAGTTTGGCCATTCTCGCCGACGAAGGCCGTGGCTTCGGCCTCAAAGGCGTAAAGCGCCATGCCCTGGATACCGAAGGCGGCCCAAGTCTGCGGCGACTCCGGTTTGAAGTCCTGGCGAACGCCCGCGACGACATCCCACCAAGGGCCGATCGAGCGGCCGTACAGCAGCTGTAATTCAGCATCCTCGGTCACGCCGTTGGTACGCTCGCCTTCGGAGCGGAACCAGACCCGGTTGATATCACCGCCTACCCAGCCCGACGCATCCCAGGCCAGGGTGCTGCCCTCATCTGCGTCCTGGTATTCGAGCTGATCGAGCAGGAAAAAACTGTTGATGGCGCTGTCGTGAACCTTGTGGCCAGGTAATGGCGGGAAAGCCGCTTGGCGATCAGCATCCGTCAGAACGGGAATCGGCGTACGGCTGGTGGTTCTCGGGGCTTCAGCGGAGCCATGGTTCATCTTTGAATGATCCATGCCCTCCATCTGTCCTTGCATGGCGCCATGCCCCATCTTGCTGTGATCCATAGCCTGGGCCTTCTCTTGGCTCTGGCCGTGGCCCATCTGGCTATGATCCATGCTGCCCGAAGCACCCTGCATGGCACCATGGTCCATCTTGCTGTGATCCATGCCCTCCATCGGCGCTTTGGTAGCGCCGTGGCTCATCTGGCTATGGTCCATCGACATGGTGCCGTGCCCCATTGCCGAATGATCCATTTCTTCCGCAGCCAAAGTAACGCCGCCGCTGAACGCACTCAGCGACACAGCCAGCGCCAAGAGAGATGGACGTGAAAACCTAGTGGTCATGGTTCGAACCTGCTTCGGCTTCGGTGCCGCCATGCTTATCCATCATGTTTTCGTGATTCATGCCGTCATGCTTCATGTCTCCGTGATCCATGGCGCCATGATCCATATGCTGGCCAGCCGCCTTATCCTTCGACTGATCTGCGTGATTGCCACTGGCGGTCTTGGGCACAGCCGACTCGGCAGCATGTTGTTCGTGCTCACTGTGCCCCTCACCTGCCAACGAAACCGGTGCGTGCAGGGCAGCCAATAGGCTGAACATGACTGCGCTGCCAGCCAGGGCATTTCGCTTCATAAAAGTGCTCATCAGAAATCTCCTTTACTCATCCACACGAACTTCACGGAACATGCCCATTTCCATGTGGAGCAACAGGTGGCAGTGATAGGCCCAACGACCCAACGCATCGGCAGTCACTCGATAGCTGCGCTTGGAACCTGGCGGCATGTCGATGGTGTGTTTACGCACCAGGAAATTGCCGTTCGCATCCTCCAGGTCGCTCCACATGCCATGAAGATGGATCGGATGAGTCATCATGGTGTCGTTGACCAGCGTGATGCGAACACGCTCGCCGTACTTGAGGCGCAGAGGCTCGGCGTCAGAGAACTTGATGCCATCGAAGGACCAGGAGAATTTCTCCATGTGCCCGGTAAGGTGCAGCTCGATGGTGCGACTTGGTTCGCGACCATCCGGGTCGAGGAAGGTGCTGCGCAGGTCAGAGTACGTGAGGACGCGTCGGCCGTTGTCTCGCAAACCAATACCTGGGTCGTCCAACTTATGCGTTGGTGTCATGGTTTGCATATCGACCAGCGGGTTGTTGGTCTCTGAGGCTGGGTGTGCCTGCATGGCACCTGCCATGCCTGCCATGCCTGCCATGCCTGCCATGCCCGAATGATCCATTCCAGCCATCTGGCTGTGATCCATGCCGGCCATGCCACCCTGCATGCTCCCATGATCCATGCCCGCCATACTGCCGTGGTCCATTCCGGCCATGTTCCCGTGATCCATACCGCCCATGCTGCCGTGATCCATACCCATGTCGCCCATGGCAATCAGCGGACGCGGGTCGGGGCTGGGTACTGGTGCACTCAACCCCTCCTGTACAGCAAGGGTGCCGCGCGCATAGCCAGTGCGGTCCATGGATTGGGCAAACACGGTATAGGCCTGTTCGCTGTCTGGTTCGATGATCACGTCGTAGGTCTCGGCCACGGCGATACGGAACTCGTCGACGCTGACCGGTTTGACGTGCAGACCATCGGCCGCAACCACAGTCATCTTCAGGCCTGGGATGCGCACATCGAAATAGGTCATAGCCGAGGCATTAATGAACCGCAGGCGGATCTTTTCGCCTGGTTTGAATATGCCGGTCCAGTTGCCATCAGGTGCCTGGCCATTCATCAGGTAGGTGTAGGTGTAGCCACTGACGTCAGCGAGATCCGTCGGGCTCATCTTCATCTCGGCCCACATCTTGCGATCGGCTACGGCGGCGGACCAACCCATCTCGCTTACGTCATCGATGAAGTCACCAACGGTGCGTTTGTGCTGGTTGTAGTAGTCCGACTGTTTCTTGAGCTTGGCCAGTACCCGCGTTGGATTTTCATCCGTCCAGTCGCTCAGCAACACGACGTAATCACGGTCGTAACTGAAGGGCTCGGGCTCCTTGGCATCGATGACCAGCGCACCGTATACGCCGACCTGCTCCTGGAGCCCAGAATGGCTGTGATACCAGTAGGTGCCGTTCTGGTTGACCTTGAACTTGTACTCATACATGCCATCAGGGGCGATGCCATGGAAGCTCAGGCCAGGAACACCATCCATGTTCGCCGGCAGGATGATGCCGTGCCAATGGATGGAGGTGTCCTCCTTGAGGCGGTTGCGCACGCGCAATGTGACGGTATCGCCTTCGCGCCAACGAAGAATCGGCCCAGGGAGCGAGCCGTTGATGGTCATGGCCGTGCGCGCTGCGCCGGTGATGTTCACCGGGGTTTCACCGATGAATAGGTCGAATTCGTTACCAGTCAGTACGTTGGGCTGGCCGGGGCTGTTCACCGCCCAGACCGGCGTGCGCCACAGGCCAAGTCCGCCGATAATACCGGTGGCTGCCAGGCCTTTGACGAAGGTGCGCCTTGTGGTTTTGCTTTGCATGCCGTTTTGTCCAATCCGTCAAATGAGCCGGTGATGGTGTGCCCGGTCTCGGGTTCATGGCTGCTTCAATGTCGGGGATTTACCCCTCAACTTTCCACGTCGGTGCATTGCACAATGCCTTACCGACGATGAGCAGTATGAAACTGCCATATCCCAACCATCCGGGTGATTACATTTCTGTAAGGTAGATGACTTCAGCAGTTGGTGTGCTCTGCTTGCTCGGTTGGACTGCTGGCTACAGGAGCCTCAACTTTCTGCTGCTGGGCCACCCGGTAGGCCTCCAGAGACGTCTGGCGTGCCTGCTCCATGCGCGCGAAGGTTCGGTCAGCACCACCTTCAGCCATTGCCAAGCTGGAGATGCTCAGAGCAGTAACTACAAGCAGAGCTTTGATCGATTTCATTTTGGGTATTCCTCGTAAGTTAAGTGGTCCCTGCAACTGCAGAGGCCGAGCTTTAGGCTCGATGTCACGTTAACTAAGAGGGCCTGTCAGCAACCTGAGCCGAACATTACAGTTCTGTCAGGTTGCTATTTCTTTCTTGTAGCCCATCCAGAAGGCTCGGTACTGTCTTTCATGCCCTCATAAAGCCTTGCGAATTTCTTGAGAGGGCATGCTCGGCAGCGATGCCTAAGCTACTCAGGGTCATTCGCACCCGCGGATAAGACCACCAACAATTAAGAGAGATTGTCACTATGTCGAATAAATCCAACGTCGCTACCGGTGCCGCTCTGGCTCTCGTGGCCGCCAGCCTGTTTGCTACCCTGCCTGTCCAGGCCGCCCAGGACACCAAAGCAGCTGAAGTGAAGTGCTTCGGCGTCAACGGTTGCAAGGGCCAGAACGACTGCATGACCGCCAAAAATGCCTGCAAAGGCCAGGGAGAATGTAAAGGCCAAGGTTTCAAGCTGATGACTCAGGCCAAGTGCGATGAGGCCGGTGGCAAGACCAGCGAATAATGCCGTTGCGGGGAGTGCCTGCCACTCCCCTGCTGGAGTCTTGAATGAGTAAGCGCAAAACACTGGGTTTCGGTCTTGGCCTTCGCAGTGAGTATTACCAGCAGATTCTTGAACAGCGACCTGCGGTCGACTGGTTTGAGATCATTTCCGAGAATTACCTGGTGGGCGGTGGCAAGGCCCTCTACTTTCTCGATGCGATTGGCGAGCAATACCCGTTGGTGATGCACGGAGTATCGCTGTCGATCGGCGGTTCGCATAACCTGGACATGGGCTACCTACGACAGCTCAAGCAACTGGCGGACCGGGTACAGCCCCAGTGGGTTTCCGACCACTTGTGCTGGAGTCGCGGCAACGCCCATCAACTCCACGACCTGCTGCCGCTGCCGTTTACCCAAGAAAGCCTGCTGCATGTCGCCGCGCGGGTGCGTCTAGTGCAGGATGTTCTGGAACGTCCCATTGTGCTGGAGAACGTTTCTTCTTACGTGCAGTGGAAGACGTCCAGCATGAGCGAATCGCAGTTTCTCTCGGAACTGAGTTTCCTGACCGGTTGCGAATTGCTCCTTGACGTGAACAACGTCTACGTCAGCGCACGAAATCAGGATTTCGACCCATGGCAGTTCATCTTGGAATTGCCGCACGAGCGGATTCGTCAAATTCACCTGGCCGGGCATAGCGATTACGGGCAATACCTCATCGACACCCACGACCAGCCCATCGCTGACCCGGTTTGGGCGCTCTACAGCAAGACTTTGAGCTACTTGGGTCCAACGTCGACGTTGATCGAGCGGGATGATCATTTTCCACCGTTCGAGGATCTGTTATCCGAGTTGGAGCATGCCCGAGCTATCGCCAATGGCGTGATATCGAGGGCAACCCTTTGAGCCTAAGCGCCTTACAGACTGCATTTGAAACTTACCTGACAGATGGTGCCCTGCCCTCCAACGAGCTTTTGGAGCAAGTCCGGGGTTGCACTGCGCTGAGTGCCCTCGAAGGCCTGCGGATCTACCATAACGCCTATCGCTCGCGCCTGCTGGCGGTGCTGCGCGAGGATTTCCCGGCGCTGCAGCAATGGCTGGGAGAAGAGTCGTTCGAGCAACTCGCACTGGCCTATATCGCCGCCTGGCCACCGCGGCATTTCAGCATTCGCTGGCTGGGTGAAAAGCTGCCCGAGTTCATTCGCAGCTACATTGCGGAACCTCAACTTTCACCGATGCGCGAACTCGCGGAGCTGGAGTGGGCTTTTACACTGGCTTTCGATGCTCAGGATGTCGAAGCGCTTTCACTGCAGGCCATCAGTGAGTTTTCGGCTGAAGACTGGGTTTCATTCAGGGTTTCCCTGACTCCATCTGCCAGATGGCTGCGATTGCAGTACAACACCCTGGCGCTGTGGAAGGCTGCCAAGTCTGGGGATCTGCTTCCCGTTGCCACCCAACCAGCCGGGAATCGAGACTGTCTGGTCTGGCGTCATAACCTCGTATGCCAGTACCGAAGCCTGGAGCCAGAAGAGGCGTCAGCATTGCGGTTTTTCGTCGAGGGTGGATCGTTCGCCGAACTCTGCGAGTCATTGAGCGCAACACATGGAGAGCAAGCCCCCCTGCAGGCCGCAACTTGGTTGAAATTGTGGGTCAACGAAGGTTTGCTAAAGCTCAGGGCAACTATTCACGAATGACCCGGAACCTATAGGCTAGCGGCTTCTCTTTGGCCACTCCCGAGCGCGTCTATGACACACCGCATCATTCATTTCAAACAGCAAGCCTTGCTGGACCCAGAGACTTACCAGGCGATGCTGGCCGACGGCGTCGGTCATTGGGAGGCGCTTGTAGGAAAAGTCGTCGGAATAGAAGACGAGAAAAGCCACGAGTTCGCCGCATTGAAAAGCCTGTTCAAGCGAAAGCGCTACTCCTATGACACGCTGGAAATGCGCGAGCCAGGCGATCACTCAAACTGGCTTCGCGGCCGAGATGGGGATGAAGGTATTACTAACGAGGTCACCAGTATTCACGGGCTGAAAGAGCTCTCAGAACTGGAGATTTAGTCGGTCGGCAGGCCAGCGCTCAAGCGCTGACCTGGGCCGCATAACCAAGCTCCTGGATCAGCTCGCGGATCGATTCGGCACTTTCTGTGCTCTCTACAGTGACCTTGCCGGCTGCCCGATCCACCTCTACGCGTGCGTCCTGATCCAGCGTCTGGATGGCCTTCGTGATTTTGCTGACGCAACTGCCACAACCCATACCCGAAACATTCAGGCTGAACATCTCTCTCACCTCATTTCGTCCGCGGCTCAAGTTACCGCACAGACAGTATCGACCTTGACACGATGGCAAGGTCAAGTGCGCAAACGCAACAATAAGGCTCAGCCGTTGTTCACAGGCATCAGGATGGGGTTCGATGAACACACCACTACGTGCCTTGCGCCCCTCGTCAGGGCGACATACAGATTCTGAGCGGTCATAAGTTCAGGATGCAGAACAACCGAGACATCCGCCTCGAGCCCCTTGAGAAGTAATGTGCTGCCTACCGAGCGTCTTGCGATGGGGCGGGCAAGGTGTCGATTGCGTTCTCGCGCTTGAATGGCTGCACTCAGAAAGTCGGCTGTACCTCCCGCCACAGCTTGCATAGCGGACCGGCAGCAGTGCAGAACTTCCGATCGGTACACCCGTGCCCCCGGCTGTTCGGCGAGGGCGTTGAGCACAAGGAGTGCTCGCTGCGGTGTTGGCTCCCCGACGAATGCGACGGCCTCGGCCTCGGCCGGGGTCGGTGGCGTTCGGGCACGTCCTGTGCGCAGAGACTCCACACGCGTTCGCAGGTTTGCTGCACCTACCCCCGTCATCACGCTTGAAGCAAATTCCGCAAGTTGTGCCAGAGCATTGGCACCCTGCAGGTTAAAATTCCTGGCGAAGTTGACGAGGTCCCTTAGGTCGACGGCTTCGACGGCCATGGCGCCGGGTGTCTGGCTCGTGAGCTGATGGCGACCTTGCACGTTGATGGAGTCCCCGATGATGAGGACGCTGCCCCGAGCGTTGGGTGACTCGGTTCTAGCGGCCACCAGCCGCTGCTGGACTTCGGTCCCGGCGTTGAGCTGCACCCAGCGCACTTCTGCCGGAGCCGTGCGCAGATCCACCGGCTGGCCAACTTGAAGTTGCTGCCGTATGGCGAGTAGCCACTGCCCAAGGTTCTCAGCTCCGGCCAGCCGCCAGCGCCAGGGTATCCTCAGCTCTCCTGCCGCGGGGAACAGGGGCTGCACCTCATTCGCCCAATGCACCAGTCGATTGCCACGAAAGTCGAAGATGGCTTGCATTGGGTCACCGAGCACGCAGGTCGGTAGCACCTGGGCCAAACCTGACACGATGGCGTGCTGGACGACGTTGCAGTCCTGGTATTCGTCGACAAGCAAGCGCGCGTAAGTGGCACGGAGAGGCTGAGCAAGGTGGCCTGCCTGCAGTAACAGCATGGCGGCGTGCCGAATTGCAGGGTAGTCGGTGTTGGGCTGGTGGAGCTGTAAGATCTGTGGGTTATGGCCGCTTCGCGCTGGGAACTTAGCGATGAGGCGCATCGAGAATCCATCAATGGTGGAGACTCGATATGCGGAGTTAGGAACGCCGGCTCGTCTCAGGCGTGCCCGTAAGGCCGCAACGCCTGCGTTCGTGTGCGTTAGTACGAGTATGGGTTTGCTCTGCCTATGCGCGATGAGCGTCTCGGCAATCAATTGCGTTTTTCCACAACCTGCGGGGGCTGTTATGGAGCCACGCTCGATAGCGAAAAGATCGATCTCAAGGGGCACTTGTAAACGTCCAGAGCTGATTCGTGACTGCCATGAAGCCCTGGTCGGCGTTCTGTAGAGACGGGCCGACGATGTCCCTTGCAACCTCCTGATAGGTTGTCAACGACTTGAACCACCCGCTGTTGCGGATACGAGATGCAGCTCCCAAAAGCTCTCGCGTCGCGGGCAAGTAGCCCTGAATAAGTCTTTCAGCTTTGATGTCATGTAGTGTCATACGTCCTTGGGACTTCGTCTGGATGTGCGCATTCATCAGCTCTGCACCCACTATTGTTTCGGCTTTCGCCAGAAGTGCATCGAGTGCTTGGTCACTGAGATGGCGGAAGATCTCGTCCTCCAGAGTGAGACCTGGTCGCCATGTCAGAATTTGTCCGCCTGCGGCCAAGAATGCTTCAGGTAGCCCCGCGGTCGAAGGTTTGTCGGCGTCTACAAAAACCATCACGCGATAGCCTAGGTTCTGAAGTGCCGTTCCGCGGATAAGACTGTTATCGGGACTTCCCCCGCCGGCGTCCACATAAGCGCCACCATGAGCCAGGAATGAGGTAGCGCCAAGGCTGACCCACCATTGGTCAAGGCCACGCGCGAAGCCAACCTCGCTGGCACCCTCGCAAACGATAATGGATTTGGCGAGGAATGCCTCTGGGTCCTTCCGAAGGGTACTTTGTACTTCGTTGGCCTCCCCTGCTGCCATAACGCTGTGGCGTTGAGGCCCAGAGCGAACAACGAATAACTGGCTGCCGGACAATTCGCGCAGCGCGACCGGTGAGTGAGTCGTCATGAAGACCTGCAGCGGAGCGGCAGCGTCCTTTGCGCCCAGGGAGTCCAGGAATCGCATGAGCCGATGAGGTTCAAGTCCATATTCCACCTCATCGACAAGAGCAATTGGCGCGGCGCTAGCTGCAGCTCTTTGCAGCCCTGCCACTAGCAATCGCGACGAGCCCGTGCCAAGGGAGCGAAGGGGAATGCCTGTGTCGCTGTGCAGCGCGATCGCTCCCTCGCCAATAGACACAGAATGAGCGTCAAGGAGTGCTTGTGGCATCGCTCCAACCGAAACCCCAAGATGCTGAGCCGTGCGTTGCACCACCTCAAGCGTCTGAGTTAGATGTCCGGCGGCTTGATTGCCAAAGTTCGCTCTTGCTTGCCTCGCGGCGCGCGCAAGTTCGGCACCTAGCTCTGCACGCTCGTCAGTAAGTCGATTGAGCACTGAGCCACGACTCCACGACAAGTTCGAACTCGCAAAGCTGCCGATACGGGCGGGTGCTAGTGCCGCTCGTTCCTTCCAGGGAAGAGTGCGTTCGAGTTGCTGCTGCTCCGCACGCTCAGAAAAAAGTGTCCAGGTAGGTTCCAAATCGGCACCAACTTGCAGAAGCAAGGTGATAACGGTCTCCAGCCCCGCTCGCGGTTCGTCTTCGACTTCTCCCGTTCCTGGATTGAATCCACGCAAGAACTCGCCGTAAACATCGATATCCATCAGCGATACCGGCAAATCGCCAAGCGTCACACTGATGGTGATGGGTGTTTCGACGTTCAGAGCGAAGAAGTCCATGTCGCCGAACGTGCCGCCCCGGCGGGCACCGACGCAAAGGTCAATCGCATCTAGAATGCTGGACTTTCCACTATCGCCAGGACCTATGAGGCAGTTAATTCCTGGGGCCGGCACCCAGTCGAGCGCCTGGATAGATCGGAAGTTGCTGATAATCAGTCTGCGAATGCGGGCCACGGAGAGTCCTCATGGGTTAACGACGACCAGTCTCCTACCCGCAGCGGCAACAGTCCATAGAACGTCACCTCGTCACTATGTGTTGCGACAGATAGGTCGGACCGGAAACTACCGTACGGCATTTTCCGGTCAGATGCGCTTCTGAATAATCACCTGGTCGGTGGTATGGAAGCCTATCCGATGTCCGTTGATTTCAGCCTCAGAGCATTGAAGACCACCGACGCCGAGCTGACACTCATCGCCAGCGCAGCAATCAAGGGCGACAGAAGATGCCCCGTCAGCGGGTACAGCAGCCCCGCTGCTAGCGGGATTCCCATCGCGTTGTAGAGGAACGCAAATGCGAGGTTCTGCCTCATGTTTTTCACGGTCGCCACTGACAGGGTGCGTGCTCGCAGGATGCCCATCAGATCTCCTTTGACCAGCGTCACTTGGGCACTGTTCATCGCCACATCGGTACCGGTGCCCATGGCGATACCTACGTCAGACCTGGCCAGGGCGGGCGCATCGTTGATACCGTCACCCGCCATGGCGACAAGACGGCCATAGCCCTGCAAATCGGCGACTAGTTTCTCCTTATCCTGCGGTTTGACCTCACCATGCACTTCCTCGATTCCGAGCTGCTGCGCCACGGCTCTTGCTGTGGTGAGGCCATCACCAGTGGCCATGATGACCTTTACGTCTTCGCTTTGAAGCTTGGAGACAGCCTGTTGAGAAGTAGGCTTGATCGGATCGGAAACGGCCAGTAGTCCCGCCAGGCGGCCATCAACGGCCAAATAGATGATGCTGATGCCTCCCAGACGCAGTTGCTCGGCGCGATTGCGCAGCGGGGTAATATCGACGCCCGCCTCGTCCATCAGTGCGGTGTTGCCGAGCTGCAGCTGATAGTCATCGACCTGGCCGCGCACACCAATACCCGAGCCAGATTCGAAAGTGTCCGGTTTGACCAGTGCAATGCCCTGACCGCGCGCATGATCGACTATGGCATGAGCCAGCGGGTGCTCACTACCCTGGTCGAGACTAGCAGCCAGGCGCAGCACTTCATTGGAGTCGTAACCGCCTGTCCCTTCCGCACTATGGAATACGGGACGCCCCTCAGTCAGGGTTCCAGTCTTGTCGACGATGAGCGTGTCGATCTTGCATAGATTTTCGATGGCGCTGGCATCGCGGAACAACACACCGCTGCTAGCGGCCTTGCCAGTCGCAACCATGACGGACATCGGGGTTGCCAGACCCAGAGCGCAGGGACACGCAATGATTAGCACCGCCACCGCATTGATCAGGCCAAATACCCAGCCTGATTCCGGCCCTAATAGCCCCCAGCCGAAGAAGGTCAGAATCGCGATCAGGATCACCCCGACCACGAAATACCCTGCCACCGCATCAGCCATACGCTGCATGGGGGCCTTGGAACGTTGGGCTCTGGCCACCATCTGAACGATCTGCGACAGCATGGTCTCGGCACCGACCTTCTGCGCCTCCATCACCAGGCTTCCATGGGTGTTCATGGTGGCACCGATAAGGGCATCCCCTACCCGCTTGGTCACGGGTAACGGTTCTCCGGTAAGCATCGACTCGTCGACGGCGCTCTCACCCTCTAGAACCGTACCGTCC
This sequence comes from Pseudomonas frederiksbergensis, assembly GCF_000802155.2. Lineage (GTDB taxonomy): Bacteria > Pseudomonadota > Gammaproteobacteria > Pseudomonadales > Pseudomonadaceae > Aquipseudomonas > Aquipseudomonas frederiksbergensis_A. The sequence goes on from NZ_JQGJ02000002.1 coordinate 412,699, forward strand.
ACCGGGACTTTCTCTCCCGGCCGGACACGTAGGTGGTCGCCCTGATGGACATGTGTCAGCGGAATATCTTCTTCCTGGCCATCGGGCTTGATGCGACGCGCAGTCTTTGGTGCCAGCCTCAGCAGTGACTTGATGGCTGCCGAAGTCTGCGAGCGGGCCTTGAGTTCGAGCATTTGGCCCAACAGCGTGAGTGAGATAATCACTGCGGCTGCTTCAAAATAGACGCCGATACGTCCGTCCTGGGCAAAGGCCGCCGGAAACCACTGCGGAACCAAGGTAGCGGCCACGCTGTAGAGGTAGGCAGCGGCCGTTCCCAAACCGATCAGGGTCCACATGTTGGGGCTGCGGTGGCGGATGGAGTCAATGCCGCGGGTGAAGAATACCCAGCCACCCCATAGCGTCACGGGCGTCGCCAGAGCCAGCTCGACCCAGTTCTGGGTCGTGCCATGAAACAGTTGCAAGGAATGGCCGGCCATCGCCAATACGGTCACGATGACGGTCAACGGTAGGGTCCACCAGAACCGCAGCGAGAAGTCCTTCAGCTCTGGATTTTCCTCCTCTTCCAGCTCCGGGATGACAGGTTCCAGCGTCATCCCGCAGATCGGGCAGTTTCCGGGAGCCGGTTGACGGATTTCTGGATGCATCGGGCAGGTGTATTCAGCACCTACAGGTGTCGATGTGGGTGCTGGAGTCGCGTGCTGGTGATGCTCCCCATGAGACTGATGGCTCATGTACTGATGAGGATCTGCTTGGAATTTCTCTAGGCACTTCGCACTGCAGAAATGATAGGCCTTCCCTTCAAAGCTCTCGCGATAAGGGCCATCAGGTTTGACCTCCATGCCACACACCGGGTCGCGCTGGCTCTCGGAGTGGGCGTGCGAGTTATGTGAATGATCCTGGTCATGATGGCAGGAGGTCTTTTGCATGCGATCTATGTCCTTTCTTCGTCCTTGGAAACAGCGGTGCTGCTGGAGTGGGAGTGCCCGCCGTGATTGTGGCCAAACAGATGCATCAGCGGGCATAGCAGCAGGATGAGGTACGGCAGGGCCTGCGAAAGATGACCGTAATGCTCACGCGCTACATAGAAGATGCCGATTACGGCCAGCATGATCAGCGCAATGCCAATCTTGCTCTTCCAAAAAGGCGGCTCAGTGGTACTGGTGTGATGGGTATGGTCCACGACAATAGCCTCGTTTCAATGGCGGCCGGATCAGTATAGGTGTCTCAGACTGGACGGAGTTGGCGAGTATCAATAAACGTCAGCGTACGGTCACCTTACCGACCATTCCCGACTGATAATGTCCTGGAATATTGCAGGCGAACTCCAGTTCGGTGGCGGCGGAGAAGGTCCAGATCAACTCTTCGCGTGCTCCAGGTTCGACAAGAACACTGTTGGGGTCATCGTGTTCCATACCGACCATCTTCATGCCGCCCATGGCATGGCCCATATTGCTCATGTCATGTGCACCTGTAGGGGACAGCGTGCCGTTCTGAAACATCGCGGCCATCTCTTTCTGGTGCGCGGCATGGGATGCCGCTTTGCCAAGATTGAATTCGTGTAGCAATGCACCGTCATTTTTCAGGACGAAGCGAACTGTCTCGCCTGCTTTGATCTCCATTGCTTTGGGTTCGAAGAAGATGTCCCCCATCCGGACTTCGATGGTGCGATCTACTGCCTGACCGTCTCCCGGTTGCCCAATACTGTCTTTCTTGTGGCCCGGGCTGGCCAGCGCATTGGCAGCACTGAGCAGCAAGCCAAGGGTGGTGATTATGAAAGCGGGTCTGAGTTTCATGGTGTGCCTCTGAGGTGTTGAGGAGGGATGAGTCCCGATGCTAATGAGGTGCAGCTGGCGGTACGCTGACGTGAAAACTACATCGCAGTAAGGTTCGTCAGATCGGTGCTACCCAGCTCGCGGCCAACGGGTAGCACCGATGCCGGACTAACGCAGAGCAAACTCACCGACCATCCCCGCCTGGTAATGCCCAGGCAATGTACAGGCGAAGCTCAAACTGCCCGCCTTAGGGAAGGTCCACACGAACTCTTTGGTTGTGCCGGGCTCGACGAGAACCGCGTTCGGGTCGTCATGCTTGGCTTTGATGACTTCCGGATAGCCTGGAGGGTTGGAGTCTCCCATGCCATAACGCTCATGCCAGACAATGCGCTCGGCCATGCCGGTCGGGGTCAGTGTGCCGTCCTTGAACAAGGACGCCATCTTGCGCTGGTGCTCCAGCTGGGACGCTGCCTGCCCGATGTTGAACTCGTGCATCAACGCGCCCTCGTTCTTCAGAACGAAGCGCACGGTTTCACCTGGCTTCACATCGATCGTTTTCTGGCTGTAGTTGATGTCGTCCATCTTTACCAAGATGGTACGAGTCGCTGGCGTCGCCTGGGCCTGCTGCCCAATGCCATTGCTACTGCCGCCGACCTCGGCAAATGCCGGAAAGGTGGTGCTGATGAACAGAGTGCTGATCAGCAGTTTAAGGGGTAAGCGTTTCATGGTGAGACCTCGAGATGGGTGCTGGAAATCTCATGCTATTCCCCGCTTGCTGAGAGGCCGCTGACCCCAAAACTACAATTGCGTCAGCTGGGAAAAAGCACGGCGCCATAAAGGCGCCGCTAGGCCGAAGGAGCAATCACGAAAGGCCTGTAAGATGGGGGAAATCTTTACTGATGGCATTCCTTGTCGGCCATCATCAGCTTGTGCTCTCGAATCATTTGACCCAGCACGTCGTCTACCAGCTTGTCATGCTTTTCCATCCAGGCCAGATGCTCTTCGGCAGACATGTTTGGCGCGGGATGTTCGTTGTGCAGCTGGCTCATGATGTCTTCGAGCATGTTCATATGCTCCTTCATGTGCACATGCCGCTCGCCGACCGGGGCCTTCTCCGCCTGGATCAGCACGGCTTCTGCTTTGTCGCGCATCTGCTGGATGCGCTCGAATACACGGTCGCTGCCCCCTTCGGCCCAAGCCATGGAAGACAGCAGTAGCGAACCAACCAGAAGCAAAGGTTTCAGCGATTTCATGGGCAGTCTCCATCAGTGCAAACTATGGCCGGCACCTCTGCTTTTGGTCTGTCGAGGGCCGAGAGCACAACCTAGTACTCATGCTTGCACCCTAGACAAGCCACCCTGTCAGTGAGCTGAAGTCAGAATTACATTTTCGTAAGCTTCTGGTTGGGGCCGCGGTTTGCCTGCAAACTCAGGCCACCCGACTTTTGGAGTCTGCACACATGAAACTACTGGTAGCTGAAGACGAACCCAAAACCGGTACGTACCTCCAGCAAGGTCTCACCGAGGCTGGGTTCAATGTCGACCGGGTTATGACCGGCACAGATGCCCTTCAGCATGCACTTAGCGAAGCCTATGACCTGCTAATTCTGGATGTAATGATGCCTGGGCTGGACGGTTGGGAAGTGCTGCGCATGTTGCGCGCAGCAGGAAAAGACGTCCCCGTACTGTTCTTGACGGCACGCGATGGTGTGGAAGACCGCGTTAAAGGGTTGGAGCTGGGTGCGGACGACTACCTGATCAAGCCATTTGCTTTCTCAGAGCTTCTGGCCAGGGTCAGAACGCTGTTGCGCAGAGGTAATGGTTCGCCGACGCAGACCACCATGAAAATTGCCGATCTGGAAGTCGATCTGATGAAGCGACGTGCTGTCCGGGGCGGGAAAAGAATTGACCTGACGGCGAAGGAATTTTCACTACTGGAGTTACTGCTGCGCCGACGCGGTGAAGTGCTCCCGAAGTCGCTGATTGCCTCTCAGGTTTGGGACATGAACTTCGACAGCGACACCAATGTCATTGAGGTCGCGGTACGCCGGCTACGCGCAAAAATCGATGACGATTTCGATCTCAAGCTGATTCATACCGCCCGCGGCATGGGATACATGATGGATGCGCCGGAGTGAATATGAAGCACCTTTCGCTGACAGCACGCATGAGCCTGATGTTCATGTCCGCGGTAATTGCAGTCCTGACGGTAGCAGGGCTGAGTTTCAATATGCTCAGCCAGCACCACTTCAAGATGCTGGATCGGCAGGCCCTGGTGGAGAAACTCGAATCCGCCAAACATATCCTCAACAATGCTCGCGGTGAAGCGAGCCTTTCGGAAGAATTACCGCAGTTGCGAGCCTTGCTGGGAGCCCATCAGGATCTGGCGGCCACTATCCTGGCCAGTGACGGTTCTGTACTGTTCTCCGACCCCAGAGCAGTCGAAGTACCAGAGCGTTTCAGACGTGAAAATGAGCAGAGCATGTGGGAGTGGCAGAACGGCCAACACATGTACCGCGGCATGACGGCGCAAATCTCGGTAGCCGATCAGGCTGAGCCGCTCACAGCTTTGCTGATTCTTGACGTCACCAATCACACACACTTTTTCGACACGCTGCAACGATGGTTCTGGATTGGATTGGTCATCAGTGCCCTGTTCAGTGCCGCGCTCGGCTGGGTGGTTGCTCGCAGCGGCCTTAGGCCTCTGCGGCAAGTCACTCATGTGGCCTCCGGGATGTCCGCTCGCTCGTTACAGGAACGAATCCCTCTCGAACCAGTGCCGCGGGAACTTCAGCAACTGGTTCTATCCTTCAATGCGATGTTGGCTCGGCTAGAGGATGCCTTCGTTAGGCTCTCCAATTTTTCGGCCGACATTGCCCACGAGCTACGCACGCCCGTTAGCAACCTGATGACCCACACCGAGGTCGTGCTGAGCAAGAAACGCGATATCAATGCCTATGAAGAGAATCTCTACTCCAACCTGGAGGACTTGAAGCGCATGTCTCGGATGATTGATGACATGCTGTTCCTGGCCAAGGCTGATAATGGCCTGATCATCCCCGAGCAGGCCAGGATCGAACTGGCTGACGTAGTCTTCAAGCTGTTTGACTACTACCACCTTCTGGCCGAAGAACATGGCATTGAACTATCGCTCACAGGCACAGGCCAAGTGCTGGGAGATCGGCTGATGCTTGATCGTGCACTCTCCAACTTGCTGTCCAATGCACTGCGCTACACGCCGGCGGGACATACAATTTCGGTTTTGATCCGCGAGACAGCGGGCTCCACAACCTTCAGCATCGAGAACCCAGGGGACACAATCAGCTCAGAGCATCTAGAGAAGCTCTTCGACCGCTTTTACCGGGTTGACCCCGCTCGGCGGGAGGGAAGCCCGAGCAATGCCGGGCTCGGTCTTGCCATCACCCGCTCCATCATTGAGGCTCACAAAGGCCGCATCTGGTGCACCTCAGCCGCTGGCCTCACGGGCTTTCACATCGAATTGCCCCATTCCAGATGATGCCGGTCTGGCGGTAAGTAGGCTACAGCTAACCGCTAGCCCAACTTGACAGGGTGGGTGCAGGTGCAATTCGACTGAGCGCAGATTGCATTCGCCATCCAGATAGGCAACGAGCGGTGAGCTGACACTAGAGCCCCCCATTCGTTCTCGGGTAGTAGCTTATGAAGTTTGGAAACGGCATCACCCACGCTTGCTTCACCAAGCCAATCCAATACTCGAATGGCGTCCCCCGCTCCAGTAGCGCCAAGAGCCATCAACCATCGAGGCGCATGCCGAATCGATACGGTGGTCTTGCCTACCTGAAGCTTCCTAGAACGCCCGGTGGTTAGAAAGACATACCGAATAGGAACCTGCGTTGTCAGCCCCCATTTGTTTGCGACGCTAGCCCCAGTGGCGACTATCAGCTCACGCTGCACGTTTGCCAATGAGCGGGCGACCTTCTCAGGTGCCGGTGCGCGCAAGCCGAACCGAGTTTCGACTGCTGCAACATAAAGACCCCGAGCAACGCGAAACAGCTTTCCACCCTCGACCAGTCGAGAGAGCCCTCGCTGCACAGCATGTCGAGTCCCCTGATGCAGGAGTCTGCCTGGTGTCAGAATTTCACCTTCTGGAAGCTGTTGAATGACGTCCAGGATATTCTCGGGAAGAGTCTTCATTAGCCGGCCAAACCTAGTGAGTGACCCACCCAAAAACCACGAACGGTGGCGATCTCATGCGGGGCACATCATTGAACAATAGACCTGATGCTTGGCTCCGTCCTGCGAGTACAGGCAATCCCTGTGCGAGTAGGTCTGGCCTGATGCCGTTTTGAAGTCGTAGCCCAAGACTCGTTGGTCTGGGTCATACACCCTTACCAGCTCGGTCAGTCTCTCCATTGTCCAATCGTTGGAACCATTTATCCTCGCGGGCAGCACAACCTGGACTGCCTCGACTAGGGTCCCATCGGCGCGCTTATCTAGCATGTGCTCTAACTCTTCCTCGGTTGGAATCAGAAGCATCGTCCGCCATGAGGAGGTCTTACGGCGGCGATTAATCACCACGTAAAACCAAGGGCGATGCTCCTCGAGCTCGACGAATCGCCACATTTGGATGTCATCCCCAAACAACGGCGGATACGCGATTTCAGCGCGCTTGTACGTGAGAAACATCAGCACACCCTCTTTTAAGCTATATATAGCATAGCCCAAGAGGCGCTAAAAAGGCTTCATCGTTCCTTTTGCGAGACAGCAAATGGAACTCAATGAAGCGCTTGGTCTGGTGATCAAGAATCTGCGAAATTTGAAGGATCTGCCCCAGGAAGGGCTGGGACCCAGCCAGAGCTATATCAGTGCAATCGAGCGCGGCAAGTGGAAGCCATCGATCGAAAAGGTTGAGCAAATTGCCGAGGTTGTCGGCATTCATCCTTTGACACTGCTGGTTTTGGCGTATCAAAGGCAGACGCCCGGACTGAAGCCAGATGAGCTGCTGAAGAAGATCCAGCGAGAAATCATGAGCCTGAAGGGCAGCCTGTCACCTGAGTAGGTATGTGCAGATGAAATCGATGCAGTTGGTCATCGAAGACTGGGATGGCGACGGAGCTATTCGCATTCACGACGAGGTGCTCCAAGAGCTCGGTGTCGACGTCGGGGACAGCCTTTTCCTCATTGAGGAGTATGTCGGTACCGCCCGCTGTTTTGTGCTCAGTAAGTCGCCACAGATCCCAGATCGGGTAGATGAGCTTGTGAGCACCTGGGAAGCCTCCGTTCCAAAGCCCCCAGTAAAATGAATTGGTTTTGCAATCCCCTGCAGCTACTCTATGTCTGCAGCCCAAGAGCTTCCTCTCCCGGGCGCTGTACCGGTGATGAAACTTGGTTCGAGGCGGCCTCTAAGGCCGCCTTTATCATTTCTGCCCCGCCGAGCGCTATACCTAGCCTGTAATCGAGGAACTGAAGACTGGTCCCATAGCCCCCAGAGGCAAGGTCTCCGACTGCTCTTCTATTTGCCCCGCCAGAAACACATCGTCCTGTGTAGGGAAGTGCCGCAAAAGGAACTTGGCATCTCGCCGCACCTTCTCAGGCAGTCTGCTATCGGCTATCTCGGGACAGTTCAACGAGAAAATCTCGAGTCATTATTACCGCGCGAGAGCGCTCGTTCGGCATTGTCATTTCTGTCTCCATTGAAACCACTACTCCTCAGGCAGCATACGCCTGGGTTCGTGAAGGCCCAAAGCCCCAAGATATAAGAGCAGCGGCTCAGTCAGACCGGCAGTCCGTACTCAATGGCGAGCAACACCTGGCGTACAGCTCGACCACCGACCTCGGTGCTCAGCAGAGAAACGGGTTGCACATTTCCTAGCGCAATATTTGGCGACGTGAGCCAGCGAGTCGCTGCGGCTTGATCTGACCCCAAGGCGTTCATCAGCACGTCGACAAGATTCGCCAGTCGACAAAACGCATCGCCTTCTGCTGGCGTCATGCGGGAAGCCTCTGGAGCAATGCCGATCCAGTCTGCCACGACGCAGGACTCAATCCCCAGCTCCTCCGCCAAGAGAGTGGTTAGCTCGACTTGGAGTCCTGCCATGGTCGCTTGATACAGGCTCTTTTGGCTTTGGGGCAGCCCAAGTCGTTCAATAAGACTTTTCATCATGGCAACCTCTGGTCGTGATGTTGGCACCAGTCCCGACACTGGTGCTGGTTAATTCATGGGCCGCCCTAGCGCTGCATGTGGGGGTTCATTTGTGCGCTGAAACTGCTCGCAGACCGGAGGTCTTAAGCGAAGCAGCCTTATTTGAGCTGCTTCGCTTCAGCCCCCTTGAATTCTGGCTTGATGGCCTCATTTGATCTTAAAGAGCCAGTACGTATCTGGGATCCAGATGCCCAAGGAGGGCAAGTGGAAAAACAAGAAAAGTCTAAGCCTGCCAACGGGCGGTACGATACCGATAATGAGACGAAGCGCATCGTCTGGATCCAATCAGCTGGTCATTGCGAGCTCTGTGGCACGGACCTCACGTACGATTATCGTGCAGGAAAGCCCATGAAATGGGGCGAGGTAGCCCACATCCTGCCAGCCAGCCCGAAGGGGCCAAGGGGGCGAGATGATCATGATGAGGCTAAGGCCGAGTCGCTCACCAACGATACCGCTAACCTCATGCTGCTCTGCCCTGGCTGCCATGAAAAAATAGATCGCGATGCTGATGGCTACCCAGAAAGCGATCTGAGCGGCCTGCACCAGGCGTATTTGGAGCGAATCCGGTTGGCCGCAACCACGCCTGACGGCGGCAGAGCCATTCCGGTGATAGTGCAAAGTCAGCATTTCGCGACGATCAACGACATCCCTGTTCGTGATCTGTTGGGGGCAATGTCCGGGGTGGACACGCATCTGTTGGTATCGCAGGACGTTGCGAATCTGTTGGAGCGCTATCGGCAGAGGCGCTTCGATGTGGAGCGTGGGGGACAGCTATTTGTTGACCCCGCAAGCGCTGCCGGACTGGTACTTGCCTTGGCGACTCCCCCCCATCGAGATGATCGGGCTGGAAGAGCTTGGCTAGAGTTGAATGCCCACCGCTGCAGAGATGAAATTGAACGAGCCAATGCTGCCGGGCTCCGACTGGTGGGGTACTGGCATACTCACCCGCAAAGCATTCCTATGATCTCCCCCACGGATGTCGGGAGTTTTTCCAGGTTTGCAGCGCGCTACACGCAAGATCTGCCGCACCCGCTGGCAATCATCGTGGGCAACTCCAGCAGCCCTGAAGGCATAAAGGCTTGGTCCTTCAGGGAGGGGCGTTATGTTGAAGCTGCATGGGGTAACTGGCCAGGTTAGCGGTTATGTGCTTCTGCCAGCATGAGAGCAAAAAGCTCCGCCTGAAATCGTGCGTCGTCCAACGCGTTATGGCTGGGTGCGCTTTGAGGCTTGAGCCGAGCTGTCATCTGCGAGGATTTAGTTTCCTTCCAGCGGCAGCCGGTAACCCCCATGTAATACGCCTTCATGTCGAGTGCGGTGAACCCAAAGGGGTTCCCCCCAGAATACTTATGGAAGTAGTAGTTGATGAACGACCAGTCAAACGGGGCATTCAGCCCCACGAAAACGACTTTCTGATCTGCCGAACATAGCTGGTTCAACCATTGTTCCAGCTTGAGCATCGCCGTCTGTGGGGCTAGTCCTTCGTTTTCGAGCTTGGTGAGGGCAAGGCCAGTTACGGCGACAGCCTCCGGATCGTGCTGTAGGCCGTCTGGCTGGAGCTCGAGATAGATTGACTGAGCGGGCTCTGAGACGACGCAAGCGCCGATGGAAAGCAGGCTATAGATGCCCGGTACTGGCCCGGAAGTTTCTACGTCGACGGAAACATAAAGCTCATCGCTCACCATTTCACCCCTTTATTTAGTCCGACCCATTCGGACAGTATGCGGTGAGCTGCATAAGCCGAACACCCACCCCCGCCCCAATGGAGACTTCAGCGTCATGGACAACGCTCGTGATCGTATTACCCAGGAAATTGTTGAGGCCGAAGACCTTAAACTGCTGGCGGCAGTGGATACCTATGGCTACCAATGCCCTGGCTGCCAAACTCAGGCCTTCCCGCGTTCCTACCGCCCGGAGAACTTGGTTCGGGCTCACTTTCAACTGCGTGACCCTCACGTCTCAGGTTGTGAGGTGGAGGGCGAAACCAAGGTTATAGCGCAGGGCAAGCGCGGCAGTGTTCAGCAGGAGTTGGAGACCTCGCCAGGTTTATCGCCCGCCCGGCTGCAGCTAATTGAAGACCGTACCATCGTCGATCCTGCGCTTCCTCACACCGAGTCTCAAACACAGAGCGTCAGGCGGTCGGATGGAGCCACTGGCCTGGTGCGCCGAGAGGGACGACGCGCAGCAAACAGTATTCGTCCTATCTGCCGTGCTTTTTTGCGCTTCCCCTTCGATAGGCATCTTTCCTTAGCTATTCCGGGTATTGCCCCAACGACCTATCAGACCGCCTTCAAGAAACTTCGGTCGAAAGAGTTGGAGCCATGTCCTAATGCGCGCGTTTTCTATGGAGAGCTGGCCTGGACGCCAGCCGCTGAATCGCCCGAACACTTGACCATTTCACTCAACGCGGGCGAATGGGAAGAGAAAAAACTAACGCCTTACCAGGCGGTCGTCCTTTGGAGAGAGTGGTCAGCAGCGGCGGGCGCGGGCGACTGAAAAATGAGCTGGAAATAGCCCGCCAAGAGAACATAAAAGCCAAAAAAGACAAGCAGGCATCCCGCAGTTACCTCTTCTTTGTGGGTGCCCAGGATGCCAAGAACCCTGCAATTTTCCATGTGCTGGATCATCGACTCATTTGCACCGCACATGACGAGCTGGTGTTCCCAGTGCGCAGCTAGGTGCAGATCGGGGCAGCGGAAGGCGGTCTTATGGCAATCCCTCGGGCCAGTTTGAGATGTGTTGTAGCGCACTCAGCTGCCCAGGGAACACTCCTGTGCTCTCGACATAACGCAATGCAGATTGACCATCGCTCCAGCCTACGTACTGCATCAGCGCTTTGAGATCCCAGCCGCTGCGGGTGGCCCAGGTGGCAAAACCGCGGCGCAGCGAGTGGCTACTGTACAGCTCAGCAGGCAGCCCTGCCGCCTGCAGGACAGCGCGCATGAGTGGGACAACGCTATTTGGGTGCAAACCCTGCTCACTTAAGTGCCCCCAGCGATCAACTCCACGGAAGACCGGACCACGCGCAATGCTCGCCAGGCTAATCCAGTCGACGTAGGCCTGTACCGGGCACAGCCTGGCCAACGCCGGTGCGCTAAAGGTCTGGCCTTGGTTGTCCCGGTCACCTTTGCTCCAGGGTAGGAACAGTTGCATGCCCTCCCCGGGCCTTACCTGGATGTGCTCGACCTGCAGGCGGCACAACTCATCACTGCGGAACGCCCGCCAGAAGCCAATCAGGACCAGTGCACGGTCGCGGCAACAGCGCAGCAACCGCGGCCAGTCGTCCTCCGCTCGTGCTCTCCCCTCGGCCTGCTCCAACCACAGCACGCACTGCTCGAGCTGGCGCAGCTGCAAGGGTTCGGCCTGCTTCTCCTGACGCGGATGCAGCGTACGGATGCCTTTGAGGACCTGACGGACCAGTGGGGTCTTGGTTGGATCCGGAAAACCCTGGCTGACATGCCACTGCGCCAGGGCTGCCAGGCGCAGCTTGAGCGTGTTGCTGGACAGCGTGGCGGCGTGGTCGACCAGGTAGCGCACGATGGCATCACTGGTCGCCGGCAAGAAGCCACCCCAAGTCACCTCGAAGTGCTCGAGCGCCTGCTGGTAGCTGCGCCGCGTGTTGGCGCGGGTGCCGGCCTGCAGGTACCGCTCGATGTCCTGGCTCATCTGGGCCTATCCCCCTGGTGTACCGGTGAGCGACTGGCAAACGACGAAAAAGCCGCTTCACCTTGGATAATTCGTGATTACCCAATTCTAGAATACGAAGAGAATAGATAGGAAATTTTTGATAAAGTGCTATGTATTTACATGGTACGTACCACAGAACGAAATCGTCAGGAGTCCCACTTATGGCCCGCGGTGGCATCAACAAAGCTGTCGTGCAGAAAGCCAGGAATGCCCTCCTCGCCCGCGGCATTCACCCCAGTATTGATGCGGTGCGCATCGAGCTGGGCAATACCGGTTCAAAGACCACCATTCACCGCTACCTGAAAGAGCTTGAAGACGCCGAGCGCGGCCGGGATGCGGCCGTGATCCCGCTCAGCGAACAGTTGGCCAATCTGGTCAGCCAACTGGCAGATCAGCTTGAGGAGGAGACGCAGGCCGCCGTGGCCCAGGAGCGCGAACAACTGGCCCGCGAACGGCTCGATTTCCAGCATCGGTTTCGACAGGCCGAAAGCCGCATCCAACAACTGGAAGGCCAGACCGCGCTCGACGCGGAACGACTTCAGGCCACTCATCACGAGTTGCAGCAGGCACGCGAGCAACGGCAACAGGCCGAGATCGAGAACGCCCGCCTACAGCAGGCTAATCGTGACCTCGAGGAGCGGCACAAGGATCGCGACGCACAGATCCACTCGCTGGAGGAAAAACACCGACATGCGCGCGACACCCTGGAGCACTACCGACAGGCCAGCAAGGAACAGCGTGAGCAGGAACAACGCCGACACGAGTCGCAGGTACAACAACTGCAACTAGAACTGCGGCAACTGCAGCAGACCTTGATAATCAAGCAGGACGAACTGACGCAACTGAACCGCGACAATGCACGCTTGCTCACCGAGGCGCGGCAGTTGCAAAAAGAGCGACATGCACAGCAACAGCTAGTGGCGCAGAAAACTCAGACCCTGGAGGCCCTGCAGAGCACGCTGGCCGGCTCCGAACGCACGAATAAAGCCCTTGATCAGCGTTGTCGCACATTGCAGGAGGAGGTGTCCCGGCTGAGCGAAGCCTCCGCGCTTCAGGCGCAGCAGGCGCAGGGCCTGCAGGAGCGCTTGGTCGAAGCCACTACACAGCTGAAGCTACTCGGGGCGCCGCTTGCGAACAGCGATGGCGCATGTAACACATGAACCGGCACACTGAGCCTAAGCGCTGAGCGGAGGTGAAGATGACACTACTTGAGACTGCCAATGAGGGGGCTGCTGAACCTGTCCGGCTGACTACGCCACTGGGCCAGGCCATTGGTAATCTGTTCGCCCGGGCCTTGCCGCTACTGGATGGCAATCCGCCAGGCTCGCTCAAAGTCTTAATCTTCGGCGGCTGCGCGGTGCACCTGCTCACCCATGCGCGTGGTAGTGCGGACGTCGATGCGGAGATCGAGGCGGCCCGTGTGCTGCGTAAGGACGAGATCATGGCCGTCTACACACCGCCAGAGGGTTATGAGGACAGCGACGGCCGCGACTTGCAGGTGTACCTGGACCAGAACTACACCAATGCCCTCGGGCCACTGCACGAGGACTACCGCGAGCGCGCCATCCCCATGGAGGGTTTCGAGGGTGAGCAGCCGCTGCATATCTTCGTTGCCGCCGGCGTGGATCTGGCCATCTCCAAGCTTGGCCGCTTTACGCAAAACGATCAATCTGATATCGAACAGCTCATCGAATGTGGCCGTGTCGATGTCGGCCAGTTTGTTACACTGGCAACAGAGGCAATCGATTATGCCGTGGGCAACCGAAGCGCAATGCTAAGCTGCCTGAAACTGGTCACAGCGAAGTACCTGGAGGATGGGCGAGATGCCACGTCTGGATCGTAAACAAAGCTTTGGCACGCTTCTGGAGACTGTCACCCAGCAGCGTCTTAGCCAAGTTGCGTCCGATGCTCTTGTGGAACTCGCCAAGCAGTTGTGGTACGAAGAGCGCGACCTCGTGCCGGTACTGCAGCGTGAAGTGGCAGGCAAGCTGCGCGAGCCTGAACAGAAGTTGCGTGCCCTCTATCTCGTCGACCTGCTGCGTCGCTTTCCCTGTGTATCAACGGACAAAGCCGCGCGCCTAAAAGGCTTTGTCAGCAGTTGGTCGAACCTGAAACCAGCAGAACGCTCACCTCGTGCGACCCAGCTTGTCTCTCGCTACCAACTCGACAAGCTGGCCTATGAATGGGGGCTTGAAGAGGACGTCAGCAAGCAGATGCAGGATGTCCTGGCTTTCCAAACCCGCCATTACGCCGCCACCCAGGGCGTGAAGACGGGCTATTCAGAGCCAACGCCCGTCAGCTAGCAGCAGGGCACGGCAAAATGGACGCGGAATGGCCAATTCAACAAATGACGACCAACGACTCGCTGATCTAACACGCGAGGCATTAGCCGACGTGAGCGAGGGTTTGGTGATCGATCACGCATTGGTCGAGACCTGGGCTCAGAGCCTTGATACCGACACCCCGGTGCCTTTGCCAACTCCAGATCGGCCTACTTAATTCGCAGCAGGCCGAACTGATCCTCAGCGGTATCTGGCTGAAGCCATTACGCTAAGCGCGCCTTCGCTTGAGCAGGACTTCCATTCTGTTCGTTTAAATACAGCAAGTTACAGAACGAATGCACTAATTTTTGCCTCATCTCGGCAACCCCCTGATTCCCCCCCTTACCTCGGCATAACTTCAATCAGGCGTTCAGAGCCGATTCTATAATTGACTATAAAATCCTATAAAGCCCATCCTGAGTAACTTAGCGACGCTAGAAAGATATTTAAATACAATCAGTTGCAGCGCGTATGTCCTAATTTTCCTTTATCTCGGCATGACCCCGTAAAGGCACCAGTTTTGCGCACCGTTGCGCCGTCGCGCCTTACCTACAGCGTACACGGCGATCAAATTCATCGCGCTCTGGCGCCGTCACTTGGTACAGGATCTTTCACTTATCCAGCGGCAGGCCCAGTCGCCCGACCGCACGGGCGGGGCTGAGCGGGCGTGGCGCAGCAATGGTATTGCGCAGTCGGCCGATGCCTTCGATTTCGGCCTCGACGCGGTCACCCGGGCGCAAAAAGCGCCCGCTTTCCAGCCCCACGCCGTGGGTGGAACCGGTAAACACCAGGTCACCCGGGCGCAGGCTGATGCGCGCATCCAAATAATTGAGCAACTCGTCCAAGGGAAAAATCATCTGCCGGGTATTGTCCTGCTGGCGCAACTCATCGTTGACGCTCAGGCGCATCTCCAGAGCCGGTTGCCCCCTGACGGCCACTTCGTCCGTGGTCACGATCCAGGGACCTACCGGCGTGGTGCGATCCATGGCTTTCTGCGTCAACAGGTCCAGGCGACCAATCTGCTTGCCGGCATCCCGAGCACTGATGTCATTGCCCACCGTGTACCCCAGCAGGCAATCGCTGGCATGGGGTTCATCCAGCAACGGTCGGCCCACCACGGCGACCAGTTCGACCTCATAGTCAAGTTGGGCGGTTAAGGGTGAGTAGTCGATATCGTCATCGGCACCGACCAGCGCCGACCCAGGCTTCATGTAGGCCAGCGGGTGCGCCGGCGCATCACTGCCCAGGCGCTTGAGATGACTGAGGTAGTTGAGGCCCACACCAAAGACGCGGCTGCCCGGCTCCAAGGGCGCGAGCAGGCGCGCGGCTGACAACGGCAACCATTGGCCTGCCAGGTCCAGGGCGTCTATCGCAAGATCCGCGCACAGCCCGACCCAGTGGGAAAACGGCGCGTTAATCCGCCGCAAATGCTCGGTTTGCCCATCCAACAGTGCCCAGAACGCCTGCCCAGCGACTTCGACCCGCGCCAGACGCATATCAGCGCTTGGCCAGGTACGTCGGCAGGTACTCGGCATCGAGCACTTCTTCCGGCGTCTTGACGCTGGGACCGAGAATCGGGCCAACCATTTCGTGGCCCCACAGGCTGAGTTTTTCCGGGTTCAACTCATAGGGATCGCCTTGCCATGGCTCGATTTCAGCAATGGTCTCGAAGGCAAAACCGGACGGATTGAAATGGTAGAACGACAGGTGCGGGTCCTGGGCATGTTGGCCGAGGGTCATCATCATCGGCAGCCCACGCTGGCGCACGATGTCGTAGGTTTCCCCGACATCCCGCACATTGCGCACGAACAGCCCGACATGCTGCACCCCCATGCGTCCCGGCCCATGGCCATAGGCAATATCATGGCTGGTGTGATGGTTGAGTTTGGAGCGGAAGAAACCGGTTCGCCCTTTGCCCGCACCCGCGCCATACCAACTGAAGCCCATCACGTTGAGCAGAAAGTCTTCCAGTTCCGGGGTGTAGTCCGGGGTGATCAGCACCACATGGCCCGCGCCCCGTTCGTCAGCCAGGAAACCACTGTGGGGACGCCCTGGCTGGAACGAGCGCGGCAGCCATTTCTGCCCGTAAAACAGTTCGTGCTGATACCCCACGGGGTCGCGGAAGCGCACCAATTCGCGCACACCGCGCTTTTCACACAATTGGGCGTCGCCACGGCTGTAGTCGACATTCGCCGCCGCCAGCTTCCTGATGCCCTCTTCGAACGCCATGCGCCCCACCGCTTCCCAGCCGATGTAGGCAATTCGGTCTACCTTGCCTGGATGAAAAGCGAAGCGATGGCGTCGATCGTCGATTTTGAAGTACAGCGACTCCGGGTCACTCTCGGGATTCTTGCCGATACCAAAGCCCATTACCTGCGGGCCGTACTCACGCCACGCCTCGAGATTGGGGGTTTCGAAGCCCATGTAACCGATACCGATGATGTCCACGTTATTCACCTTTTTATTGTTCGAGATGAAAGGTGCCTGCGGCACCCGCCCTGACGCCGCGCTAGACAGCCAGCAACCCACCGTCGATGACGAAGTCTGAACCGGTGATGAATGAGGCCTCATCCGAAGCGACAAATACCGCCATGGCCACCACTTCCTCAGGCTCGCCGGGGCGATCCATCAATACGCCGTCCAGCAGCATGGCGCGAATCTTCGGGTCTTCCAGAAACGGCCGGGTACCCGGGGTGGCGACAAATCCCGGACTCAAGCTGACCGCACGGATGCCGAACGGGGCGCCCTCCACCGCCAGCTGGCGAGTGAACGACACCACGGCCCCCTTTGCTGCCGAGTGGGCGCTGATGCCGGCGACTTTCGAGCCGCCCCAGGCTGCGGTGGACGATACGTTGATGATCACCCCGCGCTGCTCGGCCAGGTGGGGCCAGGCATACTTGGTGGTATAGAACAGCAGGTCGATTTCATTGCGCATGGTGTACTGCCAATCCTCGATCGACAGTTCGCTGACCAGTCCGAAACGAGCGGCGGAAGCATTGTTGTAGAGAATGTCGATGCGCCCATGTTCGGCGACGGCGGCATCGATCCAGGCCTGGGCCTGTTCATGATCGCCCAGGTCCACAGGCGCCGAGCCATACAGGGTATGGCCCTCGGCCCGCAGCAAGGCCGCCGTCTCCTCATGACCTTCGGCAACCACGTCGCAACCAACCACGATTGCGCCTTCGCGGGCAAAACGCAGCGCCGCCGCCCGGCCCTGGCCACCACCGGTACCGGTGATCAACGCCACTTTGTCTTGTAAACGTCCCATCAGCACACCCTCACCTCTGTGGTTATCACATTGCGGCAAACGTTCATGCCGTCAAACGGCTTCGTTTTCCGAGGTGATGGGTTCAAGCCAGATCGCCTCGGCGGGACAGGCGGCAGCGCCCTCACGGGCCTCCTCCTCCAACTCCGGGGGGATATGGGCGTCGTCGAAATACACCAGGCCATCGGCATCGAGCTTGTACAGGCTGGGGCAAATCGCGGCACATAAACCATAACCACAGCAGCGGCTACGGTCTACCACGGCTTTGAATTGCGCTTTTTCTGAACTCATTTTTTTCTCCTTATCAGGTTCAGCCTCGGCAAATTATGAACACTATTTTATTTTATGTGCAATTAATATTTGGCACGGCTATGCTGGCAGTCACCTGGGACGATCGCCGTGCCAGACAAAGATCCATGTGGGCGAACTTGCTCGCTCCCAGAGGCCCAGATTGGTCCGAAGGAGGCCCCCACGCAGGGAATTCGTTTGTCTATAAGTCAGATGGTTGGGCTGGACAAAGCGGAATTTTTGATTTTATTCTGAATAAAAAACCAGATTCTGTTCAAAGAATCTGCTGAGGGTGGATTCATTTCCCCCTTGTAGCAATGCTTGGCTCAACAAAACCTATAAGGAAGCCAACCCCATGCACCCGTCTACAAACCAAGCCGCAATCGATCCGCGCGAATTTCGACAGAGCTGGAAAATTCTCATTTTGTCCGTCGCCGGTGTTGCCATCAGCATCAATGCCGCCCTGCTCTATGGCTTCGGCACATTGGTCGTGCCGCTCGGCGATGCCTTTGGCTGGAGCAGAAGCGAGCTGCAGGCCTGCATCACCTTTCTGTTTGGCGGCGCCGTGGTGTCACTGCAACTGGTGGGTTGGTTCAACCTGCGCTATGGCATGAAGCGCGTCACGGTCATTTCCCTGCTGTTGTTGTCACTCGGCTACCTGGCGACAACCCAACTGACCCAATCGATCTGGTCGATGTACATCGCCTTTGCAGTGCTGCCGATCGTGGGCATGGGCGCACTGGCGGTGACCTGGACACAACTGTTGAGCCTTTGGTTTGACCGCAATCGCGGCCTGGCATTGGCCATCGGCCTGTCCGGCACCGGTCTCACCGCCGCCACTATTCCCCGGTTGATGGCATGGGGGATCGAACAATGGGACTGGCGCGCGGCCTTCGTGATTCTCGCCCTGCTCAACCTGCTGGTTTTGTTGCCTCTGATTCTGCTGTGGTTCAAGCTGCCCGCTGCGGCGGGTAGCCAAGACGACGGCCATGCACTGGAGCGATTGCCCGGCATGGGCTTTCGTGAGGGTATGGGCTCGCTGAAGTTCTGGACCTGCAACCTGGCGCTCAGCCTGGTGATTTCTTCGATCGTTGGCATGGTCA
Organism: Pseudomonas frederiksbergensis; assembly: GCF_000802155.2. Lineage (GTDB taxonomy): Bacteria > Pseudomonadota > Gammaproteobacteria > Pseudomonadales > Pseudomonadaceae > Aquipseudomonas > Aquipseudomonas frederiksbergensis_A. Next base: position 431,312 of record NZ_JQGJ02000002.1, read on the forward strand.
CGAGCACCGTGCCCATGCTGCAATCCAGGGGGTTGTCCGCTGCGGATGCCGCCACCATTTTCAGCGGTTTTGGTATTTCGCTGATCTTCGGCCGGATGTTGATCGGCTATCTGCTCGATCGCCTGTGGCCACCGGCGGTGTCCGCGCTCAGCCTGGTGTTGCCCGCCGTCGGTTGTTTTATCTACCTGAGCCCCACCGCTGAATTTGCGCCGCTGATGCTGGCTGCCGTACTGATCGGCTTTGGCGCCGGGGCAGAATTCGATATTGCCGCCTTTTTGATTGCCCGCTACTTCGGCCTGCGCGAGTACGGTCGTCTGTTTGGCGTCCATCAGGGCTTGAATACCGTGGCTTCGGCGCTGGCGCCATTGCTTTTCGCCTACCTGCTGGCACGTACTGGTTCGTACACGGCAATGCTGGTGTACAGCGCCGCCTGTTGCCTGGTCGGTCCGCTGCTTTTACTGACCCTGGGACGCGTACCACGCTTCAATGCGCAACCACTTCCCAGCCAATCCTGAGCCCTCCCCCCACAACAAGAACCGGAGCAGAACATGCCCACATTGACGTTTATCGAACACAACGGCACCACCCATCAGGTCAAGGGCGACATCGGCCAATCGGTGATGCAAGCCGCGACCTTCGCCTCGGTGCCCGGTATTTCCGCCGACTGCGGTGGCGCCTGCAGTTGCGCTACTTGCCATACCTACGTGGACGAGGCCTGGCTGGGCAAGGTGCAAGCACCGCAAGGCATGGAAAGCGACATGCTCGAGTACGCCTTCGAACGCCGCGACAACAGCCGCTTGAGCTGCCAGTTGATCATCAGCCAAGAAATGGACGGCATGGTGCTGCACCTGCCGTCGTCGCAATTCTGAATGCACTTGAAGGAGCTCTCATGACCCTCGCCTCAGTCGTTATCGTCGGTGCCGGCCAGGCCGGCTTTCAGGTCGCTGCCTCCCTGCGTCAGGAAGGCTATGACGGGCGCATTACCCTGATCGGCGATGAACCAGGCCTGCCCTATCAGCGACCGCCGCTGTCCAAGGCCTATCTGCTCGGCAAAATCCAGGCGACCAATCTGCTGTTTCGCCCGGCGGACTTTTACGCCACCCAGCGTATTGAACTGCTACATGACCAGGTCAGCGCCATTGACCGCCAGAACCAACGGGTGATCCTGGCCTCGGGTGCGGCTGTCAGTTATGACCATCTGGTGTTGGCCACCGGTGCGCACAACCGTCCCCTGCCGGTTCCCGGCGCAGAGTTGGCGCAAGTGTTCGGTATCAAGACCAAAGCCGATGCCGATGCCCTGGCGCCGCTCGCGAAAGCAGCGCGCAACGTGGTGGTGATTGGGGCCGGGTTTATCGGCCTGGAGTTCGCGGCAGTGGCCGCTGCCTTGGGCGCCAGCGTGCACGTGTTGGAGCTGGGTGAGCGCCCCATGGCCCGTGCCGTGTCGCGGGAGATGTCTGCAGTGTTTCGCCAGGCCCATGAAGCCTGGGGCGTGCATTTTGACTTCCGCCAGGGCTTGAGCCGCATCGATGGCGACAACGGCAAGGTGTGCGCGGTGCAAACCGGTGACGGACGTGTCCTGCCCGCTGACCTGGTGGTCTTTGGTATCGGCGTGATCCCCAACGCGCAACTGGCGACCGAAGCAGGCCTGGACATCGAGAACGGCATCAAGGTAGACGCCAGCCTCCTGACTTCTGACCCGCGAATCTCCGCGGTGGGCGACGTCGCCAGTTTCCCTTGCCAGCAGAACGATGAACAACATACCCGCCTCGAGTCGGTGCAGAACGCCGTCGACCAGGCCCGCGCGGTCGTCGCGCGCTTGATGGGCAAGCCGGCGCCTTACAGCGCCCTGCCCTGGTTCTGGACCGATCAGGGGGACTTGAAGCTGCAGATTGCCGGGCTCTCCAATGGCTACGACAGCACCGTTGTCCTCGGCTCCGTCGACGAGAAACAAGTCTCTGTGCTGTGTTTCCGCAATGACCGCCTGGTGGCCGTGGAGTCTTGCAACCGCATGGGTGATCACATGGCCGCGCGCAAGATCCTCGCCCGCGCGCCCAAGCTGACGGCTGTCGAAGCCGCCGCTGACGGTTTCGACCTGAAGGCCTGGGAAGTGGCCAATCGCGACTGAGCACTGCGGACCTGTAAACCCGCAGCCGCGCCCGCCCCAAAGCTGACGCGGCTTTTTTTTGCACAATGCCTGGAGCGATGCGATGAACAAAGTCTGGTTTATTACCGGTGCGGCCCGAGGCCTGGGTGCCGCCATTGCCAAGGCCGCGCTGACCGACGGCGACCGTGTGGTGGTCAGCGGCAGGCGCACCGACGCGCTGGAAAATGTCTTCGCCGAGTATGGCGAGCGCGTGCTGGCAGTGGCCCTGGATGTGACCGATGAAGCCCAGGCGCTTGCCGCCGCAGAGAAGGCCGTTGCGCGTTTTGGCCGAATTGATGTGCTGGTCAACAATGCCGGCTACGGGCAACTGGGGCCCTTTGAAGACAATTTCGCCAGCGACGCCGACAAGCAGTTCGCGACCAACGTGTTTGGTGTGTTCAACGTCTGCCGTGCCGTCTTACCCATCATGCGCCAGCAACGCAGCGGCCATATATTCAATCTGTCCTCGATGGGCGGCCTGGTGGGCATGGGCGGTGCGGCGCTGTATTGCGCGTCGAAATTTGCCGTGGAAGGTTTTTCCGAATCACTGGCCCTGGAGGTGGCGCCGTTCGGTATCAAGGTCACGCTGGTGGAACCCGGCGTTTTCCGTACCGACTTTCTCGACGCCAGTTCAGCGGTCTTCGGTGCAGGTGGGCTAGAGGATTACGCAACATTCACCGCCAAGGTCAAAAGCGCTTCGGCCGCCTACAACCACCGGCAAACCGGCAGCCCGACGAAACTGGGCAGCGCGCTGGTACAGCTGGCCAACAGTGCGCAGCCACCGTTGCGTTACCTGGCAGGCTCCGACGCTTATCAGCAAGTCCGCGACAAGCTCGACAAGATGCTCGCGCAAATCGAGCAGTGGCGGCCGCTGACCTGCTCCACCGATGGCGAATAACCGCAGGTGCGCATAGCCTTTCTTGACAAAAGCTGCACGCACCAGGGCGTCCACGGTTACTGGTTGATGAAATAACGCACAGACAACTTGCCGTCTTCGAATCGGTACAACTCGATCGTCTCGATGCCACCTTGCTGCTCGCGAAAGGCGTTCAGGTGATGACAGGCCGCCTCATTGCCATTGACGATGCACTGGCGCACCTCCACGCGAATCTTCGGCTGCTGTAGCGCCCACATGCCTTCCAACACCTGCCAGGCATCATGCAGGGGTTTGCCGACATATTCGATACTCAAGCCATTGGCCGAGACGCTGCGGTAATGGGCGAAAAAACCCTCTTTGTCGCCTTTATTCCAGCAGTCGATCTGGCCGTGCAGGAAGTGCTCGATTGCTTGTTTGTCCATGCTCATATCAGGTTCATCCTCAGGTGGGGTCAGGCGTGTTGTCCTTGCTGCGGGTTTTGTTGACGGGCCAGGAATGCCGGCTCCATCTTCAACCACAACAGAATGATCGGACCGATGATGGCGCAACAGAAACAGCACACCAGCACCGCCGAATAACTGCCGTACACGTCATAAAGATGACCGAACAGCATGGGCACCAGCCCGGAGACGATGGTAATCAGGCACAGGTGCAAACCAAAGATTCGCGCGTAGTCCTTCAGGCCGAAATAGCGGGCCATCAGGAAGGCCGCCAGATCGAATTCAGCCCCGGCACTGGCGCCAATGCACAGGGTGGCAAGGACCAGCAACGAGGTGTTCTGCGCCCCGCCCAAGAGGAAGATCGCACAACCCAGCGCCGGTAGCGCCAGGCTCACGGCCGCGACCACCGAAGGTGAATAGCGATCCAGCAGATAGCCCACCAACAAACGTCCGCCGATGATGGAAATACCAAAGCTGCTGAAAATCTGACTGGCCTGCTGGGGGCTCAAGCCCTTGCTTTGCAGCATCGGCACGAGGTTGGTGACCATGCCGACGGTCAACGACACCGACAATATCAACGCGACGTTGAAGCCCCAGTACATCCCTGAGCGCAAGGCTTGTCTGAACGACATGCCAGTCAGTTGCGCAAGCGCTTTCTGAGGCGTGGCATCAGCACTGGCGAGCGGTGCCGGCATGCGTAACCACATCAATGACAAAGGCAGGGTAAACAGCATCGGCATCGCCGCCAACGCAATGAACCCGGCCTGCCAGCCGTAGGCGGCAATCAACCGCGACAACAGCGGCGGCAGAATCATCGCCATCAAGCCGGTGCCACACAGGATCACGGCCAGCGCCAACCCACGATTACGCTCGAACCACAGGTTGACCAGTTGTGTCCAGGTAATCGCAATGGTGCCGGCGCAGATGATCGGCATGATGAAGAATGCCAGGTACAACCAGCCAATCGAGCCCTGGATCCGGGTGATGGCCAGGTAACCGACGATCTGCAGCACCATCGAAACAATCGCCACTCGGCGCAATCCGTAACGGCGATACAACCCACCCACCAACTGCGTGGAAATCGCCACACCAGCAAACAGAAAGGTGATCGAGGCCTGCAAGTCGCCACGACTCCAGCCGAACGCCTGCTCCAGCGGAATCACCAGGGTGCCGAAGGAATACAGCAACGCAGCGGAAATGCTCGTGCAGATGCCAAACAACCCCAGCAGGACAATGTGCCAGCCACGCTTGAACTCGGAGAAATCATTGCCGGCGTGGGCCGAGGTGGTGCTGTTGCGTGTATTTGTAGTCATGACCTGACTCCCAGCGCGGCCCGCCATTGCGGACGCGCGACATGATTAGTGGCCCTTGAGGATTTCTTCGACTTTGGGCAGCGCGACCATGGTGGCGCCTCCATCCACCAGCAGCGAGGTGCCAGTGATGTAGGAGGCCTCGTTGGAGGTCAGAAACAGTACGGCATTGGCAATGTCGGCGGACTCACCCAAACGCCCCACGGGAAAATGTGCCGCGAGTTTATGCGGCAGTTCATTGCCCAGGGTTTCCAGCATATGGTCAGTGCCGATCAGCCCGGGCTCGACAACATTGACCAGAATATTCATGGCGCCGAACTCCACCGCCAAGCCACGAGCGAAGGCGTTCATAAAGGCTTTGCTGGAGCTATAGGCAATCAGTCGAGGCGTATATTTGCGGTTGGCTTCGCCGGAGGAGATGAATATCAACCGGCCTTTATCGACCGCCCGGGACAGGTAAAAGGCGCTGTCCTTGGCCAGCCAGAACAACGACTGGATGTTGCTGCGCACGATGTGATCGAAGGTGTCATCGGCCATGTCGGCGATCAATCCGTGGCTCGTATCGGCCGCGCAATGCACCACGATATCCAGGCCGCCAAAACGCTCCACGCCACCTTCCACCATCGACTTGATCGCCTCGCGGTCGGCGATGTCGCCACCGACCAGACAGGCCTCACCGCCCAGGGCCTTGATCTGGCTGATCGTTTCTTCGCCGTATCGAGCGGTGCGTGCCGATACGACCACCTTGGCGCCCTCGCGGGCATAGGCCAGGGCAATGGCACGGCCCATGCCTCGACCGGCACCGGTGACCAGCACGACTTTGTCACGGAATTTCATTGCGGTTCCTCATTGTTGTTATTAGAAGAGGCTTTTGACGCAGCGCGCGCGCCGGGTAACCCATCGCAACCCGGCGCACCCGACCGACTACAGGTCCTTGCCTGGAACGTTACGGGCCGAGCCGTTACGTCGGTCCGATTCGCCCCAGCCCAGCCAGTGCGAAGGCTCACGGGTATCGCCCACCCGACGCCAGCGTCCTTCCTGCTGCGCCGTGATCGGGAAGCCACCGACGAAGTCGATCATCTCCCCCTTCTCGTCGGGCAGGAACTCCCACTCTTCCTGGCCTTCCAGGACAATTTTGGCCGACTTCAGGAAGTAACTGCCGTCCTTGTGCACGGTTTGCCCTTCGATATCGGTGGTGACCCGTACCTCGCCCTTTTCATTGTTGAAAATGGCGTAGCCCAAGTGGTCGTGACCGACCATGAAGGAACCGGTGTCCCAGCTGCCGTCTTTGTAAACGGTGACAAAGGACCACCAGATCACGTGCTTGTTGTTGTTCACCACCAGGTCTTTCTTGAAGTGAATAGCGCCGCCTTCGGCCATGTAGAACTGGTCCAGCGCCATGGCACCTTTCACCGCCCGCCCCTCGCAGACACCGGCGATGTCCCACAACTGCGAAACGTAGAAGGTGCCCCAGTCCACACCCGGCAAGTACCACTGCAGTCCCGGGCCGAGCAGACGCCCTTCCAGGTGAAACAGGCCTTCTTCCTTCCAGGTCAGGCGCTCGCTGCTGGCCGTGATTTCCCAACCATTACCGGGCTCACCCGGTTGGCTGGCCCAGCGTGCGACATCGCCTTCCAGGCTGTGCACGGGCAACGGCGTCAGGGCCTGCCGGGCCATTTTTTCGTGGTCCATGCGCAGGTTGACGTTGTCGACGTGGTTGTTCAGGTAGAAGAACTTGGTCGGGTTCGGGGTGCCATTGGGCGCCATCAGCGAACGCACGAATGAATAGATGTTGCCTTGTTCATCGCGTACCGACCCGAACGGGGAACTCTTGCTCAGGTGCAGCCCGAAGAAACCGCGTTCGGCGGACATCGAAGCCCCCGTGACCTTGTGCGGCCCGACCAGTTGTTGAAAGCCAAAATCACCGCGTTCCGGAATGGTCTTGAACGTTCTCATAATGCCCTCTGTTGTTTTTGTTGAGGCCTGGAGATGGCTCTTAGGCGTGGTTAGTCCCAGATCACCGGAAGCTTGGACACGCCGCGCAGTTGCGCCCCGCCGATCTGCGGGACAGGCTCGCTCGGGTCGAGGCGCAAATTGGGGAATAGATCGAGGATCGCGTTGACCGCGCAGCTGATTTCCACCTTGGCTACGAATTGACCGATGCACATGTGCGGGCCAAAGCCAAAACCAAAGGAGGGTTTTGGCTTGCGATCGATGTCGAATACATCGGGGTTTTCAAAAGCGTCTTCGTCGCGGTTGGCGGACACCACCATGCACTGGACAAACGAACCCTTGGGAATCTTCACGCCGTGAAACTCCACTTCTTTGGCGGTTTCACGCACCTTGAAGGTGGCGACCGGCTCGAAGCGGGTGGTTTCGTCCATCAGTTTACCGATCAGCGAGCGGTCGGCCTTGACGCGCTCCAGCAGGCCGGGCGTGGTCAGTAGCAAGGTCATCACCGAGCCGAACATGCGCGTGGTGGTTTCGCCAGCGGCCGGCAACAACGAGCGGGTGAAGGTGATCACTTCATGGTCATCCAGCGTGCGCCCTTCGTATTCGGCACGCAGCAAACGCCCGATCACATCATCGCCCTGGCTACCCTCGGCACGGCGTTGCACCACGACCTCGGCCAGCGCGTCGTACAGCCCTTTGACGGCGATGCCGGCCTGGCGGCGCGCTTCAGCCATTTTGCTCGGGTCAATCTGGTTGCCGCCGACAATGGCCAAGGCCCAGGCGGCGTATTGCTTGTACTTGGAGGGGTCATCCGAAGGGAAGCCCATCAAGGCGTACATGATGCGAATCGGCAGTTCGAGGCCGAACTTCATCAAGTCGGCCTTCTTCGCTGGCAGCATCGGCCGGATGTATTCTTCGCGAATCACTTGATCGATCTGCGGGCGCCATTTGTTCACGGTCTCCGGCATGAATGCCGGTTGCAGCAAGGCGCGGACCTTGCGGTGTTCGTCACCGTCCATGGCAAGAATGATCAGGCCATCGAAGAACGCGCCCAGACCTTCGGCAATGAATCCACTGGTGTAGGTCGCACCGTCGCGCAGGACGGTCATCACATCCTGGTACTTGAACAAGGCGAAGGTCGGGCGAGTGCCCTGCTGGGTCCCGGCATTGGTCGGAACGCCGAACTGGGTGATGAAGTCGCCTTCATAGATGGGCGATTTCAGCCGTTGCTCGCGGCACACCGCGTGAATATCCAGGTCGGTGCCGCGGTACATTTGCGATACGGCAGAATAAGCGGTTGCCAGGTCCAGTGCCGCGCTGTCGTTGTTCATCAGGGTCTCCCGTCTTGTTTTTATGGCTCTTGCACACCAAGATTGCCCGGCTGCTAACCTATGGTATGCGCTTGCATCCATACCGGTGGCCGGCTTCGTTTGACTTAGGGTCAAACGAAGGCCCACGGGAAAATGCTTCAAAGTATCAATAGCCTGCCCCATGCAGGCATGAGGAGTACGAGGTGGCGGTGAAGGCAGGAGAAGGTGGCGAACAGGGCAAGCGCAATACGATGAATCGCCTGCTCGCTGCTGCGCGCATGGAGTTCGCCAAAAAGGGCCTGGCCGGTGCGCGAGTGGAAGAAATTGCCCGGGATGCGGGCGTCACCAAGCAGTTGGTCTACCACTACTACAAGTCCAAGGAAGGGCTGTTTGTAGCGGTACTGGATGAGTCTTCGGACAACATCATGTCCGAGCTGGTCAACCTCAATGTCGAAGCGCTTCCACCACCGGAAGCGATGCGCGTCGTGCTCAACCATTTCTTCGATCAGTACCGCCTGGACCCCTTCCTTGGCAGCCTGGCGCTGGAGGGCATCCGCTACCACGATACCCACGAAACACCCCGTAACCATTTCCTGGAAATGGCGCCGAAACTGATCGCCAAACTCGACGCGATTCTGCTGCGCGGCGCTGCCAATGGTGATTTCCGTGGGGGTATCAACCCGCGCCTTTTGCTGGCCAGTGCATCTTTGGTGACCACTGGCTGGTTCACCAACCGCTATTCGATGTCGGCACTCGCCGGGTTGGACACCGACTCGGCCCAAGGCATGGCCATCTGGCGTCAGTACTCGGCGGACTTTGTCCTGGCGAGTATTTCACTGGGGGCAGAAAAGAACGCCGACAGCGTTTAAGGCTGTCGGCGCGTTTTCGCGAGCAGGCTCGCTCCCACAGGTTTACCCGCGTTACCTGAACATGATCTCTTTGTGGGAGCGAGCCTGCTCGCGAAGGGGCAAGCACTTGCACCATCATCGCCGCCTGACACACCACCTTCGCGAGCAGGCTCGCTCCCACAGGTTTATCTGTCGACGGTTCAGTTGCCTTTTTTACTCAGGTACTTGCTCACCCGCCTGGCCGCCAGCCGGCCGGCCATGCCATTGACTCCGCCGCCCGGGTGAATGCCGGCACTGCCCAAATACAATCCCGCCACCAGCAAGGTATCGCCTCCCAAGCCGTATGCCGGGCGCATGGTACTCGAGCGCATCGAGGTGGTGTCGATATGCACCACGCAGCCATTCACGGTGTTCAGGCGTTCGGTAAAGTCCGGGGCGGCCTCGATGCGTCGGCCAATCACTTGCCCTTCGATACCCTCGATATAGTCGTACAACTGTTCCTGCACCTGGTCGGCCACTCGCTCACGCAACGCGTCCCAGCCTTCGTTGGGGTTCACCGGCATCACGGGCGGGTAGATGTACAACACATCCTGGCCGGCTGGCGCCTGGGAGGGATCCGCGGCGCTTGGTGCGGCCACGGTGATATAGGGCAATTTGGGGACCTCGCCACGGGCGCAGGCGGCGAAGTTTTCCAGCACGGCCTCTTCGGTGCCGATCAACATCACGGTCTTGCGCAGATCCACACCGTCGCCGCGCGCGGCAGCGAAACGTGGCAGGGAAATCTGCCCACGCAAGGCGACATCCACTTTGAGCGGTCCCGAGCCCTTGCCGTTGGCCGGCGCCATGGCGATGCGGGTCAGCAGGTGTTGCGGGATCTCGCCGCGGGTGACCATGTCCAGCGCTGGCTTGGGATGACAACCGGCAATGACTGCACGGGCCGTGAACTCGCGACCGTCGGCCAGCTTCACGCCTTTGACCTGACCTTGCCTGGCGACGATTTCACTGACGCTGGCCGATACCAGCACCTGGCCGCCCAACTCTTCCAATCGAGCCTGCATGGCATTGCTCAACTGCTGCATACCCCCCATCACCCGGCCCACGCCAAAACGATGGAGGAAACCGAGCAAGGCGTAATAGATGCCACCGCCATCGGCGCTGATATCGCCCGCCAGGCCGGTGAGTGCGCACATCGCAGAAAGGGTCACCGGATGCTCGAAGCGCTCACGGGCCGCCTGCAACGCAGAGCCCGTCATCAGCGCCATCAGCTCGGGTTTCAAGGCTTTGTGCTTAAGCGCGGTGCCGAGCATTTTCAGCTTCACGCCCAGGTTGGTTTTCGCCGGGTCGACCCGCATCATCGGCAGCGCGATATCGAGGAACATGTCGATGACCTTCATGAACTGAAGAAACGCCTCGGCGTCCTTGCTGCTGAAGCGGCGTATCTCGGCAGCGGTTTTCTCACGGTCACGCCAGAAAATCAGCGACTGCCCATCCGGGTGGAGGTAGACATACCCCGGCGCGAGCTCCACCGATTTGAAGCCGTGGCGCTCCAGTCCCAATTCCAGCGGCACATGGGAATGCACACGCATCGACATCATGTCCAAGGCACAGGGGTGTACCAGATGCTGCGGCGCTTCGGGTATCAGGTAGCCAGACGAGGCCATCCCGCCAACCTTGTCCAACGCCTCAAGGACCAACACTTTTTTGCCTTCCATGCCCAAGTAACAGCCCGCTGACAGGCCGTTGGTACCCCCACCGACCACGATTACATCGAAATCAGTGTTTCTCTCAATTTGGTTCTGGTTCATTACAGGCTTCCAATGTCGAAATACAAGCACGGCGGCTGTAGCGGCGAAGATCAGCCTCGGCGCACTGCGTAGAGGGCGCCGAGGCAAGCGTTACATGCCGGTGCGGCCCATCTGCGCAAAGAGCGCGCGCATCGCCACCAGGGATGGCGTGTGGCTGCTGAAACCACCGTCGGCGACCAGTGTGGTGCCGGTGACAAAGGCGGATTCATCACTGGCCAGGAATGCCACGACATCGGCGATCTGCCGGGGTGTGCCCAGCTCGGCGGTGCAGTGGTTGTCGCGCAGAATGTCGAGCACCGGTTCAGGCATGGCGTGCTCCGAAGGCGCCAGGCCGATCTGCACGGCGTTACCACGAATACCTTGCTTGCCGTACTGCGAAGCCACCATGCGCGGCAGCATCATCAGCCCCGCCTTGGAGGTGGCGTAGCCGGTCAGGGACATATCGCCCTGCATGCCCAGGCCTGAAGTGGCAAAGATAATCGAGCCCTTGCCGTTCTCCAGCATGACCGGGATCACATGCTTGGTGCACAGCACCGCGCCCCGCAAGTTGACGGCGATGGCGCGATCCCAGGCCTGCATATCGAGGTTGACGAAGTCACGGTCCAACTGACGTTGCTCGGCATTCAGGATCGCCGCGTTGTTGTGCAGGATGTCGACACGGCCAAAACGCTGTTTCACCTGGGCGACCATCGCCCGCACGTCGTCTTCCGAGGACACGTCCGTAGCGATCGCCAAGGCTTGATGACCCGCAGCCAGCAGCGACTCGGCAACGGCCGTCGCGCCCTCGAAGTTGATATCGACCACTGCGATACTTGCACCATGCGACGCCAGTACCCGGGCGCACTCAGCGCCCAGGCCGCCACCGGAACCGGTAATAATGGCCACTCGCCCTGCCAGTTTTCCTGTGCTCATGTCCTGTTCCTTATTGTTTTTTGGGTGACGCTTTACTCGCCGGTAAAGCGCGGTTCGCGCCGCTCGCTGAACGCCTGGGCCGCTTCGCGGGCATCCTTGGTCGGGGCCAGCAAGGCGAACAGATCGAGCTCCAAGTCCAGGCCGCGCTTGAGATCCATGTCCAGCGCCGCCCGGGCCGCCTGTTTGACAAAGGCCGACGCGGTGGGTGGTTTGCTGGCGATGCGCTGAGCAAAGGCCCGTACTTCGTCCAGCAGGCTGGCGTTGTCACTGGCCAGGCGGCTGACCAGGCCAATGCGCTGCGCGTGTTCGGCACCCACCCGGTCACCGGTAAGCAACATGTCCAATGCCTGACCCGGCGCCACCACACGGGAAAGTCGTTGCGTGCCGCCGCCACCGGGAATCAGGCCCAGGCCGGTTTCCGGCAGGGCGAACACGGCATCGGGCGCGGCGAAACGGATGTCACACGCCAATACCAGCTCCAGCCCACCGCCCATGCAGTAGCCATGGATGGCGGCAATCACGGGTTTGCCGATGCCATCCAGCGCTTCGATCCAGCGCACCTTTTCCATGCGCTGGCGCACTTGCAGGCTCGACTCCGGACCGCGACGTTCCTTGATATCGGCGCCCGCACAAAAGCCTCGCTCGCCTTCCCCGCGAATCACGATCACACGAATTTCCGGGTCTTGTTGCAACAACGCCAATGCTTGCGGCACGCCCTGGCGAATGTCGTCGTTGATGGCGTTGATCTGCCGGGGCCGGGTCAGTACCACCCAGCCCACCATGGCCTCCCGCTCCAGGCGCACGGCATCGTTGATCAGCACGCAAGACGGCTGGTTCTGCGCCGGGCTCATGCAGAGCACTCCTCGAACTCGAAGACTTGGCCATCGAGTTCCTGCGGATCGACCTTGATCAACGCACGGCCACCCACGGCCGCCGAGGATTCGATCCACTGGAACCGAGTGCCGCGCGCTCGCAAGTCCTCGGCTTTGGCGGCCAGGTCGTTGACACCGATGCGGATGTAGTACGGACCCGGGCCCCAATTATTGACGTAGTGGCCGGCGTCGGTGTTCCAGTAGGTAGCCTCGAGCACATCGAGGGTGGCGCTGTTGGGCACTGTGAAGCCCATCCGCGCACGGCGGTAACCTTCACTACCGATGGTCTCTACCGGGCCGCTCGGCTCCCAGTCGAGGTTGGTCGATACCTTGCGCAGGGTTTCATCGAGGTCGCGTACCAGGAAGCCACGGGCGGTGACGCGCACCATGTCGCCGGGCTTGAGATCGCGCGGTTGCATCGGTGGCAGCTGGTAGGTTTCCGGCGGCATCTGCAAAGGCTCGGTCGGCATGATTTCAATGCACAAGCCGCCGTCCACGGAGGGTTGGTAATACGGTTGCTCGGGGGTCGCCCCCAGCCATAGGCGATCGAACGGCATTTCCGGGGTGCGCTGCGCCATGCGGAATGGCAAGCGACGACGCATCAGTTTGTCCACCAGCGCGTCGAACTTGTCCCCATGCAGCGCCAGCACGATGGAGTGGGTAAGCATGGGCCGGTGGTGGCCCTGGAAATCCTTGAGGCTTTCCAGGAAATCATGAAACAGCGGGTCACCGGGGTTCGGCCGATCCAGGTGCCACTGCGGTTCGATGCGCGTCGGCGACACCGCCAGGGATTTGTGTACCCGCAGAAAATGCGCGATGTACGGGTGATTATCGAACGCCTGGCGCCAGCGCTCGTGTTTGTAGATCCCGAGCTTGTCGACCAACATTTGCGTCATGCCGTCCGGGTCTGGAACCATCATGTCGGCACTCATCAATAACTCGAACATCTTTATCTCCTTGCAATTGCCAGCCAGGGCCTGGGCCCGGCCATTAGTCAGCGGGCACGCCGGGGTAAGGCGAGCTCAGTCAATGAGTGTGTTGGTGCACTGGTCGCGGCCTTACGCGGTTCCTGCTGCGCGCGGGCGTCTTCAAGGTCAAGCGTCACTCCGGCCTTGGAGTTGCCCTTGGGGTTGAGCAGGAAATGTGACAGGGCCGGGATCAACACCAGCGCACCGAGCATGTTCCACAGGAACATGAAGGTCAGCAGAATGCCCATGTCCGCCTGGAACTTGATCGGCGACCAGGCCCAGGTAATCACCCCCGCGGCCATGGTCAGGCCCACCAGGGCGACGACACGGCCAGTGAAATCCAGCGAGCGGCGATAAGCGACAGCCAGGCTGCCACCTCGCGCCTGCACCGCCAGTTGCACGCTCAGCAGGTACAACGCGTAATCGACACCGACCCCGACACCCACGGCGATGACCGGCAAGGTGGCCACTTTCAGGCCGATGCCCAACCAGACCATTAGCGCCTTGCAGATGATCGTGGTCATCAGCAGCGGAATCAGCGCCACCAGCGTTGCACGCCAACTGCGGAACGTCAGCAGGCAGAGCAAGGCCGTGGCGCCATACACAGCCAGGTACATCGTGATGATGCCCTTCTCAACCTCGATGTTGGTGGCGGCCTCGATGCCGGCGTTACCCGCGGCCAGCAGGAATTCCACCGGCTGCTCGGCGCCGGCGGCGGTGTTGTTTTCCTTGGCGAACGCCTCGGAGACCTTCAATACCCGGCTCAGGGTATCGGCCTTGTGGTCTGCCAGGTAGGCAATCAATGGCGTCACCGAGCATTGCTGGTTGGTGATGCCGGGGGCGGAAATCATCGCCGCGTCCACCGCCGAGTTGGTGATCGCCTGGTCACGGCTGATGCTCAACCATTTCGGGCTGCCTTCGGCCATGCCGGAGCTGATCATCCGCACGGTTTCGGCCAGCGATTGGGTGGTTTGCACGCCCGGCGTCTGGCGCAGGCGCCAGGCCAGTTTGTCCATGCTTTGCAGCGACTGGTACAGACGGCAGCTGTCTTCGTTGGTCTTCATGATGACCACGAACTGGTCACTGGAAAGTCCGTAATGGCTGGTGATGTAGGCGTTGTCACGGTTATAGCGTGAGTCCGCGCGCAACTCGGGTGCACCGGGGTCCAGGTCGCCCACCTTGAGATGCATCATCACCACGCTGCCCAGCAGGGTCACCAACAGCGACAAGGCAATGACTGCCGTGGCCGCCGGCCGTTCGGTGAAGCGGTCGAGACCACGCCAGATATGCCCAAGCAAACCTCGGCTGGCTTCATCGGCCTGGTCTTTGGCGATGGCGATACGCGCGGCTTTTTCACTCACACCCAGGTATGACAGCGCCACCGGAATCAGCAGCAGCTTGGTGAAAATCAACACCGCCACACCGATGCTGGTGGTCAGGGCCAGGTCGCGGATCACCGGGATATCAATGATCACCAGCACGGCAAAACCGACGATATTGGTCAGTAGCGCGGTAAGGCCGGTGAGGAACAAACGGCGGAAGGTGTATCGCGCGGCCACATACTTATGAGTGCCCCGGCCAATATCCTGGAGGATGCCGTTCATCTTCTGCGTGCCATGGGAAATGCCGATGGCAAAAATCAGGAACGGCACCAGAATCGAATACGGATCCAGCTCGTAGCCGAGGATCTGCATCAAACCCAACAGCCACACCACACCGGCCACCGCCACGCTCACCAGCAACAGGGTGCTGCGCAGGCAGCGGGTATAGCAGTAGACGAACAGGCCGGCGATCACCACCGAGGTGCCAAAGAACAGCATCACCGAATACAGGCCGTCGATCAGGTCACCGACCAGCTTGCTGAAACCGACAATGTGAATGCCCACCTTGTCGCTTTCCAGCGAGCGAATCTGTGCTTCCAGTTGCTTGGAAAAATCACCGTAGTCCAGGGGTTTCCCGGTCTGCGGATGAGTATCGAGCAGTGGCGCGACAATCATGCTCGACCGGCCGTCGTTGGCCACCAGGTTGCCGATAATGCCGGCGCGCATGATGTTGCGGCGCAGCGCCTTTATCGACTTGTCGCTGCCGTCGTAATCGGCTGGCATCACCGCACCGCCATCGATGCCCTCCTCCGTCACTTCTTTCCAGCGAACGATGGGCATCCACAGCGACTTCATCCAGGAACGGTCGATACCCGGAATCAGGTACAGGGTGTCGTTGACCTTCTGCAGGGCCAGCAAGTAGTCAGCGTCGTAGATGTCACCGGTCTTGTTTTCCACCACCACGCGAATGCTGTTGCCCAGGCCTGGTAACTGGTTTTTATAGGCCAGGTAATTCTTGATGTACGGGCTGGAGCTGGGAATCATTTTCTCGAAGCTGGCATTCACCTGCAGCTGGGTAGCAAAGAAGCCCAGCACGACCGTGGCGAGCAAGCAGGCAACGATGACGACCATGCGATGACGGAAAATGACCCGTTCAAACCAGCCACCGGAGTGCTTGTCAAAGTCCTCCAGGTTGGCAATCACTGGCATCCCGCTGTTGAATTTTTGCTCGACCATTTTTTCTTTCTCGTAGGGGAATCGTGCCGGCGGCGTTAGTTGGCCGGGGCGATATCGATGACCTTCGCGCCGCTGAAGCGCGTGACGACCAGGCTCCCAGCCTGTTTGGTGGCGGTGGCTGCATACACCTCGCCTACCCGCGCATCGGTCAACGGGCTGACCTGCAAACTCTGCCGATCGACACTGACCAATTGCCCCCCCTGGCTTACGACGATCAAGGCGTTGCCCTGCTCGACGATACTGACCAGGCTGCTATTGAGCCGGGTCTCCACGGGCTGCCACTGCTGGCCGTCATCACGGCTGGCCAACAGATTGCCGCGCAGTCCGTAAGCCAGCAGTAGATGATCGAAGGCACGAACGCCAAAGTAGGTACCGGTATAGGGCGTATCGATTTTCACGAAACGCTGTTGCTGACCGTCCAGGCGCAACAACAGGCCCTGTTCACCCGCGATATAAAAAGCGCCAGCGTGCTGCGCCAGGCCATACAGGTGCATGCGTCGATCGTTGTCGCTGCGCTCGATCCATGGTTCCCAGCTCTGGCCGTTATCAGCGCTGTGCAACAACATGCCGAAGGCCCCCACGACAAACCCGCTGCCGTGTTCATTGAACATCACATCCAGAAACGGTGCGGCCAACACGTCCGGCGTCGCCGAAGTGCTGGCGGCCATGGCAACCTCCCTGAGCACCAGGGCTGCGGCTTCATCGCCTTTTTCGGCCCGCGGGCCGTAGTAGGCGTTGAGCAACGTCAACAGGCGGCGCCCGTCAAGTTGCACCTGCCAGCTGTCGCCGCCATCGGTGGTGCGCATGACCAAGGCATCGTGACCGACGACCCAGCCATTGCGCTCATCGCGAAAGCGTACTTGCACCAGATCGCTGGAAACCGGGCTGTCGACCTGCCGCCAGGTCCGGCCGTCATCGGTGGAACGCTGGATCAGCCCGTGCAGACCGACGCCGATCATCGCGTTGCCAGCCCTGGCGACCGACAGCAAGGGTGCGGGCAGACGTTCATCCACCCGCTGCGCCGGCACGTCCAGCGAGTCGGCGGAGGACGCGACCGCGCTATAGGCAGGCGTCGTCACCCACGGACTCGCACCGACGATCAGCGCGACAGCCAGCAGCAGGCGCGTCGTGGAGCGGAAAAAAGAAGCAGGGCAAGGGCCAGTCATTATTTTTATTCCTTAACCATCCCACGTGGCGAACCCACCCGCTCTGCCTGCCAGGCTTGATGCGCAAACCGGCACGCAGAACAGGCGAGATCACGTCAGCGCTGAGTCACCCGGGCCACAATGGCTTCAGGGTTCATGTCACGCTCGGAAAGTGGTTTGTCGACGAATTTGTAGCCGCCCTTCAAACCATCGTTGAGCAACGCATACATGCCTTTGTTGAAGTCATAAACGACGTTCTTCACGTTGTAGGGGATGTTCTTGTCGTAGAGCTGGACACCGCTGAGGAAGATCGAGCGATACAAGGCGCCGCTCTTGTCCCAGGCGTCATACAGGCCTACGCCGAAGGTATCTTCATCCAGATAGTAGGTGCGCTTGCTGTAGACGTGACGCATGCCCGGCTTCAACGTCGCCTCGACGACCCAGACCCGATGCAGTTCCCAACGCTCGTTCGCCGGATTGGCGTGGTGCGGCATGAACTGATCTTCCTGCTTGCCAACGCCGAAATAGAACTTGTAGGCGTTGTAAGGGATGTACATCTCCTTGCGGCCGACCAGTTTGTAGTCGAACCGGTCCTGGCTGCCGGAGAACATTTGCAGCTCGTCGAACAGCGTCACACCGCCCTGGCTGGCGACCGGCGTGTCGAAGGCGAATTCCGGCGCCAGTTTTACCCGGCGCTGGCCTGGGGAATAACTGAACGAACGACGCGCCTTGGCCAACGGATCGAGGAAGTCGGTCAGTACCACCACTTCACCAGAACGTCGCGCCGGATAGTCATTGCGCGAGAACACCCGGGCATACATCAATGGGTCGCGATCCTGCTGAGTCACCTGGTAATAAGGGGTTTCCTCGAAGGTCGCCTGTTCAGCGGTCTTGGTAATCGAGCCGTTCGCATCGACTACCCAGCTATTGGAAGAAGACGTGGTCGAGTAGCCGGTGCCGATCTTGTAACGCACCTGCTGGTTCCACATCACTTCGTTGCCGGTTTTCGGAATCGGGAACGGCAAGCCGCCACGGCAGGCCGGATCGACTGCCAACCCGTCCTTTTGGATCTGACAGCTGGTGGCGTTGCGCACGGTGGCGTCAAGTACCGCCTGAGGATAGGCCGCCGTACGGTGGCTTGGGTAAACGTCGATGTAGTAGGTCGGGTATTTCTTGATCAGGGCCTTTTGCCCTTCACTGAGCTTGTCCCCGTACTGGTCAACGTTTTTGGCATCAATGCGAAACAGTGGTTTCTCGTCCTTGAACGGGTCGACCCAGAACCCGCTATCCGCTACGAAGCCGGCCGGTGCTTTGGTCAAGCCGCCATCATAGGCAGGAATCGTACCTTCGGCGTTACCTGCCTTGATCGCCCCGAACGGGGTAAGGCTTTTGCCCAGTTCCGAGGCGTCACCGCCTGCCGCCAGGGTGTAGGTCGCCATGCTCATCAGGGCAATGGATAGGGCAAGTTGTCGTTTCATGAACACATTCTCCGATTCTTGTTGTATTTGTCAGAAGGAGGTCTTGAAGGTAAACGCCAGCCAGCCGCGGTCGGTGCCGCCCACGGGCCCGTTACCCGCCACGGTCCCGTTCGCCAGGTGCTTGGGTTGAGCCCGGGTGTCGGCATAGCGCAACCCGAACTCATAGAGTTGCGCGTAAGTTGCCTTCAGCCCGATCGAATAGGACAGCGCTCCCTCGTTCCCACCACCGGCAGTCGGTGCGTTGCCATGCAGACCGTAGTTGACGGTCAATGGAACATCCAGATCCCAGGACGGAAAGATGGAAATGTACTGTGGCGTATAGTTGACGGCGACGGCGTAGTAGTTCTTCGACGAACAGCCATCGGCTTCGCTGCCCGAATCAGGAATGCCGGGAGTCCTGGCATTGGTACAGGCCGCCGTACCGACGCCCTTGTACAGTTCTTCGTGTTCGGTCACCCGTTGCAAATGACTGTAGGCGAACTCACCGACCAGCGTGGCGTTGTCCGAAATGAAGTTACGCGGTACGCCGTAGACAGCGTTGGCGATGAAGTGGATCGTATCGCCGCGAGGGCCTTCATCATCCAGGGCACTGACACCGGTGGCATTCAACGCGCCGCCCATGCGATAGGACAACTCGGTCCCTACCGCCACGGTGTTGAAGACCCGGGCAAAACTGACACCAGCGAGTTTCACGCCGCGTGGGTAGACCACCCGATAGGAGCCCGATGCCGCTTTGACCTGCGGTGCCAGCCAAGGCTGGTAGTCATCGAACTGACGATAGTAGGCGCCAAAGGTCGATTCGATTTCTTCGACGTTGAGCTTACCCATCACGCCCCAGTTCTTGCCGTCACGCCCGAAGCGCGAATCCTGACGCTGCAACGTTGCCCCATTGGCAGCCACCGGCAATTGGTCCGGACCTTCGAACAGAGGGTCGGCGCCACCGAAATAGGTGCCGCCGAATGGAATCCGGGTCGGTTCCCATTCATAGAAGTACTGAGCGGCAAGGGAGAGTCGGTCGGTGACCTGCGCTTTGGCCGACACTTGTCCGACGGGCAGGAACACTTCCTTGGTTTCGATACCTGGGCTGGTTGACGCCTTCACGCCATCGCTCGGGGCTTGCGAGTAAGACACGGAGTGGGCGCCGAAGAGCAGGCCCTCGCCCCAATAGTTGGTATGGCGACCGACTTTCACGTTGACTGGCGTGTCGCCGATGTTGAAGTTGCGCCAGACGAACGCATCGAGGATCTCGCCCGACGGTCCGTTCATGTAGCGATCCACTTCATCGCTGTACTTATTGTTGTGATAGCTGGTCGCGTAGCCGGGAATGTTACTGGTCACCGAGTCGTCGTGATAAGCCTGGTCAAACCAGGCGGCGGCACTGAGTCGCCCTCCCCATTCGTTGAGGTAGGAAAGGTCGAACTCACTCAACAGATCGAGGCGATTTGTCACGATATCGCCTTTATCGAACTTGCCGTCCGACTCGTCGTAGTTCGGCGTGTTCATGATGTGGCTGTCTTGACTGTCGGTGCGCATCCCGAGGTTGTAACGGACCGTATTGTCCCAACGCACACGGTAGTCCGGGTTCGACATGTCGAACGAGGCCGCCATCGAAACCTGTGCGCCGCCAACCATCAACAGTGTCAGCGCACCTTGAGTCAGCACCCGCCGACCCTGTTTGGTCTTCTCTTTCATACACACTACCTTTTATTTTTATTTTCAGTCGTTTAGTGCGTTCAAACAGTCCTTCCAACAATCTGCGAAACCTCACAGGATCGTTGCAAGTCCCGCCTGGACAGTCCGCTCACGGAGGCCTGGCACGCTCCAGGACCGCTTCCCTCCTCAGCTGAAGTTACCGTAACGGATAAGAACCAAAAATTCCACATAAAGATTTCAATTCTATATACAGAATTATCGATCGACTTCCTTGGGATACCGATTTCAGCCACAGGCGATGCCAGGAATAATACTGCACACAAAATCTATAAACGTTCAAATAGTCTTTGACGCTTTTCCTCTTTCAGCTTTCAATAGCTCCGGAAAACCCAGTGAATTTGGGATGTTCCCCAGCAAAAAACGGCCATCGCAGCGGCAGATAAAAACAAGAGGAGCCACCATGAACATTGATTTGAGTGCCAAACGCGTGATCATCACGGGCGCTTCGCGGGGCATTGGCCTGGCCATTGCCCGGGCTTTCGCGGCCGAAGGCGCACGGGTAGCGATTTGTGCCCGCAGCGAGACTGCCGTCCACGAAGCCGCAAAGGAGCTCTCGCAACACGCCCAAGCGGTCATTGCCCGGGCTGTCGACGTGACCGACAGCGAGGGGGTCAAAGCATTCGTGGCTGAAGTTGCACAGGCCTGGGGCGGTGTCGATGTGCTGGTGAACAACGCCGGTCAAGGGCGTGGCGGCAATCTAGAGACCCTGACGCCGGAAGCCATCCTCGAACATGCCAACATTCTGCAGATGGGGCATTTCCGGTTCGTTCAGGCCGTGGTGCCGTTCATGCGTGAACAGCGCTGGGGGCGGATCATTGAGATCAATGCCCTGGCCGGCGCGATTCCGACGCCCGACGGAATTCCCTCGGTGATCAACCGCGCCTCGTGCATCGCCCTCTCCCGCTCCTTGGGCATGTCCCTGCCCAAGGACAATATCCTGGTCAACAGCCTGAACATGGGCTGGATCGATACCGGTCAGTGGGATCGCCACTACAAGGAAATGGGCCCGGGCGTCAGTCGCGAGGAATTCGACGCCATGGTGATGAAAGTCGTACCGCTCGGGCGTTACGGCAAACCTGAAGACGTGGCCGGCATGGCGCTGTTCCTGGCCAGTGAATATGCCAGCTTCATCAGCGCCGCCTCGATCGACATTGCCGGTGGCATGGGCGGACAGATTGCCTACTTCCCAACCCTCAAGCGCGATTTTGCCGCTGCCATCGCGGCGCGTAACGCTGCCAGCGAATAACACAGGCATGGCCGCCTGGCGGCCATGCCTGGCAGGCTATTCCATCACGGCGTCAATATCCGGTCAGTGCTGGCCGGCACCGTCAGCTTGAGCAGTTCAATCGCGTTACCACTGCGAATCCGCTCGCGGTCCTCAGTGGATAAGCCGATGCCTTCGGTCAGATCGCCATGGTCGTAGGCACCGCCGAAGTTGGTGCCGTACAACAGACGCTGCGCGCCCACCACTTCGGCGACACCACGACGCAAGCCCGGAGCATGAACGTCGAGATCGAAGTAAAAGTTCGGCAGGTAATCCATCAATGGCCGCTGGTTGCGCGAGTCCGGCGCCATGGCCCGGTTCAGTTCGCTCAGGCGCCCCAACTGGAACACCGCCATACCGCCGGCATGGGTGATGTAGGTTTTCAGGGTCGGAAACACATCCAGCGCGCCGCCGCAGATCAGGTACCAGAAAAACAGTGTTTCATCGACACAGTCGCCCACGATCGACGTCGTTTCGAATTTGTCTTGCGTATGTTTCTCGCCCCAATAGATCGACTGGTTGAAGCCGTGCACCATAATCGGCACATCCAGCTGGGTCAGCTTTTCCCAGACAGGAAACAAGCGCTCATCGTGAGCCTCCAAACCATTGAAATTAGCCCCACCCACGCAGACACCCTTGGCGCCTAGCTGAGTCACGGCGCGCTCGATCTCCTTGGCCGCGTTTTGCGGGTCCGCCAGGTTGGCATGGCACCAGAAATCGAAATGGTCGGCGTCGGCCCGGCAAAACGCGGATAATTCATCGTTGCAGATGCTTGCGTACTCATTGGCGAAGTCCCCCGCCCAGTACATGAAGCAGTGGGACGGCGTGGACATCACCAGTTTGTCGACACCCCGCTCGTCCATCAGCTTTCGACGGCTGGCGTGGGTCATGCGCGCCAGGAGATTGGCCTGCGCTTCGGCATCCGTAGCCGCTTTGGCCGGTTGTTTGGTACCGAGGGAAAAATGCCCCACGGTCAGCCCCTGGACCTTCATGAACGGCCCCCAGAACTCATGGCGGTTCAACATGCCCTCGGTCAGCAAGTGGGCGTGGACATCAATCAGCATGGCGTTCTCCTTGTTGTAATGAGCCAGCAGACCGAACGCCCCATTGGCAGGGGCTCCGGATCGATTTGAGGGTATAAATGCATCGCCAACTATATAGACACATTTTAATTAAGTGTTCATTTAATTATTGAGTGAACGACTAGAACAGCCACCTGCCGGTAGCGGCTACGAGGCGCAGGCCATGATCAGGAACTGCCGGAACGCCTGGGCCGGCGCCGACAACCGGTTATCCGGCAGCCAGATCAGCCCCAGTTCCATGGGTGGAATCACATCCACCAGCGGCCGGATCTCAATTTTCTTGCCTTCCAGTGACCAGGCCCGGTAGAGCATGTCCGAGAGAATGGTCACACCGAAGCCATGCGCCACCAACCCGCGCAACGCCTCCATGGAAGAGGTGCGAAAAGCTACCTTGGGGGCCAGCCCACGGGATTCCCAATAGCGCAAGGTCGACGCCTCTCCCTCATCCACCGTGGGGAGGATATAGGCATGCCCGGCGACGTCCTCGAGATTGATCGAGGTGGCAGCCATCAACGGGTGCTGGCTGGCCAACCAGAGTTGGCGGCGGGAACGGACCAGCACATGGTGAGCAAATCCGTCGAGGTTCGGTGTGTTGGAGACGATCGTCAGGCCGAGATCGAGGTCGCCATTGCCCAGGGCCTCCTCAATGCTCTGGCGGTTCATATCGATCAGGTCGATCTCGACCTGAGGGTAGCTACGCTTGAAGCGTGCCAGCAGCGCAGGCAGAAAGTAACCCAGCACCGTGTAGGAGGCGCCGATGCGCACGGTCCCCTGCATGGTGTGGCCGAGAAACAGCGGTTCACTGAGGGCATCCTGCAAGGTGTCGAGGATGTGCCGCGCATGCTGGGCAAACTTGTTGCCCTCAGCGGTCAGTGTCACGCCATGAGGTAAACGGTCGAACAGGCTGACGCCCATGGACTGCTCCAGGTGCAGCACCGCCGCAGTAATCGCCGACTGCGAGACATGCGCCTTGAGCGCCGCTTGGGAAAACTGGCCCGCGTCGGCGGCGGCAACGAAATAGCGCAGTTGACGCATGGAAATATCTTTGCCTTTCGTCATCGGATTTTCTGATACCTGTCACCTGAATATGTGAAACAGCTCGGCTCACGCGCTGGGTACACTCAAAGCCGGGTAACTCCCTGACGTATCGTTATCTTTCGAATTTCAGCGCCAATAATAAAAATGGCTGAAGGTTGAACCATGAACGCGATCCACTACAGCGAGTACGACTGCGAAGCGTCGGGTAATTTCCTGACTGAAGCTTCATTGGCCAGACAAGGCTTCGACATCCGGGTTGAACACGCGCAGTGGTCCAACACGGGCACCGCCTTGATCGAAACCGGCGACAGTTGCCTGTTACGCCTGATGCTGCCGACCAGTGCCCAGACCAAGCCTAACTTCGGCAGTTTCCCCAGCCACGGCGCGCATCGATTCCACCCCCTGGGTAATCTATTATTCATTCCCCGCGGCACCGAATTTCACCTGCGTCACGCGGCCAGCGAGCAAAAAGCGCTGGTCTGCCTGTTCGATCCCTCCTCCCTCGGCGTCCTGGGCAGCTATCGCTGGAATTGGCAAGACGGCGTCAGCGAAGCCATGCTCAACCTGCAAAGCGGTTACCTGCACGCCTCCCTGCAGCGTCTGGCCGAAGAGGTGGCCCACCCCGGTTTTGCCAGCGAACTGCAAACCGAGTGCCTGCTCACCAGCATCGCCCTGGACCTGCGTCGCGAGTTCATCGACGCGGACGACGATGCCGTCCACTCCTCGCACAGCGCGGAAAAACTCAGCCCTCGTCAACTCAACATTCTGCGCGAGCTGCTCGACAGCGCCAGCGATGAGGGCCGCTCCCTCGGCCACCTGGCGCAGGCCTGCCAACTGCCGCTGCGAACGCTGTCCAGTCGCTGCAAAAACACCACCGGCATGACCTTGCGTCAGTACGCCGCGCAAAGTCGCCTGCAAAAAGCCGTGGCGCTATTGGCCGACTCACGACTGCTGATCAAACAGGTTGCCTATCAGGCCGGCTTCAACAATGCCGCCGCCTTCAGTGCCGCATTCCGTAAAGAACTCGGTGTCACACCCGAGGAGTTTCGCCACCAGCGCCAGCGCTGACAGGCGCCCTGACAAGGACGCCCTTTTCGCGCTCATGGCTTCAGCGATGAATCTTGGCGGTGATTTTGGCGTGTGGCCCATTGACCTGCGCGGCCCAGGCTTCAGCCGCCTGGTCGAGGGTGTAATCAAGGTAATCCACCTGGATCTGCTGCTCTTTGGCGATCTTCAGCAGTCGGAGCCAGATCTGCTCACGGTCTGCGGGCGGGCGTTGACCCGTGCCAATGCACGACAAGTTGCGAAACAACAGATCGGCAATATCCAGATTGAGCTGGCGACCGGCTCCCGTGCCAATGGTCATGATCCGCGCCCCCCAATTGGTGGCTTTCAGGGAGGTCAACATGGGTTGACCGCACACGAGGTCAAGCACCACATCAAATCCGCCATCGGCCGCATCCTTCAGTGCAGCCACATCATCGCTGCCACCCAGCGTCACCACAGCGTCGGCCAGGCCCCGCGACTTCAAACGGCCCAGCGCTTCGCCCGACCGTGCAGCACCGACCACTTTGCCAGCCCCCATGCCACGCGCCAATTGCAGGGCAATCTGGCCGAGGGTGCCGGTGGCGCCCAGTATCAGGACCTTTTCACCTTTCTGGATCGCGGCTTTTTCCAGCGGCACGATGGCACCGGTAGCGGCGATGCCCATGCTGATCGCGGTTTTATCGTCGACGTCGTCCGGCACATTCCATACCTCGGCTTGCGGCACCAGGGTGCGCTCTGCCCAGGCACCAAACGGCAACACCGAGCGCTCGCCGAAATACACCCGGCGACCATCCGGTGCCCGGCCCACGCCTTCGCCGCGAATGACACAGGGGTATTCAACCCCGAGTCGGTACGCGCCGAGGACATCCCAGCCGCCCAGGCCGGCGGTATCGACATCGATCAGGACTGCGCCGTCTTGCGATTGCGGCTCACGAAACTCACCGACGACTGGCGGTGCATTGCGCTCGGAAATGATTGCGGCACGCATGGCATTCTCCTTGTCTGTTTTATTGTCAGGCTGCACCCGAGCAATAATTGAACATTTTTCTATTATCTGTCCATATTTACTTAAGCGCCGCGTTTAACTGCTCGTCAATGGCTCGACCTGATAACGCGGGTACCCACCCAGCGTCAGGAGTAGCAAGGGCCCGACGACAAAGCAGATGGAACTCAACAGCAGCATGGCCGAGTAGCCACCGGTGAGCTTGAACAACCCCGCGAACAGTAACGGTGAGATCGCGGCACCGGCGGTAATCAGGCCCAGGTGGGCACCAAACAAGCGGCCGTAGTCACGCATACCGAAATAGCGGGCGATCAGGAATGCCGCGATATCGAACTCGGCACCCGCCCCCACGCCCACCAGCAACGTGGCGAGGATGTACAGCGCAATACTGGAATCCCCATAGGCGAAAATGCCGCAGGCAAATGCCGGCATCAGCAGCGCCAAAGAGGCGACGCCGGGCGCCCACAACCGGTCAATCAGGTAGCCCACCAGCAGCCGGCCAAGAATCAGCGACACGCCAAAACTGCTGAAAACCTGGCTGGCCTGCAAGGCGCTCAGGCCTCTGTCCTGCAGCAACGGCACGATATTGGTGACCATGCCCACCACGCAGGAAACCACCAAGGTCATCGACAGGTTGCAAACCCAGAACCGCCATGAACGCAGCGCCTCCCGCAGTAACAGCCCTCCAGCTTGTCCGTTGGCGGCTGGGAGTTGTGTGGTGTTGTGGCTGACATTGGCCGTCGGTAATAACCACCGCAGTGCCAAGGGCAACGCCAGCAGCACCGGCAATACGCCCAGCGCCAGGAAACCGGCCTGCCAATTCCAGCGGCCGATCGCCCAGGCGGTAACCAGCGGCAGCATGATGGCGGCCAGCCCGGAGCCGCTGAGGATGATCGCCAGCGCCAGGCCACGGTTTTCCTCGAACCACAAGTTGACCAGGTGCGACCAGGTCACCTGCAATGTACCCAGCCCGGCTAGCGGCACCAGGAAAAACCCCAGGTAGAGGGTCCAGATCGAACCGTTGATACAGGTCAGGGTGAAGACACTCAGGGACAGCGCCAGCAGCGACAGCAACGTGACCCGGCGCAGGCCATATCGCAAGTTCAGCCAGCCCGCCAACTGCGACGCGACAATGGTGCCCAGCGACAGCGCGGTGATCGCTGCCTGCAACTCTGCCCTGCCCCAGCCCATGGCCTGTTCCAGAGGAATGACCATGGAACTGAAGCTGTACAGCAGCAACGAACTGGAACTGGTCGCGACGCCGATCAGGGCCAGGATCAGCACTTGCCACCCGCGTTTGAATTCTGCGTTATTAAAACCTTTCATGGGGGTGACCTCAGTCGTTGCCGATAAACACAGCCGCTTGCGCGCTCTTGCCCAGCACATGGGCACGACGTGCCGCACCGGGTGTATCCGCGCCCTGGGCGAGGATGTCTTCGGGATGGATCAGCGTCGGGCCATTGCCCAGTTCCTCAAGCGCCAGGAGCGCCAGGTCTTCAGCCTGGGGCAAGGTCATGGTCAGAGCGTCGGGAATGTTCAACTTGACCATGGCATCACGCATGGTCGGTGTGTCGACGGTGCCGATGAGCAGGTTGAGCACATCCACGCCACGGTCTTTCCACTCGGCCCATAACGACTCGCCGAGATTCAATGCGAACCCCTTGGTGGCGGCGTACATCGCCAGTTTGCGAATACCGCCCAATGCAGCCTGGGAACCCACCAGCAGCAATCCGCCCTGTCCGCGCGCCAGCATGGCGGCACCAAAGGCATGGCTGCATTGCATCACGGTCGAGCAATTGAGGCGCAGCAAGGCGCCCCAGTCCTCAACCGAGGTGTCGAGGAAGCGTGTGATGTAAGGGTCACCGCCAGCGTTGTAAATGAACAGACCGACTTGCCGTTCACCCACAGCCGCCATCAATTGCTCGCAGGCATTCGGATGAGCAAGGTCTTGGGTCACCACCAG
Source organism: Pseudomonas frederiksbergensis (assembly GCF_000802155.2). Classification (GTDB taxonomy): domain Bacteria; phylum Pseudomonadota; class Gammaproteobacteria; order Pseudomonadales; family Pseudomonadaceae; genus Aquipseudomonas; species Aquipseudomonas frederiksbergensis_A. Next base: position 459,041 of record NZ_JQGJ02000002.1, read on the forward strand.
CACATCGATGGCGTACCGTTGCTCCAATTCGCTTTTCAATTGCGCCAGCGCGTTACCACGGCGCGCCACCAGCACGCAGTTGAGGCCACGCTCGGCCAGTGAACGGGCGAACGCGGCGCCCAAGCCATGGGAGGCGCCGGCAATCACGGCCCATGGGCCATACCGATGCGCGAAGGCATTATTAGGAACAGGCATAGGGACTCCCAAAACGAGGGTCCGGTGACCGATCACCGGACGAGGAAGGTTTCAGCGCGTCAGATGACAGGCGGCAGGTCGATGTGGCTGGCGGAGGCGCCAATGGCGGTGCTGCCATAGACCAGGACGCGGCGCTCGATTTGCGCCATGAACAGGCGCAGCAAGGGCTCGTCGTATTCGGGCCCGGCGCTTTTGACAAAGGCCTCCAGCGCTGCATCGATCTCGTTGTAGCCACTGAAGGTGCGGTCCAGCAGGTCTTGCGCTTCTTGTTGTTCCAGCTCGCGCAAGTGCAACTCCATGGCATCACCACGACCCAGGTATTCCACCAATTTGCTCACTGCGCGCAGTTTAGTCTTCTGGAAGTCACTGCTCACTTCCACCTGTGCCAGGGCATCGGCGAGCATGGTCAGCAACGCTGCATTCGGGCCACTGCTGACAATGTCCAGTGTCGGCGTTTGCAGAGCGACCCCCATGGCTTCGGCCAGCGCATGCACCACCACCCGGCGCAGGGCGAGGTCAAACTCGGCGTAGGTGTCATGGGGGTCACCCGGTTGTGGCGTAGCCACCGACGCCGAGAACTGCATCGTGCTGACGGTGGCAAACAGGGCGGTGTGATAACGCACGACATCGGGGTCCGCCGGTTCACCGGTCACTTGCTGGTAGTAGCGATACAGGGCCGCGAAACTGTCCCCGAGCGGCTCATAATTGTCGCGCATGCGCGCCGAAGCCAGGTCGGCCAGGGGATCGCCGATCATGGCGAATTCAAAATCATAGAGGCCAAGCACCTGGCCGTTCTCGAACAGGAATTGCCCCGAGTCATACTGAACGAAAGCAGGCCGGGTGCGGTGCCGTGGCACGTTGCGGCGCAGCCAACCGAGGGCGAATTCGGCCAGCGGTTGCGGCTTGGTTTTATTACGCGCGTACAGCGGGTAATAGGCCTCCAGGCCTGCCAAGGTCATGTCCTCGGCACCTGTTGGGAGGTCAATACCCTGCTCGACAAAGGGTTGCAGCGGCAATTGATGCATGCGTGCCATGGCGTCGACCCACTGGCGTGCGACCCCATGGCGTTCGGCATCGCTCTGCGCGGTGCTGACATCACGACTCCCCGGCACCCACTGCATCACGATGGCCTGCGGATCTTCGCAGAAACCGTAGATACGCGGTACCGGCACGCCTTGCTGATCGAGCACAGTGAGAATATCCGCTTCCCGGCGTAGCTCCGGAAATGGACTGACATCCCCCCCGCGCTCGCCACGAATGTGCAGTTGAAGGGTTTCGCCCTCGCGTTGCAGTTCAAGGTTCCAGGCCGGGCGCCAGCGCGGCAGGCGTTGCATGGCAGTGACTTTCCCACCCAGCAGCCCTTCGACAAAGGTACGCAGCTTTTCTTCGAGCGGATCACAGGTCGCATTTATTGTTGTTGACATACAAGGTCCTCATCAGGCGCTGATGACCAGCGCCGTTTTCAATGGGTGTCGGTCACTCCAGCGCCAGGCCCGCCCACCTGTTCCAGCGGCACGCCTTTTTTCCTGGCAAGGTCGGCGGTGTCCAGGTACTCGCGCCAGGCACAGATGAGCCCGTTTTCATCCAGCTCATACACCGCCACCATCGAGTGCGGCATGGGGATGCCATTGCTGACGCAGTAATCGTCGCGCTCGGTCATCACCACGCGCTCGGAAGAGACAATGTGGCGCGTGGTGCAGCGGTTATGCGTGACATAACTCATCTGCCGCTCGATCTCGCGACGCAACGCAGCATGCCCGCGGATCACCGGGCCACCCGGCACCCACAGTTGCCAGACGGCGTTGTCGGCGAAGGTGGCCATGATGCGGTCGATATCGGGGCGGCTGCCGTCGCTGCCATCGCCCCAGGCGGCCAGCATGTCGAGGATGAAGCGTTCCTGTTCGAGTGCCATGAAACGGGCTCCAGTGCAGTGAATGGATCGGCATCAGACCGAGGCTTTGGGCAGCAGGAAATTACGCACCACCGGCACCATCGGCGTGCCGCAGCTCATGCCGCCGTCCACGCGCATCAGCGTGCCGTTGACATAGGCCGCGTCGTCGCTGGCGAGGAAAGCAGCCATGGCGGCGATATCTTCCGGCTCGCCCAGTTGCGGTACGTTTTGCAGATCGAGAAAGGCGGCCTTCATGGCCTCGTTGGCCCAGCTTTCCATGGCAGGCGTGCGAATCACCCCCGGTAAAATGCCATTGCAACGAATGCCGCGCTTACCGAAGGTGGCGGCAATGCTTTGCACGTACCAGTTGAGCGCGGCCTTGGAGGCGCCGTAGCTGAACTGGGATATCTCACCGGCAATCGAGCTGGTGGACGAGGTGAACAAAATCGAGCCACTGCCCTGGGCGAGCATGTGCGGCAAGGCGTATTTGCACGCCAGCACACCGCCCAGCACGTTGACACGCATGCAGTTGTGGAACAGCTCGGTGTTGAAGTTGATGAAGTCGATATCGCGCGTGGTGGCCGGGTTTCGGTACACGGCGTTGTTGAACAGCACGTCGATCCAACCGAAGGTCTGGACGGTCTGCTCAATCATCTGCCGCAAGGCGTCTTCATCACCGACGTCCACCTGCAAGGCCAGGGCGTTGGCACCGATTTCCGCTGCCACGGCCTGCGCCGATTCAGCGTAAAGATCGGTGACCACCACCGTGGCGCCTTCCCTGGCAAAACGCAGTGCCGAGGCACGGCCAATGCCGCTGCCTGCGCCGGTGATCACACAGATTTTGCCGGCTAGACGTTTCAGGATCTCGCTCATAAAGGAATCTCGGGACGGATAAAAAAAATCGGCGCCCGTGGCGAACGCCGAAAAGGAGCATGACGTCAGCGGGTCTGCCCCCCGGCGATGGTCTGCGGGTTGGCTTCACGCTCAGCCACCGGTGCCTTTCGGTAGCGCGTCGGGCCATTGCCGAACATGCCGTATTGGTCACGGGTGAAGTCGTACAGCGAGTAGGAATCCTGTTGCGGATTGTTGGGAATGCCGTAGGCCTCGATGTTGTACTGAGAGCCGGTGCGGAACAGCGCACCGCTGTCGTCCCAGGCGTCGTAGACCGCAGCGCCGTAGGTGTCCTCGTCGATGTAGTAGCGACGTTTCTTTTGCGCGTGGCGCACCCCGTCCTTGCGGGTCGCTTCCACCACCCAGACGCGGTGCAGCTCCCAACGCTCACAAGCGGGGTTGATGTGTTTGGGCATGAGCTTCTTGTCCATGTCGCAACCCCATTTCAGCGTGTAGTTGCTGTAGGGAATGAACATTTCCTTCTTGCCCACCAGCTTCCAGTCGAAGCGGTCCATCTTCCCGGAGAACAGGAAGATTTCGTCGTAGAACGCCACCCCGCCGAACGCCGAGTTGGGGGTGTCGTAATTGAACTCCGGGGCCTTGCGCACACGGCGCTGGCCGGTGCTGTAGCTCCAGGCGTATCGGGCGTCGGCGACCGGGTCGAGGTAATCCCAATACCCGGATGCCTGCCCGGCGGTGCGAGCCGGCGCGACAATGCGCGACCAGATACGCTGGGCGATTTTCGGATCGCGCCCTGGCACCTCCAATTGGTAGAAAGGTTTTTCGCCGGTGGACTGGTTGGTGTTGGTCAGCGTCGCATGGCCTTCGTTGACCACGTAGGCACTGTGGTTCCAGTCCCAGCCATTCACGCCCTGGTAGTTGAGGATGTAATTCCACATCAACTCCCGACCGTCACGCGGCAACGGGAATGGCAGGCCGCCACGGCAGCCTTCGCTGATCGACAGACCGTCGTTTTCGGTTTTGCATTCCTTGCGGCTGGCGTTGCGCTGGGTGGCGGCCAGAAAGTCAGCCGGAAAGGCCGCCGTCCGGTGCGTGGGGTACACCTCGAGATAATAGGTGTCGGGGTTCTGCTTGAGCAGTTGCAATTGCCCGGCCGCCAATTGGTCGGCGTACTGATCGGCGTTGGCCGCCGTGATGCGCAAGCGTGGTTTTTCATTGGCGAACGGGTTGGGCCAGTTCCCATCGCCGGGCACCAGGCCTGCAGGCACTTTCAAACCACCGTCGTACGCCGGGATCGTGCCCGCGGCGTTGCCCGCGACTATCGCGCCAAACGGCGTGAGCTTGCCGCCCAGGTCGGCCGGGGTGAAGCTGTCATCGGCCAACGCCGAACCCGCCAACGCGATGACCACCAGGCCTATCGCATGAAAATCAACCATCATGACATTCTCCGATCAGAGGGGGGTGATCACCGAACCCGGCGATCACTGCATTGCATTCAGAGGCTGTTCAGAACGCGGTGCTGAGGGTCAAGGACACCCAGTTACGGTCGGTCAGACCAACATCGCCGGAACCGCCAACCACCGTTTTGCCGACACCGGCGACGTCCGCGTAGTGGCGCTCACTGCCGTAGCCGATGTACGACAGGGTCACGTCAACGCGCTCGTCGTAAGTGCCCTTGATGCCAGCCTTCCAGGTGTATTTCCCTTCGTTGCCACCGCCCGTTGCGGCATTGCCGTTGACGCCGTAATCCACACTCATGGGCGTGGAAATATTCCAGCCGGGGAACACCCCAAGCCATTGCGGCGCAAAGCTGACGGCGAGGCCGACATAGTTCTTGGTGGCGCAGCCGTAGTGCTTGTCCTGGCCCGCCGGGCAGCCGCCATAGCCTTCGCCCTTGAACAGTTCTTCATGCTGGGTCACCCGTGCCACATGGCTGAAAGCCATTTCGGCAATCAGGCTGCCGGTGTCGAAATAATCGGTGCGCGGCAGCAACCACAAGCCGTTGACCACCATGTGCCACGTATCACCCCGGGCACCTTGGTTGTCGACGGTGCTGATATTGCTGGAGACCAGCGAGGTGTTCTGGCGATACGACAGGTCTACTCCCAGGGAGCCACCACCCAGTACCGGGCCAGCGGAATAACCCAGGCCATAGAGCTTGACGTTCTCGGCGTACACATACCGGGCGAAGGTGGGCGCCACCTGCAGGCCCCACGGGTTGTAATCGTCGAACTGGCGATAGAACAGGCTGACCTCCGAGTGCAGGAAGTCGAAGCTGTAAGTGCCCATCACCCCCCAGTTGCCCCGGTCCTTGGGCTTGACCGGATCGATCAACGGCCGTGGTACACCACTGAACAGCGGCAAGCGGTCCGGCCCCTCCAGGGCGACGTCGGCAGACGCCAGATAAGTGCCGCCTTCCGGTGCCCGAGTGGTGTCCCATTCGAAGAAATACTGCGCCGCCACCGATAACTTGTCGGTGACCTGTGCCTGGGTGGAAAGCTGCGTCAATGGCAGGAAAATTTCGCGAGTCTCGGTACCGGGGTTGCTCACGGCCTTGCGCCCATCCAGCGGTGCTTGCGAATAGGAGACCGCATGCCCGGCAATCAGCAGGCCATTGCCCCAGTACACGGTGTGTCGACCGGCACGTACGCTGACCGGAATGTCACCGAGTTCGAAGCGGGTAAAGGCGAAGGCGTCCAGCAACTCACCGCTGGGGCCGCGGTGGTAGCGCTTGGTAAAGCCCGAGTAATGGCCGTTGGTGTAGCTCGACGTGCTGGTACCGGGAAACGCGCCGGGGTAGTAGACATTGCCAGGGCTGGTTTCGACATCGGTGTCCGCATATGCCTGGTCGTACCAGGCGGCGCCGCTGATGCGAAAGCCGTTGTACTGCTTGTAAGCCACCTCCATTTCACTCATCCAATCGATGCGATTGGTCACCACATCGCCTCGATCGAACTTGGAATCGGACTCGTCGTAGCTGGCATTGTTGGCCAACGCGGAGTCGCGTCCCTCGGCCCGTATCCCGAGGTTGTAACGTACGGTGTTGTCCCAGCGCGCGGTCAGGTCGGGATTGCCGGTATCAAACTCGGCAGCCTGACCAGGGCTGACGATGAAGGCACACCCGGTCACGCTGAACCAGACGGCCAGGCTTAACGGCTTTAACTTTGCATCGATCATCAACACTCCCCCTACATTCTTGTTGTTATTGGCAGCCGAGGCGTTGGGCCGTTTGGGCCGCGCGATAAGCGCCGGCCCGACGGCATTCGGTATGGCCTGAAGTAGACGGGAGGGGGAGGTTCGGGCACAACGGTTGGGAGCATTGCTCAAATGCATTTTGGTATTGATCAAATGCTCAGGCCCACGGAGGGCGTGCAACACGCAAGCTGTGTCAGCAAGGACCGCTGGACGACTGAGCGGTATTTGAATAACCAATACCGACCCGTCGTTTTTGTGATTTTACGATGACAGAAGCACTCCCTAGACTCCGGCCAATAACTAGGCAACGCCGCTCTCCTGGCGCCGCCATGACAATAAAGCCTGGAGGATGAACATGAGTGCGCCCCCGTCCCTGGATGACAAATACGTCCAGCACAGTGGAAACGTTTTGCTCAGCGGGATTCAGGCGCTGGTGCGCCTGCCGCTGATGCAGCGCCAACGCGACCTGGCCAATGGCCTGAACACCGCCGGGTTTATTTCCGGGTATCGGGGCTCGCCGCTGGGTGGTTTCGACCAGGCATTGTGGAAGGCGCGCGACTATCTCAAGGCGCACCACACAGTGTTCCATCCAGGCATGAACGAAGACCTCGCCGCCACCTCGATCTGGGGTACGCAGCAGGTCAACCTCTTCGAAGGCGCCACCTACGATGGCGTGTTTGGCATGTGGTACGGCAAGGGTCCGGGCGTCGACCGCTGCGGCGATGTGTTCCGTCACGCCAACGCCGCCGGCACCTCGCCGTTCGGCGGTGTACTGGCCATTGCCGGTGATGACCATGGCGCGCGTTCCTCCTCGCTGCCTCACCAGACCGAGCACATCTTCAAAGCAGTCATGATGCCGGTACTGGCACCATCGGGCGTGCAGGAATACCTCGACTACGGCATGCACGGCTGGGCCATGTCACGTTATTCCGGGTGCTGGGTTGCGCTCAAGGCAGTGGCCGATACCGTGGAGAGCGCGGCCATTGTCGATATCGACATTCATCGCGTGCAGCCGATCATTCCCGATATCCCGCTGCCCGAAGGCGGCTTGAATATTCGCTGGCCAGACCCGCCCCTGGCGCAGGAACAACGCCTGCTGGAACACAAGCTGTATGCCGCCCTCGCCTACGCCCGCGCCAATCGCCTCGACCGGATCGTGATGGACTCGCCGAAGGCGCGGATCGGTATCATCACGTCCGGCAAATCCTACCTCGACGTGTGCCAGGCACTGAAAATCCTCGGTATCGATGAAGCCCTGGCGCAGCAGATCGGCTTGCGCGTGTACAAGGTCGGCATGGTCTGGCCGCTGGAGGCTGAAGGCGTGCGGCAGTTCGCCGAGGGCCTGGAAGAAATCGTGGTGGTCGAAGAAAAACGCCACATGATCGAATACCAGTTGAAGGAAGAACTCTACAACTGGCGCGAAGATGTCCGCCCGCGCATCGTCGGCAAGTTTGACGACAAAGGTGAATGGAGCCTGCCGCACACCGATTGGTTGCTGCCCGCCATCAACGACCTGACCCCGGCGATGATCGCCCGTGCGCTGGCCAAGCGTATGTTGCGGGTACATCAAAGTGGCCCGCTGCAAGTGCGCCTGGCCGTGCTGGATGCGCAGCTGGCCAGCAAAGGCCAGTTCAGCAACCTGATGGACCGCGTCCCCCATTACTGCTCCGGTTGCCCGCACAACACCTCGACCAAAGTGCCCCAGGGCAGCCGGGCACTGGCCGGCATCGGTTGCCATTACATGGCCGCGTGGATCTACCCCCAGACCCAGACTTTCAGCCAGATGGGTGGCGAAGGCGTGGCGTGGATCGGCCAGGCGCCCTTCACCACCACCCAACATGTTTTCGCCAATCTGGGTGACGGTACCTATTTCCACTCCGGCATTCTCGCGATCCGGGCTGCCGTCGCGGCAAATGTGCAGATCACCTACAAGATTCTCTACAACGATGCCGTAGCCATGACCGGTGGGCAACCGGTGGACGGCAGCCTCAGCGTGGCGCAGATCAGCCGACAGCTCGCCGCCGAAGGCGTACAGCGCGTGGTGGTGGTCAGCGACGATGTCGAGAAATACCAGCATATCCATGATCTGGCTGATGGCGTGCCGGTGCTGCGTCGCGACAAGATGGACGAGGTGCAGGAACAGCTGCGTCAATTCCAGGGTGTGTCTGCAATCATTTATGACCAGACCTGCGCCGCGGAAAAACGTCGGCGTCGCAAGCGCGGCAAGTTCCCCGATCCGGCCCGCCGGGTAGTGATCAACGAAGCGGTGTGTGAAGGCTGCGGTGATTGCAGCAGCAAATCCAACTGCATGTCGGTGGTGACAGTGGAAACCGAGTACGGCCACAAGCGGGAAATCGACCAGTCCTCGTGCAACAAAGACTTCACCTGCCTCAACGGCTTCTGCCCGAGTTTCGTCACGGTCGAAGGTGGCGCTTTGCGCAAACCCAAGGCGCTGGCGGCTACGGCGGATGACGTCTGGGAACTGCCAACCCCTGCGACCGTTACCCTGGATGAGCCCTACAGCATTCTGGTGACCGGCGTAGGAGGCACCGGCGTGGTGACCATCGGCGCACTGCTGGGAATGGCAGCGTTTATCGAAGGTAAAGGCACACTCAACCTGGACATGGCGGGCATGGCGCAAAAAGGCGGCGCGGTGTGGTCGCATATCCGCATCGCCGCGCATCAGGATCAGTTGTTCGCGCCCCGGATTGCCGAAGGTGAAGCAGCGCTGCTGCTGGGCTGCGACCTGGTGGTCAGCGCCAACACCGAAACCCTGTCCAAGCTGCGCCAGGGCGTTACCCATGCGTTGATCAACAGTGAAGAAAGTATTACCAGCGCCTTTGTGCGCACCTTTGCCCAACAGGCCGAAAGCGGCGATTTGCAGAAACACCCGGACCCGACATTCCAGACCCAAAGCATGTCGGCACAAATCGCCGAAGCGGTTGGCCAGGCCCAGGCCGACTTCGTCGACGCGAGCAAAATCGCCACGGCATTGATGGGCGATTCGATTGCCACCAATACCTTCATGCTCGGCTATGCCTACCAGAAAGGCTGGTTGCCCGTGGGCGAAGCGGCGCTGCTACAGGCCATCGAATTGAATGGCACTGCGGTCCCCTTCAACCTTTCAGCCTTTGCATGGGGCCGGCGCAGTGCCGAAGATTTGCCACGGGTCTTGCGCAAGCTGGAAGCCGGCAACGTGCAGAACGCAGATCGCCGGCTGTCGCAAAGCCTGGAGGAAACGCTGGAACGCCGCGTGGCATTTCTCACGGCGTACCAGAACAAGGCGTATGCCCAACGTTACCGACAACGGGTCGAGCAAGTCATGGCAGCGGAAACGGCACTGCTCGGGCAGCCGGGCAAGCTGTCGGCAAGCGTCGCCCGTTACTACTTCAAAGTGCTGGCGATCAAGGATGAATACGAAGTGGCACGTCTGTTTACCGATGGTCAATTCCTGGAAAAAATCCAGGCGGGCTTCGAGGGCGACTACCGCCTGCGCTTCCACCTGGCGCCACCGCTGCTCAATGATAACGGTACCGGTCGTGAGCCGAAAAAGCGCAGCTTCGGCCCGTGGATGCTGCAAGGCTTCAAGCTGCTGGCCAAGCTCAGGTTCCTGCGCAACACCTGGCTCGATCCATTCGGTCGCACCCACGAGCGCAAGGTGGAACGTAACTGGCTGGCCAACTATGAAAGCATCCTCGACGAAGTGTTGAGTGATTTGACTGCGGACAAGCTGGGCCTGGCTCAGGATCTGGCGCAGTTGCCAGACAGCGTCCGCGGTTATGGTCCGGTTAAAGAACGCTTCCTCGCCCACGCCCGAGAGCGCCAGGCACTTTTGCTTGAGCAGTGGCGCAACGGCACGGGGGCAGCGTTTCACGATGCCAGTCGAACCACAGGAAAAATCACCGTCACCCAACTTTAAGTTCGACACCCCGGCGCTGCGGCGTCGGGGTGTACGTTTTTTTGCCACGTGGCAGGGTATGACGTTCTCTTCTTTTTCAACCTGACAACAAGGTCGACTAATGGACGAAAAGCTGGCGAAAAACTACCGGGAAATACTCCAAGGCGTGGGCGAGGATCCGCAGCGAGAAGGCTTGCTGAATACGCCAGAACGCGCGGCCAAGGCCATGCATTACCTCTGCCATGGCTATCGGCAAACGCTCGAAGAGATCGTCAACGGTGCACTGTTCGAGTCGGACAACGATGAGATGGTCATCGTCCGGAATATCGAACTTTACTCGCTGTGTGAACATCACATGCTGCCGTTTATTGGTAAGGCGCATGTTGCTTACATGCCGACGGGCAAAGTGCTTGGTCTGTCAAAGGTGGCGCGTATTGTCGATATGTTTGCCCGCCGCCTGCAAATTCAGGAAAACCTCACCCGTCAAATTGCCGAAGCTATTGCCCAGATCACCCGTGCCGCCGGCGTGGCGGTGGTAATCGAGGCGAAACACATGTGCATGATGATGCGCGGCGTTGAAAAGCAGAACTCTGTAATGAGCACTTCGGTAATGCTCGGTACTTTTCGCGAGTCGTACAACACGCGCCAGGAGTTCTTGCAGTTGATCCGCAGCCGCTAGGCGATGCACCTGATTCGCCCAGGCATGGCGGCATTCAGTTCAAACATTGACTTGAGGTGCCTAATGACAACTGAATCTACCCTCAGCTTTGTTCTCCATGACGTTGCCCGTTTGATGCGAAAACGTTTCGAGCGATTGACTCGTGCAGCCGGCCTAACGCGCGCTCAATGGCAAGTTCTATCCAAACTGTCCATGCATGAGGGCATTTACCAAAAAGGTCTGGCCGATCTGCTGGAAGTCGAGCCTGTCACTCTGGTACGCCTGCTGGACAAAATGCAGGCGCGCGGTTTGATTGAGCGTCGCAACCACCCCACTGACCGTCGTTTTTTCTTGTTGTTCCTAACCCCGAGTGCCCACCCGCTGCTGCAGTTCATGCGCTCCATTGGCGAGCAGACGCGACTGGAGGCCATGGCAGACTTCTCCCCTCAGGAGTATGACCAATTGCAGCAGTACCTAGAGCGTATGCGTGAACATTTGCTGACGGCTTGCAGCCTGCCCCCGGACGAAGCCACAGCAGGCTAGGTGCAACGGGAATCCACCAAGCACCCATCCGTAGGCGCCCTGGATCGGTCGGTCATATTTCAAAGCGAAAACGTCCTACCGCCAGATTCAGCTCATCGGACAGCTCCCGCAAAGAAACCACGGCTCCGGAGACTTGATGAGTGATCGCATCGCCCTCGCCGGCCATGCGCGCGATGTGCTCGACGTTCGCAGTGATGCCCCGCCCACCCTCGCTCTGCACACTCGCCGCGTCCGCAATCTGGTCCACCCCGCGCGTGGAATCACCGACCAGTTCCGCTGCCTGTTGTAGCGTACTTTCCAACTCAGTCAACAATCGGCCGCTATCATCCAACGCCACCGTGCCGGCGCGCAGGGCTTCGTCGACAACCTCAGACTGACTCTCCAGCTTCACGGTCAGTTCGTTGATCGAATTAGCGGCCGTCGCAGAGCGTTGTGCCAAGTTGCGCACCTCGTCGGCCACCACACTGAAACCGCGTCCGCTCTCTCCTGCCCGCGCCGCCTCGATCGCCGCATTGAGGGCCAACATACTGGTCTGTGCGGAAAGATCCTTGACCTGAGCGATGCTCGTAGTGATCGCCGTCGTGCTCTCGACGAAGTCGCCCACCGAGCCGCGGATCGCTGAGAACGCAAGGCGCACGCTGTCGATCTTCTGAAGCAGTCGTGCCAGTGCCAGGTGTCCATCTTGCGCACCACGCAAACTGGCTTCGGCACAACTGCGCAGGCTCTCTGCATGACGGGAGATTGCTGCAATCCCGTCGCTCATCTGCTCGATGGTCATCGAAACCGCACCCACCGCACCGGCCTGTGCGGTAGAGCTTTCGGCCACCCGAGCAGAGGTTTCCACAAGTTCCTCCGCCGACGCGCCAACCGATGCCGCAACGCCGGCTACCTTGCGCATGGCCTGCTGGAAGCTATCAATGAGCTCGTTGAATGCCTGGGCGGTATGGGCAACCTCATCTCGCCCCATGACCCGCACACGTCGGGTCAGGTCGCCGTCGCGCAAGTCGATCGACGCCTGCTCGATTTCCCGGATGGGCCGGATGATCTGTGAACGCAATAACAGACTGACCACCACAGCCAGTATGCTGGCGACCAGCAATACCACGACCAGCATCTGCGATACCTGTCGTTGCGTGGCACCGGCCTCGGCAAAGGCGCCAGAGGTCAGCTCCGCCTGCAGCCCCAGAAGGCGGCTGAATTGGCCTTGTAGCCCATTGTTATCGGCGCGCGCCCTTCCGAGCAGCGAAGCAGCCTGTATCTGATCGCTCAGGGCGGTGCGCTTGAAATCGGCAAGGCCCTCGCCAACGACCGCGGCCTGTTCCTGCACGGCCTGGTAGAGGGCTTTCTCCTCGTCACCCAGGCGCGTCTCACGGGCTACCTTGTCCAGCCCCACGCGCATATCGTCGACACTGGCCTGCATGTCTTCCAGATAGGACTCAAGGTCTTCAGCAGAAGCTTGCCCGTTGGATTCGAGAATTCGCGCGCCTGCCGCATAAGCGCCGACCATCGCCGCCTGCGAGGCGGCCGAGGTTTCCAATACCTGGCGATACTGCTGAAAGCGCAACTGGTCTATTTCCTCAATCACCGCTTGCTGCTTGGCAAGCCCCCGGTAGGCCAGACCGGAGACAACCAGGAGAGCGAGCATGAATAACCCGGGCAACACGAGGAGTTTGCCGCCGATAGAAAGGCCTTTGAGAAGTGACATGATGGGTACCGTTTTTGTTTTTATAGGGACATGACTGGGCAGGCAACTCTCCCGCCTAATTCTTTATACAGTATTTAATTCTTCTTTCAGAATAAAAATAACTATTTGCCCCCCATCAATGACCGGTTCCAGCGAGCGCGCACGCGCATCGACGCCTCATCACCTCACATGCCGGCCAAGGCGCATGGCTCATTCAGAACGAACCCGAAACCGCGCCCGATATCGCCCCGGACTCTCCCCCGTCCACTTCTTGAACGCCCGATGAAACGCACTCGACTCCTGAAATCCCAACTGCTCGGCAATCTCGCTGATGTTCGCCTTGCTCTGGCGCAACCATTCAAACGCCAGCGCGCGCCGCACTTCATCTTTGATTTCCTGATACGAACAACCTTCACGTCCTAACTTCCGGCGAAACGTGCTGGGACTCAGGTGCTGCTCCAGGGCGAAGGCCTGCAAGGTCGGCCATTCGCTGTAATGGCTGTGGCGCAGGCGTTGATGAACCTGCGACGCCAGCCCATGTTGGTTGCGAAAGCGGATCACCAGCCATTGCGGTGCGGTGCGCAAAAAAACTTTCAGCGAGGCAAGGTCTTGGACTACGGGCAAGCGCAGGTAATGACTGGCGAACTCGATTTCGGTGCGCTCGGCACCAAAGGTCAAGTTGGCTCCCCAAAGCAACGCATCATCACGCAACGACAAGCGCTGATGACGAAAGTCTGCCCGATCGATAGGAATGCGTCGCCCGCCCAGCCAGCACAGCAGACTGATCATCAACACCAGGAACGTTTCTTCTCCCAACCGGCTGACCTCACTGTCCTGCGAACCGCTCTGCAAGCTGATCACCGCACGTTTGCCACGCACAGTTAGCGTGCCGCGATAATCACCTAGGAACAGGGCAAAATTGGCCAGGCACTGACGCATGGCTTTCTCCAACGTCGGCTCCTGAATCAATGCCCTACATATCAAGGCAAAACTGCCCGGCGGCATGCCATGGGCGTCCAATTGAAAAAACTCGTCGTTCAGCTCACGAATCTGCACCAGCCACAACGCGGCGAAGGCCTTGGCCGGTACCCGTGCTGTCGGTTGACCCAGCAATGCCGGATCGATGCCCACCTGTTCCAGTATTGAACGCAGACGCTGCGGTTTCTCACGCAGCGCATGGATCATGGGGAACATGAAGTAAGCCGCCACCGAATCCGTTTCCCGCATTTGAATGCCTCTCTCACATCTGAATATGGCAAAAAACGCCATCACCCTTGAACAGTTCTGGCATAGGCCAGTGGCGCTGCTGATTCTAAACTCGTGTCCAACATAAAAGACCTGCTTAGAGGGCAACATGAAGCATTCCGATATTTTTGTCGTGAGCGCCGTCCGTTCTGCCATTGGCAGCTTTGGCGGCTCGCTCAAGGACGTGCCGCCTATTGACTTGGCAACCGAGGTTTCCCGCGCCGCTATCGAACGGTCAGGCCTGGCGCCCGAACACATCGGCCATGCGGTGATGGGACATGTGATCCCGACCGAGGCACGTGATGCCTACATCTCTCGGGCTGTCGCAATGAATGCCGGCCTGACGAAAGAAACCCCCGCCTTCAACGTCAACCGCCTTTGCGGTTCGGGTCTCCAGGCCATTGTCAGTGCCGCGCAAAGCTTGATGCTCGGAGACGCGGGTGCTGCGCTGGCCGGTGGCGTCGAGTCCATGAGCCGGGGGGCGTATTTGTTGCCGCAGGCGCGCTGGGGGGCACGAATGGGCAACGTGCTGGCCGTCGACTATATGCTTGGGGTATTACAGGACCCATTTGCCGGTTTCCATATGGGTATCACTGCTGAAAATATCGCCGAGCACTATGGCATCACGCGTCAGACCCAGGATGAACTGGCGCTTCTGAGCCAGCAGCGGGCTGCCCGGGCGATTGCCGAAGGGCGTTTTTCCGGGCAAATCGTGCCGATCGAAGTCGCGACCCGCAAAGGGCCTGTTTCGTTTGCGACGGATGAGCACGTACGGGCCGAGGTCGACGCCGAGCAATTGAGTCGCATGAAGCCGGCCTTCAAGAAGGATGGCAGCGTCACCGCTGGCAACGCGTCTGGCCTCAATGATGGTGCCGGCGCACTGATCCTGGCCACGGGCCAGACTGTTCACGAACAAGGCCTCAAGCCCCTGGCGCGACTGGTAGGTTATGCCCACGCCGGCGTTGAACCTTCGATGATGGGGTTGGGACCGATTCCCGCCACCCGCCTGGTGCTCGAACGTGCCGGCCTGAGCGTCGCCGACCTCGATGTAATCGAGGCCAACGAAGCCTTTGCCGCCCAGGCCTGTGCCGTAGCGCAAGAACTGGGCTTCGATCCGCAGAAGGTCAACCCCAACGGGTCGGGCATCTCGCTGGGCCATCCTGTGGGCGCCACTGGCGCGATCATTGCCACCAAAGCCATTCACGAACTGCATCGCTGTCAAGGCCGTTATGCCCTGGCGACCATGTGTATTGGCGGCGGCCAAGGCATCGCCGTGTTGTTCGAACGGGTTTGATAAGGAAATACGCATGACTCTTCAGAATATAGGCGTCATCGGCGCCGGCACCATGGGCAATGGCATCGCGCAGGTCTGCGCCCTGGCTGGTTTCAATGTGACCTTGATTGACATATCCGAGGGTGCCTTGCAAAAGGCAGTCGCAACCGTCAATAAAAACCTTGATCGACAGGTTTCCAAAAACACCCTGACACATGAGCAAAAGCTCGCGGCTCTCGACAGGATACGCACCAGTACTGAATACCACAGCCTGCAAAACGCGCAACTGGTGATCGAGGCCGCCACCGAAAACCTCGACCTGAAACTGCGCGTGCTACAACAAATCGCCGCGCAGGTCAGCGCCGAATGTGTAATCGCCTCCAATACCTCATCGCTGTCCATTACCCAATTAGCTGCCAGTGTGAGCCGGCCTGAACGCTTCATCGGCCTGCACTTTTTTAACCCAGTGCCGGTAATGGGCCTGATCGAAGTGATACGCGGTCTGCAAACCAGCGATGCTACCCGTGCCCTGGCGCTGGAAATGGCATCCACGCTCGGCAAGACCGCGATCACCGCTGCCAACCGTCCGGGTTTCGTGGTCAACCGGATCCTGGTGCCAATGATCAATGAAGCAATCCTGGTGCTTCAGGAAGGCTTGGCCAGCGCCGAAGATATCGACGTGGGCATGCGCCTGGGCTGCAACCAGCCAATCGGCCCGCTGGCGCTGGCGGACCTGATCGGCCTGGATACCCTACTCGCTATCCTTGAAGCGTTCTACGATGGTTTCAACGACAGCAAATACCGCCCCGCGCCACTGCTCAAGGAGATGGTTGCCGCCGGTTACCTGGGACGCAAAACAGGGCGTGGCTTCCATGCCTATGCCTGAGCGTTGCTCGCGCTTCGCCGAGTATCGGGACAAGGTGCTGGAGCTTTTTGCCAGCAAAGGGTTCGGTCAGGTCGGCATGCGAGAGCTTGCCACGTGCCTGGGGCTGTCCCCAGGCTCGCTGTATCACCACTACCCCAGCAAACAACACTTGCTGCTCGACCTGATCGAAGAATTTTACGAAGAGCTGCTGGCAACCCTGGCGCGCATCAAGCAAACGGCTACGACAAAACGCGACAGGCTCAAGCCATTGATCCGCGCCCACCAGGATCTACATCGGGAGATGCCTTGGCATTTTCGCCTGGTGGAGCGTGACAGCGGTTGTTTGAATGAAGAACAGCAAGAACGGGTCCGACAACTTCGCGAACAGTACGAACGCCAACTGCTAATGATGCTCGGTGTCCGCTCCCGACTCAGTGAACAGGGCCGAGCCGTCGGTCATGCCATTGCCACGCTGCTTAACAGCGCGCCCGGTTGGCTGACGCACTATTCGCTGGAGGAACGAGAGCACGATAGTCTGATAGAAAACCTGGTGAGTGGCGCCATCGAGAGGTCGCTGGCATCTGGCAATAAGCCTGGCCTTGGTTTCAAAAAACACCCCCAGGAAACTCATACCCCCGCCGCAGTCCAGAAAACTTATTCGGAGCTCCACTGCAGGAAGACATCGTAGCAGAGGGCAGTTGTTGGGAGCAGGCGCGGCTCCTGTGAACACTGCCCTAGTCTGCACTCGTTTCAAAAACTCCCCTCGATACTAGCAGGCGCAGATCCCCGATGCCCCCTCTCCCAAACATGTGAATCAATTGATCGGCGTAACGAACCGATATTTGAATCCGAACGGCTCGCGCCGCGGAAACGCCTAGCGAAACACTTTTGCTACTTACAGTGGGGTGGTTATGCCCGCAAATCTGCTAAAAGAACAACCGAACGTTGCGTACCGAGCTATGGGCGAAGACTATATTCATCGAACGTATGTAGCTCAACGCTGCAAGAAAGCCAACTGGCTATGATCAGGTAACAAACGCATCAATCGTTACCAACATCAATAGTTGAAATTCTTACTATTTTTTTCTCATGCCCCCATGATGGTCCGAACACTACAATAGTGGCCAGGAACGGACCGTACGTACCTGGGGATAGTATAAAGTTTTTAATCTATTGACACCGGGGCTGGACGAAAGAAAAATGATGGATTCGACGTATAATTTATTCTAGGAGTCCATGATTTACAGGAATAGGAGGTTCCTTCGGTGTACATATCTCAAAGCTGTAACCCACTGGCACAGGTATTCTATCGCCCCATCGATGCAGCAATACGTTGGTGCAACTTAATGGCCTACGAGACGCAGATTCTCGAGGTAGCCTGGCGATCACCTACCATGCTCAGGTCTGCCTTCCCACAATGGCCATGTCTGTACGCAAACACTGAGAAAATTTTCGATGCTATTCGTCATGGAGAACTTCCCTACGGCTGCCTCGGCATACAGGTAACCATTGGGACTCGCGTCGAGTGCACTCAAGTAACCATCCGCCACACTGATCTTAAACTTTGGATGTCTCGCTTTCACCCTGAACAAAAGCCAGCTTTCCTTTTCGATCAACCATTGAACCAGAACGGAACAATCAGCATTGGTACCTACTTGGCTCTACAAGCCGATCGTGATGCTTTGCAACTACAGGTGAGGAGTACAGAAACAGCTTATCAACAACTGTTGAGTGAACTTGAAGCTGTCGGTTTGGAAAAGGAGAACATCGAGCATCTCATCAAAATTAACGGCAAAGTAAGCGACCGAAGTGAGGCCACTTACCTCCACATCATCGGAGCGATGCTCAGTCTACTGCTCGGTCACTCTCCCTCAGGAAAACCTCATTCAGTTTTCCGTTCCCAAGCCGCCATTGTCGACGCACTGACCGCCCATTATGACAAGCTGCCAGGCATATCCAAGCGAAATCTGGATGAGAAATTTGCTGCTGCCAAACGCAGCCTCTCGGAGCGCTAGGGCAGATTGCGCTGCAATCGCTGTAGTTGCAGCGCAATGACGCCAACCCGTTTCAACGATTCAATTCAGGTCACGTCTTATCACGCGCCAATCGACGCCAGGAGTGACCATTATGTCCAGCCAGTCCTTCCCCATCGCTAAGCATCAACCACAAGTCGAACGCCATATTATGCGGCGTGAAGAGGTGGAGCAAAAAACCGGCTTCAAGCGCGCGCACATTTACAGCTTGATGAAGGAGGGCAAATTCCCACAAGCCAAGCGCATTGGATTGCGTGCTGTGGGATGGGACTCAATGGAGATCGAGCGATGGGTCACCGATCGCTTGGCGCAGCAGCGCTGATGTTACGCGCGAGGTGTCGGTGGCTTCCACTAAAGGTGGAACAGGTAAACCCACGGTTGCCGTCAACCTCGATAGCCACGTGTGAGGAGGCTCAATGAAACGAATTACCAAGCGGGTGTTTCTCGCCCGGCCATATTGTTTGACCGGCCTCGACGCCAATAGCATTGGCAAGGATCTCTTCGATGTTAGATAAACTACCCATCGTCGTTCAGCCATCCGATTGGCTGCCCCCTCCGCCGTCCGAAGAGTATTGCACCGTGGTATTTCACCTGCAGGGCGGACGCTCTACCATGGGATCGTTCCTAACAGAACTTTCCAGTCACTTCGAAGATGCGCGGACTCTCAAGATCGTCAAATTCGAGGTCGGTGACCATTTGCGCAACCGGCGCTAACTGAGACTATTCAAATGAAGAAGCTCAGTCAGGAGGAGGTCGCCGACAAACTGCACCAGAACCATTTTCCTCGAGGTCCAGAACTGGAGCGACTCTCCGATCCGGTCGTCGACACTCCCATGCTGGTCACACTGGAGCAGTTACGACCCTACGAACACAACCCACGCTTCATCCGTAATCCGCTTTTTGACGATATTAAAGCCTCCATCCGTGAACGCGGGCTGGATCAACCACCGCCGATTACCCGCCGCCCGGGTGGGACCTATTTCATTATCCGCAACGGCGGTAATACGCGGTTGGCAATTCTCGGCGAGCTGTGGCAGGAAACCCGCGACGAGCGCTTCTTTCGCATTCATTGTCTGTTTCGGCCTTGGAGCAATGAAGTCACCACCCTGCTCGGCCATCTGGCCGAAAGCGATCTGCACGGTCAACTCACCTTCATCGAACGGGCTCTGGCGGTGGCCAAACTCAAAACCATGATCGAATCAGACGGAGCGACACTCTCGCAACGTGAGCTGGGGCGACGTATTGCCGCTGGGGGTTACCCAATTTCACAGTCGCACATCAGCCGGATGCTCGACACCCTCGAACATCTCCTGCCCGCCATTCCACAGACCCTGTATGCCGGATTGGGTAAACCCAAAATTGAACGCTTGATCGCTCTGCGTAGCCAGGCTGAACGAACCTGGAATCGTTACCCAACCGACATCATTTCGTTCCCCGAGTTTTGGCTCGACACCTTGGGGCAATTTGATGCCGATCCCGAATCTTTCCACCTTGAGCAAATCAAGGATGAACTGCTCGAACGCATGAGCCGCCTACTCGGCCAGTCCTACCGCATGTTGGCCTTGGAGTTGAGCTCCACACAACGGCCTGGCGTTGTCAGCACTTCCTTAGAGAACAGCCATCTGCCAAGCATTGATGAAGCCGCAGCAGGACCTCCCTCCTCCGAGTCCCGCCCCCCATCAACTGAAACCGGAACCCGGGCCGAAACAGCGCCAGAGGAGCAGCTCACGCTGCCCGAAACGAATGTCGCATCAGCAGTCAGCCCTCGGTCACGTGTCCAACAAATTCGCGAACAGATTGAACGCGACACTGCCCCCGAACCAGCACCGACCGTCGAAACCTGCATGATCGACGACCTCTGGATCATCGCACCAACACTGGATACCCCCGAGCAGCTGCGTTTAGCCATTGCTGGGCTGGCTCGGGAACTGGCGACCTATGCCGGGTATCCCGAGAGCGTCAGCGATCAGCAGCGCGACTTGGGCTTCGCCCTGAACATCGACCAACTTGATCTTGCAGCGCCCCGCGCGACCGGCGTTCACCTATTGCTCCTGGCCCTGCTGCGCGCTCAAGACAAAGTGAACTGGGAAGATCGTAAGCAATTGCCCTCAGCCTTGTTCGGACAACTGCTATTGGGGGTCTATCAACTCCCGCTGACAGATCGTCCCGCCATGGACGTAGGACTGGAGCGACTGCCCGACAGTCTGTTAATCAAACTGTATCGTCTCATTCGCTTAGCCCGGCGCCTGATCGACTTATCGCTTTCCGCTGAAGTCGATTCACCAAGGGAGGAGCCATGAACCTGTCCTTCAACGTGCTCAACCAGGCCATGCTGACTCAGGTCCTTCACGAGTTGCGCCTGGGTAACCTGCAACGCTGCAAAGCACTCGGGCTGGGTGAGGAGGACATTTACTTATTGCAATCCTTACCGCCTACCACGCTGTCACGCCTAGCCCACGCCACCGTCCCCTGGGTTGAGATCAAAATTGATTCGCCGGTGCTACATCGCTTGATCGACCAGGCCGAACGCGACGAACAGAACGAGCGCCTGATCAACCGAGCGCTCAAGCTCGGTGCCAGCAGTACCATCATGTATCAGTGCTTCGGCTTGGCGCATTCGGAGACCGCCCTGCGCCGACG
This sequence comes from Pseudomonas frederiksbergensis, assembly GCF_000802155.2. Classification (GTDB taxonomy): domain Bacteria; phylum Pseudomonadota; class Gammaproteobacteria; order Pseudomonadales; family Pseudomonadaceae; genus Aquipseudomonas; species Aquipseudomonas frederiksbergensis_A. Next base: position 480,013 of record NZ_JQGJ02000002.1, read on the forward strand.
GCTGCTCAAGATAGAACCCCGTAAGGGCCGGCCCCAGAGCTTGAGCGAAGCGCAGGAACATGCGCTCTGGCAGCGTTGGTGCCAGCTACGCGCTGAGGACGATGCTGAGGATCAGCTCGACGCCATGATGATGTTGGCGGAGGAGCAACAAATCAGCTTGACCATCGTTTGGCAGCAGATCGACCATTACAGCAACGGAACATGAACACTACCCCTTCCAGTCGCTGGCAACGTGTTCTGCAGCAATGCACCCAACAACTAAGTGAACGTTGGCCCGCACGCCCCACCACTGAACATCCTTCCAACCAGGCCCTGCAGGCGGGCTTTTTGTTCAGTGGCCAATCTAACGAAGTCGTGCCACGTCGACTGCTGCTGGATAGTCGGCTAACGCCATTGGAACGGAATGCCTGGCAAGTATTTCGACTCATGCTGCAAGACCAGGGAGTGGTCACGCCGCGCTATGAAGATCTGCAACCTTACTTGTCGAGCGTGCCCTACGGTGCGTCAGCCTCTCGTGAAACCATCGCTCGCGTTTTGACGATGCTCCGGCTGACCCGCTGGCTCAGCTTGGTAAGTCGTGGCCGCGATCAGCTCAGCGGGCGCCTACAAGGTTCTCTATACGTCCTGCACGATGAACCGTTAACCCCCGCCGAAGCCATGGAGGTGGATCAGGATTACCTGGAGCTAGTCGGACACGCCCTCGATCATGCAACCAAGGCTGTGCGAATTGTCGCTCGGCATGTTTTGGAAGAAATTCGTCAGGACACCGATATCGATTTGGGTCGGCTCCCCACCCGACTCGACAGTTGGGGCGACCATTGGACAAAACAAGGATTGGATCAGACGACCGATGAAGCGTTACACGATTCCGAACGGGGTGGCGATCACCGCGTTCGGAATCATGCGGGACCTCGTTCGGATTCCGAGCCGGGTCTGAACGCCCATGTTTCCGGCACCGTTCGGAATGCGAATGCCGCCTGTACTGTATTAAAAGAAAGTATATGTACTGTACCGCGCGCGACCCCAGCAGTGGATAACCTGCACTGGCCTGATCCGCTGCACCTGAGTCCGAGCGAGCGGCAGGCCGTCACCGTGACGCTGAACAAGCTAAAACCAGCGGATCGGCAGGCGGTGCTCAACGAAGCGGCCGCGCGGTGTGCGGCAGGTAGCGTCCGCAAACCGTCGGCGTATCTGATGGGCCTGATCCAGCGGGCGCTGAAAGGCGATTTCCGCCCTTGGGCAGGTCAGGCTGAATCGTTACCCATTGCGGAACCGCCACCAGTCCCTTCACGCCGACCGAGAAAACAGGGCGAACCAGTCTCTGCCATGGCCCAAGCGTGCCTGAATGAGTTGCGCCAGCTGCGCGGTAAACGCCCTGGACGTCAGTAGATTTGATGCCACTGGCATCACTGTCGCGCGTGTCGAAAATTAACCGTCTCGAACCAAACCGAACACACCGCATTCAGCTTTTCGGCTGTCCTTGACCTTCATCTGTCGCAACGTTCCCGTCCAAGCCTATGCGAGGACGACACCGTGGCCGATCACTATCAGCTCAACCTGGGCTCATTGCGCAGCAGCATCACGCTAACCCTACACACCCATCACGCCGCCCGGATCTGGCAAGGTCGGACCGCACGTGAAGGTGTCCACTCGATCATGGGCATGGCCGGCTACATCAGTGTCACCAACCTGATGAAACAAACTGCGGCCCAGGACGATCCTTATGCCGATTGGGCCATCGTGCAGCTCGAAGAAAAATTGATGCAGGCCAAAGCTGGGATGCTGGAACTGACCCAGCAGTTGGACCGGATCAAGCAGGACCTGCCGACGCAGATCGACATGGGGGACAACCTCAACATCCATCCCGTCACCTTACCCTTATACATCGGCAGCCAACTGGGATTTCTCGCCGTCTACCTGCTGACTGACTACGACACGCTGGTGCGCCACACCCTGTTGGCCCATCACACCGCCTTGATTGGTCGCCGAGACATGGAAGCCTGGATCGACGATGGTGCCCATTTGCTGCGCAGCCTGTTCGGTCAGGCGCAGCGCTATCGGCATGCTGGCGTCACCCGTGACGACATGGCGGCGAACAACGCTCGTGCTCTGGCGGCCATGGAGAAGTTTGGATTACCCCCTATGGACATCCTTGAGGGGCATCGCCGCTCCCAGTTCGCGCCACCGATCATTCGTCGTAGCGCTGTGGCGGTGGATGACGCGGACGCGTTGGCGGAGAACGCGGCAGAGCCATCTGCGACAGTCGATGAGCCGGAGGACGAAGCATGAAGCCCTTTATCTCGACTCAGCCAATCCCCCTCGAAACACTCACACCGGATGCCTATCGACAGCTCGAACATTCTGCCTCCCTAAAAAGCCTTTTAAAACCTTTTAAGGGTAAGGGGGAGCTGGAATACCTGGCGCAGGTGGCGAGGGAAACCGAGGCGCAGTTACGTCGTCTGATGGAGGCTGTGGTGCAGCAAGCCGGACAACCGCCTTACTCGTTGCTGGATATTCGATTGGTGCTGCAGAACACCAGTGCGGGCAGCACCTTTTTGCGATGGCGCACCCGCGACTTTGCCCGCATGGGCGTTGCGGCCTGGGAACGCCAGGTCTCCAACAAGGCTTTGCCCCAAGCCGTACGCGAGGGATTGCACCGTTTCGAATGCGAGCGCATTGCACTGAACTTGCAGATGAGCGTGGTGCATTCGCTCTACCGTCAGGCTTCAACCTGCACGATCAAAATGGCGAGCGCCGAACGGCTGCTGCGCCAATTCACACCAGCAGCGGAGATATAACAATGAGTACCTTTTTCGTCGGCGAAGGCAACATCGGCAGTGCGCCAGAGTTCCAGGAGTTCCCGTCAGGCAATGACGAGCCACGGCGCTTGCTGCGCCTGAATGTGTACTTCGACAACCCCGTGCCACGCGATGGCAGCTATGAGGATCGAGGCGGCTATTGGGCGCCGGTCGAGCTCTGGCACCGCGAGGCTGAACACTGGAGCACGCTGTACCAGAAAGGCATGCGCGTGTTGGTAGAGGGCCGCACCGTGCGCGATGAGTGGGAGGACAGTGAAGACAATGCCCGGGTCACCTTCAAGATCGAGGCGCGTCGTGTCGGCATCCTGCCTCATCGCGTGCAGAACGTGGTCATGCGGGAGCGCTCAAGTGAATCAGCCTCGTCTGCGGCTCCCGTCGGGCAGGCTACAGACCAGGCCAGCTCGCCTGCGTCGAAGTCCAAAAAGCGCAGAGGGCAGCCACCATCGGCATGACGGACTTGAGGCATAAAAATTCCGCCTTTGCGTGAAGTCCCCCGGGCTGTCATTACTCGCTGCTCGTGAAGCACTGTCGTCCATGTGACTACAAGGTAGCCGCCTCGCCCCCATTCAAGGTTGCCCTCACCGACTAATATGAGGAACCTGCCATTCAGGTTTCTCATAGCTTGCCACTGCTGTTTCCAACAACGCTGCTCCGAACTCAACCCGGAGCAGTTCTATGCGTCTCTTTCTCTGCGAGAAACCCTCCCAAGGTCGTGACATCGCCAAGGTTCTCGGAGCCAGCCGACGTGGCGATGGTTGCTTGATCGGACGCGAGACAACCGTCACCTGGTGTATCGGTCACCTGCTGGAAACGGCCCCACCTGAAGCCTATGGCGATCAGTACAAAACCTGGTCGCTGGATCATCTACCGATTATTCCCGCGCAGTGGAGGGTTGAGGTCAAACCCAAGACTGTCGCGCAGTTCAAAATCATCAAACACCTGCTCAGCGAAGCTACCACCGTCGTCATCGCCACCGACGCCGATCGCGAAGGTGAAATGATTGCCCGCGAGTTACTAGAGCTCTGCAACTATCGTGGTTCTGTTGAGCGCCTCTGGTTGTCCGCACTCAACGAGGCGTCGATTCGCAAAGCACTGTCCTCGCTGAAGTCTAGTCAGGAGACCTTCCCGCTCTATCACTCAGCCCTCGCCCGCAGCCGCGCCGATTGGCTGATTGGTATGAACCTCAGTCGTTTGTTTACCCTCCTAGGACGGCGGGCGGGCTATGGCGCCGTGCTGTCGGTTGGACGCGTCCAAACGCCCACTTTGCGCTTGGTGGTTGAACGAGACCGCGCGATTGCCAGCTTCGTCCCGGTGCCGTACTGGGTGGTGGATGTGCACCTGTCTTCAATGGGGCAACCCTTCATCGCGTCGTGGATACCGCCAAGCTCAGGACGTGACGAAGCCGGTCGCTGCCTGCAGCAGGCGCTCGCCAGTCAGACCGTCCAAGCGCTTTCTCGCAGCAAGACCGCCACCGTAGTCTCGCTGCAGACTGAGCATTTGCGCGAAGCACCACCCCTGCCCTTCGACCTGAGCACACTGCAAGAATTCTGTTCGCGCAAGTTGGGACTCGGCGCTCAGGAAACCCTGAACATCGCCCAAGCCTTATATGAAACCCACAAAGCCACCAGCTATCCGCGCAGCGATTGCCGCTATTTGCCAGAGAGCATGTTCAACGAGGTCGCCGCGGTATTCGATGCCCTGCTCAGAATGGATCCCGCGTTACGCCCAGCGCTCGGAAGCGTTGATCGATCATTGCGCTCACGAGCATGGAACGATGGCAAGGTCACTGCGCACCACGCCATTATCCCCACCACCGAGCCGGCGAACCTTGGGCGGATGTCTGAACAAGAGCGCCAAGTCTACGAACTGATTCGTAGCCACTACCTCGCGCAATTCCTGCCGCCTCACGAGTTTGATCGAACCGAGGTCGAACTGGAGTGCGGCGCCGAGCGTTTGACTGCTGTTGGCAAACGGATCCTCGTCCAAGGCTGGAAAGGCTTACTCTCCGACAACGCCGAAGACGATGAACCCGGTCAAAAGGCCCAGGTATTGCCTGCCCTACAACAGGGTATGCAGTGCGCAGTGGACGACGTCGAACTCAAGTCCATGCGCACCGCTGCGCCCAAACCGCTCACCGAGGGCGATCTGATCAAGGCGATGAAAAACGTCGCCAAGCTGGTCAACGACCCGCGCCTGAAACAGAAACTTCGGGATACCACCGGTATCGGCACCGAAGCCACGCGAGCCGGCATTATCAAGGGATTGATTGATCGCGGTTATTTGTTGAAGAAGAAACGAGCCTTGATGGCCTCCGCAGCGGCCCATACGCTGATCGAGGCGGTGCCCGCTGCCGTCGCGGATCCGGGTATGACAGCGATCTGGGAGCAAGCTCTGGATGAAATCGAAGCGGGACGTCTGACCTTGGATGCATTCGTTGCCAAGCAGGCGCACTGGATTACGCAGTTGATCGCAAACAGCGGAGCACTCACCTTGTCGGTACCGGTCGAAGCCGGGCCTGTCTGCCCCATTTGCAAGGCCTCAATGCTCCGGCGGAAGGGAAAATCAGGGCCGTTCTGGTCATGCTCCCACTACCCAGACTGCAAAGGCACTGCGCCGATCAGTAAAGGTATACGTCGTCCATGAGGCACCATTTGGCGCTCACATGAACCTCGGGTGAGGTCGTCAGTGCATCATCGACGGCGCCTGATCCTTCTCCAAATCGTCTAGCGGTTGTCCAATTTCACGGGCCAAGGCGATGCCTGTCGCGATCCATATCTGCCCCAGTTCGTTGAACGCTTTCAGGTGAGCAGGATCTTCGTTGAGCCAATGAACAAGGCTGTCGAGGTGTGCGGGGTTATCAGGGCAATCATGGATCTTGATGAACAGCTCCAGTGTTCGATCCCAGATCAAGTCCATGTCGTTCTCGCGCTGCTCATCCATGCTCAACCTTTCCTCCATTTGGTCCTATCAGACCGCTCAGTCTTACTGGTCACTACGGGCTCTGATTCCTGAAGGAACACATGTCACGTCGCGACAAACAGGTATTTCAGTCAATATAACAACCCTATAAGTCGATACACAACCGTTAAGGATGTTCATGTCAACGGGTCTTTGCTCAACCATTCGGGTTGAATTGGAGAACTCATCACTTGGCACATAAACATCCAACCCAAGCCCAAATTGGGCGCATGATCGCGAAGCACCGCACTCAGCGTAATCTGACCCAGGAAGAGGTGGCTGAACGCCTGGGGATCGGCAGCGAAGCCATTTCGCGCCTTGAGCGGGGTGTGGTGGAGCTTTCCGTGGTCAAGCTGATGCAACTGGCGGACATCTTCGACTGCCGGATGGATGAACTGCTGACGGAGTCGAGCAGTCGCCCCAACGACCAGGGCCAGATGATCGCGGGCCTGCTGAGCGGCCTTCAAGAAAGCGACCGTGCGTTTATCCTGACCACCGTCGAACAGCTGGCCGCTCATCTCAGTAGCAAATAACCGCTTCGCCCACTGGCTTGACGGCGTCACACCCACTCTGCTGTAGTGCCTCAGGATCATCGCTACGGCGACCCAAGACCGATTCGCTCCGGGTAGCTCGGTCGGACTCCCTGAGTTCGGAGCCTTCTCTTCTGCGGAATTTCATTCCCGCTTTGTGCTCGACCGGATCAATGTGGCGGATGACCGCTGTTGCCTCTGCCAGGCATCAGCGGTCATCCGCTACGGCGATCGCATTCAGTCCCGGTGCCCGCCGGGGGAATACTGGGCACCCTTTGTGCGCGGATGCGTGCCAGCGTGTTCCGACCCAGGCCACGATAAGGGTCGGTTGGCGAATCGAGATGCAGTTTAAGCAAGTTTTGCGAGGAGCTTCTCGACTGCAAAGTTCGCCAAAGGTGGTTTTTCTCTTCCTCGCCTGGCACCCCACCAGGCCCACTTTTCACTTTCGTCCGTCCAGTGTTTGCCACTGAATTCCGGCCATAAAAAATCGGGTTGCGGCGCCTTGACGCTCCCCTGTGACAGGCTTATATAAAGGGCGTGGTTTGCTGTCGTTGACAGCCCAGCCCAGGTAGCCAGAACCTTCAAGGCTACGCCACGTTCGTGGTGGTTTACCCAAGTGCGATCAGCATTCGGAAGCTCGCCCGGTTACCGCTTCAGCGGTGATGAATGCTCACTGTCCCCAGATCCGCAAACCACTGCTGCGGATCCTCTTCTGCTGCATCGCTATTTTCCCAGGCGCATCGTTCTGATCGTCATTGGCTTGCCGGTGACAAGTCGTTCATCGCTCGCCTTCACCTTACCCACCCTGACGGGGCTCACTTCCCCGTCAGGGGTTGTGCGTCGCCGTTTTCCCTTGAAAGGAGAACCATCATGGCCCACGCCAACCAATCCCAAGAAGCGACCACTTACTTCAATCTGCACACCGTCGGTATTGGCTACCTCAACCGTGTTCGTGAAGTACAAGTCCGCCGCGGCCAGCCATTCATGGCCTGCGATATCGCCGCCCTGCACGGTGCCACCGATGCGGTCGAGTACACCCGCTTCGACTGTAAGGTCGCTGGAGGCGAAGCTGAACGTTTAGTACGTCTCTATATGGACGCCGTCAAAGCAGAAAAAAAGGTCTTGCTGTCGTTCCGTATCGGCGATCTGTGGATTGACCCATTTCTCTATGAGAAAGGCGATAAACAAGGCCAACCGGGCGCCAGCCTGAAAGGTCGTCTGCTGTACATCGACTGGATCAAGGTCAACGGCACGTTCGAGTACAAAGCGCCCGCCAGGCAGGAGGCAACAGCACCTGCTGAGCAAGCGCCAAATAGTGAGCCATCCCCAACGTCGGCTGATGCCGAAGCTGAGGATACCGAAAACCCAACAGAGTCCAGGACTGAACCTGAATCTCCACCCACTCCCCGCACGGCCCGCCGTGTCGCCACACGTACTGTTCAGTCCGCCTGAACAATTCACGATGTTTTACATCAAGGCGCTCAATCGAGCGCCTTTTCTTCAGTCAGCACAGGAGAACCAACATGGAATCCTTCTGGCTTTGCGACGACTGCCTGTTCGCTGCGGCTTACGAGGACTACAGCACGTTATCGCTCTACTACACGACGGATGAGATCGAGAAACGCATCGCCGGTCTCCATCGCGGGCTGGTTCGGCTAATGCCCGTCAGTGCCGACTTCGACCCCGAAACTGGTCGCGGAATAAAAACCTTCTCCCCCTTGCCCTGCGATGGTTGTGACTCAGACCTGTACGGACAACGCCACCGATTCACTCGGCTGTAAAAAGTGCGTCATCGGCTAATAGCCGCGACTCTATATCCACCTTGGGGACACCACTCCCCACGGGTGTGTACCCCTGAATGTTCGCTTCGGAGGTACCCCATGAGCACCCCACTCACCCTGATTGAAACCTCGGATGTCGAGGCTGATCGTATCGCCCACGAAAACCAGCTGATTGATGAAGCGCTACGTATTCTGGACCGTCGGCTGTTCACCCGCGGCCCTAACCTAACGTCACCTGACGCCGTGGCCTCATACCTAAAACTGCATCTTGCACCACAAGAGCATGAAGTCTTCGGTGTGATTTTTCTCGATGCCCGCCATCGCGTTCTGGCATTCGAGATCCTCTTTCACGGGAGCATCGATGGCGCCAGCGTTTACCCCCGCCAGGTCGTCAAGCGCTCCCTAGCGCATAACGCAGCAGCTGCCATTTTCTGCCACAACCACCCCTCCGGTTGCACGGAACCCAGCCTGGCGGATCGCGCCTTGACCGCACGGTTGAAAGAGGCCTTGGACTTGATTGAAGTGCACTTATTGGATCACTTCATCGTCGGTGAAGGTCGTCCTCTCTCTCTTGCCGAGCATGGCTGGCTTTAACCCCCCCCAAAGGCGTCTACGGACGCCTTATTCATTTCCCTTCTGGAGAATCCTCATGAACCCAACACCCCAACCCTTAGCTCTGCCGGAAACCTCGAATCCATTTGCTCGCGGCTACGACAAACTGCATATCAAACGACTGCTACAGATCACTTACGCAAATGACTGCCCTCCCTGCTTTCGCCCCGTACACGACGCACAAGCCCATCTGCTCGATGATGCGTTAGAACTATTTCCCTGCCTGTTCAATGACGACGTGGCTCTGATCAGCGAGGGTCAGTCCATTCCGGATGAATTGGATGAACGCTTCCAGTCCACCGGGCTGGTACAGCAAGTGATCTATGACGTGACTGGCGCAATGCTCAACGAGCGACATCACGTCGGTGATCTGTACTCCTTGGAAGAAGCCCAAGCCTTGGTCCATCGTTTGAGCTTCGACACAGGACATTACAGCCGAACCTGGGAGCTCAGTACCGTACACCTCACTGACGAAGCGCTGCGTCACTTGGAACGCCGGGTTGGCAATTTTGACTCCAGGCCAACCGGACTGCTGTTTGAACCCTTTGCCCTACCAGACTGCAATGGCGTCGGGTGTAAGCTGATCGGCACGCCCTGGACCGACGATAACTTGGTTAAGATCGAGGGCAATCCTTACTCGTCGTTGAGGCAAGAACAGCTCGACGCCGGTACGCCGGAGGCTTTGGTCAACGTACTGTATCTGGCGGCATTGGCGGATGTGAGGTTGTTGATTTTCGACCCCGACGCTGCCGTCCTGGATGGGCTCGCCATTTATGACGAAATAGCAACGCGTTCTACTTAAACACAACCCGTCTTGAATCAACTTACTCACTGAATCGCTCCTTCACCTCATGTCAGGTTCTGCACTGAATCTGACATGAGGTTTTTTCCATGGAGCGTTTTTTCACGCCTGTCTGCCTGCTGGGCTTGCTGAGTGCCTGCACCGCGCAAATCCCGACCCCATTGCCGACTAATCCAAAGATTGATGGTGGCTCCAATCGGCCCCAGTTATCGAGGAGCCCGGCCGACGAAAGCCATCCGCCAGAGCTCCGCTATGGCCGCTATACACTGTTCAGCACCGAGCCCACCACGGAGCAACGTGATCTTCTCGCTCAAATCATTGATGTGAGCATTCCGTCCAACCTGAATCCTTCGGTACAGGAGGCGATGCACTACGTGCTGCAGCGCTCGGGTTATTCGCTCTGCCCTTCTGCCGAACCAGTAAAGATACTTTTCACCCGGCCTCTGCCCGCAGCCCATTACCGGCTCGGCCCGATCCCATTACGCAGCGCACTGCAGGTACTGGCTGGCCCCGCCTGGCAACTCACGACCGATGAGGTTAGCCGTTCGGTCTGCTTCGAACGGGAGAAAAATGACGCTGGCACCGTGCAGATCACACCAACCTCGTCCCATCAGTCGGAGGCACGCCCATGAAAGCCTCGACGTTTCAAACCCTCATTGTCGGCTCACTTTGCCTGGCGGTCTCCGGGCTGAGTGGTGGTTTGTATAACCAGTATCAACGCGTGACCGAGCTGGAAAATGCGAACGCCCAACGCCTACAGACCCTGGATACCCTGCAACGTGATTCAAGCACCCTCTTGGATGCACAGGAGAAGCTGCAGTACGCACTGAAAGACCTGAAACAGATGGTCGATTCCGGTGAGCAACAGGCCAATACCCTCGATCCGATGTTGGATCAATGGGCGCAGGAGATACAGGAACTGCGCGATGGTCTGGCAGCCCGTGCTACCGAAGCCGACATGATCGCGCTACGCGCACGACTTGAGCGCGTCGAGCAGCAACTCCTGGACCTCAAAAGTCAGCCACCACTCCCACCACCGACGCACTCCTCGGCCAAGCCGAAAAAAACCGCTCAGCCCAAGCCTGCCCCGCTCCTGCCGCCATTTTCAGTGTTGAGCGTCGAGTACCGCGGTGGGGAGCGCTTTCTGGCTGTCGCACCTCCTGTCAGTCGCTCGCTCAATGATATCCAGTTGCTGCACAACGGCGAGCAGTTCGGCACATGGCAACTGAAGGTGCTGGAGCCGAACGCGGCCATCTTCGCGGTGATCAATCACTCAGACCAGACCGTGCACCTTCCTTGAGAAACGATCATGAACAGAGCGCTGCTGCCCGCCGTCGTTTGTCTCGTTTCACTGTTTAGCACGGGCGCTGCGATGAGCAACCCTATCACGGCACCGTCACAGAACCGGGACACACAGTCCATTCCCTTGGAGCGCTCGCACTCTGAACAAGCTGCAAGCTGGGGTCTCACGGAGCAGGAGTGGACACGCTTCGAAAAAATTCAAGCCGGCCCGCGCGGTTTCTGGAGCCCGAGCCTCGACCCATTGACCGCGCTTGGGGTAGAGGCAGAGACCGACCAAGAGCGCCAGCGCTATGCCGAATTGCAGGTAGCGCTGGAAGCCAAACGTGCCGAGCGCGAGTTGGCTTACCAAAACGCCTACACCGCAGCTTGGGCCAAGCTGTTTCCTGGACTGTTGCCGATTCAGGGTATGGCATCCCCGCCCGCTGCTAGCTCACCGGTAGAGCCCCGCCGTGCTCTGTTTGTCGAAGACCATTGCCCTGCGTGCACCGCTGAAGCGCAGCGTCTGCAAAGCAGTGATACAGCGTTCGATATCTACCTGGTGGGTAGCCATGGTGAGGATGAACATGTCCGTGGCTGGGCGCGGCAAGCAGGCATTGATGCGAGCAAGGTCCAACACCGGCAAATCACCCTGAACCATGATCGCGGGCGCTGGTTCAGCCTGGGAGCCCCGAGACCGTTACCCGTCACATTTCAGCAGGTGAACGGACAATGGCAACGTCTCGATTGATTGCTATTGCGCTCCTGCTGACGGTGCACGCCGTCCGGGCAGACGAACTTCCGCCTCCGGCTTATCAACTGGCAGCGCATGACGCCAACGTTCCTTCCACGGTGTTGTTCGCGATTGCCCTGCAGGAGAGTGGCGCCCGCCTCCGTGGTCGACTGCTGCCCTGGCCCTGGACGCTGAATATTGCCGGTAGCCCTTACCGTTTCGCCAATCATCAGACCGCCTGTCACGCCTTGCTTCAGGCGCTTGCTCGGTATGACGCCAAGCGCGTCGATGCCGGGCTTGGGCAAATCAACCTGGGTTATCACGGACAGCATTTTTCCAGTCCCTGCGAAGCCCTTGAACCCTACCGCAATCTGGCCGTGACTGCCGCGCTGCTGCAAGAACATCACACCGTTACCGGTGATTGGGTGTCAGCTGCTGGCCGCTATCACCGCCCGGCAGGAGGAACGCCGGCCGCGCGTTACCGCGTCGGCTTTTCCCGACAACTCGAACGATTGCAGGTTTCCTCTAAAGAGGGCACACCACCATGAAGCGAATTCCCAGTGCGTATAACTTCGCCATGCTCTTGGCAGCGTTCGCCCAGCCGGTACTGTCGTTTGCAGAAGTTCACACTCGCCCCCAGTTTGAAGCTTCCACGCCGCCAATAAACAACAAGACCCAGCCTGCTCGGGCCATACATGCAGACCTATCTGCATTTGCCGATGAAACCTGGATACTGCCCGTGCGCAGCTCTCACTTGAGCCCAGGCCAAATCACAACTCGCACCCTAGACATGCCGGGCTTGCAGCCATTTTTCCTTGTCGGGGAGGATCCCCAATCGTTGGCTTGGCTGCATCAGCGTGCGACTGAACTGCAAGAAATGGGGGCAGCCGGCCTCGCCGTCGAAGTGACCGATACTGAAGCCCTGGCCCGAATTCGAGCAGCCGCGCCGGGCATCACCATCCTGCCGGTCAACGGGAACGACATCGCCTCTCGCCTGAAAATTAAGCACTACCCTGTCTTAATCACAGCCACCTCACTGGAACAGTGAGTCTGGGTCATGGCCGAGCATGCGATGGAGTCCAAACTCCGGCCCGCAGTCGAGCTGTATACCGTGGCGATCTGCGTCGCCGCGGTGGTGTTATGCGTGTACTCGCCCTGGGCCGTGGCCCTATCACCCGAGATCGGTCTGATTGCGGCTCTGGCCTATGCCCTGTTCGGTTTGATCCGCCTCCGACAAGCCTGGGAGGTGTTGCGCTATCGGCGCAATATCCGCCGGCTGCCTCGCTACGAGCTGACCAGCCGGCAGATTCCGGTGAGCGGCAAACGTCTGTTCATGGGCCGCGGCTTTCGCTGGACCCGCCTGCACACCCAGCGCTTGGTCGAGGCCCAGGATCCGGCCGTCGCCCACTACGTCGACCAACCGACCCGTTACCGTCTGGCACGTGGACTCGAACGTAGCCTAGAACATGCACCATTTCCGCTCTCGACATTGGCCCGTGTCACCGCCTGGGACAATGCCTTCAATCCGTTGCGCCCTTTACCCCCAGTCGGTGGCTCATCGCTGTTGCATGGGGTCGAGCCCGACGAAACGGAAGTCAGCCTGCCGCTGGGTGAACGAGTCGGACATACCCTCGTGCTGGGCACGACCCGTGTCGGCAAGACACGGCTCGCCGAGGTGTACATCACCCAAGACATCCATCGCGTCGAACATGAGGTGGTCATTGTCTTCGATCCGAAGGGCGATGCCGACCTGCTCAAGCGCATGTATGTCGAAGCCAAACGCGCCGGTCGGGAAAAGGAGTTTTATGTCTTCCATCTGGGCTGGCCGGAGATCTCCGCGCGCTACAACGCCGTGGGGCGCTTCGGGCGCATCTCGGAAGTGGCCTCACGCATCGCCGGGCAGCTCAGTGGCGAAGGCAACTCGGCGGCCTTCCGCGAGTTCGCCTGGCGCTTCGTCAATATAATCGCCCGCGCCCTGATCGAACTGGGCCGACGCCCGGACTACCTGCAAATCCAAAGACATGTGGTCAACATCGACGCACTGTTCATCGAATACGCCCAGCAGTTTTTCGCCAAGACCGACCCAAAAGCGTGGGAAGTGATTGTCCAGCTTGAAGGCAAGCTGACCGAGAAGAACATTCCCCGGCATATGGTCGGACGCGAAAAGCGCGTGGTGGCCATCGAGCAGTACCTGGCGGTGAAACGGGTATTTGATCCGGTACTGGACGGACTGCGTTCGGCTGTACGCTACGACCGTACTTACTTCGACAAAATCGTTGCCTCGCTACTGCCGCTGCTGGAGAAACTCACCACCGGCAAGACCGCCCAATTACTGGCTCCCAACTACACCGATTTAGATGACCCGCGGCCAATCTTCGACTGGATGCAAATCATCCGAAAACGCGGCATCGTTTACGTCGGCCTGGATGCGCTGACCGATGCCGAGGTGGCTGCCGCCGTGGGCAATTCAATGTTCGCCGACTTGGTCTCAGTCGCGGGCCACATCTACAAACATGGCATTGACCATGGCCTACCCCAATCGGGCGGCACCAGCGACAAGCTGCCGATCAACCTGCACGCCGATGAGTTCAACGAGTTGATGGGCGATGAATTCATCCCGCTGATCAACAAGGGTGGCGGTGCCGGCATCCAGGTAACCGCCTACACCCAGACCCTCAGCGATATCGAGGCGCGCATTGGCAACCGGGCCAAAGCCGGTCAAGTGATTGGCAACTTCAACACCCTGCAGATGCTCCGAGTGCGCGTAACCGCTACCGCGGAGTTACTCACCAAGCAGTTGCCTATGGTGAATGTACTGACAAAAACGCTGGTATCCGGAGCCACAGACACCTCCGATCCTGAGGCCAATACCGATTTCACTTCGTCTTCGCAGGATCGGGTCAGCAGCACCAGCGTGCCGTTGATCGAGCCCGCTCACATCGTCAGCTTGCCCAAAGGGCAAATGTTCTCCTTCCAGGCCGGTGGGCAGCTCTGGAAAGTCCGCATGCCGTTGCCAAAACCCTCCAACGACGATGCTATGCCCAAAGACCTGCAGGAGCTTACCCAGCGAATGCGGGCCACCTATAACGAGCAGGCAGGACAATGGTGGAGTGCAAGCGGTGGCGGTCCAACCACAAAATTCGATCTGGATCAGGTGGGGTAGCCCGCCCCGCTACAGGTTTTGATTCAGCAGAAACGATCCAGAAGACAACGTGACGTCATCAGCGCTGCAACGCATTGGAGTAAAGGATGGCGACTTCCGTACAGAACACGCCGCCACAACAACCGATCCAGCGCCCGGGATTGATTATCTCGGCAATCAGCCTCGTCCTGCGCATCATCGGCCTGCTGATGGCCTCGCTGCTATTCTCGATCCTCATCGAGTTCGCCGGTTTGCTGCTGTTCTGGAGTGACCAGGGTTGGCGACACAGCCAAGCCATGCTGACTAGTGAATTGGGTTGGCTCAGCGAGCACTTCAAATCCTCACTGATCATTCAACAACCCGGGCAGACGATTGGCCAGTGGCTGGACTTTCTCAATCAGTGGTTGTTGGTCAAGACCGGCTTTGCGGACTTTGCCCAACAGGCCCGAGTGTCGAGTCAGGGCAACGGTTTCTGGAGTTGGATCAACCAGCTCTACGTAAGCATTGAGGATTTCGTGCTGGCTGCAGTGTATGTGGCCTTCACCTTCGTGGTGCGCCTGACCATTCTCGTCATGGCCACACCACTATTTTTGTTGGCCTCGTTCACCGGTTTTGTCGATGGTTTGATGCGTCGCGATCTACGCAAATTTGGAGCAGGACGAGAAAGCAGCTTTGTCTATCACCGCGCTAAGCGAGCTGTATTTCCACTGCTGATCGTACCCTGGATTATTTACCTATCCCTACCGTTTTCGCTCAACCCTATAGCGTTTTTTTTGCCTTGCGCGATGATGCTCGGGATAGCAACCGCTATCACCGCGGCGACATTCAAAAAATACATTTAATAGAAAGCACTGCGGGCGTGCTAAACCATTCCGGTCAATTTAGCCAATACCGCGACGATATAACCGCCAATGATAGACAAACCAATGATACCCCATGGCCGCTGCCACCAATCACTCGTGGAAGATGGCGGCATTGATTGCTGATAAAAATTGATGTGGCCGATCTGATTTGCGTTGACTTGGGTTGCGGCACCATTCTGCATCGAGCTGCGCCAGTGGGCTTCCTCAATACGTTCAAGCTGGACCTGAACACGCCCTCTGAGATGTCTAGCGGAAAGGAGCAATTGCTTTCCAACAATCATTACACCCAGCAACCCGAGAAACAGCAAATTCCCATAGCTGAGTGGTTTTTCCTGGTTGAGAGTAGGCGCGTTGCTCCAAACTAAACCGATGAAGGGCGATGTGATTTGGTAAATAGCAGCTATCAAGTTTTGCATCAGCCCACCCAGACGCCCAAAGATCTCTGATCTCAGCGAGTTTCTCCGCTTGACGGTGTAGG
The DNA here is from genome assembly GCF_000802155.2 of Pseudomonas frederiksbergensis. Taxonomy (GTDB): domain Bacteria; phylum Pseudomonadota; class Gammaproteobacteria; order Pseudomonadales; family Pseudomonadaceae; genus Aquipseudomonas; species Aquipseudomonas frederiksbergensis_A. Next base: position 496,009 of record NZ_JQGJ02000002.1, read on the forward strand.
GAAATCAACAACGAGACAAAATAAAATAATGCACCAAAGACCATCAAGGAGAGGCCCACGCCCTGCCGAATACGATACCGCCGAATTGCTTGTTGAATATTCACTCTTTGCACTCACTCTTCGTTAACTGATTTCGTTGGAGCTTATCTGCGCCCCGCTAGCGACGTAGTTAGCGGAATCAAACGTTAACGGCCACCAATCGTTTTTCATGAGCAATCGAGACAGAGCTTGCAGTGTAATCGTGTCATTTTCCCCTGTTTTTGACCTTCGATACGGTGCCCCAAAGAGCCGTATAGAAATAAATGACGCAGCGTGTTTCATGTTTCTTACTGCTGAGCCCTGGAGGTTAGATGAATGCTGGCCCCATCTCCAAACGGGCTATCCGCATGTCAACCAAATTTTTCCGAATCTGCTCACTGTTCGTTCTGACGACGTTCCATAGCGGCAGCTATGCCGAATCTGCTCATGAGCAAGATCAGTTCAGTCTAATTCTGCAGCAACTCGACGCCATCGAACGCCTTGCGACACGAGCTGAGGCAGCCAGCACGGCTGAACCAGTCGAGCGCTATCGCTTCGACTATCTCCGTCTGTCTAAGGACATCCAACGTATTCGCCAGGGGGTGCAGGGCTATATGTCCCCCTCTCGCGCTCAACCCCGCGATCCCCATGAAATGGTGGGCGATTACCGCCTTGATACCCCGGAAGCGGAGGCTTCGCCATGAGCATGACTGACGCTCAGACGGCCGCCTTCCAAAACGCCTCCGGTTTTTCGGCGCAGAGCAGTTCGACGCTCTGGCTGTCCTTGGTTCTCGTCCTGGCTTTGCTGTGGTGTGCCTGGGTGATGTGGACGGCTTACCGGGGCTGGGCCACCGGCAGTGTGCGCTTCGGCGCGCTTGGCGGAAGTACCGCACGCGTGCTGCTCACCTTGTTGGTCCTGATGCTCTTCACCCTGTCCTAACCCAGGAGATCGCCACCATGCTCAAGTGCTTTGCCCCTCTGAAAAACAATCTGCGAGATCGTGCCAGCCAACGCTTGATCGGTCTGCTGCTGGTGCTCGGCCCAAGCCTAGCTTTCGCCGAGCTCCCCACCATGGAAGCCCCTTCGCGCGGTGAAGGATCCGGATTGATCGAGACGATCAAAAACTACGCCTACGACGGCGGCATCTTGCTCGGTCTGCTAATCGCCCTACTCGCTTTTCTCGGCGTGGCCTGGCATTCCCTGACCGTTTATGCCGACGTGCAGAACCAGCGCAAGACCTGGAAGGACTTGGGTGCTGTAGTCGGTATCGGAGCTCTGCTGGTGGTGATCATCATCTGGTTCCTGACCAAGGCTGCCGCGATTCTGTGAGGTCGACATGAACAACACTATCGAACGCCTTGCCGACGGCACCTTGGTTTTTCTGCCCGAGCGACTCAATCGCGACCCTGCCGTACTGCGAGGTTTGACCAATGATGAGATGTGGGTAGCGCTGGGTACCGGCGCAGTCATCGGCCTGCTGCTGGGCGTTCCTCTGGCGATCGCCACCGCTTCCATTGCCGTAGCGCCGACCGGCATGATCGCAGGCATGGCCGTGGTGTTATTGGCCAGTGGCACGCTTTTGCGTCGAGCCAAACGGGCCCGTCCCGAGACCTGGTTGTACCGCAAGCTCGAATGGATACTGGCTAGCCGTTGGCGCTTGGATCGCGGCAATCTGATTCTCCACTCCGGTGCCTGGACGGTCCGCCGTTCACGTCGGCTGCGTTCTGCCCTGTCCCGGTGGCAGCCATGAGCCGCTTTCGGAACAAGGTGGATGCCCAACAGGCCCATATCTTCAGCCTGCGCCTGGCGGTAATAGTCCTTGCGCTAGTCTGTGCCGGGCTCTGGTACGGCTGGCGCTCGGCACCGACCGATCTGACCGTGCATGTCCCCCCGGATCTACGCTCGGGCAGCACGCGCAAGTGGTGGGATATCCCCTCAGAGAATGTGTATGCCTTTGCCCTGTATATTTTTGGTCAGCTCAACCGCTGGCCCTCGGATGGCGAGCAGGACTATCGCCGCGCAATCTATGGTTTGCAGTCCTACCTTACACCCGCCTGCAAGGCCTTCCTCGACGGTGACTACGAGTACCGCAAGGCCGCTGGCGAGCTGCGCCAGCGGGTACGTGGCGTCTACGAAATTCTGGGCCGAGGCTATAGCGAAGATCCGGAACTCAGGGTCAAGCAACTCGATCTCGACAGCTGGCTGGTCACCCTCGACCTCAACGCCGATGAGTATTACGCCGCCGAACCGGTGAAAAGGGTGGTGGTGCGTTATCCATTACGCGTGGTGCGTTTTGATCTGGACCCCGAACGCAATAAGTGGGGGCTGGCACTGGACTGTTATCAGGGCACGCCGCAAAAAATCGCTCTGCCTGGAGGTGAGCCATGACGGGGATTTCTACCCTGGGGCTCACCATCGCACTGATGCTATCGGGAGTCGCAGCGCAGGCCGTCGAGTTGATGCGCTGGGAACGCCTCCCTCTCGCGGTCCCACTGGTGATCAATCAGGAGCGGGTGGTCTTTATCGATGAGGATGTCCGAGTCGGCGTACCCTCAACTCTGACCGGCAAGCTGCGCGTGCAATCTACCGGCGGAACGCTGTACCTGCACGCGTCAGAAGCCATTGCACCTACCCGATTACAACTGCAATCGGTCGCGACGGGCGAGATCATCCTCTTGGACATTGCAGCCGCGCCTGGCGATCAACCGCTGGAACCCGTACGTATTCTCAAGAATGCTCAGCGGCAGCCTACCGAGGCTGAATCTAGCACTGTCCCTATTCCGGAACGTACGCCAATCCCAGTCGCTTTGACGCGCTACGCCGCGCAAAGCCTGTACGCGCCGCTACGCACCGTGGAGTCTCTGCCCGGCGTACGCCGCGTCCCGCTCAAGCTGCGCAGCGAACTGCCAACCCTGCTGCCGACAGAAAACGTGTCCAGTACCCCCATCGCCGCCTGGCGGCTCGGTGATTACTGGGTGACGGCGGTGAAGTTACGCAATCGTGGTTCAGAGACGGTGCAACTCGATCCACGTCGACTTCAGGCCACCTTGTTCGCCGCGACCTTCCAGCATGCTTTCCTCGAGCCGGTCGGCAGCGCAGAAGACACCACGATCGCCTACCTCGTCACTCGCAGTGCCGGCCTCGAACAGGCCGTGCTGCTCCCGCCCGTTGCGCGAGGGGCTGACGATGAAAGCTAACGCCTTGCTCAAATGGCTGGTACCGGCCGCGCTGCTGGCCGTGGTGGTGATCATCCTGAAAACCTGGGTCGCGGGTGGCAGCACGCCCTCTCCAGAGGGCCCAGTTGATCAGAGCAACCTTCAGTTATCCACCGAGCAAGCCAAGTCGCTCGGCATTGCTGGCGATACCCCCCGCGATACGGTCGCCACCCTGGTCGGCCAGGTGAAGGCCATGCGCAGCGACATGCTCGGTTTGAAGAAACACAACGATTCGCTGCAGACGGAAAACAACCGCCTGCGCGAGCGGGAAAACAGTGTTGATTCGCGTATCCAGACGGCGCTTGGCAGCGTGACTCAACAGGTCGACGAAGGTCGCCGACAAGCCAACGAGGCTCGACTCAAAGCGGAACAAGACAGTCGCCAGGCCCGTGGTCTGCTGACGCAATTGCAGGAGCAACTGTCGGGGCTGACCGGCAAGGACAAGGATATGCCTATCGGACTGGGGCTTGAGCCGGGCGACGGCTCCCAGTTCGAACGGCAGCATTCTGCCAATGATGCACTGCAGTGGATTGAGCCCTCGAATGCTCTGTCCACCGCCCCCCAGGGCAAAACCAAGACCGCGTCCGCCCTGAGTCTGCCTACTGCTTTCAATTCACTGGACGGTTTGAAGGACAATGCCATCGACCGCAGCCAGAAGCAGTTACGCGACGTCACCAAGGGTGAACGTGACCTGACACGCTCCGCTGATCGTACCGAAGGCGCGAAGCCGGTCTACACCATTCCCGAAAACGCAACATTGATGGGTTCGGTCGCCATGACCGCTCTGATCGGCCGAGTCCCAGTCGACGGCACCGTGAATGATCCCTATCCCTTCAAAGTGCTGGTCGGCCCCGAGAACCTGACCGCCAACGGCATCGATCTGCCGGACGTCGCGGGGGCCGTTATGAGCGGCACGGCATCCGGTGACTGGACCCTGTCGTGCGTACGCGGACAGGTCGAATCAATTACCTTTGTGTTTACCGACGACACTATCCGCTCGGTGCCTCAGCCGAAGGCAGTAGCCAGCCGCAACGCCTCCAACGCCCAGAGTTCGAGCACCGACAATATTCGTGGCGGACTCGGTTACCTGTCCGATCCGTACGGCATTCCTTGCATTGCCGGTGAGCGCCGCTCGAACGCTCAACAGTACCTCGGCAGCCAGAGCTTGATCACTGCCGCCGGCGCCGGTGTCGCCGCCTTGCTAGGAGACGAGCAGAACAACAGCAGCTTGATCAGTTCGGGCGGTAGTACGCTCGGGGTCGCCAGCAGCAGTGGCAATAGCGCACTGAGTTCAATTCTCAGTGGTGGGGTCAGCGACATTCGCGAGTGGATCAACAAATTGTATGGCGAGACCTTTGCCGCCGTGTACGTGCCCCCGGCGGCACAGGTCGCACTGCACCTCGACCATGAGATCACCATCGACTACGAGCCGAAGGGCCGGAGCGTTCGCCATGAAAAAGACCAAGCCTCTCTGCCTGACCTGGATTAGTTTGCTCTGCTGGGTCCTGGCGGGGTGTTCCACCGACAAGGAGACGCTGCTGCCCCATGGCGAGCAAACCATGCTGGACATCTGGAACGGTGCTGGTTCGCAAGGCACTCAGCAGCAACTGCTGGATGCTCGGCACCAGTTACGCCGTCCGCTGGACCAGGCAGATTTCTCCGTTGTTCTCCAGGAGCCGTACACACGCACAGCGGCGAACGAGATCCGCAACCTGTTCCCGCGCCTGCCCAATCCCGATCTGGTACTGTACGTGTATCCGCATCTGAGCGGTACCGAGCAGGCACCGATTCCGGGTTACTCGACCGTCTTTCCGTTCTACCAACGGGTGCAATACGCACTGCCCGGTGAACGACAGGAAGACCTGTAGTGCGTGCCGGTGATCCGAGCAATCGCACTTCGGCGTGGAAAGCCTGGCGCCACCCATTACGCCCTCGTGCCACCTTGGCCGATGAAGCTGCACTCTATGCGCACAACCCGAGCTTCACCGACTACTTGCCTTGGGTCGAATATCTGGAGACCGAGCAGTGTTTTCTACTCGATGACAATCGCTCGGTAGGCGCGGTGTTCGAGTTACTGCCCATCGGCACCGAAGGACGCGAACCCGATTGGCTGATGGCGGCCCGCGATGCCCTCGAGGATGCCCTGCAAAATAGTTTTGATGAACTGGATCAAGCGCCGTGGGTAGCGCAGTTTTTCTGCCAGGACGACAACGACTTCATCCCCTACCTGACCCGGCTCACCGATTATATTCAGGACAGCGCGCGAGGTACGGTCTTCACCGAAGCGTATTTGGAACTCAGCCGCCGTCATCTGAAGGCTATCGCCAAGCCGGGAGGTCTGTTCGAGGACAAGGCCGTCACGCGCCTACCCTGGAGGGGCAACAGCCGCCGGGTGCGCCTGGTGGTCTATCGTTGGCTCGAGTCTGACGCTGAGGAGACCGGACTTATCCCAGTGCAAGCCCTGCATCAGGCTTGCGAACGTATCGCGGCTTCGTTGCAAACGTGTGGGGTGAAATCGACGCGAGTCGATGGCCCAGGTTTGTATGCCTGGCTGCTGCCTTGGTTCAATCCAGCCCCCAAGCTCACCGATGAAGCGCCCGAGGAGTTCTACCGCTGTGTGGCCTATCCGGAGTCGGCCGACGGTGAGTCGCCGGAACTGCCCTTCGATCACGACTTTGCCGAGCGTTTATTCTTCAACGAACCGCGTTCGGATGTTCAGCGTGGACTCTGGTTTTTCGATGGTCAGCCCCATCGAGTCATGGTGGTGGACAAGCTGCGGCGGGCCCCCTTGATAGGCCAACTCACTGGCGAAACCCGCAAGGGCGACGCGGTGAATGCGCTGTTCGACCAGTTGCCCGAAGGCACGGTGATGAGCCTGACCTTGGTGGTCAAACCCCAAGATATGCTAGAGGAGCAGTTGAACCGCCTGGCGCGCAAAGCCATCGGTGAAAACCTGGCCTCGACCCAGACCCGTCAGGATGTTGAAGAGGCTCGCGCGATCATCGGCCGCCAGCACAAGCTGTACCGCGGCACCCTGGCGTTTTACTTGCGCGGTCACGATGAGCAGCAATTGCACCAGCGCTCGATCAGCCTGGCCAGCGCGCTGCTGGGTGCGGGACTGCAACCAGTACGTGAAGGTGACGAGGTTGCCGCCTGTAACAGCTATCTGCGTTGGTTACCGATGATCTACAACCCGGCCCGCGACACGCGCAACTGGTACACGCGCCTGATGTTTGTCCAGCACCTGGCGAACCTGGTTCCGGTGTGGGGCCGCAGTACCGGCACAGGCCACCCAGGCATCACCCTGTTCAATCGTGGTGGCTCGCCGTTGAGCTTTGATCCATTGTCACGCCTAGATCGGGCCATGAACGGCCATCTGCTGTTGTTCGGCCCCACCGGCGCCGGCAAGTCGGCCACCCTGGTCACCCTGCTGATGCAGATCATGGCGGTGTACCGCCCTCGCCTGTTCATCGTTGAGGCCGGTAACTCATTCGGTTTACAGGGCGACTACTTCGCAACGCAAGGCCTGTCGGTCAACAAGGTCCAATTGAAACCTGGTACCGCGGTCAGCCTCGCCCCGTTCGCCGATGCCTGGCGCCTGGTCGAGCAGCCGGATCAGGTGGCGAGTCTATCGATCGATGAGTGGGACGATGAGGTGGTAACCAGTCACGAAGACCAGCGCGATGTTCTCGGCGAACTGGAAATCACCGTCCGCCTGATGATCACCGGCGGCGAAGCCAAGGAAGAAGCGCGCCTGAGTCGAGCCGATCGCAGCTTGATCCGCGAGTGCATCCTAGATGCGGCACAGACCTGTGTCGCAGCGGAGCGCCAGGTACTGACCCGCGACGTGCGCGACGCGTTGCTGCGCGTCGCCGCCGACCCGCACTTGCCAGAGAAACGTCGCGAGCGTGCCCAGGAAATGGGCGAGTCCATGGACCTGTTTTGCCAGGGTTTCGAGGGTGAACTGTTCGATCGTGAAGGCACGCCTTGGCCCGAGAGCGATGTGACCATTGTCGATCTGGCCACCTACGCTCGCGAAGGCTACGAGGCACAGATGTCCATCAGCTACATCAGCCTGATGAACACCGTGAATAACCTTGCCGAACGAGACCAGTACCTGGGCCGACCGATCATCATGGTCACCGACGAGGGCCATATCATCACCAAGAACCCGCTGCTGGCACCCTTCGTGGTCAAGGGCACGAAGATGTGGCGCAAGCTCGGCGCGTGGTTCTGGCTGGCGACGCAAAACCTTGCCGACTTCCCCACTGCCGCGCAGACCATGCTCAACATGATCGAATGGTGGATTTGCTTGAACATGCCGCCCGCGGAAATCGAAGAAATCGCACGGTTCAAGAAACTCACGCCGGCACAGAAAGCCTTGCTGCTCTCCGCCAGTAAGGAGCCGGGGAAATACACTGAGGGGGTCGTGCTCTCGAAGAAGCTCGAAACGCTGTTTCGAGCCGTGCCGCCCAGTCTTTATCTCGCCCTGGCCATGACGGAGCCTGAGGAAAAAGCCGAACGCTGGACACTGATGCAGAGCACCGGCTGCTCGGAATTGGAGGCGGCTTACCGGGTAGCTGAGCGGATCGATAGGATGCGAGGAATCAAGTGAAACGGAGCTGATCCTAGGTTTCGATCAACCCGGCAGTAAATCCTTGAACACCTTCTCCACGTAGGCCTGCATGAACCAGTCAGGGATCTCATCAGTCCTGAACTCAAGGTCGGTCCCGTCCGTTACTTCAGCGAGCAGCAGCAGATCAGCGCCGGAGTTATCAAAGATATAAGCCCGGTTCGAGGCTGCGATGGCCGCTGGTAATAGGTTCAGACAACGACCATAGCGCTGGACAATTTTTTCCGTGGGAACTGGGTGCCCACCTGCCGCAACACGGTTCTTGACCCTATTGATATTGATATCCGGGTCTTCAGTGGCGACAAAATAGAGGTAGGTGCGATATCCCGACGCTCTTGCCTTGAGCATAAAAGCGATTTTGTCCTCGCTAGACATCACCGTTTCGAAGGTGAACGACAACTGGGCTTCGAGGAGCTTGTGCCGAATAAAATCAGAGAGCACGGAAGCAAAATAGGAATTCATTTCCACGGTCTGAAAATTCAGGCCGTTGCCGCTGAAGTCTATTTTGGCCGCCTCTTCATCAAGCTGGGCCAACCGGATCAGGCGATGCGCCTTGATAAAACCGAGAACCTCATCACCTTCGGTTTCCAGCTGAAAATCGCTGAATTCCAGACGCCCGCCCTCTTTGGCGGCCTTTTCGATTTCATCCGGGTTGATATAGATGCCGATCAGGTGGGAAGGCACGGCACCCTTCATCGTGCTTTTGCCGGAACCGTTAGGACCGGCAAACATCCTCAGCCGAGGAACTGTCATGAGCAGCGACGCACCTTAATAATGCCGCCCAAGGTCACTTTATGCTTGGGCTTGGCCACTCGAATAACCTTGTGCTTACCATCGGCAGTCGTCTCAACGAGCATGCCGTCCATGACTTCCATCACGCTGCGTCCGGCCGCCAGCGCGTTGATATAGGCCGTATTGATCGCCCCTTCGGCCATGGCTGGGATTTTACCCTCCAGTCGGCTCACCAGATCATCACTCAACTCTTGGTCGGCTTTCATATCGAGCTCCACGTTCTCAGAGCGTGCAGAAATCTGCACTTACCAGAATCCTAGCTGCGTAGGTCTGTAACAGCACAATGCCACTTCTGTCAGACCTCCATTCTAGAGGAATGATGCCTGGAACCATACCTTCCAGTAAATTTTCCCGTGCAAGCCATGTCGTCAGGGTTGGAGCCGCACAGCTACGGTGAAACGCCTAGAAGCCGTTGCTGAATTCTCAATAAAAAACCTGCTTCGAAAGCATCCTGAGAGTCTCCTGCCGGACAAGTCTTACGTGCCTGCGCCAGCTCCCACCACAGCGGTACCTCACCAGGTGTATTAAGCCAGGCCTGAGCGCATTGCACGCCACGCTCGATCATCGGGGCAAATTCGTTGCCCCATGGCGTCAGAAGACTCGGACAACCATCCGCCGCAGGAATGGAAACGTAATTTTCGGTCATAGACACCTTAGCTTTCGATTTATTTATTAATGCTCGGTCTGTTCTAAGCAGCATAGAAACAAAATTGACACTCGGCTTAAGCATCAAAAAAGCCCGAATCAGAGCCAATGTAGACTATATCCCGTGGATTGAGAGTCCCTCAAGGCGCAGTTTGCGCGCATGACTCAAGACTTTGAACAGCTCCGTCTGCAACTTGCGGAAAACATCCGCTCGATGCGACGCGTGAAGAACCTTACCCAGGAGCAATTGGCGCTCATGGCCGAGGTGGATCGTACGTACGTGAGTCAAATCGAGCGAGGGGTAGGCAACCCGTCGCTATTGGTTCTCTGCAAACTCGCCAACATTTTCGAGATCAAAACGGATCAGTTGCTCATCGAGTCTGACGCGCTTGCTCGTACGCTGAGCGCTGAGCGCTGAATGACCCTCTGCTGATCTAGAAGGTCGCTGTAAACCGACTATCCTGCGGTCGGCTTTCTCACTGACACCCCTCTCTCGATCATTGAACCTGTCCAGGCCATACACCCAGAGCCTGGATCATGTCTGCTGCCTGCCCACATATTTCGCCTCAGAAGTTACATCCTTTGGTGCTGAGCATTCTGCTGGCATCCGGGTCAAGCGTGGCGCTGGATACCGGCAGCATTACCGCCTCCGTGCTTTCTCCAGACTGCATCGAGTACAGGGTCGTCGGCATCTGCTTCTGGTTGCTCTGCACCCCTTTTGGCTGCACGGTTAAAACCTCAACCAAGGTTCGTCATTTCATTCCTGAACTGGTGGTCTCCAGCTATGCCACCACCGGTAGCAATCCGTGGACCGAGATGGCCGCTCTCTCCTCTCCCACCAGCGGTGCGGAAGGTGGCGGTAACCTAATCACGCCGAACACCCAGCGCGATAACCTGCCTCGTTTCAAAAATGTTGATGGCATCGGCCACCCCGGAGGCTGGGCCGCCACCCAACTGGCCTCGCAATCCGGCTACGCCTGCGCCAGCGGCGCCACAGCTTTCATGCCCTACTACCTGAGCACTTTGGACTCACTGGCCTGGCGTCATGGCATCCCGGAAAGCCTTTACCCCGAGTCGCTCGTGCCCGGAATCCGTGAAATTGGTCATCAGCTCGCGGGAAACATGTGGGGCAACGTCTATCCCCGGCAAGGATTTCTGGTGCAACCCGACGACTTCAAAGCCGCTGCGGTGATGGCGCAGCGAGCGGGCGACCTCATTACCCGCAACTGGCAACCGCACGTGTATGTCCCACTCACACCCTTACCACGCGATGGTTACTGGCCGCCTGGCCCAATCGTTGAAAACAACGCTTCGACCCACAAATGGCAATTGCTCTCCCCTCTGGTTCAACCCACATGTGCCATCTTCCCCTGCGATCCGGTGCAGAGTGCGGATGGCGGCTACGCCTGGTCGCTGTGGCGTCCCTATAGCTGCTGCAAGCGTGAGGGACAGACCTTCCTGTTCAGCATCGACTTCGAAGGTGGTGCTTCATGAGGCGGCTTCTTGCAGGACCATGGTTGGACCCGATGAGTTTGTTGCTCTGCGGGCTGCTCGCCGTGGTCACGCATACCCATGCCGCCGAGGACGATTACCGTCTAGGCACTCAAGGCCAAGTGCTCGACGACCGGGTGATGTACACCATCGGTGGCGGCTCAGCAGCGGGCTCGCCGAGTTCGCTCTATCGTCCCAACGGGCTCGGTGTTGGCGGATCCTGGCAGGCAAACATGATGTGCGGAAATATGAGCCTCACCAACACTTTGCAAAACCAGCTGAACGGCGTTACCGAAGGGTTCCAGCAGATCATGGGCAGCATTGTGCAGAACGCGACCCAAGCTGTGATGTCGCTGCCGGCGATGATCATCCAGCGCGCCAACCCCGGGCTTTATGAGTTGTTGAGTAATGGGGTGATGCAAGGGCGCATCGACTTCGACCGTTCCAAGCTGACCTGCCAGGCCATGGCCGAGAAGATGGCGGACAAGGTCGGTCAAGCCGGTTGGGGCGCGCTGGCCAAGAACCAGGAGATGCAGGGCAACCTCGAACAAACCGACGGTGATGCGGTGGCCGCGGTGAAAAACACCGAGGCCCGTAACGGCAATAATGGGGTGTCATGGGTCGGCAGGCAGAAGGCTGGAGGTAGCGGACAAACACCCATCCGGGCAACCTCCGATGTGGTGCGCGCGGGCTACAACCTGCTGCATAATCGGTCCGTGGATGACAGCGCCTCGATCAGTAGCAGTGATTGCCTGGGCGGCGCTATTTGCCAGGCGTGGACCTCACCCCAGGAGGAATCCGAATGGGCTGTTCGAGTGTTGGGTGAGACCGAAGTCGCGACCTGCGACACCTGCGAGACTCTGCGGGCTACCGCTGGCAGCGGACTGACGCCGATGATCCAGGAGGCCTACAGTGAACACCTCAAGACCCTGCAAGGATTACTGTCCGGTTCTCTGCAGCCTACTCCTGACAATCTGGGCAAAGCCTCCAGCCCGATGCTGCCGGTGACCCGTGGTGTGATCGAAGCCCTGCGCGACGATCCTGATCAGGAACTCCTGGCGCGGCGCCTGGCCAGTGAGACGGCCCTGTCCAGCGTACTCGACAAAGCGCTCCTGCTATTACGCACGCTGCTGGCAGGCAGCCACGAACCTAACATCGCTTCCGCCGAACCGGCCCAAACGGCCTTGACGAAAAACATCGACACTCTGGAGCGTGAAATACGCCTACTGCAGACTGAGCTGCAGGTCCGGCAAATGTTGGCTACCAATACCGCCAGCCTGGTACTCGATCGACATGCCGGAGGTGCCGATGCTTCGCGTACCGTCGAACAAGGCGACCCCGAGCCTGGCCGACTCAATGATGCTGACGCCAGGAACAAGTGAGCCATGAAACGCTCACCGCTATTCACTTTGCTGTCAAGTCTAGGGATCGCCGCAGGGATGATTCTGACCGCCGCACTGATCGCCTGGATCGGCTGCACTGCGCTGGGTAGTTTCGGGGGCTGGCAGAAAGCCTTGGAATCGATACGGCCTTATTTGCGGTGGTGGCGTGTCCTGCTTTACGGCGTTCTCTTTGCACTCTGGTGGGACCTGCTGAGGCGCCACCGACATCGACCACAGGACCGACTGCGCGTGAAACGCGCCGGGACATTAGGGTTCTTGATCTTTACCTGCGTCGAGCTCACTCGATTGTGAGGTCACCACCATGCGCATGAGCACCAACAGCTACCTGGAGTTTTACCTCTCCCTGCTGGCATGGATCATCAACAACGGTATCTGGAACGTCCTGTCCGATACTGGACTGTTCGCCGCACCCTTCGGCGCGATCATCCTGCAAGAGTGGTTGTCGGCCCGCCAGCAAGGCGCGGATGAAGGCAACAAGGGATTGCTCTCTGTACCGCGGATAGAGAACCGGCTGTGGCTGGCCTACATCGTCGTCTTGTTCGGCTGCGCGCCGGTCTTTCCATTGAGCCTCACGTCAATGGCGTTCGATGATGCAGCGAGCCAGCGCTGCGGTATCAGTGTGGCTAAGCCAGCAGAAACCGCCTGGGGGATCACCTTCAATACCATCGGCGCACGCTCCGCCAACGTGCCAATCTGGTGGTTTCTGGTACACGCCTTGAGCAAAGGCGTGACCGCGGCGGCCACCGCCTCCATCCCCTGTGCACCGGATATCCGACAAATGCGCATGGAAATCGACAGTTCGCGCATCGATAGCCAGGTTTTGCTACAGGAAGTCGCCGACTTCACTCGCGATTGCTACGGCTATTCCCGCTCTCGACTGTTCACCAACCGTCCACAGCTGGACAAGGGGCAAAGCCATGACTCTTCCTGGATCGGCTCAAGCTACTTTCTCGACACTCCGGGCTACTACGACACTGATCGCTCACGGACACCGCGAGTCAGTTGGCCCTATGATGAAACCCGTGATGTTTCCTTGCCACGGCTGGAGAATGGCGCGGGCTACCCCACTTGCAAACAGTGGTGGAATGACAGCAGTGTCGGGTTGCGCGAGCGCTTGATCGAGCAAGTCGATCCTTCGCTGCTGACTCAGCTGAAAGGCTGGTTGACTGGCCGCTCAAGCAACGAAATCGAGGATGCCACCCTGCGCGAACTGGTCAGCCCGCGCCAACAATCGATGTCCATGTCGCCCGGACAGGTGTACCAGGACTATGGCTCCAGTGCTCGCGGTGGGTCGATCAATCAGGGGCTCAACAACCTGGCCACCAACACCGGGCTGGCCCTTGGCTCCTTCAGCAACTTCCCAGCAATGAATGCACTATGTGCCGCCCTGCCCATGGTGCAGGCTTTCCTGATCATGGGCGTCATCATCAGCCTGCCACTGGTCCTACTGGTCAGTACCTACCAGCTAAAGACCGTCATGACGGTGACGTTCGCGCTGTTCACGTTGCACATGCTGACCTTCTGGTGGGAGTTAGCCCGCTGGGTCGACTCCAGCATGCTCGATACCTTGTACAACCAAGTATCGGCATCCAATCAGGCGCTGCTGTCGCTGCCGACATCCGGATTTATGGATGGAACGGTCACGGCGCAGGTGATTGAGTATGTGATGGGGGCGATGTTCTTGGTTCTGCCAGGACTATTTCTAGTTGCCATGAGCTGGGCAGGCTACTCAATTGGCAGCAGCCTTGAAGGGATGCTAGGAAGTGCGAGCAAGGCAGCGCATGGCGCGGCAAGCAAAGGCACAGATCAGTTGACGGGAGCTACGAAAAGGATCATCTGACGTCACTACTCGATGATTTGGAATGCCCGATGTAATGACCGTTGTCGTCGTAATTGCCTAGATAGGAGTTGGCCCCTAAAAAGTCTGGACCTGGATCATTGCCTTCAAGATCCGCGTCAATGGCAGCCTTGGACAACAGGAGACCAATCACAGCAACCATCGTTACGACAGAAGCGACCAACCAGAAACCGATAAAGAGCAACCCAAGAATGAGTGCCAGCTTCGTAACCAGAAAGCTCCCACGAACCAATAGCCCACCCGCAGGCATACCTGTCGCCACCGCACGTTTAGCCATACGAGATTCAAATCCTTTCAACCTGCGATAAACACGTTTTACCGACATACCGCATGCATATGCCCAGCGGTGTGCGCGGGAGATCTGAAGTGGATGCTGAGCCGGCATGGTTACGCCCTCTTCTGAGCGTGTTCCTGTGGAAATCGAGATTACAGACTACTACTGAAAACCGCCCATGCTTAACCGTTTATCAGTTTACCTAGCCGAAAACTCTTCACTGGAAGACAGAAGACGCAGCTCGTGCACCAGCGGCTCTATGGCCGTTGACCCGTCCATATCATCCAGCTACATAGAGGGTACGGATCGCTGTTATCGACAGCACCTTCCCAGGTAGCCAGAGCCTTCAAAGCTACGTCACTCCGGTGATGGTTCCCCCCAAGTGCGATTAGCGTTCGGTGGCTCGCACGGTCACGCTTCACGGTGATGAACGCCTACTGCTCTCCCGAGCGTCTTTCGAGCTCGGCTCGTCCTAACCCCTCTTGTTTTTCTTCAACCCAACGCGGGGAATTCTTTCCCCTATGGGACAGGTTTCTTCGCGCTATCAACGGAGGCACACCATGTCCGACTCACTCACAAGCGAAGCACTGAACACTCTGCGCTTGCCCATTGTGTTCACTCCAGACGCGTGGCAACACGCAGTATTGCTCGATGGTTCAAATCATCCTGAAAAGCTGCAGCTCGATAGGCTGAGCAACGTCGTACGCGCAGCCTTCAAAGCTCACCTGGCCGATCCAAACGCACCCTACGTGGTGTTCGAGATAGCTAAGTTCGGCTCAGTGAGTGATGCAGAACATAAACCACTGCTGCGACTGAGCCTCAGCCTGCTTCAGGTATCAGACCAACCTAACGCCCTACTGATAGCGCTTGCGAAAGAGCAGCAACGCTGACCGCAAACGGCCATACCCGACCACTGATCCAACTCAGGCTATACGCAGTCCTGCACCAATCCAACCAATACCCACCGGGGAACCCTCCCCGACGGGCAAGGCGTTCCTCCGGTTTTTCGAGGGAAATGCCATGCGCAATATTTACCAAGACGTGACAAACAAGATCGTTACCGCGTTAGACCAAGGCGTAGCGCCCTGGATCAAGCCCTGGTCCTCAAGTGGCTCAGCCGACGTCGGTCATCACCAACCCTATCCCATCAACGCCATCACCCAGCGTCCCTATTCGGGCATCAATTTACCGCTGCTCTGGACCGAGGCTAGGTTGCAGGGGTTCACTCAAGATCGTTGGCTCACCTTCAACCAAGCCAAAAAAGCCGGCGGGCACATCCGTAAGGGTGAGCACAGCACCCTTGCCGTGCTCTACAAACCGATGGAGCGCGAGAAACAGACCGAATCAGGCCAACCCGTACTTGATGAGAACGGTCAGCCCAAGGTCGCTCACTTTGGCATTCTCAGGACGCATTTTCTGTTCAACATCGAGCAAACGGAGGGGCTCGAAACACTCAACGAAACGGTGCTCGAGACGGAATCGAGCGATCCCTTCTTCCCTAACGCTGCTGCAGAAAGTTTGTTGCTAAGTTCGGGCGCAAATATCATTCATCGATTTTCCGACGAAGCCTTTTACCACCCGATCAGGGATCTCATCCAACTGCCGACAAAAGCGCAGTTTCACGATCAAGGTGGATACTACGCCACCGCGCTTCACGAGCTGACGCACTGGACCGGACACTACTCTCGATTGCAGCGCGAAGGCGTAACCTCTCCGTGTCCATTTGGCTCGCCATACTATGCATTTGAAGAGTTGATCGCCGAAATGGGGGCCGCTTTTTTATGTGCCTACGCCGGTATACGGGGAGAGCTTCGGCACGAGGGCTATATCGACTCCTGGCTCGGCCTGCTCAAGGCTGACAACCGCGCGATTTTCCGCGCCAGTGGCCAGGCCCGATGCGCTTCGGAATATGTGCTCAACCTGGAGCAGCAACGGAAGCAGACGGTAATGGATGACTCGCGATGCATGAACGATGGAGCCTGATCGTCACCTCACTGCTGCAAACACTTCATAGGGTCCAACACGAATTGGACCCCTTTTTCTATGCCCAGAAAAATCCCCACACTGCGGAGCTCTGACGCAATGAATATAAGGTAATCCCGTACCGCAGTACGCCGTTACGTATCCAGATTCTCCGCCAGGTAATCCACCAGATCGAGTGGACTTCGGCTGTCGATCACCTTGTAGATCAGATCACGTTTGCTGCGCGGTAGCTTCTTGACCACGCTCTTAGCCGAGGCCCTGACGGCTTCGTCTGTTCCATGGATACGTGCCGCGAGCAGCAGTATGAGCGTGGCGTCAGTGAGGTTCATGGCAAGACCCGATAAAATTCGCACCGCAGTGTACCGACACCTTCCTTTTTCGTACCAGCATGCGCATCCAATAAAACGGCACCAGGACAAATCGACATTCCGATTGCCGCACAAAGGGAAACGCGTCAAAAGGACCGGTAAGGGTTGGAAGGGAATGGGGAGTCAAGGGTAAGAGCCCTATCCGAAAAGGCTGAAAGGCCACTGACTCTGGCACTTCCCGGGAGGACCATGATGCTCAGTCTGTTTCGACACAAAAGGCAAAAGCCTCCTCCGTCACCCACCATAAACGTCGCCGATGGGTACCTGCCCATCGAATCGTCCCAGCGCTTGTTAGCAGCCGAGCATCGCCGCCAGTTGCTTGATCGCATTTGGCAGTACACCGCCCTCTCCCATCCGCAATTCAGCCAGCTCTATTTAAATCCGATCCATCGCTACGCCGAGCTGGTCCAGCAGCTTCCAGCCAGCGAGACGCACCACCATGCTTATCTTGGCGGCATGCTAGACCATGGGTTGGAACTGGTCGCTTGTAGTTTGAAATTGCGTCAGTCGTATCTGCTTCCCACCGGCGCCGCACCCGAAGACCAAGCAGCCCAGACCGACGCTTGGTCCGCTGGCATCGCCTATGGTGCATTGCTCCATGACATCGGCAAGATCGCCGTGGACCTGCTGGTCGAACGCCAGGATGGCCGTGTCTGGCATCCTTGGCAGGGCCCGCTGGATCAGCCTTACCGTTTTCGCTACTTCAAGGATCGTGACTACCACCTGCACGGCGCAGCCGCGGGCTTGCTCTACACCCAGATTCTCGACCGCTCAATCCTCGACTGGCTCAGTGGATTTCCATCGCTCTGGGCCAACCTACTGTATGTCCTAGCAGGTCAGTATGAACGTGCCGGCGTGCTCGGTGAGCTGGTAATGCAGGCAGACCGTGTTTCCACCGCGCAGAACATCGGTGGTAACCCGAGCAAGGCACTGCAAGCACCGATTCATTCGCTGCAACATCACTTGATCAGCGGACTGCGTCATTTGGTTCAGCACGAGCTGAAACTCAACCAGCCCGGTGCCGCAGGGTGGCTGACCCAGGACGCGCTCTGGCTCGTCAGCAAGACGGTTACAGACAAGCTACGAGCCTATCTGCTGTCGCAATCGATTGAGGGCATTCCCTCGTCCAATCTCGCGGTGTTCGATGAACTGCAATCGCATGGGCTGGTCGAGTCGACTCCAGAAGGTAAAGCGATCTGGACTGCATTAGTCGCCCAGGGAAACTGGCAGCAGAGTTTTACCTTTTTGCGCATCCAACCAGCACTGATTTGGGGGAACGAAGACCGGCCTGAGGCTTTCAGCGGAACGGTGAGCATTGCGACCCATGACCACTCAACTGGCACCCCGCTACCAACACCAACGCCCGAGACAGCCAGTACAAGATCAGGTCAAAGTCAACCGCAGCCGGATACCCGGATGGTAGAGGATGCCGACTACCTCGGTGCGCTGCTGGACATGTTCGAATTGGAAGCGCCTGAGGGCAGAGACGCACTGTCAGAAAGTACTGTCGAAACTTCGACGCTTCAATCGGATAGCCCAGGCCAAACATTTCTGAATTGGGTCAAGGAAGGCATTCTCAGCCACAAGCTGATCATCAACGACAGCAAGGCCAAAATCCACACGGTGAGTGGCAGCGTATTGCTGGTCACGCCAGGCCTCTTCCAACGCTACGCGCAGGAGTTTCCCGGTATCTCTCAGGGCACCTGCCAAGAGATCGAAGAATGGCGTTGGGTGCAAAAGCAGTTTGAGAAGCTGAGGATTCACAAGAAGCGAGACAACGGTCTAAATATCTGGACATGCCAAGTGCAAGGCCCTAGGAAGAAAACAACTTTGAAGGGCTACTTGATTGAGGATCCCAAGCTATTTTTTGAATTGATGCCTCTCGATAATCCTTTTCTTAAAATCGAAACGAATTAGGTATCCGGAGTGCCCCATTGGTCGTCCCTTGCTCACGAAAAGCACATGATCAGGGGATTGATCGCCTCAGGCTTGAACAAGCGGATGCCCTGCTCCACCAGCCAAGTCCCGACCGGCCACACCACTTGGATAACCATCAGCAGTGTGAAGCCCAGGAATGCCCTCAAGAGATATTCATGAGTCATCTTGATTCCGGTGATTTTTCTGTTCACGAGTGGGTAGTTACAAAGGACCGCTATTGATAGCTGTTTGGCCAGAGCCGCTTTGGGGCTGTCTTTTTTCCAGCTCGCGGCGATTTCACCAGGCCCAAGCTGAGTAAACCCAGATACCTTTAATGTGCTGAATGCCCATGCGCCGGCGCGCAGCAAATACGTAACTGCCCAGGCGAAGACGAAGAGCCCAGTGAAGCCAAGCACCTTACTCAATTTGTCATTCCAAAGGCTTGGCAGCAGGGAGACCAAGACAGGAATAAGTGCCGTTATAGCGGCAAGGTAAATGCCGGCTTTGGCATCAGCACCCTTTCGTCGATCAACCTCAGCATCAAAAAGGCGGCGAGACTCATCAAGCGCAACCTCGCTGTCCTTCGACCAATTCCCCTGCCTTACCGATGTCGCGATGCTACGCATCCATTCATCATCAGCAGCTTTTTGTGCCGAAGACAGATCGACCACAACCGGCCATGTCAACCGTATTACTCGGTTCAACCGCCCCCACCCATCAGCCATGAGAAATTCCGACTAGGTTGTCCACAATAGCGGAAGCGATCGGGTACCCGGTTAGATTCTCAATCCATGCCCACTGGCCGTTCGGGTTGATTTCCAAGAACCACAGTTTGCCTTGTCGGTCGCAGATCAAATCGATTGCCCCGTATCGCAGTCCTAGACGCGAGACGAGCTCTAGGCACTGCCGTTCGATCTCGACAGGTAGATTGATTTTCTCGTGCCGTAAATCTGGCCTGCTGCCCTGGCGCCAGTCGACTTCGGTCTCGCTGTGCTCCTGCGACCAAATCGCAGTGGCGAAGAGGCGCTCGCCTACTACGGTGACCCTCACGTCATATTTTTTCACAACCTCGGTCTGGACAATGAAAGGTGTCAACGCCATCGCTCTTGCCTGACCGTCGTCCAAGGTATCGAGGCGCTTGGTGAAGATGACACGTTCGCGTTCGCCAGCCAAAACGGCCTGGCGCAACGGCTTGCCAATGGCTTGATCAACCTGGGTAATCTGACGCGCTGATCGAATGTCGTTAGTGATAATTACGGCCGGCACATTAAAGCCAATCTCGTGAGCCATTAACAGCTGAAGGGGCTTGTCCTCGGCGTTGAAAATCCTGGCAGGTGCATTCAGCCAGCAAGCATCCAGACGCGTATAGAGACTCTTTAAAAAGCTGCTCCATTCGGCTTCGATGTAGGCTCGCTCTCCCGGATCGACCACCTCATCAGGCACGATAGGGGCGCCAGGCCGGCGGAAGTAGGCGCCCGTCACTTGGTCGCCACGGATGGTTTTGCCATCCAGCGTAATTGACCACGCTGTACGAGGATGACTATCCATGGTGCACAAGGATTGTGGGAGCAACTCCGTGTTCCCGCGAAAGTATGGAGTGTTACGACGACGCACCTCGGCGACAATGTAATCCATCGTGATATCACGACGGTTGGTAACCAATAACAACATGAGCGTCTCCCCCATCAGCCTTCGTAGTACCGGGTATCCAGTCCGAAGGTGGGATCGCCATTGTCGTCGTGCTCCAGTTGGAGATTAGTCTTGGTGATCAACTCAAGGATATAAGTGGCTTCGCAGCGGTCGTCGCGTTCGGTAGTCGAATCGGTCTTGGTCACGAGTTGAAGGAGATGGTTTGCTTCCCGAGTGTACTCGTCATCGCTTTCGACTTTTTGGGCAGTCTTCGTCGTCAGCTCCAATTGCCAGGTAGCCTCATCATCCTGCTCAGCATTCACCTTCGTCTTGGTGAGGAGCTCGCTCAGCGCCCCTTGCGCGATGATGGGTTTTACGCCCTCCGCGGTATCGACAACCCACATGTCAAGGGCAGCAGAGTAGTAGCCTGGGATCTTTTCCTCACCAGTTCGCGTCGTAGCGCCATCCGCCAGAAAAGGCGAGGACGCCAACGTCTTTTCCATTGCACCCATACGTCGAACCTCCTGTTGACCTGTCGCGCCAGCGCGGCGGGTAGCTGACAGTACCATCAGGCCATCATGACGGTAAATATTAACGATCGGGATAGTGGCTGCGTACCACTACCGCCATCCTTGGAGAGATGCCTTTAGCTCATGCCAAGCGAGCGAACGACATGGTTTTTAGATTTGCAGAGCGGTGGGGCATCCGCGGTAAGGCCCCACGTAGGATCCGCCCAAGCAAGCGCAAGTCCAAAGACGTGGTCGCACACCCTTTCCGCAGGTCGCCCACGAATACACTTTCGAAGGTCTTGCTGTTGGCGCTGGCGTCGAATTGACCCATTAGTCGATGCCATGATGTTCCAACAGCAATCCGCAAAAAACCAGCACTGGTAACGGTTCATAAGGTAGAAGGTTGGATCAGTAAGGTTTCAGCCACTGGCTCAATGCTGTGCTGGCGATAACACCTGCGGCTAACAACTGAGCATCTCTGCAGCTATGTCACTGCACTGTTCGAGAAGCGCCGCTATCACAACTTGTAACTTACTCGCATCATAGGCACCTGATCCAATGGCTTCAGGGGTCGCCTTATAAAACGCCTTCGCATAGCAATCTTTGTAGTCGAGCGAACCTTGGTATATACCCAGCGACTCCTTGTAATTCGTCCAAGTGACCTGCGGTGATGGCCGGCCCTTCAGCCTGAGGTCGAGGTAACATTCGATAGCCGCCGCGCAGCCGTTGATATCAGCATTCGCAACCCCACTCGGCCCTTTAGCCGGGAAATCGCGCAACTCATCCAAATCAGGGAGCGTCATCACTCTCATGTTCACAGGGAATTTAAAGCGCTGAAGGAGGTTCCGGTAGGTATCAATGCCTTCGGCATCGTTGTCTAAAAGGAAGATCACGCGATTGTGAACATCAATTTTTACCAGCCCTTCCGCGAATTTGGAGAGATTACCGGTACCGGAGAAAGGGTGACGCTCTTCGGTATCGATGAAGCGGAAAAAATCCTCGATATCTGGCCTTAGCAGCGATAGGCCGCGCTTCAAAATGTGAGTATCAGATGTGCCTTCAGTCGCGATTAAATAAGTCTGGGTTCGACGCGCGCTGTCGACGAAATCCTCGTTTTTTGCCCAGCCGGCATCAACGAAGTTGCCGTAATCCCAGACAACATCCTCGTTCAGGTTGGCAGGATTTTCAGCAAGGACCCGAAGGGTTGAGTACGGGCTCAAGAAGCCGATCAGAGAGCCGAAGTGGCTGCGCTCCGAATAACCTCCGATGTCGCGGTCAAAACCCCCGCCCGGCAATAGCGAAACCGCTGGATCAGCGGCGAAGCGGCCTTGTCCATGCGCATGTTCAGCATCATAGCCGTCTACATACTCATTTTTAAGGTCCCTCAAAGCATGCGCCTTGATGAAGTCTACAAACTGTTCGAACGTCAAACGCTCGGGCCGTACTTCGGTGGGCTCATACTCGGCGAACTGGTCGCGGTCGAGCACGACCTGCTTTTCATACTCCGATTTGACTGATCCCATTGTGTACCCGAGTAGCTCCAGCCGTGACACCATGGAACCAAGAGTTCGGCAAAAACATAACTCCATTTGGTGAAGACCTTCAGGGCTATGGGCGTAGTCGTAATCAATATTGCCATAACGACGGAACCGGCGGTCGCTCTCCTGATAGAGCATACCGTGGTCCATACCCATGTAGCCCGTATTATAAGTGAGATCAATATCGCCCACAGACAGTGTGATTGGAGTGCTCATGAAAACCTCATCACCTAGCGTTGATCTGTTATTGATATCCCGATGCTGGCCGCAATGGCGGTACACCAGACATTCTCCAACTTTAGAACCGAGATAGCGCCCGTCGATACCAAACACCTTCCCAAAGCGGCGATACGCAAGCCCCTGAAGATGGACACCATTTTGGTACGCAAATCTATTACTAAACTTCCGTACCATGTCATTACCGCAGCCTGTCGACTCCCTGCTGCTGCGCTCTTCGTGCGTACCTACTTCAAAGCAGGAAGCTCCTCAAAACCAACTGCACGTAACTCGTCGCGCAACTCTTTGATGCAGGAAATGGGCACTGCCAACCAGAACAGATTTCTTGCTCTGGTTACCGCCACATAACCGATACGACCCTCTTCGACATCGGTGCCTGCCAATAACGCTTGGACATTGGACTTCTTCGCCACATACAGCACTGCGCCGATGGACTCAACTTTTACCTGATGGACCGTGTCTACCCTGATACCCGGCCCCTGTTTGGCATCTGCACCTTCACCAGCAAGAGGGAGCTCAAGAAGCTTGGTCTTTGCCAGCTTGTTACCAAGGGTGCCAACTGCCTTCAATCCAAACTGCTTTTCGATCGTCGCAAGCAGGATTTTAAGATTCTTCACAAGCCAGGGATGCCAATCGGTTTTGGCAATGAGAGTTGAGGACGGTAAACCATCGTTTTCATTGCGAATAAAGGCCCATAGCAGTCGCCTCAACCGCAGCATCCATCCCTCATGCGGGGCACCTTGTAACTCGGTACTGAGTCCGTGGGGAGGATCATCCAGCAAACCTACGACAGCTCTGCATACACATTTAAAGCACTCCTGATAGCGCCCTTGCTGATCGCGTAGCAACGCCGCTTCACTGAACATGGCAACGGTGCCTTGTCCCGGAGGGGCGACCTTTCCAGCCAGCACCATCGCTCGATCCGCCGATCTGCAGATAATTGCCGCATCGTCGTGCTGCATTTCCAACTCGTCGATTCGAGCTTTGAAGGAGTCAAACAGCCTGGGGAGCTCCGAATCTTTGTACCCAATGAAATAAGCTCCCCCCGCCTCGATATCTCGATCTGATTTGTCGTTCCTGCCACAAAGTCGGTTCGCAATGTCGATGATCGGTGGTAACGAACGATAATTTCGAGTCAGTTTGTATGGGGTGACACCGGCCCGCGCCGCGTAGGTGTGCAGAAACATACCGTCAGCGCCTGCGAAAGCGTAGATGCCTTGATTGACGTCCCCGATGAGGGACACGGTTGCACCGGCCTTTATCAGGAGTTCCAAGATAGCCTGATGCAGCGTGCCCAGATCCTGAGACTCATCAACGAGGATTTGCGGGTAACGGGCTACTAAAGCTCGAAGCACAGCCGGCTGCTCTACCAAGGTTCGATAAACCCAGTAGCGTCCGAGGTCATGGGTGTAAGCGCCTATGCTTCCAAGCCGTGTAACAGAATCTAGCGCCTTCCAGGTGACTAGGCGTGCTGGCCCTGCGTGGGTATCGACGAAGAAAAACGGACTCCCGTCTTCCATTCCTACCTTTAGTTCCTTGACCGAGAGCGGGCGGTCGTCGCCCCCTGGCCAATACAGATAGTTACTCAGGAACGGCTCAGAACCTGCTACGAGGTAGGCAGCCTTGGTCGCTGCCATGGACCGATAGGCATGAGGTCGAAGTACGTGCTGCGTAAAAAAACCATCCAGCGTGTTGACCTCCACTAGCTTGCGATTGACATCATCCGGCAGCGCCGACGCGAGCTGTTGGTATCCCTTGTTGAACGTGTTGACGGCCACATTGGAGAACGACAACAGCACGACACGACCCCGGCTTTTTTCCATCTTCTGCCGAACTGCGATCAGGCGTCTGATTGCGGTAGCAGTTTTTCCGCTTCCAGCACACGCCGTTACTGAAATCGGACCCAACTCGGCGTCGATGACATTTTTCTGTTCATCAGACATCCTCATGCTTGTTCACTCCCTTGCAGACGTGCCGTATCGCTTGCTCCAGGTACTCGGGTACCTTACAGCCAGGTTGCTTGGCAATGTACTCGGCGAGTGCCTGGGCGTAACGGCCTTTCTGCACATTGCTGCTACTATCTTTGCGCTCGAACATGCCGCAAAACAGTGCTTTGGCCTTCGCCGTGTTGTCTGGCTGAGCGTTGACGATCTTGCCCAACGCCTTGGCAATTCGTGGATGGGGATCGCCGAGAGCCGCCAGCATGGCCTTACGATTCTCCTCAAGAAGCGCCAAGTCATATTCCAGAGTTTTTAAACCATGGAAGATCTTCACAAATGCATCTTCCATACCCTTCATCTTGGTTGTATTGCTGGAGATCCGCACCTCATCCCCAAGGGACGGATAGACCTCAACTCGCTTGACCTTTTTCTTTTTCGCTCCGACTTCGGCTTCAGCTGGATCTTCGTCCTCTGGCTCACCGGCCTCTTCCTGTTAGCTAGCCTCAGCGAGAAGATCTTCGATCACTTCGTCGCTCAATTCACCCTGTGCCTTGCCCTGAATCTCAACCTCTTCGAAAGGGTCGGCGTCAGTGATTACAGAAACCGGAATCCGCAAACCTTTTTCGCCGAACAATGGCAGGAAGGAATCGAAATTGAGCCCCTCCACGCTGATAAGGCTGACACCATACTCACGCAGATCGAGATTTATGAGTTTTGCGAGTGCATCGACCAGCATGAGCTCGGCTGCACCTTCGACGAAGATCACTCGACGAGCAAAAAACAGCTCGGCTCTGGTTACATCCAGATAGCGTTCGAGCTTTTCGCGCTTCCCCTTCTCAAAGGTTATGTCACGGGGGAAGAACGTCTGCACACCTGCCTCGTTCTCGACCAGACAGACCAGCGCCTCAAGCTCTGAGTTACTGGCAAAATTGGGGGAATGGCTTGTGACGAAGAGTTGGACTGATTTGTCGCCCTCACTTTTAGGCACGCTAGCGAGGTAGCGAAGTAGAACCCGCTGCAATTGCGGATGCAGGTGCGCCTCAGGCTCTTCTACAATCAAACTCCGATAGGCAGCATCGGGATTTTTAGCCAGCTCGCTCAGCACCACAGCCATGAAGATCAGGTTGTTGAAGCCCAGGCCGTTCTGCTCAATCTCCAACGCCTCTGCAGTGATGGAGAGTCTTGCCGAAAGACGCTGGAAGTCCGTGGCAGTTAGGCCAATAGCAAGCGCCTGCGCCAACTGCTCACCCATCATCAAGCCGTGACGGGACGAAATTGCGGCATGAGTGCTCTTGAGTGACTCGTTCAATTGAAGTTCGTCATCCAGCTTCTTCAGCGCATCATTAATCGTCTTGCGGCCATCGTCATCGGTCAAAAGATGAAGCAAGCGGGCCAGTTGGCTGTTTCGGCTAGGACGCAGTCCCTGGGCCGCATCACGCAGAGGCTGCAAATAGACGCCGCGAAGATTCTCCATCATATCGGAGGTGAGCGCGACCTCCTGATGATCGCCGCACCATCGTTTTACTTTGAATCGTCCCGTCTGATCCGCGTCGGTGTACCGGACATGGATGTGCGCCTCCATGGTGTTGTCTTCACACGGTTTTAGCGCCGCAATGAAGTCTGCTTCATCCTCATGGCTGAGTCCTTTAAAGACAAAATGGAAGGTGATGTCGCCTGCCGGCTCGCCTTCGTTGGGACGGTGTCGGTCAGAAGTATCAAGACGGGGGTACGGTTCATCATGACCGGCGAGAAGGGTCCGAAGCGCGTCGACTACGGCGCTTTTGCCCACATTGTTTGGGCCTACCAACACATTCAGTCCCGGCTGAAATTTCAGCTTGGCGTCACGCAATTTGCGAAAGTTCTTGATCGTCAGCTCAGCGAGGTACATGAAAGACTCCATCCTTGTTTTGCAGATCAAATCCTATTGAGCTGAAGCGTGCAATAACGGATACGTGATGGATGCTGCCTCAATCGCTCCAAGCTGGAGCAGCCTCTTGCTTGCACAGTGACAAAGCCGTCCGGAGTCATGCTGGAATTTGTCAGGAACTACCATTCTCGATCGCTCACATATCGAGTGCGGTTGGGAGCAAATAATGAGGTAAATTTCATTTTTCTCTGCCTGGAACTGCCGTTCTAGAGCCAAGCCAAAATGTTTTTGGCGACCGTGAGAGTATTTGAAGAAGCCTGGCACCGCCGATAAGCTATTCAAAGACAGGCTTTACACATGCCTTCCGAGTTTTAACTCCTCAATTACGAGCCCCGCCCCTAGGTAGTCAGCTATCGGAGAGAGAATGAACGCAGTTGACGTTGGCGGGATATCAGTGCGCGACACGTCACTCACCGCTAATCCTGCGGGCGTCGACGGACTGATTAGGATCAACCCCTCCTGCTTCTGACTTTAGCCCTGACGTAACGCTGAGGTAGACTCATCGCATTCAGCCCCACAAGCGTGAGATCAATAATGGCTAGAGACACAATTACCGAAGGGGGCGGCGAGCGCTCGGCAACCCCTTTAGAAATCTATGGACGTAAGGCCAATGGGCAGTATCTCCCTCGGCTCGCACTCGCCAATCAGTTGCTCAAATGCGTGAATGTCGAAGTCACAAACATCCAGATTCATGCTGGGCGCCCGCTTGATCTGACTCCTGTCTTCGAAGCGCTTAGGGCATTACCACTGCAGCTCCAGCACCAAGCGCTGCTCAAGAGCTACAAAGGTGTACTCAATCTCTACGAAAGCTACCTCCACCATGGCGATGAGCTGTATCTCAAGGATGTGCTACTAAATTGCGCCAATGAGGTACCAGGATTCGATTCGGCGCTGGCTGAGACGCTGCAGACCCTGGTGCCTGATCCATATGATTATCGCTTCAGACAAACCCACTTGGAACCGCTCAACAGCCTCTGTAATTCGTACCTCGGCATGCTGGCCTACAACTTCCACGCCGTGACGATCTATCACCCAGCGACTGCAGCCAACGAGCCAGTGATCCAGGGGTTCGTCAACCGCGCGATTATGTTGCTCAAAACGAAGCTGGGTGAAACCCTAAGGCCCAACGGTGCTATACAGGGCTCGCTGTATCTTGAGGCATTCCACGAGGTGGACACAGATCGATTCGAACGCTACTTAGCTTACGATGACCGGAATGATTCTAGTCGGAGCATTCGTACATTCGTAGCAAATGCCAATCGCAACGAGAGTTGGGAAAACGAAGTTCGACTGGCAAAGCCGAAGGTTGACGATAGCTCCCGATGGCTCGCCGATAAGCTGATTGAGCTCATTGATCGATTCCAAGCACTAAACACCGCAAAAAATAGCTTCGACCCACAAGTGAACGACGAGCCAGGCCTCCCGATCGAAACCTGAAGCTGGCCTGAAGGGCGGCGTCAAACTCAACGCTACGACAATGCGCGTCGCCCATTCGCCACCAAACCGCAAAACCGCAAAATCCACGAAGCTTCGCAGCTTCGGCGTCATCCGTCCGGTCTTGGGCATACAAGAGATTCAAGGAGCGAGCAGGAACTGCGTACTGGGGGAGCAGCTCAACCAGTAAGGGTGATGACAA
Organism: Pseudomonas frederiksbergensis; assembly: GCF_000802155.2. Taxonomy (GTDB): domain Bacteria; phylum Pseudomonadota; class Gammaproteobacteria; order Pseudomonadales; family Pseudomonadaceae; genus Aquipseudomonas; species Aquipseudomonas frederiksbergensis_A. The sequence goes on from NZ_JQGJ02000002.1 coordinate 524,022, forward strand.
GTAAACAGGCTGCCCCGAACTGCAACCGGTTTAGACGATGGTGGCCACTTCGTTCGGAGCAGTTCCACTCACATCGGGGTGCCTGAGACCACTTCAACGTATCGGTATTTCTTACGGGCAGCCTTGATTGCCTGCTGCTCTGCCAACAGAGTGCTGAGCGTGTCAGCCTCATGGATCAGCTCAAACATGCGGCCTTCGTACTCGTTGCTGACATGTAACGTGACTTTGATCCTTGGCCTAAATGGTTTGGTTGCCTTCTTCTTGTCTGTCGGAGCACCAGGCCTGGAGAATATTACGCTTGGAACGGACTCTGGCTGGGATGCCACCCTCTCTGGCACAGCAGATTCAATGCTACCGAACAACGCTCGGCGCATCTCATCTTCGCTCAATTCAGTACCACATAACTCCTCAGGTGCAGTAGCAAACCTGCAGGATCTCACCATCATGGTAGAGAGCCACTGCACCCCGTCGACTGAACGATGCATGCTCAATTAAGCTTTCTCAGAAAGTCTGAGGCAATCGCTTTCAATCACTTACCCCCGCACATTTCCCAGTGGACTGTCGGCAGATAGGTGCCTCGCGTTTCGGACAGCAGAGCCCTCATCCACGAGCTCTCGCCGTCCCCTACCCTCAACCGTTCCTCAGCACTTCTAGACCCCGATCCATTGCAAGAGCAGCCGTTACAATCGTGTTGACCGCGGCTCGATCAAACTCATGATCTTGCTGGGAGTCGTGCGTCCCGCTGTTCAGATAACTCCATTCAATGGAGGCCCCATTGATGTGAAGCAGAGCCTCAAGCCCAGCAAGGAAGTCCTGAAGGCCCTGGGCAGGATTCGGAATCCGACCAAGCGCAGCTCGAAGCTTGAGACATTTGTTGTTCAATTCCCATTTGGCTCGGGGGCCGCCAAGCTTGAGCTCTAATCGTCCATCCTGACGTTTCCCAAACCATGTCCATGCCCGATCCGTCAAACTTTCAATTGCCGCCCTTGAGTGGCGCAATGCATCGCGCTTCTCTTCGGCTTGCAACGCCGCATTGGCAAGCAAAACGTAATTCTTTGTAGGTGGGTCGGTGTCGATGCGTAGATGATGCTCGCCATGGTGGGGAAGGAAGCGGTACCGACGAATCTGCGCTGCCCGCTGGGCGCCAATCTCCTGCTGGATTCGGTGCAAAAATTCCTCGGCATGCGAGGTGAGGATGACCTGCTTGGCATCGAGCAGACCACTCTCAAAGAAGGTACGCCAGATGCCATCTCGATGCTCATCATCAATCGCGTTGACGACATCGTCGAAGATCACGATTGGGCAGTCCTCTGCGAGATTTTTCGCCAGAAGAATCGCCAGACCCAGGCACCGGATATGTCCCTCGCTCAAGATCAGCAAGGCGTCATAACGTTCACCTGGCTGACCTACGAATTCAATTTCGATTTTCCCGTTTTCAGCCAATGGCAGCCATAGCGCATTGATCTGAGCTGGCCGTGGATCTTCCCGGTTGAACAGGTTGTAGAGATCCCGAGCACTGTCACCCAGCCCCTGCAGCAATTGAGCAGGCAATGCGGCCAGGTACGCCTGCAGCTGGAGCAGATAGGCATCGTAAGCAACCTTGATCCGCCTATTGTGCTCAAGCACCAGCGCCTCGCGCCCCACCTCTTCGATCAATTGCTGATTATCAGTTTCGAATTGGGTGATCGTTGCTTGCGCCTGAGTGAACTCTTGAAGTGCTTGAGCGCGCATCAGCCTGCAGCGCTCGATTTCACCTCTGAACCCATCGAGCGTCTGACGTTGCTGTACAAAGGTCTGTCTTTGCTCGACGACCTGACGGCTAGCAGCATCCGCCTGCTCAATGAAAGTCATCAGTTGCATCAGCGCTTGCCACGACCTCTCACTGTCACTCATCCAGGGCTGCAGCCACTGACCGACAGAAGTGGGAGGAAGTACGGGCAATTGAGCTGCCTGGAATTCGTTTGGGCATACCTGTGACGCGACATCGCACACCCGCCGCATTTCAATGAGCAACGACCGCAAGGCTTCATTGCAGTTATTGGTGGCGTCCACTGACTGTTGCTGCAAGGTTCTAAGCTCGGCGAGTTGCGCCAATCCCGTTCGCGCGCGTTCAAATGGATCATAAGCGACCCTATCCAGTGGCGTACCACACGCCGGGCACGCAGCTGCACCCTCTGCCAACTGCAGGAGGGAATCGTAGAGGTTGGAAAACGAAACGTCCGCCGCTCTGGCATTGAGCGCCTGCTGCGCTGCTTGGCTTGCCCCATGCCACTCATAGACCTGTGCGCGCATTTGCCATAGGCTCGCGGCAGTGCACCCATGGATGATGGGTAACGGTGACTCCAGGACACCTTGCAAATACGCCAATTGGCCCGGCCTCTCCTGCGTGCCAAAAATCCAGTCGACACAGCCTTGATAAGTGCTGCCCGGATAAATTCTGGCTGCCAACGCCTCCTCTCCCTGAGCAATCCCTACGAGCCGTTGTGGATAGCCATCCAAGGTCTGCTGAGAGGCGGCGACCTGGTTGCGCCTTCCCTCCAATTGAATAGCTTTGATGCTGGAAATACTAAGGTTTTCATCCAGCGTGGCATTGAAGCCCCTGACAAATTCGCTGAACTGGTCGACGCCGAACAAGGTGGCGATCAATTGGCGCTGATCACCTGGAGTTCTTGCGGCGATGCGACCGAAGTCATCGAGCCGGTTTTTCTCCACGAAGCAGAAACGAAAGCTCTCTTCGTCTGCCTGCACCTGAGCCGCAGTAGCACCGTTTAGCGAACCCATCAACCGCGGCGCTACATGGCGTCCCAAGCGTGCGTTATTACAGTAGGCGCGATTATCAAATCGCTTGGCCTCTGCCTCACTGATCGAGCCGAGCATGGCCATTTCGAGCGCTTCGAAAAAGCTGCTTTTCCCTGTCCCGTTCGGCCCGTAGATCAAGGTGATATCACGGCTCAAGTCGAATGATTCGGCCTGCATGAACCCTCGAAACGGGCCGACCTCCAATCGGTCCAGGCGCAAATGACTGCGAGCGGCTTGAGCAAGCTGAGTGGCCCCAGGTAGCTCTGCAGGCGTTTGAGCAAGCTGCTGAAGCGCGAGAGGAGCCAGCCTCGTAGAGCGCCCCCGTCTTTGGGTACCCACCTCCGCCAGAATGCGAAGATTTGCCATGATCAGGTTCGCCATGCGCCGGACGTCATCGTGCACTGGCTGGCCGGCCAGATAGACCAAAAACCGCTGATATTCCGCCTGTAAACTAGACATGACCGCTCCCTATGTTGATCAAGTAACCGCACTCCCTCTTTGGAGAGCTCGGCAAAGAGCGTAGTCGGAAAAATGCGGTACTAGCATGCGGCAACTCCCTGGCGAGGAGTGTTAGCGACCACTGTGCAGAGTGATAAGAGAAGCAGAGGTGCAACCAAGCGGCATTGTCAGCCAGAAGCGGCGATGATAGTGTCAGCACTAGGTGCTCGGTAGGTGCCTGCAGTCCACACTCGTGAAGCTTTAGCACTATCGTGATCGTTGAAGTACCCCGACCTGACTCTCATCAGGTTGCCTTGTAGTGGACGCCGGGCAAGCATTGCAGGAGCTGCTCCATGCAGATTACCTACAGCCACATCAAGAAAATCAAGCGTGTCGCGAAAGAACTGAAGCACACTCACCCTTCCCTCAAACTCGGCCAACGGCAAGACATCGCTGCCGTCCAAGAGCTTGGTGTCAGGAACTACTATGAGGCGAGTCGTCTGTATGACAGATGGCTCATGGAACATGTCCACACTCCCCCAGGTGGCACTGGCGTAAGCAAATGCTCGTTCTGTGAGTTCAGCTTCTCAGCTGACCTCAAGCAGGATCGTGATCTTCATCGTGAGATCCATGAGCGCTACCATGAAGTTAGCGAAGCGTTGGGATATGTCCCGGCTGGTTTGATGGATCGCGAACGGATGAAGCGCAACGCTTTCTACAGAAGACCTGGAAACAAGGCTCGAAGGGCTGCTACAGGCACTGCATGGCTGGTTCGACCGATCGCTCTCAAGCGCGATCTACGGCGGATACTGGCGCAAACATCCGACCTTCGACGACTACGTGTCTATGATCCAGGACACGCTCTCCGACAACTATGAAAAACTGAAAGCCGAACTCAAAACCAGATACGGGTACAGACCGGGACAGATTGCTCCCGGTGACAGTAATTGGTATCCGAAGACGCGCTAATCCTGGTGTGGGCCTTACCTGATGGGTAAGGCCTGCTGGAGAACCCAGCCTAGATGCAGATGCCATGCTCAAGCCGCATCAACCAATCATGGACATCTGAGTATCCTGATGGCCGGGACAGCAGGACGCACGGAGCTTTATGACCTAGGGCCTGGAATAACTTTGCATTTGGTTACCCAGAGGGGATCCGGCACGTTTACTCAATTGCCGGAAATAGCCCGACACTGCCTGCAACCGCGTATGCTCGAGATGCATTGACCAATATTGTGGCCGACGGCTGTGATGCCGGTATACGCGTGGGCGAGGGTCTGGCCGAACACATGGTCGCCGTCCCGATCACGCCGCCATTGTCGATGGCTGTTGTGGGCACGCCAGCCTATTTCAAATGTCACGGCCAGCCCTAAACACCCGATGATCTGGCGAAGCACAATTGCCTGCGCTTTCGCCTCCCCAGCGGCGCCATAGCCCCTTGGGAGTTCACGTCACCGAGCGAGGATGGCCACTCGTTTACTCTGGAGCCTGTTGGTAACCTCACAACCAACGAGGATGACAGTATGATCCGTGTTGCCCTGCAGAATGTGGGATTGGTGCAACACATCGACATCGCAGTGCGTGAGCACCTGGAGTCAGGCGCGCTGGTACAGGTGCTGTCAGAGTGGTGTAAATCCTTTGCAGGTTTCTACATTTACGCACCTACCCGCGCGCAGATACCAGCAAAAGTCAGTACGTTGATTGATTTTCTAGTAAAGAAACGGGAGGCATTGGCTGCCAGGCGCCCACGGTCGTGACAGGAGATTTGCCATTGAGGCCTGGATCGCAGAAGACTACCTTCCCACTACGGCAGTGAATTGAGGCTCCGCTGAAGACCACCATGCAACACCATCGGCTTCTGTCAGAAATCGCCATTCTCGATCGCCCCCATATCCCGCGCTACTGGGGGCAAAACCGGGGGCATATTTTAGTTTTTCCGACCTGGGAATACTGCACTAGAGCCAAGTCAAAATGTTTTTTGGCGCCCCTGAGAGTCTCTAGGCGTCTCCTGTCAGGCTGTTAATATAATCATTTCTGCCTTTTCATAGACCATGGAGAGCCATCCACTTCCAGAAAATTGCTACATTGGGGGCATATCTGAGGGCATGCTTTGGATGGTTTGAAAAGGATGCCCCCAGCCTCACTGGCTTGCTCCATGCGGTGTTCTGACAGCGACCGGCACACCAGGGCGCGCCGGTTACTTCCACCACCGTTAATTCTTTCCTATTGAAACAATAGTGGCGTTGCCGCCCTCTAGCCGAAAGGAGAATGTCACGCGGTCGCCGACTGTCAGCCCTGTTAGCTGATCTTCCGTGACGGAGAAGGCCATGGTCATTGGCGGCCATTTCACCGCTGGAACAGCGCCGTGAGAGAGGGTCACTATATGCTTCGTAATATCAATCGCCTTGATCGTTCCGTCAGCGGTGGCGACTGGAGCCTGGGTTGTTTCCTGCTGCATCTGCATGCCCTCCATTCCGTCCATTTTCATGCCCGGCATGTCCTCTGCGGGGACCGAAAGAGATAGAGTAAAGACAGTGCTTGCTACTGCAATCAGGGTCAGTTTCATACGAGGTTTCCTTCAGGTTTGATGGGTTCAACTGAGAGGTTTCTGCGGCGCATCAGGCGATAGGCCGCCGGAATGACAAACAGGGAAAGCAAGGGGGCCGTGACCATGCCGCCGACCATGGGCGCGGCGATTCGGCTCATCACCTCACTGCCGGTTCCACTGCCCAGCAGGATGGGTAACAGGCCGGCTATGATCACGGCAACGGTCATGGCCTTGGGTCTAACACGCTGCACGGCGCCTTCACGAATCGCCGCCACCAGCCCGCGTTCAGTACTGTCACCGAGGTCTTCACGTTCGGCCCAGGCGTTCTTCAGGTAGAGCAGCATGATTACGCCAAATTCGGCGGAAACACCGGCCAAGGCGATAAAACCGACCCCGGTGGCGACAGACAGATTGAACCCCAACAGATAGAGGAACCACGCCCCGCCAGTCAATGCGAATGGCAGAGTGGTCATGATCAATAAGGCCTCATCGAAGCGGGAGAAAGTGAGGTAGAGCAGCACGAAGATGATCAACAGCGTGGCCGGCACCACCAGTTTGAGTCGTGCGTTAGCCCTTTCGAGAAACTCGAACTGCCCTGAGTAACTCAGGCTCATGCCGGGCTGCAACTTGACCTGCTCGTTGACCACCCTACGTAGATCGGCGACTACCGAAGCAATGTCCCGGTCACGCACGTCGATGTACACCCAACCAGAGGGCCGTGCGTTCTCGCTCTTGAGCATCGGCGGACCGTCCGTGACCTTGACCTTCGCCACAGTGCCAAGGGTGATCTGGCTCCCCAAAGGGGTATAGATCGGCAATTGCTCCAGGGCGCCGAGCGAGTCACGCCACTCCCGTGGGTAACGCACGTTGATCGGGAAGCGTGCGAGCCCTTCAATGGTCTCGCCGACATTTTCACCGCCGATAGCGCCGGCCACGATGGACTGCACATCGGCGATATTCAGTCCGTAGCGAGCGGCGGCTTTGCGGTCGATATCCACATCGATATAGCGACCACCAGTTAGTCGCTCGGCCAGAGCCGAACTGACGCCGGGTACGCCCTTGGCCACCCGTTCGACTGCCTGAGTCGCGGCATCGATTTCCGATAGGTTGGTGCCCGCAACTTTCACTCCGATGGGACTCTTGATCCCCGTAGCCAGCATGTCGATACGGTTGCGAATCGGTGGTATCCAGATATTGGTAAGCCCAGGGACTCGTACCACTCGATCCAGTTCTTCCACCAATTTTTCCTGTGTCATGCCTGGACGCCATTGCTCGTGCGGCTTGAATTGGATGGTGGTTTCGAACATCTCCAGCGGTGCCGGGTCGGTGGCGGTTTCAGCGCGGCCGGCTTTACCGAAGACGTGTTCGACCTCTGGAACGGTCTTGATCAAACGGTCGGTCTGTTGCAGCAATTGCGCCGCTTTCTGCGCCGACAGCCCCGGCAGAGCGGAAGGCATATAGAGCAGGTCACCCTCGTCTAACGGGGGGAGAAACTCGCCACCCAAGCGCGACAATGGCCATAGCGCACTGACAAAAACCAGCAGCGCCACCAGCAGCGTGATTTTGGGTCGGCGCAAGACTGCGTCCAGGGCGGGCTGATAGACCCGAATCAACCACCGGTTCAACGGGTTCTGTTGTTCACTGGGAATTCGTCCCCGAATCCAGTAGCCCATCAGCACTGGCACCAAGGTCACTGACAATCCCGCCGCTGCGGCCATGGCGTAGGTCTTGGTGAAAGCCAAAGGACCGAACAGCCGTCCCTCCTGAGCCTCCAGCGTGAACACCGGAATGAACGAAAGGGTGATGATCAACAAACAGAAGAACAGTGCTGGGCCTACCTCTGCTGCCGCTTCAGTCATAACATGCCAATGACGCTCCCCCTTCAGTTCCTCTCCAGGGTTGGCCACGTGCCAAGCTTCAATCTTCTTGTGGGCGTTCTCGATCATCACCACGGCGGCATCGACCATGGCGCCGATGGCGATAGCAATCCCGCCCAAGGACATGATATTGGCGTTGATCCCTTGGTAGCGCATGACAATAAAAGCGATCAACACCCCCACCGGCAGGGAGATGATCGCTACCAGCGACGAGCGCAAGTGCCAAAGAAAGATACCGCAGACCAAGGCGACGACGATGAACTCTTCGATGAGCTTGTGGCTGAGATTTTCCACCGCGCGGTCAATCAGCTTGCTGCGATCGTAGGTGGTGACGATTTCCACGCCGGCCGGCAGGCTGCTTTTCAGTTCGTCGAGTTTGGTCTTGACCGCCGCAATGGTCTCGCGAGCGTTCTTGCCGCTGCGCAAAATCACCACGCCACCGACGGTCTCGCCTTCGCCGTCGAGTTCAGTGATGCCACGGCGCATCTCCGGGCCCAACTGAATCGTGGCGACATCGCCAAGGGCCACCGGTACGCCGCCCGCACCCAACTTGAGTGGGATCGACCGGAAGTCATTGAGCGTCTTCAGGTAGCCGGACGCGCGCACGATGAACTCGGTCTCTGCCATCTCCAGCACTGCGCCACCGGTTTCCTGATTGGCCTTGCCGATAGCCTCAGTTACCTCGGCCTGAGTGATACCCAGGCTGGCCAGTTTGAGCGGATCAAGCTGCACCTGGTACTGTTTAACCATGCCACCCACGGTGGCCACTTCCGCCACGTTGGGCAGGGTCTTGAGTTCGAACTTGAGGAACCAGTCCTGAAGTGCGCGTAGCTGCGCCAGGTCGTGTCCGCCACTGCGATCCACCAGTGCGTACTGATAGATCCAACCCACCCCCGTCGCATCCGGCCCCAACGCCGGCTTGGCGCTGACCGGCAAGCGGCTTTGTATTTGGCTCAGATACTCCAACACCCGAGAGCGGGCCCAGTACAAGTCAGTGCCGTCTTCGAACAGCACGTACACGAAGCTGTCACCGAAGAAGGAATAACCACGCACCGTCTTGGCTCCCGGCACCGAGAGCATGGTGGTGGCCAACGGATAGGTCACCTGGTTCTCGACAATCTGCGGCGCTTGTCCCGGAAAAGGGGTGCGGATGATCACCTGAACATCCGAGAGATCTGGCAGCGCATCGATGGGCGTGCTCTGCACCGACCAAATGCCCCAAGCCGTGACAAACAGCGTCGCCAGTAGCACCAGGAATCGGTTGGCCACTGACCAACGAATCAGGGCAGCGATCATCGCTGGCTCCCCGATTTTTCCAGGCGCTCAACACGCAGGCCATCGTCGGTCTGACTCACCGCAACCCGAACCTTGTCACCCGTTTTGAAGCCCTGCATCAGCGCCGGGTTGGCGAGTGGGAACGTCATCGTCATGCCCGGCATGCCCAGCGTCTTGAAGGGACCATGGGCGAGCGTGACTTCTTTGTCGTTGATCTCAACGATCTGCCCATCCGCTTCATGAAAGCTGGAGGCTGCTGCGCTGGGTGGTGACTCTTCCTCCGAGCTTGCAACGATGCCCTTGAGACTGGCCTCCGAGTCGAGCAGGAACTGGCCAGAAGTAACCACCTTCTGGCCTTCTTCCAGCCCTTTCACTATCGCCGTCTTGCCGTCGCTTTCCTGCCCGAGTTGCACCGCCACGGGACGGTAGCGGCCGGCGTCTTCAGCGAGCATCACCAGAGCACGTCGGCCCGTGCGAATGACGGCTTCGCTCGGCACCCACAACACACTTTGCCCGGTCGAGCGGTTCAGGCGTACCTGCGCGGTCAAACCCGGCCTGAGGCGCCCGTCCGGATTGGGTAGTTCCACCCGTACACGAAGGGTGCGGCTGTCCGGATTAGTCTCGGGCAAAATCGCGCTGACCTTGCCATTGAGCGTTGTCCCTGGGAGGGCTGGCAGACGCGCTTCGACCGCCTGCCCCACGGTGATCGATCCGGCATCCGATTCTGGAACGGCCACCGCTAGCCAGACACTGCTCAAGCCATTGACGCGTGCCAACGTATCGCCAGTCGCCACGGTCATGCCCGCACGTACGTTCAATTCTTGCAGCACACCGGCAATGGGGCTGGTAAGCGTCAGATAGGGCTGAACCTTACCGCTACGTTCTACCTGAGTAATCAGTGTTGCCGGCATCCCTGTGAGTCGTAGTCGCTGGCGAGCCGCAGCCAACAGGTCAGCATCCCCGTTGCGCTTCAGGGCAAGAAACTCTGTCTGGGCAGCGGCCCACTCAGGCACCAGGATATCCGCCAACGCCGCGTTGGCTTTGAGTACATCGCCGGGAGCATGGGCATAGACCCGCTCCACAAAGCCAGTGGTGCGTGCCTGAATCACAGCGACATCACGTTCGTTGAACATCAAGGCACCTGTCACATCGAGGCTCGACTCAAAGATCCCACGAGTGATAGTCGCAAAACGCAGACCTAGATTCTGGGTCAGAGCTGGATCGATACTGACGGCCGCACGGTCCCCTGCGCCATTGGCATATTGGGGAACCAGTTGCATGTCCATGAAGGGGGATTTCCCCGGCTTATCGAACTTTTGCTGCGGGTACATGGGGTCGTACCAATACAGCGCCTTGCGTTCATCCGGTGAGTTGAGGCGCTGTTCCGGGGCGGTACCTGGTACGCCGCTCATGCGCTGGTGAGCGAACCAGTAGCCACCGGCAACACCCAATGCCAGCGAGATGCCTACCAGCAATGCCCCGTTCCATTTTTTAAGGATCATTGGCTGGACTCCCCATAAGCAAAATACAGACGCGCACTGGTCAGTGCTCGCTGCTCTTCCACATCGATCTGTTTGAGACGGGCTTCGATGAGTTCACGTCGGGCGGTAACAACGGTGTTTAAATCGCCTTTGCCGGCGCGATAACTGGCCATACTGAGTTCGACCTTTTCCCTGGCCAGCGGCAACAGGCTTTCCTGGTTGCGGCTTACCGCACGATTCAAGCGCTCATAGTCAGCCAGTTCGTTTTCCAGTTGCTGAGTGTGCTCGCGTGACAGAGCATCGCGCTCAGCCTCAAGCTGACTGAGTTCAGCCTGTTTGGCTGCGATTTTGGGATTTTGCCGAGAGTCAGGAAACAGCGGTAGATCCCAGGAAAATTGCACACTGACCATGTCGCCAAACTCACGGCCACGGCGCAGGTAATCCAGTTCCCAGCTCCAGTCCGACTGCTTCTCCGACACGGCTTCACGAACCTTGGCTTGCGCTTCACGGGTCATCGGCGCAAACGCTGCCAACTCGGGGTGGTGTTGCAGTTTATGGGCGTAGCTTGAGGGATCGACAGGCCATTGAGGCAAGCTGCCCACAGGCTTGTCGTTGGCGGCGGAGCCAATCCAGCGTTTGAGGGCCGCTCGGGCCTGCACGCGCTGGCGAACCAGATCGTCCTGTTGCTCCGCCAGTTGAGCCGCTTCTTGCTTGGGCGTCACCGCATCGGCGGGTTGAGCGCGGCCACCGGCAATCTGGGCGCGGACGGTATCGGTCAGCAGGCGGTTTTCTTTGTAGAAGTCCTGGAACAACGCATCTTTGCGCTCAACCGAGTAGCTGCTGATCCAGGCCAACGCCGTGGACTGGCGTACCTTCAGGCGTTCGACTCGACGCTCCGCAGAGGCACGATCAATAGCTGCATCGGCGACTTCGATACGCGCTTTTCGCTTGTCGCTGTTGGGCATCTCCTGCCTGACCCCGACCATCTGCATGGTCATGAAGTCCTGGTCGATGCTCCAACGATCCGGGCCGCCAATGGGATAGTTCTGCACACCCACCAATAATTTGGGGTCAGGTAATTCTCCGGCTGGAACAGCCGCGCTGCTAGCAGCCTGAATTTTGGCGTCTTGTGCGGTCAGCGACGGTGCATTGTTTTCGGCCAGCCGCAACGCTTCATCGAGTGTCAAAGCGGCAGCGAAGCTCGGCAATGCCAGTACGCTTGCCGCCAGACCGGCCACGAGGGACCAACCTGTGCAATAGCACTTGGGATTCATGTTCACGATTCCTGTGATGATCCACTACGCGCTTCATAAGACATGTGCGCAGATATGCCATCCCGCTAAAGCGGAATGAGGCTCAGTGTGGTACAGGAATCAAACGCGAGGCGGTCGCCATACCCCGGACGGGGTTTGTACGGGCAGAGAATCGCTGAAGAAGGAAACCACTACGGGGCTGAATACGGTTACAGGAGGCTTGAGGATCGAGACTTGCAGCATGCCGCCAGTCTTGCATTCCTGGCCCGGCTTGCAAGGTTTGCCGTGCTCGGAAGGGCTTTTCATATCGTTGCAACAGTCCATGCCCATGTCGTCCATCATCGCCATGCCCATCGTCTTCATCGGGCAAGGTTCTGTCGGTGCCTGAACACCCGCCATCCCGCTGAGGGGAAGCGCCAGGCTGATCAAGAAGATGAGGAAAAACCGCAGATAGCGTTTCATGGGCTGGAGTGTAGTCGCTGCAAATGACTCTTACAATTGGACACGGGTCATCAACAACCACTCGTCAAAGTCTGAGGTAGGCGATAACACCTGACGTGAATTAAGCCAACATTATGTGTAAAAAAATAGGCGTTCACGCCGAATTATTTACCCGTCATACGTGGGCTCGCAACACTCCATCCCGCCATTGAGCGGGGAATTTAGCCGAGAATTGACTTGGTTACCCTAAAAGTTCGCATTCGGCACCTGTGCTGTCATCGGATCGCTTCTCGATTGTGTGGCGGGGCTAATTCGCCGAGTGATCACTTCCAATCGAACGTACTTAAAACTTCCGCCTAAACGGCGCGACCAACTGGGCTCGATACCCAGTTGGATAGTCCCGCTCTTGCAGCCCTACCTGCGCATCGCCGAGCCTGTCTGCTCCGTCATAGAAGGTTCCGAACATGTGATCCCAAAGAAGTAAGAACTCGCCGAAGTTTACTTGGGCATCTTCGAACTCTCGCTTATGGTGCCAACGATGTGTCTCCGCGACCCCAATCACGTTGCGTAACCAACCCAGTGAGTAATCCAGGTTCGAATGCTGGAAAGCCAGGTGGACGGTCAAGATGCTGAACCAAGTTGCGATTACAGCAGACGGTGCCCCTGATGCGAGCAGAACCACCAACCCTGGTCCGGCCATCAGCGCCGCATGCAGAGGATGTCTACGCTCCCCATTCATCCAATAAAGTCGCTCTGCGCTGTGATGAATCATGTGAAAACGCCACAACCAGTGCACTCGATGGCTGATGCGGTGCATGACATACAGGCTTAGATCGAGCACGGCGGCGACTAGTACCAGCTGCAACCACAGAGGACTCTCGATCGGAAAGAGGCGAACCGAAGCCGGCACCGCATCGCCAAGCCTGGCCAGGATTTCAGCAGTGAATTGAATGACGGTAAGGTTGATCAGCATGTGCAACAGGTCTGTGGCGGTGTCGTGATGATCTTCGAGCCAAGCTTCGCGAAAAGGCTGGAGTCTCTCTAAACCAACGATAACTATCAGCCCCACGGCGGCGACCAGGGGCATGATGGGCCACGACGGTACGCCGGTGTATAGCGCCCAAATCATAAAGGCGGCACTGCCACCAAATACCAGCGGATAGCTCATCCAGCGTATGGCAAATCGAAGGGAAAGAGGCATCGCTCAACTCCTGTATAGGGAGCCATGACAATACATAGCGAGGCTAACGCTTGAATTGAACGAAAGAGCTACGATCTTGGAAATTAATATTTCTATGCTTGACCTTATAGCTGCTAGAAGGTTTGTAATCGATAGGACTAAGTCCACTTGGAGAAGCGGCTCATGAGTTCTTGTGATAAATCCTGCGGCTGTGGCCCCGCTTCGGCGGGCTCGAAAGCAGCTGCTACACCTTCAGCTGAAGGGACCTGGGTCAGCAATTTTTCGGTTCCGAAAATGGACTGCCCGTCCGAAGAACGAATGATCCGGCTCGCGCTAAACGGCTTACCCGAGATCGATTCATTGTCCTTTGATCTATCGGGCAGACAGGTAAGCGTATTTCACGAAGGAGCAGTTGATCAGATTGCCATTAAGCTGGAGTCACTTGGCCTTGGAGCAACGCTGCTAGGCACACAACCAGCCAGCCGGGAGTCCGCGTCGGCCAATAGTGCCAATGAAGAGTTGAATGCTTCGAAAGAAGCCGGCACGCTGAAGATCTTGCTCGCCATCAATGCCGCAATGTTTGTCGTCGAAATGGGTGCTGGCTTATTCGCTCAGTCGACTGGTCTGATTGCTGACTCGCTGGACATGTTTGCTGATGCTGCCGTCTACGGGCTAGCTCTCTATGCGGTCGGCCGCAGCGCGCAGATGCAAGTACGTGCAGCCCATTTGGCAGGTTTTTTCCAGATCGTATTGGCTTTGGGTGTGCTTTTTGAAGTGGCTCGACGCTTTCTCTACGGCAGTGAACCTGAATCGATGCTGATGATAGGGATTGGCACCGTCGCGCTGGTGGCAAACGTCAGTTGTCTGTGGCTGATCTATGGCCACCGCGAAGGTGGCGCACACATGAAAGCGAGTTGGATTTTCTCAGCTAACGATGTGATCGCGAACATTGGCGTAATCGCTGCGGGGGCATTGGTCGCGTGGACAGGATCTCCCTCCCCAGACTTGGTTATTGGTACGGTCGTGGGCCTCATCGTTCTGAACGGTGCGCGCCGAATTCTGTCGTTGAAGGCCTAACCAATCGGATCGGCACATGGTCTTAATACCCTATGATCGCGCAGCTCGCGAGGCACTCGCTTCGTGCAGATACACCTCGGCGAGCGCCGATGAGGGATCGATGCCCAGTAGCGATCGAAAGGTCCTGGAGAAATGAGCAGAGTCGGAGAAGCCTGACTCGTGCGCGGCATTTGTCATTGGTCGTCCGCAGGCCAAGTATCGAACAGCTTGGGTCAGGCGTAGCCACTTGGCGTAGCTGCGCAGCGGCAAACCAGTTTGCTCCACGAACCAGTGCGAAAATCGAGTTGGGGACAGGTGGACCAGTGCTGCTAATTCTTCGCGTCGTACCTTGCCCTGGTGAATCGCTGTGCTGACTATCGCCAGGCGTGGATCTGGGGCTGGTAAGACGTCGAGTACCTGTAGAGCCTTTCGTACCGCAGACCGAGGGTCTCCCGCGCGTTCGTTCAGGGAATCAGCAATTCTTTGAGCGTCAGATAGTGCGATCTTAATTGGCGTCGGCGTAATGCTATGTGGCAACGCTTGCGCTACATCTGTCAGTACATCCAAGTAAATCGAAACGATGAGCGCGCCGCTGATTCGATGGCGGACTCCCGCGGGAATGAACACCGAGAACCCAGTGTGCTCGCTTTGCGGGCATTCCACGGTCACAGGCACATCGAGGCCGATGGCTATTTGATGAGCCTGATGGTGATGCCAATCCTGATGGCCGGCACGGCCAGCAAAGACCGCCAGCCCAGGCGCTAGCCAAGCGCGACCGGACCACCTGAGCGGGCCGACTGTAAGGTCGCGCTCCATCATCAGCGCTTACCTAACATCGCAGGGCTTACCAGGCTACTGACTAACAAGAGCAGCACGCCGCCAACGATGGCGATATCCGCTATATTGAACGCCGGCCAGTGCCAGCCTTGGTAGTGAAAGTCCAGATAATCCACGACAAACCCCCGGACAGACCGGTCGATGAGATTACCCACCGCCCCACCCAAGACGAGGCTATAACCCAGGGCTTCGCTCCATCGACGTTCTCGGCGAAGGATCACGATGAGCGTCGATGCAACGGCCAGGGCAATGACAACGAAGAGGTAACGCTGCCAGCCGCCAGCGTCAGCCAAGAAGCTAAACGCGGCACCGGTATTACGGGCATGCACCACGTTGAAGAAGGGGCCTACGGCGAAGGACGAACCCAGCTCATACAGGTGCTCGATGGCGAACTTGAGGCCTTGGTCGAACAATGCCAGGAAGGCCGCGATTCCCCACCACAACCCAGGCATCGGGGCGTATGTAGCCTCTTGGTAAGTGTTCATTGACTGTCCCGTAGTAGCTGTTTCAGCTCATCTGATAGCGGCATCGGTTGAAAGGCGCTGACTCTTGCTCGTCCGGTATTGCCCAGAGGCACCCATATCTTGGAGAACAGCAAAGCAGCCGGAATGCGCGCCGCCTGGCCAAGCATCTCTCGGTAGTCCCGCTCCTCCCAGCCGGCCAGAAACATCAGCCAATGGCTGTAAGCATGGAGCAGAGGCATTCGCTGCGTAAGGATGTGAGCTTTTTCCAGCCAGGGATAAGCCCGCTGAGGGGATTTTGCCCCCAGGGCCTGCCTGGCGTTCAGGAAGGATTCGTCGATAGCCGCGCGCAAGTCGTTGTTCACGTCAGTCTCACTTACGCAGCAAGCGCAGGCCATTCAGGACGACTAAAAGGCTCACCCCCATATCAGCGAATACCGCCATCCACATCGTGGCATGACCGGTGAGCGTGACGACCAGGAAGATGACTTTAATGCCCAGAGCGAGCGCGATATTTTGCGTAAGCACTGCTCCGGTCTGGCGGGAGAGACGAATGAAGGCCGGAATTTTGCGCAAATCATCATCCATGATTGCGACATCGGCGGTCTCGATCGCAGTATCGGTGCCGGCAGCGCCCATGGCGAAGCCCACATTGGCCCGAGCAAGCGCCGGTGCGTCGTTGATGCCATCACCCACCATACCCACGGTGCCTTGGTTATTGATCAGGGCTTCAATGGCACTGAGCTTGTCGATCGGCAGCAGGCTGCCCTTGGCCTCGTCGATACCCACCTGGGCGGCGATCGCCTGCGCGGTGTGCGGATTATCACCCGTCAACATCAAGGTCTTCACACCTAGTGCGTGGAGTTCCTCAATTGCGACCCGGCTGGTGTCCTTTACCGTATCGGCTACTGCAAACAATGCCAGCGCCTGGGTATCATCGGACAGAATGACCACAGTTTTACCCTGCCGCTCAAGGTGATCCAGCGCCACTTCGATGTCCGGCGAGCAGAAGCCCAGCTCTTCCAGCAAACGATGGTTGCCTAATTGGTAGCGCTTCCCCTCGATCGTGCCATGGACGCCGCGACCAAGTAGGGCTTCGAAGTTTTCCACCTCCAGTATCCGCAGCGATTGCTGGGCCGCTTGTTTGGCGATGGCCTGCGATACTGGATGATCCGAGCGGTGGGCAAGGCTCGCAGCGGCACTGCGATAATCTCCAGGCACTCCATCAGCCAGAGGCAAAAAGTCGGTTTGTATTGGCTTGCCGTGGGTAATAGTCCCAGTTTTATCCAAGGCCAGATGAGTGATCTTGCGACCGCTTTCCAAGTACACGCCACCCTTGATCAGGATGCCTTTTCTGGCCGCCGCAGCGAGACCGCTTACAATGGTAACCGGAGTGGAAATCACCAGAGCGCAAGGACACGCCACTACCAGGAGCACCAGCGCCCGATAGATCCAGTCAGTCCACAATCCGCCCAAAAGCAGCGGCGGTAATACCGCAATAGCAACGGCGAAGAAGAACACCGCCGGTGTATAAACCTTGGCAAACCTATCGACGGTCCGTTGGATCGGCGCCCGCGAACTTTGGGCTTCTTCAACCGCATGAATGATTCGAGCCAGCGTCGTATTACTGGCCTCAGCCGTCACGCGGTACTCGAAGGACCCAGACTCATTGATGGAGCCGGCATACACAGCATCATCGACAGTTTTCTCGATGGGCAGGCTCTCCCCCGTGATAGGGGCTTGGTTGACGGTAGAGTTGCCGGAGGCGACATCTCCATCCAGGCCGATACGTTCGCCAGGGCGGACCCGAACCAAGGAACCGATCTCGACGGTTTTCACATCGACTTCCAGCCAGCTGCCGTCTGACTGGCGTACCGTTGCTCGCTCCGGGGTCAGGTCCATCAGCCCCTTGATCGCATTGCGTGCACGATCCAGCGACTTGGCCTCGACCATTTCGGCAACGGTAAACAAAAACATGACCATAGCCGCTTCTGGCCACTGTCCGATCAGCACTGCTCCCGTCACCGCGATGCTCATCAAGGCATTGATGTTCAGGTTGAGGTGTTTGAGCGAAATCCAGCCTTTCTTGTAAGTCGTGGGCCCGCAGAGGGTGATGGCGACTAAGGCGACGGCCGCAACCACCCATTCCGGGGCTGACTGGGTGAAGTGCAAACCTTCCGCGACTACCGCAGCAACACCAGACAGCGCTAATGGCCACCAACTGCTTTTACGCGGTGATGAAACTTGAGGTTCGGCATGTGGCGCATCGGCGTTAGATGCCTTGCCGTCAGCCATCAACGGTTCGGCGTGCATGCCAAGCGATGACACAGCCGCTTCAATGCTCAACGTGTCCGGCAGTTTGTGCCAGACGCCCAGAGTACGCTTCATCATGTTGAACTCCAGCCTTTGAATCCCACTCATTCGAGCGAGCTTGCCCTCGATCATTGTCTGCTCGGAAGGACAGCACATTTGTCCGATCCGGAAACTGCTGAAGCGAGTCGTGTCGCCAGCATCGGCTGAAGACACTTTTGCTTCCCAAGCGCTGGAGCCATCCGCATCAGAGGTAGGACAGCACGCGTCGGTAAAGAGATCGTTACCAGCCGGGGCGGCAGGTTTGCTCGGTTCGGCGAGGGCATATAAAGTGGAAGCCGGTGTTACGGCATCGCAACTTGATTCGGCGCCGTCCAAAGAAGGAGAGCAACAACCGGTGCCTTCTGCTTTGGTCGGCACCGGATTAACGTCCAAGGTTTTCGGAGCGCAGCAACTGCTCTTGAACTGGTTCTGGACTGCGTTTGTATCGCAAGTCGTTGGGGCGGGTGCACAGCAACCTGTAAGTGGCGTCGGGTCAAAGACCTCAACGCCGGTTTGACTTTCAGTTGCTTTCTTATCATCGCAGCAGCTTTTCACAAGGACACTCTCCACAAGTCATGGTAAAGAGTGAACACCCTATAGCCACTATAAGGTCAAGCGCTGATTCGATACCGAAGAGCATTTTTCAGCGCGACCGTTCGTGCTCATCGCGATTGGTTGATTTCGCTCCAAATCAGATCATAGAGCTGCTGAGCACCGAAGTTGGTCAGCGGCTTACCATTGACGAAAAATGTCGGTGTTCCGCTTACGCCTACGGTTTTCGCATCCGCGGCATCCCGTTCAATAGTAGCTGTGATTTCTGGGGACGCCATTTCTTTACGAGCCTTGGCCACGTCTAAGCCTGCCTGAGCCGCTGCGTCCCATGCTGCTGAAGCCTGTGCATCATCATGCCATTGCGGTTGGGCCTCTAGGACAGCTTCAAGCACCGGTGCAAATACGTCCTGTTTACGCGCAGTCTCAAGAAGCCGGATGGCTTCTTCAGACCCCGGGTGAAGCTTCACATAGCGCAGCACCAGACGAACGTCGGTCGGGTGCTGGGACATCATCTTTTTGACGATAGGATAGAAGGCACGACAGCTTTCACACGACGGGTCAAAGAACTCAACAATGGTCACCGGGGCGTTGGCAGGGCCGAAGCTTGGCGAATTAAAGCGCTCCAGAGCGCTGTTTTGCGGCACGGGGACGGTGGCCTGGGGAACAGTGGTGGCACGATCATAAAAAAAAGCAACGACTGCGAAGCCCACTACTGTAAGGACGCTAATGACGAGGACGATGGTACGTCTACTCATAGGTAAATCTCCGACGGATGAGAACGAGAAGGATGGTCAGGATGCTGAACACGCCCAGCGATAACAGTGGTAGCGGAATACCACTAAGAATGGTCATGTCGGCGCCAGAGCAGGACGGACCGGCCCCGCAGGGTTTGATGGTTTCGGGGATCAGTCCGAAATAAAGCAGGTTGTGATAGAGCGCGATGAGCCAGCCCATAACGGCTAATGGCAATGCATAACGCCAAACGCCCGCGTCCGACATGCTGCAAGCAACACCCAGCACCAGGACGAGCGGGAACATGAATGCGCGTTGAAACCAACAAAGAACACAGGGCACTTGCCCCATGACTTCGCCAACGAACAACACGGCAAGTGTTGATATAAGCGCAAGCAGCCATGCGCAGAGCAGGAGCGCCCATACCCCGGATTGACGTGGTAGGTGTGTGGTTTCCATCGGATCAAAACCCTTTATGTCGCATGGTAAGGGCGAACACGGATTTGCTAATCGCCTGAAGCGAGTAGAATGAAGGTTCTAGCCACTATAAGGTCAAGCGAAATGAGTGTGGCCACTTACACGGTCGGTGCCTTGGCGAAGGCGACCGATACCAAAGCGGTAACCATCCGCTATTACGAGCAGTCAGGGCTGCTTCCTTCAGCAGGAAGATCACCATCTGGCTACCGCTTTTACACGGATGGAGAGCGCAACCGGCTATTGTTCATTCGCCGCAGCCGCGCATTGGGTTTCAGCCTGGATGATATTCGTGAGTTGCTGGACCTTGCTGATCGACGCGATGCCTCTTGTGCTGCGGTGGACGCAAAAGTCGAAGGGCAATTAGAGCAGGTGCGAATGCGTATTCGAGACTTACAAGGTTTAGAAGCCGAACTGACACGACTCAGCGCTTGCTGTCAGGGTGGTGTTATAGAGCAATGCCGCATCATTGAGTCGCTGTCGAATCGCAGTTAACTGACGAAGCATTTCGTAAAAAATGTAAAGGCAGCAGAATGGCGGCATTTAGTGCCGCCAGAAAAGGACCAAGAGACTATTTCAGTGACTTGCATGCCGGGGCAATGCAACTGAAATCAAAGCTGCAAGCAGCACGAAGACACTCGATATCCATAAGCACGCACCCAGACCATACACCTGATAAACCCAGCCGGAGAGCACCGTGCCGATCAACCGGCCCATGGCGTTCGACATGTAATAAAACCCAACATCCAGCGACACGCCGTCTTCCTTGGCATATGACACGATCAGGTAGCTGTGCAGCGACGAATTCACCGCAAACAGCACACCAAAAACCATGAGACCGCCTAGCAGTACCGTCTGCGGTGACCACCCGGCGTTGAGCCCAAGCGCAATCAATGCCGGCAGCCCCGCCAGGACAAGTGTCCACACAAAGGCCGCACGCCCATCCGGGACATGCCCACTCTTCTTGCCGGTGATGCTGGGAGCGAAAGACTGCACGATGCCGTAACCAATCACCCAGGCCGCCAGGAAGCCGCCCACCTTCCAGAAATCCCAGCCGAAGACGCTGCTCAAGTACACCGGCAAAGCCACCACGAACCAGACATCCCGGGCACCGAATAGGAACATCCGCGCCGCCGAAAGAATGTTGATCGCCCGACTCTTGGACAGGATGTCGCGAAACTTGGGTTTGGCTTTTGCCTTGCCCAGGTCCTTCTTCAACAACATCACGCTGCTGATCCAGATCACGGCCAGGACACCCGCCATGGCCAGCAAAGCGCCTTTGAAGCCGATCAGGGCCAGCAAGGCTCCGCCAAGAAAGAAGCCAACACCCTTGAGTGCGTTCTTCGAGCCGGTGAGGATCGCCACCCATTGGTAAAGCTTGCCCTGCTGACCATCGGGGACCAACAGCTTGATCGAGCTTTTGGCGCTCATCTTGTTCAGGTCTTTGGCAATCCCAGACAGCGCCTGGGCACCCATCACCCAGGGGATGGTCAGCCAGGCCACCGGAACCGTAAGCATCAGCAATGCTGCGACCTGGATGCCCAGCCCGATGTTCATGGTCCGGTTAAGACCCAGCCTGGCGCCGAGGTAACCACCCACCAGATTGGTGATCACACCAAAGATTTCGTAGAACAGAAATAACGCGGCGATTTGCAGCGGGCTGTAGCCCAACGCGTGAAAGTGCAGCACCACCAACATGCGCAGGGCGCCGTCGGTGAGGGTGAAGGCCCAGTAGTTGCCCGTCACGAGCAGGTACTGCCGCACTTCCGGAGCAAGGGCTGACAAGGCTTTCATGACCGCTCCTCAGACTGCCAGGCCGACCAGTTTGGCCAGTTCGACGGCGCGGTTGGCATAACCCCATTCGTTGTCGTACCAGGCATAGAGTTTGACCTGGGTGCCGTTGATGACCATCGTCGACAGCGCATCGATGATCGATGAGCGCGGGTCGGTACGGTAATCGATGGACACCAACGGACGCTCCTCAAAACCGAGGATGCCTTTCAGTTCGTTCTCGGAAGCGTTCTTGAGGAACTGATTCACTTCTTCGACAGTGGTAGCCCGCTCGACTTCAAAGACACAGTCAGTCAGCGAAGCGTTGGCCAGCGGCACGCGTACGGCGTGACCATTCAGGCGCCCACGCAGCTCCGGGAAGATTTCGGCGATGGCGGTGGCCGAGCCGGTGCTGGTCGGAATCAGGCTCATGCCCGAAGCACGTGCACGGCGTAGATCCTTGTGCGGCTGATCGAGAATGCTTTGGGTGTTGGTCAGGTCATGAATAGTGGTGATCGAGCCGTGGCGAATGCCCAGTTTTTCGTGGATGACTTTCACGACGGGCGCCAAACAGTTGGTGGTGCACGAAGCCGCGGTGACGATGCGGTGCAGCGCAGGATCGAACAGGTGCTGGTTGACGCCCATGACGACGTTCAAAGCGCCCTGCTCTTTCACTGGAGCGCAGACCACTACACGCTTGACGCCCTGATCCAGGTAGGCCTGCAACACGGCCACGGTTTTCATTTTGCCGCTGGCCTCGATCACCAGATCGCAGCCCGACCAATCTGTCCCGGCAATCGATTTGTTGGCCGTTACTTTGATCCGTTTTCCGTCGATGACGACGTTGTCGCCGTCGGCGGTGGCCTCATTGCTCCAACGGCCATGCACCGAGTCGAAGTTGATCAGGTGCGCATGGGTTACTGCATCCCCCGCTGGATCGTTGATCTGCACGAACTCGAACTCAGGCCAGTTCCAGGCTGCTCGTAGAGCAAGGCGACCGATCCGGCCAAAACCATTGATGCCAATTTTAATAGTCATGTTGTCGTGCTCTGTCTCTGGTGTCAGTGGGCGTTCGTCTGGGTGTCGAACTGGCCGATGTATTCAATGTGGGCGGGATGCTGGATGGCACGCGGACGCAACGACTGGACATCACGAATGGCATCGCTGAAGAGCACGCCGGTTTCGATCAACAGTTGAGCGGCGACCAAACCGGTACGGCCCGAACCGCCTTTGCAATGAATGGCGATGGTTTTCCCTTCAGTCAGCAGTTGCTTGAGTCGCGGGACGTGCTGCGCCCATGCGGCGTTGAAAGCCTCACCAGGTGCTTGATCGTCTTCTATCGGTAGGTGAAACCACTCGATGTCGAGCATCTGGCACTCTTCCGGCAGCAGGTCGATCTCGTTCTGAAGCAACTCCTCGGTTGGCATCAGCGTCAGCAATGCCGAGACACCAGCGTCTTTAAGCGTTTGCAGCGCCTCGAAAGGCCGGGTGCCCTTTGTGCCAGGGCAAGGGGTGAAGATCAGCTGGCCTTTGAACTGCACCAAGGGCAAAACGGAGTATGGATGCTGTTGCACGATGAAGAATCCTCAAAAAAATGCACCGAACTGAACGGTGCCGTGAGCTGCGCAGCCCAACTGAACACAACGTAGATGCCGAGAAACCAAGGACGGGAGCAGCCATTCATTCGGCTTCAATATATACGATAAAACAAATATAAGAACATTTGACGTCAGGGCTCCTCATCATCCTGACGGAGCGACGGCCAAGAGATATTTCAGAGTACCGATGTGAAAACCGTTGGCACGATGGCTTCCAATCCTAAAAGTGATAAGTATGTCATCCAGCAAACGCACCCGACTCATTCGAAAATACATATATGCATATTTTGTAATATGCCTGTCATTACGCAGGCGCTAATCTCACTCTGACGGTCACTCAAGCAGGAGGCTGAAATGAAGGAGCCAGTTGTGAACAGCTTGCCGGCACCAGGCGTTCGCCTTTGCTGCCGGATGCTTCGGAATCATCGCCTTGAATAACGCTCCAGACCATGAAACTCCCAAGAACGACGTGTCTCCGGTTCCATGCGCTGAGCAATTGAAGAGCGAAGCCCAAGACTGGATCGTGCGCCTCACTTCAGGGCGCGCGACCACGACTGATGCCAACGCTCTCAATGCTTGGTGCCAACGTAGTCCTGCGCATGCCCACGCGTTTGCAGAGGCAAAAGCTCTTTGGCATGCCTTGAAAAGTGCGGCACAAAGCTCGTTCTAGCCGAAAACGATGCCCCCCCTTTCAAATCGACCGCTGGTTAACACGCTTCATCAGTTCCTCTGCGGACTCCTTGCGCTCAGAATAACGATCCACCAGATAGTCCTGACGGTCGCGAAGCAGCAGCGTGAATTTCACCAACTCCTCCATCACGTCCACGACACGGTCATAGAACGCAGAAGGTTTCATCCGGCCTTGATCGTCGAATTCCATATAGGCCTTCGGCACGGAGGATTGGTTGGGGATGGTGAACATGCGCATCCAACGTCCCAGCACTCGCAGCTGATTGACCACGTTGAACGATTGCGAGCCACCGCACACCTGCATGACCGCCAGGGTTTTACCTTGGGTCGGGCGTACCGCGCCCATGGCCAGCGGCACCCAATCGATCTGCGCCTTAAACACTGCGCTCATGTTTCCGTGACGCTCTGGAGAGCACCAGACCTGCCCCTCGGACCACAGCATCAGCTCGCGCAGTTCCTTCACGCGTGGATGGTCCTCGGGGGCGTCATCTGGCAGCGGTAAACCAGACGGATTGAAAATCCGCGTCTCGGCGCCGAAGTGTTCCAGCAGTCGAGCGGCCTCCTCCACCAACAGACGACTGAAGGAGCGCTCACGAGTGGACCCGTACAGCAGCAAGATGCGCGGTTTGTGGATGGAGGTCTTTTCGATACCGAGCTTGTCTGCCGAGGGAAGATCAGCCAGGTCGGTATCGAGTTGAGGAATAGCGTCATCAAACATAGTCTTTGTCCTGCGCAACGGTGTTCTTGGATTCATCGAACCAGCGACGTTTCAGCCAGAGGGCCACACCGACCAGGGAAATCAATACCGGCACCTCTACCAACGGTCCAATCACCGTGGCGAAAGCGATCGGGGAAGCCAGGCCGAAGGTGGCAATGGCCACGGCAATCGCCAGTTCGAAGTTATTGCTGGCGGCTGTAAAAGCCAGTGCGGTGGTACGTGGGTAGTCAGCTTCGAGTAATTTGCCCATCCAGAAGCTGATGAAAAACATCACCACGAAGTAGATCGTCAGTGGAATGGCGATGCGCAACACATCCAGGGGCAACTGCAGCACCACGTCGCCCTTGAGGCTGAACATGGCCACGATAGTCAAGAGCAGCGCCACCAGCGTCAGCGGGCTAATCTTTGGAATGAAGCGCTCCTGAAACCAGGCTTCGCCTTTACGAGCGATGAGGATCTTGCGGGTCAGTAATCCTGCCAGGAATGGCACACCCAGGTAGATCAGCACCGACTCGGCAATGCTGACAAAGCTGGTTTCAATCACGCTGCCTTCCAGTCCGAACAGCGGTGGCAACAGCCCCAAGAAGACCCAGGCATACAGACTGAAAAACAGGATCTGAAAAATGCTGTTGAAGGCCACGAGTCCGGCGACGTACTGATTGTTGCCACCCGCGATCTGGTTCCAGACCAAGACCATCGCGATGCAACGAGCCAAACCGATGAGGATCAGACCGGTCATGTACTCCGGCTGGTCCCGCAGGAAGATGATCGCCAGTGCAAACATCAGCACCGGGCCGATGACCCAGTTCTGGACCAACGACAAAACGAGGATGCGCTTGTCCTTGAAGACCTCCGGCAGTTCCTCATAACGAACCTTGGCCAGAGGCGGATACATCATCACGATCAAGCCGATAGCGATGGGGATATTGGTTGTGCCCACAGAAAGACTGTTGAGCCACTGCGGCCAGCCTTCGAACAGACTCCCCAGACCGATGCCCAAAGCCATGGCGAGAAAAATCCACAGCGTCAGGTAACGGTCCAGAAATGAAAGGCGGCTTTTACTCATGATCATTGCTCCTGTGGTTACAGCGTGCCAATGAGAGCCAGCTCTGCCTTGAGCTGCTCGGCATTCAGTTGAGAAAGCGGTAAAGCCAGGAAGGCTTGGATACGGGTTTTGATCTGCTCCAGGGTGGCTTCAAACGCCGCCTCTATCTCTTCCTGAGTTCCGTGGTATTCCGAAGGGTCAGCCAACCCCCAGTGGGCCTTGGTGGCCGGCCCGAAAAAGACAGGACATGCCTCCCCGGCAGCCTTGTCGCATACCGTGATGACGAAATCAGGTGCCAAGTTCATATGGGCATCACTGGACTTGCTGGACAGCCCGAGCGTCGAGATACCGGCCTTTTCCAACGTTTTGAGACTCAGCGGGTGCACTTCGCCTTTGGGTTGACTACCCGCGCTGTAGGCTTTCATGCCGTCAGGCGCCAAATGATTGAAGACCGCCTCACAAAGGATGCTACGGCAGCTGTTGGCAGTGCAGAGAAAAAGGATTTTCATCGAGCGGTCTCATAGTCGAGGGCGGAATCAAGCGACCTTGTTTTCACAGCACACAGCTGCACGTTCAGGACGGTCACCCATTTCATCAAGGCGCTTGGCATCAGGGCTTAACCAATGCTTGTTGCTTTCGAACGTAATCGTCAGCACTTGATGAACCCAATCGGGGAGATTTGGGTGCAGCCGGTAATAAACCCATTGGCCTTGCCGACGGTCCGAAAGCAGACCACACGTGCGCAACTGCGCCAGATGCCTGGATATTTTTGGCTGACTCTCGTTCAACGCGCAGGTCAGTTCGCAGACACAAAGCTCCCCTTCCCGCGTGATGAGCAGCATGGTGCGGACACGGGTTTCATCAGCCAGGCATTTAAAAACAGTGGTGGGTGTCAGATGGTCAGCCATATGGATTCTCAGCGTTTGGTTTTCACCAAGACAAACATCTTGATGCGCTCATGAATTTCATGAAGCGTGTGGCGAAATGCGTCGGGCTTGGTGCTGGCGACCGGATCCTCGAAACTCCAAGCCAACACTTCGCCAGCACCCGGTAAGGATTGGCACTCCGCTGCTGCTTTATCGCACAACGTGATGACGAAATCGAAACGCTCACCTCGAAACTCGTCGATCGACTTACTACGCAGCCCTTCGGTACTCACCCCAAGGTGGGAGAGCGCGTCAAAGGTACGTGGATCGACCTGGGTGGGAACGGTGCCGGCGCTGAACGCCTCGAAATGCTCCGAATCGGTATGGCGCAGCAGCGCTTGCGCCAACTGCGAGCGGGCAGCGTTGGCGGTACAAATGAACAGAACACGGGTTTTGCTGGTCATCGTGGAGATCTCAGCTAACATACGGTTTTTCGAATATACGTTTCCATGCATGAGCAGTAAAGCCGTAGGCCGAAGAAAACTCTGAAAAAGTCATATTCTCCGTTCACTCCACTGCCAAGCCTCACATTTACTGGGATAGCACAAAATTACCCAGCAGAACTTCAGCGTGTGTATCTGGAAAATCGGATATATGAATTTTGTAATAAGCTTGTCATGCACTTGGGGGTAGCCTCGGCTCCGATCCAACCAACCTGGAGCCTGAGAGATGAAAAAACTGACAATCACCATTGCCTTGCTGGCCAGCCTGTTTACAGGCATCAGCTTCGCGAGCCAGTACGACAAGCCCGGATTCTTTACCAAAGTGGAAGACGGCCGCCTTTGGGTCTTCTATTCAGGCTCAGAACAGTTGAAGGAATTCAAGGCGCACGGCGAGCCGGCCAAGCAGTACACGGCAGTCGGGGCAGGCCCAGAGGGGATGACCGTTAAGTCCGGTGACGAGAAAGCGCTCAAAGACTATTTGAGTAGGGTTAAGAAATAAGACAGCTACCCGGATCCACCCTGAAACAAGGGGTGGATCCGGTAGATGGATGCTAGCCTTTGCAACAACCAGGCGAGGCCCGAGAAGCAACTTCAACCGCGTCGCCTCCAGCCCCACAACAAGAGCGCTGAACTGGCGAAACCTCCGATCGATCATCAGCCTCATCGAAGTTCGAGTTGCAAATGCCAGTCTCCGGAAGGACCAGCTCAACCCTTTTGGCCGCATCCCAATCGCCGGCCAATGCCGCGACAACAGACCGTATCTGCTCATAGCCCGTCATCAACAAAAACGTTGGTGCTCGGCCATAGCTTTTCATTCCCACAATGAACAAGCCTTCCTCGGGATGCGACAGCTCTACCGCGCCATGGGGCCTGACCGTACCGCAGCTGTGCTCGTTGGGATCAATCATTGGTGCGAGCAACACAGGGCTTCGGGTCGCAGGATCGAGTGCGATACGTAGCTCGCTGAGCAGGCTCATGTCAGGGCGGAATCCAGTCGCCACAATCAGCTCGTTCACTGGTGGTAGCACCTGCCCTCCCGCTTTCACGACCAACCCCTGGCTATTGCTTGCGACTTGATCGATAGCGACATTTTTGAACAACTCGATCACACCGTCATTGAGCAACTGACGAATTTTCAGGCCGAGCTTTCCGCGCTCTTCCAATTGGTCATTCGCACCACCACCCAGAATGCGCTCAAGAGAATTACCCCGGATCGCCCAGAGCACTTTGGTTTGCGGCGCCTCCTGAGTCAGTCGCACCAGATCCTGAAGGGCGTTGAACGCGGAGTGACCACCACCTACCACCAGCACTCTTTTGTTGGCATAACGATTCCTGGCGCGCCCCAATACCTGCGGAATGCCGTACGTAATGCGTGCTACATGCTCGATCTCGCCCAAAGCAGGGATGCCATGGGCGCCCATCCAGTTGGGTGTCAGATAGGTGCCCGAGGCATCAATGACAGCGCAGGCCAGCACATCTTGTTCACCCGCTGCTCCTGCGACACGCAGTAAAAAAGGCGCTGCCGATCTGCCCTGGGTCTTCATCACATCCTGACCGAGGCGCGTGACCGCCAGAACACGGGTCTTAAGTTGCAAATGACGCTTGATCTGGTCCAGGTCCGCGAGCGGTCGAACAAACCGGTCCAGCAGTTCACGGCCCGTCGGATACTCGTTTTCCGGTGGTGGAATCCAACCATTGGCGAGCAAAAGCTTGGCCGCCTCCTTGTCCACGTTGAACTGCCATGGAGAAAACATCTTCACGTGCGCCCACTCTTCAATACTGGACCCGGCTTTCGGGCCAGCTTCCAGAATCAGCGGTGTGAGACCTCTGGCCAGCAGGTGAGCGGCGGCGGCAAGGCCCACTGGCCCCGCGCCAATGATGGCTACCGGCAGTTGATTGTTCTCCATGTTTGAGTCCTTCTTCAGGCTGGCTGATTAATCGGAAACAGGCGCTCGACAATCGCGCAGTCGAGCCAGCGACCTTCGAGACAAGCGTGTTTTTCATACACCCCCACCTGGCGGAAACCGCAGGCTTCGCACAAAGCGAGGCTGGCGTGATTGAAGGTAAAAATGCGCGAAAGGACTTTCCAGAATCCGTGCGTTTCGGCTTCTTTCAACAATGACTGAAGTAACTGCTTGCCGAGTCCCTGACCGCGAATGCTGCTATCCAGGTAGATGGAAAAGTCCGCAATGCCGTCGTAACAGGCGCGAGCGCGGTAACTACTGAGCCCAGCCCACCCAACAACCCGATCTGCATCGTCGACCATGACCAGCACCGGATAACGTTTCATAGAGTTGATGCGTTCAAGCATGTCTGCGGGACTTCGAGGTGTCGTCTCGAACGTAGAGCTGCGCTCTTCGATCCCCTGGTTGTAGATGGCCGCAATTAAAACAGCGTCTTTGGGTTCAGCTGGACGAACTCGCATTGATGGAGCCCTATTACGTTGGTAGTAACAACATTATTGGCAAAAAAAGGGAAATTCTCCCCTTTCAATCCTTGCTCGTCACGGCTGGGCAGCAGTCACTCGCGAGCCCGCAGCGAATCTCCGTGGCCCGTGTAATCTGCCTGAGCAAACTCAGCGCTCCTTGCCTGGCTTCAGCCGAGAGGTTCTCGATCATCCCTCGCTCCTCAGCAATCAGGTCAGCCCTGATTTTCTCGTATAACTCACGTCCAGCATCCGTTGCCTGGATTCGTACTGCACGCCGATCTTCATCATCCTCAACACGGGAAACATACCCTTTGCGTTCCAAGGTATCGACCACGCGGCTTGCCGTGCTTTTGTCCAGGAACATTTCTTCTGCCAAGACCTGAAGACGCAGAGCGCCCTTCTTGACCAGCGTCTCGACGGCATAACATTGGGTTACTGATACGTCATAGCAGCAGATCCGATCCCGATCCCGAAACTGATAGACGCGTACCAACTGGTTCAACGCCTCATACAGGTCCTCGGCATCCTGGGCCAGTTGATCGTTTTTACGCTTCGTCATAATCGTCACAAATTAGTTGTTAGGTGCAACAATAAGCCTGATCTGTCGAGATCGTCAACACTGACTCTCGGTTGACGTTAGTCAATGGAAGGCGCTAGCTTGTTGTTACTGACAACAAAAGCATGGACGTACCGGTTGTGACACTTCCAGAGCAGATTCATCCTCCGATCAATCGCTCCAGGCTCGTATGGGCCATGGGGTTCACCCAGATTCTCGCCTGGGGTTCGACCTACTACTTGCCGGCGGTGCTTGCGTCTCCGATAGCCAAAGAGACGGGATGGTCCATGACCAGTGTGGTGGGCGGCCTGTCCTGGGGGCTACTGGTAGCGGGTGCGTCCTCGCCGGCCGTTGGTCGTCAGATTGACCGCCGTGGTGGGCGTTCTGTCCTGGCCGCCAGTTCGCTGCTGCTAGCTCTCGGCATGCTATTGATGGGACTCGCGGACAACATTGCCACCTACTATGTCGCCTGGACTCTGATCGGCATTGCCATGGCGGCAGGCCTATACGACGCCGCCTTCTCAACCTTGGGCCGACTTTTCGGCGAGTCGGCTCGAACGTCAATCACCGGGCTGACCTTGTTGGGTGGCTTCGCCAGCACCCTAGGTTGGCCGTTGATTGCGGGACTGGAGAGTTGGATCGGCTGGCGATACGCCTGCCTTACCCTCGCCGCAGCTCATCTGCTGATCGGATTGCCCATCCATGCGTTGTTGATTCCTGGAAGCACAAAGCAACCGCCCCACCCCGTAGCAGTAGAATCACCCAATGCATCCGAGCTTCGCCCTAGGGCCACCCACCAATTGTTTTTGCTGATTGCCGCCATGCTGACGGTTCTGGCGCTGGTCGTATCAGGTATCTCAGTACACCTGCTCAATGTCCTCAAGCAATTGGGCATCGCGACTGCCGTGGCCTTAGCCATCGGCATGGTGATTGGTCCTGCGCAAGTTTTGGCACGGGTGGCGGAGTTTTCCGTAGGCAGGCACCTCCATCCAACCTGGTCCGCACGGGCCGGTGTGTTGCTGTGTTTGATTGGGCTTGGGCTGCTGATTGCAGGCCTGCCCTGGCTGGCCTTTGTGGCGATAGCATTTTACGGCGCCGGTAACGGCATCCTCACCATCGCTCGCGGTACCCTCCCCTTGGCGCTGTTCGGGCCTCAAGGATATGGCGTACGAATGGGACTGCTCGCAAGACCCGTCCTGGTCGCCCAAGCCTGCGGCCCCATCGCCGCCGCTTACGTTCTGGACAGCTTCGGAGCATCAGTTCTGCTAAATGTGATGTGCGGGCTTCTGTTGCTGTGCTTCATCGCCACTTGGCGCCTGCCAACTACACAAAAAGACATGTAGACGCAGTGCTGAGCGGGAAAACTGATTCCTGGCATCAAGCGAACACGGGGTGCGATGCATTGTCGATGTAGCGCATCAAACTGGGGATGATGTGAGAAGCATCTGGCCCAACGCCTCTGAGGGTGGCCGAGGCAAAATTGCGCTGCTTCGGTAATCCCACGAAATACAAACCCGGCACATGCTCCGCCTCTCCGTTGCGTTGAGTCAGACTTTCGTTTCCCGCCACGTGCAGACCTGCCAAAAAACCAAGATTCGGACGAAACCCTGTCGCAAAAATCAGACTGTCCACCTCAGCATGCTGCCCATCAGCCCAGATAACGCCCGTTGGCGTTACCTGCGTGAACATTGGTTTGCGTTCAAACACTCCCCGCTTCATGGCTCGACGATAGGTGCCGTCATCCAGCACAGGGGTACTTTGATCATTCAACCAACGAGTCTTCTCCAGTCCTGTCCACTCGAGCCAAGCATGGAAATCCACACCGAGGACCTTTTGCGGAAAAAACCGAATCGATTCCCTCGTTGCCAATACGACTCGGCTGACTTGAGCCAATTCATGGGCAATTTGTACAGCTGAGTTGGCCGCACCGATGACCACGACGCGTTGATCACCCAAGCCGTCGACATTTCGGTAATCCGCACTGTGTAAACGTTGCCCGCGAAAACTTCCCAGCCCTGGAATGTCAGGAGTGAAAGGCTGATTGAATCCACCTGTGCAAACAATCAATGCTTTTGAGCGGAAACACCGGCCATCAGATGTGTGAAGCAAAAATAGTCCATCCTCCCTACGCACTTTCTGGACGCGTGTGTTCTGCCGAATGGGTAGCTGGAAAACGTCCGCGTACTGCTCCAGATAACGTACGACTTCATCGCGTAGCGGGTAATGCTTGGCTTGCGCCGGAAAAGGCAATCCAGGTAACGATGAATAAGCAGCAGGGGAAAAAAGTCTCAGATTGTCGTAATAATTGCGCCAATTTCCACCTGGCTGGCTCTCGGCATCCAGGATAAGAAACCTGAGGTTCTGCTGCTGCAGATGCCAACCGCACGCGAGCCCAGCTTGGCCCGCACCAACAACGATGACATCCGTGGACTCGTTAACTACGTTCATATGTGCACATCCATGCATATATACAGATAAATAAAAACTACTTTGGTGCACCAGGGCAGCAAAACGGGGCCAGACTCTTCATGTGCTGGAGAATGGCTTCGAGCCGTGTCACCACCGCCGGTCCATCCACCTCATAGAACATCTGCCGACTGACCTTGGTAGCACGGACGATGCCCGCCTCTAACAGCACTTGCAGATGTCGGGATACCACTGAACGCTCTTGAGGCAGCCCTTCGGCAATCTCGGCGATATCCGCTCGCCCCAGTTGCATGACTCGCTTGAGCACAGCTACCCGCGACGGCTCGCACAGAGCTTTGAAGAAAGCGCCATCGAGAGAGTCGATAGCAGCATCAATTGCACAGGTACGTGTAGAGGTTGGGTTTGTCATGCGGAAGACTATATGTGCACGATCATACACACGTCAACTTGCCGAAGCAGTGACCGACATTCAGCTTTGGGTGAACTACTTTGAAATATCGTTTCGCGATTTCCTGACCATAAACGAGTACGTTGCGCTTGGAAGGCGGAGTACCCGCGGAACGCAGCTCGTCAGACGCAAATCCCAAACCGTGTGCTCGCAGGCGAAATGGCATAATATGCCAATTATGTTTGTCCAGATCTGGAGCTAATCATGGCGACGCGAAACGTTGTGCTCACCCCTCACCAGGAGCAGGTTATCCATGATCTGGTTCAGTCCGGCCGTTATCAGAATGCCAGTGAAGTGATGCGAGAAGGCTTGCGGCTATTGGAACAGCGTGTCGCCGAAGATGCCGCCAAAATCGAGGCCCTGCGTCAGGCGACCTCAATCGGCATCATGGATCTTGATCGCGGACACTTCACTCAATTAAATGAAGGGGATCTGGAGCAATACCTTGAGGGGTTGAGCCAGGAGGCCAGTGTCCCGGCGAGGGAGAAGCACTGAGCATGCCGCAGTATCGGATTTCCAATGCAGCACGCGCAGACATTGTCGACATCCTCAGGCTCTCCCAGACGCAGTTTGGCGATCAAGCACGCCAGCGCTACCAGGCGCTAATCCTCGCGGCGCTGCAAGCTCTTGCCGACACGCCTTATCGCATTGGCAGCCACGACCGCGATGAGCTCGCTCCGGGTCTTCGCAGCTATCACCTCATCTATTCACGTCAGCAGGCCAAACACCCCCACGGGACGGTCAAAAGCCCACGCCATATCGTGTTTTATCGTGTGGCAAGCGACGACGTGATCGAGGTCGTCCGACTTCTTCATGACGCCATGGAAGTGCAGTTGCACTTGCCTAATGACTGATCAGCGACCTGGATCATCGGCTTAACTGGCCAAGAACAGCCGGCAACTCCGCTTAAGAATATCGACTCATTACTCATATCCTCTTCCGAACGGCCAAGGACCTGCCAGATATTGGTTGCTCATCCAGCATACTGGAGTGCACTGAATACCAGCCAGTGCCACACTGGAGTCCGTCGGAGATCGCCATTCGCGATCGCTCGCACACCCGATGTGGATGGGGGCAAAACTGGGGGCACAATTCGTTTATTTCAGGCTAAAACAATCGCGCTAGAGCCCTGTCAAAATGTTTTTTGGTGACCCCGATAGCCTTTAGCGGAAAATCCACAAAACGCCACAAAACAACTCAATAACAAGCGGCTACAGCGGCAGTCAGCCCACTACCTCTTCAGCGCTCACGGGGTATAACTACATGTTCCTGTCAGCCTCCGATCCCTCTGACGTCAGATCCTTCTCCGGCCGTAAACGACGAGATGCGCATGTTCAACGCCGCAACGATGTGTCCGCCGCCGTCAGTCATGGGCGATCAATCGAAATCACCTGACACGCTCAAAGACGATGTGAACCTTCGTCCCATCGGGGCGCCGAAAGTTTTCCACCATCCGGTCGCCATCGACCTTCAGTTGCAGGTCATCCTGCGTACGCACGGCGCCCACCCAGTTTGGAAAAGTAGACCCTTCGACGGTGTTGCCCGTGAACTCGCCATTCTGGTTAACGGTATATCGTCCAAAGAAACCTATGCTACCCGCCATGGCCGCGCGATTTTCCTCATCGGTGCCTTCGCCGCGCACGTTGGAGCGAAACGCCGGCACGCGTGGATCAGTGAGCACTTCAACAAATGTCAATTCTGGTGTGAAAACGAGCCAGCCATGAGGATTAGGGCCATAAGCATTTGAGCGGTTGCCCTCTCGCTCAACCGTTGCGCTGACCACGCGCCACGTGCCGACCAACGAGTTTTCCGCGCCCGCGAAGGCCGTGGAGAAAACCGAAAAGGCAATGACCGCACCTACTCCCAGTACCTTGTTTTTTAGAGTCATCCGTATCACCTTCCATTAACCGTAAGGACGCGATGAAGAATAAAAACTTTCATGCCCTGGTCCAGATAAGTGCCGGGCGTAGGGGGACGTCTTTTCTTCGTCCTCGACAATGAGCAGACGCATCAAGTGACTCCTCGTGGAAACCGGGGCAACGTGGAGAGTCTAGACAGCAGAGGTGTCTGGAGGCTGACCGCTTGCTGACACTCCTGTCAGAAATCGTTTCGACCGCCGGCGCCTGGTCTCGATTGTTTGGATCGAATGGAGCCTCAGCGTGGGCATTTTGTAATGAGCCGCTGCGGGAAACCGCGAGGAAGACCCGCATAGCACCCCAGCCCATGCCTCACCCGGTACACAAATCAACGGTGAGACTGCGACGATGGCACCGCCGTAGCAATCCCGCGCCCCACAGGTTTTCCTGCATAAACGTCCGTCGGAACACCCTCCGTGGACTGGAAATGAACATTGGCTTTACCGGTGTTCGTATACTGGCCTAAAACCGCTGCGCCACCACGTCCCAAGGTCGCGTTGCCACCCATCCCAGCAGCAAGGTCGCGAAAACGATGACTCCGTACCCCTCACTGACGTCCTTCGCCCCCTGCGAACTCGGCACCCTGCTGCGGAGCCTGCAGCCCATTGCGCCGCTGCTCGATACGCTCTTGGACACGGTGTTTTTCATCAAGGACGACCACGCCCGCTACGCATTCGTCAACCAGACCCTGGCTCGACGTTGCGGCTTCAAGCAAGGTGACGACCTGTTGGGCCTTACCGCCGAGCACGTGTTCCCGGAGCGTTTCGGGCCGTTGTACACCGAGCAGGATCGGCGCGTGCTGGCCAGCGGGCGGGTACTGGCCGACCAGCTCGAATTGCATTTGTATTATGGCAATCAGCCGGTGTGGTGCCTGACGCACAAGCTCGCGTTGCGCGATGCCGAGGGCAGGATCGTCGGCCTGGCCGGAATTTCCCGTGATTTGCAATCGCCGCAATCGAGCCATCCGGCGTTCCAGAAACTGGCGGCGGTGGACGCGCATATCAAGCAGCACTTCGCCCGCCCTATCAGTCTGGCGGAACTCACCGCCATCGCCGGCCTGTCGGTTGCGCAGCTGGAGCGACACTGCAAGCGCATCTTCCAGCTCACGCCCCGCCAGATGATTCACAAGGCCCGCCTGGAGGAAGCCTCGCGATTGTTACTGGAGCAGGATTTGCCCATCACCGAAATTGCCTTGCGCTGCGGCTACACCGATCACAGTGCGTTCAGCCGTCAATTCCGTGCGCTGACGAGCCTTTCTCCCAGCCAGTACCGAGAGAACCAGCGCTGACGTTGTTCCTTTACAGGGCAGCCCCCACCCCATTGCTCCCATCTGTAACACCTGCCTTCGCCCCTTGTCCGCAAGCAGCAGGGGCGCAGTTAAAACAATCGCCTAGTAATCAAAGCCTTACCAAAAGCTGAACCTGCAATACAAAACAGGCACGTCGATTGCTTATCTAATATCGTATACGAAATCCTCAATACGATATCTCACCGCACTCATTCGACAGCGAGGCCTTTATGAAAAACCGTGCATTAGCCGCAGCCCTCAGCGTTGTCCTCCTTCCCCTGATTGCCCTTCCCGCCCACGCCGACAAGCTCGACGACATCATCGGCTCGGGCAAGCTGCGTTGCGCCGTGACACTGGATTTCCCACCGATGGGCTTTCGCGATAAAAGCAACGAACCGGCGGGATTCGACGTGGATTATTGCAACGATCTGGCAAAAGTCCTTGGCGTAGACGCCGAAGTCGTGGAGACGCCATTTTCCGACCGCATCCCCGCACTGCTATCAGGTCGCGCCGACGTCATCGTCGCCTCCACTTCCGACACCCTGGAGCGAGCCAAGACCGTCGGCCTGACCGTGCCCTACTTCGCCTTCCAAATGGTGGTGCTGACCCGCGAAGACACCGGTATCAACAGCTACACCGACCTCAAGGGCAAAAAACTCGGTAATACCAGCAGCACTTATGAAGCCATCGCCCTGGAAAAGGACCAGAAGAATTGGGGCAGCGGCAGTTTCCGCGCCTACCAATCGCAGAACGACACACTGCTGGCCGTCGCCCAGGGGCATATCGACGCCACCGTGGTAACCAACACCGTAGCCGCCGCGACCATCAAGTCGGGCAAGTACAAGGGTCTGAAAATCGCCGGTGATGCGCCTTACGTCATCGACTACGTGTCCCTCGGCGCCAAGCGCAGCGAGTACGGCTTGCTCAACTACCTCAACCTGTTCATCAACCAGCAAGTGCGCACGGGCCGCTACAACGAGCTGTTCGTCAAATGGGTCGGCAAGGAGATCCCGCCGGCCAACCTGACCGTGCCCCAGGTCTATTACTGAGGATCGCGGCATGCCAAGCACGCCTGTTCGCCTGTACGGCCGCAGCCTGGTGGAGGGTGCCGCCCAGGGCACCCTGTTGTTCGCCGATGTCGGCTTGAGTTTCTGGGGCGGGGTCGATCCGGTCACCGGTGAGGTCATCGACCGGCATCATCCCCTCAGTGGTGAACACCTGGCCGGCCGCGTTCTGGCAATTCCCAGCGGGCGCGGCTCCTGCACCGGCAGCAGCGTGTTGATGGAGCTCATCAGCAATGGCCATGCGCCGGCCGCCCTGATACTGGCCGAAGTGGATGAGATCCTGGCCCTGGGCGTGCTCGTGGCCGAGGTGATCTTCCAGCGCTCGCTGCCGGTGTTGTGCATTGGCCGCGAGGCGTTCGAGGGTTTACGGGGTCAAGGGTTCGGGCGCGTCGAGGGCAACTGCCTGACGTTGTCCGGCCGCCGGCCCAACGATCAATGGCACGGAACGGGGACGGCCCCGCAGCCGTCCATGCCGTCCAGCGTCCAGTTGAGCGAGCGCGATCGAGCGATGCTCGACGGCACGCACGGCAAGGCAACCCAAGTGGCAATGCAAATAGTCCTGCGCATGGCCGAGATCCAGGACGCCGATGAACTGCTGGACATCACCCAGGCGCACATCGACGGTTGCATCTACACCGGCCCCGCCAGCCTGCGTTTTGCCGAACAATGGGTGCAGTGGGGGGCAAAGGTGAGCGTGCCCACGACGCTCAATTCGATTTCCGTCGACCAGCGCCGCTGGCGCGAGTTGGGCGTCGACCCGGCACTGGGCGAACCGGCCAGCGCGTTGGGCGACGCGTACATGGCCATGGGTGCGCAATTGAGCTTTACCTGTGCGCCCTACCTGCTCGACACCGCGCCCACGGCCGGCGAGCAAATCGTCTGGGCCGAGTCCAATGCGGTGGTCTACGCCAACAGCGTGCTTGGCGCCCGCACACAGAAATACCCGGACTTCCTCGATATCTGCATCGCGCTGTGCGGTCGCGCACCGCTGGCCGGTTGTCACCTCGATGGGCCGCGCAAGGCTGGGATGATCGTCGAAGTCCCCAGCCTCGGCTCGGTGGACGACAGCTTCTATCCGCTGTTGGGCTATCACATCGGCAGCCTGACCGGGCGACGCGTCCCACTGATACACGGCCTGGAAAATGCCGCGCCGACCTTGGA
This sequence comes from Pseudomonas frederiksbergensis, assembly GCF_000802155.2. GTDB lineage: Bacteria > Pseudomonadota > Gammaproteobacteria > Pseudomonadales > Pseudomonadaceae > Aquipseudomonas > Aquipseudomonas frederiksbergensis_A. Next base: position 562,256 of record NZ_JQGJ02000002.1, read on the forward strand.
TGACCTGAAGGCTTTCGGTGCCGCGTTCGCGACCACCAGCGCCGCTGTTCCACATCGCCGGCGTGACGCCGGAGGCCATGGATGCGGCCAAGGTGCTGGACCGCGACGCCGTGCTGCCCATGGAAACCGTCAACACGACGGGGCTGCTCGCCAGTTGGCGCGAGCTCAACAGCGCCCGGCACCGTCACGTGGATGTGGTTTCCCTGGGCAACCCGCATTTCTCCCTCAGCGAATTCGCCGCCTTGTCACGCCTGTGCACGGGGCGCACCAAACACGCTGAAGTGGTGCTGGCAATCACCTGCGGCCGGGCCGTGCTGGAACAGGCGCGCCAGGCCGGCTACCTGGTCGCGATCCAGGCCTTCGGCGCAACGCTGGTCACCGACACCTGCTGGTGCATGCTGGGCGAGCCGGTAATCCCGCCAGCCGCAACGACGCTGATGACCAACTCCGGCAAATACGCGCACTACGCGCCGGGCCTGGTGGGTCGCGGCGTGCATTTTGCCAGCCTTGCCGATTGCGTCGAGGCCGCCTGCACCGCCACCGCCAGCGATCATCCTCCGCAATGGTTGCGGCCCTGCGCACCCGAGGAGATCCCGAGCGATGTTTGACTACAGCTTCCAATGGCGCCCGGCCTTGCGCGCCCTGCCCGACATGCTGGCCGGCGCCTGGGTGACCTTCGAAACCGCGGCGCTGTCGATGATTTTCGGCGTGCTGATCGCCCTGGTCCTGACAGTGATGCGCCAGGCCCGCCATCCGCTGCTGCGCGGTGTCGGCAACGGCTGGGTGTCGATCGCCCGCAACACGCCGTCGTTGTTCCAGATCTACATCCTCTACTTCGGCCTCGGCTCCCTCGGGTTGCACGTCAGTTCCTGGTTTGCCCTGTTGGCCGGTATCACCTTCAACAATGCGGGCTACCTGGCGGAGAACTTTCGCGGCGGCCTCAAGGCGGTGCCGGACACGCAGATGCGCGCCGCTCGCTCCCTGGGCATGAGCGCATTCCAGGCCTACCGGATGATCATCGTCCCGCAGCTGCTGCGTATCGTCTTCTACCCATTGACCAACCAAATGGTCTGGGCGGTGCTGATGACGTCCCTGGGCGTGGTGGTCGGCCTGAACAACGACCTCACCGGGGTGACCCAGGAATACAACGTCAAGACGTTCCGCACCTTCGAATACTTCGCCCTCGCGGCGGTGCTGTATTACCTGATCGCCAAGCTGATTGTCGGGCTGGCCCGGCTGTTGTCCTGGCGGCTGTTTCGTTATTGAGGGCGGGTCATGTTTTCTACAAGCCTTACCGTTAACGACGTGTTGTATCTACTCGAAGGTGCCTGGGTCACCGTGCAATTGACCGCCTGGTCGATTTTGCTGGGCACGCTGGCCGGCTTGCTCTTCGGCCTGCTGCGGGCGCTGCTGCCCCGGGCTAGCCTGCCATTGGCCTGGGTGCTCGACGCGTTTCGCAGCGTACCGCTGCTGATCCAGTTCGTGCTGTTCAATTCCCTGAAGAGCATCGTCGGCCTGCAACTCAGCGCCTTTGCCGTCGGTTGCATCGTGCTCGGGGTCTACGCCGCCGCGTATTTCACCGAAATCGTCCGAGGTGGCGTCCTCGCAGTGCCGTTGAGTACCCGACGAGCCAGCCGATCCCTGGGGCTGACGTACTTGCAGGACCTGCGCTTCATCGTCCTGCCGATCGCCACGCGGGTGGCGTTTCCGGGTTGGCTGAACCTGGTGCTGGGGGTGATGAAAGACACCGCGCTGGTGATGTGGATTGGCATTGTCGAGCTGCTGCGGGCATCGCAAACCATCGTCACGCGCATTCAGGAACCCCTGCTGGTGCTGTGCATCGCGGGCCTCATCTATTACGTCATGAGCCTGGTGGTCGCCCGCCTCGGCGCTCGCCTGGAAAGAAGGTGGCAGGAAAATGATTGAGATCGAAAACGTGCACAAGTCCTTCGGCCACCTCGAAGTGGTCAAGGGCGTCAGCCTCACCGTGGACAAGGGCGAAGTCGTGTCGATCATCGGTGGCTCCGGCTCCGGCAAATCGACCTTGCTGATGTGCATCAACGGCCTGGAGCCGATCCAGAAAGGCCGCATTCGCGTGGACGGCGTCGAGGTCCATGACAGCGCCACCGACCTCAACCGGCTGCGGCAAAAGATCGGCATCGTCTTCCAGCAGTGGAATGCCTTTCCCCACCTGACCGTGCTGGAAAATGTGATGCTCGCGCCGCGCAAGGTGCTGGGCAAGAGCAAGCAGGATGCCGAGGCGCTGGCGGTCAGGCAGCTTGAGCACGTGGGCCTGGGGGACAAGCTCAAGGCCTTCCCGGGCAAGCTCTCCGGCGGCCAGCAGCAGCGCATGGCAATCGCCCGCGCCCTGGCGATGTCGCCGGACTACATGCTGTTCGACGAAGCCACCTCGGCCCTCGATCCGCAACTGGTCGGCGAGGTGCTGGACACCATGCGCATGCTCGCCGAAGACGGCATGACCATGGTGCTGGTGACCCACGAGATCCGCTTCGCCCGGGACGTGTCCGACCGGGTGGCGTTCTTCTGCAATGGCCGGGTCCATGAGATCGGGCCGCCGGACCAGGTGATCGGCAACCCGATGCAGCCGGAGACGGCGGCGTTTCTCAAGTCGGTCAAATAGCGATTAGGCCCGACCAGAAAACACAAGGATCTGACCCATGCGCTCATCCAGAATCATCCACATAGTCAGTTGCCACGCCGAAGGCGAAGTCGGCGATGTCATCGTCGGCGGCGTCGCGCCGCCACCCGGCGCCTCGGTGTGGGAACAGTCGCGCTGGATCGCCCAGGACCAGACCCTGCGCAACTTCGTCCTCAACGAGCCCCGTGGCGGGGTGTTCCGCCATGTCAACCTGCTGGTGCCGGCCAAGGACCCGCGGGCGCAGATGGCCTGGATCATCATGGAACCGGCCGATACGCCGCCCATGTCCGGTTCCAATTCGCTATGCGTCGCCACCGTGCTACTGGACAGCGGCATCCTGCCGATGACCGAACCCCAGACGCGCTTGATATTGGAGGCACCGGGCGGATTGATCGAGGCGGTGGCCGACTGCCGAGAGGGCAAGGTGCAGCGGGTCGAAATCAAGAACGTCCCCTCCTTCGCTGACCGCCTCGATGCGTGGATCGAAGTCCAAGGCCTGGGGTCGTTGCAAGTGGACACTGCCTACGGTGGCGACAGCTTCGTCATCGTTGATGCCGAGCGCCTGGGCTTCGCCATTCGCCCGGACGAAGCGGCCGAGCTGGTGGCCGTGGGGCTGAAAATCACCGCGGCCGCCAACGAGCAACTGGGCTTCGTACATCGATTGAATCCCGACTGGTCGCACATCTCGTTCTGCCAGGTCGCAGCGCCCATCGTCCGGGAAAACGGCATCGCTACCGGCGCCAACGCCGTCGTCATCCAACCCGGCAAGATCGACCGCTCGCCCACCGGCACCGGCTGCTCGGCACGCATGGCGGTGCTGCACGCCAAGGGTTTGATGCAGGTCGGCGAGCGGTTTATTGGCCGCTCGATCATCGGCTCCGAGTTCCACTGCCGCATCGACTCACTGGCCGAGGTGGCCGGACGCCCGGCGATTTATCCGTGCATCGCCGGACGTGCGTGGATCACCGGGACCCACCAATTGCTGCTCGACCCGGCCGATCCGTGGCCACAGGGCTACCGGCTCTCGGATACCTGGCCGGGCGCATGACTTTTACACACAACCTCTGTGGCGAGGGGATTTATCCCCGCTGGGCTGCAAAGCAGCCCCCTGGAGCCAACTGACAAACCGAGTCGCCAAATTTCAGGACCGCTTCGCGGCCCAACGGGGATAAATCCCCTCGCCACATACCATAACCGGAGACAACCCATGAGCAAACGCATCAACTGGAGCGGCGTCTTCCCTGCCGTCACCACCCAATTCAACGACGACTTTTCCATCAATCTGGAAAAAACCCACCAGGTCATTTCCAACGTGATTCGCGACGGCGTGTCCGGCCTGGTGGTCTGCGGCTCGGTGGGGGAAAACACCTCCCTGAGCGCCGAGGAAAAAATCGCCGTGACCGAAGTCGCGGTAGACGCCTCCCGTGGCCGGGTGCCGGTGATCTGCGGCGTGGCCGAGTTCACCAGCGTGCAGGCCGCCAAGGTTGCCAACGCAGTGCGCAAGGTCGGTGTCGACGGGGTAATGCTGATGCCGGCGCTGGTCTACGGCTCCAAGCCGTTCGAGACCGCCGAGCATTTTCGCTACGTCGCCCGGCATGCGGACGTGCCGCTGATGGTCTACAACAACCCGCCCATCTACAAGAACGACGTCACCCCGGACATCCTCATTTCGCTGGCCGATTGCGACAACGTGGTGTGCTTCAAGGATTCATCCGGCGACACCCGGCGCTTCATCGATGTGCGCAACGAAGTCGGCGATCGCTTCGTGCTGTTCGCCGGTCTTGACGATGTGGTGCTCGAAAGTCTCGCCGTGGGCGCCGAAGGTTGGGTATCTGGCATGTCCAACGTGTTCCCGAAGGAAGGTGAAACCATCTTCCGCCTGGCCCGCGCCGGACGCTTCGCCGAAGCCATGCCGATCTACGAATGGCTGATGCCGATCCTGCACCTCGACGCCCGCGCCGACCTGGTGCAATGCATCAAGCTATGCGAAGCCATCGCCGGGCGAGGCAGCGCCCTCACTCGCCCACCGCGCCTGGCCCTGCCGGAAGACGACCGGGCGTATGTGGAACAGATCATGGCCAAGGCGATGGCCAATCGGCCGCAGTTGCCGGACGTGGGGCTATAAATACCGACATGAAACTTGATGATTGAATGAGAGGCCTGTGGGAACGGGCCTGCTCGCGAAGGCGGCGTGTCAGGCAACCTGTTCATATCGGGCAAGCCGCTTTCGCGCGCAAGCCCGCTCCCACGAAGGATCCACGCTCCGCAACGGGACCAACCGACCAGCAGCACGGCGCCATCGCCAGTCTTTGCTACGCTTTTCCCGGCGCAATAACGCACGGGAGGCGTCCGATGAATTACTTCCTGGCTCAGGCCCTCAACAACCGATGGGCCAACCACAGGCTGCTGGACGCCTGCGCGCAGCTCAATACTGCGGAGTACGAAGCCTACCGCACCAGCTTTTTTCCCTCCATCCAAGCCACGCTGTGCCATATCCTCGAAGTCGACCGTTATTACCTGACCGCCCTCGAAGGCGACGTAGCGGGCCAGGAACGAGATTTCTCCGAGATGCTGGCGTTCACCCAACTCAGGGAAAGCCAGGACCGGACCGACCGGCAACTGGCGGCATTCTGCGAAAACCTTACCCATGACGACCTGTCCCGCGCCATCGACCTGGTGCGTACCGACGGCAAGGTGCGCGAAAGGATCGACCGGTTGCTGCTGCACCTGTTCGAGCACCAGATCCATCACCGCGGCCAGGTCCACACCATGCTCAGCGCCACCCATGTGGATCCGCCACAGCTCGACGAGTTCTTCCTCGATTGCGACCGCAGGTTCCGCGACGCAGAGGAACAGCTGCTGCAACTGGACGAGCAGCGGGTCTGGCGCGATTACCAACCCGATTGAATCGACTGTCCCAAGGAGAGTTTGCCATGAACATGATTCTTCGCTGCTTCGGCCTGTCTTCGATGCTGGTAGCCACCGCGGCCCTTGCCCACCATGGCTGGAGCGAATACGACGCGAGCAAGCCACTGACGCTCGAAGGCACGATAAAAGAGTCGGGGTATTCCCATCCCCACGGCACCGTGCGCCTGCAAACCACGGAAAAGACCTGGACCGTCGTGCTCGCTCCGCCTTCGCGCATGGAGAATCGGGGGCTGACCAAAGACATGCTCAAGGCCGGCAACCGGGCCACCGTGGTCGGCTACGCCAATAAAAACAAGCCTGACGAGCTACGCGCCGAACGCATCACCATCGACGACAAGACCACCGAGCTGCGCTGATGCCGGTCGCCGGCCCCGTCGCGCAAAGCTGGATCGATAGACTGGGCGACTCGTCCCTGGGCGTGGCGATGCGCAGCGACCTTTGGCTTTATCCGCTGGTGGAAGTGGTGCACATCGTCGGGTTTTCTGTCCTGGTCGGCGCGGTGGTGATGTTCGACCTGCGCGTCCTCGGGCTGTCCAGGGACATCGCCGTGACCGCGCTGGCGCGCCATCTGCTGCGATGGGCCGTCGGGGCACTGCTGCTGATCGTGCCTGCCGGCTTGATGATGTTCAGCGCCCACCCTCACGATTTCGCCGGCAACAACGTGTTCATCCTCAAGCTGTGCCTGATCGCGGTGGCAGGCCTCAATGCCCTGCTGTTCCACGTGGGACCCTACCGTAACGTCGAGCGATGGAATATCGGCCGCACCGCGCCGGCCCTGGCCAGAATCCAGGCGCTGCTGTCCGTGGTGCTCTGGATCGCGGTGATTGGCTGCGGTCGCCTGCTGGCCTACACCTGAGGCACGCCCCCAAAAAAAGCGATGGCCGCTGCCGGCCATCGCCAAATCGCCCACCTCAGGCGCTCTCAGATCCGTGCGGGTGACACGATGATTTTCACGTTGTGTTCCTTGTTGTTCACCAGTTCCTCGAAGCCCTGCCCGACGATCTCCTCCAACTGGATGCGCCCGGTCACCAGCGGCGAGATGTCCAGGCGCCCGTCGGCGATGAAGGCAATCACGTCGGCGAACTCGCCGTTGTAGGCAAGCGCGCCCAGCACCTGCTTCTCGGTGGAGACCAGCTCGAAGAAGTTGAACTCGCTCGGTTCTTCGAAAATCCCCACCAGGACACATTTGCCGGCCTTGCGGATCAGGTCGATGGCGAACTTGGCGGTGTGCTTGTTGCCGATGCACTCGAAGCTCACATCGGCGCCCAGCCCACCGGTCAGGCGCCGAACTTCGGCCAAGGCGTCGCATTCATTCGGATCGATCACATGGCTGGCCCCGACTTCCAGGGCCTTGGCCTTGCGGGCGCCGGACATTTCCAAGGCAATCACCTGGGCCGCGCCGGCCGCCCTGGCGCACATGATCGTGCAGAGGCCGATGGTCCCGGCACCCACCACCACGACGTTCTGGCCCAACAGGCTGCCGGCCTTCTTCACCGCATGCATGCCCACCGCCAGCGGCTCGATCAACGCACCGGCCTCGGCGGGAAAGTTGGCCGGCAGTTTGTAGAGCAAATTCGCCGGGACGTTGACCAGCTCCGCGAACGCACCGTTGTTCATCAGCCCGGTGAAGGCCAGGTTTTCGCAGATGTTGTACAGCCCGTGGGTGCAGTAATAGCAGGTGCCGCAGTGTTGGCAGGCGTCCGCCGCCACTGGCTCGCCGACGCTGAAGCCCTCGACGCCCTCACCCAGCTCGACGATTTCCCCACAAAACTCATGGCCGAGGATGCACTGCCCCTTGATTCCGGTCAGCGGGTGCGGCGCCTCCACCGGGATGAACACCGGCCCGGCCACGTATTCGTGCAGATCCGAACCGCAGATGCCACACCATTGCACGCGGATCTGCACCCAACCGGCGGGCGGTGAAACCGGCAGCGGCACGTCTTCGACGCGGATGTCGTTGCGGCCATGCCAGACGGCGGCGCGCATGCTGCGGGTCGGTTTGATTGAAACGTTCATAGCGTTGCCTCCAGAATTTTCATAGGGGCGACGACTCAAGCGTCGCCCGCTTGGTCAGTGCTGTCCGATGAAGTCGAGAATCAATCGATTGACCTGTTCCGCTGCTTCCATCTGCACCATGTGCCCCTGGCCCGGCAGGACTTCGACCCGCGCCGATAACCCTTCGGCGTGAGACGCCGGGATGATCGCGTCGTCGCTGCCCCAGATCACCAGGGTCGGGACGTGGCCGGCCTGCACGACGTCGCGCAGGTCCGCCTGCTGGCGGCCGTCCTTGAACAAATTCCCGGCCAGTTGGCGCAATGCGATGTCCGCGCCTTCCAGGCGCTTGTACTTGAGCATGTCGTCGAGCATCTGCCGGTTGACCAGCTCGGCATTCGAGAACAGCTGTACGAGCTGTGGCTTGAGGGCGTTGCGATTGGCCGCGTCGACGAAGCCTTGCAGGTAACCGCCGTTGATCTCCGCGCCCAGGCCGGCGCTGCCGATCAAGGTCAGCGAGCGCAAGCGTTGCGGCATCAGGCGCGCGGTATTGAGTGAGACGGCCCCTCCCATGGAATGCCCGACGAGATGGGCCGTGTTGATATCCAGGTGATCGAGCAACGCCAGTACCACACCGCTCAGCTCATCGAGGTCGCCGCGTTCCAGGGTTTTTGCCGACTCGCCATGGCCCGGCAGGTCCAGGGCAATCACTCGACGCCCCGCTGCCAATGCTTCATGGTTGAAAAGCCAGTTGTTCAAGTCGCCGCCAAAACCGTGCACCAGCACCAGCGGCGTACCGCCCTCGCCGCGTTCGAAATAGCGGATCACCCGGCCGTCCAACTCGACTTTCTGCGGTTTCGGACCACTGTCCTCATCAGCCGCGTCGCCGGGGACGAAGTTGGATTGGAACTGCTCGATGACCGCATCGATCTCGGCGTCGCTGGCCTCGCCTTCGACGACGATGCCGAGCAAGGCGCCGACCGCGAGGGTTTCGTCCTGCCGGGCAACCTGGCGGCGCAGGACTCCGGAAAACGGTGCTTCGACGCTGCTGGAGATCTTGTCCGTCTCCACGTCCATCACTTCCTCACCCTTGGTGATGGCCTGCCCCTCCTCCTTGAGCCAGGCATCGACCCGGCCCTCGGTCATCGACAGGCCCCACTTGGGCATGGTCAGGGTAAAAATCTGGCTCATCAGCGCTTGCTCCACTCGATCACGTTGAGCACGGCTTGTTCGATCTTCGCCGCGTCAGGGATGTACAAGTCTTCCAGGGAATCGGAGAACGGCACCGGCGTGTGCGGCGCGGTGACCATTTCAATCGGAGCCTTGAGCGCGCCGAAGGCCTTTTGCGCCACCAGCGCCGAGATGTCGGTCGCCATGGAGCAGCGCGGGTTGGCCTCGTCGATCACCACCAGGCGCCCGGTCTTCTCGACGCTTTCAAGGATGCTGTCCTCGTCCAGCGGGCTGGTGGTGCGCAGGTCGATCACTTCGCAGTCGATGCCGCGGCCGGCCAGGTTGCGCGCCGCGTCCATGGCGGTGTTGACCAGCCGCCCGTAGGACACCAGGGTCACGTCCTTGCCGTCGCGCAGGAAGTTGGCCTCGCCGAACGGCACGGTGTAGAGCTCTTCCGGCACCTCGCCCTGCATGCTGTAGAGCAACTTGTGCTCGCAGAAGATCACCGGATCGTTGTCGCGAATGGCCTGGATCAGCAGGCCCTTGGCGTCGTAGGGCGATGATGGGCACACCACTTTCAGCCCCGGAATATGCGTCCACAAAGACGTGAGCATCTGTGAATGTTGCGCCGCGGCACGCAGGCCGGCCCCGACCATGGTGCGGATGACCAGGGGTGTGGAGGCCTTGCCGCCGAACATGTAGCGGAATTTCGCCGCCTGGTTGAGGATCTGGTCCAGGCAGCAGCCGGCGAAGTCGACGAACATCAGTTCGCACACCGGGCGCACGCCGCAGGTGGCAGCGCCGACCGCCGCGCCGACATAACCGATTTCCGACAGCGGCGTGTCCAGCACGCGTCCGGGAAACTGGTCGTAAAGCCCCTTGGTGACGCCGAGCACGCCGCCCCAGGCATCGTTCTCACCGGGTGCGCCGGCACCACCGGCCACGTCCTCACCCATGATGAACACGCTGGAGTCGCGGCGCATTTCCTGGGCCAAGGCTTCGTTGATTGCCTGCTGATAGCTGATTTTTCTCGCCATGATGGGATTCTCTCTTGTTGTTTTTAGGAGGGCGTTCAGGGATAGCTGACGTAGACGTCGGTCAACAGGTCCGCCGCGCAAGGCTTGGGATCGGACTTGGCCTTGTACACGGCGTTTTCAATCAGCATCTCGACTTCCTTGTCGATCTGGTCCAACTGCTCGACGGTGAGCAGCCCAGCCCGGGTGGTACGGTCGCGGAACTGCATCAGGCAGTCCTGGTTATCGCGGAAATGCTTGACCTCGTCGGGTGCGCGATAGGTCTGGGCGTCGCCCTCGAAGTGGCCGTAGTAGCGGGTCAGCTTGACCTCGATCAACGACGGCCCCTCCCCGGCACGGGCGCGTTCCACAGCAGCTCCGGCGGCTTCATGGACGGCAAAGAAGTCAAAGCCATCGACGGTCACGCCGGGCATGCCGAAGCCGGCGGCGCGGTCGGCGATGTGGTCGCAGGCGACCGACCAGTTCGACGCGGTGGCTTCGGCGTAGCCATTGTTTTCCGCGATGAACAGGCACGGCAGGTTCCACACCGAGGCCATGTTCATGGCTTCGAACACAGCGCCTTCGTTGGAGCCGCCGTCGCCGAAAAACACCACGGCGACGCTGTCGGTGCCCTTGAGCCGCGCCGCGAGGGCCGCGCCGACTACCAATGGCGCACCGGCGCCGACGATGCCGTTGGCGCCGAGCATGCCTTTCTCGAAATCGGCGATGTGCATCGAGCCGCCCTTGCCTTGGCAGACGCCGGTTTTCTTGCCATAGATCTCGGCCATCATCCCGTAGACGTCCACGCCCTTGGCGATGCAATGGCCGTGGCCACGGTGGTTGGAGGCGATGCAGTCGTCATCGCCCAGGTGGGCCATGACGCCGGCGGCCGAGGCCTCTTCGCCGGCATACAAGTGGACGAAACCAGGGATCTCGCCAGTGGCGAACTCCACGTGCAGGCGCTCTTCGAAGGCGCGGATGGTGCGCATGACCTGATAGGCGTGCAGCAATTGATCATGGGTGAGCGATGTCGACATTTTTATTCTCCAGGGGTGTCTTCTTGAAGGTTCAAGGGGTGTTGCGGGTGCTCGCGGCCGATGGCCAACAAGCGTTGTTGCGCGGCGTAGGTGAGCACCGCGTTGACGTCGATGCTCAGCGGGCCGCCGGCATCGAGGGTGACCGTGGGCCGGTCCTGCACGTTGAATTCGATTTCCCGCTCGCCATCCAGGGCCAACGTGCCGGCCGAAAGCGACAAGCCATGGGCGACGCCGGGTGCCAGCGGGCCAGCGGCCAGTACCCCACAGCCTTGCAACAAGCCCGGCGCGAGCGGCACCAGCAGCGCTTCGGGCGATTGCGGGTCCAGGCGCATCCAGGCACCGCCCGGCGCCTGGCGGGACACCGGAAACCACAAACCGCACAGCGCCGACAAGCCGATGGACTGCGGCTCGGCGAAGGTCACGAACACTTCGGCCAGATCCTGTGCCCGGCTGATGGCCCGGGCGCCGACGAAGCGCAGCGGCGACACGGCAACGTCCACCAGGGCGACTTCACGCAAGCCGCGAGCGGCATCGCATACCAGCAAACGCTTGTTGCGGCGCAAACCGATTTCGTCCGGGATCCTGCCGCTGGCGTACAGCCCGCCGGCCAGCCCGGCGCTGGTGGCCTCGCGCAGTTCGGGGAAAGCATTGTTGGTGCCGGTGGAAAGGGTCAGCAGAGGAATGTCGCCAACCTCGGCCGCCACGGCTTTGTGGGTCCCGTCGCCGCCCAGCACGGCGATCAACGCCACCCCGCGCTCGGCCATCAGGCGTGCGGCGCGGCGGGTGTCTTCGACGGTCTGGCGCAGGGTCAGGTCGAGGAATTCCAGGGCCGGCCAGTGGCTGCTGCGGGCCTGGCGACTGTGGCTGTTCTTCAGCACGGCGGCGGCCATGCCGATCATGTCGGTGGGCATCAGCACGTGCTCGATGCCGGTGGCGCCGAACGCGGCCAGCAGGCGCTGGATCACCGAAACCTTGTCGGTACTGGAAAACAGCCCGGCATTGGCGGTCAGGCGCCGCACGTCACGGCCCGATGCGGGGTTGGCGATGATGCCGACAGTGAGCGGTTGGCGGCTCATGGCGCCACCGTGGCGGAAACGATCAGCTGGCTTGGCGTGCAAGTCATAGGCACCTCTTTTTATTATTGGAAGCCCAGCGGGTGTGGGTCCAAGGCCTAGAGCAAGGCCGGTGCCAATTGCTCGATACCTGGCGAGAATGCCCGAGATAGAGGGCTCGCGGCGTCCCGTGGCAAACGTCGCCGCCAAGTCCGGTGAGACGCCACATGCCAGCCTGCACGACCAAGCCGCGAGACGCTGAGACGTGGCGTCTCACGTCGGCCCCCGCGCTCCGTCGGGCTTGTCTGAGCCCGGCGATCAGCGCTTAATGTGCCGACAACGACAAGAAGCTGAACCGGAGGCCCCTATGCTTTCCGCTCACTCCAGGGCGCATGTGGATTGCGTCAGCCGCGTGCTGAAGAACGCCACCCAACTGCCGCAATTGCCCGTGCCGGACCTGATCCTCGACTCCTGGCGCCGCTCCATGGAGCAACATCACCTGGACCCCGGCTCGCTGCAGGGGCCGCGAATCCTGTCCAACGACGTGCTCAAGCAATGTCGCGAGCGCTCGGAACTGTTCCTCAATATCGCCAGCGACGAAGTGGCACGCCTGCATGGCCGGGTGCGCGATGCCGACTATTGCGTGCTGTTGACCGATGCCCAAGGCCAGACCATCGACTATCGGGTGGAAACCACTCTTCGCAACGACTGCCGCAAGGCCGGGCTGTACCTGGGCACATGTTGGTCGGAAGGTGAAGAAGGCACCTGCGGCGTGGCGGCGGTGCTCACGGCCAAGACGGCGGTGACGGTGCACAAGCGCGACCACTTCCGCGCGGCATTCATCGGCCTGACTTGCTCCGCCGCGCCGGTATTCGACCCCCAAGGCGAATTGCTCGGCGTGCTGGACGTCTCGGCGGTGCGCTCGCCGGATGACCGACGCTCCCAGCACCTGATCCGGCAAATGGTGGTTCAGAGCGCCCGGGAAATCGAACAGGCATTTTTCATGAGCAGTGCCCAGGGCTATTGGGTACTGCGGGCCCATCGCAACGCCGGCTACGTCGACAGCCAGCCGGATTTCCTCTTTGCCTGGGATGACGACGGCTGCCTGCAAGCCCTGAACCCGGCGGCGCGCCAGTACCTGATGCAACGCTATGGCCAGCTGCCTCGCCACATCAGCCAGGTCTTCGACCCACAATTGCTGCACCGCGCCCGGGACGAAAGCCTCTACCCCCTGGAAATGGACTTGCATGGCCGCTTGAGCGCGCCACGCCGCCGCGCCACATCGCGCCAGCGCGCCGCAATGACGCCGACCGAACTCGACCCACGCCTGGCTGACAGCCTGAACCTGGCGGTGCGCGTCAAGGACCGTAACCTGCCGGTGCTGATCCAGGGCGAGACCGGTTCCGGCAAGGAAGTCTTCGCCCGCCAGCTGCACCAGGCCAGCCAGCGCCGCGACCGACCTTTCGTGGCCTTGAACTGCGCGGCCATCCCCGAAAGCCTGATCGAGAGCGAATTGTTCGGCTATGTCGCCGGCGCCTTTACCGGCGCCTCGGCCAAGGGCATGCAAGGCCTGTTGCAGCAGGCCGACGGTGGCACGCTGTTCCTCGATGAAATCGGTGACATGCCGCTGGCCTTGCAAACGCGCTTGTTGCGGGTGCTGGCAGAAGGCGAAGTGGCGCCGTTGGGGGCCTCACGGCGCAAGGCCGTGGACATCCAGGTGATTTGCGCCACCCACCGCGACCTGGAAGCCCTGGTGGCGGCCGGCGAGTTTCGCGAGGATTTGTATTTCCGCCTTGGCGGTGCGCGCTTCCAGCTGCCGCCGCTGCGTGAGCGTACCGACCGGTTGGCGTTGATCAATCGCATCCTGGAGGAAGAGGTGGCGCTGTGCGGGGGGCCGGTGCAACTGAGCGGCGCGGCGCTGGAATGCCTGCTGGGGTATCACTGGCCGGGCAACGTCCGGCAACTGAGGCATGTGCTGCGCTATGCCTGCGCAGTCTGCGAAGCGAGCGTAATCCAGCTCGACCATTTACCGGAATCACTGCACGGCGAACAAACCACCGCGAACGCCGACGAACCCAGCGCCAGTCCGGAACGCCAGGCGCTGCTGGATGCCTTGGTGCGGCATCGCTGGAAACCCACCCCCACGGCCCGGGCGCTGGGTATTTCCCGGGCCACGCTGTACCGCCGGGTGCATCAGCATGGGATCGAAATGCCCGGCAGGCGCCCCGGGTGAGCGCTTATCGTCGCGCCAGCTCATGCCGCACGCATTGTTCGTAGTAGGTCTGCTTGACGGCGGCGGGCTTGAGCCGCGAGGCGCTGTTGTAGGTCTGTTCGGTGATGCCCAGGGCAGTCATGCGCATCCAGGGGCGAGGAAACTTGCGCACCTGCAGCTTCTTGCGTGCGCCATACAGGCTGACCCCGGACAGCTTCGACGCCTGGGCGCCCGCTGCGATGTCCGAACCCCAGCGACACACCGACTGCTGGTTTGCCGTCAGGGCCCGGGCCTGGGCTTCAAGCGAAACGGCGGCCATGAGCATGGCCGCCGCGATCCAGATAGAAACACGCATAGGTTTGTCGTCCAACTTTCTGAAATGAAAGAAGTTTGACTTCAACTTAATGAGCAAGGGGCCAGCACGATCAGGCAATTTTTTGTGGCGAGGGGATTATCCCCTCGCCACCAGATTACTTACCGGCCTTCGCCTCCTGCAGCAATTGCTGGATCACCTGCTCCTGCTCGCCATAGCGCCCTTCGCCAAAGTGGCTGTAGCGTACCTGTCCCTTGGCATCGATGAAGTAATGGGCCGGCCAGTATTGGTTGTTGAAGGCGCGCCAGATTGCATACTGGTTGTCGATGGCCACCGGGTAGTGGATGTCGAGCTTGCGCACCTGCTCGCGCACGTTATTGATGATCTTCTCGTAACCGTACTCCGGGGTGTGCACGCCAATGACCACCAGCCCGTCCTTCTCGTATTTCTTCGCCCAATCGTTCACATACGGCAGCGTGCGCTGGCAGTTGATGCAGTCGTAGGTCCAGAAATCCACCAGTACCACCTTGCCCCGCAACGATTCGCTGCTCAGCGGCGGCGAGTTGAGCCATTGCACTGCGCCGTCCAGCGCAGGCATTGCACCTTGGGCATCGAGCGTCGGCATGGTGCTCGCGCCCGCCTTGCTCACCACGTAGTCGATGGCCTTGGGCACATTCTCCAGCAGGCTTTTCTCCAGGCTGGCCGACTGTTGCGATGACGTCGCCGCCAATAACCGGTCATCCGCCCCAGTGCCGATTGCCACAGCCGCCAGCAAGACCAGCGTACCGGTGGCCCGACGCAGCCAGGCCGTGATCGGCAGCGAGGGTTTCAGCCGACCGATCAAGCCCCGACCGGCAAGGATCAACGTCCCCAGCGACAAGGCACTGCCCAGGCCGTAGGCGAGCAACAACAGGCTGGTCTGCGCACTGGCACCCTGCAGCATCGCCCCGGTCAGGATGACGCCGAGGATCGGCCCGGCGCACGGTGCCCAGAGCAGCCCGGTGGCAATGCCGATCAGCACCGACGCGACAGGCCCGCCCATCCGCCCGGCACCGGCATCAAGACGATTGCCCAGGCTGACCAGGGGCCGGGCGAGCCAGGTACCGACCCGGCTGAACATCAACGACAAGGCGAACAGCACCATCACCACCAGGGCGACTTGCCGACCGACGCTGCTGGCCCGTATGACCCACTCGCTGCTGGCAACCGCCAGGCTCGACACCAGGGCAAAGGTCAGCACCATGCCTCCCAGCGTCAATAACACCGAGCTGCGCGATTGATTGGCCCGGGCGAACAGGAACGGCACCACGGGAAGAATACAAGGGCTGAGGATCGTCAGGATCCCGCCGAGAAATGCGATCAGAAGCATGGCAACACCTCAAAATGGAATGAAGCACGAAAAAGTGCGGGCACCTTTGTGGCGAGGGAATTCATTCCCTCGCCACAACCGCGCATGCATGGCTGGCGTGGTGCTTTCAACTCTGGTTGGTGCAGTTATCGGAAAGCTTGCGGTAGTCCAGCGCCTGCTCATGACCCGCCGAATCCAGGTAGGTCATGTGCGCATTCACCACGCCGCAGGCCGGCTGTGGGTCCTCACTCAGCGACAGCACCTTGCGCACATCCAGGTGAGTGCCATAGGTATAGGTTTGCGCCTGGACGTTGCTTTCGGCCCGGGCCGACAGGGTGCAGATGTTCAGTGCGGCGAACAGGCAGGCGGCGTAGATGGCTTTGGTGTTCATGGTGCGCTCCTCGATTCAATGGTTGTTTATCGCTGAGGCCGGTTGGGTTGCCTCGATGGAAGCCATTGAATGCCACCCAGGTGTCGCGCCTGTATCGAGCCGGGGGGCTTTTTGCATCGCCGTGTATCCGCCGAGCGCCAGATACACTGCAATACAAACCGTCGCGAGCCAGGCCGGCTGGTGGCTGTAGACTGACCCACATCAAAACGCCAAGGGGCAGAACACCATGGATCATGTCGATCATGTGTTGATCGTGGATGACGATCGCGAGATCAGGGAACTGGTAGGCAACTACCTGAAAAAGAACGGCCTGCGCACCACGGTGGTCGCGGATGGCCGGCAAATGCGCGCTTTTCTGGAAACCACGCCGGTCGACCTGATCGTGCTGGACATCATGATGCCCGGCGACGATGGCCTGGTGTTGTGCCGGGAACTGCGCGCCGGCAAGCACAAGGCCACGCCGGTCTTGATGCTCACCGCTCGCAACGACGAGACCGACCGCATCATCGGCCTGGAAATGGGCGCCGACGATTACCTGGTCAAGCCTTTCGCCGCCCGGGAGCTGCTGGCGCGGATCAACGCGGTGTTGCGGCGCACGCGCATGCTGCCACCCAACCTGGTGGTCACCGAGAGCGGGCGCCTCCTGGCATTCGGCCGCTGGAGGCTGGACACCACGGCTCGGCACCTGCTGGACAGCGACGGCACCATGGTGGCCTTGAGCGGCGCCGAATACCGCCTCCTACGGGTGTTCCTCGACCATCCGCAGCGGGTGCTCAACCGCGACCAGCTGCTGAACCTGACCCAGGGCCGTGACGCCGACCTGTTCGACCGTTCCATCGACTTGCTGGTCAGTCGCCTGCGCCAACGCCTGTTGGACGACGCCCGCGAACCCGCGTACATCAAGACCGTTCGCAGCGAAGGCTATGTGTTTTCGCTGCCGGTGGAGATTCTCGAGGCTCCGGTATGAGACTGCCGCTGCGTTGGCCGCGCACCCTCGCCTCGCGGTTGTCGCTGATCTTCCTCATCGGCCTGATCCTGGCCCAAGGCTTGTCATTCGGCGTCCAGTACTACGAACGCTACGAGAGTGCGAAAAACACCATGCTTGGCAATCTGGAGACCGACGTCTCGACGTCGGTGGCGATACTTGATCGCCTGCCGGCCGCGGAGCGCCCCGCGTGGCTGCCCAAGCTTGCGCGACGCAACTACGGCTACGTGCTCGACGAAGGCCAGCCAGGCACGCCGATGCTTCCCAACAACGCGCCGATATCGGTCAGCTCGATCCAGCAAGCCCTCGGCGAAACCTACACGCTGACCTACAACCAGATCCCGGGCCCGAAAATGCACTACCAGGCGCACCTGCGCCTCAAGGACGGCAACCCGCTGACCATCGATGTGCGCCCGGCCATGGCGCCGCTTTCGCCTTGGTTGCCGATGGTCTTGCTGGGGCAACTGGCGCTGCTGATCGGCTGTACCTGGCTGGCCGTGCGGATCGCCGTCAGCCCCCTCACCCGGCTGGCGCAGGCGGTGGAGACCCTGGATCCCAACGCCCACGGTGTACGCCTGGACGAAAAAGGCCCGACCGAGGTTGTCCACGCGGCCAAGGCCTTCAACGCCATGCAGGACCGCATCGCTGTCTATCTAAAGGAGCGGATGCACCTCTTGGCCGCGATCTCCCATGATTTGCAGACCCCTATCACCCGCATGAAGCTACGGGCCGAATTCATGGACGATGGCATCGAAAAGGACAAGCTTTACAGCGACCTGGGCGAAATGGAGCATCTGGTGCGCGAAGGCGTGGCCTACGCCCGCAGCATCCATGGCGCCACCGAAGCCAGTTGCCGGATCAGCCTGGATGCGTTTCTCGACAGCCTGGTGTTCGACTACCAGGACACCGGGCAAGACGTGCAACTGTCCGGCAAGAACGCCGCGATCATCGATACACGCCCGCACGCGTTGCGTCGGGTGCTGGTCAACCTGGTGGACAACGCATTGAAGTTCGGCGGCTCGGCGCAGATCCAGGTCCAGCCTGCCGCCAACGGACAATTGGCGATCCAGGTGTTGGACCGAGGGCCCGGTATCAGCGAGCAGGAGCTGGCCGAAGTGCTCAAGCCGTTCTACCGGGTAGAAAGCTCGCGCAACCGGGAAACCGGCGGCACGGGCCTGGGCCTGGCGATCGCCCAGCAACTGGCGAACGCCATGGGCGGCGCGCTGACCTTGAGCAATCGCGAAGGCGGTGGCTTGTGCGCCGAGTTGCGATTGGGGTGCGATCCCCAGGCGTGAAGTTGATAAAGACCCCGTGGGAGCGGTCAGGTTTGTATATCAGTGTGTCAACCAGCACAGCGCATACACAAACTTGCACACCGCCCCCCTTCCGGACACACCCCGCTTACACCCATTTGAAAGACTCCTCATGTCCCCGGCCACCACGGCGCCGGGCCCCGATTTCCAAGGAGCTTTCCCATGCCTACCGCCACCGCAACGCCGCCTGCTTTCCGCTACCAGGGTTGGTCGCTGTTCAACCTGATTGCCGCCCTGGTGCTGCTGATGACCGCGCTTATCCTGATCATCAACCCGGACCTGACCGAAGGCGTGCGCAGTGCCATTCGCGCCACCGCTCGCTCATCCTTCGTCCTCTTCCTGCTGGCCTTCACGGCCTCGGCGTTTGCCGTGCTGGTGCCCTCGCCCCTGAGCAAATCCCTGGTGCGCGAACGGCGCTTCATCGGGCTGGCCTTTGCCTTTTCCCATCTGGTCCACGCCTTGTTGATCTACTGGTACGGCCAGCTCAACACCGAGTTCTGGCCTGGCCGGACCACGCTTGGCAATGTGCCCGGCACCGTAGGCTACGTGTTCATCCTGCTGCTGGCCCTGACCTCATTCAAAAGCACTACGCGACTGATTGGCACCACCGCCTGGAAGCGCCTGCACACGACCGGCATGTGGGTAGTGGCGGCGATCTTTGCCTACTCCAACTTCAAACGCATTCCCATGAGTGACTGGTACGTGCTGCCGTTCGGCCTGATCTGCGCCGCCACGGCGATCCGCCTGGTGGGCAAGCTGGCCCAGGCCAACAAGCGCCAATCCTTGGCACGTGCGGCCTGAGCGAAGGAGAACGATCATGTACGCAACTGTCTCGAAAGCGTTGAACGGCCTGCACGTCAACCTCAATCACGCCGGATCGTGGCTCGCACCGCTGGGGCTGCGCCTGTTCCTCGCTTGGGAGTTCTTCGAATCCGGCCTGGAGAAATGGAACGGCCAGAACTGGTTCGCCGAGATCCAGTCGGCCTTCCCCTTCCCGTTCAACCATGTGCCGGCCAGTTGGAACTGGGAATTGTCGATGTGGGCGGAGCTGATCTGCGCCCTCGCCCTGTTGATCGGCTTGGGCACACGGGCGTCGGCGCTGGTATTGATGGTCGTTACCGTGGTTGCCACTGCCGCCGTGCATTGGCCCGCCGACTGGTCGAGCCTGAGTGAGCTGGCCCAGGGGTACGCGATCACCAACAAGGGCTACGGGAACTTCAAGCTGCCGTTGATCTACCTGATTGCGCTGCTGCCGTTGCTGTTGCAGGGAGCCGGCAAGTTGAGCGTGGATGCGCTGCTCAAGTCATTGCCCTGGACAAAAAAATCGAAACCTTGAAGGGCTTGCGTCGGTCCAGTCCTGTATGAGCCATGGCGCTGCGTACCGCTGCCACAGCGGTCGCGGCCCCCTCAAGACAGCCCATCAGGACGAGGAACAGACATGAGCATGACCGTCGGCGATTTTCTGGTTGAACGCCTTTACGAATGGGGCGTTCGTCGCATCTACGGCTATCCGGGCGATGGCATCAATGGCGTGTTCGGGGCCTTGAACCGGGCCAAGGGAAAAATTCGCTTTATCCAGGCCCGGCATGAAGAAATGGCCGCGTTCATGGCCTGCGCCCATGCCAAGTTCACCGGCGAGCTGGGGGTCTGTATCGCAACGTCTGGCCCTGGGGCGTCGCACCTGATTACCGGTCTGTATGACGCACGCATGGACCACATGCCGGTGCTGGCGATCAGCGGCCAGCAGGCGCGCAACGCGTTGGGTGGGCATTATCAGCAAGAACTTGACCTTGTCAGCCTGTTCAAGGATGTTGCCGGCGCGTTCGTCCAGCAAGCCAGTGCCCCGGCCCAGGTCCGCCACCTGCTCGACCGCGCGGTACGCACGGCGGTGGGTGAACGTCGAGTGACTGCGTTGATCCTGCCCAACGACCTGCAGGACCTGGAATACACGCCACCGCCCCACAAGCATGGCACGCTGCATTCAGGTGTCGGCTACCGCAAACCCAAGGTCGTGCCCTACGAGGAAGATCTGCGCCGGGCCGCCGACGTGCTCAATGCCGGCAAGAAAGTCGCTATCCTGGTCGGCGCCGGAGCCCTGCACGCCACGGACGAAGTAATTGCCATCGCCGACAAACTCGGCGCCGGCGTCGCCAAGGCCCTGCTCGGCAAAGCAGCGGTGCCCGACGAGTTGCCATGGGTGACCGGCTCAATCGGGCTGCTGGGCACCGAGCCCAGCGACAATCTCATGGCCGGTTGCGACACCTTGCTGATGATCGGATCCGGCTTCCCCTATGCCGAATTCCTGCCCGGCGAAGGCCAGGCGCGTGGCGTGCAGATCGACCTTCAGCCAGACATGCTCAGCCTGCGCTATCCCATGGAAGTCAACCTGCAAGGCGACAGCGCCGACACCCTGCGGGCGTTGTTGCCGTTGATCGAAGAAAAAACCGATCGGGCCTGGCGCGAAAAGATCGAACATTGGCGCGCGGACTGGGACAAGACCCTGGAAAAACGCGCCCTGGTATCGGCCAAGCCGATCAACCCGCAGCGCGTCACCTTCGAACTGTCGCCACGACTGCCGGACCGCGCCATCATCACCTGCGACTCCGGCTCCTGCGCCAACTGGTACGCACGGGACGTCCAGATCCGTCGCGGCATGATGTGTTCACTCTCCGGCGGCCTCGCCTCCATGGGCGCGGCCGTGCCCTACGCCATCGCCGCCAAGTTCTGCCACCCGGACCGACCGGTCATCGCGCTGGTGGGCGACGGCGCGATGCAGATGAATAACATGGCCGAGTTGATCACTGTCGCCAAATACTGGCGCACCTGGACCAACATCACCTGGATCTGCGCGGTGTTCAACAACCAGGACCTGAACCAGGTGACCTGGGAGCAACGGGTCATGGAAGGCGACCCGAAATTCGAGGCGTCCCAGAACATACCCGACGTGCCCTACCATCTGTTCGCCGAGTCCATCGGCCTCAAGGGCATCCTCGTGGATCAGGAAAGCGACGTCGCCAGCGCCTGGGAACAGGCATTCGTCGCCGAACGCCCGGTGCTGATCGAGTTCCGCACCGACCCCGACGTTCCACCGCTGCCGCCGCATATCAAGCTGGAGCAGGCGAAGAAATTCGCATCCACCCTGCTCCAGGGCGACCCGAACGAACGCGGCATCGTGGTCGAGACGGCCAAACAGGTGCTCGGTGCGTTACTGCCGGGGCATCGCAAGGACAAAGAATAAACATGCAGACCCGAGCGAGCCGTTATGAGCTGGTCCTGCTGGGAAGCTTCGTCGTCCTATGGACATGGCTGGCCATCGCCCCGGTCAAACGCAGCGACTGGCTGGCTGAAAACCTGCTGGTCGTTGCCCTGCTGGTGGCTCTGGTGGCGGTCCACCGGCGGTTCAGCTTTTCGCGCCTGTCCGCCACGCTGGTATTCGTGTTTCTCTGTATTCACGAGGTAGGCGCCCACTACACCTATGCGAAAGTCCCCTATAACCAGTGGTGGCAAGCCCTGACCGGTGGCGAGCCGCTCGACGAACTCCTGGGTTTCCAGCGCAACCAGTTCGATCGCCTGGTGCACTTCAGCTATGGATTGCTGCTGGCCTATCCGGTGCGCGAGGCGCTGCTGCGGGTCATCCCGGCCCGGGGTTTCACGGGTTACTTCCTGGCGTGGAACCTGATCCTGTCCTCATCGGCGATCTACGAGCTGATCGAATGGATTGGCGGTGCGTACATGGGCGGCGACACGGCCAAGGCGTTTGTCGGTGCGCAACAGGACCCGTGGGATTCACAAAAAGACATGGCCCTGGCGGCACTGGCTGCTTGCTTGACGCTGATGGTGGCGGCCACTGTCAATTATTTCCAACAACGGGACTTCGCCCGGGAATGGGCGCTGCGCGGCAAAACCAGCAGTTGAAAGCGATCGCACGGCGAAAATGGAGCAACCGGTCAACAATCGCCTACTTTTATTAAGTTAATCAGGCGGTCAGCCGATACAACCCTAGTGCGGGGTATCTCGCGTTCAGCTGATGGCTTTGTTTTTATGATTGAACATGCTGGCAACGGCTCCACGGTGCTTTCCGGCGAGCGGCCTACCCGAAGTTTTACCCGCCGCACCTTTCCGGCCATCATGCTGTTGCTCTTTGTCATGTCTTCACTGGCAATCGCGGTGCTGCTCAACATCACCCGGACCCAGGACGAACAGGCACGCGACCAGAGCCTGTTCTTTGCCCAGCGAGCCATCGACGGTATTCGTACAGGCATCGGTCGTGACTTGAGCGACTATTCCAAATGGAGCGATGCCTACCGTCACCTGCACGTAATGGTCGACAAAGACTGGGCCTATGACCAGGAAAACGTCGGCAGCAGCGTGTTTTCGCTGTATGGCTACCAAGCAGTTTTCGTCATCTCGCCGACCGGCAAGACGGTTTATTCGGTCATCGATGGCCAGATGAGCGAAGTGGCGGCCGACACCTGGCTGACCGGCGACCTGCGGGCGCTCGCCAGGAAGGCCAGCGCCGCGGAGAATCGCGATGAGGTGATCGTCGAAATGCTCCATCATGAAGACGCGCCCGCCTTTGTCGCCGTCTCCGCGATCACCACCGGTACCGACAACAGCGTTGAAGAAATTCCTGGCCCGCCCAGCCTGCTTTTGTTCGTCAAAGTTCTCGACAGCGCTGCGTTGCAGAGCCTGTCACGGGACTTTGCCCTGCCCAATGCACATATCGCCCATACGCCAGGCCCGAAAGACACCGCGCAATTGCTGCTCGACGACCTGACCCGCGAAGCCCTGGCCTGGCGTCCCGCAACGCCCGGCAAGGACCTGCGCAAGGTGCTGCTGCCGCTATTGGCGCTGGCATTGTTGTTTCTTGCGATCATGGCCATGGCGGTGTTGCGTCATGCCTTGATCATGCTCCGCGCCCAGGAACGCCAGTACGCCAGCCTCCTGGCCCATCGCAAGGCGTTGGAACGCAGCGAGGAACGCTTTCGCGACATCGCCGAAGTGTCGTCCGACTGGTTGTGGGAGGTCGACGCGACCGGAACCTTGACCTACCTGTCGGAACGCTTCGAACAGGTGACGGGCTTCAGCCCCACGGAATGGGTCGGCAAACCGTTGCACCGGTTGCTGCACCCCCACAACGGATCGATCTCCATCGCCCATTGGCTGCTCGGCGGGGCCAACAGCGCTTCGTCTGCCCCGTTGCTGTGCGAATACACCGCGCGCAACCAACGCGTCCGCACCTGCAAGCTCTCGGTGCGAGCCATCGACGCCGGCAGCCAAGGCTTTCGCGGCACCGCCACCGACATCACCGACGAGTTGCGGGCGCTGGCGCAGATCAAGCATCTTTCCTTGCACGACCCACTCACCGGGCTGGCCAACCGCAACCGCCTGTTCGATTGCCTGAGCGAGCACCTGGACCAGGCGCAAAGCACGCCATTGGCGCTATTGAACCTGGACATGGACCGGTTCAAACCGGTCAACGACTCCCTGGGCCATGCCGTAGGCGACAAGGTCCTCAAGGAAGTGGCCCACATCCTCCAGCAAAACGTGCGCGACACCGACCTGGTGGCACGACTGGGGGGCGACGAATTCGTCATCGTCATGCCCAACCCCGGCAGCGCCAGCGACCTCGATCAGCTCTGCGAACGCTTGATCGACTGCATGCAACGCCCCATGCACCTGGACGGCAATACGCTGTACCTGGGCGTAAGCATCGGCGTGGCCTGGTCGCAACCCCTCGACCCGCGAGCCGAAGAACTGTTGCGCCAGGCCGACATCGCCCTGTATGCGGCCAAGGCCGCCGGGCGCAATACCTGGCGCATCTATGAAGAGGCCATGGGCAATATCGCCCGCGACAAACGCCGCTACGAACAGCAACTACGCGATGCGATGCAACAGGGCCAGCTTGAACTGCGTTACCTGCCCCGATTCGACGTCAGTGCCGAGCAGTTGCATGGATTCGAAGCCCAGGCGTTCTGGCACCATCCGGAGCGCGGCGAACTGGCTGGAAGCGACTTCATCCCGGTTGCCGAAGCGTCTGGCCAACTGGAGGAACTGGGCACCTGGATGTTGATCAACGCCTGCGAAGAAGCGACGGCCTGGCCCAACGAGCTCAACGTTTCCCTGGCTGTTTCGCCTCGGTGGTTCAGCAGCAGTTTCCTGTTCAACCAGGTGCACAAGGCGCTGGAGACCAGCGGGCTGTCAGCCCAGCGCCTGACGCTTGAAGTGGCCGAAGGGGTATTGCTGACGGATCACAAGACGCTCGCCAATACCTTGCATGCCCTCAAGGCCCTGGGTGTGCGGATCAATATCGATAAGTTCGGCACCAATATCGCATCTCTGCGGGAGGTCCTCGACCAGCCGTTCGACGGCATTCGCTTTGATCGCAATATTCTTGCGCAGTTGGGTCTGGAGCAGGATGAAGAAGGTGTGCTGGCGATGATTCGGTTGAGTCGCAGCGTCGGGCTGATTGTCACCGCCGAGGGCATCGAGACTGCCCGGCAGTTCAATCAGTTGCGCAGTGTGGCGTGTGATCATGTGCAAGGTCCTTATTTCGGCGCGGCGTTGGCTCGGTCGCAGATGGCTTCGTTCTTTACTACGCCGCGATGGCTCTAGCCTCTAGCGTTGACAGGCAGCCTCGTAAGCCCCGCCTACCCCCCCGGACTCTGCCGAAAACTGACCGCCAACCGATTCCAGCTATTGATAGTGCTGATCACCATAGTCAGGTCCACCAGTTCCTCTTCGCTAAAACTGCCACGGGCCAACGCAAAGACGTCATCCGGCACCCGGCTTTCAGCCAACAGCGTGACCGCTTCAGTCCATGCCAGGGCAGCCCGCTCGCGATCGCTGAAAAAGCCACTGTCGCGCCACACCGCTACCGCATAGAGGCGCCGCTCCGTCTCGCCTTGGCGCCGTGCATCCACCGAGTGCATGTCGGTGCAGAAGGCGCAGCCGTTGAGTTGCGAAGCGCGAATCCTGATCAACCGCAGCAACGCCGGCTCGATGCTCAGGCGGCTGGTCAGCGCTTCCAGGCCAATCATTGCCCTCATCGCCCCGGGGGATGCACTGTAGTAATCAAGACGCGGGCTCATGGTGGGTTCCTTAGTGGTTGATCGATCCACGGTAGGACGCCGAGGCCGTCCGCGACAGGTCCAATGCGTCGATAAACGTCCACGCAACTTCTCCGGTCCGGCGCATTGCGGGTAATCTTGCGTCTCGCCCCTTGCCGCAATCGATCACCCAGGAGCCCGCGGGTATGGAACTTCATGTCGTCATCAACGGCCGCAAGGACCTGACGGGTCAGTTGTATCGACAATTGCGCAGCGCCATCGAAAGCGGTCGTCTTGCCGCCGGCACGCAACTGCCGCCCAGCCGGCTGCTGGCCGAGCAACTGGGCGTTTCGCGCAAGACCGTTTCCGACACCTACGCGCAACTGACCTACGAGAATCTGCTCACCGGCATCATCGGCAAGGGCACCTATGTCAACGCGCGCCCGGCCAGCGTTGTGCGCAAACAGAGTCACCGTGAGCTTGCCGGGGCGGACGTGGTCGAGACCTGGCGCAACATGCCGGACTTGCTGCGCCATCCGCTGCCCGAAAGCGCGCTGCGCTATGACTTCATCGGTGGCGCCACCGGCAAGGGGCAGTTTCCCCTGGACGACTGGCGTCGCTGCACCGCCCATGCCCTGCGCCAGATCGCCAATGCCAAGGGTTTCTACAGCCAGCCCGAAGGCTTGCCGGCGCTGCGCAACGCCATCGCCCGGCACATCGCGTTTTCCCGGGGGGTTAATTGCCAGGACGAGGACGTGCTGGTTTGCAACGGCGCGCAACAGGCCCTCGACCTGATTTCCCGGGTACTGACTCGCCCCGGCAGCCTGGTCGCCATGGAGGACCCGGGCTATCCGCCGGCGCGCCTGTTGTTCGGTTCCCATGGCGCGACGGTGGCTGGGGTGCCGGTGGACGAGCAAGGCATGCGCGTCGACTTGATTCCCGACGGTACGCGGCTGATCTACGTGACACCGTCCCACCAGTTCCCGCTGGGCATGCCCATGAGCCAGCCCCGGCGCGAGGCCCTGCTGGCTCGGGCTTATGAACTCGGGGCGATCATCATCGAAGACGACTATGACAGTGAATTCCGCTACGAGGGCCGCCCCACCGACTCGTTGCAGAGCATGGACGAGCGCGGGATCGTCGCGTACGTCGGGACATTTTCCAAGACCTTGCTGCCGGAGCTGCGGCTCGGCTATACCGTCCTGCCACCCGCGATTCTCGAGGCGGTGATCCTCGCCAAGCGCCTTACTGACCAACACACCTCCACCCTGCCCCAATGGGCCCTGGCCAAATTCATCGCCGAGGGCTGCCTGCTCAAGCACATCCGCCGGTGCCACGCCCTGTATGCCGGTCGGCGCGAACGGATCCTGTCGCGCATGGGCGATGACCTGTCGCCCTGGTTCGAAGCCGTACCCACCACGGCGGGCTTCCATATGGCGGTGCTGTGCAAGGCGCCGATGGACCTGCCGTTGGTGATCGATTTGGCGAAAAAAGCCGAGGTCGGGCTCTACAGCCTCGACGGCTTCTTCAATGAGGCACCGGTGCGTCCTGGCCTGATACTGGGCTTTGGCGCCATCGAATTGCTCGACATCGATATCGCCCTTGACCGCTTGCGAGACATCCTGCAGCAGGTTGCCTGATCGATTGGACTGGGGATTTATCCGCCTATTGGCTGTTTTAGCCTGGTCCTGCCGAGCCTATCCTTCCTGGGTGTCATCAGATTCCGTTCGACTTGATTCAGGAGCCAGGACAATGTCTCGCCAAGTAATCAATACCGTTCAGGTGCAGGCCGCTACCGGGCGCTCGGAAGAACTGGGCCGGCAGCTGCAGCAAATCGTCGAAACCCTGCGAGCCTTGCCAGGCTGCGACGCCTATATGGTCGACCGCTGCCCGCAAGACAACGAGCGCTGGAACGTCAGCGCCCGCTGGCAATCGGAAGCGGCCATGCAAGCACATTTCAACTGTCCCGAAGTCCAGGGTTTCATCAGCCTGATCGAAAGCCGCCTGGCTCGAAGCGTGGATTTCAACAGTTTCCCGGTGGTCTGACCTACGCTTACGCCCTCGCCATGGGTGGTCTACGCATCTTTCAAAAAATTGGACGTTTGTCCCCGGTACCTTGGGGCTTAGGGTGAACGGGAACTCATTCGCCCCCCCAGAGGTACTGCCCGATGAAATCGCTCTATTTGTTCGCCGCCCTGAGCCTGATTCCCATTGCCCCGCTTTATGCCCACGAAACCGCGCCGTCGGAAAACGTACAGGTACTCCAGGAAAAACTGTTGAAGAACCTGCCCGGCAAGAAAGCCATGATGCTTACCGTCGACTATGGACCGGGCCAGTCGTCCATTGCCCACAAGCATGAAGGCACGGCCATGGCCTATGTGCTCGAAGGCGCGATAACCTCGCAAGTGAAGGGCGAACCGGCCATCACCTACAAGGCTGGCGAGTTCTGGTACGAAGCAGCCGGTTCCGAGCATCTGGTGTCGAAGAACGCCAGCGCCACCCAACCGGCCAAACTCCTGGTGTTCATGGTGATGGGCGAGGACGAAGCCGTGCTGATTCCGCTCAAGAACTGAGCATGTCGAGGCCGGACAGGCCCGTCAGCTGCCTGCGCCCCCGTGGGCCGTCTCGATCTGCGATGATAGTAAACTCCCCTTCACGACGCCCGTACCGAGTCGACGCGACCATGAACGAGATGACCCATGACATCCACATCGTCACCGAGTCGATGTCTCAACCGCGCGCATTGGTGTTCCTCGCTTACCCGCAGATGGGCTTGCTCGACCTGACCGGCGCCCAGACCGTGTTCTGGGCGGCGACCAAAGCCATGGCCGAGCGCGGCCGGCCGGGTTATCAGATGCACACCGCGAGCCTGGGCGGCGGACTGATGCAGACCGCCGAAGGGCTGGTCGTGGAAACGGCGTCCCTGCGCCAGTTCGACGGCGCCATTATCGACACGCTGATCGTGCCCGGCGCCCCGAATATCCGTCAGGCGATGATTGATTGTGTCGAGCTGGTGGACTGGCTGCGCGAGGCCTCCGCCAGGGCCCGGCGCACGGCGTCGGTGTGCAGCGGGACCTTCCTGATGGCCCAGGCCGGCTTGCTCGATGGGCGCCGAGCCGCCACGCATTGGGCCATGTGCGAAATGCTCAAGAGCGGCTTCCCATTGGTCGAAGTGGACCTCGACGCCATCTTCGTCCAACAGGACAAGGTCTGGACCTCGGCGGGTGTAAGCGCCGGCATCGACATGGCCCTGGCGCTGGTGGAGGCAGACTGCGGTCGCGACGTCGCGTTGCAAGTGGCCCGGGAATTGGTGGTATTTCTCAAGCGCCCCGGCGGGCAAGCCCAGTTCAGCCAATTGTTGCTGTCGCAGACTCAGGACAGCGCCGGGTTCGATCAATTGCATGCCTGGCTGGCCGAGCACCTGGACGAGGCCGACCTGACCATCGAGCGAATGGCCCGGCAGGCACGGATGAGCCCGCGCAATTTCGCCCGGGTCTACAAGCTCCAGACCGGGCGAACCCCGGCCAAGGCTGTCGAAATGTTCCGCCTCGAAGCCGCGCGCAGATTGCTGGAGGATTCCGAGCGCAACATCGACCAGATTGCCCGAACATGCGGCTTTGGCGACGAAGAGCGAATGCGCAACACCTTCCAGCGCCACCTCTCGGTTTCACCTCGTGAGTATCGCAGCCGTTTCTCCCGTTGAAGCGAACGGTGCTATTGCTTCAAGCCACGCGGCGAGCTGGGGCCCGGGAATCGGAGAGCTCGGCAAGGAACGCGCAGCACCGGGAACGCAACCAGCGCTCCCCAGGATCATTATGGGACGTCCCCCGCCAGACCATCGTCAGTTCATGCTCTGGCAGCGGAATCGGCGCTGCCTCAGCACGCAAGTCCGTCGCCATCGCCATGGCCTGCGCCACATAGTCGGGCACGATAGCGATCATGTCGCTGCCGGCCAGCAACCTCGGCAACGCGCTGAACTGCGGCACCGTCAGCACCACCCGCCGATGCCGGCCCGCCTGGCTCAATGCCCGGTCCGAGTCATCGATTACATGCCCCATGGACGAAACCACGGCGTGGGGTCGGCGGCAGAACTCATCCAAGGACAATTCGCCGGGACGCGAATCCGCCCGCAACAGCATGGGCCGGATCGGTCGCAATGTCTTGCGCCGGGCATTGGCGGGCAACTCCAGGGTGTGACTGATCCCCACGGTAATCTCGCCGCACGACAGCAACTGGCACATTTGCCATTGATCGGCGCGGCGTACCACCAGCGTCGTGCCGGGCGCCTCGATGCGCAGGCGGTGCAACAGTTCTGGGAGCAAGGCGTATTCGACATCATCGGACAAGCCGACATGAAATGTGGCGTCGCTGGTGGCGGGGTCGAACGCCTGGCAGCGACTCAAGGCGGCGGCGATTCCGTCCAGCGCGGGAGTCAGGTTGGAAAAGATTTCCTCTGCGCGCGAGGTCGGCTCCATGACCCGGCCCCCGCGGATGAACAAAGGGTCGTCGAACATCAGGCGCAAACGCGCCAGGGCGGCACTGATAGTCGGTTGACCGAGTGACAACTTCTCGCTCACGCGGGTGACGTTTCGCTCATGCATCATCGTTTCGAAGACAACCAGCAGATTGATGTCAGCACGACGCAGGTCATTTCTGTTCATCATGGTAGTCATTCCAGGCACAGGGCCGTTGAATCAAGGAAAGTCGCACCCGGAACGTCTTGCAGGGCCGACGCGATGGAATGTTTGAAGGTTAAGCCAAGGACCGGTGGGAGTCTCTTGTACCGGAGGACGCTCGGCCCACCCTTTGGGTCGAGTCATCGAAACCTGGGTATGGAGGATGACTGCCAGCGTTGGCAGGATTTCAGGGTTTTATGTCCTACCCCGGGCCGAGGGCAACTTTTAAGATCCGGTACCGATGCCCCCCGATTCTTCCTTCACCGGGGGGGTGGACCAGAAAAATAGAAGGATTGCAGCGTGCCCACACCCGCCAAAATGCTCAGGAACGTCTACCAAAGCCTGCGGCATACCCCTTGCCCAAAGGCGTCGGGGCCTTCAATGGCAGTCAGCACTCACCCGCTGGTCAATGCGTTGGGCTGGGCCGTCGGCCTGGTGGTGGCCTGCGGGATCGTCATTATCAACTCCGAAACCCATTCCGACCTGGCGCCGACGCTGCTCTACATCACCTTGCTGCTGATGGCGGCGAATCTGTTTTCCATCAACCTGGTGATCACCGTTGCCCTGATGTGCATGTTCCTGCTGACGACGACGTTCTTGTACAACGGCGGCTATCACCGATGGGAATCGATCACGGGCTTCTTCCGCTGCCTGACGGCCCTGTCTGCCATCGCGTTCCTGGCGCTGCGCAGCAAGCAGGCCTCGGACAGCCTGCGGCACAACCAGGCGTACCTGATCGAGGCCCAGGCTCATTTGGCCCACGCCACCCGGTTGACCTCCCTGGGAGAAATGGCCGCATCCATAGCCCATGAAGTCAACCAACCACTGACGGCCATCACCAGCAGCGGCGAGGCATGTCGTCGCTGGCTGGATCGTCCGGTCCCAGACCTCAAGGAAGCCCTCGACTCGCTGGAGCGGATCGCCACCAACGCGTGTCGCGCCAGTGAAGTGATCAATCGTACCCGAGCGATGGCGCGCAAATGCGATCCGCTGCGCCGGCCTGAAAACCTGGACGAGATTGTCAACGAATCCCTCGACCTGGTGCGCCAGCAATTGGTCCTTCACAGAGTCAGTGTGAAGACGGACCTCGCAGCGACGGCAAGCCGGGTCAACGCCGACCGCGTGCAGCTGCAGCAAGTGATCATCAACCTGATCATCAATGCGTGCCACGCCATGGAGGCGATAAAGGTGCGCGACCGAGTCCTGCGCATACGCACCTGGACACAAGCGCATGAGGTGCTGCTGGAGATCGTGGACCAGGGGGTCGGCATCGATGAAGAGGTCCTGCCCTCGTTGTTCGTCCCGTTTTTTACCACCAAGGAAAACGGCCTGGGCATCGGGCTTTCCATCTGTCGCTCCATCATGGACTTCCATGAGGGCAGGATCTGGGCCGCCAGCGCAGTGGGCCAAGGCACCTCCTTCACGTTTTCGTTGCCGCTACTTCCCTCTGCATGCCCCGCCAAGGACGCTGTCGATGAACCCAAGCCACGCCATGAACCCTGCTCTCACCACTGAGCCCATCGTCTATGTGGTCGATGACGATCCATCGCTGCGCGAAGCACTTCGCAGCTTGCTACGCTCCATCGGCCTGCGGGTCGAACTGTTCGACTCGGTTGCGGATTTCATGGGCCATCCGCGCGCCGACACACCCAGTTGCCTGTTGCTGGACGTGCGCCTTCGCGGCATCAGCGGCCTGGATTTCCAGCAACAACTGGCGAGTGCCAACGTTCATCTGCCGATCGTATTCATGACCGGCCATGGCGACATCGCCATGACGGTGCGCGCCATGAAGGCCGGCGCCGTGGACTTCTTGACCAAGCCCTTTCGCGAACAGGACCTGATCGATGCGGTGTCCACCGCCCACCAGCGCGACCGATTGCGCCGAGAGTCCGAACGCAGCCGGCAGTTGCTCCACGACCGCTACGCCAGTCTTACCGCCCGGGAACGCCAGGTGATGGCATTGGCCGCGTCAGGGCTGATGAACAAGCAGATTGCCGGGCAAATCGGCTTGAGCGAGATCACCGTCAAGATCCATCGTGGCCAGGCCATGCGCAAGATGGGCGCGCGCTCGTTTGCCGAGCTGGTGCGCATGGCCCAGGCACTGGACCTGGATCGCGGTCATTGAAAGTTCATACCCACGTATACTAGGCGCGGCCTTTGGACCGCGTATCTTGCAGTGATGGGGGCGCCTTTATGGCGACCTGACATTACTGCCAGGTTTCGAAATGTCCGACACCGCAATTATTTCAATCATCGATGACGATGAATCGGTTCGAGTTGCATTGGATGGGTTGCTGCGCTCCCACGGTTATCGCGTCAGGACGTATGCCAGCGCCATCGATTTTCTATCTTCAGGTGGATTTGAGAACACCGCGTGCTTGCTGTCGGACATCCAGATGCCGGAAATGACTGGCACCCAACTGAGCGATGAGCTTTGTCTTCGCGGCATCGAGATTCCGCTTATTTTCATCACCGGTCTTCCCGCTGTACCGCCACGAGCGAGGCCCGGAGGAACGGGGCCGGTAGCGGTTTTTCCCAAGCCGTTCAATTGCGCCGAACTGATTGCTTGTATTGAATCGGTGCTTGGTCGTCTGGCTTGACGTGGTGTTGTGTATACCGTTGGTGCTGACGAAAAAAAACGGCGCCCTTCCTATCCGGAAAAGGCGCCGTCTTCAACTCGACAGCTCACGCCAGAAACAGATATCCAAGGATATCAGTCATCGCGTCCCATCAAGCCGAACAGCTGCAACAAGCTGACGAACAGGTTGTAGATCGATACATACAGGCTGATGGTCGCCATGATGTAGTTACGCTCGCCGCCGTGGATGATGGCGCTGGTCTGATAAAGGATGCAGACCGACGAGAACAGCACGAAGCCGGCGCTGATCGCCAGTTGCAGGCCGCTGATCTGGAAGAAGAAGCTTGCCACGACCGCACCCAGCAACACGAAGAAGCCTGCGGTGATGAAACCGCTCAGGAAGCTCATGTCCTTGCGGGAGATCAACACGTAGGCCGACAGGCCGCCAAACACCAGGGCGGTCATGGCGAAGGCCGAGCTGACGACTTCGGCGCCGCCCTGCATCCCCAGGTAACGGTTGAGGATCGGGCCGAGCAGGAAGCCCATGAAACCGGTCAGGGCGAAGGCGGAAACCAGGCCCCAGGCCGAATCGCGGAGCTTGTTGGTGAGGAAGAAAAGGCCGTAGAAACCGATCAGCACGACAAAGATGTTCGGATAACCGACACGCATCTGTTGTGCGACGAAGGCCATCACGCCGCTGAAAGCGAGCGTGAGTGCCAGCAGGCCATAAGTGTTGCGCAGGACGCGGCTAACCTCTAGCTGCTCAGCCTGCACGCTGTTGTTCACTGCGTAATCCTGTTCGCGCATGGCGACACTCCTCCGGTTCTGAAACATTCAGTGGCAACGATCATAACAGACGCTCTGTAACAAGCTACGTAGAGAGTTTGACAGTGTGTTTCATTCGGGTATTATGGCGCCCGCAACGCAATACGGAGGTGTGGCCGAGTGGTTTAAGGCAACGGTCTTGAAAACCGTCGACTGTAACAGGTCCATGAGTTCGAATCCCATCGCCTCCGCCATCTTTTAACGACAAAGCCCTGATTATTCAGGGCTTTGTCGTTTCCGGGCCCAGGAAATTCCCTCCAGCTCTTGCGTAATCGTTTCCCTATGGGTCCGCCGGATCGGCTGGATGTTGCGCCTGACTCGCACTTGCTCGTAGTCACCCGTCTTAAGGTGACAACGTCCATGCTGGTCAGGGATGCATTGATCCCAGACGGAGAGATAAAAGAAAAATCTTCTAGCTCACGGATTCAATCCTACAATTTCGGTAGCAACGTCACGTCGACTGCAAGAAGTACGGCATACCGAGAATTTACCCCGCGATCCAGGTATGAAATCGGGCATTCAAGAGCCCCGTGCATATCGAATGGTCTCGTTTCAGATTCTCGAGCTGCGCACACCAATGGCCGTGCCATTGCCCTAGCGACATCCACTGGACGAGCAGGTCAGCGATGTATCAGAACCTAGCCCTGCTTGCCGCGTTCCTCCTGACCTACAGCATATTTGCAGGACGTTTCGAGTCACGCCTGCTAAATGGTCCGCTGATGTTCATGCTTGCCGGCCTGATTCTCGGCCCGGCGTTTCTAGGTATTCTGCAACCTCGCATTGACAAGGACGGCCTACGGATCCTGGCCGAGCTGACACTGGCAATTGTTCTTTTCAGCGATGCCGCCAACGCCAACCTCAAGACTCTAAAAGCATACGAAGGTCTACCGTTACGCTTGTTGCTGCTGGGGCTACCACTGACCATGCTGAGTGGCTGGCTGGTGGGCATTTGGTTGTTTCCACAGGTACCGTCATTGGAGCTGGCAATACTGGCGACCCTTCTGGCGCCCACCGACGCGGCGCTGGGCAAGGCCGTTGTGAGCAATCCCAAGGTTCCCGCGTCCGTGCGTGAAGGGTTGAATGTAGAGAGCGGATTGAATGATGGCATCTGTGTTCCGGTGTTGCTGATGTTCCTGGCGCTGCTGATCGAAGAACAGACACGTTCTCCCCTCTCGATGGCCGGGCTGCTGTTTATCGAGGAGCTTGGCATCGGCGCGGTGACCGGTGTCGTCCTGACGCTTATCGCCTGGAGGTTGCAGCGTTACTCTGGACAACATCAATGGCAGACGCCCGTGTGGTCACAACTGATGCTGCCCGGCTTAGCCGTTCTTTGCTTTGCCACAGCTCAAGCAATAGGCGGGAGCGGGTTTATCGCCGCATTTGTCGGCGGGTTGTTCGCCAGCTATCTGTTTACCCAGCAAAAGCATCACCTGCTAAAGGCCAGCGAAGAATTCGCCAGCCTGTTATCGGTCGTTACCTGGGTCGTATTTGGCGCGCTGGTAGTTCCTCGGGCCTGGAGCAGCCTTACCGTGGAGGTCTGGCTATACGCGCTGCTCAGCCTGACCGTGATCCGCGTACTGCCGGTACTGATCAGCCTTGCAGGAAGCCGCTTCGATCTCGAAACCCGGCTGTTCATCGGCTGGTTCGGCCCGCGAGGCCTGGCAAGCATTGTCTTCGCCGTCATGATATTGGAGTACCCCCTTGAAGCCAGCCATACCTTGGTAGCTGTTGCCGTCTGTACCGTTTTCCTGAGCGTGTTACTCCATGGCTTGACGGCCAACCCATGGGTTGCTCGGCTGGCTCGCCACGATCATTGATTTTTGTCAGGAATCACCCCGCTCGCGAATGCTAGCGTTGTGATCAAAGAGCGCTACGCGTTCGTTCAAGCAACCTTTGCGGGGCAGCATACGGTCGGGCACATGAATCTTGCCAGGCAGTTGCGAAGAAGGCCCTGGACAATGCCGTCGGAGATGAACGTCAAACCAGGGCTGGCATGCTCGCCGCCAAGGGTTCAGTTCGAACCGGACAGTTGAATCTCAGTTGCACCGCCCGGCCCAAGCACAGGTTGCCCTCCGCCCTCGGTTGCGCATCCATGCGAGGGCTAATCAACTTCGTTCCTTTGCAGCCATCTACCAGGAGGCAATCAATTGGAGCCCACACCGATCGCCGAGAGATCGTTCTCTCACAGTCTGCTCAATGTACTGATTCGCGCAGGGCTGATTGCGGTTCTGGTGATTGTCTGCTTCCAGATCTTCAGTCCGTTCAAGGAACTGTTGCTTTGGTCATTGATCCTGGCGATTACACTTTATCCGTTGCAGCGTCGGCTGAAGGACATGCTGGGGCAAAAGGACGGGTACATTTCAACGCTGATCGTGCTGATCACCATTGGTATCCTCAC
The DNA here is from genome assembly GCF_000802155.2 of Pseudomonas frederiksbergensis. Taxonomy (GTDB): domain Bacteria; phylum Pseudomonadota; class Gammaproteobacteria; order Pseudomonadales; family Pseudomonadaceae; genus Aquipseudomonas; species Aquipseudomonas frederiksbergensis_A. Next base: position 598,195 of record NZ_JQGJ02000002.1, read on the forward strand.
CGTGCCGATCTATCTGTTAGGCACTTCCATCGCCGACTCAGTGAACAGTGTCATAAGTCTGCTCAAGAGCGGCAATCTGCATGTTCCACCGCCGCCCGATTCGATCGCCGCTTGGCCACTCGTGGGCAAACCACTGCATGACCTCTGGCAACAGGCAGCGTCCGACCTGCCGGACCTGGTGTACAAGTTCGTACCGCAGATCAAAGGGATCAGCCTGGCACTGTTGAGCAAGCTCGCCGGGGTCAGCATGGGCTTGATCAGCTTCATCTTCGCCCTGGTCATCGCCGGCATAATCATGGCCCATGGAGAAAACGGCAGTCGCAGCGCGGTACAGATCGCTACGCGCTTAAGCGGTCCGATCAGAGGGCCGCAGATCGCTGGACTGTGTACTGCCACAATCCGTGCGGTGGCGCTTGGGGTGGTCGGAATCGCCTTCATCCAGATGCTGCTGATTGGTGTCGGTTTCGTGATCATGGGTATCCCTGGCGCGGGTCTACTGGCCCTCGCGGTTCTGCTGATCGGCATCATTCAGCTACCGGCGACACTCATTACCCTCCCGGTGATCGTCTTCGTTTTCGCCACCGAAGGCGCCAGCACGGCGACCATTGTGTTCGCCATCTACATCTTCGTCGCCGGCCTGGTAGACAACGTACTCAAGCCACTATTGTTGGGACGCGGTGTCGATGTACCGATGCCGGTGGTGTTAATCGGGGCATTGGGGGGAATGGTCACCAGCGGCGTCATCGGGTTGTTCATCGGCCCGGTGGTGCTGGCTGTCGGTTACCAGCTCTTTTGGCAGTGGGTGCGTAGCGCGCCCGACGACTAGCCGAAAACCTGGTTGGGGCCCAGCTCCGCCCCGTCGCAATACTCGGCCCGTTCGCAAGAGCGAGGAACCGGTACGTCAGTGCTTGTCCCGCTCTGCGGCCCGTACTGCAATCTCGATAGCCCGAATACTGATCGACGCAAATATCGCCGTCATCAGGATGCCGTTAAAACCGAGCAGGATCGCAAGCACACGAGTGATGACCAGCTTTGGTGCGAAGTCCCCGTACCCGATGGTCAAGCCCGTCACGAAGGCAAAATAGATGCCGTCAAAAGGACTCCACGCTTCCAGATAGCTGATGATCAGGCCGATCAGCACGATACTAATGATGATGAGAGACAGAATCGGCCAGACCACATGCAAATAGAACCACACTGTTTTGTAGAACTCACGACGGATGTGCTTTGCATGGGCGAAGTTCATGTCACGGTTTCCTGAGGTTTACCTTGCCGGCAACTGAATGCCGCAGCCTTGATTATCATCCTTAAGCTTGGCACACATTCTCGAAACCGACGCAAAAGCCAACTAAACCATTGGTGCGATGTGCCTGTAGAGCAGCCATCGAGCAAAAATATCAATTGTCAGATGTCGATAATTAAACGATGGATAAAAAGACAAGGATTGTTGATTTTTATCAATAGTCTTTCGGTCAACCGAGGACACGCTGACGTTGAGGCAACGCAGTGGACTGCTGAGGGTCGGCACCTGCAAGGCGTCACAGCTTTGATGAAGCAGTATTTTTTTACGCTGGGGTTGTGCGAACAAATAAGCGCACTACGGTATTTGATAGTTGCCCGCGAACACGGTTACCCATCGACCTGGCACAGCACTACCCCGTACAGATCGTCTCTTATCCGCCTGGCATTGCGTTGATGATGCCCGGCGAAAAAGCCGGCACTGATAACAAGGCCATTATTGATTACTTGTTGGCGATGGAGCTGTTCGATGGCCATTTCCCTGGCTTCGAGCATGACAATCATGGCGTGGAACTCGAACGCGATAGCCAAGGCCAACTCATCTACAAGGTCCATGTAATCAAACACTAGGGTTCTAACCCTCTGTCCGACGACCTTTCAAGGGCCGGAACCGGGGTCAATGCGTTGAGCAGATCAAGGAGTTCCCGATGGCCGACTCAAGCAAAAAAATGAGCCTTATGGGGCTCACCACATTGGTGACCGTGAACATGATGGGCTCAGGCATCATCATGCTGCCGACGAGCATGGCTCAACTCGGTGCCGTTTCACTCTTGTCATGGATCGTCACCGCCGTCGGCTCCATGGCCATCGCCTACTGCTTTTCCCAGTGCGGCATCTATTGTCCGCGCTCAGGCGGCTTATCTGCCTATACCGAAGAGGCACACGCCAAATCCGGGTTTTTTCTCTGCTCCTATCTGTACTTCCTTTCGCTGGCCATCGCCAACGTCGCGGTTGCCATCTCCGCAGTGGGGTACATGACCTCATTCGTGCCCTGGTTGGGCAGTGGCGCCATTCCGCTTTTCACCGGAACGGTCGGCTTGCTCTGGTTGACTACCGTGGCCAACTTCGGCGGCCCTGGTATCACCGGCAAGATCGGTGCGATTACCGTGTGGGGTGTAATCATCCCGGTCGCAGGCTTGAGCATCATCGGCTGGTTCTGGTTCAAACCCGATTTGCTGGTTGCCGCGTGGAACCCTAACGACCTGCCAATTTCCGAAGCGATCAGCAAGGCAATTCCCCTGACCTTATGGGCTTTTCTCGGCATGGAATCAGCAGCACAGGCCTCCGATGCAGTGGAAGACCCCAAGCGCACGGTACCCTTGGCTTGCCTGTTCGGCACGTTGGGTGCGGCAGTGGTTTACGTTCTGTCGACTACCGTTATTCAGGGGATCATACCCAACGCAGAGCTTGCCAACTCATCGGCGCCTTTTGCGCTGGTCTACGCCCACATGTTCAACCCCACGGTCGGCAACATCGTCATGGCGCTGGCGGTAATGGCGTGTGTGGGGTCGCTACTGGGCTGGCAGTTTACCCTGGCGCAAACAGCCAAGATGACGGCTGACCAGGGAATGTTCCTCAAGCTGTTCGCCAAGGTCAATGCACGAAATGCCCCGATAGTCGGAATGCTGGTCTGTGGCGTGTTGCAGACCTTGTTGGCGCTATCGACCATTTCGCCCAATGCCAGCGCTCAATTCGGAAAACTCGTCAGCCTTGCGGCAGTGACCAATCTGATTCCCTACGTGACGGCCGCGACCGGCCTGCTGGTAATGATGCACAAAGCCAAGGTTGGTGTCGGCATACACCTCCGCAACACAACGCTTTTGCTGGTCGCGGTGGCCTATTCCTTATACGCGCTGTATGCCTGCGGCACAGATGCCGTATTCGGCGGCAGCCTCGTCTTGGTTTTCGGCTACCTGCTCTACGGTTTCCTGGCCAAACGTTTCGTCGGAGCCGCTCCAACCGCTGGCCAGCCTTGACCGTTGTCTTCAGGACTGCACTCAACACATCTGAATTCAGGGAACCAGGATATGAACGTCAAACCGACCAAGACCCAGAATCTGCTGCTCGTTTGTCTGCTGGCGCTGGTACCGGTGCTGGCCGATGCCAATACGCTTGAGCGAGTGCGAGCGAGCAATGCCTTCACCCTCGGCTATGTGCCGGATTTCGCGCCTTTTAGCGTTCAGGCCACCGATAAAGCCAGCGGTTATGCAATGGATCTCTGCCTGAAAATCGCCGACAGGGTCAAATCCGAGTTGGGTTTGCCCGAGCTGGAAATTCGCTACCAGCCCGTCTCGGGCGTCGAACAGGTCAGTGCCGTCAGTTCAGGAAAGGTGGACATTCTCTGTACACCCACCGCCCCCACACTTGAGCGGCGCAAGACGGTCAGTTACTCAGTTCCGATCTACACAGCCGGTCTCTCGGTAGTGGTGCGCCAAGATGCATCACCGGCGTTGCTCAACGTGCTCAATGGCAAGGTTGCCCATACCGGGCCAACGTGGCGAGCGACTATCAATCGTGGTCTGTCGAACCAAACCTATGCCGCCATCGCAGGCGGAATCACCGACACGTGGATCCGTCATCAGCTGCGATTATTGGGCGTGGTAGCCAATCTGGTCACCGTCGAGAACACAGACGCAGGCCTTAAACTGGTTGCCGACGGAAAAGCCGATGCCTTCTTCGCTGAGCGCCTGATGCTCAACAATCTCCTTAGTACGCGTTATCCAGACGCCAACCTGATTCTGCTGGAACGTATTTTTGAGTATGCCCCCACGGTAATGACAGTAGACCGAGACGACGAGGACTTCCGTTTGCTGGTCGACACGACGCTAAGTGAAATGTATCGCTCCGGCGAGATCGAGCAGGCGTTCGACAAACATCTGGGCGGAGCCAGCGACACGGCCAAAAAATTGTTCAAGGTTTATGCGATACCGGATTGAAACACTAATCATGTCCGGCATGGCTAGCACACGACGGAACTACGGAGATAACTGATGCGGATGCCCAAAGTCCAAACGCCGACAGACTGATAAATAGGTCGTGGATTGGGCTACGTAGAAAGTTTGACAGTGTGTTTCACTCGGGTATCATGACGGCCGCAACGCAGTACGAAGGTGGCCGAGTGGTTTAAGGCAAAGGTCTTGAAAAGCGTCGACCCTAACAGGTCCACGAGTTCTAACTCCATCGCATCCGCCTTCTTATTAAGTAAAGCCCTGACTTGTCAGGGCTTTTTCGTGTCTGGCGTTTGAAAAAACAGTGACGGTCTTCACAAAGGAAACAGTGCATGCCATCTCCTAAACCGCTCAAGGAAAGTAAAGTGACCAGTAAAACCATCGGTTCGATCGGCGCAGCCATTATCGGCGTGGCCCTGTTGTTTGTTTTCTTCGGCAGTTGGTACACGGTTGATGAAACCGAACGCGGCGTGCTTCTGCGCAACGGCGCGCTGGTCGGAGTGGTTGAACCGGGGCTGTCGTTCAAGACGCCATTCATTGAATCGGTGCGCCTGATCAGCACGCAGAGCCAAGTGACTTCCTACGACGACTTGCAAGCCTACAGCAAGGACCAGCAATCGGCCGAGCTGAAGGTGTCCGTGTCCTGGCACATCGCGCCTTCCGACGTGGCGAAAGTCTATACCCAGTTCAAGGACCTGGAAGGCATTCGCGACCGCATGATCAGCCGGCAGGTGCCAACCCAGGTGGAGAACGTGTTCGGCAAGTTCAACGCTGTCGCCGCGGTGCAGAATCGCGTCCAACTGGTCAACGATATTTCCGCTGCGATCAAATCGACGATTACCGGGCCGGTGATCATCGACAGCGTCCAGGTTGAAAACATTGACTTCAGTGACGCCTATGAAAAGGCCATCGAAGCGCGCATGGCTGCGGAAGTGCAGGTCAAGACTCGCGAGCAGCAACTCGCCACCGAGCAGGTCCAGGCGCAGATTCGCGTCACCCAGGCCCAGGCGGAAGCCGATTCGCAAGTGGCCCAGGCCAAGGCGGACGCCCTCGCCACTGAACTGCGTGGCAAGGCGGAGGCAGAGGCGATCAAGGCCCGCGCCCAAGCATTGTCCAGCAACCAGAACCTGGTGGAGCTGACCAAGGCCGAGCGCTGGAACGGCCAGCTGCCTACCACTATGCTGCCCAACAGTGCGCTGCCATTCATTGATCTGAAGTAACCTCCCCCGGCGCGGTCAATCCTGGCCGCGCCCTCTATTTACCCTGCACAGCGCCGGCGAACAGCAACGTCGCCCCGCCCGGTTGACGCTACACTTGGGTCACTGACGACCCGATGTTCACCGTTAGCAGGGAGCTCTACGTGTATCCAGGCAAAATACCAGCGCAATTGTTCCGCTATCTTCCTTTCCCCGCCGCTCGTCCCGATAAACGTTTTTCATCGCCAAACCCTGCTTCGGCATTCGTCCTGGACAGGAGAAACATGTGACGGTCCTCATAAAGAAGTACAAGTGGCCCGCGCTGTTGGCCGCGGCCCTGGTTGTTTTCTCTGCGCTGATCTTCTTTTTAGTCAAATCCTACACGTACGATTCCGCGACCTATTTCGAATCACGGGACTTCATTCGCCAACTCAAACAAGCCGACGCCAACTGGAATGTCAAAATCCTCAGGAAGAAAATCGGCGTCAACAACAACCTGTCGCTCACCCCGCCGCCTGAAGCACAGGCTCGCTGGGAGCAATTGGAGCGCCTGAACAATTCCGGCCCGCTGGCGACCCTCTGGGCGTCGAGACGCCAAGGTTATGTGGACGCAGTCCAGAACAAGCGCTTGCTGGTGGAGCAATTCGAGCAACACAACGCCAAGCTGCGGGCATCCCTGGACGAAATGCCGACGGTAGAAGATAAGATCCAGACGTTGTTGAACGACATGAAGGCCGACGGAGAAATTGCGCGCTTGACCGCTGCCTCCAACATCCTCGACCTGACGCTGACGACCCTCGAATACGCGCTTTACGTCACGTCCGACAAAGCACAGGAAGTGCAGGACCAGTTAAACGAACTCGAATATCAGATCGAGCAACTGCCCTCCTCCTACCAGCCCACGTTTTTCTCACTGACACAGCACGTCAAGACCATCATCCAGGAACAACCGCGGGTCAACGATCTGCTGGATCGTATCAGTGTCATCCCGGTCGCCCAGGAGTTGGACAGCATCAACGAGTTGCTGAACGAAACGCAACGCAGGACTGCCGCCACGGACCGTAAATACCATATGTACCTGGCGGTATGCGCGGGCCTGATGGCGCTCTTGATGATTTACCTCGCCGTTCGGCTAGTGCGCAGTTATTCGGTCATCAACCAGATCAACCGTGAACTGCAGACTGCCAATGACAACTTGGAAGAACGCGTCCAGGAGCGCACCCGCGAGCTGAAAGCCGCCGAACGCGAATTGGTGGATGCCGCTCGCATGGCAGGCATGGCCGAAATCGCCACGAACGTGTTGCACAACGTCGGCAACGTTCTTAACAGCGTGAATATTTCGGCGGACCTGGTAACCCGCAAGTTGAAAAACAGCAAGACACAAGGGCTGGGCAAGGCGGTGAAGATGATGAACGAACATGCAACGGACCTGGGCCAGTTCATCACCGAGGACGAAAAAGGCAAGTTACTGCCCCGCTACTTCAATGAATTGGTGGACTCTGTCGCCGCCGAACAAGCGTTGCTCATCGACGAACTTGCACAACTGACCAAAAGCATCGATCACATCAAGGAAATCGTCACCACTCAACAAACCTATGCCGGGGCTGCGAGGCTGATCGAGCCGCTGAACGTCGCCGATCTGTTCGAAGATGCGCTGCGCATGAATTCGGGATCCCTGAGCCGGCATCACGTCACCGTGATCAAGGATTACCAGGACACCCCTGTGATCCTGGGCGACAAGCACCGGTTATTGCTGATCCTGATCAACCTGATCAGCAACGCCAAGTTCGCCATGTCCAACGTTGAGCATCCACGGGAAATGACGCTAGGGATCCGCATCGTGGACCAGACGACATTACACATCAGCGTCCAGGACCGTGGTGAAGGGATCTCCAGGGAAAACCAGGCCAGGATCTTCAATCATGGATTCACCACCCGCAAGGAAGGCCATGGATTTGGCCTGCACAGCTGCGCCCTGGCAGCCGTCGAGATGAATGGCCGCCTCCAGGCGTACAGCGAGGGCCCAGGACAAGGCGCCCTGTTCACTCTGGAAATCCCCCTGGAGCTCGCAGGCGCGTGAGCTGGTTGACCGCACGGCGGACATCCCTGTCCACCTGAAGGAACCGCCAGGCTACTTGATGTTCCCGGACGGAGCGCTACGGCGTCTCCTGGCAGGCAGCGCAGCGGCATAGGCCAGCGCTTCCTCCCGTGAAGTGAAGGAGCCCAGTCGATCAGCCTGGGTACAGACTCGCCAAGGTCCACTGTTTACGCTGAGTACGTCATAGCCATTGATATGCAGTTTCGTCAGCATCGCAGTACTCATGGTCATCACCTCCTGCAAAGTACCGGGTTACGCTGCCTACCTTACTCCCGGTTCGGCGATCGGTGCCTACCGGGCGTCGAGTCATTCGCTGGCACGCTGATCATTCGTGAGGCTCAATGGGAGTCCGAATCCCATAGCCAATCCCACAAACCCGGCAGGCGCACGGGCTGGGAGGTGTCGCGAACCGAGCGAGCCAAGGCCGCTCGCTCAAGGGCCCGGCGGTCGTCGTAGAAAGGCTTCGCATCGGTCCTGAGGCCGGTCTCCCTCGCGCTGTCGAGAAGGATTTGCAGGTACTCACGGGCGTGACGAGCGGTATAGCGATTGAGGTCGTGAAACGTCACGACGATGGGTATCACACCGTCCACGGTGGGCAGTTGTCCCCCGGCGATGCGCTCGCGCACTTCGGAAAGCTGGCGGGTCAGGTTCATCCGCCGCCTCGGGCTCATCGTAATACCCCAGACCTTGCCATCATTGGCGCTCAAGTCCGTCAGCAATACGTGCATACCGTGTCGCTGATAAGCGGCAAACGTGCGCCTGTCGAAACTCCAGAATGGAGGTCGTACCAGGCTTGGCGGCGCGCCTGTGATCGCAGCGATATCGTTGGCGCCGTTGCCCAGGGACTGCTCCAGTTCTGCCGGATCCAGGAAGCGATGGTTGGTGTGCCAATGGGTCGCGGTATGAAAGCCCAGCACATGGCCCTGCGAATGCTCGCGATACATGATCGAGCGGCCGATTTCGCTGCCACCGGCTCGCGGCGCCCGCGTCTGGAGGAAAAATACCGCTTTTATCCCGGGCTGCACCGGGTTCCGCGCCAAGGCGTCCAGCACCTGCATGCTCGGATTCCAGAACGACGATGCGCTGGGGCCGTCATCGAATGTCAGCAGGAATCGAATGGGGGCCTGGACGCGCAAATGCTGCTCGGTTTGCGGGGTCAATTCGATGGGCGGGCCAATGCACCCCGACAACGGTACGGCGAGCAGCGCCATGACCAGCGCCCTGGCGAAGTTGTTCATGTCTTGCCTTTATTCAATGCCACGTTACGTCGCCTTTGATCCCTGGCACCGGTGCTTTCAAGCTCACCTTGGAGAAGGTTACCCGGGTTTGGTTCCACACCGTGAGCACGGTTGTTTCGCCACCGACAGCGTCCCCTCCCCGGCCCCCGATCTTGACCGTCTGGAAATCAGATGGAATTTTCCGAACGGCTCCGTATCCATCCGTATAGGATCAATTAGGGAGGATTTATGGGCGGTCCATCGCTTTACATCATCGACTACATGCTCCATGGCGAGCCCAAGTCTTTCATCATTCGCGCTGAAGTGATGAATAACTCCGAAGCTTGGCATTGGGCCAGTTGCGACGCGGGTGTTGGGCGCATACCCAAATTCGGCAGGGAGAAGGTCAAGCGGGTTTCCAAACCCATGGCAGAGAAATATGGCATTACCGATGTGCGCTGGCGAGCCTCCGTCGCGCCATCCTGGGTCAAGGAGTCCGGCTGAACACGATATGACGCGCTCCGGTGCACCGACTGTCCAGTCGTGCGCCGGATTTCAACAGAGTCGAAATAATCCAACTACGCTTAATGCAGCGTTACCCGTCCTTGTCGACGGGTTTCGTGCTGGCTCATCCAACCTTGAAATGGAGGTGTGACATGTCCGAAAAAGAGTCCATCACCACCTTGCTCACCTTATTGGAGTCGCGCCAGGCGCGGCTGACAGCCGCCTGCAAGGAAATCGCCGACTGGGTCGACCACCAGGGCGGACACCCCGCCGCAGTTCGCATCCGCGATCGACTCAACGACATCGAGAAGGATGCCCCATCGATCCAGAGCGCCCTGTCGTCACTGAAACCGGTGGACCGTCCGTTGCCCAAGTTTCGTTGAGGATAAGTTTCGTTGAGGAAAAGCTTAGTGAATGAAACGTTTCGTTAACGACCTGCCACACCGGTTGCCCTGAACTCCACCGGCCGTAAAACCGATGGAACGACGGCGTACTTTTGCACCTCGATATTGATAGGTATCGATGCAAGAGCCGTCATAAGGGAGAACCAACATGAATGCCAGAGTCCTGCTGCTGATCGCCTGCGCCTGCCCCGCCACTGTGATGGCGCAAGGTTGTGAAGTCATCACCCGATCCCAAAGCCAGGCAGTAGCGGAAATCGAAACCCGCAGTTGCTATGAATACAAGGGCGTCCCTTCCGAATCCATCGGCTGGTCATGCAGCAACGAAAGCAAAGGAACCTTGAGCACCGAAAAGAAACCGGTCGAACGGTGTGCCGAGGGCTACGTGGCCACATGCCAGGCGAGGTTGACCCAAGAAGCGCTGGCCAACCCACACTCCACCAGCAAGGACCGAAGCGGCGGCTCGGCGAATATCCCGGACAATGCGCAGGTGACTTGGTACTACTACAGTGCGCAACAGGTCCAGCAGGCACAAAAAGACTGCGAAACCACCGGCGGCCAATGGAAAAACCGCTGACCGGGTGGTTCGCATTTCAGGGCGTCAACCCTTGCTGTGCTCTGGGGACGAAGGCGGATTCTTGACGCCCCGCGGCCCGGCCACTCCCCAGACGATCAAGCCCAACACAGGCAAGATAATCAGCAGCAGCGCCCATCCCGCCTTGGTACCGGCCGATTTGTCGCTGCGAAAGACGCTGACGATCGCCCAAAGGTCCACGAGCAATATCAACACGGCAACGGCAATCCAGAAATAACTGGCTAGTTCAGACATGGCCTCAATCCTCTTGTCAGTCTATGGATTAGGCATGACCGCGCCAGGTCCGTTCAAAGAATCTGTCTTGCTGTTGCTGTTGACGATCGTGCAGCTACACGCGCTCGTTGAGGTAGGCGACCCATTGTTCATAGGCCTCGTGTTGACGCCGGACAGCCTCGTCCCAGGCCGTCCCGGACATTTGATGGACACAGATCAACGCCATCATTTCTGATGTGGCTGTATCGAGTTCAACCAAAAGCTCATGGGATTTGACTTTGAAATCTTCAACGGTAGTCATCATTCCTCGCTTCCCCATACCAGGGCCGGCTCGTCCACCCAACATTGATACGTTTTTTCGGCGCTGATTCATTTTTGGCGATGATCGGTCGTTCGCGCGGCCCTACCTCCAGGTTTTCCAACCGCTCGTGAAATAAACGAAGCCTTTCCCCTTTCAGGGCGGTCCCATGGACATGAGCGAAAACTATTGGTTTGAACACTCCAAAGGAGCAAGGCTCAAATATTGCAGTTATATTGCACTTTAATGACAGTCGAGGCTGGACAAGGTTATGAAGATTCGAGCGACCGTCATCTGCGAAGAAGACCGCCACATTCTGCTGGTGCGAAAACCAAAAAGCCGCTGGGCGTTGCCAGGCGGAACCGTTGAGCGCGGCGAAACCCACGCCGACGCCGCTCTCAGGGAATTGGCGGAAGAAACCGGACTGAGTGCCGAGAACCTGCTTTACCTGATGCACGTCAGCGAAGGCGGTACCGAACACCACGTGTTCGAGGCTGCGGTCAATGATTCAACGGCCGCCAGGCCACAGAATGAGATCAGCGACTGTGTGTGGCACCCGTTGGATGCCATTGCCCAGTTGCAGATGAAGAAAGGCATGCGAGAGATATTAGAGGCGTTTCGGCGCAGATTGTGAGCGCTGTCGAGCTTGAGTAAGCATGGACTGTAGCGTCGGCCTGACAAAAAAACACAGAAGAGCGCACGGCGCAGTCTCTCGTTCTCTTTGTGCGCCATAGTCTTCGGCCTCTCGTCGCTCATGTATACAAGCGCATGGAATGATGGTGCCAGAAGAATAACCATCACAGGCTACAGCTATGGGTTCTACGTCTGGATGTCGGCGTTTGTATGGCTGGCGCTCTTGGCGGGCCGAAAATCCCTACAGTCGGAATACTGACAGCACACTCCCCCCAGCAGCCTCCGCCTGAAACGAAAAAGGGTTTGCATCAGCTTTCGCTCGCAAACCCTTGATCTTGGATGGTGCCCGAAGCCGGAATCGAACCGGCACGCCCTTACGAGCGGGGGATTTTAAGTCCCATGCGTCTACCAGTTTCGCCATTCGGGCGGTAGCGCGGTCAAGCCGTGCGACACTGGCAGATAGGCATCTGGCAGGATCGAGGCTGGTGCAACAGAGGGGGAAATATATACATCCCTCCCGGGTGAAGCAAGGCGGCCGATGCCCTTTTCAAGACAAAACCTTTCATTGCCCCGTAAACAAAAAAGCTCTGTAGATCATGAATCTACAGAGCTTTTTAAAAGTGGAGGCCGAAGTCGGAATCGAACCGGCGTAGGTGGATTTGCAATCCACTGCATAACCATTTTGCTATTCGGCCTCAATACGCCTGATGCAATACAACCACACCCTGCGGATAAAAACTTATCCGGATAAAGCCGCTAATAGCGAGCTATCTCCTTGAAAACATTGAAGTTTTTTACGCCTCGATGCATTCGATGGGCGCAATTATGTACTCATTTGCCTAGGCTGACAACCCCTTGATTTCAAAAAAATTTGCCAGGCGGTCGACCCCTGGGATGTTTTTCCCAGCGCAACACGGCGAGCCGAAACCAGCGGCCTCCGGCTCATCGGGAAACCCGTGACCCCAACGGAACAACCTCCTTCGCCTCGGTTCATTCGTTATGTCGTCCCCTGGATCAGCAAGGAGAACCATCATGACTGAACGACCACACTTGGTGGCGAGCCGCGCTCCGGTGCCCACCTCTTCACACCCCAATCTCGGCACGCCGGAGCGACTGGTCTCGTTGGCGGCCGGAACGTTATTGCTTGCCAACGGACTGCGCCAGGGAGGGCTCAAGGGTTGGTCGCAAGTGCTGTTTGGCGCATGCGCGGCCTGGCGTGCCTACTCCGGCACATGCAGGGTCAAGCAGGCGCTGACGCATAGCCCCTTCGAGCAGACGTTCGAACAGGACCGCGATTGGGACGGCAGCAAGGTGATATCCCGCAGCATCACGGTGGGCAAGCCGAGGGATGAGGTCTATGGGTTTTGCAGCAACCCGGCCAACCTGGGTGCTCTCATGCCCTGGGTGGACGCCATCGAGCAGATTGGCGAACGAACTTATCGCTGGGTCGCCCATGGGCCGATGGACAAGACGCTGCACTGCGACGTCGAACAGTGCGAACCCAAGGAAGGCCGCAAGCTGCACTGGATAGCCGGCCCTGACAGGCGCTTCAAACACGATATCCAGATGCATTTCAGCGATGCGCCGGCCGGTCGCGGTACGCAGATCAAAGTCATCGTGGCATGCGAAACGCCCCTCGGCACGGCCGGCTATGCCCTCGCCGCCGCCATCTCCCGGTTCTCCGACAAAGCCCTTTTGAACGTGCTGCGCAGCATCAAGCAGCAGTTGGAAACAGGCGAAATCAGCACCAACAAGATGCGCGATCCACAGACGAAGGATTTCCTCTTCGTGCACCCGGCGTCCAGCGCGACGCGAGCATCGGCCAATGACTCATCCACTGACAAAACCGAACTTGATGGAGGTACCGTCTGATGCGCGCATTGACGTGGCAAGGCCCCAATAAACTGCAAGTCGAGACGGTCGACGACCCTTCCATCCTCAACCCCCGCGATGCCATCGTCCGGGTGATCCTGTCCTCGGTGTGCGGCTCGGATTTGCACCTGCTGGGCGGCTACGTGCCAACGATGCAGGCCGGCGACATCATTGGACATGAGTTCATGGGCGAAGTGGTGGAAACCGGCTCGGCTGTCACGCAAATCAAGAAAGGCGACCGGGTCGTCACGGTGTCGATTGTCGGCTGCGGCGAATGCGAGCATTGCCAGCGCTCGGACTTTTCCTGCTGCGACAACTCCAATCCGAACCCTACCGCCACCGACATCGCCTACGGTCAACCCGCCTGCGGCATCATTGGCTACAGCCATGCGTTCGGCGGTTATGCCGGCAGCCATGCCACCTATATCCGGGTGCCTTTCGCCGACGTCAACCTGTTCACCATTCCCGAAGGCGTCAGGGACGAACAGGCTGTGTTCGTCTCCGATGCGGTGCCCACTGGTTTCTTTGCCGCCGACAACGCCGATATCCAGCCCGGCGATACGGTGGCGGTCTGGGGGTGCGGCGGGGTCGGGCTGATGGCCATGTCCAGTGCCTACCTGCTCGGCGCCGAGCGGGTGATCGCCATTGACCGCTTTGCCGATCGCCTGCGCCTGGCCGAGGAAAAGGCCGGCGCCATCGCCCTCAATTACGAAACCACCGATGTGCACGCCGCCCTGCTGGAATTGACTGGCGGCCGCGGACCGGATCGCTGCATCGATTGCGTCGGCATGGAAGCCCACGGCACCGAAGTGGATTATTTCTATGACAAGACCAAGCAGATGCTGCGCTTGCACACCGAGCGCGGAACCGTGCTGCGCCAGTCGATACGCGCGTGTCGCAAAGGTGGGACCGTATCGGTGGTCGGAGTGTACGGCGGCTTGCTGGACAAGTTCCCGATGGGGGCGATTGTCAACAAGGCACTGACCCTGCGTTCCGGCCAGCAACCGGGACAGCGCTACGTGAAGCGGCTGTTCGAACACATCCAGAAAGGCGAACTGGACCCCTCCTATCTCCTGACTCATCCCATGGGCCTGGAGCAATCGGTTGAGGGCTACGCGATGTTCAAGGAGAAACGCCAGGATTGCCTGCGGGCGGTGTTTCGGCCGGAGTGAAGGGCGATCCCGTGGCGAGGGTTTAGGCTCCCTCGCCACGGATTTGACGGACTTATGGACAGTCGCGGTGCGCCGTCATAATCGGTAACATACCGGCCTTTCCCGCAGCCTTTCTGCGCCCTGCCAAATAAGCCCATTCCATGCCTTTTGAACTCAGCGTCGACCTTTCCACCCTCGCTATCCTGGCCGTCGTGGCGTTCATCGCCGGCTTCATCGACGCCATTGCCGGCGGTGGCGGCCTGCTCACCACACCGGCCCTGTTGACCGCCGGCCTGCCGCCGCATCTGGTGTTGGGCACCAACAAGCTCAGTTCAACCTTTGGCTCGGCCACGGCCAGCTTTACGTTCTACAAGCGCAAACTGTTTCACCCGCGACAGTGGACCCACGCGCTCGTCGGCACGCTGATCGGCGCCTTGGCCGGTGCCGTCGTCGCCCATTACCTGCCCGCCGAGTGGCTGAACAAGATGTTGCCGGTGATTGTCTTTGCCTGCGGCCTGTACCTGCTGTTCGGCGGCACGCCCAAGGCACCGCTGGACAGCAACGCGCCGATCAAGAAAACCTGGCAGTCGCCGCAGGGCTTTACCCTTGGCTTCTATGACGGCGTCGCCGGTCCGGGCACTGGCGCGTTCTGGACCGTCAGCAGCCTGCTGCTCTACCCCATCGATCTGGTCAAGGCCAGTGGCGTGGCCCGCAGCATGAACTTCGTCAGCAACATCGCGGCGCTGTCGGTGTTCATCTTCTCGGGCCAGGTGGATTGGATCATCGGCTTGAGCATGGGCCTGTCGGTGATGATCGGCGCGTTCTTCGGCGCGCGCACCGCCATCAGCGGCGGCGCGAAATTCATCCGCCCGGTGTTCATCACCGTGGTGCTGGCCCTGACCGTGCGCCTAGCCTGGCAACACTGGTTCAGCATGGCCTAAGCGACGGGCCACGTAGAGGTCGATCAAATACCGGGCAATCGAGCGCGAGGCTGGAAGCGGTGGCAGGTCGTGGACGTTGAACCATTGCGCGTCTTCGATCTCGTCTTCCTGGGGCACAATGTCACCGCTGGCGTATTCGGCGTGGAAGCCCAGCATCATCGAGTGCGGAAACGGCCAACACTGGCTGCCCACATATTGGATGTTCTTCACTTCGATACTGACTTCCTCGCGGACCTCGCGAACAAGGCAGTCCTCGGCCGACTCGCCCGGCTCGGCAAACCCTGCCAAGGTGCTGTAGACGCCCGTGACGAAACGGGGCGAGCGTGCCAACAGGACTTCATCGCCACGAGTGATCAGCACGATCATGCTAGGTGAGATCCGCGGATAATGTCGCAGCTCGCAGGCATCGCAATACATCGCCCGCTCTCGCGGGACCTGGCTCATGCGCTGGCCGCAACTGCCGCAAAAACGATGCTCGCGAGCCCAGGTGCCGATCTGCGCCGCGTAGCCCAACACCTTGAACAGCGTGTGGTCGTCTTCGAGCATGAACGCCCGCAAGCCTTTCCAATTACAGCCGGGAATGTCCAGGGCGCTGTGCAGTTCCAACAGATAGACCGGCTCGCCATCGAGATGGCCGATACCGTGCTCGGCAAGGATCGACAGGTCCTGGCGCTTGAGCCAGTCGCGGGGAAACAGCGCGCCGTTGTCATCGTACAAAAAACCTTCCGGGCTGCGGGCCACGGCCCAGCCGCCGGGAAGGTCGGTGTCGAGTACTGCGGTGGTCCAGCGTGAAATCATGATCGATCAATCCAGAAATTCGGGTTTCTGTTTGCTCATATGGGCGGCCATGGCCACGCGCAGGTCATTGGATTGCAGCATGGCGGCGTTCCACGTAGCGACATATTCCAAGCCGTCGTCGATGCGGTGGTCGCGCATGTAGCTGATCATTTCCTTGGTGCCGGTAACGGCGATCGGCGACTTGGCGGCGATGTCCCGGGCGATGCCCATCACACCTTCGAGCAAGCTGGCGGTATCGCTGTAGACACGATTGACCAGGCCAATGCTGCGCGCTTCGTCGGCACCGAAGGTGCGCCCCGTATAAGCGAGTTCACGCAGCATGCCGTCCCCGATGATCCGGGGCAAGCGTTGCAAGGTGCCAACATCGGCCGCCATGCCGATGTCGATTTCCTTGATCGAGAACTGCGCGTCCTCGGCGGCGTAGCGCATGTCGCAGGCGGAAATCAGGTCGATGGCACCACCCAGGCAATAGCCCTGGACCGCCGCGAGGACCGGTTTGCGACAGTTGTCCACGGCATTGAACGAAGCTTGCAGCTGCAGGATCTTGCGCCGCAGTACCCGGGCGTTACGGCCCACATCCTTGCCCAACTCGTTGGCCACGCCGGCCAGCATCATCAGGTCGATGCCTGAAGAGAAATGCTTGCCGGCACCGCTCAAGACCACCACTCGCACTTCGTCGGTCTCGTCGATCCATTGGAAAATGTCGACGATTTCGCTCCAGAACGCCGCGTTCATGGCGTTGATCTTGTCCGGTCGATTGATTTGCACATGGGCGATGTTGTCTGCAAGTTCGACGTTGAACGCTTGGTATTGCGACATGGCAGTGTCCTTTGACCGGTTGTAAGAGGCCTGAACTATAACAAGCGATCGCGACGGGACGTAGGCAGTGCATCGGCCAAAAGCGGGACTGGCGGCCTGCGAGTAACCTGTGGCGAGGGAGCCTGCTTGCGCTTGAGTGCGCAGCGCTCATAAATTAGGGGGCCGCTACGCAGCCCAGCGGGAGCAAGCTCCATCGCCACAAAAGCCTGATGCGTTTACGGCTTGTCATCCGCCTCCAACTGCCCATCCCAACCACCGCCCAATGCGGCAATCAACTGCACACTGGCAATCAACCGGCTCTGTTGCAGGCTCAGCACGCTGCGCTCGTTGCTCAGGGCAGTGGCCTGGACGGTGACCACGTCGAGGTAGCCAATCAGCCCTGCCCTGTACTGGTTCTGCGTCAGGCGCAAAGACTCGCGCGCCGCGTCCAGGGCTTCCTGGCGGACGCGGGCTTCGTCCTCGAGCACCTTGAGCTGGATCATGTAGTTTTCGACTTCGCGGAAGCCGTCGAGCACGGTCTGGCGATAGGTGGCGACGGTCTGGTCATAGGCGGCGACGCTGCGGTCGACCTCCGCCGAGCGCTGGCCACCGTCGAACAAGGTCATCGCCAGTTGCGGGCCGACCGACCAGAAGCGGTTTGGCACGCTCACCCAATTATCATAGGTGCTGCTGCTATAGCCTCCACTCAGGCTCAGGGTCAGGTCCGGATAATAGGCCGCCTTCGCCACCCCGATATTGGCGTTGGCGGCCATGACCGAGCGCTCCGCCGACGCGATGTCCGGGCGGCGTTCGAGCAATTGCGACGGAACTGCAACCGGGACCTGCGGCAGCGCCGGGATGTCCTGGGTCTCGGCCAGGCTGAACTCGGCGGGCGGCAGGCCGATCAGCACGGCGATGGCGTTTTCGAACTGCGCGCGCTGCCAGATCAGGTCGATCAGGTCGGCCTGGGTGGTCTTGAGCTGGTTCTGCGCCTGGGCCACCGCGTCCTTGCCGGATACGCCGGCGCGGTACTGGTTTTCGGTCATTTTCAGCGAGCGTTGATAGTTGTCGACCGTGGTCTGCAACAAACGCTTCTGCTGGTCGATCACCCGCAATTGCAGGTAGTTCTGCACCAGCTCCGATTGCTGGCTCAGGCGCATCGCCGCCAGGTCGGCAAAACTGGCTTGCGCGCTGGCTTCGTCGGCTTCAAGCGTGCGGCGCAACTTGCCCCACACGTCCGCCTCCCAGCTCACGCCGGCCTGGGCGCTGTAGGTGTCGCGAATGCCGCTGGAAGAACTGCTCAGGCTCGAACTGCTGCTGCCGGTGCCCTGGCTGGAACGGGTCTTGCCAACCGTGAGATCGACCGTCGGAAAAAATGCCCCGCGCGCACTGCGCGCCAAGGCCTGGGCCTGGCGGTACTGGGCTTCGGCCTGGGCCACGGTCTGGTTGGAGGCGTTGAGTTTTTCCACCAGCTCGTTGAGACGGGTGTCAGCGTACAGCTCCCACCAGGCGCCACGGGCCAGGGCGTCGCTAGGGTTGGCCTGGCGCCAGCCTTGGGCTTCCTTGTACTGCACCGGTGCGGTGGCCGACGGGCGCTGATAATCCGGACCGATCGCGCAGGCACTGAGCAGTGCCACGCACAGCGCCAGGCTCAGGACACGCGAGCCACGGGCGGTCGCCAACGGTGCGACAAGGTTGAACAGCGTACGATCGGTCATAGCGGAGTTTCCAGGGCAGCATCAGTGCGCACCCCACGCCAGCGGTTGAAACGATGGCGCAGGTTATCGAGATAGAGGTAGACCACGGGGGTGGTGTAAAGCGTCAGGACTTGGCTGAACACCAGCCCGCCGATGATCGTCAGGCCCAGCGGCTGGCGCATTTCCGAGCCTTCGGCACCGCCGAGCAACAGCGGCAAGGCTCCGAGGATCGCCGCCAGGGTGGTCATCAGGATCGGCCTCAGCCGCAACAGGCAAGCACTGCGGATCGACTCCAACGACGTTTGGCCGGCGCGCTCCAATTGCAGCGCGAGGTCGATCATCAGGATGGCGTTTTTCTTCACCACCCCGATCAACAGGAACAACCCAAGCAGCGAGATCAGGCTGAACTCGCTGCCCAGCACGTAGATCGACAGCAACGCGCCCACCCCGGCCGAGGGCAAGGTGGACAGGATGGTCAGCGGATGTATGTAGCTCTCGTAGAGCACGCCCAGCACCAGGTACACCGCCAGCAACGCCCCGAGGATCATGAAGGGCTGGCTTTTCTGGGTCGCGGCGAATGCATCGGCGGTGCCGGCCATTTTTGCGATGACATCCTCGGGCATCCCGAGCTTGGCAATCGCCCGCTCGATCGCCGCGGTGCCCTGCTCCACCGTGACGCCTTCGGCCATGTCGAACGAAATACCTTCGGACGCGAACTGGCCTTCGTGGCTGACGCGGTCGTCTTCCAGGCTGTTTTCATAATGGGCAATCGCCGACAGCGGCACTCGCGCGCCGTCGGCGGTGATCACCTGGACCTGCTCGAGCGTATTGGGGTCCTGGGCATATTTGGGATTGACCTCCATCACCACCTGATACTGGTTGAGGCTGTCGTATATGGTCGAGATCTGCCGCTGACTGTACGCGTTGTTCAGCACCGAAGTGACCATGTCCATGTCGATGCCCAGGCGCTTGGCCTGGTCGCGGTCCACCACCAGCGTCACCTGCTGCGCCCCGCCACCGTCGCGGGCGTCGATCGCGGTCAGCTCCGGCAAGGCGCGGAAAGCGGCGACGACCTTGGGGTACCAGGTGCGCAGCGACGCCAGGTCCGCACTTTGCAGGATGTAGGAATACTGCGACGTGGTCTGCTCACGCCCGCCACCGAACTGCAGATCCTGGTCGGCCATCAGCATCAATTGGCCGCCGGGCACCTTGGGCATTTCCTTGCGCAAGCGCTCGATGACTTTCTGAGCGGAGATCCCGCGTTCCTTGATCGGCTTGAGGCGCACCAGCATGAAAGCGTTATTGGTGCCGTTGTTGCCGCCGATGAACCCCGCCACGCTCTGCACCGCTTCGTCCTTGAGCACAGCGCGACGGAAGATTTCCATCTTCGGCTGCATCACGTTGAACGACAGCCCGTCGTCGCCGCGCACGAAACCGATCAACTGGCCGGTGTCCTGCTGCGGCATGAAGGTTTTTGGCACCACCACATACAGCGCAATGTTCACTCCGATGGTCACCAACAGGCTGAACAAGGTCAGGCGACGATGGCGCAGCACCCAGTCCAGGCTACGGGCGTAACCCCGGACCATGCGCTCATTGAGGCCATGACTCCAGCGCTGCAAGCGGTTTTCCTGCCCCGGCACATGAGGCTTGAGCCATCGCGCGCAGAGCATCGGCGTGAGGGTCAGGGACACCACCAGCGAGACGACAATGGCAGCCGCCAGGGTGATGGAAAATTCGCGGAACAGACTCTCGACGATCCCGCCCATGAACAGGATCGACAGGAACACCGCCACCAGCGAGGCGTTCATTGACAACAAGGTAAAGCCCACTTCCTCGGCGCCGAGGTAGGCCGCTTTCATCGGCGGCACGCCTTCATCGATGTGCCGGGAAATGTTTTCCAGCACCACGATGGCATCATCCACCACCAGCCCCGTGGCGAGGATCAACGCCATCAGCGACAGGTTGTTCAGCGAGAATCCATAGACGTACATCACCGCGAACGTGCCCACCAGCGACACCGGCACCGCCAGCGTCGGGATCAGCGAAGCGCGGAAATTGCCGAGGAACAGGAACACCACCAGCACCACCAGGGCAACGGCGATCAGCAGGGTCATTTCCGCTTCGTGCAGGGTGGCCTTGATTACCGGCGAGCGGTCCATGGCCAGGTCCAGCTTGACGCTGGCGGGCAGTACCGCTTGCAGGGCGGGCAGTTGGTTCTTGATCTCGTTGACGGTCTCGATGATGTTGGCGCCGGCCTGGCGATTGATCACCAATAGCACGGCGGCGTCATTGTTGAAGAATCCGCTGTTATAGCGGTCCTCGACGCCATCGCTGACCTTTGCCACGTCCTTGAGCCGCAATACCGAGCCATCCTGGTAACGGATGACCAGTGTTTCGTAGTCCTTGGCTTTCTCCAACTGGTCGTTGGCCTGCACTTGCCACATGCGCTTGTCGTCTTCGACTGACCCCTTGGGTCGGCGCACATTGCTATTGGCGATCGCAGTGCGTACGTCGTCCAGCGCCACGCCGTACTGGTTGAGCAATTGCGGCTCCAGCTCGATGCGCACCGCCGGCAAGGAGCTGCCGCCAATCTGCACCTCACCGACACCCGCCACCTGGGACAGGCTCTGGGACAGGATCGTCGAGGCCAGGTCATAGAGCTGGCCTTTCTCCAACACATCGGAGGTCAGCGAAAGCACCATGATGGGCGCCTGGGACGGGTTGACCTTCTTGTAGGTGGGCATGCTGCGCATGCCACTGGGCAGCAAGTTCCGCGAGGCGTTGATGGCCGCTTGCACCTCCCGGGCCGCGCCGTTGATGTCGCGGTCCAAGTCGAATTGCAGGATCACCCGCGTCGAGCCCTGGCTCGAGCGGCTGCTCATGGTGTTGACCCCAGCGATGGCGCCGAATGAGCGTTCCAGCGGCGTCGCCACCGTGGAAGCCATCACCTCGGGGCTTGCCCCCGGTAGGTTGGCCTGGACCACGATCACCGGAAAATCCATTTGCGGCAACGGCGAAACCGGTAGCAAGCCAAAGCACACGCCGCCGAGCAGCATGATGGCGAAGCTCAGCAGCATGGTTGCTACAGGACGACGGATGAAGGGGCCGGAGAGGTTCATCGGCCACAGCCCCTTGCTTCAACGGACAGGCTTTTGTGGCGAGGGAGCTTGCTCGCGCTTGAGTGCGCAGCGCTCACAAAAGGGGCCGCCAAGCGACCCAGCGGGAGCAAGCTCCCTCGCCACGAAGAGCCTTGGCATGGCAAAAAAGCCGTCATACCCGCACCTCGTCCGCCTCAGGCCTGGCAAACCGACGCCCCAGGCGATCGAAGTACAGGTAGATCACCGGCGTGGTGAACAGCGTCAACACCTGGCTCACCAGCAACCCGCCCACCATCACCAGGCCCAACGGCTGGCGCAATTCGGCGCCGGAGCCGGTGGCAAGCATCAGCGGCACAGCGCCGAACAGCGCCGCCAGGGTGGTCATCAGGATTGGCCGGAAGCGCAACAGCGCGGCCTGATAGATGGCGGTCTGCGGGTCCATGCCCTGGTTGCGCTCGGCGTCGAGGGCAAAGTCGATCATCATGATCGCGTTCTTCTTGACGATGCCGATCAGCAGGATGATGCCAATGATCGCGATCATGCCCAGGTCGTTACCGGTCAGCATCAACGCCAGCAACGCGCCAATGGCGGCCGAGGGCAAGGTGGAAAGAATCGTGATTGGATGGATGTAGCTCTCATAGAGCACGCCCAGCACGATGTACATGGTCACCACCGCCGCCAGGATCAGCAACAAGGTGCTCGACAGCGAAGCCTGGAACGCCTGGGCCGCGCCCTGGAATTCGGTCTGCACGCCGACTGGCATGCCGATGTCCTTCTGGACCTTCTCGATGACATCGACGGCGTGCCCGAGGGCCACGCCTGGCGCCAGGTTGAACGACATCATCACCGCCGGGAACTGGCCGATGTGGGCAATTGCCAATTGCGCCTGGCGCTCCTCCACCCGTGCCAGGCTCGACAGGCGAACTTGCCCGCCGTCAGTGGTCTTGACGTGAATCTGGTCCAGCGCCTGCGGGCCGATCTTTTCCCCGGCCTGGGCTTGAAGCACCACGCGGTACTGACTGGCCTGGGTGTAGATGGTGGAAATCTGCCGCTGGCCGAAGGCGTCGTAGAGCGCATCGGTAATGTTCGACACCGACACACCCAGGCGCGATGCGGCGTCACGGTCGATCACCAAGTAGACCTGCAACCCCTTGTCCTGCAGATCACTGGCGACGTCGGTGAGTTCCGGCTGTCGGACCAGGGCTTCGACGAGCCGTCCGCTCCAGAGGCTGAGCAACTCGGCATCCGGCGACGACAGGCTGAACTGATACTGGGTGCGGCTGACCCGATCTTCGATGGTCAGGTCCTGCACCGGTTGCATGAACAGCCGGATCCCCACCAGCCGGTCCAGCTGCGGTTGCAGGCGGGCGATGATCTCGCTGGCGCTGTCGTCACGTTCGCTGTGGGGCTTGAGGTTGATCAGCAGCCGTCCACTGTTGAGCGTTGCGTTGTCGCCGTCCACGCCGATGTAGGAAGAGAGACTCTGCACCGCTGGATCGGCGAGGATGACCTTGGCCAATTGCTGCTGGCGCTCGCCCATGGCGGCGAAGGAAATCGATTGCGGCGCCTCGGAAATGCCCTGGATCACGCCCGTGTCCTGCACCGGGAAAAAGCCCTTGGGCACGGCCAGGTACAACACCACCGTCAATACGAGACTGCCCACCGCCACCAACAGCGTCAGCGGCTGGTGCTTGAGCACCCATTGCAACTTGCGTCCGTAGGCGGCGATCAACCAGTCGATCCAGGCGCCGCTGGCGCGGTAGAAGCGGCCCTGCTCCTCTTCCTTCGGCTCACGCTTGAGCAGCCGGGCGCACATCATCGGCGTCAGGGTCAGGGACACCAGCAGCGAAATCAGGATCGCCACCGCCAGGGTGATGGCGAATTCGCGGAACAGACGACCGACCACGTCCGCCATGAACAACAGCGGGATCAGCACCGCAATCAACGACAGTGTCAGGGAAATCAGGGTGAAGCCGATCTGCCTCGCGCCCTTGAGCGCTGCCTGCATCGGGCTCTCGCCCTCTTCGATATAGCGGGCGATGTTCTCCAGCATGACGATGGCATCGTCCACCACGAAACCGGTGGCGATGGTCAGGGCCATCAGGGTCAGGTTGTTGATGGAGAAGCCGGCCAGGTACATGACGCCGAACGTACCGATCAACGACAACGGCACGGCCACCGACGGAATGATCGTGGCGCTGACCCGACGCAGGAACAGGAAGGTCACCATGACCACAAGGGCGATGGCGATGAGCAATTCATGCTGAACGTCGGTGACGGAAGCACGGATGGTCTGGGTGCGGTCGGTCAGCACGGCAACGTCCAGGCCGGCCGGCAGGTTGTCGGTGATGCTCGGCAACATGGCCTTGATCCGGTCCACCACTTCGATGACGTTGGCCCCGGGCTGGCGCTGGATATTCAGGAGCACGGCCTGGTTTTCATTGGCCCAGGCGGCGAGGCGCTCGTTCTCTGCGCCATCGACGATCTCTGCGACGTCCTTGAGTCGCAGCGGCGCACCGTTGGCGTAGGCCAGGATCAACTCGGCGTAGTCCTTGGGCGAGGTCAACTGGTCGTTGGCATCGAGCATGGAGACCCGGGTCGGGCCGTCGAAATTGCCCTTGGGCTGGTTGACGTTGGAAGCGCCGATCAAGCTGCGCACGTCCGCCAGGTTCAAGCCAGCGGATGCCAGGGCTTGCGGGTTGACCTTGATCCGCACAGCCTGGCGCTGGCCACCGGCGATGGTCACCATGCCGACGCCGCTGATCTGGGCGATCTTCTGCGCCATGCGCGTGTCCACCAGGTCATTGAGCTTGGGCAACAGCATGGTCTTGGAAGTAATTGCCAGGGTCAGCACCGGGGTGTCGGCCGGGTTGACCTTGTTGTACACCGGCGGCGCCGGCAAATCGTCGGGCAGCAGATTGGTCGCCGCGTTGATCGCGGCCTGCACCTGCTGCTCGGCAACGTCCATGTTGATGTCCAGGTTGAAGCGCAGGGTAATCACCGAGGCGCCGCCGGAGCTGGTGGACGCCATCTGTGTCAGGCCGGGCATTTGTCCGAACTGGCGCTCCAGGGGCGCGGTCACGGCGCTGGTCATCACGTCAGGGCTCGCGCCCGGGTACAGCGTCATGACTCGGATGGTCGGGTAGTCGACCTGGGGTAATGCAGACACCGGCAGCAACCGATAGGCAATCAGGCCTGCCAGGACAATGGCCAGCATGCTCAGCGTGGTGGCGACCGGGCGAAGGATGAACAGTCGCGAGAGATTCATGCGCCGCCCTTTTTCGCCTTGTCGGCCACGGCCGGCTCAGTCGGGGCCGCGGCGGTCTTGCCTTGCAAGTGCTCGGTCGGCGTGGTCGGCACTTGCTGGCTGTCGTTGACCACCTCCACCTCGCTGCCCTCTTTCAAGCGGTCGGTGCCTTCGAGCACCACCCGGTCGCCGGCGGCGAGGCCTTCGGTAACGACGGTCTTGTCGCCATCGCTGGCGCCGATCTTGAGCTTCTTGATGGTGACTTTCTTGTCGCCATCCAACGCATAGACGAACGTGCCGTTGGTGCCGAACTGAATCGCAGCGGTCGGCGCGAGGACCACGCCTTTCAGCGTGTCCGCCAGCAGGCGCACGTTGACAAACTGATTGGGAAACAGCGACTGGTCGCGGTTCTCGTAGCGGGCCTTGAATTTCAAGGTGCCTGTGGTGACATCGATCTGGTTGTCCAGGCTTTGCAAGACGCCGCTGGCCTGGAGCTTCACATCGCCACGGTCCCAGGCCTCGACGGGCAGTTTCGCCCCGCTGCGATAGCGGGCGAGTACGGTTTCGAGGTTGTTTTCCGGCAGCGTGAAGGCGACGCTGATGGGTTGGGTCTGGGTTATGACGGCCAAGGCCGTGGTGTCGTTGGCCGCTACCAGATTGCCGACGTCCAGTTGACGCAAACCTACGCGGCCGCTGATCGGCGCGCGGATCCTGGTGAATTCCAGGTTGAGCTTGGCGTCGTTGACCGCCGCCTGGTTGGTCTTGACCGTGCCCTGGTATTGGCCCACCAGCGCAGCCGCGGTGTCGAGAGTCTGCTTGGCGATGCTGTCTTCAGCGTACAGGCCGCGATAACGCTCGAGGTCGACCTGGGCGTTCTTCAACTGGGCCTGGTTTTGCAGCAAGGTGCCTTCGGCCTGGAGCAAAGCGTTCTGGTACGGACGCGGATCGATCTCGGCCAGCAGATCCCCGGCCTTGACCATCTGCCCTTCTTCGAACGCGATCTTCACCAACTCGCCGCCCACGCGGCTGCGCACGTTGATGGTATTGAGCGCCGTGACCGTGCCCAGCGCCTTGTAATACAGCGGAAAATCCCCGGTGACCGCCGTTGCCACCCGAACCGGAATCGGCCCCGTCGCACCACCAAAGCCCGGTCGCATGCCGCCCGAGCGCCCCGCCTGTCCGGCCGCGCCCTTCTGCCCGGCTTCATTTTTCGAGTCGGTGCCGGCAGGCCAGAATTTCCAAGCCAGCAAGGCAACGGCCAGCACAATGAGCAGGCCGAACAGCCAGCGACGTGATTTGCGGGAAACGGAGGATTGCATTGAATGGTCAACCATTGGGCGCGTGGGGTTCTTCTACAGGAGGCTGAACGATAAGCACTGGCGGATATTTAGCAAAGCGCCTTTACCGGCAATTTACCTTGCGCTTACCTTTCGCCTACTCGGCTAAGGCTTTGAAACACAAATGAAAACGGCCTGGTCAGGCCAGGCCGTTAACAATTGTAATAAATACTTTGTTTCGGAACAGTTATTTCAGGACCGCGAGCGCCGCATCGTAGTTCGGCTCTTCAGCGATTTCCTTGACCAGCTCGCTGTGCAGTACGGTGTCGTTTTCGTCCAGCACCACCACGGCGCGGGCAGTCAGGCCTTTGAGCGGGCCGTCGGCAATCGCAACACCGTAGTTCTCGATGAACTCGGCACCGCGCAGGGTGGACAGGTTCTGTACGTTCTCAAGGCCTTCGGCACCACAGAAACGGGCCTGGGCAAACGGCAGGTCGGCGGAAATGCACAGCACCACGGTGTTATCCAGGTCGTTGGCCTGGGCGTTGAACTTGCGTACGGAAGTGGCGCAGGTCGGCGTGTCGACGCTTGGGAAAATATTCAGCACCTTGCGCTTGCCGGCGAAGTCCTTCAGGGAAACGTCCGACAGATTGCCGGCAACCAGGGAAAAGGCTGGCGCCTTGGAACCGGCTTGTGGCAGTTGGCCGTTGACTTGGACAGGGTTGCCTTTGAGGGTGACTTGAGCCATGAACGGATTCCTTCTGACAGGTTTGAAAATAGTGAGGCCGGAGTTAACCATGAAATGGTGCTCCGACCTATACCTGTACACAAAAAGTCACGAGTGACGGCGCCCGTTATTTAGCCTTGAGCTGCAAAAACGACTGATGCAGATCCGCAGCCCAGCCATCGATAACTCCTTTGACATCATCGGCCTTCATGACCTGCGACTCGTTGGATAAAGGCTTACCCGTCCCCTTGCGCACCACCTGGGCGATCACCGCGTTGTTGCCGCCGTCGAGAAACACCGCCTCGGTGCCCAACGTGGTTTCTTGATCACGAATGCCGCTGGCCGTACTGACCGCGGCAGCCACCAAGGCAATCGGAATCACCTCATAAGGCTTCAACCCCTCGGTCTTGCTGCTGACGGCGGTAATGGCCGCCCGCACCACCAATACGCCCGGCCCGGGACTGGTCGCCAAAGGCAAGGACTTGCCCGCCTCCCGCTTGAGCGCCTGGTCGTAGTAGCTGGTGATACCGGCCAAGGTGCCGGCGGGAATCTTCACGGTCGGTTGGGGCTTGGGGAAAAGCTGCGTCGGCTCGATATACACGCTGGAGTATTTGGCCAGATCGATCTTCGGATCGACCCATCGCATCACCTCGGCCCCCGACGGCGACTTTTCTTCCTTGAGCCGGCTGTAGTCTCCCAGGAAGCCGGAGTACTCGTCCGGCTGGGTGACTTTGCTGGAGCAACCCATCAACGCGAGCGAAGCGATGCAGACAGTGCCAATCATGGAGGCGAATTTCATGCTGTTACTCCTGTGGACCACACCCGACGGGGGCGGAACTACAGGTATAGCCTGCTCAACGCAGCCGCGCCATCGCCAGGGTGTCGACCCAGCGCCCGTCACGCACGGCGTAGTCGCGCAACAAACCTTCCGTTTCGAAGCCGAATTTGCGGTATAGGCCAATGGCCGCTTCGTTGTCGGCATATACCGTCAATTCAACCCTTCGCAGGTTCATCCAATTGTCCGCCACGTCCAGCGCGGCGGCCAACAGCATCGACCCCACCCCCTTGCCCTGCCAGGCAACCGCGACGCCCATGCCCAGGTTGGCGCAGTGAGCGCGACGGATACGGGCAAACTGCTCCAGGCCAAGATTGCCGATGACGTCGCCTTCATGCAGGGCCACCAGTTTCAACTGGCGCTCGTCGTTTGTTGCCAGACGCTGACGCCAGACTTCCGTGGACTGAAAAGGCATCTGCAATACCTGGCGGGTGACGGCAGGGTCGTTGTAGAGCGCGGTGACGCCGGGGATATGAGCTTCAGTGAAACGTGCAAGAGTGATCGAGGACTCGGACATTCGGGCTCCTTCCTGGAGACGTTGGGATGACTAGCTACTATAAGTGGCTGATCGTCCATGACGCGAACTGGCGATCGAGATTCTCAAAGGATGGGCTGTCGAACATGAAGCTCTCAGCGCGAGCAAGCTCGCTCCCAAAGTGGATCGAATCCTGTGGGTGTGGGCTTGCTCGCGATGAAGACCTTCAAGACTGATCGATTACTGATGCTGCACCTGCACCATCGAACTCACCTGCACCCGCGCCTGCATCTGCTCCGCCCCGCCCCCCCGGCGCATGCCGCGAACCGGGCAGGCGTCGAGGTAATCCAGGCCAACCGCCAGTTTCAGGTGACGGTCGGGGCGGGTCAGCCGATTGGTCACGTCGAAGCTGTACCAGCCGTCATCCAGCCAAGCCTCAGCCCAGGCGTGGCTTGCCAGATGGTTCTCGTCCTCGGTGCACAGGTAGCCGGACACATAACGCGCCGGCACGCCCAGGCTGCGGGCACAGGCCACAAACGCATGGGCATGGTCCTGGCAGACGCCGGCGCCACCGGCAAACGCCTCGGCGGCCGTGCTGCTGACGGCGGTCGCGCCGGGGCTGTAGGGCATGCGATCGGCGAGGCCATTCATCAAGTCGCTCAAACCCGCGCGATCACGTCGTGTTCCGCATTGCGCCACGGCAAAGGCGCTGAGGCTGTCATCCGCCTGGGTAAGGCGACTGTGACGCAAGAATGGCAATGGTGATTGATCATCGGGCTCCATCTCCACCGATTGATGGATCTGCACCTCGCCATAAGCCGTCAATATCAGTGCGCCGTGGGGTTCGTCCATGGTCATGACGTGCAGGATATTGCCGTACGGATCGAGTTGGCTGCGCACCAGGCGCGGCAATTCCAAGTGCCATTGCAGGATGGTCTGGCGCGGAGTGTCCTTGGGCGTCAGGCGCAGGAACTGGATGCTGGTGCAAACCTCGTCGGCGTAGCTATAGGTCGTATCGTGGCGTATGGACAGTTTCATACGACCTCCAGATAAGATTCATGGACGGTCTGGCCCAGATGGCGAATCTGGCCAATCAGTTCGGTCAGCCACTGGTGCAGGCCCGAGGCGAGGATCTCGTCAATCCCGGAATACCGCAGCCGCGCATTCAATTCCGCAGCCAGGCGCTGGGCAGGTCGGCCGTTGTTGCCCGGCAGGCTGGCGAGGATATGGTCCAGTTCTTCAATGCAGGCATGCAGCGAGCGTGGCACGTCGGCCCGCAGCAGCAACATCTCCGAGACCTGCTCGGCGTTGGGTGCGTTGCGGTAGATCTCGTTGAAGGCTTCGAACGACGACAACGCCCGCAGCAACGCACTCCATTGGTAATAGCCGCGCGCCGAGTTGTCGCTGACCTCCTCCGATTCTTCGCCGAACATTTCGTAGCGCGCGTCCAGCAACCGCAAGGTGTTGTCGGCGCGCTCGATGAACGTCCCCAGGCGAATGAAACAGTAGGCATCGTTGCGCATGATCGTGCCCGACGTCGCGCCACGGAACAGGTGCGAGCGCTCCTTCACCCACTCGCAGAAATGACTGATGCCGTAGCGACCCAGGCCGTTGCTGGCGATGTTGCGCATTTCCAGCCAGGTGGCGTTGATGTTCTCCCACATGTCCGCAGTGATGCGTCCGCGCACCGCATGGGCATTGGTCCGCGCCGCCCGAAGGCAGCTGTAGATACTGCCCGGATTTGTTTCATCCAAGGCGAAAAAATGCAGCATGCGCTCGGTGTTGAGCGCGTCATAACGGGCGTTGTAATCATCCAGCGTACCGGCCGCCAGCAGCGACATCGCCAGCTCGGCCTGGCCGTCGCCGCGTCCGGCCTGGGGCATCAGCGACAGCGAATAACTGACTTCGAGCATGCGCGCCAGGTTTTCGGCGCGCTCCAGGTAGCGGGACATCCAATAGAGGTCCGAAGCGGTTCTTGAAAGCATGTCTTAGTCCTCCACTACCCAAGTGTCTTTGGTGCCGCCGCCCTGGGACGAGTTCACCACCAGCGAGCCTTCGCGCAGCGCCACGCGGGTCAGGCCGCCGGGCACCAGGCGGGTTTCCTTGCCGGACAGCACGAAGGGACGCAAGTCGATGTGACGAGGGGCGATGCCGCTTTCGACAAAGGTCGGACAGGTAGAAAGGCTCAAGGTCGGCTGGGCGATATAGGCCTCCGGACGGGCCTTGAGGCGAGCGCGGAAATCTTCGATCTCCGCTGCGGTGGCCGCCGGCCCGACCAGCATGCCGTAGCCGCCGGAGCCCTGGGTTTCCTTGACCACCAGGTCTGGCAGGTTCGCCAGCACGTGGGACAGATCCTGGGGCTTGCGGCACTGCCAGGTGGGCACGTTCTTCAGGATCGGCTCCTCTGTGAGGTAGAAACGGATCATGTCGTCGACGTAGGGGTAGATCGACTTGTCATCCGCCACGCCCGTGCCGACTGCGTTTGCCAACACCACATTGCCTGCACGGTAAACCGCGATCAGCCCCGGAACGCCGAGCATGGAATCTGGATTGAAAGACAGCGGATCGAGGTAGGCATCGTCCAGGCGACGGTAGATCACATCCACCTGCTTGGGCCCCGCGGTGGTGCGCATATAGACGTGGTCGTCACGCACGAACAGGTCCGCGCCCTCCACCAGTTCCACGCCCATCTCACGAGCCAGGAAGGCATGCTCGAAATACGCGCTGTTGAACCGTCCGGGAGTCAGGACCACGGCAGTCGGGTTGTCCAACGGGCTCGAGCTCTTGAGGGTGTCGAGCAACAGGTTCGGATAATGATCGATGGGCGCCACGCGCTGGGCAGCAAAAAGCTCAGGGAAGAGCCGCATCATCATCTTGCGATCTTCGAGCATGTAGCTCACGCCGCTGGGGGTGCGCAGGTTGTCTTCCAGCACGTAGTAGCTGCCATCGCCATCACGCACCAGGTCAACGCCTGCAATGTGGGCGTAGATGCCCCGGTGCAGGTCCAGGCCCTGCATCGCAATCTGGTAGCCCTCGTTGGCGAGCACTTGCTCGGCCGGGATGATGCCTTCCTTGAGAATGCGCTGGCCGTGGTAAATATCGGCCAGGAACATGTTCAGGGCCTGGACCCGCTGGATGCACCCACGCTCGACCATTTGCCATTCGCTGGCCTTGATGCTGCGGGGGATGATATCGAATGGGATCAAGCGCTCGGTGCCCTGCTCGTCCCCATAAAGCGTGAAGGTGATGCCCGCCCGGTGAAACAGCAGGTCGGCTTCACGGCGGCGTTGTTCCAGCAGCTCCAGCGGAGTGTCCGCCAACCAGCGCGAGAAGGCTTGGTAATGCGGGCGGCAGTCACCCTTCGCGTCGTACATTTCATTGAAAAAAGCGTGGGGCATAGCCTACTCCCAGCCGTGTCGTACACGGCATTTCTTATTACGTCGTCATTCCACCAATGCGGCCTTGCCTTGTTTATGAGCCCTGGTTCTTCGAGTACCTCGTCAGGCATGGGTCTCTGATCAGGCCTTTGCGTCTGGATGACGTGCGCCCCTTTTTTGTCTTACGTATCGAAGTTCCTGTCTACTGGGTTGTCGTGGAGTCGTAGCAAGGGCTGTGCCTAATTACGGCGGATCAGGCCATTGCTGGAAAAACCGGCGCGAAACGCTGAAAAAGCGAAATTTCTTTTCGATTATGCGACGCAGACGGATTTGCAGGCTGAAACGTTTACCCCAGTTTCGGGCGCCAGCTCCACAAACGGGTCGAATCGGTGCAGGCAGGCGGGAAGTCGAGGCCGAACGCCCCGAAAAGGGGAAATTAATACTCACCGCTCAAACGCTTCGCTTGGTTCAACCATAGCTCAGGCGCGAAGACTTCACAGGAAGAACGGCACGTTGGGGGGAAAGTGCAGCCGAAAAAAATGCCCGGACTTTGCTGTCCGGGCATTTCTGGTGGAGCGCGGCGATCAGAACGTCACGCTGGCACTCAACCTGGCGGTACGTGGCTCGCCGACGTTGACTTGCAACTGGCTGCCGGTGGACGAGGGGTAATACTGCTTGTCGAACAGGTTGTCGACGTTCAACTGCAGCGAGGTCTTTTGTCCGAACACCGGCGACTCCCAGCGCAGGAAAGCGTCGGCGACGGTGTAGCTGCTGAGCCAGAAATCGTTGGCGGCGTTGGCGGCGCGCTCGCCGACATAACGCGCACCGGCACCGGCATGCCAGGCGCCGAACTCGGCCGGGACGTTCAGGTGGTGCGTCAGGTACAGGCTGGCGGTGTGCTTGGGAGCGTCGGGCAGGCGGTGGCCTTCGTTTCGCGGGTCGTCGAGAATTTCGGTGTGGGTGTAGGCGTAGGTGCCGATCAGGTCCCAGCGTTCGGCGAGGCGACCAGTAATGTCGAGTTCGAGGCCTTGGGAGCCAACTTTGCCGGCGGCTTCTGCCAGCGTGACGCCGTTGACTGTCGAAGACGTCACGACATTTTTCTTCTCGATATCGAACAGCGCGAGATTGATGTTCAAGCCTGGCAGCGGATCGTATTTGGCGCCGATTTCATAGCTTCGGCCCTCTTCCGGCTTGAAGGTACTGAGGTTGTCATCAACGGTATCGTTGGGTTTGAACGAACGACTGTAGTTGCCGTACAGCGACAATTCTTCGGTGGCTTTGTAGACCAGGCCCAGGAACGGGACGAAGGCATCGCCGTTGTCGTCGCGGACCGGCACGCTGGTGACCAACCCTTGCTTGGCGAACTGATCGTAATGCTGGTAGCGGCCACCAAGGACCAGGATCCAGCGCTCATCCAAGTGCCAATTGTCCTTCAGGTACACCGAACTGGAGGTCAGTTGGTTGCTCAGGTTGCTTTGGGTCGGGCTGATGACGCTGGGCTCGCCCAGGCCGCCGTACACCGGCGCAGTGATATCGAAGCCTCCTCTTACAGGCCCACGGTAAGTCTTGCCACGGTATTGGTCCGACACTTGGTTATCGACGCCGACCAACACGTCATGGCGTTGGCCGAACAGCTCCTGCCTGCCGATGAAATCCCAGCTGGCGTAACGGGTTTCATCATCGTAATGGGCGCCGTTGGCGGCTCGACGCAGGTTGTTGCCCACCAGCGAGTTGGGCTGCGCAATCGACAGACTGTACCGGTCATTGTTCCAGCCATAGGTCACCCGCGTCTTCCACGCATCGCTCAGCTCATATTCGAACCGAGCGGTGGCCGTCTCGCGAATCCCTACGCTCTTGGCCCAAGGCTCGTCCAGGCGCTTGTCATAGTCGATATCGGCCGGATGCCCGTTTTTGAACACCGTGCCACGGTCAAACGGATTGGAATATTCGTTGTACTCATAACTCAGATTCAACGAAGCCCGCTCGCCGGTCCAGGCCAGCGACGGCGCCACGAGCGTGCTTTCGTTGACCCCATAGTTGCGCCAGTAGTCCTCGTGGCCGCGTTCGGCGATCAGGCGATAGGCCAGGCCGGTGTCGCCCAAAGGCCCAGTGGTGTCCAGGGCCATGGTGCCGCCACCCTCGCTGTAGGCGGAGCCGCTCAACGTGGTGCTCTGGGTGTATTCGGGTTTCTTGCTGATGACGTTGATCAACCCGCCGGGCTCCAGCGCGCCGTACAGCATCGAGGCCGGGCCCTTGAGCACTTCGACCCGCTCGGTGGTGGCGCTGAAGTTGTGGCCCAGATTCGAACGTACGCCGTCGCGCAGGATCGAGCCGTCGTCGTTGGTGCCGAAACCGCGTTTGACCAGCGAGTCCCGCGAGCCGCCCAGGGTGTTGCCCTGGCTGACGCCGCTGACGAATTTCATCGCGTCCCCCAGCGAGCGCACCTGATAGTCCGCCAGGGTCTGCTGGGTCACCACGTTGATCGATTGCGCTTCTTCCTTGATCGGTACATCGCTCTTGCTCGCCGTGCTGGCTTGCGTCGCCGTGTAGCCTTCGTCCTGAATGATCCGACTGCCTTGCACATCCGTAGTGGGCAGTTCGAGAGTGTCCTGTGCCTTCACGGGGCTTGCCATGAAGCAGCAGGACAGCGCAGGTAAAACGCATTTGACGAGGGCATTGCGGTAGGCGAAAGGGGTGGAACGATTCAAGACGCGCACTCACAGAGGATTGGAAATGAGAGCGAATATACTTTGAGAATGATTCCCAGTAAATCTTTCTAACATTTCCACCCTTGACTCTGAATGCGATCAAGGGCGCCGGATGATGAATCCGGCGCCCTTGAGGATTGCCCTTCCCGTCTGAAGATCAGTGATCGATGGCGGCGCCGGCCCCCCTCGGTACCCGGATGTCCTCGACCAGGTGCTGGATGTGCTCGGGTGGCGGCGCGGTGAAGCGCGACACTACCAAGGCTGCCAGGAAGTTGAAGACCATCCCCAATGTACCGATACCTTCAGGGGATACACCGAGCCACCAATGTTCAGCCGTGTTCATCGTCGGGTTGATGAATTTGAAGTAGACGATGTAGGTGAACGTGAAGGTCAGCCCGACGATCATCCCGGCAATCGCGCCTTCGCGGTTCATACGCTTGGAGAAGATCCCCATGACGATGACCGGGAAGAAGGACGACGCCGCCAGCCCGAAGGCGAACGCCACCACTTGGGCGACGAACGCGGGTGGATAGATGCCGAACAAGCCGGCAATCAACACCGCCACGCCGGCCGCAATCCGTGCCGCGAGCAGCTCCTGCTTCTCATTGATCCTGGGCATGATGTTGCTTTTGAGCAGGTCATGGGAGATCGACGTAGAGATCACCAGCAGCAGCCCCGCAGCCGTGGAAAGCGCGGCCGCCAAGCCACCGGCGGCGATCAAGGCGATTACCCATCCTGGCAGGCCGGCGATCTCGGGGTTGGCCAACACCATGATGTCGTTGTCGACATAAAGCTCGTTGGGCACCGGCGAGAGCTGGTTCTTGAGCAACCGCTGCTCATGCGTCCCGCGCTCGCCGGTAAAGCTCGGCGCGCCGACCAGCGCTGCGCCCGGGCTGTACTGGATGATGCCGTCGTTGTTCTTGTCCGCCCAGGCAATGAGCCCGGAATTTTCCCAGGCCTTGAACCAGGCCGGCGCGGTGGCATAACTGACGTTGGGGATGGAGGTCAGCAGGTTGGTCCGGGCGAAGGCGGCCACGGCCGGTGCGGTGGTATAGAGAATCGCGATGAACAGCAATGCGTAGCCGGCTGACTTGCGCGCATCCCGCACAGTAGGCGTGGTGAAGAACCGCACGATCACGTGGGGCAAGCCCGCCGTGCCGACCATCAGCGCCATGGTGATGAAAAACACGTCCATGGTCGATTTGGTGCCATCGGTATAGGCAGCAAAGCCCAACTCGGCGCCCAGGCCGTTGAGCCGTTCGATCACGCTCTGCCCCGAGCCGGCAGCTTCACTGATGAAGCCCAACTGCGGGATCGGATTGCCCGTGATCATCATCGAGATGAAGATTGCCGGCACCATGTAGGCAAAGATCATCACGCAGTACTGCGCCACCTGGGTGTAGGTGATGCCCTTCATGCCGCCCAGCACCGAGTAGAAGAACACGATGGCCATGCCGATCATGACGCCGGTGTTGATATCCACTTCCAGGTAACGGGAAAAGACGATCCCGACGCCGCGCATCTGCCCCGCGACATAAGTGAAGGAGATGAAGATCACGCAGATCACCGCCACCACCCGCGCCGTCTGCGAGTAATAACGCGCCCCGACGAACTCGGGCACGGTGAACTTGCCGAACTTACGCAGGTACGGCGCCAGGCACATCGCCAGGAGCACATAGCCGCCGGTCCAGCCCATCAGGTAGACCGAGCCGTCGTAACCCGCGAAGGCGATGATTCCCGCCATGGAAATGAACGACGCCGCCGACATCCAGTCGGCACCGGTGGCCATGCCGTTGAGGACGGGATGTACGCCCTTACTGGCAATATAGTATTCGCTGGTGGAACCGGCCCGAGTCCATATGGCGATACCAATGTACAGGGCAAACGAGGCACCGACGAACAGGTAGATCAGGGTTTGGGTATCCATGCTCGCCGCCCTCAGTCTTCGTGGACGTCATATTTGCGGTCGAGCTGATTCATCTTCCAGACATAGAAGAAAATCTCGAGCACAAAGACGTAGATGGACCCTTGCTGGGCAAACCAGAACCCCAGGGGCGTGCCGAAAAAGCTGATGGTGTTGAGTGAGTCGACCAGCAAGATGCCGAACCCGAACGACACCACGAACCAGATGGCCAGTAACACCAGCATCCAGCGTAGGTTTTCCGTCCAGTAGGCACGCGCAGCCTGTTGCTTTTCAGTGGACATGAAGCCGCCCTCTTGTTTGTTGTTATTGTTTTGCACTTCAAACCGTAGCAGTCGCCGGGCAAGGCGCTAGTACGACTTTCGTCTAATTCGTAACAGCGGGTATTGACATCGCTGTCGCACCGAAAAGACGGGGCCAACCCGCACTGGAATTCAAGGGTGATATCAAATCGCCCAAACCGCCTAAAGCTTTGCCGTTATCGGTCGAATGTATGCCATCGAATCTTTTTTTCCCCTGGAGCTGTGATGCAGACGTTAAAGGCCTTGTATGAGTCTATCGAGATGCAATTTTTCGATACCCTCACAAAAAAGCTTTCAAGCCTTTTCCTGTTGGTTGCGGTCAGTGCCTTGCTTTATTGGGTGGCGCTCAGCGCCCGCGCCGACATCGTCCTGCAACTGCGGGCGGCCCAACTCGATGGCGCGTTGCTGGGACAGATCGAAGGCCGCCTCGACAGCCTCACCCACGCCCTGCTCTTCGGCGCGCTGCTGACGCTGGGCATGGTCAGTTTCATGGTCTGGTACTTCCGCCACCTCATCGTGCGCCCCGTCACCGTCATGACCAAGGCCCTGGAAGAGATCGCCAACGGCGAAGGTGACTTGTCCAAGGACCTGCCGCTGGTCACCCACGACGAGATCCGCACCCTGGCCGCTACGTGCAACCGCTTCCTGGCCAAGCAGCGCGAGATCATCAGCAATGTGCAGGCATTGACCGTGCACATTGCCGTCGAATCGGCCCGTTCGCTGAAGAACATCAGTGACTCCAGCGACAGCGCGACCCACCAGGCGCGCTTCGCCAAGGAAGTGATGGAGCAGAGCAATACCGCCGTTGGCCGTATCGAAGAGGTGTCGCGCCAGACGCAGGGCATTTCCGGCACCACCGCGCAAAACCTGAGCATGGCCCGTGATTCCTACGCCGAACTGTTGGAAGTGACCGGCAACATCAGCGAGATTTCCAGCAGCCTCGGCGAATTTGCCACGCTGGTGGACGCCCTCAACCAACGATCCTCGAGCATCAAGTCGATTGTCGGGCTGATCCAGCAGATTTCCGCCCAGACCAACCTGCTGGCCCTCAACGCCGCCATCGAAGCGGCGCGTGCCGGGGAAAGTGGCCGTGGCTTTGCGGTGGTGGCCGATGAAGTGCGCACCCTGGCGCAGAACGTCAGCCGGGCCACCGACGACATCTCGCGCAACATCGACGCCATGCTCCAGGAAGTCAGTTCGACCCACGAACAGACCACCCAGATCAGCCACAGCGCCCGGGAAACCCAGAAGGTGGTGGAGCGCGCATCCGGTCATTTCGAGAGCATGATCGTCGACTTCGAGTCCACCAACGGCAAGCTGGCCGACATCGCCGACCATATCCAACAGTTCGCCGATGCCAATACCGGCATCAACGAACGCGTCACCCAGATCCACGCCGACAGCCAGTCGATCGACCAGCGCATGCAACAATCGGCCACCGCCACCCGCGACCTGTCCGGCGTGGCCGAGAAAGTCCAGACGCTGTTGGGCCGCTTTGTGCTTGGCCACGGCAAGCTGGACGCCGCCATCACCCGCGCCAGCGAATGCCGCGACACGCTGCAGGTTCATCTGCAGGCATTGCAAGACGAAGGCATCAACCTGTTCGACCAGAATTACCAGTTGATTCCGGGCACCGATCCCAAGCAGTACATGACCAGTTATACCGAACGTTTTGCCCGGGTCTGCCAGGAGGAATGCGACAAGCTGACCCGCAGCACGCCGGGCGGCAAGGTCTCGTTCATTGTCGACACCAAGGGCTATTGCCCGGTCAACAACAGCTGGGTCTCCAAGCAACCCACCGGCGACCGCGCGGTCGACCTGCCAGTGTGCCGCAACAAGCGGATCTTCAACGACCCGATCGGCCTGCGCGCCGCTGGCAACGTCCAGCGCTTCCTGCTCCAGACTTACCTGCGCGACACCGGGGAAATCATGACCGAGATCGACGTGCCGTTCTTCTTCGGCGGCCGTCACTGGGGCAACTTGCGGGTGGGCTTCGATGCGGCGGTGTTGCTGGCCGACTGATCCACAAGGCAGTAAAGCCAGGCAACTGCCCGTGGCGAGGGAGTTTGCTCCCGCTCGGCTGCGCAGCAGTCGCAGGACCGGTTGATGCGGTCGGCCTGAAGAACCGCTGGGCCTGCTTCGCACGCCAGCGGAAGCAAGCTCGTTCGCCACAAGCAATTTGTGGCGCATGCAAATCCTGAAACCACCCCAAAAACAACTGTGGGAGCGAATTCGCTCCCACAGTCATCACCTCAATTCAACAACACTTGGGCCCACCCTTGCCGCCGTAGCGGGCCTCCTGGCGCTCC
>NZ_JQGJ02000003.1 GCF_000802155.2 Pseudomonas frederiksbergensis
CCCGCTTTGCCGAAACCATCTAACTCATTGAAACTCAAGGAGTTTTACGCTTCGACTGCGCCGGAAGTGGGGCGAATTATAGACATCCAGAATTTGCCGTCAACCGTTATTTTCAGCTTTATTCGGATTTCAGCGTAATACGCGCAAACGCCTTCTTGCCAGCTTGGCAGACATGCGTAGAACCCAGCTTATATATATAGGTGCGATCCACTACCACCCCATCAATACGCACACCACCCGAGCCAAGGAGATCTCGCGCCATCGCGGCGTTCTTGACCAAGCCCGCCTTATTGAGGACAGCCGCGATCGGCATATCTTCCGCAGCAGTCAAGCCAATCTCAGGCAAGTCATCTGGCAGCTCGCCATCTTTCATACGATTACCCGCCGCACGATGAGCGCTGGCCGCAGCCTCTTCTCCGTGGAAACGAGCGACGATTTCCTCAGCCAGCTTGATCTTGATATCTCGCGGATTAGCCCCCGCCTCAACATCGGCACGGAACGCATTGATCTCATCCATGGACCGGAAGCTCAGCAGCTCGAAATAACGCCACATCAGCGCATCAGGAATGGAGACCAACTTGCTGTACATGACGCCCGGCGCTTCCTGGATGCCCACGTAATTGCCCAGGGACTTGGACATCTTCTTCACGCCATCCAGCCCTTCCAGCAAAGGCATGGTCAGGATGCATTGCGCCTCCTGGCCATAACCACGCTGCAGCTCACGCCCCATCAACAGGTTGAACTTCTGGTCGGTACCGCCGAGCTCGACGTCCGCCCGCAGTGCAACCGAGTCATAACCCTGAACAAGCGGGTACAGGAATTCGTGGATAGCGATTGGCTGATTGCTGGTATAGCGCTTATCGAAATCATCACGCTCGAGCATACGAGCGACAGTGTATTGAGACGTCAATCGGATGAAATCAGCCGGCCCCATCTGATCCATCCAGGTGGAATTGAAAGCCACTTCGGTCTTGGCCGGATCCAGGATCTTGAAAACCTGAGTCTTATAGGTCTCGGCATTATCAAGAACCTGCTCTCGGGTCAGCGGCGGACGCGTCGCGCTCTTGCCGCTTGGATCACCGATCATCCCGGTGAAGTCGCCTATAAGGAAGATGACCTGATGCCCTAGATCCTGGAACTGACGCAGCTTATTAATAAGCACGGTGTGACCCAGGTGCAGATCGGGCGCTGTCGGATCAAAACCGGCCTTGATGCGCAGCGGCTGCCCGCGCTTGAGCTTCTCGACCAGCTCGGACTCGACCAACAATTCTTCCGCACCACGCTTGATCAGCGCTAGCTGCTCTTCAACCGACTTCATAACAGACCCGTAAGGCTCAGATTCAAAGGGCCCCAACCATACAAGAACGCTCACCAAATACAAGGTTTGCGGGGTGCGCAGGCGCCAATCCACAGAACAGAAGGCTCGCGGGCTTGCTTCGCAGGGGTTTTGGTTATATTTTATACAGTTATTTCATCTTCATCATGTCATTCATCTTTTCCAATTCATTTTTTTAAAAGTCAAAATTACTTATGACCACAGAACCGTCTAAAGCGCCGCCGCTTTACCCGAAGACCCACCTGCTTGCCGCAAGCGGTATCGCAGCCCTCCTTAGCCTGGCGCTCCTGGTATTTCCCTCCAGCGATGTCGAAGCCAAAAAGACGACTCTGAGTCTTGAACTGGAAAGTCCTGCTGAACAACTGACACAAGAACAAGACGCCGCTGAAGCCGTTCAAGCCACAAACGAAGCGGCCGCCTCTCCATTTGCACAGATTGAGAACAGTCCGGAAGACACTGTCCAAGCCGCCGCCCAGGCAGAAGCACCTGCTGCAGCAGAAAAGAAAGGACCGAACCACCGCGAAGTGATTGTTGCCAAGGGCGACACACTTTCCACTCTGTTCGAAAAAGTTGGCCTGCCCTCGACCTCGGTCCATGAAGTCCTGGCCAGCGATAAACAAGCCAAGCAATTCACTCAATTGCAGCGCGGCCAGAAGCTTGAATTCGAGCTCAATCCCGAAGGCCAGCTGACCAATCTGCACACCAAGCTGAGCGACCTGGAAAGCATTACCCTGACCAAGAACGACAAGGGTTATGTGTTCAACCGTATCACCGCCAAGCCTACCGTTCGTTCCGCCTACGCTCACGGCGTCATCAACAGCTCACTGTCCCAGTCGGCCGCACGCGCCGGCCTTTCCCATAGCTTGACCATGGACATGGCCAGCGTATTCGGCTACGACATCGACTTCGCCCAGGACATACGCCAGGGTGACGAGTTCGACGTGATCTATGAGCAGAAAGTAGTGAATGGGAAGAGCGTCGGCAACGGTCCGATCCTTTCCGCGCGCTTCACCAACCGCGGCAAGACATACACCGCCGTGCGCTACACCAACAAGCAAGGCAATAGCAGCTACTACACCGCCGACGGTAATAGCATGCGCAAGGCATTCATCCGCACACCGGTTGATTTCGCCCGCATCAGCTCGAAGTTCTCCGCCGGTCGCAAGCACCCGATCCTGAACAAGATTCGCGCCCATAAAGGTGTCGACTACGCCGCCCCCCGTGGTACGCCAATCAAGGCCGCCGGCGACGGCAAAGTGTTGTTGGCCGGACGTCGGGGCGGTTATGGCAACACTGTGATCATCCAGCACGGCAATACCTATCGTACGCTGTACGGTCACATGCAGGGCTTCGCCAAAGGCGTGAAGACGGGCGGTTCCGTCAAGCAAGGCCAGGTTATCGGGTACATCGGGACAACCGGCCTTTCCACTGGACCGCACCTGCACTATGAATTCCAGGTCAACGGCGTCCACGTCGACCCGCTTGGCCAGAAACTGCCGATGGCCGATCCGATCGCCAAGGGCGAGCGCGCGCGCTTCCTGGCTCAGAGCCAACCCTTGATGGCCCGTATGGATCAAGAGAAAGCCACGATGCTGGCCTCGAGCAAGCGCTGAGCATGGAGCTCTACATCGGTGTGATGTCCGGGACCAGCCTTGATGGCCTGGATATCGCACTGGTCAACCTGACCCCGGCGATCAAGTTGATCGCCACCCACTACATCCCCATGCCCGCCGCCCTGCGCACCGAACTGCTTGAACTGTGCAGCAGCGGGCCCGATGAGATTGCCCGCTCCGCCATTGCCCAGCAAAGTTGGGTCAAACTGGCTGCACAGGGCATCCATGCCCTGCTCAACGAGCAGCAACTCAAGCCTGCAGACATCACGGCGATTGGCAGCCACGGCCAGACCATTCGCCATGAACCAGCCCGCGGATTTACCGTGCAGATCGGCAATCCAGCGCTATTGAGCGAATTGACCGGCATCACCGTCGTAAGCGACTTCCGCAGCCGTGACGTCGCCGCTGGCGGACAAGGCGCCCCACTGGTCCCGGCGTTTCACGAGGCGCTGTTCGAAGAGCGGGTCGGTAATCGCGCCGTTCTCAACGTAGGCGGCTTCAGCAATCTCAGCCTGATAGAGCCCGCGAAACCTGTAGCCGGTTTCGACTGCGGCCCAGGTAACGTACTGCTCGATGC
Organism: Pseudomonas frederiksbergensis; assembly: GCF_000802155.2. Taxonomy (GTDB): domain Bacteria; phylum Pseudomonadota; class Gammaproteobacteria; order Pseudomonadales; family Pseudomonadaceae; genus Aquipseudomonas; species Aquipseudomonas frederiksbergensis_A. The sequence continues at coordinate 3,527 of NZ_JQGJ02000003.1, forward strand.
CTGGATATATCAGCAACGAGGCGAACATTTTGATCGCGATGGCCAATGGGCTGCCACCGGGAAAGTCGAACCGATCCTACTCAACACGCTGCTCAGCGACCCCTTCTTCGCCACCAAGGGACCGAAAAGCACCGGGCGCGAAGTCTTCAACCTCCCTTGGCTGAGCCATCATTTGTCGAAGCTGAAACCCTTCGCTCCGGAAGATGTACAGGCAACGTTGCTCGAACTGACTGCGCTGACCATTGTTGAATCACTGCAGCATGCCCAATCGAACACTCGGGAATTGCTGGTCTGCGGGGGCGGCGCGCACAACCAGACGCTTATGAAGCGTCTGGCTGACTTGCTACCCAATGCCAACGTCAGCAGCACGGCAGCGTACGGTGTGGACCCGGACTGGGTTGAAGCGATGGCTTTTGCCTGGCTTGCCCATTGCTGCCTTGAACGCATCCCAGGCAATCGTCCAAGCGTCACGGGTGCCCGGGGCCCGCGCGTGCTCGGCGCCATCTACCCGGCCTGAGAAATGATCATTGCAGGCAATAAAAAACCGCAGGGCCGTGAGGCACTGCGGTTTTTTTGCTGAAGCACTTAGATCGAAAACGAAGAACCACAACCACAAGTAGTAGTAGCGTTTGGATTCTTGATCACGAAACGCGACCCTTCCAAGCCTTCCTGGTAATCCACCTCGGCACCCGCCAGGTACTGGAAGCTCATCGGATCGACGACCAGGCTGACGCCTTCGCGCTCGACAATGGTGTCATCCTCAGCCACGTCCTCATCAAAAGTGAAGCCGTACTGGAAACCTGAACAACCGCCGCCCGTCACGAATACGCGCAGCTTCAAACGATCATTGCCCTCTTCATCGACCAGGCTCTTCACCTTGTGCGCAGCACCTTGGGTGAATTGCAAAGCCGTGGGGGTGAAGGTTTCGACGCTCATGCTGAATATCTCCCGGCGTTTACGCCGCCATAATGCGTGATGGCGGGCATTATCCGCTTCTCCTACAAAATTGGTCAACTATTTAGAAGAGCAGTGGCGAACTACAAGCTTCAAGCCTGGAGCCGCCAACGTAGCGCCTACGGCTGCCGTTACGGCAGCATCCCCGCGTGTGACAGCCCCAGGCGCTCATCCAGCCCGAACAGGATGTTCAAGTTCTGGACTGCCTGCCCGGACGCGCCCTTGACCAGGTTATCGATGACCGACAACACCACCACCAGATCCCCATCCTGCGGCCGATGCACGGCGATCCGGCAAACGTTCGCACCACGCACGCTGCGGGTCTCAGGGTGGCTGCCGGCGGGCATCACGTCGACGAACGGTTCGTTGGCGTAACGCTTTTCGAACAACGCTTGCAGGTCCACTGAACGGTCGACCACCGTTGCATAAAGAGTGGAATGGATGCCACGTATCATCGGGGTCAGGTGCGGCACAAAGGTCAGGCCGACATCCTTGCCCGCTGCCCGGCTCAATCCCTGGCGAATTTCAGGCAGGTGGCGGTGTCCCTTGACCGCGTAGGCCTTCATGCTTTCCGAGGTTTCGGAATACAGCGAACCGACACTGGCGCCACGCCCCGCACCGCTGACACCGGACTTGCAGTCGGCTATCAGCCGCGAAGCATCGGCAAGACCGGCCTCCAACAACGGAAGGAATCCCAACTGCGTCGCAGTCGGGTAGCAACCCGGAACCGCAATCAAGCGCGCCTGCCTGATTTTTTCCCGATTGACTTCGGGCAAGCCATAGACCGCTTCATCAAGCAGCTCTGGTGCTCCGTGAGGCTGGCCGTACCACTTGGCCCATTCCTGGGCATCCTGCAGGCGGAAGTCTGCCGACAGGTCGATGACCTTGGTCCCGGCGGCCAGCAATTCACCGGCCAGGCCGTGAGCAACACCGTGGGGCGTGGCGAAAAACACCACGTCGCACGCGCCTAGGGTCTTGATGTCCGGGACGCTGAATGCCAGGCCGTCGTAATGACCCCGCAGGTTCGGATACATGTCGGCGACGGCCAAGCCGGCCTCGGATCGGGAAGTGATGACCACCACCTCAGCCTGCGGATGCTGCGCCAGCAGACGCAGCAGTTCGACACCGGTGTAACCCGTGCCGCCGACGATACCGACCTTGACCATAAACCTGCCCTCACCGAACCCACTGGAAAGCCGTCGATGATAGGGGCCGCAGGGCGCCGCGACAACCGTCAAGGTGACGTGTGGCCGCTCTAACCTCTACTATCGGGCTACCGTGAATCTGGGAATAACTAAAAATGCTCTATCTATGGCTCAAAGCACTTCACATTGTCAGCATGGTCTGCTGGTTCGCCGGCCTGTTCTACCTGCCTCGCCTGTTCGTCTATCACGCCCAAAGCGAGGACAGCGTCAGCAAAGAACGCTTCAGTGTCATGGAGCGCAAGTTGTATCGCGGCATCATGGGGCCGGCGATGATTGCCACCTTGGTGTTCGGCATCTGGCTGCTAAGCCTCAACGCCAGTGCCTATTTCACTCAAGGAGGCTGGATGCACGCCAAGCTGACCCTGGTTGTGCTGCTGATCGGTTACCACCATATGTGCGGCGCCCAGGTGAAGCGCTTCGCCCGTGGCGAAAACACCCGCAGCCATGTCTTTTATCGCTGGTTCAACGAAGTGCCGGTTCTTATATTGCTGGCTATCGTAATTCTCGTCGTGGTCCGTCCGTTCTAATTCCAACCGCATACTGACCAGGGGTGCCATCCAATGTCGCTGCCCGCTTTGCTTGAACAACGTCTGCGACTGCCCGTCGCGGCCGCACCGATGTTTCTCATTTCCAACCCCCAGTTGGTGCTGGCCTGCTGTCGCAATGGTGTTATCGGCAGCTTCCCGGCGCTGAACCAACGCGAAAGCAGTGGCTTCAAGGCGTGGCTGGAAGAAATCGAAGCAGGCCTGGCCAAGCTGGAAAACCCGGCACCCTATGCGGTCAACCTGATCGTCCATAACAGTAATCCGCGACTTGAGGCCGACTTGGCGATCTGCATCGAACATAAGGTGCCGATCGTCATCACCAGCCTGGGCGCGGTTAAAGAACTGGTCGACGCAGTCCACGGCTATGGCGGGCTGGTATTCCACGACGTGACCACCCGCCGCCATGCCGAAAAAGCCGCCGAGGCAGGCGTCGATGGCCTGATCGCCGTTGCAGCAGGCGCCGGTGGACACGCCGGCACTTGGAGCCCGTTCGCACTGCTCGCGGAAATCCGGCAGTTCTTTGATAAAACCCTGCTGCTCGCAGGATGTTTGAACCATGGCCATCAGATATTGGCGGCTCAACTGCTCGGCGCGGATTTGGCCTACTTAGGAACGCGCTTTATCGGCACGATCGAAAGTCACGCGCCCGACGCTTATAAAGAGATGTTGCTCACATCCAGAGCTGCCGACATCGTGCATACTCCTGCTGTGTCCGGAGTGCCCGCCAGCTTCATGCGCCAGAGCCTGGAAAGTGCCGGCTTCGACCTTTCCGCCCTGCACGGCAAGGGCACGGCGAACTCCGGCTCAAAACTCAAACCGCTGAATGATGAAGCCAAGGCCTGGAAAACCGTATGGTCCGCAGGTCAAGGCGTGGGTGAGATCCATGATTTGCCAAGTGTCGATCAGTTGATCGCACGCCTGGATGAAGAATACCGCCACGCGCAAGCACGGGCGGCACAGCTTGGCGGCCAATGGCCCCGCTGAAACCAACCAAAAAAACCAATTTGAAAGACAAGGATGCCAGGCATGAGCGAAAACCGTTTCAACATCGTATTCGACGGGGCTTTGCTGCCTGGCGTCGATACGACGACCGCCAAGCTCAATCTCGCCGAACTGTTCAAAAGCGATGTCAGCGCGATAGAGCGCCTGTTCAGTGGCCGCAAAGTGTCCCTGAAAAACAACCTGTCCCAGAATGAAGCGCAGCAGTATCTCGAAGCGCTCCATAAAACCGGGATCGATGCACGGATCGAAACCGAACCGTCCCTCCAGTTGAATCTTGGCGAAGTGCAGGAATCGCCCCAGCCGAGTGCACGGCATCCTGAGTCGATCATCGACCCTGCCTCTCCCTACGCGCCTCCACGAGCACAAGTAGGCGAGGCATTTGCCGAATATGGCACGCTAAAGCCCTTCAGCTTCGAAGGACGTATCGGGCGCCTCCGCTACCTGGCCTGGACCATGGTTCTGACCCTGGCCATGCTTCCCCTTGTCGGCCTGGGCTTCTGGCTCGCCACGACCTGGCTGCTCGCTTCCGATTCGATCGCGGGGCTGATTGTCGGCGGCCTGGTCGCCGCCGTCGTCGTGCTGGCGTTTGCCTTTGTGAGCATCCAGTTCAACGTCCAGCGCCTGCATGACCTCGGCTGGTCAGGGTGGTTGTGGCTGATCAACCTCGTTCCATTCGTGGGCAGCATCTTCCCGTTCATCCTCATCATCGCTCCGGGCAATACCGGCGCAAACCAGTACGGCCCGCCTCCTCCGCGCAACACCACGGCGGTCAAGCTGCTGGCGTCGCTTTGGCTGGTGATGATCGTCTTGATTTTCATGGCCACGTTCGCCGGTATCTTCGGAGCCCTCCAGGAGGATTACGACAGCAGCGACGTGAGCAGCTATGAAAGCAGCGAATATAGCGACCAGAGCGCCGAAGAACCCGCGGCGGAGGCAGCCGAGCCCGCCTCGCCTTCTGTAGACTACCAAGAAGAAGAGGAACAATAAGCGTACTTCGCGCCGGTGACTGCCACGTCCAACGGCGCGAAGCCGTTGCGATGGAGAACTGCATGACCCGTTACGCTCTGATCACCGGCGCCTCCAGTGGTATCGGCCTGGCCATGGCCGAAGCTCTGGCTCGGCGCGGGCGCAACCTGTTACTGGTAGCTCGACAGCGCGATCGGCTGGAAAGCATTGCTATCGAACTGACCCAACGATTTGGCGTGGAAGTCCTGTTTCGGGCTTGCGACCTGAGCGAGCCCTTGCGGCTTTCAGGTTTTCTCCTGGAATTGGAGGACGGCGAGCGACAGATAGACCTGCTGGTCAATTGCGCCGGCATCGGCACCTGCGGTCCGTTCCTGGGCCAGGACTGGATGACCGAACAAGACCTGATCGAAGTGAATATCCTTGCCCTGACCCGCCTCTGTCATGCAGTAGGCAACAGCATGGCGCTGCACGGAGGCGGCCAGATTCTCAACGTCGCCTCTATCGCCGCGTTCCAGCCCGGCCCCTGGATGAGCACTTATCACGCCAGCAAGGCCTATGTGTTGCACTTCTCCGAAGCCCTTCGGATAGAGCTCAGGAAATGCGCAATCAAGGTATCAGTTCTTTGCCCGGGTCCAAACCATGCAGTTTTTTTCGCCAAGGCCCAGGCGGACGAGCAGAAACTGCGTAGTAACAAAAAGTCGATGAGCCCTGAAGAAATTGCGCTGTATGCCGTCCGCGCATTGGACCGGGACCGCGCCATCATCATCCCTGGGCGTCGCAATCGCTTGATCGCCATGCTGCCACGACTCGCGCCGCGCTGGCTGGTTCGAACCCTGGCCGGCATATTCAATAAAACCTGCTACTCACGGTGCCCCCCCTCCGACCTGAAAACCCGGGCTCGCTGACCGAGCCGGCGGTACACTCGAACTCAACCAATCCAATGGAGATACAGCTGTGGATACTCTGTTCACCAAGATCATCAGCCGGGAAATCCCGGCCAGGATCCTCTACGAGGATGACCAGGTCCTGGCCTTCCATGACATTGCTCCGCAGGCTCCGGTGCACTTCCTGGTCATCCCGAAAAAGCCGATCCGCACCCTCAACGACCTGACCGAGGAAGACAAGGGACTGGCCGGACACATCCTGTTCACCGCCCAGCGCCTGGCGCTAGAACTTGGCTGCGAGGAAGGCTTTCGCGTGGTGATGAACTGCAATGAACTTGGCGGGCAAACTGTCTATCACATTCATATGCATGTGCTGGGACAGCGCCAGATGAACTGGCCGCCGGGTTGATACCCTGACCCAACGCAAATCCTCAGCGGCCGATTGAGTTAAACTGGCCGCCGTGATTTTTTCCGGAGGTACGCATGACTACCCAACGTCACTACTCGCCCATTGACCGTTTGCTGCTGCAAGCCGATACCGCGATGCGCACGCTGCTACCCTTCAGTGGCCAGCCGTACCGCCCATCACCGGCAATCGTGCAGCCGGACGTGCAGATGAGCGACGAAGAGACTCGCCATGTCGCTGGGCTGATGCGCATCAACCACACCGGTGAAGTTTGCGCCCAGGCCCTTTATCAAGGGCAGGCGCTGACGGCAAAACTGCCGCAGGTCCGCGAGGCGATGGAACAGGCCGCCGAAGAAGAAATCGATCACCTGGTCTGGTGTGAGCAACGCATCCGCCAACTGGGCAGCCATACCAGCGTGCTGAATCCGTTGTTCTATGGGATGTCCTTCGGGATCGGCGCGGTCGCCGGCTTGATCAGCGATAAAGTCAGCCTCGGTTTCGTAGCGGCAACCGAGCATCAAGTGTGCAAGCATTTGAATGAACACCTGCAGCAATTGCCGGCCGAGGATGACAAATCCAGGGCGATACTCGAACAGATGCGCGAGGACGAGGAGCACCACGCGGAAAGCGCGCTCGATGCAGGCGGCTTCCGCTTCCCCGCGCCCGTCAAGTTCGGCATGAGTCTGTTGGCGAAGGTGATGACCAAGAGCACCTATCGGATCTGATAACGGAACCAGCCTCCAGAACCAAAAAAGGCGACTGTCCCCAAGGGCAGTCGCCTTTTTTTTGCCGAATCCTTAGCGCGGCATGTTGCGCGCGTAGAAGATTTCCAGCATTTCGTGCTTCACACGCTCTTCCACCTGGCCACGCTGCTCGATAGACAGGTTGCTGGTGGCGTCACCGAACAGGTAGTTATCCAGTTCGAAGTCCTTGAGGAGCATTTTCGTGTGGAACAGGTTTTCCTGGTACACGTTCACGTCGGTCATCTGGTACGCGTCGCGAGTGTCCTCGGACAGATAGTTCTGAATCGAGTTGATCTCATGATCGATGAAGTGCTTGTGGCCTTCCACGTCCCGGGTAAACCCACGCACGCGATAATCCACGGTCACAATATCGGAATCGAACTGGTGAATCAGGAAGTTGAGTGCCTTGAGCGGTGAAATGACGCCACAGGTCGACACATCGATGTCCACTCGGAACGTCGCGATACCGTCCACCGGATGGATTTCCGGATAGGTATGTACCGTGATGTGGCTCTTGTCGAGGTGTGCCAGGATAATTTCAGGCAACGGACCCGGCGACTCTTCGATCTGGCTGTCGGTCGGTGTTACCGGCTCTTCCGAGATCAGAATGGTCACGCTGGCGCCCTGGGGTTCATAGTCCTGACTGGCGATGTTCAGGATGTTGGCACCAATGATATCGACAACTTCAGTGAGGATCTGCGTGAGGCGCTTGGCGTTGTACTCTTTATTGATGTACTCGACGTAGGCCTGCTGGTCTTGCGGGGTTTCCGCATAGCAGATGTCATAGATGTTGAAGCTCAAGGTCTTTGTCAGGTTATTGAACCCATGGAGCTTGAGTTTGCTTTTCACCGTTTGAAAACTCTCTGTGTATTGCGGCCCGGCCGCGTGATCAAGCATGCCCGTCAGATGCGAACGACGCACCTGCGTAGGACGGTTAACACCTCTTCGCGATGGCGATTTTGGTTGTCTGTCCAGGCAAATGACCGACCACTGGCCGATCACCGCCCTGAAAAAAGTGGCGCATTATGCAGACGTCAGCTTCTGATCGCCAGAGCTTGCACCGCTTTTGTGATGGTTGGATGTCGATTCAACCCAATTCGATGATTTCATAATCGTGAGTGATTTCAACACCTGCTGCGCCGAGCATGATCGAAGCTGAGCAGTACTTCTCCGCCGACAACTCAATGGCGCGCTTGACCTGGGCTTCCTTCAGCCCCCGGCCCTTAACCACGAAATGCATGTGGATCTTGGTAAATACCTTCGGGTCTTCGGTCGCACGCTCCGCTTCAAGGAAAGCCTCACAACTCTCGACCGCCTGGCGTGATTTCTTGAGGATGCTGACCACGTCGAAGTTACTGCAGCCACCCACACCCAGCAGCAGCATTTCCATCGGCCGGACACCCAGGTTACGACCTCCAGCTTCTGGCGGGCCGTCCATGACGACCACATGACCGCTGCCCGATTCACCGAGGAACATGGCTTCGCCAGCCCATTGGATGCGTGCCTTCATCGCCAAGACTCCACTGTCAAAAAAAGGGGGCGCCAGCTTAGCACACCACCCTGCAGTGGCAGCTGTCGCCTTGGGACAGCGGGGCGGATACCGCCAAGTAAATTCTCGAATCAATTTTGGACGCCTCTGTTAAGCTGGCGCCCAATCACTGGCGTATTGCCAGCTTTTAGCGAAAGCTATTCGCATCCACAAAAAATCAAACCAACACACCGCGCAGTTTTCCGGGACACAACCATGGTTGCCATTACTCCCACGTCCAAGATCAAGAACCTCGACAAACTCTTGATGCATTGCCAGCGTCGCCGCTACCCCGCCAAGCAAAACATCATCTGCGCGGGCGATCGTTCCGACACGCTGTTTTTTATCATCAAGGGTTCGGTCACTATCCTGATCGAAGATGATGACGGACGAGAGATGATCATTGCCTACCTCAACTCCGGGGATTTTTTTGGCGAGCTGGGGTTGTTTGAGCAGGCGGGGAGAGAGCAGGAACGCAGTGCCTGGGTGCGAGCCAAAATCGAATGCGATGTTGCTGAAATCAGCTACAGCAAATTCAGGGAGCTGTCGCAGCAGGACCCGGATATCCTTTACGTCCTCAGCGGACAAATCGCACAGCGCCTGCGCAACACCACTCGCAAAGTCGGCGACCTCGCCTTCTTTGATGTCACCGGCCGCGTCGCTCGCTGCTTATTGGAATTGTGCAAGCAGCCCGACGCGATGACCCATCCGGATGGCATGCAAATCAAAGTGACCCGCCAGGAAATCGGCCGAATCGTGGGCTGTTCGCGGGAAATGGTCGGTCGTGTGCTCAAGGATCTGGAAGAACGCAACCTGGTCAGCGTCAAAGGCAAGACCATGGTGGTATTCGGAACCCGCTAAAGGCGGTCGAGCAGGTCCTGGTATAGCGTTTCAAGCCGTTCCAGCGCATGAGGTGCCGGGTACTTTTCATGGAGGGCGATGTGGCTCTCGGCGCGCACGCGCTGATCCAGGCCACACGCCTCGTTGAAACGATTGACCGCCGCGACCATGCCCTCGCGTTCGTCCTCCAGCAACAGCGCGCCATGCACCAGCCCTACCGGGCGTTGCCCGCCTTTGCTCTGTCGCCAGCGCTGCGCGGTGCCGACCATCTTCCGACCGTCGAGATTGACGTTGAAACGCCCATCACAAAATGCGCCCTCCACTTCACCCAGCGAAGCGACCCCGCCCAACTCATCGAGCAACTGGCAGATGGGATCACACAACCGACGATAGGCGGTTTCGATCCGACCGTGATCGCCTTCGCTTCGCGGTGGTGCGTAGACCAGGGCGATATTGACGGTAGCGCCTGACTGAGGCACCGGCTCGCCACCCGTTTCGCGCAGGAGCACCGGCCACCCGTTGGCCGCCGAAACCTCACAGGCCAGTTCGAAGCCCGGCAAGCGGCTCAAGCGCCGCGGCATGACCAACGCACGGTCGCTGGGTTGCCAGAACAGCAAGCCGAACTCAGCGTCGCCGGCGCAAATGCTGGCCAGCAGATCCTGTTCGGCTTGCAGGCCGTTTTCGACAGTGAAGGCAATGGCTGGAGGCATCATCAGTCCAGCGTCGAACCGCTCACCGGAACGCCGCGCTCGGGGAAAAACAACCGCTGCAACTCCATGCCAGGGTTTTCGGCCCGCATGAACGCTTCGCCTACCAGGAACGAATAGACATCGCTGACTTCCATCAACTCGACATCGGCCCGGTTAAGGATACCGCTCTCCGTGATGACCAGACGATCACGCGGGATGCGTGGCAGCAGGTCCAAGGTAGTTTCCAGGCTGACTTCAAAGGTATGCAGATTGCGATTGTTCACGCCTACCAGCTTGGTATCCAGGGTCTTGAGGGCCCGCTCCAACTCGTCGCCGTCATGGACTTCCACCAATACGTCCAGGCCGACGTCCTTGGCGACCGCAGCCAACTCGGCCATTTTCACGTCGTCCAGCGCCGAGACGATCAACAGCACGCAATCGGCGCCCAACGCCCGCGCCTCGACGATCTGGTAGGGATCGATCATGAAGTCCTTGCGGATCACCGGCAGCTTGCATGCAGCTCGAGCCTGCTTGAGGTAATCGTCGGCACCCTGGAAAAAATCGACATCGGTCAGCACCGAAAGGCAGGTGGCGCCGCCTTTTTCGTAGCTCTTGGCAATGTCGGCCGGAACGAAGTTCTCCCGGATCACGCCCTTGCTGGGAGAGGCCTTTTTTATCTCGGCAATCACCGCCGGCTGCTTTCTTTTCGCCTGGTCGATCAGTGCCTGGGCAAAGCCGCGAGGCGCATCTGCCGAACGCGCGAGGGTTTCCAACTCGGCCAGACTGACCCGGGCAATGCGCTCGGCGACCTCCTGCCTTTTGCGAGCCAGAATGTTTTCCAGAACTGTTGGCACGCTCATCCTTCATTCTCCACTTTGAATACGGCGGTAAACGCGCCCAATTCTTCCAGTTTTTCCCTGGCCAGGCCGGTGTGCAACGCATCATGGGCGAGCTCGACACCTTGCTTGAGGCTGCTGGCGTGATCGGCGGCATACAACGCGGCACCCGCATTGAGCATGATCATTTCCGCAGCTTTCTGGCCATTCTCGGTTTTACGACGCCCCAAGGCGTCGCGAATCAACTCCAGCGACTGGGCCGGCCCATCCACCGCCAGGCCATGCAGGCTCTGGCTCTTCATGCCCAGGTCTTCAGGTTCGACCCAATATTCGGTGATCTGATCATTTTTCAGCTCAGCCACGAAGGTCGGCGCCGCCAGGCTGAATTCATCCAGGCCATCCTTCGAATGGACCACCAGCACGTGCTTGCTGCCCAGGCGCTGCAGGACCTCGGCCAAAGGGCGGCACAACGCCTGGCTGAATACGCCGACGACCTGATGCTTCACACCGGCCGGATTCGTAAGCGGGCCGAGCATGTTGAACAGCGTGCGCAAACCCAGTTCGCGACGGGGCGCAGCAGCATGTTTCATGGCGCTATGGTGGGTCTGGGCGAACATGAAGCCGATGCCGACGTTATCGATACAGCGAGCCACCTGGACCGGTGTCAGGTTCAGGTAGATACCGGCAGCCTCCAGCAGGTCGGCGCTGCCGCTCTTGCCCGAGACCGCTCGATTGCCATGCTTGGCGACGGTGCAACCAGCTGCAGCAACGACAAACGACGCGGCGGTGGAAACGTTGAAGATATTGGCGCCATCACCGCCGGTACCCACCACGTCCACCACGCCGTCCAGCGTCTTGAGTTCGACCTTGTCCGCCAGCTCTCGCATGGTCGTGACCGCACCGACGATTTCGTCGATGCTCTCGCTCTTCATGCGCATGGCCATCATGAACGCGCCGATCTGCGCGTCTGTGCACTGGCCAGTCATGATCTCGCGCATCACGTCGCGCATCTCGTCGGTACTCAGGTCGAGCTGGCCGACGATACGGTTCAGGGCTGTCTTGATGTCCATGAAAAGTCCTTAGCGCGTGCCGCCGGTTTGTTTGAGGAAGTTGGCGAACAGCTCGTGGCCCTGTTCAGTGAGGATAGACTCGGGGTGAAATTGCACACCTTCGATATTTAACGTCTTGTGTCGCAGGCCCATGATTTCATCCACCGAGCCGTCTTCGAGCTGGGTCCAGGCGGTCAATTCCAGGCATTCCGGCAATGTCTCACGCTTGACGATCAAAGAATGGTAGCGAGTGACGGTAAGCGGATGGTTCAGGCCCTCGAAAACACCCTTGTCTTCGTGGAAGACCGGACTGGTCTTGCCATGCATGACTTGTCGGGCGCGCACGACGTCGCCACCAAACGCCTGGCCGATGGACTGGTGGCCCAGGCAGACGCCGAGTATCGGCAACTTGCCGGCAAAATACTTGATAGCCTCGATGGAGACGCCCGCTTCGGTCGGCGTGCATGGGCCAGGCGAGACCACGATGCGCTCAGGCTTGAGGGCCTCGATTTCGGCGATGGTCAGCTCGTCGTTGCGCACTACCTTGACCTCGGAGCCCAGCTCGCCAAGGTATTGCACAACGTTGTAGGTAAAGGAGTCGTAGTTATCGATCATCAGCAACATGGCGTAAACAACCTATTGAATACACTGACTTGGAATACAGCCTTCGAAGAGTGACCCGCACGGTGCTGCGCTGGGCATCACAGCGATGCGCCTGCAAAGCGGTTTTCAAGCGGGTAAAGAAGGCAAATCGGTACAAGTCCGGCGTAGCCGGCATGGAACGTTCAGGCGCGCCAACGCCAGCGGGCGTGAGCCTTGATCAATTGATTCAGAAATTTGCTGACAATCGACACGGGGAAAGTCTCGTTCATACGTTCCGGCACAGTAACTTAGCTGGGCGGAGCACGCAATAAGACGGGCCCGCAGGGCCTCTAAACAATCACGATGCCAGCCGACGGGTGGCAGAGCGCGGGAGGCATTTGGTACTGTCGTTTCGTTTCTCTATAAAAACAAGATTGAAAAGGACCTTCTCATGATCAAACAGACGTTGTTCGTACCGCTTGCCGGTTGCCTGCTGGCGATAGCATGTGCCCAGGCAGGCGCCGCTCCGAACCCTTATTCCAAGTTCATTGTGTTCGGGGACAGCCTCAACGACGCCGGCCAATTCACCGATGCCGGAGGCCCACCCGGCTCGACCGAGCGCTATACCAACCGAACCGGCCCGATCTACACGGACGGCAGCGGCGAGGCCTACTCGGCCAACTCCACCCAATTACTCGGCGGGCGCCTGGGCTACTCCGACGATGAGACCGCCGCCTCCACTTCGGCTGTGCGCGCCGGTCAGGGGCTGGCAGATGGCAATAACTGGGCGGTGGGTGGTTATCGCACCGACCAGATCCTCGAATCGATTACCGGCATTTCCGACACCGGTGAGCGTAGCCGCCCCGGTTATCTGCAATCCAATGGCCTGCGTGCCGATCCGGATGCGCTGTACTACATATCCGGCGGTGGTAACGATTTCCTTCAAGGCCTGGTGCTGACTCCCGCACAAGCGAACGCCGCCGCGGACCGCCTGGCCGACAGCGTCCAAGTTCTGCAAACCGCCGGTGCCCGCTATGTAATGGTCTGGTTGTTACCCGACCTGGGGCTGACACCAGCCCTCAATGGCACGCCACTGCAAGGCGCTGTCTCGCAGCTGGGCAACCAGTTCAACCAACAACTGATCACGCGACTGCAGGGCATCGACGCTGAAATCATTCCGTTGAACGTACCGTTGTTGCTAAAGGAAAGCTTCGCTGATCCGGCACGATTCGGCCTCGCCGCCGGAGAAAATCTTACCGCCACATGCTTCAGCGGCAACGGCTGCACGGAAAACCCCACCTATGGCATCAACAGCGCCACGCCCGATCCCAGCAAACTGATCTATAACGACGCGGTCCACCCCACCGAGGCCGGGCAGAAGCTGATTGCCGGCTACGCCTATTCCCTATTGGCGGCGCCGTGGGAACTGACATTGATGCCGGAAATGGCCCATTCGACCTTACGCGCCCATCAGGATGAACTGCGCAGCCAATGGCAATCGGACTGGGAGGACTGGCAGGCGGTCGGCCAATGGCGCGCCATCGTCGCAGGCGGCGGCCAGCACATGGACCTGGACAGCCAGGACAGCGGCGCCAGTGCCGACGGCAGCGGCTACAGCCTCAACGTCGGCGGCAGCTATCGCCTCAACGAGGCCTGGCGTGTGGGTGTAGCTGCCGGGCTGTACCGCCAGGATATGGACGCAGGCGCTAACGATTCGACGTACAAGCTCAACAGCTACCTGGCGACGGCTTTCGCCCAGTTCCAGCAGAACCGCTGGTGGGCCGACGCTGCGCTGACCGGCGGCAAGCTCGACTACGACAACCTGGAGCGCAAGTTCGACCTGGGTGTCAACGAAGCCCAGGAAAAAGGCGACACCGACGGTCATCTGTGGGCATTCAGCTCGCGGGTGGGCTACGACATTGCCCAGCCGGGCAGCGAATGGCATCTCTCGCCGTTCGTCAGCGCCGACTACGCGAAGGTTGAGGTAGATGGCTATTCGGAAAAGAGCAACCGCTCCACGGCCCTGACCTTCGATGACCAGACCCGCGACTCGAAACGCCTGGGCATCGGCTTGCAGGGCAAATACAACATCACCCGGCAGACCCAGGTGTTTGGCGAATATGCCCACGAACGCGAATACGAAGACGACACGCAAAAGGTCAACATCGCCCTCAACAGCTTGCCAGCCAACGACTTCACGCTTGAAGGCTACACGCCACAGAGCCACTTGAATCGCCTGAGCCTGGGCGTCAGTCACAAGTTGACCAACGACCTGGCGCTGCGGGGCGGTTATACGTTGCGCAAGGATGATGACCTGACCCAGCAAGGCGTGAGCCTGGGGGTCAGCCTGGACTTCTAGTCGTGTAAACCCTGTGGGAGCGAGCTGCTCGCTCCCACATTGATCAGATCAAGCTGCGACAGGATTCAGTCGCTGGAGGTCTGCTCGGCCAACGCCACGGCGCGGAACATCGCCCGGCGCTTGTTCAGGGTTTCTTCCCATTCCAACGCGGGCACCGAGTCGGCGACGATGCCGCCGCCGGCCTGCACGTGCAGCTCGCCGTCCTTGATGACCGCAGTGCGAATGGCAATCGCGGTGTCCATGTTGCCGTTCCAGGCAAAGTAACCCACGGCCCCGCCGTACACACCCCGCTTGACCGGCTCCAGTTCGTCGATGATTTCCATCGCGCGGATCTTCGGCGCGCCCGACAAGGTGCCCGCCGGCAGGATCGCCCGCAAAGCGTCCATTGCCGTCAGCCCGGCCTTCAACTGGCCGGTGACGTTGGACACGATATGCATCACGTTTGAATAGCGCTCGATGACCATTTTCTCGGTGAGCTTCACCGACCCCACTTCCGAGACCCGCCCAGTGTCATTGCGGCCCAGGTCGATCAACATCAAGTGTTCGGCGATTTCCTTGTCGTCCGACAGCAGGTCCTCTTCCAGCGACCGGTCAGCCTCCTCCGTGGCGCCACGGGGACGAGTGCCGGCGATCGGTCGGACGGTGATCAGGTTGTCTTCGACGCGCACCAGCACTTCCGGCGAACTGCCCACGACATGGAAGTCGCCGAAATTGAAGAAGTACATGTAGGGCGTCGGGTTGAAACAGCGCAGCGCCCGGTAGAGATCGATGGGCGCGGCCTTGAAGTCGATGGACATCCGTTGCGACGGCACGACCTGCATGCAATCGCCGGCGAGGATGTATTCCTTGATCGTATCGACGGCCCGTTCGTAATCGTCCTGGGTGAAGCTGGAACGGAACACCGGGTCGGCGGCCGACTGCTTGTGGAAGTCCAGGCCTGGGCGCGGCGTGATTGGCTGGCGAAGCTTTTCCAGCAGCGCCTGCAGGCTTTCCTGCCCCTGCTCGTAGGCGTCTTCCCGGGACGGGTCGGCGAGGATAATCGCGTGCATCTTGCCGGCGAGGTTATCGAAGACCACGACCGCGTCGGAGACCATCAGCAAAATGTCCGGCACCCCAAGCGGATCGGGGTTCGGACAGGTGCCGAGACGTTTTTCCACATAGCGCACGCAGTCATAGCCGAAATACCCCACCAGGCCACCGTTGAAACGCGGCAGCCCGGGGATGGTCGGCACGTTGTAGCGGGCCTTGAAGGATTCGACGAACGCCAGCGGATCCTCCACTTCTAAGCTTTCGATCTCGACGCCGTCCTGGGTCACGCTGACGCGATGGTCATGCACCCGCAGCACCGTACGGCACGGCAAGCCAATCATGGAATAACGGCCCCACTTCTCACCGCCCTGCACCGATTCAAGCAGATAGGAGTTCGGCTGGTCGGCCAGCTTGAGATAGATCGACAGCGGCGTGTCGAAGTCGGCCAGGGTTTCGCAGGCAAGCGGGATGCGGTTGTAGCCGGCAGCGGCTAGACGCAGAAATTCTTCGCGGATCATGGTGTGCCTCGTGGCAAGAGGAGCTGACAGTCAGGTATGCAAACGCGCCGGATAACCGGCCAAGATCACGTCAGGCGCGCCAACGCCAGCGGGCCAGGGCCTTCATGACTTTCATCCAGAGTTTGCGAGTGACCACCACGATGGCGTTTCCAGAAGAGGATTGAACAGCGTCGGGCAACGTTATCTCAGCGGCCGGGTCCAGGCAACCGGGAATTAACAGGCGCAAATCATCGATCACCAGCGTCGGAAACTCTTCGGCGATGGGCCGGCCGTGGTTGTAGCCGTAACTCAGGGCAACGCACTTGACCCCTGCCGCCTTGGCCGCCAGCACATCGCTGCGCGAGTCGCCGACAAACAAGGATTGGGAGGCCGGGATGTTGGCCATTTTCATGACGAAGAACAGCGCGGCCGGGTCGGGCTTTTTCTGTGGCAAGGTATCGCCGCCGATGATCCAGCGGAAATAGCGGCCGATCTTCATCTGGTCCAGCAGCGGCGCGACGAAGCGTTCCGGCTTGTTGGTGATTAGGGCCATCTCCACGCCTTGCTTTTTCAGCCACTTGAGGGTGGAACGCACGCCGGGATAGACCACCGTCAGCTGGTGATTGTCTTCATAGGCTTCATTGAACAACGCCAGCGCCTGCTCGGCCTCGGCGTCATCGACGCCTTGGGCATCGATGTCGTTGGCCAGGGCCCGGCGCACCAGCATGGGCGCGCCGTTGCCGACCCAGTGGCGCACCGCATCGATGCCGGCGGGCGGGCGTCCGAGCTTGAGCAGCATCGTGTCCACGGCCGCCGCGAGATCCGGAACCGAATCGACCAGTGTGCCATCAAGGTCGAACATCACCAGACGCGGCAAGCTGCCGGGGAACAGCTGCTCGAAGCCGCTCATGGACGGGCCAGGGCCAGTTCAGAACGCATCTTTTCAATCACTTCTGCATAGTTCGGCGCATTGAAGATCGCAGAACCGGCGACAAAGGTGTCGGCGCCGGCCGCGGCGATTTCACGAATATTGTTCACATTCACGCCACCGTCGATTTCCAGGCGGATGTCGCGGCCCGAGGCATCGATCAGCGCACGGGCTTCGCGCAGCTTGTCGAGGGTGCCCGGGATGAACTTCTGCCCGCCGAAGCCAGGGTTGACGCTCATCAGCAGGACCATGTCGACCTTGTCCATCACGTACTTGAGCACGTCCAGGGGCGTGGCCGGGTTGAATACCAGGCCGGCCTTGCAACCGCCTTCGCGGATCAACTGCAGGGAACGGTCGACATGCAGCGTAGCTTCCGGGTGGAAGGTGATGTAGGTCGCGCCAGCCTCGATGAAATCGCCAACGATGCGATCCACCGGGCTGACCATCAGGTGCGCATCGATCGGCGCGGTGATGCCGTATTTGCGCAGCGCCGCGCAGACCATCGGGCCGATGGTCAGGTTGGGCACGTAGTGGTTGTCCATGACATCGAAGTGCACGATGTCGGCCCCGGCGGCCAGAACGTTGTCCACTTCCTCGCCCAGGCGGGCGAAGTCGGCGGAGAGAATCGACGGAGCAATAGCGAAGGGCTGCATCACGCACCTGTTTTGAGCGAAATCACGATGGCGCGCATTGTATACCTCAAGATTTGGCGCGCCCACCGTGACAATCGATCAATACGCCGCACGGTAGATCTTCTCGATATCGGCGGCGCTCAGTTGGCGCGGGTTGTTGCGCATCAGCCGCTCGATCCCTGCGGCTTCCACCGCCATGGAGGGGATCACGTCCTCGGTCACGCCCAGTCCGCTCAGGCCCTGGGGAATCTGCACGGCGGCGCACAAGGCGACCATGGCCTCCACGGCTTCATCGGCCGCTTCGAGGTCACTCAGGTGGGCGGTCCTGAGGCCCATGGCCTCGGCAATGTCGCGCATGCGCTCGACGCAGGCCATCTTGTTCCAAGCCATCACATAAGGCAGCAACAAGGCATTGGCGACACCATGGGACACATGGAAGCGCCCGCCCAACGGATAGGCCAGCGCGTGCACCGCCCCGACCCCGGCATTACCAAAGGCCATGCCGGCCATCAGGCTGGCCGTGGCCATGTCTTCACGGGCCTGCAGATGGTTAGGATTGGCGTAGGCCTTGGGCAACGCGCGGGTGATCAGCTTGATTGCACCGATGGCCAGGGCGTCGGTGATCGGTGAAGCATTGAGGGACAGGTAGGCCTCGATGGCGTGCACCAGCGCATCCACGCCACTGGCAGCCGTTACGCCGCGTGGGCAGGTGAGCGTCATTTGCGGGCTGACCAGCGCCACGTCCGGCAACAGGTAATCGCTGACGATGCCTTTTTTCAGTTGCGCGGCCTTGTCGGAGAGAATGGCGACGTTGGTAACTTCCGACCCGGTACCGGCCGTGGTGGGAATGGCGATCATCGGCGGGCCTTTGCGCGGCACCTGGTCGACGCCGAACATATCCTGCAACTCGCCGTGGTATCCGGCATAGACGCCCACGCACTTGGCGATGTCGATGGCACTGCCGCCGCCCAGGCCAATCAGGC
Source organism: Pseudomonas frederiksbergensis (assembly GCF_000802155.2). GTDB lineage: Bacteria > Pseudomonadota > Gammaproteobacteria > Pseudomonadales > Pseudomonadaceae > Aquipseudomonas > Aquipseudomonas frederiksbergensis_A. The sequence goes on from NZ_JQGJ02000003.1 coordinate 22,184, forward strand.
CGTCATGCCCACCGTCGCGGTAGGCTTGCATGCAGTCTTCGACGATGGCGATTTCCGGGTCGGGCATGACCCGGTCGAAGATCTCGTAGTCGCGCCCGCCCAGGTGCTGCAAGGCCAAGTCCACGGTGCCGGACTTGACCAGCGCCGCATCGGTCACGATCAACGGATTGTCGACATCCAGCCGCGTCAGCTCGGCCGCCAGTTGCTCGATGGCAGCAGCACCGGTGATCAATTTATGGGCGATCTTGAACGAGGAAAGACTCATTGTGCGCGGCCTCTTGTTCGAGAATGGGCTGGCACAAGGATAGCTCGGTATTGAGGGTTAGCTTGTCATTCAGCGCGTGAATGCGATGAAGGACCATCGTGGCAGCGAGCCTGCTCGCTGCCACGATGGTCCTTCAGCAAGCCGTCAGACTTGGGTAGTACGCAGCTTCTCGCTGCGCCCACGCAACCATTCCAATGTCAGCAACAGGATCACCGAGAAGGCAATCAGCAGCGTCGCCGCCGCTGCGATGGTGGGGCTGAGGTTTTCGCGGATGCCGCTGAACATCTGCCGTGGCAACGTGGCCTGCTCGGGACCGGCCAGGAACAAGGTCACCACCACCTCATCGAACGATGTCGCGAAGGCGAACAGCGCGCCGGAAATCACGCCAGGGGCGATCAGCGGCAGGGTCACCCGGCGAAACGCCGTCAATGGCGAGGCTCCGAGGCTGGCGGCGGCTCGAACCAGGTTGTGATTGAAGCCCTGCAAGGTCGCCGAAACCGTGATGATGACGAACGGTACGCCCAGTACCGCGTGGACCACGATCAGCGAGAAGAAACTGTTGCCCATTCCCAGTGGTGCGAAAAACAGGTAGCTGGCCACCCCGATGATCACGACCGGCACCACCATGGGCGAAATCACCAGGGCCATCACCAGCGCCTTGCCCGGGAAGTCGCCACGGGTCAGGCCAATGGCCGCCAGCGTGCCGAAGATCATCGCCAGCAACGTCGCCGCCGGGGCAACAATGATGCTGTTCTTCAAGGCCCGCATCCATTCCGCCGAAGCGAAGAAATCGTGGTACCACTGCAGCGAAAAACCTTGCAGCGGGTAGACCAGGAAGCTGCCGGAGTTGAACGACAACGGGATGATCACCAGCACCGGCAGGATCAGAAACAACAGGATCAGCCCGCAGAGAATGCGCAAGGTGTAGAACCACACCCGCTCGACGGGGGACATGTAAGGACTCAGCATTTCGATTTCCCCTTAGCTCAGACGCAGGCGACTGGCGCCCACCAACCAGCTGTAAATCAGATAAAGCACGATGGTCGCCAGCAAGAGCAGCCCGCCGAGCGCCGTGGCCATGCCCCAGTTGATGCTGGTGTTGGTGTAGAACGCGACGAAGTAGCTGACCATCTGGTCGTTCGGGCTGCCCAGCAGCGCCGGCGTGATGTAGTAGCCGATGGCAAGGATGAACACCAACAGGCAACCGGCGCCGACACCGGCATAGGTTTGTGGGAAGTACACCCGCCAGAAACTGGCGAACGGGTGGCAGCCCAGGGAAATTGCCGCTCGCATGTAGGTTGGCGAGATGCCCTTCATCACGCTGTAGATCGGCAGGATCATGAACGGCAGCAGGATGTGGACCATGGAGATGTACACGCCGACGCGGTTGAACACCAGCTCCAGGGGCTTATCGATGATGCCCATGGCCATCAAGGCGCTGTTGATCAAGCCACCCGATTGCAGCAACACGATCCACGCCGCCACCCGCACCAGGATCGAGGTCCAGAACGGCAACAACACCAGGATCATCAACAGGTTGCTTTGGCGCGATGGCAGATTCGCCAGCAGGTAGGCCAATGGATAGGCGAGCACCAGGCAGATTGCGGTGATCACCAGGCCCATCCAGAAGGTACGGGTGAAGATATCGAGGTAGATCGCCTGGTCAGGGGTGGCCGGGGCCAGTTCGCCGAGGTCATCGATGCGGTGATCGACAGCCGCCAGCAAGTAATACGGGGTAACGTCGCTGGTGTTGCGGCGGATCACCTGCCAGTACGCCGGGTCACCCCAACGCTCATCGAGGTTCTCCAATGCTTCTTTATAAGAGGTCGGCTCGGTGGCAAACGGCAACGCCCGAGCGGTCTTGGTCAGCAGGCTGCGATAGCCGGCCAGCTCCATGTTCAGGCGCTTGGACAAGTCGCCCAGGGTCTGATTCTTGCGGGCTTCGGCCAGGTCTTCACTGGCAGCCTTGTACACCGGCTCGCCCGGCAAACCGCGTCCGTCCCACGCTGCGACGGCGGCGACGGTGCGCGGCATGGCGCCCACCACTTCCGGGTTGCTGACGCTTTTGAACAGCAGCGCGACGATGGGCACCAGGAACACCAGCAACAAAAACAGCACCAACGGCGCGATCAGGGCCTGGGCCTTCCAGCGGTTGACCCGCTCTGCGCGCTTGAGCCGCTGCTTGAGGGTGGGGCTGGTGCCCGCGTTCAGTGGAACGGCGATGGCCATGGCGAACTCCGCAAATCTTTTATCGTTACAGGGGCGGCGGGCCGCCTCTGTTCTTTTGAAACCGCAACCTGTGGGAACGAGTCATTGTGGCGAGCGAGCTTGCTCGCGCTGGGCCGGCCCGACGCCTCGGGCGAAGCGGCCCCAAAATTTTGTCGGCAACATCAATTTTGTGAGTGCTGCGCACTCAAGCGGGAGAATCTCCCTCGCCACAAAAGCCCGTTCAGCCGGGATGCTTCAGTTACTTCGCAGCCCAGGAATTGAAGCGCTGCTCAAGTTGCTCGCCGTTGTCAGCCCAGAAGCTGACGTCGATCTGCACCTGGTTGGCGATGTTTTCCGGGGTGGTCGGCATGTCCTTCAGGACATCCTTGGCCAGCAACGGCACTGCCTGGGTGTTGGCCGGGCCGTAGGCGATGTTTTCCGAGTAGGTCTTCTGCTGCTGCGGCGCCACCGAGAAGGCGATGAACTTCTTCGCCGCTTCGGCGCGGGTCTTGTCCAGGCCGCGTGGAATGGCCCATGCATCGAAGTCGTAGATGCCGCCGTTCCACACCACTTTCAGGTTGCTTTCTTTTTGTACCGCAGCGATCCGGCCGTTGTAGGCCGAGCTCATGACCACGTCGCCGGAAGCCAGGTATTGCGGCGGTTGGGCGCCAGCTTCCCACCATTGGATGTTCGGCTTGAGTTCGTCGAGCTTCTTGAACGCGCGATCCTGGCCATCCTTGCCGGCCAGCACTTTGTAGACGTCTTTCGGCGCTACGCCGTCAGCCATCAGGGCGAATTCCAAGGTGTACTTGGCGCCCTTGCGCAGGCCGCGCTTGCCTGGGAATTGCTTGGTGTCCCAGAAGTCCGCCCAACTGGTCGGCGCGGTCTTGAGTTTGTCGGCGTTGTAGGCCAACACGGTCGACCACACGAAGAAACCTACGCCGCAAGGCTGGATGGCGCCCTTGACGTAGTCTTCGGCTTTGCCGAACAGGGCCGGATCCAGCTGTTCGAACATGTCTTCGTCGCAACCACGGGACAATTCCGGGGATTCGACTTCAACCAGGTCCCAGGAAACGCTCTTGGTGTCGACCATGGCCTTGACCTTGGCCATTTCGCCGTTGTATTCGCCGGCCACGATCTTGCCGTTGCCGGCCGCTTCCCACGGTGCGTAGAAGGCTTTGACCTGGGCCGCCTTGTTCGCCCCGCCGAAAGACACCACGGTCAGGTCCGGGCCCGCCGCCATCGCGCTTGCCGCACCCATCATGCCCAGTGTCAGGGCTGTGAACTTCAGGGATCTCAACATTTATTGTTCTCTCCACGTGCAGGGTTGGTGTTGGTTACAGCAGGGGGCGATCAATTCGCCTCTAGAAGGGGATCGAGCGCACGCACATGCTCGACTTGCCAGCCAAGCGGAACCACGTCCCCAACGGCCAGCCCGGGATCGAGCTCGGCAATCGGTTGTTTCACGAAGAAGTCGTTCTTGCCGCAGACTTCCAGGCGAACCCGGACGTGGTCGCCCAGATAGATGAATTCCGCCACCCTCCCTGAGAAGCGGTTGACACATTGTTCACTGGAACCGTTGAGGCTGACCCGCTCCGGCCGGATCGACAGCGTGACCGGCTCGCCCGGCTTGCCGACATTGACGGCCAGGGCCTCGACTTTTTCGCCACGCCCCAGTTCCACCAGGCAGCGATCACCGGTCTGGCTGTGCAGGCGCCCGTTGAGGCGGTTGTTTTCACCGATGAAGTTGGCGACGAAGGTGTTCTTCGGTTCTTCGTACAAGGTACGCGGAGGAGCGATCTGCTGGATCTCGCCTTGGTGGAACACGGCAACGCGGTCGGACATGGTCAAGGCTTCGCCCTGGTCGTGGGTCACGTAGACGACGGTCACGCCGAGGCGCTGGTGCAGGTGCTTGATTTCCATCTGCATGTGTTCGCGCAGTTGTTTGTCCAGTGCGCCGAGGGGTTCGTCCATCAACACGAGTTGCGGCTCGAACACCAACGCCCGCGCCAGGGCAACCCGCTGCTGCTGGCCACCGGACAATTGTGCCGGGTAGCGTTGTGCGAAGGTTTCCAACTGGACCATGCTCAGGACACGCTTGACCCGATCACCTACGTCGCTCTTGTTCAGGCCGCGCACGGTCAGCGGGAAGGCCAGGTTCTCGGCGACGGTCATGTGCGGGAACAAGGCGTAGTTCTGGAAGACCATGCCGATGTCGCGCTTGTGCGGCGGCACGTTATTGATCGAGCGGCCGGCCAATTGGATCTCGCCGGCGGTCGGGGTCTCGAAACCGGCGAGCATCATCAGGCTGGTGGTCTTGCCGGAGCCGGAAGGCCCGAGCAGGGTCAGGAACTCGCCTTTGCGAATGTCCAGGTTGAGGTCCTTGACGATCAGGTTCTCGCCGTCGTAGCTCTTTTGAACACCACGAAAGCTGACCAGCACATCACTGGTCCCCGCGCTTGAATCGACCTGGCTCATACCCGCACCTTTTGTATTGATGACTGCTTGTGAGTCCAAGCCTAGTGGAGCCCGGGACCCACGCAAATCGGGGCGCAGGAGAGAATCGCCTCAGCCGGGTGGAAGAGCCGGGGTAGGGATTGCCCTACAAGGATGGCGGGATTGGATAAATGCAGTTGCGCACTTCAAGCGGCAAGCTGCAAGTTGGGGGCAAATGCGGTAGTGAGGCGTGTCGTAAATGGATATGCCGACACGAAACCCTGTGGGAACGAGCTTGCTCGCGATGGCGGCGTGTCGGCGACATCGGTACTGATGGTGTGACGCTTTCGCGAGCAAGTTCGCTCCCACAGGAGACGGTGGTGAACGTCAGAGCAACTTGTGTTCCATCGCATACTTCACCAATTCGGCCAGCGAGGTGATGTTGAGCTTTTGCATCAACCGCGCCTTATGGGTACTGATGGTCTTGCTGCTCAGGGCTAATTGCTGGGCGATGTCATTGACGTTGGCGCCTTGCGCGAGGCGCTCGAAGACCGAGAATTCGCGCTCCGATAACAGCGAGTGCAGCGGCCGCGTATCGGTCAGGCCCACTTCGAAGACCATGCGGTCGGCCAGGTCCGGATCAATATATCGACCACCGGCCGCGACCTTGCGAATCGCCATGAGCAGCAAGGCTGGATCGCTGTCCTTGGTGGCGTAGCCGGCGGCACCGACCTTCAGGGCGCGAGCGGCCATTTGCGCCTCGTCATGCATCGACAGCACCAGGATGGCCGGCGGATTGCTCAGTGCCCGGATCCGCGGGATCGCCTCCAGGCCGTTGACGCCTGGCATGGAAATATCCAGCAGCACCACTTCGCACGGCACGTGTCGCAAGGTCTCGAGCAATTGCTCACCATTGCTCGCCTCCCCCACCACCACCAGATCCTTGGCCAGGCCGATCAATTGCTTGATACCTTCACGGACGATGGTGTGGTCTTCGGCTACCAGTACACGGATCACGGTTCTTCTCCAGATTTGGAATCATCGCGAGCAAGCTCGCCACACAGGGTTCGTGCACATCAATCGAGTTGCGGCTTGTCCAGCGGTACCCACACGGCAAGGGAAGTCCCCTCGCCCGGTTCACTTTCCAGGGTCAACCGCCCCCCCATGATCAACACTCGCTCACGCATGCCGACCAGGCCGAAGGATGTCGGCCGCCCGGTATCAGCAATAAATCCTACACCGTCGTCGCTGACTGTCAGACACAACTGGTCGCCTTCCTGAGTCAGCGTCAGTTCCACAGTATGCGCCTGGGCATGGCGCATCACATTGGTCAGGGCTTCCTGGAGAATCCGGAACAGGCCGATGGCCTTGGCGTCGCTCAATGGCGGCAAGTTGTCAGGAACCTGCACCAGACAGGGAATCTGCGTGCGCGCCTCGAAGCGCCGGGCCTGCCATTCAATGGCCGAGGCGATACCGGCATCGAGAATCGGCGGGCGCAAAGCCGTCGCCACGTCCCGCACCAACTGGAACAATTGGGCGATCAGGCGTTTCATGCTGTTGAGCCGCTCTTGCAGGCCGGGGTCCAGCTGGGCGTAGGCCAGTTCGCACATGGATGTCTCCAGCTTCAGCACCGTCAGCATCTGACCCAGCTCATCGTGAACTTCCCGGGCGATGCGCGCTTTTTCCTCCTCCCGCACGCTTTCCAGGTGCGCCGACAATTCACGCAACTGCTCTCGGGAGCTGGCCAGCTCCAGTTCGATGCGCTTGCTTTCGGTGATGTCCCAGACGATTCCGTCCCAGACGTAGGCGCCATCCTCGAGACGGCGCGTGATTGCCTTGATCTCGGCCCAGCGCTGCTGACCGTCGCGGGTGAGGATGCGGCCTTGCCATGACCAGTCGCTGTCACTGTCCAGCGCCTGGTCCTGGGTGCGGTGATAATCGGCCTTGTCCTCCGGGTGCACCAGGCTGCGCAGCCCGGTATCGCTGCGGGCCAGGGTCGCCGGAGAGTAGCCCACCAGACTTTCGCTGCCTTCGCTGATGTAGGCAAAATCGATCTGCCCAGTCACCGGCGCCCGCTCCAGGCGAAAGACCAACCCCGGCACGTTGGCGGCGATGCCTTGCAGCCGCGCCTCGCTTTCGCGCAAAGCCGCCAATGCGCGTCGCCGCTCGGTCACGTCGTTGAGGTAGACGACCAGGTATTCGGCATCACGAAACCGCAAGAAGCTCAGGGAAACGTCGGCCGGCAGGATACTGCCATCGGCTCGCACGCATTCGGTCTCGAAACTCTGTGGTCCGTCTTCACTGGCGCGGGCGCGTTTCCACAAATTCAACCAGCGGTCCATGTGCAAACCCGGCTCGAAATCGATAAGCGGCCGGTCGATGATCGCGCCTGAAGCGTAGCCCAACATGGTTTCAGCGGCGCGGTTGGCGTAGCGCACATGACTGTCCCAGTTGACCCAGAGGATGCCGACCGTGCTCTGGTCAATGGAAAACTGTGTCAAGCGCAAGGCTTCTTCGCTGGCGGTACGCTGGGCAATGTCCTCGCGCGCGGTACGCAAGCGGCGCTCCAGTGCGCGTTGCTGGCGGCGTTGCCAAAACACGATGGCCACGCTGGCGAGCAACAGCGCCAGCAACAGCAAGGTCAGGTTCTGCCAGAAACCCGGGGTTTCGGTCAGGCGCGGGTATTTCGGCTTGAGCCAACGACTGTGCAACTGTTCCAGCTCCTTGGCCGGGATGGCCTGCAGGGCACTGTCGATAATTTCGGACAACTGGAGCCAGTCCCGGCGCGTGGCGACCCGTAGCAACTGTGGTGAACCAATATCGCCCACTACCGCCAGCTCGGAGAATTCGGGTTCGACCATCAACCGTCCAAGCTGCGCCTCATCGACCACCGCGTATCGGGCCTGCTGGGTCAGCAACAATTGCAGCGCCTCGCGCTCCATCGGCACGCCTTGCAGGTTCAGCGCCGGATAATTGCCGCGCAGATAATCGGCCGTGGCGCTGGGCATGCGCACCGCAACGCGGACCTGGCCGTCGAGCTTCTCCAACTCCACGCCCTCAGCGCCCTTCTGCGCGCCGACGATCAATTGCGGCACGCGCATGTAAGGATCGGAAAACTGCCAGAGCCTGAGCCCGACCGGAGTCTGGGTCAGGCCGGGAGCAACATCGATTTCGCCGTCGCGCACCGCTGCTTCCAGTTGCGCGACGTCTTGGAAATTGCGCCACGTCAGATCGACGCCCAACGCCTTGCCCAGCCATTGCATCAACTCGACGTTGGTGCCGGACAACCGCTGCAAACGCCGGTCGTACTGCGCAAAAGGCGCCTGCAATACCAGGCCGACCCGCAGCGGCTGATGTTGTGCCAACCATTGGCGCTGCTCTGCGCTCAATTGCACGCCATGGGTCTGCGGCGCGGGCGCAGCCCATGTCATCAAGGGAAGCCATAAACAGCCGATAACCCACAGGCAGCAAAAACGCATCATCGAAGTCTCATGCACTGACAAATACTGACCAACCCATTAGGCTGCCGGAAATACTTCTGGTCATGGAATATCCGATGCCCTCTGTTTATCGCCTGGCGTTGCCAGCATTGTGCCTGTCGCTGATCCTGCCGAGTGCATTTTCTGCACAGGCTGGCGAAACGGCGCCCGCCGCCGCGGAGCAAGCCGCCGGGGACAAACCGGTCGAACGCCAGCCCTTGCTCGAGCGTAGCCAGGAAGAGGCCGCGGCGCTCGTACGAAAAGTGCCCGCTCAGGAACAGCAACAGCTACAAACCGGCAGCGATGCTTTTCTAGCGCTGTGGAAGCCCGCCAATACCAGCGAGCCCAAGGGCGCAGTCATCATAATCCCCGGTGCGGGTGAAACCGCTGACTGGCCTCAAGCCGTCGGCCCCCTGCGCAAGAAACTGCCTGATGCCGAATGGAGCAGCCTGAGTATCACGCTACCGGACCTGCAAAGCGACGTCATCGCTCCGCGCACCGTGGAAACTCCTCCCGAGACCAAGCCCGCGGATGTCGCTGCTGCGGCACCAGACACCACGACTGCGGCGCCGATCGAGCAAGTGACCGGGGGCGAAGCCGAGGCGGCGGATGCGGTCATCGCTGAAACCGGCGAAGAACATGCCAAGGCCGATGCCGAGCGCATTTTCGCCCGCATCGACGCGGCCCTGGCCTACGCCGAACAGCAGAGCGCCCGCAGCATTGTGCTGCTGGGCCATGGCACGGGCGCCTATTGGGCAGCGCGCTACCTTAGCGAAAAGCAGCCTTCGCAGATCGAGCGCTTCGTGATGGTCGCAGCCCAGGCCCCGGTCACCGCCAAACCTGGCCTGGCAGAGCTGACGCCAACCCTGAAGCTGGCAACCGCCGATATTTTCTATATGGACAAGCCGCTGGACCGCAACGCGGCGCTGGAACGCCTGCAAGCGAGCAAACGCTTGAAAGGTTCGACCTTCAGCCAGGTTGCCCTCAAGGCCCTGCCGAACCGGTCGGCGGAACAAGAGCAACTGTTCCGTCGGATTCGGGGTTGGTTGAATCCTCAGAATCCGGGGGAGTGAGACTAAGCTCACTCGACCCAGGTGCCGCGAACTAGCGGAAATCCCTTCGCTCGCGAATCAAGCGATAGGCATTGTGCAGGTCCCGGGTCTTATCGGTGGCCTCGCGAACCTGTGAAGGCGTGGCTCCGCTGCCGGCGATCTTGTCCGGGTGATGCCGGCTGAGCAAGCGGCGGTAGGCCCGCTTGATTTGCGGCGGTTCACTGGTGCCCGAAACACCCAGCAATCGCAATGCCTCCTGATAAGTCATGCCACTCGTGGGTTGCGACAGTTTCTGCGGTTCGTAGTCCATCGCCAGCGCCTGGACCTGCTGCGGCGTCCAGCCGAGCCACTTTCCCCATTGGACAAGCAGCTCGCGCTCGCTGGCGCCGGCGCGGCCATCGGCCCAGACCATCCGCCAGCAGGCGCGTAGCACGCCTTCAGCCGCATGGGGTTGGGTGGCGAGGCGACGCAGATAACCGCGCAGGCGATCATGCTCGGACTTGCCCCGGTTGAACGCCGCGATGGCACGACGTTGCGCCGGCTCGCTCAAATCAAGCGCGCGCATTTCCTGGCGAGCCTGCTGGATATGGCCGTCAACAACGCGGCCATCGCTTTTCGCCAAGCGTCCGAGCAACACAAACAACAACTCATCGTTGCGCAACGCCGGGCGGCCGCCCAGGCGTTCACGCACTTGTGCCCAACTGTGCACGTTCAGGCGCCTGTCCAGCGCCTGCCCCAGCAACGCGCCAAGCATGGCCCCCGGGATGCTGGCTATGGCAAAGCCTGCTCCCGCTCCGATCAGAGTCCCTGGCCACCACATATCAACGGCTCGCTTCTATCAATTTTTCAACCTGTGCCAAACGTTCAAGTGTCCCAACATCGACCCAATGCCCTTGCAAGCGCTCACCGCTGGCCTGACCTTGGTCCATGGCCTTGCGCAGCAACGGTGCGAGCTTGAACGCGCCGTCCACGCAGCCGTCGAACAATCGCGGATGCAGGACGGCAATGCCGCTATAGGTCAGTTTGTCGGCCGTCGGCGCGCCTTCATGAACCTTTCCGTCGGTCAGGACGAAATCGCCGCCTGGGTGGTGTTCAGGATTGTCCACCAGCACCAGATGAACCACGCCCTCGAGCGAACGGTGCAAGCTGCGGAAATCGAAGTCAGTCCATATGTCGCCATTGACCACGAGGAACGGCTCATCGCCCAGTAGCGGCAGGGCCCGGAAAATCCCCCCGCCGGTTTCCAGCGGCTCGCCTTCCGGCGAATAGATAATGCGCACGCCGAACCGCGAGCCGTCCCCCAGGTAATCTTCGATCTGCTGCCCGAGCCAGGCGTGATTGATGACAATCTCGTCAAACCCGCCGGCGACCAATGCCAGCAGGTGATATTCGATCAAGGGAGTGCCGGCGACACGGATCAATGGCTTGGGCGTGGTGAGCGTCAACGGTCGCATGCGCTCGCCCTTGCCCGCCGCCAGGATCATGGCCTTCATGCGCTTGCTCCGGCCGATGGGCGCAGGCTGCGAAGCAGTTCGTCCAGCGGTGCGAGCTCAGGGCGGCGGGCAATCACCGCTTCTATATAGTCGAAGAAGCGCGGCACATCGCCCAAGTAGCGCGGCTTGCCGTCGCGATGGCAGATGCGCGCGAAGATCCCGATCACCTTGAGATGGCGCTGCACGCCCATCAAGTCGCTGGCTCGCAGGAAATCTTCGAAGTCCGGCTGCACGGGAATGCCAAGTGCGACGGCCTGCTGCCAGTAATCCTCCAACCAACCGCGCACCCGCGCCTCGGGCCAACTGAGGAAGGCGTCCTTGAACAGGCACGTCACATCGTAGGTCACCGGTCCATAGACCGCATCCTGGAAATCCAGCACGCCTGGATTGGGTTCGCTGAGCATGAGGTTGCGCGGCATGTAGTCGCGGTGCACCAGCACTTTCGGCTGGGCCAGGGCGCTGCTGATCAACAGCTCTGAAGCCTGCTGCCAAAGCTGCTGCCGGGTCGCATCGAACTCGACGCCCAATTCGCGCTTGACGTACCACTCCGGGAACAACTCCAACTCACGACGCAGCAACGGGATGTCATAACTGGGCAGCGGTGCGACCATTGGCAGTTGTTGAAAAGCCAACAGCGCTTGCAAGGCATCGCGGAATAAATCGTCGGCGTTTTCGCCGTTGATCACATCCAGGTAGGTCTGGTTGCCCAGGTCATTGAGCAAAAGAAAACCGCGATCGAGGTCCTCGGCATAAATTTTTGGCACGTTGATGCCGGATTTCGCCAACAAAAACGCGATATCCACGAAGGGTTTGCAGTTTTCCTGGGGCGGCGGGGCATCCATCACGATCAGGCTATGGCCCTCGCCTTCCCAGCGGAAATACCGCCGGAAACTCGCGTCACTGCTGGCGGCGGTCAACGTGGCCGGGGGTACGGCGCCCCAGCCCTGTTGAGTGAAAAGAATCGGTAGCTGCTCATCGAGCCAAACTTTCAGGTGTTGCAAGCGTACATCTTGGTCAGGCATTGCAAGGGTCTCCGACGGCGCTAGCCGTCAAGCGGGTCATGCTTTATTATCCAGCATCTTTTTCAGACCATCGAGAGGCGTGCGGCCCACACCGCGGGCAGATGGCACGCAGGAAGCCCGGACTAATAAGATGGCATTGAAATCCCCCGCGTTTCGTAAAAAATTTCCGTTGCTGGTCACCGGCAGTCTGCTGGCCCTGCAACCCCTGGCCTCTTCATTCGTCGTTGCGGCGCAGCAGTATGACTGTTCCGTCTCCGCTTCGGGTGCCTGGGACTGTTCACCCAAGACACCGGCCGCAGCTTTGCCGCCACGTCCCGTGCATGAAGGCAGCGCGGTTGCCGACAGTGGCAGCGCTCCGGCCGACAGCGATTCGGGCGAGGTAGCCGGCGACAAGCCGATGCTCGTCACCGAAGCCAAGGGCCGCGGCCTGAAGACGCGCAGTGAAGACTACAGCCACCTCGACTGGGTTCCTCGCGAGAATCTCACGCCTGCTCAACTGGCCGAGACCGGCCCGTACTGCGCTGGCGCGTACATCGAGCCGTCGCGCCCGGGCATGAACGACAAGACCGCCAAGAGCGATGCCCCGACCTTCCTCGGTGCCAAGGCTTCGCGCTACGAGCAGGAGCAACAGGTGGCGACCCTGGCCGGTGACGTTGTCATGCGCCAGGGCAGCATGCAGGTCGAGGCCGACGAGGCCAGCCTGTACCAGGCCGAGAACCGCGGCGAGCTGAGCGGCAACGTGCGCGTTCGCGACAACGGCGCGCTGATCGTCGGCGACCATGCCGATGTACAGCTGGATACCGGCGAAGCCAAGGTCGACAACGCCGAATACGTGATGCACAAGTCGCGCATCCGCGGTAATGCGCTGTATGCCAAGCGCGCCGAGAACGCGATCATCCGCCTCAAGGACGGTACGTACACCACGTGCGAACCGGGCAGCAACGCCTGGACACTCAAGGGCAACAACATCACCTTGAACCCGGCCACCGGCTTCGGCACCGCGACCAACGTGACACTGCGGGTCAAGGACATTCCGGTCCTGTACACGCCCTATATCTACTTCCCGATCGATGACCGTCGCCAGTCCGGCTTCCTGCCGCCGACCATCGGCAGCGGCAGCGATACCGGCTTCCTGCTGGTTACCCCGTACTACTTCAACCTGGCGCCGAACTACGACGCCACGTTGTACCCGCGCTACATGAGCAAGCGCGGCATGTTGATGGAAGGCGAATTCCGCTACCTGACCAAGTCCAGCGAAGGTCAGTTCGGCGCTGCATACCTCAACGATGAAGACGATGAGCGTAGTGGCCAGACCGACTACGACAAGACTCGCTACATGTACAACTGGCAGCACAAGGGCGGCCTGGATTCGCGTGTATTCACAGAAGTCGACTACACCAAGATCAGCGATCCGTACTATTTCCAGGATTTGCAGACCGACCAGATCGGCGTCGAATCGCGGGACTATGTGAACCAGCAAGGCGCGGTCAGCTATCGAGGCGATACCTATACCGCGCGGCTGAATGTCCAGGCCACACAGATGGCCACTATCTCGAACATCACGCCTTATGATCGCTTGCCGCAGATCACCTTCAATGGTGCGTTGCCGCAGCATCCGGGCGGTCTGGATTTCGCCTACAAGACTGAGTTCGTGCGCTTCGATCGTGATCTGCGGACCGGTAATTACGTCGATGAAAACGGGGTACCCGACCCATTCCTTGACACTAACGTCAGAGGATTGGCCCGTGCTACTGGCGACAGGATGAATCTGGCACCTGTGGTCAGCCTGCCGATGAACGCAAGTTATGGCTTCATCAAGCCATCGCTCAAGTATCAGTACACTCAGTACGATCTGGACCTCGACAGCAGAGGCAAAGCCGACATTGCCGCCCAGGGCCCAGAGGGCGATCGCCTCAACGGTACGTATAGCAGCAGCCAGAACCGTGGCGTTCCAATCGCCAGCATCGACAGCGGTCTTTACTTTGACCGTGACACCCAGTGGTTCGGCAAGAACTACCGCCAGACCCTGGAGCCGCGCCTGTTCTACCTCTACGTGCCGGATGAAGACCAGAGCGACATTCCGGTCTTTGACACCAGCGAATATACCTTCAGCTATGCATCGCTGTTCCGTGACAACCGATTCTCGGGTTCCGACCGCGTAGGGGACGAGAACAAGCTGTCCCTGGGCGTCACGAGCCGCTGGATCGAAGAAAACGGCTTCGAGCGTCAACGCATCAGTGTTGGCCAAGCCCTCTACTTCAAGGATCGCGAGGTCCAGTTGCCAGGCATTGATGCCCGAACTCGGGACGATGCCCATTCCGACGTTTCGCCATATGCGCTGGAATATGAATATCGCTGGAATCGCGACTGGCGCACCACGGCCGAATATAACTGGGACCCAGACACCCACAGCCCTCGCTCCGGCAGCGCAATGTTCCACTACCAGCCGGAGGACAACCCGAACAAGGTTATCAACGCCGGTTATCGCTATCGCAACGACCAGATCCGGTACGACGAGAACACTGGCCAATGGCAAGTCGGCGGCGGCGACTACGGCACTCCCGGTTCGCCTGGCTACGTGAAGGACTACTACAAGATCAAACAGCACGACTTCTCGGTCATCTGGCCGATCGTGCCGCAGTGGAACGCAATCAGCCGCTGGCAGTATGACTACAACCGCAACCGTACTCTGGAAGCCTTCGGTGGTTTCGAATACGACAACTGCTGCTGGAAACTGCGCCTGATAAACCGTTACTGGGTCGACTATGAAGAATTCAGTCAAGCCGCCCCGGAAAACGAAAAAGGCGACCACGGCGTCTTCCTCCAAATTGTTCTGAAGGGACTCGGCGGCCTCACCGGCGCCAAGGTAGAGAGCTTCCTCGACAAAGGCATTCAAGGTTATCGTGAACGTGAAGACCAAGCTTTCTGATTGTCTGCGCCCGCTGATGCTGGGCGCATTGTTCCTGGGTACCGCGGCCAACGCCGCGGTACAGTCCATCGACAAGGTCGTGGCCATCGTCGATAACGACGTGGTCATGCAAAGCCAACTGGACCAGCGCGTCCAAGAAGTGCAGCAAACCATTGCCAAGCGTGGCGGCGGCTTGCCACCACCGGGCGTGCTGGACCAACAAGTGCTCGAGCGCCTGATCGTCGAAAACCTGCAGTTGCAGATTGGCGAACGTTCCGGCATCCGCATCACTGATGAAGAACTGAACCAGGCCGTCGGCACCATTGCCCAGCGCAACAACATGACCATCGATCAGTTCCGCGCCGCCCTGGCTCGCGACGGCCTGTCCTTTGACGACGCCCGCGACCAGATCCGCCGCGAGATGGTCATCAGCCGGGTACGTCAGCGTCGCGTGGCCGAACGCATCCAGGTGTCCGAGCAGGAAGTGAAGAATTTCCTCGCCTCAGACCTGGGCAAGATGCAACTGTCTGAAGAACTGCACTTGGCGAACATCCTGATTCCTACCCCCGAAAGCGCCAACTCCGAAGCGATTCAGAGTGCTTATCGCCAGGCCATGGATGTTTACCAGCAGCTCAAGCAAGGCGCTGACTTCGGCCAAATGGCGGTAGCGCGTTCGGGCAGTGAAAACGCCCTGGAAGGCGGCGACATGGGCTGGCGTAAAGCCGCTCAACTGCCACCACCGTTCGACCGTGAGCTCAGTGCCATGGCCGTCGGCGACATTACCCAGCCTGCCCGCACCCCTGGCGGCTTCATCATCCTGAAGTTGCTGGAGAAACGCGGTGGCGGTACCCAGGTGCGCGATGAAGTCCATGTTCGCCATATCCTGATCAAACCGAGTGAAATCCGCAGCGAAGCCGAGACCAAGCGCCTGGCCGAGAAACTCTACGAGCGGATCACCTCTGGCGAAGACTTCGCCGAGCTGGCCAAGAGCTTCTCGGAAGACCCTGGGTCGGCCCTCAATGGTGGCGACCTGAACTGGGTCGATCCGAATGCGCTGGTTCCCGAGTTCCGCCAGGTCATGGCCGAGACCCCACAGGGTCAACTGTCCAAGCCGTTCAAGAGCCCTTATGGCTGGCACGTACTGGAAGTCCTTGGCCGTCGCGCCACTGACAGCACCACCCAGGCGCGCGAACAGCAGGCGATGACGGTATTGCGTAACCGCAAGTACGACGAAGAGCTGCAAACCTGGCTACGCCAGATTCGCGACGAAGCCTACGTCGAGATCAAACTCCCTGGTGCAGACCAGGCAGCGCAGTGAAACCCAAGCGTTTCGCGCTGACCCCCGGCGAGCCTGCCGGCATCGGTCCCGACCTGTGCCTGCTGCTCGCCTCGCAAGCCCAGCCGCACCCCCTGATTGCCATCACCAGCCGCGACCTGCTCCTCGAGCGGGCCGCGCAGCTGGGGGTGGACGTCAATCTGCGTCCGGTCACACCAGACGCCTGGCCTGATGCCCCGGCACCCGCGGGCAGCCTGTATGTCTGGGATACACCGCTGGGCGCCCCGGTTGTTACGGGCCAACTGGATACCGCCAACGCTGCTTTTGTCCTGGAAACCCTGACCCGCGCCGGCCAAGGCTGCCTGGACGGGGCTTTCGCCGGCATGATCACCGCGCCGGTACACAAGGGCGTCATCAATGAATCCGGCATTCCGTTTTCCGGACACACGGAATTCCTGGCCGACCTGACGCAAACCGCGCAAGTCGTGATGATGCTCGCCACCCGCGGCCTGCGCGTGGCCCTGGTCACCACTCACCTGCCCCTGCGGGACATCACCGACGCTATTACCCCGGAACGCATCGAGCGAGTCGCGCGGATATTGCACACCGACCTTCAGAACAAATTCGGCATCGCCCGGCCACGTATCCTGGTGTGCGGGCTGAACCCTCATGCAGGGGAAGGCGGACACCTGGGCCGTGAAGAAATCGACATCATCGAACCCACATTGGAGCGCTTGCGCAGCGAGGGCATGGACCTGCGTGGCCCGCTACCTGCCGACACTCTATTTACCCCCAAATATCTGGAGCACTGCGATGCGGTGCTGGCGATGTACCACGACCAGGGCCTGCCCGTGTTGAAGTACAAAGGCTTCGGCGCAGCGGTGAACGTGACCCTGGGCTTGCCGATCATCCGCACCTCCGTGGACCACGGCACTGCCCTGGACCTGGCTGGCAGCGGCAAGATCGACACCGGCAGCCTGCAAGTCGCATTGGAAACCGCGTACCAGATGGCCGAGACTCATATATGACCGAGCAATACCAACACCGCGCGCGCAAGCGCTTCGGCCAGAATTTCCTGCATGATGCCGGCGTGATCGACCGCATCCTGCGCTCAATCAATGCCAAGCCCGATGATCGCTTGTTGGAAATCGGTCCGGGCCAGGGCGCACTGACGCAGGGTCTGCTCAGTAGCGGCGCGCAACTCGACGTGGTGGAACTGGACAAGGACCTGGTCCCGATTCTGAATCAGCAGTTTGCAGGAAAAAGCAATTTCAACCTGCATCAAGGCGATGCGCTGAAATTCGATTTCAACAGCCTGGGTGCCGCGCCGGGCAGCCTTCGTGTAGTGGGCAACCTGCCCTATAACATCTCGACGCCACTGATTTTCCACCTGCTGAACAATGCCGGCCTCATCCGCGACATGCACTTCATGCTGCAAAAGGAAGTGGTCGAGCGCCTCGCCGCGGGTCCTGGCGGCGGTGATTGGGGTCGCTTGTCGATCATGGTCCAGTACCATTGCCGGGTCGATCATCTGTTTAACGTGGGTCCGGGCGCATTCAACCCTCCCCCCAAAGTCGATTCCGCAATCGTCCGCCTTGTACCGCACGCGGTCCTGCCGCACCCCGCCAGGGATCACAGACTGCTGGAGCGCGTGGTACGCGAAGCATTCAACCAGCGTCGCAAAACCCTGCGCAACACCTTGAAACTATTGCTCGGCAGCGCTGAAATCGAAGCCGCCGGCGTCGACGGCAGCCTGCGCCCCGAGCAATTGGACCTGGCGGCCTTTGTGCGCCTGGCCGACAAGCTCAGCGAACAGGTCACGCCAAACGACAACGCCCCCTGACACGCGACGATCCTTATCGGGCAGTACGCCAGTCTGGTTTACTACCCGATACTTGGCCTAGACTGACTCCCTCAGTGACTCCCGCGTCCCGCTTCCAAGGCCTTTTGCATGTCCGATCCTCGTTACCAGGTCGACGTCAGCGTCGCCACCCGCTTTCTCGCTGAACAGTCGCAACCCGAGCACAACCGCTTCGCCTTCGCCTACACCATTACCGTGCGCAACAACGGCTCGCTGCCAGCCAGGTTGCTGTCCCGGCATTGGGTCATCACCGACGGCGACGGCCATGTCGAAGAGGTGCGGGGCGAAGGAGTGGTTGGCCAGCAGCCGCTGATCGATGCAGGCAAGAGCCACAGCTACAGCAGCGGGACGGTGATGACGACCAAGGTCGGCACCATGCAAGGCACTTACCAGATGCTTGCCGAAGACGGTAAGCGCTTCGATGCGATCATCAAGCCTTTCCGCCTCGCGGTGCCTGGAGCGCTGCACTGATGGCCACGTATGCGGTGGGCGACCT
The DNA here is from genome assembly GCF_000802155.2 of Pseudomonas frederiksbergensis. Lineage (GTDB taxonomy): Bacteria > Pseudomonadota > Gammaproteobacteria > Pseudomonadales > Pseudomonadaceae > Aquipseudomonas > Aquipseudomonas frederiksbergensis_A. The sequence goes on from NZ_JQGJ02000003.1 coordinate 40,680, forward strand.
GCAGGGCTGCCTGGACCCGCTCAAATGCCTGCTGGAACAGGTAGCGTTCGACCCATGCAAAGACACGTTGTGGCTGGTGGGCGACCTGGTCAACCGGGGTCCGCAATCGCTGGAAACCCTTCGTTTCCTCTACGGCATCCGCGATTCGTTGGTGTGCGTGCTTGGCAATCACGATTTGCACCTGCTGGCCGCCTGGCAAAACATCGAACGCCTGAAAAAGTCCGATACCTTGGGCGAGATCCTGGGCGCGCCTGATTGCGTCGAACTGCTCGAATGGTTGCGCCAGCAAAAACTCATGCATTACGACGAGGCGCGACATCTTGCGCTGGTACATGCCGGCATCCCGCCCCAATGGTCCCTGCGCAGGGCGCTAAAATGCGCGGGCGAAGTGGAGCAGGCATTGCGCGACGATAACCTGTTCGCTCCCTACCTGGACGGCATGTACGGCAACGAACCCGTCAAATGGGACAACGACCTCACCGGAACGGCCCGCCTTCGGGTGATCACCAACTATTTCACCCGCATGCGTTTCTGCACCCGCGACGGCAAGCTCGACCTCAAGGGCAAGGAAGGCATCGAGACCGCCCCGCCCGGCTACGCGCCCTGGTTCAAGCACAAGGAGCGCAAGACCCGCGACCTGAAGATCATTTTCGGGCACTGGGCGGCCCTTGAGGGAAAAACTGGCGAAGCCGGGGTCATTGCCCTCGATACCGGCTGCGTCTGGGGTAGCGCGATGACACTGATGAACGTCGACACCGGCGAGTTGCTGCGCTGCGATTGCGACGAGAAAGGCCACGCCAAGCCCCATCAACCGACTACTGAATCAATGCCAGCCAGCACCGCCGTTTGAACGGCGCCACGCTTGAGGCCAGAGGAGTCTTTCATGACCGAATTCAAACGTATCCCTCCCGAAGCGGCCCACGCACTGCTCAAGAAAGGGGCTGTCGTCGTCGATGTGCGCGACCCGGCGACTTTCGCAGCTATGCATATCAGCGGCTCCAAGCATCTGGATAACCATTCCCTCCACGCTTTCATCCAGGGCGCTGATCTCGATGCGCCTACCGTCGTGGTCTGCTATCACGGCAACTCCAGCCAGAGCGCGGCGGCTTACCTGGTCAGCCAGGGCTTCAGCGACGTCTACAGCCTGGACGGCGGTTTCGAGCTATGGCGGACGGTTTATCCTAATGAAACAGAGCAAGCCACCCAGGAATAATTTTTTATGACGCCCAAGCCCGCGAGAACCGCGGGCTTGCGCGATGGCAGACGAACGGTCTGCCACAACTAATTACGTATTCAACCTTTACCTCTCGGATTCCGAACTATCCTTAGCCTCAGGCCATCCAAAACAGGGGAGAGCCGGTACACCGGCGCGCGGATCATCGGTAGTCAGCTTTCAGGAGCCCACATTCTTGAAAGCATTCTGGGGGGTAAAACGGCAACTGGGTTCCCAGCGGCTGTCCAGCATCGACTGATTGATCCGACACCGGCTCCACGTATCGAGCGAGGTGACGTCATGAGTATTTTTAGCCACTTCCAGCAACGTTTCGAGTCCACGCGGCAAGAGGAGTACTCGCTGCAGGAATACCTCGAACTCTGCAAGCAAGACCGCAGTGCCTATGCATCGGCCGCGGAGCGCCTGTTGCTGGCAATCGGAGAACCGGAACTGCTGGATACCTCGACCAACTCGAGGCTCTCGCGAATTTTTTCCAACAAAGTGATCCGGCGCTACCCGGCCTTTGCGGACTTCCACGGGATGGAGGAATGCATCGAACAGATCGTGTCTTATTTCCGCCATGCTGCCCAAGGCCTGGAAGAGAAAAAGCAGATTCTCTATCTGCTCGGCCCCGTTGGTGGTGGTAAATCGTCCCTGGCCGAAAAACTCAAGCAACTGATCGAAAAAGTCCCCTTCTACGCCATCAAGGGTTCTCCGGTTTTCGAATCGCCCCTGGGGCTGTTCAACGCGACCGAGGACGGCGCGATCCTCGAAGAAGACTTCGGGATCCCGCGCCGTTACCTCAATACCATCATGTCGCCATGGGCCACCAAGCGCCTGGCGGAGTTCGGCGGCGACATCAGCCAGTTCCGCGTGGTCAAGCTCTACCCTTCGATCCTCAACCAGATCGCAGTGGCCAAGACCGAACCGGGCGACGAAAACAACCAGGACATCTCGGCCCTCGTGGGCAAGGTCGATATTCGCAAACTGGAGGAATTCCCACAGAACGACGCCGACGCTTATAGCTATTCGGGTGCACTGTGCCGGGCCAACCAGGGCCTGATGGAATTCGTCGAGATGTTCAAGGCGCCGATCAAGGTACTCCACCCATTGCTGACCGCCACCCAGGAAGGTAACTACAACAGTACCGAGGGGCTGGGGGCGATTCCGTTCAGCGGCATCCTGCTGGCGCACTCCAACGAGTCGGAATGGCATACCTTCCGCAACAACAAGAACAACGAAGCCTTCATCGACCGGATCTACATCGTCAAGGTGCCTTACTGCCTGCGGGTCACCGACGAGGTGAAGATCTACGACAAACTGTTGTTCAACAGCTCGCTGTCCAAGGCCCATTGCGCGCCCGACACGCTGAAGATGCTTGCCCAGTTCACCGTGTTGTCGCGCCTGAAGGAGCCGGAAAACTCCAACATCTATTCGAAGATGCGGGTGTACGACGGCGAAAACCTCAAGGACACCGATCCGAAGGCCAAGTCTATCCAGGAATACCGCGACAACGCGGGCGTGGACGAAGGCATGAATGGCTTGTCCACCCGTTTCGCGTTCAAGATCCTGTCCAAGGTCTTCAACTTCGACCCCCACGAAATCGCCGCCAACCCGGTCCACTTGTTGTATGTGCTCGAGCAACAGATCGAGCAGGAGCAGTTCCAGGCAGAGACCCGCGAGCGCTACCTGCGCTTCCTCAAGGAATACCTGGCGCCACGCTATATCGAGTTCATCGGCAAGGAGATCCAGACCGCATACCTGGAATCCTATAGCGAATACGGCCAGAACATTTTCGACCGCTACGTGCTGTACGCGGACTTCTGGATTCAGGACCAGGAATATCGAGATCCGGAAACGGGCGAGATCCTCAATCGCGTAGCGCTCAACGAGGAACTGGAAAAGATCGAAAAACCAGCGGGTATCAGCAATCCGAAGGACTTCCGCAACGAGATCGTCAACTTCGTGCTGCGCGCCCGGGCCAACAACAACGGCAAGAATCCTACCTGGCTCAGCTATGAGAAGCTGCGGGTGGTCATCGAGAAGAAAATGTTCTCCAACACCGAGGACCTGCTGCCTGTCATCAGCTTCAACGCCAAGGCCAGCAAGGAGGACCAGCAAAAACACAACGACTTCGTTACGCGCATGGTCGAACGTGGCTATACCGACAAACAGGTACGACTGCTCTCCGAGTGGTATCTGCGGGTCCGTAAATCACAATAGCCAGCTACAAGCCGCAAGCGACAAGCTGCAAGAAGAAGTTGCGTGACCCTACAGCTGGGTAACTGCTTTTTACTTGCAGCTTGCAGCTCACAACTTGAAGCTGCCCGGAGGGCCCCCATGAGCTATGTGATCGACCGACGCCTGAATGGCAAGAACAAGAGCACGGTAAACCGCCAGCGTTTCTTGCGGCGCTACCGTGACCACATCAAGAAGGCCGTCGAGGAGGCGGTCAGCCGTCGTTCCATTACGGACATGGAACATGGCGAGCAGATCAGCATCCCCGGCCGCGACATCGACGAGCCGGTGCTTCACCATGGTCGCGGCGGCAAGCAGACCGTCGTGCACCCCGGGAACAAGGAATTCACCAGCGGCGAACATATCCCACGCCCACCGGGTGGGGGCGGCGGCAAGGGCCCCGGCAAGGCCGGCAATTCCGGCGAGGGGATGGACGAGTTCGTCTTCCAGATCACCCAGGAAGAGTTCCTCGAATTCATGTTCGAGGACCTGGAGCTACCGAACCTGGTCAAACGCAACCTGACCGGCACCGACACCTTCAAGACCGTGCGCGCCGGTATCAGCAACGAAGGTAATCCTGCGCGTATCAATATCATCCGCACCCTTCGCTCAGCCCATGCGCGTCGCATCGCCCTTTCGGGCAGCAGCCGGGCGAAACTGCGCGAGGCCAAAGAAGCGCTGGCTCGCCTCAAGCAGGAAGAACCGGATAACTTCGGGGATATCCAGGCGCTGGAAGCAGAGATCGAGCGCCTCAGCGCACGCATCCATCGCGTGCCCTTCCTCGACACCTTCGACCTCAAGTACAACCTCCTGGTCAAACAGCCGAATCCCAGCTCGAAAGCCGTCATGTTCTGCCTGATGGACGTCTCCGGCTCCATGACCCAGGCAACCAAGGACATTGCCAAGCGGTTCTTCATCCTGCTGTACCTGTTCCTCAAGAGGAACTACGACAAGATCGATGTGGTGTTCATCCGGCACCACACCAGCGCCAGGGAAGTCGACGAAGAAGAGTTTTTCTATTCTCGGGAGACCGGCGGCACCATCGTTTCCAGTGCCCTGAAGCTGATGCAGGAGATCATGGCCGAACGCTACCCAGCCAACGAATGGAATATTTATGCGGCCCAGGCGTCCGACGGCGACAACTGGAACGACGACTCGCCGATTTGCCGGGACATCCTGATCAACCAGATCATGCCGTTCGTCCAGTACTACACGTACGTCGAGATTACGCCGCGCGAACATCAAGCGCTGTGGTATGAATACGAACGCATCGCCGAAGCGTTTTCCGACACGTTCGCCCAGCAGCAACTGGTCTCGGCCGGGGATATCTACCCGGTCTTCCGTGAACTCTTCCAGCGCAGGTTAGTGACATGACCGCCAAAAAAGAGCAGAAACGCCAGCCCATATCCACCGGCTCCGAATGGACATTCGAGCTGATACAGGCCTACGACCGCGAGATCAGCCGTATCGCGGATCGCTATGCCCTGGACACTTACCCCAACCAGATCGAAGTGATCACCGCTGAGCAAATGATGGACGCCTACGCGTCCGTCGGGATGCCGCTGGGTTACCACCACTGGTCGTACGGCAAGCATTTTCTCAGTACCGAGAAATCCTACAGTCGCGGCCAGATGGGGCTGGCCTATGAAATCGTGATCAACTCCGACCCGTGCATCGCCTACCTGATGGAAGAAAACACCATCTGCATGCAGGCGTTGGTAGTGGCGCATGCCTGTTATGGCCATAACAGCTTCTTCAAGGGCAACTATCTGTTCCGCACGTGGACCGATGCCAGCTCGATCATCGATTACCTTGTATTCGCCAAGCAGTACATCATGCAGTGCGAAGAGCGCCATGGTATCGATGCGGTGGAGGATCTCCTCGACTCTTGCCACGCCTTGATGAACTACGGCGTGGACCGCTACAAGCGGCCCTATCCTATCTCCGCCGAAGAAGAACGTCGGCGGCAGAAGGATCGGGAGGAGCATCTGCAGAAGCAGATCAATGACTTGTGGCGCACCATTCCCAAAGGCGCCGACAAGTACAACGAGAAGGACAACGCGCGCTTCCCTGCCGAGCCCCAGGAAAACATTCTCTACTTCATCGAAAAACATGCGCCGCTGCTGGAGCCGTGGCAGCGGGAAATCGTGCGTATCGTGCGCAAGATCGCCCAGTATTTCTATCCGCAACGCCAGACCCAGGTGATGAACGAGGGATGGGCAACGTTCTGGCACTACACCTTGATGAACGATCTGTACGATGAGGGCCTGGTCACGGACGGCTTCATGATGGAGTTCCTGACGTCCCACACCAGCGTAGTGTTCCAGCCCGGCTTTGACAGCCCCTACTACAGCGGTATCAATCCCTATGCCCTGGGCTTTGCCATGTACCGTGACATCCGGCGCATGTGCGAAAACCCCACCGAGGAAGATCGCCGCTGGTTCCCGGAAATCGCCGGTTCGGACTGGCTGTCGACAATAAAATTCGCGATGAGCAGCTTCAAGGATGAGAGTTTTATTCTGCAATACCTGTCGCCTAAGGTGATCCGCGACCTCAAGCTGTTCAGCATCCTCGACGACGACCAGAAAGACGATCTGCTGGTGCCCGCCATCCATGACGAGGGCGGTTATCGCATCATCCGGGAAACCCTGGCGGCGCAATACAACCTGGGTAATCGCGAGCCCAACGTGCAGATCTACAGCATCGATCGCCGCGGGGATCGCTCCCTGACCCTGCGTCATCAGCAGCACAACCGCAAACCGCTAGGCGAATCGACGGATGAGGTACTCAAGCACCTGCACCGCCTGTGGGGGTTCGACATTCATCTGGAAACCCTGCAAGGCGACCAGATAATGAAAACCCATCATGTACCCCCACGGACCGAACAAGCCGAAGGCGATTATGGACGCCTGGATCTGGCCGTCATTCACCTTTGATCACGCTTTCGCCTCCGGACGTCCGACGTAAAGGTTTATCCTGTCGGCCCAACGGAGGTTTTTTATGCAGATCTACAAAGTCGGCGGCGCTGTTCGTGATCGCCTGCTAGGCATCCCGGTCACTGACATTGACCGAGTGGTGGTGGGCGCCACTGCCGAGGAAATGCTTGCCAAGGGTTTCCGTCCCGTGGGGGCTGATTTCCCGGTATTCCTCGATCCGAAGACAGGCGACGAATACGCCCTCGCCCGCACGGAGCGCAAGAGCGGCAGGGGTTATGGTGGTTTCATCTTCCATGCCAGCCCTGAGGTCACGCTTGAAGAAGACCTGATCCGCCGGGACTTGACGATCAACGCGATGGCCGAGGACGATCACGGCAATCTTACCGACCCCTACCACGGGCAGCGCGATCTTGAAGCTCGCCTGCTTCGCCACGTTTCCCCCGCATTCGCCGAAGATCCTCTCAGAGTCCTGCGTGTTGCGCGCTTCGCTGCACGCTATGCCCCCCTGGGTTTCAGGGTGGCTGGCGAGACGCTTGAGCTGATGCGCCAACTCAGCGACTCCGGCGAGCTGGAGGCATTGACGGCCGAACGCAGTTGGAAAGAAATTTCCCGGGCACTGATGGAGAGCCAGCCGCAGGTATTTATCCAGGTGTTGCGCGACTGCAACGCCTTGAAGACCCTGATGCCCGAGGTCGATGCACTGTTTGGTGTTCCACAACCTGAAGCTCATCACCCCGAAATCGATACAGGCGCTCACACGCTGAGCGTGCTGGAACAGTCAGCAAACCATGGCCAGCCCCTGACTGTGCGCTGGGCTTGCCTGCTCCACGATTTGGGCAAGGGCCTGACACCTGAACATGAATGGCCGAGACACATCGCCCATGAGCACAAGGGGCTGAAGCTGATCAAGGCGGTCAACGAACGCTTCAAGGTGCCTCGCGACTGTCAGGAACTGGCGCTGCTGGTTGGCCAATACCACACGCATGGCCATCGAGCGCTTGAACTCAAGGCATCCACTCTGCTTGAACTGCTTCAAAGCTTCGATGCTTACCGCCGCCCCCAGCGCTTCGAGGAGTTCATCGCCGCCTGCGAGATGGATGCACGCGGTCGCAAGGGGCTCGAACAGCGCAGTTATCCACAGGCCGATTACTTGCGGGGCGCAGCGGCCGCAGCACGGGCGGTGGCAGTCCAGCCGTTGCTGGAGAAAGGCTTCAAGGGACCGGAACTCGGTGAAGCGATCAAGCGTGAGCGTCTCAGGGCGCTGAAGGCTTACAAGGAAACGGCGAGCTGACGGGACCTGCGTCAGTTTGCCTGGGTGGTGGATATCCCGCTGTCATCGCGAGCAAACCTGCTTCCACAGGACTTATGCAGACCACAAGCGTGCTCGCGATGATGGCAGACGCCTTACAGCAGGCTCGGTGGCGTAAGCTGCTCCCCTCGCCACTCGAAAGCCACCGGCGCCAATACCTGGTCGATCTTCGCCTCTTCCCACAACGTGGCAAAACTTTTACCCACGCCTGGATGAGTCCGATCCGGCGCGATCAAGGATAAGGGCCACAGCACAAAGGCATTCTTGAGAATTTCAGCACGCGGCAGGATCAAGCCATCGAAGTTGCCGACCTGTTCGCCGTACAACAACACGTCGATATCCAGCGGCAGACCCTTGCGGTCCGGCGCATAACGACCGTTGTCGGCCTCGATGAACTTGAGGCGGCGGTCCAACTCCATCAGCGACAGGTCAGTGAAGGCCGAGACGACGAAGTTGAAAAACGGTCCACTCTTGATCCCCACCGGCTGGCTCTCGAACACAGCCGAGCAGCGCATATCCACCAGGAAGCCGGACAGCGCTTCCAGCCCGGCACACAGATGGGTTTCGCGCTCGATATTGCTACCAAGCCCTAGGAAAACCTGGGTCAACGACATCCGCGCTCGATCTCCACGCCCACACCACTGGCAGCCGGTACAGCGCCAGGCTTGGTCACTTTCAGGCGCAGCCAGGTGATCTTGAACTCATCCATGAGCTCCTGGGCCAGGCGTTCGGCGAAAGTCTCGACCAATTGGAACTGCGCCTGCTCGGCGAACGCCTGGATGCGTGACGACACGCTGGCATAGTCGAGCGCCAGTGTCAGGTCGTCGCCTGCGGCAGCCGGACGGTTATCCCAGGCGAAGCTCAGGTCAAGCCGCAGGCACTGTCGGATGCCTCGCTCCCAGTCGTAGGCACCGATTACCGTGTCGACTTCAAGGCCTTCGATAAACACTCTGTCCAAGCACTCTTCTCCGCAGCACGACAAGGGCGCATTGCGCCGTTAGAATCAGGGCGTCCCCGCCCGGAATGGTTAGCATGTTTTGGTTACTGGCGATCCTCGCCTACCTGCTCGGCTCACTGTCCTTCGCCATTTTGCTCAGCCGCCTGACCGGTCGCCCGGATCCGCGAACGAGTGGCTCGGGCAATGCCGGCGCCACCAACATGCTGCGCCTGGCCGGACGCAAACTGGCCATCCTGACCCTGCTCGGCGACCTCTGCAAAGGCCTCTTCCCGGTACTGATCGCCAGCCTTGCAGGGCTCTCGTTGCAGCAACAGGCCTGGATCGGCGTCTGTGCCGTCATCGGCCATCTGTTTCCACTGTACTTTCGCTTTCGCGGCGGCAAGGGCGTCGCCACTGCCGCCGGCATGCTGCTGGGCCTGTACCCACCGGCCGCCCTGCTTGCCGTCTGCGCCTGGCTGCTGACCTTCTACCTGACCCGCACCAGTTCCCTGGCCGCACTGATCGCCACGCCACTCACCCTGCCGTTACTGGCCTGGCAGGAGCCGGCGGCCTTGCTGCCGATGACAGCACTCGTCGCACTGATCGTCTGGCGCCACCGGGGCAATCTACGCGACCTGTTCGCCGGGCGCGAACGGCATTTTTAATGCCGCTTCACAGCGGCGACAACTGCTCCATGGGCCAACGGGCTTGCACGCTGATCGCCAGGCCCTCATGTTGGCCCGCTTGCAGGCGCTGGCAACCGGCAAAAGCAATCATCGCGCCGTTATCCGTGCAGAACTGTGGCCGGGCGTAGTAGACATCCCCTTTCATGTCACCGAGCATTTTTTCCAGGGATGTCCGCAAGGCCTTGTTCGCGCTCACACCGCCGGCGATCACCAGGCGCTTGAGCCCGGCCTGCTTCAAGGCGCGCTTGCACTTGATGGTCAGAGTCTCTACCACGGCCTGCTGGAACGCCAGGGAGATGTCGCAACGGGCTTGCTCGCTGTCGTCCCCGGCGTTGACACACTGTTGCCAGGTGTTGAGCGCAAAGGTTTTCAGGCCGCTGAAGCTGAAATCCAGACCCGGTCGATCGCACATCGGACGCGGAAAGACGAAGCGTCCTTCAACCCCCTGGGTTGCCAGCCTTGCGATTTCCGGCCCACCGGGATAGTTGAGGCCCATCATCTTCGCGGTTTTGTCGAAAGCCTCACCGGCGGCATCGTCGAGCGACTCCCCCATGAGCTCGTATTGACCGATCCCATCCACGCGGACCAGTTGGGTGTGTCCACCCGATACCAACAAAGCGACGAACGGGAATTGCGGCGGTTGCGGCTCCAGCATCGGTGCCAGCAGATGGCCTTCCATATGATGCACGCCCAAGGCTGGAATGCCCCAGGCGAAGGCCAGCGCCTGAGCGCAGGAGGCACCAACGAGCAGCGCGCCTACCAGGCCCGGCCCGGCCGTATAGGCGATGGCATCGATCTCGGTCGGCACGCAGCCGGCTTCTGCCAGGACCTGGCGGATCAAGGGCAGCATGCGCTTGACGTGGTCGCGGGACGCAAGCTCGGGCACGACGCCGCCATAGGCGCGATGCAGGTCGATTTGACTGAACAAAGCGTCGGCCAGCAGGCCGCGCTCACTGTCGTAGAGTGCAACGCCGGTTTCGTCGCAGGACGTTTCTAATCCCAGTACTAGCATGGGTTTGCGCCTTGTAGAGGCTGAATTCGAAGGCGCGCATAATAGTCGCCGCGTTGTGCCCCGACCAGCGGTTTTCGATCAGAGGCTTTGCATTCCGAGCGATGAGGGGTTAACATCCGCAACCCTTAAAAACCGACGTCTTCAAGTGCTCTTTTGCCGCGAGGATGTTGACCCCGGTAATGAATGAAGGTAGCTCTGGATGCCAGCCGTCAAAGTAAAAGAGAACGAACCCTTCGACGTAGCTCTGCGTCGTTTCAAGCGCTCCTGCGAAAAAGCCGGTGTTCTGGCTGAAGTTCGTAGCCGCGAATTCTACGAGAAGCCGACTTCCGAGCGTAAGCGCAAAGCAGCAGCCGCTGTTAAGCGTCACGCCAAGAAAGTTCAGCGCGAACAGCGCCGCGCCGTACGTCTGTACTAATACACAGACGTCCGTCGCAAGCTTCTTGCCAAGCCCGGCCCTCAAGCCGGGCTTATGGCATTTGCGGAACAACGCTTGATGCTTCACCGTCAAAGCCGCAGACGCGACCTAGACAAACCGCTTCACCGCGTCAGACCTGGCTCTTTTGCCAGCGGTGCACGTCTTTTCTGACGAGCCTTCCAAGGCTACTGACGAGCACACCCTGATTCCTCTAACGACGATCAGCCCAAGGCACCTCCTTGCGTGCCCGCTTCATGAGCTATCCGTGGCCAGATCGGCGGTTACCGGATTCAGCGCAACACATTCGCACAGTCGAGTACTGATAGTAATTAACGTCAGTGGACAATCGGCAGATACACTTCCGACAAGCAATGAAGCAGACAATCCGGTCGAGCCATTTTTTTGAGTGCCTCGAAACCAGGAATCAATCACGCCTGCTGATTTCGGGCCCCTATTTCGCGCAGTGATGATGAGAACGCCATGGCCGGGCTAATTCCCCAGAGCTTTATTGACGACCTCCTGAACCGTACCGACATCGTCGACGTGGTCAGCTCTCGCGTGCAAATGAAGAAAGCAGGCAAGAACTACACAGCCTGCTGCCCATTTCACAAAGAAAAAACCCCATCTTTCAGCGTCAGCCCCGACAAGCAGTTCTACTACTGCTTTGGCTGCGGCGCGGGCGGCAACGCCCTCGGCTTCCTGATGGACCACGACAACCTGGACTTCCCCCAGGCTGTCGAAGAACTGGCCAAAGCCGCCGGCATGGAGATTCCCCGCGAGGAAAGCGGTCGGGCGCACAAGCCGCGCCAACCGACCGACTCCCCGCTTTACCCACTGCTGACGGCCGCGGCGGATTTCTATCGCCAGGCGCTTAAAAGCCACCCAGCCCGCAAGGCGGCGGTGGATTATCTCAAGGGCCGCGGCCTGACCGGGGAAATCGCCCGGGATTTCGGCCTCGGCTTCGCCCCGCCCGGCTGGGACAATCTCTACAAGCACCTGAGCAGCGACACGCTGCAACAACGCGCCATGATCGACGCCGGCCTGCTGATCGAGAATGCCGAGACCGGCAAGCGCTACGACCGTTTCCGTGACCGGGTGATGTTCCCGATCCGCGATACACGCGGGCGAATCATCGCCTTTGGCGGCCGGGTACTGGGCGACGACAAGCCCAAGTACCTGAACTCCCCGGAAACCCCGGTTTTCCATAAAGGCCAGGAACTCTACGGCCTTTACGAGGCGCGCAAGAATAACCGCAACCTCGACGAAATCATCGTCGTCGAAGGCTACATGGACGTGATTGCCCTGGCCCAGCAAGGCTTGCGCAACGCCGTCGCGACCCTGGGCACGGCCACCAGCGAAGAACACATGAAGCGTCTGTTTCGCGTGGTGCCCAACGTGCTGTTCTGCTTCGACGGCGACCAGGCCGGCCGTAACGCCGCCTGGCGCGCACTGGAGGCCACCTTGCCGTGCCTGCAGGATGGGCGGCGCGCACGCTTCCTATTCCTGCCCGAAGGCGAGGACCCGGACACCCTGGTGCGCTCCGAAGGCACCGATGCATTTCGTGCGCGGATCAACCAGCACGCGCAACCGCTGGCCGATTATTTTTTCCAGCAACTGACCGAAGAAGCCGATCCACGCTCCCTCGAAGGCAAGGCCCACATGGCCACCCTCGCGGCTCCGTTGATCGACAAGGTGCCCGGCGCCAACCTGCGTACGCTCATGCGTCAGCGCCTCAGCGAAATCACCGGCCTGAACAACGAAGCGATGAACCAACTGGCGCACAGCGCTCCACAGGAAGCGCCGCCAGCGTATGACCCAGGTATCGATTACGACGCGATGCCGGATTTCGCCGACTATCATCAACCCCAGCAGGATTACGCCCCGCAGCAGGAATGGACGCCGAAAAAAAATGCCGGCGGCGGCAAGAAATGGGACAAGAAACCCTGGGACAAGAATGGCAAGCGGGGCGATCGCGACCAGCCACGTGTCCCGCGCGTGCCGGCCGCCGTCGAACCACCAACACTGGCAGCCCTGCGCACCTTGCTGCATCACCCGCAATTGGCTGAAAAGGTCGAGGACGCAGGACATTTTGCCGCTGAGGACCACAGCAACACGCAGTTGCTGGTCGCACTCCTTGAAGCCGTGCAGAAAAACCCCAAGCTAAACTCATTCCAGTTGATCGCGCGGTGGCATGGCACCGAGCAGGGGCGCCTCTTGAAGGCGCTGGCCGAGAAGGAATGGCTGATAGAGGGAGACAACCTTGAACAACAGTTTTTCGACACCATTACTAGCTTGTCCGCCCGCCAACGCGAGCGAAACCTGGAACAACTTCTGCGCAAAGCTCGCCAGAGCGAGTTGACCAGCGAAGAGAAAAACCAATTGCGGGATTTACTCAGCCGCAATGTTTGCGCATCAAACCCGACCTCAACTGGCGCGTGAGGTCACAGCTCAGGTATAATCCTCGGCTTGTTTTTTGCCCGCCAAGACCTTCAGTGGATAGGGTGTTATGTCCGGAAAAGCGCAACAGCAGTCTCGTATCAAAGAGTTGATCCTATTGGGTCGTGAGCAGGGCTACCTGACTTACGCGGAGGTCAACGACCACCTGCCGGAGGATATTTCAGATCCGGAACAGGTGGAAGACATCATCCGCATGATCAACGACATGGGGATCAACGTATTCGAGGTTGCTCCAGATAAGGATGCCCTTATGCTGGCCGACGCCGATACCGACGAGGCGGCCGCTGAAGAAGCGGCCGCAGCGTTGGCGGCGGTCGAGACCGACATTGGTCGCACCACGGACCCTGTGCGCATGTACATGCGCGAAATGGGTACGGTAGAGCTCCTCACGCGTGAAGGCGAAATTGAAATCGCCAAGCGTATTGAAGAGGGCATCCGTGAAGTGATGGGCGCAATCGCGCACTTCCCTGGCACGGTCGAGCATATTCTCTCCGAATACACCCGCGTGACCACCGAAGGTGGCCGCCTGTCCGACGTCCTGAGCGGCTACATCGACCCGGACGACGGCATCGCGCCGCCTGCCGCCGAAGTGCCGCCGCCGATCGACGCGAAAGCCGCCAAGGCCGACGACGACACCGATGACGAAGACGCCGAAGCCAGCGACGACGAAGAAGAAGCCGAAAGTGGTCCGGATCCGGTCATCGCTGCCCAGCGTTTCGGCGCCGTTGCCGACCAGATGGAGATCACCCGCAAGGCGCTGAAGAAGCATGGTCGCAACAACAAGCAGGCAATTGCCGAGCTGTTGGCGCTGGCCGAGCTGTTCATGCCGATCAAGTTGGTGCCGAAGCAGTTCGAAGGCCTGGTGGAACGTGTTCGCAGTGCCTTGGATCGCCTGCGTCAGCAAGAGCGTGCGATCATGCAGCTGTGCGTCCGTGATGCGCGCATGCCACGTGCAGACTTCCTGCGCCAGTTCCCTGGTCATGAAGTCGACGAAAGCTGGACCGATGCACTGGCCAAGGGCAAGAGCAAATACGCTGAAGCCATTGCCCGCCTGCAACCGGACATCATTCGTTGCCAGCAGAAACTCAGCGCGCTTGAGGCCGAGACCGGCCTGAGCATCGCCGAGATCAAGGACATCAACCGTCGCATGTCGATCGGCGAGGCCAAGGCCCGCCGCGCGAAGAAAGAGATGGTCGAAGCGAACTTGCGTCTGGTGATCTCGATTGCCAAGAAGTACACCAACCGCGGCCTGCAATTCCTCGACTTGATCCAGGAAGGCAACATCGGCCTGATGAAAGCGGTGGACAAGTTCGAATACCGTCGCGGCTACAAGTTCTCGACTTATGCCACCTGGTGGATCCGTCAGGCGATCACTCGCTCGATCGCCGACCAGGCCCGCACCATCCGTATTCCGGTGCACATGATCGAGACGATCAACAAGCTCAACCGTATTTCCCGCCAGATGCTGCAGGAAATGGGTCGCGAACCGACCCCGGAAGAGCTGGGCGAACGCATGGAAATGCCTGAGGACAAGATCCGCAAGGTACTGAAGATCGCCAAAGAGCCGATCTCCATGGAAACCCCGATCGGCGATGACGAAGACTCCCATCTGGGTGACTTCATCGAAGACTCCACCATGCAGTCGCCGATCGATGTCGCCACCGTTGAGAGCCTCAAGGAAGCGACCCGCGAAGTACTTTCCGGCCTCACGGCCCGTGAAGCCAAGGTACTGCGCATGCGTTTCGGCATCGACATGAACACCGACCACACCCTTGAGGAAGTCGGTAAGCAGTTCGATGTGACCCGTGAGCGGATTCGCCAGATCGAAGCCAAGGCGTTGCGCAAATTGCGCCACCCGACGCGAAGCGAGCATCTACGCTCCTTCCTCGACGAGTGACCTTCAAACCCCCGGCCCTGCCGGGGGTTTTGTTATGCGCAGATAAAACGCCTTTCGTTGCCACCCCCGCCCTTTTGCCCGTCTACACTCGAAACATCCTCCCCACGCCAAGACGAGACCGTGATGCCCAGACTGACGGCCATGCTTTTGCTGTCACTGATGACCTGGACCGCAACGGCCGGTGCGTTGACGCTCACCGATGAAGAGCGCCGCTGGCTCAAGGACCACCCCGACCTGCGCCTGGGCGTCGATGCCTCATGGCCGCCGTTCGAATTCCGCGACGACCAGGGTCGCTACCAAGGCTTGGCCGCCGACTACGTCGATATCATCCGCCAGCGACTGGCGATCACATTGACACCCATCGAGCCAGTCAGCTGGACCGCGGTGCTGGAGCAAGTCGCGCAGGGCAAAATTGATCTTCTGCCAGGCATCATGTCCACACCTGAGCGCCAGAATTACCTGGCTTTCACTCGTCCTTACCTGGACTTTCCAATCGTCATCCTCGCCCATCACGGCGGCGCCCAACCGCGCAAGCTCGAGGATCTGTATGGCTTGAAGATCGCCGTGGTGGAAAACTATGCCCCACACGAACTGTTGCGCAATCACCATCCCGACCTGAACCTGGTTGCGCTGCCCAACGTCAGCTCGGCCTTGCAGGCTCTGGCGACCGATCAGGTGGATGCCGTGGTGGGCGACCTCGCTTCCAGCGTCTGGAGCCTGCGTCAACTCAAGCTCGATGGGCTCTATGTGAGCGGGGAAACCCCTTACCGTTATCAGTTGGCCATGGCCGTCCCGCAGGAAAACAAGTTGCTCGTCGGCATCCTGGACAAAGTGATGGCGGATATGTCTGCGGCAGAAATCAGCGAGATCCAGGAAAAGTGGATCGGCAACGTACGTGATTATCGGCAGCTCTGGTCAGATCTGTTGCTGTATGGCCTGCCAGGGCTGCTTTTGCTGATCGGCATCCTGGCGGTGGTGATTCGCATCAATCGCCGCCTCAGCTCGGAAATTGCTCGAAGAGTCGACTTGGAACAGGAGCTGCGCAGCAGCGAATACCATTACCGCGGATTGGTCGAGAGTCTTTCAGCCATCGCATGGGAAGCGAAGGTCAGCGATTACACCTACAGCTACGTCTCGCCCCACGCCGAAGAACTGCTGGGGTATCCCCTTGCCCATTGGCTCATCCCCGGTTTCTGGCGCAACATCATCCATCCGGCCGACCTCACCCGCGCCCAGACTTATTGCGATCAAGAAGTACTTGCCGGGCGCGATCATTGTGTCGATTACAGGGTGATCACCGCTGACGGTCGCTGCTTGTGGGTACGGGATATTGTCAGCCTGATCCAGCACGGCCATGAACCGCTGATGCGTGGCCTGATGATCGACATCAGTGAAGCCAAGCACACCGAAGAAGCGTTGCGTCTCTCCGAACAAAAGTTCGCCTCGGTGTTTCGTCAGTGTCCTGACATCCTTGTGATCGCGCGCCTGCAGGATGGCTGCCTACTGGAAGTCAACAAAGCCTTTGAAGAGCAGATCGGCATCAATGCCAATCACGTCATAGGCAAAAACGCCACGGACCTGAAAATCTGGGGCATCCAGGGCGTGGGGCCGGGCCTGTTGCAGCGTCTGCAGGCCGGGAGCATTCGCAATCTGGAGATGCCCTTTCGACGCAGTAATGGCCAGATTTTTACCGGATTGATCTCGGCCGAACCCTTCGATCTCGACACTACACCCGCCCTGGTCGTGGTTGTGCGAGACATCAGCCAGCTCAAGGAAACCCAGCAACAGCTGCAGACCTCTGAAGAGAAATTCGCAAAGGCGTTTCATGCTTCTCCCGACGGCCTGCTGCTGTCCCGGCAAAGCGACGGCCTGCTGATAGAAGTCAACGAAGGTTTCAGCCGCATCACCGGTTTCAACAGCGCCCTGTCAGTCGACCGCTCCACGCTGGACCTGGGCATCTGGGTCAATCTCAACGAACGCAAACAGATGCTCGACCTGCTGCAACGGGACGGTTTCGTAAAGGATTTCAGTTGCCATATCCGCCGCAATGACGGACAGATCCGACTTTGCGAGGTGTCCAGCCGTCCCCTGCCCATTGGCAATGAAGATTGCATGCTGACCATCGCCCGGGACATCACCGAGCGCCACTTCATGCAGGAGAAACTACAACAGGCGGCCACGGTGTTCGAAAGCACCGCCGAGGGCGTCCTGATCACCGACACGCAACAGCACATCAACGCCGTGAACCGTGCCTTCACCGAAATCACCGGCTATAGCGAAAGCGAAGCGTTGGGGCACACGCCTCGTTTACTGGCCTCCGGCCTGCATGACAGCGCCTTCTACGCCGCGATGTGGCATCAGTTGACGGCGGAGGGCCATTGGCAGGGGGAGATTTCCAACCGGCGCAAAAATGGCGAGCTATACCCCAGTTGGCTGACGATCAGCGCCGTGCGCAATCGGGACCAGCAGATCACTCACTTCGTCGCGGTTTTTGCCGATATCTCCAGCCTCAAGCATGCCCAGGCCCGACTCGATTACCAGGCACACCACGACCCGCTCACCGGCCTGCCGAATCGCACCTTGTTCGAAAGCCGCCTGCTCACAGCCCTGAACAACCAGCAGGAAAACGGCGGCCAGGGCGCAGTGTTGTTTCTCGACCTGGACCGCTTCAAGCACATCAACGACAGCCTCGGGCACCCGGTCGGCGACCTGCTCCTCAAGGGCATCGCCGTGCGGCTGCGCGAGCAGCTACGTGATATCGATACAGTAGCGCGCCTGGGGGGCGACGAATTCATCATCCTGCTGCCCGGCCTGCAACAGCCCAGCGACGCCGAGCATATCGCTCAAAAACTCCTGAACTGTTTTGCCGCGCCGTTCCAGGCGGGTGAACACGAATTTTTCATCAGCGCCAGTATCGGCACCAGCCTGTATCCGCAAGATGGCTGTGACGTGGCCACGCTGGTCAAGAACGCCGACGCGGCGATGTACCGATCCAAAGCCAAGGGTCGTAACCGGGTAGAAAGCTACACCCGCGACCTCACGGCCCAAGCCAGTGAGCGGGTGGCGCTGGAACATGAACTGCGACGGGCGATCGAGCGCAACGAGCTGTCGTTGTCTTTCCAGCCGAAAATCAGCCTGGCCGACAACCGTCTGGTGGGCGCCGAGGCGCTTATTCGCTGGACCCATCCGACCTTTGGCGACGTGCCCCCCGAACACTTCATTCCCCTGGCCGAAGAAAACGGGATGATCCTGCAGATCGGCGATTGGGTGTTGGAAACCGCCTGCCGGCAGCTCAGCGAATGGAACAGCATCCATGAGAGCCTCGGCCCCCTGTCCGTGAACCTGGCAGGCGTCCAACTGCGGCAACCCAACCTGCTGGGTCGCATCGAACAACTTCTGCGGGAAAACCATCTCGAGCCGGGCTTATTGCAACTGGAGATTACCGAAAACTTCATCATGAGCCAGGCCGAAGAAGCCTTGGCGGTTTTGCACCAACTGAAAAAACTTGGCGTGCAACTGGCCATCGATGACTTCGGCACCGGCTATTCCTCCCTGAGCTATCTCAAGCGCCTGCCGCTGGACATCCTCAAGATCGACCAGTCCTTCGTCCGCGGCCTGCCCGATGACCCCCATGATGCGGCCATCGTACGGGCAATTATCGCCCTGGGCCGCAGCATGCAATTCACCATCATTGCCGAAGGCGTCGAAACCCAGGCCCAACAACAATTCCTCGCCGATGAAGGCTGCGAACAGATCCAGGGCTACATCGTCAGTCTGCCCCTGTGTGCCGAAGAATTTGCCGCAACGTTTCTATGTGTAACCGTATCGGATTTTTCGGATAGCACAGCCGAGAAACCGTCGCTATAATCCGCGGCCTACTGAGGGCCCATAGCTCAGTTGGTTAGAGCAGAGGACTCATAATCCTTTGGTCCACGGTTCGAGTCCGTGTGGGCCCACCAACTCCAAAGCCGCGCATTGCGCGGCTTTCGCGTTTCTGGCGGAACCATCACAGATACAGTCCTATGGTCCAAAGGTACAAATTAGGTACAGTGCGGCTTCGCTTGCACGCCTTTGGAGTCCTTCAGATGGCCACAATCGTTAAAACCCCTGCCGGCACCTGGAAGGCCGTCATCCGCAAAACCGGATGGCCGACCAACGCCAAAACCTTCCGCACCAAACGCGACGCCGAGGACTGGTCACGACGCACCGAAGACGAAATGGTGCGCGGCGTGTACATCCAGCGCAGCGGCTCCGAGCGACTGACGCTCGAAAAGGCGCTCCAGCAATACCTACGTGAAGTGAGCCCTACCAAGAAGCCTACAACGCAGAGAGCGGAAGCAACCAAGGCGCAGCAACTGATACGGCACCTAGGAAAGTATTCCCTGGCAGCGTTATCGTCTGAAGTGATCGCCAACTATCGCGACACCCGGTTGGGCTCACTCACCAATCGAGGCAATCCTACGAGCAACAACACCGTACGTTTGGAGCTGGCTTTGCTGAGCCATCTGTTCACGGTAGCGATTCAAGAGTGGGGCCTTGGTTTGACCTTCAACCCAGTGCTCAACATTCGTAAGCCGAGCCCTGGCGAAGGTCGCGACCGTCGCCTATCCCGTGAGGAGGAACGACGACTACTGGCAGCCGTGAATAACCACAGCAACCCCATGCTTGGGTGGATCGTCCGTATCGCTCTGGAAACGGGAATGCGCTCTTCGGAAATCACAGGCCTACGTCGCCACCAAATCGATCTCAAAAGACGCGTGGTCCGCCTCTCAGATACCAAGAACGACAGCGCACGTACTGTTCCTCTAAGCAGGCTGGCAACGGTGACTTTCCAGGCCGCACTTGAGAACCCTACCCGGCCACAGAATTGCGATCTTGTATTCTTCGGCGAACCTGGGAAAGACGGAAAACGACGTCCCTATGCGTTTACCAAAATCTGGGGAGTGCTCAAAAAGAAGTTCGGAATGCCTGACTTGCGCTTTCACGACTTACGACATGAGGCGGTTAGTCGATTCGTTGAGGGAGGACTTTCTGATCAGGAAGTGTCAGCTATCAGTGGGCATAAATCCATGCAAATGCTGAAACGCTACACACATCTCCGGGCTGAAGATCTGGTAGGCCGACTAGATCGGATAAAAAATTAAAAACCGCATGAAAAATTTCTATCTAGACGACCGCATCAATAAATTTCGCAACTAGCTGATATGCAAATAATTAAACCCACCCGGCAAGTAACAAAAAACCAAAACAATATATTTTGGCAAACACAAATATCTATTCTTGGAAATTGCCAATAGATCAAAATGGTCAAGGGATTGACGTTGTTGCATTTGACCAAACAAACAACAACCAGAAGAATACGTCCACTTACCCATAACTTAGGTGGACTTACACATGACAACGGAAGAATACATGCTCGAGCGATTTGGCCCGCTTATGAGCATCGCGGATATTGCTTCGCTATTGGGACGTTCTCCAGATGGAGTTCGAGTAGCTCTTTACTCAAATACTGATGTGTCCCGAAAACTACATCCCACGATGATGAGGGTGGGACGCCGAGTCTATTTCCGCACTCTACAGGTTAAAGATGCCCTTGCACTGGATAGCGACAGCACTTCCCAGGAAACGCATCAATGAAACAGGACGATCGCAAAGAGCCGCAACCAAGCTCGGCGATCAGAGTAAAACGCCGTGCGTATTCGTCGGTCCCCGACGACATTTTGACTGACAGACGCTTGAGCTGGAGAGCCCGTATTGTCCTGTCATGGATGCTTGGGCGCAGTCCTGAATTTGAGTTGCGAATCGGCCCTATACGTAGACTATTCGGACTTAGCGAGCAGCAGTGGTCGAAGGTTCGCTGGGAACTGCAAAATACAGGCTACTTCCAGCAAGAGCGTGTACAGGGCGAACATGGGAAATTCGTATGGTTCCACGTAGTCACCGACACTCCAGAGATTCCATCCCCTACAAAACCAGGGGATGGTTCTCCACAGGCTGGTGGACCAGAGGGTGGCAAGCCATCGCATGGAGGAACTGGGGATATACCAACTAGACGTTCTACCAATTACGAAAGAACCAAAAAGATAAATACCACTACAACAGATACGGCGAATTCAAACACCAATCGCGAATCGCTGATATGGCCTCGCCTATCAGAGCCCGAGAAAAACGCTATTGCAGATTTGCTAGCAGGAATACCTCAGAAAAGGGCGCAAGAATTGCTCGACGAACTTGCGAGTGCATTGGAAGCGCAAAGCATCAGAACAAGCCCTAGCAGATGGTTTAGAGCTGTGGTTTCTCGATGCAAGAAAGGTGAGTTCAACCCAGCGGGAGCACTAGCCATTGCAGCCAAGCGCAATGCCTCAACCACTTCAGGTTCTGCCAAGCCAATCAAGGCAGTGCCAGGCTCACCTCATAGTGCTCAATGTCATATGCAGGAGATCAAAGCGTTGCTCGGAATAAGGGGTTCATCTTCTACGGATCGGGGGGAAAGCGTGAGCACCGTTTTTCCACCTCAACAAAAAGAGTGGCAACCATGAAGGATTTCTCTATCTCTCTTACTTTCGTCGTTGGCATCACCATGTTGCCGGCCGCCTACGCTCAAATTCCCGTAACGGTGACAACCCAGGCAAGTGACTCGCCGATGACCATGGCCGAATTTTCTGCCAACACAGCGCGCTGGGCACAGCAAGTCGAGCAGATGACTTCGCAAATTGACCAGATGAAGCAGCAATACCAGTCGATCACCGGATCGCGCGGCCTAGGCACCATCATGAATAACCCGGCTCTTCGCGATTACTTGCCGCAAGACTGGCAGCAGGTTTACGACTCAGTACAGAGTGGCGGCTATGCCGGCTTGAGTGGAAGGGCGGCTCAGATCTACAACGACAGAAAAGTCTACGACGCCTGCTCGCAGTTCATGACAACCCAACAGAGAACTTCATGCCAAGCCCAGGCGGTAAAACCTTCGCAAGACAAGGCTTTCGCCTTGGACGCTTACGACGCAGCCAAAGGCCGCTTGAGGCAGATCGATCAGTTGATGGGGAAGATCAACGACACCCCAGATCCCAAGGCTATCGCAGAGCTACAAGGTCGGATTTCGGCCGAGCAAGCGATGATTCAAAACGAGCAAACCAAGCTTCAGATGTACCAGATGGTGGCCGAAGCAGAGGACCGCTTGCAGAGGCAACAACAGCGAGAAATCAATGCACAGCTCGTCGATAAGCGCGGGTATTCGAGATTGCAAAGCTTCAACCCACTTGACCAGTAAGGTGAATGCAATGCCAATTTTTTATGTTCTTTCCATTGCCGTCGCGAGCTTTTACGCGAGCTTGATTATCAGCTTTTGGCTGGCCGTGCGCCGCTTCGGAAAACTCAAGGCCGCCTATCGCATGGAGTGGCATGTTTTCAATTTCGACGTGATTGGAACCTTCTGGGCCTCACTGGTTATTTTCTGGGCTGCTTATGACTGGCTTGACCTGCCCACCAGAGGATTCGAAAGCTGGGAGTGCTGCTTCTATGCGGTCATTTCAAGTATCGCAGCGGTGGGTATGGGCTACTTCAACGGTCGCGAACGATTCACCAACCCCACTCATGCCGGAATAGCTGAATCCGCACTCCGATTTCTTGCAGCTCGACACATCATTACGGCAGCTGAAGTAGCGCATGCCCTGCGCACGATGCCGCTGCCCATTACATGGGAAGTGAAGAAATGAAAAAGCTCTCCTTCGTTCTCGCGGTCACAGTCATCCTAGCCGGCTGTGGCGAAAGCACGCCCGTTCAAACCGTTGACTGGTACAAGAATCACGATGCGGAGCGTAAAGGCATGATCGTCAAGTGTGAGGAAAACCCGGGCGAACTGGCTGCGACGCCGAACTGTATCAACGCCAAAACCGCGGCCAATCACCTAGCGGTCGATAAACGGGACTACCCCAAGCTGGTCCCATCCAATCCACTGAAAGGAGGTTAACGATATGGAATGGACTGTATTTCAGTGGATCGGCGGAAGCCTGGACGCGATGCTGAATACCTTCGTCTCGCAAACGGCATCGAATGTGATTTTGGGTTTCCAGTTGACGATACTTACCTGCGTCACTCTCTACATCACGTTGACAGGCTATGCGATCAGCTCCGGCGCGATGGAAGCGCCTTTTCCAACGTTCCTCAAACAATGCATAAAAATCAGCATCATTGCGGCTTTTTGCATGACGGTAGATTCCTATACAGCAACGGCTGTATCGGCGATCCACGGATTAGAAAGCGGCCTAGCCGACATCGTGTCCACATCGAATGCGCACTCCACCAATATCTATCAGGTGCTGGACGAATCGACGAACAAAGGGCTCAACGTTGCTTATGACATGCTCGGCAAAGCGGCAAAACGGGAGTTCTATGAACTGGGACAGATGTTCTGGGATGCCCTAAACGCGCTTCTGATGGCGGTGGCCGTGTTTCTGATCCATCTACCGGCCGCAGCAACCATAATTCTGGCCAAGCTTGGCCTGGGCGTGCTGCTAGGGATAGGGCCGATATTCATCGCTGCACTCATGTTCCCCGTCACTGCCCAGTGGTTCGACCGATGGTTTCAGCAAGTGCTTTCATTCGCTCTGGAGATCGCCATCGCGATGGTCGTAGTCACTGTCGGCGTTACTCTCTTCAAACACCTTTTTGATCAGGTGATTGTCGTAGGCGATGACAATCCCATTACCTCTTTTTTCCAGATCCTGGCGACAGCCCTCCTCATCTTCTTTGCACTTAAGAAAACGAGCGGGCTGGGCTCATCCTTGGCCGGAGGTATTTCGTTCGGAGCCGTCACCTTCCGCAACATGGCTGATGCCGTTGGGAATGTTGTCAATCCGAAAACGACGCGGCGTGATATGCAGTCCGGGATGATGGTCACAGCAGGTCGCACCAACCACATGGTGGCAGGCAATACAGTTTGGAATCCGGCCTACCGTCAGCACGTCTTGCAAAACCTTGGGAAGAACTGGGGCCCCGCAACGGGTGGCTCCGTTAAAGGTAATTGAAGTCATTACCGCTGCGCGCCCTACGGGCTTACCCAAAGGGGCGCTGCCCCTCTGGACACCTGCCCTCGCCGGGAGGCAGGGGTGCAGAGGGGCAGCGCCCCTGCATCCCTGCCCTGAGGGTATGAGCACTCCATCAGCATCAAGGGTACGCTTCGCCGGCATCCTCGCCCGGTCCACTCGCGACGCTCGCGGCTGCGGCCTCCGGTCCCGCCCTTGACGCCGATTCCGACGCACGATCAACATCCACACTACAGTTCCTAGCCTGCCCCATCGCGACGTTTCACGAACTCAGTCAAATCAATTTCTCCATTGATGAAACACCTTGCGTGTTTCTCGTCGTCCTTGCTGAGCTGGAAGCCCTCTAAACCAACGGATGAACGTGCGTAGTTAACCGCTTTCTCTCTACGCCGCCGTTCAGCATCAGAGATTTGGGGATGATGATTTTTGTCCATCTGCCGTCCCTACCTTCAAATCCAGATGCTGTGAATTCTACTCTTTACCTATTAAAAATTTCGTCATGACGAAATTTTCGGGGAGCGGATAAACGCGGCTCTTGCTGTCCTCGAGGCAGATAGTCATCAGGGCAAACTCCAAGATGCGAGCTAATCTAGATTCGCAAACGAATGGATGCCCATGCAGGGCTGCAATTCTCGAAATAGACTTAGGACCCGCCATGCAGAAAAATTTCAGCGCCACCCCACCCATTGCTTTTGCTGCTAAAAATTGTCAGCTCATTGCCACCGTGCCAAATGGAGTAGAGGAGTACTGGTCAGCCGACATCAAGGCAGTGCGCCATGGTGTTCTGAATAAAATTTTTACGGATGTTCTATTCATCGAGAAACCGGGAGAGCTGGCTTTCCTGGCGGGCATCGAATCCCAGGATGGCGTTGATCGCCATATCCGACCAGATGCGGCGCTGAAACAAGCTGAGTTCATCAGCTTCTTGCGCTCGGAGAACGACCGTAACAGCGCTGCACTCGGGATTCTTGCAAGAGTTTTCCACGGACACGACTACGCCGTTGTGGGGAAGGCTACTGCAGCGTACATGGCTGCCAGGTCACTATCCCACGCTTTTGGCGTGGGTTACGTCGATCAGTACGGCGACTACCAGACCATACAGATCGTTCCAGGTGACGACTCCGGGTTCGATGGTAACGCGTACCTTCCTTTCGATCAGTTGGGGGAAAACTCGTGACATCATCAGCGGACTCACTCGTGATGCGCGACAAAGCCACTGCACTGCGAAATCAAATGGTTGACGTAATGGAGCGTTTTGCAAACGAGAATCCCGGCATTCCCGCGCAGGTATTGATGGCAGGACTTGGAGAATTAGTCGTCCAATTTTCGGTTAGCCAGGTTGGCCCAGGAATGACCATTCGGTTCCTGGATGACTTGAGAGAGGCGGTGCAAAGATTGGGTCAGGCACATTAAATGATGTCCTGTTCGAGCCCCTTGGGATAACGAAGGGTGTGTTGGGGTGGCCGTCTCTAATGCTCTCTGGGTTTAATCGGCGTCAAGGGCGGAACCGGAGGCCGCAGCCCGGAGCGAAGCCCCGGGACCGGGCGAGGATTCCGGCGAAGCGAACCCTTGACGCTGAAGCAGCGTTATTACCCTCATTGCAGGGGTGCAGGGAGCTCTTTCCCCTGCACCCCTGCCTCCCGGCGAGGGCAGGAGTCCAGAGGGGCTGCGCCCCTTTGGGTAAGCCCGCAGGCGCGCGCAATGTAGCCTCCCTGTCTTTTCAAACCTACATGCCCATCTCGATAGCCATGTCATCGTATTTCAGTTCGGAAGGGCTCAGAACCTTCGTCATGACGAAGAATTACGTGGGTGTGTGGGCTAGTGCAGGATAGGCAAACGCCGGCATTGTGTGCCACACAACGCTCGCCCAGGCTCCGAGTACGATATTTGATATCAACATATTCCTCTGGCCCCTTCCCAGTGATTCGCACGGAAGCTGTCGAAACCTTAGTCATGATTAAAAACTACGGCTGATGGGCTAGTGCAGGATAGGCAAGACGCCGTAACTTCGTCATACAGGCTCATTTCGACGTGAGTGAGCAAAACCGATGTCCCTCATTAGCGACGAAAATTTCGTCATGACGAAATTTCACACCATGTAGACGCTATGGAGGGCTAAGGCAGGATAGGCCAAACACTGGAACACTGTGCGCACAACACCGTACGGACGATCCAGAAGAATCGAATATGATTCACCAGTCGCAGTCAGGACCAACTTGACAGTCGTTTGCATCGGATTAGACCAACACACCGAATGACCTCGACCGGCAGAGGTCGGCCAACAGCTGCCAGTCACGAGAGACCTTTTTCGACCGATTCTGTTGAAAAAGTCGACCACCGTTTCCACGGCAGAAAAGTACGCGCCTGAGATTGAAGTCTTTATTTTGAGCAGAGGGCTTCGGGCTCAGATTTCACGTAGCAGCGCGCAAGAAGGGCGTTTTCAGCAGTCAGTACGCAGGCAGCCTGGAGAAACCGACTTTTTCAACACAATCGACCCATAGCGGATGTTCATTCTCAGATCGCTGACATCTGCTTTGCAGCAGGAGCGGCCTCTCACCTATTCAAACTAGACGCCTGTAAACTCCCGTTTAACGCTTGGCTTGACTAGACGGAGCCGGATCGCAGCGTGGATTGCCGCTCAATGAAGGGCTATAAGACATCATGTACCTCGCGTTCCCTGCTCCAGAATTTGCACTTCCAGGGGTAACGTTTTCACGAGATATCGTCCTCTAGCCGCTTGAAACGAACGCACGACGAATTTGTTTGGCCATCGAAAAGGGAGGTTTGGTTTGGCGACAAGAGCTGGCTCTCATGCGGGACGTGGGTTCCGATATCAAGATGCGGTTGCGGCAAGCCTTGCCGTGGAAGGCTTTGTCGGCCAGTTTGGGTACGGCAGCATCGTTCCTGAAGGGGGCGACGATCTTGAGCTCCGGACGGCCAGCGCTAGGACGCTCGCGCAGGTCAAGTCACGACGCGACCACATGGGCCCGTTTTCAGCTCGCTCAGTAGCGGGCTTCGTCATGAAAATGTGGGATGGAAAAGGGCTTCAACCTGACGACCAATTTTTGCTGGTGCTCGAAAGCAATGTTGGTGAACGCCGCGCTGCCATCCGCCAGTTGCAGGACCTTTCCGCCTATCCGACCGTAGTAGTTGAGCTGAAGGGACGCAAGGGGCTGGCTGGCCTCATTGCGCGAACCAAGGTGCTTGTGCTACCCGACCCTCGCGGAAGCGCAGTAGCCCAGATTTCGGCCAAACAGGCCTGCACGTTCTTCGAAGCCGAGATGTACTTCGCGGACCTCTTAGGCGTAGTGGGGCATCTTTCTGATGAGAACGGAACACGCGCTGCGAACGCCTATCTCGGGCTTGCCTTGTCTGATATTCAGCGGCGGTTCGACGCGCTACAGCCGCTTATGACATCAGCGGTAGTCGAGGCAGCGCTAACCGAGGGGTTTTGTTCAGCTGTGGATTTCCTGACGCCCGATGAGGATCCGCTGTTCTACCTGGGTGTCGATGCGCAGGCATCGCACGTAGCCGCAGGACTCGTTGTGGAACGCCCTGAGCTCCGTGCAGCCGTTCTAGAAGGACTGGAGAGCCGCAGAAACGCGCTCATTCACGGCGTTTCCGGCTCAGGAAAGTCAGCAGTCCTTTGGGAAGCCGCGTACGCCAGTCGCCACGCAGTGCGTTGGTTTCAGGTTCAGCGCCTGCCGCCGGCTGCCATTGCGTCACTTGTCCAACTTGCGCGCTCCAGACGAGCGACTGCAGATGCCCCCGTCGGCTTCATTATCGATGACGTGGGCCGAGGGTTCTCGGAGGGTTGGACCGCGTTGACTGCGGAGGTAAATCGCACTCCCGGGCTGCTGCTCTTGGCATCTGTACGAGAGGAAGATCGCTACCCACTGGTAGATAGCCGTCGTGCTGCCCAGGTCAAGGTTCAGGGCGACGACACTCTGGCTGAACGAGTGTGGCGAGAGCTGAGGGATAGAGGGCAAACCGCTTGGCAAGGATGGCGAGAACCTTGGAGTCTAGCGGCTGGCCACCTGCTTGAGTACACCCACGTGCTTACCCAGGGGCATCGATTGAGCGAGACGCTGCACGCGCAGGTTGCGGCGCGTATTAACGACGTCACTCGACACGACGAGCTGGATGTCTTGAGAACGGTGGTTTGTGTGAACGCAGCGGGTTGCAGTGCCGAGGTGTCAGAGCTGCCTCGCGTCTTGTCCAAGCCCGCGACCACGGTCTCGCTCGCGCTGACCAGACTCAAGGATGAGCACCTAGTTCAAGACGCACATGACGGCAGGATGGTGGGGCTGCATGAGTTGAGATCTGCAGAGCTCCTTCGCCTGTCTCATGAGTTCCCACCGCCCTTGTTGTCGACTACGGCCGCAACTGCGGTTTGGCTGGTGCCGGCATCCGAGATGTCTCGGTTCCTCGAGCGCACTCTATCTAGGCACGAGGGATGCGATGATGAAGTAATTGAAGGTCTGGCGCTTAGATTGAAGGCAGCACCGACACCGGCGCTCCTCAGCGCGATTCTGACGGGGCTGGACCGTACGAACGCGCATCGGGTGATCAGACTATGGCTCCAGACCGCCGAAGCACAAGCGATGGCGAAGTCGTTGCAGGGAATGCCTGCTGGACTCGCGATTGGCGACATCGAACCACCGGATATCGGTCCGACGGTACCTGCATCCCGACGCTTCACTGAAATCAGGACTGACGTTATCGCTTCAGGTTTGACCGCTCGCTTTTTGGCTCGATTAGCTCCAAGCGATCTGCGCCGCGTGCTCCAGGCGGCGAGCAGCGTGGGAGACTTGACCCGGCTCATGGCTTCGCTACTCGGTCAAGTCATCCCGACTTCGCACTTGGGTGAGCTGACCACTTTCCCCCCCCGCTCGTCGACGCGGACTTTCAAGCGGTAGTTTCGCTACTCCAAGTCACGGCAAGGGTCGACAGGGCGCTGGCGATCAGCTGGGTCAATGCAGTAGGGCAAGACGCGTTGTTCCAGCGCTTCTCCGACAATGTGGCCTGGGCTGAGGCACCGAGTCTGAGCCCTTGTGAGGAAGGTCAGGAGGTTCGCTCAGACATCTGGTTTGTAGCAACCTCGGTGCAGACCGACCTTAACCACGACGTGTATCAGACTTGTGAGGCCTTGCTGGCGCTGACACCTGCAGCAGATATTGTGTCCAGCGACGCGCTCGGATCTGACGGGGCCATCGTCCCGTCCACAGTCGAAGACTACCCGCTTGCGCGCAAACGCATGCCCAGGGCGAACGTTCCCGCGCCCGAGCAGGTCGCCCGCAATCGTGCTTGGCTGGCCATACTCAACACGTACTTGGCTACTGAGAGTTACACCGCCTATCTAGCGCAATGCTTGGATCTGCTCAATCTGCTCGTCCCTAACCTCAGAGCGCTTCTTGACGGGCAGTTCAGAGGGAAGACAGATGCCACGGCGCTCAACGCCTTGGGGCGCGTATACGAAGCAGCTATCGGCTTGGTGGCGCCACAGGAGGAGCCGCTAGCTGCTAGGGTCCAGAGGTGGTCGAGGCTGCCATCGATTCTGTCCAGTTGCTCCACGGATCTCGTCCGGAGGTTTCTTGCGCTACCGCAGGGTGCCCCGGCCTACATGGGCTGGCTTAGCGATATACAGAAGAGTATCGCTACTGCGGCGTCAGAGGAGTCATGGGATGTGTTGTCAATCGAGGCTCCCAAAGAGTTGGATGAGCTACGGCGCCTTGTGGAAATGGTGCAGACGATGGCCGGTGAGTCTGAGAAAAGAGGGCGGCATCCGTTTCTCACCCACCGTTCTCGGACGGCACCAAAGGGGAGTGCGCTTGGCAAGGCGGCACTCGCCACGCGTCGATATCGCGAAGCCGAGCTCAATAACTTGGAAGGTAGGCTAAGGACCGAGCTGACCGCCATTAGCCCTGGCATCGGCGTTCATCTGCTGGCTGAGGCCACCATTCCCGAGGTGTGGCCGCCTGCGGATGTGCTGGTCACCTTGCCTGTGAACACCGATGGAACAGACGTGGACTTGGCGAGTGGCTGGCCAGCCTGGCGTGCTCTCGTTGAAGACGGGCGCAAGATTTGCGTCCTGCCTGTCATGAATAGGCTCGGATTGACGAGCCTCGCTACATCTGGCTTCGACAGGCTGTTCCCGGTTCTACCTCATGAACTGGCGCAACCCTGGTGCGCCGCCGCAGGACTCGAGGCAGCTCCGCTGGATTCGCTAAACGCATTTACTCGTCTCACCAACCCGTTGGCAGAGCTCCAGGGCATTGATGCGTACTGGTGCAGCAAGGGAACCAGGACGCCCGAGGAGGAACGCATCTATCGGGCGGTCTCCGAGACTCTCGACGAAGCGAGGGAGGCGTGGAGCAACTTGGCGCTCACGGATGACATCAAGGGGGCTGGCCTGCAGCTCCTTGATGTCGCTCTTCAAGGCGAGTTCCCGATTGCGAATGCCGCCGCAAGGCTGCTGCACGGCGAGCGGACCCAGACTATCGATGTCATCGAGTCATTCGTCCTAGGGCTTACCTTGTTCGACTGTCAGCGCACAGGTGAGCGCAGTGCACAAACTCGGCAATGACAATGATCTACACCTACATGCTCAAGGTGGGGTGGTGGCGCGACGAAGCCCTTTGGATCCCTGCCCAGGACTGATCTGCTGCAAAGCAGCCATCGCTGAACTTCCGCCTTACCGCCTAAAGTGCACTGGAGGACTGCTCCTGGCCGATTCTGTTGAAAAAGTCGGCTATGGTTTCCACGGCAGAAAAGTACGCGTTTGAGATTGAAATCTTTACTTTGAGCAGAGGATTCCGGGCTCAGATTTCGCATAGCTGCGTGCAAAAAAGGCGTTTCAGCAGTCAGTATGAGGGCATTCTGGAAGGACCGACTTTTTCAACACAATCGGCCGATAGCTGTCGGCCGCAAGCGGCAGCTTCTGAGCCAGAGCTGCCCCGCGCTGCTGGCAGCTATAGGTCAGAAATAGACACTCAACATTGGTTAGTACGTGCACGCGATCTGATCAGGCTGCGGGTTCGTGGTATCGCCCATGGGAATCCGCTCTCGCGGAGCTAAGGCAGTTGCACTGCAGCGTTCATGAGAAACGTGACCATGAGAGCACTGTCATAAGGCTCGCTCGCCCTGGTGCCGTCTGATAGGTAAAAATCCGCTGTCGTTCCATCCGCGCCTCCGTAAATAATTAGCTCCGACGGAGGAACTCGGCCAGTTTGATCCTCAATCCGAGCAACAAATCGGACGGCGTTGATGCCATTAGCCGGGAAGAAGCGAGTATTGAGGACTGTCTTTTGGAAAAAGACATTTGATACAGGAGCGTCCGACTCGTGCTCGGCGACCTGATTAACAAGCGCCTCCTGTGACTGACCGGATCGTTGCGTTGCATCAAACCATTCGCGGAAAAGGGCAGACGTCGGCAGACCGTTATGCAGCTCATCAATGCCCTGGAGAAAGTCAGCATGGATGGCGCAAACGAATTGTGCTGCAAAAGCTCTCCGCTGCTGGTACTCAATCTCCCTCCGTGCCTCTTTACGCAGCATGGCCGCGGTTAACTCATCATTGCTCAAGAAAGCTTCTCCGGTTGTTGGCGTGATCAATTGCCGAAGATTCGTGGCGAACTGTGCAAGCGTTGGTCTTTCTGCTGAACGAATGTTACAGGTCTGAGCGATCAAGACCATCGCATGATGGATTTTCGGAATTGTCGGAAACAGGAGCGCTAGGTCGAACTCCTCTTGAAACCAGACCGGTCCCGGAAAAACTACATGCCTCTGACCATTCACCATGGCCCAGAATACTTTTCCTAGGCTGAACACGTCGCCTTTTTCATCTACATTCGCTACACGCCCTATGCTGTACTCAGGAGGCCGATAGGCCCAGGCCCCGATAGCTCGATGAGTTGGGGTTAGCCTCTCGTCCTCAGCAAGGTACGCGCATCCGAAGTCGCTAAGGGCTAGCGAGATCTCGCTATCACGTCGCTTGTAGAGCAAATTTTCGGGTTTGATGTCTCGATGGTGAACGGGCTGAGGTCGGTTCGCGAGTTGAGCAAGTGTTTCGACGATGGGCAGCAGCGCTTTTGCAGCTTTCTCGGGTTGAGCTTGGTATTCATCGATGACTTCCGCGAGATTACCCTCGAGCAGCTCCATGACGATTTCGATCTCTCCAGCACGCTTCCGCACGTCCACGATAGGTACAACCGCTAATTTAGGGTTTCCGGCCATCCCAGCTAGCAGCTGTGCTTCTCGGGCGAACCGAGCAACCGGTTCTTTCGAAGCGTTAGGTTTAAGACGTTTGATAGCATAGGTGCCGTCCGTCCAAACATGGGCGTTACCACCGTCGCCTTTGTGCTTCCACGTTAACGGTATCGAGTCGTGGTTTGGCTTCCAAGGTGGGCCGCCGGCATCTATTTCCTTGATTTCCATTACTTATTTCCATGACTAGGGATCCAACGAGAGCGGTACGATTTCACAAATAGTCTCCATTGTCTGCTCTGGCCGATTGCGCCCATTGCGAACGGCAACTTGGGTCGACTTCTGACAGACAGGGCTACCTAGTGCACAGGTCAAATCCGACGCAAACGAACGGTCAGGTCAAATGAAAATGAGTAGGCAAGTGACACGCAAATGGGTATCAGGTGGAGTGCAATTGCCCAGCCCCTCACCAAGGAGCAAAAGTGTAGGTGGACTAGTGCAGGATAGGCATACCACCGGTAAAGTACCCGCGTATTAAGCTGTTGCCTAGGAGGGAAACTGCTATGCAAAGCCAGGCTCGTTGGCAACTGTTCAATATCGACTCGTTGATTGAGGAGCTCCAGGGCGAAGCGCCTGATGGTAAGACCCTCGATTTGTATGTCGCCTCATTGGCCTTCAAAAACTTCGACTTTGTTATGCGGCGACTGCCCTTCGTGTTTGAAAGCGTGACCTACAACCCGAATGTCTGGCAGACGCTTGTGCAAGCAGCGCCGCTAAAATTCCGAATACGCGACACATTAGAGGAGGTGCTGGTATTTGTTCAGACCGAACACTGCGGCTGCCTACGAACTTATCGCTTTAAACGACAGCGGGGTTTAACCGCCGATGAAATCGTTGCCAACGGATGGGTGACGCTACCCACAACCCGAGCCCTCTATGACCAGCTCGATACGCCAGCAGCCAGATCGCTGCATGACGCGTGGCACGCATGGAGGACCCAAACCACACAAGAACCGACAGCCTTAGCTGAGGGCCGCTTCCAGAACACGTCGGTTACCCGCTCATTAATCTTCTCCGGGGTAGGTGGGTGTGTAGCTTGTGCAGCCCCGGCCGTCGCTTCTGCACGTACAACCCTAGGAACTAATGCAGGCAGAGGGGTACTCATCCAATTGCCCCTCTGTGCGGTTCATATGGAGTCTGCACGGCAGCAACCTAGCGTGATGCGATTTCTCGAGTCTTTGTTTTCAATGTCACTGAATCTTCCCGACGTTGAGCGCGCAGAGGCAATCCCCGATGAGCTAATTCCTCATATACACGCGCTGGTCGCCGAGGGGCTTAATGGCGAGGTGGGAGAAGCAGAAAAGCGACGACGTGGCTGGCACTTAAGAATTCCACTAACTGGAGGATGGCATTGGTTGCTACGGCTGAACACCCTAATGGACTATGCGTACATGCTGTACCAGCCCGGCGTATCTAAAGAAGTATATCGGGCCGATTCTGCACCGGATCACCCCGATCTGCCGTTCTTTCCAGACCATGAGCATTCCAAACCTTACAAAAAAAGCGACACGACAGCACCCAGCTTCTTATATGGAAATCCGCTTTTTGATCTTAAACGCTTATGCGATGTGGAGAGGGAGCTTCGAAATGGATAATGATGCGAAACATGATCATACCACCGGGCCCCGGCCGATTCAGCACTGGCAGCTGGAGGTTTAA
Organism: Pseudomonas frederiksbergensis; assembly: GCF_000802155.2. Taxonomy (GTDB): domain Bacteria; phylum Pseudomonadota; class Gammaproteobacteria; order Pseudomonadales; family Pseudomonadaceae; genus Aquipseudomonas; species Aquipseudomonas frederiksbergensis_A. Next base: position 74,747 of record NZ_JQGJ02000003.1, read on the forward strand.
GGTTGTATATAAGGACTGCTACTAGCTTTTCCAGGCTGGTATCTATCTGACATAAAGCTCCGGGCCACCAAGTGTGGCCAGAGCTAGACTCGTTAGTTCGCGGGCATAACCGCTCAAACTGGTGAACTCGGTGTTCAGGTAGGTGCGACATAGCTTCATTAGATTTATTCCAATGAGCTATTCACCGTGCATAGGTTGGCATTCCTACGTAGCAATATGGTCACCGACTATAACCGCCCCCACATGGATCAACTCAAACTACCTCAGCGAGGCACACTCCGCGAAACGACTCGCTTTGCTGCAAGGCGGCACTGCGGCGATCACCAAGGTCGACCAGTGCATCAAGCACCTGCAGCAGCTTACGAGCTAGGGGGGCAGGCAGCGGATGCAAGCGATCAGCATGCGCCTGCACCAGAGCCGCAATCGCGGCCGGTATCGAACTACCCTTCCAACCCGCGGGCAGGCGTCCGTCAACGATCTGCGACAGAATTTGGTCAGCAAACGTGTCGGCTTGGTAGGCAGCACCGGAACGCTCGCATAGGGTGACGAACTGGCGCGTGACGTAGGGGTTCCAGCCAGCGGCACGCACCATACGGTCGATCAACGGCATGACTTTCAAAAGATCATTCCAATTACCGTTAGCGAATCGAGTAGCCCCGGGGGCACGCTCAACGACCACGAAGAGAAGTGATTTGATCAACTCTGGCAGGTCGAATCCACCAATGCGCCCATCGCTATATCGCGAGCGGAGGTCATAAACCTCTAGCGTTCGTTCGAGCACAGCCTGCAGCAAATGTAGCGTGTCATCCCGGATCTCCTGCGCATCGAGAACTTCACTGCAAACCAGCGATACAGTGAAAGGGGCGAGCAATCGCATTGCAATTTCATCGGGCTGCTCAAGGATCGGCCGTAGAAGCCTCCGCAAGGTCTCGTCGCCAGAGAGATGGGGAACAACGCTTGCCAACATATTTCCCAACTGATCCTTCCACCTATAGAGGTTTGCGTCGCCACGCTCGCGCCCCCGGCGCCTTTCCGTTCGCCATGCCGGGTTGATCGTGTCTAGCGTCCAGCTGACAAACGCCTCAAGGGCATCTACATAATGCACTCGATACGAGCTCGCCATGACCGCCCCCACCGGGATGTTCTTTAGGACATTCGCGGCGTATTGGCTATCCCAAAGATCATCGGTGCTTGCCCAACCGTCTTCCTCGTCCTCATCAAAAACCGACGAACTCTCGGCATCCGAGGCAATCTGCCGCCAAGAAGGCAAGGGGCGTACCCAAACAGGCAATGGCCCTTGCTCGCTGTACTCATCGAGCGCAGCTGCTAGTGCAGTGACTCGGCGATCTATTTCCATTTGCCGCCTCGCATCGGTGTCGAGCTGGTACATGTCTCGCCTCCTTACGAGTTGTGCCAACCGCAGCCCGAGGTTTAGACCGCACCAGGCAAAGCGTGCATCGCTCCCCCAACAGCTGGCAACTTCTTCGAGCGCAACTAAGGAAATCGAGTCGAGGGGATGGGTGATTAGAAGATAGAGCTCCTCGCGGTCATCAGGATGTTCGCTGCCCGACTTAATACGCGCGGCCAATGCACGCGCCACAAAGATCTTCGGGTGCCAAGGAATCACGGATCTGGCAAATATGTCGTCGACCTCCTCACGCATGAGGCAAAAACTCTCTACCGTGGAGTCAGCCCAGGCCCTATGCTCGCCCGCATCGGAAAAGCAAATTACGGCCGCAGCGGTTCCTGCAATTGCTCCTTCGGTGAGCCCGCTGCCGGGCATCAGCGAAATTGATCGTCCTGCCGCAGCCGCTTCAATCAGTTCCACTGCACGCTCGACCGCTTCATCCGCCGAAAATCCAGGCTCCCATTGACGCGAGCTGAAGCACTTCTCCACCCACAGCCACAACTCCATCTCGCGCCCCACCTGCGCATGACGCTGTAGAGCCGCTTGCACTTCAGGAGCTGCATGCCGGGGACTACTCATAGAAATCTGGACCGCATCACTGCGGCCGGGAATCGGCTCAGCTTTGTAGTTTTCGCTATGGCCCAGTTCAGACCAAAGCTCCGCCGTACGCTGAAGCTCAGCCACATGCTCGGGGTCCTGCGCTTCTTCCTGAGAGGCGAACTCCAACTTCTTCGGAAAATCGTCTAGTGCCTCACGACATGCATCTCGCAGTGTCACATCACCACCAAGAACGAAGAGCGGCACTAAGTCGCGCAGCTCCAAAGAGCGCGATGGCATCTGCATGTTGTCAGCAACAGCTTGTCGATGCGTTGCATCAACGCTTCCCTTCTCAAAGCCGATCAGTCCGGCACTCTGCAATTGGTGCTCTTGAACCTTGCGCTGCAAGTCGAGCCGACACAGCCGGAGGCTCCTTATCAGCGCCAGCGTAGTAGGCGAAGCTTCCTTGGCTCGCAGAGCGAGGTGCACTGCAATACCCAGAACGCCAATACTGTTGTGCCCATACAGGATCTGTCGCAACACATCTTCCAGCGGGCGACCGGCATCGAGCTGAGCAATGGCCCAACGCTCCAGCGCCATAAGCGCACACTCCACCACCTGCGGTCCACCATGGCCACGGAACCAAGCGTAATGCTGGTCACTGCCCCAAAACTCGTGCCTTCCCCAAGGAAACTCCAGTACGAGCGGTAAAGGTGTATTACTGCGATGCCAGTGCCTATGCAACTGACTCCATGCCGTGGTGGCGTGGTTAACCAGATCGCGGATCAGCGCGAGCGACACTTCTGGATCGCGCATCAGCAACGAATGAAACGGTTCGCGCAGAGGCGACGCAGGGAAGTAGCCCTGATGATCAGCGCCGATCGATAACCGATCCCAGTCGTGATGGGAGAAAGAGTGCCCTAGGAAGGGGCTCGAGATCTCTAGCTCGTCGAATCGAGTCCGTTTCTCTGGTGGAATCGCTTCGACTTCTTTGCGCCGGCGGCTCTGCTGGATCGCTTCGCGGCGCCACCTCTCCAACGTGGCATCGGGCAGCTCCTCCAAAAACCATTGGCAGGCAACTCTCGCTAGCTGTGCCGGGTGTGTTTCTGCCAACACCGGCGCGTAGGTCATGAGCTCGCGGAAAGCACTGTCGGACCAGCGTTCAACTGTCTCAACCCTAGCAAGATAATCGGCCACTACATCCGGGTAGGCCCGTGCCGCGCGCAAGATCAACGCCCGCAGCTCAGTCTGTAATTCTCGGGGGGCGCGCGGCGCAGAATTGCTCGTCGGCTTGCTGTACCTGCCCCGGCGCTCCACCTCGTCATCCTCAATCGCATTCAACCAGGCTGCACACTGCGTGACGATGCGCTGCGACACTGCGTTTGGGTAGTCCGCGCAAGCAGTCTGCCAAGTTTCGAACAGTGTGACGAGATCGCTTAAGTATGCATCCGGGATCGAATCGATCTCTTGGATAACCCATATCAACAAGCGACGCCATGCCCCGAAGTCCGATGGCCACCCTAGCGAATCTGCAATACGAATGCGTGCTGCAGCATCAAGATCGCTCCCAAGGACTCCGGACAACACCATTGGATTAGGCGTCGTCTTCTCGGCCTGCATCCACACCAAAAGTTTCCCGAAGAGCTGATGGGTGTTGGCTGCCAATGCCGCAGCAAACATGTCGACGTGCTCGGCGAAGCGTGGACTGAACACAGGCGATACGAGCCAAGCACGCAACCACTGCGGCCTCACCTGAGCCTGCTCGAGCGCGCGGAGTTCGCGCGACCATTGGTCAGGTATCAGATAAGTGGCCTGCGACAGCAGTTCTACCACCCGCGCCAATGCAGGCGGTTCACCAGCCGCGGTCAAGGCATCGATCCAGTCATCTCCCTGATCCAACAACAGGTGGAGAAACGACCATTCGAAGAATATGTCGTGACTGAATTGCGCTGTATGCCCCTTACGCACCTGCTGCACCAAGCCGTCCTCCTCTAACGCCGGAAGTACCTCCTGTGTCGCGGGCGAAAGGTCACGTATGCGGATATTGCGCCCCAAATCCGGCGCGCTGCGCTGTGCTAGCTCAATCAGACCCCGCTGCCTCGCTAGCGCCTGGGGCACATGCGCGTCGTAGCCACCGCGAGTCCACCAAGCATCTACGAGATCCACCTCCGACTGAGGCGCGAATCCTGATGGATAGGCCGCCTGGGAAAACCCTCGTGCCAGAACAGCTGCAAAGAACGGGCGTCGTGCCAGTATGCGTACACGCTCATTTCCACCGATGAGGAGGGGCTGCAACGCCGGTAACGAATGCGCGAGAGAGCTAGCCTCTTCGTCCGTCAGGTTCTCCACATCCACATAACCCACACCACTTGCCAGCAGCGCAGGAGGAACCCAGTTGCGCAGAGGCTCGATACCAGCATCGCGCGCGGTAGCGACAACGCGCCAATTAGAAAGCGTCGGATTCGTCAGAAGCTGGCCAAACAAGTCGGTCACAATAGACCTCTGTTCCGGCGCAATACGGTCTAGACCATCGATGAGCAGCAAGGCATGACCGGTGGCCGCAACCTCTATGAGCAACGGCTCAATCGAGGTTGTCGTTAAGCCTATCGCGCGAGCATGCTCCGACCAACTGCGGCTAGAAATCCGGTTAGCCGTGAGGAACAAGGTGGTTCCCTCGGCGGCCAGCTCATGCACAAGATCGCGTAACAGAACTGTCTTTCCGGTACCGGGAAGCCCTTTGATCAGCGTCAGGCGGTGGGCCGCAATTTGATTACTGAGCTGGTCGCGTAGCACCTGACGAGTTAGGTGCGTCCCTCCGATGTCATTGGCCTGTTGATCAAGCCAGTGGCGGGTGCTCTCTCGCAAAATTTGCATGTCGCCGACAAAAGCGGGAGCTCCTGCGAAACGCCAGCCTGCCAACGCGCGCACCAGCGATGCGCGTGTATGCACGGAGCTGCTACCTGCGCCATCGCGAGCAATCTGGCGCAGCAGATCCCACAAATCATTAGCACGTGCCACTTGCCCCGGGGCAAGCGCACGCTGCAGGCTGGCAATTGCCTCGGCTTCGTGCGTCGATCCGACGTGAAGGAAGTCAAATCGGATCAGTACTAAGTGCGAAAAAAGGCGGTGCAACTGATCGTCAGACAGAGGTTTGCCTGTGCTCACAGCAATCATTCGAACCGCCGCGACTACAGCACGGTGAGCGGCTGAGGCACTCCCGCCCTCTTCAAACCGAGGCATGAAGGACGCAGTTGTATCAGAACCACGTGCCCACTCACAGACGGTCGTGAAAGCCCGGGATGTCTCTTCCGCCACAGCACCCGTTATCACCCCAACGCGATCTATGTGCTCGCGAAAGTCGGGCTTTTGTAACGTTTGCCAACTGTGTTGAATAATATCTCGGAAGTCGGTGTTGGTTTCCGCCCCCGAAATAGTGAGCGAACGCTTAACCTGGAGCGACAAGCGCATGACTGTTCCATCCGCCAAGGACGCCGCATCGACGATCACGTCATCGAGTGGCTCGCCAAAGTCAGCCTGCTGCTGTGCAACGCGCTTCACAACCCTACCATCAAGGGCGGCTGCAGTCGTATCACCGACCATGGCCGCCAGGTACTGCGCCGTAACAGCGTCCTCGTAGGTGAATCCAGCACCACCAGTAAGTTCAGGCGAAGTCATGCTTGTCCGTGCCTCTTATAGTCTCGTCCTAAAAGCGCTCTCAAGCATGACCGCCTTTGGAAGCTCTCAACTTGCTAGGGCCAAAGGAGTAAATTTGAACGAGCAGCGAACAATCTTATACGATCAATGTGAGCTAGATCGAAGCCTTAGCCTTCCCTCTTAATGATCGGTACAATCACGGTACAGTACCCAGTTTGAGCAACCTTCTCAAAATTACGCTCAACATCAGTAACGACGGGGCCTCCAGCTATGCCAACCTACGTTCACTTTCGAACGATTTCTCTAGATACAGCAGCTCGCCCAGCAACTCATAATCCTTTGGTCCACGGTTCGAGTCCGTGTGGGCCCACCAAATTGAAAGCCGCGCATTGCGCGGCTTTCGTCGTTTCCGGGGGGCACAAAGTTTCAGGTGGTTCACTTGATGCCAAGTGGCCGATCCAGCGACACCGCACCACCGCCACGGGCGGCGATGAGCAATAGCAAGCCTGCCCAGGAAAGATGGGTTGGCCAGGCATCAGGGTAGACAAACACTTGGATTACCAAAGTCATGCCCAGTAATGCCAATGCGGACAACCGCGAGAACAGGCCAAGCACCAGTAGCAATGGAAAAAAATGCTCACTGTAGGTTGCCAGATGCGCGGCCAGTTCCGGCGTGATTAACGGCAACGAGTATTCCGTGCGAAACAACTCATAGGTACTGGGCGTGACCGTCAAAAAGCCACTGACTTTGGTCCGTCCCGACATCAGGAAAATGGCCGCAATGGCTAGACGGGCAACCAGCACCAACAGCGAATCACCCACTATCAAGCCAAGTCGGTCTGCAATGCGGTTCCAGATACTTCTCAAGGATTGGTCGGCTGTGGACGAAGTTTTTCGTATCGCGTCCATGATGGGCTCCGCTGGGCAAGTGGGTGTTATGGGATGCTTACAGAGGCGAACGCGTCGGCTCTGAACAAGCGGGCAATGAGTTCTGAAAAATCCAGGTCAGGCTGAACTTCAAGGGCCTTTTCTGCGGCCTGTCCAAGCGGTAGGTGTGCCGCGCAGGCATCCAGGAACGTACAATCCGCGACACTGGCGGCTTGCCAACACACTTGGGCTTGCTTGCGCGTCAGAAGCGCTCCTTCGCCGCGCCAGTCGAGTTCATCGGGTATGTCCCGCTCTTCCCGATTGAAACGCCAGAGGGTATAGGCAGGGTTGTCCGGGAACCACGCCCAACGGCAAGCGGCCTTCGGTGTGAGTCGGCTGAGAGCCAAGTCCGCTGGGGATAGATTCGCAAGTTCGCTCGGATCGACGTCGGGCTCATCCGCCGCGCAATGGACCTGGGTCCAAAGCAGATCCAGGCGGGCGACATCGCCCAGATAAGGTAACTCTCGCGCATGTTCAAAAGCATTGAGAAAGTCCGGGAAGCCCGCTCCGTATTGCAGCAACCGGGAATCCGTCGGGGGCGACTGCCGGACATGGACAGTCCCGGCAGCCTTGATCCACTCGGTACCAACCAAGCGCTCGACGGTGGGAAAGTTTGCAACTAATGCGTCCACCGATCCTTTCAACACCGTATTGCGGTACACCAAAAAACCGGGCTGTTCGATCAGCGTCGTCATTTCCGTCGAATTACGTTCATATAACGCATCGATGAATGCATCCTGGAAACTTGCCAGCGAGGTGTTCATATCGTCACTTCCGATACTCGCCGATTCCCAATGTTCAATAACATCTGCGCCCTGGCTCGTTCAGCCAGCAAGACATCGAACCCAGGGATGTTGTCGTCGCGCTCGATCAGGGTCGGACGCATCCCGATCCGTTCGATAACGCGTCGATACAACTGCCAGACATCTTCAGCGATGGGGGCATCGTGCGTGTCTATCAGCAATTGCGTGTTTCCCGGGTCCACCGCGTGGCCTGCCAGATGGATTTCCATGATCGCCTCGGCCGGGAAGGCATCCAGATAACTCGACGCATCAAAGCCCAAGTTATGCGCGCTGATATGGACGTTATTGATATCCAGCAGCAACCCGCAGCCAGTCCTTATGCTCAGTTCGGTCAAGAACTCTATTTCGCTGAATTCATGCCCCGGCAAGCTCAGATAGTGAGTGGGGTTTTCAATGGCGATCGAACGTCCAAGGGCTTCTTGTGTTCGTTGGATATTGCTTGCGATGCGCTGTAACGCCTCGACTGTACGAGGAAATGGCAGCAAGTCGGGATGATATTGGCCACGCCATGCAGACCAGGCCAGATGTTCGGAAATCAGTGCAGGCTGTATCCGGTCGACCAATGCCTTGAAGCGCTTCAGATGGCTTTCGTCCGGTGGGCAATCGGCAGCCAGAGAGAGTGAAACACCGTGCAGCGACAACGGGTGTTGGCTACCAATTGCCTCAAGCCACGCGAGACGGGGGCCACCTTCTACCATGTAGTTTTCCGGATGAACTTCGAACCAGAGCCCCTCGGCAGCGCAATCAAACGCATCAGGGTAATGGTTCGGTTTCAGGCCAAGTCCGGCCCCCATCTGGAATACAGTTTTCATGGTCGGTGAGCCCCTTGGTATTGCGATTACATAGGTGTTAGAGAGCCCATGCCTTTCGGTGTCTTGATGGAGGTGCACGTACCGGCAGGAACGTTTTTCCAGGCATTTGCCTGATAATCCGTCTTCGAGGTGCCAGCACAGGTAGTGCCTGCGCCCGCTTTGCAATCGTTCTTTCCAGCAAGGGAAACGCCGTAGCATTTCTCCATGGCGCCTGCCGCTGCAGGCGTTTCGGCGGCGATGGCACCGGCGGCGAACGACGAGAAGGCAATGGCGAGGGTGGCAAGTTTCAGGTTGTTCATGATTCTCTCCAGAAGATGGGTTGGTCGCCTCATCAGTGCTGGGGCACTGTGTTTGCGATCCAACAAGTAGTTCGATGTCGTTCCGGATTCGGTTACAGCGACCGCAAAATATTTCTCAGGCCAGCAAACATAATTGCCTGTTACCTTACGGCGGGAAGTCGGATGTAAGATTCGCTGCCGCCAGCAGCAGGAACGAGATATTTTCCCTTTCGTGTAACCAGAGCGAACGATGGAACGAACTACGGATAACGATGCTTTGCGCAGCCGAGAACTCCACCTTCAGTCCTTGTTTCTCTCAGGCCTGGATGGAGACGAACGGGCTTATCGCACGTTTTTATCCGAGCTAAGCGGTCATCTTCGCGGTTTTCTACGCTCGAGGCTTCAACAGCGCCCCGGTGAAATCGAGGATTTGCTGCAAGAGGTTTTACTGGCCGTTCATAATGCGCGCCAGACTTACCAGGCAGATCAACCGCTGACGGCATGGGTCTTTGCCATTGCGCGCTACAAACTCATCGACTTTTTCCGTGGGAGGTCACGCCATGACGTGTTCAACGACTCCCTCGACGATGCGGCAGAGCTGTTTGCCGAGCCACATCTTGAACCTGCGCAGGCCAGTCGCGACCTGGGCAAGTTGCTTGAGCAACTGCCTGAACGCCAACGTCTACCTATCGTACGCGTGAAACTGGAAGGGCTGTCTGTTACTGAAGCCGCTCAAACGACGGGCTTATCCGAGTCTGCGGTGAAGATCGGGATACACCGAGGGCTTAAAGCCCTGGCGTTGAGAGTGAGAGGTACACCATGAAGACTGACGATTTGATTTCCCTGCTCGCCGCGGGTGTTGCCCCGGTCGATCGCAGGGCGCCCGCCAAGCGATTCAGCATCGCGGTTCTAGCCGGCCTTCTGGGCGCCATTTTGCTAATGGTCACATTGAAGGGCGTGCGGCCAGACTTGGGCGAGGTCATGGCGACACCCATTTTCTGGGCCAAGATCGCATTTCCCCTCTGCCTGATGATCGGCGCGCTGGGCATGGTCATGAGGCTGGCTAGACCAGGAGCAACCTCAGGGCCCGGCAAGATCCTGATTGTCGCCGCTGTCACGGCGGTGTGGGTCGGCGCTGTCTATGTACTCATGGCGACCGCACCTGATAATCGCGTTGCGATCATTCTGGGCAATACCTGGCGGGTATGCGCGCTCAATATTGCCTTGTTGTCGATTCCGGGATTTGTCGCGGTGTTCTGGGCGCTACGCGGTCTCGCCCCTACCAACCTGACACTTTCAGGCGCCTGCGGCGGACTGCTGGCCGGCTCGATGGCGACGATTGCCTACTCCTTTCATTGCCCCGAGATGCAGGTCACATTTTGGGCAGTGTGGTATTTGTTGGGCATGCTGGTCCCGACGATACTGGGCGCCCTGCTCGGTCGACGCTGGCTGCGCTGGTAGCGGCCCCTTCAGTTTTCCCCCGGGGCCCCAGGGCTACGAAGCCACGCATTCAAATCATCAAATTGCACAGTGTCGACTTACCTACGATAAAGAATCTCCTCCCATCGAGACCTCCATCATCGCCAGCACCAGCCTGCCCCGACTGTTCCTCCAACTCTTCTGGCAACTCGGCATCCTGCTGGTGCCGGCCTTTTTCGTGACCATCCTGCCGCCGCCGCTGGCCTTGCTGGCGGTCGTATTGCTCGGTTTGCTGATGGGGCTTGCCGCACGGCTGGGTTTTCTGGCGATGGGCCGAGGCGTTGCCCGGCTGACCGTCGGTGCCGTGTTTGGCCTTGGATTCAGCGTGGGCCGGGCGTTACCCGAGTGGTGGGGCATTCTCGTGGCGATCATCGGCATTGTTGCCGGGCTTGCCTGCGTCAGCACGTGGGAGCGGCGCCTTGGGCTGGCGCCGGTTTCCAGCAAAGGGCCAAGCGCCTGGGGTGGAAGCGAGACGCTATTGACCCCTGAAGGCGAGCCGATTCGCTTGTTCAACCACAGCGAAATCGCCATGGGCGGTCCCGTTTATTGCGATTACCTGTTTCCCGACGGTGTGCTTCTGCAAGGGCTTGGTTCCTCAGCGGTGTTTTCCAGCGACGGGCGATACCTTGCCGCGCCAGTGCCGTCTCGGCAGGAGTGGGGCTTGGTCATCCTCGATCGTCAGCAGCGCAAGGTTTACCGTTGCGCTGAAAGCGAGTTCTGGGAACTGGACGCGTTCAATCCTGACGAATTAATCGGCCGTTACAGCCCGCTGGTGGACAACAGCGCTCGCCAGGCGCGGCTGGAGGATCTGCTGCAAACCGCAGAGGTTGTCGACTTGATCCCCGTCGCGGATCTTTGGCTGGAGCCCGGCTGGCACCCGGATAATTTCCAGCACACCTTCGAGCGACCGTCCGCAGATGGTCGACAATGCCTGGTTGGCAACATCGTCTTGCCGGCGACGTTCCGCGATTTGGCCCAACCCCTGGAGCCACTGCATTCGCCACGTTATTCAATCAGCATCAACGGACAACTGTCCGGGCTTCTGATGGCCGCCGATGCGCCGTTGGTGTGGAGCAGCGATCACCGTGCCCTGGTGTGCCTGGCCGAGGAACAGGCCAACGCTGCCCAGGGCGAACGGTATTGGTCGTGGCGATTGGATGACGGCTGGCGCGCCCTGCCCTCGCCTTGGATCAAGAGCACCGCCGAGCCGTCCTTTTATTGGCACCAGTTGCTCAAGCTTGATGCAGGCCAGGTACATATCGAGTCGTACCTCGACTATCCGCGACCGGGTTGCGGCCGATATGGCTACCGCCTGGACAGTATCCACGGCGATACCGAGACGCAGACAAGCCATGACGCCCGAGGCCGGATCGAGGTTGGCGAGTTCAAGCTGACCCGCACGGCCATCGTGATGCCATTGGACAGCCAGGGCCGTCGGGGTGACTCGCACATCGAGACGCAGCCGCTGCAGGGCGGCGTCGGCGGGCTCCTGACCTGGCTGGGCGACAACGCCGAAGGACTTGGCGGTTATCGCTGCCAGATCGGTGACTGGCTCCTGCCGGGGCGCTGGCTATTGGATCATCGCGTCTCGGACTGCGGACGCTACCTGGCGTTGCTGCCCTTCGCAGGCTCGACGACCGTCGCAACCCATGCAGTAATTGCACACGTGCAGGAGCAACGCCTGCTGGAAGGGCCTGCCATGTGGGTCGCACGGATACTGGATTTTCGGGACGGCCGGTTGAGCCTTGCGGTGGTTGAAGGTCGTCTCGACAATGACCTGCAAAGCAGCCCGCTACAGCGTTTCAACGTCGCGGCTCCAGAGGTCGGCAGGGACGCGTCTTTCTGTGGTCCCGATGAGCAATCCCGACTGTTCTACAACACGGTGCAGTTGCAGCCGGCGGACTCACAACTAAGCATCGTCCCCCCATGGCGCTTGGTGGACAGGCCGCAAGCGGCGACCGCCGATGGCGACTTCATCCAACCCGCACCGAATGACCAGGACGCCTCCTGGCTGTTCGGCAGCGAGACCGAATACGCCGACAGTTGGGTGCGGGCCGGTACGCCTCGGCTCGGCGGGCACTTGCTCACTGCTTCGGGCTGCGCCTTGGTCGATCTGGCGCCTTCGATGATCTGGTCAAAGGATGGCCGCTACCTGGCCCTGACCTGCATGGCAACCGACGTGACAGAACTGTGCGGTCGCTACCGGGGGTGGCAACTGCTGCTGCTCGACGTCCAGGCGCACACGCTGCGGATACACCCACGATGGCTGGGCAATCGGCCCGAGTTCGAGGGTTTCGATGAAGGAAAGCTGCGGGTGCGGTGTTTCGAGCACGACTGGGAAACCGAAGGTGATGAGGATAAAGGCACGGCGCAGTCGTTCTTACTGGAGGATTTGCTGCAACTGCCCACTGAACAGCTGATGGGCGAGGACGGCCTCTGGCTCAGGCCTTCGCAAGCGCACTTGGCCCCAGCCTGGCGAGCGCTGGCCTTGCCCGCCATCAGCTACTTCGAACGCCGAAGCCTGTAAGATGCCCGCCATTGATGCCTGCGCCGGAGCTGACCTTGACTGATACTCGCCCTCCCGTCCTCGACGAAATCGATCGCCAACTCATTGCGGCGTTGCAAATCAACGCCCGGGAAAGTGTCGCCATGCTTGCCCGACAATTGGGCATAGCCCGCACTACGGTGACGTCGCGCCTGGCTCGCCTGGAAAAATCCAAGGTGATTACCGGGTACGGCGTGCGTCTCGGGCAGCGGGTTATCGACGGCGGCTTGCAGGCTTACGTCGGAATCAAGGTCCAGCCACGCTCGGGGAAAGACGTATTGCGACGCTTGAGTACGATGGCCCAGGTGCAGCAGTTGTGCGCGGTCAGCGGCGAATTCGACTATGTCGCCTGGCTGCGCACGGATTCACCGGAGCAGCTGGATCAGTTGCTGGACCAGATCGGTAGTGTGGACGGCGTTGAGAAAACCACCACTTCGATCATCCTCAGCAGCAAAATCGACCGGGGACAGCCGGTCTAGGATCGCTCAAAGCAAGAAGACCTCGTCATAACGCTCGCCGGATAACGAGAAATGACGAAAAACCTCTCAAAACGACGACACATTGCGTCTTATTAACGTGTTTCACCCTCTCTAGAATGGCTGGCATCTTTCCTATACTCAGATGCGAACACCGCGTCGAGTCGCCCTTCAAGGTCAGCCATGAACAAGAACAATCGCCACCCCGCAAACGGCAAGAAACCCATCACCATTTTCGGCCCGGACTTTCCGTTCGCCTTTGACGACTGGATCGAACACCCGGCCGGGCTGGGCATGATCCCGAAGCACAACCACGGCGCCGAAGTGGCGATCGTCGGAGCCGGGATCGCCGGCCTGGTGGCAGCCTACGAGCTGATGAAAATGGGCCTCAAGCCAGTGGTGTACGAGGCGTCGAAGTTGGGCGGGCGCCTGCGCTCCCAGGCGTTCAACGGCGCCGAAGGCATCGTTGCCGAACTCGGTGGCATGCGGTTCCCGGTGTCGTCCACGGCGTTCTATCACTACGTCGACAAGCTGGGCCTGGAGACAAAACCCTTCCCCAACCCGTTGACCTCGGCCTCGGGCAGCACGGTCATCGATCTCGAAGGCCAGACCTACTACGCGGAAAGCATGGCCGATCTTCCCGCGCTATTTCAGGAGGTCGCCGACGCCTGGGCCGACGCACTGGAGGCTGGCTCACGCTTCAGCGAAATCCAGCAAGCGATCCGAGACCGCGACGTGCCGCGCCTGAAGGAGCTGTGGAACACCCTGGTGCCACTGTGGGACGACCGCACCTTCTACGACTTTGTCGCCACGTCCAAGGCTTTCGCCAAGCTCTCGTTTCAGCACCGCGAAGTGTTCGGCCAGGTTGGCTTCGGCACTGGCGGCTGGGATTCGGACTTTCCCAACTCGATGCTGGAAATCTTCCGCGTGGTAATGACCAACTGCGACGACCATCAGCACCTGGTGGTCGGCGGTGTCGAGCAAGTACCCCACGGCATCTGGAAACACGTGCCGGAGCGCTGCGTGCATTGGCCTCAAGGCACCAGCCTGAATTCGTTGCACCTGGGCGCGCCCCGCAGCGGCGTGAAGCGCATCGCCCGCGCCGACAATGATCGGTTCAGCGTCACCGACGTCTGGGGCGACACCCGGGAATACGCCGCCGTGCTGGTGACTTGCCAGACCTGGCTGCTGACCACCCAGATCGAATGTGAAGAAGCGCTGTTCTCGCAAAAAATGTGGATGGCCCTGGACCGCACCCGCTACATGCAAGCATCGAAGACCTTCGTGATGGTCGACCGGCCGTTCTGGAAGGACAAGGACCCGGAAACCGGCCGTGACCTGATGAGCATGACCCTCACCGACCGGCTGACCCGCGGCACTTACCTGTTCGACAATGGCGACGACAAGCCAGGCGTGATCTGCCTCTCCTACTCGTGGATGAGCGATGCGTTGAAAATGCTGCCGTATCCCGCGGAAAAACGCGTGAAGCTGGCACTGGATGCGCTGAAGAAAATCTATCCGAACGTCGACATTGCCGCACGGATCATCGGCGATCCGATCACCGTGTCATGGGAAGCCGACCCGTATTTCCTCGGTGCCTTCAAAGGCGCCCTGCCGGGTCACTATCGTTACAATCAGCGCATGTATGCGCACTTCATGCAGGACGACATGCCGGCCGAACAAAAAGGGATCTTTATCGCCGGCGATGACGTCTCATGGACACCCGCCTGGGTTGAAGGCGCGGTCCAGACCTCGCTCAACGCCGTGTGGGGGATCATGAAACACTTCGGCGGTGAAACTCACCCCGAGAACCCGGGTCCAGGTGATGTGTTCGACGAAATCGGTCCGATCGCCTTGCCCGAATAAGGAGTTGTCGATGCGCGTAGCCCTTTACCAATGCCCGCCGCTGCCCATGGATCCGGCCGGCAACCTGCAGCGCCTGCATCAAGTCGCGCTGGAAGCCAGGGGCGCCGATGTGCTGGTTGTGCCGGAGATGTTCCTCACCGGCTACAACATCGGCGTCGATGCGGTGAATGTACTGGCCGAGGTCTACAACGGCGAATGGGCGCAGCAAATCGGCCGCATCGCCAAGGCGGCCGGCCTGGCCATTCTTTATGGCTACCCGGAACGCAGCGAAGACGGGCAGATCTACAACGCCGTCCAACTGATCGATGCCCACGGCGAACGCCTGGCCAACTACCGCAAGAGCCACTTGTTCGGCGACCTCGACCACACCATGTTCAGCGCTGGCAACGCAGCACTGCCTATCGTGGAGCTCAACGGTTGGAAGCTCGGTTTCCTGATCTGCTATGACCTGGAATTTCCCGAGAATGCCCGACGCCTGGCGCTGGCCGGTGCCGAGCTGATCCTGGTGCCGACCGCCAATATGCAGCCCTATGAGTTCATTGCCGATGTCACCGTGCGCGCTCGGGCCATCGAAAATCAATGTTTCGTGGCCTACGCCAACTACTGCGGCCACGAAGGTGAGCTGCAGTATTGCGGGCAAAGCAGCATCGCCGCCCCGGACGGCAGCCGTCCGGCACTGGCTGGGCTGGATGAGGCGTTGATCGTGGGTGAATTGGACCGGCAACTGATCGAGCAGTCGCGGGCGGCCTACAACTACCTGCACGACCGACGTCCTGCGCTCTACGGCGACTTGCATAAACACTGATCCGGACTAATCCGCTAGCATGAGCACATCCCAGTCCTGGAAGCGCTCATGCCGGCCCCCGATTCCCTCCGCCCCCCCACCGAAACCCTGACCAACGGCCTGCAAGTGACGTTGCGTCATGCTCCCGGCCTCAAGCGTAGCGCTGCGGTGTTGCGCGTGGAGGCCGGCAGCCACGATGCACCTGAGGCGTGGCCGGGGCTGGCGCACTTTCTCGAACACCTTTTCTTCCTCGGGACGGCACGTTTTCCCGCTGGACAGGACCTGATGGCCTACGTGCGGGACCACGGTGGACAAGTCAATGCGCGCACCAGTGAACGCATCACTGAGTTTTTCCTGGAGCTGCCCCCATCCGCCCTGCCCGGTGGGCTTGAACGGTTGGCAGACATGCTCGCCCACCCGCGCCTGGATGAAGCCGATCAGATGCGCGAACGGGAAGTGCTGCACGCGGAGTTCATCGCCTGGTCCCAGGACGCGACGGCCCAGCGGCAGGTGGCCTTGTACGAAGGATTGTCGGAGGAACACCCGCTGCGTGGCTTCCACGCGGGCAATCGCGACAGCCTCGCCGTACCTGAGCCTGGATTCCAACTGGCGCTGCACGATTTCTTTCAGCGGTTCTATCACAGCGGCCAGATGAGCTTGAGCCTGGCCGGCCCGCAAGGAACTGATGCCCTGGCGGCGCTGGCCGTCCAGTTCGGCAACAGCATACCCAGCAGCGAAACGCAGGTCAGGCAGGCGCCGCCGAAGCTCATGACATCGACCGAGACCGGTTATCAGTTGGCCCGACAAGGCTCGCTCGATGCGTTGTTCGCTTTTGAAAACTTGCCCGCAGCCTCGCCCCAAACCTTTGATTTCCTCTGCCACTGGCTGAACACCCATAAACCGGGAGGGCTGCTCGCAACGTTGCGCCAGCGTGGCCTGGCTGACAGCCTCAAAGCCATGTCGCTGTACGAATTTTCCGGCCAGGCACTGCTTCACATTGAGTTAAAGCTCGACAGCGACCGAGCGCCAACGGACAGCCAACCCCTGCTACGCGACTGGCTGGGGTTCTTTGCCGCACAGGATGACTGGGCATCGATGCGCCAGGAGTTCGCTGCCTTTCGCCAGCGTCAGCAAGAGACCGCAACAGCCCTGCAATTGGCTCGCTGGGACAGCGAAGGACGCCACGGTCCACTGTCGGAAAACCACTTGATGCGCCTCAGGGAAGTCCTCAAGCAATTACACGCTGTGGATCACCCCGTCGAACCGTGGCGATTGCCCTCGCCCAACCCATTCCTGCAAGCCACCCGCGAACCACCCCGCGCCGGATTGATCCGCGGCCAGACCAGTGCCCACCGAGGCCTGCGAACATTCGCACAGGACCGCAGCCGGGGCCGCCGGGAACGTTCGCCCCTGCAGTTCAGCCAGGCATTGCCGGATACCTCGCCTGAAGGCGCGGTGTATCTGCGTTGGCAATTCGCGGCACCCGCATCGCCCGACCTGCAATCCAGGCTCGATCGTCACTCGGCGGATCTGCGCGAAGATGCCCGACAGGCCGGCGTGGACGTCGTCTTCGACTCCGATGCCGAACAATGCCTGCTGAAACTGATCGGCTTGCAGGCGCCGATGCCGTCGGTATTCGAGCACCTGATGGAAAAACTGCGCCAGCCATTACCGCCTGTCCTGGCCGATAGCGAGGCGCCCCTGATACCGATTCGACAGCTGTTACGGGAATTGCCAATTTTCTTCCAGCAAAACCCACGACACGCCTCGCCGTCGTTGCGCGGTAGCGATCAAAGCGTCTGGACGAACGCCCAGTGGGACGGTTTGGCCGTCGGCCTGACGGCGGCCACTCAAGCGGCGCTGGCCCCCGTGTTGGCGCGAACTCCAGGCGTTGCCCGGGAAGAGCCGGAGTTAACGGTCGCGCCTGTTCCGGTACGCACTTGGCATACGCACAAGACCCTGGGTGATGACCACGCATTACTCATGTTCTGCCCCACGCCAACCGAGGACTTGTCCGACGAGGCTGGGTGGCGCTTGCTCGCCCATCTGTGCCAAACCCCTTACTACCAGCGCCTACGGGTCGAGCTGCAGTTGGGCTATGCAGTGTTCAGTGGCTTGAAGCAGATCCATGGTCGGACCGGCTTGTTGCTCGGCGCGCAGTCGCCCGGTGCCTCTGCGGCGCAGTTGTCTGAACATATGACGCAGTTCCTGGAAACCTTGCCGAAGCTGGTCGAGCAGATTGACGACTCGATCCTGGCCAGCCAACAGCAAGCCCTGGCCAGCCAGATGAACAGCGCTGAAATGCCCATCGCCCAGGCAGCCGAACTGCTCTGGCAGGGCAAACTGGCCGGTCGCCCATCGGATTACTTGCAGCGGTTACCCGACGCCATAACGTCCATGACACGCGAACAACTGATCGACTCAGCCTACCGTTTGGTCCAAGCCCAAGGCGGACGTTTCTGTTTGAGCAACGCGCCGTGCCCGGGAATGCCCTGGCAAGCAGCAGCGAGATGATCGTTACCAGGCGTGCAATGAGCTTTCTCAAAGATTCGCGGCGAACGAATTTGTCAGATTTAGTAACATAGCCGCCTAAGCATCTGAACATCTCCTAACGGAGGTGGACTATATGTATAGATCCAAACCGTTCCACCCCAACCAAAGGAGTATTCCCATGTCCTGGTCCAAACCCGCATATATCGATCTGCGTATCGGCTTCGAAGTCACCATGTACTTCGCCAGCCGTTGATTGCTGCAGGCGGTAGTACGCAACACCACGCCTCGGTCATCCGGGGCGTTTTTCATTTTGGTTTGCAGATGGAGCGGCCATGTTCGTCCAGATTCTAGGTTCCGCCGCCGGCGGCGGTTTCCCCCAGTGGAACTGCAACTGCGCCAATTGCGCAGGTTTTCGCAACGGCAGCCTGCGGGCCCAGGCGCGTACCCAGTCGTCTATCGCGATTTCCGATGATGGCGTGAGCTGGGTGTTGTGCAACGCCTCCCCCGACATCCGCGCCCAACTCCAGGGGTTCGCCCCGATGCAACCCGGCCGGGCACTGAGGGACACGGGCATTGGCGCGATCATCCTGATGGACAGCCAGATCGACCACACCACCGGCCTGCTCAGCCTGCGCGAAGGTTGCCCGCACCAGGTCTGGTGCACCGACATGGTCCATGAAGACCTGAGCACCGGCTTCCCGCTGTTCAACATGCTGACCCACTGGAACGGTGGCCTGAGCTGGAACCGCATCGAACTCGACCAGAGCTTCACCATCGCCGCCTGCCCGAACCTGCGCTTTACCCCACTGCCCCTGCGCAGCGCCGCCCCACCCTATTCCCCACACCGCTTCGACCCGCACCCGGGCGATAACATCGGGCTGATCGTCGAAGACCTGCGCACCGGCGGCAAGCTGTTCTACGCGCCGGGCCTGGGCAAGGTCGACGAACCGTTGCTGGACATCATGGCCAGCAGCGACTGCCTGCTCGTGGACGGCACGATGTGGGACGACGATGAAATGCAGCGCCGTGGCGTCGGCACCCGCACCGGCCGGGAAATGGGCCACCTGTCCCAGAATGGCCCTGGCGGCATGCTTGAAGTACTGGAGCGGCTGCCAGAGCAGCGCAAGGTCCTTATTCATATCAACAACACCAATCCGATCCTGGACGAAGACTCTCCCGAGCGGGCCGAGTTGGTGCGACGCAATGTCGAAGTCGCCTACGACGGCATGAGCATCGAACTGTAGGAGGGCCCGAAATGACTGACACGCCATTGACCACCGCAGAATTTGAAGCAGCCTTGCGCGCCAAGGGCGCCTTCTACCATATCCATCACCCGTACCATGTGGCGATGTACGAAGGCCGTGCCACTCGCGAGCAGATCCAAGGCTGGGTCGCGAACCGCTTCTATTATCAAGTGAACATCCCACTCAAGGACGCAGCGATCCTGGCCAATTGCCCGGATCGGGAGATCCGCCGCGAGTGGATCCAGCGCCTGCTCGACCATGACGGCGCCCCCGGTGAAGATGGCGGCATCGAAGCCTGGCTGCGGCTGGGCCAGGCGGTGGGCCTGGATCCCGACCAGTTGCGTTCCCAGGAGTTGGTGCTGCCGGGTGTGCGCTTCGCCGTAGACGCCTACGTCAACTTCGCCCGCCGGGCCAGCTGGCAGGAAGCTGCCAGCAGCTCGCTGACCGAATTGTTCGCCCCGCAGATCCATCAATCGCGCCTGGATAGCTGGCCGCAGCATTATCCGTGGATCGATCCAACCGGCTACGAGTACTTCCGCACTCGCCTGGGCCAGGCACGGCGTGACGTGGAACATGGCTTGGCAATCACTTTGCAGCACTACACTACTCGCGAAGGCCAGGAGCGCATGCTGGAGATCCTCCAGTTCAAACTGGATATTCTCTGGAGCATGCTCGACGCCATGAGCATGGCCTACGAACTGAACCGCCCGCCGTATCACACCGTGACCGACCAACGGGTTTGGCACAAAGGGATTGCCTTATGAGTTTCGATCGCAGCAAAAAACCCAACTGGCGCCCCGGCTATCGCTTCCAGTACGAACCGGCCCAGAAGGGCCATGTGCTGCTCTATCCTGAAGGGATGATCAAGCTGAACGACAGCGCGGCGCTGATCGGTGGCTTGATCGATGGCGAGCGCGATGTCGCGGAAATCATCGCTGAACTGGACAAACAATTTCCCGGTGTGCCTGAACTCGGTGACGACATCGAGCAATTCATGGAGGTCGCCCGTGCACAGCACTGGATCACCCTTGCCTGAGAAGCCCGCCGTTGGTCTGCCGCTGTGGCTGCTGGCCGAACTGACCTATCGCTGCCCGCTGCAATGCCCGTACTGCTCCAACCCGCTGGACTTTGCCGAGCAAGGTAAAGAGCTGAGCACCGAGCAGTGGTTCAAGGTCTTTCGCGAAGCCCGGGAAATGGGCGCCGCGCAATTGGGTTTTTCCGGTGGGGAGCCGCTGGTGCGCCAGGACTTGGCGGAGCTGATTGGCGAGGCGCGCAGGCTGGGTTTCTACACCAACCTGATTACCTCCGGCATCGGCTTGACCGAACAGAAGATCAGCGACTTCAAGAAAGCCGGCCTGGACCACATCCAGATCAGTTTCCAGGCCAGTGATGAGCAGGTGAACAACCTGCTGGCCGGTTCGAAGAAAGCGTTTGCGCAAAAACTGGAAATGGCCCGGGCGGTGAAAGCCCATGGTTATCCGATGGTGCTGAACTTCGTGACCCATCGGCACAACATCGACAAGATCGACCGCATCATCGAGCTGTGCATCGCCCTGGAAGCCGACTTCGTCGAACTCGCCACGTGCCAGTTCTACGGCTGGGCGCACCTCAACCGCGTTGGCCTGCTACCCACCCGGGAACAGCTAGTGCGGGCCGAGCGCATCACCAATGAATACCGGGCCAAGCTGGAAGCCGAAGGCAACCCGTGCAAGTTGATCTTCGTGACTCCGGACTACTACGAAGAACGCCCGAAGGCCTGCATGAACGGCTGGGGCAGCATTTTCCTGACCGTCACACCGGACGGCACGGCCCTGCCCTGCCATGGCGCCCGGCAAATGCCGGTGCAGTTTCCGAATGTGCGCGACCACAGCATGCAGCACATCTGGTACGACTCGTTCGGCTTCAATCGTTTCCGGGGTTATGACTGGATGCCCGAACCCTGCCGCTCGTGCGATGAAAAGGAAAAGGATTTTGGCGGCTGCCGTTGCCAGGCGTTCATGCTCACAGGCGACGCCAGCAATGCCGACCCGGTGTGCAGCAAATCCGAACACCACGGGATGATTCTGCAGGCTCGCGAAGACGCCGAGCATGCCACGCAAACCATCGAGCAACTGGCATTTCGCAATGAACGAAATTCACGCCTCATCGCCAAGGGCTGAACCGCTCAGCGCCGCCCAGGCTGTCGCGGCAGGCATCGACTTCGCCGAGCTGCAACTGGGGCCCCTGGGCCTGTTCTGGAACGAATACCGTCCCGAAGACGGTGCCTGTCGGATCTGGCATTGGCGAGACGCCAAGGTCCGCTGCCTGACCCCGGATGGATTCAGCGTGCGCAGCCGGGTCTATGAATATGGCGGCGGATCGTTCTGCCTGAGCGATGATGGCGTGCTGTTTGTCAACGAGGCCGACCAGCAGGTGTATCACCAGTCACTGGACGCAGGTCGCCCTGTGGCGCTGACCTCGGGCGACCGCCGATATGGCGACCTGCACTTCGCCCCAGGGCAACTGCTGGCGGTAGAGGAGCACGCCAAACAGCATCGCCTGGTGTCGATCGGGCTGGCCGATCATCAGCGACGCGTGCTGGCCGAAGGCGCGGATTTCTACGCTGCGCCGATCCTGAGTCCGGATCAGAAGCGTCTCGCCTGGATCGAGTGGAGCCGCCCTCATCAGCCCTGGACAGCTACGCGGCTGCTGCTGGCCGAGCGCAACGATTCAGGTTGGGGTGAGCCGCGCTGTGTGGCCGGCCAGGGTGAGGAGGAATCCATCCAGCAACCGCGGTTCGACGCGGCCAATCGCCTCTACTGCCTGACCGACCGCGGCGGTTACTGGCAGCCTTGGGTCGAAAACGCTGGTGTCCTGGAGCCATTGACTGCCGCCGAAGCCGATCACGCCCCCGCGCCTTGGCAGTTGGGAGGCTGTACCTGGCTGCCAATGAACGATGACACCTACCTGGCAAGCTGGACCGAAGCGGGTTTTGGTCGGCTGGGCCTGTGCCATCGCGGCACGACGGAGGATTTCACCGGGACCTATAGCCGCTTCCGCAGCTTGGCGGTGGATGAGCAATTCGTTTATACCATTGCTGCTTCGCCCACCAGCCCGTCGGCAGTCATTGCCATTGGACGACAAAGCCACGACGTTATAGTCCTGGCCGGCGGCGTTGCGCCGCTACCGGCCGAGCAGATCAGCCGCCCGCGAACCTTGCGCTATCCAGTTGCTTCAAGTGAGGCCCACGGGTTCTTTTATCCAGCCATGGGCGCCAAGGCTAAACCACCGCTAGTGGTGTTCATCCATGGCGGGCCGACGTCAGCCTGCTACCCCATGTTTGACCCGCGCATCCAATACTGGACCCAGCGCGGCTTTGCCGTGGCCGACCTCAATTATCGTGGCAGCAGCGGCTATGGCCGGGCCTATCGGCAGGCGCTGCATCTGAACTGGGGAGTGGTGGATGTCGAGGATGCCTGCGCCGTCGTTGCACATCTGGACGAGCAGGGCCTGATCGATGGCCGCCTTGCGTTCATTCGCGGCGGCAGCGCCGGTGGTTACACGACCCTTTGCGCCTTGGCGTTCCGGAACGTATTCCGTGCCGGCGCCAGCCTCTACGGGGTCAGCGATCCGGTTGCCCTGGGTCGCGCGACGCACAAATTCGAAGGCGACTACCTGGACTGGCTGATCGGCGACCCAAAAGTGGATGCCGAGCGCTACCGGGCGCGCACGCCGTTACTTCACGCAGACCAGATCCGCGCGCCGATGATTTTTTTCCAAGGCGAGCTGGATGCCGTGGTCGTACCGCAGCAGACCCGCGATATGGTCGAGGCCTTGAAAGACAATGGAGTTCCAGTGGAGGCGCACTACTACCCGGACGAGCGCCACGGCTTTCGCAAGGCTATGAACCAGGCGCATGCGCTGGAGCATGAGTGGTTGTTTTATCGAAAGGTGATGAACGCTGGCTTATGAAAGCGACGAGCGTTTGTGGCGAGGGAGCTTGCTCCCGCTCGATTGCGCAGCAATCGCAAAAGCTTGGGGCTGCTCCGCGTCTCAGCGGGAGCAAACTCCCTCACCACAAAGGAATCCCCAATAAAGGAATCCTCTGACTGCAGGGCTTCAGCGCTTGGCGATGATGTACACCGCATGCACGATGCCGGGGATATAACCCAACAGTGTCAACAAAATGTTCAGCCAGAACGCCCCGCCAAACCCGACTTGCAGGAAAACACCCAGCGGTGGCAGCAGGATGGCGATGATGATGCGAATGAAATCCATGGATGACTCCCTGATGAGCGATGGCCACGTTGCCATAGCCCATGGACACCTGTCCGCTCGTCGGGGTTCAGTAATTGCTAGCGGGAGGCGATTCGAAAGCGTCCGCCGATAAAAACGCGGGCAAAAGAAAACCCCGCCGAAGCGGGGCTTTGCAGACTGTTTCCCTGACATCCATTTCACTCCGCCTTCCTGGCAGAATCCTACGTGTCCGTGTTGTTACTTTTGCGCGTCCTGCGCTACGTCCATGGAAGCTAGATTAGCCGTGGATCCAATCGGCCGATAGAGGGAAATCGCCAGCACGTCATGTAAGCATTTGCTTACATGACGATCTTTCTCAGAACTGGCCCGGCTCCAGCAGGAACAGCGACTCACTGCCCGCTTTCACCGAAGCGCTCAAGGAATGGATCCGCGGCAACAGGCGAGCGAAGTAGAACCGCGCCGTGCCCAGCTTGCCCGCGTAGAAATCATTCTGGCTTTCCTTGCCCAACGCCGCCCGGGCCATCAATGCCCACATGTAGGCATAAGCGGTGTAGCCGAACGCTTGCAGGTACTCCACCGAAGCCGCGCCGATTTCGTTCGGGTTGCTTTTCGACCGATCGAGCAGCCACTCGGTCAGTTCGTCCAGCGTGCCGACGGCATCGTTCAATGGCTTGGTGAACTCCGCCAACTCGCTGCCTGCCGTCGCGGTGAAATGGCGGATCTCATCGGCGAACAATTTATAGAACGCCCCGCCACTGCCGACGATCTTGCGTCCCACCAGGTCCAGCGCCTGGATACCGTTGGTGCCTTCGTAGATCTGGGTAATGCGCACATCGCGCACCAGTTGCTCCTGGCCCCATTCGCGGATGTAACCGTGACCGCCAAAAATCTGCTGGCCATGGACGGTGGTTTCCAGGCCCAGGTCGGTGAGGAAAGCCTTCGCCACTGGCGTCAGCAGCGCCACCAGGTCTTCGGCACGCTTGCGGGTGGCGGGGTCTTCGCTGAACTTCGCGGTATCCAGTTGCATCGCCACGTAGGTGGAAAAAGCGCGGCCACCTTCGTTAGAGGCTTTCATGGTCAGCAGCATGCGGCGCACGTCAGGGTGGACGATGATCGGGTCAGCGATCTTGTCCTTGTTCTGCGCGCCGGTCGGCGAACGGCTTTGCAGGCGGTCGCGGGCGTATTCGATGGCGTTCTGGTAGGAGCGCTCGCCGGTGGCCAGACCTTGGATACCAACGCCCAGGCGCTCGTAATTCATCATGGTGAACATCGCCGCCAGGCCTTTGTTCGGCTCGCCGACCAGATAACCCACGGCCTCGTCGAAGTTCATCACGCAGGTGGCGGACGCCTGGATACCCATCTTGTGCTCGATCGAACCGCAGTTGGCCGCGTTGCGCGCGCCCAGGCTGCCGTCGGCATTGACCATGAACTTCGGCACCAGAAACAACGAGATGCCTTTCGGGCCGGCCGGTGCGTCCGGCAGTTTTGCCAGCACGAGGTGGATGATGTTTTCGGTGAGGTCGTGCTCGCCGCCGGTGATGAAGATCTTCGTGCCGCTGACTTTGTAGGAACCGTCGGCCTGAGGTTCAGCCTTGGTCCGGATGATCCCCAAGTCGGTGCCGGCATGGGGCTCGGTCAGGCACATCGAACCGGCCCACACGCCGGCGTACATGTTCGGCAAGTACGCGGCCTTCAACTCTTCGCTGGCGTGGGCATTGATCGACAGGCAGGCACCGGCGGTCAGCATCGGGTACAGGCCAAAGGAGAGGCTGGCGGAGTTGACCATTTCCTCGACCTGGGCCGAAACAGCCTTGGGCATGCCCATGCCACCGTACGCCGGATCTCCGCCGACACCCACCCATCCGCCCTCGGCATAGGTCTTGTAGGCCTGTGGGAAACCTGCCGGTGTCGTCACGGCGCCGTCAGCCCAGTGGCAACCTTCTTCGTCAGCCGCGCGGCTGAGGGGCGCGACGCTTTTGCTGGTGACCTTGCCGGCCTCTTCCAGGATCGCTTCGACAGTTTCAGCGTCTACGGTATCGGCCAGCGCCGGCAATTGGGCCCAGAGTTTTGCGACCTCGAACACTTCATTGAGGACGAAGCGCATATCGCGCAGGGGCGCTTTGTAGTCAGCCATGGCAAACCTCGCAAGATCTAAACAATTGGTTCGTAGGAAAGCGGTTTCGCAATGGCCCCGAGTGTACCCCAACAACTTTTGCGACACATAGGGTCAACCCATGACTGTTTTGTTATTTTTAGTCACTGCGAAAGCATGGATGTCTATCGTGGCGAGGGTGCTTGCTCCCTCACCACGAAGAAATGTTTCAGCCCATCAAAGCGCAAACAACTCCGCCGGCAACTTCATCAGGCATTCGCTTCCCGCCTCGATTGCAGCCCGATGGCTGGCCGTACGCGGCAGCAGGCGCTTGAAGTAAAACTCACAAGTCACCAGCTTCGCCCGGCAGAAATCCGCGTCCCCGTCGCCACCGTCGAGTTGCGCCTGGGCCACCAACGCCATGCGCAACCACAGGTAAGCCAGGATGATATAGCCGCTGTACATCAGGTAATCCACCGAGGCGGCCCCCACCTCGTCGGGATTTTTCATGGCAGCCATGCCGACCTGGGTCGTCAATTCGCCCCATTGCTGGTTGAGCCCGTCCAGTTGCGCAACGTATGCCTTGAGCTGTGGGTGCCCGGCATTGGCGGCGCAGAACTTATGGACGATTTTGGTGAAGCCACGCAGCAACTTGTCTTGGCTGCCCAGCACCTTGCGTCCCAGCAAGTCCAAGGCCTGGATGCCGTTGGTGCCTTCGTAGATCGGCGCGATTCGACAATCGCGCACCAGCTGCTCCATGCCCCACTCGCGGATAAAACCGTGGCCGCCGAAAATCTGCATGCCGTGGTTGGTCACTTCCAACCCCGTGTCGGTCATGAAGGCCTTGCAGACTGGCGTGAGGAAAGCCAACAGGTCTTCAGCCTCCTGGCGGGCGGTTTCGTCGCGGCTCAAGTGCGCGGTGTCGAGCAATTGCGCAGTGAAATACGTCAGCGCCCGGTTGCCTTCGTTGAAGGCCTTCATCGTCAGCAACATCCTGCGCACATCAGGGTGAACGATGATCGGGTCGGCGGCTTTGTCCGGCGCCTTGGGGCCGGTCAGCGAGCGCATCTGCAAACGATCGTTGGCGTATTTGATCGCCCCCTGGAAACTCGCCTCGCCCAGGCAAAGGCCCTGCATGCCGGTGCCGAGGCGCGCATGGTTCATCATGGTGAACATGCAGTTGAGGCCCTTGTTCGCCTCGCCGATCAGGAAGCCCTTGGCACCGTCGAAGTTCAGCACGCAGGTAGCCGAGGCCTTGATGCCCATCTTGTGCTCGATCGACCCGCAGGAAACGCCGTTGCGCTCTCCGGCCTCGCCCGCGGCGCCAGGCAGGAACTTTGGCACGATGAACAACGAGATGCCCTTGGTCCCGGCGGGCGCATCCGGCAGTTTGGCGAGCACCAGATGAATGATGTTGTCGCTCATGTCGTGCTCGCCGGCGCTGATGAAGATCTTGCTGCCAGTCAGCGCGTAGCTGCCGTCGGCCTGGGGCACGGCGCGGGTCTTGATGATGCCAAGGTCAGTGCCGCAGTGGGCTTCGGTCAGGCACATGGTGCCGGTCCACTGGCCGGCGGTGAGTTTGCTGAGGTAGGTCTGCTTCTGCTCCTCTGTCCCATGGGCGTGGATGGCCGACATCGCTCCGTGGGTCAGGCCGGGGTACATGCCCCAGGACGTGTTGCTAGAACCAATCATCTCGCTGATGACCAGGCCCAGGGAACTGGGCAGGCCCTGGCCGCCGTACGCCGGGTCCGCCGCCAGGCCGTGCCAGCCGCCTTCCACATATTGAGCGAACGCCTGCTTGAAGCCTGCCGGCGTCGTCACCACGCCGTTGTCGAAATGGCAGCCCTCTTCATCACCCGGGCGATTGAGAGGCGCCAGCACGTTCTCACAGAACCGAGCGCCTTCCTCCAGAATGGCGCTGACCATGTCCGGGCTGGCATCGCTGGCACCCAGTTCGGCATAGCGGCCATGGAAATCGAAGACGTGGTCGATCAAAAAGCGCATGTCGCGCAGCGGAGCTTTGTACTCGGGCATGGTGGTTTTCTCCGGTAGCAGATTCATTCCAACCTACTGCCGGCCATCGTGGCCCACAATCACAGTCCAGGCGCTGAATGCGCCATCATCACTCAACCCGCGGCGGCTTCCATGCGCACTGCGCCGCGACGATTCTGCCCATAGGCAATTACACAGTTTCGCCCCGCGCCCTTGGCGTTATAGAGCGCTTGGTCCGCCGATTTGAGCACCTCTTCGGGCGTGCGCTGCTCGATGCGCTCGGCCACGCCGATGCTGACCGTCACCGATACGCTGGAGGCGCCAGCGCCGGCCCGACGCTGGCGACCTTGTTGATCGTCCTGGGGACGGCTGTCGGGGTTGCGCAGTTGAATCGCGTAGGTCTCGATGGACTGGCGGATGACTTCCAGGTGGGGCATGCACTCATCGATGGTCTTGCCCGCGAACACCAGGGCGAACTCCTCGCCGCCATAGCGATACGCCCTGCCGCCACCGCCGATCTTCGACAGCTTGCTGGCCACCAGGCGCAGCACTTGGTCACCGACATCGTGGCCATGGGTGTCGTTGAATTTCTTGAAATGGTCCACGTCGCTCATCGCCAACACATAATTGCGACCCAGGCGCTGCATGCGTTCGTTCAATGCACGACGTCCCGGCAGGCCGGTGAGTTCGTCACGAAAGGCCATTTGATACGCCTCGTGGGCGACCGCCGCGGCAATCATCAACATCACCTGGCTGCACATGATGTTCAGGGTGAACGGCAAGATGAATGTCTTCGGCAGCATCCAGAACAACCCGAGCAGCCCCACCAATTGCGCGGCGTGCAGCGGCCGGGGGTTGCGCCAATATTGCCAGGCCAGGAGCAGGAATGCGGCGGCGAACATTGGGTAGGACAACTGAATCAGGCTCATCCAGGCGCCATACAACGCGGGCCAGCGGATCTCCGAAAGCCACAACAGCAATGCCTGTGGAAAACTTTGCTCCAAGGCCAGCGCCACGCTGCCGAAAACCAGCAACACCGCGAACCGCGCCACCATGTCCTGGAACAGGTGGGTGCGCTCCTGCCACGCCGCGAACAGCCCGAACAACAGCGGCAGCAACAGGCAGACGAGATGGAACACCACCGCCGCGTCTTCACGCACCTTACCGTTATCGCGGTAGAAATCGGTCTGGGTATCCAGCAGGAAGTAGGCGATGTACACCGTGACCATCAAAAACAGTTCACGTTGACGTCGGTAGACGGCGCAATACGCCCCGCCCAGTAGCAACACCAAGGTAGGAAGCACGTTGAACAGGGAGGTAAAGAAGACGTTGAGATCCTTGACGTAGGCAGCCGCAAGCCCCGACAACAACAGTAGCAGTGACGGTAGGAAATGGCTCAGGCGTACAGCGGAAGAACGCGGCAAGGGTAAAGCTCCGACCCGACTGATCAAAGAGGGCATTGTGCACGTGAGATGTGACCGATGTCACACTGCCATCGCTGTAACGGCAGAGGCCGGAGTTTTCTTAAGGCTCTGTTGGATGAATATTGTTTCAGGATCGCTATCGATCTCTCTGGGGATTTAGGGCAGCCATGAAAAAGCCGCTGCTCCCTGAGAAGCAGCGGCTTGTGAAGAACCGCCTAAGGCTTAGTAGCCCAGCGCGAAGTCTTCTTCTTTCATGTCCATCAGGTTGTTGGCGCCCGACAGCATGGTGGCCACGTGGGTACGAGTTCGCGGCAGGATGCGCTGGAAGTAGAAGCGCGCGGTCTGCAGCTTGGCCGTGTAGAACGCCTCTTCGCTGGTGCCAGCTGCGAGTTTTTCCGCCGCCAGGCGCGCCATGTCGGCCCAGAAGTAAGCCAGGCAGGCGTAGCCGGAGTACATCAGGTAATCCACCGAGGCCGCGCCGACTTCTTCGCGATCCTTCATGGCCGCCATGCCGACCTTCATGGTCAGCTCGCCCCATTCCTTGTTCAACGCAGCCAGGGGTTCGACGAACTCCTTGACCGCTTCGTTGCCTTCGTTGCCCTGGCAGAACTTGTGGACGATCTTGGTGAAGCCCTTGAGCGCTTCGCCCTGGGTCATCAGTACTTTGCGACCCAGCAGGTCCAAGGCCTGGATACCAGTGGTGCCTTCGTACAGCATCGAGATACGGCTGTCGCGTACGTTCTGCTCCATGCCCCACTCGGCAATGAAGCCGTGGCCGCCGTAGATCTGCACGCCGTGGTTGGCCGACTCAAAGCCGACTTCGGTCATGAAGGCCTTGGCGATCGGGGTCATGAACGCCAGCAGCGCATCAGCCTTCTTCTTCTCTTCTTCGTCCACGCCGTATTTGACGATGTCGACCTGCTTGGCGGTGAAGTAGACCATCGCCCGGTTACCTTCGGCGAAGGCTTTCATGGTCAGCAGCATGCGACGCACATCAGGGTGCACAATGATCGGGTCGGCGGCCTTGTCCGGCGCTTTCGGACCAGTCAGGGAACGCATTTGCAGGCGGTCGCGGGCATATTTCAGGCCGCCCTGGAAGCCGATCTCGGCGTGGGCAAGGCCTTGCAGTGCGGTCCCCAAGCGTGCGGTGTTCATGAAGGTGAACATGCAGTTCAGGCCTTTGTTCGCCGGGCCGATCAGGAAACCGGTGGCCGCGTCGAAGTTCATCACGCAGGTGGCGTTGCCGTGGATGCCCATCTTGTGTTCCAGGGAACCGCAGCTCACGGCGTTGCGCTGACCCACGGTGCCATCGGCGTTAGGCAGGAATTTGGGCACGATGAACAGCGAGATGCCCTTGGTGCCAGCCGGTGCGTCCGGCAGGCGTGCCAACACGATGTGGACGATGTTGTCGGCCATGTCGTGTTCGCCGGCAGAAATGAAGATCTTGGTGCCGGTTACTTTGTAGGAGCCGTCAGCCTGAGGCTCGGCCTTGGTACGCAGCATGCCCAGGTCGGTGCCGCAGTGCGGTTCGGTCAGGCACATGGTGCCGGTCCATTCGCCGGACACCAGCTTGGTCAGGTAGGCCTCTTGCTGCTCGGGCGTACCGTGCTCGGAAATGGTGTTCATCGCGCCATGGGACAGGCCTGGGTACATGCCCCACGACCAGTTGGCTTCGCCGACCATCTCGCTGATCGCCAGGCCCAGGGACTCCGGCAGACCTTGACCGCCGTGCTCTACGTCGTGGGCAAGGCTTGGCCAGCCACCTTCGACGAACTGCTTGTAGGCTTCCTTGAAGCCGGTCGGCGTTTTCACACCGGACTCGCTCCAGGTGCAACCTTCAAGGTCACCCACGCGATTCAGCGGCGCCAGTACCTGCTCACAAAACTTGGCGCCTTCTTCGAGAATGGCGTCAACCATGTCCGGAGTTGCGTCCTGGCAAGCCGGAAGGCTCTGATAATGCGCTTCGTAGCCAAGCAGTTCGTCACGAACGAAGCGAATATCACGCAAGGGGGCCTTGTAGTCAGGCATAGCGATAAACCTCTGCTGATGTAACCGGGAATGAATGACCGCGGCGAATTGTTGTGACGGTCAAACAGGTGTTTGAAACATACGTTTACGCCCAAATCTTGTCAAGCGTCGATCTTTTGCCGTTCGTCATCAGCTTAAAAAAATGGCGGACACGGGAAATTCCATCGCAATGAAGAATTCGCAATGCGCGTAGGAAAAGATTAGTTGAGCAATAGGACGTTAGAGACAAGAACGCCGCGAATAATCGCGGCGTTTTCGTGAATCTGGAAGAACAGGGTCAGGCAAACGTATCGATCAATGTACCGAGCATTTCGTCGGATGCCTTGGCGACGTTCACGCCCAATTGCACCTGGAACTTGCCCTGGGCCAAGTCGACCATGTTGCTGGCCAGGTCTGATTGCTGGCTGCGATCCACTGACCGCAAGCGATCGACCTGTACCTCGGACGACTGGCTGGTGACCGAACGCTCGATCGTGTTGTTGGCGATCTGGCTGGAGGCCTGATCGACACGGTTCTGCCCTGTCTGAATCGTGCTCAGACCGGCATAGAACGCGGTGTTTCCTGAGATTTCCATGGCGGGGCTCGTCTACTTGAAGGGGTCGACATCGGCATTGAATCAGATGGCTAGGCAAAAGGCCCGACAAAAACACTAATGGCACAGTGCCTTGTCATAGGCAAAACCTTGGCGAAATATCAGTCAAGCAGATCCAATTGCAGGTGTCCGGCCACCGCTTCGGCCGTCACGCTCTGGATTCGCGCCACCCTGCCCAGGCACGGCGCTGGAAGTCGTTCGGCCAGGGTTGCCAGGTTTTCCTCCAGGCGAGAGGTGGCCGGGTCGATGATATTCGCGACCCAACCGGCAAGCGGCAAGCCGTCACGGGCGATAGCCTCGGCGGTCAGCAACGCATGGCTGATACACCCCAGGCGCACGCCCACCACCAGGATCACCGGCAAGTCCAACGCAATTGCCAAGTCGGAAAGATTGTCCTGGCCGGACAGCGGCACGCGCCAACCGCCCGCGCCTTCAATCAAGGTGAAATCGGCGCCCAGCGCCAGCACTTCGCGCATCGGACTTAGCAGCGACTGCACCGTCAACGCAACACCCGCCTCCCGGGCAGCCAAGTGCGGCGCTATGGCCGGTTCGAACGCCACCGGATTGACCTGCGCATAAGTCAACGGCACCGAGCATTCGGCCAGCAGCGCCAAGGCATCAGCGTTGCGCAGGCCCTTGGGCGTCACGTCGCAGCCAGAGGCCACGGGCTTTCCGGCTGCCGTGCTCATGCCGGCTTGTCGCGCTGCGTGCAGCAGGCCCGCTGCAACGGTGGTCTTGCCTACATCGGTGTCGGTGCCGGTAATGAAATAGGCCTGGCTCATAGCGGTTTCTCCAATACGACGTAGACCACTTGGTAGGTCGCCGGCAGCCCTTGTGCCTGACGAAACTGCTCATAGGCTTCAACCAGCGCAAGGATCCGCGCCCTGCCCGTCAAGCCGCCAGGGCGGCCAGGGTTCAGATTATGGGCACCCAGTGCTTTCAATTCGTGGGTCAGGCTGCGCACATCAGGGTAATGCAATACATGGGGGCGATTTTCAAGGCTGACGACATTCAGCCCGCTGTCCGCGCAGAGCTGTTGATACGTCTCGAATCCACGGAAACGGTTGACGTGCACCATGCCATCCACCTGACGCCAGCTGTCGCGCAATTCGTACAAAGTGCCCGCGCAGAGACTGCTGAAGGCGAACACTCCGCCCGGTTTCAAGACCCGATGGGCCTCGCTCAGCACCGAAGCAAAATCGGCACACCACTGCACCGCCAGGCTGGAGAACACCAGGTCGCAACTCGCCGCCTGCAAAGGCAGCCGCTCGGCATCGCCGGCAATAAAATGCGCGGCGCCACCTTGGGGACGAGCATGATTGAGCATACCTTCGGCGATATCCAGCGCCAGGCCGCTGTCTTCGCCGAAACGAGCACCCAACGCGCGGGTGAAGTAGCCGGTGCCGCAACCCAAGTCCAGCCAACGTTGCGCAATGAACGAGGGCGACAAGCGCCCTAACAACTGTTGGCCGACGTCGCGCTGCAACTCGGCCACGCTGTCATAGCTGGCTGCCGCCCGGGAAAACGAAGCCGCCACCTGGCGCTTGTCGGGCAAGGCGTCGGGCACACGGGGAAGAGACAAATCAGTCATCACCGGACTCATGCAAAAAAGCCTGGATCGCCGCCGCTACACCGTGCGGGTCCTCCAGAAGGAATCCGTGGCCGGCCTGTTCGATCAGACCGATTTCGACATCCGGCAGCAACGCCAGCAACTCGCCCGCCGCCTCGGCCGGCACCAAGGCGTCGAGCCCGGCAAACAGATGCAGTTGCGGACCACGAAAACTCTGCAACGCGGTGCGCGTGTCCAATTGCGCGAGCAATTCGAGCCCGGCCATCAATACTTGCGGCGAAGTGCCCGGCGCCCCGGCCAGCAGCAGTCGTGACAACCCGCGCGGATCGCTGCAGCCCTGGGCACAGAGCAGGCTGAAACGCTTGAGGGTCTGGCGTGGGTCGGCCGCACACCCTGCAAGAAATCCGTCGAAGGTCTCGCCGGCCATTGCGCTCGGCCATTGTTCATGGGCGACGAAAGACGGATTACTGGCCAGAGTCAGCAAGCCGCAACAGCGCTCGCCCCGCCGCGCCGCCAATGCCGAGGCCAACATGCCGCCCAAGGACCAGCCGCCGACCCAGGCGTCCTGAGGCACAGCGGCGTCCAGTTCGTCGAGCCACTCATCAGGATCGCTCGACAGCAATGCCGGCAGCGGCTCGACTTCTACGTGCAAGTGTTCGTCGAGCCCTTGCAGGGCCGCCGCCAGCGGCTCCAGCGGAGAAACGCCCAGACCCCAACCGGGCAACAGGATCAGTCGATCACGCATGGCTTGGCTCCGGTCCCAGTTGGACAAAACACTCTGCCAGTGCCTCTAACAATAGTTGCACCTGGGCTTCGCTGTGTGCGGCCGTCAAGGTGACCCGCAGGCGGGCGCTGCCGGCCGGCACGGTGGGCGGGCGGATTGCCGTGACCATCAGCCCGCGCTCACGCAACATCTGCGACAAGCACATGGCCCGCCCCGCATCGCCAATCAGGATCGGCTGGATAGGCGTGAAACTGTCCATCAGTTGCAAACCAATCTGCTCGGCGCCTTGGCGGAACTGACGGATCAGCCGCTGCAGATGCTCTCGTCGCCAATGTTCGCTGCGCAGCAGTTCCAGGCTCTTGAGCGTCGCGCAGGCCAGGGCCGGCGGTTGGCTGGTGGTGTAGATGTAGGGGCGTGCGAACTGGATCAGGCTTTCGATCAGTTCTTCACTGCCCGCCACAAAGGCACCGGCGGTACCAAAGGCCTTGCCCAGTGTGCCGACCAGCACGGGCACGTCTTCCTGGCTCAGGCCGAAATGTTCGACGACACCGCCGCCGCTAACGCCCAACGTGCCGAAACCGTGGGCATCGTCGACCATCAGCCAGGCGCCCTTGGCCTTGGCTTCACGGACGAGGGCCGGCAAGTCGGCGATGTCGCCATCCATGCTGAACACCCCATCGGTGACCACCAAAGTGTCGCCCACGGCTTTTTCCAAGCGTTGGGCCAGGCTTCGGGCGTCGTTGTGCAGGTAGCGATTGAAACGCGCACCGGACAGCAACCCGGCGTCGAGCAGCGAGGCGTGGTTAAGACGATCCTCCAGCACTGTGTCGCCCTGCCCCACCAGCGCAGTGACCGCGCCGAGATTGGCCATGTAGCCCGTGGTGAACAGCAACGCCCGCGGGCGCCCCGTCAGGTCGGCCAAGGCTTCTTCCAGGGCGTGATGCGGGCCGCTGTGACCGATTACCAGATGAGATGCCCCACCCCCGACGCCCCAACGGGCCGCCCCGGCGCGCCAGGCTTCGATCACTTGCGGATGATTGGCCAGGCCCAGGTAATCGTTGTTGCAAAATGCCAACAACGGCCGGCCGTCCACCACCACTTCCGGGCCCTGGGGGCTTTCAAGCAGCGGGCGCTGGCGATAGAGATTGTCGGCACGACGGGCAGCCAGGCGTGCGGCGAGATCGAAGGGCATGCAGGCCTCGGGGTGAACCATTTATTCAAGACAGATAAATCCAATGCGGGAGCGGGCTTGCTCGCTCCCACACCTGGTTTTGCGTGAACTCAAACAGCCGCGTTATAGAACTGCTCGCTGCTCTTTTGCTCCACCAGCGCCTGTTCGATTGCCGCCTGGTGCACCTCATCGGCATGCTCTTCGCGGGCTTCGGGCTGGATGCCCAGGCGCGCGAACAATTGCATGTCCTTGTCGGCTTGCGGGTTGGCGGTGGTCAGCAGCTTATCGCCGTAGAAAATCGAGTTCGCGCCGGCAAAAAACGCCAGGGCCTGCATCTGCTCGTTCATCGCTTCGCGGCCGGCAGAGAGGCGTACGTGGGATTTAGGCATCAGGATCCGCGCCACGGCGAGCATGCGGATGAAATCGAAGGGATCGACGTCCTCGGCATTCTCCAGCGGCGTGCCGGCGACCTTCACCAGCATGTTGATCGGAACCGATTCCGGGTGCTCCGGCAGGTTCGCCAGTTGGATCAGCAGATTGGCGCGGTCGTCCAGGGACTCGCCCATGCCCAGGATGCCGCCGGAGCAGATCTTCATCCCCGAGTCACGCACGTAGGCCAGGGTTTGCAGGCGCTCGCTGTAGGTGCGCGTGGTGATGATGCTGCCGTAGAACTCAGGCGAGGTGTCCAGGTTGTGGTTGTAGTAATCCAGGCCGGCCTGGGCCAGTGCTTCGGTCTGCTCCTGGTCGAGGCGACCCAAGGTCATGCAGGTTTCCAAGCCCATGGCCTTCACGCCCTTGACCATCTCCAGCACGTAAGGCATGTCCTTGGCCGACGGGTGCTTCCACGCCGCGCCCATGCAGAACCGGGTCGAACCGATGGCCTTGGCGCGCGCGGCCTCTTCGAGGACCTTCTGCACTTCCAGCAACTTCTCTTTTTCCAGCCCGGTGTTGTAGTGGCCGGACTGCGGACAATATTTGCAATCTTCCGGACAAGCGCCGGTCTTGATCGACAGCAGCGTGGAAACCTGGACGCGATTGGCGTCGAAGTGCGCGCGGTGCACGGTCTGCGCCTGGAACAGCAGGTCATTGAATGGCTGAACGAAGAGTGCTTTGACTTCGGCCAAAGACCAGTCATGACGCAGGTTGGCAGTGGTGCTGGCGCTCATGGGCATTTCCTTGATTATGCTTGGCTGGCGCCTTGGGAATCGAATACCCACAGGCGCGACACGGATGTTCGGCATATTTAAGGAAGAGTCATGCGCTGTCAACCACGATACAAATTACCGGTTTACATCTGGTTAAAAAACAAACAACCATGCCTTTTATGCGGTGAGACCACCGACACACCGCAACCCATCTGCACGCCGTGCGAAAGCGAACTGCCTTGGCTCGGCGATCAGTGCAGCGTCTGCGCACTTCCGCTGCCCACGCCCGCACTTCGCTGCGGCCAATGTGCTACGCGTCCTCCGGCCTTCGAACGGGTCGTGGCGCCATGGATCTATGACTTCCCGGTGGACACCTTGGTCACGCGTTTCAAGCATCAGGCGAAGTGGCCGCTTGGACGCTTGCTCGGCGAACTGTTGGCGCAGTCGGTCCAGCATCATTTTGATGAAGGGCTGGAGCGACCCGATGCGCTGGTGCCGGTGCCATTGGCGGCTCGACGATTACGCCAGCGCGGGTTCAACCAGGCGACATTGCTGGCCCGCTGGCTGAGCGGGCCGCTGGAAATACCTTGCGAAGAAAACCTGCTGCAACGCGTCCAGGACACGCCTGCACAACAAGCCCTCGACGCCCCGGCAAGACGTCGGAACCTGCGCCACGCCTTCGCCCTGGCGCCTGGCGCCACCTTGCGAAACCGTCACCTGGCGCTGGTGGACGACGTGCTCACCACAGGCGCGACGGCCCAGACGCTTGCACGCCTGCTGCTAGACGCTGGCGCCGCCCGGGTCGATGTGTATTGCCTGGCTCGAACGCCGAAACCCGGCGACCCGGCTTGACGCGCAGCGGCCGAGGCGCCAACGTCCAGGCATCAAATCCTGCGCAGCCCTTGTCATGTCATTGCCTACACTCCTGACCCAGCACATCGTCCGCCGACCACAACGCATTGCGCTGTTGCAGCACATCGCCGAGCAGGGCTCGATCACCCGGGCGGCCAAGAGCGCCGGGCTGAGCTACAAGGGAGCATGGGATGCGATCGATGAGTTGAATAACCTGGCGGACCGGCCACTGGTCGAGCGCAGCGTTGGCGGCAAGGGCGGTGGTGGCGCAAAGCTGTCGGAGGAAGGCTTGCGCGTGTTGCGTCTTTACCAGCGCCTGCAAACCTTGCAGGCGCAACTTCTGGAAGCCAGCGAGGACGCTGGCGACCTGGGCTTGCTCAGTCGCCTGATGCTGCGCACCAGCGCCCGAAACCAATTGCATGGCAAGGTCTTGACCATCACAGCCCAGGGCCACAACGATCACGTGCGCCTGGAACTGGCCCGCGGCCTGGTCATCGAAGCGCAGATCACCCACGACAGTACAGTGCGCCTGGAATTGGAGATCGGCACCGAAGTGGTCGCCCTGATCAAGGCCGGCTGGCTGGAGCTGTACTCCGCCGATCAGCCGGAGGATTCGTCGACCAATAACCTCCAGGGAATCATCGAACACATTGCCATCGCCGAGGACGGGCCCAGCGAAGTGCGTATCGGGCTGCCCAACGGCCAGACCCTTTGCGCACTGGCCGCCCCATTTCAATTGGCTGAGCGAAACCTGGCCGCAGGTTCAACGGTGCAGGTGCGGTTTTCTTCGACAAATGTGCTGCTCGGCACACCGCTGTAGAGCGCTGAAACATAATCTTCATCGACCCGCTTTAAGGTGACTGCCAAAACCAGCAGGGAGCCTGATGATGAGCCTATTAGAAGAAAACCAATCCACCGACCTGGAAAAGATCGTCGGCCTGAGCCGTCGCAGTTTCATCGGCGCTGGCGCCTTGTGCGGCGCGGCGATGTTCCTGGGCGGCAACCTGCTGAGCCGCAGCGTCATGGCGGC
This sequence comes from Pseudomonas frederiksbergensis, assembly GCF_000802155.2. Classification (GTDB taxonomy): domain Bacteria; phylum Pseudomonadota; class Gammaproteobacteria; order Pseudomonadales; family Pseudomonadaceae; genus Aquipseudomonas; species Aquipseudomonas frederiksbergensis_A. The sequence goes on from NZ_JQGJ02000003.1 coordinate 112,909, forward strand.
CGCCGTGAGTGAAGGCAACAAAAGCATGCTGGGCTTCAACAGCATTGCTGCCTCCACCGCCGACACCATCACCTTGCCGCCAGGCTACAAAGCCTCGGTGCTGATCAGTTGGGGCCAGCCACTGAAGAAAAATGCACCGGCGTTCGACCCCAGCGGCAATGGCACCGCCCGTGCTCAAGAAATGCAGTTTGGCGACAACAACGACGGCATGAGCCTGTTCGAATTCCCCGGCGACAAAAACCGGGCGCTGTTGGCGATCAACAACGAATACACCAACTACCAATACCTGTTCCCTCACGGCGGCCAACCGCAATCGGCCGAAGACGTGCGCAAGGCCCAGGCCAGCGAAGGCGTGTCGGTGATCGAAATCCAACGCCGTCGCGGCCAGTGGCAGTTCGTCCAGGACTCGCGTTACAACCGCCGGATCCATGGCAACACGCCGATTCGCCTGCGTGGCCCGGCAGCCGGGCACGACTTGCTGAAAACAAGTGCCGACAAGAGTGGCAAGAAAGTGCTCGGCACTTTCCAGAACTGTGCCAACGGCATGACCCCGTGGGGCACCTACCTGACCTGCGAAGAAAACTTCACTGACTGCTTCGGCAGCAGCAAGGCGGACCTGCAATTCGACGCGGCACAGAAACGCTATGGCGCGACCGTCGCCAGCAGTGAAATCAACTGGCACTTGCACGACCCGCGTTTTGACCTGGCGAAGAACCCCAACGAACTCAACCGCCACGGCTGGGTGGTGGAAATCGACCCGTTCGATCCAGAATCCACGCCGGTCAAACGCACCGCCCTGGGCCGTTTCAAGCATGAAAACGCGGCCCTGGCGCAGACCAATGACGGTCGCGCTGTGGTGTACATGGGCGACGACGAACGTGGCGAGTTCATCTACAAGTTCGTCAGCCGCGAGCGCATCAACCATCGCAATGCCAAGGCCAACCGCAACCTGCTGGACCACGGCACGCTGTACGTAGCGCGCTTCGATGCCGGCGACGGCAACCCGGACCATCCCAAGGGCAAAGGCCAGTGGATCGAACTGACCCATGGCAAGAACGGCATCGACGCCAGCAGCGGTTTCGCTGATCAGGCCGAGGTGTTGATCCATGCACGCCTGGCCGCCACGGCCGTGGGCGCCACACGCATGGACCGTCCGGAGTGGATCGTGGTCAGCCCCAAGGACGGCCAGGTCTATTGCACCCTGACCAATAACTCCAAGCGCGGCGAAGCTGGCCAGCCGGTGGATGGGCCGAACCCTCGGGCCAAGAACGTCTACGGGCAGATCCTGCGCTGGCGCACCGACCGCGACGACCATGCTTCCAAGACCTTCGACTGGGACCTGTTCGTGGTCGCCGGCAACCCGACGGTACACGCCGGCACGCCGAAAGCCGGATCGTCCAACATCAACCCGCAGAACATGTTCAACAGCCCCGATGGCCTGGGCTTCGACAAGGCCGGGCGGTTGTGGATCCAGACCGACGGAGACTCGAGCAACGCGGGCGACTTCGCGGGCATGGGCAACAACCAGATGCTTTGCGCCGACCCCAACAGTGGCGAAATCCGTCGCTTCATGGTCGGGCCGGTAGGCTGCGAAGTGACCGGCATCAGCTTCGCGCCGGACTACAAGACCCTGTTCGTCGGCATCCAGCATCCCAGCGGTGGCTCGACCTTCCCTGAGCACCTGCCCAACGGCAAGCCGCGCTCCTCGGTGATGGTGATCACCCGGGAAGACGGCGGGGTCATCGGCGCCTGACGCTTCGTGGCGAGGGAGCAAGCTCCCTCGCCACGAAGTCTCAACGATCAATCCTGACTGCTTTGCGCTACCATGCTGGGCCGGACGCGGCAGCCCTGCCGCTGCGCAGGAGTCAGCATGTCCCATCCGTTCGAAACCCTCACGCCCGACCTGGTCCTGGATGCCGTTGAAAGCATCGGCTTTCTCAGCGACGCCCGGGTGTTGGCCCTCAACAGCTACGAGAACCGTGTCTATCAGGTGGGCATCGAAGATGCCGAGCCGCTGATCGCCAAGTTTTATCGTCCGCAGCGCTGGACCAACGAAGCCATCCTGGAAGAGCACCGCTTTACCTTCGAACTGGCCGATCACGAAGTGCCCGTGGTGGCGCCGCTGATCCACAACGGTGCCAGCCTGCATGAGCATGCCGGGTTTCGTTTCACCCTGTTTCCCCGACGAGGTGGCCGGGCACCGGAGCCAGGCAATCTCGATCAGCTCTATCGCCTGGGCCAACTGCTCGGGCGCTTGCATGCGATCGGAGCCACCCGACCGTTCGAGCACCGTGAAGCACTGGGCGTGAAGAATTTCGGACATGACTCGCTGGAAACGGTGTTGAACAGCGGTTTCGTCCCCACCAGCCTGCTACCGGCCTACGAGTCGGTGGCCAGGGATCTGCTCAAGCGTGTCGAAGATGCCTACGCCGCCACGCCACATCGGAACATTCGCATGCACGGTGATTGCCATCCCGGAAACATGATGTGCCGGGACGAGGTGTTCCACATCGTCGACCTGGACGATTGCCGCATGGGCCCGGCGGTTCAGGATTTGTGGATGATGCTCGCGGGTGATCGCCAGGAGTGCCTGGGGCAGCTATCGGAATTGATGGACGGTTATCAGGAATTCCATGACTTCGACCCGCGCGAGCTGGCGCTGATCGAACCCCTGCGCGCCCTGCGCCTGATGCATTACAGCGCCTGGCTGGCGAGGCGTTGGGATGACCCGGCGTTTCCCCGCAGCTTCCCGTGGTTTGGCAGCGAGCGTTATTGGGGCGACCAGGTGCTGGCTCTGCGCGAGCAACTGGCGGCGCTGAATGAAGAGCCGTTGAAGCTGTTCTGACCGGACTGCATTCCAACAGTAACTGAAACCTGTGTGGGCCTGCGGTGGAACTACTTCCCAGCAAGGTTCACAGCAAAACTGGACAAATTTCCTTACAATCACTCTTTTGTTAGCTGCCTAAGCAAGGACTCTGCATGCAAGCCGCCAACCCGCGTCGCGGGTACATCCTGGGCCTGAGTGCCTACATCATCTGGGGTCTGTTCCCGATCTATTTCAAAGCCATCGCCAGCGTCCCGTCGGTGGAAATCATCATCCACCGAGTGCTCTGGTCCGCCCTGTTCGGCGCGGCCTTGCTGATGGTCTGGAAACACCCGGGCTGGTGGCGCGAGCTGCGGGACAATCCGCGGCGCCTGGCGATCCTGGCCCTGAGCGGCACGCTGATCGCTGCCAACTGGCTGACCTATGTCTGGGCTGTGAACAACGGGCGAATGCTCGAAGCCAGCCTGGGTTACTACATCAATCCGCTGGTCAACGTGTTGCTGGGCATGTTGATCCTCGGTGAACGGCTGCGGCGCATGCAATGGCTGGCGGTAGGATTGGCGGCGGTCGGCGTGGCCCAGCAGGTCTGGCAAGTGGGCAGCCTGCCGTGGGTGTCGCTGATGCTGGCACTGACTTTTGGCTTCTACGGGCTGATCCGCAAGCAAGCGCCGGTCAAGGCCTTGCCCGGGCTGGTGGTGGAAACCTGGATGCTGGTGCCGATCGCCATCGCCTGGCTGCTCTTCAACCCGACCGCCACCAGCGCCCAAGCCGCATTCTGGACCACTTCCGAAGCGTGGTGGCTGGTGGCGGCCGGTCCGGTAACACTGGTGCCACTGGTGTGCTTCAACGCCGCGGCGCGACACTTGCCGTACACCACGTTGGGTTTCTTGCAGTACATCGCCCCGACCCTTGTGCTGCTGCTCGCTGTGCTGCTGTTCGATGAACACTTGTCCTCCAGCACCCTGGTGGCATTCCTCTTCATCTGGGCCGGCCTGGCGGTGTACAGCATAGATGCCATGGTCGGCATGCGCCGCCGCGGCTGATCAAAAAACGCACACATCTCTACAGGCCACGCCCAGCGTGGCCTGCGCCAATCGATCCCAAGGTTATCCACAGCGTGGTCCCCGCCGTTTGTGCACAAGCCATTGAAAATTGGTGATTTTTTGACCATGACCCGCTAAGGCCCGACCGGCCTGGGCTGGCGATGGGTCTCTACAGGTTATCCACAGGCAGGCACAGTTTTTCCTTGGATAACCCGCGTCATGTCTCGTCGCTGAGTTTCAACTCGACCATCAATTCATCAGCCAGGTTTTCCAGGCATTCCTGCAATGTGTCCAACGAAAGGGTCAACGGCACGCCAAGGATCGCCTCGGCATGAAACAGCTGCTCGCTGCTCATGGGCGCGGGTCGGACGTGAGTGATCAAGCGCTCGACGTTCACACCCTGCTCGCTTAGCAGGCGAGTGATATCGCGCACGATACCCGGACGGTCATTGCCCACCAGTTCCATCGCGATAGGTTTCCAGGTGCAGGACTCTTCGATCGCATTCTCAGCGATCAACACACGAATGCCTTGGGCCGAAAGGCCTTGGAGGGCTTCGATCAACTCCTCATGGGACTCGGCCGGAACGCTGAGACGCAGGATTCCAGCAAACTGCCCGGCGAGTTGAGACATGCGGCCCTCCAGCCAGTTTCCGCCATGCTCGGCGATGCATTGGGCGATTCGCTCAACCTGCCCCGGTTTATCGGGGGCGAAAATGGTGATGACGAGATGGTCCATGACGCAGCCCTGTAATGGATGGAACAGACAGTATAGGCAAGGCTGCACGGCACGGAGGCGGAGCCACATTCAAGTTAATGTGTACAGTTGTTGAGATTTATCTGGAACAATCCATCTGTTTTTTGAGAACATCCCGTTCCGCGCTGTGACTGTACTGCTTTAGTCGGTCGCGGAACGACGCAATTAGTCTAATTTTCACAAGCGCAACTGATCATGTAGTATGCCGCAGCGCGCACTACATAACGGTAGCGCATGCTGTTTTACCGATGTCTGCCCAGGCAGGTCGCATCCCTGTAAAGCCCCGTCAGCAAGGCTTGATCACCCAGCCGCCAGCGATGGCATGTACTGGTCCAGGGGTTTGTGGTTTAAATGTCCCGAGGCTTCATTGTCAAAATCGAAGAGCTGAAAAGCGAAATAGCTGAGCAGAGTGAGGCAAGCAATGACTGAACACGTTCAAGTCGGTGGCCTGCAGGTCGCCAAAGTCCTGTTCGACTTCGTGAATAACGAAGCCATTCCCGGAACCGGCCTCACCGCCGACGCATTCTGGGCCGGTGCCGACAAGGTCATCCATGACCTGGCGCCGAAGAACAAAGCCCTACTCGCCAAACGCGACGACTTCCAGGCACGGATCGACGCCTGGCACCAGGCCCGTGCCGGCCAGGCCCACGATGCCGTGGCTTACAAAGCCTTCCTGCAAGACATTGGATACCTGCTGCCAGAAGCGGCGGACTTCCAGGCCACGACCCAAAACGTCGATGACGAAATCGCCCGCATGGCCGGCCCGCAACTGGTGGTGCCGGTGATGAACGCCCGCTTCGCCCTCAACGCCTCCAATGCCCGCTGGGGTTCGTTGTACGACGCGTTGTACGGCACCGATGCCATCAGCGAAGCCGACGGCGCGGAAAAAGGCAAAGGCTACAACAAGGTCCGTGGCGACAAGGTCATCGCCTTCGCCCGCGCCTTCCTCGACGAAGCCGCGCCGCTGGCGGCCGGCTCCCACGTGGACTCCACGGCCTACAAAATCGTCGACGGCAAGCTGGTGGTCACCCTCAAGGGCGGCAGCAACAGCGGCCTGCGTGACGATGCCCAGTTGATCGGCTTCCAGGGCGATGCCTCGGCACCGACCACCGTACTGTTGAAACACAACGGCCTGCACTTCGAAATCCAGATCGATGCCAGCACCCCGGTCGGCCAGACCGACGCCGCCGGTGTCAAAGACATCCTGATGGAAGCCGCGCTGACCACCATCATGGACTGCGAAGACTCGGTCGCCGCCGTCGATGCCGATGACAAAGTGGTGATCTACCGCAACTGGCTCGGCCTGATGAAAGGCGACCTGGCTGAAGAAGTCGCCAAGGGCGGCCAGACATTCACCCGCACCATGAATCCTGACCGCGTCTACACCGCCGTCGACGGTTCGAGCGTGACCCTGCACGGCCGCTCACTGCTATTCGTGCGCAACGTTGGCCACCTGATGACCATCGATGCGATCCTGGACAAGGACGGCAACGAGGTGCCGGAAGGCATTCTCGACGGCCTGATTACCAGCCTCGCGGCGATCCACAGCCTCAACGGCAACACCAGCCGTCGCAACAGCCGCACCGGCTCGGTGTACATCGTCAAGCCGAAGATGCACGGCCCGGAAGAAGCCGCGTTCACCAACGAGCTGTTCGGTCGCGTCGAAGACGTGCTGAACCTGCCGCGCAACACCCTCAAGGTCGGGATCATGGACGAGGAGCGCCGCACCACGGTCAACCTCAAGGCCTGCATCAAGGCCGCCAGCGAGCGCGTGGTGTTCATCAACACAGGCTTCCTCGACCGTACCGGTGACGAGATCCACACGTCCATGGAAGCCGGCCCGATGGTGCGCAAGGCGGACATGAAAGCCGAGAAGTGGATCGGCGCGTATGAAAACTGGAACGTCGACATCGGCCTGAGCACAGGCCTGCAAGGCCGCGCGCAAATCGGCAAGGGCATGTGGGCGATGCCGGACCTGATGGCGGCGATGCTGGAGCAGAAGATCGCTCACCCGATGGCCGGCGCCAACACCGCCTGGGTGCCGTCACCGACTGCCGCGGCGCTGCACGCGCTGCATTACCACAAGGTCGATGTGTTCGCCCGCCAAGCCGAACTGGCCAAGCGCGCCCGCGCGTCGGTGGACGACATCCTGAGCATCCCTCTGGCGGTCAACCCAAACTGGACGCCGGAGCAAATCAAGAACGAACTGGACAACAACGCCCAGGGCATTCTCGGCTACGTGGTGCGCTGGATCGACCAGGGCGTCGGCTGCTCCAAGGTTCCGGACATCAACGACATCGGCTTGATGGAAGACCGTGCGACGCTGCGTATCTCCAGCCAGCACATCGCCAACTGGCTGCGCCACGGCATCGTCACCCAGGAGCAGGTGATGGAAAGCCTCAAGCGCATGGCACCGGTGGTGGATCGCCAGAACGCCAGCGACCCGCTGTACCGCCCTCTGGCACCGGACTTCGACAGCAACATCGCCTTCCAGGCGGCGGTCGAACTGGTGATCGAAGGCACGAAGCAGCCGAACGGCTACACCGAGCCAGTACTGCACCGCCGCCGTCGCGAGTTCAAGGCAGCCAATGGGTTGTGATTGAGCGGTAGACAGCGCACCACGAAAAAAGCCCTGGTCGAAAGACCAGGGCTTTTTCATTTGCAATATCCGACTGCTTTTGTGGCGTGGGAGCTTGCTCCCGCTGGGGTGCGCAGCAGCCCTTCTTTCCGCTATTTCGAAACCTCACCAGCGGACTTGCGACTGCTGCGCAGTCGAGCAGGAGCAAAAAGCGGCCTAAAGGTCCATCCCCAACTCATGCTTGACCAACCCCAGCAGCTTATCGGTATCGATCGGCTTGAGCAGGAAATCCACTACGCTCAGGTGCATGGCTTCGATGGCGTCCTTCACGTCGGCGTCACCCGATACGATGATGATCGGCAGCGCGGCACGCTCGGACTCACGCACCAGGCGAACCAGCTCCAGGCCATCGACATGCCCCATGCGCAAGTCGGTAATCAGTAGGCCGATCGACGGCTTGGTTTCCAGCATCTTGAGCGCCGTTTCGCCACTGGCGGCGGTCATGCAGTGAATCCCGTCCAATGCCAGGATTTCCGACAACAGCTCACGAGCGTCCTTGTCATCGTCGACGATCAGGACGCGCTGCGGCGGCAGGTCAGGTTCAAGCATGACGGCACTCAGCGCCTCGCGCTCGGCGTCACTCAAAATATCGTGGTCGGACATGATGCTCTCTAAAGTTCTTGAATCGATCCCCTGGCACAGTGGTCAGACATCGTTCTGCGGCGCTTCAATGTGCACTTCGTCGGATTTTTTTCCAAGGGCCTTCCAAGAAGAATTTTCCGAGGCTAGGCGTAGGATATTTCTGTAGTTCCGGCCTTGTTGCGCCGACCTAGACTTACGTCCAATGGGCACTCCACGTTCAGAGGCCGACCATGGCGAAGAGATCCGACCACAACAATTCGAAAAAGATTGCGCAATGGTTATGAAAAAAGCGGACGCCTTCATCCAGGCAGGGAAAACCGCGGTGTTGCAGAACATCCAGGGGACGTTGCAATTCCTCCAGCGCTTCCCCCCGTTCAACCAAATGGAAAACGCCCACCTGGCCTATCTGGTGGAGCAATGCCTGCTGCGCTTCTATGGGCCGGGTGAAACGATCATCAAGCCGGCCGACGGCCCGGTAGAGCACTTCTATATCGTCAAGCAGGGCCGCGTGGTGGGCGAGCGCCCCCATTCGGCGAAGGGCGGCACCGAGACCACCTTTGAAATCACCACCGGCGAATGCTTTCCTCTCGCCGCCCTGCTGGGGGAGCGAGCTACCCGCACGGAGCACCGGGCCGGTGAAGATACGTTCTGCCTGCAATTGAACAAAGTGGCGTTCATCAAGCTGTTTGCCTTGTCCGGGCCGTTTCGCGACTTTGCCTTGCGCGGCGTCAGCAGCCTGCTCGACCAGGTCAACCAGCAAGTGCAGCAGAAATCCGCCCAGACGTTGGGTACGCAGTATTCGCTCAACACCCGCCTGGGCGAACTGGCGATGCGTCATCCGGTCAGTTGCTCCCCTGAAACGCCGTTGCGCGAAGCCGTCAAGCTGATGCACGAGCAACAGGTCGGCAGCATCGTGGTGGTGAATGAGCAGAAAGCGCCGTTAGGGATTTTCACCCTGCGCGACCTGCGGCACGTCGTGGCCGATGGTACTGGGGATTTTTCCGAGCCAATTGCGATGCACATGACCCAGGCGCCGTTTTTCCTTTCGCCGGACCACAGCGCCTTCGATGCCGCCATTGCCATGACCGAGCGCCACATCGCCCATGTCTGCCTGGTCAAGGAGCATCGCCTGTGTGGTGTTGTCTCGGAGCGGGATCTGTTTTCCCTGCAACGCGTGGACCTGGTGCACCTGGCGCGGACAATTCGCAATGCGCCACGGGTGGAAAACCTGGTCACCCTGCGCGGGGAAATCGGCCAATTGGTGGAGCGCATGCTGGCCCACGGCGCGTCGTCGACCCAGATCACCCATATCATCACCCTGCTCAACGACCACACCGTCTGCCGTGTCATCGAACTGACCCTGGCCGACAAGGGAGACCCGGGCGTGCCGTTCAGTTGGCTGTGTTTCGGCAGCGAAGGCCGCCGCGAGCAGACCCTGCACACCGACCAGGACAACGGCATCCTGTTCGAAGCCCGGGACGCCGCCCACGCTGCACAGATCCGTGGCCTGCTGCTGCCCATCGCCCAACAGATCAACCAGAGCCTGGCCCTGTGCGGCTTCACGTTGTGCAAAGGCAACATCATGGCCGGCAACCCCGAACTGTGCCTGTCCCGTGCCGAATGGGCGCGGCGCTTTGCGGCCTTCATCCGCGAGGCGACGCCGGAAAACCTGCTGGGCTCAAGCATCTATTTCGACCTTCGGGTGGTCTGGGGGGACGAGCAAGGCTGCGAGCAACTGCGCCAACAGATTCTCGATCAAGTGGCCGACAATCGCTTGTTCCAGCGCATGATGGCCGAGAACGCCCTTCGCCATCGCCCGCCCGTTGGGCGTTTCAGGGATTTCGTGCTCAGCCGCAAGAACGGCGAAAAAGCCACGCTCGACCTGAAAGTCCAAGGGCTGACGCCTTTCGTGGACGGGGCGCGTTTGTTGGCCCTGGCCAATGGCATCGAAGCCAACAACACCCTCGAACGCCTGCGACAACTGGTTGTCAAGGAAGTCATCGAACCGCTGGATGGCGCGGCTTATGAAGAGGCCTATCACTTCATCCAGCAGACCCGGATGCAACAACATCAGTTGCAGACCCGGGAAAACCTGCCTTACTCCAACCGAGTCGACCCGGACAGCCTCAACCACCTCGACCGGCGGATCCTGCGCGAGTCCCTGCGCCAGGCCCAACGCCTGCAAAGCAGCCTGACGTTGAGGTATCAACTGTGAGCCTGTTTTCCTGGCTGCGCCCGATCCAGCCGACGTTGCCCGAGGCTTTGCAACAACGCCTGGAAGCCCTGCCCGTAGCGGCCCAACTGACTGAATGCAGCCTGCGGGAACAGCGTTGGGTCGTGGTCGACCTGGAAACCACCGGCCTGAACCTGAACAAAGACCAAGTGTTGTCCATCGGTGCAGTGGTCATAGAAGACGGCGCCATCGACTTCAGCCAGCAGTTCGAGCGGACCTTGCAATGCGACAAGCAAAAGCTCGGGCCGAGCGTGTTGATCCATGGCCTGGCGCCAAGCGCCATCGCCGCCGGCAGCGACCCGGCCGAGGCCCTGTTGGCGTTCATGGAATTTGTCGGCGACAGCCCGCTGCTGGCGTTCCATGCGCCTTTCGACAGCCACATGCTCGGACGAGCATTGAAGGAATACCTGGGCTATCGCTTGCAGCATCCCTTCCTCGACGTAGCCGACCTCGCTCCGATGCTTTGCCCCCAGGCCCATATCCGCCAGGCGGGCCTGGACGACTGGATCGACTGGTTCAAGTTGCAAGTCTTCGACCGCCACAACGCCAGCGCCGACGCCCTGGCCACGGCGGAACTGGCGCTGATCCTGTTCAGCCGCGCCCGCCAGAAGGACATCCACAGTCCGCTGGATTTGCAACAACGCCTCGGGCATTGGAAACGGCGGCAGCAGGCGCCTTCGCTTTAATCCAAGCCCCGAGCACTCGGGGCCCGCTCCCTCGGAAGTATTGAGTTACTGGTCCCCGACCAGCGCCAATTGCTTTCCTTCCCCCGCCTCTGCCACAATCGCGAACAATTCTCGTTACTTAAAACATCGGTGATGCTTCGTGTCGTCAGTCCCCAGTCCCCACAGTGACCTGGTTGGTGCGTTGTACCGTGACCATCGCGGCTGGCTATTGGCATGGCTACGGCGCAACGTGGCCTGTGCGCAACGGGCCGAGGACCTTAGCCAGGACACTTTCGTGCGGCTGCTGGGTCGCGAGGAGTTAAAGGCGCCCCGCGAGCCCCGGGCGTTCCTGGTGGCGATCGCCAAGGGGCTGTTGTTCGATTACTTCCGTCGGGCCGCCTTGGAGCAGGCCTACCTCACCGAGCTGATGCTGGTCCCTGCAGACGAACAGCCGTCGGTGGAAGCGCAACAACTGATTCTCGAAGACCTGAAGAACATCGATCGCCTGCTTGGAAAGTTGTCCAGCAAGGCCCGGGCAGCCTTCCTCTATAACCGCCTCGACGGCCTCGGCCACGCTGAAATCGCCGAGCGCCTGGGGGTTTCAGTCCCGCGGGTACGGCAATACCTGGCCCAAGGCATGCGGCAATGCTACATCGCGCTTTATGGTGAACCGACATGAGTGCGGCGCTTGGCAAACCGGTTTCGGCCCGCGTCCTGGACGCGGCCATCGCCTGGCAACTGTCCCTGGACTCTGGCTGCGGCGGTCCTCACGAGCGCGAAGCCTTCGCCCAATGGCACGCCGCCGATGAGGAACACGCCCGCGCCTGGCAACAACTGGGCATGCTCGACCAGCGCTTCAGCATCGCCAGCGGGCCTGCCCGGGCCGCGTTGCTGCAATCAAAGGCCAGCATTCGTCGACGGGTGCGCAAGGTCGGCAGCGGCCTGGCCAGTATCGTCGCGGTCATCGGCCTGGCGCTGTTCGCTGGCGATCGTTACCTGCCGCTGGATTATTGGCTGGCCGACCAGCGCACCGCCACGGGCGAACAGCGCACGTTGCGCCTGGCGGACGGGACTTTGATCAACCTCAACACCCACAGCGCGCTGGACGTGCGTTTCGACGACAAGCAGCGGCGTATCGTCCTGCAGGAAGGCGAGATCCTGGTGGAAACCGGCCACAACGATCCGCGCCCTTTTATCGTCGAGACGCGCGAAGGCAGCATGCGCGCCTTGGGCACGCGTTTCCTGGTCAAGCTAGAAGATCAGGGCACACGCTTGAGCGTATTGAAATCCGCAGTGGCGGCGCATCCGCAGCGCAGCGATGAAGAACAGATCCTGCGGGAAGGCCAGCAAGTGCTGATGCGCCGGGATGGACTCGGGCCGACCTTGGCCTTGAACCCCGGCGCCGATGCCTGGACCCGCGGCATGCTGGTGGTGGATAACGCGCGCCTTGAAGACCTGGTCCAAGAGCTGGGACGCTACCGGCGTGGTTATCTGGGCGTCGAGCCCCAAGTGGCCGACTTGCGGATTACCGGCAGCTTTCCATTGCACGACACCGACCTGGCACTGGCCGCCCTTCTGCCGACCTTGCCGGTGCAGGTCGAACATCACACGCGCTGGTGGGTGATGGTGGGGCCTCGGGCTGAAGCCAAGCCCTGAAGCATATTGTTGTCAATGATGGCCTCATTGCGAGCTTGCTTGCGATGGGGCCATTCGCCCCCACAAAGCCACCGGCCGCAATCTGAATCTAAATTATTTTCATCAAGCCCTATCACATTTCGGATTTCATCCGGCACACAGGCAATTGAGAAATATTTCCATTCAGGAGCCGCCGTATGTCCCGCCCGCTTGAGACCCTGTTGCGCCCCAGCCTGTTGGCCGTTGCCATTGCCCTGGCTACTCCGTTGGCCTGCGGTCCGTTGCTTGCCGCCGAACAGGCATCCGCCGTTCGCGTCTACAATCTGCCCGCCGCACCATTGGCCGGCACCCTGAACCAGATCGCCAGCCAGGCAGGTCTCGCCCTGAGCCTGAATCCGTCCCTGGCGTCGGGCAAGACCTCGGCCCCGGTCCAAGGCCAATTCGATGCCACTGGTGCGTTGCGTGAAGCCTTGCGCGGCACCGGCCTGCAACTGGAGCAAAGCAGCGCCGGCACCTACAGCCTGGTGGCCGTGCCGGAAGGTGTGATGGTCCTGCCGGAAACCAGCGTGATCGGCGCGGGCATCAGCGAAACCGCGTGGGGGCCGACCGATGGCTACGCGGTCACCCGCACCGCCGCCGGCACCAAGACCGATACGCCGATCGTCGAGCTGCCCCGCTCGGTCTCGGTGGTCACGCGCCAGCAGATGGAAGACCGCTCGGTGCTCAACCTCAATGACGCGCTGCGCTACACCGCCGGCGTGCAGAGCAGCGGTTACGGTTCAGATTCCCGCAACGACTGGCTGCTGGTGCGCGGCTTCGTTCCCACTCAATTCCTTGATGGCCTGCCGCTGCCCAAGGGCAACTACGTCACGCCGAAAATCGAGCCCTGGAACCTCGAACGCATCGCCGTGCTTCGCGGCCCGGCCTCCTCGGTCTACGGCCAGACGCCACCCGGCGGCATGCTCGACATGGTCAGCCGCCGTCCACAGGCTGAAAGCAGCAATGAAGTTGAATTGCAGGCGGGCAGCAACGAACACAAGCAGATCAACTTCGACAGCACCGGCAAGGTCGATGACGAAGGCCAGTTCCTGTACCGACTCAGCGGCACCGTGCGCGACAGTAACGCCCAGGTCGATCACATCCCCGACAAGCGCTACAACATCGCCCCCAGCGTGACCTGGAATATCAACGACGACACCCGCCTGACCTTCCTGTCGCAATACACCCGCGACGACACCGGCATCACCGGGCAATTCCTGCCGCTGCAAGGCACCAAGCTGTCTTCGCCAGCGGGCAAGATTTCCCATCACAAGAACCTGGGTGATCCGGACTGGGAATTCTACGACCGCACCTACTACGCACTCGGTTACGCGTTTGAGCACCGTCTGAACGACACCTGGCAGTTCCGCCAGAACCTGCGCTATACCAAGAGCGACCTGGAAACCCAAGGCATCTCCGCCGGCGGCCAATTCTGGCCGGATGGCCCGGATCAATCGGTGGACGCCAACGGCAACGTCAAGCGCAGCGCCAGCGTCATCGACGAGGACATCAGCCAGTTCGCCGTGGATAACAATTTCCAGGCCGACTTCCAGACCGGCGTTCTGAACCACACGCTGCTGCTGGGCCTGGATCACCAGCGCTCCAACAGCAACTCGCGCTGGGATTGGGGTTCGACGGGCGTGCCGACCAGCAACATCAACAACCCGACCTACGGACAGGATTTTTCCAACGTCCAGTACTTCACGATGTACGACTACAACCAGAAGACCAACCAGACCGGCCTGTACTTCCAGGACCAGATCGCCTTGGACAACTGGCGCCTGACCCTCGGCGGCCGTGAGGACTGGATCCACACCGGCACCGTGTTCCACAACCAGAACGACGCGACCAACACCCAGCGCGACAAAAAATTCAGCGGCAACGCCGCATTGAGCTACGTGTTCGATAACGGGGTGACGCCGTATATCTCCTTCGCCCAGTCGTTCCAGGCGGCGGCAGGTTCAACCGTCAACAGCACCGAAGCGTTCAAGCCCACCGAAGGCGAACAGTACGAAGCCGGTATCAAGTATCAACCGCCCGGCACCAAGACCTTGCTCACCGCTGCGGTGTTCGACCTGACCCAGAAAAACAACTCCGTCACCGAAAACAACGTCACCCGCCAAGTCGGTGAAGTCCAAGTCCGCGGCCTGGAGCTGGAAGCGTCCGGCAATGTCACCGATAACCTGAAACTCGTCGGCTCCTACACCTACACCGACAGCGAAATCACCAAAGGCACCGCCGCCGAAGAAGGCAAGCGCATGGCCCAGGTGCCGCGCAACCAGGCCACCGCATGGGCCGACTACACCTGGCACAACGGCCCCCTGGACGGGTTCGGCGTGGGGGCCGGCGTGCGCTATGTCGGCGACACCTATGGCAACACCACCAATACCGATTGGGGCCACGTCAGTTCCTACACCGTGTACGACGCCTCGGCCCATTACGACCTGGGCCGCCTGAACAAAACGCTCAAGGGCGTCACGGTGGCCGTGGATGCGAAGAACATCTTCAACAAGGACTACCTGTCCACCTGCGATGGCTTCTATTGCTACTACGGCGACCAACGCAACGTCGTCGCCAGCGTGAATTACAAATGGTAAACGGTTAGCATTTGCGCAAACCTATTGAGGGTGCTCAGTTGGCAAGGCTGTTCAAGTAAGGAAAAACCATGGCGAGGGAGCTTGCTCCCGCTGGGCCGGGCCGACGCTTCGGGCGTAGCAGCCCCAAAAGCTTGGGATCGCTGCGCAATCCAGCGGGAGCACGCTCCCTCGCCACAATGGCTATCCCCAATGAACAGCGATATAGCCCCAGTGCCCCTCTCGCATTCGGATCGATCATGAAAAGCAAAACCATCCGCCGCTGGTCCTTCGTCCACACCTGGACCAGCCTGATCTGCACGGTGTTCCTGCTGATGCTGGCGATCACCGGGCTGCCGTTGATTTTCCATCATGAAATCGAGCACCTGCTGGGCGATGCGCCAGAGCTGCGGGAAATGCCGGCCGGCACGCCGCCGCTGGACCTTGCGCAGCTGGTGGAAAAAGCCAAGGCCCATCGTCCGGGCGAGGTGGTCCAGTATTTTGGCTGGGACGAGGATGACCCCAACGGCATCATCACCATCATGGCGCCGACGCCGGGCACCGAACCCAATTCCTCCCACACGTTCATGCTCGATGCGCGCACCGGCGAAGCCCTGGAAATGCCCTCGGCCAACGGCGGTTTCATGATGGTCATGCTGCGCCTGCACGTCGACATGTTCGCCGGTTTGCCGGGCAAATTGCTGCTGGCGTTCATGGGTTTCCTGTTCGTGATCGCCATCGTCTCCGGCGTGGTGTTGTACTTGCCATTCATGCGCCGCTTGAAGTTCGCCACGGTGCGCCAGGACAAATCCACGCGGCTGCGCTGGCTCGACCTGCACAACCTGATCGGCGTGGTCACGCTGGTGTGGGCATTGACCGTCGGCGTTACCGGTGTGATCGCCGCTTGCGCCGACCTGATCATCGCCGCATGGCGCAACGACAGTCTCAGCGCCATGGTCGAGCCCTATCGCAACGCGCCGCCATTGACCGAACTGGCGCCGGCAACCCGCTTGCTGGACATCGCCAAGGACGTCGCGCCAGGCATGGAACCAAGCTTCATCGCATTCCCTGGCACGCTGTTCTCCAGCGAACACCATTACAGCGTGTTCATGAAAGGCAGCACCCATCTGACTTCTCATCTGCTGACACCGGTGCTGATCGACGCCAGCACCCTGGACGTTACCGCCGTGGCCGAACGGCCGTGGTACATGGACATGATGAGCCTGTCCCTGCCCTTGCATTTCGGCGATTACGGTGGCCGGCCGATGCAGATTTTCTGGGCGACCCTGGACATCCTGACCATCATCGTCCTGGGCAGTGGTGTTTATCTGTGGGTCGTTCGGCGTAAGGCCGCCAAGCGCGCAACCGTCGGCGCGGAGGTCGCTCCGTGAGGCCTCGGCAGTCGAGTTTCTGGAAGGTGTTTGGTATTCCCGTGGTCATTGGCGCGTTGAGCGCGGCGGGGCTGTTTTCGGCGTTGTTGGGCGATGGCGCGTGGGATGCGGTGAGTTGGGTTGGATTGGGAATCCCGACGGTGCTGGGGACCTGGGGCTTGGTCAAGCGAGGATAGCCCCAGCCACGCTAGGGTTCACCACTCAACCGAGCACTCGCCAGCCGTCCCGCAACTGACTAGTCTAAGCCCTGCCCGCCCAATCGAGGATGCCCCGCATGTCCACACCCAGCATGACCCTGTTCCATAACCCTGCTTCGCCTTTCGTCCGCAAGGTCCTGGTGCTGCTGCACGAAACCGGCCAGCAGGACCGCGTGGCGCTGCAACTGAGTCAACTTACGCCGGTCAAGCCGGACCGGGCGCTGATCGATGACAACCCCTTGAGCAAGATCCCGGCCCTGCGGCTGGCCAACGGGACGGTGATCCATGACAGCCGCGTCATCCTCGACTACCTCGATCACCAGCACGTCGGCAATCCGCTGATCCCACGTGAGGGCGCGGCTCGCTGGCGGCGCTTGACCCTGGCCTCGCTCGCCGACGGGATCATGGACGCGGCGGTGATGATCCGCTATGAGACCGCGCTACGTCCTGCGGAAAAACACTGGGCCGAATGGCTCGATGCGCAACGGGACAAGATTCGTCGCGCCGTGGGCATGCTCGAAGCCGAGGCGATTGCCGAACTGGCCAGCCATTTCGACGTCGCCTCCATCAGCGTCGCCTGCGCCCTGGGTTACCTGGACCTGCGCCATCCCGACCTGGAATGGCGCAAGGCCAACCCCCAATTGGCGAAGTGGTTTGCCGAGGTGAGCTTGCGGCCTTCAATGGTCGAGACGGTGCCCAGGGTTTAGTTCTGTATTGGCTGCACCGACCTCTTCGCGAGCAAGCCCGCTTCTACAATCACTGGGCAATACCTGTAGGAGCGGACTTGCTCCGGACGGCGTCCGACGAATGGGCCAGCTCGGTTTCGAAGCAAACAACCCAGCAATCAGCGCCACCAACCGCTCCCCTTCACGCTGGTCCTCCCGCAACCCCAACAACCGACTCATTTCACCTCTCCCAGATCAAAGCTCATCGCCGCCGCAGGCTTCGCGCCCACCCCGTACCAGTCCAGCTTGCGGGTCAGCACCATGAACACGCCGAGCAGGCCGAACAGCAACAGCGAGCCCATCAACAGCGCGTAGTCTTCAGCATTCAGCAGGCCATAGAGCAAGCCGTACAACCCCGCCAACCCGGCTGAAAACCCCAGGCCGTGGCTGACGCTGCGCAGCACGTGGCAGACATAAAAACCGATCAACACCACGCAGGCACCGGCCGACGCCAGGTACGCCAGGGTGAAGCCGATGTGTTCCGACAACGACAACAGCAGCAAGTAGAAGAAGGCCAGGGCCACGCCCACCAGTGCGTATTGGACCGGGTGCACCGCCAGGCTCTTGAGCACTTCGAAGAGGAAGAACCCGGCGAAGGTCAGCGCGATGAACAGCAGCGCATATTTGATCGCCCGATCGCTCTTGAGGTATTGGTCCACCGGATCGACAAAACTCACGCCGAATGCACGACTGCGGAACGCTTCGCAGCCATCCCTGGGCTCGCACGCTTGCAGCGTTTCCAAGAGGTTGGTGGAGAAAAACGAGGTCTGCCAATCGGCACTGAAGCCCTGTTCATTGATTTCGCGATCGACCGGCAGGTAGTTGCCGATGAAGCTGGGGTGCGGCCAGTCGGCGGACAAGTGCACCTTGGTGGACTTGCCCACCGGCAGGATCTGCAGCTCACCGGTGCCTTGCAGGCGCAGGTCGAAACCGAAGGTCAGTTCCGGACTGCCTTGGGCAGTGATCATCGGCAGCGGCACATGTACGCCCTGCCCCAGCCAGCCAAGCCGTGAGCCGGGAAGAAAATCGACGGTCTGCTGGTTCAGCGTCAGGGTCAACGCATTCTCGATGCCGCGAATGTCGCTGATGCCGACGCTCAGGTACGGCTCGTCAAAGCGATAGTCGGCAAAGTCCTTCGCCGCGACGCCGTAGCGCTCCGGCACCTTGAAGCGCCCGTCGATTCGATTGTCGGCGTGGAACAAGCGCGCTTCGTAGATCCCCCGGGCACGGGTTTCGGTGCGGACCTGGCCGTCGAGTTCGAATTGCTCCGGCAAGAAGTACAACTCGCCACTTCGTTCGACGGTTTCCAGGAAACGCACGCCCGTCTTTTCGTTGGTATTCCAAACCTTCACGTCCTTGCGAAACGGCACGACGATCATCGGCCCGATCAGTTGCTGGCTGTGGCTGGAGCTGCGGGCAATGTCCTGCAGCACCCCATCGCGCAGTTCCTGGCGTTCATCGATAAGGCCGCTGATCATCAACAGCGGGATCATCAGCAAGAGGATCAAGAGGGCAATCATGCCCAGTTTTATAGCGAGACTGCGGTTCATGTGAGGCTCTCCCTGTTCGAATGGGGAAGAGTCTGGCGTGGCTGTGTGGGAGGTTTATGGGCGGAATGTGGAGATTGTGTGGAGATGGCGGCCCGTTCGCGAGCAATCCCGCTTCCACACTTGTGCTGACCTGTGGGAACGGGCTTGCTCGCGAAGGCCGCGCCTCGGTCTCAAGGCAACCGCAGCACCACTTCCACGCCACCTTCGACATTGCCGATGCTGAACGCCCCGCCATGCAACTGCACCACTTCCTCGACGAAGTTCAGCCCAAGGCCGGTGCTCTTGCGTCCGGTGCCTGGGCGCGGCAGTGAGTAAAAGCGCTCGCTCAGGCGCGGCAAGGCATAGTCGGGAATCGGCTCGGCCTGGTTGAACAGGCGGATTTCGACGAGGTTGCCGAGGCGCTCGGCGCTGATGCGCAGCAATCCTCCGGCGGGCGTGAAGTCCAAGGCGTTTTCCAACAGGTT
Organism: Pseudomonas frederiksbergensis; assembly: GCF_000802155.2. Lineage (GTDB taxonomy): Bacteria > Pseudomonadota > Gammaproteobacteria > Pseudomonadales > Pseudomonadaceae > Aquipseudomonas > Aquipseudomonas frederiksbergensis_A. Next base: position 132,222 of record NZ_JQGJ02000003.1, read on the forward strand.
GCCCAAAGCCTGGCGCAGCAAGAACGCCTCTCCCGTCAGCGTCAGGTCAGGCGCCATGTGCCGCTCGATCCGCAACTGACGATGTTCGATCCAGCCGCCGCGTGCCTCCAGCAGCTCTTCCATCATCGCCACCACCGGCACCGTCACTACGTCTTCCAGGCCTTGGCGCTGCTCGACTTGCGCCAGGTTGAGCAAACGCTCGATCAACTGCTGCATCCGCACGCTTTCGCTGTCGATGTTACTGACGAAACGCTGGCGCTGGGCGGTGGGCATGTCGCTCTGCAGCAGCTCGGCGGCGCCGCGGATCGCGGCCAGCGGACTTTTGAGCTCATGGGTCAGGGTGTGCACATAACGCTCGACGTACGCCTTGCCCTCAAGCTGGGTGCGCATGTGCTCCACCGCACCCGCCAATTGCTCGAATTCGCCGCCGCGATAATGAGGCACTTCCACCCGACGGCCCTGGCTGACCGCCTGGGCATAAGCCGTCAAGCGCCGCAATGCCGCGCTCAGCCACCATGAAAGCAGCGCGCCCAATAACAGGCCCAGCCCGATCAGACCGGCTCCGTAGGCGAGCAAACGCCGCTCCGTGCGGTCGATGTAAGGCTGCAACGAGCTGTTGGGCTTGGCCACCGTCACCACGCCGATGATTCGTCCGTTGTCGCGGATCGGCGCCCCGACGTGCATCACCGAAGAGGCCGGGTCGTCTGGATCGCTGCGGGTCGAGCGGGCGCCGTAGTGGCCGCGCAGGGTCAGGTAGACGTCGTTCCAGCGCGAATAATCCTGGCCCACCGCCACGCCACTGGAGTCCAGCACCACAATCCCTTTGCCATCGGTGACGTAGATGCGATGGCTGACCTGGTTTTTCGGCAGGCCCCAGATCGTCGCCGCCGGCTGGCGCTCGCCATAGGATTCGAGCAACTGCGGCCACCGGTTCTGGCTAAGCGTCCCGGCCTTGAAATCGTCCCGCAGGATCTCGGCCATCAGGTTGGCCGTATCCACCAGGGTTTCCTCGGTGGACTGGCGCACACCGGGGCGGATTTCCTCCATGACCGTGTTGAGCACGAAATACCCGGCCAAGCCAATAAACAGCACATAGGCAAGGAAGATGCGAATACCCAGGGACATCAACTATGCCCCGGGCTGTAGCTGTAGCCGAGGCCGCGGTGGGTCTGGATCGGTTCGGCCTCGGCCCGGACCAGGCGCAACTTAGCGCGCAGGCTCTTGATGTGACTGTCGACAGTGCGCTCGTAACCGGCGTCGCTGGCTACGCCGAGGGCATCGAGCAACTGTTCGCGGCTGAAGACCCGTTCGGGCTGCTCAAGCAAACAGTTCAACAACCGGAATTCGTGGCGAGTGAGGTTCAGCGGTTTGCCGCGGTAGCTGATCTGCACGCGATCATGGTCGACCTGGAACAACGCCGTGCCTGTCTCGGCGATCGGTCGCGGTGCCACTCGCTTGAGGATGGCGCGGACCCTGGCGGCCACTTCGCGCGGACTGAAGGGCTTGACCACATAATCGTCGGCGCCAATCTCCAGGCCTACCACCCGATCGATCTCGCCATCCCGAGCTGTAAGAAAAATGACCGGAACGTCGCTGAAACGTCTGATATTTTTACACGTCTCAAAACCGCTGATATCCGGCAGGCCTACATCGAGGATGATCAAGTCCGCAGGGGTATTTTTCTGGTGCTCAAGGGCAGCTGCGCCAAGGCTCAGCCAAGTGGTGTCAAAGCCCTCGCCCTGCAGCGCGAATACCAGCGTATCGGCGATGGCGGCTTCGTCTTCGACAATCAGAATATGAGGCATGGCGTCCGAGCCCGACAGGAAAGTTGCCGGAACGGTGCCCCAAGCCTCGGGGCGCGTCAATCGCGCAAATCAACAGTTCGGTTTATCTGCCGTAAACCGCCGCGCCGGGTTCACCGCTGCCTTGAACTCGCGCAAGGCCTTGGCGCCGATCAGCAGCGGGTAGTTGAAACTGCTGCGGTCGGTCAGGTTGACCTCCACGGTGCGCTTGACGTTACCCAGGCACATTTCCAGCTCCACCACCGGACGCTTGCTGGGCGCGATCTTTTCATCGTCGTCCTCGTCCTCTTCGGAACGGGTCTTGATCTTGCTGATGCGGGCGATCTTATGCTCGTAGATCTTGTTGCTCGCGTCTTTGGTCGCTAGGCGGAACCGCACCCAATCATCGCCGTCACGGGTAAACGTTTCGATGTCCTTGGCCGACAGCGAAGCGGTCAGCGCACCCGTATCCATTTTCGCCTTGAGCACTTCGCCGCCCATTTCCGGCAGCGCGATGTATTCATAGCGCCCGTACAGCGTGGGTTCGGCGGCCAACACCGGAAAGGCCACCAGGGAAAGCAGGGCTAGAACGGATTTCATGTAGGAAGCTTCCATTGTGGGAGTGGGATTTTAGACCGTGGCCGGTGAATTCGTTCGGTTAGTTTCGATAGCAATGCCTAAGAGTAAATTCAGCGAAACTTTCGTCCACGCCGATTTGGCCTGTCGCTCGAAGCTGCTTATCATGGCCCGCCCACCCGTTTTCAAGAGTCATCTATGCGCCGCCTGCTCACCGGCTGTCTCGTCACCCTGTTGCTGTTGCTCAACACCCTGGTGCTGTTCGGGCCGCTCATGGTGTTCGCATTGCTCAAGCTGATCCTGCCCGGACGCTTTCGCGACTATGCCTCACGGGCGGTCATGTGGATCGCCGAAACGTGGGCTGAGATCGACAAACTGATCTTTGCCCTGTGCATCCCCACTCGCTGGGACATTCGCGGTGGCGAAGGCCTGCGCGGCGACACCTCCTACCTGGTGATCAGCAATCACCAATCCTGGGTGGACATCCCCGCCCTCGTCCAGGCACTCAACCGACGCACGCCATTCTTCAAGTTTTTCCTCAAGAAAGAACTGATCTGGGTGCCCTTCCTGGGGCTGGCCTGGTGGGCCTTGGATTATCCCTTCATGAAGCGCTACACCAAAGCGTTCCTGGCGAAGAACCCGGAGTTGGCCGGCAAAGACCTGGAAATTACCAAGGCCGCTTGCGAGTTGTTCAAGCGCCAGCCGGTCACCGTGGTGAATTATCTCGAAGGCACCCGTTACACGCAGGCCAAAAGCCAGGCGCAGCAGTCGCCCTTCACTCACTTGCTCAAGCCCAAGGCCGGTGGCGTGGCGTTCGTGCTGGCGGCGATGGGCGAGCAATTGGACGCGGTGCTCGACGTCACGGTGGTCTATCCGCAGGAACGGATCCCCGGCTTCTGGGATTTGATCAGCGGCGCCGTGCCCAGGGTCATCATCGACATCCAGACCCGCGAACTGGACCCGACGCTATGGCAGGGCGACTATGAAAACGATCCGGTGTTTCGCCAGCATGTCCAGGACTGGGTCAACCAGCTCTGGGCCGAGAAGGACCAGCGCATCGCGACGTTGCGCAAAGAGCCCGAGTGATCAGATCCCGGCACCGCTTCCCCAGATGCCACCCAGGTTTTGCAGCAATGAACTGGCCACGCCCTGCTGACCGAGGTACTGCAAGATAATCGGCGCGAATTGGCCAATCATGCCGCTGTCCATGCCCAGCGCGCCGAAGGCGCTGTTCAGGTCGTTGGTGTCCTTGACGTTGCCCAGCAGCCCATCGAGCAAGGCATTTTTGCCCGACGCGTCGCCCAGCAAGCCACCCAATCCGTTGAGCCCGCCGATGGCGCTGTTGCCGGCGATCTGATCCAGCCCCGGCACGCTTTTGCTCAGTTCGGAGAACTGCGGCTCGCTGAGGCGGTTCCTTGCCAGCCCCAGCATCGCGCCGGCACCGCCAATGGCTTGCTCCGGGGTGATATCGAGCTCAGAGCCCAGGGAATTGAGCAGCCCGGCAGCTTCCGGCGCAGCGGCCACGGCGCCCTCCTGCTGATCGCCCTGCAGGGCCGACAACACGTTGGCCGCGTCACCGAGGCTGAACTGCGCGAAGGCCTGGCTGGCTGCCACTGACAACAGGCAAGACAGTGCAAAACCGCAAAAAACCTTCATCCAGACATTTCCTCTTGCCATGAAAAAGCCGCCCGGCAGTTGGACGGCTCATAGTGCAGCGTTGGACTGGAGTGGCAGGGGTTTGTTCAACGAGCCCCCGCGTCGCGTGGGGCCCCTGCCATCAACGTCACGGTTACCGTAAAGTGCCAAATCCTCCAGCAGAGCATGTCTATGAACGTACAAATCAGTGGCGGCGCCCTCGCGGTTATCCTGACAGGCATGCTCATCGCCTTCGGCGTCACCGAATGCCAGCGTGGCCCCTTGAATCCGGAACTCGCCGACAATCTCAGCGAGGCGGAAAAAACCTGGCTGACCATTGAGCATCGCATCAAGCGAACCGACCCCGCCCTCACCGAAGTGATTCGCGGCCAACAGTCACTGACCCTGCTCTACCGCCCAGAATCGGCCACGGAAGCGTCTGACCCGTGGGTCGATCGCATGCTGCGGGTGGTGGGCCATGGCCTGGCCGCTCTCAACGGCGCGCCCGGTGGCAAGGAATACACGCAAATCACGGTCAAGGCACGGATGCTCGTCGATGATGACGTGGAACTGGCCTACGACATGCCAGGCTTCGAGGCCATCAAGACGCAACAGGGCGGCTACGTGGACTTTGCCAGCACGCCACGCAGCATGACATTCAGCCGCGAGGCCTTGACCCAGGCCCAGGATTATTGCCGGGGTCCGAGCGGCCATGGGTTTTATCCAGCGTTCTGCGAGCGGATCAAAATGGCAACGGCACGTCAATAATCACCCATAAGCTTAATGTTTATAAGCGGCGCCCCAACCACGCAATTAAATACATGCAACGCCCATACAAATATAAACGCCTCTCACACATTCCACGACATCAACCGAACATTTAAACGAACATATTGTTTATAGGCTAGCGACCACACTTCACGAAAGTCCTACATTGAAAGCCACGACAAAATAACATCGACACAATTACAAACATTTCTATTATCTCGTCAAATAACGGCAGCCGCGATGAATGCTACGCTCCCTCATCTAACACCGACCAGAGCGGCTCGCGAAAACCAATGGCAGTTGCTCTTAACTTTTCTGTTGGGACTTAATAACCATGACAACGATGACTATCGACGCCAACCATGGGACAACGCCTCGCGCAGGAGAACTTGACCCCGAGTTCAATGGCGGAAATCTTCTCGAACTTCTAGGGGTCTCCGCCAATAATGTGGCGATCGGCCCCAACAACAATATTTATATAGCCGGAGCGACAAAAAAAATATTGGAGGAAGGCGACAGTGGCTTCGACCTTGACTATTGCATATCGGTTTTCACCCCTGACGGCACACCCGGCTCGTTCTACAACAACAGCAATATTATTCAAGGCGCTTACGCTTCAAATTTCCCAAGCGAGGCCTTCCGCATTTTCGTATCGCCGGACGGAAAGATCCTGACACTCGGGGCGGTATTGATTGATCGCGACAGCAATAAAATGCAATTCGGCCTGTCCCGCCACCTTCCAAATGGTGAGCTTGACTCTTCATTCGGCCATAAAGGCCACTCGGTTCTATCTTTTAAATTCGATCAGTTGCAGCTGGGACTGGCTAATCGCATAACAACCTCAAAAGATGGCGCCCCCAGCTATTTGAAACCCACGTTAGACGAAATATCATTATGCGTGCACGACAGCCGCATCTATATTGCGGGCAGAGCGATCAGGCCAAATTCCACACTAGGTCTTACACTGCTCATGTGTCTTGATGAGAGTGGAAACCTCGCAATGGATTTTGGCGATGGCGGGGCTGTCGTAATTGAATCGCCCGCAAAAATTGAAACGGTGCTAGCGAAGTTATTGGTAACCAATGAGCGCCTATATCTGGCGGGTTCCCTGGACGGTGTTCCGGCTTGGGCTCGCTTGCATTTGGACGGTCGCCTCGACACGAGTTTTGGCTCAGGCGGTTTCCTCCTGGGTTCCGTAGGCCCAGGCGTCATATACGCCACGGCTATTCACGGCAACTCCAAACTTCTCGGTGCCGGTTACAACGTACCCGATGGCCCTCCAGGTGGCATGCTGACAAGCATCGACAAGGACGGCGCAAAGGATACGGACTTCAATAATGGCGAACCCATCCTTCAACCCATAGAGCCAGACTTCAGATGGCGGGACTGCGCAATTGATCAGCGCGGGCATATCGTCGCCTGTGGCGAAACTGTACACATTCTAGATACGGGCACGAAATTGGTTTTCGGCCGCTACCTGCCAAATGGAACTTTGGATCTCAGCTTCGGGAATGGAGGCTTGTCACATTTTCACAAAAAGTGGCTCCTTACCAACCCAGCCATAGCTATACAGACGGACAACGCCATCGTTGTTGTAGCGATCAGTTTTGCAGACTTGAACTCACCCCCCGTGCACATCGTGTTTCGGCTGAAGGGATAATCCTCGCCGGCTCCGTATGAGGCGAGAGACCCAATATCCCGTAGACAGAAACGCTACTACCTTGCTGGGTTACCTTACTGAAACTAAAAAGGGCGACATCACTGTCGCCCTTCTTCCGTCCAGCCCTTTACCGCTTACGCCGCACTGAACAACTTATGCGGATCAATCACAAACTTCTTCGGCACGCCCGCGTCGAACTCGCCGTAACCCTTCGGCGCATCATCCAGGCTGATCACCTGCACACCGACGATTTCAGCAATGTTGATACGGTCCCACATGATCGCCTGCATCAGCTGGCGGTTGTACTTCATCACCGGGGTTTGGCCGGTGTGGAAGCTGTGGGATTTGGCCCAGCCCAGGCCGAAGCGGATGCTCAGGCTGCCCATTTTGGCTGCCGCATCGACGGCACCCGGGTCTTCGGTGACGTAAAGGCCGGGGATGCCGATCTTGCCGGCGACACGAACCACGCCCATCAACGAGTTGAGCACGGTGGCCGGGGCTTCGTGCTTGACGCCGTCGTGGCCATGGCCGCGGGCTTCGAAGCCTACCGCATCGACGGCGCAGTCGACTTCAGGCTCGCCCAGTAAGGCGGCGATCTGTTCGTGCAACGGCGTGTCCTGGGACAGGTCGGCAATTTCGAAACCCTGGGCCTTGGCGTGGGCCAGGCGAACCGGGTTGACGTCACCGATGATCACGACTGCCGCGCCCAGCAGGCGAGCGGAAGCAGCAGCGGCCAGGCCAACCGGGCCGGCACCGGCGATGTAGACAGTGCTGCCAGGGCCAACGCCGGCGGTGACGGCGCCATGGTAGCCGGTGGGCAGGATGTCGGACAGGCAGGTCAGGTCGCGGATTTTCTCCATGGCCTTGTCGCGGTCCGGCAGTTTCAGCAGGTTGAAATCGGCGTACGGCACCAATACGTATTCGGCTTGGCCGCCGGTCCAGTCGCCCATGTCCACATAACCATAGGCACCGCCGGCACGGGCCGGGTTGACGGTCAGGCAGACGCCGGTGTGCATTTCCTTGCAGGAACGGCAGCGCCCGCAAGCCACGTTGAACGGCACCGACACCAGGTCGCCGATCTTCAGGTTCTCGACATCGCTGCCCTTCTCGATCACTTCACCGGTGATTTCGTGACCCAGGACCAGGCCTGTCTGGGCGGTGGTGCGGCCGCGCACCATGTGTTGGTCGGAGCCGCAGATGTTGGTGGAGACTACGCGCAGGATGACGCCGTGCTCGATCTTCCTGCCGCGCGGGTCCTGCATTTTGGGATAGTCGATTTTCTGTACTTCGACCTTGCCGTTGCCGAGATACACGACACCACGATTACCGGACATGCTTTCACCTCGCTGTTGTTTTTATGAAACTGCGCCGCCCAGGCAGGCAGCGCGTTGATTGCTCGGGTTAGTGCTTGTGGCTTGTCTGTTTTTTGTCTCTCAGGGCCTCTTGGCGAGCCTGCTCGCGAATGGGCTGCGAAGCGGCCCTGGAAATTTAAAGAACGACCGTGCGATTGGCGTTCAAGAACACCCTTCGCTCAATGTGATACCCCACCGCCCGCGCCAACGTGAGCCCTTCGATGTCCCGGCCCTTGGCAATCAGGTCTTCGGGATAGTGGCTGTGGTCCACCACTTCCACGCCCTGGGCGATGATCGGGCCTTCGTCCAGGTCGTTGTTGATGTAGTGCGCCGTGGCGCCCACCAGTTTCACGCCTTTGTTATAGGCCTGGTGATACGGCTTGGCGCCCTTGAAACCCGGCAGGAGGGAGTGATGGATGTTGATCGCCTTGCCATCGAGCTTGCGGCACAGTTCCGGCGACAGCACTTGCATGTAGCGCGCAAGGATCACCAGCTCGGCGCCGGTGTCTTCGATCACCTGCCACACCTGCCGCTCCTGGGCCGGCTTGTCGTTCGGGTCCAGGGGAAAATGGTAGTAGGGAATCTGGTGCCAGTCGGCCAGCGGCTTGAGGTCCGGATGGTTCGAGACCACGGCCACCACATCCATGGAGAGTTGGCCGATGCGCTGGCGGTAGAGCAGATCGTTCAGGCAGTGATCGGCCTTGGAGACCATGATCACCACTTTGGGTCGGTAGTTGGGTGGCGTCAGTTCGAAGACCATGCCGAAGGCTTGCGCCCGCTCAGCCAGGCCCGCGCGAAAATTCTGCTCGTCAAAACCGTCGGGTTGGCGAAACTCCACGCGAATGAAGAAGCGCGCCGAGAGCCGGTCGTCGAACGAGTGATGCTCGGTGACGTAGCAGCCCTGCTCGAATAGAAAGCGGGTCACCGCGTCCACCGTGCCGAGCACGCTGGGGCAGTCGGCAGTCAGGATCCATGTGTCTGGGGCGCGGCTCATTGCGGTGACTCCTGTTCGAATTTAACGAAGCGACACAAAACCCCGTGGCGAGGGAGCTTGCTCCCTCGCCACATCAGCATTCCAAGGCCAAGAATCAGGCTTGCACGCTCAACCCATACTCCGCCGCCGCATCCTGCAGCCACAGCCACCAGTAATCGGAGAAGCTGCGGCGGATCACCAGTTCCCAGGTGTCTTCGGCAGTGTGGCGGATCACCAGTTGCGACTTGGCGAACACCGTGCCCACCGCCTTGCCCACCGGGAAGTTGCTTGGGTGGACATCGTAGCTGGTGGATTTCATCAGCACGTCGCGCACGTTCGGGCCGGACAGTTCGAGTATCTGCTGGCCGCCGCTGACGTTGACGATCTGGATGTGCAGGTCGCCCAGGGCTTCACGCAGCTTCTGCTCGGCGGCGAACTCTTCGCCGGTGGGGACTACCAACAGCCATTCATCCGGGCCGAGCCATTGCAGGCTGGTTTCGCCCTTGATGACGACGGTCAGGGCACCTGGCAATTCCAGGCCCAGGGCCTTGTGCACACCGGCGGCGAACGCCGGGTCGTGGCCGTCGCCCCGAAGGGTCAGGTGGCCCAGGAGTTTTTTCTCGCGCACGGTCACACCGGCATTCTTGCGACCCTTGCCCACCAGGCTGGCGAGGTCGGCATGATGCAGCGACGACTCGGCCTTGGCCCCGGTGGTTGGGCGTTGTTGGTACACGTTGACTGCGGTCATATGGAGCACCCGTTCCGTAGATTGATCGTTCCCACGCTCTGCGTGGGAACGATCAGGTATCAAATATTCTGCCGATCGCCTTTCGGATCGAAGAACACCGAAGAAACAATCTCTGCCTCGATCACGCTGCCGTCGGCCAATGGCGCGAACACCCGCTCGCCGAGGCGCTTGAGGCCGCCCTTGACCACGCCCATCGCAAACGAATAACCCAGGGAATTATGCGCATAGCTGGAGGTGACGTGGCCGACCATCGACATCGGGATCGCCTGCTTCGGGTTGAACACCAATTGCGCGCCTTCCGGCAGCCAGACATTCGGGTCGATCGGCTTGAGGCCCACCAGTTGCTTGCGGTCTTCACGCACGCAATCTTCGCGATTCATGCCGCGCCAGCCGATCCACGAGAACGGCTTGGTCCGGCCGACGCACCAGCCCATGTTCAGGTCGTCCGGGGTCATCGAGCCGTCGGTATCCTGCCCGACGATGATGAAGCCCTTCTCGGCCCGCAATACGTGCATGGTCTCGGTGCCGTACGGGGTCAGGTTGTACTTCTTGCCGGCCTCGACGATCTGCTCGAGCACGCCCATGGCGTAGTCGGCCTGCACGTTGATTTCGTACGACAGCTCACCGGTGAACGAGATCCGGAACACCCGGGCCGGCACGCCGCCCACCAGGCCTTCCTTCCAGGTCATGAACGGGAACGCGTCCTTGTCCAGGTCGATGTCGGTGACGTCGCCGAGCAGCTTGCGGCTGTTGGGGCCCGACAGGGTCATGGTCGCCCAGTGGTCGGTGACCGAGGTGAAGTACACCTTCAGGTCCGGCCATTCGGTCTGGTGATAGATCTCCAGCCATTGCAGTACGCGCGCCGCGCCGCCGGTGGTGGTGGTCATCAGGAAGTGGTTGTCCGCCAGACAGGCTGTCACGCCGTCGTCGAAGACCATGCCGTCTTCCTTGCACATCAGGCCGTAGCGGGCCTTGCCCACGTCCAGCTTGGTCCAGGCGTTGGTGTAGACGCGGTTGAGGAACTCGCGGGCATCCGGACCCTGGATGTCGATCTTGCCCAGGGTCGAGGCGTCGAGCAGGCCGACGCTGTCACGCACGGCCTTGCATTCGCGCTTGACCGCGGCATGCATATCTTCGCCGTTCTTCGGAAAGTACCAAGGGCGCTTCCACTGGCCGACGTCTTCGAACTCGGCACCGTTTTTCACATGCCAGGCATGCAGCGCGGTGAAACGCACCGGCTCGAAGATGTGCCCACAGTGCCGACCCGCCACCGCGCCGAAAGTCACCGGCGTGTAGTTCGGACGGAACATGGTGGTGCCCATCTGCGGGATGCTCACGTTCAGCGAGCGGGCCGCAATGGCCAGGCCGTTGACGTTGCCCAGCTTGCCCTGGTCGGTGCCGAAGCCCAGTGCGGTGTAGCGCTTGACGTGTTCCACCGACTCGAAGCCTTCGCGGGTGGCGAGTTCGATGGCGGCGGCAGTGACGTCGTTCTGCAGGTCGACGAATTGCTTCGGCGCCCGTGCGGTGGCTTTTTCATGAGGCACCTGGAACAGCGCCAGGGTCGGCTCTTCGTGACGGCTCAGGGCTTTGGGCAATACGCCCTCCACCGCTTTGAAGCCGGCTTCGCTGGCCGCGCGCACGCCGCCTTCAAAGCCGTCGGCCAAGCTATCGCCGAGGCTGTAGACGCCGTTCACACCACCGACGCAGACACGTTTTTGCGGTGCTTCGCCCGGTACGAAACCGAGGATGTCTTCACGCCAGATCGGCTTGCCACCCAAGTGCGAAGCCAGGTGGACCACCGGGCTGTAGCCGCCGGAGCTGGCCACCAGGTCGCAGTCCAGCCATTCGCCGGGGCTGGTGACTTTGTGGGCGCGGACGTCGATCGCGGCAACCCGTGCCCCGGTCACGCGCTTGCTGCCACGGGCCTCGATGACGGCGCTGCCGGTGAGGATCCGGATGCCCTTGGCGCGCGCTTCTTCCACCAGCGCGCCACGTGGGTTGCTGCGCGCGTCGGCGACGGCGACCACTTGCAGGCCGGCATCGAACCAGTCCAGAGCGACACGATAGGCGTGGTCGTTGTTGGTGCTCAGCAGCAGTTTCTTGCCCGGTGCCACGCCGTAGCGGCGGATGTAGGTGGACACGGCGCCGGCCAGCATGTTGCCCGGCACGTCGTTGTTGCCGTAGACCAGCGGACGCTCGCAGGCGCCGGTCGCCAGGACCACGCGCTTGGCGCGGACGCGGTTGATGCGCTGGCGAACCTGGCCGATCGGTGCGCGGTCGCCGAGGTGGTCGGTGAGGCGCTCATGGATGGTCAGGAAGTTATGATCGTGGTAACCGTTCACCGTAGCGCGAGGCAGCAATACCACTTCGGGCATCGAGCGCAGTTCAGCCACCGCGGCAGCGACCCATTCGGTCGCCGGCTTGCCGTCCAGGCTTTCACGGGAGTCGAGCAGGCTGCCGCCGAACTCTTCCTGCTCATCGGCCAGGATCACTCGGGCACCGCTGCGGCCGGCAGCCAACGCGGCGGCCAGGCCGGACGGGCCAGCGCCGACGATCAGCACGTCGCAGTGACGGTTCATGTAGTCGTAGGTGTCCGGATCGTTCTCGGTCGGCGAGCGACCCAGGCCTGCGGCCTTGCGGATGTACTTCTCGTAGGTCATCCAGAACGATTGCGGGTACATGAAGGTTTTGTAGTAGAAGCCCGGCGGCATCAGCTTGCCGCCGACCTTGCCGAGAATCCCCATCATGTCGTTGTTCACGTTCGGCCAGCCGTTGGTGCTGGTGGCGACCAAACCCTGGTACAGCGCCTGTTGCGTGGCGCGCACGTTCGGGATCTGCGTGGCTTCGGTGGCGCCGATCTGCAGCACCGCGTTCGGCTCTTCGGCGCCGGCGGCGAAGATGCCACGCGGACGGGAATACTTGAAGCTGCGACCGATGATGTCGACACCGTTGGCCAGCAGCGCAGCGGCCAGGGAATCGCCTTCGAAGCCTTTGTAGGTCTGGCCGTTGAAGGTGAATGTCAGCACTTTGTTGCGGTCGATCCGTCCGCCGTTGGACAGGCGATTGATCTGGCTCATACCTTCTCTCCCAGAGCCTGTGCAGCCGCTTTCGGACTGTCAGCCTTGTCGGTGAACTGCGGCTTTTCGCCGATCTTGTAGGTTTCGAGAATCTCGTAGGTCACGGTGTCACGGGTCGCGTTGAAATACTGGCGGCAACCGGCGACGTGGTCCCACAGCTCATGGTGCAAGCCGCGTGGGTTGTCACGGAAGAACATGTAGTCGCCCCACTCCTCGTCGGTGCAGGCGTTCGGATCCAGCGGACGCGGGATGTGCGCCTGGCCGGATGCATGGAATTCCTCTTCGGAGCGCAGTTCGCCGCAGTGAGGACAGAAGATGTGCAACATAGGGATTTCTCCTGTTAGTGGGCGACGGCAGCAGCGCCGTGTTCGTCGATCAGTGCGCCGTTGTGGAAACGGTCGATGGAAAACGGCGCGGCCAGTGGGTGCATTTCACCCTTGGCCAGGCTTGCAGCGAAGACGTTGCCCGAGCCCGGGGTGGCCTTGAAGCCGCCGGTGCCCCAACCGCAGTTGAAGAACATGTTCGGCACCGGGGTCTTGGAGATGATCGGGCAGGCGTCCGGCGTGGTGTCGACGATGCCGCCCCACTGGCGGTTCATGCGCACGCGGGACAACACCGGGAACATCTCGACGATGGCCTGGATGGTGTGCTCGATCACCGGGTACGAACCCCGCTGGCCGTAGCCGTTGTAGCCGTCGATACCGGCGCCGATCACCAGGTCGCCCTTGTCGGACTGGCTGATGTAGCCGTGCACGGCGTTGGACATGATCACGCTGTCGATAATCGGCTTGATCGGCTCGGACACCAACGCTTGCAACGGGTGGGATTCGACCGGCAGGCGGAAGCCCGCGAGCTTGGCCATGTGCCCGGAGTTACCGGCGGTGACCACGCCGACGCGCTTGGCGCCGATGAAGCCCTTGTTGGTTTCGACTCCGATGCACACGCCGTTTTCCTTGCGGAAGCCGATCACTTCGGTCTGCTGGATCAGGTCCACGCCCAACGCGTCCGCCGCCCGGGCAAAGCCCCAGGCCACGGCATCGTGACGGGCCACGCCGCCGCGACGCTGGACGGTGGCGCCCATCACCGGGTAGCGGGTGTTTTTCGAGCAATCCAGGTACGGGATCTCGTCGGCGACTTGCTTGGCGTTGAGCAGCTCGCCGTCCACGCCGTTGAGGCGGTTGGCGCTGACACGGCGCTCGGAATCACGGATGTCCTGCAGGGTATGGCACAGGTTGTAAACGCCGCGCTGGGAAAACATCACGTTGTAGTTCAGGTCCTGGGACAGGCCTTCCCAGAGTTTCATCGCGTGTTCGTACAGGTGGGCCGATTCGTCCCACAGGTAGTTGGAGCGCACGATGGTGGTGTTGCGCGCGGTGTTACCGCCGCCCAACCAGCCCTTCTCGACCACGGCTACGTTGGTGATGCCGTGTTCCTTGGCCAGGTAGTAGGCGGTCGCCAGGCCATGCCCGCCACCGCCGACGATGACCACGTCGTAGACCTTTTTCGGGGTCGGCGTGCGCCACATCCGCTGCCAGTTTTCATGATGGCTGAGTGAGTGTTTGAAGAGGCCGAAGCCCGAATAGCGTTGCATAGTCATTTACTCCAAAACCGACTCAGCGATAAACCGGGAAGTCCGCGCAAAGGGCCGCCACTTGTTGCGCGACATTGGCCTCGACATCGGCATCGCCGAGGTTGTCGAGAATGTCGCAGATCCAGCCGGCCAGCGTGACGCATTGGGTAACCTTGAAACCACGCGTGGTCACCGCCGGGGTGCCGATGCGCAGGCCCGAGGTCACGAACGGCGACTGCGGGTCGTTCGGCACGGCGTTCTTGTTGACGGTAATGTGGGCGCGACCTAGCGCAGCATCGGCGTCCTTGCCGGTCAGGCCCTGGCGAATCAGGCTGACCAGGAACAGGTGGTTGTCGGTGCCACCGGACACTACATCGTAGCCACGCTTGATGAACACGCCAGCCATGGCCTGGGCGTTATCGATCACTTGCTGCTGGTAAGCCTTGAAGCCAGGCTCCGCCGCTTCCTTGAAGCACACGGCCTTGCCGGCGATCACGTGCATCAGCGGGCCGCCCTGGGCGCCGGGGAATACTGCGGCGTTGAGCTTCTTCTCGATTTCTTCGTTGGCCTTGGCCAGGATCAGGCCGCCACGTGGACCGCGCAGGGTTTTGTGAGTGGTAGTGGTCACCACGTCGGCGTACGGCAGCGGGTTCGGGTACAGGCCGGCGGCGACCAGGCCGGCGACGTGGGCCATGTCGACGAACAGCAGCGCACCGACCTTGTCGGCGATCTGGCGGAAGCGTGGGAAATCCAGGGTCTTGGAGTAGGCGGAGAAACCGGCGACGATCATCTTCGGCTTGCACTCGACCGCCAGGCGCTCGACTTCGTCGTAGTCGATCAGGCCGGTGGTGGTGTCGATGCCGTATTGCACCGCGTTGTAGAGCTTGCCCGAGGACGAGACTTTGGCACCGTGGGTCAGGTGACCGCCGTGGGCCAGGCTCATGCCCAGGATGGTGTCGCCGGCTTGCAGCAAGGCCAGGTACACGGCGCTGTTGGCCGACGAACCGGAGTGCGGCTGGACGTTGGCGTAATCAGCGCCGAACAGTTGCTTGGCGCGCTCGATGGCCAGGGCTTCGACCTTGTCGACGTGCTCGCAACCACCGTAGTAGCGCTTGCCCGGATAGCCTTCGGCGTATTTGTTGGTCAAGCCGCTGCCCTGGGCCTGCATCACACGCTTGCTGGTGTAGTTCTCCGACGCGATCAGTTCGATGTGATCTTCCTGGCGTTGCTCCTCGGCATTCATCGCCGCCAGCAGTGCATCATCGTAGCCTTGGATTTGGTCTTGCTTGCTGAACATCGCGTCTCTCCCAGCGGCGGCGGTGCGCCTTTCGTCTCGGTGAGGCACGGACCGTTTCGGTCGTGCCCTTTGGATGCGATGGTATGGCCGGCGCAGGCAGGTCAAATGCCTATGGACGCCACGCAAAGGTGCGTTTACGACATGCGCTCAAATGGAATGGAGCACCGGCACTGTGGCGAGGGAGCTTGCTCCCGCTGGAGGGCGAAGCCCTCCCAAAAAGGCCCACGCAGATCTGCCTGATAAACAAGATGTCAGGTCTTGGGGCTACTTCGCAGCCCAGCGGGAGCAAGCTCCCTCGCCACGGGGTTAAGCCATTGCTTGGCGAACCGCGAGCAAGGCCAGGAAATGCGCGGGATAAAGGCCATACGCCCAGCGCCGCATCGGCAATGGATGAAAACGACTGGCATGTCGCAAGAGCATCAGCCCCAGCCATGGCGCAATCAGGCAAGCCACCAGCCCCCAAATCGCCACCGCATCCCCCAGCCATGCCGCGCCATACAAGACCCGCCATTGATTGGCCGCCACGCAGACCAATCCCGGCAGCAACGCGAAATACCAGGGCCGGCGAAACACCAGCAACATCGCCACCGGCAGCAGCACGCCGTAGAAGCCGAACATCAGCCGCGACGAAAACAGCGCTGCCAGCAGCAACGCCGTTGCGGCCAGGCATCGCGCCTCCAGCGTGGGCGTCTGCCAACAGCGCGCCACCAATAACCCAAGCATCAACGTTGGCATGACATTCAAGGTGGCGGGGTCGGGAATGAACAAGCGATAGGGAATTTCACTGACGGCACTGAACAGCAACAGCCAGCCCAGGTAGCGCCACGGGCTGCTGCTGGCATCGTTGCGCGCCAGGTTCGCCGCGATCGCCAGGCAGAACCACGCAAACGCCAACCGCCCCGGCACATACAACCAATCGGCGGAAAAACCGACATATCGCAGATGATCAAGGATCATCGACAACAGTGCCAGCCACTTGAGCAGGTCCAGCGCGCCATCACGTCGCCCCATGTTTATATCGACTCAATGACAAGGTCTTTTCCTGACAGAAACATCCCTTATGTTCCCCCATCAATCTTGGGTAAAGTGCGCACCAGAATCGTTCACGGCGTTGTGGACCCAAGCACGCCGAACCATGGAACCCCTCATCCGGGGAATTCCGCCAGGGATCTCTTACCCAGGACTCTCTATTCAAGGAGCAAGGCCATGACCGACAAGAGTCAACAATTCGCCAGCGACAATTATTCCGGCATTTGCCCCGAAGCCTGGGCGGCCATGGAAGAAGCCAACCAGGGGCACCAGCGCGCCTATGGCGATGACGATTGGACTCATCGCGCGGCAGATGGCTTTCGAGAGCTATTTAAAACCGACTGCGAAGTGTTCTTCGCGTTCAATGGCACGGCGGCCAACTCCCTGGCCCTGTCGTCGCTGTGCCAGAGTTACCACAGCGTGATCTGCTCGGAAACCGCCCACGTCGAAACAGACGAATGCGGCGCGCCGGAGTTTTTCTCCAACGGCTCCAAACTGCTGGTGGCTCGCACTGAAAACGGCAAGCTGACCCCCGAGTCGATCCGCGAGGTTGCCCTCAAGCGCCAGGACATTCACTACCCCAAGCCCCGCGTCGTCACCCTGACCCAGGCCACCGAAGTCGGCAGCGTCTATACGCCGGAAGAAATCCGTGCCATCAGCGTTACCTGCAAGGAGCTGGGGCTGAACCTGCATATGGAC
Source organism: Pseudomonas frederiksbergensis (assembly GCF_000802155.2). Taxonomy (GTDB): domain Bacteria; phylum Pseudomonadota; class Gammaproteobacteria; order Pseudomonadales; family Pseudomonadaceae; genus Aquipseudomonas; species Aquipseudomonas frederiksbergensis_A. The sequence goes on from NZ_JQGJ02000003.1 coordinate 149,387, forward strand.
GGCGCGCGTTTCTCAAACGCCTGTGCCTTCCTCGGCTGCAGCCCGGCCGACCTGACCTGGAAAGCCGGCGTGGACGTGTTGTGCTTTGGCGGCACGAAAAACGGCATGGCGGTGGGTGAAGCGATCCTGTTCTTCAACCACGACCTGGCCGAAGACTTCGACTACCGCTGCAAACAGGCCGGGCAACTGGCGTCGAAAATGCGCTTCCTGTCCGCGCCCTGGGTCGGCTTGTTGCAAAACGACGCCTGGCTCAAGCACGCCCGCCATGCCAACCACTGCGCGCAATTGCTCGCCGAGCTGGTCAGCGACATTCCCGGCGTGGAACTGATGTTCCCAGTCCAGGCCAACGGCGTGTTCCTGCAACTGTCGGAACCGGCCATCGCCGCGCTGACTGCCAAGGGCTGGCGCTTCTACACCTTCATCGGCAAGGGCGGCGCACGCTTCATGTGCTCGTGGGACACCGAAGAAGCGCGAGTGCGGGAATTGGCGGCGGATATTCGGGAAGTGATGGCGGGCTAAGTAGAAACACACTCAAGACCGGGCCGGGACACCTGTGGCGAGGGGATTTATCCTTTCGCCACGGGTAAATCCCCGTAGGCACGAGTAAATCCCTCCAGGCACAGAGGGATTTACACCTGCCTGAGCGAGCAAATCAGAAATCGATCCGCACGTCCCCCTTCGGCACGCTGCAGCACGACAGGATGTATCCCTCAGCCTCGTCGTCTTCAGTGATCCCGCCGTTGTGCTCCATCTCCACTTCCCCGCCCAGCTTCAAGACCTTGCAGGTGCCGCAGATGCCCATGCCGCAGGCCTTGGGAATCATCATGCCGAGCTTGGCGGCGGCGGCGTGGACGGTTTCTCCCGGCCCCACGCGAATGCTCTTGCCCGATGAGGTGAATTCCACCATGTGCAGGTCCGCCGCGTCGATTTCAGGGGCGTCGGCCGCTTGTTCGGCCTGTTCCACGGCGTCGGCACGGGCTTCCGGTGGCGTGGCGCCGAAGGATTCCTCGTGATAACGCTTCATGTCGTAGCCGGCCGCTTCCAGCAGGCGCTTGACGGCGGTCATGTACGGGGTCGGACCGCAGCAGAACACTTCGCGCTCCAGGAAGTCGGGCACCATCAGTTCCAGCATCTTGTGGTTCAGATAACCGCGATACCCGGCCCACGGCTCGCCCAGGCCATGCTTTTCGCAGATCAGGTGCAAGCTGAAATTGTCGATCCGCGAAGCCATGTGCTCCAGCTCGCGGTGGTAGATGATGTCCTTGGGCGAGCGGGCGCTGTGGATGAAAGTCATGTCGACATTGGCGTTGGTGTCGTAGAACCAGCGCGCCATGGACATGCACGGCGTAATGCCCACGCCGCCACTGAGGTAGAGCACTTTCGGGCTCGGGAAATCGATGGCGTTGAACAGCCCCACCGGCCCGTGCACCGCCAGTTCCTGGCCTTCGTGCAGGGTGTCGTGCAACCAGTTGGAGACCTTGCCCCCGGGCACGCGCTTGATCGTTACGGAGAAACTGTAGGGCACGGACGGCGAGCTGGAGATGGTGTAGGAACGCATGATCGGCTGGCCTTCGATTTCCAGCTCCAGGGTGACAAACTGCCCAGGCTTGAAAAAGAACATGATCGGCTGGTCGGCCATGAAGCAAAAGGTGCGCACATCCCAGGTTTCCTGGATGACTTTGACGCAACGCACGATATGTCGGCCATTGGCCCAGGTCTGGGTCGTGACCGGGTTCAGGAAATTATTGGACATGCTGATCTCCACGGCCGACTGCCGGCCTTCATGAGGGCGATTGTGCGCAGGCGCCTGCGCCGCCATTTACCTATCTGCGACATTCACATACTTATCGCGACCAGCCCCCAACTACCGGGGCTTGCGCGTCGGGAACAGATTGGGCCATGTCGCCCATGGATAAGGTTGCGCCCCTGCGCGGCCCCACACTCGCCCCCACAGACAAACAGATTTTTTGCCTTGCGTAGCACAACCGATCAGCCACTTTTTTGATGGTCACGTAGAGGACCATGAGGACAAAACGATGGACGTCACCACTACCCTGAGCCTGGGCGATCCGCTGGAACCCGCACGCAAGGCCACCGCGCAGATGCTCCAAGAGCGCGAACGCACCTTTTCGCTGCCGCAACCGTTCTACAGTGATGAACGCCTGTTTGATATCGACATGCAGGAAATCTTCCAGAAGGAATGGTTGATCGCCGGCATGACCTGCGAAATCCCGGCCAAGGGCAACTACCTGACGCTGCAGGTCGGCAAGAACCCGATCATTGTGATCCGCGGTGCCGAAGGCGTGGTGCATGCATTCCATAACGTCTGCCGTCATCGCGGTTCGCGGCTGTGCACCAGCGACAAGGGCAAGGTCGCCAAGCTGGTCTGCCACTACCACCAGTGGACCTACGAGCTGGACGGTCGCCTGCTGTTCGCCGGCACCGAAATGGGCGCCGACTTCGACATGAAGCAGTACGGCCTCAAGCCGGTGAACGTGAAAACCGCTGGCGGCTACATCTTCATCAGCCTGGCCGAGAACCCGCCGGCCATCGATGACTTCCTGTCGACGCTGAACCATTACATGGAACCGTACGACATGGAGAACACCAAGGTGGCGGTGCAAACCACCTTGATGGAAAAGGCCAACTGGAAACTGGTGCTGGAAAACAACCGCGAGTGCTACCACTGCAACGCCTCGCACCCCGAATTGCTCAAGACCCTGCTGGAATGGGACGACGTCACCGACCCGCGCGCCGACCAGGCGTTCAAGGACCACGTGGCCGCCTCCGCCGCCGCCTGGGAAGCCGAGAAGATCCCTTACGCCCACGCCAGTTTCGGCCTGCGCAACCGTATCGTGCGCATGCCGCTGCTCAAGGGCACCGTGTCGATGACCATGGACGGCAAGCAGGGCTGCGCCAAGCTGATGGGCCGCATCAAGAACCCGGACCTGGGCTCGATGCGTATCCTGCACCTGCCGCACTCGTGGAACCACTGCATGGGCGACCACATCATCGTGTTCACCGTGTGGCCGATCAGCGCCCAGGAAACCATGGTTACCACCAAGTGGCTGGTGCACAAGGACGCGGTCGAAGGCGTCGACTACGACGTGGCCCGCATGCGCGAAGTCTGGGACGCCACCAACGACCAGGACCGTCGCCTGGCCGAAGAAAACCAGCGCGGCATCAACTCCACCGCCTACCAGCCGGGCCCGTACTCCAAGACCTATGAGTTCGGCGTGGTGAACTTCGTGGATTGGTACAGCGAGCGCATGCTCAACAACCTCGGAGCAGAACCGGCGCCTTACCTCAAGGGCGTTCCGGTACAAGGCTGAGCAGTCCATTGACGAACCCCGCAGACATCCTTGGATGCTGCGGGGTTTTGCTTTTTCCACTCGCTCAAGATGCAAGATTTCTACTGCATGTCATTCGCGTCGGAATCCAACGGCGTCTCGCCGATGACAATGCGGGAAATCTTGCCATCCAGGCCGTTCTCACGAACATAAACCAGCCTGAAATCGGCGTTATCCTCGTTGCGCTCGAACGTGCTGACCGTTATCGCTTCGTCGAGGCCGATATCGCGCTTGATATCGATGACGGCATAGTCATCCGTGATGCTACCGCTAGGCGAGTCATAGACCATCACACGCGTGCCCGCAGAAATGCCGCGTAACTTCATCGACCGCGCTTCATCATTCTCACAACCGCGCGCGGGCAATCTCAGGGACTGGCTTTGGCCTGCGGGAATGACGCAGGTGGTGTCCCCGACCGGACTGGCCTGATTCGCTTCATAAAAATAGAACCCGCCCTGAGTCAATGCAGCGGCATAGGAGAAGGCATCACCGGCCTGGTTGAAGTTGATCGCCAGGAAATTCGGCGCGGTACGCTTGCCCATCGCGACTGCGCAATGATTGTCCACGCGTCGCTCAAGCCAGGTCAGGTTGTTGTCCAAGGCCGCTGCGTGGTCCGCAGTCGCCCCCCAGGTGTGGAACTGATTCATCACGAACAGCCTCGGCCAATGACCAAATCCGGACGCCCATACGTGCGCGTCGTACTGTTCCCAACGCGATGGGCAGCTCCACTCGTGCTCCAGAACCGTGATGCCCAAGTCCCAGTAATTCTGGTTTTCCCACTGCTTGTCACGCAGCAGATGGAGGGTCTTGCCATCGATCTCATACGCTCCCGCGCTCCGGTCAGTCAGGATGACCAGGCGCCTGCCGCTGGCGATTATCTGGGCCAGCGTTGGCCAGGTGGGGTCTTCGGCGTAAGGACTTGGGTCGAACACCCAGTCCGCCAAGCCAGGTACACGGCTAAGCGCGTCTTGCAGGTTGATCCGGTCGACGTAGTTTTCCAGCAACAGGGTGACCACAACCTCCGGACTGCTGCGAAGGAACGGCAGGAACACGTCGTTCAATACGTCGACAAGCATCCGGTCATTACGCACATCGCAGCGCCCCGTCTCGCCTGCGTGGCAGAGGTAGACATCAGCCTCTCCCGACAGATTGCCGGGGTGCAGGTCCAGCATGAAGCCGCGCACGCCTCGCTCCAGTTGTGTGCGCATGTCGTCCACGTAACCGTTGTGTGCGGTCACCCAGGTGTATTGGTTGAAGGGTTTGCCGAGGTCATCGATGCCCGGCGCGGTTTCCCCCGCAAAAGCCGCGGACGCGGTCATCAACAGGGCGCCCGGAAGGCCCCACAGCTTTGGGATTTTCTTGAAAACAGACATTTTATCTTCCGTGAATGAACCGCCCTCCTCATGAGGACGGGAACCGTATTAACCGGAAGATAAAACGAGGCGTACAGCTCCAATCCATTTCTCGATATAAAAAAGCTCCCACAACGGATCTGCGACGCACCGAAGATTCCTTGTGGGAGCCTGCTCGCGAAGACGGTTTCACCTTTATCCAATCAACTCGAAGAAGACCACCTCACCGACCCATCCTCCCCATAGAACGTCTCGACAATCGCCTCCCCTTTCAGCGCCACCTTCACATACCCGTTCAGCACCCGCTCCGGATAAGCCTCGTCGCCCGCCAACTGGGTTTCCGACCACAACACCCGGGCATGTCCGTTCAACTCGCTCGTGGTGCCATAGGGAATCGCCCCATGCCCGGCGCAGCGCGCGTGCAAACCGCCTTGCGGCGCATAGCAGATGCCATTGTGCAAATGCCCCCAATACCAGTAATCCGGCTCACGCCCCAGGGCATCGCACACTGGTTGGTAAAGCGCGGTCTTGTGGTGCCCGGATATATCGAAGCCCTGATGATGGCTGAGGACCATGAGTTTCTTGCGCTTGGGCAGGGTTTTCATCCACTCGATCTGTTGGGTGTTGAGGGTGCCGTCCATGTACAGGTTCATCGCGTCCGAGGCGTACGCGCTGTCGAGGCCGACCACCAACCAGTCATCGTTGTACAAGGCGAAATAGCTGGTGCCCTGTTGCACCGGAAAACGCGCCGCCAGTTCCTTGAAATAGCCATGGGCGCCGCTGTACATCTCATGGTTGGAATTGAGGGTAAACGAACCGTGCTTGCCCTGCGGCCAGCCGGCCATGTCGACGTCCTCCTGGGAATGCGTGCCGGCGTAATAGACATCGCCCAGGTGAATGGTGAAATCCGCCTGGGCCAGTTGCATCTGGTTGGCGACGGCCACAGCGGGCGCATGGCTGTCGAACGGCCCGGTGCCCCAGTCGCCGGCGATGGCCAGCACCACGTCGTTGTCCATTTTCACCAGCGCCGGGTTCGTGGCGAACGGCGCATGGTGGCGCAGGTTTTCGATCCACTTGAGCAGCGCCTCGCTCCACAGCAGGTCCAGCAGTTCCCATTTGCGGCAGCCCAGTAACGTACCGTCCTTGAGCACGCGGGTCGGCAATTCTTCTTCTTTTTGCGGCAGGGGCGTGGCGTTGCCGATCTTGAGGATCGACAAGCCGTGGGCCAACTCCCACGGCACCGCCGGCTCGTCGTCAGGCAGATCCCCGTGATCGATAACGTGCCGGGCCTGGTCGTGGCCTCGTTGCAGCAGCTTGACGATGGCCTGGAACTCCTCGGGCTCCAGGTCGTTGACGAGTTTTTTCCAGGACATTTCCAGCCGCGTCACCAACCCGTGCAGGCGGACCTTGACCTTGTCGAACTCATGCTCCCAATGGTGCAGTAATGACATGTGGACGCTCCTTCGCTATGCCCTGGGCTACAGGGTTTTCATGAATTCGATCAGGGCCCGCTTGTCGACGTCCGACAGTTGCGTGCCATACAGGTGACCGCCGTTGTGGTTGCCTTCCAGGCGGGTGTCGTATTTGAAATCCGCCGACGCCTTCATCTGCGCGCCGCTGGTGATGAAGCCGACCTTCTCCTGGTCGTAGATGTCGGAGCCGGTGTAGAACACCTGCGGCCGCTGCTCCGGCGCTTGCAGCAAATCCCACAGGGTCGGCACCGAACCGTTGTGCAGGTACGGAGCCCGCAGCCAGATACCATCGGTGGGGGTGTTGCTGTAGCTCTGGGTCTTGCGGTAGGCGCCAAAGTCGAACGGCGGTTTCTTGAAGCCGTGGAAGGCCGTCACCAGGCCGGTGGTGAAGGAGTTCAGGCGATGGGGGTCGGTGCCCAACTGGTCGATGTTGGTGGTGACCTGGCCGGTGTCGCTGCGGCCGAAGTCGTGGCAGCCGGCGCAGTTTTTCTCCCAGATCGGTTTGCCCTGGGCCACTTTCCCCTGGTCCAGGGCGAACGGCCAGGCCGGTGCCTTGTGGCCCAGTAGCCAGTTCGTGACGCGGTTGAAACTCGGTGGCAGCACCGAATCGGGTGTCGCGCCCACGGCCATGGCCGCCGCGTAGTTGCGTTCGTGGATCTTGTTGTTATTGCCATCCCAATGCAGGTACATGGACTCCCGAGGTTTCTGGTTCCAGACCTGCGGCAGGTCCACGGTGCCGATGGTGGAATCATCCGGGAAGCCGAACACCACCATTTTGGTCGGGTTGAAGGTGTCGGTCCGTCCTGGCCCTTGGGCCGGGCGCAGCTTCTGCCAGGCGTACGCTTGTTTCTGCTTGAGCAACGCGCTCTTGGCCATCGGGATGATCAAGTAGCGGTTGTAGAGCTTTTCGAAAAAGCCCAGCTGGAACTTGCCGGTGATCGCAGCCATGACCGCGTCGGGGGTGAATTTCGGATCGCTGGCGCATTCGTAGGCGAACCACTGGAAGGCCTGCAGTTGCAGGGTATTGGCCGGCGCGGCGGCGACTGGCACCGCGACGTCAGTGGCATTGGCCCGGTAGGAGCCGGTGTGGCACAGGGCGCAGTTGGGCTCCACGGTCGGGTAGCCGAGCTGCCGCTTGGCCATGCCGATGGGCAAGTCGTTGCCGTTCTCATAGAGAAAACCGAACACCTCGTAGCCACCCGGCCTGGGCAGTTTTTCCGGACACATCTGCGGCAGCACGGCGAACAGGTAGTAGGGAATCCGCGCTTCGATGCCCAGGCCGATGGCGGCGTATTTGTAATGGTCTTCGTCGGAGGCGAAGTCCGGTTGTGGCACTTCCCGGATCATCTGGTACCAGGTCTGGTAGCCGATGAAACCCAACAGCAAGAGCACCACCAACGTGCCGACCTTGAAACCGTGGCTCTGCCAGCGCAGCGCCCAGCCGGCACGCCAATCCCGCCAACCGGCGCAGAGCAAGGCCAGGGGACGATTGGCCACCGGGCTGCCCAGGTACAGCAGCACGCCCAGGATCAGGAACATGCTCAAGTCGCCCATCAGCATCGGCACGAACAGCGAGCCCTGGTTGTTGGTGTTGATCAGGTAGACCCAGAACACCACGGCCACCAGCCGCGACAGCACGCACAACCATGAATGCACCACGAAACGCGGCGCGTTGAAGCCCGAGGGCATGTAGAACAGGCTGATCCCCACCAGCAACATGCCGGCGTTTTCCAGCCAGGGATCGGACAATACGGGCGGCAGACCGATCATGGACGTCAGCAACGCCGGCGCGAATAGCGCCGGGATCGCGAAGACCATGTTCATGACAATCCCGACCCAGATGACGCGTTGGAACCAACGGATGTAAGTGTTCATCGCATCCTTTTCCTTATTCTTGACTCACCACAAAACCCATGTGGCGAGCGAGCTTGCTCCCGCTGGGCCGCGTAGCGGCCCCCAAGACTTCAAAAGCGACGACTGCTTCGCAGCCGAGCGGGAGCAAGCTCCCTCGCCACGGAGGGCAGTCAGCTAGCCCAATGCAGTCTTCTCCAGGTGCTCAAGAATGATCGGATACACATCCACCACCGCATCCTTGCCGAACATGCAGTCGATGTGGCCGTACCCCGGTATTTCATGGCGACTGAACAGTTGCGGACCGTGCATGTCGCACAGCCGCTCGTAGGTCTTGAGGGTGCTTTGCGGCAAGTAGCACTGGTTGTCGGCGCCGCTGATGAAGCAGATCGGCAACTTCAGCCGGTCGAAATGCGGCATGTAGACGTCGTTGCCCTTGAAGTCCACCAGATGCCCCTTGCGCACGATCAGCGCCAGGTGCTCGAAGGTCTGGATGTTCGACTCGCCGAACAACTCATGCAGGTTGTCGTGCAGGGTTTCGTTGAGGGTGTCGTGGCGGTACAGCGAGGCGTACATGAAGGTAATGCGATGGCAGACCGGGTTGGTGCAATAACCCTGGGCCTCGATCCGGGCATAGCCGTTGAGGGCCTTGTCGTAGAGTTTGTTGAACCAGCTTTCCTTGGTGTCGGCGTACGCCGTCATGGACTTGATGCCGATGGCATCGAGCATGCCCGGCAAATGCAACCCGGCCTTCAGCCCGGTGGCGGTGGCGACCACCGTGTCGGCGGCGATCTGCGAGCAGACCACCGAGCGCACGCCCTGCAAGCCCGCCAGCATCGACATGAAGAAGGTCGTCGCGCCGTAGCAATGCACCACGCACTGCACGTCACGGGCCAGCGTTGCCTGCTGGATCTGCTCGATCGCTGCCTTGAAGTCGTACTGAGCCACCTGGTCGCCGTTCCATTCATGCTTGCTGGCCGGCAACAGGATGCTGACGCGCAGGTCCAGCAGCCAGACGTCGTATTCGTGCTTGCACAAATACTCCAGCAGGTTGGTGTGGATGGTGTCGGTGGAGAAGATATTCGAGCCCACGCCCAGGCCATGGACCAACATCACCGGCCCCTTGGTGCCGGCCTGGAAACGGGTCAGGCGCAACTCGACGTTGTCTTCGGTCTGGAAGAAATGCACCACCGGCGCTGGCGCGTCCAGCGGCCGTTTCAAGCGAGGCGGCGCGTCCGGGTTGAAGTAGACGTCGCCGGCGAAGACACCGCCGTAGCTCTCCCACAGGATCCCGGCGAAGAACTTGCCGAACCGCGCCAGTGCCTCCACGCGCTCGCGCTCATTGCGGGCGTTGAGCACTTTCATGGTGGTCATCTGCTTGGCGAAGTCGGCCGGCAGAATGTGCATCACCCCGGAGCCGATTACCGTGCCGGTCTTGTCCGGCCCGCGATACAGCGTGACGTAGAGCGTACTGGTGTCGTGCCAGATGTTCAGCACGCCATTGTCCTCGGGCACGGTCTTGAAGGCGCTGAAGAAGTAGTCGCTGCCATCCTCCGCGGTCAGCTTCATGTCGTAGTTCATGTGGCGCACGCCGACCTGTTCCTGGTACTGCTCGAACAGGTTGAACACGCCATTGCTGGCGACCAGCGGCTTGGGCGACAGCAGCGGCGCATCGAGGGTGCCCACCAGCGTCGCCGCATGCTCCGGTTCCTTGATCAGGCGATCGAGGTCGGCGGCGGTGATGGTCAGGGTGAATTCGATGGGTGAGTTATCGGCCTTGCCGCGCTTGGCCGCCGCTTCGTAAAGGTTGAGGTCGGTGCCTTGGGGCTCGGTGAACGCCGTGGAGAAGTAACCCTTCATGGTTTCGGTGAACTGCACGCCGAGGGTCGGCGCCGCCACCGGTTTGCGCGGAGCCGACGGCAGCGTGTAATCGATCAGCCAGCCGCGATCAGCCGCCAGCAACCCCATGTTGCGCTCACTCACCGCCGAAATGGTGAGCAGCGGGTTGACCGCCAGGGACGTCGGGATCACCGAGCCGTCCGTCACATACAGCCCCGGATAGACGTCGGTGCCACTGGCGCCGCTGAACACTTGGCCCTTGTGGTTGACCACGCCCTGGACTGCGTCCTCGCCCATCACGCAACCGCCCAGCGGATGGACCGAGACGATGCTGTGCTTGAGCAGCTTGGTCCAGATCGGGTTCTCGACCCAGATCCCGCCCAGGGCCTTGGTGCTCAGGTGCAGCCGTTCGTTGCCGAGGGTGACGTTCTCCTGTTCGCCGACACCGGGCCAGTCGATGCGCAGCTGATCCTGGTTATCGAGGACCATGCGGCCCTTGCCGTTGTCATGGCTCATGATCAGGTAGGTCTGCATGTTGTGCAGCGCGCCGTAATACGGGCCGCGCAGGAAGCTTTCGGCCTCGCGGCCCTTGTATCTGAGACTGGCACCGAAACCGGTGTCGGTGGGCACGCCGATCATCTCGGCGAACGCCGCCATGCTCGGCACCATGGCCCGGCCAAGGGCGCCGGGGATCGAGCCTTCCTCGATCACCATCCGGCTGCGCAAGTCGCCCTCGGTGCGCATATCGATCACCGACGTGATGCACGGCCCCACCGGCTCGAGCTCCTTGGCCGAATGGGCACCAAAGCCGATGCCATTGATAACCTGGTCGCAGTTGTGGCCAAAGCCGAGGATGTCACCGTTGCCGCTCATGTTTTCGCCCAACTGGGCAGACATCGACAGGCCCTTGTCCCGCGAGCGCAGCATGATCTCGGTGGAGCCCAGGGTGCCGGCGGACACCACGACGATGTCGGCGCGGACAAAAAGCGTCGGTGCCGAGAACATCTCGCGACCACTGTCCAGGTACTGGAAATGCACAATCCAGCCGTCGCCCTCGCGCTCCAGGTGCCGCACTTCGGCCTGGCAGAAAATCTCGGCGCCGTGGTTCCAGGCATCCGGCAGGTAGTTCATCAGCGTGGTGTTCTTGGCCTTGTTGTTACAGCCCGAGACGCAATCGCCACAGCCATTGCATGGCAGCTGTTCGACACCGACGTGATTGAGGTTATTGGGCAGCTTGTCGAAGGTCACGTTGATCGGCGGCTTGTAGAAATGCGCACCCTGCTTGAGGTAATCCGCTGATTTCTTGTGGGCGTCGAGCTTGGGCAGGTTCGGCGAGGATGCCGGATAGGGATTGGGCTTGAGCATCTCCCGTGCCCGGGCGTAGCCGTCCTTGAGCAGCGTGTCGCTGTGCTCGCGCATTGCCTGGGGCCAGCGTGGATCTTCGAAGACACCGGGTTCGGCTTCCAACGCGACGTTGGCGTTGATCAGCGAAGTCCCGCCCAGGCCACACCCGACCACAACGTTCTGCTGGGCGTTGACGTGCAGGTCGAACAACCCGGTCCGTGAACCGATGTGGCCGTCCGGGTCATGCACCTGCAGTTCCTCGGTGGCGGCGAGCAACGTGTTGGGATACTCGCCAGGCTGGATCTCCCGGCCCCGCTCCAGCAGGCAAACCTTGCGCCCGGCCCGGGACAAGCGTGACGCGGCAATGCCGCCGCCGTAGCCGGAGCCGATGACAATCACGTCGTAGTGTTCCTTGATTTCACTGATGGGGGTCGAGATCCGTGTCATGTTCAAGTCCTCTCAGGCAGAAGGGGCAACTCTGCGGTTGCCTGTAAATTCAAAGGCGCACGAACGCCTGGCCACTATCCCGTACGGGTTGAAGCGGCAGTCAACGGTGACCGGGGAAACACTCAGGCGTTATAGGCGTGCACGCTGATTGGCCGAGCGACGATGGATGCGTCGAGGCAGCGCGGTGGACGGCGTCGGGTTACACGTCGGGGCTGAATGGGGTATTGGAGTGGGGGCCTTGCTATCCATCGTGCGTTCTCCCTGAACCAGATATGGATAAAGTCTCGCTGTCCTTGTGCCATGAGTGAAGACAGGCGACACCTGTCCGTCAAGGCGGTTCCTTAGAACTGTATGAAATTTGATCTATCGCGTTTCGAGCTAAGCCAGCCGCGGCTTTCAGAACTCCGCAAACAAGTTATCCACATCGCCACCCACAGTAATTGGGGACAAATGTGCAGGTGACGGGGATCTTTGAGCGCCAATGTGAATAAAATCCGTGACTTAGCCAATGACAACGGTTTACTGACGGCTTGATCGTTTTTTGACCAGACCGATGCAGGTCGCGACCTACAAGGGCTGTAGCTCAGAGCGAACACCTTATCCACAGAACCGCCAACAGCGTTTGGGGGTAATTTTGACGGTTCTGTGGAAAACCCATGGAAGGCGCCGCAAATCGGCGTTTTCCGGTGATTTTTTCGGAGACATGTGGAGTTTGGCTATTATTTGATCAAATCTCTGAAAGAACCGCAGCGCTTGGCTTGTAGCGGATAGCGAACATCTTATCCACAGAAGCGCCAACAGAGATTGGGGGCAAGTTTTCCCCGGACGATGTTTTATTCACAGCAAAAAGCCAATTAAAACCGCGAGTTAGATTGGCTATTTTTTAAGCAAAGGGCTGGAGAGCGCGATTGGCATAGGCCGCAGCGAGGGGCGAACAGGTTATCCACAGAGGCGCGCACAAAGATTGTGGGCAAAACCAGAACTCCATGGGAGCGAGCCTGCTCGCGAAGGCGGTGTGTCACGCGAATCTTATATCGACTGACCTATAGCATTCGCGAGCAAGCCCGCACACAGGGGTTTATAGAGGGTCGGGGTTAGCGAACCACCCCCTCTTCTACCAGCAATTTTAGAATCGCCTGAGCCCCTTCCTCCGGGCTGACACCCTTGAGTACCTGCCCGCCTCCGCCGCTGGCCTTGGCGGTAGCGGCTTTCATCCGGTCGGCGCCGCTCTTGGCCTTGATCACTTTCAAGCGCTTGGGCCGGGGCTTGGCCGGTAGCAGAGCCGCCACCGCCAGCAAGGCATCGTCGATGATTTCGACTTCTTCAGCGTGCAATGCCCCACGCCGCGCCGGGCCGTAGGCGCTTTGCCGAGGTTTTGGCGCAGCGTTATCCACGGTGGCGAGAAACGGCAGGCGCACCTTGAGCCGTCGCCGCTGACCACGAGGCAAGGCTTGCAGCACCAGGGCCACGCCGTTTTCGATGGATTCGACCTGCGCCAGCCCCACCACCAACGGCCACCCCAGGTTCTCGGCCAGCAGGAACGGCAACATGCCCGAGCCTTCGCCGGTTTCCGCCTGGCTGCCGGTGAGCACCACTTGGGCGCCGGCATCCCGCAGATAGTCCGTCAGGGCCGGCAACGCGTCGGCCCCGTTCGGGTTCTCCAATACATGTAGCTCATCGAGCCCCATGCCCAGGTAGGCGCGCAGGGCCGGTTCGGCCACGTCGCCGGCGTGCAGCACTTGCAGGTCATTGCCGGCCAGTTGCAGGCCCAGCTCCACGGCGCGGGCGTCTTGCTCGGCACGCCGTGGCCGGCCGGAGGTCGGGTGGGCGCCGATGGAGACGAGGCTGATCACTTGGGTACTCATGAACGTTTCCTTAGCTTAAGCCGCATCGCGCCTGGCTTCGTTGCGGTAAGCCTCTACCGCCGCGATCAGGGCCTGGAGAATCGCCGCGCTGTCACCGATCACCGACAGGTCCGCACGCTTGATCATGTCGCAGCCTGGATCGAGGTTGATCGCCACCACCTTGTCGCAGGCGCCAATGCCTTGCAGGTGCTGGATCGCCCCGGAAATGCCCACGGCCACATAGACCCGCGCCGTGACCCAGGTGCCGGATGCACCGACCTGGCGATCGCGGGCCATGAAGCCGTCGTCCACCGCCACCCGCGAAGCGCCTTCGGTAGCGCCCAGGGCTGCGGCGGTCTGATGGAACAGCGCCCAGTCCTTGACCCCGTTGCCGCCGGAGAAAATGAATTCGGCCTCGGCCATCGGGATCGCACCCGGGTCCACGGCAACCGCGCCAAGATCTTCGATCCGCGACAAGCTACGGGCCACGCTTGTGGATAACTCCACCGGCAAGGCTTCGTGACGGGTTTCGCTGACCGGTTCGGCGCATTCGGCCGCCGCCAGGATCAAGCGCGCCAACGGTCGAGCCAAGTCTTGCAGGCCCGCACCGGCGCGACCGATGCATTCTTCGCCCTTGACCTGCCAGACCCGCGTGGCCGGGCGCTCGCCCAGGGCTGCGGCAAAGCGTCGGCCCAATTCACCACCGCCGCTGCGACTGTCAGGCAGCAGCCAGTGGCGTGGGTTGAACTGGTTATCCACAGCCCGCAAGCCTTGCACCCGTTGCTCCGGTGCATAACCGCTGAATTCCTCGCCCTCGAGTACCAGCAAGCGGTCGACACCCGCCGTGGCGAAGGTGCTTTCCTTATGCTCGCCAAACACCACGGCCAACACTGCGCCGTCGCTGCCGGCCAACTGATGGGCCAGGCCGAGCAAATCGCGGTCGTGGCTGCTGAGGCGGCCACCGACCATGTCCGGAACGACGCAAATGTGGAATGCCGGTTGCGGCACCTGATGCAGCGGCAATTGAACTTCGACGGCAGCGGTGCGCTTGCTCGCCCCACCTTGCTGGGCGCCGCTGCGGTCGATGCGCTTGATGCCGTTGGGGCCGATGAAACCGACACCATGTACATTCTTGCGGATGACGCCGTTGGGCCCCATCCAGCTGTGCTGCAACGGTTGCATGGCCGCGTGCAGCGGGTGCAAGCGGTTGCGGGCGATCCACTCGGCGCGAGGGTCGCGGCGGATGATGTCGCTCATTAATGCACCTCCGCAGGTTCACGTTTGGCCGGGGCCACGGGCTTGCTCGGGGCCGCGTCTTCCAGCAGCGCATCGGCCACCAGTTCGGCAATGTCCTTGATCATCGGTCGTGGTTCGACCACGCCTTCGAGCATCGCGGTGCATTGTGGACAACCCACCGCCACCAGTTCGGCGCCGGTTTCACGGATGTCGTCCATGCGCATGTCGGGAATGCGCTGCTTGCCCGGGATGTCAGTGATCGGCGCACCGCCGCCACCGCCGCAGCAACGCGAACGGAACCCGGAACGCTGCATCTCCTTGACCTCGATGCCCAGCGCACGCAGCACTTGGCGCGGCGCCTCGTATTCGCCGTTGTAGCGGCCCAGGTAGCACGGGTCGTGATAGGTCAAGCTGTCGCCCTTGTGCTGGCCGAGGTTCAGCGCGCCAGCGTCGATGATTTCCGCCAGGTAGGTGCTGTGGTGCTGCACCAGGTAGTTGCCGTCGAAGGCGCCGTATTCGTTTTTCAGCACATGGAAACTGTGGGGGTCGCAGGTGACGATGCGGTTGAAGCTGTACTTGGCCAGGGTCTGGATGTTGCGCTTGGCCAACAGCTGGAACGTCGCTTCGTCACCCAGGCGCCGGGCCACATCGCCGCTGTCGCGCTCTTCGAGGCCGAGCACGGCGAAGTCGATCTTCGCTGCCTTGAGCACTTTGACGAAGGCGCGCAGGGTGCGCTGGTTGCGCATGTCGAAGGCACCGTCGCCGACCCAGAACAGCACGTCGGTGGATTTCTTCTCGCTGAGCAGGTTCAGGTTCAGGTCCGCCGCCCAGTTCATCCGCCCGCCCGGGGCGAAGCCGCCCGGGTTGTCGGTGGCAATGAGGTTTTCCAGCACCTCGGCGCCCTTGTTCGGCGTCGCGCCTTTTTCCAGGGTCAGGTGGCGGCGCATGTCGACGATGGCATCGACGTGCTCGATCATCATCGGGCACTCTTCGACGCAGGCCCGGCAGGTGGTGCAGGACCACAGGGTCTCGGCGTCCACCAGGCCGTTGACGATCGGCTGGTGCGGATTGCCGCCGTGCTCACCTACCGGTTTACCTGGATACGGGCTGCCGGCGAATTTCGCATCGGTGCCGCCGGCCAGGCCGACGACCATGTCCTGGATGAGTTTTTTCGGGTTCAACGGCTGGCCGGCGGCGAACGCCGGACAGGCCGCTTCGCACTTGCCGCACTGCACGCAGGCGTCGAAACCGAGCAGTTGGTTCCAAGTGAAATCCTTGGGTTTTTCCACCCCCAGTGGTGCGGCGGGGTCGTTCAGGTCCAGCGGCTTCAAGCCCGTGGAGCGGCCGCCACCAAAGCGCTCGGCGCGGCGGTGCCAGGCCAGGTGCAGGGCACCGGCGAAGGCGTGCTTCATCGGCCCGCCCCAGGTCATGCCGAATAACAACTCCGACACGCCCCACAACACGCCGACACCCAGGATCGCCGCCACCAGCCAACCACCGAAGTTTTCCGGAAGGATGCCCGCCACCGGCAAGGTCACCAGGAAGAACGACGCCGAGAAGGCCAGCAGGCTTTTCGGCAGGCGCATCCACGGGCCTTTCGACAGACGCGCTGGCGGGTTGCGCCGGCGCAGATACATGAAGATCGCGCCCACGAACATCACCGCCGACATCAGCAGCAAGGCGTAGCCGAGGATGCGGTTGTGCAAGCCAAAACCGTGCACCAGGATCGCCAACACGATCGATGCCACCGCACCACCCGCCGTGGCGACGTGGGTGTTGGCAATGTATTTGTCCCGCGCCACCACGTGGTGCAAGTCCACCATGTAGCGCTTGGGCATGGCGAAGAGGCCGCCGATCAGGTCGACTTTCGATGGTCGTCCCCGGCGCCACATGTTCACCCGCCGCAGGGCGCCCAGGACCGCGAGGCCCAGGGCGGCGAACAGCAGGATTGGAAGAAGGGTGTTCAACATAGGTGTTGCTCCCAAAGACCTCAGGGTCATGTGCGCGCCAGTGAGAGCGACGCACCTACGTGTGGCGAGGGAGCTTGCTCCCGCTGGAGCGCGAAGCGCTCCCAAAACAGCCCCAGGTGTAAACCTGACGCTCCTCGACTGATCATCTGGGGCCGCTTCGCCCGAAACGTCGGGCCGGCCCAGCGGGAGCAAGCTCCCTCGCCACAGGTGATGGTGTTAAGCCGTTAGAAATCCTTGCACAGCCGCAGGGCGTCGTAGATGGCCGCGTGGGTATTACGCTGGGCCACGCAGTCGCCGATGCGGAACAGCAAGTAGCCATCGCCGCTCTGTTCCAGGCACGGCTGGGGCTTGATCGCGAACAGGGCTTCGACGTCGATCTGGCCCTTGTTGCGCGAACCCTCCTTGAGCGCGTAGTAGATTTCTTCGTCCGGCCTCACACCGTTCTCCACCACCACCTGGTCCACGACGCGCTCTTCCTTGGCACCGGTGTATTCGTTCTCCAGCACCGCCACCAGCTTGTCGCCTTCGCGGTAGACCTTCTCCAGCATCATGTCCCCGGTCATGATCACTTCCTTGGGGTACATGCTGCGGTAGTAGGTAGGGAACGACGTCCCGCCAATGGCCACGCCCGGCTTGATGTCGTCGGTGACGATCTCGACCTGGCTGCCCTTGTCGGCGAGGAAGTCGGCCACCGACATACCGGTGAACTCGCAAATGGTGTCGTAGACCAGCACGTTCTTGCCCGGCGCAACCTTGCCGTCGAGCACGTCCCAACTGCTGACCACCAGCCCTTCGGCGGCGCCCCAGTGTTCGTTCTGCTCCAGGTTCGGATGCCCGCCGACGGCCAGCACTACCACGTCCGGACGCAGGTCCATGATGGTCGCCGCGTCAGCCGCCACGCCCAGGCGCAGATCGACTTTCAGCCGCGCCAGTTCCAGCTGGAACCAGCGGGTGATACCGGCGATCTGGTCCCGTTGCGGGGCTTTCGAGGCCGTGGTGATCTGCCCGCCGATGAATTCCTTCTTCTCGAACAGGGTCACGTCGTGGCCACGTTCGGCGGCAACGCGCGCTGCTTCCATCCCGGCCGGGCCGGCACCGACCACCACGATTTTGCGCTTGGGCCCGGTGGACTTCTCGATGATGTGCGGCACGCCCATGTATTCACGGGATGTCGCGGCGTTCTGGATGCACAGCACGTCCAGGCCTTGGTACTGGCGGTCGATGCAGTAGTTGGCGCCGACGCACTGCTTGATCTGGTCGATCTGGCCCATCTTGATCTTGGCGATCAGGTGCGGGTCGGCGATATGGGCACGGGTCATGCCGACCATGTCGACGTAACCGCCCTCCAGGATCCGCGTGGCCTGGTTCGGGTCCTTGATGTTCTGCGCGTGCAGCACCGGGACCTTGACCACTTCCTTGATACCGGCGGCCAAGTGCAGGAACGGCTCCGGTGGATAACTCATGTTCGGGATGACGTTGGCCAGGGTGTTGTGGGTGTCGCAACCCGAGCCCACGACGCCGATGAAATCGAGCATGCCGGTGTCGTCGTAGTACTTGGCGATCTGCTTCATGTCCTCGTGGGACAAGCCGTCCGGGTGGAACTCGTCGCCGCACAGGCGCATGCCCACGCAGAAATCGTCGCCCACTTCGGCACGCACGGCCTTCAACACTTCCAGGCCGAACTTCATGCGGCCCTCAAAGCTGCCACCCCATTCGTCGGTCCGCTTGTTGACCCGCGGGCTCCAGAACTGGTCGATCATGTGCTGGTGCACGGCGGACAGCTCGACGCCGTCCAGGCCACCGGCCTTGGCCCGGCGCGCGGCCTGGGCGTAGTTGCCGATCACCCGCCAGATCTCTTCCGGCTCGATGGTCTTGCAGGTGGCACGGTGCACCGGCTCACGCACGCCGGACGGCGACATCAGGGTCGGCCAGTTGAAGCCGTCCCAGCGCGAGCGACGACCCATGTGGGTAATCTGGATCATGATCTTGGCGCCATGCTTGTGCATGGCGTCGGCCAGGTTCTGGAAATGCGGGATGATGCGGTCGGTGGACAGGTTCACCGAGCTCCACCATTCCTGCGGACTGTCGATGGCGACTACCGACGAGCCGCCGCAAATCGCCAGGCCGATGCCGCCCTTGGCCTTCTCTTCGTAATACTTCACGTACCGGTCGGTGGTCATGCCGCCGTCGGTGGCATAGACCTCGGCGTGCGCGGTGCTGAGCACGCGGTTGCGGATGGTCAGCTTGCCGATCTGGATCGGCTGGAACATTGCTTCAAAAGCCATGGCGCGATCCTCGACTTACAACGGCTTGACGATGAACAGGCCGTCGTCGTGGCCTTCTTCGGAACCGCCGTAGACCTGCTCGGCCACGGTGCGGATCTGACTGCCGCGCGCGGCGAGGATCTGGTCCATGGCGCCGGCGAACCAGCCGGTGAACATGTAGTCGACCTTGCGCCCGACCTTGCCGTACACATAGACGAACGCCGAGTGCTCGAGCTTGACGCTGGCGGTGCCTTTGTCCAGGTCGATGTCCTGGATCTTGAACAGGCCCCAGCCACGCTGGGACAGGCGCTTCATGTAGTGCTCGAACACCGCGACGCCTTCCAGGCCGTGGCATTCGGCTTCTTTTTCACACCAGTGCCAAGCGGATTTGTAGCCGGCCTTGTAGAGAATCTCGGCGTAGGCGTCGGCGCCCAGCACTTCCTCGATGCCCATGTGGTTGTTGACGAAGAAGTGACGCGGCACGTACAGCATCGGCAGGGCGTCGGACGTCCAGACACCGGTTTCGCTGTCGACTTCGATAGGCAGTTGCGGGGCGATCTTGGCCATGAAAACTTGACTCCGGAAATTCGTGATGTGCCTGCGGCGCGAGTGGCCGCAGGTAAAGGATTCAGTGATGCAGCGGGGTTTACTCGCCCCAGACGTCTTTAAGAACGTTCACCCAGTTCTCACCCATGATCTTGCGCACCACCCGCTCAGGATGGCCGCGCTTGAGCAGCGTCTCGGTGAGGTTCGGGAACTCGCCCACGGTGCGGATGCCCAGGGGGTTGATGATCTTGCCGAAGCTGGTCAGACGACGGGCGTAGCCCTTGTCGTGGGTCAGCATTTCGAAGAAATCCTGGCCGTGGCCCTGGGTGAAGTCGGTGCCGATGCCGATGGCGTCCTCGCCGACGATGTTCATGGTGTATTCGATGGCTTCGGCGTAGTCGTCGATGGTCGAATCGATGCCCTTGGCCAGGAACGGCGCAAACATGGTCACGCCGACGAAACCGCCATGGTCGGCGATGAACTTCAGCTCTTCATCGGATTTGTTGCGCGGGTGTTCTTTCAGGCCGGACGGCAGGCAGTGGGAGTAGCAGACCGGCTTTTTCGATTCGAGGATGACTTCTTCGGAGGTCTTGGAACCGACGTGGGACAGGTCGCACATGATGCCGACGCGGTTCATCTCGGCGACGATTTCACGACCGAAGCCCGACAGGCCGCCGTCGCGCTCGTAGCAACCGGTGCCGACCAGATTCTGGGTGTTGTAGCACATCTGCACCACGCCGACGCCGAGCTGCTTGAAGATCTCGACGTAGCCGAGTTGGTCTTCGAAGGCGTGGGCGTTCTGGAAACCGAAGATGATGCCGGTCTTGCCCTGCTCCTTGGCGCGACGGATGTCGGCGGTGGTTTTCACCGGGATCACCAGGTCGCTGTTCTCGCGGATCAGTTTCTGGCTGGCAACGATGTTGTTGATGGTGGCCTGGAAACCTTCCCACACCGACACGGTGCAGTTGGCTGCGGTCAGGCCGCCCTTGCGCATGTCTTCGAACAGGTCGCGGTTCCACTTGGCAATGATCAGCCCGTCGATAACGATGCTGTCGGCGTGCAATTCGGCTGGGCTCATCAGGCAGTCCCCTTGTTGGCGATTCATGCGCCGAATCGTGTGCCGGCGCTTTGGGGCCAGCATATGCCGGAGGGCCTTGGCGACCGGGTGCAAAAACGACAGGGGAATTGCCGAAAGCGTCAATCCGCGACAATGGACTACGATGCCCCCCCTCTGCCCATCTGTTATTTACCCGGCGCTTGCGCCAGAATCCGCGGCACCACTGGCTTTCACTGGATTTGAGCGACAACCCGATGAAATCGATTTTCCTCGCCCTGGCATTGATCAGCACCGTCGCCCATGCGACCGAAGACACCGAGCCCAACCCCTGCGACGAAGTTGAAAACGACGTCCAGACCCTCGCCTGTTCCGCCTACGGCAAAGCCGCCGCCGAGCAATTGCTCAGCGAAAACCTGCAAAGCCTCAATGAGCGCCTGCAAACCCGCTACGCCAGCGACAAGGCCCAGCTCAACGACATCACCGCCAAGGTCAAGGCCGCCCAGCAACTCTGGCAAAAACAGCGCGACGCCGACTGCGCCATCGCCGCCTTCCCGGCCAAACCCGGCAGCGACGCCTACAAGATCGCCGAAAACGACTGCATGGCCCAGGTGAGCGATGACAGGTCGGAGTTTTTGGAGTCGATTGGGCAGGAGTGATGCTTGAGCAGCCGCTTGGCACGGTAAGCTGCTTGCACAATTGGTAAAGGAATTCACATGAAAACGTGCGGCATCGAAATCAAAGGCAGCGAAGCGATCATCGCCGTTGCCTCGCTGGACCAGCAGGCGTTGAGCCACGTTACGCTGAGCACTAAGAAAATCGCCCTGGACGATGACGACGAAGCCGCCAACGTCAAGGCCTTTGCCGCCCAGGTGCGGACGTTCGTGACGGACAACGGCATCGAACGGATCACCATCAAGAAGCGCAGCAAGAAAGGTGAGTTCGCCGGTGGCCCGACCACGTTCAAGATCGAAGGGATATTGCAGTTGCTGGAAGGTTGCGAGGTGACGCTGCTGTCGCCGCAGACCATCAATGCGCAACACAAGAAGCACGACTTCGCCCTGCCAGCGACGCTGAATAAATATCAGCATGAGGCGTACAAGGCGGCGTGTTCGGCGTTGATGAAGAAATAGACCTGCTGACACCGCCGTGTGGCGAGGGAGCTTGCTCCCTCGCCACCGGAAATAGTCCAAGTTTCAACGCTGCTTGCGATACCCCTTCAACCACTCCGCAAACGCCTTGTCCTCGAGCGCATAACCACCGCGATTGGATTTCCACACCAATTCTTTTTCACGCAACGCATCGATACACGATTGGATGGTCTGGGTACCGGGCACGACTTCGCTTCCCATGCTCTTCAATACCTTGCTCACCGCCTCCAATGTTGAATCGGTGAAGGGCGCGAAGGGCTCGTTGTTCTGCGAGCGCTCGGCCATGACCTGCAACACGGCGCGTTGCGGCACCGTCAGGGCGTTCCAGGCGCTCTCGAATTCGGTCCAGACGCCGGCGCGCAGCATTTCGGCGCTGTTGCGCAGCAACTCCCCCAAATGGCTCGCCTCACCCAGTTCCAGGGCGATTTCGCCGATGACGCTGCGCAACATCTCCGGACGGCGACCTACCAACTCAAACGCCTGGTCCAGGTCATCGGCGTTGAACTGATTGGTCTGGGCCAAGTGTGCGTTCAAGTGGGTGGTGTACGCCTGGGTGAAGGCTTTGCCCAGCAAAGGAAACGGCGTAATGCTGGACCCATAGAACGGTTGGTTGCGACTCAGCACCAAGTGGGCGAGCTTATCGCGATTGGAACCGGTGAACACCAGCCGCAGGCCGCTGGTATCGCCCTCACGCCCCTGATTGAGCTGGTCACGGGCCGCCTTGAGACCGAACATCGCGTTGCCCCCGGCTTCGGTGGTCAATGCATGCTGGGCTTCGTCGATCACCAGCACCACGGTTTTCTCGGCAGCATGGTGCAACAGCTCCAGCGCCTGGGTCAGCGTCGCCCCTTCGGGCAGTTGCGGCTGGCTGAAATCCCAGGACAACGTGCGCAAGAAGCTGAGTTTGTCGATGCCAATGGACTTGGCAAGCTTGCGGATGCCTTTCTCATAAGGCACCAACGCGGCGGCAATGGCCGAGGCGATCAGTTCGGCAGGGTCCTTCTCCTTGTTTGCCCAAAGATCGACGTAGACCGCGAGCCAACCTCGCGCCTCGCATTCGGGAATCAAGTCTTCACGCAGGAAGGTACTTTTTCCGGTGCGCCTTGGCGCGGCCAGGAACAGGCCTGAGGTGTAATCCTGGATCCCGGCGCCAATCAGCCCGTCGACAATGTTGCGGGCCAGATCCGGACGCCGGAAGACAAAACCGGGGTGCTTGGACATGGTTTTATACTCAATTATGGCGAAAGGTATAATTTATAGCCGCGAGTATAATTGAGTATAAAAGCCTGTCAAACCGCCGCCCGCTCATCCCCCTGCCGCCGCCGATCCTCCCGCGGACACCGAGCAAACCGAGCCCGATAGCTGCGAGTGAAGTACGACGGCGATTCGAACCCACAGGCAATGCTCACCTCCAGCACGCTCATGTCGGTCTGGCGCAGCAGCTGCCGGGCCTTTTCCAGGCGCAGGCGCAGGTAGAAGTTGCTGGGCGTGTCGTTCAGGTGCAGGCGGAACAGCCGTTCGAGTTGGCGTCGGGTGACGCTGATCGATTCGGCCAGGGCCAAGGTGCTCAGGGGCGGTTCGCTGTGGGTTTCCATCTCACCGATGACGTGCACCAGCTTCTTGTTGCGAATGCCGTAGCGGTTGGCGATTTCCATGCGCTGGTGGTCTTTGCGGGGGCGGATGCGACCAAGCACGAATTGTTCGCTGACCTGGATCGCCAGTTCCGAACCGTGGGCCTGGCCGATCAGGTCCAGCATCAGATCAATGGACGCGGTGCCGCCCGCACAGGTGATGCGCCGGCGGTCGATTTCGAAGAGTTCCTGGGTCACGCTGAGCTGCGGATAGGATTCCTTGAACGCCTCGATCGCTTCCCAGTGCAGCGTGACGCGATGCCCTTCCAACAATCCCGCCTGCGCGAGGACTACGCTGCCGGTGTCGATCCCACCGAGGATGACACCATCGTTGTCCAGCCGGTGCAGCCAGCGCTCCAACACCGGGCTGACGAACTTCAACGGCTCGAAGCCCGCCACGATCCAGAGCGTCGCGCCTTTTTTCAAGGGCTCCAGCGCGGCGTCGGCGTTGACCGACATGCCGTTGCTCGCCAGCACCGCCCCGCCATCGGCGCTCAACACATGCCAGCGGTACAGCTCGCCGCGAAAGCGATTGGCGACCCGCAGCGGCTCGATGGCCGAGATGAAACCAATGGCCGAGAAACCCGGCAGCAACAAGAAGTAGAAATCCTGGGACATGGAGCGCACTCGGTTGGCGGGTGGCGTGCGGACCTTGATACGCCAGTTGCAAGCGGCGTTCAAGCATCCAGGTCGCTGCAGTGCAAGAGCACGTCGCCGCTGTGCGTTTTGAGCAAGCCCTGGCTGCGTACTTTGGCATCACCGGCGCGCAGACGCCGGAACCCATAACAACAAGCTGCCGAGGAACCCGACATGAAAAGACTGATCAGCTCCTGCGTTCTTGCACTCAGCGGTACCGCTTTCCTCAGTTCGGCCACCCTGGCAGCCGAGCCCGCCGCATGCCAGAACGTGCGCCTGGGCGTGGTCAACTGGACGGACGTCATCGCCACCAGTGCCCTGACCCAAGTGATGCTCGATGGCCTCGGCTACAAGACCAAGCAGACCAGCGCCTCCCAACAAATCATCTTCGCCGGCATCCGCGACCAGCGCCTGGACATGTTCCTGGGCTACTGGAACCCGTTGATGACCCAGACCATCACGCCATTCGTCGAGGCCAAGCAGGTCAAGGTGCTGGAGCAGCCCAGCCTCAAGGATGCCCGCGCCACCCTGGCCGTGCCGACCTACCTGGCCGACAAGGGCCTGAAGACCTTCGCCGACATCGCCAAATTCGAGAAAGAGCTAGGCGGCAAGATCTACGGCATCGAGCCCGGCTCCGGCGCAAACACCCAGATCAAGGCAATGATTGCCAAGAACCAGTTCGGCCTGGGCAAATTCCAGCTGGTGGAGTCCAGCGAGGCCGGCATGCTCGCCGCCGTGGACCGTGCCGTACGGCGCAAGGAAGCCGTGGTGTTCTTCGGCTGGGCACCGCACCCGATGAACGTCAACGTGCAAATGACCTACCTCACCGGCAGCGAAGATGCCCTCGGTCCGAACGAAGGCATGGCCACTGTCTGGACCGTCACCGCGCCGAACTACGCCGAGCAGTGCCCGAACGTCAGCCGCCTGCTGAGCAACCTGACGTTCAGTGCCGAAGACGAGAGCCGGATGATGCAGCCGTTGCTCGATCACAAAGATCCGCTCGAATCGGCGCGGCAGTGGCTCAAGGACCATCCGCAGGACAAGCAGCGCTGGCTCGAAGGCGTGACCACCTTCGACGGCAAGCCCGCCGCCGACAACCTGAAGCTCACCAGTAACTGACTGAACGTTCTCCCTCTGCGCAGCGCTTGTGGCCTGTACGGTTAATTCGAGCACTCAAATTCGAGTGTCAGGACTTGCCAGGCAAGGCGCCATGACGAGCCGTAAATTAGCCACACAGGCCACTAACTGCGCGGTGACTCACCACGCCTGAAGGAATCCGCACCATGAACCACGACGTCATTATCACCTGCGCACTCACCGGTGCTGGCGACACGACCGCCAAGAGCCCCCACGTGCCGGTCACCCCGAAACAGATCGCCGCCGCTGCCGTCGAGGCGGCGAAAGCCGGGGCCACGGTGGTCCATTGCCACGTGCGCGACCCGCAAACGGGCAAGTTCAGCCGCGACGTGGCGCTGTACCGCGAAGTGATGGAGCGCATCCGTGAGGCGGACGTCGACATCATCGTCAACCTCACCGCCGGCATGGGCGGCGACCTGGAGATCGGTGCAGGCGAACGGCCGATGGAGTTCGGTCCCAACACTGACCTGGTGGGCCCATTGACCCGCCTGGCCCACGTCGAAGAGCTGCTGCCGGAAATCTGCACCCTGGATTGCGGCACCCTGAACTTCGGCGACGGCGACACCATTTACGTCTCCACCCCTGCCCAACTGCGGGCCGGCGCCAAGCGCATCACCGAGCTCGGCGTGAAGGCCGAGCTGGAGATCTTCGACACCGGCCACCTGTGGTTCGCCAAGCAACTGATCAAGGAAGGCCTGCTGGACAACCCGCTGTTCCAACTCTGCCTGGGCATTCCATGGGGCGCCCCGGCCGACACCACCACCATGAAAGCCATGGTCGACAACCTGCCGGCAGACACGGTGTGGGCCGGCTTCGGCATCGGTCGCATGCAAATGCCGATGGCCGCCCAGGCGGTGCTGCTGGGCGGCAACGTACGGGTCGGGCTGGAAGACAACCTCTGGCTGGACAAAGGCGTACTCGCCACCAACGGCCAGTTGGTGGAGCGCGCTGGCGAAATCCTCAGCCGACTCGGGGCTCGCGTGCTCACTCCGGCTGAAGGCCGCAAGAAGATGGGCCTGGTCCAGCGCGGCTAAACCCGAATCCGTTCCTTGGATCTGCCGAGAAGGCAGATCCCATGTTCACGCAGACCCGCTCTCACCCTTTCAGATCACCGACCTTTCAGGAAACCACCATGAGCTTCATCACCGACATCAAGACCTTCGCCGCCCTGGGCAGCGGTGTCATCGGCAGCGGCTGGGTCAGCCGTGCCTTGGCCCATGGCCTCGACGTGGTCGCCTGGGACCCTGCGCCGGGTGCCGAAGCGGCACTGCGCAAGCGTGTCGCCAATGCCTGGGGCGCCCTGGAGAAACAAGGCCTGGCCCCTGGCGCTTCGCCGGATCGGCTGCGCTTCGTCGCCACCATCGAAGAATGCGTGCGCGACGCCGATTTCATCCAGGAAAGCGCCCCCGAGCGCCTGGAACTCAAACTCCAACTGCACAGCCAGATCAGCGCCGCCGCCAAGCCGAACGCGCTGATCGGCTCGAGCACCTCGGGGCTGCTGCCGAGCGAATTCTATGAAAGCTCGACCCATCCGGAGCGCTGCGTGGTCGGGCATCCGTTCAACCCCGTCTACCTGTTGCCGCTGGTGGAAGTGGTCGGCGGCAAGAACACCGCACCCGAAGCCGTGCAAGCGGCGATGCAAGTCTATGAATCTCTCGGCATGCGACCGCTGCATGTGCGCAAGGAAGTGCCCGGTTTCATCGCCGACCGCTTGCTCGAAGCGCTCTGGCGCGAGGCGCTGCATCTGGTCAATGACGGCGTGGCGACTACTGGTGAAATCGACGATGCCATCCGTTTTGGCGCCGGGTTGCGCTGGTCGTTCATGGGCACATTCCTGACCTACACCCTGGCCGGCGGTGATGCCGGGATGCGGCACTTCATGGCCCAGTTCGGCCCGGCGCTGCAACTGCCCTGGACCTACCTGCCAGCACCGGAGCTCACCGAAAAACTGATCGACGACGTGGTGGACGGGACGAGCGAGCAATTGGGGCAGCACAGCATTTCGGCGCTGGAGCGCTATCGTGATGATTGCCTGATGGCGGTGCTGGAGGCGGTGAAGACCACCAAGGAAAAACATGGGATGGCCTTCAGCGAATAAACATCCGCCTTGTGGCGAGGGCGCTCGCTCCCTCGCCACAGTTGTGTACACCAGCGACACTCTGTGGAGTTTCACAATGCCCACCCTCACCACTTACAAAACCCGAATCCTCCCCGAATGGGTCGACTACAACGGCCACTTGCGCGATGCCTTCTACCTGCTGATCTTCAGCTACGCCACCGACGCGCTGATGGACCGGCTCGGCCTCGACAGCCAGAGCCGCGAAGCCAGCGGCCACTCGTTGTTCACCCTCGAACTGCACCTCAATTACCTGCATGAAGTGAAGCTCGGCGCCCAGGTCGAGGTGCACACGCAGATCATCGGCCACGACGCCAAACGCCTGCATCTCTACCACAGCCTGCACCTGGTCGGCGGTGATAAAGAGCTGGCCGGCAACGAACAGATGTTGCTGCACGTCGATCTGGCGGGCCCACGGTCGGCGCCGTTCACCGAACCGACCCTGGACCAGCTCAAAGCCCTGCTCGACAGCCAGTCCGACTTGCCGACCCCGGCCTACATCGGTCGAGTCATTGCACTGCCCCCCGCCCGATAAAATCCCGAGGAGATCGCCATGCAACCCGTCGCCGCAATTGCCGACTTCCGCAGCTATCCCCTGGTCCACGCGTTGACCGCTGCGGCAGCGTTGGCCGACCGGGTTCATGTCACGTGGGCCGATGGCAGGATCAGTCCCTTTCATCACCAGTGGCTGCGTGATAATTGCCCGTGCTCGCAATGCGTCTATCGCGTCACCCGCGAGCAAGTCCTGGAAATCATCGATGTGCCCGAGGATTTGGCGCCCGGCGAAGTCGGCGTCGATGATGAAGGTCGCCTGTGCGTGGCCTGGCAGGACGGCCACCAAAGCCAATTCGACCCGGGCTGGCTGCGCGCCCACGCCTATGATGAACAATCCAGGGCCGAGCGCCTGGCGAGCAAGCCACAACGACAACTCTGGCAGCGCGACCTGCACCTGCCGGTATTCGAATACCAGGCGCTGATGGAGGACGCCAACGCGCTGCTCCAGTGGTTGCTGGCGGTACGCGACATCGGCCTGACCCAAGTCCGCGGCGTGCCCACCGAACCCGGCTCGCTGAAACAGATCGCCCAACGCATTTCCTTCATACGCGAGAGCAACTTCGGCGTGCTCTTCAACGTGCAATCCAAGGCCGATGCCGACAGCAATGCCTACACCGCTTTCAACCTGCCGCTGCACAGCGATTTGCCGACGCGGGAATTACAGCCGGGGTTGCAGTTCCTGCATTGTCTGGTGAACGACGCCGAGGGTGGCGAAAGTATTTTCGTCGACGGCTTCGCCATTGCCCAAGCCCTGCGCCAGGAAGACCCCGAGGCCTTCGACGCGCTGTGCCAGATCCCGGTGGAGTTTCGCAACAAGGACCGCCACAGCGACTACCGGTGCCTGGCGCCGATCATTGCGTTGGACGCCCTTGGGCAAGTCTCGGAAATCCGCATGGCGAACTTCCTGCGCGGCCCCTTCGACACCTCCGTCGAGCAGATGCCCAGGCTGTATCGCGCCTACCGCCGCTTCATCGCCCTGACCCGCGAACCGCAATTTCGCTTGGTGCAGCGACTCGAACCCGGGCAGCTCTGGTGCTTCGACAACCGCCGCACTCTCCACGCCCGCAACGCCTTCGACCCGGCGACGGGGGCGCGGCATTTCCAGGGGTGTTATGTCGATCGGGATGAGTTGCTGTCGCGGATTCTGGTGCTGCAGAGATAAATCACATCATCGTTCTTCGCGAGCCGCTCGCGAAGGCGTCTTGTGGGCAACCGGATATTGCGGATTTCCACAGGCAAAAAAATCCCCGATCAAGCCGTGACAGGATCGGGGCAGGAGCGTTACTGGAGGAGCTGTGGCGCGAGGGTGACCAAACCATCGTGATTCAGCTTGGGGCCAGTGTGCCCAGTCCAGGACCCGGCGAGTTAGCCGAAAACGACCCGCTCATAGTCATTCGTGACAGATCGACGATTCGCCCTTGCCGCCGCTTCGGGGGGCTACCAGAATCCAGGCACGACCCCAATCCCTGAACAAGGAAAAGCGTCATGATGTACGCCGATTTGATCGACCAGGAAGACCTGCTGGGCCACCTCAAGGCCCTGGGGCTGCAGATACCCAGCGGCGCCACTGCCGAGCAGGCATGCGAGTGCGCTGTGCGAGGGCTGGACAGGGCCCGCGCCAATGAACTGCGGCGGATGGTCAAGGACATGTACACCAGCAGCGCCACCATCCTGCCGGCCGTGCGCCAGGCGATCGACAAGCAGCTGTTGCCCGCGTTGACGCAATACCAGCAGAACCATAGCGGCTGATCGATCCGTTCTTGAGCAAGCCCCGCTCCCACATTTGGCCGAGTCTTCCATGGGAACTCGGTTGAATGTGGGAGCGGGCTTGCTCGCGAATACACGCGACTCGGTTTTAGAGCCTCACACTGGCAAACGTCGATTCATTACGCGCCTGGCTCAGTGCCGACAGCGGCCCGGACAATGGCGACAGCACCAGCGCTTGCGGCAGCGGCATCATCGCCACCTGTTGCGTGGTGTTGGAGCCGACGCGTTCGTCGCGCGGTGGAATGCCGAAGTATTCGCGGTAGCACTTGGAGAAATGCGGCGTGGAGACGAAGCCGCACACCGAGGCCACTTCGATGATCGACATCGGCGTCTGCTTGAGCAGTTGCCGCGCACGAATCAGTCGCAGCTTGAGGTAATAGCGCGACGGCGAGCAATGCAGGTACTTCTGGAACAACCGCTCCAACTGACGCCGGGACACGGCGACGTACACCGCCAGCTCGTCCAGGTCGATCGGCTCTTCGAGGTTGGCTTCCATCAGCGCGACGATTTCCTGCAGCTTCGGCTGGTTGGTGCCAAGCATGTGCTTGAGCGGCACGCGCTGATGATCCTGCTCGTTGCGGATACGCTCGTAGACGAACATCTCGGAGATCGCCGCCGACAGCTCCCGACCGTGATCACGGCTGATGAGGTGCAGCATCATGTCCAGCGGCGCGGTGCCGCCGGAGCTGGTGAACCGGTTGCGGTCGAGGGTGAACAGGCGCGTGCTCATCGACACCCGCGGGAAAGCCTCCTGCATCGCCGCCAGGCATTCCCAATGCACGCTGCAATCGAAACCGTCCAGCAGGCCGGCGCACGCCAGGGCCCAGCTACCGGTGCAGACCGCGCCAAGGCGACGGGACTGGCGGGCCTGGCTTTGCAGCCATGAGACATGTTCGCGGGTCACGGTGCGCTGGATGCCGATACCACCACACACGATGACGGTGTCCAGGGACGGCGCTTTGTGCATCGAGGCGTCCGGAGTGATCTGCAAACCGTCACTGGCCCAGACTTGGCCGCCATCGACGGTCAGGGTGGTCCAGCGGTACAGCTCGCGACCGGACAATTGGTTGGCCATGCGTAGCGGTTCCACCGCGGACGCCAGGGAAATCAGCGTGAAATTGTCCAGCAGCAGAAAGCCGATGGATTGAGGCGCACGGTTCTGGGGTTGGGCCCCGGAGTTGGACGTCGTCATCGCGGTATCTCCTCACACAAAGCGGGTGATGGCCTCAGGCGGAGGCTCTTGTTATTGCCCATCATTCTCTTGCGTGAGACGGGGCCTTTATCGGAATAGAGCAAATGCCATGCCTAAATTTGAATGGGCGTTCAATAACTCCTGAAAACGACATGCCGGCCTGTCTATATGAGGGGCCTGTCGAGGCTGGGTTCTAATTGCCATCAAGGGCGGCAGGCGCCTGCCAGGGCGGGCTGTGAGCAGATCGGTAGCACTTGTGGTAACTGGGCTGCGCCGTGTGCGCGACGGTTGTCACCGCAAGCGCGGGGACGAACGGTGGGGCGGCGTACAAAGGCGTGACCGACAAGTCACGTCTTATCTGTTTGCGACGCGCCAAAACGTGGCGAGTTTTTATAGCAGTGTGCATTTTACGAGCGGTTTTCGATCATTTTCATGGTGAGGGGATTTATCCCCCTCGCCACAAAATCAGCACTCCACCGCACTGACCGCCAAGCCGCCCCGTGATGTCTCTTTATATTTGTCGTGCATGTCGGCGCCGGTATCGCGCATGGTGCGGATTACCCGATCCAGGGAAATAAAATGCTGGCCATCACCGCGAAGGGCCATCTGCGCAGCGTTGATGGCTTTCACTGCCGCGATGGCATTGCGCTCGATACACGGCACCTGGACCAGGCCGCCCACCGGGTCGCAGGTCAGGCCGAGGTTGTGCTCCAGGCCGATTTCCGCCGCGTTGCACAGTTGTTCCGGCGTGGCCCCGAGGATTTCCGCCAGGCCCGCCGCCGCCATGGCGCAAGCCGAGCCGACTTCGCCCTGGCAGCCCACTTCCGCGCCGGAGATCGAAGCGTTCTTCTTGCACAGGATCCCCACCGCTGCGGCGCCGAGGAAGTAATCCACGACATTGGCGTCGGTCACCGCTTCGCTGAATTTCATGAAGTAGTGCAGCACCGCCGGAATGATCCCCGCCGCACCGTTGGTCGGCGCCGTGACCATGCGCCCACCGGCGGCGTTCTCCTCGTTGACGGCCAGGGCAAACAGGTTGACCCACTCCATCGCACTCAGGGTCGAGCCGATCACGTTCGGTTTGTTCAGCTCTTGCAGGCTGCGATGCAACTTCGCCGCACGCCGACGGACATTCAAGCCGCCGGGCAGGATGCCCTCGTGCTTGAGGCCCTGTTCGACGCAGTCCTGCATGGCCCGCCAGAGTTTCATCAAGCCGCTGCGAATCTCTTCTTCCGAACGCCAAACCTTCTCGTTGGCCATCATCAATTCAGCCACCCGCAGGTTGTGCGTGCGACACAGCGTGAGCAGTTCTTCGGCGCTGGAAAAATCATAAGGTAATTCGGTGGCGTCCAGATCCACCACGCCACTGGAGGCTTGGGCCTGGTCGACGACAAAACCGCCACCGACGGAATAGTAGGTATCGCGATGCAATTCGCCGCTTTCACCTTCGGCCACCAGCGTCATCGCGTTGGGGTGGAATGGCAGGTTTTCGTCAATCAGGCGCATGTCGCGGTCCCAGACGAAAGGCACCGGCAGGCGGCCGTCGAGCAAGAGGGTCTGGGTTTCGCGCAGCAACTGGATGCGCGTGACGATCTGCGACGGGTCAATCGCGTCGGGCCACTCGCTCATCAAACCCATGATCACCGCGTTGTCGCTGCCGTGACCGATGCCAGTGGCCGACAACGAACCGAACAGTTGCACCTCGACCCGACGCACATCGTGCAGCAGCGCCTTGGCCCTCAGCGCTTCGACAAACAGCGCCGCTGCGCGCATGGGTCCCACGGTGTGGGAACTGGACGGGCCGATACCAATCTTGAACAGGTCGAACACGCTGATGGCCATTGCCTTGACTCTCCAGAACGGTCACTTCCGGGCGCAGGAGCGCCCGGTGGCGCAGCTGCTACGCTCAACGCCGGGATGGCCGCATCATCGGGCTTTTGCCTTCGGTTTCAACGTCTGACACCGACGCAATCATGCCCAGCAACGCCGCGTTCCTTTCGCCCAGGTTTTACGACGTTTTTTGCGTCTCAGAAGCCAGTCGAGGGCTGAAAAAATCTGTAAACGACGTCACCAACACTGGATGCGACCCTCCCTGTACTGGATACGACGCGCCCTGTAGGCGTCAGATTTGCACTGGTACATGATCGGTTACGGCTCGTTTGCAAGGCCGCGTGCCACGAAGAGTGCCCACGCGCCACCAACCGCAACTCAAGAAAAGCAAAAAAGCGCGGTTGTCCCGACCGGACACTGCCGATAAAACACCAGGAGTCCACCCATGAAAGGTTCCACGCCGTTGTTGTTGGCCGCCATGCTGAGTCTTCCAATGCTGGCCAACGCTGCAGAACCCGCACAATGCAGTACCGTCAACTTCTCCGATGTCGGCTGGACCGACATCACCGTGACCACCGCGACCACCAGCGTCGTACTCGACGCCCTCGGCTACAAGACCAAGACCACGATGATTTCCGTGCCGGTGACCTACAAGTCCCTGGCTGATGGCAAGAACATGGACGTGTTCCTCGGCAACTGGATGCCGACCATGGAAAACGACATCAAGGCCTATCGCGAAGCCGGCACCGTGGAAACCGTGCGCGCCAACCTCGAAAACGCCAAGTACACCCTGGCGGTTCCCGAAGAGCTCTACAACAAAGGCCTCAAGGATTTTGCCGACATCGCCAAGTTCAAGAAGGAACTCGACGGCAAGATCTACGGCATCGAGCCGGGCAACGACGGCAACCGCTTGATCCAGAGCATGATCGACAAGAATGCCTTCGGCCTCAAGGACGCTGGCTTCAAGGTCGTCGAGTCGAGCGAAGCCGGCATGCTGTCGCAAGTCGATCGCGCCCAGCGTCGCAATACCGCCGTGGTGTTCCTGGGCTGGGAACCGCATCCGATGAACACCCGCTTCAAGATGAAATACCTCACCGGTGGCGATGAGTTCTTCGGCCCGAACTTCGGCCAGGCGACCATCTACACCAACACCCGCAAAGGCTACGCCCAGGAATGCAGCAACGTCGGCCAGCTGTTGAAAAACCTGGTCTTCACCCTGGACATGGAAAGTACGCTGATGGGCAACGTGCTGGACGACAAGATGAAGCCAGAGGCGGCCGCCAAGGCCTGGCTGAAGAAAAACCCACAGGTGCTCGATACCTGGCTGGCCGGTGTTACCACCATTGACGGTAAACCTGGCCTGGAGGCCGTGAAAGCCAAGCTCGCGCAGTAAAAAGCTTATGCCGGGCGGGTTCGCTCGCCCGGGCTGTTTATTCCTTGCATGCGGACGTTCACTACCATGCTTATTGATCAGAAAATACCCTTGGGCCAGTACATCGCGGGCTTTGTCGAATGGTTGACGCAAAACGGCGCCAACACCTTCGACGCAATCGCGATGTTCCTGGAAACGATGATTCACGGCGTGACGTTTGCGCTGACCTGGTTCAATCCACTGGTGCTTATCGGCCTCATCGCGCTACTGGCGCATTTCATCCAGCGCAAATGGGGCCTGACCGTTTTCGTCATCGCGTCCTTCTTGTTGATCCTCAATCTGGGTTACTGGCAAGAGACCATGGAAACTCTCGCCCAGGTGCTGTTCGCGACCCTGGTCTGCGTCTTGATCGGCGTGCCGCTGGGCATTGTTGCCGCGCACAAGCCGATGTTCTACACGATGATGCGTCCGGTACTCGATCTGATGCAGACGGTACCGACCTTCGTCTACCTCATTCCTACCCTGACCCTTTTCGGTCTGGGTGTGGTCCCGGGCCTGATTTCCACGGTGGTGTTCGCAATTGCCGCGCCCATCCGCCTGACCTACCTGGGCATCCGCGACGTTCCGGACGAACTGATGGACGCCGGCAAAGCCTTCGGCTGTTCCCGTCGCCAGCTCCTGTCGCGCATCGAATTGCCGCACGCCATGCCAAGCATCGCCGCAGGCATCACCCAATGCATCATGTTGTCGTTGTCGATGGTGGTGATCGCGGCGCTGGTCGGTGCCGACGGGCTGGGTAAACCCGTGGTCAACGCACTGAACACCGCTGATATCGCCCTGGGCTTCGAAGCTGGCCTGGCGATCGTATTGCTGGCGATCATGCTCGACCGAATCTGCAAACAACCCGACGCCAAAGTAGGGGGTGACGCATGAGCATAATTCGCTTTGAAGACGTTGACGTGATCTTCGCCCGGGACCCTCGCGAGGCCCTGAAGCTGCTTGACAAGGGCATGACCCGCAACGAAATCCTGAAGAAGACCGGGCAGATCGTCGGCGTGGAAAAGGCCAGCCTCGACATTGAAAAAGGCGAGATCTGTGTGCTGATGGGCCTGTCCGGCTCCGGCAAATCCAGCCTGCTGCGCTGCATCAACGGCTTGAACACGGTGAGCCGCGGCAAACTGTTCGTCGAGCACGAAGGCCGGCAGATCGACATCGCCTCCTGCACCCCCGCCGAACTGAAGATGATGCGCACCAAGCGCATCGCCATGGTGTTCCAGAAGTTCGCCCTGATGCCTTGGCTGACGGTGCGCGAGAACATCAGCTTCGGCCTGGAAATGCAGGGCCGGCCGGAGAAGGAACGCAAGAAGCTGGTGGACGAGAAACTTGAGCTGGTGGGCCTGACCCAGTGGCGCAACAAGAAACCCGACGAGCTGTCCGGCGGTATGCAACAACGCGTCGGCCTGGCCCGCGCCCTGGCGATGGACGCCGACATCCTGCTGATGGACGAACCGTTCTCGGCCCTCGATCCGTTGATCCGCCAAGGCCTGCAGGACGAACTGCTGGAGCTGCAGCGCAAGCTGAGCAAGACCATCGTGTTCGTCAGCCACGACCTGGACGAGGCCCTGAAACTGGGCAGCCGCATCGCCATCATGAAAGACGGGCGCATCATCCAGTACAGCAAGCCGGAACAAATCGTACTGAACCCGGCGGACGACTATGTGCGCACCTTCGTCGCCCATACCAACCCGCTCAACGTGCTCTGCGGTCGCAGCCTGATGCGCACCCTGGATAACTGCAAGCGCATCAACGGTTCGGTGTGCCTGGACCCGGGCGGTGACTCCTGGCTCGACCTGGCCGAAGGCAACACCATCAAGGGCGCCCGGCAGAACGGCGCCGCGCTGGACCTGCAAAACTGGGCGCCGGGGCAATCCGTCGAAGGCCTGGGCCGTTTCCCGACCTTGGTCGACTCCAGCATCGGCATGCGCGACGCCTTGCAGATCCGCTACCAGACCGGCAACAAACTGGTGCTCCACGATAACCAGAAAGTGGTCGGGATCCTGGGTGACAGCGAGCTGTATCACGCGTTGCTCGGCAAGAACCTGGGCTGAGCCCTCGCAAACAAGAACGCCGCGAGATGATCGCGGCGTTTTTGTTTGGGGTGCCAACTGCTGACAAGCCTTCCAGCC
Source organism: Pseudomonas frederiksbergensis (assembly GCF_000802155.2). Lineage (GTDB taxonomy): Bacteria > Pseudomonadota > Gammaproteobacteria > Pseudomonadales > Pseudomonadaceae > Aquipseudomonas > Aquipseudomonas frederiksbergensis_A. The sequence continues at coordinate 185,529 of NZ_JQGJ02000003.1, forward strand.
ATCAGGCGCATTTGGCCTACATGCCAACCGACGAGTGTTATAAAGACATCCCCAAAAGTCCTCGCCCCGGCAAATAGCGACGACTTGTCATAGAACTTATTTTTTGTTGATTGAACGTTCAATCAAAACAAAATAGACTGGCTTTCGTTCCGGCAGACGACATTCGTGCGCCGGATGGCCTAAGGAGATGTGCTAGATGCCCAAGGTCGGTATGCAACCCATCCGCCGCCAGCAATTGATCGAAGCCACTTTGCAGGCCGTCGATCAGGTCGGAATGGGGGACGCCAGCATTGCGCTGATCGCCCGTTTGGCCGGAGTTTCGAACGGCATCATCAGTCACTACTTTCAGGACAAGAACGGCCTGATCGCGGCTACGGCCCAGTACCTGATGACTGTCCTGAGCGAGAACGTCACCGCGCGTCGTCAAGCGCTGACGGACTCGAGCCCGCGAGCTCACCTGAAGGTGATCATCGAAGGCAACTTCGACGCCAGCCAGGTCAACGGCCCGGCAATGAAAACCTGGCTGGCCTTCTGGGCCACCAGCATGCACCACCCGTCTTTGCACAGGTTGCAGCGGATCAACGATCACCGTCTGTATTCCAACCTGTGTTGCCAGTTCCGCCGCGTGTTGCCTGTCGACCAGGCGCGCAGTGCGGCTCGGGGCCTGGCCGCCCTGATTGACGGGTTGTGGCTGCGCGGCGCGCTGTCGGGAGACGCGTTCGATACCGCCCAGGCACACCAGATCGCTTACGAATACATGGATTTCCAATTGGCCAAGGCAGGGGCGCCAGAGCACACAGAACCGCTCGACGCCTGAACCGCCACCGCAGCGCGTAGTCAGCTATGAACGACACGCTCGGTGGTCAGCCAACCACTTATGCACTTGCGAGGACTTTATGGCCCGTTTCGAACTGCAAAAACTCTACATCGATGGCGCGTACAGCGATGCCAGCGGCGACGCCACTTTCGAAGCCATCAACCCGGCCAATGGTGAAGTGCTCGCCCTGGTGCAACGCGCGACGAAAGAAGACGTCGAACGCGCCGTGGTCAGTGCCGAAAAGGGCCAGAAAGTCTGGGCCGCCATGACCGCCATGCAGCGCTCGCGCATCCTGCGTCGTGCCGTGGACATTCTGCGCGAACGCAACGATGAGCTGGCCGCCCTGGAAACTCTGGACACCGGCAAGGCCTACTCCGAAACCCGCTACGTCGACATCGTCACCGGTGCCGACGTGCTGGAATATTACGCAGGCCTGGTGCCTGCCATCGAAGGCGAGCAGGTTCCGCTGCGCACCACTTCATTCGTCTACACCCGCCGCGAGCCCCTGGGCGTGGTGGCCGGTATCGGCGCCTGGAACTACCCGATCCAGATCGCCCTTTGGAAATCCGCCCCGGCCCTGGCTGCGGGTAACGCGATGATCTTCAAGCCAAGCGAAGTCACCTCGCTGACCACTCTGAAACTGGCCGAGATCTACACCGAAGCCGGCGTTCCAGCAGGTGTATTCAACGTGTTGACCGGCAGCGGCCGTGAAGTCGGCACCTGGCTGACCGAACACCCGCGCATCGAGAAAATCTCCTTCACCGGCGGCACCGATACCGGCAAGAAAGTCATGGCCAGCGCTTCGAGCTCCTCGCTCAAGGACGTGACCATGGAGCTGGGCGGCAAGTCGCCGCTGATCATCTTCGACGACGCCGACCTGGATCGCGCCGCCGACACCGCGATGATGGCCAACTTCTACAGCTCCGGCCAGGTCTGCACCAACGGCACCCGCGTGTTCGTGCCGAGCCACCTCAAGGCGGCGTTCGAAGCCAAGATCGCCGAGCGCGTGGCGCGCATCCGCATCGGTAATCCAGAAGACGAAAATACCAATTTCGGCCCGCTGGTGAGCTTCGCCCACATGGAAAGCGTGCTGGGCTATATCGAGAAAGGCAAAGCCGAAGGCGCGCGCCTGCTGTGCGGCGGTGGTCGCCTGACCGACGGCGAATTCGCCAAGGGCGCGTTCGTCGCCCCGACCGTGTTCACCGATTGCACCGATGACATGACCATCGTGCGTGAAGAGATCTTCGGCCCGGTGATGAGCATCCTCACCTATGAAACCGAAGAAGAAGTGATCCGTCGTGCCAACGACACCGACTTCGGCCTGGCCGCCGGCGTCGTGACCCGCGACCTCAACCGCGCCCACCGCGTGATCCACGAGCTCGAAGCCGGCATCTGCTGGATCAACGCCTGGGGCGAATCGGCGGCGCAAATGCCCGTCGGCGGCTACAAGCAATCGGGTGTAGGTCGCGAGAACGGCATCAGTTCGCTGACCAACTACACCCGCATCAAGTCGGTGCAGGTCGAGATGGGCGACTACACGTCGGTGTTCTGATCTGACACCGAACCTGGGGCTGGGGCTTTTGTGGCGAGGGAGCTTGCTCCCGCTGTGCTGCGAAGCGGCCCCAACTTCAAGTCCCAGACCATTCAGACAGAACACGGTCGCCCTGTTTGCGACTGCTACGCAGCCGGCCGGGGATACATCCCCTCGCCACAGGTAGCACAGGCGACCGCGACCTGAACCCAATTCCCGAAGAGGGTGCATTTCATGTCCCAAGAATTCGATTACATCATCATCGGTGCCGGCTCGGCCGGTAACACTCTGGCCAGCCGCCTGACCGAAGACGAAGGCGTCACCGTCCTGCTGCTCGAAGCCGGCGGCCCGGATTATCGCCTGGACTTCCGCACCCAGATGCCCGCTGCCCTGGCATTCCCTCTCCAAGGCCGTCGCTACAACTGGGCCTACGAGACCGACCCCGAGCCGCACATGAACGGCCGCCGCATGGAATGCGGTCGTGGCAAGGGCCTGGGCGGTTCTTCGCTGATCAACGGCATGTGCTACATCCGCGGCAACGCCCTGGATTACGACAACTGGGCCAAGCTGCCGGGCCTGGAAGACTGGACCTACCTCGATTGCCTGCCGTATTTCCGCAAGGCCGAAACCCGCGACATCGGCCCGAATGACTACCACGGCGGCGACGGCCCGGTCAGCGTGACCACGCCCAAGGCCGGCAACAACCCGCTGTTCCACGCCATGGTCGAAGCCGGCGTGCAGGCCGGTTACCCGCGCACCGAAGACCTCAACGGCTACCAGCAGGAAGGTTTCGGCCCGATGGACCGTACCGTCACGCCCAACGGCCGTCGCGCCAGTACCGCACGCGGCTACCTGGACGTCGCCAAGAAGCGCTCGACACTGACCATCGTCACCCACGCCCTGACCGACAAGATCCTGTTCGAAGGCAAGCGCGCGGTCGGCGTGCGTTACCTGGTGGGCGCCGCTGAAGAGCGCGTCGAGGCCCGGGCGCGCAAGGAAGTGCTGCTGTGCTCCGGCGCCATCGCCTCGCCGCAGATCCTGCAACGCTCCGGCGTCGGCCCGGCCAAGCTGCTGGAAAGCCTCGACATCCCCGTCGTCCACGACCTGCCGGGCGTCGGTGAAAACCTCCAGGATCACCTGGAGCTGTACCTGCAATACGCCTGCACCCAGCCGGTCTCGCTGTACCCGTCGCTGCTCTGGTACAACCAGCCGGCCATCGGTGCCGAGTGGCTGTTCAACGGCACCGGCATCGGCGCCAGCAACCAGTTCGAAGCCGGCGGTTTCATCCGCACACGCCCGGATTTCGAATGGCCGAACATCCAGTACCACTTCTTGCCGGTGGCGATTAACTACAACGGCAGCAATGGTGTGAAGGAACATGGTTTCCAGGCGCACATGGGCTCCATGCGCTCGCCGAGCCGTGGTCGGATCCAGGCCAAGTCCAAGGACCCGCGCCAGCACCCGAGCATCCTGTTCAACTACATGGCGACCGAGCAGGACTGGCAGGAATTTCGCGACGGCATCCGCCTGACCCGCGAGATCATGCAGCAGCCGGCGCTCGATCCGTTCCGCGGCAGGGAAATCAGCCCGGGGATCGAGGTGCAGACGGACGAGCAACTGGACCAGTTCATCCGCGAGCACGCCGAAACCGCGTTCCACCCATCCTGCTCGTGCAAGATGGGCACCGACGACATGGCCGTGGTGGACGGCGAAGGCCGCGTGCATGGCATGGAAGGCTTGCGCGTGGTCGACGCCTCGATCATGCCGATCATCACCACCGGCAACCTCAACGCGCCGACGATCATGATGGCCGAGAAAATCGCCGACAGGATCCGCGGCCGCAAGCCGTTGCCTCGCAGCACCGCGCCTTACTACGTAGCCGGCGATGCACCGGTGCGTGGCAGGCCGTTGCGTGAAGTGACCACGGCAGTGCAGTAACCACTCAAGACCGAGGCGCGGTCTTCGTCGGATCGCCGCCCGGAGCAGGCTCGCTTCCACAGGGGTTCTGAGGTGGACACAGGTTTTGTGACCACCGACGATCCCACCGTGGGAGCGACCCTGCTCGCGAAGGGGCCAGCCCATCCAGCATGGTCTCTGACTGCCGCATCGCAAAACTCCCATCTGCCTTGATCCCTCCCCCGCCCCAGGCCTACTCTAGAGCCACCGCGTCACTGCGCCGCACCTCGCTGCATCGCCACTCCAGACAAGGAGGTTCCATGTTCGACTTCCACCCCCAGCTCAAGCAGCGTTTTGCTGCCTTGCGCACGGGCGCTGAATTCTTTTCCCTGCGTTACGTGCGCGAGTCCGGCCAACACTTGTCGGTGCGCAAGAATGTCGCCGAACCGCCCAGCCTGGGCCATGACGAAGGGGCGATGCTCACCGTGAGGGTCAACGGGGTCGAGGCGTACGCTGCTACCAACGACCTGTCCCAGACCGGCCTGCAATCGGCACTGGAGCGCGCCGAGCAATACGCTCGCCAGCTCAAGCCCCACGCCCTGCTCGACCTGCGCGAGCAGACGGTGTCCAGCGACCGCGCCGATTACTTTTCGCCGCATTTCGACCAGGCGTTCCCTGCGCTGAGCGATTGTTACCAATTGCTCGGCGACGAGTCCGCCGCAGTGCCCCAGGACGAGCGCCTGGTGAACTGGCAAGCCAGCATCGGCCTGACCCAGGTCGAGCAGATCTACCTCAATAGCGCCGGCGCTGAACTGCGCCAGGCCCAACGTTTCATCTATCCGGCCCTGGACGTCACCGCCTTCGACGGCCAGGACAGCCAGACCCGCACCCTGGGCCGGGAAAACTTCGGCCAGCAAGGAGGCTTCGACGTGATCAGCCGTTGCGGCCTGATCGGCGCCGGGCCAAAAATCGCCGACCAGGCCCTGCAGCTGCTGATGGCGCCAAACACCCCGGCAGGCCCACGCGACCTTCTGCTGATGCCCGACCAGATGATGCTGCAGATCCACGAGTCCATCGGCCACCCGCTGGAACTGGACCGCATCCTCGGTGATGAGCGCAATTACGCCGGCACCAGCTTCGTCAGGACCAGCGATTTCGGACACTTGCAATACGGCTCCCGCCTGCTGAACGTAACCTTCGACCCGGACATTCCCGAGGAGCTGGCGAGTTACAGCCATGACGACGACGGCAGCGCCGCCAGCAAGCAATTCCTCATCCGCGAAGGCCTGCTGCTGCGTCCACTGGGCGGGGCACTTTCACAGTTCCGTGCCGGCCTCGACGGTGTCGCGAACAGCCGCGCCTGCGGCTGGAATCGGCCGCCCATCGACCGCATGGCCAACCTGAACATCGAGCCCGGCGACCAATCCCTGGAGCAACTGATCCAGGGCATCGAGCACGGCGTGCTGATGCGCACCAACCGTTCCTGGTCCATCGACGACGCCCGCAACAAATTCCAGTTCGGCTGCGAATGGGGCCAGTTGATCGAGAACGGCGAGCTCAAGGGCGTGGTGAAGAACCCCAACTACCGAGGTATTTCCGCGCAGTTCTGGAAAAGCCTGCGCGCCGTGGGCGACGCCAGCACCTCCCAGGTCCTCGGCACGCCGAATTGCGGCAAGGGCGAACCGAACCAGGTCATCCGCGTCGGCCATGCGTCGCCGGCCTGCGTATTCAGCAACGTGGATGTGTTTGGGGGAGATGCCTGATGAGCACCGTCAATAATCAAGCTGGGGCGTTCAAGGCACTGGTCGACTGGTTGCGCGACGCGCTGCACGAGCCTGAGCAATTCACCCTGGGCTACGCCGCCGAAACGTCGGCCTTCGTGCGCTTCAACCATGGCAAGGTCCGCCAGGCCGGCCAGGTGCAACAGGCCAATGTCAGTTTCAAGTTGATCAATGACGGCCGTCATGCCGACCTGCAGATCACCTTGTCCGGCGACACCGAGACCGACCTGCGACGCTTGGCCGACGGGCTGCAACAATTGCGCGAGACATTGCCGCTGCTGCCAGCCGATCCCTACCTGCTGCTCAACCACAACCATTGGCAGAGCACCAACGTGCAGGACCATCCGCTGCCGGACACCGACCAGGCCGTCGCTGAAATCACCCGCGCCGCCGAAGGCCTGGACCTGGTCGGTTTTTACGCCGCAGGTCCCATCAGCCGTGGCTTCGCCAGTTCGTCTGGCGCGTTCGGCTGGCATCAGGCCAACAGTTTCAACTTCGATTTCAGCCTGTTCCATGAAAATGGCCAGGCGGTGAAAGCCAGCTACGCCGGGCACGAGTGGAGCCACGACGGATTCGCCCGGCGCTTCGAGCAGGCCCGCGAGCAACTGGAATTCCTCGGTCGCCCGCTGCGCACCCTACCGCCCGGCGAATACCGCGCCTACCTGGCGCCGGCTGCGCTGGAAGAAATCATGGGCATGCTCAGTTGGGGCGGGTTCTCGGCCCGGGCAATTGCCAGCAAACAAAGCCCGCTGCAGAAGTTCTACGCCGGCGAAGCCCACTTCAGCCCCAACGTGTGGTTGACCGAGCAAGTCAGCGGCTCGTTGAGCCCGGCATTTTCCGACGAAGGTTATCCCCGCGATGACTTGGGACTGATCGCCAAGGGCACGGCTAACGCGCAGTTGGTCAACTCCCGCAGCGCCGCCGAATACGGCCTCGCCGCCAACGGCGCAAGCAGCTACGAATACCCCACGGCGCTGGACATGCAGGGTGGGCAACTGGAGCAGAAGTACATCCTCGAAGAACTCGGCACCGGGCTGTATATCAGTAACCTCTGGTACCTGAACTACTCGGACCAACCGGCGGCGCGACTGACCGGCATGACCCGCTTTGCCACGTTCTGGGTCGAGAACGGTCGGATCCAGGCACCGGTGAGCACGATGCGTTTCGACGACAGCGTCTACAGCCTGCTCGGCTCGCAACTCGAAGCGCTGACCCGGGAGCGGGAACTCCTGCTCTCGGCCAGCACCTACAGCCAGCGGGCCACGGCCTCGATGTTGTTGCCGGGGGCGCTGGTCAAGCGGTTGACATTGACGCTGTGACACGCGGCCCCCCGCGGCGAGGGAGCTTGCTCTCTCGCCACAAAAAGCGTTTTCGCCACAGGAAATTGTTCACTTTCCATCCAAGAGGTCCCATGCCCAACCGCGCTCCCCTCGACGCCGTCACCGCCCGCTGGCTCCCGTGGGTGGTGGCAATCGCTTTCTTCATGCAGTCCCTGGACGGCACCATCCTCAATACCGCCCTGCCCGCCATGGCCAGCGACCTGGCGGAAAACCCGCTGCGCATGCAGGGTGTGATCATTGCCTACATGCTCACCGTCGCCTTGCTGATCCCTGCCTCGGGCTGGATCGCCGACCGCTTCGGCACCAAGAAGATTTTCTTCGGCGCGATCCTGCTGTTCAGCTTCGGCTCGCTGCTGTGCGCCTTGTCCAATTCGTTGAGCATGCTGATCGGCGCCCGGGTGATCCAAGGCCTGGGCGGTGCGCTGATGCTGCCGGTGGGGCGGCTGGTGGTATTGCGGGCCTATCCACGTTCGGAGCTGGTGCGGATCATGGGCTTCATCACCATCCCCGGCCTGCTCGGCCCGCTGATCGGCCCGACCATGGGCGGCTGGATGGTCGAATACATGACCTGGCATTGGATCTTCATCATCAATCTGCCGGTGGGTGTGATCGGCTGCTACGCGGTGTGGAAGTTCATCCCAGACCTGCGCGGCACTGAGCGCACACGCTTCGATGGCCTGGGTTTCCTGTTGTTCGGTGCGGCAATGGTGCTGATCACCATCGCCATGGAAGGCCTGGGGGAACTGCACCTGCCGCACCTGCGGGTGATGTTGCTGCTGTTCGGCGGCATGGCCTGCCTGGCGGCGTATTGGTTGCGGGCCGGGCACGTCGAGAACGCGCTGTTCCCACCGTCATTGTTCAAGACCCGGACCTTTGCGGTGGGCATCCTCGGCAATCTGTTCGCGCGCCTGGGCAGCGGCGCCCTGCCGTTCCTGGTGCCGTTGTTGTTGCAAGTCGCCTTGGGTTATTCGCCCTCCCAGGCGGGGATGAGCATGCTGCCCCTGGCGGCCGCAGCGATGGTCGCCAAATCGGTCGCCCGGCCGCTGATCGAACGCTTCGGCTATCGCATCGTCCTGACCGCCAATACCCTGGCCCTGGGCGTGATGCTGGCGAGCATGGGCTTGGTCAGCGAGCAGACACCGTACTGGCTGTTGCTCGCGCATCTGGCAGTGCTGGGAGCGATCAACTCCCTTCAATTCACCGCGATGAACACCGTGACCTTGATCGACCTGGACGACGCCAGCGCCAGCAGCGGCAACAGCTTGTTGTCGGTGGTGGCGCAACTGTCCCTGAGCCTGGGCGTGGCTTGCGCCGGGGCCTTGCTCGGCGGCTTCACCGCCCAGGTTGGCAATGACGGCGTGGACACGGTGCTGGGCGCGTTCCAATTGACCTTCGTGACGGTGGGGATCATGGCGATGCTGGCGGCGACGATCTTTTCGCAACTGTCGAAGCAGGACGGGCGGCGGCAGAAGCGACCGGATGAGCACATCGAGCATTAAGCTGAGCTCAGCGGGCAGGCCGGTTTGGGGGCGCTTCGTACCTCAGCGGGGGCAAGCTCCCCCGCCACAGGGCTCCGCGGTCTGGCTACACAGCTCGTCCAGATCTTTCGAAGAAAGTGGCACGAGGCTGTTACACTGCGCGACATTTTGTTTTGCAGGCCCGTCCCGTGACCACCATCGCCACCGCTTTTAATACTTTGCCGCTGTCCGCCGCCATGCTGGCTAACCTCGAATCACTCGGTTATGCCCAGATGACGCCGATCCAGGCGCAAAGCTTGCCGGTGATCCTCAAGGGTATGGACCTGATCGCCCAGGCCAAGACCGGCAGCGGCAAGACCGCAGCCTTCGGCATCGGCCTGCTGAACCCGATCAACCCGCGCTATTTCGGCTGCCAGGCCCTGGTGATATGCCCGACCCGTGAGCTGGCCGACCAGGTCGCCAAGGAAATCCGCCGCCTGGCCCGTGCCGAAGACAACATCAAGGTCCTGACCCTGTGCGGCGGCGTGTCCTTCGGCCCGCAGATCGCCTCCCTCGAACACGGCGCCCATATCATCGTCGGCACGCCAGGCCGGATCCAGCAGCACCTGCGCAAGGGTTCGCTGGTGCTCGACGGCCTTAACACGCTGATCCTCGACGAAGCCGACCGCATGCTCGACATGGGTTTTTATGACGCCATCGAAGACATCATCCAGCAGACCCCGGAACGCCGCCAGACGCTGCTGTTCTCCGCCACTTACCCGGTGGGCATCAAGCAACTCGCCTCCAAGTTCATGCGTGACCCGCAGCAAGTGAAGGCCGAGGCATTCCACTCCGACGCGCAGATCGAGCAACGCTTCTACGAGATCTCCCCCGAGGAGCGCATGGACGCGGTGGTCAAGGTGCTGGCGCATTTCCGTCCGGCCTCTTGCGTGGCGTTCTGCTTCACCAAGCAGCAGGTCCAGGAAACCGTCGATCACCTGACGGCCAAGGGCATCTCTGCCGTGGGCCTGCACGGCGACCTGGAACAGCGTGACCGCGACCAGGTGCTGGCGATGTTCGCCAACCGCAGCACCTCGGTGCTGGTGGCCACCGACGTGGCGGCCCGCGGCCTGGACATCGATGCCTTGGACATGGTGATCAACGTCGAGCTGGCCCGCGACTCGGAAATTCACATCCACCGTGTCGGCCGCACCGGTCGCGCCGGTGAGAAAGGCATCGCCATCAGCCTGGTGGCGCCGTCCGAAGCCCACCGCGCCCAGGCCATCGAGCAACTGCAGAAGGCGCCGCTGAGCTGGGACCAACTGGACAACCTCAAGCCCCAGGGCGGCGGCCCGCTGCTACCGGCCATGAGTACGCTGTGCATCGGCGCCGGGCGCAAGGACAAGGTCCGCCCCGGCGACATCCTCGGCGCCCTGACCGGCGAGGCCGGCATCCCTGGCGCCCAGGTCGGCAAGATTGCGATCTTCGATTTCCAGGCCTACGTGGCGGTGGAACGCGGCATCGCCAAACAGGCCCTGCAACGCCTGAACGATGGCAAGATCAAGGGCCGGTCGTTGCGGGTGCGGATCCTCTGATTCCAGTTGACGCCCTTGCCACAAAAGCCCCTACCCCGCCGACCATCGAAACTTGAGGACACCGTTTTGCGCTCTACCGAAGTCGTGATCATTGGCGCTGGCGCCGCGGGCTTGATGTGCGCGCTGACCGCTGCCGGACGCGGGCGCCAGGTAATGTTGCTGGACCACGCCAACAAGGCCGGCAAGAAAATTCTCATGTCGGGCGGTGGGCGCTGCAATTTCACCAACATGTACACCGAGCCGGGCAATTTCCTCTCGCAGAACCCACACTTCTGCAAATCCGCCCTGGCCCGCTACACCCAGTGGGATTTCATCGCGCTGGTGGCCAAGCACGGTGTGCCCTATCACGAGAAAAAGCTCGGCCAGCTGTTCTGCGATAACAAGTCCAGCGACATCCTTGGCCTGCTGCTGGAAGAATGCGACCAGGCCGGCGTCAACCTGCACTTGGATACTTCGATCGAGCAGATCGAAAAGACCGAGGGCGGCTATCAATTGCAGACCACCCTTGGGCCCGTCGCCTGCCAGTCTCTGGTGATCGCCACCGGCGGGCTATCGATCCCGACCCTGGGCGCGACCGGTTTCGGCTATCAAGTAGCGAAGCAGTTCGGCCATCAACTGTTGCCGACCCGCGCCGGGCTGGTGCCGTTCACCATTACCGATCAGCTCAAGGCACTGTGCACCGAGCTGTCGGGTACATCGGTGGATTGCCTGGTGAGCTGCAACGACCAGAGCTTTCGCGAGAACATCCTGTTCACCCATCGCGGCCTGAGCGGCCCGGCGATCCTGCAGATTTCGTCGTTTTGGGAGCCAGGGGACACGGTGCAGATCAACCTGCTGCCCGACCACGACGTGCCGCAATGGCTGCAACAGCAACAGGCCGAACGCCCCAACAGTGAGCTGAAGACCCTACTGGGCGAGCTGTTCACAAAGAAAATGGCCAACCTGCTGGCAGACACCTGGTTCGTCTCCAAACCGATGAAGCAATATACCCACGCGGAACTGGCGGACATCGCCGAGAAGCTGGCGAGCTGGAACGTGGTTCCGGCCGGCACCGAAGGCTACCGCACCGCCGAAGTCACCCTTGGCGGCGTCGACACCCGTGAAGTGTCGTCCAAGACCATGGAGTCGCTGAAAAGCCCGGGGCTGTATTTCATTGGCGAGGTGCTGGACGTCACCGGGCACCTCGGCGGGTTCAATTTCCAATGGGCCTGGGCTTCGGGGTATGCGGCGGCGCAGTACGTCTGATTCCTCCCCATGTTGAGCCTGCTTCTGAGGCGAGGGAGCTTGCTTTCGCTCGACTGCGCAGTAATCGCAGAACAGGCACCACACTCTGTCTGAATAGACACAGCTCATAAGGAAGGGGCTGCTTCAGCCCAGCGGGAGCAGGCTCCCACGCCACAGGGTAGAGGTGTGTCCTTCGCATGCCGGAACACTTTTTGCTGCCAGATGTGATCGCCGCCATTGCATCGGCGTCCTTACTGCCTCAACTTAGCGTCATTGCCCGTCAGGCCCTTGCACTTCATGTCATCGACCTCGTTTAGCCAATCACTGCGTCGCCTTTGGGCGTTGGACAAGTTCAGTTATAGCGTGCGGGTGTTCATCGCCCTGACCGGCAGCATGGGCCTGTGCTGGTACCTGGATGAGATGGCGCTGCTGATTCCCCTGTTCCTGGGCATTATCGCCAGCGCCTTGGCCGAGACCGACGACAGTTGGCAGGGCCGTCTCAATGCGCTGGCGGTGACATTAGTGTGCTTCAGCGTTGCCGCGCTGTCGGTGGAATTACTGTTTCCGTACCCGATCCTGTTCATCGTCGCCCTGGCGTTGGCGGCATTCGGTCTGACCATGCTCGGCGCGCTGGGCGAGCGTTATGGGGCGATTGCCTCGGCGACCCTGATTCTCTCGGTCTACACCATGATCGGCGTGGACCAGCGCGGTGGCGCGGTCACCGATTTCTGGCATGAACCCTTGCTCCTGGTGGCGGGCGCCGCCTGGTACGGCCTCCTCTCGGTGCTGTGGCAAGCGCTGTTTTCCAACCAGCCCGTGCAGCAGAGCCTGGCGCGCCTTTTCCGTGAGCTGGGGCGCTACCTGAAGCTCAAGTCATTGCTGCTCGAACCGGTCCGCCAGCTGGACATCGAAGCGCGACGCCTGGAGCTGGCCCAGCAGAACGGCCGGGTGGTCGCCGCACTCAACAGTGCGAAGGAAATCATCCTGCACCGCGTTGGCAATGGCCGGCCGGGCTCGAAAGTCAGCCGCTACCTGAAACTCTATTTTCTCGCGCAAGACATCCATGAACGCGCGAGCTCTTCCCATTACCCCTATAACGCGCTGGCCGAAGCCTTCTTCCACAGCGATGTGCTGTTCCGCTGCCAGCGCCTGCTGCGCCAACAGGGCAAGGCCTGCCAGGCACTGGCCGAGTCGATCCAACTACGCCAACCGTTCGTGTACGACGACAGCTTCGCCGATGCCCTGAACGATCTGCATGCGTCCCTTGAATACCTGCGCATCCAGAGCAACCCGGCCTGGCGCGGGTTGCTGCGCTCGTTGCGGGCGCTGTCGGTGAACCTGGGCACGATGGACCGCCTGCTCAGCGACGCAAGCAACCCCGACGCCCTGGCCGATGCTACCGATAGCAGCCTGCTGGACCGTTCTCCGCGCAACCTCAAGGACGTCTGGCTACGCCTGCGCACACAACTCACCCCCACTTCGCTGTTGTTTCGCCATGCCCTGCGCCTGCCGCTGGCGCTGAGCGTCGGCTACGCCATGGTGCACTTGATCCACCCTTCCCAGGGCTACTGGATCATCCTCACCACATTGTTCGTCTGCCAACCCAACTACGGCGCCACCCGACGCAAGCTCGGCCAGCGGATCATCGGCACCGCCATCGGCCTGACGGTGGCCTGGGCACTGTTCGACCTGTTTCCCAACCCGCTGGTGCAATCGTGCTTCGCCATCGTCGCCGGCGTCATCTTCTTTACCAACCGCACCACCCGCTACACCCTCGCGACTGCCGCGATCACGATCATGGTGCTGTTCTGTTTCAACCAGGTGGGCGACGGCTACGGACTGCTGTTGCCACGGCTGTTCGATACCTTGCTGGGCAGCCTGATTGCCGGGCTGGCGGTGTTCCTGTTCCTGCCTGACTGGCAAGGTCGGCGGCTGAACAAAGTGCTGGCCAACACCCTGACCTGCAACAGCATCTATTTGCGGCAGATCATGCAGCAATACGCGGCAGGGAAAAGCGATGACCTGGCCTATCGCCTGGCCCGGCGCAACGCCCATAACGCCGACGCGGCGCTGTCCACCACGTTGGCGAACATGCTGATGGAGCCTGGCCATTTCCGTAAGGAAGCCGATGTCGGGTTCCGCTTCCTGGTGCTCTCCCATACCCTGCTCAGCTACCTGTCGGGCTTGGGCGCCCACCGGGGCACTGAGCTACCGACTGAGGTGCGCGAGTACCTGATCGACGGCGCGGGCGTAAAACTGGCGGCCAGCATCGATGAAATCGCCCAGGGGCTGGCGAGCAAACAGCCGATCGCCATCCAGAGTGACGAAGAAGAAGCCCTCGCCAGCAAGCTTGAGCAAATGCCCGATGAAATCGACGAAGGCCAGCGGCTGGTGCAGACGCAACTGGCATTGATCTGCCGCCAGTTGGGGCCGTTGCGCACCTTGGCGGCGCATCTGATTAAGGACACCAGTGGGGCTTGAGCGTTGCGACGGCCAAACCGGCCCCTTCGCCTGTAGGCTCGCGAAGGGCTATCAGCCACGCTGCGGTCTCACATCCCATGCGCCTTCAATAGCCGCTGATAACTCCCATCGGCCTTCATCGCCGCGATCTCGCGATCAAAGCCGGCCACGATCTGCTCATGCTCGGGGTTCTTCAGGCTGACCAGGATGTGCAGGCTGTTTTCGCTCAACGGCTTGGGCAGGAACTCCACGGCATTGCGCACCTTGGGGGACTCATGGGCCAGGTAGTAACGGGCGACGTACTCATCCTCCAGGGTCAGCTTCACCCGGTCGGCGGCCAGCATGCGCACGGCCATCGCGAAATTATGCACAGGGACCTTCTGCATCTGCGCATCCTCATCGAACGCCTTGGCGTAGGCGTAGCCGCGCACCACGGCGATGGGGTAGGCGTACAGCTGCTGGAGATTGTCGAACTCGATGGCCGCGTCCTTGCGCTTGATGAAGCGCACGCGATTGACGAGGTACTCTGCGGAAAACTGACCGATATGGGTGCGGTCTTCGGCGTACCAGGCATTGATCAGCACGTCATAGCGCCCTTCGCCGATGCCCAGCATCGCCCGGGCCCAGGGCACCTGCTCGAAGTCGCTGGCATAACCGGCCCGCGCCAGCGCAGTAGTGACGATGTCGGTGGCCAAGCCGCCATTGACCAGCGTCGAATCGGTGAAAGGTGGCCAGGCATCCGCGACCAGACGCAATTTCTGCGCGCAAGCGTGGTGGCTCAGCAACAGCAATCCGACCATAGCAAGAGCTCGATGCAATCGCGGCATGCCAAACATCCTTGACGGGTTCAAAGCCCGGTTTGTTTTTAGCCGAAACCCAAGGATGTCCTGGGACATCCGGTCCTAACGTTAGCTCATCGAAACCGTTGCGCAGTGCTGAAATCAAGATTACACAAAGAAGACAGGGCCGCGACACATCCATGATGGCATTTTGGCCTTTGTCGCAGATTTTTCGTCTCACCCCGCAAGAGACTTCCGACGCAAGGGCGCCTAATATCGGCATCAGGTTCTCAAGGAAATTCAAAAAAATGGACATCGACTGGGTTTGCAAACATCACAACGACCTGAACAAGGAACAGCTGTACGCCATCCTCAAGTTGCGCGCCGAGGTCTTCGTGGTGGAACAGAACTGCGCCTACCAGGATGTCGACGGGCTGGACCTGGAAGGCGACACCTGCCACCTGATGGCTTGGCGGGACAATCGCCTGATTGCCTACCTGCGCTTGCTCGATCCACATTCGCAAAACAGCGACGTCGTCATCGGCCGGGTGGTCATCGCGCCAGAAGCGCGCGGCCAGGGGCTGGGGCATATGCTGATGGAGCACGCCCTCCAGCAAGCGGAAAAGCACTGGCCGGGGACGTCGATTTCACTATCGGCCCAGGCGCATCTGCAGGGGTATTACGGGCGGTATGGGTTTGAGGTGGTGGGGGTGGAATATCTGGAGGATGGGATTCCACATATAGGCATGCATCGTCCCTGAGGTCCGCTTCGCGAGGGAGCCCGCTCCCACAGGAGTACGCATTTCAAATGTGGGGGCCTGCTCCGGGCGGCGATCTGACGAAGGCGCCAGGCGAGCCATTCTCAACATTCAGGGATAACCAAGCACCGTCTTGATCGGCTCCAGGTTCTGCTCGATCCATCCCCGATCGATCGCCCCCCAATCACGAATCCGATACTGCCCGGCATGGTTGCGCGCGCCTTTCTCTTGCTCGAATTCACAAATGATGTCCAGGTCCGCCAACGCCGCAACAGTGTCCTGGGCCGTACGCCGGGGCATGCCGGTGGCTTCGGTAAGGGCCGGGATGTTGCTGGCCAGACCGCTGTCGATCAGGTAAGCCACATACAGGCGGCGATAAAAGCTGCTCTTGGTCTTGCTGACGTCCATCCGCTCATTCCTTGTCTTGTTGCAGGTCTCGCCAGGTCAGGTACACCCGCAGGTCGAATTCCAACTGGTGATAGCCCGGCAGCATGTGTTCGCAGAGTTTATAAAACGCCTTGTTGTGGTCCGACTCCTTGAAGTGGACCAGTTCGTGCACCACGATCATCTTCAGGAACTCGGGCGCCGCGTCCTTGAACAACGAGGCAATGCGGATTTCCTTCTTGGCCTTGAGCTTGCCGCCCTGCACCCGCGACACCGCCGTGTGCAGGCCGAGTGCGCGGTGGGTCAGGTCGAGACGGTTGTCGAACAGCACCTTGTCGATCGCCGGTGCGTTTCGCAGGTATTGCTGCTTGAGATCCAGCGCATAACCGTACAATGCCTTGTCGCTCTGGATGGGGTGGCGACCGGGATAACGCTGGTGCAGGTAATCGCCCAGCCGATCCTGGGCAATCAATTGCTCCACCTGGGCTTGCAGCGCGGCGGGATAGGCCTGGAGGTACTTGAGCGGGGTCATCGGGCGCCAACACAATCACGAAAGGCCGCCAGTGTAGCGAATTCAGGCCTGTATCGCGCTCCAGTCGAATGGACGGGCAAACGCATCGGTATCTTCGGCCATCAAGGGCCTCGCCACTAAAAAGCCCTGAACATATTCACAACCGTGATTCTTGAGCCACTGGTATTGCGCCGCTGTTTCAACCCCCTCGGCGATGACTCTCAAGCCCAACTGCCCGCATAGATCGATGACCGAGGCGGCCAACGCGGCATCCCGTGGCGAGTCCGGCAAACGTGCGATCAAATGCCGGTCGAGCTTGAGCGTATCGAGCTCGAGGTCTCGCAGATGCGCCAGCGAGCAAGGGCCCGAGCCAAAATCGTCCAACGCCACCCGCACCCCGAGGTGACGCAGCAGCCGCAACTGTTTGTGCGTCTCGTCAGGGTTGCGCATCAGCGCATCTTCAGTCACCTCGACTTCCAGTTGCCGGGGCTTCAACGCATGGCGCTCCAGGACCTGGCGCAATTCGGTGACCAGGTTCGGCATGCCGAACTGGGTGCTGCTCAAGCTCACGCCCAAGACCAGATCATCCGCGAATACGCGTTCCCAGACTTTACGCTGGGCCGCGCTGCGATGATAAATCCAGCTACCCAGCCGGCTGATCAACCGCACCTCTTCCAGCAACGGCAGGAACAAGCCCGGCGGCACATCGCCGACGCTCGGATGCTGCCAGCGCAACAGCGCCTCGAAGCCGCGGGTGCGTCCATCGCGGATGCTCACCTGCGGCTGGTAGACCATATTGAAGTCGCGGTTCTCGATAGCCGAACGCACGCTCTCTTCCAGCATCAGGCGTGAACGGGCCCGACCGTTCATTTCGTGGTCGTAGAAACGATACTGCTGGCGACCGGCGCGCTTGGCTTCGTACATGGCAATGTCGGAGGCGCGCAGCAAACCGTCGAGGTTGGACCCGCAGTCCGGATAGGTCGCGATACCAATGCTGGCCCCCAGCGCCACGTCCATGCCGTCGATCTGCTGGCAGACCGAAACCCGCTCGATGAGCTTTTCGGCGATTTTCGCCGCCTGTTCGGGCAGTTCCAGATCCAACAGCGCCGTGAATTCATCACCGCCGAGCCGCGCCAGGATGTCGAACGGACGCAGGCACGCCTTCAGCTGTTCCGAGACCCAGCGCAGCACTCGATCACCGGCATCATGGCCCAAGGAATCATTGACCCGCTTGAAACCATCGAGGTCCAGGTACAACAACACCCAGTTGCTTTCCAGACGCTCGCTGCGCATCAGCAGGTTTTCGGCCGTCTGATAGAACCCGCGACGATTAAGCAGGCCGGTGAGGGGATCCGTGACGGCCTGGAACTCGAGCTGCTGGTGCAGGTGGCGTACCACAGACATGTCCTGGAGCGTGACAACCATGGCCTTCTGTTCCATCGGCAGCGGCGCGCAGGACAAGGCCACCGACACCTGCTGGCCAGGCGCGGTGCGCAAGACGGCATCGTGCAGCCGCCAGGTTTCGCCACGCCGATAGGCGGTATGGATCGCGGAATCAAGCCATTCCGGGATATGAGGCTTCTGCAGGAAATCGAGGAACGCCATGCCTTGCAATCGCTCGGCGGTGGCGTTGAGCAAGCGGCAGGTGGAAGGGTTGGCGAAACGGATACACCCGCTCTCGTCCACTACCAGGATTCCTTCGGCGGCGTTATCCAGCACCGAGGCGTTGAAGGCACGGGCGGCCTCCAAATCCTGACTCAGACGCTGCAAGGCCCGACGATTGCGCTGATGCTCCAGCAGGGCGTGCACCTTGGGCTTGAGGATCTGCGGGTCGAATGGCTTGAACAGGTAGTCCACCGCGCCACTGGCGTAGCCCTTGATCACCGCATCCTGGGATTGTTCATTGGCCGTCAGGAAGATGATCGGCGTGAGCCGCGTGCGCTGGCTGCCGCGCATCAGGCGCGCCACTTCGAAGCCGTCCATGTCCGGCATCTGCACATCCAGCAGCACCAGGTCGATATCGTGTTCGAGCAGCAGGTTAAGGGCCTCCACACCCGAGGACGCGGTCATCACCTGCCAATCCTGACGCTGCAATAACGCTCGCATGCTGAGCAGGTTTTCAGGGTAGTCATCGACAATCAAAAGGACAGAGCTGTCTTCGCCAAACGGGGGTTGCGCGCATTCCATGCTGCTTCTCTTATCGGGGCGCCATGTCCGTCTTGCTCGCAAGACGGACAACATACAGTGATCTCACTCTAGACCGGGATTTTGAAAAGCAGTAGGTGTCATCGCGCCATCATCCAGACAAAGCCCGAAATAGCCGACTAACGGTCACCCCTCTCAGGCACAAAAGCTGCAACGACAGCGCCGACAGTCAATTGACGTCAAACAATCGCCGAGCGGTCAACAAGAAAAGCCCCTATCCAGCGTTTCGACACGCTTCAAAAGGGCGGTTTAAAGCCTCCCGACGCGGCGTACACCTTTTACATCCGATACGTAGGAACCTGGACATGATCGATCTCGCAACCTGGAACTTGAGCATTCCTGAAGGCGCCCCACCGGCAACCATTCAAACCTCGCAACTGGTCCAAGGCTTCAAGAACCAGTACTTCAACTCTGAGACCGGCACCGTATTCTTTTGGGCTCCGGTGACAGGCGCCACCACGGCCAACGCCATTTACCCTCGCAGCGAACTGCGCGAAACCAACAGCGACGGCACGTTGCGCAACTGGCTTTACCCAGCGGCGGATAACAAGCTGGCCGCCACCTTGACCGTCGGCCAAGTGCCCAGCACCGGCAAGCTGGTGATTGGCCAGATCCACGCCAAGGACAGCACCAGCCCCATGGTGAAACTGGAATACCAGTACAAAACCTACAGCTCGACCGGCAACATCGTCGCCAAAGTGCGCATGCGCCCCGACGACGCAACGGGCCAAGTGATTACCATTGCCACGGGCATCAAGCTCAACCAGCCATTTTCGTACCTGATCCATCTCAACCGCGCAGGTCTCTTGACCATCAATGGCGCTGGATATCAGTGGAGCAGCACCGTCAGCAGCACCTGGAGCACCAAGCCGCTGTATTTCAAGGCAGGTGTCTATGTGCAAGACAACACCGGCTACGCCACCGAAGGCGGCAAAGTGACGTTCAGCTTGCTGGATATCGATCACAACCTCTAAGCCCTTCCCTACCGAGCAGCAGCATGGATCGCTGCCTGCCCGCGACCGACTCGCCTCCCTCCGTTCAATGTCGCAATGGCATCGCCAAAAAGCCATCGTTCAATAAAATTTTGACGCTCCCGACTAACGGTCGATTATCTGCGGCACAAAACCGCTAATTCCTACTCTGACGGTCTGCTGGCGCCAACGCTCCGCCGTACGATCGTGCCAATTTCTCGTCTGCGACCGCCTTGAGCCTCAGCAAACGCGCGTCTTAAAGCCTCCGGCTGTGGCGTAAATCATTTCTTCTTCTCAGAAAGGATCCGAACATGGTCGATATGGCAACCTGGAACCTGAGCATTCCCGAAGGCAGTCCGCCGAAAACCATCGAAACCCCTCGCCTGGTCGACGGGTTCAGGGATAAATATTTCAACTCCGAAGGCAGCACGGTGTACTTCTGGTCTCCCGTCACCGGCACCAAGACTGAAAATGCGATCTACCCCCGCAGCGAATTGCGTGAAACCTACAAGGACGGAAGGTTGCGTAACTGGGTTTATCCAGACGCCGACAATTTCTTGCGGGCAACGCTCGCCGTCAATCAAGTGCCCAGCAGCGGCAAGATCGTGATTGGCCAGATCCATGCGAAGGACAGCAGCAAGCCCATGGTCAAGCTGGAATACCAATACAAGGACGACAGCGCCACCGGCAACATCGTGGCCAAGGTCCGCATGCGTCCCGATGACAGCGAAGGCAGGGTTATCACCGTCGCCACGGGGGTGAAGCTCAACCGGTCGTTCTCCTACCGGATCCACCTGGATCGGACCGGCGACCTGGGCATTACCGCCGCTGGCAATAGTTGGTACACCACGGTCGGCGCCGCCTGGCGCGACAAGCCGTTGTACTTCAAGGCCGGGGTGTATGTGCAAGACAACACGGGCTATACCAGCGAAGGCGGGAAAGTGACGTTCAGCGCGTTGGATATCGATCACAACACCTGAGATTTCACTTCCGATAATCTCGTAGGAAACCCCCTCTTGTGGCGAGGGGATTTATCCCCGTTGGGCTGTGAAGCAGACCTCAACACCCTCACCAACGTCGCCCGGATTCTGGTCCAGGATGTCACTGACGTGTTCGGCGTCATCGAACAACGCGGCCTCCAAGACCAATAAAGCCCTCCCGACGGGAGATGTTCACCCTGTGGGAGATGCCCCCCCTGTGGGCGAGCTTGCTCGCGATAGCGCTGGGTCAGCAGCAGGGATGTCGACTGACACAGTGCTATCAGAATCTGTGTGTATACACCCAAATCCCAAACATAAAAAAACCCGCATCACTGCGGGTTTTCTCACAACGCTAAAACATCAATTAACCTTAGCGTTCAACTCACCTTTCAAATACCGCTGATACATCGCTTCCAAAGAAATCGGCTTGATCTTGGAAGCATTACCCGCCGTACCAAACGCCTCATAACGCGCAATACACACATCCCGCATCGCCGTTACAGTCGCGCCAAAGAACTTGCGCGGGTCGAACTCGCTCGGGTTGGTCGCCATCAGGCGACGCATCGCACCGGTAGAAGCCAGACGCAGGTCGGTGTCGATGTTGACCTTGCGCACGCCATACTTGATGCCTTCGACGATTTCCTCAACCGGCACGCCGTAGGTTTCCTTGATGTCGCCGCCGTACTGGTTGATGATCGCCAGCCACTCCTGCGGCACCGACGAAGAACCGTGCATCACCAGGTGGGTGTTGGGAATGCGCTTGTGGATTTCCTTGATGCGATCGATCGCCAGCACGTCGCCGGTAGGCGGCTTGGTGAACTTGTAGGCGCCGTGGCTGGTGCCGATGGCGATGGCCAGGGCGTCGACCTGGGTTTTCTTGACGAAGTCCGCGGCTTCTTCCGGGTCGGTCAGCATCTGGCTGTGATCCAGCACGCCTTCGGCGCCGATGCCGTCTTCTTCGCCGGCCATGCCGGTTTCCAGCGAGCCCAGGCAACCCAGTTCACCTTCCACCGAGACGCCGCAGGCGTGGGCCATGGCGACGGTCTGCTGGGTCACGCGCACGTTGTATTCGTAGTCGGTCGGGGTCTTGCCGTCTTCGCCCAGGGAACCGTCCATCATCACCGAGCTGAAGCCCAATTGGATGGAGCGCTGGCAGACGTCAGGGCTGGTGCCGTGATCCTGGTGCATGCACACCGGGATGTGCGGGAACTCTTCGATCGCCGCCAGGATCAGGTGACGCAGGAATGGCGCGCCGGCGTATTTGCGGGCACCGGCCGAAGCCTGGACGATCACCGGGGAGTCAGTCTTGTCAGCGGCTTCCATGATGGCGCGCATCTGCTCAAGGTTGTTGACGTTAAAGGCTGGGACGCCGTAGCCGAACTCGGCTGCGTGGTCCAGCATCTGACGCATGCTGATAAGTGCCATTGTGTGTATCTCTCCCGGTCGAGGGTCGTTAATCGTGCCAGCCTGCCGGAGCGGCGGCGGCTATTCAAGTCATTGCGGATCGGGGGTTGGCCCCGGCCCGCGTGTTCGGTGTCGCAAATCCAACGTCTTGCACAGATCCCCGTGGGAGCGGGCCTGCGATGTGTCTGTTACTGCGCCCTGCAACCACGCCCAATCAGGTCATTGGTGGCGACCCAGTACACCAGGCCTTCCTCGCCCTTGACGTGCAGCGCCAGCATGTCATCGCTGTACAGCGAGCCTTCAGCGCCCGGCTCCAGCTTGAGCCGATAAACCTTCTCGGCGCCGCCCAAGCGTACATCGACTTCCTTGCGCGCAGCGTCGGTATAACGCCAGAGCACCTTGGCTTCGCTGTCACATGTCCAACTCGTCCAGCCCTCTGCAACGGGTTCGGACGACTGCAAAAACCCCAGTTGCGAGCAACCGGCCAACAATGCCAACGCCATGACGGCGACAAAGCCTTTCATCCGTGTTCCCCAACCGACGGCGCAGGCCGCCGGCCTTGAGTTAATGAGTCTGACCCGTCAAGGGCAACCATGTTCCTTGACCGGCGCTTGCGTCTCGTATTTATCCAGGCCATCCGGCCCGGAGCGCTTGTTCAGCACCGGATTGGTCTCGGCCTGCCAGTCAGCCTGGTAGCAACCTTCCTCGGGCGCGGGCGCCGTATCATCCGGCGCCGTGCCTTTCGGGCTGCTGGAACAGGCGACCAGCAACGTCGCGGCCATCAGCGCCATGAACGTCTTGACCATCGGAACACTCCTTTGCCTGGTCAACGTCGCCTCAGGCCTTGGCCCGGCTTTCCAGGACTTCCACGGCTGGCAGCACTTTGCCCTCGACGAATTCGAGGAACGCGCCACCGCCGGTAGAAATGTAGGAGATCTGCTCGGCTACGCCATATTTATCGATGGCCGCCAGGGTGTCGCCGCCGCCTGCGATGGAAAATGCTGCGCTTTCTGCAATGGCCTGCGCCAGTACCTTGGTGCCGTTGCCGAACTGGTCGAACTCGAACACGCCGACCGGACCGTTCCACAGGATGGTCTTGGAGGATTTCAGCAGTTCGGCGAAGTTGGCTGCGGTTTGCGGACCGATGTCGAGGATCATATCGTCCTCGGCCACATCGGCAATCAGCTTGACGGTGGCGGTGGCGCTTTCGGCGAATTCCTTGGCGACGACCACGTCCACCGGCAACGGTACGCTGACCTTGGCGGCGATTTCACGGGCGGTGTCCAGCAGGTCCGGCTCGTACAGCGATTTGCCGACCGGGTGACCAGCGGCTGCGAGGAAAGTGTTGGCGATGCCGCCACCGACGATCAACTGGTTGCAGACCTGGCTCAGGCTGTTGAGCACGTCCAGCTTGGTGGAAACCTTGGAGCCGGCGACGATGGCCGCCATCGGTTGGGCGGGAGAACCCAGGGCCTTGCCCAGCGCTTCCAACTCAGCCGCAAGCAGCGGGCCGGCGGCGGCGACTTTGGCGAATTTCGCCACACCGTGGGTCGAGCCCTCGGCGCGGTGCGCGGTGCCGAAGGCGTCCATCACGAACACGTCGCACAGGGCAGCGTATTGCTGGGCCAGTTCATCGGCGTTCTTTTTCTCGCCCTTGTTGAAGCGCACGTTTTCGAACAGCACGACATCACCGGCCTTGACGTCGACACCGCCCAGGTAATCGGCCACCAGTGGCACGTCACGGCCCAAGGCCTTGCTCAGGTAATCGGCGACAGGCTTTAGGCTGTTCTCGGCGGAGAACTCGCCCTCGGTCGGACGGCCCAGGTGCGAGCAGACCATCACCGCCGCGCCTTTTTCCAGGGCCAGCTTGATGGTCGGCAGCGAGGCCAGGATGCGCGCGTCGCTGGTGACGACACCGTCCTTGACGGGGACGTTGAGGTCTTCGCGGATCAGTACGCGCTTACCTTGCAGATCGAGGTCGGACATCTTCAACACGGTCATGGGTCGCAATTCCTGGGTAACTGTTTAGAGAGCAGGTTTATTGGAAGCTGTTTGCAGGTAGTGCTCGGCAACGTCCAGCATTCGATTGGCAAAACCCCATTCGTTGTCGAACCAGGCCAGGATATTCACAAGCCTCGGCCCGGAAACGCGGGTCTGGCTGGCATCGACGATGGCCGAATGTGGGTCGTGGTTAAAATCACAGCTGGCATGAGGCAACTCGGTATAGGCCAATAAGCCTTTTAGCGGGCCGCGGGAGGCGGCTTCGCGCAGGATCCGGTTGACCTCGGTGGCGTCGGTATCGCTCACGGTCTGCATCGTGATGTCGAGGCAGGACACGTTGACCGTCGGCACCCGCACGGCTTTGGCCTGAATTCGCCCGGCAAGTTCCGGCAGCAGCCTTTCTATGCCACGCGCCAGACCAGTGGACACCGGAATCACCGACTGGAAGGCCGAGCGGGTACGCCGCAGGTCCTCATGGTGATAGGCGTCGATCACCGGTTGGTCGTTCATTGCCGAGTGGATCGTGGTAATGGACACGTATTCCAGGCCGATGGCCTGGTCCAGCAGTCGCAACAGCGGCACGCCGCAGTTGGTGGTGCAGGACGCGTTGGAGACCAGCAACTCTTCGCCGGTCAGGCAATCCTGGTTCACGCCATAGACAATGGTGGCATCCACGTCCGCTTCACTGGCCATCGGCTGGGAAAACAGCACCCGTGGCGCGCCCGCCGCAATGAAGCGTTGGCCATCGTCGCGAGTGTTATAGGCGCCGGAGCACTCAAGCACCAGATCGACGCCCAGCGACGCCCAATCGATGCCTTCGGGGGTGGCACTGCGCAGGACCTTCACGCAGTCGCCATTGATATGCAGACAATCGCCCTCGACCCGCACTTCGCCCGGGAACCGGCCGTGGGTGGAGTCAAAGCGTGTCAGGTATTCGATGCTGGCCATGTCAGCCAGATCGTTGATGGCCACGATCTCGAACCCAGCCTTCGCCCCTCGCTCGAACAACGCACGCAAGACGCAACGACCAATGCGGCCGTAGCCGTTGAGTGCAACTTTGTAGCGACGCGGTTGGGGCATGGGGGTTCTCTGACCTGTGAGTCCATTTAAGGCTACGGTGCCTGAACCGCCGCTATCACAAGCAAGCTCGCCCCCACAGGGTCCGTTGAAAAACCTTGTGGGAGCGAGCTTGCTCGCGAGGGCGCCGGAGACAACCTATGCGGATCAGTCTTCCAGCAGCTCTTCAGCCTGCCCCAGGATGTTATCCAGGGTGAAGCCGAATTCCTCGAACAGCGCTGACGCAGGGGCCGATTCGCCATAGGTGGTCATGCCGATCACGCGACCTTCCAGGCCTACGTACTTGTACCAGTAGTCGGCATGGGCGGCTTCGATGGCGATCCGCGCGCTGACTTGCAGCGGCAACACTGCTTGCTTGTAGCCGGCGTCCTGGGCGTCGAACACGCTGGTGCATGGCATGGACACCACGCGCACGTTGCGGCCCTGCTCGGTCAGCTTGTCGTAGGCCTGGACGGCCAGGCCGACTTCCGAACCAGTGGCGATCAGGATCAGCTCAGGTTCGCCGATGCAATCCTTGAGCACGTAGCCGCCACGGCTGATGTCGCCGATCTGGCCGGCATCGCGGGTTTGATGCTGCAGGTTCTGGCGGGAGAAGATCAGCGCCGACGGGCCATCATTACGCTCGATGGCGTATTTCCAGGCCACCGCCGATTCCACGGCGTCGCACGGGCGCCAGGTATCCAGGTTCGGTGTGCAGCGCAGGCTCGCCAGTTGCTCGATCGGCTGGTGCGTCGGGCCGTCTTCGCCCAGGCCGATGGAGTCGTGGGTGAACACATACAGGATGCGTTTCTTCATCAGGGCCGACATGCGCACCGCGTTGCGGGCGTATTCCATGAACATCAGGAAGGTCGCGCCGTAAGGCACCAGGCCACCGTGCAGGGCGACACCGTTCATGATCGCGCTCATGCCGAACTCGCGAACGCCGTAGTACATGTAGTTGCCGCTGGCGTCTTCGGCCGTTACACCCTTGCAGCCTTTCCACAGGGTCAGGTTGGAACCGGCCAGGTCGGCCGAACCGCCCAGCAGTTCCGGCAGCAGCGGACCAAAGGCATTCAAGGTGTTCTGGCTGGCCTTGCGGCTGGCGATGGTTTCGCCCTTGGCGGCAACCTCGGCAATGTAGGCAGAAGCTTTTTCGGCGAAGTCGGCTGGCAGTTCGCCGCTGAGGCGACGCACCAGCTCGTTGGCCAGTTCAGGGAATTCGGCGGAATAGGCGGCAAAGCGCTGGTCCCACTCGGCTTCGGCGGCGCGGCCTTTTTCCTTGGCGTCCCATTCGGCATAGATGTCGGCCGGGATTTCGAAAGGCCCGTGCTCCCACTTCAGCGCGGCACGGGTCAGGGCGATTTCCTCGGCGCCCAATGGCGCGCCGTGGCAGTCTTCCTTGCCCTGCTTGTTCGGCGAACCGAAACCGATGGTGGTCTTGCAGCAGATCAAGGTTGGCTGCGCGCTCTTGCGGGCCGTCTCGATGGCGATCTTGATTTCTTCCGGGTCGTGACCGTCGACGTTGCGGATCACCAGCCAGTTGTAGGCTTCGAAACGCTTGGGCGTGTCATCGGTAAACCAACCTTCGACTTCGCCGTCGATGGAGATGCCGTTGTCGTCGTAGAAGGCGATCAGCTTGTTCAGGCCCAGGGTACCGGCCAGGGAAGCGACTTCGTGGGAAATGCCTTCCATCATGCAGCCATCACCCAGGAACACGTATGTGTGGTGGTCGACAACGTCATGACCTGGGCGGTTGAACTGCGCTGCCAGGACCTTTTCCGCCAGGGCGAAGCCCACGGCGTTGGCCAGGCCTTGGCCCAGCGGACCGGTGGTGGTTTCCACGCCTGGGGTATAGCCATATTCCGGGTGGCCCGGGGTGCGGCTGTGCAGCTGACGGAAATTCTTCAGGTCATCGATCGACAGGTCATAGCCGGTCAGGTGCAGCAGCGAGTAGATCAACATCGAGCCGTGGCCGTTGGACAGCACGAAGCGGTCACGGTCGGCGAACGAAGGGTTGCTCGGGTTGTGCTTGAGGTAGTCGCGCCAAAGCACCTCGGCGATATCCGCCATACCCATGGGGGCGCCGGGATGGCCGCTGTTGGCTTTTTGCACGGCATCCATGCTGAGGGCACGAATGGCATTGGCACGCTCACGACGGCTGGGCATCGCTGATCTCCTGGGTTTTGAATAACGAAACTGAAAAAAGGCGAGCATTTTCCCTCACCCACCCGCCCCGGGGCAATCAGATACTCGTCCAAAGGCGATATTTGCGGCGGATAAACCCCCATCGGCCAGGTGAAACCTTTCCGCTGATGGTGGATAGAGTCAAGCACACCCGAGGAAGTGCCATTTATCGACCAATATCAAAACTTTTTGATATTGACCTTGCGATGCGCCAGACCCGTCACTAGACTGCCGCCCATGAATTTACGCGTGCCTTCCATTCGCCATGATGACAGCGATGAACTGGCGGCCCTTTGCAAGGCCGGCGGCGATCCGTTGCGGCTCAATGTATTGCGCGCCCTGGCCAACGACTCATTCGGGGTATTGGAACTGGCGCAGATCTTCGGCATCGGCCAGTCAGGCATGAGTCATCACCTCAAGGTACTGGCCCAGGCCGACCTGGTGGCGACGCGGCGCGAAGGCAATGCGATTTTCTACCGGCGCGCCCTGCCCCACAGCGACCTGCTGGGTGGCAAACTGCACGCCGCGCTGCTTGAGGAAGTGGACGAGCTGGACCTGCCGATGGAGGTGCAGGACCGCATCGCCCAGGTCCACGGGCAACGTGCCGCCGCCAGCCAGGATTTTTTCGCACGGGTCGCCGAGAAATTTCGCGCCCAGCAGGACCTGATCGCCGGGCTGCCGCAATACCGTGATAGCGTCGTGGCGCTGCTCGACAAGCTGAGCTTCGAGCCCTGCGCCACGGCGATGGAAGTCGGCCCCGGCGACGGCGCTTTCCTGCCGGAACTGGCGCGACGCTTCAGCCAGGTGACGGCGCTGGACAACAGCCCGGCCATGCTCGAACTGGCCCGCCAGGTGTGCGAGCGCCAATCCCTGGCTAATGTCAGCCTGCAACTGGCCGATGCCCTGAACGGCGTAGGCCTGCGAGCCGATTGCGTTGTATTGAACATGGTACTTCACCATTTTGCCGCACCGGCCGATGCGCTCAAGCACATGGCCAACCTGCTGCAACCGGGCGGTAGCCTGTTGGTGACAGAGTTATGCAGCCACAACCAGAGTTGGGCCAAGGAGGCCTGCGGTGATCTCTGGCTGGGGTTTGAACAGGACGATCTGGCCCGTTGGGCCACCGCTGCGGGTCTCGTGCCCGGGGAAAGCCTCTATGTAGGCTTACGTAATGGTTTCCAGATTCAGGTCCGCCATTTTCAGCGGCCGGCTGGCGACACTCACCATCGGTAACTTGTAGGAAAACATCGAGATGAGCGAATACTCCCTTTTCACCTCCGAGTCCGTGTCTGAAGGGCATCCGGACAAAATCGCCGACCAGATTTCTGATGCGGTGCTGGACGCCATCATTGCTGAAGACAAGTTCGCCCGGGTGGCGTGCGAGACTCTGGTGAAAACGGGCGTGGCGATCATCGCCGGCGAAGTCACCACTTCGGCCTGGGTCGACCTGGAACAGATCGTTCGCGATGTGATCCTGGGCATCGGCTACAACAGCTCCGACGTCGGCTTCGACGGCGCGACCTGCGGCGTGATGAACATCATCGGCAAGCAGTCCCCGGACATCAACCAGGGCGTTGACCGCGCCAAGCCGGAAGACCAGGGCGCGGGCGACCAGGGCCTGATGTTCGGCTACGCCAGCAACGAAACCGACGTGCTGATGCCGGCCCCGATCACCTTCTCGCACCAGTTGGTCCAGCGCCAGGCCGAGGCTCGCAAATCCGGCCTGCTGCCTTGGCTGCGCCCGGACGCCAAGTCGCAAGTGACCTGCCGCTACGAAGGCGGCAAGGTCGTTGGCATCGACGCCGTCGTGCTGTCGACCCAGCACAACCCGGAAGTGTCCTACAAGGACCTGCGCGAAGGCGTGATGGAGCTGATCGTCAAGCACGTGCTGCCTGCCGAATTGCTGTCCAAGGACACCCAGTTCCACATCAACCCGACTGGCCAGTTCATCATTGGCGGCCCGGTCGGCGACTGCGGCCTGACCGGCCGCAAGATCATTGTCGACAGCTACGGCGGCATGGCCCGTCACGGCGGCGGCGCGTTCTCCGGCAAGGATCCATCCAAGGTTGACCGTTCGGCGGCCTACGCCGGTCGTTATGTCGCCAAGAACATCGTTGCCGCCGGCCTGGCCGAGCGCTGCGAGATCCAGGTGTCCTACGCCATCGGCGTCGCCCAGCCTACGTCCATCTCGCTGAATACCTTCGGCACCGGCAAGATTGGCGACGACAAGATCATCCAGCTGGTGCGTGAAGTGTTCGACCTGCGTCCGTACGCGATCACCACCATGCTCGACCTGCTGCACCCGATGTACCAGGACACCGCAGCCTACGGCCACTTCGGTCGCACGCCGCAGACCAAGACCGTGGGCGACGACACCTTCACCACGTTCACCTGGGAAAAAACCGACCGCGCCGACGCCCTGCGCGCCGCTGCCGGCCTGTAATACCCGCCGCGATGAAAAAGCCCCTGGCGATGCAGAGTCGCCAGGGGCTTTTTTTCGCCTTTATGGCGAGAGGTGCTGCTACGTTCGCCGCGCCACCAACAAGAACGAAGCCGCGCTCGCCAACAGCCCCGCACACATCCGATTGAACAAGCGCTTGCCGCTTGGCCGTGCAAACAGTCGCCGCGCATAAATTCCCATATAGCAGTACAAGCCGATCGCCACGCACTCCAGGGCCAGGAACAGCCCGCCCAATACGGCGAACTGTTGGGTGACGGTGCCCGCACGATCAACGAACTGCGGCAAGAAAGCGGTAAACAACAGAATCGCCTTGGGATTGCCGATCGCCACCAGGAACTCCTGGCGCGCCAGGCTGGCCATGCTCATGGAAACGGTCGCCGCCTCGCCCCCGGACTCGGGCTGCGCACGCCACAACTGCACGGCGAGATAAAACAGATAGCCGGCACCAACCAGCTTGATGCACAGGAATAACAATTCCGAGGTGTGCAACACGGCGGTCAGCCCCACCGCTGCCAAGGTAATCATGATTGCAAATGCCAGCAGTCGACCGATACCGCCGCTGCACGCTCTGACAAAGCCATAACGCGAGGCATTGCTGATGGACAGCAGGTTGTTCGGGCCTGGCGCCATGTTTAGCGCAAAGCAGGCCGGGATGAAGACAGCGAGTGTCGTCAGGTCCATCGGTTGCACTCCTGGCATATCGGATCGAGCGTCCATTCTGCACCGGCCAACGACGTGTTCAAGGGACAGTTGTGCAACCAAATCGCCTTGGACTGTACCGTCCGCACTTCGCCTTCAGGTTTCGCAAAACCCGGTAACCCTCTGGGTCTCGCATCTTTTCGCACAGTGGCTAGCCTTCAGGGACTCAACCGAGCAAGGATGCTTCGATGCCACCGTTTTTGTACGCACTCGCCTGTCTTTTATTCATCGCCATACCCGCAATGGCCGCGCCTTGTCCCGACTGGCCCACGGAACGTGCGCGCGCAGAGATCACCGCGCTGCAGCAACAAATCGATATCTGGGACGACAGCTATCACCGCATCGGCCAATCCCAGGTGGCCGACGAACTCTACGATCAATCCCGCACGCAGTTGAGCCATTGGCGCGGCTGCTTCAATCTTCCGACAATCGATGATCCCCTGCGCTCAGCGGGCGGAACGGTGCGCCACCCTGTCGTCCATACGGGCCTGGAAAAACTGAAGGATGCCGAGGCCGTCGGTGCTTGGCTGCACCGTCGCGATGAGGTCTGGGCCCAACCGAAAGTCGATGGCGTGGCGGTGACGCTGGTGTATCGAAAGGGCCACCTGTACCAGGCGATCAGTCGCGGCGATGGGGTACTGGGGCATGACTGGACCGTTAACGCGCGAAAGATTCGCGCCATCCCGCAACGGCTGCGCCAAGCCATGGACCTGGTCGTCCAGGGGGAGTTGTACTGGCGCCAGGAGGGCCACGTCCAGGCCGACCGCGGCAGCATGAACGCCCGCGGGACCATGGCGGGCCTGATGGCACGTACCAACCTGACGACGCAAGACGGGATCTATATAGGCCTGTTTGTGTGGGAATGGCCAGAGGGGCCAGACACCCTGACCGACCGAATGGTTGCGCTGGGTGAGCTGGGCTTCGCTGACACCCTCGACTACAACCAACCTGTCCGGGGCCTGGCCGATGCCGAGCGGTGGCGCGACCACTGGTATCGCACCCCGCTGCCGTTTGCCAGCGACGGAATCGTTCTACGCCAGAGTCGTCGTCCTCCCGCCGATCGCTGGAAGGCCCGGGCGCCGTTCTGGAGCGTCGCCTGGAAATATCCGTATGCCCAAGCCATGGCCGAAGTACGCCAGGTGAACTTCAAGATCGGTCGCACTGGGCGTATCACGCCCGTCCTGGAACTTGAACGCATCCGGCTCGACGACCGGTGGATTCGCCGTGTAAGCGTCAGCTCGCTCAAGCGCTGGGAAGAGATGGACATTCGCCCCGGCGATCGGGTCGCCATCAGCCTGGCCGGCTTGACCATTCCGCGCCTCGATGGAGTCGTGCTTCGCAGCCTCGAACGCCAAGCAGTCAACGCGCCCGCAGTAGCCGACCACCATCTGCTGAGTTGCTGGCAACCCACGCCCGGTTGCGAAAGCCAGTTTCTGGCGCGACTGAACTGGCTCAGCGGCAAGCACGGTCTCGCCCTCCCCCATGTTGGCCCTGGGACTTGGGAAAAGCTGCTGGCCGCCGGTCGACTCGACGGATTACTGGATTGGTTGACCCTCGATGCCGCCGAGCTTGCTAACATTGCCGGTTTCGGAGAACGCAGCAGCGCCCGCCTGCTTGCCAGCCTGGGCAGCGCCCGGCAGCGGCCCTTTCACCTGTGGCTCAAGGCCCTTGGCCTGCCGCCTACAGCGCAGGCCAGGCTGGGTGGATCGTGGCAGGCGTTGGCCGAGCGCAGCACCGAACAATGGCAAGCCGAAGCCGGTATCGGGCCGGGACGCGCGGCGCAACTGAGCGCTTTTTTTCGCGACCCGCAGGTGCTGGCCTTGAGAGAAACACTACACACCGCTGGGATCGACGGTTTTTAAATCATCCTGGGGCGGTTGAACCCAAAGGGCGGAAACGCGTTCCAACAGCGCATCGACACAGACCGCCCGCAAGTCTTTATACGGAGTTGCTATGAATTTCCTGTCCCCCGTTGCCCTGCTCGCCTTGTGTGGCGTCATGGCTACGCCTTTGATGGCGACTGAGCAGCCCCCGGAACTGACCGGTTGCGCGGCAAAGCGCCAGGGCATCATCAATCAGATCGAACTGGCCAAGTCGCGAGGCAACCCGGACCAGCAAGCCGGCCTCGAGACAGCGCTGAACGAAGTCACCACCCATTGCACGGACGCGTCCTTGCGCAAGGAGCGGGAAAACAAGGTGCTCGAGGCCAAGCACGAGGTGAGTCGACGCCAGGCCGACCTGGAAAAAGCCATGAAAAAAGGCGACGCTGAACGGATCAACAAGCGCAAGGACAAACTGGCAGCTTCCCGCAAGGAATTGCAGGAAGCGGTGGATGAGTTGGACAAATAAGCTCCACCCTTGCGGCTGTTTTCATTCAGTAATCCCGAAATTCCTTGTGGCAGGCACTGCAGGCGTCTTCGACCTTTTGCACCGCCGGTCCCAACTGGCTGGCCCTGTAGGGCTGGACCTTGCTGATCGTCACCAACTCAGCGGTAGCGGTCTCAAGATTGCGGGCCATCTCCTGGAAGCGTGCCTGTTTTTGCCAGACCTCATCCGTGGCGCTGGTATGGTCTTCTTCACGAACCGGCGGGAAGTGCTTCCAGGGCTCGCGAGACAGTTGGTCCAGCTTGACCGCGCCGTCGGCGAAACGCGCGCCGTCGAACGGAACACGTCCACGCAGCATGCCGCCCAACTCTTCGTTGGTCTTGAGCATCTGTTTGAAAATAGCCTTGCGTTGGCCGAGGGGGGAGTTGGGATCCACACCACCGCAGCCGGATAACACCAGGCAGGCCAGCACGGCCATGGAAAATCGTCTTACAAACATCTTTGCCTCGGGGCAGGAAATGGCCGTTAGTATCCCCGGGGTCGTCAGAAAAGACCAATGGCCCTATCAACAATACGGGTTGTCGAGCGCGCGAAGGCACTCAACGACTGCAAAGGACATCTTCATGAATAGCCGCTTCAAGCCATGGCACAAACGCCTGGCGTTGACCCTGCCGTTGATCGCACTGCTGGCCGGCTGCAATCGCGGTGAAAAGGTCGAAGAGCCCAAGACCCATGCCCTCGCCACTTATGTCAGCGCTCCCTGGGAAGCATTGCCTTCGGTGTCCGATGAGGACTTGCTGGCCGGCTTCGGCTCATGGCGCAGCGCGTGCACCCGACTCAAGGCCGACGCGACCTGGGGCCCAACCTGTGCGGCGGCAGCCAATGTGTCGCAGACCCCACAGGCAGTGCGCGACTTTCTCAGGCGAACCCTGGACGTCTATGGTTTGCGCTCGGGGGACAACAGCCCCAACGGCCTGATCACCGGCTACTACGAACCGGTATACCCCGGCAGTCTCACACAGACCGCCACTGCCAATGTGCCGGTCTATGGCGTTCCGGAAGACATGATCATCGTGTCGCTGGACAGCATTTACCCTGAGCTCAAGGGCAAACGCCTGCGTGGCCGCCTTGAAGGCCGCGTGCTCAAGCCCTACGACGACGCGGCCACCATCGAAAACAACGGCGTGAAGGCGCCTGTCATCGCCTGGCTGACG
The DNA here is from genome assembly GCF_000802155.2 of Pseudomonas frederiksbergensis. Taxonomy (GTDB): domain Bacteria; phylum Pseudomonadota; class Gammaproteobacteria; order Pseudomonadales; family Pseudomonadaceae; genus Aquipseudomonas; species Aquipseudomonas frederiksbergensis_A. The sequence continues at coordinate 219,562 of NZ_JQGJ02000003.1, forward strand.
GACCCGATGAACCTGCAATTCCTGCAGATCCAGGGTTCGGGACGCATTCGCCTCGACGATGGTCGCCAACTGCGCATCGGCTATGCCGACCAGAACGGCCATCCGTATCGCCCCATTGGCCGCTGGCTGGTCGAGCAGGGTGAGCTGAAGAAGGAAGACGTGACCATGGGCACCATCAGTGCCTGGGCCAAGGCCAACCCGAACCGTATTCCCGAACTGCTGGCGAGCAATCCGAGTTATGTATTCTTCAACCGCAACCCCGACAGCAACGAAGGCCCGAGAGGCTCGTTGAACGTCCCACTCACCGCAGGGTACAGCGTGGCGGTTGACCGCAAGGTGATTCCCCTGGGCAGCCTGTTGTGGCTATCCACGACTCGCCCGGACGGCAGCGCCTTGAACCGCCCCGTCGCCGCCCAGGACACCGGCGGGGCGATTGCCGGCGAAGTGCGGGCTGACCTGTTCTGGGGAACGGGCGACGCCGCCGGGCAACTGGCCGGGGACATGAAGCAACAAGGCCAGATCTGGATGCTGTGGCCCAAGGGCATGCCGCTGCCTCAGGTGCCGCAGGTGGCGAATGCAATCAGCGCCAATCATTGACGAATGAGCTGAATTGGCGGGCCCTTCAGCGAGCATGCTCGCGAAGAGGCCCGCACAAATCTCAAATATTCAGTAGTCAGGCTCAGGCCGAAACAAAGAAGAAACTCAGGACCAATCCCACCCCCACGAACCACACCAGCGAACGCAGGATCGCCCAGTCCGCCAAATAGCAAATGATGTACAGCAGGCGGCTGGTGATAAACAGCACCGCCAGCACGTTGATGGTCACCAGTTCGGCATTGCCGGCCAGGTGGGCGACGATCACGGCGGCGGCAAAGAACGGGGAGATCTCGAAGCTGTTCAGCTGCGCGGCGTAGGCTCGCCGGGGAGCGCCTTCGAGTGAATCGAGAAAGTCCCGGGGATCGTGGTTATCTTGCAGCCTATATTTCCCGCCTGCCTTGGCGATGCCGATACACAGGTAAGGCAGGAGGAAAGCGATCAAAACACACCACAGGGCAACCGTCATACCGCATTTTCCTTATTTGATTTTAGAGAATCGAGGGCAAGCGTCTCAGGAGTTATTACCAGCATGCCAACCAGCACCAGCCCGCAGGCTAAGAGTCGCGACCGGCCGAAAGGTTCTTTGCGGTGACGCAGCCCGAAGAGCGCAGCGCGGTTTGCACTGATCCTGGGCAGCGCCGTCGCTTCGGCGATCGAACCCAGCCGCATCGCCCATGACACCAGAGCGTAGCTGAACCTGGCCCCCGCAACCGACCGCCAGCCCCGGCACGGTCACCACCTTACATTGCGCCTGTAGAATTGACTCGCGATCCAGTAGCAGCTGTTTATACTGCACTCGACCACGCCGCACTCAGTTGCGCATAGATCAATTCCAATAATTCTGCTGCCGCCCCCGTTCGCTCGAACCAAAGCGTCGGCATGCGTATGCCTGATCAGAGCGTCAAGACTATAGACAGAGACCTTGCGCATGCCACTCGCCTTGCTTGCTTTGGCCGTTGCCGCTTTCGGCATCGGCACGACTGAATTTGTCATCATGGGCCTGCTGCCCGACGTCGCCCGAGACCTGGCGGTAAGTATCCCTCACGCGGGGCTGCTGATCACCGGTTATGCCTTGGGCGTGGTATTTGGCGCGCCGATCCTGGCGATCGGCACCGCGAACATGCCGCGCAAGGCCACGCTGTTGGGCATGACCCTTATGTTCATTCTCGGCAATGTGCTCTGCGCCCTGGCGCCGAACTACACCACGCTCATGGCAGCCCGGGTCATTACCGCCTTATGCCACGGCGCGTTTTTTGGTATTGGCTCGGTGGTGGCGGCCGGTTTGGTGGCGCCGAACAAACGGGCCCAGGCCATCGCGATGATGTTCACCGGCCTGACCCTGGCGAATGTCCTGGGCGTGCCGCTGGGTACGGCCTTGGGCCAATACGCCGGCTGGCGATCGACGTTCTGGGCGGTATCGGTGATCGGTGTGATTGCAGCCATCGCCCAGTGGGTCTGGCTGCCCAAGGAAATCCCCATGGACAAGGCCAACCTCGCCAGTGAGTTCAAGGTGCTGGGCAAGGCCAGCGTGTTACTGGCCCTGGGCATGAGTGTACTGGCCTCCACCAGCCTGTTCAGCGTATTCACCTACATCGCGCCGATCCTGCAGGACATCACCGGCGTCAGCCCTCATGGCGTCACCGTCATGTTGTTGCTTTTCGGGGTCGGCCTGACAGCGGGCAGTTTCCTCGGTGGACGCCTGGCGGACCGGCGCCTATTGCCGTCCCTGGTGGGCATGGCGCTGGCCGTGGTGCTGGTGCTCGCCGCCTTTAGCCAGACCAGCCGATCGGTGGTTCCGGCAGCGATCACTCTGGTGCTATGGGGCGTTTTCGCCTTTGCACTGTGCCCGATCCTGCAATTGCTGATCATTGACCAGGCCCACGAGGCCCCCAATCTCGGCTCGACCCTGAACCAGAGCGCCTTCAACCTCGGCAACGCCGCCGGTGCCTGGATCGGCGGGCTGGTCGTCGCCAGCGGTGCCGACCTCGCCGATCTGCCATGGACCGGCGCCCTGGTCGGCGGGCTGACCGTATCGACCGCCCTTTATTTTATTTTTCGGCAGCGTCGCCTGGACGCCGTGGCAGGCTTTGCCGACTGAGGGGTGTATTGGTTTCGCTGCGCACCTGCGCGTGGCTGATCAGGGCGAAGATGAAACTGCCACCGATGATGTTCCCCGCCAAGGTTGGCACGGCAAACACCATCCAGAAGTCCTCCCAGGACAGCTGGCCGGCAAACACCAGGTAAGACACTTCGGCCGAGCCGACGACGATGTGGGTGAAATCCCCAAGCGCCATGAGGTAAGTGATCATTACGATGATCCACATCTTGGCGCTTTCCATGGACGGGATCATCCAGACCATCGTGGCGATCATCCAGCCGGAAATGATGCCCTTGGCGAACATCTGGCCGGTGTCGTTTTCCATCACCTTGCGACCGATATCCAGGAAGGCCAGGTCGGTGCGCTGGTCGAAAATCGGCAGGTGCAGCATCACGTAGGCCACCAGCAACGTGCCGCACAGGTTGCCCACCAAGACCACGCCCCATAACCGGAACAACCGGCCAAAATTGCCCAAGGTTGGTTTGCTCATGATCGGGAGCACAGCGGTCAGCGTGTTTTCGGTGAACAGTTGCTGGCGTGCGAGGATCACCGCCAGGAAGCCCGCGCAATAGCCGAGACTGGCGATCACCTTGAAACCTTCGTGATCCGGCAACCGAGAGTTGAGCAACCCCATCGCCATCAACGACAACCCCATGGTCAACCCGGCTGCCAGGGCCGACCACCACAGCGCCGCCACGCTGCGCTCCAACTCCTGGTCGCCCTGGGTGCGGATGATTTCATGCAATACCGCCGCCCGGGGCGGCTGGTTGCGGTCGACCTCGTGCTGTTCCTCTGCTGAGAGATCAGGGGTCTTGCCGTCTTTTTGAGTGTCCATACAGCTCCTGAACCGGTGGCGTGATGTACCTACGACACACGGCGTCAGGAGCTGTTCAGTGGTGCCAGCAAATGAGAGGCATACCGCCTGCTCGCGAACGGCACGCCGCCGACCTCACTCGACGGCATCGTCCTTGAACTGGTCCTTGACGTACTTGATCTCGGTCCGGCCATGGGGCGCGGGCAAGCCGTCTTCGCCGAGATTGACGAAAACCATTTTTTCCACCGTCAGGATGCTTTTGCGGGTGATCTTGTTACGGACTTCACAGGTCAGGGTGATGGAGGTGCGACCGAACTCGGTGGCGGTGATGCCCAGTTCGATGATGTCGCCCTGGCGCGAAGCGCTGACGAAATTGATCTCTGAGATGTACTTGGTCACCACACGCTGGTTACCCAGCTGGACGATGGCGTAAATGGCCGCTTCCTCGTCGATCCAGCGCAACAGGCTGCCGCCGAACAGCGTGCCATTGGGGTTGAGGTCTTCGGGCTTGACCCATTTGCGGGTATGGAAATTCATGATCACTCCTGCGCGTCCGGCCGATGAATGTCCGCATCATGGCAGACCGGGCAGATACGCTCTACGCTGCGGCACCTATAACGATCATCGGCAATTTTGATTTGCCGACGGAAACCCTTTGGAAGATCCGATTAGCCCGTTATAATCGCCACCGCTTTATCCGGTCCACCCTTTGGACCGGTCCCGCCACCTGTCCGAGGGGCGCTGCAGCAGGCTCGACCTGTCAGGCTCGGATGGGGCGTTGCTTGTACGGGTTTGTCCGCACAGGCACTAAACGCACAACGGCGCCCATTCGCATACATTACGAATGGAGGCTCTTCATGAGCGCTGTAATCACGCCTGCTGCTTTTTCCGACTACAAAGTCGCCGACATGTCCCTGGCTGCCTGGGGCCGTCGCGAAATCATCATCGCCGAATCCGAAATGCCAGCCCTGATGGGTCTGCGTCGCAAGTACTCTGGCGAACAGCCATTGAAAGGCGCCAAGATCCTCGGCTGCATCCACATGACCATCCAGACCGCCGTGCTGATCGAGACCCTGGTTGCCCTGGGTGCCGAAGTTCGCTGGTCGTCCTGCAACATTTTCTCGACCCAGGACCAGGCCGCTGCCGCCATCGCTGCTGCCGGCATCCCGGTCTTCGCCTGGAAAGGCGAGACTGAACAAGAGTACGAGTGGTGCCTGGAGCAGACCATCCTCAAGGATGGCCAGCCGTGGGACACCAACATGATTCTTGACGACGGTGGCGACCTGACCGAGCTGCTGCACAAGAAATACCCGGCCGTGCTGGACAAGGTCCACGGCGTGACCGAAGAAACCACCACTGGCGTACACCGCTTGCTGGACATGCTGGCCAAGGGCGAGCTGAAGATCCCGGCCATCAACGTCAACGACTCGGTGACCAAGAGCAAGAACGACAACAAGTACGGCTGCCGTCACAGCCTCAACGATGCCATCAAGCGCGGCACCGACCACTTGCTGTCCGGCAAGCAGGCCCTGGTGATCGGCTACGGTGACGTGGGCAAGGGCTCGGCCCAGTCCCTGCGCCAGGAAGGCATGATCGTCAAGGTATCGGAAGTCGACCCGATCTGTGCAATGCAAGCCTGCATGGACGGTTTCGAACTGGTTTCGCCGTTCATCGACGGGATCAACGACGGCACCGAAGGCAGCATCGACAAGGCACTGCTGGGCAAGATCGACCTGATCGTGACCACCACCGGTAACGTCAATGTCTGCGATGCCAACATGCTCAAGGCCCTGAAGAAGCGCGCCGTGGTCTGCAACATCGGTCACTTCGACAATGAAATCGACACCGCTTTCATGCGCAAGAACTGGGCATGGGAAGAAGTCAAGCCACAGGTCCACAAGGTGCACCGCACCGGCGCTGGCAGCTTCGACCCACAGAACGACGACTACCTGATCCTGCTGGCCGAAGGCCGCCTGGTCAACCTGGGCAACGCCACCGGCCACCCAAGCCGCATCATGGACGGCTCGTTCGCCAACCAGGTCCTGGCCCAGATCTTCCTGTTCGGCCAGAAATACGCCGACCTGTCGCCGGCCCAGAAAGCCGAGCGCCTGACCGTGGAAGTGCTGCCGAAGAAACTCGACGAAGAAGTGGCCCTGGAAATGGTCCGCGGCTTCGGCGGCGTGGTCACCCAGCTGACCAAGCAACAGGCTGACTACATCGGCGTTAGCGTCGAAGGCCCGTTCAAGCCGCACGCTTACCGCTACTGATCGGCGTCGCCTGCTCTCCTTGTGGGAGCGGGCTTGCTCGCGAAGACGGAACTCCAGGCGCATCAATGCCGAATGATGAACCGCTTTCGCGAGCAAGCCCGCTCCCACATTGTGTTGCGCACGGCTCCAAGCCTACGAGTTTCCAAGGATATGACCATGTCCCAAGACCGTCGCTACAGCTTCGAGTTCTTCCCGACGAAGACCGATGCTGGGCATGAAAAGCTGATCGCCACTGCCCGCCAGTTGGCAAGCTACAACCCTGATTTTTTCTCCTGCACCTACGGCGCCGGCGGTTCGACCCGCGACCGCACGATGAACACCGTGTTGCAGCTCGAAAGCGAAGTCAAAGTCCCGGCCGCTCCGCATCTGTCTTGCGTGGGCGACAGCAAGGACGACCTGCGCAGCCTGCTGACCCAATACAAGGCTGCAGGAATCAAGCGCATCGTAGCCCTGCGCGGCGACTTGCCGTCGGGCATGGGCATGGCCAGCGGAGAGCTGCGCCACGCCAATGAACTGGTTGAATTCATTCGCGAAGAAACCGGCGAGCACTTCCACATTGAAATCGCCGCCTATCCGGAGATGCATCCGCAGGCGCGCAATTTTGAAGATGACCTGCGCAATTTCGTTCGCAAGGCCAACGCCGGCGCCAACAGCGCCATCACCCAGTACTTCTTCAACGCCGACAGCTATTTCTATTTCGTCGAGCGGGTTCGCCAGATGGGCGTGGACATTCCTGTGGTGCCGGGAATCATGCCAATCACCAACTACAGCAAACTGGCGCGTTTCTCTGACGCCTGCGGCGCGGAAATCCCGCGCTGGATCCGCAAGCAACTGGAAGCCTACGGCGACGACACGGCCAGCATCCAGCGCTTCGGTGAAGAGGTCATCACGCAAATGTGTGAACGCTTGCTGCAGGGCGGCGCACCGGGGCTGCACTTCTATACCCTGAACCAGGCCGAGCCTAGCCTCGCGGTATGGAACAACCTCAAGCTGCCGCGTTGAGCCCAGCCTGATGTACGGTACACAAAGGCCCTGGGACAACCAGGGTCTTTTTTTTCGCCTGTGCAAACCGAGCACACCCAGCCCGCGTGCCAGAGCGCTCTAGCTATTTGACAGGCTCTCGTCGTAACCTCCGGTCATGCCTGTATTCGCCCAGCTGACGACAATCCTCCTTCTCTTGTGCCTGAGCTTCACTGCCCAGGCCGAGAAGTTGCGCATCGTCACTGAACCCTGGGCACCCTATGTCTACGAGGAAAACGGCAAGATCCTTGGCCTGGATTATGAAACCACGGCCATTGTCTTCAAGCGCCTGGGCATCGATGTGGAATGGCAACTGCTGCCGTGGAAACGCTGCCTGGCCATGCTTGAGCAGGGGCTGGCGGACGGCGCGCTGGACATCTTCCAGAGCGATGAGCGCGATGCCCTGCTGCTTTACCCCAGCGAACCGCTATCGGACGTGGAGTTCGTCATGTTCTACGCCAATGCCCGCCCCCATCCTTTTCGTACGCTCGATGATTTGGACGGCCTGACCATCGGCACCTCGCCCGGTTACCTGTATAGTCAGGCGTTCCGAGAGTCGACACGGTTCAAGCGCGAAACGGCCCCCACCCATGAAGCCAACTTCGGCAAACTGCAGCTGGGTCGGATCGACCTGCTCATCACCGATCGCCGGGTTGGCCGGCATGTGCTCAATGAGCTGCGACTCGGCGACCAGATCACCGAGAATCCAGTGGTCGTCAGCCGCCAGAGCCAATACCTGGCGGTACGGCGCAGGGCCGGCATGGATTTGCTCGTGCAACGCTTCGGCGCTGAACTCAAGCGTTTCAAGCATGAACCGGCCTATGCTGAATTGAGTGCACGTTATGGCGCCATTCCGGTAGCCAAGGCGGCGGGGCAAGACGCGGCATCGCGCTGAAATGCACCGTTGAGCAGCAGGAAAGCAGCGCAACACGATTGCTCTGTTATACTCCGGCCTTCCCGCCAGGCTCACGCCCGGACGCCCGGTCTTGCAAAAGGCATCCCGACACCGCTACAGCGCAGCTTCCAGCCCGCGCGAGCCCTGTCCGGACCTGTCTTCCAGACCCGGCAGGACCGGACGGGATGAGGTCTCTGATCGACCGCATTCGCGCCAGGCAAGACTATCCCATTGGGCCAAGCCCTCACTAAAACAGGATTACTCATGTCCTTTGCTTCCCTCGGTCTCTCCGAGGCTTTAGTTGGCGCCATCGAAGCCGCCGGCTACACCCAGCCTACCCCGGTGCAACAGCGGGCCATCCCCGCCGTGTTGCAAGGTCGCGACCTGATGGTCGCTGCACAGACAGGTACTGGCAAGACCGGCGGTTTCGCCCTTCCCATCCTGGAGCGGCTGTTCCCCAACGGTCATCCAGACAAATCCCAGCGCCACGGCCCGCGCCAACCGCGCGTACTGGTCCTGACCCCCACCCGCGAACTGGCCGCCCAGGTGCACGAGAGTTTCAAGGTCTACGCTCGCGACCTGAAGTTCGTCAGCGCCTGCATTTTCGGCGGTGTCGGCATGAACCCGCAGGTCCAGGCCATGGCGCGTGGCGTCGATGTGCTGGTGGCCTGCCCCGGCCGTCTCCTGGACCTGGCCGGGCAAGGCAGTGTCGATCTGTCCCACGTGGAAATCCTCGTGCTGGACGAAGCTGACCGCATGCTCGACATGGGGTTTGTCCATGACGTGAAGAAAGTGCTGGCGCGCCTGCCGGCCAAGCGCCAGAACTTGCTGTTCTCGGCGACCTTCTCCAAGGACATTACCGACCTTGCCGGCAAGCTGTTGCACAACCCGGAACGTATCGAAGTCACCCCGCCGAACACCACGGTCGAGCGCATCGAGCAACGGGTTTTCCGCCTGCCGGCCAGCCACAAGCGTGCCCTGCTGGCGCATTTGATCACCACAGGCGCCTGGGAACAGGTCCTGGTGTTCACCCGCACCAAGCATGGCGCCAACCGCCTGGCTGAATACCTCGACAAACATGGCCTGCCAGCCGTGGCGATCCACGGCAACAAGAGCCAGAACGCCCGCACCAAGGCCTTGGCCGACTTCAAGGCTGGCGAAGTGCGCATCCTGGTCGCCACCGACATCGCCGCCCGAGGCCTGGATATCGACCAACTGCCCCATGTGGTCAACTTCGAGCTGCCGAACGTCGATGAAGACTACGTGCACCGTATCGGCCGTACCGGCCGGGCCGGTCGTTCGGGCGAAGCGATTTCCCTGGTCGCGCCGGACGAGGAAAAGCTGCTCAAGAGCATCGAGCGCATGACCAAGCAGAAGATTCCCGACGGCGATCTGATGGGCTTCGATGCCAGCACGATCGAGGCCGAGAAGCCGGAAGTACGCGAGCGTCCGGATGTTCGCAATCCGCGCAACCCACGCGGCCCGCGGGGCGATGGCCCGAATGGCGGCGGTGGCGGTCGCAAGGATAAAGGCAAGGACAAGGGCAAGGAAAAATCTGCCACCAACGGTCGCGGCGAACGCCCGGCCCGCGAGCAGAAGCCTCGCGAAGGAACGCCGGCCCGCGAACAGCAGCGCCCTGCTCCTCGCGCCGCGGCGGATCGTGCCCCTGACGAGTTCCTCGACGACGATATCGATAACTTCGGCAACCGTGTCGACTATGTGCCACAGCAGAAACCGGCCCAGGGACGCGGTCGTCGTCCTGGCGCCCCGGCACAAGGGGCAGGTTCGGGCGCACCACGCGGTGGCCAGCCACAAGGGCGCCAGAACGGTCCGCGTAACAGCAACGGCTCGTCCACCGGCACCCCGCCAGCCAAACGCAGTGGCCCGCGTAACGGCGCCCCACGTGACGGCCAGGCCCGCCGCGAAGAGTCCCGTCCTCGCCGCCAGGCCCGTGGTGATGACCAACCACGCCAGGAACCCGCCGTGCAGAACCCGCGTGGCAACCAGCCTAAAATCATCCACAAGGAATCGAAAACCGATCGTTTCCCGACGCCTGAACAGCTGGATCAATTGCCAAGCCGTCCCCGTGGCGAAAAACCGGCGTTGCTGACGCGCAATCGCTGAGTTTTTCCAAGTTGTAAAAAAACGCCCCTGGCCGCAAGACCAGGGGCGTTTTTTGTCAGGCGCGAACGTTACTTCGCTTTGACGCCTTCAAATGTCACGTACAGCTCGACCACGTCGGACGCTGGGCCCAGGTCCTTCTGCTTGCCGAAGTCGGAACGCTTGATGGTGGTGGTACCTTCGAAGCCGGCACGGTAGCCGCCCCACGGGTCCTTACCTTCGCCCAGGAAAGTCGCCTTGACCACGACCGGCTTGGTCACGCCCAGCAGGGTCAGGTCGCCGGTCACGTCGGCAGTGTTCTTACCGGTGGACTTGACGCTGGTGGATACGAAGGTGGCCTTGCCGAATTTGCTGGCGTCCAGGAAGTCAGCGCTGGCGATGTGCTTGTCGCGTTCGGCGTGGTTGGTAAACACGCTGGCGGTGTTGACGTTGAATTCGATCTTGCTGTCTTCAGGCTTGGCGGCGTCAAAGCTGAACTTGCCGTCGATGTCCTTGAAAGTACCGGTGATGTAGCTATAGCCCAGGTGGCTGATCTTGAAATCAACGAAGGCGTGCTGGCCTTCCTTGTCGACCACATAGTCTGCAGCCATGGCCTGGCCGGCGGACATCAGGGCAGAACCGATTGCCAGGGCGGCGAGCGTCTTTTTCAACATGCTTTCTATTCCTTTGGAGTCGAGGTTGAACATCAGGCTTGGCGCCCCAGCATTCGCTTGAGGGTCGCGTCACGGTCGATAAAGTGATGCTTCAATGCTGCCAACGCATGAAGGCCGGAAAAAATTACCAGCGCCCATGCGAGATACAGGTGAATCTGGCCGGCGACGTCTGCCTGATCGGGCAGTCCAGACACCAGCGCGGGTACTTCAAACAGACCAAACACCGAGATCCCGACACCGTCTGCGGTGGAAATCAGGTAACCGGCGATCATCACGGCGAACAGCCCGAGATACAGTGCGCTATGACCAAGCTTGGCGCCGACGCGAGTCAGGCGTCCGTAGGTTTCCAGTGTCGGCGGCGGCGGGCTGACGAAACGCCAGATCACCCGCAGCACCATCACCGCCAACAACACCAGGCCGATGCTCTTGTGCAGCTCCGGCGCGTCTTTACGCCAAGTGCTGTAGTAATCCAGCCCGACCATCCACAGGCCCAACGCAAACAACCCGTACACCGCGAGGGCAACGGCCCAGTGCGAAACGATGCTGACCCAGCCATAGCGAGAAGAAGAGTTGCGTAGCTGCATTGCTCATATCCTGTAAAAACTGTGACCAAGACTAGCGAGTTATCTATCGATTTAAAGCGGAAATTTTTGCTTTGAAATATCGAGAAATACGATGATCAGTCTGGGAGCTGTGCGTTAAGGAAAGATTAAAGCGATGGACTGCGTGATGGCGAGGCGGGTGCAGGAGGTCAGCTTGGGCTTGGAGGCCTCTTCGCGAGCAGGCTCGTTCTTGCCAAAGCCACTTATGGCCCACCGCCTCCTGGAGTCACTTGTTGATGCATTCAGCCCTATAAGGGTCTATGTCACATCTATAAACCAATTGAGGATCGTGCTTTTTTAGCACCGTACGGCCATCAGCACAGCCACCGACACCAAATACTGCCAATAGCATTAAGCCGCTATTAATTTCATATCAACTCCAGCTTCTACGAGGTTAAAGTTGCGAACTATTAATTCACCGAACACTCAGGCTTGTAGGGATCGAACACGCACTTGTAATCCATTTGAGGGTCCCGCTTCGGAGTCACCGGAACCATCAGGGGATCATGGCCTTCGCCATAGACACACCCATACATGGAAACCAGTACGACCACACCCATCACTATTTTCATACATCGCTCCTGTTTTTCGAGGAGCCTAGACTTATGGCGGGGTGCGTTCTATCGCCTGCTTCCGGTTAACGGGTGGGAAGTTTCCGATATATCGTAAAGAGGTGTAGGACGTCAGCGTTCGCTATACGACGCTGGGCGCTGGAGGACAGCGTCGGCGCGCCTGAATGTCGAAAAAAAAGCGGCCCTTGGGCCGCGTTTTTTACGCCTGAACGTTACTGAGCCTTGGTCTCAGTGGTCGTCGCCGGTTTGGCGACCGGCTTCTTGACCGGCTCGGCCTTCTTCACCGGGGCCTTGGCCGGGGATTTTTTGGCCGGTGCCTTGGCGGCCGGTTTTTTCGCCGCAGGCTTGGCCGCAGTTTTCTTGGCCGGCTCGGCTTTCGCCGGGGCCGGCGCTGGTGGTGCTACCGGGGCCGGCGCTGGAGCAGGTGCCGGTGCGGGCGCTGGAGGCGGTGCTACCGGCTCGGGGGCCTTGGCCGGCTCGGGCTTCTTGTCGTCATCCGAGCCACCGAACAGGTTGCTGAAGAAGTTGCCCTTCTTCGCTGCCACCGCGCCAGCAGCCGCCGCTGCGGCTGGGGCGACCTTCGGCGGTTCGAAGGATTTGCCAGCGGCCAGGTCTTCTACCTGGCTGGCGGCACGTTGGCCACTGCGCAGCGCGCCTTCCAAAGTGCCTGGATACATAGCGTCAGTGTGTTCACCGGCAAAGGCTACGCGCTGCAATGGCTTTTCCCACAAACGCCAGTATTTGCTGATCTGGCCCGGACCAAACGCCAGGTAAGCGCCGCCCATGGACGGGTCGGTGCTGTAGCGCCGGATTTCATAACCGGTGAATGCGCCACGGGCCTGTGGATAAAACGCGTGCAGGCGAATCAGCACCTGGTCGACCATCTGCTTGTCGCCGAAGGCCTGCATCACCCGTGCGTTGTCGCCGGACAGGTTGATGACCACGTTGGCGCCGCCCTTCATGGCCGGCTCGATCCACATCATGCCCAGGCCGGTGTTGCTGTAGATCTCACCCGACATGCGCGCCTTGCTGTCCCAGACCGGGGTCTTGAACTTGAGCATGATCTGGTCGCGCCAACCGTAGTTGGTGCCTTTGATCGCCCCCTGGTGCTGGGCATCCAGGGCCGGCGTCAGCTGGATCTTGTTCAGTGCGCGCAGCGGCACGGCGAGTACCACGTAGTCAGCCTGGTAACCGACGCTGCCGACCTTGACGGTGACGCCGTCCTTGTCCTGGGAAATGGCCGAGACCGGTGAACCGGTCTTGATGGTCTTCAGTTGCTTGACGAACGCCTGGGCCAATACCGGGCTGCCACCCAGCAGGCGCGAGGCGCGCCGGTCACGGTCGGACACGCCGCGATAGACGCGGTTCTGCTGGGCAAAATACAGCAGCGAAAGGCGCGAAGGCTCGTCATAGCGCGTGCGTATTTCCTGATTGACCAATTGCCGCGCGGTGGCGGGCAATTGCAAACGGTCGAGCCAGTTGGACACAGTGATCTGGTCGAGGGCGTGCAGCGTGTTGGTGGCCGCCGGGTTCAGCGGATCGTCGATGGACCGCGCCAGCTCATCCAGGGTGGTTTCATAGCGCTTGAGCGCTTCGGCTGTGGCGGGCTGTTTGGTCGCCAGGTCGGCGGCGGTGAAATAAGTGCCATCGATCAGGTAGCTGGGAGTCCGCACGAATTCCGGTGCCGGCGTGGTGCCCAGCTTGAAGGTGGAAACGTACTTGTTCAGCACAGGCTGGGTCTTTTCGTTGCCGATCCACTCGCTGGTGGCCATGCCCGACCGGCCACCCAGGCTCGGCTTGGCTTCCAGCAGGGTCACGGCCCAGCCCTTGTTCTGCAGCTCGTAGGCCGCCGTCAGCCCGGCCAACCCACCGCCGATGACGATGGCCGTCGGTTGTTTGTCCTTGGCCAGCGCCGAAACGCTGAACAGCCCTATCATCACCAGCGCACAGGCGCGCAGCCAACCAGCAGACATTCAACGAACTCCGGATTAAAACGTAGGAAATTTCAGCTTTCGAGCCAGTCGGCTCTCGGTTTTTCGAGCCAGTCGGCTCCGGGAACGGCGAAGAATACGTCAGCCATCAAAGCGCCGCCAGCGACGTCTATCGCCTTGTCCATAGTAGCCGGAACGACACAATGGGTTGTCCCCACGTCCGCCATTGCATAGGCTTGCGCGATTGTTTTGCCCGCGCCCGCCGCGAGCTGCCTCGAGGAGACTGTACATGGGCCTGAATAACCAGTGGATGCAACGCGACCTCGCGGTGCTGTGGCACCCCTGCACCCAGATGAAAGATCACGAACAACTGCCGTTGATCCCTATCAAGCGCGGCGAAGGCGTGTGGCTGGAAGACTTCGAAGGCAAGCGCTACCTCGATGCCGTCAGCTCCTGGTGGGTCAACGTGTTTGGCCACGCCAACCCGCGCATCAACCAGCGCATCAAGGACCAGGTCGATCAGCTGGAGCATGTGATCCTCGCCGGTTTCAGCCACCAACCGGTGATCGAGCTGTCCGAGCGCCTGGTGAAAATGACGCCCGAAGGCCTGACCCGGTGTTTTTATGCCGACAACGGCTCGTCCTGCATCGAAGTCGCGATGAAGATGAGCTTTCACTACTGGATCAATCGCGGCCAGCCCGCCAAGAAACGCTTCGTCACCCTGAGCAACAGCTACCACGGCGAAACCATCGCGGCGATGTCGGTGGGCGACGTGCCGTTGTTCACCGAAACCTACAAGGCGCTGCTGCTGGACACGATCAAGGTGCCCAGCCCCGACTGCTACCACCGTCCCGAGGGCATGGGCTGGGAAGAACATTCGCGAAACATGTTCGCGGCCATGGAACAGACCCTCGCCGAACACCACGGCAGCGTCGCCGCCGTGATCGTCGAGCCGCTGATCCAGGGCGCCGGTGGCATGCGCATGTATCACCCGGTGTACCTGAAGTTGCTACGCGAAGCCTGCGACCGCTATGGCGTGCACCTGATCCACGATGAAATCGCTGTCGGCTTCGGTCGCACCGGGACGATGTTCGCCTGTGAACAGGCCGGTATCACACCGGACTTCCTTTGCCTGTCCAAGGCCCTGACGGGCGGCTATTTGCCGCTGGCGGCGTGCGTGACCACCGATGACGTCTACAACGCGTTCTACGACGACTATCCGACGTTGCGCGCCTTCCTGCATTCCCACAGCTACACCGGTAACCCGCTGGCCTGCGCGGCGGCCCTGGCGACCCTCGACATCTTCGAAGAAGACAACGTCATCCAGACCAACCTGGCCCTGGCCCAGCGCATGGCGAGCGCCACCGCGCACCTGGCCGATCACCCGAACGTGGCAGAAGTCCGCCAGACCGGCATGGTGCTGGCCATCGAGATGGTCAAGGACAAGGCCAGCAAAACCGCTTACCCCTGGCAGGAACGCCGTGGCCTGGCGGTGTTCCAGCATGCCCTGGAGCGCGGTGCTTTACTGCGGCCGCTGGGCAGCGTGGTCTATTTTCTGCCACCGTATGTCATCACCCCGGAGCAGATCGATTTCCTCGCCGAAGTGGCCAGCGAAGGCATCGACATTGCCACCCGGGACAAGGTCAGCGTGGCGGTGCCGAAGGACTTCCATCCTGGCTATCGCGATCCGGGCTGACGACAAATTTCTCTGTGGCGAGGGAGCTTGCTCCCGCTGGGCTGCGTAGCGGCCCCATTTTTGCGATTGCTGCGCAATCGAGCGGGAGCAAGCTCCCTCGCCACAACAGCACTAGACCCAGCAGCAATGCACCCGTATCCAGAGAACGAAACATGAGACTGTCCCGCTTCTTTATCGACACACCCCTGAGCCTCGGCGACCACGAGCTGCCCGAAGCCCAGGCCCACTACATCGGCCGGGTGCTGCGCATGGCCGAGGGCGATGCGGTGCAGGTGTTCGACGGCTCCGGCCAGGAGTTTCGCGGGACCCTGGCCGAGGTCGGCAAGAAACGCGTGCGCGTGCAGCTCGACGAGCAGTTTGCCGGGCAGGCCGAATCGCCGCTGCGCATCCACCTCGGCCAGGGCCTGTCCCGCGGCGAGCGCATGGATTGGGCGATCCAGAAGGCCACCGAACTGGGCGTCAATGAGATCACACCGATCTTCACCGAGCGCTGCGAAGTGCGCCTCAAGGACGAGCGCGCCGACAAGCGCCTGCTGCATTGGCGGCAGGTGGCGATCAGTGCCTGCGAGCAATGCGGACGCTCCACCGTGCCGGTGATCCACCCGCCATTGCTGTTGGCCGACTGGTTGAAGCAGGCCGAAGCCGAATTGAAACTGGTGCTGCACCCGGTGGCCGATCCGCTGATCAGCCACCCCAAGCCATCGTCCCTGGCATTCCTGATCGGGCCCGAGGGCGGGTTGTCGGACGCTGAAGTAGAGCAGGCCAAGACCGCCGGCTACCACGCCGCCCGCCTCGGCCCCCGAGTGCTGCGCACCGAAACCGCGCCAGTGGTGGCGTTGGCAGTGGCGCAGCAGTTATGGGGGGATTTCTAAAAGTCTGATGTAGCTCCCACAGTAGATCGCGGATGTCCTTGCGACTTACTGCACCGGCTCACTGGTCGGCTTGGCAATGATCGCCTTCAATTCGCTGGTCATCGGGAATTCCAGGTTCAGACCCTTGGGTGGGATCGGCTTCTGGAACCAGCGATCGTAGATCGCGTTGATTTCCCCAGACTTGTACAGGTCCGCCAGGGTCGAGTTGACCAGCGCCAGGAACTGCGGATCGTCCTTGCGCACCATGCAGCTGTAGATTTCCCGCGATTGTTCTTCCCCGACCACGACCCATTTATGCGGATCACGCGCCTTGGCCCGCTCGCCGTAGAGCAGCGCGTCGTCCATGTAGAACGCCGCTGCCCGGCCGGTCTCGAGCATCTGGAAGGCTTCGCCGTGGTCCTTGGCGCTGATGACGAACATGTCGACTTTGTTGTCCTGGTTGTAGCTCTTGAGGAATCGCTCATTGGTGGTGCCGGCAGTGGTCACCACATTCTTGCCGCGCAGGTCGGCGAAGCTGTGGATACCGCTGTCCTTGGCGGTCAGCAGTTGGCCCTTCACGTAAATGAAACCGTAGGAAAACGCCACCTGCTTCTGCCGCTCGGCCGTTACGCCGGTGGAGCCGCATTCCAGGTCCACGGTGCCGTTCTGCACCAGTGGGATGCGGGTCTGGGACGTGACGAGGTTGTACTTCACGTTCAGTTGCGGCAACGCCAGTTGGTGCTGGATGCGCGCGACGATCTTGCTTGCCAGCTCCACCGAGTAGCCCATCGGTTTGCCGCTGTTGTCCGCAATGTAGGAAAACGGCACGGAGGCGTCGCGGTAGCCCAAGGTGATGCTCTTGCTGCTGGCGATCTTGTCCAGGGTGCCGGTCGGTGGCGCTTCATTGGCGAAAGCCGAGGCGCTCAGCAACAGGCTCAGGGTGCAGCCGATCAACGTGATTTTTTGCATTGTTATTCTCCGTTGCGGGTGGGTCATGCGGCGCGGGGCGTGAGGCCTCGCATGTCGATGGAAGGTGTACGTTGGCGGATCAGTTCACTGAGCAAGCGGCCGCTGCCGCACGCCAGGGTAAAGCCCAAGGCGCCATGGCCCAGGTTGAGCCACAGGTTGCGATAGCCGGTGGCGCCAATCAGCGGCACCCCGCTGGGCGTGGCCGGGCGCATGCCCGCCCACTCGATGGCGCGCTCGTAATTTCCAGCCAGGGGGAAGGTTTCCATGGCCTGGCGACGGATCAGGGCCAGGCGCCTGGGGTCTGGTGCCGGATCAAAACCGACGATGTCGACCATCGCCGCCACTCGCAACTGCTCACCGATGCGAGCGTAGACGACCTTGCGATCATAGTCGGTGATGCTCAGCTCCGGCGCCCGATGTCGCGCCTCGATCGGAACCGTCAGGCTGTAGCCCTTGAGCGGATACAGCGGTAGTCGCAGCCCAGGCACTGCAAGCGCTGCACTGCGATGGCCGGCGGCTATCACCACGGCGTCCACGTCCAGGCGATCTGCGCCCAGGTTGATCGCCTGCACCGTACCGTTAGCATGATGGACAGCAGTCACCGCACGCCCCAGGAGGAACTCGCAGCGCCCCGAAGCCCGTAGCCGCGCCGCCAATTGGAGGCAGAAAGCATGGCAATCGGCGACCTCCTCGTCCGGCGTGTAGATCCCGCCCACGAACGGCACGCCTGCCAGCGCGGGCTCCAGGCTGGCGCATTGGGCAGGGCCAAGTACTTGCTGATGCTCCAGATCAGTCACTCGCCGCCGAGCATGCTCGAAGTGGCGGCCGTTTCGAAACGTCACCAATTTGCCGTTGCGCCGCCAGTCAAAGCCATCGAGATGATCGTCTTCGCGCCAGGTCTGCAACGTCGCCTGGCTCAACAGCGCCAGGCGCAACAGATGCGCACCGTTGCGGCGGTTGACCGAGGTCCGGCACGCGGCGACAAACGACGCCATCCAGCGCCACTGGGCCGGGTCGAGGCGCGGGTGCAACTTCAGTGGCGAATCCGCGCGCAACATCCAGCCCAGGGCCTGCCAGGGCACCCCGGCATCCGCCAGCGGCGAGACGTAGCGATAGGACAACTGGCCGCCATTGGCGAAGCTGGTTTCGCTGCCCAGCGCGTCCCGGGCTTCGACGAGCGTGACGTCGATGCCTTCGCGAACCAGCGCATAAGCCGTCGCCACCCCGATCACGCCGCCACCGATGATGCAAACCCGCTGAGCCATGTCCATCTCACACCTGTTTCGAATGGCCCAAGGTTAGGATTGGATGACAGCGTTCGAACAATGAATAAAGATGGGCTTCCTATAAACAAAGGTTATGGGCTCGCCATGCGCCTTCGTCATATCGAGATTTTCCAGGCCATCCGCCAGACCGGCTCCATCAGCGGCGCCGCGCAGTTGCTGCACGTCTCCCAGCCGGCCGTGACCAAGGTGTTGCAGCATGCCGAGCAGCAATTGGGCTTTGCGCTATTCCTGCGAGTGCGCGGCAAGTTGCAGGCCACGCCTGAGGCGCTGGAACTGGAGCGCGAGGTCGACAAGGTCAGCGAAAGCCTTCAAGGCGTGCGGCGCCTGGCCCAGAGCCTGCGCCGCGAGCCGGGCCACAGCCTGCGGATCGGCGCCACGCCAGCCTTGGCCCTGTCGTTGATGCCGGCGGCGATCCATCAATGGACCCGACGATACCCCGACATCGTCTGCGAGTTATCCAGTGCCCACAGCCGCGAATTGACGCAAAACCTGCTGATGCGCGAAATCGACGTCGCCCTGACCTTGCAAGCGCCCGATCACCCTGGCCTCAAGGCCCAGGCCCTCGCCAGTGGCGTGTTGGTAGCCTTGGCACCAAATGGTCACTGGCCCGAGGCGACGATCGGCACGCCCATGCGGTTGCAAGCCTTGGCCGATGCGCCATTGATCGGCCTGTCCAGTACCGACCCGCTCTCGGCCAGGTTGGACGGTTACCTCAAGTCAGTGGAGCCGTCGCCACGCGTGAGCATTTCCGTGCAGACCTATTCACTGGCCCGGGCCATGGTCGAATCCGGCGCCGGGCTGGCGGTCATCGACCCGTTCACGGCTTTGGGCGCTTCGAGCGCCCGCACGGCCATCCGGCCCTTGTCGCCGCCGCTGCCCATTTCCCTGTACGCCGTGACCCGGGCCAACGAGGCCCCAGCCCATACGATGGGTGCCCTGCTGGAGATCTTTGCCAGCCAGGCCCAGGGGCAGCTGGATCGCCTGTTTGGAACGGCTCAAAGCACGTAGAACAGAATCGCCACGAAATGCAGCAGGCTGCCGGCGATGACAAACAGGTGCCAGATGCCATGGGCATGGCGCAGGCGATGGTCCAGCGCGAAGAAAATGATGCCGACGGTGTACAACACGCCGCCCGAAGCCAGCCAGGCAAACCCGGTGCTGCCCAGCGCCGCCAGCAACGGCTTGACCGCCACCAGGACGATCCAGCCCATTACCGCATAAATGACGATCGACAGGATCCTCGCTTCAGAGCGCGGCTTGATTTCCTGCAGGATGCCGATCAGGGCCAGCCCCCAGACAATCCCGAACAACGTCCAGCCCCACGGCCCGCGCAGGGTCACCAGGCAGAACGGCGTGTAGCTGCCGGCGATCAACAGGTAGATCGAAAAATGATCGACCTTCTGCATGATCTCTTTCTTGCGTCCGCGCACGCTGTGATAAACCGTCGAGGCGCTGTAGAGCGCCAGCAAGGTGAACCCATAGATCGCCACGCTGACGATCTTCCAGGGATCACCGGCCATCCCGGCAATCACCAGCAACCACACCGCGCCGATAAACGCCGCGACAGCCCCCACCAGGTGTGTCCAGGCGTTGAGTCGTTCCCCGTGATACATCCCAATCCCACCCCACATTCCGAAACTGGCGCCAAGGCTCAGGCCTGGCGCGGCAAAGTGCAATGCCTTGGCTTTTTTTAACTCGTGATAACGCTCCCTCGCCACAACAGCTCCCAAGCCACTTAAATCGCGTCGCCGGGAAGACATGGGGCACAATCAGCCCATACGAATAAGAGTCCACCCTCCCATGCTGATCGACGAAGAATTGACCCTGAAAAAACTCGAGGTGTTCCTGGCCTTCATGCGCACCGGCAACCTCGCGCGGGCGGCGGCCGAGTTGCAGACCAGCAATGTCAGCGTGCACCGGGCCATTCATTCCCTGGAGAGCGCCCTGCGTTGCCCACTGTTCAAGCATGAAGGCCGCAACCTCACGCCTTTGGAAAGCGCCTATGTTTTGGAAGAGCGTGCGCAGAGGCTGATCCAGGATGTGATCGAAAGCGTTCGACTGACCCGCGAGGCGGCGGGTTTTTCCGCTGAGCGCTTCAAGCTCGGCTCGCTGTACTCGCTGACGGTCAAGACCGTGCCCCAACTGATCATGGGCCTGAAAATCCGCCGCAGCGAACTCAACATCGACCTGATCATGGGCTCGAACATCGACCTGTTGTACAAGCTCAAGAACATGGAAGTCGACGCGATCCTGGTGTCGCTGGACGACAGCGTCAACGACCCGGACTGCGAGCAGATCGCGCTGTTTTCCGATGACATCTTCCTCGCTACCCCGGCCGACTCCCCCTTCGCCCAGCGCAGCGAAGTCGACCTGGCCGACGTGCGCAACGAGACCTTCATCACCCTGACCCAAGGCTTCGCCACGCATCAGGACGGTGTCCGGGTGTTCAAGCAAGCGGGGTTCGAGCCGAAGGTGGCGATGCAGGTCAACGACATCTTCACCCTGCTGAGCATGGTCAGCTCCGGGGTGGGTTATGCCTTGCTGCCGGGCAGGATCGCGGCGGTCTATGAAAACCGCGTGAAACTGATCCCATTGCAGGAAAAGTATCGGTTGCAACAGCACATTGGCGTGGTGTTCCTGAAGGCCAAGGAGCGTGATCCGAACCTGCTGGCGCTGTTGGCCGAGTGCCGGATGTATGCCAATCGCCAGGCCTGAGACCGAGTCTCGCCCTTCGCGAACAAGCCCCCTCCCACAGGGACACGCGGTCGACTGTGGCAGCGGGCCTGCTCGCGAAGAGGTCAGCGCGGTTAGCGAAGAGCCGAAGCCCTACCCCATCAACCCCCGCATGATCAAAAACAACAGCGAAGGCCCGAGCAAGCACCCAAGTGCCGTATAGAACGCCGCCGTCAGGCAGCCATACGGCACCAGCTTCGGATCGGTCGCCGCCAGGCCGCCGGCCACGCCACTGGAAGTGCCCATCAGCCCGCCGAAGATCACCGCGCTGCGCGGGTTGTTGAGGCCGATGAAGGGCGCCACGAACGGCGTCGCCACCATCACCAGGATCGCCTTGATCAGCCCGGCGGCAATGGACAGCGCCATGACCTCGGAGCTGGCGCCAATCGCCGCCCCGGTCACCGGTCCGACAATATAAGTCACCGCCCCGGCGCCGATGGTGGTGAGGCTCACCACATCGGTGTAACCGAAGGCCATCGCCACGCCAACGCCGGCAATGAATGAAGTCCCGACCCCGACGAACAAGGCCAGCACGCCAACGAAACCGGCGCGCTTGAGCTCCTCGACACTGACGCCGAACGCCGTGGCGACGATGGCGAAGTCCCGCAGCATGGCGCCGCCCAGAAGACCGATCCCGGACAGCAGCGGGATGTCCACCACGCCTTTCTGCCCACCGGTCATGGCCCCGCCGATGTACGAGAGCACCAGCCCCAGCAGGATGGCGATGGCCGAGCCGTGCAGGCGCCCTTTGGTGAACGTGTCGCTGATCCAGTAGGACACCCACATGGTGATGCCGACGATGGCAAAACCGCTGATCAGGCCGTAGCCGGTGATGACTTTCATCAAGGATTCGTACATGGCGGTCACCCTACCGTTTTCACGGACACGTTGGATTGAGGGTCCTTGTTGCCGATGCGCACCAGCACCGGCACCAACGCAAAGGCGATCACCACCGCCAGCGTCCCGGCCAGGATCGCCATCGGCCCGCCCTTCAAGGCGCCATAAACGTTTTGCTGCGCGGCCATCGCCACCACGATCGGGATATAGATGGCGCTCCAGAATTCCACGCCTGCCTCGGATTTGCCCGTGAACAGGCCGCGCTTGTTCAGGTAGCTGCCCAGGCCGATCAACAGCAGCATCGCAATGCCGACGCCGCCGACGTTGGCCGGCACGCCGATCAATTTGCCCAGCAGCTCACCGATGAAAATACCCGCCAGGGTACAAAAGGCCAGGAACGCCACACCGTAGATAATCATTGTCGTAGTCCTCAAAGTGCATCGTCGAAGTTGTTGTTTTTGTGCTTCGCCAGCTTGAGTCGGTGTCTAGGGTTGGCGGTGTCCCTCCTCATGCAACAGCGCTTGCAGGGTGTCGAGCCGCGCGCCGTCAAACGCCATGACGGTGCCCTGCTCGAACACCCGGCGCGCCAGCCCGGTCAGCACCGCGCCGGGTGGTAGTTCGATTTGCAGCCGCACGCCTCGTTCGTAGGCGCTCTGCACCGTGCCGCGCCAATCGACGACCCGGCACATGTTGAAAGCCAGGTCGTCGCGCAAGGCTTCGGTCTTGAGCACCGGCCGGGCGCGGCTGCCGCTGAGATAGCCCAGGGATGGCGCCTTCAACGACACGTTGGCGAATGCCTCGGACAGCGTCCGCGCCGGAGCCTCCAGCAACGGGCAATGGGATGGCACGCTGACCGCCAACCGACAGGCCTTGCCCGCGCCCTGGCGACGCGCCATTCCAGCAACGAGGCTCATGGCTTCGTCGCTGCCGGCAATAACCACCTGGTTATCGGCATTGATATTGGCCAGGTAGACCGGCGTTGTTTCACGGTGCACCTGGGCGAGCAAGGCTTCCACGGCGGCGAGGTCCAGGCCGATGATGGCGGTCATGCCATAGCCATGTGGATACGCCTGCTGCATCAATTCGCCGCGCAAGCTCACCAGTCGCAGCGCATCCGCAAAATCCAGCGCCCCGGCCACGACTGCCGCTGGATAAGCGCCGATGGACAACCCCGCCACGTAATCCGGTGCGGGAGCCTGCTCCAGCAACCGACGGGCCGCCGCCACGCCGGCAATCAGCAGGCACAGCTGCACGGCGCGGGTCGATTGCAACGCTTGGGCAGAGTCCAACAGCAAGACATCCTCGCCAAGCAGATCACTCGCCTCTTCCAGGATCTGCGGCGCCAATCCATGGAGCATGCCCACGCGCTGCGCACCCTGGCCGGGAAAGACGAAGAGGCTGCTCACGCGACCTGCTCCATTGAAGATTGCCAAGGATCGCTCACCAGGCGGGCCTGGATTTCGTTCTTGAGCAAGACCCGCCGCGACGAACCCGCCCACTCGCGCAAGGCGACGGCGCCGCAAGGGGTTTGCAACTGCATGTCCACGGCGCAGACCGAGGCATCCAGCAGCGCCAGCAGTTCCTTGGCCTGGAGACGATTCAGACGACGCGGCGTGCGCAGGATCAAATCCAGGTCACTGCGTTCATGCAACGCCTCGATGCCGGTGGCAAGCTCGAACCCGGCGCTGCCGCCGATGCCCCAGGCCCAACCGCTGGCATCGAGCAGCGGCCGCAGCCGGGCCAGCGCGTGCAAGGCCGGCAGGTCGCGACGGGATTCGACATGGCAAAGGTCTTCCGGGCGCACCCGGCGCTGGATCGCAGCTACTGGCATCGACGAGGCGTAACGCTGCTCCCGGGATCGACCACGCAAGCCCACCGCGATGTGACCAGGCGAGGCCAGCGCACGACGCACCACCACCGGTTGCCCGAGGTCGAGGGACTCGACAGCCCAGCCCGGCGCATCCGCAGGCAACTGCAAGGCAGTCATCCCCCAGAGCAGGTCATGGGCCAGGAACGTGCTCACCACTGCGCCCTCAGCAATTGGCGAACATGGCTGGAAGCTGCGCGATTGGCGGCCCCCAAACGTCCGCTGAGATCCCGAGGCGCACCGGCCGCCTCGTTGATCGCTTGTTGCAGGCAATCAATCACCCGGCCCAGATCCGCCACCGTCGGTTGCTCGATCTGTTCCACCGACAAGGTTTCCCAGAGCAAACCGAGGCTGGCGTAGCTGTCGATGTCATAGGCCATCGGCGGCACGCTGGCGGCCAGGGCTTCAAGCTCTTCGACGCTGCGCAGGGTGACCCGCGCCGCCGAGGCCTTGCCCATGGCGTGGACCATCACACCCGGGTCGCGCAGGGCGATCAAGCGGTTGGCCTGGTAGCCGTGGGCCAGGAACGCACCGGACATGGCCTTGCCCACCAGCAAACCAATCACCGGATGCCCGGCCAATCGGGCGCGGGCATAACTGTCCGCCGCGCCGGCCAAGGCCTGATGAATGCCCAAGGCTTCTTCGCGCCGGCCATAGGCCTGGCTGGGCACATCGACGATGGCGATCAGCGCACGTTTGCGCGGCGCATTGCGGTCGGCTTCGATGGCATCGTCAACAGCCTTGGCCAGGCCCCAGCCTTCGAGCAAGCCGACTTCGCCGTTGCGCGCCCGAGGGAAACGGTTGACGGGATCAGCCACCACGGCGAGCAGGCGCGCGGTTTGGTCGCCCAGTTGGACGTCAGCAGCTTTCAGCGAAGCAGGCAGACCGGCCAAAGGTTCGGCGCCGCCGCTCAGGGCCTCGAACCAGCGCAGGCCTCTCAATGAGTACGAAGTCATGGGCGTTCTCCCTGATACAGCTGGCGAACCGCTGCCGGTTCGATTTGCACGTCAGTGTCCAAGCGAGCCAGGCGTTGCAGGAACAGTTCGGCCTGGCCGCTGCGGTGTTCGTTGGGCACACCTAGATGCAACAGTTCGCCGACTTGTCGGCGGATCTGCTCGACGTCATCGGCGACGTAGCGGTCCACCAGCCCGGTCGCGTAGCGCTGCGCGCCACCGGTCAGGCTCCAGATGAATGGCCGGTCGCGGGAGTCGTATTCGTCGAGGCCGGCTTCCTGCTCGATCACTTGCGGACCGTTCAGGCCCAGCCGCGCTTCCTGGGTCACCAGCAGGTAACTGCACAACCCGGCGGCGATGGACATGCCACCAAAACATCCGACGCTACCGGCGACTACACCAACCACCGGCTGGTACTGACGCAAATCGACAATCGCCGAGTGAATCTCGGCAATCGCCGCGAGGCCGAGGTTGGCCTCCTGCAACCGCACGCCGCCGGTTTCCAGCAGCAACACAGCGCGGGTCGGAATCCCTTTGCGGTTGTCCTCGGCGGCCAGCTCCAATGCTCCGGCGATTTTTGCCCCGCCGACTTCACCGAGGCTTCCGCCCTGGAACGCGCCTTCGATGGCAGCCACGACAACCGGCAATCCGTCGAGGTTGCCCTTGGCGATCACCACGCCGTCATCGCTCTGTGGCACCACGCCCTGGCGCAACAGCCACGGCGACATGACCCGCTGGAACGGGTCAAGCAATTCGCGGAACGTTCCGTCGTCGAGCAAGGCCTTGGCCCGTTGCCGGGCACCAAGTTCGACGAAGCTGTGCTTGTTGAGCAGCGCTGCGCTGTCAGTCATGGCCGATCTCCTCGAAACCTTGTTCCAGGCGCAGACGCACCACGCCGGGGGTGGCGCCGAAATCATGGATGTCGATACTCATCGCCGGGGGCGTCTGGCCGTCGAACATGCGGGTGAACAAATGCTGCCAGCGTTGTTCGCTGCCGTTGACCGAGGTCTGCACCTGGATGGTCAATTTGCCCGCCAGGCCGGGTTCGATCAGCACTTCCAGGTCGCCCGAGCCGACGCAGCCCACCAGCGCCCGGCCCCGTGGCGGCTGCCCGGCAGGAAATTCAAAGGATAAGGTTTCCATCAGCACACTCCAGGGAAGAGGCCATCGCCGCGTTCGATGCGATCGAGGAACAGGCAGGCGGCGAGCAAGTCGGCAGCGCCGCCGGGCGAGGCGTTCAAGGCAATCAATTGTTGATCCAGCGCATGCAACTGGCGGCGACCGCCGAGGCTCGCGCTGCCACCGGCGTCGAGCACCGCTCTGGCGCCGTGCTGCATGGCCTGCAAACCGGCTTCGCCCGCGCGGTAGAGCACGCAGGTGTCGGCCAGGTTGGTCATGATCGCCAGCAAGGCATCGAGCCGGGCGTTCTGTTCGCCCGCACCCGCCGCCCGACTGCGCTTGAGTTGCGGCAGGCCCAGGCCGGTCACCGCCGGGAACGCCAGTTGCGCTTCTTCACGGGCACCGCGCACGCCGTAGCGTTGGGCGACCTGGGCGCCATGACTCAGGGGCTGCGGTGCATGGCGGTCGTTGAGCAGGGCCAGGCGAGCAGCGCGTAGAGTGACGGCGCCCGCGGCGTTGGCTTCAGGTTCCAGCGCCGCCGCAGCGACGAGCAAGCCCAAGGCCCAGATCGCGCCACGGTGGGTGTTCACGCCACCCGTGGTCACCAGCATGGCGGCTTCGCCTTCACGACCGATGCGGCCGAGGGCTTCGCGCAGCGGCAGGCCGATCTCGCCACAGTCGAGGGCGGCCTCGGCCATTTCCTTGAAGGCCGGCCACAGCGACAACGCCGAAGCGTGCATCAGGCCCAGGTGCAAATCGGTATGGGCGCCGCTGCCGCGCCGGTCCACCAGCGCCGGTTTGGGCGAGAGGTCGGCCTCGTCGATCAACGCATCCACCGCCAGGTCGGCCAGGCGCTCAGCGAGAGGTATCGGCGTGGGTTGCAGATTTAGGGCGCGCATTTACCAGCTCCTGAACTTGGCGGGCGGGTTGTAGAGGCCACCGGACCACTCCACCAGATCGGCCACGCTCTTGGCCGCGAGCAACTCGCGGGTGGCGTCGGTGCGGCGGATACCAAGGTCTTCCGGCAAGGCGATCAGCCCTTCGCGGCGCATGCGCGCGGTTTCCTTCGGGTCGTGGCGCAAGCCGATGGCAGTGACCCCGGCCACGGCGGCGATCATTGCCTGGCGCTCTTCCAGCGAGCGGGCCTTGTACAGGTAGGCGATGCCTTCTTCGGTCAGCAAATGGGTGACGTCGTCGCCGTAGATCATGATCGGCGCCAGGAGCATGCCGGCTTTCTTCGCCACCTCCACGGCGTCGAGGGTGTCGACGAAGGTCGGTTTGCCGCCCTCCTGGAATGTCTCGACCATCTGCACCACGAGCTTCTTGCCGCGTTCGAGCAACGGCGCCTCGCCATCGCCGTGGCGCATGTCGAGCCAGGCCGGCGTGCCGTGACGACGACCGCGCGGGTCGTGGCCCATGTTCGGTGCACCACCGAAGCCCGCGAGTCGGCCACGGGTCACGGTGGAGGAATGACCGTCGCCGTCCACTTGCAGGGTGGCGCCGATGAACAGGTCCACCGCGTACTGCCCGGCCAGTTGGCAGACCATGCGGTTGGAGCGCAGCGAGCCGTCGTGGCCGGTAAAGAACACATCCGGCCGGGCGGCGATGTAGTTTTCCATGCCGAGCTCGGTGCCAAAGCAATGCACACTTTCGACCCAGCCGCTTTCGATGGCGGGGATCAAGGTCGGGTGCGGATTGAGGGTCCAGTTACGGCAGATCTTGCCCTTCAGGCCGAGGGATTCGCCGTAGGTGGGCAGGATCAATTCGATGGCGGCGGTGTTGAAACCGATGCCGTGATTGAGGGATTGAACGTTGTGCTTTTCGTAGATTCCGCGGATCGCCATCATCGCCATCAGCACGTGCACAGGCTTGATGTGGCGCGGGTCGCGGGTGAACAGCGGCTCGATGTAGAACGGCTTGTCGGCCACCACCACGAAATCGACCCAGGACGCCGGAATGTCCACGCGGGGCAGGTCGCTGACGTCGTCCACCAACTGGTTGACCTGGACGATGACGATGCCGTCGCTGAAGGCCGCCGGCTCGATCAGCGCCGGCGTGTCTTCGGTGCTGGGGCCGGTGTAGATATTGCCGGCACGGTCGGCCATGAAACCGGCCGAGAGCACGACGTTGGGGATCAGGTCCACCACCAGCCGGGCATAGAGTTCGATGTAGGTATGGATCGCGCCGATTTCCAGCAGACCGTCTTCGAGCAACTGGCTGATGCGCAGGCTCTGGGTGCCGGCAAAGGAAAAATCGAGCTTGCGGGCGATGCCACGTTCGAACAGGTCCAGGTGCTCGGAACGACCAACGCTGGGCATGATCATGTGCAAGTCATGCAGCTTGCCCGGGTCGGCCTTGGCCAAGGAGCGCGAAAGGAAATCCGCCTGTTTCTGGTTATTGCCCTCCAGAACCACACGGTCGCCGGGCAGGATCAACGCCTCCAGCGCCGCGACGATCTTGTCGGTGGGCAACACCACACCATCGGCCAGCCCCTTCACCAGCCCGAGCCGCCGCTGCTTTTCGCTGCGCCGCCGCGTCCAGCGCGAGTCGGGGGATATTGTTGTTGTCATGACCACTCCACGGGTTCGCTGTCGTGGGGGTTACCTTAGGCGTGTTGCGGCGAGGGCATCAATCACGCCCGATGGCGGATCGTTACGGTGGGAGTAATTGTTTATGCTGGGCTTTGGGTCCCCTGGTCCGATAGAGACGTCGACCTGTCAACCTTGACAGTAGGCGAACAGTTTTTTTCAGCGCCCAATCTCGATTGCGGCAACTCGATATTGTTCCGATCCCTGCTCAAAAACGCCGCTTAGGAGAACAGCATGCCCTTCTATGAAGACGTCACCGATTTCAAAAATGGACAGCGGAACGGGTGGGAGAACGGCCCTGACTTACCCGATGGGACAATCGAACTCGAGAAAGGAAATTACTTTTGGAGAGGTAATCTGGAAGTTTCTTCCCAGGCATGGCCAATGATCCAACCTTCTCTTATGAAAACGTTTGATTTATCAGTTGAAGAGCGAAATAAGTACTACGACATAATATTTCACTACCGTATCCAGGAACGCCAAGCGGGCGAAGCGGGCGAAATAACCATCGCTATGTGCCCTGGAAATGTCCATTTTGAGGAGATTGTCGCTTGGATAGACAATGAAACTGAAATTAACCAATGGATAAAGGTGGTGGTGAAGCCAGCACGCTGGTTCGGCCCTTCACCGGTTCTTTGGATCGGCACACTAGGCTCGAGGCCCGACGATCGCCACCGAAAAATTGATATTGATAATATTACGATTCGGAACGTTCATCACCGTTCAATTGAGTTCCTTCGTTTAATCAGTTTGCGCTGAAAACTTTACTGAACATCTTTTCTTGATTTAGTTGATCGTACCGACTCAGGTACGATCAACCCGTCTGAACTCGTTTTAGTCCATGAGTTGCTAAGTCAACCCCGCCGCCATCACCAACTCCTCCAACGCCAACAGATCCGGCACTTTCGCCACGTGCTCCCCCACCTGCACCGCCGCCTGCTCCAGCCCGCACAGCGGCACATCGACGTAGCTCAACTGGCTATCGAGCTTGCAGGAACGGGGGATGCCTTGCACCAGCAGGGCAATGAAGCGCAGCTCCGGCCGGCCGCCCAGGGCGTTGAGCACGACGATGCGTACGCGCTCGCCCATCACGGTTTTCTGGCCGCAGGCCGACTCGAAGCTCAACAGCGGAATCTGCCGCTCGCGCCAGCTCACCCAGCCCAGGAACCACGGCGGGGTGTCCAGATCGAAGGCGCTGCTCTGGTAGTCGATCAGCTCCGCCACCGCCACGTTGGGCAGAATCAAATGCCGGTCGGCCAAGGGCAGCAACAGCCCCGTGAGATGGCTGGCGCGAAATTCATCCATGTTTTTTGCTCCAGTACGCGATGCTGTCGAGCAGCACCGATTCCTGGTACGGCTTGCCCAGGTAGTCGTTGACGCCGATGGCCATGGCGCGGTCGCGGTGTTTCTGGCCGGTGCGGGAGGTGATCATGATGATCGGCAGGTGCGCCAGGCGCGGGTCGTTGCGCACGTGGGTCGCCACTTCGAAGCCATCCATGCGCGGCATTTCGATGTCCAGCAGCATCAGGTCCGGCGTGTGTTCGGTCAACAAGGCGATGGCATCCACGCCGTCCTTGGCGGTGAGGACGTGCATGCCATGACGCTCCAGCAAACGACTGGTGACCTTGCGCACCGTTACCGAGTCGTCCACCACCAGCACCAGCAATGGCCGTTGCGGTTCGCCCTCGCCTTCAGTCGACACCTGGCGGCGCGGGACCTGGTGGGGCAAGGCGCGGATCGGTGCGAGCAGGTCGAGAATCAACACCACCCGGCCGTCCCCCAGGATCGTCGCCCCGGACAGGCCTTGCACCGCCGAGAACTGCGGGCCAAGGCTCTTGACCACGATCTCGCGAGTGCCGGTGGTGGCGTCGACTTGCACCGCGACATGCCGTTCGTTGCACTGCACCAGCAGCACTGGCAAAGGCTGGCTCTGCCCCAGCAACTTCGGCCGGGTGCCGGTTTTCAGCAGCTCGCCCAGGTAACACAGCTCGTAGCGTTGCCCGGCGTAGGTGTAGGTCGGCGGATCGAGCTGGTAATAGCCGTCCAGTTCGGCGGGCAATACCCGGACGATGCTCTCGATGGTGTTCAATGGAATCGCATACTGGTCTTCATGGCACTGGACCATCAGCGCGCGGTTGACCGACACCGTGAACGGCAGGCGAATGCGGAAGTGCACGCCCTGCCCCGGCGTCGAGTCGATGGACATGCTGCCCCCCAACTGCCGCACCTCTTCGTGGACCACGTCCATGCCGACGCCGCGCCCGGAAATCTGAGTGATCTTCTCAGCCGTGGAAAAGCCTGGCTGGAGAATGAATTGCAGTACGTCACGGTCGCTGATGTCGCTGTCGGGTGTCAGCAAGCCACGCTTGATCGCCTTGCGCCGAACCGCGTCCAGCGGCACCCCGGCGCCGTCGTCGCGGATGTCGAAGATGATGTCGCCTCCCTCGCGGGACAAGTCGAGGCTGATCCGCCCCTTGGCCGGTTTTCCGGCGGCGATACGCACATCGGCAGCCTCCAGGCCGTGGTCCACGGCGTTGCGCAGCATGTGTTCCAGAGGCGCGGCCATGCGTTCGAGCACGTTGCGATCCATCTCGCCCTCGGCATTGCCGACCACGAACTCCACATCCTTGCCCAGCTCTTGGGCGACTTGCCGGACGATGCGCTTGAGCCGCGGCAGCATGCGTTCGAACGGCACCATGCGCGTACGCATCAGGCCTTCCTGGAGTTCGGTATTGATACGTCCCTGTTGCTGCAGCAGGTTTTCCGCATCGTGGTTGCTGCGGTCGAGGGTTTCCTTGAGGTCGAGCAAGTCCGAGGCGGACTCGAACAGCGCCCGGGACAATTGCTGCAGTTGGGAGTGGCGGTCCATCTCCAGGGGATCGAACTCTTCGTAGCCCAGCCGCTCGGCCTCCACTTGCTGGCGACTGAGAATCCGCCCCTGGGTTTCGGTGTCGAGGCGGCGTAGTTGGTCGCGCATGCGCTCGATGGTGGTTTCCATCTCGCCCAGGGCAATGCGCGCGTCATTGACCTGTTGTTCGATACGGCCCCGGAAGATCGACGTTTCGCCGGCGAGGTTGACCAGGTCGTCGAGCAATTCGGCGGAGACCTTGACCGTGTCCGCGCCGTCGCCCGACACGGAGGGCTCGGGTCGCGCCGGCAGAGACGCCGGCGCCTGGACCGAAGCTGGCTCCGGTGCTGCAACAGGTTCAGGCGCGTCGCGCTCCTGCGGATGGCTCACCGCCTGGATCCGCGCAATCAATCGATCGCCCGGCGGGCACGGCTGACCGGCGCGGACCGCATCGAGCATCTGCGCCAGTCGGTCGTGACTGCTTTGCAGCAGGACAAATAGCTCGGGGCTCGGTTGCAGCAGGCCCGCCGACAGGCCTTCATAAAGATTCTCGAGCTCATGGGCGAGATCGCCGATGGGGGAAATTTCCACCATCCGCGCGCCGCCCTTGAGGGTGTGCAGATCTCTCAGCAAGGTCTCCACGGCCTGGCGATTGGCCGGGTCTTCCTGCCAGCGCAGCAACGCAGCGCCGGAGCTGTCGAGGATGTCGAAACCTTCCTCGAGAAAGATCTCCAGCAACTCGGGATCGTGCCCCGAGGCATCGCCCGTCGCAGTCGGTGTCTCGATGGCATTCGGCCGGTCCTGGCGGAACCGGTGAATGGCGTCGATCAGCGCAACGGGATCACCCAATGGCTGGCCTTGTTGCAGTTGCCCGAGCAACAGATCCAGGCGTTCGTGGCTGCTTTCGAGCAGTTGCGCCAGTTCCTCGCTGTAGCTGTAGCGGCGGTCCACCAGCCCCTCATAAAGGTTTTCCAACTCTTGGGCCAAGTCACTGACCGGTCGGATGCCCGCCATGCGCGCGCCACCCTTGAGCGTATGCAAATCACGCTGCAGCGATGACAGCGGCGCGCCGTTGTCCGGATCGGCGAGCCAGCGCTGCAAGGCCTGGGCGGCGCTTTCCAGGATGTCCTGCGCCTCTTCGAGAAAGATCGAAGCGATGTCATCGTCGACCGAGGTATCGGTGGTTGCGCCGTGTTCCATTTCGGCGGTCGCCTGGCTCAGCTCGCGGATGCTCAGGGTGCGGCTGCCGTCGCTGCGGATCAGCCCCGTAGCGGCTGGGTCGAGGCTGTCCTCGAGCAGTTTGCGAAGGGCCTGCACCCGCTCGGGCCGCGAATGCACATGCTGGCCGGCCGCCAACTCGTCGAGCATGTCGATCAACGCTTCGTGGGCGCGCTGAGCCTCCTGGAAAAAGGCGTCGCTGACCGCCAGGCTGCTTTCCTCGACCGCACCGTAAAGGTCCAGCAGCGCTTCGCAGAGCTCGTCCACCGGGTGCAGGTCAGCCAGGTGCGCACCTTCGCCCAGGGTGGTCAGCTCGTCGAGCAAGGCACTCAATTCCTGGCCTTCGGCGGGGTGTTGCTGCCAACGTTGCAACAGGTTTTCCGCGTCCAGCAGGATGTCCATGCCTTGGGCGAGGAAGTTATTGATCAACTGCGGATCACGCTTGGTCCGCGCGCCTTGATCCGCCGCGCCAGCCACTGCCTGCAAGCGCTCGACCAACAGCGACCGGGCCCGCTGGATCAAGTCCTCGGCACCGGCAATCGGTGCCTGCGGTTGGCTGTGTAACTGGCGCAGGCCGCGTCGCAGCAACCCCTCGCCCTCCAGCAGCAGTTCAATCTCATCCAGGTCCAATGCCAGCAGATGAGCCTTGTATTCCCGGGCCAGTTCGTCCAACGCCCCGGCGAGTTCGGCGATGGGCTGCACACCGGCCATCGATGCGCTGCCCTTGAGGGTGTGCAACGCCCGTTGCAGTTCGTCGCTGGCCTGCAGCGGCAGTTGTTCGGCGGCGTGATCAAGGAAGCGATCGAGCGTGGCGAGATGACCCTGGGCTTCGTTGTCGAAAATCTTCAAGAGCAGCGGATCGAGGGCAGTCACGTCCTGCTCGTCGTCATCCTCTTCTTCGCGGCCCTTGGCGAGGGCATGGGCGCGAGCGGCCAGGCGATCGACGTCGTCACGCTGGGATTGGCGATGATCGGCGAATTCGGTGATCAGCGCCGGCAGCAATTGCACGGTTTCTTCAATTAACCGAAGGACTGACGCGCCCGGTTCCACACTACGCTCCAGCACCCGATTGAGCAGGTTTTCCACCGCCCAGGCCAACTCCCCCAGGATCAACGCCCGCACCATCCGGCCGCTGCCCTTGAGGGTGTGGAAGGCCCGGCGCAGTTCCGTCAGCGCGCCGTGGTCGTCGGGATAGGCAGCCCAGCGCGGCAGGTATTCATTCAGCACATCCAGTACTTCGGCGGTCTCCTCGAGGAACACTTCGCGCAGCTCATCGTCCACCGGGGTTTCATCCGCCGGGGGCGGTAGCAGGCTGGCGGGCATGTTCCTCGCTGGCGGGTTGACCGCCGAGACCGGGCTGGCCAGGACTTCGGCCAAGGATTGCACGGTCTGCGGATCGTCCAGCTCCTGCAGGTCCTGCATGACCTGCGCTTCATTGGGGCTGAGCACATCGTCGAGCAATGGCACGCGGGCTTCGTCGGGGAAATACCCGAGGGCGCCCAGGCTGCGTTCGACCCCATCGAGCAGGCTCTCGGCAGGCTTGAGCGGGTCCTCGCTCAAGCGCTCCAGGTAATATTCCAGGCCGGTGATCACATCGGCCAGATGATCCAGCTCTTCCCAGCCCGGCCGGGCATGTTCGAGCAACAGATGCTCGTGGATGAAACCGTGGCACGCCTCCACGAGGCTGGCGGCACGGGTCAACGGAATCATCGCCAGCGCACCGCGCACCTGGGTCAGCAGCGCCGGTAAAGGCTGGAGTTGCTCGCTGTTCCAGTCCGCGTCGATGTAGTCGACGATCATGTCCTTGGCCTGTTGCAGGCAAGTGTGGGCTTCCTTGATGACGATCTGGTGGATCTGGGTCAGGTCGGTGGTCGGCAGGCGGTTGTCTTCGCGGCTTTCGGGTTCGACGGTGCCGACCATGCCGGCCAGGGTCGCCTCGACGTAGAGCAAGGCCCCGGCGACGTCCATCAGCGTTGCATCATCCGGCTCACGCTGGCCCTGGGCGAGGCTCAGCACCACGGCCAGTTGGTCGATGATCACTTTGCGCGGCTGGCCGAAACCCAACACCGCCAAGGTGTCGGCGATCTGTCGCAAAGGCGCCAGCAGGCTGTCGAGCTCGGTGACGTGCTGTCGATCGCTGCGCACGAACAGGTCCAGGCGCTCCTTGACCCGCACCAGTTCCTCGCAGAGCGCGGCCAGCACCGAGCGCATGGCATCGCGGTCGGGCCCGGCCAGGCGCGCGCGTTCTTCGTCGACCATCGCGCTGTCGGGCAGCGCGTCGTCCAGTGAGTAGCGTTCTTTCATGATCTGCATCTGCCCGCTGGGATGTTCGGCCTTGGCAATATAGAACAACAGGCTCTTGACCAAGTGTGACGGGGCCGGTTGATTGACGCCTGGCATGCCTTGCACCAGCAGGCGCTTGAGTTCCTTGTCGGCGTCCTTGAACAGACTGCGCAGCGCCGGGCTGTTGGCGATACGCCCCTCGCGCATGCCCTCGACCAACGCCGAAGCGACCTGCCACAACGCATTGAGCGGCGCCCCGGCGCACAGCGTCTCCAAACGGTGGAAGACCTTCGCCAGGTAGCCAAGGTGAGTGGCGTCGTCCTGTTCACGAAGCAACCCCACCAAGGCGACTTGCAAGGTTTGGCGCAGCTTGCGCAGGGTGCCTGGCAAGTCGGCCGGTTCGAGCCGCTTCAAGGCGTCATCGTTGAGTGGCGCGACATCCGGCAGCTGCGGACTGAACAGGCTGGTCTCCGACAACAGGCTTTCGCCCCGGGCACTGCGCAAGTCGTTTATCAACGGCAGCACCACCAACGGCAGGTCGCGACGGGCACCTTGCACACGCTCAAGATAGACCGGCAATTGGCCCAGGGCCTGGCGCAACAGGCTGATGGCCTCGTCGCGGTGGGCAATACGGTTGTCCTGCAGCGCGATGCACAGTTGCTCCATTTCTTCGGCGAGCAACGCCGCGCCATAGAACTCGACCATCTGCAGGCCACCATGGACCTGATGGATACAGGCCAGGCATTGGGCAAGGGCATCCGACGCCTGCGGGTCGTCCTCCGGGCGATTGAGTGCCAGATGAGCCTGCTTCAGCGTTTCGGCAATCTCGCCCTTGACCCATTCCAGGGCCACGTAGTCGTGCCGATCACCCATAACCACTCCAAATCAACAGTCATATGCCGCAGAGCGCATCAGCCCTTATCCCCATCCGCCACAGTTGCTGGCGGCAAGGTAAACCCCGACACCGAACGACGCAGCTGGCTGGCCATTTTCGCCAGGTTGCCGATGCTCTCGGCGGTGGCGGTAGAGCCGGAGGAGGTCTGCGAGGTGATCTGCTGGATCACGTTCATGGTCAGGGAAATCTGCCCTGCCGAGGTGGTCTGTTGCTGCGCCGCGTTGGAAATGCTCTGGATAAGCGCAGCCAGGGTCTTGGAAACCCCTTCGATTTCTTCCAGGGCAACGCCGGCATCCTGGGCCAGCCGGGCACCGCGCACCACTTCGGTGGTGGTCTGCTCCATGGAGATCACCGCTTCGTTGGTGTCGGCCTGGATCGCCCGCACCAGCGTCTCGATTTGCCGGGTCGCTGCCGAAGAACGCTCGGCCAACCGCTGCACTTCATCGGCCACCACTGCAAAGCCGCGCCCGGCATCGCCGGCCATGGACGCCTGGATCGCGGCGTTGAGCGCCAGGATGTTGGTCTGGTCGGCGATGTCGTCGATCAGGCTGACAATGTCGCCAATTTCCTGGGACGATTCGCCCAGGCGCTTGATGCGTTTGGCGGTGTCCTGGATCTGTTCGCGAATGTTGTCCATGCCATGAATGGTGTTGTGCACCACCTCGTTGCCCTTGTTGGCGATTTCCACGGAGCGCTCGGCCACCGCCGACGACTCGGCGGCATTGGCCGACACCTGGTCGATGGACTGGGCCATTTCATTGATTGAAGTCGATGCTTCGGAAATTTGCTGGGCCTGGTGCTCGGACGCCTGGGCCAGGTGCATCGCCGTGGCCTGGGTTTCCTGCACGGCTGCGGCGACCTGGCCGGCGGTGAGGTTGATCGTCGCCACCAGATCACGCAGTTGGTCCACCGAATAGTTGATGGAGTCGGCGATGGTCCCGGTGAAATCCTCGGTGACCGAGGCTGTGACGGTCAGGTCACCGTCGGCCAGGTCCTCGATTTCGTCCAGCAAGCGCATGATCGCGTTCTGGTTGCGCTCGTTCTTTTCCGCCGTCTCCCTCAGTTGGCGGTTGGTCTCGCGAACCATGACCAGGCCGATGAGGATGATCGACATCAACGCCAGCAGGCCCAATACGTAGCCGCCGATGGTGTTGACGGAACGCCCGCCCGCCAGGTTTTCGAACGCGGTGGCCAGGTGCGAGGCTTCATCGAGCAGGGTTTGCGACAGGTTGAAGATATTGCCCGCCGACTCACGGACCTTGAACAGCTCCGGCGAAGTTTCGAGGATTTCATCCACCGAGCCGGAGACAAACTCGAACAGTTCGCTGATGTCCGACAGGCGCGCCCGGGCGTCGCGATCCTGGACCTGGGAGATCTTCAAGGTCGGGTCGCCTTGCAGCATGCCATTGAGCACCTGGCCAAAACGCGCAGCGTCACGGCCAAAGGTATCGGCGGCCTGGCTGGCATTCTCGTCCCCGGCCAATACGGTGTTCACCGCGCCGAGGATCCGCTCGGCCAGCAGCGACTGGCGCTGGGCCATGGCGACCTGGGCGGCCGGTGCGCCACGTTGCAGGAGGATCTCGACGACTTTTTCGTACTCGACCTGCAGCTGTGGCACGGTTTCGGCCAGGGTCGCCGCGACCTGATGCAACGACAGGACGGTTTG
Source organism: Pseudomonas frederiksbergensis (assembly GCF_000802155.2). Taxonomy (GTDB): domain Bacteria; phylum Pseudomonadota; class Gammaproteobacteria; order Pseudomonadales; family Pseudomonadaceae; genus Aquipseudomonas; species Aquipseudomonas frederiksbergensis_A. The sequence goes on from NZ_JQGJ02000003.1 coordinate 256,941, forward strand.
TTCGCTGGAGAGGATGGCATCGGTGTTCTTCAGCAGCCGCTCCCAGTCCAACTGCACGGCACGCATCTGCGGGCGCAGGGTTGCAGGCGCCGGTGGCAGACCGGTCACGGGGTCGCCCTGTTTAAGGTAGCCCCAGCGCTGGGCGAAGTCGTTGCGCGCATCACTCAGCAGCTTGAACGCAGCCGCCTTGCCGGCCGCCGCCTCGGTGGCGTTCTTGGCGATGCGCTGGGACAACACCCGCAGCTCGCCAGCATGGCCGATGTACTGCTTGTCATAGGTAGATTGGGTGTTGAGGTACGCAAAGTTGGCGAACAGCAGCATGATGAAGACAATCAGCGCGACGAACAGCACGATGATCTGTGAACGACTGCGCGACGCTTCCAGTGGCTTGCCTGTTTTTGCTTTGATCATCGGTACTCGCCTGTCCTGCTCGAAACCCCAAACCAGCCACCGCAGCCTTCAAGCGGGAGCGAACCTGCTCGCGATCGCGTCGGATCAGTCGGCATTGATGCAACTGATCCACCGCCTCCGCGAGCAGGCTCATTCCCACAATGGCCTGCGTTGCGTTCTTTCAAACCGCCACATCCATGAACCCCGGCGACCGCGCCAGGGCAAACGGGCTGAACACCTGCCATTGCCGCTCGCCGGCGAAACGGCCCTGGACGAACGCCGATTCCGGGCCTTCCAGGGGGGCCGGGGGAATCGCTTCGAGGCTGTCCTTTGGGAAATGCTGCAGGCCAAGTACTTCGTCCACCAGCAATCCGGCAAAGACTTCGTCATGATCCACCACCAGCACCCGCCGCTGCTTGCGCACGCTGGACAGTTCGTGGCCGAAGAAACCGCACAGGTCCATCAGCGGCAACAAGCGCCCGCGCAGGTTAGCCACTCCGCGTACCCATGGCTTGACGCCGGGCAATGAGGTGTGGCGTGGCTCATGCAGCACTTCGCTGACCTCGCCCATCGGCGCCACGTACCAGTGTTCGCCCAGGCGAAAACCGATGCCGCTCCAACTGTCGCGATGTGCGGGCTGGGACGGCAGCTCCGCGCCCAGCAGCCGACAGCGTCGATCGATCTGGAGCAGCAGCTCGAATGCGGTCAGGGAGTGGCTCATGGCCGTGCGTTCAACCTGCCAGTACGTTATTCAAGGTCTTGATCAGGGTTTCTTCATCCACCGGCTTGGTCAGGTAGTCCTTCGCCCCCTGGCGCGTCCCCCAGACCTTATCGGTATCCTGATCCTTGGTGGTGATGATGATCACGGGAATGTGCCCGGTTTCAGGATCCTTAGTCAGCTGGCGCGTGGCCTGGAAACCGTTGAGGCCGGGCATGACGATGTCCATCAGTACCGCATCGGGTTTTTCCTGGCGGGCCAGCGCCACGCCATCGGCACCATTCTCGGCCTTCAGGACCTGGTGGCCGTGCTTTTCCAGCATGCCCGTCAACTTGTACATTTCAGTCGGCGAATCATCGACGATCAGAACTCGTGCCATGGTGTTCCCCATTCTTCTGGACCTCGGGCCCGAGGCCGAGCGTCATTAATGTGCCTGGTGCGACTGGACAGCGGCAAAGCCCGGGACATGGGCCTGTATCGCGCCCAGCAGTTCTTCCTTGCTGAAAGGCTTGGTCAGGAATTGATCGGAGCCGACGATGCGCCCCTTGGCCTTGTCGAACAGGCCATCGCGGGACGACAGCATGATCACCGGTGTCGCCTTGAAGGCGCTGTTGTTCTTGATCAGGGCGCAGGTCTGGTAACCGTCCAGGCGCGGCATCATGATGTCGACAAAGATAATGCCTGGATGATAATCGACGATCTTGGCCAGGGCATCGAAGCCGTCGATCGCCGTTATCACCTCGCAACCGACGTTGCGCAGCAAGGTTTCGGCGGTGCGGCGAATGGTCTTCGAGTCGTCGATGACCATGACTTTCAAGGCGCTGGGTTGCTGCTGCGTAAGATGCTCTGCCATTGCCACTGCGAACCGGTTTTTAACGCATAAGATTGATCGACAGCGCAAACCCTTGATGTTCAAGGCCCGCGCGTCGCATGGCAGCCTTTTTAGCACAGTCTCCAGCAACGATCTATCAGCCGCTCGGTACGGCGGTTTTTCCTTGACCGGCAATCTTCGGGGCGCCACTCTGACGCCACTTTTTCATGCCATTTCGTGCCCATCCAATTTTCGAGGAACCAAGCCATGAGCGTACGCGTCGGCATTGTCATGGACCCAATCGCCAGCATTTCCTATAAAAAGGATAGCTCGCTGGCCATGCTGCTGGCCGCTCAAAAGCGCGGCTGGGAGCTGTTCTACATGGAACAGCGCGACCTCTACCAGGCCGAAGGCCAGGCAAGGGCGCGGATGAAACCGCTGGAAGTCTTCGCCAACCCCGAGAAATGGTACGAACTAGGCCGGGAAAGCGACGCGCTGCTGAGCGACCTGGACGTGATCCTGATGCGCAAGGATCCGCCGTTCGACATGGAATTCGTGTATTCGACCTATCTGCTGGAGCAGGCCGAAAGCGCGGGCGTGCTGGTGGTCAACAAGCCGCAGAGCCTGCGCGATTGCAACGAAAAACTCTTCGCCACGCTGTTCCCGCAGTGCACGCCGCCGACCATCGTCAGCCGTCGCCCGGACGTGTTGCGCGAATTTGCCGACCATCACGGCGACGTCATCCTCAAGCCTCTGGACGGCATGGGCGGCTCTTCGATCTTCCGTCACACCGCCGGCCACCCGAACCTGTCGGTGATCCTGGAAACCCTGACCTTGCATGGCCAGCAGCAGATCATGATCCAGGGTTACCTCCCAGCCATCGTCGACGGCGACAAGCGCATCCTGATGATTGACGGCGAGCCCGTGGATTACTGCCTGGCGCGCATCCCGGCTGCTGGCGAAACCCGTGGCAACCTGGCGGCCGGTGGTCGCGGCGAAGCCCGTCCGCTGACCGACAAGGACCGCTGGATCGCCGCCCAGGTCGGCCCGACATTGCGGGAAAAAGGCTTGTTGTTTGTCGGCCTGGACGTGATTGGCGAGCACCTGACGGAAATCAACGTCACCAGCCCGACCTGCATCCGCGAGATCGACAATGCCTTCGGCACCGACATTGGCGGCATGCTGATGGATGCCATCGATCAGAAGCTCAAGGCACGTTGATCCAGATCCTGATGAAGGAAACCCACATTGCGTTATCATGCCCGGCCTGAAAAAACGTGATGTTGGTTTCCTTGTCATGACACTCCCGTCCGATCTGCCCCAAGAGCTCGCCCATCGTGGTGTGCGCCCGGCTGATCGTCTCGGCTTCACCCTGTTCCTGGCCGCGCTGATCCATCTGGCGGTGCTGCTGGGCGTCGGCTTTGCCACGGTCGAACCCAAGCAGATCAGCCAGACCCTGGAAATCACCCTGGCCACCTTCAAGAGCGAAACCAAGCCACAGAAGGCGGACTTCCTGGCCCAGGAAAACCAGCAGGGCAGCGGCACCCTGGAAGAGAAAGCGATTCCCAAGACCACCGAGATCGCGCCGTTCCAAGACAATAAAGTGCAAAAGGTGACCCCGCCGCCCGCCGCCAAGCCCGAGGTCCAGGAAACGACGCCCAAGGCTGCCGTCACCACCGTGGCACCGAAACCGAAAAAGGCCCCGGTCAAGGAAGAGGTCAAGCCCGATCCGAAGCCCAAGGCGCCGGAACCGACGTTCGACAGCGCGCAGTTATCCAGCGACATTGCCAGCCTGGAAGCCGAACTGGCCCACGAACAGCAGCTGTACGCCAAGCGCCCACGCATCCACCGCCTGAGCGCCGCCTCGACCATGCGCGACAAGGGCGCTTGGTACAAGGACGAATGGCGCAAGAAGGTCGAGCGCATCGGCAACCTGAACTACCCCGAAGAAGCCCGGCGCAAGCAGATCTACGGCAATCTGCGGCTAATGGTCTCGATCAACCGTGACGGCTCGCTGTATGAAGTGCTGGTGCTCGAATCTTCCGGGCAGCCATTGCTGGACCAGGCGGCCCAGCGGATCGTGCGCCTGGCGGCACCGTTCGCACCGTTTACCGGGGACCTGTCGGACATCGATCGGCTGGAAATCATCCGCACGTGGAAGTTCGCCCGGGGTGATCGGCTGTCCAGTAACTGATCCACATCGATGGTGGACACGGAACCTGGACTCGCCGCAGCCCCCTTGTGGGAGCGGTGTCACCTTCCAGATCGAGGCATTTGCTGCACATCCCCAGCTTGTCAGTTCGGCCCTGCGCCGCCACACTAGCGCTTATGAAAAACGTCAGCCCCACCTACCTCAAGCATCACTTCCTGATAGCCATGCCGCACATGGCCGATCCGAACTTTGCCCACACCTTGACCTATATCGTCGAGCACACGGCCAATGGGGCCATGGGATTGGTGGTCAACCGCCCGCAGGAACTGAACCTGGCGGACATCCTTGAGCAGTTGCGCCCCGACGTAGAACCGCCACTGCTGTGCCAGCACGTGCCGATTTTCATCGGCGGCCCGGTGCAGACCGATCGCGGCTTCGTGCTCCATCCGTCGGGCCCCAAATACCAAGCGACTGTAGACCTGGACGGCTTGTCGCTGTCCACTTCCCAGGACGTGCTGTTCGCCATCGCCGACGGCGTCGGCCCGGCAAAAAGCCTGATCGCCCTCGGCTATGCCGGCTGGGAACCCGGGCAACTGGAAGCCGAACTGGCCGACAACGCCTGGCTGACCTGTCCGTTCGACGCCGACATCCTGTTCGACACCAGCAGCGAACTGCGACTTGAAGCGGCGGCCAGTCGGCTGGGGGTCAACCTCAGCCTGCTCACCAGCCAGGCGGGACACGCCTGATGGCCCTGCGCCTGCTGCTGGGCTTCGATTACGGCACCAAACAGATCGGCGTAGCGGTCGGTCAGGTCATTACCGGCCAGGCCCGCGAGTTATGCACCTTGAAGGCGCAGAATGGCGTCCCGGACTGGAACCAGGTCGAAGCGCTGATCAAGGAATGGAAACCCGACGCCGTGGTGGTCGGCCTGCCGCTGAACATGGACGGCACGCCCAGCGACATGTGCCTGCGCGCCGAAAAGTTCGCCCGCCGACTCAATGGCCGCTACAACCTGCCCTTCTATACCCATGACGAGCGCCTGACCACCTTCGAGGCCAAGGGCGAGCGCCTGGTGCGCGGCGGGCAGAAAGGCAGTTACCGCGACAACCCGGTGGACGCCATCGCCGCCGCCCTGCTGCTGCAGGGCTGGCTTGATGCAAATACCGCCCTGTTCGAAACCTGATTTTTTTGAAAGCGCCGCCAAGGCGCTTTCTTCTAGCGATAAACCGAGTCACGAGCACCGACCCGGAAACCTGAAGGAGCCAGCATGAGCCTGCCCAATCCTGCCGAACTGATCAGCCAGATGGCGATCCGTCTCACGGCGCACCTGGAACAACGCGGCATCAGCGAACCGCGCTATATCGGCATTCGCACCGGCGGCGTCTGGGTCGCCCAGGCCTTGCTCGATGAACTGGGCAGCGATTCGCCGCTGGGCACCCTGGACGTGTCCTTCTACCGCGACGACTTCAGCCAGAACGGCCTGCATCCGCAGGTGCGTCCTTCGGCCCTGCCGTTCGAGATCGAAGGCCAGCACCTGGTGCTGATCGACGACGTGCTGATGAGCGGCCGGACCATCCGCGCCGCCATGAACGAACTGTTCGACTACGGTCGCCCGGCCAGCGTGACGCTGGTGTGCCTGCTGGACCTGGACGCCGCCGAGCTGCCGATCCGCCCGAACGTGGTCGGCGCGACGCTGGCGCTGGCCGCCCACGAGCGGGTCAAGCTCTCCGGGCCGTCGCCGCTGCAACTCGAACTGCAAGACCTTGCCCTTTAACTGCCCTTGTAAGAGTCCATCGCGATGACGCCTCTCGAAACCAAGCGCCCGCTGCAGCTCAACGATCAGGGCCAGCTGCGGCACTTCCTGTCCCTCGACGGCCTGCGCCGCGAGCTGCTGACAGAAATCCTCGACACCGCCGACTCGTTCCTCGAAGTCGGTGCCCGGGCGGTGAAGAAAGTCCCGTTGCTGCGCGGCAAGACCGTGTGTAACGTGTTCTTCGAAAACTCCACCCGCACCCGCACCACCTTCGAACTGGCGGCCCAACGCCTGTCGGCGGACGTGATCACCCTCAACGTGTCCACGTCCTCGGCGAGCAAGGGTGAAACCCTGCTCGACACCTTGCGCAATCTCGAAGCCATGGCCGCCGACATGTTCGTCGTGCGCCACGGTGATTCCGGCGCTGCGCACTTCATTGCCGAACACGTGTGCCCGCAAGTGGCGATCATCAACGGCGGCGACGGCCGGCACGCCCACCCGACCCAGGGCATGCTGGACATGCTGACCATCCGTCGGCACAAGGGCAGCTTCGAGAACCTGTCGGTGGCCATCGTTGGCGACATCCTGCACTCGCGAGTGGCCCGCTCCAACATGCTGGCCCTCAAGACCCTCGGTTGCCCGGACATCCGCGTGATCGCGCCGAAGACCCTGCTGCCCATTGGCGTCGAGCAATACGGCGTGAAGGTCTACACCGACATGACCGAAGGCCTCAAGGATGTGGATGTGGTGATCATGCTGCGCCTGCAACGCGAGCGCATGACCGGTGGCCTGCTGCCCAGCGAAGGCGAGTTCTATCGCCTGTTCGGCCTGACCACGGCACGCCTGGCCGGGGCCAAGCCGGATGCCATCGTCATGCACCCGGGGCCGATCAACCGCGGCGTGGAGATCGAGTCGGCGGTGGCTGACGGGCCGCATTCGGTGATTCTCAACCAGGTGACCTACGGCATCGCCATCCGCATGGCCGTGCTGTCCATGGCCATGAGCGGGCAAACGGCCCAGCGCCAATTCGACCAGGAGAACGCCCAGTGAAGCTCAGCATTCTCGGCGCACGCGTGATCGATCCAGCCAGTGGCCTGGATCAAGTGACTGATATTCATATCGATGCCTGCAAGATCGTCGCCCTTGGCGCCGCGCCGGCAGGTTTCGCGGCGGTCGAAATCCTCGACGCGAAAGGCCTGGTGGCAGCCCCCGGTCTGGTGGACCTCAACGTAGCCCTGCGCGAGCCGGGCTACAGCCGCAAAGGCAGTATCGTCAGCGAAACCCGCGCCGCCGCCGCCGGTGGCGTGACCAGCCTGTGCTGCCCGCCGCAGACCAAGCCGGTGCTGGACACCTCGGCCGTGGCCGAACTGATCCTCGACCGCGCCCGCGAGGCCGGCAACACCAAGGTCTTCCCGATTGGCGCACTGAGCAAAGGCCTCGAAGGTGAGCAACTGGCCGAGCTGATTGCCCTGCGCGACGCCGGCTGCGTGGCGTTCGGCAACGGCCTGAACAGTTTCCGCAACACACGTACCCTGTGCCGCGCCCTGGAATATGCGGCGACCTTCGGCCTGACGGTAATCTTCAATTCCCAGGACCATGATCTGGCCGAAGGTGGTCTCGCTCATGAAGGCCCGACCGCAAGCTTCCTAGGTTTGCCGGGCATTCCGGAAACCGCCGAGACCGTGGCCCTGGCCCGGGACCTGCTGTTGGTGGAACAAAGCGGCGTGCGCGCCCATTTCAGCCAACTGACCAGCGCCCGCGGCGCGGCGCTGATCGCCCAGGCCCAGGCCCGTGGCTTGCCAGTGACCGCCGACGTGGCGCTGTACCAACTGATCCTGACCGACGAAGCGCTGATCGATTTCAACAGCGTCTATCACGTCCAGCCACCACTGCGCACCCGCGCCGACCGCGATGGCTTGCGCGAGGCAGTGAAATCCGGGGTGATCTCGGCCATCTCCAGCCATCACCAACCCCACGAGCGCGACGCCAAGCTGGCACCGTTCGGCGCCACCGAGCCGGGTATCAGCAGCGTCGAGCTGCTGCTGCCGCTGGCCCTGACGCTGGTGGAAGACGGTTTGCTGGATTTGCCGACCTTGCTGGCCCGCCTGAGCGCCGGCCCGGCCCAGGCATTGCAGCTGCCGGCGGGGAAACTCGCGGTAGGCGCAGCGGCGGACCTGGTGCTGTTCGATCCTGGCGCGTCCACCCTAGCCGGTGAGGCTTGGCGTTCCAAGGGTGACAACTGCCCGTTCCTCGGCCATAGCCTGCCGGGTGTGGTGCGCTATACGCTGATGGATGGGCGGATTACCCACCAGGCCTGAAATCTGCGTCGCCTGCTTCGCGAGCAAGCCCGCTCCCACACTTGATCCGAGGTGCTCACAATCATGTGTTCACCGACGATCCCTGTGGGAGCGGGCTTGCTCGCGAATGCAGGCGACTCGATCTGCCTGTCTTAGTGAAAAGCCCCACGCTTCTGCGCGTTACGAATCGACACCTGGTCGTTCAGCGTCCAGAAGTCATACAGCACGCCCAGGAAAAATACCCCGCCGGTCAGCAGATATAGAATCCCGCTGAACCATTTGCCCTGATACATCCGATGTACGCCAAGTACCCCGAGGAACGTGAGCAGGATCCACGCCACGCTGTACTCGATCGGCCCAGGGGTGAATCGCAGGTCCGCTTCGCGGTCCATGGCCGGGATCAGGAACAGGTCGATCAACCAGCCGATACCCAGCAGGCCGAAGGTGAAAAACCAGATCGTGCCGGTGACCGGCTTGCCGTAGTAAAAACGGTGAGCGCCGGTAAATCCGAAAATCCACAGCAGATACCCAATGACTTTGCTGTGGGTATCGCGGATTGCTTCCTGCTGATAGCTGTTCATGAGTGGTCTCTTTTGCCTCGATAGAAAAATTTGTTCGGACTTTTTGTGACTTTTTTGTGTCTCGCCGACAAGCGGTACTGGGCGACCCGAGCCGGGGAAACGCCCGTAGAACGGGGCTTGTGTCTGACAATCGGGCCAAATTGTCGCAATTGCGCGCGGTACACGCTGGGTTTCGGATCGACAAACGGCCTCGGAATGCGAAAAAAAGCTGTTATAAAGTTGCGCGCTAACCTTTATGAGCCCTGCCTAATGCGTCCATTTTTCAAGACATGGCTGACCCTTTGCCTATTATTGCCACTGGCCGCCCACGCCACCAATCGTGAGCAACGTCTTCCCAACATTAATGGCTACACCCCGAAATCCCATGTTTCTGCTCCGTCGAGCAAGAACAAGCAAGGCGTCCAGCGCGTGAGCACGGCTCACAGCCGGTTGGTGCCTCCCATGGCGACCAAGACCACCAGCAACGTGTTGAGCCGCGCCGTGAATGTCCTCGGTACACCTTATCGTTGGGGCGGCAGCAGCCCAAGTAAAGGTTTCGATTGCAGCGGCCTGGTGAAATACGCCTTCAACGACTCCACGTTCGACCTGCCGCGCACGTCTAATGCAATGGCGGCCGGCCACGGCGAGAAAGTCGAGCGCAAGGACTTGAAGCCCGGCGACCTGATTTTCTTCAAGCTCAAGAGCCGCCGGGTCAACCATGTGGCCATCTACCTGGGCAACGACCGCTTCATCCACGCCCCTCGCCGTGGCAAATCGGTGACCATCGACACGCTGAACAAGCCGTATTGGAACACCCATTACGTGGTTGCCAAGCGGGTGCTGCCGAAAGAACCGGGTGCGATGCGCGTGGTTCAGCGCTGATCACCGGCCCCTGTGGCGAGGGGATTGATCCCCTCGCCACAGGGCTTGCCTTGCGCCCCCTCTAGAAATTGTCTGGCGTACGCGCCCGCTCCCGCGCGTGCTCGCGGCTGATCAATCCCTTGTTCAGCAGCTCCTTCAGGCACATGTCCAGCGTCTGCATCCCCAGCGAGCCACCGGTCTGGATCGACGAATACATCTGCGCGATCTTGTCTTCCCGGATGAGATTGCGGATGGCTGAGGTGCCGAGCATGATTTCGTGCGCCGCGACCCGGCCGCCGCCGATCTTCTTGACCAGCGTCTGGGAAATCACCGCCTGCAACGACTCCGACAACATCGAGCGAACCATGGACTTCTCGTCACCGGGGAACACGTCCACCACCCGGTCGATGGTCTTGGCTGCCGATGTGGTGTGCAACGTACCAAACACCAAGTGCCCGGTTTCAGCGGCGGTCAGCGCCAGGCGAATGGTTTCCAGGTCGCGCATCTCCCCCACCAGGATCACATCCGGATCTTCACGCAGGGCCGAGCGCAGGGCCGTCGAGAACCCCTGGGTGTCACGGTGCACCTCGCGTTGGTTGATCAAACATTTGCGCGGTTCATGGACGAACTCGATCGGGTCCTCGATGGTAAGGATGTGATGGTGCTTGTGGCTGTTGAGGTAGTCGATCATTGCCGCCAGGGTGGTGGACTTGCCTGAACCGGTCGGCCCGGTCACCAGCACGAGCCCGCGTGGGGCCTCGGTGATCTTGCGAAACACCTCGCCCATCCCCAGGTCTTCCATGGTCAGGACTTTCGAAGGGATGGTCCGGAACACCGCTCCCGCGCCACGATTCTGATTGAAGGCATTGACCCGAAACCGTGCCACGCCCGGCACGTCGAAGGAAAAATCGGTTTCCAGGAATTTTTCGTAATCCACTCGCTGCCGGTCATTCATGATGTCGTAGATCAATTCATGGACCTGCTTGTGGTCCAACGCCGGCAGGTTGATCCGCCGCACATCGCCGTCGACACGGATCATCGGCGGCAGCCCGGCAGACAGGTGCAGGTCCGACGCCCCTTGTTTGGCGCTGAACGCCAGCAGTTCAGTGATATCCATAGCGCTCCTCAATTCCAGTAGAATGCCGCGAACCTCAGACCCGCTGGCCTTTCTTTATGACCACGATAGCAGACAACATTGCTCAGGTTAGATCGCGCATCCATGCGGCGGAACAGGCCGCGCAGCGCACCGGACACAGCGTTCAACTGCTGGCCGTGAGCAAGACCAAGCCCGCCCAGGCCCTGCGCGAAGCCTATGCCGCCGGCCTGCGTGACTTCGGCGAGAACTACCTGCAGGAAGCACTGGGCAAACAGGCCGAACTGACCGACCTGCCCTTGATCTGGCACTTCATCGGCCCCATTCAATCGAACAAGACGCGCGCTATCGCTGAACATTTCGACTGGGTGCATTCCGTGGATCGCTTGAAAATTGCACAGCGTTTGTCCGAGCAGCGGCCAGCCGAGCTTCCACCGTTGAACATCTGCATCCAGGTCAACGTCAGCGGCGAAGCCAGCAAATCCGGCTGCACGCCCGCAGACTTGCCCGCCCTGGCCAACGCCATCAGTGCCTTGCCGCGCCTCAAGTTGCGCGGGTTGATGGCCATTCCCGAACCGACCGACGACCGCACCGAACAGGATGCCTCATTTGCCGCCGTCCAGCGCCTGCAAGCCAGCCTGGACCTGCCCCTGGATACGTTATCGATGGGCATGAGCCACGACCTCGAATCCGCCATTGCCCAAGGCGCCACCTGGGTGCGCATCGGTACTGCGCTGTTCGGGGCTCGCGACTATGGCCAATCGCCCAGCTGACTCACTCACTTTTTATAAGGACCCGTCATGAGCAACACGCGTATTGCCTTTATCGGCGCCGGCAACATGGCCGCCAGCCTGATCGGCGGCTTGCGGGCCAAGGGCCTGGAAGCTGCGCAGATTCGCGCCAGCGATCCGGGTGAAGAGACCCGCAACCGGGTGAGCGCCGAGCACGGCATCGAAACCTTCGCCGACAATGCGAAGGCCATCGATGGCGCGGACGTCGTAGTGCTGGCGGTCAAGCCGCAAGCGATGAAAAGCGTCTGCGAAGCCCTTCGCCCGAATCTACAGCCGCATCAACTGATCGTGTCGATTGCCGCCGGGATTACCTGCGCGAGCATGAACAACTGGCTCGGTGCCCAGCCGATCGTACGCTGCATGCCCAACACCCCAGCGCTGCTGCGCCAGGGCGTCAGCGGCCTGTTCGCCACCGAACAAGTGACCACCGCGCAACGCCAGCAGGCCGAACAATTGCTATCGGCCGTGGGCCTGGCAGTGTGGCTGGACACCGAGCAGCAACTGGACGCCGTCACCGCCGTCTCCGGCTCGGGCCCGGCGTATTTCTTCCTGCTGATCGAAGCCATGACCGCCGCCGGCGAAAAACTCGGCTTGCCACGGGAAACCGCTGCGCAATTGACCTTGCAGACTGCTCTCGGCGCCGCGCACATGGCGGTGTCCAGTGATGTCGATGCGGCGGAGCTGCGTCGCCGCGTGACCTCGCCGGCCGGCACCACCGAAGCGGCCATCAAATCATTCCAGGCTGGCGGCTTCGAAGCCCTCGTGGAAAAAGCACTCGGCGCCGCCGCGCACCGCTCGGCCGAAATGGCCGAACAACTGGGCCAATAAGGAGCCATTCATGATTGGATTGAACACTGCAGCGGTCTATGTCCTGCAAACCCTCGGCAGCCTGTACCTGCTGATCGTGCTGATGCGCTTCGTGCTGCAACTGGTGCGCGCCAACTTCTACAACCCGCTGTGCCAATTCGTCGTCAAGGCTACCCAGCCACTGCTCAAGCCGTTGCGCCGGATCATTCCGAGCCTGTTCGGCCTGGACATGTCTTCACTGGTGTTGGCGATCCTGGTGCAGCTGGCGCTGATGGCCCTGACCCTGCTGCTGACCTACGGCACCACCGGCAATCCGCTGCAATTGCTGATCTGGTCGCTCATTGGTGTGACTGCGCTGTTCCTGAACATATTCTTCTTCGCGATGATCATCAGCGTGATCCTGTCCTGGGTCGCGCCGGGCAGCCACAACCCAGGCGCCGAGCTGGTGAACCAGATCTGCGAGCCGGCCCTCGCGCCGTTCCGCCGCATCGTGCCGAACCTGGGTGGCCTGGACATCTCGCCAATCCTGGCGTTCATGGTGATCAAGCTGATCGACATGCTGGTGATCAACAACCTGGCGGCGATCACCATGATGCCGGAGATCCTGCGGGTGCTGATCTAAAGCACGCTGCAACTTTTCCTGTGGCGAGGGAGCAAGCTTCCTCGCCACCGATAGATCCAGTCACCACAGGGTTTGTATCAGCGGACAATCAGCGCCGCCGTTTGCTTGCCGCCTGCCACAGCGGTCTTTAGACTTACGCCTCATTTCAACGAGAGCAGGGTCGATGCCAGCTGCCTTTCCCCCCGATTCCGTTGGTCTGGTGACGCCGCAAATGGCGCATTTCAGCGAGCCCCTGGCCCTGGCCTGCGGCCGTTCGTTGCCAGCCTATGACCTGATCTACGAAACCTACGGCACCCTCAATGCCACGGCGAGCAACGCCGTGCTGATTTGCCACGCCTTGTCGGGGCATCACCACGCCGCCGGCTACCACAGCGCCGACGACCGCAAGCCCGGCTGGTGGGACAGTTGTATCGGTCCGGGCAAGCCCATCGACACCAACCGTTTCTTTGTGGTCAGCCTGAACAACCTCGGCGGTTGCAACGGCTCCACCGGCCCGAGCAGTATCAACCCGGAGACCGGCAAGCCCTTCGGCGCCGATTTCCCGGTGTTGACCGTGGAAGACTGGGTCCACAGCCAGGCGCGCCTGGCCGACCACCTCGGCATTGGCCAATGGGCGGCGGTGATCGGCGGCAGCCTCGGCGGCATGCAGGCCCTGCAATGGACGATCACCTACCCGGACCGCGTGCGCCATTGCCTGGCAATCGCCTCGGCGCCCAAGTTGTCGGCGCAGAACATCGCCTTCAACGAAGTGGCGCGCCAGGCGATCCTCACCGACCCCGAATTCCACGGCGGTTCGTTCCAGGAACACGGCGTGATCCCCAAGCGCGGGCTGATGCTGGCGCGGATGGTCGGGCATATCACTTATCTGTCCGACGACTCCATGGGTGAGAAATTCGGCCGTGGCCTCAAGAGCGAGAAGCTCAACTACGACTTCCACAGCGTCGAATTCCAGGTCGAAAGCTACCTGCGTTACCAGGGCGAGGAGTTCTCGGGACGTTTCGACGCCAACACCTACCTGCTGATGACCAAGGCGCTGGACTACTTCGACCCGGCGGCGAATTTCGACGATGACCTGGCGAAGACCTTCGCCAATGCCACCGCCAAGTTCTGCGTGATGTCGTTCACCACCGACTGGCGCTTTTCCCCGGCCCGTTCGCGGGAGCTGGTGGACGCGCTGATGGCCGCGCGCAAGGACGTCTGCTATCTGGAAATCGACGCCCCCCAGGGCCACGACGCCTTTTTGATCCCGATCCCGCGCTACCTGCAGGCGTTCGGCAACTACATGAACCGTATTACGCTGTGAGGACGCCATGAGAGCCGATCTGGACATCATCCAGGAATGGATCCCCGCCGGCAGCCGCGTGCTCGACCTGGGCTGCGGCAACGGCGAACTGCTGACCTGGCTGCGCGACAACAAGCAAGTCACCGGCTACGGCTTGGAAAACGACCCGGACAACATCGCCGAATGCGTGGCCAAGGGCATCAACGTCATCGAGCAGGACCTGGACAAGGGGCTGGGCAATTTTGCCAGCAACAGCTTCGACATCGTGGTCATGACCCAGGCCCTGCAAGCCGTGCATTACCCGGACAAGATCCTCGACGAAATGCTGCGCGTCGGTCGCCAGTGCATCATCACCTTCCCCAACTTCGGCCACTGGCGCTGCCGCTGGTACCTGGCGAGCAAGGGGCGGATGCCGGTGTCGGAGTTCTTGCCCTACACCTGGTACAACACACCGAACATTCATTTCTGTACGTTCGAGGATTTCGAAGAACTGTGCCGCGAGCGCAAAGCCAAGGTCATCGACCGTCTGGCGGTGGACCAGCAGCACCGCCACGGGTGGGCCAGCAAGCTATGGCCTAATCTGTTAGGTGAAATAGGCATCTATCGGGTCAGCAGCCCGGGCCTCGCCGACCACCGGGTCGCCGTATGAGCACCAGCCTTTTCAGGAGCACGACATGAAACGTCTAGCGTTGCTGTTAATCACCACCTGCCTGAGCGTCGGCGCCATGGCCGCCGATGTCATCAAGGCCGAGCGCAAGGAAGTGTTCGGTGACGTCACCGTGCACTACAACACGTTCAACTCCACCTTCCTGACGCCCGACATCGCCAAGGCCGCCGAGTTGATCCGCAGCAAGAACCAGGGCGTGATCAATGTCTCGGTCATCAAGGGCGGCAAGCCACTGATCGCCCAAGTCAGCGGGACGGTGAAGGACTTGACCAGCAAGACGGTCCCGCTCACCTTCCGCCAGATCACCGAAGCCGGCGCGATCTACTACATCGCCCAATACCCGGTGGACCAGCAGGAAACCCGCACTTTTGAAATCAAGGTGCAGACGGGCGACAAGATCAACACGATCAACTTCAACCAGGAACTGTTCCCGGGCCAATGATGAACCTTACCCAACTCGTACTGGCCAGCCACAACGCCGGCAAGCTCAAGGAACTGCAGGCGATGCTCGGCGGATCGGTGCAACTGCGCTCGATCGGCGAATTCAGCCAGGTCGAGCCGGAAGAAACCGGCTTGTCGTTCGTCGAGAACGCCATCCTCAAGGCCCGCAATGCAGCACGCATCTCCGGCCTGCCGGCGCTGGCCGACGATTCCGGCCTGGCGGTGGATTTCCTCGGCGGCGCGCCAGGCATCTATTCGGCCCGTTACGCCGACGGCAAAGGTGACGCGGCGAACAACGCCAAGCTGCTCGAAGCCCTCAAGGAGGTGCCTGAAGCCGAGCGCGGCGCACAGTTCGTTTGCGTGCTGGCCCTGGTGCGTCATGCCGACGATCCGCTGCCGATCCTCTGCGAAGGCTTGTGGCACGGGCGCATTCTCACTGAAGCCAGCGGCGAGCACGGTTTCGGGTACGACCCATTGTTCTGGGTACCGGAGCGCAATTGCTCCAGCGCCGAGCTGGGACCGGTGGAAAAGAACCAACTGAGCCACCGCGCCCGCGCCATGGCCCTGCTGCGTCAACGCCTGGGCCTGCAATGACCACCGACTCTCCCGCACCGCTGATCCACGGCGGTGCACAAACACCTCGGGCGCCGCTGCCGGTGCTGCCGCCCCTGGCGTTGTACATCCACATCCCGTGGTGCGTGCGCAAGTGCCCGTATTGCGACTTCAACTCCCACACCGCCAGCCCGCAGTTGCCGGAAGAGGAATACGTCGACGCCCTGTTGGCCGACCTCGACCAGGACTTGCATGCGGTCTACGGTCGCCCGCTGAGCTCGATTTTTTTCGGAGGAGGCACCCCGAGCCTGTTCAGCGCCCAAGCCCTGGGCCGATTGCTCAAGGGGGTCGAGGCGCGGATACCGTTCGCCCAGGACATCGAGATCACCCTGGAAGCCAACCCCGGCACGTTCGAGCAAGAAAAATTCCTCGCCTACCGGGCGCTGGGCATCAATCGCCTGTCCATCGGCATCCAGAGCTTCCAGCAGGCCAAGCTAGAAGCGCTGGGCCGGATCCATAACGGTGACGAGGCGGTGCGCGCCGCCGGCATGGCTCGCCAGGCCGGGTTCGATAACTTCAATCTCGACTTGATGCATGGCCTGCCCGACCAGTCCCTCGAAGACGCGCTGAGCGATCTGCGCCAGGCTATCGCCCTCAAGCCCACCCATTTGTCCTGGTATCAGCTGACGCTGGAGCCGAACACGGTGTTCTGGAACCAGCCGCCGACCTTGCCGGAAGACGACACGCTGTGGGACATCCAGGAAGCCGGGCAAGCCCTGCTCGCCAAACACGGCTACGCCCAATACGAAGTCTCGGCCTATGCCCAGCCCGGGCGAGCGGCGCGGCACAACCTCAATTACTGGAGCTTCGGCGACTTCATCGGCATCGGCGCCGGCGCCCACGGCAAGCTCAGCCATCCGGACGGGCGCATCGTGCGCACCTGGAAGACCCGCTTGCCCAAGGATTACCTCAACCCGGCCAAGCGTTTCCTGGCCGGCGAAAAAAACCTCGCCAACGAAGAGCTGCCATTCGAGTTCCTGATGAACGCCCTGCGCCTGACCGCAGGCGTGGAAGCGAGGCTGTACCCGGAGCGCACCGGGCTGCCACTTCAAAGCCTGGCCGAAGGCCGGCGCGAGGCCGAACAAAGTGGGTTGTTGCAGGTCGAACCGTCACGTCTGGCGGCGACCGAGCGCGGACAGCTGTTTCTCAACGACTTGCTGCAGAAATTTCTGAGCTGATCAATACAAGGAAATCGAATGGATCTGGTACTCGACCTGCTCGCCACCGTGTCCCGCTGGAGCCGCAGCAACCTGTCGGAAATCTCCCTGGCATTGGTAGGTTGCTTGCTGGTGCTGTTTGGTGCCGATATCAAGGGCTGGGTCGAACAACGCCTGGGCAGCATCGCCGGCGCGTTGCGCGTCCCGCTGATTGCCCTGCTGTGCATGATCGGCAGCGGCGCCGCGTTGATCTACGCCACGCCGTGGATCGTCCGGGGCTTGAGCCAGTTCAACAACTACAGCCTGGCGCCGGTATTGCTGGTGGTATTGGTGTTGATTGGTGTGGTGGCGGATCGGCGCTGAACCCCGCCTACACCTCAAAACAATGTGGGAGCGACGGTTCGGCGCTCCCACAGTTTTTATCGCGCGGTGTTTAGGACAGCTTCTCGAACTTCAAATCCCAAACCCCGTGCCCAAGCCGTTCGCCACGGCGTTCGAACTTGGTGATCGGCCGTTCGGCCGGGCGCGGCACGCACTTGCCGTCTTCGGCCAGGTTGCGATAACCCGGGGCGACGTTCATGACTTCCAGCATGTATTCGGCATAGGGTTCCCAGTCGGTGGCCATGTGCAGCACACCGCCGACCTTCAACTTGCTACGCACCAGCTCGGCGAACGACGCCTGGACGATCCGGCGCTTGTGATGGCGGCTTTTGTGCCACGGATCCGGAAAGAACAGCATCAGCCGGTCGAGACTATTGTCAGCCACGCAGCGGTTGAGCACTTCGATGGCATCGCAGTCGTAGACCCGCAGGTTGGTCAGCCCTTGAGTCAGGACGCCATTGAGCAGCGCACCCACGCCCGGACGATGAACCTCCACGCCAATGAAATCCTGCTCCGGCGCGGCAGCCGCCATCTCCAACAGCGAGTGACCCATGCCGAAACCGATTTCCAGCGAGCGCGGCGCTGAGCGGCCGAAAACCTGGTCGAAGTCGACCGGTGCGTCCGCCAGGGGCAGGACGTAAAGCGGGGCACCCTGCTCCAGGCCGCGTTGCTGGCCTTCCGTCATGCGCCCGGCGCGCATCACGAAACTCTTGATGCGGCGGTGCTGGCGCTCTTCGCCGTCTTCCGGAAGGACCGGCGTGTCGTTCGATTCAGTCATCAATGGCTCTTACTTGATCAGACCATCCAGCGGCGAGGACGCGCTGGCGTATAGTTTTTTCGGCATGCGACCGGCCAGGTACGCCAGGCGCCCGGCGACAATGGCGTGCTTCATGGCTTCGGCCATCAGGATCGGCTGCTGGGCGTGGGCGATGGCCGAGTTCATCAGCACCGCTTCGCAACCCAGCTCCATGGCGATGGTGGCGTCGGAGGCAGTACCGACACCGGCATCCACCAATACCGGGATCTTGGCTTCTTCCAGGATGATCTGCAGGTTGTACGGGTTGCAGATCCCCAGGCCGGTGCCGATCAGGCCGGCCAGCGGCATCACCGCGATGCAGCCGATTTCCGCCAGTTGACGGGCGATGATCGGGTCATCGCTGGTGTAGACCATCACGTCGAAACCTTCCTTGACCAGGGTCTCGGCAGCCTTGAGGGTCTCGATCACGTTGGGGAACAGGGTTTTCTGGTCCGCCAGCACTTCCAGCTTCACCAGGTTGTGGCCATCGAGCAGCTCACGGGCCAGGCGACAGGTGCGCACGGCCTCGATGGCGTCGAAGCAACCGGCAGTGTTCGGCAGGATGGTGTAGCGATCCGGCGGCAGGATATCCAGCAGGTTAGGTTCGCCCGGGTTCTGGCCGATGTTGGTGCGGCGCACGGCCACGGTCACGATCTCGGCGCCCGAGGCTTCGATGGCCAGGCGGGTTTCTTCCATGTCGCGGTATTTGCCGGTGCCTACCAGCAAGCGCGACTGGTAGGTACGACCGGCCAGGACGAAGGGCTTGTCGCTACGAACGATGCTCATGGGAAATCCTCTGTAGGGGTGAGGTTCTTGCGAAAGGCTGCGAAACCGAGGCGCCTAGCCGCCGCCGATGGCATGGACCACTTCGACGCTGTCGCCATCGTTCAACGTGGTGTCGGCATGCTGGCTGCGCGGGACGATATACAGGTTGAGTTCCACTGCGACACGGCGTCCGGCGAGTTCCAGACGGGTGAGCAGGGCCGCAACGGTTTCGCCGTCGGGCAGTTCAAGGGGTTCGCCGTTCAATTGAATGCGCATGCCGGATGCCGCCATCATTTTTAGGGGCTGGCATTCTAGCCCGATCAGTCTGGGCGACCCAAGCCATTCGTCATGAAATGGACTTGCTGGTCAGCTCAGCCGCCAGGCGGCAAGGCCCAGGCACAGCCAGCCAATCAAAAACGCCACGCCGCCGAACGGGGTGATGATGCCCAGCTTGCTGATCCCGGTGAGCGTCAGCAAATAAAGGCTGCCGGAGAACAGCAGGATGCCGACCACAAACGAAATCCCGGCCCATGTGACGATACGGCCAGGGATGTGCGTAGCCAACAATGCGACGCCAAACAGCGCCAGTGTATGCACCAGTTGGTAGGTAACCCCGGTGTGGAAAATCGCCAGGTAATCGGCGCTCAGGCGGTTTTTCAGGCCATGGGCGGCAAATGCTCCCAGCGCGACGCCGGTGAAGCCAAAAAAAGCCGCCAGCATCAGAAAGCTACGCAACATGGGAACTCCAGTCAGACTCGGTGGGCAGGGTCTGTATAATGGCCCGCTCGACGGGTTCGGCCAAGCCATCTCTATGCTGCGTACATTGTTTCGACGATTTCTCAAAGCCCTGCTCTGGTTCGCCGTCGGCAGCGTTGTGCTGGTGCTGCTGTTTCGCGTGGTGCCACCGCCGTTCACCGCGCTGATGATCGAGCGCAAGGTTGAGTCCTGGTTCGGCGGCGAGCCGATCGACCTGCAGCGTGACTGGCAGCCTTGGGACCGGATCTCCAACAGCCTCAAGGTCGCTGTAATCGCTGGCGAAGACCAGAAATTCCCCGAGCACTGGGGCTTCGACATCGGCGCGATCCAGGCCGCATTCGCCCATAACGGGCGCGGCGGTTCGATTCGTGGCGCCAGCACCCTTAGCCAGCAAGTCTCAAAAAACCTTTTCCTGTGGTCGGGCCGCAGTTGGCTGCGCAAGGGGCTGGAAGCTTGGTTCACTGCACTGATCGAGGTGTTCTGGCCCAAGCAACGGATCCTCGAGGTGTACCTCAACAGTGTTGAGTGGGATGACGGGGTGTTCGGGGCCGAAGCGGCGGCGCGGCATCACTTTCGCATCGGTGCCGACGGCTTGTCACGGCAACAGGCCAGCCTGCTGGCCGCGGTATTGCCCAACCCGCGGAAATGGAGCGCCAGCCGGCCGAGCCCCTATGTGCTTAGGCGGGCGGGGTGGATTCGCCAGCAGATGAACCAATTGGGCGGCGACAGTTATCTGCTGGAGCTCGATCGGGCGCGACGGGCGCCTTGGGCGCAGTAACCCAGCACCGTTCCCACAGGGATGAAGTTGACGTTTGCATCACACAAACAAAAACGCCCCGATCATCACTGATCGGGGCGTTTTTTATAGCTGCTACCGCAGGTCAAGCCGCGATCGACACCTTGAGCTTGTTCATCGCGCTCTTCTCAAGCTGGCGAATCCGCTCGGCCGACACGTTGTACTTCTGCGCCAGGTCGTGCAGCGTGGCTTTCTCCTCGGCCAGCCAGCGCTGGTAGAGAATGTCACGGCTGCGCTCGTCAAGCACTTCCAGCGCTTCGTGCAGGTTGGTGTTGGAGTTGTCACTCCAATCAGCGTCCTCCAGTTGTCGCGCCGGGTCATACCGGTGGTCTTCCAGGTAGTTGGCTGGCGATTGGAAAGCGCTGTCGTCGTCCGCTTCGGCGGCCGGATCGAAGGCCATGTCATGGCCCGTCAGGCGGCTTTCCATCTCGCGCACTTCCCGAGGCTCTACGCCAAGGCTTTCAGCCACGCGATGGACTTCGTCGTTGCTCAGCCAAGCCAAGCGTTTCTTCTGGCTGCGCAAGTTGAAGAAAAGCTTGCGCTGGGCCTTGGTGGTCGCGACTTTCACGATCCGCCAGTTGCGCAGGATGAACTCGTGGATTTCCGCCTTGATCCAGTGCACTGCAAACGACACCAGGCGTACACCCATTTCCGGGTTGAAACGCTTGACCGCCTTCATCAGGCCAACGTTGCCTTCCTGGATCAGGTCGGCCTGGGCCAGCCCGTAGCCGGAATAGCTGCGGGCGATATGTACGACAAAACGCAGGTGGGCGAGCACCATCTGCCGAGCCGCCTCAAGATCCTGCTCATAATAGAGACTCTCGGCCAGTTCACGCTCCTGCTCGGGCGTCAGCAATGGAATGCTGTTCACCGTATGCACATAAGCCTCGAGGTTCGCACCCGGGACTAGAGCATAAGCAGGTTGCAAAGAAGTGGTCATACGAAAAAACCTCCGACTCACATAACTCGTGCAGTTCAGCACTGCGAAAATTGACCGGGAACCGTAGGACAAGTTCCCACAAAAACTGAAAGGTCAATACGCGCAACAAATACTATTTTGGAGCAAGCTCACGCAGGTGGCGTGCTACCGCAATCCATGCACCGATATAACCCAACAGCACCGCGCCAAGCAAGAGCGACAGACCGTCGGCGGCTGGCACACCGGCCAGCGAGAAATCGCTGCCGTACAAACCGGCCAACCCCACTACCGCATCGTTCAGCCAGTCCAGGCCGAACGCCAATACGCCCCAGGACAGGATGCCGGCACCGAAGCCATACAGCGCTCCCATATAAAGAAAGGGCCTGCGCACATAACTGTCCGTCCCGCCGACGAGTTTAATCACTTCTATCTCGGTGCGGCGGTTTTCAATATGAAGACGAATGGTATTGCCTATCACCAAAAGTAATGCGGAAACCAGAAGCACCGTCAGACCGAAGACAAAGCGGTCGCCGAGCTTGAGGATCGCCGCAAGACGCTCGACCCAGACTAGATCAAGTTGCGCTTGTTGTACCTTCGGCAATTCGGAAAGTCTTTGTCTTAATGCTTCAAGGGTCGGCTTGTCGACCTCATTCGGGGTAACCAGCACCACGCCCGGAAGGGGGTTCTCGGGCAGTTCCTTGAGGGCTTCGCCCAGGCCGGATTGCTGCTGGAACTCTTCAAGCGCCTGCTCGCGCCCCACGTATTCGGCATCGGCCACGCCCGGCATGGCCTTGATCTGTTCACGCAGTGCCTCGCCTTCACCCGGCGTCGCATCCAGTTGCAAATAAAGGGAGATCTGCGCTGCTCGCTGCCAGGAGCCGCCCAAGCGCTCCACATTACTCAGCAGGAGCGACAAGCCCATGGGCAGGCTCAAGGCCACTGCCATGACCAGGCAAGTAAAGAAGCTGCCGATCGGCTGCTTGCCCAGGCGCCGCAGGCTGTCGAGCAGGCTGGCGCGATGGCTTTCGATCCAGGCGTGCAACAGCGTGGTGAAATCCGGGCCGTCGTCATCGTCGCGCTTTTTCTTTTGCGGCTGCGGATCGGTGCCCTTCGGGGCAACGCGTTCGGCCACTTTCGGGCTGCGGGTAGCACTCATACGCCTGCCTCCCCGTCGCCAATCAATCGGCCGCGTTGCAACGTGAGCATGCGATGGCGCATGCGTGCGATGAGCGCCAGGTCATGGCTGGCGATCAGCACGCTGGTGCCCAAGCGGTTGATGTCTTCGAATACGCCCATGATTTCCGCCGCCAGGCGCGGGTCGAGGTTACCGGTGGGTTCATCCGCCAGCAGCAAGGCCGGACGATGGACAATAGCGCGGGCGATACCGACGCGCTGTTGCTGGCCGGTGGACAGGTCGCCCGGGTACAGGTCGGTCTTGTCCGATAGGGCCACGCGCTCCAGCGCCGAGTCCACGCGCTTGTTGATTTCAGCCTTGGACAATCCAAGAATCTGCAACGGTAGCGCCACGTTGTTGAACACCGTGCGATCGAACAGCAACTGGTGATTCTGGAATACCACGCCAATCTGGCGCCGCAGATAGGGAATCTGGGCGTTGCTGATGGTGCTCAGGTCCTGGCCGGCCAGCAACAATTTGCCGGTGGTGGGCCGTTCCATCGCCAATAGCAGGCGCAGCAAGGTACTTTTACCGGCACCGGAATGGCCGGTAACAAACAGAAATTCGCCACGACGGACCCGAAAGCTCAGCTCATGCAAGCCGACGTGACCGTTCGGATAGCGTTTACCGACCTGTTCGAAACGAATCATGAATGCTCCCGCTCGGCAAACAATGCCTGGACAAACGGCTCGGCTTCGAAGGTGCGCAAATCATCGATGCCTTCACCCACGCCGATGTAGCGAATCGGCAGGCCAAATTGCTTGGCGAGGGCAAAGATCACCCCGCCCTTGGCGGTACCGTCAAGCTTGGTCAGGGCCAGCCCGGTCAGTTCGACGGTCTGGTTGAACTGCTTGGCCTGGTTGATAGCGTTCTGGCCAGTACCAGCGTCCAGTACCAGCAGCACTTCATGGGGCGCGTCGGCATCGAGCTTGCCGATCACCCGGCGAACCTTTTTCAACTCTTCCATCAGGTTGTCTTTGGTGTGCAGGCGACCGGCCGTGTCGGCGATCAGCACATCGATGCCACGGGCCTTGGCCGCTTGCACGGCGTCGAAGATCACCGAAGCGGAGTCGGCGCCGGTGTGCTGGGCGATCACCGGGATCTTGTTGCGTTCGCCCCACACTTGCAGCTGTTCGACCGCGGCGGCGCGGAAGGTGTCGCCCGCGGCGAGCATGACTTTCTTGCCTTCGAGCTGCAGCTTCTTGGCCAGCTTGCCGATGGTGGTGGTCTTGCCGGCACCATTGACGCCAACGACCAGGATCACGAACGGCTTGTTCTGCGAGGCAACCACCAGCGGTTTTTCCACCGGCTTGAGCAGGTTGGTCAGTTCGCCCTGCAGGGATTTGTACAGCGCATCGGCATCGGTCAGCTGTTTGCGGGCGACCTTCTGGGTCAGGCTCTGGATGATCACCGAGGTGGCCTCGACGCCGACATCGGCGGTCAGCAGGCGAGTCTCGATGTCTTCGAGCAATTCGTCATCAATGACCTTCTTGCCGAGGAACAGGCTGGCCATGCCTTCGCCAATGCTGGCACTGGTCTTGGACAGGCCCTGCTTGAGGCGGGCGAAGAAGCCGACCTTGTTCTCCTCGGCAGGACGCGGCGGCTCGGCCGATGCCGGAACCTCTGTCGGGGCAACCTCTGGCTCGGAAACAAGCTCAGGAACCGGAGGCACGACCACGGCGGCCGGTGTTTCCTCCGATTGCGTCGGGGCAGGAATTGGTGGGGTGACGTGGGGCGCCTGGGCGTCCTCGACCAATGCGACCGGCTCTTCCGCCACGGGCAGGGTCAGCCAGGGTGTCTGCCCGGCTGGCGGGGTCAGGGGTTGCTCATGCACTGGCCCATGCACGGGCTCGGCTTCAGCCTCGGCCGGTTGCAACACCGGCTCGGCAATCGGCAGGACAATGGGCGCAGCCTCTTCGACCACCGGTTCTTCGGCAGGCCCAGGCTGCGGTTGAGGCTGTTCGACTACGGTTTCCTGCGGCTTCTTGCGCAGCCATCCGAACAGGCTTTTTTTCTCGCCAGCCGCAGCTGGGGTCTTCTTGTCGTCGTTGGAACCAAACATGGAGGACGGCTATCTCACGGTAGCGACGCGCCTGGAGGGCGCCTCGGTGATAAATATTCGATGCTGAACAGACTGCGTTTCATCGAGCTTGTTCACGCGCAACAGATTGTCGAAATGTCCCCAGGACACCTCATGGTCGATTTTTTCGAAGGACTGGTACGGCATCGTCGGCGAAAACGCAGGGATAGAGAAGAAAACCCGACGTTTCTGCGCAGAACCCAGACAACCCAGGGCCGATAAAAGACCCGATAGGCGTGGCCGCCAGTAAAACGGACCGTTATCCTAGCACCTCCTCGCCTGCTGAGGCTAAGACCCGGCAGGCAGCCCGACAGGTTTAAACACGAATGAATGCTCTTGCCCGCCGCGCCGCAGGCCTGCTGCTCAGCACGGTTTGTCTGCCCTACTCAGCCTTGGCTGCCGATCCACAACCTACCCATGAATTCACCCTCGACAACGGCCTGAAGGTCGTCGTGCGCGAAGACCATCGCGCACCGGTGGTGGTTTCCCAAGTCTGGTACAAGGTCGGTTCCAGCTACGAAACGCCGGGCCAGACCGGTTTGTCCCATGCCCTGGAACATATGATGTTCAAGGGCAGCGATAAAATCGGCCCCGGCGAAGCGTCGCTGATCCTGCGCGACCTCGGTGCCGAAGAGAACGCCTTCACCAGCGATGACTTTACCGCCTATTACCAGGTACTGGCCCGGGATCGCCTGGGCGTGGCCTTCGAGCTCGAAGCCGACCGCATGGCGAGCCTGCGCTTGCCGCCGGAGGAGTTCAGTCGCGAGATCGAGGTGATCAAGGAAGAGCGCCGCATGCGCACCGACGACAAGCCGATGTCCAAGGCCTTCGAGCGCTTCAAGGCCATGGCCTATCCGGCCAGCGGTTACCACACGCCGACCATCGGCTGGATGGCCGACCTGGACCGCATGACCGTCGGCGAACTGCGTCATTGGTACGAATCCTGGTACGCCCCGAACAACGCGACCCTGGTCGTCGTCGGCGACGTGACGCCGGACGAGGTGAAGACCCTGGCCCAGCGCTACTTTGGCCCGATTGCCCGGCGCGACGTACCGGCGGCGAAAATCCCGCTGGAGCTGGCCGAGCCCGGCGAACGCAAGATCACCCTGCATGTACGGACCCAGTTGCCGAGCGTCATGCTGGCATTCAACGTACCGAGCATCGCCACCGCGACGGACAAGGCCTCGGTCAACGCCCTGCGCTTGATTTCGGCCCTGCTGGACGGCGGCTACAGCGGCCGGATCCCGACCCAGCTGGAACGTGGCGAAGAACTGGTCTCGGGCGGGTCGTCGAACTACGACGCGTTTACCCGTGGCGACACGTTGTTCACCCTGTCGGCAACGCCTAACACGCAGAAAAACAAGACCCTCGCCCAGGCTGAAGCCGGGCTGTGGCGCTTGTTGGAAGCGCTGAAGACGACCGCCCCGACCGCCGAGGAACTGGAACGCGTCCGCGCCCAGGTGATCGCCGGCCTGGTGTATGAGCGCGACTCCATTACCAGCCAGGCCACTGCGATCGGCCAACTGGAAACCGTCGGCTTGTCCTGGAAACTGATGGACACCGAGCTCGCCGAACTGCAAAGCGTGACCCCGCAGGATATCCAGAAGGCAGCCCAGCTGTATTTCACCCGCCCGCGCTTGAGCGTCGCGCATGTCCTGCCTGAGGAGAAAGCTCAATGAGTGAGCGCAAATCATCGCGCCCGGCGCTGATCGGCCTGGCGCTGGTCGCCTCGGTCGCCGCGCTGGCCTTTTACCTGTCGCCTACGAACAGTTCCGACGCCAGCCAGGCGCTGGACCAGGCCAAGTCAGGCAACAAATTGCAATCGCTGGCCGAACTGGACGATAAGGCGCCGAGCCGGCGCCAGCTCGATGTGCAAACCTGGAAAACCGCCGACGGCGCCAAGGTCCTGTTTGTCGAAGCCCGGGAATTGCCGATGTTCGACCTGCGCCTGACCTTCGCCGCCGGCAGCAGCCAGGACGGCGATGCCCCAGGCCTTGCCCTGCTGACCAATGCCATGCTCAACGAAGGCGTGGCCGGCAAGGACGTCAGCGCCATTGCCCAAGGCTTCGAGGGCCTCGGCGCGAACTTCGGCAACGGCGCCTACCGGGACATGGCCGTGGCCTCGTTGCGCAGCCTCAGCGCGACGGAAAAGCGTGAGCCGGCACTGAAGCTGTTCGCCGAAGTCGTCGGCAAACCGACCTTCCCCGCCGACTCGTTCGCCCGCATCAAGAACCAGATGCTTGCCGGTTTCGAGTACCAGAAACAGAACCCCGGCAAACTGGCGGGCCTGGAGCTTATGAAACGCCTGTATGGGAATCATCCGTACGCCCACTCCAGCGATGGCACCGAAAAGAGCATTCCACCGATAACCCTGGCCCAAGCCAAGGCCTTCCATGCCAAGGCCTATGCCGCCGGCAACGCTGTGATCGCGCTGGTGGGGGACTTGTCCCGCGCCGAAGCCGAAGCGATCGCCAGCCAGGTATCCGCCGCGCTGCCCAAAGGCCCGGCGCTGGCGAAAACCCCGCCACCGGTAGAGCCGAAGGCGAGCATCAGCCACATCGAGTTCCCGTCCAAGCAGACCAACCTGATGCTTGCGCAGTTGGGCATCGACCGCGACGATCCGGATTATGCCGCAGTGTCCCTGGGCAACCAGATCCTCGGCGGCGGAGGCTTCGGTACGCGATTGATGACGGAAGTACGGGAAAAACGCGGCTTGACCTATGGCGTTTACTCAGGTTTCACGGCGATGCAAGCTCGCGGTCCGTTCATGATCAATCTGCAAACCCGCGCCGAGATGAGTGAAGGTACGCTCAAGCTGGTGCAGGACGTGTTTGCCGATTACCTCAAGAACGGCCCGACCCAGAAAGAACTCGATGACGCCAAGCGCGAGTTGGCCGGGAGTTTCCCGCTGTCCACCGCCAGTAACGGCGACATCGTTGGCCAGCTTGGCGCCATGGGCTTCTATGATTTGCCGCTGAGCTACCTGGAAGATTTCATGCGCCAGTCCCAGGAACTGACGGTCGAGCAGGTCAAGGCAGCTTTGAACAAACACCTGAGCACCGACAAGATGGTCATCGTCACCGCTGGCCCGACCGTCCCGCAAAAGCCGTTGCCGGCGCTCACTGACAAACCTGCCGAGCAGCCGCTCGGGGTTCCGGAGCACTAATGGCCCGTTCATCGAGTTCCACCCGCAAACCCACGCACAACGGTGTGAACCAACTTCGCATCATTGGCGGTGAATGGCGCAGCCGACGCTTGAGCTTCCCGGATGCCCCAGGACTGCGGCCGACACCGGACCGGGTGCGCGAAACCCTGTTCAACTGGCTCGCACCCTACGTCGCGGGCGCCAAGGTGCTCGACCCGTTTGCCGGCAGCGGCGCGTTGTTTCTCGAAGCGCTGTCCCGTGGTGCCGCCATGGGCCAGGCGCTGGACGCCAGCAGCCTGGCGGTTTCCAGCCTGAAGGAACACCTCGGCACCCTGCGCTGCACCGTCGGCCAGGTGCAGACGGCCGACGCGCTGCGTTACCTCGACAGCCAACCGGCGACCCGCTTCGACCTCGTGTTCCTCGACCCGCCGTTCAATCAAAACCTGCTGCCGACAGTCTGCGCCTTGCTCGAGGAACGTCAGTGGCTGGCCGAGGATGCCTGGGTCTACACTGAAAGCGAGACCGCCCCGTCCACCCTGGGACTGCCGAGCAATTGGCGCCTGCATCGCGAGCAGAAATCCGGACAGGTCTTCTATGCACTTTGGCAGCGCAGTGCTGGAACCATCGTCCCGGACTGAACAGTAGAGAACTTGAAAAGTGCGGTACATAGTTACCGCCCATCACCAACCTGGAAACGCCACAGTGATTACACAATTTCTGTAATTCACTGAGGACGATACATCCATGGACTTTTTCCGCAGCCGGATGCTGCTTGTTTTTTGGCTGGCGCCACTAATCGCCCAGGCCGACTCCCCACCGACCCACGAATTCACCCTGGACAATGGCCTGAAGGTGGTGGTGCGCGAAGATCATCGTGCGCCACTGGTCAGCTCGCAACTCTGGTTCAGAGTGGGTTCGGCCGACGAAGCGCCAAGCCGTTCAGGGCTGTCTCACGCACTGGAACACATGGTCTACAAAGGTAGCCACAAGAGTTGTGCGGGCGAGGCCATGGAAATCCTGGGTTCCCTGGGCGCTCAATACAATGCCTTTACCGGGAAAGATTTCACCGTACATCATCAAACTCTTGAGCCTCGTCACTTGGGCGTCGCGTTCGAACTGATGTCAGACCTCATGTCAACTGCGCACCTGCGCGCCGAAGACTGGTTGCCGGAAATCGCCGTCATCCAGGAAGAACGGCGCGAGGGCCAGGACCAACCTGGGGAGCTGGCCCTGGAACGCTTTCTTAGCCTGGCCCACCTTTCAAGTGGCTACCGCACGCCCACCATCGGCTGGGCACACGACCTGCAGCGACTCGACATCGCTGACTTGCGCGACTGGTATCAAACCCGCTATGCGCCGGGAAATGCCGTGTTGGTCGTGGTTGGCGATGTCACGCTTGAACAGGTCAAGCGGCTGGCACAAAAGTACTTCGGTGCGGTAGCCGCCCGTCCTTTCACCATGGCGCGCGCACCGCTGGAGCTGGACCGACCCGGCGAGCGCAGGCTCATCCTTAATGTACCCGACGCCTCTCGGCAATTACTGATTGCGTTCAATGTCCCGGTGCTGGTGACCGCCGAGCCTCCACGAACCGTGCACGCGCTGCGCTTGCTGCAAACGCTACTGGCGGGTTCAAGCAGTGCCCGCCTGCAATCGCAGCTTCAATTCAAGACCTCGCTGTTCTCCACTCTATCCTCCCAGTACAACTGGCTGGCACGTGGCGACGGTCTTTTGTTGATCGACGGCCATATCTCCAATGCCTACACCGGCTCGCTCGATGACGCGGAGGCGCGCGTGTGGCAAGAAATTGAAAAGCTACGAACCCATCCCCCCGCGGCTGATGAACTGGAACGAGCCCGAACGCAACTGATCGCGCAAAACATTTACGGCCAGGACTCGATAGAAGGGCAGAGCTATTACCTCGGCGCCCTGGTAAGCAACGGTCTGCCCTGGCGATCGATGAACGACGAAATTGCCGACCTGAAAAAAGTGACTCCGGATGACATCCGACAAGCCGCCGCGACCTATCTGACCCGCGATCGCCTGGCCATAGCTCAAGTCCACCGGGAGCAAACCCATGAATAAACCAGCTCACGTAGGTTGTCATGCGTTGTTGGTCATCGCACTGTTGGGTTGTTGCGCACAGGCTTTGGCCGATACCGTTTCTCATAGCTCCAATTTGCGTCTGCAATCGCTTCTTGAGCCAGACATTGTCGCACCCCAGCCGCGCGCCCTGACCGTCAAGGGTTGGAAAACAACGGCAGGCAGCAAGGTCTTGTTCATCCGTACGACGGCAGCGCCGATGTTCGATGTCCATGTCAGCTTCGAGGCGGGAAGCGCCCGCAGCAATATCCCTGGCCTCGCCGGCGCAACCTACAACATGCTCAGCGAAGGCGTGCCAGGTATGGAAAGCCATCAAGCAATCATCGGCACCTTCCAGAGTCTGGGGGCGAGGCTCAGCATGGATATAGGTCTGCACCGCAGCGAATTTTCCTTGCGCAGCTTGAGCGAAGTGGAAAAGCGCGCTCCAGCCCTGCGGCTGTTTTCGCAAATGTTGGGCAGTCCTCTCCTAAGTGACGACGCATTGGTAAGGGCAAAAAACGAGGCGAAAGACATACTGCTGCGTGGCATACAGAACCCGACGAGCTTCGCGTTCCAAACCCTCAAGGAACAACTGGCCCCCGAACGTCCCTATGCTCAACCGACGTTCGGCACAAACGAGGCGTTGGAATCTCTGACGCGCCAAGCGGTACAGGACTTCCATCGGCAAGCCTACTCGGCTCCAACGGCGCAGATCACCTTGGTCGGCGACCTCACGCTCGAACAGGCGCAACTGATCAGCCAGCAGATCAGCAGCGCCTTGCCCGGCAGCCGCCAGGCCGTCGCCGGTCCCAACAGCTCCTCCTCGGCCGGCACGCCAAAAAACAGCCATATAGAACGGGAGCTGCAACAAACCCAACTTTTGCTCGCCCAGTCCACCGTGCCGCGCAAGCATGCCGACTACCTTGCGCTGGACGCAGCAAATATGATTTTCGAAAACCGATTGATGACGCAGCTGAGGGAAAAACGCGGCCTGGTGTATGGCACCGAGATTCTGCAGTGGGACTGGGCCGATGGCGCCCTGGCTGTCATCTCGCTTCGGACCAGTCCACACTTCAGCCAGGGCACTCAGACGTTGCTGCGCTCAATGTTCACCGACTATCTGCGCGACGGACCAACGCAACAGGAAGTTGACCAACTGAAACGCCGGATGAAGAGTTCGATTGCTCATGACACCGCCAACAATTCACAGATTCTCGATCAGTTGATCAAGATAAACCGATATGACCTGCCGCTGGATCTGGACCACACCGTCCAACAAATGCAGAAACTGACCCCCAAGCAAATAAAGGACGCACTGAATCGGCACCTTGAAGCCGATGGCTGGCACGTTCTGACGGTGGGCCCCACGGCTGAGCAGCAACCTTTGCCAGCGCCAGTGTCGCCGTCGGCCGATCCGCTCCAACAGGACATATGTCGCGCCACGCAGACCTTTATGGCAATTTAACGCTGCAGCGCCGGGCGCACCTTCACGCCTGGCGCCTATGCTTGAAATAACGAGATCCTACGTGCTTGCAGCTTCCTCCATGTCCAGCCAGCAATTTACACCGGCCTTTGGCCTGGCCAATCCACACCTGCAAACCTTGTGGGGGCCATTATGGCGAAAATCCTACCCCCTCAACCGTGAACGAGAGCGGCTGTGGCTGGAAGATGGCGACTTCCTCGATCTCGACTGGTACGGGCCCCATAGTGCCGACGCGCCGTTGGTGCTGGTGCTTCACGGGCTGACCGGTTCTTCCAGCTCGCCCTACGTGACGGGCTTGCAACGAGCACTCGACGACCAAGGCTGGGCCAGTGTCGCGCTGAACTGGCGCGGGTGCTCGGGGGAGCCGAACCTGCTGCCCCGCAGCTATCATTCAGGCGTCAGCGAAGACTTGGCAGCCACCCTGATCCACCTGCGGAGCCGACGACCATTGGCCCCCCTGTTTGCAGTGGGCTATTCCCTCGGCGGCAACGTCTTGCTCAAGCACTTGGGCGAGACCGGCAACGACAGCCAACTGCAGGGCGCGGTGGCCGTTTCAGTGCCGTTTCGCCTGGACCAGTGCGCCGACCGTATCGGACAGGGGTTTTCCCGGTTCTACCAAGCGCACTTCATGCGCGAGATGGTGGCCTACGTACGCAACAAACAACGCCAGTTCCAGCATGACGGACGCCACGAAGGGCTTGCGGCCCTGGCCGCGCTGGGCTCGCTGGACAACATGCGCACGTTCTGGGATTTCGATGGGCGAGTCACTGCGCCGCTGCACGGGTTTTCGGACGCGGCGGACTATTATCGACGCGCCTCCAGCCGCTATTTCATGGCGGGGGTCAAAACACCGACCTTGCTTATCCAGGCAGCCGACGATCCGTTCGTATTTCCCCACAGCTTGCCCGAGCCCGATGAGCTATCTGCGTCGACCCGGCTCGAACTGCATACCCGGGGCGGACACGTCGGGTTCGTCGACGGGACGTTGCGGCGCCCCGGCTACTATCTGGAAAGGCGCATCCCCAAATGGCTGGCGAGCCTGGGACACGGTTGAGCATTACTCGCCCTTCGCCACGCCCCGCTGTGGATCCGTGATCCACTCACTCCAGGAACCGGCATATAGCTTGCCCAACGGATATCCTGCCAGGCACAGCGCGAACAGGTTATGGCATGCCGTTACGCCGGAGCCGCAATAGGCCACCAAGCCGGTCGGCGAGCGATCACCGAGTTTTCCGGCAAAGCGCTGCTCGAGCTGGTCGGCCGGCAGGAAACGTCCATCGACGCCCAGGTTGTCGGTGAACGCCGCGCATTGCGCGCCCGGAATATGCCCGGCCACCGGGTCGACCGGCTCGACTTCCCCCTTGAATCGCGGCAATGCCCGCGCGTCCAGCAAGGTCATTTCCGGTTGGCCGAGGCGTTGCTGCAGCGCTTGCGCGTCCACCAGCAAATCCGCGTCCGGCGAACCATTGAAGGTGCCGGGCGCGATGGCAGGCGGATCGAGACTCAGGGGCAAACCCGCCGCGTGCCAGGCCTTGAGCCCGCCGTCGAGGATGTGGACGCCCTCACGCTTGCCCAGCCAGGCCAGCAACCACCAGGCCCGAGCGGCGTAGGCACCGGGGCCATCGTCATACAGCACGACGTCACTGTCGTTATTGATCCCCCAGGCCCGCAGGCGCGCAATCAACGCGTCAGGCTCAGGCAGAGGATGGCGCCCGGTCACACCCCTGACGACCGAGCCGCTCAGATCGCGCTCAAGGTCGGCGTGGGACGCACCGGCAATATGGCCTTCGGCGTAGCTGCGCTGGCCGTAGTCCGGATCTTCGAGGGCAAAACGACAATCAAGAATCACCAGCCCGGGCCGTGATCGCCTCTGTTCGAGGGCTTGGGGGCTGATGAGTTGCGCGATGGGCATGGCGAGCTCCTGTGGCTGAATCAAGCAGGTCCGACCCTTACTGCCCTTCTTCCAGGGTCTGGGCCAGGGGGACGTAGAATTCTTTGAACAACGCATCCACCGCTTCACGGGCCTGGTCGGTCACGAAACCCGCTTCGAGCACCAAGACCTGATACACGCCACGCTTGATGGCTTGTTCGCTCAGGTGATTGGAATTTTCCCGGGTGGTACACAGGAACCGTACCCAGGACGTGAGGATGATCCATGCGTTAAGGGTCAGTGATTCGATCTGCACGCGGTCCATTTTCAAGATGCCGGCAG
Organism: Pseudomonas frederiksbergensis; assembly: GCF_000802155.2. Lineage (GTDB taxonomy): Bacteria > Pseudomonadota > Gammaproteobacteria > Pseudomonadales > Pseudomonadaceae > Aquipseudomonas > Aquipseudomonas frederiksbergensis_A. The sequence goes on from NZ_JQGJ02000003.1 coordinate 290,541, forward strand.
CGACGAACCCCTCGTAGATCGCGGTGCCATGAATCAGGCAGCGCTGGGAAAATCGTCGATAACGAGCCGCTAGTTCCGGGTCACTGTCGAGCAGGTGCTCCAGGTCCCGATGCAGGAATCGGTAGCGCCACATCGCCGATAGCAATTCCTGCAGGTAAAAGCGCTTGTCATCCACCGTGGACAGGCGGCCCTGGGGCGGGCGCAAGAAGCTGTCCACCAGGTTTTCGTACTCACTGAACAGCACGGCGATGATCGCCTGCTTGTTGGGGAAGTGGTAATAGAGGTTGCCCGGGGACATCTCCATATGAGCGGCAATATGGTTGGTACTAACGCTGCGCTCGCCCTGCCGATTGAACAGCTCGAGGCTGTTCTGCACGATGCGCTCGCTGGTTTTCATTCGTGGGGCCATGGCTTGGGCTTTACTGAAAAAGTGATCGAAGGGCATCTTACGACCTATCGGTCACAGGATAAAACCCAAGCGATCTACAGAGGCTCATTTGACTTTTTAGAGCATAAGCTCTAGAAAGCACCGACTCCAATAAAAATCCGGTGCCCGCCATGCCCGCTGACGTTGCTTACCTGCACGAGTCCCAACAGCACCTGGACGAACTCCAGGCGCTCTTCAACGCCCAGCGCCAGGCCTACGCGGCTCACCCGATGCCGCCGGCCGAGCAGCGACGGCAATGGCTCAAGGCATTGGCCGAATTGTTGAGTACTGAACGGCAGGCCCTGATCGATGCCATCAGCGAGGATTTCAGCCACCGCAGTGCGGACGAAACGTTGTTGGCCGAGCTGATGCCGAGCCTGCACGGTATCCACTACGCCAGCCGGCACCTCAAAGGCTGGATGAAGCCCTCCCGGCGCAAGGTTGGCGTGGCTTTCCAGCCAGCGTCGGCCAAGGTGGTCTACCAGCCGCTGGGGGTGGTCGGGGTCATCGTACCCTGGAACTATCCGCTTTTCCTGGCGATCGGCCCCCTGGTCGGGGCGCTGTCGGCGGGCAACCGGGTGATGCTCAAACTCAGCGAATCGACCCCTGCCACTGGCTTATTGCTCAAGCAATTGCTGGCCCGGATATTTCCCCAGGACCTGGTGTCCGTCGTGCTTGGCGAAGCGGACGTTGGCATCGCATTTTCCAGGCTGCCGTTCGATCACCTGCTGTTCACCGGCGCAACCAGCGTGGGCAAGCACGTGATGCGTGCCGCCGCGCAGAACCTGACACCCGTTACTCTCGAACTGGGCGGAAAATCCCCCGCCATCGTTTCCAGTGACGTCCCGCTTGAACACGCCGCCGAGCGCATCGCCTTCGGCAAGACGCTCAACGCCGGACAGACCTGTGTCGCACCGGATTATGTGCTGGTGCCGCAAAACCGTGTCGGGGCGTTCGTCGAGGCGTATCGCGAGGCCGTGCGCGGGTTTTATCCGACGTTGATCGACAATCCGGACTACACCGCCGTCATCAACGAACGACAACTGGCGCGGCTCAACGGCTACATCGCCGACGCAACCAGCAAGGGGGCGTTGTTGATCGAGTTGTTCGAGCAAAGCCAGGGCCGACGCATGGCCCACAGCCTTCTGCTGAACGTCACGGATGAAATGACGGTCATGCAGGACGAAATTTTCGGGCCGCTGCTGCCTATCGTCCCCTATGAAACGCTCGACCAGGCATTTGCCTACATCAATCAGCGACCTCGTCCGCTGGCGCTTTACTATTTCGGCTACAACAAGACGGAACAGAATCGCGTGCTCAACGAAACCCATTCCGGCGGCGTCTGCCTTAACGACACACTGTTGCACGTGGCTCAGGACGATATGCCGTTCGGCGGCATTGGCGCTTCGGGGATGGGGCATTATCACGGACACGAAGGTTTCCTGACCTTCAGCAAAGCCAAGGGCGTGCTGGTCAAGCAGCGGTTCAACGCGGCGAAACTGATCTACCCGCCTTATGGAAAACCGTTGCAGAAACTGATCCAGAAGCTGTTCATCCGCTAACCAGCGTCTTCCCGGGTAATAACAATAATGAACCCAAGCCTGACCGATACGCCCACCCTGTCCCGACGCGGCTTGCTGCAACTGAGCTTCGGCGCCAGCGCCTTCCTGGTCACCGTCGGATTGGGCGCCAGCCTGAGCGGCTGCTCCTCCGGCGAACCGGCCCGCGGGCTGGCGGCATTGCGCGACAGCGACCTGCCATTCCTGCGCGCAGTGATCCCCGCCATGCTCGATGGCGCGACGACAGCTGGAACACGCCTCGTCGCCACCGATGCCACGCTGCAGAGCCTGGATCGAGGGCTGGCGCACCTGTCGCCAGCCATGCTCAAGCTCACACGCCAGTTGTTCGATGTGCTGACGCTGGGCGTTACCCGTGGGCCGCTGACCGGAATCTGGGGCGCGTGGGAAAACGCCAGCGCCGATGACATCCGACAGTTCCTGAGCCGGTGGGAAAATAGCTCGCTGAGCTTGTTGCGCCAAGGCCACGGCTCACTGCTGCAAATGGTGATGATGGCGTGGTACAGCCGGCCGGAGTCCTGGGCCCATTGCGGGTATCCAGGACCACCGTTGATTTCAAGCTAGCGCAGCCGTCCTGTGGAGCGGGTTTGCTCGCCAATGCAGTTGCACCTTCAACACCTATGCAAGCTGATCCACCGCCTTCGCGAGCAAGCCCGCTCCCACAGGTGACTGGTCGCCCAAAAATAACAACGAGCACCTGAACATGCCCTTACCCGACCCGTTCCGCGAAGGCCTCGCCCGTGGCTGGACTACCTACAACGGCGCGCAACTGACCCAGGACCTTGTGTTGGAGGCGGACGTGGCGATCATCGGCAGCGGCGCCGGCGGCGGCACCACGGCGGAAATTCTCAGCGCTGCCGGCTACAAGGTATTGCTCATCGAGGAAGGGCCGCTCAAGACCAGCCACGACTTCACGCTGCGCGAGGACGAGGCCTACACCAGCCTGTACCAGGAAGGCCTCGGGCGCATGAGCAAGGACGGCGCCATCACCATTCTCCAGGGACGCGCTGTCGGTGGCACGACGTTGATCAACTGGACTTCAAGCTTCCGCACGCCGCCGCAGACCCTCGAACATTGGGCGACCGAGCACAGCGTCAAGGGCCACAGCCCCGCCGAGATGGCGCCCTGGTTCGAACGCATGGAACAACGCCTCGGGGTGGCGCCCTGGATGATTCCACCCAACGCCAACAACGACGTGGTCCGCAAAGGCTGCGAACAACTGGGCTACGCCTGGCACGTCATTCCCCGCAACGTGCGGGGCTGTTGGAACCTGGGTTATTGCGGCATGGGCTGCCCGACCAACGCCAAGCAGTCGATGCTCGTCACCACCATACCCGCCACCTTGGACAAGGGCGGGACGTTGCTTTACCTGGCGCGGGCCGAACGTCTGGTCATCAAGGATGACAAGGTCATCGGCTTGGATTGCCTGGCCATGGATGAGCGTTGCGTGGCACCAACCGGGCGGCGCATCAAGATCAAGGCGCGGCACTACGTATTGGCTGGGGGCGGTATCAACAGCCCTGCCCTGTTGCTGCGCTCCGCGGCACCGGACCCGCACCAACGCTTGGGCAAGCGCACGTTCCTGCACCTGGTAAACATGTCGGCCGGCCAGTTCGACGACGTAATCAACCCGTTCTACGGCGCACCGCAGTCGATTTACTCGGACCATTTCCAATGGCAGGACGGTGTCACCGGCAAGATGTCCTACAAGCTGGAGGTGCCGCCGCTGCATCCGGCACTCGCCGCCACGCTATTGGGTGGCTTCGGCCCAGAGAACGCCATGCACATGGCGCAGCTGCCCCATACCCATGCCATGCTGGCGTTGCTGCGCGACGGTTTTCACCCCGATAGCCCGGGCGGCAGCGTTGAGTTGCGCAGCGATGGCACGCCGGTGCTCGACTATCAGGTTTCGCCCTACGCCTGGGATGGCCTGCGCCGGGCCTTCCACAGCATGGCCGAGATTCAGTTCGCCGGCGGGGCCCGGGCCGTCATGCCGATGCACAGCGATGCCCGTTATGTGCAAACCCTGGCCGAGGCCCGCGCGATGATCGACGGGCTCGAGCTTTCCCTCTACCGCACACGCCTGGGCAGCGCCCATGTCATGGGCGGCTGCGCCATGGGTGAAGACCCGGAGACTGCGGTGGCCGATAGTCTCGGCCGCCATCATCAACTGGGCAATCTTTCCATCCACGACGGCTCGCTGTTCCCCACCAGCATCGGCGCGAACCCACAGTTGTCGGTGTATGCATTGACGGCACAATTGGCGACATCCCTGGTCGAACGCCTGGGAAAACCTTGAAAACATGGATTATTCGCAGCGTCTATAGTGCTTTCCTGACCAACAGTCGACTTGGCCGACCGAGAAGGCTGCGATACCATCCGACTCCCCAACGGATTCCCGCCAGGACGACGCGATGAACCGAGTGTTGTACCCAGGTACCTTCGACCCTATTACCAAGGGCCATGGCGATCTGGTCGAACGCGCTTCGCGCTTGTTCGATCATGTGATCATTGCCGTCGCTGCCAGCCCTAAGAAAAACCCACTGTTCCCGCTGGAACAACGGGTGGAATTGGCTCGCGAAGTCACCAAGCACCTGCCCAACGTGGAAGTGGTCGGCTTTTCGACACTGCTGGCGCACTTCGCCAAGGAAAAAAATGCCAACGTGTTCCTGCGCGGCCTGCGTGCGGTCTCGGATTTCGAATACGAGTTCCAGCTGGCGAACATGAACCGTCAATTGGCGCCGGACGTCGAAAGTCTCTTCCTGACGCCGTCGGAACGCTACTCCTTCATTTCCTCGACCCTGGTGCGCGAAATTGCGGCGTTGGGCGGCGATATTACCAAGTTCGTCCACCCGGCCGTCGCCGATGCGCTGACCCTGCGCTTCAAGAAGTAGCCGGCTGTGCCGCGGGCCAGCCCCGCAGCACAGCGCAGTCCATCGCGCCCGCGTGCACTGTGCGCGTGATTGCGGCACAATTGCGCCTATTCGTTTTCAACTGCCCGGGCCCAACGCCCCGGCCGGAGCCTGCATGTCCCTTATCATCACCGACGACTGCATCAACTGCGACGTCTGCGAACCCGAATGCCCGAACGAGGCCATTTCCCAAGGCGAAGAGATCTACGTCATCGACCCGAACCTGTGCACCCAGTGCGTCGGCCATTACGACGAACCCCAGTGCCAGCAAGTCTGCCCGGTGGATTGCATCCCGCTGGACGAGGCTCATCCGGAGACTGAAGAACAGTTGATGGCGAAGTATCGCAAGATTACCGGCAAGGCTTGAGCCGGTAATTTGTAGCGTCCATACCGACCCCTTCGCGAGCTGGCTCGCGAAGGGGCTCTCAGCCGCTGCGAAGATTTAATTGTCGACCTCTATTCCTGCCGCTCGAACCCCTCCCCCACGCACCCCAGGCATCGCACGAACGTGGCTTTTGCCGGGTCCACCACCAATGCCTTGCCCGCATCGCCAACACCGCCACCCAGCGCGGTAAAGGGCAACGATACGACAAACGCCCCGGCACCGATCACGGTGGCGGCGAGCAGCAAAGGCCGCGCAATCAGCAAGTCGCCGATCATGGCGTAGGCGGGTGGGTTCTGGATGGTGTAGCGCGGATCACCGCTCTCGGTGTTTGCCGCGGCAGGCAAACTGGCACCCAGCAAGAGCGCCAGAACGAAAGGTCGAAGCAGATTCATGAGGCCATCCTTCGGCTAAATCAGTTGATTACTGACTATAGACCGTAGGACAAATCACTTCTGGCAGCGTGGACACCAGACGCTGGCGCGCTGCCCCAGGCGTATCTCCCGCAGTCCCGTGCCGCAGATCTTGCAGGTCTGCCCGCCTCGTCCGTAGACGAACAGTTCCTGCTGGAAATAACCAGGCTGCCCGTCTCCGCCGATGAAATCCCGCAGCGTGGTTCCGCCGCGCTCAATGGCATGGGCGAGGATGCGCTTGATCTCGATCGCCAGTTTCAGATAGCGCGCCCGGGAGATGCCCCCCGCTTCGCGACGCGGGTCGATCCCGGCGGCAAACAGCGCTTCGGTCGCATAAATATTACCCACGCCGACGACGACCGCGTTATCCATGATGAACGGCTTGACCGCCATGGAACGGCCCCGCGAAAGCTGGAAAAGTCGCTCGCCATCGAACAGATCGGTCAGCGGCTCCGGCCCAAGGCGGATCAGCAACTCATGGTTGAGCGGATCGAGGCTCCAGAGCATCGCTCCAAAACGGCGGGGGTCGGTGTAGCGCAGGGCCAGGCCGGACTCCAGTTCGATATCCACGTGTTCATGCTTGGCCGCGGGCATGCCGATTTCAACCAGCCGTAGATTGCCGGACATGCCCAGATGGCTGATCAACGTGCCGACTTCGGCATTGATCAGCAAATACTTGGCCCGCCGCTCCACCTGCACGATGCGCTGCCCGGAAAGGCGCACATCGAGGTCTTCAGGAATCGGCCAGCGCAAGCGGCGATCGCGTACCACGACGCGACTGACCCGCTGCCCTTCGAGGTGTGGCGCGATTCCGCGGCGCGTAGTTTCGACTTCCGGCAGTTCTGGCATGAGGCTCTCGACTAAGGCGAAGACTGGCGTTCAACGAGTGGCCAGGTCGCGTATTTCCTGTTTCTGGGTCTGGAAGTCATATTCCGACAACCCGATGTAATCGAGCACCAGCGGTCCAACACATTCCCATTCGTGATCATCGGCCTGGTTACCCAGCACGCGGTGGGAAGCGCAGATGTTTTCCGACATTTTCAGGATCGCCAACAGGTTTTTCAGTGGGCTGTTATTGCGCGAAGTCTCATCGCTGAAAATGGCCAGGGCGTTGTGGTGATTGGCGATGGCCTGGCTGACGTGGTCCGGCAGGCGCCAGGATTTGGAAGTGTAGTAACCGACCACGGCATGGTTGGTATTGAACACGCGGTTCTCGGTGTCCACCACGCGGCATTCGGCACTGGCGTTGGCGTAGGCTTCCTCCAGCACGCTCATGTAGGTGGGGAACTGCTTGAGCATCAGCGGCACACCACAGTCGTGGAACAACCCGAGGGCGTAGGCTTCATCACCATTTTGCAGACCGACGCGCTTGGCCAGGGTCAGGCAGGTCATCGCCACGTCCTGGGCCGTGTCCCAGAAGCGATTCAGGGTGACGATGGTGTCGTCGTGCAACTCACCCTTGATCGATTGGGCGTTGATCAGGTTGATGATCGAACGACTGCCCAAGAGGTTCACCGCGCGCTGGATCGAGGTGATCTTGTTGCTCAAGCCGTAATACGGCGAGTTGACGATCTTGAGCAAGGCCCCCGAGAGGCCGGGGTCCTGGGAGATCAGCTTGGCGATGGTCTCAAGGTCCGGGTCGGGCATGTACTGCTCCATCTGCAAATCCACCATGATTTGCGGCTGGGGCGGGACACTGATGCCTTGCAGGGAGTGTTGGATCTGTTCGGCGGAAAGCTCTTTGGACATGGATACGCACTCTGGGCCAGGCGGGGATTCTAACCCTTAAAGATGAATCCGACACACCGCCGGGTAGTCCGGCGGAACTTTCATTCAAGCCTCGGCTTCGGATTTTGTAGAGCCGACAGCCAAGCCTGCATACAGGCCTAGGTCGGCAGCCCACCCACTCAGCTTGAGGAGATTCTTTCATGCCCGGCTCCCTGAATGAAAAACGCGTAGCCATCCTGGTGACAAATGGTTTTGAGCAGGCCGAACTGACCGGTCCGAAACAGGCGCTGGAACAGGCCGGGGCCAAGGTGGAGATCGTTTCGGCCAGCGAAGGACAGGTCAAAGGCTGGAACCATGACCAGCCGGCGGACGATTTCCAGGTCGACCTGACCTTCAAGGCCGCCAATGTCGATCAATACGACGCTGTGGTGCTGCCCGGCGGAGTCCAGAACTCCGACACGATCCGCATCGATCCCGACGCACAGGACCTCGTCAAAGGCTTCGAGGCGGCCGGCAAACCCATCGCGGTGATTTGCCACGGTGGCTGGTTGCTGGTGTCGAGCGGGCTCGTCAAAGGCAAGACCATGACCAGCTACAAGACGCTCAAGGACGACTTGACCAATGCCGGCGCGAACTGGGTTGATCAGGAAGTCGTCACGGATGGCAAGCTGATCAGCAGCCGCCAGCCCGATGACATTCCTGCCTTCAATCGCGAGTTGATCAGCGCATTGTCTGCGTAAAGCCATGACGGCGAGGCGAGCGACGCTTCCTCGCCGCATGTCCAGCACAAGCCCCGCAAAGGTTGCAACACGGTATACTCCCGCTCTTTTTTCCGGAGCGACGTCATGTCCCTGCCTAGCCTGCGCCTCAAAGCCAACGCCGACCGTCGCCTGCGCGCCGGCCACCTGTGGGTCTACAGTAACGAAATCGACGTGGCCGCCACCCCGCTGCACGGTTTCAAGGCCGGCGACCAAGCCCTCCTCGAAGCCGCGGGCGGCAAGCCGTTGGGCATCGTCGCGATGAGCCCCAACAACCTGATCTGCGCGCGCTTGCTGTCCCGCGATGCGAAGCTGCCATTGGACAAGTCCCTGCTGGTCCACCGCCTCAATGTAGCGTTGTCCCTGCGCGAACGCCTGTTCGACAAGCCGTTCTACCGCCTGGTCTACGGGGACTCCGACCTGTTGCCTGGCCTGGTGGTGGACCGCTTCGGCGATATCCTGGTGGTGCAGATCGCCTCCGCCACCATGGAAGCCCATAAGGACGACGTGATCGCCGCCCTGACCCAAGTGCTCAAGCCCAGCGGCATCCTGTTCAAGAATGACTCCGCCGCCCGCGATGCCGAAGGCCTGGAGCGCTACGTCGAAACCGTATTTGGCCTCGTGCCGGAATGGGTTGCCCTGGAAGAGAACGGTGTGAAATTCGAAGCGCCGGTCATGGAGGGCCAGAAAACCGGCTGGTTCTACGACCACCGCATGAACCGCGCACGCCTGGCCCCCTACGCCAAGGGCAAGCGCGTACTGGACCTGTTCAGCTATATCGGCGGCTGGGGCGTGCAAGCCGCGGCGTTCGGGGCCAGTGAAGTGTTCTGCGTCGACGCATCGGCCTTCGCCCTCGACGGCGTGGAACGCAACGCGGCCCTGAACGGTTTCGCCGAAAAGCTGACCTGCATTGAAGGCGACGTGTTCGAAGCCCTGAAAGAACTCAAGGCCTCTGAAGAGCGTTTCGATGTCATCGTGGCCGACCCGCCCGCCTTCATCAAGCGCAAGAAGGACCTGAAGAATGGCGAAGGTGCCTATCGCCGCCTCAATGAGCAAGCCATGCGCCTGCTCAGCAAGGACGGCATCCTGGTCAGCGCTTCGTGCTCGATGCACTTGCCCGAAGACGATCTGCAAAACATCTTGCTGACCAGCGCCCGTCACTTGGATCGCAACATCCAACTGCTCGAACGCGGCGGCCAGGGACCTGACCATCCGGTGCACCCGGCCATCGCGGAAACACGCTACATCAAGAGCATTACGTGCCGCTTGCTGCCTAACAGCTAAGTCACCGCTGGGCGTAGCCACTGTCGCGCCCAGCACTTGAACATTGCAATTCCCGACGCAGCCCAGGCTGCGTTTTTTTTTGCGCGCCATGTAAGAAAAGTTACCGCAGCACGAAGACAAAGCCGACACTTACACTATTTGTATGAACTATCCCACGCAATTACTGGAGCCGTCCTACCTGATATTCGCTTGCCAAGCCCTCGCTAGAAACTATCATTGAACTGTCACACCGGAAGTGACAACCCTTAGAAGAAAACAACACTTATCAAGCAAGGAGCCCCATCATGAAAGCTATCACCCTGGAAGTTAACAAAATCGCCAACCTGGCAGGTTTGATAACGCCAAAAGTCCGCTAAGCAAGACGACGGGGCCGCGGATCGCCGGCACCTCGGCCCCATCTTTTCAATCACAGCGGAAACAATGCCATGCATATAAACCCTTGCCTGTTCATCCTGGCGCGCCCTCCGCATCAAATAGTATGGAACTATGAACAACACACTCAATACGAGCTGGACATCTATTACACCACTCGACTGGCGCAACTTGTAAACGACCCTTCCCGATTCGACCGTTCAAACCCCATCGATATGGAACTGGCAGACAAAGGGATATTGGTCGAGGGACCAGAGAAGCACATTGAATGGAAATGGGATGAGCTCTCGAAGATATTTCATATCGGGACGAAGAACATTCCTTGCGAAAACGTCCCCCGGAATGTGAATGAATGGGCAACGCTCTATCTCCACCATTGCGCCGAAGTGCTTTCCTCTCCACCGCCTCCAGCCAGGACAAAGCAGTATCCCGTCGAGCGAATCGCCCTGGAGCGCCCTTCATGGGGCGAGCTCGGAGAGGTCTCCCTGTTACGAACACTGCTCAACCGACGCACCTCCCGCTCATTCGACAATCGCCCCATTTCCCTCGACCAGGTCAGCACCCTTCTTTACCTGACCTTGGGATACCTGAACGAACGATCATGCCCCGACGCTGGATTCGACGCGCGACGAAGCAGCCCCTCGGGTGGCGGCCTCAATGCCTGCGAAGGATATTTATACGTACGTAACGTCAAGGGACTCGATACGGGCATCTATGCCTATCACCCGGACGAACATGCGATAAGCCTGGTCCGGAGGCTGCCGGATGAACCACTGGGCCAATTGTTGTGCGGGCAGCATTTCATCAATTCCCTGCCATTCGGACTGTTCATTACTTCGCGCTTCGACAAACTCTGGTGGAAATACGGGCACTCCCGCGCCTATCGGATGGCTTTTGTCGAGACAGGCCACGTCTCCCAGAGCTTCCTGATGGTTGCGACCGCCCTGGGCCTGGATACCTGGCTGACCGGGGCCTTGGCCGATCACCAGGTGGAGCGCCTGCTCGACCTTGAGCAAGCCCCCGAACAACCGCTGTTTTTTGTCGGCTGCGGCCACGGTGACAGCCAGGTCCACTGCCCCGAGCTGATGGCGTTGCTCGACAAACAGGACGTCATGCCATGAGCGGCCCGACCTCTGCCCGGGCATCGCGTTATACCTTGGGCGATTGGGACGGCAAGGCGGCCGTGCGAGCACGTCAAGACGACTATCGCTTGCCTGACGATCTTGAGCGGCAACTGTCGAGTCGGAACTGGTTTCCCCCGGCCTTCATTCCCTACATCGAACATCCATTGGTCATACAGGCGGGCCACTCCGTTGGCCAACGCCTCGCGGCCAATCACCTGGTGTACTTCCTCGATTACACGACGATGCTGGAGCACCGGGTCGTCAACCGCTCTGTTGAAACTCTTGTCCATGGCGAACTTGCCGTGCCGATTCCGAGGCAAATGAAAACTGCGGCGCTGCAGCTTTATACCGACGAAGGCTACCATGCACTGTTTTCCCATGAGGTGGCTGAACAGATCGCTACCTTCTATGGCATTCATGAGCGCCCTCCAGCCCGGCGAATCGGCCGGCTGCTGGAAGTGATCCAGAGGTGCCCCCTCCCAAACCGCCCTCTCGCATGGTTCCTGCTGGGATTCGTCTCCGAAACGATTATCGCCAGGGAGCTGCTGACCCTTACCCGGAAAACCCTGGTGAGCACGGTCTATCGGATGCTCCGGACCCATTTGGAGGACGAGGCGCGCCACAGCCGCTACTTCAGCGAGGTTTTCAGCTACCTCTGGCCGATCCTCGACGTAACGCAACGCCAACTGGCCGCAAGGCTCCTGCTGGAGATCATCGCGCTCTATTTTGAACCGGATATGCCCTGGCTGATGCGCAGCCTCGCCAGCGTGGGATTCGATGAGCCGGCATCGCGCCAGATCGTTGCCGGGATCGTGCTGCCACACGCTCATGCCGCACGGGTCAGGTCAGGCGCGGTGTCGACATTGCTGGCCATGAGACGGGCCGGTTTCTTTGACGATGACCACAACCGAGCGCTTTTCTGCGAGGCGGGGTTCATCGATGCCTGACCTATCCGAACGCCCTTCGATTCACAAGCGAGCCATTGTCGGCCTGCTGTCGATGCTGACGCTGCTGGGCGTATTCCCAATCGATGTTGTGCTGCCCTCATTCCCGGCACTGTCTGAACACTTTCGCAACTCATCGTCTGACATTGCCCTGTCCGTCAGCCTGTTCGCGGTCGGCATTGCGCTCTCCCAGCTATTGATAGGCCCGCTTTGCGATGCCTTGGGTCGTAAGAAACTGTTGTTGATCGGCATTGCCGTCTCTGCCATCGGTGCAGCGGGATGTGTATTCACGGACAATTTCTGGCTGTTCCTGTTATTTCGTATCATCCAGGCATTGGGTTGCGGTTGTTTTGTCATTTCCCAGGCCCTGATCCAGGATTTGTTCACCGGGGCGCAACAACAGCGCCTGCGTATTTTCCTGGTCACCTGCGGCGGCATCTTCATTTCCGTTTCGCCACTGGCCGGCACCGGCCTACAGAGCTGGATGGGTTGGCGCGGCAGTTTCATCGTGTTCATCGTCCTGGCCATCGGCGCATTTGCCGGCGCCTGTTTGCTCCTCGAAGGCGCGGTACAAGGCTGCCGATCCAGGCGGATGAGCCTCTTGGCGTCTTATCGAAACGTCTGCGGTCATTTCGGTTTCGTCGCCTATTGGCTGACGTCGGCGTTTGCGTTCTCCTGCCACTTTTCGTTCATCGTCATTTCGCCACTGATCTTTATCGAACAGTTGCAGCTCTCCCAGGAGGCTTTCTCAATGACATTGCTGGGCTATGGGCTGGCCTACATCGGCGGGGGCGCATGCGCGACCGTACTCAGCAACCGAATCGACTCGCACGCGCAGATCATCACCGGCCTGGGCCTGATCCTGGCGGCAGGTTTATCAATGCTGGTGCTCTTCAACATCTTGGGCCTTTCCATCACTACCGTGCTGCTGCCCATGGTTGTCTGTACCGCTGGCACAACGATTGCGCGCGCGGCAGCCCATACCCAGGCGATGAACATTTTTCCGGAGCAGGCCGGTACTTCCGCCTCGGCGGGCAGCGTGCTGATTTTTGTCACGGGCGGACTGACCAGCGCCGCCATCAGCCTTTCTCCGTTCGCCCTGCCCCTCACGCTGGCGCTGTGCCTGATAGCGTTCAGCCTCCTTGGCATAACGCTCAATGCCCTGGTCAGGCATCGTCACAGAGCGCTAATGCCCGGCTGAACGTTGCCAGTCGTCATCCCAAGCGTGACATTGGTGACAGATCAGCGCTTTGCGTCATTTCATCCTGACGCCAGCGGTGTAGAATCGCGACATTCATCGCCATTCATCCCCGGCGGGTTTATGAGCTCATGCTGAGGCGCGCAGCGATCCTGCAAAGTCATCGGCCATTTCCGGACACCGCCAATCCCGAGTGTTCCAGAGATCAATAGAAGCTCACTTCCCATTTGATACTTGATTAGCCGCCCGGAGTGCTCCATGCCTGATTACCGCTCGAAAACATCCACCCATGGCCGCAACATGGCCGGCGCCCGAGCCTTGTGGCGCGCCACGGGGATGAAGGATGACGACTTCAAGAAGCCGATCATCGCCATTGCCAACTCCTTCACCCAGTTCGTACCAGGCCACGTCCACCTCAAGGACCTCGGCCAACTGGTTGCCCGGGAAATCGAACGCGTCGGCGGCGTTGCCAAGGAATTCAACACCATCGCCGTGGATGACGGCATCGCCATGGGTCACGACGGCATGCTGTATTCGCTGCCGAGCCGCGAAATCATCGCCGACTCCGTCGAATACATGGTCAACGCCCACTGCGCCGACGCCATCGTCTGTATCTCCAACTGCGACAAGATCACCCCTGGCATGCTCATGGCCGCCCTGCGCCTGAACATCCCGGTGATCTTCGTTTCCGGCGGGCCGATGGAAGCCGGCAAGACCAAGCTCGCCAGTCACGGCCTGGACTTGGTGGATGCCATGGTCATCGCCGCTGACTCCAGCGCCTCTGACGAGAAGGTCGCCGAGTACGAGCGCAGTGCTTGCCCGACCTGCGGTTCGTGCTCCGGCATGTTCACCGCCAACTCGATGAACTGCCTGACCGAAGCGCTGGGCCTGGCATTACCGGGCAACGGTTCCACCCTGGCCACCCACAGCGACCGCGAACAATTGTTCCTGCAGGCGGGCCGGACCATCGTCGAGCTATGCAAGCGTTACTACGGCGAAAACGATGAGTCGGTGCTGCCACGCAACATTGCCAACTTCAAGGCATTCGAAAACGCCATGACCCTGGACATCGCCATGGGCGGTTCCACCAACACCATCCTGCACTTGCTCGCTGCCGCCCAGGAAGCCGAGATCGATTTCGACCTGCGCGACATCGACCGCCTGTCCCGCCACGTACCGCAACTGTGCAAGGTCGCGCCGAACATCCAGAAGTACCACATGGAAGACGTGCACCGCGCCGGTGGCATCTTCAGCATCCTCGGCTCGCTGGCCCGTGGCGGCTTGTTGCACACCGACCTGCCGACGGTGCACAGCAAGACCATGGCCGAGGCCATCGCCCAGTGGGACATCACCCAGACCACTGACGAAACCGTGCATCACTTTTTCAAGGCTGGCCCGGCGGGCATTCCGACGCAAACCGCATTCAGCCAATCGACTCGTTGGGAAACCCTGGACGACGATCGCGAGAACGGCTGCATTCGCAGCGTCGAGCACGCTTACTCCAAGGAAGGCGGCCTGGCTGTGTTGTACGGCAACATCGCCCTGGATGGCTGCGTGGTGAAAACCGCAGGCGTCGACGAGTCGATCCACGTCTTCGAAGGCAACGCGAAGATTTTCGAAAGCCAGGACAGCGCGGTGCGCGGCATCCTTGCCGATGAAGTGAAGGCCGGCGACATCGTGATCATTCGCTATGAAGGTCCGAAGGGCGGCCCGGGCATGCAGGAAATGCTCTACCCGACGTCCTACCTGAAGTCCAAAGGCCTGGGCAAAGCCTGCGCCTTGCTGACCGATGGCCGTTTCTCCGGCGGCACCTCGGGCCTGTCCATTGGCCACGCTTCGCCGGAAGCAGCGGCCGGCGGCGCCATTGGCCTGGTGCGCGATGGCGACAAGGTCTTGATCGACATTCCCAACCGCTCGATCAACCTGTTGATCAGCGACGAAGAACTGGCCGAACGCCGCATCGAACAGGACAAGAAAGGTTGGAAGCCGGTGGAAGTGCGTCCGCGCAAAGTCACCACCGCCCTCAAGGCCTACGCCCTGCTCGCCACCAGCGCCGACAAGGGTGCGGTGCGCAACAAGGCGATGCTGGACGGGTTGTAAGCGTCGACAGCGACAATAAAAATGCCCCGCCAAAGTGCGGGGCTTTTTTTGATTCCAGTTCGGCCCTTGGGGGTTTATCCCCTCGCCACAGGGTTCCTTGGTATCCCTGGATGGGAGCAAGCTCGCACACAGGGGGCCAGGGCTTATTGGATATCTTCCGGCTTGACGATCACCCAGTTCTTGTCCGCCGTCACCGGCAGCCCTTCCTTGGCCTGGGCCGCGGCGTGCTTGGCCATCATGCCGTTTATCTGGGTCATGTATTTGTCCTTGCGGTTGACCCACAAGTGAATGCCGCCCTTGGCCACGTCCACATCATGGAACAGCATGTAGCCGTCGCTGCTCGGCGTATCGCCGGCGACGAGCACAGGTTTTTTCCATTCGTCGATGTAGGTCAGGATTGCCGCATGCTTGCCGGCCATCCAGGTCGCCGGGGTCCACAGGTACGGTGTGTACTCCAGGTCCAGGTTGGCCTTCTCGTCATATTTGCCGTTCGTGATCTGTTTACGCGCAGTGGTCAGCTCGCCGGTCTTGCGGTCCTTGAGCAGCGTGGTCACGCCGATCACGTTCTGCGGCTTGAGGTTGTAGCCGTATTTCGGATCGGAGGCGACCATGCGCACCAACTCTTCGGAAGCGGCGGTCATGACATAGACTTCGATGCCGTTTTCCATCAGCTTGTTGTAAAGCTCGGCCTGGCCGGTGAAGATTTTCGGCGGGTTGACGTTGTACTGGACCACCTTGTCGCCATCGTAATAAGTCGTCGGCACCGGCTTGCCGGAAGCCATCAATTCGTCGACATACCCTTTCAATTCCTTGAGGGTGAAGCCGGAGAATACCTGGGCCACCCACGGGTAGCAGACCATGTCATCCACTTCGCACAGGCGATAGTAGTAGCTGAACAGGCTTTCCTTGTGATCCGCCGTGTCCTTGAACGGCATCAGCTTCAAGGACGGGTCGAGGGTTTCGCGGCTGATGAGGCCCTTGTTCTCCATGAACGGCAACAATGACTCCTCCAGGTCATAGCGGTAACTGGTGTTGTCCATGTCGAACACCGCGTAGTTACCCTTGTTGGCGTTGGCCGCGATCATCGCCTCCAGCGCCTTGGCCTGTTCCGCCGGCCAATGCTTGAGATCGGTGGCAAGCGCTTGGCCGGCGAGGCCCAAGCCTAGCGCGACAGCGAGCAAATGAGTTACGAGCTTCATCGGCGTTTACTCCCAGGTTGTAGGGGTTCGACGCTAACAAATGCCTGTGACAGATCCCGCCTGTGGGCGACCGCTTGCGTCTCGATAACGGCAGCGGCATGTCCGTGGGCGCCAGCGCCTTATTCCAAAAGCGACAGTAAACATTCTTTTTTAGTATTAATTCTTTAGATTTCAGGCTGTTAGGCTTTCCGGCTCACAGTCGCGGCGCTTGGCGGCTGGCAAAGTCTTATCGGAGTTTTTCATGAATGTACCGCTGATACTCAATCTGCTGGTGTTCATTGGCCTGCTGTTCGGCCTGGCGCAAACCCGCCACGGCACCTGGAGCCTGGCCAAGAAGGTCTTGTTGGCGCTGACGCTGGGCGTGCTGTTCGGTATCGCCCTGCATACGATTTACGGCGCAGGAAATCCGGTGCTCAAGGCGTCGATCGGTTGGTTCGACCTGGTGGGCAATGGCTACGTGCAGTTGTTGCAGATGATCGTGATCCCGCTGGTCTTCGCCTCGATCCTCAGCGCTGTAGCCCGCCTGCATAACGCCGCGTCCCTGGGCAAGATCAGTTTCCTGACCATTGGCACGCTGCTGCTCACCACCGCCATCGCCGCGCTGATCGGCATCGGCCTGACCAACCTGTTCGGCCTCACCGCCGAGGGCCTGGTGGCCGGCACGCAAGAGCTGGCAAGGCTGCAAGTGATCCAGAGTGATTACGCCGGCAAGGTCGCCGACTTGAATATCCCGCAGCTGTTGCTTTCGTTCATTCCGCAGAACCCGTTTGCCGACCTGGCCCGGGCGAAACCAACGTCGATCATCAGCGTGGTGATCTTCGCCGCGTTCCTTGGTGTCGCCGCGTTGCAGCTGCTCAAGGATGACGCCGATAAAGGCCAGAAGGTGATCAACGCCATCGACACCCTGCAAAGCTGGGTGACGCGCCTGGTGCGCCTGGTGATGAAGTTGACGCCCTACGGCGTGCTGGCGCTGATGACCAAAGTGGTCGCCGGTTCCAACCTGCAAGACATCATCAAGCTCGGCAGTTTCGTGGTGGTGTCGTATCTGGGGCTGGGCTTGATGTTCGTCGTCCATGGCCTGCTGGTATCGGCCGCCGGGATCAATCCGCTGCGTTTCTTTCGCAAGATCTGGCCAGTGCTGACGTTCGCCTTCACCAGCCGCTCCAGCGCCGCGACCATCCCGCTGAGCATCGAAGCCCAGACCAGCCGCCTCGGCATTCCCCGGTCGATCGCCAGTTTCAGCGCCTCGTTCGGCGCCACCATCGGCCAGAACGGTTGTGCCGGGCTTTATCCCGCGATGCTGGCGGTGATGGTCGCACCGACCGTGGGCATCAATCCACTGGATCCGATGTGGATCGCAACGCTGGTGGCCATCGTGACATTGAGTTCGGCCGGCGTGGCCGGTGTCGGTGGCGGCGCGACGTTCGCCGCGCTGATCGTGCTTCCGGCGATGGGTTTGCCGGTCTCGCTGGTGGCGCTGCTGATCTCGGTGGAGCCGCTGATCGACATGGGCCGCACCGCGTTGAATGTCAGTGGTTCGATCACTGCGGGGGCGATTACCAGCCAGGTGATGCAGCAAACTGACAAGGCGCTGCTCGATGCCGAGGAGCATGGGGAGTTGGCGCACGCTTGACGCGTGGCGCCTGCTCGCGAAGCTTTTTCTTTACAGCTTTTCCCAGACTTCGAAACTGTAGGCCGGCTTGTCCCCTTCCGCCGGATTCGGCTGGTTCGAGACCAATTTCCATTGGCTCGAATCAAACGCCGGGAACCACGCATCCCCTTCCGGGCTCAGCGCCACGCGGGTCAGGTATAGCCGATCCGCCTGATCCAGCGCCTGCCCATAGAGCTGGGCCCCGCCGATCAGCATCAGCTCATCCACACCCTGCTCCAACGCCCAGGCTTCGGCCCGCTCCACTGCGGCTTCAAGTGTGGAATAAACCTCCGCGCCTTCCAGAATCAGACCGGACTGGCGACTGACCACGATGTTCAAGCGACCCGGCAACGGTCGCCCCAGGGAATCCCAGGTCTTGCGGCCCATGATGATCGGCTTGCCCAGGGTAGTGGCCTTGAAGTATTTGAAATCCCCCGGCAAGTGCCAGGGCATGCTGTTGTCGATGCCGATCACACGGTTTTCACCGAGGGCTGCGATCAGGCTTAAGGGAAGAGTTTTTTTCATGACGGCGAGGATACCAGAGGCCCGGACCGGCGCCACAGCGGTTATGCTCTTTGCTCATTCGAGCAACGGAAGCCCCCGTGACAGAACTGCAGAACCTCTGGTTGACCGAGACGATACGCCTGCGTGAAGAACACGCCGGCCCGCTCGAGGACCAGGAAGCCAATCGCCTGGCCCGCGCGGCAGGAGGTGATCTATCCACCCGCATCCGCCACCGCGCCCGCTGGCTGGCCGACCGCGACGGCCTCGTCCAAGCCCTGCGCCACTGGCTGCAAGGCGCGCGCCTGGCACTGTTGGTATTGGCGGTGCTCGCCGTCGCGAGCGGCGCCGGCCTGGGGTTTGCCGCGCTCGGCGATGGACGTACGCCGGTGAATGTCTTCTGGGCCTTGGGTAGCTTGTTGGGGCTGAACGTGCTCCTGCTCATCGGTTGGGCCCTGGGCTTGATATTCGCCGGGGAACAAGGCGCCACGCTGGGACGCCTTTGGCTGTGGCTCAGCGAAAAACTCGCCCGCGATGCCAAGGCCGCCCAATTGGCGCCAGCCCTGCTGCTATTGCTGCAACGGCACCGACTCAATCGCTGGGCCCTCGGCGTGCTGGTCAACGGCTTGTGGCTGCTGGCGATGCTCAGCGCGCTGGTGATCGTATTGATGCTGATGGCGACCCGGCGTTATGGCTTCGTCTGGGAAACCACGATTCTTGGCGGCGAGACCTTTGTCACCATGACCCAGGTCCTCGGTGCGCTGCCCGCCTTGCTCGGCTTCAGCGTGCCGACCGTCGAGATGATCCGTGCCAGCGGCGACGCCGCGTTGAATATCGAAAGCGCTCGCCAGGCCTGGGCCGGCTGGCTGGTCGGCGTCCTGTTGGTCTACGGCTTGCTGCCGCGCCTGTGCCTGGCTTTGCTGTGCCTGTGGCGTTGGCGTCGTGGCCGCGCCAGACTTCGCCTGGACTTGAACCTGCCCGGCTACGCGCAGTTGCGCGAGCGATTGATGCCCAGCAGCGAACGCCTGGGAGTCAACGACGCCGCGCCCGCGCAACTGCACCGAATCGACAGCGCCATCGGCGCAATGGAAAGCGACGGCGCGTTGCTGGTGGCGATCGAGCTGGACGAACGTCCCTGGCCGCCAAAGCTGCCCGACTCTGTTAAAAACGCGGGCATCCTCGACAGCCGCGAGTCTCGCCACAAACTCTTGGAACAACTCTCACGCTTCCCTCCCGCGCGCCTGGCGATTGCCTGCGACCCTCGGCGTTCGCCGGATCGCGGCAGCCTTGCGTTGATTGCCGAACTGGCCCGCAGCGCCAGCGCTACCCGCATCTGGTTGTTGCAGGCGCCGCCCGGCGAAGCACTGGACGGCGAGCGCCTGGGGGACTGGCACAACGCGCTGCAACAACTGCAATTGCCATTCGCCGACTGCGCCCCGATGAACTGGCTGGAGACCGGCCATGACTGAACCCTTCAAGCCGTTGAAGCTCGCGGTGGTCGGCCACACCAATGTCGGCAAGACTTCGTTGCTGCGGACCCTGACCCGCGATGTCGGCTTCGGCGAGGTCTCCCATCGCCCGAGCACTACGCGTCACGTCGAAGGCGCTCGCTTGTCAGTGGATGGCCAGGCGCTGCTGGAACTGTACGACACGCCGGGACTGGAAGACGCCATCGCCTTGCTCGATTACCTCGAACGTCTCGAACGTCCCGGTGAGCGCCTGGACGGCCCGGCACGCCTGGCGCGCTTCCTTGACGGCAGCGAGGCCCGGCAACGTTTCGAGCAGGAAGCCAAAGTGCTGCGGCAGTTGCTCGCCAGCGATGCCGGGCTGTACGTCATCGATGCCCGCGAACCGGTGCTGGCCAAATACCGTGATGAATTGGAGGTCCTCGCCAGCTGCGGCAAGCCGCTGCTGCCGGTGCTCAACTTCGTCAGCAGTGCCCAGCATCGCGAGCCCGAGTGGCGCGAAGCCTTGGCGCGATTGGGCCTGCATGCGCTGGTGCGCTTCGACAGTGTTGCCCCGCCGGAAGATGGCGAACGACGCCTGTACGAAAGCCTGGCGCTGTTGCTGGAAAGCGCGCGCGGACAACTGGAGCGCCTGATCGTCGATCAACAGGCCCAGCGCCTGGCGCGCCAGCAGAGCGCGAAGCGCCTGATCGCCGAGCTGTTGATCGACTGCGCCGCCTGCCGCCGCAGTGTCGCCAGCGATGCCGATCTGGAGCACCAAGCCATCAGCCAATTGCGCGACGCCGTCCGTCAGCGCGAGCAACGCTGCGTCGAGGCCTTGCTCAAGCTCTACGCCTTCCGTGCCCAGGACGCAGCCGCCAGCGACTTGCCCTTGCTGGATGGTCGCTGGGGTGATGACTTGTTCAATCCCGACACCCTCAAGCAACTGGGCGTGCGGGTCGGTGGCGGAATCGCGGCGGGGGCTGCGGCCGGCGCCGGCGTGGACTTGCTGGTGGGAGGCCTGACCCTTGGCGCCGCCGCCCTGGCCGGAGCGATTGCCGGCGGTGCACTGCAAACCGCCCGCAGCTATGGCAACCGATTGATGGGCAAGCTCAAGGGCCAGCGTGAACTGACCGTGGACGACAACGTGCTGCGCCTGCTGGCCTTGCGCCAACGGCAATTGCTGCAAGCGATCAATCAACGCGGTCATGCGGCGATGGACAGCATCCGCATCGCCACGCCCCAGGACAAGACCTGGCGCGAAGGCAAGCTGCCCGAGGCCTTGAGCAAGGCTCGAGCGTATCCGCAGTGGTCGTCGCTCAATGCCAATCCTCGCTTGAGCCAGGCTGAGCGACAGGAACAGATCGAGCAGCTGGCCGGGCAGCTTTAGACCACCAGCCTGAGCCTTCTTTTGTGGCGAGGGGATTTATCCCCTCGCTACAAAAAAGCGGTTCGCCGCAACTATTCTGCGGCCAACTCGTTTAGCGCCGACGCCGCTTCAGCCAGCTCCAGTTCACTGAACACCCGCACGCCATGGCGCCTGAGCAACGCCGCCGTCACGCCCTCGCCAGGGACCTTCACGCCGCTGAACGTGCCGTCATAGGTCAGCAGGTTGCCGCACGAGGGGCTGTTGGCCTTGAGCACGGCGATGCGGATGCCGTGCTCGCGCACCAATTCCAGCGCTTGATAGGCGCCCGACAGAAACTGCACGGTCACGTCCTCGCCATCGGAGGTTATGACGGCCGCGTCGCCATCGAGCACCTGCGCACCCTGCCCTCCGGGGATCTCCGCTGCCGCCCGAGGCGTGGGCAAACCACCGGCGACTTCCGGACACAGGGGCACGATCCGACCCTCGTCGAGCCATTGCTGGAGCTGATCGAATGGCCCGCTGGCACCTGCGTCATAACGCACGCGGTGACCGAGCAGACAGCGGCTGACGAGGATCTTGTCCATGTTCAGAACAACTCGTTGCCGCGGCGTCGGAACCAACCGGTCAAGGACAGCCGCTCACGCGTCGCCGGCAACACTTCATGGGGAATGTCCCCCGAGAGAAACACCACCAGGCAGCCGCCCGTGGGCACTACGTCGTGCTCCGCACTTTCGTCCAGGTACATGCGCAACTGACCGCCGTGCTCCGGCAACCAGGCGTCATTGAGATAGAGCACCG
Source organism: Pseudomonas frederiksbergensis (assembly GCF_000802155.2). Lineage (GTDB taxonomy): Bacteria > Pseudomonadota > Gammaproteobacteria > Pseudomonadales > Pseudomonadaceae > Aquipseudomonas > Aquipseudomonas frederiksbergensis_A. The sequence goes on from NZ_JQGJ02000003.1 coordinate 312,723, forward strand.
CCGAGACCATGCGCCGATCATCGTCGCGAAAACGGTCGACGTGCTTGAGATAGAACGCGCCAGGCGGGTACAGGGCGAAGTGGCTCTCAAAGTCTTCCAGGCCAAGGAACAGCCCCCGGTTAAGGGCCTCGCGCAGGCTGTCCATCAGACCCAGGTAACGGTCGCAGGCTTCAACCTGGCCGGGCTCGATCCATTGGATGCGATCGCCACGAATCCCCTCGCGGATCTCCGAAAAAGGCCCGCGCCCAACGGCGGCCGGGGCCAGTTCACCTTCAGCGGCGCGCTGGCGGCATTCAGCCGCCAGGGCGCGCGTCAGCGCATCCGGCAGGAAGATGTTCTGCTGCGACCAGCCACGCTCGGCCAGGTCGTCGACGATACGTAACAGCAACGGATGATCAGAAGGTATTTGCATGGCGCGCATAGTATTCCTGTGCCTGCAAAACCGACAGCGCCGCGCAGCGGGTTGATCGCCCCTGTTGCACTGCAGTACGAACTTGATACGAATTCTCGACAAGTCCCCGCCCCCCACGGAGAATAGTCGGCTGCTGACAGGAGTCCCTATGCGCCGTTTGCTTTTCTCACTGTTGATGTTCTGCGTATTGCCCGCCTGGGCAGACAGCTACGACCAGTTGTACAAGGTCGCCGGCTGGCCGGAACAACGGGCGCATTTCAATGACGCCTTGAACGCCGCGCAGCAGCGCTATCAAAACAGCCTGCCGCCTGCGGTGTTCCAGGCGTTGGTGAACAACAGCAACCAACGGTTCGCGCCCCAGGCCATGGACCAACGGGCCGAGGCACAGTTGCGCAAGCATCTTGGCGATCCGAATCCGGCCCTGAGTTTCTTCCAATCGCCGCTGGGCCGCAAAGTTGTCGCGGCCGAACTGCTGGCGACCCGGCGCGACCAATTGGCAAAGAACGCCAAGGGCCTGCCGAAAATGCAAGCCAGCGACAATCGCCTGCTGATCATCGGTCATCTGGCCCAGGCCCTGCCCGCCCGTGAAGCCGGTGCCGAAGTCAGCCTGGCGATCGCCGGCGTGGCCGCCGACAGCCTGAGTTCGATGATTCCCGGCTTGCTGGGCGGTGGACAGGCCCAAGGCATGTTGAACGGCCAGCGCCAGCGCCTGATGGACCAGATCGGTACGGACCTGAACAACACGTTGCTGTACGTCTACCGTGACTTGAGCGACACCGAGCTGGAAGAGTTCGCGACCTTCGCCGAGTCGGCCGAGGGGCAGGCTTATTACCAGGCGGCGCTGGCGGCGATTCGGGCGGGGTTGGCGGTGGGGCAGAATCTGGGGCAGTAGTTCGGCACCGCCATCGCGGGCAAGCTCGCGGTGGCAATAGCCCGCTCAGCGCCGTATCCGGCTCATCCGCTTGCTCAAGAACTCAAACATCTCCTGGCGCATCGCCAACGCTTCATTCGCCAGGTGATGCCGCCCTTCAGGCAACATCAACACCTGCGGCCGATCGAACTTGCCCCGCAGCACTTGCAAGTTGTGCCGCCAATCCACTGTCATGTCCGCCTGCCCCTGCACAATCAGGGGTTGGCGCGGGCTGCTCGGCGCCGCCTCGATACGCTTGATCCACTGCGCGAGCGCGCCGACCCATGCGGTGGGCAGGCGCAACGGTTGCAGCGGATCAGCCTGCAGGAACGGCAAGAAATCCGGATCGGTGGAGTTCTCGGTGAACCGCCGGGCGATGCCAGTCACGAACGGCTTGAGCAGGTAATAACTGAGGCGCGACCAGCCCCAGGCGCGAGGCCGGACCAGGGGCGATAGCAGGATGACCTGGCCCTGGGCCGGGCTGTCAGCGCCCTGGCTGAGTACATGGTCCACCACGATCGCCCCGCCAGTGCTTTGGCCGCACAGGTGCCACGGCTGCGGCAAGCCCAGGGTTCGCGCTTCGACCAGCAGGCCCTGCAATGTCGCCTGGTAATCGGCGAAATCGCCGATGCTGGCGCGTTCGCCACTGGACAGCCCATGGCCCGGCAAGTCGCAGCTGATCACCACGAACCGCTGCTTCAGGGCCCATTCGATCAAATGCCGGTAAAGGCCCATGTGATCGTAATAACCATGAAAGACGAACACAGTCGCCACGGCGTTTTCCGGCCACCAGACCTGGCCGACCAGCTCATAGCCCGCGACGTCGAAACGACCCAAGCCCCTGCGCAATGCGCGTGCGGGGAAATCAAGTCCATAGAATCGCTGGTAGGCCTGCGCTTGCGCAGACAGCGGCTGCCACTGCGCCAAGGGTTGCAGGCTGGCGCGCAGATGATCAGGGTCGAAAGAAGCGGGCATCGGTATTCCAGGCAGAAGCGCATCGCGCGAAACAAGCTTTATAAGCCTGCGATATTCATCTGTCGCGCCGGGCATGGCAAGCTACGCGGCCTCAGAGGATCGACCCCATGCGCCCATCCCATCGCACGACCTTGCTTGCCAGCCTCCTCGCCCTCGCGTGCGCCGTCGTGCTGTGGCTCGCCTACGACTGGTTCCAGGGCCGATTCCTGAGGACATTCAGCCAACACACGGCGGTATTTTCCGGCGACCCCTTGCGCCTGCCTCCCGAACTGGCCGGCCCGGGCGCGATCCGCCTGGTGCATTTCTGGGACCCGGCCTGCCCATGCAACGTTGGCAATCAACAGCACCTCGCCGAGCTGGTCGATAAATACGCACCGCAGGGCGTGGAGTTCTATGCAGTACAGAAAACCGGCAGCCAAGGCCGCCTGCCTGCCACGCTGAACAGCCTAGAGGCACTGCCGGCGCTCCCCGGTTCGGAACAGATTCCTGCAAGCCCCGCGGTGGCGATCTGGGACCGCAGCGGCAAGCTCGCGTATTTCGGTCCGTACAGCGAAGGCTTGACCTGCAACTCGAGCAATAGCTTTATCGAACCGATACTTGAAGCACTAAGTGTTGACCGGAAAGTTAACGCGACGCATACGTTGGCGGTTGGCTGTTACTGTCCGTGGCCGACTTCAAATTGATCCAGGCAAACTACGATACGTATTGCTTAGATGCTTTCCTTGATCTCGCTAAGTTGGAGCTATTGCTCTTTTCTAGAGTCCTTGCTCGAACAGCGAGCCGGCACTGAACCGTTTGTCGGATCCAATTTTTCGAAAAGCTGCCGACCGGGCTGCTTTTCTGCCATGAACCCCCGTAAAACCGGACTTTCAGGGACTTTCAGCGTGATCTCACCGTTGAGCTGAATCGTTTAACAACCGTCGGCGCAACGTGAACTTTTCTTTAATCGGTTCTCTAAACCCGTACAGAAGATGTTGGTTACCCGTTCGATTGCGCGGCGGCGCTAGATACTGAGGAAGTTGTACACGCCCTTTTCATCGTTTTACTTGTCGACCCTCCTAAACCAAACAAAAAATGGAATCGTCAGTGATGCAAAAGTTGCTATGCGCTGCACTTTCCACTCCCACTAAAGAGGATGCTCTCAATCTTGAGGCATTTGCCCAGTGCGTGGCCCCGCTGGGGGTCGATGTGCTGTTGCGCGGCGAGACCGGCACCGGCAAGGATACGTTGGCGGAAAAAATCCATCGTATGTCTGGCCGCTCCGGCAAGTTCGTTGCAATCAATTGCGCCGCCATTCCCGAATCCCTCGCGGAGAGCCAGCTCTTCGGCGCCAATACCGGTGCGTTTACCGGTGCCAGCCAGAATCGCGCCGGGTTCGTCGAAGCCGCGCACAACGGCACGCTCTACCTGGATGAAATCGACAGCATGCCGCTGGGGCTGCAAGCCAAGCTGCTGCGAGTCCTCGAATCGAGGACGGTGCAACGGCTGGGCTCGACCCAGAACATCCCGGTGGACATGCGTGTCATCGCTTCGGCCCAGAGCCCGTTGGCGGACATGGTCGAGCGGGGCGAGTTTCGCCGGGACCTTTATTTCCGACTGAATATCATCAGCCTCAAATTGCCGCCATTGCGCAGCCGCAAGGAGCGCATCGTGCCGCTGTTCCAGTCGCTGGTGCGCCGTGAAGCCCAGGCCCTGGACCGGCCCTACGTCGCGCCTTCGCCCGCGCTGCTGCGCCAGTTGCTCGGCTACGCCTGGCCCGGAAACATCCGCGAGCTGCAATCGGCTGCCAAGCGCTACGTGCTGGGCCTGCCGGCGCTGCCCCGCGCCGAGCAGCTGGAGAACAACAGCTCGACATTGAAATTGAAAGAACATCTGCAGCAGTTCGAAAAGATCCTCATCGAGGACTGCATGCGCCGCCACCATCACTGCATCGACAAAGTCATCGCTGAGTTGGGCATCGCCCGCCGCACACTGTATTACCGGATGAAGTGCCTGCAAATATCGACGACTTGAGTAGATCGGTGGAACCGTTTTCCCAGCGGTCGCCACTCAATCGTCGAGACGTTCACGAGCGTCTTGCCATTCCACAATCCGGAGATACGACTATGAGTTTTGGTGGAGCTTCTCTCGCCGCCTCCATGGCTGCCATGCAGCAGATGGACGCCACGTCGGCGGCGATGACGACCATGAAATCCCAGTTCGACCAGCAGAAACTGGTTGCCGACACCATGAACGCCATTTCAGCGGAGTCGATGGACAGCGCGACCAAGGCCATCACCGCCATGGGGGAGGCATCGAAGAACATACGATTCTGACCCTCTCGCTCCAGCCCCGCTCCGGCGGGGAACCTCACGCGCGTTGGAGAGGAGGCCCTATGCAGATCCATTCGCCAGACAGCCTTCGTATTGCCAGGGATTCGCTCGGTGACGAGCCGACGCCGCGCCACGCCTCGACCGCGACTGGCCTGGCGAATCTGGTCGTCGAACACCTGACGCTGCATGGCGCAGGCAACCGGCTGCAGGAGTCGCTCGTTCGATGGAGCAGTGAACAGGGCTCGACAGGCGGGCAATCCCGGCCAGGCATGCCGAGCCCACAGGACAAGTGGGCCGCGCAGACCGAAGCGCCCTTGCACCTGGTGCTCGAAGATATCCTCGAAGAGATCAACGGCGGTACCGGCTCGACGCTTGATGTCGACAGCGACGATGCCTTCTCCCACGAAGACTTGTTAAACGATCTGGCGCAGATGCTCGCCCATCGCCGGCAACCCATCGGTGACAACGACGTCGACAGCCAGAGTGATTTCGGCAATGCCAACAACCCATTCTGCGGCGCGCTGTTCGGCGCCTGGGAACTGGAAGGCGAGTGCGCCACGCGGCGAAATCGCCATGACACGAGCCTGGCCCTGCTACTCAAGATCATCGCAGTGTTGGGCCGAAGGAAGCTGCTGACGCTGCTGGACGTCGACGAAGACGAAGGCCTGGCGCGCTACGAGCAGGACGACCTGGACCTGCTGTTCGAGGTCGCGGCATTCATGGACCAGCACCCGGCGCGATACCCGCCACCGACGAGCCTCGATGCACAGAAGTGGACATGGACCGAACGCATTGCCTGTGGCGCATGGCTGGACGCTCGCGAGACGCGGCTATTGCAACTTGCCCTGGAGGAACTGGACCTCGCCCTGGCCCGCTTGGCCGGCCAGCACGCCCCGATGCAGCGGCGCGGCCGACGCAACCGGGAAGAAATCGAATTTCACCTGAGCGTCACCGCAAGCACTCGCAACGTCTTGAGGCTGATGTACGCCTAAAGCATCACCCTGAACCTGGAGAACATCCATGACCCTGCAAGCCATCGACACCACCAGCGTTGCCTCCACCGCCACCAAACCCGGCGGCAGCCCGCACGCGCGGGCCGAGACCAGCGATGTCAGCTGGTTCAACGCGCAAATGCACGAAAAAACCCCCGTTCCGGACAGCGAAAACAACGTCGCGGCGAGGATCATCGATTCGCTGTCCAGCCGCTCCGGCGAGTTGCAGCGCCTGGAGGAACGCGCCAACCGGGACATGCTCAAGGCCATTCGCACCGCCGATCCCCAGGACATGTTGCAGTCGAACCGATCGCTGTCTTCCTTTCACCTGGAAAGCCTGATGACCGCGAAGATCGTCAGCAAGGGCTCCCAGGCGATCGAGAAGCTCACCAATCTCCAATAAAGGGACGCCAGCCATGTTCGCGCGCGCATTCTCCCCTCTAGTGCTGTGCCTGTTGCTCGCCGGTTGCGACGAAAGGACTGCGCTGCACAGCCACCTTTCCGAGCAGGATGCCAATGAAGTGATCGCCGAGCTGGCGGACAAGAACGTCGAGGCCAGCAAGCAGGTCGACAAGGATGGCTTGACCGTGCTGGTCGAACCGGCCGACATGAACAGCGCCGTGCAAGTGCTGGAAGCGGCCGGGCTACCGCGAAGATCGCGCTCCAGCCTGGGGGAAATCTTCCGCAAGGAAGGCGTGATCTCCACGCCGATGGAAGAGCGTGCCCGCTACATCTACGCATTGTCCCAGGAGCTCGAATCGACGCTGTCGCAAATCGACGGCGTGGTGCTCGCACGGGTCCATGTGGTCCTTCCGGAACGGGTCGCGCCAGGCGAGCCGGTGCAGCCGGCATCGGCCTCGGTATTCATCAAGCACACCAGCGCGCTCGATCCCGACAGCATCACGCCGCGAGTGCGCAACCTGGTCGCCAGCGGGATTCCTGGCATGGCCGACGCCGCCCAGAATCCGGCCAAGCTGTCGGTGGTCTTCGTGCCCGCCGCGGCTTATCAGGAACGGCGCAAGATGGCCTATTTCGGTCCGTTCCTGATGCAGGCCGATGACATCGGCTACTGGAGGGGCATGACCGTGGCGGCCGGCATCACGTTGTTCGCACTTCTGGCGGGCGCCATGTACGGCCTCTACCGGTTGTGGCGCAACGGCGTGCTGGTGCTGCCGCGCTTTTTCGATCGCAAGACCGGAACGCCGACGCCGCAACCGAGCGGTGCAACACCGTCGCTGTTTGCGGTAAAGAACCCGGGAGCCAAGCCTGACAGCAAGGGGACGGCAGCATGAAAACGGCGCTCGATTGGGTTCGCTGGTGGAGCCACGCGTGGCGCGAAGCCGACCCAGACTGGTATCCGCCAGCGCTTCGCCTGTTGACCGCAGCACAAATGGACGCCTTGGCGCGAGGGCATCATGCTGCACTGGCGCGCAGTTTCGGCATCACGCCCTGCATGCCGCCGCAGCCCAGCCCTTCGGTGCTGTCGCTATGCTGCGGCACGCCCCGAACCGTGCACCTTGCTTGCCAATTGGTGGCGAACACGTGCTCGCCGTCAACGGCATCCGATGAGCTTTGCCCACAGGACCGAGCCTGGTGCGAGCGCACCGCCAAGGCGCTGCGTCCCGGCCATTGGCTTGAACAAGGCCAGGATTCGCTCGCGCTGCTGCGCGCCTGGCTGGGAGAACGGACGTGGGAGCGGGCGCGCCTGGCCTTCCCTCGCAGCAGGATTATCGCCCTCCAATCGCAACCCTCCCCGCAGGCGCCTGGCGCCAAGCTCAATACGCTCTGGCAATCCGCCTGCTGGAAAGCCGAGCAAAGCCTGGCGCCCTCCACCACCCCAACGGAGACTCACGATGCTCGCCCGGCGCTCGCTTGAACTACGCCCCGACGGTCAAGGCCTGCAACAGTCCTACATCCCTCGAGAAACCCTGGCCGACTGCGGCCGGGCACAGGTTGTGCTCGAACAAGCCCAGGCCCAGGCCGCACAGCTGATTGCGCGCGCCGCCGAACAGGCCGACGCAGCAGTGATCGAGGCGCAAGCACAGTTCTGGAAGAAAGCCGAAACCGTGCTCGCCGCCTGGGAAACCCAGCGCCAGGCCATGTGGGAACGGATCGAGACCAGCGCCGCGCAGCTGGTCAACGAGGCCCTGGGGACGCTTCTGGAGGAGATTCCAGCGCAGTCACGCATCGATGCGCTCGTGCGTCAGCTTGCGACGCGCCAGGACGACCCCATCGAAGCCACCCTTCGCTGCCACCCCGCAGACCTGCCTCGCTTGACGCAAAGCTTGGGCACGGCTGGCGAACGTCCTTGGACGCCCATGGCGGACGCCAACATGGATGTTCACCAGCTGAGGCTGGAAACGCCAGGAGGTACGTTCCTGCTCGACTGGGAAACAGCCGTCGAGGCCTTGCGCCTGCCTGAATCGCAGCAATAGCACCAAGATCCCGTGGCGAGGGAGCTTGCTCCCTCGCCACGGGGGATTGCGCGCCCCTGAAGAACCGCGCGTCTCCCCTCCCGTTTCTTTTTCCTCACTTTTCGCGGAACCGCCACTGGCGTAACCACCACTCATCCGGTGAATACGTCTACCTCGGAGGAACCGTCCATGTCTTCTATCGATGCCATCCAGCGCCGCCTCGACACCTATTTCCAGCGCGCGACCGATAACGTCAACAACGCGGCAATCAACGCCGCGCAGAGCCAATCACTCGACGATATGCATTCGTTCGTGACCAGCATGAACGGCATGTCGGTGGCGGTGAACGCGGCGACTCAACAAACCGCCGCCCACCACAATCTCGCCAAGGCGATCATCGATGCAATGCCATGAGCTGCGCTCACAGCTCGCCCGCTGGAGCGCCAGCGTCGATGGCCCGGAGCATTTCGCCGTCGTCGTCGACGATGGCGAAGCAGCTTTCGACAAGCTTGAGGACGGCCTGCTGGTATCGGTCGAGTTGAACGCCCCGCAAAGCAACGAAGCCTCCCTGGAGGACATTTTGCGACTGGCGCAACCAAGCCTCTCGCGATTTCCCGGAGCGCTGGCCCGCTCGCCCCAGGACGAGCGGTTATGGCTACTGGCGCACCTGCCGCCGGACGCCCACGTCGACGACCTGGTCGAAGTGCTCGAAGCCCTGCTCAACCAGCGGGATACCTGGCAATCGATTCTCCATAAAGAACAACGTGCCGTGGCGCGACGCCCCTCGCACTTTCACTTGCTCGGAACAGGAATCCGCCATGCCTAACAGGTGGCTTGCACCGTACTGCTCGATGGCCTCAGGCAAGGTGAGCCTTGGCCGGTCGATCGCGCATCGCTGGACCAAAACCTCGCTGCTCGCGCTGGCGCTGGCTGCTGCCCTAGGCGCAGGCATGCCGGTCGAGGCGGCGGTCCCGACCGACTGGAAGAACACGCCATACGCCTACGACGCGCAGAACACGCCGTTGCCCAAGGTCCTCGGCGACTTTGCCAATACCTTCGGCGTGCAACTGGTGCTCGACGGTACGGTGAAGGGCACTGTCGATGGCCGGATGCGCGCCGACAGCCCCCAGGCGTTCCTCGATCGGCTCGGCCTGGAAAACCGTTTCCAATGGTTCATATACGGCAACACCATGTACGTCAGCCCACTGCAAAACCAGACCTCAAAGCGCCTGGAAGTGTCCGCCGACGCGGCACCGGACATGAAACAAGCCCTGACCGACATCGGCCTGCTCGACTCACGTTTCGGTTGGGGCGAGTTGCCCGACGAAGGTGTGGTGCTGGTCTCCGGCCCGGAACGCTACGTACGCCTGGTGGCGCGATTTGCCGAAGCGCGCAAGACGCCTGAAGAAAAGCAGGAAGTGATCAGCTTCCCGCTGCGTTATGCCACTGCCGCCGACCGCAGCGTCAATTACCGCGGCGATACGCTGGTGATCCCCGGGGTCGCGACTATCCTCAAAGGCCTGTTGGAAAGCCGCAGCGCGGTTTCGGGGGGAATGCAGGCCACTTCGCCGCAAGGCGCGTTCCAGAACATGCAGGCCCAGCAGTCCATGAGCATGGGCAACATCGAGCAGTTGGCGTTGAACGGCATGGGACGACCGAACACCAATCGCGTGCAACCGGGAGGGAACACGAGTTCCGGCGGCCGGGGGCGGATCCGCGTCGAAGCCGATGTGCGCAACAATGCGGTGCTCATCTACGACTCACCCAAACGGCGGGAGATCTACACACCGCTGATTCGTGATGTCGACGTCCCACGCAAACTCGTCGAGATCGATGCAATCATCCTCGACATCGACCGCACCCAACTGGCCGAGCTCGCCTCCAACTGGAACGTCGAGAGCGGCGACCTGATCGGCGGCGCCTCGATGATTCGCCCTGGCGCCAGCTCGACGGTGTTCATCCAGGACTACGGCGACTTCTCCGCACAATTGCGAGCCCTGGAAGGTCGTGGCCTGGCCTCGGTGGTGGCGAACCCATCGGTGCTGACCCTGGAAAACCAACCGGCGGTCATCGACTTCAGCCGGACCGAATACATCTCCGCCATCGGCGAACGCGTGGCCACCGTCGAGCCCATCACGGCGGGCACCAGCCTGCAGGTCGTGCCCCACACCATCGAGACCGGCGGTCGCAATCAGATCCAGATGTTCCTGGACATCGAAGACGGCCGCATCGAACCCTCGGAGGTCGGCCAGCAGACGCCCAGCGTACGCCGCGGCGTGGTCAGCACCCAAGCGGTGATGGGTGAAAGCCGCTCGTTGGTGGTGGGCGGTTTTCATACCGAGGAAACCGGCGACAACCTTGAGCGAGTGCCGTGGCTGGGGCGCATCCCGCTGATCGGGCCGCTGCTGTTCTCGTCAACCACGCGCGAGACCAGCCGCCGCGAACGGGTATTCATCCTGACGCCCCGCCTGATCGGCGACCAGGTCGACCCGGCGCGCTACATCTCCGCGCTCGACCGCGAACAGGTGGACAGCGCCATGGCGCGCCTGGAAGAACGGCGCAACGGCACCCGCCCCATCGGTCGCGTCGAGGTCAGCGATGTCTTGGCGCAACTGGCCGATGGCAACATTCCGGCGACGTTCAAGCAGGCCACCTCGATTCCTTACTCACCCGACACCCTGTGCGCGTTGCAACCGGGCTTGTCCCTGGATGCCGGCCGCGCCCAATGGTTCGCCGGCCCGGACTACGGCATCGCCGTGGGCGTGGTACGCAATGACGGCGACCGGCGGTTGCGCTTCGACGAAGCGAGCTGCAGCACCCGCTGGACCCTGGCGAGTTCCGCCTGGCCGAAGGTGTGGCTCGAGCCCGGTGAAGAAACGGAAGTGTTCGTCGTCATGAAACAACCCAAGCGCACGCCAGGCGGCGGACGCGCTTCCCTCTTGCAAACCAGTGCGAGGACCGCGCCATGAGTCGCACGCTGAAGCTGCTTGTCTTGTTGCTGAGCCTGCCGGTATTCGCCGGCTGTGCAAACCGCTGGGGCTGCGAGGGCGATGCCTGTGACCGCGCCGAACCCGATACCGGCCGCCTGGTGATCTGGTGGTCGCCGGGCATGCGCGGTGGCCTGGGCTCCCCCGAACACCCGCTCGACCACACGGTCGTTCCACTGGAGAACTGAAACGGTATGTCTTTTTCGGTACACAGCGTAAGCACGCGCCAGGCTTTTCAGAAAAACATCATCGCCGGCATCGCGACGTATTGGGAAATAGCCCCGGGCATCGAGTTTTGCTTGCGACGCGAGCCCCACAGCGTGGGGCTCGCCTTGCAGGTACAAAGCCAGGCACTGGGCGTCAATCAACTCCAGCGCGCGCTCGAACGCCGCTTCGCCCAGCCGAGTGACTATGCGCAGCTGTTCCTGTTTCTCGATCCGCAGCGGGCATTGGTGGTCTGGCAAGCGCTGCCCGAGGCGCCGATATCCTCGGAACTGCTCGATGAGATCCAGTCCAGGCAGTTATCGCTGCTGGGCCTGGAGGACCTTGACGACTATTGCGTCACTTATTAAGGGAGGCTTCATGATGGCCACACCGCTCGCCCAACGCCTGATCGCGGCGCTGGCGGAACATCTGCATACCGATCTTCAGCTGGAGGGCGGCGTGTGCGCACTGTACGACACGAACAATCGCGAGGCCGTGATCATCGAGCTGCCTGATCACGGCGACGTCGCCATCCTGCATTGTTCGATCGAGGTGCCCCTGCACACGCCCGGCCTGCACAAGCGCTTGCTGGAACTCAACTTTCGCCTGGACTTGCTCGCCGGCAGTTGGCTGGCCCTGGACGACCAGGGCAGCGTTCGCTTGTGTGCCCACTGCCCGTTGTCGATGCTGGATGAAGCGCAGTTCTGCCATTGGATCGTGGGCTTCATCGCGCAGGTCGGCGAGGTGCGTACACGCTTGGTAGCGTCCGCAACGCCAACGGCTTCACGTCCAGCCTCGCTCAATGCGAGCCGCCCGCGACTGGTCTAGACAGAACGTGGCGAGGGATTTATCCCTCGCCACGGGTTGTTCCTGCAAAGTGATCACGAATCCTACCGAAGCTTCATCGCCTCGCCACCCTCCTGCATGACTTTACGTGCGGTGTCCATGAAGCCCTTGGTGACCTCCGTCACCGTATCGCTCATCAGCTTGGCCATGTCGGCGGAGCTTTTGACCAGCACCATGGCGCTCTGGCGCTCCTCCATTTGCATTTGCATGTCGAACTGCCTTTCCATCAATTGCCTTTGACGGGTCTCCATTTCATTCATGAACGAGTCGGGCGTGCGAGGTGCCGGCGTTGAGCTGGACCCTTGCGTGTCATCCAGCGGCCGATCCTCGGCCCTTGCCGTGCGGTTCGCGCCCCGGGTGCGGGGCCGGCCACGTTGATGCACCGCAGGGGGCATCGACGACGAACGCCCTCGCTCGTGCAGGCTTTGGGTGCCGGTGCGCTGCTGGGCCTCGCGAGGCTGCTGGCTCAGCGAGGGTGAGCGCGATGAGTGCAAGCCTTCGGTGCCATGCAGGGCACCGGTGCTCCTTATGGATAGCGGATTGGGTTCAGGCATGGGAAATCTCCACGAGTCGATGGGCGTGCAAGGTGCACTGTCGGCAAGCAGGCATCGCTCGGGCGAGCCTCGCTCCCTAGCTGAGTGGTATCTCCCGGTGCGGCGGTTCCATCGTTCTCAGCGCAGGTTCAGTTCGGGGATTTCGATCACGTCGCCCTTGGCTTCGTCATCCAGCTCGCGCAGCACCCGATAGATGTGCGCAACGGCCTGGAGCGTCTCCCTCGGGATGTAACCACCAACGTCTTCGCGGTAAATCGTCCGCGCCAGCCAGATACATTGGATGACCGGGATCCGCGCCGCCTTCGCCCGCTCGATCAGCGCGCGGGCATCGGCGTCGACCCCTTTGGTGATCAACTGCGGCAACGGTGTTTCTTCCGGTCGGTAGAGCAGTGCGACGGCGAAGTGAGTGGGGTTGACCACCACCACGTCGGCCTCCTCCACCGGCTTGGTTTCCTTGCCGGCGGGTTGGTCGATCAATTGCCGGGCCAGGCTGCGGCGATGCATCTTGACGTGGGGGTCGCCCTCCATTTCCTTGAACTCCTTGCGCACCTCTTCCTCGCTCATGCGCAAGCGCTTGGCGAAGAAATACTTCTGCAAGCCGAAATCGAGAATCGCCAACACCAGCAACACGCCCAGGCAAATGTGCATGATGTGCCGGAACAAGCCGGCAAGCCCGCGCCAATAGCTGTCGAGGTCTCCATTGACCAGACTGATCAACGACCCGAGGGCAGGCATCGTCACCAGGTACAACACACTGGCAATGAACACCGCCTTGACCAGCCCCATGAACAGCTGGATCAGCGCCTGGGCGGAAAACATCTGCTGGGCCTGGTTCAACGGATTCAAGCGATTCGGATCGGGCTGGAGGGCCTCGGGTGCGAACAGGAAGCCGAACTGCACCCAACCGGCGATCAGGCGCGTGGCAATGGCCAGCCCCACGGTCATCAAGGTAAAACTCAGTAGCACGCCGCCGGCATGGGCCAGGGTTTCCTCGAAGGCGCGGACAAAGTCGCCATCGAGCCGGTGCAGCGGGAACGCGACCATGTCGCCCAGCGCCTGCATGCTGTTATCGGCCTGGGTCAATGCCACTTCGGTGACAGCCGTGAGCACAAGCAGGCTGCTCAGGTCCTGGCTCTGGCCGACCTGACCCTTCTTGCGTGCGTCGCGGATTTTTTTCGGCGTCGCCTGCTTGGTCTTTTCGCCGCTGTCTTCGCTCATGTACGAGCCCCTCCTTCAGGGCGCCGGCACTAACAGATGCAGCAGATGACGGATCTCTGCATATCGGCTGAGACGGCCGGTCATCGCGTCCCACAGCGTGGGCAGGTAGAACAGCAGGAAGCCCAGGCCGACCAGGCTCTTGGCCGGCATGGCGAGGACGAACACCTGCAATTGCGGGCTGTACAGGCTCAGCAGGGCCAGGGCGAATTCCACCAGCAACAGCAAGCCGATGAAGGGCGCTGCGTAGAGCATCATGTGCATGAACATCTCGCCAAGCAGCCCGAGAAACACGCCGAAGCCATCCGCGCCGGGCAACGGAAACCAGACCGTGGGCGACCACACCAGGTAGCTGTCCCAGATCACTTGGGTCAGCGTGCCGATGCCGAGAGTGGCGACCAGCAACAGGATGGTCATTTCCTTGAACAGATGGCCCAAGGGCGTCGTGTCGGTGCCGAGTGCAGGGTTCAATTGCCCGCCGATGAGCGCGCCACGCTGGTTGTCGAGCAAGGCCCCCACCGATTCGTAGAGCCAGAACGGCATCGCCAGCAGCACGCCCAGCAGCAGGCCCAGCAAGACCTCCTTGAACATCAGCCCGCCCAGGGTCAGCCAGTTGGCCTGGGCATCAATCAACGCCTGGCGAATACCCGGCGCGGGCAGCATGCCCAGGGCAAACACCACGGCGTGGCGTGGCAAGCCTCGCAGGTGCTGGAAGCAGAACACCGGGACCAGGTACGCCACCGGATAAATGCGCGCCATGCCGAGGGCGATCGACAGCAGCAAGTCGAAATAGGGAACGAACGCCTGGGCCGTCATCAGGTGCTGGCCATCAGTTCAAATGCCCGGCGTAGCAGCCCCAGCAACTCGCCGCCGATCCAGCGACCGGTAAACAGCAAGGTCAACCCCACTGCCACCAGCTTGATACCGAAGGGCAAGGTCTGGTCCTGGATCTGCATCAAGGCCTGCACCAGGGAAGTCAGCACGCCGACGATCACCGCCACGATCAAGGGCGGTGCGGAAAGCAGGACCACCAGCAACATGCCCTCCTTGAACAACGTCAGCGCGTCCATCGCGGGCCCTCAGAGATAGGAGTAGAAAAGACTGTCGAGCAGTTGCGTCCAACCTTGCACGAGGACGAACACCAACAGCTTGAGCGGCAGCGAGATGGTCATCGGCGCGACCATCTGCATGCCCAGCGCGAGCAGCAGGTTGGACACGATGAGGTCGATGACGATGAAGGGGATATAGATCAGGAATCCCATCTGGAAGCCTGCTTCGAGCTCCGACAACATGAAGGCCGGGATCAGCAGCATCAGGTCGTCGCGACTGGCTTGCTCGGCACGCTCCTTGGGCCACATGCGCTGGGTGTTTTCCAGCAGGTGGGCGAGGATGTCCGGGTTGGTGTTGCGCGACATGAAGGCCTGCAACGGCTTTACCGCGTTCAAGGCAGAACCTTGCAGTGCCTCGGTGTTGCTGAAATCCAGGGGTCGCTCCTTCAGCTCTTCGGCGATGTCATGGCCGACCGGCGCCATGATGAACAGTGTCGCGGCCAACGCAATGGCATACAGCGCCATGTTCGGCGGCACCTGCTGCACACCGATGGCGTTGCGGGTGATGGTCAGCACGATGGCGATCTTGAGGAAGGCGCTGCAAATGATCAGCAGCAGGGGAACCAACGAAATCCCGCCGATGAACAGCGCCAGCAGAAAGGGGTCGACCCCCTGGAAGCTCATCCAGCCACATCCACGCGGGTGATTTGCAGGCCGAGCCGGCCATCCACGTCCACCAATTCGCCATGGGCCAGGGCACGTTCGCCATGGAACAACGCCGCCGTGCCCGGCGCCACGCCTTGAATCTGAAGCACCGAACCGGGGGCCAGGTTGCGCAGCTCGCCCAGGGCCAGGCTCAAGCGGCCACAACGTATCGTCAGTGCCACGGACAGGTCATCGAAGCGCTCGCCGACGGCGGCCGGCTGGTAGCCCGGCGCATCGGCGTCTTGCGCGTGCGCATCGCCAGGCAATGGGTAATCAGCCGCCATGGGCGCTTCGGCGTCGGGTTCGTAGCCGGTGGTGTCGTCCCACTCGGGCGTCAGGATGTCGGTGTCGGCGGTGGTGCTCATATCGGTTTCCTCCAAGGCGAGCAAGGTCAGGCGCAACGGTGCGGCACGATCATCGACCCGCACCTGCAAACAATGCCGGCCCAGGCGAATCAGCCCCTGACCGGATGAATCGAACAGCGCGGATTCCGGCACCAGCACGTCACCGGGGCGCAGCGCAGCCAAGTGCCCGGCAGCCAACACCAGGTGTCCGAGCGGCAGCGGGACATCCAGCAGAACATCCTCGCGCCAGGGCGCCAGCCGCCGCTGCCAGGGCGCGGCGCGGAGCAGCCCCAGCAGGGTTGCCCCGCCGATGTGCAGCTGGTTCGTGACATGCGCCGCGCCCAGCTGAACGTCGATCCTGCAGGCAATGCCCTCGGCCACCGGTGCGGCGAGCGGCCGGAGAAAACCGAATGCCTGGCGCAAGGGCTCGCTCAGGGTTTGCTGGAACAGCGCCCAGAACCAGGCGTCATCCGAACCCGGCTCGGCAGGCATGACCACCGGGCATTCTCCGAACAAGCTGAGTAGCGGGCCGGGCTCGTCGAGGGCCAGGACACCATGGGCGCACGCCAGCCCATACGGCGCACTTCCCCCGACGCCGCTGCCCAGGGTCAGTTGCACAAGACCTGCTTCACCGGCCACCTGAAAGGGCAAACTGACGCCAGTTCCCAATAGCTGCCGGGCGACGGCGGCGTCGCCGCTCATCGTTGGCAACGCCAATGCTTGTACGCTCATGTCACGCTCGCCTCGTCTTCGTCGGTAACACGTACCGTCACCGGTTGGCCCAGGCTCTGGGCCAAAGCTTCTTCAAGGCGTCCGGATCGACTCGACAGCCGCGCACGCGCGCCTTCGGTTTCGCCGCTCAGGCCGATGTCCCAGCCGGACGCCCCGCCCAACCGCTGCGCAGAGACCCTGATGCGCCCCAGATGGGGAAGGTGCAGCAGCAGGTCCAGTTGCTGGTCGACCGTCGCTCGCAGCCGTGGCGACAGTTGGTCGACAAAGGCTTCCACTTCGCCGCTGTCCTGGCCCACCAGCCCCGACAGGGAACCGGTGCCGGCGGTGTCGTCCTCACAGCCGCCTTGTGGCGCATCGACCCACTGGCGAAACCAGTAGCCATCGCTGCGCTCCGCCACGGGTTCCGGGTCGCGCCCGGTTGCAGGCGCAGGCTCGCGCACCGCCGGACGACTGGCCTGGCTCACATGGGCCGGCAATTGTTCATACGCTCGAGGGGCGTGACGAACGGGTGGCGCGAGAGGGGATGTCGATTCACCGCGCAGGGTGCGTTCATTCATCACTGGGATCCTCCACCAGGTAATCCATCATGGCGCTGAGCTTTTCCAGGTCGCGCCTACGCCTTTGCAACCGCTGCCGGGCGGCTTCGGTGCTGCGCGCCTGTTGCGCCTGTTCCTCGTCGAGCGCCTGCAAGGCCTGCGCTTGCTCGGCCAGTTCGCCGATCAGGCGCCGTTCCTCGGTGCTCCAGGCATTGAGCTCACACACACTCAGCGCACGGCCGCGGTGCTCGCCGTACAACGCCTCGCGCTGCGTCACCTGCTGTTCGCTCGCGGCCTGCCAGCGCACCCGCGCGGCGGCAACCGCTGCTTCACGCTCGCGCAACAGGTCGCGCTGTTGCCGCCAGGCCCGTTCGGCTTGCGCTTCGCGGTGCCGACGCACCGGCGCCAGGGCGTCCAGATCAGCCCGGGACATAAGCGGTCAACTGCTGGAGATGGGCGAACGTCGCCGCAAACGGCTCCGGCTCGCGCAGGTCCTGGCGCAGGAATGCGTCCAAGGCGCTGCGCGATTCCACCGCCAGGTCGGTCAAGGGATCGGCGCCGGCCTGGTATTCGCCCAGGCGCAGCATCAGTTCGATTTGATCGTAGGCCGAGAGCAAGCGGCGCAGATTGATGCCCGCGCGCAGGTGCTCGGCCTCGGCCACATTGGCCAAGGTCCGCGACAGGCTGGCAAGCACGTCGATGGCCGGGTAGTGACCGCGTTCGGCGAGTTTGCGCGACAGGACGATGTGACCGTCGAGCAGCGAACGCACTTCGTCCGCCACCGGGTCGTTCATGGAATCCTGTTCGATCAGCACCGTGTACAACGCGGTGATCGCGCCGTCATTGCTCAGCCCGGCCCGCTCAACCAGGCGCGGCAACAGGCTGTACACCGAAGGAGGCAGGCCGCCGCGTCCCAACGGCTCGCCGGCGGCCAGGCCGATTTCCCGTTGCGCACGGGCGAACCGGGTCAGCGAATCGATGAGCAGCAGGACGCGTCGGCCCTCGGCACGAAAACCCTCGGCCAACGCCGTGGCGGTGAATGCCGCGCGGGCGCGCTCCATGCTGGAACGGTCGGACGTCGCGCACACCAGGACCGCACGGGCACGCAGTTCATCATCCAGCTCATGGTCGAGGAATTCGCGCAGCTCGCGCCCCCGTTCACCGATCAGGCCGAAAACGATTACGTCGCAGTCGACGTTGCGGGCGATCTCCGCCAACAGCGTCGTCTTGCCGCAACCGGCGCCGGCAAACAATCCGACACGTTGGCCTTCGCCGAGGGTCAGCGCTGCGTCGATGGCGCGCACGCCTGTCATCAGCGGCCGCTGGATGCGCGGCCGTGCAGTCGGCGGCGGGGCTTCGCCGATCACTTGCGAGGCATATGGCACTTGAGGTCCGGCGAACGCCCCAACGCCGCCCTCCAGCAGAGGCCGACCAAAGCCATCCAGCACCTGGCCCAGCAATTGCGGCCCGACGATCACCCGATGCGGCATGCCCAACGGTTCCACGGCCGCGCCGACACGAACGCCCTCCAGGCCGCCGAGGGCGCTGAGCAAGGCGTCGTGACGGTCGAAGCCGACGATCTCGGCCAGCAATGGCTCGCGTGCATCACGCTCGACTTGGCAGAGGTCACCGATCTGCGCCCCTGGCAGCCGGCATTGCAACAGGATCCCGCTGACCCGCTGCACCCGTCCACGCACCATGACCGGCGCGAATCGGCGCAGGCGTGCCCGCTGCCCGGCCTCCCAGCTCTCCAAACGGGCGATGGCGGCTTGCATCACCACGTAACCTCGTAGCGTTGCTCGCCTTCGAACGTCACCTTGCCGCTGTCGATGGCGGTCAGCCGCAGGCCATCGATCTGATCCCCCAGGAACAGCCGGCGCCCATCGGAGGTGACGACGTGACCACGCTTGCCACCAACAATCTGGGCGATCTGAAACGGTAGTTGCGTCAATCGTTCCTTGACGTTGGCGGTGATCTCGACCGACGTATCGTAGCGAGCATGGAAACGCTCCATCAGCCGCTCGACCACCGCCAGGCGCTGACGCGGCAGCTCGCCCACCAGCGCCAGCCGACCGTCCTGTACCTCGGTCCGCACATCGGCATCCAGGTCTCGTTCCTGGAGCATGCGATCCAGCTCCAGGCGAACCGCCTCCACCGTGTCCAAAGCAGCCTTGGCCTGCTTGTGCTGCTGCACCGCACTGGGCGCCACCGTCGGTGCCGGTTGGCTGGTAAAGGCCCAGGCGCTGGAGGCAACGGTGATCACCGCCACCGCGATCCCCACGCGCTTGGGCCATGACGGCCGCGCTGCAGGTTTATGGGCATCGCGCTCGACTGTCAGGTGCGCAGCGTCATCCAGGGCCGCGTCTTCGGGCCAAGGTTGGTCGGCGGGAGCCAGGCACAGCCAGATGCCGGCGATGGAAAAAGGCGTATTGCCCGGCAACGGCCCGGGCGATGCCCAAGGTTGGCCTTGCCCGTCACACACTGCGCCCTCCAGTGATTCCAGCAGCCATTGGCCCTCGACCTGCCTGAGAGTCGCGTGACGGCCGCAGACACCTGGGTCGTATAGCGCAAGGTCGGCATCCTCCGCCGCCCCGACCACCCATTGCTCACCTACCAGCGGCAACGCCGCACCTCGGTGCAGACCACTCAATACACGCAGCTCGAACATGGCCAACTCCTCAAGGCGCGACAGATGTGCGCCGGCAATCCGCTTGAAGGACGGGGCACGGGTGGCCCTCGTCCACTGTCACAGCCAGGCCAGTGAACGCGCCTGGAATCACATCGTTACGCGCGGCAGCGCTGTTCGCGTGCCAAGGGGAAAGACCCATCATGCGGCCTCCTCGATTTGCAGTTTTTCCTGCTCCAGATCAAAACGTCCCAACACGGTGACCTGGGCATTGCTGTGCAACTCGCTGAAGGCAAGCACGGGCACGTGGTTGAACTCGTCACGCAGCAGGTCACGCAGCGGTGCGCGCAAGTCCTGCGCCACCAACAGCACCGCCGTGCGCTTGGCCCGCAGCGGGAAACCTTCGCGCAGTTGCAGGACCAGGGCGCGGGTGTGCACGCTTTCCAGGGCAAAGAAAGTTTCCGTCTGGGTCTGGCGCAGCGCATCGCGCAGCAAGCCTTCGGTCTCCGGCGTCAACAGCCAGACGTGCAGGCCGTCTTCATCGCGGTACTGGTGGTAGATTTGTGATTTGAGGGCGATGCGCGCGTAGTCGGTCAGCGCACCGACGTCGCGCTCGTGCTGCCCATGCTCGATCAATGACTCGGCGATCAGGCGCACCGCCCGCAGCGGCACGCCTTCGCCCGCCAGGCGCTGCAGCACGGCGGCGAAACGGGCCAGCGGCATGGTCCTCTGCAACTCCTGCACCAGCTCTGGCTGCCCAGCTTCGAGCCAGCTGAGAATCGACTTGCTCTCCTGCAAGCCGAGGAACTGCGGGCCGGTGGCAAACATGGCGCGGCTCATGCGTTCCACCAGCAGCTCGCCCGCAGGCACCGCTTCCACTCGCTCGTCCGCCAATAACGGGTCGCCGGGCGCCAGCCATAGCCACTGATGCTCGTCGCGCACCTCGCTGCCGACCTGGGCATCCTGCGGCTCGAACGGCAGCGGCCCGCGCGCAACGGCCACGCGGTCACCGAAGGTGGCCCGCAACATCGGCACCTCATGCACGCAGAAGCGGAACTCATCGTCTTCCAGGAGCGCGCTGTACTCGATCTCGAACGGCGGCAAGGTCAGGCCAAACCCGGCAACCAGCGCGTTGCGCTTCTTGCGGATCGCCTGGATGACGTCTTCGGCGGCCGGGTTGCCTTGCATCGACTTGGAAAACTGCAAGAGATAGGCACGGGTCGGGTCGAAGCTGCGCAGGTCTTCGGCGCCATTGTGTTCCGGCGTGACGGTCGCTTCAGGTTGTTCGCCTTCGCGAGCCTTTCGCGCGCGCCCATACAGCTGGATGATGCCCGCCGTGCCGGTGATCACGGCAATGACGATGAACACCAGCGTCGGCATGCCGGGCAAGGCGGCGAAGCCGAGCATGCCTACCGAAGCGATCACCCAAGCCTTGGGCTCGGCGGTCAATTGCTGCGCGATTTCCTTGCCGACGCTGCTGCCCGCCGGCTGCCCTTCCGGCGACACGCGGGTAATGATCATGCCGGCGGTGAGGGAAATCAGCAGTGCAGGAATCTGCGCGATGAGGCCGTCACCGATGGTCAACACCGCATACAAGTGCATCGAATCGGACGCGCTCATATCGTGCTGGACCATGCCGACCGAGAAGCCGCCGATGAGGTTGATCACCACGATTACCAGGCCGGCGATGGCGTCGCCCTTGACGAACTTCATCGCGCCGTCCATCGCGCCGAACAGTTGGCTTTCCTTGTTCAATTCTTCACGACGGCGGCGCGCTTCGCTGACGTCGATCAGATTGGCGCGCAGGTCGCTGTCGATGGACATCTGCTTGCCCGGCAACGCGTCCAGCGTGAACCGCGCCGCCACTTCGGCGACCCGCTCGGAGCCCTTGGTGATCACCAGGAAGTTGACCACCGTCAGGATGAGAAAAATGACCAGCCCGACCGCAAGATTGCCTCCGACCACAAAATTGCCGAACGCCTGGACGATGTGGCCGGCGTCACCCTGGAGCAGGATCAGCCGCGTGGTCGCCACCGACAGTGCCAACCGGAACAGCGTCGTCAACAACAGCACCGCCGGAAACGACGAGAACGCCAACGGGCGCGGCAGGTACAACGAGAGGACGATCAGCAGGCAGGAAATGCAGATGTTGATAGCGATCAACGCATCGACCACCGACGTCGGCAACGGCAGGATCAACATGAACACGATGCCGAGTACCACAAACGCCCCGGCCACTTCGATACGCCGCACCGCCGCGTTGGCGACTTTGTTCAACAGGGCGATCATGACTGCGCTCCAATAACCGGTTCGGCGGTCTGTCCGCGGGTCTCGCCACGGGAGCGTTCATCGAGCAGCACCAGCAGATTCTTCAGCGCGGTCTGGCGGCTTTTCGCGTCACGCCAGAGCGCCAGCGGCAACCGCTTGAGCAACGGGTACAAGCCGTTCAGGGAGACCAGTTGATCGCGCTCCTGGTCGCCGCCCAATTCACGGCCGATGCGACGCACTTCTGCCGAAGACAGGCCGCTGCTGACAAACCCCAGCATGCGCTGGAGCAGTAACACAGCAGTGAGCTGGCTCGCCGGGCAGCTGTAGGCCAGTTGCTCCAGCAGTCGCCGGCAGCTTTGCAACACGCTGCTCAGTTGTGTCGACGCCGCCAGGCCGATCAGCAGCGTGCGCAGCAACGCCGTAGGCCGCGAAGGCGCATGGGCAGCGATGTCGTCAGCCAATGCGCGGCGCATCATGTCCAGCCCAGACACGAACGAGGCTTCACCAAACAGGCCCAGCAGTGCCTGCATCATGGTGGGCAATGATTGTTTGAGCACCACGGTGTCGTAATAAAGGCGCCGTACCGCCTGGCGCAATTCAGGATCGCCGCCGGAGGCGCGCAGGGCCTCGGCGATGTTCATGCCCGCCTGGATCTGCGCCCCATATCGCTCGCGCAAGAGTTGCAGATAGTCACGAGCACGC
Source organism: Pseudomonas frederiksbergensis (assembly GCF_000802155.2). Lineage (GTDB taxonomy): Bacteria > Pseudomonadota > Gammaproteobacteria > Pseudomonadales > Pseudomonadaceae > Aquipseudomonas > Aquipseudomonas frederiksbergensis_A. Next base: position 335,506 of record NZ_JQGJ02000003.1, read on the forward strand.
TTGGCTTCGACGAGACGGCCCTGCGCCTCGGCATCGAGCAGTGCCTGCTTGAGGATCAGGTCGGTACGGGCCGGATCACCGCCCGTGGACTGCACCAATTCTTCAAGCACCGGCTGGCCATTGAGCAACACGCCGGCCTGGGCCGCCATGGCGCCCAGGCTCTGCTTGCCGGGATGGCCGAGCTGGTCGTACCACTCTTCCAACTGCTCACGGGTCTCGACCCGCACCTGGCCCACCTCGCTGCGGGCGTTGCGGATGCGGCGCTGGCTCAGCGCCTTGGTGTTGCGTTCCACGTGATGGCTGAAGGTCATGCCGACCTCCTCCATCGAACTGGACTGGGCGGCCTGCGACGATTCCACAGGCCTGCCAACGCCCGCGACGGCCGATGCGGCCTGGGCGAGATTGACGGCAATGTGCGCGTTTGTCGGGGCTTCTACTTTCATGATGACCGGGAGCGTGGTTTCGGACGCTCAGTGGGTGGCGGCGATCTACCATTCGGTTCCATAGTCGCCACGCACTTTTTCGAAGCGAACGACGGTGCTCACCATCGGCACTGTTTCGAGGAATTGGCCGGTGCAATTTCATGCAGTGGACTCCAGGGACGCCGTGCATGACCTTGCACAAATAGAGCAATAGCACTAACAGAAAATACTTAATTTTCAATCGCTTAGCACACAAACACGGCTTGGCACAGGTCCTGCTGAAGGGGAAATGTCGACAGACGGGTCGACACCATGGAACCCATTCAGAGGGATTTATTGATGAACAGCCTGAACCTCATGCTCCCCCCGCAAACCTCACCGACACGCCCCAGTGCGCCAGGTGTCAGCTTCGGCGAGGAGCGCAAGCTGCGTCTGTTTGTGCAAAAGCGCGTCCTCAATCAGGACGACGCCGACGACATCATCCAACTCACGTATCTGGAAGCCTGGCGCAACCAGGAGAAATTCAAGGGCCTGGCCAAGCCGGACACCTGGCTGTGCGGCATCGCCTTGAACCTGATCCGCAATCACTTCCGCCGCTTCTATGCGCAACCGCCGCTGAGCACGTTCGATGAGAGCGATTTCAACGAATCCAGCGAGGACATAGACCTGAGTGAACTGTGCGACAACCATCGGCTGCTGGACCGCACGTTGTTGGCGATGGACGCGCTGCCCAAGGACATGCGCGACACCTTGTGGACCGCCGTGGACACCGAAAGCAGCTACCGCGATGCCGCCGAACGGCTGGGCGTGCCCATCGGCACCGTGCGCTCACGGTTGTTTCGCGCCCGTGAACAACTCAAGCGAAGCGTCTATGGAGAAGCCCGGCCATGAACAACAATCGTTTGAACAGCCGACCCGACCTGCCACGCGGCGTGCGCCGCTATACGCCCGACGACCTGCCGGTGATGACGGATATCTTCAACGAAAGCGCTCTGGGGGGAACCAGCTCTCCTGTGCTCAGAGCGTTTTCCCTGAAGGAAATGACGTTTTTCGTCGATTGCTTCGTCAAGGAAGGTGATCCGATCTACGTACTCGAACGCGGTGGCGAGGTCGTCGCCTGGCTGATTGTCAATCGCTTCTGCTGGGGGGCCCAGGCCTGTCGGTTGACCGGTGAGGTGTCGATCTATGTGCGCAACGACCACATCGGCAGCGGCGTCGGCATTCGCCTGGGCCAGGCCGCCGTGGTCCTTGCCAGGCAGTATGGTTTCGAGACGCTGGTGGCCTGGATCATCGAGCACAACGAGGCGAGCAAGCGTGGCGTGCAAGGGTTGGGCGCGACGCAATGGGGACGCTTTCCGGGCATCGCCCGGTTCGCTGACAAACGTGCGGATGTGGTGCTTTACGGGCTGCACCTGATACCCATCGAGACCACACCCATTACCGCTTCAGCACCTGCGCCAACATTTGAGGCCAGCCTGGCGTGAGTGCGCGGCTCGTCTGGCAGCCTGTCGGACGAGCCGCAACATTCATCGGCTTTCAGGCCCATGCCATTTTTTGCACAACCTTATCAATCCACCGACCAGCACACCGGCAACGCATCCGGTCCTCGAAAGTTGGGCACATAGCGCCAGCGCACAGCGGCTGGATCAACGGCCAGTCGCAGACCCGGACAGCGCCGCAGCAGCGTATTCAACGCAATCTCCAACTCCTGCCGGGCCAACGATGCGCCCAGGCAATAATGCGTGCCCTTGCCAAAGGACATGTGCGGGCAGGCCGGGCGCGTGACATCGAGCGTGTCGGGATTGGCGCACATCGCCTCGTCGCGATTGGCGGAACCCACCACCGCCACCAGCAACTGGCCCCGCTGCAAGCGCTGCCCTCCCAATTCAGTGTCCTGGGTGACGAAGCGGACCATCGCCCGCTCCACCGACGAGTCATAACGCAAAAGTTCTTCGACCGCGTCCGTCATCAGCGCTGGCTGGTCACGCAAGCGGGCCAGTGCCTCGGGGTGCTGCAAGAGCATGTGCACGGCGTTGCCGATCATCGACGCCGATGTTTCGTGACCTGCGATGATCAGCAACGCGATCATGCTGCACAGCTCGCTTCGGCTGAGCCTGCTGCCCTCTTCCTCGACCTGGGCCAGGGCCGAGACCAGATCATCGGTTGGCTGGGCACGGCGCTGGTCGATCAAGGCGAGCATGTAGCCGGCAAACTCGTTGTAGCAGCGCTGCAACTCGCTCAGGTCATGGCCCACCTGCCGGACGATCAGGTGGGACCAGCGTCGAAAGTCCTCGCGGTCACGGGCAGGGACACCGAGCAGTTCGGCGATGACCGTGATGGACAAAGGAAAGGCATATTCGCTCACCAGATCCATCCGCCCGTCCGGTTGGACGGCGTCGAGCAACGTCTCTGCGATCTGTCCGATACGCGGCCGCATGGCGTTGACCGCCTTCAACGTGAAAGCCTTGTTGACCAGCCGACGCAGCCGGCGATGGCTTTCCCCGTCGCGGTTGAGCATGTGGTCGTTGAGGAATGCAATGGACTGCTCGCCACCGAGCATCGCCGCAAACCGCGGATCGATCCGTGACGGATCACGGGCAAAACGCTCGGTGTCCAGCAGCACCTCCTCGACTTCCCGGGCACCGGTGACGTACCACATCGGCAACTGTCCTTCGGGCTGGCTGAGGAACACCGGGGACGCCTGGCGCAACGTCGCATAGTGCCGGTAGGCCTCGCCGCGAAACGCGTCGCTGTTCAGGTCAAGGGTGCGCTCGTAAGGCATCGACATTCTCCGGGGGTAGGAATCAATGCTCATGAGTGGCTGGGCTCGGCAAAAAAGATCCCTGTGGAAAGACTTCCGCTGGGTCAATGAACCGTTTCCCCAGCCCCCGTCACTCAAGGGAGAATCCCAACCCCGCATGGAGCTCACATGACGCATGCACTTACCATCCATGGCCACTGCAACCCTCGCTTCGAGTCGGTCAAGAAGGCCTTTATCGGGCTGATGCAAAGCCCTTTCGAACGCGGCGCCGCCCTGTGCATCCAGATCGACGGCGAAACGGTGATCGACCTCTGGGCCGGCATCGCCGGGCCGGAGCCCGCCAGCCATTGGCAGCACGACACGCTGCTCAACCTGTTCTCCTGCACCAAGCCCTTCACAGCCGTGGCGATCATGCAGTTGGTCGGCGAAGGCCGCCTGGACCTGGACACGCCGATCTGCCATTACTGGCCCGAATTCGCCAATGCCGGCAAAGCCTCCATCACCTTGCGCCAGGTGCTCTGCCATCGCGCCGGGCTGCCGGCGCTGCGCACGCCCCTGGCACCGGAAACCCTTTACGACTGGGACACCATGACCGGCCTGATTGCCGGGGAACAGCCGTGGGCCGACGCAGGGAAACGGCAGACCTATTCGCCGTTGCTGTTTGGCTGGATTCTCGGTGAACTACTGCGCCGGGTAGACGGCCTGAGCCCGGCGCAGAGCATCCACCAACGGGTGGCGATGCCGCTTGGGCTGGATTTCCATATTGGCCTGGATGACGCAACCATCGCTCGCTGCGCCTACATGGCGCGTACCAAGGACGACGTCGACGACGAGGCCTTCGGGCGAGTGTTGCAGTACGTGCTCACCGAGCCGAATGCAATGAGCTCACTGGCCTTCGCCAATCCACCGATGGTACTGGGGCGCAGCAACGAAGCTGGCTGGAAACGCATGACCCAGCCGGCTGCCAACGGTCATGGCAACGCCCGCAGCCTGGCCCAGTTCTACGCAGGCCTGCTCGACGGGCGGTTGCTGGAGTCGCCGCTGCTCAACGAAATGCTGCGCGAGCACAGCGCCGAATACGACCCGACTATCCAGACTCCCACGCGGTTCGGCCTGGGCATCATGCTCAACCAGTCGGATGTGGCGAACGGCAGCTACGGCATGGGGCCCGAGGCTTTCGGCCACATGGGTGCCGGCGGCACCATCGGTTTCGCCGACCCCGAGCGCGGCGTGGCGTTCGGCTTCGCCTGCAACACCATTGGCTCCTACGTCTTGATGGACCCTCGCGCCCGAGGGCTGGCAAATGTCGCGATGGGTTGCCTGTAAGGTTTGATCGCCGGCTCACACCCCTGGCGGAGCCGCTTGCGCGACCTGCGGCTCCGCCACCCCATTCTCCGGAGCGGCAACGGCTTGCTCTTCGACACTCACCCTGGGCAACGCCGCCTTGGCGATCATCTCCGGTTGCGCCAGCAGCCTGCGAGACGCTTCCACGGGCATCAACAGACGCCCCCCGACCCGGCCGCGTCCGGCCGGGTTGAGCATGCGCAGCTCCCGCTCATGGACGCCCGATAACTGCGCCAGCTGCGCCAGGTCCACCGGCTGCGCCAAGGCGACCATCTGGAAGTAGGGCTGGTCGGCGATCGGTGCCAGGCTCACGCCATATTCTGTGGGCGTGTTCACCAGTTGCGACAACGCCAGCAGCCGCGGCACGTAGTTCTGGGTCTCGCCGGGCAGCGACAGGTTCCAATAATCGGTCGCCAGTCCCCGCGCGCGGTTGCGCACGATGGCGTCGCGCACCCGACCTTCACCGGCGTTGTACGCGGCGAGGGCCAGCAACCAGTCGCCGTCGAAATATTCGTGCAGGTAGGACAAGTAATCCAGCGCAGCGCGGGTGGACGACGGAATGTCCCGGCGTTCGTCGTAGTCGCCACGCTGCTGCAGCTGGTAACGGCGGCCAGTGGCCGGAATGAACTGCCAGAGTCCCATGGCTTGGGCAGGCGATCGTGCATTGGGATTGAACCCGCTCTCGATCGCCGGCAGCAACGCCAGCTCCAGCGGCATGTTGCGTTTGTTCAGTTCGCCGACGATGAAGTGCAGGTAGCGACTGCCGGCCCGTCCGGTCTGGGTGAGGAACGCCGGGCGCTCCATCAACCAGCGGCGTTGCTCATCGATGCGCGCCACCCCTTGGGTCTTGGCCAGCAGGGAAAACCCCTGGCGCATGCGTGCCCACAGGCTGCCACCGCTTTGCGGCGATGATTCGCCAATCTTGATGATCGTGTCGGTGGGCGCCGGTTCAAGCCAGCGCAACTGGGCGCGGTACGGTTCATTGGCGAAGCGGTCGCCGATGGTCAGTTGGGGTTCGAGGTGCTGGCACCCGTACAGCAAGGTACCCAGGGCCAACATGGACAACCCTCTGGGGACAGCGCGAAGGGCCGGCGACGGTGCAAGTGATCGGGACATGGCGGTCAACCTTGAATGAGGTGGCGCCATTGGGTGGCAGATCACTTGCCAGCGGTTCCACACGGTGGAGTGGAACCGAAATGGCGCTGCTGTCACTCATCAGGGGCAGCAGGCGCTCGTCGGTGCCTGGATGACAATGCGAGGTCAATCATGGCGTCACCCACCTATTGCAAGCTGATCGATCAGCTCTGCGAACTCACGATGATCCCTACCCCGTCAGCGTTCTATGAACAGGCGAACCTGTCGGTCAAGGAGGTCGACTTCTCCCTCAAGCACACGCCTGGCGTGGGCGAGGGCGACGTTTTCATCTACTGCGGCTTCGGGCCGTTGCCAGTGGCAAATCGCGAAGCAGTCATGCAACGGCTGCTGGAAACCAACCTGTATCTGCTGAGCGGCGCGTTCTGCCCGTCGCTGTCGTACAACCGCGACAGCGAACAGGTGGTCCTGATCGGCCACGTCCCCCTGGACAACCTCAGCGCCGAGCGCCTGCTCGGGCTGATGGGCGGTGCCGCCGACATGGCGCTGATCTGGCGGGACGGCTACTTCTTCGACGGCGCCGGCCCGAACCAAGCCGCCAAGCCCACCCAGCAAAAAACCACCCCGCGCAGCGCAGGGCTCAACAACGCCCTGTCGATCTAGGAAGGAGAACACGACATGCCAGCAGTATCAGTAGGCGGAACCTCAAGTTCGGCGCCGTTACCCCAACAGGACGATCGGATCACACCGGTAAGACCCAGCCTGTCCGATCAGGTCCGTCCATCCACCACGCCCTTGGTGCCTTACCACTTTGAAGGGAAAGCGAGCAGCAAGACCCAGGAAACGCTCCAGGTCAAACAGAATCGTTTGGAAGGAATGATCGGCAGGCTCGGCAAGAAGGACCCACAAAGTGACCCCATCGGCTTTGCACGAGCGCACATGAGCCTTGAAGGCAAGGTATTGAGCTACGCCCCAGGAACCAGCTATCAAGACGTTCAGAAACATCTCGCGCAACTCGGCGGCACGCCACACCCGATGCTGTCAGGCCAGGAAGAAACCGAAGCATTCGCCAAGGATTTCAACGAGTACCTGGCCAAGAACGAGGGCGACAGGGAAGAGAGCGGAGGTTTCAAGGCAGTCTGGGACAAGCACTGCGAACGCGTTGGTAACACCCTCGGTGCCTATCATTCGCTGTGTCAGGAAGTGATCGATCAAACCCCGGGAGAAGATGATCTCAAGCTGCTGCGCAGCAGTCATGAAGCCTTTCGCGGCTATGCCAAAGGCGTCATGCAAGCCATGACGCAAGACATGCCCAAGCGGCTGAACACGTTCATGGAAAGCCGGATCGAGCACGCGCAACAAGCGGCGAGCAACGAGAGCCTTCCCCAGGCCGACCGAGACAAGGCGAGGGATGAGTTAGGGCAGTTGCGTGAGGTCAACAAAGAGCTTGGCGGATTGCTGAAGAAGGACGACGACAAACCCAGCAAACTGGCAGCGGCGACGAAAAAAAACGAGGTGCTGGACACCGCGCTGAAGAACGTCGCACGCCAGGACTACGTGGCCGAACTCAAGACCCATAGCGGCTTCGTGACAGGCCTGGCTGTATTTGCCGACGCTGGGATCCCCCAGGGCTTCGCGTCTGCCGGACACTTCGGCGCCGCCACCGCGGCGATCGACGAGGCGATGGCGGACCAGTCCTTCGGAAAACATGTGGCGGCGACGTCAACCGTCCTGGGTACCGCCCACAAGGTGATCAGCGATGGCCTGCGCCCGTTTGTCCAGGTCGTCGTCGACAAGACGATCGGCCGAGGGCTGGAAAAGGTCGATCCGCTGGCGGTATACCCCAAGGCCCTGCAAGACATCACCGTGAACGGACGGCGGGTTGCCAACCCACAACGCGATACCATCGACGCGACACAGAGCGAAAAGCGAGCTGATTTCAAACTGAAACAGAACGCCAACAATTTTGGCACCATGAGCGGCGACTTTACTGGTTACCTCGCCTTCGGCGCGGCCCATGCGGTAAGGGACACGATAGATCAGTTCACGTCCGTCAACGCCTCCGGCATCGCGGCTCGCAGTGTCGCCTCTGCAGTAGGCGGCACCTTCATGGCGGGCGGACAGGCGGTAGCCAAATATGCCCAGACCCACGGCGATGAGCAAATCCCCACCTACCGCGTCACGAAGGAAAACCGCGAGTGGAAAGAACTCCTGCCCAAGGCGCTTGCCGAGGCGAAAGGCAAACTCAACCCGATCAGCATGGCCAATGTCACTGACCTCGCCAACCGGATCGTGGGGGTGGGCCCAGGGATCGCCATGCGCACCGGCGCTGGGGATGCCGCCGCGGTGGGTGAAAACCCTGAAGTCAAAGAGAAAATGGAGCAGATCGTCACGACCTTCTTCTCGTCCGGCCTGACGCTGCTGCCATTCTTTGCCAACAGCGTGGCCGCACCGCTCGAGAACAAGGCACTGGGCGATGGCACTGACGACCTTGCCAAGCGGGCGCAGGTACCGTGGCAGAACGTAACCAACCCTAACCGGGACACCCTGCCCCACACCCAGACCGAAGGCTTGACCCGCAACCTGGAGAACGTCTATCACGTCACCCGTGGCCTGACCCAGATTGTTCCGCAGAGCAGCCTCTCTGCGCTCAACATCACTGCCGACTTCGCCAAGGGGTTGGCAACGGGGCCGAAAAAAGCGGGCGATGGGGTCGAACTGGCGGAACGCGGAGAAGCGCCACCGCTTGGCGGACCGTCCACCGAAGCCACTCCCACCCGACCCAGCTGACGAAACCGCCGGGCCATCGCCAGACGGTCCGGCATCCTCCTTTCCACCCTGGCCACAGGCAAACGCCCCTGTGGCCAGCCCTCGCGACACACTTCGACGCTCATCCCCTCGCCACGCAATTCGGTTGATCAGGAAAAATCCCTCCGAGGAACGATGCACCGGCAAGCGGTTGCATGTTAAACAGGGAATCAACAGCAAGATCATGGGACCGCTGTCACTCGAATAAGGATCAACCATGAAACGCACCCTCGTCGCCTTCCTGTCGCTGATCGTCACCGCAATCATCGTCGCGGGCGGCTACCTCTACAGCAAGCAGCCCACCCGCCAGGGCACGGTGCAGTTGGAGGGGCTGCAAGGCTCGGTGACGGTGCGCTACGACGAGCGCGGCGTGCCGCATATCCGCGCCGAGAACGAAACCGACCTGTATCGTGCGCTGGGTTATGTCCACGCCCAGGACCGGCTGTTCCAGATGGAAATCATGCGCCGCCTCGCCCGGGGCGAGCTGGCCGAGATCCTCGGGCCCAAGCTGCTCGACACCGACAAGCTGATGCGCAGCCTGCGCATCCGCGAGCGCGCCGCCAGTTACGTCGCCGAGCAGGATCGACAATCGCCGGCCTGGATCGCGACGCAGGCATACCTGGACGGCATCAACACCTATCAGCAAACCCACACGCGGCCGCTGGAGTTCGACGTGCTGGGCATTCCCAAGCGTCCCTTCACCGCCGAAGACACCGCCAGCATTGTCGGCTACATGGCCTACAGCTTCGCCGCTGCCTTTCGCACCGAACCCTTGTTGAGCTACGTGCGCGACAAACTCGGCACCGATTACCTGAACATCTTCGACCTTGACTGGCAGCCCCAAGGTGTCCTGCCGCAGGGCCCTGCAAGCGCTCCGGCACTCACCGCCCTCGATTGGAAAGACCTCAACGCACTCGCACGCCTGAGCGAACAGGCCTTGGCCGACAACGGCCTGCCGCAGTTCGAAGGCAGCAACGCCTGGGCGGTCTCCGGCAGCCGCACCCAAAGCGGCAAGCCCTTGCTGGCGGGCGATCCGCATATCCGCTTTTCAGCGCCGTCGGTGTGGTACGAGGCGCACCTTTCGGCGCCGGGGTTCGAACTCTACGGCCAGTACCAGGCCCTGATGCCGTTCGCCTCGCTGGGCATGAACAAGGACTTCGGCTGGAGCATCACCATGTTCCAGAACGACGACCTGGACCTGATCGCCGAAAAGATCAACCCGGACAACCCCGAACAGATCTGGTACCGCGACCAGTGGGTGGACATGACCCGCAGCGAACAGCAGATCGCCGTCAAGGGCCAGGCCCCGGTGACACTGGTGCTGCGCCAGTCACCTCACGGCCCGATCGTCAATGATGCCCTCGGCGCCAATGCCGGCAAGACCCCGATCGCCATGTGGTGGGGGTTCCTGGAAAGCCGCAATCCGATCCTCGAGGCGTTCTACCAGCTTAATCGTGCCGACACCTTGGCCAAGGCCAGGGGCGCGTCGACCAAGATCCATGCGCCGGGCCTGAATGTGGTCTGGGCCAATGCCAAGGGCGATATCGGCTGGTGGGCCGCGGCGCAATTGCCCAAGCGGCCGGCCGGCGTGAAGCCAGGCTTCATTCTCGACGGCAGCAGCGCCGAAGCGCAAAAGGACGGCTTCTATCCGTTCAGCAGCAACCCCCAGGAAGAAAACCCGGCCAGGGGCTACGTCCTCTCGGCGAATTTCCAGCCGGTGGCGGCCAGCGGGATCGAGATCCCCGGCTACTACAACCTCGCCGACCGGGGCCAGCAACTCGATCTGCAACTGAGCGACAAACAGGCCAAATGGGACATCCAGACCACCCAGAAACTGCAACTGGGTACTACCACCGCCTATGGCCCGCGTCTGCTCGCGCCCTTGCTGCCGATATTGCGCGAAACGGCCAGCGACCCGCAGGAGCGCAAATGGGTCGAGCAATTGGCCCAGTGGAAGGGTGACTACCCACTGGATTCCGTCAGCGCCACGCTGTTCAACCAATTTCTGTATGACTTGGCCAACACGGCCCTGCGCGATGAACTGGGCGATGGGTTCTTCGAAACCGCACTATCGACCCGGGCCATCGACGCCGCGCTGCCACGCCTGGCGGCCACGAAGGACTCGCCGTGGTGGGATGACCGCTCGACGCTGGGCACCGAAACCCGCACCGACACGGTGATGAAGGCCTGGGGAAGAACCCTCGCTCACCTGAAGGCGACACTGGGGGACGACCCCTCCCAATGGCAGTGGGGCCAAGCGCACACCCTGGCCCATGGGCATCCCCTGGGTCAGCAGAAGCCGCTGGATCGGATCTTCAACGTCGGCCCGTTCGCGGCTCCGGGCACCCATGAAGTACCGAACAACCTTTCGGCCAAGATCGGCCCTGCGCCGTGGCCCGTGACGTACGGCCCTTCGACCCGGCGCATCATCGACTTCGCCGACCCGACCCACAGCGTCACCATCAACCCGGTCGGCCAGAGCGGCGTACCGTTCGACAAGCACTACGAGGACCAGGCCGAAGCCTACATCGAAGGGCTGTATCACCAGGCGCACCTGGCCGAGGAAGAGGTCACCGCCAACACCCGCGGCACCTTGAAGTTGCTGCCCGCCAGGGTCGAGCCCTAAGCCTCGCGTGAGTATTTGTTTAAAAGACAGCCTTGGACATCATTGATGGGCAAGACTGCAACGGTCCCACCTCGTTCATCACAATGGAGTCGATGCAATGTTCAATAACTGGTCCGAACTGCTGCCCACCATCAAGAGCGCCTTTGGCGCCCTGGGCAAAAGCAACCCGAAAATGGTCGAGGCCTACACCGCCCTGGGTAAGGCCGCGGCCGACAACGACGTGCTCGATGCCAAGACCCGCGAGCTGATCTCCATCGCCGTTGCGATTACGACACGTTGTGACGGCTGCATCGGCGTACACACCGACGCCGCCATCAAGGCCGGCGCTACCCGCGAAGAGATCGCCGCCACCCTGGCGACAGCGGTCTCGCTGAATGCCGGCGCGGCTTATATTTATTCGCTGCGGGCGCTGGAGGCCCATGACGCGCTGAAGAAGTGAAGGGCGAATAACCCCGCAGGCCGCTATCGCGTTTGCAGGCGACAAAAACACCTGTGGGAGAGCTTGCTCGCGAAAGCGGTGTATCGGCCAACATGAATGTTGAACGTACTGCCGTCTTCGCGAGCAAGCTCGCTCTCCCTGTGTCGGTCAGACCGACGCGGTATCGGCTCGGCGGACTTCCGGTTGTTTCCAGGAATCGGCGGCGCTTTCCTCGATGGCTTGCTGGATCGCTCGCTTGCGGTTCTCTTCGGCGCGGCGGCTGAAGTACCAGACCAGGAAAGTCACCAGGGACACCGCCAACAGGATCAGGCTCGCCACGGCGTTGATTTCCGGTTTCACACCCAGGCGTACCGCCGAGAAGACTTCCATCGGCAAGGTCGTCGAACCAGGGCCGGAAACGAAGCTTGCCAGCACCAGGTCGTCCAGCGACAACGCGAACGACATCATGCCGCCCGCCGCCAGCGACGGCGCGATCATCGGAATGGTGATCAGGAAGAATACCTTCCACGGCCGCGCACCGAGGTCCATGGCCGCTTCTTCGATGGACAGGTCCAGCTCACGCAAGCGCGCTGACACCACGACCGCCACATAGGCTGCGCAGAACGTGGTGTGGGCGATCCAGATCGTGACGATGCCACGCTCCTGGGGCCAACCGATCATCTGCGCCATGGCCACGAACAGCAGCAGCAACGACAGGCCAGTGATTACTTCCGGCATTACCAGCGGCGCGGTGACCAGGCCGCCGAACAGCGTGCGGCCCTTGAAGTGGGTGATGCGGGTCAGCACGAAGGCCGCCAGCGTGCCCAGGGCCACCGCGGCAATCGCCGTGTAGCAGGCGATTTCCAGCGAGCGCATTACCGAGCCCATCAATTGGCTGTTGTCCAGTAGGCCGACGTACCACTTGACCGACCAGCCGCCCCACACCGTCACCAGCTTCGAGGCGTTGAACGAGTAGATCACCAGGATCAGCATCGGCGCGTAGATGAACAGCAGACCCAGCACCAGCATCAGGCTTGAAAAACTGAAGCGCTTCATTCCTTGCCCTCCATTTCCTTGGCCTGACTGCGGTTGAACAGGATGATGGGCACGATCAGGATCGCCAGCATCACCACCGCCAGGGCGGATGCCACCGGCCAGTCACGGTTGTTGAAGAATTCCTGCCACAGCACTTTGCCGATCATCAGGGTTTCCGGGCCGCCCAGCAGTTCCGGGATCACGAATTCGCCCACCACCGGGATGAACACCAGCATGCAGCCGGCGATGATGCCGTTCTTGGACAGCGGCACGGTGATTTTCCAGAAGCTGTTGAAGGTGCTCGAACCCAGGTCCGACGCGGCTTCCAACAGGCTGGCGTCATGCTTCACCAGGTTGGCGTACAACGGCAGGATCATGAACGGCAGGTAGGAATAAACCACGCCGATGTAGACCGCCAGGTTGGTATTGAGGATTTGCAGCGGCTCGCTGATCCAGCCCATGCTCATCAGAAAGCCGTTGAGCAAGCCGTTGTTGCTGAGGATGCCCATCCACGCGTAGACACGGATCAGGATCGCGGTCCAGGTCGGCATCATGATCAGCAGCACCAGCACCGTCTGCATCTCTTTGCGGGCGTTGGCGATGCCGTAGGCCATCGGGTAGCCGATCAGCAGGCACAGGGCGGTGCTGATCAGGGCCATTTTCAGCGAGCCGAGGTAGGCGGCGATGTACAGATCGTCCTCGCTCAGCAACACATAGTTGGCGAGGTTGAGCAGCACTTGCAGCTTCTGGTCGACGTAGCTGTAGATCTCGGTGTACGGCGGGATCGCCACGTCGGCTTCGGCGAAGCTGATCTTCAGGACAATGAAGAACGGCAGCATGAAGAACAGGAACAGCCAGACGAAGGGCACCCCGATGACCAACTGGCGGCCACCGGGCGTTATTCGGGCGAGTCGGCGTTTGAGTTTGCGCATGTTCATGAGCGAAGCACCACGCCGCTGTCATCTTCCCACCAGACGAACACCTGGTCGCCCCAGGTCGGACGCTGGCCACGGCGCTCGGCGTTGGCCACGAACGACTGCACCAGCTTGCCACTCGGCAATTCGACGTAGAACACCGAGTGGCCGCCCAGGTAGGCGATGTCGTGGACTTTGCCGCTGGACCAGTTGTGCTCGCAGGTCGGCTGTTCGGGAGTGACCAGCAGTTTTTCCGGGCGAATGGCGTAGGTCACGGACTTGTCCTGCACCGAGGTGCTGATGCCGTGGCCGACGTAGATGTCGCGGTCCAGGTCTTTGCAGGTCAGCACCGCGTGGCCCTCGGCGTCGTCCACCACTTCGGTCTCGAAGATGTTGACGTTGCCGATGAATTCACAGACCAGACGACTGGTCGGGGTCTCGTAGATGTCGATCGGGCTGCCGATCTGGGCGATCCAGCCCAGGTGCATGATCGCGATGCGCTCGGCCATGGTCATAGCCTCTTCCTGGTCGTGGGTCACCATGACGCAGGTCACGCCGACCCGTTCGATGATCTCCACCAGTTCAAGCTGCATTTGCGAGCGCAGCTTCTTGTCCAGGGCGCCCATCGGCTCGTCGAGCAGCAACAGCTTCGGCCGTTTGGCCAGGGAACGGGCCAGGGCCACGCGCTGGCGCTGGCCGCCGGAGAGCTGGTGCGGCTTGCGCTTGGCGTACTGGCTCATCTGCACCAGCTTGAGCATCTCGGCCACGCGGGCGTCGATCTCGGCCTTGGGGATCTTGTCCTGTTGCAGGCCGAAAGCGATGTTCTGTGCCACGGTCATGTGGGGGAACAAGGCATAGGACTGGAACATCATGTTGATCGGCCGCTCATAGGGCGGCATGTCGGTGATGTCCACGCCGTCGAGGAAAATCCGCCCCTCCGTGGGCCGCTCGAAACCTGCCAGCATGCGCAGCAAGGTGGATTTGCCCGATCCCGAACCTCCGAGCAAGGCAAAGATCTCGCCTTTCTTGATTTCCAGGGACACATCGTCCACGGCAATCGTCTCGTCGAACTTCTTCGTGACCCGGTCGATCTTGACCAGCACCTGCTTGGGTGTCTGGTCGCCCTCGAGGGCTTTCTTATAGGCGCCGGAGGCAACTGCCATTTACGAAACTCCCACAAAATTTGCAGCTCGCCCAAGACGGGCGAACCTTATAAAAGTTAGAGCGCTTAACGCTATTTACCCGACTTGACCTTGGTCCAGCTGCGGGTCATGAGTCGTTGGATCTTGGGCGGCAACTCGGAGTTGACGTAGAGCTTGTTGACAACTGCCTGCGGCGGATAAACCGCTTCGTCGGTGCGCACTTCCTGGTCCATCAGCTCGCCAGCCTTGGGGTTCGGGTTGGCATAACCGACCACGTCGCTGACCTGGGCGATGACCTCAGGCTTGAGCAGGTAGTTGATGAATGCATGGGCCTCCTTGACGTTGGAGGCGTCGCGCGGGATCGCCAGCATGTCGAACCAGAGGTTGCCGCCTTCCTTGGGGATCACGTAGGCAATGTTGATGCCCTTGCCGGCCTCGCTGGCCCGCTCGCGGGCCTGGAAGATGTCGCCGGAGAAACCGGCGGCCACGCAGATCTCGCCATTGGCCAGGTCGGAAATGTACTTGGAGGAATTGAAGTAGGTCACGTAGGGCCGGATCTTGAGGAGCTGGGCCTCGGCCTTCTTGTAGTCTTCAGGGTTCTGGCTGTTGGGATCCAGGCCCAGGTAATTGAGCATCGCCGGGATCATTTCGTCGCCCGAATCGAGGAACGAAACGCCGCAGTTGGAGAGCTTCTTGATATTTTCCGGCTCGAACAGCATCGCCCACGAATCGATCTTGTCGACGCCCAGGACCGCCTTGATCTTCTCGACGTTGTAGCCAATGCCGTTGGTGCCCCACAGGTAAGGCACGGCGTATTGGTTACCCGGGTCGTTCTTTTCCAGGCGCTTTAGCAGCGCAGGATCGAGGTTGGCGTAGTTGGACAGCTGGGACTTGTCGAGCTTCTGGAACGCCCCGGCCTTGATCTGTTTGCCCAGGAAGTGGTTGGACGGCACGACCACGTCATAGCCGGTGCGACCGGCCAGCAACTTGCCTTCCAGGGTTTCGTTGGAATCGAACACGTCGTAGACCGGCTTGATCCCGGTGGCTTTCTCGAAGTCCGCCAGGGTCGATTCGCCGATGTAATCCGACCAGTTATAAATATGCACGGTGGAGGCTGCCTGGACACTGACGGCGAGTGTCAGGCCGGCACCGACCAGCAAGGCGTTGCGCAACAAAGAAAAGACAGGCACGTGGAGGTCCTCTTAAATAGTTGGGCCCAAGTTGCCCCCGTGCCGGGTCACGATGTGCCCTGCAACAAAACCGGCGCGCAACTTACCCTCGATAAACCGATCCAGCAAAACTTTTAATTATTTAATTGCTCCGGTTGACGCCGTCGCGGGGGCGGCGAAAACCGGAGCGTATTTCAAGCCGGCTTATTTACCGGATTTGATCTTGGTCCAGCTGCGGGTCAGGATCCGCTGGGTGGCCGACGGCAAGTCGGCGATGGCGTACAGCTTGGCCTTCACTTCGTCCGATGGATAGATGCTCGGGTCACCAGAGATTTCCTTGTCCACCAGCGGGGTGGCAGCCTTGTTGCCGTTCGGGAAACGCACGTTGTCGGTAATCTCCGCCATGATTTCCGGCTGCATGATGAAGTTCATCCACTTGTAGGCGGCTTCGACGTTTTCAGCATCCTTCGGAATGGCAACCATGTCGTAGAACGAACCGGCACCTTCCTTCGGAATGGTGTAGGCCACTTTCACCTTGCCGCCAGCCTCGGCCGCACGGCTCTTGGACTGCTCGATATCACCCGAGTAACCCACGGCCACGCAGATGTTGCCGTTGGCCAGGTCCGAGATGTATTTGGAAGAGTGGAAGTAACCGATCGATGGGCGCAGCTTGAGGAACAGTGCTTCGGCTTCAGCCAGTTGCTTCTTGTCCTGGCTGTCGGTCGGGTAACCGAGATAATGCAGGGCCACCGGAATCATTTCGGTTGGCGAATCGAGGAAGCTCACACCGCAGCTCTTGAGCTTGGCGATGTTCTCCGGCTTGAGCAGGGTGTCCCAGGAATCGATCTTGTCGACGCCCAACGCGGCCTTGACCTTCTCGGGGTTGTAACCAATGCCGATGGTGCCCCACATGTAAGGGAAGGCGTGTTTGTTGCCCTGGTCGCTGGCATCGCCGACAGCCTTGAGCAAGTCGGTGTCCAGGTTCTTCCAGTTCGGCAGCTTCGACTTGTCCAGCTCTTGGTAGACGCCGGCCTTGATCTGCTTGGCGAGGAAGTTGTTCGACGGCACTACGACGTCATAGCCAGACTTGCCGGCCAGCAACTTGGCTTCCAGCGTCTCGTTGCTGTCGAACACGTCGTAGACGACCTTGATCCCGGTTTCCTTCTCGAACTTGGCGACCGTGTCCGGCGCGATGTAGTCGGACCAGTTATAGACGTGCAGTACTTTGTCGTCCGCCTGGACGGCGCCCGCCATCACGCCCATCAGGGACATGGCGAGGAGGGTCTTGCCAGCGATCTTCATACCTAATGCCTTCATGAAAAAATGCTCCAGTTATTCTTCTTAGCCACAGTTCAGTAGCCGACTCTCTGGCAACTTGAACAGCTGCGGTAGTCTGGCAAGTTACAGGGCAGGCTTTCAACCAAAGCCCAGTCTTTTGTTCATGCCGGGCGAGGCCCATGCCGGCACCTCGCTCAGAGCCTAGCACTTAGCCCTGTAACGCACTGAGCGTCAGGTCCAGGCAATGCCGCGCCTTGGTCACCAACTCGTCGATCTCGGCCTTGCTGATCACCAGCGGCGGCGCAATGATCATCGTGTCCCCCACCGCGCGCATGATCAGGCCGTTATCGAAGCAGAACTGCCGGCAGATCATGCCCACGCCTTTGCCTTCATAGCGTTTGCGCGTGGCCTTGTCCTGCACCAGCTCGATCGCCCCCAGCAAGCCGACACCGCGCACTTCACCCACCAGCGGATGATCGTTCAGTTCCCGCAGGCGTTGCTGCAAATAGGGTGCCGTTTCGCCGTGGACACGCTCGATGATCTTTTCTTCGCGCAGGATGCGGATGTTTTCCAGGGCCACTGCGGCGGCGACGGGGTGACCGGAGTAAGTGAAGCCATGGTTGAAATCACCACCCTCGTTGAGCACCTCGACCACATCGTCGCGCACGATCAGGCCGCCCATGGGGATGTAGCCGGAGGTCAGGCCCTTGGCGATGGTCATCATGTGCGGTTTCAACCCGTAAAAGTCGGTACCGAACCACTCACCGGTACGCCCGAAACCACAGATTACTTCGTCGGCCACGAACAGGATGTCGTACTTGGCGAGGATTTCCTTCATGCGCGGCCAGTAGCTGTCCGGCGGCACGATCACACCGCCGGCGCCCTGGATCGGCTCGGCGATGAACGCGCCGACATTGTCCACGCCGATCTCTAGGATCTTCTCTTCCAACTGGTTCGCCGCCCAGATGCCGAACTCTTCAGGGCTCATGTCGCCGCCTTCACCGAACCAGTACGGTTGGGCGATGTGGACGATGCCCGGGATCGGCAGGTCGCCTTGCTCGTGCATATACGTCATGCCACCCAGGCTCGCGCCGGCGACGGTCGAACCGTGATAACCGTTCTTGCGGCTGATGATGACTTTCTTGTTCGGCTGGCCCTTGATCGCCCAGTAGTGGCGGACCATGCGCAACATGGTGTCGTTGCCTTCCGAGCCGGAGCCGGTGAAGAACACGTGGTTCATGCCTTCCGGGGCGATATCGGCGATGGCCTTGGACAATGCCAGTACCGGCGGGTGGGCGGTCTGGAAGAACAGGTTGTAGTACGGCAGCTCCCGCATTTGCTGGCTGGCGGCGTCCGCCAGTTCATCGCGGCCATAGCCGACGGCCACGCACCACAGGCCGGCCATGCCGTCGAGGATCTTGTTGCCTTCACTGTCCCAGAGGTACACGCCCTTGGCGTGGGTGATGATGCGCGGGCCTTTCTCTTTGAGCTGTTTGAAATCGCTGAACGGCGCCAGGTGGTGATCGTTGCTCAAGGCCTGCCATTCACGGGTTTGCGGGTTGTTGCGGGTCATGCAAATTCTCCTTTATTCCATTTGGGGGCGGGGCCTGTGGCAGCCCCGCCCGGCGCATCAGACGGCAAAGAGCAGGAATTCCCGCTCCCACGAACTGATGACGCGCTTGAAGTTTTCATGCTCGGCCCGCTTGACCGCGACGTAGCCCGTGATGAATTTCTTGCCCAAGTACTTCTCGATGGTGGTGCTGTTCTCCATGCGCTCCAGGGCATCTTCGATGGTCAGCGGCAGGCGCAAGTTGCGGCGCTCATACCCACGGCCCACCACGGGCGCGCTCGGGTTGATGCCTTCGACCATGCCGATGTAGCCACACAACAGGCTGGCGGCAATCGCCAGGTACGGGTTGGCGTCGGCGCCCGGCAAGCGGTTTTCCACCCGACGGTTCTGCGGCCCGGCATCCGGCACCCGCAGGCCCACGGTGCGGTTTTCTTCGCCCCACTCCACGTTCACCGGCGCCGAGGTGTCGGGCAGGAAGCGGCGGAAGGAGTTGACGTTGGGCGCGAACAGCGGCAACAGCTCGGGAATGAATTTCTGCAGGCCACCGATGTGGTGCAGGAACAGGTCGCTCATGGTCCCGTCTTCGTTGGAGAAGACGTTCTTGCCGGTTTCCTTGTCGATGATGCTCTGGTGCAAGTGCATCGCACTGCCCGGCTCGCCGGTCATGGGCTTGGCCATGAACGTGGCGGCCACGTCGTGCTTGAGCGCCGCCTCGCGCATGGTGCGCTTGAACACCAGGATCTGGTCGGCCAGGGACAGCGCGTCGCCGTGACGGAAATTGATCTCCATCTGCGCGGTGCCGTCCTCGTGGATCAGCGTATCGAGGTCCAGCTCCTGCAATTCGCACCAGTCGTAGACGTCTTCGAACAACGGGTCGAATTCGTTGGCCGCTTCGATCGAGAAAGACTGGCGACCGGTTTCCGGGCGACCGGAACGACCAATCGGCGGCTGCAGCGGAAAATCCGGGTCGTCGCTGCGCTTGGTCAGGTAGAACTCCATTTCCGGCGCGACAATCGGCTGCCAGCCCTTGTCTGCGTAGAGCTTGAGCACCTTTTTCAGCACGTTGCGCGGCGACAGCTCGATGGGGTTGCCTTGCTTGTCGTAGGAGTCATGGATCACTTGTGCGGTGGGCTCGATGGCCCAGGGCACGAGGAAGACTGCGTTTTCGTCCGGGCGGCACATCATGTCGATGTCGGCAGGGTCGAGCAGTTCGTAATAGATGTCGTCTTCGACATAGTCGCCCGTTACGGTCTGGAGCAGGACGCTCTCGGGCAGGCGCATGCCTTTTTCGGCAATGAACTTGTTGGTCGGCGAGATCTTGCCCCGGGTGATGCCGGTCAGGTCGCCAATCATGCATTCGACTTCTGTGATCTTGTGGTCTTTCAACCAATCGGTGAGCTGGTCGAGGTTGTTACTCATAAATGCCTCTAGGCGTGAGTTTCCTGGCTGCTATTAGTAGTCAGGCGTTGTTTGACGCATCGGCGTCGCGTTGTGTTGCCCTTGCTCTGCAGGCATCGCCAAACGCCTGGAAGATTGCAAGGTAGTACGGATTAGAGCCTACCGCCCACTCCGGGTGCCATTGCACACCTAAAGCAAAAGCCTTGCCTTGTGCCACCGAAACGGCCTCGACCAGGCCATCCGGCGCGAGGGCTTCGGCCCGCAAGCCCGGTGCCAGTCGCTCGATGCCCTGGCTATGGATCGAGTTGACATCGATCTGCGGCGGCAGGCCCAGGCCCGCCAGGACGCCTCCGGGCTGGATATGCACGGCATGGGCCGGACCATATTGGACCTCCACCGGCTGGGTGTCGTCTTCACGATGATCGATGAACGTTCCGACTTCATGAACTTTCTGATGCAGGGTGCCGCCAAAGGCTACGTTCATTTCCTGGAAACCGCGGCAGATGCCCAGCACCGGGACGCCCGCATTGACAGCGGCGCGGATCAGCGGAAGGGTGATGGCGTCCCGTGCAGGATCATGGGCAGTGCCTGGCGCGCTGGCCGGGCCTTGATAGTGAAAAGGTTCTACATTGGAAGGAGAGCCGGTAAAAAGAATACCGTCCAGGGCGTCCAGAATATCGGACGGTGCGAACAGATCCGCCAGGGATGGGATCAGCACCGGCAGGCCCTTGGCGGCTGTAGCGACAGCCCGGACGTATTTGTCGCCAGTGGTGTGATACGCATGCAAACCGATCTGCCTGGAGCAGGTCGTGACGCCGATTAACGGCAGGCGAGACATGAAGCACCCCGGTATTATTGCTGTTATGGGTTTGAATCGAGCTTAGCCTTGTTCATTTTTTTACACAACACCCCCGTAAAAAATACAACACGGCACGCTCAAGCCTGCGGGCGCCAAGGCCTTCAAAGGGAAAAAAACGCCCCAAATTGCCTCAAAAATGCCCGTCGGGTGCTTTTTTAGGGCAAAAAAGGCCCTGCTTGACTTCGGCATGCCGTTCGGGTTGACTGGCTTTCGAAGAGATCAATGATTGATATTTTTAACAACAAAGGTGTTGCATCATGTCGGTACCCCCGCGTGCCGTTCAGCTTAACGAAGCGAACGCGTTCCTTAAGGAACATCCTGAGGTTCTGTACGTTGACCTTCTGATTGCGGATATGAATGGTGTGGTGCGCGGCAAGCGCATCGAACGCACCAGCCTCCACAAGGTTTACGAGAAAGGCATCAACCTGCCGGCCTCTCTATTTGCCCTGGATATCAACGGCTCGACGGTGGAAAGCACCGGGCTGGGCCTGGACATCGGCGATGCCGACCGCATCTGCTATCCCATCCCCGGCACCCTGAGCAATGAACCCTGGCAGAAGCGCCCGACCGCGCAACTGCTGATGACCATGCACGAACTCGAAGGCGATCCGTTCTTTGCCGACCCTCGGGAAGTCCTGCGCCAGGTCGTGACCAAGTTCGATGAACTGGGCCTGACCATTTGCGCCGCGTTCGAGCTGGAGTTCTACCTGATCGACCAGGAGAACGTGAATGGCCGCCCGCAACCGCCCCGCTCGCCGATTTCCGGCAAACGCCCGCATTCGACCCAGGTCTACCTGATCGATGACCTCGACGAATACGTCGACTGCCTCCAGGACATCCTGGAAGGTGCGAAGGAGCAAGGCATCCCCGCCGACGCCATCGTCAAGGAAAGTGCCCCGGCGCAGTTCGAAGTGAACCTGCACCACGTCGCCGACCCGATCAAGGCCTGCGACTATGCAGTCCTGCTCAAGCGCCTGATCAAGAACATCGCCTACGACCATGAAATGGACACCACCTTCATGGCCAAGCCGTACCCGGGCCAGGCAGGCAATGGTTTGCACGTCCACATTTCGATCCTGGACAAAGACGGCAAGAATATCTTTGCCAGCGAGGATCCCGAGCAGAACGCCGCATTGCGTCACGCGATCGGCGGTGTGCTCGAGACCCTGCCCGCGCAGATGGCTTTCCTCTGCCCGAACGTCAACTCCTACCGCCGTTTCGGCGCACAGTTCTATGTGCCGAACTCGCCGACCTGGGGCCTGGACAACCGCACCGTGGCGCTGCGCGTACCCACCGGCTCCGCCGATGCCGTGCGCCTGGAACACCGCGTCGCCGGCGCCGATGCCAACCCGTACCTGCTGATGGCCTCCGTGCTGGCAGGCGTGCACCATGGCCTGGTCAACAAGATCGAGCCCGGTGCGCCGGTCGAAGGCAACAGCTACGAGCAGAACGAGCAGAGCCTGCCGAACAACTTGCGCGATGCCCTGCGTGAATTGGACGACAGCGAAGTCATGGCCAAGTACATCGATCCGAAGTACATCGATATCTTCGTGGCCTGCAAGGAAAGCGAACTGGAAGAGTTCGAACACTCGATCTCCGACCTCGAGTACAACTGGTACTTGCATACCGTGTAAGCGGTTGCGGTAAAAAAAGAACGCCGCAGGCCATATGGCCTGCGGCGTTTTTTTGAGCGCTTACAACCCCCTCGCCACAGATAAAATCCCACGCCACAAGAAATCTTCTTCACCAAGTGCAGGTATGGACCATCCGCCCGCTCTGCGTACAATGCCCGGCAGCCCCGCAGGAGACATCCATGACGCGCATCGCCACCCCTCGCAAACCCCGCGCACGCAGCCAGGCCCGGATCGATACCATTCTCGATGCCGCCCGTACGCTGCTTGCCACCGAAGGCGTGGCCAGCCTGTCGATCTACAGCGTCGCCGAACGCGCCGGGATCCCGCCCTCCTCCGTCTATCACTTCTTCGCCAGCGTCCCGGCCCTGCTCGAAGCCCTGACCGCCGATGTCCACGCCGCCTTTCGCGCGTGCCTGCAAGCGCCGATCGACCACGCGGCCCTTCACCACTGGCATGACCTGTCACGACTGGTAGAACAGCGCATGCTGGCCATCTACAGCCAGGACGCCGCCGCTCGCCAGTTGATCCTGGCCCAGCATGGCTTGACCGAAGTCACCCAGGCCGACCGCCAGCACGACGTTGAGCTGGGCGCGCTGATGCACACCGTCTTCGCCCGGCATTTCGAGCTGCCGACACTGCCGTCCGACGTGGATGTGTTCGCCCTGGCGATGGAGCTGGGCGACCGCGTCTACGCCCGCTCGGTACAGCAACACGGACAAATCACCCCGCGCCTGGCCGAAGAAGGCATGCGGGTGTTCGATGCGTACCTGGGGCTTTACCTGCCGCCCTATTTGCCCAAACGAGAGACGCCCTGATCCTGGGCTGCTCCCGCTGGGCCGGTCCGACGCCTCGGACGCAGCAGCCCCTCGAACCTCATGGGGCGCATGTAAACACCGCCAGAGACCAAAAGCCCCGAAGGGCTCACGCCGTCCGGGGCCGCAGGTCAAGCATCGCTCACAACTTGGCGATGGAGACCTCGGTTGATTTGACGAAGGCAATCACCTCGCTGCCGATCGCCAGTTCCAGCTCTTTCACCGAGCGGGTGGTGATGACCGATGTGACGATGCCCGAAGCGGTCTGCACGTCGATTTCCGACAGCACATCGCCTTCGACGATTTCCTTGATGGTGCCTTTGAACTGGTTGCGGACGTTGATGGCTTTGATGGTCATGGTGTCGATTCCTGTCTGGATGAAGTTATTGCGCCCAACGCAACTGCGTGGGCAAGGGTGAAACGGGTTCGGGTGCCGGCGGTTGGCCGGGCAAGGACAGCACACGGTCGAGGACTTCGGTTTCCAGGCTCGCCAGGCGATGCGAGCCGCGAGCGCGGGGGCGTGGCAGGTCGATGGTCAGGTCGAGGCCGACCTGGCCGTCCTCGATCAGGATGACCCGGTCGGCAATCGCCACCGCTTCGCTGACGTCGTGGGTCACCAGCAGCACCGTGAAGCCGTGTTGCAGCCACAAGCGTTCGATCAATTGCTGCATCTCGATCCGGGTCAGGGCATCGAGCGCGCCCAGGGGTTCGTCGAGCAACAGCAGGCGCGGCTGGTGGATCAGCGCGCGGGCCAGGGCCACCCGTTGCTTCTGGCCACCGGACAACGACGCCGGCCATTCATGGGCGCGATCCGCCAGGCCCACGGCATCCAGCGCCTGCGAGGCTTGCGGCCGCCAGTCGCCCTGGAGCCCGAGGCCAACGTTGTCGATGACCTTTTTCCAGGGCAACAGGCGCGCTTCCTGGAACATCAGCCGGGTGTCCTCCCGTGCAGCGCTCAGCGATGCCGAGCCGGCCAACAGCTGGCCGCCCGAGGGCTGATCGAGGCCGGCGAGCAAGCGCAGCAAGGTGCTTTTACCGCAGCCACTGCGGCCGACAACCGCGACGAATTGCCCGGCCGGGATATGCAGGTCGATATCTCTCAATACCTGGCGCGCACCAAACGTCTTCTGAAGATTGCGCACCGCCAGCGGGATGCCCCGCAGCAAGCGCGGAGGTTGTTGAGCGCTCATGCAACACCTCCCTTGCTTACTTGATAGGCCGGATGCCAGCGCAGCCAGACCCGTTCGAGGCCACGGGCGGCGAGGTCAGCCAGCTTGCCGAGCACGGCGTACAAGAGAATCGCCAGCACCACCACGTCGGTCTGCAGGAACTCCCGGGCATTCATCGCCAAGTAACCGATACCGGCGCTGGCCGAGATGGTTTCCGCCACGATCAGCGTCAGCCACATGAAGCCCAGGGCAAAGCGCACGCCCACCAGGATCGACGGCAAGGCGCCCGGCAGGATCACCTGGCGAAACAGGCTGAAACCGGACAAACCGTAGCTGCGAGACATTTCCACCAGCGCTGGGTCGACGTTACGGATCCCGTGATAGGTGTTGAGGTAGATGGGGAACAGCGTGCCCAGCGCCACCAGGAAGATCTTCGCCGACTCGTCGATGCCGAACCAAAGGATCACCAACGGAATAAGCGCCAGGTGCGGGACGTTGCGTATCATCTGCACGGAGCTGTCCAGCAGCCGCTCGCCCCACTTCGACAGGCCCGTGATAAAGCCCAGGGTAAGGCCGATGCCGCCACCAATCAGGAAGCCGACCGCTGCGCGCCAGCCGCTGATAGCCAGGTGAGTCCAGATTTCGCCGCTGCGCACCAGGCTCACGCCAGCCTCGATCACCGCGACTGGCGCCGGCAGGATCCGCGTGGATAACCAGCCGGCCGACACCGATAACTGCCACGTTGCAAGCAACAGCAATGGCACCGTCCACGGCGCGAGGTTGTGGATAATTTTCCTCATGGCCGCCTCAACTCTGGGACGCGGCTTTAGGCAGGATGTCATTGGCGACCATCTCGCCGAACGGACTCACGTAGCCTTGGCTTTTCGGCAGCTCCGGGCGTTCCACATCCAAGTGCGGGAATAGCAGCTCCGCCACCCGATAAGACTCTTCCAGGTGTGGATAACCCGAGAAGATGAACGTGTCGATGCCCAGGCCGGCGTATTCCTTGACCCGCGCGGCCACGGTCGGGCCATCGCCCACCAGTGCCGTCCCGGCGCCGCCGCGCACCAGGCCGACACCGGCCCAGAGGTTGGGGCTGACCTCCAGCTTGTCGCGGCGACCGCCGTGCAACGCGGCCATTCGCTGCTGGCCCACCGAGTCGAAACGCGCCAGGGAAGCCTGGGCGCGGGCAATGGTTTCGTCGTCCAGGTGGGAGATCAAGCGGTCGGCCGCTTGCCAGGCCTCGGCGTTGGTTTCACGCACGATCACATGCAGGCGAATGCCGAAGCGCACGGTACGCCCCAGCTTCGCAGCCTTGGTCCGCACCTGTTGGATTTTTTCCGCGACGGCCGCCGGGGGCTCACCCCAGGTCAGCACCATGTCCACCTGCTCGGCGGCCAGATCCTGGGCCGCTTCCGACGAGCCGCCAAAGTACAGCGGCGGACGCGGTTGCTGGATCGGCGGATAGAGCAGCTTGGCGCCCTTCACGCTGATGTGTTCACCGTTGTAATCCACGGTCTCGCCTTCCAGCACCCGACGCCAGATCCGGGTGAACTCCACCGACGCTTGATAGCGTTGTTCATGATCGAGAAACAGCCCGTCGCCGGCCAGCTCATCCGGATCGCCGCCGGTGACCAGGTTGAACAGCGCACGTCCTCCCGATAGCCGATCCAAGGTTGCAGCCTGACGCGCCGCCACCGTTGGGGAAACAATCCCGGGGCGCAGGGCAACCAGGAACTTCAAGCGCTGGGTCACCGGAATCAACGACGCGGCCACCAGCCACGAGTCTTCGCAGGAGCGTCCGGTAGGAATCAATACACCGCCGAAACCCAGCCGATCGGCGGCCTGGGCGATTTGCTGCAAGTAACCATGATCGACGGCGCGGGCACCTTCAGCGGTGCCAAGGTAATGACCGTCGCCGTGGGTGGGCAGGAACCAGAAAATATTGAGGCTCATGGAGTGGTCTCCTAAGGGATCGAATTACTGCGCGTTCGCAACGGCCGCCGGCGGCGTCCAGATCACGTCCTTGATGCTCAAGGGCTTGGGAATCAACTTGAGCTGGTAGAAGCTGTCGGCGATTTTCTGCTGCGCCGCCACCACCTCCGGCGTGAGGAACAACGCCCCGTAGCCTTGGCGTTTCACAGACGTCAGGGTGATGTCCGCCGGCAGGCCAAGCAGCGGCGATACCTGTTGGGTCACGTCTTCAGGGTTGGCCTTGGACCATTCGCCCACCGCCCGCACTTCTTCCACCAGGGCCGTGATCACCTGGGGATTTTTCTGCGCGTAGGGTTTGGTCGCGAGGTAGAACTGATGGTTGTCGACGATGCCTTTGCCGTCCCGCAAGGTGCGGGCCTGCAATTGCTGTTCAGCCGCGGCCTGGTACGGATCCCAGATCACCCAGGCGTCCACGCTGCCGCGCTCGAACGCGGCGCGGGCGTCGGCTGGCGGCAGGAAAACCGTCTGGATCTCGGAATATTCAAGGCCGGCATCTTCCAGTGCCCGTACCAGCAGGTAATGGACATTGGAGCCTTTGTTCAACACGACCTTCTTGCCCTTGAGGTCCTGCACCGACTGGATCGACGAGCCCTTGGGCACCAGGATCGCCTCACTGTGGGGGGCTGGCGGTTCGTAGGCGACATAGAGCAAGTCCGCGCCGGCCGCCTGGGCAAACACCGGTGGAGTTTCACCGGTGACGCCAAAATCGATGGAACCGACATTCAAGCCTTCCAGAAGCTGGGGGCCGCCGGGAAATTCGGTCCATTGCACGTCGACGCCCTGGGCGGCGAGGCGTTTCTCCAATGTCCCCTTGGCCTTGAGCAGCACCAGCGTGCCGTACTTCTGATAGCCGATCCGCAAGGTTTCGGCTTGAGTCTGGGTAATGACGCCGAGGGACACAGCCGCAGCAAACAGAGCGACCAGCCCGCGACGCAAAATGACAGTGCGCATGGCGCCTCTCCTTTTTGCTGTGGGGTTTTGGCTGCACCTGCTTGGCCGTTGACGGCTGAGTAAGGTGGAGTTGAAGCAGGGATGTAGCGGTCAAATGCTCCAGCGAGCACTCAACAGACGTTCGTTCAATGCGCTGGGGTCGAGCGGCCTGGGCCGACGGGCCATGGCGCTGTAGAACTGTTCAAGCGCTTCGTCCAGGCGCTGCTGCAAGGCAGGCGTCAATTGCGCCTGGGCACTGCCTTCGCCATAGGCGATCTGGCTGTCTTCGGCAAAAATCCCATGGAGCATTTCCTGGGCCTTGAGTGCCGACAGCACGGGCTTGAGGGCATAATCTACCGCCAGCATGTGGGCGATGCTGCCGCCGGTTGCCATCGGCAACACCACTTTGTGGGCCAGGGCCCGTTCCGGCAGCAGATCGAGTACGGTCTTCAGCGCACCGGAAAAAGACGCCTTGTACACTGGCGTGGCGATGAGCAGGCCGTCGGCATTTTCAATCTGGGCCAGCAGGTCAATCACTTTGGGACTGTCGAAGCGGGCATGGAGCAGATCCTCTGCAGGGAAATCACGTACCTGATAACTCACCACTTCTACACCTTGCTGTTGTAACCAACGTTGCGAGCGCTCCAACAGCACTCCAGAACGGGAGCGCTGGCTGGGACTGCCGCCGAGCGAGACAACCAACATGCCAACCATTCCTTAAAAGTCACGTGCGATTCGCGATGGGCGATCTCGCTGGATGGAGCAAACCATAACAGCGCCATCATATATCTTTAAATCATATTTATTCATTTGGTTATTCCTTGAAGAGATAACCAATTGTCTTTTCCAGTCGCAATAAGAAAGGCCGTCGAAACGGCCAAATCCTTGATGCCCCCACAGGATCCAGTCAACTCGGACTCGGTGTCAGCGATTGGGCTGCGGCGTAAGGCGCAAGTACGGCTTCACCGCGCGATAGCCCTTGGGAAAGCGCTGCTTGAGTTCTTCTTCATCCTTGAGCGACGGCACGATCACCACTTCATCACCGTCCTGCCAGTTGGCCGGGGTGGCGACTTTGTAGTTGTCGGTCAGTTGCAGGGAATCGATCACCCGCAAGATTTCGTTGAAATTGCGGCCAGTGCTCGCCGGGTAGGTGATCGTCAGGCGGATCTTCTTGTTCGGGTCGATCACGAATAATGAGCGCACGGTCAAGGTATCGCTGGCGTTGGGGTGAATCAGGTCGTACAGGTCCGAAACCTTGCGGTCGGCGTCAGCCAGGATCGGGAAGTTCACGACGGCATTCTGGGTTTCGTTGATGTCTTCGATCCACTTGTGGTGCGAATCCACCGGGTCTACCGACAGAGCGATGGCCTTGACGCCGCGCTTGGCGAATTCGTCCTTGAGCTTGGCGGTGAGGCCCAGTTCAGTGGTGCACACCGGCGTGAAGTCCGCCGGGTGGGAGAACAGCACGCCCCAGCTATCGCCGAGCCATTCATGGAAGCGAATCTTGCCGGCGCTGGAATCCTGTTCGAAATCGGGGGCGATGTCGCCGAGTCTGAGGCTCATGGTGCGGCTCCTGGGTGGTTTCATGAGCGCAAACTGTGCACCGGTTTTCATCGTTTTAAAAAGAATGAATACCCATTTATCTAGATCATTAGGAAATATAAAAAACTGTTCACTGGTGCCGTAACGCATACCGGCCCAAGATCATTCCCGAGGTTTCGAGAAGGCCTCGAGTTGCTGAAAAGAGGAGGGTTTCGGGGAAGGCTACAGGGGTGGGCCGAACCGAAACGCGAAAGCCCCGCCCGGCGTGATGCCGGGCGGGGCTTTTTTTGTCTTGCGTCTACGATACGGAAATTCTTGATGCGATTTCAGAACGAGCGGCTAGGATAGGCGGCATGAACACTCAAGCTTTGTACTCATCTGCAAAACCGTTTGCCTGACCTGCTGGCGGTATACCTGTTCGGCAGCCATGCACAGGGCGATGCCGGGCCTGACAGCGATGTCGACCTGGCTGTGCTTTTGTCCGGCGAGATCGATCCAGTGTCCCTATGGCAGCTTTCGGGGGACCTGGCGGACATTGCTGGCAGTCCGGTGGATCTGATTGATCTACGGGCGGCAACCACTGTGATGCAATACCAAATCGTGACCCTTGGCCAGCGACTCTGGGCCAAAGACGTACAGGCGGGATTGTTCGAATGCTTCATTCTCAGCGAGAAGACCGCGCTCGATGAGGCTCGGGCGGGATTGCTCAAGGTTATCCAGGAAGAAGGCAGCGTATATGGC
Source organism: Pseudomonas frederiksbergensis (assembly GCF_000802155.2). Lineage (GTDB taxonomy): Bacteria > Pseudomonadota > Gammaproteobacteria > Pseudomonadales > Pseudomonadaceae > Aquipseudomonas > Aquipseudomonas frederiksbergensis_A. The sequence continues at coordinate 365,165 of NZ_JQGJ02000003.1, forward strand.
CGATGACGTACTGATCAACAAAGCCGCGAGCATCGAACGTTGCGTTGCGAGAGTGCGAGAGGAATACGAGAAGAACCCCGCTACTTTTGCTACGGATTTCACTCGCCAGGATTCGGCCGTCCTGAACATTCAGCGTGCCTGTGAAGCGGCGCTGGATATGGGACAGCATTTGATTCGCCGTGAACGACTGGGTATCCCGCAAAGTGCCCGCGATACCTTCGAGTTGCTTTTTCAGGGCGGCTGGATCGAAGAAGGGTTGGTGAAAAACCTGAAGAACATGGTGGGGTTCAAGAATATCGCCGTGCATGACTATCAAGCCCTGCAATTGCCGATCCTGGTGGCGATCATTACCGGGCACTTGGATGACTTTCTGGCGTTCAGCGGCTTCATTCTGCGTAAGGATGCGACGAAGGCCAAGGGATGAAGCCGTATTCGGCTCGTTGAGCCAAAAACGCAAAAGCCCCGCCCGGCGTGATGCCGGGCGGGGCTTTTTTACTTCGCTACGCCTTACATGAAGTTGTAGGTGTAGTTGAAGATTACGCGAGTCTGGTCCTGGTCATCACCCACACCGCTGCTGCGGTAGCTACCGTGACGCACGGTGGTACCGAAGCCTTTCAAAGCGCCCTGCTGGATGACGTAGTCGACACGCATGTCACGTTCCCACTCGGAGTATTCGCTCGTGCCGGAGGCTGTTTTGACGTCGTCACCACGCAGGTAGGAAACGGCAGCCTTCAGGCCTGGAACGCCCAAGGAAGCGAAGTCGTAGGAGTATTGACCGAAGGTGGTGTTTTCACCGGCACGGACAAACCCGTTGATCATGCTATCGGTGAACAGGTAGAAGCTTGCGCCACCAGCACCTTCAGGACGGCCGTTGCTGTCAACCACGTTGCCCTGGTTCAGGTAGACAAAGCCACCGTCATCGCCGACTTGTTGATGACCCAGCAAGAAAGCACTGCCACCCAGGGTGTAGGTGAACATGGCGCTCCAGGTCTTGTTATCGACCTCGCCCGGGGTCTTGGCATAGCCATTGTTGTTGTTAAAGCGATAGCCCGCGTCGCCGTTGCGGCCATCCGAGCTGCTGTCGAAGTAACGCAGATCAGTCTTGAACGATTGGCCTTCGCTGATCGGGAAAACGTGTACCGCGCCCAGGAAATGCTGCTTGTAGTAATCCTGCAGGTTGGCGTAGTAGTACTGCAGCGTCAGGTCTTTGGTGACCTTCCAGTCAGCACCTGCGTAACGGAACTGGTTGCTTTCCTCGGTACCGCCCGCGACCGCCAGACCAGTGCTGTTGCTCGATGCCCGACCTGTGGCGTGTTCCAACTGGCCCGCGTTGAAAGTGACGTTGTCGAGATCCTTGGAGGTGATGGTGCCACCTTCAAAGGTCTGTGGCAGCAAACGGCTGTCGTTGGCAACCAGGATCGGCAGGTTAGGCGCCAGCGCACCACCGAGGTGAGCTTCGGTCTTGGAGAACAATGCCTTCACGTTACCGGACAAACGGCTCCACTCATGCACCGCCGAGCCATTCGTGTCAGCAGGCATGTAGGAACCAGCGTTACGGCCCCGGCCGCCATCGAGACGGATCCCCACCAGTGCCTGGGCGTCGATACCGAAACCAACGGTACCTTGCGTGAAGCCAGACTTGTAGTCGAACTTGAGGCCGGTGCCCGTTTCGCGCAGATCCTCGCTGCCCGTTTCATGGTTGTCGTTATTGAAATACAACGTACGAGAACTGACAGACGCCTTGCTGTCTTCAATGAAACCGGCGGCGCCTGCCTGCTGCGCCAATACCCCAAGGGCCACTGCCATGGCCAAGGTGGACTTCTTCATGTATCGCTCCTCTCGTTTTCTAATTCTTGTGTGTCTTTGGTTCCGGTTCGAACGCCCGGAATCCGCGGATGCGCGATTAGCGCCAGACCGTGACTGGCAAGTCAACCGTAACCCTTTCGGACTACGACGAAGGTCTAACCCCGCGACACCGGCCCGAAGAATAAAGGATTTTTTATAAATCCAAATAGAATTGTTTCAACAGTTTTCAGCGCAGTTTGACATAAGAGTGCCATCACCGCTTCATCAAGCCGTGACATGCCTTATCGGCGACGCAGAGGATTACTGAACGGTCATTTCGCCAGGGATTTACCAGACCCCGTGATGCCGGGCGACGAAATGAGTTTGCGCGCCTCCTGCGCCTTCGATCCTGTTCACGGCCGCTCGCGTATGCCGCGATCTTGACCGGTTCCAGACTAGCTGCTCATTGTCTGAAATCAAGAAGACCGCGGTAAAGCGGGGCCGCCTACAGGGACTTTTCGAAGATCTTCGAATTGCGCTGATAGTTGTAGAGCGACGCCCGGGCCGCAGGCAGGCGCTCGACAGTGCTGGGTTCGAAGCCCCGCTCACGGAACCAGTGGGCGGTCCGCGTCGTCAGTACGAACAGCGTCTTGAGCCCTTGGGCACGGGCCCGGGTTTCGATCCGCTCCAGCAACTCATCGCCCCGGCCACCGTGGCGGTACTCCGGATTCACCGCCAGGCAGGCCAGCTCACCGGCATCCGAATCGGCGATCTGGTACAGCGCCGCGCAAGCGATGATCATGCCTTCACGCTCGACCACGCTGAACTGTTCGATCTCGCGCTCCAGCACCTCGCGGGAACGACGCACCAGGATGCCCTGCTCTTCCAACGGGCTGATCAGGTCCAGCAATCCGCCGACGTCTTCGATCGCCGCCTCACGCACCACCTCGAACTGCTCCTGTGCTACCAGCGTGCCGCTGCCGTCACGGGTGAACAATTCGGCCAGCAGCGCGCCATTCTCGGCATAGCTGACGATGTGGCTGCGCGCGACACCGCCACGGCAGGCCTGGGCCGCCGCATCCAGCAGTTCGGCTTGATAGTCGCTGCCCAGACGCTGCATGTGGGCCGGGACCTGTTGCGGACGCAACTCGCGAACCAGTCGCCCATCTTCGCCGATCAGGCCTTGCTCGGCGCCGAACAGCAGCAATTTGTCCGCTGCCAGGTCAATGGCCGCACGAGTGGCGACGTCTTCGCAGGCCAGGTTGAAGATCTCCCCCGTGGGCGAATAGCCCAACGGTGACAGCAAGACGATGGAGCGCTCGTCCAGCAGCCGATTGATGCCTTTGCGATCGACCCGGCGCACCTCGCCGGTGTGGTGATAATCCACGCCTTCAAGCACGCCGATCGGCCGGGCGGTGACCAGGTTGCCGCTGGCGACCCGCAACCGCGAGCCTTGCATCGGCGATGACGCCATGTCCATGGAAAGGCGCGCCTCGATAGCGATGCGCAACTGGCCGACCGCGTCGATCACGCATTCCAGCGTCGCGGCATCGGTGATGCGCATGCCGTGGTGGTAATGGGGCGTCAGGCCACGGGCAGCAAGACGGGTTTCAATCTGCGGGCGCGAACCATGGACCAGCACCAGGCGCACGCCAAGACTGTGCAGCAGCACCAGGTCGTGGACGATGTTGCCGAAATTAGGGTGTTCCACCCCATCGCCGGGCAGCATGACGATGAAGGTGCAGTCGCGGTGGGCATTGATATAAGGCGAAGCGTGACGAAGCCAATTGACGTATTCGGGCATGAACCTGGACCTGTAATAAATAACAGCCGAAAAAAGACGAAACAGAACGCACAGCGGGCTGGTGGTTATCGTCGGAACAGGCTTGGCGACACGCGCGCTCTCCTCATGTGATGAATACGGGCCCGCACGGGGGCAATTTAACCGGCCGTGGCCGGCGTCAGGCAGTAATGACCGATCAACTGACGCAGCAATTGCACGGTAGGTTGCAAACGTGACATTTCAAGGTACTCGCCGGGCTGATGGGCGCAGGCGATATCACCAGGACCCAGCACCAGGGTTTCGCAGCCAAGGCGCTGAAGATAAGGCGCTTCGGTGCCGAACGCCACTGCTTCGGAGCGATAACCCGTCAGCCGCTCGGCCACGCGCACCAATTCGGCATCCTCGGCCTGCTCGAACGGGGGCACCTCGGGAAACAACGGCGCGTAGTCGATCTTGACCTTGTGGCGTTCGGCGATGGGGTCGAGCTTCTGCTGGATCGCTGCCCGCAGCACCTGCGGGTCCATGCCTGGCAAGGGGCGCAAGTCGAATTCCATGGAGCATTGGCCACAGATCCGGTTGGGATTGTCACCGCCGTGGATGCAGCCGAAATTCAGCGTCGGTTGCGGCACGGTAAATTGCGGATTACGGAATTCACGCTGCCATTGCAACCGCAAGCCGCGCAGCTCACCCATGGCGTCGTGCATGGCTTCGAGGGCGCTGTGGCCCAGGCTTGGGTCGGATGAGTGGCCGCTGCGCCCGAGAATATCGATGCGCTCCATCATCACGCCCTTGTGCAGGCGAATCGGCCGCAGGCCGGTGGGCTCGCCGATCACCGCAGCGCGGCCCAATGGCCGGCCGGCATCGGCCAGGGCGCGGGCGCCGGCCATGGAGCTTTCTTCATCGCACGTGGCGAGGATCAGCAACGGTTGCTTGAACGGTTGGTCCAGCAGCGGCTTGACCGCTTCGATCGCCAGGGCAAAAAAACCTTTCATGTCGCAACTGCCCAGGCCCACCCATCGCCCATCGACCTCGGTGAGTTTCAGCGGATCGGTCTGCCACAACGCGCCGTCGAACGGCACCGTGTCACTGTGGCCAGCCAGCACCAGCCCGCCGGGGCCCGTGCCGAAACTCGCCAGTAGATTGAACTTGCCGGGGCTGACCTGTTGGATGTCACAGGAAAACCCAAGCTCGGTGAGCCAGCCCGCCAGCAGCTCGATAACGGCGCCATTGGACTGGTCCAGCGTCGCCTGGGTGCAACTGACCGATGGCGCAGCGATCAGGGCAGCGAATTGATCTTTCATGGACGGCAAAGGCATCGCTGGCTCCGGACTTGCAGATTGAAGTCCATCATAGAGCCATCGAGCGCAAGGATGGAACCGTTCGGCGCGTAGGCTCGAGGAGTCCTGTACACTGCACGGCCTTGGCAGCCACACCTTCCCCCGGCTGCGCACCCGATCCCTGGATTTTCCGGCCATGCAGAAAGAAACCGAAATCAAACTCCGCGTCAGCCGCGAGACCCTGGCAGCGTTGCGTGAGCATCCGCTGTTGAAAAAACGCAACAAGAGTGGCTGGGAACGCCACGAACTGATGAACCAGTACTTCGACACGCCGGAACGTGACCTGGCCCGGGCCAAAGTCGCCCTGCGCCTGCGTCGCGACGGCGAAGAGGTGATCCAGACCCTCAAGACCCGCGGCCAGAGCGTCGCCGGTCTGTCCGAGCGCAACGAATACGACTGGCACCTGCCCAAGGCCAAGTTGGACCTGAAGAAACTCGAGGGCGAGTGCTGGCCCGAGGCGCTGGCAGACCTGGATAAAAAGACCCTCAAGGCGATCTTCACCACCGACTTCGTTCGTGAACGCGCCGAAATCGCCTGGGGCCGTGGCAAAAGCAAAGTGGTCATCGAAGCCGCGCTGGACGTGGGCCACGTCGTGGTCGGTAAGCAGAAGGAAGAAATCTGCGAGCTGGAGCTGGAACTGCGTGAAGGCGAACCTGCCGCGCTGTTGGAGCTGGCCGCCGAGCTGGCCGCGACCTTGCCCTTGATGCCTTGTGATATCAGCAAGGCCGAACGCGGCTATCGCCTTCATGAAGCGGGCAGCTACGCCCTGAGCCTGCCAGCTCCGCAACTGAGCGCCGAAACACCGCTGGACGATGCTTTCGCGGCGCTGAGCTGGCATTTGCTGGGCAGCAGCCAGCGCCTGGCCGAGCAATATCGCTTCAACGGCCACTGGCGCCTGCTGCAGGACTGGGTCGAAAACCTCGCCGAACTGCGTGCATTGCTCAGCAGCCTCGGCCAGGCCGCGCCGCGCCAATCCACCCACGACCTGCGGGTTGCCCTGGACGCGCTGCTGGAAGACTGGCGTCCGCTGGTCCAGGCCGGCCTCGAAGACGAAGACGTGCGCAAGGCGGCACCGGAGCAGTTCCTCGAAGAACTGCAAGACCCGCGCTGGGGCCTCTTCTCCCTCCAAGCGTCACGCTGGCTGCTGGCCCGCAGCTGGGCCGCCGACCGCAACACCCGTGGCAACCGCCAGGGCGCGGCGCAACTGGGCAGCTGGTTGCCACGCCTGTTGAGCGAAGAAGCTTCGTCCTTGCAACTGCAACGTTACCAGCAGCAGCCAGAAGACCTGGCCGAGCAATTGCCGCGCATCGAACGCATCCAGGCCTGGCTGCATCATGCCCGCCAGGTGCTGGAAATTGCTGAGATGGACCGGCTCTACGGCGAATTGAACAAGCTGGCGCAATTGGCCAACGAACCGATCACCGACGAGCTTCTGGATGCGCGCAAGCAACAGGCGATCGCGGTGTATCAGAACCGGGCCTGGAAGACTTTGCTGCGCCTGTAACACCGCTTCGCGAGCAGGCTCGCACACAGGGGTTCAGCGTTAGAGTCAGATTTTGTGACCGCTGAAATTCAACTGTAAGAGCGAGCTTGCTTCGGACGGCGATCCGACGATGGGGCCGGCCCGCACACCTGCAGAAGCTTCAGCGCACCACCGGCAAACTCGTCGTGGACTTGATTTCCGACAGCGCCACGATCGAGTTCACTTCCTGGATCCCCGGCACCATCGACAGCTTCTCGAAAAAGAAGCGCTCGTAGGCCTCGATGTCCGCCGTGACAATGCGCAGCAAGAAATCCACCGACCCCATCAGCACGTAGCATTCCAGCACCTCAGGGAAGCCGCGGATCGCCTCGGTGAATTCGGTGAAATTCGAGCGTCCGTGAGCATTGAGCTTTATTTCGGCGAATATCTGCGTGTTGAGGCCGATTTTCTTGCGATCCAGCAGCGTCACTTGCCCGCGAATGATCCCCTCCTCCTTCATCCGCTGAATCCGACGCCAGCAAGGCGATTGGGACAGACCTACCTGCTCGGCGATCTGCGCACTGGAAAGCGAAGCGTCTTCCTGCAGCAAGGCCAGTATCCTGCGGTCATAAGCGTCCAGCTCGTTTTGCATAAATAAAGCCCAGATAGATCAAAATACGATTAATTCAATTCGGCTAATCCGCCCAATCAGCCCATCTTAGATAAGAAATACCCCGGCGCCCATGTAAAGATTTCTCCCGAACTTCTGGAGACTTCCCCATGCCCTCATTGGAATCCGTCAGCACACCAGTGCTTCGTGCCGACGCCTGGCACACCGCCAACACCCATTGTCGCGCTCACTATCATTTGCTCGGGGAAGCCGAGCCGGACCTGCCCTGCCGGGTGCTCAATCTGTTTGCCTTGCAAGGCCTCACGCTGGAAACGGCGCGGATCGAGCGCCTCGACGATCTGCTGTCGATAGAGATCCTCTTGGCCGGGCTGAGCTGGCACCGCGCGCAAGTGATCGCCGAAAAATTGCGTAACCTAATCAGCGTCTGTTCGGTGGACTTGCAGGACGCCGATATTGCGCGGGCCGGGCCGGTCCTGGCGGCCGGTTGAGAGCATCCAGGCAAGAATTGGAAACGCATTGGTCGGGTAGTGGCCCAACGGTCCATAGGGTCGGGACTATTCTTTTGCAGAACGAGCCAGGACGCCGAAGCGTCTGTATCGCGGCTTTGCTGCATTAGTCCAATAGGAACCCGAACGCCCATGTCCACCAAACACGCCACTCAGGACCGCTGGCTGGACCTCAACGACCTGCTGCGCCAATTGGTCACCCAAGGCCTCATCAGCCAGGATTCGGCCGAGACTGCGCTCAATGCCCGCCGGCGCCATAACGCCAACAGCCAGCTACACCCATTGGAATTCATCGCCAACCAGCATCTCGACGACCTCAGCCGCCCCGGCAAGCGCCTGGACCTGGAGAACCTGACGCTATGGCTGGCCCAGCAGGCCGACCAGCCCTACATGCGCATCGACCCTTTGAAGATCAACGTGGCGGCTGTTACGCCGTTGATGTCCTACGCCTTTGCACAGCGCCACAAGATTCTCGCGGTCGCGGTGGATCGCGACGCCGTCACGGTCGCCAGCGCCCAGCCCTATGTCAGCAGTTGGGAATCAGACCTGACCCACGTGCTCAAATTGCCGGTCAAGCGCGTGGTGGCCAACCCCGTCGACATCCAACGCCTGAGCGTGGAGTTCTATCGACTGGCCAAGTCGGTCAGCGGCGCGACGACGGTCGACCAGCAACCCAGCAACCTGACCAATTTCGAACAACTGCTCAACCTGGGCGCCAGTGACCAGGAGCCGGACGCCAACGACGCGCATATCGTCAATATCGTCGACTGGCTGTTCCAGTACGCGTTCCAGCAACGGGCCAGCGATATCCATATCGAACCGCGCCGGGAGCAAGGCACCGTGCGCTTTCGCATCGACGGCGTGCTGCACACCGTCTACCAATTCCCGCCACAGGTGACGATGGCCATCATCAGCCGGCTCAAGAGCCTGGGCCGGATGAACGTCGCGGAAAAGCGCAAGCCCCAGGATGGCCGCGTCAAGACCAAGACCCCGGATGGCGGCGAGGTGGAGTTGCGACTGTCGACCTTGCCCACCGCGTTCGGCGAGAAAATGGTCATGCGGATCTTCGACCCGGAAGTGCTGCTCAAGGATTTCGACCAGCTCGGCTTTTCCGCAGACGACTTGCGCCGCTGGCAGGACATGACTCGCCAGCCCAACGGCATCATCCTGGTCACGGGTCCCACCGGGTCCGGCAAGACAACCACCCTGTACACCACGCTGAAGAAACTGGCGACGCCGGAAGTGAACCTCTGCACCATCGAAGACCCGATTGAAATGGTCGAGGCCTCCTTCAACCAGATGCAGGTCCAGCACAATATCGAGCTGTCCTTTGCCGCAGGCGTCCGCGCGCTGATGCGACAGGACCCGGACATCATCATGATCGGCGAGATTCGCGACCTGGAGACCGCCGAAATGGCGATCCAGGCAGCGCTCACCGGACACCTCGTGCTCTCGACCCTGCACACCAATGATGCACCGAGCGCGATCAGCCGCCTGCTGGAACTCGGCGTGCCGCATTACCTGATCAAGGCCACGGTACTCGGGGTGATGGCCCAGCGCTTGGTGCGGACGTTGTGCCCCCATTGCAAGGCGCCCCTGACCCTGGACGAAGACGACTGGCAAACCCTGACACGTCCCTGGCAGGCGCCACTGCCCACCAACGCCCAACAGGCCGTCGGTTGCTCGGAATGCCGTGACACCGGTTATCGCGGGCGCGCCGGGGTGTACGAGATCATGCAGTTGAGCGACAGCGTAAAAGGCCTGATCCACCCTGACACCGACCTGCTGGCCGTGCGCCGCCAGGCGTTCAAGGAAGGCATGCGCAGCTTGCGGCTTTCTGGCGCGCAAAAGGTGGCGGCGGGCTTGACCACTGTCGAGGAAGTATTGCGGGTCACACCTCAGAGCGAGCAAAAGTAGGCACGGTCCGGCTAAAGGACCGGAAAACTCCCACGAACATACCGGAACGGACCGTAGCGAAGATAATGGCCGCTTGCCCTACACTCAGGGTTCGCAGGTCCATTCAATCCGCACAGGGAACCGTCATGCAGATCGGTAGCGTACTTCTACTTTTCATCGGCCTCGTGGTCGCCATCCTGTTCATGGGGTTCAAGGTCGTGCCCCAGGGCTACCAATGGACGGTCGAGCGGTTCGGCCGCTACACCAATACGCTCAAGCCGGGCCTGAACATCATCATCCCGGTGATGGACCGCATCGGTCGCAAGATCAACGTCATGGAAAGCGTGCTGGACATCCCACCCCAGGAAGTCATCACCGCCGACAACGCCACGGTGCAGATCGACGCCGTGTGCTTTTTCCAGGTGGTCAATACGGCCCAGGCCGCCTACGAGGTCAACAACCTCGAGCACGCCATCCGCAACCTGTTGCAAACCAACATCCGCACGGTGCTGGGTTCCATGGAGCTGGATGCCATGTTGAGCCAGCGCGACGGTATCAACGAGAAATTGCTGCGCACCGTTGATGAGGCCACGGCACCTTGGGGCATCAAGATCACGCGGATCGAGATCAAGGACATCAGCCCGCCGGCCGACCTGATGGCCGCCATGTCAGGGCAGATGAAAGCCGAACGTATCAAGCGTGCCCAGATCCTCGAAGCCGAGGGCTTGCGAGCGTCGGCGATCCTCACCGCCGAGGGCAAGAAACAGGCACAGATCCTCGAGGCCGAGGGCAGCCGCCAGGCCGCATTCCTCGAGTCCGAGGCCCGCGAGCGCCAGGCGCAGGCCGAAGCCCTCGCCACCCAGGTGGTGTCCCAGGCGATTGCCGACGGTAACGTCCAGGCCGTGAACTACTTCGTTGCGCAAAAATACATCGATGCGCTGGGCCAATTAGCCTCGGCCAACAATAGCAAGGTAATCCTGATGCCGCTGGAAGCCAGCCAGGTCATCGGAGCGGTCGGCGGCATTGGCGAAATCGTCAAGGCCACCTTCGACAGCAAGAAAGCCTGAGGCGCGCCTATGTGGGAGTTCCTGCAGCAGATGTCTTATTGGGACTGGCTGGCGCTGGGCGTCATCCTGTTGATCCTGGAAATATTCGGCGCCGGCGGATACCTGTTATGGATTGGCATGGCCGCCGCTGCGGTGGGCGTGTTGACCTTCGTCCTGCCGCAAATGGCGTGGGAGGTGCAGTTCCTGCTGTTCGGCCTGTTCGCTATCGCGACAGCCCTGTATTGGTGGCGACGCCAGCGCAGCGCTATCCGCCAGAGCGACCAGCCGCACCTGAACCTGCGCGGGCAGGAGCTGATTGGCAAGATATTCCAGGTCCATGAGGCGATCGTCGATGGGCGCGGCAAGATCAAGGTGGCCGATGGCGTTTGGTTGGCCAAAGGGCCCGATCTGCCTGTTGGCACAAGGGTCAGGGTAGTGGCGCAAGAAGGTACCGTGTTGACGATTGAAAAAGCTGACTGACGTGTCATGGAACTGAACCGGGGCAACGGCAATCCAAAATCATAGTTAACCCTGTGGAGTCACCTATCATGCGTCTCAAACTTGCTGTCGCGACCCTGGCCTTGCTTTCTCTTCCCGTGGGCTCGGCAATGGCCGACACGTTTTGGCGTAACGTCATCTCATCCGGTGCGACCACCGGTTCCACCTACCTGACCTTCAAGGATAACAAGCTGATCGTCGCCGCCCAGGACGACGCCGGCAGCTTCGTCGCCAGTGACGGCGGCATTCGTGGCCCTTACCTGGAAGCGGCCATGCAGAAAGTGCGTGCCGACAACCCAGGCCTGCAAGCCACCGACATGGAACTGGCCAACGCGATCCTGGCGAAAAACGCCGTCGCCCAGGAGTGATTCCGGGCCAATAAAAAATGCCGCTCGATCGAGCGGCATTTTTTTGCCCGGAGATTACCCAAGGCTGTCCCGTCTTATTCGCCGATTGCAGCCTTGTAGCCGGTAGCGTCCAGCAGCTTGTCCAGCTCGGACGCATCGCTTGGCATGAGTTTGAAGATCCAAGCCCCGTAAGGATCGGAGTTCAACAACTCTGGCGAACCACTCAATTCTTCGTTGACTGCAATCACTTCTCCGGCAATCGGGGAGTAGATGTCAGAAGCGGCCTTGACCGATTCCACCACACCGGCCTGATCGCCCGCAGCAAAAACCTTACCGACTTCAGTCAGCTCGACAAACACCACGTCGCCCAACGCTTCCTGCGCGTGGTCGCTGATGCCCACGGTGACGCTACCGTCGGCTTCCAGGCGAGCCCACTCGTGGCTTTCGGCGAAACGCAGTTCGGCAGGGATATCGCTCATAATTCTGTGTCCTCAAGAGAAAGTGTCAGCGGCCAGCGGCCCGCCGCAAAGGGTTAGATCAGGGTTTTGCCATGGCGGACGAAGGTCGGCTTGACCACTCGTACCGGATACCACTTGCCACGAATTTCCACCTCGGCACGGTCAGCCGTAGCCATCGGAACACGTGCCAGGGCAATGGACTTGCTAAGCGTAGGAGAAAAACTACCACTGGTGATCTCTCCTTCGCCAACATTGGCGATACGGACCACTTGGTGGGCGCGTAGCACACCGCGCTCTTCCAGTACCAGCCCCACCAGTTTGTGCTGTACGCCAGCGGCGAGTTCAGCCTCCAGCGCAGCGCGACCGATGAACTGGCGGTCCGCGGGTTCCCAGGCGATGCTCCAGGCCATGTTCGAGGCCAACGGCGAAACATCCTGGTGGATGTCCTGGCCGTAGAGGTTCATGCCGGCTTCGAGGCGCAAGGTGTCGCGCGCGCCCAGCCCGATGGGAGAAATGCCGGCACCCACCAGGTCGTTGAAAAAACTCGGGGCTTCATGGGCCGGCAGGACAATCTCCAGGCCGTCCTCGCCGGTGTAGCCGGTCCGGGCGATGAACCAGTCACCGTCGGCGCGACCTTCGAAGGGCTTGAGCTGCTGGATCAACTGGCCGCGTGGTTGCGTGACCAGCTCGGCGATCTTGTGCCGGGCCTGGGGCCCCTGGATAGCCAGCATCGCCAGTTCGGCACGCTCGTGAAGTTGTACCTGGTAATCGCCGAGCTGCGCCTGCATCCAGGCCAAGTCCTGATCTCGGGTCGAGGCGTTGAATACCAGCCGGTAACCGTCCTCGACGCGATAGATGATCATGTCGTCGACAATGCCGCCGCGCTCGTTGAGCATGGTGCTGTACAACGCACGACCGGTGTCCTGCAAGCGATCAACGTCATTGGCCAGCAAACGCTGTAGCCAGGCTTTGGCCTGGGGACCGGCGACGTCGATCACGGTCATATGGGATACATCGAACACACCGCAGTCGCGGCGCACCTGATGGTGCTCTTCAACTTGCGATCCATAGTGCAAGGGCATATCCCAACCGCCAAAATCGACCATTTTCGCGCCGAGGGCGAGATGAAGGTCATACAGAGGCGTACGCTGTCCCATGGGTTTCTCCTTCCGGGCTTGGCGAAGGTGCGGACGGGTACTGCCACAGCCCGAACGCCTAAAAAAAGGATTTTTCTGACGCTCCTAGCTACCCTGTCCGACAGACGGACCGCACCGAATGCCGCGCATTGTATCCGCATGATCCAGGACTGGCACCTAGGCGTGTGCTCTATTCACTGAGAACGCGCCGGTGGGCCGAACGCCGTATCAATCCGATGACCGGCAGCAATCCCACCAGCACCAGGGTCAGCGCCGGCAACGCAGCTCGCGCCCATTCCCCTTCGCTGGTCATCTCAAAAACCCGTACCGCCAGCGTATCCCAGCCAAACGGGCGCATCAGCAATGTCGCGGGCATTTCCTTGAGCACGTCAACGAACACCAGCAGCGCAGCGCTCAAGGTGCCTGGGAGCAGCAACGGCAGATACACTTTGAAAAACAGTCGTGGCCCACTCACCCCAAGGCTTCGTGCGGCTTCAGGCAACGACGGACGAATACGCGCCAGGCTGCTTTCCAACGGGCCGTAGGCCACGGCCAGGAAACGCACCAGGTACGCCAGCAACAGCGCCGACAAGCTGCCCAGCAGCAACGGCTTGCCCGCGCCTCCGAACAGGGTCGACAGCGGAATGACCAGTTCGCGGTCCAGATAGCTGAACGCAAGCATGATCGACACCGCCAGCACTGACCCAGGCAAGGCGTAACCCAGGTTTGCCAGGCCGACACCGGCGCGGATGGACCGGGTCGGCGCCAGGCGCCGAGCGAAGGCCAGCAGCAAGGCGACGCTGACCGTGACAAGGGCTGCGAGACCACCCAAATAGAGGGTATGGACAATCAGCCCGGCATAACGCTCGTCCAGGTCGAAACGACCGCGCTGCCAAAACCACACCACCAATTGCGTGACGGGAATGACAAACGCACAGGCAAAGACCAGCAGGCACCAGCCGCTGGCCGCCAGCGCCTTGAGTCCTCGCAAGGGGTAGAGCGCCTGCACACGCGGTCGCTCGTTGCCGGCCCGTTGGGCGCCCCGGGCGCGGCGTTCCCCATAGAGCACCACCATGACCGCCAACAACAGGAGGCTGGCCAGTTGGGCGGCACTTGAGAGGCTGAAGAAACCGTACCAGGTCTTGTAGATGGCCGTGGTAAACGTGTCGAAGTTGAACACTGACACCGCACCGAAGTCCGCCAGGGTTTCCATCAGCGCGAGCGCCACGCCAGCGCCGATTGCCGGTCGAGCCATCGGTAGCGCTACGCGCCAGAACGCCTGCCACGGCGACTGCCCGAGGACCCGGGCCGCTTCCATCAAGCCCTTGCCTTGCGCCAGGAAAGCGCTTCGCGCGAGCAGATAGACATAGGGATAGAAAACCAGGACCAGGACCAGGATTACCCCGCCAGTGGAGCGTACCCGAGGCAGGCGCAGGCCACTGCCGAACCATTCGCGCAGCAGCGTCTGCACCGGACCGGCAAAATCCAGCAGGCCAACGAAGACAAACGCCAGTACATAGGCGGGGATCGCGAACGGCAGCATCAACGCCCAATCGAGCCATCGTCGGCCAGGGAACTCGCAGAGGCTGGTGAGCCAGGCCAGGCTCACGCCCAGCAGCGTCACGCCGACACCCACGCCAAGAATCAACGTCAGGGTATTGCCCAACAGGCGCGGCATCTGAGTGTCCCAGAGGTGGGACCAGATTTGCGGATCGATGCTCTGCCAGGACAGCAGCAGCACACTCAGGGGCAACAAGACCAGCGCAGCGACGGCGAAGACCAGGGGATACCAGCGGCGTTGGGCGGGGTGGGTCAAGGAAAGCTCTCTTCTGATGTCATCGCTGACAAATGGTCTCATGTGGCGAGGGAGCTTGCTCCCGCTGGGCTACGAAGTAGCCCCAACGTCGAGATCATGCCCCGTCAGATAAACCTCGGCCGATATTCCGGGAGGGCTTCACCCTGGAGCGCCAGCCCGGTCCCGCGGGAGCAAGCTCCCTCACCACTCTTCATCGAATGACTGAGGGCAGTCTCAATTCCAGCCAGCGCGGTCCATCATGCGGATGGCTTCGGCCTGGCGTTTACCCGCGACTTCCACCGGCAACGTATCGGCCTTGAACTCCCCCCAGGCGGCGACCTCCTTGGAAGGCTTCACTTTCGGGTTCGCCGGGAACTCCTGGTTCACGTCGGCAAAGATGCTTTGCGCTTCAGGCGTGGTCATCCACTCCACCAGCTTCTTCGCGGCTTCCGGGTGCGGCGCATGCTTGGTCAAGCCAATGCCCGAGAGGTTGATGTGCACGCCCCGATCGGCCTGGTTCGGCCAGAACAACTTGACCTTCAAGTCCGGCTTCTGCTGGTGCAGGCGGCCGTAGTAGTAGGTGTTGACGATACCGACATCACACTGGCCGGCATTGATCGCTTCAAGCAGCGCAGTGTCGTCGGAAAACACGTCGGTGGACAGGTTCTTGACCCAGCCCTTGAGGATTTCCTCGGTTTTTTCCGCGCCGTGGGTTTCGATCAGGGTCGCGGTCAGGGACTGGTTGTAGACCTTCTTCGACGTCCGCAGGCACAAGCGGCCTTCCCACTCCTTGCCCGCCAGCGCCTCATAAGTGGTCAACTCGCCCGGTTTGACCCGGTCTGTGGAGTAAACAATGGTCCGCGCCCGCAGGCTCAGGCCGGTCCAGGCATTGGAAGACGCGCGATATTGAGCTGGGATGTTGGTGTCGATGACCGACGAGGTGAAGGGCTGGAGAATCCCCATCTGCTCGGCTTGCCAGAGGTTGCCGGCGTCCACGGTGAGCAGCAGGTCGGCGGTGGCGTTTGCACCTTCGGCCTTGATCCGCTGCATGAGCGGCGCTTCCTTGTCGGTAATGAACTTCACCGCTACGCCGGTCTTCTTGGTGTACGCATCGAAGACCGGTTTGATCAATTCATCGATGCGCGAGGAATAGACCACCACCTCATCGGCGGCCTGGGCGGCGGAAGTGCCAATCAGGGCCAGGGCGAGGGCGGACAGCAGGCGTTTAGTGGCCGACATGGTAGCGGTCTCTCGGTAATGAACGGAGCGCAAATGATAAGGACTCACATTTAGCACCACAATCGGACAGTGGGCAGACACGTTTCCAAATGTTGCACGGGTGACGTTGCGGTGGCTGCTCGCGATAGGCCATAAGCCCAAAACACCGTTCAGGCCTTGGCCAAATCCGGCAGATCCCCCATCAACCCGAGCGCCTCGCGCACAAACAGCGCCTTGGCCTCAGGCAGGCGGTCCACCAGTTTCAACCCGGTGTTACGCAACCAGCGAACCGGCAGCGGATCGGCCTGGAACAAGCGCTCGAACCCCTCCATCGCCGCCATCAACGCCAGGTTGTGGGGCATGCGTCGCCGCTCGTAGCGACTCAATACCTTCACATCCGCCAAGCGCTCGCCGCGTGCGGTCGCTTGCAGCAGCACTTCGGCCAGCACGGCGGCGTCGAGGAAACCCAGGTTCACCCCCTGCCCCGCCAATGGATGGATGGTATGGGCCGCATCGCCGATCAGTGCCAGTCCTTCTGCCACGTAGCGCTTGGCATGGCGCTGGCGCAGCGGCACGCACAGCCGCGGATCGGCGCTCAGTACCGTGCCGAGCTGGCCTTCGAAGGCGCGCTCCAATTCGTTGCAGAACGCGCTGTCATCGAGCGCCATCAAGCGCTGCGCTTCATCGGGAGTGGTGGACCAGACGATCGAGCACCAATCGTGCTGGCCGTCACGCTCGAGCGGCAGGAACGCCAGCGGGCCGTTATCGGTGAAGCGCTGCCATGCCGTCATTCGATGCGCCCGGGCAGTGCGCACGCTGGTGACGATGGCGTGATGCAGGTAATCCCATTCGCGCGTTGCCACGCCGGTCAGGCGGCGCACCGCGGAATTCGCGCCGTCGGCGGCAATGACCAGCGGTGCGCGCAAGGTGCGGCCATCGGCCAGGGTCAACAGCCAGTCGTCGCCGGAACGACGCATCTGCTCCAGCCGGGCATTGGCCAGCAGGCCCAGGTCGCAGTCATGCAGGCGATCCAGCAGGGCGTCCTGCACCACGCGATTCTCGACGATGTGCCCAAGCGCCTCGGCATGCAGGCTGGCGGCCGAAAAATGAATCTGCCCGGTGCCGCTGCCATCCCAGACGTGCATGTCGGTATAAGGGCTGGCACGCCGGGCGGTGATGCCCTCCCAGACGCCCAGGCGATCGAGGATCCGCTGGCTGGCCGTCGACAAGGCACTGACCCGGGGCTCGAATGCGGCTTGGGCATCGAAGGGCTTGACGCTCATCGGGCTGCCGTCGAGCAGCAGCACTTGCAAGCCACTGCCCTGCAAGGCCAGCGCCAGGGCGCTGCCGACCATACCGGCACCGACGATAAGCAGATCTGCACGCAATTCCATGCTTTAAGCCTGTGTTGCTGGCGACATCAGCCGCCGTTGGAAGGAATGATCGGGATCAAGCATCAGGGCGTATTCCCAATCCCATCGCTTGGCGGGCGAACCAGCGCTTGGCGGGTGGCAGCAGGTCCAGGCCCAGCAGGCCGAGATTGCGGCCCAGGGACACCAGCGGCAGGTCGCTGCTGAAAAGCCGCGTCACCTGGTCGGAGAAACCCACGGTCAGGGCCTGGTCCATCCGCTGGCGCTCGCGATAGGCTTGCAACACCGCGAAATCACCAGGCGTGCTGTCGCTCTCGAGCAACGCATCAGCCAAGGCCTGGGCATCGCGCAAGGACAGGTTGAAGCCTTGCCCGGCAATCGGATGCAAGCTGTGGGCGGCATTGCCCAGGATGGCCAGGTGCGGACGCACCTGTTCCTCGGCCTCCACCAGCGCCAACGGATAAAGATGCCGCGCGCCGACTTGCTTCAAGGTGCCCAGGCGATAGCCGAACACATTCTGCAGCTCACTGAGGAAACTGCGCTCATCGAGCGCTGCCAGCCGTTGCGCATCCATGCCCTGGCGCGTCCAGACCAATGCACAGCGATTTTCCGGCAGCGGCAGCAAGGCCATCGGGCCTTCGTCGGTGAAGCGTTCGAAAGCCATGCCATTGTGCGCTTCGCTGGGCGTGATATTGGCGATCAAGGCACTCTGGTCATAGGGACGGTTGCGGACCCCGACGCCAAGCTGTTCCCGCAGGCCCGAACGCCCGCCGTCGGCCAGTACCGCGAGGTCGCATTCCAGCACTGTTTCATCATCCAGGGTCAGGCGATAGCCCGCGACTTGCGGCTCCATGCGGGTCACCTGCGCAGGGCAGCGCCAACTGACGACTTCCTTGTCCAGGCCTTGCCACAGGCACTGGCCGAGCCAGGCGTTTTCAACCACATAGCCGAGGGCCGGCACGCCCTCCTCCATGGCGGACAGCCGCGCCGTGGAAAACCGCCCTCGGTCGGACACATGGATCTGCTTGATCGGCTCGGCCCGGCGGGAAATTTCCTGCCACAAGCCCAAGCGTTGATAAATCTGCCGCGCACCGAACGAAAGCGCCGATGAACGCGCATCGTAGCTCGGTTGCCAGGCGTCACCGGGGGCGAAGGGCTCGATCAGCATGATCTTCCAGCCCCTGGCCTTGGCACCGGCCTGCATGGCCAACGCCAGGCTCGCGCCGACCAGGCCGCCACCGATGATCGCTACGTTGACCCGGTTCATGCGGCTTGAGCCCGTGCGGCGGCCATCAAGGCCTCGATTTCGGCGACCGTTTTCGGCACGCCGCGAGTCAGGATTTCACAACCGGTCTTGGTCACTACCACGTCATCCTCGATGCGCACGCCAATGCCGCGCCATTTTTTCGCTACGTTGCGATTGTCCGGCGCGATGTAAATGCCCGGTTCAACGGTCAAGGTCATTCCAACCTCCAACACTCGCCACTCGCCACCCACCCGGTATTCCCCCACGTCGTGCACATCCATACCCAGCCAATGGCCGGCGCGGTGCATGTAGAATGCCCGGTGGGCTTCGCTGGCGATCAATTCATCGACCTCGCCTTCCAGCAGCCCAAGGCGGACCAGCCCCTCGGTAATGACCCGGACCGTCGCTTCATGGGCCTGGTTCCAGTGCTTGTCCGGCGCAATTTCGGCAAACGCGGCTTCCTGGGCGGCCAGCACCACTTCGTATATCGCTTTCTGCTCGGCAGAAAACTTGCCGCTGACCGGCCAGGTGCGGGTGATATCGCTGGCATAGCAATCGATCTCGCACCCGGCGTCGATCAACACCAGGTCGCCCTCCTTGAGCAGCGCGTCATTTTGCTGGTAATGCAAAATGCAGCTGTTGCGCCCCGCCGCGACAATGGAACCGTAGGCCGGCATTTTTGCCCCGCCCTTGCGAAATTCATAATCGAGCTCGGCTTCCAGGCTGTATTCGTACAGCCCCGGCCGCGCCGCCTGCATGGCCCGGATATGCGCCTGGGCGGAAATCCGCGCCGCTTCGCGCATCACTTTCACTTCCGCCGCCGATTTATACAGGCGCATGTCGTGCAGCAGATGATCCAGGGCAACGAATTCGTTCGGCGGCTGGGCACCGAGGTGGGCCTTGGAGCGGATCACGTTGATCCACTCCATCAGGTGCCGGTCGAACTCAGGGTTGCTGCCCATCGCCGAGTACACCCGGTCGCGGCCTTCGATCAGGCCCGGCAGGATGTCATCGATATCGGTGATGGGGAATGCGTCGTCGGCGCCGTAGTCGCGGATCGCCCCCTCCTGGCCGGCGCGCAGGCCATCCCACATTTCACGCTCGGCGTTGCGCTCGCGGCAGAAGAGGATGTACTCGCCATGGGCCCGGCCGGGCATCAGCACGATGACCGCCTGCGGTTCGGGAAAGCCGCTGAGATACTGGAAATCGCTGTCCTGGCGATAGACGTGCTCGACGTCGCGGTTGCGGATCGCAACGGCGGCGGCGGGCAGGATTGCGATGCTGTTGGGTTCCATCTGCGCCATCAAGGCCTTGCGGCGACGGCCGTATTCCGACTTCGGGATATGAATCATGGGCAGACGGTGTTCCCTTTCAAGCGATCAGTGCAGGGACGGCTTGGTGGCCGGCTCAGCGGTTTTCTTGGTCTCTGTGAACAGTAGCAGTGGCGCGACCCGCAGGTACTCCATGACTTCCATATAGTCGCTTTCGCCATCGTCGGACTCTTCCAGGGCATCCTGCACTTGGGAGATTGCTGCCAGGTCTTGAAGGACTTCTTTCGCTTCGTCGCTCAGGGCGTATTCGCGGCGGGTCAGGCCAAAACCGGCGAGGAAGCCCTGGCACCACTGGCCGAGCGCAGCGGCGCGTTCGCTCAGCGGCGCATCGTCGGTCGGCAGCAGCAAGACGACGGTCATGTCGTCGCTGGTCAACTCACCCTTGACCATTTCCTGCAGGCCGATGAGCGCATTGCGCACATTGTCTGCCGGCTCGCCTTCGAGCAGCTCGGCGGCGTCGGCCAGCCAGCCATCGGCGTCGAAACCGGCGCCGGCGCAGCTGCGGCCGAGCAACAGGCCGTGCAGTTCGGCAGGCGAGACAGGATGGCCGCTGGCGCTCAGCAGGGTGGCGAATGCTTGATACGGGGAATTCTGAATGGGCATGGGCAGCTAGGCGCCAGACGGCGCTATGTCTAGAATGGAGGCCTTGTATCCTACATCGACAGACTCGCCAAGACCATTAAAGGCTGTGCGACCCTTATTCCCCATCAGACACAATCTTCAGTGGACACAATGGAAGACACCGACCTGCAAGCGCTGATGGCCAGACTCGAGCTGCTAATTGAACGGGTCGAGCAACTTAAGAGCCAAAACGGACTCCTATTAGCTCAGGAAAAAACCTGGCGCGAGGAACGCGCGCACCTCATTGAAAAAAACGAAATCGCCCGGCGTAAGGTCGAATCGATGATTTCGCGCCTCAAGGCCCTGGAGCAAGACTCATGAGTTCAAGCAATAGCGTAACCGTGCAGATCCTCGACAAAGAGTATTCGATCATCTGCCCCCAGGAAGAGCGCAGCAACCTGGTGAGCGCCGCCCGTTACCTGGACGGCAAGATGCGCGAGATCCGCAGCAGCGGCAAAGTCATCGGTGCCGATCGCATCGCCGTGATGGCCGCCTTGAACATCACCCACGACCTGCTGCACCGCCAGGATACGCCCGACGTACAGGTGAGCGGCTCGACCCGTGAACAGGTTCGCGACTTGCTGGATCGGGTGGATCTGGTGCTCGCCACCGATCCGGACGTCAGCAAGGGCTGATTCACGAAGCTGCCTGGGGTATACTTGCGTCACTCCCTGGGGTGCTTGCCAGTTGGTGATGTCCCTGAGCCGATACGCACAACCACGGGGGTTGCACGTTGGGGCCGGTGTGCATGTCCGCTTGACGGAAAGCCTTAACGCCTCCTGCAACTTCCACCTTGAACTTTCGGGTTCAAGGGCTAAGCCGACAGCGGTTCATCCGGGGAGCCTGATTCTTGACGCAATGCCAGTCATCATGACTGGCATTGTCGTTTCTGGCGTTTGGCATTTCTGCTCCCCTCGTTTGCGGTTACGCTGTCTCGGTGTCCCCGTCTCGTGAAGCCTCGATATGACCGAACCTGCGTTGCCGACCCGCCCGCAACTTCGCCGCCTGCTGCGCCAGGCCCGTCGCGCCCTGACGCCGGCCCAGCAACGGGACGCCGCCCGAGGCCTTTACAGGCAACTGGCCCAGCACCCGCTTTTTCGTCGCGCACGACACATCGCCCTGTACCTGCCCAACGACGGCGAGATCGATCCACGCCTGCTGCTGCGCGCAGCCCAACGCAGGGGCAAGGCGACTTACCTGCCGGTGCTCAGCCCATGGCCGCAGACCAAAATGGTCTTCCAGCGAATCCATCCCGGCGAGAAGATGCAACCCAATCGCTTTCGCATCCCCGAGCCGCGCAAGAATATCGCCCGCCAGCGCAAGGTCTGGACGCTGGATCTGGTGCTGTTGCCGCTGGTCGGGTTTGATGATGCCGGAGGTCGGCTGGGCATGGGCGGGGGATTCTACGATCGCAGCCTGGCGTACCTGTCCCGCCGCAAACAATGGCGCAAGCCGACCTTGCTGGGACTGGCGCACGAATGCCAAAGAGTCGAGCGATTGGCGCAGGCAAGCTGGGATGTGCCGCTGCAAGGAACGGTCAGCGACAGGCGTTGGTACATTGCGCGATAGACGCCGCGCAAATCAGCGGCGCCTGGGAGATGAGCTCAGCGCTTGAGCGATGGCGCAGGCTGGGTGATGTCCATCGGAACATCGTTCTTGCTGCTCCACAAGCTCTGGGCGTAACCCGTGGTCACGACACCCAGGCCGAACAGAATGACCAGTATCCACAACAAATCCGGTTTGCGTTTCATCGATTGCCCCCCTCAAGGCATATCACACACGATGACAGCAGCGGTTTTCTTATTGGCCGTGCAGCAGCGTCAAGCTTGGAAGGCCGGCATTTTGCGGCAACCCGGACCCACACGCAAACTCTGACGTCAACCGACTGTCGGTTTGTCATAAAATCGCTGAACTATTTTCGTGTACATCGCCCAGGAGTAGAAATCATGGCCTATTGGCTGATGAAATCCGAGCCCGACGAATTGTCCATCCAGGGCCTGGAAAAGCTCGGCCACGCGCGCTGGGACGGGGTTCGCAACTATCAGGCGCGCAATTTCCTGCGGGCCATGGCGGTTGGCGACACGTTCTTTTTCTACCATTCCAGTTGCCCGGAGCCAGGCATCGCCGGGATTGGCAAAATCATCAAGGCAGCCTATCCCGATCCCACGGCCCTGGAGCCTGACAGCCACTACTTCGACGCCAAGGCCAGTGCGGAAAAAAATCCCTGGACCGCCATCGATGTCGCCCACGTAGAGACGTTCGCTCGTGTGCTCAAGCTCGACTACCTCAAACAGCAGGCCGCCCTGGCCGAAATGCCGCTGGTGCAGAAAGGCTCGCGGCTGTCGGTGATGCCGGTGACGGCCGAGCAGTGGGCGACGGTGATCGGCTTGAAACCTTGAGCAATGCAGCGACTAGTCAACCGTCTTCGCAAAAGGGCCCGCCTGGCCACCACAAGACTTATTGAATGATCAGGTTGTTGAACAACAGATCATCGACCATCGGCTTGCCGGTCTCGTCATTCATCACTTGCTGGGTCTGCTTCAACGCTTCCTGACGCAGTTTTTCCTTGGCTTCAAGGTTGTTCATGGTCTCGGTCGTCTGCTGGGCGAACAGCGCAACCAACTGGTTGCGAATCAACGGCTCGTTCGCTTTCACCGCCGCAGCAGCGGCATCGCCGGTCACGCGCAGGGCCACGTCAGCCTTGTAGACTTTAAGCCTGGTCGTACCGTCCAGCCCATAGTTGCCCACGAACGGTGGGCTCAAGGTGATGTAGCTGACTTTCGGCGCCTCGCCTTCCTTGGCTTCCTTGCTCTCTTCGGCCATCGCTGCCACAGGCAACGACAGGGCCAGCATCAACATGATCCACGCTTTCACATTTCACTCCTCATCCGGTTTGCGGCCCAGCATACCGACCCGTCGTCCAAGCACAAGCTTATGGCCGGCTATCAGGGCGGGGCATGCTCGTTGACCCATTGACTCCCACACCTACACTTATCGGCCATCACTCCCAAAGGAATAGCCCTGATGAAAGCCGTGCTGTGCAAAGAATTCGGCCCTGCCGAATCGCTGGTGCTGGAAGACGTCGCCAGCCCTGTCGTGAAGAAGAATGAAGTGTTGCTGGATGTGCACGCCGCCGGGGTGAATTTTCCTGACACGCTGATCATCGAGGGCAAATACCAGTTCAAGCCGCCCTTCCCGTTCTCGCCGGGCGGCGAAGCGGCAGGGGTCATCAGCGAGGTAGGGGAGAAGATCAGCCACCTGAAGGTCGGTGACCGGGTCATGGCCCTGACCGGCTGGGGCAGTTTCGCCGAACAAGTGGCGGTGCCGGGCTACAACGTGTTGCCGATTCCCTCCTCCATGGATTTCAACACGGCGGCCGCCTTCAGCATGACCTACGGCACATCGATGCACGCTCTCAAGCAGCGAGCCAACCTCCAGCCCGGAGAAACCCTGCTGGTACTCGGCGCCTCCGGCGGCGTCGGCCTGGCGGCAGTGGAAATCGGCAAGGCCATGGGCGCCCGCGTCATCGCTGCCGCCAGTAGCGCGGAAAAACTCGCCGTGGCCAAGGCCGCCGGCGCCGACGAACTGATCAACTACAACGAAACCAGCCTCAAGGACGAAATCAAGCGCCTCACCGACGGCCAAGGCGCCGACGTTATCTACGACCCGGTGGGTGGCGATCTTTTCGACCAGGCCGTGCGCGCCATTGCTTGGAACGGCCGGTTGCTGGTGGTCGGGTTTGCCAGCGGACGCATTCCCGAACTGCCGGTGAACCTGGCCCTGCTCAAGGGCGCCTCGGTGGTCGGCGTGTTCTGGGGCTCCTTCGCCCAGCGCCAACCCCAGGACAATGCCGCCAACTTCCAGCAATTGTTCGGCTGGTTCGCCGAAGGCAAGCTCAAGCCGCTGGTGTCGCAGGTGTACCCGCTTTCCAATGCCGCCCAGGCGATCAACGATCTGGGCCAGCGCAAGGCTGTGGGAAAAGTGGTGGTGCAGGTTCGCTGATTGCGTGCCTCACCGTTTTATGACCTGTACCGGGTCGAAGCCCTGCGACCCGGTTCCGCCATTCCCATAACGTCTTTCATTTATATCTGAGCGACATGTTCATAAAAGAACATGCGATATCCAGAATTTCCGCTGTTTGGCCGATGCGAACCGATGCTATTTTCGGTAACGAAACTGTAACATTCGCATCCGCAGTCAAAACAAGAATTCTGGAGCTCTTGAATGTTTGCTTTCTTTCGACCTGCCGCACATCAGGCAGCCCTGCCTGAAGAAAAAATAGACAGCACCTACCGACGCCTGCGCTGGCAGATCTTCGCCGGGATTTTCATCGGCTATGCCGGTTATTACCTGCTGCGCAAGAACTTCTCGCTGGCGATGCCGTATCTCATCGACGAGGGCTACACTCGTGGCCAGCTTGGCCTGGCCATGTCGGCCATCGCCATTGCCTATGGCTTGTCGAAATTCCTGATGGGCCTGGTGTCCGACCGCTCCAACCCGCGCTATTTCCTACCGTTCGGCTTGCTGGTATCAGCCGGGGTGATGTTCATTTTCGGTTTCGCGCCCTGGGCAACCTCCAGTGTGACGATCATGTTCATTCTGCTGTTCATCAACGGCTGGGCCCAAGGCATGGGCTGGCCGCCAAGCGGACGGACCATGGTGCACTGGTGGTCGCAGAAGGAGCGCGGCGGCGTGGTATCGGTCTGGAACGTGGCGCACAACGTCGGAGGTGGCCTGATCGGTCCGCTGTTCCTGCTGGGGATGGCCTGGTTCAATGACTGGCACGCGGCATTCTATGTGCCCGCTACCGTGGCGCTCGCCGTTGCGGTGTTTGCCTTTGCGACCATGCGCGACACCCCGCAGTCGGTGGGCCTGCCACCGATCGAGAAGTACAAGGACGACTATCCGGAAGGCTACGACGCCAGTCACGAGAACGAATTCAGCGCCAAGGAAATCTTCGTCAAGTACGTGCTGCGCAACAAAATGCTCTGGTACATCGCCATGGCCAACGTCTTCGTCTACCTGCTGCGCTACGGCGTGCTGGACTGGGCCCCGACCTACCTCAAGGAAGCCAAGGGCTTCACGGTGGATAAAAGCTCCTGGGCCTACTTCTTCTACGAATGGGCGGGTATTCCGGGGACGCTGTTGTGCGGCTGGATGTCCGACAAGATCTTCCGTGGCAACCGTGGCCTGACCGGCATGGTGTTCATGGCCCTGGTGACCGTGGCGACCTTGGTTTACTGGCTGAACCCGGCCGGCAACCCGACCGTCGACATGATTGCCCTGGTGTCCATCGGCTTCCTGATTTATGGCCCGGTGATGCTGATCGGCTTGCAGGCTCTGGAATTGGCGCCGAAAAAAGCCGCCGGTACCGCCGCAGGCTTCACCGGCCTGTTCGGGTACCTGGGTGGCTCGGTCGCGGCCAGCGCCGCCATGGGCTACACCGTGGACCATTTTGGCTGGGACGGCGGTTTTGTGCTGCTGGTCGGTGCTTGCCTGCTGGCGATGGCGTTCCTTGCGCCAACGCTGTGGCACAAGCAGATCGCCAGTCAGAGCCGCGAAGCAGTCGCCTGATCCCCTATTGATCGGCAGCGCTTGAGCCGCGCCTCCAGATTCCGGTCTGGCATGGCGTGGCTGCGCAGGGCGTGGATGGTCTGCTCGACATAATCGCGAGTCGTGCCATAACGCCCGCAAGCGCTTTCGAACACCTGGCTCAGCACATGGTCCGGCAAGTTGCCGGCATAGCTGGGCAGGTGTCGCTCCAGCACGAAGCCCAGGGCCTGCACCCGATTGCCATCCTCGAGACGGCAACTGAGCCAGTGCGGGCGATAGGACGGGACCGGCATTTCGCGTTGCCACAGGGCAAACAGCGAGTCCTCGAGATTTTCCTCCGGCAACCGGTAGGCGAAACCGCTGCACGAACCGCCACGGTCCAATCCGAACACCAACCCGGGCAGCTCCGGAGTGCCGCGATGCTCATGGGACCACAGGTACAAGCCGCGATGGTAACCATGGACCCGGCCTCGCACCCGCTCCACCGCCGTGCATTCCGGACGCCAGATCAACGAACCATAGGCGAACAGCCAGACCGGTCCGCCCTGATGAAGGCTCATGGTCGATCGCATCGAGGCGAGCAATTGTTCGCGGGTCAGCTGCGCACCCAGCTCGAGCCGGGGCGGGTACAGGGCGCAGGTTATGGCGGATTCGATAGCGGTCATGGCCGTTAGCGGTTGGCTTCTCAAAAATATGGGGACGCCAGGGTGTTGACGTTCGTGTGGAGCGAGGCAAGTTAAATGCCATCCCGACGCTATATACGTTATCGGTATCTGCCCGGCCGACTAAATACCGAAACGCAATATATGAAGTTATATCGAGGGGACATGGCCTTTTGTCGCGAGGGGAGCTTGCGCCCTCGCCACAAGGCATAACTCAAGGCTAGGTTGGCTCAAGCCCTTGGCGCATACGCAAACACGTCCGCGCGCATTTGATGGGCGTCCATGCCAGCTTCCACCAGCGCATCGAGTGTGGCGTAGATCATCGCCGGCGAGCCGCTGGCGTAGACGTGTACGCCGGAAAGATCGCTGAGGTCCTCGCATACCGCTTCGTGGAGCATCCCGCAACGCCCTTTCCAACCGCACAGGTCGCTGACGACCTTATGCAGGTACAGGTTCGGGAGTTCCTTCCACTCGTCCCAATGCTCGATCTCATAGAAGTCTTCGGGACGCCGCACGCCCCAATACAGATGCACCGGGTGCTTGAACCCCTGGGCGCGGCAGTGCTCGATCAGGCTGTGCATCTGGGCCATGCCGGTTCCGGCAGCGATGAGCACGAGCGGACCGTCGGGAAGCTCGGAAAGGTGAGTGTCGCCGAAGGGCATCTCGATGCGCACATTGGGGTTGCGCTGCAGTTGCTCCAGCAGCTTCTGTGCACTGCTTTCGCGCACCAAGACATGCAATTGCAGCTCGCGTCCGGAATGCGGCGCCGAAGCCAGGGAAAAAGCCGATTTCTCGCCGTTTTCCCGTTCGATCATCAGGTACTGCCCGGCGTGATAGCGCGGTGGCTTTCCCGCTGGCGCCCGCAGGCGCACTCGCCAGACATCGCCACCCACGTCGGCGCACTCGATGACCTGGCATGCCAGGTTGCGTACCGGCAGTTCGCCCGGCGCCAGCACGCCATCCCACAACACCACGCAGTCCTCCAGCGGCTCGGCGATGCACGTAAAAATCTCGCCATGATCACGTATTTCACCGGCCTGCTCCACGCGACCTTCCACCAGCAACGCGCCACACACGTGGCAGTTGCCGTTGCGACAGCTCTGCGGGCAGTCGTAGCCCAGGCGCCGCGCGCCGTCGAGAATCCGCTCGGCCGGCTGTATCTCCAGCACCGCGCCGGAAGGCTGCAAGGTTACACGCATCAATCTATTCCTAACTGATTCCAGATGGCATCGATCCGTTGGGTAACGGCTTCATCCTTGACGATAACCCGGCCCCACTCACGGGTGGTCTCACCGGGCCACTTATGCGTGGCATCGAGCCCCATCTTCGACCCCAGGCCGGACACCGGCGAGGCGAAGTCGAGGTAGTCGATCGGCGTATTCTCGATCATTACCGTGTCACGCTTGGGGTCCATGCGCGTGGTGATGGCCCAGATCACGTCGTTCCAATCCCGTGCGTTGATATCGTCGTCAGTGACAATAACGAACTTGGTGTACATGAATTGTCGTAAAAACGACCAGACGCCCAGCATGACCCGCTTGGCATGCCCCGGATACGACTTCTTCATGGTCACCACGGCCATGCGATAGGAGCAGCCTTCGGGTGGCAGATAGAAATCGGTGATCTCCGGAAACTGCTTTTGCAGGATCGGCACGAACACTTCGTTCAGCGCCACGCCGAGAATCGCCGGCTCATCAGGCGGACGACCGGTGTAGGTGCTGTGGTAGATCGGCTTGATCCGATGGGTGATGCGCTCGACGGTAAACACCGGGAAGCTGTCCACTTCGTTGTAGTAACCGGTGTGGTCACCGTACGGCCCTTCGTCGGCCATTTCGCCGGGGTGGATCACGCCTTCAAGGATGATCTCGGCGGTGGCCGGCACTTGCAGGTCGTTGCCGCGGCATTTCACCAGCTCGGTGCGATTGCCCCGCAGCAGGCCGGCGAAGGCATATTCGGAGAGGCTGTCGGGCACGGGCGTGACAGCACCGAGGATGGTCGCCGGGTCCGCGCCCAGGGCCACCGACACCGGGAATGGCTGGCCGGGATGTTTCTCACACCACTCACGGTAATCCAGCGCGCCGCCGCGATGGCTCAGCCAGCGCATGATGACCTTGTTGCGACCAATCACCTGCTGGCGATAGATGCCCAGGTTCTGGCGGTCCTTGTTCGGCCCCTTGGTGACGGTCAGGCCCCAAGTGATCAGCGGCCCCACATCGCCCGGCCAGCAGGTCTGCACCGGAAGCATGGCCAGGTCGACATCGTCGCCCTCGATCACCACTTCCTGGCAGATAGCGTCCTTGACGACTTTCGGCGCCATGGAAATGATCTTGCGGAAAATCGGCAGCTTGGACCAGGCGTCCTTCAGGCCTTTCGGCGGCTCGGGTTCCTTGAGGAACGCCAGCAGCTTGCCGATCTCGCGCAGTTCGCTGACGGCCTCGGCGCCCATGCCCAGGGCCACGCGCTCCGGTGTGCCGAACAGGTTGCCCAGCACCGGAATGTCATAACCCGTGGGGTTTTCGAACAACAGCGCCGGGCCTTTTGCGCGCAGGGTGCGGTCGCAGACCTCGGTCATTTCCAGGACGGGTGACACTGGCACCTGGATGCGCTTGAGTTCGCCGCGCTGTTCCAGCCCGCTGATAAAGTCGCGCAAGTCGCGATACTGCATGCAAAGCCTCATGGTGTCCGTGGCGTTCGGGGGCCCGAGTTTAACGCCGCCCGTTCGCAATAGTGAATGCACGGACAGCAAAAAGCCGGGTTTCCCCGGCTCTTGCTGGCCTGCTCGATTTACTTGCGTTTCATCGACAGGAAAAACTCATCGTTGGTCTTGGTCGTTTTCAGCTTGTCGACCAGGAACTCGATGGCAGCGACTTCATCCATCGGATGCAGCAGCTTGCGCAGGATCCACATGCGCTGCAACTCGTCATCGGCCGTCAGCAATTCTTCGCGACGGGTGCCGGAACGGTTGATGTTGATGGCCGGGAACACACGTTTCTCGGCGATGCGACGGTCCAGGGGCAGTTCCATGTTGCCGGTGCCCTTGAACTCTTCGTAGATCACTTCGTCCATCTTCGAGCCGGTCTCGACCAGCGCGGTGGCGATGATGGTCAGCGAGCCGCCTTCCTCGATGTTCCGTGCCGCACCGAAGAAACGCTTCGGCTTTTCCAGCGCGTGGGCATCGACACCACCGGTCAGCACCTTGCCGGAGCTCGGGATCACGGTGTTGTAGGCACGGGCCAGACGGGTGATGGAGTCGAGCAGGATCACCACGTCCTTCTTGTGTTCGACCAGGCGCTTGGCCTTCTCGATCACCATTTCGGCAACCTGCACGTGGCGGGTTGGCGGCTCGTCGAACGTCGAGGCGACCACTTCGCCACGCACGGTGCGCTGCATCTCGGTCACTTCTTCCGGACGTTCATCGATCAACAGCACGATCAGGTGAACTTCAGGGTTGTTGCGGGCGATGTTGGCCGCGATGTTCTGCAGCATGATCGTCTTGCCCGCTTTCGGCGGTGCCACGATCAGGCCGCGCTGGCCTTTGCCGATAGGTGCGCACAGGTCGATGACACGACCGGTGAGGTCTTCGGTGGAGCCGTTGCCGGCTTCCATCTTCATGCGCACGGTCGGGAACAGCGGGGTCAGGTTCTCGAAGAGAATCTTGTTCTTCGCGTTTTCCGGACGGTCGAAGTTGATCGTGTCGACCTTGAGCAGGGCGAAATAACGCTCGCCTTCCTTCGGAGGGCGGATCTTGCCAACGATGGTGTCACCGGTGCGCAAGTTGAAGCGACGGATCTGGCTCGGCGAGACGTAGATATCGTCCGGGCCGGCGAGATAGGAAGCGTCTGCGGAGCGAAGGAAGCCGAAGCCGTCCTGGAGAATCTCCAGCACGCCATCACCGGAGATTTCCTCGCCGCTTTTCGCGTGCTTCTTGAGCAGGGAGAAAATCACGTCCTGCTTGCGCGAACGGGCCATATTTTCTATGCCCATCTGTTCGGCCAATTCGAGCAGTTCGGTAATCGGCTTTTGCTTGAGTTCAGTCAGATTCATATAGGAATGACGTAATCATTTATGGAGGGGGGAAATTAAGCTTTTGGCTTAATGAGGCCGCGCCGCGGAGAAGGCGACAGGATCGCGTACTTATTCGAAAGGAGAGCGTCGGCGACGGCTTGCAGGGGGCAATGGAGAAACCAGTGCGGGGCCGAATGTAACACCTCGATTTGCGAGCGTCTAGCCCCGAACAACGAAAAAGCCCCGCGATTTGCGGGGCTTTTGGCAGGACATTCGACGCTTAGATGTTGGCGTCGAGGAATGCCGCCAGTTGCGATTTCGACAGCGCGCCCACCTTGGTGGCTTCGACGTTGCCGTTCTTGAACAGCATCAGCGTAGGAATACCGCGCACGCCGTGCTTGGCCGGGGTTTCCTGGTTTTCGTCGATGTTCAGCTTGGCAACGGTCAGCTTGCCCTTGTAGGTCTCGGCAATCTCGTCCAGGACCGGAGCGATCATTTTGCATGGACCGCACCACTCAGCCCAATAGTCGACCAGTACCGCGCCTTCGGCCTTGAGTACGTCAGCTTCGAAGCTAGCGTCGCTAACGTGTTTGATCAGATCGCTGCTCATGGAAATCTCCGGGGTAATCAGCAAAAAAACGTGGCCCATCATAACGACCCTTCCCGGGTTCAGGAAGCCGCAGTTGATTGAGTCTCGCTATAGCTGCCGACGGGTTTGCGTATGGCTCGGATCACGAAGCGGTCGGAGCAATAAACGAAATACCCGTGCGCAACGCAGCATTACGTACATGTTCCTGCATGGTTTTTTGCGCTGAAACCGATGCACGACGGGCCAGGGCGCGAAGAATCTTGCGGTGTTCCTGCCAGGTTTCCATTGCCCGCTCCGCCCTGATGAACGGTAGTTTCTGGCTCTCGAGGAAGATCTCGGCGCTGGCGGTGAGGATGCTCAGCATCGCCTGGTTGCCGCTGGCCAGCAGGATGCGCCGATGGAATTCGAAATCCAGTTGCGCCGCAGCGTCGAAATCCCCGGCCTTCAATTCCCGGCGCATGGCCTCGACGTTGTCCTCCAGCGCATCGAGCTCATCGGCACTCAACGTCACGGCTGCCAATCCGGCTGCGAAACCTTCGAGGGCATAGCGCAGCTGAAAGATATCCACAGGCGAGGCCTGGGCGGCGAAAGGCCAACCCGGTGTCGAGTCGTGACCTGCGGCTTGCGCCGGGGCCTGCACAAAAACGCCCCGGCCCGGCTGTACGCTGATCATTCCCAGGGCGCTCAACGACGAAAGCGCTTCGCGCAGGGACGCCCGGCTAACCCCCAGTTGCAAGGCCAGGTCCCGTTGCGAGGGCAGTGCATCGCCCGGGCCGAAGCCTTCGTCGGCGATCAGTTTGCGGATGGCTTGCAGCGCCACCTCAGGAACGGCACGAGCGATGGAATTCATGATTTTCCAGACAAACCGGGCAAATGAGCGGCTAGTTGTAAAGCTATTCGCCGCGCCCGGCAAGTCGTGCCCCAGCAGGGTTCGGCGCCCAATGCCGACGCTCGATAAAGGTGCGAAACGCTGCGCAACTGTTCAGACCAGTCAGACCGAACGGCGCCTGCAAAACCGTGGCTTTGGCGGATCAAGCGGGAGTTTGGCATGCCCTGTGCTCTGCCCAATTGCAGAAACCTCACCATCGACCGCGGAGATTCACCCATGATCCAGCGTTGCAGCGTCCTGCTCACTGCCCTGTTTGCCAGTTTGATGCTTTGCCAATTGCCCGCCCACGCCGATGGCCTGGAGGATGTGGTCAAGCGCGGCACGCTCAAGGTCGCCGTGCCCCAGGATTTCCCGCCGTTCGGCTCGGTCGGCCCGGACATGAAGCCGCGCGGCCTGGATATCGACACGGCGAAGCTGCTGGCCGACCAGCTCAAGGTCAAGCTGGAACTGACGCCAGTCAACAGCACCAACCGCATCCCTTTCCTGACCACCGGCAAGGTCGACCTGGTGATTTCCAGCCTGGGCAAGAACCCGGAGCGGGAAAAGGTCATCGACTTTTCCAGCGCCTACGCGCCGTTCTACCTGGCCGTATTCGGCCCGCCCGATGCCGCCATCAACAACCTGGACGACCTCAAGGGCAAGACCATCAGTGTCACTCGTGGCGCCATCGAAGACATCGAGCTGACCAAGGTCGCCCCCGAAGGCACCACCATCAAGCGCTTCGAAGACAACAACTCGACCATCGCCGCCTACCTGGCCGGCCAGGTTGACCTGATCGCCAGCGGCAACGTGGTGATGGTCGCCATCAGCGAACGCAACCCCAAGCGCGTCCCGGCATTGAAAGTGAAACTCAAGGATTCGCCGGTGTACGTGGGCGTCAACAAGAACGAGCCGGCATTGCTGGACAAGGTCAACCAGATCCTTGCCACCGCCAAGACCGACGGCAGCCTGGAGAAAAACTCCCAGACCTGGCTCAAGCAACCGCTGCCGGCCGATCTCTGACCGTCGCTTGAGAGGCTGAGCATGGCTTATCAGTTCGATTTCCTACCGGTGGTGCAAAACACCGAACTGCTGTTGCGCGGTGCACTGTTCACCTTGGAACTGACAGCCATCGGTGCGTTGCTCGGGGTTGGCCTGGGCATCGTCGGGGCGGTGGTGCGGGCTTGGAATATCCGTCCGTTCGCCCCGATTTTTGGCGTGTATGTGGAATTGATCCGCAATACGCCGTTCCTGGTGCAGTTGTTCTTCATCTTCTTCGGCTTGCCGTCCCTGGGCCTGCAGATTTCCGAGTGGCAGGCGGCGGTGCTGGCCATGGTGATCAACCTCGGCGCCTATTCCACCGAGATCATCCGCGCCGGCATCCAGGCGATCCCGCGAGGGCAACTGGAAGCCGCCGCGGCCTTGGCGATGAGTCGCTTCGAGGCCTTCCGCCATGTGGTGCTGCTACCGGCGCTGGGCAAGGTCTGGCCGGCCTTGAGCAGCCAGATCATCATCGTGATGCTCGGCTCGGCGGTCTGCTCCCAGATCGCCACCGAAGAACTGAGCTTCGCAGCCAACTTCATCCAATCGCGCAACTTCCGCGCCTTTGAAACCTACGCACTGACGACGCTGATCTACCTGTGCATGGCGCTGTTGATCCGCCAGTTCCTGAATTGGATCGGGCGTCGCTACATTGCCAGGAGCAGCCAATGAGCGATTTCACTTTCTGGGACGTGGTGCGCAACCTGCTCACCGGCCTGCAATGGACCCTGGCGCTGTCGCTGGTGGCGTTTATCGGCGGCGGTGTGATCGGCTTGCTGGTGATGGTCCTGCGCATTTCCAAAAACGCCCTGCCCCGCAACATCGCCCGCACCTACATCGAACTGTTCCAAGGCACGCCGCTGTTGATGCAACTGTTCCTGGTGTTTTTCGGCGTAGCCCTGGCCGGGATTGAGATCTCACCCTGGATGGCGGCGGCGATTGCCCTGACGCTGTTCACCAGCGCGTATCTCGCGGAGATCTGGCGCGGTTGTGTCGACTCGATTTCCAATGGCCAGTGGGAAGCCTCCGCGAGCCTGGCCCTCAACCCCCTGGAACAATTGCGCTACGTGATCCTGCCCCAGGCCCTGCGCATTGCCGTGGCGCCGACGGTTGGCTTCTCCGTGCAGGTGGTCAAGGGCACGGCCGTCACGTCGATCATCGGCTTTACCGAACTGACCAAGACCGGCGGCATGCTCGCCAACGCCACGTTCGAGCCGTTCATGGTCTATGGCCTGGTCGCCCTCGGTTACTTCTTGCTCTGCTACCCCTTGTCCCTCAGCGCGCGCTACCTGGAAAGGAGACTGCATGCCTCTGCTTAGAATTTCCGCCCTGCATAAATACTACGGCGATCATCATGTGCTCAAAGGCATTGACCTGAGCGTCGAGGAAGGCCAGGTCGTCGCGATCATCGGCCGCAGCGGCTCGGGCAAGTCCACCTTGCTGCGCACGCTCAATGGCCTGGAGTCGATCAACGATGGCGTGATCGAAGTCGATGGCGAATACCTCGATGCCGCCCGCGCCGACCTGCGCAGCCTGCGGCAGAAAGTCGGGATGGTGTTCCAGCAGTTCAACCTGTTCCCACACCTGACGGTGGGCGAGAACGTGATGCTCGCACCGCAGGTGGTACAAAAAGTCCCCAAGGCCAAGGCGGCCGAACTGGCGCGGCAGATGTTGGAGCGGGTTGGGCTTGGCGAAAAATTCGACGCCTTCCCTGACCGTCTGTCCGGTGGTCAACAGCAACGGGTGGCGATTGCCCGCGCCTTGGCGATGTCGCCCAAAGTGCTGCTGTGCGATGAAATCACCTCGGCGCTGGACCCGGAGCTGGTCAACGAAGTGCTCAGCGTAGTGCGGCAACTGGCCAAGGAAGGCATGACACTGATCATGGTCACCCACGAAATGCGTTTCGCCCGGGAAGTGGGCGACAAACTGGTGTTCATGCACCAGGGCAAGGTGCACGAGGTGGGTGATCCGAAGGTGCTGTTTGCCGATCCGCAGACAGCGGAGCTGGCCAACTTCATCGGTACGGTCGAGCCTGCCTGATTTTTGCTGCAGGAGAAAAACCCTGTGGCGAGGGGATTTATCCCCTCGCCACAAAGGCACCCTGCAGACTGCTCTGGCTCAAGGGTTTGGCTCAGGTGCGTTGGCGTAAGCGGTCGATCGTGGCAGGATGGCAAGGTTATCGACCGAGACTTTCTGACCATGCCGCCATCCCAAGCCAAGAATCTGTCCCTGATCGCCGCCATTGACCTGGGCTCCAACAGTTTCCATATGGTCGTCGCCAAGGCCCAGAACGGGGAAATCCGCATTCTTGAGCGGCTCGGCGAGAAGGTCCAGCTGGCCGCCGGGATCGACGAAGAGCGCCAGTTGAGCGAGGAGTCCATCCAGCGCGGACTCGATTGCCTCAAGCGTTTTGCCCAGCTGATCAACGGCATGCCCCTGGGCGCTGTGCGGATCGTGGGCACCAACGCCCTGCGCGAGGCGCGCAACCGTGGCGAATTCATCCACCGCGCCGAAGCGATCCTCGGCCATCCGGTGGAGGTCATTTCCGGACGTGAAGAGGCTCGCCTGATCTACCTCGGCGTCTCCCACACCTTGGCCGACACCCCCGGTAAACGCCTGGTGGCGGACATCGGCGGCGGCAGTACCGAATTCATCATTGGCCAGCGCTTCGAGCCGCTGCTGCGCGAAAGCCTGCAGATGGGTTGCGTGAGCTACACCCAGCGTTATTTCCGCGACGGCAAGATCACCCCGGCCCGCTACGCCCAGGCGTATACGGCGGCGCGCCTGGAAATCATGAGCATCGAACATGCCCTGCACCGGCTGACCTGGGACGAAGCCATCGGCTCCTCGGGAACCATCCGAGCCATCGGCCTGGCGCTCAAGGCCGGCGGCCATGGCAGCGGCGAAGTCAATGCCGAGGGCCTGGCGTGGCTCAAGCGCAAGGTGTTCAAGCTCGGCGATTCGGACAAGATCGATTTCGAAGGCATCAAGCCCGACCGACGAGCGATCTTCCCGGCGGGCCTGGCAATTCTCGAAGCCATCTTCGATGCCCTCGAACTGCAGCGCATGGACCATTGCGAAGGTGCCCTGCGCGAAGGCGTGCTCTATGACTTGCTCGGGCGTCATCATCACGAAGACGTGCGCGAGCGTACCCTGGGCTCGCTCATGGAGCGCTACCACGTCGATCAGGAACAAGCGACGCGGGTCGAGCGCAAGGCGCTGCATGCCTTCGACCAGGTGGCCGACGATTGGGACCTGAACGACGGCGTCTGGCGCGAACTGCTCGGTTGGGCCGCCAAGGTGCACGAGGTGGGCCTGGACATCGCCCACTACCATTACCACAAGCACGGCGCCTACCTCATCGAGCATTCGGACCTCGCGGGTTTCTCCCGCGAAGACCAGCAGATGCTCGCACTATTGGTACGCGGTCATCGCCGCAATATTCCAAAAGACAAATTCGCCGAGTTCGGCGACGACGGCATCAAGCTGATTCGCCTGTGCGTGCTGCTACGCTTCGCGATCCTGTTCCACCACATCCGCGGCACCCAGCAAATGCCCCAAGTGGCGCTGCATGCCGACGGCGATCAACTGGATGTGATGTTTCCCGAAGGCTGGCTGGAAGAGAACCAACTGACCCAGGCTGACTTTGCCCAGGAAGCCGAATGGCTGACTCGGGTGGGGATTTTGCTGAACATTCACTGAGTCCAGCGACACGAACCTTTGTGGCGAGGAAGCTTGCTCCCGCTGGAGGGCGACGCCCTCCCAAGGCGTTGGGCTGCTGGGCAGCCCAACGGGGATAAATCCCCTCGCCATAGCAAGCTCCCTCGCCACTAAGGCCTAGCTCGCCCCAGGACGTTTAACTAACCGCCAGCACCGGGCTGCTCAAGCGCTCCAGCAACGTCGCCTGGGCGCTGCGCGGGTTCTGGTTGCCGGTCGGCGTGTTGCGGATGTAACGACCATCCGACTGCAGGCTCCAGCTGTGGGTATTGTCGGTGAGGTAGCTTTCCAGCTCCTTCTTGACCCGCAGGATCAGCTTCTTGCCCTCCACCGGGAAGCAGGTCTCGACACGCTTGTCGAGGTTGCGCTCCATCCAGTCGGCGCTCGAAAGGAACATCTGCTCCTCCCCGCCATTGAGGAAATAGAACACCCGGGTGTGCTCCAGGAAACGCCCGATGATCGAGCGCACATGGATGTTGTGGGACACCCCCGGAATGCCCGGTCGCAAGCAGCACATGCCGCGCACCACCAGGTCGATGCGCACGCCCGACTGGCTGGCCTTGTACAGCGCACGGATGACTTTAGGATCGGTCAACGAGTTGAACTTGGCGATGATGTGCGCGGGCTTGCCGTCCAAAGCGAACTGGGTTTCCCGGGCAATCATGTCGAGCATGCCTTTTTTCAGGGTGAACGGCGCATGCAGCAGTTTCTTCATGCGCAGGGTCTTGCCCATGCCGATCAACTGGCTGAACAATTTGCCGACGTCTTCACACAGGGCGTCATCGGACGTCAGCAAGCTGTAGTCGGTATACAGACGGGCGTTGGCCGCATGGTAGTTACCGGTGCCCAAGTGGGCGTAGCGCACGATCTCGCCGGCCTCACGGCGCAGGATGAGCATCATCTTGGCGTGGGTCTTGAAGCCCACCACGCCGTAGATCACCACCGCACCGGCCGCTTGCAGGCGGCTGGCCAGCTGCAAGTTGGACTCTTCATCGAAGCGTGCGCGCAATTCGATCACCGCCGTGACTTCCTTGCCGTTTCGCGCCGCGTCCACCAGTGCATCGACGATTTCCGAGTTGGCACCACTGCGGTACAGCGTCTGGCGCACTGCCAGGACGTGAGGATCCTTGGCGGCCTGGCGCAGCAAATCGACCACCGGGGTGAACGACTCGAAGGGGTGCAGCAGCAAGATGTCCTGCTTGCTGACGACACTGAAAATGTTTTCGCTGTTTTGCAGCAATTTCGGAATTTGCGGCGTAAACGGCGAGTATTGCAGCTCCGGATGGCTATCCAGGCCAGTGATGCTGAACAGACGTGTCAGGTTGACCGGGCCATTGACCTGGTACAACTCGGTCTCATGCAGGTTGAACTGCTTGAGCAGATAGTCGGACAGGTGTTTCGGGCAGGTGTCGGCCACCTCCAGGCGCACCGCATCGCCATAACGACGGGAGAACAGCTCGCCGCGCAGGGCGCGGGCCAGGTCTTCGACGTCCTCCGTGTCCACCGACAGGTCGGCGTTGCGGGTCAGGCGGAACTGATAGCAGCCCTTCACCTTCATGCCCTGGAACAGGTCATCGGCGTGGGCGTGGATCATCGACGACAGGAATACATAGTTGTCGCCCGGGCCGCCGACGTCTTCCGGCACGCGAATGATGCGCGGCAGCAGGCGCGGCGCCGGAATGATCGCCAGACCGGAATCGCGACCGAAGGCGTCGATGCCTTCCAGCTCGACGATGAAGTTCAGGCTCTTGTTGACCAGCAGCGGGAACGGGTGCGTCGGATCGAGGCCGATCGGCGTGATGATCGGTGCGATCTCGTCGCGGAAATAGCGGCGCACCCAGGTCTTGATCTTGGTGTTCCAGTTGCGCCGGCGGATGAAGCGCACCTGGTGCTTTTCCAGCTCCGGCAGCAGGATGTCGTTGAGGATCGCATACTGGCGGTCCACATGGCCGTGGACCAGCTCGCTGATGCGCGCCAACGCCTGGTGCGGTTGCAGGCCGTCGGCGCCGGCCTGTTCACGGGCGAAGGTGATCTGCTTCTTCAGGCCGGCGACGCGAATCTCGAAGAACTCGTCCAGGTTGCTGGAAAAGATCAGCAGGAATTTCAGCCGTTCCAACAACGGATAGGACTCGTCCAGCGCCTGCTCCAGCACGCGGATGTTGAACTGCAGTTGCGACAGCTCGCGATGGATGTACAGGCTGCTGTCATCCAGGTTGGGGATCGCAATCGCCGGTGCCGGCGCCGGCTCGGGCGCGGCCGCAGGGGCTGGCTCCAGCTCCGCTGGCGTTTCGGCGACTGGCTCGGCCACGGGCTGAGCGTCTTTTACGGCAACTTCTGTGAGTCCTTCGGTATTCATCGCAAGTTCCTGGGAGGCTATTTTTGCTCTCGTAACAATTGGGCGGCACGCACGGCAAAGTACGTCAGGATGCCATCAGCACCCGCGCGCTTGAAAGCGGTCAGGGACTCCAGAATCACCCCTTCGCTCAGCCAGCCGTTCTGGATCGCTGCCATGTGCATCGCGTACTCGCCGCTGACCTGATACACAAAGGTCGGCACTTTGAATTCATCCTTTACCCGACAGAGAATGTCGAGGTAAGGCATCCCCGGCTTGACCATGACCATGTCTGCCCCTTCTGACAAGTCGGCAGCCACTTCGTGCAAGGCTTCATGGGTATTGGCCGGGTCCATCTGATAGGAGGCCTTGTTGGCCTTGCCCAGGTTGAGGGCCGAGCCGACCGCGTCGCGGAACGGACCGTAGTAGGCACTGGCGTACTTGGCCGAGTAAGCCATGATGCGCACGTTGACGTGCCCGGCCACTTCCAAGGCTTCGCGGATCGCCTGGATCCGACCG
Organism: Pseudomonas frederiksbergensis; assembly: GCF_000802155.2. Lineage (GTDB taxonomy): Bacteria > Pseudomonadota > Gammaproteobacteria > Pseudomonadales > Pseudomonadaceae > Aquipseudomonas > Aquipseudomonas frederiksbergensis_A. The sequence continues at coordinate 404,917 of NZ_JQGJ02000003.1, forward strand.
TCCATCATGTCCGATGGCGCCACCACCTGGGCACCGGCCTCGGCGTGGGACAGCGCTTGCCTGACCAGCGCATCGACGGTGATGTCGTTCTGCACGTAGCCTTCTTCGTCGAGAATGCCGTCCTGCCCGTGAGTGGTGAACGGGTCCAGCGCCACGTCGGTGATCACCCCCAGCTCCGGGAAACGTGCACGAAGGGCACGGGTCGCGCGCTGGGCGATACCCTCGGGGTTCCAGGCTTCGGCGGCGTCCAGGGACTTGAGACCCGCAGGCGTGACCGGAAACAGCGCCAGCGCCGGGATTCCCAGTTCGACCCACTCGGCCGCTGCTTCCAGCAGCAGGTCGATGGTCAGGCGCTCAACGCCCGGCATCGAGGCCACCGCCTCACGGCGATTCTCACCGTCCAGAACGAACACTGGCAGGATCAGGTCATCGACGGTCAGTACGTTCTCGCGCACGAGCCGACGAGAAAACTCATCCCGGCGGTTGCGACGCAGGCGAGTGGCGGGAAACAGACGATTGGCGGGGGTAAAGCTCACGGCAGACTCCTGAGCCCGCAGACGGGCGAGCGTGACAGTTATAAGCGGCCATTATGACGAACACATGACAGTTGTGCTAAAGCGCGACCGGTAGTCGCAGTCATTGTCTTCTGTAGGAAATGTTCACGTCGAGACACATTTCGATACTTTCCTGAATGTGCCTGAAGGGTTAGGCTGCGCGTTCATTTCGCCAGCACCCAGACAATGCTCCAACAATTTCTGCACGACTTCGGCTACCTGGCCCTGTTCATCGGCACGTTCTTCGAAGGCGAAACTATCCTCGTGCTCGCAGGCTTCCTGGCGTTCCGTGGCTACATGGACATCAACCTGGTGGTGGTCGTGGCATTTTGCGGCAGCTACGCCGGCGATCAGCTGTGGTATTTCCTCGGGCGCAAGCACGGTCGCAAGCTCTTGGCACGCAAACCGCGCTGGCAGTTGATGGGTGACCGGGCACTGGAGCACATTCGCCGACATCCGGACATCTGGGTCCTGAGCTTTCGTTTCGTCTACGGCCTGCGCACCGTAATGCCGGTGGCCATCGGCTTGTCGGGCTATCCGCCGGGCCGCTACCTGTTGCTCAACGGTATCGGCGCGGCGATCTGGGCCACGGCGCTGGCCGCCGCCGCGTATCACTTTGGCGCGGTGCTCGAAGGCATGCTGGGCAGTATCAAGAAATACGAATTGTGGGTCCTCGGCGCCCTGCTGGTGCTGGGCTTGGGCCTGTGGCTGCGCCGTCGCATCAAGAATGCGCGGCTGGCCAGGAAGACCCTCGAGGCCGAGCGACAGGAACAAGCCAGGGCCAGCGAATCTACGCCAGGCGAGTGAGTCGGGTGCGACAGCAGTAAAGCCCGATGCCACTGATCAGGCTGTAGCTCAGCAGCCCGACCCAAGCCATCGGGCTGGCCGGCCACAACCCGGCCACCGGTGCCAGCCATGCCAACGGTACGTTCGCCGCCAGCCGCAACAACTCCATCTTCAGCGCCCACGGGCGATTCTCCAGGGCCACGCCCAAGGCAAACACCCCCAACGCAATAACTCCCCAGCCCAGTATCAAGGCGGCGGCCGACAGACTGTCTTCAAGGTTCATCAGGTAGCTGCCCAGGGCGATATAGACACAGAACTGCAGCGCGACATACCACTGCTGTCGTCCGTCCAGCGGCACTTCGAATTTGCGGAACTGGCTCAGGTCTGGCTTGTTCAGCGGATATCGGGCAGCCACGTCAGCCGGGCGCCAACCGGTGGGCATGAACCAGATCCGCAATTTGTCCCACCAGCGCCCGGCCCGCCGGGCATCGGCCCAAAGCTGCCCATAGAACTGCAGATTCGCCCACAGCGGATTCCAACTGGCCAGCGGCGTAGTCACGCCAAAAACCACCGGCTCGTTCTCGTCCTCTTCCTGGAACGTGCCAAACAGACGGTCCCAAATAATGAACACCCCGCCGTAGTTGCGATCCATGTAGAGAGGGTTCTGCGCATGGTGGGCACGATGATTGGACGGCGTGACGAAGCACCATTCCAGCCAGCCGAGCTTTGGAATGTGTTGGGTGTGTACCCAGAATTGGTACAGCAGGTTCAGCGCCGCGACGCTGACGAACACCACCAGCGGCACGCCCAGGACCGCCAGCGGCAAATAGAAAATCCAGCTCAGCAAGAAGCCGGTACTGGTCTGGCGCAACGCGGTGGAGAGGTTGTAGTCCTCGCTCTGGTGATGCACGGAATGGGCGGCCCAGAGGATGTTGCGCTCATGGCCCATGCGGTGCAGCCAGTAATAGCAAAAGTCATAGCACACAAAAGCAACCACCCAGGCCCAGGCCTGGTCGGCCGGCAGCTGGAAGATCGCCAGGTGCTCCAAGGCAACGGCATAGGTGACCAAGCCGACGCCCTTGGTCAGCAGCCCGGTAGTGGTCGACAGCACGCCGGTACTCAAGCTGTTGATGGCGTCCGCCAGGCGATAGTGGCTCACGCCACGCCAGCGATCGGCCAGCAACTCGACGGCAATCAACACGAAGAAAAACGGCACGGCATACAGAATGAAATTCATGATGCGACCCGGACAGGCAAGGCAGGGAAGATAATCGGCAGGTTAGGTGTAGCTGCCCGATACCCCTATGGCAACGAGTGACAAATTAGTAGACATTTAACGCCATGAATCTGGAGAAAAGCCCATGAGCAAAAAAGTTGCAGTGATCCTTTCCGGCTGTGGCGTGTATGACGGCGCAGAGATCCACGAAAGCGTGATCACCTTGCTGCGTCTCGACCAGCGCGGTGCGCAGGTCCAATGTTTCGCCCCGAACATTGCCCAACTGCATGTCATCAACCATCTGACTGGCGAGGAAATGCCCGAAAGCCGCAACGTGCTGGTGGAATCGGCGCGCATTGCCCGAGGCGACGTGAAGGACCTGCGCGAAGCCAAGGCCGAGGACTTTGATGCGCTGATCGTGCCCGGCGGCTTCGGCTCGGCGAAAAACCTGTCCAACTTCGCCGTGGAGGGTGCCGGCTGCACTGTCCAGCCCGAAGTCCTGGCGTTGACCGAAGCCTTTGCCGAGGCGGGAAAACCGGTGGGGCTGATGTGCATCTCACCCGCCCTCGCGGCGAAAATCTACGGTCCGGGCGTGAATTGCACCATCGGCACAGATGCCGACACGGCGGCGGCCGTGACCAAGATGGGCGGGAATCATGAAGAGTGCCTGGTCACCGATATTGTCGAGGACACGGCGCGTAAACTGGTCAGCACACCCGCCTACATGCTGGCCAAGAACATCAGCGAAGCGGCTTCGGGCATCAACAAGCTAGTCGACCGGGTGTTGGAGCTGACGCACGAGAACGACGCCTGACCCCACAAAGGGCTCCAGGCCAGGCTCAAGAATTTCGAGCCAAGCGCGTCAATATCCGATCCAGCGCATTGGCAAACCCCTGCTTGTCCCGCTCGCTGTAAGCCGCCGGGCCGCCGCCCATATGGCCTTGCTCGCGCAAGTCGGTGAACAGGTTGCGCACCGCCAGGCGATCGCCCATGTTCTGCGCGTCGAATTCCTTGCCCCTGGGGTCCAGGGCGGCGACGCCCTTCTTCACGAGGCGGTCTGCCAGCGGCACGTCGGAGCAGATGACCAACTCACCCGGGACAGCGTGTTCCACCAGGTAGTCATCCGCCGCATCAGGACCGCTTGGGACCACGATCAGCTTGACCAAGGCAAGGCCCGGCTTGATTTGCGGTTGCCCCGCAACCAGCACCACTTCGAACTGGCGCTTCAAGGCGAACTTGACCACCAGTTCCTTCGCGGCCTTGGGGCAGGCGTCGGCGTCTATCCATACGCGCATTCGGTCAATCCTCTTTCAAAAGCTTCGCGAGCGGGCTCGCTCCGACAATGCATAGCCTACATCCTGTGGGAGGGAGCCTGCTCGCGGAAAGAGCTCAGGAAACCGGCACGCGACGTTTTTCTGCGACCCAACTGCGCCCGTACAGCACCACGATCGCCAGGATAGCCACCACTTGTGCGGCCAGCGAGTAAGCATCGGCATGAATGCCCAGCCAATCGAACTCGAAGAACGCCACCGGCCGCGTGCCAAAGATCCCGGCCTCCTGCAATGCTTTCACGCCATGGCCGGCGAACACCACCGACAGCGCACAGAGCAACGCGGCATTGATGCTGAAGAACAGCGCCAACGGCAGTTTCGCCGAACCACGCAAGATCACCCAGGCCAACCCGACCAGCAACACCAACGCCGTCGCGCCGCCAGCCAACACGGCGTCATGGCCGGCGGGTCCCGCTTGCAGCCACAAGGTCTCGTAGAACAGGATCACTTCGAACAATTCGCGATAGACCGAGAAAAACGCCAGGATCGCGAATCCGAACCGGCCACCGCCGCCCACCAGGCTGCTCTTGATGTAGTCCTGCCAGGCCGCTGCGTGGCGCCGGTCGTGCATCCAGACACCCAGCCACAACACCATCACGCTGGCGAACAGTGCCGTGGCGCCTTCAAGCAATTCCCGCTGCGCGCCGCTGACATCGATCACATACGCCGCCAACCCCCACGTCGCCAGGCCGGCAAGCAATGCCAATCCCCAACCGATGTTGACGCTGCGAACCGCCGACTGTTGGCCGGTGTTGCGCAAGAATGCCAGGATCGCCGCCAGCACCAGGATCGCTTCCAGGCCTTCGCGCAACAGAATCAGCAAGCCGGAGATGTAGCTCAACGACCAACTCAAGCCATCGCCACCCAACAGGCCGGCGGACTCCTTCAACTTGGCCTTGGCCGCGTCCAGGCGCTGCTGGGCCTGGTCCACGGGCAAGCCATCCTGCAAGGACTGACGGAAAGCCATCAAGGCCTTTTCAGTGTCTTTGCGCACCGTGGCGTCGACGTTATCGAGGGAGCTTTCCACCAACTCGAAGCCTTCCAGATAAGCCGCGACGGACAGATCGTAGGCCTGGTCATGATCACCAGCACGATACGCCGCGATGCTTTTATCCAACGTCGTGGCGGTGTAGTCGAGCAATTGGGCCGGGCCGCGCTGTACTTGCGGCGGCTGGGCACGTTGGGCGCGGAATGTCGCCGCTGCCGCAGGCCCTTGGGCTGCGAGGACTTCGGCTGGGGTCTGGCGGGCAAGGTCGGCGAGGTTGTAGGTCAGCTCGCTTTTGGCCGCAGCCGGGTCGGCGCTGAAGCTGGCAATGTAAGTCGCCAGGTCCCAGCGTTGGCGATCGTCGAGCTGATCGGCGAAGGCCGGCATGTCCGTGCCCTCGACGCCCATGCCCAGGGTGTTGTAGATCGCATAGAGGCTCAGCCGATCCAGGCGCTGGCCGTCACGCAGGTTCGAGGGCGGCGGCTCTAGGCCGACGCCGGCCGGACCATCGCCAGCACCGGCGTCTCCATGGCAAACCGAGCAATTCTGGGCATACAGCGGCGCGCCGCGTGCCGGGTCCGGGGTAATGATCGGCGCCTGGCTGACTTCATACGCCACCGCCAGCCTTGCCCCCAATTGCCGTGCCAGGCGGGCGACGTCGTTGCCGTCCCGGCGGTCGCTGATAGCACCGCGCAGAGTACCAATACCCTGGGTCAATTCAGCCTTTTCCGGCTTGTTCGGCAGCGCAGCGATCAGCCCTTCCAGTACCTGGGTGAACTCCAGTTGCTCGCGGTATTCGGAGTCGTCGATGACGTTTCCCGCCTCGACAGTCGCCGGGTAATCCGCCCCGATGTAATCCAACAAATGCAGGGCCTGAGGGGCGCCTTCGGCAGTGTCAGCCAGCAGATCGGCGCTGCATAACGCCAGCAACGGCAGCGCTAGCCAGGCGAGGAAACGAAACGGGGCAGCCATGAATGACTCTCGATTGGAAATAAGAAGTAACACATTGTTCACTTCCAATGCGCTTGGCTCAAGCACCGATGTGTTTCCCCCGCACATTTTCATCGGATCTTCATGCTTTGCAGGTGACATCACAAAAACATCATTTAGAGATTAAAAAGCCACTACTGCTTCAAACCTCCTGTTTATAATGCGCCGCCCTCTTATTTGTTGAAGGCATAAGAGCTCCTCTGGTCATGAGGAACCGACGGCGCCAATGCCCCGTTCGTGGATCGCCCCAGCCCGACCCGCACAACAGGCTGATACTCAGGGAAGAAGTGTTCATGGCAACCCGTGCCTATTTCTCGGTCGCCCTCTGCGCGACCACGCTGCTGTCCGGCTGTTCGGCCTTTCGCAACTACGACAGTGAGCTGGCCCAGACCAATCAACAGCTGGCCTCTGGCAACGTCGACGCCGCATTGACCCTGCTCGAAAAGAACAACAGCAGCCAGGACAAAGACCTGCTTTATTTCTTCGAAAAGGGTGAGCTGCTGCGCGCCAAGGGCGACTTGTCCGGCAGCCAGACGGCCTGGACCAATGCCGACCAACAGGTCGGCCAGTGGGAAGACGCGGTCAAGCTCGACACAGCCAAATATCTCGCGCAGTTCGGCAGTTTCCTGGTCAACGACAAGGTTCGGCGCTACGAGGGATATGACTATGAAAAGGTCATGCTCACCACGCAGATGGCCCTGAACCTGCTGGCCGTGAATGACTTCGACGGCGCTCGGTTGCAGATCAAGAAGACCCACGAGCGCGAGGCGGTGATCGCCGACCTGCGGGACAAGGAATACCTCAAGCGCGAGGAAGATGCCGAGAAACAAGGGGTCAAGACCGAGTACAAGGACCTCAAGGGTTACCCGGTCGCCAGCCTGGACGCGCCGGAAGTGGTCAGCCTGAAAAACAGTTACCAGAGCGCGTTCAGCCATTACCTGGCAGGCTTCGTCTACGAGGCGCTGGGTGAAAAAGACCTGGCCGCGCCGGGTTACCGCAAAGCCGCCGAACTGCGGCCCAACACCCCGCTGCTGGAACAAGCACTGCTCAACCTCGACAAGCCTGCCGCCAAGGGCGACGACAGCGACATCCTGATCGTGGTGCAGAGCGGTCTCGCGCCGTCCCGGGATTCGATCCGTATCCCGCTGCCCCTGCCCATCAGCGGCAACGTTGTCATCACACCGCTGTCGTTCCCGCTGATCAAGCCGGACACCTCCACCGCCACGTTCGCCCAGATCGGCGTCGACGGTCGGCAACTGGACCTGACCCAACTCAACAGCACCACGGCCATGTCGCGCAGGGCCCTGCGTGATGACATGCCGGGGATCATCCTGCGCACCACCGTGCGCGCGGTGACTCGTGGCGTGGCGCAAAAGCAGATCAACGAAACCAACCCCCTGGCCGGCCTGGCCGTGGGCATTACCTCGGCCGTGCTTGAAGGCGCGGATACCAGGACCTGGCGCACCCTCCCGGACTACACCCAGGTGGTGCGCCTGCGCCTGAAGAAAGGCGAGCACCAGGTCACCTTGCCAAGCGCGGTAGGCGGCTCGGTCGTCAAGGTCAAGGTCGATCAGCGATACCAGGTCATCAGCCTGCGGGCGGTGGGTAACCAGGTATTCGCCGGCGGCCTGGCGGCCCAGGTCATCCCGAGCGCCAATCCCACCGCCATCGCACTCAAGCAACCTTAAGAACGGAGTCTTGTTCACATGCGTTTTAAACTGATCGCCGTTGGCGCCCTGGCCTTGCTGGCCGGTTGCGCCACCCCACCGCCACCGGAGCCGGGCAGCGCCGCCAGCAAGGTCGTGGCGATGGGCAAGACCAAGAACATCGTGGTCGGCGCCATGCGCGTCGCCCGGGAAAACGGCTACATGACCGTCAGCGTGCAGCTGAGCAATACCAGCTTCAACAACAAGAACATGTACTACCGCTTCGCCTGGCTGGGGCCGGAAGGCTTCCCCATTGCGGAGGAGGAAAGCTGGAAAAGCCTGACGCTTTACGGCGAACAGACCCGCTTCCTGCCGGCCATCGCACCGACGCCCAAGGCTGTGGATTTCCGCTTGGAAATCAACACGCCGTAAGACAGATACACGTTCCTGTGGCGAAGGGATTTATCCCCTCGCCACAAAAACAAACTTTAGTTGAGAGCACCCAATGTTCCTACGCATTTCCTTCCTCGCCCTCGCCGCCCTGCTCGTCAGCGGCTGCGCCAACAACTCGCCGGTGCTGGGCAACAAGAACATCAGCTATGGCGATACCAAGGCCGTGGAAACCGTCACCAACGAATTCGGCTCCACCGATCTGCAAATGATCGCCGAATCCATGACCCGCTCCCTCGCCCAGTCCGGCGTGCTGCAGGGCCGTCCGGTGGTCCAGGTCTATGACGTGAAGAACAAGACCAGCGAGTACATCGATACCCGGGAAATCACCACCAGCATCAAGACCCAACTGATGAAGACCGGCGCCGCGCGCTTCGCCAGCGACAACAACGCCATGGACAGCCAGGTCGACCAGCTGAAGTTGCAGAACCAGAGCGGCTTGTACAAAAAGAGCACCGTGGCCAAGACCGGCAACATGATCGCCGCCAAATATCGCATCGAGGGCTCCATCAGCTCGATCGTCAAGCGCAGCGAAGACTACAAGGACGTGTTCTACAAATTCAGCCTGCAACTGATCGACGTCGAAAGTGGCCTGGCCGAATGGATGGACGAAAAAGAAATCCGCAAGACCACGGAGCGTTAAGCCATGCGCACATGGATCGGCATGATGGCCCTGGCTTGCGCATTCACTGCGCAAGCGGCCCCAAAAATCGCGGTGACGGACTTGGCGTATCAAGAGCGCGTCGAGGAATACATCCACACCGTTTCGGCCCAGAGCAACTTCCAGGCGAGCCCGTACAGTGCCAGCGCTTCGTCGAGCTACGACGAAATGGAGGCCACCAGCAGTTACATCGAGCAGGGTGAGCTGCGCAAGTTCACCGGCGATATCAAGGGCGAGATCCTGCGCAGCGCAATGTTCCAGCTGGTTCAAGGCACGCCTTATACCGCCTCGTCCAAGGGCGACGTGTACGACGTGATCAAGCGCATCAAGGCGGGGAATTTCAAGGGCGCCGACTACGTGCTGTTCGGCACCGTGTCGGACATCGATTTCACCCGCGACATCAATGAGCTGGGCACTGCCGACAGCTACTCGGCGGTGCTTGCCCTGACGTTGGTGGCGGATTTCAGCTTGATCAATACCAAGACCTTCGAAATCACCTCGGCCTTCACCGCCATGGGTGAAGGCCAGGACACCAAGCTGCTGAACCACCGGGACGTGCGCATCAGCCTCAATCGGCCACGGGTCGTACGTGAAGTGTCCAAGGCGCTGGGGGAAGATGTGGCGCGGCAGTTGAGCGAACAGCTCGGCGGGCCAGTCCATGAACAAGCCGGCGAACCCGCGCAACGCAACAACCTGCCGAGGGATACGGCGCCGGTGATCCTGCGCTGATCAATATCGGGAGGGCATTCTGTGGCGAGTAAGCTTGCTACCTCGCCACAGAATGCCTCCGTACAGACTTTAGCTACACCGCAGCCTTGCGGATCGTCGCCAGCAACCCCGCCGCACCAATGAACAATCCGGCAAAGGTCCTGTTCATCCGCCGTTGCTGCTTGGGAGTACGCAACAGGCGCAGTACCTTGGACGCCAATCCGGTATACCCGGCCATGACAATCAGATCGACACAAACCATGGTCACGCCCAGGATCAAGTATTGCTTGACCAGGGGTGCGTGAGGATCGATGAACTGCGGCAGCACCGCGAGCATGAACACCAGGGCCTTGGGGTTGCTGATGTTCACCAGGAAACCGCGAAACACCAACGCCAGGGGCTTGCCGATGGGCCGAACAGCCGCGTCGTCGCTGAGGTCGCCGGGAATCGCCCGCCATTGCTTGACGCCCAGGTAGACCAGATAGGCCACGCCGAACCATTTGATCGCGTAGAACGCGGTGGACGATGCGGTAAGGATTGCGCCGACGCCTGCCGCGACGATCGCGATTTGCAGTGCCAGGCCCAACTGCAGGCCCAAGGCATTCCAGTAGCCACGCCAGAAGCCGTACTGAAGACCACTGGACATCGAGGCAATGGCACCGGCGCCCGGTGACAGACTGATAACCCAACAAGCGGCAAAAAACGCCAGCCACGTTTCTAGCAACATTGCACACCTCGGCTCGGATCCGTCGAAACGAATAAGCTAATGCGCCGCCTTGCGGATAACCACTGTTTTCTTCATGCGCCGGCAAATAAGGCTATTCGACGAAACCGCCAACCGGGAACGCCTCGCTGCCGCGCCAGCGCCGCACCGACCGCTGGAAGAACAGGCTATTGGGCACCTGCACCATGGAGCTGCCGGTGCCGAGTTCCTCGGGCTCGATCAACGTGGTGTAGAGCAGATTGATCGCCACCACCCGCCCCTTGATGCCAGGCTTGTCGGTCGCCTCCACTAGCTCGACCACGTCGCCGAGACGGAACGGCCCGACGGTGTAGATCAGGATCGCGCAAAGCAGGTTCGACAACACGCTCCAGATGGCGAAGAACGCGACCGCCGCAACGGCAACGAAGCCCGACAGCGCAGTCCACAGCACCGTGGCCGAGACACCGAGGCGTTCCAGCGCCACCAGCACGGCACTGCCCATGATCAACCAGCGCAGCACGCCACGCAGAATGATCACCAGCTGGGTCGGCAATGGATAGCGCTCGCCGAGCCCCGTGAGGAAACGCGCGACGAAACGCTGGGCAACATAACCTACCAACAGGATCAGCAGGATTTGCACACCGAGCCAGATCGGTTCGATCCACATGACAGGTATGGGCAAGGACAACGCTTCCATCAGGACAACGCCTCCAGCTCCGCTTGCAGGTTTTCCAGCAACTCCAGGGCTTGCATCCACGCCTCCTCAAGTTCCGCTTCCCGAACCTTCAGCTTGGCCTGTTCGGCCAGCAGGTCACGCAGCTCATCCTTGCGTGCTGCCTCGTAGAGACCACTGTCACCGAGGCTGGTTTCGATTTTTTGCAGCTTTTCATGCAGCTTGCCCAGCTCGGCTTCGAGCTTGTCGGCCTCGCGCTTGTGCGGCGCTAGTTGCTGACGCAACGCCGCGGCGGCCTGGCGCTGTGCTTTCTTGTCGGTCTTGTCCGGGTTTACCGGCGTGCTGCTGACCGGTGCGTTGCGTTGGCGATAATCCACCAGCCAGCGCGCATAGTCCTCCAGATCACCGTCGAACTCTTCGACCTTGCCGTCTGCAACCAGATAGAAATTGTCCGTCGTGCTCTTGAGCAAGTGCCGGTCGTGGGAGACCACCAGCACCGCGCCACTGAACTCCTGCAAGGCCATGGTCAGGGCCAGGCGCATCTCCAGGTCCAGATGGTTGGTCGGTTCGTCGAGCAGCAGCAGATTCGGCCGTCCCCAGGCGATCAACGCCAGCGCCAGACGCGCCTTCTCGCCACCGGAGAAATTCAACACCGGTTCGTCGATGCGCGCCCCGCGAAAATCGAAACCGCCGAGGAAATCCCTGAGTGTCTGCTCGCGCTCGGTTGGCGCCAGGCGCTGCAAGTGCAGCAGTGGGCTGGCCTTGGCATCGAGGGAGTCCAACTGATGCTGGGCGAAGTAGCCAACGACGGTGTTTTCACCCCGCGTCAGGCGCCCGGCCAAAGGCTCGAGCTCACCGGACAGGTTTTTGATCAGGGTCGACTTACCGGCACCGTTAGGCCCCAACAGACCGATCCGCGCACCAGGAGTCAGTTGCAGCTTGACCTTTTCCAGCACGGTTTTATCGCCATAGCCCAGTCGCGCATCGGACAAGTCGATCAGTGGGCTGGAAATCTTCGACGACTCGCGGAAAACAAAATCGAATGGCGAATCGACGTGGGCCGCCGACAGCTCTTCCATCCGCTCCAGCGCCTTGATCCGGCTCTGCGCCTGGCGGGCCTTCGTGGCCTGGGCCTTGAAGCGGGCGATGTAGCTTTCCATGTGCGCCCGCTGGGCCTGCTGCTTCTCGTAGGCTTGCTGTTGCTGTGCCAGGCGTTCGGCGCGGGCGCGCTCGAAGGCGCTGTAGCCGCCACGGTACAAGGTGAGCTTGCGCTGGTCGACATGGGCGACGTGATCCACGACGGCGTCGAGGAAATCCCGGTCATGGGAGATCAGCAGCAGCGTGCCGGGATAACTCTTGAGCCAGTCTTCGAGCCAGATGATCGCGTCGAGGTCCAAGTGGTTGGTCGGTTCGTCGAGCAACAACAGGTCCGACGGGCACATAAGGGCCTGCGCCAGGTTCAGGCGCATCCGCCAGCCGCCGGAGAAATCGCCGACCTGACGGTCCATCTGCTCATTGGTGAAGCCCAGGCCGGCGAGCAATTTACGCGCGCGGGCATCGGCGGTGTAGCCATCGGCACTGTCGAGTTCCGAATGCAGCCGGGCCTGTGCGGCACCGTCGTGGGCCGCTTCGGCCGCCGCCAGGTCACTTTGCACCTGACGCAGGCGCAGGTCGCCATCGAGCACGTAGTCCACCGCCAGGCGTTCGAGAGTATCGACCTCCTGGCGCATGTGGGCGATGCGCCAGTCCGCAGGCAGGAAGCAGTCGCCGGAATCCGGGTGCAACTCGCCGCGCAACAAGGCGAACAGGCTCGATTTGCCGGCGCCGTTGGCACCGATGAGGCCAGCTTTGTGGCCGGCGTGCAGGGTCAGCTCGGCGTCTTCTAGCAGACGTTGCGGGCCACGCTGTAAAGTCAGGTTCTGAAGTCGAATCATAATGGCGGCGGAGTCTACCAGCTTCGCTCGCAACTGGCGCGAGTAGCACGATGTCCTCTGATCTGTGGAGCTTTTCAATCAACCTCTATGCCAAGCCCGGCGTGGAATCTGCGTGCCTGGCCTTGCAAGCGGATGGCGCGAATGTCTGCCTGGTGCTCTGTGGGTTGTGGTTGGAGCAACGCGGTGTGAGCTGTGATGAGCAAAAGCTACAGCAGCTTCAGCATCTGGCCGGCCCCTGGGACTCCAGCGTCGTGCAGCCATTGCGGGCATTGCGCACCCAATGGAAAAAACCCGCGCTGGAGGATCCGAGGCTGGGTGGATTGCGAGAACAGATCAAGAAACTGGAACTGGAAGCCGAACGGCTATTGCTTGAGCGGCTGGAGGCAACCGCCAAGGACTGGCCGACGGGACAAGCTGCGGATTCAGCGCAATGGTTGCGAAAGCTTGCCGGCCCAGCCAACCGCGACGCGCTGCAGCAGCTGCGCGTCGCGGTCTCCGGCGCTTAGGAAGCGCGGGTTGGAGTGGTGCTTGGGGCGGTGGCTACGCTCGGGTTCAGCGCCGGTGCTGGCGTGCCGGTCGTGGGCGCAGGGGTCGCCGTTGGGGCTGGCGCGGCAGGTTTGGCAACCGGAGCAGTTGCCGGTTTTGCAGCGGCAGGCTTGGCAGCGGCCGGCTTTTTCACGGCTGGCTTCGCAGCGGGCTTGGCTGCAGGTTTGGCAGCGGCCGGCTTGGTCGCCGCAGGCTTGGCCGCAGCCGGTTTAGCCGCAGGCTTAGCCACAACTTTGGCAGGCGCCTTGGCAGCAGCGGGTTTGGCCGGCGATTTCGCAGCAGGCTTGGCAGCGACAGGTTTTGCAGCAGCGGCCTTGGTCGCCGCTGGCTTGGCAGCCGGCTTCGCAGCGGGTTTGGCGGCCGCTTTGACAGCCGGTTTGGCAGCGGTGGCTTTCGTTGCAGCGGGCTTGGCAGCGGCGGTTTTAGCGGCAGGCTTGGCGGCCACTTTTGCAGCAGGCTTGGCGGCGACAGGTTTGGCTGCTGCTTTCACGACAGGCTTGGCGGCAGCCTTGGCGGCTGGCTTTTTCGCAACGGGTTTCACTGCGCTGGCAGCGACCGGTTTCTTCACGGCAGGTTTAGTGACTGGCTTGGCCGCCACCTTGGTTGCGGTTTTTGCCGCGACAGGTTTAGCCGCCGGCTTCTTGGCCGATACAACGGCAGGTTTGGCCGCGCGAAGAGACAGCGCCTTGCTTGCGGCTTCCTGGACGCGGCCGACACCTTGGGCCAGCTTCAGGCTTTCCTGGGCGTCACGCTTGAGTTGCAGGATGTAGGAACGGGTTTCGGACTGACGATCCTTCAGGGCATCGAGCAGGTCCTCGAGCTCTTTCATGGCGTCCTTGGCCTTGGCTTGTGCCTTGGCCTTGCCGGCAGTTGCTGCGTCTTGCAGCTTGGTGCGCGACTTGTGCAGTTTTTCCTGCGCCTTGCCGCGTTGTTTTTCCAGCTTGGCGAGCAATTTTTCAGCATCAGCCAGGGCTTGGGAGCAGGCATTTTCCAGATGCTCGAGCAAGCTGCCCGACAGTTGTTGGAGCAAGTGCAACGGAGTGTTTACAGGCTTCTTGGTGGCCGACATGGTTTACCTCCTGACTGACGTGAGTGCGGCTCATACTAGACCTCTGCTGCAACCGCCGCTAGGGCATGTTGACACTACACAAGGCGTTGCGTTGCACGGGACAAAAAATCTTCTGCGCCATCGCCTGGGCAAATCACTTTTACTGTCAGCGGCACTGGCATAATCCCTCGAATCGAGGCCGGAGCAAGTACACATGTCGCGTCACCTTTTTTTACTTCTTTGCATGGTTTTCCCCGTGGCCCAGGCCACCGAAAAAACCAACGCAAACGACGCCCGGGACCTGGCCTACAGTCTGGGCGCGAGCCTGGGGGAACGCCTGCGCCGAGACGTGCCCGACCTGGAGATCCAAGCCTTGGTCGAGGGCCTGCAACAGGCTTACCTGGGCAAGCCGCTGGCGTTGGAGGATGAACGCATCGAACGCATCCTGGCCGAACACCAGGCGCAGTTGACGGCGCAAGCGGCACCCGCCCAGGACGTAGCGGCGCTAAAGACCGAGCAGAAATTTCTCAGCGATGAGAAAGGCCGGCCTGGTGTCCAGCAGTTGCCGGACGGCATCCTGCTGACCGAACTAAAGCCAGGCAGTGGCGCGAAAGCCGGCCCCCACGGCAAAGTCCAAGTGTTGTATGTCGGTCGGTTGCCGGACGGCACCGTGTTCGATTCCAACCATCAGGCGCAGTGGTTCAACCTTGATAGCGTGATCGATGGCTGGCGCAGCGCACTGCCGCAGATGCCGGTAGGCGCGAAGTGGCGACTGGTGATTCCTTCAGCCCTGGCCTATGGCGCCGAAGGTGCCGGAGACGTGATCCCGCCTTTCACGCCCCTGGTCTTTGAAATCGAACTGCTGGGCGCGGCGACCTGACGGGCACAAACGAAAAACGGCGCGCAATGCGCACCGTTTTCTGTCGAGAAAGTTGGCTCAGGCCTGGACCGCAGCTTCTTCCTTGTGAGCGTTGTGCAGGACTTCGATCAGGCAATCTTCCAGTTCGAAACGTTCGTGCAACAAGCCGCCCAACTCCTTGAATTTTTCCGCTACGCATTTGCCCTCATCGCACAGGTCATTGAAGGCCAGCAGCTTCTCGGTGATGACATCGATGCGCGGATAAATCGTGTCGGCCAGTTCCAGGCCGCGCTTGTCGTTGAAGGCCTTGGCCTCGCCCGTCAGTTGCTCGTAGATCTCGAAATGACCGGCGGATACATAGTCCACCAGCACACCGCAAAACTCCTGCAGGGGCTTGCGGCTTTCACTCAGTGCCTCAGGCTTGTCGCCAAGCGCATCATAGGCTCGAACCAGTTCATGACGCTCCTGCAACCAGCGGTCGATCAGCAGATGCACCCCACCCCAGCGTTCCTGAGCATTCTGACAACTTTCGAGCATGGTGATTTCTTCCCTTCTGAGTCACGCCCCTCGCCGTCTGAAACATACGCCTGAATGATCAGGAGCAAGGCAGACACAACATGATCGAGTGGCATGATTCCAATGATACGTGCGGGCCAGATTATGCCCGCGCGACAACTGCTTCAAGGTACGCAGGAGATAAAGTTCATACAAGTGTTTAATCCAGCGCCCGGACAAACTGCGACGTCTTGCCGCTGAATGGCCCTACCAGGGCATCCCAGGCCAGGCGCAGCAGCAGGTAAGTCATCGAAACAGCAACAGCCAGAAAAAACAGCAGGCTCCATTCGGGAATGCTCAGATCAAACAGGGTCCAGGTCACTGTCGCGCAGTCGATCAAGCCATTGGCAACATGACGCATGGCGTGCCACCACGAGTCCGCGCCTCTCAGGTGAGTGACGCAGTCAGGTAGAAGCTCCACCGAATCGGTTTGCGCCAGGACATTGCGCCACGCCAGCACCAACCCGCCCGAAGCAAAAGCCCCACCCATCGCAGCATATATAACGCTGCCTTTTTGACCAGGGCCATGCACGCAGGCCGCCAGGCAGCTCATAAAGAACAGCATCAGGCACAACCGCTGCAAGATGCACAGACTGCAGGGGGAAAGGCCGACCACATATTCCAGGTAACTGGCAATGCCAATAGCCAGGGCTGCGGCGATGGAAGCCATGAGAAACAAGAAGCGTGAGCTGGCCAAAGACATGGCGAATCCGTAACAGAAGAGACAGGCTGTAACGGTAGAGGAAAGCCCTCGGGCCTTTCAAGGCAGCCCCACGCAGACACTTCACCTGGGATGTAGCGAATTCCCGACAGGCATAAGGGGATTTAGCTCAGTCCGCTGTAGGACTTTACTGAAGGAATAATCAAAACCCCAAAACCGGGCCGGGATCCACAACCGTTTGCCTCAAGAATATCCGGCCGCTGCGGCGAAGGACCCACACCGACCTCAACACTTGCTGATCACTGTCTCAAGTCGTCAGGACCTGTGGCGAAACCGGTAAGGGCGCGGCCAGAAGACGTTCATCCAGCAACCCCAACCCCTCCTGGAACAGTTGGTTACTACGCTCGGCATCCCCCAATTGCGCCAGCAGCCGCGCCAGTTCGGCGCAAGCCTCAGGGTTGCGCTGCATGCGCAAGCTGCTTTCCAGATAATCCCTCGCCTTGCCCCACAGGCTGTTTTGCAGGCACAGGCGTCCCAGCGTCAAGAGCAGGCCAGGATCATCCGGATGTTCCTTGAGCCAGCCCTCAGCCACTTGCAATTGCCGGATCGGATCAGCACCGCGGACCAGGCCATACAAGCGCGCCAAGTGGCTATCGTAATTTCGCTTGAGCGCGGCGCGCAGCACCTCTTCGGCCTCGACCTGGGCGCCCAACTGCCGAAGCTGCTCGGCATAAGCCAATACCAGTGCCGGCTCCTGGCGCTGGGCGGAGGTCAATTGCTGCCATGCGCGGTTGAGCGATTGCAAACCGACGCTGCCATCGGCTTCGCGGTGAGCTACCAGGGTGAGGTTTTCACCCCAGGCGCGACGCTCCAGCTCTGCCAGTTCAGCGGCAGGCAGGACCTTGTCCTTGCGCAACTCGGGCAACAGTCGGATCACCGCGGACCAATCCCCACGCTGCTGATGCAAACGTTGCAGCTGGCGCAAGGCCTGGGCGTTATGAGGGTGGCGTTCATGCATGGCTTGCAGCGTACTCAACGCACCGTCGGTATCGCCCCGGTCCATTTGCAACTGCGCGTGCGTCAGCGCGATCGCAAGCTCCGCCTGGGGCTGACGCTCCAAGGCGCGCTCCAGCAAACTATCGCTCTGGTCGTACAGGCCCTGCTCATTGGCCGCGCGGGCGGCTCCAAGGTAATACAGCAACGGCTGGCGTTCGGCTTCGGCGGCGCGGTGCAAATGCCGCTGGGCACTGGCCCACCGTCCTTCGGCCAGGTCCAACTGGCCGTGCTCGATCGCGACCTGGACACGACGACTGCGGTTGCGCCGCGACCATGGGTTGACGACGCCGGTGGAAGTGGTCACCAGTCGGATCAACGCGCTTATGCCCCGCCACAGCAGCCAGAGCACTGCAATCAATGCCAGCGTAACCCATAGCCCGGCCTCGTAGCGGAAGTTCTTGTACGCCACCAACACGTAACCCGAATGCTCGGCGATCGCCACGCCCAGCACGGCGGCGACGGCGATGACCACGAATAGAATCACGTAGAGGCGCTTCATGGCGTGGCCTCCTGCTCGCCTGCCTTGGGCATTGGCTTGACCGATTCTTCGGCATTCACGTTGCGGCGCTCAAGGTAGGCCTGGACGGCGCTGAGACTGCCTGCCAGGTCCGGCGTGACCACGGTCACCGGCATCTTGCCCAGCTCAACGACTCGTTCCAGCATGATCTTGCTTTGGGGGTTGTCCTGGTTGAAGTTGTTCTTGAGGACATCCCGGGCTTCGGCCAGTGCCTGGGTGTATACCGGAGCCTGGCCGTTGAGGGCAGCCCATTGCGCCTGCTCCAGTGCCAGGCTCAGCGCCAGGCGCACCTGCATCAAGCTCTGGCCGGCCAGGAGCGGACGGACATTTTCATCGGCATTGAAATCGATGCGGATGTAGCGCGAGATCTGATCCCACCACTGCGCCCACCGGCTTGCCCCATCGCCATCGGCGGTCAGCCCGAGCAGGGATTCACCACGATCCTTGTATTCGGGAGCGATCTCCGACAACTGCAGGACCTGGTCACGCAGGGCGCCCAACTGGAGGAACAGGCCGGTGCGATCCGGCTGCTCCGTGCTGCGCAACGCAGCGAGAGTCTTGGCCAGTTGTTCGCGGGCAGCGAAGGAACCGGGATCGTTTTGCTCGCGCAGGATTTCATCCGCGCCCTGCACCAGTGCCTGGGCACTGCTGATGTCCTGCAGGGCAGACAGTCGCAGACTGGCCAGGCGCAGCAAGTGCTCGGCTTCGGCCAGGCGCCAGTCCTTGCGGCTGGCACCGAGCACGGTTTCCAGGCGCTGGTTCAGGCGCTGCTGGTCACCTTGCAGTTGAGCGACCTGACGCCGCCGCTCTTCCAGCTCTTGAGCCGGAGGCAGTTGTTCCAGGCGTTCACTCAGGCGCTGCTCGTTGAGCTTGAGGTTCTGCGCCTGGTCATTGAGTGCCTGGACCTGGGTGGCCTGCTGCTGGGTGTTGGCTTGCAGATGACGCAATTGCCAAACGCCCCACCCACCCACGGCCACGCCGGCAGCGCCCAACAATAAAGCGACAATCGCCAGTCCGTTTCCGCGACGCGGCGCGACCGGGGCCGAGGCCGAGGCGTCTACCGGAACATCGATCGCTGGCTGGTCTTGATCTTTTGGCAAGGCTGTTTCGCTCACGTATCCATCCTTTGCATTAGAAAACGGCACGGATTGTTCCCGTAAAGCCGCCAGCAAAGCCGCGGCACTGGCGCCACGGCAATCCACAACTGTCCGGGCCCCGGCGGCACGCGCCATCTCGGCGACCCTGGGGCTTGGCACAAACAAGGGTAGCCGCGCCAGGGCGGCCCACGCATCACCGGCCAGCCGGTGCAGATGCTCGAAGCTCTGCCCACTGCTGACCACCAGCGCGTTCAAGCGTTCCGCTTCGACCTTCGCCGGTAATTCACCTTCGGCATAGTTCGGCAAGCCGCGACGGTACAGCTCCAGGTAATCGACACTAGCACCTTGCTCACGCAAACGCTCTGCCAGCAAACCGCGACCACCCTCTCCACGCACAATCAAGACACGTGGCTCAGGCCGGTCGATAGCCTGGCGCAACGTTGCCAGCTCAAGCAAGGCTTCGCTGTCATCGCCGTCATCAGGGTAAGAAACGCGGAGGCCGGCGTCGGCAAGAATCTGCCCGGTCGCAGCGCCCACGCTGAACCATGGCTGGTCAGGAAGACGCGGCCAATATTGGCGCAGCAACTCCACGCACAAGCGTGCCGCAGGCTTGCTCACCACGATCACCGCGCAGTACTGATCCACGGCCTTGAGCTTGGCTCGCTCGGATTCAGGCAGGGGGATCGGCGTGATATCCAGCAGCGGCAGGCTGCTGCCATATACCCCCGCCTCTGCCAGGACAGCCGCCAGCGCAGACGACTCTTGCGCCGGCCGGGTCAGCAGCAGGCGCCATCCCGTCACGCGTGGCCTGCCTCGCCGTAGACCTTCTTGAGGATGTCGTCGGCCCCTTGGCCCAGCAGATCCTCGGCGACGCGCACACCCAATGCCTCGGCATCGCGACGCGGCGCCCGCGCCTCGGCGCTGAGCAGTTTTCCACCACTCGGGTCGCCCACCAGGCCGCGCAACCAGACTTGCTCACCTTCAAGGACGGCGTAGCAGGCAATCGGCACCTGGCAGCCTCCGTTCAAATGCTTGTTGAGGGCGCGCTCGGCGAAGACTCGAGTGGCCGTGTCTTCGTGGTGCAGCGGCGCCAGCAGGGCATGGATCTCGCTGTCAGCGCTACGGCACTCGATGCCCACCGCCCCCTGTCCGCCGGCGGGCAGGCTGTCGTCGACGCTGATGGCCGAGGTGATGCGATCTTCGAAACCCAGGCGGATCAAGCCCGCGGCGGCGAGGATAATAGCGTCGTATTCGCCGGCATCGAGCTTGGCCAGGCGCGTATTGACGTTGCCACGCAGGAAACGGATCTGCAGATCGGGACGACGAGTCAGCAGCTGCGCCTGGCGGCGCAGGCTCGACGTGCCCACCACGCTCCGGGCAGGCAGCGCGTCAAGGCTGGAGAATGTATTGGAGACGAATGCATCGCGCGGGTCTTCCCGCTCACAGATGCAAAAAAGGCCCAGGCCTTCGGGGAAGTCCATGGGCACGTCTTTCATCGAATGCACGGCGATGTCGGCTTCGTTGTCCAGCAAGGCTGTCTCCAGCTCCTTGACGAACAAGCCCTTGCCACCGATTTTCGACAGTGGCGAGTCCAGCAGCTTGTCGCCGCGACTGACCATGGGCACCAGCGTCACGACCAGGCCCGGATGGGCCGTTTCGAGGCGGGCTTTGACGTATTCGGCCTGCCAGAGGGCCAAGGCACTTTTACGGGTGGCGATGCGGATCTCGCGAGGGGACATGGATCAATCCGTACTTAAAAGATACGGCAGATAATAACAGCTCAGCCAAATCCGCTTTGACTTGAATCACGACCCCGCGGCCTCCCTGGCCCCCAACCCTGGAAATGGAACGCCTGATGGCGGGCGCTAGAGCTGCTGCATCATCTTGCGGACGCCCGCTACATGCCGTCGGCTGACGATCAGCGCATCACCATTGAGCCCCTTGAGGTACAGCTGGAAATGTCCAAGGGGCGTACGTTGCAAGCGCTCGATACGC
The DNA here is from genome assembly GCF_000802155.2 of Pseudomonas frederiksbergensis. Taxonomy (GTDB): domain Bacteria; phylum Pseudomonadota; class Gammaproteobacteria; order Pseudomonadales; family Pseudomonadaceae; genus Aquipseudomonas; species Aquipseudomonas frederiksbergensis_A. Next base: position 425,888 of record NZ_JQGJ02000003.1, read on the forward strand.
TCGCGGGCCACCAGGGCATTGCGGTGGATGCGCACGAACCGCTCGCCGAATTCGTCTTCCAGGGCCTTGAGTGGCTCGTCCAGCAACACTTCGCCACTTTCGTGGCGCAAGGTCACGTACTTGTGGTCGGCAATGAAATAGACGACCTGGTTCAGGGGTATCAGCTCGATGCCCTTGCGGGTCCGCGCGCTGATATGGCTGCGCGGGCCGCTGCCGCTTTCGGCGGCCGGACGGGTGAGCGCCGCCAATTGCGTGCGATTCGGCCGCTCAGCCTTGCGCAGTGCCTCTTCCAGCGCCTCGACCGCGACGGGCTTGAGCAAATAGCCCACGGCACCGGCCTGCAGGACCTCGGGGGGAAAGTCATCCCGAGTGGTACAAAACACCACCGCTGGAGGTGACTCGCGCTCGCAGAGCCTTGCCGCGACTTGCAACCCGTCGAGGCCGGGCATGCGAATGTCGAGCAGCACGATATCCGGCTTGTGGCTGTCGATAAGGGCCAATGCCTCTTCGCCATTGGTGGCGCTCGGCTCCAGGACACTGTAACCCTCGAGTTCGCCGAGCAGTCGGCTCAGGCGCTCGCGGGCCAGTGGTTCGTCATCAACGATCAGGACATTCATATTGCGCTGGATTCCTGCGTGAGTCTCGCACAAGGATAGCGTAGACAGGGGAAGTGACATCCGTCACCGCGATCCACGCTAAGACTGGTCCGAGGGCCAAAAAGTGCCGCGAGGCGGTTGTCTATCTTTACCAGCGCTTGCCGACCGATGCTCGAGGCCTGTTGTCGCACAGCGTCGCCACAGGGTTTGTTAAGACTCGATCTGACCAATATGAGCACCCCCCTTTATTTGGTGCGTCCGATGCGTCCAGGATGAAAAACCAAAGCCCTACCGTCCACTGTAGACGGTTGCCACGACGATATTGCTCAATCGAAAAATATCGTTGCGCGAAAAAGCCTTCTGGATCCCTGGCATTTGCGGCAAAAAACCTGCCGACCAGTGCCAGCGCCAGCCCCGGCAACCCTGTTATCATCCGGGGCAGCCTTTAACCGCTACCTTTTTCCAGCCGATCACGAGCGAATTCATGAGCACTGACAAGACCAATCAGTCCTGGGGCGGCCGCTTCAGTGAACCCGTCGACGCCTTCGTCGCCCGCTTCACCGCCTCCGTCAATTTCGACCAGCGCCTGTATCGCCACGACATCATGGGCTCGATCGCCCACGCCACCATGCTGGCCAAGGTCGGCGTGCTCACCGATGCCGAGCGCGACAGCATCATCGATGGCCTGAAGACCATCCAGGGCGAGATCGAGGCCGGCCAGTTCGACTGGCGTGTCGATCTCGAAGACGTGCACATGAACATCGAGGCGCGCCTGACCGATCGCATTGGCGTGACCGGCAAGAAGCTGCACACCGGCCGCAGCCGCAACGACCAGGTCGCCACCGATATCCGCCTGTGGCTGCGCGATGAGATCGACCTGATCCTCGCCGAGATCACGCGCTTGCAAAAAGGCCTGCTGGAGCAAGCCGAACGCGAAGCCGAGAGCATCATGCCGGGCTTCACACACCTGCAAACGGCTCAACCTGTAACGTTCGGGCATCACATGCTGGCCTGGTTCGAGATGCTCAGCCGCGACTATGAGCGTCTGGTGGATTGCCGCAAGCGCACCAACCGCATGCCCCTGGGCAGCGCCGCGCTGGCCGGCACCACCTACCCGATCGACCGTGAGTACACCGCCCGACTGCTGGGCTTCGACGCCGTGGGCGGCAACTCGCTGGATAACGTCTCGGACCGCGATTTCGCCATTGAATTCTGCGCCGCCGCGAGCATCGCGATGATGCACCTGTCGCGCTTCTCCGAAGAGCTGGTGCTGTGGACCAGTGCCCAATTCCAATTCATCGATTTGCCCGACCGCTTCTGCACCGGCAGCTCGATCATGCCGCAAAAGAAAAACCCCGACGTGCCGGAACTGGTACGAGGCAAGAGCGGCCGAGTATTCGGCGCGCTGATGGGCCTGCTGACCCTGATGAAAGGCCAACCGCTGGCCTACAACAAGGACAACCAGGAGGACAAGGAGCCGCTGTTCGACGCCGCCGACACCTTGCGCGATTCGCTGCGGGCTTTCGCCGACATGATCCCGGCCATCAAGCCCAAGCATGCGGTCATGCGCGAAGCAGCCCTGCGCGGTTTCTCCACCGCCACTGACCTGGCGGACTACCTGGTGCGTCGTGGCCTGCCGTTCCGCGATTGCCACGAAATCGTCGGCCATGCCGTGAAATACGGCGTGGACAGCGGCAAGGACCTGGCGGAGATGAGCCTGGACGAACTGCGCCAGTTCAGCGATCAGATCGACCAGGACGTGTTTGCCGTGCTGACCCTGGAAGGCTCGGTCAACGCCCGTGACCACATCGGCGGTACCGCGCCGGCGCAGGTCAAGGCCGCCGTGGTGCGTGGCCAGGCCCTGATCGCCAGCCGCTAAAGCCTGAAGCATCGCGAGCAAGCTCGCCCCACATCGGATCTTCGTGCTCACCCCATCGTGGGCTGACTCAAGATCTGAAATGGGAGCGCGCCTGCTCGCGAAGGCGCCCCCAAAAGCGCAAGAAATCTACTTCCTGGCGGAAATCTTAGCCAAAAACGCCGGCATCTCTGCCTCCCTGTCCGCCGCTATCCGTTGCACATGCGGATTCTGCCCCAGCAGTTCCATCAAGGCCTTCGCCTTCGGCATATCAGCCAGCAAATCGATATCGAACACCTTCTTGCCCACCTGCAAGGCCAGCGAAAGGCTGTAGTAGAAATACAGGTCAGCGAGACTCAGGCTGTCGCCCGCCACGTAAGGCGAAAACTTGCCATGCCGATCGAGCGAAGCGAACCCCAACAGCAATTCGGCCTTGGATTTTTCCTTGATGGCATCAGCCACAGGCATGCCGAAAAACGCTTCCGGGTAACAGGCACGCCCAGGCAGCTCGATGTACAGCTCGATTTCCCGGCACAAGGCCAATACCTGGGCACGCTCGAACGGGTCCGCAGGCAACAGGGCCTTGCCCGGCTGGGTTTGCTCGATGTATTCGAGAATCACGCTGGTCTCGTTGATGAAACCCTGCTCGGTCTTCAGCACCGGCACCTTGCCGCGCGGGCTGATGGCCAACGCTTCCGGAGTCTGGGCGCCGAAGAACTGGACCTCTTCGAAAGGCACCCCTTTCTCCAGCAACGCCAGCTTGACCATGTTGTAATAATTGCTGACAGAAAAACCATAAAGCTTGAGCATTCCATAGCCTCCAGGCCGTGCGGGGTTGGCAGCCTTGGGTTATAGACCGCCAAGGTGTTTCGCGCCAGGCGCATCACGCCCCTGAATGCAGGTAAACTGGCGCCCTTTCCTACAGGAGCCTGCCATGAGCGAGCCCATCGACATCGACAACGACGAAGAAGAATTCGTCGAGAACACGCTGATCCAGGCCATCGAGAACCAGATCGAAAGCGATAATCCACCAGCGGCCAAGGCCACGTTCAACAAATTGACCCTGGTGGGGTATGAGCGTGAAGAAATCCTCAACCTGATGGCCCACGTGCTGGCGGTGGAAATCGACGCGATCCTGGAAGAAGACCGTCCGTTCAATACCGAATGGTACGAAGGTGCGCTGCGCGCCCTGCCCGAGTTGCCACCGGAAATGAACTGAACCGCTCTTGTGGCGAGGGCGCTTAATCCGGCTGGACCGCGACGCGCTCCCGAAATGCTCACGGCTGCCGCGCACTCGGGCGGGAGCAAGCTCCCTCGCCACGGAGCACCGTCCTAAACAAAAAAGCATGACATTGAGACTGGACAGCTCGGCCAAGTGCGCTCACCTTAGTGACGCTGTCGTCCAAATTCCTAGAAAGTCTGGAGTCCTTATGTCGCTTACCCCTGAGCTGGTTGCCGAACTGGAAATCCTTGCACTCTTCAACCTGGACAGTTCCCAGGAAGGCCTGAAAATCCATCAGACCGCTGCCCCCAAAGCCATCGCCGCTGCCCAACGCCTGTTTGACAAAGAACTCATCACCCAACCCGATGGCGGTTACCTGACCAGCCTGGGCCGTGATGCCGCACAGAATGTGCAAACCGTCCTGACGATCCTCAGCGTGCAAGAAGCCGCCTGATTCTCTCCTCGCCCACGGAAGTCCCTGCATCGGGATTTCCGCAGGCGCACAGGCTCTTTCGTAAAAAATCCTGACGTCACCATCATTTTCAGCTTAAGAATTCCACGACTCGGGCGCTAACCTGCCATCACTTGTGCTTTCCCACGTTCGACGCCGCGAGCCGGTTTGAGCTGACATGACCCGCAACCACGAAATACGCCCCGATCTGGACGAGGGAATCGACCGCAAGGTCCTGAGCCAGTTGCGCGCGCGTTTCCTCAAGCTCAATACCGGACGCATGGAGCGCGCCCTCGAAGGGTTGTCGACCCGCCAACAGGGCGTGTTGACGTTGCTTCCGCTGTTTTTCCACGTCAACCATCCGCTGCTGCCCGGCTATGTCTCGGGCAGCACGCCCGCCGGGTTGTCGAATTACGAGCCCGACACAAACGTCCTCGCCGAGGCCCAACGGCTGACCCGCTCGTTCTCCTATAAAGCACGACATGGCAGCAACCCACCGCGACCGATCCTCGGCCTGTTCCTGATGGGCAGCCTCGGCACGCTCGCCCAGGCCGACCAGAGCGACATGGATGTGTGGGTTTGCCATGGGCCGGACCTGAGCGACGATGAGCTGGCCGAGCTGCGGAAAAAATGCCAACTGCTGGAAACCTGGGCCGCGACCCAAGGCGCCGAAGCGCACTTTTTCCTCATCGACCCGGCGCGATTCGTCCGCGGCGAGCGGGACAACCAACTCAGCTCCGATGACTGCGGCACCACCCAGCATTATCTGCTGCTGGACGAGTTCTACCGCACCGCCATCTGGCTGGCCGGGCGCACGCCAATCTGGTGGCTGGTGCCGGTGTATGAAGAAGAAAACTACGAGCAATACACCCATACGCTGATTTCCAAGCGTTTCATTCGTGCCGACGAAACCCTGGACCTGGGGCATTTGGCCTACATCCCGCCGGGGGAGTTCGTCGGCGCCGGGCTCTGGCAGTTGTTCAAGGGCATCGAATCGCCTTACAAGTCGGTGCTCAAGCTATTGCTGACCGAGGTCTACGCCAGCGAGCACCCGGACGTCCGCTGCCTGAGCCTGCGCTTCAAACAGGCGGTGTTCGCCAATCGCCTGGATCTGGATGAGCTGGACCCGTACATGGTCGTTTATCGCCGCCTCGAGGAATATCTGATCGCCCGCGGCGAGCCGGAACGCCTGGAGCTGATCCGGCGCGCGTTGTACCTAAAGGTCAATCGCAAGCTTACCGGCCACGCTCGCAGCAGTGGCTGGCAGCGCAACCTGCTGGAGCGCCTGGCTCGGGAGTGGGCCTGGGACCAGCGTCAACTGGCCCTGCTCGATAGCCGTAGCCAGTGGAAAGTCCGCCAGGTGAGCAATGAGCGGCGGGCACTGGTCAACGAGCTGACCTACAGCTATCGCTTCTTGACCGAGTTCGCCCGCACCGAGAAAACCGTCAGCCTGATCAACAAGCGCGACCTCAATGTTCTCGGTCGGCGGCTGTATGCGGCCTTCGAGCGCAAGGCCGACAAAATCGAATTCATCAACCCTGGCATTGCTCCGGACTTGGCGGAGGACACCCTGACACTGGTCCAGTCGCCAAACAAGAAAGAGCCTGGGCAGAACCAGTGGGGCTTGTACAACGGCAGCCTGAATGCCTTGGAATGGGAAAACTTCGCGCCCATCAAACGCAGCCGAGAGCTCCTTGAATTGCTCACCTGGTGCCATCGCAACGGTGTGATCGACAGCAGCACGCGCTTGGCGCTGCACCCTGGCGAAAGCGACCTGAGCGAGTTCGAGCTGTTCAACCTGCTGGGCAGCCTGCAACAGGCCATCGCCTTGCCCCTGGCCACGGTCGATGAAGTCCAGTTGCTGCACGCCAGCGTACCCAGCGAAGTGCTGATCCTGGTGAACGTCGGCGTCGACCCGCTCAAGCATCACCGCGACCTGAACATCCTGATGACCACCGAGCGCACCGATTCCCTGAGCTACGCCGGGGTTCGGGAAAACCTGGTGCTCACCCTCGACCAGGTCACACTCAATAGCTGGAATGAGGTACTGGTCAACCGCTTCGATGGCGAGCATGCCCTGCTCGATTGCCTGCGCGACTACCTCAACGCCTTGCCCACGGCACAACGCCAACCGCGCGTGCAGGTCCGGTGCTTCTGTCATAACCGCGCGCAATTCATTGCGCGCCGGGTCGAAGAAGTCATCGAGACCACCCAGGCCTTGCTACTGAGCAAACTCAACTACCGGTATCTGCTGCAAGTCCAGCAGCACTATCACGTACTGGAATTGGTGCCGGGCCAAGTCAACCACGTGGCGCTGGGCAGCCTGTCGGCGCTGATGGATTATCTCGCAGAAGAGCTGACCGCCTACAGCCCGCTGCACCTGGATTCAATGGCGCTGGAAGACCACGACGTGGCGCTGATCCTGCCCATGGGTCAACCCGAGTGCATCCAGGTGTTCTACAGGGTCTACGAAGACGAAGCCGAGCTGTATGTGCTCGATGAACTCAATGCGTTGTGGCAACAGCGCTTGCCATATCACGATGAACAAAGCCTGCTGGTACCGCTGCAACGTTTCCTGCAATCGGTGCTGTACCGCCGCGATGCCCTGCTGCCGATGGACGTTGCCCAGCCGCTGGCGCTGGAAATCCTGTATTACCAGCTCCTGCCTTCGGGTAACGGGCGGGCTCGGCGGGTCGAGTCACGGCCGGCACCGCAGACGCCCATCAACAAGCCCTTTTATGACGTGCAAGGGATCATCGGCAAAGCAGCGCATGGGCAGGTGCACGTCACCCTGTATTGCGACCAGCGGGAATTTTCGGAATTGGAGCATGGCGACCAACTGTTCCAGGTGGTCGCCAGGGAAATCGTCGGGCAGCGCCGCGAAGCCGAACGCTATCGCTGCTATATCACCGACCTCGACCTCTCCGGCCTGGTGGGCGACGGCGCGTGCTCAAGCATTCTGTACCTGCGCTACAAGGCCGACCTGGAGCGCGCACTGAACGAGGCACTGATTCAGGTCTGACAGGATTCAGAACGCGCAATCACCGCCATTGACCGGCTGCGACTCGACTTCCAGCAACGTCAGTTTCAGGGTCTTGCCACCCGGGGCAGGCCAGTCGATGTGCTGGCCTACCTTCAAGCCCAGCAAGGCACTGCCAACCGGTGCCAGGATCGAAATCTTGCCCTCGTCGGCGTTGGCATCCTGGGGATAAACCAGCGTCAGATGGTAATCCTTGCCGCTGCTTTCCTCTCGGCAATGCACTCGCGAATTCATGGTCACGACGTCGGCGGGCACTTCATCGTGGCCCACCAGGGTCTCGGCGCGATCCAGTTCGGTTTGCAAGGCGATCACGCCAGGGAGTGTTTCATCCAGGCTATCGATCAGGCGCTCCAGACGCTGCACGTCCAGGCGAGTAAGGGTGATTGAAGGTGCGGTCATGATCCAGGCAGACTCCTTTCTTCTGCACGAAAAAAGCAAAACCCCGCCACATAAAGGCGGGGTTTTCACTCGCCTCGATGAGTTGAGGCGTTGCTGGACACTACCACAGCTCAAAAAATATACAACCCGGGCGCTTGTCCATCCAATAAGTGGCTACTTCAGGGATCGGCGCTTGAGCGCCTCGGCACAAATAACCCGCCGACGCTCATCATCAGCCGAGCGCCACTCGCGAATATCCTCCACATGCCGGAAACAACCCAGGCAGACCTTTCGCTCGTCGAGCTTGCACACACTGGTACAAGGCGACGGCACGGCCGGGCTGACATTGCTGTAGAGCGGCTTGGGCGGCCGCGCCGGGACGGTCTGGCTCACCGAGTCACAGCCCTTCGAAATCGAATTCGACGTCAGCCTGCTGCTTGACGATGCGTTCGAGCATCTCGCCCAACTGCTCTTCGCTCTTGTCGCACATCCAGCGCTCGCTTTCCTCGTCGTAATCGAAGTGGAAGCCACCGGACACCGCCGCCAGCCACAACTGCCGCAACGGCTCCTGGCGGCTGAAAATCAACTGGCTGCCGTTCTCGAACTTGACGGTAAGTACACCGGCGGAAATTTCCAGGTCGATGTCCATGTCGCTGTCATCGAAGATATCCTCCAGTTTTTCCTGGGTTTCATCGACCAGATCGTGGAAACGGGCTTCGGACAAACTCATTGCGGCAACCTCAAAAATGTCTGATCGGGCTCAAGCGCCGCAAGATACGGACGCGCCCGGCTGAATGCAAAGGATAACGACCAAGGGCCCGTGGGCGCTGAACATTGTCCACCGAACGCGCCCACCTGGAGTGCAAGGCCCGCCGGACGGGCGCCCCGTTGCATAGGCAAGCTGACGGGTGGCCGGTATACTCCGGCGCAATTAACGCATTTTCAAGGATTTCGCCATGAAGCGCCTGATCTCTTCCCTTGCTGCGCTCGTCGCGGTTGCCTGCCTTGTGACAGCCTGTGGTCAAAAAGGTCCGCTGTACCTGCCTGATGACAGCAAGTCCCCTGAAGAGCAGGCCAAGTCGTCGCAATCCAAATCCCACGCGCACGACACCCAGACCACTTACTAAGGGACCGCCATGGACGCTTTTAACTACCGTGGCGGGGAGCTGTTCGCGGAAGGGGTTGCCCTGTCCGCGATCGCCGAACGTTTCGGCACGCCGACCTACGTCTACTCCCGTGCCCACATCGAAGCCCAATACCGGACATTCGCCGATGCCCTCGAAGGCATGCCGCACCTGGTGTGCTTCGCTGTAAAAGCCAACTCGAACCTGGGCGTGCTCAACGTCCTCGCGCGCCTGGGCGCTGGCTTCGACATCGTGTCCGGCGGCGAGCTTGAGCGCGTGCTGGCCGCTGGCGGCAGCCCCGACAAAATCGTGTTCTCCGGCGTCGGCAAGACCCGCGAAGACATGCGTCGCGCCCTGGAAGTCGGCGTGCATTGCTTCAACATCGAATCCACCGACGAGCTGGAGCGCCTGCAGGTGGTCGCCGCCGAGCTGGGCGTTCGTGCGCCGGTCTCGCTGCGCGTGAACCCGGACGTCGACGCCGGCACCCACCCGTACATTTCCACCGGCCTCAAGGAAAACAAGTTCGGCATCGCCATTGCCGACGCCGAGGATGTGTACGTACGCGCCGCCCAACTGCCGAACCTGGAAGTGCTGGGTGTCGATTGCCACATCGGCTCGCAACTGACCACCCTCGAACCGTTCATCGACGCCCTCGACCGCCTGCTGGCGCTGGTGGATCGCCTCGGCGACTGCGGCATCTACCTGCGTCACATCGACCTGGGTGGCGGTGTCGGCGTGCGTTATCGCGATGAAGAGCCGCCACTGGTGGCCGACTACATCAAGACCGTGCGCGAACGCCTTGAAGGCCGTGACCTGGCGCTGATGTTCGAGCCAGGCCGCTACATCGTCGCCAACGCCGGCGTGCTGCTGACACAGGTCGAATACCTCAAGCACACCGAGCACAAGGACTTCGCCATCGTCGACGCGGCCATGAACGACCTGATCCGCCCGGCGCTGTACCAGGCCTGGATGGACGTCACCGCCGTGCGCCCGCGCGATACCGCGGCCCGCGACTACGACATCGTCGGGCCGATCTGCGAAACCGGCGATTTCCTTGCCAAAGGCCGTGCGCTGGCACTGGAAGAAGGCGATCTGCTGGCCGTGCATTCGGCGGGCGCCTACGGGTTTGTCATGAGTTCCAACTACAACACCCGCGGCCGCTGCGCCGAGGTGCTGGTGGACGGTGATCAGGCATTCGAAGTACGCCGCCGCGAGACGGTAGCCGAACTGTTTGCCGGCGAAAGCCTGCTGCCGGAGTAATACCATGCTGCTGCGTTTTACCAAGATGCACGGCCTGGGCAATGATTTCATGGTCCTCGACCTGGTCAGCCAGCACGCGCACATCCTGCCCAAGCATGCCAAGCAATGGGGCGACCGGCACACCGGCATCGGTTTCGACCAGTTGCTGATTGTCGAGGCACCGAACAACCCGGACGTGGATTTCCGCTACCGGATCTTCAACGCCGACGGTTCGGAGGTGGAGCAGTGTGGCAACGGCGCGCGCTGCTTCGCCCGTTTCGTGCTGGACAAGCGCCTGACCGCCAAGCGGCAGATTCGCGTCGAGACCAAAAGCGGCATCATCGAACTGGATGTGCGCAGCGACGGCCAGATCGGCGTCAACATGGGCGCCCCGCGCCTGGTGCCGGCGGATATCCCATTCCAGGCACCGGCCCAGGCCCTGAGCTATACCGTTGACGTCGACGGTACCCCGGTGGAACTGGCGGCGGTCTCCATGGGCAATCCCCATGCGGTGCTGCGCGTGGACGACATCAACAGCGCACCGGTACACACCCTGGGGCCGAAGATCGAAAATCATCCGCGCTTCCCGGCACGCGTCAACGTCGGTTTCCTGCAGGTCATCGATCGCCACCGCGCCCAACTGCGTGTCTGGGAACGTGGCGCCGGGGAAACCCAGGCCTGTGGCACAGGCGCTTGCGCCGCCGCGGTCGCCGCGATCAGCCAGGGCTGGATGGATTCGCCATTGTTGATCGACCTGCCCGGCGGACGCCTGTCCATCGAATGGGCAGGCCCAGGCCAACCGGTGATGATGACCGGCCCGGCCGTACGCGTATACGAAGGACAAGTTCGTCTTTGAGTGAGCCAAAGCCATGACCGACAAGCCAAAGGTTCCAGCACCGCAGCCCGACGAATCCCCGAGCCTTCCAGACGCTGCGGCCGTGGCCGCGTATCTGGAGGCGCATCCGGACTTTTTCGTCGAGCACGAAGACCTGCTTGCAACGATGCGGATCCCCCATCGGCGCGGCGATACCGTGTCGCTGGTCGAACACCAGATGAAAATCCTGCGTGAGCGCAACATCGAAATGCGCCATCGCCTCTCGCACCTGATGGACGTCGCCCGGGACAACGACCGGCTCTTCGACAAGACCCGTCGGCTGATTCTCGCACTGATGGACGCGAGCACCCTGGAAGACCTGGTGATGAGTGTCGAAGACAGCCTGCGCCAAGACTTCCAGGTGCCCTTCGTCAGCCTGATCCTGTTTGGCGATAACGCCATGCCAGTGGGACGCTGGGTTACCCACGCCGACGCGCAGACGGCCATCGGCGGCCTGCTCACGGAAAACAAAAGCGTCAGCGGCAGCCTGCGCGAGCATGAGCTGGACTTCCTGTTCGGTGAAGAACAGCGCAAGCAGATCGGCTCCACCGCCGTCGTCGCAATTGCCCACCAGGGCGTGCATGGCGTGTTGGCCATCGCCAGTCGCGATCCGCAGCACTACAAGAGTTCGGTGGGCACGCTGTTCCTGAGCTACATCGCCGAAGTCACCGGCCGGGTGCTGCCACGGGTTGCCGGTTCGCTGCGTTCGGTACGCTGAGGATGGAGCGGCAACTGGACGCCTACTGCGAACACCTGCGCAGTGAGCGCCAGGTGTCGCCTCACACCTTGTCGGCCTATCGCCGCGACCTCGAAAAGGTACTGGGCTGGTGCCAGAAGCAGAACATCGAGAGCTGGGCGGCCCTGGACATCCAGCGCCTGCGCAGCCTCGTTGCGCGTCTGCATCAACAGGGACAATCCTCCCGCAGCCTTGCGCGATTGTTGTCGGCGGTGCGTGGCCTGTATCACTACCTGAACCGCGAAGGCCTGTGCGATCACGACCCGGCCACCGGCCTGGCACCGCCCAAAGGCGAACGCCGGCTGCCCAAGACCCTCGACACCGACCGTGCCTTGCAATTGCTCGATGGCGCCGTCGAGGATGACTTCATGGCGCGCCGGGACCAGGCGATCCTTGAGCTCTTCTATTCCTCCGGTCTGCGGCTTTCCGAACTGACGGGGCTGGACCTGGACCAACTGGACCTGGCTGACGGCATGGTCCAGGTACTCGGCAAAGGCAGCAAGACCCGCCTGCTGCCCATCGGCCGCAAGGCCCGGGAAGCCCTGGAACTGTGGTTGCCGCTGCGAGCGATGACCAATCCGGTCGATGACGCGGTATTCGTCAGCCTGCAAGGCCGCCGGCTAGGCCCGCGGACCATCCAATTGCGGGTCAAGGCCGCCGGCGAACGTGAACTCGGGCAGAACCTGCACCCGCACATGCTCAGGCATTCGTTCGCCAGCCATCTGCTGGAGTCTTCCCAGGACCTGCGCGCCGTCCAGGAACTGCTCGGCCACTCGGACATCAAGACCACCCAGATCTATACCCATCTGGATTTCCAACACCTGGCGACGGTCTATGACAGTGCCCACCCCAGGGCCAAACGCATCAAGGGCGACGAATCATGACCATCGAGCTCATCACTTTCGACCTGGACGACACGCTATGGGACACCGCTCCGGTGATCGCCAGCGCTGAAGCCGTCTTGCGCCAATGGCTGGCCGACAACGCACCCGACCTGGGTGATTTTCCGGTGGAGCGCCTGTGGACGATCCGCACCCAAGTGCTCAGCGAAGAACCCAACCTCAAGCACCGCATCAGTGCACTGCGCCGGCGCGTGCTGTTCCGGGCGCTGCAAGATGCCGGCTACGACCAGTGGCGGGCCTCGGAACTGGCGGACCAGGGATTCGAGGCGTTCCTGCATGCGCGTCATCAACTGGAAATTTTTCCCGAAGTCGAGCCGACCCTGGAAATCCTCGCCAATCATTTCGCCCTTGGCGTCGTCACCAACGGCAATGCCGATGTGAGTCGCCTGGGGCTGGCGGATTACTTCAAGTTCGCCTTGTGCGCCGAAGACATCGGTATTGCCAAGCCTGATGCAAGGTTGTTCCAGGAAGCCCTGCAAAGGGGCGGCGCCACGGCGCAAACCGCCGTGCATGTGGGCGATCACCCGGGCGACGACATCGCCGGCGCCCAGCAGGCCGGCCTGCGCGCTGTCTGGTTCAACCCGGCGGGCAAGGCATGGGATGCCGATCATGCACCGGACGCGCAAATCCGCAGCCTGACCGAACTGCCGGGATTATTGGCAGGATGGCATAGCCAGCGCTGAGCCCTGGAGAAGCGGTGTACTGCGTGCTATGCCAGGCGCAAATCCCACTGGGAATGCACCGGGCTTAAAAGCTGCATCCATGAAAAAGCCCGCAGCGACGGCGGGCTTTTTCAGCAAGCAAGGGCAGATACTCAGATAGGGCGGCTGCCGTACTTGTTGTCAGGCTTCTTGGGCGGATCGGCGACCACGTTGGCCTCCACTTCCTGCACCTTTCCGCCCCTGGCCAGGAATTCCTCCATGGCCTTGGCGAGCGCATCACGCTCCTTGTTCTTGGCCTCTACGCTTGGCAACTCGTCGACCGATACCGCGGCCTTGGCCTTGCCTTTGGCAGTCGGGACCGGAACATCGGCACCGTCGTCGTCAGCAACATCTTCAGCCGCCGCTTCCAGGCCTTCTTCGGTCTCGTCCTCGTCACCTACTTCGAGGTCGTCGTTTTCCAGATCATCGTCGCTCATGTTCTACCTCATGACTTGCGAAAAGCAGATTAGTTATAGCCCAGCTTCGCCATCTGTCGAAGGCTGCCAGAAAAAATTCAAGATCCGCCGGCAATCAGCGGTCATGCCCCTTCACCGTGCAAGGTGGCGAGGACTTTGCGAGCACCGCCATGATCACGGTGCTCGCCCAGATAAACGCCTTGCCAGGTACCCAACGCCAACTGTCCCGCCGTTACCGGAAGGCTGAGCTGACATCCCAGCACACTGGCCTTGAAGTGCGCCGGGAGGTCGTCCAGGCCTTCGTCGTTGTGCTCATAGCCGGCGGTTCCTTGTGGGATCAGCCGATTGAAAAATCGTTCGAAGTCTCGACGTACCGCCGGATCGGCGTTCTCGTTGATGGTCAACGAGGCCGAGGTATGCTGCAGCCACAGATGCAACAGACCGACCCGACAGGCCTTGAGTTCAGGCAGGCCGGCGAGCAACTCGTCCGTCACCAGATGAAAGCCCCGGGGCCTCGCCCGCAGGGTTATCAGCGTCTGTTGCCACATACAGATCTCCGCACGTTCGGCGCGCATTCTAGCGCGCTCTGGAAAAAAACAAAGGGCCTAATATTCCTGCCTCGATGTAAGTCTTTGGCGGTAGAAAAACCCATGTCGCATACACAACAAAAGGCGTCGGAAAAAACCAGCCCGCCTTGTGAGCAATGACAAATTCCAGGCAAAAAAATGCCCGGCGAACCGGGCATTTTTTTTTGCGCGTTGCTTACAGGTTGTAGCCACGCTCGTTGTGCTGGGCCAAGTCCAGGCCTACAGCTTCTTCTTCCTCGGAGACACGCAGGCCCATGACGGCGTCCAGTACCTTGAGGATGATGAAGGTCACGACCGCGGTATAGATCACGGTGAAGCCGACACCTTTGAATTGAATCCACACTTGCGCGCCGATATCGGTCACGGTGCCGAAGCCACCCAGTGCCGGAGCAGCGAACACGCCGGTCAGGATCGCACCGAGGATACCGCCGATGCCGTGCACGCCGAAGGCATCCAGGGAGTCGTCATAACCGAGTTTGCGCTTGAGGGTGGTGGCGCAGAAGAAACACACCACACCGGCTGCCAGGCCGATGACCAGTGCGCCCATCGGGCCCACGGTACCAGCGGCGGGGGTGATGGCGACCAGGCCAGCCACGACACCCGAGGCGATGCCCAGTGCGCTTGGCTTGCCGTGGGTGATCCACTCGGCAAACATCCAGCCCAGCGCCGCCGCAGCGGTAGCGATCTGGGTCACCAGCATCGCCATGCCGGCGGTGCCGTTGGCGGCGACAGCGGAACCAGCGTTGAAACCGAACCAGCCCACCCACAGCATGGCCGCGCCCATCAGGGTGTAGCCGAGGTTATGTGGCGCCATCGGAGTGGTCGGGAAGCCTTTGCGCTTGCCCAGCACCAGGCAGGCTACCAGGCCGGCGATACCGGCGTTGATGTGCACCACGGTGCCGCCCGCGAAGTCCAAAACGCCCCAGTCCCACATCAGGCCGCCGTTGCCGGACCAGACCATGTGCGCAATCGGCGCATACACCAGGGTGAACCACACGCCCATGAAGATCAGCATGGCGGAGAACTTCATCCGCTCAGCGAACGCACCGACGATCAGCGCCGGAGTGATGATGGCGAAGGTCATCTGGAAGGTGATGAATACTGCTTCAGGGAACAACGCCGCCGGGCCGGTCAGGCTGGCCGGCGTGACGCCCGCGAGGAACGCCTTGCCCAGGCCGCCCACGAAGGAATTGAAGTTGACGACGCCCTGCTCCATGCCGGTGGTGTCGAACGCGATACTGTAGCCATAGATGACCCACAGGACACTGATCAGACCAGTAATGGCGAAGCACTGCATCATCACGGAAAGAATGTTTTTCGACCGAACCATGCCGCCGTAGAACAGCGCAAGGCCAGGGATGGTCATGAACAGGACAAGAATCGTGGCAGTCAACATCCAGGCGGTGTCGCCGGAGTTGAGGACTGGGGCTGCCGCTTCTTCCGCCATGGCCAGGCCAGGCATTACGAAGGACAACAGGGCTCCTAGCCCTGCGAATTTACGCAGAGTCATATTGTTTTCTCCTGGGGCGTTGGGTTTGACGGCTTAGATAGCGTCGGTATCGGTTTCGCCGGTACGGATGCGAATGGCCTGTTCCAGATTGACCACGAAGATCTTTCCGTCACCAATCTTGCCGGTGTTGGCGGCCTTGGTAATCGCTTCGATGACCCGATCAAGATCCTTGTCGTCGATGGCAACATCGATCTTCACCTTGGGCAGGAAATCG
This sequence comes from Pseudomonas frederiksbergensis, assembly GCF_000802155.2. Classification (GTDB taxonomy): domain Bacteria; phylum Pseudomonadota; class Gammaproteobacteria; order Pseudomonadales; family Pseudomonadaceae; genus Aquipseudomonas; species Aquipseudomonas frederiksbergensis_A. Next base: position 441,733 of record NZ_JQGJ02000003.1, read on the forward strand.
ACCACGTATTCCGCGCCGCGATACAGCTCGGTGTGACCTTTCTGCCGCCCGAAGCCTTTGACTTCAGTAACGGTAATGCCCTGCACGCCGATTTCGGACAGCGACTCGCGTACGTCGTCCAGCTTGAACGGCTTGATGATGGCAGTGACTAGCTTCATGAAACTCTCTCCCGAATTGGTGGACTTGCCCCAGGAAAACAAACCCGACTCAAGTCTAAGCGCAGTGCCTGGCTTTGTAACGCGTCGTCGGCCCAAGTTGCCCGACCGGCGCCAGCTGACTACTCCTGACGAAACTCCCCGCTCCGCCTGCTGCACTGCATTCGTCACAGCGACTGCATCAGTGCATGGGTCATCAGCCACTAAGCAGAAAGCTTGCCATCTGTACCCAACCTCCCTGATTTCAACCCTTTACCCGTTGCGCCGGCCTGCGCCGCGCCAGGAACCGGAGCGATACGCACAACAACGGTGCGACGGTGCCCGGGGTCGTGCGCGAAAAGCGTGCAACCCGATCCGCGAATTGACTATAGACACTGCGTGATACACTGGCCGCCATTGTTTCCAGGACACCTGACATGCTCGCGCCCAAAGATCTACTCGACGCCCTGAGCGGCCACGCCTCCCGCCTGTTGAGCGGCGACACGCCACTCCCCAGGAATGAAATCGAAAGCCAGTTCAAGGCCTTGCTGCAAAGCGGGTTCAGCAAGCTGGACCTGGTCAGCCGGGAAGAATTCGACAGCCAGATGGTCGTGCTGGCCCGCACTCGGGCGCGGCTGGAGAGCCTGGAAGCGAAGGTGGCCGAGCTGGAAGAGCGCCTGGCTCCGGCTCCGGCCCAGGATTAACCCCCCGGCTCACGTGACGGGCTTTGGCGGGGCACTCAAGCACTCGCCACCCGCTGAGCCTGGTCCGGAGTGAGTGCCAGCGGCAGCTCCAGGATAAACAGCGCGCCGCTGCCCGGCCCGGCGCTCCGGACAGTCAGATCGCCGCCCAACTCGTGCGCTGCCAGGATGCAACTGTGCAAACCAAAGCCGTGGCCGTCGACACGCGTGGTGAAGCCGTGCTCGAACACCCGCGCGAGATTGTCTTGCGCAATTCCCTCGCCATTGTCCTCGACCTCGACCCGTACGCGCCCATCGTCAATGACCCTCAGGCGCAGGATGATCTGCGGCGACCGGTTCGCACCCGCCTCCAGCGCTTGCTTGGCGTTGTTGATCAGATTGACCAGGATCTGCAGCACTCGATGCTTGTCCAGCGGCATTTGCGGGACATCACTGAACTCCTTGATCAGTGTGATGTGGTGGCGGGCCAGGGACACATCGCAAATGCGCACGACATCCTCGACCAGCTCTCGTAGCGAACCCGACTCCAGGACGCTGGCATTGCCGGCGTAGGACTGCTGGGTGGCGACGATTTCCTTGATGTGATCGATTCGGCGGGTCAACTGCGCCAACTCGGCGATCATGACCTGCTGCTCGATTGCCAGCGCATCGGCCAGCTTGTCCAGATAGTCCGGTAGCGCGCGCCCTTTCGGATCGCTGCTGATGAAATCGCCAAGATCGTCGGGGTGCTCTTTCATCAGTTGGGCAACCTTGGCCACGCCCGGCCCCTTCGACGTGTGCACCTTCTCGTAGAGAACCTGGGCGGAAACGTTGACGCTGTTGAGCACATTGCCTACGTTGTGCAGCACATTGGTGGCAATTTCCGCCATGCCGGCCCGGCGAGCCGTGGTAACCAGCTCAGCCTGCGCCTCGCGCAACTCGTCGTTGACCCTGGCCAACTGCTGCGGGCTGGGGATTTTCAAGGCCGCGGGTATCAGGCGGATCAACAGGATGGCAGTGATCACCGAAGCAATGGCGGTGATCACCTTGACCAGCGCCGACAGCCAATAATAAGGGTGCCAGATGGTCAGGATTTCCATTATGTGGCTGGTTCCGCAGGCCAGGATAAACACCCCGAACGCCGCGATCATCCAGTCGAACGGGACGTCCTTGCGCTTGTTGATGAAGTAGATGAGCGTGAACGGAATCGAGATATAGCTGAGGGTGATCAGGCTATCGGCGATCACGTTGGTCCACAACAGATCGGGACGCCACATATAGCAATGCCCGTGGGGCATGAAGCGCTTGTCGGTCAACAGCGCCAACAGATCGTTCATTTTCACTTCCTCGTTGTGCCGGTGATCCCGCCAAGTGCCGTGCGGACAAATCCAGCGTAGCAGAGCCCTCCTCCGTACTGTTTGCCCCAGGATGACGCCATCGCCCCGGTAATATCCTGCGAAGATTTCGCCGTGAAACCAGCTCCCGGCTCAGTTTCGCCGGACTAATCTTCAAGGGCCGCAGGACGCGGCCCTCCAACAGTCAAGGAACGCTACATGTCGCTCGCCATCGTCCATAGCCGCGCCCAAGTGGGGGTCGAAGCCCCTGCCGTTACCGTTGAAGTTCATCTCGCAAATGGCTTGCCGTCGCTGACGATGGTCGGCTTGCCGGAAGCGGCGGTGAAGGAAAGCAAGGACCGGGTGCGCAGCGCGATCATCAATTCGGGACTCAATTTCCCAGCGCGGCGCATCACCCTGAACCTCGCGCCGGCAGATCTTCCCAAGGACGGCGGCCGGTTCGACCTGGCGATTGCCCTGGGGATCCTGTCGGCCAGCGTGCAGGTGCCGACCTTGATGCTGGACGACGTGGAGTGCCTCGGCGAACTGGCCTTGTCCGGTGCCGTACGACCAGTGCGCGGCGTGCTCCCCGCAGCGCTGGCGGCGCGCAAGGCTGGACGCATGCTGATGGTGCCCCGGGCCAATGCCGAGGAAGCGTGCCTGGCGTCGGGGCTGAAAGTGATTGCCGTGGACCACCTGCTCGAAGCGGTGGCGCACTTCAACGGCCACACCCCCGTCGAGCCCTTCGTGTCCAACGGGCTGCTCTCGGCCAGCAAACCCTATCCCGACCTCAGCGAAGTGCAAGGCCAGGCTGGGGCCAAGCGCGCATTGCTGATCGCGGCGGCGGGGGCTCACAACTTGTTGTTCAGCGGCCCGCCGGGCACAGGCAAGACATTGCTGGCGAGCCGTTTACCGGGATTGTTGCCGCCGCTGGTCGAAAGCGAAGCCCTGGAAGTCGCGGCGATACAGTCCGTCGCCAGTGGCGTGCCGCTAAGCCATTGGCCGCAACGGCCGTTTCGCCAGCCACATCATTCGGCATCCGGCCCGGCGCTGGTGGGTGGCGGGTCGAAGCCGCAACCGGGGGAGATCACCCTCGCCCACCACGGCGTACTGTTCCTGGATGAGTTACCGGAATTCGACCGAAAGGTCTTGGAAGTCTTGAGGGAGCCCCTCGAGTCGGGACACATCGTGGTGTCGCGTGCCCGGGATCGCGTGCGCTTTCCAGCGCGCTTCCAACTGGTCGCGGCCATGAACCCGTGCCCCTGTGGATATCTTGGCGAACCCAGCGGCCGCTGCTGCTGCACGCCGGACATGGTGCAGCGGTATCGCAACAAGCTGTCCGGTCCGCTGCTCGACCGTATCGACCTGCACCTGACCGTGGCGCGCGAAGCCACGGCGCTGAATCCCAAGGGCGCACCCGGTGACGATACCGCCACAGCAGCCGAGCGCGTGGCCGAAGCCCGTGAGCGCCAGCAAACCCGCCAAGGCTGCGCCAACGCCTTCCTCGACCTGTCGGGGTTGCGCCGTCATTGCAAACTGTCCCCGACCGACGAAGCATGGCTGGAAACCGCCTGCGAACGATTGACCCTGTCGCTACGGGCCGCCCATCGCCTGCTGAAGGTCGCCCGCACCCTGGCCGACCTTCAGCAATTGGAACGAATCAGCCGCGAGCACCTGGCCGAAGCCCTCCAATACCGGCCCGCAACGCCATGAAAAGGGTCACGGCTTGCTCAGGTCCACCAACGGCGTGTCGCGCACTTCGGTTTTTCGATCGCCCTGGATGTCATCGATGCGCTTCAGAGCCTTGTCCACAGCCCCCTTGTCAGCCAGGAGGCTGTAGTGAATCTGGAACTGCTTGCGCTCTTTCGGTGCAATGCCAGGCACCAGGCCCAGCGGACGCTGGTAGCGACGGTTATAGGAAAAGCTGGTGCCAGGCTCCAGACCGGTCACATAGCCCTGGCCTTGGGTATCGGTATTCTTCCACAGGGAAAACACTGGAAGCGTACCGGTGTTGAAGCCCACCGCCACGCCGAGACTTCCGGCCTTGTTGTGCAGCACGGTCAGCGTATCGCCCTTGGCGTCGGCGTAAGGCACGACGTTGTAGACGGTTTCATCGTAATCCTTGGTAGGGGCTCGATAGGTGGTCCAATCCTTCAGGTCACCCTTGGCCTTGTCATTGAACGGCGAGACCTGTTTGACCGGCGCTGCGAAGCGAGCCCCCTGTTCCAGGAACGGCGTGCTGAAATTGCTGTGGTAGAGCGCCTGGTATTCCTTTGGATAATCGCCATTGTTGGTCAGCGTGTCGTTGAGGGCAAAGGTCACGCTACCGGGTTCGGTGACCAGCTCGGTCTGGACCGAGAAGTCGACCTTCTTGAACGCCTGCTCCTTCAACTCGCCGCGCAGCGTGATGGCGTAAGGAGGTTTTTCATCGATGTGCAACGTTACCTTGTTCGCCGGGATGTTCGCGGCGCGCCCATGCAAAGTGAGCAGTTCGCCGTTGTCCATGCCCGGATGGCCTACCCATTCGTAGCCGCAGCGAGTCACCAGTTCATTGAAGCCTTCGAGCCAGCCCAGGCCACCTCGGCCGTTAAGTTCGATGAATGATGGATTGACCACTTCCTTGACCGGTGAATCCCAGCCCATGCGTACATCGCCGACCGAAGCCTGCAACACGTTCATGCCGCGGGTGGGGACGACTGAGAGCTTCATGGTGCCATTGTCGATGTCGACGATGCTGACGCCCTCCTGGCGACCGCCATGGAGGGTACGCATCGTCACGGAAAACGGCTTGTCGGTTTTCACGCCGAGTTGCTGGCTGGTGATTTGCCAGGGTTGGGCGGCCTTATCGGTGTCAAGCAGGACGTAATCCCACGCCATCGCATGGGAAGCAGCGCCCATGGCGCCGAGGGCAACGAAGAGTTTGAGCGAATTCATGGAAACGGCCTTTTCTTGGAGTTGTGCGGATTTTATAGACTTGAAGAAACGTTTCAGCAAGCCGAAAAACAGCAATCACCTTAAAAAATCCGCGGGTAAGGATTTGAGAGTTTCTATGCGGGCGAGCCTGCTCGCGGTGACCTTTCGCCCAGACAACCCGAAACCCCGTGGCGAGGGAGCTTGCTTGCTCTCGACTACGCAGCGGTCGCAAGCCTCGACGTTGGGGGCTGCCGGGAGAAGGCCCGGGGGCCTGCTTCGCAGGCCAGCGGGAGCAAGCCCCCTCACCACAGGGGTCGGGTTGGCTTGCTATGGATGGGACTTCAGCGGAACCGATCGACTTCCTTGCGCAGGTCCTGCGCCAGTTTTTCAAGTTCCTTGGCGGTGATCGCCAGGTTCGACACCACTTCGCGCTGTTCGCTGTTGGCCATCGCAATGCTCTGCAAGTTGCTGCTCAGCAGGGTCGCGGTGCTGCTTTGTTCCTGGGTCGCGGTGGTGATCGCAGCGAATTGCTGGCCGGCGGAGCGGCTTTGCTCATCGATTCGCGCCAGGGCCGAGGCCACGTTGGCGTTACGCGACAAGCCTTCCTGCATGAGCAGATTGCCCTTCTCCATCGTGCTGATGGCGTTGCCGGTTTCTTGCTGGATGCTGTTGATCATCCCGGAAATTTCGTCGGTGGCCTGGCGAGTGCGCGAGGCCAGGCTACGAACCTCGTCGGCCACGACGGCAAAACCACGACCTTGTTCGCCGGCTCGGGCGGCTTCGATGGCGGCGTTCAGCGCCAGCAGGTTGGTTTGCTCGGCAATCGAGGTGATCACACCGACGATGCCGCCGATTTCCTGGGAGCGCTGGCCCAGTGTGTTGATGACCGTGGCAGTGCTGTTCAAGGCACCAGCAATCTGCTCCAGGGACGACGATGCTTCCTCCATCGAGGTCCGACCGATCCGGGTTTGCTGGGCATTGTCCTGGGCCAGGCGTTCGGTATTGCCCATGTTATCGGCGATGTTCAGCGAGGTGGCGCTGAACTCTTCCACTGCCCCGGCCATGCTGGTGATTTCTCCGGACTGCTGCTCCATCCCTTCGTACGCGCCGCTGGACAATCCGGACAGCGCCTGGGCACGACTATTGACCTCTTGCGAAGCTTTGCGGATGTGCTCGACCATGGTCGACAAGGCGTGGCTCATCTGGTTGAACGCACGGGCCAGTTGGCCGATTTCATCGTGGCTCGAAACATTCAGGCGCACGCTCAGGTCGCCGGCACCCAATGCTTCGGCCTGACGCACCAAGTCGCCGAGCGGAGCCAGTTTGCTGCGCAACAGCCACACCGCCGCGCCTACCGCCAGCAACATGGCCAGCAGGCTGCCGATCGCCAGTTGTGTGCCGACGCTCCAGGTCACTGCGTTGATCTCGGTTTTCGGCATGCTCGCCACGACGGCCCAAGGCCCGCCCTCGAACGGCACGGCGACACTGTAGAATTCTTCCGCGGTGTCGGCCCAGAAGGCACCCTTGCCCGGCTTCTTGATCAGCGCCGTGATGGCGGCGGTAGCGTTGTCGAGCGCCTGCACGCCAGCCGGCGGCACCAGCCATTTGTTCTGTTCGTCCAACAACGCCAGCGAACCGGTCTGGCCGATGCGGAACCGCTTGAGGTTTTCGAATTGCGCATTCTGCGCATCGGTGTAATCGAATCCTACATACAGCACCGCAATGATCTTGCCGCTGGTGTCGCGTACAGGGGTGTACTGCGACATGTAGAAACGTCCGAAAAGCAAGGCTCGGCCGATATAGCTCTGGCCGCTGATCACCGGGCCATAAGCCGGGCCGGCACGGTCGAGCACAGTGCCGATGGCCCTTGTCCCGTCCTGCTTGCTGACCGATGTACTGACGCGGATGAAATCGTCACCGCTGCGCACGAATATCGTGGCTACCCCGGCGGTCATCGCCTTGAACTCATCAACTTCCTTGAAGTTGTTGTTCAGCACTTCATTGCCCAGGCTCAAGCCAGGAGTCTGCACGCCCGCCACCGTCACCGGCTGGTCCGGGTGAACGCTCAAGCCTGCGCTGAAACGCTTCTCGAACAGCCCCGCCAGCCGCTGCGTGCTTTCGCGCAACGTACTGTGGAACGTATTGAGCTGGTCGGCCATCAGGCGCGCTTCGCTGGCCAAGTGCTCTTCACGGGTGGAAAGGTTTGCGGCGTCCAGCGAACGCAAGGCAAAGACGGTACTGCCGGAGATCACGACCGCCAATATCACGGCGAGGGCAAGGCCTAGCTGCGAGGCGATCCGGGCACGGGGTTGAGACATGACGGCTCCTGGCCGAGAGACCGGATCGTCCTGATCACGTCGCACGCTCGGCATTTTGATTCGATGAGGATTGAATGGGCCCTTTCTGAACGAAGGTTCTATGTTCACGGAGTCGGCCAGGATGCCGAATACTTGAGCGCCTTGGAGGGAATAATACCAAGTGGCTAGCACGGCACCTTCATCGTTTCAGCCCAGGCGCTCGACCTCGGGTAGCTGCATGGCCTTGACCTCGCCCTGAAGAAAGTCGCTGAGCCTGCGCAGACGTTCACCTCCGGGCCGGGTTTTCGGCCAGACCAAATAATAATGCTCGCCGCTGGCAACGGCCGTCGGCCACGGCAGGCTCAAGCGTCCCTGGGCCACATCCTCGGCGACCATCAACAAATCCCCCATGGACACACCGTAGCCACGCGCGGCCGCGATCATGCCCAGCTCCAACGTATCGAACACCTGCCCGCCCCTGAGCGAGACCTTGTCCGACAAGCCCATGCGCTGCAACCAATTGCGCCAGTCCCGGCGATCCGGAGTGGGGTGCAACAGCTCGGCCTTGGCCAATCGCGCCGCATCCCAAGGCTGATCATTGAGCAAATTCGGAGCGCCTACCGGGATCAATTCCTCGGGGAACAGCAAGCTGGCCTCCCAATCCGCAGGAAAATGCCCATTGCCCAGCAGTACCGCGCAGTCGAAGGGCTCGGTGTTGAAATCCACCGAATCGACGTCCATCCAGGCGCTCGTCAGTTGCACTTCGTTGCCGGGTTGCAAATGACGGAAGCGGCTCAGGCGCGCCAGCAGCCAGCGCATGGTCAGGGTCGACGGCGCCTTCATCCGCAGAATGCCGTCCTCGCCATGCAACGTGTGGCAGGCCCGCTCCAGCGCCATGAACCCTTCCCGCACGCCCGGCAACAGCAGGCGCGCCGCCTCGGTCAGTTGCAGGTTGCGCCCGCTGCGCTGGAACAGCCGACAGGCAAAGTGATCTTCCAACGTGCGGATGTGCCGGCTGACGGCGCTCTGGGTGATCGAGAGCTCCTCGGCGGCGCGGGTGAACGAGCTGTAGCGCGCGGCGGCCTCGAATGCCCGTAGCGCATAAAGCGGAGGAAGACGACGAGACATTGCAAAAGCTCCAAGACGCGGTTTGCAAACCCTACCAGAAACCCGTCAAGCATGAGTTTTAATCATGCCAGCGATCGTTTTTATCCTTTTGTGCAATCTGCCGGGAGGGCCGAGAATCGTCGCTCTACTGCCTTGTTTGAACATGGAGCGTGATGATCATGCAGCATCCTGCGCGTACCGAACTCTGGGCCATCCTGCGGCTGGCTGGGCCGTTGATTGCTTCGCAGTTGGCGCACATGTTGATGGTGCTGACCGACACCCTGATGATGGCTCGCCTGAGCCCCGAGGCCTTGGCCGGCGGCGGGCTTGGGGCGGCGACCTATTCGTTCGTATCGATTTTCTGCATCGGCGTGATCGCGGCGGTGGGCACCTTGGTAGCGATCCGCCAGGGCGCCGGCGACATCGAAGGCGCCACCCGGCTGACCCAGGCCGGATTATGGCTGGCCTGGTTGATGGCGCTGGTGGCCGGCCTGCTGCTGTGGAATCTCAAGCCGGTGCTGCTGATGTTCGGCCAGACCGAAACCAACGTGCTTTCCGCCGGGCAGTTTCTGCTGGCACTGCCGTTCGCGCTGCCCGGTTATTTGAGCTTCATGGCGCTGCGTGGCTTTACCAGCGCCATCGGGCGGGCCACGCCGGTGATGGTGATCAGCCTCGGCGGCACGGTGGCCAACTTCCTGCTCAACTATGCGCTCATCACCGGCATGTTCGGCCTGCCAAAGCTCGGCCTGATGGGAATCGGCCTGGTCACGGCCATCGTCGCCAACTGCATGGCACTGGCGCTGGCCTGGCACATTCATCGGCACCCGGCCTATCGTGCCTACCCATTGCTTGCCGGGCTGTCGCGGCCCAACCGCCAATACCTCAAGGAGCTGTGGCGCCTTGGCCTGCCGATTGGCGGCACTTACGCAGTGGAAGTCGGTCTGTTCGCGTTCGCTGCCCTGTGCATGGGCACCATGGGCAGCACGCCGCTGGCGGCGCACCAGATCGCCCTGCAGATCGTCTCGGTGGCCTTCATGGTTCCGGCGGGCATGTCCTACGCCATCACCATGCGCATCGGCCAGCATTACGGTGCCGGGCAATTGCTCATGGCGCGCCTGGCCGGGAGGGTCGGGATCGGCTTTGGCGCGGCCGCCATGCTGGCGTTTGCCATGGTGTTCTGGCTGCTGCCGAATCAGTTGATCGGCCTGTTCCTGGACCATGAAGACCCGGCGTTCCGCCCGGTCATCGAGCTGGCGGTGAGCCTGTTGGCCGTGGCGGCGTGGTTCGAGCTGTTCGACGGTACGCAAACCATTGCCATGGGCTGCATCCGCGGACTGAAGGATGCCAAGACCACCTTTCTGGTCGGCCTGGGCTGCTACTGGCTGATCGGCGCGCCGGCGGCGTGGTGGATGGCTTTCCAATTGCACTGGGGCCCAACCGGCGTCTGGTGGGGCCTGGCGCTGGGGCTGGCCTGCGCGGCGGTGAGCCTGACGTTGGCATTTGAGTGGAAGATGAAGCGGATGATTCTCAGCGAGCCGGGGCAGCGCAGCTTCGAAGCGATCCAGGCCAAATGAACTTGCTCCCACCGGGTTTGTGTCAGCTGATTTCCAGCATCGATTGCTGGTCACCCTCGAACGTCAGGTATTCCACCAACTCCACCAGCGGCAACGGCTTGCTGATCAGGAACCCCTGCACCTGATCGCATCCGAAACCGCGCAGCAAGTCCAACTGCTCGCGGGTCTCGACGCCTTCGGCCACCACTTCGAGGTTGAGGTTATGGGCCAGGTTGATCATCGCGTGCACCAGCTTGCGGTTCTCCTCACGCTGTTCCATGCCGCCGACGAAGCTCTTGTCGATCTTGAGCAGCGCAATCGGCAGGCTGTTGAGGTGCACGAACGAAGAGAACCCGGTGCCGAAATCGTCCAGGGAAAACCGCACCCCCAGGCGTCCCAGGGCATCCATGGTCTGCTTGACCAGTTCGCTGCGACGCATGACGGCAGTTTCGGTGAGTTCGAATTCCAGCCACTGGGCCTCGACGCCGCGTTCGGCAATCAGTCGACTCAGGGTCGGCAGCAGTTGGCTGTCCTGGAACTGCCGGAACGACAGGTTGATCGCCATGTGCAGCGGCGCCAGCCCGCGCTCGCGCAGGGCCTGCATATCGCGCAGGGCACGGGAGATCACCCAGTAGCCCAACGGCACGATGAGGCCACTTTGCTCGGCCAGCGGCACGAACTCACTCGGCGGCAACAACCCGCGCTCGCCATGACGCCAGCGTACCAGGGCTTCGAGGCCGACAATCGTGCCATCGGCCAGGTTCAGCCGAGGCTGGTAATGCAATTCCAGTTCATCGCGACGCAATGCCCGTCGCAGCTCGCTTTCCAGGTCGGCGAGGCTGCGGGCATTGCGGTTGATGCGCTCATTGAAGATGTGAAAGGTGCAGCCTTGGGTGCTCTTGGCCTGCTGCATGGCAATATGGGCATGCCACATCAAGGGGTCCGCGCCGGCCTGCGCCCGGGCGTGGGCAATGCCCAGGCTGCAACCGATCAACAGGCTTTCACCGTCCACCCAGTACGGTTCGGCCATGGCTTCGGTGATGCGTTCGGCCATCCACTCCGCTCGTTGGGGCGCGCGGCGGGTGTCGATCAACAGGGCGAACTCGTCGCTCCCCAGCCGGGCCAACTGATCGCCGGCCTCCAGCGCGCCCTTGAGCCGCGAGACCACTTGGAGAATCAAACGATCGCCGGCCTGGTGGCCGAGGGCGTCATTGGCGTGGCGGAAATTGTCGAGATCCAGGTGACCGAGGGCCAGGCCACGGCCTTCATTTTCAGCCAGGCGCGCCGCCAGCAAGGTCTGGAAGCCCTGGCGGTTGGCGATGCCGGTCAAAGGGTCCTGCTCGGCGAGCCGTTGCAGGGTGTTTTCCAGCACCCCTCGCTCGCGCACGTGACGCAGGCAACGGCGCAGCGTCGCCTCGTCGAGGGTGTCGCGCACCAGCCAGTCGCTGACGCCATCCGGGGACGCCGCAGGCTCGTGCTCAAGCAACAGAACCGTCGGCAGACGACAACGTCCCGGCCCCGGCTGCAGGGTAGCAACGGTCAGCAGCACCGCGTTGCGGTTGTCCTCGAACAGGCTGCTGACCGAGTCCCAGCTCGGGGCACTGATCAACACGACCGAGGGCCCCAAGGGCGCCAGGCACTCGCGCAGTATCGCTGACCACTCAGGCGTTTCGGCCAACAACAGCAAACGCAAGGGTTCGACAGGCGTAGACAAGCTGACTCCCTAGACTCTGCAAGGTGGTAGGCGCGGGGCATTATGACGCGCCAATGGTCAATCACCAATGCCAATGGTTCTCAAACACCCACTTTTGAGGGTTTATTCACCCAAAAACGAACGTTAGACCTAAATTCTGTCCGCATCCTGAGGGAAAGTCACAAAAGCGGCAATTGCAATGATGTGTCGCGTCACAAGTCGGACAGGCCAGCACAATTCTCAGAGCCTGTTAAAATGCCGGCCCATTTCGCAAACGACTCCCTGAACCCTGTCATGTCCCGACTCAATCCCCGGCAGCAAGAAGCCGTGAACTATGTCGGCGGCCCTCTTTTGGTGCTCGCCGGTGCAGGCTCCGGCAAGACCAGCGTGATCACCCGCAAGATCGCGCATTTGATCCAGAACTGCGGCATCCGCGCCCAGTACATCGTCGCCATGACCTTCACCAACAAGGCCGCCCGGGAAATGAAAGAGCGGGTCGGTGGCCTGTTGCGCGCTGGCGAAGGCCGCGGCCTGACGGTCTGCACCTTTCACAACCTGGGCCTGAACATCATCCGCAAGGAACACGCGCGGCTGGGCTACAAACCGGGCTTCTCGATTTTCGACGAGACCGACGTCAAGGCCCTGATGACCGACATCATGCAGAAGGAGTACTCGGGCGACGACGGCGTGGATGAGATCAAGAACATGATCGGCGCCTGGAAAAACGACCTGATCCTGCCGCCCGAGGCCCTGGAAAACGCCCGCAATCCCAAAGAACAGACCGCCGCCATCGTCTATGCCCACTACCAGCGCACGCTCAAGGCGTTCAACGCGGTGGACTTCGACGACCTGATCCTGTTGCCGGTCAAGCTGTTCCAGGACCACGCCGACATCCTCGAGAAATGGCAGAACAAGGTCCGCTACCTGCTCGTGGACGAATACCAGGACACCAACGCCAGCCAGTATCTGCTGGTGAAGTTGCTGATCGGCAAACGCAACCAGTTCACCGTGGTGGGCGACGATGACCAGTCGATCTACGCGTGGCGCGGCGCACGGCCGGAAAACCTCATGTTGCTCAAGGAAGACTATCCCTCGCTCAAAGTGGTGATGCTGGAGCAGAACTACCGCTCCACCAGTCGCATCCTGCGCTGCGCCAACGTGCTGATTTCCAACAACCCCCACGAGTTCGAAAAGCAACTGTGGAGCGAAATGGGGCACGGCGATGAAATCCGCGTGATCCGTTGCCGCAACGAAGACGCCGAAGCCGAGCGCGTGGCCATGGAAATCCTCAGCCTGCACCTGCGCACCGACCGGCCGTACAGCGACTTTGCGATCCTGTACCGCGGCAACTACCAGGCCAAGCTGATCGAGCTGAAATTGCAGCATCACCAGGTTCCCTATCGCCTGTCGGGGGGCAACAGCTTTTTCGGTCGCCAGGAAGTGAAGGACCTGATGGCCTACTTCCGCCTGATCGTGAACCCGGACGACGACAACGCTTTCCTGCGGGTGATCAACGTGCCGCGCCGGGAAATCGGTTCGACCACGCTTGAAAAACTCGGCAACTACGCCACCGAGCGCAAGATCTCGATGTACGCCGCCACCGACGAAATCGGCCTGGGCGAGCACCTGGACAGCCGCTTCACCGACCGCCTGGCACGCTTCAAGCGTTTCATGGACAAGGTCCGCGAGCAGTGCGCCGGGGAAGATCCGATCTCGGCGCTGCGCAGCATGGTCATGGACATCGACTACGAGAACTGGCTGCGCACCAACAGCTCCAGCGACAAGGCCGCCGACTACCGCATGAGCAACGTCTGGTTCCTGATCGAGGCGTTGAAGAACACCCTGGAAAAAGACGAAGACGGCGACATGACCGTCGAGGACGCCATCGGCAAGCTCGTGTTGCGGGACATGCTCGAACGCCAACAGGAAGAGGAAGAAGGCGCCGAGGGCGTGCAGATGATGACGCTGCATGCCTCCAAGGGCCTGGAATTTCCCTACGTGTTCATCATGGGCATGGAAGAAGAAATCCTGCCGCACCGCTCCAGCATCGAGGCCGACACTATCGAAGAAGAACGGCGCCTGGCCTATGTCGGCATTACCCGGGCACGCCAGACGCTGGCCTTCACCTTCGCCGCCAAGCGCAAGCAATACGGCGAGGTGATCGACTGCGCCCCGAGCCGCTTCCTCGATGAGCTGCCGCCGGACGACCTGGCGTGGGAAGGCAACGACGATACGCCGACGGAAGTCAAAGCCGTTCGCGGCAACAATGCCCTGGCGGATATACGCGCGATGTTGAAGCGTTAGACTATTTTTCACCTATTCCAGGCGCTGAACGCGTCATCAGAGGAGGCTTCATGGAAGCCCTGCACCAGAAAATCCGCGAGCTAGGCATCGTGCTGTCCGACCAGGTCCTGAAGGTCGATGCGTTTCTCAACCACCAGATCGACCCGCAGTTGATGAAGCTGATCGGCGATGAGTTTGCCGCGCTGTTCAAGGATTCGGGCATCACCAAGATCGTCACCATCGAAGCCTCGGGCATTGCCCCGGCGATCACGACCGGGCTGAACCTTGGCGTGCCGGTGATCTTCGCTCGCAAGCAACAGTCTCTGACCCTGACGGAAAACCTGCTGTCGGCCACCGTATATTCGTTCACCAAGAAGACCGAAAGCACCGTTGCCATCAGCCCGCGTCACCTGACCAGCAGTGATCGGGTATTGATCATTGATGACTTCCTGGCCAACGGCAAAGCCTCCCAGGCGCTGATCTCCATCATCAAGCAGGCCGGCGCCACCGTTGCCGGGCTGGGGATCGTGATCGAGAAGTCGTTCCAGGGCGGCCGCGCGGAGCTGGACGCCCAAGGCTATCGCGTCGAGTCGCTGGCTCGGGTGAAGTCGTTGGCGGGTGGGGTCGTGACCTTTATCGACTGATCCCCCGTTCAACCCTGGGGGAGTTGCGGGCCGCTAAGGTGCAGTCGCCTTGAGTCCCGCCAGCAGCAGCCGCTGGTACAACTCCTCCTTCAGCCCTTCCGGGGTCGTCAACTGCATCCGCTCCAGATGCCCGGCAAACTCCCAGGGCTCCGGCGCATCCAGCGCGGCTTTGCCCAGTTCCAGAATCTCGGTGAGCTTGAACTTGCTCTTGAGCCAGTTCAGCGCCCGCAACAAGTCCCGCTCGACCCCATCGAAATCGCAGCCCAGCGGATATTCGGGAAACAGGTTCGGATGCCGTGCCTGGATCGCCTGCAAACGCTCCGATGTATTGTCGGCAAAGCGTGGATCGAGACGAAAATCCTTCGGCAGCTTGCCAGCATTTTGCGCTTGCTCGATCAGCCCGGGCTGGAAGCGCGAGTCGCTGATATTCAGCAACGCCTCGATCACCGCGGCGTCGGTCTTGCCCCGCAGGTCGGCGATGCCGTACTCGGTTACCACGATGTCGCGCAGGTGCCGGGGAATCGTGCAGTGCCCGTAGTCCCAGACAATATTGGAACTGACCACCCCTCCTGACTCTCGCCAACTGCGCAACAGCAGGATCGAGCGCGCTCCTTCCAGCGCATGCCCCTGGGCAACGAAGTTGTACTGCCCGCCCACGCCGCTGAGTACCCGCCCATCTTCCAATTGATCGGCCACCCCGGCGCCCATCAAGGTCATGGTGAAGACAGTGTTGATGAAGCGTGCATCGATGCGTTGCAAGCGCTTGAGCTGCTCCTGGCCGTACAACTCGTTGATATAGCTGATGCGCGTCATGTTGAATTCACGCAGACGGCTCTGCGGCAGCTCCCGCAGACGCTCGTAGAAACTGCTCGGACCGAGGAAGAACCCACCGTGTATGCAAATGCCGTCGGGTTGCGCCGCCTCGTCGAGTGTCCCGGCGTTGGCCTGCGCCTGGGTCGGCTCGTCGGGATAGACCTTGCGCCGGATGATCCCGGCCTCCGCCAGCACCAGCAAACCGTTGACGAACATCTCACTGCATCCATACAGCCCCTTGGCGAATGGCTCGACGCCGCCCTCACGCTCGATCAACTGCGCCCACTGGCTGAGGTTCACATCTGCCAGCAGGGCCTGGTAACCGGCGTTATCGGCTTGGCGCGCCAGCAGTGCCGCCGTCAATGCGTCGCCCATGGAGCCGATGCCGATCTGCAACGTACCGCCGTCGCGCACCAAGGTACTGGCGTGCAGGCCGATCAGGTGGTCCTGGATACCCACCGGCATGTTCGGTGTGGAGAACAGCGTGTGGCTGTCCTTTTCGTCGATCAGCAAGTCGAAGTCGTCGATGCCTATTTCCGCATCCCCAGGCATATAGGGCAAATCGCTATGGACCTGGCCAACCATGAGAATCGTTTCCCCCGCCTCGCGCCGCTTGGCAATCATCGGCAACAGATCCAGGGTAATGTCCGGGTTGCAGCTCAGGCTCAAGCGATCCGGATGCTCGGGGTCGCTCGCCACCAGTTGGGCGATCAGGTTCAGGCCGGCCCCGTTGATGTCCCGGGCCGCGTGGCTGTAGTTGCTGCTGACATAGTCCTGCTGGGCGGACGCGCTGTGCAGAAGGCTGCCGGGCTGCATGAAGAATTGTTGGACGCGTATATTGGCCGGCAGGCTGTCGCGCTGCAGGTCGGCGAGGTAATCGAGTTCGGGATAATCGCCGAAGACCCGTTCGACGAAGGGTTCGAGGAAGCGCTTCTGCAACCCATCGCCCAGGCTCGGTCGGCCCAGGCTCAGCGCCGTGTAGAGGGTCAGTTGTCGCTCGGGCAGTTGCGCGATGCGCCGGTACAGCGCGTTGGCGAACAAGTTGGGCTTGCCCAGCCCCAGGGGCATGCCGAGGTGGATATGCGTGGGCAGGCGCTCGAGCACATCATCCACCGCCTGTTCGATTGAACACAACTGCACCATCCGACCCTCCGGGACATTCCATGAATGTGGGTTGGACCGAGCTTGCCGGGTCTTGGTTGCGATGAACAGTCCTGAAAAATCCCAGGCGCAAAAAAGCCGCTCGTAAGCGGCTTTTTTGTGAGTGATGCGGGCGTATTACAGGCCAGACATCTCTTTGATGGCGCCTTTGAGCTCTTCATCGGAGCAATCGGCGCAGGTGCCTTTCGGCGGCATGGCGTTAACGCCGGTGATGGCCTTGGCCAGGATGCCGTCGAGACCACCTTGATGGTCGGCGCGTTCTTTCCAGGCTGCCTTGTCGCCAATTTTTGGAGCGCCCAGCAAGCCCGTGCCGTGGCAAGCATTGCAATGCTTGGCAATCACGTCTTTTGGCGCCTTGGCACCGCCAGCGCCGCCAGCCGCAGTGGCCACTTCCATTCCCTTGCATTCCTTGCCCTGGACGCAAACCTGGCCTACGGGTTCAAGGCGCTTGGCGATTTCATCGTTGGGCGCCGCTTGAGCGCTCGCAGCCCATAGGGCCAATACGGTTGCTGGTGCAGCCAGCATTTTCATAATTAGGTTCACGCGTACACCCTCAATGGTGGCTAGTCACGCCTGCGGCCACGGTTTGCAGGCGGGCGCAAGTATAGCGGTAAGCCTGTCACTTCGAAACAACCCCAAAGTCACAAGGGTCTTGTTTGTCATGACAGCCCAACAGGTGGGCGCCTATGCCGTGCGGGCCTGGCGCCTCTTGGTCTAGAAATTGGCCGGCGTGGCTGCGCTGATCAGTCGCGCCGGCACGTCGAACGGATTACGGAAACGGTGTGGCTTGGTGCTTTCGAAATAGTAGCTGTCGCCCGCCTCGAGCACGAAGGTTTCGGCACCGACGACCAATTCCAGCCGCCCTTCCACCAGGATTCCGGTTTCCTCGCCTTCATGGGTGAGCATCTCGTCACCGGTGTCGGCGCCAGGCGGATAGATTTCATTCAAAAACGCAATCGCCCGGCTCGGGTGCGCCCTGCCTACCAGTTTCATGGTCACGGCGCCGTCGGAGATGTCGATCAGTTCGTTGGCTTTGTAGACGATCTGGGTCGGTTTCTCCTGGAGGATTTCTTCGGAGAAAAACTCGACCATGGACATGGGAATCCCGCCAAGGACCTTGCGCAGCGAGCTGATCGAGGGGCTCACGCTGTTCTTCTCGATCATTGAAATGGTGCTGTTGGTGACGCCCGCGCGCTTGGCGAGTTCACGCTGGGAAAGGCCTTTGAGTTTACGAATGGATTGCAGTCGTTCACCGACGTCCAATGCTGGAGCCTCCAGGGAATCAGGTTGTGTGTAAAGTGAGCGTTATCATGGCGACAGCGTTCAGTATTTACAACACCTTGGCCCGAATCCTGTGCGGTGAAGCGACTTTCGGTAGGTCACGCTGGGTGTCAGCCCTCGGAATAGAGCCTTGGCACCCGCCGCAGGTTGCAGAAAATCTGGTAGGGAATCATGTCGGCAGCCTTCGCCACGTCACTGGCGAGGACATTCTTGCCCCACAGCTCCACGGTTGAGCCAAGCCCGGCTTGAGGAATATGGGTCAAGTCAACGGCCAGCATGTCCATCGATACCCGTCCGACCAGTTGGCTAGGCTGCCCGTCCACCATCACTGGCGTACCGTTGGGCGCCTGGCGCGGATAGCCGTCGGCGTACCCCATGGCAACCACACCGACTCGGGTCGGTTGCGCCGTGACAAAGCGCGCGCCATAACCCACGGGCTCGCCGGCGGGAAGTTCACGCACGCTGATGATTTTCGATTCCAGCGTCATCACCGGTTGCAGGCGCGAAGCAACGGCATTCGCCTCCTCGAAAGGTGTCGCGCCGTACAACATGATGCCGGGCCGCACCCAGTCGCTGGGAATCTGCGGCCAGCCCAGCACTGCCGGCGAGTTGCGCAGACTGACCTCGGCCATCAAGCCCTGGCGGGCCTGCTCGAAGACCGCCAGTTGCTGAAGGCTGCTGGTGTCGTGCAGTTCATCGGCACGGGCGAAGTGGCTCATCAATACAATCTTCGCCACCTTGCCACTGGCCAGCAGGCGCCGATACGCCGGCTGGAAATCGTTCGGGTGCAATCCAACCCGATGCATGCCCGAATCGAGCTTGAGCCAGACCGTGATCGGTTTGCTTAGCGTCGCGCGTTCGATCGCTTCGAGTTGCCATAATGCATGCACCACGCACCACAAATCATGCTCGACGATCAAGGCAAGCTCATCGGCCTCGAAAAACCCTTCCAGCAGCAGGATGGGCCCGCGAATCCCACCGGCCCGAAGCTCCAGGGCCTCTTCGATGCACGCCACCGCGAAGCCGTCCGCCATATCTTGCAAGGCTTCGGCGCAGCGCACCGCGCCGTGCCCATAGGCGTCGGCCTTGATGACCGCAAGAGCCTTGGCCCCCGTAACTTCGCGGGCCAATTGATAGTTGTGACGCAGGGCTTGGAGATCGATCAGGGCACGGGCAGGACGCATGGCGGCAGGCTTCTAGGCAGTCATGAGTAAAAAAACCGGCGCGGGCTGACGGCTTCAACCATCAACAGCGCCGGGAGAGGGAGAGTTTCGCCAGCTTTCAGGGCAGCGCAGCCACGACGGACAGTTCCACCAGGATCTGCGGTTCGCACAACTTGGCCTCCACCGTGGCGCGCGCCGGGGCGACGCCCTTGGGCAGCCACTTGTCCCAGATTGCGTTCATGCCCGCGAAATGGGCATCGATGTCCTTCAGGTAGATGGTCACCGACAGCAAGCGTTGCTTGTCGGTCCCAGCCAGGTCCAGCAGGCGCTCGACATTGGCCAGAGCCTCGCGAGTCTGCTGCTCGACTCCGGCGCTCATGTCGTCGCCGACCTGTCCGGCCAGGTAAACGGTGCCGTTGTGCATGACAACCTGACTCATGCGGTCATTGGTGAGCTGGCGCTGGATTGCCATGTTTTGCGGACTCCTGGGGTTTGCTGCCATAACGGGAAATATCGAGGCCTTCGGCGCTGATCTGCGGCTTTTTCTTCGCCATCAGGTCCGCCAGCAGGCGACCGGAACCGCAAGCCATGGTCCAACCGAGGGTGCCGTGGCCGGTGTTCAGGAACAAATTCTTGAACGGGGTAGCACCCACGATGGGTGTGCCGTCCGGGGTGGTCGGGCGCAGGCCTGTCCAGAAACTGGCCTGGGCCAAGTCTCCGCCCCGAGGATAAAGGTCGTTGACGATCATCTCCAGGGTTTCGCGCCGACGCGGGTTCAGCGAGAGGTCAAAACCGGCAATTTCCGCCATGCCACCGACGCGAATACGGTTGTCGAAGCGGGTGATCGCAACCTTGTAGGTCTCGTCGAGAATGGTCGAGGTCGGTGCCATTGCCGGATCTGTGATCGGCACGGTCAGCGAGTAGCCCTTGAGCGGGTAAACCGGCGCGCGGATACCGAGGGGCTTGAGCAGTTGCGGCGAATAGCTGCCCAGGGCCAGGACATAACGGTCGGCCGTTTCCAGCTTGCCGTCGATCCACACGCCGTTGATACGGTCACCGGCGAAATCCAGGCGCTCGATGTTCTGGTCAAAGCGGAATTGCACGCCGAGCTTCACGGCCATTTCCGCCAGGCGAGTGGTGAACATCTGGCAGTCGCCGGTCTGGTCGTTGGGCAGGCGCAGCGCACCTGCGAGGATGTCGGTGACATTGGCCAAGGCCGGCTCGACGCGGGCGATGCCTTCGCGATCGAGGACTTCAAAGGGTACGCCGGACTCCTTCAACACGGCGATGTCCTTGGCCGCGCCATCGAGCTGGGCCTGGGTGCGGAACAGTTGGGTAGTGCCGAGGCTGCGGCCTTCGTAGGCAATGCCGGTTTCGGCGCGCAACTCGTCGAGGCAGTCACGGCTGTATTCGGACAGGCGAACCATGCGCTCCTTGTTGATCGCATAGCGGCTGGCGGTGCAATTGCGCAGCATCTGCGCCATCCACAGATATTGATCAATGTCGGCAGTGGCCTTGATCGCCAGCGGTGCGTGACGCTGCAGCAACCACTTGATGGCCTTGAGCGGCACACCCGGCGCGGCCCAAGGCGAGGCGTAACCTGGCGACACCTGCCCGGCGTTGGCGAAGCTGGTTTCCATGGCAGGCGCCGGCTGACGGTCGACCACCACCACTTCAAACCCGGCACGGGCCAGATAGTAAGCACTGACGGTACCGATGACGCCGCTACCCAAGACCAGAACGCGCATGTTGAAACCCTCATCGCGGATAACCGCTGACGTTTGTTATACAAAGCTTAGATGCGCGCAGTGTAAAAAAGATCAGCCAGTGCTTTTCACTATATAAACACCTATATTTGGCGAGAATTCTCGGCAAAAACCGTTTTCATGGAGGCGCATCACCTGTGCGTACCAATACCCAGACCAAACGCGAGCTGGACAAGATCGACCGCAACATCCTGCGCATCCTCCAGGCGGACGGGCGAATTTCCTTCACCGAGTTGGGGGAAAAGGTTGGCCTCTCCACGACGCCGTGCACCGAGCGGGTCCGACGCCTGGAGCGCGAAGGCATCATCATGGGCTACAACGCCCGGCTCAATCCGCAACACTTGAAGGGCAGCCTGCTGGTGTTCGTCGAGATCAGCCTCGACTACAAGTCCGGCGACACCTTCGAAGAATTCCGACGCGCAGTGCTGAAATTGCCTCACGTGCTGGAGTGTCACCTGGTGTCGGGGGATTTCGATTACCTGGTGAAGGCGCGGATTTCCGAGATGGCCTCGTACCGCAAGCTGCTGGGCGACATCCTGCTCAAGTTGCCCCACGTGCGCGAGTCCAAGAGCTATATCGTGATGGAGGAAGTGAAGGAGAGCCTGAACCTGCCGATTCCGGATTGAGCCCGGCTCCAGGCCGCTAGACCAGCACCTGGCGGGTGCTGGCCATGTATTCATGAATCTGCTTCTCGACACGCGGATGGATCAACTCCACCGGACGTCGACCATTGGGGCACGGCAGGGTCGCCGTCGTACCAAACAGCCTGCAGATCAGCGGCCGCTCGTCATACACCGTGCAACCGTTCGGCCCCAAGTGCACACAGTCGAGCGCCTCCATGGCGGCATCTTGCTCGGCGCGGGTCTTGCGCGGCAGGCGAGCCATTTCCTCCGGCGAGGTGGTCACCGGACCGCAGCAGTCGTGACAGCCCGGTACGCACTCAAACGTAGGAATCTGCTGACGCAGCGTGCGGATTTTTTGACTGTTGCAGCTCATCGAGGCGGTTACCGGGTCTGGACAGGCTTGGATTGTGCCTTAAAAGCCGCAGGCCAGACACCGCCAGCCGACCAGTGTTGCCGACGGAGGAAAGCACGGCTTATGCTCCGTAAAATTTCTCAAACACAACAATCAGGATTACGCACATGAACGCCCGTGTTCAGCAACCTGTCCCGAGCCACGCGCACGCCGCCTCTTATTACGCCGCCAGCAGCCTGCCGCAGCCGGACCATCCGGTGTTGCAGGGCGAACTGGTCGCGGACGTCTGCGTGGTGGGCGGCGGGTTCTCCGGGTTGAACACGGCCATCGAACTGGCCGAGCGCGGGATGAGCGTGGCACTGCTGGAAGCGCACAGGATCGGCTGGGGCGCCAGCGGGCGCAACGGCGGCCAGTTGATTCGCGGCGTTGGCCACGGCCTCGACCAGTTCGCGTCTGTCGTCGGCACCGACGGTGTTCGTCAGATGAAACTGATGGGGCTCGAGGCGGTGGAAATCGTCCGGCAGCGAGTCGAGCGTTTTCAGATTTCCTGCGACCTGACCTGGGGTTACTGCGACCTCGCCAACAAACCTGGCGACCTCGAGGGCTTTGCCGAAGACGCCGAAGAGCTGCGCAGCCTGGGTTATCGCCATACGACCCGGCTGCTGCAAGCTGACGAGATGCACAGCGTTGTCGGTTCGGATCGCTACGTCGGCGGGTTGATCGACATGGGCTCGGGCCATCTGCATCCGCTCAACCTGGCGCTGGGAGAAGCGGCGGCGGCCCAGCAACTGGGGGTTCGACTCTTCGAACGATCAGCCGTCACCCGCATCGACTATGGCCCTGAAGTGAAGGTGCATACCCAGCACGGCTCGGTCCGCGCCAAGACGCTGGTACTGGGCTGCAACGCCTACCTCAACGGCTTGAACCAGCAATTGAGCGGCAAAGTGCTGCCGGCCGGCAGCTACATCATCGCTACCGAGCCGTTGGGCGAAACTCAGGCACGTGCGCTATTACCGCAGAACATGGCGGTTTGTGATCAGCGGGTGGCGCTGGATTACTACCGGCTTTCAGCGGATCGCCGCTTGTTGTTCGGTGGGGCTTGTCATTATTCCGGGCGCGATCCGCAGGACATCGGCGCCTACATGCGTCCGAAAATGCTCAAGGTTTTCCCTCAGCTAGCGGACGTGAAGATCGACTATCAATGGGGCGGGATGATCGGCATCGGCGCCAATCGCCTGCCGCAGATCGGTCGCCTCAAAGACCAGCCGAACGTGTATTACGCCCAGGCCTACTCCGGCCATGGAGTAAACGCCACGCACCTGGCGGGCAAACTGTTGGCCGAAGCGATCAGTGGCCAGCAGGGAGTTGGCTTCGATTTGTTTGCCCAGGTCCCGCACATGACGTTCCCGGGCGGCAAGCATTTGCGCTCGCCACTCCTGGCATTGGGGATGTTGTGGCATCGGTTGAAAGAACTGGTGTGACTGTGGCGAGGGAGTTGGCTCCCGCGCCATAGGCTTCTATCGATTCAAAGTCGCCAGAACGGCTTCAGGCCTTCCGCCCGAGCCTGCTCCCGACTCAGCCCGATGTCACGCAACTGTTCGGTCGACAGGTCGAGCAAGGCTCTGCGTGTATGCAAACGATGCCAGAACAGTCCCCAGCGACTCAGGCCGGGCGGAGCATTGCGCAAGTCCCCGCTGCGCAGCTCCTTCGCCTGCCCAGCCGCCAGTTCCTGACTGTGTAACGTCAGCCGCACATCGCTCAAGCCGTTCATTTTGATCGCTCCTGTTTACTTGGGTAGCCAGAGCTTTCATGATGCGCGGACAGCCACAAGCAATACAGATTCAACCGATACCTTTTATAACCATACAGATTGGGCATTTTCGACACTGAATCGAAGTTTTGTGCCACAACTGTATGGGTTGTCGCTTTCCTACTTCATCGAGAATGCACCATGACTCTGTACGTGAATCTCGCCGAGCTGCTCGGCACCCGTATCGAACAGGGCTTCTACCGCCCCGGTGACCGGCTGCCGTCGGTGCGTGCCTTGAGCTCCGAACATGGGGTGAGCCTGAGCACGGTCCAGCAGGCTTATCGCATGCTGGAAGACAGCGGCCTGGCGACGCCGAAACCCAAGTCCGGTTATTTCGTCCCGGTCAGCCGGGAACTGCCGGACCTGCCAGCGGTAGGCCGTCCAGCCCAGCGCCCGGTAGACATTTCCCAATGGGACCAGGTGCTCGAACTGATACGCGCCATACCGCGCAAGGACGTGGTGCAACTGGGCCGCGGCATGCCGGATATCCACTCGCCGACGATGAAACCCTTGCTGCGTAGCCTGGCGCAGATCAGCCGGCGGCAAGACATGCCCGGCCTGTATTACGACAATATCTACGGCAACCTGGAACTGCGCGAACAGATCGCCCGGCTGTCGCTGGATTCCGGCTGCCAACTGGGCGCCAACGACCTGATCGTCACCACCGGGTGCCATGAAGCATTGTCCGTCAGCGTTCGCGCCACGTGCGAGCAAGGGGACATCGTCGCGGTGGACTCTCCCAGCTTCCACGGCGCCATGCAGACGCTCAAAGGCCTGGGCATGAAAGCCTTGGAAATCCCCACCGACCCACTCACCGGCATCAGCCTGGAAGCCTTGGAGCTGGCGTTGGAACAATGGCCGATCAAGGCCATACAGTTGACGCCTAGCTGCAACAACCCGCTGGGCTACATCATGCCCGAGGCCAACAAGCGCGCCTTGTTGACCTTGGCACAGCGTTTCGATGTGGCGATTATCGAAGACGATGTGTATGGCGAACTGGCTTACACCTACCCACGCCCACGCACGATAAAGTCCTTCGACGAAGACGGTCGCGTCCTGCTCTGCAGCTCTTTTTCCAAGACCCTGGCGCCGGGCTTGCGAGTGGGCTGGGTTGCACCCGGCCGCTATCTGGAACGGGTGCTGCACATGAAATACATCAGCACCGGTTCTACCGCGCCGCAGCCCCAGATCGCCATTGCAGAATTTCTCAAGGCTGGCCATTTCGAGCCGCATTTGCGCAGGATGCGTGGGCAATACCAGCGAAATCGCGACGTAATGATCGACTGGGTGAGCCGATATTTTCCCCAGGGCACCCGCGCCAGTCGCCCCCGGGGCAGCTTCATGCTCTGGGTCGAACTGCCGGAAGGTTTCGATACGCTGAAGCTCAACCGCATGCTTCATGATCAAGGAGTACAGATCGCCGTCGGCAGTATTTTTTCGGCGTCAGGCAAGTACCGCAATTGCCTGCGCATGAACTACGCGGCCAAGCCAACGGCACAAATCGAGGATGCCGTGCGCAAAGTCGGCACAGCAGCCGGCAGACTGCTGGCGGACGTGCCCGATGGTCCCTGAGCGGTGCCCGCCCACACCCAAGGCACCGCGGAGCTCAGCCTTCCTGGCAAGCCACCTCGAGACGGTCGTAGGGTTCGGTTGAAGCGGGCAATTGGCGGGTGTCGAATTCCAGACGGCAGACTCGCTCATCGGCACGCGTCACGTTGAGCCGAACCACGTCGGGGGCGTCCTCCAGGTAGACCAGGCCAGCGTCGACTACCGTCGTCAGGTACTGCCCCTCATGGTCATAGACGCCCAGGCCTTTCGCCACGGGCGCGCCTTCTTCGTTGCGCACGTACAGCATCAGACGGCGAACCATGCCGGCCTGGAAGTCGAGCCGCGGGACCGCGCCACGCGCCGCGCGCACTTCTTGGAACCCGTTAGGCACTTCGACGTTGCGCGGCAAGCTGACCGTGTCGATCTCAATGCGGCTCGCCTGGTAGGCCGGCAACGCGGCCGCCACTGCACGCCCCGCGCCGTCGGTCCAGACGGGCCCTTGGGAAGTGCCAATCTTGATTCCCGCGGAGTCGCCGACCTTGAGCAGACCAAACGTGTCGCGCAGCGGATACGGCGAAGGCGTAACACCCTCCTCATGCATCGCCAGCCCGCCGCGCAACGTCAGGTCATAATGACGCGCGCCAGCGCTGGTCTGGGCATATCCCAGCTCGGCGCTGGTGTAACGGGGCAAGGCGTTGAGCCTGGCATTGAGGTCGTTCCGGCCATCGGCGGAACGGTCTGCACCGATGCTGTAACCCAGGCTGTCACTGACCTGCTCGGTATAGCGCGCGCCCGTACGCAGCCCCCGTGAATCATCGTGACGAGCGGAAGTGCTCAGCCTTCGGTTACGCCCCAAGGGCACACCAACATTGGCGAACACACCGGTCCTGCCTGCCTGTTCAGCCCGGTCATGCTCGACACTCAATGAAAACGTCGCCCAATCGAATGCCCGTGACCATGCCGTACTGATGCGCGAGTTGCCGTTCCCGCCCGCGCCTTTGTAGCGAGTCAGCGATCCGCTGATTGCGCCCCACGACGAATCCGCCCGCCTCAGCGATAGACTCCAGTGATGGGTCGCCCGGGCAAACGGATCACCAACGGCAGGGTCGAGACTCGCCTCGGACAGATATCGAAACCCGGAACTGCGCTGGCCGGCCGTCAGTCCGACGGTTAGCCCGGCGCCCACCACGGTGTTGAGCCTAGCCTGCACTTCTTGGCCACGAGTGCCTGGCGCCGTGCGTGAACCTAGCTGTTGCAGGCCTAGTATTGTCGTTCGGGTCAATGCCTGGGAGATCCCCCAGCCCACGGACTGGTACCCTTCGGCCCCCATCCACCCTGCGCTTGTCTGGGTCTGCGGGCCCCATCGCCAATCCCGGCTGGCCGCAAAGAAAGCCGGCGTGTCACGCTCGCCCCCAGCGAACTGCCTGATCTTGCCTGCCGCCAACCCATAACTGGATACAGCCCCGAGCCTTGCCGGACGCACATCCGCGGCAGGCACATGAAAGTCGCGACGTTCGCCGTTCTCTTCAAACACGCTGACTTGCAGGTCCACCCGGTCACTGATCAACGGTAGATCGCGCAACGTGAACGGCCCCGCGGGCACCAGCGTGGTGTAAATCACTATTGCGCTCTGGCGGACCTCGACCCGGGCCGTCGAATAGGCCAGCCCGTGGACCAACGATCCAGCCCCCAACCCATCCGCACCCGACGAAAGCGCATTTTCAGGAAAGATTTGCACACCCGTGAAAGGTCCCGTGGAAAACAACGGCGAACGCATATTCAACTGGCCCAGTTGAACATGCGCATCGAAGCGCTCCCACGTCTTGGAAGCCTGGGTGTACAACGTCTCGAAACGCGTTACGCCCTGGAACGATGTGTAGTTCTGGCGACTGCGGACCACCCAATCTCCCGCATTGAAGCCCAGTTCGGTGCCCACGCTGCGATAGGAGCTGGACTGGCCGGCAGCGGAGCCGGCAATGACCAGCGCGTCGTAGTTCAACACGCCGGCCACACCCCCCGAATCCCAGCTTCCACGGCTCTCGGCGGGTCTCAAGAGCCAGTCTGCGGGGACCACCAGATGCACAAGGTTTTGCCCAGGATCGAGCCGCACCTGAGCACCGGCCAACCCTTGGGTAACAGATACGCACTGCGAATCGCCAGCGCCGGGATACGCATTAAACGACGTGGCAATACCCGCGCGCTCAAGCAGGTTCGCATCGAGGCACAGCTGCCCTTCACTATCGAACCTCGCCATGACCTGCCCGGATGGAATGCCATTGACGCTCAAGGCGACACGATGGCGCCCAGCAGCAAAGCGTGCGGCGCGGCGAAAATATTCGGCGACATCCGGATCCACTCCCCGGGCCTGCAGCACCGAGCGGTCAAATTCAGCGGATGCTTGTGCCGAGGCCTCGGCCCGGGCAATCGACATCAAGACCAGGCTGCCGCCAAGCCGCCAAAGGACACCCAGGCGCATTATTGCAGGCTCAAGCGTGCGTCATGACTCGCCGCCGCAAACCCGTAGGTAGTGGCTGGGAACAGCCGCACATGGGTGCCCAGGCTCGAGGGGGTGGTGAACGTCAACGTTTCCCCAGGCAAAATATAGGTCCGCCCCAGATCAAGTGTCGTACCGCCTGGAATCAAACTCACTGATCTTGCCAGCCTGACGACGTAGGGGCTGGGATTGCTCACGCTGACCTGCCCGGTCTTGGCGCTCCAGACCAGTCGCGTCCAAGGCATTCGCTCAATCGCCAGGTGTGCCGGGCGAATAATGACCGGGATGTTCTGACGCACGCCCATGGAAATCTGTGCGCCACCAGCCGCGGGACGCGCCTTGATGCCTTCGAACACCACGCGCTTGAGCCGCTCCGTCTGCAAAGGAGCGCCACTGTGCAGGATAAAACGCACCTGCTGGCTCTGCCCGGGCTCGACCCGAGCCACAGGCGGATTGACCAGGAGCAACGGCTCCAAGTCCTCTGGAACATCCAAGACAGAGCTGTAAAGCAGCGCCGGTTGTTCATCGGTGTTCTTGATATTCAGAGTCGCCTCACCCTTGCCCTGATCGACAATCACTACCGGCGTTTCCGGGACCATTCCAGCGGCCTGGGCGCTGGAGGCTATAAATGGCAGGCACAACGCTGCCACCGTGTTCAATACCGGCAAGCAATTTCGCAAAAACATGGGAATCTCCAGAAGCACCGGCCGAGACATGCCTGGCATGTCTCGTCGGCAGCAAACCAACCCGCCGGAGCGCAGACTTTTCAGGTCATTGCAGGCCTTTCAACGCTCACGACGCTCCGTCACTTTTAGGCGTCAGAGGTAAAACACATCGAACGTGACCGAACCATCAAGATCGAACTCATCGGTAGTCGGCGGCAACTCGGAAGTGGCGCGGATGGCCGCGGCGACTTTCATCGGCAATGTATGAAGACGAGCAGGAGCAGGGCCGTTTGCCAAGCTTGAACCCCAGGAGTAAGTCGTCGGCGCATTGGTAATCAAACCATTGGTCGGAACACTCCAGCTCGGATTGGCCAGCGTTCGCGCCAGCAAGATCTGCGGGACACCATCAGCCCGCGGCAAGCCACTCAACAGACCGAAACCACCGATTCCAACCCCCTGGGTGCTGCCCAGGCCGTAATACAGTTCTTCGCCCGAACGACCATTGAATGCCAGACCGGGAACCTTGGATGCACCGCGATTATCGGTGACGGCAATCTCCACGGATGCCGGGGCGCTACAGGTGATTTGCAAGCTGATATCGCGCTGGGGAAGATCGTTCTGCCTGTCGGGCGCCAGGGTCGAAGAGAAAATCCGACCGAGATTGACATCGCTACCGCCAGCAAATGCCGGAATGCAGGATGTCGGGATAACGCGGCCTGTCACGTTCAAATCAACACTGGCCGCCTGGGCGATCAAGGGTGTAGAGGCAGCGGCCAAACAGCTGGCCAAGAGTAGTTTTTTCATAGTCACGTACCTGCAAAAGAGAAAGGGATGCAGCCATGCAATGGCAATCGGGGAAAGAGAACCAACCACCCGTCCAATGCCTGCGTATCGTTGCCCATCAGGTAGGATTTTTATGTAGGAAAAGACTTTGCAAGGAACTGGCTTTTTCAGCATGGCTTGTGGCCTTTCAACTTCTGTAGCAAGTTCCCACAGCCTGAGGCGTCGTATCCCGCAAACAGGATGAATCACAAAGCCATGCCATACTTCCTCGCAACGATCCGGGACGACTTGATTTGAGACCACATTCGACGCTGCCCTTTGCTCTGCTGCTTGCGACGCTTCTCTGCGGCTGTACGAGCCTGGACATTTCTCGCGAGCCCAGCCAGGCGTTGCCAGCGGAGCAATCGACATTCGGTCGCTCAGTCCAGGCCCAGGCCGCGCTTCACGAGGGTCGCTCAGGTTTTCGCTTGCTATCGGACAGCACCGAGGCCTTCACCGCCCGTGCCGAATTGATCCGCAATGCCCAGAGCAGCCTGGACTTGCAGTACTACATCGTCCACGACGGGATCAGCACGCGAATGCTGGTGGACGAGTTGCTCAAGGCCGCCGACCGGGGCGTGCGCGTGCGCATCCTGCTGGACGACACCACCAGCGACGGGCAAGAGCAGACCATCTCGACGCTCGCTGCCCACCCCAACATCCAGATCCGTCTGTTCAACCCTTTGCACCTTGGGCGCGCCACTGGCGTGACCCGCAGCCTCGGACGGCTCTTCAACCTGTCATTGCAACACCGCCGCATGCACAACAAGCTTTGGCTGGCGGACAACAGCATGGCGATCGTCGGGGGCCGAAACCTGGGTGATGAGTACTTCGATGCCGAACCCAACCTGAACTTCACCGACATCGACCTGCTCGGCGTCGGACCGGTGGCCGAGCAGTTGGGACATAGCTTCGACCAATACTGGAACAGCGCCCTGAGCAAGCCCATCGAACAATTCATGTCCCATCGGCCCGCCGCCCAAGAACTGGTCGAAAGCCGCTTGCGCCTGCAAGCGTCCCTGGAGCAGACGCACAAGGAAAACCAGGCGCTGTATCAACAGCTGACCACCTACAAGACCCAGCCACGCCTGGATACCTGGCGCAGTCAATTGATCTGGGCCTGGAACCAGGCGTTGTGGGATGCGCCGAGCAAAGTGCTGGCAAGGGATGAGCCTGATCCCCAATTGCTGCTGACGACGCAACTGGGGCCGGAGCTGAGCGGAGTGAGCGAGGAGTTGATCATGATCTCGGCCTACTTCGTTCCCGGCCAGCCGGGCCTGGTGTACCTGACCAGTCGCGCCGATGCCGGCGTATCGGTGAGCCTGCTGACCAACTCGCTCGAAGCCACTGACGTGCCTGCGGTGCACGGCGGCTATGCGCCGTATCGCAAGGCCCTGTTGCAGCACGGCGTGCGCCTGTTCGAACTTCGACGACAGCCGGGCGATGATGGCAGCAGCCCGCATCTGTTCTATAGCAAGTCCTACGGCGAGTCGGACTCCAGCCTGCACAGCAAGGCGATTATTTTCGACCGGCAAAAGTCCTTCATCGGCTCGTTCAATTTCGACCCGCGCTCGGTTCTGTGGAATACCGAGGTCGGTGTGCTGGTGGACAGCCCGGAGCTTGCCGACCAAGTGCGCGAGCTGGCCTTGCAGGGCATGGCGCCGACCCTGAGTTATCAGGCCCGGCTCAAAGACGGAAGGTTGGTCTGGACCACTGAAGACAACGGCAAGCTACACGACCTGGACCGTGAGCCTGGTAGCTGGTGGCGTCGGTTCAATGCCTGGTTCGCCACCACCATCGGGCTTGAGAGCATGCTTTAGACGGGCTGTGTCGCTCCGAAAGCCCCTTGTCGCAACAACAGGATCACCAACCCGAACGCCCCTGCCGCCATGAACAGGGGCAGCGCATGCCCGCTGATCCATTGGCTGCCCGCCCCCGCCAGCAAAGGACCGACCAGGCATCCAATCCCCCAAAGCTGAGCGATATGAGCATTGGCCCGCACCAGCGCATCGTCGCGATAACGCTCGCCGATCAGAATCAGCGACAGGGTGAACAGCCCTCCCGCGCTGGCGCCAAACAGTACCCACAGCGGCCAGATGAAGAGCGTGTCGATCAACAGGGGCACCGCCAGGCTGGACACCATCAAGACCACCGCGCAACCAGTGAACAACGACCGACGCGAAAGGCGATCGGCCAAGGCACCGATGGGCAGTTGCAGCAAGGCATCGCCAACCACCACCGTGCTGACCATCGCCAGCGCGACATCGGCGCCAAAGCCCTGGCGCAAGCAATAGACCGGCAGCAGTGTCAGGATCATGGCTTCGAATGCGGCGAACAACGACACGGCCCAGCCAATCGCCGGCAAGCCACGGCAGAATTCCCACAGATCCTTGAAAGTGACCGCGCTGGCTTCGCTGGTGGGCGCCCCGCTGCGGCCAAGCAACAGCAACGGCGAGACCAGTAGCAGGCCGACACCCACCCAGAAGCCATAGTCGTGATCGGTCCCCAATGCGCCCAGCAGCAACGGGCCGGACAATTGACTCAGGGCATAGCTGCTGCCATACAGCGCCACCAACCGACCGCGCCATTGTTCGATGACCAGTTGGTTGATCCAGCTCTCGCCAAGAATGAACACCAGCGTCAGGACCACGCCAATCACCAACCGCAGCAGCAACCACACCGGATAGCTGGGCAACAGCGCCAGCAACCCGATGGACAGCGCCCCACCCCAGAGGCACAGGCGCATCAACGCCGCCGTGCCGAAGTACGCCGCCAGCCGGCTCGAAACCTTGGCCCCGACCAGTACCCCGACCGCCGGCATGGCAGCCATCACGCCGATGGCGAACGAGCCGTAGCCCCAGCCCTCCAGGCGCAGCGACACCAGCGGCATGCTCACGCCCAGCGCCAGGCCGACACTCAGGACAGACGCCAACACGGCGAAATAAGTCGCCCAACGCATTTCCACGCTCCTGTGGATAGATTTCAAGCGTTGTACATAACAGTTTGGGAGCGGGCTTGCTCGCGAAAGGGGAATGCCAGTCAACAGAACCGTTGAATGTAAAACCGCCTTCGCGAGCAATCCCGCTCCCACAATGGTCTATCGGCAAGCCCCGGGTGAATCCGGAGCTGTCATTTCGTCATAGCTTGATCCAGGTCGCCTTCAGCTCGGTGTACTTGTCGAATGCATGCAACGACTTGTCCCGGCCGTTACCCGACTGCTTGAACCCACCGAACGGCGCGGTCATGTCGCCGCCGTCGTACTGGTTGACCCAGACGCTGCCGGCGCGCAGTGCCTTGGCGGTCAGGTGAGCCTTGGAAATGTCCTTGGTCCACACAGCGGCTGCCAGGCCATAAGGCGTGTCATTGGCGATCTGGATGGCCTCTTCGGCGCTGTCGAAGGCGATGACGGACAATACCGGGCCGAAAATCTCTTCCTGGGCAATTTTCATCGCGTTGCTCACGCCGTCGAAAATCGTCGGTTCGACATACGTACCGCCGGTTTCCTCGAGGATCCGCTTGCCGCCCGCCACCAGTTTGGCGCCATCGCTGTGACCAGCCTCGATATAGGACAGTACGGTATTCATCTGCTGGGTATCGACCAGGGCGCCGACATTGGTGGCTGGGTCCAGCGGGTTGCCGGGCTTCCAGCTCTTGAGCGCCTCGATCACCAGCGGCAGGAAGGTGTCCTTGATGGAACGCTCCACCAGCAGGCGCGAACCGGCGGTGCAGACTTCGCCTTGGTTGAAAGCGATGGCGCTGGCGGCGGATTCGGCGGCGGCTTGCAAGTCCGGGGCATCGGCAAATACGATGTTCGGGCTCTTGCCGCCGGCTTCCAGCCAGACGCGCTTCATGTTGGATTCACCGGAATAGACCATCAATTGCTTGGCGATCCGCGTAGAGCCGGTGAACACCAGCGTATCGACATCCATGTGCAAGGCCAGGGCCTTGCCAACGGTGTGGCCGTAGCCCGGCAGGACGTTCAGCACGCCTTTGGGAATGCCGGCCTCAATCGCCAGGGCAGCGATGCGGATCGCGGTCAACGGGGATTTTTCCGAAGGCTTCAGCACCACGGAGTTGCCTGTGGACAAAGCCGGGCCGAGCTTCCAGCAAGCCATCATCAGCGGGAAGTTCCACGGCACGATCGCGCCGACCACTCCGACGGGTTCGCGGGTCACCAAGCCCAACTGATCGTGCGGCGTAGCGGCCACTTCGTCGTAGATCTTGTCGATGGCTTCACCGCTCCAGCTCAGTGCCTGGGCGGCCCCGGGCACGTCGATATTCAGCGAGTCGCTGATGGGCTTGCCCATGTCGAGGGTTTCCAGCAGGGCAAGCTCCTCGGCGTTCTGCTTGAGCAGGTCGGCAAAGCGAATCATCGCGGCTTTGCGCTTGCTCGGCGCCAGGCGCGACCAGACGCCGGAATCGAAGGTGGAGCGGGCATTTTCGACGGCGCGCTGGGCGTCGGCCACGTCACAACTGGCGATCTTGCCCAGCAGGCGCCCATCGACCGGGCTGAGGCAATCAAAGGTTTCGCCGGACACCGCATCGGTGTGTTCGCCGTTGATGAACGCGCGGCCTTCGATCTTCAGGTCGCGGGCACGCTGTTCCCAGTCGGCACGAGTCAGGGTGGTCATGCGAGTGTCCTCCTCTTATTGGGTAGGAACGCCGCGGCACCCGCAGCGCTCAAGAATTCTGCCCGGCCAGCCGGTTTTCGGCGCTGTTTTCGGCACGGAACATCCGCCACCCTAAACCAGCCGCCGGGGATGTTTCAATATATTTGACACAAGGCTGGCAAACGACCTTGCGATGTTCGTTTTAATAAACATAGACTCGACGCTTCCAAGCCATCACCGGAGATCAAGCGCATGAGCATCGAGGACATCGTCGATTTCGGCCAGGCCAACACCCCCGCCGATCGTTACCGCCCGGATCCGGCCAAGGTGCTCAAGGGGGATCCCGAACAAGCGGTGTTCAATCATTACAACAGCCCATGCGGCCAGATGAATGCCGGGGTCTGGGAAGGCGCCGTCGGCCAGTGGACGGTCAACTATACGGAGCACGAATACTGCGAAATCGTCCAGGGCGTCTCCGTGCTGCGCGACAGCGATGGCAATGCCAAGACGCTTCGGGCCGGCGATCGCTTTGTGATTCCCGCGGGATTCAAGGGCACCTGGGAGGTGCTGGAACCGTGCCGCAAGATCTACGTGGTGTTTGAAGCGAAAGCCTGAGTTGCACCGTAAAAGCCAGTGACACTTAATCAATGGTCATCTGGCGCAGCGACAACTAAAACGTTCCACAGGCACCACGCAAATTATCGTCGCAGCAGCACGCGCAGGACGCGCGGGCAACCCGAACGGTGAGTGCCTCAACTTTTGAATTATTAGCAAGGAGGCTAGAAATGCCTGATCGAAACGACGTCATTGTCACGCCCACACCTAACGATCAATGCGACATCACCATCGCCCGGTACACCATCGGCCAAAAATGCACACCTGAATTACTTGAAGAGGTTCGAGCCCTGGCCAACGGGGCCCCTGTTCGGGCTACCGGGCCCAAATACCCTACAAGCTGGGATCTTCGCCCGCGACGTATCAATCTTCAGACCGATGCCAACAGGATCATCATCGGCATCAAATGTGGTTGACCGCTAAACCAACAAAAAAGGGCCCGTATCTCACGATACGGGCCCTTTTTTGTAAGAGGGAAAAATCAATTACTTGATTTTGCCTTCCTTGTAGATCACGTGCTTGCGAACAACCGGATCATATTTCTTGATCTCGATTTTGTCCGGGGTAGTACGCTTGTTCTTGTCGGTAGTGTAGAAGTGACCAGTACCGGCGCTCGAGATCAAACGAATCAATTCACGCATGATTAGCTCCCTTAAACCTTGCCATCGCGACGAAGTTCGGCCAGCACGACACTGATGCCACGCTTGTCGATGATGCGCATGCCCTTGGCAGATACGCGCAGACGTACGAAACGTTTCTCTTCTTCAACCCAGAAGCGGTGATGCTGCAGGTTCGGCAGGAAACGACGACGGGTTTTGTTGTTTGCGTGGGAAATGTTATTCCCAGTCACCGGACCCTTACCGGTAACTTGACAGACTCTAGACATGCCTCAGCCCTCTAAACCTCATGCCCAACCCGGCATGGGTTGGCCGCTTAATCTCTCAGTCATTTGGCGCCAGGCGCCGCGTTTCTTTAAGGGTCTTACCGGCTACACCTACAGTGAAGGAACCGGGCCCCTAGAAAAGAGCGCTGCTTTATACCAGAAAGACCCAGGCACAACAACAGCCGGTGTGATTTGTCTTCGTTGTAAATCGTCGCCCAACAGCCCCAGGCGGCTGGCGCAAGGGTCGGCGACGCCCTTACCGCTCGTCGTGGCGCGCAGGTTTTTTCTGGTCGATGGCGAGTTCGCGCCCAGGACACCTTCTGCGAAGCGCAGGAAAGAGTGCCGGAAAATGCAAAAAGGGGATAGTCATTTGCAGGCGAGGCCACTAGGGTAGACCTTTTCCAGACTGCACTCGCAGATGGGCCTCCGACCTGCACAGGAAATCAAATCATGCGCCTCGCTGCCCTATCACTGTTGCTCGCCCCTCTGCTGATCAGCCCGCTGGCCCAGGCCGCCGCCCTGAGCGTATGTACCGAGGCCAGCCCGGAAGGGTTCGATGTCGTTCAATACAATTCACTGACCACCACCAATGCTTCGGCCGACGTGCTCATGAACCGCCTGGTGGACTTCGACACGGCCAGCGGCAAGGTGGTGCCGAGCCTGGCCGACAGTTGGGAGG
The DNA here is from genome assembly GCF_000802155.2 of Pseudomonas frederiksbergensis. Lineage (GTDB taxonomy): Bacteria > Pseudomonadota > Gammaproteobacteria > Pseudomonadales > Pseudomonadaceae > Aquipseudomonas > Aquipseudomonas frederiksbergensis_A. The sequence goes on from NZ_JQGJ02000003.1 coordinate 477,656, forward strand.
TCTCGCCCGATGGCCTGACCTATGTCTTCAAGCTGCGTCCCCGGGTCAAGTTCCATCGCACCGACTATTTCACACCGCGCCGCGACCTGACCGCCGAAGACGTCAAGTTCAGCTTCGATCGCATGCTGGATCCGGCCAACCCTTGGCACAAGGTTGCGCAAAGTGGCTTCCCTCACGCCCAGTCCATGCAACTGCCGGCGCTGATTACCAAAATCGACGCGCTGGACCCTCTGACCGTGCGATTCACGCTGGGCCACGCCGATTCGACTTTCCTGGCCACATTGAGCATGGGTTTTGCCTCCATTTATTCAGCCGAGTACGCCGACCAATTGATGAAGGCCGGCAAGCCGGAACAACTCAACAACCAGCCCATCGGCACCGGCCCGTTCATTTTCAACCGCTTCCAGAAAGACGCCTCGATTCGCTACAAGGCCAACAACGAATACTTCGGCGGCAAGCCGCAGGTAGACCCTCTTATCTTTGCCATCACCCCGGACGCCAACGTTCGCCTGCAGAAACTGCGACGTAATGAATGCCAGATCGCATTGTCGCCCAAGCCACTGGACGTACAGGCTGCCAAGCAGGAGCCCACGCTGAAAGTGGAACAGACTGACGCTTTCATGACCGCTTTCCTGGCGATCAACAGCCAACACCCGCCCTTGGATAAACCGGAAGTCCGCCAAGCCATCAATCTTGCCTTCGACAAGGCCAGTTACCTCAAGACTGTTTTCGAAGGCACCGCCGAAGCGGCCAACGGTCCTTACCCACCGAACACATGGAGCTACGCCAGAAACCTGCCCGGCTATGCCCATGATCCGGCCAAGGCCCGGGACTTGCTCGCCAAGGCCGGTTTAAAGGAAGGCTTCAAGACCACAATCTGGACCCGCCCTTCCGGCAGCCTGCTCAACCCCAATCCAAGCCTGGGGGCACAGTTGCTGCAATCGGACCTGGCGGAAATCGGCATCCAGGCGGAAATCCGCGTGATCGAATGGGGCGAGCTGATCCGCCGCGCCAAGGCCGGCGAGCATGACCTGCTGTTCATGGGCTGGGCTGGGGATAACGGTGATCCGGACAATTTCCTCACCCCGCAATTTTCCTGCGCGGCGGTCAAGTCCGGCACCAACTTCGCCCGTTATTGCAACCCGGACCTGGACAAGCTGATCAGTGCAGGCAAGACCACCAGTGAACAAGGCGTGCGCACCAAACTCTACGAACAGGCCCAGGCGCAGATACAGCAGCAGGCCCTCTGGCTGCCGTTGGCGCACCCGACCGCCTTCGCGTTGACCCGCAAGGATGTGCAGGGTTATGCGGTGAGCCCGTTTGGGCGCCAGGATTATTCCAAGGTCAGTCTCAAATAACCCTGCCTGAAGCGCTCCCACAAGGATTCATATCGTCAGATCCGACCTCACATCCACCCATACTCCGCCATGGACAGCGGCTCCCCGTCACCGATGATGAAATGGTCGAGCACCCGCACATCGATCAGCTCCAGAGCCTCCTGGAGCCGCTCGGTGAGCACGCGGTCGGCTTGGCTCGGCTCGGTGTTGCCGGAAGGGTGGTTGTGGCACAGGATCACCGCGGCGGCGTTGTGGGCCAAGGCTCTCTTGACCACTTGGCGAGGATGGACGCTGGCGCTGTCGATCGAGCCGCGAAACAGCGCCTCGAAGGTCAGCACCTGATGCTTGGCATTGAGGAACAGGCAGCCAAACACCTCATGGGGTTCGTGGCGCAGCATTGATTTGAGATACTCACGAACCGCGAACGGGCTTTCCAGCGTGGTTCTTTCCCGGGCCCGCTCAGCCAAATGCCGACGACTCATTTCCTGGGCGGCTTGTAGCTGGGCAAATTTTGCCGGCCCGAGGCCCACATGGCTGCTGAAAGTGATCTGGTCCGCTTCCAGCAGCGCGCGCAGGCTGCCAAACTGGATCAAGAGTTGTCGCGCCAGATCCACCGCGCTTCTACCCGCCACGCCCGTGCGTAAAAAAATCGCCAGCAGTTCGGCGTCTGAAAGGCTCCCCGCCCCCGACGCCAACAACCTTTCCCGCGGCCGTTCGGCCACGGGCCAATCCCGAATACTCATGGCATCTCCCTGATAGTGGGCGCCGCTGTTCCGTAGCGGACGCTGTGATATCTTAGCCCATCTTTTTTGCAGGCGATTTTCACCCAGGCAGGCTGCTGCCGAGGGGTTCGTCTTGCACTGACCACTGAAATCGAAAGGCAGGCCTATGCAGCGGCTGTATCGGAAACGCATCGTTCTGGGCGTCGGCGGCGGCATTGCCGCCTACAAGAGCGCCGAGCTGGTTCGCAGGCTTATCGACCAGGGCGCGGAAGTGCGGGTCGTCATGACCCGTGGCGGCAGTGAGTTCATCACCCCGTTGACCATGCAAGCCCTGTCCGGACACCCGGTCCACCTGGATTTGCTCGACCCTGCGGCTGAAGCAGCCATGGGCCACATTGAACTGGCCAAGTGGGCCGACCTGGTGTTGATCGCCCCGGCCACGGCCGACCTGATCGCCCGCCTGGCCCAGGGTATCGCCGACGACCTGCTGACCACCCTGGTGCTCGCCACCGACGCCGTGGTTGCCGTCGCGCCGGCCATGAACCAGGCCATGTGGCGCGACCCGGCTACCCAGGCCAACCTGCAATTGCTGGAAAGCCGCGCCCTGAAAGTCTTCGGCCCAGCCTCCGGCAGCCAGGCCTGCGGCGATGTCGGCATGGGTCGCATGCTTGAGGCCACCGACCTGGCCCAGTGCGCCGCCGATTGCTTCAAGCGCGAGGCCCTGACGGGCAAGCACGTGCTGATCACCGCCGGGCCGACCCAGGAAAACATCGACCCGGTGCGCTACATCACCAACCACAGCTCCGGAAAAATGGGCTTCGCCCTCGCCGAAGCGGCCGTCGAGGCTGGCGCCCGAGTGACGCTGATCACCGGCCCGGTGCACCTGCCGACCCCAGACCGGGTCACGCGCATCGACGTGGTCAGCGCGCGGGACATGCTCGCGGCCTGCGAAGCGGCCATCCCGTGCGACCTGTTCATCGCCTCGGCTGCGGTAGCGGACTACCGACCTGAAGTCGTCGCCCCGCAAAAATTGAAGAAAGACCCTACAAGCGGCGACGGCCTGCTCCTGCAAATGGTGCGCAACCCGGACATCCTGGCCACCATCGCCACTCGTCCCGATCGTCCGTTCAGCGTGGGTTTCGCCGCCGAAACCGAACACTTGCTCGATTACGCGGCGCGCAAGCTCAAGGACAAGAACCTCGACTTGATTGTCGCCAACGACGTCGCCAACCCGAGCATCGGCTTCAACAGCGAAGAAAACGCCTGCAGCGTGATCGACCGCCAGTTGCACGCCACGCTTTTCGCCCAGACCAGCAAGGGCAAGATCGCCCGCCAACTGATCACTTTCATCGCCGAACGGCTGAACCAGGTTTAATTCCAATGCACGCGCTACAAGCCAAGATCCTCGACCCTCGCATCGGCAACGAATTTCCGCTGCCGCAATACGCTACACCGGGCTCCGCCGGTCTCGACCTGCGGGCGATGCTCAAGCAGGACACGGTGCTGGAACCGGGCCAGACCCTGCTGATTCCTACCGGCCTGTCGGTGTACATCGGCGACCCGGGCCTGGCCGCGCTGATCCTGCCGCGCTCGGGGCTTGGCCACAAGCACGGCATCGTGCTGGGCAACCTGGTAGGCCTGATCGATTCCGACTACCAGGGCGAACTGATGGTGTCGTGCTGGAACCGCGGCCAGACCGCTTTCAACATTGCCATCGGCGAGCGCATTGCCCAACTGGTGCTGGTGCCGGTGGTCCAGGCTCACTTCGAGCTGGTCCAGGAATTCGACGAAAGCCAGCGTGGCGCCGGCGGTTTCGGGCACTCCGGTAGCCATTGATGCGGCGTTTGCGGCCGGGCGCCCTGCCCGGCTGCTTTATTAAGCTTCTGTTTCAGGACTAAATATGCGTAACGGCTGCCGACGAGGTTTCCCACCCGGAATCAAGGTTTTAGACCGTTCAGACCGGGATAACGCTGTCTCATGGCACTTTCCCACCGCGAACTCTCTGCCAAAAACGTCGTCATACCCTTCAGCTTGAGCCTGCCGACGCCAAATGTCGGTGTGTCCAGTCACTTTCCTGAGTAGAGCGCCCCGCCCATGAACACCCCAGCCGCAATTGCCCCGATCTTTCCCGACAGCATCTTCCGCGCCTACGACATCCGTGGCGTCGTGCCGGAAACCCTGACGGCTGAAACTGCCTATTGGATTGGCCGCGCCATCGGCTCCCAGAGCCTGGCCCAGGGCGAACCGAACGTGAATGTTGGCCGCGATGGCCGCTTGTCCGGCCCGGAACTGGTCGAGCAACTGATCAAGGGCATCGCCGACAGCGGTTGCCATGTCAGTGATGTCGGCCTGGTGCCAACACCGGCGCTGTACTATGCCGCCAACGTGCTGGCCGGTAAATCTGGCGTGATGCTCACCGGCAGCCACAACCCGTCGAACTACAACGGTTTCAAGATCGTCATCGCCGGCGACACCCTCGCCAACGAGCAGATCCAGGCGCTGCACACCCGTCTCAAGACCAATGACTTGAGCAGCGGCAAGGGCACCGTGACCAAGGTCGACATCCTCCCGCGCTACAACGATGAGATCGTCAAGGACGTAAAACTCGCCCGCCGATTGAAAGTGGTGGTCGATTGCGGCAACGGCGCGGCCGGCGTGATCGCACCGCAATTGATTGAAGCCCTGAATTGCGAAGTCATCCCGCTGTTCTGCGAGGTCGACGGCAACTTCCCGAACCACCACCCGGACCCGGGCAAGCTGGAAAACCTGCAAGACCTGATCGCCAAGGTCAAGGAAACCAACGCCGACCTGGGCCTGGCCTTCGACGGCGACGGCGACCGCGTGGGCGTGGTGACCGAGACCGGCAGCGTCGTATTCCCGGACCGCCTGTTGATGCTGTTCGCCAAAGACGTAGTGGCGCGCAACCCCGATGCTGAGATCATTTTCGACGTGAAATGCACCCGTCGCCTGGTGCCGTTGATCAAGGAATACGGCGGTCGCCCGCTCATGTGGAAAACCGGCCACTCGTTGATCAAGAAAAAAATGAAACAGAGCGGCGCCCTGCTGGCCGGCGAAATGAGCGGCCACATCTTCTTCAAGGAACGCTGGTTCGGTTTTGATGACGGCATCTACAGCGCGGCACGCCTGCTGGAGATCCTCAGCAAGGAGCAATCCAGCGCGGAAGAGCTGTTCGCAACCTTCCCGAACGATATTTCTACGCCAGAAATCAATATCCATGTGACCGAAGAGAGCAAATTCAGCATCATTGATGCACTGCACGACGCCCAGTGGGGCGAAGGCGCCGAACTGACCACCATCGACGGTGTGCGGGTCGACTACCCACAAGGCTGGGGCCTGGTTCGCGCCTCCAACACCACACCGGTGCTGGTGCTGCGTTTCGAGGCCGACAACGAGGCCGAGCTGCAGCGCATCAAGGATGTTTTCCACACCCAACTCAAACGTGTTGCACCTGATCTCAAACTACCGTTTTGATTTTTGAATCACCACCGGAGCCCTGAATGACCCTCGAACGCGAAGCCGCCGCCAACACCGCCAAGGTCCTGTCCGAAGCGTTGCCTTACATCCGACGCTATGTCGGCAAGACACTGGTGATCAAGTACGGCGGCAACGCGATGGAAAGCGAGGAGCTGAAAACCGGCTTCGCCCGCGACATCGTTCTCATGAAAGCCGTGGGCATCAACCCGGTAGTAGTACACGGTGGTGGCCCGCAGATCGGCGACCTCCTCAAGCGGTTGTCGATCGAGAGCCACTTCATCGATGGCATGCGCGTCACCGACGCGCAGACCATGGACGTGGTGGAAATGGTCCTCGGCGGCCAGGTCAACAAGGACATCGTCAACCTGATCAACCGCCACGGCGGCAGCGCCATCGGCCTGACCGGCAAGGACGCCGAGCTGATCCGGGCGAAGAAGCTCACCGTCACCCGCCAGACTCCGGAGATGACCCAGCCGGAAATCATCGACATCGGTCACGTGGGCGAAGTGGTCGGCATCAACACCGACCTGCTGAACCTGCTGGTCAAGGGCGACTTCATCCCAGTCATCGCGCCAATTGGCGTGGGCGCCAACGGCGAGTCGTACAACATCAACGCCGACCTGGTGGCCGGCAAGGTCGCCGAGGCACTGAAGGCCGAAAAGCTGATGCTGCTGACCAACATTGCCGGCCTGATGGACAAGACCGGCAAGGTCCTGACCGGATTGTCGACCCAGCAAGTCGACGACCTTATCGCGGATGGCACGATCTACGGCGGCATGTTGCCGAAGATCCGTTGTGCGCTGGAAGCGGTCCAGGGCGGTGTCGGCAGCTCGCTGATCATCGATGGTCGCGTGCCGAATGCGATCCTGCTGGAGATCTTCACCGACACCGGCGTAGGTACCTTGATCAGCAATCGCAAGCGTCCTTAAGCGATACCGTTAAAAAAAGACCCCGCTCAATCTGGTTGAGCGGGGTCTTTTTTTACACTTTTGCAGATGCTCTTGTGGCAAGGGAGCTTGCTCCCTCGCCACAAGAGCCAATCAGCGGTTTTCTCAGACGCCGAACTGTGCCCGATAAGCCTCTACCGCCGGCAGATGCTGCTTGAGCTGCGGATCGTCGGCCAAGAATTCCAGCACCTGGTTCAGCGACACAATGCTGATCACCGGAATGCCGAAGTCACGCTCCACTTCCTGGATCGCCGACAGCTCGCCGTTGCCGCGCTCCTGGCGGTTCAGGGCGATCAGCACACCGGCAGCCTTGGCGCCTTCCTGGGAAGCGATGATCTGCATCACTTCGCGAATGGCGGTGCCCGCAGTGATCACGTCGTCGATGATCAATACTTCGCCGGTCAGCGGCGCGCCGACCAGGCTGCCGCCTTCGCCGTGGGCCTTGGCTTCCTTGCGGTTGAAGCACCAGGGCAGGTCGCGGCCGTGGTGTTCGGCCAGGGCGACAGCGGTGGTGGCGGCCAGCGGGATGCCTTTGTAGGCCGGGCCGAACAATACGTCGAACGAGATGCCGCTCTCGACGATGGCTGCGGCATAGAAACGGCCCAACTGCGCCAGGGCGGTTCCACTGTTGAACAAGCCCGCATTGAAGAAGTACGGGCTGGTGCGCCCGGACTTGAGGGTGAATTCACCGAAGCGCAAAACGCCGCGATCGATGGCAAAGCGAATGAAATCGCGCTGATACGCCTGCATGAAAAAAGCCTCAAATACCGCGGATTTAGCTAAATAGGTACACGGCGTGTATCATACACGCACGTGATTTTTGGGGCCATTTATGCGGATCATCAGTGTGAACGTCAATGGTATTCAGGCTGCAGTCGAGCGTGGTTTGCTCAGTTGGCTGCAAGCACAGAATGCCGACGTCATCTGCCTGCAGGACACCCGCGCCTCCGCCTTTGAACTGGACGATGCAGCCTTCCAACTGGATGGTTACTTCCTTTATGCCTGCGATGCCGAAGTCCCCGCCCAAGGTGGCGTGGCTCTGTACTCGCGGCTGCAACCGAAGGCTGTCATCAACGGTCTCGGTTTCGAGACGGCGGACCGCTACGGGCGCTACCTGCAAGCCGATTTCGACAAGGTCAGCATCGCGACCTTGCTGCTCCCTTCGGGGCAGAACGGCGATGAAGATTTGAATCAGAAATTCAAGTTGATGGACGACTTCGCCCGTTACCTTGATAAACAGCGGCGCAAACGTCGCGAGTACATTTATTGTGGCTCGCTGTACGTGGCGCAGCAGAAGCTGGATATCAAGAACTGGCGCGACAGCCAACAGTCTCCTGGCTTCCTGGCGCCGGAACGGGCCTGGATGGACGAGATCATTGGCAACATGGGTTATGTCGACGCCCTGCGTGAAGTCAGCCGTGAAGGCGACCAATACAGCTGGTGGCCAGACAACGAGCAGGCCGAGATGCTCAACCTCGGCTGGCGTTTCGACTACCAGTTGCTGACGCCCGGGTTGCGCCGCTTCGTACGCAGCGCCCGCCTGCCGCGCCAGCCACGGTTCTCGCAGCATGCGCCGCTGATCGTGGACTACGACTGGACGCTGACGATCTAAGCGTCATTCGCACCCATAAAAAAACCGACAGCAATGTCGGTTTTTTATGAGCGTTCATTCAAATGTGGGAGCTGGCTCCCACAAGGGCAATGCACCATTGATCGTTATTTAACCAACCGCCAGGTAAACGGATACCGATACGGCTGCCCTTCATTGGCTTTCACGCCACCAATGATGGTCAGCACCAGCGCACCGATGGCCACCAGGCCGAACAGGAAGAAGCCGATGACCACAATCATCAGCAGCAGGCTGATCGCCGAGGCAATCGCCACGGTGATCTGGAAGTTCAGCGCTTCCTTGCCCTGGGCATCGATGAACGGGTCGGATTCACGCTTGAGTTGCCAGAGCACCAGCGGCCCGATCAGCGTGCCAAACGGAATCCAGATCCCCAACAAGGCGGACAGGTGACAAAACATTGCCCATTGCCGCGCTTCTTTGCTCGGTTGGGGCAACAGGACTTGCTCATCACTCATGACATTCTCCTTGTCTGAAGCGCCTAACGATCAGTCGGCCAATGCGGCCTTTTGCAATTCGAAGATTTCGTTCATGCCTTTCTTCGCCAGCTCCAGCATAGCGTTCAATTCTTCCGGCTGGAACGGCGCGCCTTCGGCGGTGCCCTGCACTTCGATAAAGCCACCGGCGCTGGTCATGACCACGTTCAGGTCGGTCTCGGCGGCGGAATCTTCCAGGTAGTCCAGGTCCAGCACCGGCTCGCCCTGGTACATGCCCACGGACACGGCGGCGATCATTTGCTTGAGCGGGTCGCCGCCCTTCAGCCCGCCGCGCTTCTTGATCACTTTCAAGGCATCGACCAGCGCAACCATCGCACCGGTAATGGACGCCGTACGGGTGCCGCCGTCAGCCTGGATCACATCGCAATCGACGTACAGCGTGACATCGCCCAGCTTGGACATGTCCAGCGCGGCGCGCAGCGAACGGCCGATCAGACGCTGGATCTCCAGGGTCCGGCCGCCCTGCTTGCCACGGCTGGCCTCACGCTGGTTCCGCTCGCCGGTTGCGCGCGGCAGCATGCCGTATTCGGCGGTCAACCAGCCCTGGCCCTGGCCCTTGAGGAAACGAGGTACGCCGTTTTCGACGCTGACGGTGCAGATGACCTTGGTATCACCGAATTCGACCAGTACGGATCCCTCGGCGTGTTTGGTGTAGTTGCGGGTAATGCGGATCGAGCGAAGCTGATCGGCAGCGCGACCACTTGGACGTTTCATAGGGAACACCTGTACAGGGGACGGAAAACTGCCGGACATTATAGAGCCGTGGGCCGCTAGAGGGCAGTTCTAAAAAACCGATGCGACAGGTGAGCACGCCCGAAGTCCCGACCGACGGGCTGCAGCGCTTTTGTAACCGGAGCTGTTTGGGCGCATGCGTCCCACTGCGCTACAATCCTGCGCCTTTGCTGTTCTTCAGCATCAATCCACAGATCCCAGGCCCCACGAACCACGGTTGTGGCCGGCTTGCATAGCGAGGAATCCCCATGGTGCACAGCATGACCGCCTTCGCCCGTGTCGAAAAGGCCGGCGCCCAAGGCACGCTGAGCTGGGAATTGCGCTCGGTCAATAGCCGCTACCTGGAGCCGCACCTGCGCCTGCCAGAGTCCTTCCGCGACCTCGAAGGCGGTGTGCGCGAAGCGCTGCGCCAGGGCCTGTCCCGGGGCAAACTGGAATGCACCCTGCGTTTTACCGAAGAAAGCAGCGGCAAGACGCTGCAAATCGACCGCGAGCGCGCGGCACAACTGGTCGCCGCTGCCGAAACCGTCGCCAGCCTCATCAAGAATCCCGCCCCCCTGAACCCGCTGGAAGTCCTGGCCTGGCCAGGCGTCCTGGTAGGTGACGCCAGCGATCCACAGGCGCTGAACGCCGAGGCGCTGGCGCTGTTCAACCAAGGCCTGAAAGAACTCAAGGCCGGTCGCGAACGCGAAGGCGCGGAGCTGGCTCGGCTGATCAACGAGCGCCTGACGTCCATTGAAGAGGACGTCACCACACTGCGCGAACTGGTCCCGCAGATGCTCGCCACCCAGCGCCAGAAAGTCCTCGACCGCTTCGCCGACATGAAGGCCGAGCTGGACCCGCAGCGCCTCGAACAGGAAATGGTCATGCTCGCGCAAAAGAGCGACGTGGCCGAAGAACTCGATCGCCTGAGCACCCACATCATCGAAGTCCGCCGGGTGCTCAACTCCGGCGGCGCGGCCGGTCGCCGCCTCGACTTCCTGATGCAGGAGCTCAACCGCGAAGCCAATACACTGGGCTCCAAAGCCTTCGACCCGCGCAGCACGCAGGCGGCGGTCAACCTCAAGGTGTTGATCGAGCAAATGCGCGAACAAGTGCAGAACATTGAGTAAGGCTAACCCGACATGACCCACAGCACCGGCACTCTCTACATCATTTCCGCGCCTTCGGGCGCCGGCAAGACCAGCCTGGTCAAGGCCCTGATCGACGCCGAGCCGCAGATCCGCGTCTCGGTCTCGCACACCACCCGCGCCATGCGCCCGGGCGAAGTCAACGGCGTGAACTATCACTTCGTCGATCGCGAAGAGTTCGTGAAGATGGCCGAGCACGGCGACTTCCTCGAGCGCGCCGAGGTCTTCGGCAACCTCTACGGCACATCGCAAAGCTTCCTGCAGCAAACCCTCGACGAAGGCCACGACCTGATCCTGGAAATCGACTGGCAAGGCGCCGAGCAGGTGCGCAAGTTGATGCCCCACGCCCGTTCGATCTTCATCTTGCCGCCGAGCCAGCAAGCCTTGCGCCAGCGCCTGACCAACCGCGGCCAGGACAGCGACGAAATCATCGAGGGCCGAATGCGCGAAGCAGTCAGCGAGATGAGCCACTACGTCGACTACGACTACCTGATCATCAACGACGATTTCGCCCATGCGCTGGACGACCTGAAGGCGATTTTCCGCGCCAGCCAGCTGCAACAGAAACGCCAACAGCAACGTTTCGGTAAATTATTGGCCGAACTGCTGGGCTGAACAGCCCTTCCCAAAACCGCTGCGACGGCTTTACATTGGTACTCGCAGCGCGCCGAGGGGTTTGGTTAAAAAATCAGCGCTTCCCTAAACGCTGGTGTTTTTTTAAACTGTCGAGTCCGCTCGCCCAACCGGGCAGCGCGCATATTGCATTCGCTCCGAGGAATACCATGGCCCGCGTAACCGTTGAAGACTGCCTAGAACACGTGGAAAACCGCTTTGAGCTGGTCATGCTCTCTACCAAGCGTGCCCGTCAACTGGCCACCGGCGGCAAAGAGCCATTGGTCCAGTGGGAAAACGACAAGCCTACCGTGGTAGCGCTGCGTGAAATCGCCGAAGGCCTGATGAGCTACGAGTTCATCGCCAACGCTGAAATCGTTGAAGACGAACCGCTGTTCGCAGCGTTCGAGGACGAGTCCAACGAGGCGGTCTAAGCCTATGCCTGGTCGACGTAGCACGGCGCGGGGTCACAGCAGACGGCAGGAGTCATCATCATGCCGAGCATAGACGCCCTCGCCGATCGCTTATCGGCCTACCTCGGCACGGACCAGGTCAACCTGGTCCGCCGAGCCTATTTCTACGCCGAACAAGCCCACGACGGCCAGCGCCGCCGCAGCGGCGAGGCGTACGTCACGCACCCGCTTGCGGTGGCGAATATTCTTGCCGACATGCACATGGACCATCAGAGCCTGATGGCGGCCATGCTGCACGACGTGATCGAAGACACCGGCATCGCCAAGGAAGCGCTGCAAGCGCAGTTTGGCGAAACCGTGGCCGAACTGGTCGACGGGGTCAGCAAGTTGACCCAGATGAACTTCGAGACCAAGGCCGAGGCCCAGGCCGAGAACTTCCAGAAAATGGCCATGGCCATGGCCCGCGACATCCGCGTGATCCTGGTCAAGCTCGCCGACCGTTTGCACAACATGCGCACCCTGGAAGTGCTGTCTGGCGAAAAACGCCGGCGCATCGCCAAGGAAACCCTGGAAATCTACGCACCCATCGCCAACCGCCTGGGCATGCATGCGATCCGCATCGAGTTCGAGGACCTGGGCTTCAAGGCGATGCACCCGATGCGTTCGGCGCGCATCAACCAGGCCGTCAAGCGCGCCCGGGGCAACCGCAAGGAAATCGTCAACAAAATCGAAGAGTCCCTGAGCCATTGCCTGGCGATCGACGGCATCGAAGGCGAAGTCAGCGGGCGACAGAAGCACCTCTACGGCATCTACAAGAAAATGCGCGGCAAGCGCCGGGCCTTCAACGAGATCATGGACGTCTACGCGTTCCGGATCATCGTCGACAAGGTCGATACCTGCTACCGCGTGCTGGGGGCTGTACATAATTTGTACAAACCGTTGCCAGGGCGCTTCAAGGACTACATCGCGATCCCCAAGGCCAACGGCTACCAGTCGCTGCACACCACGCTGTTCGGCATGCACGGCGTACCGATCGAGATCCAGATCCGCACCCGCGAAATGGAAGAGATGGCCAACAACGGCATCGCTGCCCATTGGCTGTACAAATCCAGCGGCGACGAACAACCCAAGAGCACCCACGCCCGCGCGCGGCAGTGGGTCAAGGGTGTGCTGGAAATGCAGCAGAGGGCTGGCAATTCCCTGGAGTTCATCGAGAGCGTGAAGATCGACCTGTTCCCGGACGAGGTCTATGTCTTCACGCCCAAGGGCCGGATCATGGAGCTGCCCAAAGGCTCCACGGCCGTGGACTTTGCCTATGCCGTGCACACCGACGTCGGCAACAGCTGCATCGCCTGCCGCATCAATCGCCGCCTGGCACCGTTGTCCGAGCCATTGCAAAGTGGCTCCACGGTGGAAATCGTCAGCGCCCCCGGCGCGCGACCCAACCCGGCGTGGCTCAACTTCGTGGTCACCGGCAAGGCCCGCACGCATATCCGTCACGCACTGAAGCTGCAGCGCCGCTCCGAATCCATCAGCCTGGGCGAACGCCTGCTGAACAAGGTGCTAAACGGTTTCGACAGTTCGCTGGACAAGATCCCGACGGAACGCGTGCAGGTCATGCTCAACGAATACCGTCTCGAATTGATCGAAGACCTGCTCGAAGACATTGGCCTGGGCAATCGCATGGCCTACGTCGTCGCCCGCCGCCTGCTTGGCGAAGGCGAACAGCTGCCAAGCCCTGAGGGCCCACTGGCGATTCGCGGCACCGAAGGCCTGGTGCTCAGCTATGCCAAGTGCTGCACACCGATCCCGGGCGACCCGATTGTCGGCCACCTGTCCGCCGGCAAGGGGATGGTGGTGCACCTGGACAACTGCCGCAACATCAGCGAAATCCGCCACAACCCGGAAAAATGCATCCAGCTTTCGTGGGCCAAGGATGTCACCGGCGAATTCAACGTCGAACTGCGCGTCGAGCTGGAGCACCAGCGCGGCCTGATTGCCCTGCTGGCCAGCAGCGTCAACGCCGCCGACGGCAACATCGAGAAAATCAGCATGGACGAACGCGACGGTCGTATCAGCGTCGTCCAACTGGTGGTCAGCGTGCACGACCGTGTGCACCTGGCCCGCGTGATCAAGAAACTGCGCGCCCTGACAGGGGTCATCCGCATCACCCGGATGCGCGCATAGCGCCTCACCCGCCCACATTACAAGGAGTCATGAATGACCAAGACCGTAATCTCCAGCGACAAGGCCCCGGCCGCCATCGGCACTTACTCCCAGGCGATCAAGGCGGGTAATACCGTGTACATGTCCGGCCAGATCCCGCTGGACCCGAAAACCATGGAGCTGGTCGAGGGCTTCGAAGCCCAGACCGTGCAAGTTTTCGAGAACTTGAAGGCCGTGGCCGAGGCTGCCGGCGGCTCATTCAAGGACATCGTCAAGCTCAACATCTTCCTCACCGACCTGAGCCACTTCGCCAAGGTCAACGAGATCATGGGCAAGTATTTCGACCAGCCTTACCCTGCCCGCGCCGCCATTGGCGTGGCCGCCTTGCCAAAAGGCGCCCAGGTCGAGATGGACGCTATCCTGGTCATCGAATAAACAACCCGGCGCAGCCTCACCCGTTGCGCCGTTTTCGTTCTGAAAGGATTCCTTCATGCGCAAAGCGCTTGCCTTCTCGCTGCTTGCCCTCCTCCTGAGCGGCTGCGCCAGCAACCCTGCCGACCGTGACATCAGCGGCACCTGGATCAACCAGGCCGCCATCGACGCTGCCGCCAAGGGCGGCCCGCTTCGCGAAGCACTGCAGGCCTACGGGCCAAACCTGGAATGGGACGTCAACACCCGGGCCGGCCAGGCGCGCTACACCAATGGCTTTGAAAACGTTGAAGGCAAGTTGCTGGGCGAAGAAGACGGCGCCTGGAAAGTCAACTTCTACGGCAGCTCCGCCAGCGAACTCAAGCGCGACGGCGACCAGTTGAGCCAGACCGCTACCGAGAACGAACCACAGCAGGTGTTCGACCGTGCGCAAGTACAGGTACCGGAAGGCGCACCGATTGGCGCCAGTTTCGAACGAGCCCTGTATTCGGCTTATCTCGGCGGCACCTGGAACATTGCCGAAGGTCCCGGCCAGGGTGCCACCGTGCAATTCCAGCCTGATGGCCAGGTCAGCGGCTTGCCGGGCGCCGATCGCTACGCCTTGTGCCTGGCTGGCGGCTGCGCCTCCATGAGCAATGGCAACGACAATATCTGGCTACAGCAGAACGGCCTGGGCAACACCTGGATCTTTGCCCGCGACGGCAAGAAGCTGGAAATCTTCGAGACCGTCAACGCGTCTCTCGCCGATGAAATTCCATCGTTCACGCCGGGCGCTCGCAAGTGGGTGCTTGAAAAACAATAGGAGCCCCGACGGGTCCCCCTGTGGGAGCTTGCTCGCTCCCACAGTTTGTTTTGAGGTGACTGTAAATCAGCAGCGCCCTTCCAGAATCGCCGCATACCCCTCGCGAAAACTCGGATAACGCGGCACCCAGCCCAACGCCTTCGCCCGGGCATTGCTGCAGCGCTTGCTGCCGGCGCGGCGCACGCTGGCGTCTTCGGCCCATTCGGTGACGCCCATATAATCGCGCAACCAGCCCACCACCTCGGCCAGCGGCGCGGGGGCATCGTCGACACCGATGTAGCAGTCTTCCAGCGTCCGGCCCTGATGATCAGCTTTCAGCAGGTACGCCAGCAGGCCGGCGGCATCGTCGGCGTGGATGCGATTGGCGTACAGCGGTGGATCGATCACCACGCGATAGCCTTGGCGTACCTGGCTCAGCAGCCATTCCCGGCCCGGTCCATAGATGCCGGTCAGGCGCACACGACTGGCCGGGATGCCGCTGTCGAGCGCCAATTGCTCGGCCTCCAGCATCACCTGTCCGGAATAACCGCCCGCCTCGGTAGACGAGCTTTCATCGACCCATTCGCCTTTCTGCTGCCCGTACACACTGCTGCTGGACACGAAAAGCAATCGCCTGGGCCGCTGGCCATGCTGTTCCAGCCAGCCCAACACATGCCGTAACCCTTCGACATAAGCCGTGCGATAGCCCGCCTCGTCATGATCGGTGGCGGCGGCGCTATAAACTACATAATCCAAGGGGCCCGTGGGCCAATCAGCGGGGCATTGCTCGCTGAACAAGTCTCCTGCGACGCCGACAACCCCCGCCGGCAGGTTCGAAACCGTACGCCGCAAGCCATGGACGCGCCAATGCTCGGCCACCAGTTGGCTGGCCAGGCGACCACCAATATCACCGCAGCCGGCGATCAAAACAGAAGGCGCGGACATCATGAACTCCTCTGGAAAAGCCGCAGACTAGCCCTCGAGAGGGACGAGCGGCTAGCCATACGCGAAAAAAAGTTACTGTATTACTTTTGTTAACAAGAATTACTTGCAATAATGCTCGCCACTTTTGTTCTCGGCCTCACGAGGCCTGGAAGAACATCAACCTTCTTTAATTCTCAGGTCCGGCCAGCATGACACGCTCTCTCTCTTCCGCTTCGCCAACCAACCGACCTCGCGCCTGGAGCGCAGTGGCAGCCTTGTTGCTCAGCCTGATGCTGGCGCCAAGCGCCGCCTTCGCTGATGCCCAGGCGCCCGCCACGACACCGGCCACCACGCCTACGGCCGCCCAGGCACCCGCCGACCCGGCCGCCCCCGTTGCGACGCCCGTGGCCACCGATCCGGCCCAGGCCGTCGAGGCCGACACTCCCCAAGTGCTCGAAGCGGACAATACCCTGGGCATGGCCCACGACCTGTCGCCCTGGGGCATGTACAAGAACGCCGACGTGGTCGTCAAAGCCGTGATGATCGGCCTGGCCATCGCCTCGATCATCACTTGGACCATCTGGATCGCCAAGGGCTTCGAACTGCTGGGCGCCAAGCGCCGCCTGCGGGGTGAAATCGCCGCGCTGAAAAAAGCCGCCACGCTCAAGGAAGCCAGCACCACCGCCGGCAAGGAAGGCACCCTCGCCAACCTGCTGGTGCATGACGCCCTCGAAGAGATGCGCCTGTCGGCCAACAGCCGCGAGAAGGAAGGCATCAAGGAGCGCGTCAGCTTCCGCCTCGAGCGCCTGGTCGCGGCCTGCGGTCGCAACATGAGCAGCGGCACCGGCGTGCTCGCTACCATCGGCTCCACCGCGCCGTTCGTCGGCCTGTTCGGTACCGTGTGGGGGATCATGAACAGCTTCATCGGCATCGCCAAGACCCAGACCACCAACCTCGCCGTCGTCGCCCCCGGCATCGCCGAAGCCTTGCTGGCGACCGCACTGGGGCTGGTTGCGGCCATCCCGGCGGTGGTCATCTACAACGTCTTCGCCCGCTCCATTGCCGGCTACAAGGCCCAGGTTTCCGATGCTTCGGCCGAAGTCCTGCTGCTGGTCAGCCGCGATCTCGATCACCTGCCGCCCGAGCGTGGCTCGCAACCGCACATGGTGAAAGTGGGGTAATCGGCCATGGGCCTGCATTTGAAAGAAGGCGCAGACGACGATCTGGCCGAGAACCACGAAATCAACGTCACGCCATTCATCGACGTGATGCTGGTGTTGCTGATCATCTTCATGGTGGCCGCCCCGCTCGCCACCGTGGACATCAAGGTTGACCTTCCGGCATCGACGGCCAAGCCATCGCCACGGCCGGAGAAACCGGTGTTCCTGAGCGTCAAGGCCGACCAGCGCCTGTTCCTGGGCGAAGAGGAAATCAAGGTCGAGAGCCTCGGCCCGACCCTGGACGCCAAGACCCAGGGCAAGAAAGACACAACGATCTTCTTCCAGGCCGACAAAGGCGTGGACTACGGCGACCTGATGAGCGTGATGGACGCCCTGCGCGGCGCCGGTTACCTGAAGGTCGGCCTGGTCGGACTCGAGACGGCGCCGAAGAAATGATCACGACGCGCCAAAAGCTGACGCGTTACAGCGGTAGCCTGGCCGTGGTGCTGGGCGTGCACGCGCTGGCCATCGCACTGACGCTGAACTGGACGACACGTGCGCCCATCGAGTTGCCGCCCCAGGCGATGATGGTCGAACTGGCCCCGGTTCCAGCACCGCCACCGCCTGCCCCGCCGAAAGTCGTCGCACCGCCGCAACCGCCCGAGCCGGTGGAAGAGCTGCCGCTGCCGAAACTGGCCGAAGCACCGAAGGCGGAAATCGCCGTGCCCAAGCCGGTCAAGCCCAAGCCGAAGCCTCAACCGCCCAAGCCCAAGCCGGTGGAGAAGAAGCCGGAGCCGCCGAAGGAAACACCATCGGAGCAAAAGCCCGCCGACACCCAGCCCACCCAGGCCCCCACCGAAAAGTCGGCGCAGCCGGCCCCAGGCCCTTCGCCCGCGCAAATGGCGGCCAAGGCCAGCTGGCAAGGCACGCTGCTGGCGCACCTGGGCAAATACAAGAAGTACCCGGCGAGCGCCCAGGCACGCGGCAAGGAAGGCATGAACCGCTTGCGGTTCGTGGTGGATGCCGAGGGCAACGTCGTGTCCTTCGAACTGGTGGGCAAGTCAGGCAACGCCGATCTGGACCGGGCCACCCTGGAAATGATCCGTCGCGCCCAACCGCTGCCCAAGCCACCGGCCGACCTGTTGACCAACGGCACGGTCGAACTGACGGCGCCGTTCCTGTATTCCATCGACAAGCGTCGGCGCTGAGCTCAAATTGCAAGCCCCTGTTCCAGGGGCTTCTTATTTTCTGGCGAGTGTCGCACCGCGCCTCCAGTCTGATAACGTGCGTCTATCGATTGCAGCCGGTATGCTTGGCTCGCAACTTCACGGACGTTCGCCATGACCCTCACAGAATTACGCTACATCGTGACCCTCGCCCAAGAGCAGCATTTCGGCCACGCGGCCGAACGTTGCCATGTCAGCCAGCCGACACTCTCGGTGGGCGTGAAAAAGCTTGAAGACGAACTCGGTGTGCTTATTTTCGAGCGCAGCAAAAGCGCGGTGCGCCTGACCCCGGTGGGTGAAGGCATCGTGGCACAGGCGCAAAAAGTGCTGGAACAGGCACAGGGCATTCGCGAGCTGGCCCAGGCCGGCAAGAACCAGCTGACCGCCCCGTTGAAAGTCGGCGCGATCTACACCGTCGGGCCGTACCTGTTTCCGCACCTGATTCCACAACTGCACCGGGTCGCCCCGCAGATGCCGTTGTACATCGAAGAAAACTTCACCCACGTGCTGCGCGACAAGCTGCGCAACGGCGAGTTGGACGCGATCATCATCGCCCTGCCGTTCAACGAAGCCGACGTACTGACCTTGCCGCTCTACGACGAACCTTTCTACGTCCTGATGCCGGCCCAGCATCCCTGGACCCAGAAGAAAACCATCGACGCCGGCCTGCTCAACGACAAGAGCCTTTTGTTGCTCGGCGAAGGCCACTGCTTCCGCGACCAGGTGCTCGAAGCCTGCCCGACGCTGACCAAGGGCAGCGAAGGCGCCAAGCACACCACCGTGGAGTCCAGCTCCCTGGAAACCATTCGCCACATGGTCGCTTCGGGCCTGGGCATTTCGATCCTGCCGTTGTCGGCGGTGGATAGCCACCATTACTCCCCCGGCGTGATCGAAGTCCGCCCGCTGACGGCGCCGGTGCCGTTCCGTACCGTTGCCATCGCCTGGCGCGCCAGCTTCCCGCGACCCAAGGCCATCGAGATCCTCGCCGACTCGATCCGCCTGTGCTCCGTGGCCAAGCCGCCCGCCGCCAAGTAAGCCGTTGCCATGACTGAGCTGTCGAAAGTGCCGGTGACGACACTCAAGGGTGTCGGTGAAGCCATGGCCGAGAAACTGGCCAAGGTCGGCCTGGAAAACCTCCAGGACGTGCTGTTTCACCTGCCGTTGCGCTATCAGGATCGCACCCGCGTGGTGCCCATCGGTCATTTACGGCCCGGGCAGGATGCCGTGGTGGAAGGCACCGTCAGCGGCGCCGACGTGGTCATGGGCCGGCGTCGCAGCCTGGTGGTGCGCCTGCAGGACGGCACCGGCGGGCTGAGTCTGCGCTTCTATCATTTCAGCAATGCGCAAAAGGAAGGCCTCAAGCGTGGCACCCGCGTGCGCTGCTACGGCGAGGCCCGGCCCGGTGCATCGGGGTTGGAGATCTATCATCCGGAATACCGCGCCATCACCGGCGACGAACCGCCGCCCGTGGCGGAAACCCTGACGCCGGTCTACCCGCTCACCGAAGGCCTGACCCAACAGCGCCTGCGCCAGCTCTGCCAGCAGACGCTGACGATGCTGGGCCCCACCAGCCTGCCGGACTGGCTGCCCAAGGAGTTGGCGCGCGATTATCAACTTGCACCGCTGGCCGACGCGATTCGCTATTTGCATCACCCACCCGCCGACGCGGATGTGGAAGAACTCGCCCTCGGCCACCACTGGGCCCAGCATCGCCTCGCCTTCGAAGAGCTGCTGACCCATCAGCTGTCCCAGCAACGCCTGCGCGAAAGCCTGCGCTCGCTGCGCGCCCCGGCGATGCCCAAGGCGACGAAACTGCCGGCGCGGTACCTGGCCAATCTCGGTTTCACCCCCACCGGCGCGCAGCAGCGGGTCGGCAACGAGATCGCCTACGACCTGAGCCAGCCCGAGCCAATGCTGCGGTTGATCCAGGGCGACGTTGGCGCGGGCAAGACCGTGGTCGCCGCCCTCGCCGCGCTGCAAGCCTTGGAAGCGGGCTATCAGGTGGCGTTGATGGCGCCCACCGAGATCCTGGCCGAACAACACTTCATCACCTTCCACCGCTGGCTCGAACCCCTGGGCATCGAAGTCGCCTGGCTGGCCGGCAAGCTCAAGGGCAAGAACCGCGTCGCCGCCCTCGCGCAGATCGCCGAAGGCGCGCCGATGGTGGTCGGCACCCATGCGCTGTTCCAAGACGAGGTGCAGTTCAAGAACCTTGCCCTGGTGATCATCGACGAACAGCACCGCTTCGGCGTCCAACAGCGCCTGGCCTTGCGGCAGAAAGGCGTCGGCGGGCGGATGTGCCCGCACCAATTGATCATGACCGCGACGCCGATCCCGCGGACCCTGGCGATGAGCGCCTACGCCGACCTCGACACTTCGATCCTCGACGAACTGCCCCCGGGCCGCACGCCGGTCAATACCGTGCTGGTCACCGATACCCGACGAGTGGAAGTCATCGAGCGCGTGCGCAGCGCCTGCGCCGAGGGCCGGCAGGCCTATTGGGTTTGCACCTTGATCGAAGAGTCGGAAGAGCTGACTTGCCAGGCGGCCGAGACCACTTTCGAGGACCTCACCGCCGCGCTCGGCGAGCTGAAGGTCGGGCTGATCCACGGTCGCATGAAGCCCGCCGAAAAAGCAGCCGTGATGGCCGAATTCAAGGCCGGCGCCCTGCAGTTGCTGGTCGCCACCACCGTGATCGAAGTCGGCGTCGACGTCCCCAACGCCAGCCTGATGATTATCGAGAACCCTGAGCGCCTGGGCCTGGCGCAGCTGCACCAGCTGCGTGGCCGGGTCGGCCGGGGCAGCGCCGCCAGCCATTGCGTGCTGCTGTACCACCCGCCGCTGTCGCAGATCGGCCGCCAGCGCCTGGGCATCATGCGCGAAACCAACGACGGTTTTGTCATCGCCGAAAAAGACCTCGAACTGCGCGGCCCGGGTGAAATGCTCGGCACGCGCCAGACGGGTCTGCTTCAATTCAAGGTGGCCGACCTGATGCGCGACGCCGACCTGCTCCCGGCGGTACGCGATGCCGCCCAGGCGCTGCTGGAGCGCTGGCCCGACCATGTCAGCCCGTTGCTGGACCGCTGGCTGCGCCATGGGCAGCAATACGGCCAAGTGTGAGCACGCGCTCAGTTTTCTGGACGCGCCTTCTGGACAAGCTGGTTATACTGACCCACTTGTAGGAAAACGGATACAGACCATGACTGAAGCTGCCCTCGTCCCCGAAACCCCGCACGCTCCGTCTGTTATTCGGCAATTGCTCGAGAAACTGGGCATCGCCTTTGACGAAGTCATCGAGCGGCCGGGCCTCAACCCCGCTCGCAAAGTGCAGGCCGTGCTGTTGCATGATGCCGTCGGCGCGCTCATGGTCCTGTTTCCGCAAAGCCAGTTGCTGGACCTCAACCGCTTGGCCGAACTCACTGGCCGCAAGCTCACGGCGGTGCCGACCGAGCGCCTTGAACGCATGCTCGGCAAACACAGCCTGAGCCTGCTGCCCGGCCTGCCCGCGCTGACCAGTTCGCCCTGCCTGTACGAAGAAGGCCTGCTGCGCGAGCCCAAGCTGCTGATCAACTCGGGCGAGCCGGGGCTGCTGCTGGAAGTCACCAGCGAAGCGTTCAAGACCATGCTCACCAAGGCCAGCGCCGCGACGTTCGGCGAGCCGTTGAGCAATATCACGCCCAACCTGGACCGCCCGGACGACGACCGCAAGGAAATCACCCTGGCCGTGCAGGCGTTCACCGCGCGGCGCATCCAGCAACGGCTGGAAGAAACCATCGAAATCCCGCCGCTGGCTGAAACCGCGCAAAAAATCATCAAGCTGCGGGTCGACCCCGACGCCACCATCGACGACATTACCGGCGTCGTTGAAACCGACCCTGCCCTGGCCGCCCAAGTGGTGAGCTGGGCCGCATCGCCGTATTACGCATCACCGGGCAAGATTCGTTCGGTGGAGGACGCCATCGTCCGCGTGCTTGGCTTCGACCTGGTGATCAACCTGGCCCTGGGCCTGGCGCTGGGCAAGACTTTGAGCCTGCCCAAGGATCACCCGCAACACACCACGCCGTACTGGCAGCAATCGATCTACACCGCCGCTGTCATCGAAGGCCTGACCCGCGCCATGCCCCGCGCCCAGCGCCCGGAAGGCGGCCTGACCTACCTGTCGGGCCTGCTGCACAACTTCGGCTACCTGCTGCTGGCCCACGTGTTCCCGCCGCACTTCTCGCTGATCTGCCGGCACCTGGAGGTCAACCCGCACCTGTGCCACAGCTACGTGGAGCAACACCTGCTGGGCATCAGCCGCGAGCAGATCGGTGCCTGGCTGATGCGCTACTGGGACATGCCCGATGAACTGGCCACCGCCCTGCGCTTCCAGCACGACCCCCACTACGATGGCGAATACGCCGCCTACCCGAACCTGGTATGCCTGGCCGTACGCCTGCTGCGCTCACGCAGCATCGGCTCCGGCCCCGACGAAGACATCCCGGATGCGCTGCTCGATCGCGTCGGGCTGTCTCGGGAAAAGGCCAATGATGTGGTGAGCAAGGTGCTTGAGGCCGAAGTACTGCTGCGGGAACTGGCTTCGCAGTTCAGCCATTGATGGCCGGCTGGGAGTGGAGCCTTTTTGTGGCAGGGGAGTTGGCTTCCCCCGCCACCGATCCACAGCCACTCAAGCCAGATAGCGGACGAACCAGCTTCCAAAGGTGCGGGGCAAAACTATGCCGGGTCGCCGCGTAAAACCGCTAACGACAATCCGTCCGTCTGGCATTAGCGCCATGTCCTCGACAGTCGCCTCATAGTCTTCTTCGTTAAAAAGCACAAAGCCACTGCCATTGAAGGTCAGGTCCAACGAACCATCAGAGCGCAAACGCGCCGTCAGTGCTTTGTCTACTCCCGTGTCAATATAACCGGCCCTGCCGACAGTGCCCGCGGCGACGATGGAACCGTCTGCCTGCCATGCGCAGCGATGCCAGTTATGCCCGTTATCCACCAACTTAGAGAACAGTGGCTGCCCGCTATTGAAAGCAAAATCGAGAAATCCATCGTGAGTTAACACAAACATCAGACCCTGCCTGTCGTAGCCTTGGTCTGCGTCGGGCCAAGAATCCCCTGCAACAACAATCGCGCCGTCGCTTTCTCTCACCGCCAGCGCATTCGCATACGCGTAACGGAGATTCGGAACGGTCATAAAGCCCTTGCCGGCATTGAAACTGGTATCGAGACGTCCCGTTGCATCCAGACGCATCACATAAATACTGGAATCCAGAGTGTCGTTGCGATCTTCCCCGAAAACCAACACTTTGCCATCTGCTTGAAGGGCAACACCTTTGACAGTGGTACCGAAAAGGGGAATACCTGGCAACTCGATGTCCACGGATCCACTTCCGTTAAACGTGTCGTCAGGAGTGCCATCCGGGTTAAGACGAAGCACCACCCAGTGTGAACGGTTGATGCCGACATATACCAAACTGCGCAGAATGATCTTTCCATCCGGCTGCTCAACTGCAGAGGGGCCATTATCGGCTGAAGATCGCGTAGCCTGTGCGGAGGGTCCTCGGTCCTGCCACCTAAACGTCACCGGCCCATCTTCCCTACCTTCACCCCCTGGCTCAAGATGGAACGGAACCCAGCGCACACCATCCTTGCCAAAGGCCGTATTCAGTTGCCCATCTTGTAAGAACCGCACGAGATAAAGACCGTAAGAACTGGTCACCTTCACCAGCCATCCACCATCAATTAGGCCGCAGATGTCGATGATCTCGTCTAAACGTGCATCTAGGGAGAACTCCAGTACGCCCGTCCCGGCTCCACCAAACTCCCTATCGATCGACCCATCCTCGTTCACTTTCGCCAATCCGAAGGCGCCGGTTTTTTCCGGTAAGAGCACGGTGATCAGTAGCTTGTTGCCAGCTAGCGGCAGGATGGCTTGCGTGAAGTGGCCTCCTAATTCACCGGTCGGCCATTTCAACACCCCACCTTCGGCAAAGGTCGGGTCCAACGTACCTGAGTTTTCAGGGTGAGTGGATCGAGACATGATTATGGCTCCTATCAAGAAATGAAATCCAATACGGATATCGAGTCATGGAGCCTTCAAACAGCCGCGCATACACCTGTCATTGCTGACAGTTCTTTCAACCATTTAGGGATAAAAATTCAGTCTGCTAAGCCAAACCATTGCTCAAGACTTCGGCTTGGCCTTCTTCGGCTTCAAATACTTGGTCAGCCCTTGGAACCAGATCACCAGCGCCGGGTTGCCCTTGATCTGGATCGACTTGTCCTGGATCCCCGTCATGAACGCCAACTGCTTGTTCTTGGCCTGCATCGTGGCAAAGCCATAGGCAGCGTCCTTGAACGCGATGGCGAAGGCCGGCGTTGGATAAACACCCGACTGGCTGGTGATGCGCTGGTTCTTCACGGTGAAGTGCCGGGCAACCTTGCCGTCCAGGGTTTGCAGCTGGAACACCAGCTCTTTGTCGCCCAACTGCTGCTGGAACGCCGGATTGGTGCGGCTGGCCTTGCCCATCAACCACCCCAGCATCCACAACAGGAAACGAAATTTCATCGGCACAGCCTCGTGAGAAAAATGAACGGCTGGCGCAGTTTAGCGATTCTTCAGCGGAACGCCATCATCGAATCCGTTTAGCGGAAGATCGGACATATTTTGCGCATGATGACTGCCAAGTCACGTTTAGAAGCGACATTCGCTTGACTTCAGGTCTATCGGACATTTCCTTCAAAACGGCGAGCTGTTCATGAACTAGGCAGCGCAACCGAGCGCGGCTAACCTCTGTTCGTCATCCCAAAAAACGGTGACACGGACGTGCAAGTCCGGACTGGTACGCAATTGTTTATGGCTATTGATCGAGCATTTTTTTATGCTCGCGTCCGTTATGGCAATTGTGCGTGGGAGACCTTCGGGTCTGCCGGCGGTACCGGACCGGTCTTGCACACCTACGTACAGTTGCCACCTCTTCGAATGCAAGCGAAAGGATGTCGACCCCAACTCTGGTACATAGATATGGTCAAGCATTCACCGAATCCACCGCAGAAAGAACACAAATCCCGCGTCGAAAAAATCGAAGAACAACGGCTCGAAGACGCCACCAACCGCGCCCTCGACTACTACCTAAAACCCCAACCCGCCCCGCCGCCGGAACCCGATAAAGACCAGCTCTTCATCGTCTCCCCGCACATCGACACCGAAACCCTGCTCGCCAACGTCTCCGAAGACCTGCTCTCCATCAGCACCATCGCCGCCGACCTGGCCGACGACATCGACGAATCACGCCGCTGCATCGCCCTGGCGATCAGCCGCATGGCCGATGGGGTGCAGTTATTGGTCGAGCGGGCGTTGGATCATTTGGAAACGAAGGGGGTGACGGCGACTGCAGCCAAGGGATAGGCCCGACATCGAGGCAAGCCGAGCCGACGCCATTGCGAGCATGCTCCCACAGAAGAAACACGGCCTCACCAAAAGCCAGGTCGGCCCTAAGGCCGCCTCGGCTTGGCTTCTGATCTACGGGCCCCGTTAACCACGATGGCCGAACGCAGGCATTGCGCAGTGGGCTAACCCGGCATGGATGCCGGGTTAGCCGCGCGGGGTCATGGATGTCCCTTCGCGGCGGCCCACGGAGCAATGCCTGCGTTCGGGCATGCCGAGCCTAGGCGAGGCACCGAGTGGTGGGGCCAAGCCTTTTTTGCTTACTTTTTTTGGCGTCTGAAAAAAAGTGAGTCGCCGTAAGGGCGAAACCGCCAGCCGCCATCACCGCAGCAACGGATATGCACCCGATCAAACATTCGGGCAAGGCACCGGAGCCCAGTCACCCAGGTCCGGGTTTTTGCACATGCTGTTCACCTGAGTAGTACCCGCGCTGGCAACCTGCTTGCTTTCATCCTGCTTGGCCTTGGCGGTCTGCAGGGTCTTCTCGGTGGCGACCGCTTCTTTGGGCACGGTTGGCAGCACCGGTGGCTTCTTCGCCGGCTTCACGATTTTCTTGGTCTTGGTACTGGTCTGCGCCACAACCTGGGTAGTGTCAGCCGTCGCTACGGTCACCACGTCGGTACGCTGCACACCCACTTGCTGCAGGTCTTTCTCGTAAGCCTGGGTGTAGTTGTTCAGGTCTTCGGCAGCCTTGCCGTTCACCGCAACGATCAGGTCGTTCGACTCTTTCAGGCCAGCGACGATTTCCGCCAGGCGCTTGCGACCCTCGGTGTCGTTGACAGTCTTGGCCTTGCGGTCGGCAACCAGTTTGCTGAATGCGTTCTGGT
Organism: Pseudomonas frederiksbergensis; assembly: GCF_000802155.2. Classification (GTDB taxonomy): domain Bacteria; phylum Pseudomonadota; class Gammaproteobacteria; order Pseudomonadales; family Pseudomonadaceae; genus Aquipseudomonas; species Aquipseudomonas frederiksbergensis_A. Next base: position 504,119 of record NZ_JQGJ02000003.1, read on the forward strand.
AGCACTGCTGGGAAGCCCTTGCGTACGCGGTGCTGCGGTCGATGTCCGAAGCGCTCTTGCTGACGTCGGCGGCGTAGGAGGCGATGCGCATGTTGTCGTCGGCGATCTGCTTCTGGCGTTCGGTGTAGTAACCGGCAGCACCACCGGCGAAGGCGCCGCCCGCGGCACCGATGGCGGCGTTGCGACCACGGTCTTCCTTATCGGCGGTCAGGGCGCCCAGCAGCGCACCACCGACGGCACCGACGGCTGCGCCGGTGACGACCGACTTGGTCATGTTGCCTTCGGTGGAACGCAGGTGTTGCACCGGCTCGTAGCAGTTCGGGTAGTACTCGACCTTGGTGCTCGACGCGACCTTGGAGGTCGGCGACGTGGCGCAACCGGTCAGTACGGTGCTGAAGCCGACAGCGACCAGCAGCAGGTGACGCTTGGAAACCGAAGCCAAAGGTTTACGGGAGAAAAGCATAGTTGTGTTCTCGTTTAAGTGTTGACCAGCTCAGCGCGGCGCTATCGCCGCCTGAGTCCCTTCCAAGCTCGCTGACAACGAACACTCAAGACCGCTGAGCATTCGATGCGAGCAATTCCTTCAATATCGCCGCCGGGTCGGCTCGTTTCTGCTGACGATAAGCCCCGACATGACGAACGAATAATGTTGCACGCGCCACCAGGCTCTTGCCCAGTACCGGTTTGCGCTCAAGCTCTTCCTTGATGCGCTGGAACTGCGCCTGGATCACGACATCGGTGTAGCGCGTGCCGGTTGCCAGGTTGTCGATGTAGATCGCCACCGCGCCGTCCAGCGCACTGCGCCCGTTATCGATGGCCGTGGCGAACAGCGTGGCGCTGGCCTCGTCCTTGGCGTCCAAGGCCGCCTGCCGACTGTTCTGCAGGTTGGTCAGGCGAATGTTGTAGTTGTTGATGGTCTCGGCCACCAGGGCCGAAGACTGGATCAGGTTGCCCGCCGCTTCCTCGCGCTGCTGGGCGATGAGCGAGACGTTGCGCTTGAGCTCTTCGTTGACCAGGCCCAGCTCGGCTTGCAGGCGTGGATCAGCGCTGGCGGCGATGATGCTGTCCAATCGCTTGGTCGGGTCGTCGGCGTCATCGATGGCATCGGTCAGGGACGCGAGTCGCCCTTCTTTCTGCCACTGGGCGAACAATTCCTTGTACCGCGAACGCGGCGCCGACAACGCGCCGACGGCCACGCGGAAACCAGTGGTTTCGTTGCTCTGCTCGGTGCCGTCGGCGGCAAACAGCGGGTACTCGCGGCGCATGCCGGTGAACAACGTGCCCTCGCCTTCCAGGTAATTGCCGCCCTTGACCACAAAGCCGCCATAGGCGCCTTGGCGGCGACCGGCATGCACCAATTGAAAGGATTCCTGGACCATCTCGGCGGCGTTACCGACCACGTCGAACAAGCCGATGGGGTTCGGCAACCTGGTGCCGATGGGCATCAGCCGCGCGGCCTGGCCGGTGCCGCCGGCAACCTGGTTGAACACCGCCCAATCGGCCAGCGGCCCGTCGCTTTCGCTGCCTTCCAGGCGTCGTGGGAACAGTCGGCCTTCCAAGTCTTGACGGCTGACGGCGTGCCCACCCCGGGCGGCGAATTCCCATTCCACTTCGGTGGGCAGGCGCACGAAGCCCAGGCCGCCGTCCTCGGCGGACGTGCCGCGACCGCTCACCGGCAGCAGGTCCTTGTGATATTTCATCAGCCAGGCGCTGTACACCGCCGAGAAGCGCTCGGCTTCGAACTTCGACAATTTCACCTTGGGCAACCGCCCCGCCACGCCTTGGGGCAACTCGGCTTGCAAGGTTTCGCAGGCCGGTGCCGGCTCACCGCTGGCCAACGACTGGGCCTGGGCCATGACCTGGGCGTACTGGCGGGCGGTGACTTCGTATTTGCCGATGAAATACAGCATCGGCTTGAGCGGCGTCTTGGCGTCGGTCTTTGGCATCAACGGCGTGATGGTCTTGTTCCAGTCCTTGGGCAGGTCCTTGAGGGTGAACTGGCCGTTGATGAAGTCCCGGCGATAACCGGAGATGAATGACTGTTGATAGCCCGCCTCGCCCTCGCTGAACGGATAACCGAGGCTGATCTCGCGATCGTCCAGGGTGCCCTGGGCGAGGATGTAGACGTAGCGGAACACCATTTGCCCTTCACATGGCAGCGGCAGGCTGACGTCGTCGGGCAATGGCTTGGGGTTGTCCAGCTTGTCCGTGCTCTCATCTGCCCAGGCCAGGCTGGCCAGGCTCAGCGCCACGGCGGCGCCCAATAACTTATACATCGCGAATTCCTTCACACGCCTGGATGCGCGCCACCCGCCAGCCACCACATGCCGCCGCGACGGCGCTGACGCCGAGCACGGCCACCAGGGCCAAGGTGTAGTGACGCACCAGCAGATGACTGGCGTATTCACCGGGCATCTGCGCAAATAAATGATTCAGGCCCGACTGCGCCAGGCCATACAGCCCGGCGCTCAGCAGGGCCGCAAAGGTGGCGCTGTAGAGCGCCTGCAACACCACGAACAACAACAGCGCCGCCGTGGACACGCCCAACAGGCGCAACACCGACAGTTCCCGGCGCTTGCGCTCGACCGCCGCCAGGGCACCGGCAAAAATCGCCGCGAACGCGCCGGCCAAGGCCAGCCCGGCGATGATCCAGAACACGATCGACAGATTGCGGCTCAGCGATTGCACTTGGGCGATGGTCTGGGCCTGGGTCGAGACCAGCAGGTTCTGCCCGGCGAAAAACTGCCGCAGTGGCTCGACATCGCCGAGGCTGCGGGCATACAAGCGAAACGCCGGATACACCCGTTGCCCGCCCATGCCCACCGCATCGCCCGGCCAACCGAACGCGGGCACGGCACGACCGTCGCGGTAATCTTCCGCCGCTTCGAGCAAGGCCAGCGGCGCGAACAAGCCATCCCGGGCGAAGGCTTCCAGCGGCAACACGTGCAGCACTTGCACCTGGGTGCGCTGCGCCTCGCTGCGACCGGCCACTTGCCGACCGAAACTGGCCTGCAACCAATCACCGGCCTTGGCCCCGAGCTTTTCAGCGGCGGTCTGGCTGAGCACCACTTGATCCAAGCCTTGCGGCACCGGCAGATGATCGAACAACGGATCGCCAGCGGCCGTGGGAATCATCTCGACCGTGACCACCGATACCGCGCTGCTCAAATCCGCCGTCGCCGCGATCTGCCGGGTGCGCGGCAAGGCGAAGGCGACGTCGCTGCGCTGGCCCAGTTGTTCGACGAATCCGGCGCTGAAACGACCACCGCCCAAAGGGATGATTTCCCGGGTGGCCGGGTCGTTCTGCAAGCGTTCGGTCAGGCTGCTGACCAGGCCGAACTTCAGGCCGAACAGCACCAACAACGGTGCCACCACGGCCACCAACGCCAGCACCGAACACGCCGACAGCCACGCATCGTTGCGGTAATCCTGCCAGGCCAGGGAAGCCACCAGCGCGCCGCGCATCAGCAAGCCTCCCCGAGCGTGGCGGTAACGCCGCCATCGGTATCGCGACGGCAACTGATGCGCCGCACTTGCAAGCCGATGGCGCGGGCCAGCGCTTCGTCATGGGTCGCGACCACGCAGCAGACACCGTGCTCGCGCGCCTGAGCCACCAACAACTGCATGACGCGTTCGGCGTTCAGCGGGTCGAGGGCGGCGGTCGGCTCATCGGCCAGCAACAGGCGCGGGCCGTGGGCCAAGGCCCGGGCGCAACTGACCCGCTGGCGTTGGCCGACGGAAAGGTCCGCCGGTTTCTTGTCCAGTTGATCGGCAATGTCCAGTTGTCCGGCCAGGCGCTTCACGCTGCCGTCATCCTTCAAGCCCAGCAGTTTGCGCGACAACTCGATGTTGCCGCGTACGTCCAGGAAGCCCAGCAGGCCACCGGTTTGCAGAACATAGCCCAGGTGCCGGCTGCGCAGCTCGGCCAAGGCGCCTTGTTGCGACGCACGCCACAGTTTGGCGATGTCGAGCGGCGCGTTGGCCGGCGTGAAGTCGAACTGCGCGGCCTGATCCGGTGCGAGCACCAGCGCCAGCAAGTCCAGCAGCGTGCTCTTGCCGCAGCCGCTGGGGCCGACCACCGCCAGTTGTTCGCCCGCGCGCAGCTGCAGCCGTGGTATCACCAGGCTGTAGCGTTGGCCGCCGGTACCCCGGCTTTTGTGCACTGCGCTCAGGTTCAGCATCACGGCAGCGTCGACAACGGAACGCGGTACAACGCATCGCCCGGCTCGGCATCGCCGAAGCGCACCCAGTTGGCGAGGTCGTTGTGGAAGGTTTCGTAGAGGCGAATCTTCGATTCGAGTTCGTCGATGAAGTCCTCCTGCTCGGCGACGCTCAACGACAACCACAAATCCTGGGTCATGTTCAGCGATTTGCTGCGGTATGGCAGGCCTTCCAGGTACTCGCCGAGAATCCCGCCCGTGGCGAGGTTGCCACCCTTGCGCAGGGCCGACGGATCGCGGCTCATGTAGGCACTGGCGCTGGCGATTTCCTGGAAGAAATCCTTGGGCGAACTCTGGGTCTTGCGCGCCGCGTCGACGATCAGTTTCAGCGATTGTTGAAGGTCGTTGAGTTGCAGCTTGGTCAGCATCACGCAAACCTGGAACGCCGGCAGCGCCGGGTTGGTCAGGTCGCGGTCGGCGGTCCAGGCGCTGACCAGTTGCGGCGCCTGGCTGGCGGATTTGCGCCCCAAAAAGTCCATGTGCATTGCATAGCCGACCGCGGCCGATTTGTCGGCCAGGCTTGGCGCGGCGCTGAGCAACGGTACGCTCTGTGGCTTGTTGCTGCGCACTTGATGGACGAGGTCGGCGAACACCGAACCGATCTCGTCAACACGCTCGCCGAACTTGCGCACGTCGGCACCCGGCACCGGAATGTACAGGTCACCGATCTGCGGGTTGGCGTCGGCGGTCAGGGTGCGGTATTGAGTCTGCGCACCGCCATGGGTTTTCTTGCCTGCGTCGCTGAGCAGGTGCAGGGCGTAGATCTTGATCTGCTTGCCCAGCGCAGCCTGGCGCACTTCGGCCTCGTTCATTTGCGTGGCGGCAAACGGGTCGTTCTTGCGCAGGGCGCCGGCGTCGGTCACCAAGAGGATCAGGCGCCCGCCATAACCGGACCAGTCCATGCCTTCGACGGCTTCCATGACCCCGGCAAACGCATCTTCGTTGAACGAATGGCTCGACACCGTGGACGCCTTGACCTGCCGCGCCAATTCCAGGAAGCGTTGCGGGTCGCGGCCCTGTTCAAGGGTGATCAAGGTCTTGGCGACGTATTCCAGGCCCGGCGTTTTCTTGGTGCTGCTGCGAAAACCCACCATGCCGAAGCTGACACTGTCCAACTCGCCGCGCTCGGCGATGCGGGTTTGCAGTTGATGGACCACGTCGCGGACCTGGTCGATGTAGGGTTGCATCGATACGGTGGTGTCCACCACCAGCACCACGGCGGTACGGAACGCGTCGGCGTTGGCGGTGGTGATCGGCGTGTTGCTCGCAGCCTTGGGGGTACTGCCGGGATCGATGGACGCCACGTTCAGCAACTGCACCGGCTGACCGTTTTCATCGAGGCTCTCGCGGGAATCGAAGATCGGCAAGAGATAAAACTGGTTCTGTGGCACGGCGGTGGCGGCGGGTTCCAGGGCCAGCACTTGCTGGTTTTCCTGGGGGCTCTGCTGGGCCTTGAGCAACACATTCCTGGCCGCCGAAGGGTTAGCCAGGAGCTTTTCCACTTCGCCAGGCTGACGCAGGAACATCACCGGCGCACGGCCGGAACGTTCGGTGAACTTGAGCACCAGGCTCTGCTTCCAGTCGCTGACCTGGGCGGCGGGCAACCAGCCGTCGCTGCGCCCGTCGGTGGCTGCGCCGACCCGTACCCAGGCGCTGCCATCGATGTCTTTGCGCTGATACACATATAGCACCGAAAACGCTGGCAGCGCCTTGCCCGGTGCGGCGCCCGGCGCGTCGGCGAGTTTCGCCCCCGGCTTGCTGAGCACACGCTGGAACAGGGTCTTCTTGCCGGCCATCAGCAGCGGACGCTGGCCGCCGTCGACCTCGGCTGCCACGGGCGGCTGGGCCGCAGGGGTGACCGCAGGCACGTCGGGAGTCTTCGGTGGCGACACTTGCGGCGGCTTGGCCGAGGGGGTCGTGGCCACTGGCGTCTTACCCTCTTTGCCATCGTCACCGGCCAACCACCAATAACCCGCGCCGCCCAACGCCAGCGCCACGGCGACCGCCACGGCGGCCAAGGCGAACACCGGCCCCTTGCGTTGCTCCGAGACCGTGGATTGCGGTGTTGGCTTGATCGGCGAAGGTACAGGTTTGGATTGTGGCTGTGAGTAAGCCGGCCCGCTGGGAATGTCGATGGAAACGGGCGTCAGGCCCGCCAAATCATCCACCGCAGGCGGCGCGACAGGCAGTTCAAACGACAACGGCCGGATCAACGTCGCTTCCGCAGATGCCTCCGGCAAGTTATCCAACGCGCGCAGCAACGCCGCCGCATCCGGGAAACGCTCCGCCGGATCCTTCGCCAACAACTTGCGCAACACGTCCTGGTAACGGCCGTGATGCACCGGCAACTCCGGCAACGGTTCGGTCAGGTGCGCCAGGGCCGTGGAGAGTGCGTCATTGCCGGTGTACGGCAGCTTGCCGACGAGGATTTCGTAGAGCACTACGCCCAGGGCGTAAAGGTCGGCGCGGCCGTCGATGTCTTGTCCACGGGCCTGTTCCGGGCTCATGTAGCTGGGCGTGCCGACGGCAAAGCCGGCCTGGGTGAATTGGGTGCGGTCGTCCAGGGACTTGGCGATGCCGAAGTCCGACAACACCGCCGTGCCATCGGCGCGGAAGAGGATGTTGGCCGGCTTGACGTCACGGTGGACCAGGCCCAGCCCGTGGGCATAGCCCAGGGCCGAGGCGATCTGGCGAATGTAGGTCAGCCCCTGCTCCGGCGTCAGGCCCGCGGCGATGCGTTCCTTGAGCGTGCCGTTGGGCAGGTATTCCATCGCCATGTAATACAGCTCACCGACGTTGCCGATGTCATGGATGGTGACGGTGTGCGGGTGCGACAGGCGCGCCAGGGTCTTGCCTTCGCGCAAAAAGCGCTCGCAGAACGTCGGGTCGGCTGCCAGGGCGGCGGCCATGACTTTCAACGCCACCTTGCGCTCCAGCGAGCGTTGGGTCGCCAGGTACACGCTGGCCATCGCGCCTTCGCCGATCTCGCCGTCGATGTCGTAGCCGGGGATGACAATGTTCAGGGTCAAGCTCATGACGGCACCTTCACGACGACCACGGTGATGTTGTCCGGCGCGCCGCGCATCAGGCCCAGGGACACCAGGCTGCTGGCGATTTCGCCGGGCTCGTCGTGGCTCAATACTTCACGGATTTCCTCGTCCTCGACGGTCTTGGTCAGGCCGTCGCTGCACAACAGATAGCTGTCGCCGGGCACCAACAGCAGTTCGGTCAGCGCCAGGTTCAGTTGCGCCTCGACACCGATGGCGCGGGTGACGATGTTGGCGCGCGGATGCACGCGGGCCTCGGCTTCGCTGAGCAGGCCGCTGTCCTGCAAGTCCTGGACGTAGCTGTGATCCCGGGAGATGCCTTCGAGCACGCCGTCGCGCAGGCGATACAAACGGCTGTCACCGGCCCATAGGCACATGCCACGCAGGTCGCGGGCGGCCAACACCACCACGGTGCTGCCCATCATGGTCACGCCACGATTGGCGGTTTCTTCCCGCACGGCGGCGTTGACCCGCAGCAGGTCGCTTTGCAGCGCCGCGACGTATTCGTCCAGCGAACGTCCCACGGCAATGCTGCGCAGGCTGTCGACGATCAGGCTGCTGACATAGTCGCCCGCCGCGTGTCCGCCCATGCCGTCGGCCACCACCCAGAGGCCATTTTCCGGCAGGTCCAGGCAGGCGTCTTCGTTGACCTGGCGGACCATGCCGACGTGGCTCTTGCTTGCAGACTTGATTGCTTTTCCGGCACTTGGACGCATCTACACAACACCTTCTTGGCCGAGCAAAAATTGCGCAAAATCAGCCGCCGCCGGTAATCCCTGGCAGCGCATCAAACCGGGCGCGATGCGCTCCGAACCCTGGCCCCACCACAGGCTCGCGCCTTCGCAGGACGACTCGGCCAGGGCGCTCATGCGCCGTTGCGGGTCGGTGGCATCGAAGCGATGCAGGCTGGCGAAGCGACTGCTCGGGGTGCGCGGCAGGTACATCGGGCCGCCCAAGGTTTCCAGCTGTTCGTTGAAGGCTTCGAAACTCGCCTCCACGCTCAGCGTGCTCAGCAACAGATTCTCGACCCGCTCGAACCAATCGTCCGCGCCACCGACCACCGAGGCCGGGTCGGCATCCGGCTCCAGCAATACCGCGATGGTCAGCGGGAAATAACGCCCGACCCGATCGATGCTCGGCATCACCACGCCCACTGCCGCATCCGGCCCGCACACACCCGGTGCGACCATGAAGCGCCACAGCGGACTGACCAGATAGGCGTCCAGCCAACGCTCGCCGAGGCTGCTCTGGCTGGCGAGCAAACCCGCCGCCAACCAGGAGTCCCACGGGCCGATAAAACCCTGGGGCAAGCCACGGCTGACGAAATCCCCGCGGCTGGCCAACTTTCCATAGAAGCCCGGTGTACTCATAGCCGCTCCGGGAGGCTGAAGCCGCTGAGCACCCGGCTCTTGAATGGGTTGAAGGCGCTGTTGGCCCGCAGCTCATAAGAGGCGCTGGCGCCATCGACCCGCAGCCGCAGATTGAAGCGGTCCGGCGAGTTGCCGGCGGTCAGGTCCGATTGCTCCAGCAGCCGGAACCAGGCCCACGGCCCGTCCAGGGTAATGCCGGAACGACCGCTGGACGCCGGCGGCATGATCGAGATCCGCACCACGCCGATGCTGCCGGGGTTCGGCCATTGCATGGCGGTCGGACGGCTCGGGCCGTGGTCGTAGCTCAGTTGCTGGCCGTCGAGGTCGAGCAAAAACTGGGTGATGGTCGAGTCCATCGCCACCGGCTTGAGTTCGAAACGCACCATCGGCTGCGTGCCGCCGGAACGGAAGAAGGCATCGCGAATGGTCGCTGCGCGCTGGAAGGTTTGCAGCACGCCTGGAGAAATGCCGAGCTTCTGCGCCGCGCCCGGCTGCCAGCGCCAGGTCTGGGTCGAAGTATCCACGTACGGTTGCAGGTACTTGCGGAAGTAGTTGTCCATCACCCCGCCGACGCCGAAGAACTGGCCGAAGTCATCCAGGGTCGCGTCTCGCGCGCTGCCCGGCGACATGGGGTAGCGCCCGGCCAGGGACTGGCGATAGATGTTCACCACTTCGCTGGTCCAGGCGGCGTTCAGTTGGTTGCGCACCCCACCCATCATGGTGTTGGTGGTGGAGTTGACTACCGACTTGACCAGGCCCTGCACCAGCGGCGGCTGGCGTTCGGCGTTGAGGCTGACGCGGGTGGCGGCGGCCGATGCCTGGTTCTTGGCTTCGCCGAGCAAGGCATCTCCGCTGGCACCGACCATGGCGCTGACTTGCACGTACAGCGCGTTCATATCGGACAGCAGGCCATCGATGGCCGCAGGTTCGCCTTCGTTCTTGTTGACGATGCTGTTGAGCTCGGCGAAATGCGCGGTGATCGGGTCGTCGTTCGCTGCCGGCGCGTTTGGTGTTGCCTGCTCCTGGCCAAGCAGGCTGCCAAGGCGTTCCTTGAGCTTGTCCACGCCGTCTCCCGCCGGCACGCCTTGAGCGGCCAGCAGACGTTCATCCTGTTGCAGGTCGGTTTCCTTCGCCACCGCCACCAACAGCTTTTTCAACGGCGAGGTCGGGCCGGAAATCACCCGCAGCACATCGGCGGCCTGGGCCACGCTAGTGATCGGCACAAAGTCGATGTCGGCCAGCAAGGCATCCCATTGGCGCAGGTAGTCCTGGAAGTACAGGCGCCGCACATCGGCGGCCAGGCTGGCGACGTTCTGCTGGTCGGCCTCTTCATGGCCCAGCACCCATTGCTCTTCGGCCAGGGTGCCGGTCTGGCTCAGGCTGCTGAGCAAGAAGCCCTGGCGGTAGCCCTTGACGGTGAAGAACCCGCTCAAGGGTTCGCCCAATGGCTTGCCGCTCTTGCGGCTGAACACTAGCGCGGCGTCACGCCCGGCGGCTTCGTTGATGCGAAAGTCCGGAATGCCTTCGGGCAGTTTCTGGCGCTTGATGCGGTCGTAGACGCGCTGGGCCACCGGCAGTTGTTGCAACTGGCGGCGCAGGTCTTCGATCAGGCGTGGGTCGAGGCGCGCGGTCGGTGGACGGCGCTCGAAGATCGCCTGCAAATGTCCGGTCAGGGCCTGGCGCTGCTCGGCTGGCAGATCGCGTGGCAGGCTGCGATCCCAATCCAGGGCGATCCACGCCTTGATGAAGTCGGCATCGTAATGCTCGTTATCAGCGAGCATCAGGTACGCCTTCAAGCCTTCGTAGAGGAAATCCGAATTGCCGCCGCTGTGCAGCTGCTCTTCGATGCGCGTCAGCAGGCGCGGCGCGAATACCGCGATCAAGAGCTTGCGGTAGACGCTGCCGGACTCGGCTTCGAGCATGTCGCCCTGGTACAGGCCCAGGCCCTCGGCCCAGTCGGGCGCGTCATCGGCCAAGTGCTTGACGGCATTGAGCAGCGGCAACACCGCGAGGACGTCGCGTTGCGCCGGGCTGAGGTTCTGCACGGTCTGGCCCAGTGGCGCGACCTTCTGGTCGACCTGAGCGATGTAGGCCTGGTTGGCGCGGTAGCTGACCCACCACAACGTGCTGACCACCAATACCAACACCACTGTGGAGGCCAGCACGCCACGGGCGATCCATTTGCGCCGCCGCTCGACCTTAGGATCGACACCCACCAACCCGCGCTCGGCAAACGCCACGGCGGTGAAGAGTTTTTCGATGAAGTAGCTGCGCCCGGTGCCGGTCTGGCGCGCCAGGTGCTGGCGGTCCAGGTTCATGCTTTGGGCCATGGAGCCGATCAGACGATCGATCGGGCTGCCTTCCTGGGTGCCGCTGGTGAAATACACACCGCGCAGCAACACCCGCTCTTCAAAGGCGTTGGGTTTGAACACGCCGTCGAGGAAGCTTTGCAGGCAATCCTTCAAGGCACCGAACTGCTGAGGGAAGCCGTAGATAAGGTCGCGCCGCGCCGGGTCGCGCTCTTGTTGCAGGCGTTCGACCAAGCGGTCGTTGAGACGCTGTTCCAGCAAGGCAAATTCGCTTTGCAGGTGCGCCAGCGGGCTGTCGCTGCTCTTGCCGTCGTCGAGGGCAAACGTCATGCCCCAGACCTGGGCGCGTTCTTCCTTGCTCAGGCTGTCGAAGTACTCCATGAAGCCCGGCACCAAGTCGAGCTTGGTCAGCATCAGGTAGACCGGGAAACGCACGCCCAGTTGGGTGTACAACTCCTGGATCCGCAAGCGAATCGCCGCGGCATGGGCGGCGCGCTCGGCGTCGCTGCCCAGCAGCAGGTCGGACAGGCTGATGGCAATGAACGCGCCATCGATCGGCCGACGGGCCCGCTGTTTTTTCAACAGGCCGAGGAAGCCCAGCCAGGCCGCTTTATCGACGGTCGCGTCGCTGTCCTGGGTGGTGTAGCGACCAGCGGTGTCGAGCAGCACGGCCTCGTCGGTGAACCACCAATCGCAATTGCGCGTGCCGCCGACGCCGCGCACGGCACCGGCGCCGAGCTGCGCAGCCAACGGGAAATGCAACCCGGAGTTGACCAGCGCCGTAGTCTTGCCGGAGCCCGGCGGACCGATGATCACGTACCACGGCAGCTCGTAGAGGTTACGGCGCTCGTCGCCGCCGAGCTTGGCTTTCTTGAGCAAGGCCAAGGCCTCGTCCATGCGCTGGCGCAGGGTTTCGAGTTCTTCGGCAGTGGCGATGCTGGTGGGGTCCGGCGGGGTCTGCGCGGCCAGGCTGCGCATCACTTCGGCGGCCTGGCGGCGGGCTTGGATAATGCGCAGCACCCGGTAGGCGATCCACACCGCGAACACGAGGATGATCAATGTCCAGCGCCGGCCTTCAGGCACCAGCCAATCAAGCAGCGGACCAACGAACCAGATGATCAGGCTCAGGGCAATCAGCCCCAGCAACGGTATGACCCAGCGGATCATGAAACTGAAAAACGCCTTCACTCGACCCCCTCCGCCAACACTGTGATTTCAACCCGTCGATTGCGCGCACGGCCTTCGGTCGTGGCGTTGGAGGCCAGCGGCTCGGTGTCGCTGCGGCCTTCGGCGCTGAAGCGCTCGGGTTGGCCGGTCTTGGCCGAAAGAATGTCCAGCACCGAACGGGCCCGCGCCTCGGACAAGGCCCAGTTGGAAGGGAATCTCAAGGTGGCAATCGGCCGATTGTCGCTGTGCCCGGTCACCAGCACCTGGCCCTTGACCTTGCGCACCGCGTCGGCGATGCGCAGCATCAACGGCTGGAAATCGTCCTTGATGCTGGCGCTGCCGGAGGCGAACAGTTCATCGCCACGGATGGTCACCACCGAACGGTCGACGGCGTCTTCCACCGCCACCTTGCCGGAGCGGATTTCATCCGCGAGGAAACCGGCCAGGCGTGGGCGCTCGATCACTTTCGGCTGCACCACGGGACGATCGATGGTCTGCACTGGGATCTCACCGAGGAAGTGAATGTTCTTGAACACTGGTTCGGCATCGGAGGCCAGCTTCATGCGCAGGCCGAACAACAATGCCAATAGCAGCGCCGCGCCGATGGCCACGGCGATCCACGGCGGCATGAATTGCGCCAGTCGATCACGGGCCACGGTGACACCGCGCCAGTGCGGCGACAGTTCGCGCTCGTACTCGCCACGGGCGCTGCGGATGACGCCAGCGGTACGTTCGCGCAACGCTTCGAGTTGGCTGCGACCGTCGTTCATCACGCGGTAGCGGCCCTCAAAGCCCAGGCACATGCACAGGTACAAAAGCTCCAGCAGATACAGGCGCTCGCGCGGGCTTTGCAGGCAATGTTCCAGCAACTGGAACACCTTCTCGCCGCCCCAGGCTTCGTTGTGCACGGTGATCAGCAGGCTTTGCTTGCCCCAGTCGCTGGTGCCGCCCCACGGTGTGCTCAACACCGCCTCATCGAGGGCGGTGCACAAGGCGTAGCGGGCCAGCAATACATCGTTGCGCACCACGCCGGCGGCCTCGGCGCGCTCTTCGAACTGGCGCAGGTACGCCAACAGTTGTGCGCGCAAACTGGCCGGCGCCGGGTGGGCGATGGTGCTTCGCAGGCGCGTCAACAAGGCCAGCAGCGGGCCGGCGGCGCTTTCCAGCGGATTGAGGCCCTGGGCCTTGCCCGTCAGGACCGGCGCGGCCGGCATCGACAGCGGCGCCGGTGCGGGTGCCGGCTGCTGGCGTGCCGGGTCCGGACGAAACGGATCCGCGCCACGGCCACCGGGCGTCGGCATGAACTGGGTACGATCGTCGTTACTCATCGCGGTTTATCCTCGGATCGCCCAGAACGCCAGGTTCAGCCCTGGGAACTGACCGGCGATATGGAACGCAAAGCCACCGGAGTTGCTGAGTTGCTGCCAGTGGTCGCTGCCCCGGTCCAATTCGTAATAGGTGGAGCCGGCGTGGTACGGCAACTGGCGCGGCGCCACCGGCAGCGGCAGCAGGCCGATGCCCGGCAGCTGCAGGTTGACCAGGTCGCGGATGTGTTCCACCGAACCGACCTTGCTCTGCTGGCCGAAGCGGCCGCGCAGGGTTTCGGCGGGCACGTCGGCGCGCACCACCAGGATGAAGCTGGCGCTGTCGAGCAGGGTCTTGTCGGCGAGCATCGCCACGTGGATGCCGTAGGCTTTCTCGACAATCGGGATCGGCGTCGCCTTGCTGTCGATCAGCATCGACAGGGCCTCGCGCAGGGCCTGCATCACCGGCGCGTAGCTGAGCGCCAGGTCGTCGTGTTGATAAGGCGGGTATTGCTGCGGCCGTCGTCCGGAGGCGGTGAACGTCGAGAACTCGCCGGCCAGGCTCACCAGCTCGCTGTAGAAACGCTCGGGATGCAGCGGGCTCAACTGGCTCAGGTGCTGGATCAGCGGCTGGGCGCGGTTGACCAGCTGCAACAGCATGAAGTCGGCAATTTCCGAGGCGCCACCGGCACCGGACGCCACCACCCGCCCGGCCAGGGCTTCGCCGCGTTGATGCAGCAGGCCCAGCAGTTCGCTGCGGAACGCCGCCAGCGGCTTGGAGGCGCTGACATCCAGCAACGGCGGGATGTAGGCATCATCGAGCACCAGCGCCCGGTCGGCGCGTTTCTCCTTGATGCGCACTACGCCAATCGCGGCGTAGTCGCCGATGCCGTCCTGTTCAGTCAGCAAGCGCAACGCCCGGGAACCGAGGGCCACCGGCGCGCGGTTTTCGAACGGCGCGTTGTCGTCGCGCACTTCGCACACCTGGCTGACATAACGCGCGGCACCGAGGTCTTCGCCTTCGTCCACGGTGTCGCGGGAACCGGCGCGCTTGAGCGGCAAGGCCAGATACACCACGCCGTCGCGCTGGTTGTCATCGACGTTCAGCGGCGTCGGCGCCACGTCGTCCTGGGGAATATTGAACGGCGTGCCGTCCGGCAGCAGGCCCCGCGCCGAGATGATCGCCAGCTTGCCCTGGGCCAGCAGGCCCTGGTCGATCAGCAATTCGGAAAAACCCCAGGCGCCGGCCGACAAGGGGCGGCTGCGTGCGTCGATGAGGTTTTCCAGGTAACGGTCGTGCTGTTGGAAGTGCTGCGTTCCAATGAACATGCCTTCCGACCAGACCACGCGATTGTTCCAGGACATGGGGGCTCCGATTGCTTATTGGGCAGGGCTGGATGGGGCAACGACGACGGCGCTGCGCACGGCGCGCACATCGAGGCTGATCTGGTATTCGGTGTATTGGCGCGGCGGGACATTCATGACCGTGCGCCACAGCGATTGGTCCAGTTCGCGATAGCCCACCAGGATTCCGATATGACGGGTGGCCGGGTCGAGGTCGCGTTGCAGGCTCGATTGCTGGCCGGGTTGGATCAGCACCTCGTCCTGGTCGATCAGGTCGGCACCGAGGGTTGCCTGGGCCCGCTCGGCCAAGGCGAAATAATCGGAACGGCCAAACGTCGCGGCATTTTTCAATTCGAAAATGCGCACCCGGACCGGGGCCGGCTGGCCGGTGGCGCCGGGGTTGAGACCAGCGATGGCATGGAAATGCAGTTCGATGGCGGCGGTGTCGGCCTCAGCTTCTTCGGGCTGGGGGTTGGCCGCATCCTTGGCGCACGCCGTCAGCAGAAGCGCGGTGGCAACTGCGAGTAAAAACCTGGGAATCATCCTGCGTCCTCAATGACGTTTGAGCTATCCGTTGTTGTCTTGATCAGTCTTGTTATAAGGCGGCGGCGCTCAACGGCGTCGCTGTCGTGTGCTGTGTTCTTCGTAGGCGCGGCTGAACTCACGACCGAACAGGTCCTGGAAATCCTCCTGGGCTTCCCGGGAAATGTTGCTATAGAGCTCGGTGAATTGCTGCCAGTACTGGGCCTGTCGCGAGCCGCTGAAAATGCCTGACAGCCCGCCAGGCTTGCCCATGCGCTCTTCCAGTTGCGCCGGCTCAAAACGCGCCAGCAAATGTTTGATCGCCGCTTCCACGCCGGCCATGACCGCCAACTGGTGGGCACGCAAGTCATCGAAACTGTCGCGCACCGCCGCGTCCGGCGCCATGAACGCCTGGTTGCCATGGCGCAGCAGCAACAGCAGCGCTTCGTCGACATTGGGGGCGAACTTCAGCGGGTTGTTTTCCACCGGCTGGATCATTGTCTGCTGGATGCGGAACTCACCCTTGAGGCTGCTGCGGGCGCGCAGCACATCGATCAGGCCTTCGACCATCAACCGATAGCTGCGCCCGATGCTTTCCATCTGGGCTTCGGCGTTGGCCTTGTCCAGGCGCAGTTGATCCAGCCCGGCGCCGCGCAGGAAGGCTTGGAGCAGGTCGGGTTGAGAACTCTGCACCGGGGTGGGCGTAGGCTCGACACGGCTGACCGGCGCTTCTGGCGGTGGCGCGGATTCAATCGGCGCGACGACCTCAACCATCGGGATGGGCGGAGCAGGTACAGGCTCAAGCACGGGCAGCGGCGGCACGCAAACCGGTTCAGACAGCGGCGCGACAGGAATCGATGCCACCGGCGCAGGCTTGTCACTGAACAAATCCCAGTCTTCCGGGATGACCGGGGCCGATGTCACCGCCACCGGCTCGAACACTGGCTCAACTACAGGCGGCGGGCTCGGGCGCGGAATCGGCGTCGGCGGACGGAAGTCGTGTTGCTCGGCCGGCACATGATCCGGCTGGGTGGCCGGCGGGACGCTGGTCGGGGTGAGGAAATCGAACAGGTCCGGCAGGGTATCCATCGACGATACGCCCTGGAAATGCGCCGGCGTGCTCATGGGCATTGGCGAAGGCGTATTCACCGGGGCACTCTGGCGCCCCATCAAGGCTTCGAAGCTGCTCGGTGCTTCGGCGAACGGATTGCTGTCGGTCATCGGCAAGTCGAAGTCCACCCTGGCCTGGATCTCGTAGTCACCAATGCGGATCACTTCGCCGTCCTGCAACGGCTCGCTATTGCCTTTGCGCAAACGAATACCGGCCTTGACCAATTCCACACCATTAGTGCTGTTATCGGTCAAATAATAACGCCCGTCCTTGTATTGGATGATGCAATGTTTGCCCGAGACCAAACGCTCCGGATCCGGCAATACCCAATCATTATCGGAACTACGGCCAATTGCCATCACTCCCTGGCCCAAGGTCTTTTCAGAACACTGTCCGGGAGTAATCTTGTGATAACTAGTGATAGTCAAACACAGCGGCATCTCGCCTCCTTGCTGAATACTTCTTGTCGCCGACGATACATGAGACCTGGACCCCGGCCCTTGCGTAGCAAAAACCTTGCTAGCGACGGGGAACGGCTTTTTGCCAGCACAATGGCTGATCTTAACCGGCCTGCGTGACAAAAAAACCTGCTTCAGTGCGTACTCCGACCTATGGGTCGCGCGGGTTGTTAAGCACCTCACAACTGTCACATCGGCGAAATAGCTTACCTTGACAACGGATAAGTACTACACCAAAAATGCACAACTTCTTGAATATACATGATGGCACTTTAAGATCATCTCGCATCTATAGCGCCATTATCGTCAAGGAACATGTGAAGTTTCATCCGAAACTTGCGTGTGCACTGCCCGACTTCTTCAGCGGGTGATAGGGAGATCGATCCAAGTGGATGTGCCTTTGTTGCTCGCCGCCGTTTCCGCGAATTCGCCTTGCGGTGAAGACCTGGAATATGACGCGGATTTCTTGCGCCTGGAACGCGATTCCCGAGGCCAGCCCGAACGCAGCATGGGCGATTCGATCCTGCCTGCCGAGCCTCCCGAGTGGCGCAGCATCCAGCAGCAAAGCCTGGACCTGCTGCAACGCAGCAAAGACCTGCGCATCACCCATTTCCTGCTGCAAAGTTCCCTGGCCCTGGAAGGCATTCCCGGCCTCGCCCGCGTACTGACGCTGATCAGCGAACTGCTCAAGCAATACTGGGCAGAGCTGCACCCACGCCTGGACGCCGATGACGACAACGACCCCACCGTGCGGATCAATGCCCTCGCCGGCCTGACCTCGGACGTCACCATTCGCCTGCTGCGCGAGAGCATCCTGGCCCGCTCCCGGACGTTCGGCGCCGTCAGCCTGCGCGCCGCCGCCAATGCCAGCGGCTTGCAAAGTTTTCCCGATGAAAACCTCGGCGCCGAACAACTCGCCGGCGCCCTGCTCGACAGCGATCCCGAGCAGTTGGAAACCATCCGCGCCGCCCTGCTGGAAGCCCGCAGCGCCGCCGAAGCCATCGAACAGCAAGTCAGCGACCAGGTCGGTTCCGCCCAGGGCGTGGACCTCGGCCCGTTGAAACAGCCGCTGAAAATGGCCCTGCAGATTCTCGGTCAGTTCGCCCCGCAGAGCGGCGACAGCGACCTTGCCGATCCCGTCGAACCCGACCACACCGCGCCGGTTGAAAACGCCAGCGTACCGAGCGCGCCGCGCAACAGTACCGTCCCAGGGGAAATCAACAACCGTGACGATGTGCTGCGCAGCCTGGACCGGATCCTGGCGTACTACACCCGCCACGAGCCCTCCAGCCCGCTGCCGGTGCTGTTGAATCGGGCGAAGAATCTGGTGCATGCCGATTTCGCGGCGATCGTGCGCAATCTGATTCCCGACGGCATGAGTCAATTTGAAAACCTGCGCGGCCCGGAAAGCGAATAAAAAGCGAGCGGATCACGCAGTCACGTCATAGGTACCCCCGATGACGCCAACACCGTCGCTCAAGCGACCAGGAGCAGCAACGTGGCGAAGCAAAGTTCTCAGAAATTCATCGCGCGCAACCGCGCGCCTCGAGTGCAGATCGAGTACGACGTCGAGCTCTACGGCGCCGAGAAAAAGGTCCAGTTGCCCTTCGTCATGGGCGTCATGGCCGACCTCGCCGGCAAGCCCGCCGAGCCTCTGGCACCGGTGGCCGATCGCAAGTTCCTCGAGATCGACGTCGACAACTTCGACTCGCGCCTCAAGGCCATGCAGCCGCGCGTGGCGTTCCATGTGCCTAACGAACTGACCGGCGAAGGCAACCTGAGCCTGGACCTGACCTTCGAAAGCATGGACGACTTCAGCCCAGCGGCCGTGGCTCGCAAGGTCGATTCGCTGAACAAGTTGCTCGAGGCGCGCACTCAGTTGGCCAACCTGCTGACCTACATGGACGGCAAGACTGGCGCCGAGGAAATCATCATGAAGGCGATCAAGGACCCAGCGCTGTTGCAGGCCCTGGCGAGCGCGCCGAAGCCCGCCGACGCAGAGCCCAAGGCTTAAGGACTAACGATCATGAACGATTTGGTACGCGACAATCAGCCCCAGAACCTGGGCGCCACCGAAGAAACCAGCGAGTTCGCCTCGCTGCTGCTGCAAGAATTCAAACCCAAGACCGAACGCGCCCGCGAAGCCGTCGAGACCGCCGTGCGCACCCTGGCCGAGCAGGCCCTGGCGCAGACCGACCTGGTGTCCAACGACGCCATCAAGTCGATCGAGTCGATCATCGCCGCCATCGACGCCAAGCTCACCGCCCAGGTCAACCAGGTCATCCACCACCCGGACTTCCAGCAGTTGGAAAGCGCCTGGCGTGGCCTGCACTACCTGGTCAACAACACCGAGACCGACGAGCAGCTCAAGATCCGCGTGCTCAACATCTCCAAGCCTGACCTGCACAAGACCCTGAAGAAATTCAAGGGCACCGCGTGGGACCAGAGCCCGATCTTCAAGAAGATGTACGAAGAAGAATACGGCCAGTTCGGTGGCGAGCCTTACGGCTGCCTGGTGGGCGACTACTATTTCGACCAGTCGCCACCGGACGTGGAACTGCTGGGCGAACTGTCGAAAGTCTGCGCCGCGATGCACGCGCCGTTCATCGCCGCGGCTTCGCCGACCGTGATGGGCATGGGCTCCTGGCAGGAACTGTCGAACCCGCGCGACCTGACCAAGATCTTCACCACCCCGGAATACGCCGGCTGGCGTTCGCTGCGTGAATCGGAAGACTCGCGCTACATCGGCCTGACCATGCCGCGCTTCCTGGCGCGCCTGCCGTATGGCGCCAAGACCGACCCGGTGGAAGCCTTCGCCTTCGAAGAGAACACCGACGGCGCCGACAGCTCCAAGTACACCTGGGCCAACGCTGCCTACGCGATGGCGGTGAACATCAACCGTTCCTTCAAACACTTCGGCTGGTGCTCGCGCATCCGTGGCGTGGAGTCGGGCGGCGAAGTGGAAAACCTGCCGGCCCACACCTTCCCGACCGACGACGGCGGCGTGGACATGAAGTGCCCGACCGAGATCGCTATTTCGGACCGCCGTGAAGCGGAACTGGCGAAGAACGGTTTCATGCCGCTGCTGCACAAGAAAAACACCGACTTCGCCGCGTTCATCGGCGCCCAGTCGCTGCAGAAACCGGCCGAATACGACGACCCGGACGCCACCGCCAACGCCAACCTGGCCGCGCGCCTGCCGTACCTGTTCGCCACCTGCCGTTTCGCCCATTACCTGAAGTGCATCGTGCGCGACAAGATCGGCTCCTTCAAAGAGAAGGACGAGATGCAGCGCTGGTTGCAGGACTGGATCCTCAACTACGTCGACGGTGACCCGGCGCACTCCACCGAGACCACCAAGGCCCAGCATCCATTGGCTGCCGCCGAAGTGATCGTCGAAGAAGTCGAAGGCAACCCGGGGTACTACAACTCCAAGTTCTACCTGCGCCCGCACTATCAGCTCGAAGGGCTGACCGTGTCGCTGCGCCTGGTATCGAAACTGCCGTCGGCCAAGGGCGCGTAAATAGAGGATTTGTTGGAAAAGGCTCGCTCCTGTGCAGGAGCGGGCTTGCTCGCCAATGCGTCGGGTCAGTCGGCGTCGATGCTGGATGACGCACCGCATTGGCGAGCAAGTCCGCTCCCACAGGTTCGGTGTCTTGACTGACGTTCAAAGTAATTTCGCAAGGTCAGCGTCAACCAAACAATGTGGTAGAGACCACACAGGGAGAAAACATGGCTGTTGATATTTTCATCAAGATCGGCGACATCAAGGGCGAGTCCATGGACAAGGCCCACAAGGACGAGATCGACGTCCTGAACTGGAGCTGGGGCATGTCCCAGTCCGGCAACATGCATGTCGGCAGCGGTGGTGGCGCGGGCAAGGTCAACATCCAGGACCTGTCGCTGACCAAGTACGTCGACAAGGCTTCGCCGAACCTGATGATGCACTGCGCCAGCGGCAAGCACGTCGACAAGGTCAAGCTGACCGTGCGCAAGGCCGGCGGTGAAAGCCAGGTCGAGTACATGATCATCAACCTGGAAGAAGTGCTGATCACTTCCCTGAGCACCGGTGGCTCGGGCAGCGATGATCGCCTGACCGAAAACATCACCCTGAACTTCGCCAAGGTGCTGGTCGACTACCAGCCGCAGAAAGCCGACGGCACCAAGGAAGGCGGCCCGGTCAAGTTCGGCTGGAACATCCGTCAGAACGTCAAGGTGTAATCGAACACGCCCCCGGTGCCACGCGCCGGGGGTGTTTGGTGCTTGCTCGAATCCAATTCTTTCCCACGTGGTATCTGAGTCATGGCCAAGCCTTCGTTTGTCAATTTGTGGAAAGCGTATTCCGATCTGCTGGTGGCCCACCCCGACGCAAAACCTTGTGAAGGCCCCTGGGCAAACCAATGCGCCATACGCATGAGCCTGACGCTCAATGCGGAGAAGACCATCAAGGTCAACAAATCCACCTACACCGAACCCAAGTGTGCGCATGAACACGCCAGGGGGGCCGAATCGCTGGCCAATTGGTTGTGGAAACATCATCTCGGACGGCCAACCATCCTTGGCAACAGTGCCGAGGAACGCCGCAAATTGATGGGAAAAACCGGACTGATTTTCTTCAAGGACTGCTTCCAGCAATCTGGGGAGTCTGCAGAAGGTCGTACCGGTGACCATATCGATTTATGGAACCGTGGCCTGACCCAGACCAACGATCTTTTCTACAGATCCAAAGCCGTCTGGTTCTGGGAGCTCGCGTAATGAAAAAGCCCCTGCTCGCCGCAGGCCTGGCGATGAGCCTGGTCAGCCTGAGCGCATGCGCCGAGCATGCCGATACGCCGACGACCCAGGCTGTTTTCGTGGGTCAGCCGCTCAGCCTGGTTGACGACCAAGGTCAATGCACATTAGTCAAACCCGACCAGAGCCGCATGAAGCTGGACATGGAATGGCCGTGCGGCTTCAGCCTGGATAAACAGCAGAAGCTGCGCGTCGAAATGTTCAATGACATTCCGATATTGGCGGTCTGGCGCAGTGAACACATGCCGGCCCCCAGCCGCGATTGCCTGAGCAAAATGCAGGCTATTCGTCAGATGCCGACAGGTTTCGAGGCGGGAACGGTCAGCGTCTATGCGGCTTGCGGCTCCGGCGGCGACCAAAAAATGTATGTAGCGCCTTTCACGTGGTAACCGAAATCGCCACCCGCGATCGCCTGCAACCGTCCCTGCTGGACCGGCTGACCGACGACGATCCGACCAACCCCAAGGAAAGCGCCGACAAGCGCGTGCTCTCCCTGACCCAATTGAAAGCCTCGGTGCTGCGTGACCTGGCGTGGCTGCTCAACACCACGTCGTTGCTCGACGCCGATGCCACGCTGCACACGCCGGCGGGCACCTCGGTGGTGAATTTCGGGCTGCCGGCACTGGCCGGCAACAGCGCGTCGAACGTCGATGTCTCGGCCCTGGAAACCTTGATCCACCAGGCCATTGCCACCTTCGAGCCGCGCATCCTGCGCCACACCTTGCGCGTGCGGGCCCGGGCGACGGCCGAAATGAACCACAACGCCCTGAGCTTCGAGATCGAAGGCGACCTCTGGGCCCAGCCGGTGCCGCTGCGCCTGATGCTGCAAACCGACCTGGACCTGGAAACCGGCCACGTGCGCGTGGTCAACGCTGACCAGCGGAGACGCCCATGAACCCGCGCCTGCTGGAGCTGTACAACCAGGAACTGCACCACGTGCGCGAAAGCGCGGCGGAGTTTGCCAAGGAATATCCGAAGATCGCCAGTCGGCTGACCTTGGCCGGCATGGACTGCGCCGACCCGTATGTCGAGCGCCTGCTCGAAGGCTTCGCCTATTTGACGGCGCGGGTGCAACTCAAGCTCGACGCCGAATACCCGACCTTCACCCACAACCTGCTGGAAATCGCCTACCCGCATTACCTGGCGCCGACGCCGTCGATGACGGTGGTGCAGATGCAGGCCGACCCGGACGAAGGCTCCCTGAGCAGTGGTTTCCCGCTGCCGCGCGATACCGTCCTGCGCGCCGCCCTGGGTCGCGAATCCCAGACCTGCTGCGAGTACCGCACCGCCCACGCGGTGACGTTGTGGCCGTTGCAGGTCAGCCAGGCCGAATATTTCGGCAACCCGTCCGCTGTGCTCGGGCGCCTGGCCGCCAGCGAACCGAAAGCCAAGGCCGGCCTGCGCCTGACCCTGCGCACCGGCGCCGAACTGCCGTTCAACAGCCTGGCGCTGGACAATCTGCCGTTGTACCTCAGCGGTGCCGACGAGCAACCCTTCCGTCTTTACGAGCAACTGCTGGGCAACGCCTGCGCGGTGTTTGCTCGCCAGCCCGGCGGCAATTGGGTTGAACGGCTGCCTCAGGATGCGTTGCGCTCCCAGGGTTTCGATGATGCCGAGGCCGCGCTGCCAGTGGTGTCGCGGGCCTTCCAAGGCTATCGCCTGTTGCAGGAATACTTCGCCCTGCCCCACCGTTTCCTGTTTGTCGACTTCACCCAGTTGAGTCGCGCAGTCAAGCGCTGCGATGGCCAGGAACTGGAGTTGATCGTGCTGTTCGACCGCCACGATCCGAGCCTGGAAGGCAGCGTCGGCGCCTCGCAGTTCCTGCCGTTCTGCACCCCGGCGATCAACTTGTTCCCCAAGCGCCTGGACCGCATTCATTTGTCGGACCGGGTCAACGAACACCACGTGATTGCCGACCGCACCCGGCCGATGGATTTCGAAGTGCATTCGCTGACGGGGCTGACCGGCCACGGCACCGGGCCGGAGCAACCGTTCCTGCCGTTCTATGCGGTGCGCGATCCGTCCCGCTATGGCCGCGACAAAGCCTATTACACCGTACGGCGCGAACCGCGGGTGCTGTCCAGCGACCAGCGTCGCAACGGCCCGCGCTCGACCTATGTCGGCAGCGAGACCTTCGTCAGCCTGGTAGACAGCCAACAAGCGCCCTACCGCCACGACTTGCGCCAACTGGGCGTGACCGCGCTGTGCACCAACCGCGACCTGCCGCTGTTCATGAGCGTCGGCAACGGCAAGACCGACTTCACCCTCGCCGACAGCGCGCCGGTGGGTGCGGTGCGCTGCGTGGCCGGGCCAAGTCGCCCGCGGGCCAGCCACGCCCACGACGCCAAGGCCTGGCGATTGATCAGCCAGTTGTCGCTGAACTACCTGTCGTTGAGCGAACAAGGCCAAGGCGCCGCCGCCCTGCGTGAACTGCTGCGCCTGTACGGCGACAGCAACGACGCGGCGCTGCAATTGCAGATCGAAGGCCTGCGCGAGGTCAGCAGCAAGCCCTGTACCCGGCGCCTGCCGATGCCCGGCCCGATCGTCTTTGGACGTGGCCTGGAAATTACCTTGGAATTCGATGAAAACGCGTTTCGCGGCACCGGGGTGTTCCTGCTCGGCGCGGTGTTCGAGCGCTTCCTGGCACGCTACGTGTCGATCAACAGTTTTACCGAGACGGTGATCCGTACCACCGAACGCGGCGAGATCATGCGATGGAAAGCCAAGCCCGGACGTCGTCCGACCCTGTGAGTACCCTGGAAGCGATGCACCAGGAACCCTGGGAATACGACTTCTTCCAGGCGTTGCGGCGCATCGAATGCGAAACACCCGAGCTGCCGCGCCTGGGCCATTCCCTGCGCCTGGCCGATGACCCGTTGCGCCTTGGACAACAGGCCGAGTGCACCTTCGCCCCCGCCACCCTCGCCTCGGTGCAACCGGGTGTCGATGGCGCGCCGGCGCGCATGGAACAGTTCTTCTTCGGCCTCGGCGGCCCCAACGGCCCGATGCCGCTGCACATCACCGAATACGTGCGCGAACGTCAGCGCAACAATGGCGACAGCACCAGCAAGCGCTTCCTCGATGTGTTCCACCATCGTCTGCTCAGCCTGTTCTACCGGGCCTGGGCCGAAGCGCGGCCGACCGTCAGCCACGACCGCCCGGACGATGATTATTGGTCCGCACGCCTGGCGGCCCTCAGCGGCCGGGGCATGCCGAGCTTGCTCAACCAAGGGCTGATCCCCGACACGGCGAAGCTGCACTACAGCGGCCACCTCTCGGCGCAAACCCGCTACCCGGACGGCTTGAAGGCGATCCTCAGCGAGTATTTCGGCCTGCCGGTGGAGATCGAAGAGTACGTCGGCCAATGGCTGGAACTGCCGGAGCGCAGCCGCGTCGGTGTCAGTGCCAACCAGCTGGGCGTGGACTTCTGCCTGGGTCGCTTCGTGTGGGATCGCCAGCACAAATTCCGCATTCGCCTGGGACCGCTCAAGCTCGTCGACTACATGGGCATGCTGCCCGGCAGCCAACCGTTCAATGAGCTGGTGGCCTGGGTCGCCGAATACCTGGGCCACGAGCTGGACTGGGACCTGAACCTGGTCCTGGAACAGCCCGAAGTGCCCGCACTACAACTCAATGGCCGTTTCCGCCTGGGCTTCAATACCTGGCTGGGACGTCCTGAAACAGATGCCAACGATTTAATACTGGCCAGGCATTACGCCGAACAGGCCAACACCTCACAGACCTCAAGGAGCCATGAGCATGGGTGAAATCAGTCGCGCCGCGTTGTTCGGCAAACTCAACAGCGTGGCCTACAAAGCCATCGAAGCCGCCACCGTGTTCTGCAAGTTGCGCGGTAACCCATATGTGGAACTGGCCCACTGGTTTCATCAGTTGCTGCAACTGCAGGACTCGGACCTGCACCGCATCATCCGCCAGTTCAACATCGAGCCGGCGCGCCTGGCCCGTGACCTGACCGAGGCACTGGATCGTTTGCCACGGGGTTCGACGTCGATCACCGACCTGTCCTCCCATGTCGAAGAGGCCGTGGAACGCGGCTGGGTCTATGGCAGCCTGATGTTCGGCGAAAGCCAGGTGCGCACCGGTTACCTGGTGCTGGGCATCCTCAAGACGCCAAGCCTGCGCCACGCGCTGCTGGGCCTGTCGTCGGAGTTCGACAAGGTCAAGGTCGAAGCCCTGAGCGAGCGCTTTGACGAATACGTCGGCGACTCGCCGGAAAACGCCCTGACCGCCAGCGACGGTTTCAACGCCGGTGCCGTGCCGGGTGAAGCCAGCGGCGCCATGGCTCCAGCCGCCATGGGCAAGCAGGAAGCCCTCAAGCGTTTTACCGTCGACCTCACCGAGCAGGCCCGCAGCGGCAAGCTCGACCCCATCGTCGGCCGTGACGAAGAGATCCGCCAACTGGTGGACATCCTCATGCGCCGCCGGCAGAACAACCCGATCCTCACCGGCGAAGCCGGCGTGGGCAAGACCGCCGTGGTCGAGGGCTTTGCCCTGCGCATCGTCGCCGGTGACGTGCCGCCATCCCTCAAGGACGTAGAACTGCGCAGCCTCGATGTGGGCCTGTTGCAGGCCGGCGCGAGCATGAAAGGCGAATTCGAACAACGCCTGCGCCAGGTCATCGAAGACGTCCAGGCCTCGCCCAAGCCGATCATCCTGTTCATCGACGAAGCCCACACCCTGGTGGGTGCCGGTGGCGCCGCCGGCACGGGCGACGCCGCCAACCTGCTCAAGCCGGCGCTGGCTCGCGGCACCTTGCGCACCGTGGCCGCCACGACCTGGGCCGAGTACAAGAAGCACATCGAAAAAGACCCGGCCCTGACCCGTCGCTTCCAAGTGGTGCAAGTGGCCGAGCCGTCGGAAGACAAGGCCCTGCTGATGATGCGCGGCGTGGCCTCGACCATGGAAAAACACCACCAGGTGCAGATCCTCGACGAAGCCCTGGAAGCCTCGGTCAAGCTGTCCCACCGCTACATTCCCGCGCGCCAGTTGCCGGACAAGTCCGTGAGCCTGCTGGACACCGCCTGCGCCCGTGTCGCCATCAGCCTGCACGCTGTGCCGGCCGAAGTGGACGACAGCCGTCGGCGCATCGAAGCGCTGGAGACCGAACTGCAAATCATCGCCCGTGAGCACGCGATTGGCGTGGTCATCGGCACTCGCCAGACCCACAGCGAAAGCCTGCTGAGCGCTGAGCGCGAACGCCTGGCCGAACTGGAAA
The DNA here is from genome assembly GCF_000802155.2 of Pseudomonas frederiksbergensis. Classification (GTDB taxonomy): domain Bacteria; phylum Pseudomonadota; class Gammaproteobacteria; order Pseudomonadales; family Pseudomonadaceae; genus Aquipseudomonas; species Aquipseudomonas frederiksbergensis_A. Next base: position 530,998 of record NZ_JQGJ02000003.1, read on the forward strand.
GCCGCTGGGCCGAAGAAAAAACCCTCGTGGACGAATTGCTGGAAACCCGCGCCACCCTGCGCGAACGCGTCGGCGTGGTGGACAGCGAGGACGGCAGCGAAACCAGTCACCAACTGCGCGAGAAACTGGTGGACTTGCAACAACGCCTGACCGCCCTGCAAGGTGAAACCCCGCTGATCCTGCCGACCGTGGATTACCAGGCCGTGGCCTCGGTGGTCGCCGACTGGACCGGTATCCCGGTGGGGCGCATGGCCCGCAACGAACTGGAAACCGTGCTCAACCTCGACCAGCATCTGAAAAAACGCATCATCGGCCAGGACCATGCCTTACAGATGATCGCCAAGCGCATCCAGACCTCCCGCGCCGGCCTCGACAACCCGAGCAAGCCGATTGGCGTGTTCATGCTTGCCGGCACCTCCGGCGTGGGCAAGACCGAAACCGCCCTGGCCCTGGCCGAAGCCATGTACGGCGGCGAGCAGAACGTCATCACCATCAACATGAGCGAGTTCCAGGAAGCCCACACGGTGTCCACACTCAAGGGAGCGCCACCGGGCTACATCGGCTACGGCGAAGGCGGTGTGCTGACCGAAGCCGTGCGACGCAAACCATACAGCGTGGTGCTGCTGGACGAGGTGGAAAAAGCCCACCCGGACGTGCATGAAATCTTCTTCCAAGTCTTCGACAAAGGCGTGATGGAGGACGGCGAAGGCCGGGTGATCGACTTCAAGAACACCTTGATCCTGCTGACCACCAACGCCGGCACCGAGTTGATCGCCCAGGTCTGCAAAGACCCGCAGAACGTGCCCGAGCCGGAAGAAATCGCCAAGGCGTTGCGCCAACCGCTGCTGGAAATTTTCCCGCCGGCCTTGCTCGGCCGCCTGGTGACGATCCCGTACTACCCGCTCAGCGACGAGATGCTCAAGGCCATCACCCGCCTGCAACTCAACCGCATCAAGAAGCGCGTGGAGAGCACCCACAAAGTGGCCTTCGACTACGACGACGCGGTGATCGATTTGATCGTCTCGCGTTGCACCGAAACCGAAAGCGGCGGGCGCATGATCGACACCATCCTGACCAACAGCCTGTTGCCGGACATGAGCCGCGAGTTCCTGACTCGCATGCTCGAAGGCAAGGCCCTGGCCGGTGTGCGGATCAGTGCCGTGGACAACGAACTGAAGTACGATTTCAGCGACGCAGCCTGACCTGATAGAACTGGAGCAAATGTGGGAGCGGGCTTGTTCGCGAAAGCAATCTGTCAGTGCCATTGATGTTGACTGACACAACGCCTTCGCGAGCAAGCCCGCTCCCACAGTGGGTATTCGGTTCCTTCAGTTACTACCATTTGCACGGGACATTCGATGCTATTCAACCAAGCCTCACGCCTGGCCAAGATCACCAGCCCACTGGGTCCCGAGGTGCTATTGCTCAAGGACATGGGCGGCGGCGAAGAGTTGGGGCGGCTGTTCAACTATGAATTGCAGCTGCACTCGCTGGACAACGCCATTGACCTCAACCAGGTACTCGGCAAGCCGATGTGCGTGAGCGTTCAGCTGGACGGCGGTGGCGAGCGACATTTTCATGGCATCGTGGCGCGCTTCAGCCAGAACGTCGACCAGGGCCAGTTCGCCAGTTACCAGGCCACGCTGCGGCCCTGGCTGTGGCTGCTGACGCGCACCTCTGATTGCCGGATTTTCCAGAACCTGACCATCCCGCAGATCATCAAGCAGGTGTTCCGCGACCTGGGTTTTTCCGATTTCGAAGATGCTCTCAGCCGCCCGTATCGCGAGTGGGAATACTGCGTCCAGTATCGCGAGACCAGTTTCGATTTCGTCAGCCGCTTGATGGAGCAGGAAGGCATCTATTACTTCTTCCGTCACGAACAGGGTCGCCATGTGCTGGTGCTGGCCGACGCCTATGGCGCCCACACCACCGCGCCCGGCTACGGATCGGTGCCTTATTACCCGAAGAACGAGCAGCAGCGCGAACGGGACCACATCCACGACTGGCACCTGGCGCAGGAAGTCCAGCCGGGTTCGCTGGAACTTAACGACTATGATTTCCAACGCCCCAGTGCGCGCATCGACGTGCGCTCGGCCATGCCCCGCCCACACACGGCGGGTGACTATCCGCTGTTCGACTACCCTGGCACCTACGTGCAAAGCGAAGACGGCGAACACTACGCCCGCACCCGCATCGAAGCCTTGCAGACCCTGCATGAACAAGTCGAGCTGGCAGGCAACGCCCGGGGCCTGGGTTCGGGGCATCTGTTCAGCCTCACCGGCTTCACGCGCCAGGACCAGAACCGCGAATACCTGATTGTCGGCGCGCGCTATTACCTGTCCCAGGAAAGCGGCGAGAGCGGCGTCGGCGCGCCTTCGGCGCAATTCGAAAGCAGCCTGACCTGCATCGACGCCCAGCAGAGCTTTCGTCCGATGGCGATCACCCACCGGCCTATCGTCAAAGGTCCACAGACGGCGTTGGTGGTGGGTCCTAAAGGCGAGGAAATCTGGACCGACCAGTTCGGCCGGGTAAAGGTGCATTTCTATTGGGACCGTCACGACCAATCCAACGAAAACAGTTCGTGCTGGATTCGGGTGTCGCAATCCTGGGCCGGCAAGAATTGGGGCTCGATGCAGATCCCGCGCATCGGCCAGGAAGTGATTGTCAGCTTCCTTGAAGGTGATCCCGATAGGCCGATCATCACCGGTCGCGTGTACAACGCCGAACAGACCGTGCCCTACGATTTGCCCGAGAACGCTACCCAGAGCGGCATGAAAAGCCGTTCAAGCAAGGGCGGCACGCCGGCGAACTTCAACGAAATCCGCATGGAAGACAAAAAGGGCGCCGAGCAGTTATACATCCATGCCGAGCGCAACCAGGACATCGTGGTCGAGGTGGACGAGAGCCATTCGGTGGGCCATGACCGCAACAAAAGCATCGGCCACAACGAAACCGTGACCATCGGCAACAACCGCCTGCGCATTGTCAAGCAGGAAGACATCCTCTCGGTGGGCCAGCGCAAGACCGACAGCATCAGCCAGAGCTACGTCATCGAAGTGGGCGAGAACCTGCGTCTTGTATGCGGCGAGAGCATCCTGGAGCTCAACGCCAGCGGCCAGATCAACCTGACCGGCGTGCAGATCAGCTTCTATGCCAGCGGCGACGCCGAGTTCAACACCGGCGGCGTGCTGCACCTGAACAATGGCGGCGGCCCCGGTGCCACGCCGGACGGCCAGGGCGTCAAGGCCAGTATCGACGCCAACATCAGCGCCGCGTTCCCCAAGGGCTAATTTCGAGATTTATGCGCCATGACTTACCGCCTCAATGAATTCCAGCTCCAGCTGCCGCCAAGCGAGTTGCTGGACGCGACGATCAACATCCTCAAGTTCCCTGAGCTGGGCACCTCCCTGATCGTCAGCCGCAGCCTGCTGGCCGAGGGCGAAACCCTGCAGAGCAACCTCGACGACCAGCTCAAGCGCCTGGACAAACAAGTCCAGGACCTGCGCTGCCAACCGGGCGCCACACTGCGGGTGGGCGCCAACCAGGAAGTCGAAGCCATCGAGCTGCGCAGCCAGTTCAACAAGGGCAACGAAAAAGTCTTCCAGTATCAACTGGCGCTGGTGTTGCCGGGCACGCGCAAGATGCTTGCCCTGAGTTACGTCAAAGCCGAGAAACTGGGCGATGCCGAAGCGGCGCATTGGGCGACGATCAAGGGCTCGCTGGTATTCGACGTCCCGGCTTGATGAGCACATTGCATGTCTGATGCACTCTGGGCCGCCCGGCTAGGCGACGCGCTGAACCACACCTCGATGATGGCCGATATCCTCGGCGGAGTCCTGGAAGTGGCCGCGAACATTGCGATCACCGCGGTGGCGACGGCTGCCGTGGTGGCGGCCACGGGCATTACCGTTGCCACCGGCGGCTTGGGTTGCTTCCTGCTCGGCGCGGTGGTGGGCGCCGTGGTCGGCCTGGCCATGAGCAAGACCGGGGCTGACAAGGGGTTGAGCAATATATGCGAGGGCATCGGCAATGCTCTTTTCCCGCCCACGGTGCAAGCCAACATCCTCACCGGCTCCACCAACACCCTGACCAACAACATCCCTGCCGCCCGCGCCGCCGGGGCGATCGAGTCCCATGTCGCGCCGGCCGGCACCGAACTTGAGGCACCCGAAGCCGAACCCAGCTACCTGGACATGGCCGAGAATTTCTTCTCGCAAATGTGGCGTCCCACCGTCGCCGTGCCCGCGCCCGGTGCCGTGCCCAAGCCGCTGGACATGATCACCTGCATGAAGCATCCGCCGATGCCGCCGCAATTCCTGGCAGAAGGCTCGGACAAAGTCACCATCAACGGCCAGCCCGCCGTGCGCAGTGGTGACCGCAGCACCTGCGATGCCACCGTGGTGTCCTCCGGGCTGATTTCACCCGACGTGACCATTGGCGGTGGCTCGGTGGTGGTGCGCGAGATCCGCAGCGGCAAGACCCCAGGCGTAGGCCTGGCGGTCACGGCGTTGCTGATGCTCAAGGGCGGCAAAGGCAAATTCCTCAGCAACCTGCCGTGCATGCTGGTGGGCGGCGCGGCGTCGATGGCGGTCAGCAGCGCGATGGGCGCAGCGGCCAATGCCGCCATGGGCTCGTCGAACCCGGTACACGCCGCCACCGGAGCCAAGGTCCTGGGCGATGTCGAGGAGATGGACTTCATCCTGCCCGGCATCCTGCCGATTGACTGGCAACGCTTCTACAACAGCCGTGACGAACGCCATGACGGGCTGTTTGGAGCGGGCTGGAGCGTGCCCTATGAGGTACGCGTCGAGATCCTGCCTCATGCCGAGGGCGGCGAAACGCTGGTCTACACCGATGAACAGGGCCGGCGTATCGACATGGGGTCGATTCCCTTGGGCGGCGCTGTATTCAGTGCTGGAGAAGGCCTGAGCGTACGGCGGCATGCCAACGGCCAATTGCTGATCGAAAGCGCGGACGGGCTCTACCGGCTCTTCGAACCCGCACCGGGCACTGCAACGTTGCTGCGCCTGGACCAACTCGGCGACCGCAACGACAACCGCATCCACCTGGACTACGACGACTCCGGACGCCTGGTACGACTGCGCGATACCTTCGACCTCACCGGCATCGCGCTGGCCTACGACGCTCGCTGGCCGCAGCGGGTCGAACGCATAGACCGGCTTTATGCCGATGAGCGCCGCGAAGTATTGATGCACTACGGCTACGACGCCCAAGGTGATCTCGCCTTGGTCCGTCAGTCCAACGGCCAGGTGAAGCGCCGCTACGCCTACGATGCCGGACGCAGGATGGTGGAACACCAACTGCCCACCGGACTTCGTTGTTTCTATGAATGGGGCCGGGTTGAAAACCTGGAGTGGCGGGTCGTGCGCCACTGGACGGACGCAGGCGACATCTACACGTTCGACTATGACTTGGCTGCCGGAACCACGCGCATCACCGACGGTTTGAATCGTATCAGCACCCGGCGCTGGGATGCCCGCTATCAGATCACCGAAGCCACCGACGCGCTGGGCCGCACCTGGGCCTTCCAGTGGAACGACGAAAGCCAGCTACTGACAGCGACCGCCCCCAACGGCGGCCAGCATCAGTTCAGCTATGACGACGCCGGCAACCTCTGTGAAACCCGCGACCCACTGGGGCGCATCGAATCGACCGTGTGGCTCGAGCATTGGGCCCTGCCGCTGGCTGAAACCGACGCGGCAGGCAACACCTGGCAGTATCGCTATGATTCACGCGGCAACCGGATCCGTGAAACCGACCCGCTGGGCCACGTCACGCGCTATCGTCACGACGCCCACGGCCAGGTGGTGGAAATCATCGACGCCGCCGGCAAACGCAAGACATTGCGCTGGACGCCCCTGGGCCAACTCAGTGAACACACCGATTGCTCCGGCTATACCACTCGCTTGAGTTATTGCGAGCGAGGTTTGTTGCTCAGCAGCACCGACGCGCTGGGAGAGCGGACGCTGTTCAGCTACGACGATCAGGGAAGGCTACTGAGCAAGCAATTGCCGGACGGACGCATCGAGCAATATCAGCGCGATGCGAGCGGGCAAGTGATTGGCTACAGCGACCCGGCCGGGCACACCACCCGTTTCCAACATACCTTGAGCGGGCAGCTGCAGGTACGCACCGACGCCCACGGCCGCCGGGTGGAACTGAGCTACGACAACTACGGGCGGCTGCTGGCGCTGACCAACGAAAATGGCGAGAGCTACCGGTTTGCCTGGGACGCCGCCGATCGCCTGGCCGTCGAACACAGCCTGGACGGCAGCCTCAAGCGCTACGCCTACGATCCACTGGACAATGTGACCCGGGTGGAAGCCGTTGCGGTGCCCGGCAGCACCGACCTGGACCTGTCGCCGCAGGCTCCAGTCATCCATGAACTGCAACGCGATGCAGTGGGACGCCTGACAGCGAAGGTCACCGAAGACGGACGCACCGAGTACAGCTACGACGCCCTCGACCAGGTCAACGCCGTCGCGTTCACCAGCAACACCGGTGAACAGCAGAAGATCGGCTTCGGTTACGACGCACTGGGGCAATTGATCGTCGAGCAGAGCTGGGCCGGGCGCCTCGAACATCGCTATGACGAATTGGGCAATCTGACCCAGACGTTGCTCCCCGACGGTCGCTGGCTGAACCGCCTGCACTACGGCAGCGGCCACCTGCACCAGATCAACCTCGATGGCCAGGTCATCAGTGATTTTGAACGCGACCGCCTGCATCGCGAAGTGCTACGCACCCAAGGCCGCCTCAGCACCCGTAGCGAATATGACCGCAGCGGCCGCCTGCGGGCTCGCCAACGTCGGCAGCAGGATCAATCCACTTTGTTGCCAGCGATGGTGCGGTCACTGTTTGGCTTTGACGCCAGCGACCAATTGGTCGAACGCTTCGACAGCCAACCCGATGGCGCCCATCGCCACTTGCTGCACTACGACGCCACGGGTCGCATTCTTGCTAGCCAGGACAACCTCCAGGGCCAGCGCGAAGGCTTCGCTTACGATCCGTCCGCCAACTTGCTTGACGGGCTGTCGTCCGGCACGGGTCGAGTCGCACATAACCGCTTGCTGACCTACCAGGACAAGCGCTACCGCTACGACGGTTTCGGTCGCATGGTCGAAAAGCGCGGTGCCCGGCGCGGCGTCCAGCGTTTTCGCTACGACGCCGAACAGCGCCTGGTGGAGGTTCGCAACGATAACGGCTCGGTCGTGAAGATGACCTATGACCCGTTGGGTCGACGTATCGAAAAAGCCCACTACGACCGCCACGGCACCTTGCTCGGCCGAACCCGTTTCACCTGGGATGCGCTGCAACTGTTGCAGGAGCACAGCGACGGCCAGACCAGCCTCTACATCTACGCCGACGACAGCCACGAACCCCTGGCGCGAGTCGACGGCCTGGGCGAGCAACAGAAAGTCCGTTATTACCACAACGACTTCAATGGCCTGCCCGAACAGCTTTGCGAAGCCGACGGCCATACACTCTGGCGCGCCCGCTACCATGTATGGGGGAGCACGGCCGAAGAGCTTCGCGAACCGTATTACATCGAAGAACAGAACCTGCGTTTCCAGGGCCAATACCTGGACCGTGAAACCGGGCTGCACTACAACACACTGCGCTACTACGACCCGGACATCGGGCGCTTCACCACACCGGACCCCATCGGCCTGGCCGGTGGGCTGAATCTCTACCAGTACGCGCCGAATCCGGTGAGCTGGATCGACCCCTCAGGGTTGATGAAATGCTCCACGCCGCCCAAGGGTCGCAAGGTCAACCGAACGGTCTATCGCTTTGAAGAGCCTGGACGGATCAGCACGACTTGGACGGCACACAAGTGGAACGTTGCCGCCCGGCACCGCTATACCGCCCCTGGACTGGGCGGTGTCTATGGCGCCAACTCGCGCAAGACCGCCATGGGCGAGGTGAATCACTGGGGCGTGGACCTGTCCACGCGGGTGCTGGTTAGCAAAAAAGTGCAACTCAATAACGTCCTGGACCTGACCCGGGCCGATGTGCGCAAGCAATTGGGCGTATCGCTCAAAAGCATCACCGGCAACAAATACACCCAGACTCATCAGATCGGCGCCTGGGCCAAGGCCAACGGCTATGATGGGATCCTGGCGCCGTCGGCCCGAAACCCGACAGGCAGCAACTTGATCTCCTTCGAAGGTTTTTAGTATGGGCTTGGAAGACGAATACGTCGGTGATGCCGGTTGGCAAAGCTTCGTGCAAGTGTACGAAGAGGATTACCTCAACGATGACGCCCGAGCCCTGGCCAAGGCCATGGATGACCATCTGGACATGGCCGTTGTGCTCTGCGGAAAAATGGGACGCGAGAGAGCGCTGCAGTGGCTGGAACGGTCCGTGCCTGCCCTGGGCGACAAACGCCCGGCCGATTGCCTCAAGTCGCCGAAACTGATCAAGCGCCTGAGAATGGCGCTGATGAGCATGCCGTAGTCGAGCGGTAGGAGAACTCGGCGGAAGCCCCTGAAAGGCACGTTTTCCTACAGAAATATCGCATCAACCGATTGCGGTTGCTGCACAACCGAGCGGGAGCAAGCTCCCTCGCCACGGGTTTTCGGGTGAATCCGAGGGTGTGTTTATTCGCTGTCCCTTAGCTTTCCACCAAGCCACACATCCTTGCGCCTTTGCCTACAACTACGCCAGAATCCGCCGGCTTGTGCGCCTTGCTCCCGGGTTCTATCGTTTGCCTGCCACTGCTCATCAGTGGTCGGGTTTAGTAGCCCGAGGTTTTCCCGCAAGATGCATGAGTCCTCAACTCAGGCAGGTATCTCAATTCCTGTCCTTGATGGTGACTGTGCGCAGGGCGCTTCGGCGCGCCGGCAATGCTGGAATCCCCGGTCTACTAACCTGCGTACAGCCGCCACCCTTCTTTTAGTAGGGACAGGGTCGCGGCCTAATTTGAGGATTCCAGCTTATGTTCAAGATAACGCCAAACCCTCCAGAAGCAGACCCCAACTCTCCTTATCTGGACGGCCTCAACGCCAAGCAACTCGAAGAAGCCACTACCCGCGCACTGGACTTTTATCTGAAGCCCAAACCAACAAGACCTAAAGAAACCATAAAGCCCGGCCAGCTATTCACCGTAGTAAAAGACCTCGACAACGAATGCCTGTTGGCCAACCTCAGCGAAACCCTGGCCTCAGCCGATGCGATGGTCAATGAACTGGCGTTCGATATGGAAGGCTCCAACCGTCACGTGCTGCTTGGGATCCAGCAATTGATCGAGCTGGGTTCGTTGCTGGCGAATCGCGTGTTGGATAACGTCGATCCCCGATAGCCGCCGCACCGCAAGCGCCTGTGGCGAGCGGATTTATCCCCTCGCCACAGGGGCTTGCGGTGGATTAACAGATGGTTGCTATCTAACAGCCACAAAAAAAGGCATACCGATCACCTTCGGTATGCCTTTTTTGTTGCCGCTTCCTTCCCTCGATCGAGGTACTCGCCGCAATTATGGGTTGACGCTGTCCTTCAAGGATTTGCCCGGCTTGAACGCAACGGTGTTGCTGGCCTTGATTTTCACCGGCTCGCCGGTTTGCGGGTTCTTGCCAGTGCGGGCGCCGCGGTGGCGTTGCAGGAAGGTGCCGAAGCCCACCAGGGTCACGCTGTCCTTGCGGTGCAGGGCGCCGGTGATTTCTTCGAGGACGGCGTTGAGGACGCGGTTGGCTTGTTCTTTGGTGAGGTCCGCTTTTTCCGCGATGGCGGCGGCGAGTTCTGGTTTACGCATGAATGAAGCCCCTTTGACGGTTTTTTTGTTGTTATGTCCGTGCTGTTCTCTTCGGAACAACCCCTAAGGCGCCGCAGGCTCTACTCTGCGGCAGACGGGAGTGAGGATGGCACGGGGCCGCAACCGGCGCCAGTGGCCGGCGGGTGTTTGTGGCGTCAAAAGCAGGGTATTTACGACAGAACGACCGCCATTTACGCCAGCAGCGCCGGAAGCTGCTTGTTCAGCGCCAGTTTCTCCATCACAGCCGCCCCCGTCAGGGCGTAACCCAGCAAATTGCCTTGGGTATCGCGGCACAAGGCCTTGATGTCGGCGCCCTGCCCTTCGACGCTCCAGACGCCTTCGCTGCCCCGTGGCGGTGGCGAAACCACCAGTGGGCACACCGGCGTCTTGACGGTGATCGGCATGGCGCCATAGCTGACAGCGGTCGGGTTGCCGGCCAGGGTTTGAGCCAGGGCGCGGGCGCAACTCATCAGCGGCATGACGTAGAGCAGGTTCAAGCCATCGACCTCGGCGCAATCACCCAAGGCGTAGATATTGGCGTGGGAAGTCTTCAGGTGACGATCGACCACCACGCCGCGGTTGACCAGCAGGCCGGCCGCGGCGGCCAGGTCGATGCGCGGGCGCAGGCCGATGGCCGAGACCACCAGGTCGCAGGTAATCACTTGGCCATCCGACAGGTGCGCTTCCGATCCATCGCCCACCCGTTGCAGGCGATTGAGCACCGGCCCGAGGTGGAAACGCGCGCCGAGGCTTTCCAGCCCGGCCTGTACCGCTGCCGCGGCGGCAGGGTGCAACAGCGTCGGCATGACTTGTTCGCACGGGGCCACCAGCTCGACTTCATAGCCGCCGAGGATCAGGTCGTTGGCAAATTCGCAGCCGATCAGGCCGGCGCCGAGCAGCAGCACCCGGCGCTTGCCAGCGGCGGCGGCGCGAAAGCGGGCATAGTCTTCAAGGTCATTGATCGGGAAGATCAAGTCTGCGGCATCGCCTTGCACCGGCACACGTACGGTTTCAGCGCCCCAGGCCAGGATCAGGTCGCGATAATTCACCGCCTCTTCGCCGATCCACAGGCGCTTGTGGCCCGGGTCGATGCCGCTGATGCGCGTGTGGGTGCGCACCTCAGCGTTCAGTTGGCCGGCCATCGCGCCGGGTTCGGCCATGCTCAGGCCATCGGCGTCTTTGTTCTTGCCAAAGCCGGTGGAGAGCATCGGTTTGGAGTAGGAGCGGCCGTCGTCCGCGGTAATAAGCAGCAACGGGGTTTCGCTGTCGAGCTTGCGAAATTCCCGGGCCAGGTTGTAACCGGCCAGGCCAGTACCGACGATAACGACAGGTGCGCTCATGTTGCTCTCCGTTTATGAAACGATCAGTTGATTTCGATCATTTCGAAATCCATCTTGCCGACGCCGCAGTCCGGGCACAGCCAGTCTTCCGGTACATCTTCCCAACGGGTGCCGGGCGCGATGCCATCGTCCGGCCAGCCATCGGCTTCGTTGTAGATCAGGCCACAGACGATACATTGCCACTTCTTCATTCCAATACTTCCTCAAGATGTCAGGCTTTGGCCGGTATTTTCCGGCTCAGGGCGGTTTTGTACTGATCGATCGCGACAGATGCAAGCGGCATCGGCGCGACGGCGGGTTGGCTCGGCCAAAACCGCCGACCGGCATGGTAAGCTCGCGGCCTCATTTGCTGCCATTCAAGACCCCTGTGCCGCCGACAAATTCGATATTTCCTACACTTCAATGGCTGCCTCAACACCTGCTATCGCCCCGCCCGGATGCGTGCGTCATGGACTGGCTATTCGACGAAGGCTCCCTGACCCGGCGTCTGACAGGCCTGTCGGATGATCACTTCAGCGTGACGCCGTTGTTCGAAGGCTGGCAGCCGTTGCGCGCCGACGAATGTGCTGCACTGGACCTGGCCGAGGGCAGCGAGGGTTGGGTGCGCGAAGTGTACTTGCGCGGCCACGGCGAGCCTTGGGTGTTTGCCCGCAGCGTGGCGGCGCGCAGCGCGTTGCAGGGCGACGGCTTGCAGATGGATGAACTGGGCAGCCGCTCGTTGGGCGAGCTGTTGTTTTGTGACCAGGCGTTCCAGCGTCGGGCGATCGAGGTCTGCCACTACCCGAGCCAATGGCTGCCGCCGCAGGTTCGCAGCAACGCGTTATGGGGCCGTCGTTCTCGTTTCGACCGCGGTGCGTTGAGCGTGCTGGTGGCGGAAGTGTTCCTGCCCAGCCTGTGGACGGTCGCCCGCGCCTATTCGGAGAATTGCTGATGTACGTGCAACTGCTCAAATCCTTGAACCGCCTCAATCCGCGGGCCTGGGACTTCGTGCAACTGACGCGCATGGACAAGCCCATCGGTATTTATCTACTGCTGTGGCCGACGTTATGGGCGCTGTGGATTGCCGGCGAAGGCTCGCCATCCGTGGCCAACATCGTGATTTTTGTACTCGGCGTGGTGCTGACCCGCGCCGGCGGCTGCGTGATCAACGACTGGGCCGACCGCAAGGTCGACGGCCACGTCAAACGCACCGAGCAACGTCCACTGGTGAGCGGCAAGATCAGCTCGAAAGAGGCGCTGGTGTTCTTCGCCGTGCTGATGAGCGTGAGCTTCCTGCTAGTACTGTGCACCAACGCGCCGACGATCCTGCTGTCCCTCGGCGGCCTGGCGCTGGCGTTCAGTTACCCGTTCATGAAGCGCTACACGTATTACCCGCAAGTGGTGCTGGGCGCGGCGTTTTCCTGGGGCATGCCGATGGCGTTTACCGCCGAAACCGGCCATCTCCCGGCGGCTGCATGGTTGTTGTACATCGCCAACCTGCTGTGGACGGTGGGCTATGACACCTACTACGCGATGACCGACCGGGACGATGACCTGAAGATCGGGGTGAAGTCCACGGCGATCCTGTTTGGCGATGCCGACCGGGTGATCATCCTGACGTTGCAGGGCCTGGCCTTGGGCTGCCTGCTGTTGGCCGGGTCGAAATTCCAGCTGGGCGGCTGGTTCCACCTGGGGCTGCTGGCCGCCGCCGCGTGTTTCGCCTGGGAGTTCTGGTACACCCGTGGCAGGGACCGGATGCGCTGCTTCAAGGCGTTCCTGCACAACCATTGGGCCGGGTTGGCGATTTTCGTGGGGATTGTGTTGGATTACGGGTTGCGTTGAGTCAAGCCGATCCGGCGCAAACATGAACCTGTGGCGAGGGAGCTTGCTCCCTCGCCACGAAAAGCGGTTCGAGCAGTCAGTCAGGGCTTGGCGACATGCCAAACTTTACCCTTTTCGTCACCGGTCTTTTCACCCGCCTTCTTGTCGTCGATGTAGGTGTAAAGCGGCTTACCCTTGTAGGCCCACTGTGACTTGTTATCGTCGCGGGTAATTACGGTCCAGTCACCGCTGGGCGTGGCGGTGCTGTCAGCCATGAGCGGCGGCCAGTTGGTTGCGCATTGGCCGTTGCACATCGATTTGTCGCCTGCATCCTTGTCGAACGTATACAGCGTCATGCCCTCATGCGTGGTCAGCACGCCATCCTTTGCCATCGCCGGCTCGCCCGCCGCAAACGCCATCCCAGGCAATGCCAGCGCAGCCACCAGCCCCAGCACCTTGATGGATTGGGTGAAGTGATTCATGGAAACCTTCCTTTGTAGTTGTCAGGATTCGGACTGAAAAGCGTAGTCCAGGATCCCCTTTGCTGCCGCGCACAGAAATTTCTGTCACACGACTGCAATAATTCCGTTATCTAATGCGGCGCAAGACAGTTAAATGACAAGAGGATTACCCCATGGTTGGCAGGAGCATTCTGATCGTCGACGACGAGGCGCCCATTCGCGAGATGATCGCCGTTGCGTTGGAGATGGCCGGCTATGACTGCATGGAAGCAGAAAATTCTCAGCAGGCGCACGCCATCATAGTCGACCGCAAGCCTGACCTGATCCTGCTGGACTGGATGCTGCCGGGCACGTCTGGCATCGAGTTGGCGCGGCGCCTCAAGCGCGATGAGCTGACCGGCGACATTCCGATCATCATGCTCACCGCCAAGGGCGAAGAGGACAACAAGATCCAGGGCCTGGAAGTCGGCGCCGACGACTACATCACCAAGCCGTTCTCCCCACGGGAACTGGTGGCGCGTCTCAAGGCCGTACTGCGTCGTGCCGGACCGACCGACGGTGAAGCGCCCATCGAAGTCGGTGGCCTGCTGCTCGACCCGATCAGCCACCGCGTGACCATCGACGGCAAGCCCGCCGAGATGGGCCCGACCGAATATCGCCTGCTGCAATTCTTCATGACCCACCAAGAGCGCGCCTACACCCGCGGGCAACTGCTGGACCAAGTCTGGGGCGGCAACGTGTATGTCGAGGAGCGCACCGTGGACGTGCACATCCGGCGCCTGCGCAAGGCCCTCGGCGATGCCTACGAGAATCTGGTACAAACCGTGCGCGGCACCGGTTATCGTTTCTCGACAAAGGCCTGATACGAGCCCTTACCGCCCGACAAGCTGACAAGGACGCGCGTTCACGTGAATCAAAACTGGCATGGCACCCTCATCCGCCATATGTTGTTGCTGGTTACCGGATGCCTGCTGATCGGCCTGATCAGCGGGTATTACGGCTGGAGCCTGGCCGTGGGGCTGGCGCTTTACCTGGCCTGGACTCTCAAGCAATTGCTGCGCCTGCATGAGTGGCTGCGCCTGCACCAACCCGACGAAGCGCCGCCCGACGGCTACGGCCTGTGGGGCGAGGTGTTCGACAGCATCTATCACTTGCAACGGCGCGACCAGCGCGTTCGGGGCCGCCTGCAGGCGGTGATCGACCGCGTCCAGGAATCCACGGCCGCGCTGAAAGACGCAGTGATCATGCTCGACAGCGAAGGCAACCTGGAATGGTGGAACCGCGCCGCCGAAACCCTGCTGGGCCTCAAGACGCCCCAGGACAGCGGCCAACCGGTGACCAACCTGGTGCGCCACCCGCGCTTCAAGGAATATTTCGAGCAGGACAATTACGCCGAACCCCTGGAAATCCCCTCGCCGACCAATGATCGGCTGCGCATCCAGCTCTACATCACCCGCTACGGCAACAACGAGCATTTGATGCTGGTGCGCGACGTGACGCGCATCCACCAATTGGAACAAATGCGTAAAGACTTCGTCGCCAACGTTTCCCATGAGCTGCGTACGCCGCTGACGGTGATCTGCGGTTACCTGGAAACCCTGCTCGACAATGTCGAGGAGGTGAACCCGCGCTGGAGCCGGGCCCTGCAGCAGATGCAGCAGCAAGGCGGGCGCATGCAGACCTTGCTCAACGATCTGCTGCTGCTGGCGAAACTGGAAGCCACCGATTACCCGTCGGACAACCAGCCCGTGCCGATCGACGAACTCCTGCAGATCATCGTCGAAGATGCACAGGAACTGTCCGGCCCCAAGCAACAAGCCATTACGCTCGAAGCCGACCCGGCCATCCAGCTCAAGGGCAGCGAGGCGGAACTGCGCAGCGCGTTTTCCAACCTGGTGTTCAACGCGGTCAAGTACACGCCGGAACAGGGAAGAATTCACGTCCGCTGGTGGGGCGATGAACAAGGCGCGCACCTGAGCGTGCGCGATTCGGGCATCGGTATCGACAGCAAGCACCTGCCGCGCCTGACCGAACGCTTCTACCGGGTCGACTCCAGCCGCAACTCCAACACTGGCGGCACCGGGCTCGGATTGGCCATCGTCAAACACGTCCTGCTGCGCCACCGCGCACGCATGGAAATCAGCAGCGTGCCCGGCCACGGCAGCACGTTCACCTGCCATTTCGCCCCGGCGCAGGTGGTTCGCGCACGCGTTTCGAATCGCGACGAGTGATGCCGACCAGCTCTTGCCACTAGGCAATCGCCAAGTCAGCCGCTACATTGGCTGACTTGCGCCTGCCTCTTCAGGCGCTGATTTCCTTCTCATACCAACATACGGAACCTGCAAAACTCCATCATGGACCCTTCCCCTGGTTTGTCCCTCGTCTCACTCTTCGCCGAATTCGGCATGATTCTTTTTGCTCTGGTCCTGGTCCTGCTCAACGGTTTTTTCGTTGCGGCCGAATTCGCCATGGTCAAGCTACGCTCGACCCGGGTCGAGGCCATCGCCGAGCAGCACGGCTGGCGCGGGCATATCCTGCGCACCGTCCACAGCCAGCTCGACGCGTACCTTTCGGCCTGCCAGCTGGGCATCACCCTGGCGTCCCTGGGCCTGGGCTGGGTCGGTGAGCCGGCGTTCGCCCATATCCTCGAACCGCTCCTGGGCGCGATCGGTGTCGAATCGCCGGAAGTGATCAAGGGCGTGTCGTTCTTCACCGCGTTCTTCATCATTTCGTACCTGCACATCGTGGTCGGTGAGCTGGCGCCCAAATCCTGGGCGATCCGCAAACCCGAACTGCTGTCGCTATGGACGGCTGCGCCGCTCTATCTGTTCTATTGGGCCATGTACCCGGCGATCTACCTGCTCAACGCCAGCGCCAACGCTATCCTGCGCATTGCCGGCCAAGGCGAGCCCGGCCCGCATCACGAGCACCATTACAGCCGCGAAGAACTGAAACTGATCCTGCACTCCAGCCGTGGCCAGGATCCGAGCGACCAAGGCATGCGCGTGCTGGCCTCCGCCGTGGAAATGGGCGAGCTGGAAGTGGTGGACTGGGCCAATTCCCGGGAAGACCTGGTGACGCTGGAGTTCAACGCGCCGCTCAAGGAAATCCTGGCGATGTTCCGTCGCCACAAATTCAGCCGTTACCCGGTGTACGACAGCGAGCGCCAGGAGTTCGTCGGCCTGCTGCACATCAAGGATCTGTTGCTGGAACTGGCGGCGCTGGATCACATTCCCGAGTCGTTCAACCTGGCCGAACTGACCCGGCCACTGGAGCGCGTGTCGCGGCACATGCCGCTGTCGCAGTTGCTGGAGCAGTTCCGCAAGGGTGGCTCGCACTTCGCCCTGGTCGAGGAAGCCGACGGCAACATCATCGGCTACCTGACCATGGAAGACGTGCTGGAAGTGCTGGTAGGCGACATCCAGGACGAACACCGCAAGGCCGAACGCGGCATCCTGGCCTACCAGCCGGGCAAGCTGCTGGTACGCGGCGACACGCCGCTGTTCAAGGTGGAGCGCCTGCTGGGGATCGACCTGGACCACATCGAAGCCGAAACCCTGGCCGGGCTGGTCTATGAAACCCTCAAGCGCGTGCCGGAAGAGGAGGAAGTGCTGGAAGTCGAAGGCCTGCGCATCATCATCAAGAAGATGAAGGGTCCGAAGATCATCCTGGCGAAGGTGTTGATGCTCGATTGAGTGTCAACTCGCGCGCAAGTTGAAGGCATAACCCATTGTGGCGAGGGACCTTGCTCCCTCGCCACAAAAAGCCCTCCGAATCTCCAGTGCTACTACTGCTTGCCCACTGCAAAGTTGGGCAAGTCGCCCACCGGCTGGTTGAACTGGTAGGGAATCGACACCAGCCCCAGCCCGGTATTGCGCTGCACCACGAAGTGCAAGTGCGGGCCGGAGCTGTTGCCGGTGTTGCCCGACAGCGCCAGCGGCGTACCCACCGACACCCGCTGCCCTTCCCGTACGCTCACCGAGCCCTTTTGCAGATGCAGGTACACGCCCATGGTCCCGTCATCGTGCAGCACGCGCACGAAGTTGCCGGAAGGGTCGGTGCCGCGCCCGGTCTGCTCGTTTTCGGTCTTGATGACCACGCCCCCCCGCGCGGCGATGATCGGCGTGCCTACAGGCATGGCGATGTCCATGGCGTAGCGGTTCTTCGGACCGTAGTGGCTGTATTGGCCGTTGGCACCCTGGCTCAGCCGAAACGGCCCACCGCGCCACGGCAGTGGGTAGCGATACGCCTGCGCCGTGCCTGCGGGGTCGCCCAGGGAATACTCGAACCGCGGGGTATACACCAGCGGCCTGCCGGGCCGGGTAGCCGTGAGCAGCGCCAGGCGCAGGTTGCTGCGCGCTGGCATTACTCGGCGAATCGGCCGGCTCGGCGCGCCGCTCACATTGCGCAGCCCAGCGAAACTCAGCTCGATCTCCACGGGCGCATACAGGTCGTTGCGTACATAAACCGCGTCCGCGCCCTTCTGCTTCCGGATGTCGAGATACACCTGCCGCTCGAGGCGCTCGACCATGCGATCGCGGAACACGAACACCTGGGCGCCTTTGCTGGGGCGGTCACTATAGGACACCACGCCATTGGCATCGGTGGATTTGTAGATGGTCATGGCCAGGGCCGGGGTGGCGGCCAGGACAAGACCACAGGCGAACAGCAACGGCACGAGCATGGGCAAGAATTCTGTCGAAATGAAGGCCTGCAAAGCAGCCTAGCAGCTGGGATGGACCAGCGTAGTCGACGGATGTTTCAAAATTGGATCGCAGAGGGCGTTAGATCGGATGGCCTCATCGCGAGCAAGCTCGCGATGTCGGACTGAAGCGCGCCGCCGGATCAGGCGCCCGGTACGAAGTGCTTCTGCGCAGTGCCGCGGGCGATCAGGCGGGAGATGTAGTCGAGTTTCTGTGGGTCTTTGTCGACGAAGCGGAAGGTCAGTTGCAGCCATTCGCTGTCCGGCGTCTGCTCGTGGGCGACGATGGCGTGGAGGTAGCCGTTCAGACGAGCGGTCTCGGCGTTGTCGCCCTGCTCCATGTCCAGCACCGAGCTTTCCAGCACTTGTGGCAGGGTGTCGGTGCGCTTGACCACCAACAGCGCTTCCTTGAGGCTCAGGGCCTTGATCACGCATTGCTGGGTGCCGCTGGACAGGCGCAGCTGGCCTTGCCCGCGATTGCTGGTCGGCGCGGACGCGGCAGGTGCCTTGACGGGCGGGCTGTTGAGCAGACCACGGGCCGGGGCGGCAGCCGCAGCGGGCGCAGGCGCAGCGGCCGGGGCGGCGGGCTTGGCGAACGGGTTCGCTGCGGGCGCTGAAGCGGCAGCCGGAGCAGCCTTGCCACCGGTCAGGGCGCTGAGGGAGTCATTGCCAAACGCCGAGTTCATCTTGGTCGGGGCGCTGTTCATCAACGTGTCGAGCTTGCCGACCTTGTTCAGGGCCTGCTTGACCTTGGTCAGCAGTTGCTCGTTGGTGAAGGGTTTGCTGACATAGCCGGACACGCCGGCCTGGATCGCCTGGACCACGTTTTCCTTGTCGCCACGGCTGGTGACCATCACGAACGGCATGCCCTTGAGGTTGTCCTGCTGGCGGCACCAGGTCAACAGTTCCAGGCCGGACATCTCCGGCATTTCCCAGTCGCACAGCACCAGGTCGAACGCTTCACGGGCCAGCAGGGCCTGGGCTTTCTTGCCGTTCACCGCGTCTTCGATGCGGATACCTGGGAAGTAGTTGCGCAGGCACTTCTTCACCAAGTCACGAATGAACGAAGCATCGTCCACGACCAACACACTGACCTTACTCATCCAGATACACCTCTAAAAAATCCCGGCAAGCATACCGCCTTACTGATGGCACATTGCCAAAAACCTTCAGTCACGCCGGGACTTTTCGTTCGCGGGGTGCTGCTTTCGGTTAAAAAAACCGCAAAAAAAAGCCCGACCAGAAGGCCGGGCGCTTTTCTTGGCAATCTTACTTATCGTCAGTTTCACCGGGAACATTAGCGGTTTCGGACGGGGTGCCCTCCACTTCTTCCTTCATCCGCTTGAGACCCATGTGCCGCACATCGGTGCCGCGCACCAAGTAGATCACCAGTTCGGAGATGTTGCGCGCATGATCGCCGATACGCTCCAGGGAACGCAGCACCCAGATGATGCTCAACACCCGCGAAATCGAGCGCGGGTCTTCCATCATGTAGGTCGCCAGCTCACGCAGGGCGGTCTTGTACTCGCGGTCGATGATCTTGTCGTATTGGGCCACCGACAGCGCCAGGTCGGCGTCGAAACGGGCGAAGGCGTCCAGCGCGTCGCGGACCATGTTGCGTACTTGGTCGCCGATGTGGCGCACCTCGACGTAACCGCGCGGGGCTTCGCCTTCTTCGCATAACTGGATTGCACGACGGGCGATCTTGGTGGCTTCGTCGCCGATCCGCTCAAGGTCGATCACCGACTTGGAAATGCTGATGATCAGGCGCAGGTCGGAAGCAGCCGGTTGGCGACGGGCCAGGATACGCAGGCACTCTTCGTCGATGTTGCGTTCCATCTGGTTGATCTGGTCATCGATTTCGCGCACTTGCTGGGCCAGGCCGGAATCGGCCTCGATCAGCGCGGTCACCGCGTCGTTGACCTGCTTTTCCACCAGCCCGCCCATCGCCAGCAGGTGGCTGCGCACCTCTTCCAGCTCGGCGTTGAACTGCGCGGAAATGTGGTGGGTAAGGCCTTCTTTACTAATCATCTTTGGCGTCCTTGGAGCGTCCGGTAAGGTGCGGCGGACCGCAGCGTGAAGTCAATGAGCAACTACGGCTGACTAGCCGTAACGACCGGTGATGTAGTCCTCGGTCTGCTTCATGGCCGGATTGGTAAACAAGGTGTCGGTGTCTCCAAACTCCACCAGCTTGCCCATGTACATGAACGCGGTGTAGTCCGATACCCGTGCCGCCTGCTGCATGTTGTGGGTCACGATGACGATGGTGAACTTGGACTTGAGCTCGTAGATCAGCTCTTCGACCTTCAGCGTCGAGATCGGGTCGAGTGCCGAGCAAGGTTCGTCGAGCAGCAGGACTTCCGGTTCCACGGCGATGGTGCGGGCGATGACCAGGCGTTGCTGCTGGCCGCCGGACAGGCCCAGGGCCGACTCGTGCAGGCGGTCCTTGACTTCGTCCCACAGCGCCGCGCCCTTGAGCGCCCATTCAACGGCTTCATCAAGGATGCGCTTCTTGTTGATGCCTTGGATGCGCAGGCCGTACACCACGTTTTCGTAGATGGTCTTCGGGAATGGGTTGGGCTTCTGGAACACCATGCCCACGCGCCGACGCAGCTCGGCCACGTCCTCGCCCTTGCGGTAGATGTTATTGCCGTAGAGGTTGATCTCGCCTTCGACGCGGCAACCGTCCACCAGGTCGTTCATGCGGTTGAAGGTACGCAGCAAGGTCGACTTGCCGCAGCCCGACGGGCCGATGAACGCGGTGACGCGTTGTTTCGGGATGTTCAGGCTGACGTCGTACAGCGCCTGCTTCTGACCGTAGAACAGGTTCAGGCCGGGCACTTCGATGGCGACGGTTTCCTGAGCCAGGTTCAAGCTCTGCTTGTCGCGGCCCAGGGCCGACATGTTGATGCCGTGTGTATGTGCTTCGTGTTGCATGGGAGGCTCCCTGTGCTAACAAATTCGGTTCGGTTGGCCAACTGAGCGGCCATGCCAATCTGTATAGGTGGGAGCAAGCTCGCTCCCACCTGAAAATCAACTATCCAGCGCTTTGTATTTCTCGCGCAGGTGGTTACGGATCCACACTGCCGACAGGTTCAAGATCGCGATCACCAGCACCAGCAGCAGCGCCGTGGCGTAGACCAACGGTCGGGCGGCCTCGACGTTGGGGCTCTGGAAGCCGACGTCATAGATATGGAAGCCCAAGTGCATGATCTTCTGGTCCAGGTGCAGGTACGGGTAATTACCGTCCAGTGGCAGCGACGGGGCCAGCTTCACCACGCCCACCAGCATCAACGGCGCCACTTCGCCAGCGGCACGGGCCACGGCGAGGATCATGCCGGTCATCATTGCCGGGCTCGCCATCGGCAGGACGATCTTCCACAGGGTCTCGGCCTTGGTCGCGCCGAGGGCCAGGGAGCCTTCGCGCACGGTCCGTGGGATCCGCGCCAAACCTTCCTCGGTGGCGACGATCACCACCGGCACCGCCAGCAGCGCGAGGGTCAGGGACGCCCAGAGCAGGCCCGGGGTGCCGAAGGTCGGCGCCGGCAAGGCTTCGGGGAAGAACAGCCGGTCAACCGAACCGCCCAGCACGTAGACAAAGAAGCCCAGGCCGAATACACCGTAGACGATGGCCGGGACACCGGCGAGATTGTTCACCGCGATGCGGATCAAGCGGGTCATGGGCCCTTGGCGGGCATATTCACGCAGGTAGACCGCCGCCAGCACGCCGAACGGCGTCACGATCATCGCCATGATCAGCGTCATCATCACCGTGCCGAAAATCGCCGGGAAAATCCCGCCTTCGGTGTTGGCTTCACGCGGGTCGTCGCTGAGGAATTCCCAGACCTTGCTGAAATAGAAACCTATCTTGGTGAACGTACCCATGCCGTTTGGCTGGTAGGCGTGCACCACTTTGCCGATTTCGATTTCCACTTCCTTGCCGTTGGCATCGCGGGCCGTCAGGCTGTCGCGGTTGAACTGCGCGTGCAAATCGGAGAGGCGCGCTTCGATGTCCTTGTAGCGGGCGTTGAGTTCGGCGCGTTCGCTTTCCAGGTCGGCCTGGGCGGCGGCGTCGAGCTTGCCGTCCAGTTCCAGCTTGCGACCATGCAGGCGGATACGTTCCAGGCCAGCGTTGATCGCGCCGATGTCGACTTTTTCCAGGGTCTTGAGCTCGTCGGCGAGTTGGTTGACACGTTCGATACGCGCCTGCAACTGCGGCCAGGCGGCTTCACCCTCGGCGATGACCTTGCCCTGTTCCTTGACGTTGACCAGGTAACCGTAGAAGTTGCCCCACTCGCGACGCTCAAGGGCCATGAGCTCTGGCGGTGTGGTCTGGTTGGTCAGCCAATCGCCAACGATCCAGGTGAAATCGGTGCCGTTGAGGTCACGGTTGCCGACCTTCACCAATTCGCGGGTCATGAACTCCGGGCCTTCGTCCGGCACCGGCAGGCCGGCGCTTTTCAGGCGCTCGCGAGGGACTTCTTCTTTCTGTACGACTTCGCCTACCACCAGGTGCGCAGGCATGCCCGGTACGTTGTAGCTGGCGTGGATCAAGTCGGCCGGCCAGAAATGGCCGAGGCCGCGCACGGCGATCACCGCCAGCAGGCCAATGGTCATGATGACCGCGATGGACACCGCGCCACCGCTGATCCAGACGCCTGGGGCGCCGCTCTTGAACCATCCTTTCAGGGAGTTCTGTTTCACAGACTTCTACCTTTCTTAAAGCGACGAATATTTCTTGCGCAGACGCTGACGGATCAGCTCGGCGAGGGTGTTCATGACGAAGGTGAACAACAGCAACACCAGGGCCGACAGGAACAGCACGCGGTAATGGCTGCCGCCGACTTCCGACTCGGGCATTTCCACCGCCACGTTGGCCGCCAGGGTGCGCAGGCCTTCGAACAGGTTCATTTCCATGACCGGGGTGTTGCCGGTGGCCATCAGCACGATCATGGTCTCGCCCACTGCGCGGCCCATGCCGATCATCAGCGCCGAGAAGATGCCCGGGCTGGCGGTGAGGATCACCACGCGAGTCATGGTCTGCCACGGCGTGGCCCCGAGGGCCAGCGAGCCCAGGGTCAGGCCGCGCGGCACGCTGAACACAGCGTCCTCGGCGATGGAGTAGATGTTCGGGATGACCGCGAAACCCATCGCCAGGCCGACTACCAGGGCGTTGCGCTGGTCGTAGGTGATGCCCAGGTCATGGGAGATCCACATGCGCATGTCGCCACCGAAGAACCAGGCTTCCAGGTACGGGCTCATGTACAGCGAGAGCCAGCCCACGAACAGGATGACCGGAATCAACAAGGCGCTTTCCCAGCCGTCCGGCACCCGCAGGCGAATGGATTCCGGCAGGCGGCTGAAGACGAAACCGGCGACCAGGATGCCGATCGGCAGCAACATCAACAGGCTGAAGATGCCTGGCAGGTGCCCTTCGACGTAGGGCGCCAGGAACAGGCCGGCGAAGAAACCGAGGATCACCGTCGGCATCGCCTCCATCAGCTCGATCACTGGCTTGACCTTGCGGCGCATGCCCGGGGCCATGAAGTACGCGGTGTAGATCGCGGCGGCAATGGCCAGCGGCGCGGCCAGCAGCATCGCGTAGAACGCAGCCTTCAAGGTGCCGAAGGTCAGCGGCGAAAGGCTCAGCTTGGGTTCGAAATCGGTGTTGGCGGCGGTCGATTGCCAGACGTATTTAGGTTCGTCGTAGTTTTCGTACCAGACCTTGCTCCACAACGCGCTCCAGGACACTTCCGGATGCGGATTGTCCAGTGCCAATGGTTGCAGCTTGCCGCCCTGCTCAACGATCAGGCGGTTGGCCCGTGGCGACATGCCGAACAGGCCCTGGCCGTCGACTACCTGGTCCACCAGCAAGGTGCGGTGGGCGGTGCTGTGGAACACGCCGAGCTTGCCGGCGGCGTCCAGGGCCACGAAACCCTTGCGACGCTCTTCAGCGCTGATTTCAACGATGGGCGCGCTGCCCATCTGGAAGGCACGAATCTGTTTGAAGCGCAGCTCGCCGTCCGGATCGCGGGCCATGAACCACTGGGCCAGGCCGCCCTTGGAATCACCGATGATCAGCGAAATCCCGCCGACCAGTTGAGCAGTCGCTGTGACTTCTGCGTCGGCGTTCTCCAGAAGTTTGTAGCGGCCGTTGAGGCTCTTGTCACGCAGGCTGAAGACGTCGGCCTGGGCGCGACCGTTGACCACGTACAACCATTGCTGGCGCGGGTCGACGAAGATGTTCTTCACCGGCTCGGTCATCTGCGGCAGGTCGATGCGGGTCTGCTCGTTGGTGACTTCACCGGTCATCATGTTTTCTTCGCTGGTCAGCGACAGCACATACAACTGCGCCCCACTGGAACCGGCGAGCAGCAGGGTCGAATCGGTGGCGTTGAGGCTGACGTGCTCCAAGGGCGCGCCCTGCTCGTTCAATGCAATCGGCGCCTCGCCGTAAGGGTATTCGATGGCGGGCGAGATGGTTTTCTTGCCGTCTGGATAGCTGACTTTATAGGTGTGGCGGAACACCAGGGCCTGGCCGTTGGAAAGACCGATTGCCACCAAGGGGCTGCCAGGCTGGTCTTCGCCAATGGAGGTCACGCTGGCGCCGGCCGGAATCGGCAGGTCGACGCGGCGCAGTTCGGCGCCGCTGTCGAGCTCGTAGAACAATGCCTGGCCCTTGTCGGAAACACGCATGGCCACCTGGTTCTGCTCTTCGATGGCGATCATCAGGGGTTTACCGGCGTCTTGCATCCAGGCCGGGGTGATCGGGTCCTTGGCGGTCAGGTCCGCACCCTGGAACAGAGGCAGCACCACGTAGGCAAGGAAGAAGAAAATCAAGGTAATGGCGGCCAGGACGGCGAGCCCGCCGACCAGCACGTACCAGCGGGTCAGGCGATCCTTGAGCGCGCGGATGCGGCGCTTGCGTTGCAGCTCAGGCGTATTGAAGTCAATGCGCTTGGGAGGGGAAGTCGTAGTCATTGTGGAGTTGGCCAGATCATTCATGCGCACACCCTAGCGATCCTGTATGACAGAAAGATGACAGTGAAGTGACGCAACAAATCCGCCGCCAGCTAGAAGCGGCAGCGGACGGGAAATTGGCCGCGAGAGTGACGTCCACCCCCGCAGCAGCCCGGGCGTTGGCCCAGGCTCAGGTATTACTTCTTGGCGACGCTGCCGCCTTCCGACAGACCCAGGTCAGCCAGTGCCTTGGCGGCTACTTTGGCTGGCAACGGGATGTAGCCGTCCTTGACCACGACTTCCTGGCCTTGCTTGGACAGGATCAGCTTCACGAACTCAGCTTCCAGCGGGGCCAGAGGCTTGTTCGGCGCCTTGTTGACGTAAACGTAGAGGAAACGCGACAGCGGGTACTTGCCGTTCAGAGCGTTCTCTTCGCTGTCTTCGATGAATTCGCCGCCTTCTTTCTTGGCCAAGGCAACGGTTTTCACGCTGGCGGTCTTGTAGCCGATACCCGAGTAGCCGACGCCATTAAGCGAGCTGCTGATCGACTGCACGACCGAAGCCGAACCTGGCTGTTCGTTGACGTTTGGCTTGTAGTCGCCTTTGCACAGGGCTTCTTCCTTGAAGTAGCCGTAGGTGCCGGACACGGAGTTACGGCCGAACAGTTGCACTGGCTTGTTGGCCAGGTCACCAGTCACGCCCAGGTCACCCCAGGTCTTGACGTCGGCCTTGGCGCCGCACAGGCGAGTCGAGGAGAAAATCGCATCGACCTGAGCCATGGTCAGGCCTTTGATTGGGTTGTCCTTGTGTACGAACACAGCCAGGGCGTCCACGGCAACCGGGATTGCGGTTGGCTTGTAGCCGTATTTCTGTTCGAAAGCCTGCAGCTCGTTATCCTTCATCTTGCGGCTCATCGGGCCCAGGTTGGAGGTGCCTTCGGTGAGCGCGGGTGGCGCGGTGGAAGAACCGGCCGCTTGAATCTGGATGTTTACGTTCGGATATTCTTTCTTGTAGTTCTCGGCCCACAAGGTCATCAGGTTGGCCAGGGTATCGGAGCCGACGCTGGACAGGTTGCCCGATACACCAGTGGTCTTGGTGTAAGCCGGAATTGCCGGGTCAACACCAGCGGCAACCGCGTTGGCAGTCGCAACGCCAGCAGCGACAAAGGTCATTGCCGCCATCAAACGCTTCAGTTTCATGCCTTACTCCTAGCAGATAGGTGTGTTAAGTCGGCCAAGTATTGGGAAGCCGTGTGAACACTCTATGGCTGAAATATGACAATTGGATGAAAGGCCAGTATTGGATTTTGCGGGGGTGTCGTGGCGAGGGGCTGTTTAGCGCCCCTTTTTCCAAAGATACCCACCAATCACCATCCCCATTCCGCAGATGATCGCCACGTAATACGCCGGCCCCATCGGGCTCTCTTTCAACAGCAGGGTCACGATCATCGGCGTCAACCCGCCGAAAATCGCGTAGGCCAGGTTGTAGGAGAACGACAGGCCGCTGAAGCGCACCACGGCCGGGAAGGCATTGACCATGACGAAGGGCACCGCGCCGATGGTACCCACCAGCAAACCACTCAAGGCGTAGAGCGGGAACAGCCACTCGGGGTGAGTGAACAGGCTGTGGTAAAAGGTCCAGAACGTGACCAACAACAAACCGCTGCCGAAGACGAACACCCGGCCCGCGCCAAAGCGGTCGGCCAGCACACCGGCTCCAATGCAACCAAAACTCAGGAATACGATCGCCAGGCTATTGGCCTGCAACGCCGTGGTCGGACTGAAGTGGTACACCGTCTGCAACACCGTCGGGGTCATCAGGATCACCACGATGACGCCGGCCGACAGCAGCCAGGTCAGCAGCATCGAAATGGCGATGGCGCCGCGATGATCGCGCAGCACGGCGCGCAACGGAACCTCTTCGGCCAGCGCCTTGCGCAGTTGCAGTTCGGCAAACACCGGGGTTTCGTGGAGCCAGCGGCGCAAGTACACCGAAAACAGGCCAAACACACCGCCCAGCAGGAATGGGATCCGCCAAGCGTAATCCGCCACTTCCACTGGCGTATAAATGCTGTTGATGGCGGTGGCGACCAGCGAACCCAACAGGATTCCTGCCGTCAGGCCGCAGGTCAGCGTGCCGCAGGCATAGCCGATATGGCGCGCCGGCACATGCTCGGAAACGAACACCCAGGCCCCCGGTACTTCGCCACCAATGGCTGCGCCCTGGATCACGCGCATCAGCAACAACAGGATCGGTGCCCACATGCCGATCTGCGCATAGGTCGGCAACAGCCCCATGATCAGGGTCGGCACAGCCATCATGAAAATGCTCAAGGTGAACATTTTCTTGCGCCCCAGCAGGTCGCCGAAGTGGGCCATGACGATCCCGCCCAGCGGCCGGGCCAGGTAACCGGCGGCAAAAATGCCAAACGTTTGCATCAGGCGCAGCCATTCGGGCATTTCGGCAGGAAAAAACAGTTTGCCGACCACGGTGGCAAAGAACACGAAAATAATGAAATCGTAGAACTCCAGCGCGCCGCCCAGGGCAGAAAGCGACAGGGTCTTGTAGTCGTTGCGGGTCAGCGGACGGGCGGGTTGCGCGGGCGTCGCCGTGCTCGAAGGCGCAGTGGTCATGGCAAGGGTTTCTCTTATAGTCGGTTCTCGGCCCGACAACACTGATGAGAGCCCGGGCAGGTTCGGCACGATAGCAAATTGTTCGAAAAAGCACATAGAGGCGCGTAATTGACAGTCAAAATCAGAACCCAGTGGTCGTCGCGACGTCTATCGCCCGATATACTCGCAACCTTGCGACACTCTGTAAGGGGTTGCTGTGCGAAAACGTCGTTGGTGATGTAGTACGAATCAGCCGGTTTCGCAGAGTTTCCCTTTGGCACGCCTTTACGAAAAACGTGACGAACGTGGCAGTTCGGGCTGAATCGTTTTTTACAAAGACGGCTATTCACCTGAAAGACAAGACAGAGTTACGGGTCAGAGGCACCCCCGGCATGATAGAGCTCGAACAAGAAGATCCAATCCCGCAAGGCGACCTGGCCTTGCAAATCACCGCGCTTCCCCGCGATACCAACGGCTTCGGGGACATTTTCGGCGGCTGGCTGGTGTCCCAGATGGACCTGGCCGGCACCGCGATGGCCAGCAAGGTGGCGGGCGGGCGCGTGGCGACCGTGGCGATTGATCGCATGGCGTTCCTGGTGCCGGTGGCGGTGGGTGCGCAGTTGTCCTTCTATACCCAGGCGTTGGAAATCGGCCGTAGCTCGATCCAGATGATGGTCGAGGTGTGGAGCGACGATCCGTTGTCCAGCGAATGGCGCAAGGTCACCGAAGCAGTGTTTGTCTTCGTCGCCATCGACGGCAGTGGACGCACCCGCTCGGTTCCACCCCGCGCCCGTTAAACGCGGCGACCGTTTTGCGGTCCATTGCAGTCCATGTTCCTGAACGAGATGCGCAATATGCCTACGCCCAATGTCGAAGCCGTCAAACTGGATGAACTGAATGGTTGGCGCATCCGCCACGGTCAGGCCGAGTTGCTGGTGGCCCAGCAGGGCGCGCATATCCTCAGCTATCAAGTGGACGGCCAGCCGCCGCTGATCTGGCTCAACGACCAGGCGACGTTCCAGACGGGCAAGAGCATCCGCGCCGGCGTGCCAGTGTGCTGGCCCTGGTTCGGCAACCTGACCCGCAATCCCGACAGCGTCCAGGCGATGCGCGTCAGCAACGAACCGGCCACGGCCCACGGCCTGGTGCGAGCGATGGATTGGGAGCTCAAGGGCATCGAGGCCGAAGGCGAGAGCCTGAACATCGAATTCGTGCTGCCCTACCCTGAAAATGGCCTGCCGGGATGGCCTCACCAGGTCGACCTGACGCTGACCATCGTGATGGACGAGCAGTTGCATATCCGTCTCACCAGCCATAACCGTGGCAGCGAAACCGTCAGCCTCAGCCAGGCGCTGCACAGCTATTTCGCCGTCAGCGATGTGCGCAACGTGCAGGTCGATGGCGTCGACGGCTTGAACTACATCGAGACCCTGGACGATTGGAACACCCATACCCAGGCCGGTGCCCTGCGCTTTGCCGGCGAAACCGACCGCATCTACCTCGATACCCCGCCGACGCTGAGCATCGTTGACCCGCACTGGCAACGACGGATCGAACTGACCAGCAGCGGCTCGCGCTCGGCGGTGATCTGGAACCCCTGGACCGAACGGGCCAAGGCCTTTAGCGACATGGCCGACGATGGCTGGCAGCGCATGCTGTGCATCGAGACGGCCAATGTGATGGGCGATGTGGTGACGTTGTTGCCGGACGCCAGCCATACCTTGGGCGTGAGCATTTGCAGCAAGCCGCTCTAAGCCACACCAAAAGACCTGTGGGAGCGGGTCGCTCCCACAGTTGAAACTGTGTCAGGCCAACCGGCCCGTTACAAATCCGCCTCCTGCACCACCCTCACCTTCTCCGCATCCAGCGCATACGCCGCGCTCGCCAGGTCGTTGTCGACCTTCTCGATCTTCAGCGTGCCCGTCACCCAAAGGGGCGTATAGATGTCGTCCAGCTTCACGCCCTTGGGATATCGCACCAACACCAATTGATTCGGCGGCGGCGGAGGAACGTGGATGCAGGCGCCCGGGTAAGGCACCAGGAAAAACAATGTGCTGCGGCCCTTGGCGTCGGTCTCCAAAGGGACCGGATACCCGCCAATGCGCAGGTGCTTGTCATTCATCGACGCCACGGTCTTGGTCGAGTACATCACCGCCGGCAAGCCTTTGCTTTGCTTGAGGCCACCTTTTTCGGTGAAGGTGCCGCTGGCTTCGGGGGAGTCGTGATCGATCTCGGGCATCGCTTCGAGGGCTTTCTGGTCCGACTTGGGCATCAGTTCGAGCCAGTCGGTTTCCGGCAGCTCGGCGGCGTGGGCCAGGCCACTGCCCAGCAAAAGAAGGGTCAATACTAGACGGCGCATGAAAGGGCTCGGCAATGAGTGGAATGTGACGCCGGGCAGTTTAGCCCTCTCCGTGCGCCGCGCGGAGAGGGCTTCATCTGGTTTGATCAGTTTCTTTTGATCAGGCCGTAGATCACCAGCAATACGACCGCACCCACCAGGGCGCCAATGAAGCCAGCGCCTTCGCCAGCCTGATAAATACCCAGGGCCTGGCCGCCGTATGTGGCCGCCAACGAACCGCCAATACCGAGCAGGATGGTCATGATCCAGCCCATGCTGTCATCGCCGGGCTTCAGGAAGCGCGCGAGCAGGCCAACGATCAAGCCGATAAAAATGGTTCCGATGATTCCCATGGCATTTCCCTCTGGTTGAGACTAAAGCCAAAGCCCAGTCGGGCTTTGGCACTTAGCCATGAGAGAGATAAGCCGATGAATGGTTCCACCGATGTTGCAGACTATTGCTCGGCAATCAGCGTTTCGACCTTGATGATCTGCTGTTCGAGCGTGGCGCGATCGGCGCAACGCAGGTTGGCGTGGCCGACCTTGCGCCCCACTTTGAAGGCCTTGCCATAGTGATGCAGGTGGCAGTCGGCAATCGCCAGGACTTTCTCACTGTCCGGCACCTTGCCGATGAAGTTCAGCATCGCGCTTTCGCCGACCTTGGCGGTCGACCCCAGCGGCAGCCCGGCCACCGCCCGAAGGTGGTTTTCGAACTGGCTGCACTCGGCGCCTTCAGTGGTCCAATGCCCGGAGTTGTGCACCCGCGGGGCGATTTCGTTGGCCTTGAGGCCGCCGTCCACTTCAAAGAATTCGAACGCCATGACGCCGACATAGTCGAGCTGCTTGAGCACGCGGCTGGAGTAGTCTTCGGCCAGGGCTTGCAGGGGATGGTCGGTGCTGGCGACGGACAACTTGAGGATGCCGTCCTTGTGAGTGTTGTGCACCAGCGGGTAGAAGCGGATTTCACCGTCGCGGGCACGCACGGCGATCAGCGAGACTTCACCGGTGAACGGCACGAAACCTTCCAGCAGGCAACCGACGCTGCCCAGCTCGGCAAACGTACCGGCAACGTCTTCAGGGTTGCGCAGGACTTTCTGGCCCTTGCCGTCATAACCCAGGGTACGGGTCTTGAGCACGGCCGGCAGGCCGATGGAAGCGACCGCAGCATCAAGGTCAGCCTGGGACTGGATGTCGGCGAAGGCAGGCGTCGGAATTCCCAGGTCCTTGAACATGTTCTTTTCGAACCAGCGGTCACGGGCGATGCGCAGGGCTTCGGCGCTCGGGTAGACCGGGACGAACTGGGACAGGAAGGCCACGGTTTCGGCCGGGACGCTTTCGAACTCGAAGGTCACCAGGTCAACTTCA
Organism: Pseudomonas frederiksbergensis; assembly: GCF_000802155.2. Lineage (GTDB taxonomy): Bacteria > Pseudomonadota > Gammaproteobacteria > Pseudomonadales > Pseudomonadaceae > Aquipseudomonas > Aquipseudomonas frederiksbergensis_A. The sequence continues at coordinate 562,347 of NZ_JQGJ02000003.1, forward strand.
TCGGCCAATTGGCGCAGGTGATCCTGGTCGCCATAGTCGGCCCGCAGGTGTTCACCCAGGGCGGCGGCACAGGCGTCCGGCGCCGGATCCAGGAAAGCGAAGTTCATTCCCAGCGGCGTACCCGCCAGGGCCAACATGCGACCCAACTGGCCGCCACCGATTACACCGATCTTCATTCGTCAACAACCTCAGGCAATGCGTGGGTCCGGATTGTCCAGGACGCTGTCTGTCTGCTCAGCGCGGAATTTTTTCAGCACGGTATGGAATTGGGGATGCTTGGCGCCCAGGATACTCGCCGACAGCAAAGCCGCATTGATTGCCCCGGCCTTGCCGATGGCCAGGGTAGCGACCGGGATGCCGGCTGGCATCTGCACGATCGACAGCAGCGAATCGACACCTGAGAGCATCGAGGATTGCACCGGCACGCCCAGCACCGGCAGGTGGGTCTTGGCCGCACACATGCCTGGCAAGTGAGCCGCACCGCCGGCGCCGGCGATGATCACTTCGATGCCACGCGCCTCGGCTTCTTCGGCGTACTGGAACAGCAGGTCCGGGGTACGGTGGGCGGAAACCACTTTCACCTCGTAAGGGATGCCGAGCTTTTCCAGCATATCGGCGGTGTGGCTAAGGGTGGACCAATCGGACTTGGAGCCCATGATCACGCCAACCAGTGCACTCATCGTCGTGCCTCTTCTCTCTGGGCGCCCTCGGGCGCGTCAAAAAACAACAAGCCACGCGGGAAACCAGCGTGGCTTGTTGTACGAATTATGGCCGGGTGAACCGACCGAAGGCCGGGCAGTATACCTTAATGAAGCGGATAAACAGCACCTGCGACGACCATCTGTCATGCGCTGCAAAAAGCGTGATTTCCTGACCAAAAAGTCAGCGCCTTGTCATTCATGGATAACTACATATTTTGATCAAGAAGTTAAATTTCCAAGTTATAAGAATCCTTATAACTTTAGCGCGGTACCGACAACCTGCTTCCACTCAGCAATGATTAATCAACAAGGATGTTCAAATAATGAAAGATACGATCGCGATACTCGTCTGCCTCCATGACGACTTGAAAGGTTATGAATACAGAAAACTGTCTTCCGATCATTTCGTCTGGCTCAAGACCGAACTCGAGCTTATCTCCGGACGTGAAGTAATAATTACTTTCGCCCGCCCCCAACCCCCTTATTCCCATTTGCGCAGATTCGACTATAAAGGCGCAGATGCTTCCAGTAAATTGAGGGCATGGAGAAACGCGGCCCAGGATTGGCGCTACGAAACACTGCGGAATAACGATTATGATCCAAGGCTCACCAAGACGCTGCTGCTTACCAAAGATAACATCAATAAAACCATTTCCGGCATCGCCGAACTTGGGGGCCACTTCGGTATCGCCTCCATCAGGACTTACAATACCCCAGCCCATGAGATAGGCCACCTGTTCAACGCTGATCATAAAGACAGCGTCATTGAATACGACGGCTGGTGGAAGGACTCGATCATGCATGCCGATAGTTACTCAGACTTGCGTGGCAACACCTACCGGTTTTCCGAAAGCAACAGGGAAAATATTCGTCAGTATCTAATGGATTAAATGACCGCTCCGGCCTTGTTGCCAAGATTGTTCAAGCACATCCATTCAGCCAACGGAGCTCGCCACACCTCCCTCAAGCTTGCGCCAAAGCAACCGCACATTGGCCTTGCGCACCAGGGCACAGCGGTACAGGCGGATCTCCAGCGGGACATGCCACTGCGCCCCGCCGCAGATCACCAACTCGCCCCGGGCCAGTTCGTTGCGCACACTCAAGTGAGGGACCCAGGCAATGCCCAGCCCTTCCAGCGCCATGCTCTTCAGGCTGTCGGCCATGGCCGTCTCGTAGACGGTGGTAAACCGCAGGGCCCGCTGGCGCAACAACTGGTTGACCGAACGCCCCAGGAACGCCCCGGCGCTGTAGGCCAACAAAGGCACGCTGGCCTCGCCTTCGAGGTCGAACAACGGCCCGCCCTGCGCATCGGCCGCGCACACTGGGAGCATCTCGGTCTGGCCCAGGTGCAAAGAAGGGAAAATCTCCGGGTCCATCTGCATGGCCGAATCCGGATCGTAGAAGGCCAGCATCAAGTCGCAGCCCCCTTCACGCAAGGCATGGACGGCATCGCCAACGTTGGTCGCCACCAGGCGCGTGGCGATGTTCATCCCTTCGTTGCGCAATTGCGCTATCCAGCGTGGAAAGAAGCCCAGTGCCAAGGAGTGGGCGGCGGCCACTTGGATGACTTCGCCCTGCCCGCCCTCCAGATGATGCAGGTGCCGGAGCACCTCGCCCAACTGCTCGACCACCGTACGCGCCGTGACCAGGAACAGTTGCCCTGCCGCCGTCAGTTCGATCGGCGTACGCGAGCGGTTGACCAGCGTCAGCCCAAGGGCTGCTTCAAGGCTGCGAATCCGTCGGCTGAACGCCGGCTGTGTCACGAAACGCCGTTCGGCCGCCTGGGAAAAGCTGCGCGTCGCGGCCAGGGCACTGAAGTCCTCGAGCCATTTGCTTTCAAGATTCATCACCGCCCTCCCGGGACGCACCAAAACAGGTCACACGTTCGCCGCATCGTCGGCGTCACACGCGCATTATGCCGAATATGCATAGGCCAGTGTTTAACAGCATTGGCCCAAATTTTTCTGAAAGCCTAGGATTCACAGCGTTCCGGCTCTGACCGGGTTCTTATTGAGATGATTTCCATCATGTCCTCCGCTGCATCATTCCGCACAGAAAAAGACCTGCTTGGCGTACTCGAAGTACCGGCGCAAGCGTATTACGGCATCCAGACCCTACGAGCGATCAACAACTTTCGCCTGTCAGGTGTCCCGATTTCGCATTACCCCAAGCTGGTGGTCGGTCTGGCAATGGTCAAGCAAGCCGCCGCTGACGCCAACCGCGAGCTGGGCCAGCTCAGCGAAGCCAAGCACGCTGCCATCAGCGAAGCCTGTGCACGATTGATCCGCGGCGATTTCCACGAAGAGTTCGTGGTGGACATGATCCAGGGCGGCGCCGGCACGTCGACCAACATGAATGCCAACGAAGTCATCGCCAACATTGCGCTGGAGGCCATGGGCCACCAGAAGGGCGAATACCAGTACCTGCACCCCAACAACGACGTGAACATGGCGCAGTCCACCAACGACGCCTACCCGACCGCGATCCGCCTGGGCCTGCTGCTGGGCCACGACGCGTTGCTGGCCAGCCTCGACAGCCTGATCCAGGCGTTCGCCGCCAAGGGCGAGGAATTCAGCCACGTCCTGAAAATGGGCCGTACCCAGCTGCAAGACGCCGTGCCGATGACCCTGGGCCAGGAATTCCGTGCCTTCGCCACCACCCTGAGCGAAGACCTGGCGCGCCTGAAAACCCTCGCGCCTGAACTGCTCACCGAAGTGAACCTGGGCGGCACCGCCATCGGCACCGGCATCAACGCCGACCCACGCTACCAGGCCCTGGCCGTACAGCGCCTGGCAACCATCAGCGGCCAGCCGCTGGTGCCAGCCGCCGACCTGATCGAAGCCACCTCCGACATGGGCGCCTTCGTGCTGTTCTCCGGCATGCTCAAGCGCACCGCGGTCAAGCTGTCGAAGATCTGCAACGACCTGCGCCTGCTGTCCAGCGGCCCACGCACCGGCATCAACGAAATCAACCTGCCGGCCCGCCAGCCAGGCAGCTCGATCATGCCAGGCAAGGTCAACCCGGTGATCCCGGAAGCGGTCAACCAAGTGGCGTTCCAGATCATCGGCAACGACCTGGCCCTGACCATGGCGGCCGAAGGCGGCCAACTGCAACTGAACGTGATGGAACCGCTGATCGCTTTCAAGATCTTCGACTCGATCCGCCTGCTGCAACGGGCCATGGACATGTTGCGCGAGCACTGCATCGTCGGCATCACCGCCAACGAAGCGCGCTGCCGCGAACTGGTCGAGCACTCGATCGGCCTGGTCACCGCACTGAACCCGTACATCGGTTATGAAAATGCCACCCGTATCGCCCGTGTCGCCCTTGAAAGCGGTCGCGGCGTGTTGGAGCTGGTGCGCGAAGAAGGCTTGCTCGACGACGCCATGCTCGACGACATCCTGCGCCCGGAAAACATGATTGCCCCGCGTCTGGTCCCACTGAAGGCTTGATCGACGCGACCACTGCTCACCAGGTCGAGGGACTAGACACCTCTCACCTTTTGAGGGCTTGGGGACTCGTTCCCCAAGCCCTTTTTTTTAACAAAAAGCTGCAAGCAAGACAGAACTGTAGGAACGAGCTGACACTCGATAAACAGCGACGCGCTGCCGTTGTACCCCGCGTCTCTCGCCATCGCGAGCCGGCTCTCTCCCGCAAGAACCTGACCGAAAGGCCAGGAGATACAAGGGTTCGTTTCGTCGCATGCACCACAACTGTGCAGACGGGCGCCGCACTGATAGGTATAGTGCCGCCCCTCTTCGCATGAGTGGTCGTCGTCAACGAGGCCTCACAACATGCGAAAACCGAACTAATAACAAAACCCGCGAAGTGGACCGGGACGAAACATCGCCCTCTCTGTCGAGCCGCGTGCCGACCGATGTAACAGGATGTTTCCAAATGGCCATCATCGCTTAAACAAAAAACAGCGAGGAATACTCATGCTCGAAGTCATCAACGACTTCCTCTCAGGGAAAGTGCTGATCGCGCTCATTGTCGGGCTCGGTGGCTACTTCACGATCCGCTCGCGTTTCGTCCAGTTCCGTCATTTCTTTCATATGTTCGCGGTGTTCCGTGACAGCCTGAAAAGCAGCACCGACCAGCTCAGCTCGTTCCAGGCCTTGATGCTCAGCCTGGCTGGCCGCGTCGGCGCGGGCAACATCGCCGGTGTCGGCATTGCCGTGACCCTCGGTGGTCCGGGTGCCGTGTTCTGGATGTGGGTGACCGCCCTGGTCGGCATGTCCAGCAGCTTCTTCGAATGCTCCCTCGGCCAGCTCTACAAGCGCTGCGACTCCGAAGGCCAGTACCGTGGCGGCCCGTCCTATTACATCCAGCACGGCCTGCAGAAGCGCTGGTTGGGCATGATCATGGCGTTCCTGCTGCTGATCACCTTCGGCTTCGCCTTCAACGGCCTGCAAGCCCACGCGGTCACCCATTCCCTGAACAACGCCTTCGGCTTTGACACCACCTATACAGGCCTGGGCCTGGCGGTGCTGCTGGGTCTGGTGTTCATCGGCGGGATCAAGCGTATCGCCAAGGTGGCCGACCTGCTGGTACCGGTCAAGACCCTGGCCTACATCGGTGTGACCCTCTACGTGATCGTGCTGCAGTTCGAACACGTACCGGGCATGCTGGCGACAATCGTCAAGAGCGCCTTTGGCCTGGACCAGGCTTTTGGCGGCCTGATCGGCAGCGCCATCGTCATGGGCGTCAAGCGTGGCGTGTTCGCCAACGAAGCCGGCCTGGGCAGCGCGCCTAACGTCGCCGCCGTCGCGTCGGTCGAGCACCCGGTTGCACAAGGTGTGGTCCAGGCGTTCAGTGTGTTCCTCGACACCTTCGTGATCTGCACCTGCACCGCGTTGCTGATCCTGCTGTCGGGCTTCTATACCCCGGGCTTCGAAGGCGACGGCATTGCCCTGACCCAGAACTCCCTGGCAGCCGTGGTCGGTGACTGGGGCCGAGTGTTCATCTCCGTAGCCTTGTCGTTGTTTGTGTTCACCTCGATCCTCTACAACTACTATCTGGGTGAGAACAACCTGCGCTTCATGCTCGGCGAAAACCGCAAGGCACTGATGGCGTATCGCACCCTGGTCCTGGCATTGATTTTCTGGGGCGCCATCGAGAACCTGGGCACCGTGTTCGCGTTCGCCGACATCACCATGACCCTGCTGGCTTTCGTCAACCTGATCGCGCTGTTCCTGCTGTTCAAGGTCGGCATGCGCATCCTGCGTGACTACGATGACCAGCGTGCGGCCGGCATCAAGGTTCCTGTCTTTGACTCGAGCAAATTCCCGGACCTGGACCTGGACCGCAAAGCCTGGCCTGCGACCCCGTCGGCATCTGCCGCCGATGCCGGCAACGCTCCGGCGAGCCTGGCTGCAGCGCAACGCTGATCAACAGTCTGTTTGAAAAAAACCGGGCGCACCCCCAGCGCCCGGCGTGACACAACACAAGGTCGGCGTCATGCTCGACCTTATGTTGTGGCGGCTAACCCAAGCGGCCGTCTTCATCCTCGGAGAACACCCCCAATGAATGCCTCGACCTACCCTGCCGCCCAGCACGTCATGGTGCTCTACACCGGCGGCACCATCGGCATGCAAGCCAGCGCCAACGGCCTGGCCCCGGCGTCCGGCTTCGAAGCGCGGATGCGCGACTACCTGCACAGCCAGCCTGAACTGGTAGTGCCGCAGTGGCGCTTCCGGGAGATGTCGCCGCTGATCGACAGCGCCAACATGACCCCAGCCTATTGGCAGCAACTGCGCGAAGCGGTGGTCGATGCCGTGGATGTGCAGGGCTGCGACAGCGTGCTTATCCTGCACGGCACCGACACCCTCGCCTACAGCGCCGCCGCCATGAGCTTCCAGTTGCTGGGCCTGCATGCGCGGGTCTGCTTCACCGGTTCGATGCTGCCCGCCGGCGTGACCGACAGCGACGCCTGGGAAAATCTCAGCGGCGCGCTGGTTGCCCTTGGCCACGGCCTGGCGCCAGGCGTGCACCTTTATTTCCACGGGGAACTGCTGGCGCCGACCCGTTGCGCGAAAGTACGCAGCTTCGGGCGCCATCCGTTCAAGCGCCTGGAACGCCAGGGTGGCGGCATCAAGGCGACTTCTCTGCCAACCCAGTTGAATTACAAACAGCCGAAGCAACTGGCGAACGTCGCAGCGCTGCCACTGTTCCCCGGCATCGGTGCCGAAATCATCGACGGTCTGCTGGGCAGCGGCATCCAGGGCCTGGTGCTGGAGTGCTACGGCAGCGGTACCGGGCCGAGCGACAACCCGGCGTTCCTGGCCAGCCTGGAGCGGGCGCGGGACAGCGGTGTGGTGGTGGTCGCCGTCACCCAATGCCATGAAGGCGGCGTCGAGCTGGACGTGTACGAAGCCGGCAGCCGTTTGCGCGGCGCTGGCGTGTTGTCGGGCGGCGGCATGACCCGCGAGGCAGCGTTTGGCAAGTTGCAGGCGTTGATTGGCGCTGGATTGCCGGTGGATGAGGTTCGGCGGTTGGTTGAGCTGGATCTGTGTGGCGAGCTGATCTGACGGCCTGCAAAGTTTTTGGCCGGCATATAACTTGCTCCGTCTCCAGCCTCCCAAGGCTGGAAACGGACCATGCTGCATTCCCACCTCACGACACTCAACGCCGTCTCCCTGGTGCTCGACGCCTTCAAGCATGACGGCCTGCCACACGATGCATTGCTGGCCGGCAGCGGCATCAGCACGGCGGACTTGAGCCGGGCCGACACGCGCATCACCACCAACCAGGAGATGCAGGTCTGTGCCAACGCCGTCGCGCTCAAGCGGGATATCGGCTTGGAACTGGGCCGCAACATGCACGTTTCGTCCTACGGCATGCTGGGATACGCCCTGCTCACGAGTGCCACCTTAGGTGACGCTTTGCGTCTCGCGCTGCGCTACCCGGCGCTGTTGGGAACACTCTTCGAGCTGGCCCTGGAAGAGGACGGCGAGCACATCTGGCTCAGCGCTGGCGACTATCGGGAAAACCCGGCCCTGGCGGCGTTCAACGCCGAGTTCTGCATGGTCTCGCTGAAGGTAATCTGCAACGATTTGCTCGGTCACCCGCTGCCCTTGCGCGCAGCGCGGTTCGAACACCCAGCGCCGGATTACCACGCGCGCTACGCCAATCTCTTCGACTGCCCGGTCCGCTTCGATAGCATCGACAACGCCTTTGCCTTCGATCGCCATTGGCTGGAACAGCCCCTGCCGCTGGCCGACCCCATCACTCATCACGCCATGGCCGAACGCTGCCGCCGGCAGAACACCGAATTCACCGGCCGCCAGGCCTGGCTGGGACGCATCCGCCAACTGCTCGTCGCGCAACTCGATGCCGCCCCAGGCCTGGAGGGCTTGGCCGAACAAATGAACTGCTCGGCGCGCACCCTGCGCCGGCACCTCAAGGATCTGGGTTGCAGCTATCAGGAACTGCTCGATGAGCTGCGCTTCGAACGGGCCAAGCAGATGCTCTGTGAAGACCGACTGCCGATCTACCAGATCGCCGAACTGCTCGGTTTCAGTGAAACCGCGAGCTTTCGCCATGCCTTCGTACGCTGGAGCGGCGTGGCGCCGAGTCGGTTCAGGACGTGAAAGTTGGCTTCAAACACGATCCCCGTGGCGAGGGAGCCATAGACTCACGCCCCGAACCAGCGCACACCCGCGCCAACAAGGGGCGATTTACGGTCAAACCTTTTGGCCATTTCGATCCCCTTTTGGCCTTTCCTGCCGTTCTCCTAAACCCTGCGTGGCGCAAGACTTGATCCAGCGAATCAGCCCTGCGGAGAACAAGAATGCTGACGATCTACTCAGACGATCACCACCTGCACCATGGACGCTGCGAATTGATGGACGGGCAGTTGATGCCCTGTTTCGAGATGCCGTCCCGGGCCGACCATGTGCTGGAGCGGGTCAAGGCTCGGGCGCTGGGGCCGGTGGAGGCGCCGCAGGATTTTGGCCTGGCGCCGATCCTGCGTATCCACAGCCCGGCGTATCTGGAATTCTTCAAGGGCGCCTGGGAGCGTTGGACCGAGTTCAACCGCGACGGTGACCTGCTGCCCTACACCTGGCCGGCCCGCACGTTGCGCACGGTGATGCCGACCAGCCTGCATGGCCAACTCGGCTATTACAGTTTCGACGGCGGTGCGCCGATTACCGCCGGCACCTGGCAAGCGGCGTACAGCGCAGCCCAGGTCGCCCTCACCGCCCAGGCCGACATCCAACGCGGCGCCCGTAGCGCCTTCGCGCTGTGCCGTCCGCCGGGGCATCATGCCGCTGGCGATTTAATGGGCGGTTATTGCTACCTCAACAACGCCGCTATCGCCGCCCAAGCCTTTCTCGACCAAGGGCACAAGAAAGTCGCGATCCTCGATGTGGATTATCACCACGGCAACGGCACCCAATCGATTTTCTACGAACGTAGCGACGTGTTGTTCGCCTCGATCCACGGACACCCGGAGGCGGAGTTTCCATTTTTCCTGGGCTACGAAGATGAGCGCGGCGAAGGCGCCGGCGCGGGCTTCAACTTCAACTACCCTTTGCCGGCGGGCTCAGGCTGGGACACGTGGAGCGCCGCCCTGGAGCAAGCCTGCGGTGAAGTCCAACGCTACGACGCCGACGTCATCGTCGTATCCCTGGGCGTGGACACGTTCAAGGACGATCCGATTTCGCAGTTCAAGCTCGACAGCCCGGACTACCTGGCGCTGGGCAAGCGCATCGCCGCCCTCGGCAAACCGACGCTGTTCGTGATGGAAGGCGGCTACGCGGTGGCAGAAATCGGCATCAATGCCGTGAACGTCCTTGAAGGTTTCCAAAGCGCCCAATGAGGAACATCAGCATGAACAGACTCAAGCGTTTGATCGCCCCGGCCCTGTGCGCCGCGCTGCTGTGTGGCGCCGCCCAGGCCGAGGAGCGTACGTTGCGCGTCTACAACTGGTTCGACTACATCACGCCCAAGGCACTGGACGATTTCAAGGCGCAGAACAGCCAGGTCAAGTTGATCTACGACATCTTCGACACCAACGAAGCCCTGGAGGCCAAGCTACTGACGGGGAACGCCGGTTATGACGTGGTGGTGCCGTCCAATGTGTTCCTGGCCAAGCAGATCGAAGCCGGGGTGTTCCAACCGCTGGACCGCCGCAAGCTGCCGAACTGGAACCACCTCGATCCCAAGCTGATGAAGCTGATCGAAGCCAACGACCCCGGCAACAAATTCGCCGTGCCCTACATGTACGGCACGATCCTGATCGGCTTCAACCCGGACAAGGTCAAGGCAGCCCTGGGCGACAACGCGCCGGTGGACAGTTGGGACCTGATCTTCAAGGAAGAAAACATCAGCAAGCTCAAGCAGTGCGGCGTTGCCCTGCTTGATTCGCCGTCGGAAATCCTGCCCCTGGCCTTGCAGCACCTGGGCCTGGACCCCAACAGCAAGAAGCCGGCGGACTACACCAAGGCTGAAGCGCTGCTGTTGAAAATCCGGCCTTACATCACGTATTTCCACTCGTCCAAATACATGGCGGATATCGCCAATGGCGACATCTGCGTAGCCGTCGGTTATTCCGGCAGCTTTTCCCAAGCGGCCAACCGCGCCAAGGAAGCCAAGAATGGCGTGACCGTGGACATGCGCCTGCCCAAGGAAGGCGCGCCGATCTGGTTCGACATGCTCGCGATCCCCAAGGGCGCGAAGAATCCGGACGATGCCTACACCTTCATCGACTACTTGCTGCAGCCCAAGGTGATCGCGCCGATCAGCGACTTTGTCGGCTATCCGAACCCGAACAAGGACGCCACCGAAATGGTCGACCCGGCGATCCGCGGCAATCCCAACCTGTACCCGACCGAGGCGGCCATGGCCTCGCTGTACACGTTGCAACCGTTGCCCAGGGATGCCGAGCGCGCACGCACGCGGGCCTGGACGCGAATCAAGTCCGGCCAGTAACCAGGAGATCCATACATAGTTACCGCCTTCTCCGTCCCCTGTCTCCCTAGCATGAAAACCCCGAAGCGTTCGGCTTCGGGGTTTTCATCCATCTGCAGACAAGGACGTTCAAATGACACCAGAGCCAACCGGCACCCTCCCGGCCTCCGATGTGAATATCAGAGGTGCGCTGCTCAACCAGCTACTCGCGGGCCCCACATACCCAGAAGTGGCCGCCGTGCTCCTGCGGGATGCGCTCAAAGATCTCTATCCCGCCTTGGATATCAACCCTTTTACCACTGTCGTTGGCGAATCAGCCTGGGACATCGTCGACGGCGACATCGTAGAGCGCCCTAGCCTCTTTATTACCCTTAGCGATTTGCTGGCGGCACGGGTGGACACCGCCCAGCCCACCCTGCTGATCGAGGGATTGCATTTTCTGACGCAACTGCCGCTGACCGTGCCCCCCGTGCATTTGCCGGTGCGTATCGATCAGATCGGGCGCCTGATCAACGAATTGGTACCGGCCATGTTACCGGCCAGCCAAGAGCAACAACTGGCGTACTGGAACGTCCCATTCGGCGACTACGGCCCCCGTTGGCATGAACTCTCCGACACCTTGCGCAAGCTGTGGGACGTCACACAAATCGACGGATGGACAGCGGCTGAATGCGACATGGCCCGGCAACTGTTTCTATTCCCCGACCCGAAAGACCGCGAGGACAGTTATGCCAGCCATGCCTATCTGGTCGACATCAAGGCGGTGCAAGACGGCCAGGAAAGCCGCGTCAACGAAAACTCCCTGGTGGTACTGATCGGCCAGATCGAGAAAAAGGAAGTCATCCTCGCGCATTCATTGCTCAACGGTTATGAGAAATTCGAGTCACGAGAGGCACTCGGACAATCGCTTTCAAACCACCTGGGCGGCCAGGCGCACGCCTCTCGCATACGCTGGCGGCTCTATGAGCCCAAGGGCAATCTCTTCGACAGCAAGGCCTGCGGGATCATCGCCACACAGATCAAAGTGCTGGGTACCCCCGGAATCTGGCGCAATAGCCACTTCACGGAAGGGCAACCGCCTACGCCCGAAGGGCTGGAAACAGGACCTGGCGAGCGTTGGTATCAACAACAGATACCCGAATGGCTTCAGGATGCGTCGGTGTCCGACCAGATTCAATTCGCCCAACACATGAAGAACCTGTCGGCACTGAGCAGCGTCCATGCCGGCAAGACTTACCTGGACGATATCCTGCCCATCAAGGAATACGCCTCGCTTGCCCTTAAAGCACAAATGCAATCGGACCATGACGACGCCTCGGCGCTGACTCCGGAAAAGATCGAGATCGAGATCAAAAGTGTTATTGCCTGGGGCACCTTCGTTGTTCCCTTCAAAACAGACGTTACGCGATTCAATCTCGTCGAGCTGGCGTTGCAGAATCTGATCGCGCTGCCAGCAGGTAATAAGACAGTCAGATCACTCGACGGGACCGAGCTTCCCGACTGGATGACCGTGGAATACATCGAGAACCTCATCACTCAGGTGGATATCGGTCGCGTCTATCCCGAGCTGATCAAGCGCAAACTGCTCAATGATCCGAAAGAGTCGGCCCGACGCGAGACGCTATATACCTCCCAGTTACGCATACAGCTGCCGATGCTGGCGCTGGAGAACAAACTGCGCGGGCAGGGCAATATCGATGACTTGGGGTGTCGTTATGTCTCGGCCTTGATGCAGCCCCTGGAAGAGGATCGCAAAGTCGAAGGGCAGGAAATCGTCCTGCGCAAACTGGCCTTCGTGTCCGAGCCGCAAATCGGGCTTTCCGAAGACATCGTCGCCAACATGTTCGTGATCGGCCCACGAACGCCAAGTGCCGGCCCTTGCTTGCTCTATCGCCCCTTGCTGGAACCGCAGTTGTGTCAGTTCCCTTCGTTCAGCAACATGCTGTACGGGATCCGGCAAACCGATTCGTTGCGCAAATCGGTACTGGCCTGGCTGCCCGACGGGGTTCGGGAAAACTACAGTCGCTTTGTTTTCCCGGGCGCCCTGCCCTCGCCCTGGGCCGTCGTGGAGTTCGCGACCAACCCACTGACGCTGTTTTCCGATATCGGCCCCGTCAACCTCAGCAACGAGACGCTGGGCGCCGACTTCATGCCACTGTTGTTCAAGGCCAACGCCAATGCCCTGGTCACGCTCGCCGATCGCCAATCGGTTTCCAATAACGAGAACCGTTGGGAATCTTTCAAGCAAACCGGTTGGTTGATACTCAGCCTGGCGCTGCCCTATCTGGGAAACACGGCAAACACGGCGGTCTGGCTCTGGCAGATTCTCAGCGACGCCGAACGACTGGCTGGCGGCGACGAGGAACTCAAGGGGCAGGCCAAATGGGTGGCAGTCGTCGACCTGATGCTCAACGTGGCATTGGGTGTCCTCAACATCGTGATCGAACGCACCCGGGCGAGCAGCCGTAAACGCCCGATAGAAGCCCCGGAAACCATCCCGGCTCCAGGCCTGCCAAAACCAACACCCGAACTGATCATCGAGAAAGTGGCTCCGTTCATCCAGCCAGAGCTCCCGCAAGAGCACTACGATGTCATCCACACCAGTGGCGCCTTGATGGGCAAATCGAAAAAGGACCTCAGCTTTCTCGACAGTTTCAGCACCAAGGCCCCCGACAGTCTTGGCCCACCCGAAAGCGAAGGCGCACTCAAGGGTCTCTATCAGCACGATGAGCACTGGTATGCGAAGTTGGCGGACAAATGGTTCGAGGTCAGGACAGAGGGAGAGCAGGTCAGCATCATCGACGGAGCACGCAACGGCCCGCCCCTGATGCGCGACGGGCAAGGTCAATGGCAGATCGACAATCGCTTGCGCCTACGTGGCAGCGGTTCAAAAGGCGCTCGGCGCAAGGTCATTGCTGATGCGCTTCGCCGTAACATTCAATTGCTTGATGAGCTCAATAAATTTGAAAAGCAAAAACCGGCAAACGAACGGCTGCTGACAATGCACGCACAGGCCATGAACCAGGCATCGGGTGCGGCCAAGGAAACGCAGCGCAATAAATACGTGGCCACGCTGGAAACCCAGCGAGAAAACTACGAAAAAGCACTCAACACCCTGATCGAATGGCCTGTCTTCCAGTCCAAGCCCGACTACCCTCGAATAAGCCTCGGGTATCTCAACGCGCAAGTAAATTTCACTTTCGCAGAAATCGACCTGTTGCGAGAGCGCTTCACGCCGGCCATGACCGAAGCGATAAACATGATCTCCTCGACGGTCAAGACGGTGGAACAGCAACACATCGATGCGGCCGAAAACATGGTGTCGGTCGGGGACGCGATGATCGAGCGCCTGGACTACATGGAGACACGTTTCGACAGGCTCAAGCAGCTGGGACGCGAGGGCTTCGAGTTTGTCCGGCGGCATCGCGAACGAATGCCGGCGTACAAAAGCGACGACTTGCGCCTTATCCTGCTGGATATGTATCGCCACCTTTGTTTGTCACTCGAAAGCGTCGAAACAATGCCCGAAGGCTGGGTGGAAATGAACCGTATCGTCGACAACGCCACGGTGGCCTTCCAAAGCCTGCGCGATGCCATCGATGAGCGAAGCGTGATCCGGCTGGACGAGCAAATCGAGGCGCTTGGAAGCCTGACCGAACAGTTCACAGCGATAGAAGAACATCTCGATTACATGAAAAACGAATACCAGGGCAGCGCCATCCCAACGCAACTCATGCGCCTGAGACGGCGAATAAGTGATTCAAAAAAACACGCGTTGCGTCATCTGGCCCAAGCCCTTGATGAGCGAAGCAACCAAAGACGAACCGCCAGCCCCCAGGAACAACGTCCACAGCCCCGGAAGAGATTCATTCGGGCCCGCTTCTGGGGTGTCGTCAGCGGCGTACCTCGCTTATCAAAGACCCGCGAGGAAACTGACTGGGTCGATGTAAAGAATCCGTTCACGGACGAAAACATCGTCACCTTCCACCGCAAGGAAACCGGCGAATGGGTGCCCCATGTGACGTCCGACGCCGCACCGCTGGCCATACCGCCCTTGGCCACAAGCATGTTGAAAGGCCAAGCGCTGATCGATGGACTGGCTGCCTTCAAGACAGAAATCGAGAAGAACCTGCAACAGCCAAACCGCACGCCCGCCGGTATCGCAATGATCCTCAACGCACATGCCAGCAGGATGGAAAAAGTCAGCGTCGCGATCAGAAAGGCGCTGGACCTGGCGGAAAGTACCGTGACGAACGAGACAACCGGGGTATCGCCGGAGAAACAGCGCGCGGCCGAAACCTTGCGGCTACAACTAAAAAAAGAATCGACGGCCCTCTACGCGAAGGAATTCGAGAACGTAATGAGCGTCATCAAGCAGAGCCCGCCCAGCATGAGTGGCGTTATCTGGCTGAAAGACCGAAACCAGATCCTCATCACTAAACGACTCGTTCGACAACGCCTTAAAAAACCTGAGAAGAGCTATCTCGACAGGTATGAGATCAAGGATCGGAAAACCGGTAAAACCCTCTGGTTTGCCGACTTCCTTTATTCCGCGTACTGGTTGCCAGACCGAACCTTTCTCTCCGCACGCCTGAGAACCGTGGAACAGGCAAGTTCAACGGTCGACGTTTCAACCAAAAATATGAGCCAACGTCAGTTGATTGATCATTACCGCAGCGAAATTGCCGTGGATCAGGCCCGGCAGGTGTTCTTCCCCAGGGAGCGGCCCTGAGACGATTGAGTCGGGCCGGTCGTCGCCGCCCGACTATAGACGCAAGACTGTCCAAGCCTTCGCCAAGTCTGCCAGCGCGGTGCGTATCGCCGCTGGCGGAACCGCTGCGAACCCCAATACCAGGCCGGCTCGTGCTTGTGATGGGGTGGCGGGCAGCCAATAGCTACTCAGGCCGTTGATTTCGACGCCCACTCTACTCGCCTGGGCAATCAGTTCAGCTTCACGCTCGATGCCGTCCACAGGCACCGTGACATGCAGCCCGGCCACCACCGTGGGCATGGTGCCAACCCCTGCGATATCACTGGGCCAACCTGCAAGCAACGCATCACGCCGGGCCAGTGCGGCCCGGCGCATGCGCCGGATGTGCCGCTGGAAATGTCCCGCGGCCATGAACTCGGCCATCACGGCTTGGGTGCTGACTTCCGAATGGCGCACGTCCACGGCACGCCGCCGGGCGAAAGCGTTGACCAGGCCCGCGGGCAACACCAGATAACCCAGGCGCAAGGCTGGAAACGCCACTTTGCCAAACGTACCGACATAAAGCACACGGCCCTGGCGGTCCAACGCAGCCAAAGGCGCCAGTGGCGCGCCGCTGTAGCGGTACTCGCCATCGTAATCGTCCTCGACGATCCATCCCTCGTTGCGTTCGGCCCAGGCCAACAGTTCAAGCCGACGCGCCAAGCTCATGACAACTCCGGTCGGATATTGATGGGACGGCGTGACGTAGGCCAGCCGGCATCGGCTCATTGCGCCGAGCGCTGCGCAATCCAACCCGTCACCGTCGATCGGTACTCCCTTGACGTCGGCCCCGGCGACCGCAAACGCATGCCCGGCGGCGCGATACCCGGGGTTTTCCACCGCGACGATGCCCCCCGGGTCGATCAACAGCTGTGCACAAAGGCTGATGCCCTGTTGCGCACCGCTGGTGATCACAATTTGTTCAGCCGTGCAATGCATCCCTCGTGAACTGCGCAGATAAGCAGCGATCAGGCTGCGCAGGCGCGCATCCCCTTGGGGATCGCCATAGCACAGCCGCTGCAGATCCGGCTTACGCCAGAAAGCCGCGTTCAGCTTGGCCCAAATGTCGAAAGGGAACAGGTCGAAAGCCGGAACGCCCACCCGAAATGCCCGCGGCGGACCACTCGGCGGCTGGGCCAAGTGGTGTTTTTCCACGCGGTTCAACGCGTCGCTGCGCAGGCCTTTACTGGACGAAACCACAGGTAAATCGAGCCAATCTGTGGATAAGCCTGGGGATAAGCCTGTTGAAAACCCTGTGGACAGTTCTGTGGATATATTTAACAGCGGCAAAGTCGTTGTGGACAGTTTTGCCACGTAAGTGCCGTCACCGACACGTCCTTCGATGAAGCCCTCGGCATAGAGCTGGTCATACGCCCTGACGACACTGTTGCGCGAGATCGATAACGCCGCCGCCAAATCGCGACTGGCCGGCAGACGCATGCCGCTGGCCAGGCGTCCATCCAAAACTCGGGCACGCAAAGCCTGGTAAAGCTGGCGACTGAGTCCCTGGCGACGGTCGAGTTCGATTCCGGCGGGATTGAAGGACAGCGGCGGCACTGCGTGACTCATGAGAACCCTCGCGAATTGGCCTATTGAATGAGCCAGAACCGGCTCATGCAACGGACCATTAGCCTGCCTCGGACAGGCGCATTCGCCAAGGGAAATCATCAAGGATCACGGCGGGCATCGCTATCGCGGACGGGCTCGCGACAGCGATGAAATCTATCAGCTACCTGACTTTTTATATTGCCAGGCCCAGTCCGGTATCTGCTTGTGACGGCTTACGTATTCCACAAAGCTCAACCAGTTATGTTCTGCACGATTATTGGAAAGCTCGAACCGGTACAGATTTGCCAGTACTCGCGCTGAAATCGATTGGTCGGCAACGATATTGGCCACGAGCTGCTCCGCGCGCTGTACGTCCTGCATCAACTGGATAACCAACGATGCGGCGAAATCCGCCTCGGAGTTCAGCGCACCCGCTCGCGCGAGTGTGCCTTGGATATTGCTGTCGCTGTAGTTTTGGCTGATCAGGTCGGCCCAGACGCTGCGAGCTTGCTCGGGAGTGAAGTTCCTGCTCAGGTTGCCGAACAGGTTCGGGGTGCTGAGCAGCATGGCCACCCTGGAGTTGGAAGGTGACTCACCCGCGGCACTGAGCACTCTGATGACCACCGGCATTTCTGCCTTTGCCGACGGCGTCACGTACCTATAGAAGTTCACGATCTCGCTTGAATTGTCCAAGATCCTGCCGATGTTGGGTTCATCAAACAAGTGCACCCATCTGATGTCGATACTCCCGGTGGTCAATAACTCGGCGAGACGCGTATCGGCATATCTGGCGATGGCGCGAATTTTCTCCTGGCTGAACGCCGGTTGGCCAATCCATCTGGCAAACACGGCGATACGCATTCGCCCACCCAGGTTATTCGAAATCACTGGCGAGGCCAGAAGCATCTCGGCTCGATGCAATAACACCGGTTTTTTGCCAAGCGAGGCGCGGAGCAAGCCGATTGTCCGGATGACCGATTGTTCATACCGGTGTAAATGCATCAGCCTCGAGGTATCGGTGACATGCACGCCGGTATTGGTTCTCAGCCTGTCCGCCAGGGCAGTTAACTGGTTCGGGTACACAAAATCTGCCCTGCCCATCGAATCCAGAAGCTCACGCACACTCATTTGCCCATGTACCGCCGTGTCAAACAGCACATAAGCCCTTTGGTTTCTTGGATAAAACCTTTGCAGGTCATCAATGGAAATACCGTATTCGAGCATGATATGCACCAAATCCCGGGTGACCGTAAAAGACGGGTCCCTGAATATGGAATTCAGCATTTCCTTGTTCTCGTTGCCGACTAGAACCTGGCCGATAAACACCCGTATGGCGGTCAGTTGCTCAGGCGTATACGGCTCGCGCAGCCATGCCAAACCATAGCGATGCCGCGTGGGCAACAGGTCGGAAAACCTTTTAAATCGATTCCGCTGTGTTGCAGCCGCAAGGGGTGCCGCATGCGCCGCTGCATCCAGGTATAGGCGAAGCGGTTGGAACAACCCGTTTGCCGTAGGCCCTTCGGAAAAGACCCTTCTGAGTACATGCAGCGTTTCCCTGCCGAGCAGGTTCTCGATCATGGGCTCGACGCCTGACAGCAGCGGCGGGGTCTCCATGAAACTGAACATCTGGCTGTTTTGGCGAATGTACCTGGCGGATGCAGTACGCAGCCCTCTCACAGAAAAGGCATTTCCTCCCTCAAGCGTGTTCAAGCCCAAGGCAACAGCCCTGAAGAAACAATCGCCATCCCTCGGCATCTGTATGGGGGCTGCATGATTGGCCTGCAGCAGTTCGTAATGGTTGCCGCCCCTGCGTCTCACGACGACGTCCGTTTGCAGGTCTGGCGCACTGGTCAGCTGATAGGTCGGGTTGGCTCCCGATGCAAACCGCATCATGGCAATGTCCCGCCCCGGACGCTCATCGATAACCACCAGGCCGCGGTTGTGGGGCCAACTCGCCAGATTGGGCATGAACTCCGGGACCAGATCCATCACCGGATTATCCCATTCGCCGGATCGCTCGACCAAAGCGGCCATATCCTCACCCGACGAAGGAAGCGCATCCACGTTTGAAGAACCGGCGGGAGGCGTGACTGCGGGCCTTGAAGGACCAGGCTTGGGGGATGGACTCCTGGGGCGTTTCGAGCCTCCGCCACCCAAGCCGAATCCGACGGCGCGCCATTCACCATCGGGCATTCGCGCCACGGTGCTGCGCATCACGCCGCTGGAGCGAATGCTCAACCCGGAGTCGGGGTCGACGAGGATGGCCTCGGTTGCGTTTACCTTCGTATGATCGTGCACGCGAAGCACCGTCCCATCCGGTTGCCGAACGTATACGGGACGCGCCGTGACAGTACCGGTTGCGACATCCTGGACGGCCGCGCGATAGAAGCCCCCGGCATCCGGGGAAAGCCCACGTATCACCGATCGGTCAGCCACGGCATAGCGGCTATAGATGGCTGGCTCCAAAGCCAGCCCCGCTGGCTGCTTTTGCTGTTTCAGGCGAGCCATCATCCCTTGGAAAACTGGCCCATTGCGTGACAGGCCCGCCATACCCGCGCCCGGGCGCCGCGTCACACCAGACGCCATCAGATAGCTGAGGATGCTCAGGTGGATCGGGATGCGGCCAGTCTTGGCGACAAACATGAGTACTTTCCAAAAGCCGTGGAAAAACGCCAAGGCCCCCACCACGTCGATAAGCGTCTCGAACGCCGACATCACCGCGATGACGATGGTTTGATGGGTTATTTCCCGGTTGCTATTGGAGCGATGGTTGGCGTGCGCACCCAAAAACTTGATATGGGCGGCATAAAGCGCTTCACCAAGAACACCCGTTATCAGCGAGCCACGAACCAAGGGACGACCGCCTCGCTGACCTAAGAGTCGCTTGATCTCTTCAGCATCGGTGGTGGCGATGCGGGAGGAAAAATAGGTCCGCCAAGACTCAAGCTGCAGCAGGTTTGCGATACCGTCGCCGAGATTGGAAAACTCATGGAAATCATTGCCGTCAGGGCTGTCCGGCAAGTACACGCCCACGGTGCCCTGGAGGTCCGGCCCGTCCTGATCTGAAAAGATCAACACGCCATCGACGCTGGTCGCATTGCCCAAGGTGCCCTGCTGGTTTGCGGCGCCTACGCTTCCTCCGAGCAAAAGCCCATAGACATTGACCTTTTGTCCATGGACCGGCTTACGCACCGTTGCCGATGACGATTTCAGGACTGCATCCAGCCAGAGCGGAACCCGTTTTTCATATCGTCCAGGCTTGGTCGCGTCGAACACCGTGGCCTTGAATACTTCGTCGCCCTTGAGGATGGCTTCGTATCCTTTCAAATTCATGTTGGCTTTATAGGCGTTCCACCAGGCTTGCTTGTGGTCTTTCGCTTGCAGTTTCTCGCCGATGTAAATCTCATAGCGACCGCCGATATCAAGGCGGGTTGCCATTTGGGCGAGTTCAGGTCCGCTCAAGACAATGAGGCAACCGGTGACGGGGTGATAAACAGGCCACCCCGCTTCATCGGCAAGGTAGACAGGCAATATCTCTCTCATCGCATTGGGGTATTGCGCAGGGCGCACGTTATCGAGCATGAGCTGCGTCAGGCTGACCGCTCGCGAATCTTTCAGGCTGCACGCGTTTCCCTGGAACAACGTGATCAACGTTTTATCCGGATCAGGATCTATTTCAACGTGCAAATGGCTGCGAAGGTAGGCTTTGATTTTTTCGCGGGTGAACGCCAAGAGCGACTGGACACGCTCACGAGAAGCCTCTTCTTCAGTTTTCGAAGCTTCCCGTTCTAACGTTCTATACGTCCGCTTTTGTGACGTCGAGGCGGTTATATAAGCGCCGGGACGGGCATTTTTAAGCAAGGTCTCACCACGGGCAGCCAATGGACCTTCGAGCGCCAACGTCGGCAGCTCAAGTGCCACTTCGGTGGCCGAGGCAAAGCTAATCAGGTCGAACTGCGCCTTTTCGGGATCCTTCAGGACGGTCTCGAGCGCGGCATGCTGGATGTCCAACAGCTCTTTCGCAGCGCTCTCGAAGACATGTTCGCAAAGCTCCAGGTCGATGTGCTTGATTGTCCTTTCCCGCCCTTCACAAGAAGGGGTGACCGTCTCTACCAACTCGTCCAAGTCATCGAATCGCTGTATTCCGCCCTCCAGGGAATACAGGAACAATACGTCCAGGCCGACTTGCTTGATCACGAAGGCGGCAGGCCATGCCTGCTCTGCCTCGCTGCCCATATCCAACATGACCTTGTAGACCTGCGCCATTCGCGCCTTGTTAATGAGCCGGTCTCGGTTGGCCTTGGCGGGATGGGTCATGACGAGATTCAACAGCCGGTCTTCGTCGTGCTGAAGAATCCGGGCGGCTTGGCTTGATTGGACAGAGGGGTTTCGATCCGCTTTGTATAAATCGAAAAGGTACAAGAAGCGTTGGGAGAGCCTGAAGGCCAGCGCCTGCTCAACTGTTGATCGGACGGATGGGTCGAGGGAATCGCCCAGGGGTTCTTTAGTTCGAAACGCCGTCAGATCATCCAGGAACTGAAGCCTGACGCGGTAATGGGTCGTAGGGTTGGCAATAAAAAAGGCCGATGTCACGGCCTGCTGGGTACTTTCATCGAGTGGCGCAACGAAAACACTGTGGGTATTTTCTACCGAGTCCGGACGGGTGAAGAAACCCACGCTTGCTATCGTGTTGCTGTAGGGCGCGTTGGCGAGCAAACAGTCCCACAGCACATCACTGAAGCTTTTGGATGAAACCAGCGAGCGCTTCCCAAGCGTGTCTGTGGTGAAGTGGTTTACATAACAACTGTCCGGGTCGAGCGCCTGTCGCAATGGGGCGCGAAATTGGCTGGGGTCCACTTTTTCCCTGATCAACGTGACCCATAGATGCTTGAGTACCGTGTCGAATGTCGGCAAGCCGGCAAACAAACGAGCCAGGTCGGCAGCATGGGACGCTAAACGCCGCAATTGTGTGTCTCGGGCCGCTTCACGGGGATCAAGCGGACTGGGTGGACGCACCACCGCAGTATCAGCAGGTTCCTCCCCTCCATAGCCTGACGGGACACCTCCTTGCAGTTTCATCAAGACACTTTTCGACAGCGCAAGGCCGTTGACCCGAAGCGCGGAAAAGTCCGGATTCATGCGGTTTCTATAAGGATAAGTGACCCAACTCTCGCACCGGGCCAAGCTCGCGTGGCTGGGAATCGGCTTGCTTTGATAAGCGGCCAGGAAGCCCTGGGTAACGGCCGTACGCAAGTGAACCCATGCGCGCTTGTCTTCCACGGGCTGGTCGGCAGCTTTGACTTCCTGATAAGTCACGCGCACTTTTGCATCGCCTTGCAGCCCCAATTGGAGCAACCACTGATCTGCAAGTTCGTGGCATTCGAATGGACTGGCGTTGGGCAGCAGTTTGAGGGGGCTTAAGTCTGCAATAACGGGCTGCGCCGCCGTGCTTGGTTCATCTGTAAAAAACGACGACATAAAAGATCCATCTTTAAATGAAGATCTTTAACCGTACCTTGGCGTCGAGCCAGCGACGGCATACATATGTATAGGCCGGTATGCGTAACGTATCGGAAGTGTAAGTCGGCATGTTGAGCTAGCGGCGCGCTGGGATGCTCCGCCGAATGGACCTATGAAAACGATTGGAACTGGCTCTTACATCGGACCAATGGGCGGCCTAGGATGTTTGCATTCGCCAAGGAAAACCCATCATGTACAACCCCAGAGCCTTTGCCGTCGAAGACCTGCCCCAACTGCACCAGATGATGGGCGACTGCCGCCTTGCCGTATTGGTCACCCATGGTGAACACGGCTTGCAGGCCAGTCATTTGCCGCTGCTGCTGGACACGCAACAAGGGCCGAACGGCAGCCTCTATGGGCACATGGCCTGGGCCAATCCACAGTGGCGCGATCTGGAAGCCGGGGCCGAAGCCCTGGTGATATTCGCCGGTGCCGATGCCTACGTCAGTCCGGGGCTGTACCCGAGCAAGGCCGAACACGGCAAAGTCGTGCCGACCTGGAACTACGTGGCCGTCCACGCCTACGGCAGCGCTGAGGTGTTCAGCGACGCTCAGCGCCTGCGCAACCTGGTCGGCGCCCTCACCGACCGCCACGAAACCGGCCGCGCCCAGCCATGGAAGATCGACGATGCTCCGGCCGAGTACATCGACAGCATGCTCAAGGCCATCGTCGGCTTCGCCTTGCCCATCCAACGCCTGGAAGGCAAGCGCAAGCTCAGCCAGAACCGTAGCCCCGCGGATGTCGCCGGCGTACGCAACGGCCTCGGCGCCAGCCCCGACCCGCAGGACCGAGCGCTCGCCCACCTGATGCCTGAACAATTGTCCAAGGAGTGAACATGAGCCAACCCCAAATCCGCCGCGTCAGCGCCGACGACCACGCCGCCTGGCTGCCGTTGTGGCAGGCCTATCTGCGGTTTTATAAAACCGAACTGCCGGACGCGGTCAGCCAGAGCACCTGGCAACGCTTGCTCGATGACAGCGAACCGACCCATGCCGCCCTCGCCTGGGATGGCGATACGGCGGTGGGCCTGGTGCACTTTATCTACCACCGCTCGAACTGGAGCATCGAGAATTCCTGCTACCTGCAAGACCTGCTGGTGACGGAACAGAGCCGTGGCACCGGTATAGGTCGCCGGCTCATCGAGTTCGTCTACGCCAACGCCAATGCCGACGGCTGCTGCAAGGTGCACTGGTTGACCCACGAAACCAACGCCACGGCGATCCAGCTCTACGAGCGCATCGCCGAACGTCCAGGCTTCATTCAATTTCGCAAAGCCCTTTGAGGAGCGCCGCATGTCGTCTTCACTCGCTGATTGGAAAGGTGTCCCGGCGCCGTCTGCGCACCTGCTCGAGGGGCGTTACATCCACCTGGAAAAACTTGACCCGGCGCGGCATGCCGACGGGCTTTGGCGAGCCCTCGAAGGCCCCGGTGCCGATCCGAAACTCTGGGATTACTTGCCCTATGGGCCGTTCAACGATCGCGGTGCGTTCGATGCCTGGCTGAACAACCATGCGGCCAACAGCGACCCGTATTTCTTCAGCGTGATCGACCGCGCCAGCGGCGAGGTACAGGGCATTCTCAGCCTGATGTCCATCGTCCCGGCCCAAGGCCGCATCGAGATCGGCCATGTGACCTTCGGCGCGCCGATGCAGCGCTCGCCGAAAAGCACCGAGGCGGTTTATTTGCTGGCCAAGGAATCTTTCGCCCTGGGTTATCGCCGGCTGGAATGGAAGTGCAATAACGCCAACGCCCGTTCCAGATATGCCGCCGAGCGGCTGGGATTCACCTTCGAGGGTGTGTTCCGCCAGCACATGGTGGTCAAGGGGCAGAACCGTGACACGGCGTGGTATTCGATGCTGGATTCGGAGTGGCCGGCGATCAGGGCCGGGTTCGAGCGCTGGTTGAGCGTGGAGAACCAGGGCCCCGAAGGACAGTTGCGTGGGCTGGCGCAGTGTCGGTCCTGACTGGCCGGCAACCCTGACGGGACGCCGCTCGCGCAGGCTCGCCGCACATCGCCCACGGTAGGCATTGCGCCTACCGTTTCGGGCCTGATGTGGGGCGAGCCTGTTTGCGATCGACCTCAAGAAGCAGTTGTTCGATGCGTTAAGTTTTTTTTGTCACGGACGGCCTCAGCGATTGCGGCGTTACGCCTTCCCGCGCGTATTGCCACGCCCATTGTGGAACCTCCATGTGGCTTTCCAGGTGCGACGCAAAGTCGACGATGCCATGGCCCAAGCGTTGAGTCGGGAACTCGAAATGGTAGAGGTACTGTTGAGCCTCGCTCTGTCCCACGTCGAGCACTCGCTGGACCAGTTGATTGGCGTGGGCCTCATTGCTGCCCAACCCGGTCCTCAACGCTGTTTCGAACTGCGATGAAGAACGCAGCGCACCGGGCCGCGCCAGGGCCAACCGAATATTCAGATTGCTGAAATGCGGGCCTATCAAGTCATTCCATATTTCTTGAGCTTGCGTTTGCGGGAGCCGCTGAAGCTCAGTCCATAGATTCGGCGTGTTGAACAGAAGCGCAACCCTGCTATTGGAAGGCGCAGCCCCCGAAGCACTGAATAAATCAACGAGCGCCGACTCGCTGGCACTGGCCTGCCTACGGCCCAGGAATGCAATGAATGTATCCAGGGCTTCGATGTGGTTAACGATATGCTGAAGGTTCCTGTCATCGAAACGCTGCATCCACCCGATATCCAGGCCTTCTTCTTTCAATATCGCTTCATGACGAGAGTCGGCATACAACGCTATAAGCCGTAGATGCTCGTCGGACAACGCCGGGTTACGTATCCAGCTGGAAATCGCGCTCAACGGAAACTCATTGCCCAAGGTTGATGAGATAACCATCGACCGCAGGACTATATTGGCGCGATCGAGCAGGGCTGGGTAACGTTCGAGGGCGACCGTAAACAAATCGGTAACCTCCTCGGCCCTGTCATAGGCGATGAACTGTTGGAAGAGCTCGGCTTCGTCTTCCATGACGACACCGAATTCACGCTGGTAGCGTTCTTTTATTCCTTGCAGATCGTCACGATCCACCAGAGAAGCACCATCAAGCACTTCGTCCAGCTGATCGTCGTCCAGATCGCCGTGCAATGCCTCGTCGTATTGAACGAAAGCCAAATCATTCCTGGGGTGATGGTCCGTCAGTTGCCTGGCCGTCACGCCGTACTCAAGCATGACGTGCATGACATCCTGGGAGAGCCACAGGTACTCGTTATTCAGCAGCTCGACGATATGGTCCTCCACTATCGGCTTGAGCAGCACGTCCTCAAAGAACGTTCGCATCGCCTGCTCCTCCGTATAGAACGGCGTGCCGGTAGGTGTCAGTTGTACTGGCGAGCGAGCACTCAGGTTGCGTCCGATCTGCTGCATGATTTCCGGTGGCAGAACACCGCTCTGTGCATTGTTCAGCACATTGCGGGCCAGACTATCGGCGTACAGGTTCAGGTAATCTACTGTCGGCAGGAATAAGCCATGGGGGTTCGGAGCACCATAGGCGATTCGGGTGAGGTAAAGCACAGCCGAATCATCAAGGATGTGCTCCAGCCAGTTAGCGTTTTCGAAGAGCGCCTGTTGCAGCCCCGTGGGTTGCGGCACCACAAACTGGTTCAGTTGCGGGTTTTGCTCGATAAAGGTCGCCGCCGCATTGCGCAGCCCTTGCATCGAGAACGTTTGCCCGGCCTGCCCTTCATTCAAACCGGCGGCAACGGCGTTGAAGAAACAATCACCGTCCGCGGCGAAGCGTCGAACGTTACTGCCCAGCAGCAGATCATAGTGGTTCTGGTCCCTGCGCCTCAGGACGATATCCGTACTTGCCCGATTCGGATGAAGGCCCGACGGATAGATGGTTTCGGCTTGCCCGGGGGTAAAGCGTACAGACCAATGATGGTCAGGCGCGATTTCATCGATTATCAACAGACTTCGATTCTGCGGCCAATTGGGAAGACGCGTGACGAGGGGGGGCACCAAGTCCATGATGTCGTTGTTCCAAGCGCGCGGGCGTCTTATCTGCTCGGACAGAGCGGGAGCCGACACGGCGGGTTTCTTGGGTTTCGAAGGACCGGGCTTCGGCGATGTGTTTCGGGGACGCTTTCCTCCTCCACGACCAAACCCCACAGCGCGCCATTCGCCGTTCGGCATGCGTGCCACGGTATTTCTCATGACACCACTTGAACGGATGTTCGAACCCGTCGCAGGGTCGACGATGATCGCTTCGGTAGCCGTCAACCGCGTGTTGTCGTGCACTCGGAACACCGTGCCATCAGGCTGCCTGATGTAGACAGGACGCGTGACGCCGCCATTGCTGCCGTTGACGATTGTCGCGCGATAGAAGCCTTGGGCGTCCTGCGCCACGCCTCGGATAACTGAAGTGTCGGTGACCGCATAACGGCTATAGACGGACTCTTCCAGGGGCAGGCCTGCCAGCACCTCTTGACTCTGCCGAGCCGGAGAAACCAGATAGGTTGATTGCCCCCTGACTGGCACGGTCGCTTGCCGGGCACTGGTCTTCGCGCCGATTTTCGTCACTTTGAAGATGGAAACGAGGGTCTTGTAATCCAGGGGCAGGGCACCGGTACGGTGGACAAACAGCCCTGCCCTGACGTACCAGGAGAACAATCTGAACCCAGGAATCAGCAGCCCGGCCAAGTCCATCATGATCTCGGTGGCGACCGTCAGCGCCCTGGCATAGGTTTGATGGCGAATTTCCAGGTTGCTGTTGGAACGGTGGTCCGCGTAAGCGCTGTGGAAATTGACATGCGCGCGATGAAGCACATCAAACAGATCGCCGGTGATCAGTGCGCCATGGATCAACGGTCGGCTGCGTTGCCCCAAGGCCTGGGCAATTTCATCGGGTTTGGTCGTGGCGATACGTGCGCGGAAATAGTCCTGCCAGTCTTTTTGCACCAAGAGCTGCGCGAGGCCATCGCTTAAATCGGCAAACTCATGGAAATCGTCGCCGTCGGGGCTATCCGGGAAGTAAACGCCCACGGTGCCCTTGATATCCGGCCCATCATGGCTCGAAAAAATCAGCGGGCCCTCGATGCTGATCGCATTGCGCACCGAGCCGTGTTGCCCGCCAGCCCCCACGCTACCGCCTAGCAACAACCCATGGACTTGCACTTTTTGTCCGCCCACAAGGGTGCGAGTGGTTGTCGAGGGCGATTGCAACACCGCTTCCAGCCAACAGGTGACCAGTTTCTGAACCCTGGGAGGGTTGAAAGACCTGTCGGAGACAGTGGCCTTGAATACTGCGTTGCCCTTGAGCTCGGCCTCGTAGCCCTTGAACTTCAGGTTGGCGAGATACGCCGCCCGCCAGGCATTTTTGTAGTCTGGTTTGTTCATCTTCTCCCTGAGCAACGTTTCATAATTGCCGCCGGCATCGATCGCCGTGGCCATGCCGGCAAGGTCGCGCCCCGTCAAGGTGATCAGAAAACCGCTGGTTGGATGAGGGATTCGCTGACCGTGTTCATCGGCAAGATAAACCGTCAGTACTTCCCTCATTGCGTTGGGGTACTGATGCGGTCGGATATTGTCGAGCATCAATTGGGTCAGGCTGACCGTACGGGACTGTCTCGGGTTGGCTTGGCTGCCGAAGGTCAGCGTCACCATGGTTTTATCCGGATCGGGATCGATCGCGGAATGGACGCATTGCTGGAGGTATTGCTTGATTTTCTGTCGGGTAAATTGAAACAACGTCTCGATGCCACTGCCCAGTTTATAAACCGCTTGGAACACTTGCTCTTCCAGCCGGCGATAGTGGGCCTGCTGCGAGCCTGACGCATTTTTAAAAAAGTCGGGACGGTTGTTCTCGCTGGTCGTCCGCTGGCGCACCGCCAAGGGCCCGGCCAGTGACAACGTGGGCAAGCCCAACGCATCTTCAATAACTTTGGCGAAATCTTTCAAAGCGACTTTTTCATTTTCGGGTGCGTCCAGCTCCCTCTCCAGCGCCGCGCGTTGGACTTCCAGCAAATCTGTCGCCGCCACCTCGAATGCATTGCCGGACACTTCTGAAGTCATGTCCCGGACATTGTATTGCTGCCCCTCGTACAGGGGATGCACGGATGCCACCAAGTCTTCGAAGCGATGGAACCGCTGTACCCCACCCTCCAGGGAATACAGGAACAACACTCTGCTCTGCGCAGACTTGATCACCATCGCCCCCGGCCACTTTCGCGGTGCTGCATTTTCTCTCTCGAGCATGACGGCAAAGACCTGAGGAACGGGTTTGCGTAGCAAACGGTTTCTGTCCGCCATGGAAGGATGTGTGGTGATGATGTCGAGCAGTCGATATTCCTCGCCCTGCTGGATACGAGCCTCCTGAGTTGGCAGTGGAACCGAATCGCGATCGGCTTTGTACAGGTCGAAGAAGTGCCGGAACCGTTGGGACAGCAGGTGAGCGAAGGTCGCTTCAACCGTCGAGACCGTTGAAGTGCCTAACGGGTCGCTTGTGTTCTTGTCATTGCGAAACCGCTTGAACTCGTCGAGAAAATGCTGCTTCAAGCGGGGATTGGTCGTGGGGTTGGCGATATAGAACGTTGATTCCATGATGCGCAGGATCTGCTCGTCTACCGGCTTTGCAAAGAGGCTGTGGGCTTGCTCCACCGAGTCGCTCCGCGTGAAGAACCCCACCCCGCCCTGGGTGTAGGACGGCGGTGTATCGGTCAGCAAGCAGTTCCATAAAACATCGGAAAAGCGCTGCGAGGAAGTCAGCGTGCGCGCTCCTTTCCCGTCAGCGGTGTAATGATTGACGTAGCAACTGTCCGGTTCGATGGTTTCGAACAACGGCGCACGAAACCTGCTGGCGGCAATTTTCGATTTGATGGCGTTAATCAGGAAATTTTCGATCACGACATCAAATGTCGGAAGGCGGGCAAACAAACGAGACAGCGCCACTTGGTTGTTGTCGAGCAGCGCCAATTGCTTGAATTGAAATTGCTCCTGCACGCTGAGTTCGCCGCCTTTAACCAGCTCGACCGTCGACGGACTTAATGTATTTTTTGAAACAACAGCCATTTGAATACCCAAGTTGTGTGTGAAGTGCACACAACCTAGCGCGGCGGACGTTCAGCAATGACATACATATATATAGGACGGCGGGGATCCGGTTAAAGATCGTAAGCCTATGCAACAGGCCAGCTCAACGCGCCCTGCCCCGTGTTTGCAGAGGCAGGACGCGAGCGGGCTCAACCCAGGTTTTGCGCCAGCACCGCGATATGTTCCGGGCCGATGCCGCAACAGCCGCCCAAATGGCTGGCCCCGCGCTTTTGCCAATCCGCCGCCCACTGGAGATAGCCTGGTGGATCAAGGTCTTCGCGCAGCGGGTCCAGCCCATCATTGGCCGTCGCCTCCTTCGGTTGCGGCGGGAAGGCATTGGCGTAGGCACCGATGTGGATCTTTACCCCCAAACGCTCGAAGGTCCCCCGCGCCGCATCGATGGCCGCGCCGATCACCTCCGGCTGGCTGCAGTTGAACAACAACACCTCGACACCCAACTCGGCCGCCACTGCTGCGGCGTCCGCCACCGGTTCGCCGGAGCGCAGGCGCGGCACTTCATCGGTGTCTTCGTCTTTCAAGGTGAACGACAGCCAGAACGGCTTGCCGTCCTTCGGCAGCCCGGCGTGAATCGCCCGCGCTTCGACCGTGGAGCTCTGGGTCTCGGCCAGCCACAAGTCAATGTGGGGCGCCAGGCCGTTCACCAACGGCGCCAGCAGTTCACTGGCCCGGTTGGCGTCGAACAAATCCGGCCGATAGGAACCAAACAGCGGCGGCAACGACCCGGCCACTCGCACCGCTTTGCCTGAAGCCTGCACCGCCCGCCGCGCCAGCTCCCCGGCCAGCGCGGCCAAGGCCTGCCCTTCTGCGGTGAAACGCGCCTCGCCGATATGAAACGGCACCACGGCGTAACTGTTACTGGTGATCACGTTGGCGCCGCTGGCGATATACGCCGCGTGGACATCCTCCACGGCCTGGGGCGCTTCGCTCAGTGCCAGCGCCGACCACTCAGGCTGTCGAAAAGGCGCGCCGCGGCGTTGCAGTTCACGGCCCATGCCGCCATCGAGAATGACTTTTACAGCGCCCATATGCGATTCACTCATAAGCTTATGAAAAATACTCACTACCGGAGTCGTTCTTATAACTATTTAATGCGCACTCTTCTGCCAATCACAACCTATTTTTCAACCAGGGATCGCTCATGAAATTTCAACCGTTGCTGGCCCTGGGCCTGGGTCTGCTGGCTGCGTCGTCGCAGGCACTCGCTGGCACGACCCTGGATCGTATCGAGCAGAAAAAAGAACTCGTCGGCGTGCTGATGGAAAGCTACCCGCCCTTCTCGTTCCTCAATGACCAGAACCAACTGGACGGTTTCGACGTGGACGTCGCCAAGGCGGTTGCTGAAAAACTGGGCGTCAAGCTGCGCCTGGAAACTCCTTCGTGGGATGTGATTGCGGCGGGTCACTGGAGCGGGCGCTACGACATCTGCATCTGCTCCATGACGCCGAGCAAGGCACGCGCCGAGGTGTTCGATTTCCCGGTGCAGTATTACGCGTCGCCCGCAGTGATCGTGGTCAACGCCAAGGACGACAGCATTCACGGCGCCAAAGACCTGAGCGGGAAGAAAGTCGGCCTGACCAGCGCCTCCAGCTACGAGAGTTACCTGAACAAGAACCTGGTGATCGAAGGTGCGGAAGATACCCAGTTGAGCTACCCGTTCGAAGACGTGCAGATCGCCCCGTACGACACCGACAACGTGGCGTTCCAGGACCTCGGCCTGGGCGCCGGGGTGCGACTGGACGCGGTGCTGACCAACCTGGTGACCGCACAGCCACGCCTGACCGAAGACAAACGCTTCAAACTCGCTGGCGAAGCGCTGTATTCCGAGCCCAACTCGGTGGCCATTGAAAAGGGTGACGCCGAGTGGAACGGCAAGGTGCGTGAAGTCTTCGCCCAACTGAAACAGGACGGCACCTTGAGCAAGCTGTCGCAAAAATGGATCGGCGCCGACATCAGCCAATGACTTCTTTTCCACCCCCTCAGCCACCGCCTTCGGTGGCTGAATCACGCCTGCGGAAAATCTTCGGTTTTCGAACCCGGCTGTACCTGACTTGGGTAGTCATGCTGGTGCTGTTCGCGAGCTTCTTCCTGAGCTTCGACCTGAAGTTCTCGATCATCCTCGACAAACTGCCAAACCTGCTGGGCGTGCACCTGGCGCCCAATGGTTTTTTGCAAGGCGCGGTGCTGACACTGTTTCTGTGCCTGTGCTCGATCGTCGCTTCGTCATTGCTGGGCTTCATCACCGCCCTGGCGCGGCTGTCCAGCAGTGCGGTGGCGTTCGGTATCGCCAGTTTCTATGCGTCGTTCTTTCGCGGCACGCCGTTGCTGATCCAGATCCTGTTGATCTACCTGGGCCTGCCGCAACTGGGCGTTGTTCCCGGTGCCATCGCCGCAGGGATCATCGCGCTGTCGCTCAACTACGGCGCCTACCTGAGCGAAATCTTCCGCGCCGGCATCCTCGGCGTCCCCCATGGCCAACGTGAAGCCTCGCTTGCCCTGGGCCTGAGCGAAACCGTGATCTTCTGGCGCGTCACCCTGCCCCAGGCCATGCGCACCATCATCCCGCCGACCACCAACCAGTTCATCTCCATGCTCAAGGATTCCTCGCTGATCTCGGTGATGGGGGTCTGGGAGGTGATGTTTTTGGCGCAGTCTTATGGTCGTTCCAGTTATCGGTATATCGAGATGCTGACGACGGCGGCGATTATTTATTGGTTGATGTCCATTGGACTGGAGCTGATCCAGGCGCGGATGGAGCGGCATTATGGGAAGGCTTATCTCAAGCGCAGCTGACGGCCTGTGTATGAGCATGCTGTAGGGAAAAGCCACAGACCCCGCCAGCCATCGCGACGATAATGGGCACGGCAACACGACTGGCCTACAGGTTTCCTCCACCAAATCGTGCCCACGGCGAGAAGTTGGCTGGCATCGTCGCCCAGGGTGAAATTTTTAAAGTGTGACCTTGTTCATCACAGGTCACATTCAATGCCTATCCAACACTTATTCCTGCCCCAACATCTCGCGTTGGCGATAGCCTTGGCGCTTGGCTGTGCCGAGGTTTCGATGGCTCAGTCAGTTACCGAGGAAACCCGCACATTCGAAACAACTGCCCAGATGCAGGCTCGTCTCAAGGCGTTCGCCGCTGCGCCAGATACCCATATCGAGGAGGTTATCAAGGCTCAGGCAGCCCCCCTGACGATGGGCGGAGGCAATGACTTGGTGAAGGTGATCAAGCAAGGCGAAGTTTTCGGGCTTACCGACGGCGGTGGCGGGACCAATATCTTGCAATTGGATATCACCAAGGGAGGCGTAATCGGTCAAACAAGCAACTTCAAGGACCTGTACCTCAAGCAAGGCGAATGGTCCAACGAGGGCGCTTTCAACGGCGCAAGCCTGGTCGACTCCAAGGCCAGGTTAGCCAACACCGGTCAGATAGCGGGCGCGGTGCATGTGCTCGGTATTTTCGATAACCGAGGCACGGTAGGCGGGCCCGTGTTCGTGGGAAACAAAGGAACGTTCAGCGGCAACGGGACGGTCGATGCACTGGACGTGAGGGGCTTGATGAAGGTCGGTCCTGACATTGGCGCTCCTTCGGTTAT
>NZ_JQGJ02000004.1 GCF_000802155.2 Pseudomonas frederiksbergensis
TCCAGAGGAAAAAGGCCCAGGCGGCACGCAAGGCTTGTTCAATCGAATAGATGCTTGGGCACATCGTGCTTGAGCATCAGCTGGCATTGTTCGCTTTCCGGATCGAAGACAATCATTGCCTGGCGTTTGGCCAGGGCCTGTCGAACCCGCAGGACGCGGGTTTCCAACGGCGTGTCGTCACCGTTGTCGGTCCCGTCGCGGGTGACGAAGTCTTCGATCAGGCGGGTGAGGGTGTCGACTTCGAGTTGGTCATGGGGGATCAGCATGATAGGGCTCCGCTAACTAATGGGCGGATGCTACGGCGGATGAGCTGTGGCGGCTAGCCCGGGCTTTGGTGCATATCCCTGGGGGAGCGGGCTTGCTCGCTGAAGCGGCGCTACATTCAACATTGATGCTGGCGGACCTGCCGCTTGCGCGAGCAAGCCCGCTCCCACAATCGTGTCTGCACCGAGACGCAAATTCAGCTATCCGAACGCTGCCCGATCAAGCTATCCACTGAAGGCACCCGGGTGTCGCTTTCCATTTGCGCATCGTGTTCGATCTGGTGACTGAAGCGGTCCAGTGAACCCTGGGCCGGCTGCGCATCACTGGCGAACACCGGTGGGCTGAGGATATAGGCGCCGAGCAAGCGGCTGAGGGCCGCCAGGCTGTCGATGTGGGTGCGTTCGTAGCCATGGGTGGCGTCGCAGCCGAAGGCGAGCAGGGCGGTGCGGATATCGTGGCCGGCGGTGATCGCCGAATGGGCGTCGCTGAAGTAGTAGCGAAACAGGTCGCGGCGCGCTGGGAGCTCGTTTTCCTTGGCCAGTTTCAACAAGTGCCGTGACAGATGGTAGTCGTAAGGACCTCCAGAATCCTGCATGGCCACGCTCACCGCGTGTTCGCTGGAATGCTGGCCTGGTGCGACCGGCGCGATGTCGATCCCGACGAACTCGCTGACGTCCCAGGGCAGCGCGGCCGCCGCGCCGCTGCCGGTTTCCTCGGTGATGGTGAACAGCGGATGGCAATCGATGAGCAGTTCCTCACCGCTGTCGACGATGGCCTTCAGCGCCGCCAGCAATGCGGCGACGCCGGCCTTGTCGTCCAGGTGCCGGGCGCTGATATGGCCGCTTTCGGTGAACTCCGGCAAGGGATCGAAGGCCACGTAGTCGCCGATGCCGACGCCCAGGGTCTCGCAGTCGGCGCGGGTGGCGCAGTAGGCGTCCAGGCGCAGTTCGATGTGGTCCCAGCTGATGGGCATTTCATCCACGGCCGTGTTGAATGCGTGACCGGACGCCATCAACGGCAGGACGCTGCCACGAATCACACCGGAGTCGGTGAACAGGCTGACCCGGCTGCCCTCGGCAAACCGGCTGGACCAGCAGCCCACCGGGGCGAGTGTCAGGCGA
Organism: Pseudomonas frederiksbergensis; assembly: GCF_000802155.2. GTDB lineage: Bacteria > Pseudomonadota > Gammaproteobacteria > Pseudomonadales > Pseudomonadaceae > Aquipseudomonas > Aquipseudomonas frederiksbergensis_A. The sequence continues at coordinate 1,386 of NZ_JQGJ02000004.1, forward strand.
CCGTTGTCCTTGATGGCCCGGACCGAAGCCCCGATGGTGTCCAGGTGCGCCGACACCGCGCGGTCGGGGCTACTCTTGCGGCCCTTGAGCGTCGCGCGGATCGTGCCGCGCCGGGTCATTTCGAATGGAATGCCCAGCTCTTCGAGCCGTTCGGCGACGTAACGGACAATGGTGTCGGTAAAACCGGTCGGGCTGGGAATGGCGAGCATTTCCAGCAAGACTTTTTGCAAGTATTCGAGATCCGGTTCGGGAATTTTACTGATCATGGAAACTCCTCGCGGAATATTGGAATGAGCGACCCCATGGCGAGGGGGCTTGCTCCCACTCGGCTGCGAAACAGTCGCATGCTTCGGGCAAATCAGGAGGCCCGCTTCGCGGCCCAGCGGGAGCAAGCTCCCTCGCCACGGATATCTCAGACCACCGCCTGGCTATGGGGGAACAACAAATCCACAAAGCGCTCGGCGGTGGGTTGTGGTTCGTGATTGGCCAGCCCGGCGCGTTCGTTGGCTTCGATGAACACGTATTCCGGTTGATCGGCGGCCGGGACGAGCAGGTCCAGGCCGACCATGGGAATGTCCAGGGCCCGTGCCGCACGGACCGCCGCATCGGCCAGGGTTGGGTGAAGGATCGCCGTCACGTCCTCCAGGACGCCACCCGTGTGCAGGTTCGCCGTGCGCCGTACGAACAGGTGCTCGCCCTTGGGCAGTACGCTGTCGTAGTCATAGCCGGCCGCGGTCAGGGTGCGCTCGGTCTCGGCGTCCATCGGGATTTTGCTTTCGCCGCCGGTTGCGGCCTGGCGTCGTCGGCTTTGGGCTTCAATGAGCGCGCCGATGGTGTGCTGCCCATCGCCGATCACTTCGGCCGGGCGACGGATCGCTGCTGCCACCACGTCAAAGCCGATCACGAGGATGCGCAAATCCAGGCCCTCGTGGAAGCTTTCCAGCAACACTCGGCTGTCGAAGCGCCGGGCCGCTTCGATGGCGGCTTGCACTTCTTCGATCGTGCGCAGGTCCACCGCCACGCCTTGGCCTTGTTCGCCGTCCAGCGGTTTCACGACCACCCGTTCATGCTCATCGAGAAACGCCAGATTGTCGTCGGCATTGCCCGCCAGTTGTTGGGCCGGCAAGTTCAAGCCTGCGTTTTTCAGCACTTTGTGGGTCAGGCTCTTGTTCTGGCACAGCGTCATGCTGATTGCGCTGGTCAGGTCGCTCAGCGATTCCCGGCAGCGAATCCGGCGGCTGCCGTGCACCAGGGTGAACAGGCCGGCCTCGGCGTCATCCACCTGCACTTCGATGCCGCGACGGTGCGCTTCCTCGACGATGATCCGTGCATAGGGGTTGAACTGCGCCTCGGGGCCAGGCCCAAGGAACAATGGTTGGTTTATGCCATTCTTGCGCTTGATGGCGAAGGTCGAAAGGTTGCGGAAACCGAGTTTGGCGTAGAGGTTTTTCGCCAGCCGATTGTCGTGCAGCACCGACAGGTCAAGGTAGCTCAAGCCACGGCTCATGAAATGCTCGATGAGATGGCGCACCAGCACTTCCCCGACGCCGGGGCGTGAACACTGCGGGTCGACCGCGAGGCACCAGAGGCTGCTGCCATTTTCCGGATCGTTGAAGGCTTTCTGGTGATTGAGGCCCATGACGCTGCCGATCACCGCGCCGGTGTCGTCGTCCTCCGCCAGCCAGTAGACCGGGCCACCTTGATGGCGCGGGGTCAGTCGCTCCGGGTCGATGGGCAGCATGCCGCGAGCCTGGTAGAGCTGGTTGATGGCCTGCCAGTCGCTGTCGCCCTGGGCGCGGCGAATCCGGAAGCCGCGAAACACCCGCGTGGCTTGCCGATAGTCGCTGAACCACAGGCGCAGGGTGTCCGACGGATCAAGGAACAGATGCGCCGGTTCCAACCCCAGCACCTGTTGCGGCGCGGCGACATACAGGGCGATGTCACGTTCGCCGGGTTGTTCGTTGAGCAGTTCCTGGGCCAGGCTCGCCGGGTCCGGGAAGGTATGGCCGATCAGCAGCCGACCCCAGCCGCAATGCACGGCGATGGGGTCGGCACCCAGGTCGCTGCCGTCTTCGGCCAAGCGTGCCTGCAAGCGTTCGTAGGACGGCGGTTGGCCGCGCAGAAGTCGTTGGTTGTGAAGGGTGGAATGGGGTTTCATCAGTCAGATTCCTTGCTCGCTGAGCCACAGGTTCAGCGCCGCCAATTGCCACAGCCGCGAGCCGCGCAACGGCGTCAGTTGGCCGTTGGGGTCGGTCAGCAGGCGGTCAAGCATGGTCGGATTGAACAGCCCGCGATCCTGGCTCGGATCCAGCAGCAGCTCACGGACCCAGGCCAGGGTGTTGCCTTCGAGATGCTTGAGGCCGGGCACCGGGAAATAGCCTTTCTTGCGGTCGATGACCTCGCTCGGGATCACCCGGCGGGCCGCTTCCTTGAGCACGTGCTTGCCGCCATCGGGCAGCTTGAATTTCGCCGGTACCCGGGCGGAAAGCTCCACCAGCCGGTAGTCGAGGAACGGCGTGCGTGCTTCCAGGCCCCAGGCCATGGTCATGTTGTCGACACGCTTGACCGGGTCGTCCACCAGCATCACCGTGCTGTCCAGGCGCAAGGCCTTGTCCACTGCGGCATCGGCGCCCGGCTGGGCGAAATGCGCCTTGACGAAGTCACCGGCCGCATCGTTGGCCGTCATCCACTTGGGTTGCACGGTGGCGGCATATTCCTCGTAGCTGCGGTCGAAGAACGCCGCGCGATAGGCCGCATAAGGATCGCTGGCGCCATCCACTTGCGGGTACCAGTGGTAGCCGGCGAACAGTTCGTCGGCGCCCTGGCCGCTTTGCACCACTTTGCAGTGCTTGGCCACTTCCCGCGAGAGCAGGTAGAAGGCGATGCAGTCGTGGCTGACCATCGGTTCGCTCATGGCGCGGAACGCGGCCGGCAGCTGTTCGATGATCTCTTTTTCATCGATGCGCAACTGATGGTGGCGGGTGCCGTAGTGCTTGGCGATCAAGTCCGAATACTGGAATTCGTCACCGCGTTCGCCACCGGCGTCCTGGAAGCCGATGGAGAAGGTGGACAGGTCTTCGACGCCAACCTCACGAAGCAAGCCGACGAGCATGCTCGAATCCACGCCGCCCGATAGCAACACGCCTACATCGACGGCGGCGCGCTGGCGGATGGCGACCGCTTCGCGGGTGCTGTCCAGCACGCGTTCGATCCAGTCTTCCAGATTGAGGTTCTGCTCATCGGGCCGAGGACCGTAGGGCAGCGTCCACCAGGTTTTCTGCTCGGTTCTACCGTCCGCCTCGACGCGCATCCAGGTGGCCGGCGGCAGCTTTTCGATGCCGGCCAGCAAGGTGCGAGGCGCCGGGACGACCGCATGGAAATTGAGGTAGTGATTCAGGGCGACCGGATCGAGCACCGGGTTGATGTCGCCGCCCTTGAGCAGTGCCGGCAATGCCGAGGCAAAGCGCAGGCGCTGGCCGGTGCGTGACAGGTATAGCGGCTTCACGCCGAGACGGTCGCGGGCGATGAACAGCCGCTTGGCATCGCGTTCCCAGATGGCGAAGGCGAACATGCCGTTGAGCTTGGGCAGCAGCGCTTCGCCCCAGGCGTGATAACCCTTGAGCAGCACTTCGGTGTCGCCACCTGAATGAAAGGCGTAGCCCAGGCCTTCGAGTTCGGCCCGCAGTTCCGGGTAGTTGTAGATCGCACCGTTGAACGCCAGGGACAGGCCCAATTGATTGTCGATCATCGGCTGCGCCGAGCCGTCGGACAGGTCCATGATTTTCAAGCGCCGATGGCCGAGGGCTATCGGCCCCTGGCTATGAAAGCCCCATGCGTCGGGGCCGCGAGGGGCCAGGTGATGGGTGATGCGCTCTACGGCCGCAAGGTCCGCAGGTTGTTGATCGAAACGTAACTCTCCAGCTAATCCGCACATAAGTCCTTACCGGTTTTTCCGTTGGGGAGGGGGTCAAGCCATACACGCCGAAAGGGCGGGTACTCAGGAACTGACCGGTGGGATGGCTGTGAGTTTTATATCGATGCGTTATAAGCCGACGGGTGGGGGGGCGTAGAGTTCAGGCCTTGCCCCGAATCACCGCCCGCAGCGTGAACCGGTTCGGATGACACGCCTCGGCTACGCCTCGCGGCAGCGGCAGCGGTTCGTTCTCCAGCCAGGCGGCGATCAATTCGCCGGACAGCGGCGCGGTGATCAGGCCTCGGGAACCGTGGCCGCTGTTGACGTACAGGCCGTCGAGCCAAGGGCAGGGCGTGTCGGGCATTTGGCGGGCGTCCTTGGCCAGCGCCGAATACGCTTCGATGAAGGCAGGGTGATCAGCCAGGGGACCGACGATTGGCAGGTAGTCCGGGCTGGTGCAGCGAAACGCCGCGCGGCCTTCCAGTTGCGCGGGATCCAAGGCTCGGGCGTCCAGCCGATCCACCAGGTCCACGGAAATGTCTTCGAGCATTTGCAGATTGCCGGCATGCTCGGCGGCGGTAGGGGTCAGGTCATCGCTGTGAAAATCGAAACTGGCCCCCAACGTGTGCTCGCCCATGCGCGGCGGTGCCACGTAGCCTTCGGCGCAGACGACCGTCGCCAGGCGCTGGCTGCGGGTGGTTTGCGGCAGGCGGGTGATCTGTCCTCGAATGCGCTTGAGGGGCAGGTCGGCGGCGGGCTCGAAGCGTTTGATCTCGGCCGCGCTGGCGAGGATGGCCACCGGTGCGCTGGCCAGGCAGCGTTCGCCGTCCCAGGCCTGCCATTGGCCGTCGACGCGGCGCAGTTCCAGCACTTCATGATGTGCCTGCAACGTGATCGCCGGCCTCGAAGCTTGCCAACGGCACAACGCTGGCGGATGCACCCAGCCGCCTTCAGGATAAAACAGGCCGCCGCTGGGCAAACCGATGGCGGATTGCGCCTCGGCTTCGCTGCGATCGAGGATTTTCAGCAGGCCGGCTGGAAACGCCTCGGCCAACCGCGCCTGGCGCTCGGCTTCCTTGGCATCGAAGGCCAGTTGCAAGACGCCGCAAGCGTCCCAGTCAAGGCCCCGTTGCAGGTGTTCGAGCAAGCGCCGCGTGTAGCCGAAACCGCTGAGGATCATCTGTGACAATGCGGTGCCGTGGGCCGACAGTTTGAGGTACAGCACGCCCTGGGGGTTGCCGGACGCTTCTTCGGCCAAGCCGGCGTGACGTTCCAGCAAGGTGACCTGCCAGCCACGGGCCGCGAGGCTGGCCGCGCTGGCACAACCGGCCAGGCCGCCGCCGATCACCAGGGCCCGGCGCTCGCCGACTGGCACGACAGGCCGGGCGTACCAGGGTTTGATCGGCGCCGGTAGCGGGGTCTGCTCCGGCCAACCGAGGAACGCACCGCGAAGAATCTCCCACTTATGGCCGATGCCTGGCGTGCGTTTCATCTTGAAGCCCGCCGCGTTCAGCCGGCGTCGCACCCAGCCGGTGCTGGTGAAGGTGCTCAGGGTGGCCCCCGGCGCGGCCAGTCGGGCGAGCTCGGCGAACAGCTCGGCGCTCCACATCTCAGGATTTTTCGCTGGGGCAAAACCGTCGAGGAACCAGGCGTCGATCTGCCCGTCGAGCTGGGGCAGTTGCTCCAGGGCGTCGCCAATCAGCAGCGTCAGGGTGACCCGGCCGCTCGCCAGTGTGATGCGCTGGAAACCCTGGTGAATCGCAACGTACTGCCCAAGCAGTTGGTCCGCCTGGGCCTTGAGCTCCGGCCACAAGGCCAGGGCTCGGCGCAGGTCCTCAGGGCTCAGGGGAAACTTTTCGACGCTGACAAAATGCAGCCGCGCGCCAGCCGGCGCGCATTGCTCGAACAACTGCCAGGCGCAAAGAAAATTCAACCCGGTGCCGAACCCGGTTTCGCCGATCACCAGCCGCCCGTTGTCCGCCAGCGCGGCAAAACGCTCGGCCAGGTTGTTCTGCTGCAAGAACACATAGCGGGTTTCTTCCAGGCCCGACTGGTCGGAGAAATACACATCGTTGAACGCCCGGGAGCGGGGGCGGCCCTGGTCGTCCCAGTCGAGTTGGGCATGGTGTTGAATGGGCGTCATGACAGGCTCTGTGAAAATGAAGGCGCCATTCTAGCCGATCGGCAACGCGTTGCTTGATCCAGGGCAAACGTGCCTGCATCCGGAAGGAATCTGCTGCGCAGGCGCGCATCCAATCCGCTAGTCTTGCCCCATTCCTGGAAGGAGCTGCCCATGTTCGAGTCCGCCGAAATCGGTCACGTCGTTGATAAAGAAACCTATGAGGCCGAAGTCCCGGCACTGCGTGAAGCGTTGCTCGAAGCGCAATTCGAGCTGCACCAGCAGGGCCGTTTCCCGGTGATTGTGCTGATCAACGGCATCGAAGGCGCGGGCAAGGGCGAGACGGTGAAGTTGCTCAACGAATGGATGGACCCGCGACTGATCGAAGTCCGCACGTTCGACCAGCAGACCGACGAAGAACTGGCGCGGCCGCCGGCCTGGCGCTATTGGCGGATGTTGCCGGCCAAGGGGCGCATGGGGATTTTCTTCGGTAACTGGTACAGCCAGATGCTGCAGGGGCGAGTCCATGGCCAGTTCAAGGACCCGCGGCTCGACCAGGCGATCAACGGTGCCGAGCGCCTGGAGAAAATGCTCTGCGACGAAGGCGCGCTGATCTTCAAGTTCTGGTTCCACCTGTCCAAGAAACAGATGAAGGCCCGCCTCAAGAGCCTCAAGGACGATCCGCTGCACAGCTGGCGCATCAGTCCGCTGGACTGGCAGCAGTCCCAGACCTACGACAAGTTCGTCAAGTACGGCGAGCGCGTGCTGCGCCGCACCAGTCGCGATTACGCGCCGTGGCATGTGATCGAAGGGGTGGACGCCTGTTACCGCAGCCTTGCGGTCGGGCGGATCCTGCTCGAAGGCCTGCGCCACGCCCTGGATCGGCAGAAGGTCAAGGCGGCCAAGGTCAACGTGGCGCCGTTGCCGGCGCTGGATGACCAGGTGACGTTGATCGGCAGCCTCGACATGACGCTGCGCCTGGACAAGGCTGACTACGAAGAACAACTGATCACCGAGCAGGCCCGCTTCGCCGGCCTGTTGCGCGACAAGCGCATGCGTCGACATGCCTTGGTGGCAGTGTTCGAAGGCAACGATGCGGCGGGCAAGGGCGGGGCGATCCGCCGGGTCGCGGCGGCGCTCGATCCGCGCCAGTACAGCATCGTGCCGATTGCCGCGCCCACCGAGGAAGAACGTGCCCACCCCTACATGTGGCGGTTCTGGCGACACATTCCGGCGCGGGGCAAGTTCACCATGTTCGACCGCTCTTGGTATGGCCGGGTGTTGGTGGAGCGGGTCGAGGGCTTTTGCAGTCGCGCCGACTGGCTGCGGGCCTACGGTGAAATCAACGACTTCGAGGAGCAACTGGCCGACGCCGGCGTGGTGGTCGTGAAGTTCTGGCTGGCGATCGACAAGCAAACCCAATTGGAGCGCTTCCAGGAGCGGGAGGAAATCCCCTTCAAGCGCTTCAAGATCACCGAGGACGACTGGCGCAACCGGGACAAGTGGGACGCCTATCGCTCAGCGGTCTGCGACATGGTTGATCGCACCAGCACGGAGATCTCGCCCTGGACCCTGGTGGAGGCCAATGACAAGCGCTGGGCCCGGGTCAAGGTGTTGCGCACGCTCAATGACGCGCTGGAGGCCGCGTTCGAGCGCTCCGCCAAGCAAACGCGGAAAAAGAACTAGCCCGATGGGCACGCATACGCGGGGTGAATGATTGTCGCGTTCGGTCATGGGGTGGATTTATCCTCGATTCCATTCCCAACCGATAACAACAATGAGGTGCCGCCATGCGTGAAGTGGTGATCGTCGACAGCGTACGGACCGGATTGGCCAAGTCCTTTCGCGGCAAGTTCAACATGACCCGTCCGGACGACATGGCGGCGCATTGCGTCAACGCGTTGCTGGCGCGCAACGACATCGACCCTGCCAGCGTCGAGGATTGCATCGTTGGCGCCGGTTCCAACGAAGGCGCCCAAGGCTTCAACATCGGGCGTAACGTGGCGGTGCTCTCGCAACTGGGCATCGGCACGGCGGGGATGACCCTCAACCGTTTTTGCTCTTCGGGCCTGCAAGCCATTGCGATTGCCGCCAACCAGATCGCCTCGGGTTGCAGCGAGATCATCGTCGCCGGCGGCGTCGAGTCCATCAGCCTGACGATGAAGAGCGTCAACACCGACAACCTGATCAACCCACTCCTCAAGGAGCAAGTGCCCGGCATCTACTTCCCTATGGGGCAGACCGCCGAGATCGTCGCGCGCCGTTATCAGGTCAGTCGCGAGGAACAGGACCGCTACGCCTTGCAGAGCCAGCAGCGCACGGCCCGGGCCCAGGCCGAGGGGCTGTTCGATGACGAAATCGTGCCGATGACGGTCAAGTACCGGGTCGAGGACAAGAACACCGGTGCCGTGCAGATTCTGGACGGCGTAGTCGACCGCGATGATTGCAACCGCCCCGATACCACCTACGAAAGCCTGGCCGGGTTGAAGCCGGTGTTTGCCGAGGACGGTTCGGTGACGGCGGGCAACTCCTCGCAATTATCCGACGGTGCTTCGATGACGCTGGTGATGAGCCTGGAAAAAGCCCTGGCCCTGGGGCTCAAGCCCAAGGCGTTTTTCCGCGGCTTTACCGTCGCCGGATGCGAGCCGGATGAGATGGGCATCGGCCCGGTGTTCTCGGTGCCCCGGTTGCTCAAGGCCAAGGGTTTGCAAATCGGCGACATCGACCTGTGGGAGCTCAACGAGGCGTTTGCCTCCCAGTGCCTCTACAGTCGCAACCGGCTGGAAATCGACAACGAGAAATACAACGTGAACGGCGGTTCGATTTCCATCGGCCACCCGTTCGGCATGACCGGCTCGCGGCAAGTAGGGCATCTGGTGCGTGAACTGCAACGGCGCAACCTGCGCTATGGCATCGTGACCATGTGCGTGGGCGGCGGGATGGGGGCAACAGGGTTGTTCGAGGCGGTGCGATAGGCGCCGCCCCTGGGCTTGTGCTCCCGCTCGGCTGCGAGGCAGTCGCCGCTTTCTACTGGGGATGAACCGTAAGGGGGCCGCCATGCGACCCAGCGGGAGCAAGCTCCCTCGCCACGGGGGCTGCGAATGGTTCAGCCACCTTGGGCAACTGCTGCATCCGCTGGATGTACGCCGCAATCTCCTGCTCCGCCGCCTCGCGAGAGACGAATGGGCCTTCCTGGGTGCCTTCGCGCGTATTGAAATAAAACTCGCCATTTACCCGACAGATCCGGTCACTGCGGAAAATCGTCTTGGGGGCGTCTGTATCGTGGGCGCGCGTTCCTGGCATTTCGGGTCTCCATAGGGGGCAGCATGGTCGTTTCAACTGAGCATATGTGGTGTCGGTGATTTGCGCCTGTCCAACCGATCGACGGCTGCGACCCATACAATTGCGTCAACGCCGAATGCCCAACTGTGCCTGTATGCGCCGATCGATCCGGGCCTAGAATGGGCGTTCATGTCTTGGCTTCGAGGGTTGCATGCACATTTCGTCCGGTCGCTGGGTCTATGGCCTGTTCCTCGCCTTGCTGACCGCCCTGTTGTGGGGAATCCTGCCGATCAAGCTCAAGCAAGTGCTGCAAGTAATGGATCCGGTGACGGTGACCTGGTTTCGACTGACAGTGTCCGGCGGTCTGCTCTTCGTCTATCTGGCGGCCACCAGGCGCTTGCCCAGCCGCAAGGTGCTCGGCCCGCGTGGCGGCTGGTTGGTGGCGATGGCGGTGTTGGGGCTGGTGGGCAACTACGTCCTGTACCTGATGGGCCTGAACCGCTTGAGTCCCGGCACCGCGCAACTGGTGGTGCAGATGGGACCGATCATGCTACTGGTGGCCAGTCTGTTTGTATTCAAGGAGCGCTTCAGCGTGGGGCAGGGCATTGGCCTGCTGGTGCTGCTGATCGGTTTTGCGCTGTTTTTCAACCAGCGTCTCACCGAGCTGCTGACTTCCCTGAGCGACTACACCGCCGGGGTCTTGCTGGTGCTGATGGCCTCGACCGTCTGGACGTTCTACGCCCTGGGCCAGAAGCAGTTGCTGACGGTGTGGAATTCGTTGCAGGTGATGATGGTGATCTACCTGTTCTGCGCACTGTTGCTGACGCCTTGGGTTCATCCGCTGGAGGCGCTGCAACTGACACCATTACAAGGCTGGCTGTTGCTCGCTTGTTGCCTCAATACCCTGATCGCCTATGGCGCGTTTGCCGAAGCGCTGGCGCATTGGGAAGCCTCGCGCGTCAGCGCAACCCTGGCGATCACGCCATTGGTGACGTTCGCCGCCGTGGCGATGGCCGCCTGGTGGTGGCCTGAGTACGTCCATGCCGAGCAGATCAACCTGCTGGGGTATGGCGGGGCTGTGCTGGTGGTACTGGGATCGGCCCTGGTGGCGTTGGGGCCGTCGCTCATCGCCGGGCTCCGGGCCCGGCGCGAGCGTTTGGCTGTCAGTCGCTAGACCGCATCATCATTCTTCGCGAGCCCGCCCGGTCCCGCAGGATCTTTCGGTGGATGCGACAGTGCGATCAACACTGATCCACCGTGGGAGCGGGCTGGCTCGCGAAGGCGGCAGGCCTGTCCCGGATGTAACTCAGCCCTGCCCACCCGCCTCCAGCATGTTTTCCGGCCGGACCCAGGCCTCGAACTCGTCGTCGGTCAAGTACCCCAACTGCAACGCGGCCTCCCGCAAGGTCAGCCCTTCGTTGTAGGCCTTCTTGGCGATTTCCGCCGATTTGTCGTAGCCGATGTGCGGGTTCAGCGCCGTTACCAGCATCAAGCCGCGTTCCAGATGCGCCGCCATCTGCTCGGCATCCGGTTCGAGGCCGGCGATGCAGTGCTGCTGGAAGTTGCTGCAACCATCGGCCAGCAAGCGGATCGACTGGAGCAAGTTGTGAATGATCACTGGCTTGAACACGTTCAACTGCAAGTGACCCTGGCTGGCGGCAAAACCGATGGCCACATCGTTGCCCAGCACTTGGCAGGCCAGCATGGACAAGGCTTCGCACTGGGTCGGGTTGACCTTGCCCGGCATGATGGAGCTGCCCGGTTCGTTGGCCGGCAGTTTCACTTCGGCAAAACCGGCGCGAGGGCCGGAGCCCAGCAAGCGCAGGTCGTTGGCGATTTTCATCAGGGTCACGGCCAGGGTTTTCAATGCGCCGGACAGCGTGGTCAGCGGCTCATGACCGGCCAGGGCGGCGAATTTGTTCGGCGCGGTGACGAAGGGCAAGCCGGACAGCGCCGCCAACTCAGCGGCAATCGCTTCGCCAAACCCATGGGGCGAATTGAGCCCGGTGCCCACCGCCGTGCCGCCCTGGGCCAGTTCGCAGACGGCCGGCATCGCGGCGCGGATCGCCCGTTCGGCGTAGTCGAGTTGGGCAATGAAGGCGGACAGTTCCTGGCCGAACGTGATCGGCGTGGCGTCCATCATGTGGGTGCGGCCGGTCTTGACCAGTTTCATGTGGCGTGCCGCCAGTTCCGCGAGACCGCCGGACAATTCGCTGATGGCCGGTAGCAGTTGCTGGTAGACGGCCTGGGCGGCCGCGATGTGCATCGCGGTGGGGAAGCAGTCGTTGGAGCTCTGGGAGCGATTGACGTGGTCGTTGGGGTGCACCGGGCTCTTGCCGCCGCGAGGATTGCCTGCCAGTTCATTGGCGCGCCCGGCGATCACCTCGTTGACGTTCATGTTGCTCTGGGTCCCGCTGCCTGTCTGCCAGACCACGAGGGGAAACTGGTCGTCATGCTGGCCGGCCAGCACCTCGTCGGCGGCCTGTTCGATCAGGCGGGCGATGTCGGCGGGCAGGTCGCCGTTGCGGTCGTTGACCCGCGCGGCGGCTTTCTTGACCAGCGCCAAGGCGTGCAGCACCGACAGCGGCATGCGTTCGTTGCCAATGGCAAAGTTGATCATGGAACGCTGTGTCTGGGCGCCCCAGTAGGCTTCATCCGGGACTTCAACCTGGCCAAGGCTGTCGGTTTCAATACGGCTCATCGGGTCAAACTCCTGTAGGTCTGAATGCGCAGTTTAGGCCCTGGCGGGCGTTGGCGGTTCCCTCAATCACGCGTCAATCTAGGAGCGTGCGGTTCGGTCCGTCAATCGGACCCGCCCAGGGTCGGGGTTGAGCCCCGGCGTTTTTTAGGCGCAGAATGGTCGCCCTTGGGGTTTTACCTCGCCTGTTAGAAAAGGAAACTCGATGACCCGTCTTCGTGCCATCTGTACCGCGGTTGCTCTGGTGTGTGCCAGCGGCCCTGTCTTCGCTGATACCGCCAGCCACAACGCCAGTGCCGAAGCGTTCCTGACCCTGGCGCATGCCGACAAGCTGGGTACCCCGGTCTACATGCAAGTACAGCAGATGTTTGCCCAGCGCTTCGAGCAGACCAAGGCTCCCGAGTCGAAAAAGGCAACCCTGGAAACCTACCAGGCCAAGGCCAACGCCGCCCTGGACCAAGCCATCGGCTGGAACAAGCTCAAGCCGGACATGGTCAAGCTCTACACCAGCAACTTCAGCGAATCGGAGCTCAAGGACCTGGTGTCCTTCTATCAGTCTCCTTTGGGCAAGAAAGTCCTGGAAAAAATGCCGCAGCTGACCCAGCAATCGGCGCAACTGACCCAGGCCAAGCTGGAAAGCGCCGTGCCGGTGGTCAACAAGCTGCTGGCGGACATGACCGCCGAGCTCGAGCCAAAAGCCGCCGCCCCGGCCAAGAAAAAGCCATAAGCGGAGCCTGGCATGAGCATGCAGCAACGCATTGAATCGACCCTCGGGCTTTTGCAGCCCGAGTACCTGCAAGTGCTGGACGAAAGCCACATGCACAGCCGTGGGTTGCAGACCCATTTCAAGGCGGTGGTGGTCAGCCGGCAGTTCGAGGGGCTCAATCGGGTCAAGCGACACCAGAAGGTCTACGGCACGCTGGGCGAGTTGATGGGCGAATTCCATGCACTGGCGCTGCACACCTACACGCCGGAAGAATGGGCCCAGATCGACGCGGCCCCGGCTTCGCCGACCTGTGCCGGTGGCAGCAAGCACTAGGAATCGTGGCAACAGAGCCTTCGTGGCGCGGGAGCAAGCTCCCTCGCCACGAGGTACTTCGCTCCTTAAGCCACGACATTTTTGTTAGAATCCGCAACGCGCCGCTTACCCGGCGCGTTTTTTTCGCATCCGGTTCACCCTTTACGAGGGTAGCCACCTGGAGAAATACCCATGACACCACCCATTGTCGTGGCGGCACTGTACAAGTTCGTCACCCTGGAAGATTACGTCGAGCTGCGCGAGCCCCTGCTCAAGGCCATGCTCGACAACGGCATCAAAGGCACGCTGCTGATCGCCGAAGAAGGCATCAACGGCACGGTTTCCGGCACCCGCGAGGGGATCGATGGGTTGATGGCCTGGCTCAAGAACGATCCGCGCATGGACGATATCGACCACAAGGAATCGTACTGCGACGAGCAGCCGTTCTACCGCACCAAGGTCAAGCTCAAGAAAGAAATCGTCACCCTCGGCGTGGACGGCGTGGACCCGAACAAGCAGGTGGGCACCTATGTCGAGCCGCAAGACTGGAACGCCCTGATCAGCGATCCCGAAGTGTTGCTGATCGACACGCGCAACGACTACGAAGTGGCAATTGGCACCTTCGAAGGCGCCATTGACCCCAAGACCACCAGCTTCCGTGAATTCCCCGAGTACATCAAAGCCCACTTCGACCCAGCCCGGCACAAGAAAGTCGCGATGTTCTGCACCGGTGGCATTCGTTGTGAAAAAGCTTCGAGCTATATGCTCGGCCAGGGGTTCGACGAGGTCTATCACCTCAAGGGTGGCATCCTGAAGTACCTCGAAGAGGTACCCCAGGAAGAAACCAAATGGCGCGGCGACTGTTTTGTATTCGATAACCGCGTGACCGTGCGCCACGACCTCAGCGAAGGCGACTACGATCAATGCCACGCGTGCCGTACGCCGGTGAGCGTGGAAGATCGCGCCTCCGAGCACTACGTGCCCGGCATCAGCTGCCCGCATTGCTGGGACAAGCTGAGCGAGAAGACCCGTCGCAGCGCCATCGACCGGCAAAAGCAGATCGAATTGGCCAAGGCTCGCAACCTGCCTCACCCGATCGGCTACAACTACAAGCAATCATCTTCCGAGGCTTGAGCCATGGCGTCGCGCCTGTTGTATGTGATGGACCCGATGTGTTCCTGGTGCTGGGGCTTCGCACCAGTGGCCGAGGCTTTGGCCGAGCAGGCGCAGGCCGCGGGCGTGGAACTGCACCTGGTGGTGGGCGGCTTGCGCACCGGCAGCGGCTCGGCACTGGAACCGACGACTCGGCGCTACATTCTCGAACACTGGCAGGTGGTCACCCAGGCCACCGGCCAGCCGTTCAAGCTCGAGGGCGCGCTACCCGATGGTTTCGTCTATGACACCGAGCCCGCTTGCCGGGCATTGGTGACCGCTCGCGGTCTGGCGCCGGATTTGGCCTGGAAACTGGTGAAGCTGATCCAGCAGGCTTTCTATGTAGAAGGTCGCGACGTGACCCGCGCCAGCGTTCTTGTGGAGTTGGCCGAACAGGCCGGGTTGCCACGTATCGAGTTCGCCGCAGCATTCGATCGTGCCGACCAGCACGCGGCCACCGCTGCGGATTTCACCTGGGTGCAAGACCTTGGCATCGCGGGTTTCCCAACGCTGCTGGCCGAACGTGACGGGCAATTGGCCCTGCTGACCAATGGCTACCAGCCCCTGGACCAGTTGTCGCCACTGCTGGGGCGCTGGCTGGAGCGGGCCACCTGTGCCTGATGACCTGCCCAGTGTCAGCGCGTCGGCCCCATCCCATATCGATCGGTTGAGCTGGGCAGAAATTCGTCGACTGGCCCTCAAGCATAAAAAAGCCCTCTGGATTGCCAACGGTGTAGCCGTGCTGGCTACTTTGTGCAGCGTGCCCATCCCGCTGCTCCTGCCATTGCTGGTGGATGAAGTGCTCCTGGGCCACGGTGACGCGGCACTGAAGATCATGAACCACGCGCTGCCGACGGGTTGGCAAAGCGCTGCCGGCTACATCGGGCTGATGCTGTTGGTGACGCTGGGGCTGCGTTGCTGCGCGCTGTTGTTCAACGTCCTGCAGGCCAGATTGTTCGCCAGCCTCGCCAAGGACATCGTCTACCGCATCCGTATCCGGTTGATCGAACGCCTCAAGCGTATTTCCCTGGGGGAGTACGAAAGCCTGGGCAGCGGCACCGTGACCACGCACCTGGTCACCGACCTGGACACCCTCGACAAGTTCGTCGGCGAAACCCTCAGCCGGTTCCTGGTGGCCATGCTGACGCTGGTGGGCACTGCCGGCATCCTGATGTGGATGCACTGGAAACTGGCATTGCTGATCCTGTTGTTCAACCCCTTGGTGATCTACGCCACCGTGCAATTGGGCAAGCGGGTCAAGCACCTCAAGAAACTGGAGAACGACAGTACCTCGCGTTTCACCCAGGCCCTGACCGAAACCCTGGATGCCATCCAGGAAGTGCGGGCCAGTAACCGCCAGGGCTTTTTCATCGGACGGTTGGGGATACGCGCGCGGGAAGTGCGTGACTACGCGGTGAATTCGCAATGGAAAACCGACGCCTCGAACCGTGCCAGTGGCTTGCTGTTCCAGTTCGGCATCGATATTTTTCGCGCCGCGGCCATGCTCACGGTGTTGTTTTCCGACCTGTCTGTCGGCCAGATGCTCGCGGTGTTCAGCTACTTGTGGTTCATGATCGGGCCGGTCGAGCAATTGCTGAACCTGCAATACGCGTTTTACGCAGCGTCAGGCGCCTTGAATCGCATCAACGAACTGTTGGCCCGCGCTGATGAGCCTCAATACGACGGCGCCGTCAACCCGTTCAAGGGCCGCGATACGGTGGGCATCGACATCCAGGGGCTCAGTTTCGGCTATGGCGAGGAGCGGGTCCTCGATCAGATGAACTTGTCCATCTCGCCGGGGGAGAAGGTCGCTATCGTGGGTGCCAGCGGCGGCGGCAAGAGTACCTTGGTCCAATTGTTGTTGGGGCTCTACACCCCCCAGTCCGGCAGCATTCGTTTTGGGGGCGCCACACAGCAGGAAATCGGCCTGGACACCATTCGCGAGAACGTCGCCGTGGTGCTCCAGCATCCGGCGCTGTTCAACGATACGGTGCGAGCCAACTTGACCATGGGCCGCGAACGCAGTGACGAGGCCTGTTGGCGGGCCCTGGAAATCGCCCAACTGCACAGCACGATCCGGGAGTTGCCCAACGGTCTGGACAGCGTCGTCGGGCGTTCCGGTGTGCGTTTATCGGGTGGGCAGCGTCAGCGTCTGGCGATCGCCAGGATGGTGTTGGCCGAACCCAAGGTGGTGATCCTCGATGAAGCCACCTCGGCCCTGGATGCGGCCACCGAATACAATTTGCACCTGGCCTTGGCTCGTTTTCTCGATAACCGCACCACGTTGATCATCGCCCATCGGCTTTCAGCTGTGAAACAGGCTGATCGGGTGTTGGTATTCGACGGCGGGCAAATTGCCGAGGATGGCGATCACCAACAACTTATTGCCGATGGTGGTTTGTACGCCAGGCTCTATGGCCACCTACAGCAACATTGACGAATCCGAGCCAAGGATGGGTTCAGGTGGTTTTAAACGTTTACGTTCACCCCAAGTAACGTTCAGCGCATCGGCTCCACGCGAATGACCAAACTCCTTCATGACAATGGCGCAGGAATCGCATGGGGGCAGCGTCGTGGCAATGGTGATCGACCGAATATCTCCATCATTCGGATATTTCTGACTGATGTAGCTGATCAACTTGCTCTCGCTGTCGCCAGAAGTAATCAGGCTCGTTGCGTTCGGGCCGCTCGCGGTGGCGTGCGGTATCGCTAGCAGCGATTTACCTTCATTGCCCAAAAGAAGAGAGGTGGCATCGGTGCCGTCTTTAAGCGCGTCCAGGTTGTAGTAGGTGACGCCACGAATGTCCACTTGATTCCCGCCGCGGAACACGGGGAGATGCCGGGTGTAATCGTAGATGCCGGAAACGCTGATATAGATTTCAACTTTTCCTGAGGCGAGTGTGACCTCGGCAAATGCAATATTTTTATAAGATGCCGAGCGGATTTTTTTAAGCGCTTGCATGGCGTTCTCTATGGAGAGCCTTTCTGTCCCGAAAAGAGCACCGAAGATGGACGCCGTTTTGTTCTGGATCTCTTGGGGAGCAAAATGGGTGGGCTTCCATAGAGCCGCTCCGTCAGGCAACTCACAGACGAGCAGTCTGGTTCTTCGGTCGAACATCACTGCTTCGGCAGGTGATGTGTCGACTTTAGTCCAGCTCATATTCGCCGGTGGGTCAGCGGGGGTGCCGATAGGTATCGAAATTTTTTTGAGATTTTCAAGCGCCTGGTTAACCTTGTCTTCTCCATGGAATCGTACAGTGTTGTTGGCGTTGATAGACCCCTCATAGATTCGCTTCAGTTCCTCTCCATACCCTTGCGCCAGTTCACTGGGCTCCAGTTTTCGCAGTCTCAACGTTTTGCTTTCATTCGCGGCAAGATTTTTTAATGCGTAGTAATTGTCATTTAGTTGAGTGAAGACGTAATTGAATTCCTCATAGCGATCGGGAACTATGATCGCCCCGATTCGATGGACGTCGTTGATGTTCTCTGCGGAGCCGTTGACCCTGATGCCCGCATAGATACCCGTCTGGAATTCTATCGTCACGTCTACGATTGGCTTGGGTATAGGCACCTTGGTAGTCAGGCCGATCCATTCTGGTTTGCCTTTATAAGTTAGCTGTTTGTCATTTTTGATTTCATATATCTTTCCCTGGTAGGTGTATATCTTTCTCCCTCTGATGCTTACGGGTTCGACTAAAACATCGCTGAACCAGTGCGCCCAGCTTTTTTCTTTCTTGAGCGTCCCAAGGGGAGGGCGTTCGGCAGTTTCCCCCTTCATAGAGTGAAGGTTGCAAGTTGGATCTAGCGGCATGGCAATTTCCTGAAATTTTTAGTGGCATCCAAGGTGTCCAGCTTGCGCAGGGCGCCGTCCTCCAATCGATAAGGAACATCATCCAGATAAAAGGTGCGGCTGCCGTCGACCTCCAAGACCTCCCTCACGCGGGTATTGTCAGGGACCATGAAAAAGCTATCGGTATCGGTTCTGCCCAAGAGATCGTATCGGGACGGCCCAAATGACAACCCGGAGCGTTCAGCTGTCAACGCGGGTCCGTAAGGTTTGGTGGACATGGGGTCGACCAGGCGAAAATCAGGTTTACCTTGGTTGGCGATATTGCGCACCGGGACATCTTCGATGCCATAGATTGTGGCCAGTTGGTCTTCCCTCGATAAGGGGCGCCATCGGCCTGGGTCGGTGCTTTGAGGCAAGCCTTGCAGAAGGTCGTATTGGCCTGCCCTGCCGCTTAATGTCTTGAGGTTGAGATAACCTTTTTTGCCGAGTCTGAACAGACTCAGGCCAGCGGACTTCAACAGCGAGGGAATACCTTCAATTGGGTTCAAGGTTGAGTTTAGGAAGAGGGCTGCATCTTGTAAAAACAAAGGGAGTTTCTGGGTGAACGTAAGGCCGTCTGCCTTTCTGGCGATTTTCAGGGAGCCGGACGCGAATTTCCCAAGGGGAAGTATGAAGGCAGTGAGATCGGTGAATAACCCGAACGCACCTGCGACCAGTCGATCTCGATCACCTGAGTTCAAGTCTTCAATGCTGCTCCAGAAGGGGACGAAGCTTTTGAAAATGTTATCGACTCTGTCCGATTCAGCTGCCCTGCGATCAAACTCGGTTTCCCCATAACAGGCGCGGCGTAACCCTGCTTCGTCAATATACAGAAGCTTGTCGGATATCTGATTGGCAATCGTTTGGATGGGCTGTGACTGCAAGCTTCGTGGAAAGAGCTGGTCGACGTCATTGCTTGGTGATCCATGCAGCGTGTCGCCAATTTGATCCAGGATGGCGTCGCATTGCACATTCGGCCGTGGGACTGTTCCTTTGGCATGGGCATTCCAGTCAAAGGGGAGGTGCTTGTTACGAAGAACGGTGACCTTCACACCTGATCCGGATCGGGCCCTGAACGTTTCGGTCTTTTTTTCTCCACCGAAATGCTCCGGTTTGATATCCGTTCGACGGTGAATGAATCCAGCCCGCGGCAGAACTTCGTAATGGCTTACTACATCCTTCCATGTTGTTTGTAGGATAAAGCCGCCACGGGCTCGAAAAGGCAGGGTGTTTTTCTCGGTTTCGTTCGCGGCTTCTATGCCGTTGGTGGGTTGTCTCAGGCTGTATAGCTGGGTAGTGCCGTATTCCAATGCTTGCCGATCGGCCAGCGGAAGCGATGCGAGTAGCTGGATGATTAATGTCCGATACGCGCTGCTGATGCCTTTGATGTGAGCGTTGAAGTCGTTGTTGAACGTATTTTCAATGTTCGGCAGTTTCTTTCCTTTGTGTCGAGCAAGTCTGGGTCCTATGTAGTTAGTGGCTAATATGCCGTCCTTGGAAAGTGCGAACCAAACCGAAAGGGCGAATGGGTCGGTGACGTACCATTTTGTTTTATGCAACCAGCCGGATGCATAAACATCCACAAGCGAAAAAGCGTTATCTGCCGGAGCCGCCTCCCATTTAGTCGAGGTCAGAAAAGCATTGGATTCTTTTTTAAGTTTCCATGCTCCCGTCAAAAAAAGGCTGTGTCCGAACAGTTTTTTCAGTTCATCCGTCGCGCGCGTCAGTCTGTCGGGCGGCGCCTTGCTGAGATCTGCGGCAGCGCTATTGAACTGGCCGATTGTCTGATCGAGTGTTTGCAACGCCTTTTCGATGTCCTGTAGCGAATAGTCGGCATCGGTACGTTCAGTAACCAAGCCATTGGTGACTGCCCATGCCAAAGCGGGTTTCAATCTTGTGAACGAGACAAGTTTGAAGTCTTCGGCGTTACCTTCACCGATGTACACGCCAGGCAGGTCCACCAATCGTTGGAAACTCGATCGTTGCAACAGTGTTGGGTCAATAGCGTTGGCAAGCTGGACGCCATGGACAAAGTTGACCCACACCGTTGAGCTACGGTAGGGCAGTTCCGAGGGAATGTCGGGGATCTGGAAGTCCAGGGGAAACGATGGGCGATACAAGCAGGCCAGCAGGATGGATTCATTCACCGAGCTAGCGCGTTTCGAGGCAAGTAGGTGTGACTCGAACGCCAGCCATATCGCTTCGTAGCTCTTGCCCCAGTTGGAGGGCGCCTGCCAGTGATAACCAGCAATAGCGCCTCCCTGCTCATCTCTCCCAGCCGACAACCAAAGAGTGATGGCTTTGACCAACAATGCGATTCGTGCGCTTGGGGCACTGTCTTCCCCCTGATTACCGCCGTACCATTTCAAGGCTCGTAACAGGGCCTCCGTCAACGCGTCAGCCTCTTCCGACAGCAGGATTTTTTCGAGATAGAACGTTGGTTTTGCTCGCAGGTCTTGGATCGTCAGTCTGGCGATGTCAATCGGACTGAGATAGGTCAGTAACGATGTGCGAAGTTGCGGCAGGCGTTCACGCATCGTTTCCATAATCAAATCGTCGACGGACCTGTTCCCAGCGTCGGCGCCGTGACCCAGTTCGTCGAGGCGGATTGCGTCTCCCTGGCCCAAGGAGTGACGAGCGCGCTTTTCTTCGAGCGTCTGGATCGCGGCTTCGCATTGTTTTCCATCCAGTGGATCGGGGAGCGCGATTCCGTAAAACCAGGCCATTCTCGCGAACGTAACCTCTCCATTCTGGCGAATCTGTCCCCCAAGTTTTCGAGCGGCTTTTTCAATATTGGAAAGCCAGCCGTTCCATACAGGATTTTTGCCAAGTGGAATTGGAGTGCTTACTTCACTGTCACTTGCGCGTGTTTCATAAATATTTTTTCCGTCTTTCAATGTGACGGTCAGACCGTACGGTGAGGCTCCCACTGTTTTGCACAATGCCCGGTAGTCCGCATTTTGGGCCAATGCCTGCAGCGAGCGCTGTCCGGTCTCGTCCTCCAAGTACATGGGGGAACAACGCTTTGGTTTAATCAATGTATCGGCAAGCTTCTCGGGGGGGGCGTTTCGGATCAGCGAGAGCAACGCATCGTAGTCGCCCAGTAACCCGTTATGTTTTTCGGCAGGAGACGGGGCTGGGCTCAGTGATGGAGCCGTGGGCGGGTCGGTGGTGAGTAGTGATGACATATCCAGGATTCTCGGTGGTTAATACGGGCCCCGGCAGGCGCGATAATTCGCACTGTCAGGGGGGAGTATCAAAGCACTCCGAAAACGATCGTCGTGGTACATATGTATATTGCGTCAAATAAACGTACAGCCTCTTGCGGGGAGCTGCTGCGCCTCCTAGTCTTGCAAGGATGATCGGCGTCATTGCTGATCACAGCCACCTGTGCAAGGGACCTCATGAAGCAAGCGCGGACTCTCGGAACCCCTCGGTTGTTGGGCATCGTCTGGCCTTTTATTGCGGTCGTCCTGTTTCAGGCTCTGTTGGGAGGTGTCAGTCTTTACGTTTTGTCCGCAGTTCGCGGTTACGTGGCAGGGGAAAGTCTTTGGTCCAAGGGCCAGAAAGACGCCATTTATTACCTCAACCTTTATGCCGACAGCCGTGACGAAGCGATTTTTCGCAAATACCAGCAAGCGATCGCCGTGCCCGAAGGTGGCCATGAGCTGCGGGTAGCGCTGGACCGCGAGCCGCCTGATCTCGATGCCGCGCGGGCCGGGATTCTCAAGGGTGGCAACCATCCCGACGACGTAGCCAGCGTCATCTGGCTTTACCTCAATTTTCGCCATTTCAGCTATCTGGAAGAAGCCATCGATCTTTGGACGGTGGGGGACGGCTATCTGACAGAACTGGACAATGTCGCCCGGCAGATGCACGCCAGCATCAGCACTGGCCAGGCATCGGAAACGGATATTCGCGGCTGGAAGGCACAGATCTTCGCCATCAATGATTCCGTTACCCCAGCCGCGAAGGCTTTCAGCGATGCCTTGGGCGAGGGGTCGCGGTTTATCCTGCGCCTGTTGCTCGTGACCAACTTCGCCACCGCCCTGGGGCTGATTGTCCTGGCGCTGTTGCGCACTCATAAGCTGCTGGCCCAGCGACAGGTCTTCGCCAATGCGCTGCAGTTGGAAAAGGAGCGGGCGCAAATCACCTTGCAATCGATCGGCGACGGCGTGATCACCACGGATGTCGAGGGCGCCATTGCCTACATGAACCCCGCCGCCGAAGCGATGACGCACTGGAAAGCCGAGCACGCCACGGGGTTGCCCCTGGCGGCGCTATTCAATCTGCTCGATGACAACGCCCAGACCGAGGGACTGACCTTGATCGAGCACATCCTCAGCGGGCGGCTTGGCGGCGGCAGTGAACATTCCAAGCTGATCCAGAGGCTGGACGGCAGTACGGTGTCGGTCACGCTGGTCGGCGCACCGATCCGCCACGCGGGCAAGGTCAGCGGTGCCGTGTTGGTATTGCACGACATGACCCAGGAACGCCAATACATCGCCAACCTTTCCTGGCAGGCCACCCACGATGCCTTGACCGGCCTGGCGAACCGCCGCGAATTCGAATACCGACTCGAACAGGCCCTGCATAACCTGACGCGCCAAGTTGGCCGCCACGCCCTGATGTTTCTTGACCTGGACCAATTCAAGCTGGTCAACGATACCTGTGGCCACGCCGCGGGTGACGAGTTGCTGCGGCATATTTGCGCGTTGTTGCAATCGGGGCTGCGGGAAAACGACACATTGGCGCGCTTGGGCGGCGATGAGTTTGGCATCTTGCTGGAAAACTGCGCGCCAGAGGCGGCGGAGAAAATTGCCGAAGGTCTGCGCCAGACCGTACAGAACCTGCATTTCGTCTGGAAAGGCCGGCCATTCGTGACCACCGTGAGCATTGGCCTCGTGCACATTGCCCAGAGCCCGACCACGCTGGAGGCATCCCTGCGCGCGGCCGACATGGCGTGCTACATGGCCAAGGAAAAGGGGCGCAACCGGGTCCAGGTCTACCATGCCGACGATTCGGAACTGTCCCTGCGCTTCGGCGAGATGGCCTGGGTCCAGCGCTTGCATATGGCCTTGGAGGAAAACCGCTTCTGTCTCTACGCCCAGGAAATCGCTGCATTGGGGCCGGGTGACCACGGCGGCGGTCATATTGAGATCCTGTTGCGCCTGCATGACGAGGCGGGTCGGATGATCCTGCCGGACAGTTTCATTCCGGCGGCGGAACGCTATGGCCTGATGACGTCGCTGGACCGTTGGGTGGTGGAGAATGTCTTCAAGATCATTCGCCAATGCTTGAACGAATCAAGACAGGGGCCGCTGGCAATGTGTGCGATTAATCTGTCAGGCACGACTATAGGAGATCAGGCATTCCTGGACTTCCTGCGTAAACAGTTCGCCGCTTACGCCATCCCGCCAGAAATGATTTGTTTTGAAATTACTGAAACCAGCGCGATTTCCAATTTGGGCAGTGCGATCCGCTTTATCAATGAACTCAAAGGCTTGGGTTGTTATTTTTCCCTGGACGACTTTTGTGCCGGAATGTCTTCGTTCGCTTACCTGAAACATTTACCTGTAGACTTCTTGAAGATCGACGGGAGTTTCGTAAAGGATATGCTGGACGACCCGATTAACCGGGCAATGGTCGAAGTGATCAATCATATCGGCCACGTCATGGGTAAGCGCACGATTGCCGAGTTTGTAGAAACGACGCAGATCGAGCAAGCCTTGCTGGAGATTGGCGTGGATTACGCTCAGGGGTATGTTATCGAGCGTCCGCAGATGTTTACTTGTGACACATTGCAATGCAGGCCGGCCAGGCCTCAGCCGCTGTTATTCAAGGCCCCCGGCACGTTCCGCTGAAACTCTTGTTGGTCCGCAGAAAATCACAATCAAAAGGAGCCCGACAGTGATCGAGACATTCAACCGAACAGGCCCGCTCATGGACGCTGACAGCTATCCGAAATGGGCACAACAGCTCATTACCGATTGCAGCGAGAGCAAGCGCCGGGTTGTCGAACACGAACTGTATCAACGCATGCGTGACAACAAGCTCAGCGCCAAGACCATGCGCCACTACCTCATTGGTGGTTGGCCGGTCGTTGAACAGTTCGCTTTATACATGGCACAGAATCTCACCAAGACCCGTTTTGCCCGCCATCCCGGCGAGGACATGGCGCGTCGCTGGTTGATGCGCAACATTCGTGTCGAACTCAATCATGCCGACTACTGGGTGAACTGGAGTGCGGCCCATGGCGTGACACTCGAAGACCTGCAAGCACAGCAAGTGCCGCCTGAGCTGCATGCCCTGAGCCATTGGTGTTGGCACACCAGCTCGGCGGACTCGCTGATCGTGGCGATCGCCGCGACCAACTACGCCATCGAGGGCGCGACCGGGGAGTGGTCGGCGCTGGTTTGTTCCAATGGCGTCTACGCGTCGGCGTTCGCCGAGGAAGACCGCAAGCGGGCCATGAAATGGCTGAAGATGCATGCCCAGTATGACGATGCCCATCCTTGGGAAGCGCTGGAAATCATCTGCACGCTGGCAGGCATGAATCCGAGCAAGGCATTGCAGGTGGAACTGCGGCAGGCCGTGTGCAAAAGCTATGACTACATGTACCTGTTCCTGGAGCGGTGCATGCAGCTGGAGCATTCGGGCGTTGTCGAAAAACCGGCTGCTGCCCGTGAGCGTCTGGCGCTGGCTGGGAGCTGATCCTCGATAGTTTGACCCCCTGTGGGAGCGGGCTCGCTCGTGAATGCAGTCTGACCGTCAACCTTGCGTTGACTGATCTGGCCCTTTCGCGGCGGCTCGCTCCCACAGTGGTTTGTGGTGAATGAAAGCTGTATGTACACCGCCATTCATTGTGGGACCGAGCCTGCTCGCGAAGACGATGTGTCGGCGTGCTCAGCCCGCCATCGTCAACCGATTCCTGCCCTCGCGCTTGGCCACGTACAACGCACTGTCGGCCCGACGCAGCAGGCTTTCAGCGGACTCACCGGGTAACAGCGTCGCGCATCCGAGGCTGACGGTCAGTTCGATCCTCGTTCCACCGGCGAAATAGTCCTGGGCCTGGGCGGCATAACGCAGCCGTTCACCGACCATGGCCGCGGCATCCCGGCTGGTGTTGGCCAGCAGAATCAGAAACTCTTCTCCGCCGAATCGGAACACCATGTCCACGTTGCGCAGTTGGCTCTTGATCGAGTCGGCCACCGCCTTGAGCACTTCGTCACCGACGCCATGCCCGTGGCTGTCGTTGATCCGCTTGAAGTGGTCGATGTCCAGCATCAACAACGAAAGCGGCTGCATGTGACGCCGGGCCATGTCGATCTCGCGGTCCAGCGTCTGGTCCATGGCGATCCGGTTGCCGGTGCCGGTCAGTGGATCGCGCAGGGCGGTTTGTGTGGCGGCGCGGTAGAGCAAGGCGTTTCGCAGCGGGAAGAACAGCGCGGAGAGTGTCGACTCGAGATCGCTCTGTTCCGAGTCGGTGAAGCGCTGATTGCGACGGAACACCAGCTCGCCCAGATGCTCGCCCTCATGGCT
This sequence comes from Pseudomonas frederiksbergensis, assembly GCF_000802155.2. Classification (GTDB taxonomy): domain Bacteria; phylum Pseudomonadota; class Gammaproteobacteria; order Pseudomonadales; family Pseudomonadaceae; genus Aquipseudomonas; species Aquipseudomonas frederiksbergensis_A. The sequence continues at coordinate 26,939 of NZ_JQGJ02000004.1, forward strand.
CAGGTTATAGCTGAGGGTGTGATGCCCGCGCTGGCCGAACTCCAGGCGCAGATCACTGGGTTTGTGCTGGTATGCCAGCGCGTCCAAGGGCACCAGCCGTTGCACTTCGCGGAAGAACAGGCCGAGGATCCGTTGCGGCTCCAGGCTGGTCTGCAACTGTTGGTTCAGTTGCTGGCGCAACTGGGACAGGCTGACAGGCCGCGCCACGCGCGGCGACGGCTGGGCAAGACCCAGGCGCTGCAACTTGGCGCTGTCAAAGTCGATCGCGTTGGTCTGTGTGGGCGTTTTCATATGGCGTGAGCCCCTGAACTTAATCGATCCTGACCGGCGGGGTGAAGCGGCTCTGGGCTACGCGTCGTACTGATCCATCAGTCCCGAAGGACACTGAGTTGAGTCTAGTCCGCTTTAAAGGGCAGGCTAAACCCATCGCAATGTTCACTACTCGCCGGACACGGCGTGTTTGAAAGCTTTAGAGCGAAAGTCGTGCCATTCAGTTCATCTTGAAAAAAACACCAGCCGAATCAAGGGATTGGACGCTGAAGGCAGTCGTAAATGGGGGCAGGGGCGGCAGGGCCTTGGCGTTTCGCCTGGGTGCCGCATCGAGAAAAGACGCGCCGCGACGGTAAACCGCCGCGACGCGGATGGCCGTTATTGCGCGTTGAGCGCCTGGCCATTGACGCCTTGGCTGTCCGGCCCCATGAGATACAGGTAGACCGGCATGATTTCTTCGGGCGTCGGGTTGTTGAGCGGATTTTCCCCTGGGTACGCCTGGGCCCGCATGCTGGTGCGGGTGGCGCCGGGATTGATGCTGTTGGAGCGCACGGGCGCAACGGTGTCGACTTCGTCGGCCAGGGTCTGCATCAGCCCCTCGGTGGCAAACTTGGACACGCCATAAGCGCCCCAGTACGCCCGGCCCTTGCGTCCGACACTGCTGGAGGTGAACACCACCGAGGCATCCTTGGATAACTTGAGCAGCGGCAACAGCGTGCTGGTGAGCATGAACATGGCATTGACGTTCACTTGCATCACGCGCATGAAGTTCTCGCCGGAAAGCTGCTCCAACGGCGTGCGCGGGCCGATGATCGAGGCGTTGTGCAACAGGCCGTCGAGGTGGCCGAACTCGGTTTCGATCATGGCGGCCAGCTCATCGTATTGATGGGGCAGGGCGGTTTCGAGGTTGAAGGGAATCACCGCCGGCTGGGGATGGCCGGCCGCTTCGATCTCGTCGTAGACCTGGGTCAGGTTGGCCTCGGTCTTGCCCAGCAACAACACGGTGGCGCCGTGGGCGGCGTAAGCCTTGGCGGCAGCGGCGCCGATACCACGGCCGGCACCGGTAACCAGGATGACGCGGCCTTCGAGCAGGTCGGGGCGGGCAGAGTAGTCAAACATAAAGAAACCTCAAGAAACAAACAATGCGTGGCGGTGCGCAGTTGTGGCGAGGGGATTTATCCCGCCGGGGTGCGAAGCGCCCCCCTGGGTGTTATCTGATGCGCCGCAATCTACAGGCGCAAGCCTGCCGACCTCAGCAACTGCACAGTGCGTTATCCAGCACTTCGCGCAGGGCCAGCGGGTGGTCGATCACCACATCCGCGCCCCAGTGCTTGGGGTTGTCGTCCGGGTGGATATAGCCGTAGGTGACCGCACAGGTCTTGGTGCCGGCGCTGCGGCCGGACTCGATGTCACGCAGGTCATCGCCGACGAACAACACACTGGCGGGGTCCAGGTCGAGCATCTTGCAGGCCAGGATCAGAGGCTCGGGGTCAGGCTTGCTGTTTTTCACGTGATCAGGGCAGATCAGCACTTTCGAACGCTCGGCCAGGCCCAGCTGCTGCATGATCGGCTCGGCAAAACGTACCGGCTTGTTGGTGACCACGCCCCAGATCAGGTTGGCCGCCTCGATGTCGGCCAGCACTTGGGCCATGCCGTCGAACAGATGGCTGTGGACCGCGCACCCCTTGAGGTAACGGTCGAGGAATTCCTGGCGCAGCTCTTCGAAACCCGGTGATTCGGGGTCCATCGAGAACGTCACCGCGACCATCGCCCGGGCTCCGCCGGAAATTTCGTCACGGATGTGCTGGGTATTCATCGGCGGCAAGCCACGGTCGGCCCGCATGGCCTGGCAGATGGCGATGAAGTCTGGCGCAGTGTCCAGCAGCGTGCCATCCATGTCGAAGAGAACCGCTTTGAGACGCATCGACTTATTCCTCGCGCAGGGTCTGGATCATGTAGTTGACGTCAACGTCGGCGGCCAGCTTGTAGTGCTTGGTCAGCGGGTTGTAGGTCAGGCCGATGATGTCCTTGACGGTCAGCCCGGCCATGCGGCTCCAGGCGCCCAGTTCTGAAGGACGGATGAATTTCTTGAAGTCATGGGTGCCGCGTGGCAGCAGCTTCATGATGTACTCGGCGCCGATGATGGCAAACAGATACGCCTTCGGGTTGCGGTTGATGGTGGAGAAAAACACCTGGCCGCCGGGCTTGACCATCTGGAAGCAGGCGCGGATCACCGACGAAGGGTCCGGCACGTGCTCGAGCATTTCCAGGCAGGTCACCACGTCGAATTGACCGGGCATTTCCTCGGCCAGGGCTTCGGCGGTGATCTGCCGATATTCCACGCTGACACCGGACTCCAGTTGATGCAATTGCGCAACCGCCAGCGGCGCCTCGCCCATGTCGATGCCCATGACCGTGGCGCCGCGCAAGGCCATGGCTTCGCTGAGGATGCCGCCGCCACAGCCGACGTCGAGGACTTTCTTGCCGGCCAGGCTGACGCGTTCGTCAATCCAGTTGACCCGCAGCGGGTTGATGTCGTGCAGCGGTTTGAATTCGCTCTCGCGGTCCCACCAGCGATGGGCCAGGGCTTCGAATTTGGCAATTTCAGCGTGGTCGACGTTGCTCATGTGCAGATCCTCGAAAAACCTTGAAAAATCATTGACCCCGAGCCGTGGCTCAAGGGGCGTGCTATTCGTCCTGGCCGCTCACCCGGCGGCCCCAGGCCTGGGCCGTGGCGGTCAGTTGCGACTCGTCCATGCGAGTCAGGCGACCGTCCTCCAGCAACGGCTTGCCGCCCACCCACAGATGTTTGACGCAATGCCGGCCGGTGGCGTAGATCAACTGCGAAACCGGGTCGTAGATGGGTTGTTGCGCCAGGCCCGACAGGTCGAAGGCCACCAGGTCGGCGGCCTTGCCGACTTCCAGTGAGCCGACCGTCGCTTCGATACCCAGCGCCCGGGCGCCGTTGAGCGTGGCCATGCGCAGGGCGCGATGGGCATCCAGCGCGGTGGCCGAGCCGGCGACGGCTTTTGCCAGCAGGGCGGCGGTGCGCGTTTCCCCGAGCAGGTCCAAGTCGTTGTTGCTTGCCGCGCCGTCGGTGCCGACTGCGACGTTGACGCCGGCCTGCCACAGGCGTTCCACCGGGCAGAAACCGCTCGCCAGCTTCAGATTCGATTCCGGGCAATGGATCACGCTGCAGTTGTGTTCTACCAGCAGGGCCTGGTCCTCGTCGCTGACCTGGGTCATGTGCACCGCCTGGAAGCGCGGTCCCAACAGACCAAGTCGCGCCAGCCGGGCCATCGGCCGCTCCCCGGTGTTGTCCACAGCCTGCTGCACTTCGAAGGCGGTTTCGTGAACATGCATGTGAATGGCCGCGTCCAGTTCCTCGGCGATCACCCGGATCTTCTCCAGGTTTTCATCGCCCACGGTATACGGCGCGTGGGGGCCGAATGCGACTTTGATCCGCGGATGATGCTTGAGGTCGCCAAACAGCTCGATGCCCTGACGAATGGCCTCGTCGGCGCTGGCGGCACCGGGTATCGGAAAGTCGAGGATGGGGATGGCGATTTGCGCGCGGATGCCGCTGTTATGGACGCGGTCGCTGGCAACCTTGGGGTAGAAGTACATGTCGGAGAAACAGGTGATCCCGCCCTGGATCTGTTCGGCGATCGCCAGGTCGGTGCCGTCGCGGACGAAATCTTCATCGACCCATTTGCCCTCGGCGGGCCAGATGTGCTGTTCAAGCCAGGTCATCAGCGGCAGATCGTCCGCCAGGCCACGGAACAGTGTCATCGCCGCATGGCCATGGGCGTTGACCAGGCCGGGGCTGAGCAGCATGCCAGGCAGTTCGCGGATTTCAGTGGCGTCGCACTTCATGGCTTCGGCCCGTGGCCCGATGAACACGATGCAGCCGTCGCGGATGCCCAAACCATGATCCTTGAGCACGACACCGGCGGGTTCGACAGGCACCAACCAGGTCGGCAGCAATAATAAGTCGAGCGCAACGGCAGGCTTGGGCATCGTGGAACGGTTCCATGGGTTATAAAGGATGGCGAAGTATACCCGAGCGTCTTCGCGGAGGGATCGCTATAATCGGCGGCTTTTGTTCATGAGTGCGGGGTGAAGGATGCGCGATCGACTGTTGGCTGCGGAGAAGGTGAAGGCCATCGATTGGCGCGATGGCGCTCTTTATCTGCTGGATCAGCGTGTTTTGCCGTTCGAGGAAAACTGGATCGGCTACACCAGTGCGACAGGCGTGGCCGAGGCGATCCGTTCGATGGTAGTGCGTGGCGCGCCGGCGATCGGCATCAGTGCCGCCTATGGCGTGGTGCTGGCGGCGCGGGCGCGGTTGGCTGAAGGTGGTGACTGGCAAGATGCGCTGGAAGCGGACTTTGCGCTGCTGGCCGATTCCCGGCCGACGGCGGTCAATCTGTTCTGGGCGCTGGACCGCATGCGCGACCGCTTGGGGCGCGTCAAGGAACAGGCTGACCCGCTGGCGGCCCTTGAGGCCGAAGCCATCGCGATCCATGAAAGCGATCGCGAGGCGAACCTGACTATGGCGCAGCTCGGTGTCGACCTGATCCGCAAGCACCAAGGCAATGCCCAAGCCATCCTGACCCATTGCAACACCGGCGCCCTGGCTACCGGTGGCTTTGGAACCGCCCTTGGGGTGATTCGCGGGGCGTTCATCGAAGGCATGGTCGAGCGGGTGTATGCCGACGAAACCCGTCCGTGGCTGCAAGGTTCCCGGTTGACTGCTTGGGAACTGGCGAACGAAGGCATTCCGGTGACGCTCAATGCGGACTCCGCCGCTGCCCACATCATGAAGACCAAGGGCGTGACCTGGGTGATCGTCGGCGCCGACCGCATCACCGCCAATGGCGACGTGGCAAACAAGATCGGCACCTATCAACTGGCGGTCTGCGCCATGCATCACGGTGTGCGTTTCATGGTGGTGGCGCCGAGCTCGACCATCGACATGAACCTGGCCAGCGGTGACGACATTCCTATCGAAGAGCGTGATGGTCGCGAGTTGCTGGAAGTCGGCGGCAAGCGGGTCGGGGCGGATGCCGATGCGTTCAATCCGGTCTTCGATGTGACTCCGGCGGACCTGATCGATGCGATCGTGACGGAGAAGGGCATCGTCGAGCGGCCAGATGCGGCAAAGATGGCGCAGTTGATGTGTCGCAAGCGGTTGCATTGATCAGTTGTGTCGTCTGGTCTATTGCCTTCGCGAGCAGGCCCGTTCCCACATTTGATCGCGACATGGATCCGGTGGGGTAGCTGGCTTGCTCGCCGAGGGGGTCGACAGGCCATAAACACCTTGCATTTGCCCCCTGATTCTCTATTGCCAGCGCCTCTGAGCCCCTCTCGTCCCATTTCAGCCTGTCATCGGTCAACTAACTACGCACCATGCGCATCTGGGGGATAGGTGCGTGGCGGCTCTTGTGATAACATCCGGCGGTTTCCAAGGCTGCCTCGCGAGGTGGCCTTTACTGCGCAGATCCATGGCATAACTCGTTGATTTGTCGTAAGTCGCTGCACGGCATCTGTCCTGCAGCGGCGAGCTTCGTTCGTCCCATCTGGATGTGACGAGGTTTCACCAGAAAAAGGAATCAGGCTTCTCATGGGCGAACTGGCCAAAGAAATCCTCCCGGTCAATATCGAAGACGAGCTGAAACAGTCCTACCTCGACTACGCAATGAGCGTAATCGTCGGGCGGGCGCTGCCGGATGCGCGCGATGGCTTGAAGCCCGTGCACCGCCGCGTGCTGTTCGCGATGAGCGAGCTGGGCAACGACTTCAACAAGCCGTACAAGAAATCCGCCCGTGTTGTCGGCGACGTGATCGGTAAGTATCACCCCCACGGCGACACTGCCGTGTATGACACCATCGTTCGTATGGCGCAGCCGTTCTCCCTGCGCTACCTGCTGGTAGACGGCCAGGGCAACTTCGGTTCGGTGGACGGCGACAACGCCGCCGCCATGCGATACACCGAAGTGCGCATGACCAAGCTGGCCCACGAACTGCTGGCCGACCTGCACAAGGAAACCGTGGATTGGGTGCCGAACTACGACGGCACCGAGATGATCCCGGCGGTCATGCCGACCCGCATCCCGAACCTGCTCGTCAACGGCTCCAGCGGTATCGCCGTGGGCATGGCGACCAACATCCCGCCGCACAACCTCGGTGAAGTCATCGACGGTTGCCTGGCCCTCATCGACAATCCAGAGCTGTCCGTCGATGAACTGATGCAATACATTCCCGGCCCGGACTTCCCGACCGCCGCGATCATCAACGGTCGCGCCGGCATCATCGAAGCCTACCGCACCGGCCGTGGCCGCATTTACATGCGCGCGCGCTCCACCGTCGAAGACATCGACAAGGTCGGCGGTCGCCAGCAGATCGTCATCACCGAGCTGCCGTACCAGCTGAACAAGGCTCGCCTGATCGAGAAGATCGCCGAGCTGGTGAAGGAGAAGAAGCTCGAAGGCATCACCGAGCTGCGTGACGAGTCCGACAAGGACGGCATGCGCGTTGTGATCGAACTGCGCCGTGGCGAAGTGCCTGAGGTGATCCTCAACAACCTCTACGCCCAGACCCAGCTGCAGAGCGTGTTCGGCATCAACATCGTCGCGTTGATCGATGGCCGTCCGCGGATCCTGAACCTCAAGGACCTGCTGGAAGCCTTCGTCCGTCACCGTCGCGAAGTGGTGACCCGTCGTACCGTGTTCGAGCTGCGCAAGGCTCGCGAGCGGGGTCATATCCTCGAAGGCCAGGCCGTTGCCCTGTCGAACATCGACCCGGTGATCGCCTTGATCAAGGCCTCGCCAACGCCGTCGGAAGCCAAGGAAGCGCTGGTCAGCACCCCTTGGGAATCCAGCGCGGTAGTGGCGATGGTCGAACGCGCCGGTGCCGATTCGTGCCGTCCGGAAAACCTCGATCCGCAATACGGCCTGCGCGAAGGCAAGTACTTCCTGTCCCCGGAGCAGGCGCAAGCCATCCTTGAACTGCGCCTGCACCGCCTGACCGGTCTGGAGCACGAGAAGCTGCTGGCCGAGTACCAGGAAATCCTCAACCAGATCGGCGAGCTGATCCGCATCCTCAACAGCGCCACGCGCCTGATGGAAGTGATCCGCGAAGAGCTGGAAGTGATCCGCGCCGAATACGGCGACGTGCGCCGCACCGAGATCCTCGATGCGCGCCTGGACCTGACCCTGGGTGACATGATCCCGGAAGAAGAGCGCGTGGTGACCATTTCCCACGGCGGCTACGCCAAGACCCAGCCGCTGGCGGCCTACCAGGCCCAGCGTCGCGGCGGCAAAGGCAAGTCGGCTACCGGCGTCAAGGACGAGGATTACATCGCTCACCTGCTGGTCGCCAACAGTCACACCACGCTGCTGCTGTTCTCCAGCAAGGGCAAGGTGTACTGGCTCAAGACCTACGAAATCCCCGAAGCATCCCGCGCTGCCCGTGGCCGTCCGTTGGTCAACCTGTTGCCGCTGGATGAGGGTGAATACATCACCACCATGTTGCCGGTGGAGGAATACACCGAAGGTCACTACATCTTCATGGCCACCGCCAACGGCACCGTGAAGAAGACCCCGCTGGAATCCTTCAGCCGCCAGCGCAGCGTTGGCCTGATCGCCCTGGAGCTGGACGAAGGCGACGTGCTGATTTCCGCGGCTATCACCGACGGCGAGCGTGAAGTCATGCTGTTCTCCGACGGCGGCAAGGTCACGCGCTTCAAGGAATCCGACGTCCGCGCCATGGGCCGTACTGCCCGCGGTGTACGCGGCATGCGCCTGCCGGAAGGGCAGAAGCTGATTTCCATGCTGATCCCGGAAGAAGGCAGCCAGATCCTCACCGCTTCCGAGCGTGGCTACGGCAAGCGTACCGCCATCAGCGAGTTCCCCGAGTACAAGCGCGGCGGCCAGGGCGTGATTGCCATGGTCAGCAACGAGCGTAACGGCCGCCTGGTCGGTGCCGTGCAGGTACTCGACGGCGAGGAGATCATGTTGATCTCCGACCAAGGCACGCTGGTGCGCACACGGGTCGACGAAGTCTCCAGCCTGGGGCGTAACACCCAGGGCGTGACGTTGATCAAGCTTGCCAAGGACGAAAAACTGGTCGGCCTTGAGCGCGTCCAGGAACCTTCGGAAGTCGAAGGCGAAGAGTTGGAAGACGAGGACGGCGTGGCGTTCGACGGTACCCTCGGTGCCGATGTCGACGATGCCGTCGGCGACCAACCACTCGACGCTGCCGCAGACGAAGAAGAACCGCAGGACTAAGCGGACACACGAGGGGGCGGATGAAGATTCGCCCCCTCGTTGTTTGTTCCGTTTGAAAATTTGCAAAAAAGATTTAAGTGACCACCAGATCAGAGCGAGATTGGATGTGAGCAAGAGAGCCTATAACTTCTGTGCCGGCCCGGCGGCGCTTCCTGAAGCGGTCCTGAAGCGTGCCCAAGGTGAACTTCTCGACTGGCACGGCAAGGGCCTGTCCGTCATGGAGATGAGCCATCGCAGCGATGAGTTCGTGTCCATTGCCACCAAGGCCGAGCAGGATTTGCGTGATCTGCTGAACATCCCGTCCAACTATAAAGTGCTGTTCCTGCAGGGCGGCGCCAGCCAGCAGTTCGCCCAGATTCCGCTGAACCTGCTGCCGGAAAGCGGCAAGGCCGACTACATCGACACCGGCATCTGGTCGCAGAAAGCCATCGAAGAAGCGTCGCGCTACGGTCACGTCAACGTCGCGGCCACCGCCAAGCCCTACGACTACTTCGCGATTCCCGGCCAGAACGAGTGGAACCTGTCCAAGGACGCGGCCTATGTGCATTACGCACCGAACGAAACCATTGGTGGCCTGGAATTCAACTGGATCCCGGAAACAGGTGACGTGCCGCTGGTGGCCGACATGTCCTCGGACATTCTCTCGCGACCGGTGGACATCTCCCGTTTCGGCATGATCTACGCCGGTGCCCAGAAAAACATCGGCCCGAGCGGCATCCTGGTCGCGATCATTCGCGAAGACCTGCTCGGTCGTGCCCGTTCCCTGTGCCCGACCATGCTCAACTACAAGGTCGCGGCCGATAACGGCTCGATGTACAACACGCCGCCGACCTTGGCCTGGTACCTCTCCGGCCTGGTGTTCGAGTGGCTGAAGGAGCAGGGCGGTGTCGAGGCCATCGGTAAGCTCAACGAAGTGAAGCAGCGCACGCTGTACGACTTCATCGACGCCAGCGGCCTCTACAGCAATCCGATCAACAAGTCGGATCGTTCTTGGATGAACGTGCCGTTCCGCCTGGCCGACGATCGTCTCGACAAGCCATTCCTGGCCGGCGCCGACGAACGTGGCCTGCTCAACCTCAAGGGGCACCGTTCGGTTGGTGGCATGCGTGCCTCCATCTACAACGCCGTGGACATCAACGCTGTCAATGCGCTGGTCGCCTACATGGCGGAGTTCGAGAAGGAGCGCGGCTGATGTCTGAGCAAGAACTCAAGGCGCTGCGCCTGCGCATCGACGCCCTGGACGAAAAAGTCCTGGAGCTGATCAGCGAGCGCGCGCGCTGTGCCCAGGAAGTCGCCCGGGTAAAAATGGCCTCTTTGGCTGAAGGCGAAGTGCCGGTGTTCTATCGCCCAGAACGCGAAGCCCAGGTGCTCAAGCGTGTCATGGAGCGCAACAAGGGGCCGCTGGGCAACGAAGAAATGGCGCGCTTGTTCCGCGAGATCATGTCTTCATGCCTGGCCCTCGAACAGCCGTTGAAAGTCGCTTACCTGGGCCCGGAGGGCACCTTCACCCAGGCAGCGGCCATGAAGCACTTCGGTCACGCGGTGATCAGCAAGCCGATGGCGGCCATCGATGAAGTGTTCCGCGAAGTGGCGGCCGGCGCGGTGAATTTCGGCGTGGTACCGGTGGAAAACTCCACCGAAGGCGCGGTCAACCACACGCTGGACAGCTTCCTCGAGCATGACATGGTGATCTGCGGCGAAGTCGAGCTGCGCATCCACCACCACCTGCTGGTGGGCGAGAACACCAAGACCGACAGCATCAGCCGGATCTATTCCCACGCCCAGTCCCTGGCCCAGTGCCGCAAGTGGCTGGACGCCCATTACCCGAACGTCGAGCGCGTTGCAGTCTCGAGCAACGCCGAGGCGGCCAAGCGAGTCAAGGGTGAGTGGAACTCGGCGGCCATCGCCGGTGACATGGCGGCAGGCCTCTACGGCTTGACGCGCCTGGCCGAGAAGATCGAGGACCGTCCGGACAACTCCACGCGGTTCCTGATGATCGGCAGCCAGGAGGTTCCGCCAACCGGCGACGACAAGACCTCGATCATCGTTTCCATGAGCAACAAGCCCGGCGCGCTCCATGAGCTGTTGGTGCCGTTCCACGACAACGGCATCGATCTGACGCGCATCGAGACCCGTCCGTCGCGCAGCGGTAAATGGACCTACGTGTTCTTCATCGATTTCGTCGGCCACCACCGCGACCCGCTGGTGAAAGGTGTGCTGGAGAAAATCAGTCAGGAAGCAGTGGCACTCAAGGTGCTGGGTTCCTACCCCAAGGCAGTTCTTTAAGGGCGGATAGCAAATGAGTGGCAACTTCCTCGCCCTGGCCCAGCCAGGCGTGCAACAACTCTCGCCTTACGTTCCGGGCAAGCCTGTGGACGAACTGGCTCGCGAGCTGGATCTGGACCCAGCCAGCATCGTCAAGTTGGCGAGCAACGAAAACCCGTTGGGCGCGAGCCCCAAGGCGCTCGCGGCGATCCGCGACGAGTTGGCCGAGCTGACCCGTTATCCCGACGGTAATGGTTTTGCGCTGAAAAGCCTGCTGGCCGAGCGCTGCGGCGTCGACCTGAACCAAGTGACCCTGGGCAACGGTTCCAACGACATTCTCGAACTGGTTGCCCGTGCGTACCTGGCGCCGGGCCTCAATGCCGTGTTCAGCGAGCACGCATTCGCGGTCTACCCGATCGCGACCCAGGCCGTGGGCGCGGACGCCCATGTCGTCCCCGCCAAGGATTGGGGGCACGATCTGCCGGCCATGCTGGCCGCCATCGACGCCAACACCCGCGTGGTCTTCATCGCCAACCCGAACAACCCGACCGGTACCTGGTTCGACGCCCAGGCCCTGGACGACTTCCTGCAAGACGTGCCCGAGCACGTGCTGGTGGTGCTGGACGAGGCCTACATCGAATACGCCGAGGGCAGCGACTTGCCCGATGGCCTGGATTTCCTCGCGGCCTACCCGAACCTGCTGGTGTCTCGAACCTTCTCCAAGGCCTATGGCTTGGCGTCGCTGCGGGTCGGCTACGGTTTGTCCACCGCGGTGGTGGCCGATGTGTTGAACCGTGTGCGCCAACCGTTCAACGTCAACAGCTTCGCCCTGGCTGCCGCATGCGCCGCATTGCAGGATGAAGCCTACCTGGCTGAGAGCCGTCGCTTGAACGAAGCCGGTATGCAGCAGTTGGAAGCAGGCTTGCGTGAGTTGGGGCTGGGCTGGATTCCTTCCAAGGGCAATTTCATTTGTGTGGACGTAGGTCGCGTCGCTGCGCCGGTCTATCAGGGATTGCTGCGCGAAGGCGTGATCGTCCGTCCGGTGGCCAACTACGGCATGCCGAATCACCTGCGGGTCACCGTTGGCCTGCCGGCGGAAAACAGCCGTTTCCTGGAGGCGTTGAGCAAGGTCCTGGCTCGTGGTTGATGTCACCTCGCTGCAACCTGCGGCACCTATGATCGGTCGCCTGGTGGTGGTCGGCCTGGGGTTGATCGGTGGTTCGTTCGCCAAGGGCCTGCGTGAAAGCGGGCTGTGCCGGGAAGTCGTCGGCGTCGATCTTGATCCGCAATCGCGCAAGCTGGCGGTAGAGCTGGGCGTGGTGGACCGCTGTGAAGACGACTTGCTGGTCGCTTGCCAGGGCGCGGACGTCATCCAGCTGGCGGTGCCGATCCTGGCGATGGAGAAACTGCTGGCCCGGTTGGCCGGCATGGACCTCGGGCAGGCGATTCTCACGGATGTCGGCAGCGCCAAGGGTAATGTGGTGCGGGCGGCGACCGAAGCGTTTGGCGGCATGCCGGCGCGTTTCGTCCCGGGTCACCCGATCGCCGGCTCCGAGCAGAGCGGGGTAGAGGCGTCCAACGCCGAGCTGTTCCGTCGTCACAAAGTCATCCTGACGCCGTTGGACCAGACGGACCCTGCGGCGCTGGCGGTGGTGGATCGCCTGTGGCGCGAGCTGGGTGCCGATGTCGAGCACATGCAAGTCCAGCGACATGACGAAGTATTGGCTGCCACCAGCCATTTGCCGCACCTGCTGGCGTTCGGCCTGGTGGACTCATTGGCCAAACGCAATGAAAATCTTGAGATCTTCCGTTACGCTGCCGGCGGTTTCCGCGATTTCACGAGAATCGCGGGTAGCGACCCGGTCATGTGGCACGACATCTTCCTCGCCAACCGCGAAGCTGTCCTGCGCACACTCGATACATTTCGCAGCGACCTCGACGCCTTGCGCGACGCGGTCGATGCAGGGGACGGGCACCAATTGCTGGGCGTTTTCACACGCGCCAGGGTGGCCCGCGAGCATTTCAGTAAAATCCTGGCCCGTCGGGCCTATGTGGACGCTATGAACTCCAACGATCTGATTTTCCTGGCACAACCTGGTGGCTCCCTCAGTGGGCGGATTCGTGTACCGGGCGATAAATCGATTTCCCACCGCTCGATCATGCTCGGCTCGTTGGCCGAAGGCGTGACCGAAGTGGAAGGTTTCCTCGAGGGCGAAGACGCCCTGGCAACGCTGCAAGCGTTCCGCGACATGGGCGTGGTCATCGAAGGCCCGCACCACGGCCGCGTGACGATCCATGGTGTTGGCCTGCACGGCCTCAAGCCAGCGCCGGGGCCGATCTACCTCGGCAACTCCGGCACCTCGATGCGCCTGTTGTCCGGCCTGCTGGCTGCCCAGGACTTCGACAGCACCTTGACTGGCGATGCCTCGCTGTCCAAGCGTCCGATGAACCGTGTCGCCAACCCGTTGCGGGAAATGGGCGCGGTGATCGAGACCGCCGCTGAAGGTCGTCCGCCGATGACCATTCGCGGTGGCAACAAGCTCAAGGGCCTGACCTACACCATGCCGATGGCCAGCGCCCAGGTGAAGTCCTGCCTGCTGCTGGCGGGTCTCTACGCCGAAGGCAAGACCACCGTCACCGAGCCTGCCCCGACCCGCGACCACACCGAGCGCATGCTTCGCGGCTTCGGTTACCCGGTCACGGTCGACGGCGCCACGGCGTCCGTTGAGTCCGGCAACAAGCTCACGGCGACCCACATCGAAGTGCCAGGGGATATCTCCTCGTCGGCGTTCTTCCTGGTGGCGGCCTCGATCGCCGAAGGCTCCGACCTGGTGCTCGAGCACGTCGGCATCAACCCGACCCGTACCGGCGTGATCGACATCCTGCGGCTGATGGGCGCCGACATCACCCTGGAAAACCAGCGGGAAGTGGGCGGCGAGCCGGTTGCGGACTTGCGCGTGCGAGCGGCTAAACTCAAGGGCATCGAGATTCCGCAAGCGCTGGTTCCCCTGGCGATCGACGAGTTCCCGGTGCTGTTCGTCGCGGCTGCCTGCGCGGAAGGCCGCACCGTGCTGACCGGTGCCGAAGAGCTGCGGGTCAAGGAATCGGACCGCATCCAGGTGATGGCGGATGGCCTGCTGGCGCTCGGCGTCAAATGTGAACCGACGCCGGATGGCATCATCATCGACGGCGGCCAGATTGGCGGCGGCGAAGTCCATGGGCATGGCGACCACCGTATCGCCATGGCATTCAGTGTTGCGTCCCTGCGCGCCAGTGCGCCGATCCGCATCCATGATTGCGCCAACGTCGCCACGTCGTTCCCGAACTTCCTGGCGCTGTGCGCGCAGGTCGGTATTCGAGTCGCACAAGAGGCACAGTCGTGAACATCAAGGCACCGGTCATCACCATCGATGGCCCAAGCGGATCAGGCAAAGGCACCATCGCCGGCATGCTGGCCAAGCAACTGGGCTGGAATCTGCTCGATTCCGGTGCTCTTTATCGCTTGCTGGCCTTCGCCGCCGCCAACCATGGCGTCGACCTGACCAACGAAGAGCTGCTCAAGGCATTGGCCGCGCATCTGGACGTGCAATTTATCGCGGCCACCGATGGCCAACTGCAGCGGATCATCCTCGAAGGCGACGAAGTCAGTGACGTCATCCGTACCGAAAGCGTGGGTGCCGGGGCTTCCCAGGTCGCCGCGCTGCCGGCGGTGCGCGAAGCATTGCTCCAGCGCCAACGGGCTTTCCAGGAACCGCCGGGACTGGTGGCGGATGGCCGGGACATGGGTACGGTGGTGTTCACCGATGCCCCGCTGAAGATTTTCCTCACCGCCAGCGCCGAGGAGCGGGCGCGCCGCCGATATTTGCAGTTGAAGGGCAAAGGCGAGGATGTTAGTCTGTCGAGTCTGCTAGATGAGATCCGTGCACGCGACGAGCGTGATACCCAGCGCGCAGTGGCCCCGCTAAAGCCGGCGGCCGATGCGATACAGCTGGATTCCACGGAGTTGTCCATCGACCAGGTGTTGCAACGCATCATGAGCGAGATCGCGCTTCGCGATATCGCCGGGTGACCAGGAAGCTCCGCAGGGGACCAGTCATAGTCCTGCGGTGCTTCTTATATATGAAACTAACCCACATCGTCTGGGGTGTGGAGATGGGCGTTTACTTCGCCCTAATCAACAGGAATTAAAATGAGCGAAAGCTTTGCGGAACTCTTTGAAGAAAGCTTGAAAACCCTGAACCTTCAGGCAGGCTCCATCATCACCGGCGTTATCGTTGATATCGATTACCAGGCTCGCTGGGTAACCGTACACGCTGGTCTGAAGTCTGAAGCGCTGATCCCGCTTGAGCAGTTCTACAACGACGCTGGCGAACTGAACATCAACGTTGGTGACGAAGTTCACGTGGCGTTGGATTCGGTTGAAGATGGCTTCGGTGAAACCAAGCTGTCCCGTGAAAAAGCCAAGCGCGCTGAATGCTGGATCGTTCTGGAAGCGGCCTTCGCAGCTGAGGAAGTGGTCAAGGGCGTTATCAACGGTAAGGTTAAGGGCGGCTTCACTGTCGACGTTAACGGCATCCGTGCGTTCCTGCCAGGTTCCCTGGTTGACGTCCGTCCAGTGCGCGACACCACGCACCTGGAAGGCAAAGAGCTGGAATTCAAGGTCATCAAGCTGGACCAGAAGCGCAACAACGTTGTCGTTTCCCGTCGCAGTGTCCTGGAAGCCGAGAACTCCGCCGAGCGTGAAGCTCTGCTGGAATCGCTGCAGGAAGGCCAGCAGGTCAAGGGTATCGTCAAGAACCTCACCGATTACGGCGCATTCGTCGATCTGGGTGGCGTCGATGGCCTGCTGCACATCACCGACATGGCCTGGAAGCGTATCAAGCATCCTTCGGAAATCGTCAACGTTGGCGACGAGATCGATGTCAAGGTTCTGAAGTACGATCGCGAGCGCAATCGTGTTTCCCTGGGCCTCAAGCAACTGGGTGAAGATCCATGGGTCGCTATCAAAGCCCGTTACCCAGAAGGCACCCGCGTCACCGCTCGTGTTACCAACCTCACCGACTACGGCTGCTTCGCTGAGCTGGAAGAAGGCGTTGAAGGCCTGGTACACGTTTCCGAAATGGACTGGACCAACAAGAACATCCACCCTTCGAAAGTCGTACAAGTCGGCGACGAAGTGGAAGTCATGGTCCTGGACATCGACGAAGAGCGTCGTCGTATCTCCCTCGGCATCAAGCAGTGCAAGTCCAACCCATGGGAAGACTTCTCTGGCCAGTTCAACAAGGGCGATAAGATCTCCGGCACCATCAAGTCGATCACCGATTTCGGTATCTTCATTGGTCTGGATGGTGGCATCGACGGCCTGGTTCACCTGTCCGACATCTCCTGGAACGAAGTGGGCGAAGAAGCCGTACGCCGCTTCAAGAAGGGCGACGAGCTGGACACCGTTATCCTGTCGGTTGACCCAGAGCGCGAGCGCATCTCCCTGGGTATCAAGCAACTGGAAAGCGATCCGTTCTCCGAGTACGTCCAAGAGAACGACAAAGGCGCAATCGTTAAGGGCATCGTGAAAGAAGTTGACGCCAAAGGCGCCATCATCACCCTGGCCGACGATATCGAAGCGACTCTGAAAGCCTCCGAAATCAGCCGTGACCGCGTTGAAGACGCGCGCAACGTCCTGAAGGAAGGCGAAGAAGTTGAAGCCAAGATCATCAGCGTTGACCGCAAGAGCCGCGTAATCCAGCTCTCCATCAAGTCGAAAGACGACGCTGAAGAGAAAGAAGCAATCCAGAGCCTGCGCGACAAGCCAGCCACTGACATTGCTGCTGGTCCTACCACTCTGGGCGACCTGCTGCGTGCACAGATGGAAAAGCAGAACTGAGTTCTGTCAGACCATGAAAAAGGGCGACTTCGGTCGCCCTTTTTTGTGGGTGTGATTTGGCGAGCGCCCGGATAAGGATATGGGTAAGCTCCCGTTGGGCTGCGAAGCGGCCACAGGTTACGATTCAGCTCTCTGAATGATGAATAAGCCCACTGATCCCTGGAGCGGTTTTCTTGGCAGTCTCAAAAAAAATATTGATCACTGGGGCGACAGGCTTCATTGGTTGTGAGCTTCTACACTATCTCCTGCCGCGAAGGGATCTGGAGCTCGTCGCTCTGGTTCGACGGCAAAGTCTGGATATACCCAATGCTGTGACGCAGCTAGTTATTGGTGCGGATCCTTTGCCTGGAGATGTTGCTACCGTGGTGCACCTCGCCGGTCGCGCACATGTGCTGAAAGAATCATCAAGCTCGCCCATCGATCTATATCGAGCCGACAACGTTGAGTTCACGCTGAGTCTTGCTCGCGAGGCGCTCGCCCGCGGTGTGAGGCGCTTTGTTTTCATCAGCTCAATTGGCGTCAACGGCCCCTGTACGAACGGTGCGCCGTTTAATGAGGAATCCATCCCAGCTCCCGCGGCTGACTATGCGATATCCAAATGGGAGGCCGAACAGGCGCTTATCGAGTTGCTGAGAGGCTCCGACATGGAGCTGGTCATCATTCGGCCGCCGCTGGTCTATGCCGGCCACGCTCGAGGAAATTTTCGTCGACTGATGAAATTGGTCTCCACGGGCCTACCAATGCCTTTCGCTGCGGTTAAAAATCGCCGCAGCATGATTTCATTAGACAACTTGGTGAATTTCATAAGTCTTTGCATTGATCATCCACGAGCCGTTAACGAGACATTTCTAGTCTCTGATGGGGTCGACTTCTCCACGGCTCAAATCGTTGAGTTGCTGGCAGGGGGGATGGGGAAGCGGGTCCTCATGCTCCCTGTGGCACCCATTTTCATGCGATGGTGTGCTCGCGCTGTTGGTATGCGAGGCGCGTTTGAGCAGCTCTGCGGATCTTTGCAGGTCGACACCGATAAAGCGCGAGATCTGCTCGGTTGGAGTCCACCAGTTAGTGCGGAATCGGCGATTATGCAAGCTGGCCGTGATTTCAGGGTGCTACAGCGGAGGCGATGATGGAAGCGAAACCATTCGCTGCAATAAGGTGTCTGTTTCTGTAACAGGATCGGTTTGTTAATTCATTTATAGTGGTTGAAGCAAGGTGGTAGGGCGTTCGATCCATTCCAGCCTAAGGAAATGAATGAAAAAGTTTATTTTTATCATGGCGGTTGCGCTGGCGTTAGCAGGCTGTACCACTCACGCCAAAACGCGTGCTGTACGCGGTGTTAGCGGGATACAGGTGGATTGCTCCGGTCTGGGGTCGGGTTGGGAGAAGTGCCACAAACGAGCTGCGAAAGAGTGCAAGGGGGCAGGGTACAAAATCATTACCCGGTCTGATGACGCCAAGGATGAGGATGTCTATCCCTTCGGTTTTAATCCAGCCGGATACCTGACGCGAACGATGCTGGTTATCTGTCGCTGAGGGGGACCAGCGTCCAGCTGTCCTTGTGCCCGAAAACGGGGCAGAGGCGAGATGGCGAAGATATGTCAATAGACAGACTGTTCAAATCCTTCCGGTCATGCTAAAACCTTTGAAGCGATTTTCCTAGCTGCTTGAAAAAGAAGGGAAAAACATGACGAAGTCGGAGTTGATCGAACGAATTGTTACCCATCAAGGGCTACTCTCATCCAAGGATGTGGAGCTGGCCATCAAGACCATGCTTGAGCAAATGTCCCAGTGCCTTGCCACGGGCGATCGAATCGAGATCCGTGGGTTTGGCAGCTTCTCCCTTCATTACCGGGCGCCGCGTGTAGGTCGCAATCCAAAAACCGGCCAATCCGTGAGCCTGGACGGTAAATTCGTTCCGCATTTCAAGCCGGGTAAGGAGCTGCGAGATCGCGTTAACGAAGAGGAGGAGGGCGTTTGACCTTCGTCAGAAAAGGAATGGGTCGTGCGTAATCTGAAGCGTGTTCTGCTTGCCGTGATTGTCCTACTGGTAATTTTGGCTGTGCTCGCCTTTGTATTGGAAAATCAGCAGCAGGTCTCCCTGTTGTTCCTGGGATGGGCTGGGCCGCAGTTGCCTGTGTCGGTAATAGCGGTAGCTGCATTGCTGGTCGGGATGTTGATGGGGCCGCTGTTGGGCTGGCTTCTTCTGCGGCTAGTGAAACGACCGTCGCGTAGGCGTCTTGCATAGTGGTAGTAGAGAATTCCTACGCTTGAATCAGAACCGATCAGTCTATATCCGTTAGTAAATCATTCATTTACCTGTAAAATGCGTCCCTTGACCGCGCACGGCTTCCGCCTGCTCGAGTAAAAGTGACGAGGCGTCGCCCGAGCGATGACTTCATATGGATGGATCAGACGACGCTTGATTGGCGGTCTGTCGACAGCTCAAGGGTATGATTTCGCGTGAAAATTCTAGTCACCGGCGGCGCCGGGTTTATTGGCTCAGCAGTCATTCGCCATATTATTTCCAACACGACTGATTCCGTAATCAATGTCGACAAACTTACCTACGCCGGCAATTTGGAGTCTTTGGCGGAAGTCAGCCAAGACTCGCGTTATGCATTCGAGCGGGTCGACATTTGTGATCGCGCCGAAATAGACCGCGTCCTGCGTGAGCATCAGCCGGATGCGATCATGCATCTGGCGGCAGAATCCCATGTTGATCGCTCCATCTCCGGACCATCGGAATTCATCCAGACCAACATTATCGGCACCTACACCTTGTTGGAAGCGGCACGCCATTATTGGTCCGCGTTGAGTGGTGAGCGTAAATCCAGCTTTCGCTTCCACCACATTTCGACAGATGAAGTGTACGGCGATCTGGATGGGCCGGAAGATCTCTTCACCGAAACCACGCCATACCAGCCAAGCTCACCGTATTCCGCCAGTAAGGCCAGTTCCGATCATCTTGTTCGTGCCTGGGCCAGAACCTATGGTCTGCCAACCCTGGTAACCAATTGTTCGAATAATTATGGCCCGTGCCATTTTCCCGAAAAGCTGATCCCGCTGATCATCCTCAACGCCCTGGAAGGTAAGCCTCTGCCGGTCTACGGTAAGGGTAACCAAGTTCGCGACTGGCTCTACGTCGAAGATCACGCTCGCGCACTTTATAAGGTCGTGACGGAAGGCGTTATCGGAGAGACCTACAATATCGGCGGTCATAACGAAAAACAGAACATCGAAGTTGTGCACGCGCTGTGTGCATTACTCGATGAATTGCGTCCAGACTCCGCTCACCGTCCACACTCAAGCTTGATCACCTATGTGCAAGATCGTCCCGGTCACGATCAGCGTTATGCGATTGATGCCAGCAAGATTCAGCGTGAGCTTGGTTGGGCGCCGCAAGAAACGTTCGAAACCGGTATACGGAAAACCGTTGAGTGGTACCTCAACAATATCGAGTGGGTCGCTCATGTGAAGAGCGGCAGCTACCAGCAGTGGATCGATCAGAACTACACGGATCGTTCGGGCAAGGCATGAAGATCCTTCTTCTGGGTAAGAATGGGCAGGTGGGTTGGGAGCTGCAACGTTCCCTTGCACCGCTGGGTGAGTTGATTGCCCTTGACCGGCATCCGGTCGGAGGCTTAAGCGGCGATCTGTCGGACCTTCAAGCTCTGCGTGCAACGATCCGTCAGATCGGCCCTGATATTATCGTCAACGCAGCGGCCTATACGGCCGTGGATAAAGCCGAGTCCGAAGCTGAACTGGCAGAGCGGGTAAATGCCCAGGCTAGCCAGGTCATGGCCGAGGAAGCCGCGTCTCTCGGCGCATGGCTCATTCACTATTCAACCGATTATGTCTTTAACGGCGAAGGTACGGAGGCTTGGCAAGAAACTGATGCGGTCGCACCGATCAATCGGTACGGCGCGAGCAAGCTGGCGGGTGAACAGGCGATTATCGCATCCGGTTGCCGCTACCTGATTTTTCGTACCAGTTGGGTTTATGGCGCGCGCGGCAATAATTTCGCGAAAACCATGCTTCGGCTAGCGGCGGATCGTGAAACTTTAAATGTTATTGCGGATCAGATCGGCGCACCTACCGGGGCGGATCTGATCGCAGATGTTACGGCTCTCGTCATTCACCAGGTTATTAAGCGTCCTGAGCTTGCGGGTCTTTACCACCTGGCGGCGGCCGGTGAAGTGTCATGGCATGGCTACGCCAGCCATGTCATTAATTTCGCCAAGACCAACGGTGAGGTGCTTGCGGTGAGCACCATCAATCCGATCAATACAAGCGCCTATCCTACGCCTGCGCAACGCCCATTGAATTCACGTTTGAATACGCAGAAGTTGCGCGTCAATTTTTCACTACACTTGCCGGACTGGCAAAGTGGCGTAACCCGAATGCTTAGGGAAATTCTGAATAAATGACCACGACAAACCGTAAAGGCATCATTCTGGCAGGTGGCTCGGGCACTCGACTGCACCCATTGACCCTTGGCGTCTCCAAGCAGATGCTGCCTATCTACGACAAGCCGATGATCTTCTATCCGCTTTCGGTGCTCATGCTCGCCGGCATGCGCGAAATCCTGATTATCTCCACGCCGGAAGATTTACCCTGCTTTAAAAAACTGCTCGGTGACGGCAGCAGGTATGGCATCAAGCTGACTTATGCCGAGCAACCCAGCCCGGATGGTCTCGCCCAGGCGTTCATTATCGGCGAAGAGTTTATCGGGAAGGATCCTTGCTGTCTGATTTTGGGCGATAATATTTTTTACGGTCAGCACTTCTCGGATAACTTGCGCTCAGCCAGTGAGCAAGAGCACGGCGCAACGGTATTCGGTTACCACGTATCTGACCCGGAGCGTTTCGGAGTGGTTGAGTTCGACGGCACAGGAAAAGCCCTGAGCATAGAAGAGAAGCCGCTGCGGCCGAAATCTAACTACGCGGTGACTGGCTTATATTTTTATGACAATCAAGTAGTCGAAATAGCGAAGAACATCAAGCCCTCCGAGCGCGGTGAACTGGAAATTACTGATGTCAACCGAGCCTACCTTGAGCAGCAAACCTTGAGCGTCGAGATACTGGGACGCGGTTTTGCCTGGCTGGACACTGGCACTCATGATTCGTTATTGGAAGCTAGCCACTTTGTGCATACCATTGAGCAGCGTCAGGGCTTGAAGGTGGCGTGTCTGGAGGAGATCGCTTACCACAATGCTTGGATCACTGCGGAGCAGTTGGGTATGCAAGCCGGAGCTTTAAAGAAAACCGGATATGGTCAGTATCTTCAAAAGTTATTGGATTCGCCTTCTCGCTAAGTTCAAAAAGCCAAGTCCTTTTGTGCAATGGCGTCCAATCGATGTGGGAATCGCATGCCAGTTAAACATCCCAAGGTTGCGGTTATGCTAGCGGCCTTCAACGGTATGCGCTGGATCGAGGAACAGATGGCCTCGATCCTCAATCAGGCGGCTGTTGATGTGACTGTTTTTATCAGTATCGATCCCTCAACCGACGGTACCGAGGGGTGGTGTGCGGAACTTACGGCGCGTCACCCTCAAGTGGTTGTTCTGCCTGAGGTTAGCCGATTTGGTGGTGCGTCGCGTAACTTCTTTCGTCTTATCCGGGACGTTCCTCTCGATGAATACGAATTCTTTGCATTTTCCGATCAGGATGATATCTGGGATATTGATAAGCTCCACCGTGCGACTTTGGAGATCGAGTCGCGCAAGGTCGATGGCTACTCCAGCAACGTCACTGCTTTCTGGGCAAATGGACGAAATTGTCTGATTGACAAGGCGCAACCGCAAGTAGACTGGGATTACTTGTTCGAATCCGCTGGTCCGGGTTGTACATATGTGATGACGCGGCGACTGATGACCCTCTTGAAGGAGTCGGTGCTCTTCAGTTGGGAGGAACTGCAGCGGGTCAGCCTGCATGACTGGTATTGTTATGCATTCGCCCGCAGCCATGGTTTCTGCTGGTTCATTGATCCGCTGTCATCCCTCCAGTATCGCCAGCACGAGCGTAATCAGGTCGGGGCGAACGCCGGTCTTGGTTCATTGATCAAACGGTATAAGACGATTCGCAATGGCTGGTGGTTTTCTCAAGTGAAGTTGATTGCGCGCTTGGTCGGGCTTGACGACGATGTGTTTGTGCAACGATGGTTGCCATTAGAGCGCAGACATTTATTGAAGTTGTCTCTCAGCGCTCAGCATTGTCGTCGCCGAATTAGAGATAAAGTGTTCTTCTTCTGTATTTGTTGTGCCCAAGCGGTAATCGGGAGAAAGGCGGAATGACACAGGCTTACAAGATTTTTCCCGCCAATAAAACCCAATTTTACGCTGGGCGGACCAGTGCCGTTGGTATTTTATCCCTACCGCAACGGAGTGCTCTGTGATAACTCCTCTTTTGCCAAATTTACCGGAAGGCCATGTTCCTTTTCATGGAACGATGAATGTTCAGGATCAGGGCTTGCACGGACCGCATGTAACTATCCTGATGTGTACCTACAACGGCGAACGTTTCCTGTCTCAGCAACTCGACTCGCTTGCTCGTCAGACCTATCGCAATTGGAGTGTCGTAGTATCTGACGATGGTTCCACTGATGCCACGTTGGAAATACTGCGCCAGTATTCAGCATTATGGGGTGAGGGCAAATTCACCCTGCGTCAGGGCCCGAAGCGCGGTTTCGCCGCAAATTTCATGTCGCTCGCCTGTAATCCTCCGACGCGATCCGAGTTTTATGCGTGGGCGGATCAGGACGATATTTGGCAAGACAACAAGCTTGAGACTGCGCTCAAGTCCTTACGGGATTTACCAGAACAAATTCCTACGCTTTATTGTGCACGCACGGAATTGGTTAGCGATGCGGGGGGCGTGATAGGCTGTTCTCCATTGTTCGCAAGGCCCGCCAGTTTTGCCAATGCGTTGGTACAGAGTCTCGCCGGAGGTAATACAATGGTGTTCAATGGAGCCGCCCAAGCGTTGTTTCGAGTGGCAGGCGACTACCTTGATATTGTGTCTCACGACTGGTGGGCCTATCTGCTAGTGACTGGTGCCGGGGGGCAGGTTATCTATGATCCAGCCCCCACTATTCTCTATCGACAGCACGATGCCAACCTGATTGGTTCAGATATGGGGCCCCGCGCGCGTCTAGCGCGATTACGCATGATGCTCACTGGACGTTTTAAAGGATGGAATCAAAGGAATATCAGCGCCTTGGAGTCCGTCCGCTCACAACTGAGCGAGGAAAGCCTGTCCACCTTAGATCTATTCCAGAAAGCAAGGAAGTCAAGGGGACCGGCCCGGATCATCTGGTTGAGACGCTCCGGGGTATACCGGCAGACGTTGTTGGGCAATCTTGGGTTGATGTTGGCTGCGATCATTAACAGAATTTGACGATATTGAGTTTCCGGTTTGAGTTATTGGAACAGCATTTGAAGGGATTTTTTATGAGCATCATCTTCGCGGCTTTGTTTAGGTGTTTATTTAATGCGTAATTTCTCGATAACCCCAAGAGAACAGGCCGCTAGCTTGTGGCGCAATCGCAACATGATCAGGGCTCTGGTACAGCGGGAGGTCGTTGGACGCTATCGCGGCTCTTTCATGGGAATTCTTTGGTCGTTCTTTAACCCCGTGTTCATGCTGGTTGTCTACACGTTCGTATTCAGCGTCGTGTTCAAGGCTCGCTGGGCCGGCGGCAGTGATTCGAAGACGGAATTTGCGCTTATCCTTTTTGCCGGACTGATTATGTTCAACCTGTTCGCCGAGTGTTTGAACCGTAGTCCGACCCTGATTCTAGCAAATGCAAATTATGTTAAGAAAGTGGTGTTCCCGCTGGAAATTCTACCTTGGGTGGCGGTCGGTTCTGCGTTGTTCCACATGGCGATCAGTCTCGTCGTCTGGTTGATTGCTTATATCTTTCTGTTTGGTGCGCCACATCTGACGGTCTTGCTCCTCCCGCTAATCGTTTTGCCACTGATATTTTTGATCATGGGCTTGACTTGGGCATTGGCGTCGCTCGGAGTTTATTTACGTGATGTGGCGCAATTCATCGGAATTCTGACCACGGTGTTGATGTTTCTCTCGCCGATTTTTTACCCGGCGAGTGCCCTACCTGAAAAGTACCAGCACCTGTTAATGTTGAACCCGCTCACACCTACCATTGAATATGCACGCGACGTGTTGTTTTGGGGGCGGATGCCTGATTTCACAATCCTTGGAATTTATCTGATGGGCTCGGTAGTGGTCGCCTGGTTGGGCTTCGCCTGGTTCCAGAAAACGCGGAAGGGATTTGCTGATGTCATCTGATATTGCCATTAAGGTTCAGAATCTCAGCAAATGCTATGAGATTTACAACAAGCCACGTGATCGTTTACTGCAAATGCTCAGTCGCGGCAGGAAGCGCTATTGCCGTGAATTCTGGGCGCTGCGTGACGTTTCATTCGAGATTCGCAAAGGCGAGACCGTTGGCATCGTCGGCAGAAACGGCAGCGGCAAGTCCACGTTGTTGCAGATCCTCTGTGGCACCCTGAATCCTACTGCTGGTACCGTCGTAACGAATGGTCGGATCGCTGCGTTGCTTGAGTTGGGTTCCGGGTTCAATCCAGAGTTCACCGGGCGTGAGAACGTCTACCTGAATGCGACCATTCTTGGTTTGAGCAAGGAAGAAATCGATCAGAGATATGACGCGATTATTGAGTTCGCGGATATCGGCGATTTTATAAACCAACCAGTAAAAACCTATTCTAGTGGAATGCTGGTGCGTTTAGCTTTTGCCGTGCAAGCCCAAGTCGAGCCGGACATTCTTATCGTAGACGAGGCATTGGCCGTTGGCGACGCGAAGTTCCAGGCTCGCTGTTTCGATCGTTTGAAAAAACTGAAGGAAAGTGGCACCAGCATTCTATTGGTAACGCATTCAAGTGAGCAGATCGTTACTCATTGCGACAGAGCGTTTTTGTTGAATGAGGGGATACAGCTGGAGCAGGGTGAGCCGCGCGCGGTCGTCAATCGTTATCTCGACTTGCTGTTTGGTAAGACCCAGAGCTCCATTGCCATTGATGCCGAACAGGGCGACGAAGCGACGGAAACGTACCACACGCCAGAGGGTGGCCTGGACGTATTTGAAACGCATCCCAACTATAATCCCAATGAGTACCGGTGGGGTGATCGAGCGGCAACGATCATCGATTTTCATCTGAGTGTGGCGGGACTGGAATATCCCGTTGCCGTTGACACAGGCTCAAAATTAAGACTAGTGGTGTTTGTCAGGTTTGACGCCGATCTGGTATGCCCCATCCTAGGCGTGACCCTTAAAACTAAAGAGGGGATTACAGTTTATGGGGTAAACACCGAAACACTCGACTACCCAGACTTCCGCAAGTTTGGTCGCAAAGGGGAGATTATCGAGGTGGAGGTGACAATCGCCTGTGAGTTGGCACCGGGTGATTATTTTATATCGTTGGGTGTGTCAACCAAGGATGGTGAAGAAGTGACTCCTAGGGATCGGCGTTACGATTCGATTCATCTCCAAGTTCGGCCTACTGAAAAATTTTTCGGGCTGGTAAATCTAGATTCGAGCATTCGTGCCAAAAAGGTTGCAAATTGAATACTTTATTGATGCAAGCGGGTTATCAACTTAACGAAGAGCTGAAGATCTGGTCGCGACCGGATTACGCTAGTATCAACTACAGTGACGGCGATACCACCGAATTGCGCATCAAGGAGTTGATTGACAAGGCGACTGATGTGAGTGTTTTCTCCGATGAGTTAAGAGGTTGGTGCACAGATTGGCCCTCCCTATACTATCTGTCCAGCACTCGCGCAAACCTGCTGAGGATATTTGACTCGGAGCTTCGCGGCGACATTCTCGAGATTGGCGCCGGTTGCGGTGCCATAACCCGTTATCTGGGGGAGCAAGGAGGAAAAGTGCTCGCGCTTGAAGGCAGTAGCCGTCGTGCAAGTATTGCCCGGGCGCGTACAAGAGACCTACCAAATGTATCGGTATTGGCTGAAACATTCGAAGATTTTCAAATTGGCAAAAAATTTGATGTAATCACGCTAATTGGCGTATTTGAATACGCTAATCTGTTCGTGTCTGGGGAGAATCCAGGCGCCAATATGCTTCAAAAAGTTCGCTCGTTATTGAATCCTGACGGACTTTTGATTATCGCCATCGAAAATCAGCTGGGCCTGAAGTATTTTGCGGGCGCACCGGAAGATCATGTCGTGACGCCGATGTTTGGTTTAGAAGGTCGTTATAATCGCACAACTCCACAGACTTATGGGAAGCAAGCTCTTACGTCGTTGCTGTCCGATGCCGGTTTTTTATCAAATGAATTTTTCGCACCGTTTCCGGACTACAAACTACCCGTCTCGATTGTTACGGAACGAGGCTTCAAAGAGCCTGGGTTTGATGCAGCGGCGTTCGCATCACAGAGCGTAAAGCGTGACCCGCAACTGCCTGAGCTTTGCACGTTCTCGCTTGAATTGGCGTGGCCGCAGATATGCAAGAATGGTCTGGGTATGGATATGTCCAACTCCTTCCTGATCGGTGCATCCCCGGTAATTCGTAAAACGATTGACGACGAAACACTCGCGGTTCACTTCAGCAGTGACCGACATGCAGAGTTCTGCAAGAGTTCGACTTTTAGAAAAGAATCCGACAACACTATTCGTGTCCACTACAGAAAGCTGGCTGAGGTGCAACCGGTTCCTACAGAAGATTCTATAGTCGAGTTTAAATTAACGGAATCTGAGCCTTACATTAAAGGACACGTTCTCTCGACGAAGCTGATGGATATCCTCAATGCTGATGGTTGGACTTATGCTCAGGTCGGAGAGTTCCTCAGGAGTTACGTTGGCATCTTGAAGGATATTTCTAGAGATTCACTTTATGCGGACGGCTTGTTATCTGGCAAAATGGTCGATGCGGTACCCCAGAACATCCTGATTGATCAGGAGGGAAAGCCACACTTAATTGACAGAGAGTGGTCATTGACGATCGCCTTGCGAGTTGAGTTTTTGATGTTCAGGGCCCTACGTCAATTGCTAGGCTCTGTGACTCGATTCAGCCCAGGGGCTGATTTTTCCACCGCAACTTATAGCGAGTTTGTGTTTGCATCCTGCGCGGCGGCAGACTATCCGATTACCCAAGAAGACATTCACGAATTCCTAGCGTTAGAAGCACGGATGCAGAGCGTCATTAGTGGGCGCAAACGCAGCGAATTTATATCATGGGAAGGGGATCGTAACGTAGTCGTCGATAGTCTGCTGATCGCTTACAACAAATCTCAAGCTGCTTTGACGGCGAGATCAGAGTTGGAGGGAACCGCGGGGAGGACGTTAGGAGGAGGGGCAGCTGATTCGCAAACACACCAATCTGAGCACCACGCAACGCTTGATGTGCTGCAGGCCGAGCTTGACGATTTGCGCTCGGAGCGTGATCAGCTGTCCATGCTCCTAGCCGAAAACCAATCGGCCTACAGCAGTGTTATTCGATCGAGGTCCTGGTACTTCACTAAGCCGCTTCGCTTTGCTGTTCGTTTGTTGCGCACCGGAAAAGCGTGGGGGCATAGCAAACTGGAAATAGCTAAACGCGCGACGACAGCTTATCTGCGCCGACAAGCGCCGAAGAGTTCCGTTCTTGCTGCCGAAAATCGCGTCGTAGAAGCGCCAATTACACGTGTTCGCTCCGTCACTGTGATCTTGCCTGTCTATAAGGGCATTGAGATGACGAAACGTTGTATTGAAGCGGCGATGCCAGGAGTTCTCTCATTTACCGATTCGAAGATCATTGCGATCAATGACTGCAGTCCGGATGCGGGCATGCAGGAGATGCTGCTCAAACTTGAATCAAAATGGCCTAACGTGCTAACTGTATTGGAAAACCAAGTTAATCTGGGCTTCGTGAAAACGGTTAATCACGGGATGCGTCAGGCAGGTGAAGCTGATATCGTATTTCTAAACAGCGATGTTATCGTTCCGGGAAATTGGTTGGAGCGACTTGCGGCGGAAGCCTACGTTGCTCCGAATATCGGCACGGTGACACCCTTCTCTAATAATGCCACCATCTGCAGTTTTCCTGCTTTTCTCTATGAAAACGAACAAGCATTCGGATTGGATACGCATCAGATCGATAAGGTCTTTGCCGACGCGCGCTTGCCCAATGTAAAAGCCCCCACTGGCGTTGGGTTCTGCATGTATGTGCGCCGCGACTGTCTTAATAAGGTCGGCCTGTTGAACGAGGAAAAGTTCGGCCGTGGTTACGGTGAAGAGAATGATTTGTGCCAGCGTGCATTGAAAGCTGGCTGGCTTAATATTATTACGCCGAATCTGTACGCGTTCCATGAAGGGGGCGTTAGCTTCTCATCGACTAAGCAGGCGTTAGTCGAAAACGCCTCAAAGGCAATTGCGGATCTTCACCCGAACTACCATCTAGATATACAAAGATTCATTGCTGAAGATCCGGTCAAATGGGTGCGTATTAGTCGTTTGGTGCGGTTGCTTGCGAGCCTCAAGCAGCCTAAGGTGCTGCAAGTTACACATGAGGCGGGCGGTGGAATAAAGCAACATGTTGACGAGCTCGGCGAAGCATTTCAAGCTAATCTCTACAATCTTATTTTGACTCCATTTAGAGGGGTGAACGCTGTCTCTCTGCGAATGGGTACGTTCCAAGGTGCGGATGAGTTGGTGTTCCGGATTCCAGAGGAAACGCCAAAGTTGGTCGCATTGCTTAAAGGCTGCGGCGTTAAATTCATCCATTTTCATCATTCTTTAGGTTTGAGCCCGTCAATACTCGAGCTCCCTACAAAGCTGGGTACACGGTACGCATTGACCGTACACGATTACTATTGGCTCTGCGGCAATCCGACTTTAACCAATCAGACGGGGGTTTATCCGGGACAGTATTCAGACGATTTGCCAAATCCTGCGTTCCCTTTGCCCAAGGGGGTATCTGTGTCAATGTGGCGCGATCACTTAAGAGGTTTTATTGAAGGCGCGGAAACGGTAATCTTTCCATCTGAGTACACATTGTCGTTATATAAGCGGTACTATACGCTACAAAGTCCAAGAGTCGCTTTCCATGTTGAGGAAAAACGAGCATTGGACGTTCCGGTTGCCCCTATCAATAAAAAGTCGCGTTACACTGTTGGTGTGCTCGGTGCTCTGGGAAAAGAAAAAGGCGCTGATTACCTCGAGCAACTTGCGGAGAAAGCGAAGGCCGCCCAAGTACCGTTTGATTTTAAATTGCTCGGGTTCGCCTACAGGAAGTTGAAGGAGGTTATCACCACAGGGCGATACGAGGCAGACGGTTTAAAGCAGCTCATGTCGGAGCATGATCTTGATTTGGTCCTATTTCCCGCGCAGTGCCCAGAAACTTACAGCTATACTTTGAGCTATGCATTAGAGGCTGGGCTGCCGATCATCGCGCCGGATATTGGCGCTTTCCCTGAGCGTCTAGCCAATCGGGAACATACTCTCATTTATCAGTATGGCATGAAGCCAGATGACCTTCTGATAGAAATGAACAGCTTTATAAAGTCGTCGGCGGCTGGGAAAATATTATCGGGACCGCCTCGCGACAATAACTTGCTTGATCATGACTTTTATAGAAATAGGTACCCACAGCTAGTTAACAGCGATACCCCTCAAGAAGAACAGTTTGTTACTATTGAGCTTCCAGCGTCCATTGAGTCGACGGAGGAATATGAAGTTCCGCTGACTTCCAAGGAAATCGCACTTCTAGCGCTTTGGACGCTGTACCGCAAGCCTAGCATGCAGCGCATCAGCCAAGTTGTCCCGTATAATCTACGTCAGAGGATCAAGCGAAAGCTGACCAACCGGCCCTTGCATGAAATTGTGGATATCCGGGAAGAACGGTAATCGGTTCCCTCTTGCCCATGATAACTCTAGGCGGCAAGAGGGCTTAGGTTTACTTTGACGTAAAATTTAAATCGTTTTGTAAGGGAGTCACTGGGGCTTATGAATGTTGTTTGGTTGGTGCCAGTGGCTTTTGCTAGTGCATTTATTTTAACGGGTATATTGCGCCGTTATGCGTTCTCAAAACATCTTATCGACATTCCCAACGACCGCAGTTCTCACTCCATCCCAACGCCTAGAGGGGGGGGCGTTGCGATCGTTATCAGCTTTCTGCTCGCACTTTGTCTACTGTATATGGATGGAGTAATCCCGACCGACCTTCTCCTGTCCGGATTAGGGGCAGGAGCGTTCGTCGCTGTGCTGGGTTTTATGGATGACCATGGGCACATCGCCGCACGCTGGCGGCTGTTAGGGCACTTCGCTGCGGCGGGCTGGGCGCTCTATTGGCTCGATGGTCTGCCGCCCGTATATGTCTTTGATCAAGTCTTCGACCTGGGTTGGCCAGGCTCGGTACTGGC
The DNA here is from genome assembly GCF_000802155.2 of Pseudomonas frederiksbergensis. Lineage (GTDB taxonomy): Bacteria > Pseudomonadota > Gammaproteobacteria > Pseudomonadales > Pseudomonadaceae > Aquipseudomonas > Aquipseudomonas frederiksbergensis_A. The sequence continues at coordinate 58,040 of NZ_JQGJ02000004.1, forward strand.
CGCATTTTTTCTCGTTTGGTTGCTGAACCTTTATAACTTTATGGACGGTATCGACGGTCTTGCTGGTGTCGAGGCTGTGACCGTAAGTCTAGGCGCATGCGTGTTGTACTGGCTGGACGACGATAATTTTTTAATGTGGCCCCCTCTGCTGCTCTCGTGTTCTGTATGTGGATTCCTAATATGGAATTTTCCTACAGCGCGGATCTTCATGGGCGATGCCGGCAGCGGTTTCATCGGTCTGATGCTTGGAATTCTCGCGCTCCAGGCGGGTTGGGTATCGTTCGAGCTATTTTGGGGATGGCTGATTCTGTTAGGCGTCTTTATTGTCGATGCAACATTTACTCTTCTGCGTCGCTTGCTTCGCGGGGAGAAGGTCTATGAGGCGCATCGTAGTCATGCCTACCAGTTCGCAGCGCGGCGATACGGTAAGCATTGGCCTGTGACCATTACTGTAGGTTTGATCAATCTGCTTTGGTTGCTACCGATTGCGATCGGTGTCACCCGATTTCAATTCAATGAAGTGATAGGATTGTTCCTTGGCTACGTTCCCTTAGCTCTTCTTGCCTTCAGGTTCCAAGCGGGAAGGACGGAAGCGCTATGAAAGCTTGGTTCTAGCGCTATCGTTGAGTCTTTGATGATGTCGGCGTAGAGTCTGAATCACCAAGGGCGCCCCCAGACCTTCCGCCTGGGCAATCATCTCCTCTTCAGGGACGTGCCATGAGTCTGAGTATCACTAGGACGTTTCAGCTAGTGTCATTGTGTAGGCGCAAACTGTAACCATAGTTTGGCTCTGTTCGTTTTTGCTTTCTATCTCGCGAGCCAAGGTTGTTGAAGATGTCAATTGTAGGGCAGTTCTCCCAAGAATTTTCGATGGTGCACCACATCGGCCATGCTAATGTGCAACAAATTTTTTGGTTGCGGTGGTGATGCGCGTGAGAAATCCTGGAAAAACGCTAGGTGACTTTGTAGATGGACGAGTAAATAATTTTGACCTGTTAAGATTATTTGCCGCTTTGCTAGTCCTGGTTTCGCATAGCCTTGTTTTAGCTGGCGAACCCTTGGAACCGCTGGTGAGGCTGTTCGGTGGTTACAGAACTCTAGTCTCGGTGTATATGTATTTTTCGTTATTAGTGGTTTTCTCGTTGCTGGATCTATTGAGCGAAGGACGATTGTTGAATATTTCTCAAGTAGGGTTTTTCGAATAATTCCTGCGTTAGCTGTTACGGTGTTTGTAACAGCGTTGGTTATAGGTCCTATATTTACTAGCTTAAGCATTGAGGAGTATTTTCAGAGCAGGCAGGTCTATAAATATCTGCTTAATGCGGTTCCCTATAGAATAGAATTTATACTTTCAGGTGTTTTCGTGGATTTGCCTTTTCAAAATGGCGTTAATGGTTCCTTGTGGACTCTTCCGATAGAGTTGCTTTGTTATACGTACTTGCTCTTATTTGTTTGATGGGGGGGTTAGAGGCTGACTCTTGTTGTTCCGGTTGCTATTCTAATGGCTGTGCTTTATTTGTGGAATTCGATCACCTCTGAGTTATCTAGTATTGTGCTGTTTGGTATGACAATGGTTTCTACTTCTCTTCAGTATGGGCTGATGTTCGCTATTGGATCGATGCTGTGGATATGCCGGAGGTATATTCCCATCGATTCCAGGCTTGCTTTCGTTTGTTTAACTCTTCTGGTTGCTGGTACCTTGTCAGGTTATGTTGAATTATTCGTATATCTATGGCTGCCATATTTTATTGTATATCTCGCATATCATAAACCAATTCTGAACAATCTAACCACCAAAGTTGGCGATCTTTCTTATGGTACGTATCTATTTTCTTTTCCTGTTCAGCAGATAAGTGTAAGTCTCTGCGATGGCAAAATACGTGGATGGCAGTTGGCTATTTTTTTCGCTGTTCTGTCTATGACTTTGGCGGCGATTTCTTGGAGGCTGATAGAAAAGCCGGCTATTAATTATAAGAACAGATTGTTTCGCCAGGCGAAGGTAGCTCTAGCCTGACGAGGATTTTCTATTTGAACGCTTACTGACTAGTGCCCCTATTCTTTTGACGCGCTCCGCGCGTTTTTTTGGGGGGGGGCAGCATGGGCGTACTCTTGTGGGCTAAAGTTTCGCCGTAAGTTGGCCACAACGAAATGAAGCGCAACTGCATGAGGGCAAGTGATTGTTGCGCAGAAAGCGTAGAGTGAAGACGTGAATCGGGTGCGACTTGATCCTTTCGAGTTTTGCATTGGGTCGCATCATGGCGGACGGGCCAGTCCTGCGACTATTTGGAAGCTATCAAGGTGGGCGTTCATACGGCGGTACAAAGCAGTAGCTAAGAGCTTATGCATGGCCTCCGATAATGGATTCGAGCACTTCAGGTTATATAACGTCCAAACGCTGTCAAGCGCATTAAATATACAACGATCAAGGACAACAAAAATGCTGCCATTGAAATGGCTGGAGCCATGAACCATGTATTTATGCCGGTTGCGCTTAATCCAAATGCTGGGAATATCCCGCCAATAATAAGCACATGAAGACAGTAAATGCCCAAGGTGCATTCTGCCGCGGATGCTATTCTTTTTGTCGGCGGGTGTGGATTGGTTGACATGAAGTAGCAAAAAAAACCAATGGCTGAAAAAATAACTAAAGGAGAGAGATAATCATAAAAAGTTTGGCATGGACTGCCAACCATAGTGGAATGCCAATAGGTTGCTATCGACGTCGCTGCGGCTCCGCTAACGAACATAATGGCGCCAATTTTCGCGCTGATTTTTATGTCGCTAAGTATCGCACCCAGTAGCAGAAAACCAAAGTATCCGCTGAACGTTGAGACGTGATATAAAGAGGCTGTACTCGGAAGGGTTATTGGAATGCAAGTCTGCGGATTTTGCATAATAGACGCCAGAGGCCAAATAGAGCTTACAAATATCCATAGAGTAACTCCCCAAAGTTTTTCCGGCATGCTCCCAATTTTATAATATAAGCGGAGAATAGGGGTTAGTGCGTACAGTCCGATTATGGCGTATAAGTACCAAAGATGATACATCGCCGGGGCGGTCAAGGATTCTATAAGCCAGTTACTAATATCGACGCGACAATACCAAAGCCAAGCAACATAAAAAACGGTCCAGAAAATAAGCGGGGGAAAAACTCTTACAAAGCGCTTCTTTAAAAAAATGCTAAGTGGTTCGACTTTTTTAAGAAGAAGCGCGCCTGAAATCATCAAAAAAACGGGGACACAGATTCTTGTGAAAGACTCAAAAATATGTGCAGCCCACCAACCCTCTCCCCATGTGCTTGCTTGTCCGGCTGATACATGTAGCAGAATAACTAAAAAGCAAGCCCATAGCTTAAGTTTCGCGATTCTTGCATCCATTTTATCCACGCTTTTCTAGAGTCTTATAAAAAATCGGAATATGACATGAGTTTAAATGAGAAGCAGTATTGCTTTGCTTCTTCGTTTTTCAGCTGCAATAAGTAGCGTTCTCCTGCTCTAAGGGCAACGTGGCGAGAGCCCAAGCGTTAAAAAACTGTTGGAAAATTCTTTAATTAACAAATGAGCATTTTCCAGAATAAACCAAACCCCTAGTGCTCCAATGCGGGAAATTTTTTGCCATATTTCTGACAATAAAAAATGGAAATGTGCATGAGAAACATCCAGCAGGAAATTTTAAGGCTCCTTAGCCTTAGAAATTTTCTCATTCATGGCGGCGTCCTGTTGGGGGGAAGCATCTGGATAGCTCACGGCGACAATGTCTTAGGCTTGACAAAAATTAGCTTGGACAGCACGTATGTAAAAGGTATTAAAATTAAAGTAGCTGCAAGCGGAGCCAGAAATTCAGGAAGCTCCAACGTCATGACCCATAACCATACTATTAGGACTCCTATGGCGTATTGCGCCACATAGATCATGGGTAGCAACAAAACGGTCTTTAATCCTTGATGTTCCTTGAAGACGAAAAAGCGATTCAGGAAAAAAGCTAGAAAAATTCCAGAAACATAGCTAATGGAATAGCTCCAAATATATGGGAGGAGGTTTAATAGGGCTAGATATAAACAATAGGTCGCAATGGTGTTTATTCCTCCGGTCAGAAGAAAACGGACGAATTTTATATCCTGCCATTTTATTGGGCTCATTTTTCAATCAGCCTGTATTTTCTTTTCGATCAGGAATTGGTCATAATCACGTATATAATCTTCCGCTGAGTAGTGCTCCGAAGCAAATACCAGTAGCACGGCATCTGAAGAGTATTTGTACTGAATACCCCAAGTCATTGCGGGTAGGAAAAGGCCCAGCGTGTGTGAGTCCAGCACGAATTCCTGCCGATTGCTGCCGTTGTCCGCAACAACATGCACGGTTCCCTTTACAGCTATCAAAAACTGGTGGCACTCGCGGTGCGCATGCTCCCCTCGGGTCTCCGCCGTTGGAACATTGGATACGAGAAAGTAACGTTTTACCGCAAACGGGATATCTTGTTCAAATTCCCCTACGCTCAAACTGCCACGGATATCTATGGCTTCTAGCATCCGGTGCAACGTCACGCCGCATGGGTGAACCTCGGATTTACCAATCTTACTGGGACCTTCCACTACGGAGCCGTTGGACGGCTTAGCATCTACATAGCCGATGATTTTTGCGGGGTTACCCACAACAATGGCATTTGGTGGGACTGATTTCGTAACGACTGCGCCAGCGCCCACCATGGCTGATGAGCCGATGATGATTCCTGGCAAAATGGTCGAGTTTGCTCCCAAGGACGCCCCTTTTTTGATGGTCGTTCTGGTGAACTCTGTTGGATAAACTTTGCTCCTAGGGAATAGGTCGTTAGTGAACGTCACATTCGGGCCGACGAAGACGTCGTCCTCGAGTGTAATTCCATCCCATACCTGGACACCGCATTTGAGTGTAACTCGAGAACCAATAATGACGTCGTTTTCGATAAACACGTGGTCGCAAATATTGCAGTCTTCGCCAATTCGAGCTTCAGGCAATACATGCGCGAACGCCCAAATTCTAGAGCCGGAACCAATGTTAGATGATTCACATAGCGCATTATCGTGAACGAAGTAATCTTTTGAACCATTCATTTTTTTGTTCCGAATTCAAAAATTTTCATGGGGATCGTCAAAGGGCGCCCTTTAGTATTCTCATAGGTTCGCCATGCATAGGAACCGATGACCCCCAGTCCCAGCAGGTTCAGGCTGCCTAGTAAGGTAATGGTGAATAAAGTCATGGCATAGCCAGGAACATCTATGAGGCCTCCCAGTTTGGCCAGAACTACGCTAAGTCCATACAGCGCTGAAAGTGCCGACCCTGCTGCGCCTACACGAATGAGTAGCCGTATGGGCAGGTCGGTAAATGAGAAAACACTATCCATCAAATAGTTTATTTTTTTCTTAGCGTCCAAGCGGATTTTCCATGTTCTCTTGCGACGCGAGAATAGTGAACGATTTGACGTCGGAAGCCGAGCCAGAAAATCTGGGCGATTAACGAACTGTGCCGCTCTTCGAGCTTAAGCAGATTATCCCGAAATTCCAAATTACATCCGAACATGTCTACGCCCCCGGCGGGCATTTCCGGAATAACGTATCGCTTGTAGAGGCTCCAGAATATTTTCGATGCCAGTTTAGATAGAAAAGGATCTTGCCGGCTCTCCCGCACCCCAACTACGACATCCACAGGCTCGGTATTGAGCAAGCGATTCATAGTAAGAACGAGACTCGGTGGCTCCTGTAGATCAGCCGCCATTACAGCAAAGGTTCTACCTTTACCATGCTGCAAGCCCGTTCTGATGGCCATGAAGGAACCGAAGTTTTTGGACAACAGAATCAACTGTGACGAAAACTTCTGATGGGGCAGGCTTTCCCGCAGGATTTCATAGGAGCGATCTGGGCTTCCGTCTACGACAAAAACCACTTCTAGAGAGCCTTGAAGTTCGATATTCAGGTTATCGACAGCCGCCAGCAGTGACGGAAGCGAGTCCTCGTTGCGATAGACGGGAATAACCAATGAACGCACGTTAAACTCTCTGTTTGAAGTAGCTTGTCACAGCTTCAACTACGCGATTGGTTTGTGCGTCGCTCAGCCCTGGAAAGCACGGTAAGGATACCACCTGAGAGCTGATTGACTCGGTAACTGGCAGCTCAAAGGTTTCTTTTAGTACATAGGCGGTTTGCCGATGGTCAGGAACAGGGTAGTGAACATCTGTAGCGATCCCCTGTTTGCTTAGGTAGGTCGTAAACGTTTCTCTGTCTTCGACGCGTATTACAAACAGGTGTGCGACATAGTCATCGCCCAGGCTTGTAGGAAGTTTAACCGGCAAGTTTGCAAAGGCCTCACAATACTTTTTGGCAATTGCGCGACGTTGTTCGTTCCATTGGTCCAGTAGGGGTAATTTGACTCGAAGAATTGCAGCTTGCATCTCGTCAAGACGACTATTGCGGCCCGAGGCGGAGGTAACGTGGTACTTCGTCGACCAGCCATACTGACGTAACTTGAGCAAGCGCGCTGCTAGCTCGTCAGAGCATGTGACTATGGCTCCGCCATCTCCTAGAGCTCCCAGGTTCTTGGTCGGATAGAAGCTGAAGCAGGCAAGATCGCCGAAGGAGCCACACTGGCCGTTAGCTAACCGTGCGCCATGAGACTGCGCGCAGTCTTCCACAACCGCCGCCCCGGCAGCCTTGGAAATTTCGTAGATGTTCTCTATGTCGGCCATTCGCCCGTAGAGGTGGGTGACGATTACAGCCTTTACTGGGGTAAATAGGGCATTTCTCAACGATTCGGTGCACATGGTCAGGGACTCGTCATCCACATCGACATATACCGGCTCGGCGCCAACTGCACGAATGGCGGTGCTGCTGTAGAAGCCAGCATTGGCCACCGTGATGACGCGATCACCTGGACCTACTCCAAGGCTAAGGAGCGCAATCTCCAACGCTTCGGAACCATTGGCGACAGAAACGCAGCGTGTTGCACCCACATAGTCGGCAAACTCCCGCTCAAAGGATTTGACCTCTTCGCCCAAAATGTACCAATGTCTGTTAACTACCCGCATGAGGGGTTCGGAAAAGTCAATGCCTGCGTTGGCCGCGACAGCAGAAAACAACGGAACGGGTTGATTTACTTCCATGATCCATCCAAAAATGTTGACTAACCGCTAGGTGCGAAATGTTACTACATAATTCGCAATATTTGTCGAGCTAAACCACTTCGTTCTGAGTCATTTCGAGGTGATTTCGGCATGCGAGTATTCGCCTTTTCTTCAGCGTGTCGCGGAGCCCCTTCGGGGGGCAAGACCTCTTCAGAGGCCTGTCTGCTTATATTGTGCATGGGTAGGGTCTGGGGTTTCGGACAGCTTGATCAGATAAACTCCATCTTCCAACCGGACTGAGCCCGGCGCAGGCCATATAGGCATGTCTTTAAACTTTGGCGTCAGTTCTATTCGTTGGGTGGGGTGTATTACAGATAGGTTTTGGAATCCTATCAGCTGCATGTATCTGATCATTCTATTAGCGTTTCCGTCGTCCCAGTCAAAAAATGACGCGCTCATCGTAGAGGAGCTGGGAGAAGGGTATCTGCTGACGAAGGAAAGTTTTCCATATATATCTATAGACGCCAATGTGTCTCGGTCAAAATTTGGATTTACCTCGGCGATCCGCGAGTAAATAGCTTGAGCGGTGAGGCGGTCATGTGTGGTTGCTAATATCGTGCTAGCCGCATATTGACCATTGATGGTTATCATCTGGAATATTAGGATGGATGTAAGAGCAACACCGAATATGCGAAGAGCTCCTTTGTTCTGAAGAATAACCATCACGCTCATCCAGCTAATAAAAGATATGGCGAGCATGGAGCGCAGTGGGAGGTATGCTCCCCCAGTGACAAAATGTAGTAGAAATGGGGAGATGAGCAGGGCGCAGATGAATAGAGTCATGCGCAGGCAGGCTACCCACGTCTTCTGGGTAACCAAGAACAATATGGAAAAACCTAAAGCGACTGCGGAACTAAAAAACGCTACGCCATAAGCCCGCTCTGAGCCGGTATATATTTTGAACATTTCCTCGAAGGTTAACGAGAATATAAGCAGTGGGTCAGTTATTAGTGCGTCTATTCGTAGGAAGCTATCCAGGTAGCCATAGTTTGCGGGGTAAAAGTGCTTTGCAATTTTGTTGAGTAGAAAATAGAGAGCTAGGCCAGCAAGAAATACCGCGATTAAATAACTTACCCGCTTGAATGCGGATTCTAGAAGCGCTGTTTGCTCGGTCGTCTTATCTTTGAATGCAAATATGACGCTGCCTATCCCAATGACCATGTAAAACATAATTAGTGATTGATAGGCTCCTACTGCAAGCGCCAAGCAGAGACTCGCGATGATCATTAGGAGGATTTTGGTACGATTGAATTGGTTGGAAAGGTTCAAACGCGTCGTGATGTATACGGCTATAGAGAGGCACATCACTCCCAGCCCTGCCGATGGTAAATTTGAATAAAACTCGCCTATGAACCACCAGATCGGATGAGCGACGAACACGCAGTATGCTAAGGCGGTAGCCCAATTGAACTTCAGGTTGTGTGCTCGGAGAATTACCATATAGGAGATCGCCAAACATGCATAGAAGAACAGGTTTGGAGCAAAAGGCAAAACCGGTAATGGAAAAATGAATTTCTCAACAAGAAACGCGGTCCATCTGCCATCTGATATCCAAGCTGACGGATCAGTTCGATATGCACCTACTTCATCGTCTACTGATAAAAAAAAGCTGGTGACAGGGATCAGGTTTAGGGCGATGCCGATGCCAAACAATATAATAAATTCGGAGGCCGAAAATTGATCTTTGTGTAACGCGTTTTTCAGCTGTTTTATCCACAGAGTGTCCTTCTCTGCAAATGCCAAGATGGCGGTGTGCCAATTAACCCAGATGAGTGTGGCTAGTGTGATTAGAACGGCAAGTACGAAAGCTACACTAATCCTTGCAATGTCCAGAGCTTCGCTATCTATTCGAATTCTGATTTGCGGGTCGATCGAGCCCGGTGGCGCTACGAAAACCGTCCGGTTATTTCTTATACCTTTTTGCAACTCAAAGGTAGGGTTGACGTCATCCAATGAAACAGATTTTCGATACGCTAGTAAATTGATGCTAACTGATTTAAGGTAAAACGTTCCCGCTTTCTCAAGGGGGTCCCAGCGCAGCTCGTCATCGTACAAAGGCAGTCTAAACTGAAATGTTGTTCGTGAGGAGTCGAGCTTTGCAAATGCAGAATTCTGTTCCGAATAGGATGAAAGTTTTTTATAGAACAGTTGCGACGTTTCCCCGGGAAAATTTAGGGTCTCGATTTTGAGCGTGGGCGTTAGGATGGGAGTTTTCAAGAGGGCCCATGTAAGCGCCAGCGTAAGAGTGCAACCAAGGATCGCCCATTTTAGAATGCTCTTTGTTTTAGTCCAGAATCCGATATGCATGCTTGCGCTCACTTCCCTATACCTTGCTCGTTTAACTCTGTTTGTGATTGCCTGAGTGGCCTATGAACTTCGGCTTGATGGGGCCAGGCATGATAGCTGGCGGTCCGCAGAAGCGACTGGCTGGGTCTAAATTCGCGTCCGGGAGTATACCTTCTCGCCCGGCTAACCGCAGTACAGAAGGACCGGATTGACGGTGCGGATTTATGGCTGTTGGAGTGAGGGGACAGGTTGTCATGGCGTTTTGAATCGACGCGGGGCTCTCTCACGCTCCGATACCTGTTATTTTATCTGTAATGGACCCCCTTACCCCAGTACAATGTTGCCGCAGATTCAATCTGCTGCGTATGCCAGAATGGAATAGAAAATATGGACAGAATGCGCGACTACCTGCTGCGTTTGCCGCGCCGCCATAAACGATTGATCCAGGTTTTGACAGATGTGTTGCTCGTTTGGGCGGCGTTATGGTTGGCGTTCGTCGTCCGGCTGGGTATAGATGACGTTGCTAATCCTATAAGGGTGCATTTCTGGCTGTTCCTGTCTGCACCGATTGTGGCCATCCCCCTCTTCATCCGCTTCGGCATGTACCGCGCCGTCATGCGCTATTTCGGCAACGACGCCCTTGTCGCCATCATTAAAGCTGTCAGCCTCTCCTCCCTGATCCTGGCCGTCGTCGTCTACTGGTACAGCAACCACCAGACCGTCGTCCCCCGTTCCATTATCTTCAACTACTGGTGGCTGAGCATGGTCATCATCGGTGGATTGCGCCTATGCATGCGCCAATACTTCATGGGGGATTGGTTCACCGGCGGACAGCACATACCGTTTACCAATCGCGACGACGGCCTGACGAAAGTCGCGGTCTATGGCGCCGGTGTAGCGGGGAATCAGCTTGTCGCCGCCTTGCGCATGGGGAAAGTGATGCGGCCCGTGGCGTTTATCGATGACGATTCGAGTATCGCTGATCGATCGATTTCCGGGCTTCAAGTCTACAAGCCCAAGCATATTCAGCAAATGATCGATGTTACAGGCGCCCAGGAAATCCTTCTGGCCTTACCGTCCTCCACCCGCGCCCGTCGTAGGGAAATTCTCTCGATGCTCGAGCGTTTCCCCTTACACATTCGAAGCGTTCCCAATTTCACAGACCTCGCCAGCGGCCGGGTAAAAGTGGACGATATCCAGGAAGTGGATATCGCCGACTTGCTTGGTCGTGACGCCGTACCTGCCCAGCCTGACTTGCTTGAACGTTGTATCAAGGGCAAGACGGTATTGGTAACCGGGGCGGGCGGATCGATCGGTTCGGAGTTGTGTCGGCAGATCTTCTCGCTGAGGCCAACCACGCTTCTGCTGTTCGACCACAGCGAGTTCAACCTCTACAGCATCCTGTCCGAGTTGGAGCAGCGTGTTGATCGAGAGTCTGCTTCGGTGAAATTGTTGCCGATTCTGGGTTCTATCCGCCATCCGGATAAATTGCTGGATGTAATGAAAACCTGGAAGGTGGAAACCGTCTACCACGCGGCAGCGTATAAACACGTGCCAATGGTGGAACACAACATCGCCGAAGGTGTGTTGAACAATGTCATCGGCACGCTGAACACCGCTCAGGCTGCCTTGCAGTCCGGGGTTTCCAACTTTGTGCTGATCTCTACAGACAAGGCGGTGCGCCCAACAAACGTCATGGGCAGTACCAAGCGTTTGGCTGAATTGACACTTCAGGCCTTGAGTGGAGAGGTCGCCCCTGTATTGTTTGGCGATAAAGCCAACGTATCGCGGGTGAACAAAACCCGGTTCACCATGGTTCGTTTCGGCAACGTGTTGGGTTCCTCGGGTTCGGTAATCCCTTTATTCCACAGCCAGATCAAGTCCGGCGGTCCGCTGACCGTCACGCATCCAAAAATCACCCGTTACTTCATGACCATTCCCGAAGCCGCGCAGTTGGTGATCCAGGCTGGCTCCATGGGGCAGGGCGGGGATGTGTTCGTATTGGACATGGGCGAGCCGGTGAAAATCGTCGAGCTGGCGGAAAAGATGATTCATCTATCGGGCCTGAGCATTCGTTCCGAGCGTAATCCCCAGGGTGACATTTCCATAGAATTCACCGGTCTGCGGCCTGGTGAGAAGCTGTATGAGGAATTGCTGATCGGCGATAACGTTGCCGCAACCGAGCATCCCATGATCATGACGGCGAACGAGGATCATCTGCCTTGGGATACGCTGAAGTCCAAGCTCGGTGAGCTGCTCAATGCCGTTGAGAGCGACGATTACGCACGGGTGCGTCAGATGTTACGCGAAACTGTCCATGGCTATACCCCCGACGATGAAATCGTCGATTGGATCTACCAGCAACGTCGCCTTGAACCCTGATTGTTACACACCTCGTAACGTACACACTTTTGACACCCCTTCATGATCGCCTAAGTTTGAGAAGCAGCTTCGGAAAAGCTGCTTCTCTCTCAACGATGTCATGGAGCGTCATTTATGCGTACAGGCTATTTCTACTCTCTGATTTTTGCCTTTCTCACCAGCGCCTCGATTGCTGTTATCGCGGCGCCAGCGGTCAAACCAGGGACAATGGCCGCACCACAATCGGTGGAACAGTCGGTCCAAACGCAAAGTGCCAAGGTGGATCTGAACGGGGCGGATGCTGCGACGCTGCAGCGCGAGCTGTCAGGGATTGGCAAGGGTAAAGCAGACGCGATTGTTGCGTATCGGGAGAGTAATGGGCCGTTCTCTTCGGTGGACGAGTTGCTGGAGGTCAAGGGGATCGGAAAGGCGATTCTCGACAGGAACCGTGACAAGTTGGAAGTGAATTGATGAGTGATTGAAGGGAGGGCCGGTCGAGTTGACTGGCCTTTTTGCTATCTGGCGGAAGCAATCCGCTGGGAAGCCCTGCATTGGCATGGAAAGTGATTATCAGGATGTTATCGATTGTTCAACAATCTAAGGGCCCCCCTCAATGACCAATGCTCTTTCCTTGGCCGATCAGATCACGCTTGAGCTACGCGCCGATATCATCGGTGGCCGCCTGATCCCAGGCATGGCGCTCGTCGAAAACAACCTGGTCTCAGCCTACAACGCTTCGCGCAATACCATTCGTGAAGCGTTGCATCGTTTGGGCCAGGAAGGGTTGACCCGTTACGTGCGTAACAAAGGGGTGATGGTTCGCCGGTTGGGCGTCGATGATGTCCGGGATCTGTTCAAGGTCCGTCGTACCTTGGAGTTACAGGCCATTCTCAGCAGCAAACCGCTGAGCGAGTACCAGTCCGACCGCATGCTCGAAGCCCTTGAAGCCGCTGAGCTTGCACGGGAGCGCGAAGATTGGCGCGCCGTAGGGACTCACGGCTTGGCATTCCACCAGCATGTCGTGGGATTGATGCGCAGTCCTCTGCTCGATGAATTCTTCACCAACGTGGTCGCACAGCTTCGGTTGGTGTTTTGTTCAGCTCCCGATGACGCGCGTTTCCAGGCGCCGTGGCTCGCCCGTGACCGGCAAATTCATGACTGGTTGGCTGAAGGCAACAGGCAAGCGGCCCACGAAGGCATGAGCCGTTATCTCGACGATTCCGAACAGTTGCTGTTGCATCTGCTGACATCCGCCAACCCTCACTGATCAAAGGATCCGCGCCATGTACAAAGACTACCCAGCCGCCTACCAAGTCAGCAAAGGTTCCGCGCTCCAAGTGGACAAGCCGTTCTACGATCGAATCCGCGCCGAACAGGACAAGCGCACGCTGATCGAGCAGTTCGAAGTACCCATCCGCACTGGCCGCGCCTGGCAAGTGCCGGCGGGGCATGTCTTTCGCGTAACCACGCCGGTCGGCCCGCAGGTAGGAGATTTCAACGTCTGGAATGCCCATGACCCACGAGAGCGTCTTTGGGCCGCGCGCACGCGCCAGCTTCAGGGCGCTCATGTCAGCATCTACGATCGGCTTTGGTCGAATCTGCCATTTCTGCGACCGTTGGTGACGATTACCGATGACAGTCTCGCCGACTATGGCATCGACGAGCACGGCGGGCGTTTGCACGATCTGCTGGGTACACGGTGTGATCCCTACGTAAACAAGATGCTGACCGGTGAGGATTTCCATCATCATTGCCACTCGAACCTGACCCGCGCGGTGTTGCCTTATGGTTTGACCGAGTTCGATGTTCACGATGTGCTGAACATCTTCCAATGCACCGGCCTGAATCATGACGACATGTATTTCATGAAGGCGTGTCCGGCGCAGAAGGGCGATTATCTAGAGTTCTTTGCTGAGATCGATCTGTTGTGTGCGTTATCGACGTGCCCCGGTGGTGATTTGTCGCTGGCGATGTGGGGGCCGGAGGCGCAGGATCCTCTTAGCGTTTGTCGTCCGCTAGGGGTGGAAATCTATCGGTTGGAGGATTCGTTGTTACAAGGCTGGAGTCAGCCTGAGCGGGCGACCTACAAGGGGCTGCATGGGTTGCATATTGCCAAGGCGGATTGGGAGAAACAGTAGAGCCACGGCGCGCCGCTCTTATGGCGAGGGAGCGAGCTCCCTCGCCACCAAAAGCGGGTCAGCGATCCTTGGCTTCCTTCGCATCCATTTCCGCATTGCGCTCTGCAACACGCTTGCGCTGCTCATCCGTCAATTCCACCTTGTTCGCGGTGTCGCGCAGCAGCATCAAACCACCCACGATCGAGCCGATGGCGACGATCAGGATTAACCAGGCATACCAGGGCATAGGGCTCTCCTTGAGGGGGCCTTGGCCAGGCGAGTCTTTCGCTGGCCATTGCCCCTACCACTTATGAGCGAAGACTGTTCGCAGTGGTTCCATACTACGCCGGTTATGCCGTGTCCACGTTATAGCCCGGTCAACATCGCATCAGCCGGCGCATCTGCACGCAACTGAGCGGTCAGGACGAAATACACAAACCCCACCGCCATGAACCCCAGGAAGATCAGCCCGATAAGGGCGTTGAACCAGGCCATCGCCACCAGGCACACGACCGCCAGTGCCAGGGCGATCCCCGGTACGATCGGATAGCCGGGGGCGCGGAAGGTACGTTCGAGATTCGGTTCGGTTTTGCGCAACTTGAACAGGCTGAGCATGCTCATGATGTACATGACGATGGCGCCGAACACGGCCATGGTAATCATCGCGGCGGTGAGGGTCATGCCGCCGAGGTTGATCAGGCCGTCGCTGTAGATGGCGGCGATGCCGATCAGTCCACCGGCGATGATCGCCCGGTGCGGGGTCTGGAAGCGTGACAGTTTGGCCAGGGAGGCGGGCAGGTAGCCGGCGCGGGCCAGGGCGAAAAACTGGCGCGAGTAGCCGAGGATGATGCCGTGGAAGCTTGCGACCAGGCCGAACAGGCCGATCCAGACAAGCATGTGCAGCCAGCCGGAGCTTTCGCCGACCACGGTTTTCATGGCTTGTGGCAGCGGGTCGTTGATATTGGACAGGGTGCGCCAATCACCAACGCCGCCGGCGAAGAACATTACGCCCATGGCCAGGAACACCAACGTCAGGATGCCGCTGATGTAGGCCTTGGGGATCGTACGTTTTGGGTCCTTGGCTTCTTCGGCGGCCATGGCCGCGCCTTCGATGGCGAGGAAGAACCAGATCGCGAAGGGGATGGCCGCGAACATCCCGGCGATGGCCGGTGCGCCGAAGACGTCCGAGCCGGCCCAGCCGTTCAGGGCGAAACTGCTGAAGCTGAAGGCGGGCGCGACCACGCCCATGAACACCAGCAGCTCGGCGACGGCGAGTACACAGACGACCAGTTCGAAAGTCGCGGCCAGTTTCACGCCGAGGATATTCAGGCCCATGAACACGATGTAGGCACCGACGGCGGCGTGTTTCGGGTCGAGCGCCGGGAATTGCACGTTCAGGTAGGCGCCGATGGCGAGTGCGATAGCGGGCGGGGCGAAAACGAATTCGATCAACGTCGCCAACCCGGCAATCAACCCGCCTTTCTCGCCAAAGGCCCGACGGCTATAGGCAAACGGCCCGCCGGCGTGGGGAATGGCGGTAGTCAGTTCGGTGAAGCTGAAGATGAAACAGGTGTACATGGCCGCCACCATGAACGATGTCACCAGAAAGCCCAGTGTGCCGGCCACGCCCCAGCCGTAGCTCCAGCCGAAGTATTCGCCGGAAATTACCAGGCCTACGGCAATGCCCCAGAGGTGCAGGGTGCCCAGGGTGGGTTTGAGTTGTGTGTTCATCGGTGGCTCCCCCTCGATAAGTAGCAAAAGCGCTGGGGGAGGGGCAGTGCAGTGGACGTGCCAGTATGGTTTCGGCGGTCGTAAAGGGTGGAATCGTGTCGTATCGGGGATGTTCGCCGCTGGATAGGCAGGGTTTGTGCCCCAGTTCGGAGCGTTGAAGCCTGCGAGGGCTCCTTCGCGAGCAGGCTCGTACATAGCGGGCTTCGACGACCGCCACCTGATTATTTACATTTTCTTTATCCCCCACCCCAACCCTCGATCTCGCACCTTTACACCCTCCCTACCGACAATCCCCCCACACACGGCACGACGCCGTACCACGGAGAAATCCCATGAGTGTTCTGGACGGGGTGTCGCTGCTGCTGGCAGTGGCGCTGTTCATTTATCTGTTGGTTGCGCTGTTGCGCGCGGACCGGGGTTAGGAGCGGCTATGCACGGTTATGACTACGGGCTGATCCTCGGCTTCTTCGCGCTGGTGTTGATTCCGGCGCCGTTTCTGGGGCGGTTTTACTATCGGGTGATGGAAGGCCAGCGCACTTGGCTCTCACCGCTGCTGGGTCCGGTGGAGCGCGGTTGTTACAAGGTGGCCGGTGTCGATCCGACTGCCGAGCAGAGCTGGCAGAAGTACACCCTGGCCTTGCTCGCATTCAATCTCGCCGGTTTTGCGTTGTTGTTCACGGTGCTGCTGTTACAGGGGCACTTGCCACTCAACACTGAAAACCTGCCCGGGATGGAATGGACCCAGGCCTTCAATACGGCGGTCAGTTTCATGACCAATACCAACTGGCAGTCCTACAGCGGTGAAGCGTCCCTCAGTTACTTGAGCCAGATGATCGGCCTGACGGTGCAGAACTTCGTCAGCGCTGCCACCGGCCTGGCCGTGCTGGTGGTGCTGTGTCGCGGGATCGGGCGCAAGTCCGCCACGACCCTGGGCAATTTCTGGGTCGACCTGACTCGTGCCACGCTCTACGGATTGTTGCCGCTGTGCCTGGTGTTGGCGCTGTTCCTGGTGTGGCAGGGCGTGCCGCAGACCTTGGCGCATTACGTCCATGGCGTAACGATGCAGGGCGTTGATCAGGTAATCCCTCTGGGGCCGGCGGCCAGCCAGATTGCGATCAAGCAATTGGGCACCAATGGCGGCGGCTTCTTCGGTGTCAACTCGGCGCATCCGTTCGAGAACCCGACGGCGTGGAGCAATCTGTTCGAGGTTTCGTCGATCATCCTGATCCCGGCGGCGCTGGTGTTCACCTTCGGCCATTACGTCAAGGACCTGCGCCAGAGCCGGGCGATCATTGCCTGCATGCTTGCCTTGTTCCTCATCGGCGGTGCGACATCGCTTTGGGCCGAATACCAGCCCAATCCGGCCCTCAACGACACTGCCGTTGAACAAGCCGCGCCGCTGGAAGGCAAGGAGGCGCGCTTCGGCACCACCGCATCGGTGCTCTGGTCGGTGACGACCACGGCGGCGTCCAACGGCTCGGTCAACGCCATGCACGACAGCCTCAATCCGCTGGGCGGCATGGTGGCGCTGATGAACATGATGGTCGGCGAGGTGATCTTCGGCGGCGTCGGCGCGGGTCTCTACGGAATGTTGTTGAACGTGTTGATCGCGGTGTTCCTCGCCGGGTTGATGATCGGTCGCACGCCGGAATACCTGGGCAAGAAGCTCGGCGCCCGGGAAGTGCAGTTGCTGGTGGTGACGCTGTTGGTGATGCCCGTCAGCGTCCTGGTGCTGGGTGCCATCGCCGCGAGCCTGCCCGGCCCTGCGGCGGCGGTCAGCAATCCTGGACCTCACGGGTTCAGCCAGTTGCTCTATGCCTACACCTCGGCGGGGGCCAACAACGGGTCGGCGTTCGCGGGGTTCGGCGCCAACACGCCATTCCATAACGTGATGCTGGGCCTGGGCATGTTGATTGGTCGTTTCGGCTACATCCTTCCCGTCCTGGCGTTGGCCGGCAGCCTCGCGATGAAAAAGCCCGCGCCCGTCGGCCAGAACAGTTTTCCCACCCATGGCCCGCTGTTCGTGACCTTGCTGACGGTGACCATCCTGTTGGTGGGCGGCCTGACCTTCCTGCCAACCCTGGCCCTGGGTCCGATTGCCGAACACTTGAGCCTGGGTTTCTGAGGATTTGATGATGAACATGCCAATGAGCAAGACCGTCGTCGCCAAGGCGCCGGAGCAAGCCAAAACCAATCTGTCGGCGCTGTGGCGGCCAGCGCTGGTGCAAGCGTTCGTCAAGCTGGACCCACGCCAATTGCACCGCGCGCCGGTGATGCTGGTGGTGGAAGTCACCGCGATCCTCACCACCGTGCTGTGCCTGGTTCCCGACAGCGCCGTGCCGACGTTCGTGGCCGCGCAGATCGCCCTGTGGCTGTGGTTCACCGTGTTATTCGCCAACTTCGCCGAAGCCTTGGCCGAAGGGCGCGGCAAGGCCCGTGCCGACAGCCTCAAGGCTGGCAGCGAAGGCTTGAGCGCCCGCCGCCAGACGGCGGACAGTTTTGAGGTGATCCCTGCTACTCGCCTGCGCAAAGGCGATGTGGTGCGGGTCGCGGCGGGGGAAATGATCCCTGGCGACGGCGAAGTGATCGAAGGCATCGCGGCGGTCAACGAAGCGGCGATCACCGGGGAATCGGCGCCGGTCATCCGTGAGTCCGGCGGCGATCGCTCGGCGGTCACCGGCAACACGCGGCTTGTTTCCGACTGGCTGCTGGTGCGCATCACCAGCAATCCCGGCGAATCTACCCTCGACCGCATGATTGCCTTGGTCGAAGGCGCCAAGCGCCAGAAGACCCCGAACGAAGTGGCGCTGGATATCCTGTTGATTGGCCTGACGCTGATCTTCCTGTTGGTGGTGGTGACGTTGCAGCCGTTCGCCCATTTCGCCAACGGCAGCTTGCCGCTGGTGTTCCTGGTGGCGCTGTTGGTGACGTTGATTCCCACCACCATCGGCGGCTTGCTGTCGGCCATCGGCATCGCCGGGATGGACCGCCTGGTACGCCTGAACGTGATCGCCAAGTCCGGCCGCGCCGTGGAGGCGGCGGGGGATGTACACGTGCTGATGTTGGACAAGACCGGCACCATCACCTTCGGCAACCGCCGCTGCGCCGCGGTCTACGCCGCTCCAGGCGTGAGCGCCAAGGAGTTGGCTGAAGGCGCCTTGTTTGCCTCGCTGGCCGACGACACGGCCGAGGGCAAGTCCATCGTCGAATATCTGCGTGGGTTGCATCCGCAGGCTGAACCCGCCGCTGAGTTACTGACAGCCGTGCCCTTCAGTGCCGAAACCCGTTTGTCCGGCGTGGATTATCAGGGACGGGTTTATCGCAAGGGCGCAGTGGATTCACTGTTGAGTTTCATCGGTTTGCCCCGTGATGGGCTGCCCGCCGCATTGGCGCGGGAAGTCGACAAGATCGCCCAGAGCGGCGGCACGCCGTTGCTGGTCTGCGTCGACGGCAAATTGCTTGGCGCCATTCACCTCAAGGATGTGGTCAAGCCCGGCATCCGCGAGCGCTTCGCCGAGTTGCGCAAGCTGGGGATTCGCACGGTCATGGTCACGGGCGATAACCCGCTGACCGCCGCCGCGATTGCCGCCGAAGCGGGCGTGGATGATGTGTTGGCCGAGGCCACGCCGGAGAAAAAACTGGCGCGCATTCGCCATGAGCAGAACGATGGCCGGCTGGTCGCCATGTGCGGCGACGGCGCCAACGACGCTCCGGCCCTGGCCCAGGCCGATGTGGGCATGGCGATGAACGACGGCACCCAGGCCGCGCGGGAGGCGGCCAACATGGTCGACCTCGACAGCGATCCGACCAAGCTGCTGGATGTGGTACAGATCGGCAAGGAATTGCTGGTCACCCGTGGCGCGCTGACCACGTTCTCGATTGCCAATGACATCGCCAAATACTTCGCGATCCTGCCGGCGCTGTTCGCCTCGATCTATCCGCAGTTGGGCGTGTTGAACATCATGCAACTGCAGAGCCCGCAGAGCGCAATCCTGTCGGCCATCGTCTTCAACGCCTTGATCATCGTCGTGTTGATCCCCCTGGCCCTGCGCGGCGTGCGGGTGCAGGCAGCGAGCGCTGCGGCCTTGCTGCGCCGCAACCTGCTGATCTACGGTCTGGGCGGGATCGCGGTGCCGTTCGTGGGGATCAAGGCGATCGACCTGTTACTGACGGGGCTGGGGTTGGTTTGAGCCTGAGGACACCCATCAAAGATGTGTTTTCACCTGAGGATTTGAGAATGTTCACCTTGATTCGCCCGGCCCTGAGCCTGTTACTCCTGATGACCTTGATCACCGGCATCGCTTACCCACTCATTGTCACCGGCGTGGCGCAAATCGCCTTCCCGGACCAGGCCAACGGTAGCCTGGTCCATGATGCCGATGGCAAGGTCCGCGGTTCCCGGCTGATCGCCCAGGATTTTGTCGGCGATGGTTGGTTTCACCCACGGCCTTCGGCGGGCGCCTTCGCGACCGTGGCCAGTGGCGCGAGCAACTTTTCTCCGAGCAATCCGGCGCTGGCCACCCGCGTGATCGATGACGCCCATAAACTCCAAGTCCCTGGCCAGGGCGCGGTGCCCCTGGCGCTGCTGACCACCTCCGGCAGCGGGTTGGATCCGCACTTGCCTCCGGCCGCGATTGCCTATCAACTGGCGCGTGTCGCCGCCGCCAGGAATGTGCCGGTGTCGACGTTGCAGCAGTTGCTCGATACCCACACCGAGCAACCCCTGGTGGGCCCGCCGGTGGTGAATGTGCTGGCGCTGAACATGGCCCTGGAAAAACTGTAGAAACCTGAGACTTCATCCATTCCTGAAACAAGAGATCCAGCATGAGCGACTCCGGCCGCGCCGATGCACTATTAGCCAATCTGCCGCGCCACGACCGTGGCCGTCTCAAGGTCTTCCTGGGCGCCGCCCCGGGCGTCGGCAAGACCTTCGCCATGCTGCAAGCGGCCCACGCCCGGTTGCGCCAAGGCACGAACGTCATCGCCGGTGTGGTCGAGACCCATGGGCGCGCCGAGACCGAAGCGCTATTGAATGGCCTGGTGCAGCAGCCGCTGGTGCGTTCGGAGTATCGCGGCGTGATGCTCGAGGAAATGGACCTCGACGGTCTGCTGTCGGCCCGCCCGAGCCTGGTGCTGGTGGATGAACTGGCCCACAGCAACGCTCCTGGCAGTCGCCACGCCAAGCGCTGGCAAGACATCCAGGAATTGCTCGCGGCTGGCATCGATGTCTACACGACGGTGAACGTCCAGCATTTGGAAAGCCTCAACGATCAAGTGCGCGGCATCACCGGCGTACAAGTGCGCGAGACGCTGCCGGACTGGGTGTTGCAGGAGGCCGATGAGCTGCTGCTGATCGACCTGCCACCGCGAGAGCTGCTGGAGCGTCTGCGCGATGGCAAGGTCTACGTGCCAGAGCAGGCGCGGGCGGCCATCGATGCGTTTTTTACCCAGACCAATCTCACCGCATTGCGCGAGCTGGCGATGCAGACCGCGGCGGCGCAGGTCGACGAAGATCTGGCGCAAGGCTATCGGCAACTGGGCCAGTCGGCGCCGGCGGTGCGCGGTCGGTTGCTGGTGGGCGTGGACGGCGACTTGCAGGCCGAACGGCTGGTGCGCCACGCCAGCCGCGTTGCCCAGCGCCGGCATCTGCCCTGGAGCGTGGTGCATGTGGATAACGGCGGGGCACGGGATGAGTCGTCGCGCCAGCGTTTGCAGAGTGCCCAGCAGTTGGCCGAGCGGCTGGGTGGGGAGGTGGTGTCACTGCGCGCCGGGGAGGTTGCCAGGACCTTGATCCAGCACGCCCAGCAACGCCGCGCCACGTTGCTGTTGGTGGGCCAGTCCCGGCGGCGTCTGCGTCGACGATTGTTTGGCGGCGGCCTGGCTTCGCGACTGTTGCGCAATGCCCGTGGCCTGGAAATCAACGTGTTGGACCGCGATGAATCGCCACCGCCCACGCGCCTGAGCCCGAGTACCCTCGCGACCGGTTTCGACTATGCCCTGGCGCTCGCGGCAACGGTGGCTGCCAGCGCCTTGGCCTGGGGCGTCTCAGGGCTGCTGGCGCTGCCGAACATTTCCCTGGTGTTTCTGATGGCGGTGTTGCTGGTGGCGGTTCGCAGCAGTCTTGGGCCGGCGCTGGCGTGTGCCGCGTTGTCATTCCTGGCCTACGATTTTCTGTTTATCCCGCCGAATTTTTCCCTGACGATCCAGCGTGAAGAAGACGTGCTGACGCTGGTGTTTTTCCTGCTGATGGCCGCCCTGACGGGCAATCTTGCGGCTCGCCAGCGTCGTCAGTTGCAAGCACTGCGCGACACCCAGCAGGAAACCGGCGAACTGCTCGATTTGTCACGCAAGCTCACCGCCGCCACGGATCGCCAGGCCGTGATCAGTGCCGCCGTGCAGCACCTCGACAGCGAGGATGACTTGCAACTGTGCCTGCTCAACCGCGACGGCGCCCAGGGTTGGAAGGTCGAGACCGCCGAGCCGTTGACGTTCACCGAGGCCGAGCGTGCCGCCGCGGACTGGTCCTGGCAACACGACCAACCGGCCGGTGCCGGTACCGCGACGTTGCCGTCCGGGCGCTGGTGGTGGTGGCCCTTGTCGAGCGAGGGCGGCCCGCTGGGGCTGTTGGGCGTGTGCCCGAAGGATGGCAAACCCTTGAGCGGCCAGCGCCGTCGCTTGCTGGCGGCCCTCAGCCAACCGCTGGCCCAGGCGCTGGCGCGGGCGCAACTGGCGCAGGATCTGGAAGCGGCGCGCCTGCACGGCGAAACCGAACAGCTGCGCAGTGCCTTGCTCGCGTCTGTCTCCCATGACTTGCGCACGCCGCTGACGTCCATGCGCGGCAGCATCGACAGCCTGCTGGCACTGGGCGAGGCGATCCCGCTGGACGACCGCCGCGAACTGCTCGAAGGCACTCGCGACGAGGCCGAGCGCCTGGATCGTTATATCCAGAACCTGCTGGACATGACCCGTCTCGGCCATGGCGCGCTGAAGCTGGCGCGCGATTGGGTGTCGCCCGCCGACATCGTCGCCAGTGCGTTGAACCGCCTGCGGGCGGTGCTGGCACCGCTGGCGGTCAGGGTCGAGGTGCCGGTCGGCTTGCCGTTGCTGTATGTCCACGCCGCGCTGATCGAACAGGCCCTGGTCAACGTGCTGGAGAACGCCGCGCGATTTTCCCCGGCCCACGGGCGATTGCTGCTCAGCGCCGAGGCGACGGCGGAAGAAATCCTGTTCGCCGTGGCGGATGAAGGGCCGGGTATCCCCGAGCAAGAGCGGGAAAAGATTTTCGACATGTTCTACACCGCTGCGCGCGGCGATCGAGGCGGGCAGGGCACCGGACTGGGATTGGCGATCTGCCAGGGCATGGTCGGGGCCCATGGCGGGCGGATCAGTGTTGATGACGGCCTCGACGGTCGCGGCACCTGCATCACGCTGCACCTGCCCTTGCAGGCACAACCGGGGATGGACGATGAAGCCTGACCGGCGCTGCGTTATGCTCTCGCCACTTGATTACGATGAACGGACCTCATGAGCCAGAGCGCGACCCTTTTGGTCATTGACGATGAACCGCAGATCCGCAAATTTTTGCGCATCAGCCTGGCCTCTCAAGGCTACAAGGTGCTGGAGGCCGAGACGGGGGCCGAGGGCTTGGCCCAGGCGGCGTTGAACAAGCCGGATCTGTTGGTACTCGACCTGGGCCTGCCGGACATGGACGGCCAGCAGGTATTGCGCGAATTTCGCGAGTGGTCGACGGTGCCGGTGCTGGTTCTCTCGGTGCGCGCCAGCGAAGCGCAGAAAGTCGAGGCGCTGGACAACGGCGCCAATGACTACGTGACCAAGCCTTTTGGCATCCAGGAGTTCCTGGCCCGCGTGCGTGCGTTGCTGCGCCAGGCGCCGACAGGCGAGGCGGCGCCGGCGGCGCTGACCTTCGGTCCGTTGACGGTGGACCTGGCTTATCGCCGGGTCCTGCTGGACGGCACCGAAGTGGCCCTGACCCGCAAGGAGTACGCGGTGCTGGCGCAACTGGCGCGGCATCCGGGACGCGTCATCACCCAGCAGCAATTGCTCAAGGACATCTGGGGCCCGACCCACGTCGAAGACAGCCATTACCTGCGCATCGTCGTCGGTCACCTGCGCCAGAAACTCGCCGACGATCCGACCCGGCCTCGGTTTATCGTGACTGAAGCGGGGGTGGGGTATCGGTTGTTGGAAGAGGGCGGCGCTTGATTTGACGCTGTTGTGGCGAGGGGATAAATCCCCTCGCCACAGGAAATCCAAGCGACTTCAATTCTGCTCACTCTCATACCGATCCAACGTATCCCGGGCAATCTCCCGTCCCAGCGCGATCAGCTCCGGCGCCTTGTAGAACTCGAAGAACCGGCACACCCGTTTTGGCACGTTGATCAGCACGTCCGGTGGATAACCGGCAATCTTGTACTGGGCGAGCGAGGTCTGCATCACCTCGAAGCTCTGGTTGATCAGATCCAGCAGCGACGCGGGCCCGACGTTATCGATGATGAACGAGCCGGTGGCGGATTTCGGCGCCCCATCGCTCTCTGGCGCGGCGGCGGGTTGTTGGCCTTCCGGCTCAGCGGATTCGATCCAGGGGTTGATATCCGCGGCTTCGGCTTTCAGCGCTTCCTGTTCCAGCAACAATAATTGCTCGGCCTGTTTGCGGCGAAATGGCAACCGTGACCCGAGGGAACTGACCAAGGTGTCGAAGCGACGCCGGAACGCGGCGGGGCGCTGGATGACAGGCAACCGGTATTGCTTCTGGTTGGTGGCGTTGAGGTTGACCGCAATGATCAGGTCGCAATGGCTCGACACCACCGGCACGATCGGCAGAGGGTTGAGCAGGCCGCCATCTACCAGCATGCGGTTGCCTTGCATCACCGGGGTGAACAGGCTGGGAATGGCCGCCGAGGCGCGCATTGCCTGGTGCAGGCAACCTTCCTGGAACCAGATTTCCTGTTGGTTGGTCAGGTCGGTGGCGACCGCCGTATAGGGAATGCGCAGTTCTTCGATGTTGAGCTCGCCGACAATCTTGCGGATCTGCCCGAATACCTTCTCGCCACGAATCGCCCCGAGACGAAAACTGACGTCCACCAGCCGCAACACGTCCAGGTAATCGAGGCTTTCGATCCAGTTGCGGTAATCCTCGAGCTTGCCGGCGGCGTAGATGCCGCCCACGACGGCGCCCATGGAGCAACCGGCGATACAGGCAATGTCGTAGCCGCGCCGTTCGATCTCCTCGATCACTCCGATATGGGCATAGCCCCGGGCGCCGCCCGAGCCCAATACCAATGCGACACGTTTTGTCATGAGGTGGCCTCTCGTCGAACAGACGTCAACAATGCACTGATCGACGGCCCGGCTCAAATCGTTGTGGCGTGAACGTCGTTTTTTGACACGCCACGACGGCATTTGCGTATTCTCGTCCACACTTGAATATACCGGTGGCGCCGAGGCACTTTTTCCCGGCGAAACCGTCTTACCAGCACGACTGTTGACCTGACTTGAGGTGTTATCGATGAAAGCCCGGATCTGCCTGCCCTTGGTGGCATCCCTGATGGTTCTGGCCCTGGCCGGTTGTGCCGGCAAGACCGCGTACCGCGACAGTTGTGGCAGCCAACTCGACAGCGCATGGCGCGAACTGGACTTGGCCAAGGCCGAAGGTTTCGCCGGTACCGTGAGTTATTCCAAGGCCCTGTCGTTGCTGACCGGCGCCAAGACCCAACAGCAATTCGAAGCGTTCGAGGGCTGCACCAAGAAAGCCGAAAAGGCGCGCTTCTACATTCGCGAATCCCGCGCAGGACGATAAACACAGCGGCGCGCTTCGAGTTGCAAGCGGCAAGAGGACGGTACGCATCGCCCCCACTTGCGGCTCGCGACTCGAAACTTGATGCTGCGTATGGAGTACGCCCCCATGATCGATCGGCTGGTGGCCCGGATACTGGGCCTGGAAGTCCGCCTGTTGGCCTGCCAGGCCCGCTTGAATGCCCAAACCGACAGCGAAGCGCTGCATGACCTGCGGACCACGGTTCGCCGTTTGCGCAGCCTGCTTCGTCCGCTGCGTGGATTGCCCGGTGTCGAGCAGCTGGAAACAGCCGCGTCGGCAGTGGGCACCCTGACCACGCCCTTGCGCGACCGCGAAGTGCTGGCGGCTTATCTGGAAAAACACGGCAAGACCGAGGCGGCGCAACGGCGCCAGGTGCAAATGGCCGAGGCTTATCCCGCCGTGGCCAGCAGCCCCGAGCTGGCGCACTTGCTGATGATCCTCGACGCGTTCCCACGCTTCATCCGTGCTGCCCAGCGCCAAGGCCTGCTGGCCGGGCTGCGCAAACGCATCGAAAAACGCCTCGACAAACAATGGAAAAAACTCGGCGAGGCCCTGCGCGATCCCGCCCATGACCGTCACCGATTACGTCTGCTGATCAAGCGCGTGCGCTATGCCATCGAAGCCTATCCGGAACTCGATCGCCTGCCGGAAGCGGCCATGCCACGGCTCAAGTCTGCCCAGGGCGTCCTGGGGGATTGGCATGATTGCTGGCAATGGCTGGCGCGTGCCGAGCAGGAATCCGACCTGCAGCCCTGTGTACCGGTCTGGCGAATCACCATGGAAAAAGCCGAGGCCAAGTCCGACCGCGTGCTGGATAAACTGATCGCCAGTTGTTTCGATAAATCCTGAATCTAGCCATAACCCCGGTGGGATATTCAGAACCACGGCTTTTCTGTCAGTCTCTTTGGCCGGAATGAGCGCTGTGTCGCTTGTCCTGGCTGGGTAAGATCCCTTCATCTTTTTCCGCTGCTTCTAGAGGTCGACATGCGCTTCTCCGATTTGATCGATGCCGTGCGCCATCAGCCAGACGCCGTTGTGATCCCGCCGGAATGGGGGCAGGGGCGTGCCAGTTTTGGCGGCCTGGTGGCGGCGCTGCAATACGAAGCGATGCGGGCGCAGGTCCCGGCGGATCGTCCGGTGCGCTCGCTGGCGATCACCTTTGTCGGCCCGGTCGCGCCCGACATTCCCGTCAGTTTTCAAGTCGATGTATTGCGTGAAGGCAAGGCCGTCAGCCAGGTTCTGGGGCGTGCGATGCAGAACGGTGAGGTCGTGACCGTGGTGCAAGGCAGCTTTGGCGCGTCACGATCTTCGGTCGTGTCGGTGCCCGCTGACCCCGCCCCCGAATTCACGGATGTCGAGCAATGCCAGGAGTTGCCCTACGTCAAGGGCGCAACGCCGGAATTCATGCGGCACCTGGCGATGCGCTGGAGCGTCGGCGGGCTGCCGTTCACCGGCAACAAATCCCGCAGCATGGGCGGCTGGGTGCGCTTGCGCGGCGATGTGAAGGAACAACCGCTGGACGAGGGGCATATCCTGGCGCTGGTGGACGCCTGGCCCCCGGCACTGTTACCGCACCTCACCCAAATGGCGCCGGGCAGCACGCTGACCTGGACCATCGAATTCGTCCAGCCGTTGCTGGCGCTCACGACGTTGGATTGGTGCCAGTACCTGGCCGAGATCGAGCATGCCCAGGACGGCTACGGTCATGTCGCGGCGAAATTCTGGAGCGCCGATGGGCGCCTGATCGCCATGAGTCGGCAAACCGTGACGATTTTCGGCTGAGGTGTCACGGTCATTCAGTGGCGGTGGCGATCCCGCCAGGCGCGCCACCAGCCACCGTTGAGAAAAAAACGCGGAAACGTCAGGAATTGCTCCACCAGCAGGCGCGACATGGCGTCCTTGCGATCACTGAACGGCTCGGAGGCTTGTGCTTCCAGGCTGTGGCCATGGCGTTGCAGCCCGAGTGCGGCGAGCAGGCCGATGACGCCGATGGCGACGTCGCCCAGGCTCAGGCTGAACACGCCGGAGATGATCAGCAGGAAGGCCACGATGAACAACGGCACCGCGATCAGATGCAGCACCAGGTTGGTCGGGTGGCGATGATTGTCGGGGTAGGCGCGCCATTGCCAGGCCGGAAGGTTGGGGTGACGTTTGCCCATGATGCTATTCCTTGAGTTCGTTGAAACCGAATAACCGAAGGATAGGTCGGGACGGGCAGGGCGGCGAATCGCGGTTGGCTATCGTGGCGATAGCTGGTCATAGCTATAAGGCTTTTGTGGCGAGAGAGCTTGCTCCCTCGCTACCGATTTCCATTTGTTCAGGGGGTTAAAGCTTCAACTGCCCAATCGCCTTGTTCAACTCACCCGCCAGCGTCGCCAATTCATCACTCGTGGTGGCCGAATCCACGGTCTGGCGCACGGTGTTTTCGGTCACGTCGCGAATACTCACCACCGCCCGGTTCATCTCTTCCGCGACATGGCTTTGCTGCTCGGCCGCGACGGCGATCTGGGTGTTGCTTTCGCGCATCTGCGCCACCGCCTCGGTGATCTGCGCCAATGCTTCGCCGGCCGCGCACGCCTGCTGCACGCAGTCGTCGGCCTTGTGCGAACTTTCCTGCATGAAATCCACCGCGTCGCGGGTTCCCGCCTGCAACGCCGAGACCATGGTGGTGATTTCATCCGTCGAGGTCTGGACCCGTTTGGCGAGGTTGCGGACCTCATCGGCCACCACGGCAAAACCGCGGCCCATTTCACCGGCGCGTGCCGCTTCGATGGCGGCATTCAGGGCCAGCAGATTGGTTTGCTCGGCGATGCTGTGGATCACGCTGACGACGCCGTTGATTTTCTGACTGTCTTCGGCCAGGCGCTGGATCATCTCGGCGGTCTGCTGCACACCCGTGGACAGCCCGGTAATCGATTGCTGGACGCGGCCGACCACCTCGCGGCCGTTACCGGCCAGGGCGTCGGTGGTTTTCGACAGGTCACGGGTGGCACCGGCATGTTGGGCGATGTGATAGACCGTGGCGGACATCTCATTGATCGCCGTGGCGGCCTGATCGGTCTCGCTCTGCTGGCCGAGCATGCCGTGGCGCACTTCGTTCATGCTCGACGCGAGGCGAGCGGCGCCGCTGTCCAGTTGTCGTGCGGTGCTGGCGACGGTATCCACCACGCGTTGGTAACCGGCTTGCATTGCGTTGAACGCGGCAGCCATCTGGCCCACCTCGTCCCGGCAGGCCAGGGGCACGCGGGCGGACAGGTCACCGGTTTTTTCCACATGCAGCATCACGTCTTTCAAGGTGTTGAGCTGGCTGAGCAGAAAGCGGATCAACAGTTGCGATGCACCCAGCATCGCCAGCATCAACACAAACACCGCCACGGCATATTGACTGAAGCGGTCAGCGAAGACTTGGCCCAGGCTTACCCCTCGGACCTGCTGTTCCAGGTGCATGGCATAGAGCACCAACAGCAGCGTTGTGGCAAAGGCGACCGCGTTGACCGCCCAGAATTTGTACTTCAGCGAGATATTGCTAAGCCAGGCACCCATGGTAGGTCTTCTCTGATAGCGGAAACAGTTTCGGCAAGGTGCCAGTATTCTGCTGCTATTCAGGGGCGCGGGGTTTTGATGTGCATCAACAGATATCGATAACCCTTTGTGGGAGAGCCTGTTGTGGGAGAGCCTGCTCGCGAAAGCGGTCGACCTGTCGCACATGGTCCACTGACAGCGCGCCTTCGCGGGCAGGCTCGCTCCACAGGTGCCCATCCAGTCAGGAGATGACGGGCAACCCAAAAAACGCCCGCGCGCAGGCGGTGCTGTGGGCCGCCAGGTCTTCCTGGGTTTCGCCCCGATGCAGGGCAACCTCGCGCAAGACCTCAGTCAGGTACGCCGGCTCGTTGCGACCGTTCTTGGGTTTGGGGCGTAGGGTGCGCGGCAGCAGGTATGGCGCATCGCTTTCGAGCATGAGTCGACCACGGGGAATTTCCCGTACCAACGGATGCAAGTGAGTGCCTCGACGCTCATCGCAAATCCACCCGGTGATACCGATGTGCAGATCCAGGTCGAGATAGCTGTACAGCGCTTTTTTCTCGCCGGTGAAGCAATGCACGACCGCGGCGGGCAGTCGATCGCGAAAGTCGCGAAGAATTTCCAGCAGACGCTCGTCGGCGTCGCGCTCGTGAAGAAACACCGGCAATTGCAACTCCACCGCAAGGGCCAAGTGTTCTTCCAGGACTTTCTCCTGTTGTGGGCGCGGCGAGAAATCTCGATTGAAATCCAGCCCGCATTCCCCCACCGCGCGGACGCGCTCTTGCTTGAGCAAATCCTTGAGGTGCCGGGCGCTGTCGGCGGTCCAATCGCTGGCGCTGTGGGGGTGGATGCCGGCGGTGGAAAACAGCTGTTGCCCAGCTTCGTCAAGTTGTCGGCACAGTTCGAGGGCCTGTTCGCTGCCCTCGATGCTGGTGCCAGTCAACACCAGTTGGCAGACCCCTGCTGCGTAGGCGCGCTCGAGCACCGCCTGGTGTTTGTCAGCAAAACTGGGGTTGGTCAGGTTGACGCCGATATCGATGAGTTGCATGGTGCTACCTCGGCCAAAGGCCGGAAAGCATATCAGAGCTGTAGATTTATAAGAAAAGCCAAGAACTACAAGGAGTTGCGGCTGTCTGTTGAGGCCACGAGACAGGTCGGGGTGGTATCACGGCCATCGTTGTGCCAGTCTTTCGCACTTTTCAGCGCCTCAGGTGCTCTGTTTTGTCGGCCCGATTCCGCTCTACGTGGGATGGCCCGGCAATGTCCTTCCGGAGAGTGGATGACACGTACCCAGGTGTTGCTACTGCTGTGTTGTTCGCTGCTTTTGCCGATGCCGGCCGAAGCGCGGCTGCCCGGGCCGGTGCAGGCCGTGGCGCCGGGAACGGTTCGTGACCTGGCGCAAATCCGCAGCAGCCGGGTATTGAAGGTCTTGGTCAATCAGAGCCGCAACAGTTCCGGCGAGGTACAGGGGCAACCCATTGGCGTCGAATATCATCGGTTGCGGGCGTTTGAACAATACCTGAACGGTCATGCCCGGGATGGCCAGGAAATTACCCTCAAGATCATTCCCAAGGCCAAGGACCAGCTGCTTGGCGCCTTGCAACGTGGCGAAGGTGACCTGGTCGCGCCAGGCGAATTGCTCGAGCCGCAAGCCGGCCAGGCGGTCAGCGCCAGTAACCCGATCCGCACCGACGTACCGTTGTTGCTGGTGGGGATCAAGGGCGAGAAACGTTATACCCGCGTCGAACAATTGTCGGGCAAGACCCTGGCCTTGCCCAATGGCAGTGCGGCAGGGGACGCCGTCAGCCAGATCAATCAGAAGCTGGCGTTGCACAAGTTGCCGCCGGTGAAGATCGAGTGGGTCGACCCCACCCTGGCGGTGGAGGATGTCCTGGAGATGGTCCAAGGGGGGATTTTCCACCTGACGATCGTCGAGCAGCCGATTGCCGAACGCTGGGGCAAGATCCTGCCCAAGCTGCGCTTCGACCGCCAATTGCTCATCGGCGAGCCGAGTGACGAGTTCTGGTTCGTCCGCCGCGACGCCGCGATGCTACGGGCGAGCATCGATCGATTTCTAGCCACCTACAAGGCGCCGTCCAACGAAGACGCTGCGTTCCTGCGGATCTACCGTCGCTTGTATCAAGTCCACTATCCGCTGGCCCGCGCCAATCGCCAGCGCCTGGAGAAGCTGCGTCCGGTGTTGCAAAAGCACGCCCAGGCCCAGGGCATGGACTGGCTCAACCTGGCTGCCCTGGCGTTCAAGGAGTCGGCCCTGCAACCCAACGCGCGCAGCGGTAGCGGCCCCACCGGCCTGATGCAGATCACCCCGTCCGCAGCCCAGCGGGTCGGGGTCAACGACATCCGCAACCTCGACGGTAATGTGCTGGCCGGTGCCAAGTACCTGGCCATGATCCGCCGCAAGTTTTTCGCCAGCCCCAAGCTCAACGAGCGCGAACGCATGGCGTTTGTCCTGGCGGCCTACAACATGGGCCCCGAACGGGTGCAAGGCATGCGCGCAGAGGCCCGGCGACGCGGGTTGAACCCGAACCAGTGGTTTTTCCAGGTGGAGCGCATCGCCATGGAGCAGGTGGGAATGGGCGCCGTCAGCTACGTTAACAGTGTGAACAAATACTATCTGGCGTTTGATCGGGAGCGAGAGTCGCTGGAGCCCCAGGAACGAGAGGTGGTTTCACGCAAATAATCAAATAATTTGATGGTTATGGCGGAGTTTTTGCGCTATTCAGATAAAGTTATTCGATTAATATGGCCTCCAACCACACACATCCAAGGAATTGCATCCATGAGCACCGTTATCAACAAAGTACTGTTCTCCCGTGCTGGCTACGGCCTGACTGTCTTGCGCATCGTCGTCGGCATCATCTTCGCGGCCCATGGCTCGCAAAAACTGTTTGGGCTGTTTGGCGGCTACGGTTTGGCAGGGACCGCGCAATGGATGGAAAGCATCGGCCTGGCTCCCGGCTACCTGATGGCGACATTGGCTGGCGGCACCGAGTTCTTCGCCGGGCTGGCGCTGATCATCGGTCTGTTGGCGCGCCCTGCGGCGCTGGGCCTGGCGATCCTGTCGCTGGTGGCGATCTTCTCGGTGCACATCGGTAACGGTCTGTTCATGGCCAATAATGGTTATGAGTTCGGCCTGGCCCTGCTGGCAGGTAGCATCGCCGTGCTGATCGAAGGTGCGGGCAAGCTTTCCGCCGACAACGCCATCGCCCGCTAAGCGCTTGCCGCAATCCCGAGGCCCGTCCAGTACGGGCCTTTTTTGTAGGTGTCGATTCTTGACACTGGCCGGTCAGCTTCTCTAGGATGCCGCTCATGCGCCGATTTAAACAGCTACTTGCGGGGCGCCAGGTGACTCATTCAGTTGCCGATAGAAGCCAGGAAACAGGGCTTCGAAATACCGCTAAAGCGCTGGTTCGGTGTTGCCTCTCACCTGCCATGCAGACTTTTGAGGCAGAGACACGACACGATGAACGCACCCAGCCCCCTTGTACGTCTTGCGCCGATCACGGCGAACCTTATCCAACGCAATCCGAAAATTCTCCTGGGTGGTACCCACCAGCCAACGCTGCTGCGTTACCTTGACGGCTGGCCGCGTCGCAGCCACGGACCGGCAGCCTTCCTGATCCAGTTTGTCGAAGACGGTGAATCCCTGGCGCGCTTCGCCAATGACAGTTTCGACCTGGCGGTGATCCAGTCGCCGAATGCCGCCGACGCACCCGAAATGATCCGGCAACTGACCCGCGTGGCCCGGCAAGGGCTGATCACACGCCGTTGAGCGCGATCAGCCTTTGGTCATGGCGCGAAACTGGTTGGCGTGCATGCAATTAAGCACGATGTTGCTGCGGGTCGACCAGTCGGTATTGATGATGTGAAAGCCTTGGATGTAGCTGTCGCCGTCTCGGGACTCGAACCAGAGATTCACTTTGTCACTGAAATCGTCAGGGACGAAAAGGCCGGTATATTTGGCACACTGGATGGAGCGAAGAGTGTATTGAGATTTGGGACGGCTGCTGGCTTCGTCCATGAATATCTTTAATTCCGAAGTGCTTATATAGTTCTTGCCAGTCCATTGTTGTTCCACTCCGGGCCAGTACCCATCGCCGGCACGCCTGTTGTATGAGATAACGACGTTTCTTCCCGGGTAGTATTGCCTTAACTCTAGAAGAGTCAGGTGGCGTTGTGAGTAGGGAATAAGTCGATGGCCGATCATTTCATCGATTAAATCGTGGAGTTCTTGGTGTGATTCGTCGGTGAAATCCTTGAACTGGTGAAAGTTCAGGATTATTACTTCGTTCTCTCGGCCCGATACTGCATAAAATTCATTGAGCACGCCAAGGACATCACCCGCAACGGTGCGCCCTGAAGACGTAAGGTGGTAGAGCTGAAAGCGGCGTGGGTGACCGACGGGCTGGCTCGAAAATAGTTCGACACGCAAGTCGAGTACCCGGAACCCTTGATTGATCTGGTCGCGGATAGGTACGTCCTGGGTAATTTCGTTTGGCATCATCATTTTTGGGGCTTCTCTATCGGCGCCCGAATCATGCGTGCCAGGCAAGATCAATTCATCGATGCGAAGTTTGTATATGCCAGGTGTATTGTTCATCCAACGGTCGCGAAAGTTTCCGTCCATGTTATTCGTCCTTGAATAGATAATTGTTAAAAGTTTGCGCTAGGCGCACTTTTAATTTCCTTCAAGGGTCGGCGGAGGTCAAGTCAAGAGCTCGTTGAACTTGTGCGGCGATGTTTCGTTGTACCCAAGTAACAGGGGGCTTGATTATAAATAATCTATGCGGGTTATATAAATAAGCTGCTCTCCAGCAGGTGTTTGGACGCGCGCTTCGGCATCCAGCGCCTTGCCAATCAATGCCCGTGCAAGCGGTGAATCGATACTGATCAGGTGCTGCTTCAAATCCAGCTCATCGGGCCCAACGATGCGATAGCGGGATTCTCTGCCATCTTCATCTTCCACAGTTACCCAAGCACCAAAATAGACCTTGTTCGGGTCGCTGGGTTTTTCACTGACGACCTTTAGCGCTTCGAGGCGCTTGGTGAGGAAGCGCACGCGGCTGTCGATTTCCCGCAGCATTTTTTTGCCGTAGGTGTATTCGGCATTCTCCGAACGATCGCCTTGGGCCGCCGCCTCGCTGACCGATTGCGTCACCTGCGGGCGGCGCACATGCCAAAGTTCATGAAGCTCGGCGCGCATCCGCGCCTCACCTTCAGGGGTGATCAGCGCGGTGCCGGCGGTGCGGGGAGGGCGATAGCGACTCATGGCAACTTCTTGTGATAGCGAAGCCGGCAGTCTATCAACCCTCGCGCAACACTGTCAGCGGGCTGGCATTGAGCGCTCGGCGGGTGCCGAATACGCCCGCTGCACCGATCAGCAACGCGCCGACCAATGGCAGAACCAACAGCCACGGATGCGGGTGCCAGGGCAGGTCGAAGGCGTACCGATAAAGCACCAGGCTCACCAGTTCCGAGCCCAGGGCGGCCAGCAAGCCGCTGACCGCACCCAGCAACCCGAACTCGATGCGCCGGGCCTTGGTCAGCAGGGGGCGCCCGGCGCCGAGGGCACGTAGCAATGCGCCTTGGCGAATCCTTTCGTCGAGGGTGGCCTGCAAGCCTGAGAACAGCACGGCCATGCCCGCCGCGAGTACGAACAGCAATACATATTCCACGGCCAGCGTGACTTGGGCGAGGATGCTGCGCAGTTGTTCGAGCAACGCTTCCACCTGCAGGATAGTCACGGCGGGAAATGCCCGGGACAAGTCGACAATCTGTCGGTCGTGACCGGGTGCCAGATAGAAGCTGGTGAGGTACGTGGCCGGAAGATCCTTCAAGGTGCCGGGTTGGAAAATCATGAAGAAGTTTGGCTGGAAATTGTCCCAGTTGATTTCCCGCAGGCTGGTGACTTTAGCCTCCCGGTTGAGACCCCCAACATTGAACACCAGGCGGTCGCCGAGCTTGATCTGGAGATTTTCGGCAACCTTGCCTTCCACCGACACCCCCGGGATGTCGTCCGGTGACTGTTGCGGCCACCAGTTCCCGGCGGTGACCACATTGCCCGCAGGCAGGTCCGCCGCCCAGGTCAGACTCAAGTCACGCTGCAGCGCGCGGTCGCCCGCCGAGTCCTTGGTGACGAATTCCTTGGCCGGTTCGCCGTTGATGCTGATAAGCCGCCCCGGTACCACGGGGTACAACGGGGCCGACTGCGCCGAGAGCTCCATCAGTTTGTCGGCAAATGCCTGCCGGTCGTTTGGCAGGATATTCAGGGCGAAATAGTTCGGGGCGTTTTTTGGCAACTGGTTCTGCCACGTGTCCAATAACTCGCCGCGCAGCAACGCGATCAACGCCATGGACAACAGGATCAAGCCGAATGCCAGGGCTTGGCCGGCAGCTGCCAGGGGATGGCGCAGCAATTGGCCGAGCCCCAGGCGCCAGGGCAACGAGGCGCGGGCCAGCATCCGGCGCAGGCTCTGCAACACCAATAGCAGCAGGCCGCCGAGCACCAGCGCGGCAATCACGCCGCCACCCAGCAGGGCAAACGTAAGCACCAGGTCCAGGCTCAGGCGCCACATGATCAGCCCGAGCGCACCCAATGCGGCGCCGTAGACCACCCAGGTACTGGAGGGGATCGGCAGCATGTCCCGGCGCAGCACGCGCAACGGCGGAACCCGGCCCAGCGCGGCCAGCGGCGGCAGGGCGAACCCCGCCAGTGCCACCAGCCCGGTGCCGATCCCGGCGATGGCCGGCAGCAGGCCGCCCGGCGGTACGGTGGTCGGCAACAGGTCATGCAACAAGGCGAACAGGCCCAACTGGGCAACCCAGCCGAGCAGGGCGCCGCTGATACTGGCGAGCAGGCCCAGCACCGTCAGTTGCAGGCTGAACAACACCATGGCTTCGCGGCGGGACAAGCCAAGGCAACGCAACAGCGCGCTGGCGTCGAAGCGCCGGGTGGCGAAGCGATTGGCGGAGAGGGCGACGGCGACGCCGGACAGCAACACCGCCACCAGGCTGGCCATGTTCAGGTAGCGCTCGGCCTTGCCCAGGGCGCCGCCGATCTGCCGGTTGCCGTCGCGGGCATCCTGCAGGCGCTGGTTGGGTTCCAGGCCAGGCTTGACCAGGTCGCGGTAGGTTTGCAGTGCGGGGGCCGGGCCTCGCCATAGATCTCGATAGCTGACCCGGCTGCCCGGTTGCACCACGCCAGTGGCGTCCAGGTCCTTGAGATTGATCATGACCCGCGGGGTGAGGCTGTAGAAGTTGCCGGCGCGATCCGGTTCGTAGGTCAGCACCCGGCTCATGCGAAGGGTCTTGTTGCCGACATCGATGCTGTCGCCGATCTTCAGGTCCAGGGCGGTCAACAACCTAGCTTCAACCCAGGCCTCCCCCGGAGCGGGATGTCCGCCCGTTTCTTCCTGTGCAAAGGGCGCGGGGGCGCTTTTCAGTTCGCCACGCAAGGGGTAGATGTCATCGGCCGCCTTGACGCTGGACAACTGGATACCGTTGTCAGTGGCCACGACACTGGAAAACTCCACCACCCGGGCATGTTCCAGGCCCAGTTCGGTGCCGCTGCGAATCTGTTCCGGGCGGGCAGGGGAGCTGCCTTCAAGCAGCAGGTCGGCGCCAAGGAACTCGGTGGCACGCATCATCATTGCGCCGTTGAGCCGGGCACCGAAGTAACCGATGGCGGTACTTGCCGCCACGGCCACCAGCAAGGCGAAGAACAGCACGCGCAGCTCGCCAGCGCGGGCGTCGCGCAGCAGCTGGCGGATGGCAAGACGGAACAGGCGCAGCAAGGGCAAGCGTGCCATCAAGGCTCCAGGGGCGCGACCATCTGGCCGGCTTCAAGTCGGATCAGGCGCCGGCAGCGATGGGCCAG
This sequence comes from Pseudomonas frederiksbergensis, assembly GCF_000802155.2. Lineage (GTDB taxonomy): Bacteria > Pseudomonadota > Gammaproteobacteria > Pseudomonadales > Pseudomonadaceae > Aquipseudomonas > Aquipseudomonas frederiksbergensis_A. Next base: position 94,941 of record NZ_JQGJ02000004.1, read on the forward strand.
GCGTTCGTCATGGGTGACCAGTACCAGGGTCGTGCCGCGTTCCTTGTTCAGTTCGAACAGGAGATCGCTGATGCGCTCGCCGGTGTGGCTGTCGAGGTTGCCGGTCGGCTCGTCGGCAAACAGCACGTCGGGTTCGGCCGCGAAGGCGCGGGCGATGGCGACGCGCTGTTGTTCGCCGCCGGAGAGCTGGCGTGGCGAGTGGGTCAGCCGCTGGCCGAGTCCGACCCGTTGCAGCAGTTGCGTGGCGCGCTCCCGGGCGTCCTTGCGACCGTCCAGTTCCAGCGGCAGCATGACGTTCTCCAGTGCATTGAGGCTGTCGAGCAGTTGGAAGGACTGGAAGACGAAGCCGACATGCTCGGCGCGGACCCGCGCGCGCTGGTCCTCGTCCAGTGCGCTGAGGGCCTGGCCGGCGAGGGTCACTTCGCCCTTGCTGGGCAGGTCGAGGCCGGCCAGCAGGCCGAGCAGAGTCGACTTGCCGGAGCCGGACGCGCCGACGATAGCCAGGCTGTCGCCCTTGTTCAGTTCCAGGCTGAGTTCGTGCAGGATGGTCAGTTCACCTTCCGCGCTGGGAACCACTTTGCTAAGGTCCGTCGCGGTGAGAATGCTTGAGCCCATGGAGAATCCGATGCGTGTGTGGTTTTTGAGTGCCGGCCTGGCCTTGATGTGCATGGTCCAGAACGCAGCGGCGGGTACAGTCCTGATCGTTGGCGATAGTATCAGCGCGGCTTTCGGCCTGGATACCCGGCAAGGGTGGGTGTCGTTGCTCGAACAACGGCTCAAGGCCGAGGGTTTCGACGATAAAGTGATCAATGCCTCGATCAGTGGTGACACCAGTGCAGGTGGCCTGGCGCGCCTGCCGACGCTGCTTGCGGCCCATAAGCCGGAGTTGGTGATCCTGGAGTTGGGAGGCAACGATGGCCTGCGTGGACAGCCGCCAACACAATTGCAACAAAACCTTGCAGCGATGATCGACAGCTCCCGGGCCAGTGGTGCGAAAGTGCTTTTGCTGGGCATGCAGCTGCCGCCCAATTATGGACGGCGCTACACCGAGGCCTTCGCAAAGGTCTACAGCACCCTGGCCGATGAGAAACAGGTGCCGCTGGTGCCGTTTTTTCTCAAGGATGTCGGGGGTGTTCCGGGGATGATGCAGGGCGACGGATTGCACCCGTCCGTCGCGGCCCAGGGCAAGTTGCTGGAAAATGTCTGGCCGACGCTGAAACCGCTGCTTTGACGCTTTTCTACAGGCGGTGTTTCGGCTAATGTGGCGCCCCCGATTTGGAGCCCCCGATGCCGCGTCCCGCCTGGTCCCTGTTTGCCTACCAACTGATCGAGCCTGACGAGCAGTTGGATCTGTTCGCCTGCCAGGAAGTACGCGTGCACTTGGTGACCCGGCAGTTGGAGCTGGGCGGTTCGGCCGACCGGACCTTGTGCGGCAGCCTTTTGCCGGCCCAGCCACGTTGGTCCGGGGTCGATCGCAAGATTTTCCAGGATCATCGCCTGTGTTCGTTGTGCCGGGCGATCCTGGAGTCCCAGAAGCGTGGCACCTCGCCGATCTGGCCGGAGTTGCGGTTCGAGTTGTGATGCCTCGAATCGCGGCATGACCCTGTGCGGGCTTCATTTCAATTCCCGGCATGCTGCGCATCGGACACTCCGGCGCCGCTCTCCCCGAAGTAACGGGCGGCAGTGTACAATCGCCGTTTCAATAGCCCTTTTGTTCGATCTGCGAAGGATTTCCCGGATGTTGCCGCGCTTGCCTGCCGTCGCCCGCTGCCTGTCTCTTGCCGCCCTGTGTATGGCTGGTCCCGTTGCTGCACTGCAATTGCCCCTGCCGCCGCCAGGTGAAGACATAGTTGGCCAGGTGCAGGTCATCAAGGCCAAGTACGAAGATACCTTCGCTGACCTGGGCACCACCTATGACCTGGGTTATACCGAAATGGTCGCGGCCAACCCCGGGGTGGATCCGTGGTTGCCGGGGGCGGGCACCGAGATCGTCCTGCCGACCCGCTTCATCCTGCCACCGGGTCCGCGCGAAGGCATAGTGATCAACCTCGCCGAATACCGGCTCTATTACTTCCCCAAGGGCCGGAACGTGGTTTATACGTTCCCGCTGGGGATTGGCCGTGAAGGATGGGGTTCGCCCATCGCCCATACCAGCATTATCGCCAAGACACCGAACCCGACCTGGACGCCGCCGGCTTCGATCAAGGCCGAACACGCCGCTGATGGGGACCCGCTGCCGAATGTCGTGCCGGCCGGTCCCGACAATCCGTTGGGTCCGTTCAAGTTCACCCTCGGTACGCCCGGCTACTTGATTCATGGTTCGAACAAGAAGTTCGGCATTGGCATGCGCACCAGTCATGGTTGCTTCCGGATGTTCAACAACAACGTACTGGAAATGGCCGGCATGGTCCCGGTGGGCACTTCGGTGCGGATCATCAACGATCCGTACAAGTTGGGCCTCAGTGGCGGCAAGGTTTATCTGGAAGCCCATACGCCCCTGGACGACAAGGGCAACCCGTCCGTGGTGGACAAGCACACCTCGGTCATCAACGCGATGCTCAAGCGCGAAGACATCACCAGCAACCTGCGCATGAACTGGGATGTGGTGCGTGACGTGGTGGCTGCAGAAGACGGCTTGCCAGTGGAAATCGCCGTTCCTGGTGCCTCGGCGTCGATGGTCTCGAGCGCGCCGGTCGACATGCCCCAGTAAGAATCTGCTGAAGCGACCCGCCGATGTCTTGTGATGCCGGCGGGTTTTTTTGTCCTGCAAAAACCAAGGGCAATAAAAAAGCCGACCCAGTAATGGGTCGGCTCGATAACAATCCCGAAGGACTATTACTTGCGGCTAGCTTTTTCCAGCATGCGCAGAGCACGCTCGTTAGCTTCGTCAGCAGTCTGTTGTGCTTTTTGAGCAGCAGCCAGAGCTTCATCAGCTTTACGGTAGGCTTCGTCTGCACGAGCTTGGGCGCGAGCTGCTGCGTCTTCAGTAGCAGTCAGACGTGCTTCGGTTTCTTTCGATGCGCTGCTGCAACCGGTAGCCAGAACTGCGGCCAGGGCCAGAGCAGAGAATTTCAGAACGTTGTTCATCGTGTTCCCCTTCAAGGACTTTCTATTTAATGACTGTCTCCCCAGAGTGAGGAGTTAGCCGGCGTACATACTACTCATTACTTGTAGTAAGTAAACTGACGTAGCGCAAGAAGCAAAAAAATTGTAGGCGGTGATTCTTTTTCAAGCAACTTTTCCAGGGGTTGTTTAAAAAATACACAGCCTCAGCCTCCCGAATGGAGCGCGCCGGTGAAAAAAAGTTCCGCGGGCGAGCGCAACTCAGGCGCCGACACTAAAGTTGCTGTTTATTGATTCTCTTAGACTTTTGCTCATTTTTTGCGCAACCGCAGGCATCTTTTTATTGGCCATGGCGGTGACTTTAACATCCGGCGCTCGTCTCAAGACTCAACAACTGGCGATGTTCAGCTATTGCGCCTTGACCGACTACAGCCTGAAAGTCACGCTCAATCGATAAACCCGTCGGGGTTTATCCCTTCAGTGACCGGCGTGCCTTGAGCATTTGCGTCATTGGTGCCTACTATTCAGGACGTGCTCGGGTTTGAGCGACTGGTTTTTTGCGCTCGGTGACCAGGTAGGCACGGGGTGGCGTAGATGTTCCTTCGCCGGAAAAACATCGGTAAGGTAGGGGTCGGCATTCAGACCCGCGAGGAGTAGTGATGAGCGAGGCGGTTACCATCCACCATGACCAGGCTGGTCATCAGTTCGAGACCACTGTGGACGGTCATCGTGCCTATCTGACCTATATGGACCTGGGCAAGCAGACCCTGGACATCTATCGCACCTTCGTGCCCAACGCGCTGCGGGGCAGGGGGATTGCGGCGAAGTTGACCGAAGAAGCGCTGCGGTTTGCTGAAGAAATGGGCTATACGGTGATCCCGTCCTGCTCCTATGTGGAGCGCTACATGGAGCGTCACCAGCGGCACGCGGCGAAGCTCTGACCTCCAACGATTGCCAAAAAAAACGCCGGACTGAAAAGCCCGGCGTTTTTTATTGCCGATTTTTTATCGGTTCAAGCACCCGATCAGCTGCGCTGACGCTTGGGCAGCACGTCCTTGAGCTTGGCATGCATGCCGCGCAAGGTCTTCTCGGTCGTGCCCCAGTCGATGCAGGCGTCGGTGATGGAGACGCCGTACTGCAAGTCGGCGAGGTCTTTCGGGATCGCCTGGCAGCCCCAGTTCAAATGACTTTCCACCATCAGGCCAATGATCGACTGGTTGCCTTCCAGGATCTGGTTGGCGACGTTTTCCATCACCAGCGGCTGCAGCGCCGGGTCCTTGTTGGAATTGGCGTGGCTGCAATCGACCATGATGTTCGGCTTGACCTTGGCCTTGTCCAGCGCCTGTTCGCACAGTGCGACGCTGACCGAATCGTAGTTCGGCTTGCCGTTGCCACCGCGCAGCACGACGTGACCGTAGGCGTTGCCCTTGGTAGTGACGATCGACACGCCGCCTTCCTGGTTGATACCGAGGAAGCGGTGAGGGCTGGAAACCGACTGCAAGGCGTTGATCGCCACGGTCAGTCCGCCGTCGGTGCCGTTCTTGAAGCCGACCGCCGAGGACAGGCCGGAAGCCATTTCCCGGTGGGTCTGGGATTCGGTGGTGCGCGCGCCGATGGCCGACCAGCTGATCAGGTCCTGCAAATATTGCGGAGAGATCGGGTCCAGGGCTTCGGTCGCGGTGGGCAAGCCCATTTCAGCCAGGTCCAGCAGCAACTGGCGTCCGATGTGCAGGCCGTCCTGGATCTTGAAGGAGTCGTCCAGGTATGGGTCGTTGATCAGGCCTTTCCAGCCAACGGTCGTCCGGGGTTTTTCGAAGTACACCCGCATCACCAGGTACAAGGTGTCGGAAACTTCCGCGGCGAGTACCTTCAGGCGCTCGGCATATTCGTGGGCAGCCTTGATGTCATGGATCGAGCAGGGGCCAATCACCACGAACAGGCGGTGGTCGGTGCCGTCGAGAATGTTGCGGATGACTTCCCGGCCCTTGGTCACGGTGCGCAGGGCAGCGTCGCTCAGGGGAATATCGCGCTTGAGCTGGTCAGGCGTGATAAGGGTCTCGTTGGAGGCGACGTTTAGGTCATTGATCGGTAAATCAGCCATCGTGTTACTCGTCAGGTCACGGGTGCCGGCCGCCAGCGATCCCCGCGCGGCGGTGCACAGCGAAGTTAAGCGCGTCGGGGAGCCGAACCTTAGCGCGTTCGGAGGTGGCTCGACAATGGGCAGGCGCCCCTTTAATTGCCGCAGGCAAGGTCGCTCGCCACGGACGGTAGGTCCTGTGTAATGATGCGCGGGGATAGTCAGACAGGGGAGTTGCATGATGCAGGCAGGCGCTAGAGCCGGGAAAGGCAGGATCGGCATGATCGGCACCGGGGCGATCGGCGGGTTTTACGGGGTGATGCTGGCCCGCGCCGGTCATGATGTGCACTTCTTGTTACGCAGCGAATTCGCCGCCGTCGCCGAGGACGGCCTGCGTATCGCCAGCGATGTCCATGGCGCGCTGAGCCTTGATCCGGTCCAGGCATACCGCTCGGCGGAGCAAATGCCGCCTTGCGAATGGCTGCTGGTCGGCGCCAAGACCACCAGCAATGCCGACCTGGCACCGGCGATCATCCAGGCCGCCGCCGATGGTGCAAAAGTCCTCTTGTTGCAGAATGGCCTCGATGTCGAGGCAGACCTGCGGCCGCTGCTGCCCGAGTCGCTGCACCTGTTGGGTGGCTTGTGCCTGATCTGTGTGAATCGTGTCGGCCCGGGCGTCATCGCCCACCAGGCGCTCGGTGCGGTCAACATTGGCTATCACAGTGGCCCCTGCCAGGGGCAGGCTGAACGCATGGCGGTTGTCGAGGCGGCGGCGGATCTGTTCCGTAGCGCCGGCATCGATTCCCAGGCGATGCCCGACTTGCAGCAGGCCCGTTGGCAGAAGCTGGTGTGGAACGTGCCGTACAACGGTCTGTCGGTTCTGCTGGCGGCCAGCACCTCGCCGTTGATGGCAAGCGATCAGAGCCGTGGGCTGATCCAGGCGCTCATGGGCGAGGTGGTGCGCGGTGCTCAGGCCTGCGGCTATGAAATCGCGGCTGGCTACGCAGACTATCTGTTCACGATGACCGAAAAGATGCCCGACTATTGGCCGAGCATGTATCACGACTATGCCCATAAGCGACCGTTGGAGCTGGACGCGATCTACGCCCGGCCATTGGCAGCGGCCAGGGCGGCGGGCTGCGAGCTGCCGAAGATCGAAGCGCTGTACCAGGCGCTGGCGTTCCTGGATCGTCGCAACCGTTGATAGGCGAAGGGGGGCAACATGGCCAATAACATCGATGACAAACTGGTACTGGCGATTTCGTCGCGGGCCTTGTTCGACTTGAGGGAAAGTCACAAGGTCTATCTGTCGAGCGGCGTCGAGGCCTATCGGCAATACCAGATCGAGCATGAGGACGAAGTCCTCGAGCCAGGGGATGCCTTCGCCCTGGTGCAGAAGCTGCTCAACCTCAACGAACACCTTGGGCGTGCCCGGGTCGAGGTGATCCTGGTTTCGCGAAACAGCGCTGATACAGGCCTTCGGGTATTCAACTCGATCCACCATTACGGCTTGGCGATTTCCCGGGCCGCATTCGTTGGTGGTCGCAGCCCGTATCCTTATTTGAAGGCGTTCGGCTGCGACCTGTTCCTTTCCACCCATGCCGAAGACGTGCGCAGCGCACTGGATGCCGGGTTTGCAGCGGCGACAATCCTGTCGGGCGGCGCCAGCCGCGCCGCCAGCGAGGAGTTGCGCATTGCTTTCGACGGCGATGCGGTGCTGTTTTCCGACGAGTCGGAACGCATCTATCAGAGCGGCGGCCTGGAAGCCTTCCAGGCCAGTGAGCGCCAGGCCGCGCGTGAACCGCTGCGTGGCGGACCGTTCAAGGGGTTCCTGGCGGCGCTCAATGCACTGCAGCGAGAATTCCCCGAGGATGCCTGCCCGATCCGCACGGCATTGGTGACGGCCCGTTCGGCACCGGCCCACGAACGGGTCATCCGCACGTTGCGCGAATGGGACATCCGCCTCGACGAGTCATTGTTCCTGGGCGGCTTGACCAAGTCGGCGTTTCTCGAAGCCTTTGCCGCCGATGTATTTTTCGACGACCAGACCGGTCACTGCGAGCTCGCCCGCGAAGTGGTCGCCACCGGGCACGTGCCCCACGGCATCAGTAACGAAGTGAAGCTCTGACCGCCGGTTGCGCGGGGCGTCATGCCGCACGTCGCAGTCTTCGGGGCGCTGCTAAGCTGAATCAATCTCCGCCATTCTGGCACTTGAGGAGGTCACATGATTCGTTCGATGCTGTACGCCACAGACCTGGGCCTCTATGCCCCTTATGTGATGCAGCATGCCTTGGCGTTGGCACGGACGTTCGAAGCCGAGTTGTATGTAGTGCACGCGGTTGAGCCGATGGGGCTGTTCGCCGAGTCGGTGTTGCAGAGTTATCTCGATGAGCACGCGTTGAACGAATTTCATCGCCAGGGTCTGAATACGGTGATGGCCAACATCGAGCAGCGGGTCCTCGACAATTTTCGCGAGGAGCTGGGGGAAGGGCAGCAAGACTTGCAGTTGATCAAGTCGGTGAGGGTATTCCAGGGTGACCCGTCCCAGGTCATTCTGGAGCAGGCGGCGAAACTCTCCGTCGATCTGCTGATCGTTGGCAGTCATTGCCAGGGAGCGAACGGCGACACCCCTTTGGGCAGGACCGCCGCTCGGGTATTGCAGTTATCCCGGGTGCCGGTCTACCTGGTGCCGCTGGTGCAGCGCCGGCGTCACGGAGAGACCTGAGGCTAAATGATGGCTTTTTATAAAAAGTTCTAGATTTCTTAATACAACCATTCATATAGTTATATGCCGTCGCTGATGCCCGTCGCATCCAACTGCTTTGAGGGATACATATGAAGCTTCAACAATTGCGCTACATCTGGGAAGTGGCGCACCACGACCTCAACGTTTCCGCTACCGCCCAAAGCCTCTACACGTCGCAACCTGGCATCAGCAAGCAGATCCGCCTGTTGGAAGACGAACTGGGCGTCGAAGTCTTCGCCCGCAGCGGCAAGCACCTGACCCGTGTCACCCCGGCCGGTGAACGCATCATCACCACGGCTGGCGAGATCCTGCGCAAGGTCGAGAGCATCAAGCAGATCGCCCAGGAGTTTTCCAACGAGAAGAAAGGCACCCTGTCCATCGCGACCACCCACACCCAGGCCCGTTATGCACTGCCGCCGGTGATCAGCAATTTCATCAAGCAATACCCGGACGTGGCGCTGCATATGCACCAGGGCTCGCCGATGCAGATCGCCGAGATGGCCGCCGACGGTACGGTGGATTTCGCCATTGCCACCGAAGCCCTGGAGTTGTTCGGCGACCTGGTGATGATGCCGTGCTATCGCTGGAACCGCTGCGTGGTGGTGCCCCAGGGACATCCGCTGACCAAGCTGCCTAAGTTGACCCTGGAAGCCTTGGCCGAATACCCGATCGTGACCTACGTGTTCGGTTTCACCGGTCGTTCAAAACTCGACGAAGCCTTCAGCCACCGCGGCCTGACGCCGAAAGTGGTGTTCACCGCCGCCGACGCCGACGTGATCAAGACCTACGTTCGCCTCGGCCTGGGCGTGGGCATCGTGGCGAAAATGGCCGTCGATACCAAGCTCGACAATGACCTGGTGGTGTTGGATGCCAGTGAGTTGTTCGAGTCCAGCGTGACCAAGATCGGCTTCCGTCGCGGCACCTTCCTGCGTGGCTTCATGTGCGATTTCATCGAAAAATTCGCGCCGCACCTGACGCGGGAAGTGATGGCCAAGGCCATCCAGTGCCACAACAAGCAAGAACTCGAAGAGCTGTTCGACGGCGTCGAATTGCCGGTGCACTAAGCAGAAACCTAGATCACCTCGGTGACAGCGAACTGTTGCCGGGCGCCCGCCACGACGATCTCCACTTCATCCCCTTCGAACTTGCCCAGCAGGCCTCTGCCCAGTGGCGAGCGAGGGGTGATGACGGTGATGGGCTGCCCCACCAGCGATACCTTCAGTCCTGCCGCATCCGGCCCCAGGAATAGCCACTGTTGGCGGCCATCTTCATCCTCCAATCCGATCAAAGTGCCGATCTGAATGCCGCGCTGGTCATCGTAAGGCCTGAGCGCCAGGTTTTGGCAAAGGGCAAGGGCCTGGCGGATTTCCTCTACGCGCCTGGCCTGTCCCGCAGCAAGATAGGACGCTTCAAGGCCAAGGGTGTCGTACTTGTTCTCGGCGATGTTTTCTTCGTGGGTCGCGGTTTCGTAGGCGGTCTGCGCGGCGCGCTCGGCGATGTCGAGGTCGACCTTGAGCTTGTCGAGGATCAACTGGTGGACGGTCTGTTTGTTCATGATCACTCGCAGAACTGCAGGACATTGGCGCGGCTTTTTTCGCTGGGTGCGTTCTGGTCCTGTTGCAGCCAGAACTGGCATTTGGGGTTGGACAGGTTGCGAGGATTGCTGCGCACCTGATCCAGCGCCTGGCGTCGCTCGTTCTTCTGTAGGTTCTGCTGGTACTGCTCGAACATCGGCGTGGGCGGCTCGGGTGCCGGTTGCACCGCGGGTGGTTGCGCCAGTTGATGGACCGCTTCGGCCACCGGAGCCAGTTGTTCTTCGAACAGGAACCTGGACAGCAGCCAGCCCGTCAGAACGATGGCGATGAACCCCAGCCACAGTCCCAGGGCAATACTGACGGTCAATCGCAAGGCTGTGAGGCGCGGGGCTGGGGGATGGTCAGGCATGGCTGCTTCCTGGCAGGGGCATGGATAAGCGCTGATTGTCGCATGAAGATTAATCGCCGTCGGCCCTTCTGCAACACCGGTTCAATGCGGGACAATCAGGTTTTGCCACAGGGAGTCGGGAATGACCGTGCGTTGGGATATTTTTTGCACCGTCGTGGATAACTTCGGCGACATCGGCGTTACCTGGCGCCTGGCCCGGCAATTGGTGGCCGAGCATCAGTGCGCGGTGCGGCTTTGGGTCGACGACCTGCGTGCTTTCGAGCGGCTGTGCCCGGACATCGAAGTCAGCCTTCGTGAACAATGGCAGCAGGGCGTGCAAGTGTGCCAGTGGCCAAAGGATTGGCCCGCTACCGAGGCAGCAGACGTCGTCATCGCAGCATTTGCCTGCCAATTGCCCAGCGCCTACATGGACGCGATGGCCGAACGCGAGGTGACGCCGTTATGGATGAACCTCGACTACCTGAGCGCCGAGGACTGGGTCATCGGTTGCCACGGTCTGCCGTCGGTCAAATACAAGCATGTGCAAAAATATTTCTTTTTTCCCGGCTTCCAGGCGGGAACGGGAGGCTTGTTGCGTGAGGCCGACCTGCTGGAGCGCCGGCGGCAGTTTCAACACGATGACGCAGCGCAGAAAAGTTTCCTGCACGGATTGGGTGTTATGCGAGAACCCGGTGCGCGCCTGATCTCGCTGTTTGCGTACGAAAATGCAGGGCTGGCGAGCTGGTTCGAGGCGATGGCGACCGATGTGTGCCCGTCTCACGTATTGGTCCCGGAAGGTCGAGTCCTGGGCGATGTGGCGCGTTGGCTGGGCGTGGACGGCTTGGCGCCCGGCGCGTTGCATCGCCGTGGCGGCCTGACGGTGCAGGTGTTGCCATTTGTCCGTCAGGATGAATATGACCGATTGCTATGGTGCTGCGATTTCAACGCGGTGCGCGGCGAAGACTCGTTCGTGCGTGCGCAATGGGCGGGGCGGCCCCTGCTCTGGCACATTTATCAACAGGAAGAAGACGTCCACCTGGAAAAATTCGAGGCATTTCTCAGGCTGTATACCCAGGGACTTTCTGAGTCGGTGGAAAAAGCGATCAGCGGTCTTTGGCGGGATTGGAACGCCGGCCAGGACATGGCCGAACACTGGAAAGCAGTTTGCGCTGAGCATCTGGAACTGGCCGAGCACGCCCAGGCATGGTGCCTGGAACAAGGCTCGCGAGCCGATCTCGCCACGGCGCTGGTGAAGTTTTACCGAAATTGGCTATGATACGCGGCCTAGATTTTTGTAAATCCCATCCAAATTCGGATATTCGCAATGAAAACTGGTAAAGAACTTAAACCCGGTACCGTGATTCGTATCGACAACGATCCTTGGCTGGTTCAGAAAGCTGAATTCACCAAGTCGGGTCGTAACAGCGCGATCATGAAGACCAAGCTGAAAAACCTGCTGACCGGCTACAAGACCGAAACCGTGTACGGTGCGGACGACAAGCTGGACGACGTGATCCTGGACCGCAAGGAAGCGACCCTGTCCTTCATCAGCGGCGACACCTACACGTTCATGGACACCACTGACTACACCATGTACGAGCTGAACGCCGAAGACATCGAAAGCGTTCTGCCGTTCGTTGAAGAAGGCATGACCGACGTTTGCGAAGCCGTATTCTTCGAAGAGCGCCTGGTTTCCGTAGAACTGCCGACCACCATCGTGCGTCAGGTTGACTACACCGAAGGCTCCGCTCGCGGCGACACTTCCGGCAAGGTGATGAAGCCTGCCAAACTGAAGAACGGTACCGAGCTGTCGGTTGCTGACTTCATCGAAATCGGCGACATGATCGAGATCGATACCCGCGAAGGCGGTTCCTACAAAGGCCGCGCTAAATAAGCGAAGTCTCTTGTACGAAAAAGCCCGACCATTGAGTCGGGCTTTTTCATTCTTGCTGCCAGGGATCCTGTTATTTCAGGTGTTCCTTGAGCTCCTGCGACGCTTGCAACATCGCCGAACGCACCGCTGGCACCTGGCTCACGACGTTGAGCAAGCCATAGTCGTGGATCATGCCGTTGTAACGGACCGCTGTGACCGGGACGCCCGCCGCGTCCAGTTTGCGAGCGTAGGCTTCGCCTTCGTCGCGCAGCACGTCGGCCTCGGCGGTCTGCACCAGCGCTGGCGGCAAGCCCTTGAGTTGCGCAGTGGTTGCCCGCAATGGCGAGGCATAGATCTCGTTGCGCTGCCCGGCATCGGTGGTGTAGTTGTCCCAGAACCACTTCATCATGTTCTTGCTGAGGAAGTGCCCTTCAGCGAATTGGTTGTAGGACGCCGTCTCGAAGTTGGCGTCGGTCACCGGCCACAACAGCGCCTGGAAGCGGATCGCCGGGGTGCCCTTGTCCTTGGCCATCAGGGCCACGACGGCGGCCATGTTACCGCCAACACTGTTGCCCGCTACCGCCAGGCGCTTGCCATCGACGTTGATTTCCTTGCCGTGCTCGGCGACCCATTTCGTTGCGGCGTAAGCCTGGTTGATTGCCACCGGGTAATGCGCTTCGGGTGACGGCGTGTAGTTGACGAACACTGCAGCGGCGCCCGAACCCGCCACCAGGTCGCGGACCAGTCGTTCGTGGGTCGGAAAGTCTCCCAGCACCCAACCGCCGCCATGGAAGAACATGAACACCGGCAACTCACCCTTGGCCCCGGCCGGACGAACGATCGTCAGGCTGATCGATTGACCGTCGACCTTGATGGTCTTCTCGCTGACATCGGCCTTGGGCAGTGCCAACTTCACGCCTGCCTGGGCGCCGACCAGTACCGCGCGGGCGTCCTTGGGCGACAACTGCTCCAGCGGCTTGCCGGTGCCGGCATTCAGTGCGTCGAGGAACGCCTGGGTGTTGTGTTCGACGATACCGTTGGCGAAAGCGTTGCTGACGCTCAGGGCGAGAAGGGCACCGGTCAGGGTTTTGTTAATGGTGTTCATGTCTGTCTCCTTGAAATTCAGTCGGTTGGGGGCGAGGGTCAAACGGTCACGTGCAGGCGCACATCGACGTTGCCGCGGGTGGCGTTGGAGTAAGGGCAAACCTGGTGCGCTGCATCAACGAGGCTCTGGGCGTCGGCTTGATCGAGGCCCGGCAGGCTGATGTGCAGGTCGATGTCGAGACCGAAACCACCAGGAATCTGGCCGATGCCGACGTGGGCGGTGATCGAGGCGTCGTCGGGGATCTTGCGTTTGGTCTGGCTGGCGACGAATTTCAGCGCGCCGATGAAGCAGGCCGAGTACCCGGCGGCGAACAGTTGTTCAGGGTTGGTCGCCGCACCGCCTGCGCCACCAAGTTCTTTTGGCGTGGCGAGTTTGACGTCGAGGATGTTGTCGCTGGAGATAGCACGACCGTCACGGCCGCCGGTGGAGGTTGCGATTGCGGTGTAGAGAGTTTTCATGGTGGACGCCTCGTTTCAGGTTGGATTTGTGCGCTAAATGTTTGCGCGCTAATTAGGTGTGGAGAGAATGTAATGCGCTAATAGTTTGCGCGCAAGATAAATTTTCGTGGCGAATGTGAATTGGTAAGCCGAAAATGGCTGGAATGACTGCTCTAGAGCGGTTTGATGGGGTTAAAAATTTTTTCGACGCGTGGGGTTTGGCGAGGAGAACGGAGGGTCAAGCGGTGGGGGTGGTGGACTCGCCGGCGCCTTTGCGAGCAGCCTCGCTCCCATAAGGGCCGGCGGTATTCCTGTGGTTATAGGCTGTCCTGCAAATGCCCGCGCAGTTCCTGGAGATCAAGCTGCAGTTTCTTCAATTGCTCTAGCGTCTGGCCGCTGGCGGCGAGGATGCATTGTGGGATGTCGAGCGCTTTTTTCTGCAAGGCACGGCCCTGTTCAGTGAGCTCGACGATCACCACGCGCTCGTCTTCACGGCTGCGGGTGCGGCTCAGCAAGCCTTCGGCCTCCAGGCGTTTGAGCAGTGGCGTCAGCGAGCCTGGGTCGGTGAGTAGACGTGTGCTGATTTCACCGACGGTCAGGCCGTCTTTTTCCCACAACACCATCATCGCCAGATACTGCGGATACGTCAGGCCCAATGCCTGGAGCAGTGGTTTGTAGACCTTGGTCATCAGCAGCGACGTGGAATGCAGGGCAAAGCAGACCTGGTTATCCAGCAGCAGCGCTTCGCAGGGGTCGGGAGTGTCGCGTTGGGTACTCATGGCAAAACCTTTCATCGATGATCGTATGAATCTAGCGGACGAATCTTTAATGCACCAGATAATTCTGACGTGTAACTGGATGTTGCGTTCCATGAATGACGCCAACTGCGTAGGATAGGCGCCCTGAATAAGGGGAGAGTCGTCTGTGATCGAGGTCGTGCTGTATTTACTGTTGGGCGCCGCATTGGGCACCCTGGGGGGGTTGTTCGGCATTGGTGGCGGGCTGATCGCGATACCGGTGCTGGGCGTATGGTTCGGCCTGGATCAGCAGATCGCCCAGGGCACGGCCCTGGTGATGGTGGTTCCCAACGTCATGCTGGCCCTGTGGCGTTATCACCAGCGCAATCGTATCGAGCTGCGTCACGTCCTGCCGTTGGCCTCCATGGGATTCTGCTTCGCCTGGCTCGGCTCCATCTGGGCCGTAGGCATCGACGCGGAAAGCATGCGCATTGGTTTCGTGGTGTTCCTGGTTGTCCTGGCGGCCTACAACCTCATCCGCATGTTCGCCCCCACGGCACCGGCTTCGGCGCAGATGCGCCACGGCTGGCCATGGCTCGGCGTGCTGGGGGCGGCGTCAGGGACGATGGGCGGCCTGTTTGGTGTGGGTGGGGCGGTTGTCGCCACGCCGATCCTCACTAGCGTGTTCGGCACGACTCAGGTGGTTGCCCAGGGATTGTCGCTGTCGCTGGCCTTGCCCAGCACGGGCGTGACCCTTGCCACGTACGCCTTTCACAATGAAGTGGACTGGTGGATCGGTGTGCCGCTGGCAATCGGTGGGTTGATGAGCATCAGTTGGGGCGTGAAGGTCGCCCACGCGTTGCCGGAGCGACTGCTGCGTGGGTTGTTCTGCGGTTTCCTGGTGCTGTGCGCGGTGCTGCTCATCTTTAAAGCTTGAAGCCTTCGACGATGTGTTCAGCCAGGCACTCGGTGATCGGCGACGGATTGTGCAGGTTGCGGATCAGCATGATGCTCGCCTCGGGCAGCTCCGGCAGGTCTTCGGCCTCGCCCAGCACACGCATGTCCGGGGTCAGCAGGCTTTCCAGTTGCGCCGTGATCGCCAGGCCGGCGCCCACCACTGCCATGAGCGCCGACAGGCTCGAGCTGTTGTAGGCCACGCGATAATCGCGGCCCATGGCATCCAACGCATTACACGCCCATTGCCGGCAGAAACAGTCGCTGTTGAACATTGCCAGCGGCAGCGGCGTCTGTTCGTGGACGTTGAAGCAGGCGGCTTCGGCCCAGACAAAACGCTCCTTGCGCAGCAACTGGCCGATCTCATCCCCCGGCTTTCGGGTGACGATGGACAGGTCCAGGTCCTGGCGCAGCAGCAATTGCTTGGACGATTCGCAGTGAACCTCAATTTCGATCAGCGGATAGAACTGGGCGAAGCGCTGCAGGATGCCCGGCAGAAAGCGCATCACATAATCGTCCGGCGTGCCGATGCGCACCGTGCCGACCATATGGGGTTCGCGCAGGGTATTGAACACTTCACTGTGCAGCTTGAGGATCCGCCGGGCGTAACCCAGCAACACTTGCCCCTCGGCGGTGAGCTTGACCTGTCGTCCATCGCGCTCGAACAGCCGGCGCTGCAAGACGTCTTCTTCGAGCCGCTTCATCTGCATGCTGACCGCGGACTGCGTACGGTTGACCAATTCGCCGGCGCGGGTAAAGCCACCTTGATCGGCGATGGCGACAAAGGTGCGCAGCACTTCCGTATCGATACTCGGGTAACTCGACAATTGATCAATCTCCGAGATGTGTTGCATAAGAAACATTCGTTGGATTGATCTTACCGTTGGCGCGAGACTTGAGCCATCCCCAACGGAGGACATCACGATGAAAGGTCAGAAAGGTTATCTGCTGATAGACAAACTCTCCCACGGCTTCTCGGTCAGTGCCCTGCTGCATAAGGTTAGTCGCTGGTACGAATTACACCACGAACGTGAGTTGCTGGCCGGCATGAGCGACGAGGCGCTCAAGGACATCGGCGTGAGTCGCGCCGACGTGGAGCAGGAAGTGGTTCGGCCATTTTGGGATGACCCCATGCACAAATGAGCCATCCTTCCCTACACAAGCCCCTTATTGGTGAGGTAGGTTGCGAGCAGACAAGGAGATTCCCATGCCCGCGACGCTGTCCTTTACCCTCAAACAGGCCCGGCGTCTGGCGTTGGCCGCCCAAGGATTCGATGGGCGGCTGCCGTCAGCGTCGGTGCAACCCTCGCGCCTCAACCGCTTGATCGAACGCCTCGGCGTCCTTCAGATCGACTCCGTCAACGCGCTGGTGCGCTCGCATTACCTCCCACTGTTTTCCCGACTCGGTCACTACGATCGCGATCTCCTCGACCAGGCGGCCTGGAGCCAGGGCCGACGTCGCACGCTGTTCGAATATTGGGGGCATGAGGCTTCGCTGCTGCCGGTGGCGATGTATCCGTTGATGCGCTGGCGCATGGTGCGGGCGGCGCGCGGCGAAGGTATCTATCAACAATTGGCGCGTTTTGGGCGGGAGCGGCAGGATGTCATTCGCCGTGTGCTGCAAGCGGTCCGGGACCAGGGCGCGATTGGCGCCGGCAGCTTGTCCACTCGCCAGGAAAAGGCCGGGCCATGGTGGGACTGGAGCGCGGAAAAGCATGCGCTGGAATGGCTGTTCGCGGCGGGTGAGGTGACAGTGGCGGGGCGCCGAGGCTTCGAGCGCCTCTACGATTTGCCGGAGCGGGTCTTGCCGGCCTCGGTCCTGCAGCAACCGCTGCCCGACGAAGCCCAGGCCCAGCGTGCCTTGCTGGTGCATGCCGCCGACGCATTGGGTATCGCCACCGAAAAAGACCTGCGCGACTACTTTCGCCTCGACCCGGCCGACAGTCGTGGGCGCCTGGCCGAGCTGGAGGAGGCGGGGGAACTGCAGCGTTGCCAGGTGCAGGGTTGGAAACAACCGGCCTGGTGCCGACCCGCAGTGAAAATCCCTCGCAAGGTCGCCGCGAGTGCGTTGCTGTCGCCGTTCGATTCACTGGTCTGGGAGCGCGGTCGTACCGAGCGGTTGTTCGACTTTCGCTATCGGCTGGAGATCTACACCCCCGTGCACAAGCGGGTGTACGGCTATTACGTGTTGCCGTTCCTGCACCACGAACGTATTGCGGCGCGGGTAGACCTGCGAGCCGAGCGGGCGTTGGGGCAATTGGCGGTGCATGCCGTGCATGAGGAGGAGCCGGGGCTGGATGAGGGAGGCATGCAGGCCTTGGCGCTGAACCTATGGCGCATGGCCCGGTGGCTGGGGCTGGAGCGGGTCCAACTCAATTGCCAGCGGGAGAGTGGGGTGCGGTTGGCAGTGGCATTGGCGCAGATCGAGGGTGACTGAGCTGGCGCCATCGCGAGCAAGCTCCCACAGTGGCCTTCGGTGAGCACGGATTTTGTGTCCACTGCAGATCCAATGTGAGAGCGAGCCTGCTCGCGAAGCGATTGAACAGGCGAAGAAGAACCTAACGCCGAACCTGCTTCAACGTCTCTGCAATCAAGAACGCCAGTTCCAGCGACTGATCGGCATTCATCCGCGGATCGCAGTGGGTGTGGTAGCGGTCCGACAGCCCATCCTCGGTAATCGGTCGTGCGCCGCCGATGCATTCGGTGACGTTCTGCCCGGTCATCTCGATGTGGATACCGCCGGCATAGGTGCCTTCCGCTTCATGGACCTGGAAGAACTGCTTCACTTCGCCCAGGATCTGCGCGAAATCCCGGGTCTTGTAGCCGCTGCTGGCCTTGATGGTGTTGCCGTGCATCGGATCGGAGCTCCACAGCACCTGCTTGCCTTCGCGTTGCACGGCCCTCAGCAGCTGCGGCAGGTGATCGCCGACCTTGTTGGCGCCCATGCGCGCGATCAGGTTCAGGCGGCCCGGGTCGTTGTCCGGGTTGAGCACGTCGATCAGGCGGATCAGGTCGTCAGGGTTCATGCTCGGGCCGACCTTGACCCCGATCGGGTTGTTCACCCCGCGCAGGAATTCGACATGGGCGCCGTCCAGCTGACGGGTGCGGTCGCCGATCCATAGCATGTGGGCCGAGCAGTCGTAATAGTCGTTGGTCAGGCTGTCGCGGCGCACAAAGGCTTCTTCGTAATTGAGCAGCAGCGCTTCATGGGCGGTGAAGAAACTGGTTTCGCGCAGCTGCGGCGAGCTGTCCATGCCGCAGGCGCGCATGAACGCCAGGGTTTCATCGATGCGGTCGGCCAGGTGGCTGTATTTTTCCGCCAGGGCCGAATTGGCAATGAAATCCAGGTTCCACTTGTGCACTTGGTGCAAATCGGCAAAGCCGCCCTGGGCGAACGCCCGCAGCAGGTTCAGGGTCGCGGTGGACTGATGATAGGACTGCAGCAATCGCTCCGGATCCGGTACGCGGCTTTTCTCGTCGAAGCCGATGCCGTTGACGATGTCGCCCCGATAGGCCGGCAGGGTTACGCCGTCGATGGTTTCATCGTTGGCCGAGCGTGGCTTGGCGAACTGGCCGGCCATGCGCCCGACCTTGACCACCGGGCAACCAGCCGCAAAGGTCATGACGATCGCCATCTGCAATAGCACCTTGAAGGTGTCGCGGATCTTGGCTGCCGAGAACTCGGCGAAGCTCTCGGCACAGTCGCCGCCCTGTAGCAGGAAGGCCCGGCCCTGGGTAACTTCGGCGAACTGACGGCGCAACTCCCGGGCTTCACCGGCAAACACCAATGGCGGATAACTGGCCAGGGTCTGCTCAACCTGCAACAGGTGCGCGGCGTCGGGGTAGCGGGGTTGTTGCTGGATCGGCAGGGCGCGCCAGCTGTCAGGGCTCCAGGGTTGGCTCATCATGATCTCTAGGTGATTTACGCTCGGGCGCTCATGTTATCAGCAAATTAGTACGTGACCTGTTCCGCTTGCTTCGCGGACAATCGCGCCTTTGCCCCGTATGCGCAGGCCCATGCCCGCCCGGCAACATCAGGAGATGAAATGACAGAGGAGCGCGTCGAGCATTTGCTCGCCGAGGTGCACGACGAGTTCGGGATGATTCGCGTGTTCGAAGTGGCCGATTACCGGTTTCTCGAATTCGGCGATGCCATCGAGCAGAGCTGCGTGTTCACAGCCGATCCGAGCTGGCTCGAATATGACTACACCCGCGCCATGCTCATTGGTGCGTTGTGTCACCAGCAGCCGGAAAGCGCGCTGTTCCTGGGGCTAGGCGCCGGCACCTTGACCCAGGCGTGCCTCAAGTTCCTGCCGCTGGAAGACGTCGAGGCGATCGAACTGCGCCCCGATGTACCGCGCCTGGCTATCGAATATCTGGGGCTGGATGATGATCCGCGCTTGTACATCCGCGTCGGCGATGCCCTGCAATTGCTCGAAACGGCAGAGCCGGCGGACCTCATTTTTGTCGATCTTTATACGGACGTCGGTCCTGGTGTAGGCCACCTGGCGTGGGGATTCCTGGAGAACTGCCAGAAGCGCCTCAACCCCGGTGGTTGGCTGGTGATCAACCAATGGGCCACCGACGACGGCAAGCCGTTGGGCGCGGCGCTGTTGCGAGGCCTTTATCACCGGCATTATTGGGAGCTGCCGGTGAAGGAGGGCAACGTGATCCTGATCGTGCCTGCGGACCTGGACCAGGAGCTGGACATGGAAGGCTTGGTTGCCCGTGCCGAGGGACTGGCGCCGCGATTGGGCTATTCGTTGCAGTCGTTGATCAAGGCGATTCGCCCGGCGACGTGATCAGACTCGCAAGGGCTTTTGTGGGAGGGGAGCTTGCTCCCGCTCGGCTGCGAAGCAGACGCCTGGGTTGATCTGAAATCGATGGGGGCCGCTTCGCGACCCAGCGGGAGCAAGCTCCCTCGCCACGGGGGGGCGCTCGTTTGGAGGTGAACCGTTTTAGCCAGCCGCCGCAAGGTTTTTGGCGGCGAGCCCTAAAACCGTGTTTTCAGGAAAAAAATCTCCCTTTTTGGGCGAATTCCGGTATAGTGCGCGCCGGCCTTTAGCCGGGCCGCGTCAAGGTAGCGCAATTCCCCGAAGCCAGCTTCGGTTGCATGTCCGCACAACGGATGCTTCCACGACGTTCTTTTTCATTCATTCGTTTTCGCAAATCCCCGCCGACAAAGCTGCCAGGGCGACTCTTGAGTCTCAACACGGCATGCGCAGCTTTGGAGCATGGGTCTTTGCGGATGCACTTAGAGGCAGACCCATGACCCAGGAAATCGGCGGCTTCGCCGCTCTTGAACTTCATCCCAATATTGTCGCTGCAGTAGTCGCTACCGGCTATGAAGAGCCTTCGGCCATTCAGCAGCAGTCGATCCCGATCATTCTCGCCGGTCACGATATGATTGGTCAGGCGCAAACCGGTACGGGTAAGACCGCCGCGTTCGCACTGCCGATCCTGCACCGCATTGATCCGTCCAAGCGCGAGCCGCAAGCTCTGATCCTGGCCCCAACCCGTGAGTTGGCGCTACAAGTTGCAACCGCTTTCGAAACCTACGCCAAGCAAATGCCAGGCGTGACTGTCGTGGCTGTCTACGGCGGCGCGCCGATGGGCCCACAACTGAAAGCAATCCGTAATGGCGCACAAATCGTTGTCGCCACCCCGGGCCGTCTGTGCGACCACCTGCGTCGCGACGAAAAAGTCCTCGCCACCGTGAACCACCTGGTTCTCGACGAAGCGGACGAAATGCTCAAGCTGGGCTTCATGGACGACTTGGAAGTCATCTTCAAGGCCATGCCTGAGACTCGCCAGACCGTCCTGTTCTCGGCCACCTTGCCTCAGTCGATCCGTGCCATCGCCGAACGCCATCTGCGCGATCCGAAGCACGTGAAGATCCAGAGCAAGACCCAGACCGTCACCGCGATCGAGCAGGCTCACCTGCTGGTTCACGCCGACCAGAAGACCTCTGCCGTCCTGAGCCTGCTGGAAGTCGAGGATTTCGACGCCCTGATCATGTTCGTGCGCACCAAGCAAGCGACCCTGGACCTGGCCAGCGCCCTGGAAGCCAAAGGCTACAAGGCTGCTGCGCTGAACGGCGACATCGCCCAGAACCAGCGTGAACGCGTGATCGATTCCCTCAAGGATGGCCGCCTGGACATCGTTGTGGCGACCGACGTCGCTGCCCGTGGCCTGGACGTGCCGCGCATCACCCACGTGTTCAACGTGGACATGCCGTACGATCCGGAGTCCTACGTTCACCGTATCGGCCGTACCGGCCGTGCCGGTCGCGAAGGTCGCGCGCTGCTGCTGGTGACCCCGCGCGAGCGCCGCATGCTGCAAGTCATCGAGCGTGTGACGGGCCAGAAGGTGGCTGAAGTTCGCCTGCCGGACGCCCAGGCCGTTCTCGATGCGCGCATCAAGAAGCTGACCAACAGCCTGTCGCCGCTGGTGGCTGACGCCGAGTCGACCCACGGTGATCTGCTTGATCGCCTGACCGCCGACATCGGTTGCACCCCGCGTGCCCTGGCCGCTGCCCTGCTGCGCAAGGCCACCAACGGCCAAGCACTGAACCTGGCTGCAATCGAGAAGGAACGTCCACTGGTGCCGAACAGCGCACCGCGTGGCGACCGTCCTGAGCGCAGCGGTGATCGTCCGGACCGTGGTGATCGCGAGCGTCGTGCACCGATCCCGCTGGCCGAAGGCCGTGCCCGTTGCCGTACCGCGCTGGGCGCTCGTGACGGCATTGCCGCCAAGAACCTGCTTGGCGCGATCCTCAACGAAGGCGGCCTGGCCCGCGAAGCCATCGGTCGTATTCAGGTGCGTGACAGCTTCAGCCTGGTGGAACTGCCGGAAGATGGCCTGGAGAAGTTGCTGACCAAGCTCAAGGACACCCGCGTGGCCGGCAAGCAGCTCAAGCTGCGTCGCTACCGCGAGGATTGATCGACTTGCGGGTTGATTGATCGAGCATGAAAAAATCCCCGACTGGTTCGGGGATTTTTTTGCCTGTCGTTTGGTGCGCCTCAGATGGATCGGCCCGGCCCATCAGTCGAACCGATAGATATCCATCCCCAGTGTTCCCATGGTGAAACCTGCATGGGCAACGCTGAATTTTCCACCGGCGCTGCGAGCAAAAAACAGCGGCAACAAATGCTCATCGCTGGGATGGCTGCGCACGGCATTGGGCGCCTGTCGGCGGTAATCGTGCAGCGCGGGCTCGTTGTTGGCCGCCAGTTGCTCGACTATCCAATCACGAAACGCCTTGGCCCACGGCTCGATGCTGTCGGGGCCGGCGTTCCAATCCAGGTCGCGCAGGTTGTGCGTAATGCTTCCGGAACCGATCACCAGCACGTCTTGTTCGCGCAGGTTCGCCAACGCGTGACCGACTCGCGTTTGCAGCGTCGGCCCCTGGCGGCTAGGCAAAGAGACCTGTACCACGGGAATATCCGCCTCGGGATACATCAACAATAACGGCACCCAGACGCCATGGTCGGATGGCCGCTGAGGGTCGAGGCGTGCCGGCAGATGCGCGGCGTTGAGCATGTCTGCCACCTGTCTTGCCAGTCGAGGATCGCCAGGCGCCGGGTATTGCACCTCATACAATGCAGGTGGAAAGCCGCCGAAGTCGTGCCAGGTGCGTGGCTGCGGATTGGCGCTGACCAGCAGCTCATCGCTCTCCCAATGAGCCGAGACTACGACAATGGCCTTGGGCCTGGGCAGTTGTGCGGCCAGGCGAGCCAGGGCCGGGCCGCTTTCGCCGGGTTCCAGGGCAAGCATGGGTGAGCCATGGGAAATAAACAGGCTGGGCAGCATGAGCGGGCTCCTGAGCGTTAAGATGTGTCATCTTCTGCCAGGTCAATGATCAAAATCTAATATAAGTTTTGAGCTGTTTTGATCGAATTTATGGAGCGAACCCCATGGATCCCGAGTTTTGGCATAAGCGCTGGTCCGCCAACCAGATCGGTTTTCATCTGCCGCAAGTGAACCCTTACCTTCAGCGTTTCTGGCCCCAGTTGGGATTGCCTGAAGAGACACGAGTGTTGGTGCCCCTGTGCGGTAAGACCCTGGATATGCTGTGGTTGGCCGAGCAGGGTTGCTCAGTGCTCGGCGTGGAACTGTCGGAAAAAGCTGTCACTGATTTTTTCCGGGAGCACCAGCTTGAGCCGAACGTGAGTGAGGAGGGCGCCTTCAAGGTATTTCGTGCCGGTGCCATCGAAATTCGCTGCGGCGATTTCTTTGCTTTGACGCCATTGGATGTCGCTGATTGCGCGACGTTGTATGACCGCGCGGCATTGATCGCCTTGCCGGCGCCGATGCGCGAGCGGTACGTGGCCCACTTGCAGCGGATATTGCCAGACTGTGTCGGACTGTTGATTACGCTCGATTACAACCAGGACGAAATGCCTGGACCGCCGTTTTCCGTTGGGCATGACGAGGTGCAGCGGTTGCTGGGTGGAGGCTGGCAGCTGGAGGTCTTGCTGGAGCAGGATGTGTTGGGAGAGAGCTGGAAATTCTTGCAGGCGGGTGTGAAGCGGTTGGATGAGCGGGTGTATCTCCTTTCCAGGCTTTGATATGTGGTGCTTATGACAGGCCAGGCACCGCATGAAACGATCGCCACAAAAAAGCCCGCATCGCTGCGGGCTTTCCTTTTGAGGCTCTAGCGATCAACCACGGCGACGCAGTGCGTCGATTCGCTCTTCCAGCGGCGGGTGGCTCATGAACATGCGGGCCAGGCCCTGCTTGATGCCGCCGTTGATGCCAAAGGCATTCAAGGTGTCGGGCATGTGCACCGGCAGACCTTGCTCGGCCCGCAGGCGTTGCAGGGCGCCGATCATGGCGCTGGTGCCGGCCAGGCGGGCACCGGCGTCATCGGCGCGGAATTCGCGTTTACGCGAGAACCACATGACGATGGCGCTGGCGAGGATGCCCAGTACCAGCTCGGCGAAAATGGTTGCCACGTAATAGGCGATGCCTTGGCCTTCTTCGTTCTTGAAGATCACCTTGTCGACAAAGTTGCCAATGATGCGGGCGAAGAACATCACGAAGGTGTTCACCACGCCTTGGATCAACGCCAAGGTCACCATGTCGCCGTTGGCGACGTGACCGATCTCGTGCGCCAGTACAGCCTTGACTTCGTCCGGCGAAAACCGTTCGAGCAGGCCCTGGCTAACCGCGACCAGGGCGTCGTTCTTGTTCCAGCCGGTGGCAAAGGCGTTGGCCTCGTAAGCCGGGAAAATCCCGACTTCGGGCATCTTGATGCCGGCTTCACGGGACAGCTGCTCTACAGTCTGCAGCAGCCATTGTTCGTGGCGAGTGCGCGGCTGGCTGATGATCTGGGTGCCGGTGCTCATCTTCGCCATCCACTTGGAGATGAACAGCGAGAACAGGGAACCGGCGAAACCGAACACCGCACAGAAGATCAGCAGCTGATTGAGGTTGAGATCAACCCCGTTGGCCGCCATGAACCCGTTGAAGCCGAAAAGGCTCAGGGTGATGCTGGCAATCAGCACGACCGCCAGGTTAGTGGCCAAAAACAGCAGGATGCGCATCATGGTGGTAGCAATCTCCTCATGCTAAAGATGTAGCGTTATGCGGGGTATATAAGGTGCTGCCGCGGGCTATTCAACTCGCCTACTATTTCAAACTGTGTCCTACACGCATCCTAAATGTTTGAAAGACTTTTCTGAAAGTCGTCGCGGAATTGAGATTTGACGTCCATGCCCCCTGAACGTTGAGTCTCCTCTCATACCGGATGCTCGATTCCCAGTGTAGAAGGCCAGCCGCCGCGCAAAGAACGGATGTGTTGCTGAATCAGACAGCGTGCGAGGCGAGGGCCCTCGCACGCTGGCCGGACTACTGGCGGTAGGACTTGAGGAAGTTGCCGATGCGGCCGATGGCCTGGTCGAGGTCGTCGACCCGGGGCAGGGTCACAACGCGGAAATGATCCGGCCATGGCCAGTTGAACGCCGTGCCCTGGACGACCAGCAGCTTCTCGGACAGCAGCAGGTCGAGGACGAATTTTTCGTCGTTGTGGATTGGGCAGACTTTCGGGTCGATCCGTGGGAAGGCATACAAGGCCCCCATTGGCTTGACGCAGCTGACGCCAGGGATGTCGTTGAGCAATTCCCACGTACGGTTGCGTTGCTCCAGCAGCCGGCCCTGGGGCAGGACCAGGTCGTTGATGCTCTGGTAGCCACCCAGCGCCGTCTGGATCGCGTGCTGGCTCGGCACGTTGGCGCACAGGCGCATGTTGGCCAGCATGTCGATGCCTTCGATGTAGCTCTGGGCGTGATGCTTGGGCCCGGAAATGGCGATCCAGCCGGAGCGGAAGCCGGCGACGCGATAGGACTTGGACAAACCGTTGAAGGTCAGGCAAAGAAGGTCGGGCGCAAGGGAGGCGGTGCAGACGTGCACGGCGTCGTCGTACAGGATCTTGTCGTAGATCTCGTCGGAAAACACCACCAGGTTGTGCTGGCGGGCCAGTTCCAGCATGCCCAGCAACACTTCCCGGGAATAGACGGCGCCGGTCGGGTTGTTCGGATTGATGATCACCAGGGCCTTGGTGTTGGGCGTGATCTTGGCCTTGATGTCCGCCAGGTCGGGAAACCAATCGGCTTGTTCATCGCACAAGTAATGCACCGGATTGCCGCCGGACAGGCTCACGGCAGCCGTCCACAGCGGATAGTCCGGTGCTGGTACCAGCACTTCATCGCCGTTGTTGAGCAGGGCCTGCATGGACATCACGATCAGCTCGGACACGCCGTTGCCCAGGTAGATGTCCTCGATACCGATGCCCTCGACCTGCTTCTGCTGGTAATACTGCATCACGGCCTTGCGCGCACTGAACAGGCCTTTGGAGTCGCTGTAGCCCTGGGCGGTCGGCAGGTTGCGGATGACGTCCTGGAGGATCTCATCGGGCGCTTCGAAACCAAAGGGCGCCGGGTTGCCGATGTTCAGCTTGAGGATGCGGTGGCCTTCCTCTTCCAGGCGTTTGGCGTGCTTGAGCACCGGGCCGCGAATGTCGTAGCAGACGTTGGCGAGCTTGTTCGATTTGCTGACCTGCATGGCGATGTGTTCCCGAAAATGAACGATCCAGGGGGCAGATGAACTACCGTACTGGGGATCCTGCGTCTGTGCCCGGGCCGGACGCGGTAGATGCGCCACAATCCATTTGAATGCGCATGGCGTGACTGCCAGACTGGCGCCTGACGAGGCGCAATCATACGTGCCGCCCGATCTGCGGAAAAGCGTCGGATCGGGCTTTTTCAATTGCCGAGGTAGGACGATGGAAAAGTTGGAGAAAACCCTTGAAGAATGGCGTGAGATGCTCGATCCGGAGCAATACAACGTCTGCAGGCTCAAAGGCACCGAGCGACCGTTCTCCGGCAAATACAACGAGACCAAGATCGACGGCGTTTACCACTGCATTTGCTGCAACGAACCGCTGTTTGATTCGACGACCAAGTTCGATTCGGGCTGTGGCTGGCCGAGTTTCTACGCGCCGATCAAAGGCCGCGCGGTGGTGGAAATACGGGATGTGAGCCATGGCATGATTCGCACCGAGGTGGTCTGCGCCAAATGCGACGCGCACCTGGGCCACGTCTTCCCCGACGGCCCGCCGCCTACCGGCTTGCGTTATTGCATCAACTCGGTGTGCCTGGATCTGGTGCCGCGCGAGTAAGACTCGGCGCGGCCTTCGTGGCGAGGGGGCAAGCTCCCTCGCCACAAGAGCCGTTTGGTTTTATCGAGGTGTCCGGATAATTAAATTGCACACAATTTAATTGCTCGCTATCTTCGTCTCCCCAACCTTTCCAGGAGCCGCCGTCATGACTGACAATTTGCTGAGCATTCCCTGCACCACCATCAAGGGTGAAGAAAAGACCCTCGCGGATTTCGCCGGCAAGGCCGTTTTGGTGGTCAATACTGCCAGCCAATGTGGCTTTACCCCGCAGTACAAGGGGCTTGAGGCATTGTGGCAGTCCTACAAGGACCAGGGGCTGGTGGTACTGGGTTTTCCCTGCAATCAGTTCGGCAAGCAGGAGCCAGGCAACGAAGGCGCCATTTCCGAGTTTTGCGAGCTCAATTTCGGCGTGAGCTTTCCACTGTTCAAGAAAGTCGAAGTCAACGGCGCCAATGCCCATCCATTGTTCGTCCAGCTCAAGCAGCGGGCGCCTGGCGTGCTGGGGTCCAAGGGCATCAAATGGAATTTCACCAAGTTCCTGATCGGCAAGGACGGCCAAGTGGTCAAGCGCTTTGCCCCGACCACCAAGCCCCAGGACCTCACCGCCGAGATCGAAGCCCTGCTCAAATGAATGATCTGCCAGTCGATTCGCTGAAGCTCGACAGCCAGCTGTGCTTCAAGTTGTACGCCGCATCGCGGGCGGTGATCCGTGGCTACAAGCCGATGCTGGAACAGCTTGGCCTGACCTACCCGCAATACCTGGCGATGCTCGTACTGTGGGAATGGCAGGACAACACGCCGGAGCAGCCGACTGTAAAAGCCCTGGGCGAACGCTTGCTGCTCGATTCAGGCACGCTGACGCCGCTGCTCAAGCGTTTGGAACAGCTGGAGCTGGTCCAGCGCCAGCGTTCGGCCCGGGATGAACGCGAGGTGCACCTGAGCCTGTCGGAAAGCGGAAAGGCGTTGCGTGAGCAAGTCGGCCCGCTCAAGGCTCGCTTGTTGTGCGACAGCGGCGTCGATCTGGATCGCTTGGGTGACCTGCGCGATGGCCTGGACCACCTGTTGGCCCAGATCAAAGCGCTGACGTAGTGGGCACCCATTGATCCAGCAGTGCGGCCAGTTCTTCGCGACGGAACGGCTTGGACAGATAGTCGCTCATGCCAGCGGCCCGGCAGCGCTCCCGTTCCTCGGGCATGGCGTTGGCCGTCAGCGCGACAATCGGCAGGTCCGGCCAGCGCCCGCTGCGGCGGATCTGCCGGCTGGCTTCGTAACCGTCCATGACCGGCATGTTGCAGTCCATCAAGACGAGGTCGAATTCCCGTTGTTCGAGCTGGTCCAGGCCCTCGGCGCCATGGGCCGCGACAACCACTTCACACCCCAGTTTGATCAGCATCCCCTTGGCCACCAGTTGGTTGACGGGGTTGTCTTCCACCAGCAGCACGCGAGCACGCAAGGCGGGGGCCGAGGCTTCTATCTGCGCTTCATTGATCGTGGTCGCCTCGCTTTGCAAGGCACGACGCAAAATCTGGTAAAGCGCATGGCGCGCCAACGGCCGGGCCTGTTGCAGCAAGGGGGCGAGGGCGCTCGCTTCTTCGCTGGGCATGAAACTGCCGTAGGCGGTGACCAACAGGATGGGGGCGTCGAAGGTCGGTCGCAGGTTGAACAGGCATTCCGGGCAATCGGTCACCAGGACGTCGGGCTTGAGCCCCAGCAGCCCGTCATCGACGGAACGCTGGATATAGTCCACTCCCCAGGCGGGTAGCAACATGCCCAGCAGTTCGCTCAGCCCGCTGTTGGAGGTGGTAATGGCCACGACGTTTCCATGCAAGGGCTCGATGGGCGCAGCGGGGGTGTGGCAAGGCAGCGGCAGGTCTGCGCAGAACTGGCTGCCGAAGCCGGCTTCGGAGCTGATCGTCAGCCGGCCCTGCATGGCTTCGCAGAGGTTGTAGGTCAATGCTAGCCCCAACCCGGTGCCGCCGAACTGGCGAGTAATGCCGGCGCCGGCCTGGGTGAACGGCTGGAGAATCCGCGCCTGGGCCTCCTGGGGGATGCCGATGCCGGTGTCGCAGACTTCGATCCGCACGCCGCCTTCGTACTGGCTCAAGCGCACATCGACCCGGCCGAAGCGGGTGAACTTCAAGGCGTTGGACAGCAGGTTGCTGACGATCTGGCGGACGCGGGTCGGGTCGCCAAGCACCTGCGCGGGAAACTGCGGATCGATCAGGCACGCCAGCTCTACGCTCGGGGCGGCATTCTGGGAGAGCAGGTTGGCGGTGTCTTCAATCAGCGAACCCAGGTCGAATGGAATGCGTTCGAGTTCCAATTGACCGGCGTCGAATTTGGACAGGTCGAGGATATCGTTCAGCAGCTCGACCAGTACCTTGCCCGAGTCGTGGGCAATCGACAGTTGTTGCTGTTGTTCGGCGGTCAGCGGGCCGTCCAGCGACAGCGCGATCATCCCGAGCAGGCCGTTGAGTGGCGTGCGGATCTCATGGCTCATGTTGGCAAGGAATGCGGAGCGTGCGTCGGCCATGTCCAGGGCGGTACGCCGGGCCACTTCCAGCTCTTCGTTGGACTGGCTGAGGCGGGCGTTGATGGCCTTGAGTTCGGCGGTGCGCGCCGAAACGATGTTTTCCAGTTGCGCCAGGTAATCGGTGAGGCGATTTTCAGCCGTGCGCCGCTGCTGGATCTCGGTGGAGATATTTTCGAACTGCTGGTTGGCGACCGATACCAGCACGCCGATTTCATCGTATTGATGGCCGGAAGGGCATTCCAGCGGGCTCTGTTCGAGGGTGCCGGGATCGCGGCTGCTCAGCTCGCGGATGACCCTCACCAACGGCTTTGTGAGCATGACGTAGAACAGCGCCAGCAGCAGGCCGGTCAGGATCAGGCTGCGGGCGAAACCGTTGAGCAAGGTGATTTCGGCCCGACGCAGGAAGCGACTGCCAAACGAATACGTGTCGACATCCAACCGCAACACACCCAGGGATTCTCCGGGCAGATGGCTCAGGTAGAGCCGGTCTTCGAACTGGCGTTGGGCGCCAAAGAGAAAGTCACTGATGAACCGGTAGCTGCTCTGTAATTCGGGGCGCTTGACGCTGGCCAGGATCGTATTGTTGTTGTCGATCAGTTCGGCGCCGATGATGGCCGGTGAGCGCAACAGGCCCAGGGCCAGTTCCTGGGCGAGTTCGGCGTCGATGTTGTAGGCGATGCGCGAGGCCGGGTTGTGGCTGATTTCCAGCAACGAGAGGATTTCACGGTTGATCGACGCGTCTTCGCTGGCATAATCGATGCCGATCTGCACCAGGCTTAGCAACGTGCCCAGCACGAAACCCACCAGGACGGTCAGTCGGGCCTGTTTGTACGACAGACGTTGGGTGAACCTGATGTCCATGGAATGGTGAACCACTTACGTTTCCCTTCGCCGGTCAAGCATAGCTGATCATCTCTGAATACCGGTGCGACCGGTGTGTAGTGTGTGAAACAAACCCGCCATCGGCTTCGTCGTTTCGTCGTTGTAGCGTCATCATTACTGTGAACTTGTCCGAGGAGAAGACGTGGACGCCCGATTGATTGCTTTTCTTGAGCGCGCCGATGCGATGCTGGCCCGTATCGAGCCCCTGTTGCCCGCGCCACGGCCCGCCATCGACTGGAACCAGACCCTGGCCGCCCGTTGGCAACGCGACGGGCGCGGCGGTTTCCTGCTGCCGCTGCAGGTCAGCCTCGACATGCGCCTGTCGGACCTGATCGGTGTGGATCGCCAGGTCGAACAGTTGGGGCGCAACACCCGGCAATTCATCGATGGCATGCCGGCCAACCATGCGTTGCTCTGGGGCTCGCGCGGCACTGGCAAGTCGTCGCTGGTGCGGGCCTTGCTGGCCGAACATGCCGGCCAGGGGCTGCGCTTGATCGAGATCGAGCGCGATCATTTGGCCGATCTGCCTCGGGTGGTCGAGCAGGTAGCGAAATTGCCCCAGCGCTTCGTGGTCTTCTGCGACGACTTGTCGTTCGAATCCGGCGAAGGTGACTACCGCGTGCTCAAGAGCGTGCTTGACGGTTCCCTTGAACAAGCCCCGGACAACGTGTTGCTGTATGCCACCTCGAACCGCCGCCACCTGGTGCCGGAGAAGGAAAGCGACAACGAGAACTGGAAGCGGGTCGACGGCGAGCTTCATCCCAGTGAAGCCGTGGAGGACAAGATCGCCTTGTCTGACCGCTTCGGTCTCTGGCTGTCGTTCTACCCCTTTACCCAGGAGCATTTCCTCGACGTGGTGGAGCATTGGATCGGCGAGCTCGCGGCGAAGGCCGGACTGGCCTGGCAACGTGACGAAACGTTGGAAATACAGGCGGTTCGCTGGGCGACCGGACGCGGCAATCGCAACGGGCGCTGCGCCTATCAATTCGCCCGTTATTGGGTGGGCCTCAAACTCCTGGAGCACAACGCATGATCGATTTGAAAAGCACCGGCGAAGGCCTCGAAGGCTATGGCTTGTTATCGGCACAGCTGCAATCGCTGCTGGCGGATGAGCGCGATTTCATTGCCAACGCGGCACAGTTCTCGGCCTTCCTGTTCAGTCAACTGGACGACCTCAACTGGGCTGGTTTTTACCTCAATCGCAACGATGAACTGGTGCTGGGTCCGTTCCAGGGGCAGATCGCCTGTGTACGGATTCCCTTTGGCCGCGGCGTGTGTGGAGCCGCTGCGGCAAGCCGCCAGACCCAGCGCGTCGAGGATGTCCATGCCTTTGCCGGGCACATCGCCTGCGACAGTGCCTCGAACAGCGAGTTGGTGGTGCCGTTGGTCAAGGACGGACGCTTGATCGGCGTGCTGGACCTGGACAGTCCGAAACTGGCGCGCTTTACCGAGCATGACCAGGCCGGCATCGAACAATTGGCCGCGATATTCCTGCGCCTGACCGATTGCTGATCATGCGGTCAATCCTGCCTTGGCCAGCAGGCTGTCCGGGTCGATTTCATCGATCTGGCGTGGGTCAAGAAACGCCTCGGCATAGCGCAGGTAGATCCTTTCTTCGATGAACAACCCGAACAGCTCGGGATCGATATGGGCGTCGCGGCACATGGTGGCCATGATGCCCAGGGCTTCGCTCAGCTTCTTGGCTTTTTTATACGGGCGATCAGCCGCTGTCAGGGCTTCGAAAATATCCGCGATCGCCATCATTCGAGCCGGCAGGCTCATCTGCTCGCGCTTCAATCGCTTGGGATAACCGGTGCCGTCCATTTTCTCGTGATGGCCGCCGGCAATTTCCGCAACGTTTTCCAAGTGGCTGGGGAAGGGCAACTGGCTGAGCATCAGGATCGTCTGGACCATGTGATGGTTGATCACGTAGCGCTCTTCGCGAGTGAGCGTGCCGCGCGTGATGCTGAGGTTGTAGAGTTCGCCGCGGTTGTATTTCCAGGTCGGCACATCGAGCTGGAAGCCCCATCGATTGTCCGCCGGAATCAGCTCGGCCTCATGCCGCTCGAGCAGATGCTCGGGCTTGTCCGCCAGCAGAGGTTCAACGACGGGCAGCGTCGGCTTGGGCGTGCGCGCCTGGCGACGGTTCTCTTCCCAGGAAACCCCCAGGCGATCGTCCAGGGTCCGGGTCCATGTGCGCCGGGCGATGTGTTGCAGGCGTAGCAGGTCGGCATCGGCCATGGCTTCTGAACCGAGGTTGCAACGTGCGACGAAGGCGAAGTCATCGTCGAGGGCGGCCAGTGTCGCGTCGCGTTGCGCGGCCAGGGGTGAGGCGTCGCCTCCAGTTGCCAGTCCCTGCCAGTAGTCGATCCAGGCGTCGCGCTTGAGGACTTCGAAACGGGTTCGGATCTCGTGGATGCGATCATTCAGGGTTTCCAGCTTAGTGGCTTTGTCCACCACGTATTCGGGTGTGGTGACCTTGCCACAATCGTGCAGCCAGGCAGCGATGTGCAGCGCCTCCCATTCGTCTTCGGTCGGCTGGTAGCCTTCGAACGCTGGCGCCGGGCTGGCGGCGGCGGCCTGGGCAAGCATCAGCGTCAGGGCCGGTACTCGCTGGCAATGGCCGCCGGTGTAGGGGCTTTTGGCATCGATCGCGCCGGCAAGCAATTGTATGAATGAGTCGAGCAGTTGCTTTTGCCTGGCTTGCAGGCGCTGGCTTTCGATGCTCACCGTCGCGGTGCCGGACACGGCCTGCAGGAATGCGATGCGGTCCGGCTGGAGTTTTTCCAGGTCCGCTTCGGTGCCTGTGTCAGTGATCAACAAGACCAGCGCGCCGACGGTTTCCTGATGACGGTTGCACAAGCGAATGCCGATCAGGTGGACCCGTGGCGCGTCCAGCGCAAGCAGGACACTGCGCAAGTCGGCCGCCTGCTCGAAGCCCAGGGATGAAACCAGGGTTTGCGCGGTGGCCAGTTCACGAAGCCACTGGGGATTGTCCGCGGCGCCCAATCCATAGCCTCGCAGCGCGAAGGTTTGCGGATCCCGAGGCGATCCGTCGATGACCAGTCCGTAGGGCTTGATGTGCTCGCCATCGCTCTCGCGCAGATAGATCAGGCCGGCTTGGGCCTGGGCGATTTTCACGGTCTCGAACAGCACGCGTTCCAGTAGCGGGGCGAAGCGGGTTTCGGCGCGCAGGCTGGCGGTAATCTCGAAGAAACTTGCCAGGGTTTCTTTCATGCGGCCCATCGAAACGCCTAATTGATCGACTTCCAGCACAGGGGAGCGACGGGACACCGGGTAGTTGAAATTGAAACTGCGGATGGCATCGGCTTCTTGCACCAGGGCACGCAATGGCTTGACCAGTATCCTGGAGGTCAGCCAGCCCAAGGGCAGGCACAGCAGCAACGTGGCGAGGGTGATCAGCGCGCCTTGCCAACGCATGCGATAGGCACCGGCCAGCAACTCGTCTTCCGGAACCAGCAACGCCAGTTCCAGACCCTTCGGCCCGCCTTCCTGCATGTGACTGCGAGAAACGATCCACTCACGGCCCAACGCCTCCAGGCGCGGTGTGTCAGCGTCGTTGTCGAGCGCGGTGGCAATGGCGGGGTGCAGGTCACGTGCCTTGATCAGGCGTGCCGACTGGCTGTCGGTGATCAACCGCTCGCTGTCGGGGTATCCCACTGCGTTGCCTTGGAGATCGATCAGGACAATTTCGGTGCCGGCGGTCACCTTGTGCTTGGCCAGCGTCTGGGAGAGGGCGGCCAGGGTCAGGTCCGCACCGATGACCGCCTGATCGCCACTTCGACGGGCCAGGGTCGTGCCGATGTTGCGGCTGGAAAAAAACACATAGGGCTCGGTGGTGATCTGTTCGTTGCTGTCCATTGCGCTGCGAAACCAGCTGCGACTGCGCGGATCGAACGTCTCGCCGGGGTTGTCGCGACGGCCGATGAGCGTCAGGGCCTGGTCGTAGAACAGCGACTGGGAGATTACCTGGCCTTCGTTGTCCGGACGCTCGACGGTCCAGACCTCGTAGTGTGCAGCGGCCGGCGCCTTGAGCGCGGTTTTTGCGGCTTCTGTACGCAACGGCCGGACCATCAGGAAGTTGCCATCGCGATCGCCCAGGTACAGCGATGCCAGGTTCGGGTTGTCCCGCAGTGCCTGGGTGAAAGGACCGAGCAAGGCCAGTCGCTGAGCCATCCGGGGCTCTCGGGTCGCCGGGTAGTGCGCCAGCAGGCCCAGCAGATGGCGGATCGGTTCATAGGTGTCGTAAAGGTCCAGGCGCACGTCCTGTTCGATTCGATTGAACAGCTGTTCGCTGCTGGACAGGATGATCTGGGTGGTTTGCCGGTAGTTGAAGACGCCCAGCACCACACCGGTCAGCAGCAGGAGCAGCGTGAACATCACGCTGATATGAACGTGCAGGGGAAACCGGCGTTTTTGCGGACGCGGTGCGCTGGGCATTTCCGTCACTCCAAGTGTTGGGGGAGATCGCCCCCGGCTACGCACTGCTGAGCGAACAGCATAGTAAACACTGGATTAATTTGCCTTGGCGATCTCCGTTTCCAGGGCCTGCTCCAGTTCGGCCATGGCCCGGCACAGCGCGTGCGTGCCTTCATCGATGCGCTCCGGTGAAGCACCTTGCTGGCAGGCCTGTTCCAGTGCCTCGCACAATTGGATCAGCGAGTTCGCCTGCACGATGCGGGCGACACCTTTTATCTTGTGCGCTGCCTCGGTGATCGCCTGTCGATTTGCCCCTCGGGCGACATCGAGCAGCTCTTGGCGGTCGGCACGGTTGCTCCTGAGCAGTTCAGCCAGCAAGCGCTGGATGGACACAGAGTCGCCACCCGTCAGCATGTGCAGGCTCTGGACGTTGAAAGCGGGGGGGCGGTTGTTGGGCTTGATGGCGCTCATCCATTGATTCAGGGCGTTCAGGCTGATCGGTTTGAACAGGCAGTCGTCCATCCCGGCATCCTTGCAGCGTTGTTTTTCTTCGGGTTGTGCATTGGCCGTGAATCCCAGGATGGTGCAGGGCGATCGTTGTTGCTCGGCCTCGTGCCGACGGATCGCCCCGGCGAGTTCGTAGCCGCTCATGACCGGCATGTTGCAGTCGGCGATGACCAGGTCGAAGTTCCCTTCCTGCCAGGCCTTGAAGCCTTGTTCGCCGTCATGGCTGACATGGTGATGATGACCGAGATAATCCAGTTGCTGCGACATCAGCAAGCGATTGGCCGGATGATCGTCCACGACCAGGACATTCAGTGGGCACGCGGCTGTTTCAACGACAGGCGTGACGGGAGCGCGAACCTTTGCGTCAGGCAGGATGGCCAAGGGCAGGCAAACCTGGACCTGGGTCCCGGCGCCCGGTTGACTGTTCATGTGAATTTCACCGCCCATGACCTGGCACAAGTGGCGGCTGATCACCAGGCCCAGCCCGGCACCCTTGCGGGCCATCCGGTTACTGTTGTCGACCTGGGCAAACGGCTCGAACAAGCGTTGCAGGTCGGCGGGGCTGATACCGATGCCGCTGTCGCGGATGTCCAATTGCATTCGAAGGGTGTCTTCCCCGATCGTGCGGGACAGTTTCACGCTGACACTCACTTCGCCTCGCTCGGTGAACTTCAGGGCGTTGCTGATCAGGTTCGAAATTACCTGTTTGAATCGCAGCGGGTCCATCAACACGTCCGGGTTGCCCTCGGCGGGTTCGAATCGCAACGACAGTGCCAGGTTTTTCTGCCGGGCCAGTCCTTCGAAAACCCGCATCACCGATTGCACCAGGGCCTTGAGGTCGACCCGTTCGGGCGCAAGCCCCAAGTGGCCGGATTCGATACGGGCGATGTCGAGGATATCGCCGATCAGGTCGAGCATGCCGGAGGCCGACTCGTATGCGACCTCTATTGCCGCGCGGTCCATCTGGCCTTTGTCGGCATGCTTGAGGGCCAGCTCGAGCATGCCGATCACGGCGTTCATTGGCGTGCGGATTTCATGGCTCATGGTCGCAAGGAAGGTGCTCTTGGCCCGATTGGCGTTCTCGGCCTGCTCTTTGGCGGCCCGCAGTTCTTCGACAAGCTGCCTTCGTTCGCTGATATCGATCCAGCCGCCGATGATGCCCTGCACCTGCGCCGCCGAATTGCGGTAGGGAAGGATCCAGTGGTAGATCGTCAGTTTCCTGTTACCGATGTGCAGCGGCCGATCAACGATCATGGGCGAGCCTTCAGCCATGACGCGCTGATAATCCGCCTGGTACTCCTGTGCTTCGAACGCGTTGCTCATCGAGCCGGGCATGACGTTCTTTCCGACGACGTCTTCGCGTTTCACGTCGAACGTTTCAAGGTAGCTGTC
The DNA here is from genome assembly GCF_000802155.2 of Pseudomonas frederiksbergensis. GTDB lineage: Bacteria > Pseudomonadota > Gammaproteobacteria > Pseudomonadales > Pseudomonadaceae > Aquipseudomonas > Aquipseudomonas frederiksbergensis_A. Next base: position 131,290 of record NZ_JQGJ02000004.1, read on the forward strand.
GTTGCAGCTTTGCAGGAATCCGTTGCGATCTCTCACATAGATGGGGTGGGGCGTGCCGTTGAGCAGGGCATGCATGAACTCCAATTGGTCATTGAGGGCCAGTTCCGCCTGCTGGCGTTGCCTGATCTGTCGTTGCATGTAGGCGTTCCATGCCAGCGAGAGCAGGAGCAACAGGCCCGCGCCGGCGGCAACTTGCAGGAACAAGCGGTTATAGGTGCGCCAGGCCATCTCCGATGCCGGGATGAAGCCCCGCCAATGGTTGTTGATAACCCCCAGTTCGTCCGGGTCGATGCTCGACAAGGCCTTGTCGAGAATGGAATTGAGCTCCGTGGCGTCTTTTGCGGCGGCTAATGAGAACATCGCCTGACGTGTGCCGACGGTACTGCTGATTTGCAGTGTGTCGCGCAATGCATGGGACGTCATGAAGTAACTGGCCATGACCAGCGAAGTCACGCTCCCATCCGCCTGACCCTGGGCGACCAACTGGACTGCATTCAACGAGTCGGTGGTTTCGATTATCTGCAGGCTTGGATATTGGGTGCGTAGCCAATCGATGACGGGGTTGCTTTTGGCCACCGCCAGGCGCTTGCCAGCGAATTGGTCCAGCGTCGTGGGGGCGTCGGACTGTTTGCGTATCAACAGGACGAAAGAGCTGTCCAGGTAGGGGCGACTGAATTTGAGCACGTCCTGCCGCTCGCGGCTGGGCAGGAGCGCGGCAATGACGTCGGCCTGGTCGTTGAGGACCGCGGCGATCATGTCGTTGTCCGTCCGATGGCGTTGGATATCCAGGCGCAGGCCGGTACGCAGCCTGACCAGTTCAAGCAAGTCGGCGCTGATCCCACGAAAGTCGCCGTCAGGATCGAAAAAAGTAAAGGGGGCAAACGTTTCGTTCACCGCCACCCGTACCGTGGGGTGCTCAGCCAGCCAGCGTTGTTCGCGCTCGGTCAGTTGTATCTTGTAATTGGTGAGGTAAAGATCGCTACCCGCACTCCAACGCTTGGCAATCGCTGCTTGTTCGGCAATGGGAATCTGGTTCAGCGTGGCGTTGACGATGTCCAGCAATCGGGTGTTGTCCTGCCGCAGCGCGAAGCCGAATCCGTGCGACTCGTGCTTTGCGAAGCTGGCCATGCGGATGTTGCTCAGGTAACCCTTGCTGATCATGTAATGGGTGGAAATGGTGTCGCCGAGGAAGACATCGGACTGCCCGAATGCGACCGCATTGATGGCGTTCTGGTAGGAGGGGTACGCGGTAATCAGTGCCTTGGGGTAGAGCTTTTCGATCTCGTGCAGCGGCAGGTAGTGATAAACCATGCTGAGCCGCAGCCCTTCGAGATCGTCGGTCAGGGGGCGGTTTTCGTTCGTGCGGGTAACCAGGACCGGTTGATCGACGGCGTAGGGCGTTGACAGGACGACACCCCTGGTTCGGGCTTCGAAGCCGTTGGCACTGCCGAGCAGGTCGATTTGTCCAGTCTTGAGCGCGTCGAGGGCCGCCTCACGGGAAGTGAACCGCAGGACTTTCATCGGCAGGCCGGTCGCCTTGGCGATGAGGCCCGCGTAGTCGGCGGTCATGCCTTCATAGTCGCGCCCGCTGGTGGAAAGATCGAAGGGCGGATAGTCAGGTGCAGAGGTGCCCAGGATCAGTTCCCGACGACCGTTCAGCCAGGTGCGATGGGCATCATCGAGCCGGACCTCGATGGAGTCTGAAGTCGAGCGACTCAGCAACGTATAACGTTCGGGCACACTCGCCGCCGCCACGAGGATTCCCGCGTATAACCATGCGCTCAATAATAAAAGGCATCTGCTTATGCGATTGAACATCCGGTTTTCTCTCACACCAACGCGTTTCGCTTTGCCATTTCAATCAGGTCTACCAAAGACTTGACTTTAAGTTTCTGCATGAGTCGTTTTTTATAAGTGCTGACAGTTTTATTGCTCAGAAACATGCCTTTGGCTATTTCCTTGTTGGTACGTCCCTGGGCAAAGAGTTGCAATACCATCAGTTCACGGTCATTGACGCTTTTGAAAAGATCCAGCTCGATACTGCGAGGATCGTCTTGGGAAACCGGTGTAAGTGCCTGGCTCGGGAAGTAGTTGTACCCGGACAACACCGCTTTGATTGCGCTGACAAGTTCGCTGAGGTCCTCTTGTTTGCAAACGTAGCCGGAAGCACCGGATTGCATGCAGCGGATACCGAACAGCGTCGGGGATTGCGCAGTCAGTACCAAGGTCTTGAGCGGAGTGGTCATGGCATTGAAGCGCGAAAGGATTTCCAGCCCGTCGAGTTTTGGAATGCTGATGTCCAGGATTTTCTAGACAAGACCTGTTTTGGTGTCAAAGCCCACAAGGCTTTGACTGCCTTTGAGCCCTTGATCTGCTTGGCTTTTAGGCCAAAGCTCACAAGGCTTGGTGCTCTGGCTCTGGCTCTGGCTCTGGCTCTTGATTCCAAGATCCACAAGATCTTGGTGCTCCTGCTCCTGCTCCTGCCTTGCTTCTGTTTCTGCTTTGACGTTAGGGATCATCCGAACAAGTCTATTTTTCGTTGAAGGAGACTGCTGGAGCCCCCGGATTTACAGGGGACGGGTCAGCTCAAACCGACTTGTTCGGAGGATCCTTAGAAAGCAAGCATCAAGATGCTTTATTGACTGGGAGTGCTCCTCAGTAGCTTTTCCTGACACACCGCGATATATGGCAAACCCCGGACGCCAAATATTTACACTATATTGGCTGTTCAACGAGTTTTCATGTGTGCCTTCAGTTTTTGCAATGTATAGATCGCGACCGCCCCAGCCAGGTTGTTTGAAAGTCTCGCTATATCCGCGTTGGCAACTTTGTCGCCGCCATGAGCCGTGCCTAGGTGAGTTCTTAATACGCCAGTTCCTTGAGCGATCGATTTCACGCCTCCCAACAATGATTTGATATCTTTGGAATGGTCAGTCCCATCGGGAATTATGATTGGCGAAAAATCGTCCACTACCGCGTTAATTAGCTCGGTTATCGTTTTCTTGCTTCCGAGGGGAATTTTCCGCATGTCGAGGTAGTGGCGGCAAACTGATTCCAGGAACTGGTTGGTACGGGTGAGAGAATCGCTTGCATCGATGTCGATGGCCAAGCGTGCTCCGGCCCACTGTTTTTCGAAGTAGTCGCCCTGCATCAAGCCTGACAAATCTCTGTCGATGCTCTCGCTTTGATCATCGGAAAACTCGGAGAGGAGCCTTGCAGCACTCTTAGCTTCACCAAGCTTTTCCCTAACTTTCTCTTCCACCGCTAACCAGAGCGAGTCAATCGAAGCTGGCGAGGCCAGCTTGGTGAGGTTTTCATCATCGTTGAAGTCGCTGAGGTAGCGAACAGTCATCGAGCCCTCGTACGGGGTTCCACGATATTGAGCGTCCTCCATTGTGTCCGACGTCAAAATTCGCAGGTGATTACCATCGAAGTTCAACATGCCGTATTCCCATGCGTCTTCATCAATCCTGCCAAATGTGATCCGCTGCCCACACGCGTAAACATCTAGCCCACTGACGCTTTCGCGCAGATCGTTCTCGACAACTTGCAGCCCGGCCCGTATCTCGCTACGGGTTTCCACCACCAGCCTGGCCAAACGCGATAGCGCTTCTTTTCTAGTAGTCATTGAGGGCGTACTTCTACTCTTGGAGGTGAATTGGATTGCCTCGGAGCATATCTGCATCGATGCGCTCGCTGCGAGCCCTTGGGCGCCTTCCTGCTTGCGAGTGGCGATGAGCCGTGTGGGCGCGCCGACTGAGATCTTACTGCTATGGGATGCCATTACCCCCGAGATGAATCCACTGAGGATCGGCCTGATGAAGTCGCTGGTCGGGCTGGTAGTGATTCAATCAGGGTGGATAGGTAATCCAGCCTGATACAGGTTGCTCGGGATGGGATTTTTTGCGCGTTCGTAGAGACTATTGCAGTGTCCACCCCATTGGGCGAGTGGACGTAAGCAGTACTGAGGTGGTCTCTGAGCATTGTGCGATGTGCGAAAGCCGCGGCCACTGATGGGCTGGCGCGCTCTCAGATAGGCGCAGCAATGTTGACAGTAGGATGAATCGGCTGAGAAGGATTTCAGGAGGCAGCGATGATGGTTCTCGCGAAGGTCATAAGTAGGTAATTTATAGCGCCAACGAAAAAAGCCCCACTAGGGGCTCCATGCCACCTCACAATCAGTTTGCAAGGTGGTTCTGCTGGGGTACATCGCTTAGGTTGTACAACCCTCCAGATGGAGAGGATACCGTCGGCAGATGAATTGACTGTATATACACAGCGTTGCTGTCAGCAGCTATGCGGATCAATCCAGTCATTCTGACTATGCGCCTCGCCAGACGGAATGCCCCAGTCCCAGGCCAGCTAGGGATCCTCCGAACAAGTCGGTTTGAGCTGACCCGTCCCCTGTAAATCCGGGGGCTCCAGCAGTCTCCTTCAACGAAAAATAGACTTCGGAGGATCCCTAGGAAACCTGGTTACCTTGCAAAACCTCTCGCACCAGAAGCTCCGCCAGCCCAGCACTCACTTCCCTCGCAACCCGCTTCGCCGACACTCATTTCCTTTTCAGGTGGTTGCTCACCGTCTGCCTGGCAACGCCCAGCTGCCTCGCAACCTCCGCCTGGGTCAGCCCCTGACCCATAAGCTCAATGATCTGGGCATGCAGTTCCAAACCTGCGACCACTTCTGGATGTGGATCCTTGGTAATCCCAGAAGGGATTTTGCTCCTCAGCAAGTCTTGATCACTGAGGTCACCCCATAGGTGATTTATGACCTCCTGCGGGGTTTGATAACGCTCCGCTGCATACGCCAACACAAGTAAGGTTAGGGGATCCACATTCAGGGCTTTAGCAAGCTCTTGGCTGACGTCGAGGGTCACCGAACGAGCCCCGGCTTCCAAGCGGCTCACATAGGAAGGATTGGCGGCTGGTGCCAGTTGCTGCTGTGAGACCTCACTCCGTTTACGGAGAAAATGGAGCGCGGAGGCGTATGCGAAGCGACATGAGCGTTCCTAGCAAACGCAACGATATGCTGGGATTGCCTTGTCACAAGCAAATGCCCATAGTCATTTCTGTCATGTTGAGGATCACTGGCGCCAATTCGTCACCCTCGAAGAATGACTTTTACGCCCAAGCGGGCATGGGCAACCCTAGCGACCCATGCGGTTACGATACAGCTCAGCAGCAAGAGGCCCTGCGGACGGCCTATGTTGCGATCACTCGTGCAGTAACGTACTGCTATTGGTACATCACGTGGGACGAAAAGGTGCCCGCCTCTGAGAAAGCGAGCCGTCATATCGTCGCGGGGGAAGCGTTCTGGGACGTCGTGGGCCACCGGCCTGCGTCGCGTTCGGATGGGGTCAAACGCAAAGCACTGTAAGTAGAATAGTCCTTTTCGCACCCTGGGTACTGATATGAGGTACCGAGTCCTAGTGGTCACGCTGAGCGAAAATGTAAACAGAGGACGCACCACGAATATGGCTTACTAATGTGGCGTTCATGATGCTCTCAACTATGCGAGAACAAATAGGTGAGAGCATCATTGCCTGCCACTTGTGCCAATGCGGCGCACCTGAGACTGGCAGACTCTGGGCTCGCTCGGAGTCGAACCTAGTTCAGTCTTATGCAGGCAATGGCCTCTCCCAAAGAAACCCTACGGTTGATCGGCTCAGACCCAATCGCCGCGCAGTTTCGGCCTTGCTCAGCCCAACCTCTTTGCACTCAAGCACCTTCCGCAACTTGACGACATCAACTGGTCGCGCGGCGGGCCGTTTGTGAATTGTCATACCTTCGAGGTGCGCTTTGATATCGTCAGAGCTGACCTTAGCTTCGAGCGCTTGCAATTGTTCAATGGCCTTGGCGAGGAGATCGGCAGGGTGGGCGTTGTCGCGTGTGGAAACAACCAGGGCCATGAACGACACCGGGCTCAGCCCGAGCGCCTCGGCCAGTTCCGCGAATTTGTCGATCGTCGGGCTGCTCTGAGCGTTCTCGATCTTGCTCAAATAAGTGCGAGACGCAGCATTGGCCAAGCTCTCCTGTGTTAGTCCCAGATTTTCCCGCACTGCTCGTACGACTGCCGCCAACGCTTGCTTCAACAAGACGATGTCCTCAAAAAGAGAGGATGTAGCCATGTTGGCGTGTACAGTTACACATCATATGATGTATAAAACTGTCCAGTTCGATCCTGGTGACCTCGCTTGCGGTAGCCAGAGCAATAGTTCGGTGGTGTTAGGCGCGACGGGCTGGGAGGGCGCAGCCTTTGGTCTGGCGTTTGGCGGGCGCAGCGAGACTGCGGTTAGAGGCAAACCAAAGCCGTTCAATAATCTGCTAAATCGCCCGCGTTCTGCTGGCCTGCCGGACATAAGGAGGCGGCGTTACTCGCTCTTTATCCGTAGCAGTTTTATTAATTTTCGAGAATCAAGTAGATGTCAAATTGTGATTGGGCGCGAGACCTCCAGGAGACTGAGGAACGTCAGAGCGCCTGGCAAGGTTTGCCCCCTGATGTCGTCCGGGCCCAGGACGTCGACTGGTCAGTAGGTGTCGACGCGTATCTTTTCAGCGCGGCAAGAGTAGGACAGCGATACGTCGCGCTCGTCTACAGCGACCAATCGGGAGTGTCGGAAAACGGTATGACAGTTGCGACGCCTCCTGTGCGGTGCGTCGACGAGAGGGAGGGCTTCAAGCTGGTTCGTACCGTCGCAGGAGATCACTACGTGATCATAAGCGAACATGGCGGATGAGAGTGTGGAGGCCCGATTGTCTCTAGCGGCGAGCGAGATGATGAAAGAGACAGATAACCGCAACTTCATTTTCAAATATGTACTGCATGACCAACGCCGTCAGGCTGCGCTTGATGGTTTGTATAGATAGTCACGCCCGCAGTAAACCAATGCGCTTAAGGAAGAAAAATGGCTGACCTCGAAAAAATAATGGTGACTATCAAGAATTATGACGTCCAAGCGCAAGGCGATCTCGATGCCCTTTACAGTCGCGTGAGACTTGAAGATGCACGAGGAGAAACGTTCTATTTCAAACAAGTGGTCGTTCCGAAATACCTAAAAAATCATGGGGCAATGGCGACTGAGACTCCACGAACCTGGTATTTCAAAAGAATCTCTAAGAAGACCATTGTGGTGCTGGCTTTTGAAAACAAAACGGAAAAGTCGAATATGATCTCAATGACATCCGCTTGATTGCTAGATCGACAATATTGAAAGGCGTGGTGTTCTCGCTCGGTTCAATTCCAGCAGCCATGATTGCCGCTACGGCCACATTCGGCCTTGGATTAGTGATCATTCCTATGGGCCTTTGGTACGGATACAGGAACATTTTCAAGCTACCTGCAATGCTGAGTCGCAAGACGCTCCTTAACGATTTTGCGCAGCACGGAATCATAGTTCGTTAATTTCCACGAATGTCGTTTGGACATGCGTTTCGGCTGCGGTAGTCGAGGCCGCTAACTTATGAAGCTGACCTCCCTACCTCCCGTCCGACCTTCGCTGGGTGGCGTAGCTTGGACTTGCAATCCATGGATATGGCTAATGGACAACCGCGCAGCACCCACTCAACTAACTATGAGTACTTACGTGCTCCCAGGGCGTCGTGATGAGTGATATCTGGCTACGAGAACGAGAACGAAGGAAGGCGCTATGGCAGCTCGCTGAGCTGGTACCAGGCGATCAAAGCGCACGAGCGATCCTGGAACGATTGGATGAGCTTGTACGACTTGATCATGAAGTTCCATTGAGCGCCTGCCATCTCGACCACGCTGAGCTGGTTCGGCTGCCTAGGGAGGCTCATCCCGTAGGGTGCTGGATTATTCGGGACGCAGATATCCCAGAACCTTGGAGATCCCGCTTTGCGGTGGCTCTGGGGCCCGCAGCTCGCGTGGAGGCAGGATTCTACTGGCATGATTGGACTGATTTTTTAGAGGCTTGGGAGCGCGAAGTCGCGCACGTGGAACAGCATCGATTGGCACTCGATGACGAATAACAGCAATTTCCCGAATGCCCACGATGTTGCTCCAGTGGCTCAGAGTGGTCTCTTGAGCGTGGAAAGCAGGGAATTAGTCAGCGGGAGGAGAATGATGGAGCAGCACGTAAGAACGCTGGGCCGCGACAACCTATCAGAACTCGAATCTGTTGAACGACTAGTAGCGTCAATCGGGCCAGCGGCGTTCGAGGCCGATGTACGACTTTTATCGAGCCTGCACACTGTCGATACCGAGTCAGCTATCCAATCGATCAGCCGCCTCACCCATCCCTCCCTAATCGGAATGAGCGAGACACCCTTCCGAGTTTTCCAACGGCTGTGTGACGAACTGGTGTTACGAGCGCCGGCGTTGCTTCAACGCCCAAGTTACCGTTGCAGAAATGGTGATACTACTGCAGTCCCTTTCGAGCTCTGGTTGGCTATCGTCCGGCATGCCCGAGAGTTTTTTGACCCAGCAGGGTTGGATGCGGATTTTTTGGTCACGAGGATGCGCGAGGGACATTCGAGCAAGGAGGCCTTCGATGCCTTGATTGCTTCGAAGCGTCCCAAATGACGGCAGACATCGACACCATGCGATAAGCAACCGATGCGCGTCCCGCCTCCACTACATCACTAAGTCTCTGTGGTTGATCAGGAAGGATCATCTCCCGCGCTGTAATGGCGTGATGACGATGCCCCAGAGCGCTTCCGCAGCACCTTCTTGAGATAGCTTTTGATCGTGCCCAGCGTAGTGGGACATGCCCAAAGTTTTCAAATACAGGGCTTGATCATCAGCGTTTACCGACAAGGACTCGTTGTAGCTGTTACCCGCAAACGAATCGCCTTGGCTGTAATAAATCCCAGCCCCCATCTGACCTCCCGTGAATACCGTCCCTCGGGCCACGTCCTGTCCGTCCTTGTAGATGACCGCAGAAAAGCGATTGGCGTCAATTCGACGATACACGCCTTCATAGCCAGGATTACGAGCTTGAAGCTCTTGCAGGGAGTTCTCGAAATAGCGAGCGATGTACTCGAAAGTGTCCAGCAAGAACTGATCTTTGTCCCGGTGGGTAAAGCTCTTGGCAACTCGTAAGTTACTCGACCGAGGGCCGGCAGGAGCTGAATGGGTGGGCGGCTGTGGAATAACTGACTCCACGTGCTCGGGTTGCGATGCAGGACTGGGCATAGCCTGGCGGCATCGTTCTGCAGCCTTGCGTACCGCCTGCGCCACCTGCAGGAAAGCCACATCCCGGTCGGGCCAAAGGGTGACCGGTTTACCATCCTCAGGCGTGGCAAGCAGCTTGCCGAAGGGAGCATGGTGCCAATCACAAGCGCGCAGAATCACAGGGATGACGATCGCGTCCTTTGCCGCGTGGCGCTCCATGGCGCGAGCCATCTCGATGTTGTAGCAATAATCTGAGGCGATGAAGTCCGGGCTGACTAGAAGGAGAATGATTTCGTCACTGTTGATTTGGTTGTCGATGGCCGCATCAATTTCCTGACCTGCACCAATCCTGCGGTCATGCCACGTGTCGATCACGCCCTGGCGTTTAAGCATCGAGAGCTGCTTTTCCAGCTGATCACGAAGCGCTTCATCGGCATGGCAGTATGAGAAAAATACGCTTGGCAAGATTGGCACTCCCTGGATTTGTGATGGCTTTAGATCTTAGGGGCTGTCCTATGACGAAGTACAGGCCCTAGCCTACAGCATGCTGATCACACCGCCTGAACCGACCCGCTGCCACGTCAGGCCAGGTGCCTGGAGTTGTTCGCTGTCGAGTTCGATTTCGCAGCCATGGCGAATGCCGGGCCAGTGAAACTTGCCTTGATTCAGGCGCCGAGCGGCAAGCCAGACTTGAGCCCAGCGAGGGTCTGTTCGATGAGCAAGTACTGCAAGTGCGTCTGCAATTGGTTTATTGAATTGTCCGCTAGTTAGGTACGGCAGCGCCGCTAACTTCAGGCTCAGTTCATAAGCGAGAGGGCTCGATTAGATAGATTTGGCAAGTAAGTTGTGCAACTTTATGTCGCTAATTTGACGCTGATCTACTGTCGGTTTTCAGGCGTTCCTTTAGGTGCGTCATAACTCGTCGCATCGAGAAAATCCCATACAGATCTGAGTTTGTAACAATTTATTACGCCCTCTTTCCTGTTAAGCCCTTGAAACATCAGGGCTGTGCATCTGTACAGTTTAAAAATGGGATCCAACCGTAGCTGAGTACGCAGGCTACTCGTGCGACAGGCACTTGCGGTCGTGCGTGGTTTTGAATATGTTGTATCTGTCCTTTGTGTAAGGCACTAGATGTAGTGTTTTTTTGGGCGGCCTCGAAACGGATTTCTTGGGGTTGTGCTAGGTGGCATGCGGTTGAGCCTTGGCTCATCGTAGCTACCGTGGCCAGCGAAGAACGGATGGTGATGTGCGGTTGAAGTGGCGGCCCAGGCTTGCCGGTTAGGCTGTCCAGGCATCAGGGAACGAGCATCTCAACATTCCTCCGGTTCTCTTGAAATCTGACCTCAGCACATGTTGCGTAAATATTACTCACCAAAGCGATGAATCATTTGCGCCCTGTTTTATAAGAGGCGCGATGGTGCATAAAAAAATAAACGTTTTTCAGTGAATGGAAGATGATGCTCGGCTATGGCCTGAGGGTTATTTTGCAGATAGCGCATGGAGGTAAGAGTGCCCGCTAAATTTACTTTTTTCCAAGTCGGTAACGGGGATATGACGCTCGTACGCTTGGCAGACTTCAATGTCACGAGCATCTTGATCGATTGCCACATCCGGGGAAAAGCTGACGACCCGAACGATGACACACCCGATGTGGGGCGAGCACTGCGCGAGCGGCTTTTGCGGGATGACAAGGATCGTCCGTACGTTGATGCCTTCATGTTGAGCCATCCGGACAAGGATCACTGCGGCGGGCTGAGCAAGCATTTTTGGCTGGGCCCTCCCGATCAGTATCCGGATGATAAAAAGGATCGCTGGGAAAAGCGCATCATCATTCGCGAGCTCTGGTCTTCGCCTCTGGTCTTTCGGCGTCGGTCGCCAAATCACACGCTGTGTGATGACGCGAGCGCTTTCAACAAAGAGGCGCGTCGGCGCGTCCAGTATTGGCGTGATCACCGCTGGGCAGCCAGCGGCAACCGCATCAAGATCATGGGCGAAGACGTTGATGACAAAACTGACGATCTGCGCGCGATCCTGGTGAAGTCGGGCGAATGGTTCAGTGACATCGATGGGTCTTCTTCGTCAGTGTTTAGGGCCCAGCTCCTGGCTCCTGCACCTCATGAAGATGATGCTGCGCTGGAGGAAGAGCTGACCAAGAACGAGTCGAGCATCGTCATGAACATGCACATCTCGCCGTCTCAATTCAGCAGCAAGCGTACCCGGTTCTTCGTAGGTGGTGATGCCGAGGTTCTCATCTGGGAGCGGATGTGGAAACGCTTTGAGGATGACCCAGAAACGCTCGCTTACGACTTGCTCCTCGCGCCACACCACTGCTCGTGGCACACCCTGTCCTGGGACAGCTGGTCGGGTAAAGGCGAGGACGCGAAGGTATCCCAGGCCGCGCGCAATGCTCTTGGCCAGGCAAAGCAGGGCGCGACGATTGTATCCAGCAGCAAGAAGATCGTTGATGACTTCAACGATCCACCTTGCATCCGCGCCAAGCGTGAATACAGGTCGATTCTGCGCCCAGTGGATGGCTGGTTCGCCTGCACGGAAGAGAATGGCTCCAAAGGCGTACTCGAATTGGAGTCGGCCTCTGACGGTACGGTGATCAAGGCTGCGGTAGCGGTTGCCGCAGCTGCGACCTCGGCTGCGGCTGCTGCGGCCCCTCGCGCAGGCGCTCCTAGAAAATGACCAGCTTCTATGCGGTCGGTGACCCAATGGGCGATCAGCCCGAGTCTATTCATGCCTGCACCCGGGCGTTGGTGAAAGCATGCAAGGGGGCCTCGGGTGTCGAGTTCCTGGAGCTTCGGCAGGAAGCTGAGGCAGGCGGGGTAACCGAGTACGTCGTCATCGAGGCGGGCGACGGCACGATTACCAGGGCTAACCCTGGGGGAATCCACCGTGTAGAGACCTTAGCCATCGCAGTGAATCCACGGCTTCGTGTTCCGGTGACTGTGCATGCGCTTCGCACAGATTTTCCTGCGTTATCACATCTTCATGGCTCGGCGCCGGGTACGCCGAAGATCCTGTGCCTCTACGATGTGGAGTGGAGTGGCGTTGAGCGGATTTGGACGGCTGAACGGTTTCTTGAGCGTCTGTTCTGGTGGCTGCGTGAGTCATCGGAGCTGCGCCTGCACCGTGAAGACCAACCGCTGGAGCAAATGTTCTACGCGAGCCCTTTCCAGCTCATCCTACCAGCGATAACTCCGGCGCAGCTGGCGAGTGACGATTGCAAACTGCACGTCCTGATGACAGACAAAAGCGACAAAGTCACGCTGCGTGCGGTCATGGATTCCAGTGGAGCGACCCAAAGCAATTATCGGTTACTCAATATCATGGTGCCCCCCGTTGAGCCAACGTCGGTGGCCATGTTCCCGCTCAACCTTGGGGAGTTGCATGACCAGTTGGTGGCGTGGGGCAGCGAGCTTTCTGCGCAACTCTCAAATGCTGTGCGTGAAGCAGCTTCTGGCGGGCTAAGTCGGGCAGCTCAGAACGAAAATCAGGGCATCTTGATCCTCGCTTGGGTACCCAGACTTCGCAATGGTGAAGTGGATCGGATGGATGTCAAAGGCTACATGCTGGAGATCAATCTCTTCGATCTGGCAGCCTCATTCGAGATGTTGGCACCGCCGAACGCAGACGGTGTTTGTTATCCCGCCGTGCAGTTGGGAGGTTACACAGGGGAGACATGGAAGGGGCTTGGCCTCAGGCCTGTGGAGGTGCGATCTTCGCTGAACGCGACGTTTGCCCGAGACCTCTCTGCTGTCGATCCTGGCACTGCAACTTTCAAGGGTGTGTTGGCTGGTGTAGGTGCGTTAGGGGGGATGCTTGCCGACATCTGGGCTCGCTTGGCCTGGGGCACTTGGACGTATGTAGACCCGGATTTGCTCCTCCCCCACAACGTGGTCAGGCATGTCGCAAACGACAGATTTATCGGCTTACGCAAAGCGGATGTGCTTCGGAGGATGGTAGGGCAGATCTATCCGGGCGAGCCGGTACCTGCTGCGATCTGCGACGGCATTCTCGCTGACGATCCCCGCATCAATGAGGCCATAGAGCACGCTGACCTTTTGATCGATGCCACCACGACGCTGGCTGTGCCTCGTGATCTGGCGCGACGGGATCATTCAACCCGGATGGCCAGTGTCTTCCTTACTCCATCAGGGATGTCGAATGTCATTCTGCTAGAAGACTCGGCACGGTTGCAGCGTTTGGATGCCCTTGAAGGGCAGTATTACCGCGCAATCTTGAACAGCCCTTGGGGTGAAACCCATCTCGTCAACCATCTTGGCGATCGGTGGGTGGGTGGCGGATGCCGGGATATTTCGTTCCGCATGTCGAATGAAAACATCCATGTCCACGCGGGACTAATTTCCCGGAGGCTGCGCAAGGTCGTAACCGGCGCCGAAGCCAAGATCATGATATCGGCGTTGGATGATGAGTCTGGCAGTGTGGGATCACATGGGGCCCTGGTACATCCCGTCACCTGCGCAACGATTGGAGAGTGGTCGGTAACGTATGACAGTGGCCTTATCGACAAGATCAAGGCACAGCGGCTTGCGGCGCTTCCCAACGAAACCGGTGGATCCATACTCGGTATCACTGACTTGAAGACGAAGGCCATCGTCCTTGTCGATACCCTGCCACCTCCACCCGACAGCGAGTCGAGTCCCACCCATTTCATCCGGGGCAAGGAAGGTCAGTTAGAGGCACTGAGGAAGGTGCACGATCTGACTGCTGGCACCGTTGACTATGTCGGGGACTGGCATTCCCATCCGAACGGTTGTTCCGTCAAGCAGAGCGCAGACGACCTTGCCCTGTTTGCCACGCTGGTCAGCCGGATGCAGATAGAGGGTTTACCGGCACTGATGCTGATCGTTTCCGATGCTGATCTCGGCATTTATGTGAGGTGAGCCTTGGCGTAACGGGTTTCATCTTTGGTTAGTTGTTGGCGAGCGGCGAAATTGCGCGACAAGCCTAGATGATCGACGTCTGCTTGTTCGATTGATGCCCAAATACCATGCACTGCGTGAGGGGTTGGTATGGATTTCAGCAAGGTTTTTGATGCGTATAAGTACAAGGCCAGGGTAAAGCCTGCTTTGCTGTTGGTGTTGCCGGTAGTCATTTACGTCATGGCTTTCTTCGAAGCTGCGCGATCCTTGAACGGGGTGATCGCAACCTTCCTAGTATCGTTCGGTGTGGTCGCCTTTGCCGCGAGCCAAATGTCCAGCAAAGGCAATAAGCTCCAGGAGAAACTGTTCAAGGCGTGGGGTGGTGCCCCAACCACCATCGTGCTGAGGCACTCCGACGACACGTTGGAGCGGCCCACGAAAAAACGCTACATGCAGCGTCTGGCGAATCTCATAAAGGATTTCACCGTCGTCACGGAAGAGGAAGAAAAAACTGACCCAAAGGCCGCAGATGATGTGTATCGGTCTGCGGCGAACTTCCTGCGTGAACAGACGAGAGACACGAAAAAGTACGCCATGATCTTTGACGAAAACGTGGAGTATGGATTCGCCCGGAATCTCACGGCTTGCAAGTCGACAGGCATCCTAGTGGCCCTGACCTGCGTCGCGCTCTGCCTGGTGAATCTGTATTACACGATAGGTTTGCCCCTGCAAGAATTGAGCTTCGAAGCGTTAGCGATACATCCAATCCTGCTCGCAGCCACAGGAGTTGAACTGGTCATCTTGCTTTGCTGGATCTTCCTGGTGAACCACGATTGGGTTCGGGTTAGAGCCTTTGCCTACGCACAGCGTTTGTTCGCTAGCTGCGAACAAGTCAGCTAGAGCATGCCGAACGCAGTCTCCACAGCCAACGTCCAGCTAGGGAGCAGGGCGAGAGCTGGTCGACGGCCAAACACTCAAGGCGTCTTTCGCAAAAAAACAGAGGTTGGGTTGGCTGCGCCTCAATGATTTAAGATGGATGCCACCGCCTGGTTTTTTGAGGAGTCATCGATGTCCCGTTTAGCTGAATTTCGCGCGCTTGAACAAAAATTGGCTGCCCAATTGGCTGAATTGGAAAACTTGAAGGGCTCATCGGAGCTGCAGAAAGAAATCGAGTTCGAGAAAAAGCTTCGCGACTTGTTGAGCCTCTATGGATTCAGCCTGCGCGACATCATCAACATTCTTGATCCCCAGTCCGGGCAGCATGCGGCCACGCCTGGTGTTCACGAAAGGAACCAACGTCGAGCCCGTCAGTTGAAGCAGTACAAAAACCCGCACGACGGCGCCATCGTTGAAACCAAGGGAGGCAATCACAAGCTTCTTAAGGCGTGGAAGGCCAAATACGGCGCTGAACAAGTTGAATCGTGGTTGGTCAAGTAAACCTGCGATTTCCTGGTCTAGAGGAGCAGCGAAGTTCGACGCTCAAGCTTTGTTCAGACCTAGACCAGGGAGCGGTACAAGCGTTGGACGTCAAGCGCCTGATTGATCGGTTGATGACGTATCGAAACTGCATCAGCCTTTGAAGCATGGCGTAAGGCACAGCAACGCGATCCGTCGACAGAGTGATCCTGTAAAGATCATTGCTCCTTTCCCCACAAGATAGAGCTGTCCGAGCCTGTCTATTTTGGGCCTTTGGCCGGTTTACAGACCGATTCAATCCCGATTATAAACCTACCTCCTGTGAGGCCTGGCCCTAAGGCGATACTGGCACACGCTCCCCTTGGAACGAAGGATCTGGCATGGCCTCACGAGGCCGTCAGAAACGTCATCGAAGTCTTGGCATCGCCTGAGGTTGAGCGAGCATCAGCCTCGAGCGGTACAACATGCGCGGGGTCTACAGCAAAAGACCAGATGAGGGTGGGGATCAGGAACGCGCCCTCGCTTCTCAAACGCGTGAGTGGGCTGCGAAAATAATAAAGTCAGTAAGGACTTCAGCAATGCTCCGCACGATTGCTGATGGCTGGGAAGCAGACGCGGAGCGGGCAGATATTGCTGCAGCGCAGCGAGCCACGCGCTGGTAGAAGTGCAGCTAAGAGGGCTCGGCCTGCTTTGAGTTTTGCCAGCGCAGGTCAAGCACCTCTCCTAAAGGACTTGGAATAGGAACGGCGTTCTTGTGGCATGGGCGTCCGCTTAAAAAAAGCTAGAAATGGTGTCCACTTAATTTAGGTGGACACCATCGCCTTAAGCGATGGCATCAGGAAGGTGTGTCACCCGGACGGTTACCTTCTCCAGGCGCAAATCACAGTCAACTGTCTGACCTATGTGCGCTCGGAATCAGAGGGCGCGCTCGGCGGGCAGTGGCTGACTCCGTTCAAGCTTCCTGAGGGGCAGGCACTTCAGGGGGAGCTGTATGAAGAATGGCTAGAAGCTCATCTGGGGTTACGATCTTTACGTTGTAATTCTGAACATAAAGCGCGCGTTTGGATGGGTGGAAAATCGAACTTGTGCCCGCTCCTGCGCCTTGGTCGCTCGTGCAAAAATACTCAAGTCCGTAAGCGTACGTCGCGGACAGTGCATCACCATCCATCCATTCGGCGACGCCTTGCGCGAATTTCTTTTCCGTAATCGAATCGTCTTGCAGAGCTGGCACTAACCCGTTCTGCGGGTTCTCAAGCATTGCCATCAAAGCTCCCTTCCCGCAGCCAAGAGACTCGATGTACCTCAGGCACTCGAAGCCTCTGTCGAGCCTGACTTGGAGGGGCAGGATTTCTGGCGCTTTGTATTGGTCTGCCAGCAGATGGCGAGGGGCTGCAATGCGAGGTAGATGGACGAAGCGAAATCCAAGTGCCACCGCTTTCTTGACGGTTGTTTCCAGGTACTCCGGTATCCCTGCTGGCGGCGTTCCCAGGGATTCGTGTTCTACCGTGTTATCCACGGACATCTTGATCGAAGGCTTGTAGCGTTGGAGGTAGGCCTTGCGTGCCTTTTTTGGAATGGCTTCCAGATTCACAATTCCCTCAAAGAAGAAGGGCGTGATCGCTTTCATGCTGATTAGATCGTGAAGTGCTTGGATGGTGGGGGGCGCGACAGCACGTTTGGCTTCATCGGCCACTTGTTCCCACACATTGGAGTCGAAAACTACGGTTGTGCTCATGTGCTTCATTCCTTGAAATATTGGGTCTTGCTGGCGCCATCGAGGTTGAGTTGGTAACGCGCTTCCTTGAGAGCGTGTCCATCTTGGTTGACCCAAGGAACTGAAATGCTCGGTCGCAGATTACACAGCTTCATCGCTCTGTCACCATTCAGGCTTGGGCTGACGATTCCATACCCAATCAGCCTTATCACGATCGCCGAAATTTCACTCTATTGAGCAGCTATGCCAGGCAGTGAGCCTGAGCTCACCTTCCACGCTCCAACATTAAGGGCGATGGTATCCGTGTATTTTAAGAGGACGCGATGATTCCTATCGCCAGGATTTCCAACAATTTTGGATACCCTAGCCTCAGCTGGGCGGATTCAATCTCGGAGGTAGGTCACCATGATGGCCCAGGTTGCAAAGTGCGGTCTGTCCCCACCCTAAGTTTTTGACTGCAAAGAAATGCAGGATCCCACCGAATCCATAACCTTCGACGGTTTGCAATTGGCTGATGTCTTTCTCTAGCAGCGCCACCATCTCCTCTAATCGCCGTACTTCATTTTCTTTTCTTCGAGCATAGGAAATCATCTGGTTGAGGTAGTCCCTATGCCTCTCAAGCTCGTTTGCTTGGACTCCGCCAAAGCCGGCTGATAGGTAGTTATCACGGACTGAGGAGAATGGGTACAGAGCGCTTCGACGTTCATCAGCACGTTCAAGAAATTCGATAAAAGCCTTGGCTCGCTTCTCCCCAGCCAGCGCACTTTCCATCTGCACCCGCTCATCTTCGAGCTCGTCACGCGCAACGCGCAGCATGTCTTCAGCGATATGGATCTGATCAGAAATGATTTTGTTGTCCAGCGGAGGGCCTTTCATCATGTCGTTTTCTCAACAGCTCAATGGTGCTTGAAGGCTATCACTAGCAGCCAGGCTTGGCGCATCTGGGTTCTACGACGTTAGTCGAAGTGCACCTTCGATTCGGCAGGCACTGAACGATCTCCTATCCCTCTTCCTGACGGCCCCAATGGTGTCGCTCAAAAATGATGAGAAACAATCCACTTGAAAACTCGTGCTGTAACAATTCCTAGCGAGACTCAAGCTTTTTCCGAGTCGCTCACCTCCTGATCTTGCTTCATCTCCACCCATAAACAGCTGAGCTCGTTTCGCCGGACGCTTTCGCCAGCACCACCGTACATAAGGCCCTTGAATCCGCGCCAGCTGCGTTCGCCTAGCCAACCTCAGCTCACTGCTTGTGCAGCGTTTTACTCCATCCTCATAAGGCCAGTATTGGTCAGAAGCAGATAACGATCGAAGCCCACAACACTGAATGCCGGACGCAAGCCGGCATACGCGAGAGCGCTGAGGAAGCATGGGAGGAAAACCATGAGAGGGGGGAGGTGTGGCGAAAGCCACCCTCGTACTTGATTCTTCGTCATCAATTCGTTGATCGTGGCGAGCAATTTCCGAGAAAGGAAATCGGTGAAGGACCGCGAAGTGATCCTGGGAGGAAAATAATTTGATAAAAGTGAAAATATTTGCTGAAAATAGTATGGCTTTTTGAATATGTATACTACTCATAAAGCGCCGGATTTAAAGGGCTTCAGGGAATATAGTATGGGATGTGCGGTGCTTGTCTACCATAGCTCCCCACGGCGTCAATTCACGCGCCTTTCGAACCGTCCTAGATCAACGCTGATCAAACACGCGAGCGGTTGACTGGCAATGAGCCACCGCCGTAGGCTAAGGCTCAGGTTTCAACAACCAGGGAAGGCCATGATCGAGTTTGCATGCAAACACTGCCAACAAAGCATTCGATTGAGCAACAACAAGGCTGGTATCTCTGGAAGGTGCCCTCATTGCACGAAGCCGGTGACTGTTCCCGTTGCGAGTGACCCGTCGCTGCATGACGATGTTTTCGTAGAGCTTGAGCCTATACAGACCATTGTTTTGCGGCCCGATGTAAGTAATAAAAACGTAGATTTAAGAGCACGCTCCCTCATTCTCGCCGGAAGTGCCATTGCTTGGTTTTTTGGACTGCTTTTCTTGGGACTGTTCTTCCTAAGCGTCTGGCGGTATCCATTGGTGTCGCTGCCGGCACTGGCGGGTGCGGCTTTGCTCACTCCGCCCATTTACCAACGCGCTCGGTCGATGCTCGGATTTGATGTTGATGCACGGTGGAAGGTGATGGGCTCGGTTGTCCTATTCATCTGCTACATGATGATGTTCTCCTCCGCCACCTCCAATGAGTATGCCGAGCGCAGCGAGCTCGCGAAAAAACAGGCCGAGCAACAGCGTCAAGCCGAGCGAGAACAAACGGCTCAATACCTCAAGTCAAATAAAGCTGCGATTCAAGCCGAGGCGAAAGCTCTTATTGATAAGGGCAAGATTGCCGACGCGCTGAACGTTGTTGGTAAGTATCGAGGTCTTGGAGACGCCGACATCGATGCAATTGCCGTGCAGGCGGAACTCAAGAATAAGACCATGGCTGCTGAGGCCAAAAAGGCCATACTCGTAGAGAGTCTTGGCACTATCAAAGATGACGATCTCTCTGAGCGAGCCAGGATTTACGAGCAACTGGTCGCTTTGGCTCCCGACAATGCCGGGAACAAAAAACAGCTGACGGAGCTCAATACCAAGATCACACAGGCAGCCGCCAAGAAAAAAGCAGAGGAAGAGGCGGCCGCACTCAAAGCCCAACAACGGCAGAGGGGACTGGTGTGGCGCTACGGTATCCACAAGGATGAGATGACCCAGAAAGAGGTGCTGACAGCGGAGGTCGACTCGACCAATACGCTGTTCTTCGGTTTTCCTTATGCAGGAGCACAACGGGCTACGCTTGAACTACGAAAGCATCCTCGGTGGGGATCGGACGTTATTCTTCAGGTTGAGCGCGGGCAGTTTCTATGCAACAACTACGATGGTTGCAGCGTGAGCGTTCGATTCGGAGATGGGAAGCCTCAACGGTTTTCTGCCAGTGAGCCGAGTGATAACAGCACGACGTACATCTTCATTTCCGACTACAACAAATTCGTGAGTCAGATGCGTAAGGTCGAAGAAGTGCTCATCGAGGCGAGTTTCTATCAGTCGGGTAACCAGGCGTTGAAATTTTCCACGGCAGACTTGGACTGGAAGTAATCAGGTCTGACTAGGACTCCGCAGCCCCGCCCAACCTCGCAATCCCTTGCTTGATGTGCCCGGCGTTCTCACCGATCCTCTCAAGCGCCCCGCGCGCATTCCCACAAGCCTCAGATGATCCGCGCTGCTCCTCCAAAAGGACAAGCTCCATCAGGGCAGCTTCGATCGCCAGTTGGTTTTCGTACATTCTGGAAAGTACGTCGGCAAGGGAATATTGCTCAGCCATAACCTGACTCCGTTCGGATAGAGAGCAAAGCATAGCAGGGGTTATATGATGGCCGGAGCGGTCGGTGGCTGAGGGTCGTAGCAAAAAGTCTAATCCGAACGATGCCAATGACGCTGAACCGTGGTCTTTGCCATCCCAAGCTCCCTGGCGATTTCAGCCTGCGAAAAACCTTCTTCTTTGAGCGCCTGGACTTTCTCCCGAGCTTTTGCAGCCGCAGCAACGCGAGGGTGAGCCGCATCCTCGGTATCTAGCGGAATCGACACCTCCAGCAAGGCGAGCTGCTGCAAATCTTTTTCGGCGAACTTCAAGCTTCTTCAACACTCAGCCCGTCTCATCGGTTTTGTGGCGAGCCAGACGGCGTCGATGCGGTTCATCGAGTGAGCCCACGGGCAACGCCTGCGCTGCCATCAAGGCGGACGTCGGCCATTTGCTATGGACGTTTACTGCCCCGACTACTAGCTCGCTGATTACTGTGGCTTCGGACTGGGGCTTTGGCTCGATCTTCAAAGGTATGACACCTGGCGCGCATCCGATGAGTCAGCTCATCGCCGGTCGCGGTGAAACGATGTTGAGCGGAGAGCAGCTACGGCGTAGCAAGAAAGCGCCTGACGAATCCATGAATCGTGTCGATGTAATGGGGATAGCTCAGTAGTCGCCGGGCAATCTCAGTGTTACCTAGGCGCTCCTCGATTTTATGGCGAGCGACGTTGGTGTGAGATAACACGTAAGCTCTCTATGTACGGCTGCATATTGGAGCTAGGGTTTTTAATTTTTAGATTATCAACAGATTAGTTGATAACAATACCATCTAACCATACGCTGGCTAGGTTGGCGAATGGAATCTCATAAGGTGCTGGTGCCATCGGATCGTTAATTAATAAAATAGGGATAGGGATCATCTTAATGCCACGTATTACGACAACGTGTGTACTGCTACCCCCCGTAGCTATCTGCGCTAAGATAGGTCTCCCGGATTGAAGCGTCGCCTCAATGATAAAAGCATTTGCTGGTAAAACGTAGGTTGAATAAGACCCGCCAAAATAAGAGATTAAATTAGAAACTTGCGTAAAATTGCCTGTGTGCACACATCCTGGATGTCCAAAATTGCAGCACATTCCGGCGGGTGCACCATCTGTTGCTTCTACCAATGCACATTGTTGAGGCGTTCCAACAAAGCCCTTTTTATAAGCGATAATTTGTTGCGCTGCTGCCACCCAACACCAGACGGGAGTAAGTTGCTGAATATGCGGAACGTTGATGAACGCGTCGGCTTTCGCATAGCTACTGAAATCTAGACACAACGCGGTAGCGATTGTTAAACCCTTTAAAGCTTCGATAAAAAATTTCATAGAGCACCTAAGGGTAGGTTTTGCGTGGAAGCTCAAAATGCGGGCCGTCAATAAAGGCCTTCTTGCCCGTTTTTTTCAAACGGTTCACGTAGTCCAATACGAGATACTCTGGCAACGCTTCGGAATCGGTAAAATTGATATCCCAAGCACCGCCCCATCTTATTGGGATTTCTAGCTCTTTTGCGGCGATACGCACTGCATCCGCAATTTTATAAATTGGCTCCCATTCCCAACGCAGTTTTCCATTTATATAAGGAACTAAATCGACCGCATGCCCTGTTAGATGCCGTGAATCCATGGTTTTTGAGGCGCCTGCGGTCATCAGCTTTTTTTGCTCGACCACTGAGCGAATACCGTCATGAACTACGAAATCCTGTACTGTCAATTCCAGTGCCCGTTTTACTACAGAAACCAAGTCTTCATGAACGTTTTTGAGTTCGAAAATAGAAACATCTCCAAGCTTAAAATTCGTCATACTGCCTCCACGAAAGGCGTGGCCACTCAGGCGAGCTATAGTGGATCCGGTGAATTAAAGTCTACTGGGCGAAAGTTTCCGCTACTGTCTTTGATATAAAACCAAGCACCAAATATTCGCCATTCATTGGTGTTTGTTTCCTTTTCGCCAATGAGGTTGATGTTTTGGTATATTTTTACGGAGCTCTTAGAATAATCGACTGTATATGTTGTATAGCAATAAAACCCCGCCGCCATGCCCGCAGGTGATTCCATTATCTTTTGTTCGACCATAGAGCGGGAATTCGGAATGCCAAGTTTTGCTGTTATTTTCTTTGAGTTTTCAGTAAAGAAAAAGTAGTTCATTTCAGTTTTAAAGGCTTTAGAGGTTAGCTCGTAAGCCTCTTCGTATTTCGCTGTATCAATAGCAGTTACAAATTTGTTAGATGTCAACGAAGGGTCTGCAACTGGCTTGGTCAGTGGGTCGGGGGTTGGTGGTATAAAGCGCGAGCCGAAATATAGAACCACGAGAAAAACTGCCAACGCACCGCCTGCTCTGACCAGTTTATTGGGGTCGCCGGCTATTATAAAACCGGGGAGAATTCCTCCAACTCCACCCGCTGCCAAACTTAGTACGACTAAAAATATCATTCTGGTGAATGAGTTAAGTGTTGGATTGGTTACGGATAGGTATAAGATGATAGATACAAAAATCACACCAAAAATAAACGCTAATACCATCTGCGCTGAGAGCCTTCCGTGGGATCCTGCTGTTTCTTCATTCATAGGGATACCTGGCGAATAAATAAACGCTGCGAGCAACGCAGCTTTATTGCGAGTTACAAATAGCTAAATTTATTGTGAGTTAAGCATGTTAGTTTTGAAGTTCAAGTAGGTGCTTATACTTTATTGTGGGGTAATCTATTCGGCTAATAGCCAATGTCTACATGGGTCAATACCTTAACCCCAATGTGTAAGTTTTCTGAAACAGATAACCTCGCTGCGAAAGATTTTTGTGGGTTCTACAACACTAGCGAAAACCAAGCACGCATTTTCGCAGTAGCTCCGGCGAGCTTCGGTCAGATTCATCTTTGCCTACGTTATGTGGAATGAAAATCTTATGCTGGGCCCAGCTTATTGATTTGGGTTTCATGTCCTCTGTTGTCAGAGATAGCATCGTCGATTTATAGCGGCTGTGACGACAAGGAAAAAGCTCATGCTTAGCTATCTGTTCATGGGCGCCAACGATTTGGAAGCCTCAGCTCGGTTCTACTACGCAGTTCTATATCTACTCAACTATGTGAAGCAGCTTCTAAAGGGTATTACTGTTTCTCGCTTCCTGAGACGGTGGACAAATTCAACGGGCTTAGGAGCCGCCACATTGCAGCCTCTCGATGACGAGCCAGCTTCGGTGGGAAATGGGATGGTGCCGGCGCGGAGAGCTAATTCCGGAGCTCAGGTGGATGAGATTCACGCGGCAGGTTTAGCTTGCGGCGCCACAGACGCAGGCACGCCCGGCATTCGAGAGTTTTACACCGACGATTTTATGTCGGGTACCACCGAGTCTCTGTCGGGAGCAAGATCGCTATTCTTTAAAGGTTAAAACAAGGATCAACAGGCGAGCCTGTGCATGATCTTTATCTCGCTTGCGTAGCAGCGAGAGATTGTGCCACTCCGCATAGGGCGTGTTTTCACCTGACACTGATTAAAGTCGGGGGATCCGTCATCCCACCCCACTGGCCCGCGCTCAGACAGACCCCCACGTGCAAGCCAGTAGGTTGGGTAACGGCGGGAGGGCGCGCGTAGAAATGCGGCCCTCAGCGCGTGATCCCATTCTCCTGACCAGCCGGCAACGATCAACCCGAACTCATCGATGATGCGGTCGAGCAGGGTGTTGAGCTCGGCAGGGTAGTCACCCAGCTCTACATCCGTGTTTTTTGAGGATGAAGCATTGGGAATGGGTGATCGGTTCCGCGCCTGCCAAGCTGTCTACTGAGCCTACGATCGTGGGCTCAATGCCGGCATCAGTGCATTTTCCATCAGTCTGTCGAAGTTGGTGGTAATGATGACGCGCACGTGACCAGCGCGCACCATTTCTGCGATGGCGCGATGAGCCCTGGTGGGTAACTTTAACCCATCCTGTAGCTCTTGGACTGTGGGCTCCAGGAAGCCTTGCACAATTGCTCTGCGTTCGCTTTGCGTACCTGCCAAGGTCTCAAGCAGCGTCGAATAGTTAGGCTGCTCTCCTGTCTGACCTACATACCAGGCATGCCAACCTTCTTGCTCACCGACTCCTGTGGCTATACCGGCTCGCTTGACCAGTTCCATTGTGATCTCCCAGCCGGTTGGGATGCCGGCGGAGCGGGATACTCCTGACCCCAGAAGCAGTGCGTACACTCCTTTGTTCTCATTTACCGAGAATGCAAGCTGGGTAGTGGGGTCATTGGCGATCATGGGCATGAGGTCTTCCTTGCGTTCGGGGCGATTGCCCAATTTTTGGAGTGGCCAGCGTTATCCAGGGTGCAGGCATTCCAGCCAAAGGCCATCTTGGCGCAGTGGTCATTCCTTCCGAATTAGGCATCAACGCCATGATCATGAGTGATAGTCCTCTCTAGATCCCAGGAAGAGCCATCCCCATCACATTGTCACGTCATCAAGTTCTGAACTGGTTCGCAGTCAGAGGGAGGTTGTAGCTTCGGCCTCATCTGTTCATTTGTGACGAACTCTCGCCACTGGTCGGCAGCCTATGCATCCTGGAGGAATGGCGTTGTGTGTGGAAAGGAGGAGCGTAAATTGGTCAGGGCATCCCAAGTTTCGAAGAGGTCACGTCATGACACAGAATCTAGATATACGCATTTTTACCCCGGATCAGTTGCATGAGCGCGATATAAACATTGCCACCAAGGTGCATCAAGCGTCCGTTGCTAGCGTCATACGCAAGGTGAATGTAATGAACCCGGGGCAGGTTTTGAACGCCTCCAGGGAGAATGGAAAGGAACTGCTTTGGTCAACCGAGAAGCTTGAGCAGGTACTACGGCATATTGGGGAGTCGTAGTCGAAAGTAAGCTGCTGAAGCAGTTCCGAGCTGAGGCTGACGAGGTTAAAAAAAGACCCGGAACCCACTAATCCGGGCCTTTTCTTTTGTGACGGCTTTACCTCAAGCGAGGACGGCTATACGAAGGCTCAGGGCTCAGAAATCGGGGCGCCTGCGACAGCATGAGGTCGCATTCAATCAATGCCGGCCCGTGCCAGAAAAGCATCCAGCGTTTGTAGTCTTCCTTTGTCTCGATCACGTAAAGCGTTTCGTTATTGGACTCCCTGAAGGCGCCAATAAACCAAGCCGGGTCGACCTCGGAAGGCACCCGAAGCTCATAGCCGTCATCCGACCACCCAACCCAGTGGCTGAAAAAGCTGCGCTCAAAGTAATCATGCATTTGAACGAAATAGTACGACCGCCTTTCGTCAGCTAATGCCGCTGCGCAGAGATCTTTTCCTTGGTCACGCCACGATTTGAAGGCTTCCTGGAATGACTCGTAGCAAGTTTCCCACGACTCGAAGCCATAGCGTTGCGCGACGATGCACAGGCATGCCCTATGTCGCAGAGTTTTTTGACTTGTACGCCTTAGAACCTTAGCTTCGCGTTTGATTTTGCGGAGAAGCTCAGGGGTGAGGGGCTGTTTGGGGGTAAGAGGTTTAGACATAGTCCCATAAATCCAATACGGAGCACTGGCCCGCTCAGGCCCTAGATTTTTGGGGAATCGTCAGATTTTTGCTTACAGTGTTCTCACTTGGCCAGCGGGCGGCTCAGGCACCTGTAGTCGTACCTGTGGCCGAAATGGTGCGGCAACTCCCTCGAACCTGTCAAGGCACTGGCTAGCATCAGATCCATCTGTATCGAGTACAGCGATTTTCGCCTCCGTGGTACGGTTCGCCAGCCCTGCGCAACGGTGCGATTCGCTGCCGCAGTTAAACTTCTGCTCATAATAGGGGCAAGGCATGATGACATGCGTTTTGGGAATACGCCCAGACCGCAGGGCTGATCGGGTTAACACGATGGAGTACCGAGTAGCGCGGGGTAGCTATGCAAGATGTTAAATTGATGTGGCAGAAGGCTGAGGAGGTTTTTGGGGACAAAGCCAAAGCGGCGGTATGGATGTCTACGCCCAGGCATTTATTCGATGGCATGACAGCAATCGACTTCGTAGAAGACCACGTAACCCAGCAGCGGGTGATCGAGGTGCTGACTCAGATCGAGCATGGGTATGGCTGCTGAAGGTAGTCGCAGGAGCGTTGATGTACCTGGCCAGCAATGGCGTTGCCTACCTTGGGACGGCTGCCACTCGAAAAAATGCACGAGGCTTGGGCTACCATGGAGCCCTGATATCTCACCGGATAGAGCAAGCAAAGAAGCACGGCAGCCTTGTGAACGCCGCAACCGCGTACCTAGCTCGCAAAGTCGCCGTAATTTGCAGCGACAGGGCTATTTACATCGCACGCTCAGGCGCTATGCACGCTCACGCGTTATATCGGCTGGCAGATAGCGAAACGTCCGCTTTTGGCCGAGTCCCGCCTGTCCTGACCGGCAGTTGTGCGTCGATTCTGCCACCGTGCCCTGAAACCTCAGAAAGCTTGAGGCTGAGGTCGATGGTGGCATGTGGGGCTTGTAGATAGAGCCCCACGCTTGCCGCCAGTAATTAAGCCGATAGTACTTCACGGCAGAAAGCGTCGAACACAGGGGCAGTTTTTCTCAACTGATCAAGGTCGAGTTGTTCAACTGCCTGCAGCGAACGATTCAGGCGAGAGGCACGACGCAGGCGACGCATTTCTTCCTCAGAAAGCCCAAGCCATTCTTCTATTTGCGGATCGATGATGATAGGTGCCCAGTTGGTGGGCTCTATGTTGTTTGACAGAAGGAGTTGTGAGCCTGCAACGTCATTATCACTGTCAACTACCGTAAGTACTCGTACTTCGGGATTAGCCATCAGCAAGCTGTTTGCAATTCGTGGTACTGAAATTTTCCCCAGGGCTGAGATGATTTCGATTTTCTTGGTGGATTTTGAGCCGCTCAGCAGGCGTTGGACAATATTGGCCAGTACCTCACGGTCAGTGTCGCTTTCGCAGACAATGATCAGATCTGTTGGTGTTGCAGGTTGGGTGTCATTGCGCAGCACTTTCCCTGTTACTCGATCGTAGTGAGCCCTTTCAATGTGCACGGGCTCTGAAGCTGAGGCTTTCACCAATTCGGTCACGATAGGGTAAAACGCCAAGCCTTCCTCTGCTGCCTTGCGCAATTTTTCCTTCAGGATTTGCTTGAATCCGATCTCTTGGATGATGGCCGCATCCATGTCTTCTTTGGTGAAGAGAATCAGATTGAGCGATTTGCCGGCGATGAGGGCATCGACCGCGTCGGCAGAGTAGCCGGACATCGAAATGAAAACGCCTAGCGTCCCGACAAGCTTGCCATCTACCTTGCCCTTGAACTGATACAAGGTGGAGGCTGGGATGGGATCCGCGTGCCATTTCGCTTCTAGAAGAAGGAAGCCTCCATCCAGGTAAAACGAACCGTCGATTTGCTCGCCGGGAGATTTGTAGCTGGAGCGGGGCTCCAGTCCCTCTGACTCCAGTAAGCCCTTCAAGACCTTTTCAAAGTCATAACCGCGGCGGCGTTTCGCGACGGCATCAGCATCTGGAGCAAGCTCCGAAAGTTCTGTGTACCACTGACGAAGACTTCGCTCCTGCACCATGCCATTTTCCTTGCGGGTAAAAGGCAAAAACCTAACACATCAGGCTGATACGGGTGATGGATCTTTTGGGAAATTACCATGCCTTGACCAGTGACTTTCATTGATGCTGACCAGCCGTTTGCATTCGACTTGACCGGTCACTTGCATTCGATCCGACCAGTCGCACGCATGGCTGACCGATGGCCTCCCAGTCAAAGCTCTCGATGCCTTTGCGTGTGCGAATCTGAATGCCGCTACTGGATATACCCAGGGCATACGCTGCTGATGGAAGCCATCGGGCCCACCAGGGTGGAGTAATGTCGGTCACATCTGTACCAGCACCGCCATCATGAACTAAGCCTGGCGCACTTCCTTTCAAATAATGGGCGGGTCTTGCCCACGACGCTGTCAGGGCCTGAACTGTGGGCAAGTTATGCAGAGCGCTGTATCACCAGTGAAGTGGCATTGTGATATGTCGCCTCGCTGCTCACAACATCTCAAGACTATGGATAGGACTTCGCTGGAGCTCTCACGAGCGGCGCACGTCGTCGCCAGGCGAGCGGAAGTGCTTGATCAAAGGCTTGGCGATGCGCTTGGATCCGTTTGTCAGACGGCTGGTTGTTCCTGGCATCAACGCCCACTTAGCGTGGAGCGCCCGAGACGCGCGCACCTCAAGGCTAAAGCTCATGAACGACGCAACCTGTTTGCCGGCACGCTTGCATCTGCAAGCACGCATGTCAGGAAACGTGTAAACCAGTTTTTTACACTGTAAACCTACGTGGTTTACAGTGTAAAAAACTGGTTTACACGCCGATGTTGTAGTCGCATGTCAGCTCACCACGTCATCCGGTTTGGAAGGTGACTGAAGCGGATGCTATGCCGCCCAAGCGGAAAGGCACCAATGTTCAGGCTACCTTACTCGACCCGCTCGAATGTCCTCGATCAATCTCAGCTGGGAGTCGAACTCATCGCGTTGTGCATCCGTGAACCCTGCGCGAAACGGTGCGATCGATGCCATCTCGCGATCGGCGGCTTCAAAGTCTCTGCAGTAGGCCAAGATCACAGCGTAGAAGCTGCGAGCACTGGATAGCTCACCTAGTAAGTGTGCTTGCTTGATGAGAGGGATAATGTTGCCTCCGACCATCGTCCGTGCAGCATGAAAATCACGCAGATCCATCATGTCCTGGGCCGCGTCCAGGCCAGTTCTCACAGCCGAACTGAATGACTGGGTACACACAAAGAATTTCCATGCATACAGACGATAGAGTTGTGGGTTCACCCTGCGTCTTTTCAGTAGGATTGATTTGACCTCATAGGCATTAGCAAGGTGGGTCACCAATGTTATATCCGGAGATAACTCGCTGAGGTGGTTGACGACTGAGTTGAGCGAGCGTCCGTGTATCCATTGTTCACTTATCTGAAGCAGCTTGAGATGCTCATTGATGACTTTCTCGATTAGTGCTTCGGCTGCCTTGTCCTCATGGACTCGCCATAGCGCCACCGCGGTGTTGTAATCCAAAGTCAGACGCCGATCTGGAGACAGGGCGGGTAATCTTTTGATGAGCTTGATAGCGTCGTGAACACCTTTGGCGTTCTCTTGTAAGCCCTCCCACTCCATATTTTTTGGTGGTAGGAAAGTAACGCCCGATCTGACAGCTCATGATTGGCTACCAATTGTGCCATCGAGGTCAGAAAGATCGACTTCTGTTCCGGGTTCTCCGTTCGATTGGTAATGAAGAAGAGAGAGTCGAACGCCCAAAATCTGGTCTCTGCATCAAGCTCAGATGAGCTGGACGCCTTTTCCAGATAATCGATGAGCAGTGGCCCTAGCCCCGTTTCCTGGAAAAGCTCTTCCCCGGCCAGCTCAATGAGAAACTCGCTCTCTTCAAGATCGATCAACGTCTTGATGAGCAGCCTGAGCTTATGGTGGCTACGCGTTTGCTTCAGGGAAGTCAGAAGCAGATCTTTGAGCACCACCTTGGTTGCCAGCAAGCGTGGGTCTGCCATGGCGAGCAACCCGCTTGCTCCAACCAATCGCATGGCATCGTGGAGTTTGATTTCGAGGCTGCCTTGCACCTCCAGGACGCCGAGCGCACGAAGTGCTCGGATAGCCTGATTAACCGCAGCAGGAGGTGTTGTTGCGTAAGCTGCCATCAAGCTCTGCAGCTCGTTTTGAGTGATAGCAACATCGACCATGCTCAGAAGGGTAACGATGTGCTGGCTCGGTTCTGGGAGCCCCTGGTACACCTTGGCAAGAATGAGTTCCTGTGCGGTCGTCTCCAGCGTGGCCTGTTGCTCCAGCGCGGTGCAAAGCTCGGACAGATCTCCCGCATAGTCCTTGGCTGCGAGTCTGGCGGCGCTTTGGAGATACAGCGGCATGCCACCTGTCAGTACGCGCACCCTTTCCATTGTCTCAACATTGCCCTTGGCACCCAGGCGAGAGGCTTCCACCGCCACGGAGTCCAAGCTCCACCCCTGAAGCACCTCCCGGAGCACCCCCGACACTTGCTCCACTTCCTGAATCGACCCGACGGGTTGGCACAGAAGGATGAAGCGCATATGCATGGTACAACCGAACACGGCTTGTAGATCTGCGGGAGGAATTTCGTGAGCGTTGTCGATGATCACTAATGGCTCTATGCCTTGTATCTCCAAGTGACGACCCAGTGCTGTCATCGAGTCGATGCCAGATGCGCCTGGGGCGAAGAGTTCACCAATTTCATGGGGGTTGTCGACCAGCCCGCCTGCGATTTCCCTCACCAGGGATCGTGCGAACGCTGGGCCCGCGGTCTCACGTGCGTCGAAGTAGATGCACGGTTCCGGGGTATGCATTGCGGCCTGAGCGCACCAGGATGTTTTGCCTGCGCCGGAGAAGCCGCAGATGATCCGAATGCGCTCGCCGTTGATGAGTGCAGGCTCGTCAATCTGCGGGAGATAGTGGGTTTGAAGCGCCGGCAATCTTTGCAGCTGCGTCAGTAGCTGCTCGAACAGGGCAGATAGCGATTCTGAATGGAAGGTGTAACCACCTAGATTCTGGTGGCCAGTGGCGGCGGCTTGCACCTTTCCCGCCAGTTTCCATACCAGCGATTCGGGTACCAATGCCCCATGAGGAATCGTCTCTGCCAGCTTCACACAGTCGGCCACCGCGCTACTCAGATCAGTCCAGCAACTCGGTAGGCACGCAAGCTCCGCAGGGAGCGTCTCGCCCGGATGGATGAACTGCACATAATCACCCAATTCACCCTGCTTGATACGGGCACTAAGTTTCGGGCCAGGGGGCTGGTTAGAGGCAACCACGAAAAGAGGAGTGCCGTGTCGAAGGCCTTGCTCGTGCTGCTCGCGGAGTAGCTTAAACCGGTCTAAAGCAGTGCCGAGGTCGCTCGGGATTAGGGGATCACTGCGAGTTTTAACCTGGACATAAATCCGGGTATCGGCGAGCACGATTTCGACGTCCTCATCTCGCTCGATCACAATACTCAGGACGTTTGATGCCTTGGCTTTGAGTAGGCAAGCCACCGCGAACAGATGCTGATACAGGAAGCCTCCATGGACAGCAGCAATCCGCTTTTCCTGGGCTTCATCAAGGGTTGGGTAATCGACTGACATGACGTGTTCTTCCTGCGTTCCTTGGCATCAACCGCGGAGTGCGTAATTGCATTCCACTTGAGCAACCGTTTGCATCGCCAACGATCTCCCAATTGCATTCAACCTGAGGAGTCGTTTGCACTGGATTTGGCCAGCGCGCTGGGTGTCCATGACCAAAACCCAGCGCTACGGTCTTTCATAGTGGGCGAAGATTAACCCCTTAATCGGCAGAACACCCAAGAAGGGCGACGCCTTAGAGTTCGTGGATATCCACCTGGTACCGCTTCGGATTCTTGCGAGCCTGGAAAAATTTTGGCTTGAACCCATAGCTCTCAATTGCGTTGATGTGGTCTATCACGTCGGATTGACTCATGCGCATGCCAAATACGACTTCCTTCAGAGCACTCTGGTTGAAAACCTTGGGCCCAGAACCTTCAACCGTCACATTACCCACCAGGAATGTGTATTTTTCTTTGAGTTGCTCTTCGGAGTAGTAGGGTGACTGGCTTGGATTCGACCTAAGCCCCTCTAGTTCTCGTTCGTAGTGTTCATCAGGCGCAAAGCTGCTGTTGTACTCCATTTCGGGTTTAGCCACCGAACGCCACTCGCGCTCATATGCCCAATCTGCTGATTTCTGCAAAAGAGAAATCGCCGCGAGTTCAGCTTCAGTGTGTGAATAGTATTCGAGCGTGCGATAGCGATTCTGGTAGATGACCTCTTCAGCAGGTGGTAAGCCTGTCTCGTCCCACTCGAATCCCAAGCACATTCCGTAGTGGTTGGTGGCGTAGTGAGCCCAGAGCAGAAGATTGTCGGGATTTTCCGCCAACGACACTATTCCGAATGAGTCGATCATGTCCCGGTAGTATCGGTCGTGATCAATATGGGTGTCGTTCAATACCTTGTCGTATATGCGCTCGATGTTGAATGTCGCATTCGAGTGTGTACCTTGAACGCTGTCGATAAAGCCGCCCCTGCCACGGGCTCGCTCGCGCAATATTAACCAGTGTCGGTCTATGGCCTCTGCTCGGGACGAGTTAGGCTCTACATTGACTTGCGCGTCGAAGGGGTCGTTGAAGGTTGAGGCCTTGGCGTAATACAAACTAGACGACGAAAAAATT
This sequence comes from Pseudomonas frederiksbergensis, assembly GCF_000802155.2. Lineage (GTDB taxonomy): Bacteria > Pseudomonadota > Gammaproteobacteria > Pseudomonadales > Pseudomonadaceae > Aquipseudomonas > Aquipseudomonas frederiksbergensis_A. Next base: position 164,036 of record NZ_JQGJ02000004.1, read on the forward strand.
CGGCGTGTGTTGTCGTTGTCAGCGCTTCCCATTGCGGATCGATACTTGTACAAAAGCATGCTTTTTCCTTGCGTAAATTTAACCGCGTCCCGGTCATTCAGTCCGTAAGTGTTAAGAGTTTGATATTGGCCACAACAGTCGTAAAACAGTTTGATCCGAGGACAGCGTTCAGCCTGAATGCGACCGGCATCCAACTTGCTGGAAATCACATGAATCCAGCCCGTGAACACAGGGCAGAAGAGTACCGGGTGCACTCTCCTGCAAAGGGCCTTCAGTCGGTATTGGCACTTCTGATCTGAGGCTGAACACTTAGGCCACCCAGGGTCAGCGACCCCGGGTGAACGGAACTACAACCCCAGGTTCGCTCGCAGGCTTGGCCTGGGGAGCATTAACACTTTTGAGCTTGGCCAGGTGCACCACAGCACCGTTGCCGCTGAGGTAGCGCAGGGGCAAGCCGGTGAGCATCTCGATATCAGTTGCCGACAAGCCAATGTAGCTAGATACCGCATCGACGGGCATAACTCCCGATGACGCCAATAGCTCAATGGTGCGCTTGAGGAGTCGAGTTTGCTCCGGTGCACGGCCATCATCACCCGGTTCAGCTTTGACGCCCCAACGAGCAGAGCGGCGCTTGAAGAGCAAGCTCTTGGTTTCGTCGTCGATGATCTTTAAGGCCCAAAGGCGCATGAACATGGCGGCAACGGATACGCCCCATCGTTGTTTCAGCAACAGGAGGCTGTCCAGCGTGACCGGGCTTCGCACATCGGCGGCAAAGGTTTCAGCCGGAAGCAGGAACGCACCCGCAAATCGGTGTGCCTGGTCTTCCATCATCTTGTGTCGAACAGGGTCGGTCGAGCGCTCGATGCCTTTGTGCAGGATCAGGTGACCCAACTCATGAGCCAAGTCGAAACGGCTACGGAAGCCATTTTGCTTGTCCGCTGACAGCAAAATCATCGGGCGACCCAAAACTTGGCTCCATGAAGAAAGGCCTTCGATAGTCGCGATGCCTGTTTCTTCACGAACCAGAATTACCCCAGCGCCTTCAACTGCCATGGCCAGATCTGGGATAGCGCGTCGCCCCAGATTCCAGAGCGCGCGGCATTCATCTGCAGCTTCCTCGATATCCGCGCTCGTGATCTGCTCAGGATCAGTGAATGAGCGCACAGGCAAATTCACGTCTGGAAAATCCACGAATTCGCTGAGGGCCAGCGCGATGTCTTGAGCCCACTCCAACCGGGCTTCGAGCATTTTTCGAGCGTCGGAGTGCGCCGAGGCGTTGCTCCTGAACAGTGGGAGTGAGCACTTCTCTGGTAAGGGGCGAGTGAACCACTCCGGGGTCACGTTGATGACCTGGGATAGACTCGTCAACGCCTCAGCTTCAGGGGATTGCTGGCCATTTTTCCACTTGCTCACGGTTGCAGGTGAAACCCCGACCATACTGGCCAGGGCAACTTGAGAAAGGCCGCGCGCCGAGAGCGCTTGTATCAGCCGCCCCGGCTCAAACCCTGTAATTCCACGACTCATGATGTTGTTTGCTGTCCTGTTTCGAGTAGGCCTTTCTTGAGCTTCGGCGTTGCCAGGTCGACTTGCAACTGAGGCGCCTCGTCGTAGCGAGCCAGGAATCGGCCCAATGGCTCACGGAAAAGCCAGCCCTTCATTTTGGTGTCTGGCACTGCAATGTGTATTTCCAGTGGCCGTTCAGGTTGGTTGGTCAACGAGCCGCTGAAGCACGCTACGAAGAAGAACGTAGCGGTGGTGATAGGTTCCACAGCAAAAAGCGACGGCTGCACCAGTTGGGTGATCGACTGATTGGCCTCGGCAAGCTGACGGCGGATCGCGCTGCGCCCGCAGTTGTTCCAAGTCTCCGAGGACATGTTCACCCGGCTGAATTTGAAAATTCCAGCACGCCCCACGACAACGCTGTTGCCTTTGAGCGGGGTGTGGACGGAATCCGCGGCGCGCAGGGTCTCGTCGAACGCTTCATTCATGAAAAACGCCCGCATCTGACCCAACGCATTCTTACGATGGTTCTCGTCCATGTCCTTTGTCGCTTCATGGGCGCGCACTGCACCGACCTCGCAGGCGTCTTCAACGCCCATGATCAGGTCGCGCGGGACGTGCTGGATCAGCAACTCCGGAATGGTAAGGCTGCGGGGTTCAATCATTGAGTGATTCTCTGGTTTCGAATAACGAGATTATATCCTCAAAAAATTTCGTGTGGATAGGCCTTGTGCCGTTCGTGTTGATATAAAAGCGAGGTTACTGTCGATGGCCAGCCTGCGATAGGGCGCTGAGCCATGATTGGCCGTGGCGGTTTGATCCGAAACGAGGGGCTGACGATCAGTAGAGGTTTCCTAGGAGGGGAGGAATGCTCCGTTTGGCTACAGCCGCTTGGTGAACGGAGGAAACTTGGACGGATACCAGGGTCATCTCGGAGCCGGCGTACGTGGTGGGGAAAGCGAGAATCGGCAGGCCTGAGTCAAGGGCGATGGCCTTGCCCAGGCCAGTGGTTGAACCACCGCCGATCGCAATCGCATAGTCCGCCCCAAGTTGCCGGGCAACGTCGCGAGCTTCCCTGGCGGTTTCGATAGGCACACCCGACGCCAATCCAAGAATGAAACGCCCCCCAAGCAGTTGGTCAACGCTGGCTGTCTGCTTCGCAACAATCAGTGGGTCGCGCAGCGGTAAAACGATGCCTGCGGTACCGATTGCCACGTTTCGGGTGATCGAGGCAAGGAAGCCAGCATAGACCATCGGATCAAGAACCTGTCCGCGCGCGTTGTCTGAGATACTGAGCGTTAAAAGGGGCCCTCAAAGCGTTTTCGTTCTAGAGGGCTCCCCGAATTATTGACTGGACGAATTAGTGGCAAATTGATGTTGCTGACGCTTTTTATCCGTGTTAGTTGTCTTGGAATCGCAACGTATCAAGGACGACAGCATGGCGGTACAGCTTTTGATTTTCGATCTGGATGACACGCTCATCCGCACCGGTGACCTGGAGCAGAGATTTCGTGGTCAGCAGTTTCTAGGCAGGCAGTCGCAGCAGTATGTGGATGATCTCCGCGCCGCTTATCGTCAGGATCCTGCCCGAATCGTTTACTCGGCACTCACCATCGTAATGCTGCGAGCAAGATTCCCTGGAGCCCGGATTGGTGTTTTCACAAGGTCACCTAGGCATTACGCAGAAACTCTTCTAGGTGTCGCCTATCCTGGGCTGGCCTGGGATTTCCTTATAGCGTTCGAGGACACAGCGCAACCCAAGCCTAGTGGTGCGGGTATTCGTGGGGCGATGGCACATTTTAACGTTCCCGACCCCCGGGATGTTTGGATGGTTGGGGATTCCCCCGTAGATATACGAGCTGCCTATGATGCAGGCTGCCAGGTCGTTCTTGACACAACCACTTGGCCAAGAATTCCAGCCCCTCGCCGCCGGGATGACTGGAGGGCTCTAGAGAGAATGCCTGATGCCATCATCGATGATCCTGTCGATTTGCTTTCCACACTAAACTCCCACGTGTCTTATCTGCCTGTTGCTGAACGCCTGCAGCAGACGGCGTGCGCCCCGATTCCGAACCGCCAACCCTTCGCGCGTATGGAGAAGTTCGGCGCTTTCGACCACGAGAGTGTGAAGCATGACATCCACTATTTAGGAAGGCACTTTTCTGTACAGGCGCAAAACCGTGCGGTTTGGCACCAAGTCACCAACGATATCCATGCCATGAAGAATGCCTTGGTCGTTCCTGATTATTGGGTAGCGGCCATAGGCGCTTTCCTCCAGAATTTGGTGCGGAGAAACCCGCATCTCACCTTCGGTAATTCCCTCGTAGTGACCGTTGTACCCGCAAAGCCGGGCAGAACCAGGCGCTTGGAGGCCATGCTGACCCAGCTATCGACTGTCCATGCTCAGAGACCACTTGTGAATGCAGGGGTGTCGTTCACTCCTGACCTCATGCGGTATCGCGAGGGGGTGCTCTCGCACCACGGCGAGGGCCTGACCAAGGAGCAGCGGATTCAGAACGTTAGGAATCACCTAGAGGTCATAGCAGGATCTGGCTACGAGAATAAGCATGTGGTAGTCATTGATGACGTCGCCACCACAGGGGCTTCACTCATTTACGCTAGGAAATATCTAATGGCAGCTGGGGCCAGGCAGGTTACGTGCCTTTCACTGACAAAGGCCATCAATACCCAATGATCACGATTTCGCCTTCAACCCAAAAAATGCTCGCCTTATCCATGCTGTCCGGGGTGGGCCCAGCGACCCTTCGACGGGTTGTATCTCATGGCTTGGTGTCTGCTCCAATCATTGAGCTATCGCTGAGAATACCTGCGATAGCCAAGGCGGTTGCTGCCCCCAGTGCGTGGGAGCTGGCTCAAGAGCTTGCTCAGAAGCAGCGCGACGCGGCTGAGAAGGCAGGTGCGTACATCATCAGTGCTCTGGATGAAGGCTATCCAGCTTTGCTTTCCGCCACCAAAGACGATCCCTTTATCCTTTTCGTCAAAGGCACTCTATTCAAAACCCCTGAAAAGTCCGTAGCGATCATTGGCACCCGGCAGCCTACGAAACATGGAGAGCTGATCACCCGCCGAATCACTGATTTTTTTTGTGGCCAGCGTTGGAGCGTAGTGAGTGGACTGGCTCTGGGATGCGACGGGATAGCTCATCGAGCGGCCATCGAGGCTGGGGGACACACCGTTGCGGTGCTAGCTCACGGGTTGCAGACCGTTGCTCCGTCGCAGCATCGAAAGCTGGCTGAGGAGATACTGAACAGCGGAGGCGCTTTAGTTTCCGAGTACAGATTTGGGCAGGGAGCTCTCCCCACCCAGTTCGTGAAGCGTGATCGCACACAAGCTGGCCTAGCCCAGGGCGTTGTGATGATCCAATCTGACCTCAAGGGAGGCAGTCTCCACGCCTCCAGGGCTGCGCTGGACTACGAGCGTTGGTTGGCTGTGCCATACCCAACCGCTACAGACGAGTTGGCCAATGAACCGAAGATCCAGGCGAATCTGTTGATTGCGAATTCGGACGCGGACATTGACCGTGCCAATTTGCTCAAGTGTCACCTCAGTAGGCTTTCAAAAGTAATCGTGTTGCGGGCAAGGGAAGACTATCCCCGACTGGTCTCCGCGTCTGTAGGCGTACTTGAGGCGGAAGAGGAAATGGCACTTGATGGCGAGGAGGGGAGAGAGCAAGCATCTCTGGTGCTTGAGAGAGACGATCTTTCCAAAAACAGTCCTGATGACCTTCATTCAAGTGCTGCGCCGGCTGAAGGAATTTGTCACGATCAGTCCGATCATCAAAGCGATGACGATGGGGGAAGATCTGAGACCGGGAGTCCCGATCAGAGAGGTCAAGTATCAGAGGTCTCCGGCGGCACTCACAAGGTCGACACTACATCTGAGTCTAAAGCAGACCTGACCGTGCAGCATAAGCTGTTGTAGGACTTCCTCAATATCTGTGAGCGTTGGCCTCGTTTGCCAATCCAAACAATCCTCTCGTTGTCATATTGATGACCATCAGGATTGCACCACCACCAAGACCCTTCTTGACCCATCGTAGGCAGTAAATTTCAACCATAAAAAAAGGGCAGCAAAGTTGCCCAAAACCCACACCAGAGAGAGCGTTAATCAGAATTTGGTCTGCAGCTTGATGCCAGCGACCAGCGCGTTGTCCACATGATCAGTGCCGCCAGGATGGACGATGTATTGCACGTTCGGGCGAACGGTGAGCCAGGCTGACTGCCATGGAACACTGACTGCCATGGAACACAGCCAATCGTCAAAATGGGCAGGCAGGTATTGCGCCAGATTCTACCAGCAGTACCTAACACAGACTCAGGATCAACGAGCGGATCGTTTGCCTGCCTTTTTGTTTCGTGCGTTGGCGTACGTCAGGTTGGCCGACTTCGCGATGTCTTTGGCGATCGAATCAAGACTGGGATAGATGAAGCCTTCGTTGATGCCTAATTTTGCCAAGCTGGCCAGGATGGCTTTGGTAGACGTGTACGGGATGAAAATTTTTGAGATGAGATCTTGTAAATCGGTGTAGTAGTCAAGTGCTGCGATTTGCGCACCATGAAGTGTGAACGTACCGCTCTGGGCCCGTATTCGGGTTGTCATGTGGGGAGCGGTGATACATACCGGTAGCGTGGTGGTGTCTTTTTCAACGGGATTGAGATATTTGTCCCAGCGTTCTGCGTGTGACGCGATATCAATCGTCTTAGACTGCAAAACCGTTTTCGCATTGATCTTCGTCGGCTCAATGGCAAACACCGCGAAGCCTTCCTCGCTGAAGTTATCTTCCTCAAATCGCTCGCATTCAGCTTCTCCATCGCCTTCGCGTACCTGAGCGCCCTGGGCTGCAAAATACAATGCCACTAGGGCATTGGTAGACCAGTCGAGCAGCCTTGTCGGCAAGCCGTGATGCTGAGCGATGAACATCCACTCGAATTCGTTCGTGGGTTGCTGTTCCAGAAATGGCCTGCCTAGCTGCTTGAAGTCCTGGAGCATTTTTTCCGAGTCCGGGCCGGAGTAGACCCCACCACTGCTGAGTCTTACTGCCGTGTCGTCAATCTCTTCGCCAAGGTGGTCGTGAGACTGATGGATATTTCGCAGTGCTCCAGGTATGAGCCGGTGACTGGCGCTCGATTGCCCTCGGAACCACAGTGAGTTGGGTTCGTCAGGTTTCAAGCTGTCAATGATGCCTACGAATTCTACGAGCGTCCTGGCTGTATAGATTTTCACATTAGCCTCTTGGAATTTTGATTTTTGGTTGTGCCATCCAATGCTACACGAGCAGCTCTGTAGAGCGCTTGACCCGTGTGCATCCAGATGCTTGTGCTGGAAAGCGGTTTGGGGATTTAGACCTGCACTCATCGGGTATCGGGGATGACGCTATGCAGTCTCATTCTCCTCGACATACATGTGGAGTGCCTTCATCAGTGTTTTGCGCATGTGTTCGCGCAGATAGGTAGGCTGCAGCACCTCGATCTCATCAGCGTTACTCATCAGGAACAGACGCAGCCCCTGCGTGTCTTGGACGGAGCACTTCAAGATCGCTCCCGCTTCGGTAGGTTCGATCTTCTGTGTTTCGTTCAGGCGATTTTCTGTGAGCCGGTTCAAGAGATTCGGCCCCAACCCCAGCACGAGATCGATCTCATCCTGGCCGTGGATGGTCATGAGATCTTTCTGGATAGCGAATGAATCGAACCGGTAATTTTTAGGGTCGGGAATGTCCAAGAAGCTAGTGCTTACGCTGACCACGCGATGCAGCATCAGGACACAGGTCATTCCAGGGCCATTGCTGCTGTACTTGCCACGCGAAGTTCCCTCAGGTGGTTCGCCGCTTGGCCATTGTTCTGACTCGACGTAAGCAGAAAGATAGATATTGGAATCCTGGAATGAGAGCGCCAGGGGCTTCAGCAGATAGGTGCATTCCGCGTCCTCGGCATCCCGCGGCTTGTACACCATGGTGAGGCTATGGCCAGCCAATAAAGCGGCTTGAATGATATCCAGGTGGGCCGGGTCGTAGATGCCAGGGAGGAGGGTCATGAATCGCGTGCCGGACGTGATGCGGCCTTGCGCAATCAGGTCTTGCTTCGAGTTCCGAGTGATCACGCCCAAAGCATAGTCACGCAGCTTGACCAGCTGCTTGGCCACAAGCTTGAAGCCGAAGCGCTCAGAATGCTGCAGCATCGCGAGGAGGGTCATCGATTCGGTCGGCGTCAGTACCAGGTCGAGGCTCACATTCCTGTGCAACCTCCATTGAAAGGACTTTTTACCTTTGGGTTTCTCACCGACGACCTGCTCATCTTCGGCCAGGGCTCGCAGATCACGCAAGGTGGTTTTGATGTGAGGGATTTGCTCGGCCCATTCCGTTTGCAAGGCATGCAGTTCCTCGGTCGTGAGCGGAGTTCTTGCACGGCGCAAAATTTTTGTCAGCGTTCTGCGGCGCAAATCTTTTGGCTTTATTTCGCTCACACCAGGTACTCAGGGACAAAAAGTGTCCTTATGGTGCTGCAGTATCGCTTTGCCAGCAACGAATTCTGGACAATACCCTGGAGTGGTTATGAAAACCAAAGTGACCCGTCGCATCTATCCCCCATACAAACAACGCGCAGAAGTTAAAGCCTTCATCGAGTGGCTCGCCCTGCACCTTGGTTCGAATCAGCAGCTCAAGCATGAGTACGTCAACCGGAAAACGGCAAAACGCTGGCAGTTCACTGACCTGTACGATGCTTACCAACAGTACGAATGGCAGCACTCCGGGGTACCGCATTTGAAGGTGAGCGCTGGCACTTGCGCGACTAGCAACACGAATGCATTGAATGCGCTGAGCACTGATCTCAGCTTGGCGAACTGCGATGCCACCATGCTGCGAGGAACGAAAGCTACGATGTTCTGGGGTGGCGTGTCGGCGCACAACAATCAGTGGCTTGAGGCCAATCAGAAAGGCTTGGCCAAGACGATTGCACAGGTCGCACAGGTGCTGCGTATTGGTAATCTCGACAGCCCTCAATTCCAGAATAATCTTCGTTTCAACGCGGGCATGACCAAGGTGTATTCGCTGATCTGCCAGGACTTCATCATCTACGACAGCCGCGTCGCCGCTGCCCTGGGCATGCTTGTTGTCATCTTCTGTGAGGAAAAGGGTATCCATGCTCTTCCTGATGGCCTGCGTTTCCCGTGGGCTCCCGCGAAGGAGGGCGAGAGCGCCGCAGTCCCTAAACGTCGTAATCCAAGCAAGGGCGACGCATTCAAATTCCCGGGCTTGCGACGCGGGCACCATCACGCGATCTGGAACATGCGCGCAAGCTGGATCTTGAGCCAGGCATTGGCCCATCAATCCGCAGCGACCAGCCCTTTCCTCGGCGGTGGTGCAAACGCGCTGCGTCGACTCGAAATGGCGCTCTTCATGATGGGGTACGACCTCGGCATCGCAGCGTGAACAACCATGAGTACGTCGCCTGACATCAAATCATTGATCATCGACCTCATTGGGCATGGCGTGTTGGACGCAACGCTCAGAGCGCTACTCACCGAACAATCGCCGAGTCTGGTCGTGGGTGACATCGAGGAGGCACTTCTGGAGTTGCAGCGTCAGGGTGTGATCATTGGCGCCGGCGGAATGTGGCTACCAGGGCATGCTGAAATCGCGGAGTGTTGCAACCCCGCGATTGTGGAGCAGTTGCTCAACCCGGGGGAGTTCGTGGAGGTCGATGTCGATGAGCTGATTGCGGAGCTCGAAGCCATGCTCGTGAAGGCCCGAAGTGCCAAGAGCTAAACGTGGCTTCTGGAGGATCAAGTGTCGTTGCCTGAGCTCAGAGATGCGCTTTTTCGATGGGTCTAGGGATTTGATCCTTAGGTCACGCTTTCTCTTGCTCAGCGAAGCACAGCTCCGCTTGCGAGTATGGGGCACTAGTCCTTTTTAGGCGGGATAGGATGGCCCGGGTTGGGCGGATATCTGAGACCGAGCTGAGGCCAAGACTCTTGAGCGCACCCATTGCCTCAAGGTCTGCAATGTCGGCTTCGAGGTGATGCAATAGGGTCTTCACGGTATGGCCGCTTTCCACGCTCAACGTGAGTGTGAACAGCGTTAATGGACTGAGCCCCAGCGCCCCATTGATGGCCGTCAGCTTGTCGATGATAGGGCTCGATCGCCCATGCTCCAGTTTCGACATATAAGTCCGACTGGTGGTGTCGGCCATGTGCTTCTGAGTCAGCCCGCGGCTGACGCGCATGGCTTTTAGGGCAGTGGCAAAGCCTGTTTTGAGCGACATAGATGCTCCTGGCCAAAGCGAAGCGAGAAAAGCTTTTCACGCTTGCTTGAAGCGGCGGAAAGCTCTGACATAGAGCATCAGAGCGTATCACGAGTGCCCCAGCAGCTTGAGCCTATGGCGAATTAAAATCGGCATGCGTAAAGCATGTCTTTGGATATTCCTCTGAGCTCTCCAAATTTCAAGTACTGGCTTCGAACCTCTTCAACGAAGTCGAGGCACTTTTTGTTGAGTTGCTCAATCCCCCCTAAATCGCTTTTTAAGCTGCAGAACCATTTGGATGTTGGTTCATACGAAGGGTGGGGGCGGCTCGGATAGAGACTTTTGGTGTGAGGGCACTCATTTTTTTCTGAAGATAAATGGATAAGATCTATTTGCTTGTTGAATTTATTTGCCCTTCTGTAGCTGATTACGAAAAGCGGATCTCCATGTGCGATCGTGTTTCTTATCGTCTTCAGTGTTTCGAAGATGTCCCAAAACTTCAAGGATTTTGGTTTTACATTATTGTTCGTGAGTTCTTGTATTTTGCTGGCTGCTTCAAAGCCATCTGAAAAATTTGTCTGATCTAAGAAATATTGTTTTTGATATTCTTGGTGAGATAGCACATAGGTCAGGCACCAGAAGGTTTTGACGATCATGCTCTCAATTAACGCCACGTGTTTGACGAGAATGAGTTCATTCTGAAGCTTTGCAAGCGACTCGATAGTTTTCAGGGGTTGAGTGCTGCTGAGTCTTTCTATATTTATTTCATGCAAGGCATCCCAGTCTTGCTGGCTGTGCGCCATGCTTTCTCTTTCAGTGAATTTGCTTTCGCTCTCGCTAGCCTGAGTGTTGTACTCCATGAGGTCTCTTTCATGGTTTTTTATTAATGAGGCTATCACATTGCTCAAGCTTTTTAGTTCATTTTTTACATGATTCATGCGCATGAGTGACATACAGGTTCCTTTGCCAAGATGTTCTTTGTTTCACGCTAAAGGCTATTGATTTGATCAACACCTAAGCCAGTTGTGCCCGAGGAACACAACTGGCCACGTGTATTTACGCTAAGTCATTGTGACGGTGGATCCAGTGGGCAGGGATGAGCCCGTCGTCTTTGCTCTGCCACGCCGCTACGGGCACGGTGTCAGCGACTTGGCCCCAGATGTCCGGGCCCGCATGCTCAAGGACGATGATCTGGATGAAATGGCCTGCACGCTTGAGACCTTCAGCCAAGACTTCGAAGATTCGGCGTGTGGCAACGACATCCGCTGGGCGGGCTTGATTCACCGCTTCGAATCCCGCATCCAGTGCGTTGAGGCCACCGGTATTGCTTGGGAAATAGACCTGGCTCGGCTGGTCGATCACGATGAAGCTGAAAGGTGGGAGCTTGCGATTCTCGTCCTTCGACAGGTATTCATGAATGCCGAGGAACGTCGCGATGTGATACCCCATCCAGTTCGCACCACTGCCGATTTCCCAGAGAAAATCCCGCTGGCCGTGGGAGTCGAAGCGAAGCGTGAGCTCTTTCCGATCGAGATAGATCTGAGCGCCAGGCGTTCCGTTCAAGCCGAACTGATCCGCATAGTCCTCGAACATCGGGGCCAGCTGGGCATCCACCTTCCGCTCTTGCTCAGCCATGTCAGTCAGCGACATCTGGAAGTTGTAATGCCGAATCAGGCTTTCCAGCTCGGTCATGCGCTTCTTCAGACCGTCGTCCGCTTCAGAGCCATCCAGTTGTTTGATCAGCCGGCTGATCTCACCCGCCACATAGTAAATCTGGCCAATGGCAGTACGGGTGCGCTCATCCTCTTGGATCAAGCGACCCTGCTCTCGCATCAAACGAGACAGCTCACGCTCCTCCTTGGCACGTTGCCGTTTCAGCGTAGCCAGTTGCTTGTCGACGACGGGGTTGTCCTTGAGCGCGTCCGAAATCCGGGTGACCTTGTTGACCTTCTCTTCCAAGTTCTCGATCACCATAGGCAAGGCGTTGGTGAACGAGCCGCAGGCCACGCAGTGCCCACCATCAGTGACGCTCTGCTTGAGCCAGTCGAGCCCAATGACATGGGACTTCTCAGTATCAATCGCCGCGACGAATCGCTTGCTGTTACGCGCCAGGTGGTCGAAGCCATCGATCTGGGCATCAAATTCGTCAACAATACGTTGTTGCTTACCGACTTCCTCGATGACCACCTTTAGCTTTTCTGAGATATGCAGTCGTTGAGGTTCCAGGAGTGTCTGCTCCAGCCGCCCTTCATGGGTCGCGATGACGACCTTTTTGAGCAGTTCGATTTTCTGAGCACCTTGGGTATTGGTGCGCTCAAGCAAGCCCAGCTGAATGCAGCGATCAAACAGTTGGTCGACGTCAGCGTAGTGGCTCGCCTTGGCCGCATCGTGGACTGCAAGCTGCTTGCGCAGCCGATCTTGCTCGCGCTGCGCTTCATCCCGACGCCGCTCATTCATTATGTAGTTTGCATCCACCATACCGAGCGCGTAGGGCATAGCTCGCGTCAGGCGCTCCTTGTGAGCAAACGAGTCGGTTTTGAAGAACAGGGTGTTGGGGTTTGCCACGATGTGCTGAGGCAGGAAGTTGAACGCCGCCATGTCGCGATAGGAACTGCGGCGGTCGAAGCCCGACGGCTCTTCCTCATCGGAGTGGGGGAGGTCACTGACCCGAACCATGCCGTCGAAGGCGGCTTTGTACTGCCCCAAGGAGTGGGTACGGTAAACGGAGTTCGGGATCTGTTCATCATCGACCTCCAGCATGCAAAGCTCGTTAGAGCCTTGGGAGCTTCCCGGAGTGCGTCGCGCGACGATGTAGGTCGTATCGAGAAGGCGGATCTTCATCCCGAACCAATCGACTGTGTCGCGGATGATGCCGATTGGAATCTGACACTTGGTCGCGCCCAGCACGTAGTCAATGATGTGCACAATTGACGACTTGCCGGTGCCGCTCAGCCCGTAAATGATGTTGATCTTCCCGTCTTGAAAGGGAATGACTCGTGGTTCCAAGCCAGGGCAGCGAGGCCAGAGGATGACTGCGTCAATCGTGAATTTCATTGGGAATCCCAAACAAGAGCTTGTACAGATTTTCTGTCGTGTCGGTGGCAAACCACTTCGCGAGTTTCTCAGTGGTCTGCAGCATGGCCGCGGGGATGGTGTTCTTGATGCCTCGTGGCCAACGATCGACCAGGACTTGGAAGCTGGTCTCACTTCCCTTGGAGCCGATCTTTCCAACCAAACGCGAAGAGACGGCGAGATTGAGCCCTTGCAGGGTGGTGGCCGCATGGGCGGACACCCTTCGCTGCAGATCAATTTTCAATACCGGGGTTTCCCTCAGCACTGCACCCAGGGTGGAGCGGCTGGTGCGCTTGCTCAACGCGTCGCGTGAGCGCTGATTCCACACCAGCGGCAGCACCAACATCAGTTTCGGTAGATCCGGGGTTTGTCCAAGCCCTGCCTCTTGGTATTCACCTATGAAGTGCGTCAGGACAAAGCAGGCCAATGACGAGTTGTGGATCAATTGATGATCCATATACGCCTCGCTCATGACTCTTCCTCTGGGTTCGGCGCGTCACGGTGCCAATGGATGGGCGAATGCGTTCCATCGGCGTTGGCCATCCGGTGGTAGGTGCCGCTGAACAGGTACTGAGCCGTCGAGTGCACCCGTCCAACCTTCATGGGAAAGGTTTCTGGAAACAAGGTTTTGGTCATCACAGATCTGTAATCAGCCGTGCCGTAGTCATCCAGCGACGTCATGTTGTCCAACTGGTGGCGGTCGTTGATCGCCTCCCAGCGATCACTGAGCACACGCTCCGCCACATCAAAGTCCTTGGCCAGAACTCCACCTGATTCCAGAAGGCGGATGCGCTCAGAATAGGCGCCACAGTAGAAGCCAAATTGCTTCATCAGCAGGTTTTCCGGCATGTTGATTTTGGTGAGCTGCTCCACGAACAGCATGTCCGCGGGGTCGATCTTCTCGGCCCACTCTGCGAACTCGGTTTTCTCGAAGGGCAGAGGTTCCCAAGGGCCATTCATGAACGCTTCAACGAGCGCTTGACGCTTGTTGTAGTAAGGCTGAGCGGTCGTCCAGAAAGGCTTTCGGGCTACCCAGGTCTCTTGGCAATGGTCGAACAGGAAACCGACCAGACCATGGTAGATGTCCTCAGCATTCGCTACCGCATCCTCGGGGAGGTGGAGGGACGCGATCACCCGCTGCTTCATCTGAGCATTGAGCTGGCCGTCCTCAATGGACATGTGCTCGATCAGAAATGCCAAGTCGGCGTCCGAGTACGCGATGACATCCCGAGCGATCTCGCCAGGCTTGCCTGTCATTCCGGCGGCATGCGTTCGAAGCGCAACGACCGCGTCTGCCACATCTTGCTTTGAAAGGGCGTCAGAGAGCCGCATGGCCAGCGTGCCTTTCTTAAGCACGCGGTTCGTGACGAGGAGGAATTGCAACTCCTCATGCTCCTTCCGGGCAGCCGCTAACCCGTTCAACCAGATGCGGAGTGTCTTCCACAGGTTTTTACTGCTGTCTTGCAGTGGGTTTTTGCGAGGCTGAACAGAGAGCTTCGCTTGTTCTGACACACGCCGAGAGCCTGTCGCTGTCTGGCTGATCTCTTCAACATCATCAGCCGTTTCAATGCCAAACCTAGTCTGCGCATTGGGTGCCGTGAAGATACGGTACAGCGCGCGTTCATACTGGTAGCCATACCCCGCTGCGCTGGGGCTAGCATCTGGATCTTTCATCCTTCTATCTCTCAGTCCATACCCGTGTAACGGCGGGGCCGTGCCCCCATTCCTCTTTCCATGGCGCAACGGGTTACGGAATGTACCGGCGAAGATGTCATTTGGCCATAACTTTGAGGATTCTCGATGGGCGGATGTGACACGGAATGACCCCATCGGCAACGGAATTCCGTTCACCCAGACCTACCAGCATTCCGTCTCGGATGTGACCGGTGTGGTGTTGTTTCTGGTGGTTACTTACCCCGTCAGTCATCAGTTGGGATTGGAAAGACTTCACGGTCAGGAAAAATCCCAGCTCCAGCTCCAGCTCCAGCGCGAGGGGGAGGGGGAGGGGGAGGGGGAGGGTGACGCAGGGAGGCCCTCTTCTCATCGGATTGGCACTTCTAGAAACGGTTCGGCTTGATCCCAGTACGCTTGTACATCGAGCAGTGCCGATCACGGATTGGAGATGACATGTGGCTACGATGGCCTTTCGCTCAATTGATAGCCACTTGAAGGAGGACATATGAGCCATCTAAAAAGGTAACTCGTCGTCAAATGTTCCGAAATCGTTCTCTGGGCCCGCTTCAGGGCGAGGATTGGAAACTACCGAATCGGAATGGTTGTCCGGTTGCCACCTGTTGAGGTAATGCAGCCTGTCTCCCTTGAACTCCCCAATGCCAAGACCGTGACTGCAGATAATGTAGTCAGCGTAAATCGCGAAGTCATTATTGCGAAGGTCTATATCGCGAAGCTGAGTTTCGGAGATAAAGCTAGCAATCGATACATCTCCCCACGCCTTACGCGCGATTTCGCTCCAGGTTTGCTCGAAGCGGATTTGCGCGTTTTTGCTGATCGAACTGTCGTAAAGGATATTCAGGGTGCCTTCCGTTACGCTCAGTAGTTTGACGGGAGACAGTACACCTTGAATCAATCCTTTTTCTATCATACCGATAATGTGGACGTCGATGCGGTCGTTCCATAATACAGCAAGATTTTGAATGAATACCCTGGGCTCAGGAGCGAGGTTTACGTTGAAGCAGTGAGTCGCACTGAGCACAGTGTAAGCACCTTCAGAATAATCATTCATGGGTTCTTCATGGACGATGTGGAGAACTTTTGAGTGGTTCATGGCTGCTTCGCGTAGAGGCTGACTGTATTGCTCACTGAAGTACAGGGTTGATACGCTGTCAAGATAGGAGGGTAAAGTTGTCCTGTGGGTGTTGTTGATGGGTTTTAAATATTGATAGTTTCGCAATTGATGACGAAATTAAGTTGATGGTTCAATATAAGGGCAAAGCTATTTTCTGGCTGGTAAAGTATGGTGAAGGGATTGTTCGCTGAAATCAGTAGGTTGCTGCAGGGTGTGGTCATTGAAGGTTTGATTGGACGGTGGTGGTGGGCATTTTATTCTTGCGGGTCGGACGGGAAGGTGGTGGGAGCGCGCAGGTGTATTTATTGAAGGCAGTATAATAATCGCTTAAGTCGATGTTATTAGGTGTCTCCAAAAGTTTAGTGAGATGCTTGCGTGGTTTTGAGAGTGTGCCTATGGTTCTTAGTTAAGTGTTAGCTGAATAGTAGGGTGTGAGCTTGAAGGTCGTCATATAGCATCAGCGGGGATTTCAAAATGCCAATGAAGAAAAAAGATGGTCGTTCGGTGCCTCGTATGGCTCATTACTTTCGTGCGGTCAATCTTCTCGACGTGTCGCGCCCGGAGTTCATCCCTAAATCATTCCCTTCCTATTGCCAGTTTGATGATGAAGAGTGGTCGGGTGGGCTTCTGCTCAGGATTGCCCTGCGTATGCACCATCTTTGGCCCACGTACGGGGTTCGCGAGGGCATGAGAACCATCCAGGGCGAGCATCCCGCTGTGTGTTTCACGGCATTCAGCCTGGTTGACCTCATCGCAGTGCGTGATGGCTTTACCCCGCAGAATGCCGCGGTCACTCAGTACGCCATCACGTTCCCTATAACGACTGCGTTGAAGGGTGGTATTCAGCCGGTCGTCCGATGGTCGAACGGCCAGGCTAACCTGCTGGACGGGTCTTCAGTTGTTGGAATGTCGCAAGACGATGCCGACAACCAGTACCGCTACGTCAGTAATCAAACGACTCCACCCGGTCAGCCCACTACGCACCCTGAATGGCGGTGGCGGTATCCCAGGAACTACCGCCGCAACATCAAGAAGATCGAGGCGAACGGTTTTGAGGACAACGTCATCCCTGGCCTGAAGATTACCCAGAAAAAATGGTCTGGCCTGGGCATCGTAGTGTCTGATATGCCGACGGCCCGCAAGCTTCAGTACGACGTCCTGACCTTGATTGATCAGGGGCTGGTATCAGAAGCACAGTTCGATCACATCCTCGTCTGCGACCAGTTGCCGGCAACCCTGGAGGGGCTGGACGAGCAAGCGCTGCACGCGGCTTTCTCCAATGCATGCTTTGACTTCAAATCCTGTAGGGCTGTCCCGACGTTCAAGGCAGGTCTGGCGGCGATGGATTTCTCCACCCGCCTTATTGTGCTTGAGGGCTCGACCGCAAGGGCACCTCAACACGAGCGAGGAGGCTGCTGGCTGTGGTTCGAGGACAACAGCCACCCGTATGTCAGGAAATTGGTGCAGGCTGGCCGTGTCAAACCGAACAACAAGGGGCGCTATCTCGCCTCGCTGGACGAACTGGACACGAAGCGGGATCTGCGTGAGCGTCAAGAAATCGTGTTGGCTTTATCCGAGCAACTGCGTGAGAAATACGGCGTCCAGAGCAGCTATTTCAGTGTGAAGTATTCGTATTCCCCCGACGATGATCCAGCCTACGCTGGCAGGATCTGGGGTGGGGGATACTTCATCACGGCAACGATGGATGAAGATAACGAGTGAGCAGGGCCGGGACTGTCAGGGCTGTTTCATCTAGCGATGTCGCAGGTCGGTAGAGGGGCAGGAGATGGGTACGCGGTCAACGGGATTCGTGGCATGGGGCCGCGACCCTCCACCCAACCTGACCTTGCACGGTTTTCCTTCTGCGCTCTATGCTAGCGCGACATACGGCAGTAAACGTGGAGCGCGGTCATGGAAGACAGAGAGCATTGGAGGGCAGGGCTGGATGGAAATGACGTCTCTCAGGCTGCTGCACCGCAGCATGATTTCAATCGGAAGTGATATGCAGCAGTTTCTCGTGACGACCGGGGCTGCCAGCTTTGATTGCCTCTTTTCGACACGTGATACACCCTTCGTGCTGACCCTGACCGCACGCGGCGAAGTCAGGGGATTCTTCCGCTTCGACGTTCTGGCCGGCTACAAGATCAAAGACTACCTGGGTGACATGTATGGCGACCTCCTCGCCGTGCTGCGCTCGGACGGGACAAGTGGGCAGCGCCTGATCCCCAAGGAGTTTTTGGCCCAGCTCAACGACGCGATTCCTACTACCGCAACTGAGCGGGCGGCCCCCAAACCATCAGAAATCGTGCGACTGCGGCCCGACATCGTTGAAGAACGGGACAAACCCTTCTTCAACGCCTGGATGTACTGGTCAGCCGAAAGCGGTCGTAAGCCCAGCCCGGAGAATCGCCACAAAACCCTTATGCTGCTAGGCCCCGACGCGGCAAAGCACAGCCAGGAGCGCAACGCGTCATCAAAGTGGAGTGCTTCCGATACAGGTGGGGTCTGGAAACCCTAATCGCTGCCCTATCTCTTGTCCCTGTTTGTTGTCCCTGTTTGTTGTCACGCTGTTGGTCGATTTGATCATTTATTGAGACTGGCTTCGATGGGCTGGATGGCAGAAATGACAAGGCCGGCTGCAGGATCAGGCAAGGCTGTATTCGCCGACGGTGTGTGATTTTCCATGAGGATATTGACTCTGACGTGGGCTTGGCTCAACGTCGCACTCAGCTAGCGGCATCGGGCCGTCATACGATTTCCGCTGTAATTGCAGGATGCGAACAGGGGTAGCCAGAGTGGACAATATTCAGGCCCAGATGATGCGTGATGAGCTTCAGGGGCAGTTGGTCGGTGGGTGGCTCATCGATGGATTTCTGGGCAATGGCAAGTCTGCTGTGGTCTTGCCCGCAAGCAAAGACGGCGAGCATGGCGCCATCAAGGTCTTCCACCGGGAATTGGTGGAGCGGTATGGCAAGGAAATGCAGTACGAACGGATTCTTCGCGAGCGCAGCCTAGTCGGCGCCCATCACGAAAACCTAGTGAAGATTCTGGACGGCGGAGAGTGCCTGTCCAGCGGCTATTTGTACGTCGTGATGGAGCGGCTGCCGTACAAAAACCTGCACGACCGCATCGTTGATATCCCGCTGGCCGCAGTGCCCGGGATCATTTCCCAGATCGCTTCCGCAGCCCATTACCTTGAGGATCGGCACCTCGCCCACCGGGACATCAAGCCCGAGAACATCGTGATTTCGGATGACTTCTCCAAGGCCATCCTGCTCGACCTCGGTGTACTGTTGCCTATCGGTGCGGCGAGCTTCACTGACGTCGACCAGCGCCAGTTTATCGGCACGCTGCGCTACAGCTCACCTGAGTTTCTGTTCCGCGAAGAGGAAAACACCATCGAGGGATGGCGGGCTGTCACGTTCTATCAGCTCGGGGCAGTGCTCCATGATCTGCTGATGAAAAAGGTGCTGTTCGCTGAATTCACCGATCCGTTCCCGCGGCTCGTCGAGGCGGTTAAAAGCGAGAAGCCTCATATCGTGTCTGAGGATTATCGGTGTGTGCAGCTTGCCAACCGATGCCTGACCAAACTGGCTTCAACCAGGCTGGAACTGGTGAAGTGGGCTGATTTCAATTTCGATGAGCCCTCGGTAAGCCCCGCAGTCGTGGCCCGAGAGCGTGTCCTTCAACGTCAACAGTACCAGCGTCAGGCGATTGGGCCCCAGCAGCCCGCTGCCCTGGCGGCCTCACAGATCAAGCGCATGCTTGAGGATGCATGCAACCAGTTTGAGACGCGGCTGGCAGCCTTCTTCAATGGGACAGGCATGTTCCCGCTGCGGATGACGCATACCTCCAGCGACCCTGTGCAGAAAAAGTTCCAGATCTACATCCAGTTCGAGCGGGATGACGACCTGGGGCTGCCTTGCAGCATGAGTGTCCTGATCGATGTTGAATTGCTTGATGCCAATGCGGGCGATCCGGTCTTCCGGGCCACCACGGCCAGCGCCCTCGCACCTTTGCCCATCAGCACCATTACCTCGGAACCTGATAAATCCTACGCAGGGGATCTGCCGGCACTGCTGGATGGATCGTTCCTTGAGGTCGTCCTCCTGGGCTACCTCGATGCTGCCTATAACGCCATTGATCAAGGTGTCGAACTGATACCTGATGTGGGTTTCCGTCTGATCTGCAATTGACAAGGATTTCGCAATGCCCTCTACCTGGTGGCGTGATGCAAGTGAGCTGGTGAAAGAACAGTCAGACCTGCTGGATATCGACCCTGATCAGCGTCTGCTCATCAGTGGCCCGCCAGGCAGTGGCAAAACCAATCTGCTGCTGCTGCGGGCCAATCAGCTGTACCTTGGTGCCCATCCCAACCTCTATGTGGTGGTGTTCGGCTCGTTGCTGAAGTCGTTCATCCAGATGGGGGGCACTCAGTACAAGTTTCCATCCGAAAACGTCGTAACTCATGCCAGCCTGTTCAACATGATCCTGCGGCGGGAGGGTATTGAGGTGAACGACGCAGCGCTGGGTTTGATGGAGGCTCGTCAGCATCGAGCAAACCATTTGGAAGACCTGATCAATGCCGGGAAGATCGGCGCTCAATTCGATGCCTTGCTGCTGGACGAGGCCCAGGACTATACGCCGCAGGAAATCCGTATTTTCTCGCAGCTCACACACGTCCTCGTCGCGACCGCGGACGTCCGGCAAAAAATCTATGACGTGGCGGACTGCTCCGCTGTTCTGGCGAATGCGATCGGTCAGGAGTACAAGCTCAAGTACCACTTCCGCAACGGCCACGACATTTGCAAGGTTGCCGATGGGATCTACAAGGGATACCCCGTCTACGAGCCCATGCTGCCGACCTCTAACTACCGCGAGGCTGACTACCCCTCCGAGGCCCTGCCCAAATACCCTCTGCAGTTCCCTGACCAAATCGCTGAAATGATCGCTCAGGTACGCCGGCAACGTGTGGCTTACCCAGAAGACCTGATCGGCATCCTCACGCCTCGGAACGAAGAGTTGGACGTGATTGAGGCGGAGCTCAATCGCGCCGGATTAGGGGCTTATTGCACCCGGGCGAATGCTTCCAACCGGTTTGATTACACCCGTCCCATCTGGCTGTCGACGCTCGCGGCAGCAAAAGGCCTGGAGTTCCGCGCAGTTCATATTCTGGGCATCGGCCATCTGCAGCGTATGCCGAAAGTCGCGATGCGGCTGATTTTTACAGGGGTGACGCGAGCGAAGACCGCGTTGACCTTGTATTGGCATCGCACCGCGCCTGGCTACCTGAAATCAGCCTGCCTTCCGTTGGAGGCGCCGAAGCCGGCTCCAGAACGCAATCAAATATTTGGGATTTGACCATGTGGCATATCAAGCTATCTAAGCGGGACTTCTTGGAATTCTGGATCAGCGGGGGCAGGAGCACGCCCGCGAAGGTCTCTCGTTTTCAAAGCAGCGGCCAGGTGGAGACTGATGATCTCATTCGGGCGTTCTGGATGGATGAGCCTTCCGACGCGTCCCCGTTCCCGAACTGCATCGTCGGGTCGGAAGAGCAGCTGGCCAGCGTAGTTACGGCTATCAACTCCTCCCCATCAGCGACAACTCCGGTCTCGGCATTCTCCCGGTTGATTTCCACCCGAGACTTCAATGAGTACTCCCGATCAAAGTCGATGAATTTTACCGGGCTGCTGAATGCGGCAATCGTAGCCTTGGTTATGGCGGAAGCTGTTTGGCATTCGGAAGGGAAAGTCGGACTGCGTCAGGTTAGTTTTGCTGCCTGTAAACGAACACTGTCATATGCGTTCGGGCGTGCACTGGCGGGGCAACTGGGCGGCGACGGTTTAGAGAGATTGCCTCAGCGCTGGCTGGAAGTTTATTCGATTCTTAATCCCAATGTGTCGTCGTCTCAATTGCGGGACACCTTGTCGGCATTGACCAGCGCCTTGAGAACCTTCGCGTCAATTTCTTGGGGTTTGTCTCCAAATAGCGAAGCGACTGAACTGGCATTTGCGATACATCGAGGTGATCGTGAGGCGCTTCGTTTGTTCTGGTCTAAATACAGTCGCACCTTAGCTCCCGGTATAGAGCTTGATGCCTTGCAGGCTTCTACACGGGAAAATCGTGCCAATTACCTGCAGGCTGCGCTTTATGCCTTTTCGGGGAATGAGCCGGGGGTTTTGGAGAGTGGGCATGGAATTCTAGAAAGTGGTCGTGGGATATCAGGAAGCGGTCATGGAATGTCGGCCAGTGCTCACGGAATATCGAGTAGAGGGAGCGAAGTGGATGCTGCCGTCTGCGCGTTTATCGCCACTCAAATCGCGCCCGGCTCCTTAGAGCACCTAGAGCTGCTGAGACAATCTGGGAATCCTGCATTGGTTTTCTGGTACGCCCTTTATGCAGCGCTACAAGCTCCCAGCGATATTCTTTCATCTCAGTCGGGGCTGGGGTTCAAGATCTACCGGGGTGTGGCCTCAGTGGAAGATCTACTGTCTCCACCGTCTGCGGATATCTCGTATGAGGAGATCAAGATACTTGAGCGCACAGGGCTTGATGGCTTAGTCAGAAACTTCGGTCATCAAAACGAGGTGGTTGTCGAGCTGGTTCCAGGTGTCTCTTCCAGTTTCTCGTATGGCTCAAGACAGTCGCGCGGTTCTAAGTCTGATCCTTACTCCTACTCAGCTGCCTCTTGGGAAGCCAGCCAGAATGAGATCAAGCGGCTAGGAGCTGTGTATAGATCGAAGATCGATCAGGCATCCAGTGTTCTTGCTCAGTTGTCTAGAGAGCTTGCCGAGCTTGATGAGCCTTACAAGCGCGGAACCAAAAGAAAGCTATAACTGGTTGGTTTGTGGTTTGTGGTTTGGGTGCGTTGGGAAGGGAGGGGCTGGATGAGTAACTCTGGGTTCAGTCATATGTCTGGATTGAGATCTGGTCGCTCCACTTCCTGTGTGTTATCTATCTGATTGATTAGCTAGTGGTTTAACTTAGGATGGGCTCAGGAGCACTCCCCATCAAGGTCTCACTGCTTCACATCAAGAACTGGATCAAGAGCATAGCCCGGAGCAAAGCAGTCAAAGCCTGGTGGGCTTTGACACTGACTGTGGTCTGTCTGGACAAAAACTGAATTTGGCCTCCAATGGCTGCACTTCCACGCTTTAGGCTTGATCGTTGCGCGACTTACGCTGCAGATTAACCCGATCCTCATCTCGATCGTGATGGCAGTCGCATTTGGCTGCACGACGCTCATGAGGCTGGTCAATTTATAGGTTAAGTGGGATTTAAGTCGAAGGCTGATTTGGTTATGAAAAGGATTGCACTGTAAATGGTACGTATGGTTGTTTGAATGAAGAGTTAATTTGTTGTGCGGGCCGTCTGGCTAATCATCACCTTGTGTTCTCTCCGCAACATAGAGCCGTTCCTCCAATGCGCGGATGTAATCACGTAAAAGATTAAGTTCAGTGGTAACTTGTTCTTGTGAACTGAAGTTTTGCCTGAATAGGAGGTCTTCAAGGGTGTTTTTTGTTTGATCTAGATCATCTTTGATAGATTGAAAGGATTCGTGTGAGTCAGGAGTGGCCAGAAGTTTGTATTGTTCGTCAACATAGTGCCAGATAGACTTGGGATCTCGCTGCCCTGTCTTTGTCATGACTGTACGAGCAACGCTCTCCCGAAGGGATGGGGTAAGCTCTCTTAAGAGGTCAGTATTTTTTCTTGATCTTAGCAGAAGTTCAGCTTTTACCTCTCTGCTTATAAATCTGTGGCGAAACATTGACAGGCAGACTTTTCTATTGTTGAGCTCAGCGTCTGAGCAAAGTCTGTCAAACTCTTTAGTCACCGAGGCCTTATTTAAGGGGGCGCCATCTTTGCCCAAAAATAATTCGGTCGTGCTTGAGGGAGGCGTTTTATGTTCTGCGAGGTACGCGATGAACTGCAATCTGTCGTCAAAATAAGCTTGCAAAGTAACGGCTAGGCCGATAGTGATTTTTAAATAGCGGAAGGTATTGTCCGTTCTGGTTTTTTTTGTAGGCAGTACTATTGTGAGAGTTGAAGTTATAGATGAGTTTTCCTGAATCGGCATTTCCATCAATTCTTGAGGGCGCAGGCCGAAATTTGTCATCATGTTTATTGTGAACATTCTGCGACTATATAGGTACCTTAGGACTTCCAGGAAGTGTTGATTAGAGTGTCTCTTGGAGTTTTTATGCCTGTCGACAAGTTTTTGATGGCGCTGATAAACTGCAGTTCGTAGTTTGGTGATGTACTTCTCTGGCATTGGGAACTTGTCGTTGATGGGGGGGCTTGGAACGACCAGTTCGGAATGCCAGATGTGTAGGGCAGAGGTGTAGGGGGTAGAGCGCCATTCTATAACTATCCTTGGCTGGTCGATGGCAAGTCCTATAAGGGGAGTGTGGTCGTAAAGAGGATGATTACGCTGTAGCCACACAAAGAATCTTAAGGTCGCGTGTTGGATTGCCAGAACCTGTTTCTTGGAGCGAGCGAGGTGAGCTATGCCAGTTTTTCCAACCTTTGATTCTTCCTTAAGTACGTTGGTAAAGATCGTAAAATAAGAATCATTGAATTCGTATAATGAAATGCCGCGGGTAAATGCAAATCTAATTAACGGTGTTATCAACGTGGCGTGTGTTTTGGTAGACTCGGTGCCAGTAGTGCATTCAGCTGTTTCCGTGAGCCATAAATTCACAAGGTGACAAGGTTTTCCGTTTGGCCAATACATGAGCGGTAAAGAGGCGTGTTGTAAATAGGTAACGAAGTGCTGCCTTGTTTTGGTTAGTGGTGCTGCGCCACTAGGTAATTTTACATCAGGCAACAGGCGATATAGTTGCGCCATTACTCCTTTCCTCCTCGAATAACATGTAATGTGCCTGCTTCGCGCGAGTGATGCGAAGTGATATGCTCATACTTGGCTTGGCTTATAGAGAGGAAGTTTTTTATCTTTGCTTCTATAAGATTGGTGAGAGAAGGTTCTTTAAGGAGAGAGCGAAGGAACTCGTAAACCTCAAAATACGCCATTCCGCATAGGTGGGCTTCAAGTAGTGCAGTGTTTTCAAGGTTTTTAATATTCTTTTCTCCCTCAACAAGTCTTTCCTGTGCCATTGTTTCTTGATAAGCTTGAGTGCGAAGTTCTTTCAAGTACTCCCACGTGTTTGGATGGTGGTGAGGTGTTGCAATGCTGCGATTTTCTACAGCGTAGGTTTTGATTGTGTTATAGGCTTTGCGCGTGAATAGACCCTTAATCTCTGACGAGAGAAATGTCCGTAAGTCGGAGAGTATTGACACCTCAGATGGACTCAGCGATATCTCATGCATTATGATCTTTAGAAGCCAATGTATCCTAGCTTCCAGATTGTGTTCAGTAGTATTTTTCATCTTGCTCTCCTTCGAATTTAATTGCGAATTCAAGAGTGGTGAGCGTCCCATCGGGTGTTGTGAATTCCACTGAATATAGCGTGCTTTTGTACGTCCCGGAGCATTGTAGAAGGCTCAAAAAACGTATGAAGTTTTCATGGCGTAAGTTTTGGATGGTGTTGACATTGAAGTGGTTGCAGATGTGGCTGTACAGTGTGCTAAGTCCGTTATTGTCTTTTGAAGAAATCTGCCCTAGCTCCAAGGATACTAACCTATCACTGATACACTGGCTTTCGAATTTCGCCCTTTCCGGGTCGTCATGGGAAAAAGAGGTATAAGCGTCAATTTGATTTTCATCGAGGTGCCCAGCGGCATATCCTAACGCCCGACGAAGGGATTCATCATGGTGGGAATACATAACGATCAAGAAAAACTTACGCATTTCATGAATTCGGATTTTGCTAGGTTGCCCGTTGAGCTCTTTCGGAAATTTTGAAATCAAGCAGAATGTATCAATGGCGGCATTTAGTGTAGCGGCCAAGGCTTTTCCGGTCGGGGGAGTGACCCCTTGAGACGGGATATAGAAAAGATGACCGCTAAGAGGGCCGTTTTCATCACCATAAATTTCCTTAAGATTTGCAGCCAATACTTGCAGTAATTGGATGGCTCTAGCTGCGAGAAAGGGGATCGGGCGTCTGATGGTTTGGTGTTCTCCTAGAAGTCCACTCTTTTCCAGAATTTGTACCAGTTCCGCACCCCCACCTTCGAACTCAGACTCAAGGCAGTCTAGGTTCAGCATGTGGAGCTCACCTTCACGAACAGGCTTGCACATGCCGATGATGAGAGCACAGGCACCATAGAAAGCCGATTGAAGAGTTTTGAAAGTGATCCCTGCTTCAATGTCCAAGGTTTTGAAGCTTGAAGTAAATGAAGTGACATTGTATCGAGTTAACAAACGGATGCTGCCGAACTCGGGGCTGGATGACCAACAAAGTTTGTGCTGCTCAAAAAAAGTTTGAATTCGCGCATTGCAAATGGCTTGCGTGTGATTTCTTTTGAGCGCAGAGTAGCTTTCCGCAAAGGTGGTAGCCGCTTCGACAATTTGACTGCCAAAGCAGATGATAATCTCTGCTGCCCGATTTATCGCTTCTAGGCCGATTTCGAGGGGAATAAGCCGGGTGTGGCCATCGAGCCCAATTTTACCTGAGTATTTTGCTTTGAAAACAGATTCTGAAATGTAAGGGATGTCATTCACCAAGTTGTGAGCAGAGCAAAGGATTTTTATATCCTTGGTGTGGGTGTACATAGTTCGTCTGACTATCGGGGTTACCGAGCCAATCCTTCGCTCCTCAATTGGAATCAATACGACTGATTCAGGTGATGCGGGAGAATATTGTAAATCTAATTGTTTAATTATGTTTGTTACAATAGAGTATCTGGTAAGAGCTTGATGGGAGCAGCCCAATAGAGATCCTAGATATTTCTGTGAGATGACCTTGGTGTTCGGATTTTTTGAGCGCATGTACGCTCGCTGGCTGTTGAGCCATTCGGCGGACGCTTGGATAAAACTCTCATCCAGGCGATCTTTAGTAGCTAGGATATTTTCTAAGGGTATTAGGCTTTGAGTTTTTTCATGCAGCGTGATTATTAGCCGATCATCCAGCTTCAACGTGTTAGCGAGACCTCCGTTGGCATAGTCATGAAGGTAAGCTTTGACATGATCATCTGTCAGTAGGCTAAACCCGTAGTCGGATGGTTGAAAAATTTCAGAGTGCAACACCATCCACCTCGCAAGACTGATGGAGGTGTCAATAATTTTCTTCCATTGTTTATACAATATTTGACCACATGGCAAGTTTCCCATTTTGAGGTGAAACGCAAATTTTTGGATAGTGGACAGCAGAAGGCCGTTTTCAGGGTCGGTCAGTAGGCTGCCGTCTGGAAGGTGCTCGTGGAATCGTACTGTTTTAATCGTATTTGTTTCAAAATTGTCTATCACTGTCCAGGTACTGCTTCCAATGACTCCTGATTTCAGCCAATCCGCCGTGTAATCATAGTGGTTAGCGCGTATCAGTCTTCTCGCTCGTTCTAGCAGCTCGCTGACATGCTCGTCTTCAGTGAGGTGCCCAGGTATTTTTCTTGGCATTAGAAATCACCTTGCTTGTGGTGAAAGCTCCGCAGTAGCTCTGATATTGCTGAATAGAGAGTGAAAGTAATCAGCTTGCGCGAGCGCCTGTTTATGCGCACCTTTAATTTCATCCAACGAATCGCCGCAGAAGTTATTTGCGATTTTGAGGTCTGCCTCGCTGGCAGTTTCTATATCCAATTCAGCAGCTAGTCTGGACAGACTCGCAATGTTGCACAGCGCTTTGTGGCTTAGGTTTGTTTCAAGGTGGATTCTGAGTTGCTCATCCTCCGGTAAAGTTGAGACTTTGGACTCGTAGGCGTACAACGCTGCCAATACTTCATTGTCCATGTGTAGGTACAAATCTCCTGACTTTGAAGTTTGATTTGAAGTGAATTCGTTATTTTTGTCTAGGCGTTTACGAGCAAACTTCGAAAACGGATCGTTGCCCGTGGCTTCAGTCAGAATCCTGACGATGAAAAGATGAAGATCTTCAGAGGTCGTGCAGTCGCTGGCGGCAAGAGCCCACGGATATCCATGAGTAGCAACCACAATTACTTTCTGCGCCAAAATTCTTAGCGTCCGGTTAGTGAACCGTTTGACTAGCCATCCGGGTACATAGTTGGACTTTGCCACAGCTAAGGTGTTGCCCAGTACCATCGCAGTGAGTGCAAGGCTACCTGTCCTCAGAAATGTGATGATCCCCTGTGTAGCCCGCAAGGCTTTTGGCGATATGTCGAGACTCCCCTTGATCGAGTTAAGGTCTGAAATAAGCCGATTCCTTAGAGAATTTTTGATGCTGTTATTATTGCTTATCTGGCCAGGATTTGCCGCAGGCCCCTTTTGGGCAACATACAAAAATAAACGTTTCCAGTTACGGCGTTTCTTTGTGAATAACAGTTTTCTGGTAGATGCGGTGCACTCGATAATCTTCGACAGTACCTCACAACTTACTTTATTGAGGTGGGCGACTTTTCGGCTCATTGATCGAGGCTTGGAAACGGAAAACCGCACGACACCATCCTCAGTATCTACCTGAACATAGCAGTCGCCATTATCCATGAGCAAATTAGCTCTGCCGATGGACTCAGATGTAAATACCGGGTTGTTAATGATCAGGATAGCGACCGCTGCATTGCAGTCTACGGTACTCAATAAACCTATCAGGCGTCCCGTAAACTCGTTGCTAATCTTACTCTTCAGATATTTTTGGGGGCAGATGGCTTTGGATACTCTGAATAGTCTTTTTATTCTCTCCAGATTGAGTCCGGTCGATGTTCTTGATATTTCAGTGGCTGTAATGGCGTTTATTTGGCCAGTTTCATATTTGTGCTTCGCTAGAAGTAGCAACGACTCAAAGGCGTAGGGCTTTGCTTTCGCGCAAACATGTACTCCATCAATGCCAATGCCGTTGTTGTTGATTATCGCATCCCGTATTTCAACTGGGATTGTTTCGATGAGTTTTTTTCCTATCTCATGTGTTTCTATCATTTCAGTCCAGTAGCCATCTAAAGCGTTAGCTATCAGAGAAATGCTCGTCTCAAGCTCGGCCTTAAACTGTGATAGAAACAAATCGTCTGCTATGTGGAGGTCGCGTTCTATTATGAACGATTTAGGTAAAACTCCTTCGATCTCTACTGCTGGGGGTATTTTTTTGCGCTTGAATCCGACTGGTGCAGTCCCCCGCTCACCACCTCGGAGATTACCTTTTACACTAGGGATAATGACCGATTGTGGCATAACTCCCATGCGGGCCATCGCTTTTAGGATACGAACCGCAGCGGCCCAGTATGCGATCCTTGTTTCGAGCGATACGCCTTTTGCTTGAATCGTTCTCTCGAACAATGTAACGACGACTTTTTGCCAGTTATCGACATCGTCGTGAGCCGGCCAAGGTTGGTCTGGTAGCTTATTGACGAGTACACTCAGACCGGAAAATATGTTGCCGTAGCTGGTTTCTGACAATCTAGCGCATACAACTTTAGCAGCCTCGGCTAGTATCTGTGTTTGCGCGACTGTATGTTTACGGTTTCGTAAACAGGTATGAGTCATGACTTCTTTGACCCTTAGATCTGAAGGCCATTCGAAGATTAGTGTCTTGGCTGTGATTGTGTAGGTCAGCATCATCGGAGATCCCGCCAACGGGTTCCTGGTAAATGCTAGCGGACGATTGGTAGGTGTCAAACGCTGGTGTCAATAGATTCTGCAACTGATTGATTTTAATCACTTTTAAATGTTGGATGGTTTTCGTGTCTAGAAAACGTCCATCACCAGGTCCGGCATGCATTCACGCACCATTTGCATCGCATCGACGCCGTTGTCAGTTTCCCCTACGACTTTATAGCCTTCATGCTCCAACAGCATTCGAACGGCGAGGCGGATGACCGGATGATCGTCGACAATGAAAACGGAGTTCATGAATAAAGTCCCCTACAAGCTTAAATAAAGCGCGCACCTTAGCCCAGTTAAGGTCAGGTCGTACGAGGAGACAGGCGGACATGGCGAATTTCAGAACTTTCCTACAAAAAAAGAGGCGAGGTACCACGACGTATTTCGGCTTTAGGTAGGCGGAGGGGTAAGAAATGTATGTTTTAGTGTTTAGTACTGTAAGTATTTTCGTTATTGCGTAATAAACAGGAAAAGTAATTTCCGACCACGCGCCAGCGCTTTCCACGCGGTTGGAGCGTTTAACCGCAAGTTCGCGTGAGCATCAATAGAGGGATGCCCCCTATCGCACGCGGGGGCGGTGACGTGGCCGGTCATTTCATTGACGCGTACGACCGGTCATTTCCTGGGCCATTTCGCTGGCATAGCTGTCGGTCATGCCGGCGATAAAGTCGATCATCCGCAGGAAGGCACTGTGGAGCGAGCCTTCAGGATCGGGTGCGTTATTGCCCAGCAAGTCGAGGATCCGGCGATTCTTGAACGACGGCGTACGTCCACCGTGTTGTTCAAGGGCTGCGCCGCAGAAGCCGTTGAGCAGGATCTCCAGCGTGGTGTAGGCGCCGATTTCGTTCAGGGTCTTGCGTTTATCCTGGAATATCTTCTTGCGTGCCATGTCCTTGGCGTTCAACACGCAGCGCTTGGCCGGACCGTGCATGTGTTCCACCAGGTCACCGTGTAGCGTGCCCGCGAGCAACGCCTCCTGCTGCTCGACGAATGCCCGGGCAGCCGCGTTGGTGAGGTGTTCGATGGCCTTGCCCCGCAGGATGGCCAGTTTTCGCCGTCGCGAATCCTGTGGCCCGAGTTGACGGTAGGTCTCTGGCAGATCGTCACCGACCAGGTCCAGGAGCAGCGATTCCACCTGGGGATACTCCAGCAGGTCCATCTCCACGCCATCCTCCAGGTCGATGAGGGCGTAGCAGATGTCATCGGCGGCTTCCATCAGGTAGACCAGCGGATGTCTCGCCCATCGCTGGTCCTCGATTTGCGGAAGGCCGAGTTTATGGGCGATTTGTTCCAGTAAGGGCAATTCGCTCTGATAACAGCCGAACTTGTGCTTCTTGTAGCCCAGGGAATCGGCGTGGCGAGCGGTCCAAGGGTATTTCAGGTAGGTGCCGAGGGTGGCGTAGGTCAGCCGGGTGCCGCCGTCGAACTGATGGTATTCGAGCTGTGTTAGAACCCGGAATCCTTGGGCATTGCCTTCGAAGTTCAGAAAGTCGTTGCGCTCGGCCTCGCTCATCGCGTCAAGCCAGCCGCGTCCCGCCGCCTGTTGGAACCAGTAGCGGATGGCATCCTCCCCCGAGTGGCCGAACGGCGGGTTACCGATGTCGTGGGCCAGGCAGGCCGATTGCACCACCATGCCCAGGTCACTGGGTTCGCACCAGTCGGGCAGGGCGCTGCGTATGGTTTCTCCTACGCGCATACCCAGGGAGCGGCCAACGCAACTGACCTCCAGCGAGTGGGTCAGGCGCGTGTGGATATGGTCGTTGCTGGAAACCGGATGCACCTGCGTCTTGCGCCCGAGGCGGCGGAAGGCACCGGAAAAGATGATGCGGTCATGATCCTTGTGGAACGGACTGCGGCCCAGTTCTTCCGGACTGTGCAGCGGTTTTCCCAGGCGTTCGCGAGTCAGCAGGGTGTGCCAATCCAAGGCCGATTGCTCCGTTTGATGAGTCGAAGCCTTAGCTTCCCGGTTCGAGCGATGTCCTGCAAGGCCTGTGGGGCTCGATCAGTGTGCCCAGGTGTTGCGTTGATAATCGAATCGGGCCCTTCGATGGAAAGGCCCGGTCAATGGCACTCAAGGTTTGCGTGCACTCTTGGCAAGCTTGATCAGCGGAATCACCGCCGTTGCCAGCCGGATCAGGCGCGACAAGCCACCGGAGCGGCCGCTGCGGGTTCGCTTGCCACCGAGGAAGCCGAGCAGGCTCACAGCCGCGACGCCCCAAAGCGAGGCGTGCTTGAGGCCGAACCCTTCATGCCAGCTTTGCGTGAACCCGCGTACCCGTTGCAAAGGGTGCAGCAATTGGCGTGTTTCCTGGCGGATTTCCTGGCGATGCATTTCCATGCGCAGACGCACCAGCGCCTTGCGCATTTCCTGCCGCGTACGGGCTTGAGGAACATTAGGGCGGCTCATGGCAACAGGCGCTCCCGGTCGTTGGCCAGTTCTTCGAGGGTGGCGTGGAACGGCGAGGACTCATCATAAATCGCTGCCTTGAGTCGAAGCCCGCAGAACAGCGCCGCCAGCAGATAGAACAGACACAGGCCGATAATTCCCGCCAGGCGGTAGGTATCCCATACCAGTATCAGCACCAGCGCCGACAGTCCAACCAGCAGCAGCAAGCCGAAAACCAGCGCCAAGCCGGCGAATAACAACAGGCTGACGGTGCGAGCCTTCTGCTCCTGCAGCTCAATGCCGAACAATTCGACGTGACTGTGCAGCAACCCAAGGAATGCCGCGCCCAGGCGACGCGCTGTCGGTTTTGCACCCGTTTCGGGCGATCCGGATTCGTCGATACCCATGATCAGCGCCGTGTCGCCAGCAGTCCGATCAAGAAGCCCACGCCCGCCGCGATGCCGACCGATTGCCAGGGATTGGCCTGCACGTATTCCTCAGTGGCGATCACGGCCGCCTGGCCGCGCTCGCGCACCGAATCTTCCGTCAGCTTGAGGGTTTCGCGGGCGCGCAGCAGGGTTTCGTGGATCTGGCTGCGCAATTCGTCCGCTTGGTCGCCGGCCAGCGTCGCGGTGTGGTCGAGCAATCGTTCGGTGTCTCTGACCAGCGTCTGAAAATCTTCCATCAGGGTTTCTTGAGCAGTCTTTGCCTGGGTTCTGGCCATGGGGGTGGATCTCCGTAAGTGACGTCTGAAGCGTTCGAGTATGAGCCCAGCCGGAAGGTTCAGTACAACTGGCTGGTACAACTTTTGCTCGGGTCTCTGCCATGTACTGGTGCGTTGGCCCGTGACAGTGCGCTGAAGCTGGGCGAAAGCCCGAAAACCTTAACCCAAATAATCAAAACCCGCGAAGCACCTCCAAGCGGGGCGCCATGTTGCCGGCTTTCATGCACCAAAGCGGTTCGTCTGCCCGACAATGGTCGGAAGATCGTTTCAACTTGGTGCAATGGCAACTGGAATGAACCGTCACGGTGCTCTTTTCCACTTCATCAGGTCTGCCAATACCATGGAAAATCTGCAAAGCGCTGTGGACAGTCTCGTCCATAGCTCCAATACGCTGTTCATCCTGCTCGGCGCGGTCATGGTCCTGGCCATGCATGCCGGGTTTGCGTTTCTGGAAGTAGGCACTGTCCGGCAGAAAAACCAGGTCAACGCCCTGTCGAAAATCCTCAGTGATTTTGCGGTCTCGACGCTGGCGTATTTCTTCATCGGCTATTGGATTTCCTATGGCGTGACCTTCCTGCAACCGGCGGCCGTTCTCAGCGCTGACCACGGCTACAGTTTGGTGAAGTTTTTCTTCTTGCTGACGTTCGCCGCCGCGATTCCGGCCATTATCTCTGGCGGTATAGCCGAGCGTGCCAGGTTTGTCCCGCAGCTATGCGCCACCGTGCTGATCGTCGCGTTCATCTATCCGTTTTTCGAAGGTCTGGTCTGGAACGGCAATTTCGGCCTGCAGGCTTGGCTGCAAGCACGCTTCGGCGCCGGTTTCCATGATTTTGCCGGGTCCGTGGTGGTGCATGCCATGGGCGGCTGGCTGGCGCTGGCCGCGGTACTCCTGCTCGGACCGCGAAACGGGCGTTACCGGGACGGTCGGCTGGTGGCCTTCGCGCCGTCGAGCATTCCATTCCTGGCGCTGGGTTCCTGGATCCTTATTGTAGGTTGGTTCGGCTTCAACGTGATGAGCGCCCAGACCTTGCCCGGCGTGAGCGGGTTGGTGGCGGTCAACTCATTGATGGCGATGGTCGGCGGGACCGTGACGGCATTGATTGTCGGGCGCAACGACCCCGGTTTCCTGCATAACGGCCCGTTGGCGGGACTGGTCGCGGTCTGCGCCGGCTCCGATCTGATGCATCCGGTTGGCGCCCTGGCGACCGGCGCGATTGCCGGCGGTTTGTTTGTCTGGTGTTTCACCGCGGCCCAGGGCAAGTGGAAAATCGACGATGTGCTTGGTGTCTGGCCCCTGCATGGATTGTGCGGCGTCTGGGGCGGTATCGCCTGCGGAATTTTTGGCCAGGCCGCCCTGGGTGGCTTGGGTGGGGTGAGCCTTGCGAGCCAACTGGTCGGCACTGTCCTCGGCGTGGTGATCGCCCTGCTGGGCGGATTCGCGGTCTACGGTGTGATCAAGGTTGCGCTGGGCTTGCGGCTGACTCAGGAAGAAGAGTACTACGGTGCCGACCTGTCGATTCACAAGATCGGCGCGGTCAACCAGGACTGAGCCATCACTACGGCTCCTTGTCCTGATTGCCGGGATAGAACCCATGCAGCAAGCCATAGCGCTCGTGACGGACTTGATCCACATGGTGCCGTACCCGCTGTTCGGGCAGTCCCAGCATGATCAGCGCGTGGGAGGCCAGCATCAGGCTCGACTCCAGCAGTTCCGGAACCACCTCGGTGGCTCCGGCGGCCTGCAACTCAGCCAGTTGGCTGTCGTCCCGGGTACGCACCAGGATGGGCACTTGCGCGTTGACCCGCCGGGCTTCCTTGAGCACGCTCATCGCAATGTCCGTCTTGTCCACCGCGATGACCAGTAGCCTTGCGCGACCCAGGCCTACGGCTTCCAGCAGATCCGCGCGGCGAGAGTCTCCGTAATGCACGCATCGTTCGCCGACGGACGCTTCACGGATGATGACCGGATCATCATCCAGGGCCACGAACGCCAGGCCCTCCCGGCGCAGAAAGCGTCCGATCGACTGTCCCACGCGCCCGTACCCGCAAATCACCACGTGACTCGACAAGCCCGCATTGAGCGCGCTGATCTGGTCCAGCTGCGCCTCTTCGTTGGGTTTGCGGTGCAGCCGCGCGGCCAGGCCCGGTGCAGCGCGCAACAGCAGCGGCGTCAACAGCATCGAGCAAAAGGTGGCGGCCAAGAGCAGGCCGCCGATGTCGCCTGGCATGAGTCGGTTCTGCTGCATCAGCGCCATCAGCGCGAAACAGAACTCACCGCCTTGGGCCAGGGCGAGGCCGCTGCGCCAGGCGGTTTCGCCGTCGCTGCCGCGCCATTTCACCAGGGCGGCGACTACGCAGCCCTTGATGAGCATCAACCCGAGTGTCAGCCCGAGGATCAACAGCCCATCGTCGACGAACAGCTGCAGGTCGATCAGCATGCCGATGCTGACAAAGAAAAGCCCCAGCAGGATGTCGCGGAAGGGGCGTATATCGGCCTCGATCTGATGCCGGTAATGGCTTTCCCCAAGCAGCATGCCGGCGAGGAACGCGCCCAGGGCGGGGGAAAGGCCAAGTAGGTGCGTAAGCCACGCCGTGAGCAAAACGATCACCAGGGCCAGCAGTACGAACAGTTCTGCCGACCGCGAAGCTGCCACCTCATGGAACAGCCGCGGCAGCAACAAACGGCTGGCCAGCAACAGGCCGCCAAACAGCACCAAGGTCTTGCCCAGCGTCAATGGCAATGCCCAATACCAAGGCTGTTCACTGCTGCCGGCAAACACCGGCACCAGGGTCAGGAGCAACACCGCGACTACATCCTGGAACAGCAACACACCGATGGCATTCTGGCCGTGGCTGGTGAAGATTTCCCCCAGGCTGCTCAGCTCTTTGCTGACGATGGCCGTGGAAGACAAGGCTAGCCCGGCGCCAAGCAGCACCGCCGCCGCCATCGGGACATCAATGCTCGCCAGCAGCACCGCCAACAAAACTCCTGAACCCAATACCTGAAGGCTGCCAAGGCCAAACACTACGCGACGCAGTTCCAACATCTTCGATA
The DNA here is from genome assembly GCF_000802155.2 of Pseudomonas frederiksbergensis. Lineage (GTDB taxonomy): Bacteria > Pseudomonadota > Gammaproteobacteria > Pseudomonadales > Pseudomonadaceae > Aquipseudomonas > Aquipseudomonas frederiksbergensis_A. The sequence continues at coordinate 199,497 of NZ_JQGJ02000004.1, forward strand.
ACGAGAATTCCAGGCCCAACGAGAACAACAGGAAAACCACGCCAAGCTCGGCCAGGTCCGGCAGCTCTTCGCTGTCGTTGACCCAATCCAGCGCGGTGGGCCCGACGGCCAATCCGACACACAGGTAGCCGAGTACCGGCGGCAGGCGCAGGCGCCTGAACAGGGCAATGACCACCAGGGACGAGGCAAGGATGATCAGCAGGTTGGCGTACAAGAGGCACTCCGTTTCAAGGTTCCGAGGTCCAGCGTAGAACAGAAGAAAAAATGAGCATCACTGGAAAGTCATGTTCGCTCAATGATTTGCGTCAGCGTTTTACCAAGGCATTCTGCGACATGGTACGCGGCTCGACGGTTGCGTGGGGCGGGCCTAGAATGACGGTCTGTCTTTTTTGGGTACCCGCCATGACACCTGAATGCCAGCTTTTCGGCACCCTGGGTTGCCATCTGTGTGAAGTTGCCGAGGGGGAGCTGATGCCCTTCGTCGAACATGGACTGTTGGTGGAGCTGGTGGATATTGCCGAAAACCAGGCCTTGTTCGAAGCCTATGGACTGCGCATTCCCGTGTTGCGCAGGATCGATACGGGCGCGGAATTGAACTGGCCCTTCGATTCAGACCAGGTTGCCGCGTTTCTACGTTGATACCTTCCATCGGTTGGGTCGGTATTGCGCGATTGGCGAAAAGACGATCTTCGGTTACTGTATGCCCATACAGCTATCTGGAGTGCATGCCTTGGTCAATGTCGAACAACTGAAAAACAGCGTGAACCGGATGCCCGTGGAGGTTGTGCACGAGGCTGTGCTGGAGTTGCGTCTGGACGGGCTGGTCACCGAAGGCAAGACACCCTTCAACAAGCTGCACTTCAATACCTGCTTTGCCGAGATAGAAGCGCTGTTCCAGCGCGCCGGCTACCACAAGCAGCTGGATGTGGTGGGGTATCAGGGGCTTTTGTATGCGCTGTACGATCCCGGGCGCTGGGAGGCGGTCGAGGTGCTGCGCTGGTTGAAGGAATTCACCGAAGCCGCGGCGCGACCGACGCCGATCACCGCCTGAGTCAATCATCGCTGGGCTGGTCCGCGTGACTGTCGGATAATGCCGAACCCGCAACAGGCTCAAGGGTTATCAATGTCCGATTCATCGTTTTGTGCAGCCCGGCATCAGGCCAGCACGCTGTATTTGCCGCCCGGTGCCTGGCAGACGGTGTTGGATTGTCTCTGCGAGCATTTCAGTGCAATCAGCCGCGAGCAGTGGCAGGACCGCATCGCCCGTGGCCGGGTACTGGACGCAGAGGGCAAGGCCATTCCAGCCGACCTGCCTTACCGTGAGGGCCTGCGCATTCATTACTTTCGGGAAGTGCCCGACGAAAAGCCGATTCCGGTGGTGGAGTCGATTCTCCATATCGACGAGCATCTGATCGTGGCGGACAAGCCGCATTTCCTGCCCGTCACCCCTGCGGGCGAGTATGTTGAGCAAACGTTGTTGCGGCGGTTGATTCGTCGCCTGGACAATCCTCACCTGGTGCCCTTGCACCGAATCGATCGGCATACGGCAGGGCTGGTGTTGTTTTCAGCCAACCCGGACACCCGCTCGCGTTTTCAATCCTTGTTTCCGACGCGACGGATTGAAAAGTACTACCAGGCCATCGCTCCCGCGTTGCCTGGGGTGACCTTTCCCCGCGTGCACAAAAGCCGGATGGTCGATGGGGAGCCATTCTTCCGGATGAAGGAAGGGGTGGGTGAGCCCAACACCGAAACGGCCATGGAAGTGCTTGAAAGGAACGGGGACCTGTGGCGCTACGGCTTGTACCCAGTCACGGGTAAAAAGCATCAGCTACGGGTTCACATGAACGCCTTGGGCGCGGCTATCTGTAATGATCCGTTCTATCCGGATGTGGTGCGGGACGCCGAGGACGATTATGCCAATCCGCTCAAGCTGCTGGCCCAGGGTGTGCGTTTCGTCGATCCGCTTACGGGGCAGGAGCGGTTTTTTGAAAGTAGGATTTCGTTGGGGTGGTAGCCGCCATTTCGAGCAGGCAACAAAAAGCCCGCAATAAGTATTGCGGGCTTTTCTTTATCTGGCGGTGACGCTGGGGATTACAGGTCTTTAACGGTACGAACCTGATCCTTGTTCACGCGGGTCTGCTTGCCATCCAGCTGTTCAAATTCATAGAAGCCGCTGTCTTCATCATAGTGCGGCGTGTCGACGGCCTGGATTTCGCGACCGTCATTCAAGGTAATCACTGTTGGCGATGCGCACCCGGCAAGAGTGGCGAGGCCCAGCGCGAGCATGAAAGTAGCGAGGGTCCGTTGAGTCATGGTGTTTCTCCAAAAGGGATTCTTCAAGTTACTGACCTTCAGACGTATACATCGCGCGCAAGTTCCTGGCTAGTGTCAATCTGACACGCCTTTGTGTTGAACTAGCAGTTCCGGCGTATTCAGATTGGCCAGCCGGGGATCATCGGGCGGACATTGCAGTGCGACCGCGTGCAGCGCGCGCATGATGCGGCCGGGGCTGCGTTCGCCTTCGCTCCACGCCTGTTCGAAAGCCCCGGCCAAGGCGCTTGGGATGACGCATAGCAGCGGTTCCCAATGTTCGCCATGACGCACCATCAGCGGCTTGTCGGGGTTTCGGCTTGCTGTTTCGCGCATGCTTTGGAGCAGGCTCGTGTCGATTTGCGGCACGTCGCATGGCAAGACCAACAGGTACGGATGGCGTGCCGCCCTCAGGCCCGCCCGGATGCCCGCCAGCGGGCCGGGAAAATCGCTCTCTTCGTCATGAACCAGTTGGTCGGCATACATGGCGTAACGTTCCCGGTTGCGGTTGCAGGAGATGATCAAGTCATCGCTCAGGGCTCGGGTCTTGCGGTGCAGATGAGCAATCAGCGGTCGACCTTGCCACTCCAGCAGACCTTTATCCTGGCCGCCCATGCGTTGTCCTCGCCCCCCCGCCAGGAGCAGGATGGAACAGGATGGCAGGGGATCGATCATGATCATGGCGTGTCTCCGCACGGGCGAAAAAAACGGGGGCTGTGATATAACACCAGGCTGTTTCCCCTACAACTGGACGAGCCTATGAAACCCAAGGCTGATGTACCTTTCGTACCGCTCAATATCGCGGTGCTGACTGTCAGCGACACCCGTACCCTGGAAACCGACACGTCGGGGCAGGTCTTCGTCGACCGGCTTTCGGCAGCTGGGCACAACCTCGCTGCGCGCGTATTGCTCAAAGATGATCTGTACAAGATCCGCGCGCAAGTCGCCGCCTGGATCGCCGACGAGGTGGTGCAAGTGGTGCTGATCACTGGAGGCACCGGCTTTACCGGCCGCGACAGTACGCCCGAGGCCGTTGCGTGCCTGTTGGACAAACAGGTCGATGGTTTCGGTGAGTTGTTCCGGCAGATATCCGTAGCCGACATTGGCACCTCCACTGTGCAGTCCCGGGCTCTGGCGGGACTGGCCAACGGGACGTTGGTGTGCTGCCTGCCGGGCTCGACCAATGCAGTGCGCACCGGATGGGACGGCATCCTGGCCGAGCAGCTTGATGCGCGGCACCGGCCATGTAACTTCGTAGCCCATTTGAAACAGGCGGCTCCTTGTGAATCCCGTGGGTAAACCGGGCAAGGCCGGCGCCTTGATGGCCGTCGAGGTCGCGTTGGAGCGCTTGCTTGAGCGTGCGGCAGCTTCGCCTATTGTCCAGCGCGAGCGGGTGTCCTTGGCACAAGCGCAGGGTCGGGTGCTTGCCGAAGACCTCGTGGCGACGCTCGACTTGCCCCCGTGGTCCAACAGCGCGATGGACGGCTACGCCTTGCGCCTGGCCGACTCGCGCGGCGAGGCGCTTGCGGTCAGCCAGCGGATCTTCGCGGGGCAGGCCCCGGAACCTTTGGCAGCGGGAACCTGCGCGCGGATCTTTACCGGCGCGCCGATTCCGGTCGGCGCCGATTGCGTCGAGATGCAGGAAAATGTCGTCGTTGAAGATGATGGGCGGGTAAGGTTCACCCAACCCCTGGCGATTGGACAAAATATTCGCCCCCAAGGACAGGAAACGACTGTCGGGGAGCAGGTGCTCTGCGCGGGCACCCGCTTGGGTCCGATCGAACTGGGGCTGGCGGCATCCCTGGGCTGTGCATCGCTGGCGGTTGTGCGAAAAGTGCGCGTGGCGGTTCTGTCCACAGGCGATGAACTTGTGGAGCCTGGCCAGCCCCTGGGGGCGGGCCAGATCTACAATAGCAATCGCGTGTTGCTCTGTGGCTGGCTGCAACGCCTGGGGTGCGAGGTCGTCGATGCGGGAATCCTGCCCGATGACCTGCCTGCCACGCGCCATTGCCTGGCCCAGTTGTCGGACGTCGACCTGATCCTGTCCACGGGTGGTGTGTCGGTAGGTGAAGCCGACTTCCTGGGGGTCGCGCTTCGTGAAGAAGGTGAGCTGACACTCTGGAAACTCGCTATCAAGCCAGGAAAGCCCCTGACGTTCGGGCATTTTCGTGGTGTGCCGGTAATAGGCCTGCCAGGAAACCCCGCTTCGACGCTGGTGACTTTCGCTCTGTTGGCGCGGCCTTATTTATTGCGACGCCAAGGCGTTCATTCAGTGGCACCGCTCACGTTCAAGGTGCCAGCCGGTTTTGCCTGGCCGAAGGCGGGCAGTCGGCGGGAATACTTGCGAGGCCGCATCGAGAACGGCCGGGCCATTATCTACCGCAACCAGAGTTCGGGAGTCCTGCGCAGCGCGGCTTGGGCCGATGGACTGGTCGAAGTCCTCGAAGGGCGGACACTGGTCGAGGGCGATGAAGTGGGCTTCATCCCTTTGAGTGAAGTGCTGGGTTAAACCTGATCGCAACTCATCGGTTACGGCCCGAGTTGGAGTCGGGCCTTCGCGGTGTTCCCTTATCGCGACAGCAGCGTCACCAACTGATCGAAACGGCTGTTGGCGACCCAGCCCAGCAGGCCGACCACTACTGCCGCCGCGCCAGCCAGATAGGCTAGCCGGTGGCGAACCGCTTTTACGTCGGTACGGATTTCATCCATGTCCCTGCGGATGTATTTGAGGTGGGTTTCCAGTTCAACGACACGCGGTTCCAAATCAATTCCTCCAGCGGGTTTATTGCAACTTTTACCTTCGTTTTTTTTGTCGGTTCGCTCGCTCGCGTACGGTCCGAACTGGGGCGGCACCTTGCGTTCATGGCTACGCATAGGACGCTCCTTCCCTGTTGCCATGATTTATCAAGCGATTCAACGGGCCTCTGGGGGCCATTACATATCCATCCATGGGTGACTCTTCCTTGTTTAAATGATCGTTTGCCAGTTCAAAGCGACAGAAACCAAGGTGTCTCAATACGGCCAGGGGGTCAATTGAGCTGATTCGCCACGCCTCGTAAGAAAATTCCTTGAATAAATAAATACCCTGGGGAGGCCCGTCCGCGCCCAGTAGGATTGGCTGGTCGAGACCGTGTCTTTTATTTGAATGGGGCCCTGGCTTTTTCCAGTGAATGTGCGGTCCCATTTCCTGAACCATCCTTCCAATGACGGAGACGACGATGAGCAAAGGCAAGGCGCTATTGATCCTGCATGGCAAGCAAGCGCTCAACGAAGAGGTTCGCGCCGCAGTGATGCTCAAGCGCAAGCACGGGTGGGACCTGGCGGTTCGATTGACCTGGGAAGCCGGTGATGCCCGGCGGTGCGTCGAGGAAGCAATGGCCGCCGGATATACACGGTTGATTGCCGGTGGCGGCGATGGGACCTTGCGAGATATTGCCGAGGCCATTGTCCAGCAGTCTGGCGATGCCAGCCTGGTGTTGCTGCCACTGGGCACCGCCAACGATTTTTCCCGGGCGGCCGGTGTCCCGCTGGAGCCTGAGCAGGCCCTGGATCTGCTGGATGTCGAGCCCAGGGCGGTCGATGTGGGGGAGGTGGGCGGGAGGATTTTCCTTAACATGGCGACGGGTGGCTTTGGTAGCCAGGTGACGGCGAACACGTCCGAAGACCTGAAAAAAGTGCTCGGCGGCGCCGCCTATCTGTTTACCGGTCTTTCTCGATTCAGCGAGCTGAGCGCAGCCTATGGCGAACTGCAAGGGCCTGGTTTCCACTGGCGCGGTGATCTGTTGGCATTGGGCATAGGCAATGGCCGGCAGGCCGGTGGAGGCCATATGCTGTGCCCTGAGGCGTTGGCGGACGATGGACTACTCGACATCAGCATCCTGCCGGCGCCCCAAGAGGTTGTCAGCACGCTGAAGGATCTGCTGGCCGGCGGCCTGGGAATTGACAACATGTTCGTGCGGGCACGCTTGCCCTGGGTGGAAATCAAGGTAGCCCAAGGGCTGGATATCAATCTGGATGGCGAGCCCCTACAGGTCGACAAGCTGCGTTTTACCTTGCGGCCCAAGGCTCTGCGGGTGCATTTGCCGGCGGATTCGCCGCTGTTGGGATCGCCCGGACTGCTCAATCGTCCAGGCTGATAATCTGCTCGCGTACTGCAAACAACACCAGGCCTGCCACATCATGGATCTGCAGGCGCTTCATGATCTGGGCGCGATGGGTCTCTACCGTCTTGATGCTCAGGCTGAGGCCGTTGGCAATTTCCCGCGTGGACTTGCCGCGCACGATCAGCCGCAGGATTTCCAGCTGGCGCGCCGTCAAGTTGTGGGTCTGGGCAGGATTGGGCTGCTGTTTCTGGGTCCGGGTCAGCGCCTGGTTGATCACGGTATGGGCGATGGCCGGGCTCAGGTAGCGCTCGTTGTTGCGTAGCGCTTCCAGGGCGTGCTCCAGTTCGGTGGGGGTGGCGTCCTTGAGCAGATACCCATGGGCGCCGGATTCCAGTGCCTGCATGATCACCTCTGGATCGGTGTGCATGGACAGGATCAATACTTTGCTGTGGGGGCGGACCTGCTTGAGTTGTTGCAAGGCTTGCAGGCCGCTGGTGTCTTTCATGGAAATATCCAGCAGCACGATATCGGGGTTGAGTCGCTCCACCAGCCCCAACAATTGTGCGCCGTCGTTGGCTTCGCCGACCACGGCGTAGCCAGGCAGGTCGAGGACCAGGGCGCGTACACCGGCCCTGATCAGCGAATGGTCATCTACCAAAAGCAAATTACAAGTCAATGGAGAACCTTATTCTTGCTGGCCCGTTCCAGGGTGCGAGGCGCCCACGGAAAACGAGCTTCGATATGCGTGCCTTTGCCGGTCTCGCTGGTTACCTTGAGCGTGCCGCCCAGTTGTTCGACTCGCTCCGACATGCCGGCCATGCCACGTTGCCCTTCACGAGCGGGATGGGGAGCGGGGACAAACCCCTGGCCGTCATCACTGATCAGCAATGTCAGCCCTTCGGGCAGTCGTTGCAGGCGCACCAGCAGGTTCTTTGCCTGGGCGTGGCGCAGGATGTTGGTGACCGCTTCCTGGGTAATCCGAAAAGCCGCTACGGTCATTTCTTCCGGTATACCGGTCATGCGCTGCTGGCAATCCAGGCTCCAGTTGACCGGCGTATTTGCCAGGGTCTTGAGCAGATGGGCGCGTAGGCTGGCTTCGAGTCCCAGGCTGGTCAGTTGTCTTGGATTGAGGATCGCCGACACGTCGCGCACTTTGTTCAGCGTTTCGTCGAGCGTCTCGCTGAGAACTGAGCACTGGCTCCGCAGCTCTTCCGGCATGCGGCGCTTGAGCCATTCGCTTTGCAGCTTTGCCGCTGTCAATAATTGACCGATATCGTCGTGCAATTCCCGGCTGAGCCGATGACGCTCATTTTCCTGAACCTCAAGCAGCCGGTCAGCGAGTTCCTGCGGCTGGAACTTGATGGACTTTCGTGACAACCGGTAGTGGATCCAGACACAGGCAAGGGCCGCAACATTCAACGCCAGCAAGCTCAACGGCACCGTGAGGGCCGACAAGTAAGCCAGCAGGCAACCGAGGGTCGAGCAGATGCACAGGAACAGTGTGAACCGGCGGGCGTTTTCTCGGGAGGGTGGCCAGGAAATGAATGACTTGAAGCTGGCGTACATAGCGGATGGAGCCAATGGATGTTCGCTGCGGGCAAGCCGGTCAGCGCATCTGACGGGCCGGGTCGGGTAAACGTTTCAGGTCGGGGACGGCTTCAGTTGGCGGCGGCTGGTTGAAGCGACTGACGCGAGACATAGTACCACTTCAAATATCGTTGGTCGCGCTCGGCTTGGCGACCGGAAAGCTCGAGGAACCAGGCACAGGGACGCGGGGTGCGACAAGCACGCTCATGCTTGTTTCTGGACGAAGGGCACCAATGCCAGCGGGCGCGGTGGTTGCAACGCCTGGCAGGGGTTCTGGCCCACCTGGAAGGCGAAGGCTTCGATGAGTGAGGTCTGTTCGCTGCTGTCCAAGCCCAGTTTGCCGGTGGTGTGGTCGACCAGCTCCAATTGCCAGGCCATGAGCGTGAAGCAATCCTTCAGCGCGCCCAGTGCCTGTTCGTGCAGTTCCATGTCTTGCGCATGGCTGAGCAAGCCGTGGATGTGCAACGAGAACTCCGAAACGGCCTCCAGCGCCAGCGCATCGGCCTTGTTTGCCAGCTTCAGCAGCGTACTGAGCATGCAATCAATGGCGTCTTTGTCATTGCTGATCAATTGCAGGTGGCTCAGGCACTCTTCCGACTTGGCCAAGAGGGTCTCGGCTTCGATCAGGAACTCAGGAAGGCGCTGGCTCCAATTCTTGCGATCGTTCGGCATGCTTATCTCCACAACATCATGTCAGGCGAAAAGTAACTCGCGCGTGGCGAACGGTTGGATCTCATGGCTGTTGACGAACGAAGACGCCCGGCGAGCCCATGCCGTTCGGCAAAGGCCTGCTGATCGCGAACGATTGCACGGGCGGGATCGGCCGGAAGGCTTGAGGTCCGATGTCCTGCAGTGGCGCACAAAAGCCTGACTCCGTTCAGCAATGAGAATGGCGTCACATTAATGGCTATTGGATAGCGGGAATATCAGGTTGGACCTGATTGTGCCTAGGGGAATCCCTTAGGCAGGGGAACTTTGTGCGCAGAATGGAGTCGCGCAGCGAAATAATAACGGGGAAAAACGGAACGCCAGTAAAGCATGATGTTAATGTGACATCAATCCCCCGCGACGGTATTTCATATCGGGGTCAAGAACCGGCTCTGGCAGCCGATAGAGCCTTTATAAGATTCATCCGAACAAGCCCAGGAGTCATCGATGGCCGGCATTCTCGACACAGTAGATCAACGAACCCAACTGGTGGGTGAGAATCGCCTGGAAATTCTCATGTTCCGCCTGGCAGGACGGCAATTGTTCGCCATTAACGTGTTCAAGGTCCAGGAAGTGTTGCAACTGCCGAAGCTGACCTTGATGCCCCAGCGCCATCCATTCGTCTGCGGCGTGGTCAACCTGCGGGGCCAGACGTTGCCGGTCATCGATCTGTCCCAGGCCATCGGCATGCGTCCGCTGGTGCCAGGGCCGAACAGCACCATCATCGTCACGGAGTACAACCGCTCGGTCCAGGCGTTCCTGGTGGGCGGCGTTGATCGCATCGTCAACATGAACTGGGAAGCGATCCTGCCGCCCCCGACCAGCGCCGGTCGCGAGCATTACCTGACGGCCATCAGCAAAGTGGACGACCAGTTGGTGGAAATCATCGACGTGGAAAAAGTCCTGGCGGAGATCGTTCCGTACAACGCCAAGGTCTCCCGGGACAAACTCGAGGATCCGGTGCTGGAGCGCGCCCGTGGCCGCGAGGTCTTGCTGGTGGACGACTCCAATGTCGCGCTTTCTCAGTTGCGCGATACCCTGGGCCAGTTGGGCGTGAAGATGCACATCGCCAGCGACGGCCTGAAGGCGCTGAACATGCTCAAGGCCTGGGCTGATTCCGGCGAGGTGATGACCGACAAGCTGCTGATGATCTTCACCGACGCGGAAATGCCCGAAATGGACGGTTATCGCCTGACCACCGAAATCCGCAACGACCCACGCCTGCGTGGGCTCTACGTGGTATTGCATACCTCGTTGTCCGGAAGCTTCAACGACTCGATGGTCAAGAAGGTCGGCTGTGACAATTTCCTCTCCAAGTTCCAGCCGGACAAGCTCGTCGATGTGGTGCGCCAGCGGTTGATGCTCGACTGAGGCCAATCGAGGTTTGCTTCGTCGACCGGCTCGTATAAGGTTGCGTTTTTTCGCCTCCCAGGGAAGTCGACCATGTTGCGGCTGAGCGCGCTGTACCGTTATCCATTGAAGTCCGGCAAGGGCCAGCCATTGCAAGGGATTGGCCTGGACAAGCTCGGGCTCGACGGTGATCGGCGCTGGATGCTGGTGGACGAGGCCAGCGGCCGGTTCCTGACCCAGCGGGCCGTGGCGAAGATGAGCCAGCTCTCGGCGCTGTGGAACGAGGCGGGTGGCCTGACGCTCAGCGCGCCGGGCCATGGCGCCATCGAAGTGCCGCTGCCGCCTTTCCTCGAAGAACAACGGCGGGGCGTGATTATCTGGCGTGACACGCTGCGCGTACCGGATGCCGGTGACGAGGCGGCGGCATGGGTCAGCGCATTTATCGGCAGTCCTACCCGGCTGGTCCACGTGCCGGTGGAATTGGCCCGCACGACGGCCGCCGGTTATGGCAAGGACGATGACAAGGTTGCCTTCGCCGACGGTTTCCCCTTGCTGTTGATTGGCCAGGCTTCATTGCAGGATCTGTCTGGCAGGGTCGGTCGCCCGCTGGAAATGCTGCGCTTTCGTCCGAACCTGGTGGTCGAGGGCAGCGAGGCCTTCGCGGAGGATGGTTGGAAGCGGATTCGCATCGGCGATGTGGAGTTCCGGGTGGTCAAGCCGTGCTCGCGCTGCATCATGACCACGATCGATCCGCAGACCGGTGAGCGCGATCCGCAGCGCGAGCCTTTCGCAACGCTGCAGCAGTATCGGTCTACTCCGGACGGCGCGATGTTCGGCCAGAACCTGGTGAACGACGGTCATGGCAGCCTCGAAGTAGGCATGCCGGTAGAAGTGCTGGAATAAAAAATGCCCGTGTCGTTGGACACGGGCATTTTTGTTTATCACCAATCGCTTTTGCGCGAGGGGAGTAAACCTCCCCGCTACCGCTCGACTCAGCCGCGATATTCGCACAGGTAAGCCGTGTCGACCGCGACCTTGAGCTGGAACTTGCTGTTGGCCGGGACATTGAACTGGCTGCCGGCCGCGAAGGTTTCCCAGTCGGTGCTGTCAGGCAGTTTCACGGTCAGGGCGCCCGAAACGACATGCATGATCTCCCGCTGGGCGGTACCGAATTCGTATTCGCCCGGTGCCATGACGCCGATGGTCGCGGGGCCTTCGGCAGTGCCGAACGCGATCGACTTGACGGTGCCGTCGAAGTACTCGTTGACTTTGAACATGGGCGATTCCTCGAAAAAGGGCTGAAAAAGGCCGGCCAGTATGCACAAGGCCACACGGGCCGTCATCTGCTGCGCCGGCTCAGCCCGTCAGAACCAAGGGCAATAATCGTGCTGTATTGCGGGCGTCCTCCAGCGCGCGGTGCTGTTGCCCGCAAAATTGCAGCCCGGCCAGTTGCAGCGCGCCATTGAGCCCCAACGGCCGCTCCAACCGACGGGCCTTGGCAAAACGCTGCTTGAGATTCATGTGCGGCACGTGGCCGAGGACGCTGTGCAGTTGCTGTTGCTGCCATTCCTGAAGCAGTTGCTTGCGATCGTAATCACCCCAGCTGACCCAGCCTTCGAGCTTGGCGTGGTAGGGCGCGAGCCAATGCTCGAACGCCGGCCAGACCTCGGTCAGGGGGGCGGCACTGTCGATGTTGGCCTGGTTGATATGGGTCAGCGAGCGACAGAAAGAGGTGAGCAACGGTCGTCTCAGTGGCCGAACGAACCGCTGGAAATGATCAATTTCCCGGCCGTCTCGATTCACCAGGGTCGCGCCGATTTCGATAATTTCCATTTCGGTTACCGGCCAGCCACCTTCATCGGTGGTGGCCTCCAGATCAATCACCAGCCAGTGAGGCATTTCAGGGTTCCCGGTATCGGCGTGCTGATGGCTTTGAGCGTAGTCAAACCCGGCGCATCCGCCTAGTCCTGTCTTGACGCGCCGACCCACGGAGCCGAGCGCAGGTTCTTGCGCCCGAGCGCTTGCTTGGTTGCCCCGGCCAGCTTAAATTGCCGTGTCGCTGGCGTTTTGATAGTGGCCGCGCATTGATCGTTCGATTGAGGAGCAAAGTCGGTGGACGAGCAAAAAGCCCTGGACGTGATGCGTGAGCTGGTCGACGGCGGGCAGCTGACCGATCCGGACAGCGCTCGCGGCAAACTGCTCCAGGCCGCCGCCCACCTGTTTCGCCATAAAGGCTTCGAGCGCACCACGGTTCGCGATCTGGCGAGTGCCGTGGGCATTCAGTCGGGCAGCATTTTTCATCACTTCAAAAGCAAGGAGGAGATCCTGCGTGCGGTGATGGAAGAAACCGTCCGCTACAACACCGCGTTGATGCACGCGGCCTTGGCCGAGGGTTCAAGCGTTCGCGAACGGGTGCTGGCGTTGATCCGCTGCGAATTGCAATCGATCATGGGCGGAAACGGCGAGGCGATGGCGGTGCTGGTCTACGAGTGGCGCTCCTTGTCGGAGCAAGGGCAGCGGCAGGTGCTGGCCCTGCGTGATATCTACGAACGTGTGTGGCTTGAAGTCCTGGGAGAGGCCAAGGAGGCCGGGTATATTCGCGGAGACGTAGCCGTTACCCGGCGTTTCCTGACAGGCGCGTTGTCCTGGACCACCACGTGGTTTCGCGCCGAAGGCAGCCTGAGCCTTGATCAACTGGCTGAACAGGCATTGATTCTGGTACTGAAAGAAAAACAATAAGCGAGCGGCTGGCTAAGCGCCTCAAACCGCCTAGCGTGAACATATTGAAGAATACTTCTGGGGAGTGGTTATCTTGACGTTTTCGCCGATGGGGATGACCTCGCGAGTTCTGGCTGCTCTGGTCTTTTTATGGATGGTGCCCGTCGAGGCGGCGCAACTGGTCCGGATCGGCGCAGCACATTTCCCGCCCTATACCGTTCGCCCCGAAAATGGTGCCGACACCGGTCTGCTACCGCAACTGGTCGAGGCGTTGAATCGCTCCCAGACCGACTACCAGTTCGTACTCGTACCCACTTCGATTCCGCGGCGTTTCAACGATTTCAAGCAAGGCCGGGTCGACATGGCAATCTTCGAAAACCCGGAGTGGGGCTGGAAGGATGTGCCGCACACAACGGTAGACATGGGGCTGGAAGACGCGGAAATCTTTGTGGCCCAGCGTTTGCCTGAACGCCAGCAGAGCTATTTCGCCGACCTGAGGGCCAAGCGGTTGGCGCTGTTCAGCGGTTATCACTACGCTTTCGCCGAATTCAATGCCGATCCCAAATTTCTCATTGGCCAGTTCAACGCCACGTTGACTTACTCCCACGACAGCAATCTGCAAATGGTCTTGCGCGGGCGCGCGGACGTTGCGTTGGTGACCCGCTCGTACCTCAGCGACTATCTGTTGCGCAATCCTCAATTCGCTCCGCAACTGCTCGTATCCGAGCGTGTCGACCAGGTCTATCACCACTACGCCTTGATCCGGCCACAGGCGCCAATTTCCAGCGAGGCGTTCGGGCAATTGCTGGGCAAGTTGCGAGACAACGGCCAGTTGCTGGAAATTTTCAACCCTTACCAGATCGAGCTGGTGTCGACCCATCACCACTGAAGCGACACTAAATTTCCCCTACCGGCTCACGTCACTCGTTGATTACCGACGAATACGCGAGCCTTCAATGCCTGACCTCAATCCTCCAGCAACGCTGCCCTTGCCCGGCGGTCGTTGCCTCGGCGCCGATGAAACCGAACGTCACCTGAGCCTGATGCTCGAAGGTGCGCCATTGATCCAGCTGCGCCTGGAACGTGGCTCGCCGTTGCATGTGCGTTTGCAGGAAACCAACGATCGCCCAGTGGGGCCGGCACTCTGGGCGGCCTGCTATTGGCTGTTCACCCGGGATCCAGGTTGCCAGTGCCTGGTCTGGCACCTCGACGAACATCCCGGCGAAGCATTGCTCAGCGGCCTGCTGGTCGCCACCGCGCACCCCAACGAATACGCATGCGAGCGCACGCTGTTCTGGCAATTGCCGCAGCCCTGGCTAGGGGTGTCGTTCAGCGGCAGTTATCCGCAACAGATGGTCATCACCGATGGCAAGCGACATCCCCGCAGGCCGATCAAGCCGCGTGGTGAGGTGTACCGCCGCTTCGATGCGCGGCTGGGTGCCTGGGTGTCCTTGCGAACCCTTGAAATCGAGCAGGACCTGGCGCGTTTCAACCGTTGGCAAAACAGCCCTCGGGTCGCCAGCTTCTGGCAGGAGGAGGGCAGCCTGGAGCAGCATCGCGAGTACTTGAGCCAATTGCAGCACGACCCTCGGGTCCTGACATTGATCGGCTGTTTCGACGACCAGCCATTCGCGTATTTCGAAGCGTATTGGGCCAAGGAAGATCGAATCGCGCCGTTCTACCCGGCTGACGATTATGACCGCGGCATCCATATGCTGGTGGGTGAAGAACAACACCGCGGCCCGCATAAGGTCGCCAGCTGGTTATCGGCACTGGTGCATTATCTGTTTCTGGACGACCCGCGTACCCAACGCGTGGTAGCCGAGCCCAGGGCTGACAATGCTCGAATGATCGGGCATTTGCACAACCAGTGCTTTCACTGCGAAAAGGAGTTCGATTTTCCGCACAAGCGAGCGGCGTTGATGATCCTGGGGCGGGAGCGGTTTTTTGATCGGTGTTCGTTGATGTGAAATGGGGCAGGTCACTGTGGGAGCGGACCCGCTCCCACATGGGCATCGGCAAATCAATGGATCACCGCCGTGCAAACGTATCCCCACGCACCCCAGACACCTTGCGGCAATGCACCAGCGCGTCGCGAATCATGAAGTTCACCAAGGTCGGCGAGACCCCCAATTCCTTGGCGATGTCCTTCTGCGGTACGCCATGCAGGCGATACATCTCGAAGGCGTAACGGGTGCGGCTGGGCAACTCGGTCAATGCTTCGGCAATGTGCTCAAGGGTGGAAAAGTTGATGTGAGACGTCTCCGGCGAAGCACCCTGGATCACCACGTTCAGCCCTTCCTCTTCCGGCCCCGAGTATTTCTGTTCCAGCGCTTGCTTGCGGTAATGATCGATGGCCAGGTTGCGCACGATCTGGAACAGATAACTGAGCTGGGCCTTGAAGGATGAGGTGATCTGGGGCGCCGATTGCAACCGGAAAAAGGCATCCTGAACGACATCTTCGGCGCGAGATCGGCAGCCAGTGATACGCGCTGCGATCTTGACCAGGATGGTTCGGTTATCGACGAATGCCTGGAGTAGCGGTGAGTCGCACCTGCTTGTGGATACTTGTTCCGTCATGGAATTCACCTTGCTGCAAATAGTTAGCAGGACGACCGGTCCGGCGGACATGTCCTACGCATCGACGGCCAAATTAGGCTTAATGATAATTATTGTCAATTGAGAAGAAGAATTATTGATGGGCGGAAGTCCAGCTCCCCAGGCTGCGACTCATTGCCGCGGTGCGCGGTGGTCCGCAGGTCTGGTACCTGCGTGGGAACAGGGTTCTGCGACTAATTATTTGCCGAGGTCATCCGTCCCCATGGGTGACCACTTGCAAGCCGAATTTCAGGCAGGAGCCCCTCATGACCGACGCGTTCGAACTTCCCAGCACCCTGGCTCATGCCCTCCAGCGCCGCGCCACGTTGACCCCGGACCGGGTAGCCTTGCGCTTCCTTGCCGACACCCCGGAGCAGGGCGTGGTCTTGAGTTATCGCGACCTGGATCTGCGCGCCCGGACCATTGCCGCCGCCTTGCAGGCCGAAGCAGAATCCGGCGACCGGGCGGTGCTGCTGTTTCCCAGCGGCCCGGATTATGTCGCGGCGTTTTTCGGTTGCCTGTACGCCGGCGTGATCGCCGTGCCGGCCTACCCGCCGGAGTCCACCCGTCGGCACCATCAGGAGCGCTTGCTGTCGATCATCGCCGACGCCGAACCGCGGCTGTTGCTGAGCACCGCTGACTTGCGCGACACCTTGCAAGCCATCGAATCGGCTCCCCCGGTGCTGTGCGTCGATACGCTCGATCCGACCCGCGCCGAGCAATGGCGAATGCCGGACCTGCAAGACGATGACATCGCCTTCCTGCAATACACTTCCGGTTCCACCGCATCGCCAAAGGGCGTACAGGTCAGCCACGGCAACCTCGTCGCCAATGAGCTGTTGATTCGCCATGGCTTCGGCATCGATGTGAATCCCGACGATGTCATTGTCAGTTGGCTGCCGCTGTATCACGACATGGGGCTGATCGGTGGGTTGTTGCAGCCGATTTTCAGTGGCGTGCCTTGCGTGCTGATGTCGCCGGCCTATTTCCTCGCGCGGCCGTTGCGCTGGCTCGAAGCGATCAGCGAATACGGCGGCACCATCAGCGGCGGCCCGGACTTCGCCTATCGCCTGTGCAGCGAACGGGTCAGTGAATCCGCCCTGGCCCGCCTCGACCTGAGCGGCTGGCGCGTCGCTTATTCCGGCTCCGAACCGATCCGCCTCGACAGCCTGGAACGCTTCGCCGAAAAATTCGCGGCGTGCGGCTTCACGGCCGACAGTTTCATGGCGTCCTACGGGCTGGCCGAAGCGACATTGTTCGTGGCTGGCACGCCACGTGGCCGGGGCATCCCCTCGATGTGCATGGATGACGCGGCCTTGACGCAAAACCGTGCCGAGCCCGGGCAGGGCAGTGCGGTGATGAGCTGTGGTGTCAGCCAGCCGGGCCATGCGGTGCTGATCGTCGAGCCCAACACCCTGCAACCGCTCAGCGACAGCCAGGTTGGCGAAGTCTGGGCCGCCGGGCCGAGCATCGCCCGCGGTTACTGGCGCAACGCCGAGGCCAGCGCCAAGACCTTCGTCGAGCATGACGGCCGCACGTGGCTGCGCACCGGCGACCTGGGTTTTGTCCGCGAAGGTGAGCTGTTCATCACCGGACGCTTGAAGGACATGTTGATCGTGCGCGGGCAAAACCTTTACCCGCAGGACATCGAGCAAACCATCGAGCGGGAAGTGGAGGTGGTGCGCAAAGGACGGGTTGCCGCCTTCGCCGTCAACGAGGCGGGCGAGGAAGGCATCGGCATTGCCGCCGAGATCAGCCGCAGTGTGCAGAAGATCCTACCTCCCGAAGCCCTGATCAACGCGATTCGCCAAGCCGTGGCCGACGCCTGCCAGCAAGCGCCTAGCGTGGTGGTGCTGCTCAATCCTGGGGCGCTGCCGAAGACGTCCAGCGGCAAACTGCAGCGTTCGGCGTGCCGCGCCCGATTGGCGGATGGCAGCCTCGACCGCTATGCACTGTTTCCTTCGCCCAAGACTGAGACGGTCGACGAATCCGCGCCGTCATCCGAGCTGCAAGACCTGATCGGCCGACTCTGGTGCGAGCAGTTGCAGATCGATCGGGTGCAGGGCAATGACCATTTTTTCCTGCTGGGTGGCAATTCCATCGCAGCCACCCAAGTCATTGCACGGCTGCGTGAAGTGCTGGGTATGGAGCTCAACCTGCGCCTGCTTTTTGAAGCGCCGACCCTGGGTGCTTTCGCGATGGCGGTGGCGAACCTGCAACAGGACGGCGGCCAGGCCCAGGGGGTTATCAATTCAATGGCCCGCGATGAAGCCCTGCCGCAATCCCTGGCCCAGAACCGTTTGTGGCTGACTTGGCAGCTGGATCCTGCCAGTCGCGCCTACAACATCCCCGGCGCCCTGCGCCTGCGTGGCGAGCTGGACGAAGCAGCGTTGCGCGTCAGCTTCCAGCAATTGGTCGAGCGCCACGAATCCTTGCGCACGCGCTTCCTGGAACGCGATGGCGTGGCCCTGCAACAGATCGATCCGGCCGGTGAGTTCAATCTCCAGGTGATCGACCTCGGCGATGTGCCCGCCGACCAGCGCGAGGCGCGGGCGCGGCAGATCCGCGAAGACGAGGCGGCCACTCGATTCGATCTGGAAAACGGGCCGCTGCTGCGGGTCACTTTGTTGCGCCTGGCTGAAGACGATCACCAGCTGTTGGTGACGATGCATCACATCATCGCCGATGGCTGGTCGATGAATGTCTTGATCGATGAGTTTTCGCGGCTGTACGCCGCAGCGTCCCAAGGGCAGGTCGCCGAACTGCCGCCGTTGCCGCTGCAATACGCGGACTACGGCAGTTGGCAGCGGCAATGGCTCGCCCAGGGCGAAGCCGAGCGCCAATTGGCGTATTGGAAAAAGCAATTGGGCGACGAGCACCCGCCCCTGGCGTTGTTTACCGACCATCCGCGCAGCGCCCAGCAGCATCGCAGCGCGGCGCGCCATACCCTGCGCCTGGACAAGCCGCTAGGCGATGCCCTGCGCCAGGTCGCCCACGCCCATGACGCCACGGTGTTCATGCTGTTGCTGGCGGCGTTCCAGGCCTTGTTGCAGCGCTACACTGGCCAATCCGACCTGCGCATCGGCGTGCCCAACGCCAACCGCCCGCGCCTGGAAACCCAAGGGCTGATCGGCTTTTTCATCAACACCCAGGTACTGCGCGCACAAGTCGATTCGCGCCAGCCATTCGTCGCGTTGCTGGCCCAGGCCCGGGAGGCGACGCTCGGCGCCCAGGCCCATCAGGACCTGCCCTTCGAACAGCTGCTGGAAGTCTTCCCCCAGGCCCGCGAACAAGGTCTGTTCCAGGTGATGTTCAACCACCAGCAGCGCGACCTCGGCGCGTTGCGGCGCCTGCCCGGGCTGTTGGCCGATGAATTGCCATGGCACAGCCGCGAAGCCAAGTTCGACCTGCAATTGCACAGCGAGGAAGACCGTAACGGCCGGCTGACACTGTCGTTCGACTACGCGGACGAGCTGTTCGAGGCGGCAACCGTCGCACGCCTGGCCGAACATTTCTGCAGCGTGCTGCGAGCGGTCTGCGCTGATCCCCGACAGGCCCTCGGCGACCTGCCGTTGTTGAGTGCCGAAGAACTCGTCCAGCAGCAGCGCTGGGCGACGGCACCCTGCGCGCCCGCCACACAATGGCTACCGGAATTGCTCAACGAACAGGCCCGCCGCACTCCGCAACGCACTGCATTGCAGTGGGACGGTGGTTCGCTGGACTACGCCGAACTGCACGCCCAGGCCAATCGGCTGGCCCATTATCTTCGAGACAAAGGCGTCGGCCCCGACGTCTGCGTGGCGATTGCCGCCGAGCGGTCGGCGCAATTGCTCGTCGGCGTGCTGGCGATCATCAAGGCCGGCGGCGCCTACGTGCCGCTGGATGTCGATTACCCGAGCGAGCGCATGGCCTACATGCTCCACGACAGCGGCGTCGATCTGCTCCTGACCCAAACCGCGCTGCTCGAACGCTTGCCGACCTGCGAGGGCGTCAGCGTCATCGCCATGGACGCGCTGCACCTGGAGCAGTGGCCGAGCAATCCGCCGGGGCTGCACTTGCATGGCGATCATCTGGCCTACGTGATCTACACCTCCGGCTCGACCGGCCAACCCAAAGGCGTTGGCAATACTCACGCGGCCCTGGCTGAGCGCCTGCAATGGATGCAGGCCACCTATGGGCTGGATGAAACCGACGTGTTGATGCAAAAGGCGCCGATCAGTTTCGATGTGTCGGTGTGGGAATGCTTCTGGCCGTTGATCACTGGCAGCCGCTTGGTCCTGGCCGGCCCGGGCGAACACCGGGATCCGCACCGCATTGCCCAATTGGTCGAGCAGTTTGGCGTGACCACGCTGCACTTCGTCCCGCCGCTGCTCAGCCTGTTTATCGACGAGCCCTTGAGCGCCCGTTGCACGAGCCTGCGACGGATTTTCTCCGGGGGCGAAGCCCTGCCGGCCGAGTTGCGCAACCGGGTGCTCGCGCAGCTGCCGACAGCGCAGTTGCACAATCGCTACGGCCCGACCGAAACCGCCATCAACGTCACCCATTGGCATTGCACCGCAGGCGATGACGAGCGCTCGCCCATCGGTCGTCCCTTGGCGAATGTGCTGTGCCGGATCCTCGACAATGAACTCAATCCCGTGCCCGTCGGCGTCCCGGGGGAACTGTGCATCGGTGGCCTTGGCCTGGCCCGGGGTTACCTCGGGCGCCCGGCGCTGACGGCGGAACGTTTTGTCGCCGATCCCCAGGGACCGGCTGGCGCCCGGCTGTACCGCACTGGCGATTTGGCGCGTTGGGATGCCGACGGGGTGATCGAATATCTCGGCCGCCTCGATCAACAAGTCAAACTGCGCGGTTTCCGCGTCGAGCCACAGGAAATCGAGGCGCGCTTGTTGGCCCAGGACGGTGTCGCCCAGGCGGCGGTGCTGGTGCGCGACACGGCGGCCGGTCCGCAGTTGATCGGCTATTACACCGCCGCAGCGCCTGACGAAGACGCCGCCGCCCAGGCCGCTCGCCTGAAAAATGCCCTCGCCAGCGAGCTGCCTGACTACATGGTGCCCGCGCAATTGTTGCGCCTGGACGCCATGCCCTTGAGCCCGAGCGGCAAGCTCGACCGTCGTGCCTTGCCCGAGCCGCAATGGCAGGTGCGCGAACACGTCGAGCCGGTCAGTGTCATCGAGCAGCAGATCGCCGGAATCTGGCGCGAGGTGCTGGGCCTTGCCCGCATCGGCCTGCGGGACGATTTCTTTGCCTTGGGTGGCCATTCATTGCTGGCGACGCAGATCATTTCCCGCACGCGCCAGGCCTGCGACGTCGAGCTGCCGTTGCGCGCGTTGTTCGAAGCCAGCGAGCTGGGCGCCTTCGCCGAACAGGTGCGGTTGATCCAGGCCAGCGGCCGGACCAACCGCCAGCCGCCGATCGAGAAAGTCGACCGCAGCCAACCGGTGCCACTGTCCTATTCCCAGCAACGCATGTGGTTCCTCTGGCAAATGGAGCCGGACAGCCCGGCCTATAACGTCGGCGGCATGGCGCGCCTGCGCGGGGTACTGGATGTCGGGCGCTTCGAAGCGGCGTTGCAGGCCTTGATCGTGCGCCATGAAACCCTGCGCACCACGTTCCCAAGCGTCGACGGCGTGCCGCGCCAACAGGTACACGACGAGACGGGCCTGCGCATGGACTGGAAAGATTTTTCCATGCTCGACGCCGACATTCGCGAACAGCGCGTGCAGCAACTGGCGGACAGCGAGGCCCACGAGCCCTTCGACCTGGAAACCGGGCCGCTGCTGCGGGCGTGCCTGGTCAAGACCGCCGAGCGCGAACACTACCTGGTGCTGACGCTGCATCACATCGTCACCGAAGGCTGGGCGATGGACATTTTTGCTCGCGAACTGAGCGCGCTGTACGAAGCCTTCATCGATGACCGCGAGTCGCCGCTGGAACCGTTGCCGGTGCAATACCTGGACTACAGCGCCTGGCAGCGCCAATGGCTGGAGTCCGGCGAGCGCCAGCGCCAGCTCGATTACTGGACCACGCAGTTGGGCCGCGAACATCCCTTGCTGGAATTGCCGGCGGACCGCCCGCGTCCGCCGGTGCAAAGTCATCGCGGCGAACTGTTGCGTTTCGACCTCAGCGACGACTTGGCCGCACGGGTCCGAGCGTTCAACGCCGAGCATGGCCTGACCCTGTTCATGACCATGACCGCTGCGCTGGCGGTGCTGCTCTATCGCTACAGCGGCCAGACCGATCTGCGCATCGGCGCGCCGGTGGCCAACCGGATCCGGCCGGAAAGCGAAGGGCTGATCGGCGCGTTCCTCAATACCCAAGTGCTGCGTTGCCAACTCGACGGGCAGATGTCCGTGGGCGAGCTGTTCGAGCAGGTGCGCTACACGGTGATCGAGGGCCAGTCCCACCAGGACCTGCCGTTCGATCATCTGGTGGAAGCTTTGCAGCCACCGCGCAGCGCGGCGTACAACCCGCTGTTCCAAGTGATGTGCAACGTACAGCGCTGGGAATTCCAGCAGAGCCGCACGCTGGCCGGCATGAGTGTCGACTATTTGGTCAACGACGCCCGCGCGACCAAGTTCGACCTCAACCTGGAAGTCACGGACCTTGATCAGCGCCTGGGTTGCTGCCTGACCTACAGCACCGATTTGTTCGACGAACCGCGGATTGCCCGCATGGCCGGGCACTGGCGCAACCTGTTGGAAGCGCTGCTGGTGGACCCGGCTCGGCGCTTGAGCGAACTGCCGCTGCTGGACGCCAGTGAGCAGCGGCAGTTGCTCGACAGCCTCGGCGAAGAGCCGGGCGAGCATCGCCTGGATCGATGCATCCATGCATTGTTCGAAGAACAGGCCCACCTGCGCCCGGACGCGCCGGCGCTGACGTTCGCCGGGCAGACCCTGACCTATGGCGAACTCGAACGCCGGGCCAATCGCCTGGCCTGGATGTTGCGAGACCGCGGCGTCGGGCCGCAGGTCCGGGTAGGGCTGGCCCTGGAGCGCTCGCTGGAAATGGTCGTCGGCCTGCTGGCGATCCTCAAGGCGGGCGGCGCCTACGTGCCGCTGGATCCGGAGTATCCGCTGGACCGCTTGCTCTACATGATCGAGGACAGCGGCGTCGGCTTGCTGCTCAGCGATCGGGCCATGTTCCAGGCCCTCGGCGAACTGCCCGAAGGCGTGCAGCGCTGGTGCCTGGAAGATGATCGCGAGGCCCTGGCGGATTATCCCGAGCAGTCGCCGCCGCTGATCAACCTGCCGCAGCACCAGGCCTATCTGATCTACACCTCCGGCTCCACCGGCAAACCCAAGGGGGTGGTGGTGTCCCACGGTGAGATCGCCATGCATTGCCAGGCGGTGATCCAGCGCTTCGGCATGCGCTTTGATGACTGCGAATTGCATTTCTACTCGATCAATTTCGACGCCGCTACCGAGCGCTTGCTGGTGCCGCTGCTCAGTGGCGCCCATGTGGTGCTGCGTGCCCAGGGCCAATGGGATGCCGAGCAAATCTGCGGCCTGATCCGCCAACACCGCATCAACGTCCTGGGTTTCACGCCCAGCTATGGCAGCCAATTGGCGCAATGGTTGGCAACCCAGGGCCAAACGCTGCCGGTGCGCATGTGCATCACGGGTGGCGAAGCCCTGACGGGCGAGCATTTGCAGCGCATCCGCGCCGCGTTCAGCCCGAAGCTGTTCTTCAACGCCTACGGCCCGACCGAAACCGTGGTCATGCCGCTGGCGAGCCTTGCCCCGGAACAGCTGGAAGAGGGCGCCGGCAGCGTACCGATCGGCAGCGTGATCGGCGCTCGCGTGGCCTACATTCTCGACGCCGACCTGGCATTGGTGCCACAAGGTGCGACGGGAGAGTTGTATGTCGGCGGCGCCGGGTTGGCCCAGGGTTATCACCAGCGCCCGGGCATGACCGCCGAACGTTTTGTCGCCGACCCATTTGCTGCCGATGGCGGACGGCTGTATCGCACCGGGGACTTGGTGCGCCAGCGCGGCGATGGGCAGGTGGAGTACCTGGGACGAGTCGATCATCAGGTGAAGATTCGCGGTTTCCGTATCGAACTGGGGGAAATCGAAAACCGTCTCCTGGAACACGACGCCGTGCGCGAGACCGTGGTCTTGGCCTTGGATATGCCGGGTGGCAAGCAGTTGGCCGGTTACCTGGTCAGCGACATCACCGAACAGGATGCCGCCGGGCAAGCGGCCCTGCGAGAAGCGCTGAAAAACCAACTCAAGGCGCAACTGCCGGACTATATGGTGCCCGCGCATTTGATCCTGCTGCCGAGCATGCCGCTGACCGCCAACGGCAAGCTCGACCGCCGCGCCTTGCGGATGCCGGATCCGGAGCTCAATCGCCAGCAGTACGTGGCGCCGAGCAATGCGGTGGAGCAAGCGTTGGCGGCGATCTGGTGCGACGTGCTGAACGTCAGGCAAGTCGGCCTCAACGACAACTTCTTCGAACTGGGCGGCGATTCGATCCTGTCGATCCAGGTTGTCAGCCGGGCCCGGCAACAAGGCTTGCATTTCACGCCGCGGGATTTGTTCCAGCACCAGACCGTGCAGGCCCTGGCGGCCGTCGCCACTCACAGCGAACAAGTAAGCGCCGAGCAAGGCTTGTTGAGCGGTGAATCGGGGCTTACGCCGATCCAGCATTGGTTCTTTGCCCGCGAGATACCCAACCGTCATCACTGGAACCAGGCGTTGTTGCTGGAGCCGACCACGTGCTTGCAGCCCGGTCTCCTGGAGCAAGCGTTGCGCGCGGTGTTCGAGCAGCACGATGCCTTGCGCCTGGGCTTCGTCAACAGCGCCGGGCACTGGCGCGCCGAGCATCAGCCAATGTTCGAGGGGGCGCTGTTGGAGGCTGTGTCGGTGGATTCGCCGCACGCTTGCGAAGCCGTATTTGCCCAGGCGCAGCGTGGCTTCGAGCTGTCGAGCGGGCCGCTGCTGCGGGCCGTACTGGCGCAGCTGCCGGACAGTCGGCAGCGCTTGCTGATCGCTGTCCATCACTTGGTGGTGGATGGTGTGTCATGGCGAGTGTTGATGGACGACCTGCAAACCGCCTATCGCCAATGCATCGACAAACACACACTGCAATTGCCGGCAAAGACCAGTCCGTTCCGTGACTGGGCCGCGCGTTTGCAGGCTTACGCCGGCAGTGAGTCCCTGCGCGAAGAGTTGAGCTGGTGGCAAGGCCAGTTGAGTGGCCCGGACGTAACGCTGCCTTGTGCGCGTCCCGATGGCGGACGGCAGGAGCGGCATGCCGGCATCGTCAGCCTGCGCCTCGACGCCGAGCGCACCCGACAACTTCTGCAACAAGCGCCAAGCGCCTATCGCACCCAGGTCAACGATCTGTTGCTCACCGCGCTGGCCCGGGTGTTGTGCCGTTGGAGCAATCACGAATCGGCCCTGGTCCAGCTCGAAGGGCATGGCCGCGAGGCGCTGTTCGATGATCTCGACCTGACCCGCACCGTGGGTTGGTTCACCAGCGTCTATCCGCTGCGCCTGAGCCCGTCGGCCGCTGATATCGGCAGTTCGATCAAAGCCATCAAGGAGCAGCTGCGCGCGGTGCCGCACAAGGGCCTCGGCTATGGCGTGCTGCGTTACCTGGCAGATACCGGCACCCGTGAGGCGATGGCCGGCCTGCCGCAAGCGACCGTCACGTTCAACTACCTCGGCCAGCTCGACCATACCCTCGGCCAGGACGCGTTGTTCCGCCCGCTGGAAGAAGCGCTTGGCGCGATCCATGACCCCGACGCACCGCTGCCCAACGAGCTGAGCCTCGACTGCCAGGTCAGTGGCGGCGAGCTGGCGCTGCGCTGGACCTTCAGCGCCGAGCGTCACGACCGCCAGGCCATCGCCGCGCTCGCCGACGACTACCTTGAGCAATTGCAGCACCTGATCGAGCATTGCCTCACGGACGAGGCGGGCGGCCTGACGCCATCGGACTTCCCGCTGGCGAAACTGACCCAGGCACAGCTGGACAACCTGCCGGTGCCGGCCGCAGAGATCGAAGATGTCTACCCGCTGACCCCGATGCAGGAAGGCATGCTGTTGCATACGCTGCTGGAGCCGGGCACGGGCCTGTATTACATGCAGGACCGCTACCGCATCAACAGCGAACTCGACCCCCAGCGTTTCGCCCAGGCCTGGCAAGCGGTGATCGCCCGTCACGAAGCCTTGCGCGCCTCGTTCTGCTGGAACGTCGGCGAAGACATGCTGCAGGTCATCCACAAGCCCGGCCGCACGCCGGTGGAATACCTCGACTGGACGCAAGTACCCGAGCAAGCCCAGGAGCCCAAGCTCCAGGCGCTGCTCAAGCGCGAACGCGAGGCCGGTTTCGATCTGTTGAACGAGCCGCCATTCCACTTGCGTTTGATCCGGGTCGGCGCGGCGCGCTACTGGTTCATGATGAGCAACCACCACATTCTCATCGATGCGTGGTGCCGTTCGTTGCTGATGGACGATTTCTTTGAGATCTACACCGCCCTCGGTGAACAGCGCGAGCCCCGCCTGGCTGTACCGCCGCGCTATCGCGACTACATCGGCTGGCTGCAGCGCCGGGGCCTGGCCGACGCCAGGCAGTGGTGGAAGCAGAACCTGCAAGGCTTCGAGCGGACCACGCCGATCCCTGGCGACCGGCCGTTCCTGCGCGAGCATGCCGGTGACAGCGGCGGCATGGTTGTCGGCGATTGCTACACCCGCCTCGATGCCCGGGACGGTGCGCGCCTGCGGGAGCTGGCCCAAGCCCATCAATTGACCGTCAACACCTTCGCCCAGGCGGCCTGGGCCCTGGTGTTGCGCCGTATCAGCGGTGATCGCGACGTATTGTTCGGCGTCACCGTGGCCGGGCGGCCGGTGGAGCTGCCGCACATGCAGCGCACGGTGGGGCTGTTCATCAACAGCGTTGCCCTGCGGGTACAAATGCCGGCGGATGACCAGTGCTGCAGCGTGCGCCAATGGCTCAGCGGCTTGCTGGACAACAACATGCAACTGCGCGAGTACGAATACCTGCCACTGGTGAGTATCCAGGACGTCAGCGAGCTGCCCAAGGGCCAGCCGTTGTTCGACAGTTTGTTCGTGTTCGAGAACGCGCCGGTGGAAGTTTCGGTGCTGGACCGCGCCCAGAGTCTCAACGCCACATCGGATTCAGGTCGCACCCACACCAACTTCCCGCTGACGGCGGTGTGCTATCCGGGCGATGACCTGGGGCTTCATTTGTCCTACGACCAGCGCTACTTCGATGAGTCGACCGTCCAAGGGCTGCTGGGCGAGTTCAAGCGATTGCTGCTGGCGTTGATGGAAGGGTTCCACGGCGACATGGCCGAGCTGCCGCTGATCGGCCCTGAGGAACAGGATTTCCTCATCGAAGGTTGCAACCAGAGCGCGCGGGCCTATCCGCTGGAACAGAGCTACGCCCAGCTGTTCGAGGCCCGGGTGAGGGCTCATCCGCAACGCATTGCCGCCAGTTGCCAGGACGACACCTGGACTTACGCCGAGTTGAACGAACGCAGCAACCGTCTCGGCCATGCGCTGATCGAGGCGGGCGTTGTTCTCGACCAGCCGGTGGCGCTGCTGGCCGCGCGCGACCTGGATTTGCTCGGCATGATCATCGGCAGCTTCAAGGCCGGCGGCGGTTACCTGCCGCTGGACCCGGGCCTGCCGAGCCAGCGCCTGAGCCGCATCATCGAGCTGAGCCGCACGCCGTTGCTGGTTTGCACGCAAGCCTGTCGTGAGCAGGCGCTGGCCTTGCTGGAAGAGTTTGCTTGTGCCGGACGGCCGAAGCTGCTGGTCTGGGAGGACGTCCAGGCCAGCGCAGTGTCGACGGACAATCCAGGTATTTACAGCGGGCCGGACAACCTCGCATACGTGATCTATACCTCAGGCTCCACCGGATTGCCCAAAGGCGTGATGGTCCAGCAGCGCGGCATGCTCAATAACCAGCTCAGCAAGGTGCCGTACCTGGCGCTGGATGAAACGGATGTGATTGCCCAGACCGCGTCACAAAGCTTCGATATTTCGGTGTGGCAGTTCCTGGCCGCGCCGTTGTTCGGCGCTCGGGTGGACATCGTGCCCAACGCCATCGCCCACGATCCTCAAGGATTGTTGGACCACGTGGGTCGCCAGGGCATTACCGTGTTGGAGAGCGTGCCGTCGCTGATCCAAGGCATGCTGGCCCAGGAGCGTATCGGCCTGGATGGCTTGCGCTGGATGCTGCCCACCGGCGAAGCGATGCCGCCGGAATTGGCCCATCAGTGGCTGGTGCGTTACCCGGCCATCGGCCTGGTGAACGCCTACGGCCCGGCGGAATGTTCCGATGACGTAGCGTTCTTCCGAGTCGACCTGGCCTCGACCCGTGGCACCTACCTGCCCATCGGCACGCCGACCGACAACAACCGCTTGTACCTGCTCGACGGCGCGCTGGAACTGGTGCCATTGGGCGCGGTGGGCGAGCTGTGCGTCGCCGGCACCGGGGTGGGGCGTGGCTACGTCAGCGATCCGCTGCGTACGGCGCCGGTGTTCGTGCCCAACCCGTTCGGCGCACCGGGCGAGCGGCTGTACCGCACCGGCGACCTGGCGCGTCGTCGCAGCGATGGCGTGTTGGAATATGTCGGGCGCATCGACCATCAGGTAAAGATTCGCGGCTATCGCATCGAACTGGGAGAAATCGAAGCCCGCTTGCACGAGCGACCGGAAGTCCGCGACGCGGCGGTCGCAGTGCAGGAAGGCGCCAATGGCAAGCATCTGGTGGGCTATCTGGTCGCGGCCGACTCGACGCTCAGCCCGAGCGAACGCCTGGATCGGATCAAACAGCGCCTGCGCAGCGAACTGCCGGAATACATGGTGCCGCTGCACTGGCTATGGCTCGACCGCCTGCCTCTCAATGCCAATGGAAAACTCGATCGCAAGGCGCTGCCGGCGCTGGACATCGGCCAGTTGCACAGCCAGGACTACCACGCGCCCTCCAATGAACTGGAGCAGACCCTGGCCGATATCTGGGCCGAAGTGTTGAAGGTAGAGCGGGTGGGGGTACGGGACAACTTCTTCGAACTCGGCGGGCACTCGCTGCTGGCGACACAGATCGCTTCCCGCGTGCAAAAAGCCCTGCAGCGCAATGTGCCGCTCAGGGCCATGTTCGAGTGCAGCACGGTGCAGGAGTTGGCTGGATACATTGGCGGATTGGCTGCCAGTGAAATCACCGAGGAGAAGGTGGATCGGTTGAATGATTTGATGGCGGAGCTGGAAGGACTTTAGGTCTGCGGCGCCTGTAGCGGCCCAATCGCGAGCTTGCTCGCGATTGGGCCAGAACTACTTGCGACATGAGCCCGGATCGTTGAAAAAGGTCACCCCGGATTCAAAGGCGCCGATTTTTTGGAATGTATCGTTCACCGCGTCCAGCTGGCCGAATTGCTCAGGGGTCACGGTATTGTCATACGCCGCCACCAGTGCTTCAAAAAACTGAAGCTTTCCCTTGGCTCGCTGTCCAGAGGCTTTTCCCTGATCCAAGGCCTTCGGTTGCAAAAGGGCTACCTGTTCCCGGGCGAACGCTTCAAGTTCGGCTTTTGTCATGATGATCGCTCCATACTCTGTCTGCCAAGTCTTCAAGCTATCGCCAATGGCCTATCAGATCTACTGTCAGACCTGACAGGTCACCGCGACGCGACTTGTCGCCGACGGTTGACGCTGCATGCCCGCCACGTCAGTCTCCCCAAGCTTTCCAAACGATCAACAAGGAGGTCACCCGATGCCCTTTGCAACGATTGACGGACAACCGCTCCATTACCTCGACCAAGGCCGTGGCCCGGTGGTGGTGCTGGGCAGCAGTTATTTGTGGGACCACCGCATGTGGGCACCACAGATCGACGCGTTGTCGAAACACTATCGGGTCATTGTGCCGGAGCTGTGGGGTCACGGGCAGTCCGGGCGGTTGCCTGAGGGCATGAGCTCGCTGGACGATTTGTCTCGCCAGACGTTGGCGTTGATGGATTACTTGGGTATCGACTGCTTCAACCTGGTCGGGTTGTCGGTCGGGGGAATGTGGGGCGCACGGTTGGCGCTGGCGGCACCCGAGCGTGTGCAGTCGCTGGTGCTGATGGACACCTACGTCGGCGTCGAGCCGGAGCCGACCCGGCTGTATTACTTTTCGCTGTTCGACAAGATCGATGCCAGCGGCGCGATTCCCGAGCCTTTGCTGGACATCATCGTGCCGATTTTCTTCCGGCCGGGCATCGACCCGCAGTCGGCGCTCTACCAGCAGTTTCGCGCTACCTTGGCCGCGATGCCGACCGACCGCCTGAAGGACAGCATCGTGCCGTTGGGGCGGATCATTTTTGGCCGGGACGATATCTTGGCGCAGCTGCCTGGACTGGATGCCAGGCGCACGCTGGTGATGTGTGGCGACCAGGACAAGCCTCGGCCACCGTCCGAGGCTTTGGAAATGGCCAAGCTGATCGGGTGTGACCACGTGCTGATTCCGCAGGCTGGGCATATTTCCAACCTGGAAAATCCGGAGTTCGTGACGCAGGCGTTGTCAGCGTTCCTGAAACAATGGCACTGAAAACCTGTGGCGAGGGGTTAAATTCCCTCCCCACAGGTCGTTGCCCGGATCACTTCGGCCCGA
This sequence comes from Pseudomonas frederiksbergensis, assembly GCF_000802155.2. Classification (GTDB taxonomy): domain Bacteria; phylum Pseudomonadota; class Gammaproteobacteria; order Pseudomonadales; family Pseudomonadaceae; genus Aquipseudomonas; species Aquipseudomonas frederiksbergensis_A. The sequence continues at coordinate 229,490 of NZ_JQGJ02000004.1, forward strand.
GAATCTTCACCAGTTTGTCCGGCGACGGCGCGCCTTGCTGCTGTTGCAGGTCGCCCTGGTCATCCAGGTAGAAAATGGCCGGGGTGGCGGACAGTTCCAGCTCATCCATCAGTTGCTGGTTGGCGTCCAGTTTTGCCTGGATGGCCGGAGGGATCTCCTTGAGCGGCTTGAGTGCGCTGCCCTTGCCGGCCTTCTCATGGTCCGCCAGGGCTTTTTCCGGCTCCTTGGCGGCCAGCAGCGCGGCTGATTTGCCCGGGCTGTCTTCACGGATGATGCCCACCATGATGTGGCGCAACTGCACCTTGCCGGCCTTGACCCAGGGGCGGGCTTGCTCCCAGAACATGTTGCAATACGGGCAGTTCGGGTCGCTGAACAGGTACACCGTGCGAGGGGCGTCCCGGTTGCCGTCGGCGATCCAGTTGCTGGTCTCCATTTTCGCCCAGATTGCCTTGGCCATCGGCGCGTAGACCAGCTTTTGCAGCGGTTCGGCGCTCAGGTCCTTGCCGCCGGCGTCATACAGGTTGCCCAGCAACACATGCTTGCCATCCGGCGTCAGGTACAGCGCCATGCCACGGTTCTGGTATTGCGCCGCGTAACCGCGCAAGCCGTCCGGTGCTTCGAAGGTGCCGACAATCTTGGCGCCCTTGGCTTCGATTTTCTTGATGGCCGCGGGCAACTCCTCGGCCTGGAGCAACGGTGCTTGCAACAGCGCGCCGGCGAAGGCCAGGGTCAGCAGGTGGTGGAGGCGGGGCATGGCAGTTTCCTTGTCGCGGGGTGGGCCGCCGTAGTGGTACCCGGCGTATCGAAATTTTCCAGGGCCCGGGCCAGGCTCGCTTCAGATAATTCGCCCAGGTGACTGCCCAGCAGGCGGCCATCGGCGCTGTAGAACAGCGTCGTTGGCAGCGCCATCGAGCCGACGGCTTGGCCAAGGCGGCCGCTGCCGTCGAACAGCACGTTGGTGAGGCTCAAGCCCTGCGTGGCGAGGTAGGTGCTGACGCTTTGCATGCTTTCGGCTTGATTGACGAACAGGAAGGTAAGGTCCGGGCGCTGTTTTTGAGCTTCCTCCAGCACCGGCATTTCACGTCGGCAGGGGGGGCACCAGGTGGCCCACAGATTGATGACCAACGGGCCGCCCTGGTAATCGACAAGGTTCACGGTTTCGCCGTCGGCGTTGCGCAGGTCGATCTCCGGCAGACGGGTGCCTTGTTCATAGATCGTCAACGACATCGTTGCTACCAGCCAGAACAGCAGGCCGCCGGTGACGCTGAACGCCAATGGCCGGCGCAGGCTCGGGCGGCGACGCGCCCAGAGCAGGGCGCCGACCAGCAGTGCGACGATGCCCGGCCAGGCCAGGAACCCGCCGTCGCGCAGGTCGACGATCTGCCACAGGTCGTCCCGGTAATGGCTCCAGTAAGCGACGACAAAGCCGATCCTTGCGGCCAGGAGCCCCAGCAGGAACAGTGCGAACAGCACCGATTCGGGATTCTCGCCGCCGCGCCTTGCCACCCGCCAGCCGACGAAAGTCGCCAAGGCCAATGCGCTGATCAACAGCAAGTGATTGAGGGCAATGGCAAAGGTGCCCAAGGTCAACGTCAGCATCAGGGCGCGTTCCGGGTCATGTTCCAGCGTTCCAGGAAACCCTTGGCGTCGATTTCGCCGGTAATGCGCTGGCTTCGACGCTCCTCGCCATCGGCGCCGAGCCATAACAGGCTCGGTGGTCCAGGCACCTGATAGCGGCTGAGCAGCTCACGGCTGGCGGCGTTGTCGGCGGTGACATCCAGGCGCAGCAGGCGTACGTCCTTGAGCGCATCAAGGACTTCGGCACGGCCGAATACCTGCTTCTCCATGATTTTGCAGGACACGCACCAGTCGGCGTAGTAATCGAGCAAGACCCATTGGCCCCGGGCCTTGGCGGCGTCCAGTTCGCGTTGCAGCGCAGCGGGTTCGCTGATGGTGGTGAAGGCGTCCCGGGCCTCGGCGGTCGCCGTGGCGCGGGCACCGCTGTACACCTCCAGCGGCTTGAACAGATCATCGCTGCCTCCCGCAGCCCCAACCATCAACAGGCTGCCCCACAACCCGAACAGCAGCGAGACGCTGCCCCACAGATAGGCGGCGCGGCCGAACCCTTCTGTCTGGCGCCAGGCGCAGTAGGCGGCGATTACCAGCAGCGCACCCCACAGACCGATCCACAGCGAGCCGTCGATGACCGGGCGGATCATCAGCAACGCGGTACCCAGGAACAGGAAGCCGAATACACCTTTGAGCAGGTTCATCCAGGTGCCGGGCTTGGGCAGGAAACGATTGCCGACCGTCACCAGCAACAACAGCGGCAGGCCCATGCCGACGCCCATGGTGAACAGGATCAGACCGCCGTGCAGCGCATTGCCGCTCTGGGCGATGTACAGCAGCGCGCCGGCCAGCGGCGCGGTCATGCACGGGCCGACCAACAGGCCAGACAGCGCCCCCAGGATGCCAGCGCCTGCCAGGTTGCCGCCGCGGCGCTGGCGGCCGGCGTTTTCCAAGCGATCACGCAGGCCGACTGGCAATTGCAATTCGAAAAAGCCGAACATCGGCAGGGCCAGTACGACGAAGATCGCGGCGAACGTGCCCAGCAACCAGGGTTGTTGCAACAATGCTTGCAGATTGGCCCCCAGCAGCGCGGCGAGCACGCCCATGGCGGCATACACCAGGGCCATGCTGATCACGTAGCTGCCGGCCAGTGCCAGGCCGCGCCGAGGGCTGGCGCCGCTGCCCACCACCAATCCCGCGAGGATCGGCAACATCGGCAACGAGCAGGGGGTGAAGGCCAACAACAGCCCCAGGCCAAAGAACACCAGCAGGCTCCAGCCCAGCGCGCGTTGTTGCAAGCCGCTGGCCAAGGCTTGGTCCTGGGCTTCGCCAGTGGCTGCCAGCGCAGTCGTACCGCCCAGGTCGACCACTTGGGTCTGGGGTGGATAGCACAGGCCCGCGTCGGCGCAGCCCTGGAAACCGACCTTGATCTTGCCGGTCGCTCCGGCGGGAATCTTCAGTTCCAGGGCCTGGCGATACACTTGTTGGTCGCCGAAGAATTCGTCGCTGTGGGCTTCGCCCTCGGGCAACTTCGGTTTTTGCGCTTCGGCCAGGCCATCGAACTTGAGCCGCTGCTGGTACAGGTAATACCCGTCGGCGATTTGCCAGAACAGCTGGGTTTCACCGGAATCCAGGCGTTCGGAGGTGAAGACGAACGCCTTTTCCACCGGCAGGAAGTCGGGTTTGGTTTCGAAGGGATTGGCGGCCTGGGCCAGGCCCGAGATCAGGAACAGCCACAGCAAAAACAATCGACGCATGGACAAAGCCTTAGAACGAAGCAAGTGAAGGGCACAGTGGCGACTGGCGATTAACCGTCGATTAACCCAGCAATAATGACAAGGGCCAATGATCGCCCATATTTGCCCGACTCGTCGCATAATGTCGGCTTAATCGGGCGCCCGCCTAATTTACTTTTTTCCTTGGGGCTTACCATGCACGTACTGGTCTGCGAAGACGATGAGTTGATTGCCAGCGGCATCGTTGCCGGGCTCACGGCTCAAGGCCTGACCGTCGAGCACGTCGCCACGGCATCGGCGGCGCGGGCGATGGTCGGCGTGGCGACGTTCGACGTCATGGTGCTGGACCTCGGCTTGCCCGATGAAGACGGCCTCAAGCTGCTCAAGCAATTGCGCCAGCAAGGCCTCGAAATCCCGGTGCTGATCCTGACCGCACGGGACTCGGTGACCGACCGTGTCGACGGCTTGCAGGCGGGCGCCGACGATTACCTGCTCAAGCCTTTCGACCTGCGCGAGCTGGCGGCGCGCCTGCACACGCTGCTGCGGCGGGTGGCGGGGCGCAGCGTCAACCTGATCGAACATGGCCGCCTGACGTACGACCCGAGCAGCCGGGAAACGATCCTGGACGGTCAGCCGGTGGACCTCTCCCGCCGCGAGCAGGCGCTGTTGCAGGCGCTGCTGCACAGCCGCGGCCGGGTGCTCTCCACCGAACAACTCAAGGACAGCGTCTACGGCTTCAGCGATGAACTGGAAAGCAACGCCCTGAACGTCCATATCCACCACCTGCGGCGCAAACTGGGCAACGGGATCGTCGAAACGGTGCGCGGGCTGGGTTACCGCCTGGGGCCGGCCGATGGCGGGGAATCCACCAAGTGATGAGCCTGCGACTGCGCTTGAGCCTGACCCTCGGGGCTGCCTTCGCCCTGATCTGGGCATTGGCCGCGGCGTGGATGCTCAGCGACCTGCGCAACCAGATGATGTTTTCCCTCGACCAGCGCCTGGTGGCCTCGGCGCGGATGGTCGCCGGGTTGCTGGAGCAGTTGCCGCCGGTTCCGAGCAAAGGTGAAGGCACGCACTTCAGTGCTGAACAATTGAGCGTTCCTGGCGGCATGGCCTGCCAGGTCAGCTCACTGCGCGGGGAGATTCTGGCGCGCAGCCATGACACCCCGGGGCAACCCCTGGAAGCCGAGAAAATGGGCTTTCATGACCAGATGATCGACGGTGCGCCGTGGCGCAGCTTTACCTTGGCACGAGGTGACTTGCGTATCACCACCGCCGATCGCCAGATCGAACGCGAAGCCTTGAACCTGTCGGTGCTGCTGGCGGCATCGGTGCCGGTCGGCGTGGCGTTGCTCGGTTGCCTGTGCCTGCTGTGGCTGGGCATCGGCCAGGGCCTGGCGCCGCTCAACCGCATGCGCGATGCCCTGACGCGGCGCAACGCGGACTCGCTGGAACCGCTGCAGATTCATCCGCTGCCCAGCGAGTTGCGGCCCTTGCTGGAGACCCAGAACCAGTTGCTCCAGCGCATCGGAAAGACCATCGAGCGCGAACGACGGCTGACCGGCGATGCCGCCCATGAACTGCGTAGCCCGTTGACGGCCATCAAGACGCACCTGCAAGTGGCGCGGATGACCGAGGGGGCTGCGCGTGACCAGGCCCTCGCCCGGGCGGAGGAGGGGGCCGACCGGATGCATCGCACGCTGGAGCAACTGTTGCTGCTGGCCCGGGTGGAAGGCAGCCTGTCGTTCGATGATGGGGTGCAATGCAACGCCGAGCAGGTCGCGCGGCTGGCCATCCAGGACGCCACCGGCGGCGCACCCCAGCGGATCAGGATGCGGGTATCGCCTCAACTGACCGATGCGCCGGTGCAGATGCCGGCGGTGCTGTCCATTGCCGCGCTGCGCAATCTGCTGGAAAACGCCTTGCGCCATACGCCGGACGAGACTGACGTCGAGTTGAACCTGGAAATGGTGGGCCAGCGCGTGCGTTTCCAGGTGCGTGATCATGGGCCGGGCATCGCCGCCGACGATATCCAGCACCTGACCCAGCGCTTCTGGCGCAACGGCCAGAGCAATGGCTGCGGGCTGGGGCTGGCGATTGTCCAGGCCATCGTCCAGCGTTGCGGCTGTGGCCTGCAGTTCGACAGCCGCGCGGACGGTTTGCGGGTTGAGCTGACCGTGCCGGTGCAACTGTCGCCCGTTCTGTAGATAACTCGCCACGGGTCTTCAATCGGCAGTAAATCCTTGCCCTGCTGATGCGTTTCCACAACAGGAAACCTGCATGTGCGCTACCGAATGCGCACCTGCCCGGTGCGCCGTTGGGTCACTCATTGCGGGGTCGAGAACATGTCAGTCACAAGTCCTATCGAAGCGTCGCCAGTACGAAGCAGTTCCACGCCGGTCGAGACGCTTTACCAGTTCAACGAATCGCCATTGCTGGCTCGTCAGAATCGCCAGGAATCCAATGCCCGCAGCTATCCACGGCGAATCCCCTTGGCACTCAAGCGCGCCAAGGGCCTATACGTCGAGGATGTCGAGGGTCGCACTTTCATTGATTGCCTCGCCGGCGCCGGCACGCTGGCGCTCGGGCACAACCACCCGGTGGTGATCGAGGCGATCCAGCAAGTGCTCGCCGATGAATTGCCGCTGCATACCCTGGACCTGACCACGCCGGTCAAGGACCGCTTTGTCCAGGACCTGTTTGGCCTGTTGCCGGCGGCCCTCGCCGCCGAAGCGAAAATCCAGTTTTGCGGGCCCACCGGCACCGATGCGGTGGAAGCGGCGCTCAAGCTGGCCCGCACTGCGACGGGGCGAAGCACGGTCCTGTCGTTCCAGGGCGGTTATCACGGGATGAGCCAGGGCGCGTTGAGCCTGATGGGCAGCCTGGGGCCGAAGAAACCCTTGGGTGCCTTGCTCAGCAACGGCGTGCAGTTCATGCCGTATCCCTACGATTACCGCTGCCCGTTCGGACTGGGCGGTGTGGCGGGCGTCAGGGCCAATCTGCATTACCTGGAAAACCTGCTGAACGATCCGGAGGCCGGCGTGCAGTTGCCGGCGGCCGTCATCGTCGAAGTGGTGCAGGGCGAGGGCGGCGTCATACCGGCCGACCTCGACTGGCTGCGCGGTTTGCGACGGATCACCGAGCAGGCCGGCGTGGCGCTGATCGTCGATGAGATCCAGAGCGGTTTTGGTCGCACCGGCAAGATGTTTGCCTTCGAGCACGCCGGAATCGTCCCGGACGTGGTCGTGCTGTCCAAGGCCATCGGCGGCAGCCTGCCGCTGGCGGTCGTGGTGTATCGCGACTGGCTGGACACTTGGCTGCCGGGCGCCCATGCCGGTACTTTCCGAGGCAACCAGATGGCCATGGCCGCCGGTTCCGCCGTGATGCGTTATCTGGTGGAGCACAACCTGTCGGCCCACGCGGCCGCCATGGGCGAGCGCTTGAGCGAACATTTGCATATCCTGCAACGGGACTTCCCGCAGTTGGGCGATATCCGCGGTCGCGGGCTGATGCTCGGCGTCGAGCTGGTAGACCCGGCGGGCCAACCGGACACCCAGGGTCATCCACCGGTGCACGCACGCCTGGCGCCACGGTTGCAGCGTGAATGCCTCAAGCGTGGGTTGATCCTGGAGTTGGGCGGAAGACAAGGAAGCGTGGTGCGGTTCCTGCCGCCCTTGATCATCACGGCGGCGGAAATCGACCGGGTCGCGGAGATTTTCCGGCGCGCCCTTGAAGCCGCCGTGGCCGACGCCTAATTTTCATCCGGCCCGGTACGTTCCTTTTCATACCTTGGCTGCGCCCGTGGCGCGGCGAACCTTGAGCAACGACGGAGAAACACCATGACTTCAGTATTCGACCGCGAGGACATCCTCTTCCAGGTCGTGGTCAACCACGAAGAGCAATATTCGATCTGGCCGGACTACAAGGCTGTCCCGGAAGGCTGGCGTACGGTCGGCAAAAGCGGCTTCAAGAAAGAATGCCTGGCGTATATCGAAGAGGTCTGGACCGACATGAGGCCGTTGAGCTTGCGCAAGAAGATGGAAGAGCAAGCGGCTGCGGCTCACTAACGCCGGTATGGGCAGCTTTTTTGTGGGAGCGGCGATACGTCGCTCCCACAGGTTGGCGTACTCATGAGTGCTCCGCCAGAAAATCAATCAATGCCCGTGCCGCCGCCGGCAATTGCCGATGGGGCGGATAGATGATTGAAAACGCTCTGCTGCGCCCGCCAAAGTCCTCCAGCAATTGCACCAATTCCCCCCGCTCGATCCGCTCCCGGACTATGAATTCATAGGTCTGGCAAATCCCCATTCCAGCCTGCGCCAGGGAAACGATGCCCAGCACGTCGTCGGACACTTGCACATTGCCTGTCGGCAACCATTCCCGGTCTTGCTGGTGTTCGCGGAACAGCCACGGGGCGATGCGTCCGCTACTGGGCATCACGAAGGGCAGGCAGGCGTGGGCGGCCAGTTCATCGAAGTGCCTGGGCGTTCCGGCGCGCCCAAGATATTGCGGCGCAGCCACCAGGCAGAGGCGGGCGTCTTCCAGCTTGCGGCCGACCAAGCCGCTGTCGGGCAGCGGCCCGAGGCGGATCGCCAGGTCATATCCCTCGGCCACCAGGTCGACATTGCGGTTGGTGATGCTCAGCTCGACCCGCACCTGCGGGCAAGCCTGGGCGAAACGCGACAGCAGCGCCGGCAGGCGGTAATGGCCATAGGTGGTCGGCACGCTGAGACGCACACGACCGGTCAAGACGCCGTCCTGACCCTGGATACGTCGCTCGGCGTCGTCGATCAAGGCAAAGGCCGAGCGCGACTGTTCCAGGTACAACGTCCCGGCATCGGTCAGGTTCAATCGGCGAGTCGTGCGCCGCAACAGTTGCACTCCAAGGCGGGCTTCGAGGCGCGAGATTGCGCGGCTCAGCACAGAAGGCGTGGTGCCCAGCGCCACGGCACCGGCGCTGAGGGTGCCTTTTTCCACAACTGTGACGAAGGCTTCCACGTCGGCCAGATGATCGAATCGACGGGCCATTATTGCCTCCAGAGGCCAAGTGATGTTCCGGGTGGCCAGTTTATCGCCGGCAAGGGCATCAATACAGTGAGCGCATCTTTTATCGAAACGGAGTCATCATGAAAAAGCTCACTACCTTGGCAACGTCTGTCGTCCTGGCAGGCATCAGCGCCGCGGCCCATGCCGATAATGTGCTCGTGGTCCTGTCGGACTCCGATCATCTGGATCTGAAAAATGGCCAGGTCTTTTCCACCGGGTTCTACCTCAACGAATTGCTACAGCCGGTGAAACTGTTGCTGGACGCCGGTCACCACGTGACCTTTGCCACGCCCGAGGGCAAGGCGCCAACCCTGGACCGCTCTTCGGTGGACAAGATGTACTTCAATAATGACGCGGCGGAACTTGAGCGCTACCAGGCGTTGCTGGCCCAACTGAACATCACCTCGCCCGAGGATTCACCGGTGATCAGCCTGAGCCGTGTCGAACAGCTGGGGCTGGATCGGTTCGACGCGCTGTACGTCCCCGGCGGCCATGCACCGATGCAGGATTTACTCACGAGCGCATCGCTGGGGCGGGTGCTGACGCACTTCCATGAAAAGGGCAAGACCACCGCGCTCGTTTGCCATGGGCCAATCGCCCTGTTGGCGACCCTGCCCGATGCCAACGACTTTGTCGGCCAGTTGAGCGCCAAGGGCCAGGCTTCGGCCCAGTCCGGCTGGATCTACGCCGGCTACAAGATGACGGTCATCAGCAATCAGGAAGAGGAATTGGCCAAAGGGCTGCTGGGTGGAGGCGCCATGAAATTCTATCCGCAGACTGCATTGCAGCAGGCGGGTGGCCAATACAGCAGCAATACCTCGCCGTGGACGTCCCATGTGGTCATGGACCGGGAGTTGATCACCGGCCAGAATCCGGCGTCGGCGCTGGAAGTGGGGCAGGCGCTGGTCAAGCGGTTGGAACGTTGATTCAGAAACACCGCAACCCCTGCGGGAGCGGGCTTGCTCCCCCAGGTTTCAGGGTGTGCTTGAGGCTTACTTGAACCGCCGCTCCACCCCTTTCTCCACCAGGATCTTCGCCGATATCTCCTCCACGGAAAAATGCGTGGAGTTGATGTGGGGAATGTTCTCCCGCCGGAACAGGTTTTCTACCTCGCGCACTTCGAACTCGCACTGAGCGTAGCTCGAGTAACGGCTGTTGGGCTTGCGCTCGTTGCGGATCGCGGTAAGGCGGTCCGGGTCGATGGTCAGGCCGAACAGCTTGTGCTGGTGGGCGCGCAGGGCGCTGGGCAGTTGCAGGCGCTCCATGTCGTCTTCGGTCAACGGATAGTTGGCCGCGCGGATGCCAAACTGCATCGCCATGTACAGGCACGTCGGCGTCTTACCACACCGCGACACACCCACTAGGATCAAGTCGGCCTTGTCGTAATAATGCGTGCGGGCGCCGTCATCGTTGTCCAGCGCGAAGTTCACCGCCTCGATCCGCTCCATGTAGTTGGAGTTGTGGCCAATGGAATGGGACTTGCCCACGGAGTAGGAGGAGTGTTCGCTCAGTTCCTGTTCGAGCGGCGCCAGGAACGTGGAAAAAATGTCGATCATGAAACCATTGGACGTTGCGAGAATCTCACGGATGTCCTGATTGACGATGGTATCGAAGATGATCGGACGAAATCCGTCGTTTTCGGCGGCTTTATTGATTTGCTGTACCATGGCCCGCGCCTTGTCGACGCTGTCTATGTACGGGCGTGTCAGCTTGGTGAAGGTAATGTTTTCGAACTGCGCCAACAGGCTCTGGCCTAGCGTTTCGGCCGTGATGCCGGTGCCGTCGGAGATAAAGAAAGCAGATCGTTTCATTTGCGCCTTGGGCCTTAAGCTAGTGAGCTAGTGACGATTCTTGGATATGATAGGCGCGATTTGCCGGCCGCCCGTGGCCCGCATTCTCACTTATTTTCCAGGTCCAGGCCATATCGCCGGTGAGCGCTCCCCTGGAGCCGCCGGTACCTTGAGCTTTTCCAACACAGTTAGTGGAGAGATCACCTTGGTAGAGTACGTAGTTTCCCTCGATAAGCTCGGCGTCCATGATGTAGAGCATGTGGGGGGCAAGAACGCATCCCTGGGCGAGATGATCAGTAACCTCGCCGGCGCCGGTGTATCGGTGCCAGGTGGCTTCGCCACGACCGCCCAGGCTTATCGTGATTTCCTGGAACTGAGCGGCCTGAACCAGCAGATCCACGATGCGCTCGACGCCCTGGACGTCGATGACGTCAATGCCCTGGCCAAGACCGGTGCCCAGATCCGCCAGTGGATCATGGAAGCCGAATTCCCCGAGAAACTGAACGCCGAGATCCGCACGGCCTTTGCCAAGCTCTCCGAAGGCAACCCCGATGTTGCCGTCGCCGTGCGCTCCTCGGCCACCGCCGAAGACTTGCCGGATGCCTCGTTCGCCGGCCAGCAGGAGACCTTCCTGAACATCCGTGGCGTGGAAAACGTCATCCGGGCCGCCAAGGAAGTCTTCGCCTCCCTTTTCAACGACCGTGCCATTTCCTACCGCGTGCACCAGGGCTTCGACCACAAGCTGGTCGCCCTGTCCGCTGGTGTACAGCGCATGGTCCGCTCCGAAACCGGCACCGCCGGCGTGATGTTCACCCTCGACACCGAGTCGGGCTTTCGCGACGTCGTGTTCATTACCGGTGCCTATGGCCTGGGTGAAACCGTCGTGCAAGGCGCGGTGAACCCCGACGAATTCTATGTCCACAAGGGCACCCTGGAAGCCGGTCGCCCGGCCATCCTGCGCCGCAACCTGGGCAGCAAGGCCATCAAGATGGTCTACGGTGACGAAGCCAAGGCCGGTCGTTCGGTCAAGACTGTCGATGTCGACAAGGCCGATCGCGCACGCTTCTGCCTGACCGACGCTGAAGTCAGCGAACTGGCCAAGCAGGCGATGATCATCGAGAAGCACTACGGCTGTCCGATGGACATCGAGTGGGCCAAGGACGGTGACGACGGCAAGCTGTACATCGTGCAGGCCCGTCCGGAAACCGTGAAGAGCCGCACCCAGGCCAACGTCATGGAGCGCTACCTGCTCAAGGAAACCGGCACCGTGCTGGTGGAAGGCCGCGCAATCGGCCAGCGTATCGGCGCCGGCAAGGTGCGGATCATCAAGGACGTCTCGGAAATGGACAAGGTCCAGGCCGGCGACGTACTGGTCTCCGACATGACCGACCCGGACTGGGAACCGGTCATGAAGCGCGCCAGCGCCATCGTCACCAACCGCGGTGGCCGTACCTGCCACGCGGCAATCATCGCCCGCGAGCTGGGTATCCCGGCCGTGGTCGGTTGCGGCAACGCCACCGAGCTGCTCAAGGACGGCCAGGGCGTGACCGTTTCCTGCGCCGAGGGCGACACCGGCTACATCTTCGAAGGCGAACTGGGCTTCGACATCAAGAAGAACTCCGTGGACGCAATGCCGGAGCTGCCGTTCAAGATCATGATGAACGTCGGCAACCCGGACCGCGCCTTTGACTTCGCGCAGTTGCCGAACGCCGGCGTGGGCCTGGCCCGCCTGGAATTCATCATCAACCGCATGATCGGCGTGCACCCCAAGGCACTGCTGAACTACGACGGCCTGCCGCAGGAAATCAAGGACAGCGTCGACAAGCGCATCGCCGGCTATGACGATCCGGTCGGTTTCTACGTCGAGAAGCTGGTGGAAGGCATCAGCACCCTGGCGGCGGCCTTCTGGCCGAAAAAAGTCATCGTGCGCCTGTCGGACTTCAAGTCCAACGAATACGCCAACCTGATCGGCGGCAAGCTCTACGAGCCGGAAGAAGAAAACCCGATGCTGGGCTTCCGCGGTGCTTCGCGCTACATCAGCGAGTCGTTCCGTGACTGCTTCGAGCTCGAATGCCGTGCCCTCAAGCGCGTGCGCAACGAGATGGGCCTGACCAACGTCGAAATCATGGTGCCGTTCGTGCGGACCCTCGGTGAAGCGAGCCAGGTGGTCGACCTGCTGGCGGAAAACGGCTTGGCCCGTGGCGAGAACGGCCTGCGCGTGATCATGATGTGCGAGCTGCCGTCCAACGCCATCCTGGCCGACGAGTTCCTCGAATTCTTCGACGGTTTCTCCATCGGTTCCAATGACCTGACCCAGCTGACCCTGGGCCTGGACCGCGACTCCGGGATCATCGCCCACCTGTTCGACGAGCGGAACCCAGCGGTCAAGAAACTGCTAGCCAACGCCATTGCCGCCTGCAACAAGGCCGGCAAATACATCGGCATCTGCGGCCAGGGCCCTTCGGATCACCCGGACCTGGCCAAGTGGCTGATGGAGCAGGGTATCGAAAGCGTTTCGTTGAACCCGGATTCCGTGCTGGAGACTTGGTTCTTCCTGGCTGAGGGTCAGGCTGCGGTCTGATCGAGTGAAGGGGCATCACCGGCCCCTTTTGATTTGAAGTAGGGCGGGCTCCATCTGGAAGCCGCCCTTTTTTGTGCAAGAAGATCATGCAAAGCAGCAGCAACCTATTTCCTGTCGCCCTGATCAGCGCCGAACGGCGCGGCGATCTGAGCGAAGATGTCTATCGCTTGAAACCGGGCAACAGCCCTGACTACAGCGTCGAACTGGCGGTCACCCGCCTGGGCATGGCCGACGCCTGTGAGGTCCGTGGGGTCCCGGTGATCCTGCTGCACGGCAGTTTTTCCAACCGTCGCTTCTGGTATTCGCCCAAGGGCCTCGGCCTGGGGGCGTATCTGGCGCGGTTGGGGTTCGATGTCTGGATTCCCGAAATGCGCGGCCATGGCTTGTCCCAACGAAACCAGGGCTACCGCAACAACCGCGTGGCCGACTACGCCCGTTATGACTTGCCGGCCATTGGCGCCTTTGTGCGTGAACAAAGCGGGCAAGTGCCACACTGGATTGGCCATTCCCTGGGCGGCATTACCCTGGCGGCTGCCTTGGGCGGTCACTACCTCGGCGCGCCTGCCGTGGCGTCGGCGGCGTTCTTCGGCGCCCAGGTCAGTCGTACTTACTGGCCGCTGAAAATCCCGCCGGTGGAATGGAGCGGACGTTTCATCCTCAAGCGATTTGCGCAATTGTCCGGTTCCAGGCTCAAGCGTGGTCCGGAAGATGAGCCCATCGGCCTGGCACTGGAGAGCATGCGCTGGTATGGCCTGTTCGGGCGTTTCGGTGATGCCGAGAAAAATTGGTGGGCGGGTCTCGCCGATGTGCAGGTGCCGGTATTGGCGGTGAGCGCCGCCGGTGATCAGCAGGATCCGACCTGGGCCTGCCGCAAACTGTTCGACCAGATCGGTTCCGAGCACAAGCAGTTTGTCTGCCTTGGGCGCGAGCAAGGCTTCGGCGATGATTTCGGTCACGTCGAAATGCTCGTCAGCAAGGCCGCGCAAGCCGAGGTCTGGCCGCTGGTGGCGCGATGGCTGGACGATCAAGGTGCGCCGTTGTTGGCCGACCAGCCGCGCCTGGCCCAGGCAGTTTGAGGCGAAGGCTCTGACAGGGGCATTTCGCTCTTGTCAGCTTGCGGCTAAGATATGACGCGTTCCGCTGTTTTGGTCACAAACGGCGGTTCACTTCAGCCCGACGTTCCAGCCCATACAGGAGTTGTTCGATGAACCATTACCTCACGCCTGACCTGTGCGATGCCTATCCGGACCTCGTGCAAGTGGTGGAACCGATGTTCAGCAATTTCGGCGGTCGCGATTCCTTCGGCGGCGAGATCGTGACCATCAAGTGTTTCGAAGACAACTCGCTGGTCAAGGAGCAGGTTGAACTCGATGGCAAGGGCAAGGTGCTGGTCGTCGACGGCGGCGGCTCCCTGCGTCGGGCGCTGCTGGGCGACATGCTGGCCGAAAAGGCCGCGAAAAATGGCTGGGAAGGGCTGGTGATCTACGGTTGCATCCGCGACGTCGACGTCATTGCCCAGACCGACCTCGGCGTCCAGGCCCTGGCCAGCCATCCGATGAAGACCGACAAGCGCGGCATTGGCGATCTCAACGTCGTCGTGACCTTTGCGGGTGTGACGTTTCGTCCGGGCGAATATGTCTACGCGGACAACAACGGCGTGATCGTCTCGCCAAGCCCGCTGAAGATGCCTGAATAAAGCACCAAGGCCATAAGGGATGAGGATGTTCGAGGAAGAAAACGCGCAATGGGGGCTGGTGCATGCCCTGGTGCTGGATGGTAAAGGTGGCGCGCGTTCGATAGCCCGGACCGAACTTGACGATCTGCAGTTGCAAGCCCATGAAAGCCTGTGGCTGCACTGGGATCGCAGTCATCCGCAAACCCATACGTGGTTGCGCAAATCCAGTGGCTTGAGTGAATTCAACTGCGACCTGCTGCTTGAAGAAAACACCCGGCCGCGACTGCTGCCCCTGCCCAACGCCGAACTGCTGCTTTTTTTGCGCGGGATCAACCTCAACCCAGGGGCCGAGCCGGAAGACATGGTATCGGTGCGCATCTTCGCCGCGGCGCAGCGGGTGATATCCCTGCGGCTGCGCCCATTGCGCGCCACCGATGAGCTGCTGGCCGAGCTGTCCGAGGGCAAGGGCCCCAGGACCGCTTCGGAACTCATCCTTTATATGGCGCAATACCTGACCAATAAAGTGCAGGACCTGGTGACATGCCTGTCTGAAATCGTCGACACCGAGGAAGAAAAACTCGATACCGACGAACGGTATACCCCTGAGCACGACGCCATTCTTCACATCCGTCGAAGGGCGGCCGGGCTCAAGCGATTCCTGGCGCCGCAGCGGGATATTTTCGGACAGATGTCGCGGATCAAGTTGCCCTGGTTCGTCGAGGACGACGGCGACTACTGGAATGAATTGAACAACAGCCTGACCCGCTACCTCGAGGAGCTGGAATTGACCCGGGAGCGCGTAGGGCTGGTGCTGGAGGCCGAGGACCGGCGTCTCTCGGTGCGCATGAACCGCACCATGTACCGCTTCGGCATCATCACCGGGATCTTCTTGCCGATGAGTTTTCTCACCGGGCTGCTCGGCATCAATGTCGGCGGCATTCCGTTTTCCGGAAGCTCCTATGGGTTCCTGGTCGCCTGCCTGCTGATGGTCTGCGTGGCCATGGGGCAATGGTGGCTGTTCCGCCGCTTGCGGTGGGTGTGATGGGGTTTCATGTGACCCGACGAAAACTGATCGCGTCTTCCACAGACATCACGAGAGGTGCGTATGCACGATCCGTTTGAACAGTCTCTGCGCGACATGCTCAAGGCCTCGCCGTCCAGTCGGGACGACGATGCTTGCCTGGGCCGTGTACTCAAAACCGCCAACCGCCAGGTCGGCGCCGGCGACTTGTTCAGCCTGCTGGG
The DNA here is from genome assembly GCF_000802155.2 of Pseudomonas frederiksbergensis. Taxonomy (GTDB): domain Bacteria; phylum Pseudomonadota; class Gammaproteobacteria; order Pseudomonadales; family Pseudomonadaceae; genus Aquipseudomonas; species Aquipseudomonas frederiksbergensis_A. The sequence continues at coordinate 245,132 of NZ_JQGJ02000004.1, forward strand.
CCGTTGGTTGCCCGCGCTGATGATCGCCCTTAACAACGGGTCGGCCCACGTCTCGCCGGTTTCCCGTCGCAAACCCGTTACTCGCACCGCTGATAAGGCTGACTGAATATGGAACTTGATCTCTGGACCCAGAGCCTCGTCACGGCAATGACTGCGTTGTGGACCAAGATAGCTAACTTCATCCCCAATCTCTTTGGCGCCCTGGTGGTGCTGTTGTTGGGTTTCGTCGTGGCCAAGTTGCTGGACACGCTGCTGTCCAAGCTGCTCGCCAAGCTGGGCCTCGATCGCCTGATGGGTGGTACTGGCCTGACCAAGCTCTTGTCCCGCGGCGGCATCCAGGTCCCGATCTCGACGCTGGTGGGCAAGATCGTCTATTGGTTCGTGCTGCTTATATTCCTGGTTTCCGCGGCTGAATCCCTGGGCCTGGAGCGCGTTTCAGCGACCCTGGACATGCTTGCGCTGTATTTGCCGAAGGTCTTCGGCGCGGCCCTGGTGTTGCTGGTGGGCGTTCTCCTGGCGCAACTGGCCAACGGCCTGGTACGCGGCGCTGCGGAAGGTGTGGGGCTGGACTACGCTTCGGGACTGGGAAGAATCGCCCAGGGCCTGGTCATTATCATCAGTATTTCCGTCGCGATCAGCCAGTTGGAGGTCAAGACTGACCTTCTAAACCATGTGATCGTGATTGTCTTGATTACCGTTGGTCTGGCGGTTGCGCTGGCCATGGGGTTGGGAAGCCGGGAAATCGCCGGCCAGATTCTCGCGGGAATCTATGTGCGTGAGCTGTATGAGGTGGGGCAACAAGTGCGTGTTGGAGAGGTCGAAGGCCAGATCGAAGAGATTGGCACGGTGAAGACCACATTGCTGACCGAGGAGGGCGGGCTGGTGTCGCTTTCCAATCGGATTCTGCTGGAACAGCATGTGAGTAGCCGCTAACCCGGCAAACCCTGCTAATGTATGCCGCCGCAAAATGCCTGCTATCGCTGGCTGCGGCGCACATTGACCTAGACTGTCGGCCCGACTTGTTTTGAACAAACCCCAATCGCTATCCACGCGCTACGACCCCCGTGATCTCTCCGATGAGGAGTTGGTCGCGCGCGCGCATACGGAGCTGTTTCACGTAACACGCGCTTACGAAGAGCTGATGCGCCGTTACCAACGAACATTATTTAATGTTTGTGCACGGTATCTTGGGAACGATCGCGATGCTGATGATGTCTGTCAGGAGGTGATGTTGAAGGTGCTGTACGGCTTGAAGAACTTCGAGGGGAAATCGAAGTTCAAGACGTGGCTATATAGCATCACTTACAACGAATGCATCACGCAGTATCGTAAGGAACGGCGAAAGCGTCGGTTAATGGACGCGTTGAGCCTTGACCCCCTTGAGGAAGCGTCTGAAGAAAAGGCGCCCAAGCCCGAGGAAAAGGGTGGGCTCGATCGCTGGCTGGTTTATGTGAACCCGATCGATCGGGAGATTCTGGTGCTACGATTTGTCGCAGAACTGGAATTCCAGGAGATCGCAGACATAATGCATATGGGTTTGAGCGCGACAAAAATGCGTTACAAGCGCGCGCTCGATAAGCTGCGTGAGAAATTTGCAGGCATTGCCGAAACTTAGTTCGGCGCAAATATCTCTTACGTGTAGGCAAGTTCTGATAGACTTGCCGCCGAGTTGTCCCCCGGTTTGCGGGACTGCTTCACAATCACCAGATGGGGATTTAACGGATGAAACTGAAAAACACCTTGGGCTTTGCCATTGGTTCTTTGATTGCTGCCACTTCGTTCGGCGCTCTGGCACAAGGCCAAGGCGCAGTTGAAATCGAAGGCTTCGCAAAGAAGGAAATGTTCGACAGCGCTCGTGATTTCAAGAATAACGGCAATCTGTTCGGCGGTTCGATTGGTTACTTCCTGACCGACGACGTTGAACTGCGTCTGGCCTACGACGAAGTGCACAACGCACGTACCGAAGACGGCACTAACGTCAAGGGCGCCAACACCGCTCTGGACGCTCTGTACCACTTCAACAACCCAGGCGACATGCTGCGTCCTTACGTCTCTGCCGGTTTCTCCGACCAGAGCATCGACCAGAACGGTAGCAACAGTCGTAACCGTTCTACCTTCGCCAACGTTGGTGGCGGCGCCAAGCTGTATTTCACCGACAACTTCTACGCCCGTGCCGGCGTTGAAGCTCAGTACAACATCGACCAGGGCGACACCGAGTGGGCTCCTAGCGTCGGTATCGGTGTGAACTTCGGTGGCGGCTCCAAGCCTGCTGCTGCTCCAGTTCCAGCTCCGGCTGAAGTCTGCTCCGACAGCGACAACGATGGCGTGTGCGACAACGTCGACAAGTGCCCTGACACCCCAGCCAACGTAACCGTTGACGCTGATGGCTGCCCAGCTGTTGCTGAAGTCGTACGTGTTGAGCTGGACGTCAAGTTCGACTTCGACAAGTCGGTCGTTAAAGAAAACAGCTACGGCGACATCAAGAACCTGGCTGATTTCATGAAGCAGTACCCAGCCACCAGCACCACTGTTGAAGGTCACACTGACTCCGTCGGTCCTGACGCTTACAACCAGAAGCTGTCTGAGCGTCGTGCAAACGCCGTCAAGCAAGTTCTGACCAACCAGTACGGTGTTGAATCGTCCCGCGTTCAGTCTGTTGGCTACGGCGAATCCCGCCCAGTTGCTGACAACGCCACTGAAGCTGGTCGTGCAGTAAACCGTCGCGTAGAAGCGCAGGTTGAAGCCCAAGCTAAGTAATTAGCCCGAAGCTTTGGAAAAACCCGGCCTAGGCCGGGTTTTTCTTTGCGTGCGATTTAGAGGTGGGAGACAGAAACCTGTGGTAGCGAGCCTGCTCGCTACCTCAATGGGCTCGCTGTTGTCTGTTAGAGCGCTGAAGCCTGCGCGAAGACCGGCGGGGAGGCGGCCAGTTCGGCTGCGCCCGCCACCGCGCCAATCACCAGGATCGCCGGGCTCTTGAGTTGAAAGGCGCCGGCATCGGTTTCCATCGAGGCCAAGTCGCTGCGGCAGTCGCGTTGATGGGGCAGGGAGGCGTTTTCGATCATGGCCACCGGCGTATCCGCCGCGAGGCCACCGGCCAGCAATTGCTCGCGGATTTCGCTGAGCTTTGCCACGCCCATGTACACCACCAGGGTGGTTCCGCCTTGTGCCAGGGCTTGCCAGTTCAAGCTACTGCCATCCTGGGTGTGGGCGGTGACCAGCGTCACGCCCCGCGCAACGCCGCGCAAGGTCAGGGGAATGTCGCACTGAGTCGCCCCCGCGAGGCCGGCGGTGATGCCGTTGACCAGTTCCACCTCAACGCCATGCTCGCGCAGCCACTGCGCTTCTTCACCGCCCCGGCCGAAAATGCACGGATCGCCGCCCTTGAGGCGCACTACACATTTGCCTTGGCGGGCATAACGCAGCATCAACCGATGAATGAACGCCTGTGGCGTGGAACGGCAACCGCCGCGCTTGCCCACGGCGATGATGCGTGCACCGGGGCAGTGCTCCAGCACCGCGTCGTTGACCAGGTCATCGATCAACACCACGTCGGCTTCGCCCAAGGCGCGCACGGCTTTGAGGGTCAGCAATTCAGGGTCGCCGGGACCTGCACCGACCAGCCAGACTTTTGCGTTCATAGTGTTTCCTCACGAGATAGCCGCCACCGGTTGCGCGGTGGCAACCAGCAAACGCTTGATTTCCGGTACGCAGGAACCGCACTGCGTGCCGCAGCCCAGTTCCTTTTTCAGGCCCTGCAAATCCAGGCCGCGCTCGATACCCGCGCAAACCGCGCGCTGGCTGACATTCATGCAGTTGCACAGGGTTTTCCCGCCACCCACGGTGGCACCGGTGTTGCCTGGCGGCGCGCTCAGGGGAGCTAGCAGCCAGCGCCGTAGTTGCTCGTCGGCGCGACCTTCCAGCCAGAGGTTCTGCAGCCAGTGCCGGGCCAGGGTTTCACCCGCCAGGCGAATGGCAGTGATGCGTCCGTTTTCGATCCGCACCCGCTTGCCGATGGCGCGGCGTGGGTCGTCATAGGCCAAGACTGGCCCTTCGATAAGGCCGAGTTGCTCGTCAATCGCTTGTAGCAGTTGCGGTTCGGGGGCGACGGCACTGGCGGCGCGAATCAGCAACGCGGGACGTTCGCGACCGGTCAGGCTAAGGCTGACGTAGGAAAACGCCTCACACAGCGGACGCAACGTCTCCAAATGCTGTTGAACATCGCCTTCGATCAGGGCGAAAAGCTGCCAGGGCAGGTTCACCGGTTCCAGGCGCACGCCGCTGTGTTTGAGTTCCGGCTGTTTGGACAGTGGGTCGAAAGCCGGCTGGGTCAGGGTGTTCACCCCTCCCTTGAGGAACCGATCGCCCCAGTGCATGGGCAGGAACGCCTGGCCGGGGCGCACGCTTTCGTCGCTGTCGACGGCGACGATCAGGCTGCCGCGACGGCTCTTGAGACTGACCAGGTCACCGGTTTGCAGGCGATGGCGGACCAAATCGTCGGGATGCAGGCTGAGCACCGCTTCGTTCACATGGCCAAACAACTGCGCAGCGGTTCCCGTGCGGCTCATGCCGTGCCATTGATCTCGCAGGCGACCCGTATTCAGTGTCAAGGGATAGCGCGCGTCACGCAGTTCCTTGGCGGCGCGATAAGGGTCGGCGACAAATCGGGCACGGCCGCTTTCGGTAGGAAAAATCCCATCCACGTACAAACGGGCGGTGCCGACCGTGGCGCCTTCGCGAAAAGGCCATTGCTGGGGGCCAAGCTGATCGATCAGCGCATGGCTGATACCGGACAGATCCAAGTCACGACCACGGGTCAATTGCTTGTATTCATCGAACAACTGGGCCGGCGTGTCGAAGGCGAACAAGCTCGATTGCCCCGGGCGCAGGCGTTTCTCCAGGCGTTGTGCGAAATCCACTGTGATGGCCCAGTCCGGTCGTGCCTCACCCGGTGCGTTGATTGCCCGGCGCACGTGGGAAATGCGCCGCTCGGAGTTGGTTACCGAGCCTTCTTTTTCGCCCCAACTGGCCGCGGGCAGCAGCAGGTCGGCAAAGGCGGCGGTCTCGGTGGTGCGAAAGGCTTCCTGCAACACCACGAACGGGCAGGCTTGCAGGGCCTCGCGCACGGCGGCCTGGTCCGGCATCGATTGGGCGGGGTTGGTGCAGGCGATCCACACTGCCTTGATCTTGCCGCTGCGCACCTGTTCGAACAGTTCAATGGCGCTGAGGCCAGGGGCTGCCGGTAACGCATCGACGCCCCAGTAATCGGCCACTTCAGCGCGATGTTCCGGGTTGGCGGCTTCGCGATGGCCCGGCAGCAGGTTCGACAGGCTGCCGGTTTCGCGCCCGCCCATGGCGTTGGGCTGGCCGGTCAATGAGAACGGTCCAGCGCCCGGCCGGCCGATTTGGCCGGTGGCCAGGTGCAGATTGATCAGCGCGCTGTTTTTCGCGCTGCCGGCGGTGGACTGGTTCAGGCCCATGCACCACAACGACAGGAAACTGGGCGATGTGCCGACCCATTCGGCGCATTGGTGCAGCTGCTCGACGCTGATGCCGCAAAGCTGGGCAACCATGGCGGGCGTGTAGTCGCGCACCAGATTCTTCAGATCCGCAAGCCCTTCGGTGTGGGTCTTGATGAAACTGCGATCGATCCAGTCTTCCCACAGCAGTAAGTGCAAAATCCCATGGAGCAGCGCGACATCGGTGCCCGGCAGGATCGCCAGGTGCAGGTCCGCCAGGTCGCAGGTGTCGGTGCGCCGGGGGTCGATGACGATGATTTTCATCTCGGGCCGGCGGGATTTTGCTTCTTCGAGGCGACGAAACAGGATCGGATGGGCGTAGGCCATGTTGCTGCCGACGATCATCACACAATCGCTCAGCTCCAGGTCTTCATAGCTGCAAGGCGGGGCGTCGGCGCCGAGGCTGCGCTTGTAGCCCACCACGGCGGAGGACATGCACAGCCGCGAGTTACTGTCGATGTTGTTGGTGCCCACCAGGGCCCGGGCGAGTTTATTGAAGGCGTAGTAGTCCTCGGTCAGCAGTTGGCCGGAGATGTAGAACGCCACGCTGTCGGGGCCATGTTCGGCAATCGTCTCGGCGAAAATAGTGGCGGCATGGTCCAGGGCGCTGTCCCAGTCGGTGCGGGCCCGAGCCAGGCCTTTGCCCAGGCGCAGCTCGGGGTAAAGCGCGCGTGCGGCGAGGTCGCCGGTCAGGTGCAGGGTCGAGCCCTTGCTGCACAATTTGCCGAAGTTGGCCGGGTGGCTGGGATCGCCGCTGACGCCGAAGATGCGCTCGCCGTCATGCTCGATCAACACGCCGCAACCGACCCCGCAGTAGCAGCAGGTCGTGGCTGTGGTCTGGCGGCTCATGAGCTTGCTTCCCGCAGGGCCAGCATCACGCGGCCGTTCTCGACTCGGGCCGAGTGGTGATGGGCGCAACCCACGTCCGGGGCTTGGGCCAGGCCGGTTTCCAGGTCGATCTGCCAGTTATGCAGTGGGCAGGCCACGCGCTTGCCGTAGATCAGGCCCTGGGACAATGGACCGCCCTTGTGCGGGCAGCGGTCGTCGAGTGCGAAAACTTCATCGTCGCTGGTACGAAAAATCGCGATATCGCCCTTCGGTCCCTGGATGATTCGAGAACCCAGGGCGTTGATCTCTTCCAGTGCGCAGATATCCAGCCAGTTCATGCCGGCACCTCCAGGTGCTTCACGGGAATGACTTCAAATTCTTTCTTCAGCTGGGGTTGCTCCAGGCGCTGTTTCCAAGGGTCTTGTTCCAGCGACAGGGAAAACTTCAGCCGCTCATGGAGCGCTTTGCGCCGCTCCGGGTCTTCCAGCACGGCTTTCTTGATGTGCTCCATGCCGACCCGCTGCATGTAGTGCACGGTGCGTTCGAGGTAGAAGGCTTCTTCCCGGTACAACTGCAGGAAGGCGCCGTTGTATTCGCGCACTTCTTCGGCGGTCTTGAGCTTGACGAAGAACTCGGCGACTTCGGTCTTGATCCCGCCGTTGCCGCCGATGTACATCTCCCAGCCGGAATCGACGCCGATGATGCCAACGTCCTTGATGCCCGCTTCCGAGCAGTTGCGGGGGCAACCGGAGACGGCCAGCTTCACTTTGTGCGGGGACCACATGTTGAACAGGTCGTGCTCCAGCTCGATCCCCAACTGAGTGGAGTTCTGCGTGCCGAAGCGGCAGAACTCGCTGCCCACGCAGGTCTTCACGGTGCGGATGGATTTGCCGTAGGCGTGGCCGGAGGGCATGTCGAGGTCTTTCCAGACGCCGGGCAGGTCTTGCTTCTTGATCCCCAACAGGTCGATGCGCTGGCCGCCGGTGACCTTGACCATCGGCACGTTGTACTTGTCCGCCACGTCGGCAATGCGCCGCAGCTCGGAAGGGTTGGTCACGCCGCCCCACATCCGCGGGACCACCGAGTAAGTGCCGTCTTTCTGGATGTTGGCATGGGCGCGTTCGTTGATCAGGCGCGACTGCGGATCATCCTGGGCTTCACCGGGCCAGGTGGAAATCAGGTAGTAGTTCAGGGCGGGGCGGCAGGTAGCGCAGCCGTTCGGGGTGCGCCAGTTCAGGTAGCTCATGGCCCCGGCGATGGTCAGCAGATGCTGGTCGCGGATCGCCTGGCGGATCTGGCCGTGGTTGAGGTCGCTGCAGCCGCAGATGGCTTTTTCGCTTTTCGGCTTGACGTCCGCTGCGCCGCCCACGGTGTTGATCAGGATCTGCTCCACCAGGCCGGCGCAGGAGCCGCAGGAACTGGCGGCCTTGGTGTGTTTTTTCACGTCATCGACGCTGAACAGCCCGTGTTCCTGGATCGCCTTGACGATGGTGCCCTTGCACACGCCGTTGCAGCCGCAGACTTCTGCGGTGTCGGCCATGCTCATGGCTTTGTCCTGGCCCTGGTGTCCTACATCACCCAGTGCGTTTTCCCCGAACATGAGGTGATCGCGGATCTCGCTGATGGCGTGATTCTCACGAATCTGGCGGAAATACCATCCGCCGTCCGCCGTATCGCCGTACAGACAGGCCCCGACCAGCACGTCATCCTTGATCACCAGTTTTTTATAGACGCCGCCAATCGGGTCGGAAAGGGTGATGGTCTCGGTGCCTTCGCCGCCCATGAAGTCGCCGGCGGAGAACAGGTCGATGCCGGTGACTTTCAACTTGGTCGAAGTAACCGAGCCTTTGTAGGTGGCGAAGCCCAGTTGCGCGAGGTGGTTGGCGCAGACCTTGGCCTGTTCGAACAACGGCGCCACCAGGCCGTAGGCGGTGCCGCGATGGCTGGCGCATTCGCCGATGGCATAGATGCGTGGGTCGTAGGTTTGCATGGTGTCGTTGACCAGGATCCCGCGATTGCACGGGATGCCGGATTTTTCCGCCAGTTCGGTATTGGGGCGGATACCGGCGGCCATCACCACCAGGTCGGCAGGGATGATGTCGCCGTTCTTGAACTGGACCGAGCCGACCCGGCCATTGCCGGCGTCGTGCAGGGCCTGGGTCTGTTCGCAGAGGCGGAATTTCAGGCCACGGCTTTCCAGCGCGGTTTGCAGCAGTTGACCGCTGGTCTTGTCCAGCTGCCGTTCCAAAAGCCATTCGCCGATGTGTACGACGGTCACGTCCATGCCGCGAAGCTTCAAGCCGTTGGCGGCTTCCAGGCCCAACAGGCCGCCACCGATGACCACCGCGTGTTTATGGGTTTTCGCGGTGTCGATCATCGCCTGGGTGTCGGCGATGTCGCGGTAGCCGATCACGCCATCGAGGGTGTTGCCGGGGATCGGCAAGATGAACGGCGTGGAGCCGGTGGCGATGAGCAGGCGGTCGTATTCGGCTTCGCTGCCGTCCTCGGCGATGACCCGGCGCTTGACCCGGTCGATTTCCACCACCTTGCGGTTGAGCAACAGCTTGATGTTGTTGTCCAGGTACCAGCTCAGGTCGTTGAGCACGATTTCTTCGAAGGTCTGCTCGCCGGCCAGCACCGGCGAGAGCAGGATGCGGTTGTAGTTGGTGTGGGGCTCGGCGCCGAACACCGTGATGTCGTACAGCTCGTTGCTCAGCTTGAGCAGTTCTTCGAGGGTTCGAACCCCGGCCATGCCGTTGCCGATCATTACCAGTTTGAGTTTTTTCATCAGGGTTCTCCGCAAGCTCAGGCCTGTTCATCACGGCGGTCAGGCTGGCTCGGCAATTTTTTCGAAAACAAAAAAGGCGTCCCGCTAGCAAGCTAGCGAGGACGCCTTTGTCCTGGTCCCGTTCTCTCGGGAAGCACCGCCTTCATCGTTGGAGGCGTTGCTATATGTATGGTGAGAGAGGTTATGCAGTGGTTGTGCCAAGTGCTCTTGGGGCGCGGATTTATTGGCTGAGCTGCAGGTTGGAGGCGTTGAAGGGGGATTTATTGCACCGAATGAAAGCGTGTTGCCCGGTAATGGAGCGTCAGGCTGGGGATAGGTATAGGCAGGCACGCCGTCTTCGCGAGCAACTGGGTCTAGCTATGAAAGACTAGAAACAGCATCACCAGATTTATCACCAACGACACCAATGCCAATGTCCGCCAGACCTTCAGCGGCTCGCGTTCCAGCAACGGCCGGGGCCTTACGCTCAGGCTACGGCGCTCGCCTTGTTCCAGCAGCAACAGCCATTCCTCGGCGGTTTCAAAACGCTGGTCCGGATCCGCCGCGATCGCGCGTTCCAGGCTTTGCCCGAGCCATTCGGCCAGGTCCGGTCGATAGCGGCTGGCATTGACCGGCACGCCGAAGCGCGGTCGCTGGAAGGCTTCGATCTCGCCGTAGGGATAATGTCCGGTCAGCAAGAAATACAAGGTTACGCCGACGGCATACAAATCCTGTTGTACCGTGGGGGCGGTGCCGCCGAAGGCTTCCGGGGCAATGTAGCTGGGCGTGCCGGGCAACACGTTGGCCTGGTCCTCGGACAAGCCCGGGCAATACGCCAGGCCGAAATCCAGCAAGCGCAATTCGCCATCGTCGCCCAGGTGCAGGTTTTCCGGCTTGATGTCGCGGTGGTAGATCTGCCGTCGATGCAGCAGGCCCACCGCTCGCACCAGGCGTTGGGCCAGGTCCTGCCATTGGGCCAGGGGCAGCGGCCCGCCCTGGTTGAACAGCTCGGCCAGGGTCGCCCCCGGGTATTCGCGCATCACGTAGTACAAATGCTGGCGCTGTGGAACACCATGCACTTCGGGAAATTGCCTGCCCGCGACCCGCTTGAGAAACCATTCCTCCGAGAGCAGCGCTTGCCCGGCGCGGGTGTCGTCCCGTAGCTGCACGGGCAGGGTTTTCAGTAGCCAGGGCTGGCCTTGGCCGTCACGTACTCGATAGAGCAACGATTGCTGGCTTTGGCCCAGTGGACCTTCGATCTGCCAGCCTTCGAACGTCTGGCCGGCCTTCAGCGCAGGGGGCAAAGGCCACTGCTGCAATTGGATCAGTGCGTCGCCGATGCTGGCTTCGCCCACCGCATCGACCCGCACCAGCAGCGCGCTGGCGTTGTCCTGGCTACCGGCCAGGTGCGCGGCGTTGACCAGCGTCTGCGCGGCGAGGTCCAGGTCCGGTTGGTCGCGAAGGATGCCGGCGATGGCTGTGTCCCCCAGGACCGCCCAGACACCGTCACTGAGCAACACGAAGGTTTCGTCTTCGCGCAGTTCGCCGTCGAGGAAGTCGAGCACCAGATGCTGATCCAGCCCCAGGGCGCGCTTGAGCACATGTTGCATGCCTTGCTGCTCCCAGACGTGATCCTCACTGACGCGTTGCAGGTGATCGGCGTGCCAGCGGTAGACCCGGCAATCGCCGACGTGGGCCAGCGTAAAACGCCGGCCCCGCAGTACAAGGGCGCTGACGGTGGTAAGCAGCGGTTGCCCGCCACCGTTGGCTTGCAGCCAGCGGTTCTGCGCGGACAATAGTCGGTCGAGCGCCTGGGCCACGCCCCAGGTTTGCGGCGTGGCGTAGTAGTCCAGCGCCAATGCCTGCAAAGTCGAACGGGCGGCCAGCCCGCCATCGGCGCATTGGCTCACGCCGTCGGCGATGGCGAACAGGTAACCCTTGCTGGCGGCCAGGGCCGGGGCGGGGGTGACCAGGCGCAGGGCGTCCTGGTTTTCCTCCCGTGGGCCGATGGCGCTGGCTTCGGCGAAACTCAATTGCAGGCTCATGGTTGCTGTTATACCCGGGCGGCGGTGACAGCGGCCGAACCCCAAGTGGTCCTCCAGCGACGCTTGACGCCGTGCAGGCCGAACCAGGCCAGCACACCGAGGCTGGCGAACAACCACAGCGCCAGTTGATAGCTGCCGGTGCTCTGCTTGATCGCGCCCATGCCCGCCGCAAGGGCGAAACCGCCAATGCCGCCGGCCATGCCGATCAGCCCGGTCATCACACCGATTTCGCGACGGAAGCGTTGTGGCACCAGTTGGAACACCGCGCCGTTGCCCGCCCCCAAACCGAGCATGGTGCAGACAAACAATGCCAGTGCCGCGTAGGAGCTCGGCAGGTTGAAGCCCACTGCGGCGATGCAGACGGCCGCCACGGTGTACATGCCGAGCAAGGTGCGGATGCCGCCGAAACGGTCCGCCAGGGCGCCGCCCAGTGGGCGCATCAGGCTGCCACCGAAGACGCAGGCGGCGGTGTAGTAGCCGGCGGTGACCGGGCTCAGGCCATATTGGTCGTTGAAGTAGCCGGGCAGGGCACTGGCCAGGCCAATGAAACCGCCGAAGGTCACGCTGTAGAAGAACATGAACCACCAGCTGTCACGGTCGCCCAGGGCCTTGAGGTAGTCGGCCATGGATTTGGCCTTGGGGCGCTCGGGGGCGTTCTTGGCCAACCAGGCGAAGAGCACCAGGGTCAGCACCAGCGGGATCAGCGCGAAGCCGAACACGTTGCTCCAGCCGAAGGCCACGGCCATCACCGGGGCGATCAACGCCGCGAGCACGGTGCCCGAGTTACCGGCGCCAGCGATGCCCATGGCCTTGCCCTGGTGTTGCGGCGGATACCACTGGGAGGCCAGCGGCAGGGCCACGGCGAATGAAGCGCCGGCTACGCCGAGGAACAGGCCCAGCAGCAGCGCTTGTTCGTAACTGTGGATGCCCAGTTTCCAGGCGCAGAACAGCGCACCGATGACGATCACCTGGCCCACCATGCCGGCGGTCTTTGGCGAGATCCGGTCGGCCAGCAGGCCCATGAACAAACGCAGTACGGCGCCGGCCAGGATCGGCGTCGCCACCATCAGGCCGCGTTGCTGGGTTGTCAGGTGCAGGTCGGCGGAGATCTGCACCGCCAGGGGGCCGAGCAGGTACCAGACCATGAAACTCAGGTCGAAGTAGAGGAAGGCCGCGAACAGTGTCGGGGTGTGGCCGGATTTCCAGAAGCTTGAATTCATCGCGCACCTCAGCTGTAAAAGTCTCGAGAAATGAGTCAGTGCTTTGAGCAGTGCGCCGCCTGTGGTCGCACCACCGGTCCCGCAGGACCAAAACAAAAAAACGCCGCAACCCGGATCGCCAGAGAGGCGAGGAGGGTGTGCGACGTCTTTGTCGTAGGTGGGGCAACCGCCGTTGGTTACCTGTGGGATTGCTTAAGCGAGATCTGTGCCAACCTGCGAGATCGGGGGAGGCCATTCGCAAGCAGGCCCGGTGCTACAAGCTTTCAGCCGAGCAGCTCATTCATCGCGATGATCTGCTCCGCCACCTGGATCAGCTTCTGCTGGCGGCTCATCGCCTGGCGGCGCATCAGGGTGTAGGCCTGTTCCTCGTTGCATTCCTTCATCTTCATCAGCATGCCCTTGGCCAGTTCGATGCGCTTGCGTTCGGCCAGTTGCTGGTCCCGGGCCAGGAGCTGGGCACGCAACGCCTGGTCGCTCTCGAAACGGGCCATGGCCACGTCGAGGATCGGCTGCAGGCGCGCGGCGTGGATGCCTTCGACGATATAGGCGCTGACCCCCGACTTGATGGCCTGGCGCATCACATCCGGGTCGTGCTCGTCGGTAAACATGACGATCGGTCGTGGCTGGTCGCGACTGACCAGCACCACTTGCTCCATCACATCGCGTCCGGGTGACTCGGTATCGATCAGGATCACGTCCGGACGCACTGTTTCGACGCGCGCCGGCAGGTCGATGGTCAGGCCGGATTCGTCGATTACTTCGAAGCCGGCTTCAATCAGGGCGGCCTTCAGGCGGCCGACTTTTTTCGCGGTGTCGTTGATCAGCAGGATACGCAGCATGGTCGTGGCTCCTGTCAGCGGCTGGCGAGAAGGGGAGCCGCATCGCTCAAGGCGTGCAGTTTGAAGCTGCGGGCGTACCCGGCCGGATCCGAGCCGTCCCAAATGGTGCCGTCGATCAGCTGGCTGCTGCGCATGTCCTGGCTTGGGGATGCTATGCCCAGCGCCGTGGCGGCTTCCCGGTACAGGTCGAGCTGCTGGACCTGGCGGGCGACGGCCAGGTAGTCCGGGTCTTCGCGCAACAGGCCCCAGCGGCGGAACTGGGTCATGAACCACACGCCGTCGGACAAGTATGGCAGGTTCACCTCGCCGCCCCCGTGGAAACGCATGGCATGGGGATCCTGCCAACTGTTGCCCAAGCCGTCGGCATAGATGCCCAGCAGGCGCGGCTCGATGCAGTCCAGCGGGGCGTCGAGGTATTCGGGCGCACTCAGCAGTTGTGCGGTGCTGCGACGGTTCTCCTCGCTTTGTTCGATGAAGCGGCTGGCTTCGAGGATCGCCATCACCAAGGCCCGGGCGGTGTTGGGGTATTGCTCGACGAACGCCCGGGTACACCCGAGGACTTTTTCCGGATGATCGGGCCAGATGGTCTGGGTGGTCGCCAGGGTAAAGCCGAGGTTCTGTTTCACCGCGCTGGCGCACCACGGTTCGCCCACGCAGAAGCCGTCGATGCGCCCGGCTTGCAGGTGCGCGACCATTTGCGGCGGCGGCACCACGACGCTGTCGACATCCGAGAGAGGATGGATGCCCTGGGCGGCGAGCCAGTAATAGAGCCACATGGCATGGGTGCCGGTGGGAAAAGTCTGGGCAAAGGTCAGTTTCGGGCGAGTTTGGTGCACGTGCCGTTCCAGTGCCTCAGGACTGGTCACGCCTTGGGCCTGGAGGCCGTGGGAAAGGTTGATGCTCTGGCCGTTCTGATTCAGCCCCATCAGCACTGCCATGTCGGTGGCTGCAACGCCACCGATGCCCAGGTGCACGGCATAGACCAGGCCGTACAGGCTGTGGGCTGCGTCGATTTCGCCGCTGACCAGCTTGTCCCGCAGGTTGGCCCAGGACGCCTGGCGCTTGAGGTTCAACGTCAGGCCGTAAGGTTGCGCGAAGCCCTGGGTGGCGGCCACCACCACCGGGGCGCAGTCGCTCAAGGCCATGAAGCCAAGGTTGATCGCGCTTTTTTCCGGGGCATCGCTGCCATTGACCCAGGCCAGGGGCGTGGCTGGAATTTCATTCATCGCTATCACCTTCCACATGAAAAAGCGCCGTGTCCTGGCCAGGGAGGCCGGACGCCGACGCCGTTGTCCTTTGAAACAGTGCGCCACACATTCCGTCGTTGGCATGGGGCGCTGATGACCAAAAAGGTGCAAGGCATATGCCAGCGCTGCGCTTTTGTGCGAGCGCCTCGCTTGCGACGCCGTTGCGCGGCTATAATCGCCGCCTCATTTCGTCGCCCGAGTCAAAGCCGCCCATGTACACCCTGGCCCGTGAACTGCTGTTCAAACTCTCCCCGGAAACCTCCCACGACCTGTCACTGGACTTGATCGGCGCGGGCGGGCGCTTGGGCCTCAACGGTCTGCTGTGCAAGGCTCCGGCGAAACTGCCGGTGACGGTCATGGGCCTGGAGTTTCCCAACCCGGTCGGGTTGGCGGCGGGCCTGGACAAGAACGGCGCGGCCATCGACGGCTTTGCGCAGTTGGGTTTCGGCTTCGTGGAGATCGGCACCGTCACACCGCGTCCGCAGCCGGGCAACCCCAAGCCACGACTGTTCCGCCTGCCCCAGGCCGAGGCGATCATCAATCGCATGGGCTTCAACAACCTGGGCGTCGATCACTTGCTGACCCGTGTCGCGGCGGCCAAGTACAAGGGCGTGCTGGGCATCAACATCGGCAAGAATTTCGACACCCCGGTGGAGCGCGCCGTCGACGATTACCTGATCTGCCTGGACAAGGTCTATGCCCACGCCAGCTACGTCACCGTCAACGTCAGCTCGCCCAACACCCCGGGACTGCGCAGCCTGCAGTTCGGTGACTCGCTCAAGCAATTGCTGGCCGACCTGGCCCGGCGCCGTGCGGAACTGGCGGTCATCCATGGCAGGCATGTGCCGCTGGCGATCAAGATCGCCCCGGACATGAGCGATGAGGAGACCGTCCAGGTGGCCCAGGCCCTGATCGAGACCGGCATGGACGCGGTGATCGCCACCAACACCACGCTGGGTCGCCAAGGTGTCGAAGGGCTGGAGCATGGTGACGAGGCGGGCGGGTTGTCCGGCGCCCCGGTGCGTGAAAAGAGCACCCACACCGTGAAAGTCCTGGCGGGTGAACTGGCGGGACGCTTGCCGATCATTGCGGCAGGCGGGATTACCGAAGGCCGGCACGCCGCCGAGAAGATTACCGCCGGGGCGAGCCTGGTGCAGGTTTACTCGGGTTTCATCTACAAGGGGCCGGCACTGATTCGTGAGTCGGTGGATGCGATTGCGGCGTTGGGCTGAGCTCGGAAGACTAGCGGGTCGCCACGACGATATTTGCAGGTCAAATCCAGGAAACCCAGGTATTAAAAAGGGCTCCTGAAGGAGCCCCCTGGGCCGTAGCCCGCCGTCCGGATGGGACGTGCGTGGTTAAATCGATGCAAGTGTCAGATTGTCGAGTTCTCGAGTAGTAAGCCCTGTGTCAGCCGACGGCGTGAAGTTCGTTGAGTCTATGGATACCCGCAGTGCCGGTCATACCGTCCCAATTGTCGCCGCGTCCTTCCCGCCAGCCATTGATCCAGGCTTGGCGTACCGACGGTAGAGTAAAGGGGCAAAGCTCACGGGATTTACCACCAACGCCATATTGGTAACCGCGTAAAAATGCTCTTTCCAACGGATCACGCTTAAGTCTTCTCATAGGGTGTTGCCCTCACTTGTTGACTGTTGCTTAGCGTCGACCTCAATCGAGGTCGGGGCAGAATCATTCTGCCGTTGGCGGCTCGTTGCCGGCGTGACGAGCCAAGGTGTTGACGCCGTTGCGACGTCAACCTGTGGTGAGTTCTAACCAAAGCGTCACAGGGATGGAATGATCGTTTTGTCATAAGCACGTAACAATAAAGATGTTAGTGCGATAAGTAACCAGGTGTTCGGCACCCGCTTTCGGGCAAGACCCCTGTATGATCAGCCCTGCGCTGAAAGGCGGTTGCCCGTATCGAACGAGAATGTCCCCCCTTTGCACTCGGGTATTATTCGACGAAAGGGACGACTTTTCACAATTTGTTGCACAGAATTTTTTATCTGTACACGCATCTAAGCTCTTTGAACCTGAGCGGCGAGTACGGAACGGCACACTTTCGTGCCACGCGGGTGCTCTTGAGAAAAGCACCTGATTGAACCCGGCCCGGCAATGCGTTGCCCGGTCCACTTAGCCAAAGGCTCTGGAAATCCCATGTCCGACCGTTTCGAACTCTTCCTCACCTGCCCCAAAGGTCTCGAAGGCCTGCTTCTCGAGGAAGCCGTAGGGCTTGGCCTTGAAGAGGCGCGCGAGCACACCTCGGCGGTGCGCGGTAGCGCCGACATGGAGACGGCCTACCGGCTCTGCCTGTGGTCGCGCCTGGCGAACCGCGTGCTGCTGGTGCTCAAGCGCTTCCCGATGAAGGACGCTGAGGATCTTTATCACGGCGTATTGGATGTCGATTGGCAAGACCACATGCTCGCCGATGGCACCCTGGCGGTTGAGTTCAGTGGCCACGGCTCGGGCATCGACAACACGCATTTCGGCGCCCTGAAGGTCAAGGACGCCATCGTCGACAAATTGCGCACGCCGTCGGGTGAACGTCCTTCCATCGATAAGCTCAACCCGGACCTGCGCATCCACCTGCGCCTGGACCGTGGCGAAGCGATCCTCTCCCTGGACCTCTCGGGCCACAGCTTGCACCAGCGTGGCTATCGCCTGCAGCAAGGCGCGGCACCGCTGAAGGAAAACCTCGCTGCCGCGATCCTGATCCGCGCCGGCTGGCCGCGCATTGCCGCCGAAGGCGGGGCGCTGGCTGACCCGATGTGCGGTGTCGGCACGTTCCTGGTGGAAGCCGGGATGATTGCCGCCGACATGGCGCCGAACCTGCGTCGCCAGCAATGGGGCTTTACCGCGTGGCTCGGCCATGTGCCGGCGTTGTGGAAGAAACTCCACGAAGAGGCCAGTGAACGCGCCGCCGCCGGGCTGGCCAAGCCGCCGTTGTGGATTCGTGGCTACGAGGCCGACCCGCGGCTGATCCAGCCGGGTCGCAACAACGTCGAGCGCGCCGGCCTGAGCGAGTGGATCAAGATCTATCAGGGCGAAGTCGCGACCTTCGAGCCGCGCCCGGACCAGAACCAGAAGGGCCTGGTGATCTGCAACCCGCCGTACGGCGAGCGCCTGGGCGATGAGGCCAGCCTGCTGTATCTCTACCAGAACCTTGGCGAGCGCCTGCGCCAGGCCTGCTTGAACTGGGAGGCGGCGGTGTTCACCGGCGCGCCAGACCTGGGCAAGCGCATGGGCATTCGCAGCCACAAGCAATATTCGTTCTGGAACGGCGCCTTGCCTTGCAAGCTGCTGTTGATCAAAGTGCTGCCGGATCAGTTTGTCACCGGCGAGCGCCGCACTGCGGAGCAACGCCAGGCCGAGCGTGAGCAATCGGCCTACGAGCAGGCCCCGGATGTCCCGCAAGAACGCCAGTACAACAAGAACGGCAACCCCATCAAGCCAGCGCCGGCGCCGGCTCCCGTGGTCGAGCAGGCGCGCCTGAGCGAAGGTGGGCAGATGTTTGCCAACCGCCTGCAGAAAAACCTCAAGCAATTGAGCAAATGGGCCAAGCGTGAGGGCGTGGAGTGCTATCGCGTCTACGATGCCGACATGCCGGAATACTCGATGGCCATCGACCTGTATCACGACTGGGTCCATGTTCAGGAATACGCCGCGCCCAAATCCATCGATCCGGAAAAGGCCTCGGCCCGGTTGTTCGACGCCCTGGCGGCGATTCCCCAGGCCTTGAATATCGACAAGAGCCGCGTTGTCATCAAGCGTCGCGAGCGCCAGAGCGGCACCAAGCAATACGAGCGCCAGAGCGCCCAGGGCAAGTTCACCGAGGTCAACGAAGGCGGCGTGAAGCTGCTGGTCAACCTCACGGATTACCTGGACACCGGCTTGTTCCTCGACCACCGGCCGATGCGCTTGCGGATCCAGAAGGAGGCGGCCGGCAAGCGTTTCCTCAACCTGTTCTGCTACACCGCGACCGCCAGCGTCCACGCTGCCAAGGGCGGTGCCCGCAGCACCACCAGCGTCGACCTGTCGAAAACCTACCTGGACTGGGCACGGCGCAACCTGTCGCTCAATGGTTTTTCCGACAAGAACCGCCTGGAGCAAGGCGACGTCATGGCCTGGCTTGAAGCCAGTCGCGACGAGTACGACTTGATCTTCATCGACCCGCCGACCTTCTCCAACTCCAAGCGCATGGAAGGGGTGTTCGACGTGCAGCGCGACCACGTGCAATTACTCGACCTGGCCATGGCGCGCCTGGCGCCGGGCGGCGTGCTGTATTTCTCCAACAACTTCCGCAAGTTCCAACTCGAAGAGAACCTGGCCGAGCGCTACGCGGTGGAGGAAATCACCGCCAAGACCATCGACCCGGATTTCGCCCGCAACGGCAAGATCCACCGCGCCTGGAAAATCATGGCGCGCTGAGCAGGCATTGGATCCATGTGAGCCTTGAAATTCAAGGCTCCTGGCATTCCTGGGGCTGGCTAAAGTGATGGCAGATAGCTATAACTTAGGCTGTGGCCGGGGCTGTACCTACGCCTGGTCCTTTTCTGAGTTATGTGTATGGCATTACATCAGGTGCGCCCCAGGATCCTGGGCTTTATCAGCGAAGATGTTTCGGCATGGCTAGTGGCGTGGTTGGTTCTGGTGGCGGGCCTGCTGCTGACCGGTTTGTTAGCCTGGGGCACGTTGAAACAATTCAACCAGCAATTGCGTCAGCGCTTTGAATTGTTGGCCGAAGAACGCTATACCCGCCTCGAAGAGCGTTTCCAGGACCAAGAGCAACGTCTTGACAGTCTGAGGCGCTTTTTCGCCAACTCCGCTGGGGTTTCCAGCTACGAATTCCATGGCTACACCGAAGCGTTGCTGCGGCGTACCTGGGCTTTCGCTTGGGCGCCTCGGGTGCTGAAAGGGGAGCGCCAGGCATTTGAAAAACGGGCACAGGCCGAAGTGTCCGGCACCTTTACCGTGCGTGAACCGGACGAGGCTGGGAACCTGCGCGTGGCCGAGGAACGGGACGAATATGTTCCGGTGCTGTACGTCCAGAGCCAGCCATCCTTTAGCGCGCCGCTGGGCCTGGATTTGCTTTCGCACCCTATGCGCCGCGCCACACTTGAACGGGCCCGTCAGCATAACGCCTTGGTGGTTTCCGAGCCCATAGACCTGATTGGAGGCGATCCGGCCCTTTCCCGTGGAGTCATGCTGGCAGCGCCTGTTTTCAAGCAATCAGCCGGCGAGCCGTTCGGTTACGTGGTGGCGGCGATCAGCATGCGCCAGTTGGTCGCCGATGGCCTGCCGGAGGTTGACGATGACAACCTGTCGATGCGCGTGCTTGATTCCGCCCACGAGCTCCCTTGGGAACTCCTGTTCGAAACCTCGAACCGGCCGGGCGAAAGCGACTTGTCGGCGGTACGGATGGTGCGCCTAGCCGATCATGACTTCCGCATAGAGTTGCGGCCCAGTCTTGCATTCCTGTCGAGCAGTCATTCCAGCGTGATCAGCCTCACGGTACTGGGAGGCTTGATCAGCGTGTTGCTCAGCGCCTTGCTTTATATGCTGGTCAGTCAACGGCAACGTGCCTTGGCATTGGTGGAGCAGCGAACCCGGGAACTGCGCGCCAGGGAATCGGAACTGCGCGGCACCCATGGCCAATTGAAAGGCGTGCTGGACGCCGCGACACAGGTTGCGATCATCGCCACCGACCTGCGCGGTGTGATAACCACCTTCAATGCCGGCGCCGAACAGATGCTCGGCTACCGCAGCTGCGATGTCCTGCAAAGCATGACCCTGGAGAGCCTCCATGTTCCCCGCGAATTGCAGTACCGTGCCGCACAGCTGGCGGCCCGCTTTGGCAAACCGATCCCCACGTGCCATGCGATGTTGCTCGAGGGTGGCGAGCACGGTGGACAGCAGGCCCGCGAGTGGACCCTGGTGCGCCGCGACGGCAGCCACCTGACGGTCAACATGTTGGCCGCGCCGGTACTCGATGACCAGGGCTTATGGGTCGGGCACCTGGCGATCTGCATCGACATCACCGAGCGCAAGCGCGTCCACGAGGCGCTGGCGGCAAGGGATCTTTTGTTGAAGAAACTCAGCGCCCATGTGCCTGGTGGCATCTACCAGTTCAAGATGGATTTCAATGGCGGCTTCAGTGTGATCTACGCCAGCGATGGCATCCGCGACATCTATGAACTGGAGCCGGATGTGCTGGTGCGGCACGCTGAAGCGATTTTCTCGCGTATCCATCCATTGGACAGTGCACGCGTGCGCGCTTCGATTCGCACGTCGGCCGATACCTTGAGCCCTTGGCGAGAAGAATATCGCGTGCAACTGCCGCATCGCGGCCTGCGTTGGGTGCGAGGCGAGGCGACACCTGAACAGTTGCCGGGCGGCGGTGTGTTGTGGCACGGCTATATTTCGGATATTTCCGACCTCAAGCGCGTCGAGGAAGAGTTGCGGGCGCTGTCGGTCACCGACGCCTTGACCGGGATTCGCAACCGGCGCTACTTCCAGGAACGCCTTACGTCGGAAATGACCCGGGTCGAGCGCGGCTCCGGGGACCTGACGGTGATCATGCTCGATATTGATCATTTCAAGCGCATCAACGACCAGCACGGCCATGCGGTGGGGGATCGGGTATTGCAGGCGGTCTGCCAGCGGATCACCCAGCGATTGCGCCGCACCGATGTGTTCTGCCGGTTGGGTGGGGAGGAGTTCGTGGTGCTGTGTCCGAATACGGATAGCGAAAGTGCCTACACGCTGGCGTTGGGGTTGTGGGACGGCCTTCGAAGCGCGCCGATCGATGACGTCGGCGTCATCACCGCGAGTTTCGGCGTCGCCAGTTGGCGCGCCGGCGAAGGTGCCGATGCGTTGTTGCTGCGGGCTGACGCCGGGGTGTATGCGGCGAAGCAGGCTGGAAGGGATCGGGTGGAGGTGCAGGCGGGGTAGCAAGCAGCCTGGGATATGCAACCTGGCTGTGGGAGCGAGCAAGCCCGCTCCCACACCAGCCTCTGCGATCAGAGCAGCGAAGCCGCCTGCGGCAGTTTCGGCTGGCGATACAGATCCAGCAGCACTTGATCCAGCACAGAGGAAGCGCCCCATGGCTTCGGATCGTTGAGGATCGCCACCACCGCCCAGGTATTGCCGTTGATGTCGCGGCTGTAGCCGGCGATGGCGCGCACGGTATTCAACGTGCCGGTCTTGATGTGGGCTTCGCCGGCCATGGCGGTGGTCTTCAGGCGTTTGCGCATGGTGCCGTCGGTGCCGGCGATGGGCATCGAACTGACAAACTCCGCCGCGTACGGGCTGCGCCATGCCGCTTGCAGCATCGCTGCCATTTCCCGGGCGCTGACCCGTTCCGCGCGGGACAGGCCCGAGCCATTCTCCATCACCAGGTGCGGCGCCGTGATGCCTTTCTTGGCCAGCCATTGGCGCACAACACGTTGCGCAGCCTTGGCGTCGTCACCGTCGGCCTCGTTGCGAAACTCCGCGCCCAGGCTCAGGAACAGTTGCTGGGCCATGGTGTTGTTACTGTATTTGTTGATGTCGCGGATGATCTCCGCCAGGTCCGGCGAGAATGCCCGGGCCAGCAGCTTGGCGCTCTTCGGCGTCGCGGCCAGGCGGTCGTTGCCCTGGATGCTGCCGCCCAGCTCCTTCCAGATCGCCCGCACGGCACCCGCGGTGTAAGTGGCGTGATCGAGCAGCGACAGGTAGGTCTGGGAGCTGCAACCTTCACCCAGTTGGCCGCTGACGGTGACGGTCATGCTGCCATCGGCCTGGGCTACGGGGTTGTAGCGAACGCCGCCGGCACATTGCTTGCCATTGACGGCCTTGACCACGTTTTCGATGCGAATGCTGGCAATCGGCGGTTCCACCGACACCAGCACCCGGCCGCCGTCATTGCGGGCCACGAAGCGCAAGGCCTTGAGGTTGACCAGCAGCGAGTCCGGCTTGACCAGGAAGGGTTTGTTCTCGTCATTGCCGTCATCGTTGAACTCGGGCAATTGCGGCTGGATGAAAAAGCTGCGATCGAGCACCAGGTCGCCCGTCACCTGTTGCACACCGTTGGCCCGCAAGTCGCGCATCAACAGCCAGAGCTTTTCCATGTTCAGCTTGGGATCGCCGCCGCCCTTGAGGTACAGGTTGCCATTGAGGATCCCGCCATTGAGGGTTCCGTCGGTGTAGAACTCGGTTTTCCACTGATGGTTCGGCCCGAGCATTTCCAGGGCTGCATAGGTTGTTACCAGTTTCATGGTGGACGCTGGGTTCACCGAGACATCGGCGTTGTACAGCGTCGGCATGCCCGGGCCGTTGAGCGGAACCATTACCAGGGAGAGAGCGTTGTCTTGCAGTTTGCTGTTCTTCAGCGCTTTTTGCACATTGGGCGACAGGGCGGTGTTGATGGTGGCGGCGCTGGTGGAAGCAGGAAGGGCCAAGGGAAGAAGAAGGCTGGCCAGGAGTAGTGGACGCAAAGATTTGATCATGTGAAGTAAAACCCTGCAGGCGAGGGGGAAAAAGACGAGGACATGAAAATGAACGTCCTCAACGGTCATGAATGTTCGGCATTATGCCCCAAGGCGCAACGGCTTGTGCCGTGCCCAAGCCCGCCGAAGCGGTATTTTTTTACCGGCGGTAGGGGTAGATGCCCGATCAGTCGGGCAATCGACGCACCAAACTGGTAAAGTGCCGGCCGTTATTACTTATGAGGATTGTTTCAATGGCGACTAACCGTTCCCAGCGTCTGCGCAAAAAGCTGTGCGTGGATGAATTTCAAGAGCTGGGTTTCGAACTGAACCTGGATTTCAAAGAAGATCTGGCCGATGAGGCTATTGACGCTTTCCTCGACGCTTTCCTGAAAGAAGCCATGGAAGCCAACGGCCTGGGTTATGTCGGCGGTGACGACTACGGTCTGGTTTGCCTGCAGAAGCGTGGCTCGGTCACCGAAGAGCAGCGCGCTGCCGTAGAAGCCTGGCTCAAGGCCCGTCCTGAGCTGACCAGCGTTGAAGTCAGCCCGCTGCTGGACGTGTGGTATCCGGAAAAGCCGATCAATCCGAAGGCTTGATGGTGTAGAAAAAAAACCGGCGACCTTTACGGGTGCCGGTTTTTTTGTGCCTGCCATTTATAGGGGCATGCCAGGCCGCGAAGCTTTATAAGTTGTCAGGCGCTACGCCAGTTCAGGATCAGCAGCGTCAATACCCCCGCGACAATTCCCCAGAATGCCGAACCAATGGAAAACAGCGTCAGCCCCGACGCCGTGACCATGAAGGTGATCAGCGCCGCTTCCCGTTCCTTCACTTCGTTCATGGCGATGCTCAGGCCATTGATGATCGACCCGAACAGTGCCAGCGCCGCAATCGACAGCACCAGTTCCTTCGGCAATGCCGCGAACAACGCCGCCAGCGTCGCGCCGAACACCCCGGCGATCCCGTAGAAAATCCCGCACCAGACCGCCGCCGTGTAGCGCTTGTTGCGATCTTCGTGGGCGTGGGGCCCGGTGCAGATGGCCGCGCTGATGGCCGCCAGATTAATGCCATGCGAGCCGAACGGCGCCAGCAACAACGAAGCGATGCCGGTGCTGGTGATCAACGGCGAGGCCGGCACGTTGTAGCCATCGGCGCGCAGTACCGCGATGCCGGGCATGTTTTGCGAAGTCATTGCCACCACGAACAGCGGGACGCCGATGCTGATGGTGGCTGCCAGGGAAAAGTGCGGCGTGGTCCAGACCGGCGTCGCGACTTCCAGGGCGAAACCGCTGAAATCCAGGAGCCCAAGCAGGCCCGACAGCGCCGTGCCGACCAGCAGCGCCGCCAGCACGGCATAACGCGGCGACAGGCGCTTGATGATCAGGTAGGTAAAAAACATCCCCAGCACCAGGCCGGTGCGATGCTGGGCGGCGACGAAGATCTCGCTGCCGATCTTGAACAGGATACCCGCCAGCAGCGCCGCCGCGAGCGAGGCTGGAATACGCTTGACCAAGCGCTCGAAGCTACCGGTCAGGCCGCAGATCGTGACCAGGATGGCGCATGTGATATACGCACCGATCGCCTCGCCATAACTCACGCCGCCGAGGCTGGTAATCAGCAACGCCGCGCCGGGTGTCGACCAGGCGATGGTGATGGGCGTGCGGTAGCGCAGCGACAGGCCGATGGAGCACACCGCCATGCCGATGGAAATGGCCCAGATCCATGAGGAAATCTGGCCGCTGGTCAGGCCCGCCGCTTGCCCGGCCTGGAACATCAGCACCAGGGAGCTGGTGTAGCCGGTCATCATGGCGATGAAGCCGGCGACAATGGCCGAGGGCGATGTATCGGCCAATGGACGAAGTGGCGCGGTCGTGACTTCGGTCATGGTGGGCGGTGATCCTTGTTGTAGATTGTCTGGACTTGGGCGAGCCGTTGCTTGTGCGGGGGGATTGCTGCGCAATCCTGCGGTAGCAAGCTCCTTCGCCACAAAACCGAGGTTCAAGCCTAAACTCAACCTCATCATCGGTTGCAATACAGCCGTGTCCGCAAATAGCCGTACAGTCGTGTTGCCATCAGAGGTTGTGTACAATCGACGTGTTTTTTACGCGATACTTGCCAGCGACCCGCTGTGCCGTATTACAGTCACGGTTAAATCGCCGCAGTTCTCCCGACTCGAGTGCCCATGAACGAACAGTTGCAGCCCCTCAAGAAACAACCGCGAGCAGGCAAAGCCGGCCGCAGCGGAACCCAGGACGACATTGTCTATGCGCACATTTTCGAGGCCATCCTCGAACAGCGCCTGGCGCCCGGTACCAAATTGAGCGAAGAGGCACTTGGGGAGATTTTCGGGGTCAGCCGCACCATCATTCGCCGTGCACTGTCACGCCTGGCCCATGAAGGCGTGGTGCTGCTGCGGCCCAATCGTGGTGCAGTGGTGGCAAGCCCTAGCGTCGAGGAAGCTCGCCAGGTGTTCTTCGCCCGGCGCTTGGTGGAGAAGGCGATCACGGAGTTGGCGGTCCAGCACGCCACTGCCGAGCAGCTCGCCGAGTTGAGGCAGATGGTCAGCGACGAGCGCGACAGTTTTTCCCGTGGCGACCGTGGCGCTGGCATCCGGTTGTCGGGCGAATTCCACCTCAAGCTGGCCGAAGCGGCGAAAAATGCCCCGCTGATCAGTTTCCAGCGCAGCCTGGTGTCCCAGACCTCATTGATCATTGCGCAGTACGAAAGCGGCAACCGCTCGCACTGCTCCTATGACGAACACACCCAATTGATCGACGCCATCGAGGCCCGCGACGCGGCCTTGGCAGTGAACCTGATGATGCACCACATGGACCACATCGACAGCAAGCTCAACCTCGACGAAGAAAGCGCGTCGGATGACTTGCATGCGGTGTTCTCGCATTTGTTGCAGAGCAAGAAGCCGGGGCGTACGCCTGCCAAGCTCTGATCGAGTTGATTCAGTCGTACCGAGCTGCGCCCTTCGCGAGCAGGCTCGCTAGCCTGCTCGCGAATACTATTCCACTGGCGCTGATATCTAGCGCTGGTGCACCAGCCTTCCAGCCGCATACGTCTGCGCCACCGCCCGGTCATCCCCCAGCGTCATCAACACGAACAGCCGCTCGGCAATGTCCTTGGCCTGCTTGAGGCGATAGCTCAACAGCGGCGTCGCGTTGTAGTCCAGCACCAGGAAATCCGCGTCCGTCCCCGGCTGCAACGTCCCGATCTTGTCCTCCAGGCGCAGAGCGCGGGCGCCGCCGAGGGTGGCCAGGTACAGCGATTTGAACGGGCTCAGCCGCGCCCCCTGCAATTGCATCACCTTGTAGGCTTCGTTCAGGGTGTGCAGCAGCGAAAAACTGGTGCCGCCACCGACATCGGTGCCCAATCCCACATTCACCTTGTGCTTCTCGGCCATCGGCAGGTTGAACAGGCCGCTGCCGAGGAAAAAGTTCGAGGTCGGGCAGAAGGCGATGGCCGAACCGGTTTGTGCCAGGCGTGCGCATTCGTCGTCACACAGGTGCACGCCGTGGGCGAACACCGAGCGCTCGCCGAGCAGTTGGTAGTGATCGTAGACGTCCAGGTAACCCTTGCGCTCGGGAAACAGCTCCTTGACCCACTGCACTTCCTGCAGGTTTTCACTGATGTGGGTCTGCATGTACAAGTCCGGGTATTCACCCAGTAATTGGCCGGCCAGGGTCAGTTGTTCCGGGGTGCTGGTGGGGGCGAAGCGCGGCGTCACGGCGTAGTGCAGGCGACCCTTGCCGTGCCAGCGTTCGATCAGCGCCTTGCTTTCGGTGTAGCTGGATTCGGCGGTGTCGACGAGGTAGTCGGGGGCGTTGCGATCCATCATCACTTTGCCGGCGATCATGCGCAGGTCGAGCTTCTCGGCCACTTCAAAAAACGCGTTCACCGATTGCGGGTGCACGCTGCCGAACACCAGGGCTGTGGTCGTGCCATTGCGCAGTAGTTCCTTGACGAAAATATCCGCCACCGCCTTGGCGTGGCCTTCATCGGCGAACTGACTTTCGCAGGGAAAGGTGTAGGTGTTGAGCCAATCCAGCAGTTGTTCGCCATAGGCGCCCACCATCCCGGTTTGTGGCAGGTGGATGTGCGTGTCGATCAGGCCGGGAGTGATCAGTGCGTTCGGGTAATGGGCGACTTCGATGTCCGCCGCCAAGGTCGGCAGCAGGTCGCTGGCGTAGCCGATGGCGCTGATCCGGCCGTTTTCCACCACCAGCAGGCCGTCCTCGAAATACTCATGGGACGCCTCGATACCGACCTCGGCCGGGTCGGCGAGACTGTGGAGCAGGGCGGCGCGGTAGGCTTTGCGTGTCAGGGGCATGGTCTGTCTCGATAAAAGATTTAACGCTGGCTGCGGCGTGAAGCCGGCAGCAACTTGGCGATGGGTTCGGCGCGCGAGGTGTGCTGGCCGAAATCCGCGTTATAGGTGGCGATGATTTCGCCGGCGATGGAGATGGCGATTTCCACAGGCAGCTTGCCTTTGACTTCGCCGATGCCCATCGGGCAACGCATGCGTTGCAGGGTGCCGCTGTCGAAACCGCGATCACGCAGGCGGTGTTCGAACTTGACCCGCTTGGTCTTCGAGCCGATGAGGCCGAAGTAGGCAAAGTCGTTGCGCTTGAGAATTGCAGCGCTCAGCTCCAGGTCGAGCTGATGGTTATGGGTCATGACGATGCAGTAGCTGCCGGCGGGCAAATCGTCGACTTCATCCAGCGGCTCTTCGGTGACGATCTTACGCACGCCGTGGGGCAGCTGTTCGGGGAATTCGGCTTCCCGCGAGTCGATCCAGCGCACCTTGCAGGGCAGGCTCGCCAGCAACGGCACCAGGGCGCGACCGACATGGCCGGCGCCGAACACGGCGATCTGCGCCTGGACCTGGCCCATGGGTTCGAACAGCAACACGGTGACGCCACCGCAGCACTGGCCCAGGCTGGCGCCGAGGCTGAAGCGCTCCAGATGCGTGTCCTGCCGGCCACAGGCAAGCATGTTCCGGGCGATTTCCATCGCCTTGTATTCCAGGTGCCCGCCACCGATGGTGTCGAATGTCTGGCTGGCGCTGATGACCATTTTCGAGCCGGCGTTGCGCGGCGTAGAGCCGAGCTCTTCGATGATCGTCACCAGCACGCAGGGTTCACCGCGGGTTTGCAGGTCGGCGAGGGCGCTGATCCAGTTGTACATGTTCACCTCGACATCTCTGTTGTCTGTTCGGCCGCCTTGCTCGCGAAGGCCGCGCCGCGGTCTAAAGCGAAGCCACTTCGGCTTCAGCTTCCTCAACCTTGACTGTCTTCAACCCACGCATCTGCTCACACCCCCACAACACCCGCTCCGGCGTCGCCGGGGCGTCGATTCTCGGTTGATGCCGGTAATCGCCCAGACTCGCCACGGCGTCCTTGATCGCGCACCACGCCGCGATGCCGAGCATGAACGGCGGCTCGCCCACGGCCTTGGAGTGGAACACGGTGTCTTCAGGATTCTTGCGGTTCTCCACCAGCCTGACCCGCAGGTCCAGAGGCATGTCGGCCACCGCGGGGATCTTGTAGCTGGCCGGGCCATTGGTCATCAGCTTGCCTTTGTCGTTCCATACCAATTCTTCCATGGTCAGCCAGCCCATCCCCTGGATGAAACCACCCTCGACCTGGCCGATGTCGATGGCCGGGTTCAGCGAGGCGCCGACGTCGTGGAGGATGTCGGTGCGCAGCATCTTGTATTCGCCGGTCAGCGTGTCGACGATCACTTCGGCACACGCCGCGCCGTAGGCGTAGTAGTAGAAGGGGCGGCCACGGGCCTGGCTGCGGTCGTAGTAGATTTTCGGGGTTTTGTAGAAACCGGTGCTCGACAGCGAGACCTGGGCGAAATAGGCCTGCTGCACCAGCGCCTCGAACGTCAGGATGTGATCGCGCACCCGCACATGGCCGTTGTGGAACTCCACGTCTTCCTCGCTGACCTTGTACTGGCGCGCGGCGAATTCCACCAGGCGCCGCTTGATGGTTTCGGCGGCATTCTGCGCCGCCTTGCCGTTCAGGTCGGCGCCACTGGAGGCTGCGGTCGGCGAGGTGTTCGGTACCTTGTCGGTGTTGGTCGCGGTGATCTGCACGCGGTCCATTTCCACTTGGAACACCTCGGCCACCACCTGGGCGACCTTGGTGTTCAGGCCCTGGCCCATTTCCGTGCCGCCATGGTTCAGGTGGATGCTGCCGTCGGTGTAGACGTGGATCAGCGCCCCGGCCTGGTTGAGGAAGCTGGCGGTGAACGAAATGCCGAACTTGACCGGCGTCAGCGCCAGGCCTTTCTTCAGGATCGGGCTGCCTGCGTTGTAGCGGCGGATCGCTTCGCGGCGCTCGGCGTATTGGCTGCTTTCTTCAAGCTCGGCGGTCATTTCCTCGAGCATGTTGTGCTCGACGGTCTGGTAGTAGTGCGTGACGTTGCGTTCGGTCTTGCCGTAGTAGTTGGCCTTGCGCACGGCCAGGGGATCGAGCCCCAGGTGCCGGGCGATGGCATCCATCACTTCTTCGATGGCGACCATGCCTTGGGGCCCGCCGAAACCCCGATAAGCGGTGTTCGACGCAGTGTTGGTCTTGCAGCGGTGGCCGTTGATGGTTGCATCGCCCAGGTAGTAGGCGTTGTCGGCATGGAACATCGCCCGGTCGACGATCGAGGCCGACAAATCCGGCGAGCAGCCACAGTTACCTGCCAGTTCCAGGGCGATGCCATGCAGGCGGCCGGTGCTGTCGAAGCCGACGTCGTATTCGATATAGAAGGGATGGCGCTTGCCGGTCATCAGCATGTCCTCGACCCGGGGCAGGCGCATCTTCGTTGGTTGGCCGGTGAGATGTGCGATGACGGCACACAGGCACGCCGGGCTGGCGGCCTGGGTTTCCTTGCCGCCAAAGCCGCCGCCCATGCGGCGCATGTCCACCACGACCTTGTTCATCGACACGCCGAGCACTTCGGCCACCAGTTTCTGCACTTCGGTGGGGTTCTGGGTCGAGCAGTAGACGATCATGCCGCCGTCTTCGGTCGGCATCACTGAGGAAATCTGGGTTTCCAGATAAAAGTGTTCCTGGCCGCCGATGTGCAGCGAGCCCTGGATACGATGCTCGGCGCTTGCCAGTGCCGTGGCTGAATCGCCGCGCTGGTGGGTGTGGCTGTCGAGTACGAAGTGCCGCTTGCGCAGTGCTTCGACCACGTCCAGCACCGGTTCCAGGTCTTCGTATTCGATGATTGCGGCCATGGCGGCCTTGCGTGCGGTCTCAAGGTCTTTGGCAGCAACGGCCAGCACCGGCTGGCCGACGAATTGCACGTCGTCGATCGCCAGCAGCGGGTCACCGGGCAGCAGCGGGCCGATGTCCTTCAGGCCCGGAATATCCTGGTGGGTAATGGCGATGCGCACGCCTTCGAAGGCGTAGCACGGCGTGGTATCGATGCTCAGGATCCGGGCGTGGGCGCGGTCCGACAGCCGGGCGTAGACGTGCAACTGATTCGGAAATTCCAGGCGGTCATCGATGTACTGCGCTTCGCCGGACACGTGCTTGGCGGCGCTGTCGTGCTTGACGCTGCGACCCACGCCCGTGATGAGGTCGCGGGCGAACAGCTCCGCCAGTTCTGTTTGGGTCTTCTCTACGGCGTGATGGTTAGACATAAGCGGTCACCCGAGTCTCGATGTGCGGCGTTTGCAGTTCGATGAAGTATTTGCGCAGCAGGTTGCGGGCGCTGAGCAGGCGGTACTCCTTGCTGGCGCGGAAGTCCGAGAGCGGCGTGAAGTCCTCGGCCAAGGCGATGCAGGCGCGTTCGATGGTGCTGTTTTTCCATGGCGCACCGATCAGGACGGCTTCGCAATGCTTGGCGCGCTTGGGCGTGGCGGCCATGCCGCCGAAGGCGACGCGAGCGTCCTGGACCACGCCGTTTTCGATGCGCAGGTTGAACGCCGCGCAGACGGCGGAAATGTCATCGTCCAGGCGCTTGGAAACCTTGTAGGCGCGGAACGCCTGTTCGGCGTTGGCCCGGGGCACGATGATCTTTTCGATGAATTCGCTTTCCTGCCGTGCGGTGACCCGGTAATCGAGGAAGTAGTCTTCCAGGGCCAGGGTGCGACGGACCTGGCCTTTGCACAGGACAATCTGCGCGCCGAGGGCGATCAGCAGGGGTGGCGAGTCGCCAATCGGCGAGGCGTTGCCGATGTTACCGCCCAGGGTGCCCTGATTGCGGATTTGCAACGAGGCGAAGCGCTGCAGCAACTCGCCGAAATCCGGGTATTCGGCTTGCAAGGCTTCGTAGCAATCGGAAAGAGGGGTGGCTGCGCCGATTTCCAGGCGATCGTCGAAACGCTCGACGCGCTTGAGTTCGGCGACGTTGCCGACGTAGATCATCACCGGCAGGGTGCGATGAAATTGCGTGACTTCCAGGGCCAGGTCCGTACCGCCGGCCAACAGTCGCGCCTGCGGATAGGCGTCGTAGAGATCGGCCAGGTCGGCCACGGTCAGCGGCACCAGGCAACGCTTGTCGCCGCTGTTGAGTTCGCCGGTCTCGGTGGGGGCGATGGCTTTGAGGCGGGCGATGGTCTCGGCCTCGCGGGCATCGAACTGATCCGGCTGCTTGCCGCAACAGGCCTGGGCGGCGGCGTCCAGGATCGGCCGATAGCCGGTGCAGCGGCACAGATTGCCGGCCAGGGCTTCGTGGGCCTTGTGAGCGTCGGGCTGCTCGCTGTTTTTCTGCAAGGCGAACAGCGACATGACGAAGCCCGGCGTGCAGAAACCGCATTGCGAGCCGTGGCAATCGACCATTGCCTGCTGGACACTGTGCAGTTGGCCCTGGTGCTTGAGGTCTTCGACGCTGATCAGTTGCTTGCCGTGCAGCGAGGAGACGAATGTCAGGCACGAATTGAGGCTGCGGTAGCGAATGCGTTCGCGGCCATCTGCGTCCGTTTCCAGTTCGCCAGCCACGACAGTGCACGCGCCGCAGTCGCCGCTGGCGCAGCCTTCCTTGGTGCCGGGTTTACCAACGTGTTCGCGCAGATAGTCAAGCACGGTCAGGTTCGGGTCCAGGGCGTGCTCGCTACGGAGTTCCTGGTTGAGTAAAAACTGGATCACGGAAGGCCTCGCAGATTCATTATTGTTGTATCGACGTGGGCTGAATTTAGCAGTTCTGACTTTTCGGTCAATGATTTTCTGACTTAAGGGTCAAGAAAAATCCGCTTTGTCGATTGACAACCTATTCATTGAGTATGGTCACTCTGTAGGAGCAAGCTTCGTTCCACTGGATTTTTGCTTATATCGTGCCAAAACCCGGTGCAGGCCCTGCGCCATGACGTATCGAGTGCGCTACACTGCGCCGCTTGTGCAGATCTAAGAGTTTGAAGGACAACCATGACGTTCAAGGCCCCGGACAGCCTCGCCGAGCAAATCGCCCATCATCTCGCCGAGCGCATCATTCGCGGCGAAATGAAACCGGGAGAGCGCATCCAGGAGCAGAAGGTCACGCTGGCGCTCAACGTCAGCCGCGGCTCGGTCCGCGAGGCCTTGCTGATCCTGGAGCGACGCCACTTGATCGCGATCCTGCCGCGCCGGGGTGCGCACGTCACCGAGCTGACCGAACACAAGGTGCGCAGCCTTTGTGCATTGATGAGCGAGCTGTACATCCTGCTGGGCAACGCCGTGGCCCATGGTTGGAAAGAACAGGCCGACATGGCGCCGTTCGTCGCGATCCAGCAGCGCCTCAACGACGCCTATGCGCGCCAAGACATCCGTACCTTCGTCGACGAAAGTTTCAGCGTGATGCGCGCCGCCTATCCCTTTGCCGACAACCCTTACTTGCAGGAAACCGTCGAGAACCTGCAGCCGGCCATGAGCCGCGCCTATTTCCTGGCCCTCGAACAGCGCAAGGCGGAAATGAGCGAGTTCCTAGAGTTGTTCCAGCGCCTGCTCGCCGCCGTGCTGGCCCGTGATTTGCCACAGATCCGCATCGTGCTCACGGCTTACGCCCAGCGCAGTTGCGATCTGGTGGTCTCGGCGCTGACGGCGGCCTGACGTGCGGCTCAAATGCATCAAGCTGGCGGGGTTCAAATCCTTTGTCGACCCGACGACGGTGAACTTCCCCAGCAACATGGCGGCGGTGGTAGGGCCCAATGGCTGCGGCAAATCGAACATCATCGACGCCGTGCGCTGGGTGATGGGCGAAAGCTCGGCGAAAAACCTCCGTGGCGAGTCGATGACCGACGTCATCTTCAACGGCTCCACCAGTCGCAAGCCAGTGAGCCAGGCGAGCATCGAGCTGGTCTTCGACAACTCCGACGGCACGCTGGTTGGCGAGTACGCAGCCTACGCGGAAATATCCATTCGCCGCAAAGTGACCCGCGACAGCCAGAACAGCTATTTCCTCAACGGCACCAAGTGCCGTCGGCGGGATATTACCGACATCTTCCTCGGTACTGGCCTGGGGCCGCGCAGCTACTCGATCATCGAACAGGGCATGATTTCCAAGCTGATCGAGGCCAAGCCTGAAGACTTGCGCAACTTTATCGAAGAAGCCGCCGGCATTTCCAAATACAAGGAGCGCCGGCGCGAGACCGAGAACCGTATCCGCCGTACCCATGAAAACCTCGCGCGCCTGACCGACCTTCGCGAAGAACTCGAACGCCAGCTCGAACGCTTGCACCGTCAGGCCGAGGCGGCAAAGAAATATCAGGAATACAAGGGCGAGGAGCGCCAGCTCAAGGCCCAGCTGTCGGCCCTGCGCTGGCAGGCGCTGAACGAACAGGTCGGCCAGCGCGAGGCGATCATCGGCAACCAGGAAGTCAGCTTCGAAGCGCTGGTGGCCGAGCAGCGCAACGCCGATGCCGCCATCGAGCGCCTGCGCGATGGGCACCATGACCTGTCCGAGCGCTTTAATCTGGTGCAGGGGCGCTTTTACTCCGTGGGTGGCGACATCGCCCGGGTCGAGCAGAGCATCCAGCATGGCCAGCAACGCTTGCGCCAGTTGCAGGACGACTTGAAGGAGGCCGAGCGCGCACGCCTGGAAACCGAATCGCACCTGGGCCACGACCGCACGTTGCTGCTAACGCTTGGCGAAGAACTGGAACGGCTCACGCCGGAGCAGGAACTCACCAGTGCCGCCGCCGAAGAGGCTGCTGCGGCCCTGGAAGAAGCCGAGCTGAGCATGCATGGCTGGCAGGAGCAGTGGGACAATTTCAACCTGATCTCGGCCGAACCGCGGCGTCAGGCTGAAGTCCAGCAATCGCGCATCCAGCAATTGGAAACCAGCATGGAGCGCCTCGCCGAGCGCCAGCGTCGCTTGTCCGAAGAGCGGGCGTTGCTTGCGGCGGACCCGGAAGACGCCGCGATCCTGGAACTGAGCGAGCAGCTCGCCACCAGCGAAGCCACGCTCGAAGATTTGCAGGCCAGTGAAGACGCTCAGGTCGAACGCCTTGAGCAACTGCGCCAGGCCTTGCAACTGGCCTTGCAGAACCAGCAGCAGGCCCAGGGCGAATTACAGCGGCTCAACGGGCGCCTGGCCTCGCTGGAAGCCTTGCAACAGGCCGCGTTGGACCCAGGCACCGGCACCGCCGAATGGTTGCGCGATCAGCACCTTGCCGAGCGTCCGCGCCTGGCCGAAGGCCTGAAGGTCGATGCCGGTTGGGAGCTGGCGGTAGAAACCGTGCTGGGCGCCGACTTGCAAGCGGTGCTGGTCGATGATTTCGCCGGCTTAGACCTGTCGGGCTTCAGCCAGGGCGATCTGCGCCTGCTCAGCCCGGCCGGCGATGGCGTGCGGGTGCCGGGCAGTCTGTTGGACAAAGTCGAAGCCCGGGTTGACCTGTCGCCCTGGTTGGGACAGGTCAAGCCGGTGGACAGCCTTGAGCAAGCCTTGGCCTTGCGCGGGCAATTGGCGTCCGGCGAAAGCCTGATCAGCCGTGATGGGTATTGGGTGGGACGGCATTTCCTGCGGGTGCGCCGGGCTGGCGAAGCCGAGAGCGGCATGCTCGCGCGCGGCCAGGAAATCCAGCGCCTGGGCGCCGAGCGCGAGGAACGTGAGGCCAGCGTCGAAGCCTTGGAAACCGAATTGCAGAACCTGCGGGCGCAACAGCGTCAACAGGAAAACGGCCGTGAGCATCTGCGTCGGCTGTTGCAAGATGAAGCGCGCCAGCAGGGCGAACTCAAGGCGCAGCTCTCGGCCGGCAAGGCCAAGGTTGAACAATTGGCCCTGCGTCGGACCCGTCTCGACGAAGAAATCGCCGAGTTGGGCGAGCAGCGGGCGTTGGAGCACGAACAGATCGGCGAGGCGCGCCTGCAACTGCAGGAAGCCCTCGACGCAATGGCGCTGGATACCGAGCAACGTGAATTGCTGCTGGCCCAACGCGACAGCCTTCGAGAGCGCCTGGACCGGGTGCGCCAGGAAGCGCGCCAGCACAAGGATCATGCCCATCAGTTGGCGGTACGCCTGGGCTCGCTCAAGGCCCAGCACGATTCCACACGCCAGGCCTTGGAACGGCTGGAAATGCAGTCCGAGCGCCTGACCGAAAAGCGCGAACAATTGAGCCTCAATCTGGAGGAGGGCGAGGCACCGCTGGAAGAGCTGCGCCTCAAGCTCGAAGAGTTGCTCGACAAGCGTATGAGCGTCGATGAAGAACTCAAGACCGCGCAGATCGCGTTGGAGGACGCTGACCGTGAACTGCGCGACGCCGAAAAACGTCGTAGCCAGGCCGAGCAGCAATCGCAACTGATCCGCGGCCAGATGGAACATCAGCGCATGGAATGGCAAGCCCTGACGGTGCGCCGCAAAGCCTTGCAGGACCAATTGCTGGAGGATGGCTACGACCTCGATGGTGTTCTCGCCACCCTGGTGGCGGGCGCCAACGAGAAAGACGCCGAGGAAGAGCTCGAGCGCATTGCCCAGCGCATCCAGCGCCTGGGAGCGATCAACCTGGCGGCCATCGATGAGTACCAGCAACAGTCCGAGCGCAAGCGTTACCTGGACGCCCAGAACGATGATCTGGTGGAAGCGCTGGAGACCCTGGAAAATGTCATTCGCAAGATCGACAAGGAAACCCGTAACCGTTTCAAGGATACCTTTGATCAGATCAACGGTGGTTTGCAGGCCCTTTTTCCAAAAGTTTTCGGTGGCGGCAGCGCCTACTTGGAACTGACGGGCGAAGATCTACTCGATACAGGGGTGACAATCATGGCGCGTCCTCCTGGCAAGAAGAACAGCACCATCCATTTGCTCTCCGGTGGCGAAAAAGCCTTGACCGCGCTGGCTTTGGTCTTTGCGATTTTCAAATTGAACCCGGCGCCGTTCTGCATGCTCGACGAAGTCGATGCACCATTGGACGACGCCAACGTAGGCCGTTACGCACGGCTGGTGAAGGAGATGTCCGAAACGGTGCAGTTCATCTATATCACCCACAACAAGATCGCCATGGAAATGGCCGATCAGTTGATGGGCGTGACGATGCATGAGCCGGGCTGTTCGCGACTGGTGGCAGTGGATGTGGAAGAGGCCATGGCGATGGTGGATGCTTAAAACGCCAGCAGTAGGAGTTTGCGCGAGGCGCTGTAGGACTTTTTTACCCTCTGCGCTTGCCGGACATTTCACAGATTGGCACAAGCCTATGCGACAGACGGTGTAAAGTTATCTTTGGTCGTGCTAGTTTAATGTCAATTTTTCGTATGCGTGGGCAAAACGCCATTCAGAACATAGAGTTGGCGCCACGTTTTAAAGCGGTTTGCAAATAGCTAAGCCCCTTATTTTTCAGCATTTTTATAGAGGCACGGGATTACATGGAAATCGGTCTGCGCGAGTGGCTGATCGTCATCGGCATCATTGTCATTGCCGGTATTCTTTTCGACGGCTGGCGTCGCATGCGCGGCGGCAAGGGCAAACTCAAGTTTCGCCTGGATCGCAGCCTGTCGAACCTGCCCGATGAGGACGATAACGCCGAGCTGTTGGGTCCGCCCCGGGTGCTGGACACCCACAAGGAGCCGCAGCTGGACGAACACGATTTGCCGTCCATGAGCGCGCCTGCCCGCGAGCCACGGGAGTCGGGCTCCAAGCGAGGCAAGCGCAACAGCGAGCCGTCCCAGGGGGATTTGAACCTGAACCTCGACCTGGATGGCGGCCCGAGCTTCAACAGTCGTGACGACGACTTCCCGGACGAGAGCAAGCCGTCCGGCGGCGACAAGGACCAGGCCCAGGCCGAAGAAGTGCTGGTGATCAGCGTGATCTGCCGCGACCCGTCCGGCTTCAAGGGCCCTGCGTTGCTGCAGAACATCCTGGAAAGCGGCCTGCGTTTTGGCGAGATGGACATTTTCCACCGTCACGAGAGCATGGCCGGCAACGGCGAGGTGCTGTTCTCCATGGCCAATGCCGTCAAGCCTGGCGTGTTCGATCTCGACGACATCGATCATTTCAGCACGCCGGCGGTGAGTTTCTTCCTCGGGCTGCCGGGCCCGCGCCATCCCAAGCAGGCTTTCGACGTGATGGTGGCCGCGGCTCGCAAGTTGTCCCAGGAGCTCAACGGCGAGCTGAAGGACGACCAGCGCAGCGTGCTGACCGCCCAGACCATCGAGCACTACCGCCAGCGCATCGTCGAGTTCGAGCGCCGTGCGCTGACCCAGAAGCGCTGAAGCCGGGCTGTGGGCTAGGGAGCTTTTGTGGCGCGGGGATAAATCCCTCGCCACAGGTTCTGCAGTCGGTCGGTCCAGCCAGGACTTGCCGATGGTTTAAAAAATGAGCAGCCCAGGCTGCTCTTTTGCTTTATGAGAGAACACCATGAACGCCGTCGAAACCCGCATCCTAGAGCTGCGCACCGAGCTGGATCAGCATAACTATCGCTACCACGTCCTCGACGAACCAAGCATCCCGGACGCCGAGTACGACCGGCTGTTCCACGAACTCAAGGCCCTCGAAGAGCAGCACCCGGAATTGGTCACCAGCGACTCGCCGACCCAGCGGGTTGGCAGCGTGGCTCTTTCGGCGTTCAGCCAGGTGCGTCACGAAATCCCGATGCTCAGCCTCGGCAACGCCTTCGACGAAACCACCATGCGCGAGTTCGACCGGCGTGTGACCGAAGGCCTCGACTTGCCCATGGGCGACTTGCTGGGTGGTGGTGCGGCGGTGGAATACAGCTGCGAGCCGAAGCTCGATGGCCTGGCGGTCAGCCTGTTGTATCAGGACGGCATGCTGGTGCGCGGTGCCACGCGGGGTGACGGCACCACGGGGGAGGACATCAGCGTCAACGTGCGAACCGTACGCAATATCCCCCTCAAGCTGCAGGGCAGCGGCTGGCCCCCGTTGCTGGAAGTGCGCGGCGAGGTGTACATGTCCAAGGCCGGTTTCGAACGCTTGAATGCCACCCAGCTGGAAGCGGGCGGCAAGACCTTCGCCAACCCGCGCAACGCCGCCGCGGGCAGCCTGCGCCAGTTGGACTCGCGGATCACCGCCAACCGCCCCCTGGAGTTCTGCTGCTATGGCATCGGCCAGGTGACCTCGGACATCGCCGATACTCACATCGGCAATCTCAAGCAACTCAAGGCCTGGGGCATGCCCATCAGCCGGGAGCTGAAGCTGGCCCACGGCATCGACGAATGCCTGGATTACTACCGTGACATCGGCGAGCGGCGCGATTCGCTGCCCTATGAAATCGACGGCGTGGTGTTCAAGGTCAACAGCATTGCGTCACAGCGTGAACTGGGTTTCCGCGCACGGGAGCCGCGCTGGGCTATCGCCCACAAATTCCCCGCCAGTGAAGAACTCACCGAGTTGCTGGACGTCGAGTTCCAGGTCGGCCGTACCGGCGCTGTCACGCCCGTGGCGCGGCTCAAGCCGGTGAAGGTAGCTGGCGTGACCGTGGCCAACGCTACGCTGCACAATATGGACGAGGTGGCGCGCCTGGGCCTGATGATCGGCGACACGGTGATCATTCGCCGCGCCGGCGATGTGATTCCGCAGGTGGTGCAGGTCGTTACCGAGCGGCGTCCGGACAATGCTCGTCCGGTGGAGGTGCCACAGCAGTGTCCGGTGTGCGGTTCTCACGTTGAACGCACGCAGCTGATCAAGCGCAGCAAGGGCCGCGAAACCGTCAGCGAAGGTGCGGTGTACCGCTGCGTCGGCCGCCTGGCCTGTGGCGCGCAACTCAAGCAGGCGATCATTCATTTTGTCTCGCGCCGGGCCATGGATATCGAAGGCCTCGGCGAGAAGAGCGTCGAGCAATTGGTGGATGAGGGCCTGGTGGGTTCTCCGGCGGACCTGTATGCGCTGACGTTCGAGCAGGTGGTCGACCTGGAAGGCTTCGCCGAGCTGTCGAGCAGGAATCTGCTGGCAGCGATTGTCGACAGCAAGAAGCCGAGCCTGGCGCGCTTTATCTATGCGTTGGGCATTCCAGATGTAGGCGAGGAAACCGCCAAGGTCCTGGCCCGTTCCCTCGGTTCGCTGGAGCGTGTGCAGGCGGCGTTGCCGCACGTGCTGACGTACCTTCCGGATGTCGGCCTCGAAGTCGCCCATGAGATCCACAGCTTCTTCGAAGACCCGCACAATCGCCAGGTGATCAAGGATTTGCTGCGCCATGGCCTGCAGATTCAGGATCAGGGCGAGCTGAGCGCGGAATTCTCCGCCAGCACCACCCTGGGCGGCTTCCTCGACAAGCTGCACATTCCGTCGGTCGGGCCGGGCGGTGCGCAAAAGCTGGCGGACAAGTTCGGCTCACTCGAAGCGGTCATGGATGCCGATTGGCTGGACATGCGCCAAGCGCTGCCGGAAAAACAGGCCAACGCTGTGCGCGAGTTCTTCGCCATCGCCGCCAATCGCGAGCAGGCCTTGGCCGCTGAGCAGCAACTGCGGGATTTCGGCATGCACTGGCAGAGCGAGAAAAAAGTCGTCGAGGGATTGCCTGAAGCGGGGCACACCTGGGTCCTGACCGGTTCGCTGGAGCTGATGAGTCGCGATGTCGCCAAGGACAAGCTGGAAAGCCTGGGAGCCAAGGTCGCCGGTTCCGTGTCGGCGAAGACCCACTGCGTGGTCGCTGGGCCGGGTGCCGGTTCGAAATTGACCAAGGCCAACGAGCTGGGGCTCAAGGTGCTCGATGAACAAGCCTTTGTCGAATTCCTGACAGGGCATGGCGTCGCGCTCTGAGGGTCCTCGGCTTATTTGTGGCGAGGGAGCTTGTACCCTCGCCACGGTTTATCGGCGTCATGACCCAGTGATTTGGAACGATCATGAACGTAAGGCGATCTAGTCTTGCAGGCTCCAGGGAGAGATCGCCATGTACCGCTTCTTCGAACAACTGAGCTCACGCATCGCCGCGCCGTTTCTGGGCGATCGATCACGTAACAGTAAGATCTGGCCGTGTCGTTGCGGTCAGTCGCTGTTCTTTCGCAACAGCCAATGCCTGGCCTGCCTGGCGGCGCTGGGCTATCAGCCGGAGCAGAGTCG
This sequence comes from Pseudomonas frederiksbergensis, assembly GCF_000802155.2. Taxonomy (GTDB): domain Bacteria; phylum Pseudomonadota; class Gammaproteobacteria; order Pseudomonadales; family Pseudomonadaceae; genus Aquipseudomonas; species Aquipseudomonas frederiksbergensis_A. The sequence continues at coordinate 285,495 of NZ_JQGJ02000004.1, forward strand.
CCTGTCGTCCCTGCAACCCGGCGAGCAGCCTGGTACCTGGACCTTGGATGTCGACCCGCAGGCCGGACTGTTCCGTCGCTGCGCCAATCTCGATACCCCCGCGGCCTGCAACTGGCTGCTGCCAGCCAGCGGGCAAGACACGCTGTGCATCGCCTGCAGCCTGAACCGCACGATTCCCGACCTGTCGATCCCGGAAAACCCTGAACGCTGGTGCAAGGTCGAAACCGCCAAGCGTCGTCTCGTGGCACAACTTATTACCCTCGGCCTGCCGGTCATCCCGAAGACCGCCGACGACAACATCGGCCTGGCCTTCGACTTCATCGGCGTCGATCCCGACGGAAAACCGCCGACGACCGGGCACGCCAGCGGCCTTGTCACCCTCGACATCAAGGAAGCCGACGATGCTCATCGCGAGCACGTGCGCCAGCAGATGCACGAGCCGTATCGCACGTTGCTCGGGCATTTTCGTCACGAGGTCGGCCATTATTATTGGGATCGGTTGATTGCCGACAGCCATTGGCTGGAGCCGTTTCGCACGCTGTTCGGCGATGAGCGTGCCAGTTATTCCGAGGCTTTGGAGCGGCATTACCAACAAGGCGCGCCGCTGGATTGGCAAAGCCGCTACGTGAGCGCCTACGCCACCATGCATCCCTGGGAAGACTGGGCCGAAACCTGGGCCCATTACCTGCACATGATGGACGCCGTCGACACCGCGTTGGGCTTCGGCATGAGTGCGCGGGAAATGGATTTCGACTACCAGCCGTTCCCCCCCGAGACCTTGTACGATGCCGAACACGCAGGCGGCGCGGCCTTCCTTTCGTTCGTCAATGCGTGGATCGAGCTGGCCGGCATGCTCAACGAATTGTCCCGCAGCATGGGTCAGCCGGATTTCTACCCGTTCGTCGTACCGGCGGCGGTGATCACCAAATTGCATTTCATCCATCTGGTGATCCAGGAGGAGGGCGGTCGGGCGGATGAGGTGTTGTTGTAGGTCCTATGGATGGAAGCCGGCATCCTATCGAATGTGCCGACGCCTTTGCGAGCAGGCTTTGCTCCCACAGCAAGTGCTTGAACATCTTCGGTTTTTTCAATATGACACGAACGGTTGTAACTTCTTGTCAGATAGGTACAATGGCGCGGCTCGCCGTCAGGCGGGCGTCGTTATGGTGACCCCATCGGTCCCCCCGCAACGATTACCCGTGAACCTGGTCAGATCCGGAAGGAAGCAGCCACAGCGGGAACATTGTGTGCCGGGGTGTGGCTGGTGGGGTTGCCTCCATAACGCTCCAGGCCTTCGTTCGCAAGGTCTGCCAAAATTCTCCATGATTTCTTTTTTTGCGCCGGGTTCGGTCAATGTTCCCTGCTGTCCAAGTGTCGTGCGCTCACGCGTTTTCCTACCGTTGATCGGGACTGTCAGATCTGACAGTAGAGCCGGATGCCCCTTTTTCCTACGTTCGTGTGCGTCAGGCACCTGTTGATCGAGTACCCAATCCATGGGGCTTTGCAGTCGCAGGGGCGCGCAGCCAGGGGCAAGCTCATGAGCGAAGACAGAGTATCAACGCAAGGCGCAAGCGGCATCGCGGTCAAGTTCGCTGCGGCGCTCGGATGGTTGGCATTGTTTCTCCAGCTTTATCTGATCCTGGCTTCGCGCTGGCAGGATGGGAGGAGTTTGCTGGGGGGAGTGGATGTCTTTTTCAGTTATTTCACGGTGCTGACCAATATTTTGGTAGCGGTGGTGCTGACGTTCGCTGCTACCTCAGGCGATTCGCCGTTGCGGCGCTTCTTCCTTCGGCCGTCCGTACAGGGCGGGGTGGTTGCCGCCATCGTATTGGTCTGCCTGGCCTACAACCTGCTGCTGCGTCACACCTGGAATCCCCAGGGTTTGCAATGGGTGGCCGATGAGTTGCTGCACGACGTGATGCCTATCCTGTTTGTCATCTATTGGTGGTTCTGCGTGCCAAAGGGAATCTTGCGCTGGAGCAGTGTGTGGCCGTGGCTGATCTACCCCTTGGTCTATTTCATTTACATCCTGATACGCGGCCGCTGGGTCGGCTCCTATCCTTATCCCTTCATCGAAGTGGATCGATTGGGTTATCCGCAGACCCTGACTAATGCGTTGATGGTGCTGGTGGGTTTTTTGCTGGTGTCTTGGGTGGTCGTGGCCGTGGATCGGGCGAGAGGCAAGGGTTGATCGGTTTGGACTGCCAGCCCGGCAACGCTTGCGATCTGCCAGGCATCGCCCGTTTCACATCGCATCAAGGCTTGGCCAGCGCCTGGTCGACCGCCGCAATCAGCTTCCCGAGGTCTTTCGGGGTGGCTTTGTGGATGACGCTGAACAGGTACGCCCGTTGCTCGTCTTCGTCGCCCATGTCTGCGAAAAAAACCTTGGGCTGGACGTCCAGTACGTTGGCAAGCAGGAGCAATGCTTCGACGCTGGGAGTGTAGGTACCGGTTTCGAAGCGGCTGATGGTTTTCGGGTCAAAACCGGTCTTTTCGCCAAGTTCAGCCTGAGTCAGCCCCGCTACTTTGCGGTAGCGTCTGATGGCTGGACCCAGACTTGAAATTTGCATCGCTTAATTCCCATTCAGAATCAAGAACTTAACGATAGATTTTCGCATTAGGCAACCGCGCGTTCCATCACCTTGCTTTGCAAAATGTGATGTGTTTCGTAGAATCGGCCTTTGGTACGGGAGTTTGGTGTTCTGCTTTGGAAGCCGGGCGTGTGGGTAGGCCGGGGCTCGTGCTTCTTTTCGCAGTGACACAAGGCGGGGCTAGGAGGGTTCAGGCCGCACCGCCAGCGTCCGTACTCCAGCTTTCTCAAGGTATTTGAGCCTAGTTGATTTTCGCCCGTCCGGGGGGCGGTGCAACCGCGCGCGACAAACGAGCCTGACTCATGGATGACTGCTTCGATGGATAAGAAGTACCGCAGGGCTGTCGACGCCGCCGCCATTTTTTCCGAAACCGACTTGAACGGGCGTATCACGTACGTCAACGATCAGTTTTGCGAGCTGTTTGGCTACCCGCGCGATGAGCTGCTGGGGGAGAGCCACCGGCTCCTCAATTCCGGCCAGCATCCCGGTGAGTTCTTCAGTGCCATGTGGCGGACTATCGCCGTGGGAAAAGTCTGGAAGGGTGAAATCTGCAATCGGGCCAAGGACGGTACGCTGCATTGGGTCGATACCACGCTGGTGCCGGTAGCCGACGAAACCACGGGGCGCGTCGAGCGTTATCTGGCGATCCGTTTCGATGTCAGCGAAAAACGTCGCCTGCTGCATTCACTGCAATGGCGTGTCGGTCATGACGTGCTCACGGGGTTGCCCAATCGCACCTACTTGTCCGACCTGCTGGACCAGGCGCTTGAATTTTCCCAGGTGGAAAACCTGCCCCTCGCCGTGTGCATGCTCGACCTGGACGGTTTCAAGGCAGTCAACGATGGTTATGGCCACGCCAGCGGTGATCGATTGCTGATAGAGGTCGCCAGGCGGTTGCGCAGCATTGTGCGCGGCGAGGACGTTGTCGCTCGACTGGCCGGGGATGAGTTTGTGCTGGTGTTGCGTCATGTGCATGGCATGGACGAGCTGCACGCGGCATTGAACCGGGTGCTGGTCGCGGTCTCCATGCCTTACGTCATCGACGGCAAGAGCATCAATGTTTTCGCCAGCGTCGGTGTCACCCTGTTTCCCTGGGATAACGAGGACGCCGATACGTTGCTGCGCCACGCCGACCAGGCGATGTATGTGGCCAAGCAGAGCGGTCGCAATCGTTTCCATCTGTTCGATGTGTCCAGGGATAAAGAGGTGCGGGCCACCTACCAGACCGTTGAGCGGGTCCGCCAAGCCCTGGCTGACAATGAGCTGCGGCTGCATTTCCAGCCCAAGGTCAACATGCGCAATGGTGCAGTGGTAGGTCTCGAGGCGTTGTTGCGTTGGAAACACCCGCAGCGTGGGCTGGTGCCGCCGCGTGAGTTCCTGCCGTTGGTGGAAGAGACCGACCTGATTGTCGAGGTGGGCGAATGGGTCATGGAGCAGGTGCTGACCCAGCTACAGCAATGGCAACGTGTGGGGCAGGGGTGGCCGGTGAGCATCAACATATCGGCGCGGCACTTCCAGCGGGCGGATTTCGTCGAGCGGTTGCAGGCAATGTTGGAACGGCATCCGGCGGTGTCCCCGCGCATGCTCGACCTGCAGATTGTCGAGTCGGTCGCGGTGGAAAATCTCGCCCAGGTCAGCGCCTGCCTCCAGGCCTGCCAAGCCTTGGGGGTAGCGTTCTCCCTGGGTGGATTCGGCACGGGCCATTGTTCGCTCAACGACCTCAAGCACTTGCGTACGCAAACCATCAAAATCGACAAGACATTCGTGCGCGATATTCTTCAAGACCGGGATGACCTGGCGTTGACCAAGGCGGTGATCGGCCTGGCCCGGGCATTTGGTCGCCAGGTGGTCGCGGAGGGCCTGGACAGCCTCGAGCACGGTCAGTTGCTGCTGCGCCTGGGCTGCGAGGTGGCCCAAGGGTATTTCATCGCCCGGCCCATGCCGGCCGGCCAGGTGCCCGGCTGGGCGAAGAGCTTTGTCCCGCCACCGCAATGGCAGGCCCTGCCTGGAAGTCACGGAGACGCGACGTCGGCCTGCGACCCTTCGGAGCGGCCGGTATAGAGCTGGATGATCGCGTCGATTTCCCCGGACATCTTCATGTTCAACAAGGTGCGCAGGATGCGCTGTGCCGGAATCTTCGGATCATTGCGCACATAGCAGCTCAGTCGCTGTTCCTGGAGGACGGCGACTTCATGTAGCTGTCGGTCAGCGCTGTGACGCTGGTTGAACCAGTCCAGCGCCCATTGATTACTGACCGCATAGCGATAGCGCCCGGCCAACAGTTTTGCCAACACTTGATCCTGGCTACGCGCATCGTCACGCCGCAGGTGGCCGCTGTCGAACAATGGCTGCAGGGTGGGATAGCTGTAGCTGAGCACGGTACCAATGGACTGTTGCGTGAGCGCCCGTGGCGTTATGCGGGCGGGAGCGCTGGCCGAACCGACGAGCACATCGCGCTGGAAGAATAGCGGGACACTCCACAGATAATCCCCGCCTTTATCCTTTACCCAATCAGGCGAGACGTAACAGCGCAGGTCTATTTCGCCATGCTCCATGGCGCTGTCCAGTCTTGCGCGGGCCAGGATATGGAATTGCGCCGGCATGCCCACCTGCGTCGCCAGGCTGGTCATGATGTCCGGCAGGATGCCCTGGGTCGGGCGGTCTCTATCGATCTGCACCATGGGCATGGCCCAGCCATCGGCGATGGCGAAACGCAAGGGGGCCTCATCAGCGAAACATCCCGTTCCCAATAACAGCAAAGCCCCCATGGCCAAGCGCATAAACTCTCCTGACTGAACAAAAGCGTGTCGACAACCGAGCTTTCCAACCAAGCTTAGTCAGATTAGACGAGTACACCGGATGCAATTTCGCCCCTGCTCCGCTAGCATTAGCCGCTTATGTTCCTTCGTTGCGACGGTTTTCGATGAGTTATCAGGTTCTTGCACGTAAATGGCGTCCGCGCTCGTTCCGCGAAATGGTCGGCCAGACCCATGTGCTCAAGGCTCTGATCAATGCCTTGGACAGCCAGCGGCTGCACCATGCCTATCTGTTCACCGGCACCCGCGGCGTGGGCAAGACCACCATCGCGCGGATCATTGCCAAGTGCGTGAACTGTGAAACCGGTATCACTTCGACGCCTTGCGGCGAATGTTCGGTCTGTCGGGAAATCGACGAAGGTCGTTTTGTCGACCTGATCGAAATAGACGCCGCGAGCCGCACCAAGGTCGAGGACACCCGCGAGCTGCTCGACAACGTGCAGTACGCCCCGAGCCGTGGGCGCTTCAAGGTCTACCTGATCGACGAAGTGCACATGCTCTCCAGTCATTCCTTCAATGCGCTGCTCAAGACGCTTGAAGAGCCGCCGCCCTACGTCAAGTTCATCCTGGCGACCACCGACCCGCAGAAACTCCCTGCAACGATTCTGTCGCGCTGCTTGCAGTTCTCCCTGAAGAACATGACGCCGGAACGCGTCGTGGAGCACCTGACGCATGTGCTGGGTGTCGAGAACGTGCCGTTCGAGGACGATGCGCTGTGGCTGCTGGGACGCGCCGCCGACGGTTCGATGCGTGACGCCATGAGCCTGACCGACCAGGCCATCGCCTTCGGTGAAGGCAAGGTCATGGCTGCCGAGGTGCGCGCCATGCTCGGCACCCTCGATCACGGCCAGGTCTACGACGTTTTGCATGCGCTGATCGAAGGGGACGCAAAAGCGTTGCTGGAAGCGGTGCGCCACTTGGCTGAGCAGGGGCCGGACTGGAACGGCGTGCTTTCGGAGATTCTCAACGTGCTGCACCGGGTCGCCATCGCCCAGGCCTTGCCCGAGGGGGTCGACAACGGCCATGGTGACCGGGACCGCGTGCTGGCTCTGGCCCAGGCGCTGCCTGCCGAAGACGTGCAATTCTATTATCAGATGGGCCTGATCGGTCGTCGCGACCTGCCCTTGGCACCGGATCCGCGTGGCGGCTTCGAGATGGTGCTGCTGCGAATGCTTGCGTTCCGACCGGCCGATACGGCGGACGCGCCGAGACAAGCGCTAAAGCCAGTGGGGATCAGCCAGGCCACAGCTGATTCCGCCAAGCCAGTGGCTGCCACGCCCGTTGTTGCGTCGGCAGTGGCTTGTGCTCCGGTAGCGGCGCCCGCGGCCCAACCGGCGCCTGTCGTTACCACGCCGGAGCCGGTCGTCGAGTCGGCACCTGAGCCAGTCGTCGAGGCGCTCCCCGGGCCCGTCGCCGAAGAAGTCATCGACCTGCCTTGGAACGACCCGGTCGAGCCGGAAGTTGTCCAGCAACCCGCCGTGGAGCCCGTACTGGAAACCATCGCCGAGCAGCCCGAGCTGCCGCCGATGCCCATGCCGACCCCTGACAGCGTTGTGCCCGACGCACCCGAGTGGGTGGCTGCGCCGATGCCGGAGCCAACAGTGGCCGATGTCGATGTCGCGACGCCGGGCATCGACCTGGACGACGAGCCGCCGCTGGATGAGGATTACATCGAGCCGGACATGGATTCGGCCTACAGCTACCTGGATGACCTGGCCAGTGAGCATGCCGCCGAGCCGGCCCCGGAGCCCGAGCCGGAACCAGCGGCGATGCCGGCCACCGGGCTGGCCCTGCAATGGCTGGAGCTGTTCCCCAAGCTGCAGATCAGCGGCATGACCGGCAGCATCGCCGCCAACTGTACGTTGATCTCGATCGAGGGCGACCATTGGTTGCTGCATCTGGATCCGGCCCATAGCGCGCTGTTCAACGCGACCCAGCAGCGTCGCCTCAACGATGCGCTGAACCAGTACCACCAGCGCACTCTCACGTTGACCATCGAGCTGATCAAGCCCGAGCAGGAAACCCCGGCCCAGGCCGCGTCCCGGCGCCGTGCCGACCGACAGCGCGAAGCCGAGGAGTCCATCCACAACGATCCGTTCATCCAGCAGATGATGCAACAGTTCGGCGCCGTGGTCCGTCACGATACTATCGAACCTGTCGAGGCCCCGGTCACCCAGGGCTCATAACTGAAGGCGCCGGGCCGGGCAGGCCGGGCGCGTTGTTTATCCAAGTACTTTCGAGGTGATTACCATGATGAAAGGTGGCATGGCCGGCCTGATGAAGCAGGCGCAGCAGATGCAGGAAAAAATGGCCAAGATGCAGGAAGAACTGGCCAACGCTGAAGTCACCGGCAAGTCCGGCGGCGACATGGTGACCGTGGTCATGACCGGTCGCCACGACATCAAGCGCGTCAGCATCGACCCGAGCGTGGTCGAAGGCCTGAGCGAAGACGACAAGGAAATGCTTGAAGCCCTGTTCGCTGCTGCCGTCAACGACGCAGTGCGCAAGATCGAAGCCAACAGCCAGGACAAGATGTCCGGCATGACCGCTGGCATGCAACTGCCGCCGGGCATGAAACTGCCGTTCTGATTCGCCATCCCGCTTGGGATGGGCTACACACAATGCCAGGCATCGCGCCTGGCATTTTTGTTTCTGGCCGAGGCAAATGGCGTCTGTCCGATCGCGTTTGCGAGCAAGCCTGCACAGACACTGGATTGAAGTGGTTTCGATTGTGATATTCGCCGCAGGTCCTGTGTAGCTGGATAAAACATCGAACGCTGCCCCCTCGGTAATGGTCTGCTCCCTATACGTGTCCGCTCAACGAACAAGGAGACGCCTGCATGTCATCGATTTCCAGCCAACGCATCGTCCTGGCCTCACGCCCCCAGGGTGCGCCAACCTCCGAAAACTTTCGTCTTGAACACGTGACGCTGCCGGACCTGGCCGAAGGGCAAATCCTGCTCAAGACGCAGTTCCTGTCCTTGGACCCCTACATGCGCGGACGCATGAGTGACGCGCCTTCCTACGCTGCGCCGGTGCAAATCGACGAGGTGATGACCGGTGGCGCTGTCAGCCGGGTGGAGCGCTCGATGCATCCGAAATTCCATGAGGGTGATCTGGTGGTGGGCGCCACGGGTTGGCAAAGCCACTGCATCAGCGATGGCCGTAACGTGATTCCCATCCCTTCCGGCTTGCCCAGTCCCTCGATGGCCCTTGGTGTGCTGGGGATGCCAGGCATGACGGCCTACATGGGGTTGATGGACATTGGCCAGCCCAAGGCCGGCGAAACCCTGGTCGTGGCCGCGGCATCGGGCGCCGTGGGCTCGGTGGTGGGGCAAGTGGCAAAGATCAAGGGGCTGCGGGTGGTGGGTGTGGCGGGAGGCAGCGAGAAGTGCAAATACGTGGTCGATGAGCTGGGTTTCGATGCTTGCGTCGACCATAAAGGCGCGAATTTCGCCGAAGAACTGGCCCAGGCTTGCGACCAAGGCATTGACATCTATTACGAAAACGTCGGCGGCAAGGTCTTCGATGCGGTGGTGCCGCTGCTGAATGCCAAGGCGCGCATTCCGCTTTGCGGCTTGATCGCGTCCTACAACGATCATCAGCCGCCAAGTGGTCCGGATCGCCTGCCGCAGTTACAGCGCACGCTGCTGACCAAGCGCGTGCGGATCCAGGGTTTCATCGTGTTCGACGACTACGGTGATCGCCAGCCGGAGTTCATCAGTGCCATGGCGCCCTGGGTGCGCGATGGCAAGGTCAAGTTCCGCGAAGACGTGGTCGACGGTCTCGAAAATGCGCCCCAGGCCTTTATCGGCATGTTGGAGGGGCGAAACTTCGGCAAGTTGGTGGTGCGAGTGGGGCGCGATTGAGTATTTGACGCTAATCGGAGGCGCGGGTATAAACCGCGTCTCGTTGTTATGTCGGACGTTTCCTCCATGAGTTTCAGCCCTTTGATTCGCCAACTGATCGATGCCCTGCGAACTTTGCCGGGCGTGGGTCAGAAAACTGCCCAGCGCATGGCGTTGCAACTGCTGGAGCGTGACCGCAGCGGCGGGTCGCGCCTGGCCCTGGCCTTGAGCCAGGCCATGGAAGGTGTCGGGCACTGCCGCCAATGTCGTACCCTGACTGAAGACGACCTTTGCCCGCAATGTGCCGATCCGCGCCGGGACGACAGCCTGCTCTGCGTGGTCGAGGGGCCGATGGATGTGTATGCGGTGGAGCAGACCGGCTTCCGCGGGCGATATTTCGTGCTCAAGGGCCATTTGTCCCCGCTCGACGGCTTGGGGCCTGAAGCCATCGGCATCCCGCAACTGATCGCGCGGATCGAAGAGGCGGGTACGTTCAAGGAAGTCATCCTCGCCACCAACCCGACGGTCGAAGGCGAAGCCACCGCCCATTACATCGCCCAATTGCTGAGCAACAAAGGCCTGGTCGCCTCCCGCATCGCCCACGGCGTGCCGCTGGGAGGGGAGCTGGAATTGGTTGATGGCGGGACACTGGCGCATTCGTTTGCGGGGCGCAAGCCGATCGCTCTATAACTGCAACACGAATTCCCGCGGGAGTGAGCAAGCTCGCTCCCACGGGGTGACTCACTTGACCATTATTTTTCGCTGAGCGAGAACTGCGTCAGGCAGAACGTCGGGATGCCGATGTCTTCCAGGCGCTGGGAGCCGAGCAGCTCCGGCAGATCGATGATCGCGGCGGCTTCATGGACCTTCGCGCCCATGCGGCGGATCAGGTTGGCAGCGGCAATCAGCGTCCCGCCAGTGGCGATCAGGTCATCGAACATCACCACCGAATCACCCTCGCACAGGCTGTCGGCGTGCACTTCCAGGAAAGCCTCGCCGTACTCGGTCTGGTAACCCTCGGCCAGTACGTCGGCCGGCAGCTTGCCTTGCTTGCGGAACAACACCAGCGGCTTGTTCAACTGATAGGCCAGGATCGAGCCGATCAGGAAGCCCCGCGCATCCATCGCACCGATGTGCGTGAACTCGGCCTCGACATAACGGTGGGCGAAACTGTCCATGACCAGCCGCAGGGCGGTGGGTGACTGGAACAACGGGGTGATGTCGCGAAAGATCACGCCTGGCTTGGGGAAATCGATCACGGGGCGGATCAGGGATTTGATGTCGAAGGAATCAAAGACCATCGTCGAGGTGTCCTGGCTGGCTGCAAACGCGGCAGTATAGCGCGGCGGGACAAAAGCCTCAGCCGCGCGAGCGCATCAGCCTTCGACCGAACCGCCGGCCAGGGCGCAGAGCTGGATCGGATCGAGGATATGGATCTCCTTGCCTTCGGCTGCGATCAATTCGCTCTGTTGGAAGCGGGTGAAGACCCGGGACACGGTTTCCACGGCCAGGCCCAGGTAGTTACCGATTTCGTTGCGCGACATGCTCAAGCGGAACTGGTTGGCCGAAAACCCACGGGCACGAAAACGCGCCGAGAGGTTGACCAGGAACGTGGCGATGCGCTCGTCGGCGGTCTTCTTCGAGAGCAACAGCATCATCTGCTGGTCGTCACGGATCTCCCGGCTCATCACCCGCATCAATTGCCGGCGCAGTTGCGGCAGTTGCAAGGCCAGTTCGTCGAGACGATCAAAAGGAATTTCACACACCGAGGTGGTTTCCAGCGCCTGGGCCGAAACCGGATGGGTCTCGGTGTCCATGCCCGACAGGCCCACGAGTTCGCTGGGCAGATGGAAGCCGGTGAGCTGCTCTTCGCCACCGTCGCTCAGGTTGAAGGTCTTCAAGGCGCCCGAGCGCACGGCGTAGACCGAGTCAAAGGCGTCACCCTGGCGAAACAGGAACTCACCTTTTTTCAGGGGCCGTCCCCGTTTAACGATGTCGTCCAGCGCGTCCATGTCCTCCAGATTCAACGAAAGTGGCAGGCACAGCGGGGCCAGGCTGCAGTCCTTGCAATGGGCCTGGTTGTGAGCGCGGGATTTGACTGGCTCGGACATTTCTTAAATCCTTGTGAGAAAAACACACATAAGCCGTAAGGGTAACCCACCATACAAACTCCGGCCAGTGCAGTATCACCGTCAAATTGTCGCGCTCAGATGACTCGGGAAAATCGTTGCCGGTTTTGCTGCTCCAAATACGCGTCAAACACCATGCAGACAGAACGCACCAACAGGCGCCCGGCGGGCAGTACTTTGATATGCGTTTGGGTCAATTCCAGCAGCCCGTCGGCTGCCATTGTCTGTAATTGCGGCCATAAAGACGCGAAATAACCCCGAAAATCGACATTGAAGTCTTGCTCTATCTCGGCGAACGCCAGCGAGAAATGGCACATCAGTTGCTGGATCACTGCGCGTCGCAACCGGTCGTCGGCATTGCACACCAGGCCACGGCTGGTTGCCAACTGCCCGTCGGCAAGGGCGTTCTGGTATTGGGCCAGGTCGCTGCTGTTCTGGCAGTACAAATCACCCACCTGGCTGATGGCCGACACGCCGAGGCCGATCAGGTCACAATGCCCGTGGGTGGTATAGCCTTGGAAGTTGCGTTGCAGGGTCGCTTCCTCTTGGGCAATCGCCAGTTCGTCGTCGGGCAGGGCGAAGTGGTCCATGCCGATGTAGCGATAACCGGCGGCGGTCAGTTGCTCGATGGTGCCTTGCAGCATCGCCAGTTTCTGGACCGGGTTCGGCAGGTCCTGGCTATTGATCCGCCGTTGCGGCATGAAGCGTTCCGGCAGGTGAGCGTAATTGAAGACCGAAAGGCGGTCGGGTTGCAGGTTGATGACTTCCTCGACGGTGCGGGCGAAGTTCTCTGGCGTTTGCTTGGGCAAGCCGTAGATCAGGTCGATGTTGATCGAGCGAAACTGCAACGTGCGCGCGGCTTCGATCACGGCGCGGGTTTCTTCCAGGCTTTGCAGGCGGTTGACGGCACGCTGCACGGCCGGGTCGAGGTCTTGCAGGCCGATGCTGACGCGGTTGAAGCCCAGTTCCCGCAGCAGGCCCATCGTCGACCAGTCGGCTTCCCGGGGATCGATCTCGATGCCGTAGTCGCCGGAATCGTCGTCCATCAGGCTCAGGTGCTGGCGCAGCTTGGCCATCAATTGGCGCAACTCGTCGTGACTGAGGAACGTCGGCGTGCCTCCGCCCAAGTGCAGTTGCTCAACGCGCTGGGCGGGGTCGAGATGGCAGCCGATCAGCTGGATTTCCTGCTCCAGGCGTTGCAGGTAGGCATGGGCGCGACCGCGATCCTTGGTGATGACTTTGTTGCAGGCGCAGTAGTAGCAGATATTGGCGCAAAACGGCACGTGCACATACAACGACAGCGGCTTGAGCGCCTTGCGACTGTCACGAAGCGCGTGGAGCAAGTCGAAGGAGCCCACCTGGCCGGCGAACTGCGCCGCAGTCGGGTAAGAGGTGTAGCGTGGTCCCGCCAGGTCGTAGCGGCGGATCAGGTCTGAGTCCCAACGAATGGCGTCGAGCATGCGGGCGTTCCCCGGATAGGCTGGCATGGTCGAAAGTCTATGGGCGAGGCGAAAGGGGCGTGTTGATTTGCGTCAACGGCGGCGACTCGGTCAGTGCCCCATGAGCCAATGCTGGTGCGGCCCCGGCAGCGTCCAGATGCCGAAGACAATCACCAGCAATCCGCCGGCCATCCGCACGCTGCGTTTACGCAACAGGGCGGTGACACGCTCCGCCGCCAGGCCGGTGGCGAGCAGCACGGGCCAGGTGCCGAGGCCGAAGGCGAGCATCAACAGCGCGCTGTCCAGGGCATTACCCTGGCTGGCGGACCACAGCAGGGTGCTGTAGACCAACCCGCAGGGCAACCAGCCCCACAGCGCGCCGAGCAGCAAGGCCCGTGGCAGGCTCGATACCGGCAGCAGGCGGTTGGCGACTGGCTGGATGTGTCGCCACAAGCCACGGCCGAGGCTTTCGATGCGGGTCAGGCCGCTCCACCATCCGGCGAGATACAGGCCCATCGCAATCAGCAGCAGGCCCGCCAGCACCCGCATGATCATCGCCGCCGGGCTGTTGGCAACGGCCCAGCCGGCCAGGCCGATCAGCAAGCCGGCCGTGGCGTAACTCAGGATCCGTCCCACGTTGTAGGCCAACAACAGCCGAAAGCGCCGGCTGCGCTGTTCCTTGGGAATCGCCAGGGTAAGGGCGCCCATCAGGCCCCCGCACATGCCCAGGCAATGGCCGCCGCCCAGCAGGCCGAGGATGACGGCCGAGACCAGTAGCGGCGCCAGATCAAGCATGGGGCGGTGCCTTGTCGTCGGTTTTTTGGGGCTCGCCGCTGGCTTCGTCCACCGCCGCCTTGTGGTTCGGGTCCTGGTCGTCGAACAGAATGCTATGGGCCGGGCCGTCAAGGTCGTCGTATTGGCCGCTGTCGACGGCCCAGAAGAATATATAGACGGCGATGGCGACGATCAGGAGCGCGGCGGGGATCATCACGTAAAGAGCTGGCATGTCGGATCTCCATGCCCGCGCGGCTCAGGCCGGCTGCGGACGGGTATCGGGCGTGGCGTCAAGAACCTGCGCCTTGGGTTGGCGGGTCAGCCTCAGCGCATTCAGCACCACGGTCAACGAACTGATGGACATGCCGACCGCGGCCCACACCGGCGTGATCCAGCCGAGGGCGGCGAACGGCAACATGAGGCCATTGTACAGCCCCGCCCAGACCAGGTTCTCGATGATCACCCGACGGGTGCGCCGGGCGAGGCTGAAGGCGTGGACCAGGGCCTCGAGGCGGTTGGACAGCAGGACGGCGTCGGCGCTGGTCTTGGCCAGGTCGGTGGCCGAGCCCATGGCGACGCTGATATCCGCCGCCGCCAGCACCGGGACGTCGTTGACGCCGTCGCCGAGCATCAGCACTTTGCGACCTTGCTGATGCAGCTGTTGGAGCACGGCCAGCTTGTCGTCAGGGCGCAAGCCGCCGCGAGCTTCATCGATGCCCAGTTCGGCGGCAACGCTGGCAACCATCGGCGAGCTGTCACCCGACAGCAGGAGGGTGCGCCAGCCCCGCGCTTTGCAGGCCGCGACCAGGGCCGAGGCATCCGTACGCAGGCGGTCATCGAGGACAAACCAGGCCAGCGGTCCGATGTCGTCGCCCAGCAACAGCCACTGTCCGGGTTCGTTCGGCATCTGCGGGACGGGCGCGCCACTCGTTTCGCAGACAAAGCCGGGATGGCCGATGCGCAGTCGCTGTTCGCCCACTGTGCCTTCAAGCCCCAGTCCCGGGAAACTCTGCACATGCTCGGCGGCCAGCGGCGCACGGCCGAAGGCGCGGGCAATCGGGTGTTCGGAGCGATTTTCCAGGGCGGCGGCCAAGGCCAGGCATTGGTCGCTGTCGAGTGCCGCCAGTGGTCGAATGGCACGCAACGCCAAGCGTCCTTCGGTCAGAGTGCCGGTTTTGTCGAAGATCACCGTGTCGATCTGGTTCAGGCCTTCCAGTACATGACCCCGGGTCAGCAGCAGGCCGAGTTTATGCAGGGTGCCGGTAGCGGCAGTCAGGGCGGTCGGCGTCGCCAGGGACAGCGCGCAAGGGCAGGTCGCAACCAGCATCGCCAGGACGATCCAGAAGGCGCGCGAAGCATCCATATACCACCACAACAAGCCGATGGCCGTCGCCGCAACCAGGGAGAACAGCAGGAACCATTGGGCGGCGCGGTCGGCGATTTCCGCCAGCCGTGGTTTCTCGCCCTGGGCGCGTTCCAACAGGCGCACGATGGCGGACAAGCGCGTGTCCTGTCCCAACGCCAGCACCTGGACGGTCAGCGCGCCCTCGACGTTAAGCGTGCCCGCCGTGACTGCATCGCCGGCCTGGCGGGGTTGCGGCAGGTATTCACCGGTCAGCAGCGATTCGTCGACGCTGGACTGGCCTTCGAGAATCCTGCCGTCGGCGGGCAGGATCGCGCCGGGTTGGACCAGCACCCGGTCGCCGGTGTGCAACTCGCTGAGCAGGATGCGCTCGCTCTGGCCGTCTTCATCCAGGCGCAGGCACGAGGCTGGCAGCAGGTTGACCAGTTGAGCGGTGGCGGCAGCGGTGCGCTCCCGGGCCCGACGTTCCAGGTAGCGGCCCGCCAGCAGGAACAGCGCAAACATGCCGACGGCATCGAAGTACAACTCGCCGGCACCGGTAATGGACGTCCAGATCCCCGCGATGTAAGCGCCACCGATGGCCAGCGACACTGAAACGTCCATGGTCAGGTGGCGAGTACGCAGGTCACGCATGGCACCTTTGAAGAAAGGCGCGCAACTGTAGAACACGATAGGCGTCGTCAAAAACAGCGCGACCCAGCGCAGGATGGTGTGCATCTCCGGGCTCAGGTCGATGTTGAATTCCGGCCAGGTGGCCATGGTCGCCATCATCGCCTGGAACCACAGCAAGCCGGCCACGCCCAGCTGGCGCAGGGCCAGGCGGTTTTGCGCGGCAAGCTGTTCGCTGGCCTGATCGGCCTGGTACGGGTGCGCGGCGTAGCCGATCTGGCGCAATTCGGCGAGCAGGGTGCTCAGCGGCAATTGAGCATCGGCCCAGCGGACGTGCAGGCGATGGTTGGACAGGTTCAGTCGCGCCTCGGCCACCGCCGGCAAAGTGCGCAAGTGTTTTTCGATCAGCCAGCCACAGGCGGCGCAGCTGATGCCTTCCATCAGCAGGGTGGTTTCGCACAGCTCGCCTTCATGGCGAACGAACGACTGCTGCACGTCAGGGCGATCATACAGCGCCAGTTCATCGGTCAACTGGACGGGCAAGGTCCCGGGATTGGCCGACGCTTCACTGCGATGCTGGTAATAGCTTTCCAGGCCGCCGGCGACAATCGCTTCGGCCACTGCCTGGCAACCCGGGCAGCACAGCTCGCGGGTCTCACCGAGGACAACGGCGGTGAAGCGACTGCCGGGAGGAACGGGCAGGGCGCAGTGATAGCAGGGCTGTGGCGTGGTCATGGTTGTCGGGTGAAGGCCTTTTGTGGCGAGGGAGCTTGCTCACGCTCGGCTGCGCAGCAGTGGTGTTTCAATACGCAATATGCCTGAGGACTGTCGGCTCAAAAACAGGGCCGCTTCGCGACCCCGCGGGAGCAAGCTCCCTCGCCACAAAAGCAGCTTATTTCAGGTCTTCAGCGCCTTGCAGCGGCTCGTCGCCGAGCAGGATGGCCTGGTCGTGGTTGATCTGCTCTTCCTCGAACAAACGCCAGGTCTTGTCGTTCTCCACGCCCAGCAACTCGACGAACCGGCGTCCTTCGACCTTGTCCGCCAACTGGCCGACGTAGCGCCCAGGTTCGCTGTCGTTGCGGGTCAGGACAATCTTGCGGTCCTTCTCCGGCTGGGTCGGCGAGATCAGGCTCAGTTCCAGGGTCTGGGGGCGGCTGTTGCCGTCCAGGCGCAGGTTCACTTCGCCGGTGAGGTCGTCCAACTGCACGTTGGCATGCAGTTGCAGGGTCTGGGCCAGCAGCTCGCGCTCCAGGGAGCGGTTGATACCCTTGCCGGCTTCGTAATAGTTGTCGTTGACCAGGTTATCCGGGTTGTTTACCGCGATGGTCACCATGGTCAGGCTCAGCGTTACCGAGCAGGCAAGGATCCCGATAATGATCCACGGCCAGAGGTGCTTGTACCAAGGGCTGGTGGCGGTTGCTGCAGGCATGTTCATTTCTCTCAACGAGTCTGGGGGCCGATGAACCGGCTCTTGGCTTCAACGTGAACGCTTTCGTCATCGGCATCCTTGAGGATGAAGATCACCTCGTTGGTGCTCGATGGCAGTTGCTCCGGCGCGCTGGACAGCTCGACCGGCTGGCTGTAGATCTCACCCGCGGCGACCTTGATTTCCCGTCGGCCTTGAAGCTTGAGATCAGGCAGGCCGGCGGCTTCGAGGACGTACGTATGGTCGCGCTGGTCCTTGTTCATGATCTTCAGGCTGTAGACGTTCTCGATCCGGCCTTCGGCGTTTTCGCGATACAGCACGCGGTCCTTGCTGACGTCGAAACCCACCAGCGAACGCATGAAGAACGCCGTGACCAGCAAGCTGACCATCGCCAGCAGCACCAGGGCATAACCGATCAGGCGCGGGCGCAGTTTATGGGTTTTCTGCCCCGAAAGGTTGTGTTCGGTGGTGTAGCTGATCAGGCCGCGCGGATAATCCATCTTGTCCATGATGTTGTCGCAGGCATCGATGCAGGCTGCGCAGCCGATGCATTCGATCTGCAAACCGTCGCGGATGTCGATTCCGGTGGGGCAGACCTGGACGCACATGGTGCAGTCGATGCAATCGCCGAGGCCGAGCGCCTTGTAGTCGATGCCTTTCTTGCGCGGGCCACGGCTTTCACCGCGACGCGGATCATAGGAAACGATCAGGGTGTCCTTGTCGAACATCACGCTCTGGAATCGGGCGTAAGGGCACATGTAGATACACACTTGTTCACGCAGCCAGCCGGCATTGCCGTAGGTGGCGAGGGTGAAGAAGCCGACCCAGAAATAAGACCAGCCATCGGCCTGGCCGGTGAAGAACTCGAAGACCAGCTCGCGGATCGGCGTGAAGTAACCGACGAAGGTCATGCCGGTAACGAAGCCGATCAGCAGCCAGAGGCTGTGCTTGGCGAATTTGCGCAGGAACTTGTTGGCGCTCATGGGCGCCTTGTCGAGCTTGATGCGCTGGTTGCGGTCGCCTTCGGTGACCTTTTCGCACCACATGTAGATCCAGGTCCAGACGCTTTGCGGGCAGGTGTAGCCGCACCAGACCCGACCGGCATACACCGTGATGAAAAACAGGCCGAAGGCGGCGATGATCAACATCCCCGACAGCAGGATGAAATCCTGGGGCCAGAAAGTCGCGCCAAAAATAAAGAATTTGCGTTCCGGCAGGTTCCACCAGACAGCCTGGTGACCGCCCCAATTCAGCCAGACCGTGCCGAAATACAGCAGGAACAGGAACGCCCCACCGACCATTCGCAGGTTGCGGAACAGGCCAGTGAAGGCACGGGTGTAGATTTTTTCCCGAGAGGCATACAGGTCGACGCTTTTGTTGGCGTCCTTGGCAGGCGGGGTAACGTCATGTACCGGAATCTGGTTGCTCATCAATTGCATCCCACGGCAGTGGAAAAATGCCGAGGCCAGTACGTGCCGACCACGGTCAAAAAGGGTGTTGCGGTGGCGCAATGATACGCCTGTCGCTCTGGTCCAAGGGTGCGACCTTTGGTCGCGTTGGGTGTCTGGGCCGAATGGTGTAGCGGATGTAACAAGTCTTGACCTGGATCAATTGACTATAGACACCGCATGGCGTTGGCGGGGTGCTGGATGGCTGGGGCGGCTTTGCCGCCCAGCGGGAGCAAGCTCCCTCGCCATGACATTGACGATGAGCGCGCCGCTGGAATTTACACAGGGCTCATTGACGGCTTGGCGGGTGCCGACAAAGCAGATCTTCTTGAAATTCGGCGTTTCGAATTTTTCTGCACCCCGGTGGCGCTCGAGAAAATTGCAGATCGATCGACTTTGGTCGCGAAACGGATGAATAATTTCGTCGCTGAATTCGCCCAAGTCGGGGTACAGGTAGATTTCTTTTAAGATCATGGTCTTGAATGCCTTAAAGCCCGCTCACGCCGCCGGTCTATCTAAGCGGCACAGGTAAGCGGCAGGTTAACGGCCTTAGGCTCTCACGATCCGGCCAAAGCCCTGGGAAGACTTCAAACTTCAGATCGTCGCGGTTAATGCCCGTATCGAAATAGCGGCACAGCCTGTCGCTCAAGTCTTCATCCCCCACATATTGGTGAGCTCGTATTTCTCAATGACGTCGCGGTTTTTCGAAAGCTTCAGATCTTCTTTCAGTGCGGGCACGAGGCTGTAATCGGTAGCGCAATCTGTGCCGCATGGCTCTATTGGCCCGTGAGTTCAGCAAGGAACTCCTCAAATGATTCGCATACGAACGCCAGATCCTCTTCATCCATCAAGTACAGGTAAATATTTCCGAAGTCAGCTTCCTTAACGGACAAGAGGAAGGAGTTACCACCCTGATCGTATGCAAAGGGGATCATTTGCTTTAACGACGGAACGTCGTCCGTCAAGTCGCGATAGACCGTTTCGATAGGGGCTTGTCCGTATTTGATCGGCGTGAATCCACCCAGCAAGAAATCATTCTCGCTACTGCTCTCAGACAAATCGCCGCCGTTGTGCTTTAGATAAAATTGCCTAAAGGCTGTCGGTAATTCCACATTGAATTTTTCTTGGAACTCATTCAACTCTTGCACAGAGAGGGCGCGTTCGGATTCTTCGAGGGTCAGCCGCATTTGGATACTCCTTTTGTTCTGCTCTTGAAACGAGCTGGGTGGGTATAGGCCTTGCCTCTAGCTGCTTTGTATTGAGCTACGCCGCCGTTATGGCTTATGCCATTGTGGGCGTTTTGCTTGATGAGATGCATCGTGCCTGTGTTGGTCTTGGGATCGTAATCTTCCAGGTGGTGCCATACATGACCGGACGGCGTAGTTTTTTGACTCAAGTTGGCCGCCTTGTTTGCGGCCTCGAAGTCTTTCCCGTAGTCCCCGGTGTATTCAATTCTAACGATTGGGTTCACGCCGGGTTTTTTGTTGTATAGCGCGTTACTTTCAGAATAGTCGAGACCTCCACCGGGTGTCTTCGTGACGCCTGTGTACCCACGGTCTTTCAGTTTTATCAGCGGGTCGACTGCTAGGCCTAGAGGGTCTGCATAGCCGATAGGGTTGGGCGCATAGGCATAAAAATTAACGCCCCCGGCCAAGCCTATTGGGTCGGGCGTAGTGAAGCGACCCACGTCGGGATCGTAAAACCTGAGAACGTTGTAGTGCAGCCCAATTTCTCGATCGAGGTACTGTCCTTGGAACCTCAGGTTTTGCTCTTCGATGAAGTAGGGTTCACGAATTTCCTGAAGGGGATTACCCCACAGCTCAAAGCGAGCTTGCCAGACGCTACGCCCGTCGGCTTCTGTGAGTTGTTCTGGCAGGCCGTTCAGGTCGTTGTGGTAATAACGGACTTTTTGATGCGCGCCGTATCCATCGATCCGCGCAAGGGGTTCGTAGGTGTTATCCGTATAAAGATAAAGGCTGGTCTGGTTGTACCGACTTTCCTGCAATAAGCGCAGGCCGTCCCAGGTGAAACGGGTTTCGCCCAGCGGGTAACCATTGCTGTCGTGTTCGGTTTTTTCGATGCGCCGGCCCAGCGGGTCGTAGGCCATTTTCACCACGCTGCCGTTGTCGTTGCGCACTTCAATCAAGCGGCTTTCGGCGTCATAGGTAAAGTGTTGCACGCCGCGTTTGGCGCTGCGCTTTTCGATCATCCGGCCGAAGGCGTCGTAGCGGTAGCGCTTGTCCTGGTAGGTCAGCAGTTTGTTGTGCACCACCAGCCCGGCGCCGGGCGCTGGGCCGTCCAGCAGGTTGGCGGCGGCGTCGTAGGTGAAGGTTTCGCGCTGGCCGTGCAGGCTGTCCTGGCTGGCGATGATGCGGCCGGTGGCGTCGTAGTGCAGAAGCTGGCGCTGTTGTGCGGCGGGTTGTTGGTCGAGTTTGCCGATGAGGTTGTCGGCGGGGTCGTACTCGAAATGTTTTTGCACGGCCGCTGGCAGCAGCGAAGGTTGGCTGCTGTGGCGGCGTTGTCGCGTGCGCAGGCGGCCGCTGCGGTCGTATTCGCTGCGGGTGCTGATCTGGCCTTGGGTGCGTAGCACTTCGCGGTGCAGGCGGCCGCGTTCGAAGTCGCTGATGACTTGGCCGTCGAGGTTGATCTGGTGCAGGTGGCCGCTGCCGTAGTACAGGCGGTTGACCCAGCGGCCATCGGGCAGTTGGGTCTGGATCAGGTTGCCGAGTTCGTCGTAGTGGTGTTGCAGGCTGCCGACGGCGCTGTTTTCGGCGAGCAACTGGCCGAGGGCATCGTAGGCGAAGCTCAGGGTTTGCGCGCTGCCTTGCAGGTTGGTGAAGGCGGGTTACACGCCTGCTTTTGAGGTGTAGACGATCCGTGGCGAGGGAGCTTGCTCCCGCTCGGCGGCGCAGCCGTCGTAAACCGGCTGATGCGATTTTTCTGGAGAATGCGTCAGCCTGTTTTGGGGCGGCTTCGCCACCCAGCGGGAGCAAGCTCCCTCGCCACGGGATTTGCGTTTCGGATCACACCCTGTGGCGTTCGCTGATTTATTCCTCGTCCAAATCTTCCTCATCGATCAGCCCTTGAACGAAGCGGAGGAAATTCGAGCAGACCAGCTTTTCGGATTGAGCCTGATTCTCTTCAGGGCTGAGGTCGCTATCGAAGCTATCAGTCGTGAAATAGCTAACGGCTTCGGTATCAAGGTTCAGGCAAAAGAAGTTGCCACCCCAGTCATTTGCGAAAGGTAAGAGGTGTGCAGGAAGTACCTGTTTCTTCAGCATCAACTGGTAGGTGGATAGCACCGTGGAGTCAGCGCCAGCAATTGGCTTGAAGGCAGCCACTTCCAGTGGCTCGTCGAAATCATCGCCGACCCAGTAGGTGCGCTCCGGTACGCCGCCGTTGTACTTGAGGTAATGGTTTCTAAAGGGTGTGGGTAGCTTCTTGCCAATAGCGGACTCTAAAAGATCCAAGTCCGCTGGCGTGATGGCTGCTTCGTCATCTGAGAATGTATTTTCAAGCATCGTTAATCTCCGTTTATGAGCAGCGCCCAGCTTTGGCTTTAGGGATCTTGTTGGCCAGCCAACCTTTTTTGGAGGCCGCAAGGACTGACTCAGTGCTCTCGTACTTAACCTTGAAGTGTTTTTCATATTGCGCGACTGAACCACCATGCGGAAACGTAGCCTCATGTGCGGTCGTTTTAACGAGCTGCATCGTGGTTGTACCGGTTTTGGGGTTGAAGTCATCAACGTGGTGCCAGGTGTAGTCCTTCGCTGCTTTCTTCGAGATACCGGCCTCTTTGAAGGCCTGCGTGAAGTCGCGTCCCCTTGCGCCTTGCATCTTGATGGTCACGATATTCTTTTGTGAGCCCGTTGTTGGGAACAGGTCACTGCTTCCCGTGAAGTCCACCCCTGCAAACGCCCAGCCCCATGGATCCGCCCAACCGGTAGGGTTCGGAGCGTATTGGTAAAGATTGAGCCCACCTTTCAACCCAATCGGATCCGGCGTAGTAAACCGCCCCACATCCGGATCATAAAACCTGAACGTATTGAAATGCAGCCCTGTTTCGCGATCCAGGTATTGCCCCTGAAACCGCAGGTTCTGCTCCTCAATGTAATAAGCCTCGCGCACCTCTTCCAGCGTGTTGCCCCAGACCCGATACGTGGCTTGCCAAACGTTGTGTCCGTCGGCTTCGGTGAGTTGTTCCGGCAGGCCGTTGAGGTCGTTGTGGTAGTAGCGGATTTTTTGCAGCGGGCCGCTGCCGTCGACGCGGGCGAGGGGTTCGTAGCCGTCGTCTTCGTAGAGGTACAGGCTGGTTTGCTGGTGGCGATGTTCCTGCAACAGGCGCAGGCCATCCCAGGTGAAACGGGTTTCGCCCAGCGGGTAACCATTGCTGTCGTGTTCGGTTTTTTCGATGCGCCGGCCCAGCGGGTCGTAGGTCATTTTCACCACGCTGCCGTTGTCGTTGCGCACTTCAATCAAGCGGCTTTCGGCGTCATAGGCAAAGTGTTGCACGCCGCGTTTGGCGCTGCGCTTTTCGATCATCCGGCCGAAGGCGTCGTAGCGGTAGCGCTTGTCCTGGTAGGTCAGCAGTTTGTTGTGCACCACCAGCCCGGCGCCGGGCGCTGGGCCGTCCAGCAGGTTGGCGGCGGCGTCGTAGGTGAAGGTTTCGCGCTGGCCGTGCAGGCTGTCCTGGCTGGCGATGATGCGGCCGGTGGCGTCGTAGTGCAGGAGCTGGCGCTGTTGTGCGGCGGGTTGCTGGTCGAGTTTGCCGATGAGGTTATCGGCGGGGTCGTACTCGAAATGTTTTTGCACCGCCGCTGGCAGCAGCGAAGGTTGACTGCTGTGGCGGCGTTGTCGCGTGCGCAGGCGGCCGCTGCGGTCGTATTCGCTGCGGGTGCTGATCTGGCCTTGGGTGCGTAGCACTTCGCGGTGCAGGCGGTCGCGTTCGAAGTCGCTGATGACTTGGCCGTCGAGGTTGATCTGGTGCAGGTGGCCGCTGCCGTAGTACAGGCGGTTGACCCAGCGGCCATCGGGCAGTTGGGTCTGGATCAGGTTGCCGAGTTCGTCGTAGTGGTGTTGCAGGCTGCCGGCGGCGCCGTTTTCGGCGAGCAGCTGGCCGAGGGCGTCGTAGGTAAAGCTCAGGGTTTTCGCGTTGCCTTGCAGGTCGGTGAAGGTGACGGCGGTGAGTTGATCCAGCGGGTCGTAGCGGTATTCGGTGCGGCCATCGTCGGTGTTTTTGGCGATCAGCCGGCCCACGGCGTCGCGCTCCAAGCGATGGACGATGGACGCCGGCGGTGTTTCGGGAATGAGCGCCAGGCCCGTGCCGTACGGCGCAGGCATCGCCGTCACCGCTGCGACGTTGTCGAGGCGGTCGTAGTCGTAGCGCTTGGCGCTGCCATCCAGGTCTTGTTGCTCGCTCAACCGATCCCCTGCATCCCAGGCAAACCGGTAGCTCTCGCCATTCTCGTTGGTCAGCGCTTGCAGCCGGCCGAAGCTATCGTAGGCGAACTGCACCTGCCGGCCTTGGGCGTCGGTGCGTTGGCGGACCTGGCCGCGGCGGTTGTGTTGGTAGCGCGTGGTGTGCCCGGCCGGGTCGGTGTAGCCGGTGAGTTGGCCGGCGGTGTCACGCTGGTAGTGCTCGGTGCGGCCGTCCGGCAATTGGCTGCTGAGCAAGCGCCCTTGGGTGTCGTAGCTGAATTGGGTGCGCTCGCCGAGGGCGTCGGTGATGGTGTGCAAGTAGCCCCGCTGGTCATAACTGAAGCGCGTCGGGTAACCCGAGCAATCGACGTGTTCCACCAATTGGCCGAACGGGTTCCAGCGCAGCTTTTTGCTTTTGCCGGTGGCGTCGATGATCTCCACGACCTGACCGTGGGCGTCATAGCGATAGCGGGTGATGTGGCCCAGCGGGTCGGTTTGCGCGGTGCAATTGCCGCGTTGATCGTAGCGGTATTTCCAGCTGTGGCCGGCGGCGTTGGTGTCCACCAGCGGCAGGGCCCAGTGTTCGAGCCAGAGGGTGGATTCGCTGCGGCCCAACGGGTCGGTTTCGCTGATCAGGTTGCCGGCGTCGTCGTAGCTGAATTGATACTGGCCGCCCTGGGGATCGGTGGCGCTGAGCAACTGGCGCTCATCGTTCCATTCGAACAACCAGGTCTGGCCGAGGTTGTCGCTGTATCGAGTGATCTGGTGCTGACTGTTCCAGTGCCGAATGCTCACGCGTTGTAGGCTGTCGCTGATGCGGGTTACGCCGGCCTTGAGGTCGTAGTCGAACTGGTAGGCGTCGCCTTCGTCGGTCCAGTGCCGGACCACGCGCCATTCCTGGTCGTCGATCAGGGCCCATTCGTAGAAGCAGTGCAGGCCGGTGGGCAATTGGTGCTCGACCATCCGTTGCCCGGCGTCGTAGCGGAAGCGCCGTTGCACCTGGCCGCTGGCGTTGCGTACTTCGGCGAGGGTGTTGGCCGCGTCGTAGGCGTAGCTGACCAGCACTTCCCGCGAGTGGTCGGGGTAGAGGCGTTCGATGTGGGTGACGCGTTCGCCTGCGCGGATCAGCTCGACGTGCACCAAGTCGAAGGTGTCGCGCAGTCGCACCAGGTGTCCGGCATCGTCGTAGTCGAGGTGGATGCGGTTGTCGTTGCGGTCACCCAGTTGGCTCAGGCGCAGGTGCGAAGGGTTCGCTGGCGAAGGTTCGAACAAGCGGTACAGGCCGTCTTCGCTTTCGATCAGCAATTGCCCGTTCGCATGGCGGCGCACGGCCAGGCCTTCGCCAGCGCTGAACACAGCGCCGCCCACGGGAATGGAGCCCATGTCGATGGGCCGGCCCTGTTCGTCGGTGTAGATCAGGGTTTCGCCGCCGTCGGGGTGGGGCTGGATTTGCACCTGGACTTCATAGGCGACGCTCCAGCCGGCCCCGAACAGACTGTCGCGGCGTTCGTCGCGGCTGTTGTACACGCGTTGCCAGTCGATGTGCAGGATGCCGGGCAGGACGAAATCCAGGTCTTCGTCACCGCCCAGCACCTTGGCACCCGTGGCGGCGTGCACCGGGTTCGATGAACCCATGGCGGCGTTGGCGGCCGCGTTCGCCGCGCTGCTGGCGGCCATGGACACCGCGCCGCCCACCAGCATGCACGGCAACTTGCTGAAGAACTTGCCCTTGCCGCCTTTGAGCATCAGCAACGCGGTAACCGCCAGGCCTACGCCCGGGGTCTTGCCGCTGCGGATCTCGCGCACCACCACTGATCCGCCGCCGATGGTCACGTTGGGCGAAATCAGCCCGGCCGACACCACTGTCGCATCGCAGGTGCTGCGGTCGCCACTGCGCACGGCGGGCTGGCCGTTGATGGTGACCTTCTCCGAACCTTCGGCCATGAACTGTGGCGGCATCGGCGGGTGTTTCATGCAGATGACTAGGTCTTGCGGCTTGGGTACCGCGCCGGGTGCCGGAGTGGCGACGGTAGGACGCCACATCTGCGAGAAGAACTCCCCGGCCATGTCCAGGTAGCTGGGCTCTTCTTCAGGTTCCGGGGCCTCCAGCTCGGTGCCGGCCGGGGCGACATGGGATTCGATGGCCCCGGCGGCGCGAGCAGATGGGATGTTATTGGTAAAGGTGTCGGCGGAGCCGGTGAGAATATTCGCCTGCACCGTAGGCGGAAAGAGGGCGTTGCCGATGCCCTCGCATATATTGCTCAGCCCCTTGTCTGCCCCGGTCTTGCTCATGGCCAGGCCGACCACTGTTCCCACCACCAGTCCAAGCACGAAGCAGCCCAGGCCGCCGGTGACTACCGTAATACCCGTGGCCGCGACTACCGCGGCGGTGGCCACTGCCGTGATCGCGATGTTCGCCGCCACCTCCAGCACGCCCCCAAGGATGTCGGCCATCATCGAGGTGTGATTCAACGCGTCGCCCAGGCGGGCCGCCCAGAGCGCATCAGACATCGGTGATGCTCAGGCTGGTGCCTGTGTGCTTGAGTGGATCGATGCGTTTCATTGCGCCTGTCTCCCTGGCGGTGAAGTGTCGGTCCGCTGTGATATCAGCTTGACCAGGGGTTGAGCAATGCCACGCCGCTGCTTTTAAAATCCGTCACGTTGCCAGTTACCACGGTCAGTCCGTGGACCAATGCGGCGAAGGCCTATGAAAAAGGCCCCGCCAATCGGATTGGCGGGGCCTTTCGTGTAGCAGGGACTGGCCTTACTGAGCGTCAGCGGCCGGAGCCTTTTCGCCGTGGGACAGGCTGTAGACGTAGGCGGCCAACAGGTGCACCTTGTCGTTGCCTTGCAGATCGGCCTGGGCCGGCATCTGGCCTTGGCGACCGTAGCGGATGGTCTGCTGCAGTTGCGCGAAGCTCGAACCGTAGATGAAACCGGCCGGGTGCGTCAGGTCGGGAGCGCCCATGGCAGGCGTGCCTTTGCCGGCTGGACCGTGGCAAGCCACGCAGTTGGCTGCGAACAGCTTCTGGCCGTTGGCCGGATCGGCCTTGGCGCCTTCCGGCAGTTTGCGACCGTGTAGGCTGGTCACCACATAGGCGGCCACGTCGGCGACGCCTTGTTCGCCAACCACGGCAGCCCAGCCCGGCATGACGGCATGCCGACCGCCCATGATGGTGGTCTTGATGGTTTCCGGCTCGCCACCCCAGCGCCAGTCGGCGTCGGTCAGGTTCGGGAAGCCGTAGGCACCCTTGGCGTCGGAACCGTGGCAGACCGAGCAGTTGGAGGCGAACAGGCGGCCACCCATTTTCAGGGCTTGCGGATCCTTGGCGACTTCTTCGATCGGCATGGAAGCGAACTTGGCGAAGATCGGGCCGAACTTGGCATCCGAACGGGCCATTTCCTTTTCCCACTCGTGCACACCGGTCCAGCCGGTCTGGCCGTTGGCGAAGGCGGTCTGCTTTTCGGTGTCCAGGTAGTTATAGCCTGGCAGCAGGCCTTTCCAGTTGCCCAGGCCAGGGTAGAGCACCAAGTAGCCGAGGGCGAAAATGATGGTGCCCACGAACAGCATGAACCACCATTTCGGCAGGGGGTTGTCGTACTCCTCGATCCCGTCGAAGGAGTGGCCAACCGTTTCCTCGGTGGCTTCGCTGCGCTGGCCCTTGCGGGTCGACAGCAGCAGCCAGGTCAGGGCGAAGATCGTTCCCAGGCTGAGGACTGTGACGTACAGACTCCAGAACGTAGTCATTCTTTGTTACTCCTAGAAGCTTGCTCGACGTGCTTGATGGCTTCGGGATCATCCGCGAACGGCAGCAAGGTCGCGTCGTCAAACTCCGACTTGCGCTTGGGGCTGAACACCCAAAGGGCCAGGCCAATAAAGGCCACCATCACGACGACGGTGCCCAAGCCACGAATCATCCCGATATCCATCCAGATCACCGTTTGCTTTTGATGATGGTGCCCAGGCCTTGCAGATAGGCCACCAGCGCGTCCATTTCAGTCTTGCCCTTGACGGCATCCCGGGCACCGGCGATGTCTTCGTCGGTGTAGGGAACGCCCAGGGAGCGCAGGACTTCCATTTTCTTGGCGGTGTCTTTGCCGTCGAGCTTGTTTTCTACGAGGAACGGGTAGGCCGGCATTTTCGACTCAGGCACGACGTTGCGCGGGTTGTACAAGTGCGCACGCTGCCAGTCGTCGGAGTAGCGGCCGCCAACACGGGCCAGGTCCGGACCGGTACGCTTGGAACCCCACAGGAACGGATGGTCCCAGACGCTTTCGCCGGCGACCGAGTAGTGGCCGTAGCGTTCGGTCTCGGCGCGGAACGGACGGATCATCTGCGAGTGGCAGCCGACACAACCGTTGGCGATGTAGACGTCGCGCCCTTCCAGTTCAAGGGCGGTGCGTGGCTTCATGCCTTCGACCGGCTTGTTGGTCACGTCCTGGAAGAACAGCGGAACGATCTGGGTCAGGCCGCCGATGCTCACGGCGATGACCATGAAGAAGGCCAGCAGGCCGATATTCTTCTCTACTGCTTCGTGCTTCATCAGTGAGCTCCAACTACGGCGATCTTGGCGGCGGCTTCAGCTTCAGCCGGGTCAGAGGCACGAACGGTGCGATACACGTTGTAGGCCATGAGCAGCATGCCGCTGGCGAAGAACGCGCCGCCCAGGGCACGGACAATGAAGCCCGGGTGGCTGGCTTGCAGCGCTTCGACGAACGAGTAGGTGAGGGTGCCGTCGTCGTTGATGGCGCGCCACATCAGGCCCTGGGTGATGCCGTTGACCCACATCGAGGCGATGTAGAGCACGGTGCCGATGGTCGCGAGCCAGAAGTGCGCGTTGATCAGGCCGGTGCTGTGCATCTGCGTACGGCCGAACAGTTTCGGGATCATGTGGTAGATGGCGCCGATGGAAATCATCGCGACCCAGCCGAGTGCACCGGCGTGTACGTGGCCGATGGTCCAGTCGGTGTAGTGGCTCAGGGAGTTGACGGTCTTGATGGCCATCATCGGGCCTTCGAAGGTCGACATGCCATAGAACGCCAGCGATACCACAAGGAAGCGCAGGATCGGGTCGGTGCGCAGCTTATGCCAGGCGCCCGACAGGGTCATCATGCCGTTGATCATGCCGCCCCAGCTTGGCGCCAGCAGGATGATCGACATCGCCATGCCCAGCGACTGTGCCCAGTCCGGCAACGCGGTGTAGTGCAGGTGGTGCGGACCGGCCCAGATGTACAGGGTGATCAACGCCCAGAAGTGCACGATGGACAGGCGATAGGAATAGATCGGACGCTCGGCCTGTTTCGGCACGAAGTAGTACATCATCCCCAAAAAGCCGGTGGTCAGGAAGAAACCCACGGCGTTGTGGCCGTACCACCACTGGATCATCGCATCGGTCGCGCCCGAATAGGCCGAGTACGACTTGAAGAAGCTGACCGGCAGGGACGCGTGGTTGACGATGTGCAACATGGCGGTCACGACGATGAAAGCACCGTAGAACCAGTTACCGACGTAGATGTGCTTGGTCTTGCGCTTGACGATCGTGCCAAAGAACACCAAACCGTAGGTCACCCAGACGATCGCCAGCAGGATAGCCAGGGGCCATTCCAGTTCCGCGTATTCCTTGGTGGTGGTGAAACCCATTGGCAAGGTCACGATCGCGCCGACGATCACCGCTTGCCAACCCCAGAAGGTGAAGGCGGCGAGGCTGTCGGAAATCAGTCGCGTCTGGCAGGTTCGCTGCACGACATAGTAAGAAGTGGCAAACAACGCACAACCACCGAAGGCGAAGATCACCAGGTTGGTGTGCAGCGGGCGCAGGCGTCCAAATGTCGTCCATGGCAGATCGAAGTTCAACTCCGGCCAGACCAGTTGCGAGGCGATGAAGACACCGAGCCCCATGCCAAGGATCCCCCAGACCACCGTCATGATGGCGAACTGGCGGACTACCTTATAGTTATAAGCAGTCGGACTGATTGCTGTGCTCATTCTAAGGTTCCACGGTTTGGGTGTTTTATTAGGATAAAAATCGGTCGCAAGTATGGAGAAAGCGGGGGGTCATTGCAACGCGCCATGACCTGGGTCAATGCTTTCCAAAGCTGATTCTGCGGCCTTTCCATGTTCTGTGTAGGGACAAAATTGGCCCACGGCAAAATGTCGCGACAAAGGAAGGAGGCGAGGGGGTCAGGTCGGTTGTAACGGGGTGTGTTCAAACATGGCGTTCGGGGGATGCCAGGCAACTGTCGCAATAGCCGGTATTCACCTGCGTTTGCGGCCTTTTGAACGAACGATTGTCGAACGCATCGGGTCGGATCGACCTGAAACCGGCAGTCGCCAGTGCACGCAAAGGCAAGCTTAGACCCGATTCCAGAGAACCGAAAGGAAGACTATGGGAGGGGTGCGACAATGCGTCGCGCAGGGGTACGAAACAGCCGCTTGCGGATGAAAGCGGCTGTTCGTGTGGTCAGGATTTATTCGCTTTTGTTTTCGGCTTGCAGGCGCTCGGTACCGGCGCCGTGGGACAGGCTGTAGACGTAAGCGGCGAGCAGTTGCACCTTGTCATTGCCGAGCAGTTCATTCTGCGCAGGCATATGGCCCTGGCGGCCATGGCGAATGGTCTGTTGCAGTTGGGCCAGACTGGTGCCATAGATGAAGCCGGCCGGTTGCGTCAGGTTTGGCGCGCCCATGGCTTCGGTGCCCTGGCCGTTGGCACCGTGGCAGGCGACGCAAGTGGCGTTGAACGCTTGCTGGCCGGCTTGCAGGTCGGCACCGCTGTCGGCAGGCAAGGGCAGGCCGGCCAGATCGTGACGTACATAGGCCGCAACGTTCTTGACCCCGGCGTCTCCCAGCACTTCGCCCCAGGCCGGCATCGCCGCCATGCGACCCCCCATGATGGTCGCCTTGATGGTCTCGGCATTACCGCCCCAGCGCCAGGTGCTGTCAGCCAGGTTCGGGAAGCCGAAGGCGCCCTTGGCGTCCGAGCCATGGCAGACCGAGCAGTTGGATGCGAACAAGCGGCTGCCCATTTTCAAGGCCTGCGGATCCTTGGCGACTTCTTCCACCGGCATCGCCGAGAACTTGGCGAAGATCGGCCCGAACCTGGCGTCGGCCTTGGCCATTTCCTTTTCCCATTCGTGGGCGCCGGTCCAACCATTTTCATAGCCGGGCAGGATCCCTTTCCAGTTGCCCAGGCCTGGGTAGAGGACCAGGTAGCCGACAGAAAATACCAGGGTGCCGGCAAACAGCAGGAACCACCATTGTGGCAGCGGGTTGTCGTATTCCTCGATGCCATCGAAGCTGTGGCCCATGGTCTGGTCGACGCTACCCTTGGTCTCGCCCTTGCGGGTGCCGATCAGCAGCCAGGTCAGGCCGATGAGGCTGCCAATGGTCAGTACGCAGATCCACGTACTCCAGAAAGTGGTCATGGCCGGGTACTCCTTGGTGCAGGGTCTTGGGGGGTCATGTCAGCAGGCGGTTCGTCGGCGAACGGCAGCAGGCGTGCCTGGGCGAATTCCGGGCCGCGCTTGCTGCTGAACACCCACAGGACCAAGCCGATGAAGGCGATGAACACCACGACGGTGCCCAGGCCGCGGATCATTCCAGTACTCATTTCAAACACCATGGCTCACCTCTTGCTCTTGATGGCAGTGCCGAGCACTTGCAGGTAGGCCACCAGCGCGTCCATTTCGGTCTTGCCCTTGAGCGAGGCCACGCTGCCCGCGATATCGTCATCGGTGTACGGCACGCCGAGGGTGCGCATGGCGCGCAGCTTGCCTTCGGTGTGGCTGCTGTCGACCGCTTGGGTGACCAACCATGGGTAGGCCGGCATTTTCGACTCGGGCACGACGTTGCGCGGGTTGTACAAGTGGGCGCGGTGCCAGTCATCGGAGTAGCGCGCGCCGACGCGGGCCAGATCCGGGCCGGTGCGCTTGGAGCCCCACAGGAACGGGTGATCCCAGACGCTTTCACCGGCCACCGAGTAGTGGCCATAACGTTCGGTCTCGGCGCGAAACGGACGGATCATCTGCGAGTGGCAGCCGACGCAGCCTTCACGGATGTAGATGTCGCGGCCTTCCAATTGCAGGGCGGTGTAGGGCTTCATGCCATCCACCGGCTTGTTGGTCACGTCCTGGAAGAACAGCGGCACGATCTGGGTCAGGCCGCCGATGCTCACGGCCAGGACCATCAACAGCATCAGCAGGCCGACGTTTTTTTCGATTGTTTCGTGTTTCATGGCGGACTCCTCAGGCCATCTGCGCGGCAGCGGCGGCTTCGGCAGGCTGGTAGGCCCGCACGGTGCGCCAGGTGTTGTAGGCCATCAGCAGCATGCCGAGGAGGAAAATCGCCCCACCCGCCAGCCGCACGATGAAGCCAGGGTGGCTGGCCACCAGGGTTTCGACGAAGGAGTAAGTGAGCGTGCCGTCCTCGTTCACTGCACGCCACATCAGGCCCTGGGCGATGCCGTTGACCCACATCGAGGCGATGTAGAGCACGGTGCCGATGGTCGCGAGCCAGAAATGCGCGTTGATCAGGCCGATGCTGTGCATCTGCGTGCGACCGAAGACCTTCGGAATCATGTGGTACAGCGCACCGATGGAAATCATCGCCACCCAGCCGAGCGCGCCGGCGTGTACGTGGCCGATGGTCCAGTCGGTGTAGTGGGAGAGGGCGTTGACGGTCTTGATCGCCATCATCGGACCTTCGAAGGTCGACATGCCGTAGAACGCCAGGGACACCACCAGGAACCGCAGGATCGGGTCGCTGCGCAACTTATGCCAGGCGCCCGAGAGGGTCATCATGCCGTTGATCATGCCGCCCCAGCTCGGCGCCAGCAGGATCAGCGACATCACCATGCCCAACGACTGCGCCCAATCCGGCAGCGCGGTGTAGTGCAGGTGGTGCGGGCCGGCCCAGATGTACAGGGTGATCAGTGCCCAGAAGTGCACGATGGACAGGCGATAGGAATACACCGGACGTTCGGCCTGTTTCGGCACGAAGTAATACATCATCCCCAGGAAGCCTGCGGTGAGGAAGAAGCCCACGGCGTTATGACCGTACCACCATTGCACCATCGCATCCGTGGCCCCGGCGTACACCGAGTAGGATTTGGTGAAGCTCACCGGCAGTTCCAGGTTGTTGACGATGTGCAGGATCGCCACGGTCAGGATGAACCCGCCGAAGAACCAGTTACCGACGTAGATGTGCTTGGTGTTGCGCTTGGCCACGGTGCCGAAGAACACGATGGCGTAGGCCACCCAGACGATGGTGATCAGGATGTCGATCGGCCATTCCAGTTCGGCGTACTCCTTGGAACTGGTGTAGCCCAGCGGCAGGCTGATGGCCGCCAGCAGGATCACCAGTTGCCAGCCCCAGAAGCAGAACGCGGCGAGTTTCGGCGCAAACAGCTGGGTCTGGCAGGTGCGTTGCACCGAGTAGAACGAACTGGCGAACAGGGCGCAGCCACCGAAGGCGAAGATCACCGCGTTGGTGTGCAGCGGACGCAGGCGGCCGAAGCTGGTCCAGGGCAAATCGAAATTGAGCTGTGGCCAGACCAATTGGGCGGCGAGAAAAACCCCGAGCCCCATGCCGACGATGCCCCACACCACCGTCATAATGGCGAATTGGCGGACCACCTTGTAGTTGTAGGCGGTACTGATAGAAGTGTTCATGGTTCCCCATCCACGGTTCAGCCGAAGTAGCGCCTGCGCAAGGCAGTGCGGCGTCTTCGCCTGGAGTTATAGGCAGACTAAAAGCGAGGCAAGCATGGACAAACAGCACAAGGCCAGTATTGACGGGGATCAATGGGCGCGATGTGTGGCCAATCACGGCTGGTTATGGACAGCCGCGAAACCGGACGCCGGCGCCGAGCCGCCGACCTTGATCCTGGCCCATGGTGCCGGTGCGCCGATGGACAGCGGATTCATGGAAGAAATGGCCGCGCGCCTTGCCGCGCATGGCGTCAATGTGTTGCGTTTCGAGTTTCCCTACATGGCCCAGCGGCGCCTGGACGGGGGTAGACGTCCACCCAATCCCGCACCGAAATTGTTGGAATGTTGGCGAGAGGTGTACGCCACGGTGCGGCCTTATGTCGCTGGGCGGCTGGCCATTGGCGGCAAATCCATGGGCGGGCGCATGGCGAGCCTGCTGGCCGATGAGCTGGGCACCGATGCGCTGGTGTGCCTGGGCTATCCGTTCTACGCGGTGGGCAAGCCGGAGAAACCGCGGGTCGAGCACCTGGCCGGATTGAAGACTCGAACCTTGATCGTTCAGGGTGAGCGGGATGCGTTGGGTAGTCGGGAGGCGGTCGGAGCCTATGGGCTATCGCCAAGTATCGAGGTGTCATGGCTGGAGGCAGGGGATCATGACCTGAAGCCATTGAAGGCTTCAGGGTTCAGTCATGAGGCGCATCTGGAGACGGCGGCGCGGCGAGTGGCCGGGTTTCTGGTTCAAGATTGATAGCGGCCTGTCCGCCAATAAAAAACCCGGGAGCTCTCGCTGTCCGGGTTTTTTGTTTGCAGGCTGCAGTCAGCGGTTAAACCGCTCCACCAACGAATATTGCGTGTTGGCCGTGCGGGTCAGTTCCTCGCTGAGCAGCGCCGAGCTGTGGGCCTGGCCCGAGGTCTGGTCGGCCAGTTCCGAAATGTTGCTGATGTTGCGGCTGATTTCTTCCGCCACCGAACTCTGCTCCTCGGTCGCCGCGGCGATCTGGGTGGTCATGTCGGTGATGTGGGCAACCGCTTCGCTGATGCCCACCAGTGCCTGGTCCGCTTCCATGACCCTCGCCACGCCTTCTTCGGCCTGGCGATGACCGGCATCCATGGTCTGCACGGCATTGTTGGCGGTCTGTTGCAGCTTGGCGATCAGGGCATGGATCTGCCCGGTGGATTCACTGGTGCGTTGCGCCAGTTGCCGAACTTCGTCAGCCACCACGGCAAAGCCGCGGCCCATCTCGCCGGCGCGGGCCGCTTCGATGGCGGCGTTGAGGGCCAGCAGGTTGGTCTGGTCGGCGATGCCCTTGATCACATCGACTACGCCACCGATCTCATCGCTGTCCTTGGCCAACTGAGTCACGGTCTGCCCGGTTTCCCCCACGACGACCGACAGGCGCTCGATGGCCTCGCGGGTTTCTCCGGCGATGTCGCGACCACGGCCGGTCAGGCGATTGGCCTCCTGGGTGGCATCGGCGGTGCGTTGCACGTGGCTGGCGACCTCCTGCGTGGTGGCAGCCATCTGGTTGACGGCAGTGGCGACTTGTTCGGTCTCCACCCGCTGGCGTTCCAGGCCGCTGGAGCTGTCGTGCGCCAGGGAGTTGGACTGCCGGGCTTGCGCGTTGAGGTGCTCGGCAGTGTCCTGCAGGCGGGTCAGGCAGGTTTTCAGGCGAGCTTCCTGGCTGAGGATCGACATCTCCAGGCGCGCCTGGACGCCACGGCTGTCGGTGTACATCCGCGCGATCAACGGGTCCGAGGTGGTTTGCTCGGCCAAGCGCAGCAGGCGCTTGATTCCGCGTTGCTGCCACTGCAGGCCCATCAGCCCCAACGGCACCGAGAGCAGGGCTGCGAGGGCAAAGCCCCAGGAAGAGTTGAGGAACGCACCGACAACGAAACTCAACTGGCTGACCAGGATGAACGGCAGCCAATCCTGCAGGATCGGCACCCACTTATCGCTGCTCGGCACCGCCGCCTTGCCGTCATTGATGCGCTTGTAGAGGGCTTCGGCCCGGGTAATCTGCTCGGCGGTGGGTTTGACCCGTACCGACTCATAGCCAACGACCTGATTGCCTTCGAATACCGGCGTGACGTAGGCGTTGACCCAGTAATGATCGCCATTCTTGCTGCGATTCTTGACGATGCCCATCCATGGCAAGCCTTGTTTCAAGGTATTCCACATGTGGGCGAACACCGCTGACGGGACATCCGGATGGCGTACCAGGTTGTGTGGCGAATGGATCAGCTCTTCCTTGGAAAACCCGCTGATTTCAACGAATGCATCGTTGCAGTAGGTAATCACACCCTTGGTATTGGTGGTGGAAATCAATCGTTGCTGGGCCGGGAAGGTCCTTTCGCGTTGTGTAATCGGTTGGTTGTTACGCATGGTGTTGTAGTCCGCAAGGCTTTGAAAGGTTGTCGGCACCGTCAGCTTTTTGTTGAAATAATTCTTCCCGGCGGTATCACGCGAGCATCGGATAGGTAAATAGGGCGAAATGAAGCAGGTTCAGCCCAAAATGCGTGGCAATCGCCGCGCCCAGGCCGCCAAATCGGTAGGCCAGGCCGTAACCGATACCGGCCAGTCCCGACAGCAGCATCCATTCCCAACCGGCGCCGGCATGCACCAGGCCGAACACCAGCGAGGCCATTAGCAACGCGAGGTTGTCGCCATGGCGCAAATGTTTGAAGCGTCGGCTCAGGCCACCCTGAATGTAGCCACGAAACAGCGCTTCCTCCACCAACGTCACCAATAAAAGATTATTCAGTAGCCACAGCCAGGCTTGGTCCGGCCATTTCGGTGCCCAATGGATCATGCCCAGCAGCAGGGCCCCGCCTAGTGCCATGACCGTGCTCAGGCACAAGCCGAGGGCCGTGGCGTAGGCGGACAAGCGAAACGGGCGCCGACCGACGATCCAGGGGCAGAACAGCAGGAGCCAGAAGCCGATCAGCGGTTTGTCCTGGTTCAGGTACATGGCGAACCGCACGGCATCTTCGGTAAAGCGTTGCGTCGCGATAGCCCTGCCATTGAAGAAGCCCGGCATCCAGTGCAGCGCCAGCGCGACCGCGAGCACGGCAAACAGGCAATGCCCGAGGAATTGTCCGACCGGGGTCTGCCGCTGCCGAACGGCGTACCCGGCGAATAACAATAGCGCGATCGAAATGACGGCTGTCCAGGCTAGGTGGCCATAGGCCAGGGCGAGGCCGTAACCGATCGATAGAAGGGCCAGGTATGGCCACGGTAGGGCGGGCATGTCGAATCCTTTGGGCTGGAAAACTGGCGAAGCTCGCAGAGCCGGCGGGGATTATAGGCAGGCGCCCAAAAAAACACCGCCCCATCTGAGGCGGTGTTTTCGTAGGACGCTTCTTTTTATCCTGCAATCAGTTGCCGTAGGACAAAGTGAAGGATCCCACCGGCCTTGAAATATTCCACTTCATTCAAGGTGTCGATGCGGCACAGCACTTCAATCCGCTCCTGGCTTCCGTCTTCCCGGGTAATCACCACGGGCAGGTTCATGCGCGGCGTCAGTTCGGTGTCGCTCAAGCCGAGGATGTCCAGGGTTTCCTTGCCGGTAAGGTTCAGGCTCTTGCGATTCTGATCGAGCTTGAATTGCAGCGGCAGCACGCCCATGCCCACCAGGTTGGAACGGTGGATACGCTCGAAACTCTCGGCGATCACCGCCTTGACCCCGAGCAGGTTCGTACCCTTGGCCGCCCAGTCCCGGCTCGAACCTGTGCCGTACTCCTGGCCCGCGATGACCACCAGGGGCGTGCCGCTAGCCTGATACAACATCGCGGCGTCATAGATCGACATGCGTTCGCCATTGGGGATGTATAGGGTATTGCCACCTTCCTCGCCGCCGAGCATTTCGTTGCGGATGCGGATATTGGCAAAGGTGCCCCGCATCATTACCTGGTGGTTGCCCCGCCGCGAGCCGTAGGAGTTGAAGTCCCGTGGCTCCACGCCCTGTTCGCACAGGTAGCGGCCGGCCGGGCTGTCGGCCTTGATATTCCCGGCCGGGGAGATATGGTCGGTGGTCACCGAGTCTCCCAGCAGCGCGAGGACCCGCGCACCTTCGACATTCTTGACGACCGGTGGTGGCCCGCCAATGTCGTCGAAGAACGGTGGGTGCTGGATGTAGGTCGAGTCCGATTGCCAGACGTAGGTGGCGGCTTGTGGCACTTCGATCGCTTGCCATTGCTCGTCTCCGGCAAACACGGCGGCATATTCCTTATGGAACATGCTGGTGTCGACCTGGGCCACGGCGTCGGCCACTTCCTTGCTGCTCGGCCAGATGTCCCGGAGGTAGACCGGGTTGCCGTCGTGATCGTTACCCAGCGGTTCGCTGCTGATGTCGATGCGCACGGTACCGGCCAGGGCATAGGCGACGACCAGGGGCGGTGAGGCCAGCCAGTTGGTTTTCACCAAGGGATGCACCCGGCCCTCGAAGTTGCGGTTGCCCGACAGTACCGACGCCACGGTCAGGTCGGCTTTCTGGATGGCTTTCTCAATCGGGTCTGGCAGCGGACCTGAGTTGCCGATACAGGTCGTGCAACCGTAGCCCACCAGGTCGAAACCGAGCTTGTCGAGGTATTCGGTCAGGCCGGCGGCATTATAGTAGTCGGTCACCACTTTCGAGCCCGGCGCCAGGGAACTCTTCACCCAGGGTTTGCGAGCCAGGCCTTTTTCCACGGCTTTCTTGGCCAGCAATCCGGCGGCCATCATCACACTGGGGTTAGAGGTGTTGGTGCAGGACGTAATTGCCGCGATGACCACGGCGCCGTTTTTCAGGCGATGGGTATGGCCTTCGAATTCATATTCCGCTTCGCCCACCTGGTCGGCATTGCCCACTGCGACACCGCCGCCGCCTTCGCTTTCCAGGCGACCTTCTTCTTTGCTGGTGGGCTTGATTTGCAGGCCGAGGAAGTCACTGAAGGCTTGGCCGACATTCGGCAGCGAGACCCGGTCCTGAGGACGCTTGGGGCCGGCGAGGCTGGCTTCGACGCTGCCCATGTCCAATTCCAGCGTGTCAGTAAATACCGGTTCCTGACCGGGCAGGCGCCACAGCCCTTGGGCCTTGCAGTAGGCTTCCACCAGTTTTACGGTTTCCGTCGGCCGGCCGGACAGGCGCAGGTAGCCCAACGTCACATCGTCTACGGGGAAAAAGCCACAAGTGGCGCCGTATTCCGGGGCCATGTTGGCAATGGTGGCACGGTCGGCCAGCGGCAGGTCGGCAAGGCCGTCGCCATAGAACTCGACGAATTTGCCCACCACGCCCTTCTTGCGCAGCATCTGCGTGACGGTCAGCACCAGGTCGGTGGCGGTGATGCCTTCGCGCAGCTTGCCGACGAGTTTGAAGCCAATGACTTCGGGGATCAGCATCGACACCGGTTGGCCGAGCATCGCCGCTTCCGCCTCGATCCCGCCGACGCCCCAGCCGAGCACGCCCAGGCCGTTGATCATGGTGGTGTGGGAGTCGGTGCCCACCAGGGTGTCGGGGAAGGCGTAGGTGCGGCCGTCTTCCTCTTTGGTCCAGACGGTGCGGCCCAGGTATTCGAGGTTGACCTGGTGGCAGATGCCGGTGCCTGGCGGCACTACGCTGAAATTGTCGAAGGCGCTCTGGCCCCAGCGCAGGAAAGCGTAGCGCTCGCCGTTGCGCTGCATTTCGATGTCGACGTTCTGTTCGAATGCCTGTCGGCTGGCGAACTTGTCCACCATCACCGAGTGGTCGATCACCAGGTCTACCGGTGACAACGGGTTGATCCGCTGGGGATCGCCACCGGCTTTTTCCACGGCTGCGCGCATGGCGGCCAGGTCGACCACGGCAGGGACGCCAGTGAAGTCTTGCATCAACACCCGTGCCGGGCGGTATTGAATCTCGCGGTCGGAGCGGCGCTCCTTGAGCCAACCGGCCACAGCCTTGAGGTCGGCACCGGTGACGGTTTTTTCATCTTCCCAGCGCAGCAAGTTTTCCAGCAGCACCTTCAACGACATCGGCAGCTTGTCCAGGTCACCGAGGCTTCGGGCGGCATCCGGCAAGCTGAAGTAGTGGTAGGTCCTGGCGTCGACTTGCAGTGTTTTAAGGGTTTTCAGGCTATCGAGGGACGGCATTGAAATCACTCCTTTGAGTCCGCACGGCTACGGACTGACGGAACGGACAGAGCCTTTAACCTAGCCCTGTTTTGAGCGTATGACTAATCACTGGACTCTATGGGCAGGTTCGCGGTTCCGAACTCCGCTATCATGCGCCGGTTTTCGTGACAGGCTTTGCTACGGAGTTTCAATGAACACGCTTTTTATGCACTGCCGGCCGGGCTTCGAAGGCGAGGTCTGTTCCGAGATCGCCGAACACGCGGCTCGGCTCAACGTGGCCGGCTATGCCAAGGCCAAGCCGGCCAGCGCTTGCGCCGAATTTGTCTGTACTGAAGAGGACGGCGCCGAGCGGCTGATGCGTGGGCAGCGTTTTGCCGAGCTGATCTTCCCGCGCCAGTGGGCCCGCGGCACGTTCATCGAATTGCCTGAAACCGACCGGATCAGCGTGATCCTGGCTCAGATGGCCGTCTTCCCGACGTGCGGCAGCCTGTGGCTGGAAGTGGTCGATACGAATGACGGCAAGGAACTGTCGAATTTCTGTAAGAAATTCGAAGGCCCGCTGCGCAAGGCCTTGAGTGGGGCCGGCAAGCTGGTGGACGACCCGCGCAAGCCACGGCTGTTGCTGACCTTCAAGAGTGGCCGCGAAGTGTTCCTGGGCCTGGCGGAGGCGGATAACTCGGCGATGTGGCCGATGGGCATCCCACGCCTGAAGTTCCCCCGGGAAGCACCGAGCCGCTCGACACTGAAGCTCGAAGAAGCCTGGCACCATTTCATCCCTCGGGACCAGTGGGACGAACGCCTGCACAGCGACATGACCGGTGTGGACCTCGGTGCCGCGCCGGGTGGTTGGACCTGGCAACTGGTCAAACGTGGCATGTTGGTGACGGCCATCGACAACGGCCCGATGGCCGAAAGCCTGATGGACACCGGCCTGGTGCAGCACTTGATGGCGGACGGCTTCACGTTCAAGCCCAAGCAGCCTGTGGACTGGATGGTTTGTGACATCGTCGAGAAACCGGCGCGCAACGCAGCGATGCTGGAAGAATGGATTGGCGAAGGTCATTGCCGCGAGGCCGTGGTCAACCTCAAGTTACCGATGAAGCAGCGTTACGCCGAGGTGAAACGCCTGCTCGAGCGCATCGCCGACGGGTTCAAGGCGCGTGGCATCCAGGTCGAGATCGGTTGCAAGCAGCTGTACCACGACCGTGAAGAAGTGACCTGTCATTTGCGGCGGTTGGACGCTAAAAAGCCGAAGTCCCGCTGAAACCGCGCCGGGGCTTTTGTGGCAAGGGACCAAGCTCCCTCGCCGCAGGGCTGATGTACATTTGTTAAGCGCGCCGACATTGCGCGACAATGCCGGCCGGTTCCAGGAGTAGAACATGAGTGAAATGAACGACACGCCGGTGGACGGCACGCTGGACGCAACGGGCCTCAATTGCCCGGAGCCGGTGATGATGCTGCACCAGCACATTCGCGACCTGGCCCCCGGTGGCCTGCTGAAAGTCATCGCCACCGATCCCTCGACGCGCCGCGACATTCCCAAGTTTTGCGTGTTCCTGGACCACGAACTCGTGGCCCAGCAAGAAGAGGCGGGCACTTACCTCTACTGGATCCGCAAAAAACTCGCCTAACCCGGCGAGCGACTCATGCGGATCTGCCCGCGCGCGCTGCGTGCCAGGCGAATCGACAGCATCAGCGCGGCGCAGCTCAAGCCCACGATCAAGCCTTGCCACAACCCGCTCGGGCCGCTGGCGGTGCCGAGCCAGTCGGTCAAGCCCAGGGCGTAACCCACGGGCAAGCCGATGCCCCAATACGCGAACAGTGTCAGGATCATCGTCACCCGGGTGTCCTGGTAGCCGCGCAATGCGCCCGCCGCCGTGACCTGGATCGCGTCGGAGAACTGGAACAGCGCCGCGTAGACGATCAGCATCGATGCCACTTCGATCACCCGCGGGTCGGCGGTGTAGATCGCTGCGATAGGCCCGCGCAACGCGAACATCAGGCTCGCCGACAGGCAGGCGTACGCCAGCGCGGTGCCCATGCCGACTCCGGCGGCGAAGCGCGCCTCCCGAGGCTGGCCGCGTCCAAGCGCCTGGCCCACTCGTACCGTCACGGCCATGCCCAGGGAGTAGGGGATCATGAATACCAGCGAGCTGAAGTTCAGCGCGATTTGATGCCCGGCCACCACCGTGGCGCCGAGGCTGCCGATCAGCAGGGCTATCACCGCGAAGATGCTCGATTCGGCAAACACCGCGATGCCGATCGGCAGGCCGATGCCCAGCAGGCGCTTGATCATCGACCATTGCGGCCAGTCGAAACGAGTGAACAAGCGGCTCGATTGATAGATCGGGGCCCGGTATGTCCAGACCGCCATGCCCACTGCCATGAACCACATCACGATGGCGGTGGCCCAGCCGCAGCCGACCCCGCCCATGGCCGGGACGCCCAGGTGTCCATAGATGAAGATGTAGTTGAGCGGAATGTTCAGCGCCAGTCCGCACAGCCCCAGCACCATCGCCGGTCGCGTACGCCCCAAGCCGTCGCTGAAGCAGCGCAGCACATAATAGAGCGCCACCGCTGGCAGGCCTGTGCCGATGCCCCGCAGGTACTCCATGCACGGGCCGATCAGCTCAGGATCGACCTTCATGATGTGCAGGATCGGCTCGGCGCTGAACAGCGCCAGGGTCGCGATCAGACCCACCGCGAGGGCGAGCCACAATGCCTGGCGCACCAAGGGGCCGATCTGTTCAAACGTGCCGGCGCCGAAACGCTGGGCAACTTTTGGTGTGGTGGCGAGCAGTGTGCCGGTCATCAGCAGGAACACCGGCACCCAGATGGAGTTGCCCAGCGCCACTGCAGCGAGGTCCCGCGGGCCGACCCGGCCGGCCATCACC
Source organism: Pseudomonas frederiksbergensis (assembly GCF_000802155.2). GTDB lineage: Bacteria > Pseudomonadota > Gammaproteobacteria > Pseudomonadales > Pseudomonadaceae > Aquipseudomonas > Aquipseudomonas frederiksbergensis_A. Next base: position 328,043 of record NZ_JQGJ02000004.1, read on the forward strand.
GCATCGACAAAGCCCATGGCAGTGGTCGCCAATTGCGCCACCATGATCGGCAAGGCGAGGGCGAGCAACGTCTTGAGCTCCAGGCGAACCCGGGCCGGGCGGGAGAGGGCGGAGGGGGTGTCAATCACGGGATTCACAGGGCAAGCATCCGAAAAGATAAACGCAAGGCGGCGAATTCTACGCCTTGACGCAGTGGTCAGGAAAAAACCTGTGTTGTGGATTTGTAATCGCGCCAGGTGATGCGCAGGCCCAGCGGAACGCCTACACTGCCCATCCCGCCAAAGGAGCTTCGCCATGCTGATCGTCGCCGACGAAAACATCCCCCTGCTCGATGCATTTTTCCAAGGTTTCGGTGAAATCCGCCGGGTGCCGGGGCGTGGCATCGACCGGACATTGGTCGAGCAGGCCGATGTGTTGCTGGTGCGTTCGGTCAGCCAGGTCAATCGAGCGCTGCTGGAGGGCAGCAAGGTACGCTTCGTCGGCACCTGCACCATCGGCACCGATCACCTGGACCTGGACTATTTTGCCGAGGCCGGCATCCGCTGGGCCAGCGCGCCCGGCTGCAATGCCCGCGGCGTGGTGGATTACGTACTGGGCAGCCTCATGACCCTGGCGGAGATCGAAGGCGCGGATCTTGCCCAGCGCACGTTTGGCGTGGTTGGCGCGGGACAGGTGGGTGGGCGATTGATCGAGGTCCTCAAGGGCCTTGGCTGGACGGTGAAAGTCTGCGATCCGCCTCGCCAGGCTGCCGAAGGCGGCGACTACGTGAGCCTGGAGCAGATCATCGAGCAGTGCGACATCATCAGCCTGCACACGCCATTGACCCGCGAAGGCGAGCAACCGACCTGGCACCTTTTTGATGAGCAACGCCTGAACAACCTCAAGCCTGGCACTTGGTTGATCAACGCCGCGCGCGGCCCGGTCATCGACAATTCGGCGCTGCGCGAGGTGCTGTTGGAGCGCGAAGACCTGCAGGCGGTCCTGGATGTCTGGGAACAGGAACCGACGGTGGACGTGGACCTGGCTGACCTGTGCGTCATCGCCACCCCGCACATCGCCGGCTACAGCCTGGACGGCCGCCAGCGCGGTACGGCGCAGATCTACCAGGCGTTGTGCGACTTCCTTGGGCGGCCCGCCGACGTCAGCCTGGCGGACCTGCTGCCCCGGCCCTGGCTCGCAGGCATCACCCTGGACGCCGATACCGACCCGGCCTGGGCGCTGGCGGCGTTGTGCCGGAGCGTGTATGACCCACGCCGTGACGATGCGGATTTTCGCCGCAGCCTGATCGGCACGGTGAGCGAACAGCGCAGTGCTTTCGATGCGTTGCGCAAGCATTACCCGCCACGCCGCGAAATCGACAGTTTGAAGGTGCGTATCGAAGGACAATCGCCAGTCTTGCAAGGGATCGTGGCTGCCCTGGGTGCCACTGCCGTTTAAGCGGACAGGCTGAACAGGCATAAAAAACCCGACATCAAGGTCGGGTTCAATTGAAGACGGGCTGTATCACTTTTGTTCGGCAGGCTTGACCAGTCGTTTCTCCAGTTCACTGCAGGCCTTCTGGATCATGTCTTCGGTGATCGGGACTTCGCGGCCCTGAGCATCGATGAATGAACAGCCCAGGGACTGGTCCGGTTGGGTGCGGATCACTTGAATCTTGTCGTCGCTGCTGTGTTGCAAGGACATGGCCTGTCTCCTCATCAGGTTGCGTGCCTATCGTAATGTCGTCAGGTGACCGAGCCATGACACTCCTTGAAGGTTCATGACGACAACTCCACTCAACCAGAAACACACTCGCGTTTCCAGCCAGACGTTAGACCGATAACATCTAGGCGCTAGTCTGGGTGGTCATATTTAACCTGACTCATTCTGATTCCATTTTGTTCCGCTGCGTTTCGGTGCTGACGGCCGACCCATTTCCTGTTGCATTATCGGACACTCTCAATGCTTTCATCCCGACATCGCCGCGCCATACGCCTGGCCAGCGGCTTCATCGCTCCTTATCGCAAGCAGGTTGCCGGTGCGTTGCTGGCCCTGATCGTCACGGCGGGTATCACGTTGTCCATGGGCCAGGGGATCCGGCTGCTGGTGGACCAGGGCTTCATGACTCGCTCGCCGCACCTGCTCAACCAGTCCATTGGCTTGTTCATGATGCTGGTGGTGGGCTTGGCGATCGGTACGTTCGCGCGGTTCTACCTGGTGTCATGGATCGGCGAGCGGGTGGTGGCCGATATCCGGCGGCAGGTGTTCAATCACTTGGTGTATCTGCATCCTGGCTTCTATGAAAACAACCGCAGTTCGGAAATCCAGTCGCGCCTGACCGCCGATACGACCTTGTTGCAATCGGTGATCGGCTCGTCGCTGTCGTTGTTCTTGCGCAACGCCTTGATGGTAGTTGGCGGGATTGTGCTGCTATTTATCACCAACCCCAAGCTGACCAGCATTGTGGTTGTTGCCCTGCCATTGGTGCTGGCGCCGATCCTGGTGTTTGGTCGCCGCGTACGCAGCTTGTCGCGCCAGAGCCAGGATCGTATTGCCGACGTCGGCAGCTACGTTTCCGAAACCCTGGGCCAGATCAAGACCGTGCAGGCCTACAACCACCAGGTCCAGGATGAACAACGTTTTGCCATAACGGTGGAGCAGGCCTTCGACACTGCCCGCAAGCGCATCGCCCAGCGTGCCTGGTTGATCACGTTAGTGATCGTGCTGGTGCTGGGGGCGGTGGGCGTCATGCTCTGGGTCGGCGGCATGGATGTGATCGCCGGACGGATTTCCGGTGGTGAGCTGGCGGCGTTCGTGTTCTACAGCCTGATCGTCGGCAGCGCCTTCGGTACCCTCAGCGAGGTGATCGGCGAGCTGCAACGGGCTGCGGGCGCCGCAGAACGCATTGCCGAATTGCTGCGCTCGGAGAACATCATCCAACCGCCGGCTACGGGCCTGGTGAAGTTGCCAGAGCGGGTACGAGGTGACTTGCGCCTTGAAGGCGTGCGATTTGCCTATCCATCCCGGCCGGACAGCTATGCGGTCGATGGCCTCGACCTGAGTATCAAGGCCGGCGAGACCCTCGCCTTGGTCGGGCCCTCCGGTGCGGGCAAGTCAACGGTGTACGACTTGCTGTTGCGTTTCTACGATCCGCTGCAAGGACGGATCCTGATTGATGACGTGCCGTTGACCTCGGTCGATCCCTTGGACCTGCGTCGCCATTTCGCCCTGGTTTCACAAAACCCGGCGCTGTTTTTCGGCACGGTCGAAGAAAACCTCCGCTACGGCAATCCCGGCGCAACGTTCGAGCAAGTGCGCGAGGCCGCGCAAATTGCCCACGCCCATGACTTCATCGAGAAAATGCCTGACGGTTACCAGACCCACTTGGGCGATGGCGGCCTCGGATTGTCCGGCGGCCAGCGCCAACGCCTGGCGATCGCCCGGGCGCTGTTGGTGGACGCGCCGATCCTGCTGCTGGACGAAGCCACCAGCGCCCTCGACGCCCAAAGCGAACACTTGATCCAGCAAGCCTTGCCCAACCTTATGAAAAACCGCACCACCCTGGTCATTGCCCATCGCCTGGCCACGGTGAAGAACGCCGACCGGATCGCGGTGATGGACCAGGGCAAGGTGGTTGCGGTGGGTAGCCATCAGGCGTTGGTTGCGAGCAATGCGTTGTATGCGCGGTTGGCGGCGTTGCAGTTCAGTCAGCATGGCGAGGACGTTCATTGAGCCGGACGTGCTGAAATCCTGACGAGCCGAAACCCAATGCGGGAGCGACCGACCAAGTAGCCGACCAAAAAAAATGCCCGCGTCGAAAGGCGCGGGCATTTTCTCTTGTCCGGTACAGCTTCCGCTAATACTCACTGATCATCAAAATACCGCTCATGCCAGTCCACCAGCGGTTGCGGCGAGTTGAGTTTCTGGCCGTAGATCACCGAATAGGACAACACGTTCTGCACGTATTGGCGGGTTTCGTCGAAGGGGATGCTTTCGACCCAAACGTCGAAGCTCAGGTGATCAGCGCCGCGCAGCCATTGGCGAACGCGGCCGGGGCCGGCGTTGTAGGCGGCGGAGGCAAGGACGCGGTTGCCGTTGAACTGGCTGTGGACCTGGCTCAGGTAGGCCGCGCCCAGCTGGATATTCTTGTCCGGGTTGAACACTTGCTGTGGCGATGCCAGGGGAATGCTGAACTTGCGTGCGGTTTCCTTGGCAGTGGCTGGCATCAGTTGCATGAGGCCGCTGGCGCCGACACCGGAGCGGGCGTCGTCCATGAAAGCACTTTCCTGCCGGGTAATGGCAAACGCCCAGCTTGGATGCAAGCCGCGGACCTTGGCTTCGCGCACCAAGGTGTCGCGGTGGGCCATCGGGAAGCGGATGTCCAGGTCATCCCAGTACTTGGCCTGGCTGATGGTGCGAATGGCCGGGAAATACCATTTCAGGTCGTAGGCCAGTTTCGCCTGGGCAACCATTTCGTCCCGGTTGAAATGGCGGCTGACGTGATACCACTCGCGTCGCCCATCGACGATTTGACCGCGGGCATGGAACTCCAGCGCCCGGCGTATGCCCGGGGTGTTGCGTACTTTGTTGATCAGCGCCTGGCTCATGGGCAGCGGCTTGTTGATCAGCGAATAGGGTGACTGGGAACGGTCGGCAGCCAGGAAGCCGTAAAAATCACGCTCGCGAGCCAGATGCTTGTACAGCGTCAGTGCTTCAGGGTTCTGCGGCTGCGCAAGTTCCAGGCTGCGGGCCTGCCAGTAGCGCCAGCGATTGGTGCTGGCCAGCGATTCCGGCAAGCGCCGGGTCAGTTGGTAGGCGTCGTCCCAGCGGGCCAGGCGCAAAAGTAGCCGCAAGCGCCATTCCGATACGGTGTCGTCCCGCAGTTCAGGGTCATACTTGGTCATGACATCCAGGGCGCGGCTGTCGAAGCGCTTGGCCAAGGTCAGGCCGATTTCCCGGGCAATGGCGACTTTTTCGTCCCGGGAAAAATGCATGGTGCTGGCATAGCCGTCCAGCAATGCCATGGCTTTCTCCGGATCCTGGCGGGCCAGGCGGCGCAGGCCGAGGCTGACGATGTCGGACATCGGCTCGTCGGCGGGGGTGAAGCGTGAAGGCTGGTTGAGCAGTTCGGGCTTTTGCGCGACATCGACCAACAACTTGCCCCGGGCGGCGAGGGTGGTCAGGCCGCTGACCAAGCTGTTGGCCAGTGGATAATTGCGTGCCTGGGCCGCCAGTTTGGCGCGCTCCCAGCGTTTCTGCTCAGTCAACTGCCCCTGCGTCGCCCACATGCCAAACAACGCGTCGCAGGCCGCCGGCTGGGATTTGCCGGTGAGCCAGAGCTTTTCGGCATTGGCGTAGCCTTCGGCCTTCAGGCCGTGGCTGAGCTGATATTGAGCGTTGAGGCAATCCAGTTCGGTGAAGTTGAGCTTGGGATCGTAGTACTTGACGAAGGTCGCCCAGTCACCACGCTCGGCCAGCCAGCGCAACCAGCGCAGCTTCATCCAGTTGGCCTGGGGCAGGTCGCCATGCTCGGCGAGGAATTTTTCGATCTCGGCGTTGCTCGCGCTTTTGAGTCGCGCGGTCAGTTCATCATAGGCCAGGTACGGTTCCAGCGGATAATCACGCAGGGCCTGGCTGTAGCGAAAGTAGGGGCCGGAATCGCCTTTCGCCAGGGCGCGCTTGGCCTCGTCGTAATATTGGCGCTGGGTGGAAATGTCCACCGCCTGGGCGGTTTGAACGGCAGTGGCACACACAAACAAACAAGATAGAACACTGAAAAGGCGACTGCGCATGATACGTCCGGGCAGAAAAAACATGACAAGCCCAAGGAATAACCCAGGGTAACTTGCTTGTAGCTTAGCCTTTTGCCAGCAACCGGCGAAAGCTTTGCAGGGCCGTTGGCACAACTTCGCAACATTTGTTGTGCAGAGTGCTTCGACGACGAAATTGGCGGACCCTTGAGGGCTCTTCTCAGGTAGAATGCGCGCCCGGTTTTTGGAGAAGCTCATGACCCTGCTCAAATTCAGCGATGTGTCCCTTGCTTTCGGCGCGATGCCGTTGTTGGACAAGGTGTCCTGGCAGATCGCCCGTGGAGAGCGGGTGTGCATCATCGGCCGCAACGGCACTGGCAAGTCCAGCATGATGAAGCTGGTCAAGGGCGACCAGAAGCCTGACGACGGCTCGGTCTGGCGTGCGCCAGGCCTGAAGATCGGCGAATTGCCCCAGGAATTGCCGGTGGCCGACGAGCGGACCGTGTTCGACGTGGTTGCCGAAGGCCTGGACGGTGTCGGCGCGCTGTTGGCCGAATACCACCACCTGAGCCAGAACATCGTCACCGATGCCGACCTCGACAAACTGATGCATGTGCAGCACGACCTCGAGGCCCGCGACGGCTGGCGCTTGCAGCAGTTGGTCGACAGCACCTTGAGCCGCCTGCAGCTCCCGGCCGACAAGACCTTGGCCGAACTGTCCGGCGGTTGGCGTCGCCGTGTCCTGCTGGCCCAGGCCCTGGTGTCCGAGCCTGACCTCCTGCTGCTCGACGAACCCACCAACCACCTGGATATCGGCGCCATTGCATGGCTTGAGGAAGCGCTGAAGGATTTCCAAGGGGCAGTGCTGTTCATCACCCACGACCGTTCCTTCCTGCAGAACCTGGCAACCCGCATCCTCGAACTGGATCGCGGCGGCTTGATCGACTGGAACGGCGACTACGCCAGCTTCCTGGTGCACAAGGAAGCGGTGCTGGCGGCGGAAGAAACCGCGAACGCCTTGTTCGACAAGCGCCTGGCCCAGGAAGAAGTCTGGATCCGCCAGGGCATCAAGGCCCGACGTACCCGTAACGAAGGCCGCGTGCGCGCCCTCAAGGCCCTGCGCGTCGAGCGCAGCGAACGCCGCGAGCGCACCGGCAAGGCCAATATTCAGTTGGAAACGGCAGATAAATCCGGCAAGCAGGTCATGGTGTTGGAAAACGTCAGCTTCGCTCACCCGGGCGGGCCGTTTCTGATCAAGGATTTCTCCATGGTCCTGCAGCGCGGCGACCGGATCGGCCTGCTCGGCGCCAACGGTACCGGCAAGACGACCTTGCTCAAGCTGATGCTTGGCGGGCTGGTGCCGACCAGCGGCAAGGTGGAAGAGGGGACGAAGATCGATGTCGCCTACTTCGACCAGTTGCGCCATCAGCTGGACTTGGAAAAGACCGTGATCGACAACGTGGCCGAAGGTCGCGACTTCATCGAGATCGATGGCCAGAGCCGCCACGTATTGAGCTACCTCGGCGATTTCCTGTTCAGCCCGCAGCGCGCCCGTACACCGGTGAAGGCGCTTTCGGGTGGTGAGCGCGCACGCCTGCTGCTGGCCAAGCTGTTCAGCAAGCCGGCGAACCTGCTGGTGCTCGACGAACCGACCAACGACCTGGACGTGGAGACCCTCGAGCTGCTGGAAGAAGTGTTATTGACCTTCAATGGCACCGTGCTGATGGTCAGCCACGACCGGGCATTTCTCGACAACGTGGTCACCAGCACCTTGGTATTCGAAGGCGAAGGCTTGGTGCGCGAATACGTCGGTGGGTACCAGGATTGGCTGCGCCAGGGCGGCTCGCCGCGCCTGTTGGGCGTGACCGAGAGCAAGTCTGGCAAGGCCGACCTCAATTCGGCGGTGGTCAAGGCCGAGCCCGCGCCGGTTGCCACCGCTGCTGCACCGGCCCCAGCGAAGAAAAAACTCAGCTACAAACTGCAGCGTGAGCTCGAAGCCCTGCCAGGCGATATCGAAGCGAAAGAGCAGCAGATCGCCGCGGTGGAAGCAGAGATGGCCGATCCCGGCTTCTACCAGCGTCCTGCGGCTGAAACCGCCAAGGTGATCGCGCATCTGGAGCAACTGCAGGCCGAGCTGGATGCATTGGTCGAGCGTTGGGCTGAGTTGGACGCTTGATCCGTTGAGCTAAAAAATCCCGGTGTTCAGCAATGAACGCCGGGATTTTCAGTTGAAAATGTCATCGCTTGTGGGAGCGAGCAAGTTCAGGGGTCAGGTGCGCTTGACCAGGTGCACCGCCAGCACATCGCAAGGCGCACCATGTAGCACGTCGTTGGCCGTGGAGCCCAGCAACAGCGCCAAACCATGACGGCCATGACTGCCGACCACGATCAGGTCGCAGCCTTGCTCCTTGGCCAGGTGATGGATTTCCTGGCGCGGCTGGCCGTAGGTCAGGTGGCTATTTTCCTTTTTCAGGGCGGGGTATTTCACGATCAGTCGGTCAAGGCGTTCCTTGGCCTGGTCGAACTGCTGCTGTTGGAGCTGGGAAAGATCCATCGGAACGTCACCGCCGAAGGCCATGGCCATCGGTTCGACGATGTGCACCAGCGACAGTTTGTTTTCCCGGCCTTCGCACAGGGCGAGGGCGCGCTTGACGACGGGATCGCATTCTTCAGTAAGGTCGACGGCGACCAGGATGTGTTCGTAGTACATGAAAAGCACTCCAGAGAATGGCGATACGGTAAGTATGGCTGGTTTCAAGCGCATTGATGGCGACGCAGCTCAATGGGCTCATCAGAATTCGGGAGTACAGATATGACGGTCTGGATAGTGGTGTCAATCCTGCTGGTGGTATTAAGCCCCCTGGCATGGTTGCGGCCGTCCCGTTCCCAGAGCGGGCGCATGGCCCTTCGCATGGAGGCGCGACGCCTCGGGCTGGCCATGCAGCTGACCCCGCAGGACTGGCCGCACTGGCTTCTCCAGCAGCCTCCAAACCCATGTGCGCAATACCACCGAGCCCGGCGTGGCAGCCGGCCGGCCGTTTGGAGTTATTGGCAAAAGGCGCCTGGCGTGTGGGTGAATCAATGGCAGGAAACCTGCCGGGATGAATCGTTGCTCAATCATTTCCGGACGTTGCCGGATAATGTCTACAAGGTCGAGGCCGACCGGCAGATGATCGCGTTGTACTGGGGGGAAAAAGGCGAAGCCAGTGTCTTGCAGGACATTTCTGCTGTGCTCAAGGCGCTGGCCTGACGCGTAAAAAAGCCCGACAGATACATCGGGCTGGGTGGCCAGGCAGGCCGGTAAGCGTTTTCTTCTGGTCGTTCATTCGAAACGACCTTCGCGTATAGAACTCAAATGTGTTGTCACCAGCGTAGTCGGTTGAATCCGTTGCGGTTGGAATTAGGGCGACTTTTCTAATTATTGATTCTATGAATGGTTGCTCATGCGGCTCCGTGTTGCTGATCCATGCGGTACGGAAATGACTGCGGAGTCCCGTTCAAACGCTTGTTTAGGGCGATTGACAATTGTCGGAAATTCCGTGAAGGTGACGTACCCAAATCAAACGGGCGTATGAATTGAGCGTTTGTATTTTCAGAACGTTCCTACAGAACCCGACTATCGCGTTGACGGGTGTGTCTGGCGGATTGGCGTAGCATCGGCGGTAATGTCCGTGCCGAGCCAGGGGCCAGCGTCCAACGTGTACTGTTCAGCTTCCATATCGTGGAGATCAGTTGATGATTTACGAAGGTAAAGCCATCACGGTTAAGGCTCTTGAAAGTGGCATCGTCGAACTGAAATTCGACCTCAAGGGTGAGTCCGTCAACAAGTTCAACCGTCTTACCCTGAATGAATTGCGTCAGGCTGTGGACACTATCAAGGCAGATGCTTCGATCAAGGGTGTGATCGTCAGCAGTGGCAAGGACGTTTTCATCGTCGGCGCCGACATCACCGAATTCGTCGACAACTTCAAGCTGCCCGATGCCGAACTGATCGCTGGCAACCTCGAAGCGAACCGTATCTTCAGCGACTTCGAAGACCTCAACGTACCCACCGTCGCAGCCATCAACGGCATCGCCCTGGGTGGTGGCCTGGAAATGTGCCTGGCGGCGGATTACCGCGTCATGTCCACCGCGGCCAAGATCGGCCTGCCGGAAGTCAAGCTGGGCATCTACCCGGGCTTCGGTGGTACCGTGCGCCTGCCACGCCTGATCGGTGCCGACAATGCCATCGAGTGGATTGCCGCCGGCAAGGAAAACCGCGCCGAAGACGCGCTGAAAGTGGGCGCCGTGGACGCGGTGGTCGAACCTGGCAAGCTCCAGGAAGCGGCCCTTGAAACCGTCAAGCGCGCAATCAGCGGTGAGTTCGACTACAAGGCAAAGCGTCAGCCGAAGCTGGAAAAACTCAAGCTCAATGCCATCGAACAAATGATGGCGTTCGAAACCGCCAAGGGTTTCGTGGCCGGCCAGGCGGGCCCGAACTACCCGGCGCCGGTCGAAGCGATCAAGACCATCCAGAAGGCTGCGAACTTCGGTCGCGACAAGGCCCTGGAAGTCGAAGCCGCCGGTTTCGTCAAGCTGGCCAAGACTTCGGCTGCGCAGAGCCTGATCGGTCTGTTCCTCAACGACCAGGAGCTGAAGAAGAAGGCCAAGGCTTATGACGAAATCGCCCGTGACGTGAAGCAGGCCGCTGTACTCGGCGCCGGCATCATGGGTGGCGGTATCGCCTATCAGTCGGCGTCCAAGGGCACGCCGATCCTGATGAAAGACATCAACGAGCACGGGATCGAGCAGGGCCTGGCCGAAGCCGCCAAGCTGCTGGTCGGTCGCGTCGACAAAGGTCGCATGACCGCCGCGAAGATGGCTGAAGTGCTCAACGGCATTCGTCCGACCCTGTCCTACGGCGATTTCGGCCATGTCGACCTGGTGGTCGAAGCGGTCGTCGAGAACCCGAAGGTCAAGCAGGCGGTACTGGCTGAAGTCGAAGACAAGGTCAAAGAGGACACCATCCTCGCCTCGAACACCTCGACCATTTCCATTTCACTGTTGGCCAAGGCCCTCAAGCGTCCGGAAAACTTCGTCGGCATGCACTTCTTCAACCCGGTGCACATGATGCCGCTGGTGGAAGTCATCCGTGGCGAGAAGTCCAGCGAACAGGCCATCGCCACCACCGTGGCCTATGCCAAGAAAATGGGCAAGAACCCGATTGTCGTCAACGACTGCCCGGGTTTCCTGGTCAACCGCGTGCTGTTCCCGTATTTCGGCGGTTTCGCCAAGCTGGTCAGCGCCGGTGTGGACTTCGTGCGCATCGACAAGATCATGGAGAAATTCGGCTGGCCGATGGGCCCGGCGTACCTGATGGACGTGGTCGGCATCGACACCGGCCACCACGGTCGCGACGTCATGGCTGAAGGCTTCCCGGACCGCATGAAGGACGACCGCCGTTCGGCCGTCGACGTGCTCTACGAAGCCAAGCGCCTGGGCCAGAAGAACGGCAAGGGCTTCTATGCCTATGAGACCGACAAGCGCGGCAAGCAGAAGAAAGTCGCCGATTCGTCGGTGCTGGAAGTGCTCAAGCCGATCGTCTACGAGCAGCGCGAAGTCACCGACGAGGACATCATCAACTGGATGATGATCCCGCTGTGCCTGGAAACCGTGCGTTGCCTGGAAGACGGCATCGTCGAAACCGCCGCCGAAGCCGACATGGGTCTGGTCTATGGCATCGGTTTCCCTCCATTCCGTGGCGGTGCGCTGCGCTACATCGATTCGATCGGTGTGGCCGAGTTCGTTGCCCTGGCTGACCAGTACGCTGATCTGGGCGCGCTGTACCACCCGACCGCGAAGCTGCGTGAGATGGCCAAGAACGGCCAGAGCTTCTTCGGTTAAGCGCCCAACGACTAGAGCGAGAGAACATTTATGAGCTTGAATCCTAGAGACGTCGTGATTGTCGACTTCGGTCGTACGCCGATGGGCCGCTCCAAGGGCGGCATGCACCGCAACACCCGCGCTGAAGACATGTCGGCGCACCTGATCAGCAAACTGCTGGAACGCAACGTCAAGGTCGACCCCAACGAAGTTGAAGACGTGATCTGGGGCTGTGTGAACCAGACCCTGGAGCAGGGCTGGAACATCGCCCGCATGGCGTCGTTGATGACCCAGATCCCCCACACTGCCGCTGGCCAGACTGTCAGCCGCCTGTGCGGTTCGTCCATGAGCGCGCTGCACACTGCCGCCCAGGCGATCATGACCGGCAACGGCGACGTGTTCGTGGTTGGTGGTGTCGAGCACATGGGCCACGTGAGCATGATGCACGGTGTCGACCCGAACCCGCACATGTCTCTGTACGCGGCAAAAGCCTCGGGCATGATGGGCCTGACCGCGGAAATGCTCGGCAAGATGCATGGCATCACCCGCGAACAGCAGGACGCCTTTGGCGTGCGCTCCCACCAGCTCGCCCACAAGGCGACCGTGGAAGGCAAGTTCAAGGATGAAATCATCCCGATGCAGGGCTACGACGAGAATGGCTTCCTGAAGCTGTTCGACTACGACGAAACCATTCGTCCGGAAACCACCCTGGAGAGCCTGGCAGCCTTGAAGCCCGCCTTCAATCCAAAGGGCGGCACCGTGACGGCGGGTACTTCGTCGCAGATCACTGACGGCGCGTCGTGCATGATCGTGATGTCGGCCCAGCGTGCCCAGGATTTGGGCATCCAGCCGATGGCAGTGATTCGGTCGATGGCCGTCGCGGGTGTGGATCCGGCGATCATGGGCTATGGTCCAGTACCGGCCACGCAGAAAGCCTTGAAGCGTGCAGGCCTGAGCATTTCCGACATCGACTTCTTCGAGCTCAACGAAGCTTTCGCCGCGCAGGCCCTGCCTGTGCTGAAAGATCTGAAAATACTCGACAAGATGAACGAGAAGGTTAACCTGCACGGCGGCGCGATCGCCCTGGGTCACCCGTTCGGTTGCTCTGGTGCGCGTATCTCTGGCACGCTGCTCAACGTCATGAAGCAGAACGGCGGCACCTTTGGGGTGTCCACCATGTGCATTGGCCTCGGCCAGGGCATCGCCACTGTCTTCGAACGCGTCTAAGCGTTGCGTTGATGGAAGCCGGGGCCAAGTGCCCCGGTTTTTGTTTTCGGGTTTGGCAAAAAGATTTTGTTTTATTTTGAAAAGATTTGAGTGAGGGCCAATGCATGCCGATACAACCTGGGCTCTACCAACATTACAAAGGTCCGCAGTACCGCGTATTCAGTGTTGCGCGGCATTCGGAAACCGAGGAAGAAGTAGTCTTCTACCAAGCCCTGTATGGCGATTACGGCTTTTGGGTGCGTCCATTGAGCATGTTCCAGGAGTCTGTCGAAGTTGACGGTGAACAAGTGCCGCGCTTTGCTTTGGTGCAGGTCGAGGAGAGCGTTTTTTCCAAGCCTTGAGGCCAGTGCGAGGGCGACCCCGCCCTTGACCTCACCTTGCAGCCACTATATATAGCGGTGCCGCGTCAGGCGCCAACCGCCTTTCACTTTTTAGAACTCAGGAATTTTCTGATCCATGGGCAAATCGCTGGTCATTGTGGAATCCCCGGCTAAGGCCAAGACCATCAACAAGTATCTGGGCAACCAATACGTGGTGAAGTCGAGTATCGGCCATATCCGAGACCTGCCCACCAGCGGTTCGGCTAGCGCCAGCAAGGAGCCAGCCGCCAAGCGCGGCAAGGCGGCCGCTGGTGAAGCGCCGGCGCTGTCGCCGAAGGACAAGGCGCGCAAGCAGCTGGTCTCACGCATGGGGGTCGATCCGGAACACGGCTGGAAAGCCAAGTACGAGATCCTCCCAGGCAAGGAAAAGGTCATCGAAGAACTGCGTCGGCTCGCCAAGGACGCCGACACCATCTATCTCGCGACGGACTTGGACCGCGAAGGGGAAGCCATTGCCTGGCACCTGCGCGAAGCCATTGGTGGGGATGACAGCCGCTACAAGCGCGTGGTGTTCAACGAGATCACCAAGAAGGCCATCCAGGAAGCCTTCTCCCAACCGGGGGAGCTGGACATCGATCGGGTCAACGCTCAACAGGCCCGTCGTTTCCTTGACCGCGTCGTGGGCTACATGGTCTCGCCCTTGTTGTGGGCCAAGATCGCTCGCGGCCTGTCGGCTGGTCGTGTGCAATCGGTCGCGGTGAAGCTGGTGGTGGAGCGCGAGCGGGAAATCCGCGCGTTCATTCCCGAGGAATATTGGGAAGTCCACGCTGATCTCGGCACCGCCAAGGGCGCAACCGTGCGCTTCGAAGTGGCCCGCGAAAAAGGCGAAGCCTTCAAGCCGCTCAACGAAGCTCAGGCCATGGCGGCGCTGGAGAAGCTCAAGGCTTCGAGCTACAGCATCGTCAAGCGCGAAGACAAACCGACCAGCAGCAAGCCGTCGGCGCCATTCATAACTTCCACCTTGCAGCAGGCCGCGAGCAACCGCCTGGGCTTCGGTGTGAAGAAAACCATGATGATGGCCCAGCGTCTGTACGAAGCGGGCTACATCACCTACATGCGTACCGACTCGACCAACCTCTCGGCCGATGCCGTGGCGATGGCGCGGACTTATATAGAAAATGAGTTCGGCAAGAAATACCTGCCGGATACGCCGAACGTCTACAGCAGCAAGGAAGGCGCACAAGAAGCTCACGAAGCGATTCGCCCATCCGATGCCAATACCGAGCCAAGCAAGCTGTCGGGCATGGAGCGCGATGCCGAGCGTCTCTACGAGCTGATCTGGCGCCAATTCCTGGCCTGCCAGATGCTGCCGGCGCAATACCTGTCGACCACGGTCAGCGTCGGTGCTGGCGACTTCGAGCTGCGCGCCAAGGGCCGTATCCTGAAATTCGACGGCTACACCCGCGTCATGCCGCAAATCACCAAGCCAGGCGATGACGATGTCCTGCCGGACATGGCCCAGGGCGACGTGATGAAGTTGATCAAGCTGGATCCGACCCAGCACTTCACCAAGCCGCCGGCACGGTACTCCGAGGCCAGCCTGGTCAAGGAAATGGAAAAACGCGGCATCGGCCGTCCGTCGACTTATGCGGCGATCATCTCCACGATCCAGGATCGCGGCTACGTTACGCTGCACAACCGTCGCTTCTATTCGGAAAAAATGGGGGACATCGTTACCGAGCGTCTCTCCGAGAGCTTCTCGAACCTGATGGACTACGGTTTTACCGCCGGCATGGAAGAAAACCTGGACGATGTGGCCCAGGGTGAGCGGGACTGGAAGAATGTGCTCGACGAGTTCTACGGCGATTTCAAGAAAAAACTCGAGGTAGCCGAGAGCCCTGAAGATGGCATGCGCGCCAACCAGCCGGTCATGACTGACATCCCATGCCAGACCTGCGGCCGCCCGATGCAGATCCGTACCGCCTCGACTGGCGTATTCCTAGGGTGCTCAGGCTACAGCCTGCCGCCCAAGGAACGCTGCAAGGCGACGGTCAATCTGGTGCCGGGCGACGAAATCGCTGCGGACGATGAGGGTGAGTCGGAATCGCTGGTACTGCGCGGCAAGCACCGTTGCCCGATCTGCAGCACGGCGATGGATGCCTACTTGTTGGACGAAAAGCGCAAGCTGCACATCTGCGGCAACAATCCTGATTGTGCCGGCTACGAGATCGAAGAAGGCACCTATCGCATCAAGGGCTACGAAGGTCCAAGCCTGGAGTGCGACAAGTGTGGCAGCGAAATGCAGCTCAAGACCGGCCGTTTCGGCAAGTTTTTCGGATGCACCAACCCGGCCTGCAAGAACACCCGCAAGCTGCTCAAGAGCGGTGACGCGGCGCCGCCGAAGATGGATCCGGTGAAGATGCCTGAGCTCAAGTGCGAGAAGGTCAATGACACCTATATCTTGCGCGATGGCGCCTCCGGCCTGTTCCTGGCAGCCAGCCAGTTCCCGAAAAACCGCGAGACCCGGGCACCGTTGGTGATTGAAATCTTGCCGCACAAGGACGAGATCGATCCGAAGTACCATTTCCTCTGCGACGCGCCGCAGAAGGATCCGGACGGACGCCCAGCGGTGATTCGCTACAGCCGCAAGACCAAGGAGCAATACGTGCAGACCGAGGTCGATGGCAAGCCGACCGGTTGGAAGGCATTCTACGACGGTGGCAAGTGGACCGTTGAAGACAAGCGCTGATATGACTCTGCTCGATCCCCGTGGCGAGGGAGCTTGCTCGCGCTGTACTACACAGTCGTCCTTATAAAGGCCAGGCAAACAAAAGGCCGCATGACAACCCTCAGGTTTTCATGCGGCCTTTTCGTTTTTGGCTTGCAGTGGCTTCGGTTGATCCACGACACTGTCGCACTGCGTGACGCTTTTATTTCGTTGGGGAGAATGCCGCCATGGCCCACGAACTCTACACCCGCACCAACCAGAAGATTTACTTCGCCGGCCTGTCGCTTGAAGCGCTTGCAAAGGCAGAAGATGGGCGCGCGATGAATGCTCCGGCGCTGGTCCAGGCTGGGCGTGAATCAGTGCTGTTTCATCTGTACGGTGCCTTGTTGGGCCTCTGCCATGAAATCGCCGGGTTCTATCGCTTGCCCCAGGCGAATGCCTCACGGGCTGAGCTGATATTGACGCCCGAGGTGTTGGATAGCCTTGCGATTCCCGAGCTGGCGGAAATGGTCGAGCTGGCCCAAAACCGGGAAACCTGGCTGGCCAAGTTACTGGAGGCGCATGCTGCTCTATTCCAGCCGCCACGGGCCCCGCGCAAACCGAAAGGTGACGTCACCCAGCCATTGATCGTGGCAGTCAATCTTGACGAGCAGGAACCAGAGCCGGAGCTGAGTCGGGAAGAATTGGAGAGCTGGCGCCAGAACCTAAAAAGCTTGGCTATTCGCTTCCGTGAAGGATTGAACGAGTGCTGATTTTCATCGCCTCGTGATGACCGCCCATAACGCTTGGTCAAGATCCTGAGCGAAGCCTGGCCGATGACTATATAATCCCCGCCTTTCGTGGAGAACAGACTTTTATGCCTACGTCCTTTCTAGAAATTGTCGAACTTCCTGATGGTCGCATTGAGCTGCGCAGGGCTGAAGATGAGGGTTCTCTGGTTACCCTGAACTTCTCCGAGGATGCCAAGGTGTTCCTTCAGGGCCAGCATGTCGAGGTCGCCAAGGCGATGCTCAGCGTGGGCGTCCAGATGGCAGGTCGCCTGGTTGAAGGCGAATTCAACAAGGAAGAGGGGCCGCGGGTTCTTCATTGATCCCCGCCTGTCGGTTTTTGAAATAATGTGACGGGTCTGGCTTCTCTGTCCTGGAGAAGCCCTGCGATTATCCTAGCCCAATCGAATATTTAGGCTTTGCGCATCCCCAGTCCGCGCAGCGCTGATCAACTGTTGGCGTGCGGTAGCGGTCAAGGGATTGAGCCAGCTGACCACCGTATGACTGCGTCCCAGGCGCAACGCTTCGCAGGTCAATTGCTGGGCGCTTTGGCTGCCGCGTGGTTGCAGAAGCAGGATTCGCTCGCGATTGAGACCGGCATCTCGCAGCCAGGCCTGCGTAACGCTGGCGGGTGGCGCGATCAGCGTGAGCCAGCGAGCATCCTGGTCCTGGCTCAGTTCTCTCAGGATCGGCGCCAGCAGGTTCAGGCAATTTCCCGCTGCACCACGCAATGACAGCTCGCTGAAGGCTTCAGGTTCAACGCCCCAAGGCGACTCGATGACCTCTTTCAGGACTGGAACCAGCGGTTGGGCCATGAACGCCTCGAACAGCGGTAGTTGTGTGTGCTGTGGTGTGTGAGGAAATTGCATAAAGCCTCCTTTAGCGGCGTATGACGCCAACGCTCAAGCCTTCGATGACCAGGTCCTGGTCTTTCAAGTCCACTTCGATAGGGGCAAATTCCGGGTTCTCGGCGATCAGCCAGACTTTGCTGCCCTCGCGTTTGAAGCGCTTGACGGTGACTTCGTCGCCGATCCGCGCTACCACAACTTGGCCGTTACGAGCTTCACGTGTGGTGTGGACTGCCAGCAGGTCCCCGTCGAAAATGCCGATGTCCTTCATGCTCATGCCATGGACGCGAAGAAGATAGTCGGCCCTTGGGTGGAAGAAAGAAGGATTGATGTTGCAAGACTCCTCGACGTGTTGCTGGGCGAGGATAGGGGCGCCAGCCGCCACGCGGCCAATGATCGGCAGGGTGGTTTCGTCGGCCTTGGCTTCGAAGCCTGGGATGCGAATGCCTCGTGACGCCCCGGGCGTCATTTCTATCGCACCCTTGCGGGCCAGCGCCTTGAGGTGCTCTTCGGCCGCATTGGGGGACTTGAAACCCAATTCCTGGGCGATTTCCGCACGAGTCGGCGGATAACCGTTGTCTTCTAGGCAGCGTTTGATGAAGGCCAGAATCTCTGCTTGGCGTGGCGTCAGCTTTAGCATATCGATCGCTCTGTCTTTTTATACAGTGACTGGGATTATATACAGTGCGAGCCGCTTGGCAATCCTCCTTTTTTGGCTGGGCTGCCGAACGGTTGATTGGGCCGCTTCAAGGGGTGGCGCTACAGCTTGTCGAAGGTGTGGTTAAATAGCTGACTGAGCGTTCGCAAAATGCCCCGGCAGGCTTGACAATCCCCAGGCTGAAACGTATGTTTCAAACAAGTGTTTGTCAGGCGGAGTAGCCATGGCCCAGTCGGAAACCGTAGAACGCATTCTCGATGCTGCCGAGCAATTGTTCGCGGAAAAAGGTTTCGCTGAAACCTCTTTGCGTCTGATTACCAGCAAGGCCGGGGTGAACCTGGCTGCGGTGAATTACCATTTTGGCTCGAAAAAAGCCCTGATCCAGGCGGTTTTCTCGCGGTTTCTCGGGCCGTTCTGTATCAGTCTCGATCGCGAGCTGGAGCGTCGCCAGGCCAAGCCTGACGTCAAGCCCTCGCTGGAGGAACTCCTTGAGATCCTGGTCGAGCAAGCCCTCGTGGTCCAGCCACGCAGCGGTAACGACCTTTCCATCTTCATGCGCCTGCTGGGCCTGGCCTTCAGCCAGAGCCAAGGGCACTTGCGGCGCTATCTTGAAGACATGTACGGCAAGGTGTTTCGTCGCTACATGCTGCTGGTCAACGAAGCGGCGCCACGCATACCACCGATCGAATTGTTCTGGCGCGTGCATTTCATGCTCGGTGCCGCGGCATTCAGCATGTCCGGCATCAAGGCGTTGCGGGCTATTGCCGAGACCGACTTCGGTGTGAATACCTCTATCGAGCAGGTGATGCGCCTGATGGTGCCGTTCCTGGCAGCAGGCATGCGCGCCGAAAGCGGTGTCACCGACGAAGCAATGGCTGCAGCGCAGTTGCGTCCGCGTAGCAAATCGACGCCGGTACTCGCCAAGGCCTGAGCACACGGGTGGGCGCGGCTGGCTACATCCGCTAAGCTAGCCGCCCATGCCGATCCGCCTTTTGAATTCCTATCCAATCCCATCGCCTATGCGCGACCTGTCGGGCCGTCAGCCTGGCGGCGCCATCGTGCATGTGTCGCCACACGCATCCACCGCTACTGAAAAGGAACTGTTATGACTGCTGCCCTTCAAGGCTCGTTGATGGTGGACGTCGCCGGAACCTGGCTGACGGCTGAAGATCGCCATCTGTTGCGTCAGCCCGAAGTAGGTGGGCTGATCATTTTTGCCCGCAATATCGAGCATCCTCGCCAAGTGCGCGAGCTGAGTGCCTCGATCCGGGCCATTCGTCCCGATCTTCTGTTGGCGGTCGACCAGGAAGGCGGCCGGGTTCAGCGCCTGCGCCAAGGCTTCGTGCGGCTGCCGGCGATGCGGGCCATCGCTGATAACCCGAACGCTGAATACTTGGCCGAGCAGTGCGGCTGGATCATGGCCACCGAAGTACTGGCGGTCGGCCTCGATTTAAGCTTCGCCCCCGTGCTGGACCTCGACTACCAACGCAGTGCGGTGGTGGGAAGCCGTTCCTTCGAGGGCGATCCCGAGCGCGCCGCGCTGCTGGCCGGTGCCTTCATTCGTGGCATGAACGCTGCCGGAATGGCGGCCACCGGCAAGCATTTCCCCGGGCACGGCTGGGCCGAGGCAGACTCCCATGTTGCCATTCCTACCGATGAGCGCAGTCTCGAACAGATCCGTGCCCATGACTTGGTGCCGTTTGCCAGGTTGAGCAAGCAACTGGCGGCCGTCATGCCGGCCCACGTCATTTATCCCAAGGTGGATGCCGGTCCTGCGGGGTTTTCCCGCCGTTGGCTGCAAGACATCCTGCGCGGTGAGCTGCAGTTCGATGGCGTTATCTTCAGCGACGATCTCTCCATGGCCGGCGCCCATGTGGTCGGTGATGCCGCCAGCCGGATCGAGGCGGCGTTGGCGGCAGGTTGCGACATGGGACTGGTGTGCAACGACCGCGCGGCCGCCGAATTGGCCTTGAGCGCAGCCCAGCGCTTGAAGGTCGGGCCTTCGGCGCGGATCGCCCGCATGCGCGGCCAGGCCTTTGCCGGCACCGAGTACCGTCAGGATCCACGCTGGTTGACCGCCATCGGCGCGTTGAAAGCCGCCCAACTGATTGATTGAGGATGTTTTGATGACCGTTTATGCAATTATCGGCGGCACCGGCCTGACCCAGCTGGAAGGCTTGACGCTGCGCCAATCCCTGGCGGTAGAGACGCCCTACGGCGCGCCATCGGCCGACGTGCAGATCGGCGAATACGCCGGGCGCGAGGTGCTGTTCCTGGCGCGCCATGGCCATCCCCACCGTTTTCCGCCTCACCAGGTCAACTATCGCGCCAATCTCTGGGCGCTCAAGCAGGCGGGAGCCGAGGCCATCCTGGCGGTCAACGCCGTGGGTGGGATCCACGCCGCGATGGGGACCGGGCATTTTTGCGTGCCCCATCAATTGATCGATTACACCAGTGGTCGCCAACACACTTACTTCGCCGATGACCTGGACGCAGTGACCCATATCGATTTCAGCTATCCCTATACGGAGTCGCTGCGCCAGCAATTGATTGCGGCTTTGGCGGCCGAAGGCTGTGGCTATAGCAGTCACGGTGTCTACGCCTGCACCCAAGGACCGCGCCTGGAAACCGTGGCAGAAATCGCCCGCCTGGAGCGCGATGGCTGCGATATCGTCGGCATGACCGGCATGCCTGAGGCGGCATTGGCTCGGGAGCTGGAGTTGGATTACGCCTGTCTGGCGCTGGTGGTGAACCCGGCGGCGGGCAAGTCCACCGCTGTGATCACCATGGCTGAGATCGAGCAGGCTTTGCATGACGGAATGGGTAAGGTGAAGTCAACCTTGGCACGGGTGTTGATGGCGGGCTAGGGAGGCCGTTTTATCGGGATACGCTGTGGGAGCGAACCTGTTCGCGAAGGCGGCGGCGATGCGTGCGAAAATGTTGAAGCTGATGGCCTTCTCACGAGCAGGCTCGCTTCCACACGAAAAGGTTTAGCGCTTCTCCAGCTTGTCCGGTAGCGGCGCGAATAGCGCCTCGATGTCTTCGTTCTGCAGTTTCCAATCCCCCGCAACACGCCCATCCAGCACGCCGGCCGCCAGGTCGGATTTCTCTTTTTGCAGCAGCTGGATCTTTTCTTCCACCGTGCCGCGGGCAATCAGTTTGTATACGAACACCGGTTTTTCCTGGCCAATGCGATAGGCGCGGTCGGTGGCCTGGTTTTCGGTGGCGGGGTTCCACCAGGGGTCGTAGTGAATCACGGTGTCGGCTTCTGTCAGGTTCAAGCCTACGCCACCGGCCTTCAGGCTGATCAGAAAGATCTGACGCTTTCCGCTTTGGAATTCCTTCACTGGCGTGCGTCGGTCCCTGGTCTGGCCGGTCAGGATGGCGTACGCCACCCCGCGCTTTTTCAGCTCATCTTCAATCAGCGCCAGCATGGAAGTGAACTGTGAAAACAGCAGCACCCGTCGACCTTCTTCGAACAACTCTTCGAGCATTTCCATGAGGCTGTCGAGCTTGCCCGAGGTGCTGCCACGGGTGGGCAGGGTGGCGTCGCTGATCAGGCGCAGGTCGCAGCACACCTGGCGCAGCTTCAGCAGTGCCTCGAGGATGATGATCTGGCTGCGTGCCACGCCTTTGCGGGTGATCTCGTCGCGTACCTTCTTGTCCATGGCCAGGCGCATGGTCTCGTAGACGTCCCGCTGGGCGTCGCTGAGTTCGACCCAATGGATAATCTCGGTCTTGGGCGGCAGTTCGGTCGCCACTTGCTCCTTGGTTCGGCGCAGCAGGAAGGGTTTTATCCGACCGTTGAGGTGTTGCAGTCGTACGTCGCTGCCGCGTTTTTCGATGGGTACGCGGTAGTCGCGATTGAAACTCTTGACGTCGCCGAGCCAGCCCGGCAGCAGGAAATGAAACAGCGACCAGAGTTCACCCAGGTGGTTTTCCAGTGGCGTACCGGACAGGCACAGCCGTTGCCGGGCATCCAGTTCCCGGGCGGCTTGGGCGGCTTTGCTGGTGGGATTCTTGATGTACTGGGCTTCGTCGAGGATCAATACGTGCAGCGGCTGCGTCTTGAGGCGTTCGACATCCTTGGGCAGTAACGCATAGGTGGTCAGGATCAAGTCGTAATCGACCAGGCGCTCGAAGTGTTTCTTGCGTCCTGCACCGTACAGGGCCAGTACCTTGAGCTGCGGAGTGAAATGTGAGGCTTCGTCGAGCCAGTTGGGAATCAGGCTCGTCGGCATCACCACCATGCACGGCCGATCGAGGCGCCCGGCGTTTTTTTCGCTGAGAATGTGCGCCAGGGTCTGTAGGGTTTTGCCAAGCCCCATGTCATCCGCAAGAATGCCGCCGACTTCCAACTGCCGTAGCGACTGCATCCAGCTCAAGCCTTCGAGCTGGTAGGGTCGCAGCGTTGCGTTCAAGCCGTCCGGCGCGGTGGCGGTGTAATCCTTGATGTCGCGCAAGCGTTGGGCGAGGCTGCGTATGTGTTCGCCACCTTCCCAGCGCAGCGGCATGTCTTGCAACGGGTTCAGGCGCAGGGCGTCGGCGCTGTTGAGGCGTAGCTTGGTGGTGCCGGGCTCTTGCAGGTAGAACTCGCCCAGGGTCGCCAACACCGGCTTCAACCGCCCGTAGGGCAGGGCCACTTGCTGCGGGCCGAACTCCGAGTTGGGACGGTGCGGCAAGTTGACCAGGATAAGTTCGTCATCGCGGCGCCTGGCCAGGCGCTCCGGATTGAACAACTCGATGTGCGAGCGCATCAGGTTCAACAGGATCGGTAGCAGGCTCAATCGCTCGCCGTTGACGATAATGCCCAGCTCCAGATCGAACCAGTCCCGCTCCGGGGTTTCCTCGACCGAGGCGTACCATTCGTCCACCGCCGTCAGGTCGAAGCCAAAATCTTCGTCGATCTGCAATTCCCAGCCTTGGTTGCGCAGCTTCGGCAGGTCGTTGAGGGTAAAGGTCAGCCAAGCGCTGTCGTTGACCATTTCGTACAGTTCGCCGGCGCTCTCCGGCAAGGCCTTGCTTTGTCGGGTCGCGATTTTGAAACCGAGGATTCGTAGCTGTTCGCGGTAGGACTGTTCTACGTCAGTTTGGCGTTTGATCCGCAGCGTCTGGGTTTCCTGGCGGATCAGTACGTCGGTGTTGCGCTGGCCGCTGACGTACTCGTCCAGATAACTGAAGGACAGGGCGGCGCGGTGCTGGATATAGCGCTGCATCTTGCCGTTGCGCGGTTCGAAGGCGCTGAACTCGACACTCGCCAGCCATAATCGTGGCACCGGCTGCACGTTTTCCACCAAGACTTGCGGCGGGGCCTTGGGGCTGCGGTTGTCCAGCACTGCCTGGAGTTTTTCCAACATCTGGGCGTCTTTTTCGGCAGCAGGGTAGGCCAGGGTTTCCTGGACTTGCAGCAGCACCGCCGCGCAATGCTTGCAGTTGATGCGTACCGGGCAGGAGCAGGCGGCATCAAGCAGGATCAACGTGCCTTTGGCTGACTCTTTGAGGCGAATGGTCTGACGGTAGACGCTGCCGCCCGATCCTTCGCAACTGGCGATGATCGTGCTGTCGCCGGCCTCGACGATCCTGACGCGGTTTTCCAGCGCGTATCGGCGCCCACGCTCCAGGCTTTGTTCCTTGAATCGATTGACCCAGGAAGGTGCCAGCGGTTTGCTCAGGGGCGAGGGCATGGGCGCGCCGATCAGTCTGGAATGACGTCAGGGGCCTGCCGTGGCGCAGGCGCGGTCAACGACGTGATCTTGATCAGCAAGCCGAGATGGCCATTATCGAGGAAATTCAGCTGGCCATTCTTGGTATGGCTCTGCTGTTTCAGGCGCTCGCTGGCCGTGACCAGGCCATTGGCGTCGATCTGGTTGATCCAGAAGTCGGCGTCCACGTCGGTGAAACGGCCGAGTTTGAGTTCCAGGGTGCCTTCGATGGGAAACTGGCCGAACTGCTCGGCGCCCTCGCTGACGGCGATCTTGCGGCCCTGTTCGCCCAGGTTCTGTTGCCAGGCTTTGTGCATCAACACGGTGTACTGGCCGCTGGCGTTGAGTTTTTCGACGATGTTGCCCAACGCTGGCGTGCGCTGGCTGTCCGCGCCCAGGCGTTGCGCGCCGGCGTCCCAGTCTTCCGGTGCGGCGCGGCTGATAATGGCCGGCTCGGCATTCTGGCGGACCAGGATCATTTCGACCTGATACAAGTCGTCGGCAACCGCCAGTGGAGCGATCAGCGTCATCAACAACATCAAGGAGTGAAACAGGCGCATTGGGCGTCCTTCAAGCAGTGGTCGGATTGAGGCGTTCGAACAGCGCCTCTACGGTATTGAAGCGCTCTTCCGGGCGCTCCATGGGCACCATGAACTTGAACATCGTGGCGCCTTCGAATTTGTAGCGTTTGGGTTGGCCCTGGATCAGCTTGATCAGCACCAGCGGATCGACCGGGGTCTGGGCCTCGAATTCGATCCGGCCGCCGTTGGGCCCGCCGTCGACTTTCTTGATGCCCAGTTGTTCGGCCTTGAGCTTGAGCAGCGTGGTACGCACCAGGTTCTTGGTCGGTTCCGGCAGCAGGCCGAAGCGGTCGATCATCTCCACTTGCAGGTCCTTCAGGCCTTCCTCGTCGGTGGCCGAGGCAATGCGTTTGTAGAGAATCAGGCGTGCGTGGACATCCGGCAGATAATTCTCGGGGATCAACGCCGGCACCCGCAGGTTGATTTCCGGTCCGCCGCCCAGGGGTTGGTCGAGGTTCGGCTGCTCGCCCTTGCGGATCGATTTGACCGCGCGTTCGAGCATCTCCATATATAGCGTGAAGCCCACGGCCTGGATCTGCCCGCTCTGGCCATCGCCGAGCAATTCGCCGGCACCACGGATTTCCAGGTCGTTGGTGGCCAGCACGAAGCCTGCCCCCAGATCTTGAGTGTTGGCGATGGCTTCCAGGCGCTTCTCCGCGTCCGGGGTGATCTGCTGGCGCGGAGGCGTCAACAGGTAGGCATAGGCCTGGTGGTGACTGCGTCCGACCCGGCCGCGCAACTGATGCAACTGGGCCAGGCCGAACTTGTCGGCGCGCTCGATGATGATGGTGTTGGCGCTCGGTACGTCGATGCCGGTCTCGATGATGGTCGAGGCGATCAGCACATTGAAGCGCTTGTGGTAGAAGTCGCTCATCACCTGTTCGAGCTCGCGCTCGCGCATTTGTCCGTGGCCGATGCCGATACGCGCTTCTGGCACCAGCTCGGCGAGGTCGGAGGCGCATTTCTCGATGGTCTTCACGTCGTTGTGCAGGTAATAGACCTGGCCGCCGCGCAGCAACTCACGCAGCAGCGCCTCCTTGACCGTGCTCTTGTTCTGCTCCATCACGAAGGTGCGCACCGACAGGCGACGGGCCGGCGGCGTGGCGATGATCGACAGGTCGCGCATGCCCGACACCGCCATGTTCAAGGTGCGCGGAATCGGCGTGGCGGTCAGGGTCAGGATGTCGACTTCGCTACGCAGGGCCTTGAGCTGTTCTTTCTGGCGCACGCCAAAGCGGTGCTCTTCATCGATGATCACCAAACCCAGGTTCTTGATCTTCACATCGTCCTGCAGCAGTTTGTGCGTGCCGATGACGATGTCGATCTTGCCTTCGGCCAGGTCCGCGACGGCGGCGTTCACTTCCTTGGCGGACTTGAAGCGGCTCATCACTTCCACGGTCACTGGCCAGTCGGCAAAGCGGTCGCGGAAACTGTTGTAGTGCTGTTGGGCGAGCAGGGTGGTCGGCACCAGGATCGCCACTTGCTTGCCACCGTGCACGGCAATGAACGCGGCGCGCATTGCCACTTCAGTCTTGCCGAAGCCCACGTCGCCGCAGACCAATCGGTCCATGGGCTTGGGCGCGAGCATGTCGGCGCGCACGGCTTCGATGGTGGTCTGTTGGTCGACGGTTTCTTCGAACGGGAAACCGGCGCTGAAGGTTTCGTAGTCGGCTTTCGGGTCGGCGAATGCATAACCCTCGCGCGCCGCCCGGCGTGCATAGATGTCCAGCAATTCCGCCGCCACGTCGCGCACTTGTTCGGCGGCCTTGCGCTTGGCTTTCTGCCAGGTTTCCGAGCCGAGGCGATGCAGCGGGGCCAGGGCGTCGTCGCTGCCGGTGTAGCGGGCGATCAGGTGCAGGTTTGCCACAGGCACGTAGAGTTTCGCGCCTTCGGCGTATTCGAGGGTCAGGAATTCGGCGGCCTGGTTTTCGATTTCCAGGGTCGCCAGGCCCAGGTAGCGGCCCACGCCGTGATCGATATGCACCACCGGCGCGCCTTCACGCAGTTCGGTGAGGTTCTTGATGACCGCATCGTTGGCGGCGTCGGCGCGCTTCTCGCGGCGGCGACGCTGCATGACGCGCTGGCCGAACAACGGACTTTCGGCCACCAGGGCCAGGGCGGGATCGTCAAGAACCAGGCCGTCGTTGAGCGGCGCGATTGTAATCGCCAGCCGATCCTTGCCCGAAACAAAATCAGGCCAGCTGTCGACGGTCTTCGGGCGCAGCTTCAGGCGTTCGAGCAGTTCCAGCAACACTTCGCGGCGGCCCGCGGACTCGGCGGTGAACAGCACGCGGCCAGGGAATCCATCGAGGAAACCGGCCAGGGCTGCCAGCGGTTGCGTGGCCTTGGCTTCGATTGCCAGGTCGGGCAAGGGCTTGGCGGGGAAGCGTTCACGGCCGACGCCGGTTTCCACGTCCTGCTGGCTCGCCACCACGCGCGGCCAACTCTTGAGGCGGGCGAAGCAATCTTCCACGGGCAAGAACAGCTCGGCGGGCGGCAACAAAGGACGGGAAGGGTCGACACGACGCTCTTCGTAGCGATTGCGCACGTCGTTCCAGAAGTTTTCCGCCGCCTGCTCGATGCCCGGCAGGGAAAAGACCTGGGTGTCCTGAGGCAGGTAATCGAACAACGTGGAGGTTTCTTCGAAGAACAACGGCAAATAATACTCGATGCCCGCGGGGGTGATTCCGCTGCTCAGATCCTGGAAGATCGGGCAACGACGGAAATCCACGTCGAAACGTTCGCGAAACCGCGCTTTGAAGCGGGTGACCGCATCTTTTTGCAGCGGGAATTCCTTCGCCGGCAGCAGGCGGATCGACTGGACCTTGTCGATGGAACGCTGGTTTTCCGGGTCGAAGGTGCGCAGGGTCTCGATCTCGTCATCGAATAGGTCGATGCGATACGGCAGTTTGCTGCCCATCGGGAACAGATCGATCAAAGCCCCGCGCACCGTGAATTCGCCGTGCTCGTACACGGTATCGACGTAGCGGTAGCCACTGGCCTCGAGCCGAGTGCGCATTTGTTCGACGTCGAGCTTCTGGCCGATGTCCAGCACCAGGCTGCTGCCCAGCAGAAACTGGGTCGGTGCCAGGCGATGTAGGGCTGTGGTGATCGGCACTACCAAAACGCCATGACTGAGCTCCGGCAGCCGATAAAGGCTGGCGATTCGCTGGGAAATGATGTCCTGGTGTGGCGAAAAAAGGTCGTAGGGCAGAGTTTCCCAGTCCGGGAAATGCAGCACTGGCAAATCCGGGGCGAAGAAGCCCAGCTCCTGTTCCAGCCGCTCGGCGCTCTGGCTGTCGGCAGTCAACAACAGGGTGAAGCGCTTTGCAGCGCTGGCGGCCTCGGCGATAGCCAGGCTCAGGGCGGCACCGGGCAGGTTGCCCCAGTGCTGTTTACCTGCCGCGGCAGGGAGAAGCGGAAGACGCAGAACGGGCACGGAAGGTTGAGCTCCAGCGTTGCGACAAAGTCGACAATTGTAGCGGGGGAAGTGCCCGGCTGTCAGTCGCGGACTACGCTGTCAGAACGCAAAACCACGGCGCGACGGGCGCGCATTGCTCCGCAGAGGACTCGGCGGCATAATGTAGCCCCTTTTTTCAGCCCCTACATGTGGAAGGTTACCGTGACTCAGAAGCCCGACCAGTGTCTTGGTGAATGGATTGATCGTGAAGCACTCGCAGAAGCGATGATCCCTCTCATCGGTCAGCTCTACCGCAATAACAACGTGGTGAGCTCGATCTATGGCCGCAGCCTGATCAACCAGTCTGTCATCGCGATCCTCAAGGCCCACCGCTTTGCTCGCCACCGTTCTTCCGACGACAGCGAACTCTCCGTCCACGAAACATTCCCCCTGCTCAAGGCCATGAGCGAGCTCAAGCTCGGCGCGGCTTCGGTAGACCTGGGCAAGTTGGCGTTCAAATTCCGTAACGAAGCCAATGGTCGTAGTGCCGAGCAGTTCGTTCGTGAAGAAATGGCTGACGTGGTTGGCCAGCAAAACGCTTCGCCCCGCAAGGGCACCGACGTGGTCCTGTACGGCTTCGGTCGCATCGGCCGCCTGCTGGCGCGCATCCTGATCGAGAAAACCGGTGGTGGCGACGGCCTGCGCCTGCGCGCCATCGTCGTGCGCAAAGGCGCCGAGAATGACCTGACCAAGCGCGCCAGCCTGCTGCGTCGCGATTCGGTCCATGGTTCGTTCAATGGCACCATTACCATCGACGAAGAAAACAACACCATTACCGCCAACGGCAACCTGATCCAGGTGATCTACGCGAAGAACCCGACCGAGGTGGATTACACCCAGTACGGCATCAAGGACGCACTGCTGGTGGACAACACCGGCGTATGGCGTGACGCCGATGGCCTGGGCCAGCACCTGGCCTGCCCGGGTATCGACCGCGTTGTCCTGACCGCGCCTGGCAAGGGCAAGCTGAAGAACATCGTCCACGGTATCAACCACAACGAAATCACCGCTGACGACAAGATCGTGTCCGCCGCCTCCTGCACCACCAACGCCATCGTGCCGGTGCTCAAGGCCGTGAACGACAAGTTCGGCATCATCAACGGTCACGTCGAAACCGTTCACTCGTATACCAACGACCAAAACCTGATCGACAACTTCCACAAGGGCGATCGCCGTGGCCGTAGCGCCGCGCTGAACATGGTCATCACCGAGACCGGTGCCGCCACTGCTGCCGCCAAGGCCCTGCCTGAGCTGGCCGGCAAGCTGACCGGCAACGCGATCCGCGTACCGACGCCAAACGTGTCGATGGCCATTCTCAACCTGAACCTCGAGAAAGCCGCGACTCGCGAAGAGATGAACGAATACCTGCGCTACATGGCGCTGCACTCCGATCTGCATAAGCAAATCGACTTCGTCAACTCGCAGGAAGTGGTGTCCACCGACTTCGTGGGCTCGCGCCACGCTGGTGTCGTCGACGCTGAAGCGACCATCGTCCAGGATAACCGCGTTGTCCTTTACGTCTGGTACGACAACGAGTTCGGCTACAGCTGCCAAGTGGTTCGCGTGATGGAAGACATGGCTGATGTGAATCCGCCTGCGTTCCCGCGCTAAGCCTTAGCTGCAAATGAAAGCGCCCCGACTTGTCGGGGCGTTTTTTTATCTGGGGGTTTGTGTTGCTTGGGCCGGTCTCATCGCGATCTATCAGGTGCCGCTCACAACGCAAGCCTGCGCCGTGCGCAGTTCATGCCGATTACCCCTGAACAGCACCAGCGTCGCAATCAACCCCAGCACCGCCGCACCGCTTAGCCATATCCCCGGTGCAGCCTTGTTATCCAGCACATGGATCAAATAGGTGCAGGCCGCCGGGGTAAACCCGCCGAAGGTGGCGGTGGCAAGGCTATAGGCCAGGGAAAAGCCGGTGGTGCGCACCTCGACCGGCATGATTTCCGTCAAGGCGACCACCATGGCCCCGTTGTAGGATCCGTACAGGAACGACAGCCACAACTCGACGATCAGCAAATGGCTGAAACTGGGGTTCGCCACCAACCAGGACAGTGCCGGATAGGCGGTCAGGATCGCCAGGACAGTGGCACCGAGCAGCAGCGGTTTGCGTCCGATCTTGTCGGAAAAGGCGCCCATCACCGGTAGCCAGAAGAAATTCGACAAGCCAATGCACACCGTTACCAACAGCGCGTCCAGGTCCGAAAGGTTCAATTCGGCCTTGCCGAACGTCGGCGTATAGGCCGTGATCAGGTAGAACGACACAGTGGTCATCACCACCAGCGCCATGCCGGCCAGGACGATGCCGAAGTTCTGACCGATGGAGCGGACAATTTCCGACAGGGTCGGGCGATGTTTTCTGGCCTTGAACTCAGGCGTTTCCTCCAATGAGCGGCGAATTACAAAGATGACCGGCACGATCATGCAGCCGACCAGGAACGGTACGCGCCAGCCCCATTCGCCCATGTCCTGCGGGCTCAGCCAGTGATTGAGACCGACGCCCAGCAGGCCGGCGAATACCACTGCGGCCTGTTGGCTGGCCGACTGCCAACTGACAAAAAAGCCCTTGCGCCCCGGCGTGGAGATTTCCGCCAGGTACACCGAGACTCCGCCCAGTTCCACGCCAGCGGAAAAACCTTGCAGCAATCGTCCCAGCAGTACCAGCAATGGTGCCGCTACGCCCAGTGTGGCGTAACCCGGCACGCAGGCAATCAACACCGTGCCGGCGGCCATCATGGCCAGGGTGATGATCAGGCCTTTGCGGCGACCGTGGCGGTCGATGTAGGCACCGAGGAAAATCGCGCCCAGTGGGCGCATCAGGAACCCGGCGCCGAACGTGGCCAGCGATAGCATCAGCGAGGCGAAGGCGCTGTCGGTCGGGAAGAACGTCTTGGCGATGGCAGTGGCGTAGAAGCCGTAGACCATGAAGTCGAACATTTCGAGGAAGTTGCCGCTGACGACGCGGAAAATCGCCTTGCCGTTGCTCGTGTTGGAAGACATGGGGGTACTCACTTTCGTATTTTGTTGGAAGCGCAGAACCTGAGGGAGCGCTGTAGCCCATAATGGCCGGCGTGGTTTTGAGGGGGGATGAAGATTTGTTAACTGGACGACGCATAGGGCTTGTGATGCTGGCCGGCGTGTTATCCGCTTGCGGCAACGGCGACACCCTGGAGCGCTTCGACGGCCCGACCATGGGCAGCCGCTATTCCATCCAGTACGTCAGCCATGTCGCCACGCCCGGTCCGAAAGTGGTGCAGGGCGAAGTGGAAAAGATCCTCTCGGAAGTGGATCGGCAGTTGTCCACCTATCGCAGCGACTCGGACATCGAGCGTTTCAATACGCTGCCTGCCGACAGTTGCCAGGTAATGCCGGGCCCGGTTCTCGAACTGATCCGCGCGGGCGAGCAATTATCTTCGCAAAGCAACGGTGCCTTCGATCTGACCGTTGAGCCTCTCCTGAACCTTTGGGGGTTCGGTCCTCAGTCCCGAGAAGAAAAGGTGCCGAGCGCCGAGGCCCTGGCCGAGGCTCGTCAGCGCGTTGGGCATGAACATCTGCGCATTCAGGGCGACCGGCTGTGCAAGGACGCCGCGGTGGAAGTCGATTTCAACAGCATCGCGGCCGGTTACGCGGTCGATCGCATCGCCGCCAGGCTCCAGGCCCTGGGCATCGACAGTTACCTGGCCGAGGCCACCGGCGAACTCAAGGCCGTCGGGCACAAGCCGGATGGTTCGCCGTGGCGCATCGCCCTGGAAGAGCCACGAGACGATCGGCAGGTGGCCGAGCGTGTTATCGAGGTCAACGGCTACGGGATTTCAACGTCAGGCGACTATCGGAAATATTTCGAGCAGGGCGGCAAGCGTTATTCCCATACCTTCGATGCGCACACGGGGGCGCCCGTCCTACACAACCTTGCGTCAGTCACGGTCATTCATCCTTCAGCCATGTTGGCCGATGGACTATCGACGCTGTTGCTGATTCTCGGTCCTGAACGGGGTTGGGACTATGCCCAGGAACACGGTATCGGGGTATTTTTTGTATTGCGGGACAATGACCGTTTTGTCGTTCGCACCAACGATGCGTTTGAACGGATGGCGGGCGGAAAAACCCAATAGATTGTCCAACAAAGAACTCGTGGCGAGGGAGCTTGCTCCCGCTTGAGTGCGAAGCGCTCACAAAAGGGGCTGCTGCGCAGCCCGGCGGGAGCAAGCCCCCTCGCCACGATGATTCCGGCTGATTTTCAATATGTAAGGACAGCGCCCCGAAAGCTTCCCTGTGGCCTGCGCCTTGCCTGGCCCGCCTTAAGGCACAACGCGGCGGGGAAACTAATTGAGAACGCCCCCTAGCCTACGACGCGACCAAGGGGTAATGTGCGCGGCGTTGACGCTTCTATAGACTGTGGCCGGGCGCGTGAACCGGCCTAAAATTGTTCCTTCATGCCGCCGGCCGGCATGATTTAGCCGTGGATGCCAAGCATGGCATCGCGGCCTGTTCCGAGGAGTACGCATGGCTGTCTACAACTACGACGTGGTGGTACTGGGTTCCGGCCCGGCGGGGGAAGGCGCGGCAATGAACGCGGCCAAGGCAGGGCGCAAGGTGGCGATGGTCGACAGCCGTCGGCAGGTCGGCGGCAACTGCACCCACTTGGGTACCATCCCGTCCAAGGCCTTGCGTCACTCGGTCCGGCAGATCATGCAGTTCAACACCAACCCAATGTTCCGTGCCATCGGCGAGCCGCGCTGGTTCTCCTTCCCGGACGTGCTCAAGAGCGCCGAGAAGGTGATCTCCAAGCAGGTGGCCTCGCGTACCGGCTACTACGCTCGCAACCGCGTCGACGTTTTCTTCGGCACTGGCAGCTTTGCCGACGAGCAGACGGTCGAAGTGGTCTGTGGCAACGGCGTGGTCGAGAAGCTTGTGGCCAAGCACATCATCATTGCCACCGGTTCGCGCCCCTATCGCCCGGCTGACATCGATTTCAACCACGCACGTATCTACGATAGCGACACCATCCTGAGCCTGGGCCACACTCCGCGTAAGCTCATCGTCTACGGTGCCGGCGTGATCGGTTGCGAATACGCTTCGATCTTCAGCGGCCTGGGTGTACTGGTGGAGCTGGTGGATAACCGCGGCCAATTGCTGAGCTTCCTGGACTCGGAAATTTCCCAGGCCTTGAGCTATCACTTCAGCAACAACAACATCACCGTGCGCCACAACGAAGACTACGACCGCGTCGAAGGCGTCGACAATGGCGTGATCCTGCATCTCAAGTCCGGCAAGAAGATCAAGGCCGACGCCTTGCTCTGGTGCAACGGTCGTACCGGCAATACCGACACCCTGGGCCTGGAAAACATCGGCGTGAAGGTCAACAGCCGTGGCCAGATCGAAGTCGACGAGAACTACCGCACCTGCGTACCGAACATCTATGGTGCCGGTGATGTGATCGGCTGGCCAAGCCTGGCCAGTGCCGCCCACGACCAGGGCCGTTCGGCTGCCGGCAGCATTGTCGACAATGGTAGCTGGCGCTTCGTCAATGACGTGCCGACCGGCATCTACACCATCCCGGAGATCAGCTCGATCGGCAAGAACGAGCAAGAGTTGACCCAGGCCAAGGTGCCTTATGAAGTGGGCAAGGCCTTCTTCAAGAGCATGGCGCGGGCGCAGATCGCTGGCGAGCCGCAAGGCATGCTGAAAATCCTTTTCCACCGCGAGACGCTGGAGGTGCTGGGCGTACACTGCTTCGGCTACCAGGCTTCGGAGATCGTGCACATCGGCCAGGCAATCATGAACCAGCCGGGCGAACTGAACACGCTGAAGTACTTCGTGAACACCACGTTCAACTACCCGACCATGGCCGAAGCCTATCGGGTCGCGGCGTACGACGGGCTCAACCGGCTTTTTTGAGCGGCTCCGGCCGGTGGCCTGAGCCGGCCGGGGAGACCGATTTCAGCAATTCTCGAGGGTGGCAGTGGCCAAACCGGGAAAGTCTGTAATCAGGCTGTCAGCGCCAAAATCGGCGAGCCTGCGCATGAGCGCGGGCTCGTTGACCGTCCACACCGACACATGCAACCCCTGGCGCTGTGCCTTGATCAGGCGTTCCGGCGTGCACAGGGTCCAGTTCAACGCCAGAATCTCGCAGCCGTAGCTCTGGGCGACCTTCAACGGGTCGAGCCAGGCGTATTCAGCCACCAGTCCACGGGAAATGTCCGGGGTCAGGTCCAGGGCCGCCTTGAGCACTTCCCGGGAACTGGAGGTGATGGTGATCTTGTCCAGCAGGCCGAAGCGTTGGGCCATCTCGCGGATGCCCAGTACCGTCGCGGCGGCGCGGGTACGTGACGCGCTTTTCACCTCGAGCTGCCAATGCTCGAAGTCGCATTTCTCGAACAACTCTTCCAGTCGCGGAATCGGGCATGGCTTGATCCAGCCCGGGCCACCCTTGCGCGCATCGTAGGTCACCAGTTCGGCGGCGGTATGCTCGACCACTTTGCCCCGGCGATCGGTGGTGCGCTTGAGGGTCGGGTCGTGGATGACCATCAACTCGCCGTCCATGGACAGGTGCAAGTCCAGCTCGCAACGGCGCACGCCGTGCTTGAGACATTCCTGGAAACCGGTGAGGGTATTTTCCGGTGCTTCGCCCTTGGCGCCGCGGTGGCCATAAATGAGGGTCACGGTTCTTCCTTATTGGTGCCAGATTCGTTCAGTTCACGGGCCAGGCGCCGTTCTTGCGCCTGTTTCTGCAAGATGTAGCGGGCCAACAATTGACGCTGGGCGTCGGTCGGGTGTTCAAACTCGGTGCCGATGTCGTAGCCGTCACCCTTCGGATCGCAATGGGTGACCCGCGCCCGCAGCAACAGACCGAGGGCCTGGGGCATCAGCACCAGCTTGATCGACAGATGCGCGCCGACGGCGACGGGGGTGGGGTACTGGAAGTCGATGCCGCCTTCGGAAATGATCACCGGCTGCGGTTCGCCGATTTCGCCGAGCACCGTCACGGCGATGACCTGGCTGAGCAGGTCGATGCGTTTGTTCATGGCCTTGAGGTACGCCGCGATGCTGCGCTCGCGCTCGCTGATCTGGCGCAACAGGTGCTGAGACTCGAATTCGCTCAGGTGCAGTTCGCTGAGCAGATTGAACAATGGGGACTCATCCTGCAACACTTCCTGGCTGGCAGCTTCAGGAATGGACAGGGGCCGAATATCCAGTGCGATCGTGTCCTCGATACGGTAGTATTCGCGGCGATCTTCTTCATCTAATGTCGACATGGCGAACCCATGGTAGCGGCGGTGGTCTGAGTGTAAAGCTGGTTTGTGACCCCCGCCACAAGGACGTTCCTTTTCCCTCCGAACAAGCCCCGACATGTTCAGACCTCTCTTCGTATTCATCGGCACGCGTTATACCCGTGCAAAGCGTCGCAATCATTTCGTATCGTTCATATCCCTGACGTCCATCATCGGACTGGCCCTTGGCGTGGTCGTGATGATCGTCGTGCTGTCGGTGATGAACGGCTTCGACCATGAAATGCGCACCCGCGTGCTGGGCATGGTGCCCCACGCGACACTCGAAACCGGCGAAGCCATCAGCGATTGGCCGAGCCTGGCCGCCAAGGTCAAGCAGAACCCGCAGGTGCTGGCCGTGGCGCCCTTCACCCAGATGCAGGGGCTGCTGACCAACGACGGCAAGGTTTCCAAGGTCTTGCTCAATGGCATCGACCCTGGCCTGGAGCGGCAGGTGTCGATCATCGACAACTTCATGAAGCAGGGCAAACTCGACGATCTGGCGCCGGGCAGCTTCGGCATCGTGATCGGTGACAAGGCTGCGGCGAAGCTCGGCGTGGCCATCGGCGACAAGCTGACGTTCGTCGCGCCGGAAGTCACCGTCACGCCGGGCGGCATGTTTCCACGCATGAAACGCTTTACCGTGGTCGGCATCTTTCATGTCGGCGCCGGCGAGCTCGATGGCTACCTGGGCGTGACCAATCTTCAGGATCTCGCCCGCCTGCATCGTTGGAAGCCGGACCAGGTCCAGGGCCTGCGGTTGAAGTTCGATGACCTGTTCCAGGCGCCGCGTGTTGCCTGGAACATTGCCCAGCAGCTCGGTGAAGACCGTTATTACGCCCGCGACTGGACCCGCACCCACGGTAACCTGTACCAGGCGATCCGCATGGAAAAAGCCATGATCGGCCTGCTGTTGTTGCTGATCGTTGCCGTTGCGGCGTTCAACATCATTTCCACGCTGGTGATGGTAGTAAACGACAAGAAGGGCGATATCGCCATCCTGCGCACGCTTGGCGCCACGCCGGGGCAAATCATGCGCATCTTCATGGTCCAGGGCACGGTCATCGGCGTCATCGGTACGTTCGTCGGGGCCTTGGTCGGGATGTTCGCCGCGCTGAACGTGAGTGCCGCGATTGCCGGTCTCGAAACCCTGATCGGGCACAAGTTTCTCAACGCCGACGTGTACTTCATCGACTACCTGCCATCGCAGTTGCAGGCCGACGATGTGTTGATGGTCTGCGGCGCCGCGTTGGTCCTGAGTTTCCTCGCCACCCTGTATCCTGCCTGGCGTGCCGCGCGCACCCAGCCTGCGGAGGCGTTACGTTATGAGTGAGTCGGGCATGAGTGAAAAAGCGATCTTGAGCTGCCGCAACCTGGGCAAATCCTACGAGGAAGGTCCGGAGTCGGTGGTGGTGTTGTCGGGCCTGCAACTGGAGCTGCACCCTGGCGAGCGCGTGGCGATTGTCGGCACCTCCGGGTCGGGCAAAAGTACCTTGCTCAACCTGCTGGGCGGCCTGGATACGCCGACCGCCGGCAGTGTCTGGCTGGCCGGCGAAGAACTGTCGGCGCTGAACGAGAAGGCCCGTGGCCTGCTGCGTAACCGTTCCCTGGGTTTCGTCTACCAGTTCCATCATCTGCTGCCCGAATTCACGGCGCTGGAGAACGTCTGCATGCCGCTGTTGATCGGCCGCACGGCGATTCCCGAGGCTCGTCAGCGCGCCACTGCACTGTTGGAGCGGGTAGGGCTGGGCCATCGCCTGGAACACAAGCCAGCCGAGCTGTCCGGTGGCGAGCGCCAGCGCGTGGCGATTGCCCGCGCCCTGGTCAACAAGCCCGGCCTGGTGATGCTCGACGAGCCGACCGGCAACCTCGATTCCCATACCGCCCAAGGTATCCAGGACTTGATGCTGGAGCTCAGCACCTCGATGCGCACGGCGTTCCTGGTGGTGACCCACGATATGAACCTGGCCCGCCAGATGGACCGTGTCCTGCATTTGCAGGAAGGTTGCCTGACGCCTATCTGATCGACCGAAACCCGGTGCTTGCCGCAAGCGCCGGGTCTTTTATTTTCATACGGTGCCCAGCGAATGTTCAGACCGTTATCGATTTTCATCGGCACGCGCTATACCCGCGCCAAGCGTCGCAATCGCTTCGTGTCGTTCATTTCCATGACCTCGATGATCGGCCTCGCCCTTGGCGTATTGGCGATGATCGTCGTGCTGTCGGTGATGAACGGCTTTCAGCGCGAAATGAGCTCGCGCATCCTTGGCATGGTTCCGCATGCCACGATCGTTGGCGTAAACCCGATCGACGATTGGCAACCAGTGGCCGCCGCCGCGCTGAAGAACCCCGAAGTCACCGCCGCCGTTCCGTTCACGGAAATGGAAGGCATGCTCAGCCATAAAGGTTCGATGCAGCCGATCCAGATCAGCGGTGTCGACCCGGCCCAGGAAGGCAAGGTGTCCATCGTTGCCCAGCACATTGTCCAGGGGCGCCTCGATGCCCTGAAGCCGGGTGAATTTGGCGTGGTGATCGGTGAAATCACGGCCCGGCGGTTCCGCCTGAATGTCGGCGACAAGCTCACCTTGATCGTGCCGGAAGTCAGCACCGCCCCCGGTGGCATCACGCCACGGATGCAGCGTTTGAACGTGGTTGGTGTGTTCAAGGTCGGTGCGGAGCTGGACGGTTCCATGGCGCTGATTCACTTGGCCGACGCCGCGCAGATGCAGCACTGGCAGCCGAACCAGGTGCAAAGCGTGCGCCTGGCGGTGAAGGATCTGTACGCGGCGCCGAAAGTCTCCAGCGACATCGCCACCGGTCTTGGCGCAAGCTTCAAGTCGGACGACTGGACTCACACCCAGGGCAGCCTGTTCAGCGCCATGAAAATGGAAAAGACCATGATTGGCTTGCTGCTGCTGATGATTGTCGCGGTGGCGGCGTTCAACATCATCGCGACGCTGATCATGGTAGTGAACGATAAAGGCGCGGACATCGCGATCCTGCGCACCATCGGCGCCACGCCGCGGCAGATCATGGCGATCTTCATGGTCCAAGGCACCGTGATCGGCGTTGTCGGCACGTTGATCGGTGGTGTGCTGGGAGTGATCGCGGCGCTGAACGTCAGTGAGTTGGTGGGCTGGCTGGAAAGGGTCAGCGGCCAGCATATCTTCAGTTCCGACGTGTATTTCGTCAGCAACCTGCCGTCCGAGCTTCAGCGTGGCGACGTGGTGCTGATCTGTTCTGCCGGGTTCATCCTCAGCTTCCTTGCCACCGTATACCCGGCCTGGCGCGCGGCGAAGATCGAACCGGCGCAGGCGTTGCGGTATTCCTGATACCTGGGGACGACTTCAAGACTCTTGTGGCGAGGGATAAATCCCTTGCCACGGGGGGAGGGCGCCGGGCTCAATCCCCCTTTGGCAATTCGATCAGAAACCGCGTCCAGCCATCGGCCGATTCGCAGCGGATTTCCCCACCGTGGGCACGGACGATCGAGCGAGTAATGGCGAGCCCCAATCCAGCATGTTCGCTGCTGCCTTCCTGGCGGGCCGGGTCGGTGCGGTAAAAGCGGTCGAACAGGCGCGGCAGCAGGTCAGCCGGAATCCCCTCGCCACTGTTTTCCACAACCACACTCACTCCTTGAGCCTCATCGACAATTCGTACGCGCACTTCGCCGTCAGCCGGGGTGAAGCGCAGGGCATTGTCCAGCAGGTTGGAAAGGGCCCGGCGCAGCATGTTGCGGTCACCCTCGATCAGGCTCTCCCCGTCGCGACCCAGGCGTACGTTGGCGTCCTCGGCCAGGGGCCCGAAGAAGTCCAGCAACAGGTCCACTTCCTCGGCCAGTTGCAGCGGTTCGCGGTGCAGCGCCAACAATCCATGGTCGGCCTTGGCCAGGTAGAGCATGTCGTTGACCAGTTGCGCCATCCATTGCAGCTCTTCCAGATTGCTGTGCAGGGCTTCGCGATAGTCCTCCAGCGAGCGCTCGCGGGTGAGGGTGACTTGGGTGTGGGTCAGCAGGTTCGACAGCGGTGTGCGCAATTCGTGGGCGATGTCGGCGGAGAACGCGGAGAGCCGCTGAAACGCATCGTCGAGGCGTCCGAGCATGTCATTGATGCTGTGGGCCAATTCCGCCAGTTCGGCGGGCATATGCTCTTCCGGCAGACGGGAATTGAGGGAGCGGGCCGAGACGCTACCGGCGATGGCGCCCATGCGCCGCAAGGGACGCAAGCCCCGCCGGGCTGCCCAAGCGCCGAGCAGGGCGGTGGCCAGTGCCGAGAGGCCGACGGTCAGCCAGATCAGGCGTTGCATGCGCTGCAGGAAATGCTGGTGATGGGTGATGTCCAGCAACAGCGTCAGTTGGGCCGAATCCGGACGGCCGGGGTACAGCGGTGCGCTCAGTGTCCGGTAGTTGTTATCGGCATCGTCGAGCGTAGACAATCCGGTGCGTTCAGGCACTTGGGGCGGGATCCGAATCGAACCATGCCAGCGCTCGCCATCGGCGTCCTTGATGCGCAAGGCAAGGTCCGCCCGTCGACTCAGCTCTTCCTCGAGGCGAACTTGCGGATCATGGCCGTGAGCGTCTTGCAGGGCGCGACGTACGCCGAGCAATTGTGTTTCGAGCAGTTGCTGGTCCAGTTCGACGAAGTGTGCCTCGCTGCCTCGGCTGAACAGCACCCCGGCGAACAACGACACAATGGCGGTGCAGGCGGCGAACAGCAGCGCCAAGCGGTTGCTCAACGACCACCGACGGCTCACAGGCTGCGCTCTTCGAGCACATAGCCCATGCCGCGCACGGTGTGGATCAGCTTGTTGGGAAAGTCATCATCGATCTTGATCCGCAGGCGCCGGATCGCGACTTCGATAACATTGGTGTCGCTGTCGAAATTCATGTCCCAGACTTGCGAGGCAATCAGCGACTTTGGCAGCACCTCGCCCTGGCGCCGCAGTAGCATTTCCAGCAAGGCGAACTCCTTTGCTGTCAAATCGATGCGCCGGCCGCTGCGTTCCACGCGACGGCGGATTAGGTCCAGGCGCAGGTCCGCCAGTTGCAGGCTGGTTTCCTGGGTCGCCGAGCTGCCTCGGCGCAACAGGCTGCGCACCCGGGCCAGCAACTCGGAAAAGGCGAAGGGCTTGACCAGGTAATCATCGGCGCCCAGTTCCAGGCCATGGACGCGATCCTGTACGGCATCGCGCGCCGTCAGGAACAGTACGGGCGTGTCCAGGCCGGCCCCGCGTACGGCTTGCAGAATCTGCCAGCCATCGCGACCCGGCAACATCACATCGAGAATCAGCAGCGCGTATTCGCCGCCCAGGGCCAGTTGCTGGCCAGTGATGCCGTCCGCCACCAGGTCGGCGTTGAACCCGGCCTCGCTCAAGCCTTGGCGCAGATATTGGCCGGTTTTCAGTTGGTCTTCGACGATCAGCAGTTTCATGGGCGGCTCAATGCAGGATTGGAACGAGGGCGTTATACCGTGGCGGGCGGGTTCGCGGCACAACCTGACAAAGTTGTAATCAAGCGGTAAGCCGATTGGCAGGCCTGTGACGATAGAGTTTCCCGCACGCTGAATCTGACTGGAGTATGGACATGTTGATGGGAAAACGCTTGATCCTGACCGTTTGCGCACTGGCCCTCAGTACCCCGTCGTGGGCATCGCCGGGCCATTTCGATTTCGGCCAGCCTGCGCCAGCGGCCAAGGCCGGTCGCAGCATTGATGTGGTGATGGGCGACATGACGTTCGATCCCGGTGCGCTGGATCTCAAGGCCGGCGAGACGGTTCGGTTCGTGCTGGTCAATAAAGGCCACCTGCTTCACGAGTTCAACCTGGGCAACGCTGCAATGCATGTTGAACACCAACAGCAAATGCTCAAGATGCAGCAAAGCGGCCAGTTGACGCCGACCGCGATGAAGCCGGGAATGGACCATGCCGCCATGGGCCACGGCAACGCCAGCATGCGCCACGATGACCCCAACAGCGTGCTGGTGGAACCGGGCAAGACCGCCGAACTGACCTGGACCTTCAGCAAGGCCACTCGCCTGGAGTTCGCCTGCAATGTTCCGGGACATTACCAGGCCGGCATGAAGGGCGACCTGACAGTCAGTCAGTAAGCACTCAAAGGCTGCGGCAAAGGCTGATAGAATCCGCTGATTCTTCAGTCAGGTTTCCGTCAT
Organism: Pseudomonas frederiksbergensis; assembly: GCF_000802155.2. Classification (GTDB taxonomy): domain Bacteria; phylum Pseudomonadota; class Gammaproteobacteria; order Pseudomonadales; family Pseudomonadaceae; genus Aquipseudomonas; species Aquipseudomonas frederiksbergensis_A. The sequence goes on from NZ_JQGJ02000004.1 coordinate 369,359, forward strand.
GCATCCCGCAGCCGAACATTCGCCGCTGGGCAAATCCAGCGAATACATCGCCACGTACACGCCGTCACTGCTGTTCCCGATTCCGCGCACTGCGAAATGGGCGGAACTGGGCCTGACAGCCGAGACCCTGCCGTACACAGGCGTGGATTTCTGGAACTGTTTCGAATTGTCCTGGCTCTTGCCCTCGGGTAAGCCAGTGGTGGCCATCGGTGAGTTCGCCATACCGGCGGATTCGCCGAACATCATCGAGTCCAAATCCTTCAAGCTGTACCTGAACTCGTTGAACCAGACCCCGTTCGCCGATACCGCGAGCCTGGAAGCGACCTTGCGCGAGGATCTTTCGGCGGCGGCCGGCAAGCCTGTGGGCGTACGGATCCGCAGTCTCAAGGACGTGGAAAACGAAGGCATCGTGGCGTTGCCCGGTGCATGCATCGACGAGTTGGATGTCAGCGTCGATTCCTACGAGCATCCGCGCCCGGAACTGCTGCGTTGCGATGATTCGCGCATCGTCGAGGAAAGCCTGCACAGCCATTTGCTCAAATCCAACTGCCCGGTGACGAGCCAGCCGGATTGGGGCAGCGTGGCGGTGGAGTACCGTGGCGCGGCGCTGGATCACGCCAGCCTGCTGGCTTACATCGTCAGCTTCCGCCAGCATTCGGATTTCCATGAGCAGTGCGTCGAGCGGATCTTCCTGGACCTGCAGCGCTTGCTCAAGCCGCAGAAGCTGACGGTTTATGCGCGGTATGTGCGGCGGGGTGGGCTGGATATCAATCCGTATCGCAGCACTGAAGAGGTGCAGTTGCCGAACCATCGACTCGTCCGCCAATAAAACCTTTGCTGGAGGCATAGACTAAAAAGCCCTGCTGGCGATAGCAGGGCTTTTGGCGTTTAAAGGGCTTAGATCCCCATGCTGCCCAAGGTATTGACGATATTGCGCAGCGTTCCGGCGATGGTTGGATGGTCCACTTCAAAACGCTCTACGGCCAGGTTCACGCCGTCGACCAGGTTGTTGTCCTGAAGCCGGTTCTCCAGTTGGATTTTTGCGTCGATCTGCTCCATCAATTGCTTCAGATTTTCGCGCTCTGGTTCAGACAGCGGCGGGTTCTGTTCCAATTGCTCGCGCAAGGTATCGAGTTGGGCTTGCAATTCTTCGCGGCGGGCAGGCATTGGCGTACTCCCTTTATTGATAGGCACTGCCATGGACCGCGACGCTGCGTCAAAAGTCCATGGCCTGCCTTAAGAGTAATCCACACTTGCGCGCCCTGCATGATCCCGGTCAGGGCTTCTCGCCTTTTTGCCTGCGCAGGCTGATGTCGGCCAGGCAGGTGTCCAGTTCGCCCAAGTGATCGATCACCGAATGCACGCCTAGGCTGAACAACTGAACGGTGGCCTTGGCCCGTTTGACCTCCCGTTCCTGTTGGCTCAGGGCCTGCCAATCGGCAGGGGACAGGCCGCACAACGAGCCGCAGGACGCCAGGCCGATGGTCCACAATCCGGCGTTGAGCCCCGACTGCAACAGCTTGGGTTCGCCACTCACCAACACGCAACCTTCCAGTTGTTGGACGTTCAGCGCCATGAGCGCTTGCCAACAGGCATGCGGGGCGGGCCACGGTTGATTTGTTGCAGGAAGTTGCGGCGCCTTGATGGACGCCGGCAACGAAACCGCCAAGCCATGGCTGACGGCGGGAGGCAACTCATCGAGCCAGGCGCAGGGGATGTCCAGGTGCTGCAAACGTTGCAGGCTTTCCAGTGCGCCGGGTGTCGGATGGGCGTGATCCGCAGGCTTTGCCCCTGGCTGGCGTACACGCGCGCCGAAATCCACCAGGCATCCGCTCAGGCCAAACAGAACTGCGGTAAGGCTGGGAGCGGGGAGGGGCAGGGCTTCGGCGCGCGGCATGGGAACGTCCTTGAAATACCCAGCAGCGTAGCGAGCCCCGATGACAGTCCGGTGACAGTGAAATGAAGCCGGCGATCTGTGGAATGTTCCTACGGCGAGCTTCTCTTTCAATGCTGCCTAACGATGTTTTACGACTTATACTAGCGGCCTTACCGCCTGGGCTCGGCGCCCTTGCCTGAATAATCCAAGGAGTTTTTCCGTATGCGCTGGAGCCATCTTCTCGCTCAGCTGTGTCTATCTGCCAGCGTCCTGCTGGTACCGTTTGCTGCCCAGGCCGCCACGGAAGATGATCCATGGGAAAGCATCAACCGTCCGATCTTCACCTTCAACGACACCATCGATACCTATGCGCTCAAGCCGCTGGCCCAGGGCTACCAGTACGTGACGCCGCAGTTCCTCGAGGACGGCATCCACAATATGTTCCGCAACATCGGCGATGTCGGCAACCTGGCCAACGACGTGCTGCAAGCCAAGCCGGCCGCTGCCGGAGTCGACACGGCCCGATTGATTTTCAACACCACGTTCGGTCTCCTCGGGTTCTTCGACGTGGGCACCAAGATGGGGCTGCAGCGTAACGACGAGGACTTCGGCCAGACACTCGGGTACTGGGGACTGGGCAGCGGGCCGTACTTGATGCTGCCGTTGCTGGGGCCGAGCACCCTGCGTGATGCACCGGCCAAGCTGGTCGACAGTTATGCCACGCCTTATCCTTATATCGACAATGTCTCGGTCCGCAATTCGATCTGGGGCCTTAACATCGTCGACACCCGTGCCAGCCTGCTCTCGGCCGAGAAGCTGGTCAGCGGCGACAAATATGTGTTTATCCGCAATGCCTTCCTGCAAAACCGTGAGTTCAAGGTCAAGGATGGTCAGGTCGAAGACGATTTTTGATTTCGATTCGTCAGTTTAAGAAGGCGGCCCGAAAGGCCGCCTTCTTTGCTTTGGCTTGCGTTTAAAGGCGGATTGATCCTTCCATTGAGTTACGCTTCGCTCGGTTCTTATAACTCTCTGTGCTTTGACAAATAAAGAGCGCGAGCGGCGATTCGCATGAGCTTGAAACGCCCCGCGGATGGGAGTACCGTCTGCGCCTTAGAAGGGCACCTCTGGTGTAATCGTGTGTAGGGCAAAGGCCTGAAGCCGGTACGACAGAGAGGCTAGAAAGCGAATCCAGTAGTGCGCGCCAAGCCCAATGCCGTGCCCGCTACGCCAACCTAATTCTGGCGCCGTTTGCCCACATGCCAAAAACCAGTGCCACGCTGCTGATAATCGATGATGACGAAGTGGTGCGAGCCAGTCTCGCCGCCTACTTGGAAGACAGTGGTTTCAGCGTCTTGCAGGCCAGTAACGGCCAACAGGGTCTTCAGGTATTCGAGCAGGAGAAGCCCGACCTGGTCATCTGCGACCTGCGCATGCCGCAGATGGGCGGACTCGAGCTCATTCGCCAGGTCACCGAGCTGTCGTCGCAGACCCCGGTCATCGTCGTTTCCGGCGCGGGCGTGATGAACGACGCGGTCGAGGCGTTGCGCCTGGGCGCGGCGGATTACCTGATCAAGCCCCTCGAAGACCTTGCCGTGCTTGAACACTCGGTGCGCCGGGCTCTGGACCGCTCGCGACTGCTGGTGGAAAACCAGCGCTACCGCGAGAAGCTGGAGACCGCCAATCGCGAACTGGAAGCCAGCCTGAACCTGCTGCAGGAAGATCAGAACGCCGGGCGCCAGGTCCAGATGAACATGCTGCCGGTCAGCCCCTGGACGGTCGATGGTTTCCGCTTTGCCCACCAGATCATCCCGTCGTTGTACCTGTCGGGGGATTTTGTCGATTATTTCCGTGTCGATGAACGTCGAGTGGCGTTCTACCTGGCGGATGTTTCCGGGCACGGGGCTTCGTCGGCGTTCGTGACGGTGCTGTTGAAATTCATGACCACGCGCCTGCTGTTCGAGTCCAAGCGCAACGGCACGTTGCCGGAGTTCAAGCCTTCGGAAGTCCTTGGGCATATCAACCGGGGCCTGATCAGTTGTAAGCTGGGCAAACACGTCACGATGGTCGGTGGAGTCATCGACGAGGAGACTGGTTTGTTGACGTATAGCATCGGCGGTCACCTGCCGTTGCCCGTGTTGTATACACCAGACAGTGTGCGTTATCTGGAAGGGCGTGGTTTGCCGGTAGGCCTGTTCAACGAGGCGACCTATGAAGACCACGTATTGGAGCTGCCGCCGACATTCAGCCTGACGCTGATGTCTGATGGCATTCTGGACCTTTTGTCAGAACCTACACTCAAAGAGAAAGAAGCAGCCTTGCCCGAGCGGGTAAGTGCAGCGGGCGGCAGCCTGGAAGGCCTGCGCCAAGTGTTTGGATTAGCCACGCTAGGGGAGATGCCGGATGATATCGCCCTGTTAGTGTTGAGCAGGAACCTTTGATGAGTACTGGTAGAATCCAGTTCGCCGAGCAGGACGGCACCTTTGTCCTGAAGTTTGTCGGTGAAGTGCGCCTGACCTTGTGTTCGGCGCTGGATGCGACAATCGAGAAGATCTTCACCGCGCTGAACTTCAACGCTATCGTGATCGACCTGACCGAAACCCGCAGCATCGACAGCACAACGCTCGGCCTGCTGGCCAAGCTGTCGATCCTGTCGCGGCAAAAAGTCGGCTTGCTGCCGACTGTCGTCACCACCCACAACGACATTACCCGTCTTCTGCAATCGATGGGTTTCGACCAGGTGTTCAACATCGTCGGCGATCCTGTGCCGTGCCCCGAATGCCTGGATGACCTGCCTGATCAGGACCAGTCCGAGGAAGAAGTGCGGATCAAGGTGCTTGAAGCCCACAAGATACTCATGGGGCTGAACGACTCCAATCGCGAAGCGTTCCATGATTTGGTGAGCGCGCTGGAGCGGCCTTGAGCTCTAGGCGTGTGTAGATCGGACTGACGCTTTCGCGAGCAGGCGCGAGGTTCTCAGGCTAAGCCGCATAAAAAAGGGCGAACCCATCAAGGTTCGCCCTTTTGCATGCCTTGCGAATCAGCTTACAGCTTGGCTTGCAGCAACGCCTCCAGCTTCTCCTGGTCCCGGGCGAACTGACGAATACCCTCCGCCAGTTTCTCGGTCGCCATGGCGTCCTCGTTGGACAACCAGCGGAATTGAGCTTCATTGAGGCTCAAGCGCGCTTCCCCGGCTTGGCCAGGCGCCAGTTTGCGCTCCAGCTTGCCTTCGTCGGCGGCGAGTTTTTCCAGCAGCTCAGGGCTGACGGTCAAACGGTCGCAACCGGCCAACTGCTCGATCTGATTGAGGTTGCGGAAGCTTGCACCCATGACCACGGTCTTGTAGTCATTGGCCTTGTAGTAGTTGTAGATGCGCGTCACGGACTGCACGCCCGGATCATCGGCGCCGGTGTAATCGTTGCCGTTGGCCTTTTTGTACCAGTCGTAGATCCGGCCCACGAACGGCGAAATCAGGAACACCCCTGCATCGGCACAGGCCGCGGCCTGGGCGAAGGAGAACAGCAGCGTCAGGTTGCACTGGATGCCTTCGCGCTCCAGTTTCTCGGCGGCGCGGATGCCTTCCCACGTGGAAGCGATCTTGATCAGCACACGCTCCCGGCCAATGCCGGCTTTTTCGTACAGCTCGACCAGGCGATGGGCGCGCTTGAGCATGGCTTCGGTATCGAATGACAGGCGTGCATCCACTTCGGTGGAAATGCGCCCCGGAATCACTTTCAGGATCTCTTGGCCCACCGCGACGCCAAAACGGTCGCTGGCCAGGCCCACGTCGCCCTTGCAGTCCGCCACGCAGGCGTTCAGCAACTCGGCATAACCATGCATCGCCGAAGCCTTGAGCAGCAGGGAAGGGTTGGTGGTGGCGTCGACGGGCTTGATGCGGGCGATGGCTTCGAAGTCGCCAGTATCGGCCACGACGGTGGTGAACTGCTTGAGTTGTTCCAGCTTGGAAGTCATGAGCGTGCTCTGTCCTATGGGTCCGTTGACATTACCCGAGGGCCGGCAGCCACTCAAGGGCGTGAAGAGGTATCGATGGCCCCAGCGGCAACAACCTGAAAACGGCTGTTTGAAAGGCCGGGGCAACTACCGGTAGATACGATGCCAAAACAGCGCGCAGGTTCAAAGCAAGTGATGGTTAACGACCTTCCAGCAACTGCCCCGCCTGATCCAGCAGCGCCAGTGGATCCTTGGCCTTGTGGATATCCACTGACAACAACTGCCGGAACCGCCGCGCGCCCGGGAATCCGGTGCCCAGGCCCAAGACGTGACGGGTGATGTGGTGCATGGCACCGCCATTCGCCAAGTGATCGGCAATATACGGCCGCAGCTTTGCCAAGGCCTCGGCCCGAGTGATGATTGGTGCGGTGCTGCCAAACAACTGCTGATCCACTTCGGCCAGCAGGTATGGATTGTGATAGGCCTCGCGGCCCAGCATGACACCGTCGAAGGTCTGCAAGTGTTCGTGGCACGCCTCCAGCGTCTTGATCCCACCGTTGAGCACGATTTCCAGCTCAGGGAAATCCGCTTTCAACTGCGCAACCACGTCATAACGCAGCGGCGGAATGTCGCGGTTCTCCTTCGGCGACAACCCCTCGAGAATCGCAATCCGCGCGTGCACGGTAAAACTGTTGCAACCGGCGTCACGCACGGTTCCGACGAACTCGCACAACTGCTCGTAACTGTCGCGGCCATTGATCCCGATCCGATGTTTCACCGTGACCGGAATCGACACCGCATCCCGCATCGCCTTCACGCAATCGGCAACCAATCCTGGATGCCCCATCAGGCAAGCGCCGATCATGTTGTTCTGCACCCGATCGCTAGGGCAGCCGACATTGAGATTGACCTCGTCGTAGCCATGTTCCTGGGCCATCCGGGCGCAAGCGGCCAAGTCACTGGGAACGCTTCCGCCTAGTTGCAGGGCCAGCGGATGTTCGGTTTCGTGGTGGCGCAGGAAGCGTTCGTGATCACCGTTGAGCAACGCGCCGGTGGTGACCATTTCGGTGTAGAGCAGGGCGTGTTTGGAAAGGATGCGTAGGAAGTAGCGACAGTGAGCGTCAGTCCAATCCATCATCGGCGCAACGCTGAAGCGGCGGGACACGGACTGCTGCGAAGTTTCTTGAAGAGGCATGGGAATCTGGAGGCGAATGCGAAGGGCGCACAGTTTATCAGGTATAGGACGGCAGCGAATGCCGTCGGCCCTGGACCGATGAGCGACGCAGTTCGTTGCCTTACTGCGTCACGCCTATGTTGAAAACGGCCCGACTGCTGATTTCCACCAGGCTCAGCGCTCCGTCGGAGAAGGAGCAGCCAGTGTCCACATAGACAACATTACCGAGGCGCGTGACGGTAGGGACTGTTGAATGTCCGACATAAAGCTCGTGGATGCCTGTGATTGGAGTCCGATCCTGCTGTTCGATCTTGTTCCGGGCATACAAGGCTTGCGCCAAGGCTTGTTGTTGGACCTGCTTCCCGAGTTTGCCGGTAATTGCGTCTTTCGCACCTTGCCAATCATTGTTAGGCCCGATCATCGGCGCTTGGGCATGTACGATCCCAATCGTTTTATTTGCCGATAAATCAATCTCGATAATGAGTGGAAGTGCTTGAAGAGCGTTTAGAAGTTGATCTTGGATGGCCAGGTTCAACTCATAGAGCCAGGCTCCGCCGGTGCGGATGTGCCTGGGTTTGTCTCCGCAGCCGCAGATGCCGTCGATCACCATTTGTTCATGGTTGCCGCGCACGGCATGAAACCAGGGCTTTGCGAGCCAATGCAATACGTTCTCGGAGTCGGGACCACGGTCGATGAGGTCGCCCACGGAAAAAACCCGGTCTATTTCGGTATTGAAATCGAGTTTGTCCAGGGCTGTGGCCAGAAGCTCGAAATGTCCATGGACATCGCCCACGACAAAGTCTCGGCCTTGCTCGTTCGGGGGAAAGGAGGCAGTCCGGTGCATGTTGGGTCTTTCGGCAGGTTTGGCTGGCAAGGAATGTACTTCGGGCGCAGATAACTTATGGTCGAGATTGTATCGGCTGTCCAATGCACTTCTTGAAAACCGTTTCCATGGGGGCGAGCATGCAGTTATAAGCCGCGATGTTTGCGCTGATCCATTCGTCTTTTTCGATACCCCACCAACTGATTTCGAACCCGGCGTTCATGATGAGGTGCTCGAACAGGATGCGCTGGGCGCGGCCGTTGCCTTCGCGGAACGGGTGTATGACGTTGATATCGGAATACGCGTCTGCCACGGCGACAATGAGTTCATCCCGGCTCATTTCCTCGAACCAGTTTGCCGCCGCCATCCGAGCAAATATTTTGTTGGCTTCCTTTTCCATGTATTCGGGTTGGCAAAAGCGAGTGTCTTGCTTGGCCATGCCTACGGTCCGTAATTCTCCCGCCCAGTCGAACAAGTCCGCGAACAATGCGTGATGGATATCCTGGAGGTAAGCCAGGCTGTAAGGGGGAAGGCTGAATTCGACATTACTCGCCGCGATGGCCGAGAGCTGTTGTTCGGCTTCGCCCAGGGTGGACTCATCACGGATGTTGAGTTTATTGCGCAGGACCGTGGAGCCGGGATAACAGTAGGCGTCCTCGCCGACGCCATATTTGTCGGGCATCAGGCTCGGGTCTTGGTGAAGGTTTTCAAGACGTCTTCACGGGAAGGCAGCTTGCGTTCGCCGTCCTCGATAGACACTTTGAAACCTTCCAGGCGCAGGCTGGCTGTGTAGTTCGACCTGCGCGTCCTGGCCGCGTAGGCCTTCTTTGTTTCAAGGCTGACAGTGCCCATGGTATGGGACCTCGAATCGTGTGAATGAGCGGATTATAGCCCATCGCGTTGCCGATAAACCCATCAGTGACCATCCGTTCGTTGGCTGGATTGATCAACGGCGCTTGCATCGCGGCCAATCTCCAAATACTGTCTATGCATCCAGTGTTCGAGATTCTTCCATGGAGCTGATCGCCAAGCTCGGCATTCTTGCCGACGCCGCCAAATATGACGCGTCCTGCGCCAGCAGTGGTGCCCCAAAGCGTAGTTCGCGTGGTCGGGACGGGCTTGGAGCCACGGATGGCATGGGTATCTGCCACAGCTACACGCCGGATGGGCGTTGTGTATCGCTGCTGAAGGTGTTGTTGACCAATTTCTGCCTGTATGACTGCCAGTACTGCGTCAACCGCCGATCGAGCAATGTGCCGAGGGCGCGTTTCACACCGGAAGAAGTGGTGCGATTGACCTTGGATTTCTACCGTCGTAACTGCATCAGCGGCCTGTTCCTGAGCTCCGGCATTATTCGCTCCGCCGACTACACCATGGAACAACTGATTCGGGTGGCGCGGTTGCTGCGCGAGGAGCATCACTTTCGAGGCTACATCCACCTCAAGACCATTCCCGACGCGGATCCGCTATTGATCGAAGAGGCCGGGCGGCTGGCCGATCGCCTGAGCGTGAATATCGAGTTGTCTTCCGAGGTCAGCCTCAAGCGCTTGGCGCCGGAAAAACAATTGACGACGATTCGCCAGGCCATGGGCACCATCCACGATGGCCAACAGGCGGTGGCCGGCGAGCCACGGGCGCCTCGCTTTGCGCCAGCAGGGCAGAGCACCCAGGTGATCGTCGGGGCCGATGCCACTGACGACCATGCCATCCTCAGCAATGCCGAGTCGCTCTATCAGGGCTACGGCTTGCGTCGAGTCTATTATTCCGCCTTCAGCCCGATCCCCGAGAGTCCCGCCAGTGTGCCGCTCGCCGCGCCACCGTTGCTGCGCGAGCACCGGCTGTATCAGGCCGACTTCCTCATGCGTGGCTACGGTTACAAGGCGGGCGAGCTGTTGAGCACATCCGCCAACCTGGACCTGGACATCGACCCCAAGCTGGCCTGGGCATTGGCCAATCGCGATGTGTTTCCGCTGGATCTCAACCGCGCCGAGCCGGCCTTGCTTGCGCGCATTCCCGGCATCGGCCTGCGCAGTGTCCAGCGCCTGGTGACATTGCGCAGGGAGCGGCGGATTCGCTACGACGACCTGGTGCAGTTGCGTTGCGTGTTGGAAAAGGCCCGCCCGTTCATTGTGACCAGCGATTACCGACCCGCTGACGGCCAGGTGCGCAGCGGCTTGCTCCGAGCGCGTTTGCGCGATCCGCAACGGCCGGTGCAAATGGGGTTGTGGGCATGATTGCGCTCGAGTGTGACGACTGTTTCAGCACTTGGCGTAACCAGGCCCGAACACTGCTGGGCCACGGAGTCGATCCCAGCGACGTGACCTGGGTCCAGGGCCCCATGGCCGACCTGCTGGCAGTGCCGGCGCCATTACCGCAAGGCCCGGGACCGTTCCAGACGCGCGTCCCGGCGGGGTTGTCGGATCAATTGGAACAGGCCGGTCGCTACCAGGGCGAACAACGCTGGAACCTGTTGTACGAAGTGCTCTGGCGCGTCGCCCATGGTGATCGCACCGCGATGCTCGCCGGTGATCGATTGGGCAGCGAGTTGCAACGGCGCATCAAGCAGGTCAGCCGCGAAGCCCATCACCTTCACGCGTTCGTGCGTTTCATACCCTTGCCGCCAGCGATCGCCGAACAACTGCAACTGGATCTGGTGGCTTTCCACCAGCCGGCCCACGACATCCTTGAAAGCGCGAGCGGGCATTTTGCCGAGCGGCTGGGCCGGCAGCGCTGGCTGATCGCAACGCCCCGCGACGGCATTCGTTTCGATGGGCATTCGCTGGACTACCGACGCCGTTGTCCCGAGCAATGGCAGCAATGGGCCCGCCACGCCGAAGACCCCGGCGCGGAATTGTGGCGCACCTATTATCGACACATCTTCAACCCGGCGAGGCTCAACCCCACCGCGTTGCGCCAGCACATGCCGGGGCGGTTCTGGAAGCATTTGCCGGAAGGGGATTTGATACCGCAGTTGGTAGGGCAGGCGCGTCAGGGGAAGCAGAGGGATGGGCAGGCGTTGGAAGTTGGGGAGCGGGTGGGGAAGCGGATAATCGTGGGCAGCGGGGTAGAGGCGTCGGGGTGAAACAGCGCTTCTAGACGGATCCCAAATTTGAGGTCATACCGATGCCTTGGCTTTGCCGGGCTTAGGTGCATCCATCATCTCATGCAACTCTTCAGTGATGGCGGCTAACCGTTTCTCCAAGTCCTTCACATCAGATCGGGTAATACCGTTTGCGTAGGGTTTGATTGTTCGCGCCCTTTAGCGAGCGGTAACGCCCCCTGATCACGGCTCACCTGTGCAAATTCCAAACAAGTCCTGTGCCGCCCACGCTGTGTTCGGGTGCGGGCCATACCCCTAGCATTCCCTTCATTCTCTCCACGAAAGAAGGAACTGCCCATGCAGCGTTTTACCCGTCGTTTCCTTACCGCCTGTGTATTTTCCGGCGTTCTCGCCAGTGCCGGCGCCTCGGCCGAGACTCATCCCACCATCCGCGCAATGTCCGGGGCGGTGCCGGTCAGCCAGTTGCCAGCCGGTAAAACCGCGTTACTGGTGATCGATTTCCAGAACGAATACTTCACCGGTAAGATGCCGATCCCCGACGGCCCGGCAGCGTTGGCCAACGCTCGGAAGCTGATCGAGTTCGCTGATGAAAACAAGATGCCGGTCTACCATGTCCAGCACATTGCGCCCGCCGGTTCGCCAGTGTTTGCCATCGACGGTGAAACGGTGAAGTTTCATCCCGACATACAGCCCAGGGCCAAGGATCCGGTGTTGCAGAAAACCACCGTCAGCGTGTTCGGCAGTACCGATCTGGACAAGCGCCTGAAGGCCGCGGGCATCCAGAATGTGATCGTTTCCGGTCTCATGACGCACGCGTGCGTGGCGGGCGCTGCCCGAGATGCAGCGCCATTGAGCTATAACGTACTGGTGGCGGCCGATGCATCAGCCACCCGTGCGATCACCCGGGTCAACGGAGAGTCGATCGACAAGGACGCCTTGCACAAGGCAGCTCTTGCTGAAATCGAGGATACGTTCGGCGACGTGATGAACACCGCCGAAATCATCAAGCTACCGGTGCGCTAAGCCCCTATGAATCAGATGCTCGCCATGCGCGTGTTTCGCTGCATCGCTGAAGCCCAAGGTTTTTCAGCCGCGGCCGAGCGGCTCGACACCACGCATTCGTCAGTGTCCCGGCACTTGCAACAGTTGGAGTCCGCGCTGGGCGTGCGCCTGATTAATCGCAATACCCGCCGAATGAGCCTTACGGCAGCGGGGGAAAGGTACTACGCAGCGTGCGTGGATATTCTTGACCGAGTCGATGCCGCGTCCCAAGCCGTCGCCTTGGAACACGAACGTCCCTCCGGGCTGCTTCGGATCAGTGCGCCGTTAGTGGTCGGCACGTTGGAGTTGGGGCATTGGTTGCCCGCCTTCCAGGCCCGGTATCCGGACATCCAGATTGATTTGTCTTGCTCCGATCCGTTGGTCGATCTGGTGGCCGAGGGGTTCGATGTAGCGCTACGCATCTGTGGGCCCTTGGCCGACAGCAGCCTGGTCGCCCGGTTGCTCAGTGTTTCGCCGCTGGTACTGGTCGCGGCGCCGGCCTACGTGTTCAAGCGCGGTTTGCCTCGCAGCGTTGGCGAGCTCAACGACCATCGTTTATTGACCTATGGTTCGGCTGACCAATGGACGCCCGCCAGTGCGGAGGGGGAATCGATCACCCTGGACTGTCACGGCACGTTTCATACAGACACCATCACTGCCTTGCACGCTTATGCCCTGGCAGGCGGCGGTATTGCTGCGTTCACCTTGGCGACGGTGCAGGATGACCTGCTGGCGGGGAGGTTGGTGCGGATCCTGCCTGAGCACACCCTTGGGGAACGGCACTACTACGCGCTTTATCCTCACGCCCGACACCTGCCGGCCAAGGTTCGAGTGTTTGTAGATTACATGGCGCAATACTACGAAGCGGTTTCAGGCGGGCGAGCTCAATGACGCGCCCTGCAGCGGGTCCCGTCCTTCTCGCCACAGTGGGCCCGCGCGCCGCAGATCAGTCAGTTTTCATGATATCTGCCGGCCTGCGCGCCGCTGCAATGTCCCGCTTGGGGGACGCGCCGAACAGTCGGCTGTATTCACGGCTGAACTGCGAGGGGCTTTCATAGCCCACCTGGTAGGCGGCGCTCGCCACGTCCAGGTGCTCGTTGAGCATCAGGCGCTTTGCTTCGTTCAACCGCAGCCATTTCTGATATTGCAGTGGGCTCATCGCCGTGAGCTGGCGGAAGTGATGATGGAAGGTTGGGGCGCTCATCTGCACGCGCGCCGCGAGATCGTCCACGCGAACCGGCCCGGTGTAGTTCAGTTTCAACCAGTCGATGGCTTTGGCGATCCGGTAACCCTGGCTGTCGACGGAGGCAATCTGCCTGAGCCGCCCGGCCTGGTCGCCCATCAACAACCGATAATGGATCTCACGCTGGATCAGGGGCGCCAGCACCGGGATCGCTTCGGGTTCATCGAGCAGGGCCAGCAGGCGCCCGAACGGCTCGAGAAAATCCTGGGACGCGGTGCCGATTCCCGCACCAATTCCGGCGGGACGCTCGACCCGTGGCGCCACGCAACCTTGGGCGACCAGATCCGCCACCATGCGCAAATCGAGGCGCATGACCAGGCCCAGGCAGGGCTGTTCCGGGCTGGCCGCCAGCACCTCGGAGTTCGCGGGCATGTCCAGTGAGGTCATGAGAAAGCGCGTGGTGTCGTACCCGTACGCCTGGCCGCCAATCCACACCTGTTTCACCCCTTGGGCGACGAGGACGATGCTTGGCTCGATCATGCAGATCATGGGCGGGGCAGGGGCGTCGCGGCGGAACAGACAAAGGCCTGCCATTGACGTTCCAAAGTCGCCCGGGCCCGGTGTTCGGTGACCGATGAGGTTGGCGAGCCTCTGTTGGGCCGATCTGTCTTGGGTGGTCATGTCGATATCTGTTGGGTTGAGAGCTATCGGCAGAACCTTACCTTGCCAAGCGAAGCGTTGCCTATGGGCAACAGGCGGGCTCACAGGATCGGGCAAGAACTCCAGCGAAATGTTCTACCGGCCGTCGAAGCCGGTTCGTGAAAATACCCGTGGGATTCAGTTCATGGCGTCATCGTCGCCATCGCGAGCAAGCGTGCTCCCACAAGGGTTTCCGAGCCCTCCAGAAGTTTCAGGATTGTTATGACCTCTACCTCATCACCAGAACCACAGGGCAAGCCTGCGTGGGGCGCTGTGCTTGCCATGTCGTTGGCAGCCTTCGCGCTCGTTGCGTCGGAATTCATGCCCGTCAGCCTGCTGACACCGGTGGCTGCCGATCTCCAGATCACTGAAGGACAGGCCGGCCAGGGCATCGCCGTCTCCGGTGCCTTTGCGTTGGTCACCAGTCTGTTCATCGCATCGATTGCGGCCCGAATCGAGCGCAAGTGGCTGCTTTCGGCGCTGACGTTGTTGATGATCATCTCCGGAACAGTGGCGGCGCTCGCGCCCTGTTACCTGGTTTTCATGGTCGGGCGCGCATTGATCGGCGTTGCGATTGGCGGCTTCTGGTCGCTGTCGGCGGCGACGGCCATGCGGTTGGTGCCGGAGGACAAAGTCCCTCGCGCGCTGGCCATCGTCAACGGCGGCAATGCCTTGGCCACGGTGGTGGCCGCCCCGTTGGGCAGTTTCCTCGGCGCGATAATCGGCTGGCGTGGTGCGTTTTTCTGCATCGTGCCTGTCGCTGTGCTCGCCCTGGCATGGCTGCTGTTCAGCCTGCCTTCGATGCCCAGCCAGGCAAAGCGGGGCGCGGGCAATCCGTTCAAGCTGATGACCCGGGCACCGGTTGCCTTGGGCATGTTGGCAGTCAGCACCTTCTTCATGGGCCAGTTCATGTTATTCACTTACCTGCGGCCGTTCCTGGAGAGCGTGACCCAAGTGGACGTCTCGCTGCTTTCGCTGATGTTGCTGACGATTGGTCTGGCAGGATTGCTTGGCACCTTCCTGATCGGCGCGTTCCTGAAAAAAGGCCTGTATCCCACTCTTATCGTCATCCCGCTGTTGATGGCGGCGATCGCCCTCGGGTTGGTGGGGTTCGGCAGTTCCGCTCCCGTCACGGCCCTCCTGCTTGGTCTCTGGGGCGTGGTGGCCACGGCAGCGCCGGTGGGTTGGTGGACCTGGCTGGCCAGGACGTTGCCGGAAAATGCCGAGGCAGGGGGTGGTTTGATGGTCGCGATCGTTCAATTGGCCATCGCTTCAGGTGCTACGGTGGGCGGCGTTCTGTTTGACGTGAGCGGCTATCGTGCGACCTTTGAAACCAGCGCGGCGGTGCTGGTTGTGGCCGCTGTCCTGACGGTCCTGACGGCGCGCGCGACGGCCCGGCAATCGGCACAAACGTCGGCCCCCATGTCATATGGCACCACGGGTTGAGTGAGGAACCGTTGGGCGCCTGCGGTTGGTGGCCTATTGATATCTTGGTAAGCTTCAGGCTGGTTATCCACCGAGTTGGTCAGTTGTGTCTACCGAAAGAATTCAACCCTTGGAGCAAGCGCTCCTGGCCGTGATTGCTGCAGCGGGAAAAATGGGCATCAGTTGCGACGCGTTATGCGCCCAAGCAGTGGGTGGGCTGGTGTCTGAACAATACTGGGCCTGGGCGGATGCCCAACACGCAGAGCGGGCCGCCGATGAGATCGACAATGCCCTGGCGATCCTCGTTGGCAAGCCCGCAGGGACGCCGACCAAACGCGGGCCCGATGCGGCATTTGAAACGGCTGCACTCTAAGGCTGGGCGACGCGTTGAATCTCCCGTTTTCGCTTAGAGGCCCAAGCCTTCCTCGATGAGCGACAGGAAAGTGTCTTCATCCAGCGTCACGGGTTCAGGCCTCTGTTGACCGGTTGGGCGCAGATGCCAACGCGACTCGCCATGTTCGCCCACCGTGCGCAGGATGCAGCGTTCCGATCCCTTCATATGGACTTCGATGCATCCCTCGGCACCGGGGGAGAAACGGGCGATCGGGTCGAGGGAGATGCGGCGATAATTGCCCTCGATCAACAGTTGGTCGATGGCGTAGTTGTACGTTGAACCGCTGGAATGGCATTCAAAGACATGGGTGGGGTTGCGCCGGATGACCAGGCCCGCCTCACAAACCGGTGCCAGCCAGCTTTCAACCTGGCGGTACAGCTCGTACACCTGGCCAGGCCAATGTTCGATCGCCAGATCGGCGCAATTGTCGGTGTCGGCCGGCGTGCGTTGGGCCTGCCTCAGCTTTGCCGCGAGTTCGTCTGCCTTGCTCATGTCGATTCCCTGTCTTGGTGATGGGTTGAGCTTAGCTGAAGGGGCTGGGGAGGCTTTTGCGCTGGGTCATGTCCGTTGCAGTGGCGGAGTTGAAACGTCTTCCGAGCGGGAGACAATTGCTCGCATGGCGTTCTAAAAATCATAGCTAATGTACGCCATTGGCTTACCGGCGGAGAATGCTATCGGACGTGACGTCTTGCTTCACCCCAGGACGTGTAACGTGATCCTCCAATGCGGGTCCGGCAGATCAATGTTGGGCCCGAAATGACGGAGCCGTTTGCCCAGAGGCTGCGTCATGTCCTCTGGTCATTCGCTCCGGCATCTCGGGCAACGAAGCCACATGCACGGCGCGGGACGGCATGGCGAAGCGCACGCCAATCCTGGCGAATTCGTCCATCATCCCCAAGTTGATTGCCTGCTGGATATCCATGTAGACGTTGTAGCTGGGGTCCAGCACGATGTAGACCGTTTCGAATTCCAGCGTGCTTTCGCCGAAACTGCGAAAATGCGCGCGGTCGAAGCGGGTTTTTTCCTGGGCCTTGATGATGTTCTCGACGATGGTAGGCACTTGCCGAAGTTGTTCGGTCGAGCATTCCTGGGGCAGGGCGAATTCGAAGACGATTCGGCGCTCCTGCAGGCGCTTGTAGTTCTGGATGGTGGTGCTGATCATCCCGGCATTGGCCATGACGATCTGTTCGCCCCCCAGGCTGCGGATGCGTGTGGTCTTCAGGCCGACATGTTCCACGGTACCGGCCAGCGAACCGACCACGATGAAGTCGCCCACTTCGAAGGGTTTGTCCACGGCAATGGACAGCGAGGCGAACAGGTCGCCGAGAATGTTCTGCACGGCGAGCGCTACGGCGATGCCGCCGACGCCGAGGCTGGCAATGAACGCCGTGATGTTCACGCCAAGGTTGGAGAGCATCGCCAGCAATACCACCGCCCACAGGAACACTTTCGCGCCCCATAGGCTCAAGGTGGCCAAGGCGCTTTTCTGATGGATATCGCTGTGGCTGTGGCGCGCAAAATAATGCATCAGCGCCAGGGCGATCGCTCGGTTTGCCCACAGTCCCACTTGTAGGGCGGCCACCACGAACCACAGGCTGCTGACCCGGCCCAACCAACGTTCCGGCAGGTCCAGAGCGCCGATGCCGATGAGGATCGAGGCCAGCAACAGCAGGGTGTTGCTGGTGCTGGACAGCACCTCCACCGCGATATGACTGATGTAGGCGTCGGGCTTCTGTGCCCGGGCCCGTACGTTCTTGAGCAGGAAACCGATGCCGGCCCTGGCGACGATGAAACTCACCGTCATCACGCTGAGTGCCAGCAACCAGTTGGCGATGGAAATGCCGAGGAGTTGGGTGTCGGTAAAAATTTCGAGGGAGCTTGAATCCATGGGTCGGTTCACCTGTGCCATTGCTGTTCAGGTTGTGCCCTGGCCGATTCGGTGCAAAGGCACGGGCCGGGCCATGAACTTTGTTAGTTCATCCGTGGCTTTGGCCGTTCAACTTTATTGCCGGCCCTGTGGCAGCGTGTGATGGGTGCAGGGGTCTCCGGCAAACGTCGCGCCAGGTCTGTTTTCAACGTCATATTGGCCAGAAGATGCGAGTGTTTTTGGATCCACTCAGCCATCCATCGACTTAGTCCTAAAGGCAAATTGCCGCCCCCCAAGCGGTGCGCTAAGCTCCCGATTATTGGGGGCTTTTGAGCGATTCGCTCATGCTTTGCCCTCCCCAGGATTTCGCTTGCCTATCCCCATCCATGATCCGAACCATGCGCCCGGCGGTGCCTTGAAACGCTTGCCGTTGCTCAAGGCCGCGGTGGCGTTCATTGCAGCCGTATGCCTGTGTCTCTGTGGTTTGCTCTTCCTGCAACTGGAGCAATCGCGTCGCCATGACGTGGAGTCGGCGCGCATCGCCTCGGCCAACCTCACCCGCGCCATGGCCCAGCAGGCCCAGGACACGTTCCTGCAAGCCGACCTGGTACTTGCCAGCCTTGCGGACTGGATTCAGGACGATGGGTTCGGTCCGTCGACGCGTCCACGCTTGCACCAGATCTTTGCCCGACGCGTGCAGTCCCTCGAGCAACTGCACGGCCTGTTCCTGTTCGACAAGAACGGCCACTGGGTCGTGACGTCTTTCGAACGCCTGCACAGGGGGCCAGGGGTCGCAGACCGCGATTATTTCAAGTTCCACCAGCAGAACGCCTCGTTGATAGCCCACGTTGGCCCAGCGGTTCCCAGTCGACAGAACGGCGAATGGATCATTCCGGTTTCCCGTCGATTGAATGACCCGAAGGGCAACTTCCAGGGCGTGCTGCTGGCGGGCATCAAGATGTCCTATTTCGATCAGTTCTTTAAGAGCTTCAATATCGACGACCAGGGCGAAATGGCCTTGGCGTTATCCGACGGTACGTTGCTGGCGCGCCGGCCTTTCGATGAAGCACAGATCGGTCGTCCGCTTGCCGATGAGTACGTATACGAGCACCAGCACGCCAGCATGGGTGCCGGCGATACGGATCTTCGCCCATCTTCCGACGGTATCGTCAGGCTACATGGGCACCGGCATTTGCAGGCTTATCCGTTGGTGGTGACCGCCGCGATGTCCGAGCAGGCGATCCTGGCGGGCTGGTACGACAGGGCTTTCCAGTCCAGCCTTATCGTGGCCCTGGTGGTGTTGGGTGTTTGTCTGTTCGGCTGGGTCTTCGTGCGCCAGGTGCGCAACAGCGAGCGGATCGAGGCGGATTTGCGCAAGGCCCAGGAAGCATTGGAGCTGATCGCTACCCACGACAGCCTGACCGGCCTGGCGAATAGGCGGTTGTTCGAACGCGCCCTGGACATCGAATTCGGTCGAGGCGCCCGCCAGCGCAGCTCCCTGAGCCTGATCATGCTCGACATCGATTTCTTCAAACGCTACAACGATACCTACGGGCATGTTGCGGGGGATCACTGCCTGGCGGAGGTGGCCAAGGTGCTCAAGGCCTGCTGCCATCGCAAGGCTGACCTGGCCGTGCGTTACGGCGGGGAGGAATTCGCCGTCTTGCTGCCCGACACCAACCTGCACGGCGCCATGGCATTGGCCGAGCAGATCCGCCGCAGCGTCATCGACAAGCATATAACCCACTCGGCTTCGCCCTCCGGCTACCTGACGGTCAGCCTGGGCTGCTATGCCTTCGTGCCCAGCAGCCTGGACAGTACCGAAGTGTTTATCCAGCGCACCGATGCGGCGCTTTATCAGGCCAAGCACAGCGGTCGCAACTGTGTCGCGGCCTTGTCCCGGGAAGGCGCGTTCGATGCGCTGGAACGTTCCGATCGTTGAGATCCGTTGGAATCATCGGCGACAGCTGACTGTCCATTGCTCATCATGCAGGCGAGGCGTAGGCCCTTTCGTCAAATTTTGTGGGCCCGTCATTTGGCGCGACGGTGGCTGCTAAGGTTAGGAAAACGCAACGGTCGAATGCACTCGACGCGGTGATGCTTGCACGACGAAGCCCGCGGGCCGAAAGGATAGGAGCAGGTCAATGGATACCACTGCCGATACCCCCCCTGATGTCTCCCGTCATACGCCAATCACCCGTCGCCTGGTGGCGGCCCTCGGCGGGCTGTTCGTCCTGGGTGTGCTGGTAGCCGTCGCCGCGCTGTTCAATATTGCGCAAAAGCTGGATGCGCAAGACGTGGACGAGACTCGCTTCTACATCGAGCGTGCCCTCGATAATCGCATCACCGCCTCGAAAAACTACATCACCAGCTACGCGTTCTGGACCACTGCCTACGAGCACCTCAACGCCGAGGTCAATGTGCAGTGGGCCTATGCCGACCAGAACATGGGCAAGACCCTGTTCACCAATGATGAATACGAGGGTGTGTTTGTCATCGACCGGGAACGCACCAAATATGCCGTCGTGCGGGGGCAGCATGTGCAGGCAGAGGCGGCGGCCTATATGGACGCGCCGCTGAAGAAACTCGTGGACGAGCTCCAGGCGCAACCCGACCTGACGAGGCCGATGATCCGCTACACCTTGTTCGAGGGCTGGCCGGCTGTCGTCACGGCTTCGGTGATCGTGCCCAACGACGAACGTCCCCAGGTCGACGCAGAGGGGACATCGATCCTGCTGTTCGTCGACCAACTGACACCGGTGAAGCTGCGCAAGCTGGGCAAGGGCTACGGCCTGACCGACTTGAACCTCGTGGAAGACGCCACATTGGCGCCCGACCAGCCGGCGGTGCCGCTGGACAATACCGGCTACAGCCTGGTCTCGCGACTGGAGCGGCCGGGCCAGCAACTGCTGTGGTCGCTCGCGCCACCGTTGGGAGGCGCGCTGCTGATCCTGGCGTTGCTCACCGTTTATTTCTTTCGCTATGCCATGCGCACGGCTCGACAGGTGGATGCCAGCTACGACAGCCTGGAAAGGTCGAAACAGGCGCTTGAGGCCAGTGAAGAGCGCTTTCGCGCCGTGGCGGAGGCGGCGTCCGACTGGATATGGGAAATCGACAGCCAGCAACGCATCACCTACCTTTCGGGTCGCTTCAACACCGTTACCGGGTTCTCCGACCAGCAGTGGCTGGGTCAGGAGATCGAACAGTTGCTGTATTGCGATACGTTGCCGATTGCCTCCTGGCTGGGCAACCTGGTCGAAGAACAGAACGCCAGCAACCTGCGTTGCTCTTACCGAGATCATTCCGGGCAATTGCGATTCTGTCGGGTGTCGGCACGGCCGATCCACGACAAGGCGACCGTGACGGGCTATCGTGGCACGGCCAGCGACATCACCGATGAGGTAGCTGCCCACGCTCAGGTCCAGCATTTGTCGCTGCATGATGCGTTGACCGGACTGCCGAATCGCAACAAGTTGGCGCGCCATCTGGACGACGCGTTGATTGCCAAGGAGCATTCCGCGCCATTGGCCCTGCTGATGGTGGACCTGGACAATTTCAAGCCGATCAACGATTCGCTGGGCCATCCGGCGGGCGATGCGGTGTTGCTGGAAGTGGCCCAGCGCCTGCGCGACAGTACCCGCGAACAGGACCTGGTGGCGCGCCTGGGAGGGGATGAGTTCGTGGTGGTGCTCAGCGGCGTGGAGCACACCTCGGAAATCGACCGATTCTGTACGCGGCTGATCGACAGCCTGCAGCAACCGATCCACTACGAGTCTCATTCCTTGCACATTGGCGCGAGCATCGGCATCGCCGTGAGCCGACGCCAAGGCTACCTGCCGGGCGAGTTGATCCGCTGCGCCGACATCGCGCTGTACCAGGCCAAGTCCGAGGGCAAGAAGACCTGGTGCTATTTCGCCTCGCACATGAACGATCAGATCCAGCATCGTCGCCAGCTGGAAAGCGACCTGCGCCAAGCGGTGAAAAACAACGAATTCATCCTGCATTTCCAGCCACGCTACACCGTCGACGGTCGGGAGATCGTCGCGGTCGAGTCGCTGGTACGCTGGCAACATCCAACCCAGGGACTGTTGGGCCCCGATGCCTTTATCCCGCTGGCCGAGCAAACCGACCTGATCGTCCCGCTCTCGCGCTGGGTGCTGCGCGAGGCATGTGAAACCGCGCTGACCTGGCCGGGAACGCTGATGGTTTCGGTCAATCTGTCACCGGCGCAATTCGAGCGCAGTGATGTCGTCGAGGATGTGCGCCAGGTATTGATCGAAACCCACTTCCCGGCGAGTCGCCTCGAACTGGAGATTACCGAAAACGTCATGCTGAACGACGTCGATGGCGCACTCCAGGTGATGAATGCGCTAAAGGAGTTGGGGGTGCGCTTGAACATGGACGACTTTGGTACCGGTTACTCGTCCCTCGGTTATCTGCGCACGTACCCGTTCGATGGCATCAAGATCGACAAGCGCTTCATTGCCTCGATGAGCAACAGCAGTAACGACCGGGCGGTGGTCCAGGCGATCATCAACCTGGGCAAGGCAATGGGCTTGACCGTCACGGCGGAGGGCGTGGAAACCCTGGCGCAGTTGGGTTCACTGGGCACGGATGAGTGCCACGAAGTCCAGGGCTATTTCCTCAGCCGGCCCATCGACAAGCAGGCATTCGCCGACCTGCTCGAAAGCGGCCAGTCATTCTCGCGAACCGGTTCCTGAGCGATGGTTGCAACCCGTGGGGCCTGTCGCCGGTCACAACTAAGTCTTGGCATTCAGGAAATTTTCGCCCATGAAGAACCTGCGGATTGCGACTTTCAACATCAACGGCATTCGGGCACGGCTACCTAACCTGCTGGAATGGCTGGAGCGGGAAAAACCCGACATTGCCTGTCTGCAGGAGCTCAAGGCGGCGGACAAGGATTTCCCGGCCGCGGAGCTGGAGTCGGTGGGATACGGATCGATCTGGCATGGCCAGGCGTCGTGGAACGGTGTGGCGATCCTGGCCCGCGATGCGCAACCTTTGGAGAGCCGACGCGGCCTGCCAGGAGGAGAGGATGACAGTCACAGCCGTTATCTGGAAGCAGCGGTGCATGGCGTCCTGGTGGGCTGCCTCTACCTGCCCAATGGCAATCCCCAGCCAGGTCCGAAGTTCGACTACAAGCTGGCCTGGTTCGAACGCCTGATCGAGTATGCGCAGGCACTCCAGGCGAGCGACCATCCGGTGGTATTGGCCGGGGACTACAATGTGGTGCCCACCGACATGGATATCTATAACCCGCGCTCCTGGCTCAAGGACGCGCTGCTGCAGCCTGAAAGCCGTGAGTGTTATCAGCGGTTGCTGGACCAGGGGTGGACCGACTCCTTGCGTCATCTCTATCCGCAAGAGCGGATCTACACGTTCTGGGATTACTTCCGCCAGCACTGGCAAAAAAACTCTGGGCTGCGCATCGACCACCTGCTGCTCAACCCGGTGGCCAGCGCCTACCTGAGCGATGCGGGCGTGGATGCCTGGGTCAGGAACCAGGAGCATCCCAGCGACCACGCGCCGACCTGGATCCGGTTGTCTTCGCGAAAGCGGCGTTGAGGGTTCGAGCGGGCCAACCCTCGTCAGATTTGTCCGTAGCAGGGAAATGCCTTATACCTGCCCAATTGCAGCGAGCTAACCGAAAGCCCTGCCTCCTGACAGGAAAGGATATCCCCCATGAGCCAATCTCGACTGAGCGATACCGGTCGCTACCTGCGACGCCTGGGTTTCGACACGGCGCCGCCTCCCACGCTGGATACGCTGCGCCAGCTTCAATGGCGCCATACCGCCGAGTTTCCCTTCGAGACCCTCTCGACGCTGCTGCGCCAGCCTGTGCCCATCGATCTGGAGACGGTCGAGCGAAAGGTCTTTGAACAAGGTCGTGGCGGTTATTGCTATGAACTCAATCAGTTGTTCCTGGCATTGTTGCAGGCGCTGGGCTTCGATGCCCGAGGCATCACCGGACGCGTCGTGATGAACGCACCGGAGGGCGCCTGGCCCGCGCGTACCCATCGCTTGAGCGTGGTGACGCTGGATGGGGTGCGCTATGTCACCGACGTCGGCTTTGGCGGCATGGTGCCCACCGCGCCGCTCTTGCTGGACAACCGCGATGTCCAGCCCACGCCTCACGAACCGTATCGCATCGACATCAGCCAGGACGGCTACATGTTGCGCGCCGAGGTCGGCGATGAATGGCGCCCGATGTACCTCTTCGACCTGCAACGCCAGGAGGAAATCGACTACATCGTTGGCAATTGGTATGTCTGCTCCCACCCTGAATCGCCATTCATGGGCAGGCTGATGGTCGCCCGCACAGGTGAGGGAATTCGCAAGACGCTCAATGGCAACAGCTATGCCGTGCACCGGATTGGACACGAAAGCGAACGACGCACCATCAGCGACGCCGATGAGCTGATCGCGCTGCTGGAAACGGAGTTCGGCCTCACCGTACCGCCCCGGGAATTACTGCGGCCCGCGATTAAAGAACTTTTGGCATGATGTTCTGACCGTTTTGGTTTAGGAATTGCAATCCCTGTTCGTCACGCTTGCGCAACAAGTTGTATACAACTCTATGGACATTTGTCCTGAGTTTTGAATACAGTGTGCGCATAACAAAAAACAGGGAATCCCCGAACCATGAAAACGCCCCATGTTTCACTCCCACGGCCCGAGGACGAAAACCTCGGCGTCGGCGCGAATATGGCTTACGGCCTGCAACATGTGTTGACCATGTACGGTGGCATCGTCGCGGTGCCCTTGATCATCGGCCAGGCGGCCGGGTTGTCCGCTGCCGACATCGGTCTGCTGATCGCTGCTTCGCTGTTCGCAGGAGGGCTGGCGACGTTGTTGCAAACCCTCGGCCTGCCATTTTTTGGTTGCCAACTGCCACTGGTCCAGGGCGTTTCGTTTTCTGGTGTCGCGACCATGGTTGCGATTGTCGGCACCGGTGGAGAAGGGGGTTTCCAGGCCATCCTCGGCGCGGTAATCGCCGCTTCCTTGATCGGCCTGCTGATTACCCCGGTGTTTTCCCGCATCACGCGTTTTTTCCCACCCTTGGTTACCGGCATCGTGATCACCACCATCGGCCTGACATTGATGCCCGTGGCGGCACGCTGGGCAATGGGCGGGAACAGCCATGCACCGGATTTCGGCAGCATGGCCAACATTGGCTTGGCCGCCGTGACCCTGGTACTGGTGCTGGTGCTGAGCAAGATGGGCAGCGCGACGATTTCCCGGCTATCGATCCTGTTGGCGATGGTCATCGGTACGGTCATCGCGGTGTTTCTTGGCATGGCGGATTTTTCATCGGTGGGTGAGGGCCCGATGTTCGGCTTCCCGACACCGTTTCACTTTGGCATGCCGACCTTTCATATCGCCGCAATCCTGTCGATGTGCATCGTGATCATGGTGACGCTGGTGGAAACTTCGGCCGACATCCTCGCGGTGGGGGAGATCATCGACACCAAGGTCGACTCCCGGCGCCTGGGCAACGGCTTGCGGGCCGACATGCTGTCGAGCATGATCGCGCCGATTTTCGGGTCGTTCACCCAGAGCGCCTTTGCCCAGAACGTTGGACTGGTGGCCGTGACCGGGATCAAGAGTCGTTTCGTGGTGGCAACGGGCGGCGTGTTCCTGGTGGTGCTCGGGCTGTTGCCGTTCATGGGGCGGGTGATCGCCGCCGTGCCGACTTCAGTGCTCGGCGGCGCCGGTATCGTGCTGTTCGGTACCGTCGCCGCCAGCGGTATCCGCACGCTGTCGAAGGTCGATTATCGCAACAACGTCAACCTGATCATCGTCGCTACCTCCATCGGCTTCGGCATGATCCCGATCGCCGCGCCGAACTTCTACGACCATTTCCCGAGCTGGTTCGCGACGATCTTCCATTCCGGCATCAGTTCGTCGGCCATCATGGCCATCGTGCTGAACCTGGCCTTCAACCACTTCACCGCCGGCAACTCCGATCAGCAATCGGTATTCGCCGCCGGCACCGAACGGGTGCTGCGTTATCAGGATCTGGCGGCGCTGCGCGAGGGGGATTATTTCAGCGACGGCAAATTGCACGACTGCGACGGCAATGAGATTCCCGTGGTCGCCGCGCCTGACCATCCGACCGCAGAACATGGCCCGGTGCGATTGAAAAGCAGCGAGCACGTCTAGACCCTGCAACGGGCATTTTGACCCAATAAAAAGCAGCCTGTGATCATCGATCACAGGCTGCTTTTTTGTTCAGCTCAAGGGGCACTGTTTACCATCGGCCGTAGTGCCCACGTGGCGGACCGTAGTAATAGCCCCTCGGAGGGCCGTAATACACCGGGGCCGGGCGATAGTAGATCGGTTGCTCGATATACACCGGCTGCGGTTGGTAGTAGACCGGTGGAGGCTGCTGCACATAGACCGGCTGTGGCTGCACGTAGACCGGTTGCTGGACGTACACCGGCCGGTCACGGTTGATGAGCGCGGAGCCGACAATGGCAGAGCCGACGATGGCACCGAACACTGCGGGCCCCTCCCAACCACCGCGGCCATGGGCGGATGCCTGGCCGGTGACCGCGAGTGCCCCCACGAGCAGGGCGATGATGGGGAGTTTGCGTTTCATGGCGTTTCCTCGTTCCGGCCCCGGCGCCTGTGGCCTGTAGCAGACCCGAGTAGGGGCGCGGGGATACTTGCTCTGACAGCGATTTTCCCAGGATTTTCGACGCCGTTGGGTAAATATTGTGTAAGGTCTGTGGCGGTTTTTTTTACCGGACGCCGAGTCGGCTCGCTGCACCCGGTGTCAGATCATCGAATGAACCGGTCGGGACAGCGCGCCCGCCCATCCGAAATTGGTTTGAAGGAGACGAACATGCAGATGACCCCCAACAAAGACACCCAGCTATGCATGTCGCTATCGGGACGCCCGGGCAATTTCGGCCTGCGTTTTCACAATCACCTGTATGAGCAGTTGGGTCTGAATTTCTATTACAAGGCATTCACCAGCCAGGATCTGCCCGGGGCCGTGGGCGGTATCCGCGCCCTGGGCATCCGCGGTTGCGGTGTGTCGATGCCATTCAAGGAGGCCTGCATTGCCTTGGTCGATGAGCTGGACCCTTCCGCCGCGGCCATCCAGTCGATCAACACCATCGTCAATACCAACGGTCATCTGAAGGCGTACAACACGGACTACATCGCCATCGCGCAACTGTTGCAGCACCATGCCGTGCCCAAGGAATCCACGTTTGCCCTGCGTGGCAGCGGTGGCATGGCCAAGGCAGTTGCCAGCGCCTTGCGCGACGGTGGCTACAAAAATGGCTTGATCGTGGCTCGCAACGAAACCACTGGCCGGGCCCTCGCCGATTCCTTGGGTTACGAATGGCAAGCCGAACTGGGTGATCGGCGCCCACAGATGCTGATCAACGTCACACCGATCGGCATGACCGGCGGTGCGGAAGCAGACCAACTGGCATTCGAGCCCGCCGCCATCGCTGCGGCCGAGACCGTGTTCGATGTCGTGGCGATTCCTTCGGAAACACCATTGATCGTGCGCGCCCAGGCGCAAGGCAAGCGCGTGATCACAGGGCTGGAGGTCATCGCGATCCAAGCCCTGGAGCAGTTCGTCCTGTACACCGGGGTCCGGCCCAACCACGACCAGTTCGACAAAGCCGTGGCATTTGCCCGGGCCGGGTAAGCGCCGTTATTCCAGCCGTGCCAGCCGTTCTTCCAGCGCCGCGATTCGCGCTTCGAGTTCTTCGATACGTTCCAGCGATACGCCGCCCGCGGTGCTGCGTTCGGCCGGCTGTTGACGCGCGGCGAGGATCGCCTCGATGTCCGCCGGGTCGCCCATGGCATGCACATAACGATCTTCGCGTTGGCCGGCCTGGCGTGGCACCAACAGCGCCAAGCCACGAGCGATCAGGCGCTCCAGCTGGTGCACCACCTGTTCGGTGTCCTCGAAATCATGCATGCGACCGCTGCGGGTCAGCAGTTCGTTGACGGTTTGCGGCCCGCGCAAGAACAGCAACCCCATCAGGATCACTTGGGCTGGCACCAATTCCAGCGCCTTGTCGACCCGGTGCTCCCAGCGGTCGGCGCGGCTGCCCATCACCAATCGGGTAAAACCCCGGCCCTCCAAGGCCCGCAGGCTTTGGCCGACTTGTCCCGGATTGAGGTTCATCACAGGTTCGCGACTGGTTTTCTGGTTGCAGGCCAGCACCAGTGCATTCAGGGTGAGAGGGTAGGACTCGGGATTGGTGGCCTGCTTTTCGACCAGGGCGCCGAGAATGCGGATTTCCGTGCTGTTGAGCCGCGGTTCTTCGGCCGGGCCTTGTTCTTCGATGCTCATCGCGCGTTCCCTATGCTGTGGAAGGCGCCTAGCGTAATCCTTGCGCAATAAAAGACAAGGTGCGCAACAAGCCGTGGCTATAATCGCCCACGTTTGATTCATCTTCTTCTACCATTCCATGAGATCGCCATGACTATTTCCCTGTACGCCGCCTCCGTCCCGGTTTTCAAGCAGATGCTCAACGCCCTGAGCGATGTCTTGAACAAGGCCGAAGCCCACGCCACCTCGAAAAACATCGATCCGAATGCGCTCCTGCAAGCGCGCCTGTTCCCGGACATGTTCCCGTTGGTACGCCAGGTGCAGATCGCCGTGGACTTCGCCAAGGGCGTGTCCGCGCGCCTGGCCGAGATTGAAGTGCCGAAGTACGACGACAACGAGACCACCTTCGCTGAGCTGCAAGCCCTGATCGCCAAGGTGCTGGCTTTCATTGACGGTATCAGTGCCGAGCAGATCGATGGCAAGGAAGGCATCGAGATCGTGACCCGTCCGGGCACACCGAAGGAAAAACGCTTCACGGGCCAGAATTACCTGCTGACGTACGGCTTGCCGCAGTTTTTCTTCCACGTGACCACTGCGTACGCCTTGCTGCGTCACAACGGTGTGGAAGTGGGCAAGCGCGATTACATGGGCGCGTTCTAATCCCGCGGGCATGAAAAAGCCCGGAACGGTGTGAGCCGTCCCGGGCTTTTTTGTGGCTGTCCGCAGCCAGCGCATTGCTTAGGCTGTGCGACGCGCCCGCTCTTCTTCGCCCAGGCAAGCCGCTGCCGTGAACAAGACATCGGTAGACGAATTCAACGCGGTTTCAGCCGAATCCTGCAGCACCCCGATGATGAAGCCCACCGCGACCACTTGCATGGCGATTTCGCTAGGAATGCCAAACAGGCTGCACGCCAGCGGAATCAGCAACAGCGACCCGCCCGCCACCCCGGAAGCACCGCAGGCGCAGACGGCGGCAACGACACTCAGCAGCACGGCCGTGGGAACGTCCACCACGATGCCCAGGGTGTGCACGGCGGCCAGCGTCAGGACCGTGATGGTGATAGCCGCGCCGGCCATGTTGATGGTCGCGCCCAGCGGGATCGAAACCGAGTAAGTATCCTCATGCAGGCCGAGGCGCTTGCTCAATTCCAGGTTTACCGGGATGTTCGCCGCGGAGCTGCGGGTGAAGAACGCGGTAATCCCGCTCTCGCGCAGGCAGGTAAACACCAGCGGGTACGGGTTGCGACGCAGCTTCCAGAACACGATGAGCGGGTTGATCACCAGTGCCACGAACAACATGCAGCCGATCAATACGATCAGCAGGTGCAGATAGCCGAGCAGGGCGCTGAAGCCGGAAGTGGCGAGAGTCGAAGCCACCAGCCCGAAAATCCCCAGCGGGGCGAAGCGGATCACCAGGCGCACGATCACGGTCACGCCATTGGACAAGTCCTCAAGGACGGTGCGCGTGGTTTGGCCGGCGTGGCGAATAGCGATGCCCATGCCGATGGCCCAGGCCAGGATGCCGATGAAGTTACCGTTCATCAATGCACGGACGGGGTTGTCGACGACGCTCAGTGCCAGGCTTTGCAGCACTTCGCTGATGCCACCTGGCGCGGTGACCGCGACGTCCTGAGTGCTCAGCACCAGGCTGGAGGGGAACAACGTGCTGGCAATGACCGCAACCACGGCGGCCGCGAAGGTGCCCAGCAGGTAAAGGAACAGGATCGGCCGGATGTGGGTTTCCTGGCCGTGCTTATGGTTGGCGATCGAGGCCATGACCAGCACGAACACCAGGATTGGTGCCACCGCCTTCAGCGCGGATACGAAAACCTTGCCGATGAACTCAGTGGATTTCGCCAGGTCCGGCGCCAGCAATGCCAGGACGATACCGGCGATCAGGCCAATAATGATCTGCGTGACCAAGCCAGTGCTTTTGAGGCGGTGCAATAGAGAAGGGGAGACAGCTGTCATAACGGTATCTCTGATTTTTTATGTGTAACGGTCAGCCGAACGGGGCAACGAGCCGGCAGGCCACTTGGACGGGACCGAAAGAAGGTAGAGCGTTTGCAGGCCGCGGACTTTATCACAGCCCGACGAAAAATCTGACGGACCTGTGACGATCCGTCACCTGCATGTTTGAACACGTTTTGCTGACGGGGGCATTCTGGTAGGCTTTGTCCTATTCACTTTTTCATACTCTCCAGCGGGCCTTTGGCTATCGCTGGTGTCGTCGTTTTCTCGGAGTCTCCCATGCTGTTGCCCATTTTCCTGTTGTCCGCCGCTGGTTTCACGGTGTTGACCACGGAATTCATCATCGTTGGCCTGCTGCCTTCCATCGCCCGCGACCTGCACGTCACCATCCCCCAGGCGGGGCTGCTGGTGACGTTGTTCGCGTTTACCGTCGCTGCGTTCGGGCCGTTCCTGACGGCCTGGTTCGCCCGGGTTGAACGTCGCAAATTGTTTATCAGCGTGCTGGTAATGTTCGGCCTGGCCAACACCCTGGCAGCATTGGCGCCCAACATCTGGGTCATGGCCGTCGCCCGGCTGATTCCCGCACTGGGCCTGCCGGTGTTCTGGGCGTTGGCCAGTGAAACAGCGGTGGACATCGTCGGGCCGCAATTCGCCGGGCGAGCGATCGCCCGGATCGGCTTCGGCATCGTCTGCGCCACTGTGTTCGGTATTCCGGTGGGTACGCTGATCAGCGATGCATTCGGCTGGCGAAGCGCTTTTGCAATCCTGGCGGTCATCGCATTCGCCAAGGCACTGCTGTTGTTTATCTACCTGCCGAAGACAGACCTGCACCAGCACCAGGTGAGCTTGCGCTCGCAATTCAAGATATTGCATAGCCCATTGATGCAAGGGCATGTGCTGTTGTCGATCCTGGTGTTCAGCGGCATGTTCACCGCCTACACCTACCTCGCCGATATCCTTGAGCGCCTGGCCGGTTTCGACGGCACGCTTGTAGGCTGGTGCCTGATGGGCTTCGGCGCCGTGGGCTTGCTGGGCAATTCCCTGGGCGGTCGAGCGGTGGACCGGCACCCGTTGATCGCGTCGATGGTGTTCTGCCTGTTCATGATCGGCGGCATGGTCGCGCTGGTGCCGAGCATCCATTCGACCCTGGGGCTGGCTGCCGCGCTGGGCATTTGGGGGGTGACCCAGGCTGCACTGTTTTTGGTCAGCCATGTCCGGTTGATGAAGGCCGCGCCGCAAGCTCCGGCGTTTGCCGCGTCGCTGAATATCGCCGGTGCGAACCTGGGAATCGGCCTGGGCGCGATGGTAGGTGGGCGGGTCATCGACACCCTCGGGTTGGGCAAGGTCGGTTTCGCCGCGGCGGGGTTCATTCTGGTATCGATCCTGCTGGCGCTATTGCTGATGGCCTTCAAGCCACCTGCCGCCTGCATGCAGCGCTAGACGCTGAACAGTTCGCGCCGCGCCCCTTCGGCGATCGCGACGATGCCCGGATGGCTGACCTTGCGCTCGACCGAAATAGCGTAGAACGACTCGCTCACGGCATCGGTCTGGCCGATCACCTGCACGCCGTATTGCTGCTTGACCTCCTCGGCGATCACGCTGGGACCGATGAAGATCCCGCTGCCTGATTGGCCAAATGCCTGCATCAGCGCGCTGTCATCGAATTCACCGACGATGCGTGGCTGGATTTGTTGTTCGGCGAACCAGCGTTGCAGTCGGCTGCGCACGACCGTCTCCGGTCCGGGGATCAGGAGCGGGGCGTCATGCAGGCCGTGGGGGAAATCCTGTCCATGACGGTCGGCCAGCGCCGGGGTGGCAAAAAAACTGATCCCGCATTCCCCCAATTTCTGACTGTAGCCCTTGATGTCCAAATGGCTTGGCATCGGGCTGTCGGATATCACCAGGTCCAGGCGCTGGATAGCCAGGTCCGCCAACAGGCGTTCGAGCTTGTCTTCGCGACAGGTGATGCGCAGCGGCTCGCTCAATTCCATGGTCGGCGCCAGCAGTCGATAAACGATGGACTTGGGGACGACATCCGCCACCCCAACCCGGAACAGCGTTTGCTGCTCGTTGGGCTGTGCCCGCAGCATCAGCTCCAACTCACCGCCCAGTTGGAACATGTGCTCGGCGTAAGGCAACGTCTGGCGGCCGGCCTCGGTCAGTTCCAATTGGCGTCCGACTCGGCGGAACAGCTTGATGTTGTAGGTTTGTTCGAACAGTGAAATCTGTCCGCTGATGGTTTGCGGGGTCAGGTTCAGTTGCTCGCAGGCCCGTACGATGCTGCCGGTTTTCGCCACCACCCAGAAATAATGCAGCTGTCGATAATTGAGCATGGCGTGCACCGCTTCGTAAAAACCGAAGTATAGCCGCTGAAAATACGAATTTTCCTGAAGTATGTGCGCCTCTAGAATCTCGGGCCATCGGTGAGCCATCTTCGGGCTCCGTCTATTCCCTGAGAGGCATTGCGCATGAAGTACAAATACGTGGGGCTTGCAGCCTTGCTCGCGTTTTCCACGACAGCCCTGGTGGGCTGCGAACAAGCGGAAAAAAGTGCTCAGCAACTGGCCGAGCAGTTAAAGGAGCAAGCGGTCGAAACGGCCAAGCAAGCCATCGATGATACGCACAAGGCGGCCGAACAAGCCTTCAGCGAGGCCACGGGTGGACTGATCAGTCCCAAGAAAGAGCCTGAGAAAGACACAGAAGAATCCCAATCCCCCACCAAGACCATTTAACCCCGTCATATCGAGTCAGGACTGACCCATGGATTACTTGTTACAGCTCGCCGCCAGCCCCACCGCCTGGATTGCCTTGGCAACCCTGGTCGTCATGGAAATCGTACTTGGCATCGATAACCTGATCTTTATTTCGATCTTGACCAACAAGTTGCCCGAGCAACACCGTGCCAAGGCGCGGCGGATCGGTATCGGCATGGCGTTGATCCTGCGCCTGGGCCTGCTGAGCACCATCGCCTTCATCGTCCAATTGACGGAGCCTGTCATCGAAATTCTCGGCCAGGCGTTTTCCTGGAAGGACATGATCCTGATCGCCGGTGGCCTGTTCCTGTTGTGGAAGGCGACCACCGAGATCCATCACAGCATGGACCCGGCGCCCGATGATCCGAAGTCGGCCACTTCTGGCGTCACCCTGGGGTTTGCCGCCGCGATCGGTCAGATCCTCATGCTTGACCTGGTGTTTTCCATCGACAGCATCATCACGGCGGTGGGCATGACCGAGCACTTGCCGATCATGATTATTGCGGTAGTGGTTTCGGTACTGGTGATGCTGCTAGCCGCCGAGCCGCTGGCGAAATTCATCAACGACAACCCCACCGTGGTCATGTTGGCCCTGGGCTTCCTGATCATGATCGGCATGACGCTGATCGCCGAAGGTTTTGGTGCCCATGTGCCGAAGGGCTATATCTACGCGGCCATGGCCTTCTCGGCGGCTATCGAAGTGCTGAACATGCTGTCCCGTCGCGCCAAGCAGAAGGCCTTGGTCGACGAAGCCTGATCCAAGGCAGACAAAAGCCGCCCGGGTTGAACGCCCGGGCGGCTTTTTCATGGCATTGGAAACCTAGTGCGCGGTGGCGGGGCGCCTGGAAGATTTCGAGGTGTGCTGCGCTTCCGGCCTTGGGGCGGGATGGTGACGGCGGGCGATCCGCAGCACGCCCCACAACATGGCCGCCGCTACGCTCAGCCAGCCGAATACCAGCATCACAATAGTCGTCATCAGGCTCATCTGTGCCTCCTTCTGCCCGGAACCGGGCTATGCACTCACTACAATGGACAGTCTAGTCGCTCAAGTGTTACCGGCAGTCGATCCCTGGCGTTAGCAACGGATCGGTTGGTTCTATCGCGGTGCCGAAACTGTCGCTTATGGCTATACCCAGGCCGGCGCGCGACTTATGATCGTCGGCCCAAGCCCGGCCTTGACGCCGGGGCTGTCTGAATAAAGAGAGTCATCATGTCGTCGGTAATTTCATCTTTTCGATCACTGGTAGTGGCAATGGTGTGTCTCGCCGCCCTGGCGGGTTGCGCGGGAAGCGTATCGCCGCAGATCAAGCGTCTGCCTGAACGGGTCGAGCTCAACAGCGTGCCGTTCTTCCGTGGCGAAATGTTCCAGGGCGCGCCGCAATCCCTGGCGGCCTTG
The DNA here is from genome assembly GCF_000802155.2 of Pseudomonas frederiksbergensis. GTDB lineage: Bacteria > Pseudomonadota > Gammaproteobacteria > Pseudomonadales > Pseudomonadaceae > Aquipseudomonas > Aquipseudomonas frederiksbergensis_A. Next base: position 403,294 of record NZ_JQGJ02000004.1, read on the forward strand.
TTGACGCTGCAAGGCACCGTGATTACCCCAGGGCTGTTGGAAAAACCATTGCACCTGCCCGGCGGCGAGGCCCGTTTGCAGCAGAATCTGCAAACCCTGGCGCGTGAATATGGGCTGGTGGTGTATCCCCTCGACGGAGAGCTAGGTGCATTGCTCGAACAGGTGGCCGCCGGTTACCCGGTGTTGCTGCGCTATACCGAGGGCTCGGCGTTCTGGACTGAGCCGCGCTACGCGATCCTTGCCGGTTATAACCGACAGAAGCGCACGGTGCTGCTGCGCTCGGGCATGAATCGCCGTTCCTTGATGAGTTTCAGTACATTCGAGTCGGCTTTCAAAGGCGCTGGCGGTTGGGCGGTATTGATCCAGCAGCCTGGGCAACTGCCGGCCAATGTCGATTCGCAGCGCTGGTTGAAAGCCGCCGATGAATTGGCCGGGGCAGGGCAGGAACAGGCGGCAGCGCGTGCCACCAAGGCGTTGGGTGCCGCCCGCTGAGTGCCGGCCCCGTTCGTCACCTGCCGGGCACGACTCGGCATGCCTCGCGTTCTTACCGTCAGGGCCCGGAGTCTCCGGGCCATGATTCGAGGAGGCAGCTATGGCACAGTCGAAAACACCTTCGGGACCGCATTCTTCCGAACATTCATCCGGCGACGATGATCTGGGATTCGATCCCGACTCCCCGGACCTCGACGACCCTCAAGTCGACCCGATAGGGCCGGCCAAGGCGCCCCGGGACGAGAAGGACCAGGATCCGCCTTCTTCCAGGCCTTATGACCCGCTGGGTGATTTGAAGCCCTGAATGCAAATAGCCCCGACGAGTCGGGGCTATTTCATTTGCTGGCCTGTCCCGTCCTATTTGGACGCTTCCACCACACCGCTCTGGCGACTCTTGAGATTCTTCGCGGCCTTGTACTGCAAGGCCACGGCCGGGACGCTGGCGCTTTTGCCTGTCTCGACCCAGCTACGGATGCGGCTTGCATCGGCGAAGTGAGTGTATTTGCCAAACGCGTCGAGAATGACCAGTGCCATCGGACGATTGCCCATCTTGGTCACCAATACGAGGCAGTGACCCGCCTGGTTGGTGAAACCGGTCTTGGTCAATTGAATATCCCAGTTGGCCTTGTGAACCAGATGATCGGTGTTGCGAAAGCCCAGGCTATACACCGGTTTGCGGAACGTTACGGTCTTTTCCTTGGTGGTGCTCAGTTCACTTAGCAAAGGGTATTTGCGGGCGGCGATCAGCAGTTTCGTCAGGTCCCGGGCGGTCGACACGTTGTGGATGGACAGGCCGGTGGGTTCGACATAATGGGTGCTGGTCATGCCCAGGGCCTTGGCCTTGGCGTTCATCGCTGCAATGAATGCCGCGTAACCACCCGGGTAATGGTGGGCAAGGCTTGCAGCGGCGCGGTTTTCCGAAGACATCAGTGCAATCAGCAGCGTATCCCGGCGCGACAGTTCGCTGTTGAGCTTGACCCGGGAATACACGCCTTTCATTTCTGGCGTGTTGGCGATGGTCATGGAGATGTATTCATCCAGGTTCTGCTTGGCATCCAACACGATCAGGCCAGTCATCAACTTGGTCACCGACGCGATCGGCACCACGACGTCGGGATTGCTCGAATACACCACTTTGTCGCTCTGCAGGTCCAACAGGATGGCGCTGCCGGAAGCGACTTGCAGTTTCGACGTGTCCCTTGGGGCCGCAATGGTTTCCTGCGCGATGACGTTTTGCGTGATGAAAGGACCTGTGAAAGCAAAAAACAGGCTGATGATCGAAAGACGGATTTTCACGCGAGTAGACTCGATAGAGTTAAGAGTGCTCGTTGAGCAGTGGCTTGTTGAAAAACCGCCGCATTTTATGAGTATGGGTGAAGATGGCGCTATATGCCGGTGCCACCAGGACACTTGAATAAATAAAGTTTAATGGAAGGCTGATTCTGGGGAATTGAATCTGAAAAAAATGTAGTTCGAGCGCGCGAGTCTGATCAAAGCGCCGGCCCCTGAACTACCTGTGGGAGCGAGCGCGCACGCGATAGGGGCGTGTCAGTCAACGGATATGTTGGCTGGTGTCCGCTATCGCGAGCACGCTCGCTCCCACAGGTTGGGTTGGGGCTGCTGTCAGCTATGCAGCGTCTCGGCCGCGTACAGCGTGTTCTCCAGCAGGCAGGCGCGAGTCATCGGGCCAACGCCGCCAGGCACCGGAGTGATCCAGCCGGCGCGGGGCAGGGCGGTCTCATACACCACGTCGCCGACCAGCTTGCCGTCGTCCTGGCGGTTGATGCCCACGTCGATGACGATGGCGCCTTCCTTGATCCATTCGCCCTTGACCAGGCCAGGCTTGCCGGCGGCAACCACCACCAGGTCGGCCCGGCCGACGTGGCCAGCCAGATCCTTGGTGAAACGGTGGGTTACGGTGACGGTGCAGCCGGCCAACAGAAGTTCCATGGCCATTGGACGCCCAACGATATTGGAGGCGCCAACTACCACGGCGTCGAGCCCGTAAAGGTCCACACCGGTGCTTTCCAGCAAGGTCATGATGCCCTTGGGTGTGCACGGGCGCAGCAGTGGAATGCGCTGGGCGAGGCGGCCGACGTTATAAGGGTGGAAACCATCGACGTCTTTGTCGGGGCGGATGCGCTCCAGCAGCTTCGAAGCATCCAGGTGTTCAGGGAGGGGCAGCTGGAGAAGGACGCCATCGATGTTTGGATCATCGTTGAGGCGGTCGATCAGATCGGCCAGCGCTTGCTGAGTGGTTTCGGAAGGCAGGTCGTAGGCCTGGGAAAGGAAGCCGACCTCTTCACAGTCTTTACGCTTGTGCGAGACATAAACCTGAGAGGCAGGATCGCTGCCGACCAGGATCACCGCAAGGCCGGGCGTACGCAGGCCTTGCTGGCGGCGCTCGGTGACTCGTTGGGCGATCTGCTGGCGCAGGCTGGCGGCGATCGATTTGCCGTCGATAAGTTGTGCAGTCATTGCGCGTGGTTAACCATCGAGAGGGGAAAAAAAGAGAGCGCATTCTCGCATGCCGAGGCGTGAGGGCAAAGGCGCTTGGTCTGTAAATTCCCCTAACCCCTTTAATTAAATGAATTTTTTTAAAAAAGAGTTGACGACCTATCGGGCCGTCTATAACATTCGTCGCACTTGTCGGGCACAGCCTAGCACTGGTTAAGAAGGTGGAGCAGAGTTGGTTGTTTAAACTCGGTGAAGCTGAAAGCACTTAGTTTGTAATCGTCCAAGAATACAGATTAAAAAGGCGCCCGTAGCTCAGCTGGATAGAGCATCCGCCTTCTAAGCGGATGGTCGCAGGTTCGAGTCCTGCCGGGTGCGCCATTAGGCAGCTTTGGCACAAGTAAGGCAACAAGGCAATATGGTGGGCGTAGCTCAGTTGGTAGAGCACGGGATTGTGACTCCCGTTGTCGTGGGTTCGATCCCCATCGTCCACCCCATATTCTAGAAAGGCGCCAGATTTAACGGTCTGGTGCCTTTGCTTTAAAAGCTTGATACGCGGATGTGGTGGAATTGGTAGACACACTGGATTTAGGTTCCAGCGCCGCAAGGTGTGAGAGTTCGAGTCTCTCCGTCCGCACCATACAAGTCGCTATTTAATTAGCAGAGAACGGCGCAGAACCTGAAAAGGGCTGCGCCGTTTTCGTTTCCAGCGGTTTTGGCTTTGCTGTTCGGCGCCATTTCGGAATGAGGTGCAGTGGTTGATTCGTCGCGAATTTGTTTCGTGATGATGCGTGATGCGTCCGTTGGTCTCTTGTGGGACCGGAAAATGTGTGACCGGACAAATCGCTTCTATATATAGAAGCATTGGCGCAGAGCCTTGGACTGAATCGGCTGTATTTGCAATCCGGGCGGGGCATGACCGTTTGTCCCGTCCTAAATCCGGAGCCTGTTTCCAGCGCGTTTTCAGTAGGGTGACTTCTTGAGTTTGACCTACTAGAATGCATGCCCTTGATTCTGGGGTCGGAAACGCCCGGCCAACGTCTGTGCAACGAGGAATATCCATGCAAGTTTCTGTTGAAAATACATCTGCTCTTGAGCGCCGCATGAGCATCACCGTGCCAGCTGAGCGTATCGAGACTCAGGTCAACAAGCGTCTGCAGCAGACTGCCCAAAAGGCCAAAATCCCAGGTTTCCGCCCAGGCAAGGTGCCAATGAGCGTGATTCGTCAGCGTTACGAAGCTGACGCGCGCCAGGAAGCCGTGGGCGACGTGATCCAGTCTTCGTTCTACGAAGCAGTGGTCGAGCAGAAGCTGAACCCGGCTGGCGCTCCTTCCGTCGAGCCTAAAGTGCTGGAAAAAGGCAAGGACCTCGAGTTCGTTGCCACGTTCGAAGTGTTCCCTGAGTTCACTGTTGCCGGTTTCGAATCCATTGCTGTCGAGCGCCTGAGCGCCGACGTTTCGGATGCCGACCTGGACAAGATGCTCGACATCCTGCGCAAGCAGAACACTCGCTTCGAAACGACTGATCGTGCTGCCCAGAACGAAGACCAGTTGAACATCGATTTCGTCGGCAAGGTCGACGGTGAAGTGTTCGCCGGCGGTTCCGCCAAGGCCACCCAGCTGGTGCTGGGCTCCGGTCGCATGATCCCTGGTTTCGAAGATGGCCTGGTTGGCGCCAAGGCCGGTGAAGAGCGCGTCCTGAACGTGACCTTCCCTGAGGACTACCAGAACCTGGACCTGGCGGGTAAGGCCGCCGAGTTCACCGTGACCGTCAACAGCGTTTCGGAGCCGAAGCTGCCTGAGCTGAACGAAGAATTCTTCGCCCAGTTCGGCATCAAGGAAACCGGCCTGGAAGGTTTCCGCGCCGAAGTTCGCAAGAACATGGAGCGTGAGTTGCGCCAGGCCATCAAGTCCAAGGTCAAGAACCAGGTCATGGACGGTCTGCTGGCTTCAAACCCGATCGAAGTGCCGAAGGCCCTGCTGGACAACGAAGTGAACCGTCTGCGCGTCCAGGCCGTTCAACAGTTCGGCGGCAACATCAAGCCGGACCAACTGCCGGCCGAGCTGTTCGAAGAGCAGGCCAAGCGCCGCGTCGTACTGGGCCTGATCGTCGCTGAAGTGGTCAAGCAGTTCGAACTCAAGCCTGACGAAGCCCGCGTTCGCGAGCTGATCCAGGAAATGGCTTCGGCTTATCAAGAGCCTGAGCAAGTGGTGTCCTGGTACTACAAGAACGACCAGCAGCTGAACGAAGTCCGTTCGGTTGTGCTGGAAGAACAAGTTGTGGATACTGTTCTGCAGAAAGCTAGCGTGACCGACAAAGCGGTCTCTTACGAAGAAGCGGTCAAGCCGGTGGAAGCTCCACAAGCCGATTGATGGTTCTGCGGTAAGAAATACACACCATAAGCCAGCCTTCGCGCTGGCTTATGCGTATTCAAGACATAACTATTTGGGAGTGACTGCGAGACATGTCCCGCAATTCTTTTTATCAGCAGAGCTCTGACATCCAGGCCGCAGGCGGTCTGGTCCCTATGGTTATCGAGCAGTCCGCCCGTGGCGAACGTGCCTATGACATCTATTCGCGTCTGCTCAAGGAACGCGTGATCTTCCTGGTGGGGCCGGTAGAGGACTACATGGCCAACCTGATCTGTGCGCAACTGTTGTTCCTTGAAGCCGAAAACCCGGACAAGGATATCCATCTCTATATCAACTCCCCTGGCGGTTCGGTAACCGCAGGCATGTCGATCTACGACACCATGCAGTTCATCAAGCCCAACGTTTCGACGACCTGTATCGGTCAGGCTTGCAGCATGGGTGCGTTTTTGCTGACTGCCGGTGCCCAGGGCAAGCGTTACTGCCTGCCGAATTCGCGCGTGATGATTCACCAGCCGCTGGGTGGTTTCCAGGGCCAGGCATCGGACATCGAAATCCATGCCAAGGAAATTCTCTTCATCCGCGAGCGCCTCAATACCTTGATGGCCAAGCACAGCGGGCGCACGCTTGAAGAAATCGAGCGCGATACCAATCGCGACAATTTCATGAGCGCTGAAGCTGCACGTGAGTATGGCCTGATCGATGAAGTGATCAGCCAGCGCCCTGCTTAAAATAAGCAGCTCAAAATGAGGTTGGTCGGCAGGTCCGATCATCTGCGGGCTTGAAAAAGCCCGCAATTGCCTTCATCTTGTGTTGCAAGCCTATCGGATTTGGATCGATCGAATGACTGACACCCGCAACGGCGAGGACAACGGCAAACTGCTCTATTGCTCCTTCTGTGGCAAAAGCCAGCATGAAGTACGCAAATTGATTGCCGGCCCCTCGGTCTTCATTTGCGACGAGTGCGTCGACCTGTGCAATGACATCATCCGCGAGGAGGTGCAGGAAGCCCAGGCCGAAAGCAGCGCGCATAAGTTGCCTTCGCCTAAAGAAATCAGCGGCATCCTCGACCAGTATGTTATTGGTCAGGAACGCGCGAAAAAGGTACTGGCCGTAGCGGTGTACAACCACTACAAGCGCCTGAACCAGCGTGACAAAAAGAATGACGAGGTCGAACTCGGCAAGAGCAACATCCTGCTGATCGGCCCGACAGGTTCGGGTAAGACCCTGCTGGCCGAAACCCTGGCCCGCTTGCTGAACGTTCCGTTCACCATCGCCGATGCAACCACCCTCACCGAGGCGGGTTATGTGGGCGAGGACGTCGAGAACATCATTCAGAAGTTGTTGCAGAAGTGCGACTACGACGTGGAAAAGGCCCAGATGGGCATTGTCTACATCGATGAAATCGACAAGATTTCCCGCAAGTCCGACAACCCGTCCATTACCCGGGATGTTTCCGGTGAGGGCGTGCAGCAGGCCTTGCTCAAGTTGATCGAAGGCACGGTCGCTTCCGTACCGCCCCAGGGTGGTCGCAAGCATCCGCAGCAGGAGTTCCTGCAGGTCGATACCCGTAACATCCTGTTCATTTGCGGCGGTGCGTTCTCCGGCCTCGAAAAGGTCATCCAGAACCGCTCCACCCGTGGCGGCATCGGTTTCAACGCCGAAGTCCGCAGCAAGGAAGAGGGCAAGAAGGTCGGTGAATCCCTGCGTGAAGTCGAACCTGACGATCTGGTCAAGTTCGGCCTGATCCCTGAGTTCGTTGGCCGTCTGCCGGTCCTGGCGACATTGGATGAGTTGGATGAAGCGGCGTTGATGCAGATTCTGACCGAGCCGAAAAACGCCCTGACCAAGCAGTATGCCAAGTTGTTCGAAATGGAAGATGTCGATCTCGAGTTCCGTTCCGACGCGTTGAAAGCGGTTGCCAAGCGAGCCCTGGAGCGTAAGACCGGTGCCCGTGGGTTGCGCTCGATTCTCGAAGGCGTGCTGCTCGATACGATGTATGAAATCCCCTCGCAGTCCGAGGTGAGTAAAGTCGTGATCGACGAAAGCGTCATTGAAGGCAAGTCCAAGCCGCTGTATATCTACGAAAACAGTGAGCCGGCTGCCAAGGCTGCACCGGACGCTTGAGCGTCCTGCAGTTGAAATAAAAGAAGGGGCCTTCGGGCCCCTTTGCTATTAGCGCGTTTTAGAGGTGTCTTAGCGCTTGTTTTTTTTGAAGGCTGCCCCCATCTTGGTTTCAAGCTTACTTCCATCTGTTTACGGCCTTACGGCCGCCGTAGAGGCGAAATCATGAAGACAACCATCGAATTGCCTCTCCTGCCATTGCGCGATGTCGTGGTATATCCGCACATGGTTATCCCGCTGTTCGTGGGGCGCGAGAAGTCCATCGAAGCCCTGGAGGCCGCGATGACGGGTGATAAGCAGATTCTTCTGATCGCTCAGAGAAATCCTGCCGACGATGATCCCGGTGAAGACGCACTTTATCGCGTAGGTACGATTGCAACGGTCTTGCAACTGCTCAAGCTTCCCGATGGCACGGTGAAAGTGCTGGTCGAGGGCGAGCAGCGCGGGGCGGTCGAGCGTTTCAGCGAAGTCGACGGCCACTGCCGTGCCGAAGTCTCGCTGATCGACGAGGTCGATGCGCCCGAGCGTGAATCCGAGGTGTTTGTGCGCAGCCTGCTGTCGCAGTTCGAACAGTACGTGCAGTTGGGCAAGAAGGTGCCTGCCGAGGTGCTGTCGTCGCTTAACAGCATCGATGAGCCCGGACGCCTGGTCGACACGATGGCGGCCCACATGGCCCTCAAGATCGAGCAGAAACAGGAAATCCTCGAAATCATCGACCTCTCGGCCCGTGTCGAGCACGTATTGGCGTTGCTCGATGGCGAAATCGACCTGCTGCAGGTTGAGAAGCGCATTCGTGGCCGGGTCAAGAAACAGATGGAACGCAGCCAGCGCGAGTACTACCTGAACGAGCAGATGAAGGCCATTCAGAAAGAGCTCGGCGATGGCGATGAAGGTCACAACGAAATCGAAGAGCTGAAAAAGCGCATCGATGCCGCCGGCCTGCCGAAGGATGCCCTGGCCAAGGCCCAGGCAGAGCTGAACAAGCTCAAGCAAATGTCGCCGATGTCGGCCGAAGCCACCGTGGTGCGCTCCTACATCGACTGGCTGGTCCAGGTGCCGTGGAAAGCCCAGAGCAAGGTACGCCTGGACCTGGCGCGTGCCGAGGACATCCTTGATGCCGACCACTACGGTCTCGAAGAGGTCAAGGAACGTATCCTTGAATACCTCGCTGTACAAAAGCGCGTGAAAAAGATTCGTGGCCCGGTGCTGTGCCTGGTAGGTCCTCCCGGGGTTGGTAAAACTTCCCTGGCGGAGTCGATCGCCCATGCCACCAACCGTAAATTCGTGCGCATGGCCCTTGGCGGCGTGCGCGACGAAGCGGAAATCCGTGGTCATCGTCGTACCTACATCGGTTCGATGCCGGGAAGATTGATTCAAAAAATGACAAAGGTCGGCGTGCGCAATCCGCTGTTCCTTCTGGATGAAATCGACAAGATGGGCAGCGATATGCGCGGCGATCCCGCGTCGGCGTTGCTGGAAGTCCTCGATCCCGAGCAGAACCACAACTTCAACGACCACTACCTTGAAGTCGACTACGACCTGTCGGATGTGATGTTCCTCTGCACCTCCAACTCCATGAACATCCCGCCAGCGTTGCTGGACCGGATGGAGGTGATTCGTCTACCGGGCTACACCGAAGACGAGAAGATCAACATTGCCGTCAAATACCTTTCGCCCAAGCAGATCCAGGCCAATGGCCTGAAGAAAGGCGAGTTGGAATTCGACGAGGAAGCGATCCGCGACATCATTCGCTACTACACCCGCGAAGCCGGTGTGCGTGGGCTGGAGCGCCAGATCGCCAAGGTTTGCCGCAAGGCGGTGAAAGAGCATGCGCTGGAGAAACGCTTTGCGGTCAAGGTCACTTCAGACCTGCTGGAGCATTTCCTGGGCGTGCGTAAATTCCGCTACGGCCTTGCCGAACAGCAGGACCAGATCGGCCAGGTGACCGGCCTTGCGTGGACGCAGGTCGGTGGCGAGTTGCTGACGATCGAAGCCGCCGTGGTGCCGGGCAAGGGCCAGTTGATCAAGACCGGCTCCCTGGGCGATGTCATGGTGGAATCGATCACGGCAGCGCTGACGGTTGTCCGCAGCCGTGCACGCAGCCTGGGCATTCCCCTGGATTTCCATGAGAAGCGCGACACCCACATCCACATGCCTGAAGGGGCAACACCCAAGGATGGGCCGAGTGCCGGCGTGGGCATGTGCACCGCCCTGGTTTCCGCACTGACCGGTATTCCGGTGCGTGCCGATGTGGCGATGACAGGTGAAATCACCCTGCGCGGCCAGGTCCTGGCAATTGGCGGCTTGAAGGAAAAACTGCTGGCGGCTCACCGCGGTGGGATCAAGATTGTGATCATTCCCGAAGAGAACGTCCGTGATCTGAAGGAAATTCCTGACAACATTAAGCAGGATCTTCAGATCAAACCCGTTAAATGGATTGACGAAGTCCTGCAAATTGCGCTGCAATACGCGCCGGAGCCCTTGCCGGATGTGGCTCCGGAGATTGTCGCGAAGGAAGAAAAGCGAGAGTCTGACTCTAAGGAAAGAATTAGCACGCATTAATACGCATTTGCCTGGGGGGCCTTCCTTGACAGTTTTTTAGAGCCCTTGTTATAAAGCGGCTCTTAAGTGTCTGCAGGCCATTCAGCACTCGTTTTTGCTTTCACCAAAAAAACTTAGAATCATCTCAAATAGATATAAGGGGACTTAGAGTGAACAAGTCGGAACTGATTGATGCTATCGCTGCATCCGCTGATATCCCGAAAGCTGCTGCTGGCCGTGCGCTGGACGCTGTAATCGAATCCGTCACTGGCGCTCTCAAGGCCGGCGACTCCGTTGTTCTGGTTGGTTTCGGTACCTTCTCCGTGACTGATCGTCCAGCACGTGTTGGCCGCAACCCGCAGACTGGCAAGACGCTGCAAATCGCTGCTGCCAAAAAGCCAGGCTTCAAGGCTGGCAAAGCGCTGAAAGAAGCCGTTAACTAAGGTTTCACTGAGTTTATCCGGGTCGGGGTCATGCCTGGCTTGGCAGCGGAGCGGTAATGCGTCCGGTAACATCCGGGCTGTCACGCCGAGGCTCGCGGGTTCGAGCCCGGTCCGCTCCGCCAGTTACGAGAAGGCGCATCCTCGGATGCGCCTTTCTTCTATCCGGATTCTACCCACGCTCCACGGTTGCCTAAATTTGAAGTTCAACCGTTTCTGGGGGACGCATGCTGCAGAATATCAGGGACAATTCACAAGGCTGGATTGCCAAGACCATCATCGGGATCATCGTCGCATTGATGGCGTTGACCGGTTTCGAAGCCATTTTTCAAGCCACCTCGAATAGCAATGAAGCGGCCAAGGTCAACGGCGAAGAAATCAGCCAGAACGAGCTGAGCCAAGCGGTCGACATGCAACGCCGCCAGCTCATGCAACAGTTGGGCAAGGATTTCGACGCTTCCTTGCTGGACGAGAAGATGCTGCGCGACTCGGCGCTAAAGGGCCTGATCGACCGCAAGCTGTTGCTGCAAGGCGCCCATGACGCGAAGTTCGCTTTTTCCGAAGCGGCGCTGGATCAGGTGATCCTGCAGACGCCTGAATTCCAGGTCGACGGCAAGTTCAGTCCCGAGCGTTTCGACCAGGTCATCCGTCAGTTGGGTTACGGTCGTCTGCAATTCCGCCAGATGCTGGCGCAGGAAATGCTGATCGGCCAACTGCGTGCAGGTCTCGCTGGCAGCGGTTTTGTCACCGATGCCCAGGTGCTGGCGTTTGCCCGCCTGGAAAAGCAGACCCGCGACTTCGCCACGCTCACCCTCAAGGCCGACCCATCGGCGGTGAAGCTGACCGATGACGAGGTCAAGGCTTACTACGATCAGCACGCCAAGGAATTCATGACGCCTGATCAGGTGGTCATCGATTACCTCGAGCTGAAGAAAGCCTCTTTCTTCGATCAGGTCAGCGTCAAGGATGAAGACTTGCAAGCGGCGTATCAGAAAGAAATCGCCAACTTGTCCGAGCAGCGCCGTGCGGCGCATATCCTGATCGAAGTGAACGATAAGGTCACTGAAGCCCAGGCAAAGGCGAAGATCGAGGAAATCCAGGCCCGCCTGGCCAAAGGCGAATCGTTCGAAGCCCTGGCGAAAGAGTATTCCCAGGATCCGGGCTCGGCGAACAATGGTGGTGACCTGGGCTTTGCCGGTCCTGGCGTCTACGATCCTGAATTTGAAAAGGCGCTGTATGCCTTGGGCAAGGGTCAGGTTTCAGCACCGGTGCGCACTGATTTCGGCCTGCATCTGATCAAGCTGCTGGGTGTCGAAGCGCCTGAAGTACCGACCTTTGCCAGCCTAAAGGACAAGCTGACGCGCGATCTGAAGGCCCAGCAGGTCGAGCAGCGTTTCGTCGAGGCGACCAAGCAATTGGAAGACGCTTCGTTCGAGGCCTCGGACTTGGCGCAACCTGCCCAGGACCTCAAGCTGACCGTGCACACATCGGCACCGTTCGGTCGTGAGGGCGGTGAAGGGATTGCGGCCAACCGCGCCGTTATCACTGCTGCGTTCAGCCCGGAAGTGCTGGAAGAGGGCGCCAATAGCACGGCCATCGAGCTGGACCCGGAAACGGTCGTGGTGCTGCGTGCCAAAGAGCACCGCAAGCCTGCGCAAATGCCATTGGAAAGCGTCGCCGGACCCATACGCGCCCAGCTGGCCAAGGAACACGCCAGCGCCGATGCCAAGACCCAGGCCGACGAGCTGATCGCCAGCCTGCGTGATGGCAAGGTTGCCCTGGACAAGCCTGTCAATGGCCAGTCATGGAAAGCTGTCGAAGCGGCAACCCGCAGCCAGGAAGGCATCGATCCTGCTGTGCTGCAGGCGCTGTTCCGCATGTCCAAGCCGGAGTCCAAGGACAAACCGACGTTCGCGAGCGTGACCCTGCCTGACGGCAGCGTGACGGTCTTGCGCTTGAACGGCGTCAACGAAGGCGCGGCACCGACCGAGGAAGAAAAGGCCGAGTACCGCCGCTACCTGGCGTCCCGTGTTGGTCAGCAGGACTTCGCGGCGTTCCGCAAGCAGTTGGAAAGCGAGGCGGACATCAAGCGCTTCTGAGCAACCTGATGCGTCTGCGACGAGACCCCGGCCGAAATGCCGGGGTCTTTTTGTATCTGTGTATTGCCGCAAGCGGGGATGTGCGCCGATTCGTCCTCCGTGTGTCTTTTTCCCGTGGGAAAGCCCCCGTAGACTTGTAACCCCTTTGAGACACGATTACCCAAGCTGCCCGGCGGCGTTCTGTTGCACAATACGCGCCGGACTGTTTTCTCCAGGATGTTCAATGTTCAGATCATTTCACATGCGCACCGTTGGGCTGGCATTGCTGCTGACTGTCGCAGCTGGCTGTTCTTCAAAGAAAACGGCCATTTACGAGCACGAGAACTTTGATGATTCCGGCACGTTCTCGCGAACCTATCCGGTGACTGACGTGGCGACCTGTGAAGCAGGGCGTCGGGCATTGCTCAGCCAGGGCTACATCATCACCAGCAGCGACCCCAAGCTGGTCAGCGGCCACAAGAGTTTCCAGCAGACTGGCGATACCCACATGGAGATCAGCTTCAACCTGGTCTGCGCCGAGGATGGTGGCCCGGGCCATCGCGCCACTATGTTCGCCAACGCCCTGCAGGACCGTTACGCCCTGAAGAAAATCAACAACTCCGCCAGCCTGGGCGTGGGCGTGTTGGGATCGGTCTCGATGCCGATCGGTTCATCGGACGATTCCATGGTCAAGGTGGCCAGCGAGACCGTTTCGGCGGCCAAGTTCTATGAGCGCTTCTTTGCGCTGGTGGAGCTGTTCCTGCCACCGGAAGCCAAGAAAGCCGTCGAAAACGTCGACAAGCCGAAAACCGAGCTTGGCGTGCCGGAACCCAAGACCGAACCGGCTGCCTTGGCTCCGGTCCCAGCCCAAGCCCCTGCGGCATTGCAAGCACCGGAGCCTGCGCCAGCCCCCGCGCCCGCCGCGCCGGTCGAGCAGGCTGCCCCGGCGCCGGCCGAACCTGCGCCCGCCGCATCGGAGCCGGTTGCGCCGCCCGTCGAGCCTGCGCCGATCGCACCCAGCGAGCCCGAGTCCTACGCGCCGTCTTCAACGGAAACCATCACTGCGCCGCCGGCCAGCACTTTGCCCGCGCCGACAGAACCGATCCAACCGCTTCCGGCCTCCTGAGTCGCTGTAGCAAGGGTGGTAATCCCTTGCTACATGTCCTGGCTTTAAATCCCAGATGCTGTGCTACGTTTAATTCATGAGGCCTTGGCTTCATGTTTTATTCACATGGCAGCTTTATGCTGATTCCAGGCCATCAGGCTTTGGTTCAACGATTGGGAAGGACATGCAATGGACGACTATCAGGAAGAGCTGCTGGAATACCAAGCCTATGAGCTGGACCCACTGGAACCCGCCGAAGACGCGACTGAGCTGTAAGGGCGGGCCGGTATTGGCTTGGTACAACGAGGCATGAAGACGGCTGGCTCCGGGGGTTGACGCTCATGTTCCCTTGCGGCTGCGGCGGAAATCCCCCGGCGTCTGGTTGTTCCAGCGCTTGAACGCGCGTTGGAAGGCTTCCGCCGAGGCGAACCCCAGCAAGTAGGCGATTTCGCCGAATGCCAGTTCCGTGTCGCGAATGTACGTCATGGCCAAGTCTCGACGGGTGTCGTTGAGGATCGCCCTGAATTGCGTACCTTCTTGCGCAAGTTTGCGGCGTAACGTCCAGGTTGGCAGCTTCAGGCGCGTCGCCACTTCTTCAAGGCCTGGTTCCCGACCGCCGCTGAGCAGAGGCCCCAGCAATTGAATGATGCGTTCACGCAAGGTGCGCGTGCGAGTCAGTTGTTCCAGTTCCCTTTCGCATAATTGAACCAAGTGCCGCCAGGTACTGGGGCAGTGTTGCGGGTTGCGCTGGGCGAGGCTTTCCAGGCCCAGGCGCAGCTGGTTTTGCCCGGCACCGAATTGTATTGGGCAGTTGCCCAGTATCTGGTAGGCCTGCCCATAGGCAGGCTCCTCGAATTCGATGTCGATGCGTTCGGCGTGCAGCACCCTTTCGCTCACGCTGGACAACTGCGTAAGCCAGCCAGCAAGAATCGAATCCACGACGAAGCGGTTATAGGCGTTATAGGGACTGATGGAGTAGAACCGCAGCCACGCGCCTCGGGCGTCCTCATGGAAGCTCGATTGCCCACGATAATTGGAACCATACAGGGGCTCGAAGCGGATCATGCACCGCGCGGCTTCTCGTACAGTCGGCGCCTGCGCGGCGGTAACACCTGCGAGCCCGGCCTGGCTCAAGCGGCTGAGCTGCCCCATGCGCAGTCCCAGGGCCGGGTCTTGTGTCAATTGGATCGCGGCATGCCCCAGGCGCATGTAGCGGGGAATCGACAGGCGCGCCCCGGGTTCGGCCAGGCGCGCCGTGTCGAGGCCGTATTGTTCGAGCAATGGCTGCGGATCCTTCCCATGGCTGGCCACTGCGTCGGCAAGGCTGTGGACGAAACCCACGGACAGGTCGCCCAGGCGCATCGGCTGGGGCTTGATGCTCACAGCCAGAGGTTCAACAGGCGGGCGCCACGCGCTTCGCCATCGGGGAACTGCTGGCCGCTATGGCTGATAAAGCTTTGGCCGGCACTGCCGTTGTCCCAGAACTGGCCACGCAAGAACACACTGACGCCACCCTTGGCCTGGCTGACCGGCACCTGGCTGGTCAACGTCAGGCGACGCCAAGCCTGGCCTTCGGTTATCTCGCCGGGCTTGAGGCTCACTTCGCTTGGCGTGGACAGGCCTTTGTAGCCTGCCCAGGGCTTGTCCCAAGTATCGCGGCCAATGACAAAGGCAGGCACGGCGATCAATTGCACGTGCTGCTCATCAAGTTGCCGATAATGAAGCGGATACCAACTGTCGCTGCCGATCAGCACGCCCAGGCGACCGGCGGGTGTGTCTATGGCCACGAAAGCCTGGGTTTCTTCCGCCTCGAGCACGTCCCGCTGGTCGAATACTGGATGGCGTTGACGCACGGGTTGGCCGATCGGACGGCCATCGCGGCCGAATACCAGGCTGCTGTTGTAGAGCGCGCCGCGACCGATCTTCAGCTCACCTTCGCTGATGCTCGGCTCGGGCAGCACGATGGAGCCGGCCACCAGGGTCACGCCGAACTCCTTCGCCAGGCCACCGAACAGCGCCTGGTAATCCTGGGCCATGGCGTCTGCTTTCATCCGCAGATAAGCATCGTCCAGGCGGCTATTGCCCTTGGCGCCCGCCAAGGCACGAAGAAAGGCCAACGGATTGCTGACGGCGAGCCAATGCATGGCTTGTTTCAACGTGGCGGCTTGATACACCTCGTCTTTTTCGCCGCTGACCATCAGCCAGGTCCCGATGTGCTCAGGCAGGACCACGATGGTTTTGTCGTTGAGAAGCCCTTGGTCGCGCGCCGCCTGCAGATAGGCGGCCAACTTGCGCCGCAGGCGTCCAGGACTTTGGTAGTCGGTGGGAAAGAGCTCAGGCTGGATACCGAGCAAGTTGCCCCGATCGGCGGGCGTACCCTGGTCGACCGCCAGGTTGATGCGCAGGTCTGACAGGTAATGGCCGACTGGACGATCCGCCGTCCACAGCGCGTAAGTTATAACGGCAGCCATCAAGGCCAGTGAGAGGAGCAGGTACAGAAATTTGCGCATGGGGACAGTCAACGGCCGCTTACAGGTTCGTGATTTTTCATCAGGACACCGGGCAGGGTACGGTAAAACAAAGGATTAGCGAAAGGGCGGGTAGCCGTCTGTCGAGCAGTAGCGAATGATTGGCGTGCCGATTGTGTTGCGCATTTTGATCATTAACTTGTCCGTTTCGGTCATTGAGCGCTCCGGTTCCGACTCTTACGCTGTCACCCATGACTGATGGAGGCCACAGAGCTTCCACATTTTTCCGTGATCGCCCATTGTGGAGTTACCGATGACCGCCCCTCATTACCCGCATTTGCTGGCCCCGCTGGACCTGGGCTTTACCACGCTGCGCAACCGTACCCTGATGGGGTCGATGCACACCGGCCTGGAAGAAAAGCCCGGTGGCTTCGAGCGCATGGCGGCCTATTTTGCCGAGCGCGCCCGGGGCGGCGTGGGCTTGATGGTAACCGGCGGGATCGGCCCTAACGACGAGGGGGGCGTTTATTCCGGTGCGGCCAAGCTGACCACGGAGGAAGAAGCGCTCAAGCACCAAATCGTGACGCGCGCGGTGCATGAGGCGGGCGGCAAGATCTGCATGCAGATTCTCCATGCCGGCCGCTATGCCTACAGCCCCAAGCAGGTGGCGCCGAGCGCGATCCAGGCGCCGATCAACCCGTTCAAGCCAAAAGAGCTTGACGAAGAGGGCATCGAAAAGCAGATCAGTGATTTTGTCACTTGTTCGGTACTGGCCCGGAAGGCTGAGTACGACGGTGTCGAGATCATGGGCTCGGAAGGCTATTTCATTAACCAGTTCCTGGCGGCCCACACCAACCATCGTACCGACCGCTGGGGCGGCAGCTACGAAAACCGCATGCGCCTGCCAGTGGAAATCGTGCGTCGCGTACGCGAGGCGGTCGGCCCGAATTTCATCATCATTTTCCGGCTGTCGATGCTCGATCTCGTGGAGGGGGGCAGCACCTGGGAAGAGATCGTCCAGTTGGCCAAGGCCATCGAGCAGGCCGGCGCGACAATCATCAACACGGGCATCGGTTGGCATGAAGCGCGTATTCCCACCATCGCCACCAAGGTGCCGAGGGCGGCGTTCAGTAAAGTCACCGCCAAGCTGCGTGGTTCGGTGAGCATTCCGCTGATCACCACCAACCGCATCAATACGCCCGAGGTCGCCGAGCAAATCCTGGCCGAGGGCGACGCCGACATGGTATCCATGGCACGGCCCTTCCTCGCGGACCCGGATTTCGTCAACAAGGCTGCCGCTGGCCGGGCGGACGAAATCAATACGTGCATCGGCTGCAACCAGGCCTGCCTGGACCATACGTTCGGCGGCAAGCTCACCAGTTGCCTGGTGAACCCGCGGGCGTGCCATGAGACTGAACTCAACTACCTGCCCGTGACCCACGTGAAAAAAATCGCCGTGGTCGGCGCCGGCCCAGCCGGGTTGTCTGCCGCCACCGTAGCGGCGGAGCGCGGCCATCAGGTGACGCTGTTCGATTCGGCCAGTGAAATTGGCGGGCAGTTCAACGTTGCCAAGCGTGTGCCCGGCAAGGAAGAGTTCTTCGAAACACTGCGTTATTTCAAGCGCAAGTTGCAGACCACCCACGTCGAGTTGTGTCTCGACACCCGGGTCGACGTGGCGCAACTGGTGGCTGGCGGTTTCGACGAGATCATCCTGGCCACCGGCATCGCGCCGCGTGTCCCGGCGATTCCAGGTGTGGAGCACCCGAAGGTGTTGAGCTACCTGGACGTGATTCTCGAGCGTAAACCGGTTGGCCGTAGCGTTGCGGTGATTGGGGCCGGAGGGATCGGCTTTGACGTGTCGGAGTTCCTCGTGCATCAGGGCGTTGCCACCAGCCAGGACCGCGAAGCGTTCTGGAAGGAGTGGGGTATCGATACGCACCTCCAGGCCCGCGGCGGCGTGGCCGGGATCAAGGCTCAACCCCATGCGCCGGCGCGGCAGGTGTTCCTGTTGCAGCGCAAGAAGTCCAAGGTC
Source organism: Pseudomonas frederiksbergensis (assembly GCF_000802155.2). Classification (GTDB taxonomy): domain Bacteria; phylum Pseudomonadota; class Gammaproteobacteria; order Pseudomonadales; family Pseudomonadaceae; genus Aquipseudomonas; species Aquipseudomonas frederiksbergensis_A. The sequence continues at coordinate 421,397 of NZ_JQGJ02000004.1, forward strand.
GGCGACGGCCTGGGCAAGACCACCGGTTGGATTCACCGCACGGGCCTGAAAAACAAGCAGGTGCAGATGCTCAACAGCGTCGAGTACCTGAAGATCGACGATCAGGGCCTGCACATTCGCATCGGCGAAACGGGCGAGCCGCAAGTGTTGGCGGTGGACAATGTGGTCATCTGCGCCGGCCAGGATCCGCTGCGCGAGTTGCAGGATGGCTTGGAAGCGGCTGGGCAAACGGTCCACCTCATCGGCGGTGCCGACGTGGCGGCGGAGCTGGATGCCAAGCGTGCGATCAACCAGGGTTCGCGGTTGGCGGCGCAGTTGTAAGGCGCAATTGTGTAGACTCCCGGGATCCTCGGTGGGAGCGAGCCTGCTCGCGCCCACCGTTTCTTCGGATGCCAGGGAGTCCGCGACCAGCTGTTAACATATTGGCCTGTTTTCCACCCGGCCCGCAGCCATGCTTCTTCCCGCCCTAGACTGGCATCCCCAACCTCGCCTCGAACGCCTTCACTTGGACTGGCTCGCCCACGCCAGCGTCGAAGTGGCGGTCTTGCGCCTGGACCGGATCGATCCGCTGATCAGCGGCAACAAATGGTTCAAGCTGCTTCACCACCTGCTCGCTGCCCATCAGGCCGGTGCGGCAGGTGTGATGAGCCTGGGCGGCGCTTATTCCAATCATTTGCACGCGCTGGCCGCTGCGGGCAAGCGCTTCGGTTTTCCAACGGTGGGGTTGTTGCGGGGCCATCCTCGGGAAACGCCGACGGTACTGGACCTGAAAGCGTTCGGCATGACGCTGCACTGGTTGGGTTACGAAGGATACCGCAGGCGTCATGACGCAAACTTCTGGACGCCTTGGCAGTCGCAATACCCTGGCTTCTGGCCCGTGCCGGAAGGCGGTGCGGGACTTCCGGGTGCACAAGGCTGCATGACCTGGGCGAGCTGTGCACGTGACCAACTGGCGGCGTTGGGCTGGGAGGACTATCACGGCTGGTGGCTGGCCTGCGGCACCGGAACGTCGCTCGCGGGCCTGGTGCTGGCTGAAGCAGGCAAACGCCCGGTGCATGGCGTCCTGGCGGTGCCCGAAGGCCATGGCGTCAGGCAGAACGTCGAAAGCATCGTAAGTGCAGCGGGCCTTGCCGATCCGCATTATGAGCTGTTTGATGGCAGCCGTGGTGGCTTCGGCCGGGTTGACAGTGATCTCGCCGCGTTCATCGAAACCACCCAGGCCATCGAACTGGAGCCGCTCTACACCGGCAAGGCGCTGATGTTGCTCAAGGCTCGCGTCGAGGCCGGTGCGATCGAGCCGGGCACTCGCTTGATCTTCGTTCACACCGGCGGTTTGCAGGGCCGCCGGGGACTTGAGTAAGCGGTGCTCAACCGCGCTTGGGCAGCATCCGCAGCAAGGTGTTATCGCGCACCACATAATGGTGATACAGCCCGGCCAACGCATGCAGGCCAATCAACCAATAGCCGACGGTGCCGCCAAGCACATGCCAGCCTTCCAGTTGCTCGGCAAACGCCTTGTCCGGCTCGACAAGCAACGGTAAGTCAAAACCGTAGAACATCACCTGATGCCCTTCGGCGCTGGTGATCAGCCAACCCAGCAGTGGCATGGCAACCATGAACAGGTACAACGCCCAGTGCATCAGGCGCGCCAGGAAGGTTTGCCAGGCGGGCGATGCCGGAAAGATTGCGGGTGCCTTGCCCATGCTTCGGGCGAACAGGCGCAGCCAGACCAGCACGAACACGGTCAGGCCAAGCATGAAGTGCGCTTCCTTGATCAACGTTCGACCGTCGCTGCCCTTGGGGAAAATCCCTCGGAACTCAATGCAGGCATAAACCACGGCCAGCAGCACCAGCATCAACCAGTGCAAGGTGACCGTGACGGTACTGTAGCGGTTTGTGGAATTTTTCCAGGGCATGCGGGTATCTCCAGTCGTCAGGGTAAAGCGCTGTCTGGGCAGCGTTGTGCTTGGACTGTATGCCCGTTTCGTTGGGTTCGCATGAGGCAGATCAAGTTGACCCGATGAATTTATGATTCGCTCGCCGAATGGTCTTGCCATCAGCCTCGGGGAGCCCGCTCTCGACCAGGCCACGGGATCCCTCAAGGCGTCATGTCCGGTGGATTCAAGAGCCAGTCGAATAGAAGGCTCACATCGTTGTTGCCCGTCGTCGAGGGGGACGTTGATACGGGGCCGCCGTTGTCCGGGACGGGTTGGAGCGATCTGGCGCACAACACCGGCCGGTCGGGATCACCGTCAAGGAAGCTCACCAGTACCTCGCTGCCGCCCACCCAGGAAGGTGGGTTGTCGGTCGCAAGGCGCGACACGGGCAGCACAATGCCTTCATCATCGCGACGCCAGAGGCTGACCATGATCCGACCTTGGTCGTCGGGCGTCGCAGCCTGACCTGTCGGGCCGAGCACATAGGCGAGGTGATAACCGGGTATGCATGGCTTGGGATGCTTGATGGGCGGTCGGTACACGGAAGACCAGGGAATCGCGCAGAACCGGTTGCGGTAATGCTTGGCCGATGGTGTGTCCGGCAGGTTCCTCTGCAGGATGGAGAATTGCCGTCCACGGTGCCGGACCTCTGTAATCAGCCATTGATCATTGAACGTCGATACCGGATGCCCATCGATCTGTGCGATATGACCGCTGCGCATGGCCGAGGAGGTGGTATGCCCGTGGATCTCCCGTTTTCGATAGCGCAACCGTTCGAGACGCCGCCGGCCCGCCTGGAAGCGGTGGGTTTTCGCGGGGTCGTCACGCATTCTTTCGTGCCTTGAATCCTGGGGGACCGGTAACGTGGGGTTGGTTTCCTCGGCCACCGCCCGATCACGAAACCCTTCGGGCGGCCCAGGGGGGACCGAGTGATGGCGTTGATACAACCGCGTGATAGTGCCGCGCTTATCCGCCTCTGCGTGCGAGAGCAGTCCAGCCGACTGTAAAGGAAAGCTCTTTGGGTCTTCCGCAAACACCAGGACATGGCCCTGGGGCGTATGTTCGAAATGGTAGTGAATGCCTTCCTCTTCGCATAAGCGCTGCAGCAGCGTCAGGTCGCTTTCTTCGTACTGGATGCAAAACGGGCGACGCGGATACTGCCCATTTGGCAGTTCGAAGCGATAGCTATGGGCAGGCAGTGCGTTGTCCTCCAGCAGGTTCTGCAAGATCTCTACGACACTGAGCCGATGAAAGATCCGCCGCCGCGGACCTTGTTCCAACTGCTGGAGGTAAGGAACCAGCGTCACGCGATAACCAACGCGATGCGCAGCACCCGCGGTCAGGCTGATGCTGTGCACGACGCCATGTATGCCCGCCTGACCTTCCAGGCGTAGGAAGGCTGCTTGCCCGAGCAAAACGTCAGGGCTGATCGGCGGCATCAGGCCAATCAGGTCGAGGTCGAAGCGGTACGGTTGATTGAGCGCTTCCTGGCCGTTGAGCCTCAGGACCTGCAAGCGCATATCGCTTTGGATGATCGTCAAGCTGAAAGGGTGTTCCGTGTCGTTGCGCATCGCGGCCCATCCTGGCTGAGGGAGAGAGTACAAAGGGTACGAAACCCCGGCGCGTGACGCTGTCCCCAAATCGCTATTTCAGAAACCCCCTACAGCATGTTGTGAAAATGTCGATTGGGCCGCCGCGATTTTTTGGTCGATCAGCCGGTTTAGGCCGTATAAACTTGCGCCACAGCGCCGGCCGGCAGATGTCTCGGCGCGTCAGACAAGAGAGTGAGTAATGGGCGCACAGTGGAAGGTTAAACACAAAGAAGCGGCTGCCAACGCCAAGGGCAAGATCTTCGGCAAGCTGGTGAAGGAAATCACCATTGCGGCGCGAAACGGTGCCGATGTCGCCACCAACGCACACCTGCGGCTGGTGGTCGAGCAGGCTAAAAAGGCTTCGATGCCCCGCGAGACCCTGGAGCGTGCGATCAAGAAGGGTTCCGGCCAGCTTGGCGAAACCGTGCAATACCATCGTGTGACCTACGAAGGGTTCGCGCCCCATCAGGTGCCGCTGATCGTTGAGTGCGTGACCGACAACATCAACCGTACCGTGGCCGAGATTCGCGTTGCGTTCCGCAAGGGCCAACTCGGCGCGTCGGGTTCGGTAGCCTGGGACTTCAACCACGTGGGCATGATCGAAGCCGCCCCGGACAGCCCCGATGCTGATCCGGAAATGGCCGCCATCGAGGCCGGTGCCCAGGATTTCGAACCGGGCGAGGACGGCGCGACGTTGTTCATCACTGATCCTGCCGACCTTGATGCCGTGCAAAAGGCGTTGCCGGAACAGGGCTTTACCGTGTTGTCCGCCAAACTGGGCTATCAGCCGAAGAATCCGGTCAGCGGCCTGACCGACGAGCAGATGGCCGAAGTCGAGGCGTTCCTCGAAGGTCTCGACAACCACGACGACGTGCAGGACATGTTTGTCGGCCTGGCGGGTTAAGCCGAAGCCGCAGCGGTGAGGGAGCAAGCTCCCTCGCCACGCTAGTGCAGTAGACCTTCTATCTCGTCAAACCCCGGCCGCGCCAGTACATCCGGCTGGCAGCAGCGCGCCTCCAGATCCTTCAATCGTGAAAGATCCTCGATACTCGACGCCGGTTCGATCCGCGCCAGCAACTCCCCCAGCAAAATCCCGAAGGCGCGCACTTCAATGCGTTGCAACGCGCGGGTCTGCCGGTCCTCAACCGGAGCATGGAAAGACGCCGCGCCAAAATCCCCCAGTAAACAATCGCCCTGGTCGTTGCAGAGGATATTGTGGCCATACAGATCCCCATGGGTCAGGCCTCGCCGATGCAGGTGACCCGCCACACGGGCAATGCCTTGGGCGATGCGCACGGCCACATCGGCGCGCAGGCGCAGTTCGTCGGGATAGACGTCACGCGTACAGGATTCCAGGCTCGGCAGCCCGGCCAGGTTGCGGTAATCGGGGCCGATCAGGGCCATCACCAACCCTTCCTGGTGCTCGGGGTGACCGTTGACCTGACCCAACACCTCGATCAGGTTCGGATGCTTGCCAGCGGTGATGCACGCATGCATTTCATGCAGCGGCGAGCCATCGCTGGTCATTTGGCCTTTGTAGAGCTTCACCGCGACGTCGCGCCCGGCCTGGCCTGGCGTTTGCCATAGCGCTTGGTGGATCACGCCCGATGCCCCTTCGCCCAACGACTGTTGCAAGCTCAGTTGGGACCAGTCGATCGGTGTGGCGACATGCAGCGCCTGGGCATTGGCTTCAGTTTCCAACGGGTTACCCGCGTAGGCCAGCCAACTGAGACTCGGCATTTCCAACAACCACGACGGCAGCTCGGCCAGTTGATTGGCGGAAACACGCAGCAATTCGAGGCGATGACACTGTGCGAGGCTTTGCGGCAACTGCCGCAGGCGGTTGCCTGCCAGCATCAATTTTTGCAGGTGGGGACGCCGGCCCAGCTCCTCCGGCAACTGGCTGATGCAGTTATCGGTCAGGATCAGCCAGCGCAACAGGGGGGGCAAGGCTGCGCCGGTCACGCGCTCGATGCGGTTGGCCTTGAAGCCGACCATGGTCAATGCGCTGCAACGGCCCAGGCACTCAGGCAGTTCGACGAAGCGATTATCCGAACAGAACAACACTCGCAGGCGAGTCAGGCGATTGAGATCCGCTGGCAGCGTGTCGAGCAGGTTGCCGCTCAGGTCGAGGATTTCCAGCGAGTCCGCGAGATCGAAAATTTCCTGGGGAAACTCCGTCAGGCCGCATGACAGCTTTAGTCGGGTAATGCCCGACAGTTGGCCGGTTTGGAGTTGGGTGAGGGTGTGCATGGTGGCGATCGCTGTTATCAAGGGGCCGAGCGCAGGTGAAACCCGCGCAGGCCCGCATGATAAACAAAAAAGGCAGCGCCAGCGGCCCTAGCGCTCGATGCTGCGGTTCCACCGTGCGTTCCAGGCCGGGCGTTGTTCGTTGACCTGATCCCAATCCACCGCGATCGCGGTTTCCAGGTACTGCTTCATTGCTTCTACCTGGCCACGCGTCTTGTCGGTGGTCGGTGTGTTGGGGTTGGACGGAATCTGATCGCCTTCTTCCAGGGCGATCGCCTGGGCTTCGGGCGTCAGCAGGAACGCCGCAAGTTTTTGCGCGAGTTCAGGTTCGCTGTTCTGGGCGACGGCGCATTCGGCGACGTTCAGGACCACCGCACCTTCCTTCGGTTGTGCGTATTCGACCGGCATGCCCTTGAGTTTCAGCGCGGTCACCTGGGTCGGCGTCAGTGGGAACAGCGCCGCTTCGTCGGTCTGCAACATCTCGGAGATTTTCGCCGAGCTGGGAATGTACTCCAGCACGTTGCGCCCGACCGTATTCGGCCAGGCCTTGAAGCCTGGCTCGACATCGGTTTCGCTGCCGCCCTGGATCCGGTTGAACATCAGGAAACCGTGCAGGCCGAAGGTGGATGAGGCCACGGATTGAAACACTACTTTGTCCTTGAACCGTGGGTCCGCCAGGTCCATCCACGAGGTCGGCGTGCTCCAGCCTTTTTCCTTGAACAGCCGCGTGTTGTAGGCGAGGCCGGTGACGCCGAGGCTGACGGCGACGGCCTGGTCCTTGATGCGGCCCTTGGCCGGGATCTGCGCCAGGGGCGCGCTGTCCTGCAGCTTGTCGCACAGCCCCATGGCGATGGCGCGGTACATGATGCCGTCGTCCAGGAACATCACGTGCATCTGCGGGTTGCCCTTGCTGGCCTGGACCTTGGCCAGGATGTCGGCCGAAGTGCCCGGCACGATCACCACCTTGACGTTGTTGGCTTTCTCGAAGGCCGGCAAGACTTTGTCGGCGTACAGGCGCTCCATGGTGCCGCCGTTCATGCCCAGGTAAAGCGTCGGCTCGGCCAAGGCCTGGGTGACCGGGAGCAGGGCGCCCAGGCAAGCGGAACCCAGCGAGCAGAAACCGAACAGTGCACTGCGTTTGACGTTATTCATTGGCGCGACCTTCCTCTATCAAGCAACGGAGATGGAGTGAAACCGGGTGATTGAAAACGCATCCAGCGGCGTGGACGAGGCCCCGCTGCAGATGATTTCGGTGAGCGCCTGGCCCACCGCCGGGCCGATCTGGAAGCCCGCGCCGGCAAAGCCGAACGCGTGCAAGAGACCGGGTTGGGTGCTGCTGGGGCCGATCACCGGTTGGCGATCGGGCAGGTAGCCTTCGGTGCCGCTCCAGGTACGGATCGCCTGGGCGCCCTCGAGGAACGGATAGAGTTCGACGGCTTGGCGCAGAATCTCGATAACTGCGCTCTGGCCGGGACGGGCGCGGGCATCGTCCAGCGCAAAACCCTGGCCGCCGCCCAGTACGCAATTGCCCCGGGCGACTTGTCGGGCATAGATGCCGCCGCCCTCGACGCCGGTGCTGGCGTCCATTACCACAGGCAGCGGCTCGGTCACCAGCATCGCCGGGTGCCCGGCGTGCATGGGCACTGCTTCGCCAAACTGCGCGGCGAAGCGGCTCGCCCAGGCCCCGGCGCAGTTCAGCAGCCAAGGTGCGCGGAATTCGACAGCGGTTTCGGTGCGCACGGCAAAGCGCTGGCCGTCGTGCGTTACCTGGCTGACCGGGCACTGTTCATGCACCTGCGCGCCATGCCTGCGGGCCGCCTGGGCAAATGCTGGCGAGACCAGGCGCGGATTCGCGTGACCGTCATCCGGACACAGCGAGGCGCCGACCGCCACGGTGCCGACCCACGGAAACCGCCTGCGCAATTCGTCGCGATCCAGCAGTTGCAAATCGAGGCCAAAGCCCTGGCTGCTGGCGGCGTAGTCATGCAACGCACGCAAGTCATCGAGACTGCGAGCCAATTTCAGATGGCCGCTGCGCTGATACTCGCCGTCAATGCCGATCAACTGCGGCAATTGCCCCCAGATCTCATGCGCCCGTTGCGACAGCGGCAGTTGCGACAACGGACGGCCCTGGCGCCGCACGCCGCCGTAGTTCACGCCGCTGGAATGCGAGCCGCAGAAGTCCCGCTCCAACAGCGCCACGCGACGGCCGGCCTTGCTCAGGAACAACGCCGCCGAGGCGCCGACGATGCCGCCACCAATGATCACCGCATCGACCTCGATCATGGCTCCACCTCCAGGCCAAACGGCACGGGTTTGACGGGCGCCTGTGCCCGCAGTCGACCGATGTCCCGAACGGCGCGGCCACTTTCACGGGCGATGATTTCTGCTGCCGCGGCACCGCACATCCGCCCTTGACAGCGCCCCATGCCGACCCGGCAATGGGCCTTGACCCGGTTGATCTCCCAGTGACCTTCGCCCACCACCTGGCGGATATCTGCGACGCTGACCTCTTCGCAGCGGCAGATCATCAAGTCATCGGTCGCGCGGCTCGCCCAATCCTCGGGAAAGACAAAGGCCCGCTCCAGGCCCTGGCGGAAATGGCCGATGCGTTCGAGGGACTGTTCCAGCTGGGCGCAACGTTGCGGGTCGACTCGGTACCCCAGGTCTTCGAGCAGCGCCAGGGCCGCCCGCTCTCCGGCCATTTCGGCGGCGTCGGCGCCCATGATCCCGGCGCCGTCGCCGGCCAGGTAGACGCCGGCCGAGCTGCTGCGTCCGGCGCTGTCGCGTTGCGGCAGCCAGGCACGGTTGAGCGGGCTCCAGGCAAATTCACAGCCCAGCAGATCGGCCAGTTGCGTTTCGCTGCGCAAGCCATGGGCGAAGGCGACTGCATCACAATCGAGGGTGCGCTCGGTTGTTTTGCTGCGCCATTTCAACGATTGCACTCGGCGCTCACCCTCGATGAGCGTGAGGCTGGCGCCTTGATGTACCGGGATATCATGAGTCGTCAGCCAGGCGCGGTAATAGAGTCCTTTGGCGAGCGTCGCCGGTTGCGCGAGCAGGCCGGGGAGGGCGCGCGCCTGGGCGCTCAGCGGCGAGCTGTCGAGAACCGCGACAACGTTCGCGCCGGCCTTGGCGTATTGGTACGCCACCAGGTACAGCAACGGCCCGCTGCCCGCGAACACCACTCGCTCGCCGATGGCGCAACCCTGGAACTTCAGGGCGATCTGCGCCGCGCCCAGGCTGTAGACCCCCGGCAGTGTCCAGCCAGGCACCGGCAGGATCCTGTCGGTGGCACCCGTTGCGACGATCACGCTGGCGTAGTCCAGGCGAGCGGCGCGGCCCTCGTGCAAGGTGTCCAGCTGACCGGCTTCGGCGTTCCATACCAGCGTGTCGGGACGGTAATCGAGCTGCTGGCGCAACTCCTCCAGCGTCTGGTGGATAGCGTTGGCCTTTGCTGCTTCGAAGCCATACAGCTTGTCCGATGAACGGGTGAAGTTCGCGGGCTGGCGCCGGTAGATCTGCCCGCCACCGCGCGCGGCTTCATCCAACAGGACCGGGTAGATGCCATGGGCGGCCAGGGTTTGCGCAGCGCGGATACCGGCGGGGCCGGCGCCGATGATGACGATGGGTTTCATACCTGGCGCCCCGGTTCGCGGCTGATCTGCTGGCCGGCTTCGAGCATTGTGGAGCAAGCGCGCACGCGGCGGCCGTCGCCCAGGCGGACCCAGCAATCCTGGCACGCGCCCATCAGGCAGAAGCCGGCACGGGGCTCTGCGCTGAAATCGCTGCCGCGCACGTGTTCGCTGCAGGTCAGCACGGCGGTCAGCACGGTATCGCCCAGCAATCCGCTGGCCGGTTCGCCGTCGAGCATGAACTTCAGGGCCGGGCGATCGCTTTCGGCCAGTCGTTTCAGCAGAGCCATGGCGCCCTCATTGTTTGCCTACCAGGACCCGATCCAGGCCATAGACCCGATCGAGCAGAATCATCGTCAGCGCTGTCAGCGCGATCACCAGCGCCGACACCGCCGCCATCATCGGATCGATGGATTCGGTGGCGTAGACGTACATGCGTACTGGCAAAGTCTGCGTGGCCGGCGAGGTGACGAAGATCGACAGCGTGACTTCATCGAAGCTGTTGATGAACGCCAGCAGCCAGCCTCCGGCGACGCCTGGCAAAATCATGGGCAGAGTGATCTGCCGGAACAGGGTGAAACGACCGGCCCCCAATGACTGCGCGGCTTGTTCGGCGCTGCGATCCAGGCCGATGGCCGAGGCCAATACCAGGCGCAGCACATAGGGCGTGATCACCAGCACATGGGCGAAGATCAGCCAGCTGAAATTGCCATTCACACCCATCAGTGCAAACAGCCGCAGCAGCGCGACGCCCAGCACAAGGTGCGGAATGATGATCGGTGACAGGAACAGGCCGTTGAAGAAGTCCCTGCCTGGGAACTCCAGCCGGGTGATCGCCAACGCCGCCGGCACGGCGATCAATGTCGCCAGCGAGGCCGCGCTGAACGCCAGTATCAGGCTGTTGTAGAACGCATCGACAAAATCCGCGCGCTCGAACACGGCGCGAAACCAGCGCAGGGAAAACACCGTAGTGGGCAGGCTCAAGGTGTTTTCCGGCGTGAAGGCGACAAGGCAGACCACCACCAGCGGCGCCAGCATGAACACCACCACCAAGGCATGAAACAACAGGGCGAAAGGACCGTTCCTGGACATGAAGAATTACCCCAATGACTTCTTGTAGCGGCCTTCGATCATGCGGTTCCAGGACAGCATGATCAGCAGGTTGAGCAGCAACAGCGCGACGGCGATGGCGGCACCCATCGGCCAATTCAGTTCCGACAGGTATTGGTCGTAGATCAGCGTGGCGACCATTTTCAAGCGACGCCCGCCGAGCAGGCCGGGGATGGCGAACGAACTGGCGGCGAGGCCGAACACGATCAACGTGCCGGACAACACGCCAGGCATGATCTGTGGCAGCACCACCTTGCGGATCACCGTGAATTGGCTCGCGCCCAGGGAAAGAGCGGCTTGTTCGGCGGCTGGATCGAGTTTTTGCAATGAGGTCCACACCGGAATGATCATGAACGGCAGCATCACGTGCACCAGGGCGATGACCACCGCGAACGGCGTGTAGAGCAGTTTCATCGGCGAGCCGCCAAGGGCTTGCAGCGTCTGGTTGACCAGCCCATCGGCGCCGAGGAGCAAGCTCCAGCCGAACGCTCGCACCACCACCGAAATCAGCAACGGCGTGAGGATCAGGATCAGGAAGATCGAACGCCACGGCGCGCCCATGCGGCTGAGGATGTAGGCCTCGGGTACACCGATCACCACGCACAGCAGCGTGGTCAGGGCACTGATCCAGAAGGTGCGCAGGAAGATTTCGTAGAAGTACGGGTCGCCCAGCAGACTGGTGTAGTGCTCGAAGGTGTACGCCTCGCTGTTGATGCCCGAGCCGTAGTCGAAGACGTTGAATGACAGCACCAGCGTCAGGCCGAGGGGAATTACCAAAAGGCCCAGGTACAAGGCCAGCGCCGGCGCCGACATCCAGTAGCCTTGGCGACCGCGCTTTATGGCGTCGAGCAGCTTCATGCCAGCACCTCGTCGGCGCTCAACACCCGCAGCAACGTAGGGTCCCAGTCCAGGCCGACGGCGGTGCCTTCGGCCAGGGGCGCCGAGCCGTCGTTGCGCCGCACTACGCTGAGTTCACCCAGGCTGGTGGCGACGCCATAAAGCCATTGGCTGCCTAGAAAGAAACGGTTGGTGACGGTGCCTTGCAGCCGCCCGGACCCGGGAGCGCACAGGTCGATTTTTTCCGGACGCAGGCTCAGGGTCAGCGCGCCTTGACCAGCGCTGCAGGCTTGCACGACGCCGGCGCTGTCACGCTCGCCGGGCAGCAGGTTGGCCTTGCCGACGAAGCCGGAGATGAACTCGGTGCGCGGGTGTTCATAAAGAGTGTAAGGCGCGTCGATCTGGGTAATACGGCCGGCCTGCATGACCACGACCCGATCGCTGATCGACAGCGCCTCGGATTGATCGTGCGTGACCATCAGCGTGGTGATACCGACTTCGCGCTGGATACGGCGGATTTCGAACTGCATCTCTTCGCGCAGGTTGGCGTCGAGGTTGGACAGCGGCTCGTCGAGCAGCAGCACCGGAGGCTCGATCACTAGCGCGCGGGCCAGTGCCACGCGCTGGCGCTGGCCGCCTGAAAGCTCTCGTGGGTAACGCTCGGCATGCCGGTCCAGGCGCACCAGCTTGAGTACTCGATCAACCCGCGATTGCAATTCGGCGCTGGGCACTTTGCGCATGCGCAAGCCGAAGGCGACGTTGTCCTTGACGGACATGTGCGGAAACAGCGCGTAACTCTGGAACACCACGCCCAGGCCGCGGCTGGCAGGCTTGGCGTGGGTGATGTCGCGCCCATCCAGCAGGATGCGGCCGCTGCTGGCTTCGACGAAGCCGGCAATCATTTGCAGGGTGGTGGTCTTGCCGCAACCGGACGGCCCCAGCAGGGAGACGAATTCGCCTTTCTCAACCGAGAGGTTGGTGGCGACCACGGCGTCCAGGTCGCCATACCGTTTGCTCAAGTCTTGAAGTTGCACGAAAGCCATGACTGCGCTCCACCTGAGATTGTTATGCGTCGCCGCAAGGCGCGCTTTTTTGTATGGGCAGATACGAAAGGATGTCGCGGGGTGCGTTGGCGCTCGATTTCAAGTCGGCTGCCGCTGTTGTTCGAATCGCCCCTGTCTGGACGCAGAGTAGGACGAAGAATAGGATGGGCTCAACTGACTATTTCACTGAAGCGATGACTATTTTCAGTTTCATTCGGTGAGTAAATTTATTGAAGAGAAACCATATGCCAGATTCCACTGGGCGGAATATTGATAAGGGTGAAGTGGGGGTCGGCTCGGTCTCCCGGTTGTTTGCCGTCCTGCGGAGCCTGGGCGAGACGGCCGAGGGGGGCGAGCGAGTCACGCAACTTGCCCAACGCATCGGTCTTTCCCAGCCCACCACGCACCGCTTGCTGCGCAACCTGATGGATGAGGGCATGGTCGAGCAGGATGCGCGCAGCAAACGCTACCGCTTGAGCCTGGATTTCTTTGCCCTGGCCGCCCGCGCCGGCAACACCGGCAACCTGCGGGAATTGGCCAGGCCCGCGATGTTGCGGTTGTCGGCGTCGCTGGGGGATTCGCTCTTTCTGCTGGCACGTTGTGGTTTCGACGCGATCTGCCTGGATCGCAGCGAGGGGCCGTTTCCGATCCGTACATTCACCGGCGACATCGGCGGCCGGGTGGCCTTGGGCGTGGGGCAGGGCAGCCTGGCGATCCTGGCGTTCTTGCCGGAGGAAGAGCGCGACACGGTGATTCAATACAACTTGCCGCGGCTCAAGGACTTTCATCTGTACGATGAGGTCTTCCTGCGCACGGAAGTGGAAAACGTCCGCACGCTGGGTTATGCCGGGCGCAACACCGGTGTGCTGCAAGGCATGGCCGGGGTGGCCGTGCCTATTCTCGATCGCGAAGGTCGGGCCGTGGCGGCGTTGAGCGTGGCGACGATCAGCGACCGGCTCGGGCCGGATCGCCTGCCGACGGTGGTGGAAATGCTCAAGCGCGAAGCCGCCCTGATCGGACCGCGGATCAACCCGTTCGACCCGCTGCTGCGCAGGCCTTCGCAGGTGTTCAGGCAGGGGTGAATGAAGTCTTGCGCATCGTTGCAGACTTTGGGAGCGGACTTGCTCGCTCCCACAAGGTGATAGTTGTCAGAAATCCAGGGTCTGCTTGAGCGTCTGCGCCGCCGACGTATCGCTCGGGATCACCATCGCATAGTTGTACCCAGGTCCGGACCAGTATTCGGCCTGGAGTTCACCGTCACGCCGGCTGCCACGGGGCAGCAGGAAATTTCTCGGGCCTGGTGGGCGGATATAGAAGCTGATCTTCTGGCCGCCGGCATCCTGATAGACCACCATCGCTGCCGCGCCTTGATCGGTGCTGAGCAATCGCCCGCTGACCGGTTTGAAACCCGCTCCCGTGAGGTCCGGCAAGCGGTCGGCCTGGGCGAAATAGCGATCCAGCCAACCTTGCATACCCTGCTTGTCGCCTGACTGGTAGTCGGCGGGCAAGATGCCTTGCTGGGCAATCAATCGATACGCCTGCAGCGCGTCAGCCATGGGGGCTGCGGCACTGAGGAGGGTCATTTGCCGGGCGTGCCAGCCACCGAATCCACCGACTCCGATTGCCACCATCAATACCGCCGCGTTGGCCAATTGGCGGTGGGTTCGATGCTTGAGGCGTTGACGGATGGTCGCCGGGTCCAGGTTCGGATTGGCGGATTGGTGCAACGCTGCGCTCAGGGTCGTGCGCAGGTGCTGCGCGTCCTGTTGCCAGGCTCGCACGCGCTTGGCCGCGGCAGGGTGGTTGGCCAGGTAAATCTCCACTTGTTGCCGGTCGGCTTCGCTCAGTTGATGATCGACGTAGGCGTGCAAGTCGTTGTCGCTGGGGGGCATGCTGATCATTTGAGTATTCGCAGGGCAGGGCGGGCGATTTCGCCGTCGCTGAGTTGACGCAAGGCCTGGCGGGCGCGTGACAGGCGCGACATCACGGTGCCGGTCGGCACGTCCAGGATGTCGGCGACTTGCTGGTAGCTCAAGCCTTCCACCGATACCCACAGCAGTAGCGCGCGCTGTTCGGCAGGTAGCTGATCGAAAGCCTGGAGTGACGATTGGGCAATGACGCTGCGCTCCGCGGACGGATGAGCATCGTCGCGCCCGGTGAAGAACTCCAGCATGCGCGCGTACCGTCTTGAACGACGATGGGCATCGAGGAACTGGCGGTAGAGAATCGAGAACAGCCAGGCCCGCAAATCACCGTCCGCACGCTTGTCGTTCCATTTCGACAGGGCCCGTTCCAGGCAGGCCTGGACCAGGTCATCGGCATTGCTGGGATTGCGTGTCAGCGACACGGCAAAACGTCGTAGCCGTGGGATGAGCAGGCGCAGCTGGTCGTCGATTTCGTTCATGAGCCGGTGGCTTCGCTGGGCAGTGACTGCGTTGCATGGAAAGACGATCCGGGAGCCAGATTATTCCAGCGAAGTAAAAATAAATATGGAGCGTGGGAATAAACCCGTTGGGCTTTCGTCTGACGGGTCCTTTCCACAAATGGCCTTGTGCCTTGGAGTCTCCCAATGGTTGACCCTTCTTCTGAACGCCGGCCGTCGTTGAGCGCCGCCAGCCTGACATTGCGCCTGACGGCCATTGCCGTGGTCGTTGCTGCGTTGGCCGGGGCGTTTGCCTACGTCAATGGCACACTCGACCCACAACGCCTGACGCCTAAGGCTCTGGTCAATGTCTTGGAAACAAACAACGGGATCCATGCGGGTTTCCGACGCAATCACTCCAAAGGCGTCTGCGTTGCCGGTTATTTTGAAAGCAGTGGCGAGGCCCGTGCCTACTCCAGCGCACAGGTGTTCAATGAACCGCGCACGCCGGTGGTTGGCCGCTTTGCGCTGCCGAGCGGTAATCCCTACGCACCGGACGGCAGTGTGCCGATCCGAAGCCTGGCGTTGCGTTTCACCCAGTCCGACGGACAGCAATGGCGCACGGGTATGAACAGCATGCCGGTGTTCCCTGTGGCTACGCCAGAGGCCTTCTATCAGCTTCAACAGGCCCAATCGCCGGACCCGGCCACGGGCAAGCCAAACCCCGCGGCAGTGCCGGCATTCTTTGCCGCGCATCCCGAGGCAGCGCCTTTCCTGCAATGGATCAAGACGGCCAAGCCTTCGGCCAGCTATGCCACTGAAACCTATAACGGCATCAATGCGTTCTACCTGGTTGGCCCAGGCGGACAACGCCAGGCAGTGCGTTGGGGCGTGGCACCCATGAGTCAGGACGCGGCGGATGCGACCCCACCCCAAGGCGCCGACTTTCTCGAACAGGACCTGACCAAACGCTTGGCTGCCGGGCCACTGCGCTGGCAGCTGAACATCACCTTGGCCAACCCGGGCGATCCGGTCAACGACGCCAGCAAGGCCTGGCCCGCCGATCGCAAGGTGCTCAACGCCGGTACCCTGGTGTTGGAGCGCGCCCAGGCGCAGGACAACGGCGATTGCCGTGACATCAACTATGACCCGCTGATCCTGCCCAGCGGAATCGAAGGCTCCGATGATCCGCTGTTGGCGGCGCGTTCGGCTGCCTACGCCAGTTCCTATCTGCGCCGTACCAGCGAAGTCAGCCAGTTGCCCGCCACTCAGGAGTCCCGTCCATGAATGCCCCTCGACATTTTGCGCCGCTGGCTCGGCTGCTGCATTGGCTGATGGCCCTGATGGTCATTGCCATGTTGTTCATCGGCGCTGGCATGGTCGCCTCGGTGTCTGAGCGCCATGCGTGGTTGCTCCAACTGCACAAGCCCCTGGGCATCGCTATCTTGCTATTGGTGATTGTGCGCCTGCTGGTGCGCTTCACCACGCAGGTACCACCGCTGCCGGCCGACCTTCCGGGCTGGCAGGCATTGGCGGCCAAGGCTTCGCATGTCTTGTTGTATGCCTTGATGCTGGTGCTGCCGCTGTTGGGCTGGGCCATGATATCGGCAGCGGGAGACCCGGTGATGCTCAGCGAATCGCTTCGGTTGCCTTCCATCCTGCCCGCGAATGCCCAGGCCTTTGCACTGTTGCGCAAGGCTCATGGCTACCTGGCTTACCTGTTGTTCCTGACGGTGCTGGTGCATCTGGCGGCGGCGCTGTTCCACGGGTGGGTGCGCCGGGATGAGGTGTTGGACAGCATGTTGCGGGGCAGGGACTAACCGTACGACCCGTGGCGAAAGAACAAGCGCTATCGCCACGAGTACCGGGGGTGGCTCGTCAACGCAACTCGTCGACCATGGATTCGAGGGTGCTCAACACGTCCTTGCCCAGTTGCATCGAACGTTTGCCTGACCAGCCGGTGCGTGGGTTCGGATGGTCGTCGTGGTCCTTGAACGGCATTTCCAGCGTCAGGGACAGGCAGTCGTATTTCTGGCCGACGGCATTGCAGGCCAAGGTCATGTTGGCCTGGCCTGGTTCGTCGCGGATGTAGCCGTGTGCAGTCTGGAAATCTTTGGTCTGGCGTTTGAGGTGGCTGCGAAAACGTTCTTCGAGTTCGGCGATGCGCGGCGTGTAGCCGGGGTTTCCTTCGCAACCCGCCGTGAACACGTGGGGGATTTCTTCGTCGCCATGAGCGTCCAGGAACGCATCGACGCCATACTTTTCCATTTGCTGCTGTACAAAAAAGACTTCAGGGCTGATTTCCGGGCTGGCGTTCTGCCAAGCCCGATTCAGGTCCTGGCCCATCGCGTTGGTGCGCAGGTGGCCGTGGAAAGCGCCGTCGGGATTCATATTCGGCACCAAGTACAGATCGGCCTTGGCCAGCAACCGGTTCAGTTGGGCATCGTCCTGGTGCTGGAGGCGTTCGATGATGCCTTCCATGAACCATTCGGCCATGTGTTCACCAGGGTGTTGCTGCGCGATGATCCAGATTTTCCGCCGTCCTTCTACACCACTGCCCTTGCGCAGTAATTGAATGTCACGGCCTTCGACACTCTTGCCAGTCGCCAGCAGTTCGGTACCGGCCTTGTGCTGCGCTTGTTCGATCAGCCAGTCGTGGCGGCCGCGGCTGTAAGGTTCGAAATAGGCAAACCAGGCGTGAGGTTGTTCGGCTTCCAGGTGAAAGCGCAGGGCATCGCCTTCAAATTGCGTAGGAATACGGAACCAGTTGACGTGGTCATAGGAAGCGACAGCCTGGTAGCCGGTCCATGCCTTGTTGTAGGAGGACTGGCTGGCATTGAGCAGGCGGAAGGAATATTCCTGGCCGACGTGCAAACCGCTGGCCTTGAAGTGGAACCACTGGAAATGGGCACTGCGGGTGTCGGGTCTGATCTTCAGCAACGATTGCAAGGGGTTGCTGACGTCCACCACCTCAATGTTGCCGCTGTCGAAACTGGCGCTGATATCAAAGGAAGATTTAGCCACGGTCACAATTCCTGCCTGGGATTCTTATGGCCGTTACTTTACACGCAAGGAAGGGGAAACCGGGACGATTTGCTGTCGAGGGGGAGGGGGCGTCCTCCCTGGACGCATTAGCAGGTTAGAGAGTCGTTGAATGATTCTCAAGTACTGCCTGTCGATCATTTCATATCGACGCAATACAGGGCGTTTTTAAACGAATGTGCGTTTGCTATCATCGCCGGCACCGAATTCTGCGACACCCAAAGACTTCATTAGCCTGAAGCCATAAGCCGAAAATCGGCAAAAAAAAAGACCCGGCAAAAAGCCGGGTCAAAAACCGTGATTAGCCTGATGAGGAGATATTCCAGAAGTCCGACCAAGGTCTTCTGGTCTATCGACTGATCTCGCGATCAGTTGATGCAATAATAATCATTATCATTTGCAAGTCAAATGTTTTTATTGCACCTATTGGAAATTATTTCCCGTGGCTCGCATGCGGGCCATCTCCAGGCGTTACGCCGAGCGAGTGGGGTAACCGTCCAGCGATCGATCGAGCATGACCTTGACCAGGTCGATCATGTGCACCACCGAAAATGCCAGGTCGCGGCTCGGGCCGCTGAGGCGGCTGGCTGATTCCTGGGCGGTAGCGGCTGCGCAGCGCAGCAGGTCGCAGGCATGGACGAGGGCTTCCTCTGCGCTGATGTTGCGGTTCACGTCGAAAAAACGATGTTCCGCCTCGGCGTCCGCAATACCTGGTTTCAAGTAATAGTCCAAGGCGCGTTTGGCCGCAGGGCAATCCTGAAGCGAGGGGAAATGGCCGTCTGGAAGGAGGGCGGGCTCGTCTTTGTTGGGCTTGTCCATGGTGTCGAGTTTCTCCGTGTTGGTATGAAATCCTGGATCCAGCTTAGTACGCTTCGTAATTGTGACGACGATTTAAATACTACAATTTGTGTTTTGATGGGCGTGGTCATCCACGTATCGTGCCGTTCATGGATAAATGGATAGAGTTGGTCAAGGCCAAGATGAAGGAGCTGCACATCACGCAAGTGGTGCTTGCAGAACGTTTGGGGATGTCCCAGGGCGGTGTCGGCCATTGGCTGACCAAGCGTCGGCAACCCAGTCTTGAAGACATGAACAGGGTGCTTCAGGAGCTCGGACTCGAGTTCCTTGAAGTGGCGATGGTGATCCGCGAACCGGACACCTCCACTGACGAAGGCATGGCGCTGGCGCAGAAGTACAACCCGTACTTCCGCTATCCGGTCAACGACTGGCATGACATCGGCGCCGTCCGCGAGGGCGACCTGGTCGAATACCAGCCGCCGCGCTACGAGCTGACGGACTACCATGCCCAGGGAGACGCTTTCTGGCTGGTCGTGGTGGGTGACGCGATGACCGCGCCGAGCGGGCTGAGCATCCCCGAAGGCATGTCGATCCTGGTTGATCCTGCCATCGAGGCGGTGCCCGGCAAACTGGTGATCGCGCAACTGCCCGGCAGCAGCGATGCAACTTTTCGCAAACTGATCGAAGAGAGCGGCCAGCGTTATCTGGTCCCGCTCAATCCTACTTACCCAAAAACCCTGTACACCGAGCAATGCCGCATTATCGGCGTGGTTGTGCAGGCAACCATCAGGTTCTGAAACGTATCGGCCCGGGATGGGCCGATACCTATTCCAGTGCCACCAGCGCGCTGCCCTCGCTGACCATCTCACCTTCCTGGCAATACAGCGCCTTGATCACGCCTGCCTTGGGCGCGCGAATGCTGTGCTCCATCTTCATGGCTTCAAGCACCACCAACTGCGTGCCGGCTTCCACCGTTTGACCGGCTGTCACCAGCACCCGGACGATGCTGCCGTTCATGGGGGCGAGCAGGCCGCCCTGGTGGCTGTGGCTGGCTTCGGCGGCGGCTGACGGGTCGTAGGAATCGATGCGATGCAGATCGCCTCCCCATTGCAAATAAAGGCTGTCGCCCTGGCGAATGGCCCGATGGCTGCGACGCAGACCGTTGCGTTCGATGACCAGATGCTCGCCCTTGAGCTCGGCCCAACGGTCGGTCACGTCGAAGGTCACCGCCCGGTCCCGGCCGTCACAGCTCAGATGCAGGGTGGTTTCCCTTGGCATTCCCAAGCGCAGGCCGGTGTTATCGGCCCAAGGGGAATTGACGTCATCAGCGCGAACGCGTGATGTCATGCCCGAGGCAAAGGCATGGGCTGCCGAGTACCAGAAATCATCATCCAATTCGCCAGGTTCAGGCAGTAATTGCGCCTGGTGGCGTGGGATAAATCCGGTATCGAGTTGCGCCGCTGCAAAGGCCGGATGGCCGACGATGCGCCGCAGAAAGCCGATGTTGGTCCTCAGGCCACCGATGGCGAACTCGTCCAGCATGGCCAGCAACCGTAGACGGGCCTGTTCACGGTTTTCACCCCAGGCGATCAGCTTGCCCAGCATAGGGTCGTAGAAGGACGAAATCTCGTCACCTTCCTCGACACCGCTGTCGACCCGCCGACCTTCGCCCCCAGCGGATTCGCGGTACAACGCCAGGCGACCGGTGGCGGGGAGGAAGTCGTTGGTCGGATCCTCGGCGTAGAGCCGCACCTCGATGGCATGGCCCAGTAACGGAACTTGCTCTTGCGTGATGGGCAGCGGCTCGCCCTGGGCCACGCGGATTTGCCAGGCCACCAGGTCGAGACTTGTGATCGCTTCGGTGACTGGATGCTCGACCTGCAGCCGGGTGTTCATCTCCATGAAGAAGAACTCGCCCCGCGAATCCAGCAGGAACTCCACCGTGCCCGCGCCGACATAACCGATGGCCTGGGCGGCGCGCACGGCGGCCTCGCCCATTGCCTGGCGCTGCGCCGGACTGAGGCCGGGAGCGGGCGCCTCCTCGACGACTTTCTGATGCCGGCGCTGGATCGAGCAATCGCGTTCGTTGAGGTACAGGCAGTGGCCGTGTTGATCGGCGAACACCTGGATTTCCACGTGGCGCGGCTTGAGCAGGTATTTTTCCACCAGCATGCGCGCGTCGCCAAACGACGATAGCGCTTCGCGCTGCGCCGATGCCAGTGCTTCGGCCAATTGGCTGACGTCTTCAACGACCTTCATGCCCTTGCCGCCGCCGCCCGCGGTCGCCTTGAGCAGCACCGGATAACCGAT
Source organism: Pseudomonas frederiksbergensis (assembly GCF_000802155.2). GTDB lineage: Bacteria > Pseudomonadota > Gammaproteobacteria > Pseudomonadales > Pseudomonadaceae > Aquipseudomonas > Aquipseudomonas frederiksbergensis_A. Next base: position 442,313 of record NZ_JQGJ02000004.1, read on the forward strand.
GCGTTCGGCAGCGGCGCGGAAGGTTTCCAGATCCTGGGCTTCACCGTGGTAGCCGGGCACCAGCGGCACGCCGGCGGTTTCCATCAAGGCCTTGGCGGCGGATTTGCTGCCCATGGCGTCGATGGCCGAGGCGGGAGGGCCAAGGAAGATCAGCCCGGCTTTTTCGATAGCCCGGGCAAACCCGGCATTCTCGGAAAGAAAACCGTAGCCGGGGTGGATGGCCTGTGCACCGCTGGCCTGGGCTGCGGCGATCACTTTGTCGATTTGCAGGTAGCTGTCGGCGGCCTTGCTACCACCCAGGTCGACACGGATATCGGCTTCACGGCAATGGCGCGCGTCACGGTCCGTGGCACTGTGCACGGCAACGGTGGTCAGGCCCATGGCCTTGGCTGTGCGCATGACGCGGCAGGCGATTTCGCCCCGGTTGGCAACCAGTAACGTAGTGAGGGCAGGGGCGGTCATTGACGCGGCTCCTTGTTGTTCGACTCGGTTTGCCAGCCAGGTGGGCGTTTTTGCAGGAAAGCCCGCAGGCCCTCCTGGCCTTCAGGGCTGACACGTATCCGAGCGATGGCGTTTTCGGTGTAGCGGCGTAGCGCAGGCGTGAGAGCACCGTTGCCGACTTCACGCAGCAGCTCCTTGCTGGCGCGCATGGCCGCTGGACTGTTGAGCAACAGATTGTCGATCCATTGCCCGAGCTGATCGTTCAACACCTCGGCCGGGTAACTTTCCGACAGCAAGCCGATTTCTTTCGCACGTTGCCCGCCGAAGCGTTCGGCCGTCAGGGCGTAACGTCGCGCCGCGCGCTCACCGATGGCCTGCACCACGAACGGACTGATCACCGCCGGGGCCAGGCCGATGCGCACTTCCGACAGACAGAATTGTGCCTCGTCGGCTCCGATGGCCATGTCGCAGGCACTGATCAGGCCCAGCGCTCCACCAAACGCGGCACCCTGGACGACCGCCAGGGTTGGAATCTTCAACTTGGCGAGGTTGTACATCAGCTCCGCCAGTTCCCGGGCGTCGTCCAGGTTGGTGTGGTAATCGAGCTCGGCGGACTGTTGCATCCAGGCCAGGTCGGCGCCGGCGCTGAAGTGTTTGCCACGACCGCGGAGTAACAGAAAACGCAAGGTTGGATCGCTGCCGACCTCGTCCAAGGCGAGAATCAACTCGCGGATCATCTCGGCATTGAATGCGTTGTTTTTCGACTCGCGGCTGAGCCACAGGGTGGCAAAGCCGCGAGGGTCGGTGAGCAGTTCGAGCGTGTTGTAATGGTTCATGGGCATCTTCCAGGTCACATCCTGAACACGCCGAAGCGGCTCGGTTCGATGGGCGCGTTCAGCGACGCGGACAGGGCCAGCCCCAGCACGTCGCGGGTCTGCGCCGGGTCGATGACGCCGTCGTCCCACAGTCGTGCGCTGGAGTAATAGGGGTGTCCCTGTTCTTCGTATTGATTGAGAATCGGCTGCCTGATTTCGGCTTCCTGGCTGGCGCTGAAGGGCTGGCCGCTGCGTTCGGCCTGTTCGCGCTTGACCTGCACGAGTACGCCGGCAGCTTGCTCGGCACCCATCACGCCGATCCGCGCATTCGGCCACATCCACAGCAAGCGCGGGTCATAGGCGCGACCGCACATGCCGTAGTTCCCTGCGCCGAAACTGCCGCCGATGATCACTGTGAATTTCGGCACCCGGGCGCAGGCCACTGCGGTCACCAGTTTTGCGCCGTGCTTGGCGATGCCACCGGCTTCGTATTTCTGGCCGACCATAAACCCCGTGATGTTTTGCAGGAACAGCAGGGGAATCCCCCGCTGGCAGGCCAGTTCGATGAAGTGCGCGCCCTTCTGCGCGGCCTCGGCGAACAGGATGCCGTTGTTGGCGAGGATGGCGATCGGATAACCGTGCAAATGGGCGAAGCCGCACACGAGGGTCGTTCCGAACAGCGCCTTGAATTCATCGAACACCGAGCCGTCCACCAGCCGCGCGATCACCTCCCGCACATCGAACGGCTGTTTGGCATCGGCCGACACCACACCGTAGAGCTCGTCACTGGCATACAGCGGAGCGATGGGCTGGCGTTGCTGCAGCTGACCGAGTTTGTGCCAGTTGAGGTTGGCCACGCTGCGACGGGCCAATGCCAGGGCATGCTCATCGCTGTCGGCATAATGGTCGGCTACCCCGGAAATCTTGCAGTGCACATCGGCGCCACCCAAGTCTTCCGCGCTGACCACTTCGCCGGTCGCGGCTTTCACCAACGGCGGGCCGGCGAGGAAAATCGTCGCTTGCTGGCGGACCATGATCGCCTCGTCCGCCATCGCCGGCACGTAGGCGCCGCCTGCAGTGCAGGAGCCCATGACCACGGCAATCTGGGGGATGCCTTGGGCACTCATGTTGGCCTGGTTGAAGAAGATCCGGCCGAAATGCTCACGGTCGGGAAACACTTCGTCCTGGCGCGGCAGGTTCGCGCCGCCGGAGTCAACCAGGTAAATGCACGGCAGGCGGTTCTGTTGGGCGATGGCCTGGGCCCGCAGGTGTTTTTTCACGGTCAGGGGATAATACGAACCGCCTTTGACCGTCGCGTCGTTGGCGACGATCATGCATTCGACGCCCTCCACGCGACCGATGCCAGCGATCACCCCGGCCGCCGGGACGTCTTCGCCATACACTTCGTAGGCCGCCAGTGGGCTGATTTCGAGAAAGGGCGAACCCGGGTCCAGCAAGCGATTGATGCGCTCGCGTGGGAGCAATTTACCCCGGGAGGTATGCCGCTCCTGTGCCTTGGGGCCGCCGCCTTGCTGGATGTGGGCGAGCAGGGTGCGCAAGGCCTCGACCTGCCCAAGCATTGCGTCGCGGTTGGCGATGAATTCGGGCGAACGTGGGTTGAGCTGAGTATGCAGCGTGGCCATGGTCAGCTCCGTTAGCGGGTTTCGTTGAACAGTTCGCGGCCGATCAACATCCGACGGATCTCACTGGTGCCGGCGCCGATTTCGTACAGCTTGGCGTCCCGTAGAAGACGGCCAGCCGGGAATTCATTGATGTAGCCATTGCCGCCCAATATCTGGATGGCATCCAGCGCCATTTGCGTGGCGCGCTCGGCGCTGTAGAGGATGACCCCGGCGGCGTCCTTGCGGGTGGTTTCGCCGCGCTCGCATGCCTGGGCCACTGCGTACAGATAGGCGCGGCTGGCGTTGAGCTGGGTGTACATGTCGGCGACCTTGCCCTGGATGAGCTGGAACTCACCGATGCTCTGGCCGAACTGCTTGCGGTCGTGGATGTACGGCACGATCAGGTCCATGCAGGCCTGCATGATGCCGGTCGGGCCGCCGGACAGAACCACACGCTCGTAGTCGAGGCCGCTCATCAACACTTTCACGCCGCCATTGAGTACGCCGAGGATGTTTTCCTCCGGCACTTCGACGTCATCGAAGAACAGCTCGCAGGTGTTCGAACCGCGCATGCCGAGCTTGTCGAACTTGTTGCTGCGGCTGAAACCTTTCCAGTCGCGCTCGACGATGAAAGCGGTGATGCCATGCGGGCCTTTTTCGAGGTCGGTCTTGGCATAGATGACATAAGTATTGGCGTCCGGACCGTTGGTGATCCAGGTCTTGCTGCCGTTGAGCACGTAGCGGTCGCCACGCTTGTCGGCTCGAAGCTTCATCGAAACAACGTCGGAGCCAGCGTTCGGTTCGCTCATGGCGAGGGCGCCGACATGTTCGCCGCTGATCAACTTGGGCAAGTATTTGCTTTTTTGTTCGTGGGTGCCGTTGCGGTTGATCTGGTTGACGCACAAATTGGAGTGAGCGCCGTAGGAGAGGGCGACCGAGGCCGAGCCGCGACTGATTTCTTCCATGGTGACGACATGGGCCAGATAACCCAGGCCGGCGCCGCCGTATTCTTCCGGTACGGTGATGCCCAGCAGGCCCATGTCGCCGAATTTGCGCCACATGTCGGCAGGGAACAGATTGTCGATGTCGATCTGGGCCGCCCGAGGCGCCAGCTCTGCCTTGACGAAGGACTGGACCTGGTCACGCAACATATCGATGGTTTCGCCGAGGGCAAAATTCAGGGATGGGTAGCTCATGGGACACCTTTTGGCTTTTTTGTCGGGTGCGGAAAGTAGCAGGGCTGCTCTCACCTTTACGTTAACGTAAGCTCGTGACGAACGGCTGTCAATTGCTCTTTACGTTAACGTCAACTTGGGCGAGAGTAGGGCCGCTTTTGCATGAGATTCACCGATACCCCCACTAAAAAAGATAAGAGGGCGCGTCATGGATCAACCCGGTTCTCAACCGCAACCCAGCTATACCCGCGGCTCCCAGGCCAAGGCCTTGCTCGCGCAGACCATCGGCCAGGCGTTCGACCAGACGGCGGCCCAATTCCCCGACGGCGAGGCGCTGGTGGTTCGTCACCAGTCCCTGCGCTACAACTGGCGAGAACTGGCCGAAGCTGTCGATCTGCATGCCCGGGCCTTCCTGGCGCTGGGCTTGCAGGACGGCGACCGCTTGGGCATCTGGGCGCCCAACTGCGCGCAGTGGTGCATCAGTCAGTTTGCCACTGCGAAAATCGGCGTGATTCTGGTCAATATCAATCCGGCGTATCGCGCCGCCGAGCTGGAATACGTGCTCCAGCAATCCGGTTGCCAATGGCTGGTGTGCGCGGGAGCGTTCAAGACCTCGGATTACCACGCCATGTTGCAAGCCTTGGTGCCGGAATTGGCGGAGCAATCGATCGGGCAATTGCGAAGCGAGCGCCTGCCGGACCTGCGCGGTGTGATCAGCCTTGATTCGCAGCCGCCCTCGGGCTTTCTTCCTTGGTCGCAGATGGCTGCCCTCGGCGCTGCGGTGTCGCCACGGCAGCTGGCCGAGCGCCAGGAGAGTCTGCATTTCGACCAGCCGGTGAATATCCAGTACACCTCCGGCACCACCGGGTTTCCCAAGGGCGCGACCCTCAGTCACCTCAATATTCTCAATAATGGCTACATGGTCGGCGAAAGCCTGGGCCTGACCGCTGGCGACCGACTGATGATCCCGGTGCCTCTGTATCACTGCTTCGGCATGGTCATGGGCAACCTGGGATGCGTGACCCACGGCAGCACCATGATTTACCCAAGCGATGCCTTCGACCCATTGTTGACCCTGCGTACCGTTGCCGAGGAAAAGGCCACTGCGTTGTATGGCGTTCCCACTATGTTTATCGCCATGCTCGACCAGCCCCAGCGAGGGGATTTCGACCTGTCCAGCCTGCGCACCGGGATCATGGCTGGCGCCACATGCCCCATCGAGGTGATGCGGCGCGTCATCAGCGAGATGCACATGGCTGAGGTGCAGATTGCCTACGGCATGACGGAAACCAGTCCGGTGTCGTTGCAGACCGGTCCTACGGATGAGTTGGAATTACGCGTGACCACAGTGGGACGAACCCAGCCGCAACTTGAAAGCAAGATCATCGACACCGCGGGCGATATCGTCCCTCGCGGGACCATCGGTGAGCTGTGCACTCGGGGCTACAGCGTGATGCTCGGCTATTGGAACAACCCCAAGGGCAGCGCCGAGGCCATCGATTCGCAGGGCTGGATGCACACCGGCGACCTCGCGACCATGGACGAGCAGGGTTACGTGCGCATTGTCGGGCGGAACAAGGACATGATCATCCGCGGCGGAGAGAACGTTTATCCCCGTGAGCTGGAGGAGTTCTTCTTCACCCATCCCGCAGTGGCCGACGTGCAGGTAATCGGCATTCCTTGCTCGCGCTATGGCGAGGAAATCGTGGCGTGGATCAAGTTCCATCCCGGCCACAGCGCCTCCGAGCAGGAACTGCAGGCGTGGTGCAAGGAGCGCATTGCCCACTTCAAGACGCCGCGTCATTTCAAATTTGTCGAAGAATTTCCGATGACAGTCACCGGCAAGATCCAGAAATTCCGCATGCGGGAAATCAGCATGGAGGAGCTGCGCGATCATGACGGCTGAGTAATAACTGCGGGGGGCGAGCTTGCTTGCGATGCGGTGTGTCTTGCAAAACGTCGACAACTGACACGCCGCATTCAAGGATTGATCGAAAAATCCAAATCCCGGAAAGCACAAAGGGGAGCCGAAGCTCCCCTTTAATTTTGTCGTCGCGTGCTCTTTTTTTATTATTGAGGGGCGGCCTGTTGTTGTTTTTGGCAGCCGTGGCCCTTTACCGCTGTTTTTGGCGATCCCCATCCGGGATCAAGAGCAAACGTATTTTTTTGAGCGCTGATCTGCTTTTTCGCCTGGCGATCCAACCGATTCGGGAGCTACCTGAAGGTAGTTTTATTGTTCTCTGCCCGGTTGCGGGTTGCTCCTGGAAGCACCCTGAAAAGCACACCTTCTCCAAAAAAATCTGTTAGCTGCGTCTCTGCCGTGTTGTTTTTGTTATGCCAGAGTCGTTTCGTCTTGTTTTTATTAGGTTTGCTGCGTTTTTTTATTCTTGTTGTGCCAGAGATATAGCAGGTGCCGTGCCAACTTTTAAAAATCCATATAAATCAAATAGTTGAGTATTTTCGCTAAAAATATCGTCGGACCAAACCTGACAAATTGTTTCCGTGTTACTCGTTTCGCTGCTGTTACAAAGCCAGCGGTAACACCTCATTGTGCATTGAGGGCCTTGGCGACGCGCGAACCGGACGGGCGGCCGAGCACGTCACAGATCTGCCGGCCCGCAGCGATCAAGGCGTCCAGGTCTACACCGGTTTCAATACCCAAGCCATTAAGCAGGTACAGCACGTCTTCAGTCGCAACGTTACCGCTGGCACCCTTGGCATAGGGGCAGCCACCGAGGCCGGCGATGGAGCTGTCGAACACCGCGATGCCTTCCAGCAGGCTGGCATAGACGTTGGCCATTGCCTGGCCGTAGGTGTCATGGAAATGTCCCGCCAGTTTTTCCCGAGGAATGTTGGCCGAAACCACTTCGAACATCTTGCGTGTGGCGCCGGCGGTGCCGGTGCCGATGGTGTCGCCCAGGGAAACCTCGTAACAGCCCATGCCATACAGTTCCCTGGCGACCCAGGCGACTTGCTCGGGAGAGACCGCGCCTTCATAAGGACAGCCCAGCACACAAGAGACGTAACCGCGCACGCTGACACCGTGCTGTTTGGCGGCGTCCATGATCGGTGCGAAGCGTTCCAGGCTTTCCTTGATGGAGCAGTTGATGTTGCGCTGGGAAAAAGCTTCGGACGCCGCCGCGAACACCGCAACCTCCTTGACGCCTGCCGCCAGTGCGTCCTCGAACCCCCGCAGATTCGGTGCCAGGGCGCCGTAGGTAACACCGGGCTTGCGCTGGATCTGCGCGAACACTTCAGCCGAACCGGCCATCTGCGGCACCCATTTGGGTGAGACAAAACTGCCGACCTCGATGTAACCCAGGCCGGCGGCGCTCAGGGCATCCACCAGGCGGACCTTGTCGGCGACGCTGATCGGTTGCGATTCATTCTGCAGGCCGTCGCGGGGACCAACTTCGATCAGGCGTACAAAAGAGGGAAGGGACATGAGGATTGACCTGTAGTAATAAAGGTGGGCTCGGTGTGGGACGATGTCCTTACTGGACGATTTCTTCGCTTTTGATCGTCTGTTCCAATGCCTGGATGCAACGTTCCTCGGCGGTGTCGAGTTCCAGTTTCATCTGCTCGATATCCAGCAGTTGCTGTTCGAGTTGCTCGCGACGCTCGGCAATTTTTGCCAGCATGCTGTGCAGCTGTTTCTGATTGCCGCTGGTGGGGTCGTACAGCTCGATCAGCTCACGGCATTCGGCGAGGGAAAAACCAATGCGCTTGCCCCGCAGGATCAGTTTCAGGCTGACCTTGTCCCGTGGCGAGTAGACACGTTCCTGGCCTCGACGCTCCGGACGCAAAAGGCCCTGTTCTTCATAGAAGCGGATGGCTCGGGTGGTGATATCCAGTTCGCGGGCGAGGTCGGAGATGCTGTAGGTCTGGCTGCTCATGGAAGCGCTCGAAACGATAGGAGTTGGCGCTAAGCTAATGGCAGGTTGACGTGCGCGTCAAGCAATCGGGGCCTGTGGGAGCAAGCAAACTCGTTCCCACCATCTGCCGACCGCCCTAAACCTTCTCTAGCTTCTTTTCATGGGCCGTCACCTGTTGGCACAGCTCGATCATCTGTTCACGCATCCACCGGTTGGCCGGATCCTGATCGGTGCTTTCATGCCAATAGAGATGGGTTTCCACCGGCGGCACGTCATTGACGGGCAGCAGGAACGCGTGCAAGTCATGGCGGCGCGAGAAGCGCTCGGGAACGGTCATGACCATGTCGGTTTGTTGAAGCACCTGGGAAGCCATCAGGTAATGCTGGGAGCGCAGGGCGATCTTGCGCTGGATGCCCATTTTGCCGAGGGCCAGGTCCACGTAACCCAGCCCGTTGCGGCGACTGGATATATGCACGTGGGTCTGGGCCAGGTAATCGTCGAGGCTGAGTTTTTCCTTGTTTGCCAACGGATGGCCCTTGCGCATGGCGCAGACGTAACGGTCCTCCATCAGCTTGACGTGGCGCACTTGTGGATCGGTGTTGAGCGGGGCGTCGACCGCGAAATCCAGGCGCCCGGCGGCCAGTTCCTTGGTGGTTTCCCGGCGTTTGGACAGGAAGCTCTCGATGGCCACGGTCGGCGCCAGCCGACGCAGGCGCTGGAACAATGGCGGCAGGATCACGCCCTCGGTGAGGTCGGTCATGCTGATGCGATAAGTCTTGACCGCTTGCAGCGGGTTGAAGATCCGACTTTCCTGCACCGACACCCGCAGCAGCGACAGGGCGTTGCGCACCGGCCCGATAATGTTCTGGGCCATCGGCGTGGGCACCATGCCCTGGGCGGTGCGCACGAACAGCGGGTCGTTGAAGGTCTCGCGCAAACGCGCCAGGGCATTGGACACGGCCGGCTGAGTGATGCCGACGATCTGCCCGGCGCGGGTCAGGTTGGCTTCGGTGTAGATCGCATCGAAGACAATGAAAAGGTTGAGGTCGACCTTGCTCAGATTCATGGCGCTGCACTCTTATTCTTGGGCTTGTATGAGGTGCCGGGTGGCGATGCAAATCAGTGAACCATATATCGGTGATGAATGTTAATACACGCCGAGAATAGGTTAGGTAAATTTTCGTAGCTCAACTAGCATCGATTCCATGACCTAAAACAACCTCTGCCAAGAAGGTGCTTTCCCATGGATTTTGCCTATTCCCCCAAGGTGCAGGAACTGCGTGAGCGTGTCACGGCGTTCATGGATGCCTATGTCTACCCGGCCGAAGCGGTTTTCGAACGACAAGTGGCCGAAGGCTACCGTTGGCAGCCGACGGCGATCATGGAGGAGCTCAAGGCCAAGGCCCGGGCCGAGGGGCTGTGGAATCTGTTCCTGCCCGAATCCGAACTGGGCGCCGGACTGACCAATCTGGAATACGCGCCGCTGGCGGAAATCATGGGGCGCTCGCTGCTGGGGCCGGAGCCGTTCAACTGCTCGGCGCCGGACACCGGCAACATGGAAGTGCTGGTGCGCTACGCCAATGAAGAACAGAAGCAACGCTGGCTCGAGCCGTTGCTGCGGGGCGAAATTCGCTCGGCCTTCGCCATGACCGAACCGGACGTCGCGTCCTCCGACGCCACCAACATGGCTGCCCGTGCCGAGCGCGACGGGGACGAGTGGGTGATCAACGGCAAGAAGTGGTGGACCTCAGGCGCCTGCGACCCGCGCTGCAAAATCCTGATTTTCATGGGCCTTAGCAATCCCGACGCACCCCGTCACGCCCAGCACTCGATGATCCTGGTGCCGGTGGGCACGCCCGGGGTGAAGATCGTCCGGCCATTGCCTGTGTTTGGTTATGACGATGCGCCCCACGGCCACGCCGAGGTGCTGTTCGACAATGTGCGGGTGCCTTACGAAAACGTCCTGTTGGGCGAGGGCCGCGGTTTCGAGATTGCCCAAGGCCGCCTCGGCCCAGGTCGGATTCACCACTGCATGCGCTCGATCGGCATGGCTGAGCGCGCATTGGAGTTGATGTGCCAGCGCGCCATCAGTCGCACCGCATTCGGCAAGCCGTTGGCGCGCCTGGGCGGCAACATCGACAAGATCGCCGACTCGCGTATGGAAATCGACATGGCTCGCCTGCTGACGTTGAAGGCGGCGTACATGATGGACACCGTCGGCAACAAAGTGGCCAAGAGCGAAATTGCCCAGATCAAGGTCGTTGCGCCGAACGTGGCTTTGAAAGTCATCGACCGGGCGATCCAGATTCACGGCGGGGCTGGGGTTTCCAACGATTTTCCACTGGCCTACATGTATGCCATGCAGCGCACGCTACGCCTGGCCGACGGCCCGGATGAAGTCCACCGCGCCGCTATCGGCAAGTTCGAGATCGGCAAATACGTGCCCAAGGAGATGTTGCGTAGCGAGCGCTGAAGGTGTGAGCTCTCCCACCGGTAAACCCTGTGGGAGCGAGCTTGTTCGCGATGATGGCCGCTTCGACACTGAGCCAGTTACTCCTTGACGCTCATGTATTCCTCTGCCCAACGGATGTATTCCTCGGGTTGAGTATAGGTATGGGTCAGCTCGGTGGCGCTCAGGTCTGATGCCTGGGTGAAGATCTGACGCTGCTCCCGCAGGCTGTCGTAAGTCGCTTTGATCGCGGCGAAATAGGCGCCGTGGCCATCGATGGTGATCCGAACACCCAGCTCGGCCAGGCGCTTGTCGTCTCGCAGCAACGGGTTGCCGTAAGTCACCAGCATCAACGGCACGTTCAGGTTCTCGCTGATCTTTTCCAGGTGCTCGAAATCCTGGACGCCCACCATGCAGATACCGTCGGCGCCGGCACGTTCGTATTGCTGGGTGCGGCTGATGATCTCCTGGACCGGCAGTATCCCGGCGTTGGTCCGGGCAATGATGGCCATCTCCGGATCGACGCGCGCTTCCAGGGCGGCGCGGATCTTGCCGACGCCTTCGGCCACGCTGATCAGGTCGGTGGACTTGCGGCCAAACTGGGCCGGCAGCAAGGTGTCTTCGATGGTCAGCGCAGCCACGCCGGCGCGTTCGAGTTCGATGATGGTACGCATCACGTTAAGCGCATTGCCGTAGCCATGGTCAGCGTCGGCAATGAACGGCAATTGTGCCACGCGGCCAATCCGAGTCGCCTGTTCGGCAAATTCGCTGAGGGTGATCAAGGCAAAGTCCGGTGCGCCCAACACTTGCAATGACGCCACCGAGCCGCCGAGGATCCCCACCTCAAAACCCAGGTCGGCGGCAATGCGCGCCGACATCGGGTCGAACACGGAGGCGGTGTGGTAGCACGTCTTGGAGGCCAGCAATTGCCGGAAGTTGCGACGCAAATCTTGATGGGAAAGCCTGGACATATGAGATCCACCAATGGAATGGAAAGGCTTGAGCAAAAGTGTCAACGCCAAAGAGCCAAAGGCTATCACGCTGTGGGGATAAAAGATTATGTCGAACGCGCATGGGCCATGCTTTGCAGTGCACCAAAAAAGGGCCGCAGACCGGGAAGGTCTGCAGCCATGAAAAAACCCCTATAACTTATTTGTCATCCTCCTGAGCTGTTGCCCGCCATATATTTTTTATTTCATGGATGTTTGCGACGTTGTAGCGAAGCGTGTATTCGCCGCAGGGCATGTCGCCTTCCTGTTTCAATTGGACGGCTGTATCCAGCGCTTTGGCCGCTGCACGTAGCAAGGGAGCTTCATCCCAGTTTTTCATCGAATGATTCATGGTTGGTTTACATCTCCGATTATTGAGCGGCCCAGGGCAGCTCGGTTTTTAGCAACGACAGCGTGTCTGTAAACAGCGCCGTCTCTTGCGAAGTAATGCCAGGGTAAAGCGGGACATGGTTTCTATCGAAGCACCATGCTTCGTCGGTCCTTATCAACCCTTCAGGGTGAATGAGTAAGCTCAGGGATGCGGACATTGCCTGCGGCGCGCTTTGTTTATGGACTTCTCGTAATGCAGGCATGTAAAGGACTTCACCCGGTGCAAGTTTTATTTTGCGTTCTTCTCCCAGTCGGGGAGATTTACCCGCTTTCAATGGCAAGTCGTCGAGTATTTCCCGGATGACGGTTATGTAACCATCACCGCTGTAGCCGGCAGCATACATCTCAAAGTCATGACTATGATTTAAATCATAGATAAATGTTTCGCTCTCATCGGTGCTGTTGACGGGTGACCAGAAGCCCAGGCGAAGGGTGAATTCCTCATTGCTATGCAGAACAAATACATAAGCATTGTAAATACTGTTGTGCGTGCTAAAACCGTCCTGCTGGATCGTTGCATAAATATGATCGCTCAATAAAGAACGGTTTCTGGCTAGTTGCCGTAGGTCTTCGATAATCCTCGTATTGTCTCGCTGCCTATCATAAGTTTCCAAGCGCGTGATAAATGTCTTTAGGTTCATGCTGCCTCCAGAGGCCGGAGTAAGTCGTCCAGTCGGGCGTTCTGGTGTTTTTTCAGCAGTTGGACGTAGTTCAAAGCGTTTAATCGGTCGGTCCGATAGAGGATCTGAAAGGCCTTCCATGCCACGGCGGGGTGATAGTGGTAGATCAGTTCCCCCGCGACCCTGTGCATTTCAGGGTCCTGAATTGTGTCGAGCAGTTCCAGGCTCACCAGATAACGGGCAGCACTTTCATCGTGAGGTAACCAGGCGATCTTACGCAGCGAGACACGATCAAATACGCTGATATCCATGGCTCTGTTTGGAAAATTAATTCTCCCTGTCAGTTTGGCTGGCTCCCGACGTGTTTGGATATAGTCAAACAACATATGATGACCATCGATGATCAACGGATTTTTCTTGTCGATCATTGCAATGGCCGCCTTTTCGATACGACCCTCCTTGACAGTGTATCGCTGGATCTCGAATGGTTGGTCGAGCGCGAATAAAATGCTTTGGCCGGGCACTGAATACAGCGGGGCGGGGGTAGGGTCGAACTTGGATAATTTGATACTTATGTTGACCTTGTTGGTCTTGTGCAGTACCAGGGTTCTCGTATGTGTGTTTGTGATGTTCATTATTGTTGCCCGCCGGGATTGCGCCGTGGCGAAGGCTGGTTCGGCCATCAGTTGAGAAATCAGTTGTCGTGCTTCCGATGTCATGTCCAATTCTTTAATTGTTTTCGCTATGTCTGTAGGCGAATTTTTCTTGGAGATTAGATTTTTTATCATGATCATTTTCATTGCGGCGGGGCGATGTCGCAAAGTATGGGGTTGGCCCGGGGATGGAGCAACTTTGCATTTGTTGATAAGTATTGCTAGTTGTACTTTGTCGCTATGTCGGCTGACGGGGAAGTTGTTGTCCGTTGCTTGTGTTGCCTTGCCCTCACGTTGCATGAGGGCAAGTAATTACAAAGAAATACAGCGGGTCGTTATGCCGCCTTCGCCTGCCGGCCTTGTTTATGCAGCGGTACGGCCCGTACCGTGTCCCCCGGTTGCACTTGCAAGCGTTTGGCGGTGATGCGGTCGACAAGCAGGTTGTGGCCATGCAAGTGGGCGCGGGCGCTGGTGACGCGGCAGTTTTCCAAGCGCCGGTTGTGAATCAGCCAGACCGGCGCCTGTTCGTCCGGTATGCCGACTGCCAACGTCAGCGGTTGGCTGTCGCGCACGCTACGGATCTTCGACACCGTTGCCTCGACCACCGGGCCAGCATCGAAAATATCGACGTATCCCTTGTGGGCGAAACCTTCGGCACTGAGGATCCTCAAGGCCGGTTCGGTATTGGGATGAGCCTTGCCGATCACGGCCTGGGCTTGTTCGGTGAGCAGGCACGTATAGAGCGGCTGGCGCGGCATCAGCTCGGCGATGAATGACTTGTTACCCATGCCGGACAGCTGATCGGCGTAGCTGAAATCCTTCTGGAAGAAGTGCCTTCCCAGGCTGTCCCAGAAGGGCGAGCAGCCCTGCTCATCGGCATGGCCGCGCAGTTCGGCAATGAGTTTTTCACCAAAGAGGGTCGGAAACTCGGCGACGAACAGCAAGCGCGCCAAGGACAGCAAACGACCGTTATGGCCCCGGCGCTGCTCGGGACGCAGGAACAACGAGCAGATTTCCGATTGTCCGGTCATTTCGTTGTTGAGAAACAGCGTCGGGATCTGTCGCTGGATGCCCAATTCAGGCGCCGAGCTGACCGTCACACCCACGCGATAGTTGTACCAGGGCTCGCGTACCCCAACCGCACCGGTCAGCGCACTGATCCCCACCACCTGCCGGTCATCATCCTCCAGCACGAACAGGTAGTCGGCATCGGCCCGTTCAACCTGCCCGGCGAACGTTCGCTGGGCCCAGCGCACCCGGTGCGCCAAGCGTTCTTCATTCGCCGGCAGGCTGGTAAACCCAGGGCCGGCACAGCGCGCCAGGTCCATCAATGCAGGCAGGTCGGTCAGGACGACCGGGCGGACAATCATGGTGTCGCTCCTTGATCATGCCGGGCATTCATAAGCTGGCCACCCGGATCCAGTCACCCTCTGCGATGTCCAGTGCGGCCAGCATGTCGGGAGCTAGAAAAACAGAGCTTTCGCCGTTGACTTCCAGGTCGGCGACGATGGCGCGGAAATTACCCAGGCGATCATTGCTGACCAGGTAACGACCCGTGGCGTCGATCTGTCGGCGCTGGCGCGCGATAGCCAAGCGGCTCTGGGCGATCGAGCGGATGTTCGCGATTCGGGCGTGCAGGGTGGGGCCACCGTCAAAGATGTCCACGTAGTTGTTGGTTTCGAAACCTTCGCGCTCGAGGATATCGAAGGCTTCCTGGCCCTCGGGATGGACTCGCCCGATACAGGCCTGGGCCGCGGCCGGCAACATGGGGACGTAAATCGGGTATTGAGGCATCAGCTCAGCCAGGAAGGTCCGGCTGCGCAGGCCACAAAGACGTTCGGCCTCGATGTAGGGCAGGTCGAAAAAATGCTGCCCCACGGCGTCCCAGAAGGGCGACTGGCCATCCTCGCTGCTGAAACCGACGATTTCGGTAATCACCGAGTCGGCAAAGCGCCGGGGATGGGCACCGATGAACATCAGCCGTGCCCGGGAGAGCAACTCCGACTGCGGCGTGCGAACACGTGAGGCGTCGATGTGGAACCCCCGTAGCAGCGTTTGGCCGCTCAGATCCTGGCAGAGCGACAGCGCGGGTACGCCGTGCTGGATGTTCAGCTCCCGGGATTCACTGGAGAACGGTCGGTTACGCAAGCTGTAGAACGGTTCGCCGCACCCCGTGGTGGCGACGATTTCGGAACAGCCCGCGAGGTGGCCCGATTCAAGGTCCTGCAAGACAAAAAAATAATTTTCCCCACCTGGGGTCTGCACTTCGGCTTCGAACGAAGCACACGACGCGAGAATTTTTTCCCGCAGGTGGTCGATGTCGTCAGGAAGCGAAGTGACGCCTACGAGGCTATCGCGGGCCAGCTGTTGCAGTTGCGGCAAATCGGTCAATTGAACTGGACGTAAAGCCAGCATGGATTGCACTCCTGTTCCAAAGAGCCCGCTGATGGATACCGGGCTTGACGATCACTGTCGTTGTCCACGCATTGCTAGCCTTGCGGCTGAAAATCCCGAACCGTCGTGTTTATAGCAGGGGGGCGAGGTAGGCGCTCCAGGTCCGCACCGACTCGGGACAGCGCAACTGGTCGTTACGTACTTCGATCAACACCGAATCCAGGCCGCGACCGTCGCCATGGACAGGAACCGTCATGTCACTCAACGGGCTGACCTTGTAGGGCTGGTTGCCGGCCACCCGCAGCGAATGCCTGGCCAGCCCCTCGACGATGCGCTGGGCGTATTCCCTGGCTTCGCCGAACAGCACGCCGGCCTCGAGTGCGCGCGGCTGACCGTAGAACACCGGGGTGAAGCTGTGGATACCCACCACGCGCACGACCCGGTTGTCGGCCAGGCGCCGGTCGATCAGGGCTCGCAGTTGATCGTGGAATGGATGGAACAGGCACTGCTGGCGGTATTGGCGCGTGGCGTCGTCCAGCGAGTGGTTACCGGGGATCTGGTAGATCTCGCTTTGCGCCGGAATGCTGTCGGGGACGTGTAACGGGCGGTTCAAGTCGATCAACAGCCGCGAGTAGTTGGCCGACAGCAGCGTCGCGCCGAGGGTCTCGGACAATCGCTCGGCCAAGGCCAGTGCGCCGATGTCCCAGGCGACATGATCCTGGGAAGCCGTCTCATCCAGGCCCAGGTCGTTCAGCGCGCCTGGGATGAATCGACTGGCGTGTTCACAAACCAGCAGCAGCGGGTGCTCAGACTCTCCCCGCAGCAATCGAAAAGCAGGCTTGGTGTATAGACCCGATTCGGCGCATTCAATGGATTCACGCATAGTGTTCACAAAGTTCGGCAGGTGGCGGCGCCTTGGGCGAGGCCGGCTCCCGGGCCCCCAAGGCAGGACTGGTTTGAACCGGCGCGTTGGACGCAGCTTCGAACAGCATCCACTTGCGCAGGGCACCTACGGCCCGGCGTCCCGATGGCGGTAAAAACAGGCACGGATCGCTGGTCTGGTCTCTGGAGAGAGGCATCCGTGCTCCTTGCCTGGATGGGTGTCGGGGTTGTTTTTCCTTAAGTCGAAAATAGTATTTGGGTAGCAGGTGCTACGTGTCCAGAGGTTTTTACGTTCCGTTTAAAAAGTCTGGAATTATGTGTAGCCCTTGTAGGGCAAGGGTTTGGTTGAGGTGGCCGCATATGTCAGGTATTGCTTCAGTTGGTGTCGGACTTAACGCCTTTTTGTCCAAGTTTATTTAACTTCATATAAGGTGATGTACAAGAAATGACGGGATTTTCCTGTCACGAACGCCATCCATTCGCCCGAGTACCCAGCGTGCAAACCACCCGATTGACCTTGATTTGCCATGGCCGCACCGTCGCTCAGAAAGCCGCTCGCTTCGGCCTGGACGAACCGCTGGATGCCGGCTGGCTGGCGAAGCGTCCCGAGGTCGGTCGTCAATACCGTGATGTCCGGCATCTGCTCTGCGGGCCCGAGCTGCGCACGCGCCAGACGGCGGCCTTGTTGGGTGACACACCGAGGGTGGTCCCGGCGCTGGCCGATTGCGATTTCGGACGATGGCGCGGGATGTCCGTCGACGAGTTGCTCGCCAGCGAGCCGGAACACCTGCGGACCTGGCGTGACGATCCGGATGCCGCGCCGCACGGCGGTGAATCCGTCAGTCACTTGTGTCGGCGTGTCGGTGACTGGCTGACGACCCTGGAAACGACCCCTGGCCATTGCTTGGCCGTCACCCATCCATTCGTGATCCGCGCCGCCGTGGTGAATGTGCTGGGCTGTTCACCTGCCATGTTCAACCGTATCGATATCGAGCCCCTTGGCGTCGTTGACCTGCGATTCAACGAGGTCTGGCGCTTGCGAGCCTTGGAGGCACCATGATGAAAAAGCTTCTAGTGATTGGCATTGGAGCAGGCGATCCGGACTACTTGACGATGCAGGCGGTGAAAGCCTTGAATCAGGTGGACGTGTTCTTCCTGATGGACAAAGGCCCTGCCAAGGACGCGTTGCTGGACCTGCGCCGCGACATCTGTCGACGCTACATCGTTGATCATCCGTACCGTTTTGTCGAAGCCTGCTGCCCCGAGCGCCAGCGTGGCGACCCAGACTATGCAAGCACAGTCGCCGAGCTGAACAGCGCGAAGCAGGCCATTTTTGAAAGGCTGATCGAAGAGGAACTTTCAGACGGGCAATGCGGCGGTTTCCTGGTGTGGGGCGATCCATCGTTGTACGACAGCACGCTGCGAATCCTGCAGGCGATCCTCGATGCGGGACGCTGCGTCTTCGAGTTCGAGGTGATCCCAGGCATTACCAGCATCCAGGCCCTCGCGGCGCGACATAAAGTACCGTTGAACAGCATTGGCGGTTCGCTGGAGATTACCACTGGCCGACGGTTGGCGGCGGGGCAGGTCGGCGACGCCGCGAGCGTGGTGGTGATGCTCGATGCAGAGGATGCGTATCGCCAGGTGAACGATCCTGACCTGCAGATCTACTGGGGGGCCTATGTGGGAACGGCAGGCGAAATCCTCGTCGCAGGTCGGCTGGGGGACGTGGCTGATGACATCGAGCGCACCCGCAAGGCAGCGCGTCAGGCCAATGGCTGGATCATGGATACATACCTGTTGCGCAAGTGATGGCGCCTTTATCCCCGGCCAAACCGCTCCCGGTACACCGAGGGCGCCACCCCCACTACGCTACGAAACGCCACGCGAAAACTTTCCACCGAGCGGTAACCGCAGAGCTGGGCAATGATGTCGGTGTTGTCCTTGGTGCTCTCCAGCAATTCCCGCGCCCGCGCCAGGCGCTCATGTTGCAGCCAGGCCTTGGGTGAGAGGCCAGATGCCTGGGTGAAGCGGCGCAGCAATGTTCGTTCGCTCATGGCGGCGTGACTCGCCAGTTCGCGCACCCCCAGCGGCTCGTGGAGACGCTCCCGGGCCCATTGCATGACGCCGGACAGATCGCTGCGCGGCGTGCGGCTGACCGGTGACGGAATGAACTGTGCCTGGCCACCGGTGCGTTGCGTCGGCATGACCAGCCGACGTGCCACGGCGTTGGCGACTTGTGCTCCGCAATCGCGCGCGACCAGATGCAGGCACGCATCGATGCCGGCCGCGCTGCCAGCCGACGTGATCACTTGGCCGGAATCGACATACAGCACGTCAGGGTCTACATCGATTGCCGGGTATCGCGCGGCGAGTTCATCGGTGTAGCGCCAATGAGTCGTGGCGCCCAGGCCATCGAGCAGTCCGGTCGCGGCGAGCACAAACGCGCCTGAACAGATCGACAGCAAGCGGGCGCCGCGATCATGGGCTCGCCGCAGGGCCTGGAGCAGTGCCTCGGAAGGCGGGCCGCTGTGAATGCGCCAGCCCGGCACGATAATCGTCCGGGCGCAGTCGAGCAGTTCCATACCACCATCGGCCAGCACCTGGAAGCCGCCCATGGCGCGCATCGGGCCGTCGTCGACGGCGACGATGCGGTGCTCATACCAGGGAAACTCGAACTCGGGCCGGGCCAGGCCGAATATCTCGACGGCTACGCCGAATTCGAACGTGCATAGACCGTCGTAGGCAAGGATTGCGACGAGGCCGGGAGCAGGCTGCATTTGACGGAAAATTCCCACAGAGTGTCGTATCCGCCACTGTAGCGGTACGCACCAGCTCGATAAAGTCTCTTCGAGCCCTTTTTGTTCCAGGAGTAGAACCTATGACCAGCCCCGTTAGAGCAGTGCCTGCCGCGCCATCCGACCTGGCATTGCAACACTTCAGCCAGCGCCTGATGTTCGAAACCGATTGTTCCGACGTACATGCCAGCCAGGAAACGGGCGACGTCGATTTTGTCCTGGTGGATGTGCGCGGACCGCTGGCCTACGAACGCGGGCACGTACCGGGCGCAATCAACCTTCCAACCCGTACGCTAACGGCGCAGGCGCTGGCGGCCTATCCCCCGACGACCTTGTTCGTGGTTTATTGCGCCGGGCCACACTGCAACGGCGCCAATAAGGCTGCGGTGCGCCTGGCGACCCTCGGGTACCCGGTCAAGGAAATGATCGGCGGTGTCATGGGCTGGCTCGACGAGGGCTTTCGCCTGACCGGTTCCGTAGAGCGCGTGGCGGAGCAGGCAATCGGCTGCGATTGCTGAACTGCACGCCTGAAGTGGAAGCGATCCAGGTCGCTTCCACTGTAATGCGGTGTTACAACGCAGCAGCATATTTTTATAACTATCCGTCGCCTTGACGCAATTTCCCTCCCGAGTGCCCCTCTAGACTCCCGCCCACTTCGGTTTTTCCAGACCGAACGCTGTTTCCGAATCTGCCAATAACGATCAAAAGAACCTGCGCACTCAGGAGCAAAAATGAAGAAGCTTGTCATGTTCGGTGCCCTGGCACTGTCCGTATTATCCTTCTCAGCCGTGGCCGAAGACGCCAAGCCGATCCGTCTCGGGATCGAGGCCGGCTATCCTCCCTTTTCGATGAAAACCCCCGACGGCAAGCTGGCCGGCTTCGATGTGGACATCGGCGACGCGCTGTGCGCGCAGATGAAGGTCAAGTGTGTCTGGGTCGAGCAGGAATTCGATGGCCTTATCCCGGCGCTGAAGGTCAAGAAAATCGACGCGGTCCTGTCGTCCATGACCATTACCGATGATCGCAAGAAAAACGTCGACTTCACTATCAAGTACTACCACACCCCGGCGCGTTTCGTGATGAAGCAGGGCACCGACGTCGAGGACCCGCTGACCGAGCTCAAGGGCAAGAAAGTCGGCGTGTTGCGCGCCAGCACCCACGACCGCTTCGCCACCGAAGTGTTGGTGCCAGCGGGGATCAACCTGGTGCGCTACAGCTCCCAGCAGGAAGTCAACCTGGACATGGTTGCCGGTCGCCTCGACGCGACGCTGGCCGACTCCGTCACCCTCGACGAAGGCTTCCTGAAGACCGACGCCGGCAAAGGCTTTGCCTTCGTGGGGCCGACCTACGAGGACGCCAAGTACTTCGGCGGCGGGGCAGGTATTGCGGTGCGCAAGGGTGATAAGGCGCTTGCCGATAAATTCAACGCGGCCATCACTGAAATCCGCGCCAACGGCACGTACAAAAAAGTGCAAGACAAGTACTTCGCCTTTGATGTCTACGGGCATTAATCGCTGAAGCCTGCAGGTGGCCCGCCGCTGACCCGGCCGGCCACCTTTTTCATGGGCAATTGTTTTACCCTGCGCCTGTCGAGAAACCGATATCTGGAGAGCCTATGCAACGCATCGACCATACCTTGCCCTGGAGCCACCTGGGCACGGAGCGTTCGCTCAGCGTGTTTCGTTACGGCCATGGGCCGCGCAAGGCGTATATCCAGGCGAGCCTGCATGCGGATGAATTACCGGGCATGCGCACGGCATGGGAATTGAAGAAACGACTCAACGATCTCGAGGCCAGAGGCCTGCTCAAAGGGGTGATCGAGCTCGTTCCCGTGGCCAATCCCATCGGCCTGGATCAGCATCTGCAAAGCGCTCATATGGGGCGTTTCGAGCTCGGCAGTGGCAAGAATTTCAACCGTTCCTTCGTCGAACTCAGCGCCCCGGTGGCGCAACGCATCGGTGAGCGCCTCGGGGATGACCCGGCTGCCAATATCACCTTGATCCGCCAGACGATGGTCGAGGTGCTGGATGATCTGCCGCCACCTCCTTCTCAACTCGAAGCGCTGCACCGGCTATTGCTCCGCCACGCCTGCGATGCCGATGTGACCTTGGACTTGCACTGTGATTTCGAGGCCGCGATCCACTTGTATGCCTTGCCGCAACAGTGGCCGCAGTGGCGCTCATTGGCCGCGCGCTTGGGAGCCGGCGTGGCGTTGTTGTGTGAAGACTCCGGCGGCAGTTCGTTCGATGAGTCTTGCTCGACGCCGTGGTTGCGCCTGGGGAAAATTTTCCCGCAGGCGGCCATTCCGCCCGCCAACCTGGCGACGACGCTGGAGTTGGGCAGCATGGGCGACACCCGGGTCGAGCAGGCCCAGGCCAATTGCGAAGCCATCCTGGGATTCCTTGCGGAGCAGGGTTTGATCGATGGTGACTGGCCGGCCGCGCCGCAGGCGTGCTGCGAGGGGTTGCCATTCGAAGGCACGCAATACCTGTTCGCGCCGCACCATGGCGTGGTGAGTTTCCTGCGTGAAGCCGGGGAGTGGGTGGAGCGGGGCGATCCGCTGTTCGAGGTGGTCGATCCGTTGAATGACCGGGTCACCGTTGTCCGAGCGGGCACCAGCGGGGTACTGTTTGCCCTGGACCGTGGGCGCTACACCCAGCCGGGCATCTGGCAGGCGAAAGTCGCCGGGCGCGAGCCGATCCGGGCGGGGAAATTGATCAACGACTGATAAGTGCTGTCTACCTCACCGCACGGTCGTTGCCGTGCGGCTATCAAATGATGGAGGAAGACTGATGCTCAAAGCGTTCGCCCTGTTCCTGCTGCTGGTATCCGCCGGCGTGCAGGCCCAACCGTCGTTGCACACGGACCTGCCGCTCAATTACCTGGCCCGCGCCGACGAGCAGGCCCGGAACCGGCCGCTGGTGATTTTCCTGCACGGTTCGGGCAGCAACGAAGCAGACCTGCTCAGGCTCGCGGATGAACTGCCCAGGCACTACAACTACCTCTCGGTGCGCGCACCCAAGGTCATGGAACCGGGTCACTACCAGTGGTTCGCCAAAAAGGGAGAAGGCGCGTATGACGGTGAAGCTTCGGACCTGAAGGACAGCGGCCAGATGCTCATGGAGTTTATCGACAAGGCTCGGGCCAAGTACCCGACCGATGCGAGCAGCGTCTACCTGGTGGGGTTCAGCCAGGGCGCGATGATGAGCTACGAAATCGCTTTGCGACACCCTGAAGCCGTCGGTGGCATTGCCGCGATGGGCGGGCGAATCCTGCCGGTGCTGCGGGCCGAGCTGACGCCCGACGAAAAGCGCAGGGCGCTGGCGGTGTTCATTGGCCACGGTACGATGGATCCGATCATTCCCTACGATGACGGCACCAGCGCCGATACTTTCCTCAAAACGCTGGCCTTGGAGCCGGAGTTCCACGGCTATCCAGGTCTTGGTCATAGCATCAGTGCGCAGGAAGTGAAGGACTTGCGGGCCTGGCTGGAACGACTCAATCCCTGATGCACACACCGGCCCACAGGTCAGGCACATCGCAGCAGGTCATCACTTCCCGCTGGCGATCTGCTTCACCAACGCCTCATGGCCCACCTGGTCGCTGGCCCGGGAAATGATCTGCACCACCGCCATGCGTGTGCCGGACGCAGCGATCAACGTGGTGTCCAACGTTGGTCCGCCACCCTGCGTGGCCTTGGTATCGAGCCGGCGCAGGCCCAGGCCGGTCGCTTTCTGGGTCAGGCTCTGTTCGCCAAGAATCTTGGCATCCGGCAGGGCCTTGGTTTTCTGAACAGCGAAATCAGCGAACGTGGCGTCGAGAAAGGCTGCGTCGTTGTCTTTTACGTTCGCGCCGCCAACCAGAGTGTTCTCCGCCGCGATCACTACTGTCCTGGTGGTGGCATTGCTGTACATCGTACCGCTCGCCCCAGCGGTCCCTTGATCTACCTCACCCGCCGACAAAGGCGTCGCCGTGAATCCGTTGGGCAGGGTGAAGCTGAACTTGCCGCCCAGCATCGAAACCTTCTGTGCGGGTGCCTGCGCTACGGCTTTGGGCTGGGCCGCCAAGGCAGGCAATGCGACCAGGCTGGCGAAAGCCATCAGCAGCAGGGCGGTGGCTGGTTTACTCAGCGATGACATTGAAACGCTCCATGGACGCTCGATCGGGAATTCGATCATCCCACGTGCCGGGCCCTTGACTCCAGCGCCCGGCCATCAAGGACGATCCCAGTAGGGCACCTCTCCGAAACGCTCGAGAAAGAAGTCGATCACCGTGCGCACTTTCACCGACAGGCGTCGGCTGCCCGGCCAGAGAATCGCGATTTGCTGGGGTTCGAGGCTATTGGATGCTTCGTAGTCGCTCAGCACCGGCACCAGCGTGCCGGTGCGCACGGCTTCGCCGATCAGCCACGACGGGAACATCACCAGGCCCAGGCCTTGCACCGCGGCCTGGGTCAGGGTATCGGCGTGGTTTCCGGTGATTGGGCCCCTGACGCTGTAGGGCGTCCAGGCTTGACCGGGGCGTCGGAAAAACCAGCGCTGTTGGCCCGTCACACCTTTGTAGGCCAGGCACTGATGGGCAGCCAGGTCCTGGGGCTTGCGTGGCGTGCCATGGCGGGCCAGGTAGGCGGGGCTCGCCGCGATCAGGAAACGGTGCGGCGCGACGATTCGTGCCTGCATGCTGGAATCGTGCAACGGGCCGATGCGAAACAGCAGGTCGGCACCTTGCTGCAGCGGGTCGACATAACTGTCGGTCTGCTGGATATCCAGTTGCAGCTTGGGATAGCGCTCGCACAACGTGCCCAGCCAGGGCGTCAGGTGTCGCTGTCCGAATACCACGGGGGCGTTGATCCGTACCAGACCGGCCGGCTCGCTGTGCTGTTCCTGCAAGGCTTGTTCGGCTTCTTCCAACTGCACCAGCAACAACCGTGCATGGTGCCCGAGCAGGCGGCCGGCTTCGGTGGGTGATACGGCGCGTGTGTGGCGATAGAGCAATTGCTGGTTCAGCGCCTGCTCCATCAATTGGATCTGGCGGGAGATCGATGACGGTGCCAGCCCCTCGCGCCGGGCCACTTCCGAGAAGCTGCCCTGGTCGAGCACCGCAACAAACAATCGGAGCGCCTTGAAACCCAGTTCATCAAGACCTTGCATGGGAAGAGTCCGCTGTGCGTGTTACGCAAAAGTGTTGTTGGGATGCTCCCATTTATCGCACAACAGTGCCAGCCGATAATGCCCATCGTTTCTTTTCCAGACAGGTTTACCCGATGCAATCGACATCAACCAACACGGCCGCGCCGGTCACTGCTGCGGCATCACCTCGAACATTCTTGCGGTGGCTGCTGCTGCCCCTTGTCATCCTCGCGGGCATGGGGCTGTCGGTGGAGGCGGGTCTGCTGGGGCCGCTTGGCGTCCAGGTCGGCCACCTTTGGGCGACGTTGAGCATCTTTGGCGTGGGTTCGGCGCTGTTGTTCCTTCTGCTGTTGCTCAGCGGGCCGCAGCGAGGCCCATCTTTGGACAAGCTGCCGCGCTGGCAATTGATCGGCGGCTTCCTGGGGCCGATCTACGTGGTGGTGCTGACGCTCGCCACCCCCCACATCGGCGTTGCCATGACAATGATCGCGATCCTCTCCGGTCAAGTCGGCAAAAGCGTGTTGATCGACCATTTCGGTTGGTTCGGCGCCACTCGCAAGCGCGTCAACGGCGAGCGCTGGCTGGCGTTGGCGTTGATTGTCGTGGCCCTTGTCCTGATTGCCCGAGGTTGAGATGAGCATCATCCTGTTATTGCTGGTGGTGGTCGCCGCCGGCGCAGTACTGAGCGTGCAAGCCGCCATCAACGGGCGCCTGGGCGAGACGGTCGGCGTGCTGCGCAGCAGCCTGTTGACCTTTGTGGTGGGCACGGTGGTCACCGGGCTGTTGATCGTGTTTTTCGAGCCGGCCCATACGGTAAGTCTGTTGGAGGTGCCCAAGTGGCAGCTCTGCGGCGCGCTGTTTGGCGTGGTGTACATGATGGTGATGGTCGGCGCGGTGCCGCGAGTCGGCACGGCCGTAGCAACCGTGGCGGTCATTGTCGGGCAACTGGGCATGGGCATGCTGATCGACAACTTCGGCTGGCTGGGCAACCCGGCTATCGAGCTGTCCAGCAGCCGCCTGCTGGCCATGGCCTGCCTGGCATTGGCGCTGGTGTTCATGTACCGCAGCAGTACGCCGCGCGCCTGAACGGCTCAGTCCGGCTCGACGTCCAATTGCAGGCTGTCATCAGCCAAGCGCTCGGTACGTCGGACGATGCCACTCATTCGCCGACCCTCGGCGCTGAACACCACGATCTGGGCTTTGGCCAGGTCTTCTGGCAACGGCGGGAATACATGTAGGGCAAACCACGGCGGCTCGCCATCATCGAGGCGCTTGACATCGAATTGGCAATCGACGCTTTTGGTCTCGCGACCGAACAGCGTGTCGAGACCGTAATCAAGATGAGTGTCTGCGGCTGGGTTTGGGTCCATCGGCAATCTCCCGGTGAAGGCTCGGCTATTGTTCAAGTGAGTCGTGCGACATCGGAAAAATTCCGTCGGATGCGCGGCGAATGATCGCCACTGGCGGTGGACGGTGGGCGTTGCTGGTAGAATCGCCGACCTTGACTTACGAGAGGTATGCCCATGAGCGAGCCGATTCGCCTGACCCAGTACAGCCACGGTGCCGGTTGCGGCTGCAAGATTTCGCCCCAGGTGCTGGAGGTGATCCTGGCCGGCAGCGGTGCGCAGAACCTTGACCCCAAGCTGTGGGTAGGCAACGCCTCCCGGGACGATGCGGCCGTGTATGCCATCGACGACGAGCGCGGGGTGGTCTCGACCACCGACTTCTTCATGCCGATCGTCGACGATCCGTTTGACTTCGGACGCATCGCCGCCACCAATGCCATCAGTGATATCTATGCCATGGGCGGCGACCCGCTGATGGCGATTGCGATCCTCGGCTGGCCGGTCAACGTACTGGCGCCGGAAATCGCCCGGGAAGTGATTCGCGGTGGCCGCTCGGTGTGTGACGAGGCGGGTATCACGTTGGCGGGCGGGCATTCGATCGATGCGCCAGAGCCGATTTTTGGCCTGGCGGTCACCGGCCTCGTGCAAAAACGCCACATGAAGCGCAACGACACCGCCATCGCGGGTTGCCGCTTGTACCTGACCAAACCCCTGGGCATCGGCATCCTCACGACTGCGGAAAAGAAAGGTAAATTGCGCGCTGCCGACGTCGGCCTGGCCCGGGATTGGATGTGCACGCTCAACAAGCCGGGTAGCCGTTTCGGCAAACTCGACGGGGTGACCGCAATGACCGATGTCACCGGTTTCGGCTTGCTCGGACATTTGGTGGAAATGGCCGATGGCAGCCAGCTCACCGCACGCATCCGCTACGACGCGGTACCGCGCTTGCCGGGCGTCGAGTACTACCTCGACCAGGGCTGCGTGCCGGGCGGCACGCTGCGCAACTATGACAGTTACGCCAGCAAGGTCGGCCGTGTCCAGGAACTGCACAAGCGCGTGCTGTGCGACCCGCAGACCAGCGGCGGCCTGCTGATTGCCGTCACGCCAGAAGGCGAGGAGGAGTTCCTGCGGGTCGCCGTCGAGCTGGGCCTTGCGCTGGAGCCGATTGGCGAACTGGTCGAGCGACAGAGCCACGCGGTCGAGGTGTCTTGATGCCCCATGACATTACCGATTACCGCGACATCTTCCTCAACGATCGTCCGATGATGGACACCCGCGCGCCCATTGAATTTCACAAGGGTGCGTTTCCCGGCGTGGTCAACCTGCCCTTGATGACCGACATCGAACGGCAGCGCGTCGGCACCTGCTACAAACAGCAGGGGCAGCAAGCCGCCATCGTCCTGGGGCATCAGTTGGTTAGCGGCGACACCAAGGCCCGACGCATCCAGGCCTGGGCCGAATTTGCCCGTTCCAATCCCGACGGGGTGCTTTATTGCTTCCGTGGCGGCTTGCGCTCGCAAATTGTCCAGCAGTGGCTCAAGGATGAAGCCGGCATCGATTATCCCCGGGTCGGTGGTGGCTACAAGGCCATGCGGACCTTCCTGCTCGACACCGTCGAGCAGGCCGCGGCCCAGTGCGACCTGGTCTTGTTGGGCGGCATGACCGGCACGGGCAAGACCGAAGTGCTGGCGCAACTGCCCAACGCCCTGGACCTGGAAGGCTATGCCAACCATCGCGGTTCAAGCTTCGGCAAGCGCGCCACCGGGCAGCCCTCCAACATCGATTTCGAAAACCTGCTGGCGGTGGATGTGCTGAAGAAGCGCGCTGCCGGCATCGAGCACTTCGTGTTGGAAGACGAAAGCCGGATGGTGGGCAGCTGTGCCGTCCCGCTGCCGTTGTACCAACGCATGCAGCAGGTGCCGATGGTCTGGCTGGAAGACAGCCTGGAGCGGCGAGTCGAGCGAATCCTGCGCGATTATGTGATCAACCTCTGCGCCGAATTCATCGATGTGCATGGCGACGAAGGCTTCTCGCTGTTTTCCGAACGACTGCTGTCGAGCCTCGACAACATTCACAGGCGCCTGGGTGGCGACCGTCATCGGCGATTGATGGACATCATGGAAGCGGCCCTGGCCGAGCAAGCCAATACCGGAGCCGTCGATTTGCATCGCGACTGGATCGAAGGCTTGCTGCGCGAATATTACGACCCGATGTATGTATTCCAGCGGGAAAAGAAGGGCGGGCGCATCGAGTTCGCCGGGGAGCAGGCGGCGGTGTTGCAATACCTGCGCGAGCGTGCAGGTCGGGGCGGGTAGGGCGCCATCCTGAACCGAGCCCCTGCTCGCGAGGAGGTCAGTGCGGACACCACTTCAATGACCGAAAAACCGCTTTCGCGAGCGGGCTCGCTTCCACAAGTTCAGCCGATAGAAGTGGCCTGTTGCTTACGTCGGGCACGTCTCCTGCCCGTTATCCAACCCTTGCTTATAGCTCTGGCTGGTGAGGCTGGCCTTGCCGTTGTGCCACGTCAGGGTCAGTACGTACAGTGAATCGAAATCGCTCGACGCCCAGTCGTCGGTAATCGTATGCCGCTTGCCCAGCGCTTCACCTGCAACCTCGTTGATCAGGTCCGGCAGGTAGCCATGGGACCAGGCAGTGTAGATGGTGGAGTTGTGGTATTTGTCGTCCATCAGTTCGCCGGCCAGGTCACGGGTGTCATTGGCGGAATATTCGATGTTTACCGGCAAACCCAGCTTGATGGCGCTGGGACTGATGGTCATCAACGGGCGGATATAGCTGTAGGAGTTGTCCAGCTCACCTTCCTCCACATTTCGGGTCGGGTTGGCGGCGAATACATAGTCGGCCTTGCCGAATTTTTCCGGCAATAGGGTCGCCAGGTCGATGGCGCGGTTGAGGCCCTGGCAGTTGAGTTGCCCCAAGCCTGCGGCAGGTTTCTCGGCGTGACGCAGGAACACCAGTGTCTGGACTCCGTCGACTGGCTGGGCGCGGCTGACACTCGACTCCAGCGACAACACCAATCCGCAGATCACAAGCAGCGTCGGCAGTACCAGCCACGAACGGCGTTTGAAGTACGGGGTGAATCTCTGTGGGTTCATCATGGGATAGACGTCTTCGATGGTCTCGATTCAGGCTGACAAACCTCGGCACCGCGAAGCCTGTGGGCTTGGGTGTTTTTCCTTGTCGTTACGCCGCTTCGATTCCTCGGGGCAGTTCTCTGAGTCCGTTTCCACCCGTTGGTTCGATCCTGGCCTTACAGCATCCCTCCAGGTAATGACGCGAATGTTAGCTACGCGATATTGCGGATTTAAGAAGGGGCGATGGCCCAAAGCTGGATCAGCTGATTTATGCTTCTGCTTTCTGGCTGACACTTGGAATCCAGCTCATGCCCAACCTGACCTCATTCCCCATCACCCAAAAATGGCCTGCCCAGTACCCGGAGTGGATCCAGCTCTATTCCTTGCCAACCCCCAACGGCGTGAAGGTCTCGATCATGCTCGAAGAGATCGGCCTGCCGTACGAGCCTCACAAGGTCGATTTCGCCAGCAACGATCAGCTATCGCCCGAGTTTCTGTCGCTCAATCCCAACAACAAGATTCCGGCGATTCTCGATCCTCATGGTCCTGGGGATCAGCCGCTGGCGTTGTTCGAGTCGGGGGCGATCCTGATCTACCTGGCGGACAAGAGCGGTCAATTGCTCGCCCAGGAATCGGCGGCGCGCTACGAGACGATCCAGTGGCTGATGTTCCAGATGGGTGGGATCGGGCCGATGTTCGGACAGCTGGGGTTCTTCAACAAATTTGCTGGCAAGGATTACGAGGACAAGCGACCGCGCGACCGTTATGTCGAGGAAAGCAAACGCCTGCTCAATGTCCTCGATGGCCGTCTGCAAGACCGGGACTGGATCATGGGCGAGCGCTACACCATCGCCGATATCGCGACGTTTCCATGGGTGCGCAACCTGCTTGGGTTCTATGAGGCGGGTGACCTGGTGGGTATCGAGAATTTTCCCAATGTCACACGGGTGTTGGAGCGTTTCCTGGCGCGGCCGGCGGTGGCTCGCGGCTTGAAGATTCCACAATGACAATGCCCCGTCGGTTCGATTTCAAGCAGTTGGATGTGTTCAGCGAAGCGTCACTCAAGGGCAATCCGCTGGCGGTAGTGCTGGGGGCCGATGGCTTGGGTGATGAACGCATGGCTGCGTTTGCCAATTGGACCAACCTCAGCGAGACCACGTTTGTACTGGCGCCCCAGCACCCGGAAGCCGATTACCGGGTGCGTATCTTCACCACATCGACCGAACTGCCGTTCGCCGGGCACCCGACCCTGGGCAGTTGCCATGCATGGTTGGAAGCCGGGGGCGTGCCGAAAGGGCAGGAAATCGTGCAGGAATGTGGCGTTGGGCTGGTCAGGGTTCGCCGCAGCGAATACGGGCTGGCCTTTCTCGCGCCGCCCTTGCTCAAGTCCGGCCCGCTGGAGCTTGAAGTACGCGAGCGAGTGCGCAAGGGGCTGGGTCTCGCGGCCGAGGCGATTGTCCAAGCGCAGTGGGTCGACAACGGCGCCGGTTGGTTGGCCTTGATGCTCAAGGACCGCCAGCAGGTCTTGACCCTCAAGCCTGATTATCAGCAATTGCAAGATCTGGCCGTGGGCGTTGTCGCGCCTTGGAACCCAGCGGTGGACGGCACCGACGCGCAATTCGAAGTACGCGGTTTTATCGCGGGCGATGGCATGCCGGAGGACCCTGCCACGGGCAGCCTGAACGCCGGGCTCGCCCAGTGGATGCTGGGCAAGCAGTTGGCGCCATCCTCTTACGTGGTCAGCCAAGGGGTCACGATGGGGCGTGCCGGGCGGATTCATGTCGAGCAGATTGGCGATGAGGTCTGGATTGGCGGCGCAGTGGTGACTTGCATCAATGGCTCGCTGACCTTGTGAGTGGATTATTGCCTTGGCGGTAATACTCTGTTTTTCCACCGACGTTTGTGCCCTGGCCGGCCAGGGCATAAGCTTTTCCTCGTGATCCAAACCTGCCCCCGGAGTCCCATGTCCAGCCAGTTCCCCGAAGCACGTCCACGCCGTCTGCGCCGCAACGCGAGCTTGCGCAGCCTGTTCCAGGAAACCGAGTTCACCCTTAATGATCTGGTCCTGCCGATTTTCGTCGAGGAAGAAATCGACGATTTTGTGCCGATCAAGAGCATGCCGGGCGTGATGCGCATCCCCGAATCGAAACTGGCCGGCGAGATCGAGCGTTACGCCCGTGCGGGTATCAAGTCCGTAATGACCTTTGGCGTGTCTCATCATCTGGACAGCGACGGCAGCGACACGTGGAGCGAGCGGGGGCTGGTGTCGCGCATGGCCGGGATCTGCAAGGATGCCGTGCCGGAAATGGTGGTGATGTCCGATACCTGCTTCTGCGAATACACCGATCACGGCCATTGCGGCGTGCTGCACGGCCATGAAGTGGATAACGACCGCACCCTGGTCAACCTGGGCAAGCAAGCCGTGGCGGCAGCGCGTGCCGGGGCCGATGTCATTGCGCCGTCGGCGGCCATGGACGGGCAAGTCCAGGCCATTCGCAAGGCCCTGGACAACGCGGGCTTCACCCAGACGGCCATCATGGCCTATTCCACCAAATTCGCCTCGGCGCTCTATGGCCCGTTCCGCGAAGCCGGCGGCAGCGCGTTGAAGGGCGACCGCAAGAGCTACCAGATGAATCCGATGAACCGTCGCGAAGCCTTGCGCGAGTCCTTGCTCGACGAGCAGGAAGGCGCCGATGCGCTGATGGTCAAGCCCGCCGGAGCCTACCTGGACATCATTCGCGACATTCGCCAGGCCTCGAACCTGCCTTTGTCGGCGTACCAGGTCAGCGGCGAATACGCGATGATCAAGTTCGCCGCCCAGGCCGGCGCCATCGACGAAGCCCGCGTGGTGCGAGAAAGCCTTGGCGCGATCAAGCGGGCCGGGGCGGATTTGATCTTCACCTACTTTGCGATGGACCTGGCGTTGAGTGGGATCTGACCGGGCACGGTCCGTTGCTGGTGCGGGCAAGCTCGCTGCGACATTGGATTTCTGCCGGCTTTTGGTCGTATGGTTGCTCCCGAACAATGGATTTGATGGAGCACCATGCAACTCAATCATTTGACGACCAGCCTGGTCGCCTTGCTGGCCCTGGCCGGCTGCGGCACTCGCCAGGCCCAGGAACCTGAGCGCCAGCCTGGCGAAGTCAAGGCGCAGATCGTTCGGTTGATGCCGGCCAAGACTGCTGATCGGGCAGGCTGGGCCACGGACATCTACGTGGCCTTTTCCGCGCAGCAGATCCCAACGACGACGCAGAACATCTGTTCGGTGCTGGCGGTGACCGAACAGGAGTCGACTTTCCAGGCCGATCCCGCCGTGCCGGGACTGGGCAAGATCGCCCGGCAGGAAATCGATCGTCGCGCGGCCAAGGTGCACATTCCCGGATTCCTCGTCAGCGGTGCGCTCCAGGTACGATCGCCCAATGGCAAAAGCTACAGCGACCGCCTCGACGCGGCGCGAAGCGAGAAAGAACTCAGTGCGATCTTCGATGACTTCATCAGCATGGTGCCGCTGGGCAAGACGCTGTTCGACGGCTTCAACCCGGTACACACGGGTGGCCCGATGCAGGTCAGTATCGCGTTCGCCCAAGCCAATGCGCGCAATTATCCCTACACGGTTGATGGTTCGATTCGGCGGGAAGTGTTCAGCCGTCGGGGCGGCATGTATTTCGGCATTGCCCATTTGCTGGGCTATCCGGTGAGCTACACCGAACCGCTGTACCGATTCGCCGACTTCAACGCGGGGTGGTACGCCAGTCGCAACGCGGCGTTCCAGCATGCAGTGAGTCGCGCTTCGGGCATTTCCCTGGCGCTGGATGGCGATTTGATCCTGCATGATTCGATCATGCCGGGCAGCACGGAACTGGCGGTGCGCACCTTGGGCAAGTCGTTGGGAATGCGCAACCCGACCATCCGCGATCAGCTGGAGTTGGGTGACAGCCTCGCGTTCGAAGACAGCAAGCTCTACAAGCGGGTATTCGAACTGGCTGAGAACGCCGAGGGCAAGCCGCTGCCTCGGGCGGTGCTGCCGGGCATCGTGCTCAAGAGTCCGAAGATCACTCGAAAACTGACCACCGCATGGTTCGCCAAGCGCGTGGATGAACGCTATCAGCGGTGCATGGCGCGGGCTTCTGGGCGCTGAAACCGTTGGCCATGAAAAAGCCCGGCGGTTGAGGCCGGGCTTTCAGGGGGATGACTTGCAAGTGGGTTGGACCGTCATGGCGAGGGGGTGTCCTCGCCATGACTCATATTGAAGGTCATTTAGAAGCGCGTCAGGCATCGCGGTAACGCCACTCATGCACGGTTCTGAGCCAGGCGGTCGGAGCCACCTTCGGCGACGCGGCGTTCCAGCAGGCGGTCGGAGCCACCTTCGGCGACGCGGCGTTCCAACAGGCGGTCGGAGCCACCTTCGGCGACGCGGCGTTCCAGCAGGCGGTCGGAGCCACCTTCGGCGACGCGGCGTTCCAACAGGCGATCGGAGCCACCTTCGGCGACGCGGCGTTCCAGCAGGCGATCGGAGCCACCTTCGGCGACGCGGCGTTCCAACAGGCGATCGGAGCCACCTTCGGCGACGCGGCGTTCCAGCAGGCGATCGGAGCCACCTTCGGCGACGCGGCGTTCCAGCAGGCGATCAGCACCGCCTTCGGCGACGCGGTTTTCGATCAGGCGGTCGGAACCACCTTCGGCAATGACTGGTTGGGAAGAGGCGGCGAATACGTTGGCTGCCAGTACCGAGAAAGCGAAGCTGAGGATGATTTGGCGTTTCATGATGGTGTGCTCCGGGGGGTGTTGTTTGTGTGGGGCCATTGTTGCGCCGGGCAGGGAGCATGAGAACTTCATTGACGTGATGGTGAACATCGACGGCGGTGATACCTCGTCGGGGGGAGGGGCAGTCAGATTGATGGAACACTCATGGGACGGCGAGCTCTACCGGCAGAGTCCCTTTTCAGGAGGCAAGTCCATGTATCAATTATTCGGCCACAGCCAGTCCGGCTCCGCGGCGGTCGAGGTCGCCCTGAACATCTGCGGCGTGCCTTATCGTCGTGTGGATACCTATTCGACCGAGGACAACGACGCGGCGAAAGAACTCGAGGCGTTGAATCCGCAAAAACAGGTACCGACCCTGCTGTTGCCAGACGGCTCGGTCCTGACCGAGGCGGCGGCGATCCTGATTCACCTGGGGTTATCGTTCCCTGAATCGAAACTGCTGCCGCAGGACCCGGCCCAGCGCGCGCAGGGCATACGCGGCCTGGTCTATATCGCCGCCAATTGCTACACGCCCATTGGCATTATCGATTTTCCCCGGCGCTGGCTGCCTGACGCGGATGAGGTCGCACGGGAACGATTGGTGGCCGGCACGAAACAGCGCCTGTATCGCAACTGGGCATTGTTTGCCGACCAGTTTCCAGCCACGCCGTTCCTCGGCGGGGCCGAGCCCGGGGCGCTGGATATCCTGGCGGCGGTGATCACGAAATGGGTCGAAACCCGTGAAGCGATGCTCAGCGCCCGCCCGCAATTCTTTGCCTTGCTGGAGCGCATCGATCGTCACCCGCGAGTTGCGCCCGTGCTTTCACTGCATTGGCCCGATTGAATCAAGGGCAGGCGTTGCGCGATGCCGCTTGCCCGACAAGGTCGACGAATCGGCGGACGTTGTTCTGATGGCCCTTCACCAAGTCATCGATACTGCCCGTGGCCGGTGTTTGCAGGCTGCTGCGACAGGTAAGGGCCTGGGCATCGCTGCCCAGGGTGCGCAGCCGCCACTGCACGTCCATGCGGGCATACCGACCGGGAATCGAGTCGAAGCGCTGCACCTCCACCCGCAGTAATCGCTTTGGCGTTCCGGGGTTGCTCAGTTGCTCGTCCAGGCTGCTGCGCAGTTCATCGGCCAGGCTTGAGCCCCACCACTCGGTTTCGAGGATGGCCAGCCCACTCTCGCCCTGGCGCACCACCATCTGGGTGCGATCCACTTGCGGCGGGACACTGAGTTGCTCGATCTGGATATCCGCACCCACGCGTGCCTGGCCCGCCGGGTTGACCGGGCTCAGGGTGTGATAGTGAATGGGATCGCTGCGACAGGCACCAAGCAACAGCGCCAGGGCGATCAATGAAGACTTCAGCGTCAGCGGCATCAAGCGTGCTCCTGTCATCATTCTTTCACCGGAAAAGTCAGGTTCTGCGCCGGCGCGTCTTTCGGACGGCCGCGAAGCAGCGATTCAGGGTGCCGGCCAAGGTAGTCGGACAGCTCGCGCAGCGATCGCGACATACGGCCCAGGTCGTCCAGGGTCTGGGTCAGTTGTTCACGCTGGGGCGAATCTTCGGCCAACGTCGAGTTCGCCGACTGCAAGGTCTTGCTCACGTCCTGCAGGGTGCTTTGTACGCCCGGCAGGGTCTTGCTGTTGAACTGCGACAGGCCTTTGCGCAGTTCCACGAGGTTGCCGTCCAGATTGCTGGCGATGCTTTCCAGCGGCAGCTTGTTGATGCGCTCGACCACCGTTTGCAGTTGTTCCTGCAGCTGCTGCAGGCTGCCCGGAATCGTCGGGATCCGCAGGGGGCGTGCTGCCGGATCGAAGGCGACCTTTTCCGCCTTGGGGTAGAAATCCAGGGAAATGTATAACTGCCCCGTCAGCAGATTGCCGCTACGCGCCTGGGCGCGCAGCCCCCGCTCGACGAAACTGCCGACCAGCCGGGCGGCAGCGGCTTCGTCTTCCGGATTGTGATTGAGCGTCTTGAGCAGCTTTTCATGAGCCTTGCCCAGCAATTGAGGGTAGATCACGATGCCGACATTGACGGGAAACGAGCGCTGCTTCTCGTCGAAGTCCAGATTCATGGAGACCACCCGGCCGATCTCGATACCGAGGAATTCCACCGGGGCACCGACGCGCAAGCCGCGCAAAGCCTGGTCGAAGCGTAAAGCCAGGTATTGCGCCTTGCCGCTGGGCGGGGCGAGGGCGCTCTGTTGGTCGGCGAACAGTTCGTAATTCTTGTTTTCAGCGGCGGGAGTGTCGTTGGGGCTGTACTCCGGGGCCCGGAAGGCAATGCCGCCGACCAGCAGGGCAGAGAGGGATTCGGTCTTGACCGCGAAACCGTTGGCACCGACGTTTACGTCGACACCGCTGACGTTCCAGAAACGGGTGTTCTCGGTGACATAGGCATCGTTCGGCGCATTGATGAACACTTCGATATTGACGCCCTTGCCATCGGCGTCCAATGCATAGGAAACCACCTGGCCCACCGGGATCTTGCGCAAGTACACCGGCGAGCCGATGTCCAGCGAACCGAGGTCCTGGGAGTGCAGGGTAAAGCGCTTGCCCGGTTCGCCGTAAGTGATGGGGGGCGGGGCCTCCAGCCCGGTGAAGGACTTGGCGCGCACCGTCGAATGGCCGGCGTCGGCGCCGATGAAATCCCCGGACAGCAAGGTATCGATCCCGGAGATACCGCCCGCGCCGATGCGCGGCCGGACTACCCAGAACACCGAGTCTTCATGGGTGAACGTGTCCGCGGTCTTGGCGAGCTTGACGGTGGCGGTCACGTTTTTCTGGTCGGCGCTCAGTTGCACGTCGGTCACCTGGCCAATCACTACGTTGCGGTACTTGACCGGGGTCTTGTTCGCGGTCAGGCCCTCGCCTGTCTTGAAGGTGATGGTGATGGTCGGGCCTTCCTGAAGCCAGTTATGGACCACCAGGGACACCCCGACCAGCACGGCGATGATCGGCACGATCCACACCAGCGACACCGACCAGCGACGGCGGGTGACGTGGGCCCGGCCCGGTGCGGGCTGTCCATCAGTGGCTTGTGGCTTCATCCATGACCTCCTCGGATGGTTGGGTATCCCAGATCAGCCGTGGATCGAAACTCATGGCCGACAGCATGGTAAACAGCACCACGAGGCCGAAGAACAAGATTCCCGGTCGCGGTTCGATGTCGCTCAAGGCCTGGAATTTCACCAGTGCCGCCACCAGTGCGACGACCAGCACATCGAGCATCGACCAGTAGCCGATGACCTCGACCAACCGATACAGCTTCGCTCGCTGGACCTGGGCCCAGGTGCTGCGCCGCTGCACGGTCACCAGCAGCAGCGTCAGGACGACGAACTTTATCCCTGGCACGGCGATGCTGGCGATGAAGATGATCAGGGCTATGTCCCAGGCGCCACTGTGCCAGAACTCGACGACGCCGCTGATGATCGTGCTGTCCGCGCCATCGCCGAGCATCTGGGTATTCATGACCGGCAACAGGTTGGCCGGGATGTAGAACACCAGCGCCGCCAGCATATAGGCCCACGTGCGGGCCAGGGTGTCGGGCTTGCGCCGGTGCAGCGGCGCATCGCATCGCGGGCAGGTCTCGGGCTCGTCGCTCATGTCGCAAGCCAGGCCGCAGCTGTGGCACAGGCACAGGTTAAGGTCACTGGCCTGGGGCGGGTTGCCCGGCGGTGGGCCGTTCACAGGGTGTCCCAAAGATCGCGGACATCGCGGCCGGCAATACGGATCATCAGCAGGCTCAAGGCTGCCAGGGCGAACAGGCCGATGCCGGGCAGTACATCCAGTAACCCGGCAAGCTTGATCACTGCGATCAACGCCCCCAGCAGGCATACCTCCAGCATGCTCCACGGACGCAGGGTTTCCAGGCTGCGCATGCACAGGTTGAAAGCCGGTGCCCGCCGATTGGAGTAGGCGTAGCCCAGCACCCAAAGCAAAAGGGCCAGTTGAAAGGCTGGGGCAATGATGATCGCGACCGCGGCGACCAGGGCGATGAAGGTGATGGGCCCTTGGCTAAGGGCAACGACGGAATCCCACAAGGTCGCGCTGTTGCTAAGGCCCTGGAGGCGGATGCTCATCACCGGATAGACGTTGGCGAAGGCCCACAGCACGGCAGCGGTAATGGTCAGGGCCAGGCGCTGTTCGATGGTCAGGCCGTTGTAGCGCTGGATCACGGCATGGCATTGCACGCACGAAGCTTTTTGATGCGGGACGAGCTCGACAGGCTCGTACACCGCATCGCAATGTTCACAAATGATCAGTCGTTCGGTAGCGGCCATGGGGATGCTCGGAAGGGCAACTCTTTCAATATAGAAGTGAGTCGCAAATGAGCAACCCGCCCGAGCGATCATTCGCCGCGAATGTATTGCTCCAGTTGTCTGATCAGGTCCGCCTGCTCGGCGATGGCCTCTTTTACCAGGTCGCCGATGGACAACAGGCCGACGAGCTTGCCGTCCTCCACCACTGGTAAATGCCGCAGGTGTTTTTCGGTCATGATGCTCAGGCAGGTCTCGACGTTCTGGTGTGGATCGATGGTAACGACAGGGGAGACCATGATATCGCTCACTTTCGTGCCCACCGAGGAGCGCCCGTGCAAGACCATTTTGCGCGCATAGTCACGCTCGCTGATGATGCCCAGCACTTCGTCGTTCTTGACCACGAGCAAGGCACCGACGTTTTTCTCGGCCATGCGCATCAGGGCCTGCAAAACCATGTCGTCCGGTGAAATGGTGTGCACTTGCTGGTTCTTCTCGTCTTTTATCCGGAGCAACTGCGCGACGGTTTTCATGGGAGGCCTCAGGTGTCGTTTTTTGCGGGTGGTTAAAGAATCGTAGACCCAACGGCGAAGGGCAAGCGATAAAGCGGCAGTCAGTCGTCCAAAAGCGTCATGGCGCGTGAAACAGATCTCGGTGGGATGAGCGCGCGCGCCACGGGTAGAATGCGTGACATCCAGGTTTCGAGGTTTTAGCGGTGGATCTACAGCAGGGCTTCGTCCTCACCCGGCATTGGCGCGACACCCCGGCGGGCACCGAAGTCGAGTTCTGGCTGGCGACCGATGCCGGCCCCCGGCGCGTGCGCCTGCCGTTGCAGCCTTCGGTGGCGTTTGTGCCGCAGGTCCAGCGTGGCCAGGCCGAAGCGCTGTTGCAGGGCGAAAAAGAGGTCGAACTGCGTCCCCTGGACCTGCTGGATTTCGAGCACCGCCCGGTGCTGGGCCTGTATTGCCGACAACATGCCCAGCTGATGCGCCTGGACACTACGCTGCGGCGCGCCGGCGTGGAGGTGTTCGAAGCCGACATCCGGCCACCGGAGCGCTACATGATGGAGCGCTTCATCACCGCCCCGGTCTGGTTCGGCGGCACGCCAACGGCCGATGGCCTGCTGCTCGACGCCCAGATGAAACCGGCCCACGAATACCGGCCGCCGCTACGACTGGTGTCCCTGGACATCGAAACCACCGCCCAAGGCGAGTTGTATTCCATCGCCCTGGAAGGCTGTGGCGAACGCCAGGTCTACATGCTCGGGCCGCCGAATGGTGATGATAGCAACGTAGATTTCCAGCTTGAGTACTGCGAGTCCCGAACGCTGCTGTTGAAGAAACTCAACGAGTGGTTCGCCCGCTTCGACCCCGACGCAATCATCGGCTGGAACCTGGTGCAGTTCGATTTGCGCGTGCTGCACGAGCATGCCCGCCGGCTGGCCGTACCGTTGCGGCTGGGGCGTGGCGGTGAGGAAATGCAATGGCGCGAACATGGCGCTCGCAACAATCACTTCTTCGCCTCGGCGGCCGGCCGATTGATCATCGACGGGATCGAGTCCTTGCGGTCGGCGACCTGGAGCTTCCCGTCTTTCAGCCTGGAAAACGTCGCGCAAACCCTGCTGGGCGAAGGCAAGTCCATCGACAACCCGTACCAACGCATGGACGAGATCAATCGCATGTTTGCAGAGGACAAGCCGGCCCTTGCCCGTTACAACCTCAAGGACTGCGAATTGGTCACGCGGATCTTCGCCAAGACCGATCTGCTGGAATTCTTGCTGGAGCGCGCCAGTGTCACCGGCCTGCCGGCGGATCGCAGCGGAGGCTCGGTGGCGGCGTTCACGCACCTGTACATGCCGCTGATGCACCGCCAGGGCTTTGTCGCGCCGAACCTCGGCCAGCGTCCGCCCGAGGCCAGCCCTGGCGGGTTTGTCATGGATTCGCAACCGGGGCTCTACGAGTCGGTGCTGGTGCTCGACTACAAGAGCCTGTATCCCTCGATTATCCGCACCTTTCTGATTGACCCGGTGGGCTTGATCGAAGGGCTTCGCCATCCAGGCGATCATGAATCGGTCCCAGGCTTTCGCGGGGCGCGGTTCTCTCGTACCCGACATTGCCTGCCGTCAATCGTGGCGCGGGTTGCCGAAGGCCGGGAAACTGCCAAGCGTGAACACAATGCACCGTTGTCCCAGGCGCTGAAGATCATCATGAACGCGTTTTATGGCGTACTCGGCTCCAGTGGTTGTCGCTTCTTCGACCCGCGCCTCGCGTCGTCCATCACACTGCGCGGTCATCAAATCATGCAGCGCACCCGGCAGTTGATCGAGGCCCGGGGGCACGTGGTGATCTACGGCGACACCGATTCAACCTTCGTCTGGTTGCGCCGCCCCCACGGCCAGGAAGAGGCCGCGGTGATCGGCCGCGAACTGGTGGCTTACGTCAACCATTGGTGGCGCGAGCAGGTACGTGAAGAGTTCGGGCTCGAGAGCGCGTTGGAGCTGCAATTCGAAACTCATTTCAAGCGATTCCTGATGCCGACCATCCGCGGTGCGGAGGAGGGCAGCAAGAAGCGCTACGCCGGCCTGGTGACCCGTGCCGACGGCAGCGATGAAATCATCTACAAAGGCCTGGAGACCGTGCGCACCGACTGGTCGCCGCTGGCCCGCCAGTTCCAGCAGGAGCTGTACGGACGGATCTTCCATCGACAGCCCTATCAGGATTACGTGCGCGATTATGTGCGGCAGACGCTGGCCGGTGCGTTCGATGAACGCCTGGTCTACCGCAAGCGCCTGCGCCGGCCCCTGGATGACTACGAACGCAACGTGCCGCCCCACGTACGGGCGGCGCGGCTCGCCGACGCGTTCAATGAACGCCAGGGGCGGCCCCGGCAGTATCAGAACGGAGGCTGGATCAGCTACGTGATCACCGTCGCCGGTCCCGAGCCGCTGGAAACCCGTAGTGCGCCGATCGATTACGACCATTACGTGACCAAGCAGCTACAGCCAGTGGCGGATGCGATCCTGCCGTTTGTCGACGATGATTTCTCGACGTTGATTGGCGGGCAGATGGGGTTGTTCTAGTTCCCTGTTATAGCTACCAAGCACGAACCTGTGGGTGGTGCCCAACCCTCGTAGGGAAACTAAACCATCGCCAACCGCTGCTTCCCATCAGGCTTCGGGAACACCAGGTCCAGCGCCGCCAGATCCTGGGACTCAAGTTGCAGATTCGCCGCCTCGGCATTCAGGCGTACATGTTCAGGCTGCGTGGCCTTGGGAATGG
This sequence comes from Pseudomonas frederiksbergensis, assembly GCF_000802155.2. Classification (GTDB taxonomy): domain Bacteria; phylum Pseudomonadota; class Gammaproteobacteria; order Pseudomonadales; family Pseudomonadaceae; genus Aquipseudomonas; species Aquipseudomonas frederiksbergensis_A. The sequence goes on from NZ_JQGJ02000004.1 coordinate 483,268, forward strand.
CGATGACGTTGTCCTGGCGCACCAGCCAGGCCAGGGCGATCTGTGCCGGCGTTGCACGGTGGCGCTCGGCGATTTGCTGCACGGTGTGATCCTTTAGCAAATGTCCGCCCTGGCCAACCGGGCAGTAAGCCATGATCGGCATGTGTTGCCGTTGGCTCCAGGGCAGCAGGTCGAATTCGATGCCGCGTTCTTGCAAGTTGTACAGCACCTGGTTGGTGGCGCAGGCCGGCGATGCCAGTTCCTCCATATCGTCAACGTCAAAGTTCGACACGCCCCAGCGCCCGATCTTGCCTTCTTCGCGCAGGCGCTCGAACGCTTCGACGGTTTCTTCCAAAGGGTACTGGCCGCGCCAGTGCAGCAGGTAGAGGTCGATGTAATCGGTGTCGAGCCGCCGCAGGCTGCGTTCGCAAGCCAACGGGACGCCTTTGCGGCTGGCGTTATGGGGGTAGACCTTGCTCACCAGGAACACTTGATCGCGCAGCCCGGTGATCGCTTCGCCAACGATTTTTTCGGCGCCACCCTCGGCGTACATTTCGGCGGTGTCGATCAGGGTCATGCCCAGCTCGATACCCAAGCGCAGGGCAGCCACTTCCTTCTTGTGATGGGACGGTTCTTCACCCAGGCGCCAAGTGCCCTGGCCGATTACCGGAACGGATACGCCGGCCAATTCCAGAGTTTTCATTCACGTCTCCTGTCGTGCTGATCGAGAAAGCTGTGGCAGCAGGATAGACCAGGCGTTCAGGTTTGATCGCTCCCGCGCGAAAGGCGGGAACGATCGGTTGCAGGAGATTATTCGGCCGAAAACTTCAGCACCATGGTCTGGGTGTAGGTCTGGCCCGGATCAAGTCGCGTGGTCGGGAAATCCGGCTGGTTGGGCGAGTCGGGGAAATGCTGGGTCTCCAGGGTGAATGCGCCCCAGTGCGGGTACACCTTGCCTTGCTTGCCCTTGATCGTGCCGTCTAGGAAGTTGCTGGTGTAGAACTGCACGCCCGGCTCGGTGGTGTACAGCTGCAGGCGCCGTCCCGACTGCGGATCCTGGACATCGGCAGCGAGTTTGCCCACGTCACCCTTGGCATCGAGCACCCAGTTGAAATCGAAGCCACCCTGTTTCGGTTCAGCGAATTTCAACTGCGGATGATCCGCCTTGATGTGCGTGCCGATGGCGGTGGGCTTGGTGAAATCCATCGGTGTGCCGGCGACTGGCGCCAGTTCGCCGGTGGGAATCAGCTTGGCGGTCACCGGTGTGTAGCGGGACGCGTGCAGGGTCGCGACTTGCTTGAGGATGTCGCCGTTGCCTGCGCCTGCCAGGTTGAAGTAGCTGTGGTTGGTCAGGTTCAGCACGGTCGGTTTGTCAGTGGTGGCCTTGTAGTCGATGCGCAGTTCGTTTTTGTCATTGAGGCTGTAGGTAACGTCAGTCTTCAGGTTACCCGGGAAACCCATCTCGCCATCTTTGGACAGGTAGGTCAGGGTCACGCCGACCGAGTCCTTGTCGTTGCTCGCCTCGGCTTTCCAGACGCGCTTGTCGAACCCTTGCGGCCCGCCGTGCAGCGAATTGTCCTTGTCGTTCTGCGGCACCTGATACCGCTTGCCGTCCAGCTCGAACGCGCCGCCAGCCAGGCGATTGCCGAAGCGGCCGATGGTCGCGCCGAAATACACGTTGCCGTTCTTCTGGTAGCCCTGGACGTCGTCGAAGCCGAGGACGATGTCGGTGGTCATGCCATTTTTGTCCGGCACGATCAGCGACTGGAGGATGCCGCCGTAGGTGATCACCGTCGCCTCGATTCCGTGGCTGTTGCGCAGTATGTATTTTTCAACCGCCGTGCCGTCGTCAGTCTTGCCGAAGGCGACGCGTTCATTGGTCAGGCCGGCGGCCTGGGAAGAGGTGGCAATCATCAGAGAAACTCCGAGGGCCGTGAGCAGATGTCTGGATTCAAGCATGAGTGTGACCTTCCTTCCTGTTGTTTTGTTGTTGTTTTAACGCGGGTCGAGTCCGTCACTTGGTCGGACAGCGATGAAGGTTTTTCTGTTCAGTAGTCTTTCTATTTGTGGGTGGAGAAGGGATTTATAGCCATAAATTGGGATTTATCAATTAAAAAGTAAGACTAATTCATCGAGGCGAACCTTGGCCAAGCGTGAGCTTTTGCGCCAAGGCACTGCACTTTCAAGGTTTTTCCCGCTCTATCCATGGCCAGGAAGCGGCGAGCCCCACCGTTTCCCCCTGTCCAGACGAGATTCGATGGGTGTTTTACTTTCCATGATGGTGTCGCCACGTCGCTGCGGCTCGCTGTTGGCGGGCCTGTTGCTGTTGCTTAGCGGCTGCAGCCACCAGCAAGGCCAGGACATCGTCACGCAGTTCAGCAACGCCAGGCCCCAGGAATTCTTGCAGACCAGCGTCGACCGCATGGCCACGCTCTCGATGCACGATAATTTGCAGAGCCTGTATCTGCTGATGCACAAGCTTTATCTGCGCAACCCGGAAGAGTTGCGCAAATCAGGCTTCCTGGATGCCCGCATCGCCGTCAAGCAAGTGCGCCAAGCCATCGAGCAACAGCAGCCGTTGCCGGCCCTGGGCAATAGAAAAGACCTGGCGGCCTTGAGTTACGCCATGAGTCCGGAATTTCTCGGTGATCGCGTCGGTGCGTTCATCTACGCCATCGGCAGCATGTTGGTAACGGCCCACGGCAACCGCCTCGAGTTCTACATGACCGACACTATCGATCCGCGCTTTGTCAGCAACGCCGCGCGCAATATCGAGAAGGCAACGTGGCTGCTCGGCCAACGGCAGAACAAGGACGGCACGCCGGTGCTGTTTTCCAATGAAATTTCGGAGGAGGGCAGCAACCTGAGCTTTGCCGTCGAGTTCGGGAAAATCGTCGCACGCCTGGACCTGTTGACGCAGATGCTTGACGAGCGCTACCGACGGATAGGGTTGAACTACGCGCAGAGCCTGCTGTTCCTGAATTTCCTGCCGGTACAGTAGCGAATAATGGAATAAAGATAGATCACATCGATATAGGGGGGTTATAAGAAAAATCGCTATGCTCGCGGCCAGATTTTTCACGCGGTCGTGCTGAGACGGGTTTGATGGATTTCGGTAATGTCGGTTTAGTCGTAGCGGGCCTGGTGGTCGGTTTCATCGTCGGGATGACTGGCGTGGGTGGCGGATCGCTCATGACCCCCATTCTGTTGTGGTTCGGCATCAACCCGGCAACGGCGGTGGGCACGGACCTGCTGTACGCGGCCATCACCAAGTCCGGCGGCGTGTTGGTTCACGCCAGGAACCGCAATATCGACTGGGCCATCACCGGTTGGCTGACCTTGGGCAGCGTGCCGGCAGTCGGGCTGACCCTGTGGTTTCTCAGCAGCCTGAACAGCTCGCCGGACGCGATGAACGCGGTGATCAAGCAAGCCTTGGGCTTTGTGCTGTTTGCCACCGCCCTGGCGATCTTGTTCAAGAAGCGCCTGTTGCAATTCGCCCACGACCGCGCCGGCGGCCACTACAATCCCAGCGGCTCGCGACTCAACCTCCTTACCGTGATCACCGGGTTGGTGCTGGGCACGATGGTCGCGTTGACCTCCATCGGCGCCGGCGCCCTGGGCACTGTCGCGCTGTTCATCCTCTATCCGTTCCTGGTTACCAAGCGCCTGGTGGGCACCGAAATCGCCCATGCCGTACCGCTGACCCTGGTGGCCGGCCTGGGTCACGCAAGCATGGGCAATATGGACTGGCACATCCTCGGCTTCTTGCTGATCGGTTCATTGCCGGGCATCTACCTGGGCAGCCACTTGTCGGGGCGTATTTCCGACGAGCTCCTGCGCCCTTGCCTGGCGGTGATGTTGGCGATGATCGGCTTCAAACTGGCGTTCTGATTTGCTCGGAGTCATGGGGCGCTAGGGATAGTCATACCTGTAAACCAGGTACTGATGAGGCCTCGATCCATGAATAGCCCAGCCAGAGATCTGCTGCAACGCCTGCGCCGTCGTCGCGCCGAACCTCGCACCGACATTGCCGATATCCTGCGTCATCACGCCGAACCGTTGCCCGCCGAGGACAGCCCGGCCTTTGGCGAGATGTTTGATCGCTTCGCCGATGCCAAGGTGGTGCTGATCGGCGAAGCCAGCCATGGCACCCATGATTTCTACCGCACCCGCGCCGCCATCACCCGCCATCTGGTCGAGCATCATGGCTTCGGGATTGTGGCCGTCGAAGCCGACTGGCCCGATGCTGGTCAAGTCGACCGCTGCGTGCGCAATCTCGGGCCCTCGGCCTGGAAACAGCAGGCTTTCGCTCGGTTTCCAAGCTGGATGTGGCGCAATACGGATGTCCAGTCCTTCGTCCGCTGGCTGCGCGACTACAACCTCGGGCAGCCGGACGCTCGGCGCGTGGAGTTTCGTGGGCTGGACGTCTACAGCCTGCGGCACTCCATCGACGAGGTGCTCAACTACCTCGACAAGGCACATCCCCATCTGGCCCGTGATGCCCGGCATCGTTATGGCTGCCTGACGCCGTGGCACGACGAACCGGCGCTCTACGGCCATTTTACCGAGCGCGGCAACCTGGCGACCTGCGAGGACGCGGTGGTCGAGCAGCTCAACACGTTGCTCGCCGAACGCCTCGATCCATTGATCAAGGATGACGAAGGCTTCTTCAGCGCCATCCAGAATGCCCGGGTGGTGCGTGCTGCCGAGCAGTACTACCGAGCGATGTATCGCGGCGGCAAGTCTTCCTGGAACCTGCGGGACCGGCATATGTTCGACACCCTGCAAAGCCTGTTGGAACACCGCGGGCCCGATGCGAAAGCGATTGTCTGGGCGCACAACTCCCACATCGGCAATGCCGCGGCGACGCGCATGGGTTGGGAAGGCGAATTCAATGTTGGCCAGTTGTGTCGCATGGCTTACGGCCGCGACGCGGTGCTGCTGGGCATGGGGACCGACCATGGCAGCGTGGCGGCGGCCGATGACTGGGACTCGCCGATGAAAATCAAGCAGGTGCAGCCGGCATTGGCCGGCAGTTGGGAGCGGGAATTTCTCCAGGCGGGTGTCCGCGCATCACTGACAGATTGGCGGGCAAGTCCTGACGAGGCACTGTTGGACGCGTTGTCCGAGCCGCTGCTCGAACGCGCCATTGGCGTAATCTACCGCCCTGAAACCGAACGCCATAGCCATTATTTCGAAGCGGTCCTGGCCGAGCAGTTCGACGCCTGGCTCTGGTTCGAACAGACCGAAGCGGTCACGCCGCTGCCCACGCCTCACACCCTGGAGCATGAGGAGGATACCTTCCCGTTCGGCCTTTGAACCCGGTGTGACGCGGTTGCGCTATGGGGCCGGTGGCCTAAGCTTCAGGGCAGGCAACTGCGGTATCGGGCGACTCTCGCGGAACAATCGCCGCCATGTGCAATCAGTACAGCGTAAATATCAAAAGGAGAGGCGCATGCTTATTCGGTCGTTGACCTTCGCAACCTTGCTGGCCTTCGTCGGCCCCTTGTTCGCCGCTGACGGCGACTCACCCCTGGTGGCGGAGGTGGGCAAGACCCGCCCCTTGATCATTATCGCGCCCAGCTCCGTCGATCCTGCATGGTCCAAGTTGAAAGCAGAGCTTGAAAAGCCAGAGGGCAAGCAGGGATTTTCCCAACGAAACATGATGCTCTACACCGTGTTCAACACCATCGGGCAACGGGATGGCAAGGATCTTGACCCGCAAAGCACCATGGCGCTGATCCGTTCCCTCAAGCTGGGCGCCGGTGCGCTGCCTAAGATCATCCTGGTGGGCAAGGATGGGGAAAAGAAGCTTGAGCATTCCGGCGAGATCAAACTGAGCGAGCTGTTCGATACCGTCGACAAATTGCCCTCTGCTGAAAAGGAAGCCGTGGTGCCAGCCCCGCCACCAGCGCCGGAACCCGAACCCGCTAAAGACGCAAAAGGTGCCAAACCGGGTAAAGCGGCGAAACCTGCGCCCGCGCCGAAGGCGCTCGAGGACTAGCGACAAGGTCTTGCGTGGCGAGGGAGCAGGCTCCCGCGCCACCAAAAGCGGACCTCATTGCTGTTCCAAGGCCGCCAGGATTTTGTGCGCGGCCTTTATTCTTTCTTCGATCGGGTAGTTCTTGTTCGCCAGGATCACGATCCCCAAATCCTTTCCAGACACAAACGCGGCATAGGCGCCAAAGCCGTTGGTTGAGCCTGTCTTGTTGATCCAGCTGCCGTCCGGCGCCGGGCGGGGCGGGCTGAGCGCTTCGACTTTTTGTGGGGTCAGGGCCATCTGCGGTGTATTGCCGGCGAGCAAATCCTCCAGGGTGAACGGGGCGGGGTAGAACTCCCAGCCCAGGCCCTGGTTCATCTGGCCAACCCGATAGAAACCCGTATGGGTCGTGGCGATGGCTTGTTTCAAGGGCTCGTCCAGCGTTTGCGGTCGCAGGTTGGCCTCGACGAAACGAATCAGGTCCGCTGAGCTGGTCTTTACCCCGTACGCCTCGGAATCCAGGGCACCAGGTCCGACGCGCACGGGCTTGCCATCCTTCGCGTAACCCTGGGCGTATCGACCCAGTTGATCTTGCGGAACCCGTACGTAGCTGCGCTTGAGACCCAGCCCAGGCATCAATGTCTGCTGCATGACATCATCGAAAGGCTGTCCCAGGCTTCGGGCCGCCAGATAGCCGAACAGGCCGATGCTCGGGTTCGAATAAAGCCGCTGGGTGCTGGCCGGGTAGAGGGGCTTCCAGGCCTGGTAATAGCTGAACATCCGGTCGGGATGGTCGGCATCATCGGGAAACTGCAGAGGCAGGCCGCCGGCGCTGTAGGTGGCTAGGTCCAGCAGGCGCACGTTTTCAAGGGCACTGCCGCGCAATTCGGGGGCATGGCCGCCGACGGAGTCCGACAGTTGCAACTTGCCTTGGGCCTGGGCATAGGCGCCGAGCGTTGCGGTAAAGGTCTTGCTGACTGAACCGACTTCGAACAGGGTCTGGTCGGTCACGGTCTTGCGGGTGTCCTTGGAGGCAACGCCATAATTGAAAAACTGCCGCTGGCCGTTGTGGGTGATCGCCACCGCCATGCCCGCGATGTCCTGCTGTTTCATCAGGGGCTGGATAACTGCATTGACCGTTTCTTCAATGCGCTCCTGGGCAAAGCCCACGGACGTCCCACAGAACAGGAAAAAAATCCCGGCAAGTGTCGTTTTGGCGATGTGCATGATGGACAGCTCTCGTTGGCCTTCCTTGAGGGATGGTCAATCTAGGGCGTTTTTGGTTGCCCGGCAATCCGAAGCCATGGGCAGCAGGCTTGCTTCGGAGTGCTCCCACAGGGCTGTGGGAGCGTTCCCACAAAATGGCTCGGTTTCCCGAGGCCTCAAGCCAAACGACACAAAGCGGCGGCCGCCGGGTAAACTCGCGGCTCTTTCTGAAGGAGTTCCCATGAGTTACTACCAGCCCGGCATTCTCGCCACCCCTGTTCCGCCTCAGGCTCGTCATCTGTTTTTTGCCCTGGAATCGGTCGAGGCACTGCCGGCTGCGATCGATAAGTTGCTGCTGCAGTTGGATGGCCGTGCGGTTGTCGGCTTCGGTGAGTCGCTGGTGCAGGCCTTGGGGGCTCAGGTTGAAGGTTTGCGGGCGTTTCCTGCGTTGGCCGGGGTCGGCGTGGATAACCCGTCGACCCAGCACGCGCTCTGGTGCTGGTTGCATGGCGAGGACCGGGGCGAGTTGATGCACCGCAGTCGCGCCCTTGAAGCGGCGCTGGCACCGGCCCTGCGCCTGGTGCAGATGAACGAAACCTTCCGCCATATGACCGGCCATGACCTGACCGGCTACGAAGATGGCACCGAAAACCCCCACGATGAAGCGGCGATCGCTGCCGCCCTGGCCCAGGGTGTCGATGGATTGCGCGGTGGCAGCTTCGCCGCGATCCAGCAATGGCAGCACGACCTGGACGGATTTGCCGCGATGCAACCCCATGAGCGCGACAACATCATGGGCCGGCGCCTAAGCGACAACGAAGAAATCGAAGAGGCGCCGGAGTCGGCCCACGTCAAGCGTACTGCCCAGGAGAGCTTTGCCCCGGAGGCCTTCGTCGTACGCCGTTCCATGCCGTGGATCGAAGGTGATCGTGCTGGCCTGATGTTCCTGGCGTTCGGTTTCTCCCTGGACGCATTCGAGGCGCAACTGCGCCGCATGAGCGGCCTCGAAGACGGCATCACAGATGGCTTGTACCGCATGAGCCGGCCGATTACCGGCGGCTATTACTGGTGCCCACCGCTGCTGGACGGGCGCTTGGACCTGCGCGCGCTGGCCCGCTAGGGCGTGCCACCGCCCCGGTAAGCGAGCCGCGTTGTGCAAAACGTCGGGTCAACGCTATTCTTGGGCCCGACGTGTTTGCGTGGAACGGGAGAGCAAGCGTGGATAAAGTCATCGTCATCACCGGTGGCGGACGCGGAATCGGGGCGGCCACGGCGCTGTTGGCGGCCGACCTGGGCTATCGGATCTGCATCAATTACCAGTCCGATGAAAACGCGGCCCAGGACGTGCTCGAACAGGTCCGGGCCAAAGGCGCGCAAGCCATTGCGGTGCGGGCCGACGTGAGCATCGAAGATGAGGTGGTCGGCCTGTTCAACCGCGTTGACGCCGAACTGGGCCGCGTTACCGCCCTGGTGAATAACGCCGGTACGGTCGCCCACAAGTCCCGGCTCGATGAAATGTCTGAGTTCCGCATCCTCAAGATCATGAAGACCAATGTGTTGGGGCCGATCCTGTGCGCCAAGCATGCGGTGCTGCGCATGTCGCCCCGGCATGGCGGGCAGGGTGGCAGCATCGTCAACGTCTCGTCGGTTGCCGCCCGCTTGGGCGCACCGTCGGAATATGTCGACTACGCGGCCTCCAAGGGAGCGCTGGACACCTTCACCGTCGGCCTGTCAAAGGAGGTCGCCGGCGAGGGCATTCGCGTCAACGCGGTCCGTCCGGGCTATATCTACACCGATTTCCACGCCCTGAGCGGCGATCCGGACCGGGTCAGCAAACTCGAATCGGCGATTCCCATGGCCCGGGGCGGGCGTCCGGACGAAGTGGCCGAAGCGATCATCTGGTTGCTGTCGGACAAGGCTTCGTATGCGACCGGGACGTTTGTGGACCTTGGTGGTGGGCGCTGATTTTCAGCCATTCGTAGTCAGTGCCGCCTATTCGAGAGCAGGCTCGCCCACATGTTGAACGCGGTCCCTGTGTGCGAGCCTGCTCGCAAAGACAACCTCAAGGACGACATCGCGCTCAGAACGAGCGAACAATCCGCCCCAACGTCTCCATGGCTTTTTCCGAGACTTCGGTCCAAGGCCCGCCATAGTTCAGCCGAATGCAATTCCGGAAACGCCGGGTCGGTGAGAAGATCGGCCCGGGCGCGATGCTGATGCCTTGCGCCAATGCCATCTGGAACAGCTTCAGCGAGTCGATCTGTTCCGGCAGTTCCAGCCAGAGGAAGTAACCGCCCGCCGGCTGGCTGACGCGGGTCTGGTCCGGGAAATAACGGCCGATGGCGGCAAGCATCGCACTCTGCTGTTCTTCCAGGGCATAGCGCAACTTGCGCAGGTGCCGGTCGTAGCCGCCATGTTGCAGGTAGTCGGCGATCGCGGCCTGGGCTGGCATCGAGGCGCACAGCGAGGTCATCAGCTTGAGCCGTTCGATCTTCTGCGCGTAGCGCCCGGCGGCGACCCAGCCGATGCGATAACCCGGGGCCAGGCTCTTGGCGAACGAGCCGCAATGCATCACCAACCCTTCGGTGTCGAAGGCCTTGGCCGGTTTGGGGGCCTGCTGGCCGTAATAGAGTTCGGCATAGACGTCGTCCTCGATCAGCGGAACCTGATGTCGGCGCAACAGTTCCACCAACGCCTGTTTGCGCGCTTCGGGCATGGTCGCGCCCATGGGATTCTGGAAGCTGGTCATGCACCAGCAGGCCTTGATTGGATGGCGCGCGAGGGTCTGTTCCAGTACCTCCAGGTCAATGCCGTCACGCGGATGAACCGGAATTTCCACGGCCTTGAGCTTCAGCCGTTCCAGTATTTGGAGGCTGGCGTAGAACGCGGGAGCTTCGATCGCCACCAGGTCGCCCGGCTCGGTCACGGCCTGCAGGCACAGGTTCAAGGCTTCCAGGGCACCGTTGGTAATCAACAGTTCCTCCATGGGCAACATCAGCCCGCCGATCATGTAGCGCAAGGCGATCTGGCGGCGCAGTTGCGGATTGCCCGGGGACATGTCGGTGACCACCACGCGCGGGTCCATGTCCCGGGTGGCGCTGGACAACGAGCGGGACAGTCGCTGTAGCGGAAACAGCGTGGGACTGGGGAACGCCGAGCCGAATGGCACGGTGGCGGGATCCTTGATCGAATCGAGCACCGAAAACACCAGTTCGCTGACGTCGACTGCCGTGGATTCGTGCACCTGGTTGCTGACGACAGGTTCGCAGAACGGGCGCGGCGCATGATTGTTGACGAAGTAGCCGGAGCGCGGCCGGGCCCGGATGAGTCCGCGTCGCTCCAGCAGGTAATAGGCCTGGAACACAGTGGATGGACTGACACCATAAGTCTGGCTGGCGTAGCGCACCGACGGCACCCGCTGGCCCGGCCCGAGCATGCCGGAGCGGATCAGTTCAGCGATGTCATCGGCAAATTTTTCGTAGCGTTTCATGGCGGGTCCGGTCATGAGGGACGTTGCACCTGTGCAACCAGGCATGGTCTCACAGGTGCTCGGCATCTTACGGGTTCAGCGGTTCATCGGTGCGACAAAACGGCTCTTGGCCACGCTATAGACTTGCAGCTGGTCACTGTCGGCGACCTTGAAGGTCATCTCCTGGGAACCGCTCCGGGGCCGTTCGCTGAGCATCGCCACCGATACCGGTACGTCGACGATTTCCCCCGGCGCCAGGCTCAGGTGTGTCTTGCCCTGCAGGACGAAGCCGTCGCCGTCTACCAAGGACAACTCGTACGCCTGGTGTTGCTGGGTTTTGTTGATGACTTTCAGGCTGTAGATGTTCTCGATCTGGCCCTGGCTGTTTTCACGGAACAGCCCACGGTCCTTGCTGACGTCCAGCGACACCATCGGGCGCTCCGCCAGCGCCACCGCCAGGGCACCGATCATCACCAGCAATACCGCCGTGTAGCCCACCAGCCGTGGCCGCAGCAGATGAGTCTTGCCCCCTTGCAGTTGGTGCTCGGAGGTGTATTTGATCAGGCCGCGTGCGTAGCCCATCTTGTCCATGATCGAGTCGCAGGCGTCGATGCACGCCGCGCAACCGATGCATTCCATTTGCAAGCCATCGCGGATATCGATGCCGGTGGGGCAGACCTGCACACACATCTGACAGTCTATGCAGTCGCCCAACCCGACATTGGCGGGATTCACCTCGCGCTTGCGCGGGCCGCGAATTTCGCCACGGGCTACGTCATAGGAAATGGTCAACGTGTCCTTGTCGAACATCACGCTCTGGAATCGCGCATAGGGGCACATGTGCATGCACACCGCTTCGCGCAGCCAGCCGGCGTTGAGGTAAGTGGCCCCGGTGAAGAACAGCACCCAGAACAGGCTGGCACCGCCGATTTGCAAGGTCAGCAGTTCCTCGGCCAGGGGACGTATCGGGGTGAAGTAACCCACGAATGTCAGGCCGGTGAGCAGGCTGATGGCGAGCCACAACGTGTGCTTGGCCGAGCGCCGCGCCAACTTGTTCAAGCCCCACGGCGCAGCCTGCAACTTGATGCGCTGGTTGCGTTCACCTTCGGTGACTTTCTCGACCCACATGAATATCCAGGTCCATGAGCTCTGCGGGCAGGTATAGCCGCACCACACGCGCCCGGCGAAAACGGTGATCGCAAACAGGCCGAACGCGGCGATGATCAGCAGGGCGGACAGGAGGATGAAATCCTGGGGCCAGAAGGTCGCGCCGAAGATGTGGAATTTGCTTTCGCTAAGGTCCCAGAGCACCGCCTGGCGACCGCCCCAGTTCAGCCATACCGTGCCGAAGAACAGCAAAAACAGCACACCGGCACCGCTGATGCGCAAGGTGCGGAACACGCCGGTGAAGCTGCGGGTATGGATCAGGTTGTCGGTGGTCCTGGCCTTGATCTTGTTGGGCGCGGGGTCGAATGTTTGTATCAGTTGGGCGGGGATTCTTTCGCTCATGGTCGGTCGCTCATCAGCCGCTATCTGGCCGGGGCACTATGACCATCGAACTGTTTGCATAACAGACTCAGGTGGATTGATAAAAACCGGATCAGATGTCGTGGAGGCCTTGGTCTGCGACAGTTTGAAGCACCTTCTGGATTGGTGTGTAGATCCGTTCCTGCGGCAACGGATCTACACACCAATCCCAGGATGAATCTAGAAACAATCAGATAACCGATCCCCCATCCGTCGCCTTCAGATTCTGCCTCCCATCAACCGCCCCGGCCACGGTCAGGGCATCCACCTCCGCTTCAGTCAGGTAGACCCGCCCGCCATTGAGCTCCACGGCCGACATGGCCTTGTCCGGGTCGGTGATGATGGTCAGCTCGCTGGCCGGGCGTTGTTCCGAACCGTTGGGGGTGTCGAAATGACAGGTCCGGTTATCGTCGATACGTACAGTCATGGTACTGCTCCTTCCTGTATGTCTGAACGTTAGGCGTCAGCCGACCGGCAGGGTTCTTCGTGGCTGATCAGCGGTCGCACGTCTCGCATCGCTTGCGGTCAATCGTTTATCGAGCGAAGAGAGGATGGTCCATGGAATCGTGGTGGGATGAAGTCTGGATAACCCTGCAAGCGGAGTTCGCCGACATCACCGATGCCCAGCAAATGACGCGGGTCACGGTGCGCCTGGTGATGGCTGCACTGTTGGGGGGCATCCTGGGGTTCGAGCGTGAGCACAAGGGCAAGGCCGCCGGGGTGCGCACCCATATGCTGGTGGCGCTGGGCGCTGCGTTGTTCGTGCTGGTGCCGCAGATGTCCGGGTCCCAGGCTGACGCGATGAGCCGGGTGATACAGGGCGTCGTCGCCGGGATCGGTTTCCTCGGCGCAGGCACCATCCTGAAAAATACCGACGGCGACGAAAGTCATGTCAAGGGACTGACCACCGCCGCAGGCCTGTGGATGACCGCCGCCATCGGCGTCGCCGCCGGGCTCGGCCGGGAGGCGACGGCGGTGCTCAGCACCGTGCTGGCGTTGGCGATTTTCAGTGTGATGCCGGTGATAGTGCGGGCGTTGGAGAAGGACGAGAAGTTGTAGCCCGTCCACGAGCCAGGCTACGTATCCAAGCGAGCTAGCTCGCGATGGCGGCGAGCATTCCAGCATCTATGCTGAATGACGCGCCTCATTCGCGAGCAGGCTCGCTCCCACAAATGATCCACCGGTCTGTCTATCAAACCCGCTCCGGCGGCGCCTCGCTCGGTGGGTCGCCCAGGGGCGGCTGCGGATCCAGCGGTGGGTCTTTTTCGGGAATCGGCTCCGGATCGGGTCCGGGTGGCGGCAGGTTGGGGTCGTCGATGTTCGGGTCGGGTGTTTCGGCCGGGATAGGAATGGTCATCGGGTCGGGCCTCCGGGACGCAAGTGGCTTGAGTCGTGCTTGTACGGTTGACCACCGTTCGACGGGTTTGATTCCCCGTAGCCGGCCGGTACATCCCGCTGAACTTTTGGCTGCCGGTCCGGTTCGGAGCTTAAGTGAGTTTAATCAGGGACCCGTTGGGCCTTTACCGCCACAAGCGCGTCCATGGGGCGTAAAAGGAGCGATGCTCGATGACTGCCGAACAGCCGACCGACTTGGATTACAACCCGCATTTGCCGTTGTCCCAGGCCTTGTTGTTGCCGCGTATTGCAATTGAAGACACCATGCCGGTGATCGATGGCGGGCAGTTTGCCGCCAAGGCACTCGCCGGGCAGGACGTGACGGTGACCAGCAAGGTGTTCGCCGATGGCCATGACAAATTGGCCGTGCGAATCCGCTGGCGGGCGCTGGAGGACGAAATCTGGAACAGCGAGGTCATGACCGAGCTGGGCAACAATGGCTGGCGCGGTCAGTTCACGGTACCGGCTGTCGGCCGCTACGTGTTCTGTATCGAGGCGTGGTTCGACCAGTTCGCCAGCTTCCGCTACGAGTTGGAAAAGAAATACGCCGCCGGGGTGCCCATCAGCCTGGAGTTGCAGGAAGGCCGCAACCACGTGCAACACGCCGCCGAGCGTAGCGACGGCGAGTTGAGCGAACAACTGGCGGCGTTGCATCACGAACTCTCAGGCTTGTTGCCGGAGGAGCAAGTGGCGTTGTTCCTCACGCCGCGCAGCGCCGACTTGATGTCCTTGGCCGACCATCGGCCCTACCTGAGCATCAGCGCAGAGTATCCGTTGGACGTCGAGCGCGAGCGGGCCGAGTTCGCCAGCTGGTACGAACTGTTCCCCCGCTCGATCACCGATGATCCCAATCGCCATGGCACCTTCAACGACGTGCACTCGCGCCTGCCGGTGATTCAGGACATGGGTTTCGACGTGCTGTATTTTCCGCCGATCCATCCGATTGGCCGCAGCTTCCGCAAAGGCCCCAACAATTCCCTGACCGCCGGTCCAGACGATCCGGGCAGCCCTTATGCCATCGGCAGCGAGGAGGGCGGCCACGAGGCGATCCATCCTCAATTGGGCACCCGGGATGATTTCCGTCGCCTGGTGGCCGCTGCCGCCGACCACGGCCTGGAGATCGCCCTCGATTTCGCCATCCAATGTTCCCAGGACCACCCTTGGCTCAAGCAGCATCCGGGTTGGTTCAGTTGGCGGCCGGACGGTACGATCAAATACGCGGAGAACCCGCCGAAGAAATACCAGGACATCGTCAACGTCGATTTCTACGCCGCCGATGCGATTCCCAGCCTGTGGCTTGAACTGCGCGACGTCGTTGTCGGCTGGGTCAACGAGGGGGTGAAGATCTTCCGGGTCGACAACCCCCACACCAAGCCGTTGCCGTTCTGGCAGTGGTTGATTGCCGATGTTCGTGCGCAACACCCTGAGGTGATCTTCCTCGCAGAGGCCTTCACCACGCCGGCGATGATGGCACGCCTGGGCAAGGTCGGTTATTCCCAGAGCTACACGTATTTCACCTGGCGCAACACCAAGGCCGAGCTGGCGGCGTACCTCACCGAACTCAACGAATCGCCCTGGCGCGAATGCTACCGGCCGAATTTTTTCGTCAACACGCCGGACATCAACCCGGCGTTCCTCCATCACTCGGGACGCCCGGGCTTCCTCATTCGTGCGGCGCTGGCGACCATGGGCTCGGGCCTGTGGGGCATGTATTCCGGCTTCGAGTTGTGTGAATCGGCGCCAGTGCCGGGGAAGGAGGAATACCTCGATTCGGAGAAATACGAAATCCGCCCTCGGGACTTCACCGCGCCGGGCAACATCATCGCCGAGATCGCCCAGCTCAACCGTATCCGCCGCCAGAACCCGGCGCTGCATACGCATCTGGGCCTGAAGATCTACAACGCCTGGAACGACAACATTCTGTACTTCGGCAAGCGCACGCCGGACGGCAGCAATTTCATCCTGGTGGCGGTGAGCCTCGATCCGCATAACCCACAGGAAGCCAATTTCGAATTGCCGCTGTGGGAGATGGGCCTGCCGGACGACGCCCAGACCCAAGGCGAGGATTTGATGAACGGCCACCGCTGGACCTGGTATGGCAAGTACCAGTTCATGCGCATCGACCCGGCGTACCAGCCGTTCGGGATCTGGCGGATCAGCGTGACATAAGGCGCAGGACCGGCGCTTGTGGCGAGGGAGCTTGCTCCCGCTCGGCTGCGCAGCAGTCGTGATTTCAGGGGGCTGCTTCGCAGCCCAGCGGGGATTAAATCCCCTCGCCACAAAACACTGCGTAATACCAAAGAACAAGCCTGTAACCCGCGGCTTTATAGAATCAGCAGGAGTTGCAAATGGCCAAGAAACCCCGGTCTGCCACGTTCATCAATGACCCGCTCTGGTACAAGGACGCAGTCATTTATCAGGTCCATGTCAAATCCTATTTCGACTCCAACAACGACGGGATCGGCGATTTTCCTGGGCTGATCGACAAGCTTGATTACATCGCCGACCTGGGCGTCAACACGATCTGGTTGCTGCCGTTCTACCCCTCGCCCCGGCGTGACGACGGCTATGACATCGCTGAGTACCGGGGGGTCAGCCCCGACTACGGCACCATGGCCGACGCGCGGCGTTTCATCGCCGAGGCCCATAAGCGCAACCTGCGGGTGATCACCGAGCTGGTCATCAACCACACCTCCGACCAGCACCCGTGGTTCCAGCGCGCGCGCAAGGCCAAGAAAGGTTCCAAGGCCCGGGATTTCTACGTCTGGTCCGATGACGATCACAAATACGACGGCACGCGGATCATTTTCCTCGACACCGAGAAGTCCAACTGGACCTGGGACCCGGTGGCCGGCCAATACTTCTGGCACCGCTTCTATTCGCATCAGCCAGACCTCAATTTCGACAATCCGCAGGTCATCAAGGCCGTGCTGTCGGTGATGCGCTATTGGCTCGACATGGGCATCGATGGCCTGCGCCTGGACGCAATCCCGTACCTGATCGAGCGCGACGGCACCAACAACGAGAACCTGCCCGAGACCCACGACGTCCTCAAGCTGATCCGCGCCGAAATCGACGCCAATTACCCCGACCGCATGTTGCTGGCCGAGGCCAACCAGTGGCCGGAAGATACCCAGCTTTACTTTGGCGACGGCGATGCCCAAGGCCTCAATGGCGATGAGTGCCACATGGCGTTCCACTTCCCCTTGATGCCGCGCATGTACATGGCGCTGGCCCAGGAAGACCGTTTCCCCATCACCGACATTTTGCGCCAGACGCCGGAGATCCCGGCCAACTGCCAATGGGCGATTTTCCTGCGCAACCATGATGAGCTGACCCTGGAAATGGTCACCGACAAGGAACGCGACTATCTGTGGAACTACTACGCCGCCGACCGTCGAGCGCGCATCAACCTCGGCATTCGTCGACGCCTGGCGCCGCTGATGGAGCGCGACCGCCGCCGTGTGGAGTTGCTCAACAGCCTGTTGCTGTCGATGCCCGGCACGCCGACCTTGTATTACGGCGATGAGATCGGCATGGGCGACAACATCTACCTGGGCGACCGCGATGGCGTGCGCACGCCGATGCAGTGGTCCATCGACCGCAACGGCGGTTTTTCCCGCGCCGACCCGGCCAGCCTGGTGTTGCCACCGATCATGGACCCGCTGTATGGCTATCTGTCGGTGAACGTCGAGACCCAGTCCGGTGACCCTCATTCATTGCTCAACTGGACCCGACGGATGCTGGCCGTGCGCAAGCAATCCAAGGCCTTTGGCCGGGGGACGTTGAAGATGCTGTCGCCGAGCAACCGGCGGATCCTGGCCTACACCCGCGAGTACACCGGCCCGGACGGCAAGCACGAAATCATTTTGTGCGTGGCCAACGTGTCGCGCAGCGCCCAGGCTGCCGAGCTGGATCTGTCGGCCTACGCTGGCATGGTCCCGGTGGAAATGCTCGGCGGCAATGCGTTCCCGCCCATCGGCCAGTTGAATTTCCTCCTGACCCTGGCGCCATACGGCTTCTATTGGTTCGCCCTGGCAGCGGAAAACCAGATGCCGAGCTGGCACGTCGAGCCCGCCCAGAGCCTGCCGGACTTCACCACGCTGGTGCTGAAGAAACGCCTGGAAGAATTGCTTGAAGCGCCGTCGCGCGCCACGTTGGAGCAGGGCATCCTGCCGAACTGGCTGCAGAACCGCCGCTGGTTTGCCGGCAAGGACAGCGCCATCGAGAAAGTCGACATCGTCTATGGCGTGCGTTTTGGCGATCCGCAACACCCTGTGTTGTTGAGCGAAATCGACGTCACCAGTGCTGGCCAAACCTTGCGTTATCAACTGCCGTTCGGTCTGCTGGCCGAGGATCAGGTCGGCGCCGCGCTGCCTCAGCAATTAGCTTTGTCGCGGGTGCGCCGGGGTCGCCAGGTCGGCTTGATCACCGATGCGTTCACTTTGGAAAACTTCATTCGGGCCGTGCTCCAAGGCATCCAGGCCGGCACGGTGTTGCCGTGCGCCGACGGCGAGTTGCGCTTTGAACCTACCGAGGGCCTGGCGGCGCTGAACCTGGGGGCCGAGCCCGAAGTTCGCTACCTGTCCGCCGAGCAGTCCAACAGTTCGGTGGTGGTGGGCGGCAGCCTGGTGCTCAAGTTGATCCGCAAGGTTGCGTCCGGCGTGCACCCGGAACTGGAGATGAGCGCTTACCTGACTGCGGCGGGCTTCAGCAACATCTCGCCGCTGCTGGGTTCGGTGATTCGCCGCGACGCCCAGGGCGAAGATGCCTTGCTGATGATCGCCCAGGGTTACCTGAGCAATCAGGGCGATGCCTGGGAGTGGACCCAGAACAACCTCGAACGGGCGTTGCGCGACGAGCTGGCGGATGCCGTGTCGGAGCAGGAACAGCATTACAACGCCTTGGGCGAACTGAAGGATTTCGCCGGCATGCTCGGCCAGCGTCTCGGGGAAATGCACCAGGTGCTCGCCCAGCCAACCGACAACCCGGACTTTGCGCCGCAGCCTACCAGTGCCAAGGAAGCCCAGGCCATCGGCAAGGATGTCGCCGCCCAGGTGGAAAACGCCTTGCGTCTGCTCAAGCAGAACCAGGACCAATTGAACCCTGCGGACCAGGCGATGGTCGCACGCTTGCTGGAACACAGGAAAACCGTGCTGGCCCACGTCCAGGAACTGGCCGGCAAGGCCGCCGGCGGCTTGCGCATTCGGGTACATGGCGATTTGCACTTGGGGCAGGTGTTGGTGATCAAGGGTGATGCCTACCTGATCGACTTCGAAGGCGAGCCGGCGCGACCGCTACACGAACGACGTGGCAAGCACAGCCCGTACAAGGACGTCAGCGGTGTGCTGCGCTCCTTCGACTACGCGGCGGCGATGGCGGTCCAGCTGCACACCGTCGACAGCACGGCCGATGCCGACGCGGCGCGCAAACGTGTCGCCGACCGTTATCTGGTCGAGGCTCGCCAGGCATTTGTCCAGGCATATCGGCTGGCGGCAGCTAGTCTTGCCCATGAGTGGAAGGATGCTGAAGGCGAGGACGCCGCATTGGCGTTGTTCGGCCTGGAGAAGGCGGCCTACGAAGTGGCTTATGAAGCCGAGAATCGCCCTGCCTGGCTGCCCGTGCCGCTGCACGGCCTGTACGGGTTATTGAGTGGGCTCAAACCCTTTTCCGATTTAGCCGGACCGATTTAGTGGAGAGAATCATGAGCGTCTCGAACAAGGAATCACAGGGGCAGGCCAAAGAGTCATTGCTGCCGGCCCCCCACGACATCGACGCGCTGGTGCGCGCCGAACACCACGACCCGTTTTCGATCCTGGGCCCTCATGGCGATGGGGCCGGTGGGCAATTCATCCGGGCCTACCTGCCCGGTGCGTTGAGCGTGCATGTGCTCGCCCGTGACGGCGGGGAAGAGCTGGGCGAGTTGCAGATCACCGAGACCCCGGGTTTGTTCGTCGGCCATTTCGACCGTGCCCAGCCATACCTGTTGCGCACCCGTTGGGCCGGCGGCGAGCAGGTCGCAGAGGATCCGTACAGCTTCGGCCCGCTGCTGGGGGAAATGGATCTCTACCTGTTTGCCGAAGGTAACCATCGCGACCTCAGTGCCTGCCTCGGTGCGCAACTGAAAACGGTGGACGGCGTCGATGGCGTGCGCTTCGCCGTCTGGGCGCCGAACGCACGCCGGGTTTCGGTGGTAGGTGACTTCAACGTCTGGGACGGACGCCGGCATCCGATGCGCATCCGTTATCCGTCCGGCGTGTGGGAAATATTCATCCCCAGGCTCGGGCCGGGCGAAGGGTACAAGTATGAGATCCTCGGTGCCCACGGCATCCTGCCGCTCAAGGCCGACCCGGTGGCCTTGGCCACGCAGTTGCCGCCTGACACGGCGTCCAAGGTCGCTTCGCCACTGAACATCGAATGGCATGACGACGAGTGGATGCAGAGCCGCCGTGAACGCCAGCTACCGGGCGCGCCGCTGTCGATCTACGAGCTGCACGCCGGATCCTGGCAGTGCGAGATCGACGAGGCGGGCGAAGTCTCCCGCCAATACAACTGGCATGAACTGGCTGAGCGGTTGATTCCCTACGTCAAGGATCTTGGCTTTACGCACATCGAGCTGATGCCGATCATGGAACACCCGTTCGGTGGTTCGTGGGGCTATCAACCGTTGTCGCAATTTGCCCCGACGGCGCGGTTCGGTTCGCCCGATGATTTCGCCGCCTTCGTCAACGCCTGCCATAAGGCCGACATCGGCGTGATCCTGGACTGGGTGCCCGCGCACTTTCCGACCGACACCCATGGCCTGGCCCAGTTCGACGGCACCGCGCTGTACGAATACGGTAACCCGCTGGAAGGTTTCCACCAGGATTGGGACACGCTGATCTATAACCTCGGACGCACCGAGGTCCACGGTTTCATGCTGGCGTCGGCGTTGCACTGGCTCAAGCATTTTCACGTCGACGGCCTGCGGGTGGATGCCGTGGCCTCGATGCTGTATCGCGACTATTCGCGCAAGGCCGGTGAATGGGTGCCAAACCGCCACGGCGGACGGGAGAACCTGGAAGCCATCGATTTCCTCCGGCACCTCAACGATGTGGTCGCGCTGGAAACCCCGGGCGCGCTGGTCATTGCCGAAGAGTCCACCGCCTGGCCCGGCGTCAGCCAGAGCACGCAACAGGGCGGCCTGGGTTTCGCCTACAAGTGGAACATGGGCTGGATGCACGACTCGCTGCATTACATTCAGCAGGATCCGGTGTACCGCGCCCACCACCATAACGAGTTGAGCTTTGGCCTGGTGTACGCCTGGTCCGAGCGTTTCGTGCTGCCGATTTCCCACGACGAAGTGGTCCACGGCAAGCGCTCGCTGATCGACAAGATGCCTGGAGATCGCTGGCAGAAATTCGCCAACCTGCGGGCCTATCTCAGTTTCATGTGGGGCCACCCGGGCAAGAAGTTGCTGTTCATGGGCTGCGAATTTGGCCAATGGCGCGAGTGGAACCATGACCAGCAACTGGACTGGTACCTGCTGCAATATCCCGAGCACCGGGGGGTGCAGAAACTGGTCAGCGACCTGAACCGTCTATATCGGGAAGAGCCGGCGCTGCACGACCAGGACGATGCGCCCCAAGGCTTCCAATGGCTGATTGGCGACGATGCGCTCAACAGCGTCTATGCGTGGTTGCGATGGAGCAAGGACGGTCGGCCGGTGTTGGTGGTCGCCAACTTCACACCGGTCCCGCGCGAGGCGTATCGGGTCGGCGTGCCGTTTGGCGGTCGTTGGGTGGAACTGCTCAACAGCGATGCCGACACCTACGCCGGCTCCAACTATGGCAACGGCGGCGGCGCCTCCACCGAGGCGATCCCCAGCCATGGCCAGGCACTATCGTTGGAACTGAACCTGCCGCCGCTGGCGGTGCTGATTTTGCGGCCGGAGGGTTAATAGCGAAACAGCAGCAGATGACTGTGGCGAGGGGATAAATCCCCTCGCCACAGAAGAATCGAGTTGCTGAATGCTAGCGAACCAGGCAAGGCTGCTTGTTGTTGAACGTCCAGCCCGGGATCAGATACTGCATCGCCACCGAATCGTCCCGCGCCCCGAGCCCCATGCCTTTGTACAGCTCGTGAGCCTTGGCCAACTGGTCCATGTCCAGCTCGATCCCCAGCCCCGGTTTCTTCGGCACCTGCACGCAGCCTCCCTTGATTTGCAACGGCGCCTTGGTCAGCCGTTGGCCGTCCTGCCAGATCCAATGGGTGTCGATGGCGGTGATGTCCCCCGGTGCGGCGGCCGCGACGTGGGTGAACATCGCCAGGGAAATGTCGAAGTGGTTGTTGGAGTGCGAGCCCCAGGTCAGGCCCCATTCATTGCACATCTGCGCCACGCGCACCGAACCTTGCATGGTCCAGAAATGTGGGTCGGCCAGGGGAATGTCCACGGATTGCAGCGTGATGGCGTGGCCCATCTCGCGCCAATCGGTGGCAATCATGTTGGTGGCGGTCTTGAGGCCGGTGGCGCGGCGGAACTCGGCCATCACTTCACGGCCCGAATAGCCATTCTCTGCGCCGCAAGGGTCCTCGGCGTACGCCAGCACTTTGTGCTGGTCGCGGCACAGGCGAATCGCTTCCTTGAGTGACCAGGCGCCGTTGGGGTCCAGGGTGATTCGCGCCTGGGGAAAGCGCTCGGCCAGCGCCGTCACGGCTTCGATTTCCTCGTCGCCCTTGAGCACGCCACCCTTGAGCTTGAAGTCCTGGAAACCGTAATGCGCGTGGGCCGCTTCGGCCAGGCGCACCACGGCGTCGGCATCCAGGGCTTTTTCATGACGGACGCGGAACCAGTCATTATCGGCGTCCGGTTCGCTGCGGTAGGGCAGGTCGGTCTGCTGGCGATCACCAACATAGAACAGATAGCCGAGCATCTTCACTTCGTCGCGCTGCTGGCCTTCGCCGAGCAGGGCCGCGACCGGGACATCCAGGTGCTGCCCGAGCAGATCCAGCAACGCAGCTTCGAGGCCGGTGACGGCGTGGATGGTGATGCGCAAGTCGAAGGTCTGCAGACCTCGGCCGCCGGCATCCCGGTCGGCGAAAGCCTGGCGCACGCTGTTGAGGATTTTCTGGTAGGTGCCGATGGGGCTGCCGACCACCAGCGAGCGAGCGTCTTCCAGGGTCTGGCGAATACGCTCGCCGCCGGGCACTTCGCCGACGCCGGTGTGCCCAGCGTTGTCCTTGAGGATAACGATGTTGCGGGTGAAGAACGGACCATGGGCACCGCTGAGGTTCAGCAGCATGCCGTCGTGGCCGGCCACCGGGACGACTTGCATGCTGGTGATGATCGGGGCTTTGCTGGTTTCTGGCGTAGTCATCGTGTATGGAATCCTTGAGTTATTGTTTTTATGCGCGGTATTGGGCAGGTGTCGATGTTGATAGACATCATACAAGTCGATTTTTTTGTCTGACAAGCTGTTTTTGAGTTCGATTGGATTGGTTGTTGAAGCTTTTTATGCCCTATTTATAGCGCTGTTCGCCGTTATCGAAGGGTTTTTACAGGGCTTCTGAGTTTGGGAAGACCTGCCATATTTGCCCAGGCTCAGCGTTAGATAAAGGTCAATCTTGCGTGTTGTCATACAAGTTGAGAGTGTTCCGAGGAGTACTTGCAACGCCGCCAGTGATAGGATCGACAAGCCTGTCTTCAAGGAAGCCCGCCCGATGCAGCAAGACACAGAAGCGCCCCTGCGCAAGCGCACCCACAACCTGGCCCATGACCTGGTGGCGAAGTTGAGCCAGAGCATTTTGCTGGGGCAGTTGAAGCCGGGGCAGAAACTGCCGTCCGAAGGCGCCATCGTGCGCGAGCACGGGGTCAGCCGCACGGTGGTGCGCGAGGCGATTTCCAAATTGCAGGCTTCGGGGCTGGTTGAGACCCGTCATGGCATTGGCACTTTTGTGCTGGAGCAGACCGGGGAGCCGGGGTTGCGGCTCAACGTTGATACCGCGGCGGGCGTCCGGGCAATCCTGGAGTTGCGCCTTGGCCTGGAGGCCCAGGCGGCGGCACTGGCCGCCCAGCGTCGCAGCGAGCGACAGTTGCAACAGATGCGCGAGGCCCTGGATGACTATCAGCAGTTGCTCAGCAGCAATGACAGTTGCGTCGAGGCTGACCGGCGTTTCCACCTGTTGATCGCCGAAGCCACGGATAACACCTGTTTTGTCGAAATCATGCAGCACCTGGGCAGCGCGATGATTCCACGTACGCGGGTGAACTTGGCCGAACGTGGCCAGGCGGACCTGGGCAGGCTCGCCCAGTTTGCCAACCTGGAACACGAAGCGATTTTCAACGCCATCAAGCGCCAGGACCCCGACGCCGCCCGCGCGGCGATGTGGCTGCATCTGACCAACAGCCGTGACCGCTTTGGTGCGGGGGGCTGAAGAACTATCCAATGCCCTTGGCATTAAAAAAAACTCTGGCCAGGGGATCTGGCTGTTCAGGCTGACGGAGCAAACTCAAGGCATAAAAAAACCGGCGCAACCAAAGCCGCGCCGGTGGTGGTGCCGATGGTTGCGCGAATATCGTGGGTCCGCGCCGCCACCGTCGTGCCTGTTGTCGGTTACGCCCGTTCCAATGCGAGGGCCACGCCTTGGCCGCCGCCGATGCACAGGGTCGCGAGGCCCTTCTTGGCGTCGCGCTTGATCATTTCATGCAGCAGCGTCACCAGCACCCGGCAGCCCGAAGCACCGATCGGGTGGCCCAGGGCGATGGCGCCACCGTTGACGTTGACCTTGTCCATGTCCCATTCCAGTTCCTTGGCCACGGCCAGGGACTGGGCGGCAAACGCTTCGTTGGCTTCGATCAGGTCCAATTGGTCCAGCGACCAGCCGGCCTTGTCCAGGCAGCGGCGAGTGGCCGAGACCGGGCCGATGCCCATGATCGCCGGGTCGACGCCAGCATTGGCGTAGGCACTGATTTTCGCCAGAACCGGCAACCCCAGCGCCTTGGCTTTTTGCGCACTCATCAGGATCACGGCGGCGGCGCCATCGTTCAGCGACGAGGCGTTACCCGCCGTGACGCTGCCGTCTTTCTTGAACGCCGGCTTGAGCTTGCCCAGGGATTCGGCGGTGGTGCCGGCGCGTGGCTGTTCGTCGGTGGCGAAGGCCACCGGGTCGCCCTTGCGCTGGGGAATCAGGATCGGCGTGATTTCATCGGCGAAGCGGCCGCCCTCGATGGCGGCGACGGCTTTCTGCTGGGACGCGGCGGCAAAGGCGTCTTGCGCCTCGCGGCTGATACCGTACTTGTCCACCAGGTTCTCGGCGGTAATGCCCATGTGGTAATCGTTGAATGCATCCCACAAGCCATCGGTGATCATGCTGTCGATCATTTTTGCGTGGCCCATGCGCAGGCCGGTACGGGCGGCCGGCAAGACGTAGGGGGCCAGGCTCATGTTTTCCATGCCGCCGGCAATGATCACGTCGGCATCGCCGCAGCGGATCGCCTGGGCGCCCAGGTGCAACGCCTTGAGGCCCGAGCCGCAGACCTTGTTCAAGGTCAGCGCCGGCACCGCGTGGGGCAGGCCGGCGAGGATTGACGCCTGGCGCGCCGGGTTCTGCCCGGAGCCTGCGGTCAGCACCTGGCCGAGAATCACCTCATCGACTTGCTCGCCCGACAGGCCGGTCTGTTCCAGCAGCCGACGAATCACCGCGGCACCGAGCTCCGGCGCGGGAATGGAAGCCAGCGAACCCTGGAAGCTGCCGATGGCGGTGCGGGTTGCGGCGACAATCACGACTTCTTGCATCGAATTTCTCCTCACTGGGCAGCGAACTGCATTTCAGGGACGTGGTCCGGCACGATCAGTTTGCCGGCGGTCTTGGCGACGATTTCCTCGACGCTGACGCCGGGGGCACGTTCCTTGAGAATAAAGGCGCCGTCCTGGATTTCCAGGTAGGCCAGGTCCGTCAGCACGCGCTTGATGCAGCCGGCGCCTGTCAGCGGCAGGCTGCAACGGGGCAGCAGTTTCGATTCGCCGTCCTTGGACGCATGGGTCATGGTGACGATGATGTTCTCGGCACCCGCCACCAGGTCCATCGCGCCGCCCATGCCCTTGACGAGCTTGCCGGGGATCATCCACGAGGCGATGTTGCCTTCGACGTCCACTTCGAACGCGCCGAGCACCGTCAGGTCGATATGGCCGCCACGGATCATGGCGAAGGATTCGGCCGAGGAAAAGATCGAAGCGCCGATGCGCGCGGTGACCGTCTGCTTGCCGGCATTGATCATGTCGGCGTCGACTTCCGCTTCGGTGGGAAACGCGCCCATGCCGAGCAGGCCGTTTTCCGATTGCAGCATGACTTCCATGCCTTCGGGGATGTAGTTGGCAACCAGGGTCGGAATGCCGATACCGAGGTTCACGTAGTAGCCGTCTTGCATTTCGCGGGCGACGCGCTGAGCCATTTGTTCGCGGGAAAGTGCCATGGTGTCATTCCTTCATTCGGGCCGGGGGCAGGGGATCACTTACGGACGGTGCGCTGTTCGATGCGCTTTTCGAACGTGCCGCAAATGACCCGGTCGACGTAGATGCCGGGGGTATGGATCTGTGCCGGGTCCAGCTCGCCGGGTTCGACGATTTCTTCGACTTCCACCACGGTGATCTTGCCCGCGGTGGCCGCCAGCGGGTTGAAGTTCTGGGCGGTGTGACGATAGATCACGTTGCCGAAATGGTCGGCTTTCCAGCCTTTGACGATGGCGAAGTCACCGGTAATGGATTCTTCCATCAGGTACTGGCGGCCATGGAATTCGCGCACCTCCTTGCCTTCGGCCACGGGGGTACCGACGCCGGTAGCGGTGAAAAAGGCCGGGATGCCTGCGCCGCCCGCGCGCATCTTTTCCGCGAGGGTGCCTTGGGGCGTGAGCACGACTTCGATTTCGCCGCTCAGCAGTTGCTGTTCGAAGAGGGCGTTTTCACCCACGTAGGAAGCCACCACCTTGCGGATCTGGCGGTCCACCAGCAGCACGCCGAGGCCGAAGCCGTCTACGCCGCAGTTGTTGGAGACCACGGTCAGGTCACGGGTGCCCTTGCGCTTGATCTCGGCGATCAGGTTTTCCGGAATGCCGCACAGACCGAAGCCGCCGGCGATGATGGTCATGCCGTCCTTCAAGCCGTCCAGCGCTTCTTCGTAAGAATTCACGCGTTTGTCGAAACCTGCCATAGACACCTCTTTTATTCTTGAATGGGGTCGCAATGAAATGCAGTGTTGCGCCAAGTCATATATTTGTTAAGTTGATTTTTAGATTTGATTGATTGATAAAACTCAACAATTGCCCTTGGAGCGCAGCGACCATGACCCTCAAGCAAATCCGTGCGTTCCTGGCCGTGGCCCAGAGCCTTAGCTTCGCCGTGGCCTGCGAGCGGCTGCATCTCTCCCAGTCGGCCCTGAGCTTGACGATCAAAGCCCTGGAAGAAGGGCTCGGTGGTCGCCTGTTCAGCCGCAACACGCGCAACGTGGCGTTGACGCCCGAAGGCGAATCATTACTTCCACTGGCCCGTCGGCTGGTGGCCGACTGGGACAACGCCGAAGACGAAATGCGCCAGCGCTTCACCTTGCAGCGTGGCCGCGTGACGCTGGCCGCGATGCCATCTTTCGCCGGCAACCTGTTGCCGCCGATCCTCAAGACCTTCCGCGCGCGCTTCCCGAATGTCAACGTCACGGTCAACGATGTGATCAACGAGCAGGTGCTGGAAATGGTCCGCGATCGTCATGTGGAACTGGGCGTGGCGTTCGAGCCCATGCAGGGCTCGTCATTGGCGTTCACGCCGTTGTACCTCGATCGTTTTGTCGCGGTGGTGCCCCTGGATTCGCCACTGGCCCAGCGCGACGAAGTCCAATGGCAGACCCTGCTGGAGCAGCCGTTCATCACCCTGCAACGGCCCTCTACCGTGCGGGTGATGCTCGAGGAACATCTGCAAGCGCGAGGCATGAAATTGCCGGTGGAATTCGAGAGTCATCAACTGGCGACCGTCGGGCGAATGGTTGCCAGCGGCCTCGGCGTGAGCGCCGTACCGGCCTTGTGTGTCGGCCAGATGCACGAACTGGGCGCCCGCTGCATCACCCTCGGCGATCCGGTGATCGAACGGGCCATCGGCGTGCTGACCAAGCCGGGCTACGAGTTGTCGGCGGCGGCCCAGGCGTTGTTCGATACGTTCAGGGATCAGGATATCGGGACCCAGTTGATCGTGGGGTGACCACCGGGCCCGCAGATCAAAAGCTGGACGGGGCGGCCTTGAAGCCGACCTGTTTCCTTGGTGATCGCGTTCCCACAGGGGATGGCTGTGCGCTTCAGATCAGCAGCGGTAGCAATTCTTCACACGGCACTTGCACCTTCAAATCCAGCAACTCATCAGCCCGGGTCTTGCCCCGGTTGATCGCCAGCAGCGGCTTGCCCTGATCCTTGATTGCCCGACAGAGGCGAAAGGCCGAATACGCCATCAACGAAGAACCCACCACCAACAGCCCATCCGCTTGTTCTACGGCTTGCATGGCGCGGGACGCTGTGGGGGCGGCGACGTTTTCTCCGAAAAAAACCACATCGGGTTTCAGCCGCTCGCCATTGCAATGAGGGCAACGGGGGATCTGGAAGCGCGCCTCGAATGCCGGATCCAGCAACGTATCGCCGTCCGGGGCTTGTACCGCGTCGACGCCGGCCAGGTAAGGATTCTGCGTTTCCATCATGAGTTGGATTTGCTGGCGGTCGCTCCGCTGGCTGCAATCCAGGCACAGCACTCGATGCAGGCTGCCATGTAGCTCGATGACCTGGCGGCTTCCGGCCTGGTCATGCAAGGCATCGACATTCTGGGTGATCAGCCCGCTGATGCGCTCCGCCACTTGCAATGCCGCGAGGGCCTCATGAGCCAGGTTCGGGCGGGCCTGGCGCAGGCGTGGCCAGCCGAGCATGGCTCGCGCCCAGTAGCGCCTCCGGGCCTCGGGCTTGGCGAGGAATTCCTGGTACATCATCGGTTGCCGGCCCCGTCGAACGCCGTCGCTATCACGGTAATCGGGGATACCGGATGGCGTACTGATGCCCGCGCCGGTCAGCACCAGGAAACGGCGCCCGGCCAGGTATTCCTGCAGTTGTTCGATCGGTTCACGGTGAAGATCGTCGGGCATTGCTGTGCTCCGCTGGCTAGGAGTCGTTGAGGTTAGCATCGTCCTCTCGGTACGCCTTTCGTCGCTCTGCGGCGCTGTTTATTCAAACTTTCCCGGTGCGGGGAACATCCACCTTATGTGCGGTATTTCAGAGCTCTCGCACGACAGTGCGTCAATGAACACTGAACAAGGAGAACGCAATGGCAACCCCTAAAGAAAACCTGCTGGATTGGCTCAACGATGCTCATGCAATGGAACAGCAAGCGGAGAAAATGCTCAAGGCCCAGGCTGAGCGCCTGGAGCATTATCCGGTGCTCAAGGCCCGGATCGAACAGCACATCGAAGAGACGCTGGGGCAGCAGAAGCTGGTGGAACAATGCATCCAGCGCCTGGGCGGCAGCCCGTCGATGCTCAAGGACATGGCCGGCAAGCTGATGGCGTTCGGTCAGGCCATGGGCGGCATGGCGATGAGTGACGAAGTGGTCAAGGGCGCCATGAGTGGCTATGTATTCGAGAACCTCGAGATCGCTTCCTACACGGTGCTGATCGAAGCGGCAAAAGTGGCCGGGGACGTGGAAACCCAGCGGGCTTGCGAACAGATCCTGCCCCAGGAGATCGCCATGGCCGATTGGCTGCGCGATCACTTGCCGGAAATCACCCAGGCGTTCCTGGAGCGTTCGGCCAACCCGCATACCGAAGCCAAGCGCTGAGGTTGGAGCCGCATGAAAAGGCGCGGCCGGACACGTTCCGGCCACGCCCGAACCTGCCGTCAAACGCAAAGAGGACAGGTATGAAGCAGACCACCGGTGAGGTAAGAGCCATCAATCGACAGAGCGCCAGGGTGGGCGTCTACGTGACGGAAGAGGACGGCCACACGGTGCTCGAACTGGGTCCCGCCAACGACGTTGATATTGGCGATGTCATTGAATGGGACAGCGGCACGGCCGTGGGCACCCAGACCTATCGCAACCTGACCAAAGGTTGGGCAGATGAGGTGTATGTGGCCAAGCATGGCGTTGCGGCAGCGAACCTTGAGGTGCAATTGCTGGTGGGATCCTGATAGCCGCAAGTGCAGGAGGAGAACATGAGTGAATTGAAATGTGGCTGCCCTGGCTGCCATTGCGACGTCGATCCCGAGCGGGTGTTCAATCATGACGGCGAGGCGTATTGCAGCCAGGCCTGCGCAGAACAACATCCAAACGGCGAGCCATGCCCGGCGCAGGACTGCCATTGCGAACGCAGCGGCAAGGTCGGCGAGCGGGACATTACCAACAATCAGCTGGATGAAGCGCTGGAGGAGACGTTCCCGGCCAGCGACCCTATCTCGCCCTGAATAACGCTTTATCCGGGTATCGGCGACAGGGTACCCGGACGCCGCAAGCCGGTCAGTGCGGTGGTGCAAGACAACACCGGCAGCCCGCGAGTTTTGGCTTCCTGGAACGGCGCGAGGCCAGGGTGGCGAGACCGGTGCAGAGGGGTGCCGGCGCCATCCGGCCCTTGGCGGACAGCGTGGAAAGACACGCACTGTTTCGAATCTTCGGCGTGGGCCAATGTGGGACCGAGCTTGCTCGGGAAAGCACTTGAAAGTTAAACAGTCAGGTCGACTGGTAAATTGCATTCGCGAGCAAGCTCGCCCTCACATAGTTACGCATGGCGATTGTGTTAATTGAGCGTCGCTTGCTTGATAGCGGATTTCAATTGGTTGCAAGCGCAGCGGTATATAAATAAGTCATTGACCGTTCGTCGCCCTTTGAAGAACTTTCTTCAAACCTTGGATGCGTCATGTTTTCCGAATAAGTACGAGCCAACGGGGTTCGCAAATAGCAACTAACGAGGTGAATGAAATGGCAAATACAGGTAATAACAACCCTGGCAATTTCGCTAACGATCGTGAGAAAGCATCGGAAGCCGGCAAGAAAGGCGGCCAGGCATCGGGTGGCAACTTCGCCAACGATCCGGAACGCGCAGCCGAGGCCGGCCGTAAGGGTGGCCATATGTCGGGTGGCAATTTTGCCAACGATCCGGAACGTGCCGCAGAGGCGGGCCGCAAAGGTGGACAAGCCTCGGGTGGCAATTTTGCCAACGACCCTGAACGGGCATCGGAAGCCGGCCGCAAAGGGGGCCAAGCCTCTGGCGGCAACTTCGCCAATGACCGGGAAAAAGCTTCCGAAGCCGGCAAGAAAGGTGGTGAAAACAGCCACGGCGGCGGTCGCAAATCGTAATGTTCCGTGGTCTACAAGCCTCATGCCACTGGCATGAGGCTTGTACCGGTTATTGATAGAAGTGTTTTTTATAGTCGGGCATGTCATGCCCGGCTTCGCTTAACTTATTCATTATCAAGGCGTGGATGGTTTTGTATGGCTTGCCACTACCATTCGTCTTTTGTTGTGAATAAAAAATAAATTTTATACGTTCAACTTCTTCTGACTTTCATGGGCCTGTCGTCGGCAGGGTTCCCATGAACTGTGTCCTGACCGAGGAGTTCAATCATGTTCATTCATAACAAACGATTGCAATATACCGTGCGTGTCGCCGAGCCCAATCCAGGACTCGCCAACCTGTTGCTAGAGCAATTTGGCGGCGCCCAGGGCGAACTGGCGGCGGCGTCGCGTTATTTCACCCAGGCCTTGTCGGAGGATGATCCGGGCCGCAAGGATCTGCTGATGGACATCGCCACCGAGGAGCTCAGCCATTTGGAGGTGATCGGCTCGATCATCGTGATGCTGAACAAGGGCGCCAAGGGCAAGATGGCCGAAGGTGTCGAGCAGGAGGGCCAGCTGTACCGCGAGATCAATGGCGCCGGCAATGACTCCCACATCACCAGCGTGCTGTATGGCGCCGGTTCGCCGTTGACCAACTCGGCCGGTGTGCCTTGGACCGCTGCGTATATCGACACCATCGGCGAACCCACGGCGGACATGCGTTCGAATATCGCCGCCGAAGCCCGGGCGAAAATCGTGTACGAGCGGTTGATGAACGTGACTGACGACCCTGGGGTAAAAGAAGCCCTGGGCTTCCTGATGACCCGTGAAATTGCCCACCAGTTGTCCTTCGAAAAAGCCCTTCATTCCATCCAGCCCAACTTCCCGCAAGGTAAGCTGCCTGGCATGCCGGAGTTCACCAACGTGTACTTCAACATGTCCCAGGGCGAACCTTCGGTGCGCGGGCCTTGGAACCAGGGGGACGATTGGGAATTCGTCGAGAACCCAACGCCGGCGGTCGATGGTGGAGATGGCTTGGCCAGCGTGCAGTTGAGTGAGAAAGACGAAGCGCTATTGATGGACATGAAGGCGCGGACGATGTCCAACCCGGAGAGCAATCCCACGACAGGTGCTGACCTGGGCGCAGGGATGCAAAACGAGAAGCTGTGAGGCGTTGGCGAGGGGCCTGGCTCCCTCGCCTGAACATATGACTTGATCGTCCCTGTGGTTGCGGGTGACGATCAAGCACCGTGTGGTTAAACCAACAAGGACACTCGATGGACCAGCCCACCTCCCGGATCCGATCGCCCTGGCGTACATGGCTTGATCCTGTGCAAAACAATCTGCTGCTGGGGTTGACCTTCTGGCTCGGGTTGGCCCTGGTCGCCGTGCTGTTGCTCTATAGCGGCTACAACGCGCTGGTGGGGGCCGATCGCCAGAACCTGGGCTATGCGGCACTGGGCGGGGCCTCCGGCTTTGCCGCTACGGCGCTGGGCGCGATGACGGCGGTGGTGCTGCGCGATATTTCATCGCGTACCCAGGACATCATGTTGGGCTTCGCGGCCGGGATGATGCTCGCGGCCAGTTCGTTTTCGCTGATCCTGCCGGGCATCGAAGCCGCGCAGGTCATCTGCGGCAACCAATTGCTCGCCGCCCTGGTCGTCGTCATTGGCCTGGGGCTGGGCGTGGCACTGATGATCGGCCTTGACCGCTTCGTACCCCATGAACACGAGTTGAGTGGACGGCGCGGCCCCGAGGCCAAGCGCATCAACCGGGTCTGGTTGTTCGTCCTGGCAATCACCTT
The DNA here is from genome assembly GCF_000802155.2 of Pseudomonas frederiksbergensis. GTDB lineage: Bacteria > Pseudomonadota > Gammaproteobacteria > Pseudomonadales > Pseudomonadaceae > Aquipseudomonas > Aquipseudomonas frederiksbergensis_A. The sequence continues at coordinate 515,949 of NZ_JQGJ02000004.1, forward strand.
GCACAACCTGCCGGAGGGCATGGCCATTGGCGTGAGCTTTGCCAACGGCGACTTCAAGGTCGGCCTGCCCCTGACCACCGCCATCGCGATCCAGGACATTCCCGAAGGTCTCGCCATCGCCATGGCGCTGCGAGTGACCGGGATTAGCACGTTGCGCGCCGCGCTGATTGCGGTCGGCTCAGGCTTGATGGAGCCCCTGGGGGCGGTAATCGGGCTGGGCATGTCTTCCGGCGTGGCGGTGGCTTATCCCATCAGCCTGGGCCTGGCGGCCGGGGCGATGATCTTCGTGGTGTCACACGAAGTGATTCCGGAAACCCACCGCAATGGCCACGAAACGCCGGCGACCCTGGGCTTGATGATGGGGTTCGCAGTGATGATGTTCCTGGACACAGCGCTGGGTTGACGCTGCGCCTCGCAACCCTCCGTCCAGCCGTTCGCAGATTTCTTGAACATCCACAAAAACCTCCGAGTCAGTGTTGAACAGGTGAAGCGTGGCTTCACCATTCACCGATCGGAGGATCTCCAGATGGCCAGAAAAACAGTGACGGACCTGTTCATTCACGAGCTGTCCGACGTCTATAGCGCTGAAAAGCAGATCACCCGCGCGTTGCCGCGGATGGCCCGCGCCACCACCAATCCGTTATTGGCTCAGGCTTTCAACGATCACCTTGAAGAAACCCAAGGGCAGATCGAACGCATCGACACCTTGGTCGAAGTGGCGGGCATCAAGCTCAAGCGCATGAAGTGCATCGCCATGGAAGGGCTGGTGGAAGAGTCCAAAGAGTTGATCGAGGAAATCGACAAAGGTGCGGTGCTCGACGCGGGGCTGATCGGCGCTGCGCAGAAAGTCGAGCACTACGAAATCGCCAGCTACGGCACCTTGATCGCCATGGCCAAGCATTTGAACCTGGGCGATGAAGTGGTCGGCCTGCTGCTGGCGACGCTCAAGGAAGAAAAAGCCACCGACGAGAAGCTGTCCAAGATAGCCGAGCAGGGTGGCAACCAGGCGGCGACGATGGAGTCTTGATGTCGATATAACCGCTTTTTGTGGCGAGGGAGCAAGCTCCCTCGCCATCGGTCCTGTACCAGAAAGGGCATTGGTGTTCTCACCAATGCCCTTTTTCTAGCGAAACCCAACCCAGCGGCCCCTGCGACCACACGGCGTCAAACCGTGGAACTCGTTGGAACTCGGCTCCCGCGCGTCCCGTCACTTGTTCTGAGAGGCACTGGTCCAGGCATGGCCCAGGCAGTGCCTGATGTTGAGTTTTTCATCACGGAGGCGATGGACAGACATGACTATCCCGGACAACAACCCCGAGCGACAAAGCGGCACCGCAAGCCAGGGGCGAGCTGGAGAACCCCTGAACCACATCAAGGATGACGTGAACGAAGCCATCGGCAGCGCTCGCGAGCAGGCCGATGCGCATTTCGGCCAGTACCGCGATACCGCGGCGGACCAGATCGATGCATTGGCGCGTGGCGCCAAGTCAGCCATGTCGGAACTCGAAGCCAATGACACGCTGGGCTTGTCGCATTACCTGGCAGACATGGCCGACAGCATGAGTGGCCTGGCCAGCAAGTTGCGCAACAAGAGCGCCGAGCAACTGTTGCATGACGGCTCGCGTTTGGCGCGGGATAACCCGGGCCTGTTCCTCGCCGGCAGTATCGCAGTGGGCTTCGGGCTGTCGCGGTTCCTCAAGGCCGGCACTTCTGCGATGGCCACAGAGGTCGACCACGCTGGCGCCGAACGGGCGGAGCCACCGGCCGAAGGCTTCGGCGCCCAGCCCTTCGATCCGATGCCCGACCCTATTGGTCCGGGTGCGGCGACTAGCAGCGGACTCGCCACGGGCGTCACCCCGACTTCACCCAGCGTGCAGGACCATCCCAGTGATTCAGCTACCGGCTCGCTGCCGGGCTCGGCCAATACCAGAGGAGAATTGTGATGAATCGACCAGACCCGGATATCCAGCGTTCCGCAGGGGCCTCGGTGCCCGAAAACGATGCCTCGGTCATGGGCCTGCTCAGGCAGTTGACCCACGAAGTGCCCTCACTGTTTACCAAGGAACTGGCATTGGCCAAGGCGGAATTCCAAGCCAGCCTCAACACCTTGAAGGCGGGTATCGCGGGGGTGGCGGGCGGCGCGATGGTGCTGATGGCCGGCTTCATCATTCTGCTGATGGCGGTGGTGTATGGCCTGAGCACGATGATGGCGCCCTGGCTGGCCGCGCTGATCGTGGGCGTGGTGGCGATGATCATCGGTTTCGTCATGGTGCAGTCCGGCAAGAAGCAATTCGAACCGTCCCATTTCAAGCCTGACCGAACGCTCGACGCCTTGAACAAAGATCAGGAAGCCCTGCGGAGGAAAGCCTCATGAAGGATGAATTCAAAACCGAATCGCAGAAAAGCCCGGAGACCATCGAGCGCGAGATCGATGAGCAGCGCGCCCATATCAGCCACATCGTCGATGCCTTGGGCAGCAAATTCACCCCAGGGCAAATGCTCGATCAGGCCTTGGGCCTGGTGAAGGGAAATGGCGCGGATTTTTTTGGCAACCTGGGCACTACGGTGCGCAACAACCCGGTGCCGACCGTGCTGACTACGGTTGGCCTGTGCTGGTTGATGCTCGGCCAGAACCACCCATCACGGGTTGGCTATCGTGTCGGTCCTGACCAGGATTCCAGCGGCTGGACCGATGGGCTGGCCAGTGGGTTGGGCAGTGCCAGGAACCATTTGCATGACACCACCGACTCCTTGCGCGAAGGCTTTCACCACCTCAAGGACAAGGCCTCGCACATGGCCGATGATTTGAGCGCCAGTGCTCGTCATGCCCGCAATCGTGCACATGAAACGGGTGATCGAATGAGCCAGGGTTCGCACGACCTGGGCGATCAGTTCAGCCGCCTGCTCAAGGAGCAACCGTTGATGATGGCGGCCGCGGGTATCGCCTTGGGCGCCATGTTGGGCGCAGCCTTGCCGAGCACTTCCACCGAACAGCGGGTGATGGGCAAGACCAGCGCCGGCTTGGCCGACAAGGCCAAGCAAAAGGCTCGCGAGGGCTACGAAACGGTGCGTGATACGGTGAGCAAGACCACCGAGCATCGTGATGAGCCTAGCGTCACGCCGGCCAACGGACGGGTGCATTCCGGCGCGGATCTTTCCGGCGGGCTGGGGACTTCGTAGGCGCAAGCAGGTGCGGCGCGGCTGGATCCGCGCCGCACCTGTCAACCTTGACAGTAGCTTCGGTCGTCGTTCGGTTATTTCATGGGAAATACACCGTTCTCAAGGAAGCAACACATGAAACATCAGGTCCCGTTCACCGGCCATCTGGTCTTCATCGGCTTCGGCTCCATTGCCCGGGCCACCTTGCCCTTGCTGCTGGGACAAGATGACATCGAGGTCCAACAGATCACCGTCATCGCCCCAGTAATCGAGCAGAACATCTGGTTCAAGGAGCGAGGTATTCAGTTTATCTGTGAGGCGTTGACCGAGCAGAACTTCGCGCAAACCCTGGATCGCTTCGTCCAACCGGGGGATTTCATTGTCAACCTGTCGGTGGAGGTCAGCTCCCTGGCGGTCATTGCCTATGCTTCCGACAAGGGCGCGCTGTACCTGGACACCTGCGTCGAGCCCTGGGCCGGCGGCTACAACGATCCACAGTTGGACCTTTCCCACCGCACCAATTATGCATTGCGCTACCAGGTGCTGGATTTGCGCAAGCGATTGGGCAGGGGGCCGACGGCAGTGGTTGCCCACGGCGCCAACCCTGGCTTGATCACGCATTTGCTCAAGGCTGGGCTGATGGAATTGGCCGTGCAGTTGGGCCATCCGCTACCCGAGGCCGGTGAGGGGATCGATTGGGCCAGGTTGTGCATGGGACTGGGCATCAAGGTCATTCATTTTGCCGAACGCGATACCCAATGCTCCCAGCGTCTCAAAGAGGATGATGAGTTCGTCAACACCTGGTCGGTGCACGGATTTATCAGTGAGGGTAGCCAGCCGGCGGAGCTGGGTTGGGGCAGTCACGAGCGCACGTGGCCGTCTTTTGCGCGGCGACACCGCTTCGGCAGCCGTAACGCGATCTATCTGGAGCGGCCGAGCGCCAGTGTGTTGGTAAAGACTTGGACACCCTTGGGCGGTCCATGCCTGGGCATGATGATCACCCATCACGAGACCGCTTCGACGGCCGACCTGCTGACCGTCAAGGATCAACGCAAATTGATCTATCGGCCAACGCTGCATTACGCCTATCACCCTTGCAATGACGCGTTGCTGTCGGTTCATGAGCTGATCGGCCGAGGCTGGCAGACCCAAACCCGGCAACGCATCCTCAACGGTGAAATCGACAGCGGCGGGGTCGATGCTCTGGGCGTGTTGCTCATGGGGCACGACTGGAATGCCTACTGGTTCGGCTCGCTGTTGAGCATCGACGAAGCCCGGGCGCTGGTCCCGTTCAACAACGCCACCAGCCTGCAAGTGGCGGCGGGGGTCCTGTCGGGGATCGTCTGGGCGGTCGAGCATCCGGATCGCGGTATCGTCGAACCCGAACAGATGGATTACGAACGCGTGCTGGAAATCGCCAGGCCCTACCTGGGCACGCTGGTGGGCCAGCGCACCGACTGGACACCCAGTGGCGCCAGCCCCAAGCCTACCGCGCAGGAATCGGCGCAGGACTGGCAGTTCGCGCACTTCACCCGGTTCTGACTGCTGCGACCCTCGTCACAGGGACCGACACGATTGCAACGCCTATACTCAAGTCCATGGATCCCTTGATGCCCGGGTGGCGCAATCGTGCTGCGTTCGCTGATGCTGGTCGTGATGCTCGTCCTGGCGGGGTGCGCCACGTCACAACGCGGCCAGCAGGTCGCCACGGTAGCGATTGCCCAGGACACTTGGCGACAGGTTGACCGGCAGATCATCGCCGCGTCGAAAAGCGCCCTCGAACAGGCTCAGCTGTACGCGCGCGGCTCGATGGAGCATTGGCGGGTGTTGGTCTACGAGCGCACGGAGGCTGAGTTCATCCCGTGGTTCAGCAGTTATTGGACCCAGGAATGGTTGGCGTTGAAAGTCAGTTGGTATTCAGCCAGCGCCGAGGGCGAGGCGGACTCGGCGGCCAAGCGCCTGGCGGCATACTTGCAGGAGCAGTATCGCGAGCAGGTGCTGGCGCCCGTCGCGGTGGAAATCGATCCCGAGGCGATCAGGGCCAACGCGACCGGGTACTACGTGCGCTTGCTCAATCAGCAGATCCCGGTGATTGCCCAGCGACATCGCATCCCGCCCGAAGTGATGAACCGGCGCTTGCACGCCATTACCGCCATCAACCTGGGCCCACCAGCGGCCCGCAACGCGTCGTTGTACGAGATGGTCCACACCGAACCGCTCAATACGCTACCGGCCTACGCGGCGTTGATCGATCATGTCGACAGGGCGGCGGACACCGGTTCAGGGCCGTCGGACGCGGTAATAGCGACAGTGGCGCAACGCACCAGTGAAAAAATCGAAGCGCAATTCGCCACGCGAGGGGCGGCCGGGGCGGCAGCGGCGGTGGCCGGAAAAGCCGCAGGGGCGTTGATTTCAGTCGGCGTGGCGGGCATCCGCGCGATGATCCACGAGGGTGAACGGGAGGACATGGAAGCACAGATCCGCAAGAGCCTGAGCGCGGCTTTCGACGAAGCCTGGTTCAAGTCCCTCAAGCATCCCCTCAGCGGGGTGATGGCTCCGGTGTATTACCTGGCCGGGGAAATCGACGACAACCTGATGCAAGCCGATCTTTCCGGTCGGCCGGTGGAATTGCCTGCCGTCGTGCCTTGACCAGAGGCCCTTTTCCTAGTCCGACCCCAGCGTGACGCGACAACCCTTGCGATGGCGGATCTGTTCGTCCGTGGGGCGTTCCTTGATGAATTCGAAGCGCGGCTCGCCTTCGCTGTAGATCACCAGCCATCCCCACTCCAATTCAGTTTCATCCTGCCCGGGCTGGGGCGGTGCGGCCCACCAGGGTTCTTTTTGCATGATTTGGCGCATCGTTTACCTCCTGCCGGTTGATCCTTGACTATAGACCGCTGGATTTCGTGACTAGCGCCCGCGCAGCTTTTTGAAAGTCATGGTCGGACGCCGCTTTTGTGGCGAGGGGGCAAGCTCCCTCGCCACGTTTTTTTAGCCGACCCAGTGTGCTCTGAACCTGCCCATCGGCGTCTAGCGTCTGTATCCCCGCACTCGAACGGGGAATGATTGGACCCTGCGCATATGCAAGCACTGTTGAACGAGATCCTCGATGCGGTTCGCCCCCTGATCGGTCAGGGCAAGGTGGCCAACTACATTCCCGCCCTTGGCACTGTGGCGGCCAATCAGTTGGGCATTGCCGTCTATAGCAATGACGGCGAGATGTATTGCGCGGGCGACGCCGAGACCGCGTTTTCGGTGCAGAGTATTTCCAAGGTATTCAGCCTGGTGCAGGCCATCGGGCATTCCGGCGAGGCCATCTGGGAGCGCTTGGGCCATGAGCCCTCCGGCCAGCCTTTCAACTCCCTGGTGCAACTGGAGTTCGAACGGGGCCGTCCGCGCAATCCATTCATCAATGCCGGAGCCTTGGTGATCTGTGATATCAACCAGTCACGCTTTGCCGCTCCGGCGCTGTCGATGCGTGATTTCGTACGGCGTCTGTCCGGTAATCCCCAGGTGATGGTCGACGGCAAGGTCGCCGAGTCGGAGTATCAGCACCGTGCCCGCAACGCGGCGATGGCCTACCTGATGCAATCCTTCGGCAATTTCCATAACGATGTGGAAGCGGTGTTGCGCAGTTATTTCAGCCATTGCGCGCTGCGAATGAACTGCATCGACCTGGCCCGGGCGTTCTGCTTTCTCGCCAATGACGGTTTCTGCAAGCACAGCGGCGAGCAGATCCTCAGCGCTCGCCAGACTCAGCAAGTCAATTCCATCATGGCCACCAGCGGCCTGTACGACGAGGCGGGCAACTTTGCCTACCGTGTCGGCTTGCCGGGCAAGAGCGGTGTGGGCGGCGGGATCGTCGCCGTGGTGCCAGGGCAGTTCACGGTCTGCGTCTGGTCGCCGGAGCTCAACGCGGCCGGCAACTCCCTGGCCGGCATGGCGGCGCTGGAATTGCTCAGCCAACGGATTGGCTGGTCGGTGTTCTAGTTTCCCGTTGCACAAAAAAGGGCCCGCTCCTGAATCAGGAGCGGGCCCTTTTTGTTTGTGGGCTATCAGCAGAGGCGGTCGATGACCCGGACCTCAGACGAATGCTGCACCGATTGCCAGGCCTGGGTCAGCGTCTGCAGGACGCGGCCCATGAAGTCTTTGTCGGCCGCGGCTTTCTTGCCGACGTAGCCTTGCCCGCGGCGGTACATCTTCAGTCGAGCGCAGAGATCCTGCTGGTGCTTGTCGAATTCCTCTTCCTGGGTGAAAGGCGAGAGGCAGTCCATATGGACTTGGCCGGTCTTGCTGATCCACAGGATATGACTATCCAGGCTGTCCTTGTGTGCTGCGAACATGCGAGCCAGTTCATCAATAGATGGTTGATTATTCAGATTCATGTGTAAGCCCCTTGACCATTTGGTTGATCTGTCTGGTGGTTCGCAAAACTTCGCCGTTCGGTAAGTGCCTGCCTGATACCGAAATCAGGCCGTCAGCATTCATCCGCAGGACTTCTGCGGGGTCGTGCAATCGGTTATGTAGTGTTAATCGAAGGGCTGCTACGCAAATGCGCTACAACGAAGAGAAACAGCGAAGAATCTTCAGGCCAGTGTCGACTTCAAAGGTCGAGCCCATGCGTCATGAGGATTGATTCGCCAGCGTTTCTCGTCCTTGTTACCGGACGGTCATGCCAGGTCAGCACCTTCAATCTGCCTTGTGAGCAGTCCCTTATCCAAAAAACAGCTCGGCGGTCAGACGAGCTTGCTCAAACATTTGCCTGTACTCCCGATCGGGGAGACGTCTGCATCATGCAAGGCGAAATCGGAGGCGTCAACGGTTTTGTAGTGATTATTTTTGGTCACTACATATTGTCGGACAAAATGGTTTGGGTATGAAAAACCACCTGAGTTGGGTGACCTAATCCTTGGTGAGGTATTCATCTGTGGCGAGGGGATTCATCCCCTCGCCACAGGACCTCCTTTGAGTTCAAGTGGCCTTGCTCGCCTTGCGCGGCGCACCGCCAGCCTTGCGCTTGGACGGCTTGCGTTTGTTCTTCCACGGCGCGGCGCCTCGTCCGGCGGGGCTGGCCGGGCCGTTGATGGTCAGGCTCATGCCTTGGCAGCGGGCCACATGCTTGCTCATCCAGGCGGCTTGCCGGGTGACGAATTCCTCCAAACTCATCTCACCGCTTTGCACCATGTCCAGTGCTTGTTCCCAGATGGCGGTGGTGCCGGGGTCGGCAATCGCCCGGGGCACCGCGTCGATCAGGCTGAAGGCCGCCGGGGTGGCGGATAGGGCCTTGCCGTTCTTCAGCAGGTAGCCACGGTCGAGCAAGCCCTGGATGATCGAGGCCCGGGTCGCTTCGGTGCCGATGCCTGTGGTGTCCTTGAGTTTCTGCTTGAGCAGTGGATCTTCCACCAGCTTGGCGACGTTTTTCATCGCCTTGATCAGGTCGCCTTCGGTGAACGGCTTGGGCGGTTGGGTCCACAAATCCTTTGGTGTCACCGCGTCGACGTTGCAGTCGCGGCCCTCGGCCAGCGGCGGCAGGGTTTGCGGCGTGGGGGCTTCCCGCCCTCGCGCGGGCGCCAATGCTTCGGGCAGGGCGCGTTTCCAGCCGGGCTCGACGATCTGCTTGCCCACCGCACGCAGGTCCTGCCCGGCACAATCGAAGTCGGCCTGGGTCCGGTCGTATTCATGGTGGGGCAGGAACTGCGCCAGGTAACGTGCGCGAATCAGTGTATAGACGGCGCGTTGCTTGCCGGCGAGCTTGTCGAGGCTCTTCGCCGCCGCCGTGGGAATGATGCCGTGGTGCGCGCTGACCTTGGCGTCGTTCCAGGCCCGGGACTTGCGCTGTGGCTGCAGGTGATCGCGCAGCGGGGCAAGGCCCGGATCGGCCTGGGCGAGGGCGGCCAGGATGGCGGGTGCTTCGCTGTGCTGGCTCAAGGGCAGGAAACCGCAATCGCTGCGCGGGTAGGTAATGAGCTTGTAGGTCTCGTAGAGCGACTGGGCAATGTCCAGGGTCTCCTGGGCGCCGAGTCCAAGTTTCTTCGAGCAGACTTCCTGCAAGGTGCCCAGGTCGAACGGCAGCGGCGGCGCCTCGCGCAGGCGCTCGGTGCGAACCCTGGTCACTCGCGCCGTTGTGGCGTTGCTCATGGCCTGGGCGGCCTCCCGGGCCATGGCCTGGTTCAGGCAGCGCTCCTGGTCGTCGCAGGCATCCGGGTCGGCGCGCCACTGGGCGGTGAACGCCGTTCCGGCGTGGCTCAGTTGCACGTCGATGGCCCAATAGGCGACCGGTACGAAATCGGCAATGCTGCGGTCGCGATCCACCACCAGACGCAGGGTTGGTGTCTGCACGCGGCCCACCGGCAGGACGCCTTGATAACCGGACTGGCGCCCCAGCAGCGTGAACAGGCGGCTCATGTTCATGCCGATCAGCCAGTCGGCCCGGGAGCGACCGAGGGCCGAGTGATACAGGTTGAAGGTTTCCGCCCCCGGCTTGAGGGCGGCGAGGGCCTTGCGGATCGAGGCTTCGTCGAGGGCTGACAGCCAGAGTCGCTGGATCGGCCCGCGATAGCGGCAATGTTCGACGAGTTCCCGGGCGATCATTTCGCCCTCGCGGTCGGCATCGGTAGCGATGACCAGTTCCTTTGCCTCTGCCAGCAGCCGCTTGACCGCTTTGTACTGGCTCGCGGTCTTCGGCTTGACCTTCATCTTCCATTGGGCCGGCACGATGGGCAGGTCGGCCAGCACCCAGCGCTTGTAGCGGGCATCGTAGGCGTCCGGCGGGGCAGTCTCCAGCAAATGGCCGATGCACCAGGTCACCGTGACGTTCGCGCCCAGCCAGCAACCGTCGCCGCGACGGGTGGCACCCAACACCGCGGCGATGTCCTTGGCCTGGGACGGTTTCTCACACAGGTACAACCGCATAACGCCTCTTCCTGAGCAGGTTTCATGGGGCGCTAGCATGGTCAGGGATTGGCGCCGGGGCAAGCTTTATCTGTATGGATATACAGATAAAAACGTTGCGCTGCGTTACAACCGCCGTTAGACGAGGCAGCCCGGCGCCTGCATGGGCAAGCAGAATGAATTAATCGCAAGGGCATCGCTCATAACTTGCAGAGCGGTTCAAACCGCGACGCACGTTAATGGAATCAAGGAGAGTCACTTTCATGAATTCGATGCCGAAGGGCAACGGACAGGCGACCACACGTTTGATTCTCGTTGTTGAGGATGATCCGACCATCCTGGAGTTTCTCTGTGAGATCCTGGAGGAAGAAGGGTTTGTCGTCGAGCCAAGGGAAAGCGCCGATTCGGCGCTGACATTCCTGGAAGAGAGCGCCGATTACGTGGACCTGCTACTGACCGACATCACCATGCCCGGTGAAATGGACGGCGCCGACCTGGCCAATCTGACCGGGGATCGTTGGCCGCAGATACCGCTGCTGATCATGTCGGGGTTCGAGACCCCGGAAAGCGCCGGGATCAAGCACCAGGCCTCGTTCATCGCCAAGCCATGGGCGCTGGGGCAGATGCTGGACCTGGTGGAAAGCACCGTGAAAAGCCATTCAGTGCACTGACCCCGGAGCGACAGGGCAGGGACCGTCCGCGCATGTTTGGGTTGCAAAGCGGCGGTTGCTGCGATGACAATGCGATTCATTATCAGTCGCGAATTATTCCATTGTCATGTCCGCCAACGATCTGTACCTACGCAGTGCCGTCAACGATCTGTATTGCGACCATCACGGCTGGCTTCAAGGCTGGCTGCGCAAGCGCCTGGGTAACACGTTTGATGCGGCAGACCTGGCCCAGGATACCTTCGTTCGCGTGATCAAGGCGCGCTCGGCCCTGGATATACGCGAGCCGCGGCCCTATCTGTCGATGATCGCCAAAGGCTTGCTGGTTGACCTTTTTCGCCGCCGCTCCCTTGAGCAATCGTACCTGGATGCGCTGGCCGCCATGCCTGAACGGCAGCAGCCGTCGCTGGAAGAGCAGGCGATCCTGTTCCAGGCCCTTATGGAAATCGATCGGCTGCTTCAAGGGCTGGGACCGCGGGTCAAGCAAGTGTTCATCCTGTCGCAATTCAACGGCCTGACGTACCCGCAGATCGCCGAGCGCCTGGACGTCAGCGTGCGCACGGTCAATAACCATATGGCCAAGGCCATGGAACACTGCTGCCTGATGCAGATCCAGTTGCAGCTTGCATGAGCCTGTCACCCGAGCAACTGCAAGCCATTCGTGCCGCGGCGCAATGGTACGCCCGGCTTCACTCCGGTACCGCGGCTGACGCGGATCGGGCCGGATGGCGTGCCTGGTTGGCCGCGGATCCGTTGCATGATCAGGCGTGGCAACGCATGGCGGCGGTGTCTGAACAAATGGCCAGCGTGCCGGGCGCATTGGCCGCCCCCACCTTGAGCGAACTTCCTGGCCGTTCGCGACGGCAAGTGTTGCGAAGCGCCTTGTTGCTCACGACCACCGGTTGCCTGGGGTGGTTGGGCTGGCGAAGCGAGACCGCGCAGAACTTGCGTTGCGATTACCGGACCGGCATCGGCGAGCGGCGAGCGTTCCAATTGGCGGACGGCAGCACCGTACTGCTCAACACTGACACATCGATCGACGTTCGTTTCGATGGCAAACAACGCGTTGTTCGTCTGTTGTGGGGGGAGATTATCGTCACAACTGCAGTCGATCCTGCGCAGCGCCCCTTCAAGGTCATTACCGAACAAGTCGAAGTGTTGGCCTTGGGAACCCGTTTTATCGTCCGCGCCCAGGCCCAGCGTGGCGAGGTGGCGGTGCTTGAGAAGGCCGTCGAGGTCAGTTTGCGCAGTGGCGGCCCCGCGACGCGGGTCGATGCCGGTAGCCAGCTGGATTTCAGCGACCGGTCGCTGGGCAGGCCAAGGGCCAACGACGTATCGGTCGGCGCCTGGCAACGAGGCAGCATCATTGCCATCGACCGTCGATTGGATGCGTTGCTGGCAGAGCTGTCGCGCTATCGCATGGGAGTACTGCGTTGCGACCCGGCGATTGGCGATTTGAAAGTTTCCGGGGTTTTCCCCATCGACAATACCGACCTTGCCCTTGCGGCGCTCGAGAGCGGTTTCCCATTGCGGGTGACTCGATACAGCCGGTTCTGGGTTCAGGTGTCCCATAGCGGATAACCCTTGCCCCCCGTGCAATTAAAAATGTTTTGCACTTTTTGTCGGCATCGTTCGGCTCATCCCTCAGTGAATTTCTTGACTGTGGGGAGGGGACGCATGTCTCGCGTGAACGCGCCAGGTCGTCTGGCGATTGCAATGAAAATCGGGTTGTTGGCTGCTACGTCGTCCAGTGCCTGGATGGTACAGGCGAGCACGATGCCAGGCGCTTCGAGCCAGCAACGTTCGGTGCAGGCTTACGATATTGGCGCAGGTACCCTCATGGATGTGCTGACGCGCTTCGCCAGCCAGGCGGGTGTTGCACTCTCGTTCGATGCCGCACAACTCCACGGATTGCAGTCGCCAGGCTTGAACGGTTCCTTTGGCGTGGCCGACGGATTTGCTCGCATCCTGGGCGATAGCGGCCTGCAAGCCGAGCCCCAGGCCAGCGGGACCTATCGGCTTCGGGCCGTGCCGTCTCGCGGTTCGGCGATGGAATTGGGCACGACCACCATTGACGGGCAACTGCTCACGGCGACCACCGAACATAGCGGCTCCTACACCACCGGAGCGGTCACCATCGGCAAAGGCGAACACGCGCTGCGCGAGACGCCGCAATCGGTCACGGTGATCACCCGCAAGATGCTCGACGACCAGAACCTGAACACCATCGATCAGGTCATGGAAAAAACGCCCGGCATCACCGTCTACGATTCGACCATGGGCGGCAAGTATTTCTATTCCCGCGGGTTCCGAATGTCGGGTCAATACCAGTACGACGGTGTTCCGCTGGACATGGGCAACAGCTATGTCCAGGCGGACAGCTTCAGCAGTGACATGGCCTATTACGATCGAGTCGAAGTCCTGCGCGGCGCCGCCGGGATGATGAAAGGTTCCGGCGGTACTTCAGGTGGCGTCAATTTCGTTCGCAAGCGCGGCCAGGCCACGCCCCAGACTGAACTCAGCCTCTCGGGTGGCACTTGGGACAACTACCGCGGGCAAGTCGATACAGGCGGCCCCCTGAACGACGCCGGCACTGTACGGGGCAGGGCAGTGATCGCCGAGCAGAGCCGGCATTATTTTTACGACGATGCCCGGCGCAAGGACCAGGTCTATTACGGCGCCCTGGACGTCGACCTGACCCCCGACACGACGCTTGGCCTGGGCGTGGCCTATGAGGACGTCGATGCGAGCCCGTGCTGGGGTGGGCTTCCACGCTACCGCAATGGCAGCGATTTGAAGCTCAGTCGTTCCACTTGCCTGGACCCGTCGTGGAATACCTGGCGCAGCCAGCGGACCACAGTGTTCGGCGACCTGCGGCACCAGCTCAACGACGACTGGGCCGTGAAGCTCGCGGGGGTCTATACGAAAAATACCCAGGACATCAAATACGCCTTTGCATCGGGCTCGGTGGCACCCGGTTCCTCGACCACTAATTTGCTCGGCAGCACGTACGACTATGATCAGGTCGATTACGGTCTCGACGCCTACCTGGACGGCAAGTTCGACGCCTTCGGCCAGCGCCATGAGCTGATCTTCGGCGTCAATGCCAGTCGTTCGGACAAAGACGATTTCTACTCGGTCGCCTTGTTGCCGCAGAAGCAGAATGTATTCGATCCGGACCGGCACATTCCCGAACCGGACGACAGCTACTTCATCGAAAACTCGACGCGAGGGGGGCCGGTCAAGACTGTAACCGAGCAGCACGGCGTGTATTCGACGCTTCGCCTGAAGTTGGCGGACCCGTTGACCTTCGTAGTGGGTAGCCGGGTGAGCTGGTACAGCTCCAAGAGTGACTCGGTATTTCTCACGGGCGGTACGGAACACGCCAGGAGCACCGAGACCGGCCAGGTCACGCCGTTTGCCGGTGTGTTGCTGGACCTCAACCAACACCTGACCGCCTACGCCAGCTATTCGGACATCTTTACGCCCCAAGGCAATTACCGCTCGCAAAGTGGTTCGGCGCTCAAGCCGTTAATGGGCGAGAGTTACGAACTGGGGATCAAGGGCGAATGGTTCGAGGGCCGCTTGAACACCGCTTTCAACCTGTTCCGCACTGTGCAGAAAGACCAGGCCCAGACCGACTACAACTCAAGCTGTGCGTCGTCGGATGGCTATTGCTACGAAAACGCCGGCAAGGTTCGCGCCCAGGGTTTCGAAGCCGAGATCAGCGGCGAGGTCATCGAGCGGCTGCAGTTGCTGGCCGGATACACCTACACCCAGACCAAGACCCTCGACGACATAGACACCAGCCTCAACGGTGGCTCGTTCAACAGCTACGTGCCACGCCATATGCTGCGTCTGTGGGGCGACTACGCCCTCGGCGGGGCATTGGAACGCTTCAGCGTTGGCGCCGGGGTCAATGCCCAAAGCGATAACTTCCGCGTGTCGCCGGCCAGCGGCGAGAAGATCACCCAGGCCGGTTATGCCGTATGGAACGGCCGCGTTGGCTACCGCATCGATGACACCTGGTCAGTGGCGCTCAATGGCAACAATCTGTTCGATAAGCGTTACTACTCCACCATCGGGACGGAGAGCTTCGGTAACTATTACGGTGAACCCCGCAACTTCACCGCGACGGTGAAGGCACGTTTCTGAAATCTGTGGCGAAGGACGTTCATTCCTTCGCCACACTCGGGTTCAGTTAGTGTCCAGGTCCACGTTGCGGGTTTCCCGCAGGCAGATCATCCCGACCACCAGGCTCACGCCGGTGATCACTACCGGGTACCACAGCCCGTAGAAGATGTCTCCGGTGTAGACCACCAGGGCAAACGACACCGTAGGCAGGAAACCGCCGAACCAGCCATTGCCGATGTGATACGGCAATGACATCGACGTGTAGCGGATCCTGGTTGGAAACAGCTCGACCATCAGCGCCGCGAGCGGGCCGTAGCACATCGCCGAGATGATGATCAGCGCGACGATCAAGGCCACGATCATCGGCCGGTTGATCTGCTGGGCGTCGGCTTGTTGCGGATAGCCGGCCAACGTTACCGCGCCGCGCAGGGCGGCTTCGTCGTAGCCTTCGAGCTTCACGTCACCGATGCTGACCTGCACGGTGCTGCCGGCCGGTGCCGCGACGCTACTGTAGGGCAGGCCTTGCTTGACCAGGAAGGTCTTGACCTTGTCGCAGGGGCTGTCGAAGCGCGCCTTGCCCACCGGGTCGAACTGGAAGGTGCAGGTGGCCGGGTCGGCGATCACGCTGATCGGCGCCTGGCGGCTTGCCAGGTCGATGGCCGGGTTGGCGTAGTGGGCGAGGGTCTTGAAGATCGGAAAATACAACGCCGTCGCCAATAACAGGCCGATCATCAGCACCGGTTTGCGCCCGACCTTGTCCGACAGCCAGCCGAAGAAAATGAAGAATGGCGCACCGATCACCACGCTCACGATCAGCAGGCTATTGGCGAGGGCCGGGTCCATCTTGAGGAACTGGGTGAGGAAAAACAGCACGTAGAATTGCGCGGCATAGAAGGTTACCGCTTGCCCGGCGTTGATGCTGAACAGCGCGATCAGCACCACTTTCAGGTTTTCCCATTTGCCGAACGATTCACGGATCGGCGCCTTGCAGCACTTGCCTTCTTCTTTCATTTTCAGGAAGGCGGGCGACTCGTGCAGGCTCAGGCGAATCCAGGTGGAAATGCCCAGCAGCAGGATCGACAGCAGGAACGGAATGCGCCAGCCCCAGACCTCGAATTGATCGCCGGTGAAGTAGCGGCAACCGAGCACCACCAGCAGCGACAGCAACAGCCCGAGGGTGGCGGTGGACTGAATCCAACTGGTATGGAAGCCGCGCTTGCCCATCGGCGCGTGCTCGGCCACATAGGTCGCCGCGCCGCCGTATTCACCGCCCAGGGCCAGGCCCTGGAGCATGCGCAACACCACCAGGATGATCGGCGCGGCAATGCCGATGCTGGCGTAGTTGGGCAGCAGGCCGACGCAGAACGTCGCCAGGCCCATGAGCACGATGGTGGCCAGGAACGTGTACTTGCGCCCGATCATGTCCCCCAACCGACCGAACACCAGCGCACCGAACGGCCGCACGATGAAACCGGCGGCGAAGGCCATCAGGGCGAAAATGAACGCGGTGGTGTCGTTGACCCCGGCAAAGAACTGTTTGCTGATCACCGCCGCCAGGGCGCCATAGAGAAAAAAGTCGTACCACTCGAACACCGTCCCCAGGGACGAGGCGAATATGACTTTCTGGGTTTCCTGGCTGGTGCCGGCGCTGCGCGTGGCTTCCAGGGTCTGAACATGCTCGGACATAGCGGTATCCCTCACAGTGATTGTTTTTGTTGTTCCACTGCGACGCCGGGTGGGCGTCTCCTGATATGACACACTTTCCTTGAATCGACTCATGCGCCTGTGGGAGCAGGCTCGCTACCACCAGGGTTCTTTCTGTCTTTTCAGACCGTGGCGGGCTCCTTTTGCAGCGTGATGCTCGTCATGGCGGGCTCGAGGATCATTCGCGCCGCCTTCTCGGCAATCATCAACGTTGGCGAGCAGGTGTTGCCCGAGGTGATGCGCGGCATGATCGAGGCATCGGCGATGCGCAGGCCCTTGATGCCGTGCACGCGCAGTTGCGCATCCACCACCGCATCGCCGTCCTGGCCCATGCGGCAGGTGCCCACCGGGTGGAAAATCGTCGTGCCGATGCGGGCGGCGGCCTGGTGCAGTTCTTCTTCGGTTTGCAGGCTCGGGCCGGGCAGGTATTCCACCGGTTTGAAGGCACTGAGGGCCGGGGAGGCGACGATCCGTCGGGTCAGGCGAATGGCATCGGCGGCGACCCGCAAGTCTTCCGGGTGGCTCAGGTAATTGGGCTGGATCAACGGCGCTTCAGCCGGATCGGCCGAACGAATGTCCACGCGACCGCGGCTCATCGGGCGTAAATCGCACACCGAGGCGGTGAACGCCGGGAAGCTGTGCAGCGGTTCGCCGAAACGCTCCAGGGACAATGGCTGCACGTGATACTCGAGGTTGGCCGAGGTCTGTTCCGGTCCCGAGCGGGCGAACGCGCCGAGTTGGCTGGGGGCCATGGACAGCGGGCCACTGCGGTCATACAGATAGCGCAGGCCCATGCCCATCTTGCCCAGCAGCGTGCCGGCAATCTGGTTCAGGGTGCGGGCGTTTTCCAGTTGATAGATCAGCCGCAGTTGCAGGTGATCCTGCAGGTTGCCGCCCACGCCCGGCAACTCGTGTACCACGCCGATACCCAAGCGTTGCAGCAGGCTGCGCGGGCCGATCCCGGAGCGCTGCAATATGCCGGGAGAACCGATGGCACCGGCGCACAGGACGATTTCCTTGCGGGCCTTGAAGCGCATTGTCTGACCTTGCCAGCGAGCGCTGACGGCGTCGGCGCGGTCATCGCGCAACAGCAGGCGGTCCACTTCGACGTCGGTCATTACCGTCAGGTTGGAGCGATTGCGAATCGGCTTGAGGAAGGCCTTTGCCGCGTTCCAGCGCACCCCGGCCTTCTGGTTGACCTGGAAATAGCCGCAGCCTTCGTTGTCGCCACCGTTGAAGTCGTCGATGCTGGGGATGCCGCTCTGCTCGGCGGCGGTGCGAAAGGCATCAAGGATCGGCCATGACAGGCGCTGGCGTTCGACTCGCCATTCGCCGGCCGCGCCGTGGAGTTCGGAGTCCCCCGCGAAGTGGTTTTCGCTCTGCCTGAACAGTGGCAGCACGTCGTCCCAGGCCCAGCCACAATTGCCTTCCGCGGCCCAGCCGTCATAGTCCGCAGCTTGGCCGCGCATGTAGATCATGCCGTTGATCGACGAGCAGCCGCCCAATACCTTGCCGCGCGGATAGCTCAGGGCACGCCCTTGCAGGCCCGGTTGTGCCTCGGTCTTGAAGCACCAGTCGGTGCGCGGGTTGCCGATGCAGAACAGGTAGCCGACCGGAATGTGAATCCACGGGTAGTTGTCGCGCCCGCCGGCTTCGAGCAGCAGCACCCGGTGTTGCGGGTCGGCCGAAAGCCGATTGGCCAGCAAGCACCCGGCAGGGCCGGCGCCCACGATCACGTAATCGTATTCATCGACGACAGGTTGCATTCGCGACCTCATTTCTTGTTTTTGTGAGATCCATCCTAGTTGTTAGTTTTCGTCAAAAGAATGTTAGTTTTTGCGCAGCTGCTGTGCGTTTATAAACACCACTGCCGTCAGGCGCGTTCAAGGATCGCCCCATGTTCGATTGGAATGACCTGCGCTATTTCCTGGAATTGCAACGCAGCGGGCGTCTATTGACGGCTGCACGGCGCCTGAACACCACACATGCCACGGTGGCCCGGCACATCGAGGCCATCGAGAAAAGCCTCGGCACCGCGCTGTTTGTCCAGCATGCCCAGGGCTATGAGCTGACCCCAGCCGGCGAGACGCTGCTCAAGCATGCCGAGGCCATGGAAAACGTCGCGCTGCTGGCCCAGGAGGACATCACCCAATCCAGCGCACCCTTGGGGAAGATCCGACTGGGGGTGACGGAAGGGCTGGGCATCATGTTCCTGGCCAGTCGCATGGACGGGTTGTTCCAGCGCTATCCAGGGCTGGAGGTGGAGTTGGTGGCGGTGCCGCGATTCGTCAGCATCCTCAACCGCGAAGCGGAAATCAGCATTCACCTCGAACGTCCCGCGGCCGACCTGCTGGTGACGCGCAAGCTCACCGACTACAGCCTGGCGCTCTATGCGAGCCAGGCCTACCTGGATCGCTCACCCCCCTTGCGCAGCCGCGAGGACCTGGCCCGTCATGCCTGGATCGGCTACGTCGATGACCTGTTGTTCAGCCAGGAGCTGATGTTCCTGAACAGTTTTTGCCGAAAGCCCCGCGTCGTGTTCCACAGCACCAGCGTCATCGCCCAGCAACAGGCCGCGCGCTCGGGCCTGGGGATCGCCGTGCTGCCGTGCTACATGGCCAGCGGCGACCCGACGCTGGTGCCGCTGTTGCCGGACGAAACCATCTGCCGCAGCTACTGGATCAGCACCCGCCGCGAACTGCATAAATCAGTGCGGCTGCGCGTGCTGTGGGATTACGTTGTGCAGTTGTGCGAGCGCGAGCAGGGATTGTTGCTGCCCTGATCACGCCACGGCTCCCAAAGAAACCAGCATTGAGCGCGCAAGGGCGAAACCATAAGCGGTTGTGAACTGACTGGCGGCGCTTGTCAGAAAAAACCGACAGGAGTACAAATGTACTCCATGACGACTCTCACTCCCCGCCGTAGCGCCATCCTGACCTTTATTCGCGAACGCATCGCCGAGCAGGGCCAGCCTCCCAGCCTTGCAGAAATCAGCGAGGCGTTTGGTTTCGCCTCTCGCAGCGTAGCGCGCAAGCATGTGCTGGCGCTCACCGAGGCCGGTTTCATCGAGGTCAATCCGCACCAGGCCCGAGGCATTCGGCTGTTGAACCAGCCGCCGCGCCCCGAGCTGCTGGACGTACCGGTACTGGGGCGGGTGGCCGCCGGCCGGCCGATTGGCGCCGATGCGGAGGTCCACAGCCGCCTGTTGCTGGACCCTGCGATTTTCACCAAGGCGCCGGATTACCTGTTGCGCGTCCAAGGCGACTCGATGATCGAGGACGGTATCCTCGACGGCGACCTGGTGGGCGTGCAACGTACGCCCCAGGCCGCCAACGGGCAGATCGTCGTGGCGCGCCTGGACGGTGAGGTGACCATCAAGCGTTTCGAGCGCGTCGGCGAGCGCGTACGCCTGCTGCCCCGCAACCCGGCCTATCAGCCGATCATCGTCGAAGCCGACCAGGACCTGGCGATAGAAGGCGTGTTCTGTGGCCTGGTGAGGCAAGGCTGATGGGGGCCGTCGTTGCGCTGGACACGCTGTTCAATGGCGGCCAGGTCTGGAAGGGCCGGCCTGCGCCACCGGCCGCCAGTCCACAACCCACCGGTCATGCGGCGCTGGACGCAGCATTGCCCAGTGGTGGCTGGCCGGAAGCGGCGCTGACGGAAATCCTCATAGGCGCGCCGGGCGTGGGTGAGTTGCAACTGGTGTGGCCGACCCTGGCGCGGTTGTCGGCGGCGGGGGAGCGGATCGTGCTGGTGGCGCCACCGTTCGTGCCCTATCCCCAGGCCTGGCGAAATGCCGGGGTGGACTTGCGCCAGTTGTCGATCATCCAGGCCGATCCACGGGAAGCCTTGTGGGCCACCGAGCAATGCCTGCGTTCGGGCAGTTGCGGCGCGGTGTTGTGCTGGCCGCGCCAGGCGGATGACCGAGCCTTGCGCCGTTTGCAGGTCGCCGCGGAAACCGGCCAGACCCTGGCGTTCGCCTGGCGCTCGCTCCAGGAAGCCATCAACCCGTCCCCGGCGGCCTTGCGCATCGCCATCGATGCCCGGCCCGCGCAATTGCGGGTGCTCAAGTCCCGGGGCGGGCTGGCGCGTTCGGCGCCGATTGCGTTTCCCGCGTACGCAGGGCATTGAGGTTGCGATGCGCTGGGTCTGTATCCTTTTCCCGCAATTGGCGCTGGACGCCGCGCTGCGCCAGCGCCCCGATCCCGACGCGCCCCTGGCGCTGCTGACCGGTCCGGCCCAGCGCCGGGTGCTGCAAGCGGTCAACGAACCGGCCCGCGCCCTGGGCCTGCGCCCCGGCCAGAGCATGACCGCCGCCCAGGCCTTGAGTAAAGGGTTCGCCACTGCCGAGTACGACGCGACGCAAATCCAATACTGGCAACAATTCCTCGCGGCGTGGGCCTACCGCTTCAGCTCCCAGGTCAGCGTGCATTACCCGCGCACAGTGCTGTTTGAAATCGAATCGAGCCTGGGGCTGTTCGGGCCGTGGCCGGTATTCGAGGCGCGTTTGCGGGCCGAACTGACTGAACTGGGCTTTCGCCATCGCATCGTCGCCGCCCCCAATCCCGTGGCGGCGCGGATGCTGGCCAATGCCTACGACGCCCTGGTGGTACCCGATAACGAGACCTTGCAAGCGTACCTTGGGCAAATGCCAGTGGACCGGGTCGGCCTGGCACCCGAGGTTGCCACGGCCTTGTCGCGCATGGGCCTTCGCCAGCTCAGCCAAGTCCAGGCCTTGCCCCGGCACACCTTGGCGCGGCGTTTCGAAGCCGGCATGCTCAAGCACCTCGACGCGCTGGTGGGCAGCCGTACCCTGGCGCTGTCGTTCTACCTGCCCCCGGACCGTTTCGATGTGCGCATCGAACTCAACTATGACGTGCAGTCCCACCAGGCATTGCTGTTTCCGCTGCGCCGGTTGACCGGCGATCTGTCGACCTACCTGTGCGGACGCGACAGCGGCGTGCAGCGTTTCGACTTGCACCTGGAGCATGCCGGTTTGCCGGACACGATCATCAAGGTCGGCCTGCTCAGCGCCGAGCGGGATGCTTCGATGTTGTTCGAGCTGGCCCGTGGCCGTCTCGAACAGGTGCAGGTCGAGGCTCCGGTACGCGGTTTTCGCTTGTGTGCCGAAGACCTGCCGAGCTTCGTGCCCCAGCGCCTGGAATTGTTCGATGAACGTCCCCAGCAGTCCTTGCCGTGGGAGCAACTGCGCGAACGGCTGCGGGCGCGCCTGGGGGATGAAGCCGTGCAAGGGCTGGGGTTTGGCGATGATCATCGACCCGAATGCGCTTGGCAGATGAAACCCCAGCCGCAACAACAGGCGTGCCCGCTGCGCGATGATATCCAGCGTCCCGGCTGGCTGCTCGGCGAGCCCCAGGCGCTGCCCGAGGGCCAAGTGCGAATTCTCATGGGCCCGGAGCGCATCGAATCCGGCTGGTGGGACGGGGCTGATGTACGGCGTGATTACTACCTGGTCGAAACCCGCGCCGGCCAACGCGGCTGGGCCTATCGGCCGGTGGGCGAGGGCGGGCCGTTGTGGCTGCAAGGCTGGTTCGCATGAATGTCGAATATGCCGAGCTGCATTGCCTGTCGAACTTCAGTTTCCAGCGCGGCGCCTCCAGTGCGTTGGAACTGTGCCGTCGCGCCAGGCAGCAGGGTTATCGGGCCCTGGCGATCACCGATGAATGCACCCTGGCCGGCATCGTCCGGGCCTGGCAGGCGGCCAGGGAACTGGAGCTGCAGTTGATCGTCGGCAGCGAGATCCAGGTCGAGGACGGTCCGAAGCTGGTGTTGTTGGTGGAGAACCTTGAGGGCTACCAAGCCTTGTGTCGACTGATCACCCGCGCCCGGCGCCGCAGCGAGAAAGGCCGTTATCGCATCGTCCGGGAAGACTTCGACGAGCCGCTGCCAGGGCTGCTCGCGTTGTGGGTGCCCGATGGCAAGGAGCCCGAGGCGCAAGGGCGCTGGCTCCGACAGGTGTTCAACGCAAGACTCTGGTTGTCCGTGCAGCTGCATTGCGGGCAAGACGACCGACGGCGGCTGGCGGACTTGCTCGCATTGGCCGAACGCTTGGGCCTGCCGGCCGTCGCCACGGGCGATGTGCACATGCATGTGCGGGGCCGCCGCGCCTTGCAGGACACCATGACCGCCATCCGCCACCACGTCACCGTCGCCGAGGCCGGCCAGCGCCTGCACCCCAACGGCGAGCGCCACTTGCGTAGCCTTGAGGCACTGGCCGGTCTCTATCCCCGCGCCTTGCTCGATGAAACCTTGAAGATCGCCCGGCGCTGCACGTTCGACCTCGGTCAGTTGCGCTATGAATACCCCCGCGAGCTGGTGCCCGAGGGCCATGATCCTGCGTCCTGGCTGCGGGAACTGACCGAGCGCGGTTTGCGTGAACGCTGGAAGGAGGGCGTGACAGAAAAGGTGCGCGCGCAGATCGACAAGGAACTGGAGCTGATTGCCGAACTGGGCTACGACAGTTATTTCCTCACCGTGCAGGACATCGTCAGTTTTGCCCGCAGTCGCCACATTCTTTGCCAGGGCCGGGGCTCGGCAGCCAACTCGGCGGTGTGCTACGCCTTGGGCATCACCGAAATCGACCCGGCCCAGACGGACATGCTGTTTGAACGCTTCCTGTCCCGCGAGCGCAATGAACCGCCGGACATCGACGTCGATTTCGAACACGAGCGTCGTGAAGAAGTCCTCCAGTACGTGTTCCAGCGCTACGGTCGGCATCGCGCGGCGTTGACGGCGGTGGTCAGCAGCTACCACGGTGCCGGGGCGGTGCGCGACGTCGCCAAGGCCCTGGGCCTGCCGCCGGACCAGGTCAATGCGCTGGCCGATTGCTGCGGGCGCTGGAGCGATGAAGCGCCGCCGGTGGAGCGTTTGCGCGAGGGCGGCTTCGACCCGCAGAGCCCGGTGTTGCGCCGGGTGCTGAGCCTGACCCAGCAACTGATCGGCTTTCCCCGGCACCTGTCCCAGCACCCCGGCGGCTTCGTGATTTCCCAGCAGCCGCTCGACACCCTGGTGCCGGTGGAAAACGCCGCGATGGCCGAGCGCACCATCATCCAGTGGGACAAGGACGACCTCGATGCGGTCGGGCTGCTCAAGGTGGACATCCTGGCCCTGGGCATGCTCAGCGCGATCCGCCGTTGCTTCGACCTGATCGCGCATTACCGGGGCGTGCGCCATACCCTGGCGTCGTTGCCCAAGGATGATCGGGCCACCTTCGAGATGATCAGCCGCGCCGATACCATCGGTGTGTTCCAGATCGAATCCCGGGCGCAGATGGCGATGTTGCCTCGGCTCAAGCCCAAGGAATATTACGACCTGGTGATCGAGGTGGCGATCGTGCGGCCGGGACCGATCCAGGGCGGGATGGTGCACCCTTACCTGCGGCGACGGAATGGGGAAGAGAAGATCACTTATCCGTCGCCGGAATTGAAAGAGGTGCTGGGCCGTACCTTGGGCATTCCGCTGTTCCAGGAACAGGTCATGCAGATCGCCATCGTCGCCGCCGGCTACAGCCCGGGCGAAGCGGACCAGTTGCGCCGATCCATGGCCGCCTGGAAGCGCCACGGCGGGCTTGAACCGCACAAGAAAAGATTGGCCGATGGCATGGAGGCCAAAGGGTACAAACCTGAATATGCCGCGCAGCTCTTCGAACAGATCAAGGGCTTTGGCAACTACGGTTTTCCTGAGTCCCACGCCGCCAGTTTTGCCTTGCTGACCTACGCCAGCAGTTGGCTCAAATGCCACGAGCCGGCGGCGTTCGCCTGCGCGCTGATCAATAGCTGGCCCATGGGTTTCTACAGCCCGGACCAGATCCTCCAGGATGCCCGCCGGCATCAGTTGCAGATCCGTCCGGTGGACGTGCGAGCCAGTGATTGGGAATGCAGCCTGGAACCGATGGAAGGCCGGCAACCGGCGATTCGCATGGGCTTGCGCCTGATCAAGGGTTTTCGCGAGGACGATGCCCGGCGTATCGAGGCGGCACGCAGGCAGCGGCTTTTCATCGATGTAGCCGACCTGGGTGAGCGCGCGCGACTCGATGCCCGTGCCCTGGAACAACTGGCGGACGCCGACGCTTTGCGCGGCCTGGCCGGCGACCGCCATCGCGCCCGCTGGGAAATCGCCGGGGTGGAAAAACAGCTGGGCCTGTTCGCAGGGCTGCCCAGCCAGGAGGAACCGCCCGTGGCCTTGCCGACGCCCACAGTCGGGGAAAACCTGTTCGCCGACTACGCCACCGTGGGCACGACGTTGGGGCCTCATCCGTTGGCGCTGCTGCGTTCCGAATTGCGTGCCCGGCGCTGCCGCAGCTCGCGGGAACTGCAGGCTGTCGAACATGGCCGCAACGTCAGCGTCGCCGGGCTGGTCACCGGTCGCCAACGCCCGGGCACGGCCAGTGGCGTGACCTTTGTCACTTTGGAAGACGAATTCGGCAATCTCAACGTGGTGGTCTGGCGTGATTTGGCCGAACGCCAGCGCAAGGTCCTGGTAGGGTCGCAATTGCTCAGGGTGGATGGGCGCTGGGAGAGTGTCGGCGAGGTCCGCCACCTGATCGCCGGACGCCTGAGCGACCTGAGCGAGTTGCTGGCGGGCATCCATGTGCGCAGTCGGGATTTCCGCTAGACACCCCGAACCCTGTGGTGAGGGAGCTTGCTCCCTCACCACAGGAATCGGCGCAAGGATTTCAACATGAAACCAATTGCCAACCCCGCGCTCGAAGCACTAGCACAAGGGACTTGTGGTATGCCGCTTCCCTGCTGGTAGCTTGAGGTGAGAGACGTTCCATGAAGTTCTTATCCCAGAGTAACGGGTGTCCCGGTTGGGACGGAGAAATGGCCCGGCGAATCCGTGCCTACGACTGGAGTCGCACAGAGTTGGGTGCGATCGAGCACTGGTCCGCCAGCCTGCGCAGCGCAGTCCAGCTGATGCTCGCTTCGCCATTGCCGATGGTCATGTTGTGGGACCGCCAAGGCTTCATGATTTATAACGACGCCTATGCCGAATTCGCTGGCGGTCGCCATCCCTACCTGCTGGGGAGCGCGGTGGAGCTGGGATGGCCGGAAGTCGCCGAATTCAACCGCCACGTGCTGGACGTGTGCCTGGCTGGCGGCACCTTGTCCTACCGCAACAAGGAGCTGGTGCTGCTGCGCGACGGCAAGCCTGAAGACGTCTGGATGGACCTCTACTACAGCCCGGTGCCCGACGATGACCAATCGCCCGCGGGCGTTCTGGCGATCGTGGTAGAAACCACCGAGCTGGTGCTGAGCGAGCGGGCCCGGCAAGAGGCCGAGCGCAGCTATCGAGCGGTCAACGAGCGTATCCAGCTGGCGCTTTCGGCCGGGCCGTTGCTAGGGTCGTTCGTCTGGGATATCGCCACCGACACACTGTCGGGCGACGATCGTTTCGCCCGTACGTTTGGTTATCCGCCCGAATGCCCGCTGGACGCACTGCCCATCGACATCGCTCGGCAGCGAATTCATCCCGATGACATCGACGACGTCGAACAACGGGTCGACTTGACCGTGCGCACGGGTGCTCCCTACACCGCCGAATATCGTTTGCGCCGCGGCGAAAGCGATTACCTTTGGGTGTTGGCCAGTGGTCGATGCGAGTTCGATGCATTGGGCAAGCCCCTGCGTTTTCCGGGTGTGCTGATCGACATCAACGAGCGCAAGACCGCCGAAGCGTCGCTGCTCAAATTCACCCGCGACCTGGAACAACGCGTTGCCAATGAGGTACAGGCACGGTTGGCGGCAGAGGAGCAGTTGCGCCAATCGCAGAAGCTCGAAGCCATCGGCGGTCTCACCGGAGGCGTCGCCCATGATTTCAACAACCTGCTCCAAGTGATCGCCGGCCACCTGCATTTGCTGGCTCGCCATGAGCCTGACAATCCCAACGTGCAACGGCGGGTCGGCGCATCCATTGAAGCCGTGGAGCGGGGCGCCAAGCTGTCGTCGCAGTTACTGGCTTTTGCTCGTCGCCAGCCGTTGTCCCCGGCGGTCTACAATCCCCGGCGCATCTATGATGGCCTGGGTGAATTGTTGCAGCGGGCGCTGGGCGAAACCATCCGCATCGAGGTGTCGTTGCCCCCTGAGCCGTGGTGCATCCACGTCGATCGCAACCAGTTGGAAAATGCCTTGCTGAACCTGGCGATCAATGCGCGCGACGCCATGGGGGGCGAAGGGGTCATCAGCATGCTGGGGGAAAACATTGCCTTGGACGAATCGTCCTGCGCCGGCAAAGGGGTTGCAGCGGGGGATTACGTGCGACTTTCGGTGGTCGATCGTGGCGTTGGAATGGCTCCCGAAGTCCTGAACCAGGTATTCGAGCCGTTTTTCACCACCAAGACCGACGGCCAAGGCACGGGGCTTGGATTGAGCATGGTGTTCGGGTTCGTCAAGCAGAGCGGCGGGCATATCGAAATTTCCAGCCTCCCGGGTGAAGGCACTCAAGTGCATATGTATTTTCCCCGCAGCCACAAGCCCGAAGCTCCGGAACAGACGCACCCCCGCGAGCTTCAGCCAGGCCTCGAGGAAACCATCCTGGTGGTCGAGGATAACGATGAGGTGCGCGGCGCCTCGGTGGAGTTGCTGGAGCAGTTCGGCTATCGGACGCTAACCGCCGCCAACGGCGACGAGGCCATGAAACTGCTGCTCGACGGCGTTTCGGTGGACCTGATCTTTACCGACGTGGTCATGCCCGGCCTGATCAAGAGTTCCGACCTGGCGGCCTGGGCCAAGATGCAGACCCCGCCGGTGCCGGTATTGTTCACGTCGGGGCACACCCGCGACATCATTTCGCGCAACCATCAGTTGAGCCCCGATACGCACCTGCTGAGCAAACCCTACAGCCCGGATGCCTTGGTGCGAATGATCAGTTCGGTGCTGGGCAATTGAGTCCGGGGTTGTAAAAAATGGAACCCAAGCCGCTGTTCTGCCTTCGAATGACCAGGGCCGATCACTCTCCGGCCTTGTCATGAATGAGGTGTCCAATGAGCGATCCTGCAAATACCCAGCAACAAGGCCAGACGCAAAACCCGTCCTCGCGTAACGATCCGGCCGTCGACCCTCAAGTGTCGGGTAGCCAGCCCGCCGGCCCGGCTGGAGCGCACGAGGCTCATAGTGCTGCCCATGAGGTCGATCAGAAGAATCACCATCAGGATAATGACAATACCTATAGCCCGGGTTTCAAGCCGGAGCCGGATCGGGCCGGGCCCGGTGACAAGACTGATGCTGATATTGATACGGCTGATAGCTGATAACAAAAAGCCCGACTCGATAGTCGGGCTTTCCTATATGGCGTTATTTACTCGGGTGGGCCGCTTGAAGTTTCTTGGCCATCTCCAAGTGTTGCTGTAAATCCGGCAGCATTTTCTGGGCAAAGGCTTTCAGCTCAGTACTGCCAGGTTTTTTGTCGTCCGTGACGGTCTCTGCTTCTTTCTTGAACAGGGCGATGGTTTCTTCGTGGGCCATCACCTGGTTGTTGGCGTAGGCCGGATCGAAGGACTCGTCCCGCACGTCGAGAATCTTGGCCTTGGCTTTTTTCATCAACGTGGTGTCGTCAGGCACTTCGATGTCATGTTTTTGCGCCAGTGCCTTCAACTCTTCGTTGGCTTTGGTGTGATCGGCAATCATCTTGTTGGCGAACTCCTTGATGTCCGCCGATTGGCTTTTTTGCAGCGCCATCTTGCTGGTTTCGATTTCCGCAATGCCGCCGGCCGCCGCGTTGTCGACAAAGTCGTTGGACGTCGCGGCCCATGCCATGCCCATGCTGCTACTCAGGGCAACAGCCAGGCCGAGTTGACGCAGGGTAAATCTGTCCATAGGTCAGTCTCCACACAGGTTATACAGGTGATTCTCGTGGTACTGATCAATGGAGGGGAAAGCGCGGCGGAAGGTTTGATCGGAGCGCGTCGTGGCACGACGAACGGTCACCGCTGGTCGGATTGGCGGTCGACAGAACCCGACCGGCAAGGCCATGCTGCTGACAGGCAGCGCCCCGAAAAGCGCGTGCCGTCGAACTCACTAAGGAGGTGCTCCATGCCGGTGTCCCATGATCTCTGCCAGGATCTGAAGTGCACAGAAGAAGACATCCTGAAAAAACGCCGCGAGGACGAGAGTCTCGACGCGCTGATCAAAAAATACGCCAAGCTTGATGCCGAGGTGGTAAAGGCCGAGAAACCACCCGCTGTGCTGTCCGACGCCGCTCTGGAGACGCTCAAGAAGGAACGGCTGCAGGTCAAGGACCAGATCGCCGCGCTGATGCAGAATTAGCCGTAACGGCCATCTGCCAAGCGTTTTTGGGGTGAGGGAGCTTGCTCCCGTTGGGCCGCGAGGCGGCCCCACCCGAACTCATCAGCCCAGCGGATCCCAGCGCTGGGACCAGTCGCTGCCGGTCTTGACGATGTCCCGCAGGACTTCGAATGCCTGCTGCAATGCTGCCGAATCCCGGTCCCTGGAATACACCAGATAAGTGGGGTAATTGAATTCCGGCGCCTTGGCCACTCGCTCCAGGATGCCGCTGTCCAGGTAGCTCTGCACGACCCGGGTGCGGAAATAACCGCTGCCGCCGTTTTCCAGGATGTACTGCAACGCCAGGGGGCCAAGATTGAACGTCACGGCGGCCTTGGCCTTGTCCGGCAGTGCCGTGTCGTGCTGCCGTCGGAAGTCGGCGCTCCAGTCGATGTAGACATAGGGCTCGGGGCGAGCGGCCAGGCGCACCAGGATCAGCTTTTCTTCCAGCAATTGCTCGACTTGCAGCCTCGGCCAATACTCGGGCTGATACACCACCGCGGCATCCAGCAGCCCCAATTCCAATTGCTGCAACAGTTTCTCGCCGTCGCGGATGTCCATGCGCAGGGCATGGCCGGGGATCTTCTGGCGCAGCTCCCCGGCCCAGGCAAGCATCAACGGATTGCACAAGCTGACCTCGCCACCAAGATGCAAGACGTTGCGATAGCCCTCGGGCAATGGCAGGTCGCGACGGGCGGCTTCCCAGGTCTGCACGAGCTGGTTGGCATAGACCACGAAGGCTTCGCCATCGGTGGTCAGTCGTGCGCCGGCGCGGTTGCGCACGAACAACGCGCAGCCGAGTTGACTTTCGAGCTTCTGTACCCGGGCGGTGATCGCCGTCTGGGTGACATGCAGTTTTTCCGCCGCAGCGGCAAGGCTGCCATGGCGAACTATTTCCAGAAAGGTACGGGCGAGGTCGATGTCCATATTCAGGCCGAGGCGGATGGAACGTGCATTGTAAGAGTTTCAGGCGAGAAACAAAAAATCCCGCCACGAGGGCGGGATTTGGGTACAGCCAGGATTCGGACCCGATCTCAGGCTGGGAACAGCTCGGACAGTTTCATCGACAGCATCATGTCGCCTTCAACCCGCAGCTTGCCGCCCATGAACGCCTGCATGCCGTCGGTTTCGCCGCTGACGATGCCCTTGAGGGTCTCGCTGTCCAGGACCAGCGTGCAGTTGGCGTCTGGATTCTCGCCTTCTTGAATGTCGCAAGTGCCGTCCTTGACGATCAGGGCATACTGCTTGTCTTCGTCGGTGATGTTGAAACCGAATACCAGGTCCAGGCCGGCAGCGGCGGCTGGGTTGAACTTGGCTTGCATGGCTTTTACGGCGTCGGCTACGGAGGTCATGGTTTCGATCCTTATTCGGGGTGATACAGCAAGGGTCTACAGCGAA
Source organism: Pseudomonas frederiksbergensis (assembly GCF_000802155.2). Taxonomy (GTDB): domain Bacteria; phylum Pseudomonadota; class Gammaproteobacteria; order Pseudomonadales; family Pseudomonadaceae; genus Aquipseudomonas; species Aquipseudomonas frederiksbergensis_A. Next base: position 546,205 of record NZ_JQGJ02000004.1, read on the forward strand.
CCGGACTCAGCGGAAGGTGATGAGGTCCGGGGTCTTCAACAGCTGCAGGTGGGCATGACTGTTGAAGGAAGCCAGGGCCACCTCGCGCCCCCTGAATTTCAGTTGGTTGAGCGAGGTGTTGACGATCTGCCAGTTCAGCTCGAAGGCCTGTCTGGCGGGCATCTGGGTAATCAGGTGGAGCAGGGCGGTGATGGTCCCGCCGGACGTGAACACGGCGATCTTGTGGGTCTTGTCGGCATTGTCGAGGATGCGGTGCAGGCCAGCCTGGACTCGCTCGACGAAACCCAGCCAGCTTTCGAGGCCCGGTGGGTCGTATCGACCGCTGAGCCAGCGCTCGACGATCAGGGCGAAGATGCGTTGGAATTCGGCGCGGTTCTGCGCGGCGTTGCGCAAGATGTCGAGAGCTTCGGGCTCCTGGGACAGCATGTCCGGCAGCAGGGCGCGGATCACCGCGTCAGCATCGAATTCGTTGAAGGCAGCGTCGATTTCCAGTTCGGGAACCGGCAGGCCGGCGGTAGTCATCTGGCCCAGCGCGCCGGTGGCGGTGTCTTGCTGGCGACGCAGGTCACCCGAGAGGCAGCGATCGAACACGACACCCAGTTCCGCCAGGTGACTGCCCAGCACTTGCGCCTGGCGAATGCCATTGGGCGAAAGGACATCGTAGTCATCCGCACCAAAGGAGGCCTGGCCATGTCGAATCAGATAAATGCTGCCCACGTCCGCGTCATCCCGGTACGTTGAAGGTTTGGCGAGGTTATGAGGATGGCGGTGGCCTGTCAATGAAAAAACATACGCTTGTTTGAAATGCTCGTTACAGCCTTATCGTGGCGTGTCCAAGCGAACGTAACCACAGATTTCATGGCTGGCAGCAGGGCAGGCGCATGGGTATGCTGGCAGCGTTACGCGCCTGCGTTCAGTGGCGCATTGCATTTAAGGAGTCGCTGTGGAGTTTTTTGTCGAATACGCCGGTTTCCTGGCCAAGACGGTGACATTGGTGATTGCCATCCTGGTGGTCATGGCCAGTTTCGCTGCGCTGCGCAGCAAGGGGCGGCGCAAGTCGGTGGGGCAGTTGCAAGTCAGCAAGCTCAACGACTTCTATAAAGGACTGCGTGAGCGCCTGGAGCAGACCCTGCTGGACAAGGACCAGCTCAAGGCCCTGCGCAAGAGCCAAGGCAAGGCGGAAAAAGCCGAGAAAAACAAAAGGACAAACCGGCGGCCAAGTCCCGGGTCTTCGTGCTGGATTTCGACGGTGACATCAAGGCATCCGCCACCGAAAGCCTGCGCCACGAAATCACGGCGCTGCTGACCCTGGCGACCCCGAAGGACGAAGTGGTCCTGCGCCTGGAAAGCGGTGGCGGCATGGTCCACAGCTACGGCCTGGCCTCGTCGCAACTGGCGCGGATCCGCCAGGCTGGCGTGCCGTTGACGGTGTGCATCGACAAGGTGGCGGCCAGCGGCGGCTACATGATGGCGTGCATCGGCGAGAAGATCATCAGCGCCCCGTTCGCCATTCTCGGCTCCATCGGCGTCGTGGCCCAGTTGCCCAACGTCAACCGCCTGCTGAAGAAACACGACATCGATTTCGAAGTGCTGACCGCTGGCGAGTACAAACGCACCTTGACGGTGTTTGGCGAGAATACCGAGAAGGGCCGGGAGAAATTCCAGGAAGACCTGGACATCACCCATGAGCTGTTCAAGAACTTCGTCGCCACTTACCGTCCGCAACTGGCAATCGACGAAGTGGCCACCGGCGAAGTCTGGCTCGGTGTTGCCGCGCTGGAAAAGCGCCTGGTAGACGAGCTCAAGACCAGCGATGAATACCTGGCCGAACGAGCCAAGGGCGCCGAGCTTTATCACCTGCACTATGCCGAGCGCAAAAGCCTGCAGGAGCGCATCGGCATGGCAGCGAGCGGTTCGGTGGATCGGGTGTTGCTCAATTGGTGGAGCCGTTTGACCCAGCAGCGGTTCTGGTAACTAGCCAGAAAGTGCTGGCGCCCACAATGGATTCGAGGTGGGCTTGCTCACAAAAAAAGCCCTGGACCGGTCACCCGGTCCAGGGCTTTTTCATGCATCAGGTTTCAGCGACGACGAAACAGCGGCAGCGGCTCGTCAGTGGCGGCCTGATAAGTCACCGAGAAATCCTTGAGGCTTTCAAGGGCTTCGTACGGGTCCTTGTCGGCACGCAGGGCAAAGGCGTCGAACCCGCAACGGCGCATGTAGAACAACTGGTCGCGCAGCACGTCGCCAATGGCGCGCAATTCACCCTTGAAACCATAGCGTTCACGCAACAGGCGGGCATTGGAGTAGCTGCGCCCATCGGTGAAGGCCGGGAAGTTCAGGGCGATGACTTGGAGCTGGTTGGCGTCATCACCGATTTCTTCCGCTTCCTCGTCGGCGTCCAGCCACACACCCAGGCCGCCGTCGCGGGCCTTGAGGGCGTGGGCGTGATCGCGCCAGAGGGCCAGGGGCACGATCAGATCGTCGCAGTTGGAAATGCCATCGAGAGTCGCGTCCTTGGGCAGCAGGTGCCAGGTCTCGTCGATGACTTCGTTGTTCTTAATGATTCGCTGCATAGACGCGTTCCTTGAAGAGGTCGATGCCGATACGTTGATAAGTGTCGATGAAACGCTCGTCTTCGGTACGTTGTTCGATGTACACGTCGATCAGCTTCTCGATCACGTCCGGCATGTCATCCTGGGCAAACGATGGGCCGAGGATCTTGCCCAGGCTGGCGTCGCGGCTGCCGCTGCCGCCGAGGGAGACCTGGTAGAACTCTTCGCCTTTCTTGTCCACGCCGAGGATGCCGATGTGGCCGACGTGGTGGTGGCCACAGGCGTTCATGCACCCGGAAATGTTCAGGTCCAGTTCGCCGATGTCGAACAGGTAGTCCAAGTCGTCGAAACGGCGCTGGATCGATTCGGCGATCGGGATCGACTTGGCGTTCGCCAGGGAGCAGAAGTCGCCACCCGGGCAGCAGATCATGTCGGTCAGCAGGCCGATGTTCGGCGTGGCAAAGCCTTGTTCGCGCAGCTCGCCCCACAGGGTGAACAACTGGCTCTGTTCAACGTCCGCCAGGATGATGTTCTGCTCGTGGGAGGTGCGCAGTTGGCCGAAGCTGTAGCGCTCGGCCAGGTCGGCCACGGCGTCCAGTTGCTTGTCGGTGATGTCGCCAGGCGCAACGCCGGTTGGTTTCAGCGACAGGGTCACCGCAACGTAGCCCGGCTTCTTGTGCTTGAGGGTGTTGCGAGTACGCCAGCGGGCGAAACCCGGGTGTTCCTTGTCGAGGGCAGCCAGTTCGCCGTCCTGGTTGTCCAGGGCCTTATAGGCTGGATCGACGAAGTGCTTGGCGACACGATGCACTTCGGCTTCGGTCAGGGTGGTCTGGCCGCCACGCAGGTGGACCATCTCGGCCTCGACCTTCTCGGCGAACACTTCAGGCGTCAGGGCCTTGACCAGGATCTTGATCCGCGCCTTGTACTTGTTGTCGCGACGGCCATAACGGTTGTACACCCGCAGGATGGCGTCGAGGTAACTGAGCAAGTCCTGCCACGGCAGGAATTCGTTGATGAACGCGCCGACCACCGGTGTACGGCCCAGGCCGCCGCCCACCAGCACACGGAAGCCCAGCTCGCCGGCGGCGTTGTAGACCGTCTCCAGGCCGATGTCATGGACTTCGATGGCCGCGCGGTCCGAGCTCGATCCGTTGATGGCGATCTTGAACTTGCGCGGCAGATAGGCAAATTCGGGGTGGAACGTCGTCCATTGACGAACGATTTCGCACCATGGACGTGGATCGATCAGCTCGTCGGCCGCGACGCCGGCAAACTGGTCGGTGGTGACGTTGCGCAGGCAGTTGCCGCTGGTCTGAATCGCGTGCATCTGCACGGTGGCCAGTTCGGCCAGGATCTCAGGGACATCTTCCAGGGCCGGCCAGTTGTACTGGACGTTCTGCCGGGTACTGATGTGGGCGTAGCCCTTGTCATAGTCGCGGGCAATCTGGGCCAGCTTGCGCACCTGGCGCGAGGTCAGTTGGCCATAAGGCACGGCCACGCGCAGCATCGGCGCGAAGCGCTGGATATACAGGCCATTCTGCAAGCGCAGAGGGCGGAACTCTTCTTCGCTCAGCTCGCCTGCCAGATAGCGTCGGGTCTGATCACGGAACTGCTTGACGCGGTCCTCGATGATCCGCTGATCGTACTCGTCATATACGTACATATAAGTCTCGGTCTCAGGCTTGGGCCGATCAGAAACAGCTGCATGTTGGCTCGCTGGAATCGGGTTCTGCCTCGGCAATTCTGCGCGCACGGCCGCGCACTCCTAGGGGAGCCGGTGCAAGATACCTGTTTTGGGTTATGCGCAAAAGTGATGTTTGAGTATATGTAAAGAACCAAATCGACTAATGAGATTGATTATTGCCTAACCCACATTTGTCGTGCGGGCAATCATCGTCTTAACTGTGGACGAGTCCCTATGCAATCACCTACAAAACCGACAAGAGGCGATGCAATGAGCAATCCGACCAAAGCAAGGAAAAGCGACAGCACTGTTGATGCCTGGGCCATTCTGTTCCTGATTATCCTGGTGGTGGGCACCGCAGTGTTCTGGGTCAGTCATCAATAATTTGTCGTCAACGCAATCCCAATGTGGGAGCGGGCTTGCTCGCGAAAACGGTGTTTCAGTCAACATCGACAGTGACTGACACACCGTTTTCGCGAGCAAGCCCGCTCCCACAAGGTTGTGTCGCAGGTAGATAGAGCTACAACCCCGCCAGATGCACCACCAGCTTGACGATGCCAAACAGCGTCAGGGCGAAGATCACCGTGAACACGATGCCAAGGATCACGAAGTGACTCGGCTTGCCATGGGTGAAATCCCGGGCGCGGTTCTTGCCGCTCTGCACACCGAACGCGGCGGCAAGCACGCTGTGCATCATCTGCAACAGCGTTGGCGGTTTGTTGTCGTCCATAAATCCCTCGTCTGCCATGGGTTTGGGACAAGCATAGACAACCCATGGAAAAAGATCGCAGCGCGCCAAGGCTGCGATCCGTTCTGAAGGACTTAGTTGTCGTAACCCAGATTCGGCGCAAGCCAGCGTTCAGTCACGCTCAAGTCCTGACCCTTGCGCGCGGTGTAGCTCTGCACCTGATCCTTGTCGATCTTGCCCACGGCGAAGTACTGCGCCTGGGGATGGGCGAAGTACCAGCCGCTGACCGCCGCCGCCGGGAACATCGCGTAGTGTTCGGTAAGGAACACGCCGCTGCGCCCGGCTTTCAGTTCGCTGGCCTCTGGATCGAGCAGGCGGAACAGGGTGGCTTTCTCGGTGTGATCCGGGCAGGCCGGGTAGCCGGGGGCAGGGCGGATGCCCGTGTATTGCTCCTTGATCAGCGCCTCGTTGTCCAGGCTTTCGTCCTTGGCGTAACCCCAATGCTCCTTGCGCACCTGCTGGTGCAGCCATTCGGCGCAGGCTTCGGCCAGACGGTCGGCGAGGGCCTTGACCATGATCGAGTTGTAGTCGTCGCCGGCCTCCTGATAGGCCTTGGCAACTTCTTCGGCGCCGATGCCGGCGGTGGTGATAAAGCCGCCAACGTAATCGGTGACGCCGCTGTCCTTCGGCGCGACGAAATCGGCCAGGGAGAAGTTCGGCTTGCCGTCGGTCTTGATGATCTGCTGGCGCAGGTGATGCAGGCGCGCCAGTGGCTTGCCGTCGTCGCCGTAGACTTCCAGGTCGTCGTCATGCACCTGGTTGGCCGGCCAGAAGCCGAACACGGCGCGGGCGCGGATGAGCTTTTCGTCGATCAGCTTGCGCAGCATCGCCCGGGCATCGGCGTACAGCGCGGTGGCCGCTTCGCCAACCACTTCGTCGGTGAGGATGCGTGGGTACTTGCCGGCCAGGTCCCAGGAAATGAAGAACGGCGTCCAGTCGATGTACTCGGCCAGCACGTTCAAGTCGATGTCGTCCAGCACCCGTGCGCCGGTGAAAGTCGGCTTGACCGGCTGGTAGCTGCTCCAGTCGAACTGCGGCTTCTTGGCCACGGCGGCGGGGTAGCTCAGGCGCTCGGTGCGGGCGCTGCGGTTGGAGGTGCGCTCGCGCACGTCGATGTAGTCCTGGCGGGTTTTCTCGACGAACGCCGGCTTGAGTTCCTTGGACAGTAACTGGGTCGCCACGCCGACGGCGCGGGAAGCGTCGGTGACGTAGATCACCGCGTCGTTACTGTACTTGGGCTCGATCTTCACCGCCGTGTGGGCCTTGGAGGTGGTGGCGCCGCCGATCATCAGTGGCAAATGGAAATCCTGGCGCTGCATCTCCCGCGCCACGTGCACCATCTCGTCCAGGGACGGGGTGATCAGGCCGGACAGGCCGATGATGTCGCACTTCTCTTCCTTGGCCACCTGCAGGATTTTCTCCGCCGGTACCATCACGCCCAAATCGACGATGTCATAGCCGTTGCACCCCAGCACCACGCCGACGATGTTCTTGCCGATGTCATGCACGTCGCCCTTGACCGTCGCCATGAGGATCTTGCCCTTGGCTTCAGGCTTGTCGCCTTTTTCCGCCTCGATGAACGGGATCAGGTGCGCCACCGCTTGCTTCATCACGCGGGCGGACTTGACCACTTGGGGCAGGAACATCTTGCCGGCGCCAAACAGGTCGCCGACGATGTTCATGCCGGCCATCAGCGGGCCTTCGATGACTTCGATCGGCCGGGCGAACGACAGCCGCGACTCCTCGGTGTCTTCGACGATGTGAGTGGTGATGCCCTTGACCAGCGCGTGCTCCAGGCGCTTGTTCACTTCCCAGCCGCGCCATTCCTCGGTTTCCGCTTCCTTGACGCTGCCGTCGCCCTTGTACTTGTCGGCGATGGCGAGCAGGGCATCAGTGCCCTCGGGGGTGCGGTTGAGGATCACGTCTTCCACGGCGTCGCGCAGCTCTACCGGGATCTGGTCGTAGATCTCCAGTTGGCCGGCGTTGACGATGCCCATGGTCAGGCCCGCGCGGATCGCATACAGCAGGAACACCGAGTGGATCGCTTCGCGCACCGGGTTGTTGCCGCGGAACGAGAACGACACGTTGGACACGCCGCCGGAGGTCAGCGCATACGGCAGTTCGTCGCGGATATAGGCGCAGGCGTTGATGAAATCCACGGCATAGTTGTTGTGCTCTTCGATGCCGGTGGCGACAGCGAAGATGTTCGGGTCGAAGATGATGTCTTCCGGCGGGAAACCGACTTCATTGACCAGGATGTCGTAGGAGCGCTTGCAGATTTCCTTCTTGCGCGCCTCGGTGTCGGCCTGGCCGGCTTCGTCGAAGGCCATCACCACCACGGCGGCGCCGTAGCGCTTGCACAGCTTGGCGTGGTGGATGAACTGCTCGACGCCTTCCTTCATGCTGATGGAGTTGACGATGCCCTTGCCCTGGATGCACTTGAGGCCCGCTTCGATCACTTCCCATTTGGACGAGTCGATCATGATCGGCACCCGGGAAATGTCCGGTTCGCCGGCAATCAGATTGAGGAAGGTCACCATGGCCTTCTTCGAATCGAGCATGCCCTCGTCCATGTTGATGTCGATCACTTGGGCGCCGGCCTCGACCTGTTGCAGGGCCACTTCCAATGCTTCGGTGTAGTTGTCCTCGCGGATCAGCCGGGCGAACTTGGCGGAGCCGGTGATGTTGGTCCGCTCGCCAACGTTGACGAACAACGAGTTGCGGTCGATGGTGAACGGTTCCAGGCCCGACAGGCGGCACGCCCGTGGAATCTCCGGAATCTGCCGCGGGGCATAGCCGGCCACGGCCTTGGCGATGGCTTCGATGTGCGCCGGGGTGGTGCCGCAGCAGCCGCCGACGATGTTCAGGAAACCGCTCTGTGCGAACTCTTCGATGACCTTGGCGGTGTCCACCGGCAGTTCATCGTACTCACCGAATTCGTTGGGCAGGCCGGCGTTGGGGTGGGCCGATACGTGGGTGCTGGCCTTGTTCGACAGCTCTTCCAGGTACGGGCGCAGTTCGCTGGCACCGAGGGCGCAGTTCAGGCCGACGGAAATGGGCTTGGCGTGGGCCACCGAGTTCCAGAAGGCTTCGGTGGTCTGGCCGGAGAGGGTGCGGCCGGAGGCGTCGGTGATGGTGCCGGAAATCATGATTGGCAACTCGACGCCCAATTCTTCATAGACGCCTTGCACGGCGAAGATGGCGGCCTTGGCGTTGAGTGTGTCGAAGATGGTTTCGATGAGGATCAGGTCGGCGCCGCCTTCGATCAGCCCCTTGGTGGCCTCGGTGTAGTTCTCCACCAGTTCGTCGAAGGTCACGTTGCGGTAGCCTGGGTTGTTCACGTCAGGTGACAGCGAGCAGGTGCGGCTGGTCGGGCCGAGCACACCGGCAACGAAGCGCGGCTTGTCCGGCGTTTCGAGGGTCTTGGCATCGGCGACCTTGCGGGCCAGGCGTGCGCCTTCCAGGTTCAGCTCAAAGGCCAGGCCCTGCATGCCGTAGTCGGCCTGCGACACTTGGGTGGCGTTGAAGGTGTTGGTTTCCAGGATGTCGGCGCCGGCATCCAGGTAGGCTTTTTCAATGGCGCCGATCACGTCGGGGCGAGTCAGCACCAGCAGATCGTTGTTGCCCTTGACGTCGCTTGGCCAATCGGCAAAACGCTTGCCACGGTAGTCCTGTTCTTCCAGCTTGTAGCTCTGGATCATCGTGCCCATGCCGCCATCGAGGATCAGGATGCGTTCCTTGAGGGCTTGCTGGAGAAGATAAAGGCGAGCGCTGCGATCAGACATAGGACTACCCGGAAAAAAAGACCATTACGAAGGCCCGGATAATAGCAAACCTGCGTAGGATTTGATCATGTGAGGCTTTTGCATGAAAGCTGCTCATGTTTGCAAGGCGATGCTGGCCCGGTAGAATCGCCGAATTATCTCTTAGGGACCGAGACATGCCGTACCGCGTCTTATTCGGCAGTCTGTTGCTGCTGTTGTCTTTTACCGCAGCCGCCGGGAATCCCACTCCCGCGATTTCCTACGCCCGCGACATCCAGCCGATCTTCACAGAGAAATGCGTGGCCTGTCATGCCTGCTACGACTCTCCCTGCCAGTTGAACCTGGGCAGCGGCGAAGGTGCGGCACGAGGGGCGAGCAAGCTGTCGGTGTACGACGGCGAACGACGCCAGGCCGCCGATCCGACTCGGTTGTTCTATGATGCGTCCGGCCAGCGGGCCTGGCAGCGCAAGGGTTTCTATTCGGTCATCGATGCCCAGGGCAGCCAGGCTGCGTTGATGGCCCGCATGCTGGAGCTAGGGCACAGCACGCCATTGCAGCCGAACGCCAAGTTGCCCGAAGACATCGTGCTTGGGCTCAATCGCAACAACAGTTGCCCGATGCCAGACCAATTTGAAGCCTACGCGGCTATCCATCCAAAGGAAGGCATGCCTCTGGCGGTCACTGGCCTGACCGATCAGCAATACCAGACGCTGCAGCGCTGGCTGGCCGCCGGCGCGCCTATCGACCAGCAGGCCTTGGCACCGAGCGCCGCCGAAGCCCTGCAGGTGGTGCAATGGGAAAACCTGCTCAACGCCCCCGGCGCACGGGAAAGCCTGGTGGGCCGCTGGTTGTTCGAACATTGGTTTTTAGCGCACATCTATTTCAAGGGCGGCGAGCCGGGGCATTTCTTCCAGTGGGTGCGTTCGCGCACGCCCACCGGCCAGCCGATCGACCTGATCAACACCCGTCGCCCCAACGATGACCCCGGTACCCGCATCTATTACCGGCTGTGGCCGGTGCAGGGGGTGATCGTGCACAAGACCCATATCACCTATGGCTTGAGCGCGGCAAAAATGGCGCGGATCAAGAGCCTGTTCTATAGCGGCAACTGGCAGGTCAGCGCGTTGCCGGGCTACGGGCCGGAGCGCCGGGCCAATCCGTTTTCCACGTTCGAGGCGATCCCGGCCCAGGCCCGCTACCAATTCATGCTCGATAACGCCGAGTATTTCGTGCGTACCTTCATCCGCGGTCCGGTGTGCCGGGGCCAGATCGCCACGGACGTGATTCGCGATAACTTCTGGGCGCTGTTCCAGGCGCCCGAGCACGACCTGTACATCACCGACCCGAACTACCGCGGCCAGGCCACGCCGCTACTGGCGATGCCGGGGCAGAACGATGACGTGGGGAGTGTCGTCAGCCTCTGGCTCGACTATCGCGACAAGCGCAACGAATACGAAGCCCTGCGCCGCGACAGTTACGCCGAGCTGCCGGCGCCGAGCTGGTCGACGCTGTGGGCCGGCAATGACAATGCGCTGCTGAGCATCTTCCGGCATTTCGACAGTGCCTCGGTGACCAAGGGCTTGATTGGCGACGTGCCGCAGACGATGTGGCTGTTCGACTTCCCGCTGCTGGAGCGCACCTATTATCAACTGGCGGTGAATTTCGACGTGTTCGGCAACGTCTCCCACCAGGCCCAGACCCGGCTGTATTTCGACTTGATCCGCAATGGCGCGGAACAGAATTTCCTGCGCCTGATGCCAGCCGATTCCCGCGAGGGCTATCTGGACGACTGGTATCAGGCTGGAGGGAAGTTCAAGATGTGGCTCGATTACGAGGCGATCGACGACGATAAACCGACGGCCCTCAAGCTCAGCGAGGCGGACCCCAAGCGCGATTTCGCCCATCAGTTGCTGGCCCATTATGGCGAACTGAACGCTCGTCCCGATCCGATCAATCGCTGCGACGGCGCCTATTGCTCGCGCCCGAACATCGATCCAACGCTGCAGAACGCCGAGCAGGCGTTAAATCGCTTGGTGTCACGCCCGGCGGCGGGCTTGAAGGTGATCGACCAATTGCCGGAGGCGACGATGCTGCGCGTCGAAACCGCGAGCGGTCGCCGTGAGGTCTACAGCCTGCTGCGCAACCGCGCCCACAGCAACGTGGCGTTCCTGCTGGGCGAAGAAAGCCGCTACCAGCCAGGGTTGGACACGCTGACCATCTACCCGGGTGTGCTCAGCAGCTATCCGAACTTCATCTTCAACATCCCCGCCGGGCAGGTGCCGGCGTTCGTCGATGCAATGGAACGCGCGCCGGACGCAGCGGCATTCGAGCGCATCGTCGAGCGCTGGGGGATCCGGCGCAGTCACCCGCAGTTCTGGCAGTATTTCCATGACTTGAGCCGATACATCCAGGAAACCGACCCCGTGGAAGCGGGCGTACTCGACATGAATCGCTACCAGAACCTCTGAACAAGCAGCCGACGGCGGGCCCTTGCGCCGTCGGCTGCTTTCCTGACAAAAATACTGGGACTTTGTCCGGCGCGATGATTGGCGTAAACTGCCGGCAAGCCTGCGAGGAGTTTCCATGACCGCCATTACCATTACCGATGCCGCCCACGATTACCTGGCCGACCTGCTGTCCAAGCAGAACACCCCGGGTATCGGGATCCGCATCTTCATTACCCAGCCCGGCACCCAGTATGCTGAAACCTGCATTGCTTACTGCAAGCCGGGGGAAGAAAAATCCGAGGACACCGCGCTGGGGCTCAAGAGCTTCACCGCATACATCGACTCGTTCAGCGAAGCTTTCCTGGACGATGCGGTGGTCGACTATGCCACCGACCGCATGGGCGGCCAACTGACCATCAAGGCGCCGAACGCGAAAGTGCCGATGGTCAACGCCGACAGCCCGGTCAACGAGCGCATCAACTATTACCTGCAAACCGAAATCAACCCGGGGCTGGCCAGCCACGGCGGCCAGGTATCGCTGATCGACGTGGTGGAAGACGGCATCGCCGTGCTCCAGTTCGGCGGCGGCTGCCAAGGCTGCGGCCAGGCCGACGTCACCTTGAAGGAAGGCATCGAGCGCACCTTGCTCGAGCGCATCCCGGAACTCAAGGGCGTGCGCGACGTGACCGACCACACGCAGAAAGAAAACGCCTACTACTGATTGTCGCGATGGGATCTCTGTGCCGAGGGGATCTCCGTGGCGACGGGATTTAGCCGTGGCGAGGGGATTTATCCCCGTTGGGGCGCGTAGCGCCCCCTCATCCAGCCGCAAAATTCAGGATTATGGGGCTGCTGGGCGGCCCAGCGGGGATAGATCCCCTCGCCACAAAAACTCCCACATAAAATCGGTTGAGCCGACAAGTCACGGCCTGTAGAGATGCGCATGCCCGGCGCGGTACAGCGACGACTCGCTGAATACATCATTGCCCAACACCCGTCCCACCAGAATCAACGCCGTACGCCTGAAGCCCTTGGCCTGCACCTTCACGGCGATATCCTCAAGCGTCCCCACCGCCCAATCCTGATCCGGCCACGTTGCCCGGTGAATCACCGCTATCGGACAATCCGCGCCATAGTGGGGCAGCAGTTCGTCGACTATTTTTTCCAGATGATTGACCCCCAGGTGGATCGCCATGGTCGCCCGGTGTTGCGCCAGGCTGACCAGTTCTTCTCCCGTGGGCATGGCGGTTTTGTCCGCGTAACGGGTCAGGATCACGCTCTGGGAGACGTCCGGTAACGTCAGCTCGGCACCCAGCAGGGCGGCGCAGGCTGAGGTGGCGGTCACGCCGGGAATGATTTCGAAAGGAATGCCCAGTTCCCTCAGGCAACGGATCTGCTCGCCGATCGCCCCATAAAGGCTTGGGTCGCCGGAATGCACACGGGCCACATCCTGGCCTTTGAGGTGGGCGGTCTTGATCAAATCGATAATCTGTTCCAGGTGCAGCTCGGCGCTGTTGACCACCTGTTCGGCGCGATGGCCTTCCAGGACCGCTGCCGGCACCAGGGAACCGGCGTAGATGATCACGGCGCAACTGCGAATCAGCCGCTGGCCCTTTACAGTGATCAGTTCGGGGTCGCCGGGGCCGGCGCCGATGAAGTAAACGGTCATGACCGATTCCTGTAGAAAGATGGGAGCTTGCATGAGCAGCGCTCATGATTCGGCGGGCGATTATCGAGCGTTACGAAGTCACCGCCAATGCCAACGTGGCCTGCGGGTCTTTTTGACGCGTGACCCGCAATGTCGCGGGCGGATTGCCCAATCGATCGGCCAGTGCCAGAGCGGCGCTTTCGGCGACGCCATGGCAGCCCGTACGTGCGAAGGCGATTTCGGATAGATGGCTGAGCCGCGCTTGATAGCTGGCCAGTTCCGCGGCGCTGAAATACGTCAGCGGCAACGACAACTGCCCTGCCAGCTCCAACAGGCCCGGTTCGTCGCGCTTGAGATCGATGCTGGCCAACGCCCGTACCTGATCGAGCGTAATGCCGTGGACCTGCAAAGTCTGGTCAAGCAGTGCCCGCAGTACACTGGCCGGGCAACCACGCTGGCAGCCGAGGCCGACCACCAGGATCGGCTTGCCGTTCATGCGTCGTGGTGGGCCTGGGCGCCGCGGCGGAACAGCCAGGCGCTGATCAGGCCCAAGGCCAACCAGAACGCAATGTTGGTCAATTGCGAGGCGAGCTTGAACTCAGTTTCCAGCGCCTCGGGAGCCAGCATCGAATGCACTTCGGGCTGGGGCGCGCCGATCACATGAGGCGTCACCAGGATGGCGAGGCCCAGCACCTTCAACAGCCAATGCCGACCGAACGCAATCAGCGCGATGCCCACCGCCGTGGACGCTGCCGTGCCGATCCACCACATCTGCCGTTGGGCCAGATCCGCCGCTGCCGTGCCGGGCAATTCCGGTGGCAGGCCGAGGGTCGGCGCCAGGACGAAGGTGGCGTAGCCGGCCAGGCCCCAGAGCAAACCTTGCGACGTGCGCGTCGGCGCACGCAAGGTGTACAGGCCCGCCAGCATCAGCGCGAAACCCACCGCGACGACCAGGTTGCCGCCCGTGGTGGAGAGAACGCGCTGCCAGCCGTCTTCCGGTTCCCAGGCTTCGGCGTCATGGGTGTGTGCGGCCCCTGCGGCGTGTTCATGGAGTTCGGTCGTCGGCGCCTTCTCGAAGGTTTCCGCCTGGAGGATCAACGGCGATACCCAGAAACTTTGCAGCAGGGTCAGCAGCAGGGCGGCCAGTAGCCCGCTGAACCCAGCGGTTTGCGCGATACGCTTGATCATGTCGTTGGGTCTCAGTGGCACGGGAACGCGGCGCTGTGCCGTGTGTCGTGGGCCGCGTTGTGCACCGCTTCGATGTGGGAGAAACCGGCGAAATAAACCAGGCCCGCGCCGAGGATCGAGGCGAGGACCGCCGCGCCCAGGCGCTGGCTCAGGGTGACGGTGCTGCTGATGGTGCGGGCGGTGCTGCTGATGGTCGACATGGCGCTTCCCTCTGGTCTGTCAGCGGGCGGAACGAGCGCAATGAGAACCCGGGCGAAGGCTCGCCGGGATTCGAACAGCGCCCGCCCACCGCGGGTTTGTTGTCAATGAGTCATGGGCCGGTCTCCGGGCTCACGAGGGACAGGGCCTTGGCCGTGCCAGCAAACGTCACCTTCCCATGCGCATGCACAGTGGATTCGACGCTTCGCTCGTTTACCGTTGCGGGGGCAGCACCGGACTGACGTGGGCTTGAAGTAAAGCACACGATTCACCGGTTTCCCGTTTCACCCTGTGAAGGGCACCCAAACTGGCGCACAGGAGAGCATGGTCGAGGGCGGGGCGTCAATGCGCAGGCCCGGTCATGCGGGTAGTCCACCGTCCCGGGGCTTGTTTGCCGAGCCGGTACCGGCATGCCCGACGCGTATGAAAACTCCCATGGAGTTAGTCGTCTGTAGCCCGGCGCGGTTGGCGATCCGGTAGAACAGCATGTGTACCCCGTTGGCGAGAGAGTGAAAGACATAGTCGGCAATCATCACGACCGTCGGCAATGCCTGCCCTCCCGGCACATTGAGCGGGTCCGGGGTGCGAACCACGGCCACGGCCACCGGCGGGGCGTCGGGACCTCCGCAGAAGACGGTAATCTGCTGTCCGGTGGTCTGACCTTCGTAGACCGGGATGACTACCGGGACCATGTAGCAGTGCGCTTTCAGGTACGCATTGGTCACGCCCTCATCGGTCAATTCGTTATCAATCACGGCTTCGACCGGTCTCTGACCGTTCAAGGGAACCCGTTTGTCGACGGTGAACGTCACTGCTTCGGACTCATGAAACTCACCCGCTTGGGTTATCACCTCAAATTTCACTTTGCTGACGCCTTCTTCCAAATGCTCTTTGCCCAGCGTTATGAAGCGCGGAAAGGTAATCAGGCCTTCCAGAACGAAGGTTTCAACCTGTTCATAAACATGGCGGCCTGGCTTGAGCATCCATAGTTGCAACGTGTCCTTCTGGTTTTCTACGGCCGAGCCAGGCCAGGGGTGCTGGATTTGCAGAAGCAGATCGAATTGGGTTGCCCAATCGGGCAAGAGATTCTCTTCGCTGTAGTACGCGCCGTCCTCGTCCTTGTGGCTGCTCAGGGCGTGAAAGACCTTTAGCGGCGTCAGCATTTCCATTCCTACCTCCCGACATCCGCTGTGCGGTTTGTCATTGACGGTGCGCAGATATTGCCCCTCGATTAAATGGCACGGCGGTGCGCTGGTGCTACTGTCAGACCTGACAGGTCGTACCCATTTGCAGCCGTTGACTGGCATCTGTGATTGATTGAGATAGGGTTGAGACCGGACACCGCGCCCACAGGAGAAACACATGCGCTTCTCAGCCTTGACCCAACGCATCACCGGTGACGGCGCCGCCGCCTGGGAAATTCATGACCGGGCGCTGGCCATGCGCGAGGAGGGCAGGGAAGTCCTGTTGCTCTCGGTGGGCGATCCGGATTTCGACACGCCGCCGGCCATTGTCGAAGCCGCCGTCACCAGCTTGCGGGCGGGTGACACCCATTATTCGGATACCCGAGGCCTGCACTCGCTGCGCGCCAGCATCGCCCGGCGACACCAACAGCGCTGCGGCCAACCGGTGGGTGCCGAGCACGTTACGGTGTTGCCCGGCGCGCAATGTGCCGTCTATGCCGTCGCGCAATGCCTGCTCGACCCCGGCGATGAAGTGATTGTCGCCGAGCCGATGTACGTCACCTACGAAGCTGTCTTTGGTGCCTGCGGGGCGAAAGTGGTGCCGGTGGCGGTGACGCCGGAAAATGGCTTCCGCGTCCAGCCGAACGATGTCGCCCGGCTGATCACCCCGCGCACCCGCGCCATGCTCATCAACAGCCCCAACAACCCCTCCGGCGCCAGCCTGCCGCTGTCCACCTGGCAAGCCTTGACGCAATTGTGCATCGACCATGACCTGTGGTTGATCAGTGACGAGGTCTACAGCGATCTGCTCTACGAAGGCCAACACATCAGCCCGGCCGGCCTGCCGGGCATGGCCGAGCGCACCGCGACGATCAACAGCCTGTCCAAATCCCACGCCATGACCGGCTGGCGCATCGGCTGGGCCATCGGCCCCGAATCCCTTGCCGAACATCTGTCCAACCTGTCGCTGTGCATGCTGTTCGGCCTGCCCGACTTCGTTCAGCGCGCCGCCCAGGTTGCGTTGGAGCAGGACCTGCCTGAAGTGGCGCGGATGCGTGAGGAATATCGCCAGCGTCGGGATTTGGTGTGCGCAGCGCTTGGAAACTGCCCCGGCCTCAAACCCGTGCGGCCCGACGGCGGCATGTTCGTGATGGTCGATGTACGCGAGACCGGTTTGGCAGCTCAGGCATTTGCAGAGCGGCTGCTGGACGGTTATGGCGTGTCGGTGCTGGCGGGGGAGGCGTTCGGGCAGAGTGCGGCGGGGCATATTCGGATTGGGTTGGTGGTTGACAAGAGGCAACTGGCCGTTGCTTGTGGACGGATTGCAGATTGCGCCACGCGGCTAGTAGATGCTTCTGTCTAACCATTAAGTTAGCGCTGATCCCATTCTGATCCATTGGTAACGGAGAGGGGCTCGTCCGCTATCAAGGGGCCTTCCCCCCTCGTAATTTGTTTGATTCCTTCCTCCGTTTAATCAAGCCTCGGTTCTCTTGTTTATCGGATGAACGGCGCTGTTACCTGTCAGATCTGACAGTAGGAAATAATTATCGCCGGGCGCTAAATAGCCTTACGGGTTTCGAAGACTTCGATTCAAGTCATTGACAAGGTGATCATGATGGCTTCGTTAGAAGAAAATCACGTGCAAAGCGCTGGTGGCGGAGTTCTGGCGAAGCCCCTCACGGTGGAAGGCGTAGATGATAATGATCTGGAAGGTCATGTGTCTCGCGACATTTTACAGCTAGGGACTAAAATTGTTATTCCGTATTGGCCGGCCCCGGAGCCCAAAGATGAGCTCTGGATTATTTGGGTTCAAAATGGACAAGAGACAAATCTGTATGAAAAGCTTTATCCAGTACCGTTGAGTGACGTTTTTTTATACTTCGATTTGACACCTCAGCATTTGAAAAATGATGGCGTGGCACATCTTTACTATAAGATATGGAAGGCTTCAGGCGGCATTGATGATCCCTCTCCCAAGAGACAACTCACCATAGATCATACGCCACTCATCATATTGGACGAACCAAGCTTCCCTCAGGCAAATGACTGGGGCTATTTGAATAATCGGAGCGATCCGCCGATGACCAGTGGCGCTACGATCAGAGTGCCGAGTTTGACCAATATTGCGCTGCCAGGGGATCAGGCAAAGGTTCAATGGCAAGGTTATTCAAGCCTGAATGGCAGCGGTCCGCCAGTGCCTGGAACCTTCGGTGTTTGGGAACGGACGCTTCAAGTACAAGACATAGCAAATGGATTTGATTTGGTTGTTCCGTTTGAATCATACATTAGTCGTTTATTTAATAATGACTCTGCCGTGGTTGTTTATCAGATATTCCAAGGGGGGCGGCTCGTGGCGGAGTCAAGTGAAGGGGTGGTAAAAATAGACAGGGCTACATCTGGTGGAAGTGGTCCTTCAAATATTAATGCAACTGGAGACACTGAAATGGCTATGAAATTACTTCCTCCGAAACCGCGCCCCATCTCGACGCATTCGGGTATTGCTTCAATAGATATCGCTGTCGATACATTGGCGGATGAGTCAATTCCGATTGTTGTTTTGGAGTCCGGTAAACTTATTGTGAAATTAACGCGGCCATTGGACGAAGACAATCTCGATAACGTAGATTTGTATTATGCCAAGGCAGGAGGAGATATTGGGGATCCTAAATACACGGTAGAACTTGGGGATATCGCTGATCGGCCTTCGGGCACCATACCTATTGAGTTTCCAGCGGATGATTTTACCGAGGATGCCCAGCCCCCGGAGTCTACCCGTTGGCAGGTTAAGTTGATTATGTATAAAGGGAGCGGAGGCGTCGATGATCCGTCAAATGTCGTGGAGTTCAACATAGACCGAACGGCACCGTTCGAAGTCAAGTTCCCAACGCGAAGAAAAGGCCCGCCTGCACCTACACCGACCTTGACCAATGGGCCCTCGGATGCATTGAGAACCATCAACGAAGCGTGGCTGGCTGCTAACGCAAATTTGGAGTTTACGGTCAATGTCGCCTATCCGCTGCGTCGTTTGGACGATGTGCTAGAGGTCCATCTTACTGCAGGCGGTGTGGATCTTGAGGTCTTTAACGCAGCAGTCGGTGCTACTGGCGCTTTTACGGTAGCGAGCAGCGAATTACGAGGGCTGCCGAACGGGCGCGTCAACATCCATTATTTCTGGACGGACCTCCCTGGAAACAGAAGTGCGAGCTCAACGTCCGCCGCCGTGCTGACGTTGGCGCTTGCGCTGGATCCTGTCTTGAATAAGCGTCCTTTAGTCCCGGTCACTGATCCGGACGGGGCGACAGCCATATACCTCGATGATTTTGCCGGCAGCGGAGTGTTGGGTATCGTCGAGCGGTTACCCATCGATAATGCGGAACCCGGTGACCAAATTAAGTTTTACATTGATCAGCCAGGTAACCAGACCAATTATATAGTGTTTGGCCCCCAACCCCTTGCCGATGTCGATTTGAATTTCCCAATTCCTTATGATAATGGGCTGGCCGATATTTTTGGTGCCTCAACCGATCCCATGGAAGTCAGAGCCTATGTTGAATTGGAAAGGGGGACGCCAATAACGGCATTTGCTTCTCCTATTCTGAATTTCTGGTTGGATCTTTATCCTCCAGGTGGGCTATATCCGGAATTGCCTGACCTGACCAACCCAGCATTTCAGTTGCCTGTAGTAACGGGGCAATCCCAGACGCCCAACGTGCTTGAACCAGGAGATCGCGACAAAGCCGGTAAGTTTAAAGTGGTGCTCGCCCTGACGGATCCGCCTATCGCGCCATCGGAAACGGTCAAGTGTTATGTGAATAATCAGCTCGTGGGCGACTTTTCACCTTTTAATAACGCGGACGAATTTGAAGTGCCTATTTTGGCGACTGTCATAGCCGCGCTTCCCACCCCTTCCGTGCTCGCTCACTGGACGCGGCAGAAAACAGGGATCGACAAAAATGTAATTAGATCGCCTTCCCAAACAGTCACTGTTCAAGGGCGGAGGATTGATCTACAGCCCCCAATTATCAGGGTTCGCAATCCTGCCGTCAGGGACTTTATAGAGTGTTTTGCGATGCTTCAGCCTGTTACGACTGCCACTTGGACTTTATCAATGACGATTCCTAAAGATCCAACCAACCTTCCAACGGGCACGATCATTACGGTACATTTTGCCGCTTATACGGATGCCGCTGGAACTAATCTCATCACGGGGACGGATGTTTCAAACTCGCATACTATTCTGGACGCCGCTACACCCGATGTCGCTACCGTTGCCGATGCTGCAGTATTTAAACTTGCGCAGCCATTCCGCAATACAGTTGCATATGGCAAGTACTGGTACACCGCCAATATTAGTGGTACGCAAAGCTCGATCCCCATCATCAAGCAGATGGATAACATCTCGAACAGTTTCGAGTATTGCGACAGGACAGCGGCTGTTGCTGCTCCCTAAAACATCATGAGGTATGTGTCGCGGGAGAGACAGGCTCTCTCGCGATACTGTTGGCCCGGCGAGCTGTTATGACAGTCCTTATAAGCGGATTAATCCTACTTCTCATGAAGGAAATTCCGACATCTATCGTTCTGGTTGCTGTTTAGTCTAGCGAACGTTTTTTAATGACTTTTTGTCTTTGCGAAAGGTTTCCTGAAGCTTGTCGTCCGGAGTGCTTATGTCTGATTTACCATTGTTTATAACACCTAAGAAGGCGGGATGCCTGCTCGCCATATTACTTGTCGGTACCCCTGCAGTTCATGCCAGAGTTCTTGTTCCCGGCGAAAGTGCAACGGTCACCAATCCTCCGGCGCCAGAAGCCTGGGCTGTGTCCCAGGGCGGAACATTAACGATAAATAGTGCCAACGCGCTCACGATCCGTTCGGAAAATGCCAATGTCGTATTCAATGGTGGGCAGAGTGAGCGGATTGAAGCCCGCGAGGGCTCCAACGTCGCGATGTCTGGTGCGACTGTGACGAGCTCGACGGGAAGGGGGGGGCTCGCCCTTAGCGACAGCGCTGCCACTATCGATGCCAGCACCATTACCAGCACTAACAGCATGGGCCTGTTGTTGGGGCGCAACGTCAATACTCCGACCGCCTCCAGTGCCACGGTTACTGGCGGAAGCACCATTAGCGGTGTTATCGGCGGTGCAGATGCCGTGGGCTTCAGCGTCCTGACAGTCAACGACTCGACCTTGCGTGGCACCGGCGCCACCAGTTATGGCGTTCGGCTGGAAGGGGCCACGCTTTCGGCGACCGGAAGTACCATTACCGGTGGGCAGGACGGCCTACAAGTCGGCGTGGACATTACGGGCGTCAATTCCAGTACGGTGACATTGAACAGTACACTCGTAACGGGGGGCACGGGCTCGGCAATCGTCGTCGGCTCCTTCGGTGCGCCAGGTGCTGTTGCGAATATCAACGTGCTCAATGGCTCGCAGTTGAACGGTGGTAACGGGACGCTGTTGCAGGCCGCCAATAGCTCCACCGTCAATGTCAATGTCGATGCAAGCGCGTTACGCGGCAACATCATTGCCGACACCGGCAGCACCGTGTCGTGGCTGATGCAGAATGGCTCTTCCCTTGAAGGCAATCTGCAAAATGTTACCAACACCAACCTCAACAGCAACAGCACGCTGAACGGCAACGTACTGGCCGTTGCGGGTACGGGAGCGGTCGTTAATTTGAATAACGGCTCGGTGATCAACGGTAACGTGGAAAACGTATTCGACCTGAAGCTGGACAACAACAGCCAGATGACCGGCGACGTCCTCTCGGATGCCAACGGTAGCGTATTGCTCAATAACGGATCTGTGCTGACCGGCCAGATCACCAACTCCAGTAACTTGAATATCAACAATGCGGCGCAATGGGTGATGACGGGTGACAGTACCGTGCAGCGCCTCGGTCTGAGCAGTGGTGTGGTCCGCATGGGCACCAATGAGCAATTCCAACAATTGAATATCGGCGAGCTGTCCGGTAACGGCACCTTTGTCATGGGCACCGACCTGGGGAACGGCACCACGGACTTCCTCAATGTGACCGGTACCGCCAGTGGCCAACATCAATTACTTGTCTCCGCAACGGGAACTACCCCAACCAGTGCCGAAGCCGTCAAGATCGGTAACATCGCTGCTGGCGACGCGAGTTTCTCGCTGGGTGGTCGTGAGACAGTCGATGCCGGCACGTTCGTCTATCGGTTGAAGAAGGACGGGGAAGGTTTGTACCTCAATCCCGACCGAGACACCGTCAGCCCGTCCACCAATACTGCCTTGGCCTTGGCCGGCAGTGCTCGCAGCGTGTTGAACGCCGAGATGAACATGCTCAATGACCAGATCGGTGACCGAGGGCTCAGCGCACGGCCCGATGCGTCGATGCGTTCGGCCACCGATAACGACAGCAAATTGAGTAACAGTGTCTGGATACGCACCTACGGCAATCAGTACAGCGTCGATAATGCCTATGGTGATGGCTATTCGCAGAACCAGAACGGAATCACCGGCGGCGCCGATACCCTGGTGGATATCGGTGATCGCGCATGGGTCCTGGGTGGGTTCGTGGGTACCAGCCACACCAACATGGACCTGCGTTATGGGTCCAGCGCAACGGTCGACAGCGTGAACTTCGGGGTTTACGGCAGCACCTTCGACGTCCAGAGCGGTGTATTTGTCAATGCCATGGCAAAGATCAACCAGTTCAACAACAAGGCCAGGGTGACCATGAGCGACGGGACGCGCTCCAAGGGTGATTACAAGGCGCTGGGTGCCAGCGGTTCGGTGGCTGTGGGCAAGCACATTCGCTTGCAAGATGATTACTTCATCGAGCCACAGGTGCGGGTCTCGATGGGCGTGACCCAGAGCGACAGCTATCGACTCGACAACGGCCTTGAGGTCAAGGCCGACACCATGCGCTCCGTGCAGGGAAATGTCGGCGTAAGGGGCGGGCGCGTAATCAGTCTCGACAACGGCAGCCTGTTGGAGCCTAGCCTGTCGGCCGGCGTCAACCATGAGTTCGTGAAGACCAACGAAGTCCGGATCAACGATGACAGCTTCGATGACGACCGTGCCAGTACCGCGTTTGAATACGGCGCGGGCTTGAAGTGGACGCCAGCTCAGCGTAACTGGCAGGTGTCGGGTCAGGTCGGCGGCAGCAAGGGGACAACGGTCAGCCAGGATTGGAGCGGGAGCCTGCGGGTGAGCTATTTCTTCTAAGTAATGGTTCCTGCTTTGGGTTGAATTGAAATGCCTCGACAAATGTCGGGGCATTTCTTTATTTGCGATATAACGCCGTGGGCGTGTGTGAAATTGTGTAAGGGTTTTGCTCATGGGTGGACGAGGGCGTATATCCTTGGCGGCTTGAGATTTCCTGCGCCGGATATGTCGCCATCGCGAGCAAGCTCGCTCCCACAGTGCTTTTGCGCCGTACCGAAGACCTGTGTGGAGGCGAGCTTGCTCGCAATGAGGCCCTGCCAGGCGCCACAGCACTTAGCGGACCCACCTATGCCCAACATCCTCCTCGTCGAAGACGACGCCGCCCTCTGCGAACTGATCGCCAGCTATCTGGAGCGCAACGGCTATCACGTCAGCGTGCTTAACCGGGGCGATCACGTACGTGAGCGGGCGCGGGCCAATCCGCCGGACCTGGTGATTCTCGACCTGATGCTGCCGGGGCTGGACGGCTTGCAGGTCTGCCGCCTGCTACGGGCCGATTCGGCGACGTTGCCAATCCTGATGCTCACCGCCCGGGACGACAGCCACGACCAGGTGCTGGGCCTGGAGATGGGCGCCGACGACTATGTCACCAAACCCTGCGAGCCGCGGGTGCTTCTCGCTCGGGTGCGCACGTTGCTGCGGCGCAGCAGCCTGACCGAACCGCAGACCGTTAACGACCGCATCGTCATGGGCAACCTGTGCATCGACCTGTCCGAGCGCACGGTGACCTGGCGCGGCCAACCGGTGGAGCTGTCCAGTGGCGAGTACAACCTGCTGGTGGTGTTGGCCCGGCATTCAGGCGAAGTGCTGAGCCGCGATCAGATCCTGCAACGCCTGCGCGGCATCGAGTTCAATGGCACCGATCGCTCGGTGGACGTGGCCATTTCCAAGCTACGGCGCAAGTTCGACGACAACGCCGGCGAGGCGCGCAAGATCAAGACCGTTTGGGGAAAGGGCTACCTGTTCAGCCGCTCCGAGTGGGAATGCTGATCGATGTGGAAGCTGCTGATTCGTCTCTATCTCGTCACCATCGTTTCCTACAGCGCGGCGATCTACCTGATGCCGGAATTGGTGATCCGCCTGTTTCATGAGCGCTTCCAGGCGTACAACCTCGATTATTCCCGTGGGCTGCAAACCTTGATCGTCAAGCAGTTCCGCGCCGTGCCCAGCGAGCAATGGCCGGCGCTGGCGGCGCAGATGGACAAGGAGTTCGAGCCGTTGCGCATCGAGCTGGCGACCACCGAGGACACGGGTTTCACCGACACCGAGCAGGCGCGCCTCAAGCGTGGCGAGAACGTGGTGCGCATCGGCGACTGGGGTTGGCGCACCCTCGCGGCGGCGCCGTTGGACGAGCGCACGGCGGTAAAGATGATCGTCCCGCCCGACCCGGCGGACGTGAGTTGGCTCTACTGGAGCATCAATGTGCTGATCGGCGCCACGATGCTGGCCTGCCTGCTGCTCTGGCTACGCCCGCACTGGCGTGATCTGGAGCGCCTCAAGTTCACCGCCGAGCGTTTCGGCAAGGGACATTTAAGTGAGCGTACGAAGATCGCGCCGAGTTCCAACATCGGCAGCCTGGCCCATGTGTTCGACACCATGGCCGGCGACATCGAGAACCTGCTCAACCAGCAGCGGGACCTGCTCAACGCCGTATCCCATGAACTGCGCACGCCGCTGACCCGGCTCGATTTCGGCTTGGCCCTGGCGTTGTCGGAGGACATGCCAGCGGCCAGCCGCGAGCGCCTGCAAGGGTTGGTAGCGCACATTCGTGAGCTGGACGAGTTGGTACTGGAGTTGTTGTCCTACAGTCGTCTGCAAAACCCGGAGTGTTTGCCGGAGCGGGTCGAAGTGCCGCTGGACGAGTTCATCGACAGCATCCTCGGCAGCCTCGATGAAGACCTGGCCGCGCCGGAGGTGGTGATCGACGTGCTGCTGCACGGGGCGCTGGAGCGTTTTGTGCTGGACCCGCGCCTCACCGCCCGCGCCTTGCAGAACCTGCTGCGCAATGCCATGCGCTACTGTGAAAAGCGCATACAGGTCGGTGTGCTGGTCAGCGAACAGGGGTGTGAAATCTGGGTCGACGATGACGGCATCGGCATTCCCGACAGCGAGCGCGAGCGCGTGTTCGAGCCGTTCTATCGCCTGGACCGCAGCCGCGACCGCGCCACCGGCGGCTTCGGCCTCGGCCTGGCGATCAGCCGCCGCGCCCTGCAAGCCCAGGGCGGCACGCTGACGGTCGAGAATTCGCCGCTAGGAGGGGCACGCTTCAGGCTGTGGCTGCCGACACCTGAAGCCTGACACCGTGGAAGTTTGCTCCCGCTGGGCCACAACGTGGCCCCAAAACAAGTCACCCAAACAACCCCGCCGCAATATTGATCGAAAACCCCAATATCGCCGTGTTGAACACAAACCCGATCAACGACTGCGCCAGCACAATCTTGCGCAACTGCCGCGTGGCAACCCCCACGTCCGAGGTCTGCACCGCCACGCCGATGGTGAACGAGAAGTACAGGAAGTCCCAATAGTTGGGTGTCGTCAGTCCCTCGGCAAAACGCAGGGCCGGCTCCTTGCCGTTCCAGGTGTAAAACAAGCGGGCGTAATGAACGCTGAAGATCACCCCGATCAACAACCATGAGCCGATCACGGTCAACGCGGTCACGCCGTAATGCAGCAACTTGTCGGCGGTTTGCAGCTCGCGGCTGCCGGCCAGTTCAAAGGTAATGGTCGCCAGGCTCGCCAGTGCCGCGATGCAGACCATCAGCAGCACCAACCCGGCATTCTCGTCTTCCATTTCGGCGATGCGCTTCACATCTGGCGCCTTGGCCCTCACCGTCAGCCAGAACATCAGCAGCAGATAGCTCCAGACCCCGGTGTTCCAGCCGATAAGGATATTGCTGATGATCGAATCCGTCGGGATCAACAGGCCTGCTGCCAGGCCGATGACGGTGGCCAGGGAGAGTCGCGGATGGGTGCGGGTAAGACGTGGCATGGGGCTTCACTGTCGCGTGGCGAGGCTCGAAGTATGAATCATCCGCGACAGTTGCTCCCACAAACCACCGGTCGTTAACAACCCAGTGTCTTTCGTCGCAATTCTTCCAAGGATGATGGCTTTTTGATGTGCGGTCCGTGCACGGCCGTACCGATTGTGTACAATCGCCGACTTTTCAACCGGGCATGGACGCAGTACGGCCTTCTGGTCACGAGAAAAACCCATGCTAATCGGTAGCTATTCACCTGCTCTCGTTTCGATTTCTTTGTTTGTTGCCATCCTGGCGTCCTATACCGCCCTGGACCTGACTGGGCGTATCGCCACGGCCCAGGGCCGCGCCAAGCATTTCTGGATGGCCGGTGGCGCGCTGGCGATGGGCGTGGGCATCTGGTCGATGCATTTTATCGGCATGCTCGCCTTCACGTTGCCGGTGGAGCTTGGCTACGACGTGGCGATCACCGCACTGTCGCTGTTGATCGCCATTCTTTCCAGCGGCTTTGCCTTGTGGTTGGTCAGCCAGCCCCAACTGCGGGCCTGGCAGTTGGCGTTCGGCGCGCTGGTGATGGGCACCGGCATCAGTGCCATGCATTACACCGGCATGGCCGCGTTGCGGATGCAGCCGGGCATCGATTATGACCCGACGTTGTTCGGCGCCTCCTTGTTGATCGCCGTGGTGGCCTGCGCGGCAGCGTTGTGGATTGCCTTTCATCTTCGCCAGAACACGCCCCATGTACGCCTGGCCCGCGCCGGTGCCGCGGTGGTGATGGGTGTTGCCATCGTCGGCATGCACTACACCGGGATGGCGGCGGCGCAATTCAGCGAGGGCAGTTTTTGCGGTTCCCTCGATGGCTTGAGCGGCAAGGGCCTGGACAATCTGGTACTGATCACCACCCTGGCCGTGCTGGCGATTGCCTTGCTGACCTCAATCCTCGACGCACGCCTGGAAGCCCGTACTGCTGAGTTGGCCAGGTCCCTGACGCAGGCCAATCGCGAGCTGACCCAACTGGCCTTGCACGACCCGCTGACGGGATTGCCCAACCGCGTGTTGCTGGCGGACCGCATCGGCCAGGCCATGCACCGGGTGCAGGAGCAGGGCGGGTGCTTCGCCTTGATGTTCATTGACCTGGACGGCTTCAAACCGGTCAACGACGCCTTTGGCCACCACATGGGCGACCTGCTGCTGAGGGACGTCGCCTTGCGCCTGCGTGAAGACTTGCGCAGCCAGGACACTTTGGCGCGGATCGGCGGCGATGAGTTCGTGCTGCTGGTGCAACTGGCCGAGCCTGACGACGCCTTGCGCCTGGCAGCACGTCAGGTCGGGCTGATCGGTCGTACGTTCCGGGTCGCCGACCACGACTTGCAGATTTCCGCCAGCGTCGGCATCGCGCTCTACCCCGGTAACGGCCAGAGCGCCGACGAGTTGCTGATGAACGCCGACGCGGCGATGTATCACGCCAAGGGCGCCGGCAAGAACGGCTACAGCTTTTTCGACGCCTCGATGAACAGTAACGCCCGCAAGCAACTGCAATTGCTGCAGGATTTGCGCATCGCCGTCGAACAGAAGCAGTTCAGCCTGCACTACCAGCCCAAGTTCGACGCCGCGAAGGGGCGTCCGGTGGGCGCCGAGGCATTGCTGCGCTGGACCCACCCGACCCAGGGCCTGTTGATGCCCGACACCTTTATCGACCTGGCGGAGAAGACCGGGTTGATCATTCCGATCGGCGAATGGGTGCTCAACGAAGCCTGCCGGCAGATGCGCGAATGGTACGTGCTGGGCTACACCGACTGGCGCATCGCAGTGAATCTCTCGGCGTTGCAGTTCTGTCACGCAGGCTTGGTGCAGAGCGTCGCCAAGGCGCTGGAGACGCACCACCTGCCGCCCAACAGCCTGACCCTGGAAATCACCGAGACCACCGCCATGAGCGACGCGGACGCGAGCATGACGGTGTTGCAGCAGTTGTCGGACATGGGCGTGGACCTGTCCATCGATGATTTCGGCACTGGCTATTCGAGCCTGATGTACCTCAAGCGCTTACCGGCCAACGAATTGAAGATCGATCGCGGTTTCGTCCGTGACCTGGAGCACGACAGCGACGACGCGGCCATCGTCTCGGCCATCGTCGCCCTCGGCCAGGCCCTGGGCCTGCGGATTGTCGCCGAAGGGGTGGAAACCGACGTGCAGCAGGACTTCCTGACCCAGTTGGGCTGCGATTCATTGCAAGGCTATCTGCTGGGGCATCCGCAGCCCGCCGAGCATTTCCTCAACAGCATCCGCCAGTTCCCGCGCATGGCAATCGCCTGAGGCGGCTGCTCAGGGGACGATGTCGAACGCGGTGCTGCCCAGCCGCTCGCCGTTGATCAGCACATGCACCGCATGCCGGCCCTCATAGTGCCGGCGCGTGGTCAGCTCGCGAATGTGCTGGGAGCGGCTGAGATTGGCGCACGCCAGGGCTGGCAGGTCGAAAGTCTTGAGCTTGAATACCTTGGCCGACGTACCGCCGGATGCCTTCACGTAGTCGATGGCGTAATCGATCACCAAACGCTGGTTCTCGGGAAGCGTCGACTGCACCTTGAACGACAGCGTGACTTGCTCGCCCAGGCGAATCACTGCCGGCAGCACTTGCAGATCCGAGACCTCGACCTGCGCCTTGCCACCCGCTCCGATCACCGCCAGCGCCCGAGGATTGCCTTGCTTGATCAGGCTGCGCAGGGCATGCCGGGCGATCCATGCGGTGTGGCGGTCCTGGAGCGGCCAACTTTCGATGCGGTCGAGGACCCAGCCGGGATGCTGTTTGGTCACATCGTTCAGGTGGTTGGCGACGGATTTTCGCACGTACAGGCTGTCGTCAGCCTTGAGCGTTTCGAGGATCGCGGCGGTGAGTTCCGGGTTGGCCTGGATCGGTTCCAGGTGGAACGACCATGGCAAACGCGGGCGGCTGCCTTCGCTGGCGAGACGGCGCACATGCTCGTTGGCGTCCCGTGCCCAGTCATGCATGACCGCGAGGGTGCGCGCCAGGTCATCGCGCAGGAAATGCCGCACGGCAAACTCCGCAGAACCGAACCGGGTGAAGTACTTGAGCGCGTCCATGGAGGATTCGAAGGCATGTCGACCGTAAGACGCCACGTAGTGCGGCAGGAACATGCTGACGAACATGCTGTTCAGCCGGGGCGCCAGGGCACGCAGGACTTGCAGCGAAGCTTCGTAATCGAGGGGCAGGACCGCATGCAGGCATTCGCTGACTCGCGCCATGCGCTGCATCACCGACAACTGCGCGAGCCCATCGTTGGCCATGTCCAGGAACGCCTTGGCATCGAAGGCTGGGTACACCGCGCGCGTTTCGGTGGCGATATGTTCGAGACGGGCGCTGTTGAAGATTTCCTTGAGGGCAGGGGAAGAGGGGGTGGTGCTCATGGTGGGTCCGTCCGGCAGGTGTTGGGCCAAGGCTCATCACTATGCCATGCCAGGCACAATCCGTGGCGAGGGTGCAAGCTCCCTCGCCACGGATTGTGCCAGTCCTATTGAAAAAGGAATGATTCGCCGCCGCCGAAGTCCCAGATTCAGTACCTTGGACTAATTGGAGTTTTTTATGCGCAAACCAACCCTCATCGCCAGCCTTGTCCTGGTCGCCGGCCTCGGAGCCTTTGGGCCAGTCGCGCAAGCCGTCGAGAAAACCGGAGACGCCCTGGAGCATTCGCCGAGCAATGGCCGCCGGTTGGTGGAAAACGACCGCGTTCCGGCGGACTATCAGCGTGCCGACAGGGCAATGAAGGACTGGAAGCAGAAAAAACTCGAGCAGCCGACCAAAGAACAGCAATGGGTGCACATCGATGATAAATACCTGCTGATCGAAACCGTGTCCGGCGCTATCGTCAAGATCGTTCCGGCAACACGCTAAAGCACTTCGCCTTTATCCCACAAATGAACCAATTCGCCAGGTGCCTGGTCCTCGGGCACCTGCAGCACCATCTCGTCGTCGTGGTCGTTGGACCGGTAGCGCACCTCGATCTGGAAATAACGCTGGTCGCCCCGGCCGGGCGTGGAGGAGGTGAGTGGCAAGCACCCCTCCAGCACCGAGCAGATGCGCGTGCGTTGGTCGAGGTCGCATTGGGCGAACTCGATTTCCCGGGGCCTGGTCAAGGCGTGGATCGCCGCGACGCCGCCCTGGCGCGACAGCTTCACGACTGCTTTGTCGCCTAGGTCTGGAAGGTTTTTCATCCGTTCTCCTCGTTCAGGTCGACGCCCACCTGTGCCCAGCCTTCCTGTACCGCCCTGACTTCGCGCTCGCCGAAGCGCTGGCGGGCATGCTCGACGGTCAGGCGGGCAAAGGCACTGAAGGACGCATCGTTGGCCAGTTTCCGGTCGCACAGCGTGTCATACCAGATTCGCCCGGCTTTTTCCCAAGCGAATCCGCCCAGCGCGGTTGCCACCAGATAAAAGGCCCGGTTGGGAATGCCCGAGTTGATGTGCACGCCGCCGTTGTCTTCGCGAGTGATGACGAACTCGCGCATGTGCGCCGGCTGGGGATCCTTGCCCAGCAGCGGGTCATCGTAGGCCGTGCCGGGGTTGGACATGCTGCGCAGGCCGTCACCGTTGATCTTGTCAGTGAGCAGGTCGGCGCCGATCAGCCAGTCGGCCTGCTCGACGGTCTGGCCCAGTACGAATTGCTTGACCAGCACGCCGAACACATCGGAAATCGACTCGTTCAACGCACCGGACTGGTTGGCGTAGATCAAGCCGGCTTCGCTCTCGGTGACGCCATGGGCCAATTCGTGGGCCACCACGTCGAGGGAGCGGGTGAAGCGCTGGAAGATCTCGCCGTCGCCGTCGCCGAATACCATCTGCGCGCCATTCCAGAAGGCGTTTTCGTAGTCCTTGCCGTAGTGCACGCTGCCGACCAGGGCAAACCCCTTGTTGTCGATGGAGTCACGCTCCAGCACTCGCCAGAAAAAATCATAGGTCGCGCCGAGGGCGTCGTACGCTTCGTCCACCGCCGGGTCGCCACTGGCCGGCTGGCCCTCCAGGCGCACTGGCTGGCCCGGCAGTTCCATGCCGTTCTGGGCGTCGTGGATGCTGCGCGTTGGTTGGCCGGCCTCGCCGGGCTTGGGGAGCCTGGCCGTAGCGGGTAGGTTGCTGGGCGGGCCTGGGTTGTGGCGAAGGTTCTTGACATGAGTGAGGGTGCCGAGGGCGCTGGAACGTTGCTGTTCGGAGCCATGGGCGATGATGCGGTTGAGAATGTAAGGCGGAATGAAGCCGTGGAGCGGGCGAGAGTCGATCATCAGAACATCCTTATCTGAAATGCAGGGTCGATACCCATGTGAACCGAAGTGGTCGTTGCGGTTCCCTTTGCCGCAAAAGGTTGCCTGTCGCGCAAGTTTCTGCGAAAACCCCGCGCCTGGATCTCACGGGAATAACACCATGATTGAAGCGCTGCAAATCATCGACCTGGAAGAGGGCGATGGCAAAAGCGTAGTCAAGGGCGCGCTGATTACCACCCAGTATCGCGGCACCCTCGAAGACGGTACGGAGTTTGATTCCTCCTACAGCCGCGGCAAGCCGTTCCAATGCGTGATCGGCACGGGCCGGGTCATCAAGGGCTGGGACATGGGGCTGATGGGCATGAGGGTGGGCGGCAAGCGCAAGCTGCTGGTGCCGGCCCACCTGGCTTATGGTGAACGGTCCATGGGCGCCCACATCAAGCCCAATGCCGACCTCATCTTTGAAATCGAGTTGCTGGAAGTCCTGACGCGGGATGATTGAGGGTGCTTTCGTTTATGGTCGGTTGCTGAACAATGGGATGCGTCCATTGACGGAGGCGCGGTGGTGCCAGGCCAACTGATCCAGGCGCGGCTCGGCTTCCAGGATTGCACTTAAGGTCGCGCGGGCGATCTCCATTGCCAGGGCCTGGCCTGGACATTCGTGGCGGCCGCTGCCGAAACTGAAACTGCGCCGATTCGGGCGATCCAACAGCAGGGTGTCGGGCTGTGGATTGAGTTGTGGGTCGCGGTTGGCCGAGGCCAGCAGCACCAGCACAGCGTCGCCCTGCTTCAGCGCAGCGCCGAGAATCTCGCACGGGGCGGCAATGAAGCGTCGGGTGTTCTGCACCGCAGGGTCGAAACGCTGGACTTCAGCCAGTAACAGGCTGATCTGCGAGGGATCATCCCGAAGGGCGTGGTGCAAGGTGGGATCACGGATCAACGCCAGCAACGCATTACCGATCAGGCCGGCCGTGGCGTCATAGGTTTGCGAAAGGAGGCCGATCAGGTTGGCGATCCGGCTGTCTGGATCGACGTCTTCCAAGCCTTGGCATATCCCGTTCAACAACCGACTGTCCTGCGCGACGATCCGCTCCTGGAAAAGCCTGGTCAGTTGTTCGCTGGCCCGGTGCGCGGCTTCCAGTTGCCTCGCCTGGCTCAGCGGCGACAGGCAGGCGACGAAATCCCCCGTCAGCTCGCTGACCAGATGACTGTCCGTCGGGTTGAAACCCAGCAATTGCGCCACCACGCTGACGGGGCCGATGAACTGCGCCTGGTGTACACCCTCGGCGCCGTTCCTGAGCAAACGCGCCTGGACCAATGCCTCGACCTCGCGGGGATCGATATCCTGCAACCTCGGCGCAATCGCCGCCCTTGGGCAGCGTTGTCGTTCACCCTCGTTCATGCGCATCAGTTGCCCGAATACCTTGCCCGCGGGACCCTCGGCAATCGCCTTCGGCACCGGCTCGTTCGCGGGGCGCACATGGCAGTCGGGATGATGCAAGACGGCACACACCGCTTCGGCGCTGCTGGCGATCCACAGGTTCGATCCTGGGTGCAAGCTCAGCCCGCCGCTGGCGCGAAGGGTCGCGTAGTAAGGGTAGGGATCGGTATGTGTCGCGGCGGTGATCGGATCCATGACGGAGGCCTCGTTTGAGTGGAAAGTGCTGCTACTCTCTCCAGTCCACGCATGGCTTGATTCGTCCGGGAGCGAAATATGAGCGCAGAGCAACACGATGTTGGAGTGTCCCAGGTGGCCGCGGCGATTGCCGAACCGGCCCGTACCCGAATGCTCTGCGCCCTGATGGACGGCCACGCCCGCACCAGTACGGAGCTGGCGAGCATCGCCGAGGTCAGCACCTCCACCGCCAG
Source organism: Pseudomonas frederiksbergensis (assembly GCF_000802155.2). Classification (GTDB taxonomy): domain Bacteria; phylum Pseudomonadota; class Gammaproteobacteria; order Pseudomonadales; family Pseudomonadaceae; genus Aquipseudomonas; species Aquipseudomonas frederiksbergensis_A. The sequence goes on from NZ_JQGJ02000004.1 coordinate 578,934, forward strand.
CGCCCACCTGGCGAAGCTCAAGGAGTTGGCCCTGGTGCGCTTGCACGTGCAAGGTCGTCATCGTTACTACAGCCTCGCCGATAAACGCGTCGCAGAAGCTCTTGAAGCATTGATGGTGATAGGCCAGAACGCCGCGCCGAGGTTCACGCCGCGCACGCCGGATCGCCTGCAGTTTGCCCGCACCTGCTACGACCACATGGCCGGCACCCTGGCGGTGCGGCTGCACGACCGCTTGCTCGAAGTCGGGTGGTTGCTCGATGGAGAAGGGCAGGGTTATCGGCTGAGTGAATCGGGTGAGGTGCTGTTTGAAAGCTTGGGCATTGATGCGCAGGCATTGACGGCCCAACGACGCCGGTTCGCCTGCCCATGCCTGGACTGGAGCATGCGCCGGCCGCACTTGGGCGGTGCCTTGGGGGCGGCGTTGCTGCAAGTGGCGATCAAGCGCAAATGGGTAATCCAGGACCTGGACAGCCGGGCGCTGGGGTTGACCGTCACTGGGCAGCGGGAGATGGCGGCGCGGTTTGGGATTAGTCCCGAGACGGAGGTTGAGTCCACTGGCGCTTTCGCGGGCAGGCTCGCGCCCACAATGGACCTGCGCTGAACAAAAAACGAGGGATCTTGCGGCGGAGCCAGGTAACGGTGCCAGGCGATCTCGATTTCCATCACGCCGCTGTAGGCGTAGACGAACTCACCCCAGGCATGCCGGTGCGGGAGGACGAGCCGCTGGAGCCGAACTTTACCGTTGGCGCGACGTTGGTATCGAGCGAAAATACTGCTGGTCAGCGGTTACGGCTGGTTTCGCCAGCGTTGGGGGCGATGGCCGGTTTGCCTCGGGAGTAACTGAAAGAAGATGTAAAAAAGCCCACCCCTGCAAGGACAGCGGTGGGCTTTTTACTCAGGTGAGCAACCCTGTGGCGAGAGGATTCAGCGAAACGTCGCACCGCCCCGCTCGAGTGCGAAGCGCTCGCATGGTTTTTGTGGCTCACCCAAATACCTGGGGGTTGCTTCGCAACCCCGCGGGGATAAATCCCCTCGCCAAGAAAAAGCCCCCAAGTGCCCAGGGGGCTTTGATCAAACCTTGACGATCCAACCCGCCGGCGCTTCCACGTCGCCGGTCTGTACGCCGGTCAGCTCTTTGTAGAGCTTCTGGGTGATCGGGCCGACTTCGGTTTCGCTGTGGAACACGTGCAGCTTGTCCTTATAGCTGATGCCGCCGATCGGCGTGATCACCGCTGCGGTACCGCAGGCGCCGGCTTCCTTGAAATCCGACAGCTTGTCGATGAACACGTCGCCTTCGATCACTTCCAGGCCCAGGCGCGATTTGGCCAGTTCGATCAGCGACAGGCGGGTGATGCCCGGCAGGACCGATGGGGAGTTGGGGGTGATGAATTTGTTGTCGTGGGTAATGCCGAAGAAGTTGGCCGAGCCGACTTCCTCGATTTTCGAATGGGTCAGCGGATCCAGGTAGATGCAGTCGGCGAAACTGGCCTTCTTGGCCTGGGAGCCGGGCATCAGGCTGGCTGCGTAGTTGCCACCGACCTTGGCGGCGCCGGTGCCTTGCGGGGCGGCGCGGTCGAAGCTGGAGATCAGGAAATTGTGCGGCGTCAGGCCGCCCTTGAAGTAGGCGCCGACCGGAATGCAGAAGATCGAGAAGATGAACTCCGGTGCGGTGCGCACGCCGATGTTGTCACCCACGCCGATCACGAACGGACGCAGGTACAGCGCGCCGCCAGTGCCATACGGGGGGATGAAGCGCTCGTTGGCGCGGACCACTTGCTTGCAGGCCTCGATGAACTGCTCGGTGTCGACGTGCGGCATCAGCAGGCGGGCGCAGCTGCGTTGCATGCGGGCGGCGTTCTGGTCCGGGCGGAACAGGTTGATCGAACCGTCCTTGCAGCGATAGGCCTTCAGGCCTTCGAAGCATTGCTGACCGTAGTGCAGGGCGGTGGAGCCCTCGCTGATGTGCAGCACGTTGTCGTCGGTCAGGGTGCCCGCGTCCCAGGCGCCATCGCGCCAGTGCGACAGGTAGCGCTTGTCGGTCTTGATGTAGTCAAAGCCCAGTTTGTCCCAATTGATGCTCTCGTTACCCATGACACCCTCTATTTCCTGACAACCGTCGAAACGGTTCAAGGCTTCTGACGTTTTGAATGGGGACAACAATACTTCATTCCGGGGGTGTTTCGCAGCCTGTTACATGAATCCTGCAGCTGAAAACAGCCCTGCGGTCGTTGTGAGGGATTGTGGAAGCAAGGCTTGCTCCCACAAGTTATTCACCCACGGCTATTACAAGTGCAACGCATGCCCCAACGCCCGCAAGGCTGCTTCCTGCACCGCCTCGCCCAGCGTAGGGTGGGCGTGGATGGTGCCGGCGATGTCTTCCAGGCGCGCGCCCATTTCAAGGGATTGGCCGAACGCTGTGGACAGCTCCGACACCCCCACGCCAACCGCTTGCCAACCAACGATCAAGTGATTGTCCCGGCGCGCCACGACCCGGACGAAACCGCTTTTCGATTCCAGCGTCATGGCCCGGCCGTTGGCGGCGAACGGGAAGCTCGATAAGATGCAGTCCAGTCCGGCAGCGTTGGCCTCGTCCGGCGTCTTGCCGACCACGACCACTTCCGGATCGGTGAAGCACACCGCCGCGATGGCGGTCGGGTTGAACTCGCGATGTTGGCCAGCGATCAGCTCGGCGACCATCTCGCCCTGGGCCATGGCCCGGTGGGCGAGCATCGGTTCGCCGCTCAGGTCGCCGATGGCCCAGACGTTGCGCATGCTGGTCTGGCAGCGATTGTCGATCTTCACTGCCGAGCCGTTCATCGCCAGGTCCAGCGCTTCGAGGTTCCAGCCCTGGGTGTTGGGTTTGCGACCGACGGCCACCAGCACCCGGTCAGTCTCCAGGCTCAGGGTGTCGCCATTGGGATCACGCACCTTCAAGGTATTGGCCTGGGCATCGAAACCTTCGACGCTGTGCTTGAGGTACAGCTTCACGCCCAATTGCTTGAGCGCTTCGTGCACCGGCTGCGTCAGCTCACCGTCGTAGGCCGGCAGGATCCGCTCCTGGGCTTCCACCACACTGACCTCGGCGCCAAGCTTGCGATACGCAATGCCCAGCTCCAGGCCAATGTAGCCACCGCCGACCACCACCAGATGCTTGGGCACCGAAGACGGGGCGAGGGCTTCGGTGGAAGAAATGATCGGTCCACCCACCGGCAGCATCGGCAGGTCGACGCTTTTCGAGCCGGTAGCCAACAGCAGGTGTTCACACTGGATGCGGGTGTCGCCAACCTCGACCGTCTTGCCATCGACCACCTTGGCCCAGCCGTGAATGACCTGGACCTTGTGCTTCTTGAGCAACGCGGCGACGCCAGTGGTCAGGCGATCGACGATGCCATCCTTCCACTCCACGCTTTTGCCGATGTCCAGGGTGGGCGCCGCAACGGTGATGCCCAAGGCCGAGCCCTGGCTGTGGTGGCGGGTCTGGTGGAACTGCTCGGCCACATGGATCAACGCCTTGGACGGGATGCAGCCAACGTTCAGGCACGTACCGCCCAGCGCCTGGCCTTCCACCAGGATGGTCGAGATGCCCAGTTGCCCGGCACGGATCGCCGCCACATAGCCGCCAGGGCCGCCGCCGATGATCAGCAGGGTGGTATTCAAAGTCTGCATCACTTACTCCACAAACAAGGTGGCGGGTTGTTCGAGCAAACCGCGCAAGGCCTGGATGAATTGCGCCGCATCCATGCCGTCGACCACCCGGTGATCGAAGGAACTGGAGAGGTTCATCATCTTGCGGATCACGATCTGGCCCTTGATCACCATGGGCCGCTCGACGATTTTGTTCACGCCGACAATCGCCACTTCCGGCAGGTTCAGCACCGGCGTACTGACGATACCGCCCAACGCGCCGAGGCTGGTCAGGGTGATGGTCGAACCGGACAGCTCATCGCGACTGGCCTTGCCATTGCGTGCGGCCGTGGCCAGGCGCGAGATTTCCGCCGCGCTGTCCCACAGGCTGCGAGCCTCGGCGTGACGCACCACCGGCACCATCAGGCCGACATCGCTCTGGGTGGCAACACCCACATGCACCGCGCCGGAGCGGTGGATGACTTGGGCTTCGTCGTCATAGCGGGCGTTCATCTGCGGGAAGTCGCGCAGGGCCACGACCAGGGCGCGGACCAGGAACGGCAGCAAGGTCAGCTTGCCGCGATTGGCGCCGTGTTTTTCATTCAGGTGAACCCGCAGCTCTTCCAGGGCGGTGACGTCGATTTCCTCGACGTAGCTGAAATGGGCGGCGCGTTGGGTGGCTTCCTGCATGCGCTGGGCGATCTTGCGGCGCATGCCGATCACCGGGATCTGCTGCTCGTCGTGGCGTTCGGCATAACCCGAACCGCCCTTGGCCTGGGGTGACGACCCCTGGGCCAGGTAGGCTTCCAAGTCCTCATGCAGGATTCGCCCGGCAGGGCCGCTGCCCTGGACCAGGCGCAGTTGGATACCCAGGTCCAATGCGTGTTTGCGCACGGCCGGCGAGGCCAGTGGGCGCTCTTCAGGCGCGCGGGCCGCAGGCGCTTGCGGGGCGCAGCGTGGCGCGGTGGTTTTTTCCGCCACCGGTTCAGGCTTGGCCACTGGCGCTGCTTTTGGTGCCTGTACAGCCGCCGCAACGGGAGCCGGTTGGGCCGATTCCTTCAAGTTGCCCGCGCCTTCGACTTCGATGCGGATCAGTTCGCTGCCCACCGCCATGACCTCACCCGGCTCGCCACCCAGGGCGATGACCCGGCCATGCACTGGCGAAGGAATATCCACCATCGCCTTATCAGTCATGACATCGGCCAGCACTTGGTCCTCGACGACCATGTCGCCGACCTTGACGTGCCACACCGACAATTCTACTTCCGCGATGCCTTCGCCGATGTCCGGCATCTTGATAACGTGCGTGCCCATTCAGACCTCCATGACCCGTTTCAACGCCGCGCCCACACGGGACGGCCCAGGGAAATACGCCCATTCCTGCGCGTGCGGGTAGGGAGTATCCCAGCCGGTGACACGCTCGATGGGCGCTTCCAGGTGGTGGAAGCAATGTTCTTGTACCAACGACACCAGCTCGGCGCCGAAACCGCAGGTGCGGGTGGCTTCGTGGACGACCACGCAGCGGCCGGTCTTCTTCACGGATTTGACGATGGTATCAAGGTCCAGCGGCCAGAGGCTGCGCAGGTCGATGACTTCGGCATCGATGCCGGTTTCTTCGGCTGCCACTTGGGAAACGTAGACCGTGGTGCCGTAGGTGAGCACCGTCACGTCCTTGCCCGGACGGGTGATGGCGGCGACGTCCAGCGGCACGGTGTAGTAACCGTCCGGCACCTGCGCCGAGGGGTGTTTCGACCACGGCGTTACCGGACGATCGTGGTGGCCGTCGAACGGGCCGTTATACAGGCGCTTGGGTTCGAGGAAGATCACCGGGTCATCGTTTTCGATGGAAGCGATCAGCAAGCCCTTGGCGTCGTAGGGGTTGGATGGCATGACGGTGCGCAGGCCGCAGACCTGGGTGAACATCGCCTCGATGCTCTGGCTGTGGGTCTGGCCGCCATAGATGCCGCCGCCGCAAGGCATGCGCAGGGTCATCGGCGCGGTGAACTCGCCGGCCGAGCGATAGCGCAGGCGCGCGGCTTCGGAAATGATCTGGTCCGACGCCGGGTAGACGTAGTCGGCGAACTGGATCTCGGCCACCGGCCGCAACCCGTAGGCGCCCATGCCCACCGCCACGCCGACGATGCCGCTTTCGGAAATCGGTGCGTCGAACACCCGCGAGGTGCCGTACTTGTTCTGCAGGCCCTCGGTGCAGCGGAACACGCCGCCGAAGTAACCGACGTCCTGGCCGAACACCACGACGTTGTCGTCGCGCTCGAGCATCACGTCCATGGCCGAGCGCAGGGCCTGGATCATGGTCATGGTGGTAGTGGTCATGGCGGTGTCCAACGCAATATTGTTGTTGTGATCGTTCATGTCAGATCCCCAACTGCTGACGCTGGCGCTTCAAGTGCTCCGGCATCTCTTTGTAGACGTCTTCGAACATGGTCGCGGCGCTTGGAATCTGCCCACCGGCGAGGGTGCCGTACTGCTCGGCTTCCTTCTGCGCGGCGATCACCTCGGCTTCGAGTTCGGCGGTGACGGCGGCATGTTCCTCTTCGGACCACTGGCCGATCTTCACCATGTGCTGCTTGAGGCGGGCAATCGGATCGCCCAGCGGGAAGTGGCTCCAGTCGTCGGCGGGGCGGTACTTCGAAGGATCGTCCGAGGTGGAGTGCGGGCCGGCGCGGTAGGTGACCCATTCGATCAGCGCCGGGCCAAGGTTGCGGCGGGCGCGTTCGGCGGCCCAGCGCGAGGCGGCGTAGACGGCCATGAAATCGTTGCCATCCACCCGCAGGGAGGCGATGCCGCAACCGACGCCGCGTCCGGCGAAGGTGGTGGCTTCACCGCCGGCGATGGCTTGGAAGGTGGAGATCGCCCACTGGTTGTTGACCACGTTGAGGATCACCGGCGCCCGGTAGACGTGGGCGAAGGTGAGGGCGGTGTGGAAGTCCGATTCGGCAGTGGCGCCGTCACCGATCCAGGCCGAGGCGATCTTGGTGTCGCCCTTGATCGCCGAGGCCATGCCCCAGCCCACGCCCTGGATGAACTGGGTGGCGAGGTTGCCGGAAATAGTGAAGAACCCGGCGTCCTTGACCGAGTACATGATCGGCAATTGCCGGCCCTTGAGCGGATCGCGCTCGTTGGACAGCAGTTGGCAGATCAAGTCCACCAGCGGCACTTCCCGGGCCATCAGGATGCTTTGCTGGCGGTAGGTGGGGAAGCACATGTCGTCGATATTCAGGGCCAAGGCCTGGGCGCTGCCGATGGCTTCTTCGCCAAGGCTTTGCATGTAGAACGACATTTTTTTCTGACGCTGGGCGACGACCATGCGGTTGTCGTAGATGCGCGTCTTGAGCATGGCACGCATGCCCTTGCGCAGGATCTCGACGGGAATGTCCGCGGCCCAGTCGCCCAAGGCGTTGCCCTGGTCATCGAGTACGCGGATCAGGCTGCGGGCCAGGTCGGCGGTGTCGGCGGGTTCGACGTCGATGGGAGGTTTGCGCACCGTGCCGGCATCGGACAGATGCAGGTAGGAAAAGTCGGTCTTGCAGCCGGGACGGCCCGAAGGTTCGGGAACGTGCAGGCGTAGCGGTTCGTACGCTGGGTTCATGGCTTTCTACGCTCGATCTTGTGAATTTCTTGTAGTGGGCGCGCTAGCTGACGAATTTCCCTGGGTAGGTGGGAAATTGTCCTACAACAATCATAGGCTCGACGAAGAAGAATATTTTTCTCTGTTGGCTTGCTGTTCAGATCATTTGCAGATAAAAAATCTGCACAACGATAAAAAACAGGATTATTTGTCTCATGCGTAAATTGGATCGCACCGACATCGGCATTCTGAACAGCCTTCAGGAAAACGCCCGCATCACCAACGCCGATCTCGCCCGTTCCGTCAACCTGTCGCCGACGCCATGCTTCAATCGCGTCCGGGCGATGGAGGAGCTAGGGGTCATCCGTGAGCAGGTCACGCTGCTGGACGCCGACCTGCTGGGTTTGCACGTCAACGTGTTTATCCATGTCAGCCTGGAGAAGCAGGTGGAAGAGGCGCTGCAGCATTTCGAAGAGGCGATCTCCGACCGGCCGGAGGTGATGGAGTGCTACCTGATGGCGGGCGATCCGGATTACCTGATCCGCGTACTGGTGCCGACGATCCAGTCGCTGGAGCGGTTCATGATGGACTTTTTGACCAAGGTCCCGGGCGTGGCGAACATCCGCTCCAGCTTCGCCCTCAAGCAGGTGCGCTACAAGACCGCGCTGCCGTTGCCGGCCAATGGGTTGACGTTGGGCACTTGAGCATTAAAGGGCTTTGGGACCGCTTCGCGCTGCAGTCCCGAATGCCTAGAGCTGGTTGATCGGAATCTTCAGGTAGGTCACACCATTGCCCTCGGCCGGCGGCAGGTGTCCGGCGCGCACATTCACCTGGATCGCCGGCAACAATAGCGTCGGCATCCCCAGGGTCTTGTCGCGCTGGGTGCGCATGGCCACGAACGACGTCTCGTCGATGCCATCGCGCACATGGATGTTGTACTGGCGCTGCTCACCCACCGTACTCATGCACTGAGGCTCGCGTCCCTGCGGCGGGTAGTCGTGGCACACGAATAACCGTACGCCAGCAGGGAAGGCCAGCAGCTTGCGGATCGAGGTGTAGAGCTGGTGGGCATCGCCGCCCGGGAAGTCGCAGCGAGCGGTGCCCACGTCGGGCATGAACAGCGTATCGCCCACCAGGATCATATCGCCGTCGATCAGGTAGGCCATGTCCGCCGGGGTGTGGCCGGGCACATGCAGTGCAGTGGCCTTGAGATTGCCGATGAGGAAGGACTCGTCCGGTGCGAACTGATGATCGAATTGCGAACCGTCGACGGCGAATTGTGGTTCCAGGTTGAACAGGGCCTTGAACACGTTCTGCACCTGGCCGATAGACTCGCCGATGGCGATCTTGCCGCCCAGTTCCCGGCGCAGATAAGGCGCGGCGGACAGGTGGTCGGCGTGGGCGTGGGTTTCCAGTAGCCATTGCACCGTCAATCGATGTTCGCGCACAAAAGCGATCACCCGATCAGCCTGCGCGGTACCGCTGCGGCCCGAGGCCGGGTCGTAGTCGAGCACCGGGTCGACCACTGCGCACTGCCCGCCATCCTGTTCGTAAACGACATAGGTGTAGGTCTTCGAAGCAGCATCAAGGAAGCTTTGGATCTGCGCGGGCATGACAGCGGACCTGTGCGGGAAGAAGCGGTTGCAATCCTGGAGATTCACAACATAGGGTCCGCAGCTTAAGTGAGGCACAGGGCGCCTGCAAATGCGTTCACACCTGACAACAGGCGTGCGCGGCTTGAGAGATTCTTATCGTCGAGCAAGGGATCGTGTGCCGCCTAGAGCTCTCGGCACTGCATCGAAAACCCCAGCGCCACCGACTGCCCTTGCTCCAGCAATCGCAGCCCCGGCCGTCCTGGCAGGTGATGGGCATTGACCGGATGACTCACCGGTTCGATGCAGAAAAAGTCCAGACCCACAGGGCAGTACAACAGGAAATACCCGCTGCCGCTGGCACGGCATTCCAGTTCGTAACCCAGGTCCGGCTGTTGGATCAGGCATCGTCCGTCCCAACCACCGAAACCGTTGTCGACGAGGGTCTTCGGCAGCGACCGTGCTTGTTGGAAATCCCAGTCAGAAGGAACGTCCGTCAGTTCCGTCGGCAGTTTCGCGGCGTCGCACATCCAGACTTCACTGGCGCGGGTTTGCAGGCGCGTACCGGCAGTGCGCGGGAAATATGGGTGCAAACCCAACCCGTGCCAGGCAGCCTGTTCGGCCATGTGCGTGACGTGCAGGGCGATTTGCAGCTGGCCGCCGCTCAAGCGGATCCGCAGGCTGGCGCAATAGGCGAACGGTGTTTGGCTGTCGAGTTGCAGCAAGACTTCCTGTGCGCTCTGTTCGGCCACCTGCCAAGGTTGCTGCCAGGCGCTGCCGTGAATGGGAAACGGATCGTTGGGGCTGTTGGCGTCCAGGGCGAGCCAGCCACCGGGGCAATCGAAACCACCTTGGGCGATTCGGTTGGACCAGGGGATCAATGGGAAGCAGCCGAGCTTGCCCGGCAGACCATTTTCCACCGCTTGTGGCGCAGGAGGGCGCAGCAGGGGGGCTCCGGTGCTGCGCAAGGTCCATTCAACGAAGCTGGCGCCCAGGTGCGGGGCCAGGGTGAGGCGGGTGAGTTCGTCTTGGAGGTGGAGGAGAGGGGGCGTCATGATGGCAGGGTCTTTTTCAAAGGGGCAGAAAGCTCTTGTGGCGAGGGAGTTTGCCCCCGCTCGGCTGCGAAGCAGGCGCCCCGATTGACACGGAGGGGCCTGCTGCGCAGTCCAGCGGGAGCAAGCTCCCTCGCCACAAGGGGGGCTTGCTCACTGTTGGGTTACAGCACCAGATTCGGCAGCCACAGCGAGATGGCAGGCACGTAGGTCACCAGCAGCAGGACCAGGAACAGCATGCCGTAGAACGGCAGCAGGGCCTTGACGGTGCTTTCGATGCTGACCTTGCCGATGGCGGAGCCGACGAACAACACCGCGCCCACCGGCGGGGTGATCAGGCCGATACCCAGGTTCACCAGCATGATCATGCCGAACTGCACCGGGTCCACGCCGATGCCGACGATGACTGGCATCAGGATCGGCGTCAGGATCAGGATCAGCGGCGCCATGTCCATCACAGTGCCCAGGGCCAGCAGCATCACGTTGATGCACATCAGGATCACGTAGCGGTTGTCCGACAGCGTCAGGAACGCGGTGGTGATCTTCGCCGGGATTTCCATCAGGGTCATGATGTAGCCGAAGCTGGCGGCGAAGCCGATCAGGATCATCACGATGGAGATGGTGCGCACCGTGCGGTGCATCAGTTTCGGCAACTCGCTCCACTTGTAGTCGCGATAGATGCACATAGTCACGAAGAACGCCCACACCACGGCGATGGCGGCGGATTCGGTGGCGGTGAATACGCCGGACAGAATGCCGCCAAGGATGATGAACAAGGTCATCATGCCCCACATGGCTTCCTTGCAGATCTTCAACGCTTGCTTGAGCGGAATCACTTCGCCCTTGGGGTAATTGCGTTTTTTCGCGAAAACCAGGCACAGCGCCATCAGGCAGAGGTTCATCATGATGCCGGGGACGATGCCGGCCATGAACAGCGAACCGATGGAGACGGTGCCGCCGGCAGCAAGCGAGTACAACACGGCGTTATGGCTTGGCGGTGTCAGCAGCGCCTGTACCGAACCACTGACGGTGACGGCGGTGGCGAATTCACGCGGGTAACCACGGCGTTCCATTTCCGGGATCAGCACCGAACCAACCGACGCGGTGTCCGCCACCGAGGAACCGGAGATCGCGCCAAAGAAACTCGAGGCCACGAGGTTGACCAGGGACAGGCCACCACGGACGAAACCGACCAGCACGCTGGCGAATGCTACCAAGCGGCGGGACATGCCGCCCTCGGCCATGATCGCGCCGGCCAGGACGAAGAACGGAATGGCCAACAGCGAGAATTTATTCACCCCGCCGGTTATCTGGATCATGATGGCCTGGAACGGAATATCGATCCACCAAGCCCCGATCAGGGCGGCGGCGCCCAATGCGTAGGCGACCGGCATGCCGATCAGGATCAACAGCAAAAAACTGCCCAGCAGAATCAGAGCGTCCATTAAGCGGCACCTTCGTTTTCTTCGACCAGGTCGAACTGCACGACCCGACGCTTGCTTTGGTCACCCAGCAAGAGTTTTTCCAGGACAAAAATAAGGGTCAGGAACCCACCGATCGGGATCGGCATGTAAGTGATGCCAACGCGCAGGGTAGGGATGGCGCTCATGAACTGGTTCCAGGTGGTCATGCACAGCTTGGTGCCCCAGACAGTCATGAAAATGCACACCGCCGCCATCAATAGCTGGGTGAACACCGAAGCCAGGGTTTGCAAGTGCGGGGGCATGCGGCTGGTGACCATGTCCACGGCCATGTGCGAGCCGGAGCGGTAGCTGGCAGCAGCACCAATGAAGGTAAATACGATCATCAGCAAGATCGCGGTGGGCTCCGGCCAGCTTGAGCCGGTGCCGAGGACGTAGCGGGCGAACACGCCCCAAGGGATCATCAGCGCAACGGCGAGGACAGACAGGCCGGCGACCCAGATGCAAGTCATGTAGATCGTGTCGTTGATACGCAGCAGCAAATTCTTCATCGGGTTCCACCGTAACCGGGCGCGCCTTTTAACCGCAGGCGCGCCCAGCCGTTTCATGAGTACAGATTGAGAGGCCTTACTGGACAGCTTCGATGCGCTTGATCAGGTCGGCATACGGAGCACCGTATTTGGCCCGGATCGGTGCGGTGGCGTCGTAGAAGGGCTTTGTGTCGACCTTGATGAACTCGACGCCGGCAGCCTTGAGTTTTTCTTCACTTTTGGCGGATTTTTCATCCCACAGTTGGCGCTCTTCAGCCTGGGCAGCCTTGGCGGCCTTTTTCACCATCTCCTGCTGCTCTGGCGTGAGCTTGTTCCAAGTGATTTTCGACATCACGATCGGCTCGGGCAGGATCAGGTGATTGGTCAAGCTGTAGAACTTGGCGTTCTGGTAGTGGTTGTGCTCAAGCATGGTCGGCGGGTTGTTTTCCGCGCCGTCAATCACGCCGGTCTGCAAGGCACTGAAGATCTCGCCAGTGTCCATGGCGATACCGTTGGCGCCCATGGCGTTGAAGGTTTCGATGAACATCGGATTGCCCATTACCCGAATCTTCATGCCTTTGAGGTCTTCGATCTTGCGCACCGGTTTCTTGGTGTAAAGGTTGCGCGTGCCGCCATCCATCCAGGCCAGGGCCACCAGGCCGAATTCAGAGTTGGTGATCTTGTCGAGGATCGCATCGCCCACTTCACCGTCAATGACGGCGCGCATGTGCGCCTGGTCGCGGAAGATGAACGGCATGTTGAAGACGTTCACGTCCGGCACCACAGGCCCGACGATGCCCAGGCTGACGCGAGACATCTGGATCGCGCCGGCTTGCATCTGCTCGATGACTTCTTTCTCAGAACCCAGTACGCCACCTGGGAAGTACTTGAACTTCAGTTCGCCCTTGCTCTCCTTTTCCAGGGTTTTACCCATGGACTCCTCAGCGACCACGGTCGGGTAGCCCTTGGGGTGGATGTCGGCGATTTTCAGGGTGAGTTCAGCGTGTGCCGCCTGGGCCAGGAAGGCCAGGGGCAAGGCCGCGATCAGAAGTGTGCGTTTGAAATTCATGGTCAATCTCCAGTGTTGTTGTTTTTATGTCTATCGATGTGAAGCGGCAAAGCAGATCAGTTGGCGGAGTGTTTCCATCCTCCGAACGCAGGTTCAGCCAGGCCCTTGACGCCAGGCTTGAGGGCGAACACGCCACCGGCCAGGGATTGCGGATCGTTGTCGTCACCCGGTCGAATCGAGGTCACGAAAAGGGTGTCCAGTTGGCTGCCGCCAAAGGCGCACATGGTCGGTTTTTTCACCGGCACTTCAAGTGAACGGTCGAGACGTCCGTCCGGGGTGAAGCGGTGAATCAGCCCGGCGTCGTTGGCGCAGATCCAATAGCAACCATCGGCGTCCACCGCCGCGCCATCCGGGCGCCCGGCCAACGGCATCATGTCGACGAACAAGCGCCGATTGGACGGCGTGCCGCTATCGATGTCGTAGTCGAAGGCCCAGATCTGCTGGATCAGCGGGTGCGAATCGGAGAGGTACATCGTCCGGCCGTCGGGGCTGAAACCCAGCCCGTTGGGCACGATGAAACTGCTCAGTTGCGCCTCGACCGGGCTGCGTTGCCCGGCGTCATAACGGTACATCCGGCCTTCGTCGGCGTTGGCGCCCATGTTCAGCACCATGCTGCCGGCCCAGAAACGGCCCTGGCGATCGCAACGGCCGTCGTTGAGGCGCATGTCGGTGCGAGTGTGCTCGACGTTTGCGCACAATTCGCTGTCGAGGCTGCCGTCGTCATTGGGATGCAGGCGGAAGAAACCGCTTTCCATACCCGCGATCCAGCCGCCGTCCTGGTGGCGGGCGATGCAGGCGAGCATTTCGGGAGCTTCCCAGCCTTGGACCTTTCCGCTGCTGGCGTTCCAGCGCTGCAGGCCACCGCTGGGGATGTTCACCCAATACAGGGCATTTTCCTCGGGGACCCACACTGGGCTTTCCCCGACGGCATTGCGTGCGTCGACGATCAATTCGGCTTGCATGGTGATTCCTTGGTTCGTGTGTATCCCATGTACAACAGGCGAATCAGTTGTCGAACGGGCCGGCAGCCACGAAGGCACCGCCCTGGTAAACCATGGCCGGGTCATCGGCGGCCGGCATTGGCTGCGCTTCGACCTTGGCGCGGAAGATTTCCGACGTGTCCTTGGGCTTGTAGCCCAGGTGCGCGGCGTGGCTGTTGTCCCACCAGACGTCACGGTTGGCGGAGACGCCGTAGACGATGGTGTGGTCGACTTTCGGCGTGTAGAGCGAGCATTCGATCAGTTGGGTGAGGTCGTCGAAACTCAGCCAGGTGCTCATCATCCGACGGTTCTGTGGTTCCGGGAACGACGAGCCGATGCGGATGCTCACGGTCTCGATGCCGTAGCGATCGAAGTAGAAATTGGCGACGTCTTCACCGTAGGACTTGGACAGGCCGTAGTAGCCATCCGGACGACGAAGGCAATGGGCGTCAAGCGTCTGGTCTTGCTTGTAGAAACCGATGACGTGGTTGGAGCTGGCGAAGATCACGCGTTTGACACCGTGCTTGCGCGCGGCTTCATAGATGTGGAACACGCCGCTGATGTTGGCGCCGAGGATTTCCTCGAACGGGCGTTCAACCGATACCCCACCGAAATGCAGGATGGCATCGACGCCTTCCACCAGTTGGTGCACGGCCTGCTTATCAGACAGGTCGCACGGCACCACTTCCTCGCTTTCGTCGATGGCCGGAGCCATGTTGGCGATGTCCGACAGGCGAATGTGGCGGGCATAAGGCTTGAGGCGTTCGCGCAAGACTTTGCCAAGGCCGCCGGCGGCGCCGGTCAGCAGCAGGCGATTGAAGGGGTGGCGGATCTGTGTGGTGGTCATGGCATTACCTGAGCAAACAGTGAGAGGTACAGTTGTTATAAGTTGTCGTACGACCGAGAGGGAATATCCTTATCCTTCCGCTACCTTGTCAACGTTTGATCGACGAACCGCTCTAGGTCGGCATCCTTGCCGGGGCATGCCATGGCGCTGGCAGGCGCTCGTGGCACGGGTTCCATGGGTGTTACAGGAGCGAAATCGGGTAGTTGAAGATCAGACGGTTTTCGTCGAACTCGTTGGTGCTGAAGTCACGACGAAGCGACGAGTTACGCCATTTTACGTTGAGGCTCTTGAAGACGCCGCTCTGCACGGTGTAGGCCAGCTCACTCTCGCGACCCCATTCCTTGCCATCATCGACGGTGGCGGTGTGCACGTTGTCACCGCTGATGTAGCGGTTCATCAGGGTCAGG
>NZ_JQGJ02000005.1 GCF_000802155.2 Pseudomonas frederiksbergensis
CTTAGCGCACATGCTCCCAGAACAGCCACGGCAAACCAGGCGAGGTGTTTAACCAGACGGGTTGTCATTGCGTGTCTCCTGCCGATATCCAATGGATTGCGGCGATTGTTTTTATAG
The DNA here is from genome assembly GCF_000802155.2 of Pseudomonas frederiksbergensis. GTDB lineage: Bacteria > Pseudomonadota > Gammaproteobacteria > Pseudomonadales > Pseudomonadaceae > Aquipseudomonas > Aquipseudomonas frederiksbergensis_A. The sequence goes on from NZ_JQGJ02000005.1 coordinate 118, forward strand.
TGTGCCCCGGCTATTCGGAGCCGGCCCAATATCCCTGCATGCCGTCAATAAATAAATCCGTAGTACTACGTAGATGCGCCCGTCCCCCTGTGTGAGCGAGCTTGCTCGTGAAGACGGAGTATCCGTCAATGATGATTTGCCTGACGCACCGCCTTTGCGAGCAGGCCACCACAGTTTCGAGCCTCATATCCGGTAGGATTGTTGAGCGCCCACGGGTTTGGCATATGATGCCCGCCATCCACCTCCCCGCCGAGCCAGGACTGGAGTAAAGATGCTGCTCAAACACAAGATCGTCGCCCTCGGGATCCTGCCGCTGGTCCTGGCGATTGCCGTCATCGGCGCCTTGGTGATCTCACTCAACCGCCAGTTGGGCGATCAACAGGCGCAACTGATCGAAGACAGCATCCTGGCGAGCAAGCGCGCCGAGTTGAAAAACTATGTCGAGATGGCGCAGAGCCTGATCGCCCCGCTGTACGACGACGGCAAGGGTGACGCGCGGGCGCAGCAACAAGTGCTCGAAGAGCTGCGCAAGCTGAGTTTCGGCATCAATGGGTACTTCTTTGTGTACGACCGCCAGGGTCGCAGCCTGATGCACGCCCGGCAGTCGGAACTGGTAGGGCAATACCTCTGGGACATGAAGGATCCCCAAGGCTTGCCGGTCATCCAGGCATTGCTCAAGAGCGCCGAATCGGGTGAAGGCTTCCAGCGTTATGCCTGGAACAAGCCGTCCTCCGGCCAGGTAACCGACAAGCTGGCCTATGTCGTGATGCTCGATCGCTGGGGCTGGATGCTCGGCACCGGGATCTATCTGGAAGACGTCGAGCGCGCCACCCAACAGGCCCGCGACGAAGTGGCCCAAGGCATCCACACCACGATGCAGGCGATCGCCGCCATCGCACTGATCGCGGTGCTGCTGGTGTTTGCCGGCGGCATCACCCTCAATGTCAGCGAGCATCGCCTGGCCGACAAGAAGCTGCAGCGCCTCAACCAGCGCATTGTCAGCCTGCAGGAAGAAGAGCGCTCCCGAGTATCGCGCGAACTGCATGACGGCATCAGCCAACTGTTGGTGTCGATCAAGTTCCAGTTCGAACTGGCTAGCCACGTCATCGAGAACGGCCAGGAAAACGGCCTGGGCATCCTGAAGAACGCCACGGACCGGCTGGGCGAAGCCATCGGTGAAATCCGCAGCATCTCCCACGACCTGCGCTCCTCTCTGCTCGACACCCTGGGCCTGCCGGCCGCCATCGGCCAGCTTGCGGCCGAGTTCGAGCAACGCAGTGGCCTGGAAGTGTCCTATCGAAGCAACGAGTTCGACTGTCGCCTGGAAAACGGCGCACCGGTCTCGCTGTTCCGCATCGCCCAGGAGGCGCTGACCAACATTGAGCGTCACGCCGGGGCGAAACGTGTCGCCATCACCCTGTTCGGCTCCGGCCAGTCCTTGCGCCTGACTGTGGTAGATGACGGGATGGGCTTCAACGTCCCGCAGGTCGAACGTGGCCATACCGGCATTGGCCTGCGTAATATCCGCGAACGGGTCGAGCATTTCGGCGGGCGACTGGACATGACATCGGTGCCAGGACGAAGCGAACTGGATATCCTGCTGCCCATGACCATGCCAGCCACGGAAAGCTGATCCGCGCCCATTTCAATAAGAGCACCTGCCGATGAACCGCCCCACCACCATACGCGTCGCGTTGGTCGATGATCACGCCTTGGTCCGCGACGGCATCCGCGCCCTGCTGTCCGTCATGCCCCGGCTGGACGTGGTCGGCGAGGCGGAGAACGGTGTCCAAGCGATTGAGATGGTCGGGCACTGCCAACCGGACTTGCTGCTGATGGACATCGGCCTCAAGGACATGAATGGCCTTGAACTGACCCGGCTGCTGGGCAAGCAACACCCCCGCCTGAAGATCCTGATCCTCAGCATGTACGACAATCATGAGTACGTCAGCGAATCCGTGCGCGCCGGCGCCAGCGGCTATGTCCTGAAGAACTCACCGTCCAAGGAAATCATCGCCGCCATCGAAGCCATCATCGGCGGCGGCACCTTCTACAGCGCCGAGATAGCCCAGCGCCTGGCCACCGACCCAAACACCGACAGCGAGCTGACACCACGCGAGAGCCAAGTCCTGGCAAAAATGGTCCAGGGACTCAACAACAAGGAAATGGCCCGCGAGTTGGATATCAGCGTACGCACCGTCGAAACCCACCGCCTCAGCATCCGCCGCAAGCTCAACATCGACAAACCTGCGGCCCTGGTGAAATACGCGATCGACCACGGGATCATTCCGCGCTAGGCCCAACTTACCCTTGTGGCGAGGGGATTTATCCCCTCCCCACGGTTGATCATCCAGCGTAGTAATCAGGATGTTCAAGATCCGCCAACAACCCCGGCCCGCTCGGCACCCAACCCAACAAACCGCGGGTGTACTCGCTGGACACCGCCATGTTCGCGCTCGCCATATGAGCGAACCAACCGAAATGCTCGCGATCCCTTGATTCAACCGGCATTCCCAGGCCCTGCCCGATCGCCTGGGCGATGTCCTTGAACGGCACCGCCTCGTCAGCCACGGCGTGGTAGACGGACTGAGTCACGCCCTGTTCCAGCGCCAGTCGATAGACCCGTGCCGCATCCAGCCGATGCACGCCCGACCAGCAATGGCTACCGTCACCGGGGTACGCCGATATGCCCTTCTCCCGGGCCAGACGAATCAGGATCGGTACGAATCCATAGTCGCCGGCACCATGGACCGAGGGCGCCAGCCGGACAGTTGCCACCCGCACGCCACGTTCGGCCAGATCCCTCGCCGTGGCTTCGGACTTGCGGGGCGACGCCGGGCTGACCACTTCCAGCTCACTGGCGCCCGGCGACAATCCGAACAAGCCCGAGGTCACCAATAGAGGCCGCTCGGAGCCTTGCAACGCGCCGCCCAATGCCAGAATCGCGCGGCGGTCTTGTTCGGCATTTTCGGCAAATCTTGAAAAATCATGATTGAACGCGGTGTGGATCACCGCATCCGCCGCCGAGGCCACTTGATGCAAAACATCCAAGTCATCCAACGTTCCTCGAACCACTTTCGCGCCGATGCCCGCCAGCGCGCTGCCCTTTTCCTGGCAACGGGCCAGGCCGGTGACCTGATGCCCGGCGCCGAGCAACTCCCGAACCACGGCCGATCCAACCCACCCAGTGGCACCCGTAACGAATACGTGCATGAACAACGCTCCTGTCTGAAAAAGCGAGATCGAAAGTCTTCTATAACCTGAACACGGCTCAGGATTTGTATTGAACTTGTATTTCCCGGCCCCTGAGCAGCATCAAGGCCACCCCGAACGACAACGCAACGGCGATGGCGCCGGCCAGGTAAACCGCCTCGATACCCCAACCACTGGCCAACACACCGGCCAGCGGGCTGGTGATGCCCAGGGAAATATCCAGGAACGCAACATAGGCGCCCATGGCGAGGCCGCGAGCCTGTGGCGGCGCACGGCGCACTGCTTCGACGCCAAAGCCGGGGAATGCCAGGGAATACCCGAAGCCAGTTAACGCCGCTCCGAGATAGGCGAGGATTGCCGTATCGGCGCTCCAGATGAACAGCAGCCCAACGGCCTCGATCACCACGCAGACCAACGCGACACGTGCGCCACCGATCTTGTCCGGAAGGTGCCCGAACAATAGCCGCGCGCCGATGAAGGCCAGGCCGAACGCCGTGAATGCCAACGAAGCGTTGCCCCAATCCCTCGCCGCAAATAACAAGGCAATGAACGCTGTGACGACACCAAAGCCGACGCTGCAAAATGCCAGGCCCATGCCTGGAACCCATACGGCACCGAGCATCTTGTAGAACGGCGTACGCTGGTTCGCCGTAGGAGCGACTGCGCGGACGCCGGCGACCACCGCCAAGGCCAACAGCGGGATGAACACCGATGCCACAACGGCGCCCATGAATCCCCAGCCCGAATTGAGCGCCACGCCAAGCGGAGCGCCCAACGCGAATGCGCCGTACATGGCAATGCCATTCCACGCCATGACCTTGCCGGCATGCTGCGGCCCAACCCGGCCGATGCCCCATCCCAAGGCGCCGGTGACGACAAGGCTTTCGCCAACCGCCAGCAACACGCGGCCCACCAATAATAGCCAGACCGACAACACCGGTGTGGACAGGAACGCCAGGGACAGCAGATACAGCAACGCGGAGACCGTCGCCGTCACCAGCCCGACCATGACCGCTCGCTTGCCCCCGCGCATGTCAGCGAAATTGCCGGCCCAGGCCCGCGATAGCAGTGCCGCGGCAAACTGGGCGCCGACCACCAGGCCAATCACCAGCGTGCCCATCCCCAGCGTGTCATGCAGGTGAAGCGGCAAGACCGGCAGTTGCAGGCCGATGGTGAGGAACCCGATGAACACGGTCAACGTGAGCGGCAACAACTTGAACGCCGGATTGGCCTCGACGGTTGCCCGGGGCGCCACAGAGGCGCCTAGATGAATATTTTCTTGAGTCATAACCCTACCCATGGAAAGGGACGCGAAGTGAAGTTGAACGCTGTTTGTGGAGACGACTAGAATGCGATCAATTCGTCGCATTCAAGATACGAACAATCCGTCGTATTTCCTATTCGCATTCCTTTTCCGAGGTCTACGGCTTTATGTCCGAGCGCCCGAGCCCGCAGATTTCCTCGCGCAAACAGCCAAAACAGGCCCGCTCCACCGAGCTCGTGGCAGCGGTCCTGGAAGCGGCTGTTCAGGTTTTGGCGAGCCACGGCGCCCAACGCTTTACCGTTGCCCGCGTTGCCGAGCGTGCGGGTGTGAGCGTCGGGTCGGTGTATCAATACTTTCCAAACAAGGCTGCGATCCTGTTCCGGCTGCAAAGTGATGAGTGGCGGCAGACCAGCGATATGTTGCGAGACATTCTGGAGGATTCCGCCAAGCCGCCCCTCGCCCGGTTACGAACCCTTGTGCAGGCGTTCATCCAGTCCGAGTGCGACGAAGCGCAGATTCGCATCGCGCTCAACGATGCCGCGCCGCTCTATCGGGACGCTCCCGAGCATCAGGCGGCACGCATGTCGGTGCAGGCATCAGTGGACGCGTTCATGCAGCAAGTGCTGCCGGATGCCGACGTGCACACCCGCGCCCTGGCCGGTGAGCTGGTCATCGCCACCCTCAGTTCCGTGGGTAAACGGTTTTCGGCAACGCCTCGCACTTGGCAAGAAGTCCAGACGTATGCCGATGCGATGGCCGATATGTTCTGCGCCTACCTGGAAAACCTGCGGGCGGTCGATCGCACTTCGGGCTGACTGATCGTCTCGACGTCCAAGTGACAGCCCGTTGGCAGTTTTACTACACTCCCCCGTCTTGTCCCCTTCCCTTGCGAGACGTCCCATCCTTATGAAAACCATAACAAGCACGATGACGTTCTGTGGCCTGCTGGTGCTCTGCGGCAGTGCATTGGCCGAGCCAGCGCCTTCGCACCTGGACAAAGTGATCCAGCAAGGTGAACTGCGGGTGTGCACCACCGGCGACTACAAGCCCTACACCTACAAGGCCGAATCGGGGGAATACGAAGGCATCGACATCAACATGGCGCGCTCACTCGCCACCAGCCTGGGCGTCAAGGTGCAATGGGTCCAGACGACTTGGAAAACGTTGATGCCAGACATGCTCGCCGGTAAGTGCGACATCGGGATGGGCGGAATTTCCGTCACCCTGGAACGGCAGAAGAAGGCCTATTTCAGCAGCACCCTGGACGTCGACGGCAAAATCCCGCTGGTGCGCTGCGAAGACCAGTCGCGCTACCAGACCATCGAGCAGATCAACCAGCCTTCGGTGCGCCTCGTCGAGCCGGCCGGCGGCACCAACGAAGCTTTCGTGCGGGCGTTCCTGCCAAAGGGCCAGTTGGCCTTCCACGATAACGTGACGATTTTCCAGGAGCTGCTGGACAAACGCGCCGACGTGATGATCACCGACGCCTCGGAAGCGCTCTACCAGCAAAAACTCAAGCCGGGCCTGTGCGCCGTCAATCCGACCCGCTACCTGCAATACGGCGAGAAAGCCTACCTGCTGCCCCGTGACGACAATACCTGGAAAATGTTCGTCGACCAGTGGCTGCACCTGAGCAAGGCCAATGGCAGCTACCAGAAGGTGATTGGGCAATGGCTGGCGGTGCCTGAAGCCCAATAACGAACCGGCGGCCGTACACGCTCGCATTCCGGGGTTTGTGTGCGGCGCCATGGTCTGGCATGTTGGGCCTTCCAACAGAACTGTCACGAGGCCCCATGCAGATCGAATTACTGGAAATCAGTGAGCATCTTCATCGTTTTCCGCCATTCGATGCCCTTCCCCAGGAGACCTTGGAGGATATTGCCCGGCGCGTCGAGGTCGCTTATTTCAAGGCCGGAAGTCCGATCCTCGAAGCGGGGGCGGACATCCATGAGCTGCACTATGTACGCAGCGGCGCCGTCGAGATTTATCGGCGAAACGGCGAACTGTATAACCGGCTGGTCGAGGGCGATATCTTCGGTCAGGCGGGCCTGCTGCGCAGCAACCGGGTGCGCTTCCCGGCCAAGGCCCTGGAAGACAGCCTGATCTATTTCATTCCGGCGGATGTATTCGCAAGGTTATGCGAGCGGCACGACAGTTTTGCCGATTTTGTCGAGGCCGAAGGACATTCCAGGCTCAAGTCAGCTGTCGAGGCCCAAGGGCGTGCAAGCGAGCTGATCCAACTCAAATCCCGCGCATTGATTTCCCGTGACCTGGTCTGGGTAACGCCGCAAACCAGTGTCCGCGAGGCCGCCCAGTTAATGACCGAACGAAGCGTCTCCTGTGTCGTGGTCCTTGAGCCGGCCGGGAAGAACCCCGAGCAGATGCTCGGCATCGTGACCGACCGGGACCTGCGCACTCGCGTTGTGGCCACCAACCGCAGTGGCGACACCACGATTGGCGAAGTCATGTCGATCGACCCGGTAGCCATCCAGGCCGATGACTCGTTGTTCGAGGCGATGCTGTGCATGCTCAGGAGCAACATCCACCACCTTCCAGTAGTGGACAAGGGCCGTACGCTCGGTTTGATCAATCTGTCGGATATCATCCGGCACGAGTCCCAGAGCAGCCTGTACCTGGTAAACAGCATCTCCAACCAGACCAGCGTCGAGGGTCTTCGCTCACTGCTGCGCGATTTGCGCGGTACCTACATTCGCATGGTCCGCGACGGCGCCACCGCGCACATGATCGGCAGCGCGATCTCGGGCATCGGCCGTGCCTTCACACAGCGTCTGCTTGAACTGGCCGAACGCGAACTGGGACCACCACCGGTTCCGTATTGCTTCATGGTGCTGGGCTCGATGGCCCGTGACGAACAATTGCTCGTGACGGACCAGGACAACGCGCTGGTGCTGGATGACCGGTTCGACCCAGCCCTGCATGACGATTACTTTCGCAAGCTGGCCGCGTTCGTCAGCGACGGGCTCGCTCAATGCGGCTACAGCTACTGCAAGGGCGGGATCATGGCGACCAACGTCCAGTGGCGTCAGCCATTGCGGGTGTGGCGTGGCTATTTCAGCCAGTGGATCGAGAAACCTAACGCCGCCACCCTGCTCAACAGCTGCATCTTTTTTGACCTGGACGGGGTCTATGGCGCGCTGGACATGGTCGAATCACTCAAGGCGCTGTGTGCGCAGAAGTCCAGGGATACTCCGGCTTTCCTGGCAGCGATGGCGCGCAACGCATTGAATCGCACGCCGCCGCTGGGTTTCTTTCGCACATTTGTCATGGAAACGGACGGGGAACAAAAACAGATTATCAACCTCAAGGGCCGGGGCACGGCGCCCCTCACCGACCTGATCCGCATCCACGCGCTGGCGTGTGGCACTACGGCGCAAAACTCCTTTGATCGGCTGGATGCCATCGGCCATACGCGGTGGGTACAGCCCGAGGCCATCGAGCATCTGCGCTACGCATTGGAGTTCCTGTCGATGGTGCGCATTCGGCACCAGGCCGATGCCATCGAACAGGGGCGCAAACCGAATAATTACATCGAGCCCGAGCGTTTCTCCACCACTGAGCGGCACAACCTCAAGGAAGCGTTCCAGGTGTTGAGCAATGCCCAGAAATTCCTGCGTTTCCGCTATCCCGGTCACGCCCGGCCCGCCCGATGAACGCCCCACGAGTGCCCGTTGAACGGACGATGCCGGACTGGACGACGCGCTTCGAGCAACTGGCGCGACAAGCACAGCATCCCCTTCTGCAGCGTTTCTACGAGGCCGGGGTGATCAACGGCCAGACCGCGCTGGAACAGGTCGAGTTGCTGGCAATGGACCTGGAAACCACCGGTTTGAACGCCCGCAGCGACAGCATCGTCAGCATCGGCCTGATGCCTTTCACCCTGAAGCGAATACGGTGCGGCGAAGCCCTGTACTGGGTCATCAAGCCATCCACGCTGACCCATGAGTCGGTGGCATTTCACCGCATTACCCACGCTGACATACGTCATGCCCCGCGCCTGCCGGACATCATGGACAATCTGCTGCAAGCAATGGCGGGAAGAATCATGGTGGTGCACTACCGGGCCATCGAACGCAACTTTCTGGACGAGGCGTTTCGGCGCCACCTTGGAGAGGGCCTACAGTTTCCGGTCATCGACACGATGCAGCTGGAGGCATGGCGAGTCAGGGGGCGTCGCCGTTGGTTGGACAGACTGTTGCGCCGCCCGCCTGCCTCCATCCGGTTAGCCGATACTCGCCAGCGTTATCGACTGCCGACCTATCACGCCCACCATGCATTGACCGACGCACTGGCCACGGCCGAGCTGCTGCAAGCGCAGGTGGCCACTCATTACAGCCCGTGCGTCGCGGTCGGGCAGCTCTGGGATTGAACGCTGGGGCGTGCCTCGCCCCAGACAACTTTCAGGCGATCAGGATCGCGGTTCCGACATCAGTCCCTTCACCAGGGAAATGCAGCCCAGCAGCAGCACAATGGCAAAGGGCAGCCCGGTAGAAACCGCCATGGCCTGCAAGGCGATCAGCCCACCGCCCAACAACAGCGCGATGGCGATCACACCCTCGATGACTGCCCAGAAAACCCGTTGAGGAACGGGCGCATCGACCTTGCCGCCGGCAGTGATGGTATCGATCACCAGCGATCCGGAGTCCGACGAAGTGATGAAGAAGACGATCACCAGCACGATGCCCAGCAACGATGAGATTTCCTTGAGGGGCAGCGCTTCCAGCATCGCGAACAGCTTGAGTTCCAGCACCGCATCCTTGACCCCGCTCAATCCTTGCAAGGTGGCCTGGTCGATGGCCGTCCCGCCAAAGGTGGTCATCCAGAGCACCGACACCAGCGAGGGCACCAACAGGACAGAAATCAGGAACTCGCGGACAGTCCGGCCACGGCTGACCCGCGCAATGAACATGCCTACAAATGGCGACCAGCTGATCCACCAGGCCCAGTAGAACGCCGTCCAGCCCTGGGTGAACTCGGCGTCGGTACGACCGAAAGGGTTGGACAATGCAGGCAGGTATTCAACGTACGTCACCACATTCTTGAAGAAGCCGGTAAGAATGGCCAGGGTGGGACCGACGACAATGATGAAGAGCAGCAACAGGAGCGCCAGGCCCATGTTGATTTCGGAGAGCAGCTTGACGCCCTTCTCCAGCCCGGCCAGTACCGACCACAGTGCAATCAGCGTGATACCGATGATCAGTACCACCTTGCTGACGTTGGAGGATGGGATGCCGAACAGATGTTCAATTCCCGCCGCAGCCTGCTCGGCACCGATACCCAGCGAGGTCGCAAGCCCGAACAGCGTGGCGAACACCGCCAGGATGTCGATGATGTGCCCTGGCCACCCCCAGACACGCTCCCCCAGCAACGGATAGAAAATCGAGCGAATCGACAGCGGCAAGCCTTTGTTGAACGAGAACAGCGCCAAGGATAACGCTACGATCGCGTAGATAGCCCAGGGATGCAGTCCCCAGTGAAAAATCGTCGCAGCCATCGCCAGGTCCGCAGCGCCTTTCATGTCGCCCGCTGCGCCATCGAGGGGGGCCCAGTCCGTGCGTACCCCGCTAGGATCGAGCGTCACGCCCCCCATCGCGGCGGCGTAATGCGACATGGGCTCCGCCACGCCGTAGAACATGAGCCCGATGCCCATCCCGGCAGCGAACAACATGGAGAACCAACCCAGATAGGTATGATCCGGCGTGGCGTCGCGGCCGCCCAATCGCACCTTTCCCAGCGGTGAAACAATCAACGCCAGGCACAACAACACGAAAACATTGCCTGCGCTCATGAAGAACCAGGCCAGGTTTCGGGTCAACCAACCGCGCATAGCGCTGAAAAGCGGCTCGACTTCATTTTGGAGAGCCAGCGTCACGATGACGAACAACAGAACGGTGGCGGCGGAGATCAGAAAGACCTTGCCATGGATATCCAGGGAGAAAGAAAACTCCCCGCGGAAATTGTCCTGTCCGATGACATAGTCTGTTTCGATGAGATTTGCCTCGCCGCTGGGGGCTGGTATCCCCTCCGTACCGGGCGCCTGGGATTTTCCTGATAGATCGTCTACAGGATCTTTACCCACGTGAACCTCCTTTGATTTTGCAGCACGCACACGCGTGATGGTCTGAAAAGCCCCGCTGTTCAAAGTGAAAACGAGATGTAAGTGCCATAGCCTAACAAGTCTGGAGGCATGCCTGTGACATCGACCGGCCATGACTGTTCCACAAACGGCCTCAGGTTGGCCTATAGCCAGGCAAAACGAAGGGCGCCGGGACAGTGTCCGGGCGCCCTTCATATGGACCGTCCGCAGGGTTGCTTCAATTCACTGTGCACGCACCTTGCTGATTTCGTCGTACATCATCTTCACCAGTTCCCCATCCAACGATTTGGCAAACTTGTCGATCACCGGCTGCACGCGCTCGCGAAAGCGGTCTTTCTCGGCCGGGGTGATTTCGTTGATGGTCATCGCACTGGCCAGCGTGGCCTTGGCCTTGTCCATGCTTGTCGCGGTGACTTCGCGCTGGAACGCCTGCGCCTCGGCTGCGGCGGCGCGGATCATCGCCTTTTCATCATCGTTGAGACGGTTCCAGGTTTTCTGGCTGATGATCAACGACTGCGGATTGAAGATGTGGCCGGTGACGGAAAGATACTTCTGTACCTCGTAGAACTTGTTGCCTTCAATCACCGTGAAAGGATTTTCCTGGCCGTCGATGGTGTGCTGCTCAAGGCCTGTGTAGACCTCGGGGAACGCCATCGGCACTGGGTTGGCGCCCAGGGCAGTGAAGGTTTCCAGGTAGATCGGCGATTGGATGACGCGCAGTTTCAAGCCCTGCAGGTCTTCGAGCTTGGTCACCGGGTGCTTGCTGTTGGTCAGGTGACGGAACCCCAGGTCCCAATAGCCCAGCCCTACCAACCCCTTGCTGTCCAGTTGCGCCGCCAGTTTCTGCCCGACCGGGCCATCGATGACCGCGTGCGCTTCCTCGACGTTGTTGAACAGGAAAGGGAAATCGAGCATGGCGTAATCCGGTGCCTGGGCGGCCAGGATGCCGGAGTTGAGCACGGTGATGTCCAAGGTCCCGCCCTGCAATGCCGACACCGTTTGCACGTCGCCGCCCAGGGTTCCGCCGGGGAACAGGCGGACCTTGATCTTGCCGCCGCTCTTTTCGCTGAGCAGGTCGGCGAACTTCTGCGCGCCCTGGCCCTGGGGATGTTCCTTGACGTTCTGGAATGCGAATCGCAAGGTTCGCTCGCGTATCTCATCCGCGTGGCTGGCTACGCCGGTCAGCAGCAATCCCGTGGCGCACGCCCCGGCCAGCAAGGTTTTCATCAGTTTTCCCATGTCACTCTCCGATCGTTATTGTTTTTAAAGGTCGAGCCAGCGAGCACCGCTGTCATCCGGTGAAGAATTTCAACGGTCCCATGACCAGTTGCGGAAACAGGACCAACAGCAACAGCACCACAAACTGCGCAATCATGAACGGCCAGACCCCGCGGACGATTTCCTCGAAGTCCAGCTTTGCCACTCCGCACACGACGTTGAGCACCGTGCCCACCGGGGGCGTGATCAGGCCGATGGCCGTGTTGATCAGGAACAACACGCCGAAGTACACGGGATCGATACCGGCCTGGATGACGGCCGGCATCAGCACCGGGGTGAGGATGAGAATGGTCGGGGTCATGTCCATGACCGTGCCCACCAGGATGATCAACGCCATCATCACCAGCAGCAGGAGGGTCTGGTTATCCATGAACGGCGCCAGCAGGTCCGCCAGTTGGCCCGGCAGGTCGGCGATCGTCACCAGCCACGATGAAACCATGGCCGCCGCCACCAGCAGCATCACCACCGAGGTGGTCCTGGCCGAGGACAGGATCACTTCGTACAACTGGCTGATCTTCATTTCCCGGTAGATCACCAGGGACACGAACAGCGAATAGACCGCCGCGACCACCGCCGCTTCCGTCGGGGTGAAGATGCCAAACTTCAGGCCCAGGATGATGATCAAGGGCAGGCCCATCGCCCAACTGCCGTCGAGCAGTGTGCGCATGACTTCGGCACGGGAACGCTTGGGCGCCGTCGCCACGTTCTCGCGCCGGGAGATCAGCCACCAGGCGATGGCCAGCCCGACACCCAGCATCACCCCAGGCACGATACCGGCCAGGAACAGCTTGGAAATCGACACACCGGAGGCCACGCCGAAGACGATGAAGCCGATGCTGGGCGGAATCACTGGTGCAATGGTGCTGCCGGCGGCGATCAGCCCGGCCGAGCGCCCGCGGTTGTGTCCGGCCAGTACCATCATCGGCACGAGCAACGCCGCCAAAGCCGCCGCATCGGCCACGGCCGAACCGGACAACGACGCCAGCAGGCACGAGGCGATGATCGCGACGTAACCCAGGCCGCCGCGCTTGTGTCCCACCAGCGCCATGGCAATGTTGACGATGCGCTTGGACAGGCCACCGACGTTCATGACCTCGCCGGCCAACATGAAGAACGGCACGGCCATCAGCGGAAAGCTGTCGGCGCCATTAAGCAGGTTTTGCGCGATGATCTGTGCGTCGAACAGGTCCAGGTAGACCATCAACGCCACGCTGACCACCAGCAAGGCAAAGGCAATCGGGATGCCCAGCGCCATGCTGCCCATCAGCGAGCCGAGGAAAATAGCCAGCGTCATGGGCGCGTACTCTTGAGGGTGTCAGGGTTGAAGCTGGCGGCGTCGCTTTGCTCGACCAACAAAGGATCGTCATCGCGCAGCTTGCCGAACAACGCCAGGTACAATTCGTACAGCAGGATGGCCGTTGCGCTGACTCCGAACACCAGCCCCGCGGCGTAGAACAACGCCATCGACAGGCCGGACGCCGGCGCGACCACATTCAGGTTGATCACCGCCTGCTGCCAACTGCCGCTGACAATCAATCCGCAAATGTAGAGCATCAGCAAATGCCCGATGACCAGGCAGGCACGCTTGCCTGCTGGCGGCAAGCGCTTGACCAGGCTGTTCATGCCCAGGTGCGCGCGGTCCTTGAGTGCCACCAGTGCACCGAGAAAGATCATCCAGACGAAGAACCAGCGCGACAGCTCCTCCGACACGCTGATGCCCGAGTTGAAGGCATAGCGCAGCACCACATTGCCGAACACCAGCACGATCATCGCGACCATGCACAGCACGATCAGCAACTTGAGCAGCTTGAAATACAGATCGACAACTTTTGTCATCTTGAACACCTCACAGATTGATCCAGGCGCAGGCCTGCTGCCGGCGCGACAGGGCGGGCGCTATCGGGTCGCTGGAATTTCCCGGAGGGCCCCGGATCTGAAGGTAGGTAATGAGGACAAGTTCTGTTGACGGGCACGCATGAGGGGATCCTCTGTTTTTATTATGGCCTCGCCTGGGCATGGCAAGGCTGGGTGACCGCTAAAATGTACTACCCAGTTAATTCGGTCAATAACCTTGCGCGCCGGGATGCCCCGAACCGATCGAACTTGCGTGCGATTATCGGCCACCACCCAGTGACACCTGCGGCCTGCCGACCCGATGGGAAGTTATTTGAAGGCGTTTTGTATCGCTGTGTATATGAGTAGCCCATTGATACGAATCCGCTGATCTTGCGCCTTTGCGGCACACACCCTCGATACACCTGCGCGTTTAACTGCACACACCGGACAGCAGCACACCGCTGCGCTGGCCCACTCAATCAAGCGCAGGAGAAACACCATGTTCAATTTCTCGAAACTCTCGTCCCTGGCAATCGCCCTCACCTTGGTTGGCGGCGCCACGCTGTCGAACATCGCCGCGGCCGACAGCGCATCGTCGTCTTATGACCAGGCTGCACATCAACTGGCTGAAGGTGGCTCCGATCGCCTGATCCAGAATCGCGTGGCTGAAGGCGGCTCCGATCGCTTGATCCAGAATCGCGTGGCTGAAGGCGGCTCCGATCGCCTGATCCAGAATCGTGTGGCTGAAGGCGGCTCCGATCGCTTGATCCAGAATCGCGTGGCTGAAGGCGGCTCTGATCGCCTGATCCAGAATCGCGTGGCTGAAGGCGGAGCTGATCGGTTACAGGAGCTGCGCGAACGCAGCACTGTGTGATAGCGGTGCTTGTGGCGAGGGGATTTATCCCCTCGCCACAAGAACACACTCTTCAATGCCCGATCTGAAAACATCGCCCATAAAAAAACCCCGCATCTCTCAATGCGGGGTTTTTCTTTCAACGGTGGATCAGTTGGCCGTGACGACCGCCTGACCACTCAGTGCCAGGTCCAGCAGCTCGCGGTTGGCAACCGCGTACATGGCGTAGTCAGTGCCACTGGCGGCACGGATGTCCACCAGCATGGCGCGCCAGCGCTCGACCATTTCGTGATGCTGCTCAAGCCACAGCGCCAGGCGGGTTTCGACGTCCTGGGTCGCGTCGCCGTCCTGCAGGACCGAGATAGTGATCGCCCGTTGCTGCCAGTCGATGTCATCGCGGAAGGCTTCACGGGCCAGGGCCTGCCAGTTGTTTTCCACCGGCAGTGCGCTGATCTGTTGCAGGTACCAGGTGATGTCCAGGGCGCTGCCCACGGCGAAGTAAGCCTTGGCCACATCGGCGGCGTTCTGGCCGGTAACGTCGGCAGCCTCTATGATTGGCAACAAGGTGTACAGATGCGTGGTGCCGGCAACCATGCGTGCCAGCAACTCCGGCACGCCAGCGGCCACGTAGGCCTGGTAGCGGGTCTGCCAGCCTTCACGGGTCGGGCCTTCCAGCAATTCGTCGAGCTTGAGACCCAACGCCGCCAGGTGCGGACCGAAGTGAGCGACGTCACGGGCAGCGTTCTGCTCGTTGCGGCGGCTGCGCAGGAACCAGCGCGTGGCGCGACGGCCCAGGCGCATTAGCTCGTCCATCAGCTCCAGTTGCACGTCGGCCGAGACCTGGTGGTCCAAGGCTTCGATCTGACGGAACCAATGCGGGAGATGGAAGATGTCCCGAACGATCACATAGGCACCGGCCACGTTCGCCGGGCTCATGCCTGTCGACTCTTTCAACCGTTGGACGAAGGTAATGCCCATGTGGTTGACCAGGTCGTTGGCGATCTGGGTGCTGACGATCTCGCGTTTGAGGCGATGGCGACGCATGGCTTCGGAGAACTTGCTCACCAGGGTCGGTGGGAATGCGGTCTCCATGTCACGGGTCAGGTAATCGTCGTCCGGCACCAACGAATTGAGCAGCGATTCCTTGAGGTCGATCTTGCTGTAGGAGATCAGCACCGACAGCTCGGCACGGGTCAGGCCGTGGCCCGCCGCGACACGTTCGGCCAGCTGTTCTTCGGTCGGCAGGAACTCGATGGCGCGGTCAAGCTTGCCACGGGCTTCCAGGTCGTTCATCAGGCGCTTGTATTCGGCGATCCGCACGAAGGCGCGACGGGCCGCCAGGGACAAGGCCTGGGTCTGCTTATAGTTGTTGCCCAACACCAGGCCACCGACTTCGTCGGTCATGCTCGCCAGCAACTGGTTGCGCTGCTTGTCGGTCATGTCGCCGGCCTGCACCACTTCGTTGAGCAGGATCTTGATGTTCACTTCATGGTCGGAGCAGTCCACGCCACCGGCGTTGTCGATGAAGTCGGTGTTGGTGGCGCCGCCATGCAGGCCGAACTCGACGCGACCCAGTTGGGTCATGCCCAGGTTACCGCCCTCGCCCACGACTTTGCAGCGCAGTTCGTTGCCGTTCACGCGCAGCGCATCGTTGGCCTTGTCGCCGACATCGGCGTGGCTTTCGGTACTCGCCTTGACGTAGGTACCGATACCGCCGTTCCACAACAGGTCTACCGGTGCCTTGAGCAAGGCGTTCAGCAGTTCGGTCGGAGTCAGCTTGTCAGCCTTGATGTCGAAGCGCTCTTTCATCTGCGGCGAAATCGCGATGCTCTTCGCGCTGCGCGAGAAGATACCGCCGCCTTCGGACATGATGCTGGTGTCGTAGTCGGTCCAGGCCGAACGCGGCAGGTCGAACAGGCGCTTGCGCTCGGCGAAGCTGCTGGCCGGCTCCGGGTTCGGGTCGACGAAGATGTGCAAGTGGTTGAAGGCCGCGACCAGTTGCAGCTTGTCGGACATCAACAAGCCGTTGCCGAACACGTCGCCGGCCATGTCGCCAACGCCCACCACGGTGATGCTGTCTTGCTGGACGTTGATGCCGCGCTCGCGGAAGTGGCGCTGCACGCCGACCCACGCGCCCTTGGCGGTGATGCCCATTTTCTTGTGGTCGTAGCCGGCCGAGCCGCCGGAGGCGAACGCATCGCCCAGCCAGAAGCCGTAGTCGATAGCGATACCGTTGGCGATGTCGGAGAAGGTCGCAGTGCCCTTGTCCGCCGCGACCACCAGGTACGGGTCATCGTCGTCATGACGCACGACGTTGGCCGGCGGTACCAGCGCGCCGTCCTTCAGGTTGTCGGTGATGTCCAACAGGCCCGAAATGAAGATGCGGTAGCAGGCGATGCCCTCGGCCGCGATCTCGTCCCGGCTGCCGCCCAGTGGCAGGCGACGCGGCAGGAAACCGCCCTTGGCGCCCACCGGCACGATTACCGAGTTCTTCACCTGCTGGGCTTTTACCAGGCCCAGCACTTCGGTGCGGTAGTCTTCTTCACGGTCGGACCAGCGCAGGCCGCCACGGGCAACGTTGCCGAAGCGCAGGTGCACGCCTTCGACCCGTGGCGAGTAGACGAAGATTTCGAATTTCGGCACCGGCTTCGGCAGTTCCGGAATCAGGTGCGGGTTGAACTTGAAGCTGAAGTAGGACTTGTTCTGGCCGTTGGCGTCGGTCTGGTAGAAGTTGGTCCGCAGGGTCGCCTTGATCAGGTCAAGGTAGCGACGCAGGATGCGGTCTTCGTTGAGCACCTGGACGTCATCCAGGGCCGACAGGATCGCCTGCTCCAGACGCAGCTGCTTGTCTTCCAGGTCGTCGCCGGTCAACTTGCGCGCCAGGTAGAAGCGGGTCTTGAACAACCGGGTCAACTCGCGTGCGATGTCGGTGTGGTTGTTCAGGGTGCTGGCGATATAGCCGAGGTCGAAGCCCAGGCGGATCTGTTTCAGGTAACGGGCGTAGGCACGCAGCAACGCCACGTCGCGCCACGGCAGGCCGGCGGTCAGCACCAGGCGGTTGAACGCGTCGTTCTCGGCATCGCCGCGCACGATGTGGACGAACGCGTCCTGCAAGGTGTCGTTGAGTTGCTGGATATCGAGGTCCAGGCCTTCGGCGGCGGTGAAGGCAAAGTCATGAATCCAGAATTCGCGGCCATTGGTGTGGCGCAGGCGGTACGGGAATTCACCCAGCACGCGCAGGCCAAGGTTCTCCAGGATAGGCAGCACGTCGGACAGCGCCAGCGGCGTGTCGGCGTGATACAGCTTGCAGTGCAGCTCGCGCTGGCCGGACACCTGGCCCAGCGGCTGGTAGAAGCTCATCACCAGCGGGTTCTTTTCGTTCAGGCTCAACAGGTGCTGCATGTCGACCACGGCCGAGTGCGCGGCAAAGCGCTCGCGGTAGCCGGCCGGGAAGCCTTTCGGGAAGTCCGACAGCACGTTGGTGCCCTGGGCTTCGCCGAAGCTCTCGATGACCAGGCTGGCATAGTCGTCCTTCCAGCTGCGGCACGCCTGTACGACTTCTTTTTCCAGTAGCAACGGGTCGATGTCGATGCGGTTCTTCGGGTCCACCCGCAGGATCAACTGCACACGGGCCAGTACGGATTCGGAGAAGAAGGTCCAGAACTCGCAATCCGACGCTTTCAGGCGCTCCATCAGCACTTGCTGGATCTTCTGGCGCACTTCGGTGGAATAGATATCGCGCGGCACGTAGGCCAGGCAGTAGCAGAAACGGCCGTATGGGTCTTTGCGCAGGAATACGCGGATCTTGTTGCGTTCCTGGATCTGCACGATGGACATGACGGTGCTGAACAGCTCGTCCACCGGGGTCTGGAACAAGTCGTCGCGAGGCAGCACTTCAACCACCTGGGCCAGTTCCTTGCCCAGGTGCGCCTTGGCCTGGAAGCCGGAGCGACGTTCTATTTCCGCGACCTTGCGACGGATGTACGGGATGACCCGCACGCTCTCGCCATACACCGAAGAGGTGTACAGGCCCATGAAACGGCATTCCTTGATGACCTTGCCGTCGGCGTCGATTTGACGGATCGAGACATAATCCGGATAGGCCGGGCGGTGGACGCGGCTCGGGTGCGCGGCCTTGGCGAACGACAACACAGTCGGTTCGCGCAGGTAATTGACGGCGTAGTCTTCGATGCGCAAGTCTTCGGCGGTCAGGCCGGCGCGCAGCAATTTGGTCAGGCCGAGGAAGGACTCGGAGTCGTACTCGATGTGACCGCCATCGGCTTCATCACGGACCACGAACTCTTCGTAGCCCAGGAACGTAAAGTGGTTACCCACCAGCCATTCCAGGAAGCTCTTGATTTCGGCTTTTTCATCGGCGTCGGTGGCGTAGGCACTGTTGTCCAGGCTCGCGAGGATTTCCTGGACCTTGGCCTTCATTGGCTCGAAATCGGCCACGGCGACGCGCACTTCGCCCAACACCTGCTCAAGTTCCTTGCTCAGGACGTTGAGTTCGGCGGCGTTGGCGCAGCGGTCGATCTCCAGATACATCAGCGACTCTTGCAGCACGTCGTCGCCCTGGGTGCCCTTCGGCAGGATCTCCAGCAACTCGCCCTTGCTGCCGCGACGCACGCTCAGGACGGTGGTTTGCAGGGTATGGATGCTGTAGCCGCGACGGTTCAGCTCGGTGCGGACCGAATCCACCAGGAACGGCAAGTCATGGTGCAGCACTTCGACGGCGGTGTGGGTCGACTGCCAGCCGTGGCGTTCGTAATCGGGGTTGTAGACGCGCACCTGCGGTTGCGCGTGGTCGAAGCGCTCAAGCAGGCGCCAGGCGGACAGCGTGCAGCCGGCGAGGTCGGACAACCGGCGCTGGGTGAGTTCATCGAGGGAAATGATGCCGAAGAATTGTTCAGCGAACAGCGCCACTTGTGGCAGTGCCTGTTCACTGATGTGCTGCGCCAGTGCCGCTTGCAGTTGATGCTGGAAGTCGGCTTTGCTGGCTGCGGTGAAGAACGCCATCTGTGGTACTCCGCTTGGGCTTGTTATTGATGAAAGCGTCGCGTGCAGCCCCTTTCGGGGCCGTCGGCCATCCCGTTCCTGATTCTCGGGCAGAGGAAACAGGATGACAGGTGGGTGAAGCTGGACGCGACCCGCAGGTCACATCCTTTTCCAGGTAATTTCAATCGGATGACCACCTGCAAAAAACACTCCGCGATGCCCTTTGCAGGTGCACATCCGTTGCGCAGCTTAACGAGTGCGACAACGTGACTGCTTGCAGCGCTGCGACATATTCGGTCATCGGCTAGCGTTATAGCCCTCATGCACCGAACAACCCTAGCAGCCTTGGGGCCAAACGGCACCCCGAGGTGGTAATCCAGCAGGAATTCGCCGGGACTGGCAAAATTCCGTTTTTCCACCCGCAAGGCTCACCAGAGCCAGGACCCCTCACATGAAAATGACCACCGCCCTGCTGATCGCCAACCCAAGCGATGAAGAAGAAGACAACATGGCCATGCTCTGTTGCCACAGCGCGCAGGGCGAGATGTTCCTGATGACCCGCTACCCGGACGAAGACGAGCTGGAGATCACCTTGGACGGCGAGCCCTCGACACTGGACGACGTGAAGGTCACCCTCGGCCCGACCCTGCTGAAGATCGAGATCGGCGCGGCGGATGCCGACGCGCTCAATGGCGATGATGTGTTGGAGATTACCTACGACCCCAAGGTGACGGACGTGGCCGAAGTGGAGCGGACCTTGCGTAACATCCTCGACGGGACCGGGACATACGTCAGCGAGCTCTGATCCCCGCCAAGGCAGGACTCTTTGTGGCGAGGGGATTGATCCCCTCGCCACAATTCGCGTGATACTTGTTATTTCACCGCCGGTCGCTCCTGTCGCACATCACCCTTGACGGCCGAACGAATTCTGGTGTTTCCTGAAACCGGTTTCAGAACCTCAATAAATCCAATAAACAGGTTTCAATCCGTGAATTCTTTCTCCGCCGCCCAGCGCAGCCGCGTGACCATGCTCGATGTCGCCGAACGCGCCGGGGTCTCCAAGGCCAGTGTCTCGCGCTTCATCGGCGAAGACCGTGCCCTGCTCTCCGAGGCTATCGCTCGGCGTATCGAGCAGGCGATCAGCGAGCTGGGCTACCGTCCGAACCAGATGGCCCGTGGCCTCAAGCGCGGGCGCACGCGCCTGATCGGCATGCTGGTGGCCGATATCCGCAACCCTTATTCGATTGCCGTGATGCATGGCGTGGAAACCGCCTGCCGTCGCCATGGCTACAGCCTGGTGGTCTGCAACACCGATCGCGACGATGAGCAGGAACGCCAGCACCTGGCGCTGCTGCGTGCCTACAACATCGAAGGGCTGATCGTGAACACGCTGGGGCATCACCGCGACGAACTGTTCGAGCTGCGCAGCGAGATGCCGATGGTGCTGGTGGATCGCAAGGTCGATCGGCTCGAAACCGACCTGGTCGGATTGGACAATCCGGCGGCCATCGAAATGGCCCTCGATCACCTCGAACAGCGTGGCTACCGCGATTTGTTGCTGGTGACCGAGCCATTCGATGGCACCAGTTCGCGGATCGAGCGGGTCGAAAGTTTCAAGGCCGGCATCGAGCGACGCCCTGCCCTGGCCGGCGCCGTGGTGGAAACTTGCGAGCAACTGCTCCCGCGCATCAAGACCTTTCTCGCCCAGCCGGACCGTGGCCCCAAGGCGCTGTTCTGTGCCAACGGCATCGCCGCCCTGACGGCGACCCGCGTACTCCGCGATTTGGGTTGTCACTTGTTCAATGACATCGGCCTGATCGCCCTCGACGACCTGGACTGGTACCCCTTGGTGGGCAGCGGCATCACTGCCCTCGCCCAGCCCACCGCCGAAATCGGCGCCAGCGCCTTCGAATGCCTGCTCAAGCGCCTGCGGGGAGACAACGGGCCGGTGCAGACCCTGGATTTTGCCGCGCGTTTGATCGAGCGTGGGTCGACGCATGGGAGGGCGCGGTGATCGGGCTTGCTCGCGAACAGCGCCTCGAGCACACCGACTAAATTTTTTTGACCAAAACTGAAACCGGTTTCAGAGGTACAACAACAATGAACAAACCACCCGTTTCCATCAGCCTCTCCAGCTACGGCGCCGACCTGGTGCGCCAACGCGGTCAGGGCAGTTTCATCGACCTGCTGACCGCCGCCGGCGCTTCGCGTATCGAATGGCGCGAGGAGCTGCTGACCACCGAGCGACCCGCCGAGCTGGCCGCTGGCGCACGGGCCCAGGGCTTGGAAAGCGTCTACTCTTCACCACTCGAACTCTGGCTCCCCGGCCAGCCCGGGCCCAATCCCGCCCTGGCGGCCACCTTGCAACGTTGCGAGGCATTCGGCTCGGCGTGGTTGAAGGTTTCCCTCGGCCACTTCACCGACTCCCACGACGTATCGCCCCTGGCAGACGCCCTCGCGGCAAGCCCGGTGCAACTGCTGGTGGAGAACGATCAGACCTTGCAAGGCGGACGGATCGAACCTCTGCAACGCTTCTTCGCTGCGGTCCAAGCACACGGTTTACCCATCGCCATGACCTTCGACATCGGCAACTGGCAATGGCAGGACCAATCAGCCACCGCCGCCGCCCGACAGCTCGGACGGCATGTGGCGTATGTGCATTGCAAGGCCGTGGCCCGGCGCGCCGATGGCAAGCTGGTCGCCGTGCCGCCAGCCGCGACCGACCT
Organism: Pseudomonas frederiksbergensis; assembly: GCF_000802155.2. Taxonomy (GTDB): domain Bacteria; phylum Pseudomonadota; class Gammaproteobacteria; order Pseudomonadales; family Pseudomonadaceae; genus Aquipseudomonas; species Aquipseudomonas frederiksbergensis_A. The sequence continues at coordinate 22,401 of NZ_JQGJ02000005.1, forward strand.
GCACCTGTGGGAACAATTGCTCAAGCACATGCCGGTCGGCGTGATGCGCGCCGCCGAGTACCCGCTACAAGGCGATGACCTGCTGCAATTGACCGCTGAACACGTTGCCCTCCTGTCCCGCCTCGGGCAATCGCACCGGGAGACTGCCCATGCCTGAGTTCGATGTACTGTCGTTCGGCGAAACCATGGCGATGCTGGTCGCCGACGAAACTGGCGACCTGGCTGGCGTCAACCGGTTTCACAAACGCATCGCCGGCGCGGACAGCAACGTGGCCATCGGCTTGTCGCGGCTGGGTTTCCAGGTGGGGTGGCTCAGTCGGGTCGGCGCCGACTCCCTGGGTCGTTTCGTGGTGCAGGCGCTGGAAAAGGAAGGCCTGGATTGCCGTCATGTGGCCGTCGATCCGGCACACCCCACCGGCTTCCAGCTCAAGTCCCGCACTGACGATGGCAGCGACCCGCAAGTCGAATATTTCCGTCGTGGTTCGGCCGCCAGCCATCTGTCGATCGACTCCATCACCCCGACGCTGCTCACCGCTCGTCATCTCCACGCCACCGGCATCGTGCCAGCGCTGTCGATGACTGCACGGCAAATGTCCTTCGAATTGATGACCCGCATGCGCGAGGCCGGACGCAGCCTGTCGTTCGACCCCAACCTGCGTCCGAGCCTGTGGGCCAGCGAAGCACTGATGATCCGCGAGATCAACCGCCATGCGGCCCTCGCCCACTGGGTCTTGCCGGGGCTTGGCGAAGGTCGGCTGCTGACCGGCTTCGATGACCCTGCCGACATCGCGGCGTTTTATCTGGACCAGGGTGCCGAGGTGGTGGTGATCAAGCTCGGCCCGGACGGTGCTTATTACCGCACGGCGCTGGGCGAGGGATTCGTCGCCGGCGTGCCGGTGGCCCAGGTAGTGGACACGGTGGGCGCTGGCGACGGCTTCGCCGTCGGCCTGATCAGCGCGTTGCTCGAAGGCCTCGACGTCACCGAGGCCGTACGGCGCGCGAACTGGATAGGCAGCCGCGCGGTGCAAAACCGGGGAGACATGGAAGGACTGCCGACACGCAATGAGTTACTGGCTGAATTCAATGAAGCCAATCGCGAGCAAGCTCTCGCCCACAGGGCTGGCACGAATCCGTGTGGGCGCGAGCTTGCTCGCGAATGAGGCAACCGAAAACACCTGCTGCATAAAAACAACAAGCTCAGGAGTCACAGACATGCAGACGCTCAACCTCGCCACCCGCCGCTGGTGGTACATCATGCCCATCGTCTTCATCACCTACAGCCTCGCCTACCTCGACCGGGCCAACTATGGCTTCGCCGCGGCCTCGGGCATGGCCGAAGACTTGATGATCACGCCAGGCCTGTCGTCGCTGCTCGGCGCGCTTTTTTTCCTCGGCTACTTTTTCTTCCAGGTGCCGGGTGCGATCTACGCGCAGAAGCACAGCGTGAAGAAGCTGATCTTCGTCAGCCTGATCCTCTGGGGCTCGCTGGCTACCCTCACCGGCGTGGTCTCCAACGCGTACTGGCTGATCGTGATCCGCTTCATGCTCGGCGTGGTGGAAGCGGCCGTGATGCCGGCGATGCTGGTCTACCTCTGCCACTGGTTCACCCGGGCCGAACGCTCACGCGCCAACACGTTCCTGATCCTTGGCAACCCGGTCACGATGCTATGGATGTCGGTGGTCTCGGGGTACCTCGTCGAGCAATTCGACTGGCGCTGGATGTTCATCATCGAGGGCCTGCCGGCGGTGCTCTGGGCGTTTGTCTGGTGGCGCCTGGCGGACGATCGTCCAGCCCAGGCCAAGTGGCTCAGCGACCAGGAAAAACACGACCTTGAAACGGCGCTGGCAGCCGAGCAGGTCGGCATCAAGGCGGTGAAGAACTATGCCGAGGCCTTCCGCTCGCCCAAGGTGATCATCCTGGCGTTGCAGTTCTTTTGCTGGAGCATCGGCGTCTACGGTTTTGTGCTGTGGTTGCCGTCGATCCTCAAGGCGGGCCTGAAGATGAACATGGTCGAAGCCGGCTGGCTGTCATCGCTGCCGTACCTGGCGGCCGTGATCGCCATGCTGATCGTGTCCTGGGCGTCGGACAAGGTGCAGAAACGCAAGCGTTTCGTCTGGCCGCCGCTGCTGATCGCCTCTATCGCGTTCTATGCCTCCTACCTGCTCGGCGCTGAGCATTTCTGGTGGTCCTATGCCTTGCTGGTGATTGCGGGCGCTTGCATGTACGCGCCCTACGGGCCGTTTTTCGCCATCGTCCCGGAGATCCTCCCGGCCAACGTGGCTGGCGGCGCGATGGCGCTGATCAACAGCATGGGCGCACTGGGATCGTTCGGCGGCTCGTACCTGGTGGGTTACCTCAACGGTTCTACCGGCTCCACCGGCATGTCCTTCCTGTTAATGAGCGGTGCGCTGCTGTTGTCGGTGGTGCTGACCCTCGCTCTCAAGCCCGGTGCCAGCGACCGGGTCGTGCCCAAGACTGCGACACCCCATCCGGCGCCTGTCCGTTAACGAATCGGGAAATCCTATGAAAAAGCACGTGGTGTTGTACAAGAAACTGTCAGCGCAACTGATGGAACGCCTGCAAGCGAAGGCCCAGGTCACCCTCATCGAACGCCTCGACGCCCGGGGCCTGGCGCAACTGCGCGATGCCCTGCCCGGCGCCCATGCGCTGTTGGGCGCAAGCCTCAAGCTCAATGCGTCGCTGCTGGACTTGGCGCCCCACCTCGAGGCGATCGCCAGCGTTTCGGTGGGCGTCGACAATTACGATATCGACTACCTGACCGAACGGCGGATCATGCTCACCAACACGCCCGATGTACTGACCGAAACCACCGCCGACACCGGCTTCGCCCTGATCCTCGCAACCGCCCGGCGCGTGGTGGAACTGGCCAATCTGGTCCGCGCAGGCGCTTGGCAACAGAGCATCGGCCCCCAACATTTCGGCAACGACGTCCACGGCAAGACCCTGGGCATCGTCGGCATGGGCCGCATCGGCGAAGCCTTGGCCCAACGCGGCCACTTCGGCTTCGGCATGCCGGTGCTGTACCACAGCCATTCTCCGAAACCCGCTGTCGAGCAACGTTTCAACGCGCGCTACTGCGACCTCGACACGCTGCTGCAACAAGCGGATTTCATCTGCCTGACCTTGCCCTTGACCGCCGAGACAGAAGGTCTCATCGATGCACGGGCGTTTGCTCAGATGCGCCCCGAAAGCATCTTCATCAACATCGCCCGGGGCAAGGTCGTCGACGAAACCGCGCTGATCGAGGCCCTGCGCAGCGGACAGATCCGTGGCGCCGGCCTGGACGTTTTCGAGCACGAGCCTCTGAACGCGGATTCACCACTGTTGCAGATGGATAACGTAGTGGCGACGCCGCACATGGGCTCGGCTACCCATGAAACAAGAGAGGCAATGGCGCGTTGTGCCGTGGAGAACCTGTTGGCGGCGTTGGCGGGTGAGCGGCCGATGAATCTGGTGAACGCGGGGGCGTGGACGCTCTGACATTGCCGCCTTCAAAATTTGCCATCGCAAGCAAGATCGCGATGGCAACTGTATTCATTTAGATGTGCACGCAACGCTAACTTTCCGGGCACAGCCACCTTAGAACGCCGCTGCCAGATTATCCTTTTGATCCTTTCTTAAAATAATATAAACATCCCAAACGGCGCAAACAGTAGAGAAAAACCACGCTTCCAGCAAAGCAGCTACATTCCTACATCTCCCTCCTACTCAATGGCAAGAACAAACCTACGTCAGCCTAGGAAGTCACGCAATAGCCATCACATCACCCCAATGCTATTAATTAATCACTTGCGAACAAACGCAAGTTGGGCGCGTCGCGAGGCCCATTAACTACATTGGAGTAAATCGACATGGGTAGGAAACGCTCTGAAATAAAACGGTCGCCTGGTTGTGCCTCAGTACGTGTTACGCGGTTGAATTATCGAAAACAAAGCAACCAGGAGCGAGTATATGCACAGCATCCGGGCAATGATAAAAAACGCCTATAGAAAACACACCAAACTTCTAGCAATAACTATAACCACAATCATCGCACTTAAACTGATTACACTTGCCCCTCCACTGTTACTCGGAACCATCATCGACACCCTGCAAGGCAATAGAAATCCAGCATCCAGCACCCTGCTCGCACTGACGACAGGCCTAATTGTCGCTGGATGTATTCATGCCATCATCACTCCTCTGCAACTCCATGCGCTGTCCAAGCTGGTACAGAACATTATCATGAACGCTTCCATCGAGTGGATCACCGAACTTATAGGCAAAGAGTTTTCGTCTTTCAGTTCCTGGAGAATCGGCCACTTCACAAAGTCGGTCGAGCGCGGAATTACCGCTCACGAACAACTGCTCACTTTCATTGTAACCATTGCGCCTCCCGCACTCCTGGAGTTCATAGTTGTTGGGGGGGCTTTTATTTACATAGGGGGCGGTGAAATTTTTTTGAGCATGACGGCGTCCGGAGTTATCTATCTGGCTACCACCCACCAAATTATTAAATGGCGAAGAAAGCACATCGATGCAGTCAATGAACAGGAAGATGAGTTAAGCGCACTTCTCTACAACACCCTCAACGCGGCGAAAAACATAAAACTGGAAGGTGCCATACCTACTGCCCTGCATCCTTTGAACGCGGCGTTCAGACGTTATGCCGGCGCTGCTGTGACTACGGCATCCTCTGGCGGCCTGCTGAGCACCGCCAAGATATTGTTCGTAAGCCTTTCCACTGGGGGGTTGCTCTACTGGGGCGTCGTGGACCAATTGTCGAGCCAGCCCAGCATCAGCGTCGGACAGCTGGTGGCCATTTTTTCAATCGCGGGGAGTTATCTGCTCAGTATTTCAACCTTGACTGAAGGGTATCGTGTTCTTGATCAGTTCCTGGCAGACCAGCGTCAATTTCAAGGGCTGTTATCACTTCCGGACTTCGATCGCAGCAATCGGCTGGCCTTGGTTGATTCCCGGCGCTCCTCAGTTCTGGAACTCGGACCCTGCGAAGTGGAGGGAACGGGACCGCTTCGCCTGTCGATCAAACGCTCCCTGGCATTTGTTCAAGGGCAGTCAGTGGCCGTTACGGGCCCTAGCGGCGCAGGCAAAACCACTTTTCTGGAAGTCCTCGCCGGGCTTGATGCATCAAGGCGAGACCTACTGAGCATCGACTTGGTACCGGTTTCACTTTTGACCGGCCAAGCCCACTTGGACGCCTTGAGATACTGCCCCCAACAACCGCGATTTCTGGAAGGTTCTTTTGAACAATCGGTTCTGTTCGGAGGCAGCGCATCGCCGATGTTGTCTAGAGCCATACGGCAATTGGAACTGGATGAAATTGTGGCAACACGGCAGGTCAGCGAAAATGCATCGAATATCTCCGGAGGCGAAGCTAAACGCCTATCACTGCTGCGCCTTATCAACAAACCCGGAAAATTCAATATGTTCGACGAGCCAAGCGCATCCATCGAACCCAGGCTGACCACGCCTCTATGGGACCTGTTATTCGACGTTTTTGCCGGGCAAGGGTTGATATGTGTCACTCATGACGTTGACCACCTGCATCGGTTTGACCGGGTCATTGTGATGCATGACGGGGCAATCGTGGAGGACGGTCCGTGGCTGGATCTTATCGACAGGCCAGCAATCAAGCTGCTGGTGGATGAGATTCGGATGCAGAACTAGCGAAATATGGTGCTGGATCTGCTGCCGTCATCGTCGGATCGCCGCCGGAGCAGGCTCGCTCCTTGCTGACGGTGAAAAGTTGGCCGGGGGGCAGGTTCTGCTTCGGGCTTGTCCGGTTTGGGGTTTAGGTAATGGTCGAGGACTCGGTCGGTGACTTCGTCGTGTTTTGGGACTTATTTTTTGGGCGCGGTGAGGTCGGATCGGTGTCCGGGGGATTGGGGGTAGCTTTGAACATATATAGAACCTCATGTGGGATAGGAGGAACCACCACCTCGCTACCAAACGGATAACGTAGCGGCGACGCCGCACATCGGCTCGGCCACCCACGAGCCCCGCGAAGCGATGGCGCGTTGTGCGAAGGAGAACCTGCTGGCGGCGTTGGCGGGGGAACGGCCGATGAATCTGGTGAATGCGGGGGTGAGGCGGAAGAAAGCTACGGAACTTTCATTATTCAACCGAAATAACGTTCGTTGAGCCCTGGCAGAAAAGCTCGTATCGATAGCCCTAAGCGATACGAGCTTAGTTTATTTCTTACGACAGGACCCTCCACCCAAGACTAAAATCGACCATCGTCAGGCTGATCAAGCATTTTATTAATCAACTCTTTCACGTGCTGCGCAGTTTCACACAACATGGTAATGGAATTTCCTGACGTATCGAAACCTTGAAATGAATACGCCTGATAGGCGGGATCATGCTCGCGAATAATGTATCCTCTATACGGTGTATCCTTTGGATAGCTCATCAATTCAATCCTTCTCGCTAATTAAAGTAAATTTCGCGCTAAGTATTCACTTGGCAACTTCAGGCTAAAACCAGAAGCAAACCTTGCCTACTGTCAGAAGTAACAGGTGCAGTGAAAAAACCTCTCTGTTTATACGGCTTTGAAATAAGCGCCTTGACGTTGCTGCCCCACTAGCTCTAACAAATATAGACAACAGCAGGATGCCTTTACCTTCTCGGTTTCGTGGATCGTCTTGTACAAAACACTGCGTTTTCCGTACTTTTTTGTAAATGCCGCGCCGGGCTGCAATCTGCCAAATGAGCTCGCGCCCAGCGTGTTCTTCGCGCTTCTCGGCCCAGGGTAACCCGCATCGGCGCAGACCACGTTTTCTTGCCAGGTCAGGGCGCATTGAAGTTGAAAGTCCCGCCGTCATCGCGAGCAAGCTCGGCTCCCGCACATGATCTGTGGCGTTCCCGGCTCCTGCGTCCCCCGCCGCCCCCACGCCAGGTCCAAACCGATCACAAATCCGCACACCCATCAAAATCCCGTTAGTCGCCACCCCCCGCCATGCATTAAAGTAACGCCCCCAGCCCCGGCGTTATCCGAACGCCTGGGCCACCCTTTCCAGGAACAGTCATCGATGGAACATCGTGAAGCGCTGCTGGCGCTGCGAACCTTTCTTTCTACGCAGATTCTCGGCCAGGAAAAACTCATCGAGCGCCTGCTCATCGCCCTGCTTGCCGACGGGCACATGCTGGTGGAAGGCGCGCCAGGGCTGGCCAAGACCAAGGCGATCAAGGAGCTGGCCGAAGGGATCGAAGCGCAGTTCCATCGTATTCAGTTCACGCCCGACCTGTTGCCGGCCGACATCACCGGTACCGAGATCTATCGTCCGGAAACCGGTAGTTTCGTGTTCCAGCAGGGGCCGATCTTCCACAACCTGGTACTGGCGGACGAAATCAACCGGGCCCCGGCAAAGGTTCAGTCGGCCTTGCTCGAAGCGATGGCCGAGCGGCAAGTCAGCGTCGGACGCAGCACCTATGAACTGTCCCCGCTGTTCCTGGTGATGGCGACTCAGAACCCGATCGAGCAGGAAGGCACCTACCCCCTGCCCGAGGCCCAGCTCGACCGGTTCCTGATGCACGTCAAGATAGGTTTCCCCGACGCTGCGGTGGAGCGCCGCATCCTGCAACAGGCCCGGGGTGAGGCACTGAACGGCGAGACCAAGCCCGAGCGGCGCGTCAGCCAACAGGCGATCTTCTCGGCGCGCAAGGAAATCCTCGGGCTGTACATGGCCGACGCCGTGGAGGAGTACCTGGTGCAACTGATCATGGCTACCCGCAACCCGGCCAAGTTCGACCCCGAGATGGCCGAGTGGATCGCCTACGGCGCCAGCCCACGCGGCTCGATTGCCCTGGATCGCTGCGCCCGCGCCCACGCCTGGCTGGCCGGGCGTGATTTCGTCAGCCCGGAAGATATCCAGGCCGTGCTGTTCGACGTGCTGCGCCATCGCATCATCCTGTCGTTCGAAGCCGAGGCCGCCGGCATTGACCAGGACCGGGTCGTGCAGCGGATTCTCGACGTCGTCGCCGTCGCTTGAGTATCGACGTCGTGAATGACCCACTCGCGCCCGTCCCGGGCATCCGCGTCAGCCTTTCGGAGCTGATCGAGATGCGCCATCGCGTGCGCGAAGTGCAGTTGTTCTCCACGCCCGGCCAGCGCAGCCCGCTGATCGGCCTGCACCACTCCAAGCTGCGCGGGCGCGGGGTGGATTTCGACCAGGTGCGGGTCTACCAGGCCGGCGATGATGTGCGCACCATCGACTGGCGGGTCACAGCGCGGACCCAAGAGCCCCACACCAAACTGTTCCATGAAGAACGCGAGCGGCCGATCTTCATCATGATCGAGCAGAGCCATCGCCTGTTCTTCGGTTCCGGACTGATTTTCAAGTCGGTGCTGGCCGCCCGCGCCGCGAGCCTGATCGGCTGGGCCGCGCTGGGGCACAACGACCGGGTCGGCGGACTGGTGTTCGGCAACAACACCCACTACGAAGTCAAGCCGCGGCGCAGCAAACAGAGCCTGCTGCAACTGCTCAACCGCCTGGTGCGAGTCAATCAATCGCTGCACACCGACGGCGAGTCAGACCGCGACTCGTTCGGTGTTGCCTTGCGCCGGGCCCGGGAAGTCCTGCGTCCAGGCAGCCTGGCGATCGTGATCTGCGACGAGCGCGCCTTGTCCGACAGCGCCGAGCAGCAACTGAGCCTGCTGTCGCGTCATTGCGACCTGCTGCTCTTGCCGCTGTCCGACCCGCTGGATCACGCCCTGCCCGCCGCCGGATTGCTGCGTTTTGCCCAGCGTGGCGAGCAATTGGAGCTCGACACACTGAATCTCGAGTTGCGCCAGACGTATCGTGCCCAGGCCGAAGCGCGGCTGATGCGCTGGGAGATGTTGGCCCAGAAGCTGCGAATCCTGATGCTGCCCTTGAGCACCCAGGGCGACATGGTCGAACAATTGCGCGAGTACCTGAACCCCAAGCGACCGGGGAAAGCCCGATGAGTAGCCTGGACCAGTTGCAGCCACTCATGACCCCGCCGCCCATCGGATTCTGGCCGCCCGCGCCGGGCTGGTGGCTGTTGCTGGTGCTGCTGCCCCTGCTGGGTGTGGGTGTATGGCAATTGCGCCGATTCATTCCCGTCAAGCGCAGCAACGCCCGGGCCGAGCAACCGCTGGATCCGGTGCGCCTGGCCGCGCTGGCCGAGCTCGCCCTGCTGCCCAAGCCCTACGACGGCGCGCCGGCCGGCGCCTGGTTGCAACAGCTCAATGGGCTGCTCAAGCGGTTGTGCCGCAACCACTATCCCTACAGCCAGAGCCACACCCTCAATGGGCGCAAATGGCTGGCCTTCCTGGATAACCGCTGCCCGGCCGCCGGCCTGACCCGGTGGATGATCCTCGTGGAGGGCGCCTACAAGCCTGAATGCAAGCTCGATGACAAAGCCATCGCCGGCCTGACCCAAGCCGTCGAGATATGGATTCGCAAACATGTTTGAGTTCGCCTGGCCGTGGGTCTTCATCCTGTTGCCGTTGCCCTGGCTGATGCGCCTGGTGTTGCCGGCTGCGGACAGTGGCGAGCCGGCGCTCAAGGTCAGCTTCCTGGATGAGCTCGAAGGATTGGTGGGGCGGCGGGCCCGGGCCAATTTACCGACATGGCGCCAGCAGGCTCCCTTCATCCTGCTTTGGCTTTTGCTGTTGATCGCCGCCGCCCGCCCGCAGTGGCTGGGCGAGCCGTTGCCGATCGCCGCGAGCGGTCGCGACCTCCTGGTGGCGGTGGACGTGTCGGGCTCGATGGATTTTCCCGACATGCAATGGCAGGACGAAGACATCAGCCGTCTGGCGCTGGTGCAGCGCATGCTCGGCGACTTCCTCGAAAGCCGCGAAGGTGATCGGGTCGGCCTGATTCTGTTTGGTACCCAGGCGTATCTGCAGGCGCCCCTGACATTCGATCGCCACACCGTGCGGCGCTGGCTCGACGAAGCGCGCGTGGGCATCGCCGGCAAGAACACTGCCATCGGCGACGCCATTGGCTTGGCCCTCAAGCGCCTGCGTCAACGTCCGGCGCAGAGCCGCGTGCTGATCCTGGTGACCGATGGCGCCAATAATGGCGGCCAGATCGATCCGCTGACCGCCGCGCGGCTGGCTGCCGATGAAAGCGTGAAGATCTACCCGATCGGCGTAGGCGCCGACCCGGAGCAAAGTGGCAGCGCCGGCTTCCTGGGCGTCAACCCGAGCCTGGACCTCGACGAAGCGACACTCAGGGAAATCGCCCAAGTCACCGGCGGCCAATATTTCCGGGCCGAGGATGGCGAGCAACTGTTGGCGATAAAGGCGACCCTTGACCAACTCGAACCGGTGACCCAGCAACCAACCCAAGCCCGCCCGGCCCATGCCTTGTATCATTGGCCCCTGGCCGTTGCGCTGGTATTGAGCATGTTGCTCGTGGCCCGGGAACGTTGGCCGGACAATCCGTTGCAACGCCTGTTCATCCAGCCGCTGTTCCAACCCTCGCACCCCTCCGAATGGCGCCAGCGGCTCAAGCGCCTGCGACTGCGGAGGCGCCGATGATCGCGCTCTGGCCGCATTGGCTGCGCCCCGGTTTCATTCTGCTGCTGCCGTTGCTGGGCTGGCTGCTCTGGCAGCTCTGGCATCGGCAAAAACGCGTGGGCCGTTGGCAAATGATCCTGCCTGCGGCATTCCATGGAGTGCTGCTCAGCGGTGGCAGCGGTCGCGAAAGCAAGCTGCCCTGGATCGCCCTGGGCCTGGGCTGGCTCTTGATGGTGCTGGCCTTGCTTGGTCCCAGCTGGACACGCGTCGAACAGACCAGCCAGAAACCCGCCGATCCGTTGGTGATCATCCTCGAACTGACGCCAGAGATGCTCGCCACCGACGTCCCGCCCACCCGTTTGGAACAAGCCCGGCGAAAAGTGCTGGACGTGCTGCACAACCGCAGTGACGCCCAGACCGCGATCATCGTGTATTCCGGTAGTGCCCACACCTTGGTGCCGCTGTCCGATGACCTGGCCACCAGCGCCAACCTGCTCGAAGCGCTGGCGCCATCGATCATGCCCCAAGGCGGCCATCGCGCCGACCTGGCCGTGAACAAGGCCATGGCCCTGCTGGACCAGGCCGGGCTCGGCCACGGTCGGATCCTGCTGATCGCTTCGTCCCTGAACGAGCAGGAACGCCAAGGCATCCGCCAGGTCCTGGACGGCTCCGCCACCCGCTTGCTGATGCTCGGCCTTGGCACCCGCGAAGGCGCGCCGGTGGCCCAGGACGATGGCAGTTACCTGAAGGACGCCCAAGGCGCGATCCTGGTGCCGCGCCTGGACAGTCCGGGCCTCAAGTCCTTCGTCAGTGAGCTGGATGGCCGCTATCGCCCGGCGCGTCTGGACGACAGTGACTTGCGCGGCCTGGGCCTGCTGGACGGGCCGCGCCAACTGCGCAGCGATGGCCAGACATTGCGCCTCGACACCTGGGCCGACCAGGGTTATTGGCTGCTTTTGCCGTTGTTGTTGCTGGCAGCGTGCGCCGGGCGGCGCGGTTGGCTTTTCTGCCTGCCGCTGTTGTTCGTATTGCCGCAAACCGGCCACGCTTTCGAATTCCAGGATTTGTGGTTGCGTCCCGACCAGCAGGGCCAGCATCTGCTCAAGCAAAAACGCCCGGCCGAGGCCGCTGCCCGTTTCGAAGACAGCCAATGGCAAGGCGTCGCCCTGTACGAAGCCGGCGAGTACAGCGAAGCGGCCCGACGATTTGCAGAAGGCAACGACGCCCGTTCCCACTACAATCGCGGCAATGCCCTGGCCCGCAGCGGTGAGCCGGAGGCGGCGATCGATGCCTATGAGCAGGCCTTGGAATTGCAACCGGACCTGCGCCCGGCGCAGACCAACAAAGCCCTGGTCGAAAGCCTGCTGAAAGAACAGACTCCGCCCCCGGACGAGCCCAAGCCTGCCGAAAACCAGGAACAGCCTGCCACGGAGCAACCGCAGGAGGCCGACAGGCCGAGCCAGTCATCCGAGCAGGGCCATCCCTCCTCCGAAGCGACAGCCACGCCGGATGACGCCCCGGCGTCCGAGGCCCCACCGCCCGGCGCCCAGGATGTGCCAGGCAGCGAGTTGCCCGACGAGCAGACCACCACCCCGCCGCTTCGCCCGGCGGCGGGTCAACGCAACGAAGAAGAACAACGCCAGGCGCTGGAACAATGGCTGCGCCAGATCCCGGATAACCCAGGTGAGCTGCTCAGGCGCAAATTCTGGTACGAACAGCAAAGCCACCAGGCCCAGGAAAAAACCAATGACCCGCTTCACCGCCTACCTCCTCGTCTTGCTGTTCTGGGCTGCCGGGTCCCAGGCTGCGCAGTTGACCGCCAGCGTGGATCGTAGCCGGCTGAATTCCGGGGAAACCGTGGAGCTGACGCTGGAATCCAACGACGCCACGCTGTTCGGCAAGCCTGACCTGAGCCCGCTCCAGGCGTTGTTCGACGTACGAGGCACCCGCCAGGTCAACCAACTGACCACCCTCGACGGCGAGAACCGCGCTACCACCCGCTGGATCGTCACGTTGCTTCCCCGCCAGAGCGGCACTGTGGTGATTCCGGCGCTGCAATTGGGCGAAGTGGCCAGCCAGCCGATTACGTTGCAGGTGATCGAAAGCGAGACCCGCAACGCCTCCGGCACCCTCGCGCCGGTGTTCATCGAAGCCAGCCTCGACCAGGCCGAAGTGTATGTACAGGCCCAGGCTATCCTGACCTTGCGCATCTACCATTCAGTGTCGCTTTACGACGACAGCAGCCTAACCCCCTTGCACATTCCAGACGCACGCACCGAGCAACTGGGGGAATCGCGCACCTACGAGAAAGTCATCAACGACGTGCGCCACGGCGTGATCGAACTGCGCTACGGCATCTATCCGCAGCGTAGCGGCGAGTTGGCGGTCCCGGCCCAGACCTTCAGCGCCACGCTGGTCGAGCCGGCGGCCCAGGGCAACGCGACGCCCGGCGCCAAGCCCGGCCAACTGATGCGCGTGAGCTCCACGCAACTGCAGCTGGCCGTCAAGCCAAAACCCGCCAGCTATCCGGCCGACCTTCCCTGGCTACCGGCCCGCAGCCTTTCCTTGAGCGAAAGCTGGAGCCCGGAACCGACCCACAGCCAGGTCGGTGATTCACTGACCCGCAGCCTGACCCTTGAAGCCGAAGGCTTGACCAGCGCCCAATTGCCGCCGCTGCCTGCCACCGAGATCAACGGCCTGCGCCGTTATCCCGACCAGCCGGTGCTCAGCAGTCGCAGCAGCGAACGGGGCCTGGTGGGCAGTCGCGAAGACCGCGAGGCGTTGGTACCCAACCGCAGCGGCACCATTGAGCTGCCACCCGTTGAAGTGGTCTGGTGGAATACCCTGGAAGATCACCTGGACCGTACCAGCCTCCCCGCGCGGACCCTGCAAGTGGCGAACAATCCAAGCCTGATGGTCGACACGCCGGCGGGCATGACGCAAATCGTCACGACCGTCGACAGCGAGACGCTTTGGTACTGGCAGTTGAGCACGCTCATCCTGACGTGTACCACGCTGCTCGGTTTCGGCCTGTGGTGGCGCGCCCGCTGGCAACCCGCCGTCCTGCGTTCGACCCAGGCCGGACCTAGCCCGCGCACCCTGCTCGATGACCTCAAGCGCGCCTGCCTGGCCAACGACCCGCACGCCACCCGCCAGGCCTTGGACGCCTGGGCCCGGCAGCAACCGGAAACCCTGGCAGACTTGGCAGCGCGCTTCGTGCCACTGTCCGACGCCCTCGACGGCTTGAACGGGGCCCTGTACAGCGAGACCGGCCAGCTTTGGCAAGGCGAAGACCTGTGGCGCGCCATTCGCGCCATTCCGCCCCTTGAAGGATCGCCGGATGCCACCAGTGATTCGAGCTTGCCGCCGCTTTATCCCAAATAACCGGTGTCGCACCGCGCCGTTCCATTCGACAAAGTTGAGCAGCCCATCTCCCTGCTTTTCCCAGTAAACTCTGCATCTTTGCGCCGCTGCCTCTCTTCCTGCGGCCATTGTCTGTTTTCTGGAGTCTGCCTTGCGTCTGTTTCACACCTCCGATTGGCACCTGGGGCAAAACCTCCACGGCCAGGATCGCGACTTCGAACACGCCTGCTTCCATGATTGGCTCCTGCGTCAGTTGGCCAGCGAGAAGCCCGACGCGCTGCTGATCGCCGGCGATATCTTCGACACCGTCAACCCACCGGTCAAAGCTCAGGAGCGCCTCTACGATTTCATCGTCAGCGCCCACGAACAGAACGCCAACCTGACCATCGTCATGATCGCCGGCAACCACGACTCCGGGTCACGCATCGAATTGCCGGCGCCGTTGATGCGCCGCTTGCGCACCCATGCCCTGGGCCGTGTCCTGTGGCTGGACGATGGACAACTCGACGTCGAGCGCCTGTTGCTGCCATTGCCTGATGCCAAGGGGAAAGTCCGGGCCTGGTGCCTGGCCTTGCCGTTCCTGCGGCCGGCCGAGGTCACGGGCGCACAATTGGGGGATGATTATTTGCGGGGCATCGGCCAGGTACATGAATGGCTGATTGGCGCCGCCAACGCCAAGCGCAAGAAGGGCCAGGCGCTGATCGCCGTCAGCCATGCGCACATGGCCGGCGGCTCGGTATCGGAAGATTCCGAGCGCAGCCTGATCATCGGCAACGCCGAAGCCCTCCCGGCCAGCCTGTTCGGCCCGAGCATCACTTATGTCGCCCTCGGCCACTTGCACAAGCCGCAGAAGGTCAACGGCGAGGAACGCATTCGCTACAGCGGATCGCCGATTCCGTTGTCGTTTTCCGAGATCGGCTATCGACACCAGATCCTCGACATCACCCTGGACGGCGAAACCCTGGTGAACGTCGAACCACGGCTGATTCCCCGCGCCGTCAACTTGCAACGCCTGGGCCCGGCACCGCTGACCGATATCCTGGTGCAACTCAACGATCTGCCGGACATCGACCTGCTGGCAGACATTCATCGCCAGCCCTGGCTGGAAGTCCGGGTCCGCCTCGATGAACCGCAGCCGGACCTGCGACATCAAGTGGAAACCGCGCTGCAAGGCAAAGCCGTGCGACTGGTACGGATCGCCGCCGAGTACGCCGGAAGCGGCAGCTCCAGCGATGCCGACGAGCGTGCGGGGCTGATCGAACTGGACCAGCTCAGCCCACAGGAACTGTTCAGCCGCGCCTGGCAGGACACCTACGGCAGCGCGGTGGATGACCAGACCCTCAAGGATTTTGCCGTGCTGTTGCAAGATGTGCAGATGGAGAGCGAACAGCCATGAAAATCCTCGCCATCCGCCTCAAGAACCTCGCCTCTTTGGCCGGGCCATTCGAAATCGATTTCACCGCCGAACCCTTGGCCAGCGCCGGCCTGTTCGCCATCACCGGCCCTACGGGCGCAGGCAAGAGCACTTTGCTCGATGCCTTGTGCCTGGCGTTGTTTGGCGCGGTACCCCGCCTGAACAACACCGGTCGTGACGCCAAGGTGCCCGATGCCGACGGCGAAATCGCCACGGGCGATCCGCGCACGCTACTGCGCCGGGGTACCGGCGATGGGTATGCCGAAGTGGATTTCCGCGGCATCGACGGTCGCCGCTACCGAGCCCGCTGGGAGACCAATCGGGCCCGGGAAAAAGCCGCCGGCAAGCTGCAAGCCAGCCGCCAGAGCCTGCGGGACCTGGATAATGACCAACTGCTTGCCAGCCAGAAAGGCGAATACAAAGCGCAACTGGAAGCCGTCCTCGGCCTGAACTTCGAACAGTTCACCCGTGCCGTGCTGCTGGCCCAGAGCGAATTCAGCGCCTTCCTCAAGGCCGACGACAACGACCGCAGCGAATTGCTGGAAAAGCTCACCGACACCGCCCTGTATACGCGCCTCGGCCGCCGCGCCTTCGACAAGGCCAAGCAGGCCAAGGAAACCCACAAGCAGTTGCAGGACCAAGCCAGCGGCGTCACGCCACTGCCTCCCGAAGCCCGCGCCGAGCTGGACCAGCGTTTCAATGAAGCCCAGCAGCAACTCAAGACCCAACAGGCGCAGCTCAAGCAACTGGAGCAACAACAAGCCTGGCTCAAGGACCTGCGCCAGCTGGAGGATGAACAGGCCAGCGCCGTCGAGCAACTGCAACAGGCCCAGGCCGATTGGGACGCGCAGGCCGACGGACGTCTGAAGCTGATCCGCCTGGAACAGCTCGCGCCCCAGCGGCATCAGTTCATCCGCCAAGCGGAACTGACCCGACAGCTCGACCCGCTGGCGGCCAGGATCCAGCAGTTGACCCAGCAGCAGGTCGAGCTGCATGAACGGCAAGCCGAGCTGGAAAAAAGCCTGGGCGTCGCGCAACTGGCCCTGGCCGCCGCTCGCCAGCAAAGCATCGACTGCACGCCGCTGCTACGCCAGGCCTTCGATGAACAAAGCAGCCTCGCCCGCCTGACCAAGGAGGTCGAACAAAGCGCCGAGCAGTTGCGGCAGGCCCAACAGGCTGGCACCGACGGCCAGCGCACCCTCGACACCTTGCTGGAGCAACAAAAACAGGTCGGCGAGCGCCTTGGGCAGATCACGACCGAACTGGAACAAAGCACCGGCCTCGCGCCGCTGGGCGACGCCTGGGGCGCTTATCGAGATCGCCTCCAGCAACTGATGCAGATCGGCAATCGGTTGAACCAGGGCCAGGACGAACTCGCGCTGCTGGAGCAAAACGCCGCTCGCGCCGCCGAAGACCTGGCAGCCCGCCGGCAGAATCTCGAAGTACTCTACAAGGAGGCCGGCGCCGAACCGCAGGCGGTGGCCGAACAGATCCAATTGCTCGGCAATCTGCTGCAGGACAACCGCAAGCAGTTGCGCGCGTTCGAAGACCTGGCTCGGCTTTGGATCAGCCAGCAGGACCTGGACAAACGTGTCGTCGAACTGGAACAACGCCAGCAACGCGCCTTGCAGGAACGCGACCGACTGGTGCGCGAAGGCGGCGAAGCCAAGGCCGAGCTGGCAATTGCCGAACAGACTTGGACCGTGACCCGCGAACTGCTGGAACGCCAGCGCCTGGCCCGCAGCGAAAGCGTCGAGCAACTGCGCGAACAGCTGCAGGACAACCACCCTTGCCCGGTGTGCGGCAGCATTGAACATCCCTACCACCAACCCGAAGCGCTGCTGCAAAGCCTCGGGCGCTTCGATGAAAGCGAACAGGCCAACGCCCGCAAGGCCGTGGACCTGCTCAATGAAAAAGTCGTTGACCTGCGGGCCCGATACAGCGGCGTCATCGCCCAGCTCAAGGAGTTCAAGCAACAGCAGGAACAACTCGCCGACCAACAGCGTGGCCTGGCGCCAAGCCTTGAAGCGCACCCATTGTCGGCGCAGCTGCTGGCCCAGGATTCGCCCAAGCGCGACGCCTGGCTGGCCCAGCAAACCGGACAGCTGAACCAACTCATCAGCCAGGACGAACAGCGCCAAGCCGCCTTGCTCACCTTGCAACAGGACGCCGCGCGACTGGCGCAGCAACTGCGCGATGCAGAAACAGCCAGCCAGCAAGCCTCACAGCACTTGAACAATCAGCTCCAGGCACTGGCCCGGGATCGCCAGCGCCTGGACGAGGAGCTTGAGCACTTCAGCGCGCTCTTGCCGGCCGACACATTACAGGCCCTGCGCAGTGAACCGGCCACCACGTTCATCCAGCTCGATCAGCGTATCAGCCAGCGCCTCGCGCACCTGGAGCAGCAACGCGAAGAACTCGCCGAGCAACTTCAGCGTCAGCAGGTCCTGGAGAAAGAACAGGACCGCCAGCAGGTCCGCGTGCAGCAATTGGAATTGGCGCAGCGCCAGTCCAGTGCCCTGAACGAGCAACACCAGGCCTGCCAGGAAAAACTAAGCCAACTGCTCGGCGACCACAGCAGCGCCGAGCAGTGGCAGCAACGACTCGACCTGGCGCTGGAACAGGCGCGCCACGCCGAGGCAACCGCCAATCAACAGTTGCAGGATCTGCGCAACAGCCTTGTGCAATTGGCTGCCGAGCTCAAGGCCCGGTATGAACAGGCCCAGGCCCTTGAGGCTGAACAACAGGCCTTGGCCGCGAGCATCGCCCAATGGCGCAGCGCCCACCCTGAACTGGACGATGCCGCACTCGATGCCCTGATCAGCCTTGATGAGCAGCACGTCGCCCAATTGCGACAACGCCTGAGCAACAGCGATAAAGCGATCGAGCAGGCCCGTGTATTGCTCACCGAGCGCGAGCAGCGGCTGCAAAACCACCAGTCGCAACACAACGGCAACTTGCAGGCCGACCAGTTGGCCGAAGCCCTGGCCACGCTTCAGGGGCAGTTCGCCGCCAGCGAACAACGCTGTGCTGAGCTGCGTGCCGAACAGGCCGAGGACCAGCGCCGACAAAACGCCAACCAGGCTCTGGCCCAGCAGATCGAGCAGGCCTATGCCGAGTACCAACGCTGGGCACGCCTGGACGCATTGATCGGCTCGGCCACCGGCGACCGTTTCCGCAAACTGGCCCAGGCGTATAACCTCGACTTGCTGGTCCACCACGCCAACGCCCAGTTGCGACAATTGGTTCGCCGCTACCGACTCAAGCGCGGCGGCAGCATGCTCGGCCTGCTGGTGATGGACACGGAAATGGGCGATGAATTGCGCTCGGTGCATTCGTTGTCCGGCGGGGAAACCTTCCTTGTCTCCCTTGCCCTGGCGCTGGGCCTGGCCTCGATGGCGTCCAACACGCTGAGAATCGAATCGCTGTTCATCGACGAAGGCTTCGGCAGCCTCGATCCCGAGTCGCTGCAACTGGCAATGGACGCTCTTGACGGTTTGCAGGCCCAGGGCCGCAAGGTCGCGGTCATCTCCCATGTGCAGGAAATGCATGAGCGGATCCCGGTGCAGATCCAGGTTCGCCGTCAAGGAAACGGTTTGAGCACGGTGGAGGTGAAATGAGCCACGCCACGCTGTACTCCTTCCGCCGCTGCCCCTACGCGATGCGCGCCCGCATGGCGCTGCGCTACAGCGGTATCGCGCTGGACATCGTCGAAGTCAGCCTCAAGGCCAAGCCACCCGAAATGCTTGCACTGTCGAGCAAAGGCACCGTGCCGGTGTTGCATGCCGACGGGCAAGTCATCGATGAAAGCCTTGAGATCATGCGCTGGGCCTTGGACCAACATGACCCGCAGGATTGGGGGCTGGCGAACGACCCCGAAAAGCGTGCGTTGACGGCAACCTTGGTGGAAGAAAACGACCAGGTCTTCAAGCTCCATCTGAACCGCTACAAATACCCGGAGCGCCATCCCGAACACTCGGCAGCCCATTATCGGAGCGAGGGCGAAGTCTTTCTGTGCAAGCTGGAAGGACTGCTCGAAACCCGGAAATTCCTGGCCTCGGGTCACCTGAGCCTGGCGGACGTGGCGCTGATGCCGTTCGTGCGCCAATTCGCCCATGTCGACCGCCAGTGGTTCGCCCAGGCGCCCTACCCTCGGCTGCAGGAATGGTTGCAGGGTCTGCTCGATTCAGAGCTGTTCGTGGCAATCATGGCCAAGTAAGTCCTGGGCCGGTGCGTACGCTTTTGTGGCGAGGCAGCTTGCTCCGTCGCCACAAAAGCTGAACCTATCAGTCGTGAACCAGACTCAACAACCGCTCGCGAGCCACTTCCAGTTCACCGGGAACGGGCTGGGCAGCCGAGACAATCGGGGTGGAATAGAGAAACAGCAGCATCACTGCCAGACGCATCGCCATGGTGTCGATCCTTATCAGTAAGGAGTCAATTAACTAGCGTCAAATTTAAACACATGGCCATGTGATATCACAACGGGATTTTTCTTCCCGCAACGACGAAGCCTGCGATCTTTTCTCTCCCTGGCATCAAGCAGGAAAACGAAAAGATCGCAGGCTTCAGTGGTCAGCGTGTTTCAGTGTTGAGTCTTGTGATCCAGCGCGGCGTAGAAATTCGCGCTTTGCTGCAGGTATTTCTCGGTGTAGCTCTGGGTGCGGTTTTTCTTGTCGCTGATCTCGATACTGGCACTGGCGGGCAATGCCACAGTGGCGGAGATGGCGGAAGCGGCGATTACGGAAAAAAGATTCAGGTTCATGGCGGTAGTCCTCGGATTCAGTTGGCTGCTTTGCCCGGTGGGGCCGTGAAGCAAACTTACGCGCCGAGGCGTCTCGCCTTGAAATGCTTTGTAATACTAGCGACTATCAGCCTCGTTGATACAACGGCGCAGGCCCCGAAAATCGGGGCCTGCGCTTCATTGACGAACCATGAATTTCACGTCGCTCGGTGCATCCATCGGCAGCTTCTGGACAGTTTTGCCCAGCAGGCCCGTCTTGGGATCGCGCTCGATGACGACGATCTGATTACTCTTCTGATTGGCGACCAGGATGAATTTTTCGCTCGGATCGAGGCTGAACTCCCGGGGATGATCACCTTCGACGGAGCGACGCTGCAGTTCCTTCAAGGTGCCGGAGGCCGGGTCGACGGCGAACACCAACATTTCGTTGGTGGTGCCACGGTTGCTGACGTACAGGAACTTGCCGTCCCTGGAAGCATGCAGCGCTGCTGCCGCTTTACCGGGCTGGGGCTTTCCGTCGGCCAGATCGACCAGCTGACGCTGAACCAGGCGACCGTCCTGGTAATCGAATACCGCGACCTGGGCGGTCATCTCCATGGTCAGCCAGGCGTGCTTGCCGTCGCCACTGAACAACAGATGGCGCGGCCCGCTACCCGGTGGCAACTGCACGAACGGCGGATCGGCAGGCGTCAGCGGCAGTTCGGGGTTGGCCTTGGGGTCGTAGCGATAGACGAACACCTTGTCCGCCCCCAGGTCATTGGCGAACACATACTTGCCATCGGGTGACGGCACCGCGGAATGCACATGACCGGACTTCTGCCGCTCGGGATTGACCCGACTCGGCTGGTGGCTGCCCGACTGCACCACCGGCGCCAGCTTGCCGTCCGCGCCCACCGGCAGCACCACCAGGGTGCCACCCGGGTTTTCCAGGACCGAGTAGTTACTGACCAACAAATGCTGGCCATCGTGGCTCAAGCTGGAATGCGTCGGCTCGTTGCCCAGGGATTGCACCTGGTTGATCGGGCTCAGCTCATGGGTCTTGGGGTCGATGGCGTAGCTGCTGACCTTGCCCACCGGGTCTTTCTGGCCCGGCCCGTTTTCGTTGACCACGAACAACCGGGTCATGTCCTTGGAAAGGGTCAGCCAGGAAGGGTTGTGGGTCTTGATCACTTGCAACGGGTTGGCATCGAGCTGGCCGGTGCGGCTGTCGAACTGCAGCCGGTAGATGCCCTGGCTCTGGCCCGCCGTGTAGGACCCCACCAGCAATTGATAATGCTCGGTAGTCTGCGCCTGGACGCCCATGGCGCCGACGCTGCCGGCCATCAACAAGGGCCAGAAACTACGCATCTTCATGATCGGAGTCCTCATCGTCGTGGCCGCTGGTCGCTTCCACGCATTCAAGGTGGTGATCGCCCGAGTCGCTGGTGATGATCCAGTGCTTCAGGGCTTTGTCGAAGGTCGCGGCCTGCATCTGCGTCGGTGTAAAACGCCAATGCTCGAGGGTGCGGCCGTTCATGCACTCGACGTGCAACTGATCCTGCTCGTCGAGGGAAAATTCGAAAGCATGCAGCCCGTCGATAATCAGCATGTCGCAGTGTTCGAGGGCGTGCAGCAGGGTGTCGTTCAAGGCAGTCATGTCGATCAGTCGTTCATTGGGAAAGGCGGCATGATAACCCAATGTCAGAGTGGGCCTTGGGCCATAAGGTTCGAAAGCGTCGTGGCTTGCAAAAACCGCCATCGCAAGCAAGCTCGCGATGGCGGCAGCCCATTCACCTCAATGAAACCGCCTGGTCGTCAAAGTGCCTCGCGCCCCGGCACCCCATCCACCAACCGCAGGATCCCCAGCGGGTTGGCGTTTTTCAGTGGTTCGGGCAGCAGGTTGTCCGGGTAGTTCTGGAAGCACACCGGGCGCAGGAACCGATCGATCGCCAGCGTACCCACCGAGGTGCCGCGGGCATCGGACGTCGCCGGGTAAGGCCCACCGTGCACCATCGAATCGCACACCTCGACGCCGGTCGGATAACCGTTGAGCAAGATGCGCCCGACCTTCTGCTCCAGCAGCGGGGTCAGTTCGGCGAACTGTTCGAAATCCGCCGGCTCGCCAATCATCGTGGCGGTGAGTTGGCCGTGCAGGCCGTTCAACGCGGCGGTCAGTTGCGCCTGGTCAACGACTTCGACGAACACCGTGGTCGGGCCGAAGACCTCTTCCTGCAGCGCCTCGTCGCCGTTGATCAACAGGCTGGCGTCAGCCTTGAACAACTGCGGCTGGGCCTGGTTGCCTTGCTGATCGCGACCGGCCAGGTGTTCGATACCTGGGTGAGCCAGGAGTTTTTGCAGCCCCTTGCCGTAGCTTTGCAGCGTACCGGCATTGAGCATGGTCTGCGGTGCCTGGTCGCCGATCAGCGTAGCCACCTGCTGGGTGAAGGCGGTGAATTGCGGCGAGCGGATACCAATCACCAGGCCGGGGTTGGTGCAGAACTGGCCGCACCCTTGTACCACCGAAGCGGTCAGGTCGCGGGCAACGCTCTCGGCACGGTTTTTCAAGGCTTGTGGCAACACGATCACCGGGTTGATGCTCGACATTTCGGCGAACACCGGGATCGGCTGGGGCCGCGCCGCCGCCATGTCGCACAGCGCACGTCCGCCCTTGAGGGAACCGGTGAAACCGACTGCCTGGATCGACGGATGCTTGACCAGCCATTCGCCGACGCCACCGCCGTAGATCATGTTGAACACGCCAGCCGGCATCGAGGTTTTCTCCGCCGCGCGAATGATCGCATCGGCCACGTGTTCGGCGGTTGCCATGTGGCCGCTGTGGGCCTTGAACACGACCGGGCAACCGGCGGCCAGCGCGGCGGCGGTATCACCACCGGCAGTGGAAAATGCCAGCGGGAAGTTGCTGGCGCCGAACACCGCCACCGGTCCCAGGCCGATGCGGTATTGACGCAGGTCCGGGCGCGGCAGCGGCGTGCGTTCCGGCAAGGCCCGGTCGATGCGGGCGCCGTAGAAGTCGCCACGGCGCAGGACCTTGGCGAACAGACGCATCTGGCCACTGGTGCGACCGCGCTCGCCCTGGATGCGCGCCGCTGGCAGTGCGGTTTCGCGGCAGACCACGGCGACGAATTCATCGCCCAAGGCATCCAGCTCATCGGCGATGGCGTCGAGGAACTCTGCCCGACGCGCAGCGCTCAGGCTGCGATAGGCTGGATACGCCGCCGCAGCGGCCTTGGCGGCGGCGTCGACCTCTTCTGCCGTGGCCTGGACAAATTCATGGGGCAAAGCCTCGCCGGTGCTGGCGTCGACGCTCTGCAGGCGAGTCTGGCCGGCTGCGCTACGCGCGCCGCCGATGTAGTTGTGGCCAAGGATCTGGTTCATCGCAAGTCTCCTTTCAAAGTGTGCCGATAGTACCCGGATTGAATACCGCGTCCACCGGGGCAATGCCATTGACCAGCGGCGCGCCGAATTCGGCCTGGCTGATCTCGAACACATCCCCCGGCTGGGTGCGAATGCCGTCGGCGAAGGACAGCGTCGCGGTGCCGAAGAAATGAACGTGCACGTCGCCGGGACGCAGGAACTGGCTGTACTTGAAGTGATGGAACTCCAGGTTTTCGAGGCTGTGGCACATGTTCGCCTCGCCGCTGAGGAATTCGTTCTGCCACAGCACTTCACCGTTGCGCAGGATACGACTGGTCCCGGACAGATGTTGAGGCAATTCACCGACGCGAAGTTCCGGGCCAAAGCTGCAACTGCGCAGTTTCGAATGGGCCAGGTAAAGGTAGTTCTTGCGTTCCATGACGTGATCGGAAAATTCGTTGCCTACCGCAAAGCCCAGGCGATAAGGCTTGCCGTCGTGGCCGATGACGTACAGGCCGCTGATCTCCGGCTCTTCGCCAGCGTCTTCGGCAAACGGTGGCAGTGGAAACGGATGGCCCGGACGGACCACGATGCTGCCGTCACCCTTGTAGAACCATTCCGGCTGCACGCCGGCCTGCCCCGCCTGTGGCTTGCCGCCCTCCACGCCCCACTTGAAGATGCGCATGGTGTCGGTCATGGTCGCTTCGTCGCCGGCTTGCTGGTGCATTTTGTCCCGGGCCGAAGCACTGCCCAGGTGAGTCAGGCCGGTGCCGCTGACCAACAGGTGCGCCGGGTCCGGGTGATCCAGCGGTGGCAGGATGCGCAGTTCGCCCAGCAATTGCGCGTAGTCATGGCTCGCCCCAAGGCCCAGGTCGTTGACCTGCTGCTCGAGCTTCACGCCTGCTTCGATGGCGGCCAGCGCCAGGTCGCGAACCGTGTTGGCGCCCTGCACTTCGCGCACCTGCTCGCCATCGACGACACCGACGCGGCGTTCGCCGTTACTCAATTCGAACTGAACTAAACGCATGGGTTTTCTCCCTGTAAACAAAACTTGAATAGGCGTAGCAGGCTTTTTAAAGCTGTCTTTCACAATTGCCGTCAGTTCAGGTACGCGTCGCCCCGCGGGCACTCGCCGCAAACT
Organism: Pseudomonas frederiksbergensis; assembly: GCF_000802155.2. Taxonomy (GTDB): domain Bacteria; phylum Pseudomonadota; class Gammaproteobacteria; order Pseudomonadales; family Pseudomonadaceae; genus Aquipseudomonas; species Aquipseudomonas frederiksbergensis_A. The sequence continues at coordinate 46,928 of NZ_JQGJ02000005.1, forward strand.
GGTCCGCCGGCAACACATGCTTGCGCTCCAGCAGGCGGTAGACCACGCCGGTAAGCACCAGGCCGAACACCATCACACAGGACAGGAAATACAGCCCCGAGGCCAGGTTGCCGGTGTATTCCTTCAACGCACCGATCACGAACGGCCCGATGTAGCCACCGAGGTTGCCCACCGAGTTGATCAACGCAATGCCCGCCGCCGCACTGGCGCCGGCAAAGAACCGTCCCGGCAAGGTCCAGAACACTGCCGTGCAGGAAAACAGCGCGAACGCCACCAGGCACAATGCCGCCAGTTGCAACACCGGCACCGACAGCCAGGCACTCAGGAACAGGCCGATGGCACCGAGCACGTACAACACGGCAAGGTGACCGTAGCGGTCATTCAAGCGGTCGGAGCTGCGTGGAATGATCAGCAGGCCGACGATCCCGAAGATATACGGCACGGAAGAGACGAAACCGGTGACCAGATCACTGCCACCGAACTGCTTGATCAGCGTCGGCAACCACAAGCCCAGGCCATAGATGCTCAAGGTGACTGGCAAGTAGAACAGCGCCAGCAGCAGGACACGCTTGTCTTTGAGCGCATGGAGCGGATTGCCGTGGCGGGTCTGGCCGTATTCCTGCAGGTCTTTTTGCAGCTCACCGGTCAGCCAGTCCTTCTCGGCCTGGTCCATCCATTTCACCTGTTGCGGGCCGTCCGGCAGGTAGCGCAGCACAGGCCAGGTCAACAGCACCGCCGGCAGGCCGATGACGATGAACAGCCATTGCCAGCCGTGCAGGCCAAGGATGCCGTCCATGCCCAGCAAGCCACCGGACACCGGGCCGGTGATCATCATCGCGATGGGTTGGGAAAGAATGAACAGCCCGAGGATCTTGCCGCGATGGCGCACCGGGAACCATTGGGTGATGTAGTACAGCACGCCGGGGAAGAACCCGGCTTCGGCTGCGCCCAGCAAAAAGCGCATCACATAGAAGCTGTAGGGCCCTTGCACGAAGGCCATGCCGATAGTGATCGCGCCCCAGGTGATCATGATCCGGGCGAACCAGCGCCGGGCACCGAAGCGTTCGAGCATCAGGTTGCTGGGAATTTCCAGCAGGAAGTAACCGATGAAAAACAGCCCCGCACCCAAGCCATAGGCGGCGTCGCCGATGCCGATGTCGGCGCCCATGTGCAGCTTGGCAAAGCCTACCGCAGAGCGGTCCACGTAGGCGATCAGGTACAGCAGGATCAGGAAGGGAATCAGTTTGAGAGTGATGCGACGAATAAGCCGCAATTCCTGGCTCATGGGACCGGTCTCCGATTGTTGTTGTTATAGAACCTTGGGGGATTTCTCTCGCGTATGACGCCAGGACAATCCCTCCGTTGAACCGGACTATATAGTAATACTATTTACCCAACAACACTTCCAAACTGCGCAAATTGCGCTTATGTTACGCTTCAGCTCGAACAATATAGTCATACAATAAGAGAATCGATCATGTCTGATAAGAAACCCTCCCTGCGCTCGGCCCAATGGTTTGGCACTGCCGACAAGAATGGCTTCATGTACCGCAGCTGGATGAAAAATCAGGGCATCGCCGACCATCAGTTCCGTGGCAAGCCGATCATCGGCATTTGCAACACCTGGTCGGAGCTGACGCCGTGCAACGCGCACTTCCGGCAGATCGCCGAGCACGTCAAGCGCGGCGTGATCGAGGCCGGGGGCTTCCCGGTGGAATTCCCGGTGTTCTCCAACGGCGAATCGAACCTGCGCCCCACCGCCATGCTGACCCGCAACCTGGCGAGCATGGACGTGGAGGAGGCGATTCGCGGCAACCCGATTGACGGCGTGGTTTTGCTTACCGGTTGCGACAAGACCACCCCAGCATTGCTGATGGGCGCCGCCAGTTGCGACGTGCCAGCCATCGTCGTCACCGGTGGGCCGATGCTCAACGGCAAGCACAAAGGCCAGGATATCGGCTCGGGCACCGTGGTCTGGCAGTTGAGTGAACAGGTCAAGGCCGGCACCATCACCATCGACGACTTCCTCGCGGCCGAGGGCGGCATGTCCCGCTCGGCCGGTACCTGCAACACCATGGGCACGGCCTCGACCATGGCCTGCATGGCCGAAGCCCTTGGCACTTCACTGCCCCACAACGCGGCGATTCCAGCCGTGGATGCACGCCGTTATGTGCTGGCCCATATGTCCGGCATGCGCGCGGTGGAAATGGTCCGTGAAGACCTGAAACTGTCGAAGATCCTGACCAAGGAAGCCTTCGAAAACGCCATCCGCGTCAACGCCGCCATCGGCGGTTCGACCAACGCGGTTATCCACCTCAAGGCCATCGCCGGACGCATTGGCGTGCAGCTGGACCTGGACGACTGGACCCGCATCGGTCGCGGCATGCCGACCATCGTCGACCTGCAACCGTCCGGGCGCTTCCTGATGGAAGAGTTCTACTACGCCGGCGGCCTGCCCGCGGTGCTGCGGCGTCTCGGCGAAGCCAACCTCATTCCTCACCCGAATGCATTGACCGTCAACGGCAAGAGCCTCGGTGAAAATACCAAGGACGCGCCGATCTACGGCCAGGACGAAGTCATCCGCACGCTGGACAATCCGATCCGCGCCGATGGCGGCATCTGCGTACTGCGCGGCAACCTGGCGCCGTTGGGCGCAGTGCTCAAGCCATCCGCCGCCACGCCGGAGTTGATGCAGCATCGTGGCCGCGCGGTGGTGTTCGAGAACTTCGACGAGTACAAGGCACGGATCAACGACCCGGAACTGGACGTCGACGCCGACTCGATCCTGGTAATGAAGAATTGCGGGCCAAAGGGTTATCCGGGCATGGCTGAAGTGGGCAACATGGGCTTGCCGGCCAAGCTGTTGGCCCAAGGCGTAACGGACATGGTGCGTATTTCCGACGCACGCATGAGCGGCACCGCCTACGGCACCGTGGTCCTGCACGTAGCACCGGAAGCGGCAGCCGGCGGTCCTTTGGCTGCCGTGAAAGAAGGCGACTGGATCGAACTCGACTGTGCCAGCGGCCGCCTGCACCTGGACATCCCGGACGCCGAACTCGCCGCGCGCCTGGCTGACCTGGCGCCGCCGCAGCAATTGCTCGTAGGCGGCTACCGCCAGCTGTACATCGACCATGTGCTGCAAGCGGACCAGGGTTGCGATTTCGACTTCCTGGTGGGCTGCCGCGGCGCCGAGGTGCCGCGTCACTCTCACTGACCCAACAAAACGCCCCTTGTGCGAGCCTGCTCATGAAGCGGCTGAACATTCAACATCGAAGTTGACTGTCGCATGGACTATGGCGGGGGAGCCTGCTCCCTCGCCACAAGGTCACTGAGACCCAAGGGTTCAACCTGATGAATGTCCGCCGCGCCTGCTATCATGCGCAGCACTTCCCTCGCCGACAGGATCGCGCCGCGTCCCATGGATTACCGCAAACCCTCCGACCGCAAAAGCATGCATTCGCGCATCGTCCAGGAACTGGGCATGCAGATCGTTTCCGGGCGCTTCAAGCCGGACGATAAATTGCCCGCCGAGGCCTTGTTGTGCGAAGAGTATGCGGTCAGCCGGCCGGTGCTACGCGAAGCCACGCGCGTGCTGGTCGCCAAGGGCCTGGTGTATTCGCGTCCTCGCGTGGGCACCGTGGTCAAGGCCCGTCGGGAATGGCACATGCTCGACCCGGACGTGCTGCACTGGTTGATGCAAAGCAGCCCGCAGAACGAGTTCTTCGGCCTGCTGACCAGCGTGCGCAGCATCATCGAGCCGGCCGCCGCGGCCCTCGCCGCCCAGTTCGCCACCGACGAAGACATCGCCGCCATCAACGAAGCCTACCAGCGCATGGAAGCCGCCCCGACGCCCGAGGCGCTGCTGCAACCGGACCTGGATTTCCATAGCCGCATCGCCGACGCAACCCATAACGATCTGCTCGCCAACCTCTGCAACATGTTGTCGGTGGCGATCGCCGAAGCGCTGAAGCACTCCAACCAGCGGCCCAACCTGCATGAACTGGCGATGCCGCGGCACAAGGCGATCCTCACCGCCATCGAGAACCGCGACGCCCTCGGTGCGCGCCATGCCACGCTGGTGCAACTGGACGATGCACGCAGCGCATTGAACGTGGTGCTGGGCAGCGATACCACCCAGGCCTGACACAACGCCCGCGCCACCGGTGGTATTTATATACCGCACGCGGGGAAAGGGAATCCCGACACTTGACTCTCGTCGTCATCCCGACGGCCGTGAGTTTTGGAAAAGGATTTCTTATGACCTCGCTCTCAGCAGCTGAAAGCGCCCCCACCTTCGAACAGAACGTCAGTCAGCAGTTTGCCGGTCGTCCGACCTTCGAGCGGCTTACGCAACAGATGCTCGAACAAGCCATCAAGGCAAGATACCCCTCGCTGGTCATCGATCTGGCCCGCACCCACCTGGCGATGCCGGATGCGGCCGCCCAAGGCTGGAGCTTCAAGCCGTTCATGCCTTTGGTGCTCGACTACCTGGCCCTCGGCACCCCGTTGGACTTCAGTTCCAACGGCAATTTCGCCTGTTATCTCTCCGACACGATTCCACGCCGCCTCCGGCCCGATGTCGGCAACCTGGACATCAAGGTGATTGAAAAGCTGGTGCTCGAGCTGCCTTGGACAGTGCCCATCGGGTTTGGCGACGCATTGGCTCGCTATTGGAATACCGACATCGCCAGCAGCCCCAAACCTGACGCCGGTGTTCACAACAGCCGCTGGCTATGGCTTAGCGACTCACTCAAGAACAGGTTGCATATCCAGGGTCTGAAACAGCCGGGATTGTCTGAACCGGCACGCGAAGCCCTGGACCAGATCGTCCGTTGGCCAGACCGAGGGCAACGCTTCAGCCACAATGTTCCACCGGTCTATGCCTACAGCCTGGCAAGCACCCTCACCGAGGGCACGTCCAATACCGTGCTGCCCAGCAGCGACATCCTGCTGCTCCACTACACCCAGAGCGGCCTGGTCATCTTGCTGTGCAGCGCCGGCGGTGCCGTGCAGCCCTTCGACTCGATCGAATCCTTTGACAATCACTGGCGTGCGCAGATCGCCGACCGTTATGTCGTCGACACCATTACCTGCAATCGCTACGAGATTGACGGCAACGCCTTCGATACCCAGGCTGCCATGGTATTGGAGCAGCAATTGGTCGACTTGAAGGCGGTCACGTTACCTTCCAGCATTGGCGTGCACGACCTCAAGGCGCTCTACCGGGAGCTGAGCGATCCAGCTCGGTACTTGCGCGACATCCTCGATTCTGCCGCAGACACCACGACACAACTCAGGCCGCTACTTCCCCAATGGCTGAAGAACGCAGCCCTTGCCGACCAGATGAGCTTCCAGCGCTACAGCCTGGCACTGGCCAGCGTGAAGAAACGCGATCAAGGCCGAGTCCATCTCAACGACATCCGGACCTTCACCGCTGACGCCCTGCTGGCGCGGATGCAGCAAACCAACGACAGCAGCCCTGCCAAGGTCCCATCCCGCTCATTTCATCCCGACGATATTGAACTGACGTTCACGGTCTCGGCGGGGTACCCGGGGACCGTGGGTATCAGCGAGAAAAGAACCGGGAACCTGACCCAACTGGCCATCGACAATCTGGTCTCGCGGCCCAGTGGCCATCTGAAGCTCAGCCATCGCCTGGGCCTGGCGTTGCCGGCGTGGTTGACGCCAGACTTGATTACCCGCACCGGCGGACTGATCGAGCAGGTGGATATCGGTACGGCCTATCCTCGCTACCTGCAACAGGAATTGCTGGGCGACTCGTCGCAAGCGCAGGCACACCAGCGAATATTTGCCGAACAGAGCTCGGCGCACCTGCCGCTCGAAGCGCTGCAAAACACACTGAATCACGAAAACGGCATGACCCGCCAAGGGCTGCGCCGCGTAGAGGCGGTCCTGCAACCCAACGCCGAAGACCGGCAGGTCGACGGACATCTCGTGGTCATCCGGCACTTGGCCTTCCTGCACGAGCCCCATGCCCGGCCCGATGTCGTCGGTAATATGTTCATCATCGAGGCGAAAGACGTCACAGCCGGTCCGCACGTGTTGTATCGCCCGCTCTATGCGCCTGCACTGCTGGAGTTCCCGACACGCCAGGCACTGTTGCAAGCGGTCGCCAGCGCCGGGGACCTGCAACACAGCGTCCTGACCTGGCTGTCCGATACCGCCCGCCCTATATACGCCAACGGTGGCTTCGCCGAGCCGCACATCGTGCGGTTCTTCCAGGGCGACGAATTCAGCGTGCCCGAGAAACCCGCTCCGGCCACGCTCGCCATCAACGGTGGCGACGATGAACTGTTGCAGTACCTGGCCAATGGCAAGTTGCTGGAGTACCTCTACGGCTGCAATGCCCAAGCCCTGATCACCCAGGCCGACCGCAATTCAGTCTCCAACAGTGAAAGCCGCTGGGCAGTGCTGCTCAAGGGCGGCAGCCTGCTGTTCAACACGCTGCTGTTTCCGCTGCTGCGCGGCCCGGCCATGGCCAGCGTCTGGCTGTGGAGCCTGATGGCCAGCGCCAGCCAGGACATCCCAGCGCTGATCAGCGACGATCCGGCGACACGGGAGCTGGCCGCCGTCGACTTCCTGGTCAACCTGGCCATGCTGGTGAGCCAGCTGTCGTCGGTCCGTGCGCCTTCGCTTGTCCCCGTGTCCGAATCCACCAAGAACCAGGCGATGCGCGCCCCCGCCAGGCGCGTTGCCGTTGAGCAATGGCCCAGTCTGTCCCTGCCGAAGATTATGGAGGGCACGGTTGCCTTGCCAGGCGCCGAAATGCCAGGCGCCCTCCTCGATTTCGATTTCACCAATGCCCGTGACCGCCTGACGCCAGAACAACGTACGCAACTGCGGCGCATGCGAATACCGCGGCCCGCGGTACTGCCGGCACCCATCGACCAAGGTCCATTCACAGGCCTCTACGTGATCGATAACGCCTGGCACGCGCTGGTTGAAGGTCACTTGTATCGAGTCGACACCGAATCGGACGGCAGCGTAACGGTCATCGATCCGACCACCACGTCACGCCGGGGACCGTCGTTGCGATCGGATGGCCAAGGTACCTGGTCCATGGATTTGCGCCTGCGCCTGCGAGGGGGGATGCCGCCCAAGCGCATGGTCGAGCAGCGTCGCCTCAATGCGCAAAGAACAATCGAGCTGATCAATGAACTGGCCGCCTTCACGGCGCAACAAAGCAAACAACAAGATGCTTTGGATATCGCTCAGGCGGTCATGACGAGAGTCGAAGGAGGTTCTTATACCGAGGCGCAACGCGCACCGAAACGCAAGGTGTTCTATGACCTGCTTGTCGAGCAGACCGACGCCTATTTGAAGCTGCTCGACAGCGCACCTGAGCGCGCCAGGCTGGGGATCGCATTACCTTCAGGTAGCCTTCCTGTACTGATGGAAAACGTCGTTAAAAACGCCCGTAAAGCGTTCCTCGTTAACGAAGCGGAATATGTCGCCATTAATGCGGCCCACCCTCAATTTGATCAACCGTCGGCGGTGGTAGAGGCCGTCAGGCAAGATTTTCAAGGCTATGTGAAGTTTCTCGACGCGATCAGCGACATCAATGACCGCAAGGTCCATTGGCTGGAGCTCAAGGATGAATATCTCAATAAATTGTTGAACCTGGACACTGCAGGCGCGCAGGTATTCGAACGCCTGACCCGAGACCGCCCGCTGGAAGAACCCAGTGCAACGGGCACCAAGGCCTTGCAGTTGGCGACTCTTCCGGTGCTGGCAATCAAACATGGCGCATCTGATCTGCCCGACAGCCTGTACCGAATTGTCCGCCCGCTGGGGAAGCATGTTCGCACCCACTCGGAGCTACGGCTGTACGATTTATCTCCTTCGGATCAGCTTCGAGTACTGGAGAGTTTGACCGAGCACTACGGCGAAGCCTTGGATGCACTGCAAGGGATGAAAACCTTATATGCCGAGGATATCCATGAAGCCTATTTCGACAGGCTGGTCGATCTGGTCAAGGGCCTCTATGAAGAGGTGTCAGGGAAGCTTGCGGCAGAAATCAAACCGCAGCCAAAGCCGAGCAAGCGGCAGCCGAGACGTCCGCAGGTATCGGCGGGGCGCCCCCGCAAAGAAGTGATCAATACCCGAAACAGCGGTGTGCTGATCGGTGATCTGAAACCGGCCGGCAGCACATTGCCGATCGAGGTCGTCGAGCTGCGCTCCGAGGTCGATGACCAGGTGATCGCGACCTATTCACGCCACGATGACGTATGGGACGTCGTGGAGGTAGAGCGACCGGCACCTGTGCCAAGAACCCGAGCCATCAAGACGATCAAGGGTGATGCGCAAAAACTGCTCGAACAGTTGGACAACCGCCTACGCCGGGCAGAAAGCTATAAAGCACGTTGCCGTCATCCCAAGGAAATCGAAGAGATCCTGGACAACGAGGCGAGTCGCTACCGCACGCTTTCAGCGGAACTCGACAGGGCTTTCACGGTTTCAGGAACATCCCCCTCCCCGGCGGATCAAGCCTTGAGCCAGCAATTGTCCCAGGCCATTTCCAGCCTGACCACAAAGGGCGCCGCGCTGCGCACCGAATTGAGCCTGAAATTGCCGCCCACCGATGGCAACCTCCGATACCTGTTTGAAAAAAAGCTGATACACGTCGCGCGCCTTGGCGAGCGCAAGGCCTTGAAAGGAACCCGCAAGGATTTCCTCCAGGAGTACGCCATCAACGACGTTGACGGCTTTCCCCTCTGGTATGCGCATTTTCACTACGAAACGGCCGAGACGCCAAAAGCCGACTACAGCGTCGCGCATCTGAAAACCAAGGAGCAACGTCGGGAGCACTATCACTCAATGCTGGCCAAGGCTCAGAGCCCCTATGCGGTGGTGAATGTGCACCGTGGTCAGATTGGCAAATTCCTGGCGCGCGACAAGTTCTTACCGTTAGCGCCTTGATCAAGACGAGAAGCCGCCGTTCCGGGACGGCGGCTTTTGCCTTCATCATCTGCTTGAGCTCTGCGCCCTAAGCCTGCGCTTCAGCCTCAGCCTCAGCCTCGACAAGGTGGTATCTATGTACCGCCCGCACAAAAAAGGGCAATCGATACTGGTTGCGTCGTCAATCCCGGCGACCTGAACCAGGAAAAGGATTTCCCATGACTTCGCCTGCTACGGCTGACAGTGCCGCTACGTTTACCCAAACCATCAGCCAACAGTTTGCCGATCGCCCGACCTTCGAAACAATCGCGCAGCAGCAACTCGAAAAAGCGATCAGGGCACGCTTTCCCACACTGGCCTTTGACCTTCCCACCCTTCAGTTGGCAGTGCCAGATGAGGCCGGCAATGGCTGGGTTGCCCGACCGTTCACGGCCCTGGTGCTTGATTATCTGGCCTGCGGCACACCCGTTGACTTCAGTTCAAGCGGCTCGTATGGCTGTTACCTGAGCATCGACTTTCCTAAACGCCTGCGTGACGCCGGCGGCAGGGTCCCGGACACCAGGATGATCGAAGCACTGTTATTCGAACTGCCCTGGACCCTGCCGATCGCACTGGAGGATGCGCTGAGCCGCTACTGGAACGCCGAGATTGATGCCCAAGACCATGCCAATCGCTGGCAATGGCTAGGCGATACGCTCAAGCATATTCTGCATATCCGTGGGCTCCGGCAACCGGGTCTCTCCGAGCCGGAACGCGACGCCCTGGACCAGGTCGCTCGATGGCCGGACCGCGAATACCGCTTCAGCCACAACAAGTCCCCGGTCTACGCCTATAGCCTGGAAAGCACTATCACCCGGGAAGGCAACAGCACCGTCTTGCCCGCCTCGGCGATCCTGCTGGAGCACTACACGATTCATGGCCTCGCCATCGTGCTCTGCAGTCCCGGCAACGCTGTGCGGTCCTTCGCGTCGATGGATGAATTCCACGCGTACTGGACCCGACGCATCGCCGACCGCTATGTCGTCGATACCGTCAGGTGCCAGCGCTACGAAATCGGCGGTAATGCCTTCGACACCCAGGCCGGCATGCTATTGGAACAACAACTGACCGACCTGCGCTCGGTGAAGTTGCCCTCCAAGATCGGTTGGCCAGACCTGAAAAAACTGTATGCCGACCTGAGCGATCCCACCCGATACCTGACCGACATTCCACAACCCACGCCACAGGCCGCGCAGCAAATGGCTGCCTTGCTGCCCGAATGGTTAAAGACAGCGCCCCTCGGGGACCAGACAACATTCCAGCACTACAGCCTGGCGCTGGCCGGTGCCAAGCAACGCAGCGATGGGCTGACCTTCCTCAGCGACATCAAGGACATCCGGACGTTTGCCGTAGACGCCCTGTCCCGCCGCCTGCAGCAGGCCAACGACAGCAGCCGGGCGAAGGTCCCGGCCAGCCACTTTCACCCTGACGATGTGACGCTGACCTACACCGTCGCCGCCGGATACCCGGGCGCCGTCGGCATCAGCGAACCCAGGGACATGAGCCTGACCACCCTGGCGATCGATAACCTGGTCGCCCGGCCCAGCGGGCAGGTAAGGCTCAGCCACCGCCAAGGCCTGGCGCTGCCTGAATGGCTGACGAACGATTTCATCACGGGCAAGAACGGCCTGATCGAACAAGTCGACATCGGCACGACCTATCCTCGATACCTGCAACGAAAGCTGCTTGCTGATCTCGACCAAAGGGATGATCGCGAGCGACGGTTCGCCGAACAGATTCCACCCCAGATATTGCTCGAAGCCCTCAAGCAGCTGCATAACCAGGAAAACGGCATGACTCGCCAGGGGCTGGACCTTCTCGAGGCCCTGTTTGCGCCTTCCGTCGAAGAACGACAAGTCGATGGCCGCCCCGTCGTGATCCGCCACCTGGCCTTGCAGCGAAAGCCTCACGCGACGCCGGACACCGTGCTCAACATGTTCGTGATCGAGTCTCAGGATCCGACCCAGGGCCCGCATCTGCTGTATCGGCCACTCTACGAAACGTCCTTGCAGCAGTTTTCCTCTCGCCAGGCGCTGCTGGACGCCATCGCCACCGCCGGAGCGCTGCAGGACAGCGTGCTGACCTGGTTGCCCGACTCCGCTCGGCTGGTCTATGCCAACGGCGGGATCAAGGAACCGCATGTCCTGCAGTTCCATCAGGGCGATGAATTCGACATTCCCGATAAGCCCGCCCCGGCAACGCTTGCCCTCGACGAGGCCAGCAAGGAACTGCTGCAGTACCTGGGGAACGGTCGATTGATGCAGTACCTTTATGGCTGCAATGCCCACGCGCTGGTCACCCAAGCCGACCGGAGCTCGGTATCCAACAGCGAGAGCCGCTGGGCATTGCTGCTCAAGGGCGGCAACCTGCTGTTCAACACCCTGCTGTTCCCGCTGTTACGTGGCCCCGCCATGACCTGCGCCTGGCTGTTCAACTTGATGCTCAGTGCCCAGAACGACATCCCGGCACTGAGCAGCGACGACCCGGTGACCCGCGAACTCGCTGCTGTCGACCTGCTGCTGAACCTGGCCCTGCTGGCGACACAGATTCCTTCTTCGCGCGCGCCTGCCCGTGTGCCTGTGTCTGAAACAGCAATGGAGCAAGCGATGCGCCCTCCCGCGCCGCGCATCCTCGCGCAACAGTGGCCCGCCCCCACCGCGCCGACATTCAAGGAAAGCATCATCGCCTTGCCCGGCGAACTGTCCAAGGCGCCCGGCAAAGCCCTGGATTTCAGCTTCGCCAGCGCCCGCAATCGCCTGACACCCGAGCAACGAACCCAACTGCAAGGGATGCAGGTGAATCGGCCCGCCAAGCTACCCGAACCCATTACGTACGGACCGCTCAAGGGCTTGTACGTCATCGGTGCGAAATGGCACGCCATGGTTGAGCGAGCGCTATACCAGATCGACGTGGATGTGGACGACAACGTGAAGATCATCGACCCTCAGGACCCGAGCCGCGACGGCCCGATGCTGAAATCCGACGACCGCGGCAACTGGACCATGGACCTGAACCTGCGCCTTCGCGGGGGCATGCCGAAGAGCCGTATCCAAGAACTCAAGGACCGGAAGAAAAAGCTCAACAAGGACCTTGACGACTTCCTGGCCAGCCAGGCAAGCCGAGCCGATGGCATTAAAAAAGCCCACCAGAAGGTCCACGACGGTGTGCCCCGCCAAGATGGCAAGCCTCCCAAAGACGAGACGGGTAAGGTGATCACGCCCGAGCAGCATCTACTCGACCGTCAAGAACTCTATGAGCTGCTGGAAACGCAAATAGCCACTCACTTGGGAGTGCTCGCAAGCCAGGACGAGCGCAAGACCTTGCATGCGCAATTGGATCAACCTGTGGTGGTGATGATCACCAAGAGCATCATCCTGTATGCGGACGCAGCGTCTTCCCTGGTCAAGATGGACCAGGACGACCTCGTCAATGCTCATCCTGGGTTGGATGTATACCCGACCCCTGAACGCGTTCGAAGCAACGGTCCGGGCTTCTTAGACTTCCAGAAGAAAACGTTCTCGAACCGTGAGCGGGTGATTCACTGGCTGAACTTGAGAGATCAGCAGCTAGAGAACCTGCTGAACCTCGATGCAACCAGCGCTACCGATTTCGACCAATTGCTGCTGACTTTTGATAAGAAATACGATACAGCCCTAACGCTCCAGGATGCGCAATTGGCTACGCTGCCGATATTGTCGGTCAAGACTATCGATTCCGACCTGTTGCAAACGCTGACTCGCATCATCCTGTCGTTGTCCAGCCAGATCAGCTCCCATTCCAATATCAAGCACTACACCTTGCCACCGCCGGAGCACCTGGCGGTACTGGAGAGCCTGACCGAGCAGTACGCAAAGGCATTGGATGCCCTGGATGTCGTGAAGACCCTCTATGTCGAGGACGTCGACGAAACCTATTTCGACAAGATGGTTTCGCTGCTCAAGGGTCTGTACGACGATGTCTCCGGGAAACTGGCGGCAGAGGTCAAGCCGGAGCCAACCTCTCGAAAACGCCCGGCGAAACCGCCGCTTGATCGCAAGAGAAAGCGGCTGATCATGACCCGCAAATCCGGCGTTCTGATCGGCGATGTCAAACCGGCCGGTACAAACGTGGACGTTGCTGGCGGGTCAAGCTTGCCCATTGAAGTCGTTGAGATCCACTCCGAAATCAACGGGGAAGTCCTCGAGACCTACTCCCGCCACGACGACGTATGGGACGTCGTCGAGGTAGAGCGACCGGCACCCGTGCCAAGAACCCGAGCCATCAAGACGATCAAGGGAGATGCGCAAAAACTGCTCGAACAGTTGGATAACCGCCTGCGCCGGGCTGAGAGTTATAAAACACGCTGTCGTCACCCTCAGGAAATCGAAGAGATCCTGGACAACGAGGCGAGTCGCTACCGCACGCTCTCGGCGGAACTCGACAGGGCTTTCACGGTTTCAGGAACGTTACCCTCGCCGGCGGATCAGGCCTTGAGCCAGCAATTGTCCCGGGCCATTTCCAGCCTGACCACCAAGGGCGCCGCGCTGCGCACCGAATTGAGCCTGAAATTGCCGCCCACCGATGGCAACCTCCGATACCTGTTTGAAAAAAAGCTGATACACGTCGCGCGCCTTGGCGAGCGCAAGGCCTTGAAAGGAACCCGCAAGGATTTCCTCCAGGAGTACGCCATCAACGACGTTGACGGCTTTCCCCTCTGGTATGCGCATTTTCACTACGAAACGGCCGAGACGCCAAAAGCCGACTACAGCGTCGCGCATCTGAAAACCAAGGAGCAACGTCGGGAGCACTATCACTCAATGCTGGCCAAGGCTCAGAGCCCCTATGCCGTGGTGAATGTGCACCGTGGTCAGATTGGCAAATTCCTGGCGCGCGACAAGTTCTTACCGTTAGCGCCTTGATCAAGACGAGAAGCCGCCGTTCCGGGACGGCGGCTTTTGCCTTCAATCGCTCGCGCCATCAATGGGCGAACAACGAATTGCCCTTCTGCCCCGCCAGTTTCTCAGGCTTGATCAGGAACCGCGCCAACGCCGGCAGCAGCCACAGCGCCCCGAACATGTTCCACAGCAGCATGAATGTCAGCATCAAGCCCATGTCGGCCTGGAACTTGATGGCCGAGAAGATCCAGGTGCACACGCCGATCGCCAGGCAGAGGCCGGTAAACAACACCGCTTTGCCGGTGGACTTCAACGTCTGGTAATAGGCCTCCTGCAACGGCAAGCCGGCGCGCAGGAAACTCTCCAGGCGGCTGTAGATATAGATGCCGTAGTCCACGCCAATCCCCACGCCCAACGCCACCACCGGCAGAGTCGCGACCTTCACGCCGATGCCCATGAACGCCATCAAGGCGTTGCCCAGCACCGACGTCAGCACCAGCGGCAGGACGATGCACAGCGTCGCCGCCCAGGAACGGAAGGTGATCATGCACATGGTCGCCACGCAGATGTACACCAGGATCAGGATGATCAGTTCCGATTCCTTGATCACCTCGTTAGTGGCCGCCTCGATGCCCGCGTTACCTGCCGCCAGGATGAACTCCAGGCCCTCGCGGTTGTTGTCCTTGGCAAAGTCCTGCACCGCCTTCACCGCACGATCCAGGGTCTCGGCCTTGTGGTCGTTGAGGAACACCAGCACCGGTGCAAGTGAACAACTGTTGTTGTACAGGCCATCGGCCCGGGCAATGGAGCTGTTGAGCACATCAGGGTTGCGCGACAGCGTTTCCCATTTCAGGTTGCCCTCGTTCATGCCCTTGATCATTTGCTTGGACACGGTCACCAGGGAAATTGCCGACTGCACGCCCTCGGTGTTCTGCATCTTCCACATCAGCTCGTCGATCGGCGCCATGGCTTCATAGCGCGAACAACCTTCGGACTTGGTCTTGACCATCACCACCAGCACATCGGAACTGGTGGAGTAATTGCTGATGATGAAATTGTTGTCCTGGTTGTAGCGCGAATCCGGACGCAGCTCCGGCGCGCCCTGGTCCAGGTCGCCGATCTTCAGGTTCTGGCTGTACCAGAGGCCGCCGCCAAACGCGATCACGGCCAGGGCGATCGATACCGGCGCCACCTTGGCGCTGGCGAAGTTCGACAATGTGCGCCAGAACGGGTGTTCGCGGGTCGCGTCTTTTTTGCTGCGTTCCACGGCGCGTTTGCTGATGCCGACGTAGGAGATCGCCACCGGCAGCAGGATCAGGTTGGTGAATACGATGACCGCCACGCCGATGGAGGCACCGATGGCCAGTTCGCGAATCACGCCGATGTCGATGATCAACAGCGTGATAAAGCCGACGGCGTCCGCCAGGATGGCGATCATGCCCGGCAGGAACAACTGCCGGAAGGTGCGCCGCGCTGCGGTCAGGGCGTTGTCCGCTTCGCTGGATTGCAGGGCGATACCGTTGATTTTCTGCACGCCATGGGAAATACCGATGGCAAAGATCAAAAACGGCACGAGCATTGAGTAAGGGTCCAGGCCAAACCCCACCGCGTGCATCAGTCCCAGTTGCCAGACCACCGCCACCAGGGTGGTGCTCAGTACTGCAATGGTGCTGCGCATGCAGTTCGTGAACCAGTACAACAGGATCAGGGTAATGACGAAGGCCACGCCAAAGAACATCACCACCATGACCAGGCCATCGATCAAGTCGCCGACTTTCTTGGCGAAACCGACGATGTGGATCTGCACATTGGGGTTCTGGGCTTCGAACTTGTTGCGGATCTTGTCTTCAAGTTCATGGGAAAACTTGCGGTAGTCCAGGGCGAGCAATTTGCCCTGGTCCTGCGGGTCCGGGTAGGACTCCAGCAACGGAATATCGATGATGCTCGATTTGAAGTCGTTCGCCACCAGCCGCCCGACCTGACCGGACTTGAGCACGTTGTTGCGCAACAGGTCGAGGCTGTCGGCCGAGCCGTCGTAACTCTGGGGAATCACCTCACCACCGGCAAAGCCCTCTTCCGTCACTTCGGTCCAGCGCACACTCGGGCTCCACAGCGACTTGAGCCCGGAACGGTCGACACCGGAAATGTAAAACACTTCGTCGTGGATCTGGCGCAGGGTCTCCATGTATTCCTTGGAGAAAATGTCGCCATCGGTGGCCTCCACGGAAATCCGCACCGTGTTGCCCAGGTTCGCCAAGTCGTTGCGGTGCTCGAGCATCTTCTCGATGAAGGGGTGCTCGAGGGGGATCATCTTTTCAAAACTGGTGGACGGCCGGATCAGCGTGGCCTGCCAGAACAGGAAGATACTGACCAGCAGGCAAATGACTATCACTGCCGGGCGGTTGTTGAAAATCAGGCGCTCGAGGAACGTGGCCTTGTCTTGGTGATGACTGCTCATGGGGTCCGCCTTGTTGTTATTGTGCCCGTCTGACAGGTCCGGCTCATTTGCTCAGTTCGGCGCCGGTGGACGTGGTGGCGCGAACGCCGCCCTGTCCCGCCAGGATCAGGTTGCCGTTGCCTGCCGCCGTGACGGCCGCCACGGAGATGCGATCCGGGCGGTTGAACACGCTGAACGTCACGCCGTCGTCGGTGCTGCGGATCACGCTGCCACCGTTGCCGACAATCACGATGGCGCCGTCCGGCAACAGCGTCGCGCCCGACAAGCCGAACTCCAGCGCGCCACGGGCAGCGTTGAGTTCGACCTGCTCCCACGTCGTGCCAAAGTCGGCGGAACGATAAAGATTGCCACGAAGACCGTAGGCCAACAGCGTCGAAGACTGGGCGGTGCCGATGACGCCGAACAGCGAACCCTCGTACGGCCCCTGGAGTTTTTCCCAGGTCTGCCCCCAATCGGCGGAACGGAACATGCTGCCGGCCTCGCCCACGACGAACAGCCCGGCATCCTTCACGGCGGCGATGGCATTGAGGTGGTATTGATCTTCATTGTCGAGGCGGTCGCTGGCGTCTTCCCAGTGCTTGCCGCCATCGTTGGTTTCGTACAGCGCCCCGTAGGCGCCCACGGCGAAGCCATGGCTGGCGTCCTGGAACCAGATATCCAGCAACGGCGCTTCACGGGGCAGGTCTTCAAATTGCTTGGTCCAAGTGCTGCCGCCGTCCACGCTGGCGAGGATCTGCGCGTCGTGTCCCACGGCCCAGCCGTGCTTGTCGTCGACGAAAAAGACGGCGGTGAGCAATTGGCGTGTCGGTACCTTGGCCTGGGTCCAGGACGTGCCCTGGTCATCGGAATAGACGATATGCCCACGGTCACCGACCGCCACCAGGCGCTGGCCGGCATGCACCACATCGAGCATCAGGGTCTTGCTGGCCTTGGCCGACTCGACGGAATAGATGACATCGGACGTCGATGCGGCGACTGCCAGCACCGGCGCCGACAACACGACAGAGCCCAGCAGCGAGAGTGCCGAAGCCAGCAACGCAACTCGGCGCAGCATCGGCGGCCGGCAGCGGCCCGTTGCCATGACAGGCTCATTCATAGACCTTTCCCCCATTTATTATTGTTATGGCTTGGTACGTTGCCAGTCTTGGAGCATAGCCCTGAAACCTGCAATCTAGAGCTACTTCGCAAGCGAACCTATCCTATCGGGCTTTCGAAAGGTCTGACAATCGACGCCACGTTATCTTTTGTTAACCGGGGAGGATATCGGCCAAGGGTGAATCAGAAGACATTCGCGAGGGTGATGGATGCGGCGAGGGATAAATTCCCTCGCCGCAAAAGTTAGGCAGTGCCTGTTTATGCCAGGCTCTTGCTCACCACCTCGAACACATCGGCCGACAGCCCGCCGGACGCCAGGATGCGCTCCAGTTCGGCTTTCATCAGTGCCTGGCGGGCGCTGTCGTATTTGCGCCAGCGGGTCAGCGGGGCCAGTTGCCGCGAGGCGATCTGCGGGTTGAAACCGTTGAGCTGGATCACCAGGTCCGCCAGGAAGCGGTAGCCTGAACCATCGGCGGCGTGGAAGTTGATCAGGTTCTGTCCGGCGAAGGCGCCGATCAACGCCCGTACCTTGTTCGGGTTCTTGATGGTGAACGCTGGGTGCTCCATCAATGCCTTGACCCGCGCCAGGCCGCCCGGCAACGGGCTGCCTGCCTGGACGCTGAACCATTGGTCCATGACCAGCGGGTTGCCCTTGAAGTTTTCCGCGAACACTTCGAGAGCGTGGGCCTTCTCGGTTTCGAACGGCGAGTTGACCAGCACCGCCAGCGCTGTCAGGCGTTCGGTCATGTTGTCGGCGGTGTCGAATTGATCCAGGGTCGCACTCAGCACTTCAGGCTTGCCGGTAAGCATCAGGTACGACAACGCAATGTTTTGCAGCGCGCGGCGGGCGAAATGCTCCGCCTCGGCCACGTATGGCGTGCGCTTGGACAGGTCGCGGTTGGCTTCATAACGCAGCCACAGGGCTTCGAACAGGTTCTCGGCCAACTGCTGGCGGGCGAACTCACGGGCGGTATGGATCGCCTCGACGTCGGCCACTTCGCTGATTTCCGTCAGGTAGGCTTCGCTTGGCAGCGAGAGCATTTCGGCGACCATGGCCTGGTCCAGGGACTCATCCGAGAGCACGCTGCGCAGCGCACTGACCAGGCGCGGATCCAACGTCAGCGTCGCGCCCTGCTGATGCTGGGTGATCAATTCCTGCAACACCTGGACCGACAACTGCTGGCCGGCATCCCAGCGGTTGAAACCGTCGCTGTCATGCTGCATCAGGAACATCAGTTGGTCGCGGTCGTAGGGGAAGCTCAATTTCACCGGTGCCGAGAACCCGCGTAGCAAAGAAGGCAAGGGCTTTTCAGCGACATCGACGAACGTGAAAGTCTGTTCGGCTTCGGTCACCGAGATCACCCGGGTGGTGCCGCTGGCCGCCGATTCGCCGCTCAGGCGCAGGGGAATCTCGCCGCCCTGACTGTTCAACAGCCCCAGTTCCACGGGGATCACGAACGGCAGTTTTTCCGCCTTGTCCGGCGTCGGCGGGCAGCTTTGGCGGAACGACAAGCTGTAGGTCTTGGCCGCCGCATCGTAGGACTCACTGACCGCCAGCCGTGGCGTACCGGCCTGGCTGTACCAGCGCTTGAACTGGGCCAGGTCGACGCCGTTGGCATCTTCCATGGCCTTGATGAAATCGTCGCAGGTCACGGCCTGGCCGTCGTGGCGCTCGAAATACAGGTCGCTGCCCTTGCGGAAGCCTTCGGCACCCAACAGGGTGTGGATCATGCCAACCACTTCCGAGCCCTTTTCGTAAACGGTCAGGGTGTAGAAGTTGGAGATTTCGATGAAGCTGTCCGGGCGAACCGGGTGGGCCATCGGGCCGGCGTCTTCGGCAAACTGGTGGGTACGCAGGTACGCGACGTCCTGGATGCGCTTGACGGTGGCCGAGTTCATGTCGGCCGAGAACCCGGCGTCGCGGAACACCGTGAACCCTTCCTTGAGCGACAGTTGGAACCAGTCGCGGCAGGTCACGCGGTTGCCCGACCAGTTGTGGAAATATTCGTGGGCAACGATCGCCTCGACCCGCTGGTGCGCGGCGTCGGTGGCGGTTTCGGCGCGGGCCAGCACGGCGCTGGAGTTGAAGATGTTGAGGCCCTTGTTCTCCATGGCGCCCATATTGAAGTCGTTGACCGCGACAATCATGAAGATGTCGAGGTCGTATTCGCGGCCATACACTTCTTCGTCCCAGCGCATCGACTTCTTCAGGCTGGTCATGGCGTGCTGGCACTTGTCGATGTTTTCCGGCTCGACGTAGATGCGCAGCGCCACGGTGCGCTCGGTCATGGTGGTGAAAGTGTCTTCGACGCACCACAAGTCACCGGCCACCAGGGCAAACAGGTAGGCGGGTTTCTTGAACGGGTCTTCCCAGGTCGCCCAATGCCGCCCGTCTTCGCCAGGGCCGCTGGCAATCGGGTTGCCGTTGGACAACAGCACCGGATAGCTGTGCTGCTCGGCCACCACGGTGGTGGTGAACTCGCTCATCACGTCCGGGCGGTCGAGGTAATAAGTGATCTTGCGGAACCCTTCGGCCTCGCACTGGGTGCAGAACATGCTGCCGGATTTGTACAGGCCTTCCAGGGCGGTGTTGGTTTCCGGGTGGATACGCACCGTGGTATCGACCGTGAACGCCTGGGCCTTGGGTTGCAAGGTCAGGTGGCTGTCATCCAATTGATACTCGCCCTGCCCCAGGTCGGCGTCGTCAAGCTTGATCGACAACAACTCCAACAGCTGGCCATCGAGCACCAGCGGCGGCAACCCGGCGCCGCGCTCGGGGTTGCGGCGCATTACCAGTTGCGCATGGACCAGGCTGTGGTCCTCGAACAACTCGAAGGTCAGGTGCGTCTCGTCGATCAGGTACTCGGGGGCCTGATAGTCCTTCAGGTAGATCATCTTCGGTTGTTCGGTGCGCATGGGTCGAATCCTTCTACTGATGCACGGCGAGCTGGTAAGCCGTGTATTTACGAATATTGATCACGCCAGTGTCGAAAATCAGGTATTGGCCCTTGATTCCCAGCAGCGTGCCTTCGGCGATCGGGTTCTTGTCCAGGTTGAAACTGACGATCTTGGCCGGGTATTGCTCCACCGGATAACGGATCTCGATGGGTTCGACGTCCGCTATGGTCTGGATCGCTTGCAGGCCGAATCGTTCCTGAAGCCCCTGCAGGCCCTGGGCGCAGCTTTCGAAGAGCGAATCACGGATGGCGGGCAAGTCCACCGCCGCGGCTTCGCCTTTGAGCAACGCGCGCCAGTTGGTCTTGTCGGCCACCTGGCTGCGGAACAGGTCTTCGACGAAGCCCGATTGCTGGCGGGTCGCGACGCGCAGGATCGGCAGCGCCTGGCTGGCGCCCTGGTCCAGCCAACGGGTCGGCAGTTGCGTGGCACGGGTGATGCCGACTTTCACGCCGGAGGAATTGGCCAGGTAGACCACGTGATCGGTCATGCAGAACTGCTCGCCCCAGGCCGGATCACGGCAAGTGCCGGCGTCGAAATGGCAACGCTCGGGGCTCATGATGCACAGGTCGCACTGTGCCAGCTTGGTCATGCACGGGTAGCAATAGCCCTGGCTGAAGCTGGTCTTGGTCCGGCGCCCGCAATGGGTGCAGTGGATCGCCCCCAGGTATTGCAGGCGTATCGTGCTGCCAATCAACGGGTTGACCGGCACCTCGACGTCGCCCAGGCGAAAGGCGTATTGAACGGTCGGCCCGTCCAGGCGTGCCGACATCTTGCTGATTGCACCGCGGCCTATCTCGATCAATGGATGGCGTCCGACTTGAACAGGATATTCGGCACTTCGGTGGCTTTGGACTGGCACTCCTGCGGGCCCATGTAACCGGTGCGCTCTTCTTCGGGCAGGTTCTGGATTTCCCAGGCGATCATCGCCTGCAAGGACAGCTCGCGCTGCTCGGCGGTGAGTTTGTTGCCATCGGCCCATTTACCGATTTCCACAGCCAGCTTCAGGCTGCGGTAGATGTCGGGAGTGATGTTCTGGATCATTTCGTTGAAGGAAGACATGGGTTCTCCGCGCAATCGCGCATTCTCAAAAGACACAGGCGTCGGTCAGGAGGCCATTTTACGGCGAGCTAACAGCCCGCCCAACAATCCCGTGAAGCAACCGACGAGCAACCCGCCGACGTGGGCCGCGTTGGCGATTTCTCCGAAACCGATCAGCGAAACCAGGCCGGACAGGCACAGCAGCAACCACACCAGCATCATCACCAGTACCCCTCGGGGCAAATGATAGGCCGGGTTCGGTGCGAGCAGTTGGTAGATCCAGCAATGGCCCAGCAGGCCGTACAACACCCCCGACAACCCGCCGAACAGCGTCGGGCCACTGAAAAAATACTGGGCAAAATTGGAAACGAGGCTGAACAGCAGCGTCAGCCCCAACAGATTGATGCCACCCTGGCGCGCTTCGATCCGCCGCCCCAGCTCCCAATACCACATGCCATTCATGGCGATGTGCAGGAAGCCGAAGTGGATCAGCATCGGCGTCACCAGGCGCCACCACTGCCCCGCCGCCAGGCTATCGGCCAACGGGGCGAACTGGATGTAGTCGCCGACCACGCGAAATTCGAGGAACGTCAACCAGCGCAGGGTTCCAAGATTATCCCCGAGCAGGGTCACGGCGCTGACGACCAGGCTCAGCAACAGCACCAGCGCCGTCACAGGGCTGCGGGTCAGTTGCTGGACAAACCCCGGACGACGGGAGGTGTTGCCGATGGCCGGCAGTTCCAGCTGCTGTTCCGGATCGCCAGCGGGGAACCGCGCATACAGCGAGCGCACATCCTCGCTGATGTCATTCGGCACCCAGAGCACCTGCTCGCCCGCCTCTTCACTGACACGATGGGGAACCTGCATGCGTTGCAGCAGCTTGACGAAACCGCTCAGGTCCACCGCCAGGGGCAAGCGCAGCACCGCGACGACGCTCATTTCACCACCTCCGGACGCTCGACATCGACCCAGACGAACTTGTGCGGATCCAGGCGGGTTTCCTGGTCGAGGCGATACGCAACGAGCTTGCCATAGAGCACCGCGCTGTAGTCCAGGCACGCCAGGTTCGAGCGAATCGGCGAGGGCTTGCCGCTGCGCCAATAGTGACCGACGAACAGCATCGGTTCATCGACGCCGTAACGCAGGAGGTTGTTTTTCTCATCCGGCGTCAATGGCGTGCGTGCCACCGGCTCCGGCAACGCATCGGGCTGGAAGACGATATCGCCGTAGGTCTGCGGGTTGTCTTCCCAGAACTTGGTACGAAAGAACGCTCGCGTCAGGCCATCGCCGCCCGTCAGCGTCATGCCATGGGGCAAGCGCATGTCCGTGCCGCGCAGCAGGCGGTCGAACACCGTACAGGCGAAACTGCCGGATTCGGCCGACGCCTGGAGAAAATGCTCATCGACGCAGCCATTCGGGAACAAGCCCCGTAGCGGCTCGATCAGGCCGGCGTCCCAGCAGGCATGCACGACCCGGAAGCGACCGGCGTCGACAAACAGCGGCAGTTCATAGAACCAGTTGAGGAAATCATGCCAGTCACCAGGGTGCTGCTCGAACTGGCTCAGGGTCTCGTGAAGCAGGCGGGCATGGCGCGGCGTGTGTTCGCGCACGTAGCGCTGGCCGCTGCCGGGCAATGCCGGCGTGCTCCAACCCAGGGCATTGAATTCGTGGTTCCCCATGATGCACAGCGCCTGACCGGCCTGCACCATGTCGTGGACGATGTGCAGCGCCTCGCGAATTCGCGGGCCGCGGTCGATGATATCCCCCAGGAACACGGCCATGCGCGACGGATGCCGCCAGACCCCGCCCTGCTTGTGGTAACCCAGTCGGTCCAGCAGGTGTTCCAGGGTCAAGGCGCATCCGTGCACGTCGCCGATCAGGTCGTAACTGCGCGCAGGATCGAGCATCAGTCGCCTCCACCCCCCAGACGACTGCCCCAGCCGAGCTTGGTCCGGCAGACTTCGTAGTAATTGTGATCCAGTGGGTGGATCAGGCGCAGCTTTTGCGCTTTTTTGCTGACGGTGATGGTGTCGCCCGGCGCGCAGGTGAAATGGTTCTGGCCGTCACACGACACTTGCGGGTAGATCTGCATATCCTTGGACACGACGATTTTCAACTCGCTGTTGCCATCGACCACGATGGGTCGCCCAGACAAGGTATGGGGGTACATGGGCACAATCACAATAGCGTCGAGCTTGGGATGCATGATCGGTCCGCCGGCCGACAGCGCATAGGCGGTTGAACCGGTGGGCGTGGCGACGATCAGGCCGTCGGCCTTCTGGCTGCAAACAAACTGGCCGTCGATGTACAGCTCGAACTCGATCATGCGCGTGGACTTGCCAGGGTGCAGCACTACGTCGTTGAGGGCATCACCCTGGCCGATGGCCTCGGCGTGACGGCGAACCTCGGCTTGCAGCAGGAAGCGGTTTTCCACCAGGTAGTGGCCGTCCAGCACCTCGGCGACCTTGACCTCCAGCTCGTCAGGGCGGATATCCGTCAGAAACCCGAGGCTGCCCCGGTTGATCCCCAATACCGGGATATTGTGGCGCGCCAAGGCCCGTGCGGCGCCCAGCAGGCTGCCGTCACCGCCGACCACGATGACCATGTCGCAGACTTCGCCGAGCATCTTGCGCGACGACGTCTGCAGCCCATGACCCGGCAACACTTCGGCGATAGTGTCTTCGAGAATGACATGCAGGTGCCGCTCCAGGAGGAAGCGTTTGAGGCGGCGAACGGTGTCCAGCACCTGTGAACTGCCGAGGCGACCGATAATGCCGATATTGCGAAATTGCTCCATGAGGCTCCTGCGAGGGTCTGCGACGGGCGAAAAACACGATTATGGGCGAAAGCGCTCCGTAGACAAAATTCTTTAAGCCTCCAGCGCAACGGCTATGCTCGCAAGATGATCTTGTTCCCTGAATTGCTGGACCTGCCCCGCCGCCTGCGCCATCCCGAAGTGCGGGACCTGGCGTGGGTGATCGTCGCCCCGCCGATGCTCATCGACACGCCCTGGCCCCAGCGTCACCCTCTGGCGGGCAGCGACTGGGTGCAGCAGCCCCATCGGCTGGAACACTGGCTGCGCCAGCTGGACCATGACAGCTATCCGCTGCTGCACTGCCTGTCCCAAGGACGGACACGGCGCCTGGGCCTGTATTACGAAAGGTTGTGGCAGTTTGCCGTGCAACACGCACCCGGCATCGAATTGATGGCGGCGAACCTGCCGATCCGTCGTGAGGGCCATACGCTGGGGGAACTGGACTTGCTGCTGCGCGATGGTGAAGGTGTTCATCACCTGGAACTGGCGATCAAGCTGTACCTCGGCCCGCAACAGGGCAATGGGCACGACACCGCGCAATGGCTCGGCCCTGGCTGCCATGACCGGCTCGATCGCAAGCTGGCGCACCTGCGCGAACACCAACTGCCTATTTCGGCACGCCCGGAAAGTCGCGAGGCCCTGGCTGCGCTGGGCATCGAATCGTTTCGCTCACACCTGTGGCTCGGCGGCTACCTGCTCTACCCCTGGCCGGGCGAGGCCGAACCGCCGAGCGGCGCCCACCCCAGGCATTTGCGCGGCCGCTGGTTGCACCAGCGGGACTGGCCTGGATTCGTCGCCCAGCGTCCACCGGGCCGCTGGCGGCCCCTGCCCCGCGCCGCGTGGCTGGCCCCGGCCCATTATCCGCCGGACCAGGTCTGGGCTGCTGCGCAACTGGACGCCTGGCGAACCGCCCTCGACCCGATGGCGCCGGCGCAACTGATGGTGCGCCTGACGGAGAATGCCGAGGGCGAATGGGAGGAAGCCGAGCGGGCGTTCCTGGTGGCGGATCTATGGCCGGATGTACCGGGCAATGGCTGAGTCGTGCCGTGCCTGGCCAATTGTCTTCGCGAGCTGGCCCACAGTGGATTGTCTTTGAGCAGGTGGGAGAGAGGCTGCTCGCGAAGGGGTCGCTAGGGCCTAGAGGGACAACCGCACAGCCAACGCCGCCAGCGTTACCACCAACACCGGCACCGTCAATACGATCCCGACCTTGAAGTAATAGCCCCAGCCGATGCGAATATCCTTGCGTGCCAGCACATGCAACCAGAGCAAGGTTGCCAGGCTGCCGATCGGGGTGATTTTAGGGCCCAGGTCGCTGCCGATGACGTTGGCGTAGATCATCGCCTCCTTCACCACCCCGGTAGCCTGGCTGGCGTCGATGGACAAGGCGCCGACCAACACCGTCGGCAGGTTGTTCATCAATGAGGACAGCAGCGCAGTCAACAGCCCCGTGCCCATGGCTGCGCCCCACACACCATAACCGGCGAAACCGTCAAGCCAATGGGCCAGGTAGCCTGTCAGGCCGGCGTTGCGCAGGCCATAGACCACCAGGTACATGCCGAGGGAAAAAATCACGATCTGCCAGGGCGCTTCCTTCATCGCCTTGCGGGTGGAAATCTTGTGGCCGCGAGCCGCCACGGCCAGCAGCAGCGCAGCGCAGACTGCGGAAATCGCGCTGATGGGAATCCCCAAGGGCTCCAAGGCAAAGCAGCCCAGCAGCAGGACCACCAGCACCACCCAACCGGCGTAGAACGTTGCCTTGTCATGGATCGCCGTCGCCGGATCGTCCAGTTGCCCGGGGTTGTAGTCCCGCGGTATGTCGCGACGAAACACCCACATCAATATCGCCAGGCTGGCCGCCACGCTGACCAGGTTCACCGGCACCATGACCGACGCGTAGCGGTTGAAACCAATGCCGAAGAAATCCGCCGAGACGATGTTTACCAGGTTCGACACCACCAACGGCAGGCTGGCGGTATCGGCGATGAAACCGGCGCCCATCACGAACGCCAGGGTCGCCGCGGGCGAGAACCGCAGGGCCAGCAGCATCGAAATCACGATGGGCGTCAGGATCAACGCCGCCCCGTCATTGGCGAACAACGCCGACACCAAGGCGCCAAGCAACACCATGAAGGCGAACAGCTTGCGCCCGCTGCCCCGCCCCCAACGGGCCACATGCAGGGCCGCCCAGGCGAAGAAACCGGCCTCGTCCAGCAGCAGGCTGATGATGATCAGCGCGACAAACGTGCCGGTGGCATTCCAGATGATCTGCCAGACCACTGCGATGTCACTGACGTGCACCGCCCCGCTCAGCAACGCCAGCACCGCGCCGAGCGTGGCGCTCCAGCCGACGCCCAAGCCTTTGGGTTGCCAGATCACCAGGATGATGGTCAGCAGGAAAATCAATGACGCGATGAGCATGGACCACAGCCTTGGAAGGAAACAGTAGGAAAAACGACTAGCAGCAACGTGCCGAAGGACGATCCGCCATCGCGTGCAAGCGCTGGACATCCGTCGCCAGCCAATGCGTATTGGCTGCCAATGCTTGCTGGAGCAAGGAACCAACCCAGGCAGGTAGTTGCGGATGCAAGCGGTAATAGACCCATTGCCCCTGGCGTCGGTCGCTGAGCAACCCGGCATGACGCAGCTGGGCCAAGTGCCGCGAAATCTTCGGCTGGCCAAGGCCAAGGGCAGCGGTGAGCTCACAGACACACAGCTCGCCTTCATGGGTAACCAGCAATGCGATACGCGTGCGGGTGTCGTCGGCCAGCGCCTTGAAGATATTGACGGGGTTTTGAAAATCGGACATGGCGCGGGCGAAGCCTGGATAAAAGAACTGCGAAGATATGGAATTTCGAATATTCGGTAAAGCGAGGATTGCAGCTTACCTCCATGGCAAGGAAACTTGCTTCCTTGCCACAGGGTGTGCCTGGACCTTCAGATCAAGCTTTCTTGTGCTGCTCCACCCATTTGCCATAGGCATCGATGAATTTCTGTAAGAAAGGCCTGACCGAATCCGCCAGGTTGCCCGCCTCGTCGAACGCGGTCCCGGCGCCGCTCAGATAAGCCTCCGGTTGCTGCATGCACGGCACGTCGAGGAACACCAGTGACTGGCGCAGATGATGGTTGGCGCCGAAACCACCCATCGCCCCCGGTGATGCGCTGATCACCGCACCCGGTTTGCCGCTCAGGCAACTTTGGCCGTAGGGGCGCGAGCCGACGTCGATGGCGTTTTTCAAGGGTGCTGGCACCGAGCGATTGTATTCAGGGGTCACGAACAGCAGCGCGTCGGCGGCACCTACTTTCTGGCGAAACGCCGTGTAGGCGGCCGGTGGCGAGACGTCGATGTCCTCGTTGTAAAGGGGCAAGTCACCGATTTCGACAATTTCCAGTTTCAGGTTGGACGCGGCCAGGTCAGCCAGCGCGAGGGCGATCTTGCGGTTGATCGACGCCTTGCGAAGGCTGCCCACTAAAACCGCAACGTTATACACATCACTCATGGGGGGGGTCTCGACTGTCGGCTCAAAGGAAGCCTGTAGTTATAGATGATCGGCACGACAATTGGACCAATGGAATGTCGAAAACCGGCCAACCGGACTATTTTTTTCTTGTAGGAAAACTTACCGCGCTCGGCCAAGGTCTACAGGACCGCAAATCGAGTGATCTACTTCCAGAGGTTCTAAGCAATGGCAGCAGTACTTGTCGGACAGTTTCATGCACGAGACGCTGAAGGTCGCGTCTATTCCGTGCATGAATTCCAAGAATCAGACCCGTCCCTGGACGGCAGTGGCAAGGATGTCATCACCTATAAGCTGGCCATTGGCGACCGAGTCAGCAAGCTGGGCGGGGAAAAATTCATGTTGGTGCAGTCCGGCATCGAACTGATCCGCGAACCCGAACCGCAAATAGCGCTGTAACCCGGTTTCATGAGCAGAAGTCGTACCCGTAATTGGGTTAGGATTCAGCCACTCAATGGCTTACCTGCCTAATACGGACTTCTTGCATGCGTTTACGCCACATCGAAGTGATCCAGGCGCTGCTGCAGACCGGCCACCTTGGCACCGCGGCCGAATGGCTGCAATTACCGGTCGCCGAGGTCGAGTCGATCCTGCGGGATGCGGAGGCCCAGCTCGGCTTCATGCTGTTCGCCAGCGTGCGTGGACGGCTGCAGGCAACCCGCGAGACCCTGGCGTTGCGCGACGGCATCACGCGGCTTTACGACACCCTCGAACCGATCCAGCGGCTGGCCGGCAGCCTGAAACATCATCAAGCCCCGCCCCTGCGCATCATCTGCACCCCACCGCTGGCGCAACAGCTGTTGCCCCTGGGCATCGCCGCCCTGCGTCGGCGCCACCCGGACGCGCCTTGCACCCTGCTCAGCGAGCCGACCCGCAATATCGTCAAGAGCCTGTTGCTGCGTGAAAGCGACCTGGGCCTGAGCCTGCACGATCCTGAACACCCGGACATCCATTGCCAGACGATCGCCCAAGGCAAACTGCAATTGCTGGCGCCCCATGGCTGGCTGCAACCGCGGCAAAAATACATTTCGCTTCAAGACCTGGCAGGCCAGTCGCTGGTGGGGCTCGATGGTCACGACCCGCTGAGCCCGGCATTCGACCACAAGCTCGCGGCGCTGCGCCCCGCGCCGGTGATCCAGATCCGCGTGCAGACGCACCAGATGATGCGCGCGATGGTCGAAGCCGGCGAAGGCCTTGCCATTGTCGACCCATTCACCGCCTCGGGCGCCAAGGGCAGCGGGCTGGACATCTGCCCCGTGTCGCCGGCCGTTCCCATCTGCCTCTACGCGCTGAGCCTGAACAGTGCAGAGCCCTCGCCAACGGTCCAAGCGCTGCTGGAACGGATCAAGGAACAAGCCGGGGCGTTGCTGAACCACTGATCGTCATGCCCAGCGGATCGTCGAACAACCGGTACCAGAACAGCGCTACCTCGGCGGTATGCCGATCGATGCCGCGGTAGCGCAAATGGTCGACCCCGCCGAGCACATAGCCGCAACGCTCGTAGAGCCGGCACGCGCCCAGGTTGTTGTTCTGGGTCTCCAGCATGATGCCCGGCAGTTTTTTCTTGCGACTCCAGAACTGCGCAACATCGAGCAATGCCTTGGCCACGCCGTGACGACGAGCCGGGGCATGCACCGCCAATTCGTCGATATGGGCATAGCCATTCCAATTGGTACTGATCACCAGATGTCCCACCGGCTCGTCGTCCAGGTAGGCCATGAAGATTTCGCTGTCGGGAGCATCGCGGAAACTGCTGAACTCTTCAGGATCGATGCCGTAGCATTTGCGGTAGGGAACGATCGGCGTGACTGGCCACTGGCTCACCGGTCGACCAATCTGCGGCGTACCGTAGGCGCTGACTTCAAAACTGAAATCGCTGCCCCAGACGTACGCGGCGAAACCGTCGTCGACGACGCGTACCGACAGGCCGGGATGCTTGGGATTCGTGACCGGTTGCATACTGGGAAAGGTCCTCATTCCTTGAGGCAATCAACGGCACAGTGCCATCCATTGCCCTTGCCTCTCGAATCTTCACACATCAAGCGGGTATCCATGGCCTGCCTTACTTCAGGTTAGAAGGTACTGGCGATTGTCGCGAGAAATGCTCGCTCCCACAGGGTCATGTTTCAGTTCGTGGCAGCCTGCGCCTCAACCAGTTGCGTCCACAATGCCGGGGCACCGGCGGACTTGGCGATCGCTTCCAGACGCGCGGCATGCTCGGCCAGGTCGCTCTCGCTGGCGCGGATGATCCGGGCTGGCTTGCGGTCCGCCGGCAAGCGACGAATTTCCGTGGCCTGGTTGCCCGACCCTTCCCCTGTCCCGTTGCCGTCCGAGGCATTGCCGGCCAGTGACAGGCTGGTTTGCCCGCCGGTCATGGTCAGGTAGACGTCGGCGAGGATTTCGGAGTCGAGCAAGGCGCCGTGCAATTCACGACCGGAGTTGTCGACACCATAGCGCTTGCACAGGGCGTCGAGGCTGTTGCGCTGCCCAGGATGCCGTTCCCGGGCCATCATCAAGGTGTCGAGAATGGTGCAATGCCGGGTGATATCGGCGCGATCCTGCTGGCCCAGCAGGGCGAACTCATTGTTGATGAACCCGACGTCGAACGCCGCGTTATGAATAATCAACTGCGCGCCCTGGATGAATTCGAAGAACTCATCGGCCACCTCGGCGAAACGCGGCTTGCCCACCAGGAATTCATTGGTGATGCCGTGCACGCCGATGGCACCCTCGTCACTTTCGCGGTCCGGTTGCAGATAAACGTGGAAATGACGACCGGTCAGGCGCCGGCCGATCAGTTCGACACAGCCGATTTCAATAATCCGGTGACCGTCGGTCACCGGCATGCCGGTGGTTTCGGTATCCAGTACTACAGATCTGTTGGCCATCAGTGTTCAGCTCTCAACGGGCAGTCTTGCAAAAGCGCGGATGGTAACACGCCCATACCGCATCCTGACGAGGTCGGGATCAAGCCTGCTTATATCCGCGCACCTCATCCACGCCCCGGTTGGCCAACTGGTCGGCCCGTTCGTTGCCATGGTGGCCGACGTGCCCACGCACCCATTTCCACGTGACGTTGTGCCGGCTGACCTGCTCGTCCAGCAGTTTCCAGAGGTCGGCGTTCTTGACCGGTTCCTTTGCCGCCGTCTTCCAGCCGCGCTTCTTCCAGTTCGCCATCCACTCGTTGATGCCTTTCATCACATACTGCGAGTCGGTCACCAGCAGCACATCGCAAGGGCGCTTGAGCTCTTCCAGGCCGCGAATGGCCCCCATCAGTTCCATGCGGTTGTTGGTGGTATTGGCTTCGCCGCCCCAGAGCTCCTTTTCTACGCCCTTGAACACCAGCAACGCACCCCAGCCACCCGGGCCAGGGTTGCCCTTGCAGGCGCCATCAGTGAAAAGTTCTACGCTATCGCTCATGCCAATCAATCCAAAAAAACAAAGGTCGCCGCCCGGGACCGATCAATGCCCGGAGCCGGATACGGCCAGAACCATCAGAAAAAGGCTTACGGCTCGATGTGACGCCGATTGACCTTGGCCATCGGCAAGGGAATCAGCTTGCCCATCGGCTCACGTCGCGCCTGACGCACCGGACGCAGCCCGACAGCGATCTTGCGCGCCACCAATAGATAGAAGCCGCCGCCGGACAATTGCCAGGCACCCGCCTTGCGCTCCCAGCCGGCCAATCGGGCCTGCCACTTGGGCGACGCAAGCGGCGGACGATAGCACCCGAAGCGGCGTTTCTCCAGCGCGAAGCCCAGCAGGTTGAGCCAGTCGCCGACCCGCGAAGCGGAAATGCAACGGGCCTGGCGCAATGCGTCGCTGGCGAACACATGACGCAACCCCCAACTGCTCCAGGGATTGATGCCGATGATCAACAGATGCCCCCCGGGCCGCACGCTGCTGGCGGCCTCACGGAGCAATCCATGTGGCGACAGGCAGAAATCCAGCCCGTGCTGCATCACCACCACATCGGCGGCATGCTCGCTCAACGGCCAGGCCTGCTCTTCGCAAACGATTTCGACGCCCGGCAATGGCGCCCCCAGGCGGACATTGCGCTGGACCTGGGGCGCCGACGGCGGTGTTTGCGCCGACGGACCGTAATGCACCAGGTAGCCGCCAAAGAACCGGCCCAGCTCGTCTTCGAGCATGCGCCGCTCTTCTTCCAGCAGAAATTGCCCGACAGGGGAGGACAGCCACTCTCGGGCGGAGCTGATCAACGCCAGCCAGTCAGGATCGGCCTGAGCGAACGCTTCATCGGTCATTGCATTCTCCAACGCGCCAGGAAGTTCTAAGATGCGCCTTTGTTTTGAGCTTGGCGAATTCCACGATGATACAGATCACTGCCCTGCCCGCGTTTACCGATAACTACATCTGGTTGTTACAAGATCACTCGACGCAGCGCTGTGCCGTGGTCGACCCAGGCGATGCCGCGCCAGTGCAGCACTGGCTCGACGCCCATCCGGACTGGATCTTGAGCGACATCCTGGTTACTCACCATCACAATGACCATGTCGGCGGTGTCGCCGCGCTGAAAAATGCGACCCACGCCACCGTCTACGGCCCGGCCAGCGAAAACATCCCGGCGCGTGACATCGCCCTGGGCGACAATGCGAAAGTCAACGTGCTGGGCCTGGATTTCGATGTCTACGCCGTCCCCGGCCACACGCTGGGGCATATCGCCTACTACCACCGCGGCCTGTTGTTCTGCGGTGACACGCTGTTCGCTGCCGGTTGCGGCCGGCTCTTCGAAGGCACGCCCGAACAGATGCACCATTCCCTGAGCCGACTCGCCGCGCTCCCCGAAGATACGCTCGTCTACTGCACCCATGAATATACCTTGAGCAATCTGAAATTCGCCGCCGCCGTCGAACCGACCAATCCGGACGTTGTCGCCCGCCTGGAGAAAGTCAACCAGCAGCGCGGCCAGGGCATCATCACCCTGCCTTCGACCCTGGCGCTGGAAAAACTCACCAATCCGTTTTTGCGCACGACTGAAACATCCGTTAAACAAAAAGCAGACGAACGGAACGGCCAGCGAAACCAGACGCCGAGTGAGGTTTTTGCGGCCTTGAGGGCCTGGAAAGATAAGTTCTAAGGCAGCTACCGATTGATACAAAAATTCTGAATGGTTGACCTGTTGGGGTGCGCTTCCTAGAATCGGCCGACATTTTTGCCCGGAACTTACTTCCAGCCAATGTCGTCATCTATTCGCAGGTCCGTCCAGTCAGACACACTGACCCGCTTGGCCCAGGCCATCGCGGTGGCTGTGTCCGCCACGCTGGCGGGCTGTCAGAGCACCGGCCAGGTGCCACAGAACGATGCTGCGCATAAGCCGAATGTCGCCGCGCGGGCCAAGCAAAAACCCGTATGGCTCACGGAAAAGCCCGCCCCCCAAGTGCCCCAGGACGTGTGGGAGCGCATGCGCCAGGGCTTCCAGCTCCAGGAAACCGCCGGCGTAAACCCGCGCATCGAGCAGCAGCGCCTGTGGTTCGCCAGCAACCCGTCGTTCCTGGAGAACGCCGGCGAGCGCGGCAGCTTGTACATCCATTACATCGTCGAGCGCCTGGAAGAACGCAACATGCCGCTGGAGCTGGCGCTGTTGCCGGTGATCGAAAGCGCCTACAACCCGATGGCCTATTCCCGGGCCAACGCGGTGGGACTGTGGCAGTTCATCCCCTCCACCGGGCGCTATTTCAACCTGCGCCAGACCCGTTTCTACGACGGCCGTCGTGACATTACCGCGTCCACAACGGCCGCGATGGATTACCTGACACGCCTGCACGACATGTTCAACGGCGACTGGCTGCTGGCGCTGGCGGCCTATAATGCCGGTGAAGGCACGGTCAGCCGCGCCATCGAACGCAACGAGAAGCTTGGCCTGCCCACCGACTACTGGAACCTGCCGCTGCCCAGCGAAACCCAGGCCTATGTGCCGAAACTGCTGGCGCTGTCCCAGGTCGTCCTGGCTCCCGACGCCTATGGCGTGAACCTCAACCCGATCGCCAACGAACCGTACTTCCAGGTTGTCGAGATCAACCAGCGCATGGACCTGTCGAAGGTCGCGGCGGTAGCGAACATCGACGAGGACGAGCTGTTCCAGCTCAACCCGGCATTCAAGCAGCGCACCACCATCGACGGCCCGCAACACTTGCTGGTCCCGACGTCGAAGGCTCAGTTGCTGACCGCTAGCCTCTCGACCATGCGCCCGGAAGAACTGATCAGCCCCCGCTCGCTCAAGCCGGTCTTCGAAACCGCCGACGACAGCGAAGTGGAAGGGGCCAGGCGCACCTACCGTGTCAAGCGCGGCGACAACCTGGCCCGGATAGCCAAGGCCAACAATGTCCAGACCAAGGACCTGCAACGCTGGAACAAACTCAGCGGCAACAAGCTCAAGGTTGGTCAGACCCTGGTGATGCAGGACGCCAAGGCCAGCAAGGCGAGCGGCAAGCGAATCAACACCGTCGTGGCCGCAAAGGGCAAGGAGCAAAAGAAGCAGACCCAATACAAGGTCAAGCAGGGCGACTCGCTATACGTCGTCGCCAAGCGTTTCAATGTCGAAATGCAGCACCTCAAGCGCTGGAATCCGCGCATGGGCAAGGCGCTCAAGCCTGGGCAGATGCTGACGGTCTATTCCCCACATTGACACTGGGGTTCCTGTAGCTAGGGGCTTGTTGTGGCGAGGGGATTTATCCCCGCTGGGGCGCGAAGCGGCCCTAAAACCTGACAACTCGGTGTATCAGATAGATCCAGGGGGGGCTGCTTCGCAGCCCAGCGGGGATAAATCCCCTCGCCACAACAGCCTTCTACCCAGTAGGTATCACTGCCTACACAAGCTCCCGACTTTTTCCCGTCGATACAAGCTGTTACTGTACAGGCCATAAAAGCCCAAGCCGCCTGGATCGGATCCCAGACTTGATACGTCCCCTCCTCCTGCTCCTGATCAGCCTGGCATCGAGCCCTGCCGCCTACGCCACCATCAGCGAAAGCCATGGCTATGCCCAGTTCGGCACGCTCAAGTACCCGGCCCGATTCACCCACTTCGACTGGGTCAACCCGCAAGCGCCCAAGGGCGGTACCTTGCGGGTCATGGCATTCGGCACGTTCGACACACTGAACCCCTACACCTTCAAGGGCAGCAGCCCGGTTTCCACGGCGAATTTCCTGCAATACGGCATCAATGAGCTGAACGAGCCGCTGATGGTCGGCACGGGCCAATACGCGCCGTCCGGTGATGAGCCCACCTCAAGCTACGGCCTGATCGCCCAGTCGGTTGAGTACAGCGAGGACCGCAGCTGGGTGGTGTTCAACCTGCGGCCCGAAGCGCGCTTCCATGATGGCGTGCCGATCACGGCCTATGACGTCGCGTTCTCCTACCGGACGTTGCTCAAGGATGGCCACCCACAATATCGGACCAACCTGCAGGAAGTGCTGCGGGTCGACGTTCTCAATCCGTTGAAGATCCGTTTCGTGTTCAAGCGCTCGGGCAACCCCCTGCTGATCCTGCGCCTGGGCGAACTGCCGGTGTTGCCGCAGCATTACTGGAAAGACCGCGATTTCAAGGCCACCACCTTCGAACCGCCACTGGGCAGCGGCCCCTACCGCATCACCAAAGTGCAGCCAGGCCGCCAGTTGGTGTTCGAGCGAGTCAAGGACTACTGGGGCAAGGACCTGCCAGTCAATCGCGGCAAGTACAACGTCGATCGAATGAACGTGGAGTTCTACCGCGACAGCGACGTCGCCTTCGAAGCCTTCAAGGCCGGCGAGTTCGATATCTACATCGAGCATCAGGCCAAGAACTGGGCCAACGGCTACAACTTCCCGGCGGTTAACCGGGGCGATGTGATCAAGGCGCAGATTCCCCATCGGATTCCGACCCAGACCCAGGGCCTGTTCATGAATACCCGGCGCGCCACGTTCGCCGAGATCAAGGTCCGTGAAGCCCTGGGGTTGATGTTCGATTTCCAGTGGACCAACCGCACACTGTTCAGCGGTGCCTACAAACGAACCCTCAGCTATTACCCCAACAGCGAATTCTCTGCCACTGGCCTGCCTGTCGGCCACGAATGGCTGCTGCTCAAACCTTATCGCGAGCAACTGCCGCCCCGATTGCTGACCGAGCCCTTCAGCCTGCCCGAAACCGACGGTCGCGGCATCCCACGGGAAACCCTGCGCAGAGCCTTGGGCCTGCTGAAGGAAGCCGGCTGGACGCTCCATGGCCAGCACCTGCTGAACGCCGATAGCCAACCGTTGCGCTTCGAGATCCTGCTGGTGAACCCGAACCTGGAGCGCATCCTGCAGCCCTACGTCGAGAACCTCGCCAGCATCGGCGTCCAGGCCCGCCTGCGCACGGTGGACCGCGCCCAGTACAAACAGCGCCTGGACCAGTTCGACTTCGACATGATCCTGCTGACCCTGGGCCAGACGCTCAGCCCAGGTCTTGAGCAGTGGCAGTATTTCCACTCCAGCCAGGTCGGGATCAAGGGCAGCAAGAACTATGCGGGGATCGCCAACCCGGTTGTCGACCATCTGCTGGAAAAACTGCTCGCCGCCCAGACCCGCGATGAGCAGGTCGCCGCTGGCAAAGCCCTGGACCGTGTGTTGCTATGGCAGCACTACTGCATTCCCAACTGGTATATCAATTATCATCGCCTGGCGTACCGCAACCGGTTCGCCTTTGTCACTACGCCGCCCTATACCCTGGGCTTGAGCGCCTGGTGGCTGAAATCTTCGGAGAAAGATCAATGAAGCCTATACGCGCCCTGCTCCTGCAGGCCGGCAGCCTGTTGTTCGCCGGGCTGGCCTGCGCCGCGCCGCAGCATGCCGTGACCCTGTACAACGAGCCGCCGAAATACCCGGCCGATTTCAAGCATTTCGATTATGTGAACCCCGATGCCCCCAAGGGAGGGGTTTTTCGCCAAGGCGGGTTTGGCGGCTTCGACAGCCTCAACCCGTTCATCAGCAAAGGCGTACCGGCCGACGACATCGGCCTGATCTATGACACGCTGGCCAAGCAAGGCCTGGACGAACCCTTCACCG
Organism: Pseudomonas frederiksbergensis; assembly: GCF_000802155.2. Lineage (GTDB taxonomy): Bacteria > Pseudomonadota > Gammaproteobacteria > Pseudomonadales > Pseudomonadaceae > Aquipseudomonas > Aquipseudomonas frederiksbergensis_A. Next base: position 83,681 of record NZ_JQGJ02000005.1, read on the forward strand.
AGTATGGCCTGGTCGCAGAAAAAATCGAGAAAGCCCCGGACAACGGCTGGGTGCGTTTCTATCTGCGCCCCGAAGCCCGCTTCAACGATGGCCACCCGGTCCGCGCCGAGGACGTGGTGTTCAGCTTCCAGACGTTGACCAAAGACGGCGCCCCGATGTTTCGCGGCTATTACAACGACGTCGCCGAAGTCATCGCCGAAGAACCGCTCAAGGTCCTGTTCAAGTTCAAGCACACCAACAATCGCGAGCTGCCATTGATCCTCGGACAATTGCCCGTCCTGCCCAAGCACTGGTGGGCCAGCCGGGACTTCAGCAAGGGCAACCTTGAAATCCCCTTGGGCAGTGGCCCGTACAGGGTCGCCGAAGTGAAGGCCGGTCGCTCGATCCGCTACGAGCGGGTGAAGGATTATTGGGGCAAGGATCTGCCGGTCAATCGCGGCTTCTACAATTTCGATGTGCTGGTCACCGACTACTACCGCGACAACACCGTGGCCGTCGAGGCGTTGAAAGCCGGACAGTTCGATTACTGGCTCGAAATGACTGCGAAAAACTGGGCCAACGCCTACAACGTCCCCGCCGTGACCGAAGGCCGGCTGATCAAGGAACAGATCCCCAACGGCAATCCCACCGGCATGCAAGGCTTTATCTACAACCTGCGCCGGCCGATCTTCCAGGATATGCGGGTGCGCAAGGCCTTGAGCCTGCTGTTCGATTTCGAATGGACCAACAAGCAACTCTTCAACGGGGCCTACGCCCGTACCCGCAGCTACTTCGAGAATTCGGAGATGGCCGCCACTGGCCTGCCTGGCGAAGATGAACTGGAGATTCTCGCCCCCCTGCGCGGCAAGATCCCCGAGCAGGTCTTCACCGAAGCCTTCCAGGCTCCGATGTGCGACGGCAGCGGGATGATCCGCGACCAACAGCGCAAGGCCTATCAACTGCTGCAAGAAGCCGGCTGGCGCATCGTCGACGACAGGATGGTCGATGCCCAGGGCAAACCGGTAGTGCTCGAATTCCTGCTGGCCCAAACCGACTTCGAGCGGGTCCTGCTGCCGTTCAAGCGCAACCTGAGTGACCTGGGCATCGAACTGGTGATCCGCCGCGTCGATGTATCCCAATACATCAATCGCGTGCGTTCCCGGGACTTCGACCTGGTAGTGGGCAGCTTCCCGCAATCCAGTTCGCCGGGTAACGAACAGAGAGAGTTCTGGATGTCCGCCGCGGCCGACAAGCCTGGCAGCCGCAACACCATGGGCCTGAAAGACCCAGCCGTCGACCAGTTGGTAGAACAGTTGATCAACGCCGATTCGCGCAAGAGCCTGGTGGCACACGCCCGGGCGCTCGACCGAGTGTTGCAGTGGGGCTACTACGTGATTCCCAACTGGCACATCAAGACCTGGCGCGTCGCCTATTGGAACCACATCGGCCATCCGAAAGTCACGCCAACCTACGACATCGGCACCACCACCTGGTGGGTCAAGCCGGAGATCAAGCCAGCCGATGAAGTAGAGAAGCAGGTCATCGAGCAGCATATCGCCGCCCCTGCGAGCGTGGAGTAACCCGATGCTGGCCTACATTTTTCGGCGATTGCTGCTGATCATCCCGACCCTGTTCGGCATCTTGCTGATCAACTTCGTCATCATCCAGGCCGCGCCCGGCGGGCCGGTAGAGCAGATGATCGCCAAGCTCGAAGGCTTCGAAGGCGCTACCAGCCGCATTGCCGGCGGTGGTGCCGAAGTGTCGGTGGCCGGTTCCTCCTACCGCGGTGCCCAGGGCCTGGACCCGGCGCTGGTCAAGGAAATCGAACGCATGTACGGCTTCGACAAGTCGGCGCCCGAACGCCTGTGGATCATGATCAAGAATTATGCGCGCCTGGACTTCGGCGACAGCTTTTTCCGTGACGCCAAGGTCATCGACCTGATCAAGGAAAAGATGCCGGTGTCCATTTCGTTGGGGCTGTGGAGCACCCTCATCATGTACCTGGTTTCGATCCCCCTGGGGATCGCCAAGGCCACGCGGCATGGCAGCCATTTCGATGTCTGGACCAGCTCGGCCATCATCGTCGGCTACGCGATCCCATCATTCCTGTTCGCCATCCTGCTGATCGTGGTGTTTGCAGGCGGCAGCTATTTCGATTGGTTTCCACTGCGGGGGCTGACGTCCAACAATTTCGACGAGCTGACCCTGGGGGGCAAGATACTCGATTACTTCTGGCACCTGGCCTTGCCGGTGACCGCCCTGGTGATCGGCAACTTCGCCACCATGACCCTGCTGACCAAGAACAGTTTCCTCGACGAAATCAACAAGCAATACGTGGTCACCGCCAAGGCCAAGGGCCTGACCCGCCATCGAGTGCTCTACGGCCATGTCTTCCGCAACGCCATGCTGCTGGTGATCGCCGGTTTCCCGTCTGCCTTCATCGGGATCTTCTTCACCGGCTCGCTGCTGGTGGAAGTGATCTTTTCCCTCGACGGGCTGGGACTGATGAGTTTCGAAGCGGCCATCAACCGCGACTACCCCGTGGTATTTGGCACGCTGTTCATCTTCACCCTGCTGGGATTGGTGGTAAAACTGATCGGCGACCTGACCTACACCTTCGTCGATCCGCGCATCGATTTCGAAAGCCGGGAGCATTGAGATGAACCTGTCCCCTCTCAATCGCCGTCGTTTCGAACTGTTCAAGGCCAACAAGCGTGGCTGGTGGTCGCTGTGGCTGTTCCTGGTGCTGTTCGTGCTGAGCCTGGGCGCCGAGCTGATTGCCAACGATAAGCCGCTTGTCGTGCATTACGACGACGGTTGGTACTTCCCGGCCCTCAAGCGCTACCCGGAAACCACCTTCGGCGGCGAGTTCCCGCTGGAGGCCAACTACAAGAGCCCGTACATCCGCGAGTTGCTGGCGGCCAAGGACGCCTGGGTGTTGTGGGCGCCTATTCCGTTCAGCTACCAGAGCATCAACTACGACTTGAAAGTCCCGGCCCCGGCACCGCCCTCCTCGGTGAACTGGCTCGGCACCGACGACCAGGGCCGCGATGTGCTGGCCCGGGTCATCTATGGCTTTCGCATCTCGGTGCTGTTCGCGCTGACGTTGACGATACTCAGCTCGATCATCGGCGTGATCGCCGGTGCCCTGCAGGGCTTCTATGGCGGCTGGGTGGATCTCGCCGGCCAGCGCTTCCTGGAGATCTGGTCCGGGTTGCCGGTGCTGTACCTGCTGATCATCCTCGCCAGTTTCGTCCAGCCGAACTTCTGGTGGCTGCTGGGCATCATGCTGTTGTTTTCCTGGATGAGCCTGGTGGACGTCGTGCGTGCCGAGTTCCTGCGCGGGCGCAACCTGGAATACGTGCGCGCCGCACGGGCGCTGGGCATGCAGGACGGCGCGATCATGTTCCGCCACATCCTGCCCAATGCCATGGTCTCGACCATGACGTTCATGCCGTTCATCCTCACGGGCGCCATCGGCACCCTCACCGCCCTGGATTTCCTCGGCTTCGGCCTGCCGGCGGGCGCGCCGTCCCTGGGCGAATTGGTGGCCCAGGGCAAATCCAACCTCCAGGCGCCCTGGCTGGGCATCAGCGCTTTCGCGGTGCTGGCGATCATGCTGAGCCTGCTGGTGTTCATCGGCGAGTCCGCTCGCGATGCCTTCGATCCGAGGAAGTGATATGAACCAGGACAACCTGATCGAAGTACGCGACCTGGCGGTGGAGTTCATTGTCGGCGAACGCCGCCAGCGGGTGGTCGAGGGCGTCAGTTTCGACATCAAGCGCGGCGAAACCTTGGCCCTGGTGGGCGAAAGCGGCTCGGGCAAATCAGTCACCGCCCACTCGATCCTGCGCCTGCTGCCCTACCCGCTGGCCCACCACCCCACAGGGACCATCCAGTATTCCGGCCAGAATCTGCTGGAGTTGAAGGAAAAAACCATCCGCCACATCCGCGGCAACCGGATCGCGATGATCTTCCAGGAACCGATGACGTCCCTGAACCCGCTGCACTCCATTGAAAAGCAGATCAATGAAGTGCTCGGCATCCACAAGGGCCTGAGCGGGAAAGTCGCCACCCGCCGTTCCCTCGAACTGTTGGAGCTGGTCGGCATCCCCGAACCGCACAAGCGCCTCAAGGCCTTGCCCCATGAGTTGTCCGGCGGCCAGCGCCAGCGGGTCATGATCGCCATGGCCCTGGCCAACGAGCCGGAACTGTTGATCGCCGACGAACCGACGACCGCGCTGGATGTCACCGTGCAGCTGAAAATCCTCGATCTGCTCAAGGATTTGCAGGCGCGCCTGGGCATGTCGCTGCTCCTGATCAGCCATGATTTGAACCTGGTGCGAAGAATTGCGCATCGCGTATGTGTCATGCAGCGCGGTTGCATCGTCGAACAGGCATCGTGCGCAGAGTTGTTCCGCGCACCGCAACATCCGTACACTCGGGAATTGCTGGCCGCCGAGCCCAGCGGCAACCCGGCCAACAACGTCGTCGGTCCGCCATTGCTGGAGGTCGAGGACTTGAAAGTCTGGTTTCCGATCAAGAAAGGCCTGTTCAAGCGCACGGTGGATTACATCAAGGCCGTGGACGGGATCCGCTTCAGCCTGCCCCAGGGCCAGACCCTGGGCATCGTTGGCGAGAGCGGTTCCGGCAAGTCGACATTGGGGCTGGCGATCTTGCGGTTGATCGGCAGCCAAGGCGGGATCCGCTTCGAAGGCAACGCCCTGGACAGCCTGACGCAGCAGCAAGTCAGGCCGCTGCGCCGGGAGATGCAAGTGGTGTTTCAGGACCCGTTCGGCAGCCTGAGCCCGCGGATGTGTGTCAGCCAGATCGTCGGCGAAGGGTTGCGGATCCACAAGATCGGCACCCCGGCCGAACAGGAACAAGCGATAATCGCGGCATTGAAGGAGGTAGGCCTGGACCCGGAGACCCGGAACCGCTACCCCCATGAATTTTCCGGAGGGCAACGGCAACGTATCGCCATTGCCCGGGCCCTGGTGCTCAAGCCGGCGTTGATTCTGCTGGATGAACCGACGTCGGCCCTGGACCGTACCGTGCAACGCCAAGTGGTGGAGCTGTTGCGGTCGCTGCAAACCAAGTACAACCTGACGTACCTGTTTATCAGCCATGACCTGGCTGTCGTCAAAGCGCTGAGCCACCAACTGATGGTGGTCAAGCATGGCCAAGTGGTCGAACAAGGTGATGCCCGCAGCATATTCGCCGCGCCGCAACACCCCTATACACAGCAGTTGCTGGAGGCCGCCTTCCTGGCCCCAACAACTGCCGAATAACCTGAAAGAGGAGCAACACATGGGTTTTCTCGCCGGTAAGCGCGTACTGATCGTCGGTGTCGCCAGCAAGCTGTCCATCGCATCCGGCATCGCTGCCGCCATGCATCGCGAGGGCGCTGAGCTTGCGTTCACTTATCAGAACGACAAACTCAAGGGTCGTGTCGAAGAGTTCGCGCAAGGCTGGGGTTCGAGCCCTGAGCTGTGCTTCCCATGCGACGTGGCCAGCGACGAAGAAATCGCCAAGGTCTTCGAAGAATTGAGCAAGAAGTGGGACGGCCTGGACTGCATCGTGCACTCCGTGGGCTTCGCCCCGGGCGACCAGCTGGACGGCGACTTCACCGAAGCCACCACCCGCGAAGGCTTCCGCATCGCGCACGACATCAGCGCCTACAGCTTCGTGGCCCTTGCCAAGGCCGGTCGCGAAATGATGAAAGGCCGCAACGGCAGCCTGCTGACCCTGTCTTACCTGGGCGCCGAGCGCACCATGCCTAACTACAATGTCATGGGCATGGCCAAGGCTTCCCTGGAAGCTGGCGTTCGCTACCTGGCCGGCTCCCTGGGCCCGGATGGCACCCGCGTGAACTGCGTATCGGCCGGCCCGATCCGCACCCTCGCCGCCTCCGGCATCAAGAACTTCCGCAAGATGCTGGCCGCCAACGAAGCGCAAACCCCGCTGCGTCGCAACGTCACCATCGAAGAAGTCGGCAATGCCGGCGCCTTCCTGTGCTCGGACCTGGCGTCGGGCATCAGCGGTGAAATCATGTACGTGGACGGCGGCTTCAACACCACCGCCATGGGCAACATCGAAGAGTAAATCTTCACGCTGCACCCAACGCCGCTTGGCCTGCAAAGGCCAAGCGGTTTTTTTATGCCTGCACCAGCTGCCCAACCGACAGATCCTGAAAACACGCCTCAAGAAACTCGACGCACACCCGCAGCTTCGCCGACTGACTGAGCCGCGTCGGATAGACCGCCCAGACATTGGCACTCTGCGAATAAGCCGGCAGGACCTGAACCAGCCGCCCCTGCTCCAACAGCGGCCCGGCGTCCCACATCGAGCGCAACAGGATCCCGCCGCCACTCAACGCCCACTCCAGGACAATCTCACCACTGTTGGAGGACAACGGGCCGCCGACGCGCACCGTCTCCGGCTGCCCATCCTTGCTCAAGGTCCAGATACCGAAGGCGTTATCGCGCTCCTTGAGCACCAGGCAATCATGATCCTTGAGGTCATCCAGCGAATGCGGCGTGCCCCGTCGTCGCAAATATTCAGGGGATGCGCAGAGCACTCGCCGATTGCTCACCAGCTTGCGCCCCAGATGCTGGCCCGGCAGGTCATCACCTACGCGGATCTCCAGGTCGAACCCTTCGCCGACGATATCGACAACACGGTCAAACACGTCCAGGCGGATGTCGAGCCCTGGATACGTCTGGGACAGTTTGCCGATGGCCGGCGCGACATGATTGCGGCCAAACCCGAAGCTGCTGCAGATGTGCAATGAGCCGGTGGGCTGATGCCGAGCCCGAGCGATTTCGCCGACAAATTCATCGAAATCACCCAACAATTTTTCCGCCCAGACCCGCACGCGCTCGCCATCGTCGGTCAAGGCGATGCGTCGGGTCGTGCGGTGCAGCAGCCGGGTCGACAGCGTCGACTCCAATACCGAAATACGCTTGCTGATATAAGCCGGCGAGTAACCCAACGCCTCGGCGGCACTGGCAAAGCCGTTTTTCCGGACAACGGCCAGAAACACCTTGAGGTCTTCCGGCAACGGTAATTGATCACGACTTGTGTTCATCGACGCTACCACAGCCCTATTCTTCGCAATTTCGCGAAGAATAGCACTGAAGTGGCCCGGCTCAATTGCCGTATTTGCCGAGCAATTTGAGCGTCACGCCGTTGGTCCAGCCGAAGCCGTCCTGCAATTCATATTCGCCGCCTCCTCCGCCGCTGCCTTGTCCGGACACGTCGTATTTCTCCACCAGCTTGTCTTCCTTGCCATAGAGGTCCTGGACCTGTTGCAGGAAGCGGCTGCCGATCTCCCGGGCCAGGCCAGTTTGCCCGTAGCGCTCCAAGCCTTCGACTGCGACCCACTGCAACGGCGCCCAGCCATTGGGCTCGTCCCATTGCTGGCCGTTATTCACCTGGGTGGTGGCGATGCCGCCGGGACGCAACAAGCCTTGGCGCACCGCGTCGGCGGTACGATCGGCACGCTCGCTGGAAGCCAGGCCTGTATAAAGCGGGAACAGCGTCGCGGCAGTGAGCGCCGGGCGCTGGCGGTCCTGCTGCCAATCGTAGTCCACGTAGTAGCCGCCATCGGCATTCCACAGATGCGTCTCGATGGCTCGCTGGCGTTGCTCGGCGCGTTGCCCATAGGCCTGGGTGCACGGCGTGTTCCGTACCGTTTCACAAGCCTTGGCGATGGTGCGCTCCAGGTGATACATCAGGCTGTTCAAGTCCACCGGCGCGATGGAGGTGGTGCGGATGGTCGCCAGGGTCTTATGATCCCCCAACCAACGGGAGCTGAAATCCCAGCCGCTTTCGGCACCTGCGCGCAAGTCGCGCCAGACGTCTTCCTTGGGTCTGTCGGCTGCCTGTTCAGCCGTCTTGACGTCCTGCAACCACGACTCCTGGCGAGGCGTGGGGCTGGCATCCCAATAGCGGTTGAGCACGCTGCCGTCGGCAAGCTTGACGACATGGCGCCCGGCCTCACCCGGCTTTAGCGTTTGCGCACCTTCCATCCAGTAGGCGTATTCCTTTTGCAATTGCCCAAGGTAGCGTCCGTAAGCCTGCTCACCCTCGATGTGCGCCTGGAGCTCGACCATGTAGGCGAAGAAAGGCGGCTGCGACCGACTCAAGTAGTAGGTGCGATTGCCGTTGGGAATGTGGCCGTAGGTGTCGATCATGTAGGCGAAATTGTCGGTCATCTGGCGAACCTGCGCCCGATTGCCGCTTTGCTCCAGACCCAGCATGGTGAAATACGAATCCCAGTAATACATTTCCCGGAAACGACCGCCGGGCACCACATACGGCTGCGGTAATGGCAGCAGGCTGCTGTATGGCGGGACTTGGGTGTAGGTTCGGCTGAGCACTGGCCAGAGGTTGTCGATGTGCTCCTTGATCGGCGCACCGGGTTTGGGCGTCGGACTTTCAGCCTGGCCGGATTCGATGAAGTTGTCCTTTACGAAGGCGCCGAGATCGAAATCCGAGCTGTCGCGACGTGCCAGGTAATCGGCACGAATCTGCGCGGGATCGCGCTTGGGCAGCGCGTCGACGAAATGTTTCTGGTCCGTGAACAACTGTTTGCCTTGCACCGCTTCAAACAACTCGGGGTACGCCTGGTCGGGCGGCAACGGGGTGCGACTCTGCGCCTCCTCGTAGCTCCAGGTCGCGGACGGTTGGCTGGAACACGCGGCGCAGAGCAGCGCGGTGAGGGATAGGCTGGCGAGATAAACAGAACGCATCTGAGACTCCTTGATGTGGACACTTCCTACAGAAATGACTGACGGAAATGAGCCACGGTTCACTCGGACTTCCTTTCCTCACTTCGATGGAACCCCTGTTTCACCCCCGCTCTCTATCGCAGAACCAACAGAGCGGAGGTGTTGATCATGATTTCCCCGGCAACCGGCATGAGGGCGGGCGAACGCTACGCCGTCGAGAGCGTCGAGCGAGCGCCGCATTTCCCCGGCTTCTTCCTCGATGGAAAGTATTACCTGGGCCCTGAACTGAACACGTCAGTGGGCTGGCTGGAGGGCGAGAAGTTTATCTATGACCAGCTTGATCCGGAGGGCGAGCCGGTTTACCCCGACAGGGTCGCCGGCACCATCGAAGACCTGACGCTGATCATGGCGGACGGCGTGCGCCTGAAGCTGACGCCCATGCGGCCCGAGATCGACCAGCCTGCAGGCGGAACCGCCTCCAACCGTGAAACCAAGTCGTATCCCTTGGCGGAAAAACTCGTTGTCATCACCGGCGCTTCCAGCGGGATCGGCCGTGCCACCGCGCAGGCGTTCGCCCGGCAGCGCGCACGCCTGGTGCTGGCGGCACGCGACCGTGCCGCACTCGATGAGGTCGTCGCACAATGCCAGGCAGAAGGAGCCAACGCGCTGGCGGTGTGCACCGACGTTACCAGCAGCGAGCAGATGCAAGCGCTTGCCGCCGAAGCCGCGACGTTCGGTGACGGTCGCATCGACATCTGGATCAACAATGCAGGCGTGGGTGCGGTGGGCGATTTCGAGCAAACGCCGCTGGAAGTCCATGAGCAGGTCTTGCAAACCGATTTGCTCGGTTACCTGCGTGGCGCGTACGTGGCCTGGCCGTATTTCAAGAAGCAAAAGCGCGGCATCCTGATCAATACGCTGTCGCTGGGCAGTTGGGTCGCCCAGCCCTACGCGGCGGCTTATTCGGCGAGTAAATACGGGTTGCGTGGTTTGTCCGAAGCCTTGCGCGGTGAACTGGGAGAATACCGGGACATCCACGTCTGCGACGTCTATCCCGCCGTCATCGATACGCCGGGCTTTCGCGATGGCGCCAACTACACCGGCCACGCGCTCAAGCCACCGCCTCCGGTCTACGACCCGCATCGCGTCGCCGAGGCAATGGTCAGTTGCGCCCTCAATCCCAAGCCCACCACCACCGTCGGCAGCGCGGCGGTACTGGCGAGAGCGGCACACTTTCTGTTGCCAGGATTCGCACAACTGTCCGGCTGGCTGACGCGCCGGGGCCTGAACCGCAGCCCGGCATCGGCCACCTCTGCAGGCAATCTGTTCGCCCCACCCAGCGGCCAGCGACGCGTGGAGGGCGGTTGGCGCAAGCCGACGCGGCGACCCACTCCCTTGCTGGTGGCGGGTGCCGCGTTATTGATTGGCGGATGCCTGGTTGCGTTGGGGCGTGAGCGTGGTCGAGGCTGATGCGGTCTGGGGTTGGATCAGTCCAAGCCCGAACGGAACGCTTCGACCTTGAGCCCGAATCGGCTCATCTTGTTGTACAAACCGCCACGGGATACGCTCAGCTGCCGGGCGGCCAGGCGGATATTGCCTCGCGTGTCCCTGAGGGCTGCGATGATCGCATTCATTTCATGGGTGCCAAGATCCACGGCCGCTCGGGGCGCGGGAGCAGGGTGCCGGGCCGATGGCTGCCCTCCCTGCCTGATTTCCAATGCAAGGTCGTTCGCCTGGATCAGCTCGGTGGCAGCCAGGTTGGTCGCCCGCTCGATGACATTTTCCAGCTCGCGGACATTGCCCGGCCAGTGGTAGGCGCCCAAAAGCTCCAGCGCCTCGGGTGACAGGTCGCGCATGGGTTTTCGCAGCGACCGGGCGCAACGGGCCAGAAAGTGCCGCGCCAGCATCGGCACATCTTCAAGGCGCATCCGCAGCGGGGGCACCGTCAGGCCCAGCACGTTGAGTCGATAGTAGAGGTCCTCGCGAAAGGCGCCTTCGGCCACCGCCTGGCTCAGGTTGCGGTGAGTCGCGGCAATGATGCGAACGTTGACCCGCAACGATTTTTTCGCCCCCACGCGGGTGACTTCGCCTTCCTGCAGGACGCGCAGCAAGCTGACTTGGGCATCGAAGGACATGTCGCCGATTTCGTCGAGGAATATCGTCCCGCCATCGGCCAGCTCGAACTTGCCCGCCGAGCCGCCGCGCGTCGATCCGGTGAATGCGCCTTCGACGTGGCCAAACAGCTCGCTCTGTACCAGGTCCCGGGGAATGGCCCCGCAGTTGACCGCCACGAAAGGCCCACCGCGACGCTCGCTGGCATTGTGGATGGCCTGGGCGAACAGCTCCTTCCCTGTGCCGCTTTCTCCAAGGATCAGGGTGGTCGAGTCGCTGCGGCTGGCGATTCGGCCCAAGTGCAACGCGTCCTGGATGGCGCGGGAGCGGCCCTGGATGGTTTCGAAGGTGTAGCTGGCCTGGGTGCCGATGATGCGCCGGGTGATCTCGCGAATGCGCCGGTTTTCACGCAACGAAACAATACGACCGCCCTGCTCCAGGGGACAGACCGACACCAGGCAGGCCAGGTGGCTGCGATCGTGCAGCTCGAACGTGCAATCCAGGTCCCTCACCCCTTCCCCGGCGCTGCGCAGGATTTCACCGCTCAGTTCGGTCTGCCCCAGGCTCTGGAACGGCTTGCCCAGCCAGGCAGGGTCGACACGAAACAACTGCCGGGCGTAATGGTTGAGGGCCTTGATGTCACCGTTTTCGTCCAGCACCACCAAGCCCTCGTTGAGCACTTCCAGGACCGTTTGTTGCTCTTCGAGCAACGCATGTAGCGTCATTTGCCGGGAGACGGCTTCGGCCGCAGCCTGGACGGTGCCCAGGGTGTGGAAGTGAAACCAGCCGGGTTCGGCGGTCAACGTCAACATCGCCAGCGTTCGTCCGTGGGAATCGCGGATGGGCGCGGCGGCGCAATGCATATGCCGTTGGCGCAGGCCGGCGCCGAAATTTTCCCCGGCCAGCACGTACACCAGGCGGTCCTCAACCAGCGCCAGCCCGGTGCAATTGGTGCCCTGTACCGACTCCAGCAATCGACTGCCGATCGGCGTGAGGTCCAAGCCACAGAAATACAACGTGGTGCCTTCAGCATCGGTCAGGTTGATATGCCCGTTGGGGTTGTAGGCCAGCAAGCCGCGCATGACCTGCGCAGCAGCGGCAATCAACAATCGATTCGCCGCCAACGTCGCGGTCAACTCAGCGGGCACGACGAAACGGTACTCGCCGTCTTGCGGGTCGAGCCCGGCTTCGACGCTGCGCCGCCAGGAATTCCAGATCACTTGCCTGACACCGGGAGGACGCTCGGTGACGCCCTTCAAGCAGGCTCGCCAAGCCTCATCCAGCGCCGGGGTTGAACCGCCATTCAACGACGCGGGGCCGAGGGCGGTCAGGTAGTCACGGTCTTCAACGTCCAAGGCCATCGGCTGTGCATTCATGACGAGCTCTATGTTCATATTTTCGACATGTCAGTATAGACATGTCATCCAAATGAACATCTCCACGTTCAGCAAGCCGATAAACTCCAGTATTTTCAAGACGTTATAAACTGGCACAGCCCTTGCTCCCATCGGTGTACCGACAACGAGTCGCGAACAACAATAAAAGGGAGTCATTCCATGAGCATGTCAAAAACCATCCGCCTGGGTCTTATCGGTGCCGGTCGCATGGGCAGCTTTCACGGCCTGACCGCCGCTCGCCACATCCCCGGCGCATGCCTTGGCGCCATTGCCGACCCCACGCCTGGCCAGGCCGCGAAGCTGGCGACGGAATTGGCTGTCGAGAAGGTCTACACCGATCCAAGAGACTTGCTGGATGACCCGGATATCGACGCCGTACTGATCGCCGCGCCGGCCCGCAGCCACGCCGAACTGGTGGTCAGCGCGGCGCAGGCGGGAAAAAGCGTGTTCTGCGAAAAACCCATGGCCATCACCCTGGATGAGGCCGACCGCGCCATTGCCGCCACAGCCGATGCGAGGGTGACGCTGCAAGTGGGCTTCAACCGGCGCTTCGCCAAGAGCTTTCGCACCGCACACCTGGACGTGGTTGCCGGCCGAATCGGTACGCCACAACTCCTGCGCTCGTTGACCCGAGATCCGGCATTGAACAACCCCGCCGCCTCGCCGCAATGGGTGATTTTCCTGGAGACGCTGATTCACGATTTCGACACCTTGCGCTACCTCAATCCGGGTGCCGAAGCGATCGAGGTGTTCGTCATGGCCAACGCGTTGATCGCGCCGGATTTCAAACACAAAGGCTTCCTCGACACCGCAGTGGTCACGATCCGATTCGACAACGGCGCCATCGCCACCGCCGAGGCCAATTTTCAGGCGGTGTACGGCTACGACGTCCGTGGCGAAGTGTTCGGCAGCGCCGGCATGCTGACCATGGGCAGCGTCAACGACGGCGATTTGCTGCGCTACCTGGCCAATGGTGTCCAGGCCGACACCCAGCGCATGGACACCGACTTGCTGCGTGACGCCTACGTGGCCGAGCTCAACCACTTCGTCGATTGCGTGCGCAGCGGTGAAAAGCCCCTCGCCAGCGGTGAAGACGCCCGGGCCGCGCTGGCGATCGCCCGCGCCTGCATCGAGTCGTTCCAACAAGGCAAGGCGGTGCGTGTGCAAGGAGCGCTTTCATGAGTGTCATACCGTTCAAGCTGGCGGTCAGCGCCGAGATGGTGTTCCTCGACCTGCCCTTTGTCGAACGCGTCAAACGCATCCATGCGCTGGGCTTCAGCGTCGAGATCTGGAACTGGACGACCAAGGACATCCAGACCCTTGCGGCAACCGGCGCTGACTTCACCTCCATGACCGGCTACATCGCGGGCAACCTGACCGACCCCGAAGACATTCGGCAACTGCTCGACAGCGCCCGGGAATCCTTAGGCATAGCGGCGCAATTGAATTGCCCGAGCCTGAACCTGCACGGCACCGGCCTGGGTGACCGGGGTCTGCCGGTCAAGCCCGTTGGCCAGGCCACCGGCCGCATGTGGCTGAGCGCCTGCAAGACCCTGGAAAAAATCGCCCGCCTGGGTGAAGACGCCGACCGGGTGTTCCTGCTGGAAAATCTCAACACTGAAGTCGACCATCCGGGCACACCGTTCGCCCGCGCCGACGACACCCTGGCGCTGATCGAAGCCGTGGGCAGCCCGCACCTGAAAATGAACCTGGACCTCTATCACGCGCAGATCGGCGAAGGAAACCTGATCGAACTGATCCAGCGCGCCGGCGACGCCATCGGTGAAATCCAGGTCGCCGATGTGCCTGGTCGTATGGAACCCGGCACCGGCGAAATCAACTATCCGGCGATTGCCAGGGCCCTGTCCAACATGGGATACCGCGGTGTCGTCGGCCTCGAAGGTTGGGCCAGCGGCGACAGCGAGCCGGCGCTTGAGCGCTTCAGGCAGGCCTTCACGCTGGATAGATGAGGCCCGTGCCAGCACTTCTCGATGACGTTCACTTCATAACAACAAAAGGAAACCCATCATGCGTCGTTGCACACTGCTGTTCACCACGCTACTCCTGTTTTTCAGCCAATGGGCCGCCGCCGACTATCGCATCGGTGTCAGCATCGCCAGGGTCGACGATAACTTCATGACCTATGTGCGCAACGGCCTGGACGAGGCCGCCAAGAAAGATGGCGTCCAGATCCAGTTCGAGGACGCCCAGGGCGATGTGGTTCGCCAGCTCAACCAGGTCCAGGGCTTCATCAATCAGAAAGTGGATGCCGTGATCGTCCTGCCAGTCGATACCTCGGCCACGGCCAATATCACCCGTGCGGCGGTCGAGGCGAAGACGCCGCTGGTCTACGTCAACCGTCACCCGGACGAACGCACCCTGCCCAAAGGCGTGGTCACGGTGGCGTCCAATGACATCGAGGCCGGCCAATTGCAGATGCGTTACCTGGCCGAAAAACTCGGTGGCAAGGGCAACCTCGCGATCATCATGGGCGACCTTGCGCAAAACGCCACCCATGACCGCACCGAAGGGGTCAAGCAGGTGCTCAAGGACTTTCCAGGCATCAAGGTTGTCGAGCAGCAGAGTGCCGAGTGGCAGCGCAACAAAGGCATGGACCTGACCAGCAACTGGCTGCTCGCCGGCAGCCGTTTCGATGCCATCGTCGCCAACAATGACGAGATGGCCATCGGTGCGGCCATGGCGTTGCAACAGGCCGGCAAGGGCAAGGGTGAAATCGCGATTGTCGGCATCGACGGCTTGCCTGACGGCCTGGCGGCGATCAAGCGCGGGATGCTGGTCGCCTCGGTGTTCCAGGACCCCAAGGCCCAGGCGACCAGCGCGGTGCAGGCAGCCCTGAAGATGATCAAGGGCGAGCCGGTGGAAGCTGAGGTGTGGGTGCCCTTCCAGTTGATCAAGCCTGAACAACTGGCGGTCTTCGAGCAGCGTTACAAGTAGCAACCACGGCGACAGCGCTGGCCGGTTTGAAGGGCCAGCGCTGGATCAAGCGATGTGCAACGCCCTGCCCTTGGTCTCGGCGAGGGCATTGTTCAATGCCACCCGGAACAGTTCGACCAGCACATCGATCTCTTCGGCCTGGATGATCAACGGCGGCAGGAATCGCACCACGGCGCCGTGACGCCCGCCCAGCTCCAGGATGACCCCCAGGCGCAGGCATTGGCGCTGGATGGCCTGGGCCAATGCCGTATCCGCCGGGGGAACCCGGCTGTCGCTCGGTATGTCGCTGACGACTTCCACGCCCACCATCAATCCCCGGCCACGCACCTGGCCCAGGCAAGGGTAATCACCCTGCAACTGGCGCAGTTGCTCCATCAGGCGCTGCCCCATGATGTCGGCGTGCCCTGGCAGGTTTTCGCTGATGATATGACGCAACGTTGCAGCACCCGCAGCCATCGCCATCTGGTTGCCACGGAACGTGCCGGCATGGGAGCCAGGCTTCCAGGTGTCCAGCTCCTCGCGGTAGACCATCACGGCCAATGGCAGCCCGCCGCCGATGGCCTTGGAAAGCACCAGGATGTCCGGCTCGATGTCGGCATGCTGGAACGCAAACAGCTTGCCGGTACGACCCAGGCCGGTTTGCACTTCATCGATGATCAGCGCCACACCATGTTGGCGCGTCAATTGACGCAAGCCCTGGAGCCAGCGTACCGGTGCCGGGATCACCCCACCCTCGCCCTGCACCACTTCCACGACCACCGCCGCCGGTGGCAACACGCCCGATTCCGGATCGCTCAGCAGCTGTTCGATGAAGTGCAGCCCGGCGTCGATGCCGGCTTCACCGCCGATGCCGAACGGGCAGCGGTAGTCATACGGGTATGGCAGGAACTGCACGTCCGCCATCAACGAGCCCAGCGCCTGTTTCGGCCCCAGGTTGCCCATCAGGCTCAATGTCCCCAGGGTCATGCCATGGTAGCCCCCGGAGAACGTGAGGATCGGCTTGCGCCCGGTGGCGATCCGCGCCAGCTTCAGGGCCGCCTCGATGCCATCGGCACCGGTCGGTCCGCAGAACTGGATGCGCGCGTGGCGGGCGAAGTTCTCCGGCAACGCATTGAACAAGTCTTCGACGAATCGATCCTTGACCGGCGTCGTCAGGTCCAGGGTGTGCAGGGGCAAACCGGAATCGAGCGTCTGGCGCATGGCGGCAATGGCCACCGGGTGGTTATGGCCCAGCGCCAAGGTGCCCGCGCCGGCGAGGCAATCCATGAATAATTGGCCCTGGGTGTCGCGCACATAAAGCCCATGGGCTTCCTGCAGGGCCAGCGGGATGCGTCGCGGATAGGAACGCGCATTCGATTCCCGGGCCGCCTGGCGTTGCAGGTACGGGTTGGTATTGAGTTCGCGAGGCGCCTGGTGGCGGAACTGCTCCAGCGTGAAGGTGGCGCTGGAGGATGAACGGGGCTGGACACTTTCCATTTTGACTCCCTGAAATGAGAACGCGGTCGCGGGCGATCAGCCCTGTCCTTGTGCCTGCATGGCCTGGCGCAGGCTCAGCGGGCGCATGTCGGTCCAGACTTTCTCGATGTAGGCCAGGCACTCTTCCTTGCTGCCCTGCATGTCCACGGTGCGCCAGCCAGCGGGCACGCTGCGGTAGTCCGGCCAGATCGAGTACTGCTCCTCTTCGTTGACGACAACCAGAAACCGCGTATCCGGGCTATCCAAACTCATTGCTTGCTCCTTGACTGGCATGACGGGAAAGGTCGCTACGATACAATACTAATGGTAGCGATTCTCATTAATATTTTAAAAAACTTATGTTGCTCGCCTGTTTCAGCGTCGGCGAACAGTCGCAAGACGCTGGTGTGCTGTTTATACTTCGCCCCCTCTGGACGATAACCCCTCTCAATTCGCGGTCACGGATGAGTCAATGATTCCCAGCCTTGCTCCGCTGTTCACCGGGCCGCTCGTGGCCTTCGAAGAAAAGCTGCAGCTGCGCAGCCAGCCCCGCACCGATCTGCCGGCGGAGCTGTTCTTCCAGCGCGAGACGTTCAATGACTTCGTCGACGAGCTGCTGGCGCGCTACCAGACCGATGAACGCCTGGCGCTGGTGTCACTGTGGTCCAAGTGGTATTTCAGTACCTTCCTTGCGCCGGTGATGGCCGCCAACCTCCTGCTGCAACGGGACCTGCCGCTCGCCCTGAACGACGTCGGCTTGAAACTCGGCGACGACGCCCGGCCACAGGCCTTGCATCTGCGCGACGCCGGGCAACCCCTGCCTCGATGCACGGCCTTCGAACGGTTCCAGACGCTGATCGAACAGCATCTGGAACCGGTCATCGACACGCTGGCAAGCGTCAGCCGCGCTTCGCCCCGTTTGTTCTGGAGCAACGCCGGCAACACCTTCGAATTCGTCTCCACGCGGATCGACCTGCATCCGCTGGCAAACCCCGACAGCACCCTGCCCGCCCGGGAAATCCTCACCGCCCGCCTGCGCCCCGATGGCCGGCGCAACCCGTTGTTCGCCCCCGTGCGCTACCACGACATCGGCGAGGACGAGCCGCAGCGCCTGCGGCGAATCTGCTGCATCCGCTACCGCCTTCCCGGCGTCGGCTATTGCAGCAGTTGCCCCCTCGATGAATGCAAACGGCAGGATGCGGACGCCTGAGCGCGCTGATCATTTCGCCAATTGAAAGGGGTTCTCCGTCGCCCGGTCGTAATCGACGAGGTGGCCATAGTCGAGACGGTAGACCCGGTCCGCCACATCGAAATAACGGTCATCATGGGTGATGGCAATGACTGTCTTGCCGGCCGCTTTCAGCTCAGGCAGCAACTCGTTGTAGAACACATGGCGGAACACCGGATCCTGGTCGGCCGCCCATTCGTCCAGCAAGAAGACTTCACGGCCCTCCATCATCAGCAGCAGCAAGGCCAGGCGTTTGCGCTGGCCTTGGGACAACGCAGTGGTGGACAGGCGCCCGGCGGCGAATTCAACCTTGTGGGCGAGCCCCAGGCGCTCGAGATAGTGGTCCACCCGAGCCTCCAATCCTTCATGGTCGCCCGCCTCGCCCAGCACGTCGGCGAACAGATAGAAGTCGGCGAAGATCGCGGCGAAGTGCTCGCGGTGCCATTCGCTGGTGCTGGCATCGAGCACCACCCCATTGAGTGACACCTCGCCCGCCGCGGGCACGTAGAGCCCGGTCAACAGCTTGGCCAGGGTCGACTTGCCGCTGCCATTGCCACCGACGATGAAAATCAACTCGCCGCGCCGGATCGTCAGGTCGATCGGCCCCAGCTCAAAGGCAAATTCCTCCTTCTTGCCGGCATACCGGTAATGCACATCCGACAGGCGCAGCTCGCGAAACGGCTGCGCCGCTTGCGCGGGCGTCTTGAACTGCACCGTCTCGCCCAGTGCCAAGGCGTCGATGGCCTGCAAGGCGACATGGCCGCGAATGACCGCGGGAATGGCATCGAGGATCATCGAGATCGGCGTACGCAGGAACATGATCGCCAGGACGTAGCCAACCACCACCTGCTGGCTCAGCAACCCCAGCCCCTGGCCGAGGAAAAACAGCGTGCCGATCAGCACGAACACCAGCAGCGTCGTCCAGTTCAGGTTCACTGCCCACAAGGTGTCGGCGCGCACCGATGCGTCCAGCGACGCTCGGGCAATAGGTTCGAGCTTGCGTTGATAAAGCAGATGCCGGCGCTCCCGGCTCAGGCCCAGTTCGCAACGCCCCTGGATCGCGGCTTCGAACTGCTCGGTGAGTTGATCGTCCTGTTGCCGGACAGCCTGCATCAGGCGCTTGACCTTGCGTCCCAACAACACATCGAGGCCGACGCCGGCGGCGATCACCGCCAGAGTCAGGCCAAAGAACGGCAGGCTCAGCCAGGCCATGTACGCCAGCCCTGCCAGCAACAGCAAGCCGTTGTACAAGGAAATCGGCAATTGCTTGAACGCCGTCGCGACGGTGGTCACGTCCTTGGTCAGGGCGTTGTAGATGCGTGGGCTACCCAACCGTTCGATGCGTTCGAGGGCAGTTCCCAGCACCTTGCCCACCAACCGCAAGCGCAACTGGTACACCAGGCGATGGCCGATCTGCACCAGCAACCATTGCGAGGTGACCCCGCTGATGAACAACAGCACCAGCAGGCCACCGAACAGCAGCAAGCCCTGGCCGAGGTCGTCCAGGCCTTGTTCCAGGCAGCGGTTGATGTAGCCGATCAGGCCGATACTGGTGGCCGCGCTCAAGGCACTGCTCAGCACCGCGAGGAAGATGCGCCACCGCGCGTTGTGCAGCAGTTCTTTCAATAACATCATGGGACCGACACCACCTTGGCAGAGGTTTGCAACAGTAAAGGCAGCAGGTTTTCGACCAGGCGCGGCTCGCCGGGCATCTCATGATGCCCCGCATCCAGCGTCCACTGGCTGACGGGTTGTCGCGCGTGGGCTTGCCATTGCGCGCGCAAGTCGCCGTGGGCATTGCCGCGCCACAGCCAGACCGGCACATCGACGATGGGCAAGGCCTGCTCGTACAAACGGGTCTTGATCGCCCGATATTGCGCCATCAGCGCCAGCAGTTCAGCATCCGCCGCTTCCCATTGCAGATGCCCGCGTACCTGCTCATCGTCCAACAACCGAGCGACACCCTCGGCATAGTCAAGGCCGGCCAACAGCCCCGTCAATCGCTCCCGTAGCGATTCTCCGATCGGCTGGCCGTGGTTGCGGCAATAAAATGCGAAATCGGCAATCAGCTGGCCCGCTTCGTCGCCCTCGCCGGCCAGGCTGCGCTGGGCATCGTGATCGAGCACCACCAGGCCTTCGACGCTGAAGCCGCTGGCTTGCAGATGCGGCACCAGCAACAAGGCCAGGCGCGCGGCGAGGCTCCAGCCCAACAGCACCAGCGGACGCGCTTTGAGCTGCACCGGGATGCTCGCCACGTATCGGCGCAACAGCGTGTCCATATCGTCGTTGGCCCAGCCGTTTTCCAGGGCGGCAAGACCGAAGGCCGCAACTGCGCCGCGCAGGTTGTCCACCAGCGGCTGGTACGCCTGCAGGTGCCCTTGCGCGCCATGCACCACCAGCAAGGCCGGTGCCTGCGGATCGGCGTCGTTGAGAACTCTCCATGGACCGTTGCCCTTCTCGCCCAGGCCCTGCACGAGATCACGCACCGTATGCCGCTCGAACAGCAGGTTGGTCGGCAGGTTGAGGCCCAACCGTTCGCGGATCAGCGACACCACTTTGATCGCCGCCAATGAATGCCCGCCGACACTGAAGAAGTTGTCGGTCACACCGAGGTCGTCGACACCCAGCACATCGCACCAGATCGCGAGCACGGCGGTCTCCAGTTCGCCCTCCGGCGCTACGCGGGTGTTCTGCAAGCGTTGCCGGGCGCGTTCAAGCAGATGCTTGCGATCGAGCTTGCCGTTGCTGTTCAGCGGCATGGCCTTCAGCGCAAAGATACCGCTGGGCAGCATGTAGTCCGGCAGTTGCCGGGCCAGGCTGGCGCGCAACGGATCCGCGCCTTGGAACTGAATCTCGTCCGTCACCACAAAGGCCAACAACCGAGCGTGATCGCCTTCGCCATCCATAAGCACAGCCGCCTGCAAGACGCCCGGCTGGGCCAGCATCGCTTGCTCGACCTCCGCCAGTTCAAGGCGAAAGCCGCGGATTTTCACTTGTTGGTCGTTGCGCCCCAGAATGCGCAGGGCTCCGTCGGCCTGGCGCAACGCCAAGTCACCGGTGCGGTACAAGCGTTGACCGCTGGCGGGATCGACACCGAAGGCACCGCCGCCGACATTGCCGACGTAACCCCTGCCGACACTGGCGCCACTGATGCACAACTCGCCGGCCTGCCCGGATGGTACCGGTCGTTGCTGCTCGTCGAGCAAGTGAACGCGGTTGTCCCCCAGCACCTGGCTCAAGGCGCAACCATTCACGCCCTGCGCCAGATCGATGGCCCGCCACAGTACGCCGACGGTGGTCTCGGTCGGGCCATAGTGGTTATACAGCCGGCAGGTTGGTCCGGCCTGGGCCAAGCGGGTCAGCAACGTCTCGCCAATCGGTTCTCCACCCAATACCAGCACTTGCCGTGGCAGTACGTCGGCGGCCTGCTCGCCCATCAAGGCTTCGAGGTGCGACGGGACGATTTTCAGGACGTCGAGGGGATGACGCCGAAGCTCTTCGGCAAAGGCCTGTGCGTCGGTCACGGCCGACTGCGCGAGCACGTGCACGCAACCACCCTGCAGCCACGCCGGGAACAGCACGGTGTTGCCCAGATCGGCGAGCAGCGACGACACCAGCCCGTAATGCCCGCCCTCGGGCAGTTGCAGCGCGCGGGTGACTTGGGTGACGTAATGACGCAACTGCCCTTGCTCGATCTGCACCCCCTTGGGCTTGCCGCTGGTGCCCGAGGTGTAGAGCACGTAGGCGAGGTCCTGCGCGGTGCCGGAGCGCGGTGTAGCGAACAGCGGCCCGTTGCTCGCCTGTGACCAGCAGAGCGTGCGCACCGACATGTCCGGCAACAGGCCCTCCAGGTGCAGCAGCAACGCCGGTTGCGCATCGTCGAGTATCCCGGCCAGGCGCAGCGGCGGCTGCTGGGGATCCAGCGGCAAATACGCGGCACCGACCTTGAAGCAGGCAAGCATTGCCACCAGCATCTGCGCGCCGCGCGGCAGGTACAGCCCCACCACGTCTTCACGGCCCACGCCCGCGTGATCCAGGCTGCCGGCGACGCGGTCACTCAGCGCATCGAGTTCACCGTATGAAAACACTTGGTCGGCGTAACGCAGCGCCGGGCGATCCGGCTGTGCCTGGGCATGCCGGCGCAGGGCCGCGACGATGTCCAGGTCCGCTGCGAGGTCAGGACTCGGCGACGACGCCAGGGACTCCTCGGGCAAGCGCGCATCGATGCCATCGATCAGCCCGTTGGGCGATTGCAGCACTTGGCCGAGCCAATGTTCGAAACGCTTGAGCAATGCCTGCATCTGCTCGCCGCGATACACCCCGCGATCATAAGCCAGCGCCAGTTCGCAATTGCCTTGGGCGTCGAGGATCAACTGCAGTTGCAGCTCGACCGGCGTGTCGAACGACAGCCATTGCAACGCGTCCGGTTGCGGCACGCGCAGTACCTGCAATCCGGCCTGGAAACTGGCACGCCACTCTGGCAACAACTGCGCCTGGCCAACGTACTCTTGCCAGTCGACGGCGCTCTCCAGTTGCCGGGCCAGTTGCCGGGCCAGGTTCACCAGGGTGCTGTGCTCGGATATCTGCACCACCATCGGCAACGTCTGTTCGAACACCCCAAGCGCGCCGGTCAGCTCCTCGTAGTTGTCCCGGGGGTCGTGCTGCAAACCAAGTTGACCCTGGCGTTGGCCATTAAGCCTGCCGAGCAGCGATCCCCAAGCGGCGAGCACCAGTTGTTCGACGGCCACGCCTTCGCCATCGGCCAATGCCGTGAGCAGCGCCGGCAGGGTCGGCGCCAGTTGCTGGCGGACCACCGCGTGACGGCCGTCAGCGATGCCGTAGCGCTCGACGAGGCGCATGCCCGAGACGTCTTGCAAGGCCAGGTTGCGCCAGAACTGCATGCCCTGCTCGGCGTCTTCATCCAGTTGCAGTCCATTGATCCATTCGACGTAGTCCGGGTACTGCATGGGCTCGTCATCGAGCGGCGCGGCGCGGCCGAGCAAGTGCTCGCGCAACTGGACCAGGCTGCGCGCGTCCAGCGAATACACCGGGACCGCCAGCATTAGCTGATCGTCGAGCAGCCAGGCCAGCACATCGGGCTGTTCCGCCTGGCAATGACGCTGGGCCTCCTCCAGCCATGCCGGCTCGTCGTGGCCGTCGGCTGTGCGCCCCTGGCGCCAGTCCAGGCGCAATGCCTGGGGCTCGATCACCCGCTGGCGCAACCCGGTGGCGCCCAGCGGACGCTCGTAGCGCAGGCACAGCGCCTGGTGCTGCGCCAGGCTGTCGCGCAAGCGTTGCTCCACAGTGCCTGCGGCAACGCCCGTCAATGACATGCACACCCAGCGCCAGGCGTGCGGATTGGCCTGGGCCAGTTGTTTCTGCTGGGGTGAAAGCGTGAGTCCGAGGTCCATCATGGGGTCAACTCTTCAAGTGTCTCTTCAGCCTGCGCCGGGGCGGCCATGACTTGGTGGCGGGCATAGATTTCGCCCATGGCCACGACGATTTTGCGCTCGCCCTCGAACGGATCCCGGGCGTGCGCCGCCAGCATGTTATCGAGCATCACCACATCGCCCTGTTGCCAGTCGAAGCGCACCGCACACCGGTCGTAGGCGGCATTGATGGCGTCGATGGCTGCCGGTTCGAGTTCCGAGCCGTCACCGTAGAACACTTGCCTCGGCATGGCCGACTCGCCGTCACGCAGGAACTGCTCGCGGATATCGGCATCGAGAAACGCCGGGTGGTACAGCTGGATCTGGTTGAAGAAGCTCTCTTCGCCGGTCAACGGGTGCAGGATCACCGCCGGGCACACCTGGCGGGTGTGCAGGTCGTTGGCGCCGCGCCATTGGAACTCGATGTTGCTCTCACGGCAGATCCGCTCGACCTCGGCACGATCCTCGGTCTGGAAGAAGTGCTGCCAACTGACGTCCAGGCTGGTGCTGAAATTTCGCACATACATCAGTTGTTTGCGCCGCAGGTTCGCCTGCAGCCAGGCCGGCAGTTCACGGTAGACCTCGCGGCTGTCAACGATCGGCGTCGCGCCACCGGAAGTCGCCGGCGTCTCGCAGTAGAACCACTGTCGACGTGGCCAACGATGCTGGTGCGCGCTTTCGTTGTGGAACAGGATCATCCGATCCTTGGGGTATGGCGTGGACTTGTAGATGTTCTTGCCGCCCTCTTTCTTAGGCAGGTCACCGTATTGCCCGTACAGCTGCGGACACAGGGCCTGGCAGAACGCCTCGAAATCCGCCGGGGTCGGCAAGTCGAAGCCCCGGAACAGGATGCCGCCATGCTCGCGCAGCCAGTTCTCGACCTTGTCGCGGTTGGCTTCGGCCCAGATGGCCGGGGCCAACTCCCGGTCCCGCAAGGAAACCAGCAACGGAAATTTCGAGTCCTCTCGCAGCGGCCGGGCTTCGATGGGCTCGCGGGTCGCCGCCGATCCGCTCTGGCGCATCTTGCCCAATTTGTTCATTTTGCGTTGCAGCGGATTGTCCGTGGACATTGCAGCAGCTCCCTTTACAGTCGCAATCAAGGTATCGATGGGGGTGTCCGGCGCGCCGAGGGCCTGCTCCAGCAGCGACTCGAAGGCACCGCGCAAGCGTTCGACAGTGGCCGGGCGGAACAGGCTGGTGCGGTACACCCAGCGCAGGCTGATGGCATCACCGTCTTCGCTGGCGAACAGGGCCATGTCGAACTTGGAGTGGTGCTGCTCGCCCGTCAGCGGCTCGACCTGCAGGTCGCCCAGTCGGCGCTGCTGGCGCGGCGTGTTGTCGAGCACGAACAGGGTCTGCAACAGCGGGTGCACATTGGCCACGCGCGGCAGCTCCAGGCATTCGACGACCCGCTCGAACGGCGTGTCCTGCCAGGCGAATGCCTGCAGGCAAACCTCGCGGACTTGCAAGGCCTGCTCGCGCAAGCTCAGTTCCGGTTGCACGCGGATACGCAAGGCCAACAGGTTGACGAAGAAGCCAATCAGCGATTCGGTGGCCGGATGGTCACGGTTCGCCACGTCCGTGCCGATCACCAGGTCGCGGCCCTGCGTCTCGCGTTGCAGCACGGCGGCGTAGCATGTCAGCAGGAGCATGAACGGCGAGGTGCCGCTGTCCTGGGCGAACGCTTTGAGACGGCCAACCGTGGCGGGCGGCAATTGGAAATCCACTGCCGCCCCGGCACCGCTGTCACGCTCCGGACGTGGAAAATCGAATGGCAGTGGCACCTGCGCGGGGATGCCCGCCAAGGTCCGTCGCCAGAAATCCAGGCCTTCACGCTGACGCAACCGGACCGCCGCCGAGCTTTGCCAAACGGCGTAGTCGACGTATTGGATCGGCAACGCTTGCTGGGTCGGCAGCACGCCGGTGCTGTAGGCCTCGTAGCCTTCGATCAATTCGTCGACCAATACGGCGCCGGACCAACCGTCGGAAGCGATGTGGTGCATGACCATCTGCAGCACATGATCCTCTTCGCCGAGGCGATACAGGACCACTCGCAGCGGCGCCTCGCTGCCGAGATCGAACGGACGCAGCGCCATGTCCCGGGCTTCATCCGTCCACTGTGTTTCAGTCGAGGCAAGGGTTTGCAGAGCCACCGCCGACTGCGGGTGAATGCGCTGGCGCAGTTCGCCGCCGCGGGAGTGATAGGTGGTGCGCAGGATGGCGTGTCGACTCACCAGCCGCTGCAACGAACGCTCCAGGGCCTGGATATCCAGTCGTCCACGCAAACGGACGCTGCTGCCCATGTTGAAGCTGCTGTCGGCCAGATCAAGTTGTTGCATCAACCAGACCCGTTGTTGCGCCGAGGACAGTGGCTGCTCGATGTTTTGGTCCACCGCTGGGATCCTCAGCGAAGCCAGGTCCTGCTCGGCGGCAAGGCCCTCGATTCGCTCGGCCAGTTGCGCCAGCACAGGCGTTTCGAACAACCAGCGCAAGGGCACCTCGAAGCCCTGCTCACGCAGGCGAGCGCGGACCTGGGCGGCCATCAGTGAATGCCCGCCCAGCTGGAAGAAATGTCCATCGGACGGGACGTCCTGCACGTCCAGTACCGAGGCCCAGATCTGCGCCACCAAGGCCTCGCTGGCCGACAGCGTACGCCCGGTCGCCGGCGTGCTGCCGACAACCGTTTGCAAGCGCGGCAGTTGTTTGCGATCGACCTTGCCGTTGCTGTTGAGCGGCAACCGATCCAGCGCTTGCAGGTGCGTCGGCACCATGTAGATCGGCAAGCGCGCCTGCAAATACTCGCGCACAGCCGCTTCATCAGGTGCAGCGTCCGGTTCTGCCACCCAGAACGCGACCAGGTGCTCGCCTTGCACGGCCACGACGGCTTGCAGCAGTTGCGGATGGCTCAGCAAGACGGCCTCGATCTCCCCCAGTTCGATGCGGTAGCCACGCAACTTGATCTGGTCGTCGGTGCGTCCGAGGTAGTACAGCTGGCCGTCGGGCTGCCACCGCGCCAGATCGCCAGTGCGGTACAAACGGCCGCCGTGACCGAACGGGTCGGCAATGAAGCGCTCGGCGGTCAGCCCCGGCTGCCCGGCGTAACCCCGGGCCAGGCCGTCCCCGGCGATATAGAGTTCGCCGACGCAGCCTGGAGGCACTTCGCACAGGTGCTCATCGAGGACATGGCAACGGGTGTTGAGCAACGGCCGGCCTATCGGGGCCACGGGCAATTGCAGCGTGTCGACGGGCGTCTGGGTCGACCACACCGTGGTCTCGGTCGGGCCGTAGACGTTGATCAATCGAGCCACGTGCTGCTTGAGTTCGCTGGCCAGTTCCGCCGACACCGCCTCGCCGCCGGCCAGGGCCACTCGTCCTTCCAGCACCTGGCGATCACCTTGCAACAGCATCGCCCAGGTGGCGGGCGTTGCCTGGATCAGGTCGACCGATTGTTCCTTGATCAAGCGTGCGAGCAACAGCGGATCCTGGCGCTCGTCCTCCTCCGCCAGGACCACCGTGCCGCCACGCACCAGCGGCAGACACAGTTCCAGGCCGCAAATGTCGAAGGTCACGGTGGTCAAGGCCAGGTAACGCTGCACATTGTCCAGTGGCAACGCCTGCTCCATGGCCAGCAGGAAGTTGGCGAAGTTGCCACGACTGATCTGCACGCCCTTGGGTTGCCCGGTCGATCCCGAGGTGTAGAGCGTGTAGGCCAATTGCCCGAGGTGCCTAGGCAATCCCGGCGCCTGCGCGGGGAATTTCGCCAACGGCAGGTCTGCCCACAGGCACATGCGCAGCTCGGCAGGCCAATCCGAAGTTGCCGAATCGCAGAGCAACAAACGCGGCTGCGCCCGGTTGAGCACCTGCGCCTGGCGAGCCGGCGGATGAGCGCGGTCGAGGGGCAAATAGGCGGCACCGGCCTTCTGGATGCCCAACATGCACACCAGCAGCCGCTCGTCCCGAGGCAGGCAGAAGGCAACCAGCGATTCGGGCCCGACGCCTTGGGCCAGCAACCAATGGGCCAGGCGGTTGGCTTGGGCGTCCAGGGCGGCGTAGCTCAGTTGACGATCCGCGCAATGCACGGCAATACGCTCGGAATGCACCGCGGCCTGCACTTCGAAACGCGTCACCCAATCCGCTTCGCCGTGCAATGGCAACGACTGCCCGGCAGTCGCCAGCGTCGCAACCGAGCGCAGCGGAATCTCCAACAAGCGAGCATCAAGATCCATGCCCGCCAGGCTGGCAAGCAACGCCTGGTAGTCCTCCACCAGTCGCTGGGTGATGTCGGCACGCAACAATGCCGTCGCATATTCGACGATCAAACTGGTGCTCGCCTCGGCACCGCGACCTTGGGTGAACAGGTTGAACGTCAGGTCGAACTTGGCGCTCACCACGCCACCCGGTAGTGCCAACGCCTGGGCAGAGATGCCGGGCAGGTTCAGGCTGCGGGAGTCCTGATGGTCGACTTGATAGTTGAACATCGTCTGGAACAATGGTGTGCGGTCCAGGCTGCGCTCGACATCCAGCACTTCCAACAACTGCTCGAACGGCAGCGCCTGATGGGCCAGGTCCTCGGTCAACTGGCTGCTCAGGGCCTGGACGTACGCTTGCAGGCTCTGGCGACCATCAATCTGTATGCGGTGGGCCAATGTGTTGACGAACAACCCGACCAACGCTTGGCTTTCCACCGACTCACGCCCCGCCACCGGCAAGCCGACGGCGAAATCATTGCGTCCGCCATGGCGCCAGAGCAACAACTGGTAAGCGGCGAAATACAACACGAACGGCGTGACGCCAAGCGCCCTCGCCCGGGCCTCGACCGCAGTGCTCAGCGAACTGGGCAGGACATATTCGTCCCGCGCTCCGCTGAACGTCTGCAACGCCGGCCGTATGGATTGCTCGGGGAACTCCAGCGGCTCGTTACCCAGGCCTTCCAGGCGTTGTTGCCAATAGCCCAACAATGCCTTGCCAGGCGCCCCGGCCAGGTGTTGCCGCTGCGCCTTGATCAGCGGCAGCAAAGCGCTTGCCGCCGGCAGGGTCCGGTCTTGATAAAGCGCTGCCAGGTCCTGGACCAGCAAGCCCATGGACCAGCCGTCCACGGCGATGTGGTGCACGTTGAACAACAGGCGATAGTCGTCGGGTGCAGCACAAAACACATCGATGGCCAGCAGCGGTCCCTGCGCGAGGTCGAATACCCGCCTGGCCGCGCTGGCAATGGCCGCATCCTGTTCCGCGTCACTCAGGCCGCCGATGTCATGGACGTTGAAGATCGGCGCAGCTGTGTCGTCCAGACGCTGCCAGACTTGCCCCTGCTCTTCGAAGAAACGACAGCGCAACGCGTCATGACGGGCCGCCAGCGCCTGACAGGCGCGTTGCAGGCGAGGCACGTCCAGTTCACCGCGCAAGGCCAACAACTGGGTGACGTTGTAGGCGGTTTCAGCCGGATCGAACTGCTGCATGAACCACACCCTTTGCTGGGCATGGGACAGCGGTTGCGGTTGCCCCGCGTCCTCGCTCGGCGGCATGGCCTCAGCGACCGGCGCGACAACCGGCGCGAGCACCTTGGCCAGTTGCCGAGGGGTCGGGTTTTCCAACAGTTGCCGGGGCATCAGGCGCAAGTCGGCCTGACGCAAGCGCGCGATCAACTGCAAGCTGAGGATCGAGTCGCCGCCCATGGCAAAGAAGTCGGCGTCCGGCCCGAGGGCAGGTTGCCCGAGCAGTTCGCGAAAAGCCGTCAGCACCGCAAGCAATGCTGGCTCGGCGCGGCAGTCGATGCACAGGGCCATGGCCGCCAACGTCGGATGCTGCAGCACGTCCCGCGGTTGCAGCTTGAGCCCTTCCCGGGACGCCAGGCCAATCAATTGCAGACTGAGGATCGAGTCCCCGCCGAGGGCGAAGAAATCGTCCTCACGGCCAACTTGCGCGCACCCGAGGGTCTGGCACCACAGTTGCGCCAGGCGTTGTTCGGTGTCGCCGTTGGGTTGCTCGGCGGCTTCGGCGACCGGTTCATCGACGGCCGGCTCCGGCAATGCACGCCGATCCAACTTGCCGTTGGCCGTCAATGGCAGCGTGACCAGTGCCAACCAATGGGCCGGCACCATGTGTTCCGGCAGCTGCCGCCTGGCCTCGGCTTGCAGCGTCGCGAGGGCTTCGGTCGACACCGCAGGGCTGAGATACGCCACCAGTTGCGTCCGCCCTTTTATCTCGCAGGCCAGCACCGCGCCCTCGCGAACCTGGGGCTGGGCGTTGAGCCAGGCACTGACCTCGCCCGGTTCGACGCGGAAACCGCGAATTTTCACCTGATCGTCCTGACGCCCGAGAAATACCAGGCGCCCTTGGCGATCCAGGCGAACCCGGTCACCGCTGCGATAAAAACGCTGGCCCTGGGCGGTGGAGCCGAACGCGCGCGCGGTCAATTCCGGCTGACCGAGGTAGCCCTGGGCAACCTGGGGACCACCGATCAACAGCTCACCGGCGACCCCGAGCGGCACCGATCGGTCGTGGTTATCGACGATGCGCAAGTCACAGCCGGACAGCGGCTGGCCCAACGGCAGATACTGACCCGCTTCGAACGCATCGGCGTCGAGGATTTCTCCGCAAGCCACGCCGACCGTGGTTTCCGACGGGCCATAGTGGTTGAAGATCCGCAGTTGCGGCGCCAGTTCACGCAGCTTGGCGAACAATGCCTGGTCGAAGCCCTCGCCTCCAAGGATCAACAAATCCTTGGGCAGGACACGACCGGCGTCGTCCAGTGCCAGCAAACCACGCAGGTGCGAAGGGGCGATCTTCAGGCAGTCCACCGGATGCTGGTCGAGAAAATCAGCCCAGCCGGGCGGATCAAAGGCCAGCGATGCCGGCGGCAAGACCAGCGGGTCGCCCGAATTGAGCGCGGCGAAGACAGAGGTCAAGCCAAGGTCGGCGGCGACCGTTGCCAAGGTCGCCCAACGGCTTGCGGGTTTGGCTTGCAAGCGTTGACCAACGGCATTGGCATAGTGTGCGAGGTTGGCATGGGTGACCTGCACGCCTTTTGGCTGGCCGGTCGAACCCGAGGTGTAGATCAGGTACGCAGGTAATTGTGGCTGGCTGAGGCTTTCGTCCTGACTGATGTCCGCGTTAACCGACCAGTCGGCGACACCCAATGCCAGGTGCGCAATACCCAGGCCGGTCTCCGGCGCTTGCGCCAATGTCAGCCACAGGCTCGCGCCGCTGTCTTGCAGCAGTTGCGCGAGTCGCCGGGCCGGTTGTGCCGGGTCGAGAAACAGGCAAGTCGCGCCACGGTGCCAGCACGCCAGGGTTGCCAGCAGTTGTTCAGGGCAACGCGGCATGCACAGGGCAACCACCTGCCCCGGCCCAACGCCCTGCCCGGCCAGCCGTGCGGCCAACGAGCAACTGGCCGCGCCGAGCGTGGCGTAATCAATGCGCTGCTCCAGGCTGCACAACGCCATGGCATTCGGCGTGTGCGTGGCCCAGTGCAGCACTTGCTGGTCCAACGGCAACGCCATCGAGTCCAGGACCGGGCCGCGCACTTCACTCGCCGGGGACACCAGTTGCAGATCCGCCAGGCGCCGCTGCGGATGCGCCGAACCCTCGTGGAAAATCGCCAGCAAGTCGTCGAGCATTTGCTCGACCGTGGCCGCGTCGAACAATTCGTCGCTGTATTCCAGTTCGCAGCGCAACTGCGCATCGGCGGTGCGGACCATGCGCAACGTCAGGTCGAAACGTGCGTGGCGTTGCGGCGGGTCGAGCACTTCGACCGCCACGCCGGGCAAGGCCAGGGTGCGGCTTTCGGGCAGATCGACCTGGACGAACATGACCTGGAACAACGGACTCGAACGCGGACGCTCAAGACTTTCGAGGATGTTCTCGAAGGGCAACTGCTGATGGTCGAACGCCGCCGCAACGGTGTCGCGAGTGCGCAGCAATGCGCTGCCGAAGTCCGGGTTGTCTTGCAGACGTTGGCGAATCACCAGGGTATTGAGCAACGGGCCGATCAACGGTGCCAGCTCCGGACGGTCACGTTGCGCCGCCGAGGTGCCCAGGCACAGGTCCGTCTCGCCGCTGTAGCGCGACAGCAGGCAGCTGAACGCTGTCAGGCCGTAGATGTACAGCGTCACCCCGTGATTACGGATGGCTGCCTCGATCGCCGTTGTGAGGTGCGGCGGGAGTTCCCGGGCCAGGACCGCGCCACTGTGGCGGCGTTGTGTGGCCAAGGGGCGCGGGCGGTCCAGCGGCAACGCCATCGGCGCAGGCGCATCGGCCAGTTGGTCGCGCCAGAAATCGATGTGCTGCTGGCAACTGTCGCTGTCCAGCCATTCACGCTCCCACGCGGCGAAATCGGCGTATTGGATGGGCAATTCGGCTAGCGCGACAGCCTGGTTCGAAGCGAGCGCCCGGTAAGCCTCGGCCAATTCGAGGGTCAGTTGCTGGGCCGACCAGGCGTCATAAGCGACGTGGTGAATGGTGAAAAACAGCCAGGTGGAATGCTCCTGGGCGTCGCTGAACGCTTGCCAGCGCCAAGGCATCGATTGTGCCAGGTCAAAGGGTTCGGCCAATTGGCGGGCGTATTCATCGGCGCACCATTGCTCGTGTTCCGATGCTGGGATGGCCAACCGTTCGACGCCAGGCAACTGAACCTGTTGTGGCTCGCAATGGGGCTGTAACTGTCCGCTGGCGTCAGGGCTGTAGCGCGTGCGCAGGATCTGGTGGCGATCGACCACCTGCTGCATCGCCTGCTGCAAACGCTCGCCGTCCAGGCGCCCATCGAAACGCAGCACCGAGCACAGGTTGTAGAGCGCGCGACTGCTCAGGGCTTCAGCCGACAGGAAACGCCTTTGCGCCTGCGCCAACGGCCTGTGCTCGCCGTCGTCGAGCACGGCGGGGACGATCGGCAGGCGCCAGCTGTCAATGCCCTTCTCGGCCAAGCGTTGGCGAAAGACCTTCTTCTTGTCCGCGGGCAAGGATGCCAGCCGCTGCGCAATCTCCAGGAAAGCTTGTTGCGTCATCGTACTCATCCTTACAGTTCCATCTCGGCCAACAGGCGCTGCATTTCGTCCAGGGCTTCGTCGGTCGACGGCCCCTGGGGTTTTTCGATCTGTTCGGCGAGCGCGGCGATCGTCGGGTTCTGGAATAGGCTGCGCAACTCAAGCTTGACGCCAAAACGGCTCTCGACCTGGGTCATCAAACGCATGGCCAACAAAGAATGGCCGCCCAGCTCGAAGAAGCTGTTGAACACCCCGACCTGCGGCAACGCCAGCAGCTCCTGCCAGATGTCCGCCAATTGCCGCTCCAGTTCGTTGCGCGGCGCCACACCCTGGATCGCCACCGGCTGCGGGGCCGGCAAGGCCTTGCGATCGATCTTGCCGTTGGCATTGAGGGCAAACCGTGGCTGTTCGATGAAGCCGGCCGGAATCATGTATCCCGGCAGTACGCCTTCCAGATACCGACGCAGCGCCGCCTGATCGACCGGGCTCGGTGCCTGCAACCAGGCAAACAGGCTCTGGCTGCGGGCATCGATCATCACCACCGCTTCTTCCACGCCGGGGTAACGGCGCAACAGAGATTCGATTTCACCGGGTTCGATGCGGAAACCGCGCACCTTGACCTGGAAGTCACCGCGTCCGACATAGGCCAGCCGCCCATCGTGGCGGCGGCGCACCAGGTCGCCAGTGCGATACATGCGGCTACCCGGCTCACCGGCATATGGGTCAGGCAAATATGCCGCCGCCGTGGTAGCCGGCGCGTGCTGGTAACCCCGGGTGACGCCGGAGCCGGCGATATACAGCTCACCCGTGGCGCCCAGTGGCACCGGACGGAGCATGTCGTCGAGCACGTAGCAGAGCGTATTGAGCAGAGGCATGCCGATATCGGCGACGCCGGACGGCACGTCCTGCAATGCCTGGGTGGTCGACCAGACGGTGGTTTCCGTCGGGCCGTAGGCGTTGATCAGCGCCACGTCACGGCCCCGCAGTTCGTTCACCAGCTCACCGGGCACCGCCTCGCCACCGATCAGGCCACGCAGCGGCGGCCAATCGGCCTGGCCGGTTTCCAGCAGGATCTGCCAACCCGCGGGGGTCGCCTGGAATACCGTGGCCCGGCGCAGCAGCGCGAACAACTGATGCCCATCGACCACCTGCTCGCGGCGCGCCAGCAGGATGGCCGCGCCGTTGACCAGCGGCAGGAACAGCTCCGGCTTGCACATATCGAAGGCGTACGTGGTGCTGGCGAGCCAGACATCTTTCGCGCCAAGGGGCAGCAAGCGATCGAGGCCGGCCAGCAAGTTGCTCAGGTTGCCACGGTTGACCTGCACGCCTTTCGGTGTGCCAGTCGAGCCCGAGGTGTAGATCACGTAGGCGCGCTGCTGCGCATCGATCGGCAATGCAAGATTGGCGTCGCTGCGGGTGTCCAGCGGCAACCGGTCGAGCAGAATGTGATCAACGCCGCCCAAGGCCTCGGCGCAGAGGCTTTCAGTGAGCACCAGGGCCGGGCGCGCATGCTCGATGATGAAGGCCAGGCGCTCGCTCGGGTGCTGCGGATCCAATGGCAGGTACGCCGCGCCGGCCTTGTGGATCCCGAGCAGCGTTGGCAGCAGCCATGGGCCACGGCTCAGGCAGACCGCAATCAGATCATCCGTGCCGACACCTTGCGCCCGCAGCCAATGGGCCAGGCGATTGCTGATGGCATTGAGCTGCGCATAGGTCAGTTGTTGGTCCTGGCAATCCACCGCCAGCGCATCGGGCGTCAGGACGGCCTGCGCTTCGAAGCGGACGATGAGGTCCACTGCCGGCGTCAAGGATTGCGCCGGACAATTCCATGGACGCTGGGCCAAGGCATGGTCGGCGTTGGCCAGGTCGATATCCCAGAGGCGCGCATCCGGTTCTTGCAACATGCCTTCGAGCAGATAGCGGAACTCATCGGCATACCGTTGCGCGGTCTGTGCCAGGAACAGATCGGTGTTGTATTCCAGCACGCATTGCCACTCCTCGCCCTGCTGCTCGATGTGCAGGCCGATGTCCACCAGGGCACTGTCGCTTTCGACGTTGAGCCGTTGCGCCGGCAAGCCGGCGAAGCGTTGTTCGAGCGTGGCGTTGGCATCGCGCTGGATCAGGTTGAACAACGCCTGGAACAGCGGCGTGTGGCTGAGATCGCGGCGCACCTGCAAGGCTTCCACCAAGCGCTCGAACGGCACGTCGGCATGCTGTTGCGCCGCCAGGTGCGTGGCGTGCAACTGCTGCCAGAACTGCTCGACCGATTGCTGGGGATCGAGGTGGCTGCGCAGGACCTGGGTGGTGGCGAAATAGCCAATCAGATTGTCGGTGTGGGCCTGATGACGATGAGCGACCGGCAGGCCGATCCAGATTTCCCGTTGGCCCGAGTGTCTGGCCAACAAGGTTTTCCAGGCCGCCAGCAACGGTGCGAAAGCGGTCAGGCCAAGGCGCTGCGCCGTCTCGCGCAGGTGCTTGACCAGCGTCGCCGGCAGGTTGAAGCGCAGGCGCTGGCCCTTGTAGCCCTGCTCGGCGGGCCGCGGCATGTCGGTTGGCAGGTTCAGCACCGGCGGTTCGCCCGCCAGCGTGGCTCGCCAGTAGTCAAGCTGCGACTCGATCCGCGCCTGCCCCACCGGGCTTTGCCAACTCGCCGCGATGTCGGTGAACTGCAGCGGCAAGGCTGGCAGGCACGCCTCGCGCTCTTCCAGCAACGCCTGGTAGATCACTTGCAGTTCATTGAAGAGAATCTCCAGCGAACGCGCATCGGCGATGATGTGGTGCAAAGTGACTTGCAGCACGCTGCGATCCTGGCCCACATACACACGCACCCGCCACAGCGGCGGCGCGGTGAGGTCGAATGGGCGCTGCGCCTCCTGGCTGAGCTTTTGGGTGAAGCCACTCGCATGTTCGTCTATTTCCAGCGACTCGAAGCTCAGCGCCAGGGTGCCGAGGTCGTCGACGTGCTGGCGTGCGCCGTCGGCGGTGTCGCTGAACACTGTCCGCAGGCTGTGTTGGCGAACCACCAGTTGCGCCAGCGCCTGTTCCAGCAAAGCCGGCTGCAGGAGCCCGTCCAGGCGCAAGGCCAAGGACAGGTGATAGGCCTGGGTGTCGCCCTGCAGACGGTCGAGGAACCACAAGCGTTGCTGAGTGAAATGCAACGGCGCCGAGGGTTCTTCGAACGCACGCAGAATGCCGTCGGCCTCAGTGCTGGCCTGGGCCAAGG
This sequence comes from Pseudomonas frederiksbergensis, assembly GCF_000802155.2. Lineage (GTDB taxonomy): Bacteria > Pseudomonadota > Gammaproteobacteria > Pseudomonadales > Pseudomonadaceae > Aquipseudomonas > Aquipseudomonas frederiksbergensis_A. Next base: position 119,172 of record NZ_JQGJ02000005.1, read on the forward strand.
TGGCGGCCAGGTCGCGCAGCACCGGTTGTTCGAAGACGTTGCGCAATGGCAAGCGTCGGCCATGCTGTTCGGCGATTCGTGCCACCAGCCGCGCCGCCAGCAACGAATGTCCGCCGAGGGCAAAGAAGTTATCCTCGGCGCCAACATCGGTGCATCCCAACAACTCCTCCCAGAGCCCGGCCAGGGTCCGCTCCCACTCGCTCGACAGCGCGCCCTGCTGGCCGTCACGCTGCTGCGGTGCCGGCAGGGCCTTGCGGTCGACCTTGCCGCTGGGGCTCAACGGCAGGGTCTCGAGGCGAACGAACTGGCTAGGCAGCATGTAGTCCGGCAACTGCGCGCCAAGGTTGGCGCGCAGCGCCGTTTCGTCCAGTGCGTCGCCAGCGTAGTAACCCACCAGCCGCGCCGATTCACCGTTACCCAGCAGCACCACGGCCGCCTCGCGAACCCCGGGGATGCGGGACAGCAACGCTTCGATTTCGCCCAGCTCGATACGGAACCCCCGCAGCTTGACCTGGAAATCCAGGCGTCCGAGGTAATCCAGGCTGCCGTTGCTATTGCGGCGCACCCGGTCACCGGTACGGTACATGCGCGCGCCGGCCACGAAAGGATCCGGCAGGAACGCGGCGGCGGTCAGGCGCGCGGCAGCGAAATAGCCTCGACCCAGGTTGGCCCCGGCCAGGTACAGCTCACCGGGCACACCGGCGGCGACCGGTTGCAGGTCGGCGTCGAGCACGTAGGCGGCGGTATTTGCCACCGGTTGCCCGATCGGCACCTCGACGGCGCTTTCGTTGCCGCTGCGTACTTCGAAGGTGCTGTAGACGGTCGCTTCCGTCGGGCCGTAGCCGTTGATGACGTTGGCCCCCCTGCCCTCGATGGCTTCAGCCAGTGCGCACGGCAAGGCTTCGCCACCGGAGATGGCGCGCACGCCCTGCCAACTGCGCGAAGTGTGCGCCACCAGCATGCGCCATGTGGCCGGCGTGGCCTGCATGACGGTGGGTTGTCCGGTGATCAGCAACTGATCGATCGCTTGCGGATCCCGCGCCTGTTCCCGATCGGCCAGGAGGATGCTGGCGCCATGGGCCAGGGGCAGGAGCAACTCGACGATGGCAATATCGAACGTCGCGGTGGTCAAGGCCAGGACCCGGTCACTGGCCGTCATCGGCAAGACCTGTTCGACAGCCAACATCAGGTTCATCAAGTTGCCACGGCTGATTGCCACGCCTTTGGGCTGGCCGGTGGAACCGGAGGTGTACAACACGTAGGCGAGCTGGCCGGGGATGCAGGCCACAGGCTTGCGCGTGCCGGTCGAGCCGCTGGCGTCGATGTCGAGCAACGGCAGCCCGGTGTTCCACTGCGCCAATACGTTAAGGCTCGCCGCGGTACCCAGGCATAACGTGGGCTGCGCCGCTTCGAGAATGTAGCGGCCGCGCTCCGGCGGCGTGTCCTCGGCCAACGGCACGTACGCCGCCCCGGCCTTGAGCACTGCCAGCATCGCTATGGGCAGGCGTGCATCGCGGGGCAGGCTCAACGCCACGCGGTCTTCGACACCGACGCCATGGGCCTGCAACGTCGACGCGAGCGCCTCGGCGGCCTGGTCGAGTTCGGCGTAAGTCAGGTGCTGATTGCCTGCGACGACGGCAATCGCCTCGGGCTGGCGGGCAACCTGGAGCGCGAAGGCTTCGAGCATGTCCTGCTGACCAGCCACCGCGCGGCCATCGATCCGCGCCAAGGCCCGTTCAGCGCTCTGCCATGCCAGTTCACCCAGAGGCTGGGCGGCTTGCTCGATCAACGCATCGAGCAATGCCAGGTATTGCTCGGCCATGCCTTGCACGGTCTGCTGGCGGAACAGATCGCGGCTGTATTGCAGGCTCAGGCTGATGCCATGCTCGCTGTCGCGCACGTCCAGGTGCAGGTCGCACAAGGCGCTGTCCGGGCGGTTGTCCAGCGGTTCGGCGATGACGTCGGTGAGCTCGAAGCGCTCCAGGGCGTTGCCCGGGAAGTAGTTGAACATCACTTGGAACAGCGGGTTGTAGCTCACCTGCCGGACCACGCCCAGCTGTTCGATCAAGTAGTCGAACGGCAAGTCCTGGTGGGACTGGACCGCCACGGACAAGGCCTGCAATTCGTTCATCAGTTGCAGCGGGCTGCGCTCGCCGGAGAGCTTCTTGCGATACACCAGGGTGTTGACGAAGCAACCCACCAGCGGCTGCAAGACCGCATGGTGCCGGTTGGCCGCCGGGACGCCGACGAGGATGTCGTCTTCGCCGCTGCGGCTGCGCAGCAGCAACTGGAAAGCGGCCAGCAGCGGGATGAAGTTGCTCCAGCCGTGGCGGGCGCTGAAGGCCCTGAGCCGTGCCGCCAGCTCGTCAGGCAAGCGACACTCGACACGTCCACCGGCCTGGCTGGCCTGGGCGGGACGAGGAAAATCGGCGGCCAGGTCGAGCACCGGCAGCTCGCCGGCCAGTTGTTCGCGCCAGTAGGCCAGCTCTTGCTCGCACGCCTTGCTGCCCATCCACTGGCGCTGCCACACGGCGTAGTCGGCGTATTGCATTGCCGGGGCGGGCCGCGGGGTCGCCAGGCCCCGGCGCCGATTGCGGTACTGTTCGCAAAAGCCGTCGATGATCAGCTGCAGGGACCAACCATCGGCAACGATGTGGTGGCAATTCAACGACAGGACAAACGCCTCCGGCGCCAGGCGATACAGCCTGGCGCGCAGCAGCGGCGCCACGTCGAGGGCGAACGGCGTCATCGCGTCCCGGCGCAGTCGTTCGTGCAGCGCGTCTTCGCTCGCCACATCGATGACCGGCAAATCAACTTCGCTGTGCGCCAGGACAACCTGGCTCGGCCCTTGAGCCGCACCGATGAACCCGGTGCGCAGCACCTCGTGCTGGTCGAGGACCGCTTGCAAGGCAGCGCGCAGGTCAGCGACGTGCAGCTCGCCCGTCAGGCGCACGGCGCCGGCCAGGTTGTACGCCGGACTGTCGGGGTCGAGTTGTTGCAAGAACCACAGCCGTTGCTGGGCAAACGACAGCGGCAGCGTTTCCGGGCGCGGCAGCAAGGTCGGCGACGGTTTTACCGCGCCCGCCTGGTTCTCCAGCCAATCGGCCATGGCGGTGATGGTCGGACGTTCGAACACGACCCGCAACGGCAGGTCCTTGCCGCTGAGCTTGCCGATCAGGCCGATCAGTTGGGTTGCCAGCAGCGAATGGCCGCCCAGCTCGAAGAAATTGTCCTCGACACCCACCTGGCCCAGGCCGAGCACGCTCTGCCAGGCTTCCACCAACTGGCCTTGCAACTCGCTGCTCGGCGCCACATAGCGGGCCTGGCTTTGCGCGGCGAAGTCCGGCGCGGGCAGCGACTTACGGTCGATCTTGCCGTTGCCGTTGAGTGGAAAACGTTCCAGGAACACGAATGCGCTCGGGATCATGTAGGCCGGGAGATTGCCCAATACATGCTCGCGCAACGTCTCGATGCCGCAGGCCCCATCGGCCACGATGTAAGCCACCAGCACCTTGGCGCGTTGCTGGTCGTCACGGGCCACGACCACGGCTTCGCGCACGCCGCGGTACCGGGTCAGGCAAGCCTCGATCTCGTCCAGCTCGATGCGGTGGCCACGAATCTTGACTTGGTGGTCGGTGCGTCCGACGTATTCCAGGTCGCCGTTGGGCAGGAAGCGCGCCAGGTCACCGGTGCGGTACAGGCGCGAACCGTCGTTGGCGATCGGATCCGGCAGGAAGACTGCCGCGGTGCGTGCCGGATCGGCCATATAGCCGCGCCCGACGCCGACGCCGGCGACGAAGATTTCCCCGACCGCGCCCACCGGTATCGGCTGCAAATCAGCGTTGAGCAGGTACAAGCGATTGTTCAGCGTGGCGCGGCCGATCGGTACGTTGATGCGTTGTTCCGGCAAGCGTTCGAGCAGCGGATGAAAGGCCACGTCATCGGAGCATTCCGCCGGCCCGTAGGCGTTCATCAGCGGGATCGCCGGATAACGTTCGAACCAGCGACGCGCCAAGGCTGGCGGCAAGGCCTCGCCCGTGGCGAGCACCCAGCGCAGGGACGAGGTTTCCAAGCCGGCGTCGAGCAGGCTTTGCATCAATGACGGCACCGCTTCGAGGATGCTGATGCCGTGACGTCCGATGGCCGAGGCCAATGCCTCGGGGTCCTGCACCACGCAGTCGCCGAGGATCACCGTGCGCGCACCCAACACCAGGCCGGCGAGGGTTTGCCAGACGGAAATGTCGAAGCACTGCGGCGCGGTCTGGGCGATCACGTCGTTTGCATCGAGCCCCAACCCCGGCAGTTTGCCGAGGATGTTATTGAGCATGCCCGCCTGCGCAACCATTGCACCCTTCGGCGTGCCGGTGGAGCCAGAGGTGAAGATGCAATAAGCCAACGATGTGTCGTGCACGGTGACGTTCAGGTCATCGTCGCCGTAGCTGCAAAGTACCGAAGGGTCGTAGCGCACGGCCTTGGGGCGCTGGTCGAGCAGGTCGAGGGCCTGCATCGCCAGTTCGCCCTGCCCTGCGCTATGAATCAGCAACGGCGTGCGGCTCTGGCGCAGCACCTGGGCCAGGCGCTGGGCCGGGTTGCGCGGATCGAGCGGCAGCCAACCGGCACCGGCCTTGAGCGTGGCGACAATCATTACCACCAGGTCCAGGCCCCGTTCGTCGAACACCGCGATCAGATCGTCACGGTTCACACCTTGCGCGCGCAAATGTCGGGCCAGTCGGTTGGCGGCGCGGTTCAACTGATCGAACGTCAGGGTTTGCTCGCCGTGGACAATGGCGATGCGTGCCGGGGTCTGGCGAACCTGTTCCTGGAAACGTTCGATGTACAACGGTTGCAGCAGTTGTTCGTCGGGTTCCAGTCCGCCACCGGCCCAGACCTCGTGCTGGTGGACGATTTCACTTTCATCGAGCATTGCCAGTCGATGCAACGGCGTGCCGGCATTTGCGCCGAGGGCTTCGCCCATGTTCAATAACAAGGTGCGGAAATGCCGCAGCATCTGCTCGACTTCTTCACGCAGGAACCAATCGGTTTGGTAGGTCAACTGCAGGTGCAGACGCTCACCTGGCACGATCACCACGGTGATCGGGTAGTTGGTGTGGGTACGGTTGGCCATGTCGCTGATCAGGTAGTCCAACTGCCCCTGGCGCAAGTCGGCGGCAATGGGCGCGTTCTCGAACACGAACAGGCTCTGGAACAGATCCTGGCGCTGCACATCGCTCCAACGCTGGATGTCCGCCAGGGAAACACTTTCATGCTCGCGCAGGCTGAGGTTCTCGGTCTGCAAGGCTTTCAGCCACGGCCCGAGCCCTTCCTGCGGGCCATAGCGCCAGCGCAGCGGCAAGCTATTGATGAACAGGCCGACGATGCTTTCCATGCCTTGCAGGTGCACCGGACGGCCGGCGACGGTGATGCCGAATACCAAGTCGCGATCGCCGCTATAGCGCGCCAGCAACAAAGCCCAGGCGCCTTGCACCAGGGTGTTGAGGGTGAGGCCATGTTGGGCCGCAACGCTCTGCAACGCCTGGGTCTGCCCGGGTTCCAGGAACTCGACACAGTCCTCGACCGGTTCGGCAGCGCCTTGGATGCGGCCAACATGACCGAAGCCAAACTCGTTCGGCGTGTCGAAGCCCGCCAGCCGCTGTTGCCAGAAGGCTTGGTGATCTTCCGGTTTCTGGGTCTCCAGCCAGCGGATGAAATCGCGATAAGGGCGCGGTGTCGGCAGGTTCAGTCGACGTCCTTCCCGGGCGGCGCGGTAGCCGTTGAGGAAGTCCATCATGATGATCGAGAAGCACCAGGCATCCATGAGGATGTGGTGGTAGCTGCGCACGAACTGGTAGGTGTCGGGTGCCAGTTTGTACAGCCTGACTCGCATCAGTGGCGCTTTGGTGAAGTCCAACCCTTCGGCGCGTTCTTCGCTGAGCAACTGCTCGAGGCGATCCTGTTGCTCGCCTTCGCTCAGGTGCGACCAATCCTCGAAGGTGATCGGCAGTTCGACCTGCTTGTGCACCACCTGCATCGGGCGCTTCTGCTGCTTCCATACGAACGAGGTGCGCAGCAGTTCATGGCGCTCCACCACCTGCGCCCAGGCCTGGCGGAATGCCGCGAGGTCCAGGTCCGGCATGACCATGACATGGCGATATTGCAGCAGATACATGCCCTTGCCCGGGTGCATCAGGCTGTGGAACAACAATCCTTGCTGCATGGGAGCCAGCGGGTAAATAGCTTCGATGTTGCGCGAAAGAGCCTTGACCTTGTCGTTCATGCTGACGGTATCCGAACCTGTAATGTTTGGGACGCGGGGGCTCATTGCTCTAGTTGCTCGAGCAGCCCCAGGAATTCATCGTCGGACAGGCCGGAGTCGGCGAAGTCCGAAGCCGTGGCGCGGCCCACCGACGGGGCCTGGCAGTGGTCCAGCAACGCAGTGATCCGCTGCTGGAACTGGCGCGCCAGTTCGTCCACCAACACCGGGTCGTGGACCTTCGGCGCATAACGCCATTCGACGTGTAGCTGGCCTTCGTTGACCAGCGCCGTCACGTCCAGCCAATGGGTGCGGCGGGTGCTTTCGGCACGCATTGCGGGGCACACCGGCCGCGCCAGGCGCCAGAGGCTCGATGCGCCGATCCATTGGTCGACCCGCCCCAGGTAGTTGAAGGTCAGCAGCGAGGCTGCTCCCAGGCCATGGGCCGGATCCTGGCGCAACAGGCCGTAGCCGATGCCTTGTTCAGGGACGCGGCGCAGGGCTTCCTTGGCCGCGATGATCGAGGCTTCCGAGTCCCGGGCAGTGTCAACCGCGAGCGGGTAGCGGCTGGTGTGCCAACCGATCGAGCGCGACAATTCGGGGCCCTGCTCCCAACCGCTGCGCCCGTGGCTTTCCAGCTCAAGGGTGACGCGCTCACGGCCCTGCCATTGGCCGATGACACCGGCCAATGCGGCCACCAGCAGATCCTGGACCTGGGTGCCGTAGGCCGCGTGACAATCGCCCAGCAGCCATTGCGTGTGCTCGACCGACAGCTGCATGTCCAGTGTGCGGCTTTCGCCGTACGGATTGGGCTGTCGAGGAACGCTCTGCTCGGCGGCCAACTGCTCCTGCCAGTAGCCAACCTGGGCCAGGACGGCAGGCTCGCGCCGATGCTCCTGCAAGGCCTCGCTCCATGTATGGAGACCCGCCGAAACGGCAGGCAACGCCACGTTCGGTTGCAGGTAGAGACTTTCCAGCTCTTGCAGCAGAACCTGCCAGGACACTGCGTCGACAAGCAAGTGATGCGCCGTGCACAACAACGCCTGGCTCTGGGGGAAATACACCCAGCGAATCAAAGGCGCCTTGCCCAGATCGAAGCCTTGTTGCCAGCGTTTCAACAGCGCGTCATCCAACGCTCCGTCCTCGACCTGGAACAACCCGTCGAGCTGGCTTGGGGAAAACGCCTGGTAGCGCTGCTGCCAACCTTGCGCCGACGCTTCGAAGACCAGGCGCAAGCTGGCATGACGCTGCAGCAGCGCGCCGACGGCCTGGGCAAATCGCGCCTGTTCCAACGGCGCGTTCAACGCCAGCAGCAACGATTGGTTCCAGTACCCGGGCTCGGCTTGCTCCTGGGCGAAAAACCATTGCTGGATCGGTGTCAGGGGAAACGCTGTGGCAGGTTCGAGTACGGCCGATGCAGCGCCCTCCTTCACGGCGCCGAGATCGACCACCTGCCCGGCCCAACCGCGCACGGTCGGGAACTCGAAAATCTGCTTGGGCTTGAGTTGCAGCCCCTGCTGCTTGGCCCGGGCGATGATCTGCAAACTCAGGATCGAGTCGCCACCGACACTGAAGAAATTGTCATCGACCTGCAGTCCGGGGTTATTGAGAATCTCGCGAGCGATGTCGAGCAGACGCTGCTCAAGGCTGCGCTGTGGCGTTTGTACCACTCGAGCCAAGGCGCGCACGGTCTGTTCGGCGAACAACTGCTTGGGCGTCATCCGGATATCTTGCTGGCGCGCCAGGGCAATGATCTGCAGGCCGAGAATCGAGTCGCCGCCCAGGGCAAAGAAGTTGTCATCGGGCCCCAGGTCGGGATTGCCGAGCAGCCCGCGCCAGATGTCGAGCAACGCGCTTTCGACCGCGTCCAAGGGTTGCTCGACAGGAGCCGTCGCCGACGTTGTCGCCGGCGCTTGCTCGGCCAACTGCAGCAATGCCTTGCGGTCGACCTTGCCGTTGGGCAACAAGGCAAACCCATCGAGGCAATGCCACTGGGCCGGTTGCATATAGTCCGGCAGTTGCGCTTGCAGGGCGGCTTGAATATCAGCCAGCGCGCTCGCCGGCGCGACCAGGAACGCCACCAGGCGGTTGCCCGTCAACGGCGAAGGGCTATTCAATACCTGCACATCGCTGACCTGCGGCATCGCCCGCAGTCGTGCCGCGACTTCCGCCGGCTCGACCCGATAACCGCGGATCTTGACCTGCTCATCGAGCCGACCGAGAAACTCCACCTGCCCTTGATGATTGAGCCGCGCCCGGTCGCCGGTGCGATAGCCATGGGCTCCGAAGCGGCTGCGGTCGGCGTCGCTGGCGCTGAGATAACCCAGCGCAACCGTCTTGCCCTGCACGCAGAGTTCGCCACTCACGCCGATTGGCAGCAGGCGGCCATCGGGGGAACGGACGCTGACCTGGACATTGGGCAACGGTCGACCCAACGGTGCCGCGCCTTTGATATCGATCTCATGGGTCAACACCCCGACGGTGGTTTCACTGGGACCGTAGTGGTTGACGATGCGCAGGTCCGGCTTCAATGCCCGCAACCGCGAAACCACTTCATGGCCCAAGGCTTCGCCACCGGTTACCAGGCATTGGCGCGGCAATAAGCGTTGCGGATCGTTGGCGACCAGCAAGGCGTTGAGGTGTGACGGTACGATTTTCAGCAGGTCCACGGGCTCGCGTTCAAGCACAGCCGCCAGCTCTTCGGCGTCGAAGGCCAGTTCCTCGGCCAACAGCCGCAGGCGACGGCCGCTGAGCAAGGCACCGAACAAGGCCGTGTGCCCCAAATCCGTGGCGCAACTGGCCAGGCTGGCCAGGCTGGCATCGGCCGGCAGGCCCAGGCGTTCCAGGCAGCCGGTCACGTAATGGACCAGGTTGCCCTGGCTGACCGCCACGCCTTTCGGCCGGCCGGTGGAGCCGGAGGTGTAGACGACGTAGGCTGGCAGGTCCGCGGCCAACGACGCGCGCAACGGCGATTCGCTCAATAACTCGGCACCTGGCAACGATAGCCAGCGCACCGAATCCGGCAACCAACCGGGACGCAGCCCTTCACCAACCCAGACCTTGGGCATCGCATCCTGGCAGATGTCCTGCAAACGCGACTGCGGCCACTGAGGATCGAGGGCCAGGTAGGTGGCGCCGCACTGCCAGGCCGCAAGCATGTGCATCACCAGCTCGCGGCTGCGGGGCAGGCACAAGGCGATGCGCGCGCCCTCCAGGTTCGCGCCTGCCTGCAAGCGCTCGCCACGGGCCACCACTGCCCGGCCGAGTCCGGCATAGCTGAGCGTGCCTCGCTCGTCTTGCAGGGCAATCGACTCGGGCTTTTGAACGCACTGTTGGACGAAGGCCTGCCAAGCGTTGTTGACCGGGACCGGCAGGTCCTCGCCACTGAGGATCGATTGTTGCGCGGGCGGCAGCCAGTCGAGCCCGGCGAACGGCACGTCCGGCTGCTCGATGACCGCGTGGACCAAGGCAACGAACTGATCGCGATAGCGCTCGACCGTTTCACGGCGATACAAGGCCTTGCTGTAGCGCCAGCGGCAAAGGAAGCCCTCCTCCTCGTCGACCACCACCATGTTCAATTCATGGGCCGCGCCGCGCTGCTCCGACAGCAGGCGGTCAACGTACTGTTCGAACGGCGCGATGCGCTCCTTGTTGAGGGTGAACATGTGCTGGAACAGCGGCGCCCGACCCACTTGCCGTGGCAGCTCCAACTGCTTGACCAGGCGCGAGAACGGATAGTGACGGTGTTGCAGGGCTTGCTTGACGGAGGCATCCACTTGCCTGGCCCAATCGCCGCTGGACAGCTCGGGTTGCAAGCGGCAGCGGATCGGCAGCGGGTTGACCAGGTAGCCCGGCAAATGGACGTGCTCGCGGCGCAGGCGCCAGCCGCTGGGCGTGCCCAGGACGAAGTCATCCTGCCCGGACAACACGCCGAGGAACTGCTGGAACAACGAGAACCAGCAGATGTAAGGCGTCACGCCCCATTGACGGGCCACGGCACGAATCCGCACCGTGGTGGCCGGGTCGAAACGAACCGACAGCTCGCCTCCCTGGAACGCCTGGTTGCTGCCGTAGTGGAAATCGGTCGGCAATTCCAAGGCCGGGGCACCGTCCAATTGCGCTTGCCACCATGCCAGCTCCGCCGGTTCGGCGGCTTCGCTGCGCACGTGCAAGTCGCTGCAATAATCGCGATACGCATCCGGGTTCACAGCGGGCAATGCTTGCTCGTTGATCAGCGCGAAGAGTTCATTGAGCACGATGTAGAAGGTGGCCAAGTCGGCGGCGATGTGATGAATCACCAGCAGCACGCTGTGCTCGACACGTCCGGCCTGGGTGTTGCTCAACAGGACGACCCGACTGACGTCGCCGGCTTCCAGGTTGAATGGTTTATCGGCCCACTCAATGATGCGCTGCTGCAATGCCTGCGCGTCGACCGCCTGCAACGTCACGCGCTCCAGCGGCCGGACGTGCTCGCGATGGCTCCACTGCAACAGGTCGCCATTGCGTTCGGCATAGGCGGTACACAGCATCGGATAACGTCGCTGCACCGTTTCCCAGGCGCCTTGCAGGCGCTGGGGCAAATCCTCCGTGACGAACTGCGCCTTGATGCGTCCGGCGTAGGCAATGTTATAGGCGCAGCTGTCCGGCTCCAGGCGCTGCAGGAACCAGAGCGCCTGCTCGTTATCGGTCAGCGGGCGTGCCGCAAAATAATCGGGGTGCAAGGCCAGCCATTGCAGCACATCGGCGCGATGCGTCGTCAGTTCGCGCGCCAGTTCATCGTCCAGAGCCTTGGGTGATCCGGGGGTGATAACCAACTGGCCTTCGGCTTCCGACAGGCGAATTCCACGCAGCCAGCAGCGATGCATCAGGCGATCGAGCATTTGATGTCCTTCATTTTTGCTTGTTTGGAATAAGCCGCCCAATGCGGCGGCTTAATGCAAGTGCGTCGGGCTCAACCCGCCGGAGCAGGCTCGGCCATGGCAACCACGACCTTTCGTGCGCCCTGGAATGTCGAGCGGCCGTGGGCCACCAGCATGTTGTCGAGCATCAGCACGTCACCCGCCTGCCAGGGGAAGCTCACCTGGCAGCGCTGCAATACCGCACGAACATGCTCCAGGGCATCCAGCTCGATAGGCGAGCCATCGCCATAGAAGACGTTACGCGGCACGCCCTCTTCGCCCACGATGGAAATCAGCGTCTCACGCACGGGCGCGGCAAGGTTGGAGATATGGAACAGATGCGCCTGGTTGAACCACACCCACTCCCCGGTCACCGGGTGTTGGGCCACGGCCTGGCAGACCTGGCGCGTGGACAGCTCGCCGTCATCCTTCCATTGGAACTGGATCTGGTTGGCGCGGCAGAAATGTTCGACTTGCGCACGGTCTTCGGTGCTGAACGCCTGTTGCCAGGGCAAATCGAGACCGTTGCCGTAGTTGCGCACGTACATCAGGCGCTTCTCGGCGAACCGTTGGCGGATCGCCGGATCGAGTTGCTGGTAGACCTGGCGGCTGTCGGCGATGGGGGTTTCGCCGCCCACCGCAGATGCCTGTACGCAGTGGAACCAGATCTTCATCGGCCAGTTGAGCGAGTAGGACTGCTCGTTGTGCAGCGGGATCACCTGGTGGGCCGGGTATTCGGTGGAGGTGTAGACCCGGTTGTTGAGCTTGGTGCGCGGCGTCGAGGCGTAGTCGTAGGTCAGCAATTCGTGACCGAAACTGCGGGCGAATACTTCGAAGTCCGCCTCACCATTGAACGCAAAACCACGAAACAGGATGCCGCCGACACGCGGCAACTCGGTCTCGACCGCCTGCAGGATCTGCGCTCGGCTGTCCTGCCAGGCGGCACCACTGGTTGGCGCCTGGAAGATGAACGGCAAGGTCCGCTCGTTGCCCGGCAAGCCTTCCATGGATTGAACCTGTGCACGCGCCAAACCAGTTTCCATTTTGTGATCCCTCGCCATTCCGATGAGCGTGTTTTTTTCGAGAGCACAAACTAATACAAACGAGTAACAACCGCAATAGAGAATCATTGTCATTAATGACGTTTGTATGACAATCGACACAAATCATTTGGCCTGGAGCACGCTCTCCCGTTCAGCGATATGGGACATCAACAGGTAGGCGGAACCCAGCAACCCCTGCATCGTATCGGCGTAGCGGCTGCGGTTCAGATAGAGAAACTGGCGGTTCTTCACCGCAAACAGGTTCTGCCATTGAGGCGACTGGCGAAACGCCGCCGTGCTGGCCTCCGAATCGAGCAGTTCTTCGTAGGTATCGATAATGAAATCACTGTCGAAGTCGCCGATTCGCTCCAGGCTGTACGGCACGTTCTGGCGCGCTTCACGATAAGCGGCGACACGGCCGAGGCCGAAATCAGCGATGACGTCATCCATTCCGCCCCGGCCGATCAGTTGGAAACCGTCGGTATAGACCTCAAGGGTCGTGACAGTGATGCGCGAAGGGTCTTTGACCCGCTTCTTGAACTCGCTGACGACCCACTCGTACTCGCGGAGCATTTCTTCATAGCGTTGCTGCTTGCCCACCAGCTCGGCCAGTTGCTTGGCGTAGGTCTTGATGTCACTTTCCCGCGAAGGCAACAGCACGACCGGTGCGATTTTGCTGAGCTTTTCCTTGAGGTCGGCGTGATAGGACAGGCCGACGATCAGGTCAGGCTTCAGGGCGGCAATGGCCTCCAGGTCAGGCGACTGGTGCGAGCCGATGTACTGGATTCCGGTCACATCGAAGCGCTCCTGGGCTCCGCGAAACAGCACGTCCGAAAACAGCTTCTTGCGCCCTGTCGAGCCGCAGGGCTTGATCCCCAACTCCAGCAACTGAGTGGTCAGGCTGAAGTCGTGCAGGGAGACGATGCAACGAGGTGAGACCGGCACTTCGACCCGGCCGAAGCTGTTCTCGAACACCTTGGTTTCAGCCGCGCCGACGTGCATGGACATCAACGCCAACGGCACGCACAGCATGCCCACCAACCCTTGGAATATTGCTTTCACCCTTCCCCGCACGCGTTTGCCTCCAATAATTTAAAGATAAGCGTCGCTGTGTTTCTCAGCGACTGCGTTGGCGCGCCAACAATATGATCAGGTAAGGCGCGCCAATGATTGCGACCACCAGCCCCGCCGGTAACTGCAACGGCGGAAAAAGCCCCCTGCCCAGCGTATCGCCCGCCAGTACCAGCAACGCCCCCACCAACGCCGACAAGGGCATCAGCGCACCGTGGCGATCGCCTGCCAATTGCCGCGCCAGATGCGGAGCCACCAACCCGACAAACGTCATGGTACCGACATTCGCCACGGCCGCCGCGGTCAACATGACGCTGCACAGCAACAGGAAAATCATCACGCCGGTGACATTCAGGCCGCGGCTGAGCGCGACTTTTTCGCCCAGTTGCAACAGGTTCAACTGGCGATGGAAAAACAACAACGGAACACCTGCCAGCAACAGCCAGACGCCAAGGCTGTGCACCTGTGCCCAGCCAGCGCGATGCAAGCTGCCACCCAGCCACATGAGGGCCGACTCCACCTGGTCGATGTTGCCGTAAGTGATCAGCAGGTCAGCCACCGCGCTGAGCATGGCGGTAAGCCCGACGCCGACGAGGATCAGCCGCAGCGGCGAAATGCCCTGGCGCCACGACAACAGCGCGACGAAAAATGCCACGGCCAAGCCGCCCGCCAATGCCGCCAGCGGATAGAGTTCAAGGGGCAGCAGCGAGGGCCAGAGCACGATGATCAGCAGCATCGTCACACTGGCGCCCGACTCCACGCCCACCAGGCCCGGCGCCGCCAGCGGGTTGCGCGTCAACGACTGCATCAACAGGCCGGCCAGTGACATGGCCATGCCGGCAAGGATCGCCAGCGCGACACGCGGCAGCCGCAACTCCCAAAGCAGATTGCGCATGGTCGAGTCGACCTGTCCGGGGAACCACAACGCTTGCCAGGCCTGGGCAACCCCCAACGAATAACTGCCGACGGTCAGCGCGTACAGCGACAAGGCAACCAATGCGAAAATCAGCACCAGTACCGAGATCACGTCGACGGGCCGGGCCACCCAAGGCAGCAATGGCAGCGCCCTGGGCAACGTCAGTCCCAGGCGCGTCATTTGACTTTCCTCAACACCAGCGCGACAAAAATCGGCCCGCCGATCAGCGCCGTGACAATCCCGGTGTTGAGCTCGAAGGGCCGCACCACGGTGCGTGCGGCGATGTCCGCCAGGATCAGCAGCAGCGCGCCGAGCAAGGGCGCGGCCAGCAATAGCCGCCGATAATCGTCGCCAAACAACAGCCGCGCAGTGTGAGGCACCACCAGCCCGACAAAACCGATCGGCCCTGCCAGCGCCACGGCGCACCCTGACAGCAGGACCACGGAGGCCAGGCCGAACAGGCGCATTTTCAACAGATTGACGCCCATGCCGGCCGCGGCCTGCGGACCCAGTCGATGAGCATTCAGGGCCCGAACATTGACCAGGCACAAGCCCATGCCCAACACGACATAGGGCCAGACCCATGCCTGCATCGAGCCTCCGGTCACGCCGATCGACCCGGTGAGCCAGCGACGCAGGCTGTCGAGCCCTTGCTGGTCGAGCAACAACAGGATCGAAGTAATGGCGCTGAACAACGCCGCAATCATCGCCCCGGACAAGGTCAGGCGGATCGGGTTATGGCCCCTGCCCGCCAGCAGCAGGACACCGATGGCCGCCACCAGGGCACCGCTGAACGCGAACAGCGGGATCATCGACAGGTCGTGCCCCGGCAACACCAGCAAGCCGAACACCACGAACAACGCCGCGCCGCTATTGATACCGAGGATGCCCGGGTCAGCCAATGGATTGTCGCCCACGGCCTGCATGATCACCCCGGCCATGCCAAGGCTGGCCCCCACCAGCATCGCGACCAACAGGCGCGGCAGGCGGCTGCCGCGGATAACGCTCTGGTCGGCGTTGTCCGGCGCGTAAGCCACCAGCGCCTGCCAGGCTTCGCTCCAGGGAATACTCTTGGCGCCTACCGCCAGATGCAGCAGCGCGGCCAAGCCGATGGCGAGCAACAGGCCCAGCCACACCGGCAATCGCAATCCGTGACTCACATCGCCTCCCGCACAGCCGACGGCTGGCTACGGCTGGTTTGCGGGACACACAGCGGGTCGCCCGAATAGGGGTCGGTGATGATGTGCGCGTCCAGGTCAAAGACTGCCTTGAGGTTTTCGCGGGTGAAGACTTCGGCGGGCGCGCCCTGGGCCAGCAAACGTCCCTCGCGCATCATCACCAGGTGATCGGCATAACGCGCGGCCTGGTTCAGATCGTGGAGCACGGCCACGACCGTCTTGCCTTGCTCGCGCAGATCCACCAGCAGTTCGAGCAAGGTGATCTGGTGCGCGATGTCGAGAAACGTCGTGGGCTCGTCCAACAGGATTACCGGGGTGTCCTGGGCCAGGGTCATGGCAATCCAGCAGCGCTGCAATTGTCCGCCCGACAGGGTGGCCAGTGAACGATCGAGCAACGGCGCGATGCCCGCCAGGTCGATGGCGCGGTCAATGGCCTGCTGGTCCTGCTCGGACCACTGGCGCCACCAGCTCTGCCAGGGAAAACGTCCCTGCATCACCAGCTCCCGGACACTCATGCCGGCCGGCGAGGTGGTGCGCTGGGGCAACAGCGCCATGCGTTGCGCCAGCGCCCGGCGCGAATACTGCCCCAGGGCCTTGCCGGACAGGTGCACCTCGCCAGCGCTCGGGCGCAGCATATGCGCCAGTACATTCAGTAGCGTGGTCTTGCCGCAGCCGTTGGCCCCGATCAACGCCGTGAAGCAGCCTTCGGGAATGTCCAGGCTGACACCGTTGAGAATCTGTTGCTCGCCATAGCTCAGCCGCACATTGCTGGCTTTCAGCATGACCGTCCCTCCACCGCCCTAGAGGGCTTGATCGAATCGTCCATCGTACCGATCCCGCGCATTCGTTTCCCGGTGATAACGCCGCAAAACCCATCGAGGGCCAAAAAGTGGGCCACAGAATATGTCGAAACTAAAATAATTTCCCTACAAGACTGACAATATTAATGCAAACCCTTATCATTCACAGTCAGATTATGGCCAGTAGACACTAACCTCGCTCGCGTGCCTGATCCCGCCGGACCGGGATGGCAGGCCTGCGAAGATCAATAACGACCCCCAAGGACTTCCTCGATGCTCGTAAGAAAAACAACAGTTGGCACCGATAAACGTTACGTCTCGCGTCATCCAGCGTTTCACCTGAGCACCCTGGCCCTGGCTTTGGGGAGCATCTTTTCAGCACAGGCGATCGCCGCGCAGGAAGACGCTGCCGCCAACGCCCCTCTTCAACTCGGCGAAATCAACATCAACGCCGCCGCCGTGGAAAACCCTACGGCGCCGTTGGCCGGCAAAGTCGCCCTGCGCAACGGCAGCGCCACCAAATCCAACGCAGCCATTACCGAAACGCCCCAGTCGGTGTCCGTGGTCACCGCCGACGAAATGCGCGATCGCAAGTCGGACACCCTGGCGGACGCCCTGAGCTACACCCCTGGCTTCACCAGCCAGCCAAGCAGCTTCAACCGCACCTCCGACCGGTTCCGCATGCGCGGCTTCGACGTCGAATCCGCCACCGGCGGCTCGCTGCGCGACGGCATGCGCCTACAGTACAACTCCTACGACGGTGTCCAGGAACCCTATGGCCTGGAACGCGTGGAAGTCGTGCGCGGCGCCGCGTCGGTGCTGTACGGTCAATTGTCGCCCGGTGGCTTCGTCAACGGCGTGAGCAAACGCCCGACCGAAACCGCGCAGCATGAGCTGGGGATGCAATACGGCAACCATGACCGCAAGCAACTGACCGCCGACTTCAGCGGCCCACTCGGCGACAGCGAGGTCCTCAGCTACCGCTTGACCATGCTCAAGCGCGACAGCGACACCCAGCAGGACTACATCAATGACGACAAGCTCTACATCGCCCCGGCCCTGACCTGGCGCCCTAATGAAGACACCTCGCTGACCCTGCTTTCGTTCTACCAGAAGAGCGACACCCGCTTCTCCGCCCCGCTGCCCTACCAATTGGTCAAAGGCGTGGGCAACGGGCCGGTCACCATCGGCCGCCACGATTTCATCGGCGAGCCCGACTACGACGACATGAATGGCGAGATGTCCGCCATCGGTTATGAGTTCGAACACCGCTTTGATGAACACACCCGTATCAGCAACAAGCTGCGTTACTACGAAGCGGATGTGAAGTGGAAGTATCTGCAGGCGCAGACCAGCGCGGCTGCCATCAACGGAGCAGCCAATACCGGCGTCCTTCGTCGCCAGTACAGCGACCGGCGCGAGCGCTCCCGGGCGTTGGCCAGCGACACCAACATCGAGACGCGTTGGAACATCGGCGGCATCGAGAACACCTTCCTGGTGGGCGCAGACACCTACGATGCCTCGTATGATTCGCATAACTTCCGCGCCAACACGTCCTCAATCAATATCGGCGACTACAACTACGGCCAACCGGTGGTCGTGAACAAGGATCGCAGCCGTGACCGCGGTTCGCAGATCGACACCTTCCAGACCGGCATCTACCTGCAAGACCAGATCAAGTTCGACGATCACTGGCTTCTGTTGCTGGGCGGTCGCCATGACTGGGCCGACCAGGACCAGGAAGGCTTCGCCACCGGCCAGAAGCTGAGCCAGGACGACGAATCCACCACTTGGCGCGCCGGCCTGGTGTACGAAGCGGACAACGGCCTGGCCCCCTACATCAGCTACAGCGAATCGTTCTTCCCGGTGGCGGTAGCCGACGCGCCAGGCCAGACGTTCGAGCCGACCGAAGGCAAGCAGTACGAAATCGGTATCCGCTATCAGCCTCCAGGCAGCAACACGCTGTTGAGCGCAGCGGTGTACGAGCTGACGCAGGAAAACGTCGTCAAGCGCGACCTGGCCGGCAACAATCCCCAGCAGATCGGCGAACAGCGCTCCCGAGGCCTGGAACTGGAAGCCAAGAGCGACGTCACGCCTCAACTGACGGTCATCGCGACCTACGCCTACACCGATTCACGCATCACCAAGAGTGTAATCCAGAGCGAAGTGGGCCAGCGCAGCGAAGATACGCCTTACCACCAAGCCGCGCTGTGGGCTGACTACAACTTCGCCCTGTTCGGCGTACCACAACTGAAGGTGGGCGGCGGCGCGCGCTACAAGGGCACCACCCAGGCGTCGGGCATCGATTCACAATTGCCGGCCTACACCCTGTTCGATGCCATGGCCAGCTACCAGATCGACAAGAACTGGGACGTTTCCCTCAACGCGAACAACGTGACAAATAAAAAATACGTCTACTGTGAAGCCGCCATCTGCCGCTACGGCGACGAGCGTGAGCTGGTGACCTCCGTCAACTTCCGCTGGTAACCCGCCTGGCTCGGTCGGCGCCGACAAGCGTCGACCGAGTCATTTCACGCCCTGCCAACGCTTCTGGCGCCCCGCTCGAAACCCCTCATCACCCATCCTCCTGAATCCTCTTTTGACCTTGACGCATCAGATGACGACCGTCATATTACGATCATCATAAGCCAGCCAAAAACCGGCCAAGAGGGTTGTTTCATGGAAACCGGAAATGCATCAGTGATTGAAGCTGCGCAGCCACAGGCATCGAGCCCCGCCCTGACCGGCCGAGTCGTGGCGCTGCTCGCAGGCCTCGCGGCCATCGGCATGCTCTCCACCAATATCATCCTTCCGGCGTTCCCGGTCATCGGCGATGAGCTCGGCGTGACCGCCCGCGAACTGGGCCTGACGTTCTCCAGTTATTTCGTCACCTTTGCCCTGGGCCAGTTGGTGGTGGGGCCGTTGGCTGATCGTTATGGACGCCAGAAACTGGTGCTGGGCGGACTCTCGGTGTTCATCGTCGGCACCGTCATCGCAGGGCTCGCCACCACGCTCGATGTCATGATCGCCGGACGCATCGTCCAGGCATTGGGCGTGTGCGCGGCCTCGGTGCTGTCGCGCGCCATCGCACGGGATCTGTTCGAAGGCGAGACATTGGCCCGTGCCCTGTCGTTGACGATGGTCGCCACCGCCGCCGCGCCAGGTTTCTCACCCTTGGCGGGCAGCGTGCTATCCGTCACGCTTGGATGGCGCGCCATCTTCATCCTGGTGGGATTGGCCGCCGTTGTGCTGGCGTTCTTCTATGTCCGCGATCTTGGAGAAACGCATCCCGCCGATCGCCGCGCGCCGCACTCCACCGGCAGCGTCGTGCGCGCCTACGCCAGGCTGGCGGTGGACAAGCGCTTTATTTTCCCCGCCCTGTCGATGAGCCTGTTGCTCAGCGGCCTGTTCGCCTCTTTCGCCGCCGCCCCGGCCATCCTCATGAAAGGCATCGGCCTGACGTCGGTGCAGGCCGGCCTGTATTTCGCATCCACGGTGTTCGTCGTGTTCGCCGCCGGCATGGCCGCACCGCGCCTGGCCCACCGCTTCGGCCCACGGCACGTTGCCCTGCTGGGGATCGCCTGCGCCATGGTTGGCGGGGGGCTGCTCATCGTCGGGCCGGCCTATCCAGGCCTCGGCTGGTATGCCGTTTCGATGGTGACATTCCTCTGGGGCATGGGGCTGGCGAACCCGTTGGGTACGGCGATCACCATGGGGCCTTTCGGCAAGGAGGCCGGGATGGCCTCGGCGCTGCTGGGTTTTCTCTCGATGGGTGCCGCAGCCTTGACGACCTGGCTAGCCTCGGTCTTGAGCTTTTCCCCCATCCTGACCGTGGGCGCGATCCAGGCGTTGACCTGCCTGGTCGCGCTGGTGCTGTTCTTCCTGCGCCGCTGATCCGCCGTCAGTCTTGCCAACGACGGAACAACACGCTGGCGTTGACGCCACCAAAACCGAACCCATTCGACAACGCATGGGTGATCGGCATCTGCCGCGCCTTCAGGCCGACCAGATCGAGCCCGTTGCCAGCCTCATCGGGATGATTGAGGTTCAGCGTCGGCGGCACGACCTGATCGCGCAGCGCCAGGACCGTAAAGATCGCTTCGATGCCGCCCGCCGCCCCCAGCAGGTGCCCGGTGGCGGATTTGGTGGAGGTGATCGCCACGCCGGAATCCGTACCGAATACTGCGCGAATCGCCGCCAACTCACCGGCATCGCCGACCTGGGTGGATGTCGCATGGGCGTTGATGTGTTGCACCTCGGCGGGGTTGATGCCCGCCTGGCGCAGAGCCTGCTCCATGGCACGGCGAGCGCCATTGCCGTCTTCCGGCCCTGCAGTCAGGTGATAGGCATCGGCGCTGGTGCCATATCCCACAAGCTCTGCCAACGGCTTGGCGCCGCGGGCCAGGGCGTGTTCCAGCGACTCGATCACCAGCAACCCGGCGCCTTCGGCCATGACGAAGCCGTCGCGACCCTGGTCGAACGGCCGCGAGGCCTCCTGTGGACGCTCGGCGAATCCCGTGGACAGCGCCCGCGCCGCGGCGAAACAACCCAGGGTCACGCGGTCGATCGCCGCCTCGGTCCCACCGCAGAGGGCAATGTCCGCCTCGCCACTCCTGATCAGCCGAGCCGCATCGCCAATGGCCTGTACGCCGGCGGCGCACGCGGTGACAGGCGCACCGAGCGGTCCCTTGAAACCATGCCGGATCGAGACCTGCCCGGCCGCCATGTTGGCCAGGAAAGCCGGCGCGGTAAACGGCGACAATCGACGCGGGCCGCGTGCATCGGTGGTGCGCACCGCATCGGCAATCGTGGCAAAACCACCCACGCCCGAGGAGATGATCGTCGCGGTCCGCTCCTGATCGACGGCTTCGACAGGATGCCAGCCAGCCTGCTCGAGCGCTTCGTGGGCCGCCACCAGGGCGAACTCGATGAAACGGTCCATCTTCTTGCGATCCTTGGGCGCGATAAGGCGCTCCGGGTCGTAACCGGCGATGCCATCCTCCTCCAGGGTCGGCACCTGCCCGCCCACGGCAACCCCAGTGCCGTCGGTCACGTCGGCGGACAGGTTGCGAATGCCGGAGTGCCCGGCCAACAAGCGCTTCCAGACCTCTTCCACCGCGCACCCCAACGGTCCTACCATGCCAACGCCGGTGACGACGATTCGTTTTTGACCTTCGCGATTTTTCATGAAGCCCTCTTCGTATCAGGACGGATCTTGAACCAGATGGAATACATCGCCGGCAGGCACACCAGCGTCATGATGGTGCCGACGAACGTGCCGCCGATCAGCGTGTAGGCCAGCGTGCCCCAGAACACCGAGTGCGTCAGGGGAATGAATGCCAGGATCGCCGCCAGCGCCGTGAGCAGCACCGGGCGGGCCCGTTGCACCGTGGCTTCGATCACCGCGTGGAACGGGTCGAGACCTTCGTTGGCGTTGTGATGGATTTGCCCGATCAGGATCAGCGTATTGCGCATCAGGATCCCAGACAGCGCGATCAGGCCGACCAGCGCGTTGATGCCGAATGGCTGGTTGAAGATCAGCAGCGTCGGCACTACTCCGATCAGGCCCAGCGGTGCCGTCAAGAACACCATGATCATCGCCGAGATCGAACGGACTTGAAGGATGATGATCAGCAACGTCATGGCGACCATGATTGGCACCAGCGGCACGATGGCCTTGCCGGCCTTGCCCGATTCCTCGATGGCGCCGGCCTGCTCGATCCGGTAGCCGGCGGGCAGCGTGTCGATGACCGGTTGCAACTGCTTGATGATCGCGGTCGAAACGTCCGGTGGTTGCAAGCCTTCCGCGATGTCGCCGCGCACGGTCATGGTCGGCGTGCGATCACGACGCCGCAGGATCGGATCTTCCATGCGCACATCGACTTCGCCCACCTGGGACAGTGGTATACGCTGGCCCGTTGCGCCGACCAGGGTGAAGCCTTCGATCCTGGCCGGATCCAGACGGATGTCCCCGGCAGCGCGGCCCACCACCTGCACCGAACGGATGTCCTCGCGGACCGCCGTGATCGGCACACCGCTGAGCAGGAATTGCAGCTGCTGGGCGACCGCGTTGGACGTCAGCCCCACGGCCTGCAAGCGGTCCTGGTCGAGGTTGAAGTGCAGGGTCGGCACCAGCGGCCCCCAATCGATGTTGACGGTCCGCATCAGCGGGCTCGCCTGCATGATGCCCTGGACCTGACTGGCGATCTCGCGCAGTTTCGCCGCATCAGGCCCCATCACCCGATAAGCCACGGGGAACGGTGAATACGGGCCAAACACCAGTTGCGTCACCCGCACCCGCGCCTCTGGGGCGAGCCCTTCGGCGAGCGCTTCGCGAAGGCGGAACTTGAGGGCTTCGCGCGCTTGCTGGCTGTCCGTCAGCACGACAATTTTCGCAAAAGACGGATCGGGCAGCTCCGGCGCCATTGCCAGGTAGAAACGCGGCGCGCCTTGGCCGATGTAGGCGGTGACGATCCGCGCCTCCTCTTGCTGTTGCAGCCAGGCTTCGACCTTGGCGGTGGTGGCGCTGGTCTGCTCGATGGAGGTGCCGTACGGCATCTGCACTTCCACCAGCACCTCGGGCCGGTCCGAGGTCGGGAAAAACTGTTTCTTGACCAGGCTCATGCCAAGGATCGCCACCACGAATGTCGCGATCACTGTACCGGCCACCCACCATTTGCGCGCAATGACCTGCGTCAGCACCTGGCGGAAGCGGTTGTAATGGCGGGTGTTGTAGATGGCTGCGTGGCCGCCTTCGACCTGCTTGATATCGGGCAACAGTTTCACGCCCAGGTACGGTGTGAAGGCCACCGCGACCACCCAGGAAGCGATCAGGGCGATGCCGACGATCCAGAACATGTTGCTGGTGTACTCGCCAGCGGTCGATTGCGCGAAACCGTTTGGCATGAAGCCGATGGCGGTCACCAGCGTACCGGAGAGCATCGGCGCGGCCGTGTGGCTCCAGGCATACGCGGAGGCTTTGATGCGGTCGTAGCCCTCCTCCATTTTCACGACCATCATTTCGATGGCGATGATCGCGTCGTCTACCAGCAACCCGAGCGCGAGGATCAGCGAACCGAGGGTGATGCGGTCGAAATTCTTGCCGGTGGCGGCCATGACCACGAACACCACGGCCAACGTCAATGGCACGGCCGCCGCGACAACGACGCCGACGCGCCAACCCATGCTGAGGAAACAGACAACCATCACCACCAGCAGCGCGACGAAGAACTTGACCATGAACTCACCGACCGCCGAGTCGATGTTCACCGATTGATCGGTGACTTTGGTCAGCGTCATGCCAAGGGGCATGTCCTGGTTGATCTTGCCGATCTGCGCGTCCAGCGCCTTGCCCAGGTCCAGGCCGTTCCAGCCCTCGCGCATGATGACGCCCAACAACAGTGCCTCTTCACCGCCGTTGCGCACCCTGAACGTGGCCGGATCTTCGTAGCCGCGCTCGACGGTCGCCACGTCCGATAATTTCAACGAACGCCCCTGCACGACCACCGGCGTGTCACGAATCTTCTGCAGTTTGTCGAAGGCGCCATCCAGGCGCAGGAACACCTGTGGCCCTACGGTTTCGATGGAGCCGGCGGGCGTGAGCATGTTCTGGCTGTTGAGGGCGGCAAAAATATCCTGGGGCAACACGCCCAGGGTCGCCAAGCGCTCATGGGAAAACGAGACGAAGATCCGTTCGGCCTGCTCGCCGATGATATTGACCTTCTTCACGCCCGGCACATGCAGCAGTTGCTGGCGCAGCGCCTCGGCATCGCGGACTAA
Source organism: Pseudomonas frederiksbergensis (assembly GCF_000802155.2). Taxonomy (GTDB): domain Bacteria; phylum Pseudomonadota; class Gammaproteobacteria; order Pseudomonadales; family Pseudomonadaceae; genus Aquipseudomonas; species Aquipseudomonas frederiksbergensis_A. The sequence continues at coordinate 143,107 of NZ_JQGJ02000005.1, forward strand.
CAGTCGTTGCGGCTCGCCCTTGGCTTTCAGGGCGAACAAGGCAAAGGTCACATCGGAGAACTCATCGTTGACCATCGGCCCGATAACCCCGGCCGGTAGCTTGATCGCCTCGTCAGCGAGTTTCTTGCGTGCCTGGTAGAACTCTTCCTGCACTTGCGACGGCGGCGTGCGATCGACCAGCGACACCATCGTGAACGCAAGGCCGGGACGGGTATAGGTTTCGGTGCGGTCGTACCACTTCAGCTCCTGCAGGCGTTTTTCCAGCGGTTCGGCGACTTGATCCTGCATTTCCTGGGCTGTCGCGCCTGGCCAGGCCGTGATGACTGTCAGTTGCTTGACCGTGAACGGCGGATCTTCCGCGCGGCCCAGTTGGAAAAACGCCAGGACGCCCGCCACGGCGATCAGCAACAGCAGGAATACCGTGATGGAACGCTCGCGGACGGCGAGCGCCGAAAGGTTGAAGCTCATGGGCGATTCCCCGCAACCTTCGTGTCTATCGGTTGACCCAGCCTCACCGCCTCCCCTTCGCGCAGCAGATGGGCACCCAGCGCAACAATCTGCTCGCCTCTTTTCAGCTCACCCGAGACCTGCGCGGCATCATCGCTCAAGCCGAGCACCTGGACGGGACGCCAGGTGACTGTCGCCGGTTCCCCGGTGATCAACCAGACACCGCTGCCCTTGCCCGCGTCGTACAGGGCCGCGATCGGCACTTGCAGCGCCTGTTCCGAGCGAGTGCCCGCGGCGATCCGAAGCGTGACGGTAGAACCCAGCGGCGCGTTGGCGAGCGCGCCTTCCAACACATACCGAGCCTCGAAGGTGCGCGTCACACGATCAGCGGAATCCGACAGCAGCCGCAGCTTCGCAGTGACGGCCTCGCTGGTCTTGCCGTAGAGCGTCGCCTGGGCAACGGAGCCTGCCGTCGGCCGCAGGGTCTCGGGCAGTTGCACCACGGCTTCGCGCTGGCCAGCCCGCGCCAGCCGCACCACGATCTGTCCCGGGGCGACGACCTGTCCAGGCTCGGCCAGTGTCTCCATTGCCACGCCATCGGCGTCGGCCAGCAGTGCGGCATACCCGGAGGCATTGCGGGCGACGTCCGCTTGCGCCTGGGCCGCGCTGAGCTGCGCCCTGGCGGTATCGGCCGCAGCCTTGATCTGGTCGTAGCCCGAGGCTGAGATGGCGCCGGCTTCGACGAGGTCCCGGTAACGCACCTCGTCATCGGCGGTCTGCTTCGCCCTGGCCCGAGCGGCGGCAACCGCTTCCTGTTGCGCTCGCGCTTGCAGGCCCAGGTCGACGGGGTCCAGGCGCATCAGCGGCTGACCCCGCTTGACGGTCTGGCCGGTATCGACCAGTCGTTCCAGTATCTTGCCCGACACTCGGAAGCCCAGGTCACTCTGGACCCTCGCCGTGACCACGCCGGTAAACGAGCGCGACTGGTCGGGCGAACCCAGTACCTGCGCAACCCTCACCAAGGGCGCAAGCGTGCGCGGATCTTTCTCGGTGGATGACTCGCCACACGCCGTCAGGACGAGAGGCAACAGGCAAGCGGCAAGGGTGACAGGTCGACGCCGGAGCATAAGGTCCCTTTCTTGAGCGGACAGGATGGAAAGCGCATTCTCATTCCAGTGACTAATTCTGTCAATCGTCACAACCCAGTCACACTCTCGTCGGCGCTTGCGATCCCGGCAGGCTTGGAAAAAAGCTTTCACTTCAAGGCTGGACGCGAATTGACAGGATGTGACTGTATAGTGATATGGTCACCCTCTGCACAGCCCCAAGGAATTGTTCCATGCCACCCCTTCGTCCCCTGGCTTTTCTCCTAGGCACCAGCTTGATGGCAGGTTGTGCAGTCGGTCCGGATTACCATCGTCCCTCCGCCCCGCTTTCGAGTCGTTACGTCGGTCAGCCTTCGGTCGAACAAAGGTCCGCCAGCGCCCAAGCCGACTTGGTCCGTTGGTGGGAAGCATTTGGTGATCCAACCCTCACCGCGTTTATCACCAAGGCCCTCGAGCAGAACCTGGACCTGGCGCAGGCATCGGCACGTGTCACCCAAGCCCGAGCGGGCCTGGGTGCCGCGAATGCCGCTTTGCTGCCCTCGGGAAACATCAACGGCCAGGCGGCACGCGCCTATCAATCGGTCGAGACCCCGCTCGGCCAGGTGCTGGATTCGACACCCGGCTATGACCGCTACGGAAACCTGTACGAACTCAACCTCGGCGCCAGTTGGGAAATAGACGCGTTCGGCGGCCTACGACGCGGACGCGAAGCGGCGATGGCCGAATACCAGGCGTCAGAAGCCGGTGTCGTCGCCACGCGACTGGCCGTCGCCGCTCAAGTCGCGGATATCTACATTGCCGCCCGCGGCCTGCAGGCGCGGCTGGATATCGCAAAGCGCCAGGTCATCACGCAGCAGGACTTGCTGGAAAAAGTCCGGCTGCTCTACAGCAAAGGCCTGGCCGCCAATTACCAAGTCCACCAGACCGAGGGGCAATTGTCACAGGTGCAGGCCACCGTGCCGGTGCTGCAGACTGGCCTGGACGCCGCGATGAATGCGCTGGATGTCATGCTTGGCACGCCGCCCGGCACTCATCGGTCACAACTGGCAGAGCAGCGCGCTATTCCCCTGGCTCCGCAAATAACCACAACCGGAACGCCGGCGGACCTGCTACGCCGCCGGCCAGACCTGATCATCGCTGAACGACGCTTGGCGGCGTCCAATGCGCGCATCGGCGAAGCCGTCGCCGAGTACTACCCGAAATTTTCCCTCAGCGCCTTGCTTGGCAGCGCCACGGCGGTATCCGGCGGCAATCTCTTGAGCGGCGGCGCGAGCCAATCGGCGGGTGTGCTGGGGCTGCGCTGGAGGCTCTTCGATTTCGGCCGCATCAACGCCCAGATCGACCAGGCCAAGGGCCAGGAAGCCGAAGCGCTGGCCGCTTATCGCCAGTCCGTGCTGCGCGCCACCGAAGACGTCGAAAATGCGTTTAGCGCCCTGGTCAATCGAGAAGCCCAGGCGACCATCCTCGCCGAGGGCGAAACCTCGCTGACGCAAGCCCGCCGATCCTCCTTCATCGCCTACCAGAAAGGCACCGCCAGCCTGATCGACGTGCTCAATGCGGACGAGACATTGCTGCAAGCGTCCGATGCCCGAGCGCAAGCGCGAACCGAATCGGCCCGGGCAGCGGTCGCGGCATTTCGGGCGCTTGGCGGTGGGTGGCAAGCACCTGAAGATGGCCCTGTAGCGACAAGGTGAACGTTTAAGAGAATAGTCACCAATCAACGACCGGAGGTGCCCTCCAGCCGAGCTCAGGGCATCAGGCTACGCAGAATGAGATTGGACGTGAGCGTGGGGGCTTCCTCGACGAAGTCGAGGTTGTATTGCAGCAGCAACGGGTTGACGAACGGCCGCAAGGCCAGGTGAATGGCCTCCACCGTTTCGTCCAGCGGCGTGCGTCGTTCAAACTCGCCGAGCTCACGCCCCTCGCGCACGATCTGCAACACGAAACCCTTGATCCGTTCGTTGTACACCTGGGAACTGGGCCAGCGCTCCGACGCCGAAAATGCGGCGATGTCGTAGAGCTTGCGGTCGTTGAAGAACAGGTCCACACCCGTGACCACCAGCGTCTTGACCAGCCTGCGCAAGCGCTCCGTCGCCGAGAGCCCCTCCACATTGATCGCCTCTTCCACGGCCTGGACGATCGTCGACAGGCAATTGGAGCAGATGGCTTCGCCGATGGCCTGCTTGGAATCGAAGAACTTGTAGATGTACGCCTTGGAGAAACCGATGGCCTTGGCCAAGTCGGAAACCGTGGTCTTGCCAAAGCCGTACTGGCTGAAATGTTCATGGGCAGCCGCGATGATCTGGTCACGAATTTCGTGATCGACGGGTCCACGGACGCTGGGGGATGCAATGGATGGCTGGTTCATGGGGGCAGCTTACGCACCCCAAGGAAGGTTGACAACTTATGACCAATCCAAGATTAAGTCACAAGATAGTCAATAGCGCTTCGATAACCAGCCATGGCCACTAGCCGATCACGCGGGCATACACTGACCTGTCGACATTGCCGCCGGACAGAATAACCCCAACCTTTTTCCCCTCCATTTTCCCGCGCTCCTGGATAAGCGCCGCCAACGCCGCAGCGCCGGCACCTTCGGCCAGATTATGGGTGTCGGTGTAATAGACGCACATGGCCTCGGCGATCTCTTGATCGCTGACCGCCACGATCCGCGCCGCTCCTGCGCCGTAGACGGCGAAGGCCTCTGGAATCGGCTTACGCACGGCCAGGCCGTCGGCGAAGGTGTTGGCCGAGGCGGTTTCGCAAATTTTACCCGTCTCGAATGAGCGCTTCGCCGCCGTTGCCTCGGTGGACACCACGCCCACGACCTGGGTTTGCAAGCCCAGGGCGTCGCGGGCCGCGATGACCGCGCAGATTCCGGAACCGCAACCAATGGGCACGTAGACGGTATCCAGATCCGGCACGGCCGTGAACAGTTCCAAGGCATAGGTGGCGACACCCTTGACCAATTCGGTATGAAACGGCGGAACGAGATAGAGCCCCTGGGCCTGCGCCAGGCGAGCCGCCTCTTCCCGGGCCTCATCGAAATCGCGGCCGTACTCGATCACTTCACCACCGAAGGCACGCATGGCGTCGTTCTTCTCGACCGAGTTTCCCTCGGGCACCACGATCAATGCCCTCAGCCCCGCCGCGCTCGCCGCCAGTGCCTGGCTCTGGCCATGATTGCCCCGGGTCGCAGTGACAATCCCTTTCGCTTGCGGATGCTCGCGCTTGAGCCAATGCATGAAGGTGATGCCGCCGCGCACCTTGAACGCGCCCGTGGGGGTGTGGTTTTCGTGCTTGACCCAGACCGTGCAACCGAGGCGTTTCGCCAGCAACGGCCAGGCGTACTGGGCCGTGGCAGGCATGACTTGGTAAACCTGGCGAGCCGCTTGTTCGATATCGTCGAGCGTCAATGGGTACATGATGGGCCTCCTTTAGTTTCGACCAGTCTAGCCAGGGGCGCCGAACCCTGGCTTTCAGAAAACTGACCTGACTTTTATCCCGTCGCTTCACTACTATGGGCTCATGAGCCATCGAAATCGTCCGCAGCCGCCGCGCCCGCCTGAATCGACCCGTCGCATCGAGGCCGGCCCGTGGCTGATCGAATTGCTCCCCGGCTGCGCCTATGCGGCCCGATACGTCGCACCCCAGGCCGCCATCGGTTTTGCGTTCGACAGTCAGCGAGGCCTGCACGCCATCGGCAGCGACCGGGTACAGCCGTTCTACGCCAAGCCCAACGGCCTGGCGTTCGTGCCGGCCCAGTGCGACGTGTACTCGGAGTCCCCCGTGGGCGGCGAATACCTGCGCTTGATACGTACCGACGGCGTTGCGCTGGCGGGGGACCACGCCTTCAATAATCGCCTCGACTCACGCGCCAGCGCCCTTGCGCAACGCATGCGCCGGGCGCTGCTGCACGGCTCGTTCGAAGACGACTGGGAAGCCTGGGCGCTGGGATTGGCCGAACGCGTGGCGCCGGGCAAACCCCAGACGACGCGCACCCAGGGCTCGATGACCGACAGCCGGATGCGCCTGCTCGATGAGTTCATCGATGCCAGCCTGGATCAACCCCTTGGCGTGTCGGCGATGGCGCAGTTGCTGGGATTGTCCGAAGGTTATTTCATGCGGGCGTTCAAGATCGCCACGGGCAAAAGTCCCCATGGCTACCTGATCGACAGGCGCCTGGCCAAAGCCCGGGCGCTGATACGCGACTCGTCTGCGACGCTGGCGCAGATTGCCCACGCCTGCGGTTTCAGTTCACAGGCGCACATGACGACAACGTTCAAGCAGCGACTCGGCGTGAGCCCGGCACGATTGCGTTAAATGACGAAGTGCATTTGACGCCTTTGACTTAATGGTCCAGTTTTTAAAGAAGCTACAGATTGCATTCCGTTCGATAGTCAGAGGGCCACTGCCGCCTATGAGTGATGTAGGAAGGACCTTCCCCGCAGTTGAACGTCGTTGGGCATGCCAGTGCCGTTGATTCCCCTGGTTGTGTGCGACGACTCCACCATGGCGCGCAAGCAAGTGTTGCGTGCCCTGCCGCAAGACTGGCCGGTTTCAGTCACCGAGGCGGTCAATGGCCGCCAGGCGATGGATGCCATACGCCAGGGCCTGGGCCAGGTGGTGCTGCTCGACCTGACCATGCCGGAGATGGACGGTTACCAAGTGCTCAGCGCCTTGCGCGCCGAAGGCCTCAAGGCGCAAGTCATCGTGATTTCCGGGGACGTCCAGGATGAGGCTGTGCGCCGCGTCCATGAGCTGGGCGCCCTGGCCTTCCTGAAAAAACCGTTCGACGAAAACGAACTGCGCCAGACCCTCAACCGGGTGGGCCTGCTGACCCAACCCGGCAAGGCGCCGCTGCAGGACCGACCGGCATCGAACGCGGCGATCAGCTTCCAGGACGCGTTTCGCGAAACGGTCAACGTTGCCATCGGCCAAGCTGCGGCGTTGATTGCCAAGGTGCTGGGGGTCTTCGTGCAACTGCCGGTGCCGAACGTCAACGTGCTCGAAGTCGGCGAGTTGCACATGGCCTTGAACGACGTCGGCAGTTCCCAGCAACTCACCGCCATATGCCAGGGTTTTATCGGCAGCGGCATTGCCGGCGAAGCCCTGCTGATCTTCCACGACTCGGAAATCGCTGACATCGCTCAGCTGATGCAGCGCGAAAGTACCGACTACTCCGACCTGGAAATGCTCGTCGACCTTTCCAGCATCCTGATCGGCGCATGCCTGAGCAGCATCGCCGAGCAGATCGACGTGGTCTTCTCCCAAGGTCATCCACAGATCCTCGGCCAGCACGCAGCCATCGAGGAATTGATCCGGGCAAACCGCGTCCACTGGAAAAAGACCCTGGCGGTGGAAATCAGCTACGGCCTGGAAGGCCAGGATATCCGCTTCGACCTGTTGCTGCTGTTCACGGAGGACTCCATCGAGCGGCTGACCCACAAACTCGCCTACCTGATGAGCTGAGCCATGACCGAAACCATTGATCTGAACGAATTCCACTGGTTGCTGGCGATCGTTCAGAGCATCGACGTCGGCGTGGTGGTGCTCGACCGCGAGTATCGCGTGCAGGTCTGGAACACCTTCATGGAGAACCGCTCCGGGGTCCAGCCCAAGGATGCCCAGAACCGGAACTTCTTCAGCCTGTTCCCGGAAATCGATCGCCAATGGTTCAGCCGCAAGGTGGAAAGCGTCGCCACCCTGGGCACCCCCGCGTTCACGGTCTGGGAGCAGCGCCCGTACTTGATGCGCTTCAAGAGCTACCAGCCGATCACCGGCCAGGAAGAGTTCATGTACCAGAACACCACGCTGCTGCCACTGCGCTCGCCCGACAACCGGATCAACCACATCTGTCTGGTGATCTATGACGTCACCGACGTCGCCACCAATCGTCATCAGATCCAGGCCGCCAATGCCCAACTGCAACTGCTCTCCAGCACCGATCGCCTGACGGGCCTGTACAACCGCGGCCATTGGGAAGGCAGCCTGAAAGCGGCTTACGCCCGTCACCAGCGCTACGGCAATGCGCTGAGCCTGGTGATGCTGGACATCGATCATTTCAAGCAGGTCAACGACACCTACGGCCACCAGGCCGGCGACAAGGTGATCGAGCAGGTCGCCGCGCTGTTGCATGAGCACGTGCGCGAGTCCGACGTGGCCGGGCGTTACGGCGGCGAGGAGTTCGGCGTGGTGCTGTCGGACACCGACAAGGCCGGCGCACGGATTTTCGCCGAGCGCCTGCGCCAGGCCGTCGAGCAGTTGTGGGTGCAGTACAACGGCCAGGACATCCGTTTCACCATCAGCCTGGGCGTGGCCGACCTGAGCGCGCCGGCGAACGATCATGCCGAACTCATCGCCAGGGCCGACCAGGCGTTGTACACGTCAAAGAAAACCGGGCGCAATCGCGTGACGGTCCACGGTCATTGATCCAGCAAATTCAAGGGTACGAGCTCGCTCGCGATGGGGCTCTCACAGTCATCACGACCTTTCCGACCACGATGCCTATGGTGAAACCGCCGCCATTCTCGATCGGCACATCGTCGACGGTCGCCCGCAATTCGACATCCTGGTCTGCGGCAACGACCGCATTGCCTTTTGCGCGTACCAACTGTTGTTGGGTCGTGGCCTGAAAATTCCCGACGATGTGGCTGTGCTCGGCTATGACAACATGATCGGCATCGCCGAACTGTTCATGCCGCCACTGACCACCGTTCAACTGCCGTACTACGAAATTGGTCGCCAGGCGGCCAATCACCTGATCGAGGCCCTCAAGATCTCGGGCACCCAGCCCGTGGATTGCCCACTGGTGCGCAGGGCGTCGCTGTAATCCGATCGAGGACCGCAACGGCGCGACCTTTGTGCCGCCTGGTCATTTTGCAAAGAGCTGGCCCATGTCCTTGAATGCCTTGAACTCCAGCGCATTGCCGCAAGGATCGAATAGGAACATCGTCGCCTGCTCGCCCACCTGGCCCTGGAAGCGCACGTAGGGTTCGATCACGAACTCGATGCCAAACGATTTCAATCGCTCGGCCAGCGCTTCCCATTCAGCCCACCCCAACACCACACCAAAATGAGGCACCGGCACGTCGTGGCCGTCCACCGCATTGCTATGCACGCTGTCCTGGGATTCAGTCTTGGGATGTTCGTGAATCACCAGTTGGTGACCGTAGAAGTTGAAGTCGACCCATTGCTCGCTGGAGCGCCCCTCCTCCAACCCAAAGACTTGTCCATAGAAACTGCGGGCTGCCGCCAGGTCGTAAACAGGAATCGCAAGGTGGAAAGGTGAGAGGCTCATTGGTACTCCAGGGATGTTTTTTATTTGTCGCAACGCAACGGCGCGTGCAGCCCATCGTAGCCGCGCAGGCACAACAAAAAAATCAATATAAATTTCTTAGAAACACAACTAATATTGATGAATGATCAAAGAACTCAAGACCCTCATCGCCGTCGCGCGCGAAGGTACCTTCGCCGCCGCCGGGCACAAGATAGGCCTCACCCAGGCGGCGGTCAGTGCGCAGATCCAGCGCCTCGAAGCCGAGCTGGGCTTCGAAGTATTCGACCGCAAAGGACGCTCGGCCCACCTCAACAAACGGGGCCACCAGATACTCCTGCAAGCCCAAGAATTGATTCGCCTTTACGAGAATCTCGGCTCCTCGACGCCCGGGCTTCCTCCCGGCGTACTGGTGAACATCGGCGCAATCGCCTCCGTCCAGCGCGCCTATCTCCCGGACGCTCTCGCCACGTTCCACCAACAGTGCCCGCAGTGCCGAACACGTATCGTGCCGGGCCTGTCGGTTGAGTTGATCAACCTGGTGGATGCTGGCGAAATCGACCTGGCGGTGATGATCCGCCCGCCGTTCTCGCTGCAAAGCGACCTGCGCTGGACCACTCTGGCGCTGGAGCCCTACCGGTTGATCGTTCCCCGTGGAATGCCCGGTGAGGATTGGTCGGTGCTGCTGTCCAGCCAGCCGTTCATTCGTTATGACCGCTCTTCCTTCGGTGGCAGGCAGGTCGATCGTTTCCTGCGGCAGATGCACTTCACCTTGCGCGAAGTGTGCGAGCTGGACGAGTTGGACGCGATCATCAAGCTCGTTGAAAAAGGCGTAGGTGTCGCGCTGGTGCCGCAGACCTCAGCCCATCAGCCCTGGCCAAAGGGCGTGCGAGCGCTTGACCTTGGGCAGCATACGTTTCATCGGGACATCGGCCTTGTCCATCGGTCGCGACAGAGCCTGGCCGACCCCGTCGCGATTCTCGCTGGACTGGTCATCGAGCAGGCCGGCGGCGGAATAGGGTGACGCGTTTTCCATCCATGGGCGGAATAGGCGCGAATCTCAAATCCCCTATATTCGCGCGTTGTGTAACTCATAGCGTTCTCCCTGTCTGGCTCTTTCAAACTCAATCACCTCGATGGTGATACCGCATAGCCCCAGCATAAAGAAAGGGGCGCTACTGTCAGAACTTACAGGTACATCCGACAAAAATATGCCCATCTATAATGCCGAACCCTCTCCTCTGGATTCTGATGGCAACCATCAACAGGCGTTGGTCGGTTGTTTTCGAATCCAGCGGCCTGTCTGGTTACACAATTTCACAGAGTGCCTACAAAGCTTCACCCTTGCCATTGACCCCCATCCCTACCATGGGCGGTTCATTATTGGGGAAGCACCATGTCCAAGACTCCTGTCGCTACACTGGGCTTGTTGATCGGGGCGCTGTTGCTCAGCGGCTGTGATCACAGCTCGACAGTGGAAGAATCCGTCCCGCCGGCCAGCGTGCGTATCGAAACCGTCCAGGCCCGCCCCCTGTCGATCAGCAACGAGCTGAGTGGCCGGATCGCCGCGCCGCGGGTGGCCGAAGTCCGCGCCCGGGTCGCCGGCGTGGTCTTGCAGCGGGTCTATCGTGAAGGCAGCGACGTCAAGCAGGGCCAGGTGCTGTTTCGCATCGATCCGGCGCCGTTCAAGGCTGACCTGGACAGTGCCGAGGCGGCGTTGCGCAAGGCCGAGGCCAATGCGTTCCAGGCCCGTTTGCAGGCCCGGCGCTACGCCCAGTTGATCGACGACAAGGCGATCAGTGGCCAGGATTACGACAACGCGCGGGCCAACGTACGCCAGACGGCCGCCGACGTCGCCGCCAGCAAGGCGGCGGTGGAACGGGCGAAACTGAACCTCGGCTATGCCACGGTGACCGCGCCGATTTCCGGGCGTATCGGTCGTGCCCTGGTGACTGAAGGTGCGCTGGTTGGGCAGAACGAATCCACGCCGTTGGCGCTGATCCAGCAACTGGACCCGATCCACGCCGACCTCACGCAGTCGACCCGCGAACTCAACGACCTGCGCCGCGCCTTTCGCGCAGGGCAACTGCAAGCGGTCGGCCAGGGCCAGGCCAAGGCCACCTTGATCCAGGACGACGGCAGCCCTTATCCGCTGCCCGGCAAGTTGCTGTTCACCGACCTCAGCGTCGACCCGAGCACCGGCCAGATCACCCTGCGCAGCGAGTTCCCCAACCCGGACCTGGACCTGCTGCCCGGCAGTTTCATCCGCGTGCGTCTCGAACAAGCGGTTAACAGCCAAGGGATCACCGTGCCGCAACGGGCGATCCTGCGCGACAGCGCCGGCATCGCGCAGGTGTTGCTGCTGGATGCCGAGCAGAAGGTCAGCCAGCAACCCGTGCAATTGGGCGCTGCGCAGAACGATCGCTGGATCGTCACCGAAGGCTTGAAGCCGGGCGACCGCATCGTCGTTGAAGGCCTGCAACACGCGCGCCCGGGGGACCAAGTGCGGATCGACGACTCCCCTCTTCCTCTCGCCCAGGCTCCCGGGCCACAGGCAGGACACTAAACCATGCCGCACTTTTTCATCGACCGTCCGGTGTTTGCCTGGGTCGTCGCCTTGTTCATCCTGCTGGCCGGGATCCTGGCCATCCCACAGCTGCCGGTGGCGCAATACCCGGTCGTGGCCCCACCACAAATCGAGATCTACGCGGTGTACCCGGGCGCTTCGGCGCAGACCATCGACGAGAGCGTGGTCAGCCTGATCGAAGAGGAACTCAACGGCGCCGATAACCTGCTGTACTTCGAATCCCAGAGCAGCCTCGGCAGCGCCACGATTACCGCGACATTCCAACCGGGCACAAATCCGGAATTGGCCCAGGTCGATGTGCAGAATCGCCTCAAGGCCGTGGAGTCGCGCCTGCCGCAAGCGGTAACCCAGCAGGGCTTACAGGTGGACAAGGTTTCCGCCGGCTTCCTGCTGCTGATTACCCTCACCTCCAGCGACGGCAAGCTCGACGATGTGGCACTCAGCGACTACCTGGCGCGCAACGTGATGAACGAGATCAAGCGCCTGGACGGCGTTGGCAAGGCCCAGTTGTACGGCGCCGAACGGGCCATGCGGATCTGGATCGATCCTCGCAAGCTGGTGGGCTTCAACCTGACCCCGGCGGACGTCAATGCCGCCATCGTCGCGCAGAACGCCCAGGTCTCGGCGGGCAGCCTGGGCGATCTGCCGAGCCGCAGTAGCCAGGAGATCACCGCGACCATCGTCGTCAAGGGCCAGCTCTCGACGCCGCAGGAATTCGCCGACATCGTGCTCAAGGCCAACCCCGACGGTTCGACGGTGCGCATCGCCGATGTCGCGCGGGTGGAAATCGGCAGCCAGGAATATCAGTTCTCCACGCGCCTGAACGGCAAGCCGTCCACCGCCGTGGCGGTGCAACTGTCGCCGGGCGCCAATGCGCTGAACACCGCCACCCTGGTGCGGGCGAAGATGGATGAGCTGTCGCGCTACTTCCCGGCCGGCGTGGAATACAAGATTCCCTACGACACGTCGCCGTTCGTCAAAGTCTCAATCACCAAAGTGGTCTACACCCTAGGCGAGGCGATGCTGCTGGTGTTCGCGGTGATGTTCCTGTTCCTGCAGAACATCCGCTACACCCTGATCCCCACGCTGGTGGTGCCGGTGGCGCTGATGGGCACCTTCGCGACGATGCTCGCACTGGGATTCTCCATCAACGTATTGACCATGTTCGGCATGGTATTGGCCATCGGCATCCTGGTGGACGACGCCATCGTCGTGGTGGAAAACGTCGAGCGGATCATGGCCCAGGAAGGCTTGTCCCCCAAAGAAGCCACGCGCAAGGCCATGGGGCAGATCACCGGCGCAATCATCGGCATTACCCTGGTGTTGGTGGCGGTGTTCCTTCCAATGGCGTTCATGCAGGGCTCGGTGGGGGTGATTTACCAACAGTTCTCGCTGTCGATGGCGACATCGATTTTGTTCTCGGCCTTCCTCGCCCTGACCTTGACCCCGGCGCTTTGCGCGACCTTGCTCAAACCGGTCGTCCAAGGAGATCACCACGCAAAAAGCGGTTTCTTCGGCTGGTTCAACCGGGGCTTCGACCGATTCGGCGATCGCTATCAAGGATGGGTGGCCTATGCGCTGAAACGCAGCGGCCGTTATCTGCTGATCTACGGCGTGCTGCTGGTGGGCATGGGCCTGCTGTTCAGTCGCTTGCCCTCCTCGTTCCTGCCGGTGGAAGACCAGGGCTACACCATCACCGACATCCAGCTGCCACCGGGCGCGAGCAAAAACCGGACGGTGCAGGTGGTGGAGCAGATCGAAGCCCACAATGCCGGTGAGCCGGGGGTCGGCGACAGCACGGTCATCCTCGGTTTCAGTTTCTCCGGCAGCGGGCAGAACGCCGCACTGGCGTTCACCACGCTGAAGGATTGGTCGCAACGCGGTGGCGATGATTCGGCGGCGTCGATTGCCGATCGCGCCAACCAGGCGTTCGGTGCGATCAAGGACGCCATGGTGTTCTCGGTGCTGCCGCCGCCAGTGGATGGCCTGGGCACTTCCAGCGGTTTCGAGTTTCGCTTGCAGGACCGCGGCGGCCTCGGCCACGCCACGTTGATGCAGGCCCGCAGCGAATTGCTCGCCGCCGCTGAAAAGAGCCCGATGCTGATGAATGTGCGCGAAAGTGCCCTGGCGGAAGCGCCGCAGGTGCAATTGGAAGTGGATCGTAAACAGGCCAATGCCTTGGGCATTTCCTTCGCCGATGTCGGCGGTGTGCTGTCCACGGCGGTGGGCTCGGCCTACATCAACGACTTCCCGAACCAGGGGCGAATGCAGCGCGTGGTGGTCCAGGCCGAAGGCGACCAGCGCAGCCAGGTGGAGGATCTGCTGAAGATCCACGTGCGCAACAGCAGTGGAAAAATGGTGCCGCTGTCGGCCTTCGTCCAGGCCCGCTGGACCCAAGGGCCGGCACAACTGACCCGCTACAACGGCTACCCGGCGGTGAGCATCTCCGGCGAACCGGCCCCGGGCTACAGCACCGGGCAAGCCATGGCCGAAATCGAGCGGCTGGTGGCCCAAGGGCCGACGGGCCTGGGCCAGGAATGGACCGGGTTGTCCCTGCAGGAACGTTTGTCCGGCAGCCAGGCGCCGATCCTGCTGGGCCTGTCGCTACTGGTGGTGTTCCTGTGCCTGGCGGCGCTGTACGAGAGTTGGTCGATCCCGACCTCGGTGTTGCTGGTGGTACCACTGGGTGTGCTCGGTGCGGTACTGGCCGTGTCGTTGCGCGGCATGCCCAATGATGTGTTCTTCAAGATCGGACTGATCACCATCATTGGTTTGTCGGCGAAAAACGCCATCCTGATCATCGAGTTCGCCAAGAGCCTGTACGACGAAGGCCACGACCTGATCGACGCCACGCTCCAGGCCTCGCGCCTGCGCCTGCGGCCGATCATCATGACCTCGTTGGCGTTCATCCTGGGCGTGGTTCCGCTGGCGATTGCCACGGGCGCCAGCTCGGCGAGCCAGCAGGCCATTGGCACGGGCGTGATCGGCGGGATGATCAGCGCCACCCTGGCGGTGGTGTTTGTCCCGGTGTTCTTCGTGGTGGTGATGAAGCACGTCCCGCGGCGCAAATCCGACTGAGGATTGGCGGCGCTACTTGCCCTTGAACGCTTCCCGACGGGCCGTGCGCTCGGCGAGGAAGCGTTCGCTGATCGACGGCTGCAAGTCCTTGCGTTCAACCGGCACACCGCAGTTCGGGCAAACACTCGCCACCCCGACGTCATGTCCACAGGCGCGATGCACAAAGTGCATCGCCAGCCCTTCATCCTCGTCCTTGCACCATTTCTCGCCCCAGGCGCGCAGCGCGTAGATCACCGGGTAGAAATCCCATCCCTTGGCCGTCAGTTGGTATTCGTAGCGCAACGGCTTCTCCTGGTAGGGACGGCGTTCCACCAGGCCGTCGGCTTCCAGCGCCTTGAGGCGCGAGGTGAGCATCTGCGGCGTAGCGCTGGTCTGGATCTGGATCTCCTCGAAGCGCGTCATGCCCATGTACAACTCACGCAACACCAGAATCGTCCATTTATCGCCGACCACACCCACCGAACGCGCCACCGGGCAGACCGTTTCGCTCGTTTCATCTTGCATATGTGTTTTTCTCGAAATCACTATCTTTTTCATAGTAACACGACAGCCCAACACTTAAATCGCCTCGGAAACGGCGTAAATATTGACTATATGATTTTCATAGTTAGTATTGAGGACACCTTTCAATGAACTGGAGCCTCAAAAATGACCCAGCCTGTGTACTCCCCGTCGCGAACCGGCCTGTTGCTGGTGGACCCCTATAACGACTTCCTGTCCGAGGGCGGCAAGCTCTTTGCCCTGCTGAAAGACGTCGCCCAGGACGTTCACCTGCTCGACAACCTGCGCGCCGGCGTGGCGGCCGCTCGGCAACAGGATATCCAGGTGTTCTATGTGCCCCATCGCCGCTGGCAACCTGGCGACTACGACAACTGGGACCACCCTAATCCGACCCAACGCCTGATCCAGCAACGCCACACATTCGCCAAGGGCACCTGGGGCGGCGAATGGCATCCGGACTTCGTGCCGCAGGACGGCGACATCATCGTCCAAGAGCATTGGGGCCAGAGCGGGTTCGCCAATACCGACCTCGATTTTCAGCTCAAGCAACAAGGCATTACCCATGTGATTGTCATGGGTTTGCTGGCGAATACTTGCATCGAGTCCACCGCGCGGTTCGCCATGGAGCTCGGTTATCACGTGACGCTGGTGCGCGACGCAACCGCCGCGTTCAGCCCGGAAATGATGCACGCGGCGCACGAACTGAACGGGCCGACATTCGCCCACAGCATCGTCGATACCGGCACGCTGATCTCGACCTTGCAACAGCACTGAAGGACCGCGCCATGCCCGCGCCGAACGTGATCCCCGCTCGCCTGGTCGGCGTCATGGCAGTGTGTTGCGCCCTGGCCGCGTCGACCATTTACTACCATCAACCGCTGCTGCCGATGATGGCTGCGTCGTTCGGCATGACCTCGACCCAAGCCGGCCTGATCGCCACGCTGACGCAACTGGGCTACGGCGCAGGCCTGTTGCTCATCGTGCCGCTCGCCGACTGCCGACAACCGCGCCGGTTGGCATTGCTGGCTATCGGGGCAAATGCCATCGCCCTGCTCGCCTGCGCCGCCGCGCCGAGTTTCGCGCTGCTGTGCGTTGGCAGCTTCGCGGTAGGGGTGACGGCGATTACCGCGCAGTTGATCATTCCCGTGCTGTCGGCTCTGGCCGCGCCCACGGAACGCGGTCGGGTGGTGGGGACGTTGCTGGGCGGACTGTCCACCGGGTTGCTGCTGGCGCGTATCTTCGGTGGTTTGCTGGGCGAGCACACCGGTTGGCGATCGGTATTTCTGATGGCCTCGCTTATCGATGGGCTGTTGCTGTTGATCGTGGCGAGATACCTGCCTGCCATACCCCGTCTCTCTTCGATCCGCTATGGCGCGTTGATGCGTTCCCTCGGTAGCCTGCTGCGCGAGGAGCCTGTGCTGCGTTTCTGCGCCGCGAGCGGCTTCCTGGTATTCGCCGCGTTCAGTGCCTTGTGGGCGACGCTGGCTGCGCTGCTGACGCAGCCCCCCTATGCGTTCGGCTCCACCACCATTGGCCTGTTCGGCCTGGCGACAGTGCCGGGCATCGTCACATCGCTCCGCATCGGCACGTTAGTCGACCGCCTCGGCGCCCGAACGCTTGCCATCGCCGGTGCGACAGTGTTGGTGGTGGGTTTCGTCTTCATCGCGGCAAGCGCAGAGAACCTGGGCTGGCTGATTGTCGGCATGGTGCTGTTGGACCTCGGCAACAGGGCCGGCCTGGTTGCCAATCAGGCGCGCGTCCAAACCCTGCGCGCCGAGGCCCGCGGCCGATTGAACACGGTGTTCATGGGTTCGTATTTCCTCGGTGGTGCACTTGGCGCGGCCTTGGGCAACTACGGCGTCCACCGGAATGGTTGGATCGGGCTTGCGGCCGTCGGTGCGTTGCTCGCCCTGTCGGCAACCGCCATCAGCGCCCTCGCGCCCCGAGAGACCCGCGTCACGTTGGCGGATGCTCAGCCGTGACGGCCGGTCGCTCAGGCTGTCGCCCGGTGCAGCCCCGCGCCTTGTCCGCCAGCGCTTTATCCACCAGGCGTTGCACCCAATCGGCGTCCCGGTCGTTGATCACAGCGTAACGGTCCGACGGGAAAAAGCTCCAACGATGGGATGCTTCGGCGAGGCGACTGGACTCGTCGGCGGTCATCCAGTACGAGGACTCCGTCAGCGGCACAGGCGCACCATCAAAACGCTCGCCCAGCGTCACGTGAGTCCCTGGGGCAAAGGCAATTGCCAATTGCTGTTGGGGCTTCATCCGCTGTTCGGGCGCAGGCATTCGGCTGACCTGTCCATGGCGCAAGACACCGGGAAATTCCTCCATGAGCACCAGCCAATGGCCGGCCGTGGTCATGGCCAGGATCCACTGCGACACGCCGGAACTTTGTACGCGCACCAGCTTGTCGTTTTGCCACAGCATGAGGCTGTCGTGCTCGGGATTATCACTGGCCCACAGGCTGATGCCGGAGGTCAGCGTATGACGCTCGAGCTCGACCAACCCTCGATCCGGCATCGATTGCCAGTAGCGCTTGGTCGGGTCCCGTGAGTCGCGCCGGTAATTGGACGATGCCCAACCGGCGATGAAAAGCACCGTCACCAGCGCCTGCCAGCCCCAGGATCCTTCGATGATCCGGTCGATATCCAGCCCCGGGGCGAACCATTTCTCGACGAGGCCCAGGCCAATCACGAACGCCAGGCTTGGCAGCATCAGGCCAACGCTCACCGGCGCCGCCAGCACCATGACCCAGCTGAAGCGGTGCATCGATGCACGCTCGCGCGCCCTGGCCAATTCCTCTGGGAGCATCGGTGATTGCTCGCGTGGGCCGATGCCTGGATCAGGCGTCTCGAAGCGGAAGAACTGCGCGTGGGAGTCGTCGCTCATGGGTCGAATCGTTCTCTCGAATCAGGCGTGCATCTTCGAGGATTTTTCGTGGCGAGGACAGCGCAGATATCTTCGCGGCTGGACTACCGCTATCGCGAGCTTGCTCCGGGCGGCGATCCGACGATAGCTCCAGCGAAACCAGTGATCAGTCCGCCTGCACGGTCACCTGACGCTGCTCCCCCAAGCCCTCGATGCCAAGGCGCATGGTCTGCCCCGGGCGCAGGAACACCGGGTCGGGCTTGATGCCCAGCCCAACGCCCGGTGGCGTGCCGGTGGAAATGACGTCGCCCGGTTGCAGGCTCATGCAGCGGCTCAGGTAGGCGATCAGTTGCGGCACGCTGAAGATCAGCGTCCGGGTGTTACCGTCCTGATAGCGATGCCCGTCGACTTCCAGCCACAGGTGCAGCGCATGCGGGTCGGGGATTTCATCCTTGGTCACTAGCCACGGACCGAGGGGGCCGAAGGTGTCGAAGCCCTTGCCTTTATCCCAAGTGCCGCCGCGTTCAAGCTGCCATTCGCGCTCAGATACATCGTTGATGACGCAGTAACCAGCGACGTGCTCCAGGGCGTTCGCTTCGTCGATGTAGCGCCCGCCTTTGCCGATGACCACGCCCAGCTCGACTTCCCAATCGGTCTTGAGCGAGCCGCGGGGAATCTGGATATCGTCATTCGGCCCGCAGATGGCGCTGGTCCATTTGTTGAAGATGATGGGTTCCTTCGGCACCTCCATGTTCGACTCGGCCGCATGGTCGGCGTAGTTCAAGCCGATGCAGATGAACTTGCCGACCTGCCCGACACACGGGCCGATCCGCGGCTGGCCGGCCACGACCGGCAGGCTGCGCGGGTCGATGGTGGCGAGTTTCGCCAGGCTTTCCGGGGCCAGGACGTTTGCGGCGATATCCGGCACGTGGCCCGACAGGTCGCGGACCTGATTGTCGTCATCCAGCAGGCCGGGTTTTTCCGAGCCTTTTTCGCCGTAACGCAACAGTTTCATGAAGTGCTCCTGTTCAAGTGAAAACTCAAAGGCTCATGCCGCCATCGATTACGTGCACCGCCCCCGTGGTGTAGGCGGACGCGTCGCTGCCCAAGTACACCGCCAATTGCGCGATCTCTTGCGTGCTACCAATGCGCCCCATCGGCTGGCGGTCGAGAAACTGTCGGTAGACCTGTTGCTCATCGACACCTTGCTGCGCGGCCTGATCGGCAATGCGCTGGCGCAGCGATGGAGAATCCACGGTGCCGGGGCAGATCGCGTTGCAGCGAATACCCTGGCTGACGAAATCGATGGCGACGGATTTGGTCAGCCCCACCACCGCCGCCTTGCTGGCAGCATAGGCGAAACGATTGGGCACGCCTTTGACACTGGACGCCACCGACGACATGTTGATGATCGATCCGCCGCCACGGGCCAACATCCCCGGCAGGAAGGCGCGGATCATCCGGTACATGGCGGTGACGTTCAGGTCCATCGAGCGCGCCCAGGCCGCTTCGTCGCAGTCGATAATGGTGCCGCTGTGCACGTAGCCGGCGCAATTGAACAACACGTCCAGCCCGCCGACCCGATCTCGAACCGCCTCGATGGCGTTGGCCGAGGTGACGTCTAGCGTAATGGCAGTCACCCCTTCGATGCCCGCCAGTGCGCGTGTGTCGATGTCACTGGCGAACACCTCGGCGCCGGCCTGGGCGAAGGCCACCGCGCTGGCAAGGCCTATGCCCTGGCCCGCCGCCGTCACCAGCACCCGTTTGTTGTGCAGGCTCATGCCGTTTCCAATTGCGTCGCCGGGGCCGCACTTTTTGGCGTCCGGCCGAGCATCGAGGCCGGGATGGCCAGGATCAACCCGCCGCTGACCAACAGGCACAGCGCCAAGACGTACGTACCGTTATTGATATTGCCCGTGAGCGTCTCGGCCACGGCGGTGATCATCGATCCGGTGAAGCCCGACAGGTTGCCGATGGCGTTGATCATGCCGATCCCGGCAGCGGCCGCGACGCCCGACAGCACAGTGCCGGGCAAGGTCCAGAAGATCGGCATCAGGCTCAGGATCCCCGAGGCCGAGACGCTGAGGAACAGCACCGACAGCACCAGGTTATCGGCGAAGAACGCACTGAGGATCAGCCCGGCGCCACCGATGAAGGCCGGTATGGCCGCGTGCAGGCGTCGCTCGCCAGTGCGATTGGAATGCCGGGCGTTGAGCAGCATCGCCACCACCGCCACCGAATAAGGAATGGCGGTGAGCAAACCAATGTGCAGGCTGTTGGTGATGCCGGTGCTCTTGATGATCGACGGCATCCAGAAGGCCAGGCCATAGAAACCGGTGTTGAAGGTCAACAGGATCAACACCAGCAACCACACCCGTGGGTTGAAAAACACCTCGCTCAAGCGCGAAGCCTTGCCCTGGTTGTCGGTTTGCAAGTTGGCCTTGAGCATGGCTTTTTCCGCCGCCGAAAGCCACTTGGCCTTGTCGATGTTGTCGGCCAGGCAGACGATCACCACGAAGGCCATGATGATCGAAGGAATGCCTTCGATGATCAGCATCCATTGCCAGCCGGACAGGCCCTGTACGCCTTGCATACTGTTCATCAGCCAGCCGGACAGGATCCCGCCGAGGGTCAGGCTGACCGGCAAGGCCAACAGGAATCCGGACATCACCCGACTCTGCCGGTGGGTCGGAAACCAGTAGTTGAGGTAAAGAATCACGCCAGGAAAAAAGCCCGCTTCGCAGATCCCCAGCAGGAAACGCAGCACGTAGAACATCGTGCTCGATTCGATGTGGAAGAACGCCGCCAGCGGCACGGTGTAGGCCACCGCCATGGAAATCACCGCCCAACTGAGCATGATCCGGGCGATCCAGAACCGCGCGCCAAAACGATGCAGCAACAGGTTGCTGGGGACTTCGAAAAGGAAATAGCCCCAGAAAAACATACTGGCGCCCAAGGCGTATACGGTGTTGCTGAATTGCAACTCGTTGAGCATGTCGAGCTTGGCGAAACCGATGTTCACCCTGTCGAGGTACGCCGCCATGTAGCACAACAACAGGACCGGCAGGATTCGCCAGATCACCTTGCGATAGGTCCGGTCCTCGAAATCGAGTTCGCCGGCTTGCGCCTGGGCGGGCAAATGCTCGGAGATGGTTTGCATGAAGTAACCCCTGATTGTTTTTATTGGGTCACGTCGAATGAGCGAGTCATTCGGCGATTGAACGAGGACTCTACTGTCGGGAAGCGATTCTTTCCCAATGGCATTTTTGGATTAGTTGATAACGGTTCGTTATCAAAGTACTTAAGGCTGGGTGAGTCATCGAGGCGAGGGGATTCATCCCCTCGCCACAGGTTCGGTTGCTTCTTCAGGTTATTTGGCGGGCGTTGTCCTTGAGGATCTCGGCAAACTCCAGCGCCGCGCCCACCAAAGGTTCATCCTTGCGGGTGAGGATGCCGTAGTCCTGCGGTACCAAGTGCAGCGGTGTATCGAGGGTCTTGAGCTGGCCGCTTTCGAGCAGCGGGTCGACCATCGCATTGGGCAACATGCCGATCATGGGGCCGCGTTGCAGGACCTGGAGAAAGGTCTGCATCGAAATCGTGTCGATGGTGTTGCGCGGCATGCCCACCCCGGCCTCGGCGAAGGCCAGTTCCATGCGCGCGCGAATCGGCGTGCCGACCGGATACAAAATCCACGGCAGGTCCACGAGCTGCTGCAAGGACGTCGGCCCGGCATTTGCCAGCGGATGGCGATCATTGACCACGATGCAGAACGGTTCGGGGGCCAGGGGTTGGAAGTCGTAGCGCTGCTGCTGGCTTTGATCGGTGAAACGCGCCACGGCCAGGTCGAGCTTCTTTTCTTCAAGCATCTTCATCAAATGATTGCTGGTCTGCTCCACTACCTCGATGGACAGCAACGGCCAGCGCTGCTTGATCTGCAGGATCGCCTCGGGCAACGCAACGGCCGTCGCGGCGAAGATACCGCCGACCTTGAGGTAGCCGTGGCCGCCCTCTCGCAGGCTGCTGATCTGCTCGACAAACGAACGTGCGTCATTCAGGGCGATTTGCGCGTAGCGCAGCACGTGCTCGCCCAGGGCTGTGGGCGGCATGCTGCGCGGGCGGCGCTCGAACAGGGCGAAGCCGAGCAGGCTTTCGATTTCCTTGAGCATCTTGCTCACGGCCGGCTGGCTGAGATTCATCTGCTCGGCCGCCAAATGCATGTTGCACGTGCGTCCCAGGGTGTCGATCAGCAACAGATGGCGAAATTTGAGCCAGCCGCAAAAGCTGGAAAAGGAGAGATCGGACATGGACGTTCCTCGGCGGCGCAATAACCAGGCGTTATCAGATACTGAATATATCTCATTGGAGTTCATCGACAACGCGCCCTAGCGTGAAGGCTTTACGAACCAGGAAGCCTGTCCATGTCGCTATTGCTTACCCCCGAAAATACCCTGCCGGTCGATGGCGTGGCCGGCACGCTGATTGGTCGCGCCTGGGTCCCGGGGCGGATCGCCGGGCCTTCGCCGATCGTGCTGCGCAGTGACGGCGTATTCGATCTGTCGGAGCGTTTTGCGACCCTGAGCGACCTGTTGGAAACCCCCTCGCCCTTGGCGGCAGCAAGAGAGACACCCGGCACCTTCATCGCCAGCATCGACGAGTTGCTGGCCAACACCGGCCCCCACGCCGACCCGTCCAAGCCGTTCCTGCTGCCGCCGCTGGATCTGCAAGTGATCAAGGCCGCCGGCGTGACCTTCGCCGCGAGCATGATCGAGCGAGTGATCGAGGAACAGGCCGGCGGCGACGCGGCCCGGGCGGACGCCGTGCGCGCCACAGTCCACGGTGTGATCGGCGACAATCTGCGCTCGATCGTGCCGGGGTCCGAGCAAGCCATGCGCCTCAAGGCGTATCTCATCGAACAAGGCATGTGGTCGCAATACCTGGAAGTCGGCATTGGCCCGGATGCGGAAATCTTCACCAAGGCGCCGGTCCTGGCCGCCGTGGGCAGCGGCAGCCAGATCGGCATTCATCCGGCCTCGCAATGGAACAACCCGGAACCGGAAGTGGTGCTGGCGGTGGACAGCCGCGGCCAGATCCACGGCGCCACGCTGGGCAACGACGTCAACCTGCGGGATATCGAAGGCCGCAGCGCACTCTTGCTGAGCAAGGCCAAGGACAACAACGCCTCGTGCGCCATCGGGCCGTTCATTCGCCTGTTCGATGAACATTTCAGCCTGGACGACGTGCGCGCCTGCGAGGTTGACCTGCACGTACAAGGCGAAGACGGCTATCGCCTGCACGGTTGCAGCTCCATGAGCCAGATCAGCCGCGACCCGCTTGACCTGGCGGGCCAGACACTCAATGCCAACCACCAATACCCGGATGGTTTCCTGTTGTTTCTCGGTACGCTGTTCGCCCCCACCGAGGACCGTGATCATGCCGGCAGCGGTTTCACCCATAAACTGGGTGACCGGGTCAGCATCAGCAGCCCGTTGTTGGGCAGCCTGCATAACCAGGTGACCCACAGCTGCGAGGCCGCGCCGTGGACCTTCGGCGTTGGCGCCCTGTTGCGCAATCTTGCCGCACGGGGACTGCTCGATCGCTGAGCCCGACTGATCGTCGATTCATCCAATTACAAGAGAGAAATGAATCATGAGTGACACGCCAAAACGCCGCCTGCGCAGCGAGCAATGGTTCAACGACCCGGCCCACGCGGACATGACCGCGCTGTATGTCGAACGCTACATGAACTACGGCATGACCCGCGAAGAGTTGCAATCGGGACGGCCGATCATCGGCATCGCCCAGACCGGCAGCGACCTGACGCCCTGCAACCGCCATCACCTGGAGCTGGCGCAACGGGTCAAGGCCGGAATCCGTGATGCCGGCGGCATCCCCATGGAATTCCCGGTCCACCCCATTGCCGAACAGTCGCGCCGACCCACCGCGGCACTGGACCGCAACCTGGCCTACCTGGGCCTGGTGGAAATCCTCCACGGTTATCCCTTGGACGGCGTGGTGCTCACCACTGGTTGCGACAAGACCACCCCCGCCTGCCTGATGGCGGCAGCGACCACCGACCTGCCGTCGATCGTGCTGTCCGGCGGCCCCATGCTCGATGGCCGTCACAAGGGCGAGCTGATCGGCTCCGGCACAGTGCTCTGGCACGCACGCAACCTGATGGCCGCTGGCGAGATCAACTACGAAGGCTTCATGGAAATGACCACGGCGGCCTCGCCCTCCGTCGGCCACTGCAACACCATGGGCACTGCCCTGTCGATGAACGCATTGGCCGAGGCCCTGGGCATGTCATTGCCGGGTTGCGCAAGCATTCCGGCGCCCTATCGCGAGCGCGGGCAGATGGCCTACGCCACCGGCAAGCGCATCTGCGAACTGGTTCGCCAGGATGTGCGCCCTTCGCAGATCATGACGCGTGAAGCGTTCGAGAACGCCATCGCTGTCGCCTCGGCACTCGGCGCGTCGAGCAACTGCCCGCCGCACCTGATCGCCATCGCCCGGCACATGGGCGTCGAGTTAAGCCTGGACGACTGGCAACAAATCGGCGAGGACGTGCCGCTGTTGGTCAACTGCATGCCGGCGGGCAAATACCTCGGCGAAGGCTTCCACCGCGCGGGCGGCGTACCGGCAGTCATGCATGAACTGCAAAAGGCTGGCCGCCTGCACGAACACTGTGCGACGGTCAGTGGCAAGACCATCGGCGAGATCGTCACCGGCAGCCTGACCTGCGACGCCGATGTCATCCATCCTTTCGAAGCCCCACTCAAGCACCGTGCCGGCTTCATCGTGCTCAGCGGCAACTTTTTCGACAGCGCCATCATGAAAATGTCGGTGGTGGGCGAAGCGTTCCGCAAGACCTACCTGTCCGAACCCGGTGCCGAGAACAGCTTCGAAGCGCGGGCCATCGTGTTCGAAGGGCCGGAGGACTACCACGCGCGCATCGACGACCCGGCCCTGGACATCGACGAGCGCTGCATCCTGGTGATTCGCGGCGCTGGTACCGTCGGCTATCCCGGCAGCGCCGAAGTGGTGAACATGGCCCCACCGGCGGCGCTGATCAAGCGCGGCATCGACTCCCTGCCCTGCCTGGGCGATGGCCGCCAGAGCGGCACCTCGGCGAGCCCGTCGATCCTCAACATGTCCCCGGAAGCGGCCGTCGGCGGTGGCCTGGCGCTGCTGCAGACCAACGACCGGCTGAGGGTCGACCTGAACACCCGCACCGTCAACTTGCTGGTGGACGAGGCTGAGATGGAGCGACGCCGCCTCGCGTGGACGCCCAACATCCCGCCTTCACAAACGCCTTGGCAGGAACTGTATCGTCAGTTGGTCGGGCAACTCTCCACCGGCGGTTGCCTGGAACCGGCGACGTTGCACCTGAGGGTGATCGCCCGCAGCGGGGAGCCCCGGCACTCTCACTGACTTGATGCCACACCAAACCGCTTCCTGTGGCGAGGGGATTTATCCCCGCTGGGCTGCGTAGCAGCCCTAAAACAATGAACTCAATCTTACTGGCACACCGGGTCGGCTAGTTTGGGGGCCGCTGCGCAGCCCAACGGGGATAAATCCCCTCGCCACAGTGACCTCACAGATTCCCAAGCATTTCCCACAACGAAGCGCCCACCCCGGTGATGCTCTCCCCGGCAATCAATCCCGCCGCAGCCGTGATCGCGAAGCGTTCGGTGACGCTCGGCCAACGGCAGCTCACCAGCCAGGTGAGCACGGCGCCGAGAGCCATCATCAGCGAGACCGAGGCCGGCAGCACAAACGCCAGGCCCAAGGCTGCGGTGCTGGGCAGGTAGCGGGCCCGATGGGCCGGCAGCAAGCTATCGAGAATGCCCAACAGCAACCCGGCGAAACCACCGATGAAGATCGCCCAGCGAATGCTCGCCGACAACGAGTCCAGGCCATGGGTCAGGGTTTGCGCCACGGCTTTCCAGGTGGCGACCGCCGGGGCCGGCCATTCTTCGGTGAGCAGCATGGTTTGCGGATCGGGGATCAGCGCCAGGTAAGCGAGCACGCCGACGATACTGCCGATGAAAATCCCCAGCGTCTGGGCCAAAAGCTGCTTGCGCGGCGTCGCGCCGATTGCTCGACCGACCTTGAAATCGTTCATCAAATCCGTGCATTGTCCGGCTGAACCACCGGCGGTATTGGCACTCATCAGATTGATCGGCACCTGCCCCGGGGCAACGATGCCGAAACTCAATTGGGACAACTGCCCGATAGCGCCAATGGGCGGAATGCCCGTGGCGCCGACCACCCGCGCAGCCACCGCCGCCAGGCAGATGGCCAAGGGAATGGTCAGCAACGCCATCCACGGATTGATGCCAAACAACATCGCTTGCAGGCTGACCACCAAGACGATTGCCAGCAGAAATCCGAGGGCAGGCCCGGCCTTTGGCATCGCCCATGTCGCCCCACCGCTGGCTTTGGTAGAGGTGTGCAGCGACCACAACCGGATCGCCAGCGAGGCCAGGGTCGCGCAAACCATCAGGCTCACGCCCGGCCACAGCAGCCATTCCACCAGCACGGCGAATTGTGGGCCGCTGCTGCCGGGCGGCAACTGCACCAGGCCGTGTTCAAGCAACCAAGGTGCCAACCCGCCCCACGCCAGCAGCGCGCCGAGCAACAGGGTCAAGCCGACACGGATGCCGATGATGCCGCCAAAGCCCACCAGCAACAGTGAAGGGTCCGCCGTGAATGTCAGCCGCTCCAACTGGGCCGTTGGCGACCAGCGTGGAATGGCCCAGACGAAACTATCGACCCACTTGGCCAGGCCGGACAGGACGGCCGCGCTCAGCAGCACCTTCAGCCGCGTCGCGGCTTCGTGGCCATGGTTGTAGATGTGCAACAGGGTTTCGAGGGTCGCCATGCCCTCGGGAAACCTCAGCGCCTTGTCGTTGAGCAGCGAGGGCCGCAGGTACCAGGCGATCCAGATGCCCAGGAAACTCACTGAAAACACCCAGGCGACCATCGGCACAGCGTCGAGTTGCTGGCCGGTCAGCAAGGTGTACGCCGGGATCGGCGCCACCAACCCACCGGAAATGATCGATGCCGCGGCCGACGCCACTGTCTGGTTGATGTTGCTTTCGTGCAGCGTCCAGGGCAGCCGCGCAGACGAGCGCTTGGCCAGGCCTTGCCAGATGCCGTAGCCGACCAGCAAGGCAATGATCGACATGTTGAACGACCAGCCGATCTTCAATCCCGCATAGACATTGGAGGGCGTCAGGAGAATACCGAGCACGATCCCGGTGATCACCGCGCGTGGGCTGAACTCGCGCTCTACAGCGTGCACGTGCAAGGTCGAGGTTTGATCCATGCGAATTCCTTATCGGCAAAAACGGCGCGTCCACCCGAGGCGACGACCTAATAAGTGAGCCTTGTATCGACGGAAGGTTCACCACCCGGTCCTGGCGTGCGCGTGATAGAGCGGTCGTCCCGAGATTGCGGACCGATGCTCAAGCACACCCGCGCCCAGCCGATAACCTGAGTGACGAAGGCCCTCAGGCCTCGCCCGGCTCTGCTGGTTGCATAGGGTAATGATCAATGGCTTGGCAGCTTAATCGCTTACTGATGTTCGGCGTCCTGATGCTCCTGGTTGCAGGGGGATCGGCGTTGGCCATCGCGGCAGAGCCGCCGCTGCGCATCGTCACCGAGGAATTGCCGCCGTACAACATGACGCAGGGCGGACGCGTGACCGGCATGAGCACCGAGGTGGTCGAGGCCGTGCTCAAGGAGATCGGCGTCGAGGCGTCGATCCAGCCGATGCCCTGGGCGCGGGCGTACGAACTGGCGCTCAATGAAAGCAACGTCCTGATCTATTCCATCGTGCGCACCCCTGCGCGTGAATCGCTTTTCCAGTGGATCGGTGCCATCGCCCCGACACAGTGGTATATCTACTCCCTGGCCGAACGGCCAGTGAAGCTCAACTCCCTGGCCGATGCCCATGGGCACCAGATCGCGACCGTAAACCAGGATGTGGGCGAGCAATATCTGGTCTCGAAGGGCTTTCGCATCGGCGAAGAACTGCAGTCCAGCACCAAGTACGAACACAATTACCGCAAGCTCAAGGTCGATCACGTTGAGCTGTGGATTTCCAACGAACTCAACGCGCTCTACCTGACCCGCCAGAACGGCGAGGACCCGGAAAAAGTACTGATCCAGTCGCTGGCGCTGCCCGAACTGAGCAGTGCCGACGGCCTGAACATGGCGTTCAGCCGCAAGACGCCGCCGCAGACCGTTGAAAAATTCCGCGCCGGCCTGGAGGCCATTCGTCGCAACGGCGTCTACGATGCCATCGCGCGCAAGTGGCTGTGAGATGGACGGCCACGTCAACCCGCCCTCTCCACGCGTACAGGCCAAGACGCTCAGTTCCCTGGGGCGTCGACTGGTACTGGCGACCCTGCTGTTCTGCCTGTTCTTCACCGTGGCGATGGTCACCTGGCGCACCTGGCTCGCCTGGGAGAGCAACCTGGCGGAGATGAACTCCGAGCTGGGGCTGATCGACCAGGTTTTCCGCGATACCCTGGCCCACGCCATTTGGGAAATGGACCGCGATTCCCTGGACAAACAGCTCGCCAGCGTCGCGAAGGCCGCGCCAGTCGGACGCGTGGTGCTGAATGTCCTGCGGCCCGGCCGGTCGCCGGAAATCATCGAACTCAATCGCTACACCACCGGTAACGAAGGGGCGGCTCCGGTGCTACAACGCGAACTCATCGCGCAACCCTATCTCGGCGCCCAGGAGAAAGTGGGCGAGCTGACCATCGAAGGCGACAACCAACTGCTGTGGCAACGCTTGTGGGGCGAAGCGCGCAGCATCGTCATCACCCAGATCATCCAGTCGATGCTGCTGGCGGGGCTGGTCATGACCATGTTCAACCGCCTGGTAACCATCCACGTGGTGCACATCGCCCGGCACCTGGGCGAACTCGCGCCACAAACCCTCAAGCATCACCTCAAGTTGCAACGCTCGGTGGACCGCCAGGATGAACTGAGCCTGCTCGAATCCCAGGTCAACGAGCTGCAGGACAATCTCCACGCCCACCTGGAACGCCAGCGCTCGGATGAACTGGCGATTGCCGCCAGCCGCGATCAGTTGGTCGAGCTGGTCGAGGCGCGCACGGCGGAACTCAAGGCCGCCAACCAGGCCCTTGAAGCCTTGTCCCGCCACGATGCCTTGACGGGCCTGGCCAACCGTCGCCATTTCGATCAGTTGAAAGAAGTCGAGTTTCGCCGCGCCATGCGCCACAAGACGCCACTGGCCGTGCTCATGTGCGACGTCGACTTTTTCAAGATCTACAACGACACCTACGGCCACATGAATGGCGACCAGTGCCTGCAACAGATTGCCGAAACCCTGCGTGACGTATTCGGCCGCTCTGGTGAATTGACCGCACGGGTCGGGGGCGAGGAATTTGTCGTCGTGCTGCCCAACATCGACGCTGGGCAGGCCTGCGAAGCGGCGCAACGCTTGCGTGACGCCCTGGCTGAACGCCAACTGCCCCACAGCGGCTCATCGGTCTCCCCGTTCGTCACGCTGAGCATCGGCGTCGCCGAGCTGGACCCCGAGACCATGGATCATTTCGACCAACTGATGCAGCGTGCCGACCAGGCGCTGTACCGGGCCAAGCACCAGGGACGCAACCGCGTCTCTCTCTGAACCATCGCCGCTGTCGAGGTCTGTATGCGCCACTTTCCGATGCTTTGCTCCTGGGTGTTCCTGGCCTTGATCAGTTTCCAAAGCCAGGCGGACACCATCGAAGTCGTGACCGAGGACTCGCTGTATGCCTATCTGCGCGACGATAAGCTGGCCGGCCCCGGTATCCATATCGCCGCCGAAATCTTGAAGCAGGCCGACCTCGGCGACTTCCACATGGCGTTGTACCCATGGGCGCGGGCCTATGAAATGGCCTTGCGCGAGCCCAACGTACTGATCTTTCCCCTGGATCGCACTCCGGCCCGTGAAAAGCTGTTCAAGTGGGTCGGTGAAATCCATCGCTCCACCAGCCGGCTCTACAAGCTGCGTGAAACGGCGCCCATCTCCATCGCCAGCCTCGAAGAAGCCAAGCAGTACAGCATCGGGGTGATACGCAATGACGCCAAGCAGGTCTATTTGCAAGACCGGGGCTTCAGCCGACTGGTCGTGTCGGCGAACAATCACGACAACTTCCAGAAACTGTTGAACCGCCAGGTCCAGCTGGTGCCCATGCCGGAGAACACCGCACGCCTGATGAGCCAGGACGCCCAGATGGACTTCAATCTGCTGGAGCAAGTCTACTCGCTGGACGAGCAGCCCCACCGGGTCTACCTGGCCTTCAGCCTGGGCACGCCGGACGAGACCGTCGCCAAGGCCCAACGCGCTTTCGAACAGCTCAAGGCTTCGGGTGAAGTGGAGCGGATCATGAAGCAAAAGCGTTGATCGGTGACAGTGGTCCGCAGCGTTGAACTCTCCCGTCGCAGGTAACGTCTAGGCCATAAGTGCACAGATGTGGAGGACCTTCGATGAACACGCGCGACGCCGTCCCGGATTCAATCCAGCCCGTGTTGCTGGAACGCAACGACTGGGTGCCCAACAACCCGCGCCTGCCGGTGATCGTCTACCGTGACGCGGTTGCGACCCAGACCGATGATCTGGCCGCCCGCCTGGAGGAGATTTTCCGCACCAACGGCTGGCCACCGCAATGGCGCTACGGGATCTACAACTTTCACCACTACCACACCGAAGGCCACGAAGTGCTGGGTGTTGCCAGTGGCGAGGCGCGCTTGATGATCGGTGGCCCCGACGGCCAAGTCATCGAGGTCAAGGCCGGCGATGTACTGCTGCTCCCCGCCGGCACCGGGCATTGCAACTTGGGCGCAAGCGATGACTTCCAGGTGGTCGGCGCGTATCCACCCGGCCAGCAGGCCGATATCTGCCGGGAGGCGCCGAGCGAGGCGCAGTTGGCGAACATCGAGGCGTTGCCGTTTCCGGATCGGGATCCGGTGCAGGGCGCAAGCGGTGGGGTCAGGCAGTATTGGACGGGGGTGCGCTGATTATTGACCGAGCACCTAATCGGCCCATGATCAGCGACCGTAGACCTTGCGCAACTGCTCTTGGGTCAACGCATCTTCGAACGGCACCGGTACCGATTTCACCGCACCGTAGAGGTTGCGATAGCGCCAGTAATTTCCATTACTCACCAGTTGGTAGCCGCGCTCGACCACACGTTGACCATCGAGCACATAGCGCAGGGTTTCCTGGGCCGCTTGCGGTGGCGCCGGCAGCATCAGGTCGGTCGCCAGCACGCGCATCGACTCGTCGATGCACTCGTCGAGTGCCGTCGTCACTTGCGCCAGGTCCAGCGACCCGTCGTCGATACAGCGTTTGCCACAGCGCCTGATCGGCTGGCTGGAAACCTCGATGCGCATGCGATACAACGCGGAACCGGCGATGTCCTGGACCTGCACCTGATTGACCAGCACAAAGCTGCCACGGTCGGGCGTGAGCATCAGTTTGGGCTCGATCACCAGGCGGGCGCTGATATCGCCCGCGCCTTGCTTGAAGCCGGCCGCCAACGATGCCTGTTGGAAACGCTGCTGGAGACGCTCCTGCAATGGTACGCCGGCAAGCAGGTCCGCCAACGGTCGTGATTCCTTGGCAGCGGTGTTCTGCGCATCGCGCTGCAAACTGCCGCTGCCCATCTGGGTGTTGATCAGGCTGGCAACCAGCAGGCCGGCAAGCCCCGCGCTGTTGCCGGAACTGGCGACCAGGTTATGGCTCGACGACGCAGCCTTCTGCGCGGCCTCGGCATCCACTACCGTACTGGCCCCGACAAACGTCTGGGGCAGTTGCAGGTCCACCTTGACCCCGTGGGCCTGGACATAGGACACCGCGTCCGGCGTCTTGAAACCGGTCGGCGGGGCCGGCTTCTGCGCGCACCCCACCAGCAGCGCAGCCAGCGAACCGGCGACCATCAACACACGGTTCATTGTTCGAACGGCGTGATCATTTGCTGACGGCTCGTGTCCATCGCCTGGTAAAAAGCGTTGGTCAGGTTCGTATAGTTCGGTTCATCCCACTCGCCCTGGGCGGCCTGCACGACGGAGAAAGGTTTGAACCACAGGAGCCTGTTGTCGGCCAGATCGACCACCATGCCCTGCCCACCCACCTGCGCCATGGGGACGCTGGTCGGTACGATGCTGTAATAGCTGCGGGTAGCGCCGGTTCCCATCACGTTCACCAGCAGCAGGCGATCGACACCGTAGGTGGCCTTGATCGGCGTCAGGTCACGTGTGGTGTAGCCTTCGCGGAAACTGACTTCCTTATATTTGGTCAGGTCCACCGGCTCGTCGATGCGCTTGGCCTTGTAGCCCTTGGCCTGCAACTTGGCGACGATGGCATCCGGTAGGGTATTGAGGTCGCGGACTTCCCATTTTTCGACGTTATCGCTGAGTTTGCTGTTGACGCCTTTATTGATGGCCAGGTCCAGGAGCCCCTGGTTACCGGTCAGTGCCAGCACTGGCTCTGGCACCACGTTGATCGCCACGCCGATGGTTGGCTCCTTGGCGTCCCAGAACTGATGATCCAGGGGTACGGGAGGCTGGACGTGGGCGCAGCCGGTGAGCGCCAGGCAGGCAAGAACGGTAAGGGTTGCGAGGGTGCGAAGCGTACGAAAAGACATGTATCAAGTCCCTATGATTAATCGATGCTGCGTTTATCGGCAGCGACGGCATTAACAATAGTGGCATGATGATATTGTTTTTTTCAATTTCTTTTGTTTTTCATACGCTTTTTCGCCTCGTTCCTTCTAGATCATCGGCGAACTGCTCACCACCCTCAGCGCCAACCCTTCGAACGCGTCCAGCGTGATGGTGAACTCGCCTTCGGGGGTGAGATCGCCTTCGACCCGTTCATTGATGATGTCCACCACAGGCCCCGGCGCAATATCCGGCAGATGCAGGGTTTCAGTGATGGGTGTCGAGCCGAAATTCAGCGCGGTGATTTGCGTGCCTTTGCCGGCCGGCAGTTCATGGACCATGATCAGCAACCCCGGATGCTCGACGTCCGGAACCAGTATCTGCCGGCTCGCGGCGATGTCGTAGGCCCGACGCGCAGCCAGGATCCTGCGCAATTGCGAGGCGAACGAATCCGGATCCTTCAACTGGCTCGGCAGGCTGCCATACAAGGTCCTTGCCCTGGGCATCTGCCCGGCCGACAACGGTGCCTCTGGATTCAGGTCCACCAAGTCATAGGCGCCACGATGAATCCAGCGCGTGTCGCCGTCGCGCATCAGGTGTTCGACCTGCTCCGCCGGCAACGGCAACGCTCCCACCAGATCCCAGCCTGACAAGG
Organism: Pseudomonas frederiksbergensis; assembly: GCF_000802155.2. GTDB lineage: Bacteria > Pseudomonadota > Gammaproteobacteria > Pseudomonadales > Pseudomonadaceae > Aquipseudomonas > Aquipseudomonas frederiksbergensis_A. Next base: position 176,316 of record NZ_JQGJ02000005.1, read on the forward strand.
CGAACACGCCCGGCTGCATGGCGTTGAACATCACCAGCAACAGATGGACTTGGCGAATCTGCTGGATATCGGCGGCGGTGATCGCATCGAGATCGCGAATGCCCAACGCGGCGGTGATGATACTGGCCGTGGTGCAGGACACGCCGTTGGTCACAAACCTCAAGTTGTAAGGCGCATGTTCACCGGACAGGCGCTCGTACATCTGCTCGCGAATGTGTTCGCGCAAGATGCTGCCGGGAAAGGTCTGGCCTTGGTACAGGTAGGTGTCGTGGGCGTGCAGCGTCCAGAAATGCACCAGCTCCAGGGTCAATTCGTCGTGGTTCTGCAACGCGTGGATCAGCGAGCCTGGGTCGATGCCGAAGGCGTGCATCTGGCGCAGCATCAACCGCAGGAACTCAGTATCGCCCATCAGCAACGCGTGTTGGTAGGCCGGGCGCGTGATGAAGTCATAGGACAGGTCCGCCCCGCCGTGGGACATCGCGGCGATGTCATCGAGGGTCAGGTTCAGTTCCTGGAAACTGAAACCGCCGGCCTTGCGAATCGCACCGCCGAGCAACTGGTTGCCCGTAATCGACAATGGGTGGCTCTCGGACCAGGCAGTCCCATCGAGCTTGCGTTCCACGCCGAGGAAACCGTTGGCGTCCAGGCGCAGGATCTTCGCACCCATGCAATCGATGGCGTGCAGCGCATCGCCGATGATCATCTGTTGCGCGGCGAAAGTCGGATCAAGCCAGTTCAGCGACGGCTGGCCTTCCTTGAAGTAATGCAGGTAGACCCAGCGCCGCGGCTTGCCGTCCACGCCCATGACGATGGGGGTTGCGCTCCAGTCGGTTTCCTTGACCCCGGGCTCGAAGAAAATCACCCGCTGCAACTGGCCGACGATGTAATGCTTGTCCCGCAGGGCGTCCACCTGCTGGGCGGTGAGGTTCCTGGCGTCGCGCCCCTCCTCGACTTCGGGCAATAGCGGCCAGTCTTCTTCGCGGATCTCCACCATGTGGTAGAGCCCGGGATAGTCTTCATAGGCCATCTCCGCCAGGCGGAAATCCGCGCCCTTGCCGGTATGGGACGGGATAACGTCGTCAATGACCACCGCATTGTGGGCGGCGGCCATTCGCGTCAATGCCTGCAACTGGGGCTCAGTGCCCAGTTCCGGGTCGATGTCGAAGCTGATGCGGTCGAAGTTGCCGTCGATTGTCGGCGTAAAGTCAGTGCCGCGCAGGCCACCGGACCTTTTCAAGGGGCCATTGTGGATACCCTGGATGCCGATTTTCGACAGCGCATGCCACAGGGTTTCATCCCCCAACGCTTCCAGCACCGTGCCGTCTTCCCGGGTGACGATGGAGGCCGGGTACGCGGTGAACCACACGGAGGACAACGCCGAGGCATCGCGAGGCCGGGTGTGCGCGAAGGGCTGCTGCCACAGGCGCCCTTGCCCTGAATAAAGCTTGGCCCGCTGCCTCGCAGCCTTGAGCATCGATTGTTCGACCAGCCAGTCGACATGATTTTTCTCAGCCATCGTCATGAAAACAATCACCTGTCATAAGGAAAAGATCGGACCGGCCCTTGGCATTGAAGGTGCCGCTTATGACTCATATGAGGCCGTGGCCCGGTAATCGTTGCATTGAGACGGGCGACGGTGGGTTTCGCTGGCCGTTTTTCGGGGGCGCATCGTTCAGGTCTGTGATCATCGAGCCTGGCCCCACCGTCCCTCCTTTCGCCGACGGACTGGATCGCACGACACCGATGGCCTGCTGTGAATCCACTCCGGCTGGCAACCTACTGCGCAGACATCGACACGCAGGCCTGGATGCTTCAGTCGTCGTTGAACAGCGCATCCGGGGTCCTTTCACCGGGCGGACCGGGTCTTTGCAGGGTTGCGCAATTCGAGCCGTAGTCCTGGCCGTCGAGTCGAGCCCCGACGAAGGCGAAGGCATCTTCCAGCGAACCGTACAGCACCCCGTCATGCCCGAGGCCTTCATAGGTGCGCCAAGTGACTGAGTTGCCGGCGGCGCACAAGGCCGCCGCGACCGCATATTGCCGCTCTGGCGTGATGGTTTGATCCGCCTGGCCGGTGGCAATGAACAGCGCAAAGGCAATCGAGGCCTGTGGCATGTCGGTGGTCGGGATGCGCGCAGCGTTCAACGCCTGCGGAGTGATCGTCAATAGTTCAGCGAACGACCCCACCTGCAACGCCTTGGATTCGAGCGCGATCTCACGGGTGCAGCCCTGCCGGGCGACGTCCAGCAATTGCAGGCCCTTGGCGGTCAGGATGTCCTCAATCCGCGGGCCGTCTTCGCGCAGGCCGCCGGACGCCAGCGCCAGGAACACCGTATTGGACTGGCGTGGCGGCAGCCTGACGGGGCCTTGCGCAAACGTGCTGTTCGGCGCCGTCACCAGCGCGCCCAGGATAGGCAGTTCGGGGGCGTAGGTCGTGGCAAGGATTGCCGCGCCCAGCGCCGCCCCGCCTCCCTGGGACTGGCCTGCGAGGAACATGCGATTGGCAATCAGACCTGGACTGATGGCACGGGCAGCACGAATCGAGTCGAGGACGGAACGCCCCTCGGCCTGCCAGTACGTATAAGGATGCGGCCCCGGACCGCCCAAGCCTTGGTAGTCAGTCATGACCACCGCGAACCCACGCGCCAGCCAACGATTGATATACGCCGCGTCACGGTCGCGCAGCCCCGTCCAGGAAGGCGCGCACGCATCGGCGATCCCCAGCGTGCCGTGGGCCCAGGCGAGCAGCGGCCAGCCCTCGGCGGGGGGATTGCCAGCCGGCAGGTATAACGCGCCACTGACCGGGACGAGGCCGGAGCGCCAGCGTTCGTCCATTGAGCTGTAGAGCAGACGCAACGCCTGCCCGGCGGCTGGCATCTGCGCCTGCACTGGCATGTGCTCGCTTCGCAGCAGCGCACCGGGGCGCTCGGGCATTGCTTCAGGCCAGCGATAAAACGTCGACAGCTGCATATCCCCGGCAGTGGGCCCGACGGGCAGCTTACCGTCGGCCATACCAATGGATGTAGCGACGCAGGCCCATGCAAAAGCCGCGATTCGGAAAAAACTCATGGGAGGCTCACCTGGTTGGAAAGCGCCTTGCGCAACGCGCGGCCCTGCGCAGCCAGCACGTCGCGCGCGATGGGCGCCACTTCGTTGAAGCGGATGAAACCGTGAGTCATGTTCGCCAGGACTTGCAGGTCCGTCACCACACCTGCGTCCTTCAAGCGCTGCGCCAACGCTCGGTTCTCATCCAGCAGCGGATCCAGCTCGCCAACGATGATTCGCGTCGGTGGCAGGCCCGCCAGCTCGGCCGTTATCGGCTGTACACGCCAGTCATCCTCGTCATTGGCCAGATAGCTGGCCCAGTAGCGGCTCATGGCTTCGACCGACAGGTTCTGCCCTGCGTACCCGCCAAACCGCTGCCACGAGTCGGAACTCATGTCACGGGAGTAGCTGCCGTAGAACAGCAACAATTGCCGCAATGCATCGATCCCCGCGTCACGCAGCGCAATGGCCGCTCCAAGGGCGAGATTGGCACCCGCCGAATCGCCGCCCAGGGCATAACCGCGCACCGGGCATTCGGTGATCGCTCCCAGCTTGATGACGCGGCTGATGATCGCCACCACCTCGTTGAACGCCACGGGAAAGCGATATTCCGGCGACAACGCATAGTCGATGGAGAGCACCGCCATTCCACTGTCCCGAACCAGTTGGCGCAGCGGCGCGTCCCAACCGGCCAGCGAACCATGGCGAAATCCGCCGCCGTGGCAGTAGAACATCAAGCAAGGCGTCTCATTGCCCTCCGGCCAATAGAGCTTGCAGGAGACCGTGCGGCCGTCGACGGAAAAGCCCAGCGTGCGCTCGTAGCTCAGTGGAACGCTGCGTTGCGCGGCCCAGGCGTTGATCCGCTCCAACTGCCCCCGGACGCCTTGTACGTCGCCCTGGACGATCGGCAGCAAGCCCTGTTCGCGCAGCGACGTTGCCACGGCCAGCAAGTCAGGATGAACCGGCGGACGGGAATCCGCCGGCAGGTTTTCGTGATCGCTCATGGCTTTTCATCCGCGCCGACAGGCCGACGGCCGTCCGCAATCACGCAATGGCTCGGCGGGCTGCGTCCTTCCAGCACCGCCACGACACACTCGGCGGCAATCAGATTGGTGCGATTCAGGCCTTCGACCGTAGAGGCCCCGACATGAGGCGTCACGACGACGTTCGGCAGCTGGATCAGTTGTTCGGTCACCGGTGATAGCGCGCGATCCGACTCACTCTCAAAGACATCGAGCCCCGCCCCGGCCAACCGGTTTTCCCGCAGCGCACGGAGCAGATCCGCATCGCGCACCAAACCGCCCCTCGCGGTGTTGATCAGCACCGCCGAACGCTTCATCAGCTTCAGCGCGTGCGCGTCGATCAGTCCCTGGGTTTGGGTGTTGAGGGGCGCGTGAAGTGTGACGAAGTCACTTTCCTTGAGCAGCGTTTCCAGGTCGACGAAGCCAGCTTGGGGAGTACCGTCGAGCAGGGCTTTTTGCGGATCAGGCGAATAAATCAGCGGCTGGACTTCAAACCCGGACAAGCGCTGCAGAACGCCCCGACCGATCCTCCCCAGCCCGACGATACCCACCGTCTTGCGGTACAGATCGCCGCCCAGGGGGATCGACCAGTCACCTGCGGACAACCCCGATTGGCAGCGCTTGAGTTGGCGGCACACGGCGAGCATCAAGGCCACGGTATGGTCGGCGACGCTTGCGTCATTGCCGCCGATCGCGATGGTTGCGACCTTCCCCGCCGCTTCCACCGCCGCCGTATCGACCCGTTCGTAACCCACGCCGCGACGGGCGATGACCTGCAAGCGCGGGAGCGAGCCCAACAGGCTGGACGTGATATTCGCGTGCCCGACAATCCAGCCGTCGGCGTCCTTCAAGATGTCGATCAGTTGCGGTTCACTCAGGTCGCCATCCGCCTGTCCTGGCGCCAGGTTCGCGACGATGACCTCACAGCCGTGACGCTTCAGGAAGTCAGTCGCCGTGGCGTCGAAGAATCGTTGGGTAACCACTATTTTATGGCGAAGTGTAGACATCACGGCTCTCTCGGTAGAACGGTTGAATATTCAAAATGCGTAGTCCAGATACACCCGCGCTTCCGATCCGCTGATGACGTTATCCGGTTGAGCGGAGACCAGTGCGACGAAGTCCTGGTCAATTCGGTAATCGATGTAGATCAGGCCGACGGAAAGTCCGGCATATTCTTTTTCGTCAAAACGGTAATAAAGACGGTATTCATTTTGCCGCTCCGTCACGTCGGTGCGCCGGCCGCTGAATGGATCAGTCGCGTCAAATTCGCCTTGCTTATAAATAGTCATGACTTTGAAACCATCCAGCGAAGCGCCCAATAAAGAGTGTCCGCTCAAGTCATATTCGGCGCCTATTTGCCAGGTTCGCTCACCGTCGTTATTGAAATCATTGCCGGAGCGTGTCCAGGCATCCATCCTGCCATCGACATTGTCGCCATGATCAAAATAGGCATAGCCCAGTTGCCCATTACTCAACTTGGCATGAGTCTCGGAAAAAGAAAGGCCCAGGCGAACTTTATCGAGCAGTAAACCCAGGTTGATATTCAACCAGGTCGCGTCGTCATCATAAGCCGCCTCACCTGCTTCCCAATCACGTTCCCAGATTCGCCCGGCTTTTTGAAACTCATAATATTGAGTGTCCAATACCACACCGGCTTTATCGCCGAGTGGCGCTTTGAGTGTCAGCCCATAGCGGGTGTTCTCATTGAAGTCCCGCGCCACCCCATGGGCGTAACCCAGCTCGACGGCCTTCAAATCGTAATTGATGCCGTAGGTATACAGATCCTTGATTTCGTCGCCCGTCTGGCTCAGCAAATGTTCGAATTCTTCCCTGTCCCGAGGCGAGGTGCGGTTGATATAGGCGGTTTCAAAGCCCAACGTGCCGGGGAGCGGACCGATCCCCATCTCGGTGAAGTTCAAGTGGGCGCGGCCTCCCTGGTAGGAACCGGGAACGATCCGGGTGTCGAGCGTGACCAGCGTCCCCGCATCGAAGCGGCCCCGGCCTACTTGAGAGTCGGCATTCCAGCCGGCGCCTTCATGACGCAGCTTGAAATAACTCTGTCCGACCTTGGCGAAACCACCATTGGAGCCATCGGTGTCATCAAAAAGGTCCCGGCCATTGTCTTTTGAATCGATCATCGCCACGCCGTATAGCGAAGCATCGAACCCGACAACGCCGGCCCAATAACTGGAGTTGTAATCCAGGATCGCACCGACGCCTGTGCCACCCAGTTCGGCACCGTCCGGAAAACCGCCAAAACGGTCTTCGATCAGTTCATTGGATATACGCGTATTGATATAGACCGAACGAAGATAAGCATTCAACTTTCCTTCATGCTGGAACCTGTCTGGATTACTGATGCTTGCTGAAAGACAAACATCAGACACACACAATGTCGACAGCAACGTCATAGCGACGGCGTTAATCGATTTCATCGACCACCTCATCTATTATTTTATTTTGACGTGAGCAGACGCGAACTGGCGTCCTTGAAACTTCGGCGCAGTGAACTAGTTGATCAGATAATTGCCCGCGTCATAGCGGCCGTTATAATCAGGACAAGGCTGCTGCCTATGGCCCAGAGCAGGCAATAGCGTTGCATATCGCCCATGTCACGCTTGATGATTCCACTGATGAGATAAACCGCCGCAACCAATGGGCTTAATGCATGGACCGGTTGCCCCAGCACCGACGCACGAGCGATGTGCATCGGGTCAACGCCGTATTCGGCAGCCGCCGCCCCCAGCACCGGCAAGATACCGAAGAAGAACGCGTCATTGGACAGCAGGAAATTAAGCGGCAAGGCCACCAGTGCAGTAATGATGCTGAAGTATTGGCCTCCGCCGTCGGGAATCAACTGGACGATTCTCCCTGACATGGCATCGACCATCCCGGTGCCGGACAAGATCCCGGTAAACGCTCCTGAGGCGAATATAAGCGCGATCACCATCAGCACACTCTCCGAGTGCGCCGCGACTCTCGCCTTCTGCTCCGCCAGCCGCGGATAGTTGATCAGCAGCGCCAGGGAAAACCCCACCATCATCAGCATCGGCAAGGGCGCCAGTCCTGTGGCCATGGCGTACATGAGCCCGGCGGTCAACGCCAAGTTGACCCAGAACAGCTTCGGCCGATGGGTTTCGCAATGCACGGTCGGTAAAGCGACCTCCTCCGGTGCGGCGTCCCGGGTGCCGGGCGTCCATCCCAAGCGGCGCCGCTCCTTGCGGCCTATCCAGAACGCCACGGCAAACGCATAGACAAGGCCCACGAACATCGCCGGCACCAGGCCCAGGAACATTTGCGCCACATCAAGGTGCAGGGCACTGGCGGCCCGGGCGATCGGCCCTCCCCAAGGAATCAGGTTGACCACGGTGTTCGTCAGCAAAAGCATCAATGCCAGAATCAGCGGGTTCATTCCCAGGCGCAGGTAAAGCGGCAGGAATGCGGTCGTGACGATCAGGACAGTCGTTGCACCATCGCCGTCGAACGAGATGACAGTGGCCAGCAGTGCCGTGCCCAACACGACTTTGAGGGGATCATTGCCTACATGGCGCAGGATTTTCCTGACGGCGGGCTCGAAAAGCCCGGCGTCGAACATGATCGCGAAATACAGGATTGCAAACATCAACATCAACGCGGTGGGCGCAACTTGCTTGACGCCGTTCATCACCATCGCGCCCAGTTCCGGTCCCGCCCCACTGGCCAGCCCGAAGGCAACCGGAATGAGGATGAGTGCCGTCACAGCAGAAAGTCGTTTGCTTATGATCAAGGCCATAAACGTGACGACCATTGCGAAACCTAACCAAGCCATGCGTTTCACCTTTTCGTTTTTATTGTTATCGATGCCATCGAGAATCAATGTGAACATCTCTTGCGCAGCCGAAATCTACATAGGGGGTGAAACGCTGTAAATCTTGATTTTTTTCGTCAACATCCCTGCTAAATCGGGCTCATCAGCCGTTTGTCTTTACTCAAGGGCAGACTGAAATCCAGCCACCGATACACGTTGACGACATGACGGTGAATCTAATAAACATGTACGCCTTTCAATCAACCCAAGTGGGCCCGTCATGTCAGAACAAGAAGGCCTTTACCTGTCGGCAGACGAGGCGGCCGCCCTGCTTCGGATCAGCCTGCCAACGCTGTACGCCTACGTCAGCCGAAAGAATATTCGTTCCATCAAAATCGCCGGGACGCCCAAGCGTCGCTATTGGGCCGAGGATATCCAGCGACTGGTAAAGATCCCGGCGGCAGAAAAACCCGTGGCGAAGCGCTCGCCGCCGTCGGACAGTGCAATTACGCTGATCACCGATGATGGGCTGTTTTATCGCGGCCATGACGTCGTCGAGCTCGCGGATCGTGCAACCGTCGAAGAGGTGGCCGAATTGATCTGGCAGGTACCCTCGGCGTTCGGCGAGTCGCTGCCTCGTGCCCCGAAGGACGCCGCCAAGCTGTTGAAGATCTATGAACACATGTCCGCCCAGGAAAAAGCCATCGCGCTTTTTCCCTTGGTTCAGCGAGAGAACCCCAAGGCGTTCGACCTTTCCCCCGACAGTTACGCACGTACGGGCGCAGACGTCGTGAGATGGTTTGCCGCGTTGGTCGTAGGGGCGACCGAACCGAGCACACAACCCTTGCACGAGTTCATCACCCAGTCATGCGGGGCCCCGCCGGCCCATGCCGATCTGATTCGCCGCCTGCTGATCCTCAGTATCGACCATGAGCTGGACCACACCACCCACAGCGTGCGCGTCGCCGCCACGACCGGCGCCACTGCGTACTATGCGGTCATCGCCGCGCTCGCCGCCGCACGGGGCCACAAGGTCGCCTATGGCAGGAATGAAGCCGCCAGCCGGATGATCGAAGAGATTTGTACCGCCGCAGACCCTACGCGGCCGATCTTGCAGCGCTACAACCAGGACGGACACATCGTCGGATTCGGCCCCAATGTCCATTCGATCAACGACCCACGGGCCAGCAATCTCTTGGCGGCGCTGACCGCTGCCTTCGATGGCGACAGCGAGTTCATCAAGCTGCAAAAGGCCTTCTCAGTGGCTTCGGAACTCGTTGCGTACCCACCGGAATTCATTCTGATGGTGAGCTTCATCGGCAGGAAGCTGGGATTGCACGGGCAGGAAATTTCATTGGGAGGTGTAGGACGCTCTATCGGCTGGATCGCCCACGCCAGCGAGCAGTACAACCAACACCACGAGGGCCGGCCTCGCGCTCGTTACACCGGGACGTTGCCAACGGCGAGCCATACCGGCCGCCGCTGACTCCGCCCGGCGCTCCTTTGGCGCAATGCCATAGGAGCGCAGGTATTGTCAGGAAACAGCCATCGCGGTAAACAACGACTCGAACCCGGCTTGATGTTCGAGCCCCGCGACGAACCCAATCACTGCCGCCTGTGCCGCTGCATCGATGTGCGGCATCGCCATGCGCCTGAACTTGCGTTCGAAGTCGCTATCGGTCATGGGCGTTTCCACCGAACCGGGCCCAGTGATCATCTCACTCACCACTTGCTCGCCGGAGACCAGCGTCACCCGGACACGGTTGGCAAGGTGCCGTGGGAACAGCGCCGTCAGCGACGGATCCTCGACGACACTGGTTTTCTCCATCAAGGCAATCGCCGCGGGGTCGGCGACCTTCTCAGCGGCGTATGAGCCAACCGTGATGTCACCGTCCAGCAATGCCCGCGCGACGTTGTACGGCAGGCTATGGTCAGCCGTTTCGCGAGTTTTCGGCAGCCATTTCTCAGGGGTATCGGCGAGGACCCGACGGTTGAACTCGGACGTTTCGATTGAAATGGCGGCAATGTCCTTCACCCCGTCAATCCGCTTGCGGATATCAAGCGCAGCCCAGACGGCCGTGTGCAGCTCGCCATTGGTGGGAAACGTCTTGGTCAGTGAGCGCCGTATCGCGAAGTCGCCGTTGTCGGGCGTACCGAAGCGACCGATATCCAGGTCGAATGGCCCGCTGACCTGCTTGAAGAAGCCCATCTCGCCTTCGAAGATCGGCGACGGCCCGGTCATGCCATGACGCGCCACCTGAGCGGCGAAAATCGCATTGCGAGCGGCGTTGGCCGCGGAACAGCCCTTCCAGTCGGACAACGATCCACTGCGCACTTGCCGCATAGCCATGTGCCCGCTCAAGGCAATGTTGATCGCTTGCTCGGTCTGCGCCACGTCCAGCTTCATCAGGTTGGACGCCGCTGCGGCCATCGCGACGTTGATGTAATTGACGTGGTCCCAACCACGCTTGTTCAGGCTTGCTGCGTCCTGCAAGCGCATCTGGATCTCATAAGCCAGGACGATCGCCGAGACCAGCTCGGCCCCGGTGGCGTTCTCGGCTTGCGCCACTGCCAGGCAGGCCGGGATGTTGTCACTCGGATGACCTGGCTCCAAGGCCATGTAGCCATCGTTGTAGTCCAGGAAACGAACCATCAGCCCGTTGGCGAAGGCTGCGATTTGCGCCGTCGTCTTGAGGTTCGTGCCGAATACACTGGATGATTGCGCCTTGTTCGCGGCGGCGTAACACAGGGCTGCCTTGACCGGGCCCGCCCCGTAGGCGCCCAGTACGCAGGCCAGGCTGTCGATGAAACGCTGGCGAACCAGCTTGATGATGTCTTCGGGCAAACGTTGGTTGCGCAATTCATGGGCATATTGCGCAAGGCGCCTCGCAACGGTCGAGTCCGTCATGGTTACCTCGGATTGAACAGATAGGTCGGCCCTCGTCCGTGAGGCGCACAATCAAGATGCACGCTGGCGCGCGGCCTCAGTCGACGATCACGTCAAGCAAACGAACGTATTGCTGGCCGGCGTGCATGTCGCGCTCGACCATTCCGCCCTGGGGCGTCGTACGGGGATAGGAGATCTTGACCATTTCCAGATCCGGCACCGCAATGCGCTTGACCCGTTCCGGATCGGTGCCGTAGAGCGCTGCAAATTGCGCTGGGGAAAGTGCTGCGCAATCGCAATAACGCTCGAAATTCTCGCGCCCGTTGAAAAAGATATCGAACGTAATCCAGAACGGCCCCGCTTGCTTGGATCGAACGTGCCGGCAAACATCACGCAACTGGGTCATTGTGCAAACTCCTTTACAGCCATTGTTTTGTCCGACAGATCAATCCACTTCAAACGGACCAACTCGAAGGGATCGTCAAGTTGCACGACATGATTCAACTTGAACTCGAATATCTGTCCGCGCGGTATATCCGCCGGTGTAAAGGCGAAACCATAGGAAGGCAACTCTTTGCCCATGACGCTGGGGTAATGGAAAAAGTATGGGTTACATGCCTGGGCAATGGTATTGGCCATTTCCTGAGTGGCGGCAGTTGCGACAAACAACATGCCTATTTCCGGTGGCGGTAATGTTCCGGCGGCGGGTTTGACACCGGTCACGCCATTCCAACCATACATGCGCAGGGAAATATGAAACTCGCCCAATTCTTCGGATGGAATGGACTGGCGCGTTCTCTTATAAAGCGCATCCAGCAAACGATCATGGAAACCATCGACATCCTTGAGCACGTCGGGGTCCTGAATGCCCACCAACATGATCGTTTGATAGAGACCGGCTGCGGCGCCTTCCAACTTCATGGTGTACGGCATCGGCTCCCACTGCGAGCCTTCTACCCGAACGGCGCGTCCGTTCAAATCGGTGTAGCGCGCCTGGGCCACATTCAAGATTCCACCCGGCTCCAACAACCGGAACGGGTCGCTGTTTTCGTACAGCATATGGGCCGAGACGCTATGGGGCGTGCACTGGTTGTCCAGGCTCAACGGCTCGACTTCGAAGCCGTTCGCGTCGACACTCAGCAGGATCCCCGACCCGAGCGTCGGGTTCACGGCGCACTGAACGCCGCATTCACCAGTCTTGCCAGCGTGCCAGGAAGGCCCCCACGGGGCGCCTTTCCAGATGGGATAGCAGCCGATGACGGCGGTGTCGGTCGAGCGGCCGGCCAAGATGATATCGGCCCCCGCGTCCAGCGCAGCGAGGAACGGCTCCACCCCAAGCGCAGCGACAATGTGCTCGCACGCGTCTACTGTTGCGTCGTCCAACTCGCCGTGGGGCGGCAGCGGTTTGATACGACCTTCGGCGTTCAGCTTTTTAATGGTCTGCTTGTCCTGCTCGCAATAAATGAGCGCAATCTTTGGCGACACGCCCAACTCTCCGGCAATTTCCAAGGCAATATCTCGCGTCCAATCGAGATTGAGGTCGCCGCCCGCCTGCCCCGCCGTCCCCACGATAATCGGCACGCCGGATTGCGCCTGGGCCTTCATTAGAATGGTCAGGTCGCGCTTGACCGCGCCTCGGTTATTCTTCGACTTGCCCAGGGCAAGATAAGCCGCGCCGCTGTCCGTTGAACCCGCGTCAGTGGCAATGACTTGCGCACCCGCCGCCAATCCATAGGCTATTTCCTCTTCGCGCACACCCGCTCCCAACGAACCACAGGGGACAATTACTTTTACACAACCTTCAAATAACTGCTTCATGACAGCCTCTTCTTGGCGACTCAGTGCGCCAATAATAGGGGCTGTAATTACGTTGACAAGTGGACAGATTTTGTCCATATAGCCTCGCAAGTTGATGCTCTTCCACCGCAAGTAAAAGATTAAACTTGCAGTAACTTACGATCTTTATCCGTCTTAACTACCGAAGGAAAACACAGGTACGAACATCTATTCCAAAGCGCTCGCAGCATTGATTTCAGACGTTGGAAAACGGCCTCTCCCTGGACCAAAAAGCGCACCATGGCGCCCTTCGTGACGTCAACAATCCGTCACCAAAACCCTCCCCATAAAAACTTTTAAATAATGCGCCGGTTTCCCGACAGGTGGCACTGGCGTCCCATTGCTGAAGGTTCGGACACAGGCTCATCATCCGCCGGGAGACCGCTGTGCGTTCAGGCGCTAAAAGCCGCGCTGACACAGGACGTAACCAACCGCATCGCTCGCTGGAGCAACATTAGGATGATGACTGTCTATTTTCTTGTCATGACGATCTGTAGTGGCATGGAAGGCTGTGTGGAAGAGCGGAAAACCGGACCGACTTATACGTCCAGGCAACTGTGCATAGAAACGGCGAAAGAGATGGCACCGCGCAAAGGCGTGAAGTACAAATGCCGCAGCGAGCGGCTGTGGGTCTCCAATGAAGTGAAGAGCCCGGGAAGTTACGACGCGGTCGTTTCAACCAAGGTCAAGGAACAGCCTACGCCATGATGTTTCGTGAGGCTGTCGACAACGCTTGAATGAACAGCGATCGCTGTCCGGCGATGCAGAACGATCGTCTTTCACTGCGTTCGACAAAAAGCTTCCAATTTCATATTGAGTCGATACTGTAGCGACAGCCCATTTTTCCAAGCTATCGCTCATGACCCCCAAGCACGCCGAAACTGCCGTTGAAAACGATCTTCCCAGACCTGAACCGATCAGCTTGCGCGTGGCTTTCTGGTTCTGGCTGAAGCTGGGTTTCATCAGCTTCGGCGGCCCTGCGGGGCAGATTTCCATCATGCACCAGGAGCTGGTCGAGCGGCGGCGCTGGATCTCCGAGCGACGCTTTCTCCACGCGCTCAACTATTGCATGTTGCTGCCCGGACCAGAGGCCCAGCAGTTGGCGACCTACATCGGGTGGTTATTGCACCGGACCTGGGGTGGCGTGATCGCCGGCGCGCTGTTTGTACTGCCCTCCCTTTTCATCCTGATCGCCTTGTCGTGGGTATATATCGCCTTTGGCGAAGTCCCCGTGGTCGCCGGCCTGTTCTACGGGATCAAGCCGGCGGTGACGGCGATTGTCGTCCAGGCCGCGCATCGAATCGGCTCGCGGGCATTGAAGAACAATTGGCTGTGGGCCATCGCCGCCGCTTCGTTCACGGCGATCTTCGCCTTCAACGTCCCCTTCCCGATGATTGTGCTGGGCGCGGCATTGATCGGATACGTGGGCGGGCGCCTGGCGCCGGAGAAATTCCAGGTCGGCGGACATGGTACCGCCAGGAAGACATTCGGCCCGGCCCTGATCGATGATGAAACACCCGCGCCCGAACATGCCCGCTTCAGTTGGCCAAGGCTCGTGTTCCTGGCATTGCTTGGCGCAGCACTGTGGGCCCTGCCGATGGGCGCTCTCACCGCGCTGTTTGGCTGGGAAGGCACGTTGACCCAAATGGGCTGGTTCTTTACCAAGGCCGCACTGCTGACCTTCGGCGGTGCTTACGCGGTGCTCCCTTATGTGTACCAAGGCGCGGTGGGTCACTACGGCTGGTTGACCCCAACCCAGATGATCGACGGCCTGGCGCTCGGTGAAACCACGCCCGGACCACTGATCATGGTGGTGGCCTTCGTGGGCTTTGTCGGCGCCTATGTTTCGCAGGTGTTTGGCGCCGATCAGGTATTGCTCGCCGGTGCCGTTGCGGCAGCCCTGGTGACCTGGTTCACCTTCCTGCCCTCCTTCCTGTTCATCCTGGCGGGCGGCCCGCTGGTGGAGTCGACCCACAACGAGCTCAAGTTCACTGCCCCGCTCACCGCAATCACCGCCGCAGTCGTCGGCGTGATTCTTAATCTGGCGTGCTTCTTTGGCTACCACGTGCTGTGGCCAAATGGCTTTGGTGGCAGCCTCGACTGGCCTTCGGCGCTGATTGCGATCGCAGCGGCCATCGCGCTGTTTCGCTTCAAGCGTGGCGTGATCCAGGTCCTGATGGCCTGTGCGCTGGCTGGCTTGGGCGTGCATTTGTTGCGCTAGCCTCCGCGCTGGCGAGAAGCCCCCGCGTGTCACGAAGCCCAGCTTGAAGCTGGGCTTTGCCTATCCCATCGGCCTTCGAATCCGAAAGCAACTTTTTCCAGGACAGAGGTCTACCAGATACGCCGTTTCGCTCGCCCATTGGAGCTCTATACGCCATGTACAGAATCACCACTTACGTCTTCGCGGTACTGTGCGTAGCCACGGGGCAAACGTACGCTGATGACCCTGACAAAGAGATTCGCGAGCACTACCGGCAATACTGGGAACACCAGCGGGAGATGGAAAAGGCAGACCAGGAAAATGAGCGAGAACGCCGCAAGGCCCATGAAGAAATGAATCGCGAAGAACGCAAGCATTACCAGGAAATGGAGCGTAAAGCTGCCAAGCGCAGGGCTGAATTCCATAGAGAGCGGGAAAAGGCTTATCGTGAATAGCACTGGTCATCAGATCCAGGTGAGTTTCGGTCATGAGCCTTACGCATTCAAACCGGTCCAGCCGTGAATGCCCACGTACACACCAACCCCGATGATCAACACGCTGGACAAATAAGGCGCCCGCCGCGCGACGGAGCCCAACCAGGGCCAGCGGTTGGAGGCTTGTCGTGCACCAATGGCCGCCGCCGCCCCCACAGTCATCAGAGTGATCGCCAAGCCAATGCTGAAGCACAAGACAAGCATGCCGCCCAGCGCGACTTCCTTGACTTGAAGGCAGAGCAACAGAACGGTGATGGCCGCCGGGCAGGGAATCAGCCCCCCCGTAAGACCGAAGACAATGATCTGGCCCGTGGTGACTTCACGGTTGGTGAAGCGTTTGCGGATATCGTTGGCATGCGCCCGTTCGTGGGCGTCCTGGTAACCGTCCAGTGACAGCTCCAGGCCTTCCAGGCCGGCGTGTTCATGCCCATGATCATGCTCCCGATACTCAAGGTCGTAATCGTGGGAATGCCCCGCATGCCCCAGGCTCAAGCGAGCGCTGAATTCATGAGGCTCGGGAATATCGACTGTCGACTCCAGGAACCCATCGCGCTCGGTAAACGAGAACGCCTGCACGTGTCCATCGGCGCGCGTAGTCGTCAGGCGAACATCCGCGGCGGCCCAGGCATGCCCGGTCAACGTTTTCAAGCGCCAGCGGGGTGGCATGCCCTGCTCGAAGATTGACAGCTCGACACGCCCATGGCCGGTATCGATGCGGTGGGTTTCATCATGATGTTCATGGTCGTGCTCGCCGTGATGATGACCGTCACCCTGCTCGAACTTGAACATCTGTTCGCCGCGCCAGGTACGCCACAGCATCCATAGGGCGATTGCGATGATCAGCGCCGCAGACGCGAGTTGGAAGTACGGTTCCGTGGTCTGGGCGTCCAGCCCTTGGCCCAGGTACATGCCACCGATCGCCACCAGCCACACCACGGCAGTGTGGGAAAGCGTAGCTGCCAGGCCCAGCAACACTGCCTGTTTGACCGAGCCCCTGATGGCAACGATAAACGCCGCCATCATGGTTTTCGAATGTCCCGGCTCCAGCCCATGCAAGGCGCCCAGCAAAATCGCACTGGGGAAATACAGCCAGGCGTGAGCGCCACCTTGTTGCAGCAGTTCAGCAAAGTTGGGCATGTCGGGCCTAAAGGTACTTGGTGATTTGTTTGAAGGCTTCCAATGGCGCGCGCTCGCCCTTGTCCAATGCCGAAACGGTGTCTTCCAGGCAGTGATCGATGTGGTCCTGGATCAGCGTGCGCTTGGCCTGGCACACGGCTTTTTCTACTGCATGCAACTGCTGGGCAATGTCCACGCACTCACGCCCCTCTTCGATCATGAGAATGATGCTGCGCAGGTGCCCGTCGGCTCGCTTGAGGCGCTTGATGATCGCTTCGTGGCTTTGGTGGGTATGAGGATGGCTGTGTTCGTGTTCGTCGCTCATGACTTGAGTCTCGGGCTTCAATGAATTACGCTGGCAATCCTATCCCCCCCCAGGGGATATGGCAAACCTATCACGACCGAAAATAACGAGTCGAAAGACAATCACTATGCTGAGCAGAACACTGACAACGGCAGTGGTATTGGCGCTGGCTCTCGCCATGTTCATGGCCTGGGCCGGGCATACCCGTACGCTGTCCATGATGTCGGAACAGCCGGCCCGGGATGTCGCGCAAGATGCTCATCATCACTCCCATGGAGAGCAGGCCGACGGGTCGTGTCCAAGCTGCTCGGATCACTATCACTCCCCTCTGACGCCCGATCATCAGCACGAGACGCCGCAACTTGCCACGACGCTGATCCTGGCGGTCCAGCCACAGCTCTCTCCACAAGCCGAGGCCCTTCGCTACGCCGTTCCTCGCGCGCCCATTTTCCTGATCGAGCGTCCTCCTCGTCCTTCGCTTGCCACCTGACATGGTCGCCCTGCTGCCCTTGATCACTGCAACGAAGGATTTTATCCATGCATTCGCACCCAATGAGTGGCGTCGGCGCGTCCACCGCGCCATCGCATCGCCCACTCCTGCTGTTGTTTCTATTGCTCGCGTCATTTCTTTTCGGAATGCCCGAAGCCCTCGCCCACGCCGTCGCTGAAGGCGATAAAGGTTTCATCCAGGAAAGCTCCGGCGTCATGCTGCTGCCCTTTATCTACATGGGCGCCAAGCACATGATGACGGGCTACGATCACCTGCTGTTCCTGTTCGGGGTGATTTTCTTCCTCTATCGCCTGAAGGACGTAGGGCTCTACGTCACCCTGTTCGCCGTTGGACACTCGGTCACGCTGCTGTTCGGCGTACTGACCGAAGTCAGCATCAGCGCCTACATTATCGACGCCATCATCGGTTTCTCGGTGGTGTACAAGGCGCTTGATAACCTGGGCGCGTTCCAGCGCTGGTTCGGTTTCCAACCCAATACAAAGGTCGCGACGCTGATCTTCGGCCTTCTCCACGGGTTTGGCCTGGCTACGAAAATCCAGGAATACGAAATCTCTCCCGACGGGCTGATTCCCAATCTGATCGCCTTCAACGTCGGCGTCGAGATCGGCCAGTTGCTGGCCCTCAGCGCCATTCTCATTCTGATGGGATATTGGCGGCGCACCGGCAGTTTCTGGCGCCATGCCTATACCGCCAATGTCGCCATGATGAGTGCCGGTTTCCTTTTGATGGGTTACCAGATCACCGGCCTGTTTGCCTCAGCCTAAGGAATTTCAATCATGTTCAATACGCCACTTCCCACTGTCAATGAATTGCCCAGCACCCGCCAACTGGTACGCTCGACTGTCATCGCCTTGCTGGCTGCGGTCGGCTTGCTGGTCACCGTCGTCATGCCTTCGGAATATGCGATCGACCCGACGGGCATGGGCCGCGTACTGGGCCTGACGCAAATGGGCGAAATGAAGATCAAGCTCGCCCAGGAGGCGTTGGCGGATGCAGCGACGCAACCGGTTCAAGAGGCTCCAGCTCAGCTGATTGCTGCGGTAACTCCTTCGGCGCAACCTGCGCCTCCACCCCCCGCCCAACCCGCCCCGGATTTAAAGACAGATGAAATGACTGTCACGCTAAAGCCGGGCGAAGGGACAGAAATCAAGCTGGAAATGCTCAAGAACGCCACCGTCAGCTATGAATGGGCGGCCTCTGGTGGGCCGGTGAACCATGACACCCATGGCGAACCCTACAACGGAAAAAAGGGCTATTTCCATAGCTACTCCAAAGCCAAGCAGGTCAAAGGCGACAAGGGCGAATTCACGGCACTGTTCGACGGTACTCATGGGTGGTTCTGGCGTAATCGCACGAATAACGACGTGACCATATCGCTGAAAACGACAGGCAATTACCTGAGCGTCAAACGCTGATTCCAGTCAAAACACGTCCTCTAGCTCCTACGCAAACCTCAATGAACACCTCAACCACCCTGCTCCGCTCCGCGCTCCTGATCTGGTTATCGGCCTGATGACCGCCTGTGGTGCTGAAAAGCACGCTGCAACCGAAAGCTGGTCATGGGCACTCGCACGGGTAATGCCACAGGGCAAGAGCCGCATACGCGGCCTCTTGCCCATCGCGGATTCGACGCGCCGCGCTCACGGTGGCGTGGTTTGTCAGATCCTGTAATAAATCGTTTCGTAGGAAGTGCTGGAAATCGATGTAGGATTTCTTCCCCGATTATTTCCAGGTCTGTATGAATACCCTCCAGGAACCTCCCAGTCGCCTTTCGAAGAACCGTTTTCTTGCCGTCGCTGCGTCCTGCATACACTCGTTGCAGTCCGCTTCCCTTGCATTGACTGTCCGAGGGAACGAATAACCCATGGAATGGATCGCTGACCCCACGGCCTGGCTGGGCCTGCTGACGTTGATCGTGCTGGAGCTGGTGCTCGGCATCGATAACCTTGTATTTATCGCCATCCTGGCTGACAAACTTCCCCCCGAGCAGCGCGACCGTGCCCGTGTCATCGGCTTGTCCCTGGCGTTGCTGATGCGCCTTGGCCTGCTGGCGAGCATTTCGTGGATGGTGACGCTGACCAACCCGTTGTTCGAGATTTTCGACAAGACCTTTTCCGGGCGCGACCTGATCATGCTGTTCGGTGGCGTGTTCCTGTTGTTCAAGGCAACCATGGAGCTGCATGAGCGGCTCGAAGGCCACGTGGCGCAACGTTCCGGCAATGTCGGCTATGCGCTGTTCTGGCCCATCGTTGCGCAGATCGTCGTGCTGGACGCGGTCTTCTCCCTGGATGCGGTGATTACCGCCGTGGGCATGGTGGAGCACCTGTCGGTCATGATGATCGCTGTGATTTTCTCCATCGGCCTGATGATGATCGCGAGCAAGCCGTTGACCCAATTCGTCAACAGCCATCCGACCGTCATCATGCTCTGCCTGGGCTTCCTGATGATGATCGGCTTCAGCCTCACGGCTGAAGGCCTGGGTTTCCATATTCCGAAAGGCTACTTGTACGCGGCGATTGGTTTCTCGATCCTGATCGAACTGTTCAACCAGTTGGCGCGCTCGCGTCGCAAGAAAAGCCTGCAAGGTCTACGACCGATGCGCGAGCGTACCGCCCATGCGGTATTGCGCCTGCTGGGCGGTCAAAAACTGGGGCCCGATGAAATAGGTGAGGAAATCGCCGACATGCTGGAAGGCGATGAGCCGGAGCAGGTGTTCCATCGGCGCGAACGGGTCATGATCAGCGGCGTGCTGCAACTGGCGGAGCGCCAGATTCGCAGTGTGATGACGCCTCGTGCGCAAATCGACCACCTCGACTTGGACAATGAAGCGGAAGAAATCCGTACAACACTGATGCACTCTTGCTACTCACGCTTGCCGCTGATCCGGGAAGGACGCGTGGATGAGCCGCTAGGCTTTGTCCATAAGAAAGAACTGCTCAAGGAAATGCTGGCGGGCAATCAGCCGAACCTGGAAGCCATGGCGCGCAAGGCCATCAACCTGCTCGACAGTTTCACGATCCTCAACGCGCTGGAACAAATGCGCAAGGAGTCGACCCACATCGCCTTCGTGGTAAACGAGTTTGGTGATTTCGTCGGCCTCCTGACCATGACCGACATTCTCGAATCCATTGCCGGAGAACTGCCGGATGCCAGTGAAGTCGATGGGCCGAGCATCGTCGCCCACGAAGGCGGTTTCCTCGTCAGCGGCGCCCTGAACCTCAGCCAGGTCCGCGAACATATCGGTTTCCAGGCGAAAGCGACGGAGGATTACCAGACGCTTGCCGGTCTGGTGATGAGTTTGTTGGACCGTTTGCCAATCATCGGCGATACCGTTCGCTGGCAGGAATGGCGCATGACGGTGGTGGAGGTGCAAGAGCGACGGGTAACCAGGGTGTTGTTACGCGTCGAGGACCCGGGCCGCTGACACGTTGACGCCACTCATTCGCTGACATAACGCTCGAAACGCGCCGCCAGGAACGCCCTCAATACCTGGACCGCTGGCGTCAGCGAGGTTCGATGGGCGCACACCAGTTGCAGCGGTGCTGGCTGGCCATAGTCCGGCGGGAAGATTTCCACCAGGCGACCGCTGCGAATGTCGTCCGTCACATCGAGCTTGGACTTGTAGACGACACCAAGCCCCGATACCGCCCAACGCCTGACAATATCCGCGTCATCGCTGGTGCGGTTTCCCAGGACCTGAACGGTTTCCACGCCTTGCGGCGTCTGGAAACTCCAGCGTTCGAAGGTCTGCTCGCCCATCACGTAACGAAGGCAATTGTGCCCGCCCAGCTCTGCGGGGGTTTCTGGTCGGCCATGGCGTGCGATGTAGTCGGGCGAGGCGCACACCGTCCTTCGGTTGGACGGTGCCAGCGCCAGGGACACCAGGCTCGAGTCAGCCAACTGGCCATAGCGGATGCTCGCATCCAGGTGTTCGGTGAACAGGTCAGCCACCTGGTCGCTGACGCGCAGGTGCAACAGCACCTTGGGATGCAACTGCTGGAACTCATCCAGCCACGGCAGCAACAGGTTGCGGCCGATGTCCGAGGGCATCGACAAGCGCAGCGTCCCGCAGATTTCGTCGCGCCCCTGCGCCAGCACAAGCTCCCCGTTGTCCAACGCCTCCAGCGCCTGCCGCGCATGGCTCAGGTATCGCTCGCCGTCATCCGACAAGCGCAGCCGCCTTGTGGACCGCACGAACAACCGCACCCCCAGGCTTGCCTCAAGCCGCTGCACTGCGACGCTGGCCAGCGCCGGAGAGATGTCCAGCAGCCTTGCCGCCGCTGAAAGACTGCCAGCGTCCGTCGTGGTCACGAATACCTGGAGATCATCGATTCGAATGATTTTTTTCACGCTGTAGGGTCTCTCGACAGAGCCTCACCAACCGGAGCTGTGGGCGCTTTCATGGGCTTCGATGAGGGTGCGGGCGGGATATGCTGGCTCGGGTATCGCTCAGTACAGACGGGTAAATCGTAACGCTTTCGCCAGGCAGACGACTATGCCTGAATCAACGCTATGACACGCGGGCCTAACGCCCGGGCATTGGGCGGCCTGGACGCTTTCTACCGTGTTGCTGTTCTTCCGACTCCGGGTTCAGCATGCGACTTGATTGGGGCAGTCGTGGTATCTGCAATAACAGGCTGATTTCCTCCGCGCTGACAGCCTTGCTGAAAACGTGCCCTTGAATCTCATCGCAGCCGTTTTCCCGCAGGAAGGTCTGCTGCTCTTCGGTTTCGACACCTTCGGCAATGACCTTGAGGTTCAGTTTATGCCCCAGTGAAATCACGGCGGTGGCGATGGCCTTGTCGTTTTCGTTGTCGGGCAGGTCGCGCACGAAAGACTGGTCGATCTTGAGTCGTGCAATGGGGAAGCTCTTCAATGCGGCGAGACTGGAGTAGCCGGTGCCGAAATCGTCGATCGAGAGACTGGTGCCCATCGACTGCAGCGCCTTCATTTTACTGATGGCTTGTTGAAGATCTTGCATGATCAGGCTTTCAGTCAGCTCCAATTCAAGGTACCGCGGCTCCAGTCCGGTTTCTTGCAACGCATGCTTGACCCGGTCGATCAGGTCTCGTTCGATGAACTGGCGGGCGGAAATGTTCACCGACATGGTGATCGGCGGCAAGCCGGCGTCCTGCCACGCCTTGTTCTGCCTGCACGCGGCGTGGAACACCCAGTCACCAATGGGCACGATCAACCCGGTCTCTTCGGCCTGGGGAATGAACTTGATCGGGGACACCATGCCCAACTCCGGATGTTGCCAGCGAATCAACGCTTCCACCCCGATGATCTGGCCTGACTGCAAATCCACTTGTGGCTGGTACAACAGCAGGAACTCGCCGTTGATGAGTGCGTTGCGCAATCCATCCTGCATGGCAAGCTTGCCCTGGACCTTATTGTTCATCTCGCTCGTGTAGAACTGGAAGCTGTTGCGGCCCAGTTCCTTGGCTCGGTACATGGCGGCGTCCGCATTGCTGAGCAACGTGTCGGTATCGCTGCCGTCGGCCGGGTACGTGGCCAAGCCCATGCTGCAGGTGACGTGGAGCGTATGCCCACTGAGGTGGATCGGCCGCAGGATGGCTTCCTGGATCTTGTGCAGGACGGGCGTCACGCCGTCGAGGTCCGACGGTTGGTCGAACAGGATGATCACGAATTCGTCGCCGCCCAGTCGTACGACAGTGTCGGTGCGACGCACACACTCCACCATGCGCTGGGCCACGGTTTTCAACAGCTCATCCCCCGCGCTGTGCCCAAGGCTGTCGTTCACCAGCTTGAATTTGTCCAGGTCGAGAAACACTACCGTCACCAGCCGGTTGTAGCGCTGCGCATACAGCATCGCCTGCTTGAGACGGTCTTCGAGCAACGTGCGATTCGGCAGCCCGGTCAATGCGTCATGGTCACCCATGAAGCGAATGCGTTTTTCGGTCAGTTGATGCACTATCGCGATGCCTGCCAGCGGTGTCGCCAGCTCGATCAGTTGCGTCTCGGCCGGGCTAGGGCTGCGTACGGTGTTGGCATACAACGCAAACGTACCCAATACCTTTCGCTCATGGGACAGGATTGGCGTCGACCAGCAGGCGCGAAACCCATAGGGCGCGGCAATCGAACGGTAGTCTTGCCACAGCGGATCCTGCTGGATGTCCGTGACGACGACCGGTTCGCGGCGATAGGCCGAGGTGCCACAGGAACCAACGCTGGGGCCGATTTCAATCCCATCGATGAGCTCGCAATAAGCTTTCGGCAAACTGGGAGCCGCACCGTGCAGCAGGTGCTTGCCCTCCTCATCCAGCACCAGGATGGACACCATCATGCCCTCCAGTTGGGACTCGACCAAGTGAGCGAGGCTGTCCAGGACTTCGGTCAGTTCAGTGCTCCTGGCGATCAGTTCCAGCACGTGACCCTGTCCGGCGCGGATGATCGCCTCTCGCTCCAATCGGCTGTTCTGCACGGCCAGCCGCTCCGTGGCAATGCTCAGTTGGGCCGTTCTTTTTTCCAGCTGGAGCCGGTCCTCGAGAAACTGGTTCACCGCGCGCGCCATGTTGCCAATCTCGTCGTTCCCGTGGTCGGCCATCATCAGATGCGTCTTGTGGGTATGTTCCTGGCGCAATTGCCGGCTTATTTGATTAAGCCGCACCAACACATGACGCCCCATGAACACGCGGGTCACAAACCAGGCGAACACCAGGCTGGTGCCCAACATGATCAGCACCCATTGCTGGCTGCGATTCGAATCCTCGACCAACCCCTCCAGGGCTGCACGATAGTCTTGCGTGTAGGCATTCGATTGCGCGCGGGCCAGGGCGACCAAGGTCCCGGCCTCGTTTTTCAATTCCTCATTGAAACGCTTGATGACGACGTTCTGGTTGATGATCCTCTGGCGCAGGGAAAAAAGATCGGGCGCCTGCGCATCGGCTTCCGACTTGCCTGCGGTGCGCGACAGCTGCTCATATCGGACCCGCAGTCGTTGCACGGCATCGCTGTCGATCGCCTGCGGCAGATCGAACAGCAACATCGCCCGTTCCAGGCTGGCCGGGGTCTGTGCCGCGGTTAGCCGGCCTGTAAGGCCCTCCAGGGCTTGCTCGAAGGCGACCTCGGTCTGCAACAGGCTCTCGCGCAGTTGCGCAACGATGTTCGCCGTGTTGCGGAATATCTGGCTGGACTGATGCATGTCGAGGATCGCCACGCCACTGTTCGCGGCCGTCAGCTGCTGCACCCGTTGATCGAGGGCCTCGAGCTGCTCGACTGTCGCGGCATGGCTTGAGCGCAGGATCTCGGGAGAACGGGTGGTCAGGAGCTGGTCGGTCTGGCGCTCGATCAGTAATGTGCGCTGGACCATGTCTTGCCCGTTCTGCATGCGCACCAGCCGTTCATCCGTCAGCTGGCGAGTGGCGTTGTTCGACGTACGCAACGCGTAGACTGCGGTGGCTCCCCCTGCCAGGATCAGCAGCGCCAGCGTCAAGAAAGCCACTGTGAACTGTGCGCGCAGCGATTGCGGCAACAGCTGGCGTCCAAGCCGGGAGATCATGTTCAACGTCAGGGATTCCATAGGCGGCGATAGATGTCCCGATAGCCATTGTCAGGATCGTACTGGGATTTCTTCCCGCCATCGAAGGCGATATTGTCGGCGTTGACCAAGTGGACCGGCGCGACAAAACCGCTCACTGGCCGGCCTGCAAACAGGCGGTTCAATTCATCCATGACTTGCCAGCCATGCATGTTCAGCGGCTCGGCCACGGTAACGGTCTGGTAGGTTTTTGCCTGTATGCGCAAGAAAGCCGAAGCGCTACCGTCGCCGGCAGACAACAGGCTGATGCCGTCACTGGGTATTGCCGCGCTGGTCAAGGAAGCGATCGAGTAATCGAAGTAGATATCGTTGATCGCCAGCGCATGGGTCCAGCGTTCGCCATGGCGCTCCAGCAACTCCCTGGTCACTGCGGGCATCTTCTCGCCACTTTCCGAGATCGCGACATCGCGTACCTCCAGCAACGTACATTCCCGACAGGCCCGGATGACGTTCTCCATGGCCTTGGCCTTCGTCATGGCGATGCCGTACCTGGAATCGGTCAGGATGACCACGCCGGCGCGTCCGTTTGATTGCGCCACTGCAGCCATGGCCGTGAGGCGAGCCACTTCAAGCGGGTCGCTGGTGACGTTCATGGCCACCGGCGTGCCCTCGATCGGCCCGGGGCGTACCCCGGCGTGCCAGCCGACCACGGGTATATTATTTTTGGCAAAAGGAGTCAGCGCCGCGTTGTTCTCAAGGGCATCGGAACCGCACAGGATGAGACCGTCGGGCTTCGCGGCCAAGGCATCGGAAAACGCCTTCGCGCGCCCGGCCGCCGAGCCTGCGCCATCGAAAATCTTCAGCGTCCAGCCCATCGCGCTGGCCGCCTCCCGGGCACCCTGCGCGACGCCGACGATGCCTCCGTTGCGCAAGTCTTCGGCAACAAGCGCAATACTCTTGCCCCGCTGCGCTTTGGGGCCGGAGTCAGGGCCGCTCCAACGAACAGCGCCGAGGGTGGCCCTGGAAACGACTTCCTGGGCTTGACTCACCGTAACCGCGGCGTCCCCCGGATCCGCTTGCGCTGGCAGGTTCTGGCCGTGACCGGAAGTCGCCGCACAAAGACAGGCAATCGTCGCTGACGCCACCCAGGGTAGCTGCAGCCTGACAAAGCAGGTTCGAGCCCTACCCGCGATACCAAATCCGGAGCCGGTGGCGCGATCATGGTCTGGCATGGCGTCCCTTTTGCCAAAAATACAGTTCTGCAAAAGGATAGCCGGTTCTGCACATATCGACGCCTTTCAGGTCGCCGACGGCTTCAAGGCCGGCGACCTGGGTTGCCCCCGGCTTATTGCTTGCCCTCATAGTTGACCATCCAGGCGATCCCGAAACGGTCCTCGAACATCCCGAAGCGTTCCGCCCAGAACGTCTTCGCCAAGGGCATCTGCACGTTGCCACCGGCGCTCAACCCGTTGAACAGCCGCTCGGCCTCCTGAGCACTGTCGACGTTAAGGGAAACCGACACACCTTGCGGCTTGCTGAACGGCTGGCCTGGCGGGCAGTCGGACGCCATCAGGCTGAAGTCACCCACGGTCAGGCAAGCGTGCATGATCAGGTTCTTGTCCTTGGGCATGCCGACGTCCTCGGGTGCATCGGCAAAGGACATGCAGAACAGCTCGCCGCCAAGCACGTCCTTGTAAAGCTCGAAGGCCTCCTTGCAGCGGCCGTCGAAGGTCAGGTAGGGAATGATTTTCATGGTTTTTTTCTCCTGTCACTATTTCATGATTGATCGGACAGCTGTGTCCGCAGGCGTTCTTCCTGCCCGTGCAGCTCGGGCGGGGTGCGGCTTCACAGGTTAGTCGAATGACGTAGGGGAAGATCGACAGGTCGGGACGTTTTTTTTCAGCGGGCTGAAAAGCTCGTTGTTGCGACTGGAGCTTTTTGCGGTGGACTACCGCGTTCAAGACGAAACTGGTCGAAGCCCACCGACCTGCTATCTTCAATGCAGACCTGAGTAGTTGCGATCCCATACGTATCCAGGTTGCATGGAGAGATGATGTTGGAAGCAGTGGAACTGCTCGCTGTAGATGGATGGGCCAAGCCATCGCCACGGGGCGAGTGTGACGTAATCATCGTCAACTACAACGCCGGTGATCTTTTGTTGGCAAGCGTCGGATCGGCATTTGCCGCCGGCGCCTCCAGGGTGATCGTGGTCGATAACGACTCCCACGACGACAGCCTGACGCTACTGGCACAAACCCAAGCTGCCGGCGACTCGCTTCGGATCATCCGTAATGCCGCCAACCTGGGCTTTGCCGTGGCGTGCAATCAAGGTGCCCGCCTGTCAGCGGCCCCCAACTTGCTCTTCCTGAACCCGGACACCGAGCTGGCCGCCGATGCCATCGACCGCATGCTCCAGGCATTGCGCAGCTCACCCGAGATCGGCATGGTCGGCGGGTTCCTGTGCAATCCGGACGGTAGCGAGCAAGCCGGTGGGCGCCGCGTGTTTCCGACGCCCAGGCGCGCCTTCATGCGGGCTTTCGGGCTCTCGCGGCTCGCGGTTCTTTTTCCATCGGTGCTGTCCGATTTTCTACTGCACAAGGAGCCGCTGCCCAGCGCTCCCATCTTCGTCGAGGCCATCTCCGGGGCTTGCATGCTGGTCAAGCGCGAAGCGATAGAAAGCGTCGGGTTGTGGGACGAAGATTATTTCCTCCATTGCGAGGACCTGGACTGGTGCATGCGCTTTCATCAGGCCGGTTGGCGCGTCCTGTTCGTGCCGGATGCCCAGGTGATGCATGTATTCGGGGGCTGCAGCCGCCACCGCCCCTATTTCGTCGAATGGCACAAGCACCTGGGGTTCCTGCGTTTCTATCGCAAGTTTTTCCGCCGCAAGTATCCGTCCGCTCTATGGATCAGCGTGGTCATCGGGGTGTGGTTTCGATTCAGCCTGATGATTCTCCGCCACGCGACGTCCCGGCTCGGACATTCATGGAACCAGCGATAACGAGCGATCAATGCAAATAGCCGTACTAGGCGGTTCCAGTCTCCTGGGAGAGCGCATGCTGCCATTGCTGGCACAGGACGGCCACTCGACGAGCGCGTTCACCCGCAGTCCGTCCAGGGCGCCAGTTCCCGGCGTGGTATGGCGAAGGGCTGACGACTGGCAGGGGCTGACGCTTGATACCTTCTTGTCGTTTGCCCCTCTTTGGGTGTTGTCCGATTATCTAGAGCGTCTTGCCGACACTGACGTCAAGCGTGTCGTCGTGCTTTCATCCACGAGCCGCTTTGCCAAGCAAGCGTCACCTGATGCCCGGGAACGGGACGTGGCGCAACGCTTGATAAATGCGGAAGAACAACTCGAGCAGTGGGCAACCGAACGGCAAATCCAATGGGTGATCCTGCGCCCGACCCTGATCTATGGTTTTGGCCGCGACAAGAACATTTCGCAGATAGCCCGCTTCATCCAACGCTTCGGATTTTTCCCGCTTATCGGCGGCGCGACTGGATTGCGCCAGCCGGTCCATGGCGATGATGTCGTCCAGGCTTGCCTGTCGGCGATGAGCACAACTGACCTGGCCAGTGGCGCTTTTAACCTGTCCGGGGGAGAAGTCTTGCCTTATCACACGATGGTGAACCGAATATTCCATGCCCTGGGACGCCCGGAGCGAACGCTGCCCGTTCCCGCCGGGGCCCTTAAATTGGGCGTTTCGATCCTGAGCTGCCTGCCCCGCTACCGACATCTGTCCAGCGCCCTGGTGGCTCGGATGAATCAGGACCTGGTATTTGACCATTCGGATGCCCATCATCGGCTTGGCTTTACGCCCAGGGCGTTTCATTTGATGGATGAAGACTTGCCTGAGCGGTAAACATGGGGCTGCCAGGCGCCCCATTTGCTTTCAAAGTACGCCTGGTTCGTATCCCAGAGCGCCTGATATTCGCCACTGGCGATCAACTTCCTGAACGATGCCTGCCCGTAATGATGGACAAACGCATCTTCGGCGCAGACAGTCCGGTAACCCGCCGCTTGCACGCGACGGCTGTAGTCGTCGTCTTCGAACATCCCGATCCCGAATGCCTCATCCAGATACCCCACCTCATCAAGAATGCCCCGGCGGAAGGCGACACAGAACATCGCGAGCATCGGAATATCGAAAAACTGTCCCTTGTGGGCTTCGGTGTAGCGGTCCGCGAACGCCTGCATCTGTTGAATATCAGTGTAGGAAACTTCAATTTTCGCTTCGTTTCCCACCGTATTCGTGACCGGTCCTATCAGGCCGATGCTTGAATCGCGCAAATGCAGGACCAGCGGATCCAGCCAGCCGCCAGGTACAACCGTGTCGTTATTGAGCAGCAGCAGGACGTCACCGTCGGCGTCGCGCAAGCCTTGGTTGTTGGCCGCGGCGAAGCCTCGGTTCTCCGGGTTGAGAATGATCTTTGTCTCCGGCACTTCATCGCGCAGTCGTTCCAAATAATCCTTCGTGCCATCCTCCGAACCGTTGTCGACGACAATGAGCTGGTAGTTGGGCCAAGTGGTATTACGCAGGATGCTGTTGACACATTGGATCGTCAGGTTGAGGTTGTTGTACGTCACGAGGACGATGGAGACTTTTTCATACAGCCCGCCGATTGCCAGTTGCATGCTATCGAAGCGATCCTTCCAATCGTTGGCCCGCGCCAGTTCTACCCGCCGTTTGATCATGGCAAGGTCGCGCTCGGCCAACGCACGTTCGATCTGCTCGATGAACTCATCGACCCCCGTCGCGAAGTACAGCACGTCTTGATAGAGGCTCAACTCCGCCAGTGGCGTGGAAATGACCGGTTTGCCTGCGCTGATGTACTCGTAGAACTTCACCGGATCGACTGCATGCGTCACGTTATAAAGCCTGAAGGGAATCAGGCAAGCATCGAAATGATCCAGATAAAGCGGCATTTGCGAATAAGGCTTGCGGCCCAGCAACTGCACATTGGGTTTGTGCTCGAGGCCTGCCATATCCTCGACGAAAACGTCTCCCACCAGAATGAAGTTCCACTCTGGCCGCCTGTCTGCCAACGCCGCCAGCAATGGATAATCGAGCCATTGCGCCAAGGCGCCGTAGTAGCCGATCACCGGGCCGCAAAGCCCGCCCAGCACATCGTTGGTGAAACAGTGCTGCCGAAAAAAATCGAAATCCACGGCGTTTCGCACCAGGACGCAACGCGGGTCGAGGGCGCTCCACTTCTGCTGGAGCAACGCGGCGGACACGGTCACCAGGTCCGCCTGTCCGATCAGTTTTCGTTCCTCGCTCAGCAGCTGTTCGCCAATGTTCGGGAAACCATCCCAGTCATCCATGCAGTCGTAATGGATATGCCAGCCATGCCTGGCCCGCAGGCTGAGCGCCACCGGACTCCAATAGGCGATATGCACCACCGAGAGGGCGGTCCTGATATTCATATCGGTGATCAGCCCGGCCAAGGCACATGACAAGGCCTGGTGATTCTCAGGCGTCACTGTCTTTTCGTAATACGCCTCTTGGGCGCCGCGCTGCAGTGCGACTTCAAGGACGTTCGGCGCCACCGACGTCAACCGATAAAGCTCGCCCTGTTCCGGCACGCAGGAAGGGACGATGTAAAAAACCCGATGACCATGGTTTGCAAACTGGCTCATCAATTGCTGCGGTCGCTGGAAGCGCGCGGCCCAATCGATGTTGGCGAAGCAAAGAATATCCAGCCGCCCTTGCGCGGCGAAATCGGGCGCCTCCTCAATGCTTGGCAACGGCTCCGGTGCCGCTGGGTAGACCTGTGCGACGGCTGGCTCGGGTAACTCCCGGGTGGCGGCAAAACCATAACGCATCACCCGGAAGAGCGTGCGCAATGGCCGGGTGAAACGCCACGAACGGGTGTTCTGCAGGAAATCGACTTTTGCCAAGGCGACATCGCGTTCGTTGATCGCCGCGTCCCTCTGGGCCAAGGCAGCATCGCGGTCGATCAAGGTACGGTCGAGCTCAGGCACGTGGGTACCCATGCAACGGCGTGCTGTCGCCCGTCGGCCACATCGAGCTAGGGGAACCCGGCCGGTAGAACGTGGCCGTCAGGCTTCGACGCGAAGAATGGCAGCCGCTCACCACGGGTGTGACGGCATGCCATGAATTATCCGAACGCACCAGGACCGCCGAGTTGCCCACCAGCGGCTCGACCTCGGCCGCCACGGCGGTGGGATCGTTGCGGTGCAGGATGTTCAGGCAACCGCCATCGTTACAATCCCAGGACTCATTGAAGTACAGGATATGGGTCACCAGTTTATCGGACAGGTCCGGATGGGCCCCCAGGCTTGCGCCGGGGCCGTAATGAAAAACGTTGACCTCCATCGGCACGGTACGCAGATCGATCCCGGTCATTTGCGACAGGGCCTCCCGGTAGCCAGCCGAGACAAGATCCTGCGCCAGGCTCAACCACGCCTCGCTCAGTTCTTCAGGGAACGCAATGGTATGGGTTCCCATGGCAACCAGGGCGCGGGCCTCGTAGTCATAATTTTTTTCGCCGCCATAACCACTCACCGTCTTGAAGTGATCATGGGGAAAGGACGCCGCCAAAGCGGCCGCATCTTCAACCGAGTACAGGCTGCCGATTTCCGCCCAGGAGAATGGATGAGTCTTCATTGCCGCGGGTGTGAGACGAGATAGATCTAGCATTGTCGGTTCTTGTTGGCTGTCAGGTTTCGGATACCACGGGCGATGGAACGCAGTGGTGCGGTCATTCGGAACGAGTTGGAGTTCTGCAGCTCAAGCATCTTGGCATCACTGAGCGCCAGCTGCTGGCTGAGCTGGGCAATCCGTTGCTGCTGGGCAAGGTTGGGTGGCGGCTCGATGATGTCCGGCTCCGGTACGACATGGCTTACCGGTGACGACTCCGTCGGCACTGGCTCACGCCCCTCGGCCGCGGCTTCGAGCACATTGGGCAAGTGCTGTAGAAACGCCCCCAAGATCGGCTGGGACGCGGTCCTGCCCTGGCGAATGATCGCCGCGACCCGATCCCAGTGCTCGACCAACTGATCCGCCGCCGCTTGCGCCGCCGGGGATGGGCGAGTCTTGCCCGCGCGGGCGATGAACCAGTGCGGGTCGATCGTCGTCGCGTCCGGCAGCGCGTGGAGCGATTCGAACTCGGCCAGCGCCGTGTACTTTCCGGTGGTCAGGTCTGCCGAACAAAATACCGGGACGCCAAACGCCAGGGCGGTGACTGCCAGGTGGTAGCTATGACCAATCACCGCTTGTGCCTGGCTGATGATCTGCGCCATCAGCAACGGTTCCGGCCAGAACGATAAGGTAATGGCCCCGGGCAGACGCCCGGCGATGACCGACGGATCGTCACCCAGGACCGGGCCTATCGGGACCACCAAAAACTGATAACCCTGGAACGCCTCGGGGTGGTCTTCGAATAGTTTTACGAAGGACTCCACGACGTGGATGGCATGGATCACGATGTAGGGCGCCGTCAGCCCGGCGTGCTCGCGCAGGCGAAGGAACTCGGCGCAGGGCTGTTGCTCGTCGATCAGGCGAGGCAAGCCGAACGCGGTATCGGGCAGCACCTCGATCTCGGCGCGCTGGGTGAGCGCGCCGAGGGTGTCGCGCGTCGGTGCATCACGGACTCGCACGTATTGGCTCTGCTCAAGGGCCATCGTCAATAACGGCCTGGCCCAGTCGGGGATGCTGTTGCAATGCATCCCGGGGGCATTCCACATGACCGGGACTGCATGCTGCAGCGCGATCAGCGCAGGCGTCAGCCAATAACCGGTCGGGTGATGGATATCGGGCGTTGTCGGACCATAGCCATGGGCGACAACTTTGTCGAAGCGGATCAGGAAACCACCACCGATCAAGACGCCATCCAGGCTGGCCGCCATACCGGGCAGCTCCGTCAGCGACGTCACCGCATAGGGCCACTCAGGTCGGCGTTTTTCATGATAGGAAAACCGATGCAGCTCGACGGGACCCAGGCGCCGTCCCAGCTCCGCCTCGGCAATGATCGGAAACAACAGATCACCATAGTTTTGGACGTCGAAAGTGCCAAATATGGCGACCTGCCAAGTGCGCACCTCCTGATGCTCCATCACCGCGCGCTCTCCTTGGGTGCGACAAGCAAGCGGTTCACCCGAACGTGGGTCGATTCGCTGCAACCCCAGGTCCACCATCCCCAGGAAGTTCCTGTGGTTCGGCAACATGTCGAACGCCAAGGGCGCGACTTGTTTCTCTATCAGTTGCGAAGTGTCTTCCGTCGCCCCGTGCAACAGCTTGAGGGTGACATGATAGCGGCCTTCGGCGAGGTTGGCCCGGAAGCGCACCGTGATCACCGCCCGTCGCCAACCGTTTTCGACGGGGCCCGGTTGCAGCGCGAAGTTGCCTCCACCGATCACCAGCAACCTGGCTTCCTGGAGGGTGAAGCTGATATTGGGTTCAGTGATCGATTCATGCAGCATCGCCTCGACGCGAATCTCGATGTCGTCCCCATACAGGTAACTGGAGCAAAGCTGCTGGGTGTTGGTGAAGCAGGCAGCGCTGATGTGCCCCTCTTCAGTCCCGAAGGCAATCCCCTCCTGCCCACCCATGAATGGCTTGCGCGTCACCGGTGTGACACCGCCACTGGCCCAGCGACGTTGCTCATCACGCATGTCGAGCAAGTGCAGCTCGGCCATTTCATCGGGCGAGCCGCTGGCCACGACCCGGCCCGCACGCAGGTAGATGACTCGGTGGCAAAAGCGCTTGACCATGCTCATGTCATGTGAAACGAACAGCAGCGTCGTGCCCTTGGCAGCCAACTCCTCCAGCCGATTCAGGCATTTGAATTGAAAGGATGCATCGCCGACGGAAAGGGCCTCATCGACGATCAGGATTTGCGGCTCCACACACACCGAAACAGCGAATGCCAACCGCACCAGCATCCCGCTGGAATAGATTTTGGTGGGTTGGTCGATGAAGTCGCCGATATTGGCGAACGCAATGATGTCTTCGAAGCGAGCGTCGATTTCCGCACGGCTCAAGCCCAGCACCGCCGCATTCACATAGACGTTCTCCCGCCCGGTGAACTCCGGATTGAAACCGGACCCCAGCTCCAGCAATGCCGCAATCCGACCATGCCCGCGAACGCTGCCCCGGGTCGGCATCAACGTTCCGCAGATCAGTTGCAACAAGGTCGATTTACCACTGCCGTTACGGCCGATGATACCGACGGTCTCGCCCTTGGCGATGGTCAGGGAAACATCGTCCAAGGCCCAGAACTCACGGTAGAAACGCTTCCTGCCGCGCACCAGCATCTGTAACAGACGGTCCTTGGGCGCATCGTAGATCTGATAACACTTGCTCAAGTTCTCGGCACTGATAGCCACTTCAAACGACATCGGCAAAACCCTTCCATGAACCACGACAATCTGCGGCGCGACTGAATCCATCCTTCGTTGGGCCTTGCGCAAGAGTTAAGCACAAACGGGATAAAAAACTTGGAAGCAAGCCAACTTGGTCTACCCTCCATGACGATGCGACCCAAGGAGCAATCCGAATACGCGCTCAAGGAACAGGCAACAATGCAGTCGTTCAGCACGTCCCCCGCCGCCATGATCAAGAGTGTCCTGATCAATCGAATCCTGATCTTTGTGTTGATCCGCGGGGAAGTCGCCGGTCGCTACAAAGGTTCGATGCTCGGTATCTTGTGGTCGTTCTTCACGCCGGTCTTCATGCTGGCGGTCTACACGTTCGTCTTCAGCGTCGTGTTCAAGGCCCGCTGGTCGGGCGGCAATGAGTCCAAGAGCGAATTCGCCCTGGTGCTCTTCGCGGGCCTGCTGGTATTCAATCTTTTCTCCGAGTGCATGAATCGTGCGCCGGGCCTGGTGCTGGCCAATACCAATTACGTCAAGAAAATCGTGTTCCCACTGGAAACCCTCCCCCTGGTCTCGCTCGGCGCAGCGCTGTTCCACATGGCTATCAGCGTGCTGGCCTGGCTGGTCTTCTACGCCGTCCTGTTCGGAGTTCCACCAATCACTGCCCTTCTACTGCCGCTGGTGCTGTTTCCAATGGTGTTGCTGACGCTGGGTTTCTCCTGGTTCCTCGCCTCGATAAGTGTCTACCTGCGCGATATCGGCCAGTTCATCGGCATCATCGTCACGGCGATGCTGTTCCTCTCGCCGATTTTCTATCCACGCTCGACGCTTCCCCAAAATTATCAGGGTGCCTTGCAGGCCAACCCGCTGACGTTGCCAGTGGAAATGGTTCGCGATGTGCTGTTCTGGGGCAAACCGCCGCAATGGGATCAGTTGGCCACCTACTCGGTGATCGCCGTGCTGATCGCCTGCGCCGGGTTTGCCTGGTTCCAAAAGACCCGCAAAGGCTTTGCCGATGTCATATGAGCCTGCTGGCGTGGCGCCCCGCCCAGCAGCCGCTATGATGATTCATGGCACGGCTGGAGCCGGTGCCTGTCTGGTGATTGAAGTCGACAACGATCCTGGAACACCTGGGGTGCGTTGCCGTAATGACCAAAGGACCGAAGGAACGCATGGACCCAATCAACCTCCTTGTTGATCGCATTGACCAGCTGACTCGCTCGACACAATCCAGATCCATTGAAGCCTTGCAGTTGGTCAAGGAGATCGAGAATCGGGACCGCCTGATCAATCAGCTGGGCCTCGATTCCAAAGCGCTCCGCACCCGCTTGTCACTTCAGGAATGTGAAGCCCGGCGGTTACGCGAGCGGCTGCGGCTGGCTGAACAGCGCCTCAAGAACGCCGAGGCGTTGCTCAAGACGAAACAGCGCGAGGCTGTCGCGCTGTCCGATTGGGCGGTGGACCTGCGCGCCCAACTCGCGGCGAAACAGGCTGAGCTGTTCAAGCTTTGCGACTGGGGCAACGCCATCGAACGCGCACCGCTGCGCTATTCGATGCGCAAGATGGCGTATCGATTTTCACGCTGGGTCTACGCGTGGCTGCCCCTCAGCGCACAGGTGAAAGGCAAGCTGGCGCACCGGCTTCGCGGTTGGTTGAAACCCCGCAAGGCAACGCCAGGCGAATCAGCGACATCCGCAAGCCTCGTCCCCCTGCCACCGTCGCCGGACCTTGCCGTGCCGTCCAGCGCCGGACAGCCCATGATCCTGATGTTCGGCGTGATTGACTGGCACTTCCGCATCCAGCGCCCACAAAACCTGGCCAAGGAACTGGCCCGGGGCGGACAGACGACTTTCTATATCTCCAACAACTTTATCGACGATGATGCCCCGGGCTTCGAAGCAGAGCCCTTGGCAGGTTCCCACCGGCTGTTCCAGATCCGTTTCAAGGTTCGCGGCGCACCGGCCATTTATCACGCCCCACCGACAGCCGCCGCGATCCGCCAGTTGTGCCAAGGGTTGGCGATGTTGTTGGAAACAGCGAACGTCGGTGCCGTGGACTGCATCGTCCAGCACGCCTACTGGTTCCCGCTGGCGAGGCGCGTTCCCAACTCCACATTGGTCTACGACTGCATGGACCATCATGAAGGTTTCGGCAATGTCGCCCAGGAATTGCTCGACCTTGAAATCGCCTTGATGCGTCGGGCGGACCTGTTGGTGGCGACATCCGACTGGATCGAACAACACGGCAGGCGGGAAAACCGCAACGTGGAAGTGATCCGCAACGCCTGTGAGTTCAGCGTCTTCAGCCAACGTCCGGGCAAGGTCTATCGGGACCCAGCCAACAGGAAGATCATCGGCTATTACGGCGTCATTGCCGAATGGTTCGATCTGGATCTGGTCAAGCAAGTCGCCCAGGCTCTCCCGCAGCAGTTGGTCCTATTGATCGGCAGCGACACCGTCCAGGCACGGAAGTATTTCAAGGGCTGCCCGAACGTGGTCCTGGAGGGCGAAGTCCCGTACGCCTCCCTGCCCTACTACCTGCATGCCATGGACGTGTGCCTGCTTCCGTTCAAAGTCATGCCGCTGACCCTCGCCACCAATCCGGTCAAGGTCTATGAGTACCTGAGCGCGGGCAAACCGGTGGTCTCGGTGAAACTGCCGGAGTTGAGCCAGTTCGGCAATCGGGTCTGGTCGGTTGAGCGGCCGGACGAGTTCATATCGGCCATACGCAACGTATTGGGCGCGCTGCCGGAGGCCCGCGCCACGCGACAGGCGCGTCAATCGTATGCCCGGGGCCAGACCTGGCAACATCGGGCCACTAGCCTGCGCCAGGCCATCGCGACGTTGCCAATGCCTAAAGTCAGCGTGGTGGTGCTGACCTACAACAACCTGGAACTGACCAAGGCCTGCCTCGACAGCCTGGTGACCCAAAGCCAGTATCCCAATCTCGAGATCATCGTCGTCGACAATCATTCCAGCGACCAGACGCCGGCCTACCTCACCGCCTGGGCCGACGGACACCCGGAGCGGATCGTCATCTTCAACCAGGACAACAAGGGATTCGCGGCGGGCAACAACCAGGGCCTCGCGGCAGCCAGTGGCGAGTACCTGGTTATCCTGAACAACGACACGATCGTCACCGCTGGCTGGGTCAAGGGCTTGATTCGCCACCTGCGGGACAACAAGGAAATCGGCATTATCGGTCCGATCACCAACAACATCGGCAATGAAGCCAAGGTCAGCACCCGCTATGGCCGGGTAGATGACATGCCGGCCGAAGCCGCGCAAATGACCCGCTCCCGAATGGGCGAGTGGTTCGAGATCAATACCCTGGCGTTCTTCTGTGTGATGTTCCCGCGCTCGACCTACGAGCAGGTCGGCGGCCTCTGCGAAGAATATGGCCTGGGTTTTTTCGAGGATGACGATTACTGCCGCCGCGTGCAGCGTCGAGGCATGCGCGCGGCCTGTGCCGAGGATGTCTTCGTCCACCATCACCTGTCCGCCTCGTTCAACGCCTTGGGCGCCAAGAAAAAACAGGCGCTTTTCGAGAAGAACCGGGCGATCTATGAGAGCAAGTGGGGATCCTGGGTTCCGCACACGTACCGTGACGTATGAGTGCCCCTTTGCATGGCACCGAGGTGCTGAACAACCGAGACGATATTTTGCCAAGAGATAGCCTGAAGTACGCAGTGGTGCTGTTGGTTTTACTGGCGAGCATGGCGGTCGGCGGGTACGGTTTTTCGACGCTTGAAGTGGCGTCCATGAACAGCGGCACCCGGACGATATTGCTGTCAGCGGCGAGCCTGGCTGCACTCACTTTTTTCACTCGCCAATCGCCGTACGTCCTCTGCCTGGGTTTGCTGGCCTGCTTGTCCATCGTCTTTGCACAGGTATGGCCGGCGCTGGTCGTCGCGGTCTTCGGGCTGTCCGCCACTGTGCTCGGCAGGTGGATGCTCAAACAACACATCACGGCCGACTGGAGCGTCCACCTGCTGGTGGGAGCCGGCACGCTTGGTACGTTCACGGGCTTGGCGGCGTACCTGCCAATCAATTATCCCTGGCTGTATGGCGTGCTGCTGTCGTTGCCCCTTTTGCTGGGGCGCAAACACGTCATGTCGACAGCTCGCGAACTGCTGAGCCTCATCCGAGCCGTCCGCGCGGCACAGACACCTATCCAAACGGCGCTCGACGTGCTGATTTGCGGCTTCGCCTGCCTTTACGTCCTGGTGGCCTTCATGCCCGAGATCGGCCACGACGCATTGGCCATGCACCTCTTCGTCCCGTCACATCTGGCGCAGCGGCATCAGTGGTCGTTCGATGCAAGCACCTATATGTGGGCCGTCATGCCCATGCTGGCCGACTGGATCTATAG
Organism: Pseudomonas frederiksbergensis; assembly: GCF_000802155.2. Lineage (GTDB taxonomy): Bacteria > Pseudomonadota > Gammaproteobacteria > Pseudomonadales > Pseudomonadaceae > Aquipseudomonas > Aquipseudomonas frederiksbergensis_A. The sequence continues at coordinate 214,727 of NZ_JQGJ02000005.1, forward strand.
CATTGTGTACCTGCTGGCCGGCGAAACGGCGTCCCGCTTGAGCAACAGTGCGTTCACCCTGTTGGTGACGTGGCAAATACACAACATGAGCCTCTGGGCCGGGGGCTCTGCCACCAGTGCTCGCTGGGCAAGCCTGATCTTTCTCTCGACGCCCCTCGCTTTCGCTGAAAGCAGCAGCTTGCATATCGAGTCCGCCTGGACTGCCTTCATGATGGCCGGAACCCTGGCCATCCTTAAAGTTTCAAGCTTCACAGGTGATCCAAAGGAGCGCTTGTCGCAGTTGTTCCTGGCCGGCCTCCTGCTGGGCTTCGCCATGGCGACCAAAGCCGTGACCCTGAGCGTGCTTCCGGTCCTGCTGGCGATCCTCTTGTGGCAGTACAAGGCCTGGGCGATCCAAGGGGTCGTCAAGACGCTCCTGCTGGGCAGCGCCAGCCTGCTACTGGCCGGTGCCACCCCTTACGTCTGCGCCGGCTACCTGACCGGCAACCCGGTGTTCCCATTTTTCAATGCCGTTTTCCACTCTCCGCTCTGGCCGAACGTCAATTTCGAACCGCCGGCCAGGTTCGGTTCAGGGATGACCTGGGACACGCTCTATCGAATGGTCTTCAAATCGCATGAATTCATTGAGGGGCGAGTCGGCGCGGCAGGTTTCCAGTGGCTGCTGCTGCCCACGGCCATCGTCGCGGTGCTGTTGAGCGGTAACAAAAAAGCCCTATGCATCCTCCTGGTCGGCGCCGGCGCGATGTTCTTGACGTTCCACTCAACGGCCTATCTGCGTTACGTATTCCCCTCCTTCGCGCTCTTCTCGGTGGTCCTGGCCCTGCCGTTTTCCGACGACAAGGTCTTTCCCCGCAGCCTCGCCATCGCGGCCGGTGTGTTGTTGATCCTGACCAACTCCCGTTTCATCCAGGCCGCGACTTACTATGGCGAAATCAGACCCTCTGCACTGTTCAGCCAGGCAGGTCGAGAGGCCTATCTGCTGGAACGCCTGCCCATGCGCAAAATGGTCGACACCATCAATGCCCTGAACACGGGCTATCAGCCCGTGGCGGTGTTTGCGTCGCCCTTGATGGCGGGTTTGCACAGCGATGCCCTGTACGCATCGAAGTACAACCTGAAGTGGAAAAATGAGTTCGACACGGCGACTTCACCCTCGGAACTTGCCCGACGCTTGCGCCAGCGCCAGGTCAACTGGCTGGTAATCGACCTCAAGTCCTTGCCCCAGATTAAACTCGATCGGCTGCTCACCGTGTCCACGTCGTACGCCAGGCTGGGTGACCTGGACCTGCGCAAACTCAACGTCACGCATGACGAGCACCTGCTCAACCCCGAGCTGTCCAGTCTCGAGGGCTGGAGTCTGACGTTACCTTCGAGCTACGACCCATCGCGCAAAATCCTCACCGTCAACGTCAAGACACCGGCTACACAGCGGGTCGAAGTGACACCGGGACAGACCTACACCAACAGCGTGTCCGCACGCTGCGCAACGACAGCCACCACGGGAAGAATCCAGGCCAATTGGATGGACGCCAAAGGCGACTTCATTGCCGCCAGCATCGATACGTTTGACTGCACCACGCAATGGGAGCCCCATGAAATGAACGTCATCGCCCCCGCGAATGCCACCTCCGCGATCATTTATGCCTCCGGCCACACCGACACTCCGCTGGAGTTCAGGTCACTTTCATTCAGGCAATAGCGGGCGATATCGATGAACTCTAAAACCGAGCTTTTCACCGATGAACAGCGAGTCGCCGTGGTCATCCCCAGCTATCGGGTCACCGCGCATATCGTCGAGGTCATAGACGCCATAGGGCCCGAGGTCTGGCGCATCTACGTCATCGACGATGCCTGCCCGGATGGCTCGGGCGAGCATGTGCTGGCCTCCTGTAACGATCCTCGGGTCAAGGTGCTGCCCCACGATGTCAACAAAGGCGTGGGTGGTGCAGTCATGACCGGCTACCGGACAGCCCTCGCCGACGGCGCGAGCATCATTGTCAAAGTCGACGGGGACGGCCAAATGGACCCGACCCTGATCCCGCTATTCATCGAGCCGATCCTGGCCGGTGAAGCCGACTACACCAAAGGCAATCGATTTTTCAATCTGGAAGAAGTCCAGTCCATGCCGCGGCTGCGCCTGTTCGGCAACGCCGTATTGTCGCTGATGGCCAAATTGTCGACGGGTTACTGGGACCTGTTCGACCCCACCAACGGCTACACGGCGATCCACCGCGACGTCGCCCGGCTGCTGCCCCTGGACAAGGTCAGCCAACGCTACTTTTTCGAGACCGACATTCTGTTCCGCCTGAACACCGTGCGTGCCGTGGTCGTGGATGTCCCGATGGAAGCCCGATACGGCGACGAAGTCAGCCACCTCAAGATCTCGAAAATCATTGGCGAGTTTCTGTTCAAACACCTGCGCAATTTCACCAAGCGCGTGCTCTATAACTACTACTTGCGCGACATGTCCCTGGCTTCGATCGAGCTGCCGATCGGGATCCTGATGTTCTTGTTGGGCATCCTTTTCGGCAGTTTCCACTGGTTCGAATCGGCGCAGAACGGCGTCGCGACACCAGCCGGAACCGTGATGCTCAGCGCATTGCCCATGCTCATGGGGTTGCAACTGATCATGGCCTTCCTTGGTTATGACATCGCCTCGGTGCCCAGCAGGCCACGGCACTCCAGGCGCAGTAAAGCAACGTCGTTACGGGAAGAAAGCTCATCAAAGCACTAAGGGATTTTTTATTTCACGATGACTCCAGCCCGACATTACGCCGGACTACGCCCAAGCCAGATGCAGCAGGTTTATCAATGACTTAGGCGAGTTCAACATATGCCGGTGCTTTCTGAAACCTGACCCGGCTTGTGCTCGCATGGCTCCCATGTGGCTCTTGGAAACCGGGTCGTTCCGAGGAGTCATCATGGCAAAACTCAAGCTCACCAAGTCCGCCGTCGATGCGGCACAACCCCAGGCGCAGGCTGTCGAACTCCGGGACACGATGGTGCCCGGCTTCCTCTGCAAGATCACCCCGGCGGGCCGCAAGGTGTTCATGCTGCAATACCGCACGAATGCCGGAGAGCGGCGCAAGCCCGCCTTGGGCCTGTATGGGGAACTGACCGTCGAGCAGGCCCGCGCCTTGGCCCAGGAGTGGCTGGCCGAGGTGCGCAAGGGCGGTGATCCTGGGGCGGCCAAGGCCGCCGCCCGTGCCGCGCCTACGGTCGCGGAACTGTGCGGCAAGTTCATGGAGGACTACTCCAAGCTGCGCAACAAGCCCAGCACGCAACGCGGCTATCAGGCTGTCATAGACCGCTGCATCGTTCCGATGCTGGGCCGGATGAAGGTGCAGGACGTGAAGCGGCCCGACGTGGCCACGGTGATGAAGAAGATGGCCCACAAGCCGGCCGAGGCCAACAACGCTTTCAGCGTGATGCGCAGGATGTTCAATCTGGCCGAGGTGTGGGGCTACCGGACGGATGGAACCAACCCGTGCCGCCACGTCCCGATGTACCCCAACGGGAAGGCCACGCACCTCATCAGCGACGAGGACATGGCGCGGATCTTCCGCCATCTGGGCAAGCTGGAGGCGGAAGGGCTGGAGCCTTACGTCATTCCCCTGGCGATCCGCTTGCAATTCGAGTTCGCTGCCCGCCGTGGCGAAATCGTCACGCTCCAATGGGATTGGGTGGACTTCGAGAACCGGCGCGTGGTTTGGCCTGACAGCAAGACCGGCGGCATGTCCAAGCCCATGAGTGAGGAAGCCTACCGACTGCTTTCGACCGCGCCGAGGCAGGACGGCATTCCCCATGTGCTGCCGTCCCCAAACCATGAGGGCCAGCACTTGACCACGGGCGAGTATTACAACGGCTGGTGCCGTGCGCTCAAGGCTGCTGGAGCGGCCCACGTCGGTACGCACGGCATCCGGCATCGTTCGGCTACCGACATTGCCAACTCGGGCATCCCGGTCAAGGTCGGCATGGCGCTGACGGCGCACAAGACCGTCGCGATGTTCATGCGCTACGTCCACACCGAGGATGACCCGGTGCGCAAGGCGGCCGAACTGGTGGCGAACCGGCGCAAGACAATCACCGGGGCGCAGCGCCCCGTGAAGGTGACGACATGAACCGGCGCAAAGTATCCGTGGCGTCATCCGCAGCGCCGTCGGCGCTGCTGGGCGATATTCGGGCGCTGATCGAGGCGGCGCACAAGCGCGCTGCCTCGGCCGTCAATGCCGAGCTGACCCTGCTGTTCTGGCGCATCGGCCAGCGTATCCATACGGAAGTGCTGGCCGGTCAGCGGGCCGGGTACGGCGAGGAAATCCTGCCAACCTTGGCCGAGCAGTTGGTACGCGACTACGGGCGCAGCTTCGCGGACAAGAATCTGCGCCGGATGGTGCAGTTCGCCGCCACCTACTCGGACGAGCCAATTGTCGTGACGCTGTCACGACAATTGAGCTGGTCACATTTTCTGGCCCTACTGCCGCTCAAAGACCCGCTCCAGCGGGACTACTACGCGCAGATGGCGAGTGCCGGCCGCTGGAGCGTGCGGACGCTGCGCGAGCGCATCGACTCGATGCTCTACGAGCGCACCGCGCTGTCCCAAAAGCCGGACGAAACCATTGCGCAGGAGCTGGCGACGATGCGCGACGCGCAGCGCATGTCGCCCGCCCTGGTCATGCGCGATCCCTACATCCTCGACTTCCTCGGGCTGCGGGACACCTGGCAGGAAGGCGATTTGGAGGCCGCGATCATCCGTGAAATGGAGTCGTTCCTGCTGGAGCTGGGCGCGGGTTTCTCTTTCGTTGCCCGGCAGAAGCGCATCCAGATCGACGACGAGGATTTCCACCTCGACCTGCTTTTCTACAACCGCAAGCTGCGGCGCCTGGTGGCGGTGGAGTTGAAGGTCGGCGAGTTCAAGGCCGCGTACAAAGGGCAGATGGAGCTTTATCTGCGCTGGCTGGACAAGCATGAGCGCGAGCCGGAGGAAGCCTCGCCGCTGGGGATCATCCTTTGCACCGGCAAGAAGCGCGAACAGATCGAGTTGCTGGAGTTGGACAAGTCGGGCATCCATGTGGCCGAGTACCTGACGAGCTTGCCGCCGCGTGCGGTGTTGGGTGAGCGGTTGCAGCAGGCGACCGAGAGGGCACGTTTGCAGATCGAGCAGCGCAAGACGGATGCCGAGTAGTTCTGCCCCAGGCATTCGGGCGTCCCGGCGTGCCGCCGTCGCGCTCTCGTGCTGCGCATCAAGCCTCGCTGCGCGAGTCTCGCCCCTGCCGGGCTTCCATCACTGACGCCTCCGGCCCTGCTCGTTGATCCGGGCCTACGCGCTCCGCTTGCCCCAAAAGCAAGGTGTGTGCAGTGGGCGGGTGTGGGCGGTCTTGCTGTTCCCATCACCGTATCACGGCGTTCTCGCCGTCAAGGGCAGCGCGCGCCATGCGCGCTTGCGTCCTGGCGGCCGTCTGCGACCCCTGACTGCTTGCGCTGCGCCGTGCTGGCGACGGTTCCGGGCAATTCCGCCCGTGCAACCGGAGCACGCTCATGTCGCAATTTTCCTTTTCCTCGTTCGATGCCTCGCTGATGGTGCGCGATGCGAAGGGTCACTACCAGCCGGCGACGGCCGACCAGATTCTGGACGCTGCGCGCCAGGCCATCGAGCACAAGATGCAGCGCGGTGCATCGTTCACTTCGCCGGCGGCGGTCAAGGAGTACCTGTGCACCAAGTTGGGTGGCTTCGAGCATGAAGTGTTCGCCGTGCTGTTCCTCGATACACGGCATCGCCTGATCGAGTATGCCGAGATGTTCCAGGGCACCATCGACTCGGCCGAAGTGCATCCGCGCGAGGTGGTCAAGGCAGCCCTGCGGCACAACGCGGCCGCGGTCATCGTTTCGCACAATCATCCGAGCGGTAATCCCGAGCCGAGTGCGGCAGACCAAGCGCTGACCCAGCGGCTCAGGGAAGCGCTGGGGCTTGTGGACGTGCGCGTACTCGATCACGTCATCGTCGCCGGCAACGCAACGGCATCGTTCGCCGAGCGTGGGCTGATCTAGCTCAAGGGGCTTCGGCCCCTTTTTGCTGCGCCTGCTGGCAGGGCCTGCGCGCGGCCCTTGCCTGTCCGTGCCTTCGTTCTGAAGTTAATGCTCAAGAAGTCACAACCTGAATCATTTCGTCGTAATGCTTCTTGTCCACTTCTTCAAACCACTGAAAGATGTGTCCGATGACGCTATGGCTTTCGCCAGCCAAGTTTTCTGCCGATTCCTCGGTTATTTCAATTACATCGCTATGCGAGTATTTGTTGATAAAGCGATATATTTTTTCCTTGAGTTCCGGCGTTGTGATGGCGCAGTCTTTCAGACCAACATCCATCAGTTGACTGATGTCGCTTCTCCGCCTGGGATATTTGAAGGTAAAGAACGATTCAATGAGCTTGCGAGCGAGGTTCGCAGTCAAAAAGGCTTCATCTCTATTAAGGATCGTATGCGCCCTGTATTCATAGAGCTTTTTGAAGATGTAGTGATACTCAGAACCGTAATTTTTCAGAGAATCATCGGCATCAACAAGCAGCGAATGGCGGGGTGAACCAGGAGGCGCATCCAGTCGATAGAAGAAACAATTCTCAGCTTTTCCTTTGGCAATCCTGTTCCTGTTCGTTCCAGTGAACCAGTCTCTCACTAGCTTGAAGTAGGTGAAATTATGAGTCAGCACAAAAAGTTGCTTGGCTTCAGTGCATTGAGTTCTCAGGAACGAATAGGCATGAAACAAGTGATTTGAGTCAAAGCTTGAGACGGGATCATCAACAACCACAATCGTGTCCTTGATGTTGTTTCCGTTTTCTTTGAGCTTCGTGATGAAGTAGACGAATGCAATCGCAGTCTTCTCACCTTCGCTCAAATTCCCATCATGCTCACCCACTCCGTTTCTGATGATCTCATAGCCTTTTTTCTTTTGATTAAAGCTCAGGCAAAGCTCAGAGCGACCGATGAAACGATGCAGGATGTCATTGAACTCCTTCGCCCCAACCGTCTCATTTGAGAGCAGCGCCTCTATTGCTCCGACCTCTTGACCAAGTTTTTCAATTTCCTTGTAGTCATTCTTTGCTTCAGCCTCAAGGTCATTGCATTTCTTCTCACTTCCAGCATAGTCAAATTCTTGCACCTCAGCCGCAGCAAAGTGAAGTTCCAGTGCCACCTTGCTTTTGGATGTCTCAGATTTGAAGTTTGAAGTCTTATTGTTGTGCTTTCCGACGAGCGCAACGATCGACTTTAGGATCTCATTGAAATTCGTGACATCCTCTTCAACCACATCCGAAATCTGAATGTCTGTCTTTGCGGGGTCTGTAATTTTGGCTTTCAGAGCTTGCCGCCATCCGTCTATTTGCTGGTTGATCTTCTCAGCAGCAGATGTGTATTCTTTCTGGAGCTTATCTGCGTCAGCCGATAGCTCTTTATAAAACTCCGTCGCTGCGGGCAACTGATTGGCTGGAGCACCTTGAGATTCAATCCAAGTCGCGGCGCTCTGAAGCCGGCTTTGAAAATCCGTGAACTCTTTGCTGAAGTGAGCGGCAAGTGCCTCGGCACGAAGCTGGGTGAATGGAGAGCCGCAGAACTCGCAGGATTGCGAATCATGGTTCTTATGAATTTCCAAGCCTGTTTGAACCCAGTCACGAATGTCCGGATTATCAGTCAGCCGCTGGATAGCTTGATTGACTGCTGTAGTTCCAATCAAGTCTCTGATGCGACCTGCCGCCTTCTTAAAGTAGTCCGGCTCAATGGCCGTTGAGGCGAAAGTGATGCTTGGAAGCTGATCTGGCTTGGCGGCATTCGTAAGGTCGATGACCTTTTCATCTGGAAGAACCGAGTCAGGCTTAATAATGGCATCGCCATTACTCTGAATGAAATTAGAGAGCTTTCGGCGATCATAATTCAAGTAGTAGCTATCGCTCGTATCAATCGCCTGAAGTCCTAGCTTCATTTTCTTGGCAGCATTGGTCAGAAATTTATCCAATGCTTCACGCTGCTTCTTGATGTCACTTTGCTTTTCGTCGTGAGCTTTCTTTTTCGATTGAAGCTCGCCTTTTAGCTTCTCCAGTTTCTGCAAGTCGTCAATCTTCTCTTTCGCAATGAGAAGGATGCTTTTTACGGATTTGTCCCAATCAATGTTCTCATGCACAAAGCGTTGATTGAAGACATGGATATTTAATTGGGATGAAGGGAGTGTGGTTTCCGTGATCGTGGAGCCGTCCTCCAAAACGACTGAAAACTGGCCCGCACTGAAGCGAGGAACCATCGAGCGAAGCTCAAAGCAAGAGAATAGATTCGATAGGGTTGACTTGCCTGTTCCGTTCCAGCCATAGACAAGGTTGTACCGGCCGAACTTCTGGATCTTCGTTCCATTGAAGTCGCTGAAGATGCCGAACTGCTTGAGACGGTTAATGCAGACGATCACTTTTAGCCCCCGTGTTCTTGCTTTAGCAACATTTGCTTGCAAAACAAATAATAAACGAAGAGTTCTTTTGCGTCTCCGCTTCGCGGATCGCGCTGCTCCAGGTTCGCTAGTCGCTCATCCCTGGCGGGACTGGCTTTGCCAGCCTTTCGCATCGCTGACGCCTCCGGCCCGGCTTCCAGCTTCGGGCCTGCGCGCTTCGCTTGCCGTGCGGTCGGCGTGTGGGAGGGCCGTTGCCATGTCCAGCCGTCTCCCCTGACTTCATCACCTTGTCCGCGACTGTAGCCCGCGCCCGTGTGCCGTCAAGGCGCGCAGGGCCGTGTCCTCGGCTGCGCCTGCGGGCCGCACCAACCCTGCGCTTGTCTCCTTGACGGCCCCCGTCCGCGCGCTCCTGACCGTCGCGGGCGATGAACTCAGGAAAGACGGTGGCAACAGGGCCAACCGGGTTCCTCGTGCCGACCGCACCGAACAGCCGAAAGGCTGGGCTCTGAATCTAGGAATCCGGTGTGCGCTTTCTTCAACAGCCAAGTCAGGAGAACGACATGCTTGCAAACCGTTTCGCTTCCCATTCCCCCGCACTGCGCAGCGACACCCCGCTGTCCGATGACCAGATTCACCGGGTAGCGCCGTCCATCTTCGCGGATGCCCCGCACGAGAGCCGTTCGCAGCGATACGCCTATATCCCCACGGCGGCGGTTCTGACCGAGCTTCGCAAGGAAGGGTTTCAGCCTTTCATGGTGACGCAAACCCGCGTGCGCGATGAAGGCAAGCGCGAGCACACGAAACACATGCTGCGCCTGCGCCATACCAGCCAGATCAACGGCACGGAGGCCAATGAAATCATCCTGCTGAACTCGCACGACGGCACGAGCAGCTACCAGATGCTGGCAGGCCAGTTCCGATTTGTTTGCAGCAATGGCCTTGTGTGCGGCGACACCGTGGCGGACGTGCGCGTCCCCCACAAAGGCGACGTGGCGGGCCAAGTCATCGAAGGCGCTTTCGAGGTGCTGCGCGGTTTCGACCGTGTGCGCGATTCCCGCGATGCCATGCGCGCCATCACGCTTGACGACGGCGAGGCCGAAGTGTTCGCCCGCGCCGCGTTGACGCTCAAGTACGACGACCCGAACAAGCCTGCGCCCATCACCGAAAGCCAGATTCTGATGCCGCGCCGGTTTGAAGATCGCCGCCCCGATCTGTGGAGCGTGTTCAACCGCACCCAAGAAAACCTGACCAAAGGCGGATTGCATGGCCGCAGCGCCAACGGACGCCGCCAGCAGACCCGCCCGATACAGGGCATTGATTCCGATGTGCGCCTCAATCGCGCTTTGTGGATGCTGGCCGATGGCCTGCGCCAGTTGAAAGCCTGACCCGTCCCCCGTAGGAGGGGCGGTTTCCCCTCCATTCCTTGTTTCATTCGATTGGAGATACACCATGAACGCCGTTACCACTACCGAAGCCCGCGCCATCCAAGCCCCCGCGCTGGAAGCCGCCGACCCGACCAAGAACCTGATTCTGGTTCCGCTGTCGCGGCTGGTGTCGCGCCCTACGGGCCGCAACGTGCGCAAGACCCCGCGCATGTCCATCCCCGAACTGGCCGCAAGCATCCAGCGCGTGGGTCTGCTGCAAAACCTGATCGTGATTGCATCCGCCCGACATGGAGAAGGTAGCGAGCATTACGAAGTCGTGGCCGGTGGCCGTCGCCTCGCAGCGTTGAAGCTGCTGGCGAAAAAGCACCGCATCAGCAAGGAATGGGAGGTGCCTTGCCTGCAAGTGGCCGATGGCACGGCCCGCACCGCCAGCCTCACCGAGAACGTGCAGCGCGAGGCGATGCACCCCGCAGACCAGTTCGAGGCTTTCGCGGCGCTGGTGGCAGAAGGCCGACCAATTGAGGACATTGCGGCGGATTTCTCCGTCACGCCGCTGGTGGTGCAGCGCCGCTTGAAGCTGGCGAACGTCTCGCCGCGCCTGATGGGCGACTATCGCGCCGATGCCGTCACGCTCGATCAGTTGATGGCCTTGTCCATCACTGACGACCACGCCGCGCAGGAAAACGCCTTCTACGATGCACCGACATGGCAGCGCCAGCCGTCCGCGCTGCGCGACCGTCTCACCGAGCGCGAAATCGACGCCTACCGGCATCCACTGGTGCGTTTCGTCGGGCTGGACACCTACGAGGCCGCAGGCGGCGGCGTGCGCCGTGACCTGTTCGCGGAGGGGGACGCGGGCGTGTATCTGACCGACGCCGCGCTGCTGGAACGGCTGGCGCAAGACCGGCTGGCGGGCATCGCCGCCACGGTTCGCGCCGAGGGCTGGGCTTGGGTGGATGCCACGCCGGGCGTCACCCATGCCGACCTGCACGCCTTCCAGCGTGCGCCGAGGGAACGGCGCGAGCCGAACAAGCGCGAAGCGCAGCGCATCGAAAAGCTGCAAGAGAAGATGCAAGCCATCGGCGAAGCCGTGGATGCGGCGATGGATGCCGACGACGAGGATAAGGCCGACGCCTTGCAGGAGGAAGGCGAAGCCCTGGGCGAGCAGTTGCAGGCGCTGGAAGATGGCTTGCAAGGCTACGGCCCGAACGTGAAGGCCGCAGCCGGTGCCATCATCACCATCGACCGCAACGGCGAGGCCGTGATTCATCGCGGCCTGATGCGCGAGGCCGAGGCGAAGGCGCTACGGACGTTGGAACGGCTGCGCCAAGGTTTCGACAGCGAAGGCGAAGCCGGGAGCGACGAAGACGAGGAAGCCGACGACGCACCCAAGACCGCCGCCATGTCCGACCGGTTGGCGCAACGCTTGAGCGCCCACCGCACCGCCGCGCTGCAAATCGAAGTCGCCCGGCATCCGCAAGCCGCACTGGCTGCTGTGGTGCATGGCATGGTGCAGACCGTCTTGCAGGAACGTTACTACGGCCACGACTTCCCCCTGGGCGTGAGCCTGAAAGTGCAAGACCGGCTGGAAGGCATGGCCCCGGACTGGCCGGAATCGCCCGCCGTCGTGGCGCTGCGCGAACTGCAACAGGTGGCGGACGAAGCCTTGCCGCAGGACAGCGCCGAACTGTTCGCCGCGCTGCTGGCGAAGCCGCAAGACGAACTGGTGCGACTGCTGGCCGTGTGCGTGGCTTCCACGGTGGATGTGGTGACGCCCCGCGCCACGCCGCAGCAACCGGGCGCAGAACTCGCGCAGGCCGTGGGGTTGGACATGGCCGCATGGTGGCAGCCCACCAATGACGGTTATTTCCGGCATGTGCCGAAGGCCGCGATTCTGCAAGCCGTGGGCGAGTACGCGCCCGAGCAGGTTTCCCGGCTGGCGAAATTGAAGAAGGCCGACATTGCCAGCGAAGCCGAACGGCTGGCGGATGGCACGGGGTGGATGCCTGCGATCTTCAAGATCGCAGGCCCACAAGATGCCGCGCAGGAGGAAGGCCCGCAGCGGGACGCACCGGCGGATGCCGAAGCAATGGCGGATGAACCCGCCGAGGCGCTGGCCGCTTGACCCGCGCCGAAGGCAAGCGCCCCGGCCTTGACTGGGGCGCTTCGCTGGAAGGAGAACCGCCTATGACCCGCACCACCACCCGCCGCCCGCGCATGGCTGCAATCTACGCCCCCGGCACGGTGCGCGCCCGCCGCTGGCACGGCGATGGCGACGTGCGCGGCTATCGCCCGCCCCTGGGCTGGGCGGCCCGCGCCGACCTCACCGACATTCACCCCATCACAGGCCGCGCCTTGCCGCGTGCCGTGTGGTGGATCATCGAGACGAAGGAATAACCGCGATCAGCACCGCGCCCAGGCCGTTCCGTCCTGGGCGCGGTGGACGCAAAATCCGGGCGCGGCAGTGGCCGCGCCCGGTGACGTCCACGCCTTCAATTTTCACGCTGCTGCTTTAAAATGCCTTGAATTGACCAACGTCGTATCTATCGGCATAAATCAACAAGGGAGCGCAATGGGGACATATCGGGTCGCACAAGTTTGCCCTAATGGGCATGTCGCAACAACAGCCGCTGATCAGAATCCCGAGCTTCGAGAGGCGTTCTGCTCTAAGTGCGGCGAAGCGACCATCCTGCAGTGTCCTTCGTGCAGCGCATCCATTCGCGGCGATTACTACGTTGAAGGCGTTTTTGGCTTTGGGGGTGATTACGAGCCCCCCTCGTTCTGCTACAACTGCGGTGGCCGATTCCCTTGGACTGAACGCAAGATTGCTGGCGCTGTTGAGCTAGTGGAAGCAGGCGCAGAGCTGTCGCCAGAAGAAGTCCAGCAGTTCCGTACTGATTTGACGGAATTGACCAAAGACAGTCCCAAAACTCAAGTTGCATCCCTTCGATTCAAGAAGGTGATGACGAAGGTTGGCACTTCGGTTGCATCTGGTGTGCGCGACATTGTTGTTGATGTACTCAGCGAAGCTGCGAAAAAAGCGATTTGGGGAGCTTAGAAGGAATGGCGATGACTCTCGACGAAATTAAAGCTTGCCTACAGGCCGGTAATCTTCAGATTGCGAATGAGACAGCACTTGCGAACGGCACTGGCACACAGCTTCGTTTGCAAAATGGTGCAATCGTCAATAGCTACCACACCGGTAATTTCAATGTTCAGGGCAAAAACCAAGAGGCAGTAAAGGCTTGCCTTGGCGTACAACCTGCGCAGGCTGCGGCAGCAGCTCCACAGAATGGTGCCGCTGCTAAGCCAATGCTCAGCAAGGTGTTCGTGGTTTATGGACACGATAATGCTGCTCGAACCGAGCTTGAAGCGATGCTGCGCCGCTGGAGGCTTGAGCCGTTGATCTTGGATCAACTTCCTTCGGAAGGGCAGACCATCATCGAGAAATTGGAAAAGTACACGGCAGAGGTAAATTTTGCTGTGGTGCTGGCCACGCCTGATGACGAGGGCTACCGTGCTGGTCACGAAGACGAAAAGGCGTTCCGTGCGCGCCAAAACGTTGTGATGGAATTGGGCATGATGCTCACGCTGCTCGGCCGCAAGAACGTTGCCATTCTCATGAAGCAACAAGACAATATGGAGCGCCCATCCGACATCCAAGGGTTGCTCTATATCCCGTTCAAGGACAATCTGCAAAAAGATGCAGGGCCGCTTCTGGCAAAGGAAATGGCGGCCCAGGGTTATCCCATTTCATTGGCGAATCTGTAGTTATCGGCAAATGAAATCCATTCAAAAATGGGGGTAAATATTACCTGCCATTTCCCCGAATGAACTCCTCGTTGTGCATTTAGACTTTTGAGCGTGACGGCGCAAAGCGCCGCCGTGCTTTCAGACTGCGCCCCGTGCCGCCTTTGCCGTCACGGCCATTCGGCTCCAATCCCTTACGCCTCCGCGCCTGTGGCGCTGCGCTTGCCTCCAGGGGAAGCCCTGCGGGCTATCCCCGCCGCGCGCAGCTTGGCGCCCCTCGATGCCGCCGAACCGGCTGCGCCGGATGGCCGGGCCGCTGGCGAACGCGCTGGAGCTTGCTGCGGCAGGTTGTGCGGATACGTGCCGTCCTCAACGCTGGCGGTTCCTGCCCATCACGTCACGAAGGACGGTTCACAGACAACCCGCCCGGCATCGCTATGGCGCTTCCACAGCACGCCTATAGACCGGCGCCGCACGGTGCGGCGGGTGCGTTCTCGCCTGTCGTCGGGTGGTTGACCTGGCCCGCGTCAGGGGCGAGCCGGTGCAGCCTTCGGGCGGGGATACCGAGTCGGCCCTGTCTCCTTTCGGATGGGGGGTGGTTCGGCCCAAGGCGTCCTTGTGTTGTTGTGAATCCTGGCGGTGGCACGGCTGCGCCTCGGGCTTCATGGCTGCAACCGTCCGGCGAAAACAATTTCCCCTGCTTTGTCACTGCGTTCGGCGCATTCCTCGCGGGACAAATTCTTTTCGCCTCCCGGCCCTCCACTACGTTGCGGCCGCCAGCGGTGCAGCCAGCCCGTCCCCCGCCGGCCGGATCACAACAAGGACGCGATGGGCGCGAACCTTGTTCCACCGATAGGAGAAATCATCATGGCCAACATCGGCACCTTCACCGCAGACAAAGACGGCTTCACCGGCACGCTTCGCACCCTGACGCTCAACGTCAAGGTCAAGCTGATGCCCAACGATAAGGGGGACAACGAGAAGGCCCCGGACTTCCGCCTGCAGGCGGCCGGCCACGACATCGGCGCGGCGTGGAAGAAGATCAGCGAGGCCGGGCGGGAATACATCTCCGTGACCCTCGACGATCCTTCGTTCCCGGCCACGGTCTATGCCCGCCTGATCGAAGGCGAAAACGGCACGCACGACCTGATCTGGTCGCGCAGCAAGCTCCAGGCGGCGTGACCGCCGCCGCGCCCCGCCCACGCGGCGGGGCGCAGTGCTGCTTTCGCGGCACTGTATGGAGGCAGCACCATCGCCTGGGCTGCGCCGTATCGAGTCGCTTCCGTATGCGTTGGGACTGAGGCTGCAAGAACGGCCGGGCGTGTCGGTGCGTCGCACCGCCGGGCTTTGCGGGCTGCGCCCCGTGCCGACTTCGCCGTCACGGCCATCCGGCTCCAATCCCTCACGCCTTCGCGCCTGCAGCACTGCGCGCTTCGCTTGCCCTCTGGGGGAAAGCCCGGAACGCTATCCCCGCCGGGCGTAGCTCGACGCCCCTGAATGCCCCGAACCGGTGGCGTTGACCAGAAGCGATTGGGCAGGCCAAAGAAATCGGCCCCCTCAGGCATCATGTGGAACTTATTTACCTCCTTTGGCTTCCCTCGGAGGTTTGGCTCTTTCTACGTCTCCATTAGACTTCTCGCAGCACGTAAGCTGCGCAAGTCTATTGGCATTCATTTGTAATTTTCCGTTGTGATGGGGGAGATATGGATTTCTACATAGACGAGAGTGGCAATACCGGGGATCTTGCGCGAACTAGGGAAGGTCTGCACAACCACCGCTGACGCGGCGGCTTGCGGCTGTTATTGCAGATGACGACACTTTTTTGCGTTCAAAGGGCAGATTCGGGGCGAATTGAGCGCCAGTCGCGGCCCCTTGGCCGTTTTTGGGCGCACTCATCCCTGCGCGCCCATATTCAAGAGTCGTTTGCGCACCATCCACAGGTTGGACAGCGCAAACAGCGTCATCAGATTGGCCGTGTTTTTGGCCAGCCCCCGGTACTTGACCTTGACGTAGCCGAACTGCCTCTTGATGACGCGAAACGGGTGTTCCACCTTGGCGCGGATGCTGGCTTTGGTCTTTTCCAACTGCTCCAGGATGGCGCCCATGGGCGTGCTCTTGTCCATGGCCTTTCGCTTGCCAGGCATCATGGCGATGTGCCATTTCACATCCGGGTGCTTGGCCTGAATTTCTTCGCGCTTTTCAACACCACGGTAGCCCGAATCGGCAAAGACGTCGGTTTCTTGCCCGTGCAACAACGCGTGCGCCTGGGTGATGTCGTGTGCATTGGCCGCCGTGGTGGTCACGCTGTGCACCAGCCCCAAGTCGGCGTCCGAACCGATGTGCGCCTTCATGCCGTGGTGCCACTGGTTGCCCTTTTTGGTCTGGTGCATCTCAGGGTCGCGCGTGCCTGTGCTGTTCTTGGTCGAACTCGGCGCGGCAATCAACGTTGCATCCACGACCGTGCCTTGCTTGAGCAGCAAACCCTTGGCGGTGAGGGTGGCGTTGACGGTCGCCAAGATTTGCAAGCTCAGATCATGAGCTTCGAGCAAGTGGCGAAAACGCAAGATGGTGCTTTCGTCGGGAAGATGGTCCTCTCCCATGTCCAACCGGGCAAACTCCCGGAACATCGGCGTGTCGTACAAGGCCTCTTCCATGGCCGGGTCAGACAAGTTGAACCACTGCTGCAAAAAGTGAATGCGCAGCATCGTTTCCACAGCAAACGGTGGACGCCCACCTTTGGCACCACGCGCCGGCGCGTGTGGCGCAATCAAGCCCACAAGCTCAGCCCAAGGCACGACCAGATTCATCTCGTCGAGGAACTCGCGCTTGCGCGTTCTCTTGGTCTTGCGTTCAAATCCAGTGGTGCTCAGGCTCATCTGCTTCATGCTGTCACTGTCTCACATTCAGGGCTGCATGCGGAGGTTTTGCAGACCATCCCTAGCGCAGCGCTTGATTTCGGTGGGCAAGCTGTTTTCAGTTTGGCAGCAGTGGGAATTTCTAATGAGAGCAGCCTTGTAGCAGAGCTTGCCGCCTTAAGGCAGAAGCACAAAATTCAGGCCAACGAACTTAAACTCAGCAAAATTCTGAGGCGCAAGCCTGACTTCGCTCTTGATGCCATCAATCTCTTGGTGAAGAGCGACTTCCCATTCTTCATTGAGATTGTAGACAAAAAGTACCAACTGGCTGTAAGCATTACCAACGGCTTCATCTGGCCTCCGTATTTCAATACTCCAGAATCACAAGATACCGTTTGGATGAAAAACATCTTTGCCGATTACATTTATTACCGAGTTCCCAGCGATGTGGTTTATGAGTTCGTTCAATGCATGAACAATCCATCAAATGAAAAGATTGGCACCTACTTCGATCTTCTCAAAGATTGTGTAAGCCAACATTCCCATGAAGTTGCGCAGGGCATCGCCTCGCAGGTGGAAGAAAGCAAAGATGACTTCCGCATCATGATTGAGAAAGAGGGAGACAAAGCCCATAGACGGTTCTTGCCTCTCCCGGACATCGGCAAGCGCGACCAAGAGATTTGGCTGCTTCCGAATTTCTCATCTTTCACCAACATTTATGCCAGAATGAATCTTTACTTGTCTGGGAGTTTGGAGGGATGTCGAATTTTCCATGATGAGCAAGCCCACTTCGATGAAATCATCGCCGAAGCCAAATTCCAGGCTGAGAACGCTAAGGTAGACCCCGCACAATTCAAATTGCCTTATTCAGACTATAACTTTCAGCAAATGGCTGATTTGTTTTTTAAGGCATCACCAGAAAGCACAGGAATTCAACTCTCCGATATAGTGGCGGGTCTATCAATGCGCTGGTACCAAGCACATTTGCAAGAAGAAGGTGATACACAGGTTCTTGACGAGGCGGTCGATCTACTTTTGCATCACAGCGATAGAGATAGGGGGATAGGAATCAACGTAGTAGGCCCTCATAAAATGGCACACCAGCTATTTGGGGTGGCTGGGTACTGACCTCCCTCTGCGACTGCGACGCGGCGCGCTTCGCTTGCCTCCAGGGAAAGCCCTGCGGGCTATCCCCGCCGCGCGTGGCTTGGCGCCCCTGAACTCCCCGAACCGGCGGCGCCGGATCGGCTGGGCCGTCGCCTACGGCTGGGCCGCTGCTGCGAGCTGGCTTTCAGCCTCGCTCATCAGCACCGCCGTGCTGCATTCGAGCGCGCCGGCGATCTTGAAGATGATCGCCAGCGTGGGCATGTGCTCGCCGCGCTCGATCTTGCCCATGTGGGAACGCTCGATCCCGGCCTGGTGCGCCAGCGATTCCTGCGCGATGCCGCGCTCCATCCGCAGCGCACGCACCGCTGCGCCGAAGGCGTGAGCCAACTCGGCGTCATGGGTGGTGGAGCCGGCCGGTCGGCCGCGCTGGACGGTGCGCTTCTGCATAGACAGAAGCGTCAATTCGCAGCACAATTAAAACCACGTTATCTTTAACTCATTCATACGATTCGATCCTTTTTTGTGGTTCTACGTTTTTACGGAAATCCGCTTTTGCGGCTTCCCACAAAAGCGCAAAGCCGCATCCGTGCATATCTCCAAATCCGCCGAGATGGCTTTACGCTTTCACGTTTCGGCGGATTTGTTCCAAGAAGGGGCCGCCCATGAACCGACTCATCACCGAGGACGAGCGCAGGCAGTTGCTGGCCCACGGCCGGGCCCGTGCCGGTGGCGAGGCCATCGACCCGTTACCCGTCGTGCGGCTGTTCACCCCCGACGCGCACGCCATCTGGCTGCTGACCGCGCTCGATCCCGTTGATGCCGATACGGCCTTCGGCCTGATCGACCTGGGGATCGGTATGCCTGAGCTGGGCACCGTGAAGCTGTCCGATCTGGAGTCCATCGTCGGGCCGCGCAAGCAGCCCGTGATGCGTGATCGGTATTTCCAGGCGGCACGCCCGCTGTCGGAATATCTGCGGCTGGCCCAGGAGAACGGTTCCGTCCTCGATTGAGCGATTCGCCCTGCGGACAAGCGAGGCGTATTGAGACTATTTCCGTCTTACTCCAGACCTGTCCGGTCTGAATTCGCACTCTTGCACCAAAACCGTGCTGGCATGACCGAATCAGTCACGATCTCTGATGCGGGTTCGGGCACGGTGTTTTATGCCGCGCGACGTTTTGAGGTCAGGCGGCCGTCGCATTCGGACGGGATTCGCAATACACCGGAGCCAATCGGTCTTGACACCGCATGTTACAGCTTTGAATTGATGCAAATGATGGTTTTGATCTGGATGCGGTAGCTCCGTTTTGATCTGCCCGTGGCGGCGTTCCTGCGGTTCGACAGGAGCTTTCGCCATGATCCAGCCTCATCATGTTGCGCACTGGTATCCCACTGCCGCCTACCTCTACATCCTGTGGCTGGATGCGCTGGCGCTGGCCTGGGAGTACCTGCGCAGGCATCCCGACTACCGGCTTGACTGGCTGCGCCACCATCGCCGGCCACAGGCCGCACAGCAGGCGGCGCATCGCTGGGGCTTGCGCCTGCTGGAAGACCCGGCGCTGGATGCGCGCGACGCGCATCCGGCCTGGCTGCCCGGCCATACGGCCGTGGTGCAGCTCCATCCCGATGCCGATCCACCGCCGGATGCGGCCGTCTTCGCGTTCTGGCGCATACCCGGACACAAGCAACTGCTGCACGACGGCAAGGGACTGACGCTGATCGCGCGCAGCCCCGGCCATTGCGCGCGCTTCGCGCTCGCTCCAAGCCTTGAAGACGGCATGGCGGTCGCACATGCCCATCGCGGCGGCGCTGCCGCGCCTGCCTGTGGTCATGTGCCCGTGCTGGATGCCGCCCTGGCCCATGCCATGCCCAGGCCACCACCCGCTGCACTGCTGGAGCTGCATACCTTGCAGGCGCTCGACGCGACCCTGGCGGGCGCATCCTTGCGCGAGGTCGGCGAAGGGCTGTTCGGTGCCGACGCCGTGGCCGATTGGTACAGCGACGGCGGCCTGCGCTCCAAGGTGCGCCGCCTGGTGCGGCGCGGCGATGCGTTGATGCGCGGCGGCTATCGCCGCTTAGCACAGCTTTCACCGCTTGAGAAGGGTCGTTTTGAAGGCGACGCAAAACGACCCTGAGCACGCGGGCCGCGTTTTCTGAGACTGCCTCCATCCGGTTGCGCTGTGTGGCCGGAGCTTTGAAAGCTATGGAGGTGTTCACCATGCGTCCTGCTCCCTTGCGGCCTGCCGCTACTGTCTCGACTCCCGCTGCGCAGCCGCAGCGCTATCTCACCAACGACGAAGCCGCCGACTACCTGCGCCTGTCGCCGCGCACGCTGGAGAAGCAGCGCGTGATCGGCGGCGGCCCCAAGTTTCGCAAGTTCGGCCGGCGCGTCATGTACGCCGTGGCCGACCTCGATGCCTGGGCGGCCGACCGCAGCTTCGAGACGACCTCCGATCCCGAATACGCCGAGCACCACTCGGCCGACAGTCGTGCGCGCTGATCGGCGGCGCGCGGCAGGCCATCGCCATGTCCAGCACTGCGCTGCCCATGCGGCAGCGGCCGTTGCAAGAACGCGAACAGCTCGACCTGTTCCGCGCCTTGCCGGGCGACATGGCGCCGCGCGACAGCCAGGACTTGATGGCCTATCCGTTCTTCTCGCTCGGCAAGTCCAAGCGGGTCAAGCCCATCGACTTCCGTGCAGGCAACGTGACGATCCGCGTGGAGGGCACGCAGGAACACGGCATCGCCACGATCTGGGATTCGGACGTGCTGATATGGGCGGCCTCGCAGATCGTGGAGGCGAAGGACGCGGGCCTGCGGCCCTCACGGCTGATGCGCGCCACGCCCTACGAGATCCTGCGCTTCATCGGGCGCGGCAAGTCGCTGCGCGACTACCAGCGCCTCAAAGCCGCGCTGGATCGCTTGCAATCAACCACGGTGGCCACGTCCATCCGCGAGACGAGCGGACGACGCTTGCATCGGTTTTCGTGGATCAACGAATGGAAGGAACTGGCCGATGCCAGCGGCACGCCGCTGGGCATCGAGCTGATCCTGCCGGACTGGTTCTATGCCGGCGTGCTCGACGCCGCCCTGGTGCTGACCATCGACCCGGCGTATTTCCGGCTCACGGGCGGCATCGAGCGCTGGCTGTACCGGCTGGTGCGCAAGCACGGCGGCAAGCAGGAATACGGCTGGCAGTTCGACTTTCGCTACCTGCACCAGAAATCGGGCAGTACCGCCAAGCCCTACGACTTCGCCTGCGACCTGCGCGCGCTGGTCGCGCGGCAGTCGCTGCCCGGCTACGTCCTGGGCATCGAGCGAATGCCGGACAACGGCATGGAGCTGCTGACCTTCCGGCCCGTGCCGCATACGGCACGGGGATAACTTCGGAAAAGCCTGTGGATGGTGTCGTGCTATCAGGCGTGCGGGGTATCGTGCTATCAGGCGTGGGACTATCGTGCTATCAGGCGTGCAGATCGGCCGCAAACCCGCGCCAGCGCTGGGTTTCCTCGCCCTCTAACTTCCCTAACTTAATTTCTCTAACTTTTAGTAGGGAAACGCCGCTGCGGTGGACAACCACCACGCGGCCGCAAACGCAGCGGCAACAGCCGGGCTTTCCAACGCGGAGGGCCAGGCCATGATCGTCGCTCTGCTCAACCAGAAAGGCGGCGTGGGCAAGACCACGCTCGCCACGCACATCGCCGGCGAACTGGCGATGCGCGGCCAGCACGTCGTGCTACTGGACGCCGACCCGCAGGGTTCATCGCTGGACTGGACGCAGCGCAGAAGCCAGCAAGGCTTGCCACGGCTGTTCGGCGCCGTGGGCCTCGCACGCGAAACGCTGCACCAAGAGGCGCCAGAACTCGCCAGGCGGGCCGATCACGTCGTCATCGACGGGCCGCCGCGCATCGCCGCCTTGGCGCGCTCCGCGCTGCTGGCGGCCGAGCGCGTGCTGATCCCGGTGCAGCCCAGCCCTTACGACCTGTGGGCCAGCGCCGAGATGGTGGCGCTGATCCGCGAGGCGCAGGTGTTCCGGCCTGCGCTGCGCGCGGCCTTCGTCATCAACCGGCGCGTCAGCACCACCGTGATCGGACGCGAAGCACGCCAGGCGCTCGCAGACCAGCCGCTTCCTGCGCTGCGCTCGGAAGTGCATCAACGCATCGTGTTCGCCGACAGCGTGGCCGCTGGCCGGCTTACACGCGAGACGGCGCCGGACAGCGCGGCCGCGCGTGAAATCACTGCGCTGGTAGACGAACTGCTGCGGTGGCCGTCATGACAGAGAAGCCATCACCGAACAGCAAGCGCACGGCCAAGCGCGTCGGCATCGGCGCGCGTCCGCCCGCGAATCCGCATGCCGAGGCGTGGATTCGCCAGGGCGACGCGGATGCGCTGGGCAAGGGCGACCTCTACACCGCCCGCCTGACTCTCGACATCACGTCCGCGATGCGGGCGCGCATCAAGGTGTCGGCCTTCACGCAAGGCGTGACCGTGGCCGACCTGCTGCGCGGCCTGCTGGAACGGGAGTTTCCAGAGCAACGTAGGGAGAACGCACCATGACTGCATCCGCTTCGCCTGCCGCTAGCGCGGCCACGGCTGCGCTCGCAGCACCTTCCGGCCAGCCTGCCAGCGCGCCGCTGACGCGCGTGGCACTGGCCTACATCGAACCGCGCTTCAAGCTCTACCTGCGCTTCGGCGAGCCTGCGCGCACACACCAGCTCGACCGCTGGCGGCGCTGCGCGGTGTTCCAGCCGGGCGCCATGTTGTGCCGCATCCACTGGCAGGCCAACGACTACGGCACTGTGCGTTGGCAGCTCATGGTGATGCAGGCTTGCACGCCGCTGGATGCGGCGCAGCGCATCCCCGGCGTGCAGCCAGGCGCGCGCCTGCTGCTGCACGCCGAGGGCGACAACCAGGTGCGCGCCGTGCTGGAACGCATCGACGCCATCGAGGCGCTGGGCATCGCGCCCGTTGCCGTCTCGCCCGCGTACTGGCGCACGCTGGGCAATCGGCTCGCTGCGCGCCTGCCGCTGCCCGAATACACCGCCGAGCGGCACGCCGCCTGGCTGGCCGGGAGGGCATTGCCATGACCACGATGATGGCAACGCGGCCTCGCTCACGCCTGCGCGCTCGCCTCGTGCTGGCGGGCCTGTCCGCCTGCGGCCTCGCTGCGCTGGCCTGGGCGTCCTTTGTGCATCCGTTGCCGCGTCTGACCTACAACCCGTCCGACAGCGTGGCGGTCGGCTGGTATCGCGTCGATCCGCTTGACCTGCGCACCGGCGCGCTGCCACGTCCATTGGCCGTGGGCAGCATCGTCCTGACCACGCTGCCGCCTGACGCTGCCGCGCTGGCCGCGCAGCGCGGCTACCTGCCGACGCGCGTTCCACTGCTCAAGCGCGTGGGCGCGATAGCACCGCAGGAGGTGTGCATTACTGGCGGCAGCGTTCGCATCGACGGTGTGCCTTCGGCCGCTGTGTTGTCCGCCGACCGCTGGGGCCGGCCGCTGCCATCCTGGCAGCAGTGCCGCCGCCTGCGGCCCGGCGAGCTGTTCCTGCTCAGCGTCACCAACCCGGCGTCATTCGACAGCCGGTATTTCGGGCCCGTGCGCGCGTCCGCCGTGATCGGCGTTGCGCGTCCGGTCTGGCTGGAGGCCCGCCCATGATGGCGGCCAATTCGCTGCACGTTGCCGTGCATCTCATCGTGCCATCGGGCGTGCCGATCCAGTGGCTTTCTGCATGTCGTCGCGCGTGCAATGCCAGCGCATCCGCGCTGCACTTCGCGCTGCCTTCCCATGTGCAGGCGTCTTGCCTCGAACGCGCCCGGCCTATGGCCGTCGCCGCGTTCGCCGGCGCGCTGGCTGCTCACGCAGCAGCGCCGCCGGGCCGCCGCTGCCCGGAGCGCCAGCGAGGGGCAAAGGCGGAAGGCAAGACAAAAGGACGCGGCACAGGGCCGCGTCGAAAGCCAGTCTGCACGTGGGGGTGGCGCGGCACACAGCGGCTTCGCCGCCGTGCCGCTTGTGGCGCGAAGTCCGCGCCAAGACAGGGCGGCCCGCGTGCTTCGCACGCCGTGGCACGCCATAGCTTTCCTTGGAGACTGCCATGAGCGACCGCCGCGACGACGATTTCCGCGTGCGCCCCAGTGCCCCGAAGAACCGGGGCCAGGGCTTCGTTTCCAAGGTGCTCAAGCAGGCGGGCAAGGCCAGCGGCGGCAAGTCCTCTATGCGCAATTCCGCAGCCGGTGGCAGCGGCGCACGCGCCGGCCAGCGCCCCGGTTCGCGCTTGGGGCGCGGCCATACGGCGGCGCGCTTCGCGGGCGCGAAGCTCACGCCCTTGTCGCGGCGTGTAACCATCAAGACGCTGCTGGTCAATCAGCGCAATGCCAGCCCGCAATCGCTCGCCAAGCACCTGCGCTACATCGAGCGCGATGGCGCGGGCCGCGATGGCGAGCCGGGCCGAGCCTACGGGCCGCAAACCGACGAAGCCGACCTCGACGCCTTCAAGGAGCGGGCCGCCGACGACCGGCACCATTTCCGCTTCATCGTTTCCCCGGAGGACGGCGCCGAGCTGGACGACCTGCGCACCTACACCCGGCACCTGATGAATCGCATGGAAGCCGACCTGGGCACGCGGCTGGATTGGGCGGCGGTAGATCACTGGAACACCGACAACCCGCACACTCACCTGATCGTGCGCGGGCGTGACGACACTGGCAAAGACCTCATCATCTCGGGCGACTACATCGCGCAAGGCTTTCGCCATCGCGCCGCCGAACTGGCGACCGAATGGCTGGGGCCGCGCACCGAACTGGAGATCCAGCAGACCTTGCAGCGCGAGGTGGAGCAGGAGCGGTGGACGAGCCTGGATCGCACCCTGCAACGCGAGGTCGGCGAGGACGGCCGAGTGCAGATCGAACGCTTCAACGAACCGCGGCTGCAACGCCAGCGCCTGCTGCTAATCGGCCGCCTGCAACGCTTGCAGCGCCTGGGCCTGGCCGACGAAATACAGCCCGGCACCTGGGCCGTCTATGCCGACGCGGAAGAGACCCTGCGCGCCCTGGGCGAGCGTGGCGACATCATCCGCACCATGCAGCGGGCCATGCGCGGCGAGCCGCGCGAGCTGGCGGTGTTCGAGCCTGGGGACGATGGCCGAACCATTCTCGGCCGGGTGGCCGCGAAGGGGCTGGCCGACGAGCTGCGCGACCGGGGCTATCTGGTCATCGACGGCGTGGACGGCAAGGCCCACTACGTCGCGCTCAACGCCCGCGACGAGTTGGCGAACTACCCGGCCGGCGCCGTGGTGGAGGTGAAGGGATCTGCCGACGTGCGGGCAGCCGACCGCAACATCGCCGCGCTGGCGAGCGGTGGCCTGTACCGCACCGACCATCACCTTGCCGTGGCGCGGGGTCAGGCTGTGCCCGGCCGCGATCCGCAGGAAGTCGTCGCGGCCCACGTCCGCCGACTGGAAGCCCTGCGCCGGGCCGGCATCGTGGAGCGCGTGGCCGAAGGGCTATGGAAGGTGCCGGGCGACCTGCCCGAGCAGGGCCGCCGCTACGACGCGCAGCGCCTGGGCGGCGTGGCCGTGGAACTGAAATCGCACCTGCCCATCGAGCGGCAGGCCCGCGTGATCGGGGCTACTTGGCTCGACCAGCAGTTGATTGGCGGCTCGGGCCTGGGCGACCTGGGCTTTGGCGGCGAGGCCAAGCAGGCCATGCAGCAGCGCGCCGACTTCCTGACCGAACAAGGGCTGGCCGAGCGGCGCGGGCAGCGCGTGATCCTCGCCCGGAACCTGCTGGGCACGTTGCGCAATCGGGAACTGGCGCAGGCCGCCAAGGACATTGCCGCCGAATCCGGCTTGGAGCACCGTCCGGTGGCCGACGGCCAGCGCGTGGCCGGTATCTACCGGCGCAGCATCATGCTCGCCAGCGGGCGCTACGCGATGCTCGATGACGGCATGGGGTTCAGCTTGGTGCCGTGGAAGCCAGTGATCGAACAGCGGCTGGGCCAGCAGCTCGCGGCCACAGTGCGCGGTGGCGGGGTGTCTTGGGAGATTGGGCGCGCACGCGGGCCTGCTATCAGTTGAGGCGGTAAACAAAACGCAGCTAGCAACACGATACGGAGGGCTTGCACACCTTCCGATCAAGAAAACATCGAGCGAGCACGGAGGTCATCCGCTCGTTCCGCACTTGACCAAATTATTCGATAAAATATAGTTCGATCGTACGAACTCTATTAGAATCTGACATAACCAAGACCTTCGAGACACTCATGAATCGCTTGACTACCTATGCGCTCGACCTCCATAGACCCGTGCCGTCGGTCCGGGAGACTGGCACTTTGAGCACGGGCAGGAGCGTGCAGGCGTGCACGGTGGCCGTGCTGTCCATGTGTGTACTTCTGCTCGCTGCCTGCACTGATGGCTCAATCTCGTCTAGATCCGTGGCCACGCCGGTGGCTGCAGAAGTCGCTGTGGTACGGCAGGCACGATTACCTGTTACCAACGATGTGACTGGCAGCGTAGTCTCTGATGGACGCATCGACGTGGCTTCGCGCGTGACCGGATTCATTCGCCAGCTCGATGTTCGGGAGGGTCAAGCGGTCAGGCGCGGCGACCTGCTGTTGCGCATCGACGCCTCTGACATCGACGCGGCCATTGCGCAGGCACGCGCCGGTGTGCAGGCCGCCCAAGAGGCTTGGCGGGATGCGCGGCACGACGTGAATCAAAACGTGCAACTGGCGCCGGCCGGCGCGATCTCGGCCGATGCGCTGCGCAAGTCCAGGGTGCGGGAGGAAACCACCCGCGCGACGCTGGAACAAGCGCAGTCGGCGTTGGCGGCGGCACAGGCGCAGCGCAACTACGTGGCCATCACCAGTCCGGTGGACGGCGTAGTCGTCTCAGTGGCCCGGCGCAGCGGCGAAATGGCAACTCCCGGCGCGCCGCTGATGACGGTGGAGTCGCGCGAGGTCTTGCTGTTCAAAGCGTTCGTGCCCGAGCGCAGCCTGGCGGCAATCAAGTCCGGCGACTCGATTCCCGTGCGCATCGACGCGCTGGGCGATGAGCGCTTCAAGGGACGGGTTCGGGGCGTGGTGCCATCGGGCGATGGCGTGACCCGTCGCTATGAGGTGGACATCGTGCTGCCGCGGGACGCGCGCCTGCTACCGGGAATGTTCGGCCGCCTCGAAATCCTGCTGGACGAGAAACAGGCCGTCACGGTGCCGCGTGCGGCCCTTGTGCGACGCGGTGGCTTGGACGGCGTGTTCGTGCTCCAGGACGGCGTGGCGCGTTTTCGATGGCTGCGCACCGGCCAGCGCCTGGGCGATGTGGTGGAGGTGGCCGCCGGCCTGTCGGACGGAGAAACCATCCTCGCCAGCGTCGCCGACACCGTCCATGACGGCATGCCGATCCAGGCCGCCGGGGGCGCGCGATGACGTCGAGGCGCCTGAACTTCGCGGGTTTTCTCGCGAAGCACTTCATCACCTCCAAGCTCACGCTGGTTTTCATCATCGCCGTGGCATTGATGGGTGTCGTGGCGGTGCTGCAGACCCCGCGCGAGGAGAACCCGCAGATCATCGTGCCCGCCGCCGCCGTGGTGGTCGGCCTGCCCGGTGCCTCGGCCGCGGAGGTCGAATCGCTGGTGGTTACTCCGCTCGAAGGCATCCTGAGCGAACTGCCCGGCGTTGATCACATCGAGAGCACTTCCCGCAACTCACAGGGAATCGTTCAGGTGCAATTCAAGGTCGGTGAATCCAAGGAGCAGTCGCTGGTCAAGCTCTATGACCGCGTGATGGCCAGCCGTGCCTGGCTGCCTGCCGATGCCACGACGCCATTGGTGCAAAGCGTCGACGCGGACGACGTGCCGATCGTCACCTTCACGCTGGCTTCGTCGAAATACGATGACTACGCGCTCAACCGCATGGCCGAACGCATGGCCGAGCGCCTGCGCAGTACCGAAAACGTCTCGGTGGTTTCCTTGCGCGGCGGGCAGCATCGCGAAATCACCATCGAACTGGACCCCGATCGCCTACAGGCTTACGGCGTGACCCTCGGCCAAGCCCGAGCGGCCTTCCCAACCAGCAATCTGACGTTGCCACTACAGCCCACCGTACGTGACGGTCAGGTACAAGCCATCAAGCTGGATGCGGCCTATACCTCAGCCGAGGATGTGCGTAACCAGCTCATCGCCGTGCGCGATAAGCGGCCGGTTTACGTGCGCGACGTGGCCACCGTCACCGACGGCCCGCCGCCGGAGCCGGCCACGGCCAGCCGCCTCTCCTTCGGTCCCGGCGATCCACGCTTTGGCACGGCCGATGCCACAGACCTGCCCGCCGTCACCATCGCTGTGGCCAAAAAGAAGGGCACCAATGCCGTGGTGGTCGCCAATGCAGTGATCGACCGCATGCAGCGCATGCAGGCCACCTTCGTGCCCCAGGACATTCAGGTCGTGGTGACGCGCAACGACGGCCAGAAAGCCGACGACGCGGTCAACCTGCTGCTGGAACACTTGGCGATCGCCCTGGTCACCGTGGGCCTGGTGCTGATCCTCTTCCTGGGCTGGCGCGAGGCGTTGATCGTGATGATCACGGTGCCGTTGATCATGGGCATCACGCTGGCGGCCAACCTGCTGGGCGGCGTCACCATCAACCGCGTCACGCTGTTCGCGCTGATCCTGGCGCTGGGGCTGCTGGTGGATGCCGCCATCGTGGTCATCGAAAACATCCACCGCCACTACGCCAGCCGCAAACCGAAGGCGGACAAGGAGGCGGAAACCGTGCTGGCGACCAACGAGATCGGCAACGCCACCAACTTGGCCACCTTCGCGGTGATGCTGGTCTTCATCACCCTGCTACTGGCCCTGACCGGCATGCCGCGCCAGTATTTTTTCCCGGTCGCGGTCACTGTGCCGGTCGCCATGGCCGCTTCCATCGTGGTGGCCTACATCGTCGTGCCGTGGGCATCCAATCGCTGGCTTCATCGCCACGACATCCAGCAGGAAGCATCAGCGCACGGGCAACAGTCCCATGGTCATGGCGCACCGGGGCGGATCGAACGCCTCTACCTGCGCCTGTTCGGCCCCCTGCAGCAGCACAGAAACGTGCGCATCGGCTTCGGTCTGGCGGTGCTGTTGCTGATGACGGTCTCGCTGATGCAAGGCGCCTGGCAGTTCGTCCGTCCGGCGGGCGTGGGCGGGGCTGTGTCCGCGTTGGGCGTGCCGATCGGCTTTCTGCCCAAGGATGACCAGAACACTTTCAACGTGGTGGTTTCGATGCCGGAAACCACGCCGGTGGAAGACACCGATCGCTTGGTGCGCCAGGTCGCCACGGTGCTGGCACAGGAGCCGCACGTGCTCAACTACCAGACTTGGGTCGGCCAGGCTGGTGTAGCCGACTTCAACGGTCTGTTCAAGGGCACCTCCGCGCGTGCTGGCAACCACGTCGCGGAAATCCGCGTCAACCTCATCGACAAGCGTCACCGCAAGGAAAGCTCCATCGACATCGTGCGCAAACTGCGTCCCCAGGTGGAGGCCATTCGCATAGCCTGGCCCGGTGCCGAGGTGGCGCTGGTGGAGCAGCCGCCGGGTCCGCCGCTGCGCTCGACCGTTTTGGCGGAAATCTACGGCCCCGACGCCGAGGGTCTGCGCGCGCTGTCGGCCCAGGTACGCGGGGCCTTCGCACAAACCTACGACACCGTCGACATCACCGACACCGAACCAGAAGATGTGCGGGAGCACCGCATCGTGCCGGACAAGGACAAGGCCGCGCTCTCCGGCGTCTCGACTGCGCAGATTGCCGAGGCGCTGGCGCTGGTCTACGGCGGCACCACCCTCGGCCGCGCCCACCTGCCGGACGAGAAACTGCCGGTGCCAGTCAGGGCCTTCGTGCCGCGCCGCTTTGAGGTCGATCCCGGCCGGCTCGACCGGGTATTCGTGGACAACGCAGCCGGCCAGCCCGTGCCGCTGGTGGAGTTGGTCAAAGTGGTTCCCGCATCGGTCGATCGTCCCATCCTGCACCGCGACAACGAGAAGGTCTCCTTCGTCGGTGCGGAACTGTCGGACTCGGTGCCGCTGTACGCCGTGCTCGACCTGCAGCGGCGCCTGCATGGCATCACCGCGCCGGACGGACGTCCGCTGCGCACCGGCAACCTGCGCTTCAAGGAGGACGTGCCCGACACCATCGACGGCTATCAGTTGCTGTGGGGCGGCGAGATGCGCATGACGCTGGACGTGTACCGGGATCTCTCCCTCTCCCTCAGCGGCGCCCTGCTCATCATCTATTTCGCGCTGGTCGCCTACTACCGCTCGTTCATCGTTCCGCTGGTGGCCATGTCGGCCGTGCCGCTCGGCATCATCGGCATCTTTCCGGGGCACTGGCTGGTCGGCATGGATTTCTCCGCGACATCCATGGTCGGCATCATCGCGCTGACGGGGGTGGTGATCCGCAACTCGCTGCTGATCATCGACTTCATTCAGGACAACATCCGCCACGGCATGCCGCTGAGGGAGGCCGTGCGCCAGGCCGGCGCGGTGCGTCTGCGGCCCATCCTGCTGACGATGCTGGCGATCATCTTCGGCTCGGCCGTCATGGTGACCGACCCGGTCTTCGGGGGCCTGGCCGTCTCGCTGATCTTCGGCACGCTGGTCTCGACTGCGCTGACCGTGTTCGTCGTACCGCTGCTCTACGAGCTGCATGCGAAGCGCCATGCAACCCCGGCGGCCACAGGAGCAGACCATGCATGAGAATGACAGCGGTACATCGTCCCCTCGCCGTCGCCAGGCCCGCGCAGGCCATGAGACCGGCCCATCGGCCCGCCATCGGCTCGTCGGCACGCTGGCGGTGGCGGTGGCGGTGCTGGCGATGCTGAGCGGTTGTGCCTCGCTGGCACCCGCGCTCGATCCCATCGCGCTCCCCGTCGCATCGAACTGGCGGACGCAGCCCGACACGCCGGGCGTTGCGGCCGCGGCTGACCTGGCGTGGCGCGAGTACTTCACCGACCCGGCCTTGCAGGCGCTGATCGAGATCGCGCTGGAAAACAACCGCGATCTGCGCGTGGCGGTGCTGCGCACCGAGGAGGCGCGCGCCGCCTTCCGCATCCAGCGTGCGCAGCAGGCGCCAATAGTCGGCGTGGGGGCGCAGCAAATCCGCACCGGCCTGCCCGATGGGCTACAGCCGCTGGCGGGCCGCTCGGTCCTGGAGGTCAACGTAGCCTCCGTGGGCATCAGCAGTTGGGAGTTGGACCTGTGGGGCCGCGTACGCAGCATGAAGACCGCCGCATTAGAGCAATGGCTGGCCACCGAGCAGGGCCACCGTGCCGTGGAATTGGCACTGGTCGCCCAGGTCGCCGATGCCTACCTGGGCCTGCGCGAACTCGACGAGCGCATTTCGCTGGCAAGGCGCACGGTGGAAAACCAGCAAGCGCTGGAGCAAATCTTCCAGAAACGCTTGGAGCTGGGCCACGGCTCGCGGCTTGAGCTGACCCAGGTGCGCACCCTGCTGAGCCAGGGCAAAGCCCTGCAGGTGCAACTGGAGCTTGCGCGCGAACAGCAACGCAATGCCCTGGCGCTACTGCTCGGCAGCGACCCCCAATTGCCGCCGCCATCGGCCCCGATGGATGAAGCCCTGGTCATGCCCGAACTGAGGCCCGGGCTGCCATCGGACCTGCTGGTCAACCGCCCGGACATCCTGGCCGCCGAGCATGCGCTGCGGGCGCGCCAGGCCAACATCGGTGCGGCGCGCGCCGCGTTCTTCCCGCGCATCGCACTGACCGGCGGTGCCGGCTCGGTCAGTACCAGCCTGAGCGACCTGTTTTCGTCGGGCACCCGGGTATGGTTGTTCCAGCCGACGATCGAATTACCGATCTTCGATGCTGGCATGCGACAGGCCAATCTCGACGCTAGCGTCGTGCGGCGTGACATCGCCATTGCCGAATACGAACGCGCGATCCAGGCAGCGTTTCGCGACGTCTCCGACGCCCTGGCCGCAAGGCAGAAGCTCACCGAGCAGCTCGTCGTGGCGCGCCAGGCCCACGCCGAGCAGAGCGAGCGTTTGAAACTGGCGCGGATGCTGTTCGATGCCGGCTCGGCGGCGCACCTGGAGGTACTGGACGCCGAGCGCGACCTGCTTGCCGTCGAGCAGCAACTGGTGCAGGTACGCAGGGCGGCATTGTCAAGCCAAATCGGGCTGTACGCGGCGCTGGGCGGTGACACGAACCAGCCCCCGAAAAGATGAGGAAACGCAATGTTCTGGCAGGCACTGACCGCGATGCGTGATCTACGGCGTTTGCACGAAATCGCCTCGATCCTGATCCGCTACGGGTTTGGCGACATGGTGCGCCGGATGGGGCTGTCCAACGCCCTGGAGCGGGCGGGGACGGCACTGCACTGGAACGAAGCGGCAGACTTCGCCCACATGACGCCCCCCGAGCGCGTGCGGC
Source organism: Pseudomonas frederiksbergensis (assembly GCF_000802155.2). GTDB lineage: Bacteria > Pseudomonadota > Gammaproteobacteria > Pseudomonadales > Pseudomonadaceae > Aquipseudomonas > Aquipseudomonas frederiksbergensis_A. The sequence goes on from NZ_JQGJ02000005.1 coordinate 246,661, forward strand.
GGGCGCTGGAGGAAATGGGGCCGACTTTCGTCAAGCTCGGCCAGGTGCTCGCTACCCGAGTCGATCTACTCGAACCCGAGTGGACCGCCGAATTCGGGAAGTTGCAGGACAGCGCGCCGCCCGCTCCCTGGGCAGCCGTACATCAGCAGCTCAGCGAAGACCTCGGCGCGCCACCCGAGGAAATCTTCGCGGCCTTCGATCCCGAGCCTCTGGCGGCCGCTTCCATTGCGCAGGTGCATCGGGCGCGTCTCGAAGATGGCGGCGAAGTCGTGGTCAAGGTGCGCAGGCCCGGCATTCGGCCCATTCTGGAAGCCGATCTGCGCTGGCTTGCGCGCCTGGCCGAACTCGCCGAGACGGAGAGCGCGGAATGGCGCGTCCTGCATCCGCGCGAGATGGTGCGCCAGTTCGCCCAGTCGCTGCGCAATGAACTCGATTTCGCCGGTGAATGCCGCAATGCCGAACGCATCGCCGAGAACTTCACCGGCTATACCGATCAGGATTCTCCTCCTGCCGTCCCGGGCGAGGAGAAGCCGGACGCGGATGGCGCACCTCCCATCATCGTCATTCCCCGCGTGTATTGGCAGTGGACCGGCGAGCGGGTCTGCGTACAGGAATTCATTGGCGGTATTTCCGGGCGCAGGCTTCAGGCCGTAGATCAGGCTGGCCTGGACCGCAAGGTGCTCGCACGGCGTGGCGCCAATGCGGTACTGAAGATGATCGTCGAGGACGGGGTGTTTCACGCTGACCCCCATCCGGGCAACGTGTTCTATTTGCCGGGCAATCGAATCGCCTTCATCGACTTCGGCATGGTTGGCAGGCTGGCGGAGGAACGCCGCGACCAGTTGATCCGCCTGCTGCTGGGGCTGGTGAGGAACGACGCCGGCGGCGTCGTCGACGTCATGCTCGAATGGACGAGCGACGGCGTGGCAAATGAGCAGGATCTATTGTTGGAAATCCAGTCTTTCATTGATCGCTACCACGGCGTGCCGCTGAAGCAACTGCGCTTGAGTGCAATGTTGTCCGACCTCGTGGCGATTCCGCGCCAGCATCACCTCGTCCTGCCTAACGACCTGTCCCTGCTGGTAAAAGCCTTCGTCACACTGGAAGGCTTGGGCCGCGAACTCGATCCCGGCTTCGACATGGCCAACCAGGCACTGCCGCTGCTGGAGCGTGCCATGCACGTGCGCTACTCCCCGGCAGCGCTGCTCAGACGGGGGCGGCGGGCGGCCGGTGACATCTTCTCGTTGCTGGCTGGCTTGCCCCAGGACATCTCCAGGCTGCTGCGAGCCGCCCGCCGTGGCCGTCTGGAAGTACACATCGACGTCACCCATCTGAGACGGGTCGGCGATCAACTCGACAATGCCGCCAACCGCCTGGTGATCGGGATCGTCGTCGCCGCGCTCATCGTCGGCTCGTCCATCGTCATGACCGTGTCGGGAGGACCGACGCTTCTGGGGTTACCGGTTTTCGGCCTTCTCGGATTCCTTGGCGCGGTGGCCGGCAGCCTATGGCTTCTGCTTTCCATTCTGCGCAGCGGGAGAGGACGATGAGCAGCATCGGGAAGGTCGTCATCTTCTATTCCTCCATCGGATACGGACACATCAGTGCCGCTCAATCCATTCAGGACGAGATACGGCGGCAATCTCCGGCGACCCAGGTGCTGCTGCAGGACATCCGCACGTTCATGCATCCGGTGTGGCGGCGGGTCGACGAGCGCCTGTACTGGTTCGCCGCCAGCAATCTGCCGGAGTGCTTCGAGAGTCTGTTCCGTGCGATGCAGACGCGCGGCAGCCGTGCCCTCTCGCTGTCGACGCTGCCCAACGATTATCCGGAAGAACGCGTATTGGCCTACTTGGCCGCGCAGCGACCGGATGCTGTTCTCGCCACCCATTACGGGGCGGCCCAGGTGTTGGGAACCTTGCGGGAGAAAGGGCTGTTGTCCGACCCGAGAATCGGCTGGCTGCACACGGATTTCTTCGAGGGCTATTTCCCGCGCATCTCCAAGCGGATCGACCGCACCTTCGTCGCGCATCCGGAACTCGAACGACGCTGGCTGGCGGCGGGGGTTGCGGCCGGGAAGGTCGTCACCAGCGGCATGCCGGTGCGGCCTCCGGCGACATCCGCAGACGCCCGCCGCATCACGCTCGAGGAGCTGGGGCTGTCGGTGGACGTAGCGACACTGCTGCTGAGCGGCGGCAAGGAAGGGGCGGGGAACTATCCGGGGGTGATTGACAGCGTCGTTCGCCACTGCCCGGGCTGCTTGCAGATCATCGCGGTGTGCGGCACGAATTCGAGGCAGTACGAGGCGCTCGCCGAACTGCAGGAAAAATTGCCGCAGAGGGTGACACTGAAGCCTCTGGGGCTGCTGCCGCGCAGTGACATGGCGTCCTGCATGGCCGCCGCCGACATCCTGGTCACCAAGGCGGGCGGGATGACGCCAGCAGAGGCTTTTGCACTCGGAGTGCCGACTGTGCTGCTCGATGTGATCAGCGGCCACGAACGCGAAAATGCAGCCCTGTTCCAGCGCCAGGGTCTGGCCAGGTTCGCGGTTTCCGCCGACGATGCCGGGAGGTTCGCGATGGAGTTGCTCTCCGACCCCGCCCTGCGGGAGGCGATGCTGCGTGCCCAGCGAAAATTCCGGCAAAGCATCGACATCGCGAGCATCGTCCGATTTGCGCTGGACGATGGCTTCAGGCCGGCCCGGCCCTTGCCCGACTACGGCGTCGAAAACGGAGCCCCCGTCCAGGGGATCGACCAAGCGCTGGCGCAACTGGATTCCGAAGCGCCGGCAGAGGTCGAACTGCTGTTGTCCTACGCCACCTCGCAAACGCCGCAACGGGTCGTCCTCGAAAATCCATTTGGGCATCTTGCCATCCGCATCAACGGCATCGTCTACAGCGCGAACTACATCGCGGACCCGTCCGTCGATCGGAACTTCCTGCAGCACGTAAGCCTGGCAGACTACCTGTACGGCATCAATCGCCCGTCCCGTTCGCAGGTCCATACCAACACCTACGGCATGGCTTATGGCCGTGAGACGCTCGGGTTGCGGGTCCAAGGCATTCCCGCCGAGCGTCGTGCGGCCATGGTGGCCGAGGCACACCGCATCGAGAACGGATTCCGGGACGGAAGCCTGCGCTGGAACAGGAGCGATCTCAATTGCGCCGACGTGGTTGCGCGAATTCTCGCCGCCGGTGGCTACGGCGACCGTTCCCTGTACGACTGGGCGGGCTTACCGAGCATGCCGTTGGACCTGTTCGAGCGGATGCGGGCGCGCTTCGAGGAAGCCCCTTCCTTGCGGGAAGAACTGGTCGCCTACCGGTTAATGCCTGGAACCCAGGCAAGCTATCGTTTCTCCCGTTTCCCGCTGTCGTTCGGGCAGCCATTGCGCTCGATGGCGCGCGTCCTGAGCGATGCGCCGGGGGATGCGCTCGAACAGGCGACGACCCGGCAGGTCACCGGTTACTTTGGGGACCGGCGACTCTATGTGGAGGACCTGCGGGCCTGCTGGTCAGCTTCGGGATTTGCGGATCGCTCCTTGACCGGCCGTCCCCACTTGGCGCTGGAGCAGGCCATCCTCGCCGATCTGCGGCGCCTGCTCGCGGTATACGCGAAACTGCCGCTCAAGCGGATCGAGCGCTTGGGGAGGTCCCCCGCCGCACAGGCATACCACCGCCTCGTCGACCGCGGGCTCGAACTCGCCCGACTGGCCACCGAGCATGCCGAGGATGATCTGCGTCATCGCGCCGACCGCCTGCGCACGTTGTTCACCCAACTCGTGGAGAACTATGGGCGGATCGACCCGCAGCGCCTGGAGTCGCGCCACGTGCGGGCATACCTTGCGCGGCTTCGGGCGTTCGAGTCGGCGCTGGAGCGTGAACGCGTGCCCGCCCGTACTGCGTGGGCGCTGCTGCACGCGTGGTGGCACAGGATGGTGGCGCCCGCTCGCGCCAGCGCGCGGGCGCATCCTCGCGGCAAGGGGTCAAGTGGGTTCAGCGGCATGCGGGTTGATCCGGGCGAAGTCAAGCCTACCGGCGATGCGAAAGAGCACGGTGCGCATCCCCTCGAAGCTGGTCCAGCCACGCGCTCGGCGCTCGGCCACCTGGAAGCGCCCATTCAGGACTTCCAGGAGGCCATTGGTCTTGCGGGGCTGGGTCCAGGTGACGATGCCCTCAAAGTAAATTCGGATCAACCAGGCGACGTCCGTCATCGGCTTGAGACCTCCATGACAGTTGCCAAACCCTGCAAATGAGTACACCCGATTTCTCGCCGTTCCATTACCATTGCAAAGATCGTTCGTATGAACTATATTTTTACCGGAACAGCCGGAGGATGTATGCGCAATCATGCAGAGACAACCAGCGGCCACGAGGCGCGCAGTGCCAAGACCCGATCGCAGTTGATCGAAGCGACGATTGACGTTGTCGCTGCTGTTGGCTACGAGGGGGCAACCACACGCGCCTTGTCCCAAGCGGCTAAAACCACGCTGTCGGCCATTCCCTACCATTTTGGCAGCAAGAAGGAACTCTATCTGGCCGCAGCGGACATGATCGCCGAATATGCGGCCAATCGCTTCGTGGAAGCCGCAGCCTTGCTTGACGATACGTCGAACGTCGAGCTTTCCGCTCGCTTCGAACTCGCACTGATCCAACTGCTCCACACCATGCTGGAGGAAGCCGAGCCCCATGCCTGGACGGCATTCGTGGCCCGCTGCGCTTACGACAACGACGACGCCTTCGCCCTGATTCACGGACGCGCGATCGCGCCGCTGCAGGAGCGTCTAGTGCATGCCGCCAGCCAGTTCAGCGGCCGATCTTCCGATGACGAGGCACTGCGGCTGCGCGTCAACGCCATCATGACGGCGATCTTCAGTTTCAGGTTTCTGCGCGGCGTGATGCTCCGTGGCATGGACTGGAAAAGCATTCAGACCCAGGCCGTCGGGCAAATCACGGACATGGTCCGCGATCTGTGCCGAAGCGGCTTTCTTGCTGTTCGGCCGGCTGGTGACGGCGCGGACCGAAAAACAGGCCCCACCTGATTCCCTGATTCCACCAACCCCTCTCAATTGAAAGGAAATGCACCATGACTCTCCAATCCTACGCACACCAGACCGTCGCATGGGCGAAGCAGCGCCTCGATGAGACCGATGCCATTCTCTCCGAGGTCGAAAAATTGGCCACCGACATCAAGGAGGATTCCCGCAAGCAAGCCGACGCAGCCCGCGCACGCCTCGCGGAGTCCCGCGCGAAGCTGCAGCAGTACTACGATGCGCTGCGTGCACAGGCAGATACCGTGAAGCAGGAAGCGGGCGAAATTCAGGACAAGCTCGAAGCCGAATGGATCGAGGTCGAGTCCGCCCTCCAGCAGTTTGTCGCCACCACCGGCGATCAGGTGAAAACCGTGCGCAGCATCGTCGTCGTCCGTGCCCGCGCACAGCGGCAAGCGTGGCAAGACTCCCTGAAGGATTTGCGTGGCCAGGCGGCTGATGCCGTCGAGAAGGCCCGCGGCGAACTCGATGCCGCGTTCGATCACCTTTCCGCCGCGGCCGACAAGTTCCAGGCGCGCATCGGCGAGGTCAAGGACGCCGGCGATGAGTCCTGGCGTGCCGTGAAGCAGGGGTTCACCAATGCCAAGGCCGCTCGCGATGTCACGGTTCAGAAGATCAAGGACACCTTTTCCAAGGTTCTTTGAACGTAGGCGCCACATCGCTTAATTTTTGGCTCATCCGGAGAAATCATCATGAAACTTCGCTTTTCCACGATCGCCTTGGCGCTGGCTGCCCAGGCAGCATTGCTGTCGGCTCCTCCCGCCCTGGCACAGAATGCAGAAGCACAGGCCGATTCAGCCGCCACACAGAAGAAGCCCTCAAGGGTTCACCAAGCACTGGCGTGGTCGCAGGACCGGCTGGCCCAGCTTGATGCCAACATTGCTGCCCTGGAAAAAGACGCCAGCAGGCTCCAGGGCGAGGCGCGTACCAAGGCCGATGCGGCGTTGGCGGACCTGCGCAAGCAGCGGGATGCCTATCGCCGCCGGGCTCAAGATGCCGCAGCCAACGCAAAGAACTGGAGCGATGCCCAGGTCGCCGAAGCACGTCAGGCGCTCGACAACGATTGGGCCGCCTTCCAGGCCGCCCGAGACAAGTATCTTGAAGAAAGCAAGGCCAGCATCGCTACGCGGCGCGCCGTACTGGAGGCGGAACTTGAGGCGCAGCAGAAAGCGCTTGCTGGATTGCGTGCCGACACGGCCAAGCTCGCGGCAGATCAGCGCGCAGCCATTGAGGGGCGTATTGCTGCACTGAATGCAGACGTGGAGGAGACCAAGGCCCGGGTCTCAAAAGCCTCGGCCGAGGTATGGGAGACCACGAAAAAGAGCTATGGGGAAGCCCAGCGGCTTTTCTCTGAGACCTATGCGTCTATCCGCCAGTCCATCGACGAGGCCAAAAAGTAATTTCCCTAATGCCGGAGACGCAGGCATGTCCTGCGCATTCTCGTCTCTGGCGCATGTGCAGATGCATGGGAAGGTGACAGCCGGAAAATTCTATTGAAGGGGAAAGGCGATGAATCTGACAAGTGAAATCAAAGCCCTTGGCGTAGAGATCGCCGAGCAAGCTCGCCAACGGACGAAGCCGCAAGATGAAGCCCCGCCCCCCACCGAAGAAGTGAGCTGCGTCAGCGAAGCACGTTCTCAATTACACGATGCCGACGCTTTCTTGAAAGCTGTAAACGAAACCCTTGACGAGTTTGCGGACGATCTGAATAGGCACCCGCGCTTGACGGCGCTGGCCGCGCTTGGCATCGGCCTGGCTGCGGGCGTCGTCATCGGTTACCAGGCTCGATAACCGATTTGTGCTTTCCTTGAAAGGTCTCCTATGTCGACTCTCAACTCTGCAAAACTCTACGGCCGCATAGCATTGCTGCGCCGCCAAGTCCTGCTTCGACAGCTCATTCGGCGCAGTATCACCGCCGCACTGGCTATCGCGGCGTTCATCGCCACCTCCGGGCTGGCGACTTATGCGCTGTTCCTGGCCATCAAAGCTCCTCTCGGTGATCTCGGGGCAACACTGGCAATCGCTACCCTTTACTTGGTGGCGGCGCTCATTTTGCTGGGTTACACCTTGCATGAGCCACATTCCCCTGAACTGGAGGCACTTGCCGAAATGGAGGCCGCCGCGCTTGAAACAGTCACGGCCGATACGCAAGGCATCGTGCAACTGGCCACCGCAGCCGGCCACCGCATCGAGAATCTTGGCAGCAGCTTGACTCTTGGCGTTGGCATGCTGGGCGCGCTTCGCAAGCTCCTGGCTTCTCGAAAGCCTTAAAGAACGGGGCGCAACCGACCGGCTGTGCCGGTGAGTACTCACAAGAAGAACGCACCGCGAGACGTAGATCTGTGCCAACGCGGAACTCAGTTATCACGGCAAGGATTTGCCAGCCACCCAGTGAGGAAGGGGACACATGGAACTTCGTCACTTGCGCTGCTTTCTGGCCGTGGCCGAAGAACTCCACTTCGCCCGTGCGGCCGAGCGGCTGCACATCGAGCAGTCGCCGCTATCGCGCACCATCAAGGAACTGGAAGAAGACCTGGGCGAGCAGTTGTTCGTCCGTACTAGCCGCAGCACACGTCTGACGCGGGCCGGCAGACTGTTTCTGGAGCACGTGCCGCGTGTGTTCTCCGCCTTGCAGCAGGCCCGCGACAGCGTGAAGGCGGCAGCCAGTGGCTTCCACGGCCAATTGCGCATTGCGCTGTCCGATGGCATCACGCCCTCACGCTTGCCGACCTTGCTGGCGATGTGTCGGCAGGAGGAACCCGAGGTTGAGATTCGATTGTTCCAAGTGCCGCTGTCACAGCAGATCAAGGGGTTGCAAGACGATCTGTATGACGTGGGCTTTGCACAGTCCGATGAAGTGGGCGATGGCATCGCGGCTGACGCAGTGTGGAGCGACCCGCTGATGGTGGCGGTGCCGGCGCGGCACCATCTACTGAAGCACAAGCGAATTCCACTGGATGAAGTGCTGCACTTTCCTCTCGTGCTATGCGACCCGCAGGCGTGCGAGGGCCTCGCGCGACAAGTCGAGCGTGTTCTGCGCCGCTCTGACCGGGAACCGCTGATCGTCGAGCGCGTCGCCTCGTTCGAGCTGATGATGGTGGTGGTTTCAGCCGGCTTCGCCTTGGGACTGGCAGGCGGCCCGCACATCGCGGCAAGCCGGGAGCCCGGCGTAGTAGCTCGACCCTTGGCGGGACGTTCGCCCATGCTGCTGACCTACCTGCTGCGGCGCGAAGGCGAGATTTCGGAAGTGCTGTCCCGATTCATCGAGCGGGTGCAAGCCATCGATTTGTCCGAAGGCATGAGGTCCGCTCTACCACCTGAACCTGATCTCCAGGAGGAAACCGACCTATGAAGAAATCCATCCTGTTCCTGCTGGTCGTGCTGCTAACCGCTTGTGGCCCGTCTGAGGCCCCCAAGCAGGCCAACGTGCCGACCGTGGATGAGTTGGCCGCCGATCCGTCGCGGCTGAAGGAGTTGCGCCAGCAATGCAAGACCGACCGCGTAATGCTTGGCGACGTGTTGTGCAATCGCGTTGCCGAGGCCACGCGCAAGCGGTTCTACGGCGACGGAAAGACGCCCTACACACCATCGGAAACGCCACCGAAGTTCTGATCGTCAGTTCTCTGCAATAAATCCTGCCCTTCTTTGCAAACACGCCGCAGCGCGCTCGCGCCTGCGGCGTTTTTATTGGTTTCTTCGCAGCCTGAAACCTTGTTTTTTTCATCATCTTGCTTCCGATAACGGTCTTTGACCGGCACTGACTCGGCACTGATCCTCGCGCTATGCGGCACGTCCTTGTGCCGCTTTCTGACGAGGAATCAGCGCAGGGGAAATCGGAGGCCAGTGAATGCAAGCTCAGGGCGTGCTGTTCGGGCAGATCGCCGCCGTCTTCGGCATCGTGATCGCCGGTGTGTGGAGTGCAACGCAATGGACAGCCGCCGCCCTGGGCTATCAACTACGCCTTGGCTCGCCGTGGTTCGACTTCTTTGGAACGCCGGTCTATCACCCCTGGCGGCTGTTCGAGTGGTGGTTCTTCTTCGATGCCTACGCGCCGCACGTCTTCGACATAGGTGGCGCGATTGCAGGCGGCAGCGGCCTGGTAGCCGTGGTGGTCGCCATCGCCATGTCGGTGTGGCGCTCGCGGCAGTCGCGCCTGGTCACTACCTACGGTTCGGCACGCTGGGCCGATGCGGATGACGTTCGCAAAGCCGGGCTGACTCAGCCGGCCGGCGTTTTCCTCGGCCTGCATCGCGGGCAGTACCTCCGGCACGAAGGCCCGGAACACGTCCTGACCTTCGCGCCCACTCGCAGCGGCAAGGGCGTGGGACTGGTGGTGCCCACTTTGTTGAGCTGGCCCGCGTCCGTCGTAGTCCACGACATCAAAGGCGAGAACTGGACGCTCACCGCCGGCTGGCGTTCGCGGTTTAGTCATTGCCTGCTGTTCAACCCGACCGATGCGAAGTCGGCGGCCTACAACCCGTTGCTGGAAGTGCGGCGCGGCGCGCATGAAGTGCGCGACGTGCAGAACGTGGCCGATATTCTGGTCGATCCCGACGGCGCGCTCGAACGCCGCAACCATTGGGAAAAGACTTCGCACGCGCTGCTGGTCGGCGCGATCCTGCATGTGCTCTACGCAGGCGAAGACAAGACGCTGCGCGGCGTCGCCAACTTCCTCAGTGACCCGGCTTGCCCGTTCGAGCTGACGTTGCACCGGATGATGACGACGAAGCACTTGGGCGATACACCGCACCAGGTTGTCGCGTCCGCTGCGCGCGAAGTGCTCAACAAGTCGGACAACGAGCGGTCGGGCGTCCTTTCCACCGCCATGTCGTTCCTCGGCCTGTACCGCGACCCTACGGTGGCCGAAGTCACGTCGCGCTGCGACTGGCGCATCGCCGACCTGATTTCCACCGAGCACCCGGTATCGCTTTATCTGGTGGTGCCGCCGTCCGACATCAGTCGCACCAAGCCGCTGATCCGGCTCATCCTGAACCAGATCGGCAGGCGCTTGACGGAATCGCTCGACGGCAGCGACGGCATCCAGCGCCGCCACAAGCTGCTGCTGATGCTCGATGAATTTCCAGCGCTGGGCCGGCTCGACTTCTTCGAGTCCGCGCTGGCCTTCATGGCTGGCTACGGCATCCGTAGCTTCCTCATCGCTCAGTCGCTCAACCAGATCGACAAAGCCTACGGCCAGAACCATTCGATTCTGGATAACTGCCACGTCCGCGTGACGTTCGCCACGAACGACGAACGCACGGCGAAAAGGATTTCCGAAACACTCGGCACCGCCACCGAACTGCGCGCGCAGCGCAACTATGCGGGCCACCGGCTCGCGCCGTGGCTCGGGCATCTGATGGTGTCGCGGCAGGAAACCGCGCGCCCGCTGCTGACGCCCGGCGAAGTGATGCAGCTTCCGCCGGATGAGTCCGTGGTGATGGTGTCCAGCGTCGCGCCGATCAAGGCGAAGAAGCTGCGCTACTACACCGACGCCAATTTCAAGCGCCGTGTGCTGCCGCCGCCCGCGCTGGCGACCGGGCAGTACGCCGACGTGCCGCCATCGCGGCCCGACGACTGGAGCGGGCTGGCGATCCCGGCCGTACCCGCCGCGCCGGCCACAGCATCCGCCGACGACCTGGGCGGCACCGATGACGGCGGCCCGCGCCGCCAGCCGGAGCTATCCGAAGTTACCGAATACAGCCCCGAACCGCTGTCCGCAGGCAATGACCTGGGGCTGCTCGATGACGACGACGACCTGCCGCTACCGCTTCCCGGCCAGCTCGACCCGGCCATGCAGCGCACGGCCCGGCTGGCTTCCCTCGACCCCAACGACGGAATCGACCTATGAGCCAATACCGCCTCAATCTGTTCATCCAGCACGAGCACGCCAAGCGGCTGGAAGAACTGGCCGCCAAGAAAGGCGTGTCCAAGTCGTCCATCGTCGCGGCGGCGCTGGCGTCCTGGCTGTCGCCGGACGCGGGCGACCAGCGCGAGGCGGCCATCGCCAAGCGGCTGGATCGCCTGTCGCGGCAGGCCGATCGACTGGAGCGCGACCAGAACATCCAGATCGAAACGCTGGCGCTGTTCGTGCGCTACTTCCTGACGGTCAGCACGCCGGTGCCCGAAGCGCATCAGGACGCGGCCCGCGCGCAGGGCAAGGCCCGTTTCGAGCAGTTCGTTGAACAGTTGGGCCGCCACCTGCTGCGCGGGCGCAGCCTGGTGCGCGATGTGGTGGAGGAACTGCACCCCGACCCAATGCGGATGGATGACGCGGCGGCGCAGGCCGAAGCCCATGAACGTGCTGCGGAGCGTGCCTCATGAGCGCCGTCCCGCAGATCCCGCCCGAACCCCGTTCATCGGCCGCGACCTCGCTGGATCGCCGCATCCAGATGCTGCGCACGGCAATGGGGCCGCTGATCGCCGCCGCGCTGGAAGACCCGGACGTGGTGGAAATCATGCTCAACCCCGACCGCACCCTATGGGTGGATCGGTTGTCGTCTGGCCGCACGCCGCTGGGCGTCGAACTGCCCGAAGCCGATGGCGAACGCATCATTCGCCTGGTGGCCGCGCACGTCGGCGCGGAAGTGCATCGCGGCCAACCGCTCTTGACCGCCGAGTTACCCGAAACCGGCGAGCGGTTCGAGGGCATCTTGCCGCCGGCCGCGCCTGGCCCGGCCTTCGCGCTGCGCAAGCGGGCCGTGAGCATCATCGGCTTGGATCGCTACGTCAGCGACGGCATCCTGACCGCAAGCCAAGCGGACTTCCTGCGCCGCGCCGTGCGCGAGCGCCAGAATATCTTGATCGCCGGAGCCACGAGCAGCGGCAAGACCACGCTGGCGAATGCGCTGCTGGCCGAGATCGCCGCCACGGGCGACCGCGTGCTGGTGCTCGAAGACACCATCGAGCTGCAATGCGCGGCCCGCGACCATGTACCGCTGCGCACCCGCGCCGGCGTCGTGTCGATGACCGAGCTGGTGCGCGCCACGATGCGCTTGCGCCCCGACCGCGTGATCGTCGGCGAAGTACGCGGCGGCGAAGCCCTCGACCTCATCAAAGTGTGGGGAACGGGACACCCCGGCGGCATCGCCACCATCCACGCTGGTTCCGCGCTGGGCGCATTGCTGCGCCTCGAACAGTTGATTCTCGAAGTCGCGGTGAACCCGCCGCGTGCGCTGATCGCCGAGGCGGTCAACGTCGTCATCCACATCGCCGGACGTGGCCGCAAGCGCCGCGTCGGAAGCATTGCCCGCGTCGTCGGCTTCGACGGCATGGGCTATCGCCTGGCGGACGCGCTGGAAACGCCGTTTCCCGAGTTGCCGCCGCTTTCTTCTCCGTCCCCTGACCAACCTGGAGAACTGCCATGACGCAGATGCACGCTCACGCTTTCCGCTTTTCCGTAAATCCGCTTCCCCGCCTGTCCAGCCTTGCGCGGCTGCGCAGCCTAGCCCACCCGGCGGGGCAAGGTCTGCTGCTGGCCGCGCTGCTGCTGTTGCTGGCTGGCACGGCACAGGCCGCCGGTTCCTCGATGCCCTGGGAAGGGCCGCTGCAATCCATTCTGGAGTCGATTCAGGGGCCGGTGGCGCGCATCGTCGCGGTCATCATCATCATCGCCACGGGCCTCGCGCTCGCCTTCGGCGATACGTCGGGCGGCTTCCGCAAGCTGATCCAGATTGTGTTCGGCCTGTCCATCGCCTTCGCTGCGTCCTCGTTCTTCTTGAGCTTCTTCAGCTTCTCCGGCGGGGCTGTCGTATGAGTACGGCCAACGATCTTCCGGGCTTCGAGGTGCCGCTGCATCGCTCGCTGACCGAACCGATCCTCATGGGCGGTGCGCCGCGAACGGTCGCCATTGCGAACGGCACGCTGGCCGCCGCCGTCGGACTGGGCCTGCAACTCTGGATTCCTGGCGTGGTGCTCTGGATCGTCGGCCATTCGCTGGCGGTGTGGGGCGCGCGCGTCGATCCGCAGTTCATGGTCGTGTTTGCCCGGCACATCAAGCACAAGCCGCTGCTGGACGTGTAGGGGGATGCCGCCATGCTGAACCTTGCCGAATACCGCCAGCGGCCCGCGCTGCTGGCCGACTGGCTTCCCTGGGCCGGGCTGATCGCGCCGGGCGTCATCTTGAACAAGGATGGCGCTTTCCAGCGCACGGCGCGCTTTCGCGGACCGGACTTGGACAGCGCCACGCAAGGCGAACTGATCGCCACCTCGGCCCGGCTCAACAACGCGCTTCGCAGGCTGGGTTCGGGCTGGGCACTGTTCATCGAGGCCGAGCGCCGTCCCGCCGCCGACTATCCGCGTTCCGACTTCCCCGAACCACTGTCGTGGCTGGTGGAGGAAGAACGCCGTGCCGCGTTCGAGGAATCGGGCCATCACTTCGAGAGCGGCTATCACCTGACGCTGGCCTACCTGCCGCCGGAGGAATCCCGCGCCCGCGCCGCCAAGCTACTTTACGAGAACACGCCCAGCGACGGCGTGGACTGGCGCGGCCGGCTCGATGCCTTCGTGGCGGAAACGGATCGGGTCTTTGACCTGCTCGATGGTGTGATGCCGGAAATCGCCTGGCTCGATGACGCTGAAACGCTGACCTACCTGCACGCCACGGTGTCCACGCGGCGCTACCGCGTGAGCGTGCCGGAAGTGCCGTTCCATATCGACGCGCTGCTGGCCGATTCCGCTCTGGTCGGCGGCCTCGCGCCGACGCTGGGCGACCAGCACCTGCGGGTGGTGTCGGTACGGGGCTTTCCGACTTCCACCTGGCCGGGCCTGCTGGACGACCTCAACCGCCTGGGCTTTGGCTACCGCTGGAGTACGCGCTTTGTCTGCATGGACAAAGCCGAGGCGGAAAAGGAGTTGGGCCGCCTGCGCCGCCAGTGGTTCGCCAAGCGCAAGAACGTGGTGGCGCTGCTGCGCGAAACCATCTTCCAGCAGGAAAGCCCGCTGGTCGATACCGACGCCAGCAACAAAGCGGCCGATGCCGATGCCGCCTTGCAGGAGCTGGGCAGCGATCAAGTCGCCTTCGGCTACCTCACCGCCACGGTGACGGTGCTCGACGCCGACCCGGCCGCTGCCGATGAAAAGCTGCGCATGGTGGAGCGCGTCATCCAGGGCCGGGGCTTCGTCACCATCCCCGAAACCTTGAACGCGGTCGATGCCTGGCTGTCGTCCATTCCCGGCAATGCCTATGCGAATGTGCGCCAGCCCATCGTCTCGACGCTGAACCTGGCGCACATGATGCCGCTGTCGGCGGTATGGGCCGGGCCGGAGAAGAACGACCACCTGGGCGGCCCGCCGCTGATCGTCACCCGCACCGATGGCGCGACGCCGTTCCGGCTGGTGACGCACATCGGCGACGTGGGCCACACGCTGGTCGCTGGCCCGACCGGCATGGGCAAGTCGGTACTGCTCGCCATTTTGGCGATGCAGTTCCGCCGCTACTTCGGCTCGCGCATCTTCGCATTCGACATGGGGCGCTCGATGCGAGCCACCATTCTCGGCTTGGGCGGCGAGCACTACGATCTCGGAGCCGATGGCGGCATTGCCTTCCAGCCGCTCGCCCGCATCGACGGCGAGGGCTACCGCACCTGGGCGGCCGAATGGGTGGAAGGCCGTCTTCTGCATGAAGGCGTCACCGTCGGCCCGGACGAGAAGGCGGCGATCTGGTCGGCGCTGGGGAGCCTGGCCGGTGCGCCGGTGGAGCAACGCACGCTGACCGGGTTTTCCGTGCTGCTGCAATCCAACGCGCTGCGGCAGGCTCTGTCGCCGTATGTACTGGGTGGCGCGCACGGCAAGCTGCTGGACGCCGACCGCGACCGGCTGGGCATGGCCGCCGTGCAGGGCTTCGAGATGGAAGAACTGATGCACAGCCCCGCCGCCGTGCAAGCGGTGCTGCGCTACCTGTTCGCCCGCTTCGATGAGCGCTTCGACGGTGCGCCCACGCTGCTGATCCTCGATGAAGCCTGGTTGTTCCTCGATGAGCCGTCTTTCGCGGCGCGCATCCGGCAATGGCTCAAGACGCTGCGCAAGAAAAACGTGTCGGTGATCTTCGCCACGCAATCGCTGGCCGACATCAAGGACTCGACCATCGCGCCCGCGATCATCGAAAGCTGCGCCAGTCGGATTTTTCTCCCTAACCCTCAGGCGACAGAGCCTCAGATTCGCACGATCTACGAGGGCTTCGGCCTCAACAGTCGGCAAATCGAGATCGTCGCTACCGCGCAGCCCAAGCGCGATTACTACTACCAATCGCGCCTGGGCAATCGCCTGTTCGACCTCGACCTGGGGCCGGCCGCGCTCGCTTTTGCGGGCGCATCTACACCACAAGACCAACGCGACATCGACCGCGTGCTGACGCAGGCCGGCGCTCCCGGCTTCGCCGGCGCGTGGCTGCGCCATCGCGGCCTCGATTGGGCCGCCGACCTGCTGCCGTCCTCACCGGCGGCGGCTTCTTTCCTCAACTCCCCACCACTGGAGGTTTCACCATGAATACCAAGCACCGTTTGCTGTCTGCCTCGCTCGCCACCGTGCTGTCGGTGTCGCTGTTGGCCTCACAGCCTGCATCCGCACTGACGGTGTTCGACCCGTCCAACTTCGTGCAGAACACGCTGACCGCCGTGCGCACACTGGAGCAGATCAACAACCAGATTAATCAGCTCCAGAACGAAGCGCAGATGTTGATGAACCAAGCGCGCAACTTAGCGAATCTCGACTTCAACATCGTCAATCGCCTGCGCTCGACACTGGCGACTACCGAGCGCCTGATCACCGAGGCACGCGGCCTGGCCTACGACGTGCAGAGCATGGATGCCACCTTCGCCCGGCTGTACCCGGAGCAGTACGCAGCGACGGTGAGCGGCGACCAGATGCTACGCGACGCGCAAGAGCGTTGGAAGAACACCTTGAACGGCCTGCACACCGCGATGCGGATGCAGGCGCAGGTGTCGCAGAACCTGGCCCAAGACGAAAGCGCACTGGCCGACCTCGTGAGCCAGAGCCAGTCGGCCACCGGCGCGCTGCAAGCCATGCAGGCGACGAACCAGCTTCTCGCCTTGCAGGCCAAGCAGTCCATCCAGGCCCAGCAGCTCCAGATCACGCAAGACCGGGCGGCCTCGCTGGAACTGGCGCGGCAGGCGGCGGCCACCGAGCGCGCCCGCGAAGTGCGGCGGCGCTTCCTCGGCACCGGCACGCCGTACACGCCGCAGTCCGTCAACTTCTACAACAACTGACAGGAGGCGGCCATGCGATGCGTTCACGTCCTGCCGGTTTCGTTGCTGGCCGTGCTGCTGACCGCGTGCGGCCAGCAACCGGCCGAACACCTGGCCGCGACCTTGGCCGCCGATGCCGTGCGGCTCAAGGCGCTACGCGCGCAATGCGCGGCCGACCGGCAGGCCGTGGGCGAAGACGCTTGCCGCGCCGCCGCCGACGCCTTCCGGCGGCGCTTCTTCGCCGGCCACACCGGGCCGGACGAATACGGCTCGCTGGCCGACCTGCCACCGATCCCGGCGAGCTTCGACACGCCCACCGATGACGCTGGTGATGCGCCGCTCGCCGCTACGGAGGACACGCCATGAATGACGTGACCATCATCGACAAGTTCCTCGATACATTCTCGCGCTACATCGACTCCGGTTTCGGACTGCTGCAAGGCGAGGTGGCGTTCCTGACGGCCACGCTCATCGTCATCGACATGACCATCGCGGGACTGTACTGGGCCATGAGCCATGCGACTGGCCAAGGCGAGGACGTGATCGCCAAACTGGTTCGCAAGGTGCTCTACGTCGGCGCCTTCGCCTACATCATCGGCAACTTCAACTGGCTGGCAAGCATCGTGTTCCGCTCGTTCGCCGGTTTGGGCATCACTGCCACCGGCTCGGCCATCACGATGGAGAACTTTCTTCAGCCGGGGCGACTGGCAAAGACCGGCATCGACGCGGGTGCGCCGATCTTGGAACAGATCGGCGACATGGCGGGCTTCCCCGAGGTGTTCGTGAACATCGACCCCATCGTGGTGATGTTCCTCGCCTGGCTGGTGGTGATCCTGTGCTTCTTCGTGCTCGCGGTACAGCTTTTCATCACGCTGATCGAGTTCAAGCTGACGACGCTGGCCGGCTTCGTCCTGATCCCGTTTGCGCTTTGGAACAAGACGAGCTTCCTGGCGGAAAAGGTACTCGGCAACGTGGTGTCGTCAGGCATCAAGGTCTTGGTGCTGGCCGTCATCGTCGGCATCGGATCGGGCCTGTTCACGGAGTTCCAGGTTCACCCCGACGAGCCATCCATCGACCACGCGCTGGTCGTGATGCTGGCCTCGCTCGCCTTGCTGGCGCTCGGCATCTTCGGCCCCGGCATCGCCACGGGCCTCGTGTCCGGTGCGCCGCAACTCGGCGCGGGCGCGATGGCCGGCGCGGCGGTTGGTGCTGTCGGCACGGGTGTTGCCATCGGCGCCGCCGCTACTGGCGTGGGCGGCGCGGTCATGGCTGGAGCGCGCATGGCCCCGGCCGCCGCCAAGCTGGCCGGCGCGGGTGCGCGTGCCGCGACCTCGGCGGCTGGTAGCGCCCGCTCGGCGTTCCAGGCCGGTTCCGCCGCTGCTGGCGGCGGGGCCAGGGGTGCAGCGGCTGGCCTAGGCAATGTCGCCAAGACGGGCGCACAGGCGGCGGGCCGCCGCGCCGCGTCTGGCGCTTCCGCTGCCGGGCAGAAGGTGGCCGATTCATTCCGCGCCGGCTGGAACGGCACAGGCGCTGGCGCTGCTGGCGCAGGCCAGGCCGCCGCTGGCGAAGCAGCAGACGGTGCTGCCGGCTCGCCCAAGCAGGAACAACCCGCCTGGGCCAAGCGGATGCACCGCCGCCAGCAAATCACCCATGCCGCGACCACCGCCGCCCACACGCTTCGCGGGGGCGACGGCGGCGGCTCCGGGCAAGGCCCGAGCCTGCGCGATTCCGATACCTGACCTTCAAGGAGAAACCCATGCGATTCAAGCGACCGCAGGTGCGCTATGCCGACACGCCGCAGCCTGCCACCCCATACCAATCCGCCGCCCAAGTTTGGGACGACCGTATCGGCTCGGCCCGCGTACAGGCGAAGAACTGGCGTCTCATGGCGTTCGGTTGTCTAGTGCTGGCACTGCTGATGGCCGGTGGCCTGGTGTGGCGCTCGGCGCAGTCCATCGTCACGCCCTATGTCATCGAGGTGGATGAAGCCGGCCAGGTGCGCGCCGTAGGCGAAGCCGCCACGCCGTACCGGCCAGGCGATGCGCAGATCGCACACCACTTGGCGCGCTTTGTGACGATGGTTCGCTCGCTGTCCGTCGATCCCATCGTCGTGCGGCAGAACTGGCTCGACGCCTACGACTACACGACCGACAAAGGCGCGGCCGCGCTCAACGATTACGCCCGCACCAATGACCCGTTCGCGCGCATCGGCAAGGAGTCGGTGACGGTGCAGATCACCAGTGTCGTCCGCGCAAGCGACACGTCATTCAACGTGCGCTGGACGGAACGCCGCTATGTCAACGGCGCGGCCGCCGGGCTGGAGCGGTGGACGGCCGTGGTGTCCATCGTCCTGCAAACCCCGCGCACCGAAGAACGCCTGCGCCGCAATCCCTTGGGCATCTACGTCAATGGCCTGGCGTGGAGCCGCGAACTGGATTCTTCCGAAGGAGCCAAGCCATGAACCTGCCTTTCCGCTTTTACGCTTTGCCGTCGATCCTGCTTGCCCTTGCGGGCTGCGCCTCGCAGGGCAAGCCGCCTCCGGTCATTTCGCTCGATGGGCCGGTGCAGGCGCAACCGCTGCCCGAGCCGCCCAAGCCGGTCGAAGTCGTGGCCGTCCCCGAGCCGCTGGCGCTGCCCGCGCAGTTGAAGCCGCTGCCGGAGGTCGATATGGCCCCGGCTGCGCCGGAGCCAGCCGACGAGAAGGTGCGCGTTTCGCGCGCCAACGCCGAGGCGCGCATCGCGCCGACCCGCGAGGGCTACGTCAATGCGATTCAGGTGTGGCCCTTCACGGACGGCGCGCTCTATCAGGTCTATGCCGCGCCGGGGCGCGTGACCGTGGTTTCCTTGCAGCCCGGCGAGGAACTGATGACGGTCGCCGCTGGCGATACCGTGCGCTGGATCGTGGGCGATACGTCCAGCGGCAGCGGCGAAGCGCTGCGCGTCAATGTGCTGGTCAAGCCCATCCGCTCGGGCCTGAAAACCAATCTGGTCATCACCACCAGCCGACGCACCTACCTGCTGGAACTGACCTCGACGGAAAAGGCGTGGATGGCCTCGGTGTCCTGGGACTATCCGAAAGACCGGATGCTGGCCTTGCAGCGCCAGTCGCAGGCGGCCAGCGCCGCCGCGCCGGTCGATACTGGCTTGTCGCTGGAGAAGATCCGTTTCCGCTACGCGGTCAGCGGTAGCAATCCGCCGTGGAAGCCGCTGCGCGCCTTCGACGACGGCGAGAAGGTCTATATCCAGTTCCCGCCCGGCATCGCGCAAGGCGAATTGCCGCCCTTATTCGTCATTGGTGCGCAGGGCGACGGGCAACTGGTGAACTACCGCTTCCGCTCGCCGTACTACATCGTGGATCGGCTGTTCGGCGCGGCTGAACTGCGCCTGGGCGGCGATGGCGGCGACGTGGTACGCATCGAGCGCACCGATGGCGTGGCGCGGAGGAACTGACCATGAGCCAGGACGACACTCCCGACCTCGCCACGCCGCAGGCGGCGGACAAGATCGCGCCCGAGGCGGTGGCGCTGCGCGCGCAGCCGCGCCCGGTCACGCGCCTGAACCGGCGCACCCTGGCCATCCTTGCCGGCGGCCTCGCGGTCGCCGTGCTCGGCGCGCTGATGTGGTCGCTGCAACCGCAGAGGCGCGGAGCCAGCGAGCAGGCCGAGCTTTACAACGTCGATCGCGTCTCGAAGTCGGAAGGGCTGGATGCGCTGCCGGCGGATTACTCGAAGCTGCCGCCCGCCGTTCCCGAATTGGGGCCGCCGCTGCCGGGCGATCTCGGCCCGGCCATCGTGAAGTCGCAGCAGCCGGTGACGGCCGCCTATGCGGCCCCCGGCCACGATCCGAACGACGCGCTGCGCAAGGAAGCCGAAGCGGCCGCGGCTTCGTCCGTGTTCTTCCGTTCGGGTGCGCAGGCGGCTGCGCCGGTCGCGCAGTCGCAGGTCGCCGCCGCGCCGGGCTTCGCCGCCAATGCGGCCTTCGACCCGATGGCCGCAGGGCCGGCTTCGACGGCGGCCCTGCCTGCCGACCCGACCGCCGTGCAGAACCGGCAAGACCAGAAAGAGGCTTTTCTGAAAGGTGGTTCTACGGAAACCCGCAATTCCGGCAACCTGACCCTGCCGGCTTCGCCGTACCAGGTCATGGCCGGAACGGTGATCGCAGGTGCCTTGGTAACCGGCATCAAGTCGGACTTGCCGGGCGACGTGATCGCCACGGTGACGGAGCCGGTCTATGACACGGCGACCGGGCGCTTCCTGCTGATCCCGCAGGGTTCGCGCATTTTGGGCCGCTACAACAGCCAGGTCAGCTACGGGCAGAGCCGGGTGCAGGTGGTGTGGAACCGGATCATCCTGCCGGACACGTCATCGCTCACGCTCGACAACCTGGCCGGCACCGACCCGGCCGGCTATGCCGGCCTGGAAGACGATGTGGATTGGCATTGGGATCGCATCTTTGCCGGCGCGGCGCTGACCACGCTGCTAGGCATCGGCGCCGAGCTGGCCGCGCCGGAGAACCGGCAGGACGGCGATCGCATCATCATCGCCGGGCGCGACAGCGCGCAGGACAGCATCAATCAGGTCGGCCAGGAGATGACCCGGCGCAACCTCAACATCCAGCCGACCTTGACCAGCCGGCCCGGCTTGCCGGTGCGGATCATCGTGGCGCGCGATCTGGTGTTGCGTGCCTATCAGCCGCTCTTTTTCAACAAGGGAACTTCACGATGAGCACGACCAGGAAATTGCGGCTTGGCCCTCTGCCTCGCCATGAAGTCATGAAGCTGACCTTCTCCTGCCCGGCCAGCCTGAAAGCCGACCTCGATGCCTACGCCGCGCTGCACGCGCAGGCGTATGGCGAAGCGGTTGATGCGGCCACGCTGATCCCGCACATGCTCGAAGCCTTTATGGCGGGGGATCGAGGATTCAGGAAGGGAAGTGTGGGCAAGGCCGCAGCCCCTAAGCCTGGTTGACGATGCAGACGCATCCGCCATACGCGCACGATGAAAGCGCAGCCCGAGGGCTGCGCTTTCGCTTTGAGAGGTGGTTTGTGACACGCTAGGGCTATGATGACGATGCGACCTTGCCCGCTGTGCCGCCCCTGGGTTTGCCGCCGCGAAGCGCCTATCCGGCACCTAGCTCGAAAAGAGACAAGCGTACGCGATGGCCGAAATCTGGCCTAACCTGTTGCCCCATAAGACCTTTCGCGCCGATGCATCCCTGCGCCAAAGACTTGACAGCGGACATTTTTTATCGGACCCCTCGCTCAAGGCCTTGGACGTCGATGGCATCGAGCGCCTCGAACTTCACGCCAAAGTGCTCGGGCGCAAACGGATGCTGCGGGAAGTCTTCGTGGAGTTCCACCACGTGCTCCGTCGCCTGGCAGAGCGCTATTTCACCGTCGGGGGCCTTGAGGTGGAGTTGGGGGCCGGCGTCTCGCCCATGCGTAACTCATACCCGCAAGTGCTGGCCACCGACATTGTCTGCACCGATCAGTTGGACATGGCACTCGATGCCGAGGCAATGAGCCTTGATGATCAGTCGGTCCGGGCTTTCTTTTGCCAAAATTGTTTTCACCACTTTCCTCATCCCGAGCGGTTTTTCACCGAACTGGAAAGGACCCTCAAGATCGGCGGCGGCGCTATTTTGATCGAACCCTTCCATGGCCCCTTTGCCGCGTTCCTCTACAAGCGTCTGTTCAAATCCGAAGGGTTCGACATGCACTACCCTTCCTGGGAAACGCCATCGACCGGTCCCATGAACGGCGCCAACCAGGCCCTCAGCTACATCGTCTTCGTGCGCGACAGGCAGGCGTTCGAACGCAAGTACCCTGGCCTGGAAATTGTCCATCAGGAGATCGGCGGCAACTATCTGCGCTACTTGATTTCCGGCGGCCTGAATTTTCGCCAGTTGCTGCCTGACGCGCTGATCCCCGCACTCAAGGTCATCGAAAAACTGCTGCATCCGTTGCGACGGGTCTTGGCGCTGCATCACATCGTGGTGCTCAGGAGGGCGTCTTGACCTTTATCCGGTACGGCGCCATCCAACTCATGGCCTATGCGTTGGACATGGGTGCTTTTCTGTTGTTGATCGCGTTTTTCGAGGGCCATCCCGTCCTGGCCAACATTGCCGGCAAGGCCATCGCCGGTGTGTTCGCGTTCTTTGTGCATCGGCACTTCACGTTCCAGTCGACCCACGGCAGCGGCAAAGCCCAGGCGGTGCGCTACTTCTCGCTGCTCGCCATCAACATCCCGGTCGCTTCGACGCTGTTCAGCGTGGGCCTGTATTTCGTCGACAGCCCCGGCCCGGTTAAATTGATCTGCGATGTGCTCTGTGTGGCCCTGACCTACTGGATCAGCAAACTGTTCGTGTTTCATTCCGGCACGCGCCCGCCCGTTCCGGCTGACCGCGCGGAGGGTACTTGATGAAATTGGTGATTACCGGCGCGACCGGCTACATCGGTCAACGCTTGTCAGCCCTCGCAGCGGCACGCGGACACGAAGTCATTTGCGCCACGCGCGAGCCGTGCCCCGCGGCTTATGCCTGGCTTCCCTACGATCTACGCGACCCGGCGCCCAACTGTCCGGCCGACGCCCAAGCGCTGATTCATCTGGCAGCCCACACGTCGAACGCTGTCCATAACGACGCGGACGGCGAAGTCAGGGCAGCCCAGGCGCTGATCGAATGCGCCCGGCAAGGCTCGGCCAAGTTCATTTTCATCTCCAGCCAGACCGCCGAGGCCACCACCCCGAGCGTTTATGGCCGGACCAAGTGGCGTATCGAACAACCTGTGCTGGCGGCTGGCGGCACGGTGATCCGCCCCGGCCAGGTCTATGGTGGCCCCGAACATGGGCTCTTTGGCTTGTTGTCGGGGTTGGTTCGGCGAAGCCCGCTCATACCGATCCTCATCCCGGCACCCTGTGTGCAGCCCATTCATGTCGACGACCTCGCGGCCGCGATACTGGCCGTTGCCGAGCGGGATGACATTCGTGCCGAAATCCTCAACGTGGGCGCCGTGCAACCGATTGCCTTTGGTCGGTTCCTGATGTCGATTGCAACGCATCGGGTCCGTGCCCTTCGGCTGCCAATCCCGGTACCGGTGGCACTGCTCAGGCTATTGCGCCGGTCACTCGGGCAATCGCTGAGTACGAAACTGGGCCTGGAGCGGATTTTCTCCCTCATCCTGCTGCCGCCCATGGACACCGAACGTTCCCTGCAAAGACTCGGCCTCCGGTTGCGCCCCCTTGCCTACGGCATGCATCGCTCCGGCCATGGCCGACGTCGCGGTCTCCTCCGGGAAGCGGCGGCGCTGTTGGGGTATTTGCTCAAACGTCCGCCGCAAATAAACCTGGTCATTCGCTACACCAGGGCACTGGAGCATGCGGGCAGGACCTGCCCCATTCTTCACTCTCGCTGGCTGATGCGCTGGCCGATGCTCATGGCGCTCCTGGATGACGCCGGCATCCTGGGCAAGCCCGACGGCCAGGAGCTGGCCTGGCGCCTGCAAGTTGCACTCGGTATCGCCGAAGCCAGCCCACAAGGGGCGCAGGTGTTCCTTGGCGCGCTGCCCCCGCGCAGCCTGCCGGTGACCGTGGCGGCGCTGGGACTTACCCTGGCCAGCGCACTGGCGTGGAAAGTGGCGGCGCTGGCGTGCCGCCCTTTCGCCCGTCAGCTTTTGCTCGGAAGTGAAGCCCATCGTGGCGCCTGAATTCGATGTAATCATCGTCGGCAGCGGCCCGGCCGGGACTTCAGCCGCCTATCCGCTGGTCAAGGCAGGCCTGAAAGTCCTCATGGTCGATGCCCAGGCCGATACGCGCCCTTCAAAGCCGCCAAGCCGCCCATTCCTCGACGCCAGGGCGAACGATGAGCATCAATGGAAATGGATGATCGGCGATAACTTTCACGCCTTGAACCAGCTGGATGCGGTATCGCCCAAGTTGAAGACACCGACCCACGCCCATGTCTTCGAACGATTCAACGCCGACAACCGCATCGAGACCGATAATTTCATCGGCATCGGCTCACTGGCAACCGGAGGCCTGTCCAATGCCTGGGGCTGCGGCGTAGCAACGCTCAGTGCGGGCGATTTTGCCGGGCTGCCCATAGATTATTCCGAGATGCAGGCGTCGTACGAAACCGTCGCTCGGCGCATCGGTATCAGCGGCCGGGTCGACGATGACCTGTCGAGCTACTTCGGCCTCGATGAGTGGTCGCAGCCACCGCTGCCGCTGGATGCCCTGCACCGGCGCCTGCTCGATCAGTACGCCCGGCGCTGGCCGGGGTTTACCGATCCGGGCTTCCGTCTTGGTCGCTCCAGGGTCGCCGTGTTGAGCCAGCCTTTGGAAGAACGCAAGGCCTGTGATTTGTCTGGGAACTGCTTGTGGGGCTGTCACAACCAAGCCTTGTACAGCGCCTCTCAAGAGCTGAAAAAGCTCAAGCAATACCCCGGCTTCCAGCACGTCCAGGATTTTCTGGTGGACGACCTGTTGAAACAGGACGGTTCATGGATGATCAACGATCGTCGCTCCGCCCGGCGGTTTTGCGCGACGCGCCTGCTGCTGGCAGCAGGCACCCTGGCCTCGACCCGGCTCGCCCTCAAGCGCCTGAACCATTACGCCCCGATACCCTTGCTGTCTTCGCCAACCGCGGCCTTCCTGCTATGGCTGCCAAAGATGCTCGGCGCCCCAAGGGGGCCGACCTTTGGCCTGGGGCAGCTTTCGTTCGCCCTTGAGCTATCGTCCACTGCAACGGCCTTCGGTTCGACGTTCAGTACCACTGGTTTACCGATGGGCGAGTTTGTCAACCGGATCCCCATGAGCAAACGCCACAGCATCGAACTGCTGAAGAACCTGCTGAGCGCTTGCCTTGTGGGAAACATCTTCCTGCCCGGGCACCTGTCCCACAACACGGCACGCTTGTCGCCCGATGGTTCGTTGAGCATTACCGGCCAAGTGCATCCCGACCTGCCAACACTCATGAAGACTGCCGAGGCCAGGCTACGCCGGATCTATTGGAGAATGGGCGCGCTGTTGATCCCCATGAGCTTCACCCTCGGCAGGCCGGGAGCGGATATCCATTATGCGGGAACCCTGCCCATGCACTCGATGCCAAAGCTCGGACAGACCGATAGCCTGGGCGAAGTCGCGGGCCTTGGCGGCGTGCACATTGTCGACGGTGCCTGTCTGCCCAGTCTGACCGAAAAGTCCCACACGTTGACACTCATGGCGAACGCGGACCGGATAGCCCGCTCTCTTGCCACAACGATGGGAAATCAAAAGGCATGATTCGCAAGGTACTTTGCATCGTCGGTACACGCCCGGAAGCCATCAAGATGGCCCCGGTGATCAAGGCGCTCCAAGCCGAAAGACACATCGATTGCCAAGTGCTCGCCACCGCCCAGCACCGAGGCCTGTTGGACCAGATCCTGAACGGTTTCGCAATCACCGCCGACCTGGACTTGGACATCATGCGGCCCAACCAGTCATTGGCGACACTGACCTCACGCTTGCTGCTTGAGCTCGACGGCGTGCTGCAAGGCGAGAAACCGGATGTCGTGCTGGCTCAAGGCGATACGACCACGGTCATGTCTGCTGCGCTGGCATGTTTCTACCTGCGGATTCCCTTTGGCCATATCGAGGCCGGCCTGCGTACCGGGGACCTCGACAACCCGTTCCCCGAGGAAGCCAACCGGGTGATCGCCAGCAAGCTGACCCGCTGGCATTTCGCGCCCACCCAGCGCGCCGTGGAAAACTTGCGGGGCGAAGGCGTCGCGGCCAGTGCCATCACCCTGACCGGGAACACCGTGATAGACGCGTTGCTGATGACCGCAGCACAGGAATCAGCCTTGGCTGTTCCACTGGATTCCAGCAAGCGCCTGGTACTGGTCACCGCCCATCGCCGGGAGAACTTCGGCGAACCGTTCCAGAATATTTGCCAGGCACTCAAGTGCCTGGCCGAACGAAACCCGGACATCCAGATACTCTATCCCGTCCACCCCAATCCGAACGTCAAGGATGTCGCGCATCGCCTGCTCGGCCAGTCCCCGAATATCCTTCTCTGCGCACCGCTGGATTACGCGCCGTTCATCGCGGCAATGAAACGCTCGTACCTGATCATCAGCGACTCCGGAGGAGTCCAGGAAGAAGCACCGGCCCTGGGCAAACCGGTGCTGGTACTGCGAGAGGAAACCGAACGCCCGGAGGCGGTCGACCTTGGCGTGGTCAAGTTGGTAGGCGCCCACCGGGACACTATCGTCGAACAGGCACAGCGTCTGCTCGATGACCCGCAGGCTTATCGAAGCATGGCACATGGGGTTTCCCCCTATGGCGACGGCAAGGCCGCAGCCCGTATCGTCAAAGTCCTGAAGCAGTATTTCCAATCATGCGCATGATCTATTTGTCGCCGGTGCCATGGGCCAGCTTCAGCCAGCGGCCTCATCACTTCGTCAATTGGTATCACCACCAGACTGGAGCGCCAGTGCTCTGGATCGATCCGTATCCCACGCGCTTGCCAACGCTGAGCGATTTCAGGCGTAAGCCGCCGGTCGCCGGCCAACAAAACGCCAGCGTTCCTCCCTGGTTGCAGGTCCGCAAACCCCGCAGTCTACCCATCGAGCCCCTGCCGGGATCGGCAATGCTGCTCAAGCGGCTGTGGCAAAACCTGCTCAGGGAGGCTGCGGCATTTTCCGCAAAAGCGCCTTGCAGGATCTGCGTCGGAAAACCTTCCGAACTGGCCTTGCAACTGCTGGCGCTCATCCCTGACAGCCATGCCGTCTACGATGCCATGGATGATTTCCCGGCGTTTTACCAAGGCCTGTCACGCAGGTCCATGGCGCGTCGCCAGGCGCAGGTCATCCAACGGGTGGATAAAGTACTGGCCTCCTCCAGCCCGCTTCACGACAAGCTCCGGGGCATGACCGACCAGATAGAACTGGCCCTCAACGCCTGCGACATGCAGCAACTGGCACCGGTTGAAAGCCTCGACCTGGGCGCCAAACAACAAGTGCTCGGCTATGTCGGCACGTTGGGTCGTTGGTTCGATTGGGATCTGGTCATCGCGCTGGCGCAGGCCAATCCAGCACACCGGGTCCGACTGATCGGCCCGCTCTTCACCCCACCACGTCGCGTATTACCCGCCAACATCGAGCTGCTCCCCGAGTGCTCCCACGCCAGCGCAATCGCGGCGATGGCGACGTTTTCAGTGGGCTTGATCCCGTTCAAGCTCAACCGCCTGACCGCTTCGGTCGACCCGATCAAATACTACGAATACCGTGCCCTCGGCCTGCCCGTCCTCTGCACCCGCTTCGGTGAAATGGCCTCGCGGGACAAGGAACCTGGCGTCTGGATCGTGGATGAAGACACTGATCTGCGTAAGACCATCGTTGAAGCGCTTGCCAGCCGAACTGATCGTTCTGCTGTCGAACAGTTTCGCGAGGCACATCGTTGGGCGGGTCGTTTTTCTACGGTGGATCTTTTGAAGGGAGAATGATGGCTGAAAAATCGCGCGCCAGCGTCTATGGTTGATACTTGCAACGCAGACCATCCCCTAATAACAAGATTGCCGTGAGAGCCCTGCGCGGGCGTCACGCCCGATGGGAGCCTTTCATGACCCTGCATAGCGCGCAGCCGATCCCCAGCGAACTGGCGGCCTTCGTCAACGATCATTTTTCCGGACGCGGCCTCAAGCCCGATGGCGTAATTGCACAGTCCTGGTACCGCAGCGTCGTGGAGCATCGGCTCGACCCTGGCGCGGCAAGCCGCAAGAACATACTCAGTGCCGAGGACATCCGTCGGCATCAGGAACAGCACCAGCAATATCTTTCCATTGCCAGCCAGGGGGTCAGCGGTCTGGCCCGGCGCGTGGTGCCCGCCGGCTTCGCCGTACTGCTGAGCGACGAACGTGGCATCACCCTGGACTCCCGGCTGCCCGACCAGCCCGACATCTATACACAATCAGGGCTGGTGGTGGGTGCGCAGTGGGAGGAATCGGTGGTGGGCACCAATGGCATTGGCACAACCCTGGCCGCCGCGCAGCCGTTGATCATTCATCGGGAGGAGCATTTCCTGGCGTCCAATTTCAGCCTGAGCTGTTCGGTAGCGCCCATATTCGATGCCCAAGGCCTGCTGCGCGGCTGCCTGAACGCAACTTGCATGAACAGCAAAGGTCCCCGGGAAAGCCAGTACCTGACGCTGCAACTGGTGATCATGTACGCGCGCCTGATCGAAAATGCACATTTCCGCCAGAGCTACCGCGACCGCTTGACCTTGTCCCTCAAGCCCCTCGATGAAATCGCCGACCTGGCCAACGAACAATTGCTGGCCCTTGATGAGAGCGGCCACATCATCGGCGCCAATCGTGCAGCCTTTGTAGCCCTGGACCTGGCTGAGGGGCCGGCATTGCTGGGCACAGCCATCGATCGCGTGCTACCCACCACAATGGACGATTTGCTCAAACTCAGCAACGGCGGCGCCCTGGGGGTTCGTCTACGTGGTCTTCGGGATGAGGCGTTGCTGGAGGTCGGACTGCGAATCCCCTCTCGACAACACCGCTCGCGCCCCATCGCCCGTCCTGCCCCTGACGCTCACCCGGACCTGCAACAACTCGCCGGCCTCGACCCTCAACTGCAACAGAGCGTCCGCCGGGTGCGCAAGGTGATCGACAAAGGGATCCCGATCCTGATCACCGGCGAAACGGGAACCGGCAAGGAAGCCTTTGCCCGCGCGATCCATCAGGCCAGCCATCGTCGCACAGGGCCTTTTGTCGCACTCAACTGCGCAGCCATCCCGGAGACTCTGATCGAGAGCGAGCTATTCGGTTATCGCGCCGGCAGCTTTACCGGCGCGAACCGAAAAGGCATGAAGGGCAAGTTGGAACTGGCCAATGGCGGCACACTGTTCCTCGATGAGATCGGCGACATGCCCGCCCATTTGCAAACCCGCTTGCTGAGGGTGCTGGCGGAGCGGGAAATCGCGCCGCTGGGGGCTGAAGTGCCGGTGGCGCTGGACGTCCAGGTGATCTCGGCGACTCACCAGGACTTACCGACCATGATAGGCGAGAAGCGCTTTCGCGAAGATCTGTTCTATCGCCTCGCCGGCATGAACCTGGCACTGCCCGCCTTGCGCGAACGCAGTGACCGCGCCGCGCTGATCGAGCGGCTGCTCGCGGCACAGGACGAAACCCGCTCGCTACGACTGGAAACGGATGCCCGCCGGTGCCTGCTCGATTACCACTGGCCTGGCAACATCCGCCAGCTACTCAACAGCCTTCGTTATGCGGTGGCCCTGGCTGAAGACGGCGTCATCGACCTGGACTGCTTGCCCAGCGAAGTGTTGGCGCCACAGCGGCTGTCATTGCCCGCCAATACCAAACCATTGGCCGGCAATCTGGGCGAACAGTTGGGCGATGAGGAGTCCCGCCGCCTGCTGACGACCTTGCGCCAGCATCGCTGGAACGTCAGTGCCGCCGCTGCCGACCTGGGCATCTCCCGCTCCACGCTGTACCGCAAGATGAAAAAGCACGGCGTCGTCGCGCCCAATGACCTGTTCTGATACGCCCATGAAAATGCCGGCGACCTTGCGGTGCCGGCATTTTTCTCGCCAGATCAGACTTGGATGTAAACCACATGGGTATGAGTGTATTCATACAAGCCGTGCTTGCCGTCCGCGCCGCCAATACCGGATTTGCGCGCCCCCGCATGGAAGCCCTGCATCGCTTCGAAGTTCTCTCGATTGATGTAGGTTTCGCCGAAATCCAGCTCGTTGCTCGCGCGCATGGCAGCACTCAGGCTGCTGGTGTAGATCGATGACGTCAGGCCGTAATCGCTGTCATTGGCCAGGGCAATGGCTTCGTCCAGGTCTTCGACAATCTGGATCGGCAGCACCGGGCCGAAGATCTCCTGGCGCATGATCGCCATCTCGCCACCGCATCCGGCCAGCACCGTCGGCTGGTAATGGAAGCCCTGGCCTTTGTCGGCCACCGCGCCGCCCGTGACCACTTCGGCCCCCTCCCCCTTTGCGACCGTGACCATCCGCGCCACCTTGTCCAGCGCCGCCTGGTTGATCAACGGCCCCATGTCCAGATTGTCCTCGGCCAACGGGTCGCCGTAACGGGTTGCGGCCATCGCGGCGGCCATTTGCTCGATGAACGGGTCGGCGACTTTGCGCTCGACATACACCCGCTCGGCGCAGTTACAGACTTGCCCGGTGTTGATCACCCTCGAAGCGGTGATGGCCTTGACCGCGAGGTCCAGGTCCGCATCCGCCAGCACGATGGCCGGCGCCTTGCCACCGAGTTCCAGGTTGAGCTTGGTAATGTTCGGCGCCGCCGCGGCCATGATCCGCGAGCCGGTGCCGACGCTGCCGGTGAAGCTGATCAGGTCGATGCCTGCATGACGGGTCAGGTCATGCCCTACCGTCGCTCCTGTGCCGCTGACGACATTGAACACCCCGGCCGGCAAGTCGGTCTCGGCCACCAGGCGCGCAAATTCGAAGCAGTTGATGGGCGTTTCTTCGCTGGGCTTGATCACGATGGTGTTACCGGTCACCAGAGCCGGCGCCATCTTGCGAGCGATCAGGAAGAACGGGAAGTTCCACGGCAAAATGCCGGCCACCACACCCAGTGGCTTGCGCAGCAGGAAAATGCTTTCGCCGGCGCGGTCGCTGGTCAGCACCTCTCCCTCAAGGCGTCGTGCCCACTCGGCCATGTAGTCCAGATAATCGGCGGTGAAATTGACTTCCACCCGCGCCAACCCCAACACTTTGCCCTGCTCGGCGGTGACGATATGGGCGAGTCGTTCGGCGTTGTCGCGCACTTTGGTAGCGATTTTTCGCAGGTAGCCGGCACGCTCGATGGCCGGGCGGGCGGCCCAACTTTTTTGCGCCTTGCGCGCCGCGGCAATGGCCGCGTCGACCTGCTCGCCGCTGGCTTCGGGCACCCGTGCCAGCAACCGGCCGTTGGCCGGGTTGCGCACATCGATGCTTGGATCGCTGGGAATGAAGGCGTTGGCAATGAAGTTCTGGTAATCGGTGATCTCGGTCATGTGCTTGCTCTCGCGGTCAGTTTCAGAACGATGCAGGGGCATTCATTTGGCGGTGAAGGTTTTCCAGACGCCGCCTTCCTGCTGCAGGTCGTGGGCACGCTTGATCAGGTATTGGTGGATTTGCTCCACCTGTTCCGGCGTGAAGGCGTCGGCAAAGGACGGCATGCCGTCCGGCACGCGGCCGCCGTAGAGAATGCCGAGGAACATCTGATGTTTTTCCGCCGTCAGCTTGCGCAGGTCCGGCAGCACACCGCCGCTGACCGCATGAATGCCGTGGCATTGGGAGCAGTAGCCGTCGTAGAGCTTGCCGCCGGCGTCCACTGCGGCCAGGTCGCCGGTCAGGGGCGGCGGTTCCGGCGTGTCGGCGAGCGGCGCTGGCTCGTTGAGCTTCGCAGTGCCGCCCAGCTTGTAGGTCAACACTTGGGAAAACGGCCGGACCCCGGCGCGCAAGGACAAGGCACCGGCAAAAGTCGAGAAGGCGCCGCCCCACCCGGCCATGAACGTCACGTACTGCTCACCGTCCACGCTGTAGGTAATCGGCGCCGCCATCACACCGCTGGCCGCCGGCTGCTCCCAGAGTTTCTTGCCACTGTCGGCGGCGTAGGCGATCACCCGGCCGTCGGCGCTGCCCTCGAACACCAGATTGCCGGCGGTGCTCAAGGTGCCGCCGTTGAAGATCGTCACGTAGGGCACTTCCCACGCCGGTTGCTGCTTGACCGGGTCCCAGGCGATCAGCTTGCCCGACCAGCCCTTGGCCATTTCCAACAGCCCATCGGCGTCCTCCGGCATCATCCCGGTGCGCAGGCCAAGTTGGTACATGCTCTTGAACGGGTTGCGCTTCGGCGCCTCGGGGATGTGCTCGTAATAGGCGGACATGATGTGCGCCGGGATATACACAAGACCGGTGTTCGGGTTGTAGGACATCGGCTGCCAATCATGGGCGCCCCAGAACGCAGGCGTGACCAGTTTGCGCTTGCCATCCTTCCAGTACGCGGCGTTCTCGTCATCGACGATCGGCCGGCCCGTCTTCATGTCCATGCCCTTGGTCCAGCTCTGCGGCACGATGCCCTTGGCCGACAGCAGCTCGCCCGTGGCGCGGTCGATCACGTAGAAGAAACCGTTCTTCGGCGCTTGCATCAGCACCTTGCGCGGCTTTCCATCGATCGGCAGCTCCGCCAGGATCATGTGCTGGGTGGCGGTGTAGTCCCAGGCGTCCCCCGGCGTAGTCTGGTAGTGCCAGGCGTACTCGCCCGTATCGGCATTGACCGCGACGATCGATGACAGGAACAGATTGTCGCCCTTGGCCTGGCTCCGCCATTTCGGGTCCCACAACGAACCATTGCCCACACCGATGTACAGCAGGTTCAAGTCCGGGTCGAACGCAAAGGAATCCCATGCCGTGCCACCACCGCCCTGGGCCACATAGGCGTCGCCGTGCCAGGTCTTGGCGGCAATAGCCATGGCCTTGTCTTCGGGCGGCAATTTGGGATCGCCCGGCACCGTGAAGAAGCGCCAGGCCTGCTTACCGGTCTCGGCGTCGTAGGCGGTGACATAACCGCGTACGCCGAACTCGGCGCCACCGTTGCCGATCACGACTTTGCCGTTGACCACTCGCGGGGCTCCGGTGATGGTGTAGCTGCGCGAGTGATCGGCCCGGGTGTCCACCGACCAGGCGCGCTGGCCGGTCTTGGCGTCGATGGCCTCCAGGCGACCATCGAGCACGCCCACGTAAACCTTGCCCTTCCACACCGCGACGCCTCGGTTGACCGCGTCGCAACAGGCCTCGCCGGCACGATTGCGGTCAGACTTGGGGTCGTACTTCCAGATCAACTTACCGTCGCGCGCGTCCAGCGCATAGACCACCGAGAATGGGCCGGTCGTATACATTACGCCGTCGACCACGATAGGCGTGGCCTCGACACCGCGATCCAGGTCCAGCTTATAGCTCCACGCGAGCCCCAGCTGGCCGACGTTCTGGTCACTGATCTTGTTCAACGGGCTGTAGCGCTGTTCGTCGTAGGTGCGACCGGTGCTCATCCAGTTACCGGGTTCCTGGTCGGCGGCGATGATGCGCCTGCCGTCGACATTCGCTGGCATGTCCTGCGCCCAGGCCGGGACCGTATGGAAGGTAAGCGCCAGCACGACAAATAGCGCCTTGAGGGGAATGCGAAGGGCCGCGTTCCGAGAAGCAGTAGGCACGGCGAGGCCAATCTGTGTCATGGGGGGACTCCTGGTTCTTATTAGTAGCGAAGCCATTGCGCTGCGCACCAAGAGAGGAGCAACCCCCATGCCAGCGTTTGAAAACGCTTCGCAAGCCCCGTTCCATGGGACTTTCGGCTCGTGTAGCGGGTCGCGAAGCCGTGCGACAGTTGTCGCATTCCCCGCGACAGTTGTGCCAGAGGTGCGCCAAGTTGCACACGATTCGTGAAGAAAGCTGTCACACGCAGTGCCTTAGTACTCGACCCCGTGCGCTCTACAATAGGCGCAACCATCAGCAGGAGAGCCACGCGATGTTCGCCTCATTTGAATCGGGCCGGTGCCAAGTCAATGGCATCACCGTCAACTACCGCAAAGGCGGAAGCGGCCAAGGCCTGCTCCTGCTCCACGGGCATCCCCAGACCCACGTCATGTGGCACAAGATCGCCGAACCCCTGGCGAAGCATTTCACCGTGGTCGCGGCGGACCTTCGTGGCTACGGTGACAGCGACAAACCGGCAGGCGACGCCGAGCACCTCGCCTACTCCAAGCGGCAAATGGCGCTGGACGGGATCGAGCTAATGCATGCGCTGGGATTTGTGAAATTTGACGTGTTGGCACATGACAGGGGCGCGCGCGTGGCCTGTCGCATGGCGATGGACCACCCGGACGCAGTGAAGCATTTGGTCACGTTGGATATCGCTCCGACCCTGGCGATGTATGAGCAGACCAACGAAGCGTTCGCCCGCGCCTACTGGCACTGGTTCTTCTTGATCCGCCCCGCTCCGTTTCCCGAAACGCTGATCGAGGCTGATCCGGAGCTTTACCTGCGCAGCGTCATGGGCACTCGCAGCGCTGGCATGGCGCCGTTCACCGACGCCGCCTTTGCCGAGTACTTGCGCTGCCTGGCACTCCCTGGCGCAGCTCATGGTCTGTGTGAAGATTACCGGGCAAGCGCCAGCATCGACCTGGAGCACGACCGAAGCGACCGGCAAGCCGGCAGAAAACTTTCAATCCCGTTGCTCGCGTTGTGGGGGGCGGACGGCGTCGTGGGCCGCTGCTTCGATCCGCTTGGAGAATGGCAAAAAGTCGCGATCGACGTGCGAGGGAAAGCGTTGCCGTCGGGGCATTACATTGCCGAAGAAGCGCCAGAGCATTTGATCGATGAGGTGCTAGGATTCCTGCTCCCTTCGATCCCTGGAGGCAGGTAGTTACAGGCGGTATCAGCTTCAACGACACCCGCCAGCAAATTCCTGCAAGATGGCTCACTTATTCCATCGAACGGTGAACCGACATGTCAGGCGAGAAATCGATCGCGAAACTACTCAGCGGAATGAGCCCGACGCTCAATGACGGGGATTACGTCTTCTGCTGCGTCACTGACCCAGACCTCGTCAAAGGCGAGGAGATCCTGGGCAGCTTCCGCGAAAAAGAAGGGCTGACGGTGATCATCGAGCGCAACAGGGCCAAGGCCCTGGGCCTGGACTTCGAATACGTCGCCGCCTGGATTACCTTGACCGTGCATTCCGCCCTGGACGCCGTCGGCTTGACCGCTGCCTTCGCAACGGCCTTGGGAAACGCCGGTATCAGCTGCAACGTCATCGCGGCTTACTACCATGACCATATTCTCGTGGGGCGGGAAGATGCACAGCGGGCGATTGAGGTTCTGGAAGCGCTTGCTCGGTCAGGGGGTGGAGAGTGATATCGGTTAACTGATCCAGCCGCTGCCGCTACGCCCACCCCTCAAGCCGCAACGTGGCACGCACCAGGCGTTGCTCTTCGTTTTCGATTTCCTTGAGGTTTTCGCAGATGCTCTGGATGTGGGCGATGGCCGCCTTGCGTGCCTGCTCCGGCAGGCGGCCGGTCACGGCGTTGTAGAGCCGGGCGTGTTGGCGGTCGATCTGGCGCTTCTGCGGCTCGCGGTGATAGAGGTTGTTGACCGAGGCGAATACCGAACTGAGCAACAAATCCGTCAGCGAGCGCAAGGTTTGCACCAGTACCGGATTGTGCGACGCCTCGCAGATTGCCAAGTGAAACGCATGGTCGAGCCGGGCGTGGACGCTGGCCTCCAAGGGACGGCCATGGGCATCGAGCATGGCCTCGTAGCTGCGGGTGATCAGTACGAAATCAGCCTCGGTCCCGCGCAAGGCCGCCAGGCGCGCGGACTCGCCTTCCAGCAGGCTGCGCACTTCAAATAAATCATAGAGCGTACGTGGCTGCGAACTGAACAGGTGCATCAGCGGCGACACCAAGCCATGCCCGGACAGGTCGGCCACGAACGACCCTTTGCCCTGCTCGGTCTTGATAATCCCGCGAGCGCGCAGCAGCTTCAGTCCCTCGCGAAGCGCAGTGCGGGAGACGCCGAGTTTTTCCGTCAACCGCCGCTCCGAAGGCAATAGTTGCCCAGTCTTGAGTACGCCATCGACGATCAGGCGCTCGATGCGCTCGCAGACCACGTCGGCGACTTGGAGATTACGGCGCGTCTCTTCGCTATCCATCAACCCTCCTACTGGTATGACCAGCTTCGAAACAATGCTCAAGCTCGTTCAGAGGCTTGCGTAAGCCGCTGTTATGACGTGATTTTATTCAATCATTGTAGAGGGCGACCTTAAAGAACTGGTTCGACCAGCGTGGCACCCCATAGACAGTAGAACGCCCCGGGCCAATGATGCAAGTCAGCCGTATCGGAACAGACCTCTGATAAAAACAAGCGAGTGTCGCCTGCGAACGATGAACATTCTCTACGACGAACGCGTCGACGGCGCCCTGCCTGACGTCGACAAAAACGCGCTGCTACTGGCCCTGCAAACCCAGCTGCCCGACCTGGAAATCCTGCATCAATCCGAAGAGCTCAAGCCGTACGAGTGTGACGGACTCTCCGCTTACCGCACCACGCCCATGCTGGTGGTCTTGCCCCGACGTATCGAGGAGGTCCAGGGCGTACTTCGGCTCTGCCATGCGCGCAAGGTGCCTGTCGTGGCCCGGGGCGCGGGCACCGGTTTGTCTGGCGGTGCCTTGCCATTGGAAAAAGGCGTGTTGCTGGTAATGGCGCGCTTCAACAACATTTTGCACATCGACCCCGCCGCCCGTACCGCACGGGTTCAACCAGGCGTGCGCAACCTGGCGATTTCCCAGGCGGCTGCACCGTTCGGCTTGTACTACGCGCCGGACCCCTCCTCGCAGATCGCCTGTTCAATCGGCGGCAACGTCGCTGAAAACGCCGGTGGCGTGCATTGCCTCAAATACGGGCTGACCGTGCACAACCTGCTCAAGGTCGACATTCTCACCGTCGACGGCGAGCACCTGACCCTGGGTTCCCAGGCCCTCGACTCGCCCGGGTTCGATCTGCTGGCATTGTTCACCGGTTCCGAAGGCATGCTCGGGGTGATCACCGAGGTCACGGTCAAACTGCTGCCCAAACCACAGACGGCCAAAGTGCTGCTGGCGGCTTTCGATTCCGTTGAAAAGGCCGGCCACGCCGTGGGTGACATTATTGCAGCCGGCATCATTCCGGGCGGCCTGGAGATGATGGACAACCTGGCCATTCGCGCCGCCGAAGACTTCATCCACGCTGGCTACCCGGTGGACGCCGAAGCTATCCTGCTGTGCGAGCTCGACGGTGTGGAAGCCGACGTCCACGATGACTGCGACCGGGTACGCAAGGTATTGGAACAGGCCGGTGCCACCGAAGTGCGCCAGGCTCGCGACGAGGCCGAGCGCGTGCGCTTCTGGGCCGGGCGCAAAAATGCGTTCCCGGCGGTGGGCCGCCTCTCGCCCGATTATTACTGCATGGACGGGACGATCCCGCGCCGGGAACTACCGGGTGTGCTACGGGCTATCGCGGCGTTATCGGCTGAATACGGCTTGCGGGTCGCTAACGTTTTCCATGCCGGCGACGGCAACATGCACCCGCTGATCCTGTTCGATGCCAACCAACCGGGCGAGCTCGATCGCGCCGAAGCGCTGGGCGGCAAGATCCTTGAATTGTGCGTGAAGGTCGGCGGCAGCATCACCGGGGAACACGGCGTGGGCCGCGAGAAGATCAACCAGATGTGCGCACAGTTCAACAGCGATGAACTGACCGTGTTCCATGCCATCAAGGCAGCGTTCGATCCGAGCGGGTTGCTCAACCCTGGCAAGAACATTCCGACGCTGCATCGCTGCGCCGAGTTTGGCGCCATGCATGTCCATCTGGGGCAGATGCCCTTCCCCGAACTGGAGCGTTTCTGATGGGCAGCGAACAGGATTTCGACAACAGCGCCGCGCTGCTGGAGCAGGTCAACCAGGCGCTGGAAGACGCCACCCCGTTGCGTATCCAGGGGTCCAACAGCAAGGCCTTCCTCGGACGCAGCGTGGCAGGTGAAGTCCTCGACACCCGCGCCCACCGGGGCGTTGTCAGCTACGACCCGACTGAATTGGTGATCACCGCTCGCTGTGGTACGCCATTGGCAGAGTTGTCCGAAATACTCGACGCGTCACAGCAGATGTTGCCTTGCGAACCGCCCGCCTTCGGTGACAGCGCCACCGTGGGCGGCATGATCGGCTGCGGACTCTCCGGGCCGCGACGCCCCTGGTCGGGGTCGGTGCGCGACTTCATCCTTGGCACGCGGGTCATCACCGGCCAGGGCAAGCACTTGCGCTTCGGTGGCGAAGTCATGAAAAACGTTGCCGGCTATGATCTGTCACGCTTGATGGCGGGCAGCTACGGTTCGCTGGGCGTGGTGACCGAAGTGTCCCTCAAGGTCCTGCCAAAACCGCGACAGACCTTGAGCATCAGCCTGGAAATGGACGCCGCCCGGGCTTTGTCGCGCCTCGCCGAATGGGGCCAGCAACCCCTGCCGATCAGCGCCGCATGCCACGATGGCCAGCGCCTGCACTTGAGGCTTGAGGGCGGAGAAGGCTCGGTGGCGGCGGCCCGCGACCGTTTGGGCGGCGAGTTGCTCAACGCTTCGTACTGGCAGGACTTGAATGAACACCGCTTGCATTTCTTCGAGGAGGAGCGGCCCCTCTGGCGCCTCGCCTTGCCACCTGCTACGCCCCGACTGCCGCTGCCGGGCGTCCAGTTGATCGATTGGGGTGGCGCCCAGCGTTGGCTCAAGTCTGGCGCCGAAGCGACCTTCATTCGCTCGCTCGTCGAACAAGTCGGTGGGCACGCGATCTGCTACACCCCTGGCCAGACCGACAGCCCCTTCCAACCGCTAGCCGGCGCGCTGATGCGCTATCACCGGAACTTGAAGCGCCAACTCGACCCACGGGGCATCTTCAACCCCGGTCGCTTGTACGCGGAGCTCTGAACCATGCAGACCACCTTGAGCGAAAACGCCCGCCAGTTGCCTCGCGCCGAAGAAGCCGAACGCATCCTGCGCAGTTGCGTGCACTGCGGTTTCTGCAATGCCACCTGCCCGACCTATCAGTTGCTGGGTGACGAACTGGATGGCCCGAGGGGGCGCATCTACCTGATCAAGCAGGTGCTCGAAGGCAACGAAGCGACCCGCAAGACCCAGGAGCACCTGGATCGTTGCCTGTCGTGCCGCAACTGCGAAACCACCTGTCCTTCAGGTGTCGACTATCACAACTTGCTGGACATCGGTCGTGCGGTGGTCGATGCGGCAGTCCCGCGCCCATACGGCCAACGCCTGTTGCGCGAGGGGTTGCGTGGCGTGCTGCCCAATCCGGCGTTGTTCAAAGGGCTGGTGAGCAGTGGCCAGGTATTGCGTGCGTTGCTGCCCAACACGCTGCAAGCCAAGTTGCCGCGCAACACGCATCCTGCGAAGTCACGACCGACCACCCGCCATGACCGGCAAGTGCTCATGCTCGAAGGCTGCGTACAGCCGAGCCTGTCGCCCAATACCAATTCGGCCGCCGCGCGGGTGCTGGATCGGCTGGGAATCAGCGTCGCTGCGATTCGCAAGGCCGGTTGCTGCGGTGCGCTGGACTATCACATGGACGCCCAGGCCGCCGGCCTCGATCGCGCCCGACGCAACATCGACGCATGGTGGCCCGCCGTCGAAAGCGGTGCCGAGGCCATCGTGCAAACCGCCAGCGGCTGCGGCGCCTTTATCAAGGATTACGGGCACCTGCTCAGCACCGATCCGGCGTATGCCGACAAGGCTGCCAGGGTCAGTGCCCTGGCCAAGGACCTGGTGGAAG
The DNA here is from genome assembly GCF_000802155.2 of Pseudomonas frederiksbergensis. Classification (GTDB taxonomy): domain Bacteria; phylum Pseudomonadota; class Gammaproteobacteria; order Pseudomonadales; family Pseudomonadaceae; genus Aquipseudomonas; species Aquipseudomonas frederiksbergensis_A. The sequence goes on from NZ_JQGJ02000005.1 coordinate 286,285, forward strand.
TGCTGCGCGACGAACCGCTGGACAAGCTCGGCGTACACAGCGACCAGCGCCTGGCCTTTCACTGCCCCTGCACGTTGCAACACGCGCAAAGGCTCGGAGGTGCGGTTGAAGCGCTCCTGCAAAAGCTTGGATTCAACCTCACGCCAGTGCCCGACAGCCACCTGTGCTGCGGCTCGGCGGGCACCTATTCGCTGACCCAACCCGACCTGTCCAGGCAATTGCGTGACAACAAGCTCAATGCCTTGGAAAGCGGACACCCCGAAGTCATCGCCACCGCCAATATCGGCTGCCAGGCCCACCTTGACGGCGCCGGCCGAACCCCGGTCCGGCATTGGATCGAACTGGTCGAAGCGGCGCTGCCTTGATCCATGCCTGGGTAACACAACGGAAATCAACGCGACCGGCAAATCGAGCTCTTGGCACTCATCTGGATCAAGTCTTCTAGCGTTACACCGCAGCAGCAGCAACCACCCTGGACCGCCAGGCAAAAGCCAGCACCATCAGCAGCCCCAGACCCGCCATTGCCGCTCCGGCCAGGGAAATCGCCGGGTAACCCAACCCCGCGTTGATCACCGCGCCGCCCAGCGCCGCGCCAATCGCGTTGCCTAAGTTGAAGGCGCCGATATTTACCGCCGAAGCCAGGTTAGGCGCGTCCTTGGCGGCCTCCATCACGCGCATTTGCAGTGGTGGTACCAGGGCAAAACTGGCGATACCCCAGATCAGGATGGCAACCGCTGCCGGCAGCGGCCAGCGCATCAGTACGGTGAAGGCCAGCAGGACGAGAATCAGCACGCTCAGCGAAACGATCAAGGTGCGGTCTATCGAACGATCCGCCGCCTTGCCGCCCCACATATTGCCCAGCGTCAGCCCCACGCCGAACAGCACCAGCATGGCGGTGATGAACGTGGTGGAGGCATGGGTCTCGCTGCTCAGGATCGGGGCGATATAGGTGAACACCGTGAACATCGCACCTGAGCCAACGACGGTGAGTGCCAGCGCGCCCAGCACCGGGCCGCGGCCCAACACTTGGATTTCGGCCAGCACACCGATGCTTTTCGGTGCCGGCACGTTGGGCAAGGCGAACCACAGCGCGGCCATGGCCACCACGCCCAGGCCGGTAATGCCCCAGAACGCGCTGCGCCAACCGAACAGCTCGCCAAACCAGGCCGCCAGCGGCACGCCGCCGATAGTCGCCAGGGTCAGGCCCATGAACATGGCCGCGACCGCCCCGGCACGTTTTTCCGGAGCGACCACGCTGGCGGCGACGATGGAGCCAACGCCAAAAAACGCACCGTGGTTCAGCGAGGTCACGACCCTGGCGACCAAGAGGCTGTAGTAATCGGTCGCCAGCGCTGACATCAGGTTGCCCAGGGTGAAAATCGCCATGAGTCCGATCAGCAAATAACGCCGGGGAATCCTGCCGGTGGTCAGTGTCATCAGCGGCGCGCCGAGCAGTACGCCCAAGGCGTAGGCACTGACCAACAGGCCAGCGGCGGGAATGGAAACGCCGAGATCCGCAGCGATGCCGGGCAACATGCCCATGGGGGCGAACTCGGTCACGCCGATGCCAAAGGCACCCATGGCGAGTGCAACAAGGGGTGGATTGATACGCATGGAAGGCTCCTCATCTATGCCGAAGATGCTACGATTCAACCCTCAAAGGCGGTAGACCGCATTTTTTCCAAACACCTTTGCGCGGAAAGCACAAATGGACTTCAACGGCAGATCAGGTGAAATGGCTGTGTTCGCCACGGTGGCGCAGGAAGGCAACTTGTCGGCCGCCGCGCGCTCGTTGGGCCTGACACCTTCGGCGGTCAGTCGGATCATCGCCCGTACCGAACAACGCCTTGGCACTCGCCTGCTGTTGCGCACCACGCGAGCAATCACCTTCACCGCCGAGGGTGAGGCGTATCTGCGCGGCGCCCGGCGGATCCTGGCCGACATGGCCGAAGTCGAAGAAGCCGTCGCAGACCAAGGCGTGCCCAAAGGCCGCTTGCGAGTCAGTGCCGCCCTCGGCCATGGCCGACAGACCATCGTTCCCCTGGTGGCAGCCTTCAGCGCCCGCTACCCGAACATCGTTGTCGACCTCACCCTTGGCGACGAAGTGGTCGACATTCTCGGCGGCCAGGCCGACGTGGCGGTGCGCTTTGGCCATCTGCCCGATAGCCCGCTGACTGCCCGCAAGATCGGCGACACCGGCCAGGTAGTGGTGGCCTCGCCCGCCTATCTGGAGCGCCATGGCACACCCCAGCAACCAGAAGACCTGCTGCGGCACAACTGCCTGCGCTTCAACTTTCGTCGAGCCGAACCCAACTGGCCGTTCATCCGCGACGACAGAGAGTTTTTTCTGAAGGTCAGTGGCAACATCGAATGCAGCAGCGGCGAAGCGCTGGCGCAACTCGCACGGCTAGGTGCTGGCATCGCCCGTATCGGCGAGTTCACCGTCGCCGAGGATCTGCAACGCGGCGATCTGGTACCGCTGCTCGGCGCCTGGAATCCCGGCGACCGGGAGCCGATCCATGCGGTATTTGTCGGGGGACCGGCAATGCCGGCGCGGGTGCGGGTGTTCGTGGACTTTCTGCTGGAGCATCATCGGTTGTGAGTGTTGCGCGAGGTATTTCAGGTAGAACCAAGCGCACTACTGGATTACTCGTCGTTTTATCTTCTGCTAACCGTGCGCGCTTGCCTTTCACAACGGTGCCCGCCATATAGCGGGCACCGCTTCCTGGATGGGAAAAAGGCTTACACGCCTGCTTACCAGCTGTAGCTCACTTTGGCGGTAATCTCGCGACCCGGGTTGTAGAAGTTCGCCGTGCCGGAACCAACCACGTGCTGCTCATCCAGCAAGTTGCTGACGTTCACCGCAAGGTCGGTGCCCTTGGCGATCTCGTAGTTGAAGACGGCGTCGAACAGCGTGGTGCCATCGCTTTTGCCGGAGTTGGCTGCATCGAAGTAATAAGAGCCGACGTAGCGCGCCCCCAAGCCAACGCTGGCATCAGTGCCAGGCACGTCGTAATAACTCCAGAGCGAAGCGGAATGCTTGGGTGCCGTGGAGAACTCATTACCCTTCAGGGAGCTGCCGTCGTACAACGAACCGCGTAGTACCTCGGACTCCATATAGGAATAACCACCTATCAGACTGAGGTTCTGCGTCACCTGCGCCTTGGCCTCCAGGTCGAGGCCACGCGCCCGCGATTCACCCACCGTCTGTTGCTCGATGATGCCGCTCGGCAGCACCACGGCGATGGTGACGTTTTCCTGGGTCAAGTCGTAAACGGCTGCGGAGAACAGTGCGTCCATCCCCATCGGCGCATACTTCACGCCCACTTCGTACTGCCTGCCCGTCTGCGGTGTTACCCCAACCTGAGGCGGAGAGACGGATTCCACCATACTCACATAGGTGGACACCTCATCGTTGACGATATAGGTCAACGCACCTCGATAGGAGGTTTCCGAGAAAGTGTCTTTCTCAGTAGTCAACAAGCCTTTGCTGGTAAGGTCCATCGAGTCGTTGCGCATACCCGCGGTAACGATGAAACGCTCGTAGAACGATAGGTTCTGCTGAAGGAACACAGCCTTGGTGGTCGCGTCTCGCTTGTTGACGGCATACGGGGTGATTGAGCGTGAAACGCCCGTAAACACGGGGTTTGCAATGTCAATCGGGGTCGTCAGGGCGTAGACCGAGCTTTCCTTGGTGGTCGAATCGAGGTACTCCACGCCCACCAGGCTGCTGCTGTCGATGTTCTCGAAGCGAGCATCGTATTGCAGCATCAGATTGCCGTTGAACTGGTCGGCCTCAGTGTCCGTTCCAAACAGATACCGGTCTACGGTAGTACCGACACGTGCGGCGCTGTCGCTGAGGTAAACGTAGCCAAAATCATCGGTCAATTTGCTGTAACGCAGATTGCTGCGCAGTACGAAGCCGTTGTCGAAATCATGGGTGACGTTACCGCTGAGGCTGGTGCGCTCGACATCGTGAAAGTTGTAGCTGGGCTCCCCATAAAATTTGCTGCGGTCGTATTCCTTGTCCAGCGGATAGCCGCCACTGTTGGGCGAACTGTCAGTTTTCAGGTAGTCCAGAATCATGGTGGCTGACGTGTAATCCGTGGGTGCCCAGGTGAGGCCTCCCATTACCAACCGGTTGTCGTCCTGTGAGTGATCGTACTCGCGGTCGCTGTTTTGGCCTTTGGCAGTAAAGCGGCCAGCCAAGGTTTTCTCGTCGTTCAGCGCATCCCCCACATCGATGCCTGTCTCGACATGGTCAAACGAACCGTAGGTCACATAGCCTTGGCCAAACTGCTCGAAGCGCGGCTGTTTGGTCACGAAGTTCACCGAACCGCCCGGGTCCGCTGGGCCAAACAGCGTGGAGTTGGCGCCACGCAGGATCTCTATGCGTTCATAAGCGAACGGATCTTCGCGTACCCCGCGCATCGAACTCAGGGTCAAGCCGTCACGGTAGGTGGTGGCCTGGAAACCCCGGATCTGGAAATAGTCGTTGCGGTCATCCGTACCATAGAAGTCACTCACCACCCCCGGCGTGTATTGCAGCGCTTCTTCCGTGGTGCTGACGCTGCGTTGCTCCATTTCCTTGTTGGTGACAACCGACACCGATGCCGGTGTATTGAGAATGCTGGTTGCCACCTTGCCGCCAACCCAGAGCTCCTTGGCGACCACCGAGTTGGCGTCGTCGTCGGCACTGACCCTGACCTTGGCATTGATGATGAGGGGTGCAAGGCGGTACTCCTCGCCGTCCGTTGCGTCGAGCTCCAGCGGGCCGGCCGGCTTTGGTCGAGGGATCAGCAGATAGGCATTCGGGCCTTGCTGTTCAATTTGCAACTCGCTCCCCTGCAGCAACGATGACAGCGCTGCCGACGTATCAAGCGTGCCATTCACGCCAGCAGTGGTGCGGTTCGCTACACTCGACGCGTCGAAGGAAAGACTGATGCCAGCCTCGCGCGCGAAGCGGTCAAGCGCCGGCGCCAGTGGGCCGGCAGCGATGTTCCACGGTTTGGCTTGATTACTGTGGTCAGCGCTCGGCGTTTGTGCCACCGATGGCAATGCGTAGCTGCTAACGATCAAACCCAAAATCGCACCCTGCAAGGCACGATTTAATGGATGGCGCTGTGAAACCGGGGACGAACTCATTTTCTCGCTCCAAGAAAGGACATCGGCAGACTGGCCTGTATTCCGGCCTTCCTTAGAGGTCGAACGAGAATGAGAAGCCACCTCATTATATTTCAGATGGCAGACAGTTTTGATGGGTTCAGGTGGCAGCGGTCACGGTTACCCAATAACGGGTCCGGTAATCAATGTGCAAATGCAGTGACTGCGCGATCAATGCCAGGACCTGATCGTTGTCGGCGAGCTGGAAGGTGCCGGAAACGCGACGATCCGCGACCTCTTTGGCGCAGCGCAGTACCCCGGGGCGATAACGCGACAACTCCACGATGAAATCATTGAGGCGCATATTGCGCGCACTGATCACCCCGTCACCCCAGCTCCATAGATCCAGACCGTTGTCCCTGAACATTCGGGCGCCACTTGATGTGAACAGCAACTGATTTCCTGCCTGGACGCTGCGGCTCGCAGGCGTTTGACTGGCGCCGGGGAAAACCGTGACTGACCCTTCCTGAGCCGCGACCAGAGTGCCATCATCCAGCTCGCGTGCCAGAAAGCGGGAACTCTGGGCGCGCATGATCCCGTCACGTGATTGCACCCAGAGCGGTCTCGCTCGAGGCGAATGTTGATCCGCGCCGACATTCACGATGATTTCACCACGTCGAAGGATTAACAGGCGCCGCTGGGCGTCGAACTCGCTGTCGACGGCGCTATCGCTATTGAGCTGGATGAGGCTGCCATCATCGAGCTGGAAGCGTCGTTGCTCGCCGGTACTGCTGCGCTGCTGCGCAAGCATGGCGGGTACGGGCGTATAGTCCCGGCCGAGCCAGGCAGCAGTGCCAACCGTAGCCAATATGCCCAGTAGCTTCAGGCTCTCGCGCCGCCGCATTCCATGATGGGTGCCATCAAGGGTTTGTCGGGCCAGTTGAGCTGGCACGCCTGCGAACTCATCCCCAAGCGTTTCCACACGCTGCCACGCCAACACATGCTCCGGGCACTGCTGCAGCCAGTGCTCAAAAGTGCGCTGTGCCTGTTCATCGGCTTGATTGAAGCGAAGGCGCACCAGCCATTGGATCGCCTGCTCGACAATGGCCGGATTGAGCGCCTGCGGCTCACGCCTCGACATAACGCAAGCGATAGCAGTGCTGCAGGGCCGTGGCCAGGTCGCGTTCCACCGTCGCGCGGGAAACACCCAGCTTTTCGGCTATCTGCGCGCAGGTCAGCCCGTCGAGTCGGGCAAACAAAAATGCCTGGCGAACTCGTGGTTTAAGCATATCGAGCATGCGGTCTATGCGTTCGAGCGCATCAAGGATCATCAGCCGGCTTTCTTCCGAGGGAACCTCGTGTTGCGGCAGCAACGCGACGCTTTCCAAGTAGGCACGTTCGAGTTCGCGGCGACGATACTGATCAATCATCAGTCCGCGGGCGATACTGCTCAAATAGGCGCGTGGTTCGCGCAAGGGGCTGGACTGACGGGATTTAAGCAGACGTACGAAGGTGTCCTGCGCCAAATCTGCTGCGTTATCGCGACATCCAATGCGCCGGATCAGCCAGCCTTGTAACCACGAGTGATGGGTTCGATAGAGCAGCCCTAGATCTGCAGTACCTAGTGTTTCATCGCTGCTCATCGGAATCCCGGCAATACATGATTGATAATTAATCGCATTCTACTCACGTGGTAGGTCTTAGGCAAATACGTGGCAGTGCGGCAACTCCTCCAAGACGTTCTCTTCGTTGCGCAAGGTGGCAAGCAGACCCAGCTGTGTCTATTGTTTTGGGCGACGCAAAACTATCGGAGGCATCGACATGGGTCAGAACATCTCGCCCGCCGCTTCATCTGCGCGGAACACAGGCATGGTCGCCACGACCTTATGGGGTTCGGATACCGTCGCCGGCATCGCGGTGGATCCGGACGGGAATATCTGGCTGGGCGCTTACAGTCGCCTGGGACTAGGCGGCGAAGAGGATTCCGGTTTCACCGCCAGCGTGGTCCGGTTCAATGCCGACGGCAGCCTGGACCGCAACTTCAGCGCAGACGGTAAGTCCCTCCTCCCTGTGTCGCTCGATATCGAGGACGGCGGTAATGGCGCCGTCCAGCCGGGAGGGGGCTACCTGGTGGCGCAGTACGTGAAGGTCGGCGACGCCTGGGTGTCGGGCGTAAGTCGTACTTTGGCTGACGGCAGCCTCGATACGAGTTTCGGGAGCGGCGGCACCGCGACAGTACCCTTCTACTGGAATGACGATCTTGGCCAGCAAGCGTCGTTCTCTGTGCAACGCGACGGCAGCTTTTTCGCCAGCGCCGGGTATCCCTCCGGGGAGATCCATATCGCTCGCTTCGACGCGACGGGAACCTTGGTCTCGTCTTTCGCAGACGCGGGAGTCCTGCACCTCCCAGCGTCCGTTGGCATTCACCCCGGCGGCATGATCGACGTTTCGTTGCAGGGAGACGGCAAGGTGCTGGTCACGGGGCAACATACCCTGACCCGCCTCAACCCGGACGGCACCCTCGATAGCAGCTTTGCAAACGGCGGCAGCCTGGCCCTGGAAGTTCACGCAGACGCCCTCGTCATTCAGGATGACGGCAAAATCCTGCTCGCCGGCGCCTCGGGCGGCGTGGCGACCGTCATCCGACTCAACGCCGACGGTTCGCTCGACACCGGTTTCGGTAATCAGGGCCAGATACGTTGGGGCTCGGAAAGCGCGCCTTTCGCAGTCGCCGACATGATCGTGCTGGCCGACGGCAAGTTATTGATTGGTGGAAGCCAGGGCACGAGCGCGGACGGTTACCTGGCCGCCTTGGTGCAGTTGAACCCCGACGGAAGCCTGGACCACAGCTTTGGCAACCCCGACGACGGCTATCACCACATCGACGGTGGCGGCGATGATGACTTCTTGCAAGGTACCGCCTCGTTCGACGATGCGATCTTCGGCGGGGCCGGTAACGATCTGCTCTATGGCCAGCAAGGGCGTGACCTGCTGACGGGCGGTGCCGGGGCCGATACGTTCCGCTATGAGTCAGTTGCAGACAGCTACCGAACCGCAACCACGGCCCATAGCGACCGAATCACCGACTTCGACCCCGGCACCGATACGCTCGACCTCTCCTCCCTGGGCTTTCTCGGGCTGGGCAATGGACATGACGGAACGCTGGCGATACGCGTCAATGAAAGCGGAACGCGGACCTACCTCAAAAGCTTCGAGGCCAACGCGGACGGGGAACGCTTCGAAGTGGTCTTCGACGGCAACCTTGGCCAGACACTGAATGAAACCAACATCCTCTTCCAGCAAGCCAGGCTGACAGGCACCGAAGGAGCCGACCATCTACAAGGCAACGCCCGAGGCGAAATCTTCGAAGGGCTCGCGGGCGATGATCGGCTTTATGGGGCGCTGGGGAACGATGTACTGGTTGGCGGCGAAGGTCGGGACCTGTTGATGGGCGGCGGCAACAACGATGTGTTCCGCTTCGACTTGCTCAGCGACAGCTACCGTACCGCCACCGAAAACCACACTGATCGCCTGATCGACTATACCGCAGGCGAAGACACGATCGATGTGTCCGCCTTGGGCTTTACCCGACTGGGAAATGGCTACGACGGCACACTCGATGTGATTTTCAATCAAGCCAAGAACCTGACTTACTTGAAGAGCTACGAAGCCGACACATCGGGGGCTCGATTCGAGTTGAGCCTGGCTGGGGATCATTCCGGTTATCGTAACCTGGACATCATCTTCGCCGCCCCCCCGGAAGAGGAGGTCTTTCAATTGCTCGGAGTGGTCGACTCCGTGGGTTGAAACTCGAGCGTGGTCATCCCTTGCCTTGGGCCGCTTCCTGGGCGGTCTGAGGCGTTATCCAAGGTCTCCATCACTGCCCCAACGAAGCATCAACGGGAATATCCAGGATAAAGCTTGCCCCTTGCCCAACCCCATCGCTGCGCACGGTCAAGCTGCCGCCCATTTCCTGCGCGGCGAGCGCGCAGCTATGAAGGCCGAAACCATGGCCGTCCTTGCGAGTCGTGAAGCCATGGGAAAAGAGGCGCCCCATATGCTCGGGCGCGATTCCCTTGCCGTTGTCGGCCACCGTGATACGCAAGGTTGGCCCGTCAGTGAGAGACGCGCCAAACGTGACGCAGGGATTGCGATCGACCACGCCTTCGAACGCCTGCCTGGCATTGCGGATCAGGTTCACCAGGATCAGCAGCACCCGGTGCCGGTCGAGCGACAGCAGGGGCAAGTCGGCAATTTCCTTGACCACCGTCATCTGCTGGCTCGCCGATGACCCGGTACTCATGCGCAAGGCATCGTCGATCAATTCCGCGACCGGCACGGTCTCGACGATGCTGACTGCAACGGCATAGGACTGCTGGGCAGTCACGATAGTCTTGATGTGGTCGATGCCCTTGGTGAGTTGCCCGAGTTCATCGATGATGCCTTGCTGCTCTACCGTCACCACCTCCGCCAGCCTGGCCAGGTAGTCAGGGAGCATCTTTCCCTTGGGGTCTGTGGTGAGGAAATCGCCGAGGTCATCGATGTGTTCTTTCATCAGTTGAGCCACCTTGCCCAGCCCTTGGGCTTTGGAGCTGCGCATTTGGTTGCTGACCAGTTCTGCCGATACGTTCACACTGTTGAGGACGTTGCCGACATTGTGCAGCACCGTCGTGGCGATTTCGGCCATGCCTGCCTGGCGGGACTTCGCATGCAGTTCGCTTTGCACCTGGCTCATGCGTAGCGCCGCACGTACGCGGGCCTTGAGTTCCAGCGGCGAGAAAGGTTTGGCGAGATAGTCATCGGCGCCACTCTCCAGCCCTGAAACGCAGGCCTCGCTGCCGCCGCGGGCTGTCACCAGGATCACGGGCAGATGCGCAAAGCCGGGACTGGCCTTGATTCGGGCTGTCAGGCCGAAGCCGTCGAGCTCCGGCATCATCACATCCGAGACGACGACGTCGATGGGTTGGCGCTGCAACAGTGCCCAGGCCTGCTCGCCATCCGTTGCGGTGGCGACGGTGTAATCGCAGCGCAGCAGTTCACTGAGATAGCTGAGCATTTCCGGGCTGTCGTCTACCACCAGCACTTTGGAGCGCAGGGCATGTTCCGGGGGCGGCTCGTCGTCGGCGCCGGGCGTCGAAGCTGGGTCGTCGCGACCGACCTGGCGACCGTCGTCGAAACGCAGGTGGCGCTGCTCAAGGGAGCTTGTCGGGCTCGGTGACGAACGCTCGTGCAGGTTGTCGGCTTCGATCGGCAGCGTGTCCAGCTCAGCCCCCAGCGGCAGCCGGACAAAGAAACATGAACCCTTTCCGGGCTCGCTGTTGACGCCGACTTCGCCGCCCATCAATTCGACCAGATCCTTGACCAGGGCGAGACCGATGCCCGTGCCGCTGTAATGGCGGGTGGCGGAATTGTCGATCTGGGAAAAACGCTGGAACAGCAACGGCAGCTTGTCAGGCGCAATGCCGATCCCGGAGTCTTGCACCGCGAGCTCAAATCGCTCGCCTTCAATCTCACTCACTGCCAAGTGAACGGTGCCGCCAGTGGGCGTGAACTTGATGGCATTGCTCACCAGATTCAACAGGATTTTCTCGAAGTGCCGGGTGTCCAGGAATACCGTGCCAAGCGCCGGATCGACGCTGCAAGTCAGGGTGCAGCCTTTGCCTTCGGCCACCATGGCGGCATCCTCGGCCAGCACGCCAACCGCGTGGTTCAAGTCGATTGGCGCTGGGCACACGTCAAACTTGCCGGCTTCAGCCTTGGAGAAATCGAGGATGTCGTTCACCCGGTTCATCAAGCGCAACGCGTTGCGTTGGGCGCGGTCTATTTGAGCACGCCAGTCCTGCGGCGGGGTGCTTGCCGCCGAGAGTTGCTCCAAAGGGGCGAGAATGAGCGTCAGGGGGGTGCGCAGTTCGTGACTGACCGTGGCAACGAAATCGCTCTTGGCCTGGTTAGCCGTCTCGGCCTGGTTGCGCGCCTGGATAAGTTCGACGGCCTGGGCCTCCAACACCTCGGTCTGTTGGTGTAGCGTGTCGGTTCGCTCGGCGACCATCCTTTCCAAAGAGGCCTGGACTTGCTGTCGTTCGGCTTCGGCTTCGGCCTCAAGTACCCGGATGCGCAGTGCAGTTTCTTGAAATACCCGTACGGCGCGGGTCATGATTCCAATCTCGTCGCCGCGCCCGGCGCTGGCGATTTCGGCGTTCAGGTCACCGGCAGCAAGTCGGCGCATGACCGAGGCGAGGGCCACGATGGGCTGCGCGACAAATCGCGAGGTGCTCCAGGCGATGGCGCCGGCGAGCAAGATGGCGACGGTCCCTGCGATAATCGTGGCGAGCATGCCGAGATCGTTGTGGGCCACGGCGTCGGAGCGCGCTTCACCCGCAAAGCGCGCAACCAACAGGCCGGCGCTCCGTGCCTCGTTGCGAACCTGATCCCGAGCGTCGCTCAAGGCGTTGCTCGCCTGATGGAACCTGGCGAACGCCGCCCGGTAGCCGGCGATCTGATCGCCGACAGTCGAGGGCGTCGCCTTGGCTTGCAGCTCGACGGACGAAGGGAGCACCCGAGAGAGACGGGAGAGCTCGTCCAGGATGGCGCCGACAGCGCTGGCGATCTCGGGCGACGGTGACAGGCGAAACGACAAGGTCTGCGCCTCCAGGGTGGCCACGCGCTCGGCGAAACGCTTGGACAACGCGGCGGCATTGTTCAGCAACCCGGTGGCGGCCTGAATGTCGCTTGCGTCATGGGCGACGTGCCCCTCCCTTTCACCCAGCATTGCCTCAAGGCGCCCGGCCACCTCGCCGACGTTGGCGAGCTGCCGCAAAGCCTCGTCTCCCCGCAGCTTGGGCGCCTCGCCAAGGTGTCCTACCGCCTTGCAGGAAGCAGCGACCGCCGCCGCCAACTGGTCCTGGGCGTCTCTCTCCTGCGGCGCTTGCATCACCTCGCGCAATTGCTCGACCACCGGCAAAAGTGCGACGCAAGCGTTGCGCGCCGCAGTAGTGGCCTGCCCCTCCCCGGTCACGAGCAGCGTGGCTACATTGGCGGTGATGATCCGTTCACTGTTGCGCAGGACGTCCAGGATGCGGTGGGCACTTTCGACGTTGCTCGCCCGCGTCGCATGCTCGGCGGCGCGGGAAGCAACGCCCTTCAAACCCTCGGCAATGCCCTGCTCGACGAGGGTCGTCGCCTCACGCATCCGGCCGTAGTGGGTTGTCATGTTCTCCGTTTCGCCATCCATGGTCAGGGTCGCCGCCCGCAAGGCGGTGATGGCCGCGGCGAGCCTTTCCAGGCTCCCCTTGAGCGATTGCGCCTCTGCCACCGGAATGGCCGTGAGGCCGGCGATCGCCGTCGACACCATGCCTTCGGCCTGGGACAAGCTCTCCTGGTCGCGGGTGGCGATGAAGTTTTCCACCCGGCCGGTGGCCCCGTTGACCGAGGCCAGGATTTCTGCGGAATGGCTGGCGGAATCCACCGCACGCACCATGCCTCGCAGGCCGTAGAGGTTCACGAGCGATACCGCCAGCATCAGCAATACCAGGGCCGCGACCGCCAACCCGATCGTGACGGCAATAGGCCTGTCGGTGGCGAGTTTGAATGTCACCATGGTGCCTCGCCTCCCCGGCCTGCCACTACTGCTTCGTGATCTCCGGTAAAGGCGTCGGCGGCGCCGCATTGTGGATCGCCGCGTCGATCATCGCCGCAACGGAAGCCTGGCTGTAGACGGGATTGGCGGCACCGCCCACGGGCATGGTAGCGAGCCAGGCGTCGAGGTCCTTCGCATCGATACGCACCAGCGGCACTTCGACGAACTTCGGCACCTGCTTGCCCGCCAGAATCTGCTGGGCCACCCAGAAGCCCACCTGGGAAACGCTTGGGGAAGCCGAAACCGAGACGGTCTCGTAGCCATTGGCATCGCGTTCCTGTTTCCACAGGGCGAGTTCGTCCTGGCGGTTCCCCATCACAATGATCGGCAAAGGGCGACCTGCCGCCTTGAACGCCATGGCCGCGCCATAACCGTCACCTCCTTGAGTCGCCACGGCATCGATGTTGGGCAACGACGGCAGCGCCAACGCCACTTCCTTGCGTGCGACGGAAGCGGTCCAGTTCCCGTAGACAGTCTTGACGAACTTCAGGCCGGGATAGTCGCTGGCGGCCTTGCGAATGCCGTCACTGATGTTTTTATCGGTGGCATCGCCAGCAATGCCGCGAATCTCCAGCAGCGTTCCGCTCCCCTTGAGGCGCCCGGCGATATAGTCAATCTCCACGCGGCCCATGGCGGACCAGTTGTAGTCCACGGTATAGACGCAACGCTCGGTGACCAGGCTGGCCATGACCACTACAACGATGCCCGCATTGCACGCATCGCGAATCACCCCGTCGAGGGCCGTGTCGGAGGCGGCGAGGATGACGATGGCGTTGACACCATTGACGATCATGTCCTGGATATGGGCCGCCTGTTCCGACGCCGAGTTGTTGGCGCTGACCACCGGAGCCTCCCGGACCAAGCCATCCTTTTGCGCCTGGACCGCGATCTCCTGCCAGTTGCTCACCATCACCTTGCGAAAGTCGCTGCCCGCGTAGGAGTTGCTGAACGCAATGCTATGGCTTGCGGTAGAGCCGCTGGCGATGCCGCCGTCAGCCGCTTGGGCGGCAAGCATCGCCAGCCCCGTCATGCAACCGGCGAAGCGACACAAGGATGTGTGAATCGGTTTAGCGTTCATGCCGCTCTCCTTCGCGCGTGGGCATCAACCACCTGCACCTGCCGACAGCTTGACTGTGCAGCGGCTGCGGCGTTGACGCACACCGCATCTTCAGCGGGACATACCGCCTCATCCATCAATAGAACCGGGCATGAAGAACCAGACACATAGCGCTCCTTTCCTTGGTAGCCAATACTTGAAGTCCATACATCGCCTGCAATCGCAGTGAGCATAGTCTCGGCATGTCCGCTTCGCGCGCGCCATGGACGATTTCGGCCGACTGGACGCCTGCAAGGTCACAGCGGGAGATGAGACTCGCTTTTTCCCTTCTCCTGCTACTTTGATTTCGGCATTTAACAGGCAAATCTTTAACGCAGATCAACAAAGCGCCCCTGGTTCCAGCCCTATCATCCCCCAGCGCCAAACCTTCGCTGAAAGCTGAGAGGCAGGGATGAACGACGTAACCGGTAGATGGCTCAAGCGAGGGGCTCTGGGGAGCTTGGTTGTGCTGGGTGTGCTTGGCGCCTGGTATGTGTTGAAACCTGCCCCCGTGAATCCTGACTTCGCCAGCGGCAATGGACGGATCGAGGCCACTGAAGTGGATGTGGCGAGCAAACTGGCCGGACGCATCGATACCATTCTGGTGGCCGAAGGCGAGCAGGTCAGCGCCGGCCAGGTGCTGGCGCGCATGGATACCCAGGCGCTGCAGGCCGAAATACGCCAGGCCCAGGCCCAGTTGCAGCGGGCCCGTACCGCGAAATTAACGGCGGCGGCGCTCGTGGCTCAACGGGAAAGCGAAAAGATCACCGCACGGGCAGTGGTTGCCCAGCGCCAGGCTGAGCTGATTGCCACGCAGAAACGCTTTGCCCGCACCGAGATTCTGGTGGGACGCAACGCCCTGGCCAGGCAACAACTGGACGACGATCGCGCGCTGCTGGACAGCGGCCATGCGGCGCTGGCCGCTGCCAATTCGCAGGTATTGACCGCCCAGGCCGGTATCGAGGCCGCCAAGTCGCAAGTGGAAGAGGCCCAGGCCAGCATCGAGGCGGCAGCAGCGACCGAGCAACGCTTGCAGGCGGACTTGGCCGACACCGAGCTCAAGGCGCCTCGGGATGGACGCGTGCAGTACCGCATCGCCGAAGAAGGCGAGGTGATTCCCGCCGGGGGCAAAGTCTTGAATCTGGTGGACCTGAGCGATGTGTACCTGACGTTCTTCCTGCCCACCGACCAGGCCGGCCGAGTCGCCATCGGCAGCGAGGCGCGTGTGATCATCGATGCCGCCCCGCAATATGTGATTCCCGCCAATATCAGCTACGTGGCCAGCGTCGCGCAGTTCACGCCCAAAACGGTTGAGACGGCCAATGAACGGGAAAAGCTGATGTTCCGTATCAAGGCGCGAATAGACCCTGGACTGCTGCGCAAGCACCTCAGCCAGGTGAAAACCGGCGTGCCGGGCGTAGCCCATGTTCGGCTCAACCCTCAAGCCCAATGGCCAGCCGAACTTGAACTCAAGGTGCCGCAATGATGGGCGAGGTCGCTTGGGTGGCACGCCTGCAGGATATAAGCTTGCGGTACGGCAGCACCCTCGCCCTGGACAGCATTACCCTGGACATTCCCGCCACCGGCATCGTCGGGCTTATCGGTCCGGACGGCGTCGGAAAATCCAGCCTATTGGGGCTGATCGCGGGCGCGCGAGCCCTGCAGCAGGGGCACCTCACCGTACTGGACGGTGATATGGCCAACGTTCGTCATCGACAAACCTTGTGTCCACGCATCGCCTACATGCCCCAAGGCCTGGGCAAGAACCTTTACCCGACACTCTCGGTATTCGAGAACCTGGATTTTTTCGCCCGCCTGTTCGGACAAGGCCGGCGTGAGCGTCGGCAACGCATCGATGCCTTGTTGGCCAGTACCGGGCTGACGCCCTTCGCCGACCGCCCCGCAGGTAAATTATCCGGTGGGATGAAACAGAAACTGGGGCTCTGCTGTGCGCTGATCCACGATCCCGACCTGCTGATCCTTGACGAGCCCACCACTGGCGTCGACCCCCTGGCCCGGAACCAGTTCTGGGAACTGATCGCCGGGCTGCGCGCACACCGCCCCCAAATGCGCGTCTTGGTGGCCACGGCCTACATGGAAGAGGCTGAGCGCTTCGAGCATTTGCTGATGATGGACGCGGGCAAGGTTCTGGCCAGCGGTTCACCCGCACAGATCCGCCAACAAACTGAATGCCAGAATCTGGAAGCGGCTTTTATCGCCCTGCTGCCGCACAGTCGTCGACGTGGCCATAAACCGCTGGTGATCGCGCCCCGCGTCCAACCCGCTGGAGAGTCGGTGATCGCCATCGAAGCCCGCGAATTGACCTGTCGCTTCGGCGCTTTCACCGCCGTGGACAGTGCCAGTTTCCGCATTGAGCGTGGGGAGATCTTTGGTTTCCTGGGCTCCAATGGTTGCGGCAAATCCACCACCATGAAAATGCTGACCGGTTTGCTTGCGGCCACTTCGGGACAGGCGTGGCTGTTTGGCAAGCCGATCGACCCGAAAGACCTCAAGACTCGCCAGCGTGTCGGCTACATGTCCCAGGGCTTTTCGCTCTACTCTGAGTTGACGGTTCGGCAGAACCTGGTGCTGCATGCGCAGTTGTTTCATGTGCCTGCGGACGAAGTTGGCAGCCGCGTCGCCGAGGCCGTCGAGCGTTTTGGTCTCAAGCAAGACCTTGACGCCCTGCCCGATCGTCTGCCGCTGGGTATCCGCCAGCGCCTGTCGCTCGCCGTCGCGCTGATCCACAAACCCGATGTGCTGATTCTCGATGAACCCACCTCTGGCGTAGACCCGATTGCGCGGGACGCTTTCTGGCAACACTTGCTCGACCTGTCGCGCAATGACGGCGTGACCATCTTCATTTCCACGCATTTCATGAACGAAGCGCAGCGCTGCGACCGGATCTCCTTCATGCATGCCGGGCGAGTGCTGGTCAGCGGCGCGCCCGAACAGTTGGTCATCGATCGCGGGTTAAGTAGCTTGGAGCAAACCTTTGTCGCTTATCTGGAACAAGCCGCCAGCAGCACGGCGACCGCGGCGCCACGCGGGCAAACGGGCGACGTGCCCAGCGTCGACGCTCCCTCGGCCATTGTCTCCACGCGCCGCCGCAGCGGGTTCAGCAGCCTACGCATGTTCAGCTACGCCCGGCGCGAAACCATGGAAATTCGCCGTGACCCGATTCGTCTCACATTGGCCGCGCTGGGCACGGTATTGCTGATGTTCATCATGGGTTACGGCATCAGCCTGGACGTCGAAGACCTGTCTTACGCGGTGCTGGACCGCGACCAGACCACCACCAGCCAGGCCTACATCCGCAGTTTCTCCGGTTCGCGCTACTTCATCGAACAGCCTGGGCTGCAGGATTACGCCGATCTGGAGACCCGCTTGAAAAGCGGGGCGATCGCCCTGGCGCTGGAAATCCCCCCCAACTTCGGGCGTGACCTCAAGCGGGGGGCCCAGCCGACAGTGGCCGCCTGGGTGGACGGCGCGATGCCCATGCGCGCGCGCACCATAGAGGGTTACGTGAATGGCCTGCACAACGGCTATCTGGCGGAGCTCGGGTATGGCGGGACCGCGCTGGCCAACGTAGAGGTGCGTTACCGCTACAACCCGGACGTGGAAAGCTTGCAGGCGATGGTCCCAGCCATTATTCCGCTGCTGTTGATGATGATTCCGGCGATGCTCACCGCGTTGGGTGTCGTGCGGGAAAAAGAGATGGGCTCGATCATCAATCTGTATGTCACGCCGGTGACACGCCTGGAATTCCTGCTGGGCAAACAGCTGCCCTACGTGGCCATGGGCATGTTCAACTTTTTCCTGATGTGCGCTTTGGCCGTCTGGGTGTTCGCCGTGCCACTCAAGGGGAGTCTGTGGGTGTTGAGCCTGGGCGCGTTGCTGTACATCGGCACCTCCACGGGGTTGGGCCTGTGGATGTCGACGTTCATGAACAGCCAGATAGCGGCCGTGTTCGGCACCGCCATCGCTACTTTGCTGCCGGCTATACAGTTTTCCGGCTTGATCAACCCGGTGTCGTCGCTCGAAGGCTTCGGCGCGATGGTCGGCATGGTCTACCCCACCGCACAGTTCCTCACCATCAGCCGAGGGATCTTCTCCAAGGCCTTGGATTTGCAGGCGCTGGCACCCTATTTCTTGCAACTGCTGGTGACGGTGCCAATCCTGATTGGCCTGAGCGTGCTCTGCCTACGTAAACAGGAGCGTTAGCCATGCACAGTCTCATGAACATCCTGCGCCTGGGCATCAAGGAATTTCGCAGCCTGTACCATGACCGAGCGATGCTGATCCTGATCATATGGGCGTTCTCGTTCGGTATTTACTCCGCAGCCTCCGGGATACCGGAGACCTTGCACCATGCACCGCTGGCCATCGTCGATGAAGATCATTCGCAACTGTCCGAACGGTTGAATACGGCTTTTCAGCCGCCCTACTTCTTGCCTGCCGCGAAAATCAGCAACCGGCAAGTCGATGCCGGCATGGACAGCGGTCGCTACACCTTCGCCCTCAACATTGCGCCCGACTTCCAGCGCGACGTCCTCGCTGGAAGACGCCCCAGCCTGCAGCTCAATGTCGACGCCACCCAGATCGGCCAGGCGTTTACCGGCGCAGGTTATATCCAGGCCATCGTTGCCACTGAAGTGGCCGAATTTGTCCGTGGTGCGCGCAATACGCCGGCCACCCCGGTGGGCTTGGCCATGCGCATGCAGTTCAATCCCAACCTGACCCAGGCCTGGTTTACCTCCGTGATGGAACTGATCGATTACGTCACCATGGTGTCGATCATCCTCACCGGCGCCGCACTGATTCGAGAGCGTGAACACGGCACCATTGAACATCTGCTGGTGATGCCGCTGCGCGCGTTTGAAATCATGACCGCCAAGGTCTGGTCCATGGGACTGGTGGTGCTGGTGGCCACTGCCTTCGCCGTGTGGGTGGTCGTTCAAGGCTGGCTGGAAGTACCCATCAATGGCTCGATCGGGTTGTTCCTGCTGGGAACCGCATTGCATCTGTTCGCGACCACCTCCATCGGCATCTACTTGGGCACGGTGGCGCGCTCAATGCCGCAACTCGGGCTGCTGAGCATCCTGATCCTGATTCCACTGCAATTGCTTTCCGGAGGGGCGACCCCTCGTGAAAGCATGCCGGAGCTGGTGCAAAACCTGATGCTGGCCGCTCCAACCACGCACTTTGTGAGCTTCGCCCAGGGCATTCTGTATCGCGGCGCGGGCTTGGCAATTGTCTGGCCGCAGTTCCTGGCAATTGCAGCTATCGGTGCACTGTTTTTCTTCGCGGCGCTATTTCGGTTTCGCCGTGCGATAACGCAAATGGCCTGAGCTCGGCCAGAGCCCTTCTTCCAGCCTCGGCCTACAGCGGCAGCGGCCAATGCCGCTAGAACCTGTACAAAAAATGTACCAAAGTACAATTTATTGATGCCTTTGTGCCATCAATAATCCCGCCCAACGTGCCTGATCCACCTATTCATAAGAGGCCCCGACATTCACCGGGTCGCTCCTGCACGCTCGAATCAACATCAAAAGACTGTGGAAAGGACCTCCCGCCAGAGCCAAGAAGTAACGTCGCTACATGCGCCAGTTGAGTCATCTACCTGGACATGTCGGTTGCCAACCAAGCCAACGTTATTGGCCGGACCGTGCAAAACATAAGGGTTGTTGCCGCGATCTCGGCACACCCAACGATTGGGCTGAGAGGCTTTATGAAACTCAAATCGCTGCAAATCAGAATCTGCATGACGGCGGGCATCTGCCTGTTTGTTTCATCACTGAGCCTGGTGCTCTACGGGCTATTCTCCGCCAGGTCTAACGAGCAATACGTCGCTACCGAGGTCTCGGCCCTGGTCGAGCGTTCGACTATCCGGGAGATCCAGAACCTGGCGGAATCCCGGGCCAACGCCATCCAGGCCAAATTGCAGAATGCCCTGGATGCTGCGCGGACCATGGCCAACGCGTTTGCCGCGAGCAAAACCTCACAAAGCCCTCTAGTGATGGGCCGGGAGCAGATCAACGCCGTATTGCTCGGGGTGCTCAAGGATAACCCTGACTTCAATGGCACCTATTCCTGCTGGGAACCGGACGCATTGGACGGCCAGGACCTTGCGTTTCGCACGGCCCAGGATGGGAGCAATCCGGAGACCGGCCGGTTTACACCTTATTGGACGCGCAGCGCAGGCGGCCACATCGCGGTGCAGCCGCTGGTTGAATATGACTCCTTGGACCGCCATCCCAACGGCGTGCCTAAGGGCGGTTGGTACAGCGGTCCCCGCGACACCCTGAAAGAAAGCGTGCTTGACCCCATTCCGTACGTGGTCCAGGGAAAAAATGTCTGGCTGACCACCCTGTCGGTGCCGATTGTTTCAAACGGCAAATTCCACGGCGTGGTCGGGGCCGACTTCGACATCGCCTTTATCCAGAAACTCAGCGAGCAAATGTCCGCTGAGCTTTATGGCGGCAAGGGTTCGGTATCGATCCTCAGTAACCAGGGTCTGGTGGTGGCAGACAGTCAACGCACCGACTTGATTGGCCAACCCATCAAGGCGTTGTTGCCTGAGTCTTGGGAAACGGTGTTGAGCGCCATCCAGAGCGGTCGCGGTAATGGCCTGCTGAACGCGCACACCCAGCAGATCGAGGTGTTGATGCCCATTGAACTGGGCCGCACCGGTAAACCGTGGGCGGTCCTGATCCGCCTGCCCAAGGCGGTGGTCATGAGCCAGGCCATTGCCCTGGAGCAAGAACTGCAGACACGCAGCATCAACAACAGCATCTGGCAGGTCTCTGTCGGCTTGGGGATCTCGCTGCTGGCCTTGGTCGCATTGTGGTTTGCCGCTGCGAAAATCGTCGGCCCCATCCGCGAAGCCGCTGCCTTGGCCGCCAACATCAGCCTTGGGGACTTCTCCCGGCGCCTGGTGCAGAAAACCGAAGATGAAGTCGGGCAGTTGTCCGCAGCGTTGAACGACATGTCCGAGAGCCTGCAAAGGCAAGTGCGGGTCGCCGAGCGCATTTCCGAAGGCGACCTGGACCTGGAGGTTCGCTTGTCCTCGCCTCACGACACCTTGGGCAAATCGCTGGAGAAGATGGTCAGCAATCTCAATCAATTGATTTCACAGGTTCAGTCCAGCGCGACCCAGATCACCGGCAGTTCAGGACAGGTCACCGATCTGAGCCAGTCGTTGTCCGAGGGCGCAGCTAACTCCGCATCGTCCATTACCGAAATCAGCGCAGTCATGACCCAGATGGCCGCCCAGACCCGGGACAACGCCGCCAACGCCAAGAAAGCGGATGAGCAATCCCAGGCATCACGGGCCGACGCCGGAGAAAGCGATCAATTGATGGGTGAATTGATCGCCGCCATGGCGGAAATCGACGACTCAGGTAAAGACATCACGGCGATCATCACGACCATCGACAATATCGCCGCGCAAACTAATTTGCTGGCCTTGAACGCAGCCATCGAGGCCGCTCGGGCGGGTGAGCTGGGACGGGGGTTTGCCGTCGTGGCCGACGAAGTCCGCAGCCTGGCAGCGCGCAGCGCCGAGGCCGCCCAACAAACGGCCGCGCTGATTGCCGACTCTTCAAGCAAGACGCAACGCGGCATGGTCATCGCGAGCCGCACCGCCGAATCGTTGAAAAATATCGTCAATGGAACCGGCGCGGTTTCCAGCCTGGTGTCGCTGATCTACCAGGCCTCCAGCGAACAGGCCTCCGGATTGCAGCAAGCGAGCATCGGGCTTGAGCAAATCGATGAAGTGACCCAAAAGAACCAATCCAACTCGCTGGAATGCGCGGTGGCGGCCAAGGATCTTTCGGAACGGGCCGCGCTCATGCAGCGTGAATTGGGCAGGTTCAAGGTCAAACGGTAACCCGCAGCGCAACACTAAGTGCTAGTCCCCGTGGACAAGATATTGGATGCCATCGACGCCGGTCTGTGGCACCCAAAATCAAGCAGTCCAATCATTTACGAGGCATTTTTTCGTTCATCCCGCCGATGCGGATCGTCGCCTCTTCGGCGGTACGTTGGGTCTGGTTGGCAATTGCTTCAGCCTTGTCTGCCTTGATATAGGCCTCGTCGGCCCTGAGCCGAGCGCTTGCGGCGTTATTCTCTGCCGACTCCAATCGCGCATCGAGTTCCTGAGCGAGCCTGTGGCTGCAACCGGCGCTCAGCGCCAGGACTATTCCCAACAAAGCGATGGGCAAATATTTGTTCATGCTGCTGTCCTCGGTCGTGGGAAGCAGAAAGTTCTCCCGTTGCCCCACTATCGAGCGCCATCGCTCGCTGACCCTGATCCTTATCAAACCAAGGGCCAGAAAAGTCACCGTTCCCGAGGCTCACTTCGGTCTTTCTGATTTAGCTCAATGTCGTTGCGGCGCTCAAGCGTAGAAAAAACCACACCGGGCAGTCGCGGCCCGCATTTTCGCCACCTCATGGAGGATCCTGAAATGAGTGATTTGAGCCTGCGAAATACCGTTCTTGAAGCACTTGAATTCCAGCCTGATATCAACGCTGCAAATATTGGCGTGGCCGTGGACAACGGCGTTGTGACCCTTTCCGGACATGTCAGCAGCTTTGCTCAGAAAATCAGCGCTGAAAAGATCGTCAAGAGCGTCAAAGGGGTACGCGCCGTGGCAGAGGAAATCCAAGTCCGGCTGGACAAGGGGGCCGGCACGGCAGATGACGTCATTGCCAATCGTGTATTGAACATTCTCAACTGGAGTTCCGACCTCCCCGAGGGCGATATCAAGGTGGTCGTGGAAAACGGTTGGGTCGCTCTGGAGGGCGAAGTGGATTGGCAGTATCAGAGGGAGGCCGCTGAACGGGCAGTATTCAAGTTATCAGGCGTGGTCGGCGTGAAGAACAGGCTCACCCTCCGTCCTCGGGCAGACGTCGGCGATATCCAGCGTCGTATCGAGGAAGCGCTCAAGCGCAGTGCCGAACTGGATGCAAAACAGATTCACGTCAAGGTCGACGGCGATGTGGTAAGGCTCGACGGGAAGGTCCATTTATGGAGCCAGCGTCGATTGGCCGAACGCGCCGCCTGGTCTGTGCCTGGAGTTCGGGAGGTGAACGATCATTTATTACTGGCTTGAACCGAGCCCCCCGGGCAGCCCTGTGCTTCGCGGCAATTGCTGTCTCTGCCGGCACCTGCGAAGCGTCATTGAGTCCAGCTCATGAGAAAAAGCCATCAATGGAACCTGTCTTACTTCCTGGTCGCACTGGTCGTGTTCGGCGTGATGCAACATCTGTTTTTGGAGCGCCCTGTGCAGGTCATTGGGTACAGCCAGTTTTTGCAGCTACTGAACGAACGCAAAGTCAGCGATTTGCACGTAGAAAAAGACCGGATCAGCGGCAGATTACAGGACCCCATCGAAGGGCATGAATTGTTCTCGACCGTGCGGGTCGATCCCACGCTGGCGGCAGATCTCGCCTCTTCCGGCGTTGCGTTTACAGGCGTCAACGAGAACACCTTTCTAAGCGGTCTGCTGGGCTGGTTGCTGCCCTTCGTGCTGATCATGGTGATCTGGCACTTCCTGTTTCGCGGGCTGGCGGAGAAACAGGGCATGGGTGGGCTGATGAATATCGGCAAGTCCCGCGCCAAAGTGTTCGTCGAGCGCGATACCGGCGTGACCTTTGCCGACGTCGCCGGCATCGACGAAGCCAAGGTCGAGCTGGTGGAGATCGTTTCTTTCCTCAAGGACAAGGCGAAATACGCACGCTTGGGGGCGCACATTCCCAAAGGTACATTGCTGGTCGGTCCGCCTGGCACCGGCAAGACCCTGGTCGCCAAAGCTATCGCTGGCGAGGCCGGCGTGCCCTTCTTCTCCATATCGGGGTCGGAATTCGTCGAGATGTTCGTCGGTGTCGGCGCCGCTCGCGTGCATGACTTGTTCGAACAGGCCCGACAAGCCGCGCCTTGCATCATTTTTATCGATGAGCTCGATGCGCTGGGCAAAATGCGCGGCGTTGGCGTCCTGGGCGGCAATGACGAAAAAGAGCAAACCCTCAACCAGCTGCTGGCAGAACTGGATGGGTTCGACCCGCGTGAAGGGGTCGTGCTGCTCGCGGCGACCAACCGCCCCGAGGTATTGGATCCCGCACTATTGCGAGCCGGCCGGATCGATCGACAGATCCTGATCGATCGCCCCGACCGTAAAGGCCGGCAAGCGATCCTCAAGGTTCATCTGCAGAAAATCGTCACCGGCCAGGACCTCGATAGCGAGCGTATCGCCGACATCACCACGGGTTTTACTGGCGCTGACCTGGCCAACCTGGTCAACGAGGCCGCCATCATCGCCACTCGACGCGGTGCCGAAACGGTCAGCCTCGACGACTTCACGGCGGCGGTGGAACGCATCGTGGCCGGGATCGAACGCAAGAGTAGCCTGCTGCACCCCGATGAACGCCAAGTGGTGGCCTATCACGAAATGGGGCATGCGTTGGCGGCCAGCAACCTGCCGGACATGGACCCGGTCCATAAGGTCTCGATCGTGCCGCGTGCCATTGGCTCGCTGGGCTATACCCTGCAGCGACCAACAGAAGATCATTTTCTCGTCAGTTGCCAGATGCTCAAGGACCGCATGGTCGTCCTGATGGCAGGACGTGCCGCCGAATGCCTGGCCTATGGCCAGGTCTCGACCGGGGCGGCCGATGACCTGGCCCATGCCACGGATATCGCCCGCCAGTTGATCACCCGATTTGGCATGAGCGAAGAGCTTGGCCTGGCGGTGCTGGAACGCAAGAATGCGAGCTACCTGGGTGAACGCATGGACATCGGAGACAAGGACTATTCGGAACAAACCGCCAGGGAAGTCGACCTGGGCATTCGCGCCTTGCTCGCTGAAGCCTATCAACGCGCCAGGACACTGCTGGAACGCCATCGGGAAGACCTCTACGCCGGGGCCCGTCTGCTGGTGGAAAAGGAAACCCTGACGCCCGAAGAGTTTGCCCCGCTCCTACCGATTAAACGCGCCGCACTGGCTTTGCGACGGGTTTGACGCCTCTGGCCGTTATCGACCTGTCACAGCGCCTTTATAAGCCCACCTACGATGCAAAAGCGTCATCTAGCAAGCAGCATACTCCAGGTTTGCAACCCATCATCTGAGCCTCAATCTGCGTCTATCGATAGCCGGTATGGCTTTAGGCGACAAAAAACAGGCATAGCTGAGTTGTTCTTCTATGCTTGCTTCAAATAAAGGAATTTGCCCCATGGCCGAGCTTGAACCGCGACTTCTGCAGGTGCATGCCCTCAAGACCGCTTGCTCGAACTGCAGCGTGCTTGAGCTGTGCCTGCCCATCGGCCTGACCGGCGGCGAAGTCGAACGCCTCGACACCCTGATCGCCCAGCGGGTGAAGGTCAAGAAAGGCGCCGCGCTGTATCGCACCGGCGACCCACTGCGCTCGTTGTATGCCGTGAGATTGGGTTTCTTCAAGACCAGCGTCCTTTCAGTGGACGGCCGCGAACAAGTTACCGGTTTCCAGATGCAAGGCGAAATGCTCGGCCTCGACGCTATCAGCACCGATCACTATGCCTGCAACGCGATCGCGCTGGAGGACAGCGAAGTCTGCCCGCTGCATTTCAATCTCCTGGAAAAACTCGCCCACGATCTACCCTCGTTGCAGCACAACCTGAACAAGCTCTTGAGCCAGGAAATCGTGCGCGATCACAGCATGCTGTTGATGCTTGGCAACATGAACGCCGATGAGCGGCTGGCGGCGTTCCTGCTGAACCTGTCGCAACGGCTCAACACACGCGGCTATTCCTCCCGGGAATTTGTCCTGCGCATGGGCCGCGAAGCCATCGGCTCCTACCTGGGCCTGCGCCTGGAAACCATCTGTCGGTGCATCGCCCACCTGCGCCAGGAAGAACTGGTGGACGTGCATGGGCGCAATGTCACAATCATGGACTTGCCTGGTCTCAAGCACAAAGTCGCCGGTTGCCATCGTCATGCCGAGCTTTAGTGCCTGCGCTGCATGACCTCCGGTTTCTATCAATTTCCCCAAAACGCACAGGTCGATATCAAGGGGCAACGTTCGAGCCCCGGCGCCCTCAGAAAAATCCACCGCGGGAGCGAGCCTGCTCGCGAAGGCGGTCGTTCAGAGCTCCACGCTGTCGCGATACTCCGGCACCGACACCGACCACCCCAATTCGTCGCAGATGCGGTGGCGCAAGACATCCGACGCATTGGGCTCGCCATGCACGACATAGGTGTGCCGTGGCGGTGTCGTGAAACCCCGCAGCCATTGCATGATCTCGTCGGCATCGGCATGGGCCGACAGCGTTTGCATCGGCACCACTTCAGCATTGATCGGCACATCCTTGCCATGGATACGCACCGAAGGCTCACCCGCCACGATCCTCGCGCCCCGCGTTCCGCCGGCCTGGAAACCGGGCATCAGCAAGGTGTTGATGGGGTTGGGCGCCAGGCTCTTGAGGTGATGCAGTACCCGTCCTCCGGTAGCCATGCCACTGGCGGCGATGATCACCGCCGGGGTGCGTTGCAGATCCAGGGCCATGGCATCCTTGACCGAGCGCACCGGATGGGCGATGTGGCACATGCCTTCGCACTCCTCCTTCGACAACCGATGCTCGTCACCGAAGCGTTGGTATAACCGGGTCACGTCGATGGCCATGGGGCTGTTGAGGTAGATCGGGATATCCGGGATTGCCCGGCGTTGTTTCAGGCGATACAGGTGGTACATCAACAACTGAGCGCGACCGACGGTGAACGAGGGCACCAGCGTGATGCCACGGCGCAACGCGGTGCGGGTGATCACCTCGGCCAATTGATCTTCGGGGGATTCGTGCGGATGGCGACGGTCGCCATAAGTGGACTCCACCAGCAGGACATCCGCCTGCTCGATGACCTTCGGGGCGAACATCACCGGATCCTCGGGCCGGCCCAGGTCACCGGAACACACCAGCGTCATGCCACCGGCTTGTACTTGAACGGTAGCGGCACCCAGGATGTGCCCGGCGCGCCGCAGCAAAATCGTGACGTCCCGGGCAATCTCCACCGGATGCTCGAAGGCGATCGGGCGCAACAGTTTCAGGGCTCGTTCAGCGTGTTCGCGGGTGTACAGCGGGAAGGCCGGCGAGTGCTTGGAAAAGCCCTTGCGGTTGGCGTATTCCGCCTCTTCTTCCTGCAAGCGGGCGCTGTCGCGCAGCAGGATTTTCACCAACTCGCAGGTCGCTGGCGTGGCGTAGACAGGCCCGCGATAACCATTGCGCACCATGACCGGCAAGTAGCCGCTGTGGTCCAGATGGGCGTGGGTCAACACGATCGCATCCAGGTCACGCATCGGCAGTTCGAAGGGATCCCAGTTATGCAGGCGCAACTGCTTGTAGCCCTGGAACAACCCGCAATCGATCAGGATGCGCTGTTCGTCGTGCTCCAGCAGGTATTTGCTGCCGGTAACGGTGCCCGCGGCCCCGAGAAATGTCATGCGCATGGCGGTGCTCCTGGACAATCGATGGGATCGCTGTTGTTTGCCCAGGTGGACGTTGATTTCCCGTCAATCATTTCGCCGCCAGGACCCATTACGTCACACCGCCAGGACGCTGCACTGCACCTGATACAGGATGTGCTCTGTCGTGCTGCCCAGCAGCCCAAACGGATCGCTGTGCTGGGATCGGCCCATGACGATTACATCCACCTCATGCTCCAGGGCAAACTCACTCAGCGCGGATACTGGATGTCCCAGTAAAAACTGCCTGCGCTCGGCCGGCACGCCGAACAGATTGGCCAATTGCGCAAAGGATTTTTCCTGAGTCCTGCGCAGTTCCTTGCTGAGCTGCGACAGTGAAAAGCCGCCGCCTCCCGCATCGCCCAAGTAAAGCGACGGCACTTCAAAGGCATGCACCAGATGCAACTCGGCGTCGCATTGCAACGCGAGTTCAAGCGCCTGACGGATAATCCTGTCGTTAAGCCCGTTGTTCTGAGCAAACGCACTGGAAGGGTCCACGGCCGCGACGACCTTGCGCGGCAAGGCGTGTCCGGCAGCGCCCACCAGATACAACGGGACGGGGCATTTACGCAGCAATTGCCAATCCAGCGGCGTGAAAAACGCGCGCTTGAGCAGCGACTCATGCTGGACCTGCTTGATCAGCAAGTCGGGTTTGATCTGCGCGACGTGCTCCAGGATGCGCTCGCGCATGCCGTCCACCCACGCCATTTCGGTGGTGACCCGCAGGCCCCGGCGCCGCATCTTGTCGGCCTCCTCTTCCAGCCAATCGCGCTGGTCCTGGAAATAGGTCTGCCGCGCTTCTTCACGAGGCTCCTCCTCCAGCACCGACAAGATATCCAGCGAAGGGATCAGCGCCGTGACATGCAGATGCGCCTTGCTGGCAGCCGCCAGGGCGGCGGCGTGATGGAGGGCGGGCGAATGCCGTTGTGCCGGGTTGAGGATCAACAGCAGGCGTTGATACTGGCTCATGATGGATCTCCCAGGGTAAGGCCCGTACGCCACGATGCAGCGCCAAGGCCGTGGTAGCTACCGGCTCTCATGGCGGCGTAGGCGTCCAGCGCCAATCCTGCACCTCGGGCAAGTCCTGCCCATGTTCGATGACGTAAAGCTGATGCTTCTCCATGGTTTCCCAGTATCGATCACGGGCACCGTCCACCAACGGTCGCAGCCGTGGCACTCGCTGGATGACGTCCAGGGCCAACCGATAACGATCGAGCTGATTGATCACCACCATGTCGAATGGCGTGGTGGTGGCGCCCTGCTCCATGAAACCGTGGACATGAAAGTTGTCATGGTTATGGCGTTTGTAGACCAGCCGGTGGATCAGCGACGGATAGCCATGGAAGGCAAAGATCACCGGCTTGTCCACGGTGAACAACTCGTCGAACGCTGCGTCCGACAATCCATGGGCGTGTTGTTGCGGCGGCTGCAGCACCATCAGGTCCACCACATTGATGACGCGTACGCGCAGGTCTGGCACGTATTGGCGCAGTAGCGTGACAGCGGCCAGGGTTTCGAGGGTCGGCACATCACCGGCGCAGGCCATGACCACGTCCGGGTCTTCATCGTCCTTGCAGGCGAAGGCCCAACGGCCAATGCCGGCCATGCAATGGCGGATGGCCGAGTCGATGTCCAGCCACTGCCACTGCGGCTGCTTGCCGGCCACGATCACGTTGATGTAGTTGCGGCTCTTGAGACAATGGTCGGTCACCGACAACAGGCAATTGGCATCGGGGGGCAAATAGATGCGCACCACGTCGGCACTTTTGTTCGCCACCAGATCGATGAACCCTGGATCCTGATGGGAAAAACCGTTGTGATCCTGACGCCAGACATGGGAAGTGAGCAGGTAATTGAGCGATGCGATCGGTGCCCGCCACGGTATTTGGGCAGCGGTCTTGAGCCATTTGGCGTGCTGGTTGAACATCGAGTCGACGATATGGATGAACGCCTCATAGCAGGAAAACAATCCATGCCGGCCGGTCAGCAAATATCCCTCCAGCCAGCCTTCGCACACTTGCTCGCTGAGGATTTCCATCACCCGGCCGTCGCACGCCAGGTTCGTATCGCCCGCCTCCAGCGCCGCCATCCAGGTCTTGTTACTGACCTCGTACACCGCATCAAGGCGATTGGAGGCGGTTTCGTCCGGCCCGAACAGACGGAAGTTCTGCGCCTCGAGGCTGTGCTTCATCACATCGCGCAGGTAGCCGCCCAGCACCCGGGTTGCTTCGGCCTCGACCGCGCCAGGTGCGTGAAGCTGCACGGCATGATCACTGAACCTGGGCACCTCCAGCGGCTGGAGCAGCAAGCCGCCATTGGCATGGGGGTTGGCGCCCAGGCGCCGGTGGCCCGTGGGCGCCAACGCCGCAATGTCAGGCTGCAACGCGCCGTTGGAATCGAATAACTCTTGTGGCCGGTAGCTCTCAAGCCACTGTTGCAGCTGCATCAAATGCTGCGGCTGTTCCAAGTGACTCAGCGGCACCTGGTGGGCGCGACAAGTCCCTTCCACTTGCAGGCCATCGACCAATTTGGGGCCCGTCCAGCCCTTGGGTGTGCGCAACATCAGCATTGGCCAGAGCTGACGCTCCACGGCACGTTCCGTCGGGTCCATGCGGGCCTTGCGCTGGATTTCGCGAATTTTGAGCAGCATGTCGTCCAGGGTCCTGGCCAACTGCTGATGAACGATTTGCGGGTCATCGCCTTCGACAAAATAAGGGTCATAGCCGTAGCCATACATCAGGGCTGAAAGCTCATCCTCGCTGATCCGCGACAGCAGCGTGGGATTGGCGATCTTGAAACCGTTGAGATGAAGGATCGGCAGGACGGCGCCATCGCGCGCGGGGTTGAGGAATTTGTTGGAATGCCAGCTCGCCGCCAGCGTACCGGTTTCGGCCTCACCGTCGCCGATGACACAGGTCACGATCAACTCAGGATTATCAAACGCTGCCCCATAGGCATGGGCCAACGAGTAACCCAATTCGCCCCCCTCATGAATGGAACCGGGGATCTGTGCAGACACATGGCTGGACAACCCGTACGGCCAGGAAAATTGCCGAAACAGGCGCAGCATGCCGTTTTCATTTCGTTCGATCGCGGGGTAGCACTGGGTGAAGCTGCCCTCCAGATAGCTCTGCGCAACGATGGCCGGGCCGCCATGGCCGGGACCCGTGACAAGGATCATATCCAGATCGTGGGTCTTGATCAGATGGTTGAGGTGCACATAAATCAGGTTCAATCCAGGCGTGGTTCCCCAATGGCCGAGCAGACGCGGCTTCACATGGCCGGCTTGTAACGGCTCACGCAGCAAGGGGTTGTCCTTGAGGTAGATCTGCCCCACGGCCAGGTAATTGGAAGCACGCCAATAAGCATCGAGACCTTCCAACTGGTCGGGGCTTAGAAAATCACTCATCGCATCCTCCTGCTGACTGACGGCGCCTCCTGTCGATCGTCGGAGCCGTCGCCGAACGGCGTTCCATGCGTTGATTCTGAAGCGCAGCAATGATCTGGACTTGATTTACATCAGAACCACGGATGCCAAGGTGCAGGAAGGTGCGGGGAAACCGTCACCGCTTGCCCAGACAGGAGAATCCTCATGCGCGCCATGGTCCTGCATGCACCCGGCCAGCCCCTGCAACGGGAAGAACGGCCCGTGCCCGCACCAGCGCGCGGGCAACTGCTGATCAAAGTCCTTGCCTGCGGTGTATGCCGCACCGACCTGCATCTATTTGACGGGGAGTTGCCCCAGGCCAGTCTACCCAGGGTGCCGGGCCATGAAATTGTCGGGAATGTCATGGCTGTCGGCGCGGACGTGGCTACCGGCTGGATCGGTCGGCGAGTGGGCGTGCCCTGGCTGGGTTGGACATGCGGGATTTGCGAATTCTGCCGCTCAGGACGGGAAAACCTCTGTGACCAAGCATTGTTCACCGGCTGCCAGCTGGACGGCGGCTATGCCGACTACACCATTGCCGATGCGCGCTTCTGCTTCCCGCTCCCCGATGCCCTTGAGGCCGCTGAAGCGGCACCTTTGCTGTGTGCGGGGCTGATTGGTTTTCGCGCCTTGCAGATGGCGCAAGACGCTACTCATTTGGG
The DNA here is from genome assembly GCF_000802155.2 of Pseudomonas frederiksbergensis. Lineage (GTDB taxonomy): Bacteria > Pseudomonadota > Gammaproteobacteria > Pseudomonadales > Pseudomonadaceae > Aquipseudomonas > Aquipseudomonas frederiksbergensis_A. The sequence continues at coordinate 317,700 of NZ_JQGJ02000005.1, forward strand.
CCTCTATGGGTTCGGCGCCGCTGCCCACCTGGCAATCCAGGTCGCCGTAGGCCGAGGCCAGCAGGTTTACGCCTTCACCCGTCCCGGCGACGATGCAGGCCAGGCGTATGCCCGATCACTCGGCGCGACCTGGGCCGGGCCGTCGGACAAACTTCCTCCGCACCTGCTGGACGCGAGCCTGATCTTCGCACCCGTCGGCGCGCTGGTACCGCTGGCCTTGCAAGCCACCGCCAAGGGCGGCTGCGTCGTGTGCGCCGGCATCCACATGAGCGACATTCCGCGCTTTCCTTATCGCCTGCTGTGGGAGGAGCGCAGCGTGCGCTCAGTGGCCAACCTGACTCGCGCCGATGGCGTGGCATTTTTCGAACAGATCCAATGCACCCCCGTGCATTGCAACGTGACCTGCTACCCCCTGATCGAAGCCAATCAAGCCTTGGAACGACTACGAAGCGGACAGGTCAACGGCGCCATCGTGCTCATCCCCTGACCGCCAACAGGCTGCCCGGTACCGAATACAAGGCCCGCTCCGTCGTACTGCCGATCAACCGCTCCAGACCGCCACGGTGGGCGGTTCCCATCACCACCACATCGGCCTCGTACCCATCGACGAAATCACGGATAACCGGCACCGGCAGGCCGAGGGTGAAATGTCGACGATCGGCCGGCACGCCACACTGCTCGGCCAGGTTGATAAATGCCGTGTGTAATGATTCACGCAGGGCATCGACATAATCATCATCCCAGGCTCCTGCCAATAGCGACGCTTCGCCGTTGAACGCGACCGACAGATCGCAGGCATAGAGCAGGTGCAAAGCAGCGTCGCATTGCCGGGCCATTTGCGCCGCGACCTCGACAATGCGTTGGTTCAAGGCATTGGCCTGGGGATCGGAGGGATCCACTGCGGCCACGACCCGGCGCGGCGAGCCGTGCACCGCCTGGTTGACCAAGTGCACCGGCACCGGACATTCGCGTAGCAGATGACAATCGAGCGGCGTCGCAAACACGCGCTTGAGCATGGGTTCGAGCGTGACGTCCTTGATCAGCAGGTCAGGTTGGAACTGTTCGACGTAACGAAGGATGTCCAGCAGCGGATGAGTGGTCCAGACGACATGTGTCTCTACGTTCAAGCCCTCCTCCTTGAGCAGCGCCGCCTCCTCCGCCATCCACCGACGATAGCGATGCAAATGACGCTGCACCTCCGTTTCGTCTGTTTTCTCACCCCACAGGTGAGTGCGTGCCGGAGGCTGGACGAACACGCATAGATGCAGCGCCGCACCGCTCGCCCGGGCCAGGGCGCAGGCCCTGCGCATCGCTGCGGAGGGGTGCAAGTCGGGTTCGACGATCAATAGCAAACGTTGGTACTGCCCCATCGCACACCTCCATCGAGTGGTTATCTTCACGGTCGGTGCCAAAGGCACCGCCCCCGCTTCGGCACTGTTTGCAGCGTGCGCCCTTCCACAGTCCATGCGGTTTGATCTGAATCAAATGCAACGCATTCGATGATTGGGTGCGCCGGGGCTGATCCAGATCAGAACCGACGTCCACCACGGGCGTAGAACAACCTGGAACGCGAAGCTTTTTAGCGCACCGCATGCCTATACCCGAATGGAGGATCGACCCATGATCACGGTCAAAGACCACAACGAACGCGCCGCTGCGCTGTATGCCAGCATCAGTGGCAAGCACTGGATCCAGGCGCTCAAAGACGGCCGGCATGTGCTGATCCGACCGCTTCGGGAGGAGGATCGCCAGCGCGAATATGACTTCATCAAGCGCCTGTCTCCCGAGTCGCGGCACATGCGCTTCCTGTCGCAAATCAATGAACCCGGAGCGGTCATGCTCGATCAGTTGATGGATGTCGACTGCAAGACGCGCCTGGCCTATATCGCCCTGGTCCACGACAACGGTCAGTTGATCGAGATCGGTGTCAGTCGCTACTGCGCCACGTCCGAACACGAATGCGAGTGCGCGGTGACCGTCGCCGATCAGTGGCAGCACCTGGGCCTGGGGACGTTGTTGATGGAACATCTGATCGATGCGGCACGTAAAAACGGCTATCGGCAGATGTACTCCGTCGATGCCGCCAGCAACGCCGCCATGCGGGATCTGGCCCACAGCCTGGGGTTCGAGACCCGTACCGACCCCGACGACACCCGGCAGGTCATCCACCGCCTCTATCTCTAGCCATGACACTGTGCGGGTGTCTCTTCCATGGCCCCGCGCAGGTGGTTCCCGTCATGCCTGCGGCTTTATCGCCCAGACGCTGCAAGGCGCCCGTTGCAACAAGAGCTCGGCGGTCGTCCCCAGGCGCTTTTCCAGCCCGTGATGGGCCGTGGTCCCCATAACGATGACATCCGTCTGATGATCAGCGGCGAACCTGCAAATGCTGTTCAACGGTGCCCCCTCGATGAAATGTCGTTGCTGGGGCATGACACCGTGGCGTTCGGCCAAGGATTCGAAGACTTCATGCTGCGCCTCGCCCAACGCCTCATAGATACCGGTTGCCAGGGGCAGTGCCCCAAAGCCCATGTCCGACGCATAGACAGCGGTCCAGTCAAAGGCATGCAGCAGTTCGACTTCGGCGTTGCATTGCTCGGCCAGCTTGACCGCTGCGTCGACGATCTGGTCGTTGAACACCAGGTCCTGTTCCTCACTGCGCAGCACGTCGACGATCGCCAGGACCCGCCGCGGCCGCGGGTTGCGCGAATCGGTGACCAGGTGCACCGGCACGGGACAATCACGCAGCAAGCGCCAGTCCAGCGGGGTGAAGAAGACCCGCTTCATCGCCGGCTCCGGCTGTGCATCCTTGATGATCAGCGCCAGCGGCAACTCCTTGATGTACTGCAGCAGGGCTTGAAAAGCGTCCTTGGCCCAGACCACTTCGCACGTCACCTCGACGCCGTGCCGGCGCGCCAGCTCGGCCTGTTGCCAAAGCCAATGCCGATGGGTTTCCAGGTAACCCTCGCGGGCCTGCTTGACCTGGTCCGGCGCGAACAGGCCAGCCACCGATAACAGTTCCAGATAATCGATGGCGACAATGTGCAGCGGCAGGTCCAAGGCCAGCGCCAGCTCGGTGGCGCGGTCGAATGCCGGCGTACGGATCATGGCGTCAGGCGCCAACAGCAACAAACGGGGAGTCAGGGACATGGAAAACCTCGACGCGTGGCTTTAACACTGAGTGGGTGGAAGATCCCAGAATGAACGCAGGGCAAATGCAGGACTTGATATTGATCAAACTGCCATCATCTGGACTCATAGATTCGGGAGAAACAGCCCGCCCCACATCGCCAGCGTCATCAGTACCTGGCCGGGAATGACGAGCCCGGCGAACCGGCGTCCACCGCTGACCCAGGCCACCACGCATTTGCTCAGGGAGTTGCTGGTCAGGGCCATCAGGACGGGCACGGCGACGTCATCGAAGGGCAATAACCCGCCCTTCGCCAGGGAGGCAATGGAGGCGGTCGAGGCATGGGCGTCGACCAAGCCGCTGAAAATCGCCGTGACGGTCACCCCGGCCTGCCCGAACTCTGCAAGCATGGCCGACGACACAACCGTGATGACAGTCATCGCCACGACTACCGTCAACGCCAGTTTCAGGCTGAAGGCCCCGCCGTGCTTGATCTCTTCGTCGGCGCGCACCCTGGGCCGGGGAAACATCAACACGCCGGTGTAGAGCAGGACCGTCAGCAACCCGCACAGCAACGGCCCCCACATCCAGCCCAATAGCGCCGGCTCCACCGCGCCGATAATCAGCGCCATCTGCGCCAGTGTCGCCAGATTGGCCAGCATGGCGGCCGCGCTCAATATCTTCACATTGATCGGTTCCTTCGCGGCGATGTGCCCCATGGTCGCGACGGTCATCGTAGCGGAGGCAAACCCCGATGCGATTGCGCCGAGGGCATAACCATAACGAGTGCCAAGGGTCCGGACCGCGACGTGCCCCAATGCCCCGACCGCCATCAGCATGACGGTCAGGGCACAGAGGGTGCGAAGGTTGATGGCGTTATATGGCCCCAGGTAACGATCCGGAGCGAGCGGGAGTATGACCAATGCGGCAATCAACAGCATCAGGCCATCGCGCAACTCGACAGCCGTCAGTTGGCTACGGGCGAAATGGTGCAGCGCCTGGCGGCTGGCCAGCAGCCCCGCCATCACCACGCCTACCGCCGTCGCCAGGGCCGGTGCAGTGACGCAGAGCGCGCCCAGCGCCAACACGGCAAACAAGGCCACCTCGCTCGTGATGCCAGGGTCCTTGTCGAGGTTCTTCCAGTACGCCACGGTGACCAATGCCCCCAGCGCAAGCGCGAAAAACCCTAGCAAGGGAGGACCGCCGATCCAGGCGGTGACGTACCCCAACAACGAGGTCACGGCAAACGTGCGCAGGCCGGCGAAATCACGCCTGCCGTCCTCGCCCTTGCGTCGCTCGCGCTCCAGCCCCACGAGCAGGCCGATGCCCAGCGCCGCGCCGGCGTTGGCAAAACCCAGGGCTTCGATCGTGGCCACAGACTATGCCAAATGCGCGGACGTACGTTGCGATGGCGCTGGCACCTCCCGCGCCGCGCCGGGTCGAGCGAACGCACCTTGCGGCCAGGCATGGGGGGCGTCGATCCGCGCCTGCAGCGTTCTGGTGAACGCCTGCGCTTGCTCAAGGCTTTTGAAACCCACACACAACGCATCCAAGCGCACCACCCAGGACGTCCCTGGCTGCCGCTCTTCAATTCGAATAATCATGACCAACCTCCGGTGACGGGTGGGCCTGCATGCCAGGATCAAGTCCTAGCCTGCGCGCCCATCGCGCGGGGCAGCTTGATCGGGATCAAACATTGTGCTGTCGCGCCATCATCGCTCGCGCAGGGCTTTGACGTGGGTTTGATGCAAATCAAGTCACCAAGCGCCACCGCGCTCATGATCGATACCAGACACAGCCCGCGCGACAGTCGCACGGCGCCTACAGGTCCTTGTCCAGGAGGTTTGTCATGTCTACGCAATCACGCTTGATGCTGGTCGTTTCGCCACTGATGGAACACAGTCCGGCGTTCGACCGCGCCGCCGCACTCGCCAAGGCCGAAGGCGCCGCACTGCACATCGTCGCCTTTGATTATCTGGAAGGCCTGGCCACGGCCGGGCTGGTCAATGAACAAGCACTGGAACAGATGCGCCTGGGCTACATCGAACGCCATCGGGATTGGCTGGAAGAACAGGCCAGGCCCCTGCGCAAGCTCGGCATCGAAGTCACCACCGAAGTGACCTGGGTCGAACGTCCCTTGCAGGAAATCCTGATCCACCTCAAGGAAACGCCGATGGCCGCGCTGATCAAGACGGTGGATCCCGAATCCTGGATCTCACGCCTGATGTTCACGCCCCTGGACGTTCACCTGCTGCGCGAATGCGAGGTGCCGTTGCACTTCGTCAACAAAGTCGCCCATGCGCGCCCGCGCAAGATCCTCGCTGCCATCGATCCTTTTCACCGCGACGGGCGCTACAAAGGCCTCAACGACCGGGTCTTGGGCGAAGCCAACAAACTGGCCGCCAGCTGCGATGCGGAGCTGGAAGTCATCTATGCCTACGACCTGTCCTCCATCACCGCGGCCGAATACGGCTTTGGCAACGGCTCGACCTTCTTTTCCTCGGCCCTGGCCCGACAGCTCTACGAATCCCAAGGCGCAGCATTCGAAGCCCTGGCCGAACGCAACGGCATCGCCCCGGAACAACGACGCATGATCATGGGCGATCCGGCCAAGGTGCTGGTCAGCTACGCCGGGGCCCATGACATCGATGTCATCGTCATGGGCCGCGTGCGTTATGGCGGCATCGACAAGCTGATCGGCAGCACCGTGGAAAGCCTGCTGTACAAGATGCCGTGCAGCTTGTGGGTGATTGCACCACAGCAATTTGACTAGGAAGGCCGTCGCCGATGGCCCGTAGAACCGCTCAGCGTTCCAGGAAACCCGGCTGATGAACCGACCCATCGAGACGCCAGCGCAGCAACAGCTCATCGCCACGGACGTGGAGGCCTGGCACGCGCTGTCCGCCGAGCAGGTACTCGAACGGCTGGGTGTCAACGAGCAAGCCGGGCTGGACGCTGCGCAAGTCCAGGCCCGGCTTGCCCGTAGCGGCTTCAATCGCCTGCCGGAATCTTCCCGAAGGCCGGCTTGGCGGCGATTCCTCCTGCAGTTCCACAACATCCTGATTTATGTACTGCTCGGGTCGGCTGTGATCACCGCGATCCTGCAACACGTGTGGGATACGGCAGTCATCCTCGCCGTGGTGGTTGCCAACGCCATCATTGGTTATATCCAGGAAGGCAAGGCCGAAAAAGCCATGGACGCCATCCGCGAAATGCTGGCCCCCCGGGCAACGGTGATTCGTGCCGGCGAACGCCTGGGCATTACCGGCGACGAACTGGTACCTGGCGACATCGTTTTGCTGGAGGCCGGCGACAAGGTGCCCGCAGACCTGCGCCTGCTGCATGCCAACCGGCTCCAGGTCCAGGAAGCCATCCTGACCGGAGAGTCCGCCCCGGTGGAAAAACACACCGAACCGGTACACCCGCAAGCGCCCCTGGGTGATCGCGCCTGCATGGCCTTCAGCGGTACGCTCGTTACGTGCGGACAAGCCACGGGGATCGTCGTCGCCACCGCGACATCCGCCGAAATCGGGCGTATCAGCAACCTGTTGGCAGACGTGGAATCACTGACGACACCGCTGATCCAGCAAATGGACGCCTTCGCACGCTGGCTGACCCTATTGATCCTGCTGATAGCTGGTCTGTTACTCGTCTATGGTCATTTTGTCGGGCATTACGTCTTCGCCGACATATTCATGGTCGTAGTGGGTATGGCGGTCGCCGCCATCCCTGAAGGGCTGCCTGCGGTACTCACCATTACATTGGCGGTGGGCGTCCGGGCGATGGCCCGCCGCAATGCCATCATTCGTCGCCTGCCAGCCATCGAAACACTGGGCTCGGTATCGGTCATCTGCACGGACAAGACCGGCACGCTCACGCGCAACGAGATGATGGTGGTGTCGGTCGTCACCCATGACCTGACCTTCACGGTCGACGGCGCAGGCTATCAGCCTTCGGGCAACATGAATCTTGCCGATCAATTGATCGACACCGCCCATCACCCGACACTGGCCGAACTGGGACGTGCGGCCAGCCTGTGCAATGACGCGAGATTGAGGCTGCACGAAGAGACCTGGAAGGTCGAAGGCGATCCCATGGAAGGCGCATTGCAGGTGTTTGGTGCCAAGGCTGGTATCGACGGCGACGAAGAGCGAGGCACCTGGGCCCGCACCGATGCCATTCCGTTTGACGCCAAACACCGCTTCATGGCGACGCTGCACCACAACCATGACCGGCAAGCGGTTGTTTATGTCAAAGGCGCGCCGGAGCAGGTCCTGGCCATGTGCAAGCAACAGCGGGGCAACGACGGGACAACCGCCCCGCTCGATGCAGACTATTGGCACACGCAGGCCAATCTCATCGCCAGCAAAGGCCAGCGAGTGCTGGCGCTCGCCGTCAGGTCAGTCCCGCCGGAACAGGTCATTCTGGAGTTTGCCGACGTGCAAGGGTCATTGACCCTGCTTGGCCTGGTCGGAATGATCGATCCGCCCCGCCCGGAGACGATCCAGGCGATCAAGCAATGCCAGACGGCAGGCATCGCAGTGAAAATGATTACCGGAGACCACGCCGGCACCGCCTCCGCCATCGGGCGCCAGATCGGCCTGCACAACCCGGACGAAGTGTTGACCGGCGCGGACCTCGACACCCTGGACGATGCGACGCTCAAGGAGTCGCTCAAACGCGTGAACATCTTCGCTCGAACCAGCCCTGAACATAAGCTCAGGTTGGTGACCCTGCTGCAATCGAACGGCATGACCGTGGCAATGACCGGCGACGGCGTCAACGACGCTCCCGCCCTCAAACGCGCAGACGCCGGTATCGCCATGGGTGGCAAAGGCAGCGAGGCCGCCAAGGAAGCGGCGGACGTGGTACTGGCGGACGACAACTTCGCGTCCATCGTGGCCGCGGTGCGTGAAGGACGGACGGTCTACGACAACATCAAGAAAGTACTGAGTTGGACATTGCCAACCAACGCCGGCGAGACGATGACACTCATCGTTGCGCTGCTGTTTGGCTTGACGTTGCCGGTCACGGCCATACAGATCCTGTGGATCAACTTGATTACCGCCATCACGCTGGGTATCGCGCTGGCGTTTGAACCGACCGAAGACAACACCATGCGCAGGCCGCCGCGTTCCAGGCAGGAGCCGCTGATAGGCGGCGCGCTGGTCTGGCACATGGTGCTTGTCTCAGTGCTTTTTCTCTGTGGGGTGTACGGCGTTTTTTCCTATGCCCTGGACCGAGGCTATCCCGTGGAACTGGCCCGTACCTTGGCGGTGAACACCTTGGTCGTGATGGAGATTTTCCATCTGTTCTTCATCCGCAACCTCTACGGCACGTCCCTGACCTGGAAAGCCATTCGCGGGACCAAGGTGGTATGGGCGACCGTCGCGGTGGTGACCGTCGCCCAGTTCGCCATCACCTACGCGCCACCGCTGCAAGCCGTGTTTGCCACACAAGCCGTCCCCTTCATCGACGGCCTGCTGATCATCGGGGTGGGCATTGCGCTGTTCGCCATCATCGAAATCGAGAAACAACTTCGACTGCGTTTAACCGAGTCCGATCGTCAACCGTGACGACTCCCCCGCCCACCCACGCTGCAAGGATTACCAACCATGAACGCATCCAGATTCGCCGCCCTCGCTTTGACGGCGGTGCTTTTCCCCACGCTGACCTTTGCCCAGCAAGACGTCGACGCCACCAAGCCGGCGCCGCAGTCGATGAGCGTTGAGCAATTTGACCAGGATATGGCCAAGGCCCAGGAAAACCTGAAGAAGATGCAGGAACAGATGACCCAGATCCAGAACACCACCGACCCGGCGCAACGCCAGAAACTCATGCAAGAACACCAGGCCACGATGCGGCAAAGCATGCAGATGATGAATGGGATGATGGGGTGTTGCGGCGGCATGATGGGCGGCCACATGAAGGGAAACGGCCCGATGATGGGTTGGAAACAGATGGGCAACCACTATTCCCGGATGACGCCCGAGCAGATGAAGCAACACCAGTACATGATGGACCGGTACATGGGCATGCAACAGATGATGATGGAACAGATGATGCAGCATCAGCAGAACATGGGTACGCCAGCGCCCTAGACCTGTCTCCCAGGGCCGCGGCTGGCCTCCAAGTGCTGCCCACCCCACCTGCCGCGTCGGCAGGTGGGGTTTTGGACAACCGTGCAGTCATCGCGGGCGTGTCATCAGCCTCAGTGCAAGAACTTCAACCCGCCGGCAAGCGCAAGCGCCGCCAGGCAGGTCCAGCCCGAGAACATCCTTCGCCAGACAAGCCTGCGCGGAATGAACCCCACCCCTCTGACGAAGGCCACGCTCATGGCGATGAACAATGCCGTTGCCAGCGCATGGTCGGCTTTTCCGTCCGGCGCCGTCATCAGTGGCGGGTAAAGCGTACAGGCCAACATGATCGTCACCGCGACGGCCAGGCTCAGCCGATGCAGCCGTGACGAAGGCTGGACCTCGGCGACATTCAACGTCATGACTGCGCCTCGTCCCGGTCGCTCATGGCTCGACCGGCCTCGTTCTCACCCCACATTGCATTGAGTATCGCCAGCAATAGTGCAAAACCGACTCCCAGCATCCAGGCGAAATACCACATAGTGCTTTACTCCTCTGTCGACACTAGTAGGCCGAATGTTCGTTGGCGTGGATCTGGGTGGCCGTGACCTTGCCGCGCATGACGCGATACGCCCAACCGGTATAGATCACGATCAATGGCATGAAGAACAACGTGGCCCAGAACATGATGGCCAGGCTCAGGTGACTGGCAACGCTGTCCCACACGGTCAGGCTGGCCGCTGGCATCGATGACGACGGCATGACAAAGGGGAACATCGATACCCCCGCCGTACCGATGACACCGACCACCGCAAGCGATGACGAAGCGAACGCGCAAAGGGTACGCCGCCCCATCAGCAACAGCGCCGCACCGGCTGCGCCGGCCAGGCCAAGCGCCGGTAGCAGCCACAGCCAAGGATAGCGACCATAGTTGGCCATCCAGGCCCCCGCCTCCCTCACGACCGACTTGCCGAGAATGTCTGGCAACCCGCCGGTATCGACGAGTGAGGTGATGCGATAGCCCTCGATCCATTGCAGCCAGATGCCCGCTACGACAAACGAACACACCAGCACGATGGCAGCGCCTATCGCGCCTTTTATCGCCCGGGACTGAATGCCGCCCTCCGTGCGATGGGCCAGGTACGCGCCTCCTTGCAGCGTAATCATCGCGCTGCTGACCACACCGGTCAGCAGCGCGAAAGGGTTGAGCAAATGCCAGAAGCTGCCGGTGTACGTGGACACCAGGTATTCATTGAAGTGAAACGGTACGCCCTGCAATAAATTGCCAAACGCGATGCCGAACACCAGCGGCGGCACGGCCCCACCCACGAAAAGCCCCCAGTCCCAGGTGCTGCGCCATACCGGATGGTGGATCTTGCTGCGGTAGTCGAAACCCACCGGGCGGAAGAACAACGCCCAGAGCACCAGGATCATCGCCCAATAGAATCCGCTGAACGCCGTGGCATAGACCACCGGCCATGCGGCGAACAAAGCGCCGCCGGCGGTAATGAACCAGACCTGATTGCCATCCCAATGCGGCCCCACGGTGTTGATCACGACGCGCCGTTCCATGTCATTGCGCCCCACGAACGGCAGCAGCGTGCCGACGCCCATGTCGTGGCCGTCCATGATGGCGAAGCCTATGAGCAGGACGCCGACCAGCGCCCACCAGATGATCTTGAGCGTGAAATAATCAAGCATGCTGAAGCTCCTTCAACTTGGCGTCATGGACATAACGACCGGTACCGAGGCTGCCAGGCCCCTGGCGGGCGAACTTGACCATCAGGAACATTTCCACCGCCAGCAGGACCGTGTAGAAAACCACGAACCCAGCCAGGGAGCCGTACAGGTTATTGACGCTGAGGGTGGAAACGCTCATGTGAGTCGGCAGCACACCGTAGATGGTCCAGGGTTGGCGGCCGTACTCGGCCACGAACCAGCCCAGCTCACAGGCGAGCCATGGCGCAGGCAGCATCAACAGTGCGCAGCGCAACAACCCGCGAGGATGTGCGCCGCTCGACCTCAAGGTGCTCCAGAAGGCCAGCCCGAAAAGCACGAGCATCGCAAAGCCCAGGCCAACCATGATCCGGAACCCCCAGAACATCGGGGTCACGCGCGGTACGGTATCGTTCACTGCCTTGTCGATGATGGCCGGCGTGGCCTGGTTGACATCCTCGACGTACTTTTTAAGCAGCAGGCCAAAGCCCAGGTCGGCCTTGTACGCTTCGAAAGTATCGAACGCGGCCTTATCGGTGCGATCGGCGCGCAGCGCTTCAAGCGCATTGACGGCAGTAATGCCCCGCAGAATACGTGCGCGGTTTTTCGCCTTGATGTCATGGATGCCGGGAATCTGCTTGCTGACCGAGCGCGTGCCGATCAAGCCCATCACCCACGGCACATCGAGTTCCCAGTTATTCCTGGACTCGGCTTCATTGATGCTGGCAATCAGGGTCAAGCCCGCCGGCGCCGGTTTGGTTTCCCACATGGCTTCCATGGCCGCCAGCTTGGTTTGCTGCGCCTCGCCCACCGTGTAACCCGACTCATCCCCCAGCACGATGACACTCAGCACCGAGGCCAGGCCGAAGGCGGCCGCCACCCGAAAACTACGCTTGGCAAACTCGACATCACGTCCCTTGAGCAAGTACCAACTGGAAATCGACAGCACAAACATCGAGCCGGTGACATAACCGGCAGACACCGTGTGGACAAACTTGGCCTGGGCCACCGGGTTGAAAACCACGGCCCAGAAATCCACCATCTCCATGCGCATGGTGATGTAACTGAATTCAGAACCCACCGGGTTCTGCATCCAGCCATTGGCAATCAGGATCCACAGCGCCGACAGGTTTGTGCCAATGGCCATCAGCAGCGTGACCAGCAAATGATGTTCTTTCTTCAGGCGATCCCATCCGAAGAAGAACAAGCCGATCATGGTCGATTCAAGAAAAAACGCCATCAGGCCCTCGATGGCCAGCGGGGCACCGAAGATGTCCCCGACGTAGTGCGAGTAGTACGCCCAGTTGGTGCCGAACTGAAACTCCAGGGTGATGCCAGTGGTCACGCCCAAGGCGAAGTTGATACCGAACAATTTTCCCCAGAAACGAGTCATGTCTTTCCAGATGACATTGCCGGTCATCACATAGACGCTTTCCATGATGACCAGCAGCCACACCATCCCCACGGTGAGCGGTACAAATAGAAAGTGGTACAGCGCAGTGGCTGCGAATTGCAGCCGTGACAAATCCACCAGTTGTTCTGAGATCACTTGCTTGCCCCTTGAGCCGAGGTGGGTACGCCGAACCTGTCACTGATGGTGTTCGAGTCGACGCTGACGCGCGAATCCTTGATGAACAGCCACCACAGCACGGTCAGCACGACCAGTTTGATCAGCACTGCTGTGAGCAGATGGCGACGCAGTCGTTTATCGGAAATAGTCATGGGGCAAGCATTAGCACGGCTCATGCCAATGCTTCGCTTGATTATTTATCCAGAAAATACAATGAGTTAGAAAACCTCATCGAAAACCGCCGTTGGGCTTTGAGGGAAGAACCACTGCCAAACTGCCAGGGGCTGGCAGTCAATGGCAGTCAGGGTCGGTGGGGGTCAGGTCAGGTCAGGCCAGGCCCTGCTCTTTCAATCGCCGATATAAAGTGCGTTCACTCACCCCCAGGTGTTTGGCCAGTTCGCTGCGGGTGCCCTTGAAAGTGGCCACGAGCTGTTCCAGGTCCCTGCTATCGGGCGCAGGCGTCAAGGCTGGGGCGGACAACGTCACGGGGTTCGACGGCAGGTGCAAGGAATGGATGACGCCGTCGTCGGCAAACAGCGCGGCTCTTTCCAGGACATTTCGCAGCTCGCGGATATTGCCCGGCCAGGAAAACCGCTGCAATTGCATCAGCGCCGCGGGATCGATGGTCAGCCGACGCTTACCTACGCCGGAGCGTTGCAGGAATGAATCCACCAGCAAGCCGATGTCTTCAAGGCGATGACGCAAGGGCGGTAAATGGATGGGAAAAACGCTGATGCGGTAGTACAAGTCCTGCCTGAACTCGCCCTTCTCCACCATCTTTTCCAAAGGCTTATGGGTCGCGGCCACCAGCCGGAAATCGGCGTGCAGGGTTTCCACACTGCCGACACGGCGATAGGTGCCCGACTCGATCAATCGCAACAGCTTCACCTGCATGGCCAGGGGAACGTCGCCTATCTCATCGAGAAACAGCGTACCGCCCTGGGCCGTCTCCACCAGGCCTGCCTTGCGCACGGAGGCGCCCGTAAAGGCCCCTTTCTCGTGGCCGAACAGTTCGCTTTCGAACAAGGTTTCGGTCAACCCGGAACAATCCACCACGACAAAAGGCCCGGCTGCCCGCTCACTGGTTTCATGGACGGCGCGGGCAAACAGTTCCTTGCCGGTGCCGGATTCTCCCAGCAGCAGGACCGGCAACATCGAGGGCGCTACCCGCTGCAGTTCCGCCAGTGCCTGGTTAAAGGCTGGCGAGCTGCCCACCAGCCCCTCATTACTGGGCCGGGCCGATGCGCTACGCACCAGGGTCAGACGCTCCACATAAGCGGTGATGGCGCCATGCTCATTGAGGATCGGGCGCAGTTCCACGTCGACGTGTTCCGGCCCGCGCGGGGTGTGGTGGATGTGCAAGACACGATCGGGACTGCGCATTTCCCTGGCCTTTTTCATCGGGCAGTTCTCACCGGCCTGGTCGCAAGGCACATCGTAGTGGTGGGAAATGCGATAACACTTATGACCAATGAACGGTTTGTCGGCGCTGCCGAACTGACGCAGGTAAGCGGTGTTCGCTGCCAGGATGTTGTAATCCGGATCGAGGACGATCATCGGCTGGGGCTCGTGCTCCAGGAACGAGACCAGGGACTGCACCTGGTCTGGATGTGGAAGCGGGTCTTGGGTGGGAGGCAGGCTGTGGGTCATCGCGGCTCCAGTGAATGCGTCCAGCAAGGGTGGCACTGCCACTATGCCAACAAACGCTGCCATTGGCAGTGGAATTGCCTAAAGATTGTGAGGCGCCTTGCCGACACCCATGAACTAAAATGAATAAAATCATAGCGTTAACGATCTTCATCGCTTCCAGAATCAACATGGCAACCTTCTTGCTGTGTCTGTCCTTCAAGCGGCAGAGAGCCCCGAAGGAGACCGTTCATGACCATCAAACCGCACGTCGAAGGATTTTTCGATCCTGAGACCCACACCGTCAGCTACCTGGTGCTGGACGAGGCGACCCGCCAGTGCGCGTTGATCGACAGCGTCCTGGATTACGACCCCAAATCCGGCCGTACCACAACCACCTCGGCCGACAAGCTGATCGCCAGGGTGATCGAACTGGAGGCGAAGGTCGAATGGATTCTTGAAACCCACGTCCACGCCGACCACCTCACCGCCGCGCCGTACCTGAAGGAAAAACTCGGCGGCAAGATAGGGATCGGCAGCCAGATTGCGACGGTACAGGAAGTCTTTGGCTCGCTGTTCAACGTCAGTGGCGAGATGCCCCGCGATGGCAGTCAGTTCGATCATCTGTTCGTCAATGACGAGACGTTTACCCTCGGTACATTGCAATGCCGTGCGCTCCATACACCGGGCCACACCCCTGCCTGCATGACGTACGTCATCAGCGACGGCGAGGAAACAGCGGCGTTCGTGGGCGACACCTTGTTCATGCCCGACTACGGCACCGCACGGTGTGATTTTCCCGGTGGCGACGCGCATACCTTGTTCCGATCCATCAACAAGGTCTTGAGCCTGCCGGCCAACGCCCTTCTCTACACCTGTCACGATTACCAACCCGGTGGCCGCGAGGTGCAATTTTCCGCCACCGTCGCCGAGCAACGCGCTGACAATGTTCATGTCCGTAACGGCATCAGTGAACAAGCATTCGTGGCAATGCGCACCCAACGCGATGCCTCGCTGGACATGCCGGCGCTCATCCTGCCGTCGGTCCAGGTCAACATGCGGGCCGGGCATTTCCCGGAGCCGGAATCGAACGGCACGTGCTACCTGAAGATTCCGCTCAATCGGCTCTGATAGCACCCGCCCCTATAAGAAAAACCGTCATCACGGAGACAGTCATGGACATCCGCCACCTTGCGTCCGGCCTCTCGATCTCAGGGCAGATTTACCCCGAGCAAATGAGTGAGATCAGAACCAGCGGCTTTCGCGCCATCATCTGCAACCGCCCCGATGGTGAAGGCAGCGATCAACCTTTGTTTGCCGACATCCAGCGTGCGGCGCAAGCGATGGGCATCGAGGCGCACTACCTTGCCGCGGAGTCCGGCAAGGTGACCGATGAGCAGGGCGTTGCCTTCGGTAAATTACTCGACTCCTTGCCCAAGCCCGTGTTGGCGTATTGCCGCTCCGGCATGCGCTCGACGACGATGTGGGCACTGTCCCAGGCCGGCCAGCAGCCCTTGCCGCAGATTGTCGAAGCCGCCAGCAAAGCCGGCTTCGACATGAAAGGCGTCATTCGCAGAATTGCCAACGACGGACGCACCCCTGCTGCCGTGGCCGAGGCCCGACATGCCGTGGTCATTGTCGGCGGCGGCGCGGCGGGCATCGCGGCGGCTTCGAGTCTATTGGCCCGCGAGCCAGACCTGGACATTGCCATCATCGATCCGGCGGATGTGCATTATTACCAGCCCGGCTGGACCCTCGTCGGCGGCGGCGTGTTCGAGGCGCAGCAAACCGCCCACACGATGGGCACGACCATTCCCCGGGGCGTGCACTGGATAAAAGCGGCTGTCGCGGCTTTCGAGCCTGAAAACGACGCCGTCATTCTCGATGGATGCCGGGTGGTCCGCTACGAGCAGTTGATCGTATGCCCGGGGCTCAAACTGGATTGGCATGCCATTGATGGCTTGCCGCAGACGCTGGGGCGCAACGGCGTCACCTCGAACTATCTGTACCACCTGGCCCCCTACACCTGGGAACAGGTGCAGCAACTGCGCAGCGGCCGGGCCATCTTCACGCAGCCCCCCATGCCGATCAAATGCGCCGGGGCCCCTCAAAAAGCCATGTACCTGAGCGCCGACCACTGGCGACGCCAAGGCGTGCTCGGCGATATCGAGATCGACTTCTGCAGCGCCGGGGCAGTCTTGTTCGGCGTCCCCGACTACGTCCCGGCCCTGATGGAATATGTGCGCGCCTATGGGATCGACCTGAATTTCAGCAGTACGCTGACGTCGGTCGATGGACCGGCACAAACGGCGACCTTCAAGTGCGTCAAGGCCGACGGCAGTACTCACCTGGTGACGCACGACTTCGACCTGCTGCATGTGGTGCCCCCTCAGATAGCGCCGGATTTTATCCGCGTAAGCCCTCTGGCCGACGGGGCGGGCTGGATCGATGTCGACCCCGACAGCTTGCGGCATAAGACCTGGGAGAATATTCACGCACTGGGCGATGCGACCAACACCGGCAACGCCAAAACCGCAGCGGCGGCGCGCAAGCAGGCGCCCGTGGTCGCCCATAATGTGCTGGCGGCCATGGGCAAGGCCAAGGGCAGCGCTCATTACGACGGCTACGGTTCCTGCCCGCTGACCGTCGAACGGGGCAAGGTCGTGCTCGCTGAATTCACCTATGGCGGCAAGCTCGCCCCCAGCTTCCCGTCCTGGCTGATCGACGGTACCCGGCCTTCGAGACTCGCCTGGCTACTCAAAGAGCGCATTCTTCCACCGCTGTACTGGAAAGCCATGCTCAAGGGTCGTGAATGGCTGGCGAAACCTGAACTGGCGGACCTATGAAATCAAACCTCTGCTCCAGGAGACCGAGATGATTACCGTCCTGGTACTGGGCTTTGCGGTGGGCGTGATCCTGGCGCTGACCGGGGCCGGCGGCGGCATACTCGCCGTCCCGTTCCTGGTTTTTGGCGTGGGCTTGAGCATGGCCGAAGCCGGCCCCATTGGTTTGCTGGCGGTGGGCCTGGCCGCCACGCTCGGCGCCGTGATGGGCCTGCGCAACGGCATCGTGCGCTACAAGGCCGCACTGCTGACGGCCAGTGCGGGGGTCATCTGCTCGCCGCTGGGCCTTTGGTTGGCGCAGCGCACCCCCAATCGTCCGTTGACGATCCTGTTTGCCTTGTTGCTGATGTACGTGGCGTTCCGGGCCTTGCAAAAAACACTGCCCGCCCGCGTCGGGGCCAAGGCATCCGTCGCGCGCAAGCCGCCGCCCTGTGTCCTGGACGAACATCGCGGCAAGCTGAACTGGACCGGCCCATGTGCGTGGGCGCTCACGGCTTCGGGCATGGTCGCCGGGGTGCTTTCCGGGCTGCTCGGGGTCGGCGGTGGTTTCGTCATGGTTCCAGCGCTCCAGCGCTACACCAATTTGACCACTCAGTCGGTGCTCGCCACGTCGCTGACCGTCATCGCTTTGGTTTCCATGTCAGGGGTGCTGGCGAGTTCGGCGATGGGCCACCTGCAATGGCCAATAGCGTTGCCCTTTTCCATAGGTGCGATCATCGGCATGCTCGGCGGGCGCCTGGTTGCTGACAGGTTGCCGGAATCCTATCTGCAAAGAGGCTTCGCCCTTGTGTCCACGCTCGTCGCGGCCGCGCTGCTGGTAAAAGCCCTGGGTTGAATCGCGTAGTGCAATATCAACGATGTGTAGCGGAGAACGCTGATGAATATTGACTGGCTCAACTTTACGCCGTGGTCATCCCTGGCCGGCGGCATGTTGATCGGCTTGGCGGCCAGTCTGTTCGTGGTCGCCAACGGCCGGATCGCCGGCATCAGTGGGCTGATCGGCAGCCTGTTGCAGCGTGGCAGCGAAGGCCTGGGCGAGAAAGCCCTGTTTCTCCTGGGTCTGCTGGTCGCGCCGCTGTTATGGGGCGTGTTTGCCACCTTGCCGTCGATCGAGTTCCAGAACGGCTGGTTCGGCCTCACTGTCGCCGGCCTGTTGGTGGGGGTTGGCACTCGTTACGGTTCGGGCTGCACCAGTGGTCATGGCGTGTGCGGCCTATCGCGCCTTTCACCGCGTTCGATGGTCGCCACGGGGTGTTTCATGCTCAGCGGTTTCGTCACGGTATTTGTCCTGCGTCACGTGATGGGGGTTTGAACATGCGCAAACTGACGGCATTCGTCGCCGGCCTGCTCTTTGGCTTCGGGCTGCTCCTGGCAGGCATGGCCAATCCGAAAAAAGTACTGGGCTTCCTGGACCTGGCCGGCACTTGGGATCCGTCCCTGGCGCTGGTGATGATCGGGGCGATTGGCACCGCCATCGTCCCCCTGGCCTGGGCGCGCCAACAGACTCATGCGCTGCTGGGCAGTCCCATGCAGTTGCCGGTCAAGCGTGAATTGGACCCACGCCTGATTGGCGGCAGCCTGGTGTTTGGTATCGGCTGGGGCATCGCCGGCATCTGCCCTGGCCCCGCCGTGGCCATCCTGCTGACCGGACACTGGCAAGCCTTTGTATTCATGCTGGCCATGTTGGCGGGCATGTTGTTGTTCACCGCGCTGGAAACCCGGCGCGTCCATTGATCGGGAGATTGCCATGAAAGCCAACATTGGAACCATTGACCGGGGCGCACGTATCGCCGCGGGGCTTGCCCTCATCATCCTGAGCCTGACGGGTTTGATCGGCGCGTGGGGCTGGATTGGCCTGGTGCCATTGGCCACCGGTTTCATGCGTTTCTGTCCGATCTATTCGCTGTTGGGTATCAAGACCTGCAAACGTTGCTGAGGCGTGCTACGGCCCTTCTCCTGGAACGGCCGTTGACCCTGCAAGCCGCCCTCGGAGTCTTGCAACAGACACCCTCGGCCCAAGGAGACACAGCCATGCCCCGCCCACAGCCCGATACATATGATGTTGTCATCATCGGTGGGGGCCAGGCCGGTCTGGCGGTGGCCTATTTCCTGCGGCGCACGCCGCTCTCGTTCGTCATTCTCGACGCCCAGGAAGAACCCGGAGGTGCCTGGCGCCATGGCTGGAATTCGCTGCGGCTCTTTTCCCCGGCGACCTGGAGCTCGATCCCCGGCTGGATGATGCCCCCCGCACAGGAGGGCTATCCTTCGCGTGACCATGTTGTGGATTACCTGAAGCGGTATGAACAACGCTACCAGTTTCCCGTGGTGCGACCAGTGCAGGTCACTCGTGTGGAGCGGACAGAAACAGGCCTGCGCGTCCATGCTCCGGACAGGCAATGGAATGCAAGGGTCGTGGTCAGTGCAACGGGCACCTGGAGCAACCCCTACATCCCTGATTACCCCGGTGCGGCGATGTTTACCGGCCAGCAAGTGCATTCGGCGGACTATGTCGAGGCTACCCCTTTCGCCGGCAAGAAAGTCCTGGTGGTGGGCGGCGGCAATTCGGGCGCGCAGATTCTGGCAGAGGTATCCAAAGTTGCCGAGGCCACCTGGGTGACGCCCACCGAACCGCTGTTCCTGCCTGATGACGTCGACGGACGGGTGTTGTTCGAACGCGCCACCGAACGCCTGAAAGCCCAACAAGAGGGCCAGACCATCGAGCAACCGGTGGGTGGGTTGGGAGACATTGTCATGGTCCCGCCGGTTGTCGAAGCACGCGAGCGCGACGTTCTAAGGGCTGTCCGACCGTTCATATGCTTCACGCGCAACGGAGTGGTCTGGCCCGACGGCCATGAATCAGCGGTGGATGTGGTGATCTGGTGCACCGGCTTCAAGCCCGCGCTGGGCCACTTGGACACCCTGGACGTGATCAATGACGAAGGCCGCGTCGATGTGCAAGGCACCCGTTCGGTACGAGAGCCCAGGCTGTGGCTGGTGGGTTACGGCGAGTGGACAGGTTCGGCCTCTGCCACGTTGATCGGCGTCACACGCACGGCACGCAGCACGGCCAGCGAAATCGCCGCGTTTCTCGGCAGTTCATCCTCGGTTTGAAACTGCCTCGGCAGAAGCTTGGCAAGCCTGGACATCGCCCATTTCCAAGGTCGCGCATAACCCGCCTTCGGGGCGATTCTCCAAACGAATCTGTCCGCCCAGGCGATCGGCGATGGTGCGTACGATGGTCAGGCCCAACCCCGCGCCCTGGTCATTGCCGCGGCTGTAGAAGCGTTCGAAGAGCCGCTCACGCTCAGCCTCGTCGATGCCTGGCCCCTGGTCTTCGACGCAGAGTTCGCAGTGGTCGCCTTTGCGACGCAGCCTTATGGTGATCGTGCCATTGGCAGGGGAAAAATTCGCCGCGTTGGTCACCAGGTTGTTCAAGGCAATATCGATGGCCACGGGATCGACTCGAACCAGGCCGATATCATCGCTGACGTCGAGCACCGGCTCGAGTCCTTTGCTCAACAACCAAGGCGTCATCTGTACCAGGCTCGCGCGAACCGTGGCGGCCAGGTCGTTAAGTGCAGGCGCCTCGGCAGTTCCCTGCGGTTCAAGCCGTGCCATGGTCAGCAACTGATTGACCAGGCGGGTGGTGCGATCGACCCCGGCGAGCAGATGCTCCAGGGACTCGCGACGATTTTGCTCACTCCCCGCCTCCATCAAGTTCTGCGCATGCACTCGCAGCACCGCCAACGGCGTACGCATTTCGTGGGCAGCGTCGGCAATGAAACGCCGCTCACGTCCCATGACCTCCTGGATCTGCGCCAACACACGATTGAGCGCTGCCTGCATGGGCTCAAGCTCCGTAGGGAGCGGCATCAGCTGCAAGGGTTCCAGCGAGCCGGGATGCCTGGCGCGCAATTTCGCCGCCATATCGACCAGCGGCTTGAGGCCCCAGCCGATGGCCAGCCAGATCACCACGGCCAATATCACGCTGCCGATCAGGTTGGGCACGACGGTATGACGGACGATACGATCCACCAGGTCGGCGCGCACGTCGTCGCGCTCACCGACCCAGATCTTCAAGCCGTATTGCTCATCGTCGAGGACGAATGCCCGCCACTTGCGGCCCTTCTGGTCCACGACGTCACTGAAACCGGGCACCACTGGCGGCGCGGTGAACGACGGAGCGCTGGCCGTATGGACCAACACCGCTCCCTGAGAATTCCAGACCTGGAACGCAATCTTGCTTTCGTACGGATGACCGTCGACTTTAGGCTCTGCTTGACCCAGCGTCGAATTGAACGCCTGGTACAGCTCGGCGTGCTCCTTGCTCGCCATCGGCATGCGCATGACGCCCTGCAACAGCCGGGCATTTTGCGCCAACTGGGCGTCGTAGACCTCGGCAATCTCGTGGTTGCTGTCATGCAGGTTGAACACGGTGATGATCAACAGGCCAAGGAACAGCAGGCCGAGAATCAACGTGAGGGTCCGCCGCCGGATCGAACTCATCGGCGCTCCTCCACCAGGTAACCGACACCACGAATGGTACGGATCAGGTCGCTGGAGAATTTCTTGCGCAAGTGATGGATGTGTACTTCCAGCGTATTGCTCTCGGCCTCTTCACTCCAGCCGTAGAGCAACTGCATCAGATGATCGCGGGTCATGACCCGGCCCGGCGGCGAGAGCAGCTCATGGAGCAACTGATACTCCTTGGGGGTCAAGGCAACCGGCCTGCCCTGGTAACTGACTTGCTGGGTGCCAGGGTTCAGGCTGATGCCGGCATGCTCGATCAACGCCTGAGCGCGGCCGGCACTGCGGCGCAACAAGGCCCGTAGCCGGGCCTTGAGCTCCGCCAGGTCGAAGGGTTTGATCAGGTAGTCATCGGCACCGGCGTCCAACCCGGCAATGCGATCCTCAGTCGCGTCCCGCGCGGTGAGGATCAATACTGGCAGGTTGGAGCCGCTGTCGCGCAAGCGACGCAGAACCTGCAATCCGTCCATACGGGGCAGGCCAAGGTCCAGCACCGCCAGGTCGAACGCTTCACTGAGCAGCGAATGCAGGGCGCTGCTGCCGTCCTGGACCCAGTCGACGGTATAGCCTTCGCGGGTCAGCGCCTGACGGATGCCTTCGCCCAAGGCCACATCATCTTCGATCAGTAATAAACGCACGCGCGCTCCGGTCAGTTCAGTTGCTTGTTCACTTGCACCAGTAAAGCCTCGATCTCCTTGCGACGACCGGCATCGGCCGTCTCCCGGCCCGCCCGCGGGGCAGCCTGCAAGGCTTTTTGCAGCGCTGCCTTGGCTTCGTTGTAACGTTTCTGACGGTAGAGGTGATCCCCCCAAAAGTACAGGCTGTCGATGCCATCGGGGTTGAGTTGCAAGGCTTGTGCGAGCATTTGCTCGGCCTTGTCTGAATCACCGAAACCCAGGGGCCAGCCCGGCACCCGGTCATAAAGTGCGCCGAGGCTGGTGTAGGCCGAACCTTGCAGGGCCTTGGGGTCCAGGGCCAGGGCTTTTTCCAGGTCGTTCCTGGCATCCTTGACCTTGCCCAGCGCACCGATCCCACCTTCGGCCCCGGCCCAGCTGCTGTTGACGATGCCGGACCAGATCCACGCTTCGGCCACCGATTGGCGCTCTTGCTTGAATGCCGAAGCCTGGGCGGCGAGCTTTTCGAAGGCATCGGCGCGTTGGCCTTCGGGCAATTCGTATTGAATGTGCGCCCAGCGCTGCTGGATGTCACTGAGGCGTTGCTGGTCAGCCGCTTCCAGGGCCCAGACACTTTGGCTCAAGGCGCCGATCAACAGGCAAGCGAGGATTTTTTTCATGGCTTGAGGTGCTCGTTCTCGGGTTTGTGACTGAAACGACGGACCAGCGGCAGTTGCTTGCGCAGGCCACGGTCCACCAGGTTGGGCAACAGGCTGTTGAGGCCGACGAAAAAGCGTTCAGGCCAGCCCAGATACAACTCTCGACGGTCGCCGATGATCGCGTGGATCACCGCGGCCGCGACGGTTTGCGGGTCGTCGACGTTGGCCTTGAGTGCACGATTGAGTGCGTCGGCGGCCGGGCTGTTCATGGAGGTGCGGGTGGCGCGTGGCGCCACATAGAGCACGCCGACGCGGGTATCGGCCAACTCCCGGCGCAAGGCTTCGGAAAAACCGCGCAAGGCAAACTTGCTGGCGCAGTAGCTGGCATATCCCGGGTAGCCGATCGATCCGTAAGTCGAACCGACGTTGACCACCATGGCGTTATCAGCTTGCTTGAGCAGTGGCAGGAGCAGTTTGGTCAGGCAGATCGGCGCGCTGATGTTCAGCGCCAGCATGGCGTTGATCTCGCTGTCGTCGAGTTGTTCGAGCATGGCGAAGTGATTCACGCCGGCGGCATTGACCAGCAAATTGATGCCGCCAATGGCTTCGGCGGCGGCCAGCACCTTGCGTCGATCAGCCAGAAAAGTCAGGTCGGCATCCACCCAGCACACGTGCTGCGGGTAGCGTTCGATCAGCGGCTGCAAGGCTTCGCGATGCCTCGCCACGGCCAGCACCCGTGCCCCGCTGGCGCACAGCGCGGTAGCGATGGCCAGGCCGATCCCACCGCTGGCCCCGGTCAGCACGACACGCGCGTCACACAGGCGCATGGTCCGGCTCCCCATTGCGAGGCAGGCCCCGGAACATGTCGGTGTACAACCGGTACACCACCTTGGAGGCGTGGATCACCGCCGCCTGGTCCGCCGCATCGTCCAGCCTGTTCATCAGGGCGCGATAAGTCTGCATGTGCTCGATATCCAGGGAACCGTGGGAGCTGAGGTAGCTGAACGCACTGGCCGGAAGTTCCAGGTGCTGGCGAATACTGTCGGCAGCGTGGGTCGCCAACGCAATGCTGGTGCCTTCGAGCACGTTGACCATGCCAAACAGGCCGACGGGGTTGCCTCGGGCGATCAGATCGTAGAGGTAACTGACCATCAGCTCGATGGGCAACGACGGTTGGCCGTTGCGCACCGTGTCCTTGTCACCGCCGCAGGCGGCGATGTCATCCAGCACCCATTGCTCATGACCGTATTCTTCGTCGATGTATTCGCACACGGCCTTGCGCAGCCATTCCAGGCGCGTCGGCAGGCGCGCCCCGCACGCCATCATCAACGGTACGGTGTGGCGCACATGGTAGTAAGCCTGGATCAGAAAGCTGCGGTAGCTTTCCAGGCTGACCCGGCCTTCGAGGGCGTCACGGATGATCGGCAGGTTGAACAGCGTCTGGCGTTCGTGATGTGTCGCTTCTTGCAAGGTGTCGAAAAAACTCATGATGGGGATTCCTCGGACAGAACGGGATCGGTGAGCAGCGTCCGGTACTGCTCGACAATGGCCTCGCGGCGCGGACGGCCGTTGGCGGTGAGCAGGCCGTTGGCCGTAGTGAAAGGTTGATCCAGACGTGTCCAGCGGTGGACACGTGCGTAATCGGGCAGCAAGTCGTTGGCCTTGGCGACGGCCAGCTCCAGCGCTTGATCCGTGCAATCGGCGCGGGTGGGCCAAAGCAGCGCATGGTTGTGAGGCATGGCTTCGCCATAGACGAAGGCCTGGGCGATGGCACCGCCCTGGGTGAGTTCGGCTTCAACCCATTCGGGGTTCACGTTGCGCCCGAAACTGGTCACGAACTGGTGCTTCTTGCGACCACGCAGGTAAAGGAAACCGTCTTCATCGAAATCGCCCAGGTCGCCGCTGAGCCACCATTCGCCGGTGTGCATGGGTTCACCCAGATAACCCAGCAGGTTCGAGCCCTTGATCAGGACTTCACCATCCTCGGCCAGACGCACCTCCACATGGGGCAGCGGCTGGCCGACACTGCCGGCCCGATGGCCCTGCGGTCGGTTGAGACACACCACCGAGGCGCATTCCGACAATCCGTAGCCTTCGAATACTGGCAGGCCCAGGCGCTGGGCCCGTTGCAACAAATCGTGGGACACCCGTGCACCGCCGACGGCGGCGAAGCGGACGGTGTGCGGGTTGAACATCTTCCGTTCAGCGGCCGTAACCAGCATCAATAGCAGTTGCGGCACAAGGATCAGGCTATGCGCCCGGCGCTCGGCCAGGCATCCCAGCAGCCGTGTAGGGTCGACTCCGCTGGCGCCCTGGATGCCCAGGCGTTCCTGGCTGGGCACGCTCAGCATTGCCCCGGCATACAACGCCGCATAGCAGCCAAGGTTCTCCAGCAGAACGGCCAGTGGTAGCAAGGCCAGGTGATGCCTGGTCTCGACTGGGCGGCTGGCCTGCTCCAGTTCACGGGCCACCCGCAGGAGACTCTCGGCGCCCAGGCAGACCCCTTTCGGCGTCCCGGTGGTGCCGGAGGTGAACGTCAACTTGGCCGTGCCCGCCGGCAAACGATTCGGGCCGTCGAAATGCCGCCGCCAGAACTCGCCGCTGTGCTGGTATCCGGCGGCTTGCAGTTCGGCGTCGAACGCCGGTTCGGCGATCACTCGCTCAGCCTGGCTCTGCTCCAGGCAATGGCGACGTTGAGCCTGGCTGAAAAAACCCGGCAGGTAGACGCAGGTCAGTCCTTCGAACAGCGCCGCCAGGTCCCAGAGGACGGCGTCGATGCCATTGTCCAGGGCCAGGGCGACGACCTGAACGTTTTCCTCCCGCAGGCGGTGCTGGCGGTACACCACTTCCGAATACAGCGTTGCGTAGTCGAGCTGCGAACCATCGCCCCACAACGCGATGGCGTGCCCTCGCCGCTGCGCATGCCCGCGCAACGTATCCTTGAACCGCTGCATTTCAGGCGACATCGCAGGTTTCTCCGAGGTTCGTTGGCAACCCCAGCCGACTGAACAGACCGGTATTGCGCAGATGGATGAAACCGGCGCGAATGTTTCCGACGTGGACCCACGGCCGGCTTTCGTAATAGCGGCCCCAGAGGTGGCGCTCCTCACCGAGGCGCTGCGGATCGGCGGGACACAAGGTGACGGGTTTGAGGCCCAGGCGATGAAAGCTGTTGACCAGGCCGATATTGCCGGTGAACGCGACCCACTCCAGGCCGCCCATGGCCAGCAGATACGTGATCGCGATGATGCTCAACCGAGCGCTGCCGGTGTCGCTGGCGGCCAGGTTGCCCACCTCGACGATGCCAGCGCGGTCCACCGGGCGGTCGGCCGCGGCGCTGATCAAGGGTTCGATGGGCTCGTCCAGATAACGCTCCAGAAACAGCCTTCCTTGGGCGGCGCGGCGCACCCCAGCCACAGCGCAGAGCATGCCGTGCGCATCATCGAGTCCGAATAGCTCGGGCATGAAATGCCGGATATCAGCACCGTGGACCTGGCGGAAACGTTGCTGGATAAACGCTTCAAGCTCGGCACGCCGGGGGTGCGCCGGCAGTCCCCGGTGCAAATGGCGGAGCGGTTGGCCAACGTCGCCGAAGGCCAGTGGCAATTGAATGTTCCAATCGAAATCGGGCATGGACCGACGTTCTCCCCTGGGTTGGTGGGGAGAAGTATCGAACCCGTTTCTTAATGAAGTCTGAAGATGGGATACCCGGCAGGCAGTCTGCGCGTCGCTATCCCCGGGAGTGGTGCTTAGCGCGCGAGGCGAAGTGAAGCGTCATGGTTACGGTCCGGGGGATTTACACGCACCACGATAGGGAACCGCTTGGCTGGCTTGCGTGGTACTGCCGCGCCAACCGAGGCGCACATGGGACGACGCTATTGGGCGTCGAACAATCCTTCTGAGACTGGTCTACCCTCATCTTCCAGGCTCATCGCTGCTTTATCAGGGATTCGCGCCCAGAGAGGTTTCGACATGGCAGATCTAGTTAACGCCGTTGCACTTGGGCTGCTGGCTCTTCTGCCACTGATCAACCCGCCGACCACCGTGGCGCTGTTCCTCGCTTTAAGCAAAGGACTCAACCAGCGTGAAAAGAACAAACAGGCGTTCCTGACATCATTTTATGTATTTCTCATCATGGCGCTCACCTACTACATCGGTGAGTTCATCATGAAAATTTTCAGTATCTCCATACCCGGCTTGCGGATGGCCGGTGGCGGGATACTTATTGTGATGGGCTTGAAGATGCTTTTTCCGCCGCCTTCGCAACCTTCGACCCCGACCTCCAGCAACGGCACGCCGGAGACAGCCAACTTTGCCTTCATCCCGCTAGCCATGCCCAGCACTGCCGGCCCTGGGACAATCGCGATGATCATAAGCGCTTCAGCGACGATTAAGCACAGCACGTCTTTTCCAGCCTGGGTATTGGTAACAGCGCCTCCACTGATTTTTTTCTTCACCGCCCTTATCCTCTGGTTATGTTTGAGAGGGTCAGGAATCATCATGCGGGTCACTGGCGCCTCGGGCATCGATGCGATTTCACGCTTGATGGGCTTCTTGCTTGTATGCATGGGCGCACAGTTTGCTATCAATGGCTCGGTGGAAGTCGCACAGACACTCATCGATCAAAATCTTCCTCGGCTGCGCCTCCCGTAGGTCGGTGGGAGAGACGCAGCCACGTTTCCCATACGCGAGACTGCGACGCGTTTACTGCGCCCGTCCTCACGGTTTTATCAATAACTTAACAGTCCGTGCGAGCGTTCGGTCGTGCGGTCGGCATGGCGATCGAAGCCGTCTTTGCTTGCGGGTTCGCGCTGCCCAGATATCGTGACTACGCTCTGTTCGAGGATAGCGCGACGGAGCGTCGACATGGGCATCAGAGCATTTGTTGTCAGGCAGCGTGTTGGTGTACCGGTTGCGCTTCTCGTGGGGCTTTCGAGCCTAATGGGTGGCTGCGGTAAAGAGCCTGTTTCCCCGGCTCGCCAAGCACCTAACGTCACCGTCATGACGGTGACTGCGCGTGATACGCCTGTGACCCTGGAGTTCGTTGCGCAAACCCAGAGTTCTCGCGAAGTGGAGATACGCGCGCGCGTCGCGGGGTTCCTCGATAAGCGGCTGTACACCGAAGGCGATGTGGTGAAAGCCGGGCAAATCCTGTTTCAGATGGACCGAAAACCGTTTGAGGCAGCGTTGGCATCGGCTCAGGGGCAAATGGCCCAGCAACAAGCACGCTGGGAAGTGGCCAAGGCCACCCTCGCCCGCGTCCGGCCGCTGGCCGCGCAGAACGCGGTCAGCAAGATGGACCTGGACAACGCCGTCGGCGCGGAGCGTGAGAGCAAGGCAGCCGTACTCGCCACCGAAGGTTTAGTGCGCACGGCGCAACTGAATCTGAGTTACACCACCATCACCTCGCCCCTCAACGGTCTTTCGAGCGATGCCAGGAAACAGGAAGGCAGCTACGTCACACCCGGCGAATCAGGACTGCTGACGTCCGTATCACAAATGGACCCGATGTACGTCAACTTCAGTCTTTCGGAAAACGAAACCCTGAAATACCGCAACGAAATTGCTGCCGGACGCCTGATATTTCCACCTCGCAGCGATTTTATCGTGGAAATAGTGTTGGCTGACGGCACCGTGGTTCCCGAACGCGGCAAGGTGAGTTTCCTGGCGCCTTCATACAGCCAGGAAACCGGCACCTTTCTCGTCCGGGCGGTGCTCGCGAACCCGAAGGGCCTGCTCCGCCCTGGCCAGTTCGTGCGCGCATTGGCCAAAGGCGCAACCCGGCCAAACGCTATCCTGGTGCCCCAGAAGGCCGTGCTGGAGGGCGCGAAGAGCCACTTCGTCTGGGTCGTCAATACCGAGAATAAACCCGAGCAACGGGTCGTCGAAGTCGGCGAGTGGCAAGGTGAAGACTGGATTATCAGCAAGGGCCTGCGCGCCGGCGAGCGCATCGTGGTCGATGGTGCGCTGAGGGTGACGTCCGGGGGGGCACTGAAAATCGTCGAACCGCCTGCTGCCGGCGCCAATTCGATAGAAGCCGGTGCAACCAGTGGTAACAGCCCATGAGCATTTCCCACTATTGCATTGAGCGGCCGATTTTCGCCTCAGTCATCTCGATCATCATCACCCTGGCCGGCACCGTGGCCATGCTCCAGCTCCCCGTCGCCCAGTATCCAGATATCACCCCGCCGCAGATAACAGTGGCGGCGACCTATCCCGGTGCGGATGCCCAGGTCGTGGCCAACAACGTGGCAGCGCCCATCGAGCAGCAGGTCAACGGCGCGGACAACATGATCTACATGAACTCGTCGAGCTCAGCGACGGGCAACATGACCCTCAACGTATTTTTCGAGATCGGGACCGATCCTTCCCTGGCGCAGGTGGACGTACAGAACCGGGTCAACCTGGCCTTGCCTCAACTGCCCTCCGCCGTGCAGAGCCAGGGCATCCAAGTGCAGAAGAAATCCTCGGCGTTCATGATGGTGCTGGCGGTGTACTCGGCGGGCGACCGCTATGACAGCACCTACGTCGCCAACTACGCCAATCTTTATATCCTCGATGCGATCAAGCGTATCCCTGGCGCGAACCAGGCCAGCATCTTCGGCACGCCAGACTACGCCATGCGGATCTGGCTCAAACCCGATCGCATGGCCCAGTTGGGCATCACCGCCGCCGATGTGCAGAGCGCCGTGGCCAACCAGAACCAGCAATTTGCCGTAGGACGCGTCGGTCAGTCGCCAACGGGCTCTGCCGTGGAGCAATCGTTTGCCGTGACCACCAAGGGACGCCTGACCGAGCCTGCGGAGTTCGAAAACATCATTCTGCGCGCGAGCAGTGAAGGGGTTGCCCTCGTGCGTCTCAAAGACATTGGCCGCGCGGAACTCGGCCAGAAGGACTACTCGCTGCGCAGCACCTACCAAGGCAAGCCGGCGACATTGATTGCGGTGTATCAACAACCCGGGGCCAACGCGCTGGACGTCTCGGCAGCAGTCACCAAAACCCTCGCAGACATGAAGGCAACCTTTCCCGAGGGCATCGAATACAAAATTGTGATGGACACTACCGCGTTCACACGCGCGTCGATCTCCGAGGTGATCCATACCTTCTTCGAAGCACTGGTGCTGGTGGTCGTGGTGGTCTACATCTTCCTGCAGAGCTTGCGCGCCACCTTGATTCCGGTGATTGCGGTGCCGGTGTCAATCGTCGGTACCTTTATCGGCATGTCAGCCCTGGGTTTCTCCGTGAACATGCTGACGCTGTTCGGCATGGTACTGGCCATCGGTATCGTGGTGGACGACGCAATCGTGGTGGTGGAAAACGTCGAGCGCAACATGCACGTCCACAAGATGACGCCCAAGGACGCTGCCAAGCGGGCGATGGACGAAGTCGCCGGTCCGGTGGTGGCCATCGTACTGGTACTGTGCGCGGTGTTTATCCCGGTAGCGTTCATGGGTGGCATAACCGGCCAACTCTACAAGCAGTTCGCAATCACCATCGCCATTTCCGTGGTGATTTCCGGCCTGGTTGCCCTGACCCTGTCTCCAGCGCTCGCTGCCGTGCTGCTCAAGCCGCAGCACGGTAAAAAAAATGCGTTCTTCCGTTGGTTCGAACGCAGTTTCGAGCGCATGACCGAGGGTTACTCACGCGCTGTTGCGTTCATGATCAAACGCTTCTTACTGGCCCTGTTGCTCTTTGCGGGCATGATCGTGTTGATCCTGTTGATGGCGCAGCGCATACCCAGCGCGTTCCTGCCCCCCGAGGACCAGGGGTATCTGCTGGGCGCGATCATCATGCCTGACGCTGCCAGCCTCGACCGAACCGGCGAAGTCGGCAAAGTGGCCAGTGATTTTTTCATGAACGATGAGGCCGTGGAAGGCGTCGCCATCGTCAACGGCTACAGCCTGCTGGATGGGCAGAACAAGAACAATGCCGCCGCGTTCTTCGTCGGCTTCAAGGATTTCGAAGGACGCTACAAGGACTCGGACACCATTGCGCAGCAAAGCGCCCCGGCGGTCCTTCAAAAAGCCGCTCATGGTTTTTCCACCGTTCAGGAAGGCATCATCCTGCCGGTCAACCCTCCGTCGATTCCTGGCTTGGGCACCACCGGCGGCATGGAGGTGTGGATTCAGAGCAAGGGCGACGCGAGCCTCGACCAATTGTCCGAAGTGGTCGGCGCGCTCATGACGAAGGCTAAGGAGCGCCCGGAGCTCGGTCCCATCACCTCGACTTTCAACGTTCATTCGCGCCAGTTGATGGTCGATGTCAACCGCGAAAAAGCAGAGAGCCTCGGCGTGCCAGTGGAAGATGTCTATAGCGCCATGCAAACCATGTTCGGCTCGCTCTATGTCTCACAATTCAACAAGTTCAGCCGGCTGTGGCAGGTCATCCTGCAGGCCGAACCGTCCTATCGCCTCAAGGCCGAAGACCTGCAAGAGATTTACGTGCGCAACAGAAACGGGGAAATGGTGCCACTCAAGGCGGTGCTGACCACCCGCTACGTGACGGGCCCCGACCTGCTGACCCGTTTCAATAACTTCCCGGCGGTCAAGCTGACCGCCAATGCCGCCCCTGGCTACAGCTCCGGCCAGGCGCTCAAAGCGCTGGAAGAAATCAGCGCAGAGATCATGACCAATGATTATTCGCTGGCCTTGAGTGGCGAGGCGTTCGAAGAGAAAAAGAGCGGCGGTGCCTCGTCACAGGTCTTTATTTTCGGCATGGTGATGGTGTTCCTGATACTGGCCGCCCAGTACGAAAAATGGTCCTTGCCCATCGGGGTGCTGCTCGCTGTGCCCTTCGCCCTGTTCGGTGCCCTCCTCGCCGTACTGATCCGAGGCCTGAGCAATGACGTGTATTTCCAGATCGGCTTGACCATGTTGGTGGCACTCGCCGCCAAGAACGCCATCCTGATCTTCGAGTTCGCGGTCCTCAACCGGGAAAATGGCATGTCGGCCTATGACGCCGCGATGACCGCCGCCAAGGAACGTCTACGCCCTATCGTCATGACGTCGCTGGCGTTCATTCTCGGCTGCGTGCCGCTGGCAATTGCCGTCGGCGCATCTGAAAATAGCCGTCACTCAATCGGTACGGGTGTCATCGGCGGGATGTTGGCAGCGACGGTAGTCGCAATCTTTTTCATCCCGCTGTTCTACTACCTGGCGGAGCGGATGTTCGGGAAGAAAGACAGTGCCCAAACGGCCGCTCAACCGGCGCTATCGGCACCACCCGCACAGGTCTCGGGCAGTTCAGCAAGCCACGGGCAGGAGCGCGATTGACATGCACAAGCCCTCTCTCTCGATACTGCTGTGCCTGGGCCTGGCGGGCTGCCTGGTAGGCCCGGATTATGAACGTCCCGACATCGACACCCCGATGGCCTACCGTTATGCGGACAAGGAAGCGAAAAACCTGTCCAACGCGCTGTGGTGGGAACAGTTCCAGGACCCGGTGTTGGATGAGCTGGTCCGAAGTGCCTTGCTTGAGAATAAGGACATCAAGATCGCTGCCGCGCGCGTCGAGCAATTTCAAGGGCGCTACGGTGAGGCCAGGTCCTTGTACTTTCCCCAGGTCGGGTTGGGTGCGCAAGGTCAGCGCAGCCGATCACCACGCGACAATGGCCCAGTGCCCCTGGACTCGTCGGTCGACCCGGTGTTCAACAATTATCAAGCCCTTCTCAGCATGAACTGGGAACTCGACGTATGGGGACGATTGCGGCGCCTCAATGAGTCCGCACGTGCCGATTTGCTTGCATCCGAAGAAGGGCGCCGTAGCGTCATACTCAGCCTGGTGTCGTCCGTGGCGACGAGTTACGTGACGCTACGTGGGCTGGACCGGGAATTGGAAATTGCCCGCACGACAGCTAAGGCGCGTGGTGATTCCTACGAGATATTCAAACTGCGCTATGGCGCCGGCACGATCTCCGAAATGGAGTTGGCGCAAAACCAGTCCGAATACCAGCGGACGCTGGCTTCGGTGGCGCAATTTGAACCTCTCGTCGCGCAGCAGGAAAATTTGCTCGCCGTGCTCATAGGGCGCAATCCAGGCCCGATCTTGCGCGGACGCGACCTGGCGCAACTGACCGTGCCGTCAGTGCCTGCCGGTTTACCCTCAAGCCTGCTGGAACGCCGTCCGGATTTGCGTCAGGCCGAGCTGAACCTGATTTCCGCGAACGCACAGATCGGGGCGGCCAAGGCCCAATATTTCCCGAACATCTCCCTGACCGGGTTGCTGGGCTCGGTCAGCAACCAACTTTCGAACCTGTTTACCGGGCCCGCGGCCACTTGGTCTTATGGCGTCGCGGCGAGCCTGCCCATCTTCACTGGCGGTGGCATCGCAGGGCAGGTCCAACAAGCCGAAGCCTTCCAGCAACAAGCCCTGCTGACGTACCAGAAAGCCATTCAATCAGCCTTCGGCGATGTCGAGAACGCCTTGGTAGTGTCGAGCAAGTCTCGCGAACAGATGGCCTTCCAGGCGGGCCAGGTGGAGGCACTGCGCACTTACGCCCACTATGCACGGCTGCGTTACGACAACGGCTACACCAGCTACATCGAGGTGCTGGACGCAGAACGCAGTCTGTTTGACGCCGAGCTAAATTACACACGCACCCGGAGCTCGGTCTTTACATCCATGATTGATATCTACAAGGCCACCGGCGGCGGCTGGGTGACCGAGGCGGATAAGCTGACAGCTGCCGATGTGCAGGGACAACGCTGACAAACCAGTCTCTCCAACGAAAAGTTAGCGGGACCGTTATTACCCAGGGCGGCTGTAGGTTGAACTTGATTCGCGAGGGTACCTGTCAGAATATTTCAGGAATTCGCTTGATCGGATAATCCGATTCTTCATAGCCGCCTGGTTTCTGCCGCTTGGGCAAGGATACTTTTCCCCTCGGCACTTTCTTGTAGGGGATTCGACTGAGCAAGTCGGTCAAGATGTTGAGGCGCGCCCGGCGCTTATCGTTCGAATCAGCCACCCGCCAGGGGGCGTGTTCTGTGTCAGTCGCCTTGAACATTTCGTCACGAGCACGAGAGTAGTCGTACCAACGGCTGTACGACTTGAGGTCCATGCCGGTCAGCTTCCAGATTTTACGTCCATCCTTGATCCTGGCCTTGAGCCGGCGTGTCTGCTCTTGTTCACTGACTTCCAGCCAATACTTGAGCAGGATGACACCTGAATCGACGATTGCACGCTCGACGTTCGGCGTTGTTTTTAAGAAATTTGCAACCTGCTCCTTGGTGCAAAATCCCATTACCCGCTCGACGCCTGCGCGGTTGTACCAACTTCGATCGAAGATCACCACCTCACCCGCTGCGGGCAAGTGCGGCAAATAACGTTGCACATACATCTGGCTTTTTTCTCGATCGGTTGGTGCCGGTAACGCCACCACACGAAAGACACGTGGGCTGACGCGTTCGATGAGTGCCTTGATTGTCCCACCCTTCCCTGCACCATCACGCCCCTCAAAGACGATACATATCTTGATGCCCTCCTGCTTCACCCATTCCTGTAACTCCACCAGCTTGACATGCAAGCGGCGAAGTTCAGCGAAGTAGTCTTTATTCGCCAGTTTCGTTTTCGCGGCGGTATCGTCTAAACGGGAAACTCTCTTGCCTTTCGCCATACCAAACCTCTGGGATTCAAGGGCCTGACTTTTGATGAATTGATTCGGCAACTCGTATCATCCCGAGGCATGACTGGCTTGTAGAACCGGGCTATACGGGTCTACCTCAGTGTAGATTCAAATAACTTTGCCGCCACTGATTGTCGAACGGGCGTGGCGTTTCTCGGGTTTTTTGTTCGAAAACATTGGGTTTATTTTCGCGTCAACCCGCGTCTCCGGGCGGGGCTTTTCAATATGTAATTGGGCGGCCCGACCCTATTGAGGTCGCAAGTGATTAATCAGCGCATTACCAGACTTTGATCCATGTCAGTTGAGTGAGCAGCAAGCGAAGCTAACCTGCATTCACACTTCTCCGCTCTGGAGTCATGCTGTGCGCGGAGCTCATGTTCGCCACCGCCAAGGACCACACCATACCGGCAAGGTCGCGGTGATCGGGTCGTTGTCGGACATTGAAGCAATCGTGCAGGGTAACGCCGGCACGCGTGTGAGTATCGCTGCGACGGGGATCCGTTATCA
The DNA here is from genome assembly GCF_000802155.2 of Pseudomonas frederiksbergensis. Lineage (GTDB taxonomy): Bacteria > Pseudomonadota > Gammaproteobacteria > Pseudomonadales > Pseudomonadaceae > Aquipseudomonas > Aquipseudomonas frederiksbergensis_A. Next base: position 352,589 of record NZ_JQGJ02000005.1, read on the forward strand.
GTAAACGACACGCAGGGGCAGCTTCCTTACCCCTGTTCAGAGTTTTCTTTCCACAGGAGAGACGAAAATGGCTAAGTTCGAGCCCGGTCATCTGCACATCGAGCGTCATGCGCTAAACACTGACGATGTCAGCTACGACGTGTGTATCGATTATGAAGTCATGCAGCACCCCAAGGAAGGCAAAGGGATGCACTTCACAATGCACGGCAGCATTCAGGGAAAGGAATTCAGCGAAACGTTTTACCTGCCCAAAGATCAAGCCTACAACTTCGCCAGGAACGTAACGCAAGTTGCCGAGAAATACGGCATCCCTAAGACAATGAGTAGCATCGGCTCGATGCACAAGGATTACGACGCCATGTTCGAAGATGTCCGCGTGCAGTTGAACATGAAATCAGGCGATCCAGTCAAACCTGAGCACTTGGAGTGAGGAGCTATCAAGTCGGGTGATGAGAAAGCGCTCAAGCCGCCAGCGCATCAAACGCCGCGGCAATTTTTCCGGGATTCGAGTAGGAGGCGGCCTCACAGCCGCCGTCCTCTCACACCACCGTACGTACGGTTCCGTATACGGCGGTTCAGGTTATGCGGATAAACCGTTGATCGTATCCAGTATCGAGACCAGTCCAAGCCGATCCCACCGTTTCTTTGGCAGCGCCTGATTCATATGTGACGCTCCCGAGTTCCACCATGGGCATCCGCCACGTAAGGTTGCCGCGGCTGGGGCGGCACCGGTGCTGGCGCCAAACAGACCGATCCGCAGCACGCGCAGTCCAGGGTCGCGGCCGACCCAGTCGATCACCTGGATCAGGCGCCTGGCCAACAAGGGAATATCGAAACGCAACTCCCCGGTCAGATTGTCCATGCGCTGCTCCGACTCCGTGAGCAGGTCGAACAACAGTGAACCCAAGCCACGACGGGCGAGGACATCGGCCACGTATTGATTACGTGGGCTGGTACGGCCGCTGCCACTGCCATGGACGAAGATCACCAGGGCCTGGGTCCTCGCCGGCAAACGCAGATTGGCCGACAACTCGACGCCTGGCAGGTCGATGGATCGAGATTGAGGTTCAAGCATCAGGAGGCTCCGTCGTGCAACCGCTCGCCGCTTCCCGCTGCCAGGCCTGGTGCATGAGATCGATGACTTCTTCGTCCGACGTCTGGGCAAAATCCAAATACCAATAACCGATCGACATCATCCACTCGGGAATGAGCGGGCAAATCACTTCATTCACTTCGCTGCGCAACGCCTCGACCGTTTCCAGCGGAGCAACCGGCACCGCGACAACGATGCGCGCCGGGGACTGCACGCGTACCGCATGAACCGCGGCCATCATGGAGGAACCGGTTGCCAGGCCGTCGTCGATCAGAATCACGACTTGGTCCTTGAGCTGCAAGGCCGGGCGATTACCCCGATACAGCTGTTCGCGACGCGACAATTCCTGCGTTTCCCGGGCGACCACGGCATCGAAACTGGCGCGGTCGATCGGGTGCACCCGCAGCGTGTCGTCGTTGAGAATTTGTATGCCACCACTGGCAATGGCCCCCATGGCAAATTCAGGTTGCGACGGGACGCCAAGTTTGCGCACCAGCATCAGGTCCAGCCGTACATTCAGGGCCGTCGCGACTTCATAGGCCACCGGGACGCCACCACGGGGCAAGGCCAGGATGATGACGTCAGGTCTATTGGCATATTTGAACAAGGGCTCGACCAGTCGCCGACCGGCCTCGACACGGTTCGGCAAAGTGGTTTGCAATGAGGGGCTCTGAATCATGGGAACCTCCTGAGACGATGGTGCCTGTCGGTTCGTTATGGACGATCCTGACCGCTAGATGGCCAGGACGCTGCAAGTTACCCGGTACAGGGTATGTTCGGTCGTGCTGCCCAAAAGTTTCTCCAGGCCATGGGACTGGACCCTGCCCATCACAATCACGTCCATATGCTGTTCATCGGCAAATGCACTCAGCACCGCGACAGGGTGCCCTTCAATGAAGTGACGGCGGTCAGCGGCCACGCCATGTCGGTCAGCCAGATCGAAAAAGGACTTTTCTTGTTCTTTGCGCAACTGCTCGCCAAGGTCCGGTAGCGCTAGACCGCCGCCGCCCATATCGCCCATGTACACCATCGAGATGTCGCAGGCGTACAGCAAGTGCAACTCGGCATCGCATTGGATGGCGAGTCCGCATGCCTGTTGGATGATCCGCTCATTGAGTTCGTTGTCCTGCGCCAGGGTACTGGACGCATCGACCGCAGCCACGACCTTGCGGGGCAAAGGATGGTCGCTTTCACCCAGCAGGTACACCGGTACCGGGCAATGGCGCAGCAAGCGCCAGTCCAGGGGGGTGAAAAAAGCCCGCTTGAACGCTGACTCGTGCTGCACTTGCTTGATCAGCAGGTCGGGCTGCATCTCGGTGACGTGATCGAGAATGTCTTGCTGCATGTCATCGGCCCAGGTCACCTCCGTGGTCACCTCGATGCCTCGGTCGCGCAGGTGATTCGCCTGGTTCTTAAGCCAATCGCGATGGTCTTGCAGGTAGCCTTCGCGCGCCTGCTCCCGGTCACCTTCTTCGAGCAGTGACAACAGTTTCCAGGAAGGGATCAACGCGGCGATGTGCAAGCTCGCACCACTGGCCTTGGCCAGGGCCCCAGCGTGCTCCAAGGCGTGGGAGTGGCGCAGGGCCGGGTTGATGATCAGCAATAACCGTTGATACTGGCTCATGGTCGGACTCCATGGAACTGGCACGTTTGTTCACTACCTATCACCCGCGGGCCATTGTCGTATCTGCCGCTGCAACGGGCACCTTCGTTGTAGGTTCACCATCCTCTGTCAGGGCAATCGTGGCGTTGATATATATCAATGACTTTCGTCGACCAGGCCTTCAACGGCGCATGCGTGTCAGGACGGGTTGGCGGTTCGCCCTCGTCAATCACCGGCCTTTGTTTGGACCGCGATTGATCAATGTCAATCTCGTCAGTGGCAACCGGATTACCTTGGGTACATAACCCATGGTCTACGGACAGGAGAAAGGCGATGACGATCCTATTGGCCAGTCAGCGGGTGCGCCTGTATGACAGCAAAGAGCTGGATGACGTGCTGCAGGCTATGGCGCACAAGGCCGCGACCCTCCTGCCCCCGACCCACGCAGCGCTGATTGGTATCCAGCGCCGGGGCGAACCACTGGCTCAACGGTTACGCGAGTACATTGCGCATCGGACCGGCCAGCCGCAATTGCCTCTTTACCCTCTCCAGGTCAAGCGCTACGCCGACGACCTGCAAGTGCTGCATACCTACACCCAATTGACCGAAAACCCGGCCCTGGGCGGTCTCGACCTGGCCAATACCACCTTGCTGGTGGTCGATGACGTGCTCTTCGAAGGCCATTCGCTCTTGCGCACCTGCGCATACCTGGCGCAACTGGGGGCTCGTCGCGTCCATACCGCCGTACTGTATGCCCGGCGCTCCTTGAGGAGGTCGACGTGCTGGTCACGTTCGGCAGCACTGCCCGGCAACTGGTCGAACAGTTCGCCAAACGCATATCGCATAGCTGGCCCGCCTTCCCAGAGCGTCCATCAGGCCTGGAACATGCCTGTCTGTGGAACGTACGAAAAGGCGAACAAGTGCTGCTGCTCGACCAGGTCCAACCAGACCAGAAGCACCATCGTCACAGCGGCAAGTACGTTTCGGGAAATGTAGGCGCATGGCATGCGTTTCACTTTCCAACCCTGGGCAAAAGTGCCGCGAACCTGACGGAGTTCCTGTCCCTCTCGATGCAACTGTCCGATGTCGCTCTTGGCGAACATATGAAGGCCGGCGATTTTTCCAACTGGTTCCGCCATGTGATCCGAGACGATGTGCTTGCCAACAAGACACGCCTCATTGAAACGGACAGCACCCTGCCCCCCAACAAAGCATTGGAGCAAATCAAACTATGGGTGCAATCGCGCTACCACCTTTAGCGGCATGCCGTTCGCATCCGGGGTCAAGCGCGCTGCTCCGGATTGCGCTTGAACAGTTCCTCAAGCGGCTAGAGCTTATGTTCAAAATCAAATAAAACTAGCCGCCTGCCAGTCCCGATCCTGGGCCTGGGCCTGGGCTGCATCAACCGGAATTCGAGCCTGGCATCGAAAGCGACGTCAGTGGCGCAACAACCTACGCAACGGAACCCCATCCTTGAGCACAGGGGATTTGATGACAATGTAACTGAAGTACTTGGAAATGCCGATATTCTTGTCCAGCAACCCTTCGATCACTTCCTGGTAATGCTGGATGCTACATGTCATGAAGCGCACCAGGTAATCGTAACCCCCGCTGATCAAATGGCACTCCAGTACTTCATCGACCAAGCGAATATTGGATTCGAACTTGGCGAAGTCTTCCCGCTTGTGGTCGCTAAGCGTGATTTCAGTGAAGACCGTGACCGAGTCAGTGATCTTGGCAAGATTGAGATGAGCCCTGTAGCCGGAAATATAACCCGCCGACTCAAGCCGCTTGACTCGCTGCAGGCATGGGCTGGATGACAGCCCCACGGCATCGGCGAGACTGACGTTGGTCATTCGACCGTCCTTTTGAAGTTCAACAAGGATACTGATATCAATTCGGTCTAGTTTTATTAAACCTTCCATCGGGTACCCCTCGGTTGTCTTCAGGTTGACAGCGGTTTTAGCAAATTCAACGGCGCAAAGATAGCTGATGCTGAGCGACGAGGTCGGCCATGCTGGTGATGTAGAAATCGGCAAAATATTCTTGATTATCAGGCTCATGGCCACGGCGGATCAGGCAAAGACCCGCTGACTTTGGCGGTTGTGCCGGCGGCCGGGATACTTGCATGATGTTTTCAGGCTTGAGCTTGTTCGCCTGCAGCCATGCTCCATCCTCCAATGGATTGTTGGCGCGCGAATGCAGGTCCTCGGGAGGGATCCCCAAACGCTCGCAGAGCTGGTCGCGATCCTCGGCATCGCGGTCGCAGTACACCAGCAACCGGTAGAACTTGCGCAGGTACAGCATGGCACCGGGCGCGTCCTCGAACAGCGACCAGTTGCAGGCCGAGCGGGCAAAGCTCATGCCCTCCTCCCAACTGACCTTGAGGCCCAAACGCTCTGCCAGTTGACGATGGGCAAAGCACAATAAACCACTGAAGCCCAGTTCGGAAAAACGCGGATAAAGCCCGCGCACCGCCGCGTCGAATTCCGCCAACACCGCGTCCTTGCCTGGCAGGCCCGGATGGTTGTCGAGCAAGGGTTGCAGGGCCGTCCAGACACCGGAGTCCCGATCCACCAAAACTTCGTCGCAATCGATCAGCAGCGCACGATAATCAGTCAGGTGCATGTGTGTCGCCTCCCATGATGCATTCATCAATCCGTATGCGCTAAATGCCCTCGGTCGGCACATCGTTACAGGTGCCGACCGAGACCTGAGATTAATCCAACACGCGTAGCAAAGCTGCTTCAAGAATGGTCAGTGCTTCGTCGATCTGGCTTTCTTCGGTAACCAGGGGCGCCAAGAAACGCAGGACATTTCGGTACACCCCGCATTTGATCACCAACAGCCCGCCTACCCGGGCCTGGTCGATCAGTCGTTGGGTGAGTTCGGCGTCGGGGCTGCGGGCCTCATCGTCCTTGATCAATTCGATGGCGAGCATGAAGCCGGTGCCGCGTACGTCACCGATACGTGGGTGACGTGCTTGCAAGCGCAGCAGGCCCTGACGCAGCCGCTCGCCCAATGCCCTGCCGCGCTCGAGTAGCTGTTCCTGTTCGTAAGCTTCGATCACCGCCAACGCGGCTGCACAGGCCAAGGCGTTACCGCCATAGGTGCCGCCGAGGCCACCGGGCAAGGGCGCGTCCATGATGTGCGCACGTCCCACTACGCCGGAAATGGGCAAACCACCGGCCAGGCTCTTGGCGACGGTGACCAGGTCTGGCTGGATTCCGGCGTGCTGGAAACCGAACCATTTGCCGGTACGGCCGAACCCGGTCTGGATCTCATCGAGAATGAGCACGATGCCGTGTTGCTCGGTCAAGGCCCGCAGCGCCTGGAGAAATTCCGGTGGCGCGGACAAGAAGCCGCCGTCGCCCTGCACCGGCTCGATGATGATCGCCGCGACGCGATCCGGAGCGACTTGGGTCGCCAGCAATTCGTTCAGCGCCTGCAACGCCATCTCGCTGCTGAAACCGCGATAGGCATTCGGGTAGGGAGTATGGAAGACCTCAGGCGCGAGGGGACCGAAATTCTGCTTGTAGGGCTGGCTCATGCCCGTCAGCGTCGTACCCAGCAAGGTACGCCCATGGAAACCGCCACGGAAGGAAATGATGGCGGGACGATTGGTGTGGGCGCGGGCGATCTTCACCGCGTTCTCCACTGCCTCCGCGCCGGACGTGAACAGCGCCGCCTTATAGGCTTGCTCGCCACCCACGAGTTCGCACAAACGCTTGACCAGGTCGAGATAGGGCTTGTAGGCCACCACCTGGAAGCAAGCGTGGCTGACCTTTTGCAGTTGGGCCTGCACCGCCGCGACCACCTTCGGATGATTGTGCCCGATATTCAAGACGCCAATGCCGCCGACGAAGTCCAGATAGCGCGTCCCGTCCACGTCCCACACTTCGGACCCCTGGGCCCGGTCGATGACCAGCGGATGTGCGGTGACCAAACCCCGTGGCACGAATTGATCGCGTTGACGGAGCAAGCTTGGGGTTTCTTCGACTTTACTGTTCATGGCATCTCCCACAGTGAACCAGGCAACCGGGGAACGGTTGCGATGTGTTCCACAGGTTAAGCGTTCGACGCAATTGTCTAAGCCGAACTTGGCCTCTGGGAAATTCGGATCGACTGTTTTCACCCCGGCAAACAGCAGATTCCTTCAGCCGGCTCCAGCCCCATGGAATCTGCCGGCAAACGCTCCATACAACGCAGTGTCATGCGATTACACAGGCTCTTTCGATACATCCTGCTTTGCCACTCGGGCATGCTGAATGTTCCCTATCCAGTACGAGAAGTGACCCATGGCCCTGCTTTATAAAGCCGACCCGGTACGCGGTGAACTATGGAAGCGTCTATTCGCCGAGCACGCGCCGGATATCGAATGGCGTGCCTGGCCGGACATCGGCGATCCAAAGGACATTCGCTACCTCGCCGCGTGGCAAGCACCGGACGACGTCGAAGCACTGTTGCCGAACCTCGACGTGCTGTTCGCATTGTCGGCCGGGGTCGACCAGCTTGACCTTGACCGCCTGCCCGCCTCCCTGCCGGTAGTCCGTCTACTCGATCCTGGCATCACCCAGGGCATGTGCGAGTACGCCAGCTTCGCCGTGCTCAGCCTGCACCGGGATATGCTCCGTTATCGCCAGCAACAGCTCGCCCGGTGCTGGCAGGCGCACCTGCTGCAACCAGCGGCCCAGCGTCGGGTCGGTGTCATGGGGCTTGGCATGCAGGCCCAGCAGATCCTGGCCACCCTAAAGACCTTTGGTTTCGCCTTATCCGGCTGGGCACGCAGTGAACACACTATTGTTGGCGTGGATTGCTTCGCCGGTGATGAACAACTCCCGGCGTTCCTTGGCCAATGCGACATCGTGATCTGTGTCTTGCCATTGACCGAGCAGACCCAAGGGATTCTCAACCGCCGGTTGTTCCAACACCTGCCCAAGGGCGCGGCCCTGGTCAACATGGGGCGCGGTGGACACCTGATCGAAGAGGATCTGCTCGAGGCCCTGGCCAGCGGCCAGCTCAGTGCCGCGGTGCTCGACGTCTTGCAACAGGAGCCGGCCGCACCGGATCACCCGTTCTGGCAGCATCCGCAGATAGTGCTGACGCCGCATATCGCGGCGATGACCCAACCTGAAAGTGCCTTTGGCGTGCTGCTGGACAATATCCGTCGGCATCAACGCGGCGAATCGATGCTCGGCCAGATTGATCGCCAGCGACGTTATTGACCCGCGCCGCCCCTGCGTCGATGAAAAGCACCGACGAAAAATCCACTGATATTTGCTGCTGAGCCTGCTGCCGATTTGAGCAATAACTGCGGCGCCTGAAGCCGCAACTTATGCAATCTACCGAATCCAGGTGTGCCCCTTGTCAGGCCTGGCGGTAGGTGAGATACCAACACTTTGAGCGGAGAAATCCGCCCGGTCACGCGCCCTGTCCATGGAGATTTGTCATGTCCAACACGCAACGCCCAGCCTACGTCTATCGCGCCATGACCGCTGCCGATGTGGCGGCGGCCCATGCCTTATCGGTGCAGTTGAAATGGCCTCACCGTTTGGCAGACTGGGCCATGCTGCAGCGTGTTTCCCAGGGATTTGTCGCAGAAGACGAAGGTCGTTTGATTGGCACGGCATTCACTTGCCCGCAAGGGGATTACGCCACGATTGGCCTGGTGATCGTCAGCGATGAGTACCAGGGCCAGGGCATCGGGCGCAGATTGATGGAGCTGGCGCTCCAAGCGTGCGGCTCGCAGACCGCCATGCTCAATGCGACGTTGGCCGGCGCCCCCCTTTATGCCAGCCAGGGATTCGTTGACTTTGGCCATATCCAGCAGCATCAGGGCAACGTATTGCCCCCCGTCCCCACAGACCTGCCATCCGGCGAGCGCCTGCGCCGCCTGACCGACGCGGATCGAAGCGGCTTGATCGCACTCGCCAATGCTGGCAGCGGCCTGGATCGGCATGCCGTGCTCAACGATCTGTTCGACAGTGTCGACGAGGTCATGGGCATCGAGCGCGATGGGCAACTGCGCGGGTTTGCCCTGCTGCGTCCATTCGGTCGTGGTCGTTACATCGGCCCGGTCGTGGCAGAAAATCCAGAGCAGGCCAAGCACTTGATCGCCGTGTTGCTGGCACAAGTGCCGGAGACTTTTGTGCGCATGGATGTACCGTCCGACTGCGGCCTGGGTCCCTGGCTGGAAGCCGCCGGGCTGAAGCAGGTCGACACCGTTGCACAAATGGTTCGCGGGACCCCGCCCCAAGCCAGCGGCGGCGTATACCAATTCGCGCTGGTGACCCAGGCCATCGGCTGACTTCCCTACACCATCCCCTCTCGGAGAAACATCCTCATGCTCGAACCCACTGCCGTGCTGTTGGCCCATGCCAACGGCACTCCCGCATCCACAGTGTTCACCCGCGGCTCACTTGGAGCCAACGATCCGTTCGACAGGCAGATTGCTTATATCGGGACCGATGACATGGCTGCCGGCATCGTCCAGGCGAGCGGACGATTCAGCGTCGATGCCTACCCCTACAGTGAAACGATTGTGGTTCACGCGGGCTGCGTCACCTTGCAGAGCCAGGATCACTCGCTCGAACTCAACCCGGGTGACAGCGCTGTGATTGCCCGCGGTACATCCGTTCGGATCGAGGCGCAACCGGGTTCGTTCTGGGCGTTCTGTGCCGATATCCAGCCTGTTGAAGTGGGCAGCATGGGGCTGACTGCTCTCCCCCCGCACACCCTGCTCTCCCCTTCGACGCCTCCGCCTGAGGAATTTTTGCTGAGCCCGACACCGCAATGTCGCTCCAACAATTTGTTTGTCGAAGACGCGACCAATTTGCGTATCGGGATCTGGGATTCGACACCTTATATCCGTAAGGCGCGGCCACACACAATGCATGAGTTGATGCACTTGCTCGAGGGCAGTGTCGTGCTGCACCTCGCGAATGGGACGGGGCTGGTGGTGAATACTGGCGATACGGTGTTTGTGGCTAAGGGGGCTCCTTGCGCTTGGAAGAGCAGCGTCTACGTGCGCAAGTTTTATGTCTGTAAGTGATCGTGTCGTGGGGCTTTTTTTGGTGTGAATATCCGTTGTTGCGGTAACGGCTGCTTAAGGTTCCGCCCTGACGGCGGAACCCTAAGCCGGCGTTACTCAAATAACCGATATACACACCGTAAAAAGCTCACAAAAGCGCCATGGCAATAGCCTGCCCCACATCCTGAGTCGACCCCTGCCCCCCCAGATCAGGCGTAATCGGCCCCTCGGCAATCACCTGCTCGATGGCCCTGAGAATACCGTCATGGGCCGCGCGGTAGCGCTCATCGCCATTGCCGAGGAAGTCCAGCATCAAGGCACCGGACCAGATCATCGCAATCGGATTAGCGATGTTCCGCCCGTAGATATCCGGCGCCGAACCATGAACCGGTTCAAACAGCGAAGGAAAACGTCGCTCCGGGTCGAGATTGGCCGAAGGAGCGATGCCGATGGTGCCAGCGCAGGCCGGCCCGAGGTCAGACAGGATATCGCCGAACAGATTCGACGCCACGACCACATCGAAACGATCAGGCTGAAGCACAAAACGCGCGCACAGGATATCGATGTGTTGCTTGTCCCAAGTGACGTCCGGGTATTGCTGCGCCATGAGCGCGGTGCGTTCGTCCCAGTACGGCATGCTGATGGAAATGCCGTTGGACTTGGTCGCTGCGGTCAGGCGCTTGCGCGGCCGGGTCTGGGCCAGGTCGAAGGCGAACTTGAGGATCCGGTCCACGCCGCGGCGAGTGAACACCGATTCCTGCAGCACGAACTCATGCTCGGTGCCTTCGAACATCTTGCCGCCAATCGAGGAGTATTCGCCCTCGGTGTTCTCGCGGATCACCACGAAGTCGATGTCCCCGGCTTCGCGCCCGGCCAACGGGCACGGCACACCGGGAAACAGCCGTACCGGGCGAATGTTCACGTACTGGTCGAAGTCCCGGCGAAACTTCAGTAGCGACCCCCAAAGAGAAATGTGATCCGGCACCTTGTCCGGCCAACCCACGGCGCCAAAGTAGATGGCGTCGAAGCCCTTGAGTTGTTCAAACCAGTCGCTGGGCATCATCTGCCCATGCTCCAGGTAGTAATCGCAGTTGGCCCAGTCGAGCACTTCGATGCTCAAATCCAATTGCCACTTCTGCGCGGCCTGCTCCAATACCCGCAGCCCTTGCGGCAAGACTTCCTTGCCAATACCGTCGCCGGCAATCGCGGCGATTCTGAATGGTTTGCTCATCAACCGTGCCTCCTCTGTTCAAACGTTGACCGGATCACAACCCACCCATGTGGAAGGCTTTGACTTCAAGGAATTCATCCAGGCCGTACTTGCTACCTTCGCGCCCCAGGCCCGATTGCTTGATACCGCCAAAGGGTGCGACGTCCATGGAAATAAGCCCGGTATTGAGGCCGATCATGCCGAACTCCAACGCCTCGCAGAACCGCCATGAGCGGCGCAGGTCCTGGGTGAAGAAATACGCGGCCAAGCCATAAGGCGTTGCGTTAGCCAAGGCCAGCGCCTCTTCTTCAGTGCTAAAGCGCATCAGTGGCGCCACCGGACCGAAGGTTTCTTCGTTGGCCAGCAGCATCCCAGCGTGGGTTTCGCCGAGTACGGTCGGCTGGACGAACTGGCTGTCGCCCTGGGGAATCTCACCACAGAGTAGACGCGCGCCTTGGCTCAAGGCCTCGTCGATGTGTCGAGCAACCTTGCTGACCGCCGCCGCATTGATCAGCGGGCCTATGTTTATGCCATCCTTCAGGCCATCGCCGACCTTGAGCTTGCCCACCTCCTCCACCAGGCGCTGGGCGAAGCGCTCGTAGATCCCGTCCTGCACCAGAATCCGGTTGGCGCAGACGCAGGTCTGTCCAGCATTGCGGAATTTGCTGAGCATGATGCCGGTCACCGCCTGCTCCAGGTCGGCGTCGTCGAACACAATGAACGGCGCGTTACCGCCCAGCTCCAGGCTCAAGCGCTTGATGTGTTCGGCGCTCTGGCGCATCAGCAGCCGACCGACCGCGGTGGAACCGGTGAAGGAAAGCTTGCGTACCGTTGGGTTGCCGGTCAGCTCTTCACCAATGCCGACAGGCATGCCGGTGACGACGTTGAACACCCCGGCCGGAATGCCGACCCGCTCGGCCAGCACGGCCAGGGCCAGGGCCGACAGCGGGGTCAGGTCCGACGGCTTGACCACGATCGTGCAGCCGGCGGCCAGGGCTGGCGCGCACTTGCGGGTAATCATCGCGTTGGGGAAGTTCCACGGGGTGATCGCGGCGCAAACGCCGACCGGTTGCTTGAGGGTCAGCAAACGGCGGTCACCGCTGGGGGCCTGGATGGTTTCGCCGTAGACCCGTCGGGCTTCTTCGGCGAACCATTTGACGAAGCTGGCACCGTAGCGAATCTCACCCTGGGCTTCCGTCAGCGGCTTGCCCTGTTCGCAGGTCAGGATCAACGCCAGGTCATCGAGGTTGTCGATCATGGCCTGATACCAGCGATCCAGCAGCGCCGCTCGTTCTGCCGCCGGACGTGCGCGCCAGGCCGGCCACGCACGGTCGGCGGCTTCGACGGCGCGCCGGGTTTCGCTGCCTTGTATTGCCGGTACCCGGGCGAGCACTTCGCCGGTGGCCGGGTTGATGACGTCCAGGGTCGCGGCGTTGTCGGCGCCGACCCACTGACCGTCGATGTAAGCGAGTTCCACCAGCAGGCTGGGGTCTTTCAGGCGATTCTTGAGCATGGCGTGGAGTCCTGTTTTGAGACAGTCTCCAGTCTATTGAGTCGCCATGGATGAGGATGCTGAAAACGCCGGCCCTACAGCCGTGAATGCTGAAAATCAGCCTTCGACGGCAGGCTTTACCGCGGCATGACTAAACGTGCATCGAGCCCAGCAGACCCTGTAGAAAACGCTCGCCAGCGTCCATCTGGCTGATCTCGATGAACTCGTCAGGCTTGTGCGCCTGTTCTATCGAGCCTGGACCGCAGACCACCACCGGCACGTTCAGGCGTTGCTTGAACAACCCGCCCTCGGTGCCGAACGAAACTTTTGTGGTGCCGGTGTCCGGGGCGGCAAAGTTTTTCAGGAAACGCACGGCTTCGACGCTTGGGTGGGTGTCGAGGCCCGGATAGACGTTCAAGGTCTCGATTTCGATGGCGGCCACGCTGGAGAGCTTCTTGGCTTCGCTCACGATCAGTTCGGCCCGCTCGCGCATCTGCTCCAGGAACCCGTCCAGGTCGTCCGCTGGCAAGTTGCGCACTTCGAAATCCAGGGTGCACAGGTTGGGCACGATGTTCAACGCCTTGCCGCCGACAATCTGGCCGACATGCACGGTGCTGTAGGGCACGTCGTAATCGCTGTCCTGCGCGCCCTGCTCTTGCAGTTGCTGCTGGCTCAGGCGCAGCGCGGCGATGAAATCGCAGGCCACGTGTATCGCATTGACCGAACGCGGTGCGAGGGAGGAATGCGCTTCCAGGCCGCGACAGTAGGTGCGGTAGGAACCCTTGCCCTTGTGCCCGAGCACGAACTGCATATTGGTCGGCTCGCCAATGACGCACAGAAACGGCCGAACCGGTGCCAGGTGCAGCACATCGAGCAACCGACGCACCCCCACGCACCCGATCTCTTCGTCATGGGACAGCGCCAGTTGCAATGGTCGGCTCAATGGCTGCTCGCTGGCATCAAGCATGGCGTCGATGGCCAGTGCGATAAAGCCCTTCATGTCGCAACTGCCCCGGCCATAGATCCGCCCGTCCCGCACCGTGGCATCAAACGCCGGGACCGTCCAGGCCTGCCCCGCCGCCGGCACCACGTCGGTATGACCGGACAGGAGAATCCCCGGCACGTCCCGTGGTCCGGTGCTGGCAAACAGATTGGCTTTCTGGCCGCTTTCATCCTGGACGATCAGCGACTCGATGCCCTTGGTCAGCAGCAGATCGCGCACGTACTCGATCAAGGCCATGTTCGATTCCGAAGAAACGGTATCGAAGGCCATCAGCCGTTTGAGAATCTCCAATACCCGGGGTTTCATGAGGCCTTGCTCCGTTGCTCGACTGAAGAGAAGACGCGGTGAATGTCGAACGGCCTGACGAAACACCCGTTCATGCATATGCCGCCACGGTCACGTTGTTGGACTGCTGGGTTTTCATCAACTCGGCACTGTCGTGATGGCAAAGGATCTCGCTGCCGCCGACGATCATCCGCCGCTGCGGCGCGACGCAGTTGCACAAGCCGTCGACCCGCACCGGGCAACGACCGAGGAAGGTGCACAGCCCGGGCACGTTGGCTTTCGGGCCAACGGGCGGCAGCGTCTGGCAAGTCGTTGCCCCGCAGGTTTCCAGCCAGCCCTGGCGCAGTTCCGGTACGGAATGGATCAACAGGTCGGTATACGGATGGAACGGCGCCTCGGCAAAGGATTGGCGGGTACCGGCCTGGACCTTGTGGCCGCTGTACATCACCACGATGTCGTCACACAAGGCGCGCACGGTGGAGATATCGTGGCTGATGAACAGATAAGACACCCCCAGTTGCTGGCGCAGATCGCGCAGCAGTTCGAGAATCGCCGCGCCGACCACGGTATCCAGCGCCGAAGTCACCTCGTCGCAGAGGATCAGGTCCGGCTTCGCCGCCAAGGCCCGGGCCAGGTTGACCCGTTGCTTCTGGCCGCCGGACAGTTCGTTCGGTCGCCGGTCGGCCATCGTGCGCGGCAAACGCACCAGGTCGAGCAATTCGCCGATACGCTCGCGCAACGCCGCGCCCTTGAGGCCGAAATACATCTTCAGCGGACGACTCAGGATGGTGCTGACGCTGTGCATCGGATTGAGGGCGGTGTCGGCATTCTGGAAAACCATTTGAATACGTCGGAACTGCTCCTGGGTGCGCGACGACAGACTGCCGCCCAGGGGTTGGCCATCGAAGGTCAGCCCGCCGAGGGCCGGCACCAACAACCCGGCCACGACCCGTGCCAAGGTCGATTTGCCAGAGCCCGACTCACCAATGACGCCAATGGCCTGGCCTCGGCGAACCGTCAGGTCGATGTCTTCCAACACCCGAATCGCTGGCATGCCTTGGGCATTCTTGTTGCCGTAGCCGGCGGTCAGCCCCTGAATGGTCAGCAGGGGTGTGTCTTGGGCGATGTCGCTCGGCGGACGAATCGTCGTGTCCGGGCGCGCTGCCGCCAACAAGCTGCGGGTGTATTCGTGGGCCGGTCCCTTGAGCAACGGCGCCGTGGCGCTGTGCTCGAAGATTTCGCCGCCATTGAGCACGACGATCTGATCGGCCATCTGCGCCACCACGGCCAGGTCGTGGGAGACATAGACCGCCGTGGCTCCCCGTTCACGAACCACCCGCTTGAAGGCCCGCAACACATCGATCTGGGTCGTCACGTCCAGGGCCGTGGTCGGCTCGTCGAGCACCACCAGCAACGGATCGCTGATCAGCGCCATCGCCGCCATCACCCGTTGCAGTTGCCCGCCGGACACCTGGTGGGGATAGCGCTGGCCGATGTGCTCAGGGTCTGGCAGGGCCAGGTCGCGGAACAGCTCGATGGCCTTGGCCTCAAGCACGGCTCGGCTGCCCAGGTCATGAATCAGGGCGCCCTCCACCACTTGGTCGATCAGTTTTTTCGCCGGGTTGAACGCCGCTGCGGCGCTCTGGGCGATATAGGACACCCGGTTTCCCCGCACTTTCTGCAACTGGCTTTCGCCCAACGCCAGCATGTCGTGCTCGCCGATCTGCACGACCCCGCCCGCCAGCCGACAACCGCGCCGGGCATAACCGAGCAGCGCCAGGGCGATGGTGGTCTTGCCGGAACCGGACTCGCCGATCAACGCCAACACTTCACCCTTTTGCAGGGAAAAACTGACGCCTTTGACGATGTCCACCTCACCACGCTCGCCACAGGCCACCACGCGCAGGTCCTGTACTCGAATCAATTCGCTCATTTCAATGACCTCCCGAACGTCGGCTACGTCGCGACGACAACCGGTCGATGAACAGATTCACGCCGATGGTCAGTGTGCCGATGGCCAGGGCAGGAATCACGATGGCTGGCGCCCCTTGATTGAGGCCTCCGATGTTCTCGCGCACCAGCGAACCCAGGTCGGCATCCGGCGGTTGCACGCCCAACCCGAGGAAACTCATGCCACTGAGCAACAGCACGATGAAACCAAAGCGCAGGCCCAGGTCCGCCAGCACCGGGTTGAGTATGTTCGGCAGGATTTCCACGCAGGCGATGTACAGCCGGCGCTCGCCCCGGGTACGGGCCACTTGCACGTACTCCAGGGCTTCGATATTCACCGCCATGCTGCGGGCGATGCGGAAGGCGCCGGGGGTGTAGCTCAACACCGCCGTGCAGATCAGCAAGGTGACCGAGGAGCCGAAGGCCGAGACCATGATCAGCGCCAGCATTTTGCTGGGGATCGAAATGAACGCGTCCATCAGGCGACTGATCAACTCATCCAGCCACTTTGGCGAGACCACCGACAACAGTGCCAGACTGGTTCCCAAGGTGCTGGACAACACCGCGGCCACCAACGCCAGGCCAACGGTGAAACGCGCGCCGACGAGGATCCGGCTGAGCATGTCGCGGCCCAGGTAATCGGTGCCGAACGGGTACGTCGCGCTGAGGCTGTCGAAGACGTTGTCGGAGACCACCTCCCCCACCGGGTGCGGCGCCAGCCACGGGCCGAACATGGCCACCAGCAACCACATGGCACACATCACGGCGCCGAACAGGCCAAGCCAGGACTTGGCGTGGGCGTCTTTACCCAACCCTAGCGCAACGGCCGCCGTCGGGGACTTCACAATGAGGTTGTTCATTGGTTTCTCAGCCTCGGATTGGAAAGTATCGCGCACAGGTCGGCGATCAATACCAACGCCAGGTACGCCGTGCAGAACAACATGGTGCAGGCCTGGACCAGGGCCATGTCGCGGTTGGTCACGGCATCGACCATGAGGCTGGCGATGCCGGGATAGTTGAAGATCGTTTCGACGATCACCACCCCACCCAACAAGTAGGACAGGCTCAGGGCGATGGCATTGGCGATAGGGCCGATGGCATTGGGCAAGGCATGCCGAAGCACGATGCGGATATTGCTCACACCCTTGAGCCGAGCCATCTCCACGTAAGGGCTGTCGAGCTGATCGATCACCGCCGCCCGGGTCATGCGCGACATTTGCGCGACAATCACACAACACAGCGTCATCACCGGCAATGCGTAGGTGCGCATGAACTGCCAGGGTGAGGTGATTTCACTGGCATAGGACAGCGCCGACAACCAGCCCAGGTTTACCGCGAAAATCAGCACCGCCAAGGTGGCGACCAGGAATTCCGGCACCGCCACCATGGTCAAGGTGAAAAAGCTCAGGAAGCTGTCGATGCGCCCGCCCCGGCCCATGGCCGAGCCGATCCCCAGCGCCAACGCCACGGGCACCGACACCAACGCCGTGGCGGCCGCGAGCATCAACGTGTTGGGGACCCGGCCAGCCATCAGATCGATGACCGGCATGGCGTTGGACATCGACATGCCCAGGTCACCGCTGAGCAGGCTGGTCAGCCAGTGCAGGTATCGCAACACACCGGGTTGGTCCAAACCCATTTTCGTCCGCAGGGCCGCCACTTGTTCTGGCGTGGCGAACTGCCCCAGCGCCTGTTGCGCCGCGTCTCCCGGCAGCACCGCCGTGATGGCGAAGACCACCATGGAGACAATCAACAAGGTCACGACCGCCGCCCCCAGGCGGCGGCCAATCAACCAGAGTGTGTTGCTATTCATCATCCGACCCTCACGCAATATGGCCCAAACCCGACGTTCATCAGGCGTCCAGCCAGACTTGCTCGGCAAACATGTAGCCCATGAAACCGCCCAGGGGGTTGGCGCCATAACCCTTGACCCGCTGATCGGCACCATCGATGTTGCTGATGAACACCGGTACGCCAATACCGCAGTGCTCATGCACCAGCACTTGCATGTCGCCGTACATCTTGCCGCGCTTGGCCTCATCGGTTTCACCGCGGGCCTGTACCAACAGTTGGTCGAACTGTTCGTTTTTCCAGCCGGATTCATTCCACGGCGCACTCGACTGGAAGAACTGCGAGAACAGCATGTCGGCATTCGGTCGGGGGTTGATGTTGCCAAAGCTCAGCGGGTGCTTGGCCCAGTGGTTGGACCAATAGCCATCGCTCGGCAGGCGGTTGACGTTGAGCTTGAGCCCGGCCTCTTTGGCGGACTGCTGCAGCAACACCGCGATGTCCACCGAACCGGTCGCCGCCGGCGAGCACATCATCGGCATGCTGATGTCTGCCATGCCGGCTTTCTTGAGCAGGAACTTGGCCTGTTCCGGATCATAGGCCCGTTGTGGCAATTCAGCGTTGTGGAAGCGCGCCCCGGGTGCGATCGGATGATCGTTGCCGACCCTGGCGTAACCCCGGAAGATCGCCGACTTGATCTGTTCGCGATCCAGCAGCAGCTTCATGGCCTGGGTGAATTCCGGGCTTTTGCCGGGCATCTGGTCCTGACGAATGATCAAGTCAGTGTAGTTGCCCGACGGCGAGTCAATGACCCGGTGCTTGGCGCTGGCCTTGATACGGTTCGTCGAACGCGGGTTGACCTCGTTGACGATGTGCACGTCCCCCGATAACAGGGCGTTGATCCGTGACGATTCGTCGGCGATGCCGATGAATTCGATTTCGTCCAGGTACGGCAAGCCGGGCTTCCAGTAATTGGTATTGCGCACGCCAATGGAACGCACCCCAGGCTTGAACTCCTTGACCTTGAACGGCCCGGTACCGATGCCCTGGCTGAAATCGCTGGTGCCTTCGGGAACGATCAGCATGTGCGAGACGGCAAGCACCGACGGCAATTCAGCGTTGGGGCCGCTCAACTGTATCTGCACTTCGTGGGTGCCGACGGCTTTGACGTCGGCGAACTGCGACGCCAGCGGCAAGACCTTGGAGCCGGTGATCGGGTCCTTGTGCCGCAACAACGAAAACACCACGTCGGCGGCGGTCAGTGCCTTGCCATTGTGAAAGGTCACTTCCTTGCGCAGGCTGATCACCCAGAGCGTGGCGTCGGTGGTTTCGATACGCTCGGCCAGTTCCAGTTGCGGCACCATGTGGCTGTCAAAACGGGTCAGCCCGTTATAGAACATGTAGTGGCGCACATAGTCGGTGGACGACGAACCTTTGGCCGGGTCCAGGGTGTCGGCGGTGGAACTGGTCGAGCCCGCGACACGAATGCGACCGCCAGGCTTGCCTTTGCCTGCGCTGGCGACCTCTTCATCGGCGAACAACTTGCCGGCGGTACCGAACAGGCTACCCGCGCCTGCCACCGCCACCCCGGCCAATCCGAGCATTTGCAATGCATTGCGGCGTGACATGCCGCGATTGAGCCCTTCGAAGATGCGCAGACTTTCCGTACCTGTTATCAGCTGGGTGTCGATACTGTTTTTTTTGTCAGTCATGTCAGTTCTACCTTTCGGAAGTGATAAGGCTCGATGGCTCGCGATTAATGCAATGTGTTGAAACCTGAAGCGTCCCCCGCAACTCAATGCAAATAGTCTTGAAGGCGGTAATACGCACCGACCAGAGGCAAGAACCAGGGTTTGCCAAAATGTCCGGGGATGGCCGGCCAATCGAGTTCGCGCCAAGGGTTGGCCTCGACCTTGCCAGCCATGACGTCGGCCATGACTTGCCCCATGTGCACCGACATCTGCACGCCATGGCCGCTGTAGCCCATGGAGTGATAAATGCCGCCGTGCTGGCCGGCCCGGGGCAAGCGATCGGAGGTCATGTCTACCAGTCCACCCCAGCAATAATCGACCTTCACGTGAGCCAACTGCGGGAACATCTGCACCATCGCCGCGTGCAGGACCTTGCCGCTCTTGGCATCAGACACGCTGTCAGACATGGCAAACCGCGCACGCCCGCCAAACAGCAGGCGGTTGTCCGGCGTCAGGCGAAAGTAATTACCGATCATGCGGCTGGTCACATAGGACCGGTGTGCCGGCAGCAAACTGTCGACCAGTGCCTGGGGCAGCACTTCGGTGGCGATCACGAAACTGCCCACCGGCACGATCCGCCGCCGATACCAGCCCAACCCACCCTGCTGAGAGGTGCCAGTGGCCAGCAGGACCTGCGTAGCCTGGAGCGAACCCTTGGTGGTATTGATCCGATAGCCGCCAGCGCTGGCTTTCCAGTCCGTGACGGACACGCCTTGGAAGATCAACGCACCATGACGGGCTGCGGCCTCGGCCAACCCGATCCCGAAGCGCCCGACGTGCATCTGCACGCCGTTGCGCTGCAGCAAGCCGCCATGGAACTGGGCCGAATTGACTTCAGCGCGAGTCTCTTGCGCCGATAGCAACTCGACTTCGGCATCGACCTCCCGCCGAATCAATTCGCAGGTGCGCGCCAAACCTTCGTAATGCATGGGCTTGGCCGCCAGCTTGAGCTTGCCATTGCGCGTGAAGTCGCAGGCAATCTGCTCCTGCTCCACCAGCGAGACGACGCTCTGCACGGCGCTTTCATAGGCCTGGTAATAGGCGCGTGCTTTATCGGCGCCGAGGCTGGCACTCAGTGCCGCGTAATCCTGGGCAACGCCGGTATTGCATTGGCCGCCATTGCGCCCCGACGCTTCGCCAATCACCCGCCCGCCTTCCAGCACCGCCACATTGGCGCCCTTCAAGGCCAGCGCCCGGGCCGCAGCCAGGCCCGTGAAACCACCCCCGACGATCGCCACATCGACCTGCCCGGGCAACGCACCGAGCTGGGCACCGGTAAACTGCGGTGCGGTGTCGAGCCAGTAAGACTCACTGCCCATGTCTAACCCCTTATGCCTTGAAGAGTGCCCAGAGACTCAGAGACCGACCAGACCGGCCAAACCGCCGATGTCCGGGATCTGGTGGTAGCTGTAGCCAGCGTTTCCAGGCAGTTCATGACCGCGGGCAACGAAAGCTTTGTTTTTGATTTTCATGTCGTCGGCCGGCATCAGGTCATAACGGAAGCTCGAGGACACGTGCAGGACATCCTCCGGCCCGCAGCCGAGGTTATCGAGCATGAACTCGAAGGCGGCCAGGCGCGGCTTGTAGGCTTGGGCTTGTTGAGCCGTGAAGACTTTATGGAAAGGCGCGCCGAGCTTGTCGACGTTGGACATGATCTGCTCGTCCATCGCGTTGGAGAAAATCACCAGGGGAATCTTGTCGGCGATTTTCGACAGGCCGGCCGGTACGTCGGCATGGGGACCCCAAGTTGGTACGGCATCGTAGTAGAGCTGGCCTTCGCCTTTGTACTCGACACCCCAGCGCTTGCAGACCCGGGCCAAGGCAGTCTTGAGGATTTCATCATACGGCCGCCAGTCACCCATGACCTGGTCCAGGCGATAGGCCGAGAAATCCTTGACGAACTGGTCCATCTGCTCAGCAGGGACTCGATCGGCGAACAGCTCGCGCGTCATGGTTCCCATCTGAAAGTTGGTCAACGTGCCGTAGCAGTCAAAGGTAATGAACTTGGGGCGAAGGAAGCTCATGAGTGCAGTCCTGAGTGATGGTTGAGGTCATGAGGGGCAAGCAGTTGCGCCGTTTCGCAAGGCTGGGTGCAACGCTGCATCACGGATTTATTACAGCATCATGAGACCGTGCATAAACGGTTAAAAGTATAGGTCGCTTGGCACAAACCACCGTTTTTCGGGGCCTGCTCAGCAGACTGTGCGGGATGCGCCAAGCGTGGGCATTTACGCCGTTTCCAAGGGTTTTGCGGACGTTTATGGTGCGCAAAAACCAGTCGAAACGCTGCGTGCGGCAGAATCTACGCCTGCGTGACACCTGCAATAACAAGAACGGGCGCATCCCCGGAGGATGCGCCCGTTCATTGTTGGGTGGGTTGGATTTCCTGTGCCGTCAGAACTCCGCGACCTTGCCCCAGGCAGAAGATTGAAAGCGGTCCGGGTGATAGGGGCGCGGATCAACCAGTGGGGTCATGTCACAGACAATGTCGGCGATCAAGTGTCCCGCACCAGGACCAATGCCGAATCCATGACCACTGAACCCCGCCGCCAGGACCAGGCCAGGGAGGCTCGCCATCTCGCCGATGCCCGGGACGCCGTCAGGCGTGCTGTCCACATAGCCTGCCCAGGCCGCGGTGACCGACGACGCCTTCAGCATCGGGATCAGGTCTACCGCGCGCTTGTAAGTCAATTCAACCGTCGAGGCGTCGGCTTTCGGATCCAGAATGCGCATGCGCTCCATCGGCGTTGGCTGGTCCAACCGCCAGCGGCCCCAACCCTCGTGCCCCGACAGGACGCCTTGCAGGCCGCCGGGTGCAAGCTTGCGCCACCTGCGCTGGAACATCGGCAGGAATTGCGGTGCGAAACGCAGCAGTTGCGGGGTCGGGTCAACGCGCCCTCTGCCACTGATGGCCAGCGTGAAGCCTCCATCAGCGCGACGGGTCATGGAGACTTCATCCGTGTGGATCGCATCCGGGATCTGTGCGGCGCTCTTGGAAACCGCCAGTATCGTCTGGCGAATGGAAGCCTGGGGAAACCGGATGCCGTACTGACGGCAGAAAGAGGATGCCCATGCGCCCCCGGCCAGCACTGCGAGCTTGGTGCGTATGGTGCCCTTTTCGGTGACGACAGCGGACAGGCGGCCACCCTCGGTCTCGACGCCGCGTGCGGCGCAGCCCTGGTGCACCGTGCCGCCCAGCTTGATGATCGCCCGGGCAACCGCCGGCGCGGCACGGGATGGATCTGCCGTACCGTCGGTAGGCGAAAAGACCCCGCCTTTCCATGGCTTGCCGGTCACCCGACCACGTTCGGCGGCCTGCTGCGCCGTCAGCATGTGGGTTTTTACATTGACGGTGCGGGCAAACTCACCCCATTTTGCCCAACCAGCCAGCTCTTTTTCGTTGTTGGTCAGATAGAGCAGGCCGCACCTTCTGAAGCCGGTGTCTTCCCCAGTCTCTGCCGCGAATTGCTCCCACAGATCCAGGCTTTTGGTCGACAACGGCAACTCGCGGGCGTCTCGATTCTGCTGGCGGCACCAGCCCCAGTTTCGACTCGACTGCTCTGCCCCCACGCGCCCCTTTTCCACCAGCGCGACCTTCATGCCGCGCTTGGCCAGGTAGTAAGCCGTGAAGGTTCCGATGATGCCGCCGCCGATCACGACAACGTCAGCGTGTGTCGGAAGTTCAGAATTCGTCTCTACGGAAATTAACGGTGCTGGCATTTTAGGGATGTCCATTGAGGGCCGCGGGCGTTTAGAAAGCGTCTTGTTCAGCCAGTCGCAGGTGCATTGGCCTACACCGAGGATTGCGACCAGGGCAAGCCGCTGCTCCGTTCTGGAAGCATCAGTGCCGTGCTGAATCTTGGTGTTATTACAACACCAAGAAACCGTGCATAAACGGTTAAAAGTATAGGTCGGCTGATACAAACCACCGTTTTTCGGGATGTGTTCAGCAGACTGTGCGGGATGCTTCGGTACCTGGTGCGAGAGACGCAGTTTTGTGTGTATCCGATATTTGGGTGACGGCGCCTGCTCGCGATGACGCCGGAAAACCCAACATTCATGTGAAGCATTGGCACGCAGCGAGTGAATGCCAAGTTAGTCCGGCAGATACGGCAGATTCTCCTTTGCGCCCTTGAAGAACGGCATATTTTCTCTGGGCTGCTTTGTTAGCTTATTGAGCAGACTCGACATGCTGCTCTAAAGGACCACCTGGATGACTACCCAATCTTCGAATCGCTACAGCGTTGATCTGCAAACCGCCCATCTGTTCTACATCAATGGCGGTTGGTCTGCGCCGGTCAGCCCGGCCAGTTTGCCGGTTGTCAATCCGGCAACGGAGGAAGTCGTTGCACAGGTCGCCAGCGGGTCTGCTGAGGATGTCGATCAGGCGGTCGCGGCGGCGCGTGCCGCGTTTGCCGATTGGTCTGCCACTTCTACAGCGCAGCGTGCGCGGGTGCTGGGCAAGATCCATGAGCTGATCCTTGAACGGAAAGAAGCGTTTGCCCAGGCGATTTCCGTGGAAATGGGCGCAGCCATCGGTTCTGCACGGGCGATGCAAGTGCCCCTGGCGGCCGAACACGTTCGGGTCGCCCGCGACCTGCTGTCCACTTACCGTTTCCAGACAGTCGAGAACGGGACCGCGATCCAACGTGAACCTATCGGCGTCTGCGGCCTCATCACTCCCTGGAACTGGCCGCTTTATCAGATCACTGCAAAAGTCGCCGCGGCGCTGGCAGCCGGCTGCACGGTGGTCCTTAAGCCCAGTGAGTTGTCGCCCCTTAGCGCCCTTCTGTTTGCGCAAGTGGTCCATGACGCGGGCCTTCCACCTGGCGTCTTCAACCTCGTGAACGGCAGCGGTCATGTGGTTGGCGCGGCGATGGCCGCACATTCTGATGTCGACATGATTTCGATAACCGGCTCAAACCGCGCAGGCGCACTGGTGGCACAGGCGGCCGCCCCGACGGCGAAGCGGATCGGGCAGGAACTGGGCGGCAAATCCCCGAACATTCTGCTGCCCGATGCCGACTTTGAAAAAGCCGTCCCACTGGGCGTCATGGCGGCGTTTCGCAATGTCGGGCAATCGTGCAGCGCCCCCACTCGAATGATCGTGCCCAAGGCCCGGCTGGCGGAGGTCGAAGCGCTGGCGGCCGCCACCGCCAACGCAATCATCGTTGGCGATCCGCAATCACCGGAAACGGTACTCGGCCCTATCGCCAATGAGGCCCAGTTCAATCGCGTGCAAGCCATGATCGAGGCCGGCCTGCGTGAGGGGGCCAAACTGCTGTGCGGCGGACTGGGACGCGTGCCGGGTTTTGATAAGGGCTTCTACACCCGTCCGACGATTTTTTCCGAAGTGGATAACGCCATGCGGATCGCCCAGGAAGAAATTTTCGGACCGGTGCTGTGTATCATCGCCTACGCAACCATCGATGAGGCGGTCGCTATCGCGAACGATACGATCTATGGCCTCGGCGCTCATGTTCAATCACAGGACCTTGATCTGGCGCGCACCGTGGCTTCTCGTATCCGCGCAGGGCAAGTGCTCCTGAACTACCCAGCGTGGAATCCCATGGCACCCTTCGGTGGCTACAAGCACTCGGGTAATGGCCGTGAGTACGGCGTCTTCGGCCTCGAGGAATATTTGGAGACCAAGGCGATCGTTGGGTTTGGCGCACCTGACCTAGATCGATAGATTGATAAAGGGCTCGCCGGCCAGCACGGCGACTTGCTGCGGGGCCAGCCACAGCGGGAACAGGCTGCTGTACTGCTCAATCAGGATCCCGGTATCAGCTCGGCCTTGTAGTGTTCGCCTTGGGCTTCGAAATGGATGATGGCAGCGTCGCGCGACAGTTCGCGGCGGCTGACCGGTGGACCGGCGCTGGCCAGTTCCTGCATGCGGGCCTGAATGTCTATCTGCTTTGGAATCGCGAACAAAAGATGACGCGCGCCGAGTCGGTCTTTCTGGAGCGTTTCGAGCAGATGCTTATGACGACGGACGTGGCGGGAAGGTTTTAGGGCCTTCATCCAGCGCAAAAAGTCTAACGTTCAATCCTTGCTCAATTTGGGTATGGCAATACGGCTACCTGCTTTGATTTCGCGCAAAGCCAGACTTGACTGAATAGACGCGATACCGACCTGGCGCCTCAGCACCTGCTCGATAAAGTCGCTATAGCTATCAAGATCCTCTGCCAGCACTTGAAGCACATAGTCGGCGTCGCCGGTGATCTTGTGGCAGGCCAATACCTGTGGCAATTGCGCAATCACTGCCTCGAAGGCGTCCGGAGCGTGATCGGCATGGGTAGAAAAGCGAATGTGCACGAATGCCATGATATCCAGCCCCAGCATTCTTCGATCAAGTGTCGCCTGATAACCCTTGATCACCCCCGCCTCTTCCATTCTCTTGCGCCTTCGCCAGCAAGGCGTGAGGCTCAACGAAAGCCGCTCACTGAGTTCGGCGTTGGAAATGCTCGCATCGTCCTGCAATAACTCAAGAATGGCCAGATCGGTCTCGTCGAGACTGATACGTCTGGATATATTTTTCTTCATTTCGCCATTCCTGAGTTAAATCGTCCGATAAATATAGAGATACACGCAAACAAAGCAAAGAAATCGCGTCCTGACCAGAACAGAATATTTGCACTGGCTCACATTAACGGATGCGCAGAATGTTTACAGTTTTCAGTGATTCCCACCGTCTGCACCATGGCACCGAGTTGAAGGATGGCGTGCTCAAGCCGTCATTCGAGCAGCCCAGTCGGGCCGACACCGTTCACAACCGCGTCAAGCAAGTAGGCCTTGGCCAGATAGTCGAACCGCGCGTGTTTGACCGCTCGTGCTATGTCAATGCGCACAGCGAGCGCTACGTGAGCTTCCTGGAAAGCGCCTGGTCAGAATGGTGCGCAACAGGACGCACTCATGATGCTTTGCCACTGGTATGGCCTGTACGCGATTTGGCCAACGAACAGGTGCCAACGTTTATTGACGGCAAACTCGGCTTCTATGCAATGGATGCCGGTTCACCCATCACCGCCACCACCTGGCAGGCGGTCAAGACCAGTGCCGATATCGCCCTGACAGGCCTGGCACTTATCGATGAAGGCCACGACAGTGCCTTTGCCCTTTGCCGTCCGCCGGGCCATCACGCGGCGCGGGAATACATGGGCGGTTACTGCTATCTCAACAATGCGGCCATTGCCGCACAGCAGGCGATCACCCAGGGCGCCAAACGTGTCGCGGTACTCGACGTCGATTTTCATCACGGCAACGGCACCCAGAACATTTTTTACCAGCGCAATGACGTCATGTTCGTCTCGCTGCACGGCGAGCCGGCCGTGTCCTATCCCTACTATTCGGGGTTCAGCGGTGAAGTCGGCGCCGGCCATGGCGAAGGGTTCAACCTCAACTACCCGTTACCGAAAAACACCGCGTGGGAAACCTACCGCGACGCCCTGCTTCATGCCTGCAGGAAACTTCAGCAATTCGCGCCAGAAGTATTAGTGATCTCACTGGGCGTCGACACGTTCAAGGACGACCCGATCAGCCACTTCCTGCTGGAAAGCGAGGATTTCATCGGGATCGGCGAGCTGATAGCGAGTGTTGGCTGCCCCACCCTCTTCGTGATGGAAGGCGGCTACATGGTTGATGAAATCGGAATCAATGCGGTGAACGTACTGCATGGCTTCGAAAGCAAACGCGCCTGAACACCTCAGCTCTATAACGTTTAACTGGATGGATTGGAGAATAAAAAAATGACGCTCTTCCTAGATGTCGATGATGCCGCACGCCTGTTCGCCAAGGTCGGCATCCGCCGGGCAATCCGTGAGATGGCCACCTACATCGAAGCAGACTATTTACGCTGGGCGCAGTTTGACAAGTCGCCGCGCACGGCAAATCACTCCCCGGACGGTGTGATCGAGTTGATGCCGACCGATGATGGCGAGCAGTATTCCTTCAAGTACGTGAACGGCCATCCGGACAATGGTCAGCAGAACCTGCTGACGGTGATGGCATTCGGTCTGCTGGCCGATGTCCACAGTGGCTATCCAACTTTGCTTAGCGAGCTGACACTGACCACCGCCGTTCGCACAGCGGCAACCTCGGCATTGGTTGCGCGTGCGCTTGCCCGTCCAGGGGCCACCTCGATGGCTCTGATTGGCAACGGCGCTCAGAGCGAGTTTCAGGCGCTTGCCTTCCATAAATGCTGGGCATCAACGAAATCCGCATCTTCGATATCGATCGCGATGCCTCGCTCAAGCTGCTGCGCAACCTGGCGGCTTTCCCGACTATAAAGGTGATTCACGCCAACTCCGTACACGAAGCGGTCAAGGGTGCGCACATTGTCACCACCGTTACGGCCGACAAGGCCTACGCAACGATCCTGACGCCCGAGATGATCGAGCCCGGCATGCATATCAATGCCGTCGGCGGCGACTGTCCGGGCAAGACCGAACTACACGCCGACATCCTGCGCAACGCCCGGGTCATCGTGGAGTTTGAACCACAAACACGGATTGAAGGTGACATCCAGCAACTGGAGGCTGATTCGCCCGTCGTCGAGTTTTTCCGGATTGTGCAAGGCGACGTCCAGGGACGCGAGAGCGATGAACAGGTGACGGTGTTCGATTCCGTGGGCTTTGCCCTGGAGGATTTCTCGTCGCTTCGCTACCTGCAGGCGATGGCGCAAGAACACCAGGTCGGCCGGCACATCCACCTGGTGCCAACGCCTGAAAATATAAAAAACCTGTTCCAGATGCTTGATCAGCAACCGACCAAAGCCGCCCATCTGCGCACGGCCAGTTGACCTCGCGGTGACGCCCCAAGGCATATGCAGCGGGCCGTCACTGTCCAAATAAAACAACACCGTGACCCGCCATTGCATCCCGACAATGGCGCTGGACAACCACTTTTCTGCCAAAACTCAAAAACATAAGATCAAGAGGTTTTGAAATGAAATCGAATTTATCAGAGCAGGTTGAGCAGCCTGCGCTGCAGCGCACGCTCAGCAATCGTCACATCCAATTAATGGCAATGGGAGGCGCCATTGGCACGGGTTTGTTCATGGGCTCCGGAAAGATCATCGCCCTCTCCGGCACCTCGATCATCCTCATCTACATGATCATTGGCCTGTTCGTTTACTTCGTCATGCGTGCCATGGGCGAAATGCTGCTTTCCAATTTGAATTTCAAGACCTTTGCGGATTTTGCTGGCGCCTACCTGGGGCCTCGCGCCGCATTTTTCCTCGGCTGGTCGTATTGGCTGAGCTGGAGCGTTGCAGTGATCGGCGATGCCGTCGTCGTCGGAGGGTTTTTCCAGTACTGGTTCCCCCATCTGCCTGCCTGGATACCGGCCATCGGGATGCTGGCGACACTGTTCGCCCTGAACGTGCTGACGGTAAGGCTTTTCGGTGAAGTCGAATTCTGGTTCGCGATCATCAAGATCATCGCCGTCGTGACGCTTATTGGCGTCAGCATCGTGCTGATTGCCTGCTCGTTCGTTTCTCCCAGTGGCGTTACCGCGTCCCTGGGCCATCTGGTCGATAAGCAGGCTGCATTCCCTAATGGCCTGCTTGGTTTCTTCGCCGGTTTTCAGATGGCCATATTCTCATTTGCCGGCACTGAGCTGATCGGCACCGCAGCGGCAGAAACCCGGTCTCCGGAGCGGACCCTACCCAAAGCGATCAACTCGATTCCGCTGCGAATCATCCTGTTCTACGTGTTGGCATTGGGCTGCATTATTGCCGTGACGTCCTGGCAACAGGTGTCGCCGGTTAAAAGCCCTTTTGTCGAACTTTTCCTCGTCGCAGGCTTTCCCGCAGCAGCCGGCATCGTTAACTTCGTGGTCCTTACATCCGCCGCTTCATCGGCCAACAGTGGCGTATTCTCATCCAGCCGCATGCTGTTCGGGCTGGCGAACCAGGACAACGCTCCGGGTATTTTTCGGCGACTGTCGGGCAACAGCGTACCCCTGCTGAGCCTGGCCTTCACGACAGTGTTGATGCTGCTGGGTGTGCTCGTGCTGTTCATCGTTCCGGAAGTCATGACGGCATTCACCATCGTTTCCACCGTGTCAGCGATTCTGGTGATCTTCACGTGGTCGACCATCCTCGCGTCCTACATTGCCTATCGCAAAAAGCGTCCTGAGCTTCACGCAAAATCGGCCTACAAGATGCCCGGCGGCGTGCCAATGGCATGGTTCTCACTGGCGTTCATGGGCTTCGTTCTGTGCCTGCTGGCCTTGAGGCCTGACACCCGCGTTGCCTTGATGGTCATGCCGGGGTGGTTCATATGGCTGGCCATTGCTTATCAGCTGACACGTAGCTGGAAGCCTAAAGCCGCGGTTGAATCGGCAAGTCAGTTCGGTTGAGCTACCCTAACGAGGCCTCTGCGCCAATCCTGGGCAACACCCGCTGACCTGGCAATGCAGCTAAAGCCTGCTGCTCGCCGTTGCGGTGTGTCGGTCAATAGATAGACTGACCGACACGCCGCAATAATCAGTGAATGAATCGGGGGAGCACGAGTCAACTTTATCTTGAAGATTATCTTTTATCGCGAGTTCTGAGACTTTCAGGCAAGCCCCAAATCAGAAGTGCTGCGGCGATCAGGCTTGTCGCCCCGATGATGTAAAGAGCCGGCGTTGTGCTGCCGGTAAAGTCTTTTATGTACCCAACCATCACGGGACTGACGATGCCGCCCATTTGACCAACCGTGTTGATTAACGCTATGCCGCCAGCCGCCCCGGCCCCGGCGCCAGCAAGCAACTTCGGCGGCAGGGCCCAGAACGCCGGAATCGAGGCGATGATACCGGTGCCCATCAGCGCCAGTGACACGATCAGAAACACCGTGTGATTGGCGAATATCCCGGCACTGACGAACCCGATTGCACCCACAACTATCAAACCGCAGACAAACTTACGTCGCTCGCCTGTTGCATCCGACAAACGGCCAATCACCAGCATGCTGATCGCACCGCATACGTAGGGTACGGCGGTCAACAGACCGATAAGAGTCGGGCTTTCAGTCCCTGCACTTCGGATCAGCTGTGGAGCCCAGAAGTTAAGCCCATAGGACGCCACTTGAATAAGGAAATAAATGAACGCCAGCATTGCGAAGCCTGGCAACTTCAGGGCTGCCAGCAAAGAACCATGTTTCTGATTAGGCTCATGGCTTGCAATACGAGAGGCCAGGTAGGTTTGTTCATCTGCGCTTAGCCAATGGGCATCGGCAATGCGATCTTTTAGCGTGAAAAAAACCACCAGACCTAGACCTACGCAGGGAATGCCCCCCAGCAGGAATAGCCAATGCCAGCCACGCACGTCGAATAAACCGTCCATATGCCCCAGTACCAGACCGGACACGGGCGCGCCTATCAACCCAGCGAACGCAGAGGCCAGGAACAACGTTGAGGTAATACGACCGCGATAGTTTTGCGGAAACCATAACGTTAAGTAGTAGAGCACACCCGGTGCGAAGCCCGCTTCCATGGCGCCGATGAGAAATCGAAGGACATAGAACTGCCATTCGGTCGTCACGAAAATCATCAACGCCGTTGCTACACCCCAGGACATCATGATGCGTGCAATCCAGCGACGTGCGCCCACCTTGTAAAGCATCATGTTGCTGGGGACTTCGAACAACACATAACCGACGACAAACAGCCCCGCGCCTAGTCCATATGCAGTGTTACTTAAGCCAAGATCAGTCTGTAACTGAAACTTCGCGAAACTAATATTTATTCGGTCAAAGAACGCGAACAAATAACAGACCATAATCAATGGCATGAGACGCCACGCCACTTTTGAAATCAGCTTTTTCTCATTTATGGATGCAGCAGAGGTGCCTACATCAGCGGTAGAAACAGAAATGGACATGGTACTTTCTCCAGGCGAGCTCCCTTTAAGGGGCTACTTTGTTTTTGTTGTCTGGTTGACGGCACTGGCCGTCTTATAAAAATCAGATTCAGTGACGGGGTAGCGGATGCAGGTCACAGTTGCGTCCTGCCTTCACCACTTGTCCAGGCAGGTCATGCCCCAGCAATGACGGCAAGGTGCGCGATAGCGTCAGCAACTTCTGGAGGTCGATGCCTGTCGTAATACCCATTTCATCGCAGAGATTCACCAAGTCTTCGGTGCATATGTTCCCGGACGCGCCCGGCGCAAAAGGACATCCCCCCAGCCCACCCAGCGAAGCGTCAAAACGACGAGCGCCAGCTTCATAAGCAGCCAATACGTTGCTCAGTCCCAAGCCACGGGTGTTGTGAAAGTGAAGGGTTATTGCGGATGCTGGCAATCGACCTAACAGGCGTTGCACAAGTCGATAAACCTGACGGGGACTTGCCATCCCAGTTGTATCTGCCAACGTAATGCCCTGTACTCCGAGTTCCAGATAGGCTTCCACCAACCGCATGACGACGTCCTCGTCAATGTGGCCTTCGAACGGGCAGCCGAACGTTGTCGCGACCGTGCCGTTCAGGCGGACAGTGCTGTCGCGGGCAAGCGACACCACTTCATCAAATGCGGCCAGTGATTGTTCGCGGGTCATTCGCATATTCGCCTGGTTATGGCTTTGACTTGCCGACAGCACCAGGTTCAGTTCGTCTGCATTGGCCTGAATAGCGCGCTGAGCGCCTTTCAAATTCGGTATGAGGGCAACGTAGATAACACCAGCATGACGCTTGATGCCCTGGAACACTTGCTCCCCGTCGCGCAAGGCTGGAATGGCCTTGGGGGAGACAAAAGAGCCCGCTTCGATGCGGCTGAAACCGCACGACGACAGCTCATTGATCAGGTTGATCTTGTCCACCGTTTCAACCCAGACAGGTTCAATTTGCAGCCCATCGCGCGGGGAGACTTCCTGGATGATGAGGCGCTGCGAGTAGTCAGTAATCATTGCACCACCCCCCCATCCTTCAAGCGCTGAATCATCTCTTCACTCAGACCTAGATCGCCCAGCACCGCTTGGGTGTGCTGGCCCAGGCTCGGTCCTTGCCAATTCACATTGCCTGGTGTGTCGGACATTTTAGGAACGATGCCTGGCATCTTGACGGAGGCTCCACCCGGAAGATCTGCATCTAAAATCATGCCGCGAGCCAGATAGTGTGGGTCGGCAACGATGTCCGCTACAGAGTAGATGCGCCCGGCAGGCACTTCGGCCTTTTCTAACGTGTCGAGGACGTAATCGATGGGATGCCTGGAGCTCCATTGGCTGATGGCCTCGTCAAGCAGGTTGCACTGGATAGCCCGACCATCATTGTGCGCAAAAGCAGGATTCTCGCCTAAATCAGACCGGCCAATTGCAGCCATAAGACGTTTGAAAATGGGGTCGCTGTTGCCTGCAATAACTACGTACGCACCATCGCAGGTAGGGTAGGTGTTCGATGGCGCGATACCCGGTAGCGCGCCACCGCTGCGCTCACGGACATGGCCAAGCATGTCGTACTCCGGCACGAGACTTTCCATGACGTTGAAGACGCTTTCTGCCAGTGATACGTCCACCACTTGCCCCTCACCCTGCCCCGTCTTGACCCGCAGGAGCGACATCAGTGCGCCGATGACCGCATGCATCGAAGCCAGGGAATCTCCAAGGCTCACGCCGACGCGTGCCGGCGGAATCCCGGGAGTGCCGGTGGTGTACCGAATTCCGCCCATCGCCTCGCCAATAGCACCAAAACCAGGACGGTCACGATACGGGCCCGATTGGCCGTAGCCGGAGATCCGCACCAAGGTCAGCTTGGGGTTCAGCTCACGCAGGACATCCCAGCCAATGCCTAATTTTTCAAGTGCACCAGGCCGCAGGTTTTCAATCAGAACATCGGCGCTTTGCGCCAGCTGCTTGACGATAGCGATGCCTTCGGGGGACTTGAGATTCAGTGCCAAAGACTTCTTGTTCCGCGATTGCAGGTACCACCAAAGGGAGGTGCCCTCATGCAACTTTCGCCATTTTCGAAGGGGATCCCCCTGCCCCAGCGTCTCGATCTTGATAACCTCAGCGCCAAACTCCGCCATGATGCGCGCAGCAAAAGGGGCAGCAATAAGGGTACCGATTTCAATTACGCGGATACCGCTAAGAGCAGTCATGGGTTGTCCTCTGTATTTCTTGGAATTTGAGCCAAGACTAGAGGACATATCCCCGCATAATCCAACGGTGATTTGGAAAGGGGTGTTCGCGTTTCGCGAACGAATGTTTCAAGGCTGGGATTGTTGTAGATGATCAAATAACAACCGGCTAACCGGCGACAGGGACTCGCGCTCACGCACCAGCAACATTAGCGTACGGTTGGACCACTCATCACTGAGGTGTACCGCTGTCAGGCCCAACCCCCTTCCGAATAGCTCAAACGCTTTCAGCGGCAGAATGCCGATGCCCATATTGGCTTGAACCATACGGCACACTGCGTCGAAACCTGGAACATGAATACGCAGACGCAAGGGTTCGCCCAGCGCTTTCGCCGCTGCATGGATACGGTTATTGATGGAGCTGGCGGAGTGCAGGCCTATTTGGTCGTATTTCAATGTCTGTAGAAATGCGACTTCGTCAAAGCTTGCTAGCGGATGGTCATTGCGCATGGCTACGATAAGGCGGTCACTGCGATATGGCACGCTGAAGAGACCTTGCGAATCGCTATCCATTGAACAGATACCAACGTCGGCCACACCGTCGATGATGCCTTGAACTACCCCATCACTAGGGCGCTCTTCCAAATCAACCTTCACTTGAGAATGATTTAATACGAAATCGTGCAGATCCTCCGGTAAGAACTGGATGATCGCCGACAGATTGGCAAGCATGCGAACGTAGCCACGCAGCCCCTGCAAGTGCTCCCCAACCTCAATTCCAACCTTCTCGACCTCGGTCAGCATACGACGGGCATGGTGTAAGAGCGTTTCACCCGCCGCCGTCAGCGTCATCCCTTTTGCAGTGCGCGAAAACAAGGGTATGCCCAGCACCACTTCAAGCTCCACCAACCGCTTGCTGGCAGCCGAAACTGCGATGGCTTCTCTCGATGCAGCGCGCGTCAATGTGCCTTCCTCATGGACAGCCACGAACAACTGCAGGGTTACTAGGTCCAGGCGCCGGATGAGCTGTTTATGGAGCATTAGACGTTTCCAGCAATGGAGAGAAAAACTAGCTTAACCTAGTGCAGCCGTAGTCATAGAATTCGATGTGTGCCTATAAATCCAGCGGCGGCACGCGGCGATTTCTTGCGTCTCACCAGCGACCAGATCGGCGGCAATTTATCGCCGCTCAAGGTGTTCAGAGATCAACGACGGCCTACGAGATGCCCGGCGGCGTCTCAGCATGGGAAGTTCTTTAGCTCAAGTCGTGGAGTTCTTTGGTGGTCGCCGGGCCGATAGTGAATTCGGAAAAGCGCGCTTGGAGACCGCTGCGCTCAGGCGTACAAGCTGTCGGCCCCACCTCATAACTGTCTGCTTCCGGGAACGGGGCCAGACGCAGCAGAGGCCAGAAAATGCCGTCACGGGAGGCCTGGATCCGCAGGGAGCCTTTTGAGACAGTGACCCGCAGATAGAAGTCTTCAAGTTCTTTGAAAGGTTGGGAGACTGACCAGTCCGATTTATCGTCCGTGACGACGGTACTCAGAAATAATTCACCGTCGGTGAACTCCACCCCCGTTTTTATCCAGCGCGTTTCGTCAATTCGCACCATCAGGCCGGCTTGATCGTAAAGGGTGCGAAATTCACCTTGGATACGAATCTGCGCGGTGAATTCGCTAGCCGTTGGGAAACCCAGGAAATGACCGGTATCTCGCATGAAGCCGTAATGAGTTTTACGCCAGAAGTCGGTTTGCTCATCGGTGGTGATCGTGAGGCCGGTTCCATCCGCCACCCAATCTGCGGGTGGGTTCAGCCACGTTCCGGTACGCATGTCGATGCTCATAGTTTTATCCCTTTGTCCAAATGTTAACGCAAGTGATAGGCGTCGATGGCGTTGAGTTCATAAAACGCGCAGCTATCTCAGACTGCGTTTTGACGAGTCGTTCAGCAATAGCCTTGACTTGTGCGTAAGTCGCTGCGGTGGTGCAGACGGGCCAGTCCGAGCCGAACTAAATGCGCCCCAGGCCAAACTCTGTTAGTGCGAGGGAGCGTTCAACAAGACTACGACGGCCAATTCCCTCACGCACCACCATGCTTTCCTCTCGCCCTTCGCCCTGCATTTCTTTCAGGAGCTCAAAATCAGGTCAGCCTGGACGTCATTGATCGCTGCCAAAACCTAGAACTATAAGATCGTAACGGCGGACGCTTTAACATTGCTCTTGCACAACCAGCAAGCATTGGGTGCAGCGATAGGAGAAATAACCAAGTGGTTATCAGAGTAGGGTGGGAAGTGTTGCGGGTCATGCGATGCTGCCATGGGCGCCAAGAATTTTTCACGACAAAATCACGCACCGGGGGACATGCGCTTCAGCGTGGGTTGCTGTAATGAGACAGATTGAACAGCGTTGTCTTCTCGGTATGAAACTCACTGAAAAGCCAATCGCTGGGTGTCGGATACGTCGGCCACCAAGCCATGGATTGCAGGTTGGGAGCGGTGTCCAGCTTCTTGGCCTTATCCCAGATCACCCCCCACTCGCCGGGGCGTAACTCCACTTCCAAGCCAACCTGAGACGCCGTCGCCTGGAACAGTTCAGCAGCGTTTGCATAGACACCGCTGATGTACTGCATCGAGACCTTCCAGTCCTGCTTGGGTACACCGGAGGCTTCCAACAATTGTCGGGCTTTATCCAGATCGTAAGAAGCCATGGGCACGCTGGC
Source organism: Pseudomonas frederiksbergensis (assembly GCF_000802155.2). GTDB lineage: Bacteria > Pseudomonadota > Gammaproteobacteria > Pseudomonadales > Pseudomonadaceae > Aquipseudomonas > Aquipseudomonas frederiksbergensis_A. Next base: position 388,559 of record NZ_JQGJ02000005.1, read on the forward strand.
ATGCCCCCAGATACTGCTGGGCAACGGGCCCTTGGGAACGCTGCCGTAGCCATGCAGAATATCTTTGGTGACACTGTCGTAATCCCAGAGATACTGCAGCGCCTGACGAAATGCCAGGTTGTCCGTAGGGTACTTCTGGGTATTGATCAGAAACTGGAAGTTCTTCCACGAGGGCGCGGTGCTCACTTTGATCGAAGGGTTCTCTCCCAACACCTTGAGCTGGTCAAGAGGAATATCCCAGGCGACACCGGCCTCGCCATTCTTGATCATCTGGGTACGGGTAGAGGCTTCGGACACGACTTTTACGATGACCCGATCGAATTGCCCTTCTTTCCAGCCGCCCCAGTAGCCATCGAAACGTTCGAGCACCACTTGCTGGCCCTGTTCGACCTGCCCAAGCTTATAAGGGCCGGTTCCGATCGCGTTGGGAGCCATCATCCAGTCGTGCCCTTTTTCCACTGCCGCTGGTGCAATGATGTAAGCAGCGTACTGACCTGCCGCGATCAGATTGGCCGGCGTGGGATTTTGAAACTTGAGCACCACCGTATCGTCAGCGACGACCTCGACGGAATCCAACGCTTTCCATACATACGCAGCGCCTTGTTTCAGCGCCTTCACGTATTCAATGGATTTTTTGACCGCTGCGGCATTGAACGCCGAACCGTCATGAAACTTAACGCCGTGTCGCAGCTTGAAGGTCCAGGTCTTGCCGTTGTCGCTGCTTTCCCAGGACGTGGCCAGCCCAGGGGAAAACTCCTCGGCACTGCCCGGAGCGTTATAGACAAGAAGCGTCTCGTAGATATTACCCAGCACCCTCACCTCTTCCGAAAACGCCGAGGCTGGATCCCAATCCTTGAAAGAGGCTCGGTCAGCGACAACCAAGGTATTGTTGGCCGCACACACCAAGCCACTGGTCAACGGCGCGGTAACGGAAAGCGCCATCAACCCTGCCATCAAGGTTCTTTTGAAGTTCATTGGTGTTCCTCTTATTTTTATGATGGGCGCAGCGAATCACTTGCACGAGCAGGCCTTAATCCAACTTGGATGGACGACGTGATTGGTCGGTCGTGAACCTGCCTGAGCGTTGTGGCCCATTATTGATCTGCCGTACGGCCAGCTCAATTTCGCGAACACTAAGAAAAAAACGCCCGATGACGCTTGAAAGCGTCACCTAGCGTCTGTTTTCAAGGCAGGGTTAGAACAACGGCGGAACAAGGTTGAACTCACCCTCGGACGGGCGGATCAGCAGCCGCGCCCTGACCTCGCTGGGGATCTCAGGGGCATCGACCGGAAAGCAGCTGCAACTGGAAAGCGCGTTGCGCAGATCGATCGACTCGCCCAAGTACTCAAACACAATCTGAGCACCAAAAGGACGTCGAAAATTGTCACCGGAGACGCCAAGCACCAAGCCATTGAGAAAGCGGAAACGACTGCGGTAGGAGGGGTAAAGCGCCGACCAGATATAGCCCCGAGACGATAGGTATTCGTGCTCGACGATGTAAATCAGATCGGATGAGGCAAAGCAGAACCCCCGATATTTATTGATGCCGAAACTCTTCAGTTGGTCATCACCCAACCTCACTCGCTCGTAGGTTTTACTCAATATCTTGTTGCCGGAACGGGTCAGGCGGGTTATCGACTTGATCACCTCCCCTGATCCGGAGGGCGACATCAAATAGACGAAGTAGTAACCCTGGTACTTCGACAGCTCCTGCGCGGAGCTTGGAAAAAAATCGGTTGGTACAGCACTGTCCGGCTCTCGCGCCGTGCGCTGCCTGTTGAGCAGAGCGCGGAACGACTCGTGCTCGGAGAATATTTCATCCTCATCCACCCCGAAAAAAGCGCATATCTTGCGAAGGGTGAAGAGCGAGGGAGTCGCCTGCGCCCCCAGGTATTTGTTGAACTGTTGGCGGTTGATATCGAGGGAGCGGCACACCATCGCCACCGACTTGTAGTACCCGCAGAGAAGGCGCAAGTTTTCACTGAAGTCTTGCATCGACCGGGCTGAATTGGAGCTCGCCATTAAAATATTCCTAACGCCACAATGAACAACATACTGGGCTGATCGCCGCTTCGGATCGCGTTCCTGAGCTTGGCAGCGCCAAGCCGTGATCGACGTAAGCACCAAGCCCGACCATAGCGCCTGGGCGAGGGGTGTTCAACCGATACACATGTCTCGGTCTGAACCCGCTCACCTTTATTAACCTCAGCGCCGAGGCAGGTGCTTCCCCTATCAGGCGCGTCATCGCCCAACAACCTTCGCCCCCTGCAATTCTATAATCGGTCCTGAGTCATCGGTGTGCTTCGAGCAATCGCGCTCAAGACCCCTACCCTCCTTCTATCGTCTTCCAATCACAAACTCATCTCAGGGGCTTGCACTGCTGGTATTATGGTATACCATCAGACGCACAAGCTTTTTCATTCCAACCGGAGCAGCTCATGAGTTTCGAAATCCGCAAGATCGTCAGCTATGTCGAAGAAACCTTTATCGAAGGCGGCAAGGCTACTGACAAGCCTGTGACCATGGTCGGGCTGGCCGTCGTGATGAAAAACCCTTGGCTGGGTCGCGGCTTTGTCGAAGACCTGAAGCCTGAAATCCGCGCCAACTGCTCCGACCTCGGCGCGCTGATGGTCGAACGCCTGGTCGGCATCATCGGCGGCGCCGAGAAGATCGAAGCCTACGGCAAGGCCGCTGTAGTAGGCGCCGACGGTGAAATCGAGCACGCCTCGGCCGTCATCCACACCTTGCGCTTCGGCAACCACTACCGCGAAGCGGTCAAGGCCAAGAGTTATCTGAGTTTCACCAACAAGCGCGGCGGCCCTGGCACCTCGATTCAGATTCCGATGATGCACAAGGACGACGAAGGCCTGCGGTCACACTACATCACCCTGGAAATGCAAATTGAAGACGCCCCCCGCGCCGACGAGATCGTCGTGGTGCTGGGCTGCGCCGACGGCGGTCGCTTGCACCCGCGCATCGGCAACCGCTACATCGACCTGGAAGAACTGGCTGCCGAAAACGCCCAGTAATCAAGGTTGATCAGAACAACAAGAAGGCATGCAGGAGCGCTCCATGATTCGGCTCACCGCTGAACTCACCCCGGCGGGCACCAGTTACCTGGCGACCGGCCAAGGCCAGCCCGTGGTTTTGATCCACGGCGTGGGCCTGAACAAAGAAATGTGGGGCGGCCAGGTCGTTGGCCTGGCCACGAAGTACCGTGTGATTGCCTACGACATGCTGGGCCACGGCGCCAGCCCACGCCCGGAAAGCGGCACGCCCCTGCTGGGCTATGCCGACCAACTGCTGGAGTTGCTCGATCATTTGCAACTGCCCCAGGCAACGGTGATCGGCTTTTCCATGGGTGGGCTGGTGGCGCGGGCGTTTGCCCTGCATTACCCGCAGCGCCTGCAAGGATTGGTGGTGCTCAACAGCGTGTTCAATCGCAGCGCCGAACAGCGCGCCGGCGTCATTGCGCGCACCGCGCAGGCCGCCGAGCACGGGCCGGACGCCAACGCCGAAGCCGCCCTGTCGCGCTGGTTCAGCCGTGAATATCAGGCGGCCAATCCGGCGCAGATCGCCGCGCTGCGCCAGACCTTGGCAGGGAACGATCCGCAGGGTTACCTGACCACTTATGAACTGTTCGCCACTCAAGATATGTACCGCGCGGAAGATCTGGCGAGTATTCAGGTGCCGACATTGGTCGCCACGGGCGAACTGGATCCTGGCTCTACGCCGGAAATGGCCGAGCAACTGGCCGAGCGAATTCCCGGTGCGACCGTTGCGGTGCTCGCCGAGCAGCGGCATATGATGCCCGTGGAATCGCCGCGCCTGGTCAACCAGCTGTTGCTGGAATTTCTCGACACGGTTAACGCCCGACAAAACCAAATAAAGGGGATCGTTGCATGACACTCGCACGCTTCCAGATGTGCATCGGCGGTGAATGGGTCGATGCCCTCTCCGGCAAGACCTTTGAAAGCCTGAACCCGGCCCTGGCTCAAGCCTGGGCCGAATTACCCGATGCCGACGAAGCCGATGTCGAGCGCGCCGTGCAGGCTGCGCAGTCGGCTTTCGACAGCCCGGCCTGGCGCGGCCTGAGCGCTACCGCCCGTGGCAAATTGCTGCGTCGTCTTGGTGACCTGATTGCCGAAAACAAAGAACAATTGGCCCAGTTGGAAAGCCGCGACAACGGCAAACTGATCCGCGAAACCCGCGGCCAGGTCAGCTACCTGCCGGAGTTCTTCCACTACACCGCAGGCCTGGCCGACAAGCTCGAAGGCGGCACCCTGCCCCTCGATAAGCCGGACATGTTTGCCTATACGGTGCATGAAGCCATGGGCGTGGTGGCGGCGATCATTCCCTGGAACAGCCCGCTGTACCTCACTGCAATCAAACTGGCGCCGGCCCTTGCGGCAGGCAATACCATTGTGATCAAACCGTCCGAGCACGCCTCGGCAACCATTCTTGAACTGGCTCGCCTGGCGCTGGAAGCCGGCATCCCGCCGGGCGTGGTCAACGTGGTCACCGGTTATGGCCCAAGCACGGGCGCCGCCCTCACCCGCCATCCGCTGGTGCGCAAGATCGCCTTCACCGGCGGCGCGGCCACGGCCCGGCATGTGGTGCGCAGCAGCGCGGAGAACTTCGCCAAGCTGTCGCTGGAGCTGGGCGGCAAATCACCGAATATCATTTTCGCCGATGCCGACCTGGACAGTGCGATCAACGGCGCGATTGCGGGGATTTATGCGGCCTCAGGTCAAAGCTGCGTCTCTGGCTCACGGCTGCTGGTGCAGGACGAAATCTATGATGAGTTCGTCGATCGTCTGGTCGAACGCGCCAAGCGCATCCGCATCGGCAACCCGCAGGAAGACAGTAGCGAAATGGGCCCGATGGCCACTGCGCAACAACTGGCCGTGGTCGAAGGCTTGGTAGCCGATGCCGTGGCCGAGGGTGCGCGTCTGCGTCTGGGCGGCAAGCGTCCAGAGAATCTGGGGGATGGCTGGTTCTATGAGCCAACCCTGTTCGAATGCGACCGCAACTCGATGAAGATTATGCAGGAAGAGGTGTTCGGTCCGGTGGCCTCGGTCATCCGTTTCAAAGATGAAGCCGAAGCGCTGGCGATTGCCAACGACTCGCAGTTCGGCCTCGCCGCCGGCATCTGGACCCGCGACCTGGGGCGAGCCCATCGCCTGGCCCGGGACGTTCGCTCGGGGATTATCTGGGTCAACACCTACCGTGCTGTCTCGGCCATGGCGCCGATCGGCGGTTTCAAGAACAGCGGCTATGGACGCGAGAGCGGCATCGATTCGGTGCTGGCCTACACCGAGCTGAAAACGGTGTGGATCAACCTCTCTCAGGCCCCCATGCCTGATCCCTTCGTGATGCGCTAGGAGACCGCCGACATGATCGAACCCGGCATTTACAAAGACGTCATGAGCTCGTTCCCTTCCGGGGTCACGGTGGTCACCACCCTGGACCCGGACGGTGGCATCGTCGGCATCACGGCCAGCGCCTTCAGTGCGCTGTCGATCGATCCCGCCCTGGTGCTTTTCTGCCCGAACTATGCCTCGGACACTTACCCAATCCTGCGTAACAGCAAGCAGTTTGCGATTCATCTCCTATCGGCCGAGCAGACTGCCGAAGCCTATGCGTTTGCTGGCAAAGGCAAGGACAAGGCCAAGGGCATCGAGTGGCACCTCAGCGAACTGGGCAACCCACTGTTGGGCAAGGCCACGGCGATCATCGAGTGCGAGCTGTGGCGTGAATACGACGGTGGCGATCACGCGATCATCGTCGGCGCGGTGAAAAACCTGATTCTGCCCGAGCAACCGGTCACACCGATGATTTATCACAAAGGCAAGTTGGGCCCACTGCCCACCTTGGCCTGACATCTACACAAAACCCTGTGGGAGCAAGCTGCCACAGGGGTTCGTCACATTTTCCAGGAGCCGGCATGAACCCAGCAGCCTCGCAACTGTTCCGCCAGCAAGCCTACATCGACGGCCAATGGCTGGAGGCGCCCGACGGCGCCCATCAGGACATTTACAACCCGGCCACCGGCGAAAAGATTGGCCAGGTGCCGAACCTCGGCGCCGAACATGCTCGCCAAGCCATTGAGGCCGCAAACAAAGCCTGGCCGGCATGGCGCGCACTGACCGCCAAAGAACGCAGCCAGACGCTCAAACGCTGGCATGGGCTGATGCTGGAGCACGCCGACGCCCTGGCAGAAATCCTCACTCTGGAACAGGGCAAGCCCCTTGCCGAAGCCAAGGGTGAAATCCTCTACGCTGCGAGTTTCATCGAGTGGTTCGCCGAAGAAGCCAAACGCATCTATGGCGACACCATTCCCAGCCACAAAGGCGATGCGCGCATTGTGGTCAGCAAGGAACCGATCGGCGTGGTCGCGGCCATCACCCCGTGGAACTTCCCTGCGGCGATGATCACCCGCAAGGCCGGCCCGGCGCTGGCGGCCGGCTGCCCGTGCATCGTCAAACCGGCGCCGGAAACGCCGTTTTCGGCGCTGGCCATGGCCGCGTTGGCGGAACAGGCGGGGATTCCACCGGGCATATTCAACGTCATCACCGGCGACGCCGTCGCCATCGGTGGTGAGCTGACCGCCAGCCCTCTGGTGCGCAAGCTGTCGTTCACCGGCTCCACGGCCATTGGCAAACTGTTGATGGCGCAATGTGCGCCGACGTTGAAAAAAGTCTCGCTGGAACTCGGCGGCAACGCGCCGTTCATCGTCTTCGACGACGCTGACCTGGAGCGAGCCGTGGAAGGCGCGCTGGTCGCCAAGTTCCGCAATGCCGGGCAGACCTGCGTTTGCGTCAACCGTTTTCTCGTCCAGGCCGGTATCCACGACGCCTTCGTCGCGCGCCTCGCCGAGCGAGTCGCGCAGTTGAGTGTCGGCAGCGGGTTTGAGCAAGGCGTCAACCAGGGTCCACTGATCAACGAACGCGCCGTGGCAAAGGTCGAGGACCATGTACGCGACGCCCTCACCCAGGGTGCCCGATTGCTCTGCGGTGGTGGACGACATGCCTTGGGCCACGGTTTTTTCCAGCCGACCGTCCTGGCCGGCGTCACCACGCAGATGAAAGTCGCCCGGGAGGAAACGTTCGGCCCGTTGGCCGCCGTGTTCCGCTTTGACACCGAAGCCGAGGCTGTGTACTTGGCCAATGACACCGAATTCGGCCTCGCGGCTTACTGCTACACCCGCAACCTGGGCCGGGCCTGGCGCATGAGTGAAGCATTGGAGTACGGCATGGTCGGGATCAACGAAGGGCTGATTTCCACCGAAGTCGCGCCCTTTGGCGGGATCAAATCCTCTGGGCTGGGCCGTGAAGGGTCGAAGTACGGAATCGAGGATTACCTGGAGCTCAAATACACCCTGATGGGTGGCCTGGACGACGATGGGAGCGCACAACGATGAGCAACGAAAAATATGAACAAGGCCTGAAAATCCGCACCCAGGTGCTCGGCGAAGCCTACGTGAACCGCTCGATCAAAAACGCCGATGACTTCACCCGTCCGCTTCAGGAGATGGTCACCGAGTACTGTTGGGGTCACGTCTGGGGGCGTGAGGGTTTGTCGCTTAAAGAGCGCAGCATGATAAACTTGGCGATGATTTCGGCCCTCAATCGGCCCCATGAACTCAAGCTGCATGTACGCGGCGCCTTGCGTAACGGGCTGAGCCGTGAACAAATACGCGAAATTCTGCTTCAGGTCGGTATTTATTGCGGTGTTCCCGCTGCCGTAGACAGTTTCCGGCTCGCCCGTGAAGCATTTGCCGAAGCTGATGCCGAGGCCTCCAGTTAACCCTTGGCTGTTTGATGACCTGAGCACGATGATCCTGGATCGGAGTGCTCTTTTTGCAAGGACAGCCACAATCAGAGCGGACCCCATGAAACGCCTGCCACTCGACGACAGCTTCAAGGTCAATCGCAATCCCGTTACGCTGCGCGAAATCGTGCTGGATAAACTGCGAAGCGCCATCATGAACTTCCAGCTCCTGCCGGGTGATCGCCTGGTCGAACGCGATCTGTGCGATCGCCTGGGCGTGAGCCGCACCTCCGTACGCGAAGCCTTGCGTCACCTTGAGTCCGAAGGGCTCGTCGAATTCGCCGATGCCAAGGGCCCACGGGTCGCGATCATCACCTTGGCCGACGCCGTTGACATCTATGAACTGCGTTGCGTGCTCGAAGGCCTGATCGTCCAGTTGTTCACCCTGCGGGCCAAGGCCAAAGACATCAAGGCCCTGGAAAAAGCCCTGGAGGAAAACCGCAAGGCCCTCAAGGAAGGCGAGTTGCAACAAGTCATCGATTCGGTGCAAGGCTTCTACGACGTGCTGCTCGAAGGCTCCGGCAACCACGTCGCCGCCACCCAGTTGCGCCAGTTGCAGGCGCGCATCAGCTATCTGCGGGCGACTTCGGTGTCCCAGGAAAACCGTCGCGGCAGCAGTAACCAGGAAATGGAACGCATGGTCGAGGCGATCAAGAGCGGCGATCCCCTGGCCGCCCACCAGGCCTGCGTCGACCACGTGCGCGCCGCAGCCAAGGTCGCCCTGGAATACCTCAAGCGCAAACAGGAAGAGACCGGTGAAATCCCCGAAATCATCCCGCCCATCGCCCTCAAAGAACCTCGCATAGGCCGCTAGCCATGTTCAGCCCGAGCTTTTGTCCAAAGTGCGGCGGCAGTGACCTCGATCACCGCCTGCCAGCGGGCGATACCCATGAGCGATTGATGTGTGGCGGTTGCGGCTATATTCACTACGTCAACCCGAAGATCATTGCCGGCTGCATCATCGAGCAGGACGGCAAGTACCTGCTGTGCCAACGCGCCATCCCGCCGCGCCCCGGCACCTGGACGCTGCCGGCCGGTTTCATGGAGGGTAACGAGACCACCGAACAGGCCGCGCTGCGGGAAGTCTGGGAAGAAACCGGTGTGCGCGCCGAAATCGTCTCGCCCTACTCCATCTTCAGCGTGCCGAAGATCAGCGAGGTGTACATCATCTTCCGCGCCACCGCGCTGGAGATCACCGGGCAGTTCGGCCCGGAAACCCTTGCCTACCAGTTCTTCGCCCCGGATGAAATTCCGTGGGACAGCATCTACTACCCGGCCATCCGGCAGATCCTCGAACGTTATATCGAGGAACGCCAGGCCGGGGTCTACGGCATCTACATGGGCAACGACGACAGCGGCAAGATCCACTTCATCCGCTGATACACCTCAGGGCGCGACGCCCTCGACAATGATCACCTCGGCCCGGGCCACGCCTTCGCGGTGCTTCTTCGCCTCCTGATATTGCTCCGAGTGGTAGCAAGCTACCGCTTGCTCATAAGAATCGAATTCGATCACCACGCTGCGCTGCGGCGTGGCCCTGCCCTCCATCGCTTCACTGCGCCCGCCCCGGGCCAGCATTCGACCGCCATACAAGGCGAAAGCCGCCGGCGCGCGTTGGGTGTAATGGCTGTATTGATCGGGGTAGGTGACATCCACGTGAGCAATCCAGTACGCCTTCATAGTGACCTCTCGGTTTATTTTGTATTATGGTATACCACGTGTCCTATCCATTCTGCACCCATCTCAATATAGAGAGCCCAACATGGCCTTTAACAGCATTCAGGAAATCATCGAAGACTACCGCCTCGGCAAGATGGTGTTGCTGGTGGACGACGAGGACCGGGAAAACGAAGGGGATCTGCTGCTGGCAGCCGATTGCTGCAACGCCCAGGCCATCAGCTTCATGGCCCGTGAAGCGCGAGGGCTGATCTGCCTGACCTTGACGGACGAACACTGCCAGCGCCTGGGCCTCGAGCAGATGGTGCCGAGCAATGGCAGCGTGTTCAGCACGGCGTTCACCGTGTCCATCGAAGCCGCCACTGGCGTGACCACCGGTATTTCCGCCGCCGACCGGGCACGCACTGTCGCCGCTGCCGTAGCCGCCGACGCGGGGCCCAACGATATTGTGCAGCCAGGGCATATATTCCCGCTGCGGGCCAAGGAAGGCGGTGTGCTGACCCGGGCCGGGCACACCGAAGCCGGTTGCGACCTGGCACGCCTGGCGGGTTTCACACCTGCATCGGTGATCGTCGAGGTGATGAACGATGACGGCACCATGGCCCGCCGCCCGGACCTGGAGATTTTCGCTCGCAAGCACGGCATCAAGATCGGCACCATCGCCGACCTGATCCACTACCGCCTGAGCACCGAGCACACCGTCGTGCGCATCGGCGAACGGGAACTGCCCACGGTGCACGGCACCTTCCGCCTGTTCACCTTTGAAGACCGCATCGAAGGCGGCGTGCACATGGCGATGGTCATGGGCGACATCCGCCGGGAAGAGCCGGCATTGGTGCGCGTGCATGTGATCGACCCACTGCGGGACCTGGTCGGTGCCGAATACAACGGCCCGTCCAATTGGACGTTGTGGGCGGCATTGCAACGAGTCGCCGAAGAAGGCCGTGGCGTGGTGGTCGTACTCGCCAACCACGAATCCTCCCAAGCGCTGCTCGAACGCGTACCGCAACTGACCCAGCCACCACGACAATTCAGCCGTTCCCAATCGCGCATCTATTCTGAAGTAGGCACCGGGGCGCAGATTCTGCAGGACCTGGGCGTTGGGAAGTTGCGACACCTGGGGCCGCCGCTCAAGTACGCAGGGTTGACCGGGTATGACCTGGAGGTGGTGGAGAGTATTCCTTTCACCGGATAACCCGAAGCAACACACACTCCCCCTGTGGGTGCGCAAGAAAACCAGCCAGACGGATAACCGGTACGGCAAAGTGCTTGCAGAAAGTTTGGAATACCATAATATGATATTCCATAGACCGAGCGCTCCAACCTCCCTTGGCGCGGTCAGTTGCAAGACCGATTGACCCAAAGCTCCCGATAGGTGGGCAAACAGAAGCCCATTCAATAAACACAACAATGAGGGCGTGAAAATGGTGTTGAAGAAAAGTGCAGCCGCAGTTCTTTTTGCCGGCCTGCTGAGTGTCACCAGCCAAGCATCGATGGCCGCTGAAAGCGTCAACTTCGTCAGTTGGGGTGGCAGCACCCAGGACGCGCAGAAACAGGCCTGGGCCGACCCGTTCAGCAAGGCCAGCGGCATCACCGTGGTCCAGGACGGTCCCACCGACTACGGCAAGCTCAAGGCCATGGTCGAAAGCGGCAACGTGCAGTGGGACGTGGTCGATGTCGAAGCCGACTTTGCCTTGCGTGCCGCCGCTGAAGGCCTGCTCGAACCTCTCGATTTCTCGGTCATCCAACGCGACAAGATCGACCCGCGTTTCGTCTCCGACCACGGCGTCGGCTCCTTCTACTTCTCCTTCGTGCTCGGTTACAACGAAGGCAAGCTCGGCTCCGGCAAGCCCCAGGACTGGACCGCGCTGTTCGACACCAAGACCTACCCCGGCAAACGCGCGCTCTACAAATGGCCAAGCCCCGGCGTGCTCGAGTTGGCCCTGCTCGCTGATGGCGTGGCGCAGGACAAGCTCTACCCGCTGGACCTGGACCGCGCCTTCAAGAAACTCGACACCATCAAGAAAGACATCGTCTGGTGGGGCGGCGGCGCCCAATCCCAACAACTGCTCGCGTCCGGCGAAGCCAGCATCGGCCAGTTCTGGAACGGCCGCATCTACGCCCTGCAACAGGACGGCGCCCCGGTCGGCGTAAGCTGGAAGCAGAACCTGGTCATGGCCGATATCCTGGTCATTCCAAAGGGCTCGAAAAACAAGGCCGCCGCCATGAAGTTCCTGGCCAACGCCAGCAGCGCCAAGGGCCAGGCCGACTTTTCCAACCTGACCGCCTACGCCCCGGTCAACGTCGACAGCGTCGCACGCCTGGATTCGGTGCTCGCTCCCAACCTGCCGACCGCCTACGCCAAGGATCAGATCACGCTTGATTTTGCGTACTGGGCCAAGAACGGTCAGGACATCGCGACACGGTGGAACGAATGGCTGGTCAAATGAAAATATCGGCAACGGCACCTCGTCACACCGGGGGCGCCGCCGGTGCGACAACCGTCCAGGCCGTTAAGCCGCAAACGCCGTCGCGGCTGCAACGCTGGCGCGGGGCCGGCAACCTTTTGCCTGCCCTGCTCTTCCTTGGCTTGTTCTTCCTGGCGCCGCTGATCGGCCTGCTGCTGCGTGGCGTGCTGGAACCGGTGCCCGGGCTGGGCAACTACGAGCAACTTTTCGCCAACTCGGCCTATGCCCGGGTGTTGTTCAACACGTTCTCAGTGGCCGGCCTGGTGACGCTGTTCAGTCTGCTGTTGGGTTTCCCCTTGGCCTGGGCAATCACCCTGGTGCCCCGTGGCTGGGGCCGTTGGATGTTGAACATCGTGTTGCTGTCGATGTGGACCAGCCTGCTGGCCCGCACCTATTCCTGGCTGGTGCTGTTGCAGGCATCGGGGGTGGTGAACAAGGCACTGATGGCCCTGGGCATCATCGACCAGCCGCTGGAGATGGTGCACAACCTCACCGGCGTGGTGATCGGCATGAGCTACATCATGATCCCGTTCATCGTCCTGCCGTTGCAGGCGACCATGCAGGCCATCGACCCGATGATCCTGCAGGCCGGCTCCATCTGCGGCGCCAGTCCCTGGACCAATTTCTTCCGGGTATTCCTGCCGCTTTGCCGGCCGGGGCTGTTCTCGGGCGGGTTGATGGTCTTCGTGATGTCCCTCGGTTACTACGTGACGCCGGCACTGCTGGGCGGCGCGCAAAACATGATGCTGCCGGAATTCATCATCCAGCAGGTGCAATCGTTCCTCAATTGGGGCCTGGCCAGTGCCGGCGCGGCCTTGTTGGTGGCGATCACCCTGGTGTTGTTCTACTTCTATCTGAAGCTCCAGCCGGAATCCCCGGTGGGCGCCAGCAACGCGAGGTAAGCCGTCATGCTCCTGACACCCAATGCCATGAGCCGGCGCATGCGGTTCGGCTTGTATTTCACCACTGGCGTGATCGCGTTGTTCCTGCTGCTGCCGATCGTGTTCATCGTGCTGTTGTCGTTCGGCTCGTCCCAGTGGCTGGTGTTTCCGCCACCGGGCTGGACATTCAAATGGTACGGCCAGTTCTTTTCCAATCCTGACTGGATGAGCGCGGCCCTGACCAGCCTCAAGGTCGCGGTGTTGACCACCGTCTGCGCCGTAGCCCTGGGCTTGCCCACCGCGTTTGCCCTGGTACGCGGGCGCTTTCCGGGCCGGGAAATGCTCTATGGCCTGTTCACCCTGCCAATGATCGTGCCGCTGGTGATCATCGCTGTGGCGGTGTACGCGCTGTTCCTCAAGCTCGGCTACACCGGGACGATGTTCGCCTTCGTGGTCAGCCATGTGATCGTCGCGCTGCCCTTCACCATTATCTCCATCATCAACTCGCTCAAGCTGTTCGACCAATCCATCGAGGATGCGGCGGTGATTTGCGGTGCCTCGCGCCTGCAAGCGGTGTTCAAGGTGACGTTCCCGGCGATTCGCCCGGGCATGGTCGCCGGTGCGCTGTTCGCGTTCCTGGTGTCATGGGACGAGGTGGTGCTGAGCGTGATGATGGCCAGCCCGACCCTGCAGACGCTGCCCGTAAAGATGTGGACCACCCTGCGCCAGGACCTGACGCCTGTGATCGCCGTCGCTTCGACGCTGCTGATCGGCCTCTCGGTATTGGTGATGGTGATCGCCGCCGCCCTGCGCCGGCGCAATGAAATCAGCGCTTGAGCGCCTAGGAGAACACAATGAGTGCTGTCAAAGACCCCGCACAACAGAACAACAAGACCCTGGTCAGCCTGCGCAACTTGAACAAGCATTACGGCGACTTTGCCGCCGTGGACGATATTTCCCTGGAGATCCAGGACGGCGAGTTCTTGACCTTCCTCGGCTCCAGCGGCTCGGGCAAGAGCACCACGCTGTCGATGCTGGCCGGGTTCGAAACTCCCAGCAGCGGCGAGATCCTGGTGGACGGCAAATCCCTGGTCAACGTGCCGCCACACAAGCGCGACATCGGCATGGTGTTCCAGCGCTACTCGTTGTTCCCCCATCTGTCGGTGCGCGACAACATTGCCTTTCCCCTGGCGATTCGCAAACTGGCCAGTGCCGAGCGCGAACGGCGGGTCGACGCTATGCTCAAACTGGTGCAACTGGGAGAATTCGCCCATCGCCGCCCTTCGCAACTGTCCGGCGGCCAGCAGCAGCGCGTGGCGATTGCCCGGGCGCTGGTCTATGAGCCACGCATCCTGCTGATGGACGAGCCCCTCGGCGCCCTGGACAAGAAATTGCGGGAAGACTTGCAGGATGAACTGCGCCAGCTGCATCGGCGCCTGGGCATCACCATCGTCTACGTCACCCATGACCAGGAAGAAGCCATGCGCCTGTCCCAGCGCATCGCCATTTTCAGCCATGGCAAGATCGTCGGCCTGGGCAGCGGCTATGACCTCTACCAGAACCCGCCGAACGCCTTTGTCGCCTCGTTCCTGGGCAACTCCAACTTCCTCAAGCTCAAGGCCCAGGGCAATGCTGCGGCGACGTTCGAAGGCCAATCGCTGTCGATCCGCCTGACCGCCGGCCTGCAATCCGAGCAGGATGTGTTGCTGATGGTGCGTCCGGAAAAAGCGTTGGCCCTGAGCGTCGAACAAGCCACCCAGGACCTGCTGCCGGCCGGCTGGAACGAAGTCTCGGCCAAGGTCGTGGAAGTGCTGTTCCTCGGCGAAAGCCAGACTTGCAGTGTAGTGACGTCCGGTGGAACGGCCATGACCGTCAAGGCGCTGTCCGCCGCAGGCATGCCGCTCAAGGCTGGCGACCCGGTGCGAGTGCGCTGGGCCACCGCCGATGCATGCGTATATACCGAATGGGCCGAAAGCGACCTCAACAAGGCTGCTGGCGCTCACTAAGACAAAGGCCCACCAAGGTGGGCCCGTTTTTTCATTGTCACCCTCGGGTCACCACAGCGTCGGGCTGTGGTGACCTTTTTTTTTGCTGCCAAGGTGATGCGGATGCGATGGTTTCAACTGCAGGTCGAATAATCGCTGACGCTTGGTCAGTCCGTGTAGCTCAACCTCGCCGCTTTGCTATGTCGGGTTTGCCCGCGTGTAGCCAGGCAGTAGTACAACGGGCACGTCACCACCAAGCCCACCAGCCATGACAGATCCGCACCCTCGACCAGATTGGCGTACGGGCCGACGTACAACGAGGTGTTTGCAAACGGCAATTGCACGATGATGCCGATGAAATAGGCAATGATCGCGTGGAGATTGAAGCGCCCGTAGATCCCGCCGTCCGCGCGGAAGATCGAAGTGATGTCGTACTCGCCACGCTTGATCAGGTAGAAGTCGATCAGATTGATCGAAGCCCACGGCACCAATACCAGCAACAGCGCCAGGATCAGCCCGATGAATTCAGAAATGAAATCCGCCGACGCACCGAGGGCGACCAGGCAGCAACCGGCCAATATTACGCTCGACAACACCACGCGCACCTTGATACTCGGCGTCCACTGGCTGGCGAACGTCTGGATCGAGGTGATGATCGACAGCACCGCACCGTACAGATTCAGCGCGTTGTGGCTGATGATGTTGAGCAGGAAAAGCACCATCAGAATCGGCCCCAGCCACCCGGTAGACTGTTTCACCGCATCCATCGCTTCAGTACCTTCCGGCGTCGCCAGCACAGCCACGGCGCCAAAGCTGAACGACAGGATTGTGCCCAGCGTCGCGCCCAGGTAAGTGGCCCAAAACGGTTTGGCGATGCCGATATCCGCCGGCAGGTAACGAGAGTAGTCCGACACATAAGGCGAGAAACTGATCTGCCAGATGATCCCCAGCGACACCGTGGCCAGCCAGCCGGACAGATTGAAGGTGCCGCGCGTCAGGAAGTCCGCCG
The DNA here is from genome assembly GCF_000802155.2 of Pseudomonas frederiksbergensis. Lineage (GTDB taxonomy): Bacteria > Pseudomonadota > Gammaproteobacteria > Pseudomonadales > Pseudomonadaceae > Aquipseudomonas > Aquipseudomonas frederiksbergensis_A. The sequence continues at coordinate 404,413 of NZ_JQGJ02000005.1, forward strand.
GCAAGTCATGGGCGAAGATGTAGATGAATCCGGCCAGCAACGCGCCGCCCATCACCCAGGTGCCAATGCGATTGAGCGTGTGGATGAAGTTGTAGCCGATCACCCCGATCGCGGTGGCGGCCAGTGCGCCAATCAGAATACTCAGCGGCGCCGGCACGGACGGCGCGATGCCGACGATGGATTTGCCGGCCAGCACGATGTTGGAAATGAAGAAGCCGATGTAGATGATCGCCGCGAAGAACACGATCAGCAGCGCGCCGTAACGGCCGAACTGGCCACGACTCTGGACCATCTGCGGAATGCCCATGCGCGGCCCTTGGGCCGATGCCAGCGCAATCACCACACCGCCGATCAGGTGCCCCAGCGCAATCGCCAGCAGCCCCCAGAGCAGATCGAGATGGAACACTTGGACGACCATGGCGCCGGTAACGATGGGCAGTGGCGCGATGTTGGTGCTGAACCAAAGGGTAAACAGGTCGCGGGCCCTGCCATGGCGTTCCGCGAGTGGGACGTAATCGACCGTGTGATTCTCGATTAACGGGTCTTGCCGGGACATCTGGGACATGTGCATGAACTCGAGTTTGTCTGATCTTGTATTTGTATGAAGCCAAACCAGAGGCGCTTTTCGGCGGCTCCTCAGATGCGAACCATATTATGGTATTCCAACATTTCACAAGACTGATCCGATCGTTGAAGGGCAAGCTGATCCGCTTTTATGAGGGTTCAACACACCCAACCTTGCACGATAGCCCCCGTAAACATTGGGCTTTGTCCCATATAAATGCGTTTATCGGCGGAAATAAAAAGCCCTTGCAAACGACGTATTACGGTATACCATAAGACCTACAAACCTATAAGAACCATGCTCCAGCACCCGAGGACCCTTCCAATGATCGATGCCGCCGTCTACAAACAAGTCATGGGCTCGTTCCCGTCCGGGGTAACGGTGATCACCACGCTGGATGACGACGGGCAGATCGTCGGCCTCACGGCCAGCGCGTTCAGCTCGCTGTCCATGGAGCCGGCCTTGGTGCTGTTCTGCCCCAACTACAGCTCCGACTCCTATCCGGTACTGATCAAGAACAAACGCTTTGCCATCCACGTGCTTTCCGGCAGTCAGCAAAGTGAAGCCTACGCTTTCGCCCGCAAAGGCAAGGACAAGGCGCAAGGGATCGAATGGACGTTGAGCGAACTGGGCAATCCGATCCTGGCCAACGCCACGGCTATCATTGAATGTGAGCTATGGCGCGAATATGAAGGTGGCGACCACGCGATCATGGTCGGCGCCGTGAAGAACCTGATAGTGCCGCAGCACACCGCCGGTCCGCTGGTGTACTGCCACGGCAAGATGGGCGCCCTGCCCGTCCTCGCCTGAATCGACAGTCAATAATAAAGATCCGAGGTAAGCGTCATGAAGTTTTCCCTGTTCGTGCACATGGAGCGTTGGGACGAAAGTGTCAGCCACCGCCAGTTGTTCGAAGACCTGACCGAACTGACCCTGATGGCCGAGGCTGGTGGCTTCAGCACCGTCTGGATCGGCGAACACCACGCCATGGAATACACCATCTCGCCAAGCCCGATGCCATTGCTCGCCTACCTGGCCGCCAGGACCACCACTATCCATCTTGGCGCCGGCACCATCATCGCGCCGTTCTGGCATCCGCTGCGGGTAGCGGGCGAATGCGCACTGCTGGATGTGATCAGTAACGGGCGCATGGAAGTCGGCCTGGCCCGTGGTGCCTACCAAGTGGAATTCGACCGCATGGCCGGCGGCATGCCAGCTTCCTCCGGCGGCCAAGCCCTGCGGGAAATGGTTCCGGTGGTGCGCGCCCTGTGGCAAGGCGACTACGCCCACGACGGTGATATCTGGAAATTCCCCACCTCCACCAGCGTGCCCAAGCCGATCCAAAAGCCCAACCCGCCGATGTGGATCGCCGCCCGCGACCCGGACTCGCATAATTTCGCCGTCGCCAACGGTTGCAACGTCATGGTCACGCCGTTGATGAAAGGCGACGAAGAAGTGCTGGACCTGAAGAACAAGTTCCAGGCGGCCCTGGACAACAACCCCGGCGTGTCGCGTCCGCAATTGATGGTGCTGCGCCACACCCACGTGCATGCCGTCGACGATCCCGAAGGCTGGAAGATCGGGGCCCGGGCGATTTCGAAGTTCTATCGCACCTTCGATGCCTGGTTCGGTAATAAGACGACACCGGTCAACGGCTTCCTGGAACCGAGCCCTGAAGAAAAGTTCGCCGAGCGTCCGGAGTTCCAACTGGAAAGCCTGCACAAGACCGCCATGATCGGCACCCCCGAGGAAATCATTCCGCGCATCAAGTACTATCAGGAACTGGGCGTTGATGAGTTCAGCTTCTGGTGCGATAACAGCCTGCCCCACGCGGAGAAGAAAAAATCCCTGGAGCTGTTTATCAAGCATGTAGTCCCGGCGTTTCGCTGAGTCCACCAACCTGCCCCTCGGACGCGAAGCCGGGGGCTGACTGACGTGTAGGGTCGATTTCAATGATCAATGATCTGCGCCCATCACTTGCCCTTCCCTCCGGCGCCGAGCAGGTTTACATGCGCGGCGAATGGACCGCTTCGCATCTCCATTTCAAGCGCCTGCGCGCCAGCGTTACCGCCAAGCAGAACGGTTTCTGGCAACCCGTTCACTGAGCACAACCGAACTGGAATACATGCACCCGCGTCTCGTCATCACGAGGCGCGCCCGGTGCTTTATGCTTCGCCATGATCAGGTTTGCTCAATGAACAATAAAAACGCGCTGTTGATCATCGACATGCAGCAGGAGGACGGTTTCGTCCTGGACCACTTCGACACGGTGCAAACCAACACCGCCGCCCTGCTCGAGACCGCCCGCCGCCTGCGGGTGCCTGTCATCTATACCCGCCACATCAATCAGGCCGACGGCAGTGACTTGCCGCATGGCGAACCGCTAGCGGCCGATGGCGGTCCCAGCAGTTACCGTGCCAGCACCCGCCAAGTGGAAATCATCGAACGCCTGGCGCCGCAGCCTGAAGAAATCGTTATCGACAAGAGCCGTTACAGCGCCTTCCATCGCACCGATCTGGATGCCCGCCTCAAGGCGCTCGGGGTCGATACCCTGATCATCTGCGGCGTGCAGACCGATGTATGCGTGCTCAGCACGGCATTCGATGCTTTCGCCCTGGGTTTTCATATCCAGCTGGTTAGCGATGCCTGCACGACGACCACGCCAGCGGGACACTACTCGGCGCTGTTGATCATGGCCAACTGGGTCTACGCGCTGGAAATCCTGACTTGCGCCGAATGCCTGCGAGCCCTGGAAAACCGCAAGTACCTAAGCCTGATCCCTGAGCGTCCGGACTTGTTCGCCCACCAGCCCCATGAGCTGGAAAGCACCATCGCCCGTTTGCAAACCCATCTCGTCCGGACTCAGGAGTAATCGCCATGCAAGTCGAAAAAAGAAGCATCGATTTCATCCCTGAGCAAGAACGCCATGGCCAGCCCGGCTCTCTGTTCTTCATCTGGTTTGGCGCGAACATGAACGTCACGACCATCGCGTCCGGCGTGCTGCCGGTAGCGATGGGGTTGAATCTGTTCTGGAGCGCACTGGCGATCATCGTCGGCTCACTGGTGGGGGCGATTTTCATGGCCTCCCATTCTGCCCAGGGACCGAAGCTCGGCATCCCGCAAATGATCCAGAGCCGGGCGCAGTTCGGCGTGCTGGGCGCCGTGCTGCCGCTGCTGTTCGTGATGCTCATTTACTTGGGCTTTTTCGTCAGCAACACCTTGCTCGCCGCGCAGGCATTGGAGTCCGTCAGTCCGTTGCCGGCCACAGGCAATATCTACCTGATCGGAGCATTGTGCTTTGTCGTCGCGCTCTATGGCTATCGCCTGATTCATCGCCTGCAGAAAGTACTGTCGCTTCTATCGCTGTTGGTGTTTATCGCCGCTACGGTGCTCGCCTTGCAGTTGCCGGTCCCGGCCGAACAATGGCTGCCGACGGGTTTCTCGTTGTCGAAATTTCTGGTGGCGGTGAGCATAGCCGTGACCTGGCAACTGTCCTATGCGCCTTATGTCGCCGACTACTCGCGTTACCTGCCGAGCAGTACGTCAGCCGTCAAAGTGTTCTGGTACAGCTATGCGGGTACGGTCAGCGGTGGGACCTGGATGATGATTCTCGGGGCGATTCTCAGCGTTGGCATCACGGATTTTTCCAGCAACGTCAGCAGCCATGTCGCGGGGTTGTTTGGTAGCGGTGCGCTGCTGTTATTCGCCTTCATTATCTATGGCCAGGTGTCGATCAACGTCTTCAACCTGTACGGCGCCTTCATGTCGACCATCACCGTGATCGAACCCTTCGCGCGGCTCAAGGTGACGCCTCGAGTGCGTGGTGTGTTCATGCTAGTGATCAGTCTGGTGGCAACGGCCTTGTGCACCATCAGCCAGGACGACTTCATCAACTTTTTCCTCAACTTCATTTTCTTCATGAGTTACTTCCTTATCCCCTGGACGGCGATCAACCTGGTGGATTACTACTGCTTGCGCAAAGGCCGGTACCGGATCGATGACATCTTCGACAAAGACGGGATCTACGGGCGCATCAACTGGATCGCTTGCGGCAGTTTCGTGCTGGCGATCGTTCTGGAAATCCCCTTCATGAACACAACGTTGTATGTCGGTCCGGTAGCCAATGCCCTGGATGGCGTAGACCTGGCCTGGATCGTCGGGCTGCTGGTGCCGGCCCTGAGCTATTACGGGTTGATGAAACGGGACAAGCGAACCCTGGAAGTCAGCGAATTGTCCTGATAGCCCCGACGCCGGGTGCGATACCCGGCGTTGTCCTTCGCTCGACGGCACATCGCAGATGGCCCAAGGCAATGGGCGATAACGAAACGTGCTCAACGCTCGTTAAGCATGTCAGTGCGCGATACCTACCAGCACGAATACCGATTGGTTTGCGGGACAAACCTGGCCTTATATTTTGGTGTTGAAAAACAATCAGATGAATAACAACCGCACCAAGTGCCTATCAGGTTCAAGACCCGTTGCCCCTGCCAAAAGCGAGAACACGCTCATGATAAAAATCCTAGCCGCTGTACGCAGAAAACCCGGAATGACCCATGCCGAGTTTTTAAACTATGTGGAGCACACACACGGAGCGATCGCTAAAGCCAAGCCGTTAGGCGTTAAAAGGTACGTGCAGAACCATGTCATCGACGCGGCTTTCGGGGTTGACGCCGACAATGCCTACGCACAGTCCTTCCACAAAGATTCCATTACGGAGCTGTTTTTTGAAGACGCGCCAGGTTTGATTCGCACCTTCAGCGATCCCTATACGCAGCAAACCGTAGGCCCCGATGCAAGGAACTTCGCTGACCTTTCCGAGCAGCTCGCTCAATTGATGGATGAATTGGAGACGGCTAGCACCGCTACAGCGCCTCTCCCATGGAAGGTGATGATCCTGCTGAAGAAGAATCCAGCCATGGCGCTCGATCGTTTTTTCGACGCTTGGGACGCAGCTCACGAGAGCATTACCCGGGAACAACCTGGCTTCCAGAACGCCTTACGCCGGTATGTTCGCTCCCGGTACTTACCCGAGGGTGACAAGGTGACGGCCTATTTCGGGCCGAACATCAACGTATACGAAGGTGCCTCCAGCCTGTGGTTTGAAAATGAAGCGGACTTTTCTTTCTTTAGGCAGTATCAGCGAGCGCTGTTTCAAAAACTTGCCGAGGACGGCGTCGCGCTGACATCGGCGTCTTTTTTTGCCTACGTCAAAGAGGTCGTTATTTTCGATCACTGCTCCTGAAGACCAGCAGCGCGACCCTTCCCATTCAGAAGGGTCGCGATCACTCAGATAGGCTCAGCCAACGTCGCAGTAGACTCCCGCATGATCTGCGCATGCTCTTCCTTGTCCCCACCACTTTTCTCTATCTCGCACAGCCGTGCGGAGTTCTCGACCACGAGTTGGCAACGCTCCCAGCGCCGCGTTTCGAACCGGCTCAGGGCCGTCTGTAGATTGCTATTGCCGAGCAATTCTTCGGCAAGCACGATGGCGCTCTCGATACCGATGCCAGCTCCGGAGGCCAGGTGCGGCGTGGTGGCATGCACTGTGTCGCCGATCAGCACGATACGACCCTTGTGCCAGGGCAGCGGCACCAACAGATTGGCCAGCGGACGATAGTCGATATTGGCGCCCGTCTCGTACAGTTGCGGCACCAGCGTTTGCAGGATCGGGGCTGGAAACTCACTTAGCAGGCGCGCCATTTCACCCGGCCAACTGGCCGGATCGATCCACTCGGAAAACTCGCGGTTCTCCATGAGGAACATGTACATGTGCGTTTCGGAGATCGGATTGACGCCAACCTTGGTGCGTCCCAGCCAATGACTGGGACGCACGATTTCCGGCGGACGCTTCAGCACCGCGCGCCAGACGCTCTGATGAATGGGTTTTGGCGAGGGTGCTTGCGGGAAAAAGTCCTTTCGCGTTCGCGAATGCACGCCATCAGCGGCAACGACGAGGTCATAGCGTTCAGTGGTCCCGTCGGTGAAAGACACGTCAATGCCATCGTCATGCTCGATGACGCTGTCGTAGGTGATGCCCAGGCGCACACGGGTCCCCACTTCCCGCGTCCTGTCGGCAAATATTCGAGCCAGTACCGGGCGCAGGATGCCGCCACCACAGGGAATCGGTTTATCGCTGACCGGCGGGCGAAGCGCCAATTGCACGATCAGGTCGCCCACCGGTGAAAACACATCGAAATTGGTCGACAGGTACCCTTCCCCGGCGACCCTTTCCAGAATCCCAACCGTATCAAGCGCTCGCAGCGTGGGCCCACTGAGCGTAATCCCCGCCCCCAAAGGACACCACAACGGATCGATTTCGACGAGGTCCACTTCGACGCCCTGGCGGGCGAGCTGGATAGCCGCGGTCATACCGGAGAATCCGCCTCCGATCACCAGGACCTTACTGACTGCTGCAATCATCACGCTCTCCTAATTATTCTTATTCACTCGGGCAGACATTGCATGGCGCACCGACGAGCTCTGCGGCGTCATCGCATCAACGCCGCAGAAATAGGGAAATGCCGACGTAAAATGCCGGATCAGCCACGAGACTATCGAATCGGATTCCAGCGCTGAAATCGCTTTGCACAATCCGAGGTATCGCTGGCGGCGATGGGTCTCGCAGGTAAGCCGAGGGCATTGCTCGGAGTGCCTGCCTTTGCGGCAGAACAAATACAAAAGCCGATGAACGACGGCTCACACGAACCGCCGTCCACCGGCCTTTAACGACGGTTGTTCACACGTTTTCCAAGCCATCCCAGCAGAGGTATTTAACCTCTAGGAACTCGTCGATTCCCAGGTGAGATCCCTCTCGCCCAAGACCGCTCTGCTTCACGCCACCGAAAGGTGCGACCTCATTTGAAATCAAGCCACAGTTGATGCCCACCATGCCCGACTCGATGCGCGCGGCGTTGCGCCAGATACGCGCCGCGTCACGGCTGAACAGATACGCGGCCAGGCCAAACTCGCTGTCGTTGGCCATGGCAATGGCTTGGTCATCCGTGTCGAAACGCACCAGCGGCATGACCGGGCCGAAGATCTCTTCGCGAGCGACCCTCATTCCATGGGTCACATCAGCCAACAAGGTGGGCTCGAAGAAACACCCGCCCAGCGCATGGGGTTTGCCGCCGGACAGCAGCCGGGCCCCTTGCGCCAAAGCATCATCCACCAGCGCCTGGGATTTTCGTACCGCTGCGTCATCAATCAACGGCCCGACCTGGACACCCGGCTCCAGGCCATTGCCGACCTTCAAGCGTGCCATGCGCTCGACGATGCGCTCCGCCAATGCGTCATAAACCCCTGACTGCACCAACACCCGGTTCGCGCCGATACAGGACTGTCCACCATTGCGAAACTTGGCCAACATCACCCCGTCAGCCGCAGCATCCAGATCAGCATCATCGAAGACAATGAACGGGGCGTTGCCGCCCAACTCCATGGAGCATTTCTTGACCGTCTGCGCCGCTTGCGCCAGCAGCAGCCGGCCCACTTCCGTGGACCCCGTGAAGGTGAGCTTGCGCACCAGCGGGTTGGCCGTAAGCTCACCGGCAATGTCGCGGGTGTCGTTGCCAGTGATCACACTGAAAACGCCGGCGGGCACGCCAGCGCGCTGCGCCAGTTCGGCGAGTGCCAGCGCGGTCAGCGGTGTCTGGCTGGCCGGTTTCACCACCATCGTGCAACCGGCCGCGAGGGCCGGAGCGGCCTTGCGTGTAATCATCGCAGCGGGGAAATTCCAGGGCGTGATCGCCGCGCAGACGCCGATGGGTTCGCGCAGGACCACGATGCGCTGAGTGTCCTTTACGCCCGGAATCAGATCACCGCGCACCCGTGTGGCTTCCTCGCCAAACCAGCGCACAAAAGACGCCGCGTAATCGACTTCACCCCGCGCCTCCTCCAGTGGCTTGCCCTCCTCCAGGGTAATCAGCGTGGCAATGTCCTCGCGATGCTCAACCATCAGCTCATACCAACGACGCAACACCTCGCCACGGCGTTTGGCCGTCAGGCGACGCCATGGGCTAAAGGCCTCATGCGCCGCATCGATAGCCTGCCGGACTTCAGCTTCGCGACAGCGCGGCAACTCGGCCAGCGCCGTCTGATCCACCGGGTTGCGCAACGTGTACCGACCGTACGGCGTCTCGGTCAGCCATTCTCCAGCGATATAGGCACCGTCACGCCACAGCGTAGGATCCTTAAGTAAATGCTTCACTGTGCAACCCTCCCGATCAGCACGGATGACGCCCGATCATGAAGGCGCTGTCAGGATCCGAAGTCACCGGCAACCCCGACGCGACCAACCCTTGACGCAGCGACTTCATGAAGCGATCCGGCACACGCATCGCCGGGGCACGCAGTGGGCCGCCGTTGAAGCCGGCGAGCCAGTCCTGGTATTTCCACATCGTGCGATTGAGTACCCCGGTGCCGCCGGCATAGCTTTGCGCAGCGGCGCCATTGGCACTGCGCGCCGGGTTGACCTTCCAATACAACTCCATCGCCTCTTCGAAGCGGCCCGTGCGGGCCAGTTCGAAAGCTTTCGGGTAGTAGTCGCTCATCCAGGCGGTGTTGCTGGTGCCGGAAAACTGCAACTTCATCAGGCTCATCAACGGGATTGCGTCGCCTTCGATCGGGCAACTGATCACCACCTGATCACGGAAGTGGTAGTACATCTCGCAAATGCCCGCTGGCAACGGAAATCCTTGCTCGGACTTGATGGCGGCGATATTCGGGCAATCGGCCAGGAGGCGACGGACCAACTCCAGCGACATACCCGCCGGATGCACGCGCTCGAAGCCCCAGAGCGGAATCGGGAAGAGCATGACGGCCAGGTCCGTGGCATCGCAGAACGACTTGGTGTAGTCGTAGATTTCCTGCTCGCTGGTCGGCCAGAACTGCGGCGGATAGGAGAGCAGGACGATATCTGCGCCGGCATTCTCGGCAAGCTTCACCGCCTCGATGTTCTCGGCAAGCGTGCCAAAAGCCGCGTGGAAGAACAGGAGCAGGTTTTTCCCCGACTCACGGGCCCAGGCGGTGAACTGTGCGTTCTCCTGGGGAGAGATCGCCAGTTCGCTGCACAGCAACGTGGCGCTGTAGCCCAGGCCGACCGTCTGTTCAATGTCGTGGCGAATGCCACGTTCGTTGAGTAGCTTCAGATCGGCACTGAAACTTGGGATAGTGACCGCCGAGCAGCCCACCAGGTTTTCCCGCGCCCAGGCACGGGCATCTGCTTTCTTGTATGTGGCCATGATGATTTTCCTTCGAACAGTGGAGGGGTTATTTCGAGACAGGGACAATGCTGGCAGGCAGCTCGATGCCGAGGCCTTGTTGCCTGGCGCGCTCATATAGCGCTTGTGCGATGACGACGTCCTGCAGCGCCGAGCCCACCGATTTGTAGAGGACGATGTCGCTTGCGTTCTGGCGCGGGTTGACACGACCCGCCACCAGGTCCGACAGCGCGACCAATTTGTCGGCGACATAAACACCGGCGCTGATCGCAGCAATGGCGTCGCCGGTATCGTGAAGTACCTCTTGCGGCATATCCGCGACGATGCAGACGGCTCGCTCCATCGTGACCGGGTCAACCTCACGTTGCTCAGGCAAGGTGGAACCCAACGACACAACCGTGGCCCCAGGGCAAAGCCAGGCGCCTTGCAGGACCGGAGATTCGTCACGACTGCGGGCGGCACAAATCACCACGTCGCAGTCCTGCACAGCTTCTTGCGCGCTGTTCACCGCCTGGATGTCCAGCCCCGGCCTGAAGCTCTCGGCAAACCGCTCGCGGCTCGCGGGCGTTGGGCTGAACACCCGGACTTGGGCCACATCGCGCACGGACTTGAGGCAGTCCAACGCGCCACGGGCCTCAAACCCCGAGCCAATCACCCCCACCCGCAGCGCGCGCTTGGGCGCCAGCAAATCGACTGCCAGCGCAGCGGTTGCCGCGGTGCGCAAACCCGTCACCCGATTGCCATCGATCAGGGCACTGAGCGCCATGGTTTGCTGGTTGAACAATGCGATCAGGTAGCTGGCGCAGCGCGCCCGCATGGAAGCCGCGATCAACTTGCAGCCCATATGGCCGCCAGTTGGAGGTACAGCGGTCAAACTGCGCAGCCAGATACCGTCGCCCCGGGCCATGGAGCGAGGCGGCACCATGGCATCCGATGCAGGGTGCGCGTACGCCTCGGCGAGCGCGGCAACGGCGGTGCTCCAGTCGGCGAGCGAGGCCACATCGGCGTCGCTGAGAAAAAGCGTCGGGGCAATGACTTGGGACTTTTGGGCGTGATGCATAGCGCTAACCTCGCAATCGGGGATCAGTCGTTGATTGACTGACACCCTACGAGGCGCGCCCCCCGTCGAATACTGCTGGGGATGCAAAGCAGCTATCGCTTAAATCGATGGCATGGACAGATTGCAGATCAGCCGTCGCACTTCACGGGAAGCACGGGTCAAAGGGCGACGGGGCGACTCGACCAGCACGACAAAGCGCTCCAACACGGGCTCGATAATGCGCGATGAAATCAGTCGTTGATCCAGCGAGCCGGGCAGCACAGAGGCAATCGCAAAGCCTCCGCCTGCCGCGACGACTTCGTACTGGAGCTGGACCGAGTCGGCTTCCACGGCCACGCACAGCTCCACGCCTTGCTCGGCAGCCAAATGATCGAGCCTGGCCCTCAGCAGATGCGGCCGCCCAGGCACGACCAATGGCAGCCCCGATAGATTTTCCAGCGCAATGTCTCGATTTTCGAACAGAGGATCGGCGGCGGGTCCTACCAGATGCAGCGGTAGCCTGGCCAACAGATGGGCTTGGCCGATGCTTGCCTCGCTCTCGCGCAGCACCAGCGCCATATCCAGACGACCATCGTGCAACTGCTCTTCAAGTTGAGCGCTCGCGCCCTCGATCAGGTGCAATCTCACCCCGGGCATCTGCGCGCGCACCGCAGAAAAGAGCGTCCCCGCAAACCGGCGCACCGCGGAAGGCAACATGCCCACCACCACCTCCCCCACCGGTTTTCCACGCAGGTTGCGAATGTCGTCGGCAAGGCTTTCAGCGTTCGCCAGAAGATCCGATATACAGGGCAGCAACTGCTCGCCAAATTCAGTCAGCACCACCCCGCGCCCGGTGCGATGGAACAGGCGTTCGCCACATTGCGATTCGAGCAGGGCAATATTGCGACTCACCATGGACTGCGGCATGTCCAGCAGCACGGCTGCTTTGCTGAGACTGCCAGCCGCCACGACACGGACGAACAAGGTCCAGCGAGGATCGATGATGGTGAGCGCCGTGGCAGGCGGCTGCGTGGCCGTGTCCGGCACCGGGTAGCTCTGGTTATCCGTCATGTCATCAACTCTAGGCGGGCCTGGTCCAGGTACTCGCGACTGTCCTGAAGGTGCAGGCGCATCGCGGCACGCGCACACTCAGCGTCCTGATTGAAGATCGCCTGGTAAATCTGTTCGTGCTCGCTTTGCATGCGCTGTTCGTAGTGCTGCGGCTCATCGTGAAACAGCCGCGCGGAATCCAGTCGGCTGCGGGGGATGATGACCTCCCCCAGGTTGAGCAGCGTGTCGGGGATGTAGTGATTGCCGGTCGCCTGGGCAATGCTCAAATGGAACTGGAAATCCAGTGCGGCCCGATCATTGACGCTGACTGCAGGCAGGCCGAGCTGATCGAGCAGCACCCGCAACCCCGCCAACTGATCCGGGCTACATCGCTGGGCGGCGAGCCCGGCGGCTTCCACCTCAAGACCGATCCGAAACTCCATGATCGCCAGCGAGTCAGTGATGATGCCGAGGGTAGCCGGGTCGATGAAGGCCCCCAGCGACAGGGTGCTACCGCGCACAAACGTGCCGATGCCGTGGCGTGTCTCAACCATACCAGCGGCCTGTAGACGCGACATGGCCTCACGCACCACGGTTCTACTGATACCATGCTCGAGCATGAGGGCCGACTCGGTGGGCAACTGCTCACCGCCACGCAGCCGGCCCTCAAGAATGCGCTCTGACAGCAGCGTCTCAAGCCCCTGGGAGAGGCTAGCGCGCTTTTTCCCACCGGCCGCTGGCACGTTCATTCCTCGAAAATCGCTACGGCGCGGACGAAACCGGCCGAGGCGTGCCTGATCTTGTAGGGGAAACACGACACCTGGAAACCATGGGCCGGCAGACATTCCAGGTTGGCCAGTTTTTCCATCTGGCCGTAGCCGATGTCGCGTCCGGCCTTGTGCCCTTCCCAGATGATCGAGGCGTCGCCCGTGGCGGCGAAGCGTTCGCGGGTGTACTTGAACGGCGCGTCCCAGCTCCAGGCATCGGTGCCGACCACGCGCACGCCGCGTTCCAGCAAGTACAACGTGGCCTCACGGCCGATGCCGACCCCGGCGTCCAGATACCCTGGCTGGCCGAACAGCGCGCCGGCACGGGTGTTGACCAGGACAATGTCCAGCGGCCGTAGAACATGGCCAATACGCTCCAGCTCGGCTTGCACTTGTGCGGCGTTGACCACATGGCCATCCGGTAAATGACGAAAGTCCAGCTTCACGCCCGGTTGCAGGCACCAATCCAGCGGCAGCTCATCGATGCCGAAAGCCGGCTTGCCGCCGTCCGTCGTCGAGGCGTAATGCCAAGGGGCGTCCATGTGCGTACCGCTGTGCGTGGTGATCTGCAGGCGCTCAGCCGCCCAGGACTCATCGCCAGGCAGTTGCGCCTTGGACAGGCCAGGAAACATCGCGGCCATTTCCGGCCAGCCTTGCTGATGGTCCATGTAGTCGATTTTCGGCAGCAATGGCGGCGGATCGGTGTAGGGATTGTTGTCCAGGGTGACGGACAGGTCCACGAGGCGGCGTTTAGTTGATTGCATTTTCGCTCACTCCAAGCCCCACCCGCCCACGCACACGGCGCGCCGGGGCAGCAGCTTTCAAACTGTTTCGTATCAAGGCGGCAGCCGAGCCGTCATGGCGAAAGCCAAGGGCACGGGCCTGAGGGGTTTTCATTGCTGGGAAGCTGCCGAACAACGCTTGCAGTCCAGCGTCCGGTGCGAAACTGATCAGCGCGCGACGTTCCTGGCCGAAAGCGGCGGCCAGGGCATCGATGACCTGGGCAATGGACAGGTGCAACAACGGCAGTTGCCAGACGCGTGATTCGCCGAGCTCGGCGGTCGGCAGTTCGGCGGCTCGCAACAGGTTATCGACGCAGCACCGCACCGACATCCACCACGCCTGTGCCTGCGGCGACACCGGGCAGCAATACGGCTCGCCTTCGGCAAAGGCATGCAGCAGATCGCTCATGAACGCCGAGCGCAGCCCATTGGGTTCACGTGGACGGGCGACAATGCCGGGCAGGCGCACGGCACGACCGTCCACCTCGCCCCGTCGGGCAAGGTCGTTGAGTGCCATTTCCACCATCGTCTTGTGCGTACCGTAGCTCAACTGCGGGCGCGGCGCCGCACGCTCATCCATGCGGGCCGGCAGATCGCCGCCGTATACCGCCACGCTGCTGGCGTACACCAGTACCGGCCGACCAGGCTGTTCGCGCAGTTGGTCGAGCAATTCCAGGCTTGCCAGCAGGTTGACCTGATAACCCAGTGAATAATGCTGCTCGGCTGCGCCACCCGGAATGCTGACCAAGTGAAAGACCACATCGATGCCATCAGCCAGCGCTCGGCGCAATAAAGCGGCGTCGGTCACACTGCCGCAATGCCGGCGCATGCGCTTGTCCTCAGCAAACCCCACCAACTCTTTATCCAACAGGATCAACGCGCTGATCGACCGGCCTTGTAACTCGTTGGTTTCGAGCAATCGTTTCACCAGCGCCCGGCCAACAAAACCATTGGCCCCGGTAATCATCACGCGCATGGGAAGCCTCCGCGCACGATGCACTGGTCTATCGCCCCGAACACCGACTGACCTTGCAGATCGAGGACCTCCATGCGCACGCGGTCGCCAAAGCGCATGAAGGACGTCCGTGGCGCGCCGTGCTCGATCATCTCGACGGCACGACGTTCGGCAATGCAGGCAGCGCCCACAGTGGGGTCAGCATTGGAAACCGTGCCGGAACCGATCACGCAGCCGGCCCTGAGGCGCCGGGTCAGTGCTGCATGGGCGATCAACTGATGAAAGCCGAAATGCATGGCACCGCCCTGGGCATGACCGAACCACTGGCCGTTCCATTCAACCTTCAACGGCAAGTGCACACGCCCGTCGCGCCAGGCCTCACCCAACTCGTCGGGGGTGATTGCCACCGGGGCAAAACTTGACGAGGATTTGGCCTGGATAAACCCGAAGCCCGTCTTCATCTCTCGGGGGGCAAGTGCGCGCAAGCTGACGTCGTTGACTTGCACGATGAGCCGGATATGGCCGGCGGCCTCTTGCGCCGAGCAACCCATGGGAACCTCATCGACCACCACGGCGAATTCACCTTCGAAGTCGATGCCATGGGTTTCACTGGGCAGCACGATATCGTCGTGAGCCCCCAGAAAGTCATCGCCACAGCCCTGATACATCAGCGGCGTGTGTTCAACACCTTCGATCGGATCCAGCCCAAAAGCCTTCTGCATCCGCTCGCCATGACTGAGAAAAGACGAGGCGTCCAGCCACTGCCAGGCACGTGGCAAGGGTGCGGCGGCTTGTTGCGGATCAAAGGCAAAGGCCCCGGCCAGCGAGCCTTCGTTCAGGGCGTCATAGCGAGCGCGCAAAGCGGCTTCAACGCTCGGCCAATGCTCGATGGCCTCCTGCAGTGTCCCGGCGATGTCACTGGCCTCCACCGCCCAGGCCAGGTCGCGCGACACCACCAGTAGGCGACCGTCACGGCTGTGATCTTTCAGGGTGCTGAGCTTCATGCCAGTTCTCCTTGCAGCTCGGGGGCGAAGCGACCATCGAGCAGCACAAACAGCATGCGCGCCATCTGCTCGGTGCGATTGCTCCAGGCGTGGTTGGTGCCGCGCTGCACGACGATGTCACCGCGCTTGAGATGCACTTCCTCGCCATCGAGCACCAGCCACACCTCGCCCTCCGTGACAACGCCGTAATCAAGCGTTTCGGTGCGGTGCATCAGCTTGTGTTTGGAACCCGCCTGTCCCGTGCCAGCATGGGCCTGACCAATTTCGGCGAATGCCGCCGCAGCATCCTCGGCGCTGACCTGGTTCTGCACGCTGTCGGGCGGAATATCCACCACCCGGATCACACTGCCCAATGGTGCGGGGCTCAGTTGAAGCGGCTTGTTGGTGGGGTCGTTGCCGTTATCCAGCATGGCCGGGCTCGCGCCGCTGTTCCAAATCTCATGGAAGACCGTGCCGGGCACGGCCTTGAGCGGAAAGCTGTTGGGCGTTGGTCCGCTGAGCGCGACCACCGCCAAGCCTTGGGCATCGTGCCCGGTGACCACGCGTTTGAAACCAGGAAGCTGTTGCATGTTCGAGTCCTCAATCAGTTGGCGAAACGCGCCAGCGGGTAACGATGAATCCATGTAAAAACCTTAAAGATCCAGCACCAGCCGCGCGCTCTTCGCACGGGAGCAGCAAGGCGTGAACTGGTCGTTGCGGGCCCGCTCGGCATCGGTCAGGAACATGTCACGATGGTCCGGCTCGCCCTCCAGTACGCGCGTGAGGCAGGTACCACAGATGCCCTGTTCGCAAGACAACGGGATGTCGATGCCGGCCTCCAGCAACACCTGGGCAACGCTGAGCGTGGCCGGCACTTGGAAACACTGTCCGGTGCTAGCCAGTTGCACCTCGAAACCGCCCGCCTCGCTGACCGGCGCAGCGGCGGCGGTAAAGTACTCGCGGTGCAGTTGCGCCTCGGCCCAGCCCTGCGCGCGCGCCGTGCCGAGCACATGCTCCATGAAGCCGTTGGGGCCACAGACGTACAGGTGACGATCACTGGCCTGCACGGACAGAACCCGAGCACTGTCGAGGCGCTGGGCATCCTCGCCGTCGTCCACATGAACGTGCACGCAATTGGCAAACGCCGAATGGCGGATGTACTCGATAAAGGCCATGCGCCCGGCCGAGCGACCGCAATAGTGCAGCTCGAAAGGCGCGCCGATCCGCGCAAGGCGTTCGGCCATGCAGAGGATCGGCGTGATGCCGATGCCGCCCGCGAACAGCACGCTGTACCCTGCCCCATGTTCCAGAGGGAACAGGTTGCATGGCTCGCTGATGCGCAGGCGACTACCTTCATGCACCTGCTCGTGCATGGCCTGCGAACCGCCGCGAGACGCCGGGTCGAGTAACACGCCCAACAGGTAGCGGTGGCGTTCTTCGGGGTGATTGCACAGCGAGTACTGGCGCACCAGGCCATTGGGCAGATACACGTCGATATGCGAGCCGGCGCTGAAGGCAGGCAGCATGGAATCGTCGACCGGGGCCAGTTCGAAACTGTAGATGCCTTCGGCTTCGCGACGCTTGCGGGTGACGACGACTTCAATCATCACTTGGCACCCGCAGGCTGCTCGGCAGCAATCATCCGATCGAGTACACGCCGCGCGCGGATGGCGCCTGCATCACCGATCAGCAGGACCGGTTTCAAGTCCCAGAACGAAGCATCGCCCATCATGCGCTGCTGGGCCTCGAGCATTGGCAAGTCTTCATCGGTAAAGGGCCGGTTGATCGCGGCCGCTTGTTCGTCAGCGAATCGCTCGGCGAATTCGCCCATTGCCTTGGGAAAACAGACTGAGAACCAATAGTGAGTCGTGGTCTCGGTCTCCGGGGTGAAGAGGTGCGGAATCGGTGTGGAAACGCCCTTATCCCTGGGGAGACCGGTCGCCACTGCGCCGGAAAACAGCAACATGTTCGCAGGCGCATCCCAACGCACATCGATCCAACGGTCCACTGGTGTGCCCTGAGGAATGTTCCAGGCGGTGTAGAGGAACTCCGGCATGATTTCCGCAACCGTCTGGCGATTGGACCAAACGGTGTTGCCCTCCTCTTGCACGCTGGTCAATGCACCCTTGACGCCATCGCCACCCAACGTAGACGGATGCAAGAACTCGATATGACTCAGGTCCATGATGTTGTCGGTTTCCAGCACGTAGTTGGCTTTCGCGTGCAGGTAGCGTTTGCCGACATACCAATGGTCTTCATCCATGCAATTGAAATCCGGAATCAGCGTCGCATCGGCCAAGTGTGGATCACCCATCCAGATCCACAGCAGGCTGTAGCGTTCGACCAGCGGGTAGGCCTTGACCTTTGCCGCCTTGGGAATTGCACCATCGCCGTGGGGGTTATGCACACAGGCGCCACTGCCATCGAATTCCAGGCCGTGGTACGGACAACGCACCGCATCGCCTTTGAGGATTCCCATGCCCAGGGGCGCGAAACGGTGAGGGCAGCGATCGGAAATGGCTTGGGCACTACCTTGGGTATCGCGGAAAAACACCACGGGTTCATTGAGCAGGGTTCGTTGGAACAGCTCCCCGGCCTTGACCTCGGTGCCCCAGGCGGCTGCGTACCAGGTGTTGCGTAAAAAGCTCATCGCGATTCCTCTTTTTCAAAGCTTGATGACGGGCTGGCGTGCGTCGTCGCACGCTCGGTTTCAATCAGCCGACGCAGGACACGTCGACAGCGCACGGCCCCTGCATCGACTGGCAACAGCACCGGGTTAAGGCCAAGCAGTTCAACCTCGCCAAGCTGGCGCTGTTGAGCCTCGACCATGGGTTTGTCCTCACCGGCAAAAATACCGATCAACATGTCCTGGACGAAGGCATTCAACTGCGCATTGTCCTGCTCGAAACTGCGCGTGTTGGCGAAGAAATAATGGGTGTTGGCCGCGTCCTGCGGCGTCATCAGATGCAGGTTCCAGGTCACGGGTCCCTCTTCCCTGGGGCGCCCTGGAGGCGTGGCGCCACTGCCCAGCAACATCAGACCGGGTGCGTGCCAGATGACTTCAGCCCAGACGTCTGCCCGGGTCGGGTCTTCAAGGTGAGCGCCGAACGCCGGCGGCGGCACATCGTCCGGCGCCCACCAACTGATGCGCACGCGATCGTTGGGCAATTCCTCGATGTCGGCGCGCGTGCGTGACAAGGCTCCGCCACCGAGCGTGTCCGGGTGCAGGAAATCAACGTGGCTCAGGTCCATGATGTTGTCGGACAGCAGTTCGTAGTGCGCGCGCGTCGGCAGATACCCATGCCCCTTGGCGTGGGTTGGCGCCTGGTCGAGGAAAGAGAAATCAGGAATCAAGGTGCCGCTGGCCAGGTGACGATCGCCTGGCCAGACCCAGATAGCCCCGTGGCGCTCAACCACCGCGAAGCCGCTAACACAGGCGGCCTTGGGGATGTTTCCTTCGCCATGGGGATTGTGCGTACATTGGCCGCTGCCATCGAAACGCAAGCCGTGGTACGGGCACTGAACGCTGTCACCGACAATCTTTCCCATGTGCAGCGGGGCAAAACGGTGCGGGCAACGATCAGCCAGCGCTTGGATCCGCCCCTGGCTGTCGCGAAAGAAGACCATGGGTTGTTCGACGATGGTCCTGCCAAGCATCGACCCTGGCGCCAGCTCGTCCGCCCACCCGGCGATGTACCAGGTGTTGAGCAAATAACTCATGTTGCTCTCCTCTTGTTCTTGTTTTCTTGAGACGTGAGATCAGCGATCAAGCTCTGCGGCTGCCGCAGCGGGAAAAGCCGACCCGCTGCCGCGCAACCGCATACAGGCCACAGCCACCACAAACTGAACACCCGCAACGATTCCCAACGCGGCGGGCAAGGCGCTGCTCAACCCACCGGTGATCGCCAGCACCACCAGCGGGCTGGCGAACTCACCGGCGAAGAACATCGCCGTGAAGCCGCCGGCGGCGCGGCCGCGCTGCTGGAAATCGACTTGGGCCATGATCCAGGTGAGCAGGGTCGGCATCATCAGGCCAATACCCAGGCCGTTGATCAGTACGGCGATCACCACCCAGCCATGGCTGTCGGCCACCGCCAACAACCCGTCGCCCATACCAGCGGCGACGAAAGCCAGGAGCATCTGCCGGTGTGCCGGCACGCCACTGAACAGACGGAAACTCAACGCGCCAATCAATACACCGAGCTGATTGGCGCCCATGGTCAAGCCGATCCGCTGCGACCCTTCGACATGCAGCAGGTTGAGCAAATAACCGACTTGTACCGGCACGATGAACAGGCTCAAGCCCGCCAGGAATGCCAGGACATACAACGGCGCCAAGGTGCGCCAGGGAAATGCCCTGCTTATCGCCTTCTTCTCGATGACCGCATGCCCACGCGGCTCCCACAGCAACCAGGCCATCAGCGGCAGCAACACCAGCCCCAACCCATACAACGCAAACGGTGTACGCCAGCCGTGTTCGCCGAGCACTCCCCCGACGGCAATGAAAATCGCCGCCGACAAGGAGGTCGCCACCATTTGCAGGGCGAACATGCGTTCGCGCCGCGCGCCGCTGTAGTAGTCGCCCATCATCGTGGTGCAGCAGGTCATGATCGCTGCCTCGGCCAGGCCGATGCCGGCGCGACTGACTACGATCGCCTGCAACGAATCCAGCCAGAGCGGCAGCACGCCACAGATGGTGTAGAGGCACATCGCACCGATCAGCAACGGCTTGCGCCCGAGTCGGTCGGCGATGATTCCGGCGAAGGGTGCAAACAGGGCAATCATTAGCGCCGGTAGCGTCAGGGCGATGGGAACCAGCACCGCGACGCCCTGGGTGTCAGCGAAGTGTTCCTGCATTTGCGGCAGGACGGGGGCCAGCAGCACAGCCCCCAGGACCGGCAAGCAACTGCCGAGCAACAGCAACAAGGACTGCGGCAACCGCGCCTGGCGTTCAACGTTCATCACGCACCTCCGGTGGTTGGGTCGCGCAGAACGCCACCCCGTAAGCGATCAGACCGGTTCGAAGCGCTAGCCAGAGATGCTGCTGGAATTGATACATGCGAGGCATGGGAACGTCCTTTCTTATTGTCATGACGCAATGGGTTGGGCGGCGGGCGTTGCGCGTTGGTCGTGGTCCGGGGTCTGCGAACCAAGGGCCCGCTGCACGCAATCGCCCTCCTCGACCAAGGCAGGCGTGAGCGGCACGCTTGTCGTCAGGCTGGGTTCCGCCGACGTCTGTTCCCGGCTGATCCGCTCGCTCGGCAACAGGAAGTGCGCCAGGGCCGGCAACAGGACCAGCGCACCGACCATGTTCCAGACGAACATGAACGCCAGCAGCACGCCCATGTCGGCCTGGAACTTGATCGGCGAAAACATCCAGGTGGCCACGCCGATCGCCAGGGTCACACCGGTCAGCATCACCACCTTGCCGGTGGACAGCAGCGCCCGGTAATACGCCTCCGACAGGCTGGTGCCCTGGCGCATATGGCCGAGCAGGATGCTCATCACGTACAGCGCATAGTCGACGCCGATGCCCACGCCGAGGGCGATCACCGGCAGGGTCGCGACCTTGACGCCGATGTTCAGCCAGACCATCAGCGCTTCACAGAGGATCGAGGTGAGCATCAGCGGAATCACCGCACACACCGTGGCGCGCCAGGAGCGGAAGGTGATCAGACAGAGCAGGATCACCGCACCGTAGACCCAGAACAGCATTTCCCGATTGGCCTGCTTGACTACAATATTGGTCGCGGCCTCGATCCCGGCATTACCGGCAGCCAGGAGGAACTGGACGTCGTCGGTATTGTTAGCGGCGGCAAATTGTTCGACGTGATCCACCAGGCCGCTGAGGGTTTGCGCCTTGTGGTCGGAAAGGTAGGCGTACAAGGTCAGCAGGCTGCAGTCTTCGTTGTACAACCCGCGTGGCGCCCCGGCGGTGACCATATTGAGCATCGCCTGGTTGTTCTGCAGTTCGTACCACTTCGGGCTGCCTTCGCTCAGGCCCACCAGCATGCGGCGGTTGAGCAACGCCAGGGAGTTGGTCGAATCCACCCCTGGCAAGGTGCGCAACTGCCAGTCGAGGGCATCGACTTTGTTCAAGATGTCATAGCGCGAACAGGCGCCGGCGGGGGTCTTGATCATCACCGCGAACAGATCGCTGCTGGCGCCGTAATGCCGGGTCAGGAATGCATCATCCTGGTTGTAGCGTGAGTCGGCCCGTAGCTCCGGCGCGCCCGCATCCAGATCACCGACTTTCAACTGCAGGCTGACGATGAAGCCGAGCGTCGCCAACGCCAGGCTCAGGGCGATGCACAACGCTGCCCAGCGGCGCTGGGTGAACAGGTCGAGGAAACGCCAAAACCCGTGGCGATGCTGGCCCGCTTGTTCAGCGTGCTCGCTTTTCAGGCTCAGTTGCGCCGCGCGGCCGCTGACCCCGACATAGGAAAGCAGTATCGGCAGCAGGATCAAGTTGGTGAAGATCAGCACCGCGACGCCGATGCTGGCGATCATCGCCAGGTCCTGGATCACCTGGATCTTGATGATCATCAGCACCGCGAAACCCACCGCATCACACAGCAGCGCGGTAAGACCGGCAAGGAACAGACGGCGGAAGGTAAAGCGCGCGGCGACGACCCGGTGCATGCCGCGCCCGATATCCTGCATGATGCCGTTCATCTTCTGTGCGCCATGGCTCATGCCAATGGCAAACACCAGGAACGGCACCAGCACTGAGTAGGGATCCAGTTGATAATCCAGCAGCGGCAGCAAGCCGAGCTGCCAGACCACCGCCACCAACGAGCAGAACACCACCAACAGGGTGCTGCGAATGCAGCGGGTGTACCAATAAAGCACCACCGTGGTGATCAGGATCGCCACGGCGAAGAAGATCAGGATCTGCCGCAGGCCGGCGATGAGATCGCCGACTTTCTTGGCGAAACCGGTGATGCGGATGTCGATGCTGTCGCTCTGGTATTGGCTGCGCAACGACTCCAACTGTTGCGACAGCCGGGTGTAGTCCAATGGTTGACCATCGGGAGTCCGCTGCAGCAGCGGTACTTGGATGATGCTCGATGCCTGGTCGAACGCCACCAGTTGGCCGATTTCGTTGGACAACTGCACGTTGCGCCGCAATGCCGAAAGGCTTGCTGCGCCGCCATCGTAGTTGTCCGGAATGACCGGCCCACCCTCCAGACCCGCTTCTGTCACCGCGACCCAGCGTGTGGCGGGCGTCCATAACGACTTCATGTAGGCGCGATCGACACCGGGCAGCAGGTAGATCTTGTCGCTCAATGCCTGCAAGGTCTTGAGGTAGTCAGCGTCATAGATCTCGCCCCGCTTGTTGACCACGGCGATGCGCACCGCATTGCCCAGCCCGCTCAACTCCTTCTGGTGCTCAAGGTAGTTGGCGATATAGGGGTGATGGGTGGGAATCATTTTTTCGAAACTGGCATTGAGCTCGACACGGCTGGACTGCCAACCCAGCACCAGCGTGGTCGCAAGGCACAGCAGCAACACCCACAGACGATGGTTGAACAATGCTCGTTCGAGCACCGAGCCGGAACGCGGATCAAAGTCATCGAGCGCATTCGCTGGGGACTGGAAAAACTTACCAGGGGACGTCATAACCTCACTCCGAAGCGGCAGTGGCTGGCTGCGCGAGACGCTGCAGCCCGGTGAAACCGGCAACGATCAGACTGCCATCGGCGGCCTCGATCACACTTGAAACAGGTTTGCCCAAGGGTTTGCCCAGTGGCAGCAGCGCTGCTCCGGTCTGCTCGCTGTTGCGAAACAGCATGCCGCCCTGGTTGACCAGCAGCAGTTGGCCGTCGGCCAGGCGGATGGAGTCGTTGAAGGAGATGGGTACGGGAACTGACAGGCGCTGGAAACTTGCACCAGCGTCCTGGGAGATAAAGGCATTGCCCTTCAGGCCGGCGACCACCAGCGCGCCGTCGGCACGACTCTGCAGCGTGAAGAAACTGCCTTCGTAAGGGCTGTCCAACTGGCTGAACGACATCGCGTCGTCGTCCGAGCGCGCCAGGTAGCCCTGCTCACCCGCCAGGAACCAACGCGGTCCCTGAACACTGATGGCGTACAAGTGCAAGCCGCTCGGGTTGGCGATGCTCCCCATCAATGACTGCCAGGTCGCACCGCCATCGGTGGTCTGCAGCGCCAAGCCGTAGGCCCCAACAATCACCCCACGATGCGCATCGATGAACTGGAGCGCCAGGAACGGTTTGTCCGCCCCATCGGCAACAAGACGCTCGGCATTTTGTACCCGTGCCAGGGCGTCGTCCGGGTTGGCTGCCGTGGCCTGCTCAGCCTTGGCGGCATCCAGTTCGAGCCGTGCCACGCGCACGCCGTCGAGCTGCAGCGTCCAGTGCTCGCCGCCATCACGCGTCGTCAGCACAACGCCTGTGTGGCCGACCGCCCAGCCCTGTCGCGCATCGACAAACTGCACCGCCGTCAGGCTCACCGACACTGGCACCGAAGCCTGGCGCCAGCTTTGCCCGTTGTCGTCGGAGAGTAGCACCAGGCCGCGCTCGCCCACCGCAACGAGACGTGTACCTGCACGCGCCAGGCCGATCAAAACGCCGTTCTGCGCAGCCGGTACCTGCATGGCAGGGGTATTCAGCGGCACGTCCACGACAGCCGTGCCGGCCAGGCACTCACTCGTGGCGAAGGGCAAATGCAGGGCCAGGAGCAACGCGCTCGCCTGACTGATTCTGTTCATAACCTACCTCGGACAAACACTCGTATCCCAAGGGCAGCCCGACAGGCCTGCCCTTCACTCTCGGCTCAGGTCTAACGCACGCCGCGCCCAGCCATTGCCGCCGGCGAGAACTCCGAGACCTTGTAGCGATCAACCGCGCGATACTGGTCCGGCAACCCCGCATAGAGATTCTGGATAAACCACGCACCGGAGGTCAGGTCGTAGAAACCGGAGGACAGTTGCACCAGGCCTGGCAGGTCGGGCAGCACGGAAGGCAGCGACCAGAGGGTCTTGGCCAGTTGACCGCTGGCGTCCCAGCGATCGGCGAGCAGGGCTTGCCAAGTGTCCTCGTCGAGGTAGTAGCGGCCCTTGGGCAACTGATGGCGCTTGCCGGCGGCCACCGTCGACTCGACCACCCAGACGCGGTGCAACTCCCAGCGCACGTAATCGGGGTTCAGATGATGCTTGCCCAACAGGTCCTGCGGCTGGGCAGCGTTCTGCACCTTGTTGGTGTTGTAGGGGACATAGATCTCCTGCTTGCCAACCAGCTTCCAGTCGAAGCGGTCCGTGCGCCCGCCCCACACGCTCAGCTCATCGAAGGACATGACCCCGGCGGTGGAAGGCGTCGGCGTATCACAGCAAGCGTTGGGGAGCGTGCGCACCCGGCGCTGGCCGCTCAGGTAGACATGAGCCTGGGATTTGTCGCCGTTGATGTTTTCACGCCCAAGGATCTGCTCGCCGGCACGAATCGCCGGGCCAAGATTGACGAAGTGCACCAGCCAGTAGTCGCCCGAGTAATTTTCAGGGCCGCCCTCCTGGAAGTAGTAGGGCATTTCCTGGGTCAACAGGCCGTCGCTGGTCATCACCTGGTTGCCGTCGGCAGTCATCAGATAGTGGCGGAAATGCCCCGCCACCGAGGTGCCGCGCCAGTTCAGCAAATGGTTCCAGATCGCTTCGGTGCCGTTCTGTGGAATCGGAAACGGGATCCCGCCGTAGGCACCATCGGGGATCAGGCCGGCGCTGCTGTCGACCAGTTTGGCGCGGGTCGCATTCTTGAACGTGTTGTCATAGACCCACTGCGGCGCGGCCGCCGTGCGCCGGGTCGGATAGACATCGATGCGATAGGTGTCCGGGAAACGCTTGAACAGCTCCTTGGTGCCGTCGCTGAGCTTGTCGGCGTACTTGGCCAGGTTCTGGGCAGTGATGCTGTACAAGGGTTTGTCTGCGGCAAACGGATCGCTGCGTTTGCCGCCCGGGACGTAGCCTGGATCAACCTTGGTGTAGCCACCGTCCCAGGCCGGAATGCTGCCATCGGCATTGCCGGCTTTCTCGGCACCGAAGGGCGTCAGGGTCTTGCCCAGCGCGGCCGCTTGTTCGGCGCTGGCGGCCAAGGCCATCGGCGCGGCGGCGGCCAGCAGGGTTAAGCACAAGGCCTTTAGAGTGAACTGAATGGTCATGCGCAAATCCTCTTAGAACGTGGTCTTGACGGAGAAAGCCAGGTAGTCCCGGTCCTTCAACGACTGCTTGTAATTGAACTGGTTGGCGGCGTTGAGGCTGGTGTCCTCGGGGCCGTAGAAGTGGGTATAGGTCAGCCCCACGGTCACTTGGTCCAGGTAGGTGGCGGATACGCCGATGTTCATGTCCCCTCCTCTATCGGGGCCGAACCCGCTGATCACGGCCGACTTGCCCATGGGGAAATAGCTGATGCCCAGCGGCACGCTGATATCGACGCCTGGGAAAAACTGGCGATAGGTCGGCGTGTACACCAGTTTCAGGCCCAGGCCGTCATCGGTGGCGTTAGGGTCCAGGGCTGCGCGGTTCCTGGTCACGGCCAGCAGGCGGTTCCAGGCGATCTCACCTACCAGGCTGGCTTCATTGGCGACGAAGGAAGGGCCCAGCGATGCCAGGACGTTGAGGTTGATGTGAGCCGTACGGCCAACGGCGTACAGGGCGTCGTCATTGTTGTCCGCGTCGACGCCCGGCAGGACGGTCTGGGCGTTGGACACCAGCGGCATGTTCCAGCGCATCGATGCTTCGCCGGCAAAGCTGTACTCGTCCACGGAGGTCGCGAAGCTGGCGCCCAGGACACGGATGTCTTCCGGGTAAACCCAGGAATATTCGCCGACTTGCCCGGTACTGAAGTTCGGCCCGGTGGCATTCGGTTTCAAATACAGCGTTGGGGTTTTCTCGTGGTACTGCAGCGCATACAGGCCGTAATCCGTCGTCCCGGTGTTGTACTTGAGCTGCAGGCCGCCTTGGCCGGAACTCCTGGCTTTCTTGTCCTTGCCATGGAAAAACGCCGCCGGGCTATTGGCATTCCCGCCCAGGAAATCCGGGAATGGCCCGCCGGTGATCAGCCTTTCATTGCCATCGCCGATCGTATCGCTGGTGGAGAAGTAGCTGCCGGCGCCAGGCAAGCGTGTCTCTTCCCACTCCAACTGGTAGAAAGCGCCCAATGACAGGTCATCGGTCAGTTGGTAGGCGGTCGAGAGTTGATTGACCGGCCGGGTGATTTCCTTGAATTGGGTGTTGGGTACCGATTGCGCCTTGACCACGTCCACTGGCGCCATGGCACCGGCAATGCCGTTGCCGCCGAAGAACAGGCTCTCGCCCCAGATCAGGCCGTGGCGCCCGGCGCGAACCGACAAGGTACGGTCGGCCAGCTCACCGTTCCAGTAGACGAAGGCATCCAACAGTTCACCGTCACCACCGTGCAGTTGACGGGTATCACTGGTGAACTCGTTGAACCCCACCGAACGTTGGTTGGCACTGGCCGCGTCGTTGTTATCGTTGCGGTCCTGGTAGACGGTGTCGTACCAGGCGGCACCGCTCAGACGCGCACCAAAGTTGTGAAAACCGATGTCCAGCTCGGAAAGAATATCCAGGCGATTGGAGATCAGCCCCTTGCCGAAGTTGTGATCGCCGTCATTCTGGTTCAACGCCGTCTGCCCTTCGCTGAGCTTGCTGCTGGGCTCCTTCAGGCGCCAGGCCGCGCTGTACTTCAGCGTGTTGTCCCAGCGCAAGCTGAGATCGGGATTGCCGGTGTCGATCTGAAACGCCTGGGCTGCCGAAGCGCCAAGCCCCAGGCTGGCCGCAAGGGTCAGGGTGAAGGGGACGCGCCGCGACGCAGCGAACTTGCGAGTAGCCATCGAAGTAACCCTCTTTATTGTTGTTGTATGTCAGCTCTTCTGGTGAAACCGCGCCCGCAGTCCAACCGGGCCAAGCCTGCACAGGCATGAAACATCCTTGGGGAGCGAATTTGGTTTTGCCGGCGTCTCAGATAGGCTCTGCCGTGACCTCAAGCATCCGTCTGACCAGGCTGATCCGGTCGAAGCTGCTGTCGTGGGCCATTTCCTTGTCACCGGCCAGCACCGAGCTTTCGCTGATGAATTTGCAGCGTTCATAACGGCGCGCCATAAAGCGCTCGAGCTGCTGTTCGACGCTGCCGCCGCCGGCCAACTCCTCGCCAAGCACGACGGCATCTTCGATGGCCATACCGGCGCCCTGGCCCAAGTGCGGCGTCGTGGCGTGCACTGCATCGCCAATCAGCACGACACGGCCGCGGTACCAGGGCTCGCGGACGAACACCACCTCCAGCGGCTTGTAGACCACCCGTTCGCTGTCAGTAATTAGCTCGCGCAGCTCGCCGATCAGCCCGGTGAAACCACTCAGGCGCTGGCGCATTCGGGACGCCAGCGTGGCAGGCTCCACTCTTGGATTGGCGGGTTCGTGGGAGGTCATGAACAGGTACATCTGGTCCTGACCCAGCGGCACCAGTCCGGCATTGCCGGCGGGCCCCTGGAAGGTAGCCAGATGATCGATCCCGGCGGCGCGTGGAAAGTTATAGCGCCACACCGCTTGGCCGGTGAAGCGCGGCAGGTACTGCTCACCGAACAGCAAGCCTCGCAAGTGGGAGTACAGGCCATCGGCGCCCACGACCAGATCGAAATGGCCGCGACTGCCATCGGTGAACAACACATCAACGCCCTCGCCCATCTGCTCCAGCGTTTCGACGCTCAGGCCCAGACGAATCGAGGCCCCCAGGGCAATAGTGGTTTCGCTGAGAACTTGATGCAGGGCCAGGCGCGAGATGCCGACATTGGCTGGGTAGTCGGGGCCGGCCAGGCGCTGACCAGGGATCCGCGCCAGCTGTTCACCGGCGGTGGTATTGATGGTCACATCCTCGAACGCGTAGGCAGCATCCAGGTAGCCATCCAACACACCCAACTTGGCCATCTCACGGACAACGTTACTCTGCTGGATGATGCCAACACCGTAGACGGTCCACTGCGTCTTGAGCTCGACAAGATCGACGACAATGCCTTTGCGACGCAAAGCGATTGCGGCACACAGGCCACCGATACCACCACCGACGATAAGCACCTTTTTCACTGCGTTCATGCTCGTCTCACTCTTATTCTTGTTATTCACGCAAGCGTTCTGCCGGAGCGATCCCAGGCTTCAGAACCCGCTGTGTTTGCACGCATTCGGTACCGCTTTGTGCCCCACTTTCTCGGCAAAGCAGGCGTTTGACTAATCGCATGTAGGGATACGATGTATCAGCTACCGCGATACCTTAATTAAGGTCCACATGCCTCCAACTGACCCGCTTCGAGCACCAGCCAATCGGCTTCTGCATGCCATTGCAGCGCACTCAGGCTTTCCCCCAGGCACGGGCCGTACACGCACAGACCCGTGTCAGGAAGGAACCGCGCACCATGCGCATAACAGACAATCTGGCGGCCATCGACGCTGAGAAAACGGTCTTTGCGATACTCCAGGCGCACCGCCAAGTGTGGGCAACTGTTGCGATAGACGCGCACCTCTGCGTCATGGCGCAGGGCAAACACGCTGTCCTTGCCCGTACCCAGAGGATCGAACCCGCGGGCCTGCCCTTCGACCAATTCATCCAGTCGACAGAGCACCAGGGCCTCGTGACTCATGGACGACCTCCGCGCTCAGGCCTGCTTGGGCGGCGGGCCGCTCGGGAACCACTTTTCCCGGGAAGTGAACAGGAACAACTGCGAGTTATCCGCCGACAACGGCGCTTGGCGCGCTTGCCAGGCGTCATCGTGCTTGTCCATGTCGGCGTCGTATTCAATGTGGCAACCCAACGGGCTGTTGAAGTACCAGAACCAGTTGGAGCCGAAGAGATGACGGCCCGGCCCCCAGAAGCTGGTCCAGCCTTGCTCTTCGAAGCGACGACCGGCCAGCAGTACTTCCGTGCCGCTGCCCATGTGAAAGGTGAAGTGCTCGCAGCCCTTCATGTGCGGCGGCGTCTGGATCATGAACAGGCAGTGATGGTCATCGGAACCGGCCGGCCGCATGAACGGGCCCGCACCGACAAAGGTGTCAGTGGTCACGAAGCCCAGGCGCTTGTAGAAAACTTCGGCCTTGGCTGCGTCCGGCACGAAATACACTACGTGGGACAGGGTCCGTGGCAAGGCCTGCATGTCGGGATTGATGCCAGGTTGGTTGACCGGGCGTTGAGGCGCGTGGCCCGGCGCATTGGTCAGATCGGCTGGTGCGCTGTACGCGCGCCGCACACTGATCTGGAAACCAATGGCAAAGCCCATATCGTCCACGCTGTGCACGGAGCCATCGGCACCGCGGGTCACCGGGCGGTCGCGCCCCAGTTCATCGGCGATGGCCTCAAGATCAGCCATGCTTGCCACGCCATAGACGGTTTCACGAATCGAGGGCGCAGGCCCGATGGCCGCCGGCAGACTGGCATCGTCTGCCCGACGGATAATCACGGCGGTGCCGTCGAGGGCTTCAAAACGACCGCCCTCGCTGTCGACATCGACAGGCAGCAGGCCGTAGTCACGCAGGCAATGAGTACAGGCTTGAATGTCGTCGACACCGAAAATAAGGGCGTCAAGGCCAATGATGTTCATTGAGTTACCACTCCATTGTAATTATTCAGCGCAGGCCAGCACCCCGCTTACGGGAGCAGTGCCAGGCGGTACGCTGCCTTGGCGGGTCTTGGAGTCGATAAAGCGTCACGGCCAACCGACTGTGGGTTGATAGTGAAGGGGTAAAAACTCACTGACTAATCGCTTGTCGGGATGCGACCTATCGGTAAACGCGATACCTGGCTGCGCAGCACAAGCGCTCTGGAAAATCGAACAGGCATCGCACGATTCGCCCACTCACGGCACTTGACGCCGCGATAGGAAGGTCGGAAGGTATTTACAAAATAAATACAAGAATCGAGACCGCCATGCGTTTTAACCACTTGGATCTCAACCTCCTGGTGGCGCTGGATGTATTGCTGGAAGAGCAGAACATCACCCGCGCCGCCGAACGCCTGCACATGACACAATCCGCCACCAGCGGCGTACTGGGCAGGCTGCGCCTCTACTTCGAAGATGAGCTGCTGGCGCAGGTCGGACGCAAGATGCAGCCCACGCCTTATGCCCGCGAACTGGCGGCGCCGGTGCGCCAGGTGCTGCTGACGATCCAGTCCTCGATCACCGCCAAACCGGTGTTCGACCCCGCCACCAGCAAGCGTCATTTTCGCCTGATCACCTCGGACTATCTGATCAGCGTCCTGTTTGCCCGGGTGATCCAGAAGATCTCCCTGGAAGCACCGCATATCACCTTTGAACTGCTCGGCCCTGGCGACACGTCCACCGAGATGCTGATGCGCGGTGAGGCCGACATGATGATCGTGCCTGAACACTACCTGATCGAAGGCCACCCCTCGCAGCTACTGTTTGAAGAAGAACACGTCTGTGTAGTGTGGGACGGCAACACGTTGGTGGGCGACAGCATCAGCCTCGACCAGTACATCGAGATGGGCCATGTCTCGGTGATTTTTGGCCGCAACCGACAACTGAGCGTCGAAGAATGGTTGATGAGCCAGTATGGTTTCACCCGCCGCATGGAAGTGGTGACCCATGACTTCAATACTCTGCCGCAGCTGATCGTCGGCACCCAACGCGTCGCCACCATGCTCCAACGCATGGCCAAGCTCTACGCCAACTACCTGCCGCTACGCATCGTGCAGCCACCAGTAAAAATCCCGGTGATGCGTGAGTTCATGCTCTGGCATCGGACCATGGAGGGGGATCCGATGCACCGCTGGCTGCGGGCGAAAATCAGCCAGATCATCAACGAACTGGAGCAGTAGTTACTGCGCTAGCCAAAGGCGAGTCACGTTCGAAAGTGCCCGACGGCCGCTTTGAGCTCGCCGCCAACCCGTTGCAAGTCGGCCGTTGAGCCTTGCAATTTCAGGCTTTCCCTGGCGCTTCCTTCGGCCACTTCCCGCACCCGCGTCATGCTCTGGCTGACTTGCTCGGCCACCACGCTCTGCTGTTCGGCGGCCGCGGCGATCTGCTGGTTCATCTGCTCGATGCTGGACACCGCCCGGGTGATCCGCGCCAGCGCCTGGGAGGCTTGCGCCGCAAGCACCACCGTTTCATCGCTCAGCACATGGCTGCCTTGCAAGCGCTCGGCGGCGTGTTGGGCTACAGCGCTCAGACGAACGATCAACCCTTCGATTTCCGTGGTTGATCGCTGGGTACGCCGTGCCAGGCCACGCACCTCATCGGCGACCACGGCGAAGCCACGTCCCTGCTCGCCCGCCCGCGCGGCCTCGATGGCGGCATTGAGCGCCAGCAGGTTGGTCTGCTCGGCCACCGCCTTGATCACATCGAGCACACCTCCAATCGCCGCGCTCTCCACCAATAGCGACCGCATGGCCTCAGCGCAACCGCCCATCTCCACAGCCAAATGATCAATCTTGTCACTCGCCTGACGCACCAACTCATCGCCCTCACGCGCCTGTTGGTCGGCATGCGCCACCGCTTCGCTGGCTTGACCCGCGTTGCGCGCGACTTCCTGCGCTGTGGCGGCCATCTGTTGCATGGCGGTGGCGGCCAGCTCGGTTTCCTGGCGTTGGTGTTCGACACCACGGCTGTTACTCAGGGTCACTTCGGCCAGGCTGCCGGCCATGCCGTTGAGCGAGCCGACACCGCGGTCGATGCGTCCGACCAAACCGCGCAGGCTGCCCAGCATGTTGCCCACCGTGCCCAACAGTTGACCCAACTCATCACGACGACCACTGCCTGCCGGCGGATCACTCAGGTCCCCCGCCGCCACGCGTTGGACCAACTGCACAGCCTGGCGCAACGGCTGCACAATCAAGTGACGGATCAGCAGACTAGCGCCAATGCCCAAGGCGAGCGCCAGAACGGTGATCAACCCCAATTGGCGATCGGCATCGCGATTATCGTCCAGGACCGCCTGCCTTTGCTGCTCATCGGCCTGGGCCAGCAGCTGGCTGACCTGCTCAATTTGCGCACTCATCGCCGCACTGCTTTGCGCACTTTGCTCACGGCTGTCGACGAACTCGAGAAAGGCTTTGCGGTAGTCGCCCAAGGCAGTGTTCGCCTCCTGCAGCGACGCACCTTGCTGCTCGTCAAGATCGAGCGCCTGCATGGCGGCCAGCAGGTCACTCATGCTCATTTCCCAGTCGCTGCGGTAACGCTCCTCGCCATCGAGCGAGTAGTACAGCTCGCTGTCACGCAGCTTGGCGAGCTTGTCCCGCAGCGCGGTCGTCTGCTCAAGCAAAACCATCTGATCGCTGCTCGGCGGCGTCCCCTGCCCTAACCGAGCATTAAGCGCATCCAGTTGGTCGAGAAACAGTAGGGTAAAACTGTCGCCAGCCGTCTGCGCCCGTGCCTGCATGCGCAGGCGCGTTTCGCGAGCCCGACGCAACGAATCGGCATAGCCGAGGAACTGCTCCAGGTAAGCGCTGACGGCTGTGCGAACCGCGGTGTGCGTTGCGCTGTTGGTCGGGTGATCATCGAGTTGCCGATTTAGTTTTCCAATCGTCTCGCGGACTTGCTCCAGGCGCTGCGGGGCGAGATCCAGGGCGAATGCTTTCTCGTCGATACGCGCACGCAGGATCAGGGCCTGAACCGCTGACGCCTGACGCGACTGCTCCCCACGTTGCTGCAGCACACCCAGGGAACGAAAAGCCGTGAGCGCTACTCCCAAAGTAACCAGCAGCACCAAGCCAAAGCCCAGCAATAGCTTGGCCCCCACCGACAGATTTCCGAGAACGCGATTCAATATGAGCATGTCCAGTCCCTCGCACGGTCGTGGAAAAACAGCCTGCCTTTGGCGCACAGGCTGATCGCTGTGCCGGATCTGGACTCACTCATCTGCCGATACCTTATTCTTGTTGTTGTGTGCCCCAAACGCCAACCGACGGCGCGGTTCAGCGCCAACTCTAGTGAGTCGGACCTCAACGACACCAATCACATCCTGCGTTATGAGCCATCGCAAAGCACGATGGTAGGTATCCGGATTTGCGGCTTGAGCGGTGCGTAGCCCCCTTGGACCAACGGTGCACACGGCTCTATCTCCGTTCGCAATACCTCCCATCCCGACTCGCGATTGGCCAAACAAGGGGCCTGCCCTTAGCCTGCTTCGAACCGTCAGGTCTGGCTATTCCCGCTCCGGACCTGGTCGCCCGCTTTGCTTGCACAAGGACAATAACAATCATGTTTCGCTACTTCCCGACCAACTACGTGTGGAATCTTTCCGTCGATCTGGCCATTGAAATGGGCGCCCGCATTGGCGAAATCGAAGAAATGTGCGCGCCGCTGCAGGAGGCCGCCAAGCAACCGGACGCCGCTGGCAGCAAGGCCTTCCGGGAGACCTGGGCGAACATGGCCGACAAGCTGTGCGGCCTGGCTGAAGAAGACGAAGGCAAGGGTCGAATGTTGTCTGCCGGTGAAAAATACAACCGCGCCGCGACCTACTACCTGAGCTGCGAACGCCTACAGGCCCACGGTGCCCCTGGCCGGACGGAGCTGTACCAGCGCTTTCTGCACACGTTCCAACGCGGTATCGACCTGGCACGCGAAAACTGCGAGCGCGTTGAAATCCCTTACGAAGGCAAACATATTTCCGGTCTGCTGGTCCGTGCCGAAGGTGTCAGCGGCCCAGCGCCGATTTTGGTGCAGGTCAATGGACTCGACTCCACCAAAGAAATGAAATACCGCGTCGGCCTGCCCGCCTGGCTGGCCAAACGTGGCGTGTCGTCGCTGATCATCGACCAACCCGGGACAGGCGAAGCGCTCCGGCTACATAACCTGACAGCGCGTTTCGACAGCGAACATTGGGCCAGTCGCGTGGTGGATTGGTTGGAAACCCGCGACGATGTCGACGCCAAACGCATTGGGTTGGAGGGCGTATCACTCGGAGGTTATTACTGCCCGCGTGCCGTGGCCTTCGAGCCGCGCTTCGCTTGCGGTGTCGTCTGGGGGGCCAATCATGACTGGCGCGACGTGCAGAAACGCCGCTTGGAAAAGGAAGGCAGCTTCCCGGTCCCGCATTACTGGTCGCACGTCTCGTGGGTATGGGGCGCCAAGGACACCGACGAATTCATGGCCATCGCCGAAAATGTGCATCTGGATGGCATCCTGGATCGCATCAAGGTTCCCTTCCTGGTCACCCACGGTGAAAAGGATTCGCAGATTCCATTGAAGTGGGCACACCGCACTTACGAACAATTGGTCAACAGCCCAAAACGCGAACTGAAAGTCTTCACCGAGCGCGAGGGTGGCGTACAGCACTCGAGCTTCGATAACAGTATCAATGCCGGCCAGTACATCGCCGACTGGGTGGCTGAAGTGCTCGGTGGTCGCACTGCATGACAGGTATGAAATTCATGCTCCGGCATGCGGCCGGGGCCTGAACGTCCGGTGCGACCGCGCGATGGGCATGAATGCGTGCCCATCGCCCCGCCGTCAAAAGTGCTTCGATGGTTGCGCATATTCGATCGGAAGCAGCTTTTAACGAGGGTGTCGTCCGCATTGTGTACCCGTGATTTTGGGTACTGCTTTAACCAACCTTTAGATTTTTGACGTTAACGAGGTGCAAGGCAGACGGAGTAAAACCGTAGACGACGAACAGCCACTCTTCGGCTTAATTGAAGCTCTAGGTATGGATTTCGCCGATGAGCGTTTGCTGGAAGAGACCTCTCCGTCGTCTCCCTATGGACCGGGGGCGTTGGGATGGGAAAACGGCTCTATTGATACCTTTCTTGATGCTGCCGCAGCGGGGGCGACTGCCAGCTCACGCAGTTCCCCTGTGAGTGCCAGTAGATCAAACGTATGGCAACGCTGTGCGGCCATTCTGCTGGCTGGTAAATTTTATGAGTGAGCCCAGCCATTGCGGTTCGAAGGACTACGACCGAACAAAGGCTGCCGGTCGTGAAAATCCACTATCGACTCATACTGCTTCAAACCGCAGGTCTTGAACTGCTCGGCGGTGTTTTCACACAGGCTGGGCCCGAAGTAGCCTGTCGACATGAGTGCAAACATTTTTTAGGCACAAAAAAAGCCACTCATCTGAGTGGCTTTTTTTGAATCTTGGAGCGGGAAACGAGACTCGAACTCGCGACCCCGACCTTGGCAAGGTCGTGCTCTACCAACTGAGCTATTCCCGCGTCTTGGTGTGGCGCATTCTATAGATTCCAAACACGCCGTCAACCCTTTGATTCAAAAAAGTTTTATTTCGGATCGACATCAGTCCGCAGGTGCGGCCAGGCGGCGCGCAGGTATTGAACCATCGACCACAGCGTCAAACCAGCGGACACCAGCAGCAAGCCGTAACCCAACAGGACCCAGAAGGTGAAGTCCGAAGGATTCGCCAGCAGGATAACCAGCGCGAGCATCTGCGCGGCGGTTTTCCATTTACCGAGGTTCGACACGGCGACCTGGGCGCGGGCACCCAACTCGGCCATCCATTCACGCAACGCCGAGACGACGATTTCGCGGCCGATGATCACTGCCGCCGGCAGGGTCAGCCAGAGATTGCCGTGTTCTTGCACCAGCAGCACCAGGGCCACCGCGACCATCAGTTTGTCGGCCACCGGGTCGAGGAACGCGCCGAACGGCGTGCTTTGCTCCAGGCGTCGGGCGAGGTAGCCGTCGAGCCAGTCCGTCGCGGCGGCGAAGGCAAAGACCGAGGCTGAGGCCACGTAGCTCCAGTGGTACGGCAAGTAGAACAACAATATGAAGATCGGGATGAGCAGGACGCGTAGAACGGTAATCAGGTTTGGGATATTCATCGGCACAACTGGCTACGAGGTTGACGGGCATTCTACTCGCTATGCAGGTTCGCATAAATCGACTCTGCGAGCTTTTTACTGATGCCGGGTGCTTTGGCTATCTCCTCGATGCTGGCACGAGACAGTTCCTGCAATCCACCAAAATGTTTCAACAGATCACGCCGGCGCGTCGGCCCGACCCCTGCCACGCCTTCCAGCGTAGAGGTACGGCGGGTCTTGCCACGGCGGGCGCGGTGCCCCGTGATGGCGAAGCGGTGGGCTTCGTCGCGGATCTGCTGGATCAAGTGCAATGCCGGCGAATCGCCCTTGAGGGTGAATTCGTGGGCCGCGTCGTTCAGGTACAAGGTTTCGAAACCCGCCTTGCGCGTCGCGCCCTTGGCTACGCCGAGCAGGATCAGGTCCGGGACCGCCAGTTCGTTGAGTACGTCGCGGGCCATGGATAACTGGCCTTTGCCACCGTCCACCAACAGGATGTCCGGCAACTTGCCCTCGCCGTCCTTGATCTTGCCGAAGCGCCGCATCAGTGCCTGGTGCATGGCGGCATAGTCATCGCCCGGGGTAACGCCTTCGATGTTATAGCGCCGGTAATCGGATTTGATCGGGCCTTCAGGACCGAACACCACGCAGGAGGCAACGGTCGCCTCGCCGCTGGAGTGGCTGATGTCGTAGCACTCGAGCCGCTGCGGCGGCTCATCCAGATGCAGGACATCGGCCAAGGCATCGAACCGTGCCGCGACGTGCTGGCGGTTGGCCAGGCGCGCGCCAAGGGCCTGTTCGGCGTTGGTCACGGCCAATTGCTGCCAGCGCGCGCGCGTTCCACGCACTCGGTGGCTGATGGTCAGTTCTCGACCGCGAAGCTTGTCGATGGCTCCGATCAGGGCCGGGAAGTCTTCGTGGACCACGTTGACGATCAACTCGCTGGGCAAGTCGCGTTCCGGGCTGCTGATGTAGTACTGGCCCAGGAAAGCGGCCATGACTTCCGCCACGTCTTCCTCGATCCCTACCTGAGGGAAGAAATTCTTGCTGCCCAGCACCCGACCGCCCCGCACACTGATGAGATGCACGCAGGCGCCACCGGGGTTGACGAACGCGGCGACGACATCGACATCGCCGCTGCCGCCCTCCATGCTCTGCTGGTCCTGTACACGACGCAGCAACCCGATCTGGTCGCGCAACTCCGCGGCGCGTTCGAATTCAAGGTTGATCGAAGCCTCTTCCATGGCGGCCGACAGTTCATCGGTCAGCGCATTGCTGCGCCCCTCCAGGAACATGACCGAGTGACGCACGTCCTCGGCATAGACCTCGGGCTCGACGAGCCCGACACACGGCGCCTTGCAGCGTTTGATCTGGTGTTGCAGGCAGGGCCGGGTCCGATTCTTGTAATAGCTGTCTTCGCATTGGCGCACGAAAAAGGTTTTTTGCAGCAGGCTCAGGCTTTCACGGATTGCCCCGGCGCTGGGGTATGGGCCGAAATACCGGCCCTTGGCCTTCTTGGCCCCACGATGAATGCTCAGGCGTGGAAAGGCCCCGTCGGACAGGAACACGTACGGGTATGATTTGTCGTCCCGCAACAGGATGTTGTACGGCGGCCGCCATTCCTTGATCAGCGTCTGCTCAAGCAGCAGCGCCTCGGTTTCATTGGCGGTGATGGTGGTTTCGATTTGCGCGATGCGCCCCACCAGCGCGGCGGTTTTTGGTGCGAGGCCCGTCTTGCGGAAGTAGCTGGCCAGGCGCTTCTTGAGGTTCTTGGCCTTGCCGACGTAAAGCAGGCGCGCGTCGCTGTCGAACATGCGGTACACGCCGGGACGGCCGCTGCAGGTGGACAGGAAAGCACTTGGATCAAACTGTTCAGTCATTATCAGGCGCTGGCATCGACCATGCCATGACGCACCGCCAGCAGCGTCAACTCGACGTCACTGCTGATCGAAAGCTTTTCGAAGATACGGTAACGGTAGGTATTGACGGTCTTGGGCGACAGGCACAGCTTATCGGAAATGATCTGGACCTTCTGGCAGCCGACGATCATCAGCGCAATCTGGATTTCTCGTTCGGACAGCGCATCGAAGGGCGAATCGTTGGTCGGCTGGAACGACTTGATTGCCAATTGCTGGGCGATTTGCGGGCTGATATAGCGCTGCCCGGCAAATACCAGGCGGATTGCCTGGACCATCTCGTTCAAGCCGGCGCCCTTGGTGAGGTAGCCCGCCGCGCCCGCCTGCAACAACCGGGTGGGAAACGGATCTTCCTCACAGACAGTCACCGCGACGACCTTGATGTCCGGATGACTGCGCAGCAGCTTACGCGTGGCTTCAAGGCCGCCGATGCCCGGCATCTTGACGTCCATGAGCACCACGTCGGGTTTCAATTCACGCGCCTTGATCAGGGATTCCTCCCCGGATTCGGCTTGGCCAACTACTTGCAGGCCATCAATGTCAGCCAGCATTCGTGTAATGCCCGTACGGACGAGATCATGGTCGTCGACCACTAACACCCTAATCAAGCAGACACCTCACGATTTGGTCTTGTATGGGTTGCCAACACCTTAGCAAAAAGCACTCGGCAGACCTAGGGCAAACGGGCAGATAAAAGTTACAACAAATCTTCGAACTCGATATTCGAAGCCTCAAGCATGGGCGTCTCGCTGCATTCTAAAGAAACACTCATCTTCCCCGACCACCCTCAGCCCCATGCGCTCGTAGAGTTCCCGGGCCGGATTGTCTTTGAAAACGGTAAGCCGCAACGCCGGGCGATGTTCAACTGCCACCATCGCCCAGACCTGTCCTATCGCCCAGGTTCCGGCGCCCTGTCGACGAAACGCCTTGTCGATCTGTAACTCTCGAATATACAAAGCGCGCGCATCACGACTGAGACTGACAAAACCCAGCGTTTGTTCATGGCGGCAGATTATCCAGTTCTGGCGGATGACCCACGCCAGATCGAACGCCTCGTCCTGCCACAGCAAATCATGGCGCAGGTAATAGGTAAGCATGTTGCTGCAAGTCAGCTGACGTGCAAACTCAATGTCACGGGCTTCAGCCGGGCGCCATTCAAGACTCATCGAAACCTCGTCACAGCGCCATGGCCTGACCCGCCCACCCGCTGTCGCCGCGTCGAGCGATGACCAATGCCTCCCCCACGCCTTGAGCCGCAGCCAGCAGCGAACCATCCGGACCCCAGATTGCGCTGCGACCGGCCGACTCCCACCCTCCGGTAGCACCACCATGATTGGCCATCAACACGGCCATGGCATGTTGCCGGGCATAGCTTTGCAGCAGCGTGGTGTCCGGCTCGTAGCCACCCTTGCTGATCAAGACGCCTGCCGCGTACACCGTGGTGCCCTGCCCCGCGGCCGAGGCGGCATGACAGGCGTGGGTGAAGTCGGCGCAGACCGCCAAGGCGACCTGATCCAAATCCATTGGCAACATTGGGCCGCCATGGCCGGGCGCAAAAACGACCTCTTCTCCCGTATGCAAGTGTTGCTTGCTATAGACCCCGAGGGAGCCATCGGCACCGAGGATAAGTGCGCCGATCAGTACTGGCTCGCTTGTCGACAGGCGGATCGGCATGCCGACGACGGTCGTCAAGCACAGCTCTTGCGCCAAGTCGCGCAGCGGCTGCAAGAGGCTGTCATTGGGGAGGATCGCGAGTTTTGCCGCCAGGCCCAGCTCATAGCCAGTAAGCGACAACTCAGGGAAAACCAACAGCTTCACGTCTTGCTCGGCGGCGGCCTGCATGAAACGCAGATGCGCCATGACATTGGCGTGAACATCTCCGGCGACGGAAATGGCTTGTGCGGCGGCAAAGACTGAAGCGTTCATGGATCTTCCAAAAGAGTCAGCACAACTCAGAAGTTTGTCATAACGCCCATCGGACTCAAGCGAGGCGACTGTTTTTAAATGCCCGATAGCATTTTCTTATTGAACGGCTGCCTCGCGCTCTTGTAAGCTCGGACCATTCATCGGAGACAGATCATGTTCAACGCCCGCTCACCGCTTCAACCTGTCAGCGCCTCGCGCTCGGTTGCGGCTGCCCGGGCGAACAGCGTACAGACTCCGGTCAGCTTTTATTTTGGGTATTGGTTTAGCCACTGGCGCGCCTGATACCCAACCGGCGCCCCATTTTCAACGGGTCGCCTTCCAGAGTTTTCCAAACCCCCGGTCGGCCTCC
Source organism: Pseudomonas frederiksbergensis (assembly GCF_000802155.2). GTDB lineage: Bacteria > Pseudomonadota > Gammaproteobacteria > Pseudomonadales > Pseudomonadaceae > Aquipseudomonas > Aquipseudomonas frederiksbergensis_A. The sequence continues at coordinate 444,740 of NZ_JQGJ02000005.1, forward strand.
CGACCGGGGGTTTTGTTTTTCAGGCCCCAGACATTTGCAGCATCAAACAACTTGAGGATTGAGCCATGAACTACGCCACTTATTACCGTTACGACAGTTTTTCCGCCTGGCGATTTACCAGCCACCGCTCGGGACAGCTTGCCGCCTCCGATCGGTCACCTACCGGTGGCATGCCTACGTTGCGGGCCATTACGGCCAATTGTCGAACACCCAAATAGGGCCGGCGCGCGGGAATGAACCCGCAGCCCCGCCCAGGAAGCCAGATCATGAATTCGTCCGTCTCCGCTTTGCCGCTGTCCACACTCAACCCTGCCAATGAAGCCCTGACCCTGCGCTTGCCGAGTGCATTACAGCTCAAGCAACAATTGCCGCTTGATAATGCATTGAGCCAACAGGTCAACGCCCATCGCCAAGTCATCCGCGCGATCCTTGACGGCGAGGACTCCCGCCTGCTGGTCATCGTCGGCCCTTGCTCGATCCACGATCCAGAATCCGCTCTCGAATACGCCGCCAACCTCGCTCGCCTTGCCCGGGAAGTGAGCGACAGCATGCTGTTGGTGATGCGCGCCTACGTGGAAAAGCCTCGCACCACTGTGGGCTGGAAGGGTCTGGCCTACGATCCCCATCTCGATGGCAGCGATGACATGGCCACCGGCCTCGAGCTGTCGCGGGAGTTGATGCGTGAGATGCTGCGACTCGGCCTACCCGTGGCCACCGAACTGTTGCAGCCCATGGCAGCCAGCTACTTCGATGACCTGCTGAGTTGGGTCGCCATTGGTGCTCGGACCACCGAATCACAGATTCACCGGGAAATGGCCAGCGGACTGGGCATGCCAGTGGGCTTCAAGAACGGCACCGACGGTGGGGTCGGCATCGCCTGCGACGCCATGCGCTCAGCGGCGCATCCCCATCGCCATTTCGGCATCGACAGCCAGGGGCACCCGGCGGTCATACAGACCCAGGGCAACCCCGATACCCACCTGGTATTGCGCGGTGGCCATCGCGGACCGAATTATGATTGCCAAAGCGTGGCGCAAATCCACGGCGACCTCACGCGCCTGAAAATCCCGGCCCGCATCCTGGTCGATTGCAGCCACGCCAACAGCGGCAAGGACCCGTTGCGCCAGCCCCAGGTATTCGAAGACGTGCTGGAACAGCGAGTGCAAGGCAACCGTGCGCTCGTCGGCATGATGCTCGAAAGTCACCTGTTCGAGGGCTGCCAGCCGTTGGGCGCGACGATGCGCTACGGTGTATCGGTCACCGATGGATGCCTTGGCTGGGCGTCGACCGAGCAACTGCTGCGCCAGGCTCACCGCAGGTTGCGACTGGGGGCCTGAACGGCTCGACGTTTCTCTGCCTTGTGGCGCGGGAGCAAGCTTTCCTCGCCACAAGGGTTGTCGTTTGGGCTTGCCTCAGGCCCTGGCCCGAACCTGAACGGTAATATCCGCCGAGCGCTGGTGCACTTCATCCAGACGCTCGACCTGATAGAAGACACGCACCGATTGTTCTCGCTGTGCTTGCCAATAGGTAGCCGGTACCGTGAAGACGACCGGCTGGCCGGCCGTGGCTTCAGTGATCTCACGCTCCAGGACGTACGGGTAGCTTCCGTTGCATTGCAACCAGACCAACTCGCCCGCTTCCAACCCAACACCATCGATGACCACGGTCGCGGCTCCCTGCAGCCCCTCGACATCCAGCCAGTCCTCTATCAGCTCCGGTATCCTCGGCGCTTCCAGCGGCGGGCGTACCAATGGGCCTAGCCAGACGGATAACGGCTCGGCGCGACGCACTGAGTGCCCTCGCCTGACGACATAGCTCAAGGTCAACGAATGCCCCGAATAGGGTGCGATGTCCGCATGATCGATCCAGAGTGACAATCTGTTTCCAACCGCGTGAGCCTCGATATCCAGTACGTCGCGCCACAACGGCTTGGAATCCAAAGTGGCGAGGAGAATCAATCGATCGCCGGCCGCCATGTTCGAATAAGGCCGCACAGTCACCGTCGTGCCTTCGGCCAGCCGCCCCGGATCAAGGCTGCCGCCCACCGCGTCATTAGCGATCAGTGGCAACAATTGCGGAGCGCTATCGCCGATCTGCAATTGAAGCGCTTGAGAGACCAACACGGCGGGCAACTGCTTACCGGTAACTCGGTACGAGATTTCCAGCGAGCCACCATCAAGCTCAGCGATATGAGGCTCACGCACGACAAAGACCATGCTGCGGCCGACCTGACGCTGCGTGACGAACCGGCGTACTTCGTGGCGGTAATGCTCGCCCTCATTATTGAGTCCGTGCCAATAAAGCAGCAGCTCATCTCCACACGCCATCATCGGGTACGGCTTGATGGAGACGACAGCCCTGCTCCAGGCCGGATCAATGACGCCCTCGCGGGCCCTGGCCAGCGAGGGGGGCGCTAGTTTTCGCAGTGAAAGCCGGCTTCTGCCAGCAGATGATTCAAGGGTCATTTCCAGGCTCCAATCCTTTGGGAAAAGGCACCGTTTCCCGTAACGGCGCCAGACGAAACCATTAGAACGCCGACGCCCGAGTCATACAGCCAGACAACACGACACACAGAGTGGTCTCTTGCGCCTGCCGGTGTGAGTTTCATAGGCATCGGGCTATCGGAAGTGTCCGAATCCAAAATGCCGCCTGACGTCTGTGGAAAGTTTCTCGCGCTTTTTATTCCTATTTCCGCAGCCACCTGCGGTTTCGTCCTACACCGCTCACTACCGGCCTGGATTAAAGTGGTGCCGCAAACATCACATGAACCTCTTCGAAAAAGGTACGAACATGCAACGGAATGCAACCACCCGTTTTCCCATCCTTTTGGTACATGGTTTGTTCGGGTTCGACAGGGTCGGCCCGCTCGAACTTTTCCATCATGTCAAACAGGCATTGCGCACCGCAGGTGCCCGAGTGTTCATCCCGTATGTATCCGCGACACACTCCAACGAAGCGCGCGGCGAACAGTTGCTAGCCCAGATGGAACGGGTTCTTGAAGGAACCGGAGCCGCCAAGGTCAACCTCATCGGCCACGGGCAAGGTGTGTTGGCCGCCCGTTATGCCGCCGCACTGGCGCCCGACACTGTCGCCTCCGTCACTTCGGTCAGCGGCCCCAACCAGGGGTCGGAACTCGCTGACTTCCTGCGCAAGGCCCTGACGCCGGGCCGCTTGCCGGAGCACGTGGCGAATCGAGTCGCCACACTTTTCGCCGATTTCATCACGCTGCTCAGCGGCCAGGCACAACTGCCACAAAATGCAATTGCAGCACTGGCGGCGCTGACCACCGAGGGCGTGGGTGCATTCAATGACAAGTATCCACAAGGCCTGCCCCAGAACTGGGGAGGCCATGGGCCGCAACTGGTCAATGGCGTACGTTATTACTCCTGGAGCGGCACGGTGCAGGACACGCCGAGTCAGAATGGCGATCAAATGGCCGATTCGTTGAATGATTTCTGCCGGGCTTTTTCCAAATACTTCACCACCGAGGCCGGGCAGAACGATGGCATCGTCGGACGCTTCAGCTCACATCTGGGAAAAGTGATCCGTTCCAACTACCCAATGAGTCACCTGGACACGATCAACCCGCACACTGGAGAAGGCTTGCGCAAGGGGAGCAATGCGACAGAGCTCTATGTCAGGCACGCAGAACGCTTGCGGCTCGTCGGACTCTGACGCAATTTGGCAACAAACCCGGAATGATTCCGGTAGGCTGGGCGTTTTTTTACAACACTGAAAGGAAATACCCCATGGCCAAAGCCACTGCCCGCCACATCCTGGTTTCCAGCGAAGAAAAGTGCAACGAACTCAAGGCCCAGATTGAAGGGGGCGCCGATTTCGCAGAAATCGCCAAGGCGAACTCTTCATGCCCGTCCAGCCGCCAGGGCGGCGACCTTGGTTCGTTCGGCCCAGGCCAGATGGTCAAGGAATTCGACACCGTGGTGTTCAGCGCCCCGATCAATGTGGTCCAGGGCCCGGTCAAGACCCAGTTTGGCTATCACTTGCTGGAAGTGACCAGCCGCCAGGACTGATCCCGGCCCAGGCTGTTTACTCGATGGCTGTCTGAATCATTGTGGCGAGGGGCCCTCCCTTCGCCTCAAGGCTGGCGATTCACACGTGACTCGCGTACAAATCGTAGTCATCGATAACCCGGCTCTAAGGCTGACAATGCGACTGGCTTTTCCCTCGTGGCTGTTCACTGCCGTGGTCCTGCTGACTGGCGCCGCAGGCGTGGATGCCGCACCACAACATGCCCTGACCGTTTATGGCGAACCGGCCAAGTACGCCGAAGGCTTCGCCCACTTTGCCTACGCCAATCCCCAGGCTCCCAAAGGCGGGACGATGCGCCGTTCGGCCGTGGAGATCGGCCATTTTGACCATGTGCTGCCCTACATCGACAAAGGCATCGGCGTCAGCCAGGTCGACGGCATGCTCTATTCTCCGCTGGCCCAGCGCTCCCTGGACGAACCCTATACCGTCTATGGCCTCGTTGCCGAGAAGATGGAGCGCGCCGAGGATGGCCTTTCCCTGCGCTTCTACCTCAATCCCAAGGCGCGTTTTGCCGATGGCAAGCCCATCACCGCGCAAGACGTGCGCTACAGCTTCGACTTGCTGATGACACAAGGCAGCCTGCGTTATCGCACGCAATTCGCTGCCGTCAAAGGCGTCGAGGTGGAATCGGAACGCACCGTTCGTTTCGACTTCAAGAACAATGAAAATCGCACCCTGCCGCTGGACGTCGCTACCCTGCCGGTTTTTCCCGAGCACTGGTGGAAGACACGCGACTTCGCCAACGGAGGCGGCTACGAGCCGCCTCTGGGCAGTGGCCCATACCGGGTGAGCAAGGTCGATTCGGGCCGCAGCATCACCTTCGAGCGCAACGCCAACTGGTGGGGCAAGGACCTGCCGGCCAGCCGCGGCCTCTATAACTTCGACCATTTCAGCATTGAGTATTTCGGCGACACCGATGTGGCGCGGCAAGTCCTGCGCGGCGGCGCCTACGACTACAACCGCGAGTTCTCCGCCACGGGGTTTGCCATCGGCTACGACAGCCCGGCCCTGCGCGACGGCCGGCTGCAAAAAGCCCACCTCGCCACCGAGGCGCCCCAGCCGGCCCAGGGTTTCGTGTTCAACCTGCAACGCCCCCAGTTTCAGGACCGCCGCGTGCGGCAGGCGCTGGCCATGCTCTGGGATTTCGAATGGAGCAATCGCCAGATGATGCGCAACGCCTACGTGCGCCAGCAAAGCTTTTTCTCCAACACTGATCTCGCCGCCCGGCAGTTGCCCGATGCGGGGGAACTGGCGATCCTCGAACCGCTGCGCGGCAAAGTGCCGGACGAGGTGTTCAGCCAGGTATTCCAGGCGCCGAAAACCGACGGCAGCGGTGTCATACGTGACAAACAACTGCAAGCGCTGGCGCTACTGGAGCAGGCCGGCTGGAAGCCTCGCGGCGACCGGTTGGTGAATGCCGAAGGCGAGCCGCTGAGCTTCACGTTCCTGAATACCCAGAACGGTATCGACCGCCTGCTGTTGCCCTACAAGCGCACCCTGGCACAAATCGGCATCGACATGAGCATTCGGCGCATCGACTCGTCCCAGTACGTCAATCGGCTCATGAGTCGCGACTACGACATGATCATCACTGGCTATCCGGTCAGCACCTCGCCGGGCATGGAGCTCTACAACTATTTCGGCTCGGCGGCGGCCAACGACCCGGGGGCGAACAACTACATGGCCTTGCAGAACCCTGCCGTGGACGCCCTTATCGATGGCCTGGTCAAGGCCACCACCCAGGACGACATGCTCCGCCACGCCCATGCGCTGGACCGGGTGCTGCAGTGGAACTACTACTGGATTCCCAACTATTACCCGCCAGGCAGTTCGACCGTCTGGTGGAACCGCTTCGGCATGCCGAAAGTACAGGCGAGCAATGACGAAGCCATCGAGAGCTGGTGGGAAGTCAGCACCACGCCCCTGACCAACGAACAGATGACCGCCGAACGCATCAAGCGTGGCTCACCGGGAGGGCATCACTGATGTGGGCCTATATTGCGCGGCGCCTGCTGCTGATTATTCCGACGCTGGTGATCATCCTCCTGGTGAACTTCGTCATCGTCCAGGCCGCGCCGGGCGGGCCGGTGGAACAGGCCATCGCCCAGTTGCAGGGTGTCGGCAGCACCGGCGTCGGCAGCTCGGGCAATGCCATGACCGGCAGCTCCCGCGCCAGCCGGGGCCTGGACCCGCAACTGATCAAGGACATCGAGAAACAGTACGGCTTCGACAAGCCCGCCCACGAGCGCCTGTGGCTGATGCTCACCAGTTACGCCCGCCTGGATTTCGGCAAGAGTTTCTTCCGCGGCGCCACGGTGACCGACCTGATCCTGGAAAAAATGCCGGTGACGATTTCCCTCGGGCTCTGGGCGACGCTGATCACCTACCTGGTGTCGATTCCCCTGGGCATTCGCAAGGCGGTGCGCCACGGTTCGGCATTCGACGTGTGGAGCAGCACCGCGATCATCATCGGCTACGCCATGCCGGCATTCCTGTTCGCGATGTTCCTGATCGTGGTTTTCGCTGGCGGCACCTCGCTCAACTGGTTTCCGGTGCGCGGGCTGGTCTCGGACAACTTCGAATCCCTGTCGACGCTGGGCAAGATCGCCGACTACTTCTGGCATCTGGTGCTGCCGGTCACGTCGCTGGTAATCGGCGGCTTCGCCACCCTGACCATCCTGACCAAGAACTCGTTCCTCAACGAGATCACCCGGCAATACGTGGTCACCGCGCGGGCCAAGGGAATGAGCGAACGCCGCGTGCTGTACGGGCACGTGTTCCGCAATGCGATGCTGCTGGTGGTGTCGGGCATTCCCCAGGCGTTCATCAGCGTATTCTTCGCCGGATCGTTGCTGATCGAGGTGATCTTCTCCCTCGACGGCCTGGGGCGCATGAGCTATGAAGCCGCCGTGTCCCGGGACTATCCGGTGGTGTTCGGTTCGCTGTTCATCTTCACGCTGTTTGGCCTGCTGATCAAACTCATCGGCGACCTCTGCTACACGCTGGTGGACCCGCGTATCGACTTCGCCGCGAGGAACGCCTGATGTTCAAGTTATCGCCCTTGGGGCGGCGGCGTTTCGAGCGCTTCAAGAAAAACCGTCGTGGCTGGTGGTCGCTGTGGCTATTCATCGGGCTTTTCGTCCTGTCACTCGGCGGTGAACTGATCGCCAATGACAAGCCGCTGGTGATGAGCTACGAGGGTTCGCTGTATTTCCCGGTGTTCAAGCGCTACACCGAACAGGAATTCGGTGGTCAGTTGCCGTTCCAGGCCGATTACCGCAGCAACTATGTGCAGAACCTGATCCACAAGGGCAACGGCTGGCTGCTGTTCCCACCCATTGCGTTCAGCGCCGACACGCCCAACTATGACCTCGATCAACCGGCCCCAAGCCCGCCATCGAGCGTCAATTGGCTGGGCACCGACGACCAGGCCCGGGACGTCATGGCGCGGGTCATCTTCGGTGCGCGGGTGTCGATCCTGTTCGCCCTGGCGCTGACCGCCATCAGCGCGCTGATCGGCATTGCCGCCGGGGCCTTGCAGGGTTATTACGGCGGCTGGGTGGACCTGCTGGGACAACGCCTGCTGGAAGTCTGGTCCGGGCTGCCGGTGCTCTACCTGCTGATCATCCTGTCGGGTTTCGTCGAGCCCAACTTCTGGTGGTTGCTGGGGATCATGGCGCTGTTTTCCTGGCTGGCCCTGGTGGACGTGGTACGCGCCGAGTTCCTGCGCGGGCGCAACCTTGAATACGTCAAGGCCGCCAGGGCTTTGGGCCTGTCCGACCGCAAGGTGATCGTGCGGCACATCCTGCCTAACGCCATGAATGCCACCTTGAGTTACCTGCCGTTCATTCTCACCGGGGCGATTTCCACCCTGACGGCCCTGGATTTCCTGGGATTCGGCATGCCGGCCGGCAGCGCGTCCCTGGGCGAGCTGATCGCCCAGGGCAAACAGAACCTGCAAGCGCCCTGGTTGGGACTGACGGCTTTTTTCACGTTGGCGTTGATCCTTTCCCTGCTGGTATTCATCGGCGAGGCGTTGCGCGACGCCTTTGACCCGCGGTCTTGACCCGCGGTCTTGACCACGATCCATGAACGGAACCTTGAGATGAGCGACAACCTGATCGAAATCCGCGACCTGAGCGTGGCCTTCAACGGCCAGGCGGTGGTGCGCAACCTCTGCCTGGATATCCGCCCCGGCGAATGCCTGGCGCTGGTGGGCGAGTCGGGCTCCGGCAAGTCAGTGACAGCCCATTCGATCCTGCAACTGTTGCCGGAAACCGGCACGCGCACAACCGGCAGCATTCGCTATCGCGGTGAAGAACTGGTGGGTGCCGAGGCGAAGACGCTACGGGAGCTGCGCGGCAACCGGATCGCCATGATCTTCCAGGAGCCGATGACTTCGCTGAACCCACTGCACAGCGTCGAAAAACAGATCGGCGAAACCCTGATGCTGCATCGCGGCCTGGGTGGCAAGGCCGCGCGAGCGCGCATCCTGGAACTACTGGCCCTGGTCGGCATCCAGAAACCCGCCGAACGACTCAAGGCCTATCCGCATCAGCTCTCCGGCGGCCAGCGCCAGCGCGTCATGATCGCCATGGCCCTGGCTTGCGAGCCGGAACTGTTGATCGCCGACGAACCAACCACCGCCTTGGACGTGACGGTGCAGCGCAAGATACTGCTGCTGCTAAAGTCGCTGCAGCAGCGCCTCGGCATGTCCTTGCTGTTGATCAGCCACGATCTCAACCTGGTCCGCAGCATCGCCCAACGGGTATGCGTGATGAAGGCCGGGGAGATCGTCGAGCAGGCGCCTTGCGAGACCCTGTTCAGCACACCGAAACATCCCTATAGCTGCGAATTGCTGCACGCCGAGCCGGAAGGCGAAGCCCTGCCCCGGGATGAACGCGAAGACGTATTGCAAGTGCGGGACCTGCGGGTGAGTTTTGCCTTGGGCGGTGGGCTGTTCCGACGCAAGGAATACTTGCGCGCCGTGGATGGCATCAGCCTGAGCATCCAGCGCGGCAAGACCCTGGGCATCGTCGGCGAGTCCGGTTCCGGCAAATCCACCCTCGGCCAGGCGATCCTGCGGCTGATCGAGTCCGAAGGCAGCATTCGTTTCCAGGGCCAGGCGTTGGATCACCTGTCGCACAAGGAGCTGCGACCATGGCGCAAGCAGATGCAGATCGTCTTCCAAGACCCGTTCGGCAGCCTCAGCCCGCGGATGTCGGTGCAGCAGATCATCAGCGAAGGTCTCGAAGTCCACAGCCCGTCCAGCGCCGAGGCATGCGAGGCGCAGGTGATCCAGGCCCTCAGGGAAGTCGGCCTCGACCCGCAGAGCCGCCACCGCTACCCCCATGAGTTTTCCGGCGGCCAGCGCCAGCGCATCGCCATTGCCCGGGCATTGGTGCTCAAGCCGGCACTGATCCTGTTGGACGAACCGACGTCGGCCCTGGACCGCACCGTGCAAAAACAAGTAGTCACCCTGCTCCGGCAGCTCCAGGAAAAGCACGGTTTGACGTACCTGTTCATCAGTCACGACCTGGCAGTGGTGCGCGCCCTGGCCCATGACATGATCGTGATCAAGGATGGCAAGGTGGTCGAGCAAGGCCCCAGCCAGGACGTCTTCGACGCGCCCCAACATCCCTACACCAGGGAGCTGCTGGCAGCGGCGCATCCAGGATCGGCGTGACGCGATCAGGCGTCGCCGCGCTGGTCCATGGCGTGGGCAAACTCGCCAATCACCTCGACCACCTGTTGCGCGCCACGATGGATATCCAGGATGACCGTGCCCGCCTGGTTCGCCAGCTTCACGCCTTGCTCTGCCTTGAGCGTGCTTGACTGCATGCTGGTCACTGCCTGCCTGGCCAGCTCGCGGTTCTTGCCGACCACGTCGGAGATGGCCACGGTGGCCTGGCTGGTGCGGCGCGCAAGGTTGCGCACCTCATCGGCGACCACCGCGAAACCGCGGCCCTGCTCCCCGGCCCGGGCCGCTTCGATGGCCGCATTGAGTGCCAGCAGGTTGGTTTGCTCTGCGATCCCCCGGATGGCGTCGACGATGCTGCCGATCTCTTCGGACTGAGCGCTCAGGGCGCCGATGCCCATGGCGACCTGCTGCAGTTCATCGGCAATGCTCTGCACCACCGTCACCGTCTGCTGGACGACCGAGGTTCCCAGCTGTGTGTGTTCGTCGGTTCTGCGGGACGTTTCGAAAGCCAGTCTCGCCGCCTTGGATTCAGTTTGGCGCTGCTCGACTTCGCGAGTGATGTCGGTGGCGAACTTGACCACGCCATACAAGCGGCCATTGGCGTCATAGAGCGGGTTGTACGTCGCTTGCAGCCAGACCGTCGCGCCTCGTTTGTCGACGCGCTGGAACTGCCCGCTCATGTATTGGCCACGGTTCAGCGCGGCCCAAAAACCGCGATAGGCTTCGTCCTGCACTTCTCGGGGGTTGCAAAACAGGCGGTGGTGTTGACCGAGCACTTCTTCGCGCCGATACCCCATGACCTTGAGGAAATTCTCATTGGCCCGCACTACGGTTCCACTCAGGTCAAACTCGATGATCGCCATCGAGCGGTCTATCGCCTGCATGACACTGGATTCGGCCTGGGCGCGAAGCACGCGCTCATGGCTGTTGCGCAGGATCTGGACAACGCGCTGCACGCCTGAGCCCTGGTCGCGCACCGGGGCGTAGCTTGCCTCCACCCAGATCCCTTCGCCCGCGCGCCGCAGGTGCAGAAACTGGGCCTCGGCGCTTTCGCCGCGTGCCAACTGCTGCCACAACGCCGCGTTTTCCCGACTGCTCCCATAGGCGGGTTCGCAGAACATCGAGTGATGCTTACCCACGACCTCATCGAGGGAATACCCGGTCATCTCGAGAAAAATCGGGCTGGCGCCGAGCACCTGTCCCGTTACCGTGAACTCAACGACTGCCATGGCGCCGTGGAGTGCCGCACGCTCTGCTTCAAGGATCGCCTGCCTGGCCTGAATCTGGTGCAAAGCGTCCTGGTGCTTGCGAGTGCGAATGAACATGGGTACCGCTCCCGGAGACGTTGACTGCATGACGATGGTCCGCCTGAAGGCCGCGACCTTGGCTGGACACTATTAAGCCATCACTTTTCAAAACTTGTACAGTTTTTTGTTTTTGTACAAGTCGCAGATCATGCTTTGTCCACGGTTGTCGGAATCATTTCCAACCCATCTTCCAACGCCTGCTGTCCCGCAGCGCCTGCCAGTCCAAAAGCTCGGTACGCGCGCTGTGAACGGCCTGCAACTCGACCTGGACCGGCGCCCCCAACTCATCGCAAAGCAACTGGATGACCAGGAAATGCTTCTCTCGGTTGACCGGCTCACACGCCGTCCATTTGGAAAGCTTGAGCTTTCGAGGATTAAACTTGTTCATGGAGCGCTCGCGATTTCATGTACATATTCATGCAACTGTACAAGTTTATTGCCGGTCAAACCACGTCGCGTCAGAAGGGAGTGTTGATCAGCCTGCCTGCCCCGGCATAATGCGGCCGAACGACCGGCTGCCTACTGCAAGCCATCCTTTCCTGGAAATGGCCGATGAACCCCACCGAAAGCCTCAAGGATTACAAGCGCGTGCGCACGCTGGCGATCCGCTCGTTGTTCGAGATCATCGAGCAGTCCAGCGAAGGCACGGTGATCGTCGACCGCGATGCAAACATCGTCTGGATGAACGAACGCTACGCACGTCGCTTCGGCCTCAATTCGGCGCAAGAGGCCATCGGCCGGGCCTGTGAAAGTGTCATCCCGGGCAGCCTTTTGCGTGAAGTGGTGCGCACCGGGCGGCCGATCCTGCTGGACATGCAGGACACGCCCAAGGAACCGCTGGTGGTGATGCGCCTGCCGATCCACGACAGCGCCGGCGCGGTGATCGGCGCCATCGGTTTTGCCCTGTTCGATGAGCTGCGCAGCCTGTCGCCGATGCTCAAGCGCTACCTGAGCATGCAGGAAGAACTGGCTTCTACCCGCTCACTGTTGCGGGCACGGCAGACCAAGTACAACTTTGCCCATTTCATTGGCACCAGCGCTGCGGGGCTCGAAGTCAAGCGCCGTGCCCGACGCAGCGCCAGCACCGATTCCCCCGTGTTGCTGCTCGGCGAAACCGGCACCGGCAAGGAGCTGCTGGCCCAGGCGATCCATGGTGCTTCGCCACGTGCCCACAAGGCGTTTGTCAGTATCAACAGCGCCGCCATTCCCGAGTCCTTGCTGGAAGCCGAGTTCTTCGGCACCGCACCCGGCGCCTTTACCGGAGCCGACCGCAAGGGCCGCGCCGGCAAACTGCAAATCGCCCAGGGCGGCACGTTGTTCCTCGACGAAATCGGCGACATGCCACTGCCGTTGCAAAGCAAGCTGCTGCGCGTGCTGCAAGAAAAGGAATACGAACCTGTAGGCTCCAACGAAGTGCTGCAAAGCGATGTCCGGGTCATCGCCGCGACCTCCACCAACCTCGAGGCGGCAATCCAGCGCGGCGAGTTCCGCGCGGATTTGTACTACCGCCTCAACGTCTTGCCGATCCAGGTCCCGCCGCTGCGCGAACGTCTGGACGACCTGCCGGCCTTGAGCGAGGCGATTCTGGAAGAACTGCGCAGCCAGCACGAACTGAACCACGACGCCCTCGACCTGCTGGGCCAGCACGCCTGGCCGGGCAACATCAGGGAGTTGCGCAACGTGCTGGAACGGGCCGCGTTGCTCAGTGACGATTTGGTGCTCACCGCCGCCGATATGCGTGCCGCCATTGGCACTTTTATGCCCGTTGCGCGCGCGGCGAGCCCCAGCCTGGAGCCGTTGCCCCAGGAAACATTCAGCCAGGCCCGGGCCCGATTTGACCGGCATCTGATCGAAACCACCCTCGCGCAATGCGGTGGGCGGGTGATCGAGGCGGCGCAGCGGTTGGGACTGGGAAGGTCGACGCTGTACAAGAAGATGGTGGCGTTGGGGATTGTGGAGTCTCAATAAAGAGACTCGATATCTCCGAACAGGGACATGCTTTTTGAAGCGCTGTCGCGCCTGTCGCGAGCAAGCTCGTGCCCACAGGCATTGGCATTTTTCCTGACGCTGAGATTACATGCGTAAGCAAGCCTGCTCGCGATGAGGCCAGCAGACTCGATATAAATCTCAAAAGAGAGACGAAACTATCGAACTCGTCTTACAACGCAAGATAATCCCCTTATATTTCAATCAGTTACCTATCTGGCACAAAACTCGCTATAGCCCTCTCCACCGCATCACCCACAAAAATAACAATCCAGGAGACACACCATGAGTGTGATCATTGCCTTGGCAGCCCTCACGCTGCTGATGGTTGCCGCCTACCGTGGCTATAGCGTTATCCTCTTCGCCCCCATCGCCGCCCTCGGCGCGGTCCTGCTCACGGACCCGTCCGCCGTCGCCCCTGCGTTCACCGGGGTGTTCATGGACAAAATGGTCGGCTTCATCAAACTGTATTTCCCGGTGTTCCTGCTCGGCGCCGTGTTTGGCAAGCTGATCGAGCTGTCGGGGTTTTCCCGCTCCATCGTCGCGGCGGCGATTCGCCTGCTGGGCACGCGCCAGGCCATGCTGGTGATCGTGCTGGTCTGCGCGGTATTGACGTATGGCGGCGTGTCGCTGTTCGTGGTGGTCTTCGCGGTCTATCCATTCGCGGCCGAGATGTTCCGCCAGAGCAACATTCCCAAGCGGTTGATCCCGGCCACCATCGCCCTCGGTGCGTTCTCATTCACCATGGACGCCCTGCCCGGCACGCCGCAGATCCAGAACATCATCCCCAGCACTTTCTTCAACACCACTGCCTGGGCGGCGCCGTGGCTGGGCGTGATCGGTACGATCTTCGTGTTCTGCTTCGGCATGCTGTTCTTGCAGCGCCAACGCAACAAGGCCCAGCGCACGGGTGAAGGCTACGGCACGGAGCTGCGCAACGAGCCGGAAACCGCTGAAGACATCAAGCTGCCCAACCCCTGGATCGCCGTTTCCCCGCTGCTGGCCGTGGGCGTCATGAACCTGCTGTTCACCCAGTGGATCCCCCAGTGGTATGGCAAGACCCATAGCCTGGCCCTGCCAGGCATGGCGGCACCGGTGACCAGTGACATCGCCAAGCTCACCGCGATCTGGGCCGTGCAAGCGGCATTGCTGGTGGGCATCGTCATGGTGCTGCTGTTCGGTTTCCGGGCCATTCGCAGCAAGCTGGCCGAAGGCAGCAAGAGCGCGGTGGGCGGTGCGTTGCTCGCGGCCATGAACACCGCTTCGGAATACGGTTTCGGGGCAGTGATCGCCTCCTTGCCGGGCTTCCTGGTGTTGGCCGACTGGCTCAAGAACATCCCCAATCCACTGGTCAATGAAGCCGTTACCGTGACGCTGCTGGCTGGCATCACCGGCTCCGCGTCGGGCGGCATGAGCATCGCCCTGGCGGCGATGTCGCAAACTTTCATCAGCGCCGCCAACGCCGCCAATATCCCGCTGGAAGTGCTGCACCGGGTAGCGGCCATGGCCAGCGGCGGCATGGACACCCTGCCCCACAACGGCGCGGTCATCACTTTGCTGGCGGTGACCGGGCTGACCCACCGCGAAGCCTACAAAGACATTTTCTGCATTACGCTGATCAAGACCCTCGCGGTGTTCTTCGTGATCGGTGTGTTCTACGCCACTGGCATTGTGTGAGGTTCCCATGACAACCACTCTTTCGGGCAAGACTGCCCTGGTCACCGGCTCCACCAGCGGCATCGGCCTGGGCATCGCCCTGAGCCTGGCCAAGGCCGGCGCCAACCTGATCCTCAACGGCTTTGGCGATGCGTCGGCGGTGGTCGCCGAAGTCGCGCAACACGGCATCAAAGTCGGCCATCATCCGGCCGATGTCAGCGACCCGGCGCAGATCGCCGACATGCTCGCCTACGCCGAGCGCGAATTCGGCGGGGTCGATATCCTGGTGAACAACGCCGGGATCCAGCACGTAGCCGCCGTGGAGGATTTTCCGGTGGAGCGCTGGGATTCGATCATCGCCATCAACCTGTCCTCGGTGTTCCACGCCACTCGCCTGAGCCTGCCGGGCATGCGCGCCAAAGGCTGGGGGCGGATCGTCAATATCGCTTCGGTGCATGGCCAGGTCGGTTCGGTGGGCAAGGCGGCGTACGTCGCGGCCAAGCATGGAGTCATTGGCCTGACCAAGGTGGTCGGCCTGGAAACCGCCACCAGCAACGTGACCTGCAACGCCATCTGCCCGGGCTGGGTGCTGACGC
The DNA here is from genome assembly GCF_000802155.2 of Pseudomonas frederiksbergensis. GTDB lineage: Bacteria > Pseudomonadota > Gammaproteobacteria > Pseudomonadales > Pseudomonadaceae > Aquipseudomonas > Aquipseudomonas frederiksbergensis_A. The sequence continues at coordinate 460,036 of NZ_JQGJ02000005.1, forward strand.
CGCTGGTGCAGAAGCAGATCGACGACCGCATCGCCACCGGCGTGGACCCGCAACAGGCCCAACATGATTTGCTGGCCGAGAAACAACCCTCCCTGGATTTCGTCACCCCGCCGCAACTGGGGGAACTGGTGCTGTTCCTGTGCAGCGAAGCCGGGAGCCAGGTGCGGGGCGCGGCGTGGAATATTGATGGGGGGTGGTTGGCTCAATAACGCCGCGATCCCGAGCTTTTGTGCAGAGGGAGCTTGCTCCCTCGCCACATCCAGCGCCTTGTGCTGAACTATTTGTAAGCCCCAAAACAAGAGGCAAACCATGTCCGACATTCTCTGGCAACCCAGCCCTGAACGCATCGCCCAGTCGCGAATGGACGCCTTCCGCCGATTCATCAACCAACGGCATTCACTGCGCCTGAACGGTTACCCCGCCCTGCACGCCTGGAGCATCGAGCAGCGCGAAGCCTTCTGGCAGGCCATCGTCGACTTCTCTGGAATCCACTTTCACCAGGCGCCCACCGAGGTGCTGGCAGAGGGCACGCAAATGCCCAGTGCCCGCTGGTTTCCAGGGGCAACGCTGAATTTTGCCGAACACTTGTTGCGCCGCCGCGATAACGCCGTGGCGGTGGTTGCAGTCGACGAAATTGGCGCTGAAGAAAAGCTCACCTGGGCGGATCTCGCCGCCCATGTCGCCGGCCTGCAAAAGAGCCTGCAAGCCGCCGGCGTGACCCGGGGCGATCGGGTCGCCGCCTGCATGCCAAACACCTGGCAAACGCTGGTGGGCATGCTCGCCACCACCAGCCTGGGCGCCATCTGGTCATGCTCGTCGCCGGACTTCGGCACTCAAGGGGTGATCGACCGGTTCGGCCAGATCGAGCCCAAGGTCTTGATCACCTGCGCCGGTTATCGCTATGCCGGGAAAACCATCGACCAGCGGCCCAAGGTCAACGAAATCCTCGAACGGCTTCCATCATTGCAGCAGTTGATCGTGCTGCCCTACGCCCAACCCGATGCGCGCGCCGAGGATTTCAAGACCCCGGCCCGCGTAGCGCTGTGGGACGGTTTTTACCAACGCGGCGGCGAGCCGGTGTTCAGCCCCGTTCCGTTCGATCATCCGCTGTACATCCTGTATTCCAGCGGCACCACCGGCGTGCCGAAGTGCATCGTCCACGGCACCGGTGGCGTGCTGCTGCAACACGCCAAGGAACACGGTTTGCACGTGGACCTGGGCCCCGAAGACCGGCTGTTCTACTACACCACCTGCGGCTGGATGATGTGGAATTGGCTGGTGTCGGCGCTGGCCGTGGGCAGCGCGGTGGTGCTGTATGACGGCTCGCCGTTCCACCCCGGCCCGGAGCGCCTGCTCGACCTGATCGACCGACAAGGCATCAGCGTGTTCGGCACCAGCCCCAAATACCTAGCCGCCCTGGAAAGCCAAGGCATCAAGCCACGCCAGACCCACGACCTGGGCAGCCTGAGGACCATCCTGTCCACCGGCTCAGCCCTGGCACCCCACAGTTACGATTATGTCTACCGCGACTTCAAGGCCGACGTGTGCCTGGCCTCGATGTCCGGCGGCACCGACATCGTGTCGTGCTTCGTCAACGGCAATCCGCTGGCTCCCGTGCGTCGCGGCGAAATGCAGGGCAAGAGCCTGGGCATGGCGGTGCAGGTCTGGAACCCTGCCGGCGAAGCGGTGGTGGGTGAAAAGGGCGAGCTGGTCTGCACCCGGCATTTTCCAGCGATGCCCATCGGACTGTGGAATGATCCGCACCAGGAAAAACTTCGCGCCTCCTACTTCAGCCAGTTCCCGGGCGTCTGGGCCCAGGGCGACTATGCCGAAGAGCTGCCCCACGGCGGCTTCCTGATCCACGGACGCTCCGACGCGGTGCTCAACCCCGGTGGCGTGCGCATCGGCACGGCAGAAATCTATCGACAGGTGGAAAAAGTCGAAGAGGTCCTGGACAGCGTCGCCATCGGCCAGCAATGGCTGAATGACGTGAGGGTGGTGCTGTTCGTGCGCCTGCGTGAAGGCGTGGCGCTGGACGACGCCTTGGAACAGAAGATCCGCCAGGTCATCCGTGCCAACACGACGCCACGCCACGTGCCGGCGAAGATCCTCGCGGTGAGCGATATTCCGCGGACCATCAGCGGCAAGGTCGTGGAGCTGGCTGTACGCAACGTGGTGCACGGCGAGCCGGTGAAGAACACCGATGCGCTGGCTAACCCCGAGGCGTTGGAACAGTTTCGCGGACGGGTAGAGCTTGCGAGCTGAGCGCACCTTGCAACTTTGTGGCGAGGGGCGCCCGACGATCAATCCATAAGCCCCCACTCCCCCGCCGCCGGCTCAGCCGGTGGCGCCGCGCCCGACTCCGCATGCAACTTCAGCCGCAAGCGTAAATTGTTCGCCGAGTCCGCGTTTTTCAGCGCTTCTTCTTCGTCGATCGCACCTTCCACCACCAGATTGAACAATGCCTGGTCGAACGTCTGCATCCCCAGTTCTTCGGACTTTTCCATAATGCCCTTGAGCTCGCCCAGCTCGTTGCGCCGGATCAGGTCGGCCACCGTGGGCGAGCCAAGCATCACTTCCACCGCCGCCCGCCGCTGGCCGGCGCGGGTGCGCACCAGGCGCTGGGAGACGAACGCCTTGAGGTTGTTGCCCAGATCCTGCAGCAGTTGCGGCCGGCGTTCTTCCGGGAAAAAATTGATCACCCGGTCCAGGGCCTGGTTGGCGTTGTGGGCATGCAAGGTGGAAATCACCAAGTGGCCGGTGTCAGCGAAGGCCAACGCGTGTTCCATGGTCTCGCGGTCGCGGATTTCACCGATCAGCACCACGTCAGGCGCCTGGCGCAAAGTGTTCTTGAGGGCAGCATGGAAACTGCGGGTATCCACGCCGACCTCTCGCTGGTTGACGATGGATTTCTTGTGCCGGTGAATATATTCCACCGGGTCCTCGATGGTGATGATGTGGCCGCTGCTGTTGCGGTTTCGGTAATCGATCAGCGCCGCCAGGGACGTCGATTTGCCCGAGCCCGTGGCGCCGACGAACAGCATCAGCCCTTGCTTGTGCATGATGGTTTCCAGCAGCACCTTCGGTAACTTCAGGTCTTCGAAGCGTGGAATATCCAGCTTGACGTTGCGTATGACCATCGACACGTCATTGCGCTGCTTGAAGATGTTGACGCGGAACCGTCCGACCCCCGCCAAGGAAATCGCCAGGTTCATTTCCAGTTCCCGATCGAACTCAAGGCGCTGTTCGGCGTCCATCAATGACTCGGCAAGCCCGGCGATATCGCCGACCTTGAACGCCTGGTTGCTCAGCGGCTTGAGCACACCTTCGAAACGCGCGCAGGGCGGTGCACCGGTGGACATGTAGAGGTCGGAGCCGTCCTGGCTTGCCAGGATTCGTAATAAAGGATCAATTTCCATGGCCATAAAAACTTCCGAAAACTTCAATGGACACGCTGACCCGAGCCAGAAAACTTCAGATCAACCCGCGCTTACCTTCTTCAAAGGATAGTTGAAGCCGCAGCATCGACATGACATCCAGGGATTCCCGTGATGAATGCAGTACCTGCCAGCAGCGACACACAGCAGTTGATCGCCCGTCTGGACTGGACCTCCAGCCCGCTGGGCATCAAAGAGACATGGCCCCAGAGCCTGCGCACCGCCGTGGACATCGTGGTCCATTCGCCGATGCCGATGGCCGTGCTGTGGGGGCCACAGCTGGTCCACTTGTACAACGACGCTTATGCCCGGTTGGTCGGCGACAAGCACCCCAGGGTGTTTGGCCAGCCCACCCACGCCGCCTGGCCCGAACTTCGCGGCGAAACCGAAGGGATCTATCGCAGCGTGTTGCAAGGTCGGACGCGCACCTGCCGCGACCAACAATGGCGCATGCCCTTTGGGGGCCGCCTCTGTGATGTCTGGCTGGACCTGACCTACAGCCCGGTGCACGACGAAAGCGGCAGCGTGGCCGGTGTCCTGGTCACGGCCATCGAGACCGGCGAGCGGCGACGCCTGGCCCAGGAATTCTTACGGCGCTCCGAGGCCAGCCTCAAGGCCCAGCAGGAAAGCGAAGAACGCCTGCAACTGGCCCTGGCGGCCACCGATGCGCTGGGCACCTGGGATTGGGACATCAGCGAGGATCGCTTCATCGCCGACGCGCATTTTGCCTTGCTCCATGGCGTCGACCCGAACCTGTCGCGCCAGTTGCCCATCAGCGCCTATCTCGAAGGCGTCCATCCAGAAGATCGGGCGATGGTCGCGCGCAGCATCAAGCATTGCATCACCCATGGCACCGAATACGCAGAGGAGTACCGGCTGCTGCAGCCCAACGGCGAGTTGCGCTGGGTGTTCGTGCGCGGGCGCTGCTACAAGGATCGCCATGGCCGGCCCAAACGCTTTCTCGGGGCGGCGTTGGACCTGACCGAACGCAAACGCACCGAACAGGCCCTGCGCCAGAGCCAGACCGAGCTGCAGCTGATCATCAATGCCATGCCGGTGCTGATCAGCTACGTTGATCGCGAGGAACGTTTCCGGCTGAACAACAGTGCCTACCTGGCTTGGTACGGGCTGACCCCGCAAGAGCTCTATGGCAAGACCATCCGCGAAGTCATCGGCGACGAGGCCTACGCCGCCCGAGCCGAACAGATCGCCGGCGCCCTGGCGGGCAAACCGTGCAGCTTCACCGTGGAGTCCGCCCACCGCGACGGCCGGCCGCGCCATGCGTTGATCAACTACCTGCCACGTCGTAGCGGTGACGGGTCGGTGAACGGCTTCTACATTTTTGTGATCGACGAGACCGAACGCAAGAAAACCGAGGAAGCCCTGCGCCACCTCAACGAAACCCTGGAAGAACGGGTGATCGCCCGCACCCAACAGCTCGCCGAAGCCAACCACCGCCTGCAAAGCGAAATGTTCGAACGCGAACGCGCCGAAGAGGCGCTGCGCCATGCGCAAAAAATGGAAGCCGTGGGCCAGCTCACCGGCGGTATCGCCCACGACTTCAACAACATGCTCACCGGCATCCTCGGCAGCCTGGACCTGATGCAGCGCTACATCGCCTCGGGTCGCGCCGCCGAAATCGGCCGCTTTACCGAGGCTGCCATTTCCTCGGCCAATCGCGCCGCCGCCCTGACCCACCGCCTGCTGGCTTTCTCCCGACGCCAGTCGCTGGACCGCAAGCCGTTGGACGCCAACACACTGGTGCATTCGCTCGAAGACCTGCTGAGCCGCACCACTGGCGATCACATTGTGTTGCGACTGCAACTGGCCGGCGAGTTGTGGCCGGTCAGTACCGATGCCAGCCAATTGGAAAACGCCCTGCTCAATCTGGTCATCAATGCCCGGGACGCGATGCCCGACGGCGGCGATTTGACCATCGAAACCGCCAACGTCTACCTCGACGGCAGCGACATCAGCACGCTGGAGCCAGTCAAGGCTGGCGACTACGTGATGATCGCGGTGCGCGACAACGGCAGCGGCATGACCCCTGCCGTGTTGGCAAAAGCCTTCGACCCGTTCTTCACCACCAAGCCCATCGGCCAGGGCACCGGCCTCGGGTTGTCGATGATCTACGGCTTCGCGCAGCAATCCGGCGGTCACCTGAGCCTGGACAGCGTCCCGGGCCAAGGCACGCGGGTGCAGCTGTACCTGCCGCGCCTGCACGTCGCGCCGGCTGAACAGGACACGGAACCCTCGGCCACCGATGCACCGGCAGCCATCGCCGGGGAAACCGTGTTGCTGGTGGAAGACGAACCGGCTGTGCGCATGCTGGTACTCGACCTGCTCGCCACCTTGGGCTACACCGCCCTCGAAGCCGAGGACGCCAAGCAGGCCCTGGTTCTACTGGAGTCCGAGCGACGCATCGACCTGCTGGTGACTGATGTCGGCCTGCCGGGCATGAATGGCCGGCAATTAGCGGAAATCGCCCGTCAGCACCGGCCCGATTTGAAGGTGCTGTTCATGACCGGCTATGCGCAGAAAGCCACCGAACGCCAAGGATTCCTGGACCGGGGCATGGACATGGTCGCGAAGCCTTTCACCCTGGACCTGCTGGCGAACAAGATTCGGACGATGATCAACCATGACCACTGACTTGAGGCATAATCGCCGCCCTTTCGCCCCGTTCAGGTCTGTGCCGCAATGAAAGCCCAAGCCCGCCATATCCTGGTGAAAACCGCCGAAGAAGCCGAACAGCTCAAGCAACGCATCGCCAAAGGCGAAGCATTCGACGTATTGGCAAAGAAATACTCCACCTGCCCCTCCGGCAAGCGCGGCGGCGACCTGGGCGAAGTGCGGCCAGGGCAAATGGTTGGCGCCATCGACGCGGTGATTTTCAAGAAACCGCTGCGGGTGGTGCACGGGCCGATCAAGAGCAAGTTCGGGTATCACCTGGTGCAGGTGTTTTACCGGGATTGAAGCGATGATGGCCCCTGTGCGAGGGAGCTTGCCCTCTCGCACAGCCATCCGATGATTACCTGGGTATCAACGCCCCCGGCACCTGGATAACCTGACTCGCCAGCCAATGCCCGGCCTCGGCCGCCTCCGCCGGGCTACCGCCCAACAAGCGGCTCGCCAGGTAGGCGGCGCTGAACGAGTCCCCCGCCGCGGTCGTATCCACCACGCGCTCGACCCGTTGGGCCGGCACCTCATAGAACTGCCCATCACAACGAATCAGGCAGGCCTCGGCACCGCGCTTGAGCACCACCTCCGGCGTACCGAGTTGCCCATAGGCCGCGAACACGGCGTCACTGTCGGCATGGCCGAACAGCGCCTGTTCGTCATCTACCGTCAGCAACGCCAGCTCGACGTAGGGCAACACGCTGCGATAGGCCGTCCGGGCCGCCTCGACCGAAGCCCAGAGCCGTGGCCGGTAGTTGTTGTCGAACACCACTTGGGCACCCCGTCGCCGCGCCTCGATCAAGGTCTCGATGAGTCTGCGCCGACCCTGCTCGCCAATCACCGCCAGGGTGATGCCGCTGAAATACAGCACTTCGTAATCCGGCAACGCGGCGAGGATCGGCGCGGCGGCCGGCGTGGTGAAGCACTCGCGTACCGCAGCCTCGTTGCGCCAGTACAGGAAGCGCCGCTCACCGGCCGCATCGGTCTGGATGCAATACAGACCCGGCAGGCGCCCGGGCAAACGCTGGACCCTGTCCAGGCCTATGTTTTCTTCAGCCCAACTGCGGCACATGGCATCGCTGAAAGAGTCGTCGCCCAGGGCGGTGACGTAATCCACCATGCCCTTGTCGCCCAAGGCGCGGGACAGGTACACCGCCGTGTTCAGGGTATCTCCGCCGAAGCTTTGCTGCAGGCTGCCGTCGGCGCGGTGTTGCAATTCGATCATGCATTCGCCGATCAGGGCGATGCGGGGTTTAGTGTTGCTCATGGGTAATCCTGATATTCAGCAGTGTTCGCGAAGGGCTCAACCCGGTCCCAAGCCTTAGAAACAGGTTTCCATGCTTTCAACCACCCGCAACTGCTCATCCACCAGACACCCCACCCGCCACTTGTCGAACGTCAGGCACGGGTGGGAAGTCCCAAACGCAATGACGTCGCCCACCCGCAGCTCAACCCCCGGCGCCACGGTCATGAACGCATGCTGGTCCATCACCGCCGTCACCTTGCAACTGCTGACGTCATCGCCCGTCACCGAATCCGATCCCGGCTTGTAGCGCTTGAGTGGCACCGGCAACCCGGCGTCGTAGGCGACGTCGCGCTTGCCCAGGGCGATCACCGCGAAGCCCGGCTCCGGCAGCGATTGCACGTGGGCCCAGACTTCCAGGGCCGGGCGCAGGCCTTCGTGCAGGTCGCTACGGCGTTCCAGCACGCAGCACTGGGCGTCCTTGTAGATGCCATGGTCATGGGCCACGTAACTGCCGGGGCGCAGCACGCTGAGGAAACGTCCCTGGGCATTGCGAGCTTCGAAGGATTCGGCGATCAGGTCGTACCAGGCCGAACCCGAGGCAGTGATGATTGGCTTGGCGATCGCAAACGCGCCGCTGTCCTGCAACTGCATCGCCAGCCCCACCAGGGATGCGGCGAATTGACGAATTCCACTGATGGCGTGGTCGCCGTGAATCACCCCTTCGTAGCCCTCGATGCCGGTCAAGGCGAGCGCCGGTTGTGCGCCGATGGCCTCGGCCAGCGCCAATACCTCGGCTTCGGTCCGGCAACCGCAACGACCGCCGACGACGCCGTACTCGATCATCACGTTGAGCCGCACGCCACGAGAGGCGAAATAGGCGCCCAGGTCAGCGACATTGTCCGGATGATCGACCATGCAATGGAATTCAAACGCCGGGTCGGCCAGCAGATCGGCGATCAGCGCCATGTTGGGTGTGCCGACCAGTTGGTTGGCCATCAGCACCCGCCGCACGCCATGGGCGTACGCGGCACGGGTCTGTACCGCCGTGGCGAGGGTCAGGCCCCAGGCGCCGGCGTCGACCTGGCGACGGAACAGCGCCGGGGTCATGCTGGTCTTGCCGTGGGGCGCCAGCTCGGCACCGCTGTCACTGACGAATTTCTGCATCCAGCGGATGTTGTGTTCCAGCGCCTCGCGATGCAGCACCAACGCAGGCAGGCTGACGTCCCGCAGCAAATGAGCGCCCACGGCAGCGGCGCCCTTCTCGACGCCCGTGTTTTCAATGGCAGAAGACATGTTCGAACTCCTCAAACAGCCGCGGCTGTTCTATTCGTTGATGCGCCGGGCCAGGTTGTTGGCGCTTTCGATCAGCACCCGGCGGTAGTCGGCGTAATTGTTCTTGGCGTCCGCTCTGGGGGCGACGATGCACAGCGTCGCGATGGCTACGCCGCTGGGGTCTTTGACCGGTGCCGCAAAGCAGTGGGTGAAGGTGTCGGCGACGCTGTCGAACGAGAAAAACCCGTCGAGACCGGCCTGGCGGATTTCCTTGAGAAATTGCTCCAGGGGCAGGCGCTCGCCGTCCGGCAGGATGAAGTCGTCAGGGTCTATCAGGTCGACGATTTGCTGGTCGCTCAAATGCGTCAGCAGCAGGCGCCCGGACGCGGTCCAGGGAATCGGCGCGTTTTCACCGATGTCCGAGGAAATGCGGAAGTGCCGCTCGCCTTCCTTCATCAGCGCGACCGTGTATTTGCGCCCGTTGAGCAGGCACATCTGCGCCGTTTCCCGGGTCTGGCGCACGATGTCCTGCAAGGCCTGGTCAGCCTCGCGACTCAGGTCGAAATGCCGCAAGTGCGCCTGGCCGAGGAAATACAACTGGCGACCCAGGTACACGTGGCCGTCCTTGCCCACCGGCTCCAGGATGCGCCGCTCCAGCAGCGACGCCACCAGTTCATAGACCGTGGACTTGGGGCTGCCGATGCCGCTGGCGATATCGTTGGGGCGCAGCGGCTGGCCGATTTCCTTGAGGAAATCGAGAATATCGAACGCCCGATCCAATCCCCGGGCCCGGCGTTTGATGGTGTCTTCGGTCATGTCTTTGGTTCCCATTCAATTGGCCGCGAGTGTACCCAGACTGCAAGCTGGTCACAGCTCCTTGTGGCGGGGGATCACTTCTTCTTGTAGGCCACACAATCGATCTCGACCTTGCAATCGACCATCATGCTCGCCTGCACACACGCCCGGGCCGGGGCGTGTTCCGGGCTGAAATATTCGCCGAAGACCTTGTTGAAACTCCAGAAGTCCCGCGGGTCCTCCAGCCAGACACCGCAGCGCACGACGTCTTCCAGGCCATAACCGGCTTCTTCGAGAATGGCGATCAGGTTCTTCATGGTCTGGTGGGTCTGTTCGACGATGCCACCAACGATGATTTCGCCGCTCACTGCCGGCACCTGGCCGGACACGTGCAGCCAGCCATCGGCCTCCACGGCGCGGGCGAAGGGTCGTGGCTGTCCGCCACCTGCGGTGCTGCCGGTGCCGTAGCGCGTAATGCTCATGGGTCTCTCCTTGTTGAATATAAAATTAAAAACGGGTGTTCTTGAGGAATTCCGCCAGGCGCGGCGACTGCGGTCGCTCGAACAGTTCCTTCGGCGGTCCCTGCTCTTCGATACGGCCTTGGTTCATGAAGACAATCTTGTCCGAGACCTCGAAGGCGAAGCGCATCTCATGGGTCACCAGCAGCATGGTCATGCCGTCTTCGGCCAAGCCCTTGATCACATTCAAAACCTCGCCGACCAGCTCCGGATCGAGCGCAGACGTCACTTCGTCAAACAGCATCAGGCTCGGGTTCATCGCAATCGCCCGGGCAATCGCCACGCGCTGCTGCTGACCGCCGGACAACTGACCGGGAAAGTGATTGCGCCGTTCCAGCAGGCCAACCCGCTCCAGCCATTTTTCGGCCAGGGCGACGGCTTCTTCCTTGGGCAGTTTTTTCACCTTGAGCAGGCCCAAGGTGACGTTCTGCAACGCGCTCAGGTGCGGGAACAGATTGAATTGCTGGAACGCCATGCCGGTCATTGCCCGGTGCCGGGCGATGACTTTCTCGGGGTGACGCACACGCTTGCCGTCCACCTCGTCATAACCGATGGACTCGCCGTCGAGCACGATCTGGCCGCCCTGGAACTCTTCCAGCATGTTCACGCAACGCAGCAGCGTGGTCTTGCCCGAGCCACTGGAGCCGATCAGCGTGACCACATTGCCGCGCTGCATGCTCAGGTCCACGCCCTTGAGCACTTCCAGCGGACCGTATTGTTTGCGCAGGCCGCGAATGTCCAGCAGCGGTTGGGCGTTGTTGAGGGGAACGTCAGTCATGGCAAGGCCACCCGCTTTTCAATGCGCCGCCCGAGCAACTCGATGGCGTAGTTGATGATGAAAAAGAGAAACCCGGCGAACAGGTAGAACTCCAGGGTCATGAAATTCCGGGCGATGATCTGCTGTGTGCTGAGCAGCAGCTCGGCGACGCCGATCACCGACAGCAAGGTCGAGGCCTTGACGATTTCGGTGGAGGAATTGACCCAGGTTGGCAGGATCTGCCGCAGCGCCTGGGGCAACAGCACGTAGCTCAGCGCCTGGTAGAACGTCAGGCCGATGGCCTGGCTCGCCTCCATCTGCCCACGGGGCAACGCCTGCAAGGCACCGCGCACGATCTCGGCCACGTGGGAGCCGCAGAACAGCGTAAGGCCCAGCACCCCGGCCTGGAACGCACCGATCTTCCAGCCCAGGGCCGGGGCCATGTAGAAGCAGGCCAGCACCAGCACGAACACCGGTGTTCCGCGAATCAGGTCGACATAGAAACGAAACGGCGCGCGCATCCAGACTCGCCCGTATGTCAGGGCCAATCCGGCGACAACACCGATCAAGGTGCCCAGCACAATCGCCAGCACCGAACATTGCACGCTGGTCAGGAAGCCGTTCCACAAGGTGTCCCGGGCGACCCATAACTCATGTAGCCAACTGGGGGATTCGTACATGGGAAACTCCTAACGGCGGATCGCCAGGCGCTGCTCGAAATACCGCAGCAGCATGGCAATGAGGTAACAGGCCGCGACATACAGGGCCGTGGTCACCAGCCAGGTTTCGATCACCCGGTAGCTCTCCACGTTGATCTTGCGGGCGTAGTAGGTCAGCTCCGGCACGGCAATGGCCGCCGCCAAGGAGGTGTCCTTGAACAGCGAGATGAAGTTGTTCGACAAGGCCGGCAACACGTTGCGCAGCATCACCGGCACGGTGACGTACGCCTTCACCTGCCACTCGCCCAGGCCGATGGCCAACCCTGCTTCCCGCTGCCCCTTGTGGATGCTCAACAGTCCGCCGCGAAACACTTCGGTCAGGTAGGCCCCGGCGTACAGCGACAGCGTAATGACGAACGACGGCAACTTGTCCAGGCGAATGCCCAGGCTTGGCAAGGCGAAGTAGATCAACAGGATCAGCACCAGGATCGGCGTATTGCGGATCACCGTGACATACACCGACGCCAGCACCCGCAGCACCCGATACTTGCTGAGCAGCGCGAACGCCATCGCCAGGCCGATCACGCACCCGATGGCGATCGATACCAGCGCCAGGGAAAGCCCCAGGCCCAGCCCCGCCAGCAGCGTGTCGAAATCGCGCCAGACGGCGGCAAAGTTCAACTGATAATTCATGGTCGGCAGCACCTTCGACGGAGCGCCCACAATGGGCGCCCCGGGCTCACGGGGTCATTTGAACTCAACAGGGAAACCGATCGCCGGCGACGGCAGGTCGACGCCGAACCACTGCTTGAACGACGCCGCGTAGGTCGGGAATTCCACGCCGGTCATGGCCTCATGCAGGGTGGTGTTGACGAAGTTCAGCCAGTCCTGGTCGCCGCGCTTGACCGCACAGGCGTAGGTTTGCGGGCTCCAGGCGTAGGCCGGGCTGCGGTAGCGTCCCGGGTTCTGCACCATCAGGTATTTGACCGAGGACTGGTCGGTGGCGGCGGCATCGGCGCGGCCGGAGTTCACGGCCTGGTACATCAGGTCGACGCTGTCGTACTGGTCGACCTTGGCCTTGGGCAGCGCCTGGTGCACCAGTTCTTCGGCGTAGACGTTCTGCAGCACGGCCACGGTGACGTCATCATCTGCGGCCTTGAGGTCTTCGATTTCCTTGTACTTGCTGTTGGCGGGCAACAGCAGGCCCACGCCTTCGCGGTAGTACGGCAAGGTAAACGCCACCTGCTGGGCGCGACTGGCGGTGACGGTGATGAATTGGCAGCTCATGTCGACCTTGTCGGTCAGCAGGTTGGGAATGCGCGCATCGGACGACTGCACCACGAACTCGACTTTCTCCGGGTCGTTGAACAAGCCCTTGGCGACCATCCGCGCGATATCGATATCAAAGCCCTGCAACTTGCCATCCGCTCCCTGGAAGTGCCACGGCGCATTGGTACTGCCCGTGCCCACGATCAATTTTCCGCGTTGCAGCACGCTGTCCAGCTTGCTGTCGGCCGCTTGGGCGACACCCATGGCAGCCGTCGTGGCCGCGAAGAGAAAAACACACGCTTTGAACAAGGAAGGTCGGCATTGCATGGCAAGCACTCCAGGGTGAGTTTATTCCGCTATACCGGAACATGGTATGTAACAACGGAATAGACAGCAGAAAGTGTGCCACAGCCTTTCGATGCGGTGGAGGGAAAAATGGAACGTCAACGAAATCAGGTAGATAGCGAAACTGCCGATGCGGGTGCGAATCACCGTGCGTTTGCGGTTGCTACCGTTGGCTACGGCTACGGGGTAGCAAGGCCCCAGCGCAAAGCACATCGAGTGCGCCATACACCCCAGCGCACCAAAATGGCGCCGCCGACCTGTCAACCCTGACAGTAGCGATGCCCGGCCGGGTTGCTTATGGTCTAGGGCACGTCTCGAAACAGGGAAGCCGCCATGAGCTCGCTCATCACCCACGTCAGTACTCAAAAGGACTACCGCAAGGCACTCAAGACCTGGCGTCCGGTGGTCTTCTATTTCGGCCATCCGCATTGCTACGCCTGCGGGATGGCCGATCCGCTGTTCTGCAAGGTCGCCGAGGCCTTCGAGACTCGGGCCGTGATCTACAAACTCAGCACCGATCAATCGCCCCGGCACCCGGAAGTCACCGGCACGCCAACCGTGTTGTTCTACAAAGACGGGAAACTGCGCCGCAAGCTCAAGGGCATCGGTGACCCGGCTTCGTTCGTCCAGACCTTCACCGAGCTGGTCGGCCGGACCAAGCCCAGGCGCTTGCCGACACCGCGCCGTCACGATGTGCGCTGGCTGCGCCAGCGACTCAGAACCTTATGCACCGTCCGCCGGGCGCCGGCGCTTTTGCGGCTAAGGGCGACGCCTCGGTAGCGTCAGGTTTTGAGCGCTGTTTCCAAAAAGCTCAGTAGTGCCTGCACGCGCGCACTGCGCAGTTTTTTCGAGGGCACCAGCACGTTGATAGGCGCGCTGTCGAAGCGCCAGTCTGCAAGCACTCGGACCAAACGCCCCTCGGCCAAGGATTGGCTGACGTCCCATTGCGAACGCAACACCAATCCGAGCCCCTCTTCCGCCCACCGCCGGGCCACGCTTCCATCATTGCTCAACATCGCCGGTTTGATGCGCAGCGTCTTGCGCTCCTGCCCTTGGCGGAGGTGCCACAGCGTCACATCCTCGTCGTTTTCCCGGATGCAGATGCAGCGATGCCCGGCAAGTTGCTCGGGTGACGCAGGCGCGCCGTGCTGTTGAAGGTAGGCAGGGCTTGCGCAGAGCCATCGATCATTCGGGGTCAAAGGCCGGGCGACCCACGAGCTGTCGTTGAGGTTGCCGATGTGGATCACCGCGTCACTGTCGTGACGGTCAGGCCAAGGCGTTTCCCGCAGGTCCAGTTGCAAGCACAACTGGGGGTGCAACCGGGCAAAACGGGCCAATAACGGCGCGATGCGTTGCCGCCCATAACCGAACGGCGCGGCGAGCCTGAGCGTGCCGACCAATTGATCATTTTGCTGCTTGAACGATTCCGGGAGCGCTTCGAGTTGCTCCAGCAGCAGCGCGCTCTGGCGGGCAAAGCGCTCGCCATCGGCGGTCAGGCTCAGGCGCCGCGCATCACGGCTGGCCAGGGTCAGGCCAAGCACCGTTTCCAGCTTGCGCAGGCGCATGGACAGCGCAGGCGGCGAGACATTCAAGTGCCTGGCAGCGGCGCTCAAGGATTCGGAACGCGCCAAGGTGACGGACATGCGCAGGTCTTCAAGACTAATCATTCAGTTCAACTTAATGATTGATAACGACGCATTGAACCATGGGTTAACGCGGACTGAGTAGAGTCGCCTCAACTCCCACGCCAACGAGTCCTGCGGATGATAGTTTCTCTGACCCACCTCGACACGCCCGCCGCGCTGATCGATGTACCGCGCATGCAGCGCAACATCCAGCGCATGCAGCAGCGCATGGACAACCTGGGCGTGCGCTTGCGCCCACACATCAAGACCAGCAAATGCCTGCCAACGGTCCGGGCGCAGATCGACGCGGGCGCCCAGGGCGTTACCGTGTCCACCTTGAAGGAGGCGGAACATTGTTTCGCAGCAGGCATCCGGGACATTTTTTATGCCGTCGCCATGGCTCCCGGCAAACTGCCCCAGGCACTGGCGCTGCTGCGCGAGGGCTGCCAATTGAGCATCCTCACCGACAGCTTGGCCGGCGCGCAGGCCATCGTCGACTTTGGCCAACAGCACGATGCCAATTTCGATGTGTGGGTCGAGATCGATTGCGACGGCCATCGATCGGGCCTGAAGGAAGATGACAAGGCACTTGTCCAGATCGCCCGATTGCTCACCCGTGGCGGCTCATCACTTTGCGGCGTGATGACCCACGCCGGCTCCAGCTACGAACTTGACAATCAACCCGCGCTGCAAGCCTTGGCCGAGCAGGAGCGTCGTGTTTGCGTCAGCGCCGCCCAACGCATCCGCGAAGCCGGGCTGGTCTGCCCGCAAGTCAGCATCGGCTCGACCCCGACAGCGCTGTCGGCACAGAACCTGGACGGCGTCACCGAGGTGCGCGCCGGTGTCTATGTGTTCTTCGACCTAGTGATGCACAACGTCGGCGTTTGTCGGCGCGATGAACTCGCGTTGAGCGTACTGACCACCATCATCGGCCATCAGCCTGACAAGGGCTGGATCATCACCGATGCAGGATGGATGGCGATGAGCCGGGACCGCGGGACGCAGCGTCAGCATCGCGACTATGGCTACGGGCAGGTTTGCACCGAACACGGCGACTGGCTCGAAGACCTGCGGTTCGGCGCCGCGAATCAGGAGCACGGCATCATTACCCTGCAGAACCCTGCAAGCCTGGATATCGTCGTGCGTTTTCCGGTCGGCAGCCGCCTGCGCATCCTGCCCAATCACGCCTGCGCGACCGGCGCGCAGTTTCCCCACTATCACGCCTGTGAAGCCACGGGCGAAGTGCACATTTGGAGTCGCCTGCATGGCTGGTGAAATCGAATCGATCCACACGACCCACGCTGCGACGCCGGGCGGACATTACGCTCAAGCAGTCGCGCACCAGGGAATCCTGTACCTCTCCGGGCAACTGCCGGTACGCGCCGATGGCCGCCACAACATTGGCGAACCGTTCGAGGTCCAAGTCGCCGTCGCCCTGGACAACCTGATGGCGATTCTCGACGCGGCGGGTCGAGGACCACACGATCTGTTGAAGGTGACGGTGTACATCGCCGGCATCGAGCACTGGCCAGCGTTCGACCGGATCTACGCACGCTACCTGGGCGAACATCGACCCGCGCGCGCCGTGTTGCCGGTGCCGGCCCTGCACCATGGCTACCTGGTTGAAATCGAAGCGTTGGCTCGCTCGGGGCTCAAATCTTGAAGTGCCTCGTGCCCTACTCCTCTGACCGCCCATTGCCCTCGCGATCACGCTCATACCGCCGCACCAACGCAAACGCCGGCAACCAGGACTCGCGGCGTACGGTCCAGCATTCATAGGTGGGCTTCAGTTGGTCGGGGGCGTCGAGCGCGCCGAGGTGCACTTCGATCTCGTCACCGCTGCGGGCGAACAGCGATGAGCCACAGTCGGGGCAGAAAAAGCGTCCGGCGTAGTCCCGGGTTTCGCCCGTGACGGTCACCGCGTCCTGGGGAAATACCGCAGCGGCGAAGAACAAGGCGCCATGGTGCTTGCGGCAATCCAGGCAGTGGCAAAGGCCGACCCGGTAAGGGCGGCCGGACGCTTCAAGGCGAACGTTGCCGCACAGGCAACCGCCGGTGAATCGGTCCATCGTTGCTCTCCTCTGCAATCGAGAAAAATGTCATCACGCGTGCCGATCAAGGATAGGTGCATGTTGCGCCATCAGCTCCACCACCCAGTCGATGAACACCCGCAGCTTGGCACTGATGTGCCGGTTCGGCGGGTACGCCACGTACATCGGCATCGACTCCAGGCGCCAGTCTTCGAACAGCGGGACCAGCGCACCCTGGGCCTGGTGGATCCGCGACATGTAGGTGGGCAACCAGAGTACCCCGAGCCCCGCCAGGCCTGCGGCCAGGTAGGCATTGCCATCGTCGATCGCCAGCGCATAGCGCCCCTTGATGTGCAGGTGCTCGTCCTGTCTGTGCATGGCATAGGGCAAGGCTTTGCCGGTGCGTGCCCAGAGGAAACCGACGACGCGATGCTGGGAATCCTCCAACTCGCGGGGATGAGCCGGGGTGCCCAAGCGCGCCAGGTAGCTCGGCGCGGCGAAGACGCCAAGGGCCAGGTCACCGACGCGCCGGGCGATCAGCGATTGGTCCGTCAGCTCGCCGCCGCGAACCACGCAATCGACGTTTTCATCAATCATGTCGACGATGCGGTCGCTGACGCCCATGTCGATCTGGATGTCCGGATAGCGCTCGTAGAAGGCCGGCAACGCCGGGATCAGGATCAGCGCCGCCAGTGGGCTCGGCACGTCGACCCGCAGCCGCCCGCGCGGTAGCGCCTGGGCGCCGGACAGGCTGGTCTCGGCATCGTCCAAATCAGCCAGCAGGCGAATCGCCCGCTCGTAAAAGGCTGCGCCGTCCGCCGTGACATTGACCTTGCGCGTCGTGCGGTTGAGCAGCTTGACCCGCAGCCGCGCTTCGAGCTGTTGCACCAACTGGGTCACGGTGGTCTTGCTCATGTGCAGCGTCTCGGCGGCCTTGGTGAAACTGCCGGCCTCGACGACACGCACGAACGCTTGCATCGCGTCGAAACGGTCCATTTGCGCCTCGGATTGTTTGGGTTTGACAAACAGTGAACGCCAAGCTTGCCCGTTTATCGCCCAAGCACAAGCCCCTAGAGTTCTTCCATCGCAGATTTCCGGCCGCTTGCGGCCACATCGATGGAGACACCCCATGACACAGCGTGACGTCGTTTTCCCACCCGGCCGCCAGGCGCTTTATGAGCGCAACCGCTATTCGCCGGCGATTCGTTCCAACGGCTTGCTGTTCGTATCCGGACAGGTCGGCAGCCGCGAGGACGGCTCGCCCGAGCCCGTGCTGGAAGACCAGGTGCGCCGCGCCTTCACTAACCTGCAAGCCATACTCGCCGCCGCTGATTGCAGCTTCGACGATGTGATTGACGTGACCGTCTTCATGGTTGATCCCGAGCAGATATTCGAACGGGTCTGGAGCGTGGTGCCGGAATTCTGGGGCAACGCGCCACACCCAACGCTGACGGCGGTGGGCGTGACGTGGTTGTATGGTTTTCAGTTCGAGATCAAGGTGATTGCCAGGTTGCCTGGCACCGGAAGCTGACTACCCCTTCACCGCCGCCTCGATCGCCGCAATGTCGATCCTGGTCATGGTCATCATGGCCTCGAAGGCGCGCTTGGCGGCGGCTTTGTCGGGGCTTGTGATCGCCTCGATCAACACCCGAGGGCTAATCTGCCACGACACGCCCCATTTATCCTTGCACCAACCGCACGCGCTCGCCTGGCCGCCGTTGTCGATGATCGCGTTCCACAGGCGATCCGTCTCGGCCTGGTCATCGGTTGTGATCTGGAAGGAAAAAGCTTCGCTGTGCTTGAACATCGCCCCGCCGTTCAAGCCGATGCAAGGGATGCCGATCACCGTGAAATCCACGGTGATCACATCGCCCTGGTTGCCTGACGGGTAATCGCCCGGTGCATGATGGATGGCGTTCACTGCGCTGTCGGGAAAGGTCTTGGCGTAGAACTGCGCAGCGTCCTGGGCGTCGCCGTCGTACCAGAGGCAAATCCTGTTCTTATTGTTCATCCGGATTCTCCGAAAGGGACTGGACCGTCAAGTCTAGCAGCCCCTCCGGAGGTCAATGACCCAGACTCAGGTGAACAGATCGACACCCAGTTGGAACGCCACCCACAATGCCAGGCCGGTCGCGAACACCAGCGCAATGTTCTCGAACAGGTTGTTGCGGTACTCCTTGCCCAGCAGGGATTTCTGGTTCGACATGATCAGCAGGCCCAGGGATATTACCGGCAGGCCGACAATGTTCAGCGCGTTGACACCGATGGTCAGGGTCACGAAATCCGGCATGCCCGGCAGTGACCAGATCAATGGTGTGACGAGGATGAAGAGCATGAACCACTTGTGCATCGGGTCGCGGTGGAACTCCTTGCCATAGCGCTCGCGACGCTCAGGCCGCACGTGCTGGAAGGCGTCGGTGATCAACATCGGGAACGCCGTGGTCTTGCCGGAAATACTGGCGAACAGCGTGGCGAACACGCCGATGAAAAACACGTACCAACCGATCGAGCCGAAGAACATCTCCAGGGCCTTGCCCAGGTCGCCCAGGGTTTTCACCTCGATACCGTTTGGCCGCAGGATCTCCGCGCCGACGATCCAGATCGCGAGGTTGATGACGATCCCGACGAACACCGCAAACAACAGGTCGTTGCGCTGGATGCGCTTGTGCTCAGGGCCAACCCAGCCTTTCTGGCGCATGACATACGGGTGGACGAAGTTGGCAATGGAACCCGCTACCGCGCCGATCACCGAGACCGCCACCAGCAGCGCACCGTGCACGCCTTCATCGGGTGGAATGCTGAAGCCGATGGTGCCTTTGACGATCCCGGCGACATCCGGGCCGGACATGACCGCCAGGGCCAGGAACGCCAAGGTCATGATCGCCAGCAGCGCCTTCATCACGCCTTCGATCATCGAATAGATATT
Organism: Pseudomonas frederiksbergensis; assembly: GCF_000802155.2. GTDB lineage: Bacteria > Pseudomonadota > Gammaproteobacteria > Pseudomonadales > Pseudomonadaceae > Aquipseudomonas > Aquipseudomonas frederiksbergensis_A. The sequence goes on from NZ_JQGJ02000005.1 coordinate 479,594, forward strand.
GCGCCCGACGAGCATCCACACCGCCAACACCACCGCCACCGAACAGAGCAGTGGGTAGTCGGTCTTGAGCAACATCGCCAAGGCCTCGCCTGCGCCCTTGATCATGTAGGCGTTCATCAGATGCCCCATGAGCAGCGCATACACCAGCAGGAACCAGGCGAAGAACGGATTGAGCTGGGCGTAGCCCTGGAGGATGGTCATGCCCTGGTTATTGCAGAGCTGGAAGCGCGCGATGATGTTGACGATCAGGTATCGCAGCAACAGGGACACCGCCAGCACCCACATCATCGCGTAGCCATAGTTCGCACCGGCCACGGAAGAAGTGATGAGGTCTCCGGCGCCCAGCCAGGACAGTACCGCGATGATACCGGGGCCAAGAAGCTTCAAGAGACGTACGAAGCGGCTCTGCGCAGGGGCCACAGCTTGGCCCTCGGCCGAAGGAATGCTCGACATGAATGGAGTCTCCGTTATTTTTTTGTGAGGAACGGAAACAGTCGACCATATTTCGTACGACATCGTACAACCATAATTAGGTTAGAAGTATGTAAAAATATTTCAACTCCCGGCGTTGTTTATACGCCGGGTAGATCTCCCTTCGTCACGGCGCGCTGCCCTGCTCGCCGTTGTTGATCATCCAACGAATCATGCTCGCCAACGGCACGCGATAGTGCTGGGTTGCGCACAGGCTCGGTTGTTGTGGGTCGTACCATTCGACGTAGCGGCTGAGCAGCACGTGCTGGCCGTCCTCGGCGAGCCGCAACTCGAGCTCACGGCAATGCAGCGTGCCCTGGTCGATGGTTTTCACCCGTCGATGCAGGACCAGCGCCTGGCTATTCATCGGCGCCACCGCGCTCCGGGCATTGCGGTTCGTCCTGGACGGCGCCCAGTTTGCCATCGGCGACAAAATCGGCGCGTCGTTGCGCAATGGCGTCGCGCAGCGCCACGTAATAGTCCGGTTGCTTGCGCAACTGATCGGTGAGCGGCAACGCCTCGGCGCGACCATCGACGACGCCTCCCACGGTCTTGATCGTGCTCAGGGTCTGGACGGTATCGCTGTTGTCGCCGAAGGGGTCTACCACGAAGCTCACCACTTTGCCGGTCGCGTCCCTCAGGTTGGCGGTGCCCAGCAGCGGCAGTTCGACGATCGGTCCGGGGGCAATGTCCCAGACACCAAATGTCTGGCCGAAATCCGACTCGTGGCGTGCAATGCCTATTTTGCCCGACACGTCGATCAGCCCGACGATGCCCACGGTGCTATTGATGACGAAGCGCCCCAGGGTCGTGACCGAACGCTGCCCATTGCCTTGCAGCAGATCGTTGATGAACACCTTGGGCTCGCCGAAGTTGGCGACGAAGTTGTGTACGCCGGCCTGGAACATGTCCGGCAGTTTGCGATAGCCACGGGCGATGGGGGCCAGGGCGTAATCGTCCACGGTCCGGTTGAAGGCGAAGATGCCGCGGTTCACCGGCTCGGCCGGATCATGCACGGCATAGGGAACACTTTCGCAACTGCCCGGCTTGGCAGTGGGCGTACTGGTGCAACCGCTGGCAAGTGCGACCAGCGCAACAACGACGGTGGAACGAACAAGCAGCGGCGCGGGTTTGGTGATCGGCATACAGGGCTATCTCGGGGAGGGATGGGGCGATACCAATCGGCCAACGACGCGGTTCCTGTGGCGAGGCGATTCTTCCCCTCGCCACAGGTTCCGTTCGCCATCGTCCAACCAACTGGAATCGCCCCATCCTGCCGCCGCTTTCTTGCCCGTAGATTTCCAGAATATTGCCCGCCAGTCGCTTTGTTTCCGGACTGAAATATATGACGCAGCCCCGGATTGACCCTAGTATTGCACCCCGTATTCATTGCCCGACGTGACCCCCGTGAGCCATCTACTACTGGTGGACGATGACCTGGAAGTCCTCGCCCTGCTGCGCAAGTTCCTCGAGCAACATGGCTATAGCGTCGAAGTCGCCGCCGACGGTAACGCCCTGTGGCAAGCGGTGGCGCGCCGGCAACCGGACCTGATCATCCTTGACGTGATGCTGCCGGGCGACAACGGGCTGGTGCTCTGCCAGCGCCTGCGCTCCGAGCACCGGGTCGGGATCATCATGCTCACCGCCATGGGCGAATTGAGCGACCGTGTCGTCGGCCTCGAGATGGGCGCCGACGACTACCTGACCAAGCCTTTCGACGCCCGCGAGCTACTGGCCCGGGTGCGCGCCGTCCTGCGGCGCACCGGCGAAGCCAGGGGCACCCTGGGCGACCTCGCCCGGCCGACCCTGGAATTCGAAGGTTGGCAATTGGACGTCACCCGCCGCGAGTTGCGTTCGCCCGACGAGGTCATGATTCCGCTGTCCGCCGGTGAATTCGAATTGCTGCTGGTCTTCGCCGAACATCCACGCCGGGTGCTTACCCGCCAGCAGTTGCTGGATATGGCCCGTGGCGAGACTTTCGATGCGTTTGACCGCAGCATCGATGTCCAGGTCAGCCGTTTGCGGCGCAAACTGGAGAGCGACGTGACCGGCCCGTCGATGATCCGCACTGTACGCAACAGCGGCTACCTGTTCAGTCCCCACGTGGTGAAGCGATGACCCGCGGGCGGGCGAGCGTGCCCCGGTCACGGGACACCGTCGCACGCTGGATCGCCCTGACCACGATGGTGTCGATGCTGACGTTACTGGCCCTCAACGAACTGTTCAGCGTGCTGGCCGGCGCCTGGGCGCGCCCTCCCCTCATGGAGACCGGCCTGATGGACAAGGCCGCGGCCGTCACGCGCATTATCGACTCGGTCCCTGCGGGGCAACGGCACGAAATTGCCCGGGCAGCCAGTGATACGGGGTTCAGCGTGCAATGGCTGCTGAGCCATGAGGAGGCGCGGCTACCCGTCATCGACGATCCCGAGTTCAGCGAAGGCTCGGCTTTCCTGCAGGAGCAACTGGGCAGGCCCGACGCCCGGATCGAAGCCTACGAACCGGGGGACTGGCCCGCCGACGACCCCGCCAGGCGCTACGTGGTGATCATCGAGCTGACCGATCACTCCTGGGTGATCTTCTCCGTCACCTCGCGCAGTTGGGGCCTGGGGGAATGGGCCCGCAACCTGATCATCATCGGGTTGATCCTGCTGTCGACGCTGATCGTCGCCCTGATCGCCACGCGGCACCTCGCGACGCCTCTGGAACGCTTTGCCGAGGGGGCCCGGCGCTTCGGCGTGGATTTCCGGGCACCGCCCATCCCGGTCGTCGGTCCCTTCGAGATCCGCCAGGCAATCCTGGCGTTCAACGCCATGCAGGCCCAGCTCAAGCACTTCGTCCAGGACCGCACGCAGATGCTCGCGGCCATCTCCCATGACTTGCGAGCCCCCCTGACCCGCATGCGCCTGCGCGGCGAGTTCATCGAGGACGCCGAACAGCAATCGAGGCTATTTCGGGACGTCGACGAGATGCAGGCGATGGTCAACGCCGCGCTGGAGTTCTTCCGCGATGAAGCGCGCCTCGAACACGCCACGGCGTTCGACCTGGCGGAACTGTTGCACACCGTCGTCGACGACTTCAGGGACGCGGGCACAGCGGTGTCCTTCGGAGGCGCCCAGCGGTTCGTGTATGTCGGCCGGCCCATCGGGATCAAGCGCGCGCTGACCAACCTCATCGACAACGCGGCCAAATACGGTAGCGAACCGGGTGTCCGGCTGAAAACCTATGCCGATTGCGTCGAGATCCGCATCGTCGATCGTGGGCCGGGCATAGCGCCCCACTATCAGGAGCAGGTATTCGCGCCCTTCTTTCGCATTGAAGGTTCACGCAACAAGAACACGGGTGGCGTCGGCCTGGGCCTGTCGGCGGCGCGGGCGACGGTGCTGGAGCATGGCGGGACGCTGGTCCTCAGGAATCGCCGGGGCGGCGGGTTGGAAGTCAGGGTCTCGCTGCCGCTCAATTGAGCCGGACGAGACGCGACGGCAACAATGCCCTAAACAACACGCGCCTTCCTCGGTAGGATGTCCAGCCTTTTGACCTGGCCCTGTCGCGCGGAACCGCCCCGATGATCCTGATCGTTTACGCCCATCCCTACCCCGACCAGTCGCGGGTCAACCAGCAGATGCTCCAGCGGGCGTCGGCCCATCCAGACGTGGTCATACGGTCGCTCTACGATCTCTACCCGGACTTCAACATCGACGTGGAGGCGGAACAGCGTGCTGCCGAACAGGCTGACCTGATCGTCCTGCAGCACCCGATGTACTGGTACGGCATGCCGCCCCTGCTGAAGCTGTGGATCGACAAAGTCTTCACCCACGGCTGGGCTTATGGCAAAGGCGCCACGGCCCTCAACGGCAAGGGCCTGTTGTGGGCCGTGTCCACCGGTGGCGAACGGGAGCATTTCCAGATCGGCGCGTACCCGGACTTTTCAGCGCTGGCCCAGCCGCTCCACGCCACGGCGCTCTATTGCCACATGCGCTGGCTCGAACCCGTCGCCGTGCATGGCGCGTATGCCGCCGAGTCTGAGGCTCAACGGGCACAAATCGAACATTACGGCGCTCGCCTGGCCGCCTGGAAGGAAGATTGAGATGCAGACGCACAGCCTGATCGAGATGCTCATCTACCTGGCCTCGGCGACGCTGATCGTACCGATTGCCGTGCGCTTCGGCCTGGGCCCGGTGCTCGGCTACCTGCTGGCCGGGTGCGTGATCGGCCCGTGGGGACTGAAGCTCATCACCGATGTGAAGGCCATCCTGGAGTTCGCCGAAATCGGCGTCGTCCTGATGCTGTTCATCATCGGCCTTGAGCTCGATCCCAAACGCCTGTGGGCGCTACGCCGGATGGTGTTCGGCGGTGGTGCCTTGCAAATGTTGGCCTGCGGCGGTGCCATCGCCGCTTTCTGTGCGGCATTGGGCTTGAACTGGACGGCGGCGCTGCTGGTCGGGCTGACCTTGAGCCTGTCCTCCACGGCCATCGCCATGCAGGCAATGAGCGAACGCAACCTGACCGCCACCGCCGTCGGACGCAGCAGTTTCGCGGTGCTGTTGTTCCAGGACATCGCGGCCATTCCCCTGGTTGCCATGATCCCCTTGTTGTCGGCCCACGGCCAAACCCCGTCGGGCATGGCCCTGGCGCTGTCGATCGTGAAGATCGTCGCCGCCATCAGCGTCGTCGTGCTGCTGGGGCGCTACGTGACGCGGCCGCTACTGCGCTTCGCCGCGCGCTCAGGCCTGCGGGAAATCTTCAGTGCCGTGGCGCTGTTCCTGGTGTTCGGCTTCGGCTTTCTCCTCGAAGAAGCCGGGCTGTCGATGGCCATGGGCGCATTCCTCGCCGGCGTGCTGCTGGCAAGCTCGGAATATCGCCATGCCCTGGAAAGCGACATCGAGCCATTCAAGGGCCTGTTGCTGGGACTGTTCTTCATTGGCGTCGGCATGTCGATCGATTTCGGCACGCTGATCAATGCACCGCTGAAAGTCATCACCCTGACCCTGGGTTTCATCCTGATCAAACTGCTGGTGATCAAGACCGTCAGCCGTTTCTTGAACGTCCCCGCCGGCCAACGCTCCTGGCAAGCGGTGCTGCTCGGCCAGGGCAGCGAATTCGCTTTCGTGGTGTTCGGCGCCGCAACGCTGGCCGGCATCCTCACCGACCAGTGGGGCAAGAGCCTGACGCTGGCGGTCGCACTCTCCATGTGCCTGACGCCGCTGCTGATCCTGTTGCTGGACCGGGTGGAGTCGACCACCAAGAAAAACCGCCAGGAATCCGACCTCGTCGACCAGCAGAACCCACGGGTAATCATTGCCGGCTTCGGTCGTTTCGGGCAGATCGCCGGCCGTCTGCTGATGTCCTGCGGCGTCGACGTGGTGGTACTTGATCATGACCCCGACAACATCGAGACGCTGCGCAAGTTCGGCGTGAAAGTGTTCTACGGTGATGCCACGCGCCTGGATCTGCTCCATGCAGCCGGCGCGGCCCAGGCGGTGGTGCTGATCAATGCGATAGACGATCAGCAGGACAACCTGGCGCTGACCCGAATGGCCCAGGAGCATTTCCCCGCGTTGAAACTGATCGTGCGGGCGCGAGACATGGCGCACCTGATCACCCTGCGGCAACTGGGCGTGGAAAGCGCCGAGCGGGAAACATTCGAAAGCGCGCTGGCGATGGGACGCAGCGCCTTGGTGCAGATGGGCGTCGGTGCGTACGAGGCGCGTGAACGCGCCGATCAGTTCCGTCGCCTCAACCTGCAGATGCTCGAGGAAATCGTTGCCCAGCCGGAAGACGATCTCAAGTTCAGGCACGACGCCTACCGGCGCGCCAATGCGTTGCTCACGGAAATGTTCAACGAGGACCGCGCGCACCCGGTCGATAGCTGGCCGGACCATCACCGAAACGAGAAGGAGCAGGCTCGCAGCTGACGCGCCCCAGCGTCACACCCGCCCGAACTGGCGCCGGTACTGCACTGGCGTCAGCCCGGTCAGCGCCTTGAACATCCGCTGCAAGTTGGAGCTGCTGCTGAAGCCCAGTTCGGCGCCGATGCTGGCAAGCGGTAGCGACGTCAGTGTCAGTCGCTCGGCCACTTGATTCAGTTTGATGCACCGGGCATACGCAGCGACGGTCTGACCGGTTTCGTCACCGACTCTGCGCGCCAGCGTCCGCTCGGACATGGCGAGCCGACCGGCCAGCACCTTGACGGTGATCCGCTCCGCCGGGATCTGCTCGACCAAGCCGTGCAACCGGCGCAGCAACCCGTCGGGCTGCTGGATCAGCGCAATGCCCTGGAACGCAGCATGGGGCACGGCGGGACGCGGCAACACCATCAGCCGGGTAATGTCGCGCAGCACATCGCGACTGACGTTGCGCTCAATCAACTGCTCGGCGATGGGCAGATAACCGTTCACCCCCGACGCGGTGGCGTTTCGCTCGTTGAACACGCAGTTCTGTTCGCTCTGCCAGCGGACTTTGCCGTACTGCTCTTGCATGGCCTGCGCCAGCCACCAGGTAATCGTCGCGCCCTGCCCGTCCAATCGGCCGCAGGCGGCCAGCAGGCATACCCCAGTGCAATACGCCCAGAGTTGGCGCCGGGGGCGCTTCGACAGTTCTCTCAAAAGCGGTGCCTGGCCGGCAAGCAGAGTGTCCACCTGCCCGGCGGATTCTGCCCAGAAACCAGGCACCAGGACGGCATCCAGGTCGGCGTCGCCCAGCGCCTTTTCAGCGTGCAGGCCGATACCACGGGCGCAGGTCACCGGGCCGGCTTGCAGCGCGACATACGTCGCCTCGAACAACGTTCGTCCGCCGCGGCGGTTGGCCGCGTGCAGCAGATCGGCGAAGGCGAACAGGCCAGCAGGCATGCAACCGGGAAACAGCAGCAGACCAACACGGAATTTTTTCGGCATGGCTAAAAAGGAATCAGGGATGTCAGATCCTGCCATTATGCCCATCGCCCCGGATCGGCACCATGAAGCGCTCGCTCAAAGAGGAACGCTTCATGAGAATCCAGCAAATCCGCAACGCAACGATCATCCTTGAGTTCGGCCCGTATCGCGTGCTCGTCGATCCCATGCTGGCCGACAAAGGCACGCTGCCGCCGCTTCGCCTGTTCGGCGCGACCCAGCGCAATCCGCTGGTGGAGCTACCGGCGTCGACGGCAAACGATCTGGACACCGTGACTCATTGCCTGATCACACACTGCCAAAAAGGCCACTTCGATCATTTGGATCGCGCAGCGAAACGCTGGCTGCGGGACAGGCAAATCCCGATCATCTGCACGCCCCACGACGCCGGATACCTCGCCAGCCGTGGCTTGAACGTCCAACCACTGGCCAACGATCACGAGCAACCCGGCGCGTTCCTGGGTGGCAGCATTCGCTCCGTCAAATGCACCCATGGACGGGGCCTGGTGGGCAAACTGATGGAGCACGGCGTCGGCTACTTGATCGAGTTGCACGGCGAACCGAGCGTCTACCTCACCGGCGACACCGTGCTCACCCCTGCCGTGTGCGACTTTGTGTTGCGCCATCAACCGCAGGTCAGCGTCGTCCCGGCCGGCGGGGCGCGTTTCGATATCGGCGGCGACATCATCATGGGCATCGAGGAAGCCCTGCAATTCACTCGCCTGTCTCGTGGAACCGTGGTGGCCAATCACCTGGAGGCCATCAGCCACTGCCCGACGACACGAGAGGCGCTGCGCGATGCCGCCGAGATGGCGGGGGTCGCGGACCGGATGTGGATCCCAGAAGATGGCGAGACCTTGGTTTTCCAGCCCGTCTAGGCCAGGGCGTCAAGCTCGGCCAGCATCTGCTGCTCATACAAATCCCTCAGCGCCTGCTGCTCGCCTCGGGCGCACGCGTCGAGGGTCTCGAGGGTTATCGTTGGCATTCGATCTGCTCCTTCATCTGGGCGCAGGTCCTGTCCCAGGACATGCCTTCCAGGGCTTTATCGGCGTATTGCACGACCACGCCTGGCTGTGTGCGCAAGTCCAGCGCAGCCTGGATCGCCTCGATGAATGCCTGGGGTGAATCGGCAATGGCAACGACGCCACTGCCACCGTAGCCATTGACCACATCACCGATCGGCGTGGACACCACCGGGCAACCGCCCGCCAGGTATTCGGGGGTCGTGGTGGGGCAGATGAAGCGGGTGGATTCGTCCAGCGCGAACGGCATCAACGCCACGTCCCAGCCGGCCAGATACGCGGGCAACTCTTCATATTGCTTGGCACCCAGGTAATGAATATTCCGACGGCGAGGCAAGGTGGCCGGGTCGATATTGACCACCGGCCCGACCAGCACGATCTGCCAGTCCGGCCGCAGGGCAGCGAGCTCTCCCACCAGATCGATGTTGAAACGCTCGTCGATGACACCGAAGAAACCCAGCCGCGGGTGAGCGATCTCGGCCTGGTCCGCCGGATCGGGAATCGGCTGCCGGGCCGCGGCAAAGTGTGCGACATCGACGCTGCTCGGCATGGCGTGGACGTTGCCGTGAAGCTGCCGCTTCGCCTCCCACAGGCTGTAGCCGCCGGTAAACACCACGTCGGCCTTGGCCATCAAGCGCCGTTCCATTTCCATCAATGCGGGCGACGCAAATTTGAAAGCCGAGAGCTCGTCCACGCAATCGTATATCACCACGTTGGCCTCCAGGTGTTCAGTGAAGGCCTGGCTCATGGGTGTGAGGTACCAGAGCATCAATTCACTCGGCCAATGTTCCGCCAGCCAGGCATCCAGCAACTCGTGCTGGGCATCGATCACCTGGGTTTCACTCAGTCCTTCGGGAAGCCTGGGCACCAGCACCGTCACGCCGTCGGCCACCGCATAGCGTTCCAAGTGCGCGGTCTGCCTGCCTTCGAAGATAGGTTCCTCGAAAAACAGCACGTCGTAGTCACTGGCCAATCGGGACATCACGTGCTGGGGCCGTTGATGGACGAAGCCCCAGCGCAAATGAGACAGGCACAACAATGTGGGCCGCAGGTTCGTGGCCGACGCGGCGTTGTGCTTGAGGTGAAATTGTTCTTGTTGACTCATCTGACGTTCCTTTTCTGGGGATCGATGCTGGGCCCACCGGAATCTGGCACTGGCCGCCTGGCAAACAAGACCTGGAGACTCCCCTCGCGCTTGGCCCTGTGGACGTTGGAGAAAACCGGTTCCGATGCCGTTCCAAAACTTCTGGAAACCAGCCGACAAACTGCACCCATTGGTCTGTCGGCTGCTGTGAGCGCCCGACAAGGGCATGGCTCGATGCCAGGAGATCCCCGATAAATCGCCGTACCGAAAACGCCTTCCCTTGAAGCAGTAACCGCTCTGCATCAACCCTTCCGGCCCACTCAAAGCTTTAACCTTGTGAAAAATCCTGAGACACTTGAACGCTAATAGTTCTCAACACCATTAGCATCTCAGGACCCATCCATGTCGACTCGCACCCCCCCACCGCTCCATTTCACCCCTGCTCGCGATCTCCTGGCCATGGCTATCTGCATGGCGGCCCTGGCCCCCGCCTATGCCGCTGACAGCGCTACCACGCAGGACACCCAGCCAGTCACGCTGGAACTGGGCGCGACCGAGGTCACCAGCAACCCGCTATGGAGCACCACGGAAGGCACCGAGTCCTACACCACCGGTTCGATGTCGACGGCAACCAAACTTCCGCTGACGATGCGTGAAACACCGCAAGCCGTGACGGTCATCACGCGCCAGCGCATGGATGACCAGGGGATGAGTAATATCAACGATGTGGTCAAGGCGACCCCGGGGTTGTTCCTGGATTTTTCCAACGGGCCTGGCCGGCAGAGTTACAAGGCCCGCGGGTTCAACATCGACAACCTCATGTACGACGGCATCCCGTCGGCCTACAACGGTAATGACGTCGGCTCCCAGCCTAACCTGGCGATGTTTGATCGGGTCGAAATCGTGCGCGGTGCCACCGGTTTGGTGACAGGTGCGGGCAACCCTTCGGCCGCGATCAATCTGGTACGCAAGCGGCCGCTGAACGAGCAGAAAGTCACCCTGACCGGTGCCGCCGGCAGTTGGGACGATTACCGTGGCGAGGTCGATGCGTCCAGCCCACTCAACGACAGCGGCACGCTGCGCGGTCGGGTCGTGACCTCATACCGCGACGCCAACAGTTTCATCGATGATGTCGAAGAGAATCACGGGCTGTTCTATGCGGTCACCGAAGCGGACCTGAGTGAAGACACCACGTTGACCCTGGGCTTTTCCCATCAGAAGGACAAGACCAATTACTTCTGGGGTTCCTCGATGATCGGCCAGGACGGCCATCACCTGGACCTGCCGCGCTCTTACAATCCGGGCACGGACTGGGAGAACAAGGACCAGGAGATCAATACGGTATTCGCCGAAGTCCGTCATCGCTTGGCCAATGACTGGAACCTCCAGGTCAACGCCAACTATTCCGAACAGAACGGATTGTTTTCCGGCTCTTACCAATCGCGCTGGGTCAATAACACCTTGGCACGCACGGTTTACCAGGCCGCCTACGATGACAACCAGGCAGGCGTGGATGCCTTCGCCAGTGGCCCCTTCGAGGCGTTCGGCCGAACCCATGAATTGGTGGTGGGCGCCAGCAAGCGCATCCAGGACAAGACCACCCACAACTACAGCCCATACGACATGAACTGGCCGATCAGCGCGGGTAAACCGAACTTCGTTCGTACCAACAACCAGCGCGACGTGACCACTCAGGATGGCGTCTACCTCACCACTCGCCTGAGCCTGGCCGACCCGCTGAAGTTGATCCTCGGCGGCCGCCTGGACTGGTACGACTACGATAACCGTGATGGCGACAGCGACTACAAGGTCACCCGCAACGTCACCCGTTATGCCGGCTTGATCTACGACCTGAACGACCAATATTCGGTCTATGTCAGCTACAGCGACATTTTCACGCCGCAAACCGAAAAGGATACCTCTGGCAGCCCGGTCAAGCCGATCATTGGCAAGAACTACGAGGTCGGTATCAAGGGCGAGTACTTTGATGGCGCGCTGAACGCGAGCCTGGCGCTGTTCCGCGTCGACCAGGAAAACCGCGCCGTACAGCTGTTCACCGCAAACTGTCCGCAGGCGACCTGCTACGAAGCCTCCGGCGAAATTCGCAGCCAAGGTATCGACTTGGAATTGCAAGGCGCCTTGACCGAAAACTGGCAGGTCGGCGGTGGCTATACCTATGCGCGAACCCACACTATCAAGGATGCTGCCAACCCTCAGAACGTCAACAAGCAGTTCGACACTGACACGCCGGAGCACCTGTTCAAACTGACCACCAGCTACCAATTCCAGGGCCCACTGGAAAAACTGCGCGTCGGCGGCAACGTCTCCTGGCAAAGCCGGATGTACAACGACATCGAGCTCGCCAATGGCAGTCGATACCGCCTCGAACAGGGTAGCTATGCCGTCACGGACTTGATGGCCGGGTATCGGGTCAACGAGAACCTGGATCTGCAGGTCAACGCCAATAACATCTTTGACCGTCGTTACTATTCCACTATCGCTAACTCTGCGAGTTATGGCGGGGATGCGTATGGTAATCCGCGGAATATGATGTTGACGGCTAAGTACAGCTTCTAGTTAAGGCCGAACTTTTTTCTGGTCCTGAAACAGTTCGATCATGTTTCAGGACTACGCTTTGGGACGGGCTGGCGATACGATTCCTTACTGGTGTTCTTATCAGGCATCGACACATGTTCCGATGTAATACTCCAGTCCCGCTGGGAACTCCATACCCAGCACCCGCCCTATTTCTCTTAGCTGCTCGCCTGTTATTTCCAGCTCTCCAGGGCCGATTTCACTGAAGGATTTCCCTTCGGTTATTTGGGCTAGCACTTCATTCTGCTCAGAGTTTTTTATGTACATTCAAACTGCAATGAATCGTCATTTTTGTCGTCGGGATAAAAGGTACTCCGGCGGATAGATCGGGTTGACGATGATGCTGTCCGCCACCGGCGTCGGTGGGTAGATCCAAATGTGCGGGGTTTGGGGCGCGGCTTCCAGTGCGGGGATGCCGAGGGTGTCGGAGGGGTCGGTGGCTGGGGTCCAGATCAGTTCGATGCCGTCGCCAAGGTCTGCGATATATTGGTCAGCACGCGGCGTCAGGTGAACGACGTCAACCATTCCCCAGTCGCGGTTCTGCCCGGTATAGAAGCCATACCCCTTGATACTGCCGTCGGCCTGGACGTGGATTACGAACCTTGGGCAGGTCTTTTGGGCGTGTCACGAGTCACGAATCTCATCCTGAAAATCCAGGAGGGGCGCTAACGCAGGGGATGGGAGTGGCGATGTAAGATGTTTCTTGAAATGATCGCTCCGTTTTCGTCGCGCGATGTAGGGCCGAAAAAATCAGCCGGCCGATCGACTCTGAATCAGCGGTTGAACCACCCGTCACACATCCACCGCCACGTGGGGCCGACGGCTTATCAGGAGCTTTACATTGATCGGATATCGATTCGAGCGCACCGCGCGGGATGACCTGCACATCCACTCGGTCAACCGGGTACAGAGCGTAGTCGTGCTGCTGACCAGTGCGCTGGCGTTGATCTTTCCCGTGGGGGCCGTGCTGGCGATTGCAGACTCGTCGCCAGCGGGCATGGACCCATTGAGCTTGCTGCTGATCGTGCTCGGTCTGCTGCTGATTCCCGCCCTGGGCCTGTCGCTGCTGGTTTACACCGGCACCCGCGAAACCTTGGTGCTATCGCGCCTCGACGGCGAAGGCAAACGCCGCACCCAGAACTTTTTTGGCCGCCGTGAGCGGGTGCACTCGGTGTTCAGGCTCGACGCCGCCAAACACTTCGAACTTCGCCGCCACCCGGAGGCCAAGCCAGCCGCCACCCAACTGTGGCTGGTGATGCGCGACGGCACCACCCACCGTCTGACGAGCAGCAACGTTCCGGTCGTACCGGGAAGCAAACGCACCGACCTGTGGCTGCGTGAGATAAGCGAATACCTGCAGATATCAATGCCCACCGAGGTAACGGTCGGCTCGGCACCCATTGCGAAGGCCGCCTACCGGCCTGCTCCAACCCCGGCGAAGATCGCCAGGCAACGCAAAACAATGGAACCGACGCCTTCGGCGCAAACGACTGAGCAACTAGGCGCACCCGCACGGGCCCTGCTCGCCCTGATTGGCGCCTTCCTGGCGGTGTTTGAGCTGACCCGCGTTATTGCCTTGGTCACTTCGCTGTTTACCGGACGGTTGCGCATTGGCATTTCCCGCCCGACAACCTTCTATTGGGCGGAGCAGCCGATGACCTTTGCATTTCACATGCTTATCGGTGTGGTGGAATTGCTGATCATTGGCGTCATCGCCTGGGGTTGTTTGCGCGTGGCGATCGAAGGGCGGATGAAGTCCAATCCTTGAGGACGATTGTTTCGACCACGGTTCGGCAAGAAAAAGCGGAGCAGAAAGCGCAAGTGCAGCGTTGAATATCACCGAGGCATTCCCGTGATGCTGGACGGGCTGCCCACGGATGGATAGCGTACAAACTAAACTCCGTTTCGATTTGAGGTAATGATGGTTTCCCTAGCTGTTCAGGAAGAAGTTAGAAGTCGCCTGCGCGGCGCAGAACACGAGCACGATGTCCAAGTAGTTTTAGCCGTGGAGTCAGGCAGTCGGGCTTGGGGTTTTGCTTCACCCAACAGCGACTATGATGCACGGTTTATTTATGTGAACAGACCTGAGTGGTACCTCTCTGTTGGCCTGGAGGAGCAACGCGACGTTATCGAATATCCAATCGTCGATGAGATGGATATCAATGGTTGGGATCTGCGCAAGGCGCTGAGACTATTCTGGAAGTCCAATCCGGGCTTTGTGGAATGGGTACAGTCGACCATCATTTACGAGCACTCCGGTTCCTTCCATGAGCGGGCCAAGGCGTTGTTGCCACAGGTGTATTCGGTGGAAAGCGGTATTTATCACTACCGCAGCATGGCGAAAACCAACTACCGGGGGTATTTGCAGGCCCCACAGGTGCCACTGAAAAAATATTTCTATGTCCTGCGCCCGTTGTTATCCGTGCGTTGGCTGGAACAGTTCAACACGCCAGCCCCTATTGAATTCGACAAGCTGCGCGGTGTACTTGATGGAGAGACCGAACTCCAGCAAGCCATTGATGACTTGCTCGCGATCAAGCGCGCGGCTCCTGAAATGGGGCTATCGCCTCAGATCGCTCCCATTCAACTTTTCATTGAACGTGAGCTGAACCGCCTTGAGGCCATCAAGCCCTCACGTAGCGAACGCAAGGAGGTGGAACCACTGCTATCGGAGCTGTTTCGTTCCGTGTTGAAGGAAACCTGGAGCTAACGGTCCGCGCTATTCAATCAACGAGGGGCAGCCGAACTCACCCCGCAGCACCGCCACGGCCTCGTCAACGGACGGCCCCTGTATCGGCGGTGGGTCAGGCCGTTCACAGAACTCCCGCCATGCAAAAAGCGTCAGTTCTGCGCCATCGGTCTGCGGCGAATCGGTTTCCCTCGAGCCGAAGTCCGCTTGGGTTGCAGGTGCGTTTCGATGGCGTGCTGGATTCGCGCCTGCAACACACCCAGTTCGGCCAACGCTTCGATGGGTAGCGATGCCAAGGAGTTCGTCATCCGCTTTGCGCTGAGCATCAGATAGCCGGGCAGTGCACTGTTAATGCGGTGGTTGATGATCCAATGCTCAGCTTCATGGACGATGAAACGAGGCGATATGTGCATAGGATGGCCACCATTCGGAGATCACTGCTATGGTAGGAACAGGCTCTCCCGCTCCCAGGACCAAAAGATGATTTCACATATCTGCATCGGCGTGAACGACTTCGAACGAGCCTATCTCTTCTATCAAGAAATCACGCAAGCGCTCGGCCTTGAACTCAAATTCAAAGACCTTGAACGCCCATGGGCGGGCTGGAAACATCCTGACAATGCGCGCCCGCTTTTTGTAATTGGCAAACCGTTCGATGGCGAATCGGCGACATCAGGAAACGGACAGATGATTGCCCTGCTGGCCCCCGATCGGCAGGCCGTGCGCGACATCCATGCCCTGGCGCTGACCCTCGATGGCCGCTGCGAAGGCCCCCCGGGCCTGCGCCCCGAATATCATCCGGATTATTACGGGGCCTACTTTCGGGACCCTGAAGGCAACAAGCTCTGCGTCTGTTGTCACGATCCGGAGTAACCCGCCCGCGCCCGGCACGCCTCCCCAAACGCGCGGAAAATCGCCCGGTAATCCGGGTGCTCCATCACTTCCCATTCCGGATGCCATTGCACGCCCAACGCAAACGCTCGGCTGCCCTCCACCGAAAGCCCCTCCACCAAGCCATCTTCCGCCACGGCTTCGACGCGCAGGCCCTGCCCAACCCGCGCGATGCCCTGGCCGTGGACGGAATTGACTTCGATAACATCCTTGAGGCCCAGCCGTGCCAGCACACCGCCCGGTCTCACTGTCAGGGCGTGGTTACGGGCGTATTGCTGCTGCACCGGCTCGTTGCTCGGCGGTTCGTGTTCGGCGCCGGGGCCGTCGAGTTGTTGATGGAGCGTGCCGCCGAAGGCGACGTTCATTTCCTGGAAGCCGCGACAGATGCCCAACACCGGAAGGCCGGCCTCGACCGCGGTGCGCCAGAGCGCCAGCGCCAGGTTGTCCCGGGCCGGGTCGTGCTCGGTGCCCGGCGGGCTGGGTGGGCCACCGTAGTGATGGGGCTCGATATTGGACGGCGATCCAGTGAACAGCAGGCCGTCGAGGCCGGCGATGATCCGGGCCGGATCCATCAGCGCCGGGAATACCGGCACGATCACCGGTAGCGCCTCGGCGGCGGTGGCGACGGCCTGGGCGTATTTGTCGTTGCTGAGCTGGACAGTGTGCGGACCGATTTTGCCTGAGCAGGCGATGATTCCGATCATGGGTGGACGAGACATAGGGTTCCCTGGTAGCTCACATGCTTATGGATCGGATTGCGGCGCGGGTCCGGTTGTTCAAATTTGATGACGGACCGTGGGCGTTACCTGAACGAAGCCATCGACGCAGCGGTCGGAACTGCAAACCACGGCAAAGAACCCTCACCCATGCCCTTACGATCCGCTGCCCTCGTCACCCTGTTCGCGTTGTCTGCCTGCACGACGGCAATGGCCCAAGAGCCGTTGCGCCTCGAAAGCCTGAAGCGCTGCGGTGACCTGCTCGAAATCGAGCATCAGCAGTGGTGCCTGACCGTGCGAGGGCTGGGCGAGGCAACGCCGCAACTGACGCTGGGTGAACAAGCGATTCCCGCTGACAGGGTCGAGCGTGACGGGCAACAGCTGCGTCTGCGCCTGGACAGGGCCGATTACCAAAGCGGTCCGCTCTGGTTGGAGGACGGCCCGCGTGCCAGCAATGCCGTCTGGTTGACCCTGCGCAGCAGTCACGTTGTCGCGGCCGGGCCGAATGAGGTGGCGAAGAACATGGACGGCCTGACCACGTATGTGGATCTGGTCAGCGTGTTGATCGAGGAAAGCCACGATGGCCGCCAGGAGGCCGAGCGGCTCGCCGGCAAGTACGGCGCCAAGGTAGTCGGCAGCATTGCGCCGCTCAATGTGTATCAGCTGCGCCTGCCGGCCAAGGACCTGGTGCAGCGCGACGCATTGGTGCTGCGCCTGGGCGGCGAGACCAGCGTCGATGCCGTAGTGATCGAAGAATCCGGGGCTGAAGAAACCGAGCAAGCGCCCACCCAGCCGGAAGAGCCGAAGAAACCGGCCCAGGACTCGGATGAATGGGCCGCGAATCGCTTTCTCGACGCGGTGCATTACTACCAGCGGCGCATCCCCGGACAACAGGCGCCGATCCGACCGCACCCCGTGCGCATCGGCCTCATCGAGCGTGACGTCGATTTCGACACGGCGGACTTCGCCGACTACCTGGGCCCCTGCTCGGTGCCGCGCACCTGCGTTTACGCCCGCGACGCGGATAAACCGGACAACCACGGCACGACCGTCGCGGGCATCCTCGCCGCTCGCTGGAACGACGGTGGCAACACCGGTTTGCTCCGTGGCCTGGACAAGGCCAGCGGCGGCTTCGAAGTGATCGTCGAACGCAACTCCGATGCCGGGATCACCGCCAACATCGCGGCCTCGGTCAACCTCGTCGAGGATGGCGTGCGCGTGCTCAACTGGAGCTGGGGCATTCACCGTGTGGGGGCGAAGGATGTCAAAGGCGACGACGTGGATTCGCTGCTGCGTTCGGGCATCGCCATGAGTGGCTACGAAGAATTGTTGGAGGAGTTTTTCCTGTGGCTGCGCAAGGAGCACCCCGACGTGGTGGTAGTGAACTCAGCCGGTAACGGGTCGTCATTCTCGGGCACCGATGAATATCGCCTGCCCTCCTCGTTCGTCACCGAACAACTGCTGGTGGTCGGCGGGCACCAGCGCAGCGAACGCGCCGGCGTTGCCGTCGACGACCCGGGCTATGCGGTCAAGCGCAACTCCTCGAACATCGACATGCGCGTCGACATCACCGCCGCCGCGTGCACCCACGCCTCCACGGTCAATGCCGGCCAGGATGGCGCGGTGCATTGCGGCACGTCCTATGCCACGCCCATGGTCACCGGCCTGCTGGCGGCGATGCTGTCGATCAATCCGCAACTTCACCCCGAGCAACTGCGCATGCTCCTGCGCCGCAGCGCCATGACCATCGGCGACAATCACGACTTCGAACAAATGGACGGCGAAGACCTCACCGCGCCCATCCTGCCGTCGGAGCGCAACTACCAGCTCAGCGACAAGGATGTGGGCCGCTCGGCACGGCTGGACATGCAAAAGGCGTTGGATCTGTCGGTGCAGAGTCGCGATCGGGTGCGCTGATCCCACCCTAGCCACCGCCCCCTTTCGCCCTTACGATACGTCCACCGCAGCCGCGCTTCGAAACCGTTCAAGCCGAGTAGAAAAACCATGAACCGCCGTAAGAAAATAAACCAGCTACTCAAGGCCAACGCCAAGAAAGCCAGTGCCAAACTGGCACCGAAGAGCAAGGACAGGTACATCAGCAAAGCCGACCGGTTGAAACTGGCGGCTGAAGCCGATCCAGACATCATCGCTGCCCCTGAAAACTGATCGCTACCTTCGCAGGCCAACAGCGACCAGCAAGGCCTCCATCAAATGGACTTACCGGAGATACCCGTGCAACGTCTTTTCCTTTGCATCGCCTTCCTGGCGCTGGCCGCTTGCGCCACCCAGCAAACGCAGACAAAACCTGTCAATACGCCGACGTTCAAGTTCCGCACCGTACCGATGAGGGCCGATGGAAACCCGGTCATCAACCCGGACGTCTTGAAAGCGATCGAGCAACTCGACATGCCCGCGCCAATCAAGACGCTGACCTACGTGGAACTGGCCGGCACCGTCAACTACCCCAAGGAAAGCAGGCCGGAACGTACCGAGTATTTTCTGTCTACCGACCCGGACACCCGCCAGTTGCGCTTCATTCACAAAAGCGAACACCTCAACGGTCGCAAGATCACCTGGCGTGGCCTGTTGATGCTTTCTGGAGTGGAACAGGCCACGATGTCGAGAAATACCGTGGTCATCGACAGCTTGAGCTTTCGTGGCGATTGGCGACACATGCCGGTCGGCAGCCAATTGGGTTACACCCGGCAAGGCAGTAACACCAGCAACCTCATCGGTACCTTGGGCACGGAGCCGAGAGTCTTCGACTGTCGCATCGACCGCGAATTGCCGGCCAAGCAACTGAACCCGGCCCTGAGCGGCCAGGCCAAGGCCATGAGTTGCCAGGAACAGCTTCCGAGCAAGAGACTCCTTCCCGCCAATCATTATTACTATTTGGTCGACTACGGTTTCTTCTACCACGCCAGTACCGACAAGCACGACGGGATTTCCATCGACATGCATGTACAGAGCGTGAAATAAATGACCCTGGACGCCATCGATCCGCTATCGCTCCAACGCATCATCAACACCCACGGCACGCTCGAAGGCGCGGCGTATTTCGATGCCGAGGAAAGCCTTGTCCACGACATATTTCCCGACCGCATCGTGTTCCAGACCAACTATCTGGACTACACCAGCTACGCAGTCGATCTGGCCGAAGGCGCAGTGCGGGTGCGCAAGACGCGGCTGGATAATTACCACCGCGGCCACAATGCCCAGGTGATCGATGACGACATGGATGAAGACGATTGGGTCGAATTGGCCAGCCACTGGCAACGCTTGAGCCGTGACCTGGACACGGCTGGCCAAGGCCCGGGACCGGACATGGCCGATACGCTGGCGGACCTGTTCGATTGCCTGTTCGACGAGGCCCATGCGCAAGCGCTGATCGAGAACATGCCGTCCCCTACCGGTCAATGGGACTGGGCGTGGACACAGCTGCAATCGGCCCTTGCCGGGACCAATCGGCTGGCTGAGTTCGAGTGGAAGGAATGGTCGTTGTCAGGCGTCTACGCTATCAACGCCCTTGCGCCACTACAGGAGCGGGGCATTGAAATCCCCACGCCCGACAGTGCAACCGTCGATGCAGTCAATCACGCCAACGATTGGGAACGGGCGCTGCTCCAGTATTTCAATGGGCGGCTCGAGGCCCACGATCTGAAGCTGTTGGCCATCGGCACGCATTTCGACGAGTACCAAGCGTTTGCCTGCCTGCCCATGAACGGGCTGGGCCTGGCCAATGCGCTGGAAATCATGGGCAGGCTGGGCATCGTCCATAAATACTGAGCCTCTGGTGCGGCGCAATGTCGTCGAGCTTGCAGGTATCTGAAATCCCTATAGTTGCTATCGACACCAGCGCCGTTCTCGTTGCGCTTCGCTCTCTCTAATCTGCCCACCAACGCGATCGACGACGATCTCGGCAGATCAAACCGCCCCCTTATGGAGAGAGAAACGATGAACACATTCAACCGCACCCTCGCTGTGGCAACCTTGGCCCTGGCAACTCTCGGCGCCCAGGCGGCGACGCCTGTCCAGGCCGGCGCCAGTGTCTCGGCAGTCGGTAGCGTGGTGCAGTCCGCCAGCTACATCACCACCAAGGATGGCGTCCAGCTGTATTACAAGGACTGGGGCCCGCGCAACGGCCAGGTCGTCACGTTCAGCCACGGCTGGCCGCTGGACTCCGACAGCTGGGAAAGCCAGATGATGTTCCTCGCCTCCAAGGGCTACCGCGTGATCGCCCACGACCGTCGCGGTCATGGCCGCTCCAGCCAACCGTGGGAAGGCAACGATATGGATCACTACGCCGATGACCTGGCGGCAGTCATCGAAGCACTGAACCTGAAGGACGTGACCCTGGTCGGCTTCTCGACGGGAGGCGGCGAAGTGGCTCGATATATCGGTCGCCATGGCACCGCCCGGGTGAAGAAAGCCGTGCTGGTGTCCTCGGTTCCACCGTTGATGCTCAAGACCGACAGCAACCCCGGCGGCCTGCCGCTGGAAGTATTCGACGGCTTGCGCAAGGCGTCCCTGGAAAACCGTTCGCAGCTGTACCTGGACATCGCATCCGGCCCGTTCTATGGCTACAACCGCAAAGGCGCCAAGCCATCCCAAGGCCTGATCCAATCGTTCTGGGTGCAAGGCATGCAGGGCGGCAGCAAGAACACCTACGACTCGATCGCGGCGTTCTCGGCAACCGACTTCCGCGGCGATCTGAAGAAATTCGACGTGCCGACGCTGGTGATCCACGGTGACGACGACCAGATCGTGCCGATCGATGCCGCAGGCCGCGCCTCGGCAGCGCTGATCAAGGGCGCTCGGCTGATCGTCTACCCCGGCGCGCCGCACGGGCTGACCGAGACCCACAAGGATCGTCTCAACCAGGACCTGCTGATGTTCCTCAAGGAATAACCACAGGCTTTTCGCTCAAGGCCCTTCTTCGGAAGGGCTTTCGCGTTGCAGCGCAGATTCCACCGCCGCCTTATCGATCACCGACCACACCCGAACGATCTTGCCTTGCTCGAAGGCATAAAACACGTTCTCGGAAAATCGAATCCGTCGGCCGTGGGTCGCCAGCCCGAGAAAACGTCCTCGCGGCGAGCAATCGAACAGCAACCGACTCGCGACATTCGGCGGCTCGACCACCAGCAGATCGATGTTGAAACGCAAGTCGGCGATGGTGCTCACGTCGTCTTCCAACATTGCCCGATAACCCGCCAGGCCCACCGGCTTGCCGTTGTAGTGCACGTTGTCGTCGACGAACCTGCCCAAGTCCTGCCAGCGGCGATCATTCAGGCAGGCGATGTAATTGCGATATTGCTCAGCCAAATCCATGTCCAGTCCCTCCGTTCTCTCAGTCACTGCGATTGCCCGTGCTCACCCGCCGTATCGATACTCACCACCACCGACATCCCCGGCCGCAGGCGTTCGCTCTCCGGTTGGCCGGGATCGACCGTGATGCGAACCGGCACGCGCTGGGCGATCTTGACGAAGTTGCCCGTGGCGTTGTCGGCCTGCAACAGGCTGAACTCGGAACCGGTGGCCGGGGAAATCCGCTCGACATGTCCCAGGAACCGGCGATGGCCGAGGGCATCCACGGTGAAGCTCGCCGGCTGGCCGACACGCACCTTGTCCATCTGGGTTTCCTTGAGGTTGGCGATCACCCATTTCTGGTCCGGAACCAGCGCCATCAACTGCGCACCGGAGTTGACGTAGGCCCCGAGGCGCACGCCGATCTGCCCCAACTGACCGTCCCGTGGCGCCACGACGCGGGTGTTGGACAAGTCGATACGCGCCAGTTGCACCGCCGCCTCGGCATTGGCGACGGCGGCTTCGAGCGAGCCGCGATTGACCACCACCGTTTGCAGATCCTGGCGGGCAATCTCCAGGCTGGCCCGAGCCTGCGCCACGGCCGCGTTGGTTTGCGCGCTGGCCGCACGGCTCAGGTCCAGTTCACGCTGGGACACCGAACCGTCCTTGATCAGCGCTTCGTTGCGTCGCAGGTCGGCGGCGCTTTTGCGGGCCTGGGCCTGGCTGTCGGCCAGCGCGGCCTGGCGCAGCGTGATGGTGGCCTCGGCGCTGTTGCGCTGCTGCACGACGTTGGCGAGGGCCGCTTGCTGCACGGCCAGTTGCGCCAGCGCCTGGTCGAGCCGTTGCCGATAGATGCGATCGTCGAGGCGCACCAACAGATCGCCGGCCTTTACGAACTGGAAATCCTGCACCGGCACCTCGTGCACGTAACCGCTCAGCTGCGGCCCGATAATCGTAACCTGCCCGCGCACCAAGGCATTCTCGGTGGTTTCCACGGCGCTGCTGAACGGCGGCAGTTGCCAGGCATAAAGCACCACCAGCACGCCGACAATCGCCACGGCCGCGAACCCCATGGACGAAAAAATCCGCACGCGCAGGGAACGCGGCTTCGTCGCCGGGCCGGCGGGAGGCGCCTGGTCCTCAGGCGTGTCGGCGATGGCGTTGGTGGTCGTGCTGGTCGGTTCGCTCATGAAGAAGTGGCACCGCTGGGTTGTGTCGAAGGGCCAGGCGCTGTGGCGACGGGCTGGGTGGTGCTCATCAGCCACAGGGCACGAATGGAGATCCAGATCATGGTCAACACGGCGATCACCGCGATCAACATGAACACATCGTTATAAGCCAGGACGTTGGCTTCGCGAGTGGCGGCCGCGGCGAGGCTGCGAATGCCTTGCAAGTGCCGCAGGCCCGGATCGCTGATCAGCGAACCCACCGCCGAACCACCGCTGTCCACCCGCGCGGCCACGCGAGGGTCGAACAGCTGGAGGTTTTCCACCAGGTGGCTGGAATGAAACTTCTCCCGTACCACCTGGAAGGTACCGAGCACCGCCGCGCCCACCAAGCCGCCGAGGTTCTGGCAGATCCCGAACAACACGGAAAAACTCACCAGGTTCCGCGGGTTGGTCAACACATTGCGTACACCAAGAATCATCGTCGGCCCGAGGAAAAAAGTACTGCCAAACGCCAGCAGGAACTGACTGAAATACATGTTCTGCGGGCGGCTCAGGTTGTTCGAATAGCTGTCCATGACCGACCCCGTCGCCATCAGCGCCAGGGAAATGATCAAGGGCATGAACAGGTGCGCCGGGTTGATCGTCAGGGCGCTGGTCACCAGCCCGGCGATGCTGCCGATCAGCATCACCACGTAGAGGCTGTGCATCTGTTCGCTGCTCATGTTCAGCGCTTGCAGGAACCCCACCGCCCCGGTGGATTGTTCCGAAGTGACCATGCGAATCAGGACGACCGCCAGGGCCAGGCGGATCATCACCCCGCTGCCGAGCCAGCGCGTCATCAGCATCGGGTTGCTGCGGTTATGCTCGATCGCCAGGCCCGCCAGGATCAACACGATGGACAGCGCCGAGGCGACGCCGATCCACGGCGCCTCCAGCCACCAGTCGATGCGCCCCAGCGACAACACCGCGCACAGCAATGCCACACCGCTGGCGAGCACGGTGAAGGTCAGGAAATCGAGTTTTTCGAAGGTCTTGAAGCGGTCGCCTGGCGGCAACTTAAGCAGCAGCACGCACCCCAACGAGAGCAGCGCCATTCCCAGCTCGAACAGGTACAACCCGCGCCATTCGGCGATTTGCAGCAGGTCTTCGGAAAACAGCCGGGCCATCGGCAAGGCCAGCTGCGAAGTGCCCAGGCCCAGCACCAGCGCCTTGAGCCGCCACTTCGCCGGAAACGCCTGGACCATGTAATAAAGCCCCAGGGAACTGAGGGCGGCGCCGACCATGCCGTGGGCCGCCCGCACGGCAATCGCCGAGCTCAGGTCGTTGACGAACAAATGGCCGAACGTCACCAGGGCATACAGCGCCAGGAACACCTCGGTGAACGCGCGCAAGCCGAACTGCTGACGAAATTTCACCAGCAGCAGGTTCATCGAGACATTGGTCATGACGTAGGCGGCGGGCAACCAGGCCATTTCAGCGGTGGTAGCGCCGAGGGAGCCTTGCAAATAAGGCAGGTTGGCAATCACCAGCGAATTGCCCAAGCCCCCGGTCACCGCCACCAGCACGCCGACCAGCGCGAATGCTAGCCGCTTGGGCGTGGGATGCAGCGGCGTCGAAGGCGAACCTGGCAGCGTCGGCCGTTCGTGGGGCTGCCAGGCGCGAGGGGTGTAATGATCCATTCAGAAACCTTGCAAGGGCATGGCGACTCGTTTAGTGCGGATGAATGCCTGTTCGACGATCGGAAGGTGCAAGAAGTGCCCCTGCGCTCTTGTGCGAGCCCCAGAGTCCTGGTGCCCGCATCGAAGCGAGGCCATTCGACTAATGTCTTACGCCGGTCATCGCATGACCTTGCCCGCTCACGGCTATCCTGATGGCACCGGTTTACCGCGCCACAGTGGGCTGCTTGACGAATTTTAAGGAGCAAAAGCATTGATTTAGCCCACGATCGGACCCTTCACGATGAAAAATCGCGGTAATGGCCAGTTGACAACGAGGAACGCTCCCCAAATAATCCACGCCATGTTGTACGACGACGTATGACAAATAAAAACAACAAAAAGTAGGAGCGCCAGAGTGAGCACACGTGCCCGTTTTTCGTCGAGTCACCGTTCCAGCCGCCGTACCCTTCTCAATTCCACCCCCGCCCTGTCATTGCTAGGTTGCACCGGTCTTGCGCTGTTCATGCCTATGACCGCTGGTGCAGCAGGCTTTGTCGATGAT
>NZ_JQGJ02000006.1 GCF_000802155.2 Pseudomonas frederiksbergensis
TGGTCTGAGCATCACCGAACAATCAGCGTACGGTCGGCGCGGCAGGCATCACCTGCTCGCCGGCACAAGCCCCCCGCAATAATGCCTCGAATTGCTCGATCACCGACGCCCAGCCTTGGCGACTGGCGTGCTGGCGCGCATTGAGCCTCACGCAACGCAAGGCTTCGCGCTCCTCCAAAAGCCAACGGGCCGCGTCGCAGAACGCCTCTTCGTCCCCCGGCATCGCCGACACCCCGTTATAGCCGTGACGGATGTGCTGCGCTGCCGCGGCCTGGTCGTAGGCCACCACGCCCAGCCCGGACGCCAATGCTTCCAGCACGACGTTGCCGAAGGTTTCGGTCAGGCTCGGAAAGACAAACACATCCCCGGACGCATAATGAGCCGCCAGCGCTTCGCCACGCTGTGCTCCGCAGAATATTGCCTCGGGCAGTTGCTCTTCGAGCGCGAGCCGCTGTGGGCCGTCGCCTACGATCACCAGCTTGATTTGCCGTGTCGGAAAAGCACTGCGCAGGGTGTCGAAGCACCGCTTGAGCAGCGCAAGGTTTTTCTCTGGCGCCAGGCGTCCTACATGCAGCACTGCGATATCGTCATCGCCCAAGCCCCAGCTCTCTCGCAGGGCGACCGAGCGTTTTGCCGGGTGAAACAAATGACTGTCCACGCCACGGGACAACAACGCCACGCGTTCGAAATGCCGGCGTTCCAGTTCCAGGCGCTGGCTGACGCTGGGCACCAGCGTCAGGCTTGAGCGGTTGTGGAACCAGCGCAGGTAATGCGTGAGTCCACGACTCAACAGGCCGAGGCCGTATTGCCGGGTGTATTGCTGGAAATTGGTATGAAAGCCGCTCACAACCGAGATACCCAGGCGCCGCGCCGCACGCAACGCGGACAAGCCCAGCGGCCCTTCGGTGGCGATATACAACACATCCGGGCGATGACGTTTCCAACGCCGCAGCAGCTTGTGCATCGAAGCCTGCCCCCACTGCAACCCCGGATACCCCGGCAGTGGCCAGCCCCGACACAGCAGCAATTGGTCGTTACTGGTAAGGCCCTGGTCCCCGGCCTGGCGAGGCCGAATCAGTTCTACCCGATGCCCGCGGGCGCGCAAGCCGTCATGGAGACGACCCAGGGTGTTGGCGACGCCATTGATTTCCGGCGCAAAGGTTTCGGTGACGAGCGTAACGTGCAAGTGTGTAGTCATGACCCCAGTGTCGACCGGGGCCGTTGCGCCATTGTGACGCCTGGATGATGGATTTGTGACGAAGTCAGCCTTGACGGGCCAGCGCCGTCTCCGCACCTTGCTCGCGCACCCAGAACAACGTCGCCCCGGCCACCGCCGCCGGCATCATTAGAATGTTCACGAAGGGGATCAACAGCACCAAGTACACGCTGCCGCCAAAGCCCAGGCTCTGCCAGCGCTTTTCCCGCAGCCAGGCGAGCATTTCGTTCCAGCCCAGCTTGTGGTTGTCCGCCGGGTAGTCGATGTACTGGATAGCCATCATCCAGATCCCGAACAGCAACCACAGCGGCGCGGCCACCACATTGACCCCCGGGATGAACGACAGCACGAACAGCCCCAGGGCCCGCGGCAGGAAATAACCGAGCTTGCGCGCCTCCCGAGCCAGGGTGCGCGGGATCATGGCGACCAGCTCGCCCCAACTGAACGCCGGGAAATCATCCGTGCCGCGCACTACCACTTCGACCTTCTCGGCGAGAAAGCCATTGAAAGGCGCCGCGATGATATTGGCGAGCATGGTGAAGGTGAAAAACACCATCAGCACCACAAGGACGACGAACAGAGGCCACAGCACGTAGCTCAGGAAACTCAGCCAATCCGGCAGCGACGGCATCAGCGTTTCGACCCACAGGCTGAACTGATGGCCAGCCAAATAGATCAACCCGACGAACAGCGACAAGTTGATTGCCAGCGGCAGCAATACAAAAAGACGCAGGCCGGGGCTCAGGATCAATTTGAGGCCTTCACGCAAATATTGCGGGCCAGACAGGACGGGGGCGGGCATAGGTGGCTCCGAGGGTAGTGGACGCGCCGACCTTACCGGCTTTGCCTTGTGCGGGAAAGCCGCGACATGGCGTGTAACAAAGGTTTAGGGGACGGATAGTCGCTATCGGCAGCGCAGCAGCGGATAGAGCTCACCTATGAGCTGGATTGTTAAACCGTATTTCCTTAATCTTCGCTCCCTCGATACGCTTCACCCAATCTTTTTCAGGACTGTCGAACCCAAGCCTTCCCCAAGTGCATCAACAGTCCTTTTTTATTCCCGCCGCTCAGCCGGCGTTCCGGGCCGCAGGTCCGGTCAACAGGAGCAGGTCATGTCTGAAGTCCGTCATTCGCGAGTGATTATTCTCGGTTCCGGCCCTGCCGGTTACAGCGCCGCGGTCTATGCGGCACGTGCCAACCTCAAGCCGTTGCTGATCACCGGCATGCAGGCCGGCGGTCAATTGACCACCACCACCGAAGTCGACAACTGGCCAGGCGACGTTCACGGCCTGACCGGCCCGGCCTTGATGGAGCGGATGAAAGAACACGCCGAGCGCTTCGAGACCGAGATCGTCTTCGATCATATCAACGCCGTGGATTTTGCCGCCAAGCCATACACCCTGACCGGCGACAGCGCGACCTACACCTGCGACGCACTGATCATCGCCACCGGCGCCAGCGCTCGTTACCTGGGCCTGCCGTCGGAAGAAACCTTCATGGGCAAAGGCGTTTCGGCCTGCGCCACCTGCGACGGTTTCTTCTACCGCAACAAGCCGGTGGCGGTGGTCGGTGGTGGTAACACCGCTGTCGAGGAAGCCCTGTACCTGGCGAACATCGCCAGCACGGTCACCCTGATCCACCGTCGCGAAACCTTCCGCGCCGAGAAGATCCTGATCGACAAGCTCAACGCCCGCGTCGCCGAAGGCAAGATCATCCTCAAGCTCAACGCCACCCTGGACGAAGTCCTGGGCGACAACATGGGCGTGACCGGTGCGCGCCTGAAGAACAACGACGGCAGCTTTGACGAGATCAAGGTTGACGGCGTGTTCATCGCCATCGGCCACACCCCGAACACTTCGTTGTTCGAAGGCCAGCTGGAACTCAAGGACGGCTACCTGGTGGTCAAGGGCGGCCGCGACGGCAATGCTACCGCTACCAGCGTCGAAGGTATCTTTGCGGCCGGCGACGTGGCCGACCACGTCTACCGCCAGGCGATCACCTCCGCCGGTGCCGGTTGCATGGCGGCCCTGGACACCGAGCGCTACCTGGACGGCCTGCAGAACGCCTCGTTCTGATTTTCGGGCACAAAAAAAACCGGCTTCGGCCGGTTTTTTTGTGGCTGGATATCTGCCGGTGAACCCTGTGGGAGTCCTCTGTTTGGTCAGAAGATCGGTTATCAGGCCAGCTTCGCCAGGCAAGCCTCCAAAATATCCAACCCCTCTTCCAGCACCGCCGCTTCGGTCGTCAACGGCGCCAGCAGCCGGATGATGTGCCGCGACTTGCCGCTGGGCATCAGCAGCAAACCCGAATCCCGCGCCGACGCCAGCAATTGCGTGAGTTGGGCCGGGGCCGGGGTGCCATCGGCGTGGGAGAGTTCGATCCCGCGCATCGCGCCGACGCCGGTCAGGCGGCCCAGGTAAGGGCTCAGCCCGCGGCTGCGCCAGGATTGATAGCGGCTGACGATCGCTTCTTCCTGTTGTGCACCCCAGGCCTTCAGGTTGGTATCAGTCATTTCGTCCAGCGTTGCCAGCGCGGCGGCGCAGGCGATGGGGTTGCCCGAGTAAGTGCCGCCGAGCCCACCTTTAGGCAGCGTGTCCATCAGCGACTTGCGGCCGACCACTGCGCCCAGCGGCACGCCCCCGGCAATGCTCTTACCCAGCAAGATCAGGTCCGGCTCGATGCCCAGTCGCGAGAACGCAAAACGCTGCCCGGTGCGACCGAAACCGGACTGGATCTCATCGATGATCAGCACGATGCCCTTGTCGTCACAGAACTGCCGCAATGCCTGGGCGAACGCCACGTCCATCGCCAGGAAGCCGGCTTCGCCCTGCACCGGCTCGACAATGAAGCAGGCCACGTCATTCACATCGATCTCGACGCTGAACAGCCTGTCCATGGCTTTCAGCGCTTCGGCGCATGTCACGCCGTTGTCCTGGCTGGGGTAGGGCAGGTGATACACCGGCCCGGGCAGTACACCGACTTTCTGTTTGTAAGGCGCGACCTTGCCGTTGAGGTTGAGGGTCGCCAGGGTGCGGCCGTGAAAGGCACCGTCAAACGCGATCACGGCCGTGCGGCCCGTGGCGCCTCGCACGATCTTCAAGGCATTCTCCGCCGCCTCGGCACCGCTGTTGGTGAGCATGCCGCTGACCGGGTAATCCAGCGGGATAAACGCCGCCAGGCGTTCCATCAACTCAATGTAGGGGGCATGAGGCGCGGCGTTGAAGGCGTAGTGAGTCAGCCGGGTGGCCTGTTCGCGGATCGCCTCGACGATGCGCGGATGGCAATGGCCAAGGTTCAAAACACCGATGCCCCCGACGAAATCGATGTAGCGTCTGCCGTCGGTGTCCCAGACCTCGGCATTCTTGCCGTGGCTGAGGCTGACGGGATGCACGATGGAGATCGATTGGCTGATGGTTTCGCTGCTCATGGATGACGGTCCGGACGAAGAAGAAATTGCCGTTATCTAAGCCGCGAGCAGAGGGGCCGGGCAAACGAAATAAAGTTGCCGGGTCAATCTTAAAAGTTGGGATGTGGTAAGGAGCCTGGCGTTCTCGAGTCCCTGTGGCGAGGGGATAAATCTCCTCGCCACAAAGGCTGTTTTCGAAAGTTCGATGGATCAGCGCCGTTGCAGTGGCTGCGCCTCGAATGTCACACCCTCCAACCCATCGGCCATCAGCGCGCGGATATTGCCGTGGTCGCTGCCTTCGGGCGTGGCCAGTACCGAACGATAATGTTCGCCAAACGCCAGCAGCGCTTCTTCGTCGCTCAAGCCTTCAAGCAGCGCCAGGCCCAACGTCTTGCAGGAGCCTTCGTTCTGCCCGGCGGCGTTTTCCACGCCGCCATTCTTGAAGGCCCGGGGTTGATAGTCGTAGCCATCGGCAATGAAGGCCAGGGTGTCGGCAAAAAGATGCTCGCCGCTCTTGAGGCTGGTGCGAAAGGTGTTCAGGTCAGGCATTGGGGTTTCCTTTGGCGAACGCCGCTTGCTGCTCGGCACTGGCTTCTTTCTGGTACTGGGCTTTCCATTCGGCATAGGGCATGCCGTAGACGACTTCGCGTGCATCATCGAGGCTGACGTCGATCTGGCGCTCATCGGCGGCCGCCTTGTACCACTTGGACAGGCAGTTGCGGCAGAACCCGGCGAGGTTCATCAGGTCGATGTTTTGCACATCCTTGCGGCTGTCGAGGTGGGCAACCAGCCGACGGAATGCGGCGGCTTCAAGTTCGAGGCGTTGTTGGTCGTTCATGGGAGTCTCTGCGAGACAGCTTCAAGTGGCACGCTTCAAGCTGCAAGTGGGTTTGCGGTGTTCAGGCTTGAAGCTTACAGCTTGAAGCTTTTGGCTGCTACGAAGTAGCCCTGCTTGCCGCCAGCGTAATCGATACGGACTCGGCGAAGCGCAAGGCATGCGGCTTGTCGACTTCGACTTCGGCATACAGCACCGACTCGTTTGCCATGACCAGGTCGAGCAGCTCCTGGGTGAGGCGTTCGAGCAGGGCGAAGCGATTGCCTTCCACGTGGGCAATGATCGCCTTGGTGATGGTGCGGTAGTTCAGGGCATGGTCGATGTCGTTGTCGCGCACCGCTTCCTGGGCGGCATAGAGGATGGTCAGGTTGATCAGCACATCCTGCTTGTTGAGGATTTCATCCTCGTTGATGCCGATGAATGTACGCAGGCGCAGGTCCTTGACCTTGATGCGCGCCATGGCGGGTTGAAGTTGTGGCATTTATTGGCTCCGTCGAATCAATTGCAGGAACTCCTGGCGCGTGGTGCTGGATTCGCGAAAAGCGCCGAGCATCACCGAGGTGTTCATGGTCGAGTTCTGTTTTTCGACACCGCGCATCATCATGCACATGTGTTGGGCTTCAATCACCACCGCAACGCCGGCAGCCTGGGTGACCCGCTGCACCGCGTCGGCGATTTGCCGGGTGAGGTTTTCCTGGATTTGCAGGCGGCGGGCGAACATGTCCACCAGTCGCGCGACCTTCGACAGCCCCAGGACCTTGCCGGTGGGAATATAAGCCACATGGGCCTTGCCGATGAAGGGCAGCAGGTGATGTTCGCACAATGAGTAGAGCTCGATGTCGGCGACAATCACCATTTCATCGCTGTCGGAGGCAAACAAGGCGCCGTTGACGATCTGTTCGACGCTTTGCTCGTAGCCATGGCAAAGGTACTGCATGGCCCTGGCCGCGCGCGCCGGGGTATCCAGCAAGCCTTCGCGTTCCGGGTCTTCGCCCAGGCCGATCAGGATCTCACGGTAATGCTGGGGCGAAAGCGCCATGGTGGTTCCTCGAGGCCGGGATTATTTGATGTGCCGCCCGCCATTCACCGTCAGGGTCGTGCCAGTGACATAAGGGTTATCCAGCAGATAGCGCAGGCTCTGGTAAATAACCTCGCTGCCAGGCTCGAAGCCCAGCGCGGACTTTGCCAGGGCCTTGGCGCGATAGGCCGCATCGTCGCCGGGATTGAACAGTAGCAGGGCCGGGGCGATACCGTTGACCTTGATGGTCGGGGCATACTTCGCCGCGAAAGACAGCGTCAGGCTTTCAAGCCCGGCCTTGGTGGCGCAATAGGCGATGTGCTTGCTGCTGCCCTTGCGTGTCACATCATCGCTGATGTGCACGATATCCGCCGGAGTGCAGCGCTGCAGCAGCTCGGCGCAATGCAGGTTGATCAGGTAAGGGGCGAGCATGTGCACCGCAAACATTTCGTTGAATGCGGCTGTTTCGCTCTCCGGGGTTTCGGCCAGCCAGGCAGAGGCGTTGTGCACGATCGCTCGCAGTTGGTCGGTGTGCTGCTTGAGCTGATCGATGAAGCCAAGGATACCCGGTTCGCTGGAAAGATCGGCGAACAGCACCGTAGCCCCCATGTCTCGCAACGCCTGCACGCCTGGGCGTTCGGTGCGGTAAGTGGCGATGACCGGCTGCCCGTCCTCCAGCAAACGTCGGGCGCAATGCAGGCCGACGCGTTGGGCTGCGCCGGTGATCAGGATCGGAGCGGTAGGCATGGGGTGGTTTGGCTCGGGTCGTGGCACAAGCAAAAACTATAACAGCGACGGCGGGCGCCTCCTATGCGCAAAGGCGAGTCCAGCGCCCCGCCCGGTTTGCGCAGGCGCCGGTTCAATGATTCTGCGTCGACGCCAACGGCCGTTCTGGTGTACCGGTGAGCCAGCCCGCCAATAAACGCGTCGACATAGGGATAAACAAGTACACCATCAGGGGCGTCAATATGAGCGTGCTGATGAATACCCTGCTCAACATCGCCAGTTCGCCGAGTAGCGGCGCCAAGAGGAAATTGAACAATAACGAAACCGGAAAGAACGCAAGCCAGATGGCTACGGCCTGTTTCCAACGTGGCGGGCGCTTGCCGGCCGCGCCGAACCAGCCATCGATACCGCGTACCCGGTGTTCGGATGGATGGGCAAACAGTTCGCTACCGCGCCCCAGCCAGGCCGTGCGCGAGGCCGAATGTTCCCAGGCGTGAAGGGTCTGCTCGTCGGCGAATCGGAAGATAATCTGGAATTCGTCGTCTTCGGGCGGTGGTGCGAGCACGCCTGAGCCCAGGTAGCCCGGGAAGTCAGCTGCTAACAGTTCGCCTTCACGCAACCACGCGATAAGGTCGTGATAACATCCATTGGCGACGCGGCGCGCCACCATGAGTGTGACTGGGGAGGCAGACATTTTGTATCTCCATGTTACAGGTGCGGTTGCTCGGGATAGGAGCTTCGCAGTTAAAGACGCCCCGTGGGTAAGGGCTGCGTCTGGTCACAAGAGGCAGGCAAGGATTATTCCCAGTCGAGCACAAAACAACAAATCCACAGATTGGCCGGTGCTGTCCCTTGTCAGTGCACCGCTGACAAGGGGTAATATGGGATCCAATTTTCCAGTTGGGAAAACCGACGGAATGAGCGTAATCACCGAAGATAATGCCGTTTTCTCGGCGCCCGGCGCCGTGAAGCGCGATGACTTGTTTCCTATTCGCGAAGTGGCGCGGTTGACCGGCGTGAATCCCGTGACGTTGCGTGCATGGGAACGTCGCTATGGCCTGATCCAACCCACGCGCACCGAAAGCGGGCATCGCCTGTATTCCTTGGATGATGTTGAAAGGGTCCGCAGTATCCTCGCTTGGATCGAGCGTGGGGTGGCCGTGAGCAAGGTGGGAAAGATTCTGGCGAAGACCGAATCGGTGCAGCCGGTCTCCAGGTTGATCACCCCCGATCTGGTGCGCGCCGATTACAGCCAATGGCAACAACAGGTAGCGGACGCGGTCGGCAATTTCGACGATGTGGAACTGGACCGGGTCTACGGGCAGATTTTTTCCTGCTACACAGTGTCAGTGGTCTTCCAGGACATCCTGATGCCGCTCTGGCGGGACCTGCTGCAACGCCGGCACGAGTTCGGGCAGACCAGCGAATGGCTGTTCTACGACGCTTTCCTGCGCTCGCGTGTAGCGCAACGGCTTCTGCTCAATCGTGAGCTGCTAGCCAGGCGTGTTCTGGTCTGCGCGATTGCCAGCCAATGCCGGGAACTTGAATTGCTGGTGGCTGCGCTTTTCGTGTCCAAGGCCGAGGTGGGTGTCAGGGTTCTGACTATCGGCCTGCCCTTTGACGAGCTGACCTTCGTTTGCCAGAAGATCCAACCTTTGGCATTGGTGCTGGTGTCCAACCACGCGCCGATCACCGAGCTGCCCAAGCGTCTGAAACAGTTGGCGATGGGCTTGGATTGCCCGTTGTTCCTGGCTGGCGAGGCGTCCGATCTGGCTCAGGAAAGCCTGGAGGGCTCATCAATCGGTTGCCTGGGGGCCGACGGAACGGAAATGCGCCTGCGCTTGCGTCAATTCCTGGACGGTACCCTGGATACCTGATAGCAGGCTTAGAGGTGCATCGCGGGATGAGCCAGGCGATGTTGTTGAAGAATGTATTGGCGTAGCCGTTCAGTTTCGTCCTGGTCGTGCTGGCTCAGGTGATAAGCGTACAGGCCTTGATCGGTTTCCCTTTCGAATGTGCCACGCAAGGCAATCCTCTCGTAGCCTGACGGGCTGAACCAAAGGGCGAACTGCTTCACAGGCTTGGTGCGATTGCGGATTTCCAGCAGTACGCCTTTGCAAGACACCTCGTGCACCCACAAGGGCCCTGGCTGCCCCTGGGCATTTTCCAGTGCCACCGGCTCCTCGAGCGCGAGGCGCCAGGGCCGTATTTTCGGTCCATCCTCGTAGATGCTCGGCACACCCAGGCGAAGGTGCATGGCGTGGAACTCATCTTCAACCAGTTGCAATGGAAAGGTCATCTGCTGGTTTTCGAAATTAGCCTGCAGCGTGACCTGTTCATTTGCCGCCAGACGTGTCAACAGATCACGGATCTGCGACCCGCCGTTAACCAGCAGGCTCGACGTGACGTCCCGCTCGTTCAATTGCGGGTTGTGCTGCATCGTCCGGATGAAGTCCAGTTCGTCCTGGGTCAGGAGGCTGTCGCGCTGCATAGGGTGCTCGAAAAAAGATATTTTCACTGGTGATTGTAGTGACTGACCACTAATTCGCCGTTTTGTTTTCGCCATTCGTCGCATTGAGCCGAGCGATGGTCTGCCGTGCTTCGGCCAACTCCGCTTCCAACTGGGTAATGCGTTGTTGGGCCCTCACTTGGACCGTTACGTCTTTCTGCACCCCAACGAAATAGGTATGGCCATCGGCTTCGCTTTTCACCGTGGACAGTGACAACTCGTTCCAGAACGGCGTGCCGTCCTTACGGTAGTTGCGCAGGATTTGCCTGCATGAGCCTCCTTCTTTCAAGGCCATGCGGATGGATTCGAGGGAAGGTTGGTCGCGATCGCCCGACTGCAGGAACCGGCAATCCTGATAGAGGATTTCGTCGCGTCCATAGCCGGTCAGCCGTTCAAATGCAGGGTTTACGTAAATCAATATGTTGTCTTCGCCTTCCTTCTCGGCGACAACGATTCCATCGTTCGAAGCGTTGATCACCAGTTGCATCAGATGAGCATTGATCATGAAGTCTCTCCTTTAGGAGCCGAGTATGCGCGTCATTCTAAAAGAACCAAGCGCGATGTTCATTGGCCATTAGTTGTTGAGAGTCAATCGCAGCTTTTGCGCGCAGCCTGTTACTATTCCCGGCCTCTATCAGCTTCAGGATCAGATTGATGAAAGTCGCCATTCTTTCCGGCTCCGTATACGGCACGGCCGAAGAAGTTGCCCGGCATGCCGCCAACCTGTTGGGTGATGCCGGTTATGAAGTATTCCATCATCCACGGGCGACCCTGGAGGACATCAAGGCGTTCGGACCGCAAGCGTTGCTGGCCGTGACGTCGACAACGGGAATGGGTGAACTGCCGGACAACTTGATGCCGCTGTACGCGACGATTCGCGACCAGTTGCCCGCATCGTTCCGCGGTCTGCCTGGCGCGGTCATCGGCTTGGGGGACGCGAGCTACGGTGACACGTTCTGCGGTGGTGGCGAGCAGATGCGCGAATTGTTCGGCGAGCTGGGCGTGCGCGAAGTGCTGCCCATGCTGCGCCTGGATGCCAGCGAAAGCGTTACCCCTGAGACCGATTCCGAGCCCTGGCTGGAGAAACTGATCGCAGAGCTGCAGCGGGCCCCTGGTGACTCGCTCGGCCAGTAAGCTGGCTGCCAAGGCAACTACCGCCCCCGCCGGAGCTGACTAGACTGGTTTTCTTGTTCATGAGGATCGTGGACATATTTCTCTAACAAGAAGCCAGAGGTCACCGCCGTGAGCGTAGCGTCCCTTCAATCGACAGTCGGCATCAAAGATCAGGTCACTGCGGCCGAATGGCAGACCCGTGTCGATCTCGCCGCCTGTTATCGGCTTGTCGCGCTGCACGGCTGGGATGACTTGATCTTCACCCACATCTCCGCGAAGGTTCCCGGTACGCAAGAGTTCCTGATCAATCCATACGGCTTGATGTTTCATGAAATCAGCGCGTCGAGCTTGGTGAAGATCGATCAGGCCGGCAACAAATTGATGGACAGCCCCTACGAGATCAACCCCGCCGGCTTCACCATTCACAGCGCAGTCCACGAAGTGCGGCACGACGTTGAGTGCGTATTGCACACCCACACCGCAGCCGGCGTCGCGGTATCGGCCCAGAAGCAAGGCGTGCTCCCGATCAGCCAACAGTCGTTATTCGTGCTGTCGAGCCTGGCGTATCACCCTTATGAGGGGGTAGCGCTCAATCCCGAGGAAAAAGCCCGCCTGCAAGCGGACCTCGGCGAGAACAACTTCCTCATGTTGCACAACCATGGCCTGCTGACCTGCGGCGGCACCATTGCCGATACGTTCCTGATGATGTTCATCTTCCAGCGGGCCTGCGAAATCCAGGTATTGGCCCAGACGGGCGGTGCCGAGTTGATCGCCATCGAGCCGCAGGTCCTGGCCGGTGCCCGCGCAATGGTCGCCGGAGTGACCAGGAGCGCCCAGGGCATGGGAGGGGCGTTGGCTTGGCCGGCGCTGCTGCGCAAACTCGACCTGCAAGATCCGAGTTACAAGAGTTGATGCCCATGGTGCAGATCCCCTTGCGTGTCTGGCGACAGCGCGGCCAGATGTTCATGTTCCGTGGCCATGCTATCCGGTACTGGGTTGCAGGACATGGCGAGCCGTTGCTATTGATCCACGGGTTTCCCACCGCCAGTTGGGATTGGCATTACCTGTGGCAGCCGTTGGCGCAGCGTTATCGGGTGATTGCCTGCGACATGCTCGGTTTTGGTGACTCCGCCAAACCGGTGGATCATGTCTACAGCCTGCTTGAACAGGCCGATCTGCAACAGGCATTGCTGGCGCATCTGAACGTGACGCAAGCGGTTCATATACTGGCCCATGACTACGGCGACAGCGTGGCCCAGGAGCTCATCGCCCGGCATGGCGAGGCACGCATCAATGTCGCCAGTTGTACCTTTCTCAATGGGGGCTTGTTCCCGGAAACCCATCGTCCGGTGCTGATGCAAAAACTTTTGCTCAGCCCTCTGGGATGGTTGATTGGCCGGGCTTTTTCAAGGGATGGCCTGGTCAAGAGTTTTCGACGAATCTTCGGCCCCTGGACTGCCCCCACCGAGAGCGAACTGGATGATTACTGGAGCCTGATCGAAACCCATCGCGGACCACGGGTCATGCACAAGCTCATTACCTATATTCCGGAACGACGCGTGCAACGTGACCGTTGGGTCAAGGCGATGCAGCGTGGTGAGGTACCCATGCGAGTCATTGACGGGGCATTCGATCCGATTTCCGGTGCGCATATGGTGGCGCGTTACCGAGCCCTGATTCCCAACGCCGATACAGTGTTGTTAGCCGATATTGGTCACTACCCCCACACCGAGGCGCCAGTGCAGGTGCTCAAGCATTACCTGGCATTTCGCGAAGCGATCGCTGCGCCTTACCGGCAACTGGCATGTTCCTGACGATTATTGCCGGGACGAGATAGCGCGACCGCTGCATCATCCCTTCACCTTATTGCCTGCCATTCACTCCCGCCCTTGTTGATTGTGACCGGCCGACTTGTACCGGACACTCGTGCCAATGTCCTATCGGTCTGATGGAGTTCTGCCCATGAATGATTCTGTGCGCTTCGAAGATAAAGTCGTGATTGTCACTGGTGCCGGTGGTGGCCTGGGTCGCGCCCATGCGCTGTTGTTCGCCAGGCATGGCGCAAAAGTGCTGGTCAATGATCTCGGCGGTTCGGCGCAGGGCGAGGGGGCCAACGCTTCGGCAGCGGATCGGGTGGTCGCTGAGATTCGCGAGGCCGGGGGCATCGCCGAAGCCAACCACGATTCTGTTACCGACGGCGACAAGCTTGTGCAAAACGCCCTCGACGCATTCGGCAGGGTTGATGTTGTCGTCAACAACGCCGGCATTCTGAGGGACAAGACCTTTCACAAAATGGACGACGCGGACTGGGACCTGGTTTACCGCGTCCATGTCGAAGGCGCCTACAAAGTCACCCGTGCCGCCTGGCCGCACCTGCGCGAGCAGAATTACGGCCGGGTTATCTTCACTGCTTCCACGTCCGGCATCTACGGGAACTTCGGCCAGTCCAACTACGGCATGGCCAAGTTGGGTCTCTATGGCCTGACGCGTACCCTGGCCATCGAAGGGCGCAAGAACAACATCTTCGTGAATGCCATCGCCCCCACCGGCGGAACCCGCATGACCGAAGGCCTGATCCCGCCGCAAGTGTTCGAGCAACTCAAGCCCGAACTGGTCAGCCCGCTGGTGGTGTACCTGGCCAGTGAAGCCTGCCAGGAAACCTCCGGCTTGTTCGAAGTCGGCGGCGGCTGGATGGGCAAGGTGCGCTGGGAGCGCAGCCTTGGCGCCGGGTTCGACCCGCGCGAAGGCTTCTCGCCAGAAGACGTCGCCGCCCATTGGCAACAGATCTGCGATTTCCAGGATGCTGTCCATCCAAATGACAATCTGGAAGCCTTGAAGGAAATGATGGCTAACCTGCAGCGTTACGCCGTCTAGCACTTTTTGCCCGGGCCGGTTGCCATCATCCGGCGACCAGCTCAGGGAAAGTATTTCTGCACCAGGGCCGCCAGGTTCGCGGCGGTCTCGATGTCCATCACGCCGTCATGCCTGGTCGGACGAAAGTGCAACTGGAAGGCACGTACGAGTCGTTGGAAACCCACGACCGTGGTTGCCGCCGAAGTGTCATAGCCATACCTCTTGAATAACCCGAGCAGTTGTTCGCGAAGTGGGATGCCGTTGGTTTGATACGCCCGCATGAACGATTTCTGCGTGGCCTCGTCAAACCAGGCCCCGATTCCCTTGAGATACAGCCCGTGCCAAGGAAACATCGGGCCGGGGTCGCTTTTTCGCCCTGCTGCGATGTCCGAATGCCCCACCACATTGACTGGACTGATGTCCGGGTATCGCTTGAGGATGTCCGATGCCAAGTATTCGATGGCCTCGATTTGCTGGGCCTTATAGGGCGGAAAGGTGAATTGGCCTTGGTTATCGGTTGCCAGGTTGACGATTTCGACGCCGATCGAAGTGTCGTTCAAATTGCTGCGATTTCCCCAACTGCTTACGCCGGCATGCCAGGCGCGCTGGTTTTCGTCCACGAGATTGAATATTTGTGGTTCTTTGAAGCCCAGCTTCAGGTAAGTGGGGTCGGCGACGTCGGGGATAAGGTAATGAGCACTGACGGAAGGGCCCGTTAATGCATTGACGGAAGAGGCGAAGTTGCCGGCCGTGTAATGAAAGACCAGAAAGCGAATGCGGCTGTTATGACTTTTTGTTGAACGAAAGCGTGCGTTGTCTATTTGCATGATCAATGACTCACTGCTGAACAAATCGGAGCGATATGCGGCGATTGATTCAGCGTAACAATCAATTATCGGTCTGCGCGTAGTTCTGATCTGGCGTCGTTGTAGGAGCAGACAACAGCCAATACGTTATTAATGTAACTGGACCGTAAAAAGATTCCGACAAAGTTGTAGGAAGCAAGAAAGCTCTCAGTTGAATCGATTAAAAATAAAAAAGGCCGCTGCAAAACGCAGCGGCCTAAGCGTGACGTTGCAAAGGAGCTACAAATCAACGTCAGTAGTGCACGGGGACGATGGATTGATGCGCAATCCATCCGAATGACGGTGCGCCGGGCGCGAGGGACGCCATGGCGACTTGTGCTTGCAGGCCCGTTGCCCTGCAAGCCCGGCCAGCATAGGGATCGGACGTTGCGGGAAACAGCCCGGTTCCAGACATGCACTGTTGCAGTGCGCGCAACAGTCCCACGCACCGTGATCGCCATGCGCGGCATTGATGATCCATCATCCAGTCTGTTCATGCGCTGCG
Source organism: Pseudomonas frederiksbergensis (assembly GCF_000802155.2). Classification (GTDB taxonomy): domain Bacteria; phylum Pseudomonadota; class Gammaproteobacteria; order Pseudomonadales; family Pseudomonadaceae; genus Aquipseudomonas; species Aquipseudomonas frederiksbergensis_A. The sequence goes on from NZ_JQGJ02000006.1 coordinate 15,027, forward strand.
CAGAGGCCAGTCCCGCACGGGCTGTAATCCTTTCTAGGTACAGCGCGAATACCCCCTTGGTGCGCTTATCGCCCATGGCTCGCGGCAGTAGGGTGAAGGCTCTGTCACTCACCGGGGAAGACGCATGACAACAATAACAATGCGCGCCATCTTCAAGCCGCAGGCGCTGGCCGTCGCGGTGGCCTTGGGTTGCTGTGCCCAGGCGCAGGCCGTTTCTTTTAACATTGGCGAAATCGAGGGGCAGTTCGACTCCTCGCTGTCCGTTGGCGCGAGTTGGGGCATGCGCGATGCCGACAGTGACTTGGTCGGTACGGTCAACGGCGGTAGAGGCCAGTCTTCCACCGGCGACGATGGGCGACTGAATTTCAGGAAGGGCGAGACGTTCTCGAAGATCTTCAAAGGTCTGCACGACCTGGAGCTCAAGTACGGCGACACCGGCGTGTTCGTGCGGGGCAAATATTGGTATGACTTCGAACTCAAGGATGAAAACCGTGAGTTCAAGGACATCAGCGACAGCAATCGTAAGGAGGGCGCCAAGTCATCGGGCGCGCAGATCCTCGATGCGTTTGTCTATCACAACTATTCCATCGCCGATTTGCCAGGCACGGTGCGGGCCGGCAAGCAGGTAGTCAGTTGGGGTGAAAGTACCTTCATTGGTAACTCCATCAACAGCATCAACCCGGTGGACGTGTCTGCGTTCCGTCGTCCGGGCGCAGAGATCAAGGAAGGCTTGATCCCCGTGAATATGTTGTTCGCCTCCCAGGGCCTGACCGACAAGCTCACGGTCGAAGGTTTCTACCAGTTGGAGTGGGACCAGACGGTCGTGGACAACTGCGGCACGTTCTTTGGCAACGATGTGGTGGCCGACGGCTGCACCGACGGCTATACCGTGGGAAGCCCGGCGATTGCGCCGTTCGTGCCGTTGACCAATGCATTCGGCCAAGGCATCCAGGTGACCAGCGAGGGCGTCGTCATCCCTCGTGGCGGTGACCGCGATGCGCGGGATTCCGGACAGTGGGGCACGGCGTTGCGCTGGCTCGGCGACGACACCGAGTACGGCCTGTATTTCATGAATTACCACAGCCGCACGCCGACCGTGGGCACCACCACGGCGGGCCTCTCCACGCTGGCAGCCCTGCCAGGGATGATTGCAACGGCCAACGGCATCGCGCCCGGCAGCGGCGCGGGCCTGGCGCAAAGTGTCATGCTGGGTCGCGGTGGCTACTACCTTGAGTACCCCGAGGATATTCGCCTGTACGGCGCAAGCTTCTCCACCACGCTCCCCACCGGCACCGCGTGGACCGGTGAAATCAGCTATCGCCCCAACGCTCCGGTGCAGGTCAATACCAATGACTTGACGCTCGCCTTGGTGAATCCGATCGCTGGCGGCGCCGCGTCACCCATCGCCACCCGGCCAGGTGCCGACAACACCGGCTACCGCCGCAAGGAAGTCACCCAGGTCCAGAGCACCCTGACCCACTTCTTCGACCAGGTATTGGGCGCCGATCGCCTGACCGTGGTGGGCGAGGCGGCGGTGGTGCACGTCGGGGGCCTCGAATCGAAGAACGAGCTGCGTTATGGCCGCGATTCGGTCTACGGCCAGTACGGCTTCGGCGGCGATACCGATGGTTTCGTCACCTCGACGTCCTGGGGCTACCGCGCCCGGGCGATTCTCGATTACTCGAACGTGATCGCCGGGGTGAACTTCAAGCCCAACGTGTCCTGGTCCCACGACGTGGCCGGCTATGGCCCCAACGGTTTGTTCAACGAAGGCGCCAAGGCTGTCAGCGTGGGCGTCGATGCCGATTACCGCAACACCTACACCGCCAGCCTGAGCTACACCGATTTCTTCGGCGGCGATTACAACGTTCTCGAAGACCGCGATTTCCTCGCGTTGAGCTTCGGCGTGAACTTCTGATCTGGCTGACAAGGAAAACCCAATGCACAAGACGATCCTGCAATGCGGTGCCCTGGCCCTGAGCCTGCTGGCCGTAAACGTGATGGCGGCGGTGTCGCCGGAGGAAGCTAACAAGCTGGGCACCAGCCTCACGCCACTGGGCGCGGAGAAGGCCGGCAACGCCGATGGCTCGATCCCGGCCTGGACTGGCGGCATCCCGAAAAACGCTGGTGCCGTGGACAGCAAAGGCTTCCTGGCCGACCCGTTCGCCAATGAAAAACCGCTGTTCACCATCACCGCCGCGACCGTGGACAAGTACAAGGACAAGCTGTCCGACGGTCAGGTCGCGATGTTCAAGCGCTACCCGGAAACCTACAAGATTCCGGTCTACCCGACCCATCGCAGCGTCGGCCTGCCGCCGGAAGTCTATGAGTCGGCCAAGCGCAGCGCGCTCAACGTCAACGCCATCAACGACGGCAATGGCCTGGCCAATTTCACTGGCAACCGCTACTACGCGTTCCCGATCCCGAAAAACGGCGTGGAAGTGTTGTGGAACCACATCACCCGGTATCACGGTGGCAACCTGCGGCGCGTCATCACCCAGGCCACGCCGCAGACCAACGGCAGCTTCACGCCGATCCGCTTTGAAGAAGAAATCGCCGTGCCGTTCCTGATCAAGGATGCCGACCCGGAAAAAGCCAGCAACGTGCTGACCTATTTCAAGCAGGAGGTCACCGCGCCGGCGCGCCTGGCCGGTAACGTGTTGCTGGTGCACGAGACGCTCGACCAAGTGAAAGAGCCGCGCTTGGCGTGGATCTACAACGCCGGCCAGCGCCGTGTGCGGCGTGCGCCGCAAGTGGCCTATGACGGCCCGGGGACCGCCGCCGACGGGTTGCGTACCTCGGACAACTTCGACCTGTTCTCCGGCGCGCCGGATCGCTATGACTGGAAACTGGTTGGCAAGAAAGAAATGTACATACCGTACAACAGCTACAAGCTCGATTCGCCAAGCCTCAAGTACGACGATGTGATCAAGGCCGGCCACATCAACCAGGACCTGACCCGCTACGAATTGCATCGGGTCTGGGAAGTGGTCGGTACGGTCAAGCCCAGCGAGCGGCATATCTACGCCAAGCGCCACATGTACATCGACGAGGACAGCTGGCAAGCGGCGCTGGTCGACCACTACGACGGTCGCGGCCAGTTGTGGCGAGTGGCCGAGGGGCATGCCCAGTTTTACTATGACCATCAGAACCCGGGCTACACCCTCGAAGCGCTCTACGACATCATCGCAGGCCGCTACATCGCGCTGGGTATGAAAAACGAAGAGAAACACGCCTACGTGTATGGTTTCGAGGCTCGGGCAGCCGACTACACCCCGGCGGCGTTGCGTTCGAGCGGGGTCCGGTAATCCCCCTGGCAAGGCAGAAAAAAAAGACCGGCAACCGAGTTGCCGGTCTTTTTTTTATGGGCGCCAATCAGCGTGCTGAATATTTCTCCTAAGGTGGTCGACACAGGTCTAGGGTGAAGGAACAACAATAAAAAGGACCTCGCAATGACCGCCATGACCCCGTGTCCGGACCGTCCAGGGCTGCTGCCTCGCCTGTCGTCGACGCACGTGCCACGCAGGTCGTTGAGCGAGCCCTTGCTGGCTTCCGAGGCGCGGGTAAAACTGCTTTGCGCACCCGCGGGAAGTGGCAAGAGCGCCTTGTTCGCCGAGTGTTTCCTGCAGGCCCCCGCCGAGTGCCGGGTGCATTGGCTGCCCCTGGCCGGCGCGACGATGAACGCCGCGCAAATGTGCGAAAGCCTGGCACAGGCCCTCGGGCTACCGGTGACGGATGAGGCGAGCCTGCTGGCTCATCTGGCGCGCCTGCAATCGGCGACGTGGCTGTTTCTGGATGACTATTGCCGGGTAGCCAACCCTGAGCTGGACCAACTGCTTGACCGTTTGTTGAGCGCCAGCAGCCCTGCATTGCATCTTTGGTTGAACGGCCGTCGTCGTCCTCATTGCAACTGGCCACGCTTGTTGCTCGATGACGAACTGTACGAGTTCGACGCCCAGGCCCTGGTCTTTTCTTGCGACGATGTCCAGCAACTGCTGAGGCACTTGCCCGGCCCGCAGGCAGCGCGCACGGCCAGGGAGGTGATACAGCGTAGCGGCGGCTGGTGTGCCGGGGTGCGCATCACCCTGCTGGAGCGCTGTGAATGGGCTCGCCGGCACGCTGCGCCGGGTCGGGCCGGCACCTTGCTCGATTACCTGGAATATGAACTGTTCGGTACGTTGACCCCGGAGCTGGCCCAGGCCTGGCGGGTACTGGCGCACCTGCCGCGTTTCAATGCCCAGCTTTGCTCGCACCTGTTCGGCGATACGGTGGGGGCCGAATGCCTTCCGTTGCTGCTGGACCTGGGGTGCTTCATCGAACCGTGGGAGGATTCCTCGGACTGGCTGCGGATTTTCCCACCCCTGGCGCGGTTAGTGCGCGAAGAGCCCTGGCCACAAGGCCGCTCCTGGCATCGACGGGCCTGCCAATGGTTCGCGGCCGAACAGGACTGGCCCATGGCATTCGAGCAAGCCATGCAAGCTGGGGAATTCGAGACCGCCGTCAGTTTCCTGCAGCACCTGAATTTCGAACATGTGCTGCAAGGTAGCAATGTCCAATTGCTGCTGGCCCTGCACGACCAGCAGGGCGAAGCATTGTCGCTGGGGACCGCGCAATCGGTAGGGCTGATTACCACGGCCTTGCTCTTTGCCGGCCGCTTTGACCAGGCTGAGGTCTGCATTGAACAGCTGGCCAGGTTCATGCCACATCCCCTGGTCAGTCAGCAGAGACAACTGATCGCCCGTTGGGAGGTGCTGCGTGGTTGGTTGTTGCACCTGCGCGGCGAGGGTGACCAGGCTCGCGAACATTTTCTCCAGGCCTTGGCCGGCCTGGATCCGGAGGCCTGGGCCCTCAAGGTGCTGTGCCTGATCGGACAGACACAACAGGCACTGCTCCAAGGCGAACTGGCGTTGGCGCAGGCGATCAATCGCCAGGCACTTTGCGTAGCGCGCGCCGGCGGTTCGCTGGTGTTCGAAGGGCTACTGGAACTGGACCACGCGCAAATCCTGGAACAGCGCGGCGCGCCCCACCGGGCCGATCACCTGCTGGGCGCGGTCCAGGCATTGCTCGATAAACCAGGGCAGGATTTTTCTGCATTGCTGGGCCGTATCGCCTTGCGACGGGGGCGCCTGGCGTTGCGCATGGGGCTTGACGAGCAGGCCGCCGAGCACTTCCAGGCGGGCCTGGAGGCCGGTTTGCGCAGCCAGGACAAGCAGGTGCTCTATGGCTTTCTCGGCAAGGCAAGCCTGGCCGCCAACCAGGGCGACTATGGCGAGGCCTTCATGCAGCTTCGCGACGCCGAGCGGACCATGCAACAGCGGCACATTCCCGACACGGTGTACCGCGGTGTGTTGCTGCAAGTCAGCTGTCAGTTCTGGTTGCAGCAGGGGCGACCGGAACTGGCCCATGAGGTGTTGACCCGAGTGTTGCGGCATTTCCATGGGCCACAGGCCAAGCATGCGCCGCCCGCGACCTTGGAACTGATTCCCCGTCTGGAGTATTTGCTGGTGCTGACGGAAGTCTATCTGCGCCGGGCGCACGAGCCGCAGGCCCGGCTCAGGGAAATGATCGCCCAGGCACAACACTGCGAGATGCACGCCTTGGAAACCGAACTGCTGCTGGCATTGGCGGAGGTCGTCTGGTTGTCGGCCGATCGTCACCAGGCGCGCGAGCTTTTGCAAAAAGGGCTCGAAGGGGTTGCCTGTCGACGGGCGCAACAAGCCCTGCGCGAGCTGTGCCTGCGCCAACCGGACCTGGTGCACGCGGCACAAACTGCCGAACCCCTCGACCCGCCATCGACAATGGCCGAGGAAACCGTGCTCAGTCACCGTGAACTGGAAGTGCTGGAGTTGATTGCACAAGGTTATTCAAACCAACAGATCGCCGAACAATTATTTATCTCATTGCACACAGTGAAGACCCATTCGCGTCGTATCCATAGCAAGTTGGGGGTGCAACGGCGTACACAGGCAGTGGCCAAGGCCAAGGTCATGGGTGTAATGAGCTAAGTTTGAAAACTTACTCGCGCTTACATATCACTGAGCGTAGATGAATGGTGTTGGTGTATAACTTCCGGGCTGGACTTGGTTGAAGTTTAACTTCAGCTGGCCACGGGCACCGTAACAGGTGTAATCAATTCAACGGATCGAGCGGGAAGTTTGATTCGATACAGAACAAGGATGTTGTTTTTATGTACGCTCCATTATTTGCTTCATATTCGCAAAGGCTTGCTGCTCTCAAGAAAACGCGTGTTGACTTCGCTGTACAGGTGTTGCTCGGTGAGGCGTTGGAAGAGTTGGAAACCAGTCCATACCACCTCTATTTAAATGCGCGGGATACTATTGCTGGCACAGAGGTTGTTTCCTCCGTCACATTGTTTGATGAAGCGCTGGCTTGCGTTCAAAGACAAGTCGGCCCCACTTACACCCAAGGCACTCACCAAATTTTCAGCAAGCGTTACTCGTTTGCTCCAGAGGATCGGATCAAGGGGCTCGATGTGATCGGCTTTGAGAAAATCGTCATGGATATCGTCTCGAGCCTGACCGAGGAACCGTCGATTGATCTATCCCGGCCCGCCCTGAGGTCACTGGCCGTCGAGGACCTTGAATCGATCTTGAAGAGTCACCTGCCAGGCGTCGGGTTGAACGAAACCTATGTCACCGGTTTTGGCTCGGACGATCTGGGGGGCCGAATCATCACCTCTTCCCGGAAGCTTGTGGACTATCTGCTGGCTCACTTCGACGATGACGATATTCCCTTTCATGCCAAGGGCGGCCATCAGGCCGTGTACACGCAGGCCTTCAGCGAGGAAGCGACGCACATTCATCCGCAGTTGACCATCGCCCACCTCAACGACCTATTGATCAGGATCGTGCCGGACTTGTTGAGCTGATCCCGGATTGCTCATAGCCCATTCGCCAGCTTACGGCCCGGGTCGCCGCCAACAGGCGCCGCGCCGCCGGGCCGTTCTCATCCGCGTGGAACAGTGACGTCGGGCCGACGATCGTCATTACCGCCGCCACGTCGCCCATGGCGTTGAACACCGGCGCAGACAAGGCATCCACCCCCGGCATCAGCAACCCATGCACGTGATGCAAGCCACGACTGCGGATGTGCTCGCACAGCGTTGCATAGGCCTGTTCGTCCGCCAGGGCGTGGCCCTGGGTGGCGTGCACTTCCTGGTCGCGCAACTCGATCGTCTCGCGCTCCGGCAGATAGGCGCTGAAAACCAGTCCGGTGGAAGAACTGAGCAACGGCAACACCGAGCCCAGTTGCGTCACCACGGTCACGGCCCGTACGGCGGGCTCGATTCTCACCACTGTCGCGCCATGATTGCCCCATACCGCCAGGAAACAGGTTTCGTTCAGGTCATCGCGCAACTCGGCCAAGGGCAGGGCGGCCACTTGCAGTACGTCCATGCCGTTCAACGCCGCCAAGCCCACGCGCAAGGCCTCGCGGCCCAAGCCGTAGTGATTGGTGGCTGTGTTCTGTTCGGCAAATCCGCTGGCGATCAAGGCTTGTAGATAACGGTGGACCTTGCTGGCCGGCATCTGCACATGCTCGGCCAGGCGCGACAGCGACGTGGATGGCGATAATTCGGCCAGGGCCTTGAGGATATCGGTGCCGACCTCAGCGGAGCGGACTTTCTGTTTACCGTTGCTCGGCGGGTTTTCCATGGAGGTGTGGGTCCGAAGGGCGAATGGGCGTCTTTATAGCTTGACGGTGGTTGTCGAGCAAATTACGTTATGCGTAATTTGATTACGATAAAAATAACCCGGTACGCCTCAAGTCGTTCATTGAGTGACGGACCGCATCTCAGGAGGCTCCATGAACCTCGACTCCACGCCGTCGGATGTGCTTTACCAGTCTGGCTTCGGTAATGAGTTCGCCAGCGAAGCGTTGCCTGGCGCCCTGCCGGTTGGCCAGAATTCCCCGCAAAAGGCGCCTTACGGCCTGTATGCCGAGCTTTTTTCCGGCACCGCGTTCACCATGGCCCGCAGCGAAGCGCGGCGAACCTGGATGTACCGCATCCGGCCCTCGGCCAACCACCCGGCGTTTACCAAGCTGGAGCAGCAATTGGCTGGCGGCCCGCTGGGTGAGGTCACGCCTAACCGCTTGCGCTGGAGCCCGCTGGGCATTCCCGATGAGCCTGCCGATTTCATTGACGGCCTGGTGCGCATGGCCGCCAATGCTGGCTCGGACAAGCCGGCGGGCATCAGCATCTATCATTACCGGGCCAACCGGTCCATGGAGCGGGTGTTCTTCAATGCCGACGGCGAATGGCTGCTCGTGCCGCAACTGGGGCGTCTGCGGATCGTCACCGAGCTGGGTGTGCTGGACCTGGAACCCTTGGAAATCGCGGTGCTGCCCCGTGGATTGAAGTTCCGTGTCGAGCTGCTCGACCCTCAGGCTCGCGGTTATATCGCCGAAAACCATGGTGCGCCGTTGCGCCTGCCCGACCTGGGGCCCATTGGCAGCAATGGCCTGGCCAACCCGAGGGATTTCCTGTCGCCTGTCGCTCATTATGAAAACCTCGCCCGACCCACTACCTTGGTGCAGAAGTTCCTCGGGGAGCTATGGGCGTGCGAACTGGATCATTCGCCGTTTGACGTGGTGGCCTGGCATGGCAACAACGTGCCGTACAAATATGACCTGCGTCGCTTCAATACCATCGGCACGGTCAGCTTCGACCATCCAGACCCGTCGATTTTTACCGTGTTGACGTCGCCCACCAGCGTCCATGGCTTGGCAAATCTTGATTTCGTAATTTTCCCGCCACGCTGGATGGTGGCGGAGAACACCTTCCGTCCACCCTGGTTCCATCGCAATCTCATGAATGAATTCATGGGCCTGATCCAGGGCGCATACGACGCCAAGGCCGAAGGTTTCCTGCCGGGAGGCGCGTCCCTGCACAGTTGCATGAGCGCCCATGGTCCCGACGGTGAGACCTGCACCAAGGCCATCAATGCCGAACTCAAGCCGGCGAAAATCGACAACACCATGGCGTTCATGTTCGAGACCAGCCAAGTGCTGCGCCCGAGCCGATTCGCCTTGGACTGCCCGCAATTGCAAACGGACTACGACGCCTGCTGGGCTTCGTTGCCAGTCACGTTCGACCCGACCCGGAGATAACCCATGACTCAAGTTTCCCCCACCCGCAGCTGGGTCGATTCCGCCAACGGCCATGCCGATTTCCCCTTGCAGAACCTGCCGCTCGGCGTTTTCAGCCCGGCCGGGCAATCCCCGCGCAGCGGCGTTGCCATTGGCGATCGGATTTTCGACTTGCAGGCGGCGTTGGACGCTGGGCTGTTCGACGGCGCTGCGGGCGAAGCCATCCTGGCCATGCGGGACGGTCAGTTGAATGCGTTCTTCGAACTCGGCCGTGGCGCCCGGGTTGCCCTGCGTGAACAGTTATTGAACCTGCTGCGCGAGGGCAGTCCCCGGCGGGACGAGATCCAGGCCCAGGGTGAAAAGCTGCTGCATCTGGCGGAGAACTGCCAGATGCATCTGCCTGCGAAAATCAACGATTACACCGACTTCTACGTTGGCATCGAGCATGCGCAAAATGTCGGCAAGCTGTTCCGGCCGGACAATCCGCTGCTACCGAATTATAAATACGTTCCCATCGGCTATCACGGCCGTGCTTCGACGGTGCGGCCATCGGGCACCGATGTACGTCGCCCGAAGGGCCAGACCTTGCCGGCCGGGCAGACCGAGCCGACTTTTGGTCCCTGCGCGCGGCTGGACTATGAGCTGGAGCTGGGGATCTGGATCGCCAAGGGCAACACCCTTGGCGAGCCCATCGCCATCGGCGACGCCGCCGAGCACATTGCCGGTTTCTGCCTGCTCAACGATTGGTCGGCCCGGGATATCCAGGCGTGGGAATACCAGCCGCTGGGGCCGTTCCTGTCCAAGAGCTTCCTGACCAGTGTTTCTCCATGGGTCGTGACTGCCGAAGCCCTGGAGCCGTTCCGTCGTGCGCAGCCGGCGCGTCCCGAGGGCGATCCGCAACCATTGCCGTACTTGCTGGACAAACGTGACCAGGCCGCGGGTGCATTCGACATCGAGCTGGAAGTGCTGCTGCTGACCGAAGCCATGCGTGAGCAGAAACTGCCGGCCCATCGACTGACCCTGAGCAACACGCAGTACATGTATTGGACGGTGGCACAGATGGTTGCGCACCACAGCGTCAACGGCTGCCAGTTGCAAGCGGGTGATCTGTTTGGTTCGGGTACGTTGTCGGGGCCGCAGAGCGGTCAGTTCGGCAGCCTGCTGGAAATCACCGAGGGCGGCAAAAAGCCGATCGAACTGGCATCCGGCGAAGTCCGCAAGTTCCTCGAGGACGGCGATGAAATCATCCTGCGCGCCCGTTGCAGCCGCGAGGGCGTTGTATCGATCGGCTTCGGCGAATGCCGCGGCAAGATCCTGTCGGCACGTTGAGGCGCGGGCATGGAACTCTATACCTACTATCGTTCCACTTCGTCGTACCGGGTGCGTATTGCCTTGGCCCTCAAGGGCCTGGATTACCAGGCGCTGCCCGTCAACCTGATCGCCACACCCGAGGGCGAGCATCGCCAGCCGATGTACTTGGCGATCAATCCACAGGGGCGAGTACCGGCGCTGCGCACCGATGAGGGGGCGCTGCTGGTGCAGTCGCCGGCCATCATCGAATACCTGGAGGAACGTTATCCACAGGTGCCGCTGTTCAGCCGCGACCTTGCGACTCGCGCCCACGAGCGTGGCGTCGCGGCGCTGATCGGCTGCGATATTCATCCCCTGCACAATGTCAGCGTGCTCAATAAGCTGCGCAAGTGGGGGCACGATGAAACGCAGGTGGTGGAATGGATCACGCACTGGATCAGCCAGGGGCTCGCCGCGGTAGAACAACTGATTGGCGATGACGGTTATTGTTTCGGTGCGCTGCCAGGTGTGGCGGATGTGTACCTGGTTCCGCAGTTGTACGCCGCTGAGCGGTTCAACGTTTCATTGCAAGCCTACCCGCGGATCCGCCGAGTCGCGGCGCTGGCGGCAGGGCATGAGGCGTTCCAGAGAGCGCATCCAGCGAACCAGCCTGACACCCCGGCTTGATTTGGTGATCCAACAATCGCTGAAAATCTAAAAGCCGCACCCATTCAATGCACAATCGAATTGGGTGGCAAATGTCCCAACCGCTCCGTCAGGCGCAGCCGCTGGATTGGATCTTCACTGAGCATCAGGGCATGTTCAAGGTCGAAACGTTCGGCGTTGGGGCAGTCGAGCCGTTGGTAAAGGCTGGCGCGGGCCAGGTAGTCCGCGGCGTTGGCATTGCCCATTTCCAGCACGCGTTCGGCGTCAATCAGTGCGGCAATGTAATCATCGTTCGCCAGGTGCAATTGCCGCAGGTTGCGCGACAACCGTTGGAGCATTTGCATCGGCTCGGCGCTGACCAGGTGCTCAGCCTTGAGCTGCATGTTGGCGCCATATTGGCGTTGCAGCAGGTCCCGGCAGTCATTGGGGTACAACCGCCGGCCACCGCATGGGTCGAGCAAATGGTCGGCACCGGGCACCCGCAGCAGGAAATGACCGGGAAAGTTGACGCCAACCATCGGAATCTCCAAGCCACGGGCCAGTTCCAACGCTATCAGCCCAAGGGCCAGCGGTTGGCCGCGCTTGCGCGCCAGGACTTTGTCGAGCAAAGCCGCGCGGGGGCGTAGCGGGGTGAAATCGTCCTGGGCGAAACCCAGGTCATTGAGGCGTCGAAGCAAGGGCTGGCCCAATTCGTTGACCGGCAACATGGGCAGGCCGTGGCTGACCAGCCGTTGCAGGTCCTTGAAATCATTAAGCAGCGTCGGTACGTCCAGCTCACGGTCATGTTCGGCGGCGACCCATAGCGCGGCTTCGAACAGCGCCGGTGGCGAACGGTGCAGGCATTCAAAAAAGGCTTGGCGCGGCTTCATCACAATCTCCGGGCTATGCCTCGTTTTAGCTCCGCCATGGCTTTTCGTCCAGCCCTACAAATGCCCCGTTACAGGTTATGCCTGAAAAGCTGCGCCGCGCTTGTGCTTATTCCGGCGTGCTCCAGCAATTTTCGACTGCGCGCCTATACTGGCGAAACAGACAAAAGTGATTCGGGAGCCTGTCGATGTTTGCTCTCATGCAAAGCTCCCGCCTTGAATCGCTGTACTTGAGCGTGGACCCGGCGACCGGGTTGAAGGCGGTGATTGCCATTCATTGCAGCCGTCCGGGGCCTGCCCTGGGTGGTTGTCGTTATCTTTCCTATCCCGACGACGAAAGTGCCGTGGCCGACGCGGTGCGCCTGGCCCAGGGCATGAGCTACAAGGCCGCCTTGGCCGGATTGCCGGTGGGCGGGGGAGTGGCAGTCATCATGCGCCCCGCGCATGTTGACAGCCGGGCCGCGCTGTTCGAAGCCTTCGGGCGCTTCATAGAGCAGTTGGACGGACGCTACATCACCGCCATCGACAGCGGTACATCGGTAGCCGACATGGATTGCATTGCCCAGCAGACCCGTCATGTCACCAGCACCACCGCCGCGGGAGACCCCGCGCCTCACGCGGCGATGGGCGTTTTCGCCGGCATCCGTGCCACGGCCATGGCGCGCCTTGGCAGCGATAACCTGGAGAGCCTGCGCGTCGCGATCCAGGGCCTGGGCAATGTCGGTTATGCCCTGGCTGAACAGCTGCACGCGGCGGGCGCGGAACTGCTGGTCAGCGATATCGACCCCGGCAAGGTCCAACTGGCAATGGAACAATTGGGCGCCCATCCCATTGCCAACGATGCGTTGCTCAGTACCCCTTGCGACATCCTGGCACCCTGCGGCCTCGGCGGCGTACTCAACAGCCATAGCGTGGCGCAACTGCGCTGCTCGGCTGTCGCAGGTTCGGCTCATAACCAACTGAGCAATCTGCAGGTCGCTGATCAATTGGAAAGACGCGGGATCCTCTATGCCCCGGACTATGTAATCAATTCAGGCGGCCTGATCTACGTCGCGTTGAAGCACCGCGGCGAAGAATTGCCGACCATCACCGCGCACCTGTCGAAGATCGGTGCCCGGCTTACGGAAGTCTTCGCCCACGCCCAGGCGGAAAAACGCTCGCCGGCTCGGGTGGCCGACGAGTTGGCGGAGCGTCTGTTGTACCGATAAAAAAGATCGCAGCCTTCGGCAGCGCGTGCATTGAGACATCAAGTGCACGCGCTGCCGAAGGCTGCGATCTTCTGGTTCATTCGTCCGACGGATTGAGCAGTTCGGACAGGGCGTCCGGCTGGCTCTTGAATGCCTTGGCGAAGACATCGCGATTCTTCGCCATGTAGATCCCGGCTTCCTCCACTTGTTGCTCGCTCAGCGATGGGACGGCTTTTTGCAACACCTCGGCCAGCAATTCGGCGAGTTCCAGCATTTTGTCATGACGGTCAGCTTCGGCTTTATCCATGAACAAGCGCTCCAGATCTCGGCTGCTGCGGTATACCACTTCGACGGCCATTCACCACCTCACATGCCTTCACATTGGTTGTCTGTGTGACTACTGTATTTATATACAGGCCAAAGAATAAGCGAATCCCTTCTCTTTGGGTAGTGGCTTTTTAATGTAGTCCGGTTTCGAGTCTTGTCGCGCACGCTCCAGGCATTCGGCGACGCCGATTCGCGTCTCCACGTGTCGAATACCAGCCTATCGCCATCTCATCTCCGACACTGGCCTTTTTTCTGCATGCAGAAAACCGTCACGTCCATCCCGCATCATCCGGTCGAGTCGACCTAAGGAAACTACATCGTGAAAATCAACTGGGCCGAGAACCTGCGCCAGAACGTGCATCAACTGGCCGAATCACTGGGAAACCTGTTCGTCGAGACCTTCCACTACCTGGCGCTGTTTGCCATTGGTGCGGTCACCGCATGGGCGGCGGTGATGGAGTTTTTGCAGATGATCGAGGTGGGGCACATCAAGATCGACGACATCTTGCTGCTGTTCATCTATCTGGAATTGGGGGCGATGGTCGGAATCTATTTCAAGACCAACCATATGCCGGTGCGCTTTCTGATCTATGTGGCAATCACTGCGCTGACGCGGCTGTTGATTTCCAACGTTTCCCACCACAGCCCGCCGGACCTGGGCATCATCTACCTGTGTGGCGGCATTCTGCTGCTGTCGTTCGCAATCCTGGTGGTGCGCTACGCCTCGTCGCAATTCCCCTCGGTGAAAATCGAACATCCGCACCGCAAGATCGGTGCGGGTTCCAGCGAGCATTCCGAAGTCGAGAAGGGCGAGATCTAGATACCGACGGCGGAGGGTGCCGGGCCTTGTGATTGCGGTGGCGGCACCTTGATGTTGTCGCCGCCGGTCATGGCTTCGAGAATCGCCACGGCGCTGTGGCCTTCTTCGATGGCAATGCCGAACTGAATGCTTTGTACCAGGCGCCGCAGCCGTTCCGGGTCGTTGCGTTGCTGGGCGCTGATCATGCGCTTGGCGATAATGCGCCCGGCCTTGGACAGGGTCAGCATGATGCTGCCATCCAGGCCCTGGATGCTCAGGTTGATCTGGTATTGCGGCGCGAAAGCGTCCGTAATGATCTGAAAAGGATTGTCCATGATGCGTCACCGCCTGATTGAACGTGCAGTTGTTGACCGGCCATGGTCGGGATTAGTTCGCAACACCAGACCATCGGCCATTCCATGATCGTGTTCATCCGTGGGCTGGGCGGGCGATGGATCGACAGATCCCGCCAGCGGCAGCTCCGCCAGGGAGTTTGCAAGGCCCATGCCGGAAAAAATCCGGGCCAATGAGCTGGGGGGCGGGTTGCGCAATGCTCTGCAATGCAGCTCTGGGCGTAGCCCGTTTCAGGGCAACGAGGGGCGGATGTCCCCTTGCGGTGCAGGCTGTAGGGAGGATTGGCGAGAGGGGCGCGGGGCGAGGCAACTCCCGACATTAACAGCGCTCTTGGCGATTGTCCGGCTTTATTTGCAAATGAATATTTATCTTTTTCTGGGGCTTGAATTGTTCCGCTGCCAGCCCGACTCTGTACTCAAGGGGCCGTTGCGCTAACGTCGATTGGCCCCTGGCGAGCTAGCCGAAATAAGGGATGAACTATGCAAATCCAAGTCAACAGCGATAACCATATTCAAAGCAGCATCCGACTGGAGGAGTGGGTACGTACTACCATTGAAAGCACGCTCGAACGTTACGAAGAAGACCTGACACGGGTCGAGGTCCATTTGGGGGATGAGAACGGCGACAAGCCCGGTCCCCATGACCTGCGATGCCAGCTCGAGGCCCGGCCCAAAGGCCATCAGCCGATTTCCGTGACACACAAGGCTGAGTCGCTGGAACTCGCCATCGAAGGCGCAGCCACCAAGCTGGAACACAAGTTGGAGCATCTGTTTGGCAAGCTGCGCGGCAAGCGCGGCGCCAGCAATGGCCAGACCGAGTCGATTGCCCTGGCCGATGCGATGCTGGAGGAAGAATTCCTGGAAAACGAACGGGCCGCCCTCAACGGCTGATTGCCCCGTCTATCAACGTCTGAACTGAAAACGGGCCTGCAATCGCAGGCCCGTTTTGTTTCAACGATCCTTCGAGATCGGGTCAGAACGCAACGGAAGTTTGCACATACAGCGTGCGCGGCTCCCCGACATATTTGCCGCGGTTGTTATCGTCGAACGAGCGGGTGAAGTACTGGGTGTTGAAGATGTTCTTCACACCCACCGCGACGTTGAGATCCGACAGTCGTGGGCCGAAGTCATAGGCGGCGCGGCTGCTGAACAGCATGTAACCGGGAATATTGCCGGTGCTGCCGTCGGCACTTTCGGCTCGGGTGTTGGCGTTGTCTGCGAATTGTGCGCTCTGGTAGGTGCTGTCCAGGTTCAGCTTCCAGGAGCCTTCTGTGTAAGCAACTCCCAGGGTGCCTTTATGCTTCGAGGAGAAGGGCACCCGGTTGCCCTTGTTCGGGCCTTCCTCGCGGATAGTCGCGTCGACGAACGCATACGTGCCATATACATCGAAACCGGCCAGTGCCGGGTCAAGGCCTTCGAGCGCGTAGCTGAAGCTGGTTTCGATGCCTTGATGGCGTGTCTCGCCACGAGCGATGACCGAATCGTTGGTCTGATTGCTCTCATACTGGTTATCGAAATTGATCAGGAAAGCGCCAATTTCCGCCCGCAGATTGCCATTGTCGTAACGGGTGCCGAGTTCCCAGGTGCGAGCCTTCTCCGGCTTCACTTCGCCGCTGCTCACGCGATTGGGCATCTGGCTGTACTGCACGCTGCCAAATGAACCTTCGGTATTGGCGTAAAGGTTCCACTCATCGTTTACGTGGTACAGCACGTTAAGCGCTGGCAACGCGGTGTTGTAGTCGCCCTTGTACTTCACATTCGTCAGGTTGTTGGTTTGCTGCGACTCGATCATTTCATAGCGAACACCGGGCGTGATGGTCCATTTGCCAATGTCGATCCGGTCATCGATGAACAATGCGTTGGCCTCGGTGCCGCCACGCGTATCCCGATCGTTGCGGCTGGAGGTTGTGGGCAGTTCATTGCTGGCAATGGGCGTGCGGTAGCGCAGCTCATGACCGGCCTCGTTGATGTAGCGGTAGCCGATGCCGACTTCATGGCTGGTCGGGCCAAGGTCAAAGCCCTGGGCGAAACGGGTTTCCAATCCACGCACCCAATATTCGCGGGGCGACAGGGACAGGAAGGTGCCTTGGTCCAGGTAGCCACTGCGCAAGGTCTTAGTAAAGAAAGTGCTGGCAGTGAATTCCCGACGGTCCTGCTGGTAGCGATAGCCGACATTGACCAAGGTGCGACGGCCCCAGAACCGGTCGTTCGGACGCGTGGATTGATACGGGTCGGCATCGTAGTCGGCCACGTTCAGGCCGCCGGGCATGTCGGCTTCACCTTCGTAATACTGGGCCATGGCGTTGAAACTGTTGGCCTCGTCCAGTTGGTAGTTGCCCTTGAGGACCAAGTCGTCAATTTGTGTGTCGCTGTGTTCACGCCAGTCACCGCCGCGCGTGCCGGAATACAGCAGGGCACCACCGAGGCCGTTGTCTGCGGTTGCGCCGGCCAGCAGGTTCGATGACGTCTTGAAGCCGTCGTGGCTGGAGGACGGGCTCGTCTCGGTCTGGAAACCACCCTTGACCGTCGGTGCGTCGGGAATCGCCCGGGTCACGAAGTTGACCACACCACCGACGTTCTGCGGGCCGTAGCGCACTGCACCGCCGCCGCGCACGACATCCACCGCGTCCATGTTGCCCATGCTGATCGGCGCGAACGACAGTTGCGGCTGGCCGTAAGGGGCGAAAGGCACCGCAATGCCGTCCATCAATACCGTGGAGCGAGAGGCCAGGCGTGGGTTGAGGCCCCGGATACCAAAGTTCAGGGCCATGTCGTGGCTGCCGGTGCCGTTGTTTTCCGGTGCGTTGACGCCGGGAATGCGTTTGAGCACATCCCGCGCCTGGGTTGCGCCCTGGCGTTCGAATTCTTCGCGACGGATGACGTCACGGGCGCCGGGGTGTTCGAATACGTTGGCTTGGGCGGCGTCGCCGAGCCAATCGCCCACCACGGTGGTGGTTCCAAGGTCCAGCGAGGCGTCCGTGGTCGGTTGCAGGCTGAAAGCTTTGTCTCCCTCGGGCCGGGCTTGCAGGCCCGTGCCTTCAAGCAGCGCGCTCAGCCCTTGCTCTGGGCTGTAGTTGCCTTCCAGGCCACGACTCTGCAGACCTGCGGTTGTCTGCGATCCAAAGGAAATCAGCACCCCGGCCTCGCGTCCGAACTGGTTGAGGGCATTCTCCAGTGACGAAGGTGCGATGTGATAGGCCTTGGTATCTGCAGCCAACACGGCAGGCAGTGCGACGAAACTCAAGCTGGCCCCCAGCAACAGTTGACGCAGGGTACGGGCGAGCGGGGTGAGACAGGTGGGTTGCTGCGGCATGGATGAGGTTCCCGAGAAGGTTGTATCGAAGTGCTTTGCTTCTCTGTCACCCGAGGTGTGGAAAACGGCTCACTGGCGCATCATTTTTTTCAGGAAGCGTGGCGATCGATTCAAGCGCGAGCCTCGACCGTGACCCAGTAGCGGGTGAACCGACGTACTTTTACCGGCAGGCTGACCTCCAGCAGGTCGAGGATTCGTTCGCTGTTGTCCAGCGGATACGTTCCGGAAATCAAAAGGTTGGCGACCGCTTCGTCGCAGTGCAACTGGCCGCGTCGATAACGGCCGAGCTCGTCGAGAAAGTCCGCCAGGCGCATGTGCGCGGCCACCAGCATGCCTTCCGTCCAGGCACCGCTATTGGCGTCCAGCGCGGTGACGGGCCCGGTGCCGTCGATGCCAAGGGACACTTGCCGTGACGCCGTCAGCAACAGAGCCGGGCCATGTCGGCTACGAATGTCCAGGGCGCCTTCAAACACCGCCACCTGGGTGTGGTCCGGATACTCGCGGACGTTGAACCGGGCGTCGCGGCTTTCCAGCAGGCCATGGGCGGCCAGCACTTGCAGCGGCCTTGGATCCCGGGCGGCGGTGAGCAATAGTTCGCCTTCCAGCAGGCGGATCAAGCGGCGTTGAGCGTCGAAGCGAACGTCTACCGCGCTGCCGCTGTTGAGCTGCAACTGGCTGCCGTCATCCAGCATCAGCCGTCGGCGTTCGCCCACCGGGCTGCGAAAATCGGCCATCAATGGCGGCAGCAGTTGGCGTTCACGCAGGCCCCAGGTCAACGCCGAGCCAGCGCCAAGCACCAGCAACATCTTCAGCGCCCGACGTCGCGCCGCCGACTTCGGTGCAATGAGGGCCGCATGGGCCAGTGGCGGTGACACGCTGCGCAGCCGCTGATTGACCCGCTGGATATGCTCCCAGGCGCGGCGATGTTCGCTATGGGCAGCGAGCCAGTGTTCCCAAGCTTGCTGCTTGCGGGTATCGAGTGGGCCTTGCTGCATTTCCAAGAGCCAGTGCACGGCTTGCTCGGCGACGTGTGCACTGACGCCCGGCGCGCCGTTGATCGGTGGCGTCATAAGGCGAAGTAGCAGCGCATCGCTGCCTTGTTCAGATGACGCTTGACTGTCGCCACTGAAATCCCCAATTCGCGGGCGATCTCGTTGTAGGTCAGGCCATCGACCTGGGCCAGCAGAAACGCCTGCTTGACTGCCCGCGGCAACCCATCGAGCAGTTGGTCCAGTTCCATCAGGGTTTGCAGGATGATTGCCCGCTCCTCCTCCGACGGCACCACGTGCTCCGGCAGTTGAGCGAGGGCATCGAGGTAGGCGCGCTCGAGGTCCTGGCGGCGGTAATGGTTGAACAGCACGCGCTTGGCAATGGTCGTGAGAAATGCACGGGGCTCAAGAACCGGCTGCGGATCGCGAGCGGTCAGTACACGCATGAACGTGTCTTGGGCAAGGTCGGCGGCGCTGTCGGGGCAACCGAGTTTTCTTCGCAACCAGCCGTTCAGCCAACGGTGATGGGCGTTGTAGAGCACTTCGACGGTGTGTGCAGGCGGCAACGAGAAACATCCCGACAGCGCAGAGCTGTGCTAGAGAACAAGAATTGTTCGCATTGTAGGGGTGCAGTGGTGGCTACGGCAATCGGGATGAGTGCCTGGTCGTTTCATTTGGCCGGGGCACGCTGGCGCTTAGCGCAAGAACGCCTGTCGATATTCCCCGGGGCTTGCGCCCATGGCGTGGCGAAAACGGTTAGTGAAATGACTGGCGCTGGCAAATCCGCAGGCCAACGCTACGTCGCCCAAGGGCCGGGAAGTGCTGCGCAGCAAGTGCCGCGCGCGGGCCAGGCGCCGAGCCAGTACATATCGGTGGGGTGGCAGCCCGAAACTTTCGCGGAACATCCGCGCAAAGTGATATTCGGACAACGCGCACAGCGCCGCCAGTTGCCCGAGACTGATGGCCTCGGCCAGGTGGCTGTCGACGTAATCCACCAGCAACCGCCGCTGGTGAGCTGCCAGGCCACCTTTGAAGCGAACGCCTTGGCGCTGGCCGACCTGGCTGAGCAGCAAGTGGTTGAGCAGGTCATGGGCCAGGCTGGTGGTCAGCAGCCGTTCCGCGGGTTCGTTCCAATTCAGCGCGATCAACTGGCGAAAGCGCCGGGCCTGTTGCGGATCGTCGAGGAAGGTTTCCTCGTGTAGCTGCACTTGCCGAGGCTCGCGGTCCAGCACGGTGATGCAGCCAAGGGCGAATTGTTCAGCGCTGAAATACAGATGGGCGAGGCGAATGTCGCCATTGATGACCCAGGCCGACTCATGCCCGGCCGGCAGGATGCAGAGCTTGTCCGGTGCACCGGTGGTATCGGGCCGCTCGCGACGAAACGTTCCGGTGCCGCCCGCGATGTAGCACGACAGCGTATGGTGCGTCGGCGCTTCGTAGTCCCGGGCGTCGTGGTGATTGGTCCACAAAGCGGCCGCCATGCCGTCCCCGAGCTCGGCGCTGTGCTCGAGGCGAGCATTGGGCGAGCTGTTGAGCGCTTGGAAGACTTGTAGGGTTTGCAGTGTGGACATGATCGGTTCTCCAACGCTTGCATCCTACTCCGTAGGCCGTTCCCTGCCAGCCCATTACTTATAAAAACCGCAAGTTTACGCAAGCGCCAGGCAGGCATCGGCGGGAGACTGGCCGCCACTGCCTGGAGTCGCCGTCATGAACCTCTCGTTGTACCTGCTTACCGTGCTCATCTGGGGCACCACATGGATTGCGCTGAAATTGCAGTTGGGTGTGGTCGCCATTCCGGTTTCGATCGTTTATCGCTTCGGCCTGGCCGCGCTGATCCTGTTCGCGATGTTGCTGCTCAGCCGCCGCTTGCAGGTGATGAACCGTCGCGGCCACTTGATCTGCGTCGCCCAGGGCCTGTGCCTGTTCTGCATCAACTTCATGTGTTTCCTCACCGCCAGCCAGTGGATTCCCAGTGGATTGGTTGCCGTGGTGTTCTCCACCGCGACCCTCTGGAACGCCTTGAATGCCCGGGTGTTCTTCGGCCAACGGATCGCCCGCAACGTGTTGCTCGGCGGCGCCTTGGGGCTGTTCGGGCTGGCGTTGTTGTTCTGGCCTGAACTGGCCGGTCACCGCGCAAGCCCGCAGACCTTGTTCGGGTTGGCGTTGGCGCTGCTGGGGACGTTGTGTTTCTCGGCGGGCAACATGCTGTCGAGCCTGCAACAGAAGGCCGGCCTCAAGCCGTTGACCACCAACGCCTGGGGCATGGCGTATGGGGCGGCGATGTTGTCGGTGTGGTGTCTGGTCCAGGGCATCCCATTCGACATGGAATGGAATCCGCGCTACATCGGCTCGCTGCTGTACCTGGTGATACCAGGGTCGGTCATCGGCTTCACCGCCTACCTGACACTGGTTGGACGCATGGGCCCGGAGCGGGCGGCGTATTGCACGGTGCTGTTCCCGGTGGTGGCGTTGAATGTCTCGGCTTTTGTCGAGGGCTACCAGTGGACGGCGCCGGCATTGGTGGGATTGGTGCTGGTGATGCTGGGTAACGTGCTGGTGTTTCGCAAGCCACGGCCGGTGGCGGCGAAAGTCGCGCTGGGTGCTCGTTGAGGCATAAGGTCTGGCGATCATCCCGTGGCGAGGGAGCAAGCTCCCTCGCCACGGTGTGCTTCATTTCCAGACTTGCGGGTTGACCAGGTTCTTCGGCCGCTCGCCCAGCAATGCACTGCGCAGGTTCTCCACGGCGAGATTGGCCATGGCTTCACGGGTTTCGTGGGTGGCCGAGCCGATATGTGGCAAGGTCACGGCATTGTTCAATTGGAACAGTGGCGATTCGGCCAGCGGCTCTTTCTCGTAGACATCCAGCCCGGCGCCGCGGATGCGGTTGTTCTGCAACGCTTCGATCAGCGCCGGCTCGTCCACCACCGGGCCGCGGGAGATGTTGATCAGGATGGCGCTCGGTTTCATCAAGGCCAGCTCGCGTTCGCCGATGAGGTGGCGGGTCTTTTCGCTCAATGGCACTACGAGGCAGACGAAATCCGCTTCGGCCAGCAATTGGTCCAGCGAACGGAATTGAGCCCCCAACTCATTTTCCAAGTCGGCCTTGCGGCTGTTGCCGCTGTAGAGGATCGGCATGTTGAACCCCAGGCGACCCCGTCGGGCAACGGCCGCGCCGATATTGCCCATGCCGACGATGCCCAGGGTCTTGCCATGCACATCGCTGCCGAACAACTGCGGCCCGACTGACGCCTGCCACTGTCCGGCCTTGGTCCAGGCGTCCAGTTCGGCGACGCGACGGGCGCTGCTCATCAGCAGGGCGAAGGCCAGGTCGGCGGTGCTTTCGGTGAGCACGTCAGGGGTATTGGTGAGCATGATCCCGCGTTCATTGAAGTACGCCACGTCGTAGTTGTCATAGCCCACCGACACGCTGGATACCACTTCCAGTTTCGTGGCGTTCTGCAGCTGCTCGCGGCCGAGCTTGCGGCCGACACCGATCAGTCCGTGGACATGGGGCAGGGCTTCGTTGAACTGCGCATTGATGTCGCCGTTCGATGGGTTGGGCACGATCACATCGAAGTCCTGTCGCAGGCGCTCGATCATGGGAGGCGTGATACGGCTGAAGGCAAGTACGGTTTTTTTCATCGTGCAAGGCTCATCTGCATGGAATACCAAGCACGCTAACATTCCTGGCGCGGGTTAGGCGAGAGGGGACAGTGTTATTGGTACGCCTGGATATCCCTTGTGGAAGCGAGCTTGTCCGCGAAGGCGCTCTTTCGGCTTGCATCGACAGCGACTGAACCACCGCTATCGCGAGCTCGCTACCAACGGGATTCCCAGAGATTCATGCAGCCCGCAGTGAAATAAAGGCGTAATTGACAGGGGTTTCCGTGACCACCCGCGCGCCACTGGCCGTGACCTGGCTGGCAATGTCATCCCCAGACAAATGGAACTGCCATTCACTGGCTTGCGACTGCAGTGGCTGCGAACGGGCCTGGTCGATGGCTTCGGCGAACGCATCCATGTTCGGCAGGTACGCCGTGAATCCGTCACCCTTCAGTGCAGTGGTGTGAATGCCGAGTGACGCACAAATGCGTTCCTTCATCCCGATTTCTTCACGATCGGCCTGGCGCGAGCGCTCGATCAATTCGGCCAGTTCCTGGTCCACCAATTTGCCACCGACGATCAACTGTGGCCCCGTTTCCCAAGACTCCGGCGGGCAATCCTTGGCGGCCACGTTGAGCGGGATGTGCGGATTGATTTCCATGGGGTAGATGCGGCACACCAAGGGCCTGCGCTCGTAGATGCTGCACAGGTTGTCAGCGTCCAGGTTGTGGCAGGGGCCGGCGTTGTAGGCGGCGAAAGTGATCGCCACCAAGGCTTGGCTCGTGCCGCTGCGCACGACTGTGGAGCGCCGTTCGGCGTGCTCGCGTTGCGCCATTGGCAGGCCGAGGCCATTGGGCAGGAAGGCTTCCACCAGGACAATCACTTGTCCACCGTCGCTGGCCCACATCCTGGCTTCGTCGAGCGTCAGCGGAACATGGTGGCCGGTGCAGCATTTACCGCACCCAACACAGGAAAACGTTGTATTCATTCATTGACCGCAGGCAATAGGCTGAGGGCGGCGACAGAAAAACGCCGTGATCAGCCGAGCGAAGCAAGTTGTGCGCCATTCACCGAGGAGTGCTGGCCGGGCGGATCGAGTCCCATTCGGTCACGACGGCGGTCTTGGTCTTCTTGCGATAGAGGCACAGTTCGGTGCCGGTCGCGCCGTTCATGTGTTTCTGTGGGTACTGGCCCTGCAACAACACTGCGGTGTAGCCCACGCGATCATCGAATTGCGCGGCGGTGCCGACCGGTTCGGCGTTTTTCAATCCGCTGGCCTTGATGCAACTGGCGAGTACTTTTTTGTCGTAGGCGGCCCAAGCGTCGGAGCTTGAAGCATGAACCTGTGCAGACAGGGCGGTCAGGGCGAGGAGAATCAGGGCGGGGGCTTTCATCAGGAAAATCCTTGTTCTGGGGTGAACAAGAGTATGCCAGAGATTGAAAGAACGGCTGGGGCTGGGGGCGGATCCGGGCTTCGTTGCGCTTGGAGGCGACAACGAAGCCAGGATCGGCTTCGGTGAAGTCAGCGACCTTGTTCGGCAACGGCCTTGGCCGCCGTGATCAGGCACTTGGTCAGCTCGGGCGAAGAGAACTTGGTGAGTACGCCATTGGCGCCGGCCAGTCGGGCTTTCTCACTGTTCATGGCGCTGTCGAGCGAGGTGTGCAGCAGCACATAGAGATGAGCGAAGTCGGGCGTTTCGCGCAGGGTGCGGGTCAACGCGTAGCCGTCCATCTCCGACATCTCGATGTCGGAGACGATCAGGTTGATCTCCTGCGCAGTGCCTTGCAGTTCCAACAGGCAGTCGATGGCTTCCTTGGCGCTGCGTGCGGTGTGGCACTGCAGGCCCAGGTTGCGCAGAGTATGCACCGACTGTTGCAGCGCGACCTGGCTGTCATCGACCACCAGGATTCGTGCATTGCCGAGCACTTCGGCGTCTTCCATGCTCAACTCGGTCGGCGCCGTCTCGATTTGCGCCGGGGCGATGCCGTGGATGACTTTCTCGATATCCAGCACCTGAACCAGGGTGCCGTCCACCGAGGTTACGCCGGTGATGAATGCGCGCACGCCGCCGGAGCCGTAGGGCGGTGGCTTGATGTCCGTGGTCAGGCAGTGGACGATCTTGCTCACGGCCTGGACATGCAAGCCTTGTTTGGAGCGGCTGACGTCAGTGACGATCAGGCAGCCGCCGTCCGGATCTTCAAGGGGCCGCTCGCCAATGGCACGGCTCAGGTCGATCACCGACAAGGATGCCCCGCGCAGTGTGGCGATGCCTTTGACGTGCGGATGCGACTCCGGCAGCTTGGTCAATGGCGGGCAGGGAATGATCTCACTGACCTTTAGCAGGTTGATCGCCATCAGCTTGCCGCTGCGCAAGGTAAAGAGCAGAAGCGAAAGGGAATCTGCGCGGGCTTTGTTGGAGGACATAAAAACCTTCTGTGGAAAAAGGTGGGGCGAGCATGAAGGTCGCCAAGACAGCTTTTGATAACGGGTTATCGACTTGTTGGGGACAGGCTTTAGGGCGAAAGGTATCGACAGCTGATTACCTCGGCCGGGATGCCGCTACTTGAGTCCCAATCGCTTTGCCATCCGTCCCAGATTGGCCCGGTCCAGGCCCAGCTCCCGAGCTGCGCTGGCCCAGTTGTGCTGGTGGCGTTCCAGGCAAGCACTGATGATTTGCCGCTGATAGTTTTCCGTGGCCTGGCGTAAGTCACCGGTCGTTGCCAGCGAGGGATCGGGCGCCGGGCTTGCGGTCGGCGCGCTGTTGCGGTTGGCGTGAGGCAAATCCAGGTCATCGGCGCTCAAGCTTAGAATCTTCGGTCGTACCGGATGGCTGCCCAATGCCTTTAGCGCGCTGCGGCCGATCAGGTGCTCCAGCTCGCGCACATTGCCTGGCCAATCGTAGGCCAGCAACGCGGCCTGGGCATCGCTGGTCAGGCGCAGGCTGCCCAGGCCCATGCGCGAACGGTTCTGTTCGAGGAAAAAACCGGCGAGAAGCAGCACGTCACGCCCACGGTCACGCAGTGCGGGCACTTGCAATGGGTACACGCTCAGCCGGTGATAGAAGTCGGCCCGATAACGGCCGTTGCGCACTTCTTCAGCAAGGTCGCGATTGGTCGCCGCGATCAGGCGCACATCGACGCGGTGTTCCTTGTCCGAGCCCAGGCGTTGCAATTGCCCGCTCTGCAGGACGCGCAACAGTTTGGCCTGGACAGGCAAGGACAGCTCACCCACCTCATCGAGGAACAACGTGCCGCCATCGGCCAGTTCGAACTTGCCGCGCCGGTCGTTGGTGGCTCCGGTGAAAGCACCGCGCACATGACCAAACAGCTCGCTCTCCACCAGCGTGTCCGGAAGGGCGGCGCAGTTGAGACTGATCAGCGGTTGGTCGGCACGGTTGGAGGCGGCGTGAATGGCCTGGGCGACCAATTCCTTGCCGACCCCGGTTTCGCCGGTGATCAGCACCGTCAGGTCACTGCCACCCACCAGCTTGATTTCTTCCACCAGGCGTTTGTGGGCCTTGCTCTGGCCGACCATGTCGCGGTGCTGCTGGCCGCTCGCCTGGCGATAGATCTCGGCGCGGTGATGCTCGTCCTCGGCCTTCAAGGCCAGCCGCTCGATACGTTCGGCTGCGCTGACCGTGGCCGCCGCGAGACTGGCGAAGGCTTGCAAGGCGCTCAGGTCGATAGGCTCGAAACGTTCCGGGTCCAGCGAATCCAGCGTCAGCAATCCCCAGGACTGCTCGTCGACGAACAGCGGACAGCCCATGCAATCATGGACTTCCAGGTGTTCATCCAAGCCTTCGACCAGCCCATCGTATGGGTCGGGCAGGTCGCTGTCGGCGGCGAAGCGAGTCGGTTGCGCATTGGCTAGCAACGCTTCGAAGCGGGGATGTTCGCTGATGCGGAACCGGCGCCCCAGCGTGTCGGTACTCAAGCCGTCCACCGCCAGCGGCACGAGGCAATCCCCATCCAGGCGCAACAACGCCGCGGCGTCGCAGGGCAGAAGGGCTCGCAAGGCGACAAGCAAGCGGCGGTAGCGCTCGCCCTCCGGCAGCTCGCGAGACAGGTCCGCCACCAGGGGCAGCAGCGAGGTGAGCAATGAGGTTGCGGTCATAATGACTCCATCTGGTCGTAATGACTATAAAGCCAGCCGTGTCATTATGACTATTAGTTTATTAAGCCACTGAAAAACAAAGATAATTTTTATGGCATGAAAAGTGATGAGTCTAGGTATCAGTTATCTGTGCCACGCGAGGAGTTACCCATGCTGAGTCGAGAACAACGCGCCATTATCCGTTCCACCGTGCCTTTGCTGGAAAGCGGTGGCGAGGCGCTCATTACTCACTTCTATCGCATGATGTTGTCCGAATACCCCCAAGTGCGCCCGCTGTTCAACCAGGCTCACCAGGCCAGTGGCGACCAACCGCGAGCGCTGGCCAACGGTGTGCTGATGTATGCGCGGCACATCGACCAGCTCGATCAACTGGGCGACCTGGTGGCCAAGATCGTCAACAAGCACGTGGCCCTGCAGATCCAGCCGCAACACTACCCTATTGTCGGGGCCTGCTTGCTGCGGGCAATTGCCGAGGTGCTGGGCGAAGAGATCGCCACCCCTGAAGTGATCTCCGCCTGGGGCGCGGCCTATAACCAATTGGCCGATATCCTGATCGGCGCCGAAGCGGGCCTGTATGAGCAGAAGGCCGCGGCGCCGGGCGGCTGGCGTGGGGAGCGGGCATTCGTCCTTGTCGACAAGGTAAAGGAAAGCGCGGAAATCACTTCGTTCTACTTCGAACCGGCAGACAAAGGGCCCATCCTGCAAGCTGAGCCAGGCCAGTACATCGGCATGAAACTGCTCCTGGATGGCGAGGAAGTCCGCCGCAACTATTCGCTGTCGGCCTTGGCGGGCAACGGACAGTATCGCATCAGCGTCAAGCGCGAGGCGGGCGGTCGCGTATCCAATTACCTGCACGACGAGTTTCAGGTGGGCAGCAGTATCCAATTGTTCCCGCCGTCCGGGGACTTCTACCTCACCGCCAGCGACAAACCGCTGGTGCTGATCAGTGGCGGCGTCGGCATCACGCCGACCCTGGCGATGTTGCAGGCGGCATTGCAAACCGAACGTCCGGTGCATTTCATCCACTGCGCACGCAATGGGCATGTGCACGCGTTCCGTGACTGGATCGACGATCTGGCCAGGCAGCACCCGCAACTCAAGCGCTTCTATTGCTATGACGAGCATGACGGCACAGGTCCGGTGGCTGACAAGGTTGGGCTGTTGAGCCAGGAGCAACTGGCGCAATGGCTGCCGGAGCAACGTGACCTTGATGCCTATTTCCTCGGGCCGAAGGGTTTCATGGCGGCGATCAAGCGCCATCTCAAGGCGTTGGGCGTGCCGGCGGAGCAAAGCCGCTATGAGTTCTTCGGGCCGGCTGCGGCGTTGGAATAATCGCTGGGGCACTCCAGAAGACCGGGTTGCCCTTATCGCGGGCAAGCTCTCCTACAGCAGCGTCCACAAGGTTGTGACGCTGCAATGAACATTGTGTCGCGAGCCTGCTCGCGAAAGCGTCGGCATGACCGACGCTGCCCGGCGGTTCCCTCCCACCGGAATTAATCCGCGCTTAACCCCCTTCCTGTTTATTCCCCCTCGATACTGCCGACTGCCGCACGTTCATGTTCTGCGTGTAGACTTCGGCCATCCGACAGCGCGCCAGGTCCGGTCATGCGGCGCGTCGATCCATGTAGATGAAGGGAAACGCAATGAGTGAGGAAATGATGCGGCTGGGCCGTGAGCGGCGCTATCTGGTGTTGCTGGGGTTGATCTGCCTGGGACTGATCGGCGGCGCGCTGTATATGCAGGTCGTGCTGGGTGAAGCGCCATGCCCGCTGTGCATCCTGCAACGTTACGCGTTGTTGCTGATCGCCCTCTTTGCCTTCATCGGCGCCGCGATGCGCACCCGTCGCAGCCTGACGATTTTCGAAGGGTTAGTCGTGCTGTGTGCGTTGGCCGGCGCGGGCGTGGCGGGGCATCACGTCTACACGCAGTTCTACCCGGCGGTCAGCTGTGGCGTCGACGTGCTGCAGCCGATCGTCGATGAGCTGCCGCTGGCGAAGATCTTCCCGTTGGGCTTCCAGGTCGATGGTTTCTGCTCCACCCCGTATCCGCCTGTCCTAGGGTTGTCGCTGGCACAATGGGCGCTCGTGGCATTCGTGCTGACTGCCGTGCTGGTGCCTTTGCTCGTGTCGCGTAATCGCAAAGCCATTCGCTGAAGTCATTCTTAACAGGCGCCCCGGTTTCTTCATTTAGAGCCGGGGCGTTTTTCGTTTCAGGGTTGCCCAGGATCAGCCTTGATCCTGGGCAAGAATGCCCTGCGACGATGTGCGACACGTTGTCACACATCTTGCCGCCAGCGTCCTTCCAAGCGGCGAATTGGCGCTGCAACCTGTAACAAAAAAACGGCCTGGAATCCCCCTCGACCGCAATATTGTCATCTTCCAAGCAGGCATTTTTAACAGCGAAGCGCCATATCGCCAAGGCCCCGTAAAACGGGCGCATGCCGGCTGCGAAAGCTCGCTGATAACGTGCGCAGCTGTCTAAATCGGGCGTAGTAGCCTTACGTTTTTTGGGGTTCTTGTTGAGAATGAATTTCGATAACATGCTGGCCCGTTGCAATAGCGGCAATAGATTGTTGCCGGATCGGATAAAAATTATTTCGGGTTAAGACATGGTCTCCAACGCCGCAGCTCACTACAATCGCCCGCACCGATTTTCCGACCCGGCTCAGGCTTGAGCACGAGAGTGGTCGAAGGGCGCCAGCGCCCCATGCGACCCCAGGTGTCGGTGCCTCCAACTACCCGCACCAAATGGAATTGGGCTTGAACTAGGCCTTTGACCAACGAATAAGAACTCACTGCTGGCCCAGGATGTGTCGAACAGCGTCTGACGTTCGACGGGCAGCCCTTATTCAATCCAAGAAAAATGCCAACCCTTGGCAGGGTGAAGTGTTGGCGATCAAAACCCAACTGCATTGCGCAAGCTGCTTTAGAGGTCGTGAGATGAGTAAAAACAGGTACCCCCGATTACTAGGCTTGTTGCCGCTGCTCGGCACGTTGCTGCTGGGAGGCTGCAACATGACCCTGCTCGATCCCAAGGGCCAGGTCGGCCTGGATGAACGAAACCTGATCATCACCGCCACGCTGCTGATGTTGCTGGTCGTCGTGCCGGTTATCGTCATGACGTTCCTGTTCGCCTGGAAGTATCGCGCGTCCAACACCAGTGCCACGTACACCCCGAAATGGTCCCACTCGACCAAGATCGAGATCGCGGTGTGGACCATTCCGGTACTGATCATCATTGCCCTGGGTTACATCACCTACAAGTCGACCCACGCACTGGACCCGTACCGTCCGCTGGATTCGGACGTCAAGCCGATCACCATCGAAGTGGTCTCGATGGACTGGAAGTGGCTGTTCATCTATCCGGAACAAGGCATCGCCACGGTCAACAAGATCGTGTTCCCGGCCCACACGCCAATCAACTTCAAGGTCACCTCCGACACCGTGATGAACTCGTTCTTCATCCCGGGCCTGGGCGGCCAGATCTACGCGATGGCCGGCATGCAGACCAAGCTGCACCTGATCGCCAACCAGAACACCGAACTTGAAGGTATCTCCGCCAACTACAGCGGCGCGGGTTTCACCGGCATGAAGTTCAAGGCGACCGCCACCACCCAGGAAGAATTCGACGCCTGGGTCAACGAAGTGAAGAAGGCACCTAAACAGCTTGAAAAAGCTGAATACGAAGCCCTTTCCAAGCCGAGCCAGAACAACCCAGTCGAACTCTACTCGTCGGTCACGCCGAACCTGTTCCAGACCATCATCGATAAGTATGAAGGGATGAATCCGGGCAAGCCGATGCACCACGAGAAGAAAGAGAAGGAAGTGGCCCACAACATGGAAGGGATGGACATGAGCTCGCATTCAGCTGCCGGGGCAGAGGAGTAAACGATGTTTGGTAAATTAAGTTGGGAAGCGATCCCGTTCCACGAGCCGATTGTCATGGTGACCCTCGCCATCATCGCGCTTGGTGGCCTGGCGCTGTTCGCGGGTATCACTTACTTCAAGAAGTGGACTTACCTGTGGACTGAATGGTTGACCTCGGTCGACCACAAGAAGATCGGCGTGATGTACATCATCGTCGCCATGGTCATGCTGCTGCGCGGTTTTGCCGACGCGATCATGATGCGTACCCAGCTGGCCATGGCCACCGAGGGTTCGCCTGGCTACCTGCCGCCTGAACACTATGACCAGATCTTCACCGCCCACGGTGTGATCATGATCATCTTCATGGCGATGCCATTCTTCACCGGCCTGATGAACCTTGCAGTGCCGCTGCAGATCGGCGCCCGTGACGTTGCCTATCCGTTCCTGAACTCCCTGAGCTTCTGGCTGCTGGTGTCCGGCGTCGTGCTGATCAACGTTTCCCTGGGTGTCGGCGAATTCGCCAAGACCGGTTGGGTTGCCTATCCGCCATTGTCGGGGCTGCAATACAGTCCGGGCGTGGGGGTGGATTACTACATCTGGGCGCTACAGCTATCGGGGTTGGGGACAACGCTGACGGGGGTCAACTTCCTGGCCACCGTGCTGAAGATGCGTACCCCTGGCATGAAGCTGATGGACATGCCGATCTTCACCTGGACCTGCACCTGGGCCAACGTGCTGATCGTCGCTTCGT
Source organism: Pseudomonas frederiksbergensis (assembly GCF_000802155.2). Classification (GTDB taxonomy): domain Bacteria; phylum Pseudomonadota; class Gammaproteobacteria; order Pseudomonadales; family Pseudomonadaceae; genus Aquipseudomonas; species Aquipseudomonas frederiksbergensis_A. The sequence goes on from NZ_JQGJ02000006.1 coordinate 46,259, forward strand.
TCCCGATCCTCACCGCTACCCTGGCTTTGCTGACGCTTGACCGCTACATGGATTTCCACATTTTCACCAATGAACTGGGTGGAAATCCGATGATGTACGTCAACCTGTTCTGGGCCTGGGGTCACCCTGAGGTGTACATCCTGATCCTGCCGGCGTTCGGTATTTTCTCCGAGGTCATCTCGACCTTCTCCGGCAAGAAACTGTTTGGCCACCACTCGATGATCTACGCTTCGGGCGCGATCTCGGTACTGGGCTTCATGGTCTGGCTGCACCACTTCTTCACCATGGGCTCGGGGGCCAGCGTCAACGCCTTCTTCGGTTTGGCGACGATGCTGATTTCCATTCCGACGGGTGTGAAGCTGTTCAACTGGCTGTTCACCATCTATCAGGGCCGCCTGCGTTTCACCAGCCATGTGCTGTGGACCCTGGGCTTCATGGTGACCTTCGCCATCGGCGGCATGACCGGCGTTCTGCTGGCCATTCCGGGTGCTGACTTCGTACTGCACAACAGCCTGTTCGTGATCGCGCACTTCCATAACGTGATCATCGGCGGCGCCGTGTTCGGCTACATCGCAGGCTTTGCGTTCTACTTCCCGAAAGCGTTCGGCTTCAAGCTGCACGAAGGTTGGGGCAAGGCAGCGTTCTGGTTCTGGATCTCGGGCTTCTTCGTCGCGTTCATGCCGCTCTATGCACTGGGCTTCATGGGCATGACCCGTCGCCTGAACGCCACCACCAACCCTGAGTGGGTGCCGTACCTGTACGTTGCCATGTTCGGCGCGGTGATGATTGCAGTCGGTATCGCCTGCCAGCTGATCCAGTTGTACGTCAGCGTGCGTGACCGCAAGAAGCCGGAAAACATGTGCGAACACGGTGACCCGTGGAATGCCCATACCCTGGAATGGTCGACTTCTTCGCCACCACCGTTCTACAACTTTGCCGTGCTGCCAAAAGCGGACGCCATCGATCCGTTCACCGAAGCCAAGGAAAACGGCACCGCGTACCAGGCCCCGGCCAAGTACTCGCCGATCCACATGCCCAACAACACCGCCACTGGTGTGGTCATGGGCGGGCTGTTGACCGTGTTCGGTTTCGCGATGATCTGGCACATCTGGTGGCTGGCCATCGCCAGCCTGGTCGGCACCGTGGTGTATTTCGCTATCCATGCCGCCCGTGACGATCAGGGCTACATGGTGCCGGTGGATGTCATCGAGCGCATCGAAGCCGAGCAGCACAAGCGTCTGGTCGCGGCCGGGAAAGTCCCTGCCACCGCCACCCGTGTTGAAACCTCGTTGGAACAGGCTTAAACCATGTCGAACTTAGTGACCAATGTTGGACACGCCCATGGTCATGACCATGGGCACGATGACCATCACCACGACTCGGGCGAGATGACCGTATTCGGTTTCTGGCTCTACCTGATGACCGACTGCATTCTGTTTGCGTCGATCTTCGCGGTGTACGCGGTGCTGGTTAACAACGTCGCCGGTGGCCCGTCGGGCCACGACATTTTCGAACTGCCTTATGTACTGGGCGAAACCGCTCTGCTGCTGTTCAGTTCGATTACCTACGGCTTCGCGATGCTGGCGTTGTACAAGGGCAAGAAAACCCAGGTCCTGGGCTGGTTGGCGATGACCTTCCTGCTGGGCGCCGGCTTTATCGCCATGGAGATCAACGAGTTCCATATCCTGATCGCCGAAGGCTACGGCCCTAGCCGCAGCGGTTTCCTGTCCGGGTTCTTCACCCTGGTCGGCACCCACGGCCTGCACGTGACCAGCGGCCTGATCTGGATGGCGATCATGATGTACCAGGTCCAGAAAAACGGCCTGACTGCCACCAACAAGACGCGCCTGAGCTGCCTGAGCCTGTTCTGGCACTTCCTGGACGTGGTGTGGATCTGCGTATTCACCGTTGTTTATCTGATGGGGACCCTGTAAATGGCTAACGCTCATTCCCATGATGGCCACGACGCCGGCCACGGCAGCGTCAAGTCCTACGCCATCGGTTTCATCCTGTCGGTGATCCTGACCGTCATTCCGTTCGGCCTGGTGATGTACCCGTCGCTGCCCAAGAGCCTGACGCTGTGGATCATCCTGATCTTCGCCGTGGTCCAGGTTCTGGTCCACCTGGTGTACTTCCTGCACCTGGACCGCTCGGCCGCCCAGCGTAACAACGTGATTGCGTTTGTCTTCGCTGCGCTGGTGATCGTACTGCTGGTCGGCTTGTCGCTGTGGATCATGTTCAGCATCCACACCAACATGATGGCGCACTGAGGAAAGTCCGGATGTCACTGAAGCACTTTATCCAAATCACCAAGCCGGGGATCATTTTCGGTAACGTGCTTTCTGTGGCGGGCGGGTTCTTCCTGGCCTCGAAAGGGCATGTCGATCTGGCCATCTTCCTGGCGGCGATGATCGGCACTTCCCTGGTGGTGGCGTCCGGTTGCGTGTTCAACAACTGCATCGACCGCGACATCGACATCAAGATGGAACGCACCAAGAACCGGGCGCTGGTCCAAGGCCTGATTCCGGTGCAACTGGCCCTGGCCTTCGCCACGGTGCTGGGCGTGGCCGGCGTGGCGCTGCTGTATTGGGTCGCCAACCCGCTGGCTGCGTTGTTCGCGGTGATCGGTTTTGTCATCTACGTCGGCCTCTACAGCCTGTACCTCAAGCGCAAGTCGGTTCACGGCACGCTGGTGGGCAGTCTGTCGGGGGCGATGCCGCCGGTGATTGGTTATGTCGCGGTCAGCAACAGCTTCGACATGGCTGCGCTGACGCTGTTGGTGATGTTCAGCCTGTGGCAGATGCCGCATTCCTACGCCATCGCGATCTTCCGCTTCAACGACTACCTGGCAGCTTCGATTCCGGTGCTGCCGGTCAAGCGCGGTATCCAGGTGGCGAAGAAGCACATCCTGCTCTACATCCTGGCCTTCCTCGTGGCGACCTTGATGCTGACCTTCAGCGGCTACGCCGGCATGAGCTACCTCGCCGTCGCGGCTGCCATGGGCATGTACTGGCTGTACATGGCCTGGACCGGCTACAAGGCGGTGGATGACACGGTCTGGGCACGCAAGCTGTTCGTGTTCTCGATCTTCACCATCACCGCCCTGAGCGTCATGATGTCCCTGGATTTCAAGGTGCCGAGTGAGTTGTTGCTGACTTACGCGCCTTAAGCGCCAGAGCTGCAAAAAAAGCCCCGCCTTCGAAGAGAAGAGCGGGGCTTTTTGATATGGGCCATGGCTAGCCGCTGTCATTCGTCGCAATAGATTGTGGCTGGTTGATCTATAGGCGATTTGCCTATAGTTTCTGCCATGCGAACCTTATTTTTTGAAACGAAGAGAAGACGCTCAAGCGCGCCATTGAAGCTGAGTTGAAAGCACGAGGTACCTTATGAAAAAGCGCGATCTGTTTGCCGAGATGATGCAAGGCGTCGAGGAGATGGCCGCTCACCGCGAGGGCAAGATTACCCTTCGCCAGATTTCGATTGAAGACAAGCCGATTCCTGAGGTGTCAGCCCGGGAAATCGTAGCTTTGCGCGACAGGCTTCATATGTCTCAAGCGGTTTTTGCCAAGAGCATCAGGACCAGTCCAGCTACCCTTAGAAACTGGGAGCAGGAAAAGTCCAAGCCCAATGCCCAGGCGGCTTTGTTGATCAAATTGGTTGAGAAGTTTCCGGATATGGTCGAGCGGCTTGGTGCTGTTTGAAAATCTGACAGCCAGGAAAAAGCCCCGCCTTCGAGAGAAGAGCGGGGCTTTTTCATGGACGATATTCGGTCTGTCGACATTTCTGTGGGAGCGGGCTTGCTCGCGAAGCGGTGGGTCAGTTGAGTGGATGTTGACTGACACGGTGCATTCGCGAGCAAACCCGCTCCCACGAGGGGAAAACTCAACCTGGGTTTATTGCTGGGCGATGCTGTAGCCGTCGAAGGCTTTCTGCTGTTGCAGCGCGGTGACGATGCTCTTGCGGGTGACCGGTTGTTCGGTGCCGTCGTTGTCCAGGAAGGTTTCGCTTTCCAGTTCGGCTTCGTCGCCTTCGCCGACGAAGTTGAAACCCAGGAACTCGAAGGCTTCGCGGTCGACGTTCGGCTTGGAACGTGGCGTGCGCAGGGGCAGGGTGACGCTGATGCCGTCCTTGCTGATCACAAAGACCTCGGCTTCCTTCTTGGGCCGCGAGGCCTTGCCCTTGCTGCCGCTCGGGTTGCTGATGGCCTGGTGGGTCTGGTTCAACACTTTCAGGGCCAAGCCGTAGACCAGTTCCTGGAAATCCGGATCGTCCTTGTAGCTGGAGAGGATGCGGCTGATGGGGAAGCGGCTGCTCAGGTCTTCCAGCGCCGCGAAATCGGCCGCCTCGGCGTCCTTGAGTTGCTTGAGTTGGCCCATCAGTTCGTAGGCTTTGTCATCATCGAACGCATCGTGGGCCTGGCGAATGGCGTTGCGCAGTTCGCGGATCTGGTCGCTTTCGCGGTTCGACTGGAACGCATCGAGGACCATCTCGCTGATGGTTTTGGCCTGGGGCAGATGCTGTGAAAGATTGATGGAGTTTTCGTATTCCGCTTTGGACGACAGGGAAACCGGGGATTCAGCGGTATTGGAATCGGACATTGAAATTTCACTACTTCTGTTAGCTGGATGAGGCGAGAAAGGCATTGAGCTTTTTCCGGTCGCCTAATCTATTGGACGCGGGCAGCATTGTCACGGTCGGCGCGGTGGCCGGTACGTATTTCAGTCGCGCATCAGTTCCATCAGCCGCAACGCATCCGGCGTCGCCGCGCCGCTGGCGGTGTTGTCGAAAATGCACCAGGTCGGCGTGGCCGCAGCGCTTTTCAATTGCTCCGCGAGCTGTTTCAGCCAGGCGTCCTCGTAAGGGGAATAGTAGATTCGCGGCGAGCCATGCAGACGGTAATAACGAATGCCACGCCAGCCGGCCGGTCGATCACCTCCCGATAAGGGGGACGGATCTGCGGCCACACGAGCGATCCGCTCGTCCTCCAATATCGCCATGGCCTGCGGTGCGAGCCAGCTCGGGTGTCGGGGTTCGAGAACCGCGTGGCCCTGATATCGATCCCGCAAAACCTTGAAGAAGTGCTCGGCCTGGGTACTGTCGAAGGCCAGCGACGGCGGCAACTGAATCAACAGGCAACCGAGTTTTTCTCCTAGCTGTGAACATTGCCCGAGGAACTCATCCACAAGTCCCTCGCAATCGTGCAAACGTCGCTCGTGGGTGATCTGCTTTGGCACCTTGACCGAAAAACGAAAGTCCGGCGCTACACTGTCCGCCCACTTTGCATAGGTGGCCGGGCGGTGCGGGCGATAGAAAGAACTGTTGATCTCCACTGCCTGGAACCGTGCGCTGTAGCGCTGCAAATGGGTTCCTTCATCAGGAAATGCCGGCCAATATGCCCTGGGCAACGACCAGCCGGCGCAGCCCAGGAAAAGGTTCGAGGAGCGGGGGAGTCGAGTCGCCAATGTCAGAGAACCTGTTGCGGGGGACAAAGCTGTGACCGCAACAAACGGCTCATGGATTCATTCAATTGCTGCTTCAGTTACAGATGACGTTCTTGCCGGCCATCTTGGAGCGATACAGCGCCTGGTCCGCCCGATCCATCAGTACTTCCTGCGTTTCGTCTTCGAGTCGTTGCACCACGCCAAAGCTCATGGTGATCTGGAAGTCGCCCACCGGGAGCAGGTCGGACAGGCCTCGGCGAACGGTTTCAGCCATCAGGACTGCATCGGCCAACGACGTGTTTGGCAGAATCATGATGAATTCATCGCCGCCCCAGCGCACCAACAGGTCACCGTCGCGCTCACAGCGTTTGACCGCCTGCACCACCTGCACCAGCGCTGCGTCACCAAAGGCGTGGCCGTAGCGATCGTTGATGTCCTTGAAATCATCGATGTCCATGGCGATCAGCGACAACGGTTCGCGAAAGCGCTGGGCGCGCTCACAGGCCAGTGGCAGTGCTTGCTCCAGGCGATATCTGTTGGCGACCAGGGTCAGCGCATCGGTTTCGGCCAGCCTGCGGTTTTCGTCGAGTTGGATTTGCAGTTGATGATTGACCCGCGACAGTTCGCGGGTGCGCTCTTCGATGATCGCTTCCAGGGATTTGTTACGTCGTTCGAGTTGCTCGAACAGCCGCTTCTTGTCGTCGATGCTGCGGTGCGCGCCGATCATTCGGGCCACGCTGCCGTCGGGGTTGCGGGCGATCACGTAGCCGCGGTCTTCGATCCAAATATAGGAACCGTCATGGGCCCGGCAGCGGTATTCGGCTTGATATTTCGACGACCGCTGTTCCAGGTAATCGTCGAACAGGGCCATTACCTGGGGGTAATCCTCCGGATGGATCACACTCTCCCACGTCAGCACGGTGTTGCTCAGGGAATGGGGCGTGTAGCCGAGCATCGTGTACCAACCGGGGTTGCGATAGACGAACCCGGTATTGGCGTTCCAGTCCCAAATGCCGTCGCTGACCAGCTCCATGATGGTGTGCAGCACGCTTTCGTCCAGATCGGACAAGTCGAACCGCAGCAAATCGATCTTCGAGGCGTCGTCCATCGTTGTTCCTCAATCAGCCCTGATATCAAAATGCTCTCCAGGCGTGAAGAGTAGCCGATGGGGCGCGGCGTCACTAGCAGCAGACGCAGGCGGGGTTGCCTTTGTGGCGAGGGGATCTATCCCCTCGCCACAACATCACTTGCCTGGGGGGTGGGGTTTGCCCCATTTCTCCAAAGCAAAACTCGACGAAACTGCGCAGTTTCGGCAAACGGTAGCGATCCTGGGCGTACATCAAGCTCATCGGCCGATGGGGCAATTGATAGTCCTGCAGCAGCGCCACCAGATGGCCTTCTTGCAGATCTTTTTCCACCAGCGCGTCGGGCAGCAACACCACGCCCATGCCGGCCAGCGCCGCACGGTGCAGCCCCGAGGAGCTGTTGATCAGCATCGGCCCGGTCACCGGGACTTTGATTTCCCCTTCGGCGCCGATGGGCCAGTGCTCCTGGGCGAAGCGCCATTCGTCGCCGGCGGAGTAGGCAAACGACAGGCAATCGTGGTGTTGCAGATCGTCTGGCTTGAGCGGCGTGCCTCGCCGTGCCAGGTAAGCCTTTGACGCGCAGATGGTCAAGGTGTAGTCCACCAAGGGGCGGACAATCAACTTTGGATCGGGGAGTCCCAGGCGGATGGCGACGTCGAAGCCGTGGTCGAGCAGGTCGAGGCGTTGGTTGGTCAATACGACGTCAAGCTTGACCTGTGGATAACGTTGGCTGAATTGCGCCAGCGCCGGTGCCAGGCGCTCCGTGCCGAAGGTCAGTGGCGCGGTGATGCGCAGGGTGCCGGTGGGATCGCCTTGGGTCTGTTCCGCCAGGCGTTCGGAGTCTGCGACCAGCCCGAGCACTTCCAGGCACCGCTGGTAATAGGCTGAGCCGAATTCCGTCAGGCGCTGGCGACGTGTCGTACGGTTGATCAGGCGCACACCGAGACGTTGCTCCAGCGCACGAAGATGATTGCCTACCATGGTGGTGGACATTTCGCAGGCCTGGGCTGCCGCTGTCAGGCTGCCGGTCTCCACGACTTTCACGTAAACGGTCATTGCCTGGAACAGGTCCATTATCAAGCTCTGCTTATAAATGATTGAAGTAAATCGGCGTTTATCCAGCAGCAGTGGCTAACCATACTGGAAAAAACCACCCGATGGAGCTAGATGTCATGACCGCCACCTGCTTGATGACCACCTACCAACCCCTGGCGCTGAGTTTCACCCATGGGCTGGGCACGCGCCTGTGGGACCAGGATGGGCGCGAGTACCTCGACGCGGTGGCGGGGGTGGCGGTGACCAACGTCGGGCATTCCCATCCCCGGTTGGTGGCGGCCATTAGTGAACAGGCTGGCCTGCTGCTGCACACATCGAACCTGTACAGCATCGACTGGCAGCAAAAACTGGCCCGCAAGCTCACGCAGCTTTCAGGAATGGAGCGGGTGTTTTTCAACAATTCCGGAGCCGAGGCGAACGAAACCGCGTTGAAACTGGCCCGTCTGCATGGATGGCACAAAGGCATCGAGCGGCCGCTGGTCGTGGTCATGGACAACGCCTTCCATGGGCGCACCTTGGGCACGATGTCTGCCAGCGACGGCCCATCGGTACGGCTGGGCTTCAACCAGTTGCCGGGGGATTTCGTCAAGGTGCCGTTTGGTGACCTTGCGGCGCTGGACAAAATTCAGCAAGCCCATGGCGAGCGTATCGTCGCGATCCTGGTGGAGCCGATCCAAGGGGAAAGTGGCGTGCAGCTCGCACCGCCGGGTTACCTGCGGGCCCTGCGGGATCTGTGCAGCCGGCGCGCCTGGCTGTTGATGCTCGATGAGATCCAGACCGGCATCGGTCGCACCGGCCAGTGGTTCGCGTTCCAGCACGAGGACATCGTGCCGGACGTCATGACCCTCGCCAAAGGCTTGGGCAACGGTGTTCCCATTGGTGCCTGCCTGGCGCGGGGCAGGGCCGCCGAGCTGTTCACGCCCGGCAGTCATGGCAGCACGTTTGGCGGCAATCCCTTGGCCTGCCGCGTGGGTTGCACGGTATTGGACATCATCGAGGAGCAAGGCCTGCTGGAAAACGCCGAGCGTCAGGGGGCGCAGTTGCTCAGCCGGTTGCGTGCCGAACTGGCCGACAATCCGAACGTCTTGGAGATTCGTGGACAAGGGTTGATGATTGGCATCGAGCTCAAGCAGCCGGTGCGCGACCTGACGCTCCTAGCCGCCCGTGACCATGGGCTGCTGATCAACGTGACCCGGGGCAAGACCATCCGCTTGTTGCCGCCGCTGACCATTGACGGGCGGGAAGCGGAGATGATCACCAGGGGCGTGAGCCGCAGTTTGGCGCAGGCGTGAAACGTCTTCGATCGGGCGACGACCGATGTTTTTCAGTCGAGGCGAAGCGCAGCGCAACGCGACGGAATTTTTAACGATTGCCGCGTTCCAACGCCAGCCAGAGTCGATTGCCTACACTTTGGCAACCAGACTGAAAATCCCAGGAGCACTCCATGTTCACCTCGCGTCGCTTGATCGTTGTCGCTACTGCTGTGGCCTTGTTGTCCGGCTGTGCGTCGCCCAACCCCTATGACAACCAGGGCCAGGCCTCTACCGAATCGTCGGGCATGAGCAAAACCGCCAAGTACGGTGGCCTCGGAGCATTGGCGGGGGCGTTGGCCGGTGCGGCCATCGGTCACGATAACCGCGGCAAGGGCGCGCTGATCGGCGCAGCGGTGGTGGGGGCTTCCGCTGCCGGCTACGGCTACTACGCCGACCAACAGGAAAAGAAACTGCGCGCCAGCATGGCCAATACCGGCGTTGAAGTGCAGCGCCAGGGTGACCAGATCAAGCTGATCATGCCGGGCAACATCACCTTCGCCACCGACTCGGCGAACATCGCGTCCAGCTTCTACCAGCCGCTGAACAACCTGGCCAACTCCCTCAAGGAGTTCAACCAGAACCAGATCGAAATCGTCGGCTACACCGACAGCACCGGCAGCCGCCAGCACAACATGGACCTGTCCCAGCGCCGTGCCCAAAGCGTGGCGAACTACCTGACGGCACAAGGCGTGAGCGGTGCCAACCTGTCGGCCCGTGGCGCCGGCCCGGACAACCCGGTGGCAAGCAACGCCGACGTCAATGGTCGCGCGCAGAACCGTCGGGTCGAGGTTAATCTCAAGGCAATTCCTGGGCAGCAGTACCAGGCGCCGCAACAGCAGGGGCAGACTTACCAGCAATACCCATAACGGCTGGGCGGCAAATGAAACGGGGGCTCTGGAAACAGGGCCCCCGTTTTTTTGTGGTTGTCAGTTTCTATCCGCCTGATGCCGTCACAAGGGTGTTCATTTGAATGATGGGGAGGGAATCAATTCGCTTCTTTCACCGCACTCAAAAACGCACACGTACGCTCCTGCTGAGGGTTCTCGAAGATCTGCGCCGGCGTGCCTTGTTCATGGATCTGTCCTTTGTAGAAGAAGCACACCCGATCAGCGAATTCTCGCGCAAACCCCATCTGGTGGGTCACCATCAGCATCGTCAGGTTGTGCTCGGCACCCAGCTTGCGGATCACATTCAAGACCTCGCCGCACAGCTCCGGATCGAGCGCGGACGTCACTTCGTCAAACAGCATCACTTTGGGCCGCATCGCCAGCGCCCGGGCAATCGCCACCCGTTGTTGCTGGCCGCCGGACAACTGCGACGGGTAATGGTCGAGCTTGTTGCCCAGCCCCACCAGTTCCAGCAGGTCGGCAGCGCGTTCCCGGGCCTCTTTCGGGTTCATGCCAAGCACCTGCACCGGCGCTTCGATGACGTTTTGCAGCGCGGTCATGTGGGGGAACAGGTTGAAGCTCTGGAACACCATGCCGATCTTGCCGCGCACCCGGCGAATGTGTCGGTCGTTGGCCGGCACCAGCACGCCGTTGCGATTGGGCATGTGGGTCAGTGAGTCATCCTCGACGCGGATCTGGCCCTGGTCGATGCCTTCCAGGGTCATCAGCACCCGCAGTAGGGTGGACTTGCCCGAGCCGCTCGGGCCGATGATCGCGACTTTTTCACCGGGTGCGACATCCAGGTTCAGATGGTCGAGTACCGTGAAGCTGCCGTAGCTTTTGGTCACGTCCTGGAAACTCACAATCGGCCGGGACGGTGTCGGAATCTGCATGGCCGGGGCCTCCTGCTGTGACGCCAGCGTGCTGCGCCGGGACAAATCGGTGGGCGTGGACAGAGGTAAAGTCATTAGCGTAGCTCCATGCGCGTTTCAAGGCGCCGTACCAGATAAGCCAAGGCGAGGCTCAGGGCGAGGAAGAACAGGCCGACCAGGGTGATCGGTTCCAGGTAGCGGAAGTGCTCGGAACCGATGTTCTTGGCCTGCTGCATGATTTCCACCACGGTGATCGCCGACAGCACCGGCGTGTCCTTGAGCATCGCCACCAGATAATTGCCCAGCGGCGGCACGATGGGGCGCAATGCCTGGGGCAGGATGATGTTGCGGTAGGCGTCGTACGGCGCGATGTTCAATGCCGTCACCGCTTCCCACTGCGCCCGCGGCACCGCGTCGAGACCGCTGCGATAGACCTCGGCGATGTAGCAGGCATAGTGCAGGCCGATGCCGAGGATGCCGACCTGCATGGCCGTCAGGCTAAGACCGTAGTTGGGCAGCACGTAGTAGAGGAAATACACCTGGATCAGCAGCGGCGTGCTGCGGATGAACTCGATTACCGCCGTGGCCGGCCACGACAGCCAGAACCTGCGGCTGCGTCGGCCAATCGCCAGGAACAGCCCCAGCACGATCGCGATCAAAAAACCGATCAACGTGATGCCCACGGTGTTGAGGGAGGCGCGCAGCAAGTCCGGCAGGATTTGCGCGGCGTAGGACCAGTCGAACAACGTCATGACAGACCTCCACGCATCCGGCCCCGGCTCAGCCGCCGCTCGATGTTGCGCATGCCGAAGTTGATGGCCTGGGCGAGGATGAAATACATCACCAGCGCCAGGCTGAAAATTTCCAGGGTCTGGAATGTCGCCTGATCCAACTGGCGCGCCCGGAAGCTCAGGTCCGACAAGGTGATCAGCGACACCAGCGAGGTGTTCTTCAACAACTCGATCAGCAAATTAGTGCCCGGTGGAATCGCTGCCAGCAACGCCTGGGGCAGGATGATTCGCTTGAAGCGCGTGAAGCCGCTGAAATTCAACGCCGTGCAGGCTTCGTATTGGCCCTTGGCGACCGAACTGATGGCGCCGCGCATCACCTCGGCCCCATAGGCGCCAATGTGCAGGCCCAGGCCGACGATCGCCACGGCGTAAGGGCTCAACTCGACGTTGAAGGGCGGCAGCGGCAGCACGAAGAACAGCCAGAACAACTGCACCAGCAGCGACGTACCTCGGAACACTTCGATGTAAGTGATGGAAAACCAGCGCAACGCGCGCCACGGCGACAGCCGCCCGAGGGCTGCGAGTACCGCTGCGACAATCGCCAGCAGCGAGCCGAAGAAGGTCACCTGGAGCGTGACCCAGGCCCCTTGAATCAATAACGGAAGTAATTCGCCCATGGTTCAACCCGATATCCGATGAAGCAGGGAACAGGCATCACGCCAGCGCGTCATGCCCGTTTCGGCGTGCCGTCAGGGCTGAGCGCAGAGCTCGGCCGCGGTCTTGCTGGTGACGTTGGATTTGTCGAAACCGAATGGCGCGACGGCCTTGAGGTGTTCTTCCGAACCCAGCCACTTTTTCAGCTCGGCATTGACCGCGTCCCGCAGGTCCTTGTCTTCGGGGCGGAAGGCCAGGGCGCCGTAGCCGATGTGGGACGGGTCGTCCTTGAATTCCGTCATTGCCTCGACCTTGTCGCCGCCCTTGCTGGCCAGGCCTTTCATGGTCAGTTGCGTGCCGACGGCGGCGTCGGCGCGACCGGCGCGCACGGCTTGCAGCTGTGCGGTGGTGTCGGGAACCTGGAGAATCTGTTCGTCCTTGACCCCGGAATCGCGGGCATACGCCAGGTTCACCGTACCGGCCATGATGGCCAACTTGACGTCCGGTTGCTTGGCGATGTCTTCATAACTATGGAGCTTTTTCGGGTTGCCCTTGGCCACGAGCAACGCGTCGGGCAACTGGTACTGCGGATCGGTGAACAATACTTGCTTGCAGCGCGCCGGGGTGATGTACATGCCGGCGGCAATCACGTCGAAGCGCCCGGCGCGCAGGCCAGGGATCAGCGAGCCCCATTCGGTGAGCACGCCGTTGACCTGCTTGATGCCCATCTTGGCGAAGATGATCTTGGCGATCTCCGGCGATTCGCCGGTGACGGTGCCGTCGGTTTCGGTAAAGGCGAACGGGGTTTCGTTGGCGTAGCCGATCCGGATGCTGCTGTTGCTTTTGACGGTGTCCAGGGTGGCCGCTTGAACGCTGCCGGCCAGGCCCAGTACGGCACAGGTCAACAAGAGCCTACGCAAGGGCGCGCAGTCGCCGGGAAGAAAATTGCTCATCGATAAAATCTCCTGTTTCTTGTGGATCCGTCAGCGGACGGTTCTGTGTTAGGAGGCAGTGTGACAAGAGCAAAACGTACGGCGGCGGATCCGGGCGGGGCCTGGAAACGGTAACAGCGCCGGTACAGGTCGATCCGGCTTTTTGTCGGGGTAATGAACCCGCCTGGAGGACGACCGTGGACCGAGCATACAAAAGCCCCGGCGCGGATTGTATTGCACTAGGACAATTGCTTTGCCGCCATGGCCGCGCAATGCTGTGCGCACCCGTTCTCATGCCGGTTGCAGCGTTATGGATAAGTGGAAATCAGCCCTGGATGTTGCCCGCAGCGGTGAATCCAAATACAAGATCCTGGTGCAGGCCATTGCCGACGATATCGAACAGGGCAGCCTGGCCAACGATCAGCGCCTGCCGCCGCAACGGCAAGTGGCCGACGCCATGGGCATCAGCGTGCAGACCGTCACCAACGCCTACAAGGAGCTGGAGCGCCAAGGGCTGGTCCGTTGCGAAGTCGGGCGTGGCAGTTTCGTCTCGCGGCGCATGAGCGACCGGGTGGCGACTTACATACTCGACAGCCCCGAGCGGGCGCTGGTGGATTTCTCCATCACGCGCATTCTCCACACCCGCGAGCATGATCAGTTCTGGCGTGACACCTGTGCCGAACTGAGTACCGAAGAGGATCAGCCATGGATCCATGCGTTTCGTCCGATAGCCGGTTTTGAGTCCCATCGCGAAGCTGCGGCGCAGTGGATTGGGCGGCAGGGGCTCAAGGTCGATCGCAACGATGTATTGATCACCAATGGCGCGGCTCATGGCATCTTCCTCGCCCTGGCGTCCCTCGCCGGTCCCGACGATGTGGTGCTCTGCGAAGGGCTGACCGACCACGGCGTGATCGGCAATTCCCAGGTACTGGGCTTTACCCTCAAGGGCCTGGACACTGACCGCCATGGCATCGACCCCGAGCATTTCGAGGACATGTGCAGCAACGAGCGCATCACCGCGTTGGTGTGCACGCCGAACCTGAACAACCCCACCACCAGCCTGATGCCTGACGCCCGGCGTCGGGAAATTGCCGAGATCGCTCGCCGCTTCGGTGTGCACATCATCGAAGACGATGTGTACGGTCCGCTGCTGGACGAACGCCGTGCGCCGCCCATCAGCCATTACCTGCCGGAGCTGTCGTTCTATTGCACGAGCATGACCAAGTCGGTGCTCACGGGGTTGCGCATCGGCTATCTGGTGGTGCCCAAGCGCCTCGCGCTGCGCACCGAAAGCATCCTGCGGGTCAACAGCTGGATGGCCACGCCGATGGTGTCGGAGATCGCCGCCCGCTGGATCCGCGATGGCCGCGCCGAATCGTTGCTGCACCTGCAGCGGCGCCTGTTGGCCGGGCGCCAGGCGATGGTTACTGAATACATGGGCGAGCACGTATTGGCCCAGCATCCTCACGCCTTGAATGCCTGGATCGGCATCCCGCCCCACTGGGAAGTCGACAGCCTGGTGCGGGCGCTAAGGCATAAGCACATCGCCGTCACGTCGCCCGACCCGTTCACCGTGCGCGGCACCCCCCGGCCACGCGCGGTGCGGGTCTGCGTCGGCGCTGAATGCAGCGACGAGGAAATGCGCCATGCACTGATCGGCATGCGGGAGATCTTCAACCAGTACCCGCAGATTCATGATTTCTGATGGCAGTGCTCTGTAAAAGCAGGTGCTTACTCAAGAACTGCGCGCGCCTTTGTGGCGAGGGGATCTCCGGGCCTTTCGTTCAAGCGAAATGAACGCAAACTAAATTGCCCTAGTACATTCATCACCACAATCCAGCCCTCTTAGACTGCGCCCAACATCTCCGCTCGGGACGCCGTCATGACAGGGTTGCAGCTTCAGGACATCTACATCGCTCGCCAGCGCATCGAGTCGCAGGTGCGGCGCACGCCCATGGAGCATTCCCCCAGCCTGTCGCGACTGATGGGCGTGCCGGTGTACCTCAAGCTCGAATCCCTGCAATTGACCGGCAGCTTCAAGCTGCGCGGGGCGAGCAATGCCGTGGCGCAGCTCAGTGTCGAGCAAAAGGCCCAAGGCGTGGTCACGGCTTCGACCGGCAACCATGGCAGGGCACTGGCCCATGCGGCCTCGCAGCAGGGCGTCCGGGCGATTGTCTGCCTGTCGAACCTGGTGCCAGCCAACAAGGTGCAGGCGATTCGCGATTTGGGCGCCGAGGTGTGCATCGTCGGCCAATCCCAGGACGATGCCCAGCGCGAAGCCGAGCGCATCGCCCGGGAGCAGGGGGCGACCTTCCTGCCGCCGTTCGATCACCCGGCAATCATCGCCGGCCAAGGCACCCTCGGCCTGGAGATCCTCGAACAGCAACCGGACGTGGCCCAGGTCCTGGTGCCATTGTCCGGCGGCGGCCTGTTCGCCGGCGTCGCCTTCGCGCTGAAAAGCGCCAATCCCACGATCCAGGTCCACGGCATCAGCATGGCCCGCGGTGCCGCGATGCACGCCAGTCTTGCCGCCGGACAACCGGTGGACATCGAAGAGCTGCCCACCTTGGCCGATTCCCTCGGCGGCGGCATCGGCCTGGACAATCGCTACACCTTCGCCATGACCCGCCGACTGATCGATGGCCTGCACCTGCTCTCGGAAGCCTCGATTGCCAATGCCATCCGCCACGCCTATCACCACGAGCGCCTGGTGCTCGAAGGCGCTGCCGTGGTGGGCATCGCGGCGCTGCTCGACGGCTTGATTGAACCGCGCGGCTCCATTGTGGTGGTGGTCAGCGGGCGCAACGTCGACACCGAACAACATGCCCGCGTGATCGCCGGCGCCAACGCTTGATCACCCATTAACGGAGCCTGCCATGAGTGAAGTCACCCTATTGAGCGAAGTCGACCTGCGCAGCTGCGTGGCCCTCGATCTGGCGAGTATCGATGCCGTCGAACAGGCCTTCGTGCTGCTGGCCACCGCCGCCGTGGCGATGCCGCCGATCCTGCGGTTGGACATTCCCGAGCACAACGGTGAAGTGGATGTGAAGACCGCTTACCTGCCGGGCCTGGAACGCTTCGCCATCAAGGTCAGCCCGGGTTTTTTCGATAATCCCAAGCTTGGCCTGCCCAGCCTCAACGGCATGATGATGCTGCTCTCGGCACGCACCGGTTTGCTGGAGGCGCTGCTGCTGGACAACGGCTACCTCACCGCCGTGCGCACCGCTGCAGCGGGTGCGGTGGCGGCCCGTTGCCTGTCTCGCGAGGACAGCCGCAGCGTCGCGCTGATCGGTGCCGGCGAGCAGGCGGCGTTGCAGCTTCAGGCGCTGCGCCTGGTGCGGCCCATCGACGAGGTGCGGGTCTGGGCGCGTGATGGACAAAAAGCCAAGGCATTCAGTCAGGCGTTGGCACGTGAAACCGGCCTGGCCGTCACACCAGGCGCGTCCATTGACGCTGCCCTGGAAGGCGTGGACATCGCCATCACCTGCACACCCAGTCGCGAACCTTTGATCGAAGCCCGTCATTTGCACCCCGGCCTGCACATCACCGCGATGGGCTCGGACGCGGAACACAAGAACGAGATTTCCCCGCAAGCCCTGGCCGCCGTCGACTGCTATGTCGCCGATCGCCTGAGCCAGACCCGCGTGCTCGGCGAGCTGCACCATGCCCTCGCGGCAGGCACCGTTCGCGATGACCTGGCGTTGATGGAATTGGGACGGGTGTTGGCGGGGCAGCGGCTCGGGCGCACCGATGCGGCGCAAGTGACGCTGTGCGACCTCACCGGTACCGGCGCCCAGGACACCGCTATCGCCAACCTCGCTTTCGAGCGGGCAAAAGCGGCGGGCAAGGGCTTTGCGTTCGATCGCTAACCATTTTTCATTCGTGCTTCATTGATCAGAGGGCAGGTGGATGTCAGAGATAGTCGTCAATCTTCCGTTCCAGCGGGAGGAATACGCCCAGCGCCTGGCGAAGGTTCGCGCGGCCATGCAGGCCCAAGGGCTGGAGCTGCTGCTGGTCACCGATCCATCGAACATGGCCTGGCTCACCGGCTATGACGGCTGGTCGTTCTATGTGCACCAGTGCGTGCTGCTGGCGCTGGAGGGCGAGCCCGTGTGGTTCGGTCGCGGCCAGGATGCCAACGGTGCCAGGCGCACGGTGTTCATGCACGCCGACAACATCGTCGGTTACCCGGACATCTACGTGCAGTCCCGCGAGCGCCATCCCATGGACTATTTGTCCCGCGAAGTGATCATCGCCCGTGGCTGGGGCGCGCTGAGCATCGGCGTCGAAATGGACAACTATTACTTCAGCGCCGCTGCGTACCTGTCGCTGCAAAAGCATTTGCCCGAGGCAAAACTGGTGGATGCGGTAGGCCTGGTGAATTGGCAGCGTGCGGTCAAGTCGCCCCAGGAGATCGCCTACATGCGCATCGCTGCGCGCATCGTCGAGAACATGCACGGTCGGATACTCGAACGGATCGAGCCGGGCATGCGCAAGAATGAACTGGTGGCCGAGATCTACAGCAGCGGCATCCTCGGTGCCGACGGCCATGGCGGAGACTATCCGGCCATCGTGCCGCTGTTGCCCACCGGGGCTGATGCCAGCGCGCCGCACCTGACCTGGGATGATTCGCCGTTCGAACGGGGCGCCGGGACCTTCTTCGAAATCGCCGGTTGCTACAAGCGTTACCACTGCCCGCTGTCGCGCACCATTTACCTGGGCAAGCCGCCGCAGCATTTCCTCGAGGGTGAAAAAGCCGTGGTCGAAGGCATCGCCGCGGGCCTGGACGCGGCCAAGCCGGGCAACACCACCGGTGACATCGCCGTGGCGTTCTTCAAGGTGTTGGAGAAGTTCGGCATCCACAAGGACAGCCGTTGCGGCTACCCCATCGGCATCAGTTATCCACCGGATTGGGGCGAGCGCACCATGAGCCTGCGTCCCGGCGACAACAGCGTGTTGCAACCGGGCATGACCTTCCACTTCATGCCGGGGCTGTGGATGGACGATTGGGGCCTGGAAATTACCGAGAGCATCCTGATCACCGAGACTGGCGTCGAGACGCTGTGCAACGTGCCTCGTCAATTGTTCGTGAAGGATTGAGCCATGTCCGATTTGCCCAACAATCCCATCAGCGCCACGGTTGATTTCAGCCGCGAGGGCGTACAGCACGGTTTTCTCAAGCTGCCGTATTCGCGGGACGATTCGGCCTGGGGCGCGGTGATGATCCCCATCACCGTGATCCAGCGCGGCAGCGGCCCGACCGCGCTGCTCAGCGGTGGCAATCACGGCGACGAATACGAAGGCCCGGTGGCCCTGAGCAAACTGGCCCAGCAATTGACGGCTGAAGACGTGAGCGGGCGGGTGATCATCGTTCCGTTCATGAACACCCCGGCCTTCCATGCCGGACGCCGGACTTCGCCCATCGACAAGGGCAACCTCAACCGTAGCTTTCCCGGCAGGCCGGACGGCAACGTCACCGAGAAAATCGCCGACTACTTCAATCGCACCTTGCTGCCCTTGGCCGACATTGTGCTGGACATTCATTCCGGCGGGCGGACCCTGGATTTCCTGCCATTCGCCGCCTGCCACGTCTTGTCCGACAAGCAGCAACAGGCGCGCTGCGAGGCCGGGATGCTGGCGTTCAACGCGCCGTATTGCATGCGCATGCTGGAGCTGGATGCCGGATCGATGTACGACACCGCAGCGGAGTCCCAGGGCAAGGTGTTCGTCACCACCGAGCTGGGCGGCGGCGGTTCGTCCACGGCCCGAAGCGTGGCGATTGCCGAGCGCGGGGTGCGCAACCTGCTGATCCACACTGGCATCCTGCGGGGCTCGATCGAATTGCAGCCCTCACTGATGCTCGATATGCCGGACGCCAGTTGCTTCATTGCCAGTGAGCACAACGGCTTGTTGGAGATGTGCCGTGACCTTGGGGAAAACGTCACCCAGGGTGAGGTAGTGGCGCGCATCCATGACACCACCCGCAGCGGCGTCGCCCCGGTGCAATACCGCGCCGCCCGCAGCGGCCTCCTGGCTGCCCGGCACTTTCCCGGGCTGGTGCAGTGTGGCGATACGCTGGTGGTGATTGCGGATGTGTTGGCGTGATCAGGCTGCGCGTGACCTTTGTGGCGAGGGGATAAATCCCCTCGCCACAATTGATGTCTGTCTGGAAGTTTTCTGTAACCACCCGGAGCCCGGCCCATGCACAAGCTCGATCGCTACGACCTCAAGATCCTGCAGATCCTCGCCGAGGACGGGCGGATTACCAAGTCGAGCCTGGCCGAAGCCATCAACCTGTCGGTGACGCCGGCCTGGGAGCGGGTGCGCAAGTTGGAAGCGGCGGGCCTGATCGTCGGTTACCGGGCGCAGGTCGATTGGGCCGCGGTGTTCAAGCGTCAGCAAGTGCTGGTGGAAATCACCCTGGCCCGGCACACCGCCCAGGACATGCGCCGTTTCGAGCAACGGATGATCGCCGCGCCCGAAGTGGCGTTCTGTTATGCCACCGGTGGCGGTGTCGATTACCTGGCGATGATCCAGGCACCGGATGTCGATGCCTACCAGCGCTTCGTCGATCAATTGCTGCTCGAAGACCTCGGCATCGAACGCTATTTCACCTACATCGTCACCAAGACCATCAAGACCGCCGGTGCGTTGCCGGCGGAGCTGGCGCCATCCGCCTGAGCACCGCAGAAAACGCTCTTCAGCGGGTTCTTTCCAGAAAAAAACCAAGGTCTGACCCCACTCGAACACCCGAAAGCCCAAGTGCCGCTGGCCTAGCATGGATTCACGCAAACGGTCTGGAGTGAACGTCATGCCTTACCAACATCCGCTGCTGTTCAAAGCGCTTTGCTACATCGACGGCCATTGGGTCCACAGCGACAGCGGCCATAGCGTGGCCGTCCACAACCCGGCCAACCGCACCGTCATCGGTCATGTGCCGATGCTTGATCAACCGCAGATCGTCGCGGCGGTGGACGCGGCGCATCGTGCATTCCCGGCGTGGCGCGAGCAAAGCCTGGAGACCCGGGGCGCGCTGCTGCGGCGCTGGGCGGCGTTGATCACCGAGCACAGCGAAGACCTGGCGCGCATTCTCAGTCTGGAGCAGGGCAAGCCGCTGGCCGAATCCCGTGGCGAAATCGCCTATGCCGCGAGTTTCATCCCGTGGTTTGCCGAGGAGGCCCGGCGTCTATACGGCCAGAACATTCCGAGCCATATCCCCAATGCTCACCTGGGCACCATCAAGGAACCCGTGGGCGTCTGCGCGCTGCTCACGCCATGGAACTTCCCGTCGGCGATGATCACCCGCAAAGCCGCCGCCGCCCTGGCCGCCGGTTGCACGGTGGTGATCAAACCGGCCCACGAGACACCGTATTCGGCCCTGGCGTTGGCGCAGTTGGCCGAGGAGGCAGGCTTTCCGGCCGGGGTGTTCAACGTGGTCCTGGGCGAGCCGCAAATGGCCATGCAAACCCTGGTCAAGGACCGTCGCGTACGTTCTGTGAGCTTTACCGGCTCGACCCGGGTCGGGAAGCTGGTGTTGCAAGCGGCGGCCCATGACGTGAAGAAAGTCGCGTTGGAGTTGGGCGGCAATGCGCCGTTCATTGTCTGCGCCGATGCCGATCTGGCCTTGGCGGTGAAAGTCGCTGTAGAGGCGAAGTTCCAGACCTCTGGTCAGGATTGCTGCGCGGCCAACCGAATCATGGTGCAGCGTCCGGTCTACCAGGCATTTCTCACTCGCTTCGCCGCCGCCGTGCGCGCCTTGCGCGTCGGGCCGGCCATGGTCGATCAACAGGAACAGGGCGTGGATGTCGGCCCATTGATGCATCAGGCCGCGCTGGATGCGACCGTCGATCGTGTCGCCGATGCCTTGCACCTTGGCGCCCAGCGCCTGGTGGGTGGCGAGGCCCACGCCTTGGGCGGGTTGTTCTACCAACCCACCGTGCTGGCTGATGTCACACCGCAGATGCGCATCTACCGCGAGGAAAATTTCGCGCCCATCGCCGGGGTGATGCCGTTCGACACCTTGGACGAAGCCGTCGAATTGGCCAACGACACCGAGTACGGACTGGCCGCCTATATTTGCTCCAACCGCCTGGATGTCATCTACCCGCTGATCCGCCGTCTCGACCACGCCATGGTTGCGGTCAACGGCGTCAAGTTCACCGGCCACCCGATTCCCTTCGGTGGCATGAAAGCCTCCGGCCTCGGCCGCGAGGGCGGCACCGAAGGCTTCGAGCCTTTCGTCGAAACCAAATATTTTTGCCTGCACCATCAAGGCCAGTTCCCAGGAGAGTCCGCATGAGCCAAGACTTCAACACGCTGTTCGAACAAGACCGTGCGCATTTCATGCACCCCTCGACCCACGCCCATGACCACGCCAGTGGCGCGCTCAAGGGCCGGATCATCAAGAGTGCTTCGGGCGTTCGCATTCGCGACCATGAAGGCCGTGAGTTCATCGACGCTTTTGCCGGCCTCTACTGCGTGAACATCGGCTACGGCCGCACCGAGGTCGCCGACGCCATCTACAAGCAGGCCAAGGAACTGGCCTACTACCACACCTACGTCGGCCATTCGAGCGAGGCGATCATCGAGCTGTCCAGCCGCATCATGGATTGGGCGCCGGAGGGAATGAAGAAGGTTTACTACGGCTTGTCCGGCTCCGATGCCAACGAGACCCAAATCAAACTGGTGCGTTACTACAACAACGTGCTGGGCCGGCCGCAGAAGAAGAAAATCATCTCCCGTGACCGTGGCTACCACGGGTCGGGCATCATGACCGGCAGCCTGACCGGTCTCCCGGCGTTCCACCAGCATTTCGACCTGCCTGCGGAAGGGGTCAAGCACACCGTGTGTCCGCATTGGTATCGCAAGGCCCCGGCGGGCATGGACGAAGCGGCCTTCGTGCGTTATTGCGCCGACGAACTGGAAAAAATGATCCTCGCCGAAGGCCCGGACACCGTGGCGGCGTTCATCGGCGAACCGCTGATGGGCACCGGTGGCATCATCGTTCCTCCCGCCGGTTACTGGGATGCGATCCAGGCCGTGTTGAAGAAATACGACGTGTTGTTGATTGCCGACGAGGTGGTCTGCGCATTCGGCCGCCTCGGTTCGAAAATGGGCAGCCAGCGCTATGGCATGAAGCCGGACCTGATCACTACTGCCAAAGGCCTGACCAGTGCCTATGCACCTTTGTCGGCGGTGATCATCGGGGAAAAGGTCTGGAGCGTGATTGAAAAAGCCTCCCAGGCCGAAGGGGCCATGGGCCATGGCTGGACCTATTCCGGCCACCCGATCTGTGCGGCGGCGGCGCTGGCGAACCTCGACATCCTCGAACGGGAACACCTCACGGCCAACGCCGAGGAGGTGGGCGGCTATCTCAATCGCCGCCTGCGTGAAACCCTCGAAGGTCATCCGCTGGTGGGCGAGGTGCGCGGAGACGGCATGCTGGCGGCGGTGGAATTCATGGCCGACCGCGAACAGCGCACGGCGTTCGACCCGGCGCTCAAGGTCGGCCCCAAGGTCTCGGCCGCCTGCCTTGAGCGCGGCATGATCGCCCGCGCCATGCCCCACGGCGACATCCTGGGCTTCGCCCCGCCCTTGATCCTGACCCGCGAGGATGCGGACCTGATTGTCGACATCACCAAGGGGGCGATCGACCAGGTGGCGGGTGAGGTGTTGGGTTGAACTGAGTCAATAATTTTTCAGGACACCAATATCCTGTGGCGAGCATTGAAGCGAGTGGAGTTTAGCCAATAAAAAGCCCGCCCGATCATGCGATCGGGCGGGCTTTTTGGTGTCGCTGCGAAACTACTTCTTCAAACCGTAATGCTCATCGAGCATGCCGGGCGAGTTCGGGGCCTTGGGCGCGTAGTCCCGTGGTGGTTCCTGGATCCCTTTTGGCGGGGTCAGGCGTTCCCGTGGGGTCTGCGTCGCATCGGCTTGCAGGGCGGCGAGCAGGCGCTGGCGGGTCTGCTCGTCCAGGGCCAGGCGGTTGGCGCCCTCGGACAGATGATCCTGGACTTCCTGGTAGCTCTGGGTGAGTTTTTTCACCAGGGAGGCGGTGCTGTTGAAGTGAGTGACCACTTCATTCTGATAACTGTCGAAACGTTCCTGGATGTCGTCCAGCTGACGTTGGGTGCTGTTGGGCACCGCGTTGGGCAGCAGGCGGGCAATCAGGAAACCAATGGCGACACCGGCAACCAGGGCAAGAGTCGGCAACAGCCAAACTAAGAGCGAGTGTTCCACGAGTCCTTCCTCTATAAACGGCTTTGCTTTACGTTAACGGCTCGGACCTGCGCTGTATACCGCGAAGAACATCGCAATGATGCCAGGCACAGACTTTTAGCTAGACGAGTCGACCCAATTCGAGGTCACGGAGTTCTTTCCTTGCTTATGCGCGAAACCCCTGTAGTCATCGATGGCCCGGTGGGCCAACTGGAAGCGTTGTACCTGGACAGCGAGGCCCCCCGTGGCCTGGCGCTGATTTGCCACCCGAACCCGGTGCAGGGCGGGACCATGCTCAACAAAGTGGTCTCGACCCTGCAACGCACCGCCCGCGACGCCGGCCTGGTTACGTTGCGTTTCAATTATCGCGGCGTCGGCGCCAGTGCCGGCACGCATGACATGGGCACCGGGGAAGTGGACGATGCCCAGGCCGCGGCCGCCTGGCTGCTGGAAAAGCACCCCGGCCTGCCCCTGACCCTGTTCGGTTTCTCTTTCGGCGGCTTCGTTGCCGCGACCCTCGGCGGGCGCCTGCAAGCCCAGGGACAACCGGTCAAGCACCTGTTCATGGTGGCCCCCGCGGTGATGCGCCTGGACGAACAATCACCCTTGCCGACGGGCGGTGAGTTGACCGTGATCCAGCCGGAAACCGACGAAGTGGTCGATCCGCAGTTGGTCTACGCATGGTCCGACGCGCTCCAACGCCCCCATGAGCTGCTGAAAGTGGCAGAATGCGGACACTTTTTTCATGGCAAGCTGACCGATCTCAAGGATCTGCTCCTGCCGCGCCTCTCGAATTGACAGCAGTCTGACAAGCGATAACCCATGACGACGCGTACCCGTATCCTGACCGGCATCACCACCACCGGCACCCCGCACCTGGGCAATTATGCCGGCGCCATCCGTCCGGCGATCCTCGCCAGCCGCGACAGCAACGCCGATTCGTTCTACTTCCTGGCCGATTATCACGCCCTGATCAAGTGCGATGACCCGCTGCGCATCCAGCGCTCGCGCCTGGAAATCGCCGCCACCTGGCTGGCCGGCGGCCTGGATGTGGACCGCGTGACGTTCTATCGCCAGTCCGACATTCCCGAGATCCCGGAACTGACCTGGCTGCTGACTTGCGTCGCCGCCAAGGGCCTGCTCAACCGCGCCCACGCCTACAAGGCTTCGGTGGACAAGAACGTCGAGGCCGGCGAAGACCCGGACGCTGGCGTCACCATGGGCCTCTACAGCTATCCGATCCTCATGGCCGCCGACATCCTGATGTTCAACGCCCACAAGGTGCCAGTCGGTCGCGACCAGATCCAGCACGTGGAAATGGCCCGCGACATTGGCCAGCGTTTCAACCACCTGTTTGGCCAGGGCAAGGAATACTTCACCATGCCCGAAGCCCTGATCGAAGAAAGCGTCGCCACGCTGCCGGGCCTCGATGGTCGCAAGATGTCCAAGAGCTACGACAACACCATCCCGTTGTTCAGCAGCGCCAAGGACATGAAGGACGCGATCTCGCGGATCGTCACTGACTCCCGCGCGCCGGGCGAAGCCAAGGATCCGGACAACTCGCACCTGTTCACTCTGTTCCAGGCCTTCGCTACTGCCGAACAGTCCGCCGAGTTCCGCAGCGAATTGCTGCAGGGCCTGGGTTGGGGCGAGGCGAAGAGTCGTCTGTTCCAATTGCTCGATGACCAGTTGGGTGAAGCGCGCGAGCGTTACCACCAGTTCATCGAGCGTCCGTCGGACCTTGAAGACATCCTGCAACTGGGCGCGAAGAAAGCCCGGGCCGTGGCCACGCCGTTCCTCAATGAACTGCGCGAGGCGGTTGGCCTGCGGTCCTTTGTCAGCCAGGTCCAGGTGACCACCCAGACCAAAAAGAAAGCGGCCAAGGCCGCCCGTTTTGTCAGTTTCCGCGACGAGGACGGCAGTTTCCGCTTCCGGCTGCTTTCCGCCGATGGCGAGCAACTGTTGCTCTCGAACAATTTTGCGGACGGCAAGACCGCCGGGCAGGTGAGCAAGCAATTGCAGTCCGGCCAACCCTTGGATGTACGCAGCGAAGACCTCGGTTTCGGTGTATGGCTCGACGGCGCATGCGTGGCCCAGAGCCCTGCGTTCGCTGACAATGCCGCCCGCGATGCCGCCATCGACGCGTTGCGCGTGGCACTGACGCCTGCCCAGGACTGACCGAAGGCGTAACCCGACCATCGGCCCGGATAAGGGCCGATTGCCATTCCTCTGGGCCATCGCTACAGTGACGGCCCGTTTTTGTTGCCTTGCTAACGAATATGACGCCCCTAGAACGATATCAAGCTGATCTGAAACGCCCGGAATTCTTTCACGACGCAGCCCAGGAAACGGCAGTGCGGCATTTGCAGCGCCTGTACGACGACCTGATCGCCGCGTCGAACAACAAGCCGGGCTTGTTGGGCAAACTGTTCGGCAAAAAAGACCAGGCGCCGGTCAAGGGCCTGTATTTCTGGGGCGGCGTTGGTCGGGGCAAGACTTACCTGGTGGACACCTTCTTCGAAGCGCTGCCGTTCAAGGAAAAGACGCGGACGCACTTCCACCGCTTCATGAAGCGCGTGCACGAAGAAATGAAAACCCTGGGCGGCGAAAAGAACCCGCTGACCATCATCGCCAAGCGTTTCGCCGCCGAAACCCGGGTGATCTGCTTCGATGAATTCTTCGTTTCCGACATCACCGACGCCATGATCCTCGGCACGCTGATGGAAGAACTGTTCAAGAACGGCGTGACCCTGGTCGCCACCTCCAATATCGTGCCCGACGGCCTCTACAAGGACGGTCTGCAACGGGCGCGTTTCCTGCCGGCCATCAAGCTGATCAAGGAGCACACCGAAGTCGTCAACGTCGACAGCGGCGTGGACTATCGCCTGCGTCACCTCGAGCAAGCGGAACTGTTCCACTTTCCTCTGGATGCCGCCGCCGAAGAAAGCCTGCGCAAGAGCTTCCGTGCCCTCACGCCGGAATGCACCCAGGCCGTCGAAAACGATGTGCTGGTCATCGAGAACCGCGAGATCCGCGCCGTGCGTACTTGCGATGACGTGGCCTGGTTCGACTTCCGCGAATTGTGCGACGGCCCGCGCAGCCAGAACGACTACATCGAACTGGGCAAGATCTTTCACGCCGTGCTGCTGAGCAATGTCGAGCAGATGAGCGTCACCACCGATGACATCGCCCGTCGCTTCATCAACATGGTCGACGAGTTCTACGACCGTAACGTGAAGCTGATCATCTCGGCCGAAGTCGAACTCAAGGACCTGTACACCGGCGGTCGCCTGACCTTCGAGTTCCAGCGCACCTTGAGTCGCTTGCTGGAGATGCAGTCGCACGAATTCCTTGCGCGGGCGCATAAGCCGTAGGGTTCTGCGGACAAACGCCCTTGCATGCCAGCAAAGCTGTCCGGCAAGGGCGGTGACAAAACCGTGGCGAAGCGATTGCCAGGGCAGCAGCCGTCTCGCCGCAATAATCTGAACGTTACTGAAACTGGACGTTTTCTTTCAGGTAGCGGCTCACATCATCCTGGCGCTCACATCCAAGCAGCAGCCACAAGAGAATCCTGGCTTTGCGTGGACAGACAAATCCAGCCATCAACGCGCCCCTGCGAACCAGATCCATCTCGCCACCCTTGAACCCGTAGGTCGAACGTGCCGTGGATCCTGAGCCGCAGCGAGTTGCGATAATGACCGGGATTTTTTTGGCAATGGCATCAATCGACGCAGTCCAGGTTTCGGAAAGATGTCCGGCACCAAAACTGGCGATGACTAACCCGTCGTAGCCCAGCGTGAGGATGTTATCCAACAACAGGGTGTCGGCAGACAGTGATGCCTGAAGCAAGGCGACTTTCTGTGCGGTTTGATGCGGCACAGGCAAGACGTGGCGTTGCGATCTGGAACGCAGGTAATAAACGCTCCCTTCGCGCAACAGACCGGTCGGCCCCACGATGGGCGAAGAAAAAGCCTGTAACGCCATCGAGTCAGTTTTACGAACAGCTTGCGCCGAGTGGATCTGCCCGTTCATCACCACTTGAACACCTCGCCGGCGGCTGTCCTGCGCCAAGCCGACCCGGCAAGCATCCAGCAGGTTGCCCGGCCCATCGGCCCCCGCCTGGGTTGCCGAACGCATCGCGCCGGTGAGGACCAGTGGTTCATCGTGTTCCCATAGAAGATCGAAGAAGGTCGCCGATTCTTCCAGTGTGTCAGTGCCTTGAGTGATGACTACACCTACCGCGCCTTGCTCGACCTGATAATTCGCCCAGCACAGGACGCTCAGCAGAAACGCAAAATCCAACGAGGCGCTGGGTAACATTCCGAGTGTTTCGACGGTGACGTGTGCCTGCGTCCTCAGCTCCGGTATCGACGCTAGCAGGGTTGCGCCACTGACAGTCGGCACCACGCCCTCTCCGACGGCCCGGGCCTGCATGCTTACGGTGCCGCCGAGTGACGCGATGGCCAGTTTGGGCAAGTTCATGCAATACCTCTCTTTTTTTGTGGGAACTGGCTGTACGCGCCGCGCTTGAAGGTCGCAATACAGCCAGTGGATCATGGGCTCAGCGCGTCATCAGTAGTCCGATAAACGGAATGATCAGAAGGGTGCTTATGGCCATGGACAGGACATTGGCGATGAAAGGGTGCATGTCCGCGGGCACCCGCCTTGCAATTGCGCACGCCAGCGGTGGCGCGATCAAGGCACCCAGCAAGGCGCTTGAAATGATTACCAGCCAACTGTCGCCATAGGTCAGCAGCGCCGCCGGAACCACTGATACCAGTGGAATGTAGGTGGGATACCAGCCACGCAATATCCATTGTCGGCGCCAGATCACTACACCCAATGCCGAGGTCAATGCTTGCGCACCGATCAATTGGGGCAGCAAGCCCGAGCCATAGGCCGGGCTCATCGGGTTCAAGCTGTAGGCCAGCAATGCGCCCACTATCAGGCCGATGCTGGCCCATTCGTTGCCAAAGAACGGTGCCTCGGAAAAGTCCGCCAGTATCCGGCGGAGCGTCCAGACGATACCGTAGTCGGGCGTCTTGGCGGGCAGTGGTGCGGGTGTTGGCTCGGATGGCTCTGCCGAGGCCTGCGACTTCACCAGGCTCGGCTGGTAGCGACAGATCAGAAAAGCGATGACGCTGGCGACAGCCATGCCCGAGACGTTGCCAATCACTGAGGGTAATCCGAGCGGATTACAGACGTAGTTGACGATCAGCAAGCACGCGGGGGTGACCAGCAAAGCGCCCATGATCGCCCCGTTGACTGCGACCTTCCAACCGCCGCCAAACATCAGCACCATCGCTGCAGGCAATGAAACGAACGCTGCGAACGTGGGCTGCCAGGCTGTAGCGGTGACTGTCCAGCCCCACAACAGGTTGCTGAGCAAGAGCCCCAGAAGCGAACTGGTGACTAGCCAGGGCCACAGACCGGTGCCGTAGCAGATGGAAAAGCCTTGCCAGGCTTTTCCTGTCCGATTGGCCCGGTAAGCGAGATAGGCCCCGGCCAGCAATCCAATAGAGGCAAATTCATGCTTGTAGAACGCAACCTCGCTGATGTCGCCCAACACCCAGCGCAACCAGGCAACGGGCTGCGGCAGGTTCGATACCATGTGGCTGTAGTCTGGCCAGTGGGCAGGCCAGGAAGAGCGATACGTGAATGAAAGCCAGATGACCAGTGCTATCGCGCCGAGCATCAGCAAGACGATGGCGATGTCCAGCGGTGATCGGTTGGCCGGCTGGCGTTGTTCGAGCTTTTCGCTTGTAGTTTCCATCGGATAGCTCCCTTATCAACGCGGCAGAGAAGGGTGCTGGGTGTAGCCAAGCATTTGATCGTAAAGATCGGCTCTACGATCGCGGTGCAGGTCATTCAGATTGTTCCAGATGGCGGCGCTGCGGGAACTGGTCAGGTCGATGTCGGCAAGCAGGATTTCCTGTTGGTCGGCGGAGGCGACCGCACCGATTGGCCAGCCGTTGGTGCCCGCGATCAGTGAACAGCCCAGGTAGCGGGCACCTCGCTCTTCACCTATGCGGCTTGCCGCTGCGATAAACACATTGTTGACGTGCGCGGCTGTCATCGTCAGGTACGACGCCATACATTTGCCGGCGTCATCAAACAGAGGCGGTGGTGTCCAGACCCAGTTGTTCAGGCTGCAAATGATATCTGCGCCTTGCTGGCTGAGAATGCGCGGTACTTCCGGGAACCAGATGTCCCAGCAGATCAATAACCCGATGCGGCCGATGGGGGTTTCGAACACCGGAAAGCCCAGATCACCTGGCGTGAACCAGAGCTTTTCCAGATTCCACAGATGCGCTTTTCGATACTTGCCGATAAAACCATCAGGCCCCACCAGAACGCCAGTGTTGAACAGCCGCATGCCGTCGCGCTCCGTCAAGCCGGCTACCAGGTAGATTTGGTGCTGGCGGGCGAAGTCCATCCAGGCCTGCACGCTTTGCCCGTCGGGGACCGACTCGGCGTGCTCAAACGCATCCTGTCGGTTGTTGAAGAAATAGCCGGTATTCGACAGCTCGGGCAGGACGACGAGGTTGGCGCCGTCGTCGACCGCTTTATGGGCTAACGCAAGGCTGCGATGCAGATTGGTTTCTCGATTGCTGATACCAACTTGTGGGTCGAATTGTACGACGGCGACACGAACAGGACTGGTTGGCTCGCTCATGGGATAACCTCTTTTTATTGTTATTACGCTGTGTATTGGCGTGTGTATAAGAGGCTAAACAGGCAGGGATGTAAGTCGGCCGTTTCCGTGTAGGTTGTAGGCAGCTTCCGAAGATGGACAATAGGAACGTTTTGGCGTGACTCGGCCGTGCCATGCACAGCGTGCATGGCACGAGACGGACCAGGGTCAGGAGCCGAACTTATAGTGCGGATAGTCGTCCAGGGAGAACCCGCCATTGAAGGTCGCAGCGGTCTTGTTGCAGATGTGGATGGCAGCGTCGATGGCACCTCGAAAGCAAGGCTCTGTCCAGCCAGCGTCCACGGAAAACGATTCGCCGGAAAAATACAGGCCCGACTGATGACCAAAGTCCCTGTTGTATTTCATCAGGCTCACGGCATCGCGATAGGTACCTGGCCGATACAACTTGGCACAACCCAACGAGTTTTTATCGGTAATCCACCGTTGGACCACGGCTTGATCGAGTCCGATATAGGGCGAAATTCGCTCCTGGATATTGGTACATCTCATGAGTATTCGATCCAGCTCCCTGGCGCACTTGCTGACAAGCTCCTTGTCGCTGAATGACGCGAGTTTGGTTGCATCGTCTTCCCATGTGTAGCTCAGCAGGATGCAGTCATAGCTGTAGTCGTCGTTGTAGCGATAGGTGTAGACGTCGTGGATGAGACTGTCGGTGACGATTGCCTGCGGGATGGTTCTGTTTTTAGAAAGAAATGATTTCTTCAACGGTGCGAATACTTTGCAGCTGGTCTCCCAGTGAGCAGTTTTATAAGCATTGATTGTTTCGAACGGCAGAATTTGCGGTGTGAAATTTTCCAGTTCGATGCGAGTTTCGATCAGCCAAGAAGGGAGCGTCAGGATGACCGAGTCGAAATCCTGGGCGTGCTGCCGGGTTTGCTCGGGCAGACTGTATTGCCAGTCGAAATGGACGCGTATCTTTTGGTTTGCCAGTTTTGTCAGCCTGGTCACGGATGAGTTTGTGAGCAGGCCGTCTTTTCGTTCAAGGCTATGCTCATGGACGGATTTGCCGGTCTCCGCAGTCTTCATGAACATCAAGCATTCGCTCAGGGCCGCGAGCCCGATGTAGCGGGGGCTGTCGAAGCTCAATCCCGCCGAATCAACAACGGTTTCGCTATGCAGATGGGGCGAAGGGATTGGATCACCCAGCGAGTCCACCCGACCAAGCACCAACTGCAAGTGGCTGCTGAACCCAAATATCGCTGTGCGAAGGGGATATAGAGAGCAGACATCGTAGAAGGCCCCCCAACTGCCATCGCCGATGCCGATCGCATAGAAGATCGCGGACTCCTCGGCAGACATCCCCATGCCGCCGAAATCTCCCGGTTCGCGCTCATCCCAGGCTTTTAAGGCAGGCATGCTCACCAAATCGCGAAATGAGACATTCTGATATCTCGCTACGATGGCCTGCCACATGGCTTCCCATCGTTCAGTGGCGTAGACCTCGGCGACATGTCGCGTCATTCGGTCGGCGAAAGCTTTCCATTTTGCATATACCTCTTGTAGCTCTCTGCCGGGCGGTGGCGTACTGCCGTCTGCGTTTTTCCAGATCAGCATATGCGGTGTCGGCTCGCCGCCAATAGTGCCCTCGCGCAGATAAATGCCTGTCGAGTGGACCCATTGGCTGCCTGGATTGGCGAAATCGGCAGTCGATAACTCAAAAATCTTGGCGTAGTAAGCCATCAGCGACCGGCCTTCCACTGGAGGTTCATCCGACCGGTTGAAAAAGGGCATGCGCATGGCGCCCATTTCGAAAGGTGTATGGCTGGCGTTGGATTGTTTACTTCCTGGGACGGTCAGGTGCCTGCCGCCGATGCGACTGGATTGCTCTATCAGGGTTATGTGGGTGAATCCGCAACGATAAAGCTCTCTGGCGGCCGTCAATCCGGTGATGCCGGCACCTATGATGCAAATTCTGTGTTGTGGATCGGTTGCCTTGGCGATGCCGTTGTTCTGTTCGACCAACGCCCTGTAGTCGAAGCACAAATCGGGTGGGTTTGGAAAGCGAGCCGCCCATTTTCTGCCAGCCGAACGCTGGGTCCGAGCCATTTCCTTAACGGCGGAGGAGGGGTAGTTGTAGCTTGATCCGATGGTCATCGTTGTTCTTCCCTGATGAAGTTTTTCAGGGAGTGATGTTGCGATGTTCACCCGGTAGCGTATGTGAGCGAAATCCAGCGCTCGGGTGCTCCGCATTCCGCTTTTCATGTAGGACTGCGCAGAAGGACAGCCTTGCGCCGTACACAGGATCAAGGCAGCGAGCTTGCTTGCGATGGCGGCGTGTCAGCCGGCATTCGGATTGGCTGATAATTCGCCATCGCGGGCAAGCCCGCACACACTGGATTGCATTCAGCCTCGGCTCACGCCGCCTGCTGAAACTGCTGCCGATACTGGTTCGGCGACAGGTCGGTGTGTTGCCGGAATAGTCGTGCGAAAAAGCTCGCATCGTCGTAGCCGACTTCATAGCTGATGGTCTTGATGCTCTTGCGACTGCCGGACAGCAGGCCCTTTGCGGTTTCGATCCGCAGCCGTTGCAGGTAATGCAGCGGTTTGTCGCCCGTGGCGGTCTGGAAGCGACGCATGAAGTTGCGGATGCTCATGCCGTGTTCCCTGGCGACGTCCTCGAAGCGGAACTTGTCGGCGAAGTGTTCTTCGAGCCATTGCTGGATCTGCAGGATGATCACGTCCTGGTGCAGTTTCTGCCCGCCGAAGCCGATGCGTCCCGGCGAATAGCTGCGCTGCACTTCATAGAGAATGTCTCGCGCCACGGCCTGGGCCACGTTGGCGCCGCAGAAGCGTTCGATCAAGTAGATGTAGAGATCGCACGCCGAGGTGGTGCCGCCGGCGCAGAACAGGTTGTCGGCGTCGGTCAGGTGTTTGTCCTGGTTGAGGTGGACTTGGGGAAAGCGTTCCTTGAATGCATTGAAAAAACGCCAATAGGTGGTGGCTTCCTTGCCGTCGAGAAGCCCGGCCTCGGCCAGCCAGAACACTCCCGTGGCTTCTCCGCAGAGCACCGCGCCGCGGGCGTGTTGTTCGCGCAGCCACGGCAGGACCTGCGGATATCGTTGGCACAGGGTGGCGAAGTCATCCCAGAAGGCAGGCAGGATGATGACGTCGGTGTTTTCCAGGCCACCGTCCACCGGCATGATCACATCGCTGAAGCTGTTCACGGGGTTGCCATCGGGGCTGACCAGGCGGGTTTCAAAGGCCGGGGTCAGGCCGTGGCCCAGTTGTTTGCCATAGCGCAGGCTGGCCAGGTGGAAAAAATCCTTGGCTTGCATGAGGGTGGAAGCGAAAACCCGGTCGACGGCCAGGATGCTGACGCGCCGCAAGGGCGTGGAGACGTGCATGGACATAATTCATCTTTATTTTTATAGGGGATAGTGGTCATCAAACGGCTGGATCGTCTTATTTTTTGGCGCAAGTGTCCAGTGTCCCGTTGTGCGCCGCAGGCTTAGGCTCTGTTGGATGACCATCCAACAATAACCAAAGGTGCGCCATGATCCCTAGAACCCTGTTCAGTCCCGAGCATGAATTGTTTCGAGACTCTGTACGAACCTTCCTCGAAAAAGAAGCCGTGCCGTACCACGGCCAGTGGGAAAAACAGGGACATGTCGATCGCGAGCTCTGGAACAAGGCAGGGGAGGCGGGAATGTTGTGTTCGCACCTTCCAGAAGCCTACGGCGGGCTGGACGCAGACTTCCTCTATAGCACCGTAGTGATCGAGGAGATCGGCCGCCTGGGGCTGACGGGGATCGGCTTCTCGCTGCATTCCGACATCGTCGCGCCGTACATCCTCCATTACGGCAGCGAAGCGTTGAAGCACAAGTACCTGCCGAAACTGGTGTCAGGCGAAATGGTGACTGCCATCGCCATGACCGAGCCGGGCGCGGGCTCGGACTTGCAGGGCGTGAAGACTACGGCGGTGCTGGACGGCGACGAATATGTCATCAACGGCTCCAAGACGTTCATCACCAATGGCTTCCTTGCGGACCTGGTCATCGTCGTCGCCAAGACCGATCCGAAGGCGGGGGCCAAGGGCACCAGCCTGTTCCTGGTAGAAGCGGGTACACCGGGCTTCGAGAAAGGCAAGCGCCTGGAAAAAGTCGGGATGAAGGCCCAGGACACGTCCGAATTGTTCTTCCAGGACGTGCGGGTGCCGAAGGAGAACCTCTTGGGACAGGCCGGGATGGGCTTTGCGTACCTGATGCAGGAACTGCCCCAGGAGCGCCTGACCGTCGCCATTGGAGGCCTGGCCTCGGCCGAAGCGGCGTTGCAATGGACATTGGACTACACCCGTGATCGCAAGGCATTCGGCAAGTCCATCGCGGACTTCCAGAACACTCGCTTCAAACTCGCGGAAATGGCCACCGAGATCCAGATCGGCCGGGTCTTTGTCGACCGCTGCCTGGAGCTGCACCTGCAGGGCAAGCTCGACGTGCCGACTGCGGCGATGGCCAAGTATTGGGGCACCGACCTGCAATGCAAAGTGCTGGACGAATGCGTGCAGTTGCATGGCGGCTACGGTTTCATGTGGGAATACCCGGTTGCCCGGGCATGGGCTGATGCGCGGGTGCAACGGATCTATGCCGGGACCAATGAGATCATGAAGGAGATCATTGCGCGGTCGCTTTGATGCGGTTGTGAGCTTGAAGGCGCTATCGCGAGCAAGCCCGCTGCCCCATGAGTTGTATGTTGATCACCAATGAGTGGCCAGTCATACATCCAATATGGGCACGAGCTTGCTCGCGTTGGGGTCTGTGAACCCATCAAGGCGCCGGGTTTGGATGGTCCTTGTGAATCGCCTCGATCCCTGCCAGCACTTCATCCGACAGCTTCAGGTCGAAGCTGGCGATGTTACTGTCCAGTTGCTCCAGGGTAGTGGCACCGATGATATTGCTGGTGACGAAAGGTTGCTGGGTAACGAAAGCCAGTGCCATTTGCGCCGGGTCCAGGCCGTGTTCGCGGGCCAGCGCTACGTAACGGCTGCACGCGGCTTCCGATTGTGGATTGAAATAGCGCATGAAACGGCTGTACAAGGTCAGGCGACCCTTGGCGGGGCGCGCGCCGTTTTCGTATTTGCCTGACAGGAATCCGAACGCCAGGGGCGAATAGGCCAGCAGACCGCATTGTTCCCGGATGGCGATTTCTGCCAGGCCGATTTCAAAGCTGCGGTTGAGCAGGTTGTAGGGGTTCTGGATCGACACCGCTCGCGGCCAGCCACGGGCTTCGGCCAGGGCGAGGAATTTCATGGTGCCCCATGGCGTCTCGTTGGAGAGGCCGATGTGGCGGATCTTGCCGGCCCGGACTTGTTCGTCCAGGGCTTCGAGGGTTTCCTCAAGCGGCGTGAAATCTTCATCGGCCTTGTGGGTGTAGCCCAACTGGCCAAAGAAATTGGTGCTGCGCTCCGGCCAGTGCAACTGGTAGAGATCGATCCAGTCGGTTTGCAGGCGCTTGAGGCTGGCATCCAGCGCTTCGACGATATGGCGGCGGTTGTGCTTGAGGTTCTTGTCTCGGATGTAGTCGATGGTGTTGCCGGGGCCGGCGATCTTGCTCGCCAGGATCCAGTCGGCACGGTCGCCACGGCTCTTGAAGTAGTTGCCGATGTAGCGCTCGGTGGTGGCGTAGGTCTCGGCCTTGGGTGGCACCGGGTACATCTCGGCGGTGTCGAGGAAATTGATGCCGGCACCCTTGGCACGTTCGATCTGGGCGAAGGCCTCGGCCTCGCTGTTCTGCTCACCCCAGGTCATGGTGCCGAGGCACAGGGCGCTGACATTCAGATCGGTACGGCCTAGCTTGCGATAGTCCATCGGGGACTCCTTGGGCAAAACAATCATAAAAGCAGGTTGAAATATTTTTCGCAATCTGCATAATTGCGCACCTCTTTCTGCAGTGGAAGTGATGCGCCGCCGCCGAAGAATCTTGCCGTTGAACGGACGCGCCGACCCGAGCCCCCGAAAGCGTCTGTATCCGGCTGCCTTTGACTTGTCAAAGTACGCACTATTCAGTAAGATCCGCCGTCTAATTTACAGGGCGGCCCCTGAGGCTATAAAGAATGAAAACTTTTACTGCTAAACCGGAAACAGTAAAGCGCGACTGGTTTGTCGTCGACGCTGCTGGTCAGACCCTGGGTCGTCTGGCCACCGAAATCGCGAGCCGTCTGCGTGGCAAGCACAAGCCTGAGTACACCCCTCACGTTGACACCGGTGACTACATCGTCGTGATCAATGCCGAGCAAGTACGTGTTACTGGCGCTAAAACCACTGACAAAATGTACTACTCCCACTCCGGTTTTCCTGGCGGCATCAAGTCGATCAACTTTGAAAAGCTGATCGCCAAAGCCCCTGAGCGCGTGATCGAGACCGCGGTTAAAGGCATGCTGCCTAAGAACCCGCTGGGTCGCGACATGTATCGTAAGCTGAAGGTTTATGCGGGCGCTGCTCACCCTCATACTGCTCAGCAGCCCCAAGAACTGAAGTTTTAACGGAATAGTTCATTATGTCGGCGACTCAAAATTACGGCACTGGCCGTCGCAAGACTGCAACCGCACGCGTTTTCCTGCGTCCGGGCACTGGCAACATCTCCATCAACAACCGCTCCCTGGATAACTTCTTCGGCCGCGAAACTGCCCGCATGGTAGTTCGTCAGCCGCTGGAACTGACCGAGACCGTCGAAAAATTCGACATCTACGTCACCGTTATCGGTGGTGGTGTAAGTGGCCAGGCTGGCGCAATCCGCCACGGCATCACTCGCGCCCTGATGGATTACGACGAGACTCTGCGCAGCGCCCTGCGTAAAGCTGGCTTCGTAACTCGCGATGCTCGCGAAGTTGAACGTAAGAAAGTCGGTCTGCGTAAAGCGCGTAAGCGTCCGCAGTACTCGAAGCGTTAATTTCGCTTCCGCGTTCAAAAGGCGCCCAGTTCCTCACGGAGCTGGGCGTTTTTTTATGTGCGAAATAATTGCTCTGTGACAACTTGCCACATTCGTAGAGCCCCTATACTACAAGGCTTGGCGGTTTCGCCGCTTGGTAATTACCTTGTCAGAATTGGGGGTTTTCATTACCATTCGGCAAAATTTTTATAAGTTCAGATTTTTACTTAGTAGACGCCTGATTTAACAGGCCACAAAGCTGATGGGAGAGGACTGAATGAGCAATGACGGCGTGAATGCAGGCCGGCGTCGCTTCCTGGTAGCAGCCACATCCGTGGTGGGTGCTGCAGGAGCGGTGGGGGCTGCGGTCCCGTTCGTGGGGTCATGGTTTCCCAGCGCCAAGGCGAAAGCCGCAGGTGCACCGGTGAAAGTGAATGTCAGCAAGATCGAGCCAGGCCAGCAGATGATTGCTGAATGGCGCGGTCAGCCGGTGTTCATCGTCCGCCGTACAGAGGAAATCCTGGGGAATCTGAAAAAGATTGAGGGCCAGCTGTCCGATCCCTCCTCCAAGAACTCGGTCCAACCGGAATACGTCAACCCTGAGACTCG
The DNA here is from genome assembly GCF_000802155.2 of Pseudomonas frederiksbergensis. Lineage (GTDB taxonomy): Bacteria > Pseudomonadota > Gammaproteobacteria > Pseudomonadales > Pseudomonadaceae > Aquipseudomonas > Aquipseudomonas frederiksbergensis_A. The sequence goes on from NZ_JQGJ02000006.1 coordinate 83,639, forward strand.
CTCGATCAAGCCGGAAGTCCTGCTGCTGATCGGGATCTGCACGCACTTGGGTTGCTCGCCAACGTTCCGTCCCGAAGTGGCCCCTGCCGACTTGGGCAAAGACTGGGTTGGTGGTTATTTCTGCCCTTGCCACGGCTCCCACTACGACCTGGCCGGTCGCGTCTACAAGTCGCAACCTGCACCTCTGAACCTGCCAGTTCCCCCGCATTCCTATGAGACCGATGACATCATTGTCGTTGGCGTCGATACGGAGAAAGCGTGATGAGCAAACTAATGGATTGGGTTGATGCGCGCTTTCCCGCGACCAAAATGTGGGAAGACCATCTCAGCAAATACTACGCTCCGAAGAACTTCAACTTCTTCTACTTCTTTGGTTCCCTGGCGTTGCTCGTCCTGGTCAACCAGATCGTCACCGGTGTCTGGCTGACGATGAGCTACACCCCTTCGGCAGAAGAAGCGTTCGCCTCCGTCGAATACATCATGCGCGACGTCGAGTACGGCTCGATCCTGCGTCTGCTGCATTCCACCGGCGCTTCGGCGTTCTTCATCGTGGTCTACCTCCACATGTTCCGTGGTTTGCTCTACGGTTCGTACCAGAAGCCGCGTGAGTTGGTGTGGGTCTTCGGCATGCTGATCTACCTGGCGCTGATGGCCGAAGCCTTCATGGGCTACCTGCTGCCGTGGGGCCAGATGTCCTACTGGGGCGCCCAGGTGATCATCTCGCTGTTCGGTGCGATCCCGGTCATCGGCGACGACCTGACCCAGTGGATCCGCGGTGACTACCTGATCTCGGGGATTACCCTGAACCGCTTCTTTGCCCTGCATGTCGTGGCACTGCCGATCGTGATCCTCGGCCTGGTGGTGCTGCACATCCTGGCGCTGCACGAAGTGGGCTCGAACAACCCGGATGGCGTGGACATCAAGAAGCACAAGGACGAGAACGGCGTACCGCTGGATGGCATCGCCTTCCACCCGTACTACACCGTGAAAGACATCGTCGGCGTAGTGGTCTTCCTGTTCATCTTCTGCTCCATCGTGTTCTTCTTCCCGGAAATGGGCGGTTATTTCCTCGAGAAGCCGAACTTCGAACAGGCCAACGCCTTCAAGACCCCTGAGCACATTGCACCGGTCTGGTACTTCACGCCTTTCTACGCGATCCTGCGGGCCGTTCCTGACAAGCTGTTGGGCGTAATCGCCATGGGCGCCGCCATTGCCGTGCTGTTCGTCCTGCCTTGGCTGGACCGCAGCCCTGTCAAGTCGATGCGCTACAAGGGCTGGCTGAGCAAGATCTGGCTCTGGGTGTTCTGCATTTCGTTCGTAATCCTCGGCGTGCTGGGTGTATTGGCACCGACACCGGGCCGGACGCTGCTGTCGCAGGTCTGCACCTTCCTGTACTTCGCCTACTTCATTCTGATGCCGTTCTACACCAGGCTCGAGAAGACCAAACCGGTTCCGGAAAGGGTGACTGGCTGATGAAAAAGCTATTTTCTGTACTGATTCTTGCTGCGTTGCCTGTGTTGTCCTTTGCGTCCACGTCGAGTGGGCCGGAACTGGAAAAAGTCGACATCGACGTTTCCGACAAAGCGGCAATGCAGGACGGCGCCCGTACGTTCGCCAACTATTGCATGGGTTGTCACAGCGCCAAGTTCCAACGCTACGAGCGCGTGGCCGATGACTTGGGCATCCCTCACGAGCTCATGCTTGAGAAGCTGGTGTTCACTGGCGCCAAGCTGGGCGACCACATGAACATCGGCATGCAGCCTGCGGACGCCAAGACCTGGTTTGGCGCTGCGCCGCCGGACCTGACCCTGGTGGCCCGCGTGCGGGGTACCGATTGGCTCTACGGCTACCTGCGTTCGTTCTACGAAGATCCTGCGCGCCCATGGGGTGTGAACAACAAGGTCTTCCCGAACGTCGGGATGCCGAACGTACTGGTCGGCTTGCAAGGTCGCCAAGTGATAGGCTGCAAGCAGGTTCAGATCGTCGAGGACGGCAAGAAGCAATATGATCCGCTGACCGGCACGGCTTTGACTCATGAAGCCTGCGACCAGCTGACCATCGTGCCGAATTCTGGCACTCTGACGCCCGAGCAGTTTGACGAGAAGGTCAAGAACCTCGTGACCTTCCTGGCCTACTCGGCCAACCCGGTAAAGCTGGAACACCAGCGTATCGGTACGTATGTATTGCTGTACCTGGCGTTCTTCTTCGTATTCGCATATCTGCTCAAGCGTGAATACTGGAAAGACGTGCATTGATAAAACTGTAAGCCGTTGCTGTTAATCGTGCGCGCCCAAGGGCGTCTCTGAAGGTGTAACGAGCCTGGTCGGCCAGGTGGTTACGGGAGACGCCCTCTGGGCGCGCTCGTTTTTCCGTTTTTCGATAATTTCAACAAGCGAGGAGGATCGCCATGGGCGTGACCAATCGGTTGGCCTGTTACTCCGACCCCGCCGACCACTATTCCCACCGGGTACGCATCGTACTGGCCGAGAAGGGTGTCAGCGCCGAGATCATTTACGTCGAAGCGGGCCGTCAGCCGCCGAAGCTGATCGAGGTGAACCCTTACGGCAGCCTGCCAACGCTGGTCGATCGAGACCTGGCGTTGTGGGAGTCGACCGTGGTGATGGAATACCTGGATGAGCGTTATCCGCATCCGCCTTTGCTGCCGGTATACCCCGTCGCGCGTGCCAACAGTCGTTTGCTGATCCACCGCATCCAGCGTGACTGGTGCGGGTTGGTGGATCTGATCCTGGATCCGCGGACCAAGGAGCCAGCACGGGTCGTGGCGCGTAAGGAACTGCGCGAAAGCCTGACGGGCGTGTCGCCGCTGTTCGTCGACAAGCCGTTTTTCCTCAGTGAGGAACAAAGTCTGGTGGATTGCTGCCTATTGCCCATACTCTGGCGTTTGCCGATCCTGGGTATCGAACTGCCGCGGCCCGCCAAGCCGCTGCTTGATTATATGGAGCGCCAATTTGCGCGTGAGGCATTCCAGGCGAGTCTGTCTGGTGTCGAACGTGACATGCGCTAAGGCTTAGGGAGCCGCTATGAACTCCAGTCGACCTTATCTGGTCCGCGCGCTCTATGAGTGGATTGTGGACAACGATTGCACCCCGCACATGCTGGTCAATGCCGAGTATCCGTCGGTCCAGGTGCCGCAGGGTTTTGCCAATGACGGGCAGATTGTATTGAACGTATCGCCGGCCGCTGTGCGTCATCTGCACATGGATAACGATGCGGTCAGCTTCGAAGGGCGTTTCGGCGGGGTGCCGCATACGCTGTACGTGCCGATTGCTTCGATCCTGGGAATCTATGCTCGGGAGAACGGGCAGGGCATGGTGTTCGAGTTGGAAGTGCCGTTGGATGGTGAAGAAGAGTTCGAGGCGGATGATGATATGCCGCCACCGGATGACGAGCCGCCGCGTCCTAGCGGGCGGCCGAGCTTGAAAGTGGTGAAGTAGTTGGATATGTGCCAGAGACAGGCTGTTTGAAAGCTTGGTGACTTGGTTAAGAAAATGCCCGTATCGTGAGATGTGGGCATTTTCTTTGTCATGGTTGGTGGCTGTATCCGTTACCGCAGCGACGGCGATACACACCGATCACGGAAAATGAAGCCAAAAAAAAGGCGCTTTCCGTCTCGGAAGAAGCGCCGTTTTTCTTGAACAATTGAAGTTCGTTAATCAGTCAATGTACTCAAACAACTTGACGATTTTCTGCACCCCAGACACACCCTGCACCAGATTGGTCGCCTGCGCAGCCTCTTGCTTGGTCAACAACCCCAGCAGATAGACAATCCCATTCTCGGTCACGACCTTGATGCGCGAACCCGGAATGCTGGCGTCGGTCAGCATCTGCGTCTTGATCTTGGTCGTCAGCCAGGCATCGTTCTGGCGCGCCAGCAGGGAGGAGGGTTGCAGAACCTGAAGCTCGTTATGCACGGTCTTGACCCGCTGCACCGCACTGGCTTCCTGTTCGGCCTTGGCCTTGAGGTCGGCGCGTGGCGTCTGGCCGGCCAGCAGCACGACGCCGTTGAAGCTGGTGACGACGATGTGCGAGTTGTTGTCCAGATCCGGGTCGGCCTTGGCGATGTTCACGCCGACTTTGGTTTCGATCAGCGAGTCGTCGATCTTGCTGCCGAAGGTGCGGGTGCCGCGGTCGTCTTCGATCGGCTTTTCCCGGCTGGCATTAACCACCGATGTGCAGCCGCTGATGCCGAGGCACAGGGTCAGGGCCAGAAGGCCTAGGCGATTAGGGGTCATTCTTCACTCCCGAACAGTTGGCTGTCGATCAAGTCGCAAAGGCAGTGGATCGCCAGCAGGTGGACTTCCTGAATACGTGCGGTGACATTGGCCGGTACGCGGATCTCGACGTCCTCGGGCAAGAGCAAGGATGCCATGCCGCCGCCGTCGCGACCGGTCAATGCTACGACAATCATTTCGCGATCATGTGCGGCCTGGATCGCTTGAATAATGTTGGCCGAGTTGCCGCTGGTGGAAATCGCCAGAAGCACATCGCCAGGCTGGCCGAGAGCGCGGATCTGCTTGGAGAATACTTCGTTGTAGCTGTAGTCGTTGGCGATCGAGGTGATCGTCGAGCTGTCGGTCGTCAGTGCGATGGCCGGCAGGCTCGGGCGCTCGCGTTCGAAGCGGTTGAGCAGCTCCGAGGAAAAGTGCTGGGCGTCGCCGGCCGAACCGCCATTGCCGCAGGAGAGCATCTTGCCCTCGTTGAGCAAGGCATTGACCATCACTTGGCTGGCTTGCTCGATGTGCGGTGCAAGTACGTCCATCGCCTGTTGCTTGGTGTCGATGCTGGCCTGAAAAAGCTGGCGGATTCGCGATTGCATGTCCATCTGTGTGACCTTAAGTAGCGCGACTTATCGGCACAAACATGTGCGGCGCGCAAAGCAAAGAGCAAAAAAGTTAAATGAAGGTGTCCGGCTTGGCTGGGCGTTCAACTGTCGAAGGCGTTCTGCAGCCAGTTCAACTGGTCGGCATTGCTGTCGATGGCGACCACGTCGAAGCGGCAGGGGTAATCGGCCCAGCGAGACTCGCGTTGCAGAAAGTACTGCGCGGCGAAAATCAACTTCCGGCGCTTGCGCTCGTCGATGCTGTCGAGCGCGCCGCCCCATTGGGTATTTTTTCTGTAGCGGACTTCGACGAATACTACTGTATCGCCGTCAAGCATGACCAGATCCAGCTCGCCGCGCTTACACAACCAGTTCTGCGCCAGCAAGCGCAAGCCCTTTCGCTGCAGATGCGCGAGGGCTTGGCCCTCGGCATTCTTTCCGCTTTGCAAGTGTGATCGGTCGGGCATCAGCGCTGGGTATCCGGCAGGCGCTGCACCTGGCCATTGATGAATTGGGCCCACGGCAATTGACGTTGCACGCGTTGGGTCGACGAAATCGCCAGGCTACCCGACAGGCCTTCGATGCGGCTGTCCGGCAACGCCTTGAGCTGGCCAAGGCGCGGGGCGAGTCGATAGGCGTCGGCACCCATCGCATACAGTCGGCCCAGGCTTCCACCGGCCTGGGGCCATTGTGCAGTGACTTGCTGGCGCAGCGGATCGTTGGCGTCGAGCAGCCATGGTGTTTCGCAGAACCGCACACCGTTCATGTCGTTGTATTGGTTCTGGTCGCCGCTGACACTGAACACTGAAGAGGTGGCGTAGACCGGCACGTCGCCAGCGTACTGGAAGTTCAGGGTCGGCTTGATCTGCTGGGCTTGCTGTGGCGTCGATGCCAGGAAAATGAACTCGATGTCCTGGCGACGCGAAGGCTGGGCCGCCACTGCGGTGCCTACGGTGTTTTGCAGGCTCTTGGCGCGACCTTCGCTCTGGCGCAGCTGGAACATGTCGGCGATCTGCTGGGCCAGCTGCACTGGTTGGTCGACGCGCTCGATCGCAACGATGGTCCCGCCGTTGGCCTGCCAGTCCTGGCTGAAGGCTTTCAATACACGATCGCCCCATTCGCCTTTCGGCACCATCGCGGCGGCACGATGCAGGCCGTCGGCGCGGGCGCGACGGGATACTTCGCGGGCCTCATCTTCCGGGGCCAGGCCGAACTGGAACAGTTGGGGTGGGCCTTGTTCGCCTTCGCTGTAGTTCAGCGCCAGGGTGGTGATCGGCAACTGTGGGCGAGTGGCGATCTGCTTGACCAGTGGTTTTTCCAGCGGGCCGACCACCAGCTGTACGCCGTCGGCCTGGGCCTTGCGGTAGAACTCATCCATGGAGGTCAGGCTGGCGCTGTCGTAGATCTGGATGCTTGGCGGCTTCTGCCCGGCCTGTTGCGCCTGGTAGTGCGCGGCCATGAAGCCTTCGCGCAGGGCTTTGGCAACGGAAGCCAGCGGGCCGTTCTGCGGCAGCAGCAAGGCGATCTTGTTGAGCGGCTGGCTTGCCAGTTCCTTGAGCTTGATCAGGGGAGTCGGCAGTTGTAGCGCGGCCGGGTGTTTCGGGTTCTGTTCGCGCCAGCTATCGATGGCGGCCTGTTGTTGCTCCAAGGTGCCGGCTGTTTTCACGGACTTGGCCAGGCTCAGCCAGCCGCCGAGGTCATCGGTGGTGGTCGGTTGCAGTTGGTCGGTAGGCAGCGAGGCGATCAGTGACCAGATCGCTTCGTGGTTTTTCGCCGCGGCTTCGCCTTCCAGCAACGGGGCAATGAAGATCCGTTCCTTGGCGGCGGCCAATGTCTGGCCATCTGCCTCAAGGGCGCGAGCACGAACGGTGCCGGTGCGGACCTGCTGTTCTACTGGCATTTCGCTCAGGTGTTGCAGGCTCGGATGGCCCAGGGACGTCAGCGCTGCCTTGGGCTGGTTGCGGGTCATTGCCAGTTCGGCCGACAACGTGCTGGCGAAAATCTGCTGGCCGGGCTTGAGTTGCTCCATCGGCACCTGCTGCAGGATCTGTGCGGACTGGCCGGCATTGCCCTGGCGGTACGCCAGGTCTGCGGCGCTCAGGCGCAACAGGGCGGCTTTTTCCGGTGTTTTGCTTTGGGTGGCCTGTTCGAGCAGTTGCTCGATACTGGCATCCGGGGTCCGTGGGAGTTCGCCAAGGCTGGACGAAGGCGAGCTGGCGCAAGCCGCCAGTAGGGCAGCGAGGCAGAGGGCGGAGAGCAGCCGCAGGCAAGCGATCATGTAAGTGTTCCTGATACGAGATCAAATTAGCGTCGAATTGTACCCAAGCACTGGCCGGGGCGCGATGTTACTGGTGTGAATCGATTGATTTAGGTATTTCAAAGGGTGCGGCGCAGCACAAAAGACGTCACTCACTCGGTGGAAGCACCATACCTGTGGGGCGGTGCGACGTTTCGCTAAATCCCCTCGCCGCAACACGCTACAATGGCCGTTTTACCGATCATGAGGTACGCGTTTTGACTGCTCCAGGTGCTTTGAATTCCGCTGCCGGCTCGCTTTATGTGGTGGCGACGCCCATCGGCAACCTGGACGATATCAGCGCCCGGGCACTGAAGATCCTGAGGGAGGTGGCTCTTATCGCCGCCGAAGACACGCGCCATTCCCAACGCCTGCTGCAGCATTTCGGGATTTCGACGCCGTTGGCGGCGTGCCATGAGCACAATGAGCGGGACGAAGGCAGTCGGTTCATCACCCGGCTGTTGGCAGGTGATAACGTGGCGCTGATTTCCGATGCCGGCACGCCGCTGATTTCCGATCCGGGTTATCACCTGGTGCGCCAGGCCCGCGCTGCCGGCATCAATGTGGTGCCGGTGCCGGGGGCTTGCGCGTTGATTGCGGCGCTGTCGGCGGCCGGCTTGCCGTCCGACCGTTTCATTTTCGAAGGTTTCCTGCCGGCCAAGGCGGTGGGGCGGCGAGCGCGTCTGGAAGCTATAAAGGAAGAGCCTCGTACACTGATTTTCTATGAGGCGCCGCACCGCATTCTGGAATGCCTGCAAGACATGGAGCAGGTGTTCGGTCCCGAGCGCCAGGCGTTGTTGGCCCGTGAGTTGACCAAGACTTTTGAAACCCTCAAGGGCCTGCCATTGGCAGAGCTGCGGGCCTTCGTCGAGAACGACAGCAATCAGCAGCGTGGCGAGTGTGTCGTGCTGGTGGCGGGTTGGACGCCGCCTGAAAACGAAGATGCGGTCAGCAGCGAGGCGATGCGCGTGCTCGATCTGTTACTGGAAGAGATGCCCCTCAAGCGCGCCGCAGCCCTTGCCGCGCAGATCACAGGCGAGCGCAAGAATGTGCTGTATCAGGTCGCGTTGGAAAAACAGAAAGGCCAATGAAACCGGGGTGTCGGGCTGGCCAAGGGCTTTTACCGCTTGTTCTTGAGGCGCTCTGCCGTTAACCTTCGCGGCGGAGAGTCGATCGGACAGTCGCTGCCCTCTATGAAAATTAGGGGGGGGAGGAAAGTCCGGGCTCCATAGGGCGAAGTGCCAGGTAATGCCTGGGAGGCGTGAGCCTACGGAAAGTGCCACAGAAAATAACCGCCTAAGCGCTTCGGTGCCGGTAAGGGTGAAAAGGTGCGGTAAGAGCGCACCGCACGGCTGGCAACAGTTCGTGGCTAGGTAAACCCCACTTGGAGCAAGACCAAATAGGGTCCCAAGGCGTGGCCCGCGCTGGGACCGGGTAGGTTGCTAAAGATGTCCAGTGATGGCCATCGTAGACGAATGACTGTTCAAGACAGAACCCGGCTTACAGATCGACTCTCCACCTTCCCCTCCCTGCCGGAATCAAAGGCAGACGCAGTTCCTAATACCAAAAAAATCTTACTCTTAACAAATCACTTTAACTTGTGCGCGCAGTCCCCTGTGCTGCCTCAGGTTGGAGCGAAATTTCCTACGCCAAATTCTTGTTGCCCCTCCTGAAACGCTCCTAAATCTCCGATCTATAAGGCTTTTCCTTCATCCCGCGCCTTGACGGTGCGGTGGGCGCATTCCTATAGTGTGCGCAAGTGGCGGAAAGTGGCACGAAGTGGGTTTTTTTGAAGGTAAAACGCAAAAAAGTGGAGAAACGCTGACGTGTTTCGCGGAGCTAACGCTATCAGTCTCGATGCAAAAGGCCGGCTCGCCATGCCCAGCCGGTATCGTGACGAGCTCGTTTCGCGAAGTTCCGGGCAGTTAATCGTCACGATCGACGCTGTTGACCCATGTTTGTGCGTTTATCCGCTGGATGAGTGGGAAATCATCGAAACCAAGCTGCGCGCCTTGCCTTCGCTGCGTGAAGAAAACCGCCGTCTGCAACGCTTGCTGATTGGTAATGCCGTCGACCTCGAGCTCGACGGCAGCGGTCGTTTCCTGGTGCCGCCGCGCCTGCGCGAGTACGCCAAGCTGGACAAGCGCGCGATGCTGGTCGGTCAACTGAACAAGTTCCAACTGTGGGACGAAGATGCCTGGAATGCGGTTTCTGCCGCTGACCTCGCTGCTATTCAACAACCGGGCGCCATGCCTGATGAACTGCGTGATTTGATCCTGTGACTATTGATAGCGGCTTTAACCACATCACCGTACTGCTTGACGAGGCCGTCGAGGCTCTCGCCGTACGTCCTGATGGCTGCTATCTGGATGGTACGTTCGGGCGTGGCGGACACAGCCGGCTGATTCTCAGCCAGCTCGGTCCGGACGGTCGATTGCTGGGGTTTGACAAGGATCCTCAAGCGATTGCCACCGGGCAAGCGCTGGCGGCCGAAGACGGCCGCTTTGTCGTTGTGCAGCGCAGCTTTGCCGAGCTGGGCGCCGAAGTCGCCGAGCGTGGCCTGGCCGGCAAAGTCAGTGGCGTGCTGCTCGACCTGGGCGTGTCGTCGCCGCAACTGGATGACCCGGAGCGCGGCTTCAGTTTCCTCAATGACGGTCCGTTGGACATGCGCATGGACCCGTCCCGCGGCATCAGTGCCGCCGAATTCGTCAACACCGCGCCAGTGGAAGAAATCGCCCGTGTCTTTAAAGAATACGGTGAAGAGCGTTTCTCCGGCCGCATGGCCCGTGCCGTGGTCGAACGCCGCGAAATCAAGCCTTTCGAACGCACCGGTGACCTGGCCGAAGTGCTGAAGGTTGCCAACCCCGCATGGGAGAAGGGCAAGAACCCGGCGACCCGTGCTTTCCAGGGTTTGCGCATCCACGTCAATAACGAACTGGGCGACCTGGAAGTGGGTCTCGAAGCCGCCCTTGAGGCGCTGGAGATCGGTGGCCGGCTGGTGGTGATCAGCTTCCATTCCCTGGAAGACCGCATCGTCAAGCTGTTCATGCGCAAGCTCACCAAAGGCGAAGCCGATAACCTGCCGCGCAACCTGCCGGTGCGTTTCGAGGCTTTCGTACCGAAAATCAAGATCCACGGCAAAGCGCAGTTCGCCTCCGAAGCCGAACTCAAGGCCAACCCACGCGCCCGTAGCGCCGTCATGCGTGTCGCGGAGAAGTTGCGGTGAGCAAGCTCTTCGCCAAGCCCCTGCCGGGCGGCAGCTTTTTCATGCTGCTGTTGTTCGTGGGCGTGCTCGTGTCGGCCATCGCCGTGTCCTATAGCGCGCACTGGAACCGGCAGTTGCTCAACACTCTTTATAGCGAGCTGAGCGTGCGCGACAAGGCGCAGGCCGAGTGGGGCCGGTTGATCCTGGAGCAGAGTACCTGGACGGCCCATAGTCGCATCGAAGTATTGGCCACCGAACAACTGAAAATGCGCATCCCCGGCGCCGCCGAAGTGCAGATGGTGGCGCCATGATGAAACTCGAAGGTGCGCTGTTCCCGTGGCGGTTTCGTCTGGTCCTGAGCCTGCTCGGGCTCATGGTTGCGGCGATTTCGTGGCGCATCATCGACCTGCAGGTCGTCGATCGTGACTTTCTCAAGGAGCAGGGCGATGCGCGCAGCGTGCGTCATATTCCGATCCCCGCCCACCGTGGCCTGATCACCGACCGCAATGGCGAACCATTGGCCGTGAGTACGCCGGTGACGACGTTGTGGGCGAACGCCAAGGAAATGCAGCAGGCCAAGGAAAAGTGGCCGGCATTGGCCGCTGCCCTTGGCCAGGACCCCAAGGCCCTGGCCGAGCGTCTTGAAGCCCAGGCGAACAAAGAATTCATCTACCTGGTGCGCGGGTTGACGCCCGAGCAAGGCCAGAGTGTGCTCGATCTGAAAGTGCCCGGTGTCTACGGCATCGAAGAGTTCCGGCGTTTCTACCCGGCCGGAGAAGTCACGGCCCACATGGTCGGCTTTACCGATATCGATGATCGAGGGCGCGAAGGGGTCGAACTGGCCTATGACGAATGGCTCGCCGGGGTCGCCGGCAAGCGCCAGGTCATCAAGGACCGGCGCGGCCGGCTGATCAAGGATGTCCAAGTCACCAAAAACGCCAAGGCCGGAAAGCCCTTGGCGTTGTCCATTGACCTGCGCCTGCAATACCTGGCCAACCGCGAGCTGCGCAATGCCATCGTCGAGAACGGTGCCAAGGCCGGCAGCCTGGTGATCATGGACGTGAAGACCGGCGAAATCCTCGCCATGGTCAACCAGCCGACCTACAACCCGAACAACCGCCGCAACCTGCAACCGGCGATGATGCGCAACCGCGCGATGATCGACGTGTTCGAGCCGGGTTCGACCATGAAGGCCGTGTCCATGGCCGCTGCCCTGGAAACCGGGCGCTGGAAGCCGGGCGACACCGTCGAGGTGTATCCGGGGACCCTGCAGATCGGCAAGTACACCATTCGTGACGTGTCCAAGACCGAAGGCCCGGTGCTCGACCTGACTGGCATCCTGATCAACTCCAGTAACGTCGGCATGAGCAAGATCGCCTTCGATATCGGTGGCGAGGCGATTTATCGTCTGGCACAGAAAATCGGCCTCGGCCAGGATACCGGCCTGGGCTTCCCGGGCGAGCGCGTCGGCAACCTGCCCAACTACCGCGAATGGCGCAAGGCTGAAACCGCCACGCTGTCCTATGGCTACGGTGTTTCCGTGACGGCGATCCAGCTCGTCCACGCCTTCTCGGCGCTGGCCAACAACGGTCGGATCGCACCGCTGACGTTGATCAAGACCGACAAGGCGCCGCAAACCACCCAAGTGATTCCGGAAGACGTCGCCAAGACCATGCAAGGCATGTTGCAACAGGTGATCGAGGCGCCGCGCGGTGTCTATCGTGCCCAAGTGCCGGCTTACCACGTTGCCGGCAAGTCCGGTACGGCGCGCAAGACATCCGTGGGCACCAAGGGTTATGCCGAGAACTCCTATCGCTCGCTGTTCGCCGGCTTCGGTCCGATGAGCGACCCGCGCTACGCCATCGTGGTGGTCATCGACGAGCCGAGCAAGGCCGGTTATTTCGGCGGCCTGGTTTCCGCTCCGGTGTTCAGCAAAGTGATGTCCGGCACCCTGCGCCTGATGAACGTTACCCCGGATAACCTGCCACCGACCCAGCAGGCCAACACCGCACCGGTCATTCCCTTGAAAGCCGAAGGAGGGCGTGGCTGATGTCCCTGAGCCTGAACAAGATTTTTGCCCATGCCGGCCATGACCTGCTGATTCGCGAATTGGCGCTGGACAGTCGCGACGTGCGTGCCGGGGACCTGTTCCTGGCGGTGCCGGGCGCTCGCGTCGATGGCCGTGACCACATCGCCGACGCCTTGAAGCGCGGAGCGGCCGCGGTAGCCTATGAAGTCAACGGCGCAACCGTGCTGCCCATTACCGACGTCCCGCTGATACCAGTCAAGGGCTTGGCGGCGCAGTTGTCGGACATCGCCGGGCGCTTTTATGGCGAGCCGAGCCGGCACCTGAACCTGATCGGCGTGACCGGTACCAACGGCAAGACCAGCGTGACCCAACTGGTGGCCCAGGCGCTGGACCTGCTCGGGCAGCATTGCGGCATCGTCGGGACGCTGGGCAACGGTTTTCACGGCGCGCTGCAGAGCGGATTGCACACCACGCCAAACCCGATTGCCGTGCAGGCGACCCTGGCCGACCTGAAGAAGGCCGGTGCCAAGGCCGTTGCGATGGAAGTCTCTTCCCATGGCCTCGATCAAGGTCGCGTCACCGCCCTGGCCTTCGACGTTGCCGTGCTGACCAACCTGTCCCGCGATCATCTGGATTACCACGGCACGATGCAGGCTTATGGCGAGGCCAAGGCCAAACTGTTTGCCTGGAACAACCTGAAATGCCGGGTCATCAATATCGATGACGAGTTTGGCCGGCAACTGGCCGCCGAGTCCCGCGAATCGCGCTTGATCACCTACAGCCTCGAAGACGCCAGCGCCTACCTTTATGTACGCCAGGCACAGTTCGACGACGAGGGCGTGCGCGCCACGTTGGTCACCCCCCAGGGTGAACACCATTTGCGCAGCACTTTGCTGGGCCGCTTCAACCTGAGCAACGTATTGGCCGCTATCGGCGCCTTGCTCGGGCTGGATTATGCACTCGATGAAATCCTCAAGGTGCTGCCGAAGCTCGAAGGCCCGGCCGGACGCATGCAGCGCCTGGGCGGCGGGACTCAACCGTTGGTGGTCGTCGATTACGCCCACACCCCGGACGCGTTGGAAAAAGTCCTCACGGCCCTGCGTCCTCACGCCAAGGGCCGGCTGCTGTGCCTGTTCGGCTGCGGCGGCGATCGCGATCGTGGCAAGCGCCCGTTGATGGCCGAAGTCGTGGAGCGGCTGGCGGACGGCGTGCTCGTTACTGACGACAACCCGCGCAGCGAAGACCCATTGCGGATTTTCGACGACATTCGCGCCGGCTTTACCGAGGTGGATAACGTCACCTTCGTCGCCGGTCGCGGCCAGGCCATCGGCCAGTTGATCGCCAGTGCTTCGGCGGACGATGTCATCGTCCTGGCTGGCAAGGGTCACGAGGATTACCAGGAAATCAACGGCGAGCGCCACCCGTTCTCCGATCTGGTGGAAGCCGATCACGCATTGACCGCATGGGAGGTGGCCCATGCTTAAGGCCTGGAAACTCGGCGAACTGACCAATGCCCTGAATGCGCGCCTGGTTGCCGCAGACGCCAGTTTCAACGGCGTCAGCATCGACAGCCGGGCGATCGCGCCGGGCCAATTGTTCGTTGCCCTGGCCGGGCCGCGTTTCGATGGACATGATTACCTGAATGAAGTGGCCGCCAAAGGCGCGGTCGCGGCGTTGGTCGAGCATGAAGTGACCAATAGCACGCTGCCGCAATTGCTGGTCAGCGACACTCGCCAGGCGCTGGGCCAGCTCGGTGCGCTGAACCGTGCGGCGTTTGCCCACCCCGTTGCGGCCATCACCGGCTCCAGCGGCAAGACCACGGTCAAGGAAATGCTTGCCAGCATCCTGCGCACCCGCGGTTCGGTGTTGGCGACCCGTGGCAACCTGAACAATGACCTTGGCGTGCCGCTGACCTTGCTCGAACTTGCACCGGAGCACAGCGCCGCCGTCATCGAACTGGGTGCTTCGCGGCTCGGCGAGATCGCCTACACCGTGGCGATGACCAAGCCCCACGTGGCGGTGCTCAACAACGCCGGGACCGCCCATGTCGGCGAGTTCGGCGGCCCGGAAAAAATCGTCGAGGCCAAGGGCGAGATCATCGAGGGGCTGGATGCCAATGGCGTCGCCGTGCTGAATCTCGACGACAAGGCCTTCGAAATCTGGAAGGCCCGGGCGGGCGAGCGCAAGGTGCTGACCTTTGCTCTGAGCAACCTCGCCGCGAATTTCTATGCCAGCGACCTGGATCGCGATGCCCGCGGTTGCCCGGCCTTCAACCTCCATAGCCCGGACGGGGCAGAGCGCGTGCAGTTGAACCTGCTGGGCACCCATAACGTTGCCAATGCCCTGGCCGCCGCGGCTGCCGCCCATGCATTGGGTGTATCGCTGCCGGGCATCGTCGCCGGGTTGAACGCGGTGCAACCGGTCAAGGGGCGCTCCGTCGCGCAACTGGCCAGCAATGGCATGCGCGTCATCGACGACACCTACAACGCCAACCCGACCTCGATGTGCGCGGCCGTGGATATCCTCGCCGGTTTCTCCGGTCGTACCGTGCTGGTGCTCGGCGATATCGGTGAACTGGGCGAGTGGGCGCAGCAAGGCCATCACGACGTCGGCGCGTATGCGCGTGGCAAGGTCGATGCGCTGTATGCCGTCGGCCCGATGATGGCCCATGCGGTCGCGGCGTTTGGCGAGCACGCACAGCATTTCACGACCCAGGCCGAGCTGATCCAGGCCCTGGGTGCCGAGCAAGACCCGAACACCACCTTATTGATCAAGGGCTCACGCAGTGCGGCGATGGAAAACATCGTCGCGGCTTTGTGCGGCACCCGTATGGAGAAACATTAATGCTGCTGCTGCTAGCGGAGTACCTGCAACAGTTCCACAAAGGCTTCGCGGTCTTCCAGTACCTGACCCTGCGCGGGATCCTGGGTGTGCTGACCGCGCTGTCGTTGTCGCTGTTCCTGGGCCCGTGGATGATTCGCACCCTGCAGAACCTGCAGATCGGCCAGTCGGTCCGTAACGACGGCCCGCAGTCGCACCTGTCCAAGTCCGGCACGCCGACCATGGGCGGCGCGCTGATCCTGTCCTCCATCGGCATCAGCACCTTGCTCTGGGCCGACCTGGCGAACCGTTACGTCTGGGTCGTGCTGCTGGTGACCTTGTTCTTCGGCGCCATCGGTTGGGTCGACGACTACCGCAAGGTCATCGAAAAGAACTCCCGTGGGCTTCCAAGCCGCTGGAAGTATTTCTGGCAATCGGTGTTCGGCCTCGGCGCGGCGATCTTCCTTTACATGACCGCCGCCTCGCCGGTGGAAACCACCCTGATCCTGCCGATGCTCAAGGACTACAGCATTGCGCTTGGCGCAGGTTTCATCGTGCTGACTTACCTGGTCATCGTCGGTTCGAGTAACGCGGTCAACCTCACCGACGGCCTCGACGGCCTGGCGATCATGCCTACGGTCATGGTTGGCGGCGCCCTGGGGATTTTCTGCTACCTGTCGGGTAACGTGAAATTCGCCGAATACCTGCTGATTCCTTATGTGCCTGGCGCGGGCGAGCTGATCGTATTCTGCGGTGCGCTGATCGGTGCCGGCCTCGGCTTCCTGTGGTTCAACACCTACCCGGCGCAAGTCTTCATGGGCGACGTCGGCGCCCTGGCGCTGGGCGCGGCCCTGGGCACTATTGCCGTGATCGTTCGCCAGGAAATCGTCCTGTTCATCATGGGCGGTGTGTTCGTGATGGAGACCCTGTCAGTCGTCATTCAGGTTGCCTCCTTTAAATTGACCGGCCGCCGCGTATTCCGCATGGCGCCGATCCACCACCACTTTGAACTCAAGGGCTGGCCCGAGCCACGCGTGATCGTCCGTTTCTGGATCATCACCGTGATTCTGGTGCTGATCGGCCTTGCCACCCTGAAGCTGAGGTAGAACGAGTGTCCCTGATCGCTTCTGACCACTTCCGCATCGTTGTCGGCCTCGGCAAGAGCGGCATGTCCCTGGTTCGCTTCCTGGCGAACCGGGGCGTGTCGTTTGCCGTGGCCGATACGCGGGAAAATCCGCCTGAGCTGGCCACGCTGCGCCGTGACTATCCACAGGTGGACGTGCGTTGTGGCGAGCTGGACGTCGAGTTCCTGTGCCGCGCCGACGAGCTCTACGTGAGCCCCGGCCTGGCCCTGGCGACCCCGGCCCTGCAGGCTGCCGCCGCCCGTGGCGTGAAGCTGTCCGGCGATATCGAACTGTTCGCGCGTAACGCGAAGGCGCCGATTGTCGCCATCACCGGCTCCAACGCGAAAAGCACCGTGACCACCCTGGTCGGTGAAATGGCCGCGGCGGCCGGCAAACGCGTCGCGGTCGGCGGTAACCTGGGTACCCCGGCGCTGGACCTGCTCAGTGATGACATCGAGCTGTACGTCATGGAGCTGTCGAGCTTCCAGCTTGAAACCACCGACCATCTTGGCGCCGAAGTGGCGACTGTGCTCAACATCAGCGAAGACCACATGGACCGCTACAGCGGCCTGCCGGCTTATCACCTGGCCAAGCACCGGGTTTTCCGTGGCGCTCGCCAAGTGGTGTTCAACCGCCAGGATGCGTTGACCCGCCCGTTGATGGGCGAAGGGCTGCCGTGCTGGACCTTCGGCCTCGGTGTCCCGGATTTCAAAGGCTTCGGGTTGCGCGAAGAGAATGGCGAGAAATACCTGGCCTTTGAATTCCAGGCCCTGATGCCGGTACGCGAATTGAAGATTCGTGGCGCCCACAACCAGGCCAACGCCCTGGCCGCGCTGGCGCTGGGGCACGCGGTCGGGCTGCCGTTCGACGCCATGCTTTCGGCCCTTCGCAACTTCGGCGGCCTTGAGCACCGCTGTCAATGGGTACGCGATCTGGATGGCGTGGCCTGGTACAACGATTCCAAGGCCACCAACGTCGGTGCCGCGCTGGCGGCCATCGAAGGCCTGGGCGCGGACATTGATGGCAAGCTCGTGCTGATTGCCGGTGGCGATGGCAAGGGCGCCGACTTCAAGGACCTGCGCGACCCCGTGGCCGCCAACTGCCGCGCCGTGGTGTTGATGGGCCGCGACCGCGAATTGATCGCCCAGGCCTTGGGCGATGCCGTGCCGCTGGTTCGCGTCGCTTCGCTGGACGAGGCGGTGCAGCAATGCCGCGCCCTTGCTCAACCGGGCGACGCGGTGTTGTTGTCGCCGGCCTGCGCCAGTTTCGACATGTTCAAGAACTACGAAGAGCGCGGGCAGTTGTTCGCCCAGGCGGCGGAGGACTTGGCATGAACCTGTTGAACATCATCAAGCCGTACCCGTCGCCGCTGATCACCGGTCGCGGTATCGACCTGGACTTCCCGATGCTCGCTGGTTGCCTGGCATTGCTGGGCCTGGGCCTGGTGATGATCACCTCCGCGTCGTCGGAAGTGGCCGCCGTGCAGTCGGGCAACACGCTTTACCACATGATCCGCCACCTGATTTACCTGGTGATTGGCCTGGGCGCGTGCATCGTCACCATGATGGTGCCGATCGCCACCTGGCAACGCCTGGGCTGGCTGATGTTGCTCGGTGCCTTCGGCCTGTTGGTGATGGTGCTGTTGCCGGGTATTGGCCGTGAGGTCAACGGCTCGATGCGCTGGATTGGCTTCAGCTTCTTCAACGTCCAGCCTTCGGAGATCGCCAAGGTTTTCGTGGTGATCTACCTCGCCGGCTACCTGGTGCGTCGCCAGAAAGAAGTACGCGAGAGCTGGATGGGCTTCTTCAAGCCATTCATCGTATTGCTGCCGATGGCAGGCCTGCTGCTGATGGAGCCGGACTTCGGCGCCACGGTTGTGATGATGGGCGCGGCGGCGGCGATGCTGTTCCTGGGCGGCGTCGGGCTGTTCCGTTTCACCTTGATGGTGGTGCTGGCAGTGGCGGCTGTGACGGTGCTGGTGCAGGCCCAACCGTATCGGATGGCGCGCCTGATCACCTTTACCGATCCGTGGGCCGACCAGTTCGGCTCCGGCTATCAATTGACCCAGGCACTGATTGCCTTCGGTCGCGGCGAGTGGCTGGGCGTGGGCCTGGGCAACAGCGTGCAGAAGCAGTTCTACCTGCCGGAAGCGCACACCGACTTCGTGTTCTCGGTACTGGCTGAAGAACTGGGTGTGGTGGGCTCCCTGTGCACCGTCGCGCTGTTCGTGTTCGTCTGCGTGCGCGGCATGTACATCGGCTTGTGGGCCGAGAAGGCCAAACAGTTTTTCGCCGCCTATGTGGCGTATGGCTTGTCGTTCCTGTGGATCGGCCAGTTCCTGATCAATATCGGTGTGAACGTCGGCCTGTTGCCGACCAAGGGCCTGACCCTGCCGTTCCTCAGTTATGGCGGCAGTTCCCTGGTGATCTGCTGTGCCTGCCTCGGCCTGTTGCTGCGCATCGAATGGGAGAGTCGAACCCACTTGGGCAGCGAAGAGATGGAATTCCAGGAGAGCGACTTCGCCGAGGACCCGACTCATGGGCGCTAACGTGCTGATCATGGCGGGCGGTACCGGTGGGCATGTGTTCCCGGCGCTGGCCTGTGCCCGGGAATTCCAGGCACGCGGCTACACCGTGCACTGGCTGGGTACGCCACGGGGCATCGAGAACGAACTGGTGCCGGCCGCAGGCCTGGAGTTGCATCGGATCAATGCCAGCGGCCTTCGCGGCAAGGGCAAGCTGTCGTTGCTCAAGGCACCGCTGATGCTGCTCAAGTCGGTCTGGCAGGCGCGGGCGATCATTCGTCGGCTGCGGCCGGTGTGCGTGGTCGGTTTTGGTGGTTATGTGACCGGTCCGGGTGGCGTTGCGGCAAAACTGGCCGGCGTGCCGGTGATCGTCCACGAGCAGAACGCCGTGGCCGGTACCGCCAATCGGTTACTGGTGCCGTTGGCCGCTCGGGTCTGTGAAGCCTTTCCCGACACCTTTACCCTGTCGGGCAGCCGCCGCACCACCGGCAATCCGGTGCGTACCGAGCTGTTCCTCGAAACACCGCGCCCGGCCCTGGCTGGACGCAAGGCGCGTTTGCTGGTCCTGGGCGGAAGCCTGGGGGCAGAACCGTTGAACAAATTGCTGCCCGAAGCCCTGTCGCAGGTCGCCCCCGAACTGCGCCCGGAAGTGTTTCACCAGGCTGGCAAAAACCACGATGAAGTGACCGCCGAGCGCTACCGCGCCGCTGGCGTCGAGGCGCAAGTGCAGCCTTTCATCCAAGACATGGCCCAAGCCTATGGCTGGGCCGACCTGGTGATCTGCCGCGCAGGCGCGCTGACCATCAGTGAACTGGCTGCCGCCGGTCTGCCCTCGATGCTGGTGCCTTTGCCCCATGCGATCGACGACCACCAGACCCGTAACGCCGATTATTTGGCCCGTGAAGGCGCTGCCTTCCTGATGCCGCAAAGAACGACTGGCGCCGCGGATCTTGCCGCCCGCCTGACAGAGGTTTTGATGCAGCCGCAACGACTTGAAGACATGGCCCGCGCCGCCCGCCGCCTGGCCAAACCCGATGCCACGGCCCAAGTGGTCGATACCTGCCTGGAGGTGGCCCATGGTTGAGAATCGCAAAGCCATGCCGCAACCGGAAATGCGCCGTATCCGCCGTATCCACTTCGTCGGTATCGGCGGCGTGGGCATGTGCGGGATCGCCGAGGTGTTGCTGAACCTGGGTTACCAGGTCTCGGGTTCCGACCTGAAGGCTTCCCCGGTCACCGAGCGCCTGGAGTCCTTCGGTGCGCAAATCTTTATCGGCCACCGTGCCGAGAACGCCGCCAATGCCGACGTGCTGGTAGTGTCCAGCGCTGTGAACACCTCCAACCCGGAAGTCGCCACCGCCCTGGAGCGCCGTATTCCCGTGGTGCCGCGTGCCGAAATGCTCGCCGAGCTGATGCGTTATCGCCACGGCATCGCGGTCGCCGGCACCCACGGCAAGACCACCACCACCAGCCTGATCGCCTCTGTGTTCGCCGCCGGTGGCCTGGACCCGACGTTCGTGATCGGTGGCCGTCTGAACGCTGCGGGCACCAATGCCCAGCTCGGCACCAGCCGTTACCTGATTGCCGAAGCCGACGAGAGCGATGCGAGCTTCCTGCACCTGCAACCGCTGGTCGCCGTCGTCACCAACATCGACGCCGACCACATGGCGACGTATGACGGTGACTTCAACAAACTGAAGAAAACCTTCGTCGAGTTCCTGCACAACCTGCCGTTCTACGGTCTGGCGGTGGTGTGCCTGGACGACCCGGTGGTGCGTGAAATCCTGCCGCTGATCAAGCGACCGACCGTGACCTATGGCTTTGGCGAAGACGCCGACGTTCGCGCCATCAACGTGCGCCAGCAGGGCATGCAGACGTTCTTCACCGTGCTGCGTCCTGAGCGCGAGCCGTTGGATGTGTCGGTGAACATGCCGGGCAACCACAACGTGCTCAACGCCTTGGCGACCATCTGCATCGCCACCGACGAAGGCGTAAGCGATGAGGCTATCGTCCAGGGCCTGTCCGGGTTCCAGGGCGTGGGGCGGCGTTTCCAGGTCTACGGCGAACTGCCGGTGGACGGCGGCAACGTGATGCTGGTGGACGACTATGGCCACCATCCGACCGAAGTCGCGGCCGTGATCAAGGCCGTGCGCGGCGGCTGGCCGGAGCGGCGCCTGGTGATGGTTTACCAGCCGCACCGCTACAGCCGCACACGCGACCTGTATGACGATTTCGTCCAGGTGCTGGCCGACGCCAACGTGTTGCTGTTGATGGAAGTCTACCCGGCCGGCGAAGAGCCGATTCCCGGCGCTGACAGCCGTCAGCTGTGCCACAGCATCCGTCAGCGCGGCCAGTTGGACCCGATCTACATCGAACGCGGCGTGGACCTCGCGCCGCTGGTCAAGCCGCTGCTGCGCGCCGGCGACATCCTGCTGTGCCAGGGTGCCGGTGACATCGGTGGCCTGGCCCCGAAACTGTTGAACAGTCCGTTATTCGCCGGAGCCATCGTGGCCTCCAGCGAGGGGAAACTGAAATGACTGCTGCCTACGCCAACCTGGTCTCGACCCTCGATCCGAAAGCCTTCGGCCGCGTTGCCGTGCTGTTCGGTGGCAAGAGCGCCGAGCGCGAGGTCTCCCTCAAATCCGGCAACGCCGTGCTGCAAGCCCTGCAAAGCGCCGGCGTCGACGCCTTCGGCATCGACGTGGGCGACGATTTCCTGCAGCGCCTGCTCAGCGAAAAGATCGACCGTGCGTTCATCATCCTTCACGGCCGTGGCGGTGAAGACGGCAGCATGCAAGGCCTGCTCGAATGCCTGGGCATTCCCTATACCGGCAGCGGCATCCTCGCGTCCGCGCTGGCAATGGACAAGCTGCGCACCAAGCAGGTCTGGCACAGCCTCGGGATCCCGACGCCGCGTCACGCCGTGCTGGCGTCCGAAGCCGATTGTATTTGCGCGGCGACGGAACTGGGCTTCCCTTTGATCGTCAAACCGGCCCATGAAGGTTCAAGTATCGGCATGGCGAAAGTGAATTCGCTGCCTGAGTTGACCGCAGCCTGGAAGGACGCCAGTTCCTACGATTCGCAAGTATTGGTCGAACAGTGGATCACCGGTCCCGAGTTCACCATCGCCACCCTGCGTGACCAGGTGCTGCCCCCGATTGCGCTGGGTACGCCCCACACGTTCTACGACTACGACGCCAAGTACATCGCCAACGATACCCAGTACCGCGTTCCCTGCGGACTGGATGCCGCCAAGGAAAAAGAACTGATGGACCTCACCGCCAAGGCGTGTGAGGCGCTGGGTATCGCCGGTTGGGGCCGAGCGGACGTGATGCAGGACGCCGACGGGCAGTTCTGGTTCCTGGAAGTTAACACTGCTCCCGGCATGACCGATCACAGCCTGGTGCCGATGGCGGCCCGTGCCGCCGGGCTGGATTTCCAGCAACTGGTGCTGTCGATCCTGGCTGCCAGCGTCGGCAACCAAGAGCCAAGAGGTTAAGCCATGCAAGGCGCATCGCTTCGTCATCAGCCATCCGCACCCGGTCGCAAGCCGGTGCCGCGGGGTGCCAGCCGAATGGTGGCCAAGGAGCCGATGTCGGCGCGCTTGCCGAAAGCCAATCTTGGTTTTCTCAAGAGCCTGTTCTGGCCTGTGATGCTGGTGGCGTTGGGGTTCGGTACGTATGAAGGCGCGCAACGGTTGCTGCCTTATGCCGACCGGCCGATTGCCCGGATCAACGTCCAGGGCGACCTGAGCTACATCAGCCAGCAGGCGGTGCAACAGCGGATCGCCCCGTTCGTCGCGTCGAGCTTCTTCACCATCGACCTGGCGGGCATGCGCACGGAGCTGGAGCAGATGCCGTGGATCGCCCACGCCGAAGTACGGCGGGTGTGGCCCGACCAGGTGTCGATTCGCCTGGAAGAACAACTGCCGGTGGCCCGTTGGGGCGACGAGTCGCTGTTGAACAACCAGGGCCAGGCGTTTACGCCACGGGAACTGGCCAATTATGAACATTTGCCACAACTGTTCGGTCCACAGCGGGCCCAGCAGAAAGTGATGCAGCAATATCAGGTGTTGAGCCAGATGCTGCGGCCATTGGGCTTCTCCATCGCGCGCCTGGAACTGCGTGAGCGCGGCAGCTGGTTCCTGACCACTGGCGCGGGCAGCTCGGGACCGGGCATCGAGCTTTTGCTCGGGCGCGGCAACCTGGTGGAAAAGATGCGCCGCTTCATTGCCATCTATGACAAGACGCTCAAAGAACAGATTACGAACATTGCGCGAATCGATCTGCGCTACGCCAACGGCCTGGCTGTTGGCTGGCGGGAACCGGTAGCGCCGACGACGGCCGAACCCGCCGTCGCGAAGAATTAAGAAGAGGCAGGACCCATGGCAAACGTGCAAAGCGGGAAAATGATCGTCGGTCTCGATATCGGCACTTCCAAAGTGGTGGCGCTGGTAGGCGAAGTCGCGGACGACGGCACGCTGGTCATCGTCGGGATCGGTACACACCCGTCCCGCGGCTTGAAAAAAGGCGTGGTGGTGAACATCGAGTCCACCGTGCAATCGATCCAGCGCGCCATCGAAGAGGCGCAACTGATGGCCGGTTGCCGGATTCACTCGGCATTCGTCGGCGTGGCGGGCAATCACATCCGCAGCCTGAATTCCCACGGCATCGTGGCGATTCGTGATCGCGAAGTCAGCTCCGCCGACCTCGAGCGCGTACTCGACGCGGCCCAGGCCGTGGCGATCCCGGCCGACCAGCGTGTGTTGCACACCCTGCCGCAGGACTACGTGATCGATAACCAGGAAGGCGTGCGCGAGCCCCTGGGCATGTCCGGCGTGCGCCTGGAAGCCAAGGTCCACGTGGTGACCTGTGCGGTGAACGCTGCGCAGAACATCGAGAAATGCGTGCGCCGCTGTGGCCTGGAAATCGACGACATCATCCTTGAGCAACTGGCCTCGGCCTACTCGGTGCTGACCGACGACGAGAAAGAGCTGGGCGTTTGCCTGGTGGACATCGGCGGCGGCACCACCGACATCGCGATCTTCACCGAAGGCGCGATTCGCCATACGGCCGTGATCCCGATCGCCGGCGACCAGGTGACCAACGACATCGCCATGGCGTTGCGCACCCCGACCCAGTATGCCGAGGAAATCAAGATCCGCTACGCCTGCGCCCTGGCGAAACTGGCCGGTGCCGGTGAAACCATCAAGGTGCCAAGCGTCGGCGACCGTCCTCCGCGCGAACTGTCGCGCCAGGCCCTGGCCGAAGTGGTCGAGCCGCGCTACGACGAGCTGTTCACGCTGATCCAGGCCGAACTGCGTCGCAGTGGCTACGAAGACCTGATCCCGGCCGGCATCGTGCTGACCGGCGGTACGTCGAAGATGGAAGGCGCGGTCGAGCTGGCCGAGGAGATCTTCCATATGCCGGTGCGCCTGGGCGTGCCCCACGGCGTCAAGGGCCTGGATGACGTGGTCCGCAATCCGATCTATTCCACCGGCGTGGGCCTGTTGATGTACGGCCTGCAGAAGCAATCCGACGGGATTTCGTTCTCGGGGATAGGCAGCCGCGACAGCTACAGCAGCGACGAGCCGAAGGCACCGCTGTTCGAGCGGCTCCAGGCTTGGGTCAAAGGCAACTTCTAAACAGTTTCAAAGCTTCAAGCGGCAAGTTTCAGGCTTGGCGCGGGAAGACGCAGCAAACGCAGTAGGCGAAAAAAACTAGAGAATGTAAGGAGAGGGAACATGTTCGAACTCGTAGACAACATCCCCGCTAGCCCGGTTATCAAGGTAATCGGTGTCGGCGGTGGCGGCGGCAACGCTGTCAACCACATGGTCAAGAGCAACATCGAAGGCGTCGAATTCATCTGCGCCAACACCGATGCTCAAGCGCTGAAAAACATCGGCGCGCGGACCATCCTTCAACTGGGTACCGGCGTGACCAAGGGCCTGGGTGCCGGCGCGAATCCCGAGGTCGGCCGTCAGGCTGCCCTGGAAGATCGCGAGCGCATCGCTGAAGTCCTGGCTGGCACCAACATGGTGTTCATCACCACGGGCATGGGCGGCGGTACCGGTACCGGTGCAGCGCCGATCATTGCCGAAGTGGCCAAGGAAATGGGCATCCTCACCGTTGCGGTGGTGACCCGTCCGTTCCCGTTCGAAGGCCGCAAGCGCATGCAGATCGCCGATGAAGGCATCCGCGCGCTGAGCGAAAGCGTCGACTCGTTGATCACCATCCCCAACGAGAAGCTGCTGACCATCCTTGGAAAAGACGCAAGCCTGCTGTCGGCTTTCGCCAAGGCCGATGACGTGTTGGCCGGTGCCGTTCGCGGTATCTCCGACATCATCAAGCGTCCAGGCATGATCAACGTCGACTTCGCCGACGTGCGCACCGTGATGTCCGAGATGGGCATGGCGATGATGGGCACTGGCTGCGCCAGCGGTCCGAATCGTGCACGCGAAGCCACCGAGGCGGCCATTCGCAACCCGCTGCTGGAAGATGTGAACCTGCAGGGCGCCCGCGGCATCCTGGTGAACATTACCGCCGGTCCGGACTTGTCCCTGGGCGAGTACTCCGACGTGGGTAGCATCATCGAAGCGTTCGCCTCCGACCACGCGATGGTCAAGGTCGGTACCGTGATCGATCCGGACATGCGTGACGAACTGCACGTGACCGTGGTTGCCACTGGCCTGGGCGCGAAAATCGAGAAGCCGATGAAGGTGATCGACAACACCGTGCAGACTGCCATGGCTTCGCAGCCACAGCAGCCGGCTGCCGCTCGTCAGGAAGCGCCTGCGGTCAACTACCGTGACCTGGACCGTCCGACCGTCATGCGCAACCAGGCCCAGGCCGGTGCTGCGACTGCCGCGAAGATGAATCCGCAAGACGATCTGGATTACCTGGACATCCCGGCATTCCTGCGTCGTCAGGCCGATTGATGGAATGTATCAGGGGTATACGGGTGATTGGTGTTCAGCAAAGGTCTGGTCTGCTATCATCGCCAGCCTTTGTTGATACCAGTTCGCAATTTGCGCTGAAGCGGCCCATGCCATGATTAAACAACGCACCCTGAAGAATATTATCCGTGCCACAGGTGTCGGCCTGCACTCCGGCGAGAAGGTCTACCTGACCCTCAAGCCAGCGCCTGTCGACACCGGCATCGTGTTTTGTCGTGCCGACCTCGACCCTGTGGTGCAGATTCCTGCTCGCGCGGAAAACGTTGGTGAAACCACTATGTCGACCACGCTGGTCAACGGTGACGTCAAAGTGGACACGGTGGAGCATTTGCTCTCGGCCATGGCTGGCCTGGGCATCGATAACGCCTACGTCGAGCTCTCCGCGTCCGAAGTCCCGATCATGGATGGCAGTGCCGGACCCTTCGTATTCCTGATTCAATCGGCTGGCCTGGAAGAGCAGGACGCGGCCAAGAAGTTCATCCGCATCCTGCGGGAAGTGACAGTGGAAGACGGCGACAAGCGCGCCACTTTCGTCCCTTTCGATGGTTTCAAGGTGAGCTTCGAGATCGATTTCGATCACCCGGTTTTCCGTGACCGCACACAGAGTGCAAGCGTGGACTTTTCCAGCACTTCGTTCGTAAAAGAAGTCAGTCGCGCCCGCACCTTTGGTTTCATGAGTGACATCGAGTACCTGCGCAAGCACAACCTCGCACTCGGCGGCAGTGTTGAAAACGCGATCGTGGTCGATTCCGATGGCGTGTTGAACGAAGACGGCCTTCGTTATGAAGACGAATTCGTCAAGCACAAGATCCTCGATGCAATCGGTGACCTCTACTTGCTGGGCAATAGCCTGATTGGTGAGTTCAAGGGCTTCAAGTCCGGCCACGCACTGAACAACCAGCTGCTGCGCAAGTTGATTGAGCAGAAAGATGCTTGGGAAGTCGTGACCTTCGAAGACGCCAGCACCGCACCAATCTCTTACATGCGTCCTGTCGCGGCCGTGTAAGCAAAAAACCTCTCTAGTTTTTTAAGGGCTGCCTTCGGGTGGCCCTTTTTTATGCTTGATTTTAAGGAGTGGCAAGAGCTTCATGCCACAGACAGGAGCTTGCTTCACATCGCGCAGACGACCCGATTACGCCCGCTGACCTTGGCCTGGTAAAGGGCCTTGTCGGCGGCGAACAGCAATTCCTCGAGTTCGTTGTAGGGCCCCTGGGCCCAAGTGGCGATGCCGATGCTGACGGTCATCGGCATCTCGCCAGGTATCTGTTCCACGGCTTCGCGAATGTTCTGCGCCATCGTGAACGCACCTGCCGTCGTGGTTTCCGGCAATACCACCGAGAACTCTTCGCCGCCGTAGCGCGCCGCCAGGTCGGCGGGTCGACGAACATGCTCGCCAATCAACTGAGCCAGGCTTCGCAACGCCTCGTCACCCCGTTGATGGCCGAGGCGATCATTGAGCGCCTTGAAATGATCCGCGTCGATCATCAGGACCGACAGCGGTTGCCCGGAGCGCTGGGCGCGTAGCCATTCCAAATGCAGCGAGTGGTCCAGGGTCCGACGATTGGCGAGGCCGGTCAGCGGATCGACGGACGCCAATTGAGCCAGCTCCCGCTCGGCGCTACGGCGGCGTTTCAATTCCCGGCGCAGCAGCCAAGTGAGCCAGAGCAGGCTGATGCACAGCGCACCAGTGGCGCCGCTGACCAGAAGTGCCGTACGTTGCCAGGAGGCGAAGACCTCTTGCGAAGAAAGCGCGACCACCACGATCAACGGCAGGTTACCAACCTGGGAAAAGGTATACAGGCGTTGTGTCTGGTCTACGCTGGAGGTGCCGGTGAAACTCCCATCACCTTCGCGCAGGATGCGTACGAAATTTGGCCGGTTGCTGAAATCCTTGCCGATCATGTCCTCCGCCAGCGGCGGTTCTTGTGCCAGCAGGATGCCGTCGCGGCTGACCAGGTTGACCGTTCCGCCGCGACCGATGTTCAGGCTCTTGAACAGTTGGTTGAAGTAATTCAGCCGCATCGCGGCCTCGGCCACGCCGATGAACTCGCCATGCTCGTCGTTCAAGCGATAACTGAAGCTGATGCGCCAGTCGTGCGGTTCACTCCGGGCGCGGAAAGGGCGGCTGATCATCATGCCCGGGGACGGGTCTTGCAGATGGGATTTGAAGTACTCCCGCTCGGCGTAATTGCCTTTGCGCGGCTGGGCCGAGGCGGAATCGGCAATCACGTCACCGCGCTTGTCGAGCAGCAGTATGTCGCCTTTGTAAGGCGCGGCGGTGGCGCGGTCAAACAAGGCGAGATGACGGATCGCCGGCGATACGTCCTTCAGGTCGTCGCGCTTTGCGGCGGCCATAAGGCCTTGCAATGACAAATCATACAGTTCGACATTGCGCAGCACATCGGCGTCGATCAGTTGCACGATGTTGCTTGCCGCACGCGTTGCAGCCTGCTCGGCACTGGCGTGTTCACGGATCAGCAGGAACGTCACGATACTCAGGATGGCAATCACAGCCAGCGAGCTGGCCAAGACGAGTACCCGTTCCGAGCGTATTGGAAGCGGGGTATTGCCGGGAGTTGCACTGCTCGCGTTCATGGTTCCGATCTGCATTGTCATATGGCTGGGATCCTTCCCATAGGCTGCGCATCCACAACTGCGGATGACTGGCATCAAACAATGCTGGCCTTTTGCAAGATTGTGCTTGGGACACTGAAATTGAGCAATCCACATCGTGGCTTATTTCAAGCCGGCAGACGGATTCCGAAGGTGTTTGCGCCTCGGTCGCTGTGCACGAAAACATCGCCGCCGTGCATCAGCGCAATCGCCTTGACGATGGCCAGGCCCAGCCCATGGTTGGCGCCGCTGTTGCTGCGCGAAGCATCGACGCGATAGAAACGTTCGAACAGGCGCGGCAGATGTTCGCGGTCGATAGGCGTGCCGGGGTTGGTGACGGCGAGGGTGATCTGCTCGCCGATGGCTTCGATGTGTACATCGATTTGTTGGCCGGGTGCAGTGTGCTGCACGGCATTGCTGAGCAGGTTGATCAAGGCCCGGCGAAGGTGGGCAATTTCAATAGTGGCCTGGGCATCGCCGCTGACGCGGACCTGGACCTGGGCGTCTTCCAGGATGAAGTCCAGGTAATCTAGGGTGGTTGCCACTTCGTCGGCCAGGGAAGTCGTGGTCAGCTTGGTGGCCTTGCTGCCCTGGTCGGCGCTGGCCAGGAACAACATGTCGTTGATGATGGAGCGCAAGCGTTCCAACTCTTCGAGGTTCGATTGCAGCACTTCGAAGTAATGCTCTGCCGAGCGGCCCCGGGTCAGCGCCACTTGGGTCTGGCCGATCAGGTTGGTCAGCGGCGAACGCAGTTCATGGGCAACGTCGGCGTTGAACGATTCGAGCCGGGAGTAAGCCTGTTCGACCCGGTCGAGGGTGGCATTGAACGAGCTGACGAACTGGCCGAGTTCCGGTGGCAACGGGGACAATCGCAACCGCCCGGAAAGGCGGGGTGGCGCCAGGCGTTGGGCTTCGTCCGATAACTTGATGAGCGGCTTGAGCCCGATGCGCGCCACCCAGTAACCCAGCAACGAGGCCAGCAGCACACCGACGCAGGCCAGGCTCACCAGCGCCACCAGCAGACGGTGTTGAGTCTGGTAGAACGTCTCGGTATCGATGCCGATCATGAAGCGCAGGGGAGGGCGTTGCTCCTTGGCGGGGAACTGGCTCACCAGCACCTTCATTGGATAGCGCCGGTCGGGCAAGGTCAGGTCGTGCTTGCCCAAGGGGCCTTGGGCGACGGCGCGAATCCGAGGGTCGGGGTTGCCATATTCAAAGCGCGGGTCGCCGCTGACGATCCAGAAATGGATCCGCTTGTCTTCCTCGCCCAGCAACCGCAGCTTGTTATTGATCTTCGCCCAGTGCTCGGGCGTGCCATAACGGCCCACGGTGGATTCGAGCACGCTGTAGCGGGCGTCGAGCTCCGCTTCCGGCAACAGGCCAAGGCCTCTGTCGAGTTGCTGGTACAGGGCACCGCCAATCAGCAGGAACACCAGTGCCGCCACCAGCGTGAACATGCCGCTCAGGC
This sequence comes from Pseudomonas frederiksbergensis, assembly GCF_000802155.2. Taxonomy (GTDB): domain Bacteria; phylum Pseudomonadota; class Gammaproteobacteria; order Pseudomonadales; family Pseudomonadaceae; genus Aquipseudomonas; species Aquipseudomonas frederiksbergensis_A. The sequence goes on from NZ_JQGJ02000006.1 coordinate 113,513, forward strand.
GCAGCGCGATGCTGTTACTCACCTCGATTCTCCAGCACGTATCCCATTCCTCGGATGGTGTGCAGAAGCTTATGGTCGAAAGGACCGTCCAGCTTGGCCCGCAGGCGTTTGATCGCGACTTCGACCACGTTGGCGTCGCTGTCGAAGTTGATGTCCCAGACCATTTCGGCGATGGCGGTCTTCGACAGGATTTCGCCCTGGCGGCGGGCCAGGACGCTGAGCAGCGAAAATTCCTTGGCGGTCAGGTCCAGGCGCTGCCCGGCCCGCGTGGCCTTGCGGCTGATCAGGTCGATCCACAGGTCGGCGATGCTCACCTGCACCGGTTCGTGGCCGCCGCTGCGGCGGGTCAACGCTTGCAGGCGGGCGACCAGTTCGAGGAAGGAAAACGGTTTGCCCAGGTAGTCGTCGGCACCGTCGCGCAGGCCCTTGATACGGTCTTCGACCCGTTCGCGGGCGGTGAGCATGATGACCGGTGTCTGCTTGCGGGCGCGCAGGGCACGCAGCACGCCAAAACCGTCCAGGCCCGGCAGCATGACGTCGAGCACGATCACCGCGTAATCGCTCTCCAGGGCCAGGTGCAGCCCTTCGACGCCGTCCGGCGCCACGTCCACGGTATAACCCTGTTCGGTCAGGCCGCGGTGCAGGTAGTCCGCGGTTTTTTCTTCGTCTTCGATGATCAGAACGCGCATGGCCCGGCCTCAGTCTGCATTCGCCAGCGTCGCCGGCGCAGGGCCGTGCCGGTGGGCGGGTCGATGGAACAGTCGTTCGAGCCACAAGTATATGACCGGTGTGGTGAACAATGTCAGCGCCTGGCTGACGAGCAGGCCTCCGACCACAGCGATGCCCAGCGGCTGGCGCAGCTCCGCGCCGGCGCCATAGCCGAGCATCAGGGGCAGCGCACCGAGCAGGGCGGCAAGGGTGGTCATGATGATGGGACGAAACCGCGTCATACAAGCCTGGAAAATCGCGTCCTGTGGCGTCATCCCGCCGTTTCGCTGGGCGTCGATGGCGAAGTCGATCATCAGGATTCCGTTCTTCTTGACGATACCGATCAGCAGTACCAGGCCGATCAGCGCCATGATCGAGAAGTCCTGGCCCAGCAGCCACAGCATGATCAACGCGCCTAGGCCGGCCGAGGGCAGGGTGGAAATGATGGTCAGCGGATGCACGAAACTCTCGTAGAGAACGCCGAGGATGATATACACCGCCACTAGCGCGGCGAGGATCAGCCACGGCTGGCTTTTCAGTGAACTCTGGAAGGCCTGGGCCGCGCCCTGGAAGGTGCCGGTGATCGCCGCAGGCATGCCGATTTCGTTCTTCGCCTGGTCGAGCAGACGCACCGCATCCCCCAGCGCCACGCCCGGCGCCAGGTTGAACGACAGGTTGGCGGCCGGGAACATGCCGTCATGGGCGATCGACAACGGGCCGTTGGTGGGGGCGTCGAAGCGGGCCAGGGCCGAGAGCGGCACCATTTCCCCGCTCAAGGGCGAGCGCAAGTAGAAATACGCCAGGCTCTCGGCCTTGCCACGTTGCTGGGTGTCGAGTTCGAGAATCACGTTGTACTGGTTGGTCTCGGTCTGGAATTCGTTGATCTGGCGCTGGCCGAACGCGTCGTACAGCGCCTGGTCGACGTCCGTGGCGGTGAGGCCGAAGCGCGCTGCTGCGCTGCGATCGATGTTGATGTGGGTGATGCTGCCGCCCAGTTGCAGGTCGTTGGAGATGTCACGGAACGCCGCAATACTGCGCAACTTGTCAGTGAGCTTTTGCGTCCAGGCGTTGAGGGTCGGCCCATCGTTGCTTTTGAGCACGTACTGGTACTGGGCGCGACTGGGGCCGGAACTGAGGTTGATGTCTTGCCCGGCCCGCAGGTACAGCACGACGCCGGGAATCTTCAGCAACTTGGGGCGGATCCGATCGATGAAGCCGCTGGCCGATACGTCGCGCTCGCCCCGAGGCTTGAGAGATATCCAGAAGCGACCGTTGGCGATGGTCTGGTTGTTGCCCGAGACGCCGACGGAGTGGGAGAAGGTTTGCACCGCCGGGTCGGCGGCGACGATTTCGGCCAGGGCCTTGTGCTTGGCCACCATGTCCGGGAACGACACGTCGGCGGCGGCTTCGCTGGTGCCGAGCACCAGGCCGGTGTCCTGTACCGGGAAGAACCCCTTGGGTATGAACACGTAGCCCACCACGGCGAGCGCCAAGGTCAGGCCGAACACGCCGATCATCAACTTCTGATGGGCGAGGGCCCGAAGCAGGCCCCGTTCATACCAGCCCAACAAGCGCTCGCCGAAACCCGGCCCCGCGTGGGCATGGTGCGTCGGGGCACGCATGAACAAGGCGGCCAGGGTCGGCGCCAGGGTCAAGGACACCACCACCGAGATCAGGATGGTCGAGGTGGCTGTCAACGCAAACTCCTTGAACAGGCGCCCGACCACGCCGCCCATGAACAGGAGCGGGATGAACGCCGCCACCAGCGAGAAGCTGATGGACACCACGGTGAAGCCAATCTCCCCGGCGCCCTTGATTGCCGCCTCGCGCATGCCTTCGCCGGCTTCCAGGTGCCGGTGGATGTTCTCCACCACGACGATGGCGTCGTCCACCACGAACCCCACCGAGATGACGATCGCCACCAGGGTCAGGTTGTTGAGGCTGAAACCCATCACGTACATCAGGGCGAAACTGGCGATCAACGACACCCCGAGTACCGCCGAGACAATCAGGGTCGCCGAGAGCTGGCGCAGGAACAGCGCCATCACCGCCACTACCAGCAGCACCGCGATCAGCAGGGTGATCTCCACTTCATGCAACGAGGCGCGGATGGTCTGGGTGCGATCGATCATCACCTTGACCTGCACCGCGGCGGGGAGCATGGCCTCCAGGGTGGGCAGCGCCGCCTGGATGCGATCGACGGTCTCGACGATGTTCGCGCCCGGTTGGCGGAAAATCACCAGATTGACCCCCGGCTGATCGTCGGACCAGGCCTGGACGTAGGCATTTTCCGAACCGTTGACGACCTTGGCGATGTCCTTGAGATGAACCGGCGCCCCGTCCCGGTAGGCCACGATCAGCTCACCGTATTCCTCTGGCTTGAACAACTGATCGTTGGTGGACAGCGTGGAAATGCTCGACTCGCCGTACAGGGCGCCCTTGGCCAGGTTGAGGCTGGCCTGCTGGAGCGACAGGCGAATATCGGCCAGGGTCAGGCCAATCGCCGCGAGCCGGTCGGCGGAAGCCTGGACCCGGATCGCCGGGCGTTGCTGGCCGGTGATATAGATCTGCCCGACGCCATCGATCTGGCTGATCTGGCGGGCGAGCAGGGTCTCGACGTAGTCGCTCAGTTCGGTGCCGGGCATCATGTCGGAGCTGATGCTCAGGATCAGCACCGGGCTGTCCGCCGGGTTGACCTTGCGCCAGGTCGGCAGGTTCGGCATGTCGTTGGGCAGCTTGCCGGCGGCGGTGTTGATCGCCGCCTGGACTTCCTGGGCGGCGGTGTCGATGCTTTTGTCGAGACTGAACTGCAGGGTCAGGTTGGTCGAGCCCAGCGCGCTGCTGGAAGTCATCTGGGTAATGCCGGGAATGGCGCTGAACTGCACTTCCAGCGGTGTCGCCACCGACGAAGCCATGGTCTCGGGACTGGCACCGGGCAACTGCGCGTTGACCTGGATGGTCGGGAATTCTGCTTCTGGCAAAGGCGCGACAGGCAAGCGGGGGAAGGCGATCAACCCCAGCAGCACCAGGGCGAAGGTCAAAAGGACCGTGGCGATGGGGTGGTCGATGCACCACGCCGATATCCAGCCACGCCCCTTCATGGCTGCGCCTGCCCGGCCTTGGCCACGGCGGGCGGGTCGCCGAGCACCTGGATGCTGGTGCCAGGCTTGAGCCGTGACTGGCCGTCGCTTACCAGTTGGTCACCGGCGTTCACGCCTCTGATGATGTGCTGGTCGCTGTCCTGGTAAACCATTTCCACCGGCACGCTTTCCACCTTGTCGCCCACGACTCGATAGACGAAAGGTTGCTCCAGGCCGCGCTGGACGACAGTCGGCGGGACCACCAGCGCGGCCTTGTCGATGGCGGTCTGGATCTTCAGCGTGACCAACTGCCCCGGCCACAACCGTTGTGCGGCGTTGTTGAATTGGGCCTTGGCCCGCAGGGTTCCGGTGCTGGTATTGACCTGGTTGTCGATGAGGCTGAGTCGTCCTTCGCCGAGCACCTCCCCGGTGGCCCCGTCGGCCCCGATGTACGCCTTGACCAATGCCTGGTCCGGAGCGGCGATCAATCGCTGCAGCGTCGGCAACATTTGTTGCGGCAGGGAAAACTCCACGGCGATCGGATCGATCTGGGTCACGGTGAACAGCCCTTCGGCGTCGCTGGTGCGCAGGAAATTGCCTTCATCCACGTTGCGAATGCCGACACGGCCCGTCACTGGAGAGCGGATCTGGGTGTAGGACAGTTGCACCTGTGCCGAATCGATGGCCGCCTGGTTACCCTGGGCGGTGGCCTTGAGCTGGTTGACCAGCGCCTGTTGCTGGTCGTAGGTCTGCTTGGATACGCCGTCATCGACGCTGAGTGCTTTGTAGCGCTTGAGGTTGACCTGGGCCACCGCCAGTTGTGCCTGGCTTTCGCCGAGTTGGGCGCGGGCCTGGTCGAGGCTGGCGCGGATGGAGCGGTCGTCGATGGTTGCCAGCAGGTCGCCTTTCTTGACCAACTGTCCTTCCTTGACCGTCAGCTTGGTCAGGATGCCGTCGACCTGCGGGCGGATCACCACGCTGTGCAGCGACAGTACCGTGCCGATCCCGCTGGCAAAGCGCGGCACGTCCTTTTCGACCACGCTCACGACCTTGACCGGTACGGCGCCGGCAGCACTGGGCTTGGTGGCGGCAGGCTTCATCGAAAACCACAGGACCAGCGCCCCCAGGACGACCAACAGCGCGACGAGCAGGACGGTTTTTTTCTGAATGTGCATGGATGCGAGGAGCCGGTTCGGGACGGTGGGAATTCTATCTGTCTTATATAGCGTTGCGAGGCGGTCAGGAAGGTGACGGCTAGCTGTCAGGGCTGTCAGTTTCGTCCCGACTTTCCGTCAGACGGAACTTCACAATCGAATCTGCCCCGTGCACCGCGATTTCGGGCAGGTATACTGCTGCGTTTCGCGGCTCACTTACCGAGCCCGGCATACCGCTCGGAGCCTTACATGACTTCCCCGATACCATCGCCCGCGGACGAACGCTTGCAAGGCGAACTGTCTGCCCAGACGGACAGCGATGTTTCCAACGCCGATGATAAGCCTGCGATCCCGGCCTTCAAGTTCCCGTTCAAACCCGGCGAACTGGCAGCCGCCAAGGGTGTTGGGCAGCAGCCCTGGTACAAGAACGGCGCGAAAAACGGCCACACCAAGACCCCGGGCGCGGCGCCTCCCGGCACCCGTCGTTCGATGGGCAAGCGCTGAGATCTCCCTCGGTGCGGGGGCGCGGATTCAGTTCGCGACCCGTGCTCCCGTCAGGCTTCCACTCAGTTCATAGGCCGTCAGTTCGGCCTGGTGCGCCGCCAGGATTTCCGGCAGTGAACCTCGCAGGTACTCGACCCACGTCTTGATCTTCGCATCCAGGTACTGGCGCGACGGGTAGATGGCGTACAGGTTCAATTCCTGGGAGCGGTAGTTGGGCATGACCCGCACCAGCGTGCCGTTGCGCAGCCCCTCGATGGCCGCATAGACCGGCAATACCCCCACGCCCATGCCGCTGATGATGGCGGTCTTCATGGCGTCGGCGGCATTGACCAGGAACGGCGAGCTGTTGATGGTGACCATCTCCTGGCCTTCGGGGCCGTCGAACACCCATTTTTCCAGCGGAATGACCGGGCTGACCAGGCGCAGGCAGGCGTGGTTGAGCAGGTCGGCGGGTTTTTGCGGGCAACCGCTGGCCTTCACGTAGGCGGGCGATGCACAAACGATGCTGTAGGTGATTCCCAGGCGCTGGGAAACGAAGCCTGAATCCGGCAATTCGCTGGCGAGCACGATGGAAACGTCGTAGCCCTCATCGAGGATGTCCGGCACCCGGTTGGCCAGGGTCAGGTCGAAGGTCACGTCCGGATGAGTCTTGCGGTACCGGGCGATGGCATCGATCACGAAATGCTGGCCGATACCGGTCATCGTGTGCACCTTCAACTGCCCGGCCGGGCGCGCATGGGCGTCGCTGGCCTCGGCTTCCGCTTCTTCGACGTATGCCAGGATCTGCTCGCAACGCAGCAAGTAACGCTTGCCCGCCTCGGTCAGGGCGATGCGTCGGGTGGTGCGGTTGAGCAGGCGGGTTTGCAGATGGGCTTCCAGGTTGGAAACCGCACGCGAGACGTTGGCCGTGGTGGTGTCGAGTTGCGCGGCGGCGGCGGTGAAGCTGCCGGCTTCGGCAACACAGCTGAACGCACGCATGTTTTGCAAAGTGTCCATGGAGGGCTCTCTTGGGAGGTGTCAAATTGTGACATGAAGTTACAGCGTGACGGGACCCCGACTTATGGATTATCGCGTTTACGGTAACAAAGATTCGCACAAAGGTCGGCTTATCGCCGTTGGGGGCGGTCCCTAGAATTGCCGCCAGTCCTGGATACCTGTGGAAGCGAGCCTGCTCGCGACGTGGCTTCACATTCGCTCTGGATGTGCCTGCCCGGACGCCTTCGCGAGCTGGCTCGCTCCCATAGGTTTTGCAGTTATCCGCAGACCGTCGTCTTATCTTTCAGGAATATTGCGCCAGTGCCGCGTTGCATCAGCAGAGAGCTGAAGACTCTCAGTGTTTGGGTTTTGACGTTGACCATCAGCGGTTGCATCGGCACGGGAGGGATTGCCCCGCAAGGCAAGGCACTGTCGCCCAACCAATTGGCGACCGACGACGCGATTCGCGAGGCGGCACGCGACGCCCATTGGCCCACCCGGCAATGGTGGAAAGCCTATGGCGACCCGCAATTGGATCGCTGGATCGACTTGGCCGGGCACGACAGCCCAAGCCTGGCCATCGCCGCTGCCCGGGTCCGGCAGGCCAGGGCAATGGCCGGTGTCGCCGAAGCGGCCGAGTCGCTGCAGATCAATGGCGAGTCGACCCTCAAGCGCCACAACTGGCCCACCGATCAGTTCTATGGCCCCGGCGAGTTGGCCGATACCACCACGTGGGACAACAACGCCGCCCTGGGCTTGAGCTACGCCTTGGACATCTGGGGGCGTGAGCGCAATGCCAGTGAGCAAGCCGTCGACCTGGCCCATGTCAGCGTTGCCGAGGCGCGCCAGGCGCAGTTGGAGTTGCAGAACAACATCGTGCGCGCCTATATCCAGTTTTCGCTGCACTACGCCCAGCGCGATATCGTCGCTGCGACGCTAGGTCAGCAGGAGCAGATCCTCGAACTCGCCCGCAAGCGCCTGGACGGTGGCATCGGCACGCACTTGGAAGTCAGCCAGGCCCAGGCACCGCTGCCCGAAACCCACCGTCAACTCGACGCCCTCGATGAAGCCATCGCACTGAGCCGCAACCAGTTGGCCGCGCTGGCGGGCAAGGGACCGGGCGACGGCGCGGGCCTGCGACGTCCCACCCTGGCCTTGGGCGCCCCCCTGAAGTTGCCTTCCACGCTGCCCGCCGAACTGCTCGGCCAGCGCCCGGATGTAGTTGCCGGACGTTGGCGGGTGGCGGCCCAGGCCCGCGGCATCGATGTCGCCCGAGCGGGTTTTTATCCCAACGTCGATCTGGTGGGCAGCCTGGGCTACATGGCCACCGGCGGTGGGGCGCTGGAGTTCCTGACCGGCAAGAAGCTCACCTACAACGTCGGCCCGGCGATCTCGCTGCCGATCTTCGACGGCGGCCGCCTGCGTTCGCAATTGGGCGAGGCGGCTGCCGGTTACGATATCGCCGTGGCGCATTACAACCAGACCTTGGTGAACGCGCTCAAGCACATCTCCGACCAGTTGATCCGCCGCGAGTCGATGGACAAGCAACAGGTCTTCGCCGCCGAATCGGTGGCCGCCGCCCAGCGCACCTATGACATAGCGCTGGTGGCGTTCCAGCGTGGCCTGACGGACTACCTCAGCGTACTGAACGCCCAGAGCCTGTTGTTCAAGCAACAACAGGTGCAACGGCAGGTCGAGGCGGCGCGCTTGAGTGCCCATGCCGATCTGGTGACGGCGTTGGGTGGCGGGCTCGAGGCGGGTAGCGACATGCCTTTGGCACGCGATATCTCGTGGCCAGGGAGCCTGCTCCCGTCGGACTGCACAGCAGTCCCTTCAGGTCGGTGCTGCACACCCAAGCGGGAGCAAGCTCCCTCGCCACGATGCTGAGCATGCCGTTCTTGACGTCTGTACTTCGACTCCATCGCCTCGAATGGCGCCGTGGACTCTACGATTGGGCCCGCAGCGATGGCGTGACCTGGGTCTACATCTTCAAGGTCTTGCTGGCGGCGTTCCTGACGTTGTGGCTGGCGATGCGCCTGGAACTGCCGCAGCCGCGCACGGCGATGATTACCGTGTTCATTGTCATGCAGCCCCAGAGCGGGCAGGTCTTCGCCAAGAGTTTCTATCGCTTGCTCGGCACCTTGGCCGGCTCGGCCGTGATGGTTGCGTTGATTGCCCTGTTCGCCCAGGAAACCGAGCTGTTCCTCGGCTGCCTGGCGATCTGGGTCGGCATCTGTTCGGCGGGCGCGGCGCGTTATCGCAACTTTCGGGCCTATGGTTTCGTGCTGGCCGGCTACACCGCGGCGATGATCGGCCTGCCGGCACTGGCCCATCCGGAAGGGGCCTTCATGGCGGCTGTGTGGCGGGTGGTGGAGATTGCCCTGGGGATTCTCTGTTCCACCGCGGTCAGCGCCGCGATCCTGCCGCAGACCGCGAGCGCTGCCATGCGCAATGCGCTTTACCAGCGCTTTGGCGTGTTCGCCTTGTTCGTCACCGACGGTTTGCGCGGGCGCAGCCAACCCGAGGCCTTCGAGGCGCGCAATGTGGGTTTTATTGCCGAGGCGGTGGGGCTGGAAAGCCTGCGCAGCGTGACCGTGTTCGAAGACCCGCACATGCGCCGGCGCAATGGTCGGCTCAGTCGCTTGAACAGCGAGTTCATGGGCATCACCACCCGATTCAACGCCTTGCACCAATTGCTCGAACGATTGCGCAACGGCACGGCGGACGCGGTGGTCAGCGCCATGAAACCTGGACTGCAAAGCCTGGCCGAACTGCTCGATGGCTTTAGCGCACGGGCCCTGACCGATGCCGACGCGGGGCGCCTGGCGGCGGCGCTCGCAGCCTACAAAGCCGATTTGCCGGCCCAGGTGCGCCGGTTGCGCGCGCAGTTCCAGGAGACGGATCCCAGTGACGCGCAGCAACTGGATTTCCACACCGCTTATGAGTTGTTGTATCGCTTTGTCGAAGACCTGCATGGCTACGCCCAGACCCATGCTTCCCTGGCCGACCATCGTCACGAACGTGAACGCTGGGATGAGCCGTTCGTGTCGCAGACCAACGGCCTAGCCGCAGCCGCGTCCGGTTTTCGCGCCGCGTTCATCCTGCTGGTGCTGGGCAGCTATTGGGTCGCCACGGCCTGGCCGAGCGGCGCGACCATGACAATGATCGCCGCTGCCACCGTCGGGCTGTCCGCCGCTACGCCGAACCCCAAGCGCATGGCGTTCCAGATGGCCTGCGGCACGTTGTTCGGGGCGTTGGTCGGCTTCGTCGAGATGTTTTTCGTCTTTCCATTGATTGACGGTTTCCCGTTGCTCTGCGTGATGTTGGCGCCGGTGATCATGCTGGGCTCATTCCTCAGTTCACGCCCGCAATACACCGGCGTGGGGCTGGGGTTGCTGATCTTTTTCTGCACCGGCTCGGTGCCGGACAACCCGACGGTCTACAACCCGTACACCTTCATCAACGATTACCTCGCGATGATCCTCGGCATGCTGGTGTGCGCCGCCGCTGGGGCAATCATCCTGCCGCCCAACAGCCGCTGGCTGTGGCGCCGGCTCGAACAGGACCTGCGCGAACAGGTGGTGTTTGCCATCAGCGGTAAGCTCAAGGGGCTGGCATCGGGTTTCGAAAGCCGTACCCGCGACTTGCTGCATCAGGCCTACGGGTTGGCGGCGGGGCAGCCTCGGGTGCAACGGGATTTGCTGCGCTGGATGTTCGTGGTGCTGGAAATCGGCCACGCCATCATTGAGTTGCGCAAGGAGCAGGCGACGCTGCCGGTACATCCTGCCTACGCCGAAAGCCAGCCTTGGCGCCAGGCGATCCGGGTGATGGGGCGGGCGCTGGTGCGGCTGTTCCGCCAGCCCGGCCAGAACAACCTGGAACGTGCGCTGGTGGCGGTGGACCACGCCATTGGCCGCGTGCAAGCCACCGACGAACCCTTCGCCCCGCACTTCGACACCTCGGCCCTGCGCCGGGTGAAAAGCTACCTGCACTTCATTCGCACGTCTTTGCTGGATCCGCAATCACCCTTGGCCAGCTATGCCATGCCGCAGGCCGCGCCGCCCCAGGAACCTGAACATGCCCCGTGAGATCGCCTTCCACGGCGTTTACATGCCCACCATGACCCTGATGTTCTTCGTCGCCGCCGGCCTGGCCTGGGCGTTGGATCGTTTCCTGTCGGGGTTGGACCTGTACCGTTTTTTCTGGCACCCGGCGCTGCTGCGCCTGAGCCTGTTTACCTGTCTGTTCGGCGCGCTGGCGCTGACGGTCTACCGTTGAGATCGATGCGATGAAGAAGTTTTTCAGCCTGCTGGCGACGTTGTTGGTGCTGGCCCTGGCGCTGTGGATTGGCCGTACGCTATGGGTGCATTACATGAACACGCCCTGGACCCGTGATGGCCGGGTGCGGGCCGACATCATCAATGTCGCCGCCGATGTCAGTGGCGAGGTGATCGAGGTGCCGGTGCGCGACAACCAGTTGGTGAAAAAGGGCGACTTGCTGATGCGCATCGACGCCGAGCACTACCGCATCGCAGTGAAACAGGCGCGCTCCCTGGTGGCGTCGCGCAAGGCCACTTGGGAGATGCGCAAGGTCAATGCCCACCGGCGCGCTGACCTCGACAGCCTGGTGATCTCCCGGGAGAACCGCGACGACGCCAGCAACATCGCTGACTCGGCCCTGGCCGACTACCAGCAGGCCCAGGCGCAACTGGAGGCGGCTGAACTGAACCTTGCCCGTACCGAGGTTCGCGCGGCGGTGGATGGCTACGTGACCAACCTCAACGTGCACCGTGGCGACTACGCGCGCATCGGCGAGGCGAAAATGGCCGTGGTGGATATGAACTCATTCTGGGTCTATGGCTTCTTCGAAGAAACCAAGCTACCCAAGGTGCGGGTGGGTGATTCGGCACAGTTGCAACTGATGAGCGGTGAGGTGCTCAAGGGCCACGTGGAAAGTATTTCCCGGGGGATCTATGACCGCGACAACCCCGAGAGCCGCGAGTTGATCGCCGACGTGAACCCCACGTTCAACTGGGTACGCCTGGCCCAGCGCGTGCCGGTGCGCATCCATCTCGACGAAGTGCCGGACGGTGTGCTGCTGGCGGCAGGGATGACCTGCACCGTGGTGGTCGACCCGCCCGTCGTGCGCTGAGCCCCCCTCGGTTGTAGTAAATATGTACCACCCGGCCTGTCCCTGGCCCGTCCAAGCTGGTGTCTTCGACTGAAGGAAACTCTCGATGACCCAGCTGACTCATCACCATTTCATACGCCGCCAGTTGCCCAAGTGGTTGCTGGATGCCGACCAGGCCGAACAGGCGAAACTGCAGCAGGCCGCCCTTGACCTTGCCGAGGCCGGGCATCGCTTCAGCCAAGCGATAGACAGTATCCCGTCCCTGCGCGACTTTTCGCTGTCACGCATGCAGTTGCATCTGGATCGTCTCTTCGGCGCGACCGTCGACGTGGAGCGTTCTGAACTGATCAGGTATTTTCGGGATGACTGTGCAACTTACCCCATACCTGGGGGAGGTACGTCGACGCCGGTGTGTACACCGCGTGCACCTGAAAAGCGCTCGCTGCTGGAATATGCGCTGATCAATTTCACCTCCTCCGATACGCAGGCCCAGGCTTTCTTCCGGGGCAGTCGATTCAAACTTTATCCTGAGGATGCCAGCGCGTCTCTTGTGCAGATGCATGACTTCGCCAAGCTCTGTCGCGATCTGGATACTGGAGCCGCCTACGCCCACGAATTGCGGCGCCAGCTCCCCCAGCTTTCCCACGATGCGGCCTCCCTGCCAACCATCGCGGCGACTTACATAAAATACAAAAAAAACCAGTTGCGACACGACGCCCAGCAAGCCCGCATGCAGGGACTGCTGGACGTCACGGGCGAACGCATCCTGGCGGCGTTTGGCGTGCAGCTCGACGTCTCCGTTGTCCTGCAACCGCTGCGAACAGCGGTCGCCAGCGGCCTGGAACTGAGCGATCGGTGGCGGGCGGAGCACCACGTCATCCTGCCGGGGGTGCGTGTCTTTTGGAGCGAACCCCAACGCGCGGGGCAACTGGTACCGATCGTGGTCCACATACCTGACGACCCCGTCTCGCCCATCAAGCAATATCCCAGCTCGGTAGCGTTCCAGGATGATCTGTCCGAGCGTCTGGGAGATCTTCGCTATGCGGCATTCTTTTCCCGACTCCTGCCCCTGCCCCATAGAAGCTGGAGCGACCCAGCCCTGGTGGAACTGTTGCGCAAGGGGGAAAGGAACCTGGTCAAGGGCCATGGACTACGTGGGGACTTCTGGCAAGGCTTGTACCGTGAGTGGCGCAGCGTTGTGCTGAGCAGCGCATCGAGCCAGGCCCGCTCGGTGGCTGATATTGATCGAGACGTGCTGATTGGAGAAACCTGGATGTGGTTGGGTGCCGGACTGCAATTTTTCAGCGGCATCAGCATGTTCCTGCCAGGCGTCGAGCCGCTGGCCTGGGCAGGGGTTGCGCTGGGAATGGGGCAATTCATCCTGGATGTGTATGAAGGCGCCCACGCGCTGAACCTGGGAGAACGGCTGGAAGCGATCCAGCATCTTTTCAGCGCCGCGATGAGCGCCGCGACGTTCGGGGTAGGTGCGTTCGGAGCCAATCATCTGCTTGATGAAATGAGCCCGGTGGTCACGATCGAGGGGCATGAGCGGCTTTGGCACGGTCGCACCGAGGCGTTCGCCAGCCTGCGTTCGCCGCCCGCCCATGCGACTGTCGACCCCTATGGCGTGTGGCGCGCTGCGGATGATGCCTGGGTGAAAATAGATGGACGCTTCTACGAGGTAACCGGTCAAGAGCGTGACCTGCGTCTCAGGCTTGCCCCCGATTACCGTGGCGTAGCTCCAGCCCTGGAGTGGCGCCGAGCGACAGGGTGGCGCTGGATGCATCGAGATCCCCTGGGCATGCAAGGCGCACGCTTGCTGCAGGAAATCGACCCTCGACTGCAAGCGTTGTCAAAAGTCAGCCTGAACGATGCTCAACAATTGTTGGGCATCAGCGATGATCGCCTGCGCTACCTGGCCGTGAACGGCGAGCCACTGCCGGAACTGTTGCCCTACATGGCCCGGCGTCTTTCAGCCCGCGCGCAAATATCGGTAGCGATGGCCCGGCTGCGTGCCAATCAGCCCTTGCAGAGCGTGCCCCTGGGCGTTGCCCAGTTGCTGACGGAGTTGCCCGGTTGGCCGGCCCGTCGTGCGTTTCGCTACATGGATGAACGTGCCTCTTTTCTTATTGCCGGAGAAGGCCCCGAGTTGCATCTCGACGGTAACGCATTCAGCACCGGTCAATGGCAGGAACGCTTGCTTTGGCAATTCGACGCCCGCGAAAAGAGCGCTTTGCTGGGCCCTGAAACCCCCTGGGAAGCCCCTGCCATTACTCATCGCCGTCTCGCCACCCTGTTGGCTGACAGGCTGGAGCGCTCCGGTTACCGTTTGATCGATAACTTCGCCAATCTTGCTGCGCGGCATCCGTACGCCGCGCTCCTGCGCCGCGCCTTTCCGAACTTGCCGGAGCCGGTGACGGATGCCCTGCTGTCGGGTATGACCGTCGAAGAACAACATGGCCTGAGCAGCGGTCGCGTACCGCAGAGCCTTGCCCAACGAACGGTTGAAGTGCTGCGTGAACTACGTGTAGCGCGTGCACTGGAGGCGCTCAAGGCCGGTGTTTCCGGCAATGACCGGGATCGGTTGGTCATGAGGCTGTTCGCGTCCGAGTTGATAGGGCTGGCAGAGCCGGTACGTGTGCAATTGCAGCTCGACGGCAATTTTGCCGACCCTTTGGACGCTGGCGAAACCGGACCGCTGAAGACGATTCGCCGCCATGACGGTCGCTACGAGCCTTTCGACGAGACGGGGAACGGACTCGGCCCGCCCACAAGCCTGGAAGATGCCTTGCTACGGGCCCTGCCTGACTCGGCACGCCGCAGGCTGGGCCTGGACATTTGGCAACAGGACAAGCTGCGCAGCCGTCTGCTGGAGCATGCCTTGGGACATCGCGAGCAACTGCGCTCGGCATTGGGTATTCGCCCATCGCGACTTGACAACGTACGTTCCCCGGAACGGGTGGGCGAGCATCTGGGCTACCCGATGAGCGGGCGAGGACGGGGATCGTGGCAGCGCAGGGCGACCTTGCAATCTCGCCTTCAGGCGCTCTATCCAGACGCGACGATCTGCGCCCAGGTGATGACCGAACTCCAGGCACGCAGCGAGCAAACGGGCAAACGCCTGGCCGAGCTGATCAGTGAAAAAGAAGCCGAGTGGAAAGCGCTCGACGAAAGCCTGGAAACCTGGGAGCAAGACCAGGACAAGCTCCATGTCGTGGAACATGATGATCCGGCCGTCAGGATGGCTTTGCGCAAGAGAGTTGGCAAGGCGTTGCGCCGCAGTTGGCGCCGTGAAATCCGTTTTCCCACCCGGCAACGCACCGTGCTGGGTTTGGCGGTGGAGTCTTGCCCAATAGGGAAACTGCCGAGGCTGACAGCTGATTTCAGTCATGTCGAAGCAGTCTCGCTCAAGGGGCTGGCCTTAAGTGAAGATCCCTCGGATTTCTTGAGTCACTTTCCCGCGCTCATCGAGCTCTCGCTGGCTCATAATCGCCTCCCACGTTGTCCTTCCGCTATTGCCGGCATGACTCGGTTGCGGTTTCTCCTGATGAATGAAAACCCCCTTGTTTTCGACGATCAGGTGTTTGCGCCCCTGCTTGCCCAAACACCCAGCGCCACACTCGAATGGATCGAACTCTCGGGGGTGTCCAGTGGTCCGGAGGCTGCGCAGGTTCAACGCGCCGCCTCGGCGATCGAGGCGCTGGCGATGTTGCCGCGGCTCAGACATCTGGTGTGGAAGAATAACCTCTGGTTCGGCACCGAGCTGCTGCACGCCATCGGTCGGCTGAGGCAATTGGAGTTTTTCAGCCTGAGCGATAGCCGGTTGGTCTTGGATGAGCAGAACAATGCGTTTCTTGGCCATCTGGATCGTCTGGTCGGACTGGACCTGAGCGGCAATCGGCTGACCGATTTGCCGAGTCTGTCCGGATTGACTGAGCTGGCATTCCTGGATCTGAGCCAAGCGAAACTCAGGGAAATCCCTGCAACGGTCATTGAGCTGTGGCAGCGCACGCCCTGCCGTGCGCTCTATGTGATCTTGCAGGGCAACGCCATTACCCAAGTGGAATCCATGCTATCGGTGTTGCCCCGTAACGAGGCGGATCGCCGGTTGTTGGGTGTGAACCTGTACGACAACCCTCTACCGGTGAGCCAGATCGCCAGGCTGCGAGCGGCGAAGTATGACTTTGGATATAGCCGTGACCTCTGGGTCGCGAACGAGAGGCTGCGCAGTGCATTCGAACAGCTTCGCGAAAACCCCGCCAATGCGAGATTCCTCGACTGGCTCAGCAACGAGATGGCTCGTCTTGGTGGGGCGCAGGATGTTGCAATCAATGCCTCCGAGCCGAACAGCCGCGGCGTAAGAGCCGCCGAGCGCCTTTTCAATCTGGACGGTTCCATGGCGTTCATGCGCCAGCGGGTCACCGATCTGGATGAGCGCTTCAAGGCGCTGCAGTCGCGTATTTTCTCACGCCTGGAACCCAGCGTGCGCCATCGGACATTTGCCCTGGATGAGCTGGAGGTGCACCTGCAATTATTCCGCTATTTCTGCCTGGACCTGGCGCAACCCATGCTGAACAATTTTTCTCGATTCATGTTTCAGCACTATCGAATCTGGGCTGGTCTGCAGGCCATCAATGAGGGATGGAGCCCCCAGGTGTTCAACGCCCAGGCGACCGAGGCGCTTTTCGTCAGCCACTTGTTGAAGGACCTCACGGAAGGAGAGCCGCAATTCGAGACGCTCTCCTGGGCACCCTATCTCAAGGAAATGTCCCCCATCTGGCGGGCTTTCGAGAGCAAGTGGGATCCCATTATCGAAAGCCTGAGCGATGCCTATGATGGAGGGCTGGATACCTCTCAATGGCCCCTGGAACTTATGGACAGCCTGGCCCATCCTCCCCAGGCGCAACCCCCTCTGGAGCCGGTAGGGGAGGTGCCCTGGGGCGCCACGGACATCGAGCTCAATTCGGATCAATTGCGCCGGGCATGGCTGATCATAAAATTCGTCCAGGCCGCTGAGGCGGTACAAGCTTCAACCCAGGCTACCGAGGCCTTGGTGCATGCCTGGTGGCCGTACAGGTCGCCAATTTGAACGACTCGCCAGCAGGTCTCATTGCGCAGGGGGAGCTGGCTGGCGTTGGCAGACTGCGGTGCGATCAAAGAGAACCTTTCAACCCGAACCGCTTCATCAACCCCTTCTGTAGCAAACCGGAGGGCAGCCATGTCGCGATCAAGGGCAAGGCCCGGCTGCCGTTGCCCAGGCGAAGCAGGCGGGGGGGCTTGGGTTGTCGTGCGGCCTTCAGCAACCCGGCGGCGAACTCATGGGCCGGGGTCGGATTGTGCTGGGAGGCCCTGGCCCTGGCGCGGATGCCATCGCGCAACGGCCACCACGGCGATTGTTCGCTGATGAGCTGTTCGGCTTCATGCCCGGCATTCTTGGCAAAGCTTGAAGCAATCGCGCCAGGCTGGACTTCCATGACGCGAATACCGAACGGTGCCAGTTCCATGCGCAGTGCGTCGCTCAGGGCATGCACCGCCGCCTTCGAGGCGCAATAGGCGCCGGCGAACGGCGTGACCAGCACGCCGGAAACACTGCCGATGTTTACCACCAATCCCCGGGCCCGGCGCAACACCGGGAAGAATGCGCGCGTCACGCCGACGATGGCGAACACGTTGGTTTCGAACTGACGCTGCATCGCTTGCACGCCGCCGTCCAGCAGCGGGCCCATGGCCCCGTAGCCAGCGTTGTTGACCAACACATCGAGGCCGCCGTGTTGCTGGTTGATCCGTTCGCTCAGTTGCTCCAACGCTTGGCCATCGTTGACGTCCAGTTGCACCGCCGTGAAACCCGCGGCGTTTAGCTGCGCCACGTCCTCGGTTTTGCGCGCGCTTGCCCATACCTGGTAGCCGGCGGCCTTGAAAGCATCGGCGAGGGCGCGGCCGATGCCGCTGGAACATCCGGTGATCAACGCAACGGGCATGGCGCATTCCTTGTGCAAGAAGCTGAAGGGGAGGTCAATTGGAGAAGCTACCTTGCAATCGCTCCGCGCGAAATTCCAGGGTTTGCGGGCGATAGCCGGGGCGCAGTGGCGGGATCGGCAGGCAATCCTGCCAGTCTGCGCCGGGCTGCAAGTCGCCGGGGCCGCGATAACGCGGCGAGCTGTAGAGGTTGTCGGCCAGGTTGATGGTATCGCCGGGTGCATAGGCCGCGACTCGCCAGTGCAGTTGGGTCAACGGAACATCGTTGCCATTGCGTATTTTCAGCAACAGCGGCCGATCGGCCGGGCAGTGTTCGGGCGCGTAGGCAATGCTCAGGTCCAGGCGGGCCAGTTGCCGGGTCTCGCGGTTTTCCTGCCAGAGCACCCACGCCGCCACCAGCCCCAGGCCGACGAATGCTGCCAGGGAAACCGGCAAGGCCTTGGCCGGGTAGCGCAACAGCAGGATGAGCCAGGTGATGACAAGCAGTACGCCAATTAACATGGAACAAAACTCCGCGAAGTCATGACCACCATCCTATCGAAGAGGAGCCTGGATGGACATCCGCACGAAAGGGGGGCCGTTGGTCGCCACCGTCATTCCTGACAGTAGCCAGCGGAATCTGCGGCTGTTTGGATGCAGCGAACCGCCAAGGCGTCGTGACAAGAGGTTTGATGGATGGGCATGGATTATCGAACGCCAAGGCTGACCGTCGTGGACTCGCGTCGTTTGGTGATCTGTTCGGTCGATTATTGCCGCACTATTGAGGATGGCCCTGCGCAGCCGTATATCAGCCGAAATCTTTTTGACCTGGCGGGACGGGCAATCCGGCAGTGGGATCCGCGCCTCTGGGCCATGCAGGAAACGGATGAACGGGCGCCCGCCAATCTTTCAGCGGTTTATTCGTTGTCCGGCGCCACGCTGCATACGCTCAGTGTCGACGCGGGCACGCAGATTGACCTGCCGGGCCTCGCCGACGAAGTTCTGCTGGGCTGGGACAGCCGAGGGACACGGCGCGACATCCTCTATGACGACTCGCTCCGCCCCGTCGCGGTATTCGAGCAAGGCGATGGGCAGCCGCGTCGGTGTACCGAACGCATGGCTTATGGCTATCCGGGCCAGGGCGACCAGGACCATAACCAGTACGGGCAATTGATCCGCCACGACGACACGGCGGGCACCTTGTCGCTGGCGTCCTTTACCTTGACCGGGCAAAACCTCACGCAGGATCGCCGCTTCATCCTCGATGCCGCTTTACCCGATTGGCCGGAGGCTGAGGCCGATCGCGAACATCTGCTGGAGCCGGGAGAAGGCGCCGTTTCGATGTGGCGCTTTGGGCCGTTGGGCGATGTGCTGGAGCAGGTCGATGCCAGGGGCAATCGACAACGAGAGGACCTTACGCTCGATGGCCGGCTGTCCGGCAGCCAATTGCTGTTGGCAGGGCAAGGCGATTGGCAGGCGCTGGTGAGCAATATTCGCTATGACGCCGAAGGAAAAATCGAGCAGGAAACAGCCGGCAACGGCGTGCAGACTTCACTCACGTATGACCCGGAGGACGGACGCTTGTCCGAGCGCCAAGCCCTGCGCGCCGGCCAGGTGCTTCAACACTTGCGCTATGCCTATGACCCGATGGGCAACGTGCTGAGCATCGAAGACCAGGCCCAGCCGGTCCGCTACTTCGCCAACCAACGCATCGATCCGGTCAGTCGCTTTACCTACGACAGTCTTTATCGACTCATCGAAGCCACCGGTTGGGAGGCCGGTACGGCCAATCAAGGGCCCGACTCGCTGGGGCGAAGCGACCCGGCAGCGTTCAGCAACTATCGGCAAACCTACCGCTACGATGAGGGCGGTAACCTGCTGGAGCTGATTCACGTCGGTGCGCAAAGCCATGGCCGGGAAATCCAAGCGGCGCGCTACAGCAATCGCTGCCTGCCTTACCGCGACGGCATGCCGCCCACCGAGGACGAAATCGATGCTGCGTTTGATGCGCGGGGTAACTGCCTGGAACTGGACGCGGGTCGGTTGCTGGCCTGGGATCTGCGCAACCAGTTGAGGTCGGTCACGCCCATCGAGCGCGCCTCCGGGCTCAACGACAGCGAAGCGTATGTCTACGACGGTGGCGGGCCGCGGGCTCGCAAGCTTCGCACCCTGCAGACCGGCACTCGTACGTTGGCCGCCGAGGTGCGTTATCTGCCGGGATTGGAGCTGCGTGCTGACAGTGGCACGGGCGAGGCGCTGCAGGTGATCATCGCCCAGGGCGGGCTCAGCGAGGTTCGGGTCCTGCATTGGGAAAGTACGCCGCCGACTGGGGAAAACGATCTCTATCGGTATAGCGTTGCCGATCACTTGGGCTCGGTCGGCCTGGAGCTTGGCCAAGATGGGCGGGTGATCAGTCGGGAGCATTTTTATCCGTTCGGTGAAACGGCTTATCTGGCTGGAGAGGATGCGATCGAGGTCGGCTACAAGACCGTTCGCTACTCGGGCAAGGAGCAGGATGCGACGGGGCTTTACTCCTATGGTTTCCGTTATTACATCCCGTGGTTGCAGCGCTGGGTGAATCCGGATCCGGCGGGGGCGGTGGACGGTTTGAACCTGTTTGTGATGGTGAGTAACAATCCGCTGACATTTGTGGATACGGATGGGCGCATAAAGGTAGAGGCGGCGGGTGATAAAGGAAGTGAAACGTCAGTTACACCCAGTGCTCCGCCGTTCAGGCCGCTGCCATTTATTCCCCAACCGCCTTCTGCGCCGGGGCCTCCTCCGCCACCGCCGTCTGCGCCGGGCCTGCCCCACCCGCCACCAGGGGCCGCTTCCCAGCAACCCGTCAAAAAAAATGGGTCATTAAAAAAGACCCCGCGTTGTATAAGCAGCAAGGGGGCGAATACCCTTACTACTCGTCATTTTCAATCACCCTTCAGAAGCTTGGTATAGAGCATTACAGCCTGATTGCTGATAAGGATGAATTCGTAACAGCGTGGCGTGAGGTAGGAAATAACATGATCCCGCCTGCGAGAAATATAGATCATGAGAAAGCTCTG
Organism: Pseudomonas frederiksbergensis; assembly: GCF_000802155.2. Classification (GTDB taxonomy): domain Bacteria; phylum Pseudomonadota; class Gammaproteobacteria; order Pseudomonadales; family Pseudomonadaceae; genus Aquipseudomonas; species Aquipseudomonas frederiksbergensis_A. The sequence continues at coordinate 134,079 of NZ_JQGJ02000006.1, forward strand.
GAAGTCCAAAGTGTCATGGGGGAAATAGACTCAGAATGGTCCAGCTATCATCGAGCAGATGTGACGGAAGTTTTTCGCGGGGACTCGCCAGCCGTATTGAACAGCTACACATGGCTTGCCGAATTTACAGAACGGCACGCTGACACCGCTACAGAAATAATGCTGGATTTAGAAATCACTTCTCCGTTGATCATGTCAACGGCAAAGGACCCAAGCATGGGGTATGTATCCGGTAAATCAATAATGTGGCACTTCGAGCTGGACTCTGGACATGCGGGGGTTTCAGAAGGGTTATATGCATCTGAGGGCGAAGTGACGTTTCCGATATACAACAAAATCAAAATAACTTCGTTGCAATTTATCCCGAAAGGAAATGCCTATATGGACGACGCAAAGCGATTCGGAACGGCGCATAGATACGTAGTAAAAGCCAGGATGTTGCGCCGTTCAGCATCAAGCTAAGCGTTGGATGGCCAGGAAATATAAAAAGCCCCCACCCAACCCACTGCGGATAGAGATGCAGTGGGCTGGATGGGAGCTTCTTGTACGACTGATCGGTGTTGCTGATCGTTACTGCGCGATGGTCTTCACCGACACGCCGCGTTCGATCGGCGTCGAGCGCCCATAGATATCCTCGAAACGCTCGATGTCATCTTCGCCCAGGTAGCTGTCGGACTGCACTTCGATGATTTGCGGCGGGATCTTGCCTGGGTTGCATAGGTGGTGAAGCCATGCATTGGAGCAATTGGGCAGCAGGGAAATTTCTTCCTTCTCTACCGCCGGTCGCCACTGTGACATCTGACAGTAGGCAGTGGTGCTGGTCCTTGGCTTAGATGACGTGCAACAACCCTGGCGCTACGACGGGACACTGGATTGATGGGCATGGATCATCGAACACCAACACTGATTGTCTCCGATCCGCGTCGCTTTGCGGTTCGCTCGGTCGGCTATTGCCGCGGCCTTGAGAGGAGCGCCACGCAGCTGCGCCTCAATCGCAATCTCTTTGACGTGGCGGGACGTGCGATTAAACAATGGGATTCGCGCTTGTGGGCCTTGCAGCAGACCGATGAATCGGCGCCGGCCAATCTCTCGGCGATTTACTCGCTGTCCGGCGCCACCCTGCTTACGGACAGCGTCGATGCCGGCATCCAGATCGGTCTGCCAGGCCTCGCCGACGAAGGCTTGCTGGGCTGGGATGGTCGAGGCACGCGACGGGAGACGCTCTACGATGACTCGCTGCGTCCCGTGGCGGTGTTCGAGCAAGGTGACGAGATGCCGCGTCGGTGCACCGAGCGCATGACCTACGGATATCCGGGCCAGGGCGATCAGGAGTACAACCAGTACCGGCAATTGATCCGCCATGACGACACGGCGGGTACCTTGTTGCTGGCGTCCTTTGCGTTGACCGGGCAAAACCTCATGCAGGACCGTCGTTTCATCCTCGATGCGGCTTTGCCCGATTGGCTGGAGCTTGAAGCCGACCGCGAGTCCTTGCTTGAACCCGGCGACGGCGCCGTTTCGACATGGTGCGTCGGCCCGCTGGGTGATGTGCTGGAGCAGGTCGATGCCAGGGAAAATCAACAATCCCAGAGCTTGACGCTCGATGGTCGGCTGTCTGGCAGCCAATTGCTGCTGAAGGGGCAGGGGGAGTGGCAGTCCTTGGTGAGTGATATTCGCTACGACGCCCAGGGGCGGATCGAACAGGAGATGGCCGGCAATGGCCTGTGGACCACGCTTACGTACAGCCCCGAAGACGGGCGCCTGATGGAGCGTCAAGCCGTGCGCGCCGGCCAGGTGTTGCAACATCTGCGCTACGACTATGACCCCATGGGCAATGTGCTGGGCATTGAGGACCTGGCCCAGCCAGTACGCTATTTCGCCAACCAGCGCATCGACCCGATCAGTCGCTTTGTCTACGACAGTCTCTACCAACTGATCGAAGCCACCGGCTGGGAGGCGGGCACGAGCAATCAGGGGCCCGACTCCGTGGGGCGCAACGACCCGGCGGCGGTCAGCAATTATCGGCAAACCTATCGCTACGATGAGGCCGGTAATTTATTGGAGCTGACGCACATCGGCGCTCAAAGTCATGGTCGCGAAATCAAAGCGGCTCGCTACAGTAATCGCTGCTTGCCGTACCGCAACGGTGTGCCACCCACGGAAGAAGAAATTGCAGCCGCGTTTGATGCGCGAGGTAATTGCCTGGAACTGGACGCGGGTCGGTTCCTGGCCTGGGACTTACGCAACCAATTGGATTCGGTTACGCCCATCGAGCGCGACTCGGGTCTCAACGACAGCGAGGCGTACGTCTACGACGGCGGGGGCCAACGGGTGCGCAAGCTGCGCACGCTGCACACTGGCACTCGTACGCTGGCCGCCGAGGTGCGTTATCTGCCGGGATTGGAGCTGCGTGCCGACAGTGGCACGGGCGAGGCATTGCAAGTGATCGTCGCCCAGGTTGGGCTCAGCGAAGTTCGGGTGTTGCATTGGGAAAACACGCCGCCGACCGGAGAGAACGACGCTTACCGATTCAGCGTTACCGATCATCTGGGTTCGATCGGCCTGGAGGTCGCCCTTGATGGACGGCTTATCAGCCGTGAGCATTTTTATCCCTTTGGTGAGACTGCTTATCTAGCTGGGGAAGACGCGATCGAGGTGGGTTACAAAACGGTGCGTTATTCGGGCAAGGAGCGGGATGCGACGGGGCTTTACTACTATGGTTTTCGTTATTACATCCCCTGGTTGCAGCGCTGGGTGAACCCGGATCCGGCGGGGCAAGTTGACGGATTCAATCTGTTCCGGATGCTCAGGAACTGCCCACTCAGTTATAAGGACGACTCAGGCGGGAACAGTTTCCAAGTGACCGCTGACAATCGCTTCGATGTACTAAATGAGTCTGAGACAAAGGCGATGGATACGGGCAGCGTACTTATCGCCCGCGGGCTGGAGAACTTTCCAGAAGCAGCGAGGCAAAAGGTTGACGCTGCCTTCACGGAGGGTGAGCTCTGGCTGCGTGAGGCGATGAAGGCGCTATCCTCAAGCACGCTGAGTTCAAGCACCAAGATACTTTTCGAAAAATTTTTTGGAAAAGATGCTCTTGCCAACGAGAAGGGCACCGATGGTCTACGAATAGCCTTGCAAGAGAAGCTGAATGACTTAAGTAATTACCTGCGCGACCTCAAGGGGAGCGATAGCTGGAGGCTAGGGTTGGTGAAGTTTGGACGAGCTGGGGTCAATGGGGAGACGGCATATAACAACAGTCAACATCATAATGTATGGTTGAGTTTGGATCTGATTGAAAAATCACATGTTCTAGGGGTGGCGAGTACCTTAGTGCATGAGGCTGCCCATGCCATGTATGCTGGGGGAGGCCAGCATGTTCGGGACTTTTGGTATCTTCCAGAAACGTTGCCGGCGGACGCAACTTCAGAAGATATTGATACTTATCCCCTGCTCAAAATTTTAATGTCCGAGGATGTTGTAAGCCAGGGACCTATAGAGGAACGAATGAACTCCAGTGGTCGCAAAGCGTACGAAGGGACCATTAATGCTTCTCTGAAGCAATCGGGACAATCGCCTGCTAAGTCCCCAGAGGAACGAAGGACGGCATTCGTTAAAAATCCACGGGTACGTGTCGCTGTGATCATGCGTAATGCAGATTCATACCCCGGATTGTTAATGAATTTTCGAAGAAAGAACTAAAAAGCCCCCACCCAACCCACTGCGGATAGGGGACGCAGTGGGCTGGATGAGGGCTTCTTGTTCTGCTGATCGTTACTGCGCGATGGTCTTCACCGACACGCCGCGTTCGATCGGAGTGGAACGACCGTAGATATCTTCGAAACGCTCGATGTCGTCTTCGCCCAGGTAGCTACCGGACTGCACTTCGATGATCTCCAGCGGGATCTTGCCCGGGTTGCGCAGGCGGTGGACCGACGCGATCGGGATGTAGGTCGACTGGTTTTCAGTGAGCAGGAACACGTTCTCGTCACAGGTCACTTCGGCGGTGCCGCTGACCACGATCCAGTGTTCGGCACGGTGGTGGTGCATCTGCAGCGACAGGCACGCGCCCGGCTTGACCGAGATGTGCTTGACCTGGAAACGACCGCCCATGTCCACCGAATCATAGGAGCCCCACGGACGATAGACCTCGCAGTGGTTCTGGGTTTCGGTGCGGCCCTGGGCGTTGAGGGTGTTGACCAGTTGCTTGACGCCTTGGACCTTGTCCTTGTGGGCGATCATCATGGCGTCCTTGGTCTCCACCACGACGATGTTGTCCAGGCCGATCACCGACACCAGCTTGCCGTTGCCGTGGATCATGCAGTTGCGGCTGTCCTGGATCACGACGTCGCCCTTGGTGACGTTGCCGTTGGTGTCCTTGGCGTTGACTTCCCACAGCGATGCCCAGCAACCGACGTCGCTCCAGCCGGCCGACAGCGGCACTACGCAGGCGCGTTGGGTTTTTTCCATCACGGCGTAGTCGATGGAGTTGTCCGGGCAGCAGGCGAAAGTGGCGTCGTCGAAGGTGATGGTGTCGGCGGTCTGCTCGCTGCGCTCCAGGGTCAGCAGGCAGGTGTCGTAGATGTCCGGATCGTGCTTCTTCAGTTCTTCGAGGAAGCGGCTGGCGCGGAACAGGAACATGCCGCTGTTCCAGAAGTAACCGCCGGCTTCGACGAACTCGGTGGCGCGCTTGACGTCGGGTTTCTCGACGAAGTGCGAGACGCGGCTCACGCCTTCAGGCAGCAGCGCATCGTTGGTCGACTTGATGTAGCCATAGCCGGTTTCCGGCTTGGTGGCCGGTACGCCGAACAGCACCATTTCGCCACGTTCGGCGGCCACGGTTGCCAGGGCGAGGGCGCGTTGCAGGGCCTTCTGATCTTCGATGACGTGGTCGGCTGGCAACACCAGCATCAGTTCGTCGCGGCCTTCGTTGACCAGCATCATCGCGGTCAGGGCCACGGCTGGCGCGGTGTTGCGACCGAACGGCTCCATCAGGATGCGCTGGGCCTCCAGGTTCTGGCCGGACAGCTGCTCGTTGACGATGAAGCGGTGCTCTTTGTTGCAGACCACGATCGGGGTGTCCATGCCTTCGAACACCAGGCGCTCGAGGGTCTGCTGGAACAGGGTGTGTTCGCCGGTCAGGGCCAGGAACTGTTTAGGGAACTGCTTGCGCGAAAGCGGCCAAAGACGTGAGCCGCTACCACCTGACAAGATCACCGGAATCATGTGTGTTACTCCTACAAAATCGAAATGGTTTTAGAGCTACTGCGTTCTGTCGTTTCACTCTCTTGTTTTTGTTCCGTGCCCGGGCGGCCCTCAGGCCACCCGGGCAAATGATCAGCGGGTGGAAACCGGGCGCTTGACCCAGACCGGCGACAGGTTGCTACCCGAACCGGTCACATACAGCACGGCCGCTTCGCCGCGCTCCAGGGCGACTGGCTTCAGATCGCCAACTTTCTTGTCGCCTTCGAACAGGGCCAGGCTGACTTTCACCGGGTTGATTTCACGCTCGCCACGGCCCTTGGCCGCTACGTTCGGAACCACTTCGGTCTTGCCGTCGGCAGTCTTGAGGGTCAGGGCTTTGTCGCTGAGGTTCTGTACGCGTACCAGGGATTTCTGCTTGTTCTTGAACGGTGGTTCTTCGATCAGTTGTGGCTGGCCGCTGGCGTTGTTGACCAGGGTGTAATAGTGATCGGAAGCCAGTTTAACCGGTACGGTCTGGCTGCCTACCTTGGCGCTGTAGTCGCCGCCAGGCATGAAGCTGAAGTCGCTGCTGGCCAGTGGGGCTACGTCGCTGATATTGGTGCTGCCGACGGTGGCGCTGACTTCGGCGTTGCTGGCGTTGTAGACCCGCACGAAGCTCGAACCTTTTGGCGCGACCGGACCATAGAGGGCCGAGTCACCGGCGAAGGCCGAGAAGGAAAGGGCGCTCATGCTGGCGACCAGGGCAACGGCCTTGAAGGAGCGAGCAGCGAGACGGCGAGGAGTAGTGTTGAAAGTCATGGTGGACCTCTCTTTCAGTTTTGCGCCCGATCGGGCGTCTCGGATTGTGTGTTTGCAGCTACGTTCTGTTGGCGGGCGCCGGCTTGCTTGAGTTCGGCGACCCACTGTGGATCGGCGTCGCCGATCTCGTTGTTCACGGGCAGATAACGTTCAGGGAACTCCCAGATCAGCACCTGTGGCGGGCTGTTCTTGAAAGCGTCGCTCTTGAGGTAGCTGAGCATCGGCAGAATCGGGCCGTGGCCGTCCTCGGCGTAGTTCACAACATCACTGTGCAGGGCTTGCTTGAGTGCACCGACGAAGTTCCAGTTGGGGTTGGCGCTGTAGCTGGTACCGATCAGGGCCACAGGCACCTGGGCATCGGCGAACAACGCGTCCTCGCTGGCCGGCTGGTCATCGGCTTCACGGGTGTTGCGCTTGACCAGCGGCTCCTGGGCCGGCATCAGGTTTTCGAACAGCGGGTCCAGCGGCAGGAACTGGCGCAGGTCGCCCTTGTGGATGATTTTCTCCGCAGGCTCGGTGACGAAACGCTGGGGCTCACCGTTGAGTGGTGTGCGTTCGGCAATGGCCTTGGCCAGATGTTCCGCAGCAATTTGCGCGCCTTCCGGCGTCCAGTGGGTGTCGGTGCGCAGGAACACTTGCTGGCCGCTTTGCTTGGCCTGCTGCAGCGGGGCGAGCAGGTCAGGGGCGACGATCTTGTCCGCTGCCACGCGGGCATGGAAGTCCTGGTACAGGTTGGCGTGAATGCTCGAAGGCTTCACTTCACCCAGGTGCTCGGGATACAGGCGCGCCTTGGCCGGCACGATCGCCATGACCAGGGTGATGCCTTGTTCCTTGAGCTTCTGGCGCACGCCTTCGATCAGCGCGTAGTTGCCTTGCAGGTTCTGCTCTTCGTTGACGATCGGGTTGAACTCTTCGTCGCTGAACAGCCACTGGTCGCGGCCCAGGACCACGCCTTTGCGGCCTTCGTTGAACAGCTTGTAGTCCAGCGCGGCCCAGATATTGGTGCCCAGGCGCTTGATCGGGAATTCATCGTCGTAGTGCGTTTCCACGGCTTTGGCCCAGCGACCGTTGAGCACGGTCGCATCGGGGTTGGTGCTGAAGCCAAGGAAGCTGCGCATCGACCAAATACCCAGCGCCGTCAGGATCAACATAAACAGCGCGACGTAGAAGATGCGTAATGAGCGGGTCATGTCCGGATCCCTCAGAACTGGAAGTAAAGGAACGGCGAGAAGCTTTGCGCCGACAGTTTGAGAATCGAGGCGATGAACAGCACCAACACCAGGGTGCGCATCACATAGCGTGACCAGTCCACGGTCCAGTAGGCCGGTTGCACCTGGGCTTCTACGCCCACGGTGTAGCCGGGTTCATGGATGGTCGACGGGTTGTCGCCCGGAACAGCCTTGATCAGCCCCGGTTGCGCAGTGGCCGGGCCATTGGCTTCGGTGTCCATCTCAGGCTTGGCCTTGACCGGCGGACGATTGGTGTAGAAGTCCCGCAGGCCGAAGAAGGCGAGGGTGGCGTAGGCCACCACCAGCGTGGCGATCTGCAGGCCGGTGAGGTTGGCGCGGGTCAGTTCCGACAGCGACCAGTCACCGAAGCTGAACATGGCGCTGTACATGCGACCGGCCACGTGCAGGTTCTCGGCACGGAAGATTACCCAGCCCATCACCACCAGCAGGAACGTCAGTGCCCAGCGGATCGGGTTGATGCTGCGTGGCGTGGTGTTGATGCCCACCGCTTTTTCGATGGCCAGCCACATGCCGTGCCAGGCACCCCAGATCACGTAGGTGATGTTCGCACCGTGCCACAGACCACCCAGCAGCATGGTCAGGAACAGGTTGCGATAGGTCATCAGCGTGCCTTTGCGGTTACCGCCCAGGGTGATGTAGAGGTAGTCACGCAGCCAGGTCGACAGGCTGATGTGCCAGCGGCGCCAGAACTCAGTGATCGATTGGCTGATGTAGGGCTGCTTGAAGTTTTCCATGAAGCGGAAACCCATCATCAAGCCCAGGCCGATGGCCATGTCGCTGTAGCCGGAGAAGTCGAAGTACAGCTGCGCGGTGTACGCCAGGGCACCGAGCCAGGCGTCGCCCGTGGTCGGGTTCTGCAGGGCAAAGCAATGGTCGGCCACCACCGCCAGGGTGTCGGCGATGAACACTTTCTTGATGAAGCCCTGCATGAAGCGCGTGCAGCCTTCGGAGAACTTGTCCAGCGTGTGGGTGCGGTTGTTGAACTGGTCGGCCAAGTCACGGAAACGCAGCACGGGGCCGGCGATCAGGTGCGGGAAGATCGCCACGAACGCCGCGAAGTCGATCAGGTTGCGGGTCGCCGGCGTATCACCGCGATACACGTCGATGATGTAGCTGATGGACTCGAAGATGTAGAACGAGATCCCGATCGGCAACAGCACGTGGGTCAGGATGAACGGGTTGAGCCCGAAGCTGGTGATGATTGCGTTGAGGCTGTCCACGCCGAAGTTGGCGTATTTGAAATAGCCCAGGATGGCCAAGTCCACGCCCACGCCGAGCAGCAGCCAGCGCTGGGCCGGTTTGGTGCGCACACCGGCGGCGCCGACTTTCAGGCCGATCCAGTAGTTCCACAGGGTCACGCCGGCGAACAGGGCCAGGAAGTCCACGCGCCACCAGGCATAGAACACATAGCTGGCGATCAGCAGCAGCAGGTTGCGATAGCGTTGCCCGCTCAGGTAGTACAAGCCGAGAAAGATCGGCAGGAACAGGAACAGGAACACATTGGATGAAAATACCATCCCGATCTCTCCTTGTTGAATCAACAGTCAAGGGCCAGAGCCCCCCAAACCCCCCCATGAAAACCGGGGGGCATTGCATTTGAAACAGACCACTTCCCTGCCAGGCAGAGAGAAGGGTGTCAGCTTCCTTTTTCGCCTTTCTCCCGTGAGGGGTCGTACACCCGGGTCAAGTCACCGCCGAGGCGGAAGGTCTTGAACGGTTGCATCTCGTGCTTGCGTTCCAGCACATCCTCGGAGCAGGTGTAGAGGCTGCAGAACGGTTCGAGCCAGGCGAATTTCGAATCGATCTTCAGATCCTTCATGTCCTGCTCTTCGCCGTTCTTCTCTTCGAAGATGTCCGGGTCTTTCACCCCGGCCAGCACCCGGTCACCCAGTCGCTTGAGGGCACCGTTGTTTTCCTGGCGCAGGTCCACGCCGTTGACCTGGGCGAAACTGGCGATCATCGCCAGCGGCGGCAGGGCATAGTTGTGGTAGGACAGGGCGCGTTGCTTGCGCTTGAGCTCGTTGGGCAGATAACCCTCGGCATCGACCTGGTTGACGCCGACCTTGTATTCCTTGACGGCCCAATCGAACAGGTCGCGGCGGTTGGTCGCCACGGACGTGGCCATGACCGACCAGGCGGCCCAGTACGAGTGGTTGTTGGTCTTGTCCAGCGGCAGGTTGTCCCAATCGCTGACCACCTGATCGGCCATCTTGCTGAACCAGCCTTCGATCAGTTGCGCCTGCTCCTGATGGTTCGCCAGCGGGCGCGACTCGGAGAACTTCAGGCGCACATAGGCCGAAGCCATGCTGCCCAATGCCCATTTGCGCATGGACTTGCCGGTGTGGTTGAAGTCCTTGGACATCAACGCATCGGCCTTGGCCCAGGCGGTCAGCCAGTTCAGCGTGCATTCCAGCTGCTCGGGACGACCGTCGCGCATGAACTGCATGACTTGCTTGCTGATGCCGCGCTCGATCTTGGTGATGTCGGCGGTGCTGTCGCGGAAGGCTTTTTCCGATTGCACGTTCAGCGTTGCGCGAGCCTTGTCGGAGCCCTCGTATTTGCTGCGAAACTGCAGCGAGCCGGTGTACGGGGTCGGCACGGCCTCGCAGCCCTTGCCGCCGTCGCCTTCTTTGACCTTTTCAATCGGTGCGAAGTAGCCCTGTGGCGGGCGCAGTGGAGCCGCGGCCTGCGTGGCCCCGGCGAACATCGCCAGGGTCAGCAGGGACGGCGCCAGCAGCGTTTTCAACGTTCGGGTGCGCATGATTCTGGTCATGAGACGAGACCTCATTGTCCGATTTGAGCCGTTTGTTGCTCGGCTTGCGGAGATGCGTTGCGTTTGCAGACTTTCGCTTCCACTTGCAGTGGCTCCTTGCCGGCTTCAGGTCCTTGGACTTCCAGCGCCAGGAGGTTCTGGGAAGCCCAGTCCTCGTCGGTGCGCAGTTGGAAGGCGAAACGTCCGTCGGTTTCGGAGGTGTTCGGTTTTTCGATCTTGATGTCCTCGTGGCGCCCATTCATGTACCAGAGGGTGGCTTGCAAGGTTTTCACCGAGGTGTCGGCGAAGCGGATGTCGACCTGGTGACTGCCGTTACGCAGGTCCATATTCTTGCTGTTGACCATCAATTCGTTCTTGCCCGGCTTGAGCTTGGTCTTGCTGCTCATCAGTGCCGGCTTGCCTTCGCAACCGTTGTTGTCCAGCAGCGCCATCATCTGGCGGTAGATGGTTTCCTGGTCCAGGCGATACAACGGCGAGAATTCCCAGATGAGAATCTTCGGCGGGTTCTTCTGGAATTCTTCGCTGCCCAGGTACTGGATCATCGCGCCCTCCAAACCGCCACCAGGGAAGGCCACGTTGAGGATGTCGGCGCCGATGGCTTCCTGCAGGAAACCGGCGAAGTTGTAGTTCTTGCCGCTGTGACTGGTGCCCACCAGGGTGATTTGCGGATCGCTGGAATCACCGAACAGGTCGCCATCGCCTGCCTCGCCCTTGGGCTCGGTGGTGAACTGGTCCATGTATTGGATCGCGTAGCTGGTGCCGCACAGTTGCCCGGCCATGTTGTGCAGGGTGCCGGTCTTGCCCATGCGGCCGGACTTCTTGGTTTCGAACTCACGCTTGGGAATGTCGGCGAAGGCCGGGATCTGCTTGACCTTCTCGGCGACGATTTTCGCCGTGCGCTGGGCACCGTAAGGTGTCCAGTGCTGGTCGCCACGGAAATAGAAATCGTGGGCCGGCAGGGTTTCGGGCAGGTTCTCGTTGGTCAGCGGCGACAGGTCCGGCACGACGTAACCCATCTGGGCGAAACGGCCGAGCATGGATTTGTAGTTGGTCAGCGCTTTCTCGTAGTCGAACGCGGCCTTTTCCTGCGGGTTGAGCTTGTTGCGATTCACCAGGCCGCGGGTCGGCTGGTAGACGAGCACCAGCTCGACGCCTTTTTTCTTGAACGCATCGTGCAGCTGCTGCATGCGTTTGTAGCCGGCCGGCGTGGTGTTGAATTCCGTGCGCAGGTCTTCCTGGGTACGGAACAGCCAGTCACCCTGGGCCTGCACCAGCGTGGTGAAGTTTTGCTGGTAGCGCGTGGTGTAGTTCTTCGCGTCGTGGGCAGCCGGGCACAGGTTGCAGCACGGTTCGGCCGTAAACGTCGGTGCTTTGACTTCATCGGCGCGCGCGCCGCTTGCGGCGGCGAGAATGCCGGCAGTCAGGGCGGACAGGCCCAGAAGTTTGATCATGTGTGGGTTCATAAAGGTCATTCCTCAGTCCCGCATTTCGGTCTGGCGTTCGACAGGGTCGATCAGCACGGCTTTTTGCTGGCGCACCAGCAGGTCGAGGATTTCGTCCTGGCGTTCACCCAGGATCCCCGTGAAGCTGATGCCGCTGGATTTGGTCGGCGCGAGCATGGACACGCGGTACAGCTCGACGCTCAACGGCGAGTCGATGGACAGCGGGCCGCTGCCATTGCCGGCCAGTTCGCCGCCGACCACGATCAGCGAGACCTGGGCGTCGAACGGGTCGAGCTTGATGTCCCGGTCGGTGTCCGACAGGTCCTTGATGTGGCCGTAGAGGCCGGTCAGGCCGTTGGCCATGGACAGGTTTTCGTACAGGCGGATGTTCACGCTGTTACGAATCCGGATGCCGTGGCGGCGGTTGCTGATCACCTTGTTGCCCCACAGCAGGTTGTCACCACTCTCATAGAGAGTGATGCCGTCGGTGTGGTTCTTGTAGATCTCGTTGTAGGCGATCACGTTGTTGATGCTGTTACGGTCGATCACCAGGCCCGAGAGTTTGTTGTCGTAGCTGCGGTTGTTGAAAATGAAGCTGTCGTTGACCTCACGGGAAATAATGATCCCGTGCTTCTTCTTGGTCCCGAACACAGTATTGTCGGCAATGATCAGCCGATGGGAACGGTCGTGCGGGTCGATGCCGTAGACGATGTTGTCTTTGTAGGTATTGCCCTTGACCACGAAGTCATTGGTTTCGTAGCAGTAGAAGCCGTACCACATGTCCGAGAACTCGGAACCGATGATCCAGCCGGTCGGTTCCGGGCGCTTGAGGACCTTGGCCATGTTTGGCGTGTACTGGGAAATACTCACCCCGTACGACTTACTGTTGGCGTAGCCGAAGCTGGCCATCTTCGAATTGACGATGTAGGTCTCGGTGCCGCCCCAGGCCAGCAGGAACGGACGAAACTCATTGGGCGAACGGAACGTGGCGGGGCCGTTGTCCTTCTCGCGCCAGCCGGTGACCTTGGTGTCGCTGATGAACATCCGGCCATCGTTGACCAGGAACGAGCCGCCCTCTTGGGACAGGCGCAGTTCCTGGGTCTGCTTGTCGATCTCCAGGATGCCTTTTTCGCCCACGACAATCGGAATCCGTGCCAGGAACACCCCTGGCGACGTTTCCTTGAGGTACTGCTTGGGCACCTTCTTGACCAGGTCCTTGAGGTTCATATAGCCGTCGTCGATGAAGATGGCCTGCGGGATGCCGTGCTGGCGCACCACCCACTCGGCCATCTTGTTGTCGCCGCCGATGAAGTCCTTCAAGGCGTTTTCCTGCATCATCCGCCGTACGCTGACCTTGCCGGGCTTGCTGCGCACGATCTTCGCCGCGACCGCTTCGGCGGTGTAGCCGGAGAGGTCGGGCAGGGTGGGCGCGGCCAGTTCCAGCGGTGCGGTTGGCGCGCTGCTGACGGTGTAGGTCTTGGCTTGTTGCAGTTCCTTGGCCACGTTGCCCGGCTTGACCACCGGTTCAACGTTGGCGAACGCCGACGAGCCGGCCAGCAGCATCGCCGCGGCCAACAGGCTGATCGAACCTTTCATCGCCTGGCTGTTCCTGAGGTAGCGGTTCATATCGGGCACTCCCATGGCCGTTCGCATCAGAAGCGCCAGATCACGTCGACAAAGGCGCGATGCATGTACGAATCGACCTCTTTGCCATAGGCGTCGCCTGGCTTGAACACGCCGCCACGAAAGCGCACCAGCGCCGACGGCTCATCTATGGATTGACTCAGCGCAGCCGGCAGCAGGCCTTGCTTGAAGTACTTGGTGACCACCAGGTCGACTTCCTGGCCCAGGTCCTTCTCGCCATCGCGCAGCGGCAGGGTCGAGGTGGACAAGATGGCGCCGGTCACGTCGTCGGTGTTGTTTTGCACGGCATTGATGCCATTGCTGCCCACCGTCTTGTTGCCGTCGACGCGCCAGAACTTGTGGTACACCAGGCTGGCGTCGTATTCGTCGCGCAACTGCCAGGAACCGAACAGGCTGGCGCTCTGGGTGTTGGCCATTTCGCCGCGGAAGGCTTCGCCGAAACGATGGACGCGCGAGCGGGTGCCGGTGAAGTTCGAGCGGTTGCTTTGCAGGCCGTTCTGTTCGTAGTCCTCGCTGGCCCGGGCATAAGCCGCACCGACTTGCCATTGCGGGTCCAGACGCAGGCGGATACCCAGGTCGGTTGCCCAGCCGTCGACGTCGTCGCTGCGCTTGAGCTGTGCCGGACGGGTGCCGTCGGCGTTGAGCGGGTTGACCGTGTCGCGGTCGCCGGTCATCCCGGTGACGCTTGCCCAGTAATTGACGGTATTGGTGTTGCGCCAGTTGTAGGCGTCGCTGTTGGCTTCCAGGCCGAGCCAGGTCAGGTCGCCATTCTGGGTCTTGTCCAGGGTGTCGATGGCCTGGCCCGGGATCGGGTAGTCGAGGCTGCCGTTGTCGTGGCTGTGGTGGGCGCGGATCCCGGCCCACTGGCCTGGCATCCATTGGTAGCCGACGTCACCGTAGACATGCATGCGATCCTCGTCCTGGGGCGACAGCTCCTTGAGGTCGGTGCGGTATTCGCTGAAACGTTCGGCCACGCCCAGGTTGGCGCGCAAAAGGGTGGTATCGAAGGTCCAGTTCAGGGCTTCGATGTTGGTGTCGCGCCACTGGCCGTCGTCATTGCGCAGGCGCTGGCGACCGAATTTCAACTGTTCGCCCGGATACTGGGTCAGGCCCCGGTAGCCGATCCAGAACTCGCGCATGGCCAGGTAGCTCTTCTTGGCCTCGCGGTCGCCGCTGTCGGTTTGTTGGGTCGCGTCATCCGACTGCTGCAGGGTGTCGGTCTCGATGATGTCGGTGGACGTCACGGCCTGGGCCATGGCGTAGGCGCTCCACGCGCCGCTTTCCCCGTAGATCCAGGGACGCAGGTCCAGGCCGACGCCGTTGACATCGCCACCGCGCTGGGTGCCAAGGTCGCGGTCATCTTCGGACTGGCCGGTAATCTTCACTTCTAGGCCGAAATTCTTGCTTTCGGTCAGCGCCGCCAGGGTCGGGCAGGACCACAGCAGGGCAAACGACAGGCCAATACCAGCCTGCACAAAAGGGTTGAGCTTCAAAAGCTTCATAGAGGTTCCTCGCCGTCATCTTCTTTTAGGGCTTGCAGTTCAAGCGTATCGGGGCTCATTGCGCCGCGAATGGCCTGCTCTTGTTGTAGCAGGCGTTGCGCTTGTGCAAGTTGTTCCGGCGGTAATTGCGCTTCGAGGGTCTGGGCAAGCTCGGTGGCCTGCGGGGTGTTCTGGACCTTGGCCAACTGGCTGAACACATAGGCGTTGACCGGGTTGGGCTTGGTGCCCTTGCCTTGGGAGAACAGCTGGGCAATGGCGTAGTCGGCGCTGTTCTGGCCGTTGCGGGCGGCCTTGAGCAGGTGATCCAGAGCCTTCTGCGAATACACCTGGCCCAGGTAGCCACGGCGATAGATCTGGCCGAGGTAGTAATCGGCGGCCACTTCGCGGCCCACGGCTTTCTGGAAATGCGCCTCGGCGACCTTGGCGTCGGCGGGCACCCATTTGCCTTCGTAGTACAGCTTGCCCAGCAACAGCTCGGCGCGAGGCTGGTCGGCCGCTCGGCCGTTTTCCAGGTACTGCATCATCTTGTCGACGTCACCCAGCTCGGGGAAATCGTAGAGCAGCTGAGCCAGGCTGACCCAGGAAGCGGGGTAGCCGGGGGCGATGCCTTCAAGCAGCGACTGGGCGGTTTTCTCGTCAGTCTTGCCCAGGCTCTGATCGGCCAGGACTCGGGCGACGCTGTCTACACGCTGGGCCGAGACCACGCCGCGGGCGTGACCGGCTTGCATTTGCTTGATCAGCTCGGCCTGCTGTTCCGGTTGGCCGCGTTTCTGATAGACCGTGGCCAGTTCGACGTAGCAGATGTCGGTGGTGGCCAACGCGGCTTTGCAGACCTTTTCCACTTCGTCCAGGTGCTGGTCGTAAGTGCCCTGGGTACGATAGAGCAGGATCTGCGCCAGGCCCGCTTCCGGGTAGCCGGCGCTGCGCCATTGGCTGATCTGCTGCTGTGCGTTGACGTTCGGGAAGCTATGGGGATATTGCAGGTACAGCATCGCCAGCGGGATCAAGGTGCTGCTTTCACCGTTGGCGAAGGCTTTCTTCAACAGGCCTTCGGCTTCGTGTTTTTCCGCTTCGGTGGAACCGGGCTTGGCCACCAGCAGGCGACCCAGGCGAGCCTGGGCCCGTGGCGAGATGTCAGCCGCGGCGCGGTAGGTCGCCTCGGCCTTTCTCATCTGCTCGGGGTCGCGGCTGTCCACCTGGATATCGGCCAGGCCGACCTGGGCTTCGCTGTAGCCCAGGTCTGCCAGTTGCTGATAGTTCTGCTGCGCCAGCGCCGTGTCGCCGCGCTTGAGGGCTTCGTTGGCCAGGCGCTGGTCGGGCAGGCCGGCGCAACCGGCCAGGCTCACTGCCAATGCCAGGGCACAGAGGGTTCCCACTTGGGAACGAGCTTGCGGCGCATCGTCCTGACCGCGTTGATCCTTTCGCGAGCAGGCTCGCTCCCACAGGGTCTGTGGGCTGTTCAGGATTTTTATAATGGTCACGGGCATATCCTCGACTTAAAGACCAACGGCCATGGCTTTGTCGATCAGCCAGTTCAGGCTTGGGCCACGATCGCTGACAACTTCCACCGGACGGCCGGCCAATGCGCTGTCGAGGGCTTCGTCAGGCTGGATCAGCACGCGGATATCGGAGGACAGGTCGGCGCTTTTCAGGCTGGTGCTGCTGACGATCTTGCCGGTGCGGGTGGCGTCTTCGCCGGCCACCTGGAAGCTGACCGGTGTACCTGGACGCACGTCGCCGAACTGACGATAGGAGAAGCGCGCTTCGACGTTGGCTTCGGCACCGCGTGGAACCAGTTGGAAGATCACGTCGCCCTTGCTGGCGTACTGGCCGTTGGAAACCAGTTGCTGGGCCACGATGCAATCGCATGGCGAGGTCAGGGTGCCGGTCATTTGCTTGCCGAACAGTTCTTCAACCTTGGCCGGCTGCAGTTGGTTGTCGTCCAGGTGACCCTTGAGCACGTCCAGCATGCTGGTGCTGAAAGTCGCCAGCGGAGCGCCCTTGGCGGCCAGGCCGTCGGCCTTGACCAGGCTCTGCACGGTGCCGTCGCGCGGCATGGTGATGGCCATGCCCGGTACGTTGACGATACCGGCCTGGGCGTGGCTGACGAAGTACATGCCGTACACCGACTTGAAGATGAAACCGAACGCCGCCAGGCCGACAACGAAGATGCCCAGGCTGAAGGTCACGGCGCGCAGGCGACCGAAGGCGCTCATGCCGCCGTTGTCGTCTTTCTGTTTGCGGGCCTTGGTGAAGTTGTCGCGCTGCAGGGTCGCCAGCACGTCACCGACGCCAACGATGTCGCCGGCCAGGTGCGAGGTGATGATGTGGCGCAGTGTCGAAATGTCACGCGGCTCCAGGTTCTGGAACTGGCAACCGGTGCGGCCGGTCTGGCGGTCGTAGGAACGGATCTGCAGTTCCACGTCCATGGCCAGGCCGAGGTTGTCGATCACGAACTGCAGGCGAGCCTTGTAGGTCTCGCCAACCTTGAGCGGCAGTTGGCCGGCGTTGAAGCACAGCCCACCGGCGGACAGGTCCAGGACCTTGACTTCCATGGGCGTACGGTCAGGGCCGAAGAAGCGCAACTTGGCCGGGATTTTGACCCGGGCGTGTTGGCGTTGGGCTTCGGATTCATGCACTACGTTGACGTTGACGGCGGTGTTCATAGGGGCGATTTCCTAGTTAATTCAGGCAAGTTCGGTCAGACCATCGTCAGCAGCACGGCGACAAAGATGCTGCCGGCGGAGAAGGTCATGGTCCGAGACGACCAGGTGTTGAACCAACGTTGAAAGCTGGCGAGATCACGGGTCAGGTGGGTGGGCTGGCGGGTCCAGGACTGTTGATCGAGGCGGAAGAACACATAGATCTTCACCAGCGCGCCGACGATCTGGTTGTAATAGAGAATCGCCGGGTAGGCCGGGCCGATCCGGTGTCCGGAGCACGACAGCAGCAGGGTCAGGAGCAACCGCGTGATGCCGATCCACAACAGGTACACCAGGATGAACGCGGTGCCGTACTTGACGCTGGCGATGATCGCCACGGTCAGGCCCAGCAGCGAAGTCCACATCGACACGCGCTGGTCGAACAGCACCACCGAAGTGAACAGGCCCAGACGCCGCAGACCCAGGCCCAGGGCCCGGGAGTTCTGCCGCAAGTTGTTGCCGTACCAACGGAACATCAACTTGCGACTCGCCTTGATGAAGCTTTTTTCCGGCGGATGTTCCACCGTGTTGATGGCCGCGTCCGGCACGTAGAACGTGTCGTAGCCCAGGCGCATCAGGCTGAACCAACTCGACTTGTCGTCACCGGTGAGGAACTTGAAGCGGCCCAGGCGCCAGTGTTGCAGCGAGTCGCTTTCCACGTCGGCGATGAAGTCCGGGTTGGTGACCACGGTCGCGCGGAATACGGACATGCGTCCGGTCATGGTCAACACGCGCTTGGACAGGGCCATGGAGCACATGTTGATGTGACGCTGGGCGAAACGCAGCTTGTGCCACTCGCTCATGATGTAGCCGCCGCGTACTTCGCAGAACTCGTTGGTGGTCAGGCCGCCGACGTTGCCGAACAGCTGGAACCACGGCACGGTCTTGCGCACCACGCCCTCTGCGAGGACGGTGTCGCCATCGATCACCGCGACCACTGCGCGATCGTCCGGCAGGTGGCGGGAGATGGCGCGGAAACCGTAGGCCAGGCCATCACGCTTGCCGGTACCGGGGATGCGCACGAAGTCCAGCTTGACGTGTTCCGGTGGGTTCATGCGAGCCCAGAGGCTCTTGACCAGCAACTCGTCGGACATTTCCACGATGGAGCAAACCACGGTGGTGGGCAGCCCGCACTCGATGGCTTCGCGAATCACCGAGCCATAGACCTGGGCGGTGGTCAGTGCGTCGATGCGAAAGCTGGTGACCATCAGGTACACATGGGACGGGTCCGCCGCCTTGCCCAACTTGCGTACCTTGCGGCGCAGGTGTGGGTAGACGATGTACAGGAAGATCATGCCGCGCACGAAATGCGTCGCTCCCATGGAGTAACGCCAGATGCCCACGGCACCGATCAGGAAAATGAAATCCTTGGATTCGGAGTCGAACGTGGACGTGGGCAACGCCGTGGCGATGCCCATCAGTAAACTCAAGTAAAACAGCCAACCGGCGGCCTGAAGCAGGCCGTGCTTTAGCCTGTGCATAATCTGCATCCGTCTCTATCTCGGGCGGGCCTTGTGGGCGGCCCGATGGGTTAAGGCAGGCGAAAGGCCGGCCGGGACGAATCCCGGCCGGCAAACAGACTTACCAGCAGATACCTTCGGTCCGGCCATTCGGAGAGGTGGCCTTGGACATGAAGCCAACCAGGTCGATGACCTGCTTGCCTTCCGGTACGTTCTCGGTCAGCGCGCGGAACTTCTCGTCGCGGTTACCCAGGATGATGATGTCGGAGCTGTCGATCACCGAGTCGAAGTCGGCGTTGAGCAAGGACGAGACGTGAGGAATCTTCGACTCGATGTAATCCTTGTTCGCACCGTGGACACGAGCGTATTCGACGTTGCTGTCGTAGATCTTCAAGTCGAAGCCCTTGCCGATCAGCATTTCCGCCAGCTCTACCAGTGGGCTTTCACGCAGGTCGTCGGTACCGGCCTTGAAGCTCAGGCCCAGCAGGGCGACTTTGCGCTTGTCGTGGCTGGAAACGATGTCGAACGCGTTCTGCACTTGGGATTCGTTGCTGCGCATCAGCGAGTTGAGCAGCGGCGCTTCGACGTCCAGCGAGCTTGCGCGATAGGTCAGGGCGCGCACGTCCTTTGGCAGGCACGAACCGCCGAAGGCGAAGCCAGGGCGCATGTAGTACTGGGAAAGGTTCAGCGCCTTGTCCTGGCAGACCACGTCCATCACTTCACGACCATCGACGCCGACAGCCTTGGCGATGTTGCCGATCTCGTTGGCAAACGTCACCTTGGTGGCGTGCCAGACGTTGCAGGTGTACTTGATCATCTCGGCGACGGCGATGTCCTTGCGGATGATCGGCGCATCGAGCTCTTCGTACAGCGATTGCAGGACATCGCCCGAGGCGGTGTCGAACTCGCCGATGACGGTCATTGGCGGCTGGTCGTAGTCCTTGATCGCGGTGCTTTCACGCAGGAACTCAGGGTTGACCGCGACGCCGAAATCAACGCCGGCTTTCTTGCCGGAGCAGTCTTCGAGGATCGGGATGACCACGTTGGCAACGGTGCCTGGCAGTACAGTACTGCGAACCACGATGGTGTGGCGGGTGGACTTCTCGCGCAGGACAAAACCGATTTCACGGCACACTGCTTCGATGTAGTTCAGTTCCAGGTCGCCATTCTTTTTACTTGGCGTGCCAACGCAAATCATGGACAGGTCAGTATCACGAATTGCTTCGGCGAAGTTGGTAGTACCACGCAGTCGGCCGGTTTGAATGCCTTGCGCCAACAGCTCGCCAAGACCCGGTTCAACGATCGGGGATTTACCCGCGTTGATCATGTCGATTTTGTCTTTGGCGACATCTACGCCAACTACGTCATGGCCCCGTGCAGACAGGCAACCGGCACATACTGCACCGACGTAACCCAAACCAAATATGCTAATGCGCATCGCATTTACCTCTGTTTTCACGCCATTAAATGGCCGGAGTTAATAGTGTTCAGCGGTCATCGTGCACTCGGAAGTGTGGAATGCAGGCGCCACAGTGCCGTGTGCAGGCATACAAAAGTTCCGAGTGACTAAATAATTGCACTCAAGTTGTGCGCAAAGCGGCCTAGTTGTTATGACCTGCCCTGTTATGCAGCCAGTCCTCGTTGGCGGGACGTCCGTGCAAAAGATCTTTCACTTCAGACTCCTGGCAAAAAGCCCACAAAATCAGAAGCTTGTGTGCTCGGGTGAGCACGTTAATAGGGGCGCAGCCTTGGCCTTGTAGGGGATAGTAATGGTGCGTTATCTCCCGTCCTTTTAGGGTGGATCCAATTAGACGACCGTTTCGCTAAGTTGTCGTTACAACTCGGTTACTTCGGACGACGTGCTATGTAAGTTATCTCGTACACGCTCGGCGAGAATCGTTACGGGTGGTATGAGCCGTGCAATTTCACATAGTTCCGATCCGCTCATCGCCATTTTCGAAATTTTTCGAAATATCTGCTTAGATGGCACTGCCCTCATAGTGATAGCACTTGCGATTTTGGCCTTTAGTTTCGGGGAGTTGGGGAGGGTAGATAGTTTTGTGCCACTACCGATGAAAAATTTCCGTGCCACTACGGAAAAATCTGACATTTGTCGAGTGAAAGAAAAGTTAGCGCAGGGTGTGTTGGTTTTATTGACGCCAATAAAGTGTCAATTGGTATGGGGAACTGCGATGACATCTAGCGGTGTGATCGAGGCCCCTTATAGGGGCCTGAAAGAGGCGTTGCGTTATTGCGGGGCGTGGTCGCGCAAGAAGACCAGTTTTTGTGGTGAAGATTGTTCGGGGTTGTAGCGATAACCCTGCACGTCGAATGCCTTGAGTGCCGCGGGGTCATCGATGCGCTGCTCAATGACAAATCGGCTCATCAGGCCCCTGGCTTTTTTGGCGTAGAAACTGATGATTTTGTACTGGCCGTTCTTGAGATCCTTGAATTCGGTATCGATCACGCGTGCTTTCAGTGCACTGCGTTTTACCGCCGTGAAGTATTCATTGGACGCCAGGTTCAACAATACGTCGTCACCCTGTTCGGCCAGGGCTTCGTTCAACCATTCGCTGATGCGGGTGCCCCAGAACGCATATAGGTCCTTGCCCCGGGCGTTGGCCAGCTTCGTGCCCATCTCCAGGCGATAAGGCTGCATCAGGTCCAGTGGGCGCAGCAGGCCATACAAGCCTGACAGCATGCGCAGGTGCTGCTGGGCGTAGTCGAGATCGGCTTCACCGAGGCTTTGCGCGTCGAGGCCGGTATAAACGTCGCCCTTGAAGGCGAGCAACGCCTGTTTGGCGTTGGCCGGAGTGAACGCCGGGTTCCAACTGCCGAACCGCGCGGCGTTGAGGCCGCCGATCTTGTCCGAAACGTGCATCAGTTCGCTGATCTGGGCCGGCGACAGTTCACGCAGTTGCTCGACCAATTCCTGGGAATGGTCCAGGTACTGCGGCAGGGTGAAGCGCTCGATGGCCGGCGGTGTTTCGAAATCGAGGGTCTTGGCGGGGGAAATCACCATCAGCATGCAAACGTCTCCTTTGAGGGTGCGGCGATTCTAGGGGGTTGTACGGGTGGACTCCAGCTATTGGGTTGATAGGGGATGGATGGTGAGCAAGCCAGGTTCATCAGGAAGGAGGCGGTCGCACAAGAGCGTCACACCAGGATCAGCTATCATGCCGCGCGGGTTTCGTTATGGAGACATCCCCTTTGCGTATCGTCCTTCTACTGTCGGCCTGGTTGTTGAGTTTCGCTGCGGTCGCCGCACCCAACGATGTCGCCACCCTGGACCGCAGCACCTGGCCTGAGCAACTCGGCAACCCGACGCTGTTCGATGTCGCCTCGCGGGCCGAAATCCTGATGTTCGCCCGGGTGTTGCTGGACATCGACGCCATGGATGAAGTGGCGCTCAAGCAGTACCTTGGGTTGCGCTCGGTCAATATGGCGGCGGTCGACGCGCTGCGCGCACGGCTTTGGCAACGCCTGCTATCGAGCTACAACTTCGCCCAGCGAAGTTGCGAACTGGACGCCTCCTTCTGCTATCTGGTCGAAGACATGGGGACCTTGAAGGAGGAGGCGGGCAGGTTCCAGCTCGATGACAACTCGTATTACATCAAGTGGGCCGAGCCGAGCCGGATCTTCCATACCCACTATCGGGATGAACTGCTGCGCAAGGCGGCCCTGTTCCCTCAAGTCAGCAGCGAAGTCGAGCGTTTTGGCGATTACGAGCGCAACGGCGAGCAGATGAACGACCGGCTGTTTTTGCTGACCTTCGACAGCGGCGCCAATGTCGCGCCGGATAACACCCCGTGGCTGACGGAATACCTGCGCAAATCGAACATGAACGGCACGTTCTTCGTACTGGGCAAGGATATCCAGGCGCGGCTTGCGGATCGCTCGGTCAACGATCTCCAGGCCCTTTATTCGCGACAATGCGTCGGCGTGCAGGGCTGGGAGTTTCGCTCTCACAGTTTCTGGCAGGATTGGCAGGATTCGGTGCGGCGCAGCGTCGATCTGGTCAAGGGCAAGCTGCCGGAGAACTTCGTGCCGCTGTTCCGCCCGCCCCAAGGCCAGCGCCGGGGCGATGCGCAATCGTTTTTCCGGACCCAGGGTTTGCAAGTGGCACTGTGGGACATTGATCCCCAGGACAGCGCGAACCGTCTCAAGCCCGAACAGAGCGCCCAGCGAGCACTGACCCTCATGCTGTTGTGGCGCCATGGCGTGATCAACTTCAACGCCAAGCAGGACGCAGTGAAAATCGCGCTGCCCTGGCTCATTGCGCAAACGGCACAAAGCGGGATCGGTTGGGAGGATTGTCAGGACGCGTTTCGCTGAGGGACGAAGGTCCCGGAAACATTGGGCAGGACGGGTTTTCTGGCACGCATTCGGTGCGACCCGACTTCCGACTTTAACGGTGCGGCAGCGGTACGCCAAGGGTTATTCGTCACTCTGAAAAATAAACTTCAAAAAAGCGTCAAAGTGCTTTTTCCTGTCATGTGTTTTGGAGTATCAAGAAGTCAGACCGCCGAAACCTGCAACACAGGTGGCGTCTTCCAAGACCCAGATTGTGTGCAGTTCGCCCGAATCGTCGCGGGTGAATTCGGTGGCTACCTCGAGGCGCAGCACTGTCACGGTATTGCGTCGAATGGCCCCCACAAAGGTGACCGAGTATGGATGACCACGGACGTAGCCCTTCCTCCAACCAGCCAATCCTGTATGTACTCGATACCAACGTATTGATCCACGATCCAAACGCGCTGCTGAACTTCGAAGAACACCACGTTGCCCTTCCGATGACCGTCCTTGAAGAGCTGGACAAGCTCAAGAGCGGGCATCACAGCGTGGCGGCCGAATGTCGCCAGGCGATCCGCCTGATCGACAAGACCCTGGGGGACGCCTCTCCCGAAGACGTCGAGCTGGGCGTGCCGATCCAGCGCGGCAAAAGCGGTCCCAAGGGCTTGCTCTCGATCCTGATGAGCAAGCGCACCGAGCCCAACCTGGTACTGCCCGAACACCTGAACGACAACATCATCATCAACCAATTGATCGACCTGCACGCGCGCAACAAGGACCAAGCCGTGGTGCTGGTGACCAAAGACATCAACATGCGCCTCAAGGCCCGCGCCTGCGGGATAGCGGCCGAGGACTACAGCACCGACCAACTGGTCGACGACGTGTCGCTGCTGCCCAACGGCTATCACACGATGACCGGCTCCTTCTGGGACCGCGTAAGCAAGGTCGAAACCCGTCAGGACCACGGGCGCACCTGGCACCAGGTGCAACTGATCGACAACCTGCCGGCGGTGCACCTCAACGAATTCATCATTGACGAACAAGGCTTCGTCGGCTGGATCAAGGAAATCCAGGTCGACAAACTGCTGATTCTCGACCTGCATCAGGAACCCCTGTTGCATCAAGAGGCATGGGGCCTCAAGCCTCGTGACATCTACCAAAGCCTGGCGCTGTTCGCCTTGCTCGATCCGGACATCCACCTGGTCAACCTGTCCGGCGCCGCCGGCTCCGGCAAGACCATCCTGGCCCTGGCCGCCGCCATCGAGCAGACCATGGTCAGCAAACGCTACCGGCGCATCATCGCCACCCGCAGCGTGCAGGGCCTCGACCAGGAGATCGGCTTCCTGCCCGGCACCGAAGCGGAAAAAATGGAGCCGTGGCTGGGCGCAATCACCGACAACCTCGAAGCCTTGCACATGGACGACGAAAGCACCCATGGCAGCGTCGACTACATCCTCAGCAAAGTGCCGTTGCAGTTCAAATCCCTCAACTACATCCGGGGTCGCAGCTTCCAGCAGAGCCTGATCCTGATCGACGAATGCCAGAACCTGACCCCGCACCAGATGAAAACCATCATCACCCGTGCCGGCGCCGGTTCCAAAGTGGTGTGCCTGGGTAACCTGGCACAGATCGACACCCCTTACCTGTCCGCGACCAGCTCCGGGCTGACCTACCTGACCGAACGTTTCAAGGACTTCCCCAACGGCGTCCACATCACCCTGCAAGGCGTACCGCGCTCGATCCTGGCCGAATACGCTGAGTCTCATCTGTAATTGATTCATCAGAACCGGGCAACCTCACCGTTGCCTGGTTTTTTATGGCTGCTGGCAATTCCCTGTGTGCGAGCTTGCAGATCCAGGATGGACATGGGTGCGACAATCAGCCCTGCCGGAATCTGACCCACGGGTTTACAATCCTTGCTCCTGATCAGGAGTAACCCTGTGCTGACTCATCTCGATTCCCAAGGTCGCGCCAACATGGTCGACGTGACCGACAAGGCCGTGACCTTCCGTGAAGCCACCGCCGAAGCCTTTGTACGCATGCTGCCCGACACCCTGCAAATGATCGTCAGTGGCGGCCACCCCAAGGGCGATGTATTTGCCGTTGCCCGTATTGCCGGTATCCAGGCTGCCAAGAAAACCAGCGACCTGATTCCCCTCTGCCACCCGCTGATGCTCACCAGCGTCAAGGTCGAGCTCAATGCCGAAGGTGAGGATCGCGTGCGCATCGTTGCCCGTTGCAAACTGTCGGGGCAGACCGGTGTGGAAATGGAAGCGCTCACCGCCGCCAGCGTCGCCGCGCTGACCATCTACGACATGTGCAAGGCCGTGGACCGTGCCATGACCATCGAAGGCGTGCGGGTGCTGGAAAAACTCGGCGGCAAGAGCGGCCATTTCCAGGCGGATGCCCCATGAAAATCACCGTGAAATTTTTTGCGCGCTATCGTGAAGCGCTTGGCGTGGATTCGGTACAGGTCGAAGGCGATTTTTCCACCGTCGAGGATGTGCGCGCGTTGCTTGCGCAGCGCGACGGCGCCGAGGTCCTGAAGGAGCAGAACCTGATGTGTGCGCGCAACGAAGAGCTGTGCCAGCTCGACGAACCATTGGCAGACGGTGACGAAGTCGCGTTTTTCCCCACCGTGACCGGAGGCTGAACCATGGCCATTCGTGTGCAGGTCGAGCCGTTCGATCCGGGAGTTGAAGTCAATGCGATGCACGCGGCCAATGTCGGCGTGGGAGCGGTGGTGAGCTTTGTCGGCTACGTGCGTGATTTCAATGACGGTCTCGATGTGTCGGGGATGTTCCTGGAGCATTACCCGGGCATGACCGAAAAAGCCCTGGGCAAGATCGCCATCGAGGCCGAGCAGCGCTGGCCGTTGCTCAAGCTCGAAGTGCTGCACCGCATCGGCGCCCTGGAGCCGGGTGAGCCGATTGTTTTTGTCGGCGCTGCCAGCGCCCATCGCCAGGCGGCGTTCGACGCCTGCGCCTTTGTGATGGATTACCTCAAGACCCGTGCGCCGTTCTGGAAGAAGGAAAACACCGTCGACGGCCCGCGCTGGGTGGAAGGGCGTGACAGTGATCATGCGGCGGCGGATCGCTGGAAGCAGTAGGCAGCCTGTCATTCTTTTGTTGCTTGCGAATGCGCGATTCGCGAGCAGCCTCCCATCGCATTCCCCTGTTTATCCAATTGACGACATGTACATTAAAGTCCAGTATGGATTTATAAGTACAAAGTAGTCGCGTCCACCTTTCTCTGCCAAACCAACAACAACCCGCGAGAGAACGACCATGAAGAAACTCCCCCTCATTACCGGCCTGGCCTTGAGCCTGTTGGCCTCCAGCAGTCTGTTCGCCGCCGAGAAAACCTTGCGCATCGGTATCGAGGCCGCTTATCCACCGTTTGCTTCCAAGACCTCGGAAGGCAAGATCGAAGGTTTCGACTACGACATAGGCAATGCCTTGTGCGCGCAGATGCAGGTCAAGTGCGAGTGGATCGAAGGGGAGTTCGACGGACTGATCCCGTCCCTCAAGGTGAAGAAGATCGACTTGGCGCTGTCGTCCATGACCATCACCGAAGAGCGCAAGAAGTCGGTGGATTTCACCCACAAGTACTATTTCACTTCGTCGCGGCTGGTAATGAAGGAAGGCGCTGTAGTCGATGACCAGTACGCCAGCCTTAAGGGCAAGACCGTGGGCGTGCAGCGGGCCACCACCACGGATCGTTTCGCCACGGAAGTCTTCGAGCCAAAAGGCGTGACGGTCAAGCGCTACAGCAATAACGAAGAAATCTACATGGATCTGGCGTCGGGGCGCCTGGACGCGATTTTCGCCGACACGATCCCGCTGGAAGATTTCCTGTCGATGCCTCGTGGCAAGGGCTACGCGTTTGTCGGGCCGGAGCTCAAGGATCCGAAATACGTCGGTGAGGGTGCCGGGATTGCGGTGCGCAAAGGCAATACCCAACTGGTGGCGGACTTGAACGCGGCCATCGACGGGATTAGGGCCAATGGCGAGTACCAGAAGATCCAGGCCAAGTATTTCAAGTCGGATATCTACGGAGACTGATACATCGCCTTCGCTAGCAGGTTAGCTCCCACAGGAATTTGCGTCGTGCACGATATTTGTGTGCAACAAAATCAAATGTGGAAGCGAGACTGCTCGCGAAGGCGTCAGGCCATGCGACACAAACCTCAGCCCTTCAACTCCTTCAGATGTTTGTACACCGTCGCCCGCCCCATGTTCAGCACGTTCGCCACATAGTTGGACGCGCTCTTGCCCTTGAATGCACCCTCGGCATGCAGTGCCAGTACCAGCTCGCGCTTGTGGTCGCGGTTCAGCAGGTTCAGGCTCAGTTGACGCTCGCGCATCCAGGCGTGGAGGAAGGTGTTGATCCGCTCCTGCCAATCATCGCGAAACAGCGAGTCCGGCTGTGCAATCAACTTGCTCGGTGACAAGAACAGGTCCAGCGCTGCCTTGGCGTTTTCAAACAGCGAGATATTCAGGTTGATGCACAGCACCGCCAGCGGGTGGCCGTCTGCGTCTCGCAGCACGCTGCTGAGGCTGCGGATTTTCTGGCCGTCCCAATTCAACTTCTCGTATGGCCCGATGTTTCGTTCGCTGACGTCTTCGCTGAGCATGTCTTCCAAGGACGAGTCGTTGCCCACTTCGCGCTTGGACAGGTTGTTGGCGATGTAATCGACCCGTTGCGTGCGCAGGTCATGCAACACCACTTCAGCGTGGGGATAGAACAGCGTGGCGATGGCATCGGCGATAGTGCGGAAATTATCCAGTGCCGGATCGGCTTGCGGGGCATTCATGACAGGACTCCAGGCAGTCAGCGCCCCGTGAAGCAGGGGCGCGAGGGAGTGTGCCGCAATCGTGGAGATGCGTCACCTTGGTGAAGGTCCGCCCAGGCGTGCGGGTGACAACATCGCAGCGTTCAGGCCGAAACGGGCCAAGGGTTCGGGCAATGGTTCTCCGCGCACCAGGGCCGCGCTGGCCTGGCCCATGGCGGGGGAGGTCTGGATGCCGTAGCCGCCTTGGGCCGCGACCCAGAAAAGGCCGGGCACATGTGGATCGAAACCGGCCAGTAGATCGCCGTCGTGCACGAAACTGCGCAGTCCGGCCCAGGTGCGAGTCGGGCGGCGGATGGTCAGGGTGGTCGCTTCTTCGATCTGGTAGATACCCATGGCGATGTCCAGCTCTTCGGGCTGTACGTCGTGAGGCTCGACGGGATCGGCATTGGCGGGCGAACCGAGGAACATGCCGGCGTCCGGCTTCATGTAGAAGGACTCGTCGAGGCTCACCAACATCGGCCAGTCATGAATGTCCACGCCCTCGGGGCCGGCGAAAATGAATGCTGCCCGCCGCTTTGGTTGCAGCCCCAGCTTGGGCGCACCGGCCATTTCGGCCACTTGGTCGGCCCAGGCGCCGGCCGCGTTGATCAGCACGGGCGCGCAGAAAGTCTGGCTGGCGGTTCTGACCTGCCATTGCCCTTGATCGTCCCGGATCAAGTCGAGCACTTCGCTGTCGGTGTGCACCTCGCCGCCGCTGCGACGAATGCCGCGCAAGTAACCTTGGTGCAGCGCATCGGTGTCGATGTCACAGGCAGTGGGGTCATAGATCGCGCCGTGGACTTTTTCCCGCCGCAATATCGGCAGCCGCACGCAGGCTTCTTCGGCGCTGAGCAGCTGCATCTGCGGCACCGTGGCCTTGGCGCTGAGGTATTGGTTGTTCAGTTCGGTCGGGTCACCGGTGAAATCCACAGTCATCTCGCCGCGTGGTGTGAGCAACGGATGCTCGCAGAAACCGGTTGGCGGGGCGTCGAAAAAATCCCGGCTGGCCTGGGTCAACGCCCTTACCTGTGGCGTGCCATAAGCGGCGGTGTACAGCGCCGCCGAGCGTCCGGTGGAATGGTAGGCCGGATGAGTTTCGCGTTCGAGCACAATGACCCGGCCGTGGGGCGCGAGCCAGTAGCCGGTGGAGGCACCGGCGATGCCGCCGCCGATGATGATGAAGTCTGCTTGTGTCATGGAGCGCTCCTGTCGAACACGGTGCCGGAGAGTTTGAAATCCCGCCGGGACTACAGTGGTGTCAGTTATGAAGTCGATACAGCGCATTCGCCAGCGCAACATCTTCCAGCCCCAACCCGATGGAGCGGAAGAACACATGGCGCTCGTAGTTCGGCTGCGCCACCCGTTCGCTCAGCAGGTCAGGCAAGTCACCGACGATACTCGATGCCTGCCAGCCATGTTGCTCGCTGGCGATCAGCATCTCGCCGGCCGAGCCCGGAGTGGTCTGACGATAGTCACAGAACACGTCCATATCGTTGAGGCGCTCGGGCGGCACTTCATGGGCGCGTGGGGCGTTGGTGCTGATGGAGGTGATCAGCGCAGGTTTAACCAGGGCCTGTGGATCAAGCACCGCTTTGGCGGACGAGGTGCAGAGCATCACCACGTCGGCGTCCTGTAGCGCGGCTTCAAGGGTGTCGCAAATCTGCAGGCGTGGGTCCAGGTCGGTGATCAGCGCGAGATCTTCAGGTGCCCGGTCTCTCAGGCTTGGTGAATAGAGACTGATGCCCTGCCAATCCCGCAGTCCCTTGACGTACTGCACATGGGCGCGCGCCACTGCGCCACTGCCGATTACCGCCAGGCGCTTGGCCTCGAGGGGAGCGAGGGCATCGATGGCAACGGCGGTCGTCGCGGCGGTGCGGACCGTTGTCAGCAGGGCTGCGTCACACAGCAACAACGGCAGGCCGGTCTGCATAGACATCAGCAAAGTCCAGGCGGTAACCAATGGGCCTTGCTCACGGACGATATAGGGCGAGGTCTTGATCCCGTAGACCTGGTCTTCAGCCAGCACGCCCAGGTAATTGATGAAGTCCCCGGCGCCTTGAGGGAAAACCACCAACTGCTGGGCTGGTTGCACTGCTTGTCCGGCGGCGAGATCGCGGAACAGCTTGCGCAGGATCTGCGGCACATCGACGTGTTCGAGCAGCGCTCGGGCCTGGGCTTGGGTCATGACTTGAGGCGTGCTGGTCATCGTGTGCTCCGAGTGTCTCGTATAAACTAATTTGTCCATTATGGACTTTTAGTTTTATCGGGCAATATCCCCAGGCAAAAAAAAGCGCAGCCTTTGCGGGCTGCGCCTCTTGTCTCGTCAAGCGGTTAAGGCCGCTTACGCTCAACCGGTCGCAACAGATGAGTCGGCGGCATCTCGCAGCTGATCTTGCGACCCAGCAGCGCTTCGATCGACGGCAACTGGTAAGAGTCATCTTCGCCAGCGAAGCTGATCGAAACCCCCGCGGCCCCGGCACGACCGGTGCGGCCGATACGGTGCACGTAATCGTCCGGCACTTCCGGCAGGGTGAAGTTGATCACGTGGCTGATGCCATCAATGTGGATGCCGCGGCCGGCCACGTCGGTGGCAACCAGCACGCGGATCTTGCCTTCGCGGAAACCTTCGAGGGTCTTGATGCGCTTGTGCTGGGGCACGTCGCCGGAGAGTTGGGCGGCGTTGACGCCATCGCGCACCAAGCGTTCTTCGATGCGGCGCACTTCGTCCTTGCGGTTGGCGAACACCATCACCCGCTCCCAACCGTTGTCGTTGACCAGGTTGTAAAGCAGCTTGTATTTGTCGGCACCGGCGACTGCGTAGATGTGTTGTTCGACGTTTTCGCTGGCGACGTTCTCGGCTTCGATCTCGACGATGGCCGGGTCGGTCGTCCATTGCTTGGCCAGGTTCATCACGTCTTCGGTGAAGGTGGCGGAGAACAGCAGGGTCTGGCGTTCGCTTTTCGGCGGGGTCTGGCGAATGATCTGGCGCACCTGCGGGATGAAGCCCATGTCGAGCATGCGGTCGGCTTCGTCCAGCACCATCACCTCGACCATGTCCAGGTGAACGTCGCCGCGCTGGTTGAAGTCCAGCAGGCGGCCCGGCGTGGCGACCAGAATGTCGCAGTGGCGGGCTTCGAGGTGCTTGAGCTGCTTGTCGAAGTCCATGCCGCCCACGAACGTCATCACGTTCAGGCCGGTGTACTTGGTCAGGTCGGCGGCGTCCTTGGCGATCTGCACCACCAGCTCGCGGGTCGGCGCGATGATCAGTGCCCGCGGTTCACCCATGTAGCGTTCCCTGGGCGGCGGGGTCTGGAGCAACTGGGTAATGATGGAGATCAGGAACGCGGCGGTCTTGCCGGTACCGGTCTGGGCGCGGCCGATGGCATCTTTGCCGGCGAGGGTGTAACCGAGCACTTGCGCCTGGATCGGCGTGCAGTAAGGGAAACCCAGGTCCTGGATGGCATGCATCAATTCGGGGGCGAGCTTGAAGTCGTGGAAGCGGGTCTTGCCTTCCTGGGGTTCCACGACGAAGTCTTCGAGCTTCCAAGCGACGACGGGCGGTTTTGGTGCGCGTTCGCGGCGTGGCCTTGGCGCTTCGCTGCGTGGCTTTTCATCGGCCGGTGCGGCGACGGGCTGGGCAGCGGGGGAGGTCGTGGGCGTTGTTTTTGCCTGCGCAACCGGCGGAGCGGTCCGGCGCGGTTGTTGCGCATCGGTGCGGCTCGGGGCTTGGACTGGCGCGCTGGAAACAGGCGCGAGCTGCTCGGCCTCGCTTTTACCGAACATCTTCTTGAGTGCTTTGAGCACGGTCATCTCATCGATTGGTTAAGGAATGTACGCCGGCCAGTGTAATGCAAGAAACGGGCGCGGCGTAGTGTGTTCATCAAAGCGTTGACGTGGCGATTGGCCTCTTAGCGCAGCCGCTCGGCCAGCCAGGTGCCGATGTCGCGAATCTCCTCGGGTAACACTTCGTGGCCCATTGGGTATTCTCGCCATGTCACGGTGACACCATGCTGCTTCAGATACTCCTTCGCAGTCCGGCCCATCGGGTTGAGTACCACTTCATCGTATTGTCCGTGCAGCGCCAGCACCGGAATGCGTTGCTGGCTCGCAGACAATTGCAGTTCTTCGCCGAACGTTGGGGCATAAGTGGACAGGGCGATCACGCCACCCAGCGGCCCCTGCCATTTGACGAACGCTGTGTGATAGACCACGGCGCCGCCCTGGGAAAAACCCGCGAGGAAGATTCGCGAAGCGTCTATTCCGCAGGCTCGCTGGGTTTTCATCAGGTCAATGACCCGCTGTGCCGAGCTTTCCAATTGGTCTTCGTCAATCGCTCGGGCCGGGCGCAGGGCGCGAATGTCGTACCAGCTCGGCATGGCATAACCGCCGTTGATCGTGACGGGCTGGGTCGGTGCCTGGGGCAAGACGAAACGCGTGGTGTGCAGACTTTGCTGCAACATTTCGGCTACCGGCATGAAGTCGTATCGATCGGCACCCAGGCCGTGGAGCCAGATTACGCACGCGTCGGCGGTGCCAGGGGGCTCGAGAATCAAGGGGTCGGTCATGGTGTGCTCCAAAAATGTGCGGGCGCGCTCAATCAGTGCGTGTTTACGGTGCGCGCCTGGCGCCTCAGTTAATTACATGTCGCAATGCTACAACTTTTTGTCTTGACGTTCCCAGTAAGGGACAAGCGCAGCGGTGTGGTACGGGCTTTGCTATTGGTTTAGCCGAGTGATGATTCTTACGCTGCGCGGTAACACTATCAGCTCGACGCGACGCATGGGATATCAGAAATCCGGTGATGGATGTTCGCCAATAGCCGCTACGGGCTTCGCGAACGTGAAGGGCTACAGCCCGTTCGGCCGATTGGTGAGAAGTGAGCAGGCCGCTGTTTATGGGCGCTCTCATTAATAGACTCATAGCGAAGGCCCAGACGTCGGTTGACCCTAAAAAAAGCCAACAAGGGTCGGCAATGCCTCAAAAGGGTGCGACAGGGCTCGAGCTCCGACACAACAAGAGCAAAACTGGAGGTTTGAATGAAGTTACTGAAATCCACCCTGGCAGTCGTGACTGCAGCAGCAGTCCTCGGTGTCAGCGGGTTCGCTCAGGCGGGTGCAACCCTGGATGCCGTGCAGAAGAAAGGTTTTGTGCAATGTGGTGTAAGTGATGGCCTGCCGGGCTTCTCGGTGCCTGATTCCACCGGCAAGATCGTCGGTATCGACGCTGACTTCTGCCGCGCCGTGGCCGCAGCGGTATTCGGTGACGCGACCAAGGTCAAGTTCAGCCAGTTGAACGCCAAGGAGCGCTTCACCGCGCTGCAGTCGGGCGAAATCGACGTGCTGTCGCGCAACTCCACCATGACCAGCTCCCGTGATGCTGGCATGGGCCTGAAGTTTCCTGGCTTCATCACCTACTATGACGGCATCGGTTTCCTGGCCAACAGCAAATTGGGCGTCAAGAGCGCCAAGGAACTGGACGGTGCGACCATCTGCATCCAGGCCGGTACCACCACCGAGCTGAACGTGTCCGATTACTTCCGCGCCAACGGCCTGAAGTACACCCCGATCACTTTCGACACCTCCGATGAAAGCGCCAAGTCGCTGGAATCCGGTCGTTGCGACGTGCTGACTTCCGACAAGTCCCAACTGTTCGCCCAGCGCAGCAAGCTGGCTTCGCCGAAGGACTACGTGGTTCTGCCAGAAACCATTTCCAAGGAGCCACTGGGCCCGGTCGTGCGTAACGGCGACGACGAGTGGCTGGCTATCGTGCGTTGGACTGGCTACGCCATGCTCAACGCTGAAGAAGCAGGCGTGACTTCGAAGAACGTCGAAGCTGAAGCCAAGTCCACCAAGAACCCGGACGTTGCCCGTATGCTGGGCGCTGACGGTGAATACGGTAAAGACCTGAAGCTGCCGAAAGACTGGGTCGTGCAGATCGTCAAGCAAGTCGGCAACTACGGTGAAATGTTCGAGCGCAACCTCGGCAAGGACACCCCGCTGCAGATCGATCGCGGTCTGAACGCTCTGTGGAACGCAGGCGGCATTCAATACGCACCACCAGTGCGCTGATGGTTCTATCACCCGGTGGGCCAACCACCGGGTGATGTTCTGTTCCATTCCTTGCGGGGCACTTCATGCAAAATTCAATCGGCGCACCTAAGCAGAGGCTCAGCCTCAGCGATCCACGAGTGCGTGCGTGGGTATTTCAGATCGTCACCATCGTGGCGGTTATTTCGCTGGGCTGGTTTCTGTTCGATAACACACAAACCAACCTGGAACACCGGGGCATCACTTCCGGTTTCGGCTTTCTGGAGCGCAGTGCCGGTTTTGGCATCGCTCAAACCCTGATCGACTACACCGAGGCGGACAGTTATGCCCGCGTCTTTGTCATCGGGTTGCTCAACACACTGCTGGTGACGTTTATCGGTGTGATCCTGGCGACGATTCTCGGTTTCATAGTCGGCGTGGCCCGACTGTCGAAAAACTGGATCATCGCCAAGCTAGCAACGGTGTATGTGGAGGTTTTCCGTAACATCCCGCCACTGTTGCAGATCCTGTTCTGGTACTTCGCGGTGTTCCTGACCATGCCGGGGCCGCGCGCCGCCCATAACTTCGGCGACACCTTCTTTGTCAGCAGCCGGGGCCTGAATATGCCGGCCGCGCTGGTGGCGGACGGGTTCTGGCCATTTGTGATCAGCGTCGTGCTGGCGATTGTCGCCATCGTGCTGATGACCCGCTGGGCCAACAAGCGTTTCGAAGCGACTGGCGAGCCGTTTCATAAATTCTGGGTGGGCCTGGCGTTGTTCCTGGTGATCCCGGCGTTGTGCGCCCTGGTCTTCGGCGCTCCTGTGCACTGGGAAATGCCGGAGCTCAAGGGCTTCAACTTCGTCGGTGGCTGGGTACTGATTCCCGAGTTGCTGGCATTGACCTTGGCACTGACGGTGTACACCGCGGCGTTCATCGCCGAGATCGTGCGTTCGGGCATCAAGTCGGTCAGTCACGGTCAGACCGAAGCTGCCCACTCCCTGGGCCTGCGCAACGGCCCGACCCTGCGCAAGGTGATCATCCCGCAAGCCCTGCGTGTGATCATCCCGCCGTTGACCAGCCAATACCTGAACCTGGCGAAGAACTCTTCCCTGGCGGCCGGTATCGGTTACCCGGAAATGGTTTCGCTGTTTGCCGGCACGGTGTTGAACCAGACCGGCCAGGCTATCGAGGTGATTGCGATCACCATGAGCGTGTACCTGGCGATCAGTATCAGCATTTCCTTGCTGATGAACTGGTACAACAAGCGCATTGCGCTGATCGAGCGGTGAGGAAACGCGCATGACATCCCATACTTTCAAACCCGACATGCCCCCTCCGAGCAGCAGCATCGGTGTGGTGGCATGGATGCGCGCAAACATGTTCTCCAGCTGGCTCAATACGCTGTTGACGCTGTTTGCGTTCTACCTGATCTACCTGATCATCCCGCCGATCCTGCAATGGGCGATCCTGGATGCCAACTGGGTCGGCACCACCCAGGCCGACTGCACCAAGGAAGGCGCCTGCTGGGTGTTCATCCAGCAGCGCTTCGGCCAGTTCATGTACGGCTATTACCCGACGGGCCTGCGCTGGCGCGTCGACCTGACGGTATGGCTGGCTGTGATCGGTGTTGCGCCGCTGTTCATCTCGCGCTTCCCCCGCAAGGCGGTCTACGGCCTGAGCTTCCTGGTGCTGTATCCGATCATCGCCTGGTGCCTGTTGCACGGCGGCGTGCTGGGCCTGGATACCGTGGCGACCAGCCAGTGGGGCGGCCTGATGCTGACGCTGGTGATCGCCACCGTCGGTATCGCTGGCGCCTTGCCGCTGGGTATCGTCCTCGCCCTGGGCCGTCGTTCCAACCTGCCGGCGATCCGCGTGGTCTGCGTGACCTTCATCGAGTTCTGGCGCGGCGTGCCGTTGATCACGGTGTTGTTCATGTCCTCGGTCATGCTGCCGTTGTTCCTGCCAGAAGGCATGAACTTCGACAAGCTGCTGCGGGCGCTGATCGGCGTGATCCTGTTCCAGTCGGCCTATGTGGCCGAAGTGGTGCGCGGTGGCCTGCAAGCGATTCCCAAGGGCCAGTACGAAGCGGCTGCGGCGATGGGCCTCGGTTACTGGCGCAGCATGGGCCTGGTGATCCTGCCGCAAGCCCTGAAGCTGGTAATCCCCGGGATCGTCAACACCTTCATTGCATTGTTCAAGGACACGAGCCTGGTGATCATCATCGGCCTCTTCGACCTGCTCAACAGCGTGAAACAAGCTGCCGCCGACCCGAAATGGCTGGGCATGGCCACCGAAGGCTATGTGTTCGCCGCCCTGGTGTTCTGGATTTTCTGTTTTGGTATGTCCCGCTATTCCATGCATTTGGAACGCAAGCTGGACACTGGCCACAAGCGTTAGGAGTTGACTCATGAGTGAAGCGATCAAACAGCCTGTGAGCCCTGAAGGCATTATTCAGATGCAGGGCGTCAACAAGTGGTACGGCCAGTTCCACGT
This sequence comes from Pseudomonas frederiksbergensis, assembly GCF_000802155.2. Taxonomy (GTDB): domain Bacteria; phylum Pseudomonadota; class Gammaproteobacteria; order Pseudomonadales; family Pseudomonadaceae; genus Aquipseudomonas; species Aquipseudomonas frederiksbergensis_A. Next base: position 170,501 of record NZ_JQGJ02000006.1, read on the forward strand.
GTTGAAAGACATCAACCTGAACGTCAAGCAGGGCGAGCGCATCGTGCTCTGCGGCCCGTCGGGCTCCGGCAAGTCCACGACCATCCGCTGCCTCAACCGCCTGGAAGAGCACCAGCAGGGTCGCATCGTGGTCGATGGCGTGGAGCTGACCAACGACCTCAAGCAGATCGAAGCGATCCGCCGTGAAGTCGGCATGGTGTTCCAGCACTTCAACCTGTTCCCGCACCTGACCATCCTGCAGAACTGCACGCTGGCACCGATGTGGGTGCGCAAGATGCCCAAGCGCAAGGCCGAGGAAATCGCCATGCATTACCTGGAGCGCGTACGCATTCCAGAGCAGGCGCACAAGTACCCGGGCCAGCTCTCCGGCGGTCAGCAACAGCGTGTGGCGATTGCCCGTGCCCTGTGCATGAAACCGAAAATCATGCTGTTCGACGAGCCGACTTCGGCCCTCGACCCGGAAATGGTGAAGGAGGTACTCGACACCATGATCGGCCTGGCTGAAGACGGCATGACCATGCTCTGCGTGACCCACGAAATGGGCTTCGCCCGTACCGTAGCCAACCGCGTGATCTTCATGGACAAGGGTGAAATCGTCGAACAGGCAGCGCCAAACGACTTCTTCGACAACCCACAGAACGACCGCACCAAGCTGTTCCTGAGCCAGATCCTGCATTGATCGGCGCTAGGCAGTGAAATAAACCCGGACTTGTCCGGGTTTATTTTTTTGCAGCGGACTCAGTGAGTCGTGAGGGTTTCGTGCTCTTTGTGCACCGTCGTCTTGAATCCCCTCAAGTCCGCACCTTCAGCCAGGGCTCGTGCATCTGCAAGCAAATGCGGATAGCGATCAAGCAGGCGCATCAGCAGCACCAACGCTTTTGATGGCAATACCTCACCGCGTTCGTAGCGGGAAAACGCGTTGTGCCCACCACCTGACAAAAACGACACCGCTTCTTTTTGCGACAACTGCAGTTTGCGGCGGATGCGTTTGATCTCTTCGCCGATCATCCCCCTGGCCGCATTGACCAGCTCATCACCTGCGTGGTCGTAGCGATCCGAGCAGCTTGAATCGAGCTCGACTTCGCCGCACATCTGACATTCCCAGCCAGACAAGTCATCGACCCGGCGTTCCAGTCCCTTGACGCTGATGGTTTCGCCGCGACCTTCGAAATGCAACATGCCCTCCGGGGCACCACAGCTGAAGCATTGTTGGTGTTTCATGAGTTTTGCTCCTTGAAGGAAATTACCGGAGGGCCTCCGCTGGGGCGGTACGTCACCTTCAGGTAAATCTGCAGACCGTGTGAATTGGCGTGGTAGACGTCATGCCAGACTCGATGATCGTCATAGGTGGTCATCGATTTGTAGAATTGTTTTCGCTCAAGCCCATGGATGACCTGCTGCATGTCCGAGACGTTTAGACCAAGCGTCCGAGCAGTGTTCTTCGCAGTGCTGGTGAAAGCTTTCCCTTTAAGCCGCCTGACATCCGCCTGTATCGCCACCAAGGCGTAATGGGGTGTGTTCTTTTCCATGGAACGGTGTGCCTTGTCCTTAAAATTACCCTTAAAGGGTAATTTTGATCAATCGAAAATCTCGCTTCTTTTTCTCTCATTGACCCTAGGCGGTTGCTGTCCTACGCGAAGCTGACTAACATGTCAGAAAATTCATCCTATGATTGGATGAAAGGGCGGACTCTATGTCAGATATTTCTCCATTAATGAAACGCTCCTTGGTCGATCAGGCCCTGGAGCAATTGCGCCGCCGAATCAGCGAGGGGGTGTGGGCCGTCGGCCAGCGCTTGCCCACCGAGCCGGAACTGGTGGCGGAGTTGGGGATCAGCCGCAACACGGTGCGCGAAGCCATGCGCGTGCTGGCGTTTTCCGGGTTGATCGAGATCCGCCAGGGCGACGGCAGCTACGTGCGGGCGGTGGTCGATCCGCTGGATACTCTCAAGGTGCTGTCGCGCTGTTCGCTGGAACAGGCCCGGGAAACTCGGCACATCTTGGAAGTAGAGGCCATTGGCCTGGCGGCGCTGCGGCGCACCGATGAGGATTTGCTTGCGTTGCGCCAGGCGCTGCGAACCAGCGGCGAGCATTACCACGGCGACCTGGAGCACTACATCGCCTGCGACCTGGTGTTTCACCGTCTGCTGGTGGATGCCGCGCACAACCCCGCACTGAGCGAACTCTATCGCTACTTTTCCAGCGTTATTGGCGCACAGCTGCGCCAGAGCCTCAACATCATCCCCCGCCATCAACATGTTTTCGACCTGCACGTCGAAATCCTCGAAGCCGTCGAAAGCCAGGACCCGGAGCGGGCCAAGGCCCTTTGCCGGCAGTTGATCAATGAACCCTGAACCAGAGCTTTCCATGTCCCGCGATTCGCTTGACCGCACCACGGCGACGACGCACAAACGCGCCGCCGAACTCGAAGAACTGCTGATCGACGCCGAAGCCGACGACGAGCAGGCCCAGCAGAGCCACCCGTTGGTACGACGTCCCTGGCTGTTGCTGCTTGGGTTGATTCTGGTGGCGCTGAACTTGCGTCCGGCGCTGTCGAGCATGGCGCCGCTGCTCAGTGATGTTTCAAAAAGCCTTGGCCTGTCGGCCGCGCAAGCGGGGTTGTTGACGACGTTGCCGGTGCTTTGCCTGGGTCTGTTCGCGCCGCTGGCGCCGGTGCTGGCGCGGCGTTTTGGTGCCGAGCGCGTGGTGTTGGGGATCTTGCTGACGCTGGCTGGCGGGATCGTCCTGCGCAGCTCGTTCGGCCAGTTCGGCTTGTTCGCCGGCAGCATCCTGGCGGGCGCCAGTATCGGTGTGATCGGCGTGCTTTTGCCGGGCATCGTCAAGCGCGACTTCGCCAAGCACGCCGGCGCCATGACCGGTGTCTATACCATGGCGCTGTGCCTGGGCGCCGCGATGGCGGCAGGGGCGACGGTGCCGCTGAGCCAGCACCTCGGCGGCAGCTGGGCCTTGGGCCTGGGTTTCTGGGTAGCCCCTGCGCTCCTGGCGGCAATGTTCTGGTTGCCACAAGTCGGCCAGAAACACGGTGCGCATCAGGTGGCTTACCGGGTCCGGGGCTTGCTGCGTGATCCGTTGGCCTGGCAAGTGACCTTGTACATGGGGCTGCAATCGTCCCTGGCCTACATTGTATTCGGCTGGCTGCCGTCGATTCTCATCGGTCGCGGGCTGAGCCCGACCGAGGCCGGGCTCGTGCTGTCCGGGTCGGTCATCGTGCAGTTGATCAGTTCCCTGAGTGCGCCTTGGCTGGCGACGCGGGGCAAGGACCAGCGGCTGGCTATTGTTGTCGTCATGCTCATGACCCTGGGTGGCTTGTTCGGTTGCCTTTACGCACCCATCGATGGGTTGTGGGGCTGGGCGATATTGCTGGGGTTGGGGCAGGGCGCGACGTTCAGCCTGGCGCTTACCCTGATCGTGTTGCGTTCGCGCGACGCCCATGTGGCCGCCAACCTGTCCGGCATGGCCCAGGGGTTCGGCTATACGCTGGCGTCGCTGGGGCCCTTCGCGGTGGGCCTGGTCCACGACTTGACCGGAGGCTGGAGTGCCCTGGGCTGGATCTTCGGTGTGATTGGCCTGGGGGCGATCATCGCGGGAATCGGGGCCGGTCGGGCGCTGTATGTGGGTGTGGTCAGTGAAAGAGTCACCGAGTCTCATTGATATCATTTTCATGGCGAATGACGATGGTCTTCCCGACGGTGGCGGATTATCGTGCAGGCCTATCGAACCGTTTTCCGGAGCCTGTCCATGAGTGATGCCCACAATGCCCTGATCACCCGCTTCTACCAGGCCTTCCAGCGCCTGGATGCCGAAGCCATGAGCGATTGCTACACCGACGACGTGGTGTTCAGCGATCCGGCATTCGGCGAACTGCGCGGGCGTGATGCCGGGGACATGTGGCGCATGTTGACCACTCGGGCCAAGGATTTTTCCCTGACCTTCGACAACGTGCGCAGCGACGAGCGGACCGGCGGCGCGCATTGGGTGGCGACGTACCTGTTCAGCCAGACCGGCAATATCGTGGTCAATGATATCCAGGCGCGTTTTGTCTTCCGCGACGGCAAGATTTGCGAGCACCATGACAGCTTCGATCTGTGGCGCTGGTCCCGCCAGGCATTGGGCACCAAGGGCCTGCTGCTGGGCTGGACGCCGCTGGTGCGCAACGCCGTCAGGGCCCAGGCGCTCAAGGGGCTGCGGGCGTTCCAGGCCAGTCGCTGATAAGATCGCGGCTTGTTTCCTACCTGCTTGCTGAACATCTGTGACGACCGCCAACGAATCTTCCGACCTGTGCGTGCCCGAGGCGACCGAGCCGGGCAAGCCCTGGTTCGTCTATCTGGTACGGGCCGCCAATGGCTCGCTGTACTGCGGCATCAGTGATGATCCGGTACGGCGCTTTGCCAAGCACCAGAGCGGCAAAGGCGCACGCTTCTTTCTTTCCAGCCCGGCGGTGGCGCTGGTGTACACCGAGGCCTGTCGCGACAAGGGCGAGGCCCTGCGCCAGGAGCGGCTGATCAAGAAACTCAGGAAAAGCGCCAAGGAATGCCTGGTGGCCAGCGCGACGGCGCCGGATCAATCGCACTGATAGGCCTTTATCACGCGGGTAGGCTGTTGCCCGATGTCACGCTACAGTGCGGGTCTTCTTCCCTGCATTGGCGAATCTCATGTCAGAGCTGATCCTTCACCATTACCCGACATCACCATTTGCCGAAAAGGCCCGCCTGCTGATGGGCTTCAAGGGCCTGGCCTGGCGATCGGTGAACATCCCTGCGATGATGCCCAAGCCCGACCTGACCGCCTTGACCGGCGGCTACCGCAAGACGCCGGTGTTGCAGATCGGCGCGGATATCTACTGCGATACGGCGTTGATCGCTCACCGGTTGGAGCAGGAAAAAGCCTCGCCGGCGCTGTTCCCTGAGGGCCGAGAAATGATCGCGGCGTCCTTCGCGGCCTGGGCCGATTCGGTGGTGTTCCAGCATGCGGTCAGCCTGGTGTTCCAGCCTGAATCGGTGGCGGTGCGCTTTGCCAGGCTGACGCCTGAAGCCATCAAGGCATTCATCAGCGACCGCGCCGGCCTGTTCAGTGGCGGCACGACCACGCGCTTGTCCGCCGAACAGGCCAAGCACCAATGGCTGACGATCATGGCGCGGCTTGAACAACAGTTGCTGCGTGAGGAGGGGGATTTCCTGTTGGGCGATGCTTCCATAGCCGACTTCGCCATGGCCCATCCGCTGTGGTTTCTCAAGGGCACGCCAGTCACTTCGCCGTTGGTGGATGAATATCCGGCCGTATCGGCCTGGCTCGCACGGGTGCTGGGCTTTGGTCATGGCGCGCCGAAAGAGATGAGTTCCGAAGAGGCGTTGGACGTAGCTCGCAACGCCACGCCGACAGCGTTGCCGGATGAACTGTTCAATGACCCGAATGGCTTTGTGGCGGGGCAGCAGGTGACCATCGCCGCGACGGATTATGGTGTCGATCCGGTGGCCGGGGAGCTGGTGTTTGCGGGTAGCGAAGAATTGGTTCTGCGGCGCGAGGATGAGCGTGGCGGGGTGGTGCACGTGCACTTTCCGCGGTTTGGCTTCAGGGTCGAGGCTCGATGAACAACGCATGATCTTGTGGGAGCCAGCAAGCTCGCTCCCACAGGGAGTGCTCAATTACGGCGCTTGAGCTGATCCGTCAGGGATGTCGGCAAGCCCTTGATGATCAGCGTGCCGGCCTCCTCGTCATACTCGATCTTGGAGCCCAGCAGGTGCGCTTCGAAGCTGATGGACAAGCCTTCGGCGCGGCCGGTGAAGCGGCGGAACTGGTTGAGCGTGCGTTTATCGGCGGGGATTTCTGGCGATAGGCCATAGTCCTTGTTGCGGATGTGATCGTAGAAGGCTTTCGGGCGCTCTTCATCGATCAGCTCGGACAGTTCTTCCAGGCCCATGGGCTCGCCGAGCTTGGCCTGGCTGCTGGCGTAGTCCACCAGGGTCTTGGTTTTTTCCCGGGCATCGTCCTCCGGCAGGTCTTCGCTCTCGACGAAGTCACTGAAGGCCTTGAGCAGGGTGCGGGTCTCGCCGGGGCCGTCGACGCCTTCCTGGCAGCCGATGAAGTCACGGAAGTATTCCGAGACTTTCTTGCCGTTCTTGCCCTTGATGAACGAAATGTACTGCTTGGACTGTTTGTTGTTTTGCCATTCCGACACATTGATCCGCGCCGCCAGGTGCAACTGGCCCAGGTCCAGGTGACGGGACGGGGTCACGTCCAGTTCATCGGTGACTGCCACGCCTTCGCTGTGGTGCAGCAGGGCGATGGCCAGGTAGTCGGTCATGCCCTGCTGGTAATGCGCAAACAGCACGTGGCCACCCACCGACAGGTTGGATTCTTCCATCAGTTCCGGAGCGTCACTAACTGTTATATTAGATTTATCATTCATAAATCAATTACTTACCTAATTTAACTTTTTTCGTGATTTTTTGTGCGGAGCGACTTAGTGCTTCTTCCCTCGCCTAGCATTATTTCCATGGTAACCGTTCAAGGCATGCGGAGTGGCTGTGCATGACCACCCGCCGCGCTACTTCGCTTCGCCCTGGACAATTCAAGCACTTGATCCGTGTTGCATCCGTAACTGGCCGCATGCCAGAGCGTGATGTGATGCTGTTGTGGCTCACCCACACCACCGGCATTCGCGTCACCGAGCTGGCTATGCTGGAGGTGGACGACGTGCTCTATCCCAGCGGTGCCATCAAACCCGAGGTCTACTTGCGGGCTGACATCACCAAGGGCTGCCGACCGCGCAATGTGTACCTGACCCATGCCCGCTGCCTCGCCGCGCTCGATGCGTGGCTTGCCGTGCGCCTACAACGCCGCTGGGGCTTCTCCGGCGCCGATGAGTATCGTGGGCTTCGCCCAGGATCAAAGCTGGTCATGACGCACAAAGGGCAAGCCTTTGAACTGGCGTTCAAGCACCGCCAGTTGGACGGCGGGCCAATGGCCTAGCTTCTGACCACCGACTTTGAATTCAGTAACATCGGTTACCCACTTTTTATTGGGCTGCGGCGCCGCAAACTCGCGCTTCAGAACATTAGGCGCGGCGTTGCCGACTTCCCCTTTGTAGGCGCGGTATTTCTTCACGCGCACCAGGCTCTTTAGCCCAAGTTGCGCCATCAATCGCTGAACCGTTTTGTGGTTGACGAGGTGGCCAGTGTTTCGGACCGCAGCCGTTATCCGACGATAGCCATATCGCGCCTTGTGCTGGTCGAACGTCGAACGAATCCGGGCTTTCAGAACCGCATATTTATCCGCTGCTTGCAGCGCCTTTTGCTGATAATAAAACGTGCTTCGTGCCAAACCGGCAAACGTCAGCAGGCTTTCGAGAGAGTGCAGCGGCCTCAGTCCTCGACTGCGTAATCGAATGCTCCCAACGCCCGGAGATAGCCGCCTGAGGCTAGGGCGTAGTAAATCGAACGGGTGATTTCGAACGCCTCACACAAGCCGTCAGCAGGATCAAGAACGAGGTTTGCCAGTTTATGGGCTACCTTGGCAGAGCAATCGGCTTCGTTAATGCAGGTTCAACGCGCCACGTAGCGACTGGATCCTTGCCCCCCCTGTTTAAATCCCCCTCCTTATCAAGATCCTATTTTTCCAAAAATATCACTATATGATATTAATAATCACATATTGACAACTTTGATGCTGAATCCTAATCTGCCCACTAAACGTCACAGGCGACTTGTTCGCCTTAACCTCGAAATCACAATCACAAGAGAGGGGAGCATGGTGGGTTTTCAAAAGCTGAAAGTTGCCATTATTGGTTCCGGCAATATCGGCACCGACTTGATGATCAAGATCCTGCGTAACGCTAAGTATTTGGAGATGGCGGCCATGGTCGGTATCGATCCGGCCTCTGACGGTCTGGCCAGAGCTGCACGCATGGGTGTGGCAGTAACCCATGAAGGGGTTGAAGGACTAACGCGCCTCGACGTGTTTAAAGACATCGATTTTGTATTCGATGCCACATCGGCGGCGGCTCACGTGAACAACGATGCTTTCCTGCGCTCGATCAAGCCCGGTATTCGCCTGATTGACCTGACACCTGCCGCAATTGGCCCTTACTGTGTCCCGGTGGTGAACCTCGAACAAAATCTCGATCAACTCAACGTCAACATGGTCACGTGTGGGGGGCAGGCCACTATTCCAATGGTTGCAGCAGTTTCACGCGTGACCAAAGTGCACTACGCCGAAATTGTCGCTTCGATTGCCAGTAAATCAGCCGGTCCCGGAACTCGGGCCAACATTGATGAGTTCACCGAGACCACTTCCAAAGCCGTTGAAGTGCTCGGTGGCGCAGCCAAGGGTAAGGCAATCATCGTCATGAACCCGGCCGAGCCGCCATTGATGATGCGCGACACCGTCTTTGTGTTGTCCGAAGCGGCTGACCAAGCTCAGGTAGAGGCGTCCATAGTTGAAATGGCCACCACTGTTAAGGCCTACGTTCCGGGCTATCGTCTTAAGCAAAAAGTGCAGTTCGACCTCATCCCGGAAAATGCCCCGCTGAATATTCCAGGAATTGGCAGGTTTTCAGGTCTTAAAACCTCAATATTCCTTGAGATTGAAGGTGCGGCCCATTACCTGCCTGCTTACGCGGGCAATCTCGACATCATGACCTCCGCTGCCTTGGCAACTGCCGAGCGCATGGCGCAGTCAATGCTGAGCGCCCGAGGAGACTGACATGACGTTTAACCTTGAAAAAAAACTTTATATCTCTGACGTGACACTGCGCGACGGCAGTCATGCCATTCGCCATCAGTATTCCCTGCAAAACGTACAGGATATCGCCCGCGCTCTGGACAAGGCTCGTGTCGACTCAATCGAAGTGGCTCACGGGGATGGCCTGCAAGGTTCAAGCTTTAACTACGGCTTTGCCTCTCATACGGACTTGGAATGGATTGAGGCTGCCGCAGATGTCATCACTCACGCGAAGATCACAACCCTTCTGCTACCAGGTATAGGTACTGTTCACGATTTGAAGGCAGCCTATGACGCTGGAGCTAGAGTGGTCCGTATCGCGACCCATTGCACCGAAGCAGATGTCTCAAAGCAGCACATTGAGTACGCCCGTGAGTTGGGTATGGACACCGTCGGTTTTCTGATGATGAGTCACATGATTCCGGCCGAGCAGTTGGCAGCCCAGGCCAAATTGATGGAAAGCTACGGTGCCACCTGCGTGTACATGGCTGACTCTGGCGGTGCGATGAATATGCAAGATGTACGGGATCGTTTTCGTGCATTCAAGGCGGTGCTTAACCCACAAACCGAAACCGGTATGCATGCTCACCACAACCTCAGTCTAGGTGTCGCCAACTCCATTGCCGCCGTTGAGGAAGGTTGCGATCGCATCGACGCCAGTCTTGCAGGTATGGGGGCGGGAGCTGGAAATGCGCCGCTTGAAGTGTTTATCGCTGCTGCCGAGCGGCTTGGTTGGAATCATGGCACCGACCTTTACACGCTGATAGACGCTGCGGATGACATTGTTCGTCCGTTGCAGGACCGCCCGGTTCGGGTAGACCGAGAGACTCTGGCACTGGGTTATGCCGGGGTGTACTCGAGTTTCTTGCGTCATGCCGAGATTGCTGCCCAGAAGTACGGCCTCAAGACCTTGGACATACTGGTCGAACTAGGCAAAAGGCGCATGGTAGGTGGGCAGGAAGACATGATCGTGGATGTTGCCCTGGACTTGCTCAAGAAGGATTGAGCCGCGTGCTGGGGCGTGGCATTGAAACGCCCCAGCAACCCCGTCAGACAGTTGTACGTCCCCCAATAACTAAAATAATGTGGAGCATTACAGATGGACGTTATCGTCATCCTTGCCGCTTTGGCGTTCCTTATTTTCATGGCTTACCGCGGATTCAGCGTCATCATTTTCGCCCCTATTGCTGCATTAGGTGCAATTTTGCTGACTGAACCCGCAGCAGTAGCACCCGCCTATTTCGCTATATTTTTGGAAAAGGTGGCAATGTTCGTTAAGAACTTTTTCCCGGTGTTTCTACTTGGGGCGCTGTTCGGAAAACTGATCGAAATCTCCGGCAACTCACGAGCCATCAGCGCTGCATTGATCCGCCTGGTAGGCAGTCATCGAGCCGTGCTCGTGATTGTATTGGCGTGCGCAATTCTGACTTACGGCGGCGTGTCATTGAATGTTGTGGTATTTGCGGTATACCCGTTCGCCGCCGAGTTGTTCCGTCAAGGCCAGATTCCCAAACGCCTGATCCCAGGCGCAATCGCCCTGGGCGCGTTTACCTTCACCATGGACTCGCTACCAGGAAGTCCTCAGATACAGAATATTATTCCGACTACTTTTTTTCAGACCAGCACGTGGGCGGCCCCTTGGTTGGGCACAATTGGCGGGGTAATGATTTTCGCTGCAGGCATGCTCTATTTAGAGTCGCGCAGGCGCGCGGCCCTGCGTGCAGGAGAAGGCTATGGCACGGGCCACATCAACGAGCCGCTTCCTGCTGACCCGAATGAAAAACTGTCCCACCCACTGATCGCTCTGCTACCTCTGATAGTGGTGTGCGTCGTAAATTTTTACCTGATCCGACTGATTCCGCAGCTTTATGGGGATAAGTACAGCCTGAGCATCGGAGGCATGGTTGCGCCCGCTGTTATCGACATTAAAACCTACGCGGCGGTGTGGTCGGTACTTGGCGGGCTGCTCGCAGGCATTATCACGCTGATGCTTACACGTGGTCATGTGATCCTGCCAAAATTTGCAGAAGGTAGTAAAGCTGCAGCTGGAGGGTCGATTTTAGCGGCCATGAACAGCGCGACTGAATATGGTTTCGGGGCCGTGATGGCAATTCTCCCAGGCTTCGTCGTCGCAGCCGCGGCACTGAAAGCGATTCCTGATCCACTGTTGAATGAGGCTATTTCTATTACGGTGCTGTCGGCGCTGACAGGTTCTGCTATCGCGGGGCTGAGTATCGCCCTAGGTGCCATGGCCGAGACTTTTATTTCCTCGGCGCATGCAGCAGGCATACCTCTGGAGGTTTTCCACCGCATAGCTTCCATGGCTAGCGGCGGGATGGATACACTGCCCCACAACGGCGCAGTCATCACATTATTAATCGTGTGTGGCCTTACACATCGCCAGTCTTATGGCGATATCTTCGCCATAACCATCATCAAGACCCTGGTGGCAGGTCTAGCAATTGTGCTGTTCTACACCACGGGAATTGTTTAACCGAACTGAGCTACAGCGTGTATCAGCCGCCCAATTCGCGACCGATACACGCCGCACTGTTTTGCACGACGGCAATCAACGCCTGCATCCTCGCGGCATCCATGTGCTGAACTGTACTCGATACGCTGACTGCACCGACTATCTGGCGACTGGCATCACGAATCGGTGCCGCGACGCAGCGAATCGCTTCGTCATCCTCACCCAGGTCAAATGCATAACCTCCAGCCACATAACCGCGCATCAACGCCAACCAGTTCGACTCGCCCTTAGCGTTGCAAAAGTCACTGGTAGTGTCTTGCCGATACAGCTCAGCCCAACGCTGCTCCGTCTCGTCCAGCAGCAGTGCCTTGCCAACACCTGTACTGCAGAGACGCTTACGACCACCAATCAACGAGCTGACCTGCACGGCGCGCGAACCGGCAATTTTGTCCAGATACACCACTTGTTCATCCAGCACGGTCGCCAAATGCACAGTGTCGTGGGTCAGGTCGGCCAAAGCCTGTAAGTGCGGACGGGCACGGGTCGCCAAGTCGGATTGGCGATGAGCTTTGAAGCCTAGCTCGATCAAATGCGGTCCGAGGCTGTAGCCCTTTCGCGCTTCGAAACGAAGATAACCGACCTGGACGAGCGCTGAGGCCAAGCGATGAGTCGTACTGACCGAAACGGCTAGGCGAGCACTGATCTCTGGAAGCGTGGTGAGGCCATCAGCAACGGCATCAACGACCTCCAGCCCACGAAAGAGGGTCTGGCTGGCGAGTTGGCGTGGAGGTTTCATAGGCACTGGCGCAGTCAACAATTGGGGGGAGTATTCTACCCTGCACTGCCACGAAGACCCAGCCAAAAGCCTCCAGTACAGACATGCCTGCGTGAAGGCGTGGGATCTAACTCTGTGCGTCAAGCTTCGGGAAGGATTTTTCCGGGGTTCATCAGTCCTAAGGGATCTAGCGCTTGTTTAATCAAGCGCATCACTCCAACTGCTGCACCGTGCTCCAGCGTCATGTACTTTATTTTTCCTGACCCAATTCCATGCTCACCGGTACACGTTCCGTCCAGCGCAATAGCGCGCTCGACCACACGTTCATTGAGAGCCTCGGCCTCAGCCATTTCTGCTTCATTATCCGGATCGACTACCAGCCCCAAGTGGAAGTTGCCATCGCCCACGTGCCCGACAACGCCTACGAAAAATGAGACCTTGGCGACATCTTCAGCTGTTTCGGCGATGCATTTGGTCAACGCTGAAATCGGCACGCACACGTCGGTACTCCAGATCCGCGCATTCGGGCGCATGGACTGCATCGCATAGTGAACATTGTGTCTGGCACGCCATAGAGCGCTGCGGGCATCAGCATCGGCTGCTGTCTGGAAACCCAGTGCGGCGTTGCTTTCAACAATTTCCTGCGTCAGTTTGACTTGTTCCGCCACGCTGGCTGGTGATCCAGCGAACTCGAAAAAAAGTGTCGGTGTCTCTGTAAGCCCCATATGGGAAAAGCGGTTTACCGCCTGCACAGTGCGCGCATCCAGCAATTCAACGCGTGAGACTGGGATCCCATACTGAATGATTGAAACCACCGAACTCACCGCTGCGGCAATCGTCGGGAAAGTGCAGACTGACGCACAGGTGGTTTCAGGGATACCGTAAAGCCGTAGAGTGACTTCAGTGATGATGCCTAGCGTGCCTTCCGAGCCAACGAATAATCGCGTGAGGTCGTAACCGGCAGAAGACTTGCGTGCCCGGCCAGCGGTCTTGATCACTTGCCCATCGGCCAGTACTACCGTGAGGCTCAATACGTTCTCACGCATTGTCCCATAGCGCACTGCATTAGTGCCTGATGCCCGGGTTGCTGCCATGCCGCCCAAGGTGCTCTCTCCCCCCGGGTCGACGGGGAAGAACAAGCCAGTGGTACGCAGTTCGGCATTTAGTTGCATACGGGTGACGCCTGCTTCGACAGTCACATCCAGATCGTCGGGACGAACATCGATGATTCTCTGCATGCGGCTCAGGTCAATACAGACTCCGCCCATTGCGGCGCCTACATGGCCTTCCAGCGACGTGCCAGCACCAAAGGCAATGATCGGCACCCGATGTGCGGCGCAGAGTTCGACGATAGCCGCAACCTCGGCGGTGGACTCGGCATAACACACTGCGTCCGGCGGTAATGTCTGATGATAAGACTCTCCACGCCCGTGCTGCTCGCATTCGGTACGGCTTGTACTCAATCGCTCACCGATCAGCTCGCGCAAAGCATTGATTAGAGTGGGCATGGGGGATGTTTGAAGCGCATCGTGAGTGGCCATCGTGAGGTCCATTTTATTGTTTGTTTAATAATCTAAGGTACAACAACTAGTATACATGTTTAAAGCTGCTGTTCCGTTATCATTGCGCCAACAGCCTTGAGCCCTAGCTCGGCGATGAAAATCTGTGTAGATCCAATGAGCAAAATCGTAGAAAAATCTCTTGTCGTGCGCTTGGCCGACAATATCCGTGAAGCTATCGTCTCTGCACGTCTGGATTTGGGGGAGGCGCTTTCTGAAGAAAGCTTGGCAGCGGCCTTTGAGGTCAGCCGCACGCCGGTGCGCGAGGCGCTGGCACTACTGCAGACCGAGGGCCTGGTGAACGTGGTCGCCAAATCAGGCAGCTACGTCTTCAGTCCTACCGAGGACGATATTGTTGAGTTGTGCGAGCACCGTGTAACGCTCGAAGTCGAGGCTTCTCGCCGAGCACTTGAACGTAACCCTGAAGCCACGCTGCAGGCGATGCGTGTGGCGCTGGAGCGCATGATCACTGCGCTGGAGCAGGACGACCGTTTGAGCTATGGCGCCGCGGATACCGAGTTCCACCTAAGCTTTTTCAGGTTCTGCGCCAATCGTTATTTGGTGGATGCCTACGAACGTAATTTAGGTCGTGTCGCGGCTTTGCGTACCCACTTGGCCAGGCGTGCCCGAGGCGAACCAGACCGTTCATGCAACGATCATCAACGACTGATCGAGCTGGCTGAAACGGGAAAACAGGGTGCGCTTGCCACGCTGCTTAGCCGGCATATTTTGCGAACCCGCGAGAGTTACATCGCCACCTTGCGTGAGCGTCAGGAGTTACAGAGTCAAAACAGTGACCGAGTCGAGAAAATTCGTCGAAAGCTGCGTTTGTAGTGTCGGTTTAACACGATCTCATGCTTGCACCAACCACTCATGCTCTGACAGGTCTGTAGTGGTCTAATGAAACCGGACACCCATTTAGGCGAGAATGCTCGCCAGAACGAGGTGTCAGATGACCAAACAACGCCGTACCTTTTCCCCTGAATTCAAACGCGAGGCTGCCGACCTCGTTCTCAAGCAGGATTACAGCTTCATTGAGGCCAGCCGCTCGCTTGGTGTCGGCGAGTCGGCTTTGCGCCGATGGGTCGACCAGGTGCAGCAAGAACGCATGGGCGTGACCCCGCAGAGCAAAGCGCTGACCCCGGAGCAGCAGAAAATCCAAGAGCTGGAAGCCCGAATTACTCGCCTTGAGCGGGAAAAATCGATCTTAAAAAAGGCCACCGCGCTCTTGATGTCGGAAGATCTCGAGCGTTCGCGCTGATTGACCAGTTGAGCATCCACGAGCCGGTTGATTGGCTGTGCAAGGTGTTTGAAGTGACCCGCTCGTGCTACTACGCTCGGCGTCTCAGGCGCCGCACACCGGATGTAGAACGCCTTCGATTGCGCAGTCGGGTGAGCGAGTTGTTCACCCAAGGCCGCAGTGCTCCCGGTAGGCGTACGGACAGTGGATGTTGTAGGTTTGATGACCCCTATCTATCAAACGCAACCTGTTGAGTACAGGATAATTGAATTCGCTGGACGCTATATGTGGTCAGATGAACATAAACCCTAGGCCATCTCGGGCTAACGCAGCATCCCCATAACCCGCGTGCTGGCCGTATGCGAGGTAAAAATGAATTAACGCTGGTTCATCTCCTGGCTGACCCATCGATTTGGCGTTTCAAGGGGGCCGAAGGTTGAATCCATCACGCCAAAAGAGAAAAAAGGAATGTTTGCGTCGCAAACATGATTCCAAGCTGGTCTGTCTCGCGGAATTGGAGGACTGCCAAGTCGTGACATCACATAATTCTAGGGTAGGCAGGAGATAAATCCCCTTTAATTCGAAGTGTGCAACGGAGAGGCTACACGCGTGTGTTGATGGCGCGGAGATGTATAAGGTTTACCCCGCTAGGTCAGCGAGAATCGCGATAATTGAGATCCGCTATTGCGGCAGAAGGGCATGGTTAGAACGCGAAGCCTTCACCTATGCGCACCAGCATCTCCTCGACCCGACGTGTGCCCAGCGTAGTGGAAAGCATCGCATCGGGCTGTTGCCTGACAAGCTAACCTTCGGTTTTGTCAGCCATCGCTTTGCTTTCTCTGTGTCTTCGAATAGTGCCTGAGCCATGGCTGTGTTGTGTATGACTCGGAAGAGCCGGTCTCTCTCCACTATCGTCAACCGCTCGCCTTGCGCCAGCCTGCGTCGAAGCGCCGTGAGCGGGACTATCCGATTGCGGGGGCTCGTATTAATTGCTCCTAATGAGTAGCGTTTGGACAGCAGATGCTGGAAAACCGCGATGGATTTGTTTGTGGAAATATTGATCCGATGCATCGATTGGAATCTGGAGAAACGTTTCCATTCGAGCTCGATATGTGTGGTAAACACTTTCGGGCATAGCTTCAGCCAACATGTAGCAACCATTTATGCTGGCTCTCGTGGCGGTCATAGGCAGCAGGTGGAGCCATAGCGATCCCAGGCGTATCCCTTAGAAGTTAACCGGGCATGATGTCGTCGACTTCCTTGCAAGCCGCTGAAAGTACTGCTTCCGGAGCCTCAGGAAGAATATCTTCTGGCCGCTGGCCCCCAAGGAAGTTGTTAGGTGATCTGAACCAAAACGCCATTCCCCACCCATCATGCGTTGGGTGAAGGACTGTTATTACCTCGGCCAGGCCTCGCTGGAAATTTCCTTCCTCGTTCTCCATGAACGCGTAGTCCGGGTACAACGCTTGTCCCTGATATTCTATTGAAAAAATCTCCCGTTTCGCCTCTGCTTGCTGGAGTGCCGGCTTGAGTCTATCGGGTGCCTTACCACAAAGTCGGGCAAGGCAATCTGGAGCATGGAAACGTCCTCCTGCCAGAATCTCATTTTTTGCCTGAGTAAGCATTTCCTCAAGTCTTCGTGCTGTCAAAGCCATGCCGTGTAGCCTCTGAGCGGAATTTGGCGGAGTTTGGGGAACGCTGGCTAGCTGCAATGGCTTGTATGAAATTCAAAAGCGCATCGCCGGTCCCTCTCATGAGAACGGTGCAAGCCCCTATTGAGGATCTAGTGTAGCCGCGCCTTTCTGTAGATGCCTTCTGTGAAGCAAGAGCTCTACCCGTAGGCCAGGAAGAGCGTGGCAAAGTCACTAATGTCCAGCGCGGAATCCTAACCCTCTGCCGTCATACGGTTGCGCATGAGTACAAGATAAATCGGAATATCCACGAGAGCTACCCCAGCACATGACTGAGTCATTTTCCCGCGACGAAGTCGAATGCAGTATCGCTGAACTACAGGCGCGCGTCGGCACCGCACTAGCTCCCTTTGAAGCGAGCTCGGCAATGCGCTGTCTGCTAGATATGTTGCGTGCTGTCGAGGAGCTGTTCTACTTACACACCATTGAATGGGATGACGATGACTTCGAGAGGCTGCCGTTTGGGTCCATCTGGCAAGCCGGCGCTGGGCTTTGATGTGGAGCTTAATTTCCCGCAGGTCCTGAGCGCCCCTCACATCATGAGGATCATCCTCGGCAGCGGGATGTCCGCTGGTACAGTAAAGTTACTGATCGCGTCCCATGATAGTTGGCGTAATGCGTCTTGCACGGCGGGTGAATACCGCGCTAAAAGCAACGCTTCCCGTCGGTCTACTCCGTGCAGATTTTCTTAATAACCCCCATACAGGAAACGCTCTGATGCCTATCCGTCATTGCATTGTTCATCTGATCGACAAAAAACCTGACGGCACACCTGCAGTTCTCCATGCCCGCGACTCCGAGCTTGCCGAGTCGGCCGCCATCGAGAACCTGCTGGCTGACCTCAACGACAGCTATAACGCCAAACAAGGCAAGGCCTGGGGCTTTTTCCATGCCGAATCTGGTGCGTACCCATTCAGCGGCTGGTTGAAGGAGTATTTCGACGGTAGCCAGGATTTCACTAGCTTCAGCCGCGTGGCCATAAAGCATTTGCAGACACTGATGGAGGCATCCAACCTCTCCACCGGCGGTCATGTGCTGTTTGCCCACTACCAGCAAGGTATGACCGAATATCTGGCCATCGCCCTGCTGCATCACAGCGAAGGTGTGGCGGTAAATGCCGAACTGGACGTGACCCCCTCTCGCCACTTGGACCTCGGTCAACTGCACTTGGCGGCGCGGATCAACCTGTCGGAGTGGAAAAACAATCAGAACTCCAAGCAGTACATATCGTTCATCAAGGGCAAGAACGGCAAGAAGGTCTCAGAGTACTTCCGCGACTTTATTGGCTGCCAGGAAGGCGTCGATGGCCCGGGCGAAACACGTACTCTGCTGAAGGCCTTCAGCGACTACGTCGAAAAAGAGGACTTGCCAGAGGAGTCTGCGCGGGAGAAGACACAGACCCTGGTCGACTACGCCACCACACAGACCAAGCTTGGCGAGCCGGTGACTCTAGAAGAGCTCTCTAGCCTGATTGACGAGGATCGCCCAAAAGCGTTCTACGATCACATCCGAAACAGTGACTATGGTTTGTCGCCAGAGATTCCGGCCGACAAACGCACCCTGAACCAGTTCCGCCGTTTCACCGGGCGCGCTGAAGGGCTGTCGATCAGCTTCGAGGCGCACTTACTGGGCGAAAAGATTGAATACGACGAGGCCGCCGGTACCTTGATCATTAAGGGCTTGCCAACTCAACTCATTGATCAGTTAAAACGCCGCTGAACCCAGATCCGTCACCTTGCGGTCGCTCACCTTGGCTTTGAGCACACGGTTTTCGTCCAATAGCATTTCGTTGATGGACGCGAGACTGGCGATTTTGGCCCGCAGTTCCTCTATCTCATGACGGCAGGCTGCGGATCTCTTGCGCTCAGCAATCAGGTCGTGATGTTTCATATCACGTACAGTACGACTGGAGCGCCCCTGAGCTTCGCGGATAGCCTCAGCAACCTTCGGGTAGTAGTTGTGGATCAACGCTGTGGATACGCCTGCCTCGCGGGCGACTGCGGCGATAGTAATCTTGGTTTCCCCGAAATGGGGGCGACCTTTCTGGATACGATAAAGGGCGAGCCGCAGATCCTTTTCGCGATCCTCAGCCGGTTTGTAGTGGGCTGCTTTCTTAGTGGGCTTCATGCGAGTGGAGTCTCCGGAGGCATTCCCAGTTGTGTTAGTACGCTGTGGCATCGAGTCAGGTCGCGCTCAACGCGTTGACGGCCGCCGTCGCCAATGTCTGGGCACTGCAGCAGACCTTTCAACTCCTCATAGAGCCGCTGGTAGATCGCCGTATGTTTACTCCCGATCACGGCGTTATTGCAGTTGCCGCATCGTGTGCGATCAAGGGTATTGCCGATGCAGCCGTCATTGTCCGCCGTGCACCACGCGTGTCCATTACTACGAATTGCAGTGCTCTCAGCAATAGACTTCAACATTGAGGCATGATCCTTGAAAATCAGTAAGTTCTGCGGCTCTCGCTGCCACTGCTTGAGGGAGCGACCGTAGCCCCCGGCCAGAGGTGCTTCGCCGATCCAGTCATCGACGACGCCGAGCTTGATATCATCCAACTCGTCCTGAATATCGGTATATAGATCAAGATCCAAATGCTGCCCCCAACTGTCGTCCATGGCGTAGCCTAAGGTCATGTCCAGCGTCCAATGCGCGTAATGTTCCTTGAGATAGCGCAGGTCGCCGAAGCGGCTATGCGCGGCATAGTTGGCGAACTTGCGGCGGAACTGGTGGGTAGAGAGGTTCCAGCTCAGTCCACATTCCTTGCTAAATGCCTTTAGGCAGGAGTTCCAGGTACTGTTGCAAATTGTGCGTACTTGGACGCCTCCCGGAGCCACGCCGAGGAAGAGAGCATGGCGGTGCTTGTTTGCCTCGACGATCTGGGGATCATGCGGGTTGGACCGGCGTCGCTTCAGGAGTTCGGCGGTGATCATGGCCTGATACGGCATGGCCCAGCGCTCCATCAGACGCAGTGCGCGAACGGCTGCCTCAGGGATCATCCATTGATGGATGCCCGCATCGGTCTTGTCCGAGCGTGAGCGCATCCAGTGATAAACCGTGCCCTGACTGTCCCGGGTCCGCAAGTGCGAGCCCGATTGTACGTTCGCCAGCTCGTGATTGCGGCAACCGGAGGTGCTGGCCATAACGATATAACAGGACGTACGCAGATCAATGAGTGATTTGTTGAGTGCCTTCAAGCCACCCTTCCAAGCCAAGGCTTCCAGGTGTCGGTTCTTTGCAGCATTGACTGTTGTGTATGGTTGCCCCTTTAGCTGCACCGTGAGGGCATCAATAGCATCGCGAAGGTCAAGTAATTGTTGACCGCGCTCAACCTGCTGGTGGGCTCGCTCGAATAGGTTGCAGAACACATCATCGGGAATAAGGGGCGTTTTGCTGCCATGGGTACCAAGAGCAGTAAGCCCCGCCAATGCCTTCGCGGAAGTCTCGGGCCAGGGATGCGTGGGCATCCGATCGTCTGTGTACTGACTTAGCTCATAGAGAGCTTCGACGGCCTTCAGGCGGCCCTCCAGTCCACGTTGCGACAGTGGCTTACCATGGTATCGGCTGATATGTCGGTACGCCTTGCAGGTATTCACATATGCTGCGCAGACCATGGGGGTCACCGCACCGATATGATTGAAATTAAGCACCTCCAGATGACGTAAAAATGGCATCGTAGAATGGAAAAGACCCTTCATTGAGCTGCCTTTAGGCCGCGTGCCGCCTCGTCGCCCACGTCGTAGGTAGCGATACATCATTGCTTTCATAACCGCTCGAAACGCTATTGGCACGAGGTTAAAATCTAGTCGTTTCTGGCTGGCCGACACGTTGGTGGTGAAACCGTCGAGCAGCCAGATATCGTCGCCATAGCGGCTGAGGATAATCCACTGCCCGTCGACTTGGGTGGCGCTAATGATCAAGGTGTCGCGTTCAAGGAGTCCACGCACATCGCTAGGTTGGGCTGTAAGGGTGTTCCAAGGTATTACTGCTGGTAGGTTGGCACTCATGCAAATACCTCCAGGCTTTGGATCAGATCAATCGACCAGAACGGATGTGGCTGGGTGCGCGCACGCTCACGTGCGGCATCTACCGCTGCGGCTTTGAAAGTACCGCGCCGCAGCCCTTCGCCAACAATGTAGTGATCGATTAGGCGGGGAATGTGAGCGTATTCCCGCGCCCAGAGCCGTTTATTCATGCGAGAGCGTTCGCTCAATACCCGAAAATAGAAACTGAACAGTTTGTACAAATCTTCGGTGGTCACCGCGTAGTGCTCGCAGCGCAGACAGTTGATGAAGTTCATACAAGTCGCCCCCTTTCGCTTAGGAGCGTACTGGCCGTTCTCCGGATCAGCGCAGCGTCCCATGGGAGTATCTCGATAGGTTGTGCCAATGGTTCGAGTCAATAACTCCTGTACCAATACCTCACCCATGAACTGCCAGTTGCGACGGGCCTCTTCACTTGGCGCTAAATAGTGTTGGTCGGTGATCTGTAGGGTGTTGCCGAGTGCTGCGGCGGCGATTGCAACGTTTCCGCCGGTCAGCTCGAAGATAGCGTTGGCGAATGTCTTGCGCAGTCGTGAGATGTTTATGCGTAGCGGCTTTCCATCGCTGTCGGTCAGGTTAAATCCAGCTACAAGTCGAGTTACCGCGATTGCCACATCTGATGAGTCCAATGCGGTGACGTTGCCGAAATTTTTCGAGGCGCGAGCACGATAAAGCCATACACGGCCTTCGAGTCCAGTTGGAGCCTCCGCATCCAGAGGTTCGGTCAGGACCATCACACGACGAATCAGACGTTCCACGCTGGTGGTTACGCTCGGCGTGGATTCAAGGACGCGTTCAACGTCCGAATCGGCGCGCAGGGTCACCTTGCTGGTGTTGTATCCTCGCCGTTTCCATAGAACCAGGAACACCCTGTCATCTTTCGGGTGCGGACGTAGGCAGTTACGGTCCATTTCCAAGAGTGGCGTGTTATTACGCCCGGTGTGCAGCGCCACAATCAAAAGTGCGAATGCCAGCAGCTCGCCGGTTACAGACACGCCGTCGGTCCATATCGGCTTGATGGCTTGCCGTAGTGCCGCACTGAACGCTTGTCGTTCTCTGTTGGTTAATGCGGTCTCGCTCTTGAACTTGTGGTTACTATTCGGGAAGGGTGTGCTTGGGAAGGTGGCCATATCGCCTGAGGCGATCATAGGAATCAGCCCACGCCGCCCCAATGCAGTAAGTACCGGCTTAGTTTGCGTGTAAAGGGTCTTTTGAGACGTTGTTGAGACGCCTAGCCCCGCCAGATGACCTAGGTAACCGTCGATCAAGTCTCGGTCTATGTCGCTCAACAGTAAGTCACGGCCAAAAGCGGTTGCCCGGAGCATGCAACAGTCGAGGAAATTGCGCAGTCCATTTACGCAGTAGCCCGCCACGGTAGTGGTGGCGATGGCGCCATCTTGGCCGGCTAGGAAGCGTTCGATCTGGCGCTGACATGCGTAGGCGATGGAATCAATACCGACGCCGTACCAGCGAGCAAAGTCGAAGCAACGGCTCTTGGACGTATTCCGTCCAAACTCTACGATAGTGTTACTCGCAGGGATAGCCTGGGGAAGGATGACCACATTACCGGCCGAGTCGTGGTGGTGTTCGACTTGGGGAACGCTGAGGTCGGCCCTCACAAATACCTTGCGCTTACGCATCAGGCTGTCCCTGCCAGTGAGTTCAACTCCTCGTCATAGGCAAGTACGGCTTCGTCGGCCATTTCGTTGATAAGATGCAGGTACACCATAGTCGACTGAATCGAGCTGTGACCAAGTTGTCGCTGTAGGAATACAAGAGGATTCAGCCCGTTCGCGGGGTTGCGCTGAAGGCTGACTAGCGTGTGCGTAGCGTAGGTGTGTCTGAGGATATGCGTATGGACCCTAATGCCAACCCGCTTACCGGTTTCGTTGATGATCCGGTTAAGGCTCTTGCCGTCCTCGGCGTAAGGCTCTCCGAATTGATTGAGAAATAGCGCTTTTTGAGGAGGCTTGCTCGGTGAAACGCGCTCGCCACGGACCTTCATCACGTAGCGGTAGAGTTCGGCCATGAACGTGCGGCTCAGATAAATCGTTCGCGGCTTGCTGCCTTTCGTCACCATGCCACTTCCGTCAAAGGGATCGAGACAAATGCGCAGGTTACGCTCGGTTCCTTGCACCTTGTCTGGATCGAAAACATAGGCCAGTGGGAAGGCTGCGAGTTCCTCGCGGCGTAGGCCCGAGTGCAACGCGAGGCGTATCATCATTCGATGATGGGGATTTTCCGCAGCGGCCAAGAGCGACTTGATTTCGTGCATGCTCAAAAACTTGGGCAGGGCCTTGTAGCTACGCGGCATCACGTCGTTTGCCATGGTCTTGCCACCGCTGGAGCCGACATGTTCAAGGAAGGTTTCTTGACTTCGTACAATGCGCTCTTCGTACGCAAAGGGAAGACGTTTCACCCAACCCTGCTTCAGTGCGTATTCATAGAACTTGCAGATGTAAGTCAAGCGCTGACGAGTGCTGTTCGGTGCCAGCTTGCATGTCGTTAAGCAATAATCTCGATAGGCCGCCACAAGGCTTTTTGCCTCGCCACGCTCTACGTCAACCCAGCCAATGTCATGGGCTTCAAGAAAGCTGAAGAAGTCGTACAGTGCGCGTCCGGTACTTGGCCAGGATCGCTTGGAACCAATGGCTGCACGAAGCAAGTAGTGACGGAAGAACTGATTAGCGGGGGCGCAGCTCTCCATCGAGTTCCAAAGCAGAATAGGAAACCCTGGATGGGGTTGCCCGGCGATCACAAAATCTTCAGTAGCCCGAACAAGTTCCATGGATGGCCCCCAACATTGGCGCCTATCTTAGTCTCAGGTAGAGCTAAGGGGGCCTTAAGCAGCCTTTGAAGCGCCTGAGCTTCTAAATGTCTGTATGGAATAGCACAAATATTTAACGTTCTCTAGGTGCCAGAACATCAGTTTTTGCAGATGCTCCACCGCTACGCGACTGAAGGCGGTGAAGTCCTTGCCGCCGTCCAGGTATTCCTTCAGCCAGCCGCTGAACGGATGCGCCCCGGACTCGGCGTGGAAGAAACCCCAGGCCTTGCCTTGCTTGGCGTTATAGCTTTCATTGAGATCGGCGAGCATGTTCTCGATGGCCGTGGACTCAGCCAGTTCGGAGTCGCGGGCGTGGAGCACAGCAGGCGTGCCGTCGGGTTTTTTGTCGATCAGGTGGACGATGCAATGACGGATCGGCATGGATTTCTCGGCTGATGAAAGAGGGGAGTGCGCGCTCCCCGAAAAGGGCCCAGTGTACCGCAATCACTGGTTTTGCAACGCGTCGAAGGGCCTTTCAGACCCTTCCGACACCCTGAGAGCATTTTTTTACCGATTTAGCGCAATAAAGCTGACCATTTGGGTAGGTAGAGGCGGATATTTCACAGGCGTTGTGCTAGTTTTGCCCGGTCTTACGCGATGTCACTGCGTTAAGCGTGCATTCAGCATTTGTCAGGTCGAACCAAACCCGGATTTCGGCATCTATTACCCCGATCCGTCGTGGTAATGACCGAGGGCGGCTGATCAGATAGATCGGGCTCGATGGCTGACACTGCACTCTGCAATCCATATGAATTTGATAGGGAAGGAACACTACATGGCTCTTACTAAAGACCAACTGATCGCTGATTTGGCTGAAGCTGTAGACGCACCGAAAGCTACCGTGCGTGCACTGCTGGACCAACTGGGCCAAATCGTTGCCGATCAGCTGGAAAACGGCGGCGAACTGACCTTGCCAGGCGTTGGCAAGCTGAAAGTCACCGAGCGTCCTGCCCGTACCGGTCGCAACCCTTCGACTGGCGCAGCCATCGAAATCCCGGCCAAGAAAGTGATCAAGCTGGTTGTGGCCAAAGGCCTGACCGACGCGGTCAACAAGTAAGACCGCTTGATAAAACCGTGCCGCGGAGCGATCCGGGCACGGTTTTTTATTGCCTTGGAAAACTGAGGAACTGTGCCTTTCTAGTCCTTGCGAACCCAACGCGACTGGCGCCAAGCTTGCTGTTGCGCGTCGTCCTGGAAGGTCCAGGCCACGAAGCGACTTTGTTTTTGGCCCTGGGACATCTCCACCACCTGGCTTTGCAACGCTCCCGCCTTCTTGAGCGCTGTCTCGATGGCCGGCAGGTTGGACGCCTTCGACACCAGGGTGCTGAACCACAGCACTTGACCCGCCACCTGGGCGCTTTCGCTGATCAGTTGCGTGACAAAACGCGCCTCGCCACCCTCGCACCACAACTCCGCCGCCTGGCCGCCAAAGTTCAACACCGGCAACTTGCGCTTCGGGTCCGCCTTGCCCAGCGCACGCCATTTGCGCTGACTGCCCTTGGTCGCTTCTTCCAGGGAGGCGTGAAACGGCGGATTGCACATCGTCAGGTCGAACCGTTCGGCGTTCTCCAAAAGGCCCAGCAAGATTTGCTTGCGATTGGTTTGCTGGCGCAGCCGAATGACCTTGTCCAAGCCATTGGACTGGACGATGGTCTTGGCCGAGGCAATCGCGGTCGGGTCGATCTCCGAACCGAGGAAATGCCAGCGATAGTCGCTGTAGCCGATCAGTGGATAGACGCAATTGGCACCGGTGCCGATGTCCAGCACCTTCACCGCAGCCCCACGGGGGATTTCACCTGCGTTGTGGCTGGCGAGCAAATCGGCGAGGAAATGTACGTAGTCCGCCCGCCCTGGCACCGGCGGGCACAGGTAGTCAGCCGGGATATCCCAATGGGCGATGCCGTAGAAGGATTTGAGCAGCGCCCGGTTGAACACCCGCACCGCTTCAGGGCTGGCAAAGTCGATGCTCTCCTTGCCGTAGGGGTTGATGATCACGAACTGCGCCAGTTCGGGCGTGCTCTTGATCAATGCCGGGAAGTCATAACGTCCCTGATGGCGATTGCGTGGATGCAGGCTGGCTTTCTCGCGGGGCGCTTTGGCCTCGGGGGCGAGCTTGGGCTTCTGGCGGGCAGGTCGGGGTGTGCGAGGGACAGTCATGGGCGGATCGTTCGGGGCTGGCTCATAAAGTGGCGGGCATTGTCCCACATCCGGCCCACAGGTTCCTGCTGCATAAGGAAGAAGTGGCAGGCACAAAAAAGGAGGCCATCAGGCCTCCTTTTTTAATCGCGAACAACCGTTACAGGCTGGAGATCCGCGCGTGTTGCTCAGCCAGCTTGCCCAAGGCCTGTTCAGCCTCGGCCAGCTTGGCCCGTTCCTTCTCGATGACTTCGGCAGGGGCCTTGTCGACGAAGCCTGCGTTGGACAGCTTGCCACCCACGCGCTGGACTTCGCCTTTGAGGCGCAGGATTTCCTTGTCCAGGCGCGCCAGTTCCGCGGCCTTGTCGATCAGGCCGGCCATTGGCACCAGCACTTCCATTTCGCCGACCAATGCGGTGGCCGACAGAGGCGCTTCTTCGCCCGCAGCCAGCACGGTCACCGATTCAAGCTTCGCCAGCTTCTTGAGCAGTGCTTCGTTCTCATTGAGGCGACGCAGGTCTTCGGCGCTGGCGTTTTTCAGGAACAGGGTCAGCGGCTTGCCCGGGCCGATGTTCATTTCGGCGCGGATGTTGCGCAGGCCGAGCATGAAGGTCTTCAGCCACTCGATGTCGTCCTCGGCGGCCGGATCGATGCGGGTCTCGTTGGCCACCGGCCACGGTTGCAGCATGATCGTCTTGCCTTGGATGCCAGCGAGCGGTGCGATGCGCTGCCAGATTTCCTCGGTGATGAACGGCATGAACGGATGCGCCAGGCGCAGGGCCACTTCCAGCACGCGCACCAGGGTGCGACGTGTGCCGCGCTGGCGCTCCACCGGTGCGTTTTCGTCCCACAGCACGGGCTTGGACAGTTCCAGATACCAGTCGCAATACTGGTTCCAGATGAACTCGTACAAGGCCTGCGCGGCCAGGTCGAAACGGAACTGGTCGAGCTGGCGAGTCACTTCGGCTTCGGTGCGTTGCAACTGGGAAATGATCCAGCGATCGGCCAGGCTCAGCTCGTAGGCTTCGCCGTTCTGGCCGCAGTCTTCACCTTTGTCCAGCACGTAGCGCGCGGCGTTCCATATCTTGTTGCAGAAGTTGCGATAGCCTTCGACGCGGCCCATGTCGAACTTGATGTCGCGACCGGTGGACGCCAGCGAGCAGAAGGTGAAGCGCAGGGCATCGGTGCCGTAGCTGGCAATGCCCTCGGCGAATTCTTCGCGGGTGGCTTTCTCGATCTTCTTCGCCAGTTTCGGCTGCATCAGCCCGGAGGTGCGTTTCTGCACCAGGGTTTCCAGGTCGATGCCGTCGATGATGTCCAGCGGGTCCAGGACGTTGCCCTTGGACTTGGACATCTTCTGGCCCTGGCCATCGCGCACCAGGCCGTGGACGTAGACGGTCTTGAATGGCACTTGCGGGGTGCCGTCCTCGTTTTTCACCAGGTGCATGGTCAGCATGATCATCCGGGCGACCCAGAAGAAAATGATGTCGAAGCCGGTGACCAGCACGTCGGTGGAATGGAATTTCTTCAGGAACTCGGTCTGCTGCGGCCAGCCCAGTGTGGAGAACGTCCACAGGCCCGAGCTGAACCAGGTATCGAGGACGTCGTTGTCCTGCGCCAGGGCAACGTCCGGACCGAGGTTGTGCTTGGCGCGGACTTCGGCTTCATCGCGGCCGACATAGACCTTGCCCGACTCGTCGTACCAGGCCGGAATACGGTGGCCCCACCACAGCTGGCGACTGATGCACCAATCCTGGATGTCGCGCATCCACGAGAAGTACATGTTCTCGTACTGCTTGGGCACGAACTGGATGCGGCCGTCTTCCACGGCGGCGATCGCAGGCTCGGCCAGCGGCTTGGTGGACACATACCACTGGTCGGTCAGCCACGGCTCGATGATGGTGCCGGAGCGGTCGCCTTTCGGGACTTTCAGGGCATGGTCGTCGACGCTGACCAGCAGGCCGGCGGCGTCAAACGCGGCAACAATCTGCTTGCGCGCCTCGAAACGGTCCAGGCCGGCGCATTCGGCCGGGATCTGGCCGTCGACGCTTTCGTTCAAGGTGCCGTCGAGGTTGAAGGCCTGGGCGGCCGGCAACACATGGGCGTTCTTGTCGAAAATGTTCAGCAGCGGCAGGTTGTGGCGCTTGCCGACTTCGTAGTCGTTGAAATCGTGGGCCGGTGTGATTTTTACGCAGCCGGTGCCGAATTCGGGGTCGCAATAATCGTCGCCGATGATCGGGATGCGACGGCCAACCAGCGGCAGCTCGACGAACTTGCCGATCAGCGCCTGATAACGTTCATCGTTCGGGTTCACCGCCACGGCGGAGTCGCCCAGCATGGTTTCCGGACGGGTGGTGGCGACGATCAGGTAATCCTTGCCTTCGGCGGTCTTGGCGCCGTCGGCCAGCGGGTACTTCAGGTTCCACAGGAAACCTTTCTCGTCGTGGTTCTCCACTTCGAGGTCGGAAATGGCCGTGTGCAACTTGGTGTCCCAGTTGACCAGGCGCTTGCCGCGGTAGATCAGGCCATCTTCATGCAGGCGCACGAAGGCTTCCTTCACCGCTTCCGAAAGGCCGTCGTCCATGGTGAAGCGCTCGCGGCTCCAGTCCACCGACGAGCCGAGGCGACGGATCTGGCGGCTGATATTGCCGCCGGACTCGTCTTTCCATTCCCAGACTTTCTCGAGGAATTTCTCGCGACCCAGGTCATGGCGGTTCTGGCCCTGGGCTTCGAGACGACGCTCCACCAGCATCTGCGTAGCGATGCCGGCGTGGTCGGTGCCCGGTTGCCACAAGGTGTTGCGACCTTGCATGCGCCGGAAACGGATCAGGGCGTCCATGATCGCGTTGTTGAAACCGTGGCCCATGTGCAGGCTGCCGGTGACGTTCGGCGGCGGGATCATGATGGTGTAGGAATCGCCCGCGCCTTGCGGAGCGAAATAATTCTCTGACTCCCAGGTGTTGTACCAGGAAGTTTCAATGGCGTGCGGCTGGTAGGTCTTATCCATGCGCGGCGGGACCCTATTGGCATTTATTCAGGAAAAGCCGGGAAGTATAGCGGGGCGTGGGGCGCAGGGCGAGTCAGTACGCAACGACTGCGAACAGATCCCCGTGGCGAGGGGGCAAGCTCCCTCGCCACGAAAACAATCACAATCGGGGCGCCGGGTTACTCGTATTGACTCAACAACCGCTCCATCCGCGCATCCAGCCGGCGCTTGATCTCGGTTTCGATGTGCGGGGCGAAGTCGTCGATGACGTCTTGCATGATCAGTTGCGCGGCGGCGCGAAGTTCCCGGTCCAGGTGCAGCAAGGCGTCGGGGCCTTTTGGTTCGGCCTTGGGGGCTGGCTTGGGTTCCGGCTGGCCGTTGATCGGGTCGAACAGCAGCGGGATCTGTTCGTCGTGCACCGGTTCGTGCTCCACCGTATCGGTCAGCAGCGGCGGTTGCAGGGTGTCGTCGCCGAGCAGTTGGCGGATCGACTCGAGGTCATCGAGCAATTGCGCGGGTTTTTGCGGTGGTTTTGGAGTATCCATCGTAGGCTCAAAGTCGCTGTAAACGGTGGTCTTGCAGAGGATAGCCCTGTTCGCGGTAGAAGCGGAAACTCTCCCGCGCGGCTTGCCGGATGACCGGGTCTTCCACGACCACTTCCGCCACGCGGGCGAAGCGCTGGGCGAAGGCCGGCACTTTCAGGTCAAGGTTGACCAGCAGGTCCTGATGCTCTGCGCAGTCATCCCCCAACCCGAGCACGATTGCACCCTCTGACTCGCTTTCCGCCGGGCCATGGGGCACGAAGCTTTCGCCTTTGAAAGCCCATAGCCGTGCGTCGAGGTCCTCGCGCTGGGCTGCATCGCTGCAATGCAGGTAGATGCGGTGTCCCATGCGCCAGGCCTTTTCAGTGAGCTTGCAGGCGAAATCCAGTCGCGCCGAGGGATCGGCGCTGGGCAGGATATAGAAATCGACTTTGGTCATTGCGGTTCCGGAGCCATCGCTGGCGCCACCCGAGGGCGACGCCAACGGCAATCATTGATGTCAGGCCTTGGCGCGGTCCAGCAGGTATTGGGTCAGCAGGGGAACCGGACGACCGGTGGCGCCCTTGTCCTTGCCGCCGCTGGTCCAGGCCGTGCCGGCGATGTCCAGGTGCGCCCAGTTCAGGTTCTTGGTGAAGCGCGACAGGAAGCACGCCGCCGTGATGGTCCCGGCTTTCGGGCCGCCGATGTTGGCGATGTCGGCGAACGGGCTGTCCAGTTGTTCCTGGTATTCGTCGAACAATGGCAGCTGCCAGGCACGGTCGTCGGCTTGCTGGCCGGCGCTGAGCAGTTGGCCGATCAGCTCGTCGTTATTGCCCAGCAGGCCCGAAGTATGGGCGCCGAGGGCGACCACGCAGGCGCCAGTCAGTGTGGCGATGTCGATCACGGCTTGCGGCTTGAAGCGCTCGGAGTAAGTGAGGGCGTCACACAGCACCAGACGGCCTTCGGCGTCGGTGTTGAGGATTTCGACGGTCTGGCCGCTCATGGTGGTGACGATGTCGCCCGGACGCGAGGCCGTGCCGCTGGGCATGTTCTCGGCGCAGGCCAGGATGCACACCAGGTTGATCGGCAGTTGCAGTTCCAGCACGGCGCGCAGGGTGCCGAATACGCTCGCGGCGCCGCCCATGTCGTACTTCATTTCATCCATGCCGGCGCCCGGCTTGAGGCTGATGCCGCCGGTGTCGAAAGTGATCCCCTTGCCGACCAGTGCGTATGGCTTCTCGGATTTCTTGCCGCCGTTGTATTGCATGACGATCAGGCGCGGCGGCTGGGCGCTGCCCTGGCCGACGGCATAGAAGGAACCCATGCCCAGGTCCTTGATCTTTTTCTCGTCGAAGACTTCGACCTTCAAGGCCTTGAATTCCTTGCCCAGCGCCTTGGCCTGTTCGCCCATGAACGTCGGGTGGCAGATGTTCGGCGGCAGGTTGCCCAGGTCGCGGGTGAACGCCATGCCGTTGGCAATCGCGGTGGCGTGGGTCACGGCGCGCTGGACCTCAGCCTGGGCGGCCTTGATGGTCAGCACGGTGATTTTTTTCAGGGCGCGGGGTTCGGCTTTCTGGCTCTTGAAACGGTCGAACTGATATTCGCCGTCCACCAGGGTCTCGGCCAGCAGGCGGTTCTTGCCGTAGCTGTCGCGGCCCTTGACCACCAGTTCGTCCAGCGCCAGCGCAGCGTCGGTCCCACCCAGGCTCTTCAGGGTGCCCAGCACGCCGGCAATGATCTTGCGGAACGGACGGTCGCCCAGTTCGGCGTCCTTGCCCACGCCCACCAGCAGCACGCGCTCGGCCTTGAGGTTAGGCAAGCTGTGCAACAACAGGCTCTGGCCGACCTTGCCAGCGAGGTCGCCGCGCTTGAGCACCGCGCTGATCGCACCGCCGCTCAAGGCGTCGAGCTGGGTCGCGACGACGCCGAGCTTGCGGTTTTCACCCACGGCAACCACCAGCGTGGCGGTCTTCAACGTTTCTGGGCTGACGCTTTTTACAACCAGTTCCATGTCCGGATCCTTGAGTCAATGGTCAAGAGGCCAGGCGCCAGGACAACATTGGCGCGCTGAACAGCTGTCTTCTATATAGAAGCGCCGGGGCTCACCGGCGACAAAGGCCGCAGTTTGAACCCCGGCGCCCGAGCCTGACAACCCTCGCAGCCGTTAACTTTTTTGCCATGAAGCGTCTGGTTAAAGCGTGCGCAGTGACAGGCGCGTCCAATCACAGGATAATGCGGCTCTTTTTTCGGCTGCTCGCGGTGTGAGTCGGCTCGATACGTTTCTTGTTTGGCCGCCATAGGTTTGTTTGAAAAGTCGTCGCGCAGGCACTTTTCATACAAAGCCCAGCCTGACAATCCTGGAGTGTCTGGTGTGATCGTCTTTCGTTATCTGTCCCGCGAAGTCCTGCTGACCCTGAGCGCCGTCAGCGCCGTGCTGCTGGTCATCATCATGAGTGGGCGCTTCATCAAATACCTTGCCCAGGCGGCTTCGGGCGCCCTGGACCCGGGCTCGCTGTTCCTGATCATGGGGTTCCGCCTGCCGGGCTTCCTCCAGTTGATCCTGCCCCTGGGATTGTTCCTCGGCATCCTGCTGGCCTATGGTCGCCTGTACCTGGACAGCGAAATGACCGTGCTGTCGGCCACCGGCATGAGCCAGCAGCGCCTGTTCCGCATCTCCTTGTTCCCGGCGACGCTGGTGGCACTGGTGGTCGCCTGGTTGAGCCTGAGCCTGGCGCCCCAAGGGGCGAACCAGTTTCAATTACTGATCAACCAGCAGGACGCCCTGACCGAATTCGACACCCTGGTACCGGGGCGCTTCCAGGCCCTGCGCGACGGGACGCGCGTCACCTATACCGAGGAGCTTTCCGAAGACCGCGTCAACCTGGGCGGGGTCTTCATCACCCAGAAGAACGTGTCTTCGGACACCAAGAAGGACCGCGGCATTTCCGTGCTGGTATCCGAAAAGGGGCGCCAGGAAATCAACCCTGACGGCAACCGCTACCTGATCCTGGAAAACGGCTATCGCTACGACGGCACGCCGGGGCAGGCCGATTACCGGGCGATCAAGTACGACACCTACGGCGTGCTGCTGCCCAAGCCCGAGGCCAGCGACGAAGTCACTGACCGGGATGCGATGTCGACTGCCAGTCTGCTGGGCAACGACGACATCCGCGCCCGTACCGAGCTGCAGTGGCGCCTGTCGCTGCCGCTCCTGGTGTTTATCGTGACGCTCATGGCGGTTCCGCTGTCGAGGGTCAATCCGCGCCAGGGCCGTTTCCTCAAGTTGTTGCCGGCGATTCTCTTGTATATGGCTTACCTCACCATCCTGATTTCCGCCCGCAGTGCCCTGGAGAAGGGCAAGATCCCACCGACGCTGGGCTTGTGGTGGGTGCATTCGATCTTCCTGGCCATCGGCCTCGGGTTGCTCTACTGGGAGCCACTGCGGCTGAAACTCGCCAGCCGTCGCAGCGCGCTGGAGGTGGCCCGTGGTTAAGCTCGACCGCTATATCGGCAGCAGCGTTTTCATGGCGATCCTCGCGGTACTGGGGATCATCCTTGGCCTGGCGACCTTGTTCGCGTTCATCGACGAGATGGGCGATGTCAGCGATACCTATACGCTGCTGGACGTGGCGAGCTATGTATTGCTGACCGCGCCGCGCCGCTTGTACGACATGCTGCCGATGGCCGCATTGATCGGCTGCCTGATCGGCCTTGGCAGCCTGGCGAGCAACAGCGAACTGACCATCATGCGCGCCGCTGGCGTGTCCATCGGTCGGATCGTCTGGGCGGTAATGAAGCCGATGCTCGTGTTGATGTTGGTGGGCTTGCTGATCGGCGAATACATCGCCCCGGCCACCGAGAACACCGCCCAGGCCAACCGTTCCCTGGCCCAGGGCGGTGGTGACGCGCAAAGCGCCAAGCATGGCCTGTGGCACCGCCAGGGCGATGAGTTCATCCACATCAACTCGGTCCAGCCCAATGGCACCCTGTATGGCGTGACCCGCTACCGCTTTGACGACCAGCGGCACATGCTGTCCTCAAGCTTCGCCAAGCGCGCGAAGTTCGAAGAGGACCATTGGCAACTGAACGACGTTACGACCACGCTGTTCCATGACAAGCGCACCGAAGTCGTCGCCGTCCCGCAGGAGCGCTGGGACGTGGCGCTCAGCCCGCAACTGCTCAGCACCGTCGTCATGGCGCCGGACTCCTTGTCGATCACCGGCCTGTGGGGCTACATCCACTACCTGGCGGACCAGGGCCTTAACAATGGTCGCTACTGGCTGGCTTTTTGGGTCAAGGTGTTGCAACCGCTGGTGACCGCTGCACTAGTCTTGATGGCCATTTCCTTT
Source organism: Pseudomonas frederiksbergensis (assembly GCF_000802155.2). Lineage (GTDB taxonomy): Bacteria > Pseudomonadota > Gammaproteobacteria > Pseudomonadales > Pseudomonadaceae > Aquipseudomonas > Aquipseudomonas frederiksbergensis_A. Next base: position 203,836 of record NZ_JQGJ02000006.1, read on the forward strand.
ATCTTCGGTCCGCTGCGCTCCGTGACGCTTGGCCAGCGGGTCTTCACCGGCGTGCTGGTGGGCTTTACCTTCCGTATCGCCCAGGATCTGCTCGGCCCATCGAGCCTGGTATTCGGCTTCTCGCCTTTGTTTGCGGTGCTGGTGCCGGCCGGTGTCTGCGCGTTGGCCGGGCTCTGGTTGCTGCGCCGGGCGGGTTGATTCAGATTCATCGTGGCGAGGAGCTTCTGTGGCGAGGGAGTAAATCCCCTCGCCACAGAAGCCCATCGACAGGCGAACGTGACGCTTGCGCGGTGTATCAGGTACAATTCCCGGCTATTTTTCGGCGGGCCATGCCTGCAGCCTTTTTGAGTGTTGATCCGTGAGTGATTTGAGTCATATCCGCAATTTCTCCATCATCGCCCACATTGACCATGGCAAGTCGACGCTGGCTGATCGCTTCATCCAGATGTGCGGCGGCCTGGCCGAGCGTGAAATGGAAGCCCAGGTCCTGGACTCCATGGACCTGGAGCGTGAACGCGGGATCACCATCAAGGCCCACAGCGTTACCCTTTATTACAAGGCTCGCGACGGAATTACCTACCAGCTCAACTTCATCGATACCCCGGGCCATGTCGACTTCACCTATGAAGTCAGCCGGTCGCTGGCGGCCTGTGAAGGTGCGTTGCTGGTGGTCGATGCCGGCCAGGGCGTCGAGGCCCAGTCGGTCGCCAACTGCTACACGGCCATCGAGCAAGGCCTGGAAGTCATGCCGGTGCTGAACAAGATCGACCTGCCCCAGGCCGATCCGGACCGCGTGAAGGAAGAAATCGAAAAAATCATCGGCATCGACGCCACCGACGCGGTTGCTTGCAGTGCCAAGACCGGCCTGGGCGTGGATGAAGTGCTCGAACGCCTGGTTACCACCATTCCCGCGCCGACCGGCAATATCGAAGATCCGCTGCAAGCGTTGATCATCGACTCCTGGTTCGACAACTACCTGGGCGTAGTTTCCCTGGTTCGCGTGCGCCATGGCCGCGTGAAGAAGGGCGACAAGATCCTGGTCAAGTCCACCGGCAAGATCCACCTGGTGGACAGCGTCGGTGTCTTCAACCCGAAACATACCGCCACCGTCGACCTGAAGGCCGGTGAAGTGGGCTTCATCATTGCTGGTATCAAGGACATTCACGGGGCGCCGGTCGGCGACACCCTGACCTTGAGCTCGACCCCTGATGTCGATGTGCTGCCCGGCTTCAAACGCATCCAGCCGCAGGTCTACGCCGGCCTGTTTCCGGTCAGTTCCGACGATTTCGAAGATTTCCGCGAAGCGCTGCAAAAGCTGACGCTGAACGACTCGTCCCTGCAATACACCCCGGAAAGCTCCGACGCCCTGGGCTTCGGCTTCCGTTGCGGGTTCCTCGGCATGCTGCACATGGAAATCATCCAGGAGCGCCTGGAGCGCGAGTATGACTTGGACCTGATCACCACGGCGCCGACGGTAATCTTCGAACTGCTGCTCAAGAACGGCGAGACGATCTACGTCGACAACCCGTCCAAGCTGCCGGACCTGTCGGCCATCGAGGACATGCGCGAGCCGATCGTGCGGGCGAACATCCTTGTGCCTCAGGAGCACCTGGGCAACGTCATCACCCTGTGCATCGAGAAGCGCGGCGTGCAGCACGACATGCTGTTCCTTGGCTCCCAGGTCCAGGTGACCTACGACCTGCCGATGAACGAAGTGGTGCTGGACTTCTTCGACCGTCTCAAATCCACCAGCCGCGGCTATGCTTCGCTGGACTATCATTTCGATCGTTACCAATCGGCTAATCTGGTGAAGCTGGATGTGCTGATCAACGGCGAGAAGGTCGATGCCCTGGCGTTGATCGTGCACCGTGACAACGCGCACTACAAAGGTCGCGCATTGACCGAGAAGATGAAGGAGCTGATTCCGCGGCAGATGTTCGATGTGGCAATCCAGGCCGCCATTGGCGGGCAGATTGTGGCGCGTACAACCGTCAAGGCACTCAGAAAGAACGTATTGGCCAAATGCTACGGCGGCGACGTCAGCCGTAAGCGCAAGCTGTTGGAAAAGCAGAAGGCCGGTAAAAAACGCATGAAGCAGGTCGGCAACGTGGAAATTCCACAGGAAGCCTTCCTCGCGGTGCTCAGGTTGGATAGTTAGGTCCTATGTCGCTAAATTTCCCGCTGTTGCTGGTTATCGCCGTGTTCGTCTGCGGCCTGTTGGCGTTGCTTGATCTGTTGTTCCTGGCGCCTAGGCGCCGGGCGGCCATTGCCTCTTACCAGGGCAGTGTCAGCCAGCCTGACGGCGTGGTCATTGAAAAGCTAAACAAGGAACCACTGCTGGTCGAGTACGGCAAGTCGTTCTTCCCTGTGCTGTTCATCGTGCTGGTGCTGCGCTCGTTCCTGGTTGAGCCGTTCCAGATTCCGTCCGGTTCGATGAAACCGACCCTGGACGTGGGCGACTTCATTCTGGTGAACAAGTTTTCCTACGGGATCCGGCTGCCAGTGATCGACACGAAGGTCATCGAGATCGGCGACCCGCAACGCGGCGATGTGATGGTGTTCCGCTTCCCAAGCGACCCGAACGTCAACTACATCAAGCGTGTGGTGGGGCTGCCGGGCGACAAGATCCGCTATACCGCCGACAAACGCCTCTTCGTCAACGGCGAATTGGTGGCCGAGCAGTTGATCGGTTCCGAACCGGGCACGCTGGGCAGCGCCGAGCTCTACAAGGAAAAACTCGGCGAGGCGGAACACCTGATCCGCAAGGAAATGAGCCGCTACCGCGCCACGCCGGACCATTCGTGGACCGTGCCGGCCGGGCACTATTTCATGATGGGCGACAACCGCGACAACTCCAACGACAGCCGGTACTGGGATGATCCAAACATACCCAAGGACGTACTGGGCATGGTTCCCGACCGCAATATCGTCGGCAAGGCCTTTGCGGTCTGGATGAGCTGGCCGGAACCCAAACTCAGCCACCTGCCGAATTTCTCGCGGGTTGGCCTGATCAAGTAATCACACACGGCGCTGTTGAACACAGCGCCGAATGCATTTCTGGAGCCTGTACGAGGTTGCCCGAAGGCATGAAGCCAACGATAGTCAGGACGTCATTTTTGAACACAGCGTTAATTGTCCCAAGCCAATGGCGCCTTGCCGCCGTGGTAGTGGAATCCAGCCACGAACTCAGCGTGGGTAAACCGTGAGCGTTTCTCTAAGCCGCCTAGAGCGTCAGCTCGGCTACACGTTCAAGGATCAGGAGCTGATGCTCCTGGCCCTCACTCACCGCAGTTTTGCCGGGCGCAACAACGAACGCCTGGAATTCCTCGGCGATGCCATCCTCAACTTCGTCGCCGGCGAGGCGTTGTTCGAACGCTTCCCCCTGGCTCGCGAAGGCCAGTTGTCGCGTTTGCGCGCACGATTGGTAAAAGGTGAGACCCTGGCGGTACTGGCCCGTGGTTTCGACCTGGGCGATTACTTGCGCCTGGGTTCCGGCGAGTTGAAAAGCGGCGGTTTCCGCCGCGAATCGATCCTCGCCGACGCCTTGGAGGCGTTGATTGGCGCGATCTACCTGGACTCGGGCATGGAAATGGCGCGCGAGCGCGTGCTGGCCTGGTTGACTTCCGAAATTGACAGCTTGACGCTGGTGGACACCAACAAGGATCCCAAGACTCGCTTGCAGGAATTCCTGCAGTCGCGCAGTTGCGAACTGCCACGCTACGAAGTGGTGGATATCCAGGGTGAGCCGCATTGCCGAACCTTCTTCGTCGAATGCGAAGTGGTCTTATTGAATGAAAAAAGCCGGGGCCAGGGCGTGAGCCGTCGTATTGCCGAACAGGTAGCGGCCGCCGCAGCACTGATCGCCCTGGGCGTGGAGAATGGCAATGACTGATACAACCGTCACCCGCTGCGGCTATGTCGCCATTGTCGGTCGGCCGAACGTGGGCAAGTCCACGTTGCTGAACCATATCCTCGGCCAGAAGCTGGCGATTACCTCGCGCAAGCCGCAAACCACTCGTCACAACATGCTGGGCATCAAGACCGAAGGCGACGTGCAGGCGATCTATGTCGACACCCCAGGCATGCACAAGGGGGGCGAAAAGGCCCTGAACCGCTACATGAACAAGACCGCCTCGGCGGCGTTGAAAGACGTCGACGTGGTGATCTTCGTGGTCGACCGCACCAAGTGGACCGAAGAAGACCAGATGGTCCTCGAGCGCGTCCAGTACGTGACCGGGCCCTTGATCGTGGCACTGAACAAGACCGATCGCATCGAAGACAAGGCTGAACTGATGCCGCACCTGACCTGGTTGCAGGAGCAGTTGCCGAACGCCCAGATCATCCCGATCTCCGCCCAGCATGGCCACAACCTCGACGCGCTGGAGCGGGTAATTGCCGAGCACCTGCCGGAAAACGATCACTTCTTTCCCGAAGACCAGATCACCGATCGCAGCAGCCGCTTCCTCGCCGCCGAGCTGGTGCGCGAGAAAATCATGCGTCAGATGGGTGCCGAGCTGCCGTACCAGATCACGGTGGAGATCGAGGAGTTCAAGCAGCAGGGCAAGACCTTGCACATTCATGCCTTGATCCTCGTCGAACGTGACGGCCAGAAGAAAATCATCATTGGCGACAAGGGCGAGCGTATCAAGCGCATCGGCACCGAGGCGCGCAAGGACATGGAGCTGCTGTTCGACTCCAAGATCATGCTCAACCTGTGGGTCAAGGTGAAGGGCGGCTGGTCCGATGACGAGCGGGCGTTGCGTTCGTTGGGTTACGGCGACCTGTAATCTGTTTGGCTGGGGGCGGGCTCTTGTGGCGAGGGAGCAAGCTCCCTCGCCACAGGATCCGTTTATCCATTGATGTCTTGCTGATACTCAGGCCCCCGATGTCGCCCAACCAACCCCTCGCCCAACCCGCTTACGTCCTCCACAGCCGCGCCTACCGCGAAAGCAGCGCCCTGGTGGACTTCCTCACGCCCCAAGGGCGGCTGCGGGCAGTGTTGCGCGGAGCGCGGGGCAAGGCGGGGACGCTGGCGCGGCCGTTCGTGCCGTTGGAAGTCGAATTCCGCGGCCGGGGCGAGTTGAAAAATGTCGGGCGCATGGAAAGCAACGGTGTCGCGGCCTGGCTCAATGGCGAGGCCTTGTTCAGCGGTCTATACCTCAACGAACTGTTGATCCGCCTGCTGCCGGCCGAGGATCCCCATCCCGCTGTATTTGATCATTACACCGCCACGCTGCTGGCACTGGCCGAAGGGCGTCCGCTGGAACCGTTGCTGCGCTCGTTCGAATGGCGCCTGCTGGATGACCTGGGCTATGGCTTTTCCCTCGACACCGACCTGCACGGCCAGCCCATCGCCGCCGACGGGCTGTACCGCTTGCAAGTGGACGCGGGCCTGGAGCAGGTCTACCAGCTTCAACCCGGGCTGTTCAATGGCGTTGAACTCCTGGCCATGGCCGAAGCCGACTGGACCGCGCCGGGTGCGTTGGCGGCGGCCAAGCGTTTGATGCGCCAAGCCTTGGCCGTTCATTTGGGCGGTCGGCCGCTGGTCAGTCGCGAGCTGTTTCGCAAGCCCTGATCTCCCCGTATGCTGTGGGCCGAATCTCTGTCCATTCAGGAGCGCTTTTCGTGAGCACCAGCAATCGCATTCTTCTCGGCGTGAACATCGACCATGTCGCCACCCTGCGCCAGGCCCGTGGTACGCGCTACCCGGATCCGGTCAAGGCCGCACTGGATGCCGAAGAGGCGGGTGCCGACGGTATCACCGTGCACCTGCGCGAGGACCGTCGCCACATTCAGGAACGCGACGTGCTGTTGCTCAAGGATGTGCTGCAAACCCGCATGAACTTCGAAATGGGCGTGACCGAGGAAATGATGGCGTTCGCCGAGCGCATTCGCCCGGCGCACATCTGCCTGGTGCCGGAAACCCGCCAGGAACTGACCACCGAAGGCGGCCTGGACGTGGCGGGGCAGGAGGCGCGGATCAAGGCGGCGGTGGAGCGGCTGTCGAAGATGGGCGCCGAGGTGTCGCTGTTCATCGATGCCGACGAGCGGCAGATCGAAGCCTCCAGGCGGGTCGGCGCCCCGGCCATCGAACTGCACACCGGGCGTTACGCCGACGCCGAGACCCCGACCGACGTGGCCGAAGAGCTGCAGCGGGTCGCCGATGGCGTCACCTTTGGCCTGGCCCAAGGCCTGATCGTCAACGCCGGCCATGGCTTGCATTACCACAACGTTGAGGCTGTCGCCGCGATCAAGGGTATCAACGAGCTGAACATCGGCCACGCGCTGGTGGCTCATGCGTTGTTCGTCGGTTTCAAGTCGGCTGTGTCGGAAATGAAAGCGCTGATCCTGGCTGCCGCCAAGTCCTGATCCACCCTGTGGCGGGGGGATAAATCCCCTCGCCACAGGGTCATCACAACATCAGGAATTGTGTAGAGCCTATAGCTGCGGGGATTCCTGGTTCGGCTTGCTCTTGTCCACGCCCGGCACGTGCAGGTTGCCCTCGGCCACCTGGTTGCCTTCGAGTTGCGGCTGCGTCACCCAGGTCAGGATGTCGTAGTAGCGACGGATGTTCGCCACGAAATGCACCGGTTCGCCGCCCCGGGCGTAGCCGTAGCGGGTCTTGCTGTACCACTGTTTCTGGGACAGGCGCGGCAGGATTTTCTTCACGTCCAGCCACTTGTTCGGATTCAGCCCTTCCTTGGCCGCGAGCTTGCGCGCGTCGTCGAGGTGGCCGCTGCCGACGTTATAGGCGGCGAGGGCGAACCAGGTACGGTCCGGTTCCTCGATGCTCTCGTCCAGTTGTTCTTTCATGTAGGCCAGGTACTTGGCGCCGCCCATGATGCTCTGCTTCGGATCGAGGCGGTTGGACACACCCATGGCCTGGGCGGTGTTCTGGGTCAGCATCATCAGGCCGCGCACGCCCGTCTTGGAGGTCACTGTCGGTTGCCATAGTGATTCCTGGTAACCAATGGCAGCCAGTAGCCGCCAATCGACCTTTTCCTTCTTGGCGTACGTCTTGAAGTGTTGCTCGTATTTGGGCAGCCGCTGCTGCAAGTGCTGGGCGAAGGTCGTCGCGCCCATGTAGCCGAGGACGTCAACGTGGCCGTAGTAACGATCCTTCAAGCGTTGCAGCGTGCCATTCTTCTGGACCTTGTCCAGGTAGTCGTTGATCTCGTTGAGCAGGCTGTTGTCTTCGCCGGGGCCCACCGCCCAGCTCTGGCTGCGGGTGTCGCCCAGGTCGAAAGCCACGCGTACGTTGGGGAAGTAGACCTGGTTCATCGCCACTTCGTTGGAATCGACGAGGGTCAGGTCGATCTGGCCCTCATCGACCATGCGCAGCAGGTCGACGACTTCGACGGCGTCGGATTCTTCGTAGTCGATTCCTGGATATTGCTGCTTGAGCTGCGCCAGCTGTTCGGCGTGGGAGCTGCCCTTGAGCACCATGATCTTCTTGCCGGCCAGGGCTGCCGCGTCGGTGGGGCGTGACTGGCCATTGCGATAGATGACCTGCGGGGTGACTTCCAGGTAAGGGTGGGAAAACCGTACCTGCTTCTTGCGCTGTTCGCTGCTGACCAGGCCCGCGGCGGCCAGCACCGGGCCGTTGGGCTTGCCGACCTGGCTGAAGAGATCGTCGAGGTTGTCAGCGGTCTCGATTTTCAGCTCGACCCCCAAATCCTCGGCGAAGCGCTTCACCAGCTCGTATTCGAAGCCGGTTTCACCACTGCGATCCTGGAAGTAGGTGGCGGGGCTGTTCCGGGTAACGACCCGCAGCACGCCATCCTCCTTTACGCGCTCCAGTGTGTTGGGTTTCTCAACACAGCCACTGAGCACCAGGAAGAGTCCGGTTGCGATCAGCCATCTGGCGTACCGCGGACGCAAAGCCGTTGGGGAAAACATCTGCGCAGTATACGCAAACGGCCTCGACCGCCATATATCGACAGCAAAAGGCCAGTCTGCTAGAGGTTGCAAAACGTGTCCGCAAGCCAAGCGGGCCGGCGCGCGGCAGGGCTCATGTGGATAAAAAATATCTCCATGGCGTGGCGCCGATGACCGGGTGAGGCTGCCGTCGACAGCGCGACCGACGTTCGGCTGGCACCTGACGTAGCGTTTCGGGTGCCGTCGGCAGCGGTTTAGGCTAGAATGCACGGCCTCAAAGCACACCCCTTCCCGAGGCTGTCCCGAAGATGTTGATCCTGCGCGGCGCTCCTGCCCTTTCTGCCTTTCGCCACAGCAAACTTCTTGAGCAACTGAGCCAGAAAGTACCGGCTGTCAGTGGCTTGTATGCTGAATTCGCTCACTTCGCCGAAGTCACCGGCGGTTTGACCGGCGACGAACAGCAGGTGCTCGCGCGCCTTCTGAAGTACGGTCCAAGTGTCCCGGTCCAGGAGCCGACCGGTCGCCTGTTCCTGGTATTGCCGCGTTTCGGCACCATTTCGCCATGGTCGAGCAAGGCCAGCGACATCGCCCGCAACTGCGGCCTGTCGAAAATCCAGCGCCTGGAGCGCGGCATAGCCTTTTATGTCGCCGGTGAGTTCAGCGAGGCCGAGGCCCAACTGATCGCCGAAGGCCTGCACGACCGCATGACCCAAGTGGTGCTGGGCAACCTGGAGCAGGCCGCCGGCCTGTTCAGCCACGCCGAGCCCAAGCCGCTGACCGCCATCGACGTGTTGGGCGGTGGCCGTGCCGCGTTGGAAAAAGCCAACGCCGAGCTGGGCCTGGCCCTGGCCGAAGACGAGATCGATTACCTGGTCAACGCCTTCCAGGGCTTGAAGCGCAACCCGCACGACATCGAACTGATGATGTTTGCCCAGGCCAACTCCGAGCACTGCCGCCACAAGATCTTCAACGCCAGTTGGGATATTGACGGCCAGGACCAGGAAAAAAGCCTGTTCGGCATGATCAAGAACACCTACCAGATGCACAACGAAGGTGTGCTGTCGGCCTACAAGGACAACGCCGCGGTGATCGTCGGCAACGTTGCCGGTCGCTTCTACCCGAACCCCGAGACCCGCCAGTACGGTGCGGTCCAAGAGCCCGTGCACATCCTGATGAAGGTCGAGACCCACAACCACCCGACCGCCATTGCCCCGTTCCCGGGCGCGTCCACCGGTTCCGGTGGCGAGATCCGCGACGAAGGCGCCACCGGTCGCGGTGCCAAGCCCAAGGCTGGCCTGACCGGTTTCACCGTATCGAACCTGCAGATCCCGGGCTTCCAACAGCCGTGGGAAAAGCCCTACGGCAAGCCTGAGCGCATCGTCAACGCCCTCGACATCATGATCGAAGGCCCACTGGGCGGCGCCGCGTTCAACAACGAATTCGGCCGTCCGGCCCTGACCGGCTACTTCCGTACCTTCGAACAGTCCATCACCACCCCCCGTGGTGAAGAAGTCCGTGGTTACCACAAGCCGATCATGCTCGCCGGCGGCATGGGCAACATCCGCGCCGAACACGTGCAGAAAGGCGAAATCGTGGTCGGCTCCAAGCTGATCGTCCTCGGCGGCCCGGCCATGTTGATCGGCCTGGGCGGCGGCGCGGCATCCTCCATGGCCACCGGCACCAGCTCGGCGGACCTGGACTTCGCTTCGGTCCAGCGGGAAAACCCGGAAATGGAACGCCGTTGCCAGGAAGTCATCGACCGTTGCTGGCAGTTGGGCGAGCAGAACCCGATCAGCTTTATCCACGACGTCGGCGCGGGCGGCCTGTCCAATGCCTTCCCGGAACTGGTCAACGATGGTGGCCGTGGCGGCCGCTTCGAACTGCGCAACATTCCGAATGACGAGCCGGGCATGGCCCCGCACGAAATCTGGAGCAACGAATCCCAGGAGCGTTACGTCCTGGCGGTCGGCCCGGCCGACTTCGAGCGCTTCCAGGCGATTTGCGAGCGTGAGCGTTGCCCGTTCGCCGTGGTGGGTGAAGCCACCGCCGAGCCGCAACTGACCGTGACCGACAGCCACTTCGGCAACAGCCCGGTGGACATGCCGCTGGAAGTGCTGCTGGGCAAGGCCCCGCGTATGCACCGTTCGGCGGTTCGCGAGGCCGAGCTGGGCGACGATTTCGATCCGTCCACCCTTGACATCGCCGAGTCCATCGAGCGCGTCCTGCATCACCCGGCCGTGGCGAGCAAGAGCTTCCTGATCACCATCGGCGACCGCACCATCACCGGCCTCGTGGCCCGTGACCAGATGGTCGGCCCATGGCAGGTACCGGTGGCCGACGTGGCCGTGACCGCCACCAGCTTCGACGTCTACACCGGCGAAGCCATGGCGATGGGCGAGCGCACGCCGCTGGCGCTGCTGGACGCCCCGGCTTCGGGTCGCATGGCGATCGGCGAGACCCTGACCAACATCGCGGCTTCGCGTATCGGCAAGATCTCCGACATCAAGCTGTCAGCCAACTGGATGTCCGCCGCCGGCCACCCCGGTGAAGACGCCCGCCTGTACGACACCGTCAAGGCGGTCGGCATGGAGCTGTGCCCTGAGCTGGGCATCACCATTCCAGTGGGCAAGGACTCCATGTCCATGGCCACGCGCTGGAACGACGAAGGCGTGGACAAGAGCGTGACCTCGCCGCTGTCGCTGATCGTGACCGGTTTCGCACCGGTCACCGACATCCGCCAGACCCTGACCCCGCAACTGCGCATGGACAAAGGCACCACGGACCTGATCCTGATCGACCTGGGCCGTGGCCAGAACCGCATGGGCGCCTCGATCCTGGCCCAGGTGCATGGCAAGCTTGGTTCGCAAGCGCCGGACGTCGACGACGCCGAGGACCTGAAGGCGTTCTTTGCCGTGATCCAGGGCCTCAACGCCGACGGTCACCTGCTGGCCTACCACGACCGTTCCGATGGCGGCTTGCTGACCACCGTGATGGAAATGGCCTTCGCCGGCCACTGCGGCCTCAACCTGACCCTGGACAGCGTGGCCGAATCGGCCAGCGAAATCCCGGCGATCCTGTTCAACGAAGAACTGGGAGCAGTGATCCAGGTTCGCCAGGACGCGACCCCGGACATCCTCGCCCAGTTCAGCGCCGCCGGCCTGGCCGAATGCGTCTCGGTGATCGGCCAGCCGATCAACAACGCCCACATCAACATAACCTTCAATGGCGACACCGTCTTCGAAGGCCAGCGCCGCCTGTTGCAGCGCCAGTGGGCCGAGACCAGCTACCAGATCCAGCGCCTGCGCGACAACGCCGACTGCGCGGAGCAGGAGTTCGACGCGCTGCTGGAAGAAGACAACCCGGGCCTGAGCGCCAAGCTCAGCTACGACGTCAACGACAACGTGGCCGCGCCCTACATCAAGAAAGGCATTCGCCCACAAGTGGCAGTCCTGCGTGAGCAGGGCGTCAATGGGCAGGTGGAGATGGCAGCCGCGTTCGACCGCGCCGGTTTCAACGCGATCGACGTGCACATGAGCGACATCCTCGCCGGTCGTGTCGACCTGAACGACTTCAAGGGCATGGTCGCGTGTGGTGGCTTCTCCTATGGCGACGTGCTGGGCGCCGGTGAAGGCTGGGCCAAGTCGGCGCTGTTCAACAGCCGCGCCCGCGATGCGTTCCAAGGCTTCTTCGAACGTACCGACAGCTTCACCCTCGGCGTGTGCAACGGTTGCCAGATGATGTCCAACCTGCACGAGCTGATCCCGGGCAGCGAATTCTGGCCGCACTTCGTGCGTAACCGTTCCGAGCAGTTCGAAGCCCGCGTGGCGATGGTCCAGGTGCAGGAGTCGAACTCGATCTTCCTGCAGGGCATGGCTGGTTCGCGCATGCCGATCGCCATCGCCCACGGCGAAGGCCATGCGGAATTCGAAAGCGAAGAAGCCTTGCTCGAAGCCGACTTGTCCGGTTGCGTGTCGCTGCGTTTCGTCGACAACCACGGCAAGGTCACCGAAACCTACCCGGCCAACCCGAACGGCTCGCCGCGCGGGATCACCGGCCTGACCAGCCGCGACGGCCGCGTCACGATCATGATGCCGCACCCGGAGCGGGTGTTCCGCGCGGTGCAGAACTCGTGGCGTTCGGACGACTGGAACGAAGACGCGCCATGGATGCGCATGTTCCGCAACGCGCGCGTCTGGGTGAACTAAGACGGTGTACAAGCTCTGCTTCTTTGTCCCGGCCAGCCATGTGGACGAGGTCAAAAGCGCCGTATTCGCTGCCGGTGGCGGGCGAATCGGCGATTATGATCATTGCGCTTGGCAGGTACTGGGCCTGGGTCAGTTTCGCCCCTTGGACGGCAGCCAGCCGTTCATTGGCGAGGCGGGGCAGGTCGAGCAGGTCGAGGAGTGGAAGGTGGAGCTTGTTGTCGCCGATGAGTTGATCCGCCCCGTGGTGGAGGCGCTGAAACAGAGCCATCCCTACGAGACACCGGCGTATGAAGTGTGGCGGTTGGAGGAATTCTGATTCTCCTGCGCTGAAAACGAAAAACCCGCTGACTGGTTCAGCGGGTTTTTTATTGCCGGTGATTTTGTGTACACGAACCCTCGCCACAGGAATTGTGCTGTGTCAGCCACTGGAGGCTTCAGCCTTGACCCCGTCTCGATTTACAGCCGTTGCCAACGCCCGCCACAACCCCGGCGCTTTCTCCCCTAGCAGCAAGTGCCAGACGCCACCCTCCAGCGAGCTAACCCCCTGGCAACCCAGCGCCTTGAGCTGGCTTTCCGACAACCGCTTGCCATCAGCCAACTGCACCCGCAAACGGCTCATCGCCACGCAATCAAGCTGCAATACATTCCCGCCACCGCCCAGGGCATCGAGCCATTGTTGCGCTTCGGCAGTGGGCACGCGTGGCGATTCTTCGATAGTTTCCGGTTCGGGCGTTGGGGCAGCCCGTTCGGAAGAGGGCAACGCCAAGCGGATCTCATCAGCGATGCTATCGGCCATCGGCCCCACCACCACCTGCAAGCTGCCGCCGTTGCCAGGGCGGACCACGGCCATGGCGCCGAGGGCCTTGAGCTGGGGGTCGGACGCCTTGTTGCGGTCCACCATGTCCAGGCGCAAGCGTGTGGTGCAGGCGCCGACGGTGATCAGGTTGTCGGCGCCGCCCAAGGCCTGGATATACGCAGCGGCGCGTTGGTTTTCGGCGATGACCGGTTTGTTGCCCGCCGGCACCTCTTCACGCCCCGGCGTCTTCAGGTCGAAGCGGCGGATACAGAAATCGAACACCAGGTAATAGATCAGCGCATAGGCCAGGCCCACCGGAACGACCAACCAGCCGTTGGTGGATTCGCCCCAGCCCAGCACCATGTCGATAAAGCCGCCCGAGAAGGTAAAGCCCAAGTGGATATCCAACATATTGGTCACCGCCATCGATAGGCCGGTGAGCAACGCGTGGACCAGGTACAACAGTGGCGCGAGGAACATGAAGGCAAATTCGATGGGCTCGGTGACGCCGGTCAGGAATGAAGTCAGCGCCATCGACAAGAAGATCCCGCCCATGACTTTGCGCCGCTGCGGCAGGGCGTTGCGGTACATTGCCAGGCACGCGGCGGGCAGGCCGAAGAGCATCACCGGGAACATGCCGGTCATGAATTGGCCGCCCTTGGGGTCGCCGGCGAAATAGCGGGTCAGGTCACCGGTGACGACCGCGCCGGTGGTGGGGTCAGTGAAGCTGCCGAAGATGAACCAGGCCATGTTGTTGAGGATGTGGTGCAGGCCGGTCACGATCAGTAACCGGTTGAACACGCCAAAGACGAACGCGCCGAAGCTGCCGCTGGCCATCAGCAGCTCGCCGAAGGCGTTGATGCCGTGCTGGATCGGCGGCCAGATCAGGCCGAACACCAGGCCAAGGCCCACGGCGCTGAAACCGGTGACAATCGGCACGAAGCGTCGCCCGCCAAAAAACGCCAGGTACTCCGGCAGCTTGATGTCCTTGAAGCGGTTGTACAGCGCGCCGGCCAACAGGCCGCTGATGATTCCGGCGAGCATGCCCATGTTGATGGTCGCGTCGAGCACCTTCAGCGTCGCGATCATCACCAAGTAGCCGATGGCCCCGGCCAGCCCGGCCGTGCCGTTGTTGTCCCGGGCGAAGCCCACGGCGATGCCGATGGCGAAGATCATCGGCAGGTTGGCGAAAATCGCTTCGCCGGCATCGTGGATGATCGCGATATTCAACAGGTCCGTGTCACCCAGGCGCAGCAGCAGGCCGGCGATCGGCAAGATCGCGATCGGCAGCATCAACGCCCGGCCGAGGCGCTGAAGCCCTTCGATGAAATGCTGGTACATGGCGTCTCTCCTTTATTGTTCTTCGACGTGGCTCAGCCCAGGGGCCAGTGTTGATGACAGGCCTGGCGCACGGCGGCGGCGCTGGCGAGGTTGAGCAAATCGGTACTGACGCGGCGGCACTGGGCGGCATCGAGGCGGCGTACGCGATCCTTGATTTCGCCGATTTGCGGCGGGCTGACCGACAGCTCTCGCACACCCAGCCCGATCAGCACCGGCGTCGCCAGGGGATCGGAGGCCAGGGCCCCGCACACGCCGACCCAACGCCCATGTTTGGCGGCGCCGGCGCAGGTCTGGGCAATCAGCCGCAACAGCGCCGGGTGCAAGGCATCGACCCGGGCGGCGAGACCGGCGTGGTCGCGGTCCATGGCCAGGGTGTATTGGGACAGGTCGTTGGTGCCGATGGACAGGAAGTCCGCGTGCTCGGCCAGTTGCTCGGCGAGCAGGGCGGCGGCCGGTACTTCGATCATCACTCCAAGCTGCGGGCGTTCGCTCACGCCAAGTTCGGCACCCAATACGTCGAGGCGCTGGCGGATGTGCAGCAGCTCGTCGACCTCGGTGACCATCGGCAACAGAATCCGGCAGCGCTGCAGCGGCCGAGTTTGCAGCAGTGCGCGCAGCTGTTGATCCAGCAGCTCCGGCCGCGCCTGGGCCAGGCGAATGCCCCGCAGGCCGAGCACCGGGTTGGCTTCGGTCGGCAGCGGCAGGTAGTCCAGTTGTTTGTCACCGCCGACGTCGATGGTGCGGATGATCACCGGCTTGTCGCCCATGGCATCGAGCACGGCTTGATAGGCCTGGCGTTGCTCCTCTTCGTCGGGTGCGGTGTGACGGTCGACGAAGAGAAATTCGGTGCGCAGCAAGCCGATGCCATCGGCGCCGTTGGCCAAGGACTCGCTTGCCTCGACGCTGGAGGCGACGTTGGCGGCGACTTCAACCTCCACCCCATCGACGGTTCGCGCAGGTGTATGGGCAAGGGTCCGTTGCTCGGCGCGCAGGGCTGCGCGTCGGGTCTGTGCTTGTTGCACCTGCGCCAGGCGTTCGGCGGTTGGCGTGAGTTCGAGGCGGCCATTGTCAGCGTCCAGCACCACCGGCTGCCCAGGCGCCTGTGCAAGCAGGACCTCGCCCAACGCCACCAGGCAGGGCAGGCCTTTGCCACGAGCGAGGATTGCCACATGGGAGGTCGCTCCGCCCGCGGCCATGCACACCCCGGCGACGCCTTGGGCGCTGAGTTGCAACAGGTCCGACGGCGTCAGTTCCTGGGCGACGACAATGGCGCCCGCCGGTACGTCGAATTGCCAGGCCTCACCGAGCAGCGCCCGCAGGACTCGCTGGCGCAGGTCATGCAAATCGTTGGCGCGCTCGGCCAGCAGCGCGCTGTGCAATTGCCGCAGTACTTGGCACTGCAGGTCAATGGAGTGGCTCCAGGCGTGGGTCGCCGCACAACCTTGATCGATGGACTGGTACGCGGCGTCCAGCAGCACTGGATCTTCCAGTAACGCCAGGTGGGCGCTGAAAATCGCTTGCTCATCGACCAGGTGCCGGGCTTGGGCGTTTGCCAGCGTCTGCTGGATATCGCGGCTGACTTGCCCAAGGGCCTGGCGCAATCGTTGCCGTTGTTCTTCGGCGTCGTGGCCGCCGGGATCCTCGGACAATTGGATACCGTCCAATCGAATCAGCGGTCCGCTCACCAAGCCAGGCGCGGCGCAGACGCCTTGCAATACGCCATCTTCAGCGGCACGCCTGGGCGGCTGGACCTGCGGCGCCTTCGCGTGGACCTCTTCGGCCAACGCCGTGGACAGGGTCGCCAGCAACGCTTGCAATGCCGCTTCGGCATCGCGGCCGCGACAGCTGACATGCACTTCGGCCTGCTCGCTGATCGCCAGGCCCATCATGCCCATCACACTGTCGCAGGACGCCGACCGGCCGCCGAAGTGCAGGTGCGAGCGGCTCTTGAAACCCTGTGCGGTCTGGCGAACCAAGGCTGCCGGTCGCGCATGCAGGCCGCCGCGATGGGCGATGCGGATCTGGCCGGACACTTCGATGCCGCCATCCGAATCATCGACGCGTTCTTCGCCTGGCGCCTTGGCGACGATGTGCAACAAGGGATCGCCGACCTTGACGCCTTTAAGGGTAATCGGCCGTGCCTGGAAGTGTTCGCCATTGGTAACGATCAGCAGGCTGACCAGGCTCTTGCAGCGTTGGGCCACTTTGTCGAGGTCATAGCGCAGCAGCGCCTGGCCGTGGCTGATCCGCGCACCTTCCTTGACCAGCATGGAAAAACCGTCGCCCTGCAACTCGACGGTGTCCAGCCCCAGGTGCAGCAGCAGCTCGGCGCCGTTGTCGGCTCGCAGGGTCACGGCGTGGCCGGTGCGAGCGACGTGGATTACCTCGCCATCGCACGGTGCGTAGAGGGTGTCGTTCAGTGGATCGATGGCGATCCCGTCGCCCATGGCGCCGCTGGCGAATACCGCGTCCGGGACGTTGGTGAGGGTGAGCACCGGACCGCTGAGCGGGGCGCTGAGGATCAGCTCTTTATTGTTGTTGGGCATGGGCTCGCTCTCTTTGGGATCTCGTTGGCCTTGCGTGGCTTATCGGGTCAGTGGGTCCGGGTGACCTTGCTCAAATGCCGTGGCTGATCCGGGTCCAGGCCTCGGGCTACCGCCAGCCGGGCGGCCATGCCATAGAAACTCTGAATCGCCAGGATCGGGTCCAGGGCCGCATGCTCGGCGCAGCTCAGCGTCAAGTCGCGCTCGACGATGTCATCCGGCGCAGCCAGCAATACCCGGGCCCCGCGCTGGCGCATGTCGGCGGCCAGGCTCAACACACCCGCCTGCTCGGCACCGCGCGGCGCGAACACCAGCAACGGATAATGCTCATCGATCAGCGCCATCGGCCCGTGGCGGACCTCGGCGCTGCTGAAGGCTTCGGCCTGGATCGCCGAGGTCTCCTTGAATTTGAGCGCCGCTTCCTGGGCGATGGCGAACCCGGCGCCACGGCCGATCACCATGAGCCGCTGGCATTCGCGCAAGGCCTCGACGGCAGGGCTCCAATCCTGGCTCGCGGCGTCGCGCAGTCCTCCGGGCAAGGCATCGCCGGCTTCGAGCAACTCGGCATCGTCTTTCCAGTGAGCCACCAACCGTGCGCTGGCGCTGAGGGTGGCGATAAAACTCTTGGTCGCGGCAACGCTGCTTTCGATGCCGGCGCACAACGGCACGTTGAATTCACAGGCCGCCTCCAGGGGAGAATCCTCTGCGTTGACCATCGCCACGCTCAAGGCGCCGCGCTTGCGCAACAGGCGCAGGCTGTTGACCAGGTCCGGGCTCTGTCCCGATTGGGAGAAGGCGAACGCCACCTGGCCGCTGACCTTCAGCGGCGCCTGTTGCAGGGTGACCACCGACATCGGCAGCGACGCCACCGGCAAGCCCAATTGCTGCATGGTCAGGTAGGCGAAGTAACTGGCGGCATGGTCGGAACTGCCCCGAGCGACAGTCATCGCCACCTGCGGCGGTTGACGGCGCAGGCGTCCGGCGATTTCCGCCAGCGTCGGATCCAGCCGCTGTAATTGCCGCTCGACGGCTTCGGCCGAGGCGAGGGCCTCTTCAAGCATTTTGCAAGTCAATGGCTTCTCCTTCGACCATCACGTCGATCAGGTTCAGGGCTCGGTCAAGGCGCACACAGTCGGCCCAGGCGCCGGGTTGCAGGCGTCCGCGTTCGGGCAGGCCGAGGTAATCGGCGGGAAATTGCGACAGGCGTCGGGAGGCGTCGTCGAGGGGCAGGCCGATTTTCACCAGGTTGCGCAAAGCCTGGTCCATGGTCAGGGTGCTGCCGGCCAGGGTGCCGTCGGCCAGGCGCACACCGCCCAGGCATTTGGTGACGGTGTGGCTGCCCAGCTTGTATTCGCCATCGGGCATGCCGGCGGCGGCGGTGGAGTCGGTGACGCAATACAGGCACGGGATCGAACGCAACGCCACGCGCATGGCGCCGGGGTGCACGTGCAGCAGATCCGGGATCAGCTCGGCATATTGCGCATGGGCCAGCGCCGCGCCGACGATGCCCGGCTCGCGGTGATGCAACGGGCTCATGGCGTTGTACAGATGGGTAAAACTGCTGGCCCCGGCCGTGAGCGCCGCGACGCCTTCTTCGTAACTGCCGAGGGTATGGCCGATCTGCATGCGCACGCCGCGAGCGCTGAGGGCGCGGATCAGGGCATCGTGACCGGCGATTTCCGGCGCGACGGTAATCACCCGGATTGGCGCCAGGGCCAGGTACGCCTCCACTTCTGCCATCAACGCGGTGTGGGCGAAATTCGGTTGGGCGCCGAGTTTGCCGGGGTTGATATAGGGGCCTTCCAGGTGCACACCGAGAACACGTGCACTGCCGCTGGACCGCTGTTCGCAGAACTCACCGAGGGCCTTGAGTACGCTGGCGATTTCTTCGCTCGGCGCCGTCATGGTGGTGGCGAGCAACGCCGTGGTGCCGAAGCGCACATGGGTGCGGGCAATGGTGTCGAACGCCGCGGCGCCTTCCATGATGTCCTTGCCACCGCCGCCGTGCACGTGCAGGTCGATGAAGCCGGGCAGCAGGTAGGGCAGGTCATTGCTCGTCGGATCGCAAGGCTGGCCTTCGATGGACACGACCCTGCCGTGTTCATGGACCAGGCGGCCGCGGATCCAACCGTTGGCGGTGAGGATGTTGTCTTCGGACATGGGGATTCTCTGGTCGTCTAGCGCCGCAACTCTGCGACAAAGTCGTAGTAGTCGTTGCGGCAATAGGTGTCGGTGACTTCGATGGGCGTGTTGTCTTCCAGGTAGCCGACCCGGGTCATCAGCAGCATCGCGGTGCCGGGGGCGATGCCCACCAGGGCGGCGAACTCGTCCGAGGCGTTGATGGCCTGGATGTGCTGTAGGGCGCGCACCACCGGTTTGCCGATGCCGTCGAGAAATTCATAAAGCGAATCGCCCACCGCCTGCGGCTTGGGAATGATCGACGCGGGCAGGGTGCTCATCTCGATGGCCATGACCGTGTCGTCGGCCTTGCGCAGCCGTTTGAGCCGGGCAACTTTGTCGGTGGGCGACAGGCCCAGGCGGATCAATTCTTCGTGGGTCGGCGGGGTGATGTTCCGCTCCAGCCACTGTGAACCGGGCACGAAGCCTTTGAGCCGGAGCATCTCGCTGAAGCCGCTGAGGCGCGAGAGCGGTTGTTCCAGGCGCGGCGTGATGAAGGTGCCCGAGCCTTGGTTGCGGCGGATCAGGCCTTGTTCGAACAGCACCTCCAGCGCCTTGCGGGCGGTCACCCGGGAAATACCCAGTTGCTCGCTCAGGCTGCGCTCGGAAGGCATCGCTTGCTCGGCTTTCCAATGGCCGGCGTGGATGGCCGCTTCGAGGTTGCGTGCCAATTGCAGGTAGAGCGGGGTGGGTTGGGTGTCGTCGGGGCGTAGGACCAGGATGTCGTTCATTGGCGATGCGTCCGATGCGATTGTAGGAGTTTTCCTCGGCTAACGGGGTGGAAACTAATACCACTTGAATACCATGTCAACGCTGCTTTTCCGGGGTTTTATAGCGTTTTCTGGGTCTCTATGAGGGTGGTTCTTCAAGTGGTATTAGGGTGGTGATGATGTGGCGTTGAATTGCAGCGTTGGGCTGGGGTTTTTAGAGGTCAGTGGTATGCATGAGGGGCGGGTTTTGAGATTTGATATTTATTTTTGGTGGTGAGCGGTGATGGGGCGTTTTGTGTATATCCGTTACCGCAGCAATGGTTATGTACCCAATTCAATCCAAAAAAAGCCTATCTGGAATTTCGTCTGAAACATCCATGGTCAAGTGGACGGTCTGTCAGACGCACCGAAGTTTCCGACATGTTTTTAAGGTTGTGCCTCGGAAGCGAGGGCTCTAGCTTTCGAGGCCCAAATCTCCTAGCGCAGGGATCGCTTACCAGTCTTTAGGACGACCAAGCGGCAGATCCAAGTTTCAAGGAGCAACATCAGCCTCTGAGGTTCAAACATGAAACTGCCGGATATGATCACTCCCCGACTTAATACAGGTACCGCCCTAGGACAGGCTTTGATTTCAATGTTCAAGTCTGTCGAAGCGGAGCTGACGTTTGAGAACGCAGCGCCTGGGGTGCTCAAAATCATCATTTTTGGTGGGTGCGCAGTGCACCTTTATACGAACCATCGTGTCTCCATGGACGTTGACGCCGAAATTTATGAGGCAAACCTTCCAGAAAATTTTCATCTTCGAACCTTGCTTGCGGAAGTGCCTGAGCAATTCGTCGACGAAAAATCCGGCCGGTTGATGGAGCTCAACTACGACCTTCAATACAACACTAGCTTCGGTCCGATTCACGAAGACTATTGGGCTCGAAGCCTCCCTCTTGAAGAGTTCTCGGTAGAATCTCCTTTGCACGTTCACATTGCTGCCCCTGTCGATATTGCGATTTCAAAACTGGGCAGAGCAACGGATCAAGATATTGGCGATATCATGGCGCTCCTGAGGGCCGGCTTCATATTGACCGCTGAGCTGAGTCGACTGGCATCGCAGGCGATTGATGTATATGTTGGCAACAAAGAGTCTCCAACCTCTGTTCTTACCTCTATTTTGCAAAATTATTTGGAGAATACAGATGGCGAAGCCTGCTAACGGCCAAGTCCTCTCAGCCGCTCTGGACAAATTGGTCAAAAGCCCGTTGGATCACGCAGATGATGTTGCGCTCGTGAGCACAGCCAAAGCTGTTTGGTACTCCAATTTGGACTTGATAAGCGTAACCCAGGCTTTCTTGAGTCAACACACTGATGAGCTCGAGTTGCGTCGCGCAGGATATTTGCTCGAACGACTCACTCGATTTTCCTGTGTCACGGACAGCCGTGCGTTGGAGGTCTTCAAAGCCCTTGAGCTATTTTTACGCTCGACACCCAAGCAAGCCATAACCTCACAAACCGCTGTTGCGCTTCGCAAACGCCGTGATGAACTCGCTCTCTCTTGGGGGCTGAATGAAGGTCTTGGCTTGAAGGTGCAAACCCTCTTGCCTTTTCAGACTCGGCATTATGAGGCTGAGCAGCGCGCAGCTTTTGGGTGAATACGAATGTCATCAACGAAAACCGGCCTAGGCCGGTTTTTTGTTATGTGAATCATCATCCCTTGGTCTGTCAGACGCACCGAAGTTTCCGACATGTTTTTAAGGTTGTGCCTCGGAAGGCAGGGCTCTAGCCTTTGGGTGTCGCTGCCAATTCAGCGACCGGGTTTGACCGTCCGAAAAAAATCAGGGGGCAATAGGCCCGGACGCTTTGTCCTGGGCTCCATTAAATCAAAGGAGCTTCAATTGAAAAATAATTCTGACATGCCCAAACCCGCCTCAGCCTTCCCCTACGGCGACTACGCCCCCGACAAGCTCAAAGAAGCCGCCGACCGCGCGATGGACCATTACCTCAAGCCCGACGACGGCGAACCAGAACCCAAACCCTCGGTGCAGTTGTTCACCGTATCGGACAACGTCGACACCGAAGCCCTGCTAGCCAACCTCAGCGAAACCCTGGCCTCGGCCAATGCGGTGCTGAGCGACCTGCTGTTTGACTTGGACGGTTCGCGTCGCCATGTGGCGTTGGGTGTGGCGCAGATGATCGAGCTGGGGACGTTGTTGGCGAACAAGGCGTTGGACCGGGTTGAGTTGCGGACTTGACGCCATAGTTGCCGGCCTCATCGTCGGACCGTCCCAGCGGGAGCAAGCTCCCTCGCCAAGAGCTGCTCACCAAAGCAAGTGGAGGTTACGGCCGAATCTCGATCATCGTCCCATCCGGCACCAGGTTCCACACCTCGCGCATGTCCACATTGCGCATGGCAATGCAGCCGTCGGTCCAGTCCAGCGTATGGAACAACTGCTCAGGATTGTCTTCCGAATCCGGGGTGCCGTGGATCATGATCATGCCCCCCGGCTCCACGCCTTCACGGCGGGCGCGGGCGGCGTCGCTGATGTTGGGGTAGGAGATGTGCATCGACAGGTAGAACTTGTCGCTGACCTTGCGCCAGTCGATCCAGTAAAAACCTTCGGGGGTGCGCTTGTCGCCTTCGATCAGCTTGGGGCCTTTCTTGGCGCCTTTGCCCAGTGAGATGCGATAGGTCTTGAGCGGCTTGCCGTCGTTGATCAATTGCAATTGATGGGCGGACTTGAGCACCAGCACTTTTTCGATGACCTTGCCATTGTAGGTTCCCACGGCGGCGGCCTGGGACACCGCGGTGAATGACAAGCAGAACAGGACAAGCAACCAGCGCATTGAAACGATATCCCTAGAGGTGTCGCGGCTATATTGGATTTTCTAAGTATTGGCGGGCTGAGCCAGCGGCGGTATCGACTCGGATCGCACCGGGTAATCCTCGGCCCGCCGGTCAGCGTAGAAGTATTCTAGGGTACGGCCGACGGTGCGGAAAGCCAGCTCGTCCCAGGGGATGTCCGCCTCTTCGAACAACTGCACTTCCAGGCTTTCGGGCCCGGCGGCGAAGTCCAGGTCCATCAGTTCGGCGCGGAAGAATACATGCACCTGGCTGATGTGCGGTACGTCGATCAGCGTATAGATGCTCAGGTTGCGCACTCGGGCGCAGGCTTCCTCGGCGGTTTCACGCACGGCGGCCTGCTCGACGGTCTCGCCGTTCTCCATGAAGCCTGCCGGCAATGTCCAGTAACCGCGCCGCGGCTCGATGGCGCGCCGGCACAACAGGACTTTACTGCCCCAGGTCGGCACGCAACCGGCGACAATGTTGGGGTTCTGGTAATGGATGGTGTGGCAGGTGTCGCAAACAAAGCGCAGGCGCGAGTCGCCCTCGGGTATGCGCTGGGTTACCGGGTTACCGCACTGGCTGCAGAATTTCATGCTGGGATTCCTGAAGGCTGCGCCTATCTTGGCGTGCGTTGGCCGGTGCGGCAAGTTGTCGTTTCGCGACACGACGCGGTGCGGGGCTTGGGCCGCTTGAACGATTGGTGCATGATGCAAGGTAGCGAATAAATCGAGAAGTCTCATGCTGGACGAGCTACTGCATCGAGTAAGCAACCATACCCCGCGTGATCTGCAGGCTGACCAACGTTTCCCGGAAGCTGCGGTGCTGGTGCCGATCACTCGCAGCGATGAACCGGAGCTGGTGCTGACCCTGCGCGCCAGCGGTCTCTCGACCCACGGCGGCGAGGTGGCTTTCCCCGGCGGGCGCCGAGACCCGGAGGACCCCGACCTGATCTTCACCGCCCTGCGCGAAGCCGAGGAAGAAATCGGCCTGCCGCCCGGCCTGGTCGAAGTGATCGGCCCCCTCAGCCCGTTGATCTCGCTGCATGGCATCAAGGTCACGCCGTATGTCGGCGTGATACCGGATTACGTCGAATACCAGCCCAACGACGCCGAGATCGCCGCGGTGTTCAGCGTGCCGCTGGAGTTTTTCCGCGAAGACCCGCGCGAGCACACGCACCGCATCGACTACCAGGGCCGCAGTTGGTACGTGCCCAGCTACCGCTTCGAGGGGTACAAGATCTGGGGCCTGACGGCGATCATGATCGTTGAGTTGGTGAATCTGCTGTACGACGCCGATATCGACCTGCACACCCCGCCCAAGACTTTCATCAACACCTGATGCCCGAGGACACCTCATGAAATACCGCCTGGGCGATGCCCGTGTCGAAACCCATCCACAGAGCTGGGTCGCGCCCAACGCCACGCTGGTGGGCAAGGTCCGCCTCGAAGAGGGCGCCAACGTCTGGTTCAACGCCGTGTTGCGGGGTGACAACGAATTGATCCTGATCGGCAAGGACAGCAACGTGCAGGACGGCACCGTGATGCACACCGACATGGGTTATCCGCTGACCATCGGCACCGGCGTGACCATTGGCCACAACGCCATGCTCCACGGCTGCACCGTCGGAGACTACAGCCTGATCGGCATCAACGCAGTGATCCTCAACGGCGCGAAGATCGGCAAGAACTGCATCATCGGCGCCAATTCGCTGATCGGCGAAGGCAAGGAGATTCCCGACGGTTCGCTGGTAATGGGCTCCCCCGGCAAGGTGGTGCGGGAATTGACCGACGCCCAGAAGAACATGCTCGTAGCCAGTGCGGCGCACTATGTGCACAACGCGCAGCGCTATGCTCGCGACCTGGTCGAGCAGGAACAATGAACGCGCCCGAACGCCCGGTGCCATCGCCCTGCGTGAACATCTGCGCGCTCGACGATGACGACATCTGTACCGGCTGCCAACGCACCGTGGCGGAAATCACCCGGTGGAGCCGGATGGACAATGCCGAGCGGCGCGGGGTTTTGGCGTTGTGCCATGAACGGGCCAAGGCCAGTGGGTTGGTGTGGATGTTGCCGGCGGGGCGATGATTGTGAACACATCCCCCTGTGGCAAAAAATGATCTGTGGCGAGGGGATTTAATGCCCTCGCCACAAGGGCATCTCACAAGGCTTCAACCGATCGTCGTCCCAACCACCGATCCAACCCCACCACCCCCAGCGCAATCCCGACGAACCCCGCCAATATCCCCCCGGCATTGATGAACACCTGTGGATAACCCAGGCTCGCCACGTCAATGAACGGGTAGGGATAGGCCGCCAGCAAATCTCCCCGCAGCAGGATGTAAGCGAAGTACACCAGCGGATAAATCATCCAGAGTCCGATGTGGGCCAGGCGCAACGTGCCTTTGGGCACCCACAGCCCCCAGTAGATGATGAACAGCACCGGCATGACGTCGTGGAGTAATTCATCGGCAATAAATTGCCAGCCTTGCGGCTGCCAAAGGTGGCGCAGCAGCAGGTTATAGGCGAGGCCGACCAGGGCGATGCTCACCGCGATGCCGCTGCGTACCGCAGGAAGCAGGAACCAGCGCCGGACGGCTGATTCGCGCTGTGTCAGTTCCCAGGTCAGCACTACGGCGGCCAAGGTATTGGTCAGCACCGTAAAAAAACTGAGGAAATTGACCAGGCCACCCAACAGGCTCGCGCCCAGTTCCCAGCGCCCGAGCAGAATCAAGTAAAGCTGGATACTCAATCCCGCCCAGCCGAGCAATGCCAGCATCCACACGAAACCGGTTCGAACGCCCACGGTTCAATCGGGCCGCTTGGTGCGCATCAGCTTGACGTACAGGCGTTCGACTTTTTCTCGCGCCCATGGCGTCTTGCGCAGGAAGGTCAGGCTCGACTTGATGCTCGGGTCGCTCTTGAAGCAACGGATGTCGATGCGTTCGGCCAGGCCCGACCATTCGTAGTGCTGCACCAGAATGTTGAGGATCTGCTCCAGCGTCACGCCGTGCAGCGGGTTATTGTTCGGTTCGGTCATGGCAGGCCTATGCATGGAGAGCTGTAAAGCCGCGCACCTTAGCCGAGGCGCCCTTCGGGGGGAAGTGCCGCTGTTATCACTGCCTTGTGGGTCTGCCACACTGTTACCGAATCCGAGATGATCCATGTCAACAAAAGCGCTTTCTCTATTTGTAACAGGACATTATCCTTGCGCCGCCCGCTGAAACGCTTCTTCTAGCGTGCCAGAGCGGTTGCATGTGGTGAATTGCTTTCCTGGCCCTATTGCACTGACTCTGCAGAGACAGCGCTATCTCAGCGTGCGGTGTATTCAGCGTTGGGGTGGCGGGTCAACCGCTTTCGCGAGCAAGCCCGCTCCCACAGCGGACCGCGTCAATCGAATTTGCCTTTTTTCAACTGAACCATGCCCCCTCAGGATCGTCATCTAAAGTGACTACTTGCGCGGGACTCTTTGAAACGTCACGGAGATACACACTATGAGCGCTGAGGGTGCTTTGAGTCGAAGCCGTCTGCTACCGAGCTTGCTCGGCATTCTGCTTCTATTGATGGGGCTGGCCTTGCTGGCCGGTGGGATCAAACTGAGTACGCTCGGCGGCTCGCTGTATTACTTGCTGGCCGGTATCGGCCTGGCGATCACTGGTGTACTGCTGGTCCTGGCGCGCCGTGCAGCGCTGGGCCTGTACGCGCTGGTGCTCTTCGCCAGTACGGTCTGGGCATTATGGGAAGTGGGCCTGGATTGGTGGCAATTGGTGCCACGCCTGGCAATGCTGTTTGCCTTGGGCATCGTCATGCTGCTGCCGTGGTTCCGCCGCCCGCTGCTGACCGGCGATGCTTCGCCCATGGGCACCCGAGCGCTGGGCGCCGCCGTCGTGATCGCCGGTATCGCCGCGCTGGCCAGCCAATTCACCAATCCCGGTGAAATCAAGGGTCAACTGGACCGCGACAGCGTGCCGGGCATGACCAACACCGCACCGGCCATGCCGGACGGGGATTGGAACTCCTACGGCCGCAGCGCCCATGGCGACCGCTATTCGCCGCTGGCGCAAATCACCCCCGAGAACGTCAGCAAGCTGAAGCAAGCCTGGTCCTATCGCACTGGCGACCTGCCAGGGCCGAACGATCCGGGCGAAACCACCGCCGAAAACACTCCGTTGAAGGTCAACGGCATGCTCTACGTGTGCACGCCTCACAGCCAAGTGATCGCCCTGGAGCCTGAAACCGGCAAGGAAATCTGGCGTTTCGATCCGAAGCTTTCCACGCAAAAAGCGGAAAACTTCAAGGGTTGGGCCCACATGACCTGCCGTGGCGTGACCTACCACGACGATGCTGTCTACGCGTCCGCCGAGCAGAGCCCGACCGGCACCGCCAGTACCACGCCGGCCAGCACCGTGTGCCCGCGGCGGATCTTCCTGCCGACCGCCGACACCCGCCTGATCGCCCTCAACGCCGACACCGGCAAGATGTGCGAAGACTTCGGCGACAAGGGCCAGGTCGACCTGACCGCCAACATCGGCGGCTTCACCGCGGGTGGTTACTACTCCACCTCGCCACCGGCAGTCACCCAGAACCTGGTGGTGATCGGCGGCCACGTCACCGATAACGTTTCCACCGATGAGCCAAGCGGCGTCATTCGCGCCTACGACGTACACACCGGCAAGCTGGTGTGGAACTGGGACAGCGGCAACCCGGACGACACCACGCCGATTGCCGAGGGCAAGACCTACACCCGCAACTCCCCGAACATGTGGTCCATGTTCAGTGTCGATGAAAAACTCGGCATGCTCTACCTGCCGATGGGCAACCAGACGCCTGACCAGTTCGGTGGATTCCGCACACCGGAGTCGGAAAAATACGCCGCCGGCCTGACCGCCCTGGACATCGCCACCGGCAAGGTGCGCTGGTACTTCCAGTTCACCCACCACGATCTCTGGGACATGGACGTCGGCGGTCAGCCGACCCTGATGGACCTGAAGACCGCCGATGGCGTGAAACCGGCCGTCCTGGCGTCGACCAAGCAGGGCAGCATCTACGTGCTGGACCGCAGCAATGGCCAGCCGATCGTGCCGATCAAGGAAATCCCGGTGCCGCAAGGCGCGGTGGAAGGCGACTTCACTTCGCCGACCCAACCGATGTCCGACCTGAACTTCGTGCCGCCGGTCCTCCAGGAACGCGACATGTGGGGCGTCACCCCGTTCGACCAGATGTTGTGCCGGATCGACTTCAAGTCGCTGCGCTATGAGGGCATGTTCACGCCGCCGTCGCTGCAAGGCTCGATCGTCTACCCAGGCAACTTCGGCGTGTTCGACTGGGGCGGCATTTCGGTCGATCCGGTGCGCCAGATCGCTTTCGTCAACCCGAGCTACATGGCGTTCAAGTCGAAACTGGTGCCAGCGGCGGAAGTGGCCGGTGGCCCGGGTCGCAAGAGCGAAACCGAAGGCGTGCAGCCGAACAAGGGCGCGCCGTATGGCGTGATCCTCGAAGCGCTGCTTTCACCCATGGGCCTGCCTTGCCAGGCGCCTGCCTGGGGTTATGTCGCGGCGGTGGACCTGACCAATAACAAGACCCTGTGGAAGCACAAGAACGGCACCGTGCGTGACAGCTCGCCGGTCCCGATCCCGCTGAGCATGGGTGTCCCAAGCCTGGGTGGCACCTTCACCACCGCCAGTGGCCTGGCGTTCCTCAGCGGCACGCTTGACCAGTACTTGCGCGCCTACGACGTGAAGAATGGCAAGCAGTTGTGGGAAGGCCGCCTGCCTGCCGGCGCCCAGACCACGCCGATGACCTATACCGGCAAGGACGGCAAGCAATACGTGCTGGTCGTGGCCGGTGGCCACGGTTCCCTGGGCACCAAGCAGGGCGACTATGTGATTGCCTACAAACTGCCGGATTAAACCCGAGCTGCGCTCATGAAAAAGGCGACACCCTTGCGGGTGTCGCCTTTTTTGTTTCTGCACTGAGCCTGTGTGAACGCAGGCCTTTGAGCTCCCTCGCCACAGGGGATCGTGCTCAGCCTTGGGCTTTTACAGTTCGATCTTGACCGCCTGGGAAGCCCGGGTCGCCTTGGCGCGGGCGGCTTCGATGGATTCGTCGCGGGCCAGGGCCACGCCCAGGCGGCGCTGGCCGTTGACTTCCGGTTTGCCGAACAGACGCAGCGCCGTGTCCGGCTCGCTCAGGGCGGCGCCGAGATTGGCGAACGCGGTCTGGGTCGACTGGCCTTCCACCAGGATCACCGCCGAAGCCGAAGGGCCGAACTGGCGGATCAACGGGATTGGCAAACCGAGAATGGCGCGGGCGTGCAAGGCGAACTGCGACAGGTCCTGGGAAATCAGCGTCACCAGGCCGGTGTCGTGCGGGCGCGGCGAGACTTCGCTGAACCACACCTGGTCGCCCTTGATGAACAGCTCGACACCAAACAGGCCGCGACCACCCAGGGCCTCGGTCACTGCCTTGGCGACGCGCTCGGATTCGGCCAAGGCCACCGGGCTCATGGCCTGGGGCTGCCAGGATTCCTGATAGTCGCCTTTTTCCTGGCGGTGGCCGACGGGTGCGCAGAACGTCGTGCCGCCCACGTGACGCACGGTGAGCAAGGTGATTTCGTAGTCGAAGTCGATGAAGCCTTCGATGATCACCCGACCCTTGCCGGCACGGCCGCCTTCCTGGGCGTAGTCCCAGGCTTTCTGCACGTCATCGGCGCTGCGCAGCAGGCTCTGGCCCTTGCCCGAGGAACTCATCACCGGCTTGACCACGCACGGGAAGCCCAGGGTTTGCACAGCCTTGCGGTAGTCTTCGACAGTGTCGGCGAAAAAGTACGGCGAGGTCGGCAGGCCCAGCTCTTCGGCGGCCAGGCGACGAATACCTTCGCGGTTCATGGTCAGTTGCGCGGCGCGAGCGGTAGGGATCACCGTGAAACCTTCGGCTTCCAGTTCCACCAGGGTCGCAGTGGCGATGGCTTCGATTTCCGGCACGATGTAGTGCGGCTTCTCGGCCTCGATCACCGCGCGCAGGGCGGCGCCGTCGAGCATGTTGATCACGTGGCTGCGGTGGGCCACTTGCATGGCCGGTGCATTGGCATAGCGATCCACAGCAATCACCTCGACGCCCAGGCGCTGCAGCTCGATTACCACTTCCTTGCCCAGCTCACCGCTGCCACACAACAAAACGCGGGTCGCGGTGGGCGACAATGGAGTTCCGATACGGGTCATCTGAAGGTCCTCAAACAGGAGCGGGTCATTGGGGCGCGCGCCGGGCGAGCTTCCCATGGGAGAAAGCGCGGCATTTTACATGAACCGCGTCAGCCGGCGATGGCCTG
Organism: Pseudomonas frederiksbergensis; assembly: GCF_000802155.2. GTDB lineage: Bacteria > Pseudomonadota > Gammaproteobacteria > Pseudomonadales > Pseudomonadaceae > Aquipseudomonas > Aquipseudomonas frederiksbergensis_A. Next base: position 233,644 of record NZ_JQGJ02000006.1, read on the forward strand.
TTTGCGCAGGCGCCAGGCCATTATCAGCCAGACGGCCGTGACCCCGGCGAATTTCGAGAGCAGGGCGGTCGTCACCACTGCGGGGGTCAGGGCGTCGATCAGGCCGAAGAAAATGAAGGTGTCGAGGGGGATGCTCAAGGCCGAACTGATCCACAGACGGTCATGCAGCGGACGCTTGGTGACGGTGAACACCAGCCAGTCGATGCACTCCGATACGGCGAACGCGGTGGCGCTGGCCAGGGCGATGGTCGGGTCGCAAGTGACGTAGGACAACACCAGCGCCGCCAGCATCGCCACGATGGCGCCGTGGCCGAAACGGGTCTGCACCATGTCGCGCAACACGAACACCAGCCCGCCCCAGGCCGACCAGATGACGTCCAGGTGCGGCGCGGCGGAGAAAGCGAAGTTGATCAGCACGACGCTGCCGATGTAGGCGATCAGGAAAAGCATGGGGCGGGGCACCTGGTATTGCCGGATAAGGTATTAAAGGACAGCGATAGCACCTGTGGCGAGGGAACAAGCTCCCTCGCCACAGGTGGATGGCGGTTTCAATGGGTGAAGAGTACTTCAGCCACCGCCACGCCCTCAATCTTCCTCACTGTTATCCAGTTTCCAATACCCCACCGCCTTCACGAAATCCTGGTCCAGCCCTTTCTCTTCCAGCAGCACCCTGCGAATCTGCCGCGACACTTTGCTTTCGGTCGCGACCCAGGCGTACAGCTTGCCGCCGGGCATCTCCAGCTGCTGCACGGTGCGCAGCAGGCTGTCCTGGCGACCCTCGCGCAACACCCAGATCACATGCACCTGCGCCGGGCTGTGGAGCACTTGCTGTTCGGCGCCATTTTCCACTTCCACCACCACCAGCGCACGCCGATTGGGGGCGAGGCCCTCGAGGCGACGGGCGATGGCGGGCAGGGCGGTTTCGTCGCCGATCAACAGGTAGCTGTCGAAGATGTCCGGTACGACCATCGAGCCCCGGGGGCCGGCGATATACAGGTGGTGCCCCGGTGCTGCCTGCGCGGCCCAGGTCGAGGCAGGGCCGTCACCGTGGAGCACGAAGTCGATGTCCAGTTCGAGGGTGTCCAGGTCATAGCGGCGCGGGGTGTAGTCGCGCATTTCAGGCATCGGGCCCTGGGCTTTGCCGGCAGTGGGGTTGAAATCTTCCAGGGCGGCGTGCTCCTCCGCATTTTGTGGGAACAGCAGCTTTACGTGATCGTCCGTGCCCAGGCTGACGAACCCGGCCAGCTCCGGCCCGCCGACCGTGATGCGGCGCATGCGCGGGGTCAGGTCTTCGACCCGCAGCACTTGCAGGCGGCGGCGTTTGATCTCGTGGCTGACGCGGTGAATGGTGTTTGGATCGATTTCGGTCATTGGCTTGACTCCGAGACAGGTGGACGGTCGCAACCGTCGACGATGGCTTTGGCGGTGGCGTTGAGCAAGTCGCACACCCGCCGGGTTTCTTCAGGACTCCAGCGGCCAGAGTGATTTTGCAGCGCATGGCGCAGGTTATACACCGCTTCCTGGACCTGCGGGGGGCGATCATGGCCGTGCAGCGTGCGCTTGCTGTCTTCAATGCGTGTGCGCACCTCTTCCAGCGTCTGGGCCTGCTTCTCAAGTGATAGACGTCCAGCATCGGTCACGCTGTAGCATTTTTTTTCTGTTTCAACGCAGCAGGTGACCATCGCGTTTTTTTCCAGGAAGGCCAGGGCCGGGTAGATCACCCCAGGGCTGGGGCTATAGGCCCCTTCGAACATCTTTTCGATCCTGCGGATCAGGTCATAGCCATGGCAGGGCTGTTCAGCGATCAGGGCCAACGACAGTAACTTGAGGTCCCCGGCGGCGAATACACGAGCGTTGCGTCGGTTACGGTCACGACCGGTCGGGTGTCGCTCGAAACCATCGTGGGCGTTGGGATCGGAATAAGGGGCTGCCATGTACTGCTCTCCATGCTGCATAAGTTAATGCGAAGTGCTGGTTCTTTATTTGAGATACATCTTTGCGCTTGATATATCTTGAAGTTGAGATATATCTAGTTGAGTTGATGTTGTATGAGTTGCCCAAGACCTTACCTGAATGAGTCGGGCTTGAGAGGAGGGCGCCTTTTTTTATGATTTTTATTGACTTTTATAGAGGCCGCTTGGTGCATGGTTTTGTGGGCAGTTTCTTACATCCAAATTGGCGTTTTAAATGAATTAAGGTATTTTTCTCTCTTTTGTATGGTGGAATTACTACAAGTGCTTGGGAATTTGCCTGCTTTTTTTAGTTGTTAAGAACCGATCATGCCCAGCGTTGAAGTTGCAGCTCTCGAACTATTAGGCGAGCTGCAACTTCAGCCCTTCTCTTTATGGCTATGAACAGGTATTAACAACATGCTCAAACAATTCATGACCGGTGCTTCGCTGGCAGCCGCTGCCCTGAGTTCCTCGCTGGCATTCGCCGCCGATGATGCGCGCTCGTCCATCCATATCAGCGCGAACATCCCGACCCAACAGTTCCATGTGCAGCCGCGCAACCCGGACTTCGGTAAGGATGAGACCATGAGCTACAACACGGTCAGCGGCACCTTGTCGTCGTTGCGCGCTACCTATGACGTGAAGAACACCGAGGGCTCGGTCCACGCCTACATCGAGGGCGGTCCGGCGGCGCTGTACAACGGCAGCAACTCCATCGCGCTGACCACGGCTTTCAACGGCGTCACCCTGACCGCCACGCCTCAGGAAGTGGTGGACGATGCGACCTCCACACCGGGTACCCAGGCTGACATGACCATCGTCGCCGCCAGGCCGCTCGATACCCAGAACGGCCTGTACACCGCCGACATGACCGTCATCTTCGACGCCGTGCCTCGCGCTACTCCGTGATGCCATTCAATGCCCGCTGAGGTTCTCCTCTTCGGGCATTGCTGCAGGCCGGCCGGTCTTCCCCAGCCGGTCGGCCTGTCCCTGAAACGCCCAGATAGCTCGCTGATTAGAGAGTCCGTTGATGTTTCCGATGACACCCATCGCGGGTGCGCTCGCGCTGCTGTTGTGCGCGAACGCATTGGCCGCGCCGACTGCCCCTGGTACGACACCGAAAAGCTTGTTGTCCCAGGCCAAAGGCTTGCCGGCGGAATTTGAATCCCATTTCTTCGATGTGCCCTTGGCGGTTCGTGTTGAACTCAATCAACAGTTCCTCGGCGAAGCCATGGTGGTATTGAGCCGGGACGACCGCATCACATTGCTCGAATTCACCGATACCCAGGACAGTTCGATCAATCACGTCGAGCGCCAGCAATGGGAGCAACACCTCAAGCAGGGGCAGCCGTTGGGCGCCTGCGAAGCTGGGTGCCCGTCCGGGCTGCTCGCCGTGCACTACAGCCTCGAAAATTCATTGGTTTCGATCCTGACCCGGGACGTGGAGCGCTTGACGCAAGCCAAGCGTTACTACGATCAGCCGGAAGAAGGCAGCCTGGGCCTGATCTTCAACAACCAACTCAATATCAATGGTGGCCAGGAACAGGACACTGGCGGGCGTTACGGCCTCAATGCCAGTTCCAGTCTCGGCAACTGGAGCCAGTCGCTGGACTTGCAACTCTCGCGTCTTGGCGGCCCGGACGACAAGCTGTACCACGCCGTCCATGAGCTCCATACCCAGCGGGAAATGGAAGGCTCCTTCTTTCGCCTGGGCTACTTCACGCCCGGTTCCGATGGCTTGAACCGGCAGATTCGTTCATTCGGTGCCAACCCGGACACCGCATTGGGCGTGATGTACGGCAGTTCCGACAGCCTGGCGATCGACAATCCGAAACCCAGCGTCTACCCCATTTATGTCACCGCGAGCCGCCAGGCTTCGGTGGAAATCTATCGCAATGGCCTGCTGATCAATACCCAGGCCGTCAGCGCCGGGCTGCAAAGCCTGGACACCCGCCCCTTGCCTGGCGGGATCTACGAAGTGGAAGTGCGGCTGGTCGAGGATGGGCAAATCACTGCCACCAGCCAGGAGCTGGTCTACAAGCCCAACAATTGGAGCAACTCCGAAGACCGCTGGCGCTACAACCTGTTCGCCGGCCGCGAGACCCGGCTCTGGAGCAACTGGGAAGACCAGCCGTCAGGGTTCATGACGGCTGGGGTCGGCCTCAATTACCTGTTGCATCCCCGGGTGATCCTGGGCGCCTCCACCCGCAAGGTGCAGGACAAGATGCAAGTCGGCACCTCGGTGGACTGGACCCTGGGCACCAGCACCAGCCTGTACGCCAACGTCTATAAAACCCAGGACTACGGCAACGGCATGGACCTGCAAGGGCTGTACAGCTATGGCCAGGGCAGCATCGTCGCCAGCCACAACCGCAGTTGGCTGGACACCCGCAACACTTACGAAACCCTGCCGGACGGTACCCGCATCCGCCAACGTGACGTGTACGTCGGCCATACCAGCAACTCGTCGCTGTCGGTCAATCATCGCTTGAGCAACAAGACGTCCATCAATGGGCGGCTGGCCTACAGCGAAGGCAACGTGCAGGGCACCGGCCTGGACCTGGGTTGGACCCAGCGGGGCAAATTACGCGGCAGCGATGCCAACTGGCGATTGTCGGTGTTCGATCGCCCCGGTACTTCCAGCACGGCCGACAAGCGCAATCGCGGCCTGGACTTGAGCGTCAGTGTCGCCCTGGGTGGGCCGGGCGAGTACTGGTCGGGTAGCGTCGGCACGCGCACCTCCCGCGATGGCGCACGGGACAACAACGCCTCGCTGTCATACCGCCGCGACCTGCAGGACCATGTCCTGCAAAGCGTCTCTGCCACTGCACTGGCTGACACTTATGGCGTGGGCCTGTCCGGCATCGCCAGCTTCCAGACCGACTCGCTGTATGGCGATGGCTTCGTCCAGCGTTCGTCCTACAACGACAACCTCACCGGCGGCCTCAACCTGAGCAGCACGGTGGCCGTGGGCGGCAGCAAGGCAGCCTTTACCGCCATACCCCATGGGCGCGGCGCGGGGATGATCGTCGATGTGGAAGCCGACGTGGATGACGTGATCCTGCGCGCCGACGACTTGACCGGCGGCAGCACCACCTTGCATCCAGGTCGTAACTTCGTCCCCATCACTGCCTATAAAAACAGCATGGTCACCTTCGACTTCGAAGGCGTGCACCCTCCGGCGGCGAGCATCGAGCCCTCGCGCACTCGTTATCACTTGAACAAGGGCGGCGTGGACTACCGCAAGATCAGTGTGTTGAGAACCGTGACCGTGCTCGGTCGCCTGTTGGACGACCAAGGACAACCGCTCAAGGGCCACCACGTCATCAACCACGCCAGCCGCGGTGTCAGCGAGGCGGATGGGTTCTTCTCCATGGAAATGAATGCCGGCTCGCCCACTCTGGAGGTGCGTTATGGCAGCGAGTTGTTCTGCCGGTTCCGCCTTGATCCGGACAGCGCCCAGAGGGAAGGGGACGTGCTGATGATCGGTGATTTGCGCTGTACGCCGGATACGTTGGCCGATACGGCACTCGCCGAGGCTCACGGTGAGAAGCAGCGCTCATGAGATATCTGGGGCGACGATTATTCGACGGGCCCGACACTGCGCATTCGCGGCGATTCCCACTGATACACGAGGTTGTATTGATGAACTATTTATTGGTGGCAGGACGCAAGGTGGCTTCTGTGTCGTTGCTTTCCTTGATATTGGCCGGGCCGCTGACGGCTACCGCGGCTACCGGTGACATCAGCGCGGTTTTCCGGCCAGACCCCGCGAAACCCTCGGAAAACGAGTTCATCAATACCACGCCACCCTCGGGGTTCTGCAGATCATGGCCGACGCGATGTGCTGCTCTAGGTATCTTCAGCCTTGCGCTGCCCATTACTTTCCAGTCAACCAAAGCCATCGAGGCCAATCATTCAGATAGTCGGCAAGGCGCGATGCTCAAGGTGCCAGGCGATTGGCGAGCGCTGCAGGTGACTCATTCGGGCACGGGTGAAAGCCATGAGGTTTCGGTGCGGATTTCCGCGATTGGCGCGACGTATCGCCTCACCCCTGGTGCACAGGAGCTGGTGGGTGGGGGAGTGAGCGTCAGACAGGCGCATATGATGCTTTGGGCCGGCGGGGTCTGGAATAGAGCGCCTTCACCATGCAGTGAGGGCTCAACAGAGGAATTTTATTATGGTGGCAACGCCTTTGAATTTTTCTGGCGAACCCCGCTACAAGATGCTGCGTGTACGAAACAAGCAAAATATCTGATCCCGGCGTTTCTGTATCACGAAATGAGCTATGGATACCAATTGCGCACCCCCAACCCGTTGAAGATGTCGTCGGGTCATTACACGGGAACGCTCACCTATACGGTCGGGCCGGGTCAGGACTTCGACATGGGTGATGTCATGCTGCCGGACGATTCGATTCTGACCCTCAATTTCAATCTCGAAGTCCAACACACCCTCAAAGTCGAAGTTCCTCCAGGCGGCAACCGTGTGGAGCTCGTCCCCCAGGAAGGCTGGCAATCCTGGCTCAACAGCGGGCGCAAGCCGACACGGTTGTTTCGCGACCAGCGCTTTCACATCTCGGCCTCATCACGTTTCAAGATGGGCCTTGAATGCCAATACGTCAGCGGCAACACCTGCGCGATTTCCGAAACCAGCAGCGGTCACCAAGTGCCGGTGAACGTCAGCGTGACGCTGCCCCAGGGCCTGACCGATGGGGCCAACCAACCAGTCGATCGCCGGCCCTTGCTGCTCGATGGCAGCGGCACCGAATTGTTCCAGCCGTCGTTCTACCTGGATCGCAAGTCGGGAATGCTGCATTTCGAAGTGGACCGCAGCAGCGTCGAGGACATGCTCGACAGCGGCGCCAAGGCTTATACGGGCAACGTCACGGTGATCTGGGATTCGGAAGTTTAAAAGGACTTGCTCTATTCGAGCCAACGTAGGGACATGGAGTTTTTCGATGGGACGATTACCTGTAGCAGTAAAGGGCACGCTTGCGATGTATCTGCTTGCAAGCACGCCGGTGGCCGATGCCTTGACCCAAGACATCAGCGCCGTATTCAGACCCGATCCGTCGAAGCCTCAGGAGGCTGCATTTCGCAACACCACGCCGGCGAGTGGCTATTGCGCCGAATTCTCTTCCCAATGCCAGGCGTGGAACATGGCCAGCCTGCGGCTGCCGCTGTCGGTCAATTCCATCAGGGCGATCCAGGCCGAACATGCCGATGCTCGGCAAGGGGCGATGTTCCAAGTGCCGGCCAACTGGCGTACGGCGCAAATCGTCCATTCTGGAACGGGCGAAACCGAGATCGTCCAGGTGCGGTGGGTCGGCATTGGTTCTCGATACCAGTTTCCTGGCAGCGTGGTCGACCTGGTGGGCGGTGGGGTGGACCCCGGTACAGCGCATACCAAATTGTGGGGCCAGAACTGGGATTACCCACCGGCATCTTGTCATTCCAGCGGTTTCGGTCGTATGGGGGAGACTTTCTACGAGTTCTTCTGGCGCACGCCAATGGAGATCGTCTGCGCTAAAAGAGCCCAGTACCTGATTCCCAGCATGGCCTACCCGTACGTGGACTTTGCCTATGAACTGCGCATGCCCAACCCCCTGAGAATGACGGCCGGCCAGTACACCGGGGACCTGACGATCAGTGTCGGGCCAGGTCGGGAAGTGGACATGGGCGACGTGATGTTACCCAGCGACTCGGCAATCACGCTCAATTTCAGGCTCGACGTCGAGCATGCCTTCAAGGTGGAAGTCCCACCCGGTGGAAACCGGGTGGAGCTGGTGCCCGAACAAGGCTGGCAGGCCTGGTTGAACAATGGAAGCAAACCGACCCGGTTGTTTCGGGACCAGCGTTTCCATATCTCGACCTCCTCGCGTTTCAAGATGGCGCTCGAATGCCAGCACATCAGCGGCAACACCTGCGCGATCGCCGAAACCGGCACCGGCCATACCGTACCGGTGGACGTCAGGGTCACCCTGCCCGATGGCTTGACCGATGGCGGCGGCCTGCCCATCAACCGGCGTCGCCTGCTGCGCGACGGCAGTGGCACCGAGCGGGTCCAGCCCAATGTCTATATCGATCGAAAGCCCGCCAGCCTGCACTTTGAAGTGACCCGCGACAGCATCGAAGAAATGCTGGTCGGCGACGCCAGGACCTATGTCGGTAACGTCACGGTGATTTGGGATTCGGAAGTTTGAACGGCTCCAAGAGCCGACAGTATTCAATGAAATTTGAACAACACACGAGGTTCAAGCAGTGATGAAGCATGTATTGGCGTGGATGGGTTTTTATCTGTTTTGTGGCGTGGCCCAGGCCGGGCCGCAGATCGGCGTGGGGGTCGTCTATGACTATCTGGACGCGGACAAGAGTACCTACATGAAACGGGTGTTCAACGGCGGCACGTCCACCGCGTTCGTCAAGGTCAACGTTCTGGAAATCCACTACAACGAGGACGGCAGCTACCGAGAGGAGCCGGTGCAAAGCCAGGAAGGGGGCTTGGCCAAGGATGGCTTGATGGCCAGCCCGGCGCGGCTGATCGTGCCGGCAAACGGTGTGCAGGGTACGCGCCTGCTGTTCATGGGCAATCGCGACAAGGAGCGTTATTTCCGGGTGCGTTTCGTACCGGTGGTGCCGGAAGCCGAAGACGAGTTCGCCATCAGCAAGGAAGAGCGCGAGCAATACAAGAAGGAGCGTGTGGCGGCTGGAGTCAAGGTCCTGGCGGGCTACGGCACGGTGTTCTTCGTGCGGCCCAAGGACACTCGGTTCCAGACCGTTATCGAGGACGATGCCGATAAATACCTGATGCGCAACAACGGCAACAGTGTCCTGGTGATCGATGAATTCAAGGACTGCGCGGCAAAAAAGGAAAACGACTGCCGCCCGACCACCAAGCACCACGTCATGGCCGGCCGCACCTTTTCCTTCGAAAAGGAGGCGGGGCGCGAGTACCGCTTCACGTTGATCGAGGGCAGCCAGAGCAAGGCCATCGAGATCAAGGGTTGACGGTCGCCGTCGCCGAACCGTTGCCAACGCACAGGTAATCACCATGTCCAAGACACCGCTACGCCCCCTCGCATTGACCGTGCTGATTCTGCCCTGGGCTTCGGCCTGGGCAGCGGTCGAGCGGGAAACCTTCGAGGTCTACGTGACCATTCCATCGGCCGATTTTTTCGTGCTGCCCCTCGACCCGCAATTGGTCCAGCGCGAACAACGCTTGCCGTTCAGCACCATCACCGGCGAGCTGAGCCCGTTGCGGGCGATCTACGAGGTGAAGAACTCCAACGGCTCCATCGACGCGCGCCTGGCGGAGGAAGCGTACTTGTCCAACGGTCGTGAACGCATCGATCTGCAGGTGAGGTTCAACAACGTCCCATTGACCCTCGACTCGACCCCGGTGGTGTCGGCCAGCGAAGCCCGGCCCGGACGGCAAGTGCCTTTGGAAATCGCTGCCGTCAGGCCCGCAGGCGAAAACTATGTGCCCGGCGATTACTACGGCACCGTGCACATGGTGTTCGATGCCGTGGCGCCGTAGGGCTTGGTCTTTTTTTACGACGCAAAAAGGTAACGACGATGCATGAATTAATGACCGCTGTTGTGCTGGGTGCTGCCATCCTGAGCCCGTTACAGGCGGGGGCGGCTGATGACGCACGTTCAACCATCCACATCACGGCGAACATACCGAACAAGCAGTTTCATGTGCAGCCGCGAAATCCGGATTTCGGCAAGGACGAGGTGATGCATTACAACCCGCTGACCTACCAATTGACGCCCTTGCGCCACACCTTTGACGTGAAGAATACCGACGGTTCGGTTCACGCCTATATCGAAAACGGTGCGAGCTCGGGGTCGATCCCTTTGACCAACGGGGTGGACTATGTGGGCTTGAGGGTCATCTTCAACGAGGTGCCCCTGGATAACCTGCCGAAGGAAGTCGTGGACGACGCCACGTCCACACCGGGTACCCAGGCGGAAATGCGGATCGTTGTTGCGATGCCACCTCGCCCGCTTTCTCCTGGCCTGTACAACGCCGACTTCACGGTGATCTTCGATGCGGTGCCCCGTGTCATGCTCTGATTTTGTCGCGAGGGGATGAATCCCCTCGCCACATTTACCTGGCTGCCTGCTATGACGCGTTGCGTGCCACCAACGGCTTGCACTGGGTATGAGTCCCCGGCTGCAAGTAAGGTGAAAGAAACGGCGCCATGCCCTTGAGCACCTGCACCGGCAAGGCCGAGGTGAACTTGAAATTCTGCGCCGACGCTCCCGGCACATAGGCAGTGAGGGTGCCGAAATGGCTGTCGCCGATGTAGAACACGAAGGTGGCGGTGCGGTTGATCGATTTGGAGCTGATGACCCGTCCGCCGGAACCGATGGCTTCGATGCGGTTGTCGCCCGTGCCGGTCTTGCCGCCCATGGCCAATGGCGTTCCGTCGGCCAGCTTGAAGCTGCCGGCTACCCGTTTCGCGGTGCCGGCGTCCACCACTTGGGACAATGCGCCGCGCAAGGCGCGGGCCACTTCCACGGGCATCACCCGCTTGCCGCTGTCCGGGTCGCTGACCACACGCGTTTCATAAGGCGTACCGGCCGCGAATTGCAGACTGTCGACGCGCAATGCCGGGCGCCGCATACCGTCGTTGAGAATGGTGCCCACCAGTTCGGCCAGCGCGGCGGGACGATCCCCGGAACTGCCGATCGCGGTGGCGAGTGAAGGCACGAGGTGGTCGAACGGATAGCCGACTTGCTGCCAACGTTGATGGATATCCAGGAAGGCTTCGATTTCCAGCATGGTGCGGATGCGACTGTCGCGCGCGCTCTTGTGGCGGCTCTTGAACAACCAGCCGTACACCTCCTGGCGTTCGAACCGGCTGGCCTTGACGATCTGGCTGAACTTGGCGTCTGGGTTGTTCAGCAGATACCCCATCAACCACAAGTCCAATGGGTGGACCTTGGCGATGAAACCCTGGTCCGGCAGGTCGTAGGCGCCTGGTCCGTAGCTCTGGTAGAGCCGTTCGAGGCGTTCGTCAGTGAGTTTTTCCGCGCTCTTGGCCGACTTCAAATGCGCACGTACGAAGCGGTTGAAATTCTCCTGGCTTTCGTTGGGAAAGAAATAGCGGTGCACGGCGGCCAGGCGAATCGCGGTAGGGCGCATGCCGTCGAGGAAGGTTTCGAGGCGCTGGCCGGTGTCCTTTTTCTGATACTTCTTCCAGAACTTGAGCAGGAACGAGGTGCCCTCGCGGTCGGCGAACTGGGCCAGGTATTCCTGGCGGCGCGGGTCCTTGTCGTCCTTGAGCAGTTCGGAGCTGTTATTGGGACCGGCGTAGGTGGCGTAGCGCACCAGGTCGCGCATCAAGCGAATGAACGGCAGGTTGATGGATTCGCGCAACGAATCACGTAACGTGGGCAGGCGACCGTCGTCTTCCTTGCGGAAGTTGTGGAAGGTGTGCAGCCCGCCACCGGTGAAGAAGGCCTCGCCGGGGCTGGCTGAGTACTTTCGGTCCAGCGCGGCTTCGAGCATCGTCGGCAGGCTGCGGTCGCTGTTTTCGATCAAGTAGTCCACCGCCCAGCGGGACAGGCGATCCTGCTCGGCGATCTCGGTTTTCTTCAGTGCCGCCGGGGTCTGTTGGGCATAACGTTCGTGCAGTTCGGCGATGATCTGCAGGTAGGTGGTAAGCACGCGCAGCTTGGCGGTGGAGCCCAGTTCCAGCTTGCTGCCTTCGTTGATGTCGAAGGGCTGGTCGGTGCTGTCGGTCTGCACCCGCACGCGCGATCCGTCGGGGGTCAGTTCCAGCAGCGTGAAGCTGTAGCGCACCTGGGTGGTGCTGGTGGGGGTCAGCAGGCGTTCTCCCATCAGGCCGATCTCGGCCGCGAAGGCCGGGTCGGCCAATCGCTTGAGGTATTCGGTGGCCTGGGCCTGCAAATCGCTTTGCAAGGTGCTGGTGGCGGAAAGGTCCAGGCGATCGAGGTCGTACAGCGGACGGTTGAGCAGGGCGGCGATGCGACTGCGGGCGGCACTGATGCCTTTGTTGGTTTCGATGGGTTGGACGGTCGGGTCCTGGACCCAGTCGCGATAGCTGACCTGGCTGGCGAGAGCGGCCTCGGCCAGCGCGGCATCGATCACGCCGTTCTGGGCCAGTAGCCGGATGTGGCTGTCGGTCAGGCGCGCAAGCTCCTCGTGGCCCTTCGAAAGATAATGCGACGGCCGGCGCTGGGCGATCATCAACGACAGCATTTCCCGCAGGGCCAGGCCTTTCTCCGCGAGGCTCTTGGGATCGGTGGCGGTGCTGAACAAGCGTTCATTGGCCCGCTTGAAATCCGCGCCATACCAGACCCTCAGCCCTTCGGCCATGCCATGGACTTCGCCATGCCCGGGCACGGCGGAGAGCGGCACGCTGTTGAGGTAGTCGCGGATGATTCGCTGGCGGGCTTCAAGGGTTTTCGGGCCGGCCTGGTAAGCGCGGACGCTGGCGGAAATCATCTGGCGGATTTTTTCCGCGCCCGACACGGTCAAGCCCTCGGGGGAATGACGGTACTTCTCCAGTTGCGTTGCCAATGTGCTGCCCCCGGCGGATTGCCCCGGCAGGCTCAACAGCTTGGCCACCTGCGACCAGGCCGCCATGCCGAAGCGCGGCCAGTCCACCGCCGGGTTGGCCAGGGGCTGCTTGGGGTCGAGGAGGAAGCGGTTCTCGATGAACAAAAGGCTCTGCACGACCACCGGCGGAATGGCGTCGAAACTGGCGTACAGCTGTTGTGGATATTTGAATTGATAGACCGGCGCGGCGCGGCAATCGGTGATGGTCAGCCCGGCCTGGATCTTCTCCGCATAGGGCACGAACAAGCCCTTGTTGACGTAGTCCATCAGGGCCGGCGAAAAGCGCGCCTGGGCCTCCACCACATAGTCACGCTTGAGCAGGCGCGGCAGGAATTCCCCCAGCGAGCTGTAGCCCAGTCGCTGATCGAACGGGCCGGCACCGGGATAAACGATGGCGTCGCTGGGCCCCGGTTGCACCGAATAGGTCAGGGACTCGGCGTACTGGCTGATTTCCCGGGCCTGGAACCGCGACGTGCGCATTTCCTTGGCCACGGCCAGGCCGACCACCACCGCGATAATCAGCAACAACAACCAGAACGCCCGCCAGCCATGCCGAGCGCGGCGAGTTTTTTTGGGTAAAGGCGCTTCTTCCATACGTTCAGTCGGGACCACAGGTTTGTTCGAATCGGTTTGCCACAAAGCGCCCATAGTCGACTGATCCATTCACGCAGATTGATCGGACTTGCTTGAAGCTTAGACGGTGCTTGGCATGGGGGGAGGGAAATTGTGGAGGCCTGGTCGGGCAGGGGAAGCGTGGAGACTTTTGTGGCGAGGGGATAAATCCCCTCGCCACAGGTTTCTTTTTCAGATCCCCATAACTTCAGGCCAGAGCCTTGAGTTAGAGCCATCAACCCATGCCAACACATGACGCTGCACCATCACTGTGCAATACTCGGCGCCGCTTCAAAAAGGCGGTTAGTTCAGACAATCCCACCTGATAAAGCCATTGTCGTCTCGGGTATTACCTGAATTAACCTGCTTTTACAGTGAAACTCTCTATCCCTGGCTTTTTATACTGCACGGCCCGCTGATCTTGAGGATTTTTCCTACAGGACGGTCTGCCCACAAGGCAGGCCCGGTTTCGGCAATGCTCGCAGGCCACCCGCCCGCGGCTTTGGAGACTCGGTGGTCAATCCAATAACAAGACGAGGTTGTATCCCTATGCCAGTCGGCAAACATCTGCCCCATGGCGAGACCGCGCAGGGTGGTCCGCTCAAACGTGAGCTCGGCGAGCGGCATATCCGCTTGATGGCGCTTGGCGCCTGCATCGGTGTCGGGCTGTTCCTCGGTTCGGCCAAGGCTATCGAGATGGCGGGACCGGCGATCATGCTGTCCTACATCATCGGTGGCCTGGCGATCCTGGTGATCATGCGCGCCCTCGGCGAAATGGCCGTGCACAATCCGGTGGCCGGTTCGTTCAGCCGCTACGCCCAGGATTACCTCGGCCCGCTGGCAGGCTTCCTGACCGGTTGGAATTACTGGTTCCTGTGGTTGGTCACTTGCGTGGCCGAGATCACCGCGGTGGCGGTATACATGGGCGTCTGGTTCCCCGATGTCCCCCGCTGGATCTGGGCCCTGGCCGCACTGGTGAGCATGGGCTCGATCAACCTGATCGCGGTCAAGGCCTTCGGTGAATTCGAGTTCTGGTTCGCCCTGATCAAGATCGTCACCATCATTGCCATGGTCATTGGCGGCGTCGGCATCATTGCCTTTGGCTTTGGTAACGACGGCGTCGCCCTGGGTATCTCCAACCTGTGGACCCATGGCGGTTTCATGCCCAACGGCGTGACGGGCGTGTTGATGTCCCTGCAAATGGTGATGTTCGCCTACCTGGGCGTGGAGATGATCGGCCTGACCGCCGGTGAAGCGCGCAACCCGCAGAAAACCATCCCCAACGCCATCGGCTCGGTGTTCTGGCGGATTCTGCTGTTCTACGTCGGGGCGTTGTTCGTGATCCTGTCGATCTACCCATGGAACGAAATCGGCACCCAAGGCAGCCCGTTCGTGATGACCTTCGAGCGCCTGGGCATCAAGACCGCCGCCGGCATCATCAACTTCGTGGTGATCACCGCCGCGCTGTCATCCTGCAACGGCGGAATCTTCAGCACCGGCCGCATGCTCTACAGCCTGGCGCAAAACGGCCAGGCCCCGGCCGGCTTCGCCAAGACCTCCGCCAACGGCGTGCCACGCCGCGCACTGCTGCTGTCCATTGCGGCCCTGCTGCTGGGCGTGCTGCTCAACTACCTGGTGCCGGAAAAAGTCTTCGTCTGGGTGACGTCCATCGCCACCTTTGGCGCGATCTGGACCTGGGTCATGATCCTGCTGGCCCAACTCAGATTCCGCAAAGGCCTGAGCGCTTCCGAGCGTGCCGCGCTGAAATACCGCATGTGGCTGTACCCGGTCAGCTCTTATCTGGCGCTGGCGTTCCTGGTACTGGTGGTGGGCCTGATGGCGTACTTCCCCGACACGCGCGTGGCGCTGTATATCGGCCCGGCGTTCCTGGTGCTGCTGACGGTGTTGTTCTACACCTTCAAGTTGCAGCCGACCGCCGAGGCACAGGGTTCGATGCGATCGGTTTCGTAAGGTCAAGCGCGATGTAAAACAAAGCCCCGGTCAGATGACTGGGGCTTTTTTGTAGCTATTAGCGCGACCGTCCGTCGGACTCGTGGCCCGACCTGTAAGATCTGACAGTAGACCGCGACAGGGCTGTCGCCTAGCTTGAAAACCCGCCAATAGGGGAACGGCTAGGTATCAGGATGAATGGGATTTCTGCGTTGATGGCTATCGCACTGGTCAATGGACTGATCCATGGCCAGGTTTTTTTTCTCTTGCACGACGCCGTTGGGCTGGTTCAGGCGAGCAGCAACTTTGCTGCGTTCTGCGTGGCTGCGGTGTTTTCGTTTTATGTGAGTGGGCTCTACATCTTCCGACCCGGGGAGTCGTGGCGCGGTTATCTATTGGGTAATGGCGCGATGGGCGCGCTGAGTTATGGCTTCGGCGCGATCGGCGATGCGCTGGAATTGCCTGGGTGGATAGCGGTCGCTTTGTCTTTGTATTTCACGCTGAACCTGGTGATTGGGTATGGGTTCATTCGGTTTAAGTTGTAGTGCGGACGCCTTGGATGGGCGCTTCTAGTGGGCGTTGTCGCCAACCAATTCCCCTGTCGCGGACATAGGTTCGGGAGCGAGCATGAAAGCGATATGGAGCGGCTTTTCCACTTACGCACTGGTCGGGCTGGCCAACACGTTGCTCCATTGGCAGATGTTTTTCGTGCTCCGTGTCGCGGTCGGTCTCGATCAGTCGACCAGCAATCTCGCAGCCTTTTGCGTAGCGGCTTCATTCTCCTACTACCTCAATGCGATCTATACCTTCGATGCCAAACTCTCAGCGATGGGGTATTTGGTTTTTCTATGCCTCATGGGGGCGCTCAGCTATGTAGTGGGTTATTTGGGAGATCGCTGGCAGATACATGGACTACTGACCGTGGCGGCATTTTCGTTGTTGAGCCTGGTGCTTGGTTTCCTGCTCTCCCTGTACGTGGTGTTTAGGGGGCACCGCCCATGAAAATCTCATTGGTCGTTCCGGTGTTCAACGAGGAACAGACCTTGGGATTGTTCTACAAGAGTATTCGGGAGCATCCGGCGCTGGCCGGTTACAGCGTCGAGATCGTCTTCGTCAACGATGGCAGCGCTGACCAAACGGATGCGCTTGCCCGCGACATCGCGCTGGTCGACAACCTGGTCGTGTTGATCAATTTCTCTCGAAACTTCGGCAAGGAACCCGCTTTATTTGCCGGAATCGAGCATGCCAGCGGTGATGTGGTTATTCCGATGGACGTCGACCTGCAAGACCCCATCGAGGTTATTCCCAAGCTTGTTGCTAAATGGGAAAAAGGCGCCGAAGTAGTCCTCGCCAAGCGTCGTGATCGTTCCTCCGACAGCTACCTGAAGCGTGGATGCGCTGCGCTGTTTTATCGGCTCCTGGATCGGATTTCGACTCCTCATATCGAGCGGAATGTAGGGGATTTTCGGCTGATGGACCGCAAGGTGGTGGAGGTGATCAAGACCCTTCCCGAATATCAGTTGTTCATGAAAGGTGTGCTGTCGTGGGCCGGTTTTACGACTGTCATTGTCGAATACGACCGCGTCGGTCGCGCCGCTGGCAGCAGCAAATTCAACAGCTGGAAGTTATGGAATTTGGCGCTCGAAGGCATCACGTCGTTTAGCACCGTGCCGTTGCGGTTGTGGTCTTACCTCGGCGATTGCATCTCGTTTTTGTCGTTGGCGTATGCAGCGTACATGGTGCTGGACAAGCTGTTATTTGGGAATGATTTGCCCGGTTATCCATCGTTGATGACGGCAATTTTGTTTTTGGGTGGGGTGCAATTGATTGGTATCGGTGTGTTGGGTGAATGCATCGGACGGATCTATCTGGAGACAAAGCATCGACCGAGGTATGTCATTAGGGAAATAGTTCGGCGTGGGCCATACATGCGAGGAGCCGACGAGAACATTCATGAGCGGGTTGGTATTCGCTTATGACTGGACCTCATGCTTATCCAGGTAAGCCTTTCAGCTGGTTCGTCAACGGTCCAGCCTTGGCCGCAGCGGTGGTCCTTGCACTGGCTGTACGTTTTTATGGAATCACAACGCCTGCGATCTGGTACGACGAAGCATTTAGCATATTGCTTGCCAGCCACGAGCCTTGGCAAATCTGGTCCATTACGGCGAAGGACGTTCATCCCCCCCTTTATTATTTTATGCTGCACTACTGGATGGTGTTGTTTGGAGACGAAGCATTGGCTGTGAGATCGCTCGGCGTTGTCGCAGACGTCGGAACAGTCTTGCTTAGCATAAAACTGATGAGTCTGGTTGCCACGCGAAGAGCCACTTGGATGGCCGCATTGCTATTAGCGTTGCTGCCGATCTCGGTCCGCTACAGCCAAGAAGCACGGATGTACACCCTGCTAGGGTTCTGGTTGATGGGGGCGACGGTTGCATTGGTGTGTTGGGTTAAAGCTCCGGAGAAAAAGCGGTTCGCAGCCATCTACGTCATGCTGATGACTGCGGCTTTCTATACGCATTACTTTGCTGCTCTGAGTGTGCTTGCTCATTGGTTTTATTGGTGGTGGGGAGCACGTTTTTTTCGACCGGTTCTCCCTGCCCGTGCCTGGATTTTGGTCAATGGTGTTATCGTGATGCTGTTTTTGCCTTGGATGCCTCATTTCATAGAGCAGCTGTCAATGAATGGGCTTAAATGGATACCCCCCGTTACGGCGCACTCAGTGCTGAGCCTTGTTTGGCAATTCACGATAATGAATGCAGTGGAGGAACAATTGCGATTGCTGCATGCAGTTCCCCTGGTGGTGGTCCTTGCATGTGCAGCGGTGATGATATGGAAAGACCATGGTCAATATTGTTTTAACGGTTTATTGATCGGCTATTTCTTGATCCCCGCTTTCATTCTTATTCTGGTGGCGTTGGTCGTTCCGGTATTCAGCACTCGCTATCTGGTATTCGCTGCAGTCGGTGTGCCTCTTATTATTGCTACAACGCTGGATATTGTCGGGCGCCGAATAGTTCTTTTGCTTCCGGCCCTGATGGTTGTGCTGACATCAGAGATATTGGGGGTGTACGCGGTATATCAGCAGGCAGATACATTGAATGGAACCAATTTTCGTAGCAGTTTAAGACTTGATGGGCTGGCAGTACAGATCAAGCAAGCTGCTCGATCAAACGATGAAATCGTGGTTGAGTTTTTATTGTTGTATCTGCCATTTAGTTACTACAATCGGACCGGTATACAACCGAGGATTTATACCGACGCCTCTTTCAATATTGCTTCAGGTTTCTCTAACCGTAACGGCTATGCCTTGTTGAACGAGCGCCCCAAGGGGGGGTATTACGCTGATCTCAAACGCTTGAATAGTTTTGGACATAGAGTTTGGTGGATCACGTTCAGGGTTAACGCCACACCGCCTCTATCAGATAAATATTGGGAACGGAGCCTTACGCTTGTTGACGGCGATGTCGTTGCATATCTGTTCACCCGGAGAACGATTTCTGCCTCGCCATTGAAGTAGCTGTGAAATTTTCTTAGCGGGTCGATGTACCGTTCGATGAGCGCGGCGTGGGCGGTAGGGCGTGAGTGCGGTGCATCTCGAAGAACGATGCCCTCGCCACGGGAGCGAGTGCGAATTTATGCGGCCACGATTTCCTGCGGCTCAAAACTGTCCGCCCGCGCCAGTTGCCACATCCGCGAATAGAACTGTCCGTTCACTTCACCAGTCAGCAATTCCCCCGGTTTCAAGAACACGTGCAGCTGCGAGAACAGCTTGATCTCGGTGGCCGACATGCGCCGCACCAAATGCTTGGGCTGCAATTGCGAAGGATGGTCAAGCCCGGCAGCGGCGAGCATTTCGGCGAGGGCCTTGAGGGTGTTGCGGTGGAAGTTGTAGACCCGCTGGGCCTTGTCCGGGACGACCAGGGCGCGTTGGCGCAGGGTGTCCTGGGTGGCGACGCCGGTGGGGCATTTGTTGGTGTGGCAGCTTTGGGACTGGATGCAGCCGATGGCAAACATGAAGCCGCGCGCGGCGTTGGCCCAGTCGGCGCCGATGGCCAGGACGCTGGCGATGTCGAAGGCGCTGACGATCTTGCCGCTGGCGCCAAGCTTGATCTTGTCCCGAAGGTTCAGGCCCACCAGGGTGTTGTGCACGAACAGCAGGCCCTCGCGCAGCGGCACGCCGATGTGGTCGGTGAACTCCACTGGCGCGGCGCCGGTGCCGCCTTCCTTGCCATCGACGACGATGAAGTCGGGCAGGATCCCGGTTTCCAGCATGGCTTTGGCGATGCCCATGAACTCCCACGGATGGCCCAGGCAGAACTTGAAGCCCACCGGTTTGCCGCCAGACAGTTCGCGCAGTTGTTGGACGAACTGCATCAGTTCCAGAGGCGTGGAAAAAGCGCTGTGTCGGGACGGCGAGACGCAATCCTCGCCCATGAGGATGCCGCGGGTCTCGGCGATTTCCCGCGTGACCTTGTGCTTGGGCAGGATCCCGCCATGACCGGGCTTGGCGCCCTGGCTCATCTTGATTTCGATCATCCGTACCTGCGGGTTGCGGGCCTGGGCGGCGAAGCGCTCCGGGTCGAAGCGCCCGTCGCTGGTGCGACAACCGAAATAGCCGCTGCCCAGTTCCCAGGTCAGGTCGCCGCCGTGTTCGCGGTGGTAGGGGCTGATGCTGCCTTCGCCGGTATCGTGGGCGAAGTTACCGAGCTTGGCGCCCTGGTTCAACGCACGTATGGCATTGGCACTCAGGGAGCCGAAGCTCATGGCCGAGATGTTGAACACCGAGGCCGAATAGGGTTGGGTGCATTGCGGGCCACCGACCATCACACGGAAGCCGCTGGGGTCGCTCAGCGGGGCCGGGCGCATGGAGTGGCCGATGAATTCGAAGCCGGTCTGGTAGACGTCGATCAAGGTGCCGAAGGGTTTGTCGGCGCTTTCGTTCTTGGCCCGGGAATACACCAGCGAGCGCTGGGCGCGGGAGAAGGGCAGGGCATCACTGTCGGATTCGAGCAGGTACTGGCGGATCTCCGGCCGGATGCCTTCGACCAGGTAGCGAATGTTGCCCAGGATCGGGTAGTTGCGCCGCACGGCGTGGCGGGTTTGCAGCAGGTCGAACAGCCCCAGCAGGCTCAGCAGTCCCGTCACCAGCGCAATCGGCCAGAGCCAGTCGTGTTGCAGGAACGGCAGGCTGGCGAGGGTGAAGATCACGCAGCCGGCGAAGAAGGCGTAGCGGCTCAGCAACGATAGGCTCATGCGGGTTCCTTGGGGGGAGGGCGGTTGGCGAGACATTAGCGTGGAATGCAACCCTGTGGCGAGGGAGCTTGCTCCCGCTCGGCTGCGCAGCAGTCGAAAACCGGCTGGCGCGGTCTTACTGCTGTATCGGGGCCCGCTGTTGGGGCCGCAGCCCAGCGGGGATAAATCCCCTCGCCACAAGAGCCCTCTCGCTGAAATTGGAAAGTGCAGCCGTTTACCCCGCCAACTTCATCTGCCGCACCGGCAGCTCCACTCGGAACGTCGTCCCCACGCCCACTTCACTGCTCACCGTGATCTCACCGTTGTGTTTTTTCACGATGCCGTAGGACAGCGATAACCCAAGCCCCGTGCCTTGGCCGATGGGTTTGGTGGTGAAGAACGGGTCGAAGATTTTCTGCAGGGTTTCCGGCGGCATGCCTGAGCCGGTGTCGGCGACTTCGATCCAGACGGTGTCGCCTTCGACGCCGTTGCGCAGGGTGATGGTGCCACGTTCCGGGCCGATGGCCTGGGCGGCGTTGACGATCAGGTTCATGATCACCTGGTTGATCTGCGACGGCAGGCACTCCACCTCTGGCAGTGGCGTGTACTCCTTGACCACGTCGGCCTTGTACTTGATCTCGTTGGCGACGATGTTCAAGGTCGAATCCATGCCCTGTTGCAAATTGGCCATTTGCCATTCCTGGCTGGAGTCGACGCGGGAGAAATCCTTCAGGTCCTTGACGATCTGGCCGACGCGGGCGATGCCGTCCTTGGACTCCTTGATCAGGATGGGAATGTCCTCCACCAGGAAATCCAGTTCCACCTCCTGGCGCAGGCTCTTCAAGTTCATCACCAGCTCCGGCGAGGCAATGGCCTGCTCGGCGCTGCCATAGGCCTGGAGCATTTCCTCGAGCTTGCTGAAATAACCACCCAAGGCGCCAAGGTTGGAGGAAATGAAGCCGATCGGGTTGTTGATCTCATGGGCGACGCCGGCTGCCAATTGACCCAGGGAGGCGAGTTTCTCCGACTGCACCAGTTGGCTCTCGAGCATCTTGCGTTCGTCGATTTCCATCTGCAGCAGCTCGCTGGCCTGCTTGAACGCCAGGGTGCGTTGCTCCACGAGGTCTTCGAGCTTGTTCATCTTCAAACGGGCGCGGGAGGTCATTTCCCATTTGGTGGTCAGGGTGTTCGCCATCTGCTGGACTTCGATGTTGTCGAAGGGCTTTTTCAGGATCAACAGGCGGTCATGGCCGTTGAGACGGTCGAGCAGCTCGTCCCAGGAATAATCCGAATAAGCG
The DNA here is from genome assembly GCF_000802155.2 of Pseudomonas frederiksbergensis. GTDB lineage: Bacteria > Pseudomonadota > Gammaproteobacteria > Pseudomonadales > Pseudomonadaceae > Aquipseudomonas > Aquipseudomonas frederiksbergensis_A. Next base: position 255,287 of record NZ_JQGJ02000006.1, read on the forward strand.
GTGCAGACCACTACTTGCAGTTGCGCGTCGACCTTCCACAGCTCTTCGATGGTCTTGGCACCGTCCCAGCCTTCGGGCATGCGCATGTCGACGAACGCCAGGGCATAGGGGAGGTCCTTGGCCAATGCCTGTTGCAATTTGGCCAGGCCTTCCTGGCCACCGTAGGCCGAGTCGAGTTCAAACACGGTGGCGGCGGGTTTCGGGGCCTCGCCGAACAGTGCGCTTTCCATATCCTGCAAGTCGCTGTCGCTCTCATCCTCCGGTGTCAGGATCTTGCGGAAGTCTTCATGGATGGCGGGCGTATCGTCGATCAAGAGGATGCGCCGGTTGCTCATGTTGTTCATTGCTCACCTTCTGCGAGTTTCAAGGGCAGTTGCAATACAAACGTTGCCCCGGTCCCAGGCCCCTCGCTGTGTGCGGTGAGGTGGCCGTTCATCTCAATCGCCGCCAGTGCGCAACTGTGCAGGCCGAACCCGTGGCCCTCCTTACGGGTGGTGAAGCCATGGGCGAAGATGCGCGTCATGTTTTCCTCTGGGATCCCTTCGCCTTCATCCTTCACGCTGATTTGCAGCGACTCGCCCACGACCATGGCCCTGAGTGTCATGTTCCGCGCATGGTTGGAAACCCCCGCCATGGCGTATTTGGCGTTGCTGATCAGGTTGATCAGGATCAGCAGCAGGCGATGCTTGTCGCCCATGATCCGCGGCACCTCGCCGTACTCCTTGATCACCGTCACATGGTGACGGGTCAGGGCGCCGGAGTTCATGCGCAGGGCGTCCTCGAGCAGTTCGCTGACCACCAGCGGCTCCATCAGGCTATTGGCGCCGGCATAGGATTGCTGCGTGGACACGATGTCCTTGATGTGATCGACGCTCTTGCTCAGTTGCGCCAGTTCGTCGGTCAGGCCTTGTTGCTCCGTCGCGATGGCTTCGACCAATTGGTTGAGGTAACCGGGCAGCAGCTTGCCTTTTTCGTCCTCGGTGAGGAAGTGCCCCAGGTCGTGGCTGTGTTCGTTGATCAGGTTCATCGCCTTGCCCAGCCCCAGGGCCTTGCTGCTGCGCAATTTGCGGCTGACCAGATCGGCAGAGATATTCACGCTGTTGAGCACGTTGCCGACGTTGTGCAGCACGTTGGTGGCGATTTCCGCCATGCCGGCCTGGCGGGCGGTGTCCATCAGTTCGCTCTGGGTATCCTTGAGCTGGCGGGTGCGTTCCTCGACCCGTTGTTCGAGCTCGTCATTGGCGGTTTGCAGGGCGCTGTTGACCCGCTTGATCTCGCCGAAACTGCGCACCAGGCGAACCGCCAGCCAGATCAATATCAGCACCAGGAAGCTGGCGAACACCAGCAACAGGATATGGTTGCGCTGATGATCGGCAGCGGCTTTTTCCTGGTCCCTCTCCAAGAGGCCGGTGATGGTGTCCAGTCGGTCAGCCAGGGGGACCGCTTCGAAGTCACGCAGCAACTGGTTGACCAAGGGCTGCTCACGCAGGATCAGCGCGATGTGCCTGCGCAAGATATCGACGGAGCCGACGAGCCCCGTCGGCAGGCGATCCTTGTTGACGTCCAGCAGATTGAGGCCCAGCAAGACTTCGGCGGCCTGCTCGCGGGTGGTGATCTGGGCAAACTCCAGGGTGCTGAGCAGCAGGTCATAGGTGTCTATGGCGACACTCTGCAACTCCAGTTTTTCGCTGTCGGACAGTTGTGCGAACTGACGCTGGATGTCGTCTTCGGCGGTGGGCAGGAATGCCAGGGAATTGCGCAGCACCGCGTTGTGGGACTTGAACTGCTCCACCAGGCGGGTTTTTTCCTTGATTGCCTTGAGGTATTCGTCGCGCTGGGTCGCCCAGAGCGTAGGCGCATGGCGGCCGGGTTCCGACTCGATGGCGTCGAGGCGCTGCCACAGGCGCGCCATTTCGTACAACGGCGAGACCAACGGGTCGTAATTGTGGCTCAAAGTGATCCTGGATTTGAGCACTTCGTTGTCCCAGATGCCGTCCTGCTGCTTGAGCTGGCGGATCAGGTCGCGGGATTCGATATGCGAGGCGGCTTGCTGGGCACCCGACTGGATGTATATGAACAACAGGATCGAGGCGAGCAGTACGCCGATGAACGCCAGGCCGAGGCGACGGGAAAGAGTCATAGCGGCTTGCCCTCCCATTCACCGGTGAGGGTCTTGAGGAATTCGACGATCAGTTCGGTATCGTTCTTCTGGGGCTCGCGGCCCAACTGATACTTGAACATCACCTCCACTGCCTTCTCCAGCGTTGGCGCGGATCCGTCATGGAAATACGGCGAGGTGACGGCCACGTTGCGCAGGCTCGGCACCTTGAACACCTGGCGGTCGGCTTCGTCATCGGTGATGTTGAAGCGCCCTTCGTCGGCCCGGGTGGCATTGCCCCGGTCCTGGATATAGTCGCCCATGACGCCGAATTTCTGGAACATGTTGCCGCCGATGTTCACGCCCTGGTGACAGGCGATGCAGCCGTATTCCTTGAAGCGCTGGTAGCCGAATTTTTCCCGGGGCGTGAGGATGTCGGTATCGCCCAGCAGGTATTGATCGAAGCGCGAGTTGGGGGTCAGCAGGGTGCGCTCGTAATCGGCAAGCGCCCCCTTGATGTTGGGTTGGGTCACGCCGTCGGGATAGGCGGCGGAAAAGTCCTTGGCATAGCCCGGATCGTCGGCGATGCGCTTGACCACTGTTTCCCAGGAATTGCCCATTTCCCCGGGACTGGTGACCACGATGTGCACCTGCTCTTCGAGGGTGTCGACACGCCCGTCCCAGAACTGATGAAAGTTGAGGCTGGCGTTGAACACCGTGGGTGTATTGACGTCCACCGGCTTGCCGTCGAAACCCAGGGAGAACTGCTTGTCGTCGGCGCCGCCCTTGTCCAGGCGATGGCAACTGGCGCAGGACAGCGTGTTATTGACCGAGAGTCGTGGGTCGTTGAACAACCGCTGGCCCAACTGGACCCGCTTGGGGTCCAGGGCTGGAAAGGGAGGAAGCGGCTTGAGCGGTTCGTCCAATGGCTCGGCGTGAGCGGTCACGCTCAGTCCCGCCAGCAGGCCGAGAGCCAGAATCAGTCCGTGTGACGCCATGGGGTGCTTTCCTTTGAAATGCTTTCCCTTGAAACAGGGGGGTTATAACGCTGGCGCTCACGAAAACGGGTTCGGGCGTTGTTCCCATTCAGCCATCCATTGGCTGAAGGCTTGCGGTTCCACGGCCTTGCTGAAGTAATAGCCCTGGGCTTCCTCGCAGTGGTGGATCTTGAGGAATTCCAGCTGCTCCCGGGTTTCCACGCCTTCGGCAATGATGTGCAGGTTCAAGCTCTTGCCCAGGCTGATGATGGTGCTCACCAGTTTCGCGTCGTTGCTGTCGATGCTCAGGTCGCCGACGAACGACTGGTCGATCTTCAACACATCCACCGGAAATTTCTGCAGGTAGCTCAGGCTCGAATAGCCGGTGCCGAAGTCATCGATGGCCAGCCGTATGCCCAGGTGCTTGATGGCATTGAGCGTGGCGACGGTGGTGTCGATGTTCTGCATGAGCACGCTTTCAGTGATCTCCAGTTCTAACTGTGTCGGATCCAGGCCGGTTTCCTTGAGGGTGCGCGCGATGCCATCGACGAAACCGCGCTGGCGAAAATCGATCGCCGAGACGTTGACCGACAGGTACAGCGGCCGCATGCCCTCGGCTTGCCAGCGACGCGCCTGCTGGCAGGCTTCCTGGAGCACCCATTGGCTCAGCGGCACGATCAGCCCGCTGTCCTCGGCCACCGGAATGAAATCCGACGGGTAGACGAGCCCATGGTCCGGGCGGTTCCAGCGCACCAGTGCCTCTACACCGACCACTTCGCCGCTCGTCAGGTCGAGCTTGGGCTGGTAGTGCAACACGAATTCCTTGCGTTGCAGGGCCAGCCGCAGCCCGGACTCGATGGTTTGCTGCTGGCGGGCCCGGCGGTTCATGTCCTCGGTGAAAAAACGGTAGTCGTTGGGGCCGTGTTCCTTGACGTTGCGCATCGCCGTCTCGGCTTTCTTGATCAGCGCCACCGCGTCGAAGCCGTCGGCCGGATACACGCTGATGCCCAGGCTCGCCGTGACCGTCAGATCGTGGCCGTCGATGGGGTGTGGGGAATTGATGGAGGCGAGCAGTTTTTCCGCCACGCCCTTGATCAGTTGCGAGTCGGTGATGTCGCCGAGGATGACCACGAATTCATCGGAGCCGTAACGAAACACCGAGTCGGATTCGCGCACCACGGCAGCCAGCGTGCGCGCCACGCGCTTGAGCATTTCGTCGCCCACCGGATGGCCCAGGGCGTTATTGATACGCTTGAAGCGGTCCAGGCCGATGAACATCACCGCCAGTTGCCGGTCATGGCGGCGGCATTGGGCCAGGGCCTGGGTCAGGCGATCACCGAGCAGCATGCTGTTGGGCAGTTCGGTGAGCACGTCGTATTGCAGCAGGTGGGAGACCTTGAGCAGTTCCTGGACCCGCTCTTCGATGGTGCGTTCCAGGCTGCGCATTTTCCGCGCGGCGTCCTGGGCCAGTTGCCATTTCCAGGTCATGGCGCTGGCCATCTGGCGGATTTCCAGGGTGTCGAACGGCTTCTTGAGGATCAGCAACTGATCGTCGAACTCGATGCGTTCGGACATGGTCTCCCACGAGTAGTCGGAAAACGCGGTGCACAGCGCGATCTGCAAGCGCGGGTCGGCTTTCCACAATTGTTCGATGGTTTGCAGGCCGTCCCAACCCGGCGGCATGCGCATGTCGGCGAACACCAGCGCATAAGGCTGGCCTTCGGCCTGGGCGCGCTTGACCAGTTCCAATGCTTCTTCGCCCTGGTAGGCCGAGTCGATCTGGAACTGCAGCCGGTTGACCTGGGGCGTGCCGAACAACAGGCTCTCGGTGTCGTCCAGCGAATCGTCGTTGCCGGCGCTGGGGCTGAGGATCTTGCGAAAGTCCTGGTGGATGGCGGGCGTGTCGTCCACCACGAGGATTCGCCTGTTCGCCGGTACGGACATGGGGTTCATGGGTTGCTCTCCGATAGCTGGCTTGCCGGCCGGGTCCAGTGATCGGCCACCGGGACGATGGTGCCGGCCTTGAGCAGGGCGGCAGCCTGGTCGCTGTCCACCACGGTGCTGAAATAATGCCCCTGGGCCTGCATCGGCCCACCGCTGGACATCAGGGTGGTGCGTTGTTCCTGGGTCTCGACCCCTTCGGCGATGATGCCGATGCCCACGTCCCGGGCGAAGTTGATGATCGCCCGCAGGGTCGTGGCGTTCTCCGGATCGTCATTGGCGCTGTCGAGGAATCGCTGGGCAAGCTTGAGGTGGTTGACGCGGTAGGTCTTGAGGTAATCGAAGGAGGAATATTCGGTGCCGAAATCATCGATGGCCACCTGCACGCCCAGCTCGCACAGGCGCGGCAGCACGTCGTTGTGGGTCCATTTGGTCTGGGCCAGGGTCGCTTCGGTGACGTCGAAACGCAGGTCCCAGGGCGCCAGCTCCCACCGGGCGGTGGTGCGCAACACATCGTAGATCAGTTCCGGTCCGGTCTTGAGTTGGGTCAGGGACAGGTCGATGGCGATGACGGGGGGCGCCATGCCTTGGTCACGCCATTGGCGCATCTGTTGGCAGGCCTGGTCCAGCACCCAATGACCGAGCCCGATGATGATCCCGGTTTTCTCGGCGGCCGGCATGAACGCCGCCGGTTCCAGCCAGCCGCGCTGAGGATGGTTCCAGCGCACCTGCACGCCCATGCCAAGGATCCGGCCGGTGCCGAGGTCGACTTCGGGCAGGTAATGCAATCGCAACTCGTCGTTCTCGATGGCGTTGCGCAGATCGTTGGCCAGGGCGACCCGGTCCGTCACCTCCTGGTTAATTTCCTCGTTATGGAAGTGGTACTGGTTGCGGCCCTTTTCCTTGGAACGGTACAGGGCCATGTCGGATTGGGCCATCAGGCTGTCGGCGCTTGGGCTCTGCGGGGTGTACAGGCTGATGCCGATACTGACGGAAATGCGTACGTCGTTGCCGTCCAGGGAGTAGGGCGCCACGAGGGTGTCGCGGATCTTCGCCGCCAGCGCGGCACAGTGGGTCGCCTCATGGACGTCCAGTTGCAGGATGGCGAATTCGTCGCCGCCCAAGCGCGCGACCACGTCGTTTTCCCGGGTACAGGCCTTGAGCCGCGCCGCAACCTCCTGCAACAGCAGATCGCCGATGGGGTGGCCGAGGGTGTCGTTGATCCGTTTGAAATGGTCCAGGTCCAGGTAGAACATCGCAAACGGCGCGGCGCCCCGGCGTGCGGCAGCGAAGGCCTGATGCAGGCGTTCGATCATGGTGGCGCGGTTGGCGAGCCCGGTCAGCCCGTCGGTGCGGGCCAGCAGGGCGATTTTATCTTCGGCCAGCTTGCGCTCGGTGATGTCGAGGATGATGCCTTCGACTTCCAGCAGCAGGCCTTGCTCGTTGCGCACCGGGATATAGCGGTTCTCCACCCAGCGGAACGCGCCGTCGCCGGTGCGCATGCGAAATTCAATGGAGGCGCCCGCCGTGTCGCGGTCCAGCACGCGGACCATGGCTTCGTCGACCTTGGCCTGGTCATCGGGATGGATCAGCGTTTGCGCCCAATCCGACGAATTGATCAATTGCGCCGCAACATGGCCGAACTTGGTGATGTTGTGGGAGATATACATCAACGGGAACGGCGGCTCGCCGCGCAGGCGATAGAGGATGGTCGGGCTGTTCTGCACGATGATATTGGCGTCGGCCAACTCCCGGGTGCGTTCCTCGACCGCTCGTTCGAGCATGTCCATTTTCAACGCCGCGTCTTCGGTCATCTGCCACTTGACGGTCAGGGTGCTGGCCATTTGGCGGATTTCGATGGCATCGAAGGGTTTTTTCAGGATCAGCAGCCGGTCGCCCAATTCGAGGCGATCAGCGATGTCTTCCCAGGAATAGTCCGAATAGGCGGTGCACAGGGCCACTTGCAACTTGGGGTCGACGCGCCACAGCCGCTCGATGGTTTCAAGGCCGTCCCAGCCCGGCGGCATGCGCATGTCGATGAACGCCATGGCGAAGGGATTGCCTTGGGCAAGGGCCGTTTCGACCTTGTTCAAGGCTTCCATGCCCTGGAACGCCGATTCGAGCTCGAAGCTCTGGATGGAAACCGCCACCGGCGCGCCGAACAAGGCTTCCTCGGCGCTGCTGAGGCTGTCTTCCGGAACTGCGTGGGGGCTGAGAATCTTTCGAAAATCCTCATGGATCGTTGGCGTATCGTCCACGATCAGTATCCGCCGATTGGATCTTTCCATCGGCAGGCTCATGGCCGTGCACCGTCGAGATGCTGACTACGGAACCGTGGGAACATCGGATATCCCTTTCGCTAGCATGAGTATTCGGCCTGTACTTGGCCCTTCATGGGCTACAGCATAGTCGGCTCATCGGAGGCGCGCGGTGAGTGACGGCGAATTGTGTCTAAATTTTCGCAATCTACTAGTCTGTCATTCGGGGCTAGGGTAGAACGGTTGTCGATGACAGGAGGGGGTTCCAAATGGAAGATCAATCGCCGGACGTTCCGGTAACAAAGCCGACGGTGTTGCTGGTCGATGACGAAGAGTCGATTCTCAACAGCCTGCGTCGGTTGTTGCGTAGCCAGCCGTACGAAATCCTGCTGGCCGACAGTGGCGCCAAGGCCCTGGAAATCCTCAAGGAGCGGCCGGTCGACCTGGTGATGACCGACGCGCGCATGCCCAACATGGACGGTGCCACGCTGCTGGCGCAAATCCGCAAGCTATATCCCTCGACGTTGCGCATCCTGCTCACCGGTTATGCCGACGTGGACATGATGACCAAGGCCATCAACGAGGGGCAGCTCTATCGCTACCTCAGCAAGCCCTGGAACGACGAGGAACTGGTGCAGGCCTTGCGCCAGGCCCTTGCCCACCAGCATTCGGAAAGCGAGCGCCAGCGCCTCGAAGCCCTGAACCGCGAGCAGAACCAGCAACTCAAGACTCTCAACGCTACGCTGGAGAAACGCGTGGCGTCGCGCACCGCCGAGCTGCAGCAGACCGCTGACATGCTCGACCTGGCCTATGAAGAGCTCAAGCGCAGTTATGTGACCGGCACCGAAGTATTCTCGCTGATCGCCAACCTGCGCCTGCCCAAGGCCAAGCAGACCAACCGGCAAATCATCGAGCTGATCCGGGTCTACAGCCGCCTCAACTCCCTCGACGAATCCACCGACCGCGACCTGACCATGGCTGCGGCGCTCTACAACATCGGCAAGCTGAGCTGGACCGACAACATGATGGTCACGCCGGCGGACATGTTGCACCACAGCGAACTGGAGCTGTACCGCGCCTATCCGAAGCAGAGCGAATCGCTGTTGATGACCCTGGACCCGATGAAGGATGCGGCGCGGATCATTCTGCATCACCAGGAGCGTTGGGACGGCAGTGGCTTCCCTGATCACTTGCGCGGCGAGGCCATTCCGTTCGGCTCGCGGCTGCTGAAGCTGGCGGTGGATTTCATCGAGCTGCAGCGCGGATTGATCCTGGAACGGCAAATGAACAGCGACGAAGCGCTGGTCTACATCCGCAAATACACCGGCAAGCTATACGACCCGGACATGGTCGAGGACTTCATCAAGGCCTGCGCCGAATACCTCGAAGACGTGACCTTGTCCGACCCGACGGTACAAGTCGTGACCACCCGCGAGCTGGCGGCCGGCATGGTCCTGGCCCGCAACCTCAACGCCGACAACGGCATGCTGCTGCTCAATGCCGGCAAGGTCATGAGCGGCCCGCTGATCGAAAAGCTCATCGCCTTCGAAGCGATGGAAGGCGCGCGGTACAGCGTATTCGTCAAGATTCCCGAGGAGGAGGCCGATCCTTCGGCACCGAAGCCGATGTTGGGGTGACTGGGTTCTGGATTGGATTGGGTACATATCCGTTGCTGCGGTAACGGCTGCTTAGGGTCGCCGTAAGGGCGAAACCCTAAGTGGCCGTTACCGAAGAAACGGATATACACACCTAAGTGAACAGCATCAGCCTCCCACAGAGGAACGTCGCTGATTTTTAGTCCAGCACCAGACTTTGCTCCCACCCCTACGCACTGTAATCTCCCCGCTATTTCCCCGGCCAAGGCTTCTATCCCCCATGACCACCTCCCTCATCCGCATTGCCGCCGCCCTGTTGCTCGGCCCGGACGGCCGAACCCTGCTGGTGCGCAAACGCGGCACCCGCGCCTTCATGCAGCCGGGCGGCAAGATCGAGGCTCATGAACAACCGGTGCAGGCGCTGGCCCGTGAACTGGAAGAAGAGCTTGGGTTGCGGATCGACCCGGCCCAGGCCCGTCACTTGGGCGTGTTCAGCGCCCCGGCGGCCAACGAACCGGGGTTTACCGTGCAGGCCGAAGTGTTTTTGCTGAGCATTGACGCTCCGGTTTCGCCAGCGGCCGAAATCGAAGAGGTGTGTTGGATCGACCCGGCCGGCGACAGCGATCTTTTGCTGGCACCGTTGACAGGCGAGGTGATCCTGCCGTTTTATCGGGCCACTTGCCTGGCGACCTGCTGAATCTCGCACCCCAAGGAATGACGCCCATGATCCCATTGCCGGACCTGCTGATTTTCGCCGCCGCCGCGTTGTTGATGGTGCTCACGCCCGGCCCGAACATGATCTACCTGATCTCCCGTTCGATCTGCCAGGGCCGCAAGGCTGGTGTCACTTCTTTGCTCGGGGTGGTCGCGGGCTTCTTCGTGCACATGTTCGCGGCGGCGGCGGGGTTGACGGCAGTGTTCCTTGCAGTGCCCATGGCCTATGAAATCCTCAAGTGGGCCGGTGCGTTGTACCTGTTGTGGCTGGCCTGGCAAGCGGTGAAACCCGGCGCGCGTTCGCCGTTCCAGGCCCAGCAATTGCCAGCGGATTCGACCCGCAAGCTGATCACCATGGGCTTTCTTACCAGCGCCTTGAACCCGAAGATCGCGGTGTTCTACTTGTCGGTGTTCCCGCAATTCATCAGCCCGGAACACGGTTCGCTGTTCACCCAGAGCATCATCCTCGGGTTGACCCAGATCAGCGTCAGTTTCAGTGTCAACCTGCTGATCGCGCTGTTCGCCGCCGGCATCGCCTCATGGTTTGTCCATAATCCGACCTGGCTGGCAGCGCAGCGTTATTTCCTGGGCTTCGTACTCGGTACGCTCGCCCTGCGACTGATGCTTGAGCAACGCCGGACGGCGTGAGCATGTGGATCGAACGGTTGGATGCCAGCCACGCCCTGGCCTATCGCGAGCTGATGCTTGAAGCCTACGACCTTCATCCGCAGGCGTTCACGTCCAGTGTGCGGGAGCGGGCGGCAATGCCGTTGAGTTGGTGGGAAGGCCGGTTGACCAGCAAGCTCGATGTGGTGCTGGGTGCGTTCGAAGCTGGAAGCCTGGTGGGCATCGTGGGCCTTGCTTTCGAACCGCGAGAAAAGGCTCGTCACAAGGCAACGCTGTTTGGCATGTATGTGTCGGCCGTTTTTCGCCGGCACGGTTTAGGTTATGAGCTGATGCAAGCTGCACTGGCCGAAGCGCAAAGCCACCCTGCACTGAAACTCATCCAGCTTACCGTCACCGCCGGCAACGAAGCCGCATTCAAGCTGTACCAGCGCTGCGGTTTTGTCCAGTTCGGCCTTGAACCTCTGGCGGTGCGGGTGGGTGAGGATTACTTCGATAAAATCCACATGTGGCGCCAGATCACGGTCCCCGGGGAAAACGCCACAGAAGCTTGATCCGCCCCTGTCCCGATAACCGGCTCAAGGGTATGTGATCGCTGGTCGCGGACCGGTATAAACGCGCAGCTTGGATTGCTCGGCAGGCACGCTCATGCTTCCTGCGCCACTCTCCACGCGCACGATCCTGATATTTCGCAGGCCGAAATCGTTGCCATTGCTACTATCCTGATCATTATTTATATACATGCGCACCGACCCTTTTTGGGTGATGGTGAATTCAATGGCAAACAAGTGCCAGACACCATCCTTGGGGACGACACGGGGAATGCTAGGAAATTCCGGCATGCTGGTGGTCGGGTAAAGGATCGGGTTTTCCAGATTTGGGATGTGGCTGCTGTCGGCGACGTGAGTACCCTCGAACGTGAACTGGTATTGCCCGGGAATGAAAAGGAAGTCCTGGTAGAGGATCACTCCGGCGAAGCCGTCCGTTTCGCCCTGGTCGGTAAAGTTGAAAAACGCGTTTACCGTTTGATTGCCCATGACGTGCGGTCGGATGGATCCTGAACGCGCTGCGTGATAGGGGATCCAGCCGTTGTACGCCTCCGCCAGTGATGTGTAGTGGTCTACCCATTCTGCCGGTGCCGTGCCGATGACAATGGAACTCGGAGGCGACACGCTGCTGTTGCCCAACTGATCGACTGTCCGCACGCTCACCGGGTGGGTGCCGTCGCCGATCTGCTGCAGGTCGGCGGCCGTCAGGGTGTAAGTGATCGGATTGGCGGGATGGGCATAAGGAATCGTTTTGCTCCAGGTCCCCACGGTGAGTGTCACTTCGTCGTATGCGCGCGGGTAGCTGCGGGTTAAGGTGAATGTGCCTGTGCCTGGCTGTGCTGGGTCGACGCTGGGCGGATGGCTGACCGTGATCGTGGAAGCCGGATAATGGAACAGCAGGTTCAGCACTGGGATCGAGTCTTCATGATTGTGGCTGCCGGGTCGGGTCATTCGATAGAACATTGTGTTGGCGCCGTCGTTGAGCCATCCCCATGGCAACTCCATGCTGTAAGTGGCGTTCTCCTCGCCTGGCTTGATGATCTTGATCACGGATGTCGGTTTTCCATTGACCCACAGCTCCACGGTGTCATTGACGCCCAGTGGTTTGGAGAGCGTCCTGCTCGGATCGATTGTCATGTACAACTTGATCAACGACGAGTGAATGCTCAAGGGAATGCCGCCGTGGTAGGTCCCTGTTGGCAGCACGTCCCTCTTCATGCCGTTAATGTCCATTGGGCGTAGCACAAGTGCTGCGTCGTCCTGCGCTGCGGTGCGGGGGGTGTCCATATTTTTCTCCTCGGCTACGGTTCTGAACTGGCAAGAGCTGATGTCATCAGAGCGCTAAAGGAGAAAAGCGTCACCTGTCAGAGCTGACAGGTGAGCTGCCTTTTAAGACGAACGGGTTTTTTGGACGCCGAGTGTCATCACGCTGTGCTTCAGCGCACGGCACTGACCCCATCCAATGTAGAAAATGACGTGTCCTTCGCCGTCAGCAGAAAGTCGCGCATATACGGCGCATCGAGCATATCGGTACGCACCGCTGCGTACAGCGTGGCGAACAGGCCCTTCTCCCCGAGCCGCTTGGCCTTCACATACCCCCGTGAGCTGTATTCATGCAGTGCCCAATGCGGCATGCCGCAAACGCCGCGGCCGCTGGCGACCAGTTGCATCATCATCACCGTCAGCTCGGAGGTGCGGACCTGGGCCGGTTCGATGTCGGCCGGTTCGAGGAAGCGGGTGAAGATGTCCAGGCGATCGCGTTCCACCGGGTAGGTGATCAAGGTTTCGCTGATCAAGTCTTCGGGCACGATGTAGGGCTTGCCCGCCAATCGATGCTGGTTGGCGACCGCGAGCATCGCTTCGTAGGTGAACAGAGGCACGTAGGTGATACCTGCCAGCTCCAGCGGGTCGGAGGTCACCACCAGGTCCAGGTCGCCACGGGCCAGGGCCGGTAGCGGGGCGAAGGCGAAGCCCGAAGCCAGGTCCAGCTCGACTTCGGGCCAGGCATCGCGGAATTGGTCGATGGTCGGCATCAGCCACTGGAAGCAACTATGGCACTCGATCGCCATGTGCAGGCGCCCGGCGGTGCCGCCCGCCAGTCGCGCGATGTCCCGTTCGGCACTGCGCAGCAGCGGCAGGGTGGCATCGGCCAGTTGCAGCAGGCGCAGGCCGGCGCTGGTGAAGCGGACCGGCTTGGTCTTGCGTACGAACAACTGCATGCCCAGGCGCTCTTCCAATTCCTTGAACTGATGGGAGAGGGCGGACTGGGTCAGGTGCAGGCGTTCGGCGGCCTCTACCAGGCTGTCGGCTTCGCGCAGGGCATGCAGGGTCTTGAGGTGACGGAGTTCAAGCACCGTAATCGCTCCATGAGTAAAACTTGTGATCAACACGAAAAGGTTGAGTTTGTCTCATGCAGGGCTGGCTGTCGACAATGGCGCCATCTTTTACAGAAGGACACGCACCATGGCCCTGGCCCACACCCTCGGTTTTCCCCGTATCGGCGCCGACCGCGAACTGAAAAAAGCCCTCGAAGCCCATTGGAAGGGCGACCTGGCCCCGACGGCGCTGCAAGCGGTGGGGCGTGAGCTGCGGGCCCGGCATTGGCAATTGCAGAAGGATGCCGGCATCGACCTGTTACCGGTGGGCGATTTTGCCTGGTACGACCAGGTCCTCAGCCACACCTTGACCTTCGGTGCCGTCCCGCCACGTTTCCACGGCACCTTGAACGCCCAGGGCCGACCGACCCTCGACACCCTGTTCGCCATGGCCCGCGGCGCCACGGCCAGTTGCTGCGGTGTCGACCACGGCCAGGCGCAATACGCGCAAGAGCTGACCAAGTGGTTCGACACCAACTACCACTACCTGGTCCCGGAATTCTCCGCCGACCAGTCCTTCGCCCTGAGCTGGGAACAGTTGTTCGATGAAGTGGACGAGGCCCATGCCCTCGGCCATCAGGTCAAACCGGTGATCATCGGCCCGTTGACCTATTTGTGGCTGGGCAAGGCCAAGGGTGGCGACTTCGACAAGCTTGACCTGCTGGAGCGCCTGCTGCCGGTGTACGGTGAAATTCTCAATCGTCTCAAGGCCCAAGGCGTGGAGTGGGTGCAGATCGACGAGCCCATCCTTACCCTCGATTTGCCGTTGGCCTGGAAAAGCGCCTTCGAGCGCGCTTACCACATCCTCCAGTACTCGCCGCTGAAGAAACTGGTGGCGACCTACTTCAGTGGCCTTGAAGACAACCTCGGCCTGGCGGTGAGCCTGCCGGTGGACGGCCTGCATATCGACGCGGTGCGCGCCCCGGAGCAACTGGGCCAGGTGCTGGATCGCCTGCCTACCTACAAGATCCTCTCGGTGGGCCTGGTCAACGGGCGTAACGTCTGGCGTTGTGAGCTGGAGCTGGCGCTGGCGCAGTTGCGCCCGGCCCAGGAGCGTTTCGGCGACAACCTCTGGGTCAGCACTTCATGCTCGCTGCTGCACAGCCCGGTGGACCTGGAGCGCGAAGACAAGCTCGACCCCGAGATCAAGAGCTGGCTGGCGTTCGCCGTGCAGAAGTGCGGTGAAGTGGCGGTGTTGCGCGATGCATTGAACGATCCGCAAGCGCCGTACGTGCAGCAGGCCTTGGTCCATGACCGGGAAATACAGGCCAGCCGCGCGCGTTCGACGCGTACTCACAAACCCGATGTCCAAAAGCGTCTGGCGGCGATCGGGCCACAAGACAGCCAACGGCACTCATCGTTTGCCAAGCGCATCGAACGGCAACGCGCACGGCTGAAACTGCCGGCGTTTCCCACCACTTCGATTGGCTCTTTCCCACAGACACCGACCATTCGCCTGGCACGCCAGGCCTACAAGCAAGGCAAGCTGTCGGCCAACGATTATCAGGATGCCATGCACACCGAGATCCGCCATGCCGTGCAGATCCAGGAACGCCTGGGCCTCGATGTTCTGGTGCATGGCGAGGCCGAGCGCAACGACATGGTCGAATACTTCGCCGAGCAACTGGATGGCTACGCCTTCACCCGTTTCGGCTGGGTGCAGAGTTATGGCTCGCGGTGTGTGAAACCGGCAATCATCTATGGCGACATCAGCCGGCCCGAGGCGATGACGGTCGATTGGATTCGCTACGCCCAAAGCCTCACCGACAAACCCATGAAAGGCATGCTCACCGGCCCGGTGACCATGTTGATGTGGTCGTTCCCGCGCGAAGACGTGTCGCGCAAAGTCCAGGCCCAACAGTTGGCCCTGGCCTTGCGCGACGAAGTGCTGGACTTGGAAAAGGCAGGCGTCGGTATCGTGCAGATCGACGAGGCCGCATTCCGTGAAGGCTTGCCGTTGCGTCGCGGTCAATGGCAGCAATACCTCGACTGGGCGGTAGAAGCGTTCCGCCTGAGCGCATCGGGAGTACGTGACGAAACCCAGATCCACACCCACATGTGCTACAGCGAATTCAACGACGTGATCAAGGCCATCGCTGACATGGACGCGGATGTCATCACCATCGAGACTTCGCGTTCGGACATGGAATTGCTCGATGCGTTCGAGGCGTTCGACTACCCCAACGACATCGGCCCGGGGGTCTATGACATCCACTCGCCACGGGTGCCGGACACCGCCGAAATGGTGGCGCTGATGCGCAAAGCCGTGCAGCGCATCCCCGCCGAGCGGCTGTGGATCAACCCCGATTGCGGTTTGAAGACCCGGGCGTGGCCGGAGACGGAAGCCGCATTGGTGAATTTGGTGGCGGCGGCGCGACAGTTGCGTGGTCAGTTGGCTTGAGCTTCGAACGGTAGCTCGTGCTGTCGTAAAGTAGCCCGCGAGAGGATCGCGGGCTCTTTTAGGGCGTTAGCGGGCGTCTCCTCACGAGGGAAGTTTTTTTTTCTCGATCTGGATATGTCCTATCGCAAAATCGTTCCCCTCACCGGAGGGTTCATGATTCATGACCTGCATCGTCATATTGGGTGAACTGGCAACGAATTCAAGCGATAAGCTTGTCTGTGCGTATTGAACGGCAAGAGTGTAAATCGCTGATTTATCACCCGCGCTCGTCGTGAGCTGTAGCCGCGGTGCGCTGAAAGGTCCGTTATCTCGAAGAACGCTCGCAGACAAGAGGTAGGTTGCGCCGGGTGTAAGGTCTGCGAAGGACTTGAATAAAACCAACCCTGCGGAACTGTTGGTATGCGTTTTGATGTACCTATGGTAATAACCCGGCTGAGAATAGAACTTCCATCCCACGTCGTGCTCGGCCCCCGCCCCGCCCCAAGCCCACCTTTCGTCCTTTCCATGGGAAAATGGAACCACATCCTTTTCAAGCCCTTCCTTCACTTCGAAAACATACGTAGAGCTTTTATTACTGCCATCGACCCTACGCACGGTAAGGACATGGGTGGTTGCGCTGAACAGTCGAGTCGGCACGCTCCACACGCCGTTGTGGGCTACGTAACGACCGATGGAAACGTTATTGTCGAGCAGCTCCACGGATTGTCCCGCTGTGCCGGTGCCCGTGACGCTTGCTTTGCGGTAATAGGTCGTGTTGCCGTAAGGGACGTTGCCTTCGTCGGTCGTCACCGCAGTGATGGTGGGGACCTGGGCATCGGTTACGATTTTGAAGATCCTTGGCGGAAACGACACCGTTCCGTCCTGGGCTCTTGCGGTCAGGGCATGGACGCCCTCCGCGAAGTCCAATGGGCCAAAGGTCCAGGTTGTCCCCGTTACGCTGCCCGCGCCTAGCCGCACAGTGCCATCATATAGGTCCACCGGCCTGCCAGGTGTGATCGTCCCGGTCACGGTAATCAGGCTCAAGGAGGTTTCGCCGCCGTTGGGGATCTCGGTGCCGTTGGCCGTTACCGATGTGATGGTGGGCGCTTGTCCCGCTTTTCCGACTCGGTAGACACGGTCGGGGAAATCGATATCCGTGGCGGGGTTATCCCGCACATCCAGGGATGCGCTGAATTTGATCAATAATTGAGTGTCGTCTCCCAGGGTCTCAAGGTAAGAGCGAGGTATCGTGACAGGCCAGAACCCATCCGTGACCCACTGAGGGTTGACCCTGCTGCGTCCGCCACTCCAAACGGGCCGATCGCTGGGCTTGTTGTCCGCTGTTCGACCTTCCAGAGTCATGCGTACCTGCTGTTCGGCTGCGATGAATGACCAAGTCTTGGCGCGAATAACCGCGTCGCCAGTAAAACTGCTCAGGTCCAGCACGTTCAGGGTTTCGGCATTGTTGATGAAGAACACGGGCGAAACCAGGCTGGAGGAGGGAAGTGGCGAGACCGTCACGGTGACGGTGCCCGATGGCGTGGTCTGGGTGCCGCGAATCACCTCGTATCTGAGCGTGAAGGTGCTGTTCACGCCGTTGCCGATATTGGCGGCGATCACCGAAGCGGGGATTGGAATGTCGACACTGCCGTCGGCTTCTCCCGGCACCGGAGCAATATTTGGCGTACCGGCGCCCGGAGCGCCTGTCAATGTCAGCTTGATCATGTCGGTGGCCAGTAGACCGGCGAACGCTATTCGCACAGTGGCGCCATTGATTGCATCCAAGGGCGCCAATCGCTGCTCGGCGCCCTCGCCGCTGGCTTCGAGCAGGTTGGGCAGTTTCAGCGAACCGAAGCCTACGACCTGGGCGTAGGCGGTTTTCGAATAGCCTTCCTGATTGAGCGTCTTGAACCTGGTGTCATAGCTGCAACTGACAGTCGTATCGGAGACAAGCAGACGATTGGGCACTCGCAGCACCAGCGGTTTGGGCTGGCCGATTTCCTCTGTGACAATGCCGACCGGAACGGCAAAGTCCGGCGCGGAAGGGCTTCTGAAGATTGCGCTGACTTCGTCCCCTGCCCGGTATGAGGAATGAATGGTCTGAATGATCAACGACAAATCGGCGCCGGCCAGTTTATCCAGGTCGATTATTTCAGGCGCATCGTTGTTGTCACTCAGGTCTTCGCAAAAAATCGGTGCGGGCAAACGGTTGTTTTGTCGATCGACATCAATGTAGACGGTTGCCGACCAGATTGCAGAAGGGTCCGTGGTATTTTCCAGGACGTCAGTAACAGTAAAGCTGACTGGCATGGCTCGTCGATCTCGAATGCTGTTCAGGTCGGCGCCCGTAATGACCACGCTTACGGTCGTAGGGGTGGTGGATGCCACGGGAGGGGCCTGATCGAAGGGAACGCTGAAATGAACGATAGACCTGCCGAAAGCGATATCGATATGGTCGTAAGGGCGGCAGTAGGGATAGCGGCAATGCACGGTCAGTTGTTGCAACCTGCCATCCAGGCCTTCCTTGACGATGTCGATGCCAGCGTTTTCCGCGATAGGGAACTCCAGTTTGAGTTCGGAGTGACCTTCTGTCCCGGGGTCGAGATCCTTATTCCCGGGACGGACCTTATGGTAGAGCATGGTGATAGGCTCACTGAAGGCTTCGTTCTCGCTGGGGCGCTGTGCGCTGTAGACCAGCGTATTGATGCCATTGAGGAGCCGCTGTGGTGGAACATATAGGATCAAATCGTCTTGTTCCTGTCCCGGCAGCACAATTTTTATATCGACAGTTGCCGTTTCGCCATTGAGCCGCAGCCGACAGGTGTCATTTGCGGCGATTAACCTCCAAGGGTTGATGATTACTTTCAGGCCGTCAGTCAAACCGTCGTATATCAGTTTTGGAATGCCGATTCTCGCTTCCGAGCCTTCCACCGATAGTATCGCTCCCGGCACAATTGGCCACGAGAGACTGAGGAGCGATGGATCCTCCTCTTCAAGGACCATGGTCTGCGAGGAGTCCAGCAGCAGGCATTCGGCAGCTGGAGACACCTGGAACTCGTCTCCTCCCACCAATGTCCACGCGGCACTGATCCAACTGCCCACCAGGGCAGACAACTCAGTGGAGTTGATCGTGAAAACGACGCTTGGCGCCTGACCGACCGGCTGGGTCCAGGTCAATAATTGCAACGGTCCGTCCACCGGTTCGCCGCGCCAATGGAGTTTTACCTGTTGGCCCACGGCGAGGCCGTTGGCCGCGACGTCGACTTCTACCGTGACGTCCTTGCCATCGAGTCCCGCCAGGTCAATCACCTTATCTTGATTACGCCGAGGATAACGGGCGCTTGCTGGACCATACCCATGGCCCCGGTCGATGACGGCCGAATACGCAACTCACTGGTCTGGGAGCGGTCGCTCGCCGGGTTGCCGACCTCATCCCAGAGCTTGTAGAACAACAGCGTATCGCAATGGCCGAGTTCGGCGAGCGTTTCCTTGGCAATCGTGAAAGTAATCGGTCCGCCTTCCTCATCGGACGTTACGGTATGCGGCAGGCATCGATCGGATAATTGCAGGTTCACCCTATGGCCGCGTTGCATGCCCCTCCACGGGAGAATGGTAACCGTGACATCCTGGCTGTCGTCCACCTCGCTCGCACCGAGTCGGGGAGCCCTCAACAAGCCGTGGCCGGGGAGCTTGGGCGCAGGATCGACGCCACCCGGCGAATGTTTCCTGACCAGGATTTTCAGGTCTGCCGATTCCGCCCCATTGACCCGATAGAACAGCTCGCCGAAGCCCTCCGGCACCCGTTCGGCTTCGATGAAGCGTGACAGCGGTGAATTGATGTCGTGGGGTTGAGGCACCACGAAAGAGAGTAGGGGCGTATCGATTCTGCGAATACACACATCCACGCGATCACCGGCCAGGAGCAAGGTGGACGGAATGAGAATGGGCAAGCCTGATGCGTCCTCCTTGAGCAATTTGCGATTGACGCCGGCAAAGCCGTTATCCAGTGGTATGGCGCCAGGAATGCTCATGGCACCGCGCGCGCGTACCGGTGAACGTCCATGGATCTGTTCAAATTGGCTCATGGTCAAACTCCTGATCATCGAAGCGTCGAGGGGGGCTTGCAGAGGGGCACTCAATGCGTACTTGCGAAGGGCAGGTTGGCGTCGACCGTCGATTCGATACGTCGCGTTCGATAGCGTGGATGCCCATGGGTATGGTCCTGGCAGAATGAAGCGCTTGATGTTGGCGCTGACGACCATTCAATGGGGGCAGAGGCGATCTGGCTACTGTCGAACCTGACAGGTCGCGGCTGATTTCGACGAAAGGTAATCGTGGTTGTCCTGGGGGATGCGACGACCACTCGGCAATCTTCATCAAATTGTCACGCAACTGTGGCAGCGCGCTTGAACAAACTTCATCAGACTCGCGCTCTACTGGGGTTCTGCGTTTTGGTATTTGTTCATGCGTGTATTCATTTTCCTGGCCGCGTTGTTGTGCGGCTTGCCGTCGTTGGCGGCGTCTCGTTGTGATGTCAATGTCGCGACCCAACGGGTCGACCTGGACCAGGTAAGCCTGGCGTACCAGAGCATCGGGCGTGCGTCCGATCCGGCGTTGCTGCTGGTGATGGGCTTGGGCGGGCAGTTGATCCACTGGCCGGACGAAGTGGTGGTGGCGCTGTGTGAACAGGGTTTCCGGGTGATCCGCTACGACAACCGGGACGTGGGCCTGTCCACCTGGCGCCAGCCCCCTGGCAGCGCCAACCTGACATTCGAAGCCTTGCGCTACAAGCTTGGCCTGCCCGTGGCGGCGCCTTATTCGCTGACGGACATGGCCGCCGACGGCCTGGGCTTGATGGACGCGTTGCAGGTGCAAAACTTCCATGTATTAGGCGTCAGCATGGGCGGGATGATCGCCCAGCACATGGCCGCCATGGCGCCCCAGCGAGTCGAGAGCCTGACGTTGCTGATGACCAGTTCCGGCGCGCAAGGCTTGCCGGCGCCCAGTGAAACGCTGGTGCAGTTGTTGTCGCGGCGCAGTGCACCGAATCGAGAAGTGGCCCTTGAACAACAAGCAGACCTGCTGGCCGCGCTCGGCAGCCCGATGGTGATCGACGATCGACAGGCTTTGCTGCACCAGGCTGCGGTAGCCTACGACCGGGCCTTCAACCCCGAGGGCGTGAAGCGCCAGATCATGGCGATCATGGCCGAGCCCAGCCGGGTAGCGCTGCTCAATCAGTTGCAGGTGCCGACCCTGGTGGTCCATGGGACCGCCGATCCGTTGTTGCCGGTGATGCATGGCGTGCATCTCGCGGCGCATATTCGCGGCAGCCAGTTGAAGCTGATCCCGGGCCTGGCCCATCGCTTTCAAGAAGCCTTCAAGGAACCGTTGCTGGGGGCAGTGTTGCCGTATCTGCAGCAGCACCGCGAAGACACTTCGCACTGGGCGCAGGTCGAGCCGGCACAGGCGCCGAATCTGCTCTAACCGACGCCAGGGCGTTTTTGTGGCGAGGGGATAAAACCCCTCGCCACAGATAAATCCCCTTTCCCCTGGGGATCAGAGCAACGCAACTACCGGGCCCGAGCCTGCTCCACCAACCACCCCATCAACTCTTGCAACGACCCCGACACCTCGGATTTGCGCGGATACACCAGGTGATAACCCAACCCTGTCCTGACCTTCAGTTCAAACGGCATCACCAGCCGGCCGGCGCTGAGGTCGTCGCCGATCAGCGACCAGTCGCCAATCGCCACGCCGGTGCCCTGGGAAGCCATGGACATCGCCAGGTCCAGGGTTTCGAAATGCTGGCCCCTGCTGACATTGCTCAAGTGAACATCGGCCGCCGCCAGCCAGGCTTTCCAGTCGCGCTCGTCGGCGGTCGGATGCAATAGCAGGTGCTGTTGCAGATCGATGGGTGAAACCAACGGGACCGGACCTTCCAGCAAGGGGCGCGAGCACACGGGGGTCAGCTGTTCATCGAACAGGTGCAGGCAAGCCAATGACGCATCGGGCGGCGGGCCGTAGATCACCGCCGCGTCGAACGCCTCACGCTGGAAATCCACGCCGTGCCGGACCGTGGTGGTCAGTTCAACCGGCACGTCCGGTCGCTCCCTCTGCCATTGCAACAGGCGCGGCAGCAACCAGCGCATCACACAGGTCGGGGCCTTGAGTTGAAGGGTATGGTGCTTCTCCCCGATCTGCTCGACCGCTTCGCCGATCAGGCTGAATACCTGCTGCACCCGGGGCAACCAGGCCTGGCCCTCGGCGGTCAGGGTCAAGCCGCGTGCCTGGCGTTGGAACAGTGCATAACCCAAATGATCTTCAAGCCCGGCGATTTGCCGGCTCACCGCGCCTTGGGTGATGTGCAGTTGCTCGGCAGCCCGAGTGAAGTTGCAGCATTGGGCCGTGATCAGAAACGTGTGTAGCGTGGGCAGCGGTGGAGGTCGTTTCATTTGGGTTCCGAGCCATGACGTGAGGACATGGCTAGTATGACTTTTTATCCATTGTTGCCGCTACGGCCTGACCGTTCCAATAACGCCATTCCCTCAGAGCAAAGGGGCCCGCCAGGTGACGTGCGGGGGCTCTTTTACAGACAAGAAAAAGGCAATGGCAATGGCGACGTGCGGCGAAGTGTTGGTCAAGTTACTTGAAGGCTATGGCGTCGAGCAGGTGTTCGGCATCCCCGGTGTGCACACCGTCGAGCTGTATCGCGGGCTGGCCCGCTCCAGCATCCGCCATGTGACGCCACGTCATGAGCAGGGCGCCGGTTTCATGGCCGACGGGTACGCCCGTGTCAGCGGCAAGCCGGGCGTGTGCTTCATCATTACGGGCCCGGGCATGACCAACATCACCACCGCCATGGGCCAGGCCTATGCCGATTCGATCCCGATGCTGGTGATTTCCAGCGTGCAGTCGCGCAGCCAGTTGGGCGGCGGGCGCGGCAAGCTCCACGAGCTGCCGAACCAGAGCGCGCTGGTGGGCGGCGTGGCGGCGTTTTCCCACACGCTGATGTCAGCTGCCGAATTGCCTGGCTTGCTGGCCCGGGCCTTTGCGTTGTTCCAGGCCGGGCGGCCGCGGCCGGTGCACATCGAGATTCCGTTGGATGTGCTCGTCGAGGACGCCGACGACTTGCTCGCCAGCACGCCAGTGAACATCAATCGCGCCGGGGCCGCGCCCAATGCCGTGGAGCAAATGGCAGCCCTGCTGGCGACGGCCCGGCGCCCGTTGATTCTTGCCGGAGGCGGGGCGCTGGGCGCCGGGGCCGAATTGACCGAACTGGCCGAACGCCTCGGCGCCCCCGTGGCGTTGACCATCAACGCCAAGGGCCTGCTGCCGTCGTGCCATCCGTTGTTGATCGGCTCCACCCAGAGCCTGGTCGCCACCCGCGCCCTGGTGGCCGAAGCCGATGTGGTATTGGCGATCGGCACCGAGCTGGCCGAGACCGATTACGACGTCACTTTCGCCGGTGGCTTCGAGATTCCCGGTGCGTTGTTGCGCATCGACATCGACCCCGACCAGACCGTGCGCAACTACCCGCCGAAGTTGGCGCTGGTGGCCGACGCCCAGAGTGCCGCCCAGGCATTGCTCGATGCATTGAGCCGTCGCGTGCCCGGCGCGCGCGACGACAACTGGGGCGCGGTTCGTGCCGGACGGCTGCGGGCTGAACTCGATCGGCAATGGGACGCCGTGACCCGCGCCCAGACCTTGTTTCTCGACACCGTGTTGCAAGTGTTGCCGGATGCAGTGTTCGTCGGCGATTCCACGCAGCCGGTGTACACCGGCAACCTGACTTTCAACCTGGAGCACCCGCGGCGCTGGTTCAATTCGTCCACCGGCTACGGCACCCTCGGTTATGCGTTGCCGGCGGCCATTGGTGCCTGGCTTGGCGGCGACGACAACGGTCTTGGCCGCCCGCCCGTGGTGTGCCTGATCGGCGATGGCGGGTTGCAGTTCACCCTGCCGGAACTGGCCAGCGCGGTGGAAGCCCGTACGCCGGTGATCGTGCTGCTGTGGAATAACCAGGGCTATGAAGAGATCAAGAAATACATGGTTAACCGCGCCATCGAACCGGTGGGCGTGGACATCTATACCCCGGATTTCATCGGTGTCGCCAAGGCCTTGGGCTGCGCCGCCGAAGCCATCGACGGCGTGACGCAATTGCACGCCGCGTTACTCGCCGCTTGCGACCGGCAGGGCCCGACGCTGATCGAAATCGACCAGGCAACCTGGATGTCGCAGGTGGAGAAATGAATTTCCCGACGACGCAAGACGGGCTGTACATCAACGGCGAATGGTGGGCGGGCGATCAACCGTTGCGGGTGATCAACCCGGCGACCGAGGCGCTGCTCACCACTGTTTATGGGGGCGATGAACAGGCCGTCGATCAAGCCTTGGAGGCCGCGACCCAGGCGTTCGGCCGATGGTCAAGCACCTCGGGTGCCGAGCGCGGCGCGTTGCTGCGCCGTATCGCTGTTGCCGTGCGAGATGCTCGTGGACGGCTCATGCACCTGCAATCGAGCAACAACGGTAAACCGCTGTTCGAAGCGGCCATCGATGTCGACGATGTGGCCGCGACCTTCGAGTATTACGCCGAGTTGGCCGAAGGTCTGGACGCTCGGCAGGACAGTCCATTGGCGTTGCCCAGCGACGATTTCAGCGCTCGCATTCGCCGCGAACCCTGCGGTGTGGTCGGCTTGATCGTGCCGTGGAATTTCCCAATGGTCACCACCGCCTGGAAACTTGCCCCGGCGCTGGCGGCCGGCTGCTGCGTGGTGCTCAAGCCTTCGGAAGTCACGCCGTTGCCGGAGCTGGAACTGGCCTCGATCATCGCCGGGTGCGGCTTGCCCGACGGCGTGTTCAATCTGGTCTGCGGCACGGGCCTGGCGGTCGGCGCGCCGCTGGCATCAGACCCGCGCGTGGCGAAGATTTCTTTCACCGGCAGCAACGCGGTTGGGGTGCAAGTGATGCAACGGGCGGCGGAAACGGTGAAGGGCGTGAGCCTGGAGCTGGGTGGGAAATCGTCCTTGCTGGTGCTGGCCGACGCCGACCTGGACCTGGCGGTGGAGCTGGCCTGCGGCGGCGGTTTCTTCAATGCCGGGCAGATGTGTTCAGCCACCAGCCGCGTGCTCGTCGCCGATGAACTGGCCGATGAATTCCTGCAACGGCTCAAGGCGCGCGCCGAGGCGATCCGCGTCGCCGATCCGTTCGACCCGGACGTGGAGATGGGCGCGCTGGTCAACCAGGCGCAATACCAGCGGGTGCTGGGGCACATCGACCGCGGCTTGAGCGCCGGGGCAACGCTGGTATGCGGTGGTCAGCGCCCCGCGCATCTGACTCGGGGCTTTTTTTTACAGCCGACCATCTTCACCCACGTGCCCCTGGACAGCGCGTTGTGGTGCGAAGAGATCTTCGGGCCGGTGCTGTGCGTACGCAGTTTCAGTTCCCAGGCGCAGGCGATTGCCTTGGCCAACGACAGCCGTTTCGGGTTGGTGGCCAGCGTGGTCGGCCGCGATGTCGAGGCGGCTGGGAAGGTCGCCGATGCTTTGCAGGCCGGGCTGGTGTGGATCAACGCTGCGCAGGTGATTTTTCCTTAGACCGCTTGGGGCGGCTACAAGCAGAGCAGTCTTGGCCGTGAATTAGGACCTTGGGGACTGGCGGCATTCCAGGAAATCAAGCATGTAGTCCGGGCCGTCTGACGGCACGTGATCAGGTCGCGCATGCCTGGATAAAAGGCATGTGCCGCGCACTGCTCGCGATGAGGCCGGCCCGACGCAACCCTCGGGTCAAACAGTCATCCGCAACCGTGCCAGATCCCGCAGCGGCGGCGCACCAAACAACCGGCTGTACTCGCGGCTGAACTGCGAAGGGCTTTCATAACCCACCCGATAACCCGCCGCCGACGCTTCCAGCCCTTCGGCCAGCATCAGCCGGCGGGCTTCCTGCAGGCGCAGTTGCTTCTGGTATTGCAATGGGCTCATGGCGGTCATGGCCTTGAACCGATGGTGCAAGGTCGAGACGCTGAGGTTCACTTCCCTGGCCAGGTCATCGATGCGCAGTGGCTGTTCGAAATGGCCATTGAGCCATTTGATTGCCTGGCTGATGCGGTGGCTCTGACTGTTGGCAATGGCGATTTCATATAGCCGGTAGCCCTGCGGGCTGCGCAACAGGCGGTAAAGGATCTCCCGGCGCACAAGGGGGGCGAGCATGGCGATGTCTTTCGGCGCATCGAGCAGGCGCGTCAGGCGCAGCACAGCGTCGAGCATGGGTGTGTCCAGGCGTTCGACATACAGCCCGCGCCCAGCGGGGCGGGTCGGCACGCCCAAGGGACCGGCATCGGCGATCAGCGCGGTGATTTCCGCCGGGTCGATGTCCAGGCGCAGCGCCAGGATCGGCTGCTCGGGCGAGACGTCGGCGATGCAACCGCTCAATGGCATCGAGACCGAGACCACCAGGTAATGCAGCGGGTCGTAGTTGAACAATTCGTCCGCCAGGCGCACCTGCTTGCTGCCCTGGGCCATGATGCACAGGGCGG
The DNA here is from genome assembly GCF_000802155.2 of Pseudomonas frederiksbergensis. Classification (GTDB taxonomy): domain Bacteria; phylum Pseudomonadota; class Gammaproteobacteria; order Pseudomonadales; family Pseudomonadaceae; genus Aquipseudomonas; species Aquipseudomonas frederiksbergensis_A. The sequence goes on from NZ_JQGJ02000006.1 coordinate 281,328, forward strand.
GTTGCGCCAGCACTGGGGCGAATTTGTGCGGCTGGCTGTGGCGCGACAGGTGCAGCGAGCCGATGGCCGTGGCGTAGCTGCCGTCCTCGCAGGTGTTGCGGTCGATGATCGACGCCAGTTCGGCGCGCTGTTGTTCCAGGTACGTGTCCAGCGGGACGTGGGCGTGATCGAGTGGCGACATGCCAGGGACCTCAGGGAGAAGGAAGCGATAGGACAAAGCTTATGTTTGTGCAAGGCATGGCGGTAGTCACATTCTGTTGAAAGCTTGCCTGATCCTGCACAACTGTCGGAGAGCGGACTGGGCTGCCCTGGCGAAACTTGCTTGAAACCTTTTGTTTCAACTACCGGCGAATCCAACCCATAAAGAGGAGACCGGAAAATGTCCGGGCGCAGAATTGTGCAATGAGTCGGCAGGAATCGACTAACGAAGCTGGCGTCGGGACGCTTAACCTTTGATCCTGTCGCAGCCTGTCCCCGGCTGCACAACGGATTACCTGGGAGGTTGAACATGACTACACAGATCCCCGTCAGCCACATGGCTTTTGTCCGGGCCCGCGCCGGTTGCTCCAAGCCATTGGGGGCACGCCTCAGCACCCTGATAGTGCCCTCGCGCCAGGCGCCCGGTTGCCTGCACTTTGCCTTGCAGCAATCGCAGTGCGACGCCGATCTGTGGCTGGTGTCCGGGCTGTGGGCCAACCAGCAGGCGATGGACGCTTATTTCAACTCACCGGCCATGGCGATCTTTGCCGAGCTTGTACAGGACCTGGTGGTGAGTAGCCTGGATTTTCACACCTTTAGAGAAGTGTCTGCCCTCCAGGCGACCGAAGGGTGCATGGCGAAGGTACACAAACTGGCCGGTTGAAGGTTTAATGCCCCTTATTCCCATCGCCAGGATGTGCATTATGGCACGCAAAGCCTTTGAAACATTTGAAGCTGTTTCCGCTGTTGTTCCCAAGGAAGGCGGCGGCTATTACGCCGCCATCGCCACCAAGGCCATTGGCAGTGCCGAGAAGCCGCGTTTCAATAAAGTGCTCGAAGAGCAGACATTCGAAACCGCCGCCAAGGCCGATGAAGCGGCTGCCGTTCAGTTGACTCACCTGCAGGGCGTCGAAGAGGACGGCGGGTTGGTCTGGTAATCAGCATTTCGTGGATTGCTTTTGTGGCGAGGGGATTTATCCCCGCTGGGCTGCGCAGCGCCCCCTTTTTGGTGGGCGCTGCGCACCCAGGCGGGAGCAAGCTCCCTCGCCACAGGAATCGCGCTGATCCTTACTTTGGGCGGTGCATCCTGAACAACGCCTCCGGCCCCAACTGGAAATAATCCGCCGGCCCGCCGCCGCGCAAGATCGGTTCGGCGGCGGCGGTATCGTAGACCCCGTCTTTCAACAGCCATTGGGCGATATGCACGGCGACCACTTCGCCGAGGATCAGCCAGCTCGGCACCAGCCCTTTGTCCGCCCGCTGCAACTGAATGATCTGGGTGACCTTGCACTCGAAGGACACCGGGCTCTCGGCCACGCGTGGTACCTGGATCACTCGCGAAGCCGCCGTCGTCAAACCCGCCAACTCGAACTCATTGACCTCTGGCGCGACCATCGCGCAGCTCTGGTTCATTTGCTCGGCCAAGGGGCGCGTGGCCAGGTTCCAGGCGAACTCGCCGGTCTGTTCGATGTTGTTCAGGCTGTCTTTGCGCCCGACGCTGGAGAAACCGATGATCGGCGGAACGTAGTTGAAGGCGTTGAAGAAACTGTAGGGCGCCAGGTTCAGGCGGCCTTCGGCATCCTGGGACGAAATCCAACCTATTGGCCGTGGGCCGACGATGGCGTTGAACGGGTCGTGGGGCAGGCCGTGGCCGTTGGCGGGTTCGTAGAAATGGATGTCGTCGGGCATGGCTGGAGAACGTCCTGCGGTGGGGTTTCAAGGGAATCGAGGATAGTGCAGGGCCCCGCCGTTTTTGTCAGCACCCTGGAGCCCGCTCCCACAGTGGATTTAGTAGTCAGGCAAATCGTGCTCCGCTGTTATCGCTGTGCTGGTTTCACATGCGCCATAAATAACTAAGCCCGGCCGAAGCCGGGCTGTGAGAGTGCCTTCGTGGTTGTTAGCTGATGGCGGCGCCGTTGGTACGATCGAAGCCATCTTCAGCGACGGTGTTGCCGTTGGTGCGATCGAAGCCATCTTCAGCGACGGTGTTGCCGTTGGTGCGATCGAAGCCATCTTCAGCGACGGTGTTGCCGTTGGTGCGGTCGAAGCCATCTTCAGCGACGGTGTTGCCGTTGGTACGATCGAAGCCATCTTCAGCGACGGTGTTGCCGTTGGTGCGGTCGAAGCCATCTTCAGCGACGGTGTTGCCGTTGGTGCGGTCGAAGCCATCTTCAGCGACGGTAGCGCCGTTAGTGCGATCGAAACCATCAGCGGCGAGGGTGGCAGCGCCGGTGCGCTCATAACCATCGGCGGCGATGGCCGAGCTGGTGCGGTCGAAACCGTCGGCGGCGAAGGTGTTGGCGGCCAGTACGGAGAGGGTCAGGGCGATGATCAGTTTGGTTTTCATGGTCGTGCTCCAGAATGTTTGGCGTTAAGTGCCTTGGGTGTGGAATTCATATTACGCTCGTTAAACTGATTAAAAAGCGCAAAAAAACGCTAAAAACAATCGATAAAATAGATTTATTGGCGGCTGTCACTGAACGGTCAATGAGGCCATCACCGGCGTATCGAAGGTGCGTTCTGTTGAGGATGAGGATGCAGGCCAGGCATTAACCAGAGATTAATCTCGGATAAATCCTTGGACATGCAGAACGAAAAAAGGGGCGAACCTGTCAGGTTCGCCCCTTTATGTTTGTGCGACTGGGAAATCAGTCGGTCACGATCCGCGAATGCTTGCGGGTGTCTTTCATGGTGATGTACACCAACAACGACACGGCGATACAGGCTGTCACGTACCAGTAGTAGCCGGTTTCCATGCCGATGCTCTTGAACCACAGCGCGATGTATTCAGCGGTGCCGCCGAAGATCGACACCGTCAGTGCGTAAGGCAGGCCGACGCCCAGGGCGCGGATTTCGGTGGGGAACAATTCGGCCTTCACCACGGCGTTGATCGAGGTGTAGCCGCTGACGATGATCAGCGCGGCCATGATGAGGAAGAACGCACCCCACCAGGTCTCGATGGTGTGCAGCGTGGTGAGGATCGGCACGGTGAACAGCGTGCCCAGGATACCGAAGGCAATCAGGATCGGCCTGCGACCGATCTTGTCCGAGAGCCCACCGATGACCGGTTGCAGGCACATGAACAGGAACAGCGTGGCGGCGGAAATAGTGGTGGAGTCGGAGATGCTCATGCCGACTGTGTTCACCAGGTATTTCTGCATGTAGGTGGTGTAGGTGTAGAACGCCAGCGTGCCGCCCATGGTCAGGCCGACCACGGTCAACAATTCCTTGGGATGGCGCATCAAGGTGCGCATGGCGCTTTCCTTGGCTTTTTCCTTCTTGGTAAACGACTCGGTTTCTTCCATGCCGCGACGCAGGTACAGCGCCACGACCGCACACAGCGCGCCGATGGCGAACGGGATGCGCCAGCCCCAGGCATACAGTTGTTCAGTGGTCAGGAACTGTTGCAACACGATCAGCACGCCAAGGGCGATGAGCTGGCCGGAAATCAGCGTCACGTACTGGAAGCTGGAGAAGAAACCACGACGTTCCTTGGTCGCCATTTCACTCAGGTAGGTTGCCGAAGTGCCGTACTCGCCACCCACCGACAGGCCCTGGAGCAAGCGGGCGAACACCAGCAGGATCGGCGCGCCGACGCCGATGGTTTCGTAGCTCGGGCTCAAGGCGATGATCAGCGAGCCGAAGCACATCAGGTACACCGAGGCCATCAACGCACGTTTACGACCGGCGCGGTCAGCGTACAGGCCCATCAACCAGCCGCCGATCGGGCGCATCAGGAAGCCGACGGCGAAGATCGCGGCGGTATTGAGCAATTGGGCGGTGGTGTCGCCCTTGGGGAAAAAGACTTTGGCGAAGTACAACGAGAAAGCGGCGTAGACGTACCAGTCGTACCACTCGACCATGTTGCCGACCGAGCCGCTGAAGATCGATTTGATCCGGCTGGCGGTGGTTCTTTCACGGGCGGGCACGGCAGCCGACCCGATGGGCAGGGCGTTGGAGTTATCCATTGAAGGATCCTTCGTTTAATTGTTTTTGTGGAGCGCGTGTGGACGCAGCCTGCCAGGGCTATAGCAGGAGCTGTGCCAGGTGGCGGAAGGCCGGTCTAGAGGGGGTTGTCGCGTTTGGTGAGCGGAAATCCGCTTATTGCGGGTGGCGGTGTGGGCGGGCATCCGCTCATGTCGATCGTTCCCACGCGGAGCTTGGGAACGATGCTTACAAAAACATCTCTCGACTCAACCCATGCCGCTGCATCTTTTCATTGAAGGTGCGGCGTGGCAGTTGCAGTTCCTCGAGCACGGCTTTCACATCGCCTTTGTGCCGAGTCAGGGCGGCGCGCAGGCATTGGGCTTCGAAGGCTTCCTGCTGGGCTGCGAGGGACTGGCCCGGCTCCGTCTCCAGGACGGGCAGTTGATCCAGGCCCAACACCTGGCGCTCGGCGACGTTGGCCAATTCACGCACGTTGCCCGGCCAGTCGTGGCTGAGCAGATGGCTCAGTTGCGGGCCGTTCAAGGGCGCGGCGGGGCGGCCCAGGCGTTCGGCGGCGCTGTGGGTGAAGTGCTCGAACAGCAGCGGAATATCCTCGCGGCGCTCGCGCAAGGGTGGCAGGCGCAGCTCGGCGATGTTCAGGCGATAGGCCAAGTCTTCGCGAAAACGCCCGGCCCGGGCTTCGTCCAGCAAGTCGGGCTTGGTCGCGGCGATAATGCGCAGGTCCACGTTGATGCTCTGGTTGGAACCCAGGCGTTCGAGTTTCTTTTCCTGCAGCACGCGCAGCAGCTTGGCCTGCTGGGCCAAGGGCATGCTTTCGATTTCGTCGAGGAACAGCGTGCCGCCGTCGGCGTATTCGAGCTTGCCGATGCGCTTGCCCTGGGCTCCGGTGAAGGCGCCGCTTTCATGGCCGAACAGTTCGGCTTCGAACAGCGGTTCGGGGATGGCCGCGCAGTTCAGTGCCACGAAGGGCTTGCTCGTCCTCGGGCCGAAGTCGTGCAGGCAACGGGCAACCAATTCCTTGCCGCTGCCGGTTTCACCGCGGATCAACACGTTGACCGGCAGCGTCGCCAGGTCCAGCACCTGACGTCGCAGGTTCTGCAATGCACGGGAGACGCCGAGCAGGGTGGCGTCGAGCTTCGCCCGGGCATCGGCCTGTTCGTGCAGCCGGCGGTTTTCCAGGACCAGGAAACGCTTGTCCAGTGCCCGGCGCAAGCCGCCCAGCAACGCTTCAGGGCTGAACGGCTTTTCGAGGAAATCATAGGCCCCGTCGCGCATGGCCTCCACGGCCATCGGCACGTCGCCGTGACCGGTCAGCAAGATCACCGGCAGGTCCGGATCACGCCTGCGTACTTCGGCCAGCAACTCCAGGCCGCCCAGCCCAGGCATGCGCACGTCGCTGAGGATCACGCCAGGAAAATTTTCCGGCAGCTTCGCCAGGCAATCCTCGGCGCGACTGAACAATTGCACCCGGAACCCGGACAGGCTCAGCCATTGCTCGACCGCCGTGCGGATGCTGTTCTCGTCATCGACGACTATGACCGAATCAAGCATGCAGTTGCGCCTCCTGATCGATGGGCAAGGTCACGCACAATACCGCACCGTTTTCATGGTTGTCCGCCGTCAGCCGTCCGCCGGATTCATGGATGATTGCAAAGGAAACCGCCAGGCCGAGGCCGAGGCCATCGCCCACCGCCTTGGTGGTGAAGAAGGGGTCGAACACTTGCGCCAGATGTTCTTCGGCGATTCCGGTGCCGCTGTCGCTGACGGTCAGGCGCCACAATTGTTCATCGGCTTGCAGGCGCACTTCAAGGCGCTTGAGCGGCTGTTCGAGCATGGCGTCGAGGGCGTTGCGCAGGAGGTTGATCAACACCTGTTCGAGGCGGATGGCGTCGCCGCGGACCCATGCCGGACGGGTCAGGTGCAAGACGGTGCTGACGTTTTCGTCCCGCAGGCGCGTCTCCAGCAGTTGCAGCGCCTGGTCCACCACCGCCGCGAGGTCGAGGCGTTCGCGCAGACCGCTGGGGCTTTTGCGCGCGAAGGTCTTCAGGTGGCCGGTGAGGGCGGCCATGCGCGTCAGCATATCGTCCACCGGCTTGAGGGCTTTGTACGCATCGTCGATCCGGCCGTGATCGAGCAGCAGGCGCAGGGTCGCCAGTTGCATGCGCTGGGCGGTCAAGGGCTGGTTGATCTCATGGGCCAGCGCCGCCGACATCTGCCCCAACGCCGCCAGCTTGGCCGATTGCACCAGGCCGTCTTGGGCGGTGCGCAGTTCACGGGTGCGTTCGTCCACCAAGCGTTCGAGTTCCTGGCGGCTGCGCTGGCGCAGTTTTGCCAGGCGCCAGCGCTGGTTGAGAAACAACAGCAGGAACACCAGGGCCAGCCACAACCCGGCGGCGGCGAGCCCGGCGTTGCGCAGGTCTTCGAAGGCGATCTGTGGACGGCGCAGCAAGTGGAGCGTCCAGCCTTCGCTCGTCAACGGCAGGGACTCCCAGAGATATTCCTGCGGGCCATCGGGTGCCTCGACCCGGGTCAGATGACTGTTTTCGTCAAAGCGCCGCAGCGGATCGAAGGCCAAGGGTTGTAACGGTTGCTTGTCGTATTGGCGCGTGGCCTGGAGTTCGGCGCGATCGTTGTCGGTCAAGGGCTGTAGATGGCGGTAGCGCCAGCCGGGCCGATTGGCGATGAAAATGATCCCCCGCGCATCGCTGACCAACAGCGTGTCGCTGCCCTGGCGCCATTCGCGCTCCAGCTCCGGGAACTCCAGCTTAACTACCATGGCGCCAAGGAACTGGCCATTGTCGTCGGTCACCGCACTGGACAAAAAATAGCCGGGGATGCCGCTGGTTACGCCCACCGCATAAAACCGCCCGGTGCCCTGGGTGCGGGTCTGGAGGAAATAGGGACGGAAACCATAATTGTGCCCGACATAGCTGCTGGGCAACTTCCAGTTGCTCGCCGCTACGGCCAGGCCTGTGTGGTCCAGCAACTCCAACGTCGAGGACTGCGCGGCGCCGTTGATCTTTTCCAGCTTGCGGTTCAAGACATCCTGCTGCGCTGGGCTGACCGGTCCCTTGAGGGCGTCACGCAGCTGCGGGTCCAGCGCCAGCACGGCGGGCAGGGCGCGGTAGCGTTCGATCAGGGTGTGCAACGAATTGGCGTACAGCGCCAGTTGCTGGCTCGCGCGGCTGGCGTCTTCCTCCAGGGCCGTACGTTCGGCGTGGCGCAGGGCGAGGGTGGCGGCAACGGCTGCGCCAGCAAGTATCAGGACGATGGCAAGAGACAGGCGCAAGGGGCGTGACATTGCTGGCATGGATAAGTCGGGACCGGGCTGAGACGGGCACGATAGCACGCGGCCCTGCTGAGCGTGACGATACTCGGACGGTGTAAGAACCGCTGGTTGCCATGGGCATCGAACAATGCATTGAAATCCGGCTCGGGATCGCCTTCTTTCCAGCGCACGCTTCGGTTGCTGTCGAGGTCGATGCGCATGTCTTGGGTGTGACTATTGCCTTCGCGAATATGGCGCAAGCGGGTCACAGAACCTGCCAGGTCTGACAGGGCTTCGATGCGAGGCTACCTGAGCATGCTCTGCGTCTGTTTCAGATGGCCGATGGCAGCCTCCATCCCTCTTCTAAGGCCTCGGCGGGTGATTCCGTTCGAAGGACCCACCATCTTCTCCAGCGGCACATAGGTGTTGATCGCTTCGAGGCCTGCGTCATCGAAAAGCTTGTCGACAACGGCCATCTCTTCGTTCAATAGGTTGATCAGACCGTTGATGTATTGATCCGCCAAGTCGATTTTTTCCTCGGTGAGCGCGCGACCCGCCCCAATGATTTCATGAACTATTTCAATGGCACCCATTGCCGTTTTCACCATGGCTGAAATTTCGCTGCCGCCTGCGGTAGCCGAGGCTTTCAATGCAGTAGACGTGCCGGTATTGACGCCTTCCTTGGTTAATTTCCATAGGCCCTTTTTTGTGGGAGATGCTGTGGCGTCGATGAGGTCAGCGCCTTTTTTTCTGACATACTCCAAGGAATCCATCACGTGATATTCCCCCTTTTTCACAATTCGAATCGGGTCCAATTTCTTGCTTTTGAATTTAACGGAGGCACCTATTCCTGCATTTTCCAAGGCGTAGTCCAGGCCAATGCTGACGGCTTTGGTCACGGTGAAGCCAATGATGGCGCCTAACGCCGTGCCACCTGGGCCCGCCACACTGCCGAACGCCGCCCCTGCAATGCCCATCCCGATACCCACGCCATAGCTGGCCCCCTGCGCAGCAAGGTGACTGCCGATACGCCTCGTCGACGACCTGAAAAGGGCCGATCCTGAGCGATGGTTGGCCAGTTGTGTTTGAGCGTCGATAGCTCTGCGCGTGGACATTTTGAGAATGTCAGTAAACCGGGCCACGCCGATGGATAATTTGAGTTTTGCGTTGTGTTGAAGCTGTCTCTCCTTTGCTGCCGCCTTTCTCATGTCTCTCTGCGCTGGCGTCTCTACCTTGAGCAGTCGCATCAGCCCGCCATCATCGGCATAAGTCGTCGGGTTATTGGCGACGAACCCATAAAGGTTCAAGCCGTCGACATCCCCCGCCGGATCGGCACTGATCCAGCGCTGCAACCATGGTGCGTAGTAGCGCGCGCCGAAGTGGTACAGACCGCTGGCGTCCAATTCCTTGCCCGAATAGCGGATCGTCTTGTAGCCGACCTCTATGAGCGAACGACCGGCCCGCCAGGCAGTGCCGCCGAAGGGGTAATAAAATTCGAGGCTAATCAATTCGCCGTGGCGGTCCAGCTCCAAGGTGCAGGAACCATGGGGCTCATCGAGGCTGAAGCGCAACTGATCAGCCTCGATCCCGCCAGGTTGACCAGCCTCCCAATGCAGGCAGCGAACACTGCCGTAAGCCAGCTCCAGGCTTATGACATGCAATATTTCGCCGCCGTTGGACGTGTGTAGTTCAAGTCCATCCAGATAACGTGTTTCCTGGACCGTTGTGATCGTCGTGTGGGTTTTGCCGACCCGTTCACCTTGGCTGTAGAGGTAGGTTTCCTCATCGTCGCCCAAACCGCTGTCGCGCTTGATCATGGTGACGCGGCTGAGTTGGTCGCGGGAGTTCCAGGCAAGCGGTGGCGTACCGGCCTGCAAGAATGATTGGTTGCCGTGAGCGTCGAACAATGTGTCGAAATCCGGGTTCGGATCGCCGCCTGCCCAGCGCATGCCCCGATTGCTGTTGGGATCAATGCGCATGATTCGCGTGTGGTTGTTGCCGTCGCGAATATGGCGTAGACGGGTCAGGTTGTTGCCGCTGTCATATTCATATTGTTGGGAGTAGTTAAAGCGAGGGCCCGGATCGATGGGAATGATTGGCGTGGGCAAACCGGGTTGCAGGTGCGGTGCCTGGCCCTCGAAGCCGCTGGCGCCGACCAGGCGATAGAGCGAGTCGTAAGTGAATTCGCGATGGCCATCCACCCGTTGGTTGGCAAAATGGACGGTGGCGACGGTGCGGTCATCAATGCGCACTACATTGCCGACGAGATCGTAAAGGTAGGTCAGGTCCTGGCGCAGGTCTGCACCCGGCTTTCCTGCCTGAAACGTGCACAGCCGACCGTCCACCGGATCATGGACCCATCGACTGCTTACACCGTTGGCGGTGTCCTGGCGCTCAATCTGGCCGGCGGCGTTGTAGTGAGCCGCCAGCATGATCGGTTGCGGTGCGGCATCCAACTTGAGCTGCAAGTCCACTGCCTTGAGCTGCCCGGCCACGTCCAGGCGTAAATGCTGGCGATGACCACCTGCATCGGTCTGGCTGACCGGTGCGCCGAAGGCATCCAGGATCCGCTCGGTCGCATGGACGCTGGAGTCGGTAAACGTGCGGGCCTGACGCAGGGGCAAGCCCGCCAGGCCATAGCTGTCGCAACGCAACGTGCCTGACGGATCGACTTGTTCCAACAATTGTCCGCGCAAGTTGTGGCCGGCGTCTTGAGCGGCGTCGCCATAGGTGAAGGTTTCGACATTCAAGTCGCTGTTCTCGTCCAGGGCCACCGGGCGCAACTGGCTATCATGATGGACGCGCCATCGATTGCCGCGCGCGTCCCAGTGCAGCAGGGGGGCGCCAGCCAGCCCCGGTAATATCAAGCGCCAGCCGGCATCGACACTGTCGATATGCAGCGGCTCGCCCTGGAGATCGTAGATCATGGACTGGTTGGGTCTCGGGGCATGCCCGAACAGCCGTGGATCCCATTGTTCGGCGAGGCGCCCGGCCCCATCGAAGTGTTGACGGGCGATCAGGGCGACAGCAGGAGCCGAAGCTTGACTACGCAGATAGCCGATTTGCCGCACGGGCAGGCCACGCCCATCGACTGCGACAATGTCCGGCGTACGAGCGTGGACATTGGTCATTCAACCCTCCGGCAGTGCGCCCGTCCGTGGCGGGGCCGTATCGTTGTAATCATGATCACACTGATACCAAGGGTGGTAGACCTGCCACGCTTCATCGCCCCTGGCATTGACGATCTTGACCAGGCGCCCCGGCGGGTCGTAGAACTGCTGGTCGTGATAACCGTGCTCGCGCAGTGACGCGTCGTTGATGTAGTGCCAGGCATTGGCGAAGTAGGGGCGATAGACCCGGGTGACCAGGCCCTTGTTGTTGTACTCGACCCGTTCGCTGACGCGCCAGCGCGGGTCGGCTTCAAGTTGTACTGGCTTGCCATCCTCGCCAAGCTGCAAGGTGCCATCCTCCGCCACGGCATAGGCTTTTCCGGGTTCGACCAACTGCTTGCTTTGCAGGGGGCGACCAAAGCCATCGATTGCGCTCAGGGCGATGCGGATCTGCTGCAAGGGATCGTCCGGGTAGCGATCGGCGCTTAGCACGACACTGTGAGCCGGTTCCCGGGCCGCTGCCTGGATCAGCGCCCAGAGCTGTTCCTCATCGGCGCTCCGGGCTTTGTTTTGGGCCAGGCGAACCCGCGCCGAGGCCCGGATGTGACCACTGGGCAGCAGGTATCGGGCAGCGATCCAGCCGTCACGTTGTGTCGATGACACTTGAGCGGGCGCAAGCAAGCCCATCCAGCTCAGATACTCGACGCGCACGGCGCTGGCGATCCTGTCCAGGGTTGCCTTGGGGTTCGCTATGGCGTAGGCCGGTGACAGGTCTTCAGGAGGCAGATGATCCTCGATGGCACCGAAGCCCACCGGAACACCGTTTTCGGTGCCGTGGAACGTCACGCCCAACGGCACGCCCTTCGGTCCGTACAGCGCTTGCTGGATGTTCTCGTTGGCATCAATGATTTTGCGCGGCAACAGCGAGTGATAGTCGTATTCGACGTGGGTGGTACAACCGTCCGGGAGCCGTACGGCGGTGGCCATCAAATGAAACTCGTCGTAACTGACCGAGGTGATGCCGTGGCTCCGGGTCTCTTGTAATTGGCTGATGCCGAAGAAGCCTTCCAGCGACAGGTATTGGGGAAAACCGATTTTCTTGGACCAGAGATTTCGGGCCTCGTCCTTTTTCGAATCTTCAAGCAGGAACAGCGCCATGGGCTCGAAGCCGATCGTTTCCAGTTGTTCGCGAATGTCGAACGGTTCAGGCACCACGTCGTAGGCGCTCAACGCCTGCTCGTCGAATTCGGCGATTTCCAACGGGCCGCGCAGGGCCTGGAACAGGATCTTGTCCGACGCGTCATGCTCGTACGCCTGTTCTTCGAGGGCGATCAATACCCGGGCGGTTGTCCATGACTCCGAGCTCTGGTGCTCGACGAAATGTTCGTAGCTGACCTGTTCCGGGCGCAGCCCATCCGGGAGTGTGCCTTTGGCGCGTTGCAGTCCGTTGGTCCGGGCGCGCCAGGGCAGGCCCAGTCGTTGGCGTTGTCCTTCTTCATCGATGAGCTGTATATATTCGGCGCGGCTTTCAGTCAGGTGATACACCTGCTGCTGTTCGTCATGGGCATCGCCCCACCAGATGTTGTCGTACTCATCATCGAAGGGTGGCGCATCGTCCGCAGTGAGGCGGCGGGCGTAATGGACGACGAAACCGTGAGTGAGTTGACCATAGTTGTTCCAGCCCAGACTGATGGTGTGTTGGGCTTGCGGGTCGTTGATGAAGCCATCGTACTGGTAGCTGACCGCTTCCAGCGCCAACACCAGCAAGCTCTTCTGGTTGGCATGAGGTTGGCGCAACAGGTAGCGTTGTTGCGTCACGGTGTACGGCTCGAGCATGTCGATCGATTCGGCGTGATGGGCCTCGCTGCGCAGTACGTGGCCAGCCAAGGCATAGGCCATTTCCCGGGCGGTCTCGGGGTCGAGATCGAGGATTTCGTCAGCGCTATCCAGATCATGGAATCGGGTCAGGAGCGTGGGCCCCAACGGTGGGGCGTCGGGGTCGCCTTCGAAGCAGTCTTTAAGGGGCTGGTCGATACTCCGTCCGGTGTGGAACCACGTCTTGACCAGCACCGGAGCGGTAAAATTCTCGTCTGTTTCGCTGGGGGGCATTTCGCTGTCGAGCTGATATAACCGACCAAAGCCGCGGAACTCGCGGTGATAGCTGTCGTAGTCGCCTTCGAAATAACCGAAGTACTGGGTCAGGCAGTTACCGGTGATCTCATCGAGCTGTTGCTGGCGCGTCACCAGTGACAAGGCCATGGGCAGGTAGCAATCCAATGGTTCGTCGTTCGCCACACGCTGTGCTTTTTCATCCAGCCAGAACTGCGCACTGCTGCGGTACGCCAGGGTGCTGCTGCAACCCATGTTGTTGTTCGTGGCGCTGAGCAGGTAAGGCCGCGCCGTGACGAAATCGTAGCGCCAGTGCCTGGGTTTCATATCCGGCGTGGCATGGGGCACGCTCAGGATCAGGCTCGCACAACCCAAGCCTTGCAGGTCGGCCAGGGTGACTTGGCAGAGACTGTCATAGCGCAGGCCATCGGGCCAGGGCACCCGCAACGCCACCTGATCCAGGCCATTGCCACCGTGGTTCAGGTAGATTTCAAAGCAATCGCTTTTCAGATAAATCAACGCCGGCGCCCCGGAGCCATCCAGATCGGCGATCCGCACCCGATCGACATCGAACTCGTCGTATTGGAAGGGCAGGGCACTCATGACAAAACCTTCGCCGAAACGCCCATGCCCGAGGTTGGGCCAACACTTGATTTCGTTGAAGCGGATGCGGCACAGCTCGGTGGTGTCGCTCCCCAACAGATTGCTGAACAGCACCAGTTCGCTGCGCACATCGCTGAACAGTGGCAGGGTGCTGTCCGGTTCATGGGCAACGTCCACACCCGCGGCGAACCCCTCTTCGCGAAGGTTTGCGTAGAGCCGCACGCTTTTGGGTCCGATCATGGCCAGCGAGCGCAATCCATCGCCGATCAGGTCGCCCAACTGTGCGGCCGGGTGCAGGAACTCCGTGGGGAAGCGCTTGAAGTCGGTGAACGTAGACCAACTGCGGTCCGGATTCAGTGTGTAAAAACCGTACATGCCGGGTTGGGCGATGACCCAATTGAGCCGGCCGCTGCCGGTCAGGTCGGTAAGCAACTGCATGGCCACCGAGTTATCGGCGGCGACAGGAATGCTCGGCAGCAGTGACCAAGGGCCGTAGCCGATGGCCTCGCTGTCACCCTCCGTGGCGCGTTCAGGCTCGCGGTAATACCAGCCATTGCTGTAACGGCACAAAAAACCGGGCACCCCTTCTCCGTAAAGGTCGACACACTGGTAGCGCAGGCCGTCTTCCAGGGCGGGCATGGTCTCCAGGGCAAAAAACGCCTTGGGTTCGAGGTCAGGTTCGAAGTCGGGGTAGTGGAGTTCTATCGGTGCGGAGTACTCGAACCGATCCTCGGCATCCCAGTCTTGATAATGGGCAGCGGTCAACAGGCTATAGCCCAGCTTCGTCGGTGTGTATTCCAGCAACAGTCGCCGCACGAGGGCCGGTTCGGCGTCGGCAGGGAAGCGATGAAACATCAGCACCTGATGACACAGTCGCCGTGTCCCTGTTTCAAAACCGTACCGGTACGCGTGGAATGGGTCCTCGCGCAGCAGCCAGGCGTCTTCGTCGACAGCTGTCCATCCGGGTTTTCCGTCGAGCTGGAGGGTACGCTGGCCGTAGTCGAACAAAAGATGAAAGTGCCAGTCCCGGTCGGCCGGGTCCTCTTCTTCGAAGCAATAGAAGGTTTCGCTGGCCGTGGCGTTGCCATAGCACACCCGGATCAGGTATCGCTGGGCGCTGTAGTCATGGGGGCCGTCGGAAGGAGCCGGGTCTGCCGCATACTCGTAATAGATGTGCTCGCCCAATGGGCTGACTTCCTCCAACAACAGCCATTCGGTAATGCGTAGGGCGTTCTTGGGGTCGGCGATGCGCGATTTGTCGCTGTGGCCATAGCAATACAAGTTCCCGTTACTGCCTTGTACTCGCCAGAACGAAGGCTGGCCGCCGTCGGGCATCCACAGCTCGTAAATGTCGAATGTACTTTCCACCCTGGGGTAATAGCGCACCACCGTATAGGTCATTTCGCTTCGCCCCGGGAGCGTGCGCGTCACATGTGTCCCGTGGTCGGGCCAACGATCCACTCCGTCGGGGCCCACCATGACATCGTCTTCCTGGTAATGCGGCACGCCTTTGCTGGTTTTACGAGCGATGCTGGGAATCGGCAGTTGCATGCCAATACCGAACGTGCCGTTGCCGCTCTGGCTGTTGTATTGCAGAACCAGGCCCGGTGTCAGGTGACGGGCGCTCGACACGGGCAGGGGTAACTCAAACGAGGCTGCGCCCCGCGTACCCACCGGACCGAGGCTGTTGCCGATCGTTGCGATTGACGCGCCGCCAGCGATGGTGGGCGTGATGATCTGGAGGGGTGCTTGCTCTGCCATGCTTTTTATCCCTTGACCCGCGCCAGGCCTGATTCCTGGCCACGATGAGAATGCCAAGGGCGAGCTGGGATGTAACCTGTCAGATCTGACAGGTCGATGGGTACATCCGATAAACGGTTTTCCCCCGCCGGGTCAGCAGGGAACCGGACACATGTTCAAAAAAAAAGGCCGGTGAGCTTGTCGCCCACCGGCCTTCTTCAGAGCGCTGGAGTGCCTGTTACTGCACTTCCACCGCCAGGCTTTCGCTGATCTTCTGCTGCCAGATCGCCGGGCCGGTGATGTGCACCGACTCGCCCTTGCTGTCGACCGCAACGGTCACCGGCATGTCCTTGACCTCGAACTCGTAGATCGCTTCCATCCCCAGTTCGGCGAACGCCAGGACCTTGGATTTCTTGATCGCCTGGGCCACCAGGTAAGCAGCACCGCCTACGGCCATCAGGTACACGGCCTTGTTGTCCTTGATCGCTTCGATCGCGGTCGGGCCGCGCTCGGATTTGCCGATCATGCCCAACAGGCCGGTCTGTTCGAGGATCTGGCGGGTGAATTTGTCCATCCGCGTGGCGGTGGTCGGACCGGCCGGGCCGACCACTTCGTCACCCACCGGGTCGACCGGGCCGACGTAGTAGATGAAGCGGCCCTTGAGGTCCACCGGCAGGGTTTCGCCCTTGTTCAGCATTTCGACCATGCGCTTGTGCGCCGCGTCGCGGCCGGTGAGCATCTTGCCGTTGAGCAGCACGGTTTCGCCCGGTTTCCAGCTCTGCACGTCTTCTGGGGTCAGGGTGTCGAGGTTCACGCGACGGGCCGATGGGCCGGCTTCCCAGACGATTTCCGGGTAGGCGTCCAGCGGTGGCGCCTCCAGCGAGGCCGGGCCGGTGCCGTCGAGCACGAAGTGGGCGTGACGGGTGGCGGCGCAGTTGGGGATCATGCACACCGGCAGGGACGCGGCGTGGGTCGGGTAGTCCATGATCTTCACGTCGAGCACGGTGGTCAGGCCACCCAGGCCCTGGGCGCCGATGCCCAATTGGTTGACCTTCTCGAACAGCTCCAGGCGCATCTCTTCGATACGGTTTTGCGGGCCGCGGGCCTTGAGCTCATGGATGTCGATGGATTCCATCAAGACTTCCTTGGCCATGACCGCGGCTTTCTCGGCGGTGCCGCCGATGCCGATGCCGAGCATGCCCGGTGGGCACCAGCCGGCACCCATGGTCGGAACGGTCTTCAGGACCCAGTCGACGATGGAGTCGGAGGGGTTGAGCATGGCCATCTTCGACTTGTTCTCGGAACCGCCGCCCTTGGCCGCCACGTCCACTTCCACGGTGTTGCCCGGGACGATGGAGTAGTGGATGACCGCCGGGGTGTTGTCCTTGGTGTTTTTGCGCGCGCCTGCCGGGTCGGCGAGGATCGATGCGCGCAGGACGTTTTCCGGCAGGTTGTAGGCGCGACGCACGCCCTCGTTGATCATGTCGTCCAGGCTCATGGTCGCGCCATCCCAGCGCACGTCCATGCCCACGCGCACGAACACGGTCACGATGCCGGTGTCCTGGCAGATCGGCCGATGGCCGGTTGCGCACATGCGCGAGTTGATCAGGATCTGTGCCATGGAGTCACGGGCCGCCGGCGATTCTTCACGCAGGTAGGCTTCGTGCATCGCCTGGATGAAATCCACGGGGTGGTAGTAGGAAATGAACTGCAGGGCGTCGGCAACGCTCTGAATCAGGTCGTCTTGCTTGATCACGGTCATGAGTCGCGCTCCTCTCTAAGACGGGAACATTCAATAAGGTGCCGTCCGCATGGGTGCATCGGTCGACGGACGGCACCTCTTAAGGCACGCCGGGCATGCTGGCGCGACGCTAAAAAGGCGCGGCAGTATATCGCAGGCTGGGAACACTGTGGGAGCGAGCTGCCTTTGTGGCGAGGAGCATCCAAAAACTGCGTCGATCTGGGCCATTGCTTTGACGCCATTTTTCTGATCCAGAATTGAATGGTCATTTGTCGAACACGCCACTAAAGTGGCGTCTGGCCTGTAGCGTAGGACCGTTCTGTCAGTTCCCCTTTCCCATGGTGAGTCACCGATTGACCCATAACGCCATTCAACGTCTTTTGCTTAAACGTTTCGCCCTCGCAGCCACGACTTATGCACTGGCGCTGGTGTTGCTGTGGCTGGCGTTCTTCAGCGGCCATTACCTCGACTCGTTGCGTGGCGTCGTCATCGGCACGCTGTTGGTGGTGTTGTGCCAGGCTGGCTTGTTCGCACTGTTCATTACCGACCGCAACCTGCGCTTCGCCGACCCCAGCCTTACGGAAGTACAAGTCTGGATCGGCCTTGGCTGGCAGACCTGGATGATGGCGCACCTGGACCAGGCCCGCGGCGTGTTCCTGGTGTTCTATGTGCTGATCCTGCTGTTCGGGCTGTTCCACCTGACGCGGCGGGCCTTCGTGCGCTGTGCGACGCTGGTGTTCATCAGCTTTACCGGGATCACCCTGTGGGATGGTTATTTCTTCCAGCTTCCCGATCCGACGTTGGCCGGCTTGCAAGTGTGCGTGTTGTTCATCGTGCTGGTGTGGTTGGTGCTGTATGCCCGCTATGTCCAGACCTCGCGCCAACGCATGCGCCAGCGCCGGTTTGCATTGCAGGCGCACCAGGACACGTTGCGCGGCATGATGCGCCAGCTCGAAGACCTAGTGGCGACCGACGAACTGACCGGCCTGTTCAATCGCCGCCATTTCCTGCGCCTGGCGAGCCGTGAACTCAATACCCTCAGGCCCGGTGTCGCCCATGGCCTGGCCTTGATCGACCTGGACCACTTCAAGCGCATCAACGATTTGCACGGCCATGCCGCGGGCGACCAGGTGCTCCAGGCCTTTGCCGGCGTCGCCACGGCCTGCCTGCGCGAAGGTGACGTGCTGGCCCGATACGGTGGCGAAGAGTTCGTCATGTTGCTGCCGGCCTGCGACCCTTCCCGGCTGACGGTCTGTTGCGAGCGCTTGCGGTTGGCGTTCACCGAAGTTGAGCTGATCGACCTGCCGGTCGGTAACCTTAGCCTGTCGGTGGGCATGACGATGTTGGAAATGGGCGATGACCTGGACAGCGCCTTGCAGCGCGCCGACCAGGCCTTGTACCGTGCCAAGCGAGACGGCCGCAATCGTTGTGCCGCCGCTTGGGAGAATGTCGATGCCTGAGTTGAAAGTCGCAGGCCAGCAGTGGTCGGTGACGGTGGGCAGTAACCTGTTGGATGCGTTGAACCAGGCTGGCGTGGCGGTGCCCTACAGTTGCCGTGCCGGCAGTTGCCATGCGTGCCTGGTGCAATGCCTGAGCGGCGACGTGCGCGACAGCCGACCCGACGCCCTGGCCCCGGCGCAGCGCGATCAAGGCTGGCGCCTGGCGTGCCAATGCCAGGTAGTCGAAGACGTCCACATTCATACCTTCGACCCGCAACGCGACGGCCAGGCCGCCGAGGTCGCGGCGGTGGATTGGCTGGGCGCCGACGTGCTGCGCCTGCGCCTCATCCCGGAACGACCGTTGCGCTATCGGGCCGGACAACACCTGGTGTTGTGGGCCGGTGATGTCGCCCGGCCGTATTCCCTGGCGAGCCTGCCCGAGGAAGACCGCTTCCTGGAGTTTCACCTGGATTGCCGCGCGCCCGGGCAGTTCATCGATGCGGCGCGGCAACTGGAGGCCGGCAGTCCGATCCGCCTCGGTGAACTGCGCGGCGGGGCGCTGCATTACGATCCCGACTGGCATGAAAAGCCGCTATGGCTGCTGGCCTCCGGTACGGGCCTTGGGCCGTTGTTTGGCATCTTGCGCGAAGCGTTGCGCCAGCAGCATCAAGGTGAGATTCGGTTGATTCATGTGGCGCGCGATGCTGCGGGGCACTACCTGGACAAACCCCTGGCGGCATTGGCGGCCAAGCATTCGAACTTGAGCGTCGAGTTGCTGACCATCGCCGAAGCCACGGGCGCCCTCGCGCAACTGCGCCTGGCTTCGCGCCAGACCCAGGCGCTGCTCTGTGGTCATCCGGATTGGGTCGAGGCGTTTGCCAAGCGCTTGTACCTGGCGGGGTTGCCACGCAATCAGTTGCTGGCGGATGTGTTTCTTACCCGGGATAAATCTGCCGGCTGATCCATCGCTTTCTCGAGCCTGCTCGCGAACGCGACAGTCCAAACACACCGCTTTCCAAAGCCAGAAACCAAAAAGCCCCGCCATTCACATGGCGGGGCTTTTGTTTTCAGCAGCCGATCATCAAACCATCGGGTCGCCAACGTGCAGGATCTTCATCCCGTTGGTGCCGCCGGTGGTGTGGTAGCTGTCGCCCTTGGTCAGGATGACCCAGTCGCCTTTCTCCACGACGCCGCGTTTGGTCAGTTCATCAATGGCTTTCTGGCTGACTTCGTGCGGCTCCAGCGAAGCCGGGTCGAACGGAATGGTGTACACGCCACGGAACATCGCTGCGCGTGCCTGGGCTTCGCGGTGCGGGGTGAACGCGTAGATCGGCACCGAGGAGCGGATACGCGACATGATCAGCGGGGTGTAGCCACTTTCGGTCAAAGCGATGATCGCCTTCACGCCCGGGAAGTGGTTGGCGGTGTACATGGTTGCCAGGGCGATGCTTTCGTCGCAGCGGGTGAATTCCTTGCCGATGCGGTGGCTGGAGGTCTTGCCGGTCGGGTGCTTTTCAGCGCCGATGCAGATGCGCGCCATGGCCTGCACCGCTTCGAGCGGGTAGAGGCCGGCGGCACTTTCGGCCGACAGCATGACCGCGTCGGTGTAGTCCAGCACAGCGTTGGCTACGTCAGACACTTCGGCGCGGGTCGGCATCGGGTTCTGGATCATCGACTCCATCATCTGGGTCGCGACGATCACCGCTTTGTTGTGGCGGCGTGCGTGCAGGATGATCTTCTTCTGGATGCCCACCAGCTCGGCGTCGCCGATTTCCACGCCCAGGTCGCCACGGGCCACCATCACGGCGTCGGAAGCCTTGATCAGGCCGTCCAGGGTTTCGTCGTCGGCCACGGCTTCGGCGCGTTCGATCTTGGCCACCAGCCAGGCGGTACCGCCGGCTTCGTCGCGCAATTGACGGGCGTATTCCATGTCCGCCGCGTCACGGGGGAAGGACACGGCCAGGTAATCGACTTCCATTTCCGCGGCCAGCTTGATGTCGGCCTTGTCTTTATCGGTCAGGGCCGGCGCCGTCAGGCCACCGCCGCGACGGTTGATACCCTTGTGGTCCGACAACGGGCCGCCGATGGTGACGACGCAATTCAATTCAGTGGCGGTGGCGGTCTCGACGCGCATCACCACGCGACCGTCGTCGAGCAGCAGTTCGTCGCCCACGCCGCAGTCCTTGACCAGGTCCGGGTAGTCGATGCCGACCACCTGCTGGTTGCCTTCGGTCAGCGGGTGGCTGGTGGAGAAGGTGAATTTGTCACCGATCTTCAATTCGATGCGCTTGTTGGCGAATTTGGCGATGCGGATCTTCGGGCCTTGCAGGTCACCCAGCAGGGCAACGAAACGGCCATGCTTGGCGGCCAGGTCACGCACCAGCTTGGCACGAGCCTTGTGCTCGTCGGGCGTGCCGTGGGAGAAGTTCAGGCGGGCAACGTCCAGGCCAGCCAGAATCAGCTGTTCGAGAACTTCCGGCGAATTACTGGCCGGGCCAAGGGTAGCGACGATTTTGGTGCGACGGACGGACATGCAGGACTCCTCAAGTTCAAGCGCCAGCGAAGGCTACTATGGTCTTTGGGTGTAGTCATTGTTCATGTGCACTACTTATTCGTTTCTTTTTCGAAATGAACATTCCTGAAAATTTTTGCGCCTTTTAACTACTAAAGGCGAACATTGCGCTTGTGGCGAGTAGTTTCGGGCTGAAGATTTTCTGGCCCGGGTCGATAAAGAGCTCAAGACAGGAGAACCTCCCCATGCGATTCGTGCTTTTTATTGCCTTGGCCTTGAGTGTCACGGGCTGCACCCGTTGGTCGATGAACCACCACATGAACCTGGCCTACAAGGCCTACGAGCGCGGCAACTGCGAGCAAGTCATGCTTGAGTTGTCCAAGGTCGACCGGGCCAGCCGTGCCCGCCGCTATATGCAGCCGGAAGTCTCGATGATGCGCGGCCAGTGCCTGGAGCGTCAGAAGCTGTACGTCGATGCGGCGCAAACCTACCAGTTCATCCTCACCCAGTACCCCAACAGCGAATATGCCTACCGCGCCCGTGCCCGGCTCGAAACCCTGCAGAGCCTGGGCCACTATCCGACCCGCAGCGCCTCGGCGATTCGTCCCACGGCGTTCTGACCAGCATTGAATTGAAACCATTGGCGCGAGGCAGCTGTCGGACCGATGACCGGCAGCTTTTTTCGACTGGCCCTCGCCTGCGCATGGGCTATATTTGTACAAGTCGTGACTAGGGCTGGCGCTCTAATTTCGTAGCGTCACCTGTGACCGGTAGCATTTAGCCAGCCTCGTTGCGAGCGTCTGGCACCGGGATCGGGGAGAGCGGGCTGGCCTGGGCTCGTTCCGAAATACTCGTTGGCCGCGGAATCGGTCATCAAAAAAGCGATACAAGACATGTACAAAGATCGTCGAATTGCACGACATGAATTGTCGTACTGCCTTGAGGTCTTCAATGGTGTCAACGGAAAACCCATCGGGTTCTTGGGCAATGTTTCAGACGATGGCCTGATGCTGATCAGCCATTTGCCGCTGATGGTCGGCGCAGAGTTTGACCTGCGCCTGAAGTTGCCAGCCGATGATGGGCCCCAGCAACACATCAAGTTGAAAGCCACCTGTCTTTGGTGCTCGGAAGACGTGACACCCCAGCATTTCGACGCCGGTTTCAGCCTGCAATGGGCGCCACCGGAATATGGCTATCTGGTGAGTGCGCTGCGGCAGTACTTCAGTTTCTACCCGATGTCGGCCTCGGCTTGAGCTGCTTGCCGGCATAGCCACTGTGGGAGCAAGCCTGCTCGCTCCCACAGGGTGGGCCATTTATCTGTTCATTGCGCCCTCAGCGCTGCACCTTCGCCTCGCCATCCAGCAACTTCTCCAGCAACAACACCCCCATCTCGCCCATCTGGTGAATCGCCAGGGCCAGGTTGCGCGGGGCGCCCTCCAGATCGTCGGATAAATCCAGGATCAGCGTACTGACCGAGCAGAAGGTTTCGTAAGTGTGCGCCAGCACGCCTTCGGGGTCGGCATCGGGCGCGACGATGAAGTAATCCAGCTGTCGTTGTGTTTTGTCCGGCTTGCCGGCGTTGGGCTTGAGGTAATGGTCCAGGGCTTTTTGCGCGGCTTTGTCGAGCTTCCGGGCTTCGGCTGTCTTGGGGGCAGGGCGTGGAGCGGTTTTGGGGGGATTGGGTGTTGGCTTGATCATATTCACTTTTCCGTATTGAGGCTGCCACCCGGTTCGCGACTAAACGAAGGGTGGCGGCTGGACGCAGGTTAGTCGACCGGTGGAAAAGTGAAGCCCGGCGCGCCCGGGGGCGCCCTGCGAACAGCCACCATCAAGTGCGGGGAGGGAACCCGACTGGATGACGCTTGTGCACATCACTTTTGCCACTGGGCGACTAAACCCGATCGCTGAGGTGTCAGCGACGCGAATCACGTTACGGGGCAAGGCCAAGGCGCACAAGCCGGCGGATTCTGGCGGATCTGTAGTCCGTTGCGCAAGGTTGTGTAGTCAGTTGGGGATTGCCGGGTGTTGCCGTTGGTCGGGACTGTCAGATCTGTCAGGTGTGGAGCGGTCCGTCGTACCTTTTACTGTGCTCGGAATCGCTCGGCTAATCGCCAGCTTTAACGACATAAATAGGTGACTGATGAGCACTGACAATCATCTCGAAAAAGGCGAACCAGAAAATAATAGTAATCCGGAAAATGGCGGCGAAACTAAGGATGCCGCAAAGCGGAAGGGGTGGGCACCTAAACCCGGCGCCAAGATCAAAAGCGTGGAGAGTGGCCCTGCTGTTATTGTCAAACCTGATCCGCCATACATCACTCGCCCTGTCAACGGGGCGACTGTACGGCCTGACTTGACTGTCTTAGGTGGAGGTTTGCATCAAGCTGAAGTTAAGGTTTATCAAAGCCGTACGGGGAAAGAATTATCTAGTTCGACTTGGGTTGATGGTGATGGTAGTTGGCGAAGAACGTTGTTTGAGCCTCTGCCAGAGGGAGAGTTTTTTTTGACTGCCAAGCAACAGTTAGGTGGTGAGTGGTCGGACTGGGCTGAAGAAGTCAGAGTAAACGTTGTTGCGCCCTCGCCGCCGCCTCCGGTGATTACGGCACCGCCTGAGAACAGTTTTCAGGAGAGGGGATTTGTGCTGCAAGGTAACGGAGGTATCGCGGGGGCTGATATTTATGCGCTCATAGATACGAGAGGCGATGAAGTTGGTAATAACCTCTTGACAGGTGTCAATTGGAGTTGCCCTGTTACAGTCACGCCAGGGCCCTGCTCATTGGTTGTCATTCTAAGGAAAGATGGGACAGACCTATCCGGACGTAGTGCCCCGCGAGCGTACAAAGTTCGTCCACCTGCGTTGACCCATGTCACCGTTACCCATCCAACCGAAAGCACTATCAAATTTTCAGGCGACGGCAATATCGACGCAACGGTCGAAATCTCGCTGGAAAGTGACCAATCCGTCACGCCACCGCTTTCTGTAGAGGTGAGAGAAGGGAAATGGGAAACCACGGCGCGTGATTGGCCGCCCGACACGTATTACCTGAAGGTGATTCAGAAACTACCAGATCGCGCAAGCGGTTGGATTGAGTCTTTACCGCATAGTTTTACTGTGAGTTGGTAACTGCCGGTACAAGAGATAAGACATGAAGCGGAAAGGACTGACGCCAATCGTTGCTCAGGAATGTCAGGTTTGACAGGTACCTGAATATTTCATCCAGGACCAGGTTGACCGAAGTATCAACACGAGAGCTCATACTATGAAAAATGAAACCCAAGCCGATATTAGCACTGAAGAACTGGCAGGCCCACAGTTGGAAGAGAGAGAGCGGACCAGAGCGGCGCTATACGAAGAGTTTAAAGAGGTCAGCTCTCGCGATATTAAAGCGAAGCGCCACCAATCCATTCCATGGGTGACAGAGACAGTACGGGTGCAGACGGGTAATTTTGTGGGGGAACTGACTTATGATTATGCATTTAAGGACGGGCAGTTCCACTTTCAAACAGTCGAATACAAAATAACTCGCTTGAACGGGCAGTCGGGGGGGAATAAAGCTAACATAAATATCTTGCTTTGGAATGATGTGGGCGGTTACACGCAGTGGGGGCATAACTCACCCGATGCAATGTGGCAGGATGGTCTTACGCATAACTATCCCAATGCTCAGGTCAGTCTCAGGGAATGGGGTTGGACGACTGTGTGGGTCGAATTCATATTTGACAAGTCAGGGGGTGATCCGCGTAAGAGTACAACGAAGCAATATGTCAGGAGTTAGAGGGGTGCGGATTTTATCATGATATGCGGGAGGTATGAGTATGACACAGAATAAAGATTCCGCTCCCCAAGCCGTTGTAATTACGACGCCTACTAATAATGGTTATGCGAGAAACGCGAATATTCCAGTGAGTGGAACGACAACCGGTAGTACATCCTTTGTAGTCCGGATGTATAAGGGCGTTGAGCAAGTCTCACAACAATCGACAACGCCGGCCGGTAGCCGTTGGGATACTTGGATCGAAAGAGGAGGGCCTTTCGCACCGGGGCAGTACAGGCTTGAAGTCAGCCAACCTCCCATGAGTATTACAGTCAACTTGCGCGTCACCCCCGTCACGATCACTGCTCCCCCGTCCGGGGAGGTGCCAGACAAGCAGTTTATCGTCACCGGAACGGGCGGCGAACAGGGCGTAGGAATCGTCACCCTACACAACGCCTCAGGCGACGGGCTTATCGCAACTGCCCAGATCAGCAGTGCTGGGAGCTGGACCGCAACGCTTACTCATGACAGTTATGCCACCCCATTAAGCTTTTACGCCAAGCAGACCATCGGAGTCTACGAGTCCCCAAAATCCTCAGTGGTCCGAGTAGAGCGGCGCCTAAGCGCACCTCGCATCACAGGGCCGGCGGCTAACTCGGTTCAAGACGCGACCTTTACACTCTCTGGTGACATGGGAGCTGGGGGCGCTAGGGTTCGTGTGTTCCGAGAGTTTCCAGAAGCTGAGGTCGGTAATGAAGCCGTGACTCAAGCAAACTGGACCTGTCGTGTTACCGTTCCTGCAGGACCTTTTTCGCTGAAAGTACGTCAAGAAATCGGTACCAGAAAGTCACTGTTCGGCGTTCCTGTTAGCTTTCGTATTCGTCCCCCCAGATTGACCAGTGTCACCGTTACCCACCCAACCGAAAACACCATCACATTTTCAGGCGACGGCTATACAGACGCATGGGTCCAAATCTCGGTAGTCAGTGGCCCGGATGTCACACAACCGGAAGCTGCGCAAGTGATAGGCGAGCATTGGGACGTCAGCGTCCGTAACTGGCCGTATGGCATCTACGACCTTAGTGTCATTCAGAAGGTATCGGACAACGCCGGTGGCTGGATCGAGTCTCAGCCGTACACGTTCACCGTTGATTGCACGCTGCCGGACGTCAGCGATGTGACGTATACCCCGAATTATCGGCCGACGTTCTCGGGTAAAGGTTTCAGCGGCGCCACGGTCAAACTTGTTAACTCCCCTGACAATCCGAGCGATGTCGCGCCCGAGGCGCTGGTGCACGACGGCGAGTGGTCCAGCGAGGCATCAGAGGAGTGGGGGCCGACGCTCAAGGGCGAAGTGCATATCAAGCAGTTCCTGGGTTGCAAGGAGTCGGCGAACTGGGTCGAAGTCGAGGTGACGATCCCTCCGTTGGCGCCTGTCATGAACGAACCGGTTGAGAATGGTCTTTCGCCGAATCTCAGCGGCACATGTTGGCCTGGCGCTGTCCTGAAACTCAAGTACAGCGACAGCGATATTGAGCATGCCGTTACCAACAACAACGGCGTTTGGAGCTTCCGCCGCGAGACGCCTTTCGAACTCGAAACCCTCCACACCGCAACGCTTATCCAGACTGCGGCCGAGCAAGATTCACCGCCAGCATCAAGGACTTTCACGGTTTCTGTACACATGCTCAAGCCGGAGATCACCTATCCCGAGCCCAATGCCGAGGTGGGCCGCAATGTGACCATCCAGGGACGCCAGGGTATGGCCGGGGCCACGATGCAATTGCACGATGTCCAATTTGGCCGGCCTCTGGGAGACCCCAAGTTGTTGACCGCCGACGGCGAGTGGTCAATCCAACTGACTGGGCTGGCGTTTCGTAAGTATTACCTCGATGCACAGCAGACCCTCGGTGAGGGCCCATCGGAGCGCAGTGATCGGCTGGAGTTTACGGTAGTGCTGTTGCCACCGGAATTCGACGTACCGCAGCCGGGCGGCAATTTTGCGCGTACTTCATGGTTGTCGGGCAAGGGGATGCCCAATGGGGCGGTCAGCGTCTGGCTGCAGGGCGACGACGCACCGTGGCTTGAGCGCATACCTGTTGATTCCAATGGTGACTGGTCGCGCGAAGTGACCTTGCCCGTGGGCGAAACCACGATCCGCGCCCGGCAATTCTTCCGGGACGAGAACGATGGCGATCAGACGTCTGCCGACAGCCCATGGCTGACGTTCAACGTCGTCCCAGCCGCCCCTTACATCGAAACCCCCTGCGCCGGTGAACACATTGGCCGGCGTGTCGTGGTGTCCGGTTTCGGCGTACCAGGGGATACGGTGGAGGTGAGGTTGGACGACACGGACTTGACGCTTCTGGCGCGCAGCTCGGTGCTGGACGACCGTACCTGGTCCGTCACGGTGATGCTCGATCAGCCCGGCGGTTCCCATGGCCTGGTGGCCGTGGCGCAGAGCGAGGGGTTCGAATCCGAGGACTCTGAACCTCGCATGGTGGTGCTGGGGACGTACCTGGCGTCCATCGATATGCCGGCGACAGGCGATTGGCTCGCCAACCCGGTCGAGTTCAAAGGCCAGGGCCGGCCGGGGATTGGGCAAGTGGTGAGCGGGTACAACCCTGATCACGTCTTGGCGGCGGATCTCATAGTCGAGGACCGCGGTTGGCAGGGAGTGTCGACACAGGTGTTGTCCGCTGGCGGCCATTGGTGCCGATTCAAACAAACCCTCGACGACGGCGGGGAAGACGGCACGGTTTCCGGTTGGGTGGAGAGTGGGCGTTTCGAAGTCCTGCCGCCTTCATCGCCACCCTGATGTCGCGCGTCCGATGGACGGCCATATGAACTGTCAGATCTGACAGTAGCCGATCAGCGTTCCGTGGCGCCCAATGTACTCAGCAAATGCAATGGCCTGACCGCTACGTCAGGCCGTCCAGGTTACTGTCGACTCAAGGAAACGGTCATGGCGGACTCCCAGCCGGCTGTACAACTGATGAATCAGTTATTCAGCCAAAAGCAACGCACCGAATACGTCGCGCTTGGTGAATACCTCGAGAAAGGTGGCTCGATCTTTCCACTCGTGGAAAACGGTGTGAAAGGGCTGGTGAAAGATTTCGGTGTAAGCCCTGATGATGCCCGTCAGTTTTTGCGCCGGGCCAATAGCATGGCACTTTACGTGAGGCGGCAGTTCATCGAGCACGGGTTGCATGATACCGGAACTCAGGCGCAGAGCAGCCCGCGCAGCGGATTGTTGTCGATGGTTGACGGGCCTACTTTCAACACGCTGTTTAATCCCGGCTTTGACCGCATGTGCCCACCGCAAGCGTTGGAATCCATCACGTCACCGGTCGCGTATCTGATTGAATTGTTGAGGTGGATCGAGACGCGTATCGAAACGGTGGGTGAGGAGGACGAGAAGCGGCCCCTGCATGATCGGCGTACGGACCTGAAACCGCTGTCTATCGATTTTAATGCGGTGCATCGATCGATTTCGGCGGTGGACATTATCGTCCCGGTGCTGGAAGCCTTCATCGAGGCGCATGAACCTGAGGAGCCTGAGAGGGATCTTGAGGACGCCATGACCGAGGCGCGCTATCCCAATGGCCTCCCTTATTATGAACACTGGGTCACCCTGGACACCGTCGCACGTCATCATGGTTTGTCGGTGGGGGATTTCGCCCACCGGGTAAACCCTTCGTTTCCTTATTTTTTAGGGGGTGACGCCTGGAATGACGCTGCGGGGCACGCCCTGGCGCACGCATCGCGGCTGGGGCCTTTTCAACGACAGTTGTTGATGGAGGACGCTCCCGATTTTGACGATAGGGACGTGTATTACACCAACAACTTCGGCACTGATAACACCTACAAGCCGATCAACCTCCGCCAAGTGGATTTCTTCGGCGAGCGAACAAAACTCGATACACAAGGTCTTGAGGCCTTGTTGTCGGTACGCCGCTTCGCGCCCGTGCGCTCTGCCAATGTCAAGACATACCTCGAAGCAGAGGCGCCCGATGCACCGGAAAGCGGCCGCTCCGGATCGGTTTACCTCAATGCCAACGCTCATCCGGCTGTGCACATTACAAGTGGTGGGGCTTCGTTCTCGCACCGACTGACACTGAACGACGAAGAGCCCAATGGACTAATAGGATTCGACCGGATTAACCGCAAGGTGCGTCTGGACCAGTGGCTGATGTTGCCGTCCGAGCAGGTGGATGCATTGCTGGTCGCCGCCATCCGCGCTGACGTACGGGGGAGCGCAACGGACGGCACCTGGTGGATCAGCGAGGGCGTCGTGCATGCGCTGGGGCTGTTTCAATCGCTACGGGAACGTTACAGCTGTACGGCTGCGGATTTTGCCGTGTTTATCGACGAGCTGTCGATTTACGGTCGGGGTGAAAAGCTTTCGCAGTTCGATCAGATATTCAATAACCAGGGGGATTACCGCGACCCCTTGATATTGGACAGGGGGGCTTTTCCCCTCATGCCCGACCCCGGAGTGCCCGACCTGACGGTCGCCAAGCTGTGCAGTGCACTGAACATCGATCTCAAAACCTATGCTTACCTGGCTCAAGCAATTGCCGAAGCCCATAACATCACGGATGGTCTGCTGTTGCGCACGCCTGAAATCGTGTCCAGCTTCTACCGTCTCGTGAGGCTGCCGAGGTTGTTGGGTATCACGCCGGTCGAAGGCATCCTGATGTTGACGGTACTGGGCGGCAAGCCCTGGCTCAACGGTCTGGCGGGCTTTCCTCAGCTCAACTCGACGCCAGGTGATACAGCCACGGTCGAGCCCCCTGATGTGCTTTATCTCATCTGCGCCATGCAGGCATGCACGCAGTGGTGTGCCGATCGCAACTTTACCGTGCTTTGGATGTTGCAACAGCTGTCGCCGCCAGACGCCCGTGCAGCCACTGATGCCGAGCGCCAATTTTTTGATCAGGTGCTTAACCTGTTGCCTGGCGTGCTGTTTACCGATTCAGCGCTGTTGGCGGCCGGGGTGCCCGCGTTGGCCGGCGCCAGTTGGCTGGATCTGTTGACGGCATTGGTCGATTCCGACGGGTTGGTCATTGCGTATCCGGGTACCGAGGAGCAATACCTGGCGTATGCGCGGACCACGCTCGATGACGCGGTGAAAGATGGCCTTGGCGAAGGGTTCGACTCCGAACGTCCGGCCATTGTCGAGAAGATGCTGGCCGTGCTGTTGCAGGTCAGGGGGGCGCAGGCGTCCGTGGTCAGGGAAACCCTGGCGGTTTATGCCGGGGTCGATTCGGCGCAAGCCATTCATGTGCTGGCATGGGCAGATGCCACGGTGCATCGATTGTTGCATCAGATACTCGTACGCGCGCCTTCGGATAACCAGCAGCCCTCGAAAAGACGCGACGAAGAGTCCGATCCTTTGTTGCTCTTGCTGGCTGACGTGCGCCGCCGGGGGGCGGTGGTGGCGAAACTGGCGCTGAGCGCCGAATTGTTGCAGGACTACCTGGATTATGGCCATGAAGCGTGGCTGGGCCAGGACAATAAGCATGCGTTCACGATCGGGACGCTCTACTACCTGACCGTACTCACCCATGCGTTTGAGCTCAGTGAGCAGCCGGAGCAGCAATTGCTCGATTACCTGCGCGAGGTCAATGCATTGCCTTCGCCTTTGTCGGGAGACGCCCTGTCGTTGGTCCAGCAAGCGGCGACCATCAGGCTGGCCGAGTTTTTCAACTGGAGCGTTCAAGACGTACATGAGTGCATCCGTCACATCGCTCCGGGGGATGAAATTCTCAAAAAACTGGCTCAACTGGATCTGTTGATGCGGGTGCGGGAGCTGGCGGCGCACACCGGCATGGATGCCGTGACGATTTTTTTGATCGGCACGCTGCCCGAGGTAATAGACCCAGCGGCCTACAAGGACGCCGCCGAGCACGCATTGCTGAGCATTTCCGAATCGAGTCCCCCAGCGGCGACTGTCAACGAGGCTCTGGCGCAACTCGCGACCTTGACCATTGTGGCGAGTAAAAACGAGGTGGTGCCCAATAAACCCGATGAGAAAATCATCTACACCGTCACCCTGAAGGACGGCTCCGGGGAGGCGTTGAGCGGGGTATTCATTCACGCAAGCGCCACGCTGGGCACGATTGAAGACGTGGCGACGGACCCTGATGGCAAGGCTGAGCTGATATTCATGCCGGGCAAAGTGATGGGTACGGAAAAACCACTGTTCTGGCTGGACCTGTTTGAACCGCAGCGCGGGCCTACCGTCAACCTCGTTGCCGACCAGCAAACGCTTCAATTTCCAGCACCGCTCAAGTCAGCGGTACCGCTGGCAGAAGTGGCGTACGGCCAGGAAGTCGAACTCTACGCCACGATGGTGGACAGCTATAGGAACCTCGGTAAACACGCTCGGGTGCAATGGTTTGCCGAACCAGCTGAAAGGGTGGAAGGCCCCGCCCTGGTTATACGACCCGGACAGGGTTTGACCAACGAGGAGGGGCTGACCCGGGTATTCGTCTCCAGCCCGACCGGTGGAACGTTCGCCATCTCTGTCTTGAGTGCAGACAGTGAAAACGCGGCCGAATTCGAACCCATTACATTCGCCAACCCGGAGTAAAGACCATGGCAAAGGAGACTGTTGGAGAGCTGCTCGAAAAACGTCGCACCGCCCTGGTCGACTATTGCCTGGGCCTCGATACAACGAGGTTCGGCTTTATGAAAACCCCGGGGGATCTGTTCGAACTGTTGCGCATGGACCCACTGGACAGCTACCCGGTGCAAAGCTCCTGGGTCGCCGAAGCCACCAGTTGCGCCCAGCAATTTATACACGCCGCTTACCGAAAGTTGGAACCCGGCTACGCCGAAGTGGAGTTCGACAAGGACGACCTGGCCACATGGGAGCTCTATAACAATTATCCGGATTGGGCAGCGGTGCAATTGATCGCCCTGTATCCGGAAAACTTCATCAACCCCTTCGTGCGGCAACGCAAGACCAGCCTGTTTAAAGCCCTGGAGAACAACCTCAACCAGGCGCAGCTCAATAGCGATTCCGTCCAGCTTGCGCTGCGAGAATACCTGCAGTCGTTCGAGCAAGTCTGCAACCTGGAAGTGATCAGTGCCTACATGGACGGCGCCACGCCCGAGCGGGCCGATTATTATTTCGTCGGTCGGCAGCGGGTACCGCCGTTCCAGTATTTCTGGCGCAAGGGCAAAGTCGAGCTTTCGACCGCTTGCGAGGCGATCAATCCGGCGGCATGGAGTGAGTGGCAGCCGGTGGTTATTCCGACGGGCGCAACGGTCTTGGACATGCGTCCGGTGTTCTGGAACGGCCGGCTTTGCCTGGTCTGGGCGCAATGGCGAGACGAGGTGGAAAGACAGGGCACCGGCGAAGGCTTGCCACCCCGATTGGACATCGAGGTCGCATTCATGACCCAGAACGGCCAGTGGTCGGCACCACTGAGCTTGCACAGCTCCGCGCAGACAGGGGACATGCCTACGGGCGCCCGGTTGATTGCAACTTTGTGGACTGATCATGAGCATCCCAAGGGCCGGCTCGGTGTCATGCTGATCTACGGGGAAAACAAGACGGTATCTGCGGTGCGTGACGTGTTGTTCCGTCCGGTGGCTTGGGACGATGGCGGCTGGTTGCTCAAGGCTGCCCAAACACGCTTTGTCACGGCCCAGACGGTCCAGCATCCGCTGATGAACCAACCAACCATGATCGTAACCGATGATCCGTCGGGCAGCCTGACGCCTTACTTGGGCTTGCAGGCCGTGGCGTTTCGCGTGGATCATGACGACAAATTGTTTGTACAGGGCTTTTGCAGGCCGACGGGTTTATCTGGTGGCCCTGTCTCCCTGAAATTGGAGTTGAATAACGGGACTCCCAATGACCCGCAACCGATTGTCAAAGCGTTTCCAATCGCCGGCGGCTGGAATACTGACTGGCTGGAGTTAAGCCGGGGCGAAGGCTCCTGGCAGAATCCGGATTTCTTCTTGGGTTCTGAGGATGCAGCGACTGGCCTTGGGCGGAAGAAATTCCAACTGACGATCAGTAACCTTACCGATTTCCCTCCCGTGACGCTGCTCAGCAATACGCTGGATGCGGCGCAGTTCCTTTCCTTCAATCAGCCAGGGCTGGTGCTTAAATATGCCCGTCTGAATTCGCTGTTTGGCCCCGAGCTGGTGCAGCGTTCAAATATTTCGGTCGACGCCGTGCTGGATTGGGACACGCAATTCTTGCAGGAGCCGCCGCCCCTGGGTGTCACTGATTTCCAGGAGCCCAACGGTGCCTTCAACGGCGCCAACGGGCTGTTCTTCTGGGAGCTGTTTTTTCATTTGCCGCACTTGGTGGCTGTACGCCTGCGTGCCGAGGACCGTTTTCTCGAAGCGCAAAAATGGCTGCACTACCTGTTCGATCCGCAAGCGCCGGCAGATCTGCAAGACCGCTTGATTGAAAATCCAAAGCCTTTGTATTGGCGCTGCCGGCCGTTGGAGGGTTCCGGCAACGTGGGTTGTGAAGCCGATAACCCGACCGATCCTGATGCCATTGGTTACTCGGCGCCTAGGCATTTCAAGATCCTGGTGTTCACCGAGTACGTCAAGAATCTAATGGAATGGGGTGACTGGTACTACCGCCAACTCACCCGCGACAGCCTGGTGGCGGCCAAGCTCTGTTATGTCCAGGCCGAGTTTCTGATGGGCAAGGCGCCCGAGATTCGGACGGTCAACCGATGGGAGACGGCCAATGTAGCCAGCCTGATGGACAGTGCCGGCTCGCGACCGGCACTTGAACACTTTGAAACGAACCTGGCGTTCAGCCTGGCGGATTTTCCGGCGGCGGCCGAGGCCCCGCCGCTGTTGGGGTTGCTGGCAAACGAACCATTCCAATTGCCGATCAATGAGCAATTGCTGGCGCTGTACGAGTCACCCGGTCAGCGTTTGCGTAACCTTCGCAACAACTTGACCCTCGATGGCAAGCCACTCGACATTCCGCTGTTCAGCCCACCGACTGATCCCAACCAGTTGTTGCGTGATCTGGCGGCCGGTGGCGTGGGGGGAACACGACCCATGGGCGGACGCCTGGTGGTCGGCGCCTTCCGTTGGCGGGTGTCCTTCGAGACGGCGTTGCGGGCCGTCCAGGGCTTGCAGGACTATGGTGGCCAGGTGTTGCGCTTGCTGGAGCAGCGAGACCGGGCCGAGCAGGAGGCACTGCAGCAAAGCCACCTGGTGGAATTGGGAGCTTATGCGCGCACCGTTCAAGAGCAGAGCATCGATCAGTTGCAAGCAAGCATGGTCGCGCTGGAACAAAGTCGCGCCATGGCGCAAGAACGAGCCGAGGATTATGGGCGCCGTCATGACGAGAACGTCTCGGCGGTGGAATACGAGGTCATGGAAAACCTGCAACTGTCCAAAGGGCTGCAATTGGCCTCGTCGAGCATTAAACCGGCGGCAGCGGCAGTGGCGGCGCTTCCCACCATCTTCGGCCTGGCCTCCGGTGGACATCGTCTGGACAAAACGTTGGACGCGGTGGCTTTCGGGCTGGGCGTAGCCGCTTCTGTCGTGGAAATAGACGCAAATAAACAGGCCACCACCGAGGGCTACCGCCGTCGCCGCGAAGAATGGCGACTGCAACGCGATCAGGCGCTGGCGGAGGTGCGGGCAATCGATGCGCAAATCACCGCGCAGACCCATGCATTAAAGGCCGCGCAAACCACGTTGGCTCAGACCTTGAGGGCCAACGGCCAAGCCCTGACGGTTTATAACTTCATCAAGAAGCGCGCGACGAACACAGAATTGTTCGGTTGGTTGCTGGGGCAGCTCAAGGCGTTGCATTACCAGGCGTATGACGCAGTTGTCAGCTTGTGCCTCAGTGCCCAGGCCGCACTGAGTGCCGAGACCGGTGACTACGATACGCAGACTACCTTCTCCCAGGTCTGGCTGGACAACCGCCACGGCCTGACGGCCGGCGAGCATTTGCGCGGTCATTTGCTGCGCATGGAGCGTGAATACGTGCAACGTCATGAGCGACGGTTGGAACTGACAAAGACCGTTTCCCTGCGGCGTCTTTTTGATGACCAGGTCGAGCCCCAAGCCGGCGTACAAAGCTGGGACGCGGCATGGACAAGTTTGAAGGTTACTGGGGTTCTAGAGTTCGAACTCTCCCAATTGCTCTTCGATCGCGACCATCCGGGGCATTACTGTCGGCAAATCAATTCGGTCGAGGTCGACCTGCCTGTCGTGACGGGCCCCTTCGAAGATGTGCGGGCCACCTTGCTGCAAGTCGGCAGCATGATCGCTACCCAGGCGTCGGTCCAGTCGGTGGTCTATCTGCACGACCCGGCGGGCGGAGTGGCACCTGCCGACGTCCAGATCAACCTGCGCAGCGGGCAGCAAATCGCCCTGTCGACGGGGCTCTCAGCCAACGGAATGACGGCGCTGAAGCCTGATGAAGGCTTGCTCAATCCATTTGAGAACACCGGTGTGGTTTCTCGCTGGGTGTTGAATTTTCCCTGGCCGGAGAAGCCGCTCCAATCGCGAATGTTGTTGTCCCTGACTGACATCATCGTGCGCATTCGCTACACGGCGAAAGCCGGCGAGCCGACTTTCACGAGAGCTGTCGAGGACCGGGTCACCGAGGCTGAACGCTCTGGTGGGCTCAAGCGGATTTCGAGGGAGTAAAGGACATGGGTAACTGGGTCAGGGCCAATGAAAGCCTGGTGGTGAATGGTGATTTCGAGAGGGGGTTCGAAGGGTGGATAAAGGTCCTTCCGAGTTGGCTCTCCACCAACTCCGAAATGTATAACGGTGAAAGGATTAAATATCTGTCGGCCGGCAACCGTTCCTCGGTCAGTCAGTCACTGCAAGTACCGAAAGACCCGAGTGCCAAGGTTCGCTACGTGCTCACGTTCCTGTGCGAGATGCGGCATACCCTGGCGGGCCGGATGGTGGTCGAAGTCGGCGGGCAGGACGAAAAACAGGAGATTGCGTTGGTGCCCGGCGAACCCCGGGATGCATCGCAGGATCAGGCTCGGCTGCAAAAAGAGACGCCATTGGAGTTCAAGCCAAAAGAATACAACGTCCCCCTGGATTTACCTTTTACTGATGAAGACACACTGATTATCAGTGTGCTCAGCCCTCCCAACGATGCTGGGGACTACACGTCCGCCGTTTGCATCACCCGCATCAATCTCCAGGTGCACCTGGAGCCTGCTGTCATTGAAAGGCTCAGGCTCGATGAGCAAACCCTCGCGCCGACCGGTTCTCTGTACGTGTGCCAGGGGGCTGAGGGCGTGCTGGCCCATAGGCTGACATTCGAACCCGAACCGGAAAGCGTCTGGCGAGGTACCGAGGCCGCGCTGACCAGCGACGACAACCCGATGGAAGCGGTCGTCTCCAGGCCTGCCTGGGGTCAGGACCAACCGATGGAACGGCCCTGGGAACTCGAATGTCCGCTGATGGATGATGAGGGACCTTATCTGTTCTCGATGAACCTGCTCAACCAGTACACCGCCGAGCCTTATCCGGTCCAGGTGTCGCTGGGGCATCATCGGCTGGACTTTCTAAAGGTGCGCGAAGCGGCCTACTTCCCGGTGCTCGAGTATGAACAGAGTGTGCGGCTGGGGGTCCAGGTTGCTTCGCATTACACCCGCCAACCTTTGGCTGGACGGACGGTGAGCTGGACCGCCGCCCCCGGGCAAGCCAAGACGGATGCCGTGACCGATGCCCAAGGCTGGGCCTATTACGACTACAAGCCGACCCAGGCCGGCCACATGGACGTCGAGGCGTCGGTGGAGAGCCTTTATTACGCAGCCGGCGTCGTGACCAAAACCCTGGCGGTCGAGGTTCTGGCGACCGACCCCTGGAAAGACTTGCTGGTGGTCGTTGAGGGCGAGGACGCCCGGTGGGAAGAAAAAACCGGCTACCCGAACCGGGGCTCGGACTATCCGTTGGAGCTGAAACTGCCGGCCGCCAGCCCACTGCAGGGAACGACGCTGGCGCTGCATTGGAACGGCGATTCCCATGAGCAACTGGGCGTCACTGTCGAGCCGGCGCTCGAAACCGCGGTCCCGGTCAGCGACACCGGACTCACGTGGACACTGACGAGCGACGATCGTCTGGACGGTCGGTTCTCCCTGGAACTGACCTGCTCGAAACTGCTGCTGCCTTCGCCGAAAAAAGCAATGTCGTTGGCGCGTAACCTGGTGAAGGTCGGCCAAGTACGGGAGGCCAACAAGTTTCCGGTCGTGGACGAGAACGAAAGTGTTTTGTTGCGGGTGCAGGTGGTCCACGTGCTTTCAAGCGGTGACGGGGATCCGGTCGTCAATGCGCTGGTCGAGTGGAAGACTGCGGATGGACCGATTTCCACCGTTCCCACGGGAGCCGGTGGCTGGGCGAGCGTGCTGTACACGCCGCAGAGCGCGGGGGACAAAATCGTCACCGCCAGCGTCAAGGCCCATGCCGAGGCGGTAGCGGTGGAGCGGCCCTTCAACGTGGAGGCGATCGCCACCAGCCCTTGGAAAAACGAGGTGACGATTCTGCTGGATGAAGACGAAGTCAACCGCAACAGCCTTGGGGTGCTTTGTCGACGCGGCCGGACCCATACACTGAAAGTTGTACCGAACGCGGGCAGTAGTTGGGTCGGTAAAAACATCAGTTTGCATTGGCGCGGTGATGCACCGGACATCGGACTGGAGCCTGGTGATCTTGGGGTGCCGAAGCCACTGGCGGCTGGCGGTACCTCATGGAGTCTTCGGTCCTACATCGCTGACAGTATCAGCAGTCTGTTTGACTTGGAGCTGCGCCTTGAGAGTGTTTCGGTCAACCGGGAGTTGGCTGGGCGATTGGTGTCCGAGGATCTGGCCGAAGAAGTCAGCCTAAGGCTCGACCAGGTAGCGGCAGAGTTCGATGCCCAGGCACTCTATCCATGCCTGGGGACGACTCACCGTTTCAGTGTCTTGCCCAACGCCTTGAGTCCATTGGTGGGGCTGGAGTCGATGTTGGGTTGGTCGGGGACCTCTGCCGAGCAACTGAATGCAAGCGTTCAACCGGCCTTGAACGAGGTGCAACTTGTCAGCGACGGCGGCGCGATCTGGACGCTGGACTTTACCGCCAGTGAACAACCGGGCCAGTTTGCCTTGGCTTGGACACTGCCGGCGTTGGACTTTGTCGCGACCGCAAAACCAATGAGCTTGGGGCATAACAAAGTCAGGATCCAGGCATGGCGCGATTCGCCGGTAGATCCGGTGGTGGGGCAGGATGCGGCGTGGCTGTGGGTCCAAATTGTTTCCCATTTCACCGGGCGCGTCGTCGAGCAGGTGCCGGTGCGTTGGACAGGGGGGGCAACGCCAAGTGAAGCCGTTACCGACGCGGCTGGCTGGGCCGGGTTTGCACTGGAACCGTCCAACGCTGAGCCCCATGAAGCCACCGCGTCGGTCACCAGCCTTTATGACGGCTTCGAGGATCGCCATGTCCTGACGGTCACGCCGCTGGCAAGCGATCCGTGGTCTGAGCTGACCGTTGAATTTGACGGTGCATCGCCGCAGCGCTGGGGAGACAAGACGTATTTTCCGCGTCGCAAAAGCAGTCACAACCTGAAGCTGCGAGCCCCACAGCATAGCCCGTTGTTTGAGCATGAGGTGACATTGGGCCTGACGGGGACGGGACCTGCCGAACTGGGCCTGAATTTTCTCCCTGATGCCCTGGGCGTGCCGAGAAAACTGCTTGCGCAAGGGTTGGACTATGACTTCAAGGTCAATGACCTCAAGGACGGCAGTTTCGCCTTGCGTTTGTCGGCAACGCGCCTGGCGAGCTTGTCGCCGGCCAACGCCATGTCCGTGGGGACCGGTTCGCAAGTGCTGAATCTGTTCTTGAGCAACAACGTTCTTCAGGTTCTGGATTGGGGGGGCGAGGTTTACGCGGAGGTCAGGTTGCGCTCGGCGATCAGTGACAAGCCAATGGTGGGGTGGACAGTGACCTGGCGCGCCCCTGACCTTGGCGAAGTGACTTCTGAAACCAACTATTACGGCGTGGCGCGGGTGCGCTTTGTGCCCACCACGCCCGGGGCGGCACAGCTGACGGCGACGGTTGGCGACGTGGTGTATTCGGAGTCGGTGACGTTGCCCTATGTCTTGAACGAGCCCAGGAAAATAGAATCGCTGACAACCCCTCAGCCAGATGCCCAATCGGGGGAGCCGGTTTCGGCGGTTGTGACTGTGGTATCGGCTATGACCGATGAGCCTTTGCAGCACGTTGAGGTGAAGTGGGAATACCCAGGCCTCACATTGGCTCCGACCTTTACGGATGCCGACGGGAACGCGTACGTGGAATTCACATTGCCTGAAACCGGCGGAGGGCTTCTGGAAGCCATTGTGCGCGGTGGGTATGCAGGATGGGAGGTGAGACATTTGCAGTTTGGGGAGGAAGCCGTTCCATCGCAGCTCGTCGTTAAATTCGACGAGTTTTTAATGGATTTCGGAGGCAATGCCTATCCGTGTCATGGCGCTAATCACATGTTCACTGTGCGGCCTGAATCTACCAGCCCGTTTTTGGGTAAGCAGGTAAAACTGACGTGGGAGGGAAAATCCGACGCGGAACTTGGTGTGCAGGTCAGCCCTTCATTGGATGTCGCCCAATTGCTTGCAGCAGAGGGGGTCACCTGGGAGTTGGACTGCCTGCATACCAGTCAGAACGGGAATTTTTCCTTGCGCTTGGAGGCGGTGGACTCAGGGCTCACGTCCGAGAAGTTGGCTATGTCGTTGGGGCACAATCTGGTGAATGCTGAACATTGGAGGACGGGGCCATTTGTAGATGACCCAGGTGACACGTTTTACAGGGTTCATATTCGTGCCACGTCCAGATTTTTAAACGCGCCGGCACCTCGTGTTCCAGTACGGCTGAATGGGAGTAACTACACTGATACCGATGCTAAAGGCGAGGCCAGCGTCATTGAGTATGAGGGTGAGGGAAAGCATCTATCGAT
>NZ_JQGJ02000007.1 GCF_000802155.2 Pseudomonas frederiksbergensis
CTGAAGCGAAAAAAGCCCCGCTCTCTGCAAAGAGGCGGGGCTTTTTGATGGCTGATGATCAGGGTTTGGAAGCAATAGCCGTCTCGACTGCCTTGATGAAATCAGGATCGTCGGGCTTGATCCGGCTGGAAAAACTGCCGACCACCTTGCCCTGGCGATCAACGACGTATTTGTAGAAATTCCACTTCGGCGCGCCGGACTGTTCGGCCAGATGCCTGAACAAGGGAATGGCGTCCGCACCTCGTACCGGCTGCGGCTCGGTCATAGTGAAGGTCACGCCATAATTGACGTAGCAGACCTTGGCCGTCTCCGCCCCGTCCTTCGACTCTTGCTTGAAATCATTGGACGGCACGCCCAGCACTTCCAGCCCTTCGCCTTTGTAGCGCTGGTTAAGCGCCTCGAGCCCTTTGAACTGCGGAGCGAACCCACAGAAGCTGGCCGTGTTGACCACCACCAAAGGCTTGCCGGCGAAGCGCTGGCACAAGTCAACGGTTTCCTTGGCCCGCAACTTGGGCAGCGACCCCTCCAGCAGCGGCGGGCACCCGGCTGCCCATACGTGCCCGGTCACAGCCAGCAACAGGGCGGGAACAGCAAACCAACGCATCATGTCGGATTTTCCTTGTAGACCTGTCAGACCACGACGTTACTCCGCGCGCCCAGTGCCGTCCACACGTCAACAGTTGCCCATGCCCAGCTGCATCAAGGCCAACCCGCCTTGGTGCCAGCCCCACCAGGCAATTGCCAGCAGCGCCGCGGCGCCGAGTGCGATCAACCATGGGCCGAAGCGGCTCATGCCGCACCGGCCTGGGCTTGCAGGCGCGCCACCGGACGCTCGCGTACCGGCCAGTTCAATGCCGCAGCCAACAGACTGAGCAGGATCGACACCTGCCAGATCAAGTCGTAGCTGCCGGTGCGGTCGTACACGACGCCGCCCAGCCAACCGCCGAGGAACGATCCCAGCTGGTGAAACAGGAACACGATCCCACCCAGCATCGAGAGGTTTCGTACGCCGAACAACGTGGCGACCGTCCCGTTCGTCAGCGGCACCGTCGACAGCCAGAGGAAGCCCATCGCCATGCCGAACAGATAAGCCGTGGTGGTTGTCACCGGCAACCACAGGAACAGCCCGATGACCACCGCCCGCGCCAGATAAAGCCCGGTCAACAGGCGCGGCTTGGACATCCGCCCGCCCAGCCAACCGGCGGTGTAGGTGCCGAAGATATTGAACAGCCCGACGAGGGCCAGCACGGTGGTGCCGACGCTGGCCGGCAGGTGCTGGTCCACCAGATAGGCCGGCAGATGCACACCGATGAATACCACCTGGAAACCACACACAAAAAAGCCAACGGCCAGCAGCCAGAACCCTGAATGACTGCACGCTTCGCGCAACGCTTCGGAGAGGGTTTGCTCATGCCCGGCCAGCGGCGCTGGCGCGTCCTTGAGCATGCTAACCAGCGGCACGATCAACGCCACCAACAGGCCCAGCGCCAACAGCGCCGCGGACCAGCCGAGCCACCCGATCAAGCCCAACGTGCCCGGCAGCATGGCGAACTGGCCGAAGGAGCCGGCCGCACTGGCGATGCCCATGCCCATGCTGCGTTTTTCTGGCGGCACGGCCCGTCCAACCACGCCAAGGATCACTGAGAACGAAGTACCGGACAGGCCGATACCGATCAACAGGCCGGCACTCAACG
This sequence comes from Pseudomonas frederiksbergensis, assembly GCF_000802155.2. GTDB lineage: Bacteria > Pseudomonadota > Gammaproteobacteria > Pseudomonadales > Pseudomonadaceae > Aquipseudomonas > Aquipseudomonas frederiksbergensis_A. The sequence continues at coordinate 1,695 of NZ_JQGJ02000007.1, forward strand.
ACAGCGACCAGGGCGAGTCGGCCATGCCCATGAACACCAGGCCGAGCGCATAGAGAACGCCACCGATCAATACTACTTTTGCCGCGCCGAAGCGATCCGCCAGGGCACCGGTGAAAGGCTGCGCCAAGCCCCAGATCAAATTCTGCAAGGCAATGGCAAAGGCAAACACTTCACGGCCCCAGCCGAATTCCGCGCTCATCGGCGCCAGGAACAGCCCGAAGCCATGCCGCACACCCAATGACAACGCCAGTATCAGCGCACTGCCCACCAGGACCCAACCACAGGTACGCCACATCGATGTCATTCTTATTCTCCAGTCGCGGGTATATACCCACTTGTCATCGGACGAACCGGCTTCACGCCAGTTCATCCAGCAAGGCCAGCAAGGTCGCACGCTTTTCGGCACCGAGCTTATCGATCAATTTCTGTTGCGCCGCTTCCCAGGCCGGCAACGCCGCCGCCAACCGGGCCTTCCCCGCGTCGGTGAGCACGACGATGCGGTTGCGCAAATCGTCGCCCTCAGCCAGCTTCACCAACCCCTCGCCTTCCAGCACCCGCAGGTTGCGCCCGAGGGTGCTGCGGTCCAGACCCATGGCCTCGGCCAGGGAGGAAATGCTCGGCTGGTCCAGGCGCGCCAGGTTATTGAGCAGAGAATACTGGGCAACGTTGATCCCGAAGCCATCGAGAGCGCCGTCGTAATACCTGCTGACGCCACGCGCGGCGCGACGCAGGTTGATGCACAGACATTGGGAAGGCAGCATGATGCGTGTATATACCCGCGACTAGATGAATGCAAATTTAAATCAGCGCTCGCCCGCTGGCAACGTGCGAATTCAGCTTAAGACCAATGCCACCAGAACGGCCGTTTCCAGCAGCTCCAGCAAGGCACCCGCGGTGTCGCCGGTGCAACCCTGCAGCCTGCGCAACATTATCTGCCTCAAGCCGATGAATACGGCCGCGGCGACTACCAGCGTCCACAGCCCTGGCCCCCCCATCACCAGCACGCAGCCCAGTGCGCTGATCGACAGCACCTGCCAACCCGAGCGGCGCGGCAAGTGATCAGCCAGTGCCTGGCCCAGCCCTCCGGCACGCACATACGGCGTAGTGAGGAACAAGCCCAGCAAAGCAGCACGCCCCAGCATCGGCACAATCAGTAACGCAAGTGGCTGCCTCTGCTCGATCAGCGCCACCAGCGCCGTCCATTTGAGCAGCAACACCAGCACCAGCGTGACCACGGCGATCGGCCCGCTGCGCGGATCCTTCATGATCAGCAACGTACGTTCGCGATCACCGAAACCGCCGAGCCAGGCATCGGCGCTGTCGGCCAGGCCATCCAGGTGCAAGCCGCCGCTGAGCAGCACCCAGGCCGTCAGCAGCAGCGCGGCATGCAGCGTCACCGGTGCGCCCAGCAACACCGCATCGAGCAGCCAGAGCAGACCACCGAACAACAACCCCACCATGGGATAGAACAACAGCGAACGCCCGAGCTGCCCGGGCTCTGGCATGCCTGGCAAGCGGACCGGCAAGCTGCTGAGGAATTGCAGGGCGATCCAGAAGGGCAACATGCTCAGCCCGCCTCTTCAAGCACTGGACCGGACGACACCGTCAGGGAAAACAGCGCACCATGGCCGACTTCGACGTTCAATAATTGTTCGCGCGGCATTGCGCGGGCCTGTGCCAGCAGCAACCGCATCACGCCGCCATGACTGACCAGCAAGACGCGCTGTCCGGCATACGCCAGGTGCAAGCGTTCGACGGCCGCCAGGACCCGCGCCGAAAACGCCAGCACCGGCTCACCGTCGGGTGGCGTAAAAGCGTAAGGATCGGCCCAGAAGCGGCCGAGGGCGTCGGCGTCGGTCTCCATCAACGCTGCTGCGCTGCGGCCTTCCCACGCGCCGAAATGCAACTCTTGCAGGTCTTTGTCCACATGCACCGGCACACCCAGCCGGGCGCCGAGTTGTTCGGCGAAACGGGCGCATCGCTGCAACGGCGAACACACCAGGCGATCCCAGGGCCCGCCCTGCGCCACCGCTGCATGCATTTGCTCCCAACCCTTGGCCGTCAAGGCGTCATCGAGACTGCCGCGCAAGCCGCCGCCCAGTTCGGTTTCGCCGTGACGCAGCAGGTCCAGGCGCAAGGTCATGCCGGGCGATCCGCCACGGCCGCTTCGGCAAACGTCGCCATCTGCCCATGAAGGTCACAGGCCAGGCGTAACAACGGCACCGCCAACGCCGCACCACTGCCCTCGCCCAGGCGCAAATCCAGATCCAGCAGCGGTTCGGCACCAAGGGTTTCCAAGACGTGCTTGTGGCCCGGCTCGGCGCCGCGATGACCGAACAGCAACCATGCCCGGCATCCAGGATTGAGCCGCATCGCCACCAACGCCGCAACGCTGCAGATGAAACCATCCACCAGCACGGCGATGCCCTGCTGGGCACAGGCCAGATAGGCGCCGGCCAACGCCGCGATTTCAAAGCCACCGAGATTAAACAAAACCTGCAACGGATCGCCATTCGCGCCGCCGTGCAGCGCCAGGGCACGCTCGATCACCCGCGCCTTGCGACTGACACCCGCCGCATCCAACCCCGTGCCGGGCCCCACCAGGTGCGTCACCGGACAATCGAGCAAGGCACAAGCCAAGGCGCTGGCCGCGGTGGTGTTGCCAATGCCCATCTCGCCGCCAATGAACAATTGCGTCCCGCCGACAACGGCACGCATCACACTGTCGCGCCCGGCTTGCAAGGCCAGCTCGCCCTGGGACTGGCTCATCGCCGATCCCTGGATGAAATTCGCGGTGCCAGGGCCAAGGTTCAAATGACGCACGCCGGGCAGGTCCAGCGAAAGCGTCACGGTGCCCAGGTCCACGACTTCCAGCGAAGCGCCCAGTTGCCGGGCGAGCACGCTGATGGCCGCGCCACCCTTGACGAAGTTGTGCAGCATCTGCCCGGTGACTTCCTGGGGATAAGCCGAGACACCTTCGGCCACCACGCCGTGGTCGCCAGCGAAAATCGTGATCCAGAGCCGGTCCAGGCTCGGCTTGAGCTGCCCTTGCAGGCCCGCCAGTTGCACCGCCACCGATTCCAGGCGCCCGAGGGAGCCGGTCGGTTTGGTCAGCTGTTGCTGACGGGCCGCAGCCTGCTCCAGCGCCTGGTTATCGACGGGCTTGCACGGGTCCAGCCACCAGCGATGATTCATAATGCAGTTCCTTTAAGGGTCAGGGACAAGCCGGCGACGGTCAACACGACGCGTTGGCAACGTTCGGCCAGGGCTTGATGCAGCCAACCGGCTTCATCGACATAACGGCGCGTCAGCTCGCCCAGCGGCACGACGCCCATGCCGGTCTCGTTGCTGACGAATATGACTTCACCGGGGAGCACGCCGATGCAGTCCAACAGCGCTTCACGCTCGGCAATCAACCGTTGCGGATCGTCGAGCATCAGCAGGTTGGTGAGCCAGAGGGTCAGGCAATCCACCAGCAGGCACCGATCGCTTGCGGCGTTTTCCCGCAGCACCCACGCCAGCGCCAAGGGTTCCTCCACCAGCGCCCATTCGGCCGGACGCCGGGCACGATGCTGGGCGACACGCTGGTTCATCTCGCCGTCGAGGGGTTGGCTGGTGGCGATGTAGGTCACCGGCAAACGAGTGTCCGCCGCGAGTTTTTCGGCCAGGCGACTCTTGCCGGAGCGGGCGCCGCCGAGGATCAGTTGCAGCATGGAGCGTTACCTTTTATGTGTGGGCCTATTCGTGAGCAAGCCCGCTCGCGCAGGGGAATGCAATTCAATATGCAAGAGCGGGCTCGCTCGCGAAGGGGTCGGTAGCGTCACCTCAAATCCCACAGAGTTCACGCAACAACCCAGTGTCCAGATGCCGCTCCACCAGGTCCGCCAGTCGCTCGATATCCCGCTCGCGCAAGCCGTGGTAATCCACTGCCTGTACGTCCTCCAAACCGGCCCAACGCAGCAAGGCACTGCTGGCCGCGGGTGATTCGAACAACCCATGCAGATAGGTGCCGAAAACCTGCCCGTCGAGGCTTTGGGCGCCATCGCAACGGCCGTCGTCCAAGTGCACCGCAGCGTTTTCCAGGGCGGGGCCGACGGTTACGCCTGCGTGGATCTCATAGCCGCTGATTGCGGCGTTTTCCAACGTCAGTCGCCCATGAACGTTGCGCAGTTGCTTCTCGCGTTCCAGGGTCGTTTCGAAATCCAACAAGCCCAATCCGGCACTGGAGCCTGCCGCCCCTTCCAGCCCGAGCGGGTCATGGACGTGGTGGCCGAGCATCTGCAAACCGCCACAGATGCCCAATAACTTGCCGCCGTAGCGCAGGTGTCGATGGATCGCCGTTTCCCAACCATTGGCGCGTAGAAAGGCCAAGTCGCTACGCACACTTTTCGAACCGGGCAAGATGATCAGGTCGGCTGGCGGGATGGCCTGGCCGGGGCCGATGAATTGCAGATCGACTTGCGGATGCAGGCGCAGCGGGTCGAAATCGGTGTGGTTGCTGATGCGTGGCAATACTGGCACCACCACCTTGAGCACCTGTTCGGCCTTGTCGGCCTGGCGCCGGTCGAGGCCATCCTCGGCCTCCAGGTGCAGGTCCATCACGTAGGGCAACACGCCAATTACCGGCTTGCCGGTGCGCGCTTCCAACCAATCCAGCCCCGGCTGCAGCAAGGCGATATCGCCGCGAAAACGGTTGATGATGAACCCCTTGACCCGCGCCTGTTCACTGGACGAAAGCAACTCCAGGGTGCCGACCAGATGGGCGAATACCCCGCCACGATTGATGTCGGCGATCAGCAGCACCGGGCAGTCCACCGCCTCGGCGAAACCCATGTTCGCGATGTCGCCGGCCCGCAGGTTGATCTCTGCCGGCGACCCCGCGCCCTCGACCATGACGACCGGATACGTCGCGCTCAACCGTGCATGGGAGGCCAGCACCGCTTGCATCGCAATGGCTTTGTAATCGTGATAGGCGACGGCGTTCATGGTGGTGACGGCACGACCATGGATGATGACTTGCGCGCCCGTGTCGCTGTTGGGCTTGAGCAGGACCGGGTTCATGTCGGTGTGCGGTTCGAGGCCGCAGGCCTGGGCCTGGACCGCCTGGGCCCGGCCGATCTCGCCGCCGTCGGCAGTTACCGCGCTGTTGAGCGCCATGTTTTGCGGCTTGAACGGCACCACGCTCACACCCTGGCGCGTGACCCAACGGCACAATGCGGTAACCAGGGTACTTTTGCCGGCATCGGAGGTGGTGCCCTGCACCATCAGGGTCGTCATCGAATGTCCTTGGTGTAGGCCTCGAAAGCCTGTTCGAGGCGCAGGAAACCGGCGTCATCGGCCGGCAGTCCGAAACGCAGGCTGCTGGTGTGCGTGAACAAGCGCAGCAGAATGCCGCGATGGGCCATGAATTCGTACAGGGCCTGGGCGTGCTCGGTCACCAGCCATTGAAACAATGCGCAACCGCCCTGGGGCTTGAAACCGAAGCGCTCCAGCGTCAGTGTCAGGCGTTGGCTGGTGGCTTCGCAGCGCTGTCGTTGGCGAATGTGGGCCTCGGTATCCAGGAGACACGCCTCGCCCAGGACCCGGGTCGGCCCGCTCACGGCCCACGGCCCGACTTGCTCGGCAAGCAGCTTGAGCAGGCGTCGCTCGGCCAGGACAAACCCCAGGCGAACCCCGGCCAGGCCAAAGAACTTGCCAAACGATCGCAACACGATCAGCCCGACCTGATGGGCGTGGGCGCTGAGGCTCAGGTGCGGCGTGATGTCCATGAACGCTTCGTCCACCACCAGCCAGCCGCCGCGCTGGGCCAACCGTGCGTGCCAGTCCAGCAAGCGTTCGGGGCTCAGGCTCAGGCCCGTGGGGTTGTTCGGATTGACCACCACCAGCACATCGAGGCTGTCGAGGAAGAAATCCACTTCCGTCTCCAGCACTTCGCGCACGATGTAACCGCTGCGCCGCCAGGCTTCGGCGTGTTCGGCGTAACAAGGAGACAAGACACCGACCTTGCCGGCCCGGCGCAGGCGCGGCAAGAGCTGGATGGCCATCTGCGAACCGGCAACCGGCAACACGTGCGTCGCTTCGTAATAATCGCAAGCGGCCTGTTCCAACCCATCATCGGCCTCGGGCAGGCGCGCCCAGGCCCGTAGTGGAACCGGCGGAATATCGAACGGCCAGGGCGCTAGGCCGCTGGACAGGTCGAGCCAGTCGGCCTCGGCAATGCCGTATTGCCGGGAAGCGTTGCGCAGTCGTCCACCATGCTCAAGCATAGAACTCGGCTCCGAGGCAGAGAATCAGCAGCCATAACCATACGCCGCGCTGCACCAATTGCCAGCCGCGATCAATCGAATCGGCGCTGGCCGGAACGCCTTCGCCCAAGGGCGGACGTTGATGCAGCTCGCCGTGATAGACCGCCGCGCCGCCCAACTCCACACCCAGGGCTCCGGCACCGGCGGCCATGACCGGCCCGGCATTGGGGCTGTCCCAGGTCGCCCCCTGGGTGCGCCAGCATTTGAGCCCCAGGCGGGTCTTGCCAAGCAGCGCGTAGGTCAACGCCACCAGCCGCGCCGGAATATAGTTGAGCAGGTCATCGATCTTTGCCGCCGCCCAGCCAAAACGTTCGAAGCGCTCGTTGCGATAACCCCACATGGCGTCGAGGGTATTGCTCAACCGATACAACACCACCCCAGGCGCGCCTGCCACCGCGAACCAGAACAAGGCGGCGAATACTGCGTCGCTGCCATTTTCCAGCACCGACTCGGTGGCGGCGCGGGCCACGGCGTTTTCATCCAGCCCAGCGGTTTCGCGGCTGACCAGGTAACTCACCCGCTGGCGTGCCTCGTCCAGATCGCCCCTGCGCAGCGCGCGGGCAACCGGCTCGACATGCTCGCCGAGGCTGCGCAAGCCGAGGGCGCAGTACAACGCAAGGATGTCCACCAGCCAGCCCAGCAATGGCGCCCAGGACAAGGCCGTGGCCAGCAAGGTCAAGGGCAGCACGGCGATGATCCACGCCGTGACACCGTGACTGCGCCAGCCTCGCCCACCGGAGTTGAAACGTTGTTCGAGACGATTGGCAAAACGACCGAACGCGACCAACGGATGCCCGCGCCGGGGCTCACCCAGCAGCGCATCCAGCGCCACCGCGGCGGCACTGAGCAACGCTACGCTCATGGGCGCACGCCCCAGCGATTTTCGTAGATCAGTTCGTTGAGCGGCCGCGGTTGCGCCCAGCCTTCCAGGGCGAGCATCGGCGCCGGATAAAAGCCCTCGACCGGACCCAGGCACAAGATTGCCAGCGGCTTTGCCCCGGCGGGCAAGCCCAGCAGATCAGCCAGGGCCTGGGGCTCGAACAATGACACCCAGCCCATCCCCAACCCTTCGACGCGGGCCGCCAGCCATAGATTCTGGATGGCGCAGGACAGCGAGGCCAAGTCCATTTCCGGTAAGGTCCGGCGGCCAAAGATGTGCCGCTCGCGATCGTCCATCAACGCGGCCACCAGCACCTCGGCGCAGTCGTGGATGCCTTCGACCTTGAGCTTCATGAATTCGTCGCTGCGCTCGCCCAGCGCTTCGGCAGTGCGGACACGCTCTTCTTCCACCAAATGCTGGATTTCGCCGCGCAAGGCGCGATCACTGATGCGAATGAATCGCCACGGTTGCATCAGCCCGACGCTGGGAGCCTGGTGTGCGGCTTCCAGCAAACGGCCCAGCAGTTGCGGCTCGACGGAGCCGCCACTGAAATGGCGCATGTCGCGGCGCTCGGCGATGGCGCGGTAGACGGCTTCGCGTTCGGCCGCAGAGAAGGCGTCAGTCATGGCTTGCTCGCAAAGACTGCAACAGGGGCCGGAGCAAACAGCGCGGCAATCGCCCTCGGATTGGACGGGAAATAAAAATGCACATAGGAGGCCGTCATCCGCCCTTGTCGGAAAACCGCCTCCGCCCCTCGCCCACCATTGGGGCTATGGCCGCGGGCAATCGGCTCAAGGGAGGTGCTGGACAGGGAATGATGATAGGTATGCCCGCGCAGGTTGCCTTCCGGCAAATCCACCGATTGCAATGCGAGCGCCGCCAGGCGCTTCTGCATTTGCGCATCACCGCTCAACAAACCGAGCAGTTCGGCGCGCGTGCCGTCGACGTCGGTCAGTGAATCGAGCAGGTACAGCATGCCGCCGCATTCGGCGAGCAGCGGTTTGCCATCTGCATGATGGGCACGGATTGCTGCAAGCATGGGCGCGTTCTGCGCGAGTGCGACGTGGTGCAGTTCGGGGTAACCGCCGGGCAGATAAAGGCTGTCCGCGTCGGGCAATCGGGTGTCGTGGATCGGCGAAAAGAAACTCAACTGCGCGCCCATGGCCCGCAGCAGATCGAGGCTTGCGCCATAGGTGAAGGCGAACGCTTCGTCACGGGCCACGGCGATGCGTACCCCGTCGAGCCACGGTTCAACAGCAGTCAATTGCGGAGCCGCGAATTCCACCGAAGGCGGCAAGGCCACTTCACAACTGCCCGCCAGCGCCTCGGCGGCGGCATCGAGACGGACATCCAGATCATTCAGCTCGCTGGCCTGCACCAGGCCCAGATGGCGGCTCGGCAGTTCGATGCCGGTTTCCCGCGAGAGCGCGCCGTACCAGCGCAAGCCCTCGGTCAGGCTGCCTTCGAGCAACTGCGCATGGCGCAAGGTGCCGACCCGGTTGGCCAAGACCCCGGCGAAGGGCAAGTCGGGTTGATACCGCGCCAAGCCCAGGGCCAAGGCGCCGAACGTCTGGGCCATGGCCGTGCCGTCGATGACCGCCAGCACCGGCACGCCGAAATGCCGGGCCAGGTCGGCGCTGGACGGCGTGCCGTCGAACAGGCCCATTACGCCTTCAATCAAAATCAGGTCTGCTTCTGCAGCGGCTTCCCACAACAGCCGGCGACTTTCCTGTTCGCCAACCATCCACATGTCCAGCTGATAGACCGGCGCGCCGCTGGCTCGCTCAAGGATCATCGGGTCGAGAAAGTCGGGACCACACTTGAACACGCGCACCTTGCGCCCCTGGTTGCGGTGCAACCGTGCGAGGGCCGCGGTGACGGTGGTCTTGCCCTGGCCCGAGGCCGGGGCGGCAATCAATACCGCCGGACAGTGGCGGCTGGCAGTCGACGCATGGCTCACAGTTCGACGCCTTTCTGCGCCTTGATACCGGCCTGGAACGCGTGCTTGATCATGCCCATTTCGGTCACGGTATCGGCCAGCTCGATCATCTCGGGCTTGGCGCCGCGCCCGGTCACGACCACATGTTGCATGGGCGGACGGGCTTGCAGATCGCTCAAGACTTGATCGAGGTCGAGATAGCCGTGCTTGAGGGCAATGTTCAGTTCGTCGAGCACCACCAGGCCGATCGACGGATCGCTGAGCAATTCACGCGACACGGCCCACGCGGCTTCGGCGGCGGCGATGTCGCGCTGGCGGTCCTGGGTTTCCCAGGTAAAGCCTTCCCCCATGACGTGAAAGCGCACCTGTTCCGGGAAGCGGCGGAAAAACAGCTCTTCACCGGTGCTGTTGCGACCCTTGATGAATTGCACCACGCCGCATTGCATGCCATGCCCCATCGCCCGGGCCAACATGCCGAATGCCGAACTGCTTTTGCCCTTGCCATTGCCGGTCAGCACCAGCAGCAGGCCACACTCGTTCGGTGAATTGGCGATACGCTCGTCAATCACGGCTTTCTTGCGCAGCATGCGCGCCAGGTGGCGTTCGTCGCGATCGGGCGTGTCGGTCATGGGGGAGCTCTCCGTTGGGACTGGATAACGGCGGGCGGGCAGAAAAAAGACGGCAAGGTGCCTGGCATCGCCCACCGTGATGCCGTTGGATGAATCAGGCCGGTCTCCGGGCTCATGAGCGGCGTAATGCCTGGCTGCGCGCCTTCCCATGTCATTCGACACAGTGGCGGGGGCCTGTGTGGCCACAAGCGCAGCGTTGACTCATTTACCGTTGCGGGGGCAGCGCCGGGTTTGCATGTACGCACCGGCTTCCCTGTTTCACCCTATCGGCCGTTGCCATAGAGCACCTGAAACAAGCCGCGAAGGTTAGAGGGTTGGGGGTGGAGCGTCAATTAAAGCCGCGATGGGCACCACGACGGATATTGGCCGGGATCAATAAACTGACGTCAATCTTGTGTGAAGCTGGCGCAAGTGATATCAAATAGACATTACGACCCGATATCACAAGAACAAGAGGGCAATTCACATGCAAGGCATGATCATCAGCAATCCGAAGCTGGAATTCCTGCGCCCAGTGCTGGAACGCTGGTTTGATTGTATCGACCGATACAACGCCGTGCGCGGCGATAACGACACGCCCTATTGGCACAATGAAAAAGCCAATCTCGGATTGCTGGCGGCCGCCGCCTGGATGGCGGAGATGGTCACGCTCCAGGGCGCAGCGACCCGCAAACAGAATGAAGAAGGCGAACGCAACGTCAGCGCCGACCTGTTGATCGCCAGCAGCGATGAGCGCGCCTTCATCCAGGCCACGCAACGCTGGCCGAAGGTCAACAACCTGAACCTGACCCAACCTTTGCTGGAAGCCACCAGCGACGCCAAGCGCATCAGCTACGCCAGCGACCTGAAATTGGGCTGCCTGTTCGTCGCCCCGCAAAAAGCCCAGCAAAGCGCCACGCCAGAAGAGTTGCAGGACATGATCGACGACCTGCAGAAGGAAAACACCTGCGCCGTGGCCTGGTATTTCCCATATGCCTACCGCAAGTTGCGCAACGAGGCCGGCCACTATCACCCGGGGATCGCCGTGCTGTTCAAGCAGGCTCATGGCTGATTCTGCCTACAAGGATCGCTTGATTGGCTGGCAGCCCCGCTATTGAACCATCCCACGTCTACGCTTCTCTATGAGTAACCACATGCACTCATAGGGAAGCCCGCATGCTCAAGCCAAATCACCTGTTGATCGCCGCCCTTGCCACAGGGCTTGTCGCTTGCGGCGAGTCGTCGACCTTGCAGGTTTCCGACGGCATCGGCCCGTCACCGAAACTGCCCGAGCCGAACAAGACCCTGATGCCTACGGTGAATATCGCCGAAGCCGTCGGCTGGCCGGATGGCGCCAAGCCAACGCCGGCGCCAGGCCTGCAGGTGATGGCCTTTGCCGAAGGCCTGGATCATCCACGCTGGCTCTACGTGCTCCCCAACGGCGATGTGCTGGTGGCCGAGACCAACGCCCCGCCCAAGCCCGACGATACCCAGGGCATCCGTGGCTGGGTGATGAAAAAAGTCATGGACCGTGCCGGCGCTGGCGTCCCCAGCCCAAATCGCATCACCCTGCTGCGGGACGCCAATCACGACGGCGTCGCCGAGACCCGGACGATTTTCCTGGAAAACCTCAATTCACCGTTCGGCATGACGCTGGTGGGCACTGACCTGTATGTGGCCGACACGGACCGGTTGATCCGTTTCCCTTATAAAGAAGGCGAGACGCAGATCAAGGCACAACCCACCAAGGTCGTCGATTTACCCGGCGGCACGCTCAACCACCACTGGACCAAGAACGTGATCGCCAGCCGAGACGGCAGCAAGCTGTACGTCACCACCGGCTCGAACAGCAACGTCGCGGAAAATGGCATGGAAGCGGAAGAAGGTCGTGCGGCCATCTGGGAGGTGGATCGGGCTACCGGCAGTCACCGCATCTTCGCCTCAGGCCTGCGCAACCCCAACGGCTTGGCATGGGAGCCTCGCAGCGGCGCATTGTGGACGGCGGTCAACGAACGGGACGAGATTGGCAGCGACCTGGTGCCGGACTACATCACCTCAGTGAAGGACGGCGGCTTTTATGGCTGGCCCTACAGTTATTACGGGCAGAACGTCGACGTCCGGGTCGAGCCACAGAATCCCGAGCTGGTGGCCAAGGCCATCGCGCCCGACTATGCCGTCGGCCCTCACACTGCGTCCCTGGGACTGACTTTCGCCGAAGGCAGCACGTTGCCCGCGCCGTTCATGGAGGGCGCCTTCGTCGGGCAACACGGCTCCTGGAATCGCAAGCCCCACAGCGGCTACAAAGTGATCTTCGTCCCGTTCAAGGCGGGCAAGCCGGAGGGGCAGCCTGTGGATGTGCTGACGGGTTTTCTCAACGCAGACGAAAAGGCCCAGGGCCGGCCGGTGGGCGTGGTCATCGATAAACAGGGTGGGTTGCTGGTGGCCGATGACGTGGGAAACAAGATCTGGCGGGTGTCAGCCAAATGACCATCAGCAAACCTATGGATTGCGCGCCAGGTGCTCCGGCTGCAATACACGCTTGGCTCCCAAGTACGCTTTCTGCCAATAGGCCTTGGATAAGCTGTCGAGCTTGACCGTCCCGCCCGTGGCAGGCGCATGGACGAAACGTCCCTCGCCCACGTAAATCCCGGCATGGCTGACCTGGGAACCGCCGTTGGTGGCGAAGAACACCAGGTCGCCCGTCTGCAATGCGTCTTTGCCGACCTGCGGCGCGCGCATGCTGATCATCTCGCGAGTGGAACGCGGCAAGGAGATCCCGGCGGCGTCACGGTACACATAACCGATCAAGCCACTGCAATCGAAGCCTGAATCCGGCGTATTGCCGCCCCAACGATAGGGCGTCCCCACCAGGCCCAGCGCGCGGAAAAGCACGTCTTCAGCAGCGGGGGAAAAAGTCTGGGAGGGTGCGAATACCACCGGAGCGCGCACTGGCGCGGGCGGTGGAGTGCGACTGGCACAGGCGCTGAGCAGCGCGGCAAGAACAATCAGAGCGAGGCGGGCCGACGTCGACATATGCAGAACAATCCTGATCTGGATGCGGCTTTTCTGCCGTGGAGATGAAAACAAATCCGCCCGCGCAGTACGCAGGCGGATTGCCATCAATCAATGATCAAGGATTCTAGCGGCTATGGGGCAAACTTCAAGTAAGACTTTAAGTTTGCCTTACAAGTTGTGTGCTTACTTGCGAGCCGTGACCACGGTTGGAGCCATGGCGAGGGCGCGCTTGGCTTCGATGAAGGTCTTGCTCCAGTAGCTGTCGCCGAGGCTGTCGATCCGCACGCCACCGCTGCGGCGGCTGCTGGAATGGATGAACTGGTTGTCGCCCAGGTAGATACCGGCGTGGCTGACGCGACCGCGACGACCATTGGTGCTGAAGAACAGCAGGTCACCGGGTTCTAGCTGGTTGCGAGCGACCAGCGGAGCCTTCACGTTGATCATTTCGCGAGTGGAACGTGGCAGGTTCATACCCGCCTCTTCGCGAAACAGGTAGCCGATGAACCCGCTGCAATCGAAGCCGGCTTCAGAGGTACCGCCAAAACGATAACGAGTGCCGATCAGGGACATGCCTCGTTCCAGGATGCTGTCTGCCAGCACCGGAAGCTGATAAGGCTTGCTGCCGGCAAAGTCTGCCAGCTCTTTATCGGAGGCCACTTCTTCCTGGAACGCTACGGAGGAAGACTGGGCGGTTACAGTGTTCTTGACCTGTGGTTGTTGTGCTTGCTGGGACACCGGGGAGTGGGCAGCGCAACCGAACAACAGGGTAACGAGTGCGAGAGGCACGAGGGGTGCGAAGCGATTTAGCATGGGCACGACCGTGGCTGAAGTAGTAAAGATGGCGAGACTATGCCTTCTATCAACCTCATTTGCAAATTCAATCGGTGCAAATGTGACTTCTCGGTTTTACGTTTACATCTAAGCGCTTAAGCCCATTTTGAACGTCATGTGGCCTGCCACCCAGCAGGACCGCAGGTTTCGCCGCGTCCGGAACAGGCTATCGGCCACTACGGGTGACGGTTCTACCAACCCAGGGTTTCTTTCAAAAAAGGAATAGTCAGCTTGCGCTGCGCCTGGAGCGAGGCCTGGTCGAGGCGTTCGAGCAGCTCGAACAATGCGCTCATGCTGCGAGTGCCTCGGGTGAGGATGAAATGCCCGACCTCGTCGGTCAGGTGCAGGCCACGCCGGGAAGCGCGCAGTTGCAGCGCGCGCAGTTTGTCTTCATCGGAAAGCGGGCGCATCTGGAAAATCAGCGCCAGGGTCAGGCGGGATTTCAAGTCCGCCAGTTTCACCGGCAACTCCCGTGGCGAGGTCGACGCGGCGATCAGCAAGCGTCGGCCGCTGTCGCGCAACCGATTGAATAGATGAAACAGCGCCTCTTCCCAGTCAGCCTTGCCGGCCACGGCCTGGAGGTCGTCCAGGCAGACCAGTTCGTACTGCTCAAGGTTGTCGAGGATTTCTACGCCGCGATCCAGCAGTTCCGCCAGCGGCAGGTACACCGCAGGTTCGCCCAGTTGTTCGAACCGCAGGCACGCGGCCTGCAGAAGATGCGTACGCCCTACTCCGTCCTTGCCCCACAGATAGATCAGGCTTTCGGTCCAGCCGGCGTCGGCTTCGCAAAGCCGCTCGACATAGCCGAGTGCAGCGGCATTGGCGCCTGGGTAGTAGTTGATAAAGGTGGCGTCATCACGCAGACGCACACCAAGGGGCAGCTGAATCGGTTTCATGCTGACTGAACGGTTCCAAAGGAACCATTAGTGGCCTCTGTGTAAAGTTCGCAAAGTTTATACCCGTGACGCGGACCGCACAATGCGCCGGACCACGAGCAAAATCAAAGGTTTGCAGCGGCAAGGGCGCGGAGCGCCAGTTTCCCTGACACCCCGTGCGCCCTGCACACTACAGGTCGGGGTCTTCAATGCCGCTGTAGATGTCCGAATCCTTGTACAAATCGTGCATATGGCGCACCAGCACCATGATGACTGCCGCAACCGGCAACGCCAGCAGTACCCCGGTGAAGCCGAACAACTCTCCGCCCGCCAGGATCGCAAAGATCACCGCCACCGGATGAAGGCCAATGCGGTCGCCCACCAGCAGCGGCGTCAGCACCATGCCCTCCAGGGCCTGCCCGACCATGAATACTGCCACGATGCCAATCATCGGGTAGAGATCGCCGCCGAACTGGAACAACCCGGCGATCAATGCCGCGCCAATGCCAATCACAAACCCCATGTACGGGACGATGGCCGCCAGGCCGGCGATCAGGCCGATCAACAGCCCCAGCTCCAGCCCCACCAACATCAGCCCCGCCGCATAAATAAAGCCCAGCGCGACCATGACCAGCAATTGCCCGCGCACGAACGCCCCCAGCACTTCATGGCATTCACCGGTCAGCGTCATGATGCGTTCTTCGCGGTGACGCGGCAGCAGGCTGCGGATCTTGGCCATCATCAGGTCCCAGTCCCGCAGCAGATAGAAGGCCACCACGGGAATCAGTACCAGGTTTGCCAGCCAGCCGATCAACGCCAGGCTCGACGCCGTGGCCTGGGTCAGCACCACCCCGACGATGTCGGTGGTCTGGCCCATGTGCTCGCTGATGGCCGCCTTGACCTTGTCGAACTTCCAGAAGCCGTCCGCCAACCCCAGTTTCGATTGCACCCACGGCACCGCGCTGTGTTGCAGCCAATCGAGCATCTGCGGCGCCAGCTCATACAGGCGCAGCAGTTGCTTGGCGAGCATGGGGATCAGTACCAGCAACAGGGCGCTGACGATCAAGGTAAACAGCGCGAACACCGCCACCACGCCCCACGTCCTGGACAAGCCGAGCTTTTCCAGGCGATCCACCACCGGATCGAACAGATAGGCCAACAGCAGCGCAACCAGGAATGGCGTGAGGATCGGGTGCAGCAAATAGATAAACGCAACCAGCAGGGCGACCCCACCCAACCAGAACCAACGCCGCGTATCGCCCATGAACCACTCCTGACTCTATAAAGGAAGAAATCCTACCAGCGAAACCGCAGGTTCGGCGCTGGCGCGGGCGTCGGTTGCGGCGAAATTGCCCCATCGGCTGCTGGCTGGGCCACAGGTGGCGGCACGACAACTTCACCGACGGGCATTTCCTGCAGCTTGGTCAAGGCCAATTGCGCCTTCAACTGTTCCGCGCTGCCATTGACCTTGTAGACGATCACGTCGCCTTCGACCCGTTGCAACTGCCCTCCAAACGGTTCAAGCAGGCGCCCCAGCGCCGCATAACGTTCCAGATTCATGCCCTGCACTTCGAGCAACTGTTCGGTCGCCACGCCCGGCTTGGCGACGAAGCGCGGCGCCAGGCGCTGGCTCACCGCCAACATCACGGCATCGGCCAGTGCCGCAGGGTCGCCACCCTGGGCATTGCCCTGCTCGCGCTGGTCACCCAGCCACAGGCGCCAGGTCGCTTGCCACTGGCCGCCCTCTTCCTTGGCGTGGACCGCCAACAACGCGTCGGAACCATAACGCTCCGACACCTCGCGCAACGGCGCCGGGTCATTGCCTTCCAGGTTCGGCGCGGTGGCGACAATCTGCTCGCTCAAGTCCGCCAGCGGCAGGTGCAGCGGCAATCCCCGGTGCTGGGCGGCGCGGCGCAGCGGCGTGGCACTGGCCTGGCCATCCCCCACCAGGCTGGAACCCTCCGCCGAGTCGTTCAGCCACCACCCCAGGATCGAGGGCCGATTGGCCCCCCACAGCGACAACCCCGCCGAACGCAACGCGCGGTCGGTGCTGGCGGGATCGAAATCCACCTGCAGGCTTTCCGGCGGACCGGCCTCGTAGCCATATTGAAGAATGATTTGTTGCGGGTCCTTGCGGATCGCCGCCAGGCCAGGGCTCTGCGCGGCCTTGGCGTCGCCGGTCAGGCGCAGCACCAAGGTATCCAGCGCTCGCAACGTTGCCTGGTTACGCTCATCCGGCGCCTGGCTGCTGACCGGTTCACGTACCTGATAAAGGTTGTTGAGGGTTTCGGCATGGCTCGCCAGGCTGATCAGCGACAGGCAGCCAACAGACAAGAGTTTGAACAGACGCATGGAAAATTCCCGGACATAACGGCTGGCACCGGCCGTGTGGAGAAGACTGAGCATGGCTGTGACACGGCACCTGGCAAAACATTCAGCCGCCCGATGCAAGTTTCGACGCTGCCACAACCATAGTCGCTTACCGCTACACCTTATACAGACGCGCCACGCAGTACCAACAGAAGAAATATCGGTTTTTTTCCAAGGATATGTCCCTGCCCGTCGGCACGAGGATGGCCGCTGCCCCTCAAGCCTGATAAAATCGCGCGCCTTCGCAGACCGGCATTGGCTGGGCATCCGGAATAATTCATACAACGGTTATTCAAGGGCCCCGGCGATCGGTCGTTACCCAGAATTCCCCCCTTTAAAGGCCTGGATCATGAGCAAGCAACCCTCCCTGAGCTACAAGGACGCCGGTGTGGACATCGACGCCGGTGAAGCATTGGTCGAACGCATCAAGAGCGTCGCCAAGCGCACTGCGCGCCCGGAAGTCATGGGCGGCCTGGGCGGTTTCGGCGCCCTCTGCGAGATCCCGGCCGGCTACAAGCAACCGGTGCTGGTCTCGGGCACCGATGGCGTCGGCACCAAGCTGCGCCTGGCTTTGAACCTGAACAAGCACGACAGCATCGGCATCGACCTGGTCGCCATGTGCGTGAACGACCTGGTGGTGTGCGGCGCCGAACCACTGTTCTTCCTCGATTACTACGCCACCGGCAAGCTGAACGTCGACACCGCTGCCCAGGTGGTGACCGGCATCGGCGCTGGCTGTGAACTGTCCGGTTGCTCCCTGGTGGGCGGCGAAACCGCTGAAATGCCTGGCATGTACGAAGGCGAAGACTACGACCTGGCCGGTTTCTGCGTCGGCGTCGTTGAGAAAGCCGAGATCATCGACGGCTCGAAAGTTGCCGCCGGCGACGCCCTGCTCGCCCTGCCGTCCTCCGGCCCGCACTCCAACGGCTACTCGCTGATCCGCAAGATCATCGAAGTCTCGGGCGCCGACATCGAGAACACCCAGCTCGACGGCAAGCCGCTGGCCGACCTGTTGATGGCCCCGACCCGTATCTACGTCAAGCCTCTGCTCAAGCTGATCAAGGACACCGGCGCCGTCAAGGCCATGGCCCACATCACCGGTGGCGGCTTGCTGGACAACATCCCGCGCGTACTGCCAAAAGGCGCCCAGGCGGTGGTCGACGTGGCGAGCTGGACCCGCCCGGCCGTGTTCGACTGGCTGCAAGAGAAAGGCAACGTCGATGAAACCGAAATGCACCGCGTGCTGAACTGCGGCGTGGGCATGGTCATCTGCGTGGCCCAGGAGCACGTCGAGACTGCCCTGAACGTATTGCGTGAAGCCGGTGAGCAACCTTGGGTCATCGGCCAGATCGCCACTGCGGCCGAAGGCGCCGCACAGGTCGAGCTGAAAAATCTTAAGGCACATTGATGCACGAGCAGATGCCTGCAACCTGTAACGTCGTGGTGCTGCTGTCCGGCACCGGCAGTAACCTGCAGGCCCTGATCGACAGCACACGGACCGGCGACAGCCCGGTCCGTATCCGCGCGGTGATTTCCAACCGCGCCGATGCCTACGGCCTGCAACGTGCCAAGGACGCAGGTATCGACACCCGCGTCCTGGATCACAAGGCGTTCGAGGGCCGCGAAGCCTTCGACGCCGCGCTGGTCCAACAGATCGATGCGTTCGATCCGCAACTGGTGGTCCTGGCCGGCTTCATGCGCATCCTCAGCCCCGGCTTCGTGCGTCACTACCAGGGACGCCTGTTCAATATCCATCCCTCGCTGTTGCCCAAATACAAAGGGTTACATACTCACCAGCGCGCGCTGGAGGCCGGAGACACGGAGCATGGCTGCTCGGTGCACTTCGTCACCGAGGAACTCGATGGTGGACCACTGGTCGTACAGGCAGTAATACCGGTAGAGTTGCACGACACGCCGCAAAGCCTGGCGCAAAGGGTTCATGCCCGCGAGCACCAGATCTACCCGATGGCCGTGCGTTGGTTTGCCGAAGGCCGGCTGACCCTCGATGATCGGGGAGCCTCACTGGACGGCCAGTTGCTCGCCGCCAGCGGCCATTTGATTCGATACTAGGAGATTTTATGCGTCGCGCCCTGCTCTTCGCTTGCGCTCTGCTTGCCTTGCCACTGGCACAGGCCGCAGACCTTCAACCGTTCTCCGCCAGCTACACCGCCGACTGGAAGCAGTTGCCCATGAGCGGCACCGCCGAGCGCAGCCTGACCAAGGAAGCCAACGGCACCTGGAAGCTGAGCTTCAAGGCTTCGATGATGATCGCCAGCCTGACCGAAGAAAGCACCCTGACCCTTGACAAGGACACCCTCCTGCCGCAGTCCTATCACTTCGAGCGCGGCGGCCTGGGCAAGGCGAAAAAGGCTGACCTGGATTTCGACTGGAACACCAAGATGGTCACCGGCACTGATCGCGGTGACGCGGTCAAGATTCCGCTGAACCGGGGCATGGTCGACAAATCCACCTATCAGCTGGCGCTTCAGCACGATGTGGCGGCCGGCAAGAAAAGCATGAGTTATCAGGTCGTCGATGATGGCGAGATTGATACCTATGATTTCCGCGTCCTGGGCTCGGAGAAAGTCGACACCAAGGCCGGCCAGATCGACGCGATCAAGGTCGAGCGCGTACGCGACCCGACACAGAGCAAGCGCATCACCGTGCTCTGGTTCGCCAAGGACTGGGATTACCTGCTGGTGCGCCTGCAACAGGTCGAGACCGACGGCAAGGAGTACAACATCATGCTCCAGGACGGCACGGTCAACGGCAAGGCCGTGAAAGGCAGCTGATCCACGCCGATAGCAAGAAGCCCCGCGAATGCGGGGCTTTTTTATACCTGAATTCAGGCCCCCCACAGGATCTGGCGTCCGCTTGACGACATGAAAACTTCTTCATGAACGCCACCTGCGACCGAATGCCGCGCACTACTTGGCCTGCCGGATCGTTTCACTTTTCATGAAAACTTCTTAACGCACCGGGGCATTTACTTAGCACGCTATCCAAACCTATAACAAAGTCCTGCACACGCCTTGCTGCAGATAACAGAGATTGGAGCTTGCAAGATGACTGTGAAAGTAACTGAACGCGACGACGCTCACATGTCCCACGAAGGCATTGCCGCCGGCATCCGGATCTGGGACGTGCATCAACAGGATTTGCTGGTGGGAATGTTCCACTCCGAAACAGACGCCCACAGCTACAAGGCTGAGCTGGAGCGAGAGGAAAGGCAGCGCTTGCGCGAGACCGCGCAATCCTGAACCGCATAAAACACCTGTGGGAGCGAGTTTGCTCGCACCCATAGGTTTCTGTGTTTCAACTCAATGACACTGCGCCCTGCTTACCACATCAAGTCATCAGGAATCTGATAAGCCGCGTACGGATCATCGGCATCCACTTCTTCGGTCTGGGTGTTGAGCTGGACGATGCGCTTGGGGTCGCGCTCCTGAATTTTCAGCGCAGCCTCGCGCGGGATCACTTCATAACCGCCAGCATGGTGGACGATCGCCAGGGAACCACTGCTCAACTTGTTGCGCATCAGGGTATTGACGCAGATGCGCTTGACCTTCTTGTCGTCGACAAAATTGTAGTAGTCGTCAGTGGTCAGCTTCGGCAGGCGCGAGACTTCGATCAATTGCTTGATCTGTGCAGCACGGGCCTTCTGCTCGGCCTTCTCCTGCTGCTGGCGGTTGAGTTCCTGGTCGCGCTTGACCTTTTCGGCCATGGCTTCCTGCGCCGCCCGCTGCTGGGAATCATCCAGTTCGATCTGGCCTTTGTGGGCCAGGCGCTGCTGTTTCTGTTTCTCTTTGCCGACCTGCTTGGCCTGCTTTTGGTTGACCAGCCCTGCTTTAAGCAACTGGTCGCGAAGGGAAAGGCTCATGGTGCTTACTCACTTAGGCAACGGCCTCAGCCACAGCTGGGCAAATTCTTTTCCTGACGTTTGGCTTCGCCCCACAAGGCGTCCAACTCTTCGAGGGTGCAATCTTCCATGGGACGACGGGTGTCGCGCAATGCCTGTTCGATAAATCGGAACCGCCGCTCGAATTTCCCGTTGGCATCGCGCAGCGCGGTTTCCGGGTCGACCTTGAGGTGGCGAGCCAGGTTCACCACACTGAACAGCAGATCGCCGATCTCGTCGCTGATGGCTGCCGGATCGTTGTCAGCCATGGCTTCGAGCACTTCATCCAGTTCCTCGCGGACTTTGTCGAGCACCGGCAAGGGTCCCGGCCAGTCGAAACCCACCTGTCCCGCACGCTTCTGCAACTTCGCCGAGCGGGACAACGCCGGCAGCGCTCCCGGTACATCATCGAGCAGCGACAACTGTTCGGGGGCCGACGCCTTTTCGGCGCGTTCTTCTGCCTTGATTTCCTCCCAGCGCTGCTTGACCTGCTCTTCGCTCAGGCGCGGGATATCCACGGGTGCATACAGGTCACCAGTAGGAAACACGTGGGGATGGCGACGGATCAGCTTGCGGGTGATGCTGTCGACCACGCCGGCGAATTCGAAGCGGTTCTCTTCCCGGGCCAACTGGCTGTAGTACACCACCTGAAACAGCAAGTCGCCCAACTCACCTTGCAAGTGATCGAAATCGCCGCGCTCGATCGCATCGGCCACTTCGTAGGCTTCTTCCAAGGTATGAGGGACGATGGTGGCGTAGGTTTGCTTGATGTCCCAGGGGCAACCGTACTGCGGGTCCCGCAGGCGGTTCATCAGGTGGAGCAGGTCTTCGAGGCTGTACATCAATCGATCCCGTCACAAAAAAACTGTGGGAGCTTGCTCCCACATAAACCAAGGCAACCAGCGCTTAACCCGGCGTCCGGTTACGCCGGGTCTCGATGATGTTCGGCAACTGGGAAATCCGCCCCAGCAGCCGCCCCAGCGCATCCAGCCCCGGAATCTCGATGGTCAGGGACATCAGCGCAGTGTTGTCTTCCTTGTTCGAACGGGTATTGACCGCGAGCACGTTGATGCGCTCGTTCAGCAACACCTGGGACACGTCACGCAGCAAGCCGGAACGGTCGTAGGCGCGGATGACAATGTCCACCGGATAGGTAAGCACCGGCACCGGACCCCAGCTGACCTGGATGATCCGTTCCGGTTCGCGCCCCGCCAATTGCAGCACCGAGGCACAGTCCTGGCGGTGAATGCTCACGCCGCGACCCTGGGTGATGTAGCCGACGATCGCATCCCCCGGCAGCGGCTGGCAGCAGCCGGCCATCTGGGTCATCAGGTTGCCCACGCCCTGGATCTGGATGTCGCCGCGCTTGCCTGGCTTGTAGCCGGTGGCCTTGCGTGGAATCAGCTCCAGTTGCTCGTTGCCGCGCTCCGGCTCCACCAATTGTTGGGCGAGGTTGACCAGTTGCGCCAGGCGCAGGTCGCCGGCACCGAGGGCGGCGAACATGTCCTCGGCGGTCTTCATGTTGGCTTTTTCGGCCAGCTTGTCGAAGTCCACCTGCGGCAGGCCCAGGCGACTCAGCTCGCGTTCGAGCAAGGTCTTACCGGCCGCGACGTTCTGGTCACGGGCCTGCAGTTTGAACCAATGGACGATTTTCGCCCGTGCCCGCGAGGTGGTGATGTAGCCCAGGTTCGGGTTCAGCCAGTCGCGGCTTGGCGTACCGTGCTTGCTGGTGATGATCTCGACCTGCTCACCGGTCTGCAGGCTGTAGTTGAGCGGCACGATCCGCCCGTTGATCTTGGCACCACGGCAGTTGTGGCCGATCTCGGTGTGGACGCGGTAGGCGAAATCCAGCGGCGTCGCGCCTTTCGGCAGGTCGATGGCGTGGCCGTCCGGGGTGAAGATATAGACCCGGTCCGGCTCGATGTCGACGCGCAACTGTTCGGCCAGGCCGCCAATGTCGCCGAGTTCCTCGTGCCATTCCAGCACTTGGCGCAGCCAGGAGATTTTCTCTTCGTAGTGATTGGACCCGGACTTGACGTCGGTGCCCTTGTATTTCCAGTGGGCGCAAACGCCCAGCTCGGCTTCCTCGTGCATGGCATGGGTGCGGATCTGCACTTCCAATACCTTGCCCTCCGGACCGATCACCGCAGTGTGCAGCGAGCGGTAGCCGTTTTCCTTCGGGTTGGCGATGTAGTCGTCGAACTCCTTCGGAATATGCCGCCACAAGGTATGGACGATCCCCAGCGCGGTGTAGCAGTCGCGCATTTCAGGGACCAGCACGCGAACGGCGCGAACGTCGTAGATCTGGCTGAATTCCAGGCCCTTGCGCTGCATTTTGCGCCAGATCGAGTAGATGTGCTTGGCCCGGCCACTGATGTCGGCTTCGACGCCGGTGGCCTGCAACTCTTCGCGCAGCTGGGTCATCACATCGGTGATGAAGCGCTCGCGATCCAGGCGCCGCTCGTGCAGCAGCTTGGCGATCTGCTTGTATTGGTCGGGTTCCAGATAGCGGAAGGACAAGTCCTCCAGCTCCCACTTGATGTGACCGATGCCAAGACGGTGGGCCAAGGGCGCGTAGATGTCGAAGACTTCCCGGGCAACGCGATTGCGCTTTTCGTCATCGGCGGACTTCACGGCACGGATGGCGCAGGTGCGCTCGGCCAGCTTGATCAGCGCGACGCGCACGTCGTCGACCATCGCCACCAGCATCTTGCGCAGGTTTTCCACCTGGCCCTGGGTGCCCAGTACCATGGACTGGCGCGGGCTGAGACTGGCGCTGATCGCCGCCATGCGCAACACGCCATCGATCAGCTTGGCGACCACGGTTCCGAAACGCTGGCTGACAACCGGAAGTTGGATCTGCCCTTCGCGGACACCGCGATAAAGCACTGCGGCGACCAGCGAATCCTGGTCCAGCTTGAGGTCGGCGAGGATCTCGGCAATCTCGAGGCCCGTCTGGAAACTCGACGTCCCTTCGGACCACAGGTTCTTCGCCGCATTGTGTTGCTGCTCCGCCTCGCGAGCGAACTCGCAGGCGGCCTTCAAGGCCTCGCGATCCAGTGCCGTGTCGATACTGACCGCGTGATCGAGCCAAGCCTCGAGATTGATACTGCCGTCAGTGTTGATCGGCTGGTGTGCTCTCACCTGTACCATCTTTACCTACCTTCCCTACGACGCAGATTCAATGCGTCAACTTCGCTGACCTTCGCTGCCCGTGTTCCCGCCCAGGGCTGTGGCGGGTGGCACGAGCGGGTCAGTCGGACAAGCCATCCTGGCTCGCTTCAAATAACGCCATGGCCTCGACATGCGCCGTTTGAGGAAACATATCGAGAATCCCGGCACGTTTTAACCGGTAGCCCTGCTTGATCAGTTCGACCGTATCCCGCGCCAAAGTTGCCGGGTTGCACGATACATAAACCAACCGTCTGGCCCCGAGGGATGCCAGCTTGCGCACCACCTCGAAAGCACCGTCACGGGGTGGGTCCAAGAGTACCGCAGAAAAGCCTTCGCCGATCCATTCGGCACCCGCCAATGGCTGGGATAAATCGGCCTGAAAAAAAGCAGTGTTATGCAAATTGTTGCTGATGGCGTTGGCGGCAGCACGCTCGACCATGGTCTGCACGCCCTCCACCGCCACCACTTCGCGCACCTGCCTGGCCAGCGGCAAGGCAAAATTGCCCAGGCCGCAGAACAGGTCCAGCACCCGTTCCTCGGGGCGCGGCGCCAACCATTGCAACGCTTGGGCGACCATCGCTTCGTTGACGGCGGCGTTCACCTGGATGAAATCCCCTGGCCGGTAAGCCAGGTCCAGGTCCCAGGTTTCCAGGCGATATCCCAGGGATTGCCCGGGATCGACCGGTTGCGGCTCACCTTCGCCATGCAGCCACAATTGGGCTTCGTGGAACGCGCAGAAGTCCTTGAGGATCGTCAGGTCGGCTTCCGACAACGGCGCCATGTGGCGTAGCAATACCGCGAGGGACGAACCTGCGAACAATTCCACATGCCCCAGCGCCTGGGGTTTGCTCAAACGTCGCAGCATTTCCGGCAGGCGGCTCATGATCGGCTGCAAGGGCTGTACCAGCACCGGGCAATCACCGATGGCAACGATGTCCTGGCTGCCGGCGGCGCGCAAACCCACTTCGAGTTTTTTCGCCTTCAGGTCCCAACGCACCGCTACCCGGGCGCGACGGCGATAACCGAACTCCGGCCCGCTCAACGGTGCGGCCCATTCATCCGGCTCGACCCCGGCGACCCGCGACAGTTGCTCGGCGAGCATGCGCTGTTTCAGGGCGAGTTGTTCGTCATGGGGCAAATGCTGGACGCTGCAGCCACCGCAACGACCGGCATGGATACACGGCGCTGGGCGGCGCAGTTCACTGGACAGGAACACCCGCTCGGTACGCGCCTCGACCACTTTGCCGTGGGCACCGAGCACCCGCGCCTCGACCTCCTCACCCGCCAGGGCGCCGAGGACGAACCAGGTACGGCCATCGACGAACGCAATGCCGCGGCCGTCATTGGCCAGGCGTTCAATGGTCAGGCGCTGCTTTTTACCGGTGGGCACTTGCGGGGCCCGGCTTCCGCCGCTGGGCTGGAAGCGCAAGCCTCTATCTTGCTTGGCCATCAGTTGGGCGCGTCGAAAATGCCGGTCGACAGGTAACGGTCGCCACGGTCGCAGATGATCGCGACGATCACTGCATTCTCAACCTCCCTGGACAAGCGCAGCATTCCCGCCACGGCACCGCCCGAGGACACGCCGCAGAAGATGCCTTCTTCACGCGCCAGGCGACGGGTCACGTCCTCGGCTTCGCTTTGGGCCATGTCGATGATGCGGTCCACGCGCTCGGCCTGGTAGATCTTCGGCAGGTATTCCTGGGGCCAGCGGCGAATACCGGGAATCGCGGAACCTTCCATCGGTTGCAAGCCGACAATCTGGACGTTCGGGTTCTGTTCTTTCAAATAGCGCGACGTGCCCATGATGGTGCCAGTGGTGCCCATCGAGCTGACGAAATGAGTAATCGTGCCGTCGGTCTGGCGCCAGATCTCCGGACCGGTGGTGGTGTAGTGGGCCTCGGGATTGTCACCGTTGGCGAACTGATCGAGCACCTTGCCCCGGCCTTCGGCCTGCATGCGCTCGGCCAGGTCCCGGGCGCCTTCCATGCCCTCCTCCTGGGTCACCAGGATCAACTCGGCGCCGTAGGCCGTCATCGCGGCCTTGCGCTCGGCGCTGGAGTTGTCGGGCATGATCAGGATCATCTTGTAACCCTTGATAGCCGCCGCCATCGCCAGGGCGATGCCGGTGTTGCCGGACGTCGCCTCGATCAGCGTATCGCCGGGCTGGATCTGCCCGCGCAACTCACCACGAGTGATCATCGACAGCGCCGGGCGGTCCTTGACCGAACCCGCCGGGTTATTCCCTTCGAGCTTGAGCAACAGCGTATTGCTGGTCGCACCGGGCAGGCGCTGCAGGCGAACCAGCGGAGTATTGCCGACGCAATCGGCGATGGTGGGGTACTGCAAAGTCATGGCGTATTCGCAATCCGGGCTGCGGGGGCGCCTATCATACCGGCAAACCCGGCGAGGCCATATCACGCAAAGTAAGGGGGTTATGGCTTCTGGGAATAAGCGATTGGCAATCGGATCCCACCCCGTGGCGAAGGAGCCTGCTCGCCTCGCCACAACGACAACGTCCGGCGCAGAGGCGAAAACCGTGTTTCGTATGCACGGGGACACGAATTTTACGGAGAAGGCTCGCCCGCGAATCGCTACACTGCGCAGATAATGCGTGCCGGATGCGCGCACAGTTCAATCAGACCGCTGGATGCAGGAGACAAGTGTGCTCAAGAAACTGGGAATCAAAGGCCGTGTGCTGTTGCTGACCCTGTTGCCGACCAGCCTGATGGCGCTGGTCCTGGGCGGCTATTTCACCTGGATGCAGCAATCGGACCTGCACGCCCAGTTACTGCAACGGGGCGAGATGATCGCCGAGCAGCTGGCACCGCTGGTCGCACCTGCGCTGAGCCGCCAGGACATTGAACTGCTGGAGCGAGTCGCCACCCAATCCCTCGAGCAAACGGATGTGCGCGCCGTGACCTTCCTGGCCCCCGACCGCGCGCCACTGGCCCATGCCGGCCCGACCATGCTCAACCGGGCACCGGAGGGCAACAGTACCCAACTGCTGCAACGCACCGGCAACGATGCCACCCGCTACTTGCTGCCGGTGTTCGGCAAGCACCGCAACCTGGCCGGCGAACTGATTCCCGAAGAAGCCGACCGCCTGCTCGGCTGGGTAGAGCTGGAGTTGTCCCACAGCGGCATGTTGCTGCGTGGTTATCGCAGCCTGTTTGCCAGCCTGCTGTTGATCGGCGCCGGCCTGTGCCTGACCGCGCTGCTGGCCCTGCGCATGGGCCGCACGATCAACCGCCCGCTGAGCCAGATCAAGCAAGCCGTGGCGCAGCTCAAGGACGGCCACTTGGAAACCCGCTTGCCGCCGCTGGGCAGCCAGGAGCTGGACGAATTGGCGTCGGGCATCAATCGCATGGCCGGCACCTTGCAGAATGCCCAGGAAGAATTGCAGCACAGCATCGACCAGGCCACCGAGGATGTGCGCCAGAACCTGGAAACCATCGAGATCCAGAACATCGAGCTGGACCTGGCCCGCAAGGAGGCCCTGGAAGCCAGCCGGATCAAATCCGAGTTCCTGGCGAACATGAGCCATGAGATCCGCACACCGCTCAACGGTATCCTCGGTTTCACCCATCTATTGCAGAAAAGCGAACTGACTCCGCGCCAGCTCGATTACCTGGGCACCATCGAAAAATCCGCCGACAGCCTGCTCGGGATCATCAATGAGATCCTCGATTTCTCGAAGATCGAGGCTGGCAAGCTGGTGCTCGACAACATCCCGTTCAACTTGCGGGACCTGTTGCAAGACACCTTGACCATCCTCGCCCCCGCCGCCCACGCCAAGCAGTTGGAACTGGTGAGCCTGGTCTACCGCGACACGCCGTTGTCGCTGGTAGGCGATCCGCTGCGCCTCAAGCAGATCCTCACCAACCTGGTGAGCAACGCGATCAAGTTCACTCGTGAAGGCACCATCGTCGCTCGCGCCATGCTCGAGGAAGAACACGAAGACAGCGTGCAATTGCGCATCAGCATCCAGGACACCGGCATTGGCCTCTCTGCCCAAGACGTACGGGCGCTTTTCCAGGCGTTCAGCCAGGCCGACAACTCCTTGTCCCGGCAACCCGGCGGCACTGGCCTGGGCTTGGTGATTTCCAAGCGGCTGGTGGAACAAATGGGCGGCGAGATCGGCGTGGACAGCACCCCGGGCGAAGGTTCCGAGTTCTGGATCAGCCTGCGCCTGCCCAAGACCCGCGATGATGCCGAGGACCTGCCGGGGCCGCCACTGCTGGGCCGACGCGTGGCCGTCCTGGAAAATCACGAATTGGCCCGCCAGGCCTTGCAGCACCAGTTGGAAGATTGTGGGTTGCAAGTCACGCCGTTCAACACACTGGAAAACCTGACCAACGGGGTCACGGTTGCTCACCAGACCGACCAGGCCATCGATCTGGCGGTGCTGGGCATTACCAGCAATGAGGTGCCACCGGAGCGTCTCAACCAGCACATCTGGGATCTCGAACACCTGGGCTGCAAGGTCCTCGTGCTCTGCCCGACCACCGAGCAGACGCTGTATCACCTCTCCGTTCCCAACCCCCACAGCCAGTTGCAGGCCAAGCCGGCCTGCACACGCAAGTTGCGGCGCTCGCTGTCCGATCTGGTCAACCCGCGTCCACCGCGCAACGAACCCAGCGAACCGGTGCCCAGCCGCGCCCCGAAAGTACTGTGCGTGGACGACAACCCGGCCAACCTGTTGCTGGTGCAGACCCTGCTCGAGGACATGGGCGCGCGGGTGCTCGCGGTGGAAAGCGGCTATGCCGCGGTCAAGGCCGTGCAAAAGGAAACCTTCGACTTGGTCTTGATGGACGTGCAGATGCCTGGCATGGACGGCCGCCAGACCACCGAGGCAATTCGCCAGTGGGAAAGCGAGCGGCACTGCACGCCGCTGCCGATTGTCGCCCTCACCGCCCACGCCATGGCCAACGAGAAACGTGCCTTGCTGCAAAGCGGCATGGATGACTACCTGACCAAACCCATCAGCGAGCGGCAGTTGGCCCAGGTCGTGCTCAAATGGACCGGCCTGGCGTTGCGCAACCAAGTGTCGGACCGCGGGCTGGCCGTCCACGGCAGCGGTGAACTGCTGGTGCTCGATCACGAAGAAGGCCTGCGCCTGGCCGCCGGCAAGGCCGACCTGGCCGCGGACATGCTGGCGATGCTGCTGGCCTCCCTGGAAGCCGACCGCGAAGCGATTCGCCAGGCCAGCGAAGCCAATGATCACCATGCACTGATTGAGCGGGTCCATCGCCTGCATGGTGCCACGCGTTATTGCGGCGTACCGCAATTGCGCGCCGCCTGCCAGCGCAGCGAAACCTTGCTCAAGCAACAGGACCCCAAAGCGGCAGAGGCCCTAGAAGATCTGGAGCGCGCCATTGATCGCTTGGCCGAAGAGGCACGCGTCAGCGCCTGACCCAGGGCAATGGTTAGCGGCGCAAGGGCTGCTAGGCTGGTTCCATCCCAACGCCAGGAGGCCGTCATGCGTGCCATTCTTTTCAGCAGCCAGAGCTATGACCGCGACAGTTTCAGCAACGCGCCTTTACCCGCAGGCCTGGCGCTGCAGTTTCAACCCGCCCGCCTGAACCTGGACACCGTGGCCCTGGCCGAACGACACGAAGTGGTCTGCGCCTTCATCAACGACGACCTGAGCGCCCCGGTGCTGGAACGGCTTGCCGAGGGCGGCACGCGACTGATCGCCTTGCGTTCGGCCGGCTACAACCATGTGGACCTGCCCGCCGCCAAACGCCTCGGATTGAGCATTGTCCGGGTACCGGCCTATTCGCCCCATGCCGTGGCCGAACACGCCGTGGCGCTGATCATGGCCCTCAACCGATGCCTGCATCGCGCCTGCAACCGCACCCGGGATGGCAACTTCAGCCTCAACGGGTTGACCGGTTTCGACCTGGTGGGCAAGACCGTCGGGGTGATCGGCACGGGCCAGATCGGCGCAACCTTCGCCCGGATCATGGCCGGTTTCGGCTGCCAGTTGCTGGCGTACGATCCGTTCCCCAATCCCCGGGTCGAAGCCCTGGGCGCTCGCTACGTGTCCTTGGAAGATTTGCTGGCACACGCGCAAATCGTCAGCCTGCACTGCCCGCTCAACGAACAGAGCCGACACCTGATCAATGCCCGTTCCCTGGAAACCATGCAGCGCGGCGCGATGTTGATCAACACCGGCCGTGGCGGCCTGGTGGAAACACCGGCCTTGATCGAGGCGCTGAAGAGCGGTCAGCTGGGGTATCTGGGGCTCGATGTCTATGAAGAAGAGGCCCAGCTGTTCTTCGAGGACCGCTCCAACCTGCCTTTGCAGGATGACGTACTGGCGCGGCTGCTGACCTTCCCCAACGTTGTGGTCACCGCGCACCAGGCGTTCCTGACTCGCGAAGCATTGGCGGCGATTGCCACCACCACCCTGGACAACATTGCGGCCTGGGCGGCCGGCGCGCCGCAAAACCTGGTGGATAGCTGAGTCAAACCTCCCATAGCGGATGCAGTTTCGTCGGCCAATCTTTCATCGAGTCCATGCCCAAGCCATGCCCCGTGCTAGCATGTCGCGCCTATTTGGAGGACCCATGGCCGAACACGATTTCCGCTACACCCTGATGAACCCACAGCACACCTTGACCGAGGTCCGCGCACTGGCGCCGGGCCGTTACCAGGTCACCGGCAATGGCGGTTCGATCCAGGCCAACGACGTATTGCTCGTGACCCTCAAGGGCAGCAAGGACCTGTCCATGCGCCTGACCGTGGACACCGTCCGCCATTTGCTCAAGCCGATGGGCCAGTGGACCGCCATGACCACCGGCCCGGTGTTCGGCGAACTGGCGATCCACACCTGGCAGGTCGATTGCGACCGCTGCGCCAAGCAATTGAGCTTCGAATTCGCCGTCGATGCCAAGCTCGGCACCAAGGCCCAGAAACCGGCCGCCAACGCGCGCATCGCCGAGCTGGGCTGGAAAACGGCTGGCGAGAAGCATCTGTGCCCTCAATGCCAGGAAGCCGCTTGATGAAAGGCCTGGTCCTGGCGGCGCTGATCGGCGCCGGCCTGATGGGTTGCGCCAGCGAGCCGGTGCAGCTGCAACAAAACCGCAGCTACATCCTTGAATGGATCGGCGAGCGGCCATTGATGGACTACAGCCACCTGACCATCACCCTCGGCGATGATGGCCGAGCCTATGGCAATGCCGGCTGCAACCACTGGTTCGCGCCTTACACCTTGAAGGGCGACCGGCTGAGTTTCGGCAAGATCGGCAGTACCCGCAAACTCTGTTCCCCGGCGGTCATGGAACAGGAGACGCGTTTCTTGCGGGCGCTGGAGAAGGTCGAACGCTGGGACGTCTCCCCCATCGAGCAGATGCGGTTCTGGCCGGCCCAGGGCAAGCCGCTGCGGTGGTGGCTGGAAGAAGGTTGAGGCCAGGCCTGACCAAGCAGTGGCGAGGGAGCTCGCTCCCTCGCCACAAAAGCCCCACTATTTCAGCGCCTGCAACGCCTCGAGCTTCGCCATCACCGCCGCCGCCGTCTGCTCGCCCAGCAGTTGCTCGCGCACCTTGCCCTGCTGGTCGATGATGTACGTCACCGGCAATCCTTCGCTGCGAGGAATATCGAAGAATTCGGCCGGGTCCTGGGCCAGGACGCTGAAGCGAATCCCCATCTTGTCGCTGGCGCTCTTGAGTTCTTCGCCCTGCACCTGGTCGAAATTGACGCCGAACACGCCCACGTTGCGCCCCTTGAGCTGTTCAGCCAGCGCATTGAATTCCGGAATCTCAGTGCGGCAGGGTGCGCACCATTCGGCCCAGTAATTGAGGACCACCCATTGCTTGTCCAACCGTTGCGAAGCAATCGGCTGGCCGTTCTGATCAACCCCGTAGTCGTTTCCGCAGCCGGCGAGCAACAAAATGCCGATGAATGTCAGTGCCGCCGCCAATCGCCTTGTCATGTGTCGTTCCTTGTCTGAAATATGAACGCTGGGTGCCCATCAGGTGCTAGGCGCCGCGGTGCACAGTAGAATAGCCGCCACCTTACGCAAGATGCGACCTGCTCATGACCGACCTGACGCTTTATCACAACCCGCGCTGCTCGAAATCCCGCGGTGCGCTGGAACTGCTGGAGGCCCGTGGCCTGGCGCCCACCGTGGTCCGTTATCTGGAAACCCCGCTCGATGCCGCGCAGCTGAAGCGCTTGTTGGGCAAGCTCGGCATCAGTGCGCGGCAATTGCTGCGCACCGGCGAGGACGAATACAAAACCTTGAACCTGGCTGACCAGAGCCTGAGCCAGGACGACCTGATTGATGCCATCGCTGCCCACCCGAAGCTCATGGAACGGCCAATCCTCGAAGCCGGTGACAAAGCCGTGATCGGCCGTCCACCGGAAAAGATCCTGGAGATCCTGCCGTGACCACGCCGTACATCCTGGTGTTGTATTACAGCCGCAGCGGCTCCACCAACGAAATGGCCAGGCAGATTGCCCGTGGCGTCGAGCAAGCCGGGCTGGAAGCCAGGTTGCGCACGGTGCCGGCGATTTCCACGGAATGCGAAGCGGTGTCGCCGGATATTCCTGAGCAGGGCCCACTCTACGCCACGCTCGATGACCTGAAGAACTGCGCCGGCCTGGCCCTGGGCAGCCCGACCCGGTTCGGCAACATGGCCGCGCCGCTCAAGTACTTTCTCGACGGCACCAGCAACCTGTGGCTGACCGGCGCCCTCGTGGGCAAGCCGGCCGGCGTGTTCACCTCTACCGCGAGCCTGCATGGCGGCCAGGAAACCACGCTGTTGTCGATGATGCTGCCACTGCTGCATCACGGCATGCTGATCACCGGCCTGCCCTACAGCGAATCGGCCCTGATCGACACCCAGGGTGGCGGTACGCCCTACGGCCCGAGCCATCACGCTGGCGCCGACGGTAAAAGCGGCTTGAACATGCATGAAGTCGAGCTGTGCCGAGCGTTGGGCCTGCGCCTGGCGAAAACCGCCCTGCTGCTGGAGAACGGCCGTGGCTAAGAAGCCGAAAATCCTGCCCCCCATCCAATGGCTGGAACCGCGCGTACGCATCGCCCGTGTGCTGAGCCTGCTGTGCTTTTTCGGTTTGGTGGGGTTGCTCAGCGCGTATTACCTGCTGGTCGCCGACCTGCACGGCGCGCGCCCGTGGGTCATCCTGCTGATCGAGTTGGTGCCCCTGCTCATCCTCGCGCCGGGCATGCTCAGCGGTAGCCCACGCGGGCATTCCTGGATGTGCTTCGTGGTCAATCTCTACTTCATCAAGGGAGCGCTGGCCGCCTACGATCCGAACCGGCATGTGTTCGGCTTGCTGGAAATGGCAGCAAGCGTTGCGGTGTTCTGCTCGGCGTTGCTGTACGTGCGCTGGCGGTTTCAGTTGAACCGGCGGTTGGCGGGAGAAGGCGAACCCTGCGTCGCCTGATAGGCCACTATCGCGAGCTTGCTCGCGATAGTGGCAACCCGGTCTCAATGATTCACGGTGTAAGCCAGCATCATCGAAATCTGCGACATCGGTCGACCGCCACTCTCTTCATGCCACTGGTTGAAGGCATTCTGCACCGTTGCCAGGTCCCGCAGGCTGCTGGGGACCTTGTCGATGATGTCCTGGGCGTTGAGTGCCGCCACGACGTCGTAACTGGGCACAAAGGTGTCTTTGCCCATCATCCGCAAGAAGCGCGGTGCCGACAGGCCGCCCAGTTGATGGCCGTGCTTTTTCAGGTAGGTCCACAGGCCGACAATGTCGGTCACCGGCCAGTCGGCGATCAACGCACCGAAGCTGCCCTTTTCATGGGCCACGTCCAGTATCAACTGCGCGTTGCGAGGCACGCTCTTGAGCTTGCCCAGATGGCGGATGATCCTGGCATCCTGCATCAGCCGCTCCAGGTGCTCGGCGCTCATCAGCACGACTTTCTCCGGGTCGAACTTGAAGAACACCTCTTCGAAGGCCGGCCACTTGGCGTCCACCAGGCTGTGCTTGAGCCCGGCGCGGAACACCCGCAACGCCAAGGTCGAGAGATAGCGGTCATCGCTGATTTTGCGCAGTTGCGCCGGAGTCTTGGGTACAGGCAGGTGGGCTTCCAGTTCAGCCGCCGAACCGAAGCGGTTCAGACAATACTCGTGCAGCCACTTGTAATCGCGCATGCCCTCTCCCATGGGTTAAAAATAAAAACGGCGCTCTCAAGCGCCGTGAATAGCTATCGCTGAAATCGTCAGAGGTTCACCACATTGACGAATCGCGGCGTGGCGTTTTCGTCGATGCGCAGGTTGGTGAAGTCGAACAGGTTGCGGTCCGCCAGTTGCGACGGGATGACGTTTTGCAGGCCGCGGAAAATGCTCTCGGTACGCCCCGGGGTCTTGCGCTCCCATTCCTGGAGCATTTCCTTGACCACCTGGCGCTGCAGGTTTTCCTGGGAGCCGCACAGGTTGCAGGGAATGATCGGGAACTGCTTGAAATCGGAATAGGCTTGGATGTCTTTCTCATTGCAATAGGCCAACGGGCGAATCACCACGTTGCGCCCGTCGTCGGCCCGCAGCTTGGGCGGCATGGCCTTGAGCGAGCCGTTGTAGAACATGTTGAGGAAGAAGGTCTCGACGATGTCGTCGCGGTGATGACCCAGGGCCATCTTGGTCGCGCCGATCTCGTCGGCGAAGGTGTAGAGCGTTCCGCGGCGCAAGCGTGAGCACAGCGAACAGGTGGTCTTGCCTTCAGGAATCAGCTCCTTGACCACCGAGTAGGTGTCTTTCTCGACGATATGGTATTCAACGCCCAGCGACTCCAGGTAGGCCGGCAGCACATGCTCCGGGAACCCGGGCTGCTTCTGGTCCATGTTCACCGCGACGATCTCGAACTTGATCGGTGCAACCTTCTGCAAATGCATCAGCACGTCGAGCAAGGTGTAGCTGTCCTTGCCGCCAGACAGGCAGACCATCACCTTGTCGCCGTCCTCGATCATGTTGTAGTCGGCGACCGCCTCACCGGCCAGGCGGCGCAGGCGCTTTTGCAGTTTGTTCTGGTTGACCGTAAGAGTGCCCATGACGCGAAATCCGTGAGGTGTGACGAAAGGCGGGCATTTTACGCAAAAAATATGTGCCATGGCACGACCCTTTGTGCCGAGGGGGCTTGCTCCCGCTAGGTTGCGAAGCGACCCTCTGGGGTGGTGCTGTTGGCGTCTGCTTCGCAGCCGAGCGGGAGCAAGCTCCCCCGCCACAGGAACATTTGCCTGGCGTAAGGTTCAGCGCACAGATCACGCCGCGATTAACCCGCTTCGTTACAGCGCGATTTGCTCTAAGCCGCCCATCCCCTTGGCGCCCACTCCTTTCTATACTGCGGCATAAGGTCGCACACACTTACAGACCTTAACTTACCCGGCCACTTGGCCCGTAGGCGCTCCGTTGGGGGGCGATGGCAATAACAAAGGAGTGACTGACTATGATCCATCATGTCGTGGGGCTCTTTACCCACCCTGATCAAGAATGGAAGGAAATCCGTGGCGATCAGGAGGAAAGCATCAGCCACATGTACCTCACCCACACGCTGATCCTTGCGGCCATCCCCGCGGTCTCGGCGTTCATCGGCACTACTCAGGTGGGATGGGTCATCGGCAATCGTCCACCGGTCATGCTCACCCAGGAAAGCGCGCTGTGGATGACCATCATGTCGTACCTGGCGATGCTGGGCGGCGTAGCGGTGATGGGGGCGTTCATCCACTGGATGGCACGCACCTATGACGCCAACCCGAGCCTGGCCCGCTGCGTCGCGTTTGCCACCTACACCGCGACACCGTTGTTCATCGGCGGCCTGGCGGCGCTCTATCCCCACATGTGGCTGGGGATGATCGTCGGCACCGCAGCGATCTGCTACACGGTCTATCTGTTGTACGTGGGCCTGCCGACGTTCATGAACATTCCCCAGGACGAAGGCTTTCTGTTTTCCAGCTCGGTGCTCGCCGTCGGCCTGGTCGTGCTGGTGGCTATCATGGCGTTCACCGTGATTGTCTGGGGGCTGGGCGTTGGTCCGGTCTACACCAATTGAAGGATTGAGGTTCTCCAACAACAAACGATCTGCCATCACAGGCCGCCGCAAGGCGGCCTTCCTCTGTGCCTGGACCCGTCGAGGCGACCACTGGGCGCCTCGACGATTCGCAACGGCCAGCGCTTGCGGCATACTCGCGTTTCTGGAGACCCGTAAAGCATGCTCGAGCAACTCAATACCCGCGTCGAAGAGTGTTACCAACAAGCCGAATCCTTTTTCAAACGTCCTTTCAAACGCCCGGTGGTCAGCCTCAAGTTGCGTGGCCAGAAGGCCGGTGTCGCGCACCTTCACGAAAACCTGCTGCGCTTCAATCCACAGCTGTACCAGGAAAACGCCGAGGACTTCCTCAAGCAGACGGTAGCCCACGAGGTCGCGCACCTGATCGCCCACCAACTGTTCGGCGACCGCATCCAGGCCCATGGTGAAGAATGGCAACTGATCATGCGCGGGGTCTACGAGCTGCCGCCCAACCGTTGCCACACCTACGAGATCCAGCGCCGCACCGCGACCCGCTATATCTATAGATGCCCTTGCGACGGCAGCGATTTCCCGTTCACGGCGCAACGCCATCGCCTGGTGCGCCAGGGGCGGCGATATTTGTGCCGCAGTTGCCGCAATACGTTGGTGTTCAGCGGGGAGACCAGGGTTGAATAGCAGGCTTTTGGATGTCTGGGCTGGCCCTACAAAATCACATTGCCATCGCGCAACTGGGCAATCCGCTCATCAGTGAACCCCAATTCCCCCAACACCTGGTCCGTATGCGCCCCCAAGCTCGCGCCGATATGCCGCGGCTCGGGCAGCCCTTCGGAAAACTTCAATGGGCAGGCGATCTGCGGCTGTCGCGAGCCATCGCCACGGGGCACTTGCGTGACCAATTCCCGAGCCTTCAACTGGGGATGCTCAAGCGCCTCGTCCAGCCCCAGCACCGGCTCGACGCAGGCATCAATTCCGGCAAACATGCTGCACAACTCGGCAAAATCATGTTTTTCGAACTCGGCTTGCAGAGCCAGCTTGAGGGCGTGTTGCTGTTCAGGCTTGGGCGAAAGCCCCTGGCCCGCCAGCTCCGGTCGCCCAAACGCCGCGCAGAGCGCCTGCATGAACGCCGGCTCCAGGCTGCCCACCGCCATCCACCGACCATCACGGCTGCGGTAATAGTCATAGAAGCTGCCGCCGTTGAGCACATGGTTTTCCCACCCAGGCGTCATACCGCAAGCCAGGTAACCGGCGCCGGCCAGTGCGTTGAGGCTGAATGCGCAGTCGGTCATGCTCACATCCAGGTGCTGGCCCAACCCAGTCTGCTGACGGGCGATCACCGCCGCCAACAGCCCGATCACCCCGTGCAATGAACCGCCAGCGATGTCCGCCGCCTGGATCCCCAGCGGCAACGGGCCGCTGCCGGCACGGCCGGTGTGGCTCGCCAAACCCGCCAGGGCCAGGTAATTGATATCGTGGCCGGCGCGCGCCTTGTAGGGACCGGTCTGGCCGTAGCCGGTAATCGAGACATAAATCAGCCTCGGATTGATCGCCTTCAAGGCTTCATAGCCCAAGCCCAACCGCTCCATCACGCCGGGGCGGAACTGTTCCAGGACGATGTCATGGTCGTTCAGTAGCTGCCTGATGATTTCCAGCGCCTCTGGTTGCTTGAGGTCCAGGGCCAGGCTGCGCTTGTTGCGGTTGAGATACGCATGGCTGGCTGAGACGCCCTGGTCATGGGGCGGCAGGATCCGCAGCAGATCCGGACGGTCTGGCGATTCGACCCGCAGCACCTCGGCCCCCATGTCCGCCAGCAACAGCGAGGCGAACGGCCCCGGCAGCAGGGTCGAAAAATCCAGTACCTTGAGCGATGCCAGTGGACCTTGCATGGAAAGATCTCCGCCTTGATATGCATCCAAGCCTAGGCAGCGGCTGGCGACGGAGCAATCACCAGGGGGGTCGTTCGGGCTGACAAATCCGCTCATGGCGAAGCCTCTTCATCCAGATTGCGCCCACTAAAAAACCCGCCGAAGCGGGTTTTTTATTGCAGGCTGAAGCTTACTTGGTTGGCAGAGCGCTTTCTGGCGCGGCAACCGCGTCGTCGTCTTCGCGCACGTCGGAGATACCGCGACCACCGGAAGCCAGTTCGGTCTGCAACTGGTCTTCGTCCAGCTCCTTGACCCACTTGGCAACCACGATCGTGGCGACGGCATTACCCACCAGGTTGGTCAGGGCGCGGGCTTCGGACATGAAGCGGTCGATACCCAGGATCAACGCCAGGCCGGCAACCGGCAAGGTGCCCACGGCCGACAGCGTGGCCGCCAGCACGATGAAGCCGCTACCGGTTACGCCGGCGGCCCCCTTGGACGACAGCAGCAGTACCAGCAACAGGGTGATCTGGTGAGTCAGGTCCATCGGGGTGTCGGTGGCCTGGGCGATGAACACCGCGGCCATGGTCAGGTAGATCGAAGTACCGTCGAGGTTGAACGAGTAGCCAGTCGGGATGACCAGGCCCACCACGGACTTCTTGGCGCCCAGGCGCTCCATCTTGATCAGCATGCGTGGCAGCGCCGATTCAGAAGAAGAAGTACCCAGCACGATCAGCAGCTCTTCACGGATGTAGCGAATCAGCTTGACCACGCTGAAGCCATGGGCGCGGCAGATGGCGCCCAGCACCACCAGCACGAACACTACGCAAGTGATGTAGAAACAGATCATCAGCTGGCCCAGTTGCACCAGCGAACCGACACCGTAGGCGCCGATGGTAAAGGCCATGGCACCGAACGCACCGATCGGGGCCAGCTTCATGATCATGTTGATGATGATGAACATCACGTGGGCGAAACGGTCGATGAAATCCAGCACCGGTTTGCCGTACGAACCCAGGCGATGCAGGGCGAAACCGAAGAGCACCGAGAACATCAGCACTTGCAGGATGTCGCCGTTGGCGAACGCACCCACGATGGTGTTCGGGATCACGTTGAGGATGAAGGCGATGATGCTCTGGTCTTTACTGGCACTGATGAAACCGGCGATCTTGCTGGTGTCCAGGGTCGACACGTCGATGTGCATGCCGGCGCCCGGTTGCACGACGTTGACCACGACCAGGCCGATCAGCAGGGCGATGGTGGAAACGATTTCGAAGTACAGCAGCGCATAGCCGCCGGTCTTGCCCACCGACTTCATGTTCTGCATGCCGCCGATGCCGCTGACGACGGTACAGAAAATGATCGGGGCGATGACCATTTTGATCAATTTGATGAACCCGTCACCGAACGGCTTGAGGGCAACGCCGGTCTGCGGGTAGAAGTGGCCGAGCAAAATGCCGATGGCAATGGCTACGATCACCTGGAAATACAGGGATTTGTACAGGGGCTGACGAGTCGTCATGGCAAACTTTCCTCAAGAGTCCCGTGTGACAACATCCACCTGTTGTCCACGACACCTCAATTGCGAACCCTCCTGCACTGGAGGGATTTGTTTTGTCGGCTGCACGCGGCAGACCTGCACAGGGCATCGCAAGGCCCGTGCCATTTTTCAGAAATGCCCTACAACCCGCGTCGCATCACGCTTTTGTTTATTCATCGTCGATTAAACAAGTGGCGAAGGATGGCGGATATCCGCCAAGACGCGGTTTCTCACTCCTGGATTTGGCGGATATCCGCCTTGCCCGGCTCGGACGCCCTGCTACCATCGCCCGCTTAACGGACGGATTTGAGCCATGCGCCAACGCACCATTGCCAGCCACTTCGCCCGCGCAGCCCTGGGCGGGGCGCGCCGGGAAGGGTTTGACTACCTTCCCTTGCTGCAACGATTGGGCATCAGCCCGGAACTGCTCGATGAACCGCGAGCGCGGATCGCCCCGGAACAGTTCGCCCGCCTGTTGCAAGCGCTATGGGCGGATCTGGGCGACGAGTTCCTGGGATTTGGCCAGGCACCGAGTAAACCCGGGACGTTTGCCATGATGTGTCACACGTTGATTCACTGTCGGACCCTGGGCAAAGCCCTGCAGCGGGGCTTGTTGTTCTACAGCCTGTTTCCCGATGCGCCGAGCCTGACGCTGGAAACCGAAGGCGACCGGGTACGGTTAAGCCTGGACGAGTCGACGCTGCGCGACCCCGATCACTTCCTGGCTGAAAGCCTGCTGGTCATCTGGCATCGCCTCGGCAGTTGGCTGATCGGCCAGCGGATCGGCCTTGAACAGGCGACCTTCAGCTATGCCAGGCCCAGCCATGGCGCGGAATACGACCTACTGTTCCCCTGCCCACTGGTATTCGAAGCCCCCCGCAGCAGCGTGTTGTTCCATGGCCGCTACTTGGAAATGCCGTTGCTGCAGGACGAGCGAACCCTGAAGTATTTCCTCGAACGCTCCCCCGCCGACCTGCTGTCGCGCCCGGACGACGGCCACAGCCTGACCAGCCAACTGCGTCGCCTGCTCAGCCGCGACACGGCGCGCTGGCCCGACCTGGACACCGTCGCCGCGCATCTGCATACCAGCGCCCAGACGCTGCGCCGGCATCTTCGCGAAGAAGGCACCAGCTTCCAGGAGCTCAAGGATCAGTTGCGGCGGGATATCGCCATCTACCATTTGGGGCGCGCAGACCTGTCGTTGCAGCAGATTGCCGAGCAGTTGGGGTTCTCCGAGCCATCGGCGTTTCATCGGGCGTTCAAGAAGTGGACGGGGTTGACGCCCGGGGCTTATCGGGAGCAGGAAAACTGAGCGGTTCCCTCGAACACACCGAGAATATTCCAATCAAACCACCGGAAAATGAATCCGGAACGCCGCCCCGCCCAATTCC
This sequence comes from Pseudomonas frederiksbergensis, assembly GCF_000802155.2. GTDB lineage: Bacteria > Pseudomonadota > Gammaproteobacteria > Pseudomonadales > Pseudomonadaceae > Aquipseudomonas > Aquipseudomonas frederiksbergensis_A. The sequence goes on from NZ_JQGJ02000007.1 coordinate 42,386, forward strand.
GAATCCCCCAGGGTCAACCGCGCGCCGTAGCTTTCGATGATGTCCTTGACCACCGCCAACCCGATCCCCTGCCCCGGATGCTGGCGATCCAGCCTTTCGCCTCGCTGGAGAATCCGCGCACGCTGGTCCGGCGGCACGCCCGGTCCATCGTCCTCGACGCTCAGTTCCGTACCGCCGAGGACCTCCTGCAGGCTGACCCGGACTTCCCCCAGGCATAGCCGGTAGGCGTTCTCCAAGAGGTTGCCGAGCATTTCCAGCAGCGCGCCTTGTTCGATTGGCACCTGGCAATGCTCCGGCAAATCGAATTCGACCTGCACGCGTTTGTCCCGATAGACCTTGTCGAGGGTGTCGCACAGGCTTTGCAGGACCGGGCGCAGGGGCACCTGGTGGCGCACCAGGCCGCTTTTACGCAGGCTGGCGCGCTGCAACTGATAGCCGATCTGCTGGCTCATGCGTTCGATCTGGGTTTGCAGCACCCAAGCCTGACCACGATCCTGCGGCCGCCGGGCCATGTCTTCGCTGACGCCTTGCAGTACCGCCAGGGGGGTTTTCAAGCTGTGGGCCAGGTCATCGAGGGAGTCTCGATAACGGCTGCGCTGCTCGCGCTCGCTGTGCAGCAGGCGGTTGAGGGAGCCGGTCAGGCGCAACAGCTCGCGGGGGTGGGCGGTGCTGAGGCTTTCGCGGGTGCCGGCTTCGATTTCATCCAACTCCTGGCTCAGGCGTCGCAAGGCGCGCAAGCCCCAGGTCAGGCCGATCCACAACAGCGCCAGCAATACCAACAGGGCAGCGCCAAACCCCAGGTAAAGATTGTCCCGCAGCCCTTGCAAGGTGATTTCATAATCGCGCACCGGCTGCAGGGTAACGATACTGAACGCCGCGCTCTGGCCGCCCAGCAGCTTGACCTCGACGTCATAGACGAAGAATTCCTGGCCGTTGTCCTCGCGGATACGAGCGAACTGGTTGCCCTGCCCGTCATAACGCGGCGAGTAATTGATGCGCTCTTCCTGGGTCGCCTTCGACCGCCAGACCAACCGTCCCTCCCGGTCATAGATGTAGCCCAGCAGGCGCGCGTCGGCGAGGTTGTATCGCTCGTCCGGCAACTGCGCCGGCATCTTCAGTCGATTGTTTTCCACCCGGGCGGCGGATATCAGCGTGGTCACATCCGAGGCCAGGCGCTGCTCGATGGATTCCTGCAAGGCCAGGCTGAACGCCCCTTGCATCGCCGGCAACAACGCCAGCATGAACAGCACCGCCAGGGTCATGGCGGCCAGCATCAAGCGCAGTCGAAGCGAACGGATCACTGGCAGCGCTCGTTGAACAGGTAACCCAGGCCCCGCACGGTGTCGATCGGCTTGAAGCCGGCCGGGGCTTCGAGTTTGCGGCGCAGGCGTCCGACCAGTACTTCGATGACATTGGGATCGCGCTCGTCGTCATCCGGGTACAGCTGTTCCATCAAGCGGTCCTTGGCAACCACTTGCTGGTGATGGCGCATCAGGTATTCCAGGATGCGGTACTCGTAGGCCGTCAGCGCCAGCGGCTCTTCGTCGAGGGACGCCTGCTTGCGGTTGAGGTCCAACTGCAACGGACCGGCGACGATGGTCGACTGGGTGAAACCGCTGGAGCGACGCAGCAGGGCGTTGAGCCGCGCCTCCAGCTCTTCGAACTGGAAAGGCTTGACCAGGTAGTCGTCGGCCCCGGCGGCAAGGCCTTCGACCTTGTCCTGCCAATTGCCGCGGGCGGTCAGGATCAGGATCGGGAAGGACTTGTCCTGTGAGCGCAGGCGGCGAATCAGTTCCAGGCCGCTGATGCCCGGCAGGCCCAGGTCGATCACCGCCAGGTCATGATTGAATTCGCGGACCTGGTACAAGGCTTCTTCGGCATTGGCCACGGCCTGCACCACATGCCCGCTGTCGGTGAGACGGGTTTGCAGGTGATGACGCAACAGCGCTTCGTCTTCGACAACCAATAGTTTCATGGGGCCTCTCCCAGGCGATTCAGAACAGCCATGTCAGACAAGGCGCCGGATCGTCTTGGGCCGACCCGGCTGCACGTTTCCATCTCCTGCCAGCTAGAACGTGTAGTTCGCCGACAGGTAGGTCTGGGCGCTGCTGGTCAGGTCCAGCGAGCCGACCTTGGCGCCATTGTGCGGGCTCATTTCAGTGCTGGCATTGCTGCGCAGGTAACGGTACCCCAGTTCCACCGAGGTGTTTTGCGAAATTTGTTGCAGGACGCCGCCTTGCAAGCCCACCGCGTAGCCGATATCGGTGTCGCGGCTGAAACCTGGCGAGTCCTGGGTCAATTTGGTCAGGCCCGCCGTCCCACCCCCGAACAGTTTGGTGCTGCTGGTGACTGGATAGAACACGTCATAGCTGCCCAGCAGGTTTTCCTGGCGCAACTTGATGCCGTTGTGACTGCCCGACACGTTGTCATAGGTGGCGTAGTAGCGACCTTGATCGTTCTGCCGGCCGAGGCGCAGGCCATAGGTGGTGTCCTTGCCGATCACGCCGTCGGCGTTCGGGTTGTTCAGGTTCTGGTTCAGGGCGCTGGACTTCTTGACCTTGTCGCTGGTCTGGCCGAGGGTCAGGCTGGCGAAGTTGTCATCGGCGTGGGCCATGGCGCTGGCACCCAACACGGTGAAGGCCAACAGCAGTGTTTTCATATGGGTCATGATCAGGTTCCTTTTGAAGCGATGGTTGTGTGAAGTCGCCGCCACGATAGCCATTGCTCCCTGAACCCCTCTTGAACGTTCTCTGAACCTGGGCTGAACGAATCGGCTAGTCTGTGTGCACCACTTTTTTAAGGAGATCGATCATGCGCAGGTTGCTTGCTGTTGTACTTCTGGCCTTGACTGGCGCAAGCCACGCCGCCATCCAGACCCAGGAGATTCCCTACACCAGCGCCGACGGCACGAAGCTGGTCGGCTATTACGCCTACGACGATGCGATCAAGGGCCCGCGCCCGGGCGTGGTGGTGGTGCATGAATGGTGGGGGCTGAACGATTACGCCAAGCGTCGCGCCCGTGACCTTGCCGGCCTGGGCTACAGTGCCCTGGCCATCGACATGTACGGCGACGGCAAGAACACCGAGCATCCCAAGGACGCCCTGGCCTTCATGCAGGCAGCGCTCAAGGACGGCAAGGCGGCCAGCGCGCGCTTCCAGGCCGGGCTGGACCTCTTGAAGAAACAACCCCAGACCGATCCGGACAAACTCGCCGCCATCGGCTATTGCTTCGGCGGCAAGGTGGTGTTGGACGCCGCGCGCCAAGGTGTCCCGCTGGCCGGCGTGGTGAGTTTCCACGGTGCCCTGGTCACCAACACGCCAGCCACCCCGGGAAGCGTCAAGGCCAAGATCCTGGTGGAGCACGGCGCGCTGGACAGCATGGTCACCGAAGACAACGTGACCGCTTTCAAGAGCGAGATGGACAAGGCCGGCGCCAAGTATGAGTTCGTCAGCCTCGACGGCGCCAAGCACGGTTTCAGCAACCCCGACGCCGATCGCCTGAGCCACGGCGAGCATGGCGGGCCAGACATTGGCTACAACAAGGAAGCCGATGAGAAATCGTGGGCGGATATGCAGAAGTTCTTCAAGAAGATTTTTGGCTGAGAACACTTCATTCAGCTGAAAAAATGATGTTTTGGTGGCGAGGGACCTTGCTCCCTCGCCACAAAAACCAACCGCTCTTCTATTCACCAGGCTAGGCCCACTACCCAGCCTCCAGCCAACCCGGCAAAATGCCCGGCATGAACCCGATCCCCGCCCTGCCCGCCTGCTGCTCGCCTCTGGACAATCATTGGCTGCTGCCCGACGCCCTGTCCGATACAGTGCTGCTCAGTACTCGCTTCGATCCGCTGCTGCTCGTCGCGACTGATTTCCCGGACAGCGCCATCGAACCGCCGGCGAGCATCCAACGCTCGGTTGCCAAGCGCCAGGCGGAATTCCTCGCCGGGCGAATCTGCGCCCGGGCGGCCTTGCATCGGCTTGACGGCATGGCGTGTGTTCCCGCCATCGGCGAGGACCGCGCCCCGGTGTGGCCTGCCCATGTCAGCGGTTCGATCACCCACAGTACCGGCCGGGCGGCGGCCATCGTTGCGCAAAAAAGACGCTGGCAAGGGCTGGGCATGGACCTGGAAAACCTGCTCGACCCCGAGCGCGCCGAGCGACTGGCGGGTGAGATCCTCACTCCCGCTGAACTGCTACGCATGGCGACGGTTGCGCGCGACGACCGGGCGCTGCTGGTAACGTTGACCTTCTCAGTCAAGGAAAGCCTGTTCAAGGCGCTGTACCCGATTGTCGGGCAGCGTTTCTATTTCGAGCATGCCGAAGTGCTGGAGTGGTCCCACGACGGGCAAGTGCGCCTGCGGCTCCTGACCGACCTGTCGCCCGAGTGGCGTCATGGCAGCGAGTTGCAAGGGCAGTTTGGGCTCAAGGATGGGCAGTTGCTGAGCCTGGTAGGGATCGAGGCCCGAGACGCGTAGATCTGGAGCGCCGCACCTTTCAAGACCGATCCTGATGCCTCGGCCAACTCAAGCTGAAACATGCCCCGCCCAGGCTTTTGCTTCTGTTGATCAGCGCGCGGCCATCGTGCCAGTGGATGATCCGCCGCACGATCGACAGCCCCAGTCCGTGGCCGCCCGACGCTCGCGCCCGGCTGTCGTCCAGGCGCAGGAACGGCTTGAATACCCGTTCCCACGCGGCCTCCGGCACACCCGGCCCGTCATCCTCGACATCGACCCGGCAGCGCAGTTGGCCGACCTGGTAACTCACGGTGACCCGGGATCTGGCATGGCGCATGGCATTGCCCACCAGATTCTGCAGGGCGCGATGCAGGAAACGCGGCTCGGCCTCGACCCAGGCGCCGTCGCAATCGGCGGCGGACAGGCACAGGCCACGCTCCACCGTGATCCCGGCGCGCAAAGGCCCCAATTCTTCTATGACCTGATTGACCAGCGCATCCAGATCCACCCGCTGGAAATTCAACGCCGGCGAGCCTTGCTCCAGGCGCGCATACGTCAGCATCTCGTCTACCAGGCGATCCAGATCTTCGATGTCGTGGTCCATGCCGGCCAGGTATTTATCGCGGGCCTCGGGCGTGCTGGCGCTGCCGAGCATTTCCAGGCCGAAGCGCAGGCGCGCCACTGGCGTGCGCAATTCGTGGGACACCGCGCGCACCAACTCCCGCTGGATCGCCAACAATTGCTGCAAGTGCTCGGCCATGCCATTGAACGCAGCGGCCAGACGCCCCACCGAATCGGCGCCCCGGGCCGGCACGCGGGTTTCCAGGCTGCCCTGGGCGATCTGGGTGGCGGCTGATTCCAGGCCGCGCAAGCGTCGCTCCAACTGACGCACCAGCAAGTAGACGATCAAGCCGATCAGGCTCAAGCCCAGCGCCGCGATCAGCACCAGCCATTCGGGCGGATAAGGATTCATCTGGTACAACGGGCCGATCTCCAGGACCCACGGCGTGCCGACCATCCCGGCGAATACCCGGATCGAGTCGCCACCCTTGCCCAGCGCCATCACCGTGTCGCCCTCGGACACCCGCCGACGCTGGTCTTCATCCATGTCCGCCTGGTCGACGGTCATCAGGCGCAGGTCGAAACCGAAGCCCTTTTCCTGTTTGAGTTGCGCAAGCCGCTCGGGCTGCTCGGCCACGGGGTAGCGCACCAGCTCGTCGGCCAGCAAATAGATTGTCGCCCGGGCCAATTGCTCGCTGATCTGGCGAACTTCGCCTACCAATGTCAATTGCTCGCCATCGCTGACCAACCGATAGACCTTGGCCGCGTGGGGGCCGGTCTGCTCCACCAGGACCTGCCCGCGCAATACTCGGGTGCGCTGGCCCAGGTCGAGGTCGCCCTGGCTGAGCACCTGCAGTTCCAGCGGAATGCCCAGCAGGCGCGCCCACACCGCCAACGCTCGACGGCGCTCGGTGTCATTCATTGGCCGCAAATTATCGGCCATCAAGGAAAACGTCCCGTGGGCCAGGCGCTCGCGGTACTGCTCGGCGCGCGTCTGATTAAGCTGGTGCAGCGCCAGCACGCCAAGTACCGCGACCAACACCAGCGCCGCGCACATGCCGCCATAGATCCGCAGGAAGATCGAGTTCACGGAGCGGCGTCTACGCAAGCTTCAGGCACGAACAGGTAGCCTTTGCTGCGAATGGTCTTGATCAGTCGTGGATGGTCGGGGTCATCGCCGATCTTGGGGCGGATGCGCGAGATGCGCACGTCGATGGAGCGATCCTGGCCGTCGTAGCCGATGCCGCGCAGGGCGGTGAAGATTTCTTCCCGGGACAGGATGCGCCCGGCATTGGACACCAGCAGCCACAACAGGTCGAATTCGGCGCTGGTCAGTTCGATACCGTTGCCCTGCAACCAGGCTTCACGCAAGGCGTCGTCCACCACCAGCGGGCCGAATTCCAGGCGCCGCGGTCTCTGCGGCACCGACGGTTCCGGCTCACTGCGCCGCAACAGGGCCTGGATGCGCGCCAGCAACAGGCGTGGGCGCACCGGCTTGCAGACGTAGTCATCGGCCCCAAGGTCCAGGCCCTGGATCTGGTCGGTGTCATCGGTACGCGCCGTCAGCATCAGGATCGGTCCGTTGAAGCGTTCGCGCACCTTGCGGCAAATGCTCAGGCCGTCTTCGCCAGGCAGCATCAGGTCGAGGATGACCAGGTCCGGCTGCTCGTCGATGATCCGTTGCGCCGCCACCGCGCCGTTGCCTTCGATGGCGACGTGCAGGCCATTGCTCTCCAGGTACTCGCGGGTCAGCTCGGCCAGACGCTGGTCATCCTCGACGATCAAAATCTGCCAGGCTTCTTGTTCCACGGGGGGCCTCGTCTTGCTGTGAATATAAAAGAAGGATCAGCACTATCCCGTGCCCGCTTGGAAATCTGCATCCTCCCGTTTTTTTGTCATCTTAAAGGAGGATAAACACGCCCACGCACCGGCCGATTGTATAAACGCGACCTGCGTAGAAAACAAGCGGACAAATGCGTTCGGTCGGGCTGGATTTGTGTGGTAACGTCCGCGCCCGCAAAAAACTCCGGGCTGTTTTCGAGTCGTCAAAATCGTTGAAAAAAGGCTCGCTCCAGCTAGGTCGCGGCCTACAGAGCAGTTCCACGTTTCGCACACAAATTACGCACAGGCTTATCCACAGGCAGCACGTTGATTCATGTCCAAAAACGCATTATCTTGTAGCCCGCCGCGTAAAAAACCCTACATGTAGGGTTTCAGGCCAAAAACCAAACACAAGTCGGATAGAGAATTCAAGCGCTTTTCTTGCCTCTGTCCTCCTGCAACACCGCAGTTTTCCAAGTCCAGAACCGCCCCTGCGGATGGCAACCGTTTCCCAGGTCGAAAACGACCGGAACGGTACGGGTGTTGCAGTCCTTTGCTGCCACCTTAGCAAACCCGGTCTAGAGCCCAGGCTCGCGACCCAAGAACTTCGGATGGACGCGACGCCACAGGCCCGCGTCCTACTGTCCCGAAGTTGTTATACCCGGCGCCAGTCGGTTGTAGTGCTTCAGGACGGAACGGTGGGCACCGTGATGGTGCCCAAATAAACATAGAGAACGTGGAGACACCCATGCACACCGACACAACTCGCGAGAACCCGCAGGGCACCGCGCCGCTGGCCGCCGATTCGAGCCCGGATCTGTCCGCCACCGCGCCGGGTCAACTGCGCGTGATCAAGCGTAACGGCACTGTCGTTCCCTACACCGATGACAAGATTACCGTCGCCATCACCAAAGCGTTCCTCGCAGTTGAGGGCGGCACCGCTGCCGCCTCGTCGCGAATCCACGACACCGTCGCCCGCCTGACCGAACAGGTCACCGCGACCTTCAAGCGTCGCATGCCGTCGGGCGGCACCATCCACATCGAAGAAATCCAGGACCAGGTCGAACTGGCCCTGATGCGTGCCGGCGAGCAGAAAGTAGCTCGCGACTACGTGATCTACCGTGACTCCCGCGCCAAGGAACGTGCTACCCGTTCCCCTGCCGACGCACCGGTCCAGGCCCACCCTTCGATCCGCATCGCACGCGCCGACGGCAGCCTGGCGCCGCTGGACATGGGCCGCCTGAACACCATCGTCACCGAGGCCTGCGAAGGCCTGGAAGAAGTCGATGGCGACCTGATCCAGCGCGAAACCCTGAAGAACCTCTATGACGGCGTCGCCCTGAAGGACGTCAACACCGCACTGGTGATGACCGCGCGGACCCTGGTGGAACGCGAGCCGAACTACTCGTTCGTGACCGCACGCCTGCTGATGGACACCCTGCGCGCCGAAGGCCTGAGCTTCCTGGAAGTCGCCGAGAGCGCGACCCACCACGAAATGGCCGACCTCTACGCCAAGGCCCTGCCGGCCTACGTCGCCAAGGGTATCGAGTACGAATTGCTGAACCCTGTCCTGGCCGAATTCGACCTGGAAAAACTCGGCAAGGCGATCAACCACGAGCGCGACCAGCAGTTCACCTACCTGGGCCTGCAAACCCTCTACGACCGTTATTTCATCCACAAGGATGGCGTGCGCTTCGAACTGCCGCAGATCTTCTTCATGCGCGTGGCCATGGGCCTGGCGATCGAAGAGAAGCAGCGCGAAGACCGTGCGATCGAGTTCTACAACCTGTTGTCGTCCTTCGACTACATGGCCTCGACCCCAACCTTGTTCAACGCCGGCACCCTGCGTCCGCAGCTGTCGAGCTGCTACCTGACCACCGTTCCGGATGACCTGTCGGGCATCTACGGCGCCATCCACGACAACGCCATGCTATCGAAATTCGCCGGTGGCCTGGGCAACGACTGGACCCCGGTTCGCGCATTGGGCTCGTACATCAAGGGCACCAACGGCAAATCCCAGGGCGTCGTGCCGTTCCTCAAAGTGGTCAACGACACCGCCGTCGCGGTCAACCAGGGCGGCAAGCGCAAGGGCGCGGTCTGCGCCTACCTGGAAACCTGGCACATGGACATCGAAGAGTTCATCGAGCTGCGCAAGAACACCGGTGATGACCGTCGTCGTACCCACGACATGAACACCGCCAACTGGATCCCCGACCTGTTCATGAAGCGCGTCTTCGATGACGGCAAGTGGACCCTGTTCTCGCCATCCGAAGTGCCGGACCTGCACGACCTGACCGGCAAGGCCTTCGAAGAGCGCTACGAGTACTACGAAGCCCTGACCGAGTACAACAAGATCAAGCTGTTCAAAGTCGTCCAGGCCAAAGACCTGTGGCGCAAGATGCTCTCGATGCTGTTCGAAACCGGCCACCCATGGCTGACCTTCAAGGACCCGTGCAACCTGCGCAGCCCGCAGCAGCACGTGGGCGTGGTCCACAGTTCGAACCTGTGCACCGAGATCACCCTGAACACCAACAAGGATGAGATCGCGGTCTGCAACCTCGGCTCGATCAACCTGCCGAACCACATCGTCGATGGCAAGCTGGACACCGCCAAGCTGCAACGCACCGTGAACACCGCCGTGCGCATGCTCGACAACGTGATCGACATCAACTACTACTCGGTGCCGCAAGCGAAGAACTCGAACTTCAAGCACCGTCCGGTCGGCCTGGGCATCATGGGCTTCCAGGACGCTTTGTACCTGCAGCACATCCCGTACGGTTCGGACGCTGCGGTCGAGTTCGCCGACAAGTCCATGGAAGCGGTCAGCTACTACGCGATCCAGGCTTCCTGCGACCTGGCCGACGAGCGCGGTTCGTACGAGACGTTCCAGGGTTCGCTGTGGTCCAAGGGCGTCCTGCCGCTGGACTCGCAACAGATCCTGATTGCCCAGCGCGGCGAGAAGTACATCGACGTCGACCTGAAGGAAACCCTGGACTGGGCACCGGTTCGCGCCCGTGTGCAGAAAGGCATCCGTAACTCGAACATCATGGCCATCGCACCGACCGCCACCATCGCCAACATCACCGGCGTGTCGCAGTCGATCGAACCGACCTACCAGAACCTGTACGTGAAATCGAACCTGTCGGGCGAATTCACCGTGATCAACCCGTACCTGGTTCGCGACCTCAAGGCCCGCGGCCTGTGGGACTCGGTCATGATCAACGACCTCAAGTACTACGACGGTTCGGTGCAGCAGATCGAGCGCATCCCGCAAGAACTCAAGGAGCTCTATGCCACCGCGTTCGAAGTGGACACCAAGTGGATTGTCGATGCCGCCAGCCGTCGCCAGAAGTGGATCGACCAGGCTCAGTCGCTGAACCTGTACATCGCCGGCGCCTCGGGCAAGAAGCTGGACGTGACCTACCGCATGGCTTGGTACCGTGGCCTGAAGACCACCTACTACCTCCGTGCCCTGGCCGCGACCAGCACCGAGAAGTCGACCGTCAACACCGGCAAGCTGAACGCGGTTTCCGCTGGCGGCAACCACGGTGACGACTCGGTCCTGGCTGCTCCAGCCGGACCGGCGCCAGTGCCAAAGGCCTGCGCGATCGACGAACCGGATTGCGAAGCTTGCCAATAAGCTGAGCGGGTAGGTGTTGCGAAACTCCTGCTGAAGAAGCCCCCGATAGGCCACTGGTTTATCGGGGGTTTTCTTTTGCCTGGGATAAGGTGCTGACTGACCTACCGCTTTCGCGAGCCGGCTCGCACACACTTGTCCTGCGTACACATACGCCCTGCTCGCGAAGAGGTCGAGACAGGCAACACAGAATAGCCGCGCACAAAAAAGCCCCTCTTTCGAGGGGCTTGTTGTGTAGCCTTCAAGCAACCATCGGCATCAAGCCATCTGAATGATGGTCTGCATGATGGTGCTCTGGGTGGAGATGGTCTTGGCGTTTGCCTGGTAGTTGCTTTGCGCCTTGATCAACTCGACCAGTTCGTTGGTCAGGTTGACGTTGGACTCTTCCAGGGAGTTGGAGACGATCGAACCCAGGGTGCCGGTTTGTGGCGCGTCGTAGCCTGGTATACCCGAAGCGAAGGTTTCTTTCCAGCTGGTGCCGCCTACTGGCTGCAGACCCTGCTCGTTGGTGAAGCTGGCGAGGGCGAGCTGGCCGATCGGCTTGGTCTGGTTGTTGCTGAAGTTGGCGAGCATCACACCGCTGCCATCAATGGTCAGGTTGGTGATCTGGCCAGTGGCGTAACCGTTCTGGGCCGGGATCGACCGCGCGGTGTCGGCGTTGAACTGAGTGGTGTTGCCCATGGAGATTGTGATGCTCGGCGCGCTGGCCGCGCCGTTGGCGGTCCATGTGCCGTTGGTCACGGTGCCCGGAACCCAGCCGGTCAGTACCAAATCACTGCTGGTACCCGCTGGAGGAGTGGTGACCGAGGTCAACCTGCCGCTCGAATCGAAGTTCATGGTCGAAGGAACAGGCGCGGTCGCACCGGTCGTGGTCGGCAAGCTGCCATCGAGGTTACGACCATCGATCAAGGTATAGACGTTCCAGGTGTTGCCGGCCGTCTTGACCATGTACTGGTCCATGGAATGCTGGTTACCCTGGGTGTCGTAGATCGGAGTGGTGAACTGCTTGGTGAAAGTAGCGGTATCGGCCGGGTTGAACGCGGCGGTAATCGGCGTTGCCGTCGAGTTCAGGTTGATGGTCGACGAAACCAGGCTGGTGGCTTGTGGCGGCAGGTTCGAGGTATCGATGCGCAGATCGGTCAGGATGCCGTTCTGGATCTTGCCGTTGGCATCCACGCCATAGCCCTGCAGACGTGCAGTGCCGTCACTGTTGGTGACGTAGCCTTCCTTGTCGGTCTTGAACGTACCGGCACGGGTGTAGCTCAGGGAACCGTCGTTGCTCAGGACAAAGAAGCCCTGGCCCTGGATGCCCATGTCCAGCACGTTGCCGGTGTTGTTCACGTCACCCTGGCCGAACTGCTGGGAAACGTTGGCCAGGCGCACGCCGTTGCCGACGGTCTTGCTGCCCGAACCCAGCTTGGTGGCCGAGTAGACGTCTTCGAATTCCGCGCGGGACGATTTGAAACCGGTGGTCGCCACGTTGGCGATGTTGTTGCCGGTCACGTCCAGCTGTTTGTTGGCTGCATAGAGACCGCTAAGGCCGATGTTGAAAGACATGTTGACTCCTTTTGCCGGTTAGTCGGCTCTACATACCAATAGTTTGTACTTTGGACAGGGCAATGCTGCCCAGCCCGGCCAGGTTGAGCATGAGCTCACCGCCCGTCTGGCTGATCGTCACGCTGCTGACCGTGGCCGGCAGGTTGGTGATCAGCGATGTGGCCTGGCCATCGATGGTGGTCGAGGCCGCGAAGGTGTACGTGCCCGACTCGACGGTCGTGCCCGCATCGTTCTTGCCATCCCAGATGAAGGCGGAGTTGCCAGATTTCTGGCTGCCCAGGTCGATGGTGCGGACGGTCTTGCCATCCTTGTCCATGATCTTGACGGTAAGGGAGGACACCGCTGCCGGAACCACCACGGTGCCGTTGAGGCTCTTGGAAGTATCGACCACGGCCTTGTCACCCGGAGCGATCACCGAACGCCCGACCAGGGACGAAGCTTGCAACGCCTGGGACGAGTTGTAGTTGCCGGCGATGCCGCTGACGGTATCGTTGAGCGTGGTGATGCCTTCCAGGCTGCTGAACTGCGCCAACTGGGCAACGAACTCACCGTTGTCCTGGGGCTCCAGCGGGTTCTGATTCTTCAGTTGGGTAACGAGCAGTTGCAAAAACGCATCCTTGCCCAATTCCTGGTTGCCGCTCGCCGCATTGGTTGCCGCGCCCAGGCCATCGGCCTTGGTGTTGGTCTTGACCGAGGAATTGGCGAGAATCTCGTTGAGGCTCAAACCGCCGGTGGTGTTGGTGACGCTCATGTGACTCGCCCCTTATCACTGACCGAGGGTCAGGACCTTCTGCATCATGGTTTTGGCGGTGTTCATCATTTCGACGTTGGTCTGGAACGAACGACTGGCGGAAATCATGTCGGCCATTTCTTCGACGACGTTGACGTTCGGGTAATAGACATAACCCTTGGCGTCCGCGGCCGGATGGTTTGGCTCATAACGTGCTTCGAGGTTGCTCTGGTCTTCGACTACGCCCAGTACCTGTACGCCCTGCCCCGCCGCGTCCTGGTCCTGGAACAGCGAGTCGCTGCCGCCGGACTGGCCGCCCTGGAACATGGTGGCGAACACCGGGTGGCGGGCGCGATAGGTCTGGTCGATGCTCGACGAAACGGTCTCGGCGTTGGCAATGTTACTGGCGACGGTGTTCAGGCGAGTGGTCTGGGCACTCATGGCACTGCCGGCGATGTTGAAAACGCTCGCGATCGACATGGCTTACTCTCCACGCAGGGCCGATACCAGCCCTTTGAATTTACTGTTGAGCAGGGTGAAGCTGGCCTGGAAGTTCACGGAGTTTTCCGCGTAGTTGGACTGTTCCAGTTGAGCGTCCACGGTGTTCTGGTCGATCGACGGCTGCATCGGCGTGCGATACATCAAGGATTCGTCGCCGCTGCCCACGCCCTCGGCTTCGATATGACGGCTGTTGGTCATATTCAAGGCGAAGTGGCCGTTCTTGGTTTTCTCGTTCTGCTCGGCGAGCACCTTGGAAAAATCCAGGTCACGGGCCTTGTAGTTCGGGGTGTCGGCGTTGGCGATGTTGTTGGCCAGGACTTCGGCACGCTGGGCGCGGAAGCTCAGGGCCTGTTCGTGGATACCGAGCGCTTTATCGAAGCTGATGCTCATGTCGGAAACCTTTGGGTGACCAGAATGTACGTACGAAGGCTTTAGCAAGCGTCGTGCCACTTTTAAAAGCCCCGTAAACCGGGGCTTTGCGGGGATCGGCAAAGCGGCAATGCCAGAAAAGCGGCAATCGGCTTCCGCTGGCTGCCGCTTTTCTGCCGCTTCTCAGGCGCGATAAGATCCAAACTGTGGACGGTGCTGTAAAAAAAACGGGAGCCCCTTGGGACTCCCGTTTTTTTACAACCCAAGCCAATCACTTGGCCTGGTAGATGATTCCCGGGCTGCACTGGACCATCTGGTAATGATCCGGCAAGCCGTTCAGCGCTTCGGAAGCGCCGAGAAACAGATAGCCACCCGGCTTCAAGGTGCTGTGGATACGCAGCAGGATGTCCTTCTTCACCTCAGCGGAGAAGTAGATCAGTACGTTGCGGCAGAACACGATGTCGAACTTGCCCAGGCTGGCGTAGCTGTCCAGCAGGTTGAACGAGCGGAACTCCACCCGGCTCTTGATCGGCGCCTTGACCACCCATTTGCCCGGCCCCTTCGCGTCGAAATAACGCTGCAGGCGATCGGGTGACAGGCCACGGCCGATGGCCAGGCTGTCGTACTCGCCGGTCTTGCAGTTATTGAGCATGGTCCCGGACAGGTCGGTGGCGACGATCTGCACGCCACCTTTCAACTGGCCGATGTTGGTCCGCTCGAATTCGTCGATGGACATCGACAGCGAATAAGGCTCCTGCCCCGACGAACAGGCCGCCGACCAGATTCGCAGGCGCTGGCCCGGACTGGCCTTGATCGCCGCCGGCAACACCTTGTTCTTCAATACTTCGAAGGGATAGGTGTCGCGAAACCACAAGGTTTCGTTGGTGGTCATGGCGTCCACGACCATTTCGCGCAAGCCACTGCGCGGCTGGGCCTGGATACGCTGGACCAGTTCGCCCAATGACTTGATGCCCTGTTGTTCCATCAATTTATTGAGACGGCTCGACACCAGGTACTGCTTGTTTTCACCAAGCAAGATGCCACAGGCTTTTTCCAGGAAGACCCGGAACTGTTCGAAATCCAAATTACCCGTAGACAAGATACCGCCTCTTTTCACTGTGTTGACTTGCCGGGCGCACAACGCGCCCGACCTTTAGCCTGCTGTCTTGATTCGTTCGACGACCCGGGAAGCCAGGTCGTCGGGCCGGAACTTGGCCAGGAAATCGTCGGCACCGACTTTCTTCACCATCGCCTGGTTGAACACCCCGGACAACGAAGTATGCAAGATGATGTGCAGCTTTTGCATGCGTGGGTCGCTGCGGATCTCCGATGTCAGCGTATACCCGTCCATCTCCGGCATCTCGATGTCGGAGATCATCATCAAGAACTCCTCTTCCGGTTTCTTGCCCTCGTCGACCAGGTTGCGCAGGTAATCCAGCGCTTGCCTTCCGTCATTCAGGGCGATCACCTCGACGCCGACCGTTTGCAGACAACGCGTGACCTGCTTGCGTGCCACCGAAGAATCGTCGACGGTCAGCACCCGCAAGGACACTGCCTTGTGCTGGGTCTCGGCATCTATCACGCCAACGGAGATGGTCTCCGGGGTCGGCGCCACTTCGGCGAGGATTTTCTCCACGTCGATGATTTCCACCAATTGGTTATCGACCCGGGTCACCGCCGTCAGGTAGTGATCGCGGCCGGTCCCCTTGGGTGGTGGATGGATCTCTTCCCAGTTCATGTTGACGATGCGCTCCACCGACCGCACCAGGAACCCCTGGGTCTTGGTGTTGTACTCGGTGATGATCACAAACGGATTGCTCTGGTCGAGCAACCGGCCGGAACCGGTCGCCATCGCCAGGTCGAGAATCGGGATGGTCGCTCCCCGGATATTCGCCACACCGCACACGACGGGACTGGATTTGGGCATCAGGGTCAGCTTGGGGCATTGCAGCACTTCGCGGACCTTGAACACGTTAATTCCATACAACTGTTGGCCATCGAGACGGAACAACAACAGCTCCAGGCGATTCTGACCGACCAGCTGTGTGCGCTGGTTTACCGAATCCATCACTCCCGCCATGCCCTGACTCCTACTCACGCTAATGTATCCGTCGCGCATTCATCACTAAACGGCACGGGGCTTGCTATTGAACCGGCATGAACGCACAAACGACATTTTCTCGACGCCTGACCACTCACTGCCGCCACTGGCTCGGTGCACTGCTGGCTGCCTGCCTGCTCGCGTCGGGCGGTCCTGCCCTTGGTGCTGCTGCGGTAACCTTGCCTGATCTCCTTATCGGCGTCACTCAGGGCTTTCTTGAGTTCACCGTAGAAGACTACCTGGCAACCAGTCAAACCGAAGGTCGCTACGAGATCGAAGTCAACCAGCTCGACCCGCGCCTGCGCATGCCGATGTGCGACAGGGAATTGACTGCCTCGCTGGAGAGCCCGGCCCGGCCGCTGGGCCGCGTCACGGTAAGGGTTCGTTGCGACAGCGCAGCGCCCTGGACCGTGTTCGTGCCTGCTCAAGTGCGCCTGTATCGGGAAATTGTCACCACCACCCGTCCGCTCAAGCGTGCCGGGATTGTCGAGCCGCAGGACGTGGTCTTGCGTGAACGCGACGTCAGCCAGATCAGCCAGGGCTTCCTGACCTCAGTAGATGAGGCCATTGGTCAGAAACTTGTCCGACCAATGGTCGCCGACCAAGTGATCACCCAGGTGCATCTGGAACAGGCCGAAGTGGTTCGCAAGGGCGATCAGGTGGTCATTACCGCTCGCAGCGGAACCCTGGCCGTGCGGATGCCCGGCGAGGCCTTGGCCAACGGCGGCATGCGTGAACAGATTCGGGTAAAGAACCTCAACTCCCAGCGAGTCATCAAGGCCCAGGTGATAGCGCCTGGCCAGGTAGAAGTGGCTATGTAAGAGGCCGCAAGGAGGGTAGACAGGCTGGCGCTTGACCTCGGTGTTCCCTAGACTGTGCCTTGTACAAGGCAAGCGCAGACGTGCGCTCGTTCATTTGAAAAATGAGCCTAAAGTTTTTTGGGGATGGCCGAAAACATGGCAAGCGTCCAAATACCCAGAGGTTTTTTACCATGGTCATCGATTTCAATCGTTTAAACAGCTCCTCGCCCGTGACAGGCACAACGCGCACCAGCGCCAGCAAGGAAACCGTCGAAACCGACAAATCCAAGCCAGCCGACCAGGCCGCCACTGTCAAGAACGGGGAGTCGGTACACCTCAGCAATGAGGCTCAACAGTTGCAGAAGGTCACTGACAAGCTGCGCGATCAACCTGTCGTCGACAACGCCCGCGTGGCCGCGTTGAAAGCAGCAATCGCCGATGGCAGCTACCAAGTCGACAGCAACCGTGTAGCCAGCAAGCTGCTCAACTTCGAAGCCCAGCGCTAGGCCCCCGCCTACGCCAGGCTTTTGGACGCTCAAGACCCAAGGCCAGCCATGCACGACACTCATTTACTGCAATTGATCACCGACGACTTCGCTCCAGCGCAACAATTGCTGGAGTTGTTGCAGACCGAAGCCCTGGCATTACACGGGCGGGACATGCCGCTGCTGGAAAATATCCTGGCGCAGAAACAGGCATTGATCATTTTGCTCGACCAGCATGGCCGCAAGCGCAGCGAAATTCTCGCCAGCCTCAACCTGCCCGCCGATAACAGTGGCCTCGAGCAATTGGCCAGCCAATCGCCGATCGGCGATCAGCTGTTGTCGCAAAGCGCGGTGCTCAACGACCTGCTCAACCAATGCCAGGCCGCCAACGCTCGAAACGGCCAGTCTATCCAGATGCAGCAGGCCGCCACCGCCAATCAGCTGCGCATTCTCAACGGCGGCGAAATCCCGACGCTCTATGACGCTCGCGGCTCGACCGCAAAAATGGTCAAGCACCGCCCGCTCAGCCAGGCATGAAGCGAACGATGCCGGCGCACTATCAACGCGCGATACATGCTGGCAAAATGCTGGCTCTTTGTAGTCGTATTTTGCCTGGAGATTGACCCACCGTGTTCAATGCCTCAAACGCGGATGATGCTCCGCAGCCGCCCAAGGTCCTCACCACCCCTCTGGAAATCTCCGGCAACCTGCGGATGCTGCAAGACAGCCATGACCCGCTGATCATCACCTTTCATGAGCGCAGCCAGCGGTTCCAGAGCTACCTGGTGGATGTCGATCGCGACAGCAACACCATCGCCCTGGACGAAATGATTCCTCGGGACGGTGAACGTTTCCTGCTAGCCGGCGAGCCGTTTCGCGTCGAGGGTTTCCATGACGGCGTGCGCATTGCGTGGGAAGGCAACGGCCCGCTGACCATCCAAGAGTCGAGCGACGGCCGCTGCTATCGCGGCGCCTTGCCTGAAGAAGTGGTTTACCACCAGCGTCGCAACGCCTTCCGGGCCGCATTGAAACTGGCGCAACTGGTGAACGTGGAATTGGGTGGTGACAAGCTCAAGTCTCCGGTCAACGGCAAACTGCTGGATATCTCCGCAACCGGCTGCAAGCTGCGCTTCGACGGCGACATCACCGAGCGGCTGCAACTGGGCCAGGTTTACGAACGCTTCATCGCCGCCCTGCCGTTCGGCAACATGACTGCACCGGTGGAGCTGCGCTACCTGCATTTCGAAGAGCGGATCAACACCACCTTCGCTGGCGTGCGCTTCCACAATATCAGCGGCCTGGTACAGCGCCAGGTCGAACGCTTCGTGTATCAATTGCAGCGTGAAGCCCGTCGGTTCGATAAAGACGATTTCTGATTTTCGCGCGCGCTACATAAAAAAACGGGCAATCCCTTGCAAGGATTGCCCGTTTTTTATGCCGGCCTCATGGCCTGGCCTGGGTGAAATCGGAGGGAGGCGGTTGGTCATCGGCGCCTTCGGTGACCGGCTCCAGCTCTGGCTCCGCCTCGACGTCCGGATCGGGCGACGTCTGCATCTGCTCCTGCACCACCTGCTCGTCGACCCGCGGATCAAGGCACGCAACCAGCGGTGAGCTGGTCATGTTGTCCGGCATGGCCACATGGTGCAGAGGAGCGTCATCGACCTGGTGCAGATTGGTGACCGCTTTCGGCCGGATCCGCCACACCAGTACCAACGCAAACAAGGCGAAGAAGCCATAGAGCATCTGGCTGCCGAACAGTTTCATCAGCACACCCGCCACCAACGGGCCAATACTCGCGCCAACGCCGTAGGTCACCAGCAGCATCGCGGTGAGCGACACCCGGCGATCCCCTTCAACGTGGTCATTGGAAAACGCCACCGCCAATGGGTACAGGCAAAACTGCACCAGCGAACAGCAGAACCCCGCGACGAACAACACTTCCAGCGGCACCTTCGACAAAATGGCCAGCGGCAATGCACACACCACCAGGGCCAGTGCGAAGCATCGGATCAACAGGGCTCGATCATAACGATCCGACAGCCAGCCCAACGGCCATTGCACCAGCAGGCCGGCAAAGATGCAGCTGCCCATGAACAGGCCGACCTGCTCGGTGCTCAGGCCCTGCTGGGAGGCGTACAGCGGCGCCAGGCCGTAGAAAGAGCCAACGATCAGCCCGGAGCCCAACACCGTGGTCAGCGATTGCGGCACGCGCTTGATAAAGAAGCGCGGCTCCATGGGGGCCGGATGCAGCGGAGCCGGGTGGATCCGCCGGGTCAACGCCACTGGCACCAGGCACAGGGCGAAACACAAGGCCACCAACATCAGCAATTCCAGCCCCAGGGCCGGATGCATGACCAGGATCAGTTGGCCCAGCACCAGCCCCAGGTACGAAGCGATCATGTAGCCGCTGAACACCACCCCGCGCTGCTTGGCATCGGCCTGTTCGTTGAGCCAGCTTTCGATGACCATGTACTGGCACATCATGCCCAGGCCGACAATCATCCGCAGCACGATCCAGGCCGGCAGCCAGTCCACCAGGCCATGGCCCAAGACCGCCGCGCCGACAATCCCGGCACAAGCCGAATAGGCGCGAATATGCCCGACGCGGGCAATCAGCCGGTGGCCGATCTTGCCGCCCAGCACCAGGCCGAAATAGTTCGCGGCCATCAGCGCACCGACCCACAGGCTGTCCACGTTGTCGGCGGCCAGGCGCAGGGCCAGGTAAGTACTCAAGAGGCCCGAGCCGATGAGCATCATCAGCGAGGCGAAATAAAGCGCTCGAAAAGGTTTCCAGATTTGGCGCATCGGCGTTCCGAGCGGCTCCTTGAGGTGAGTAAGGGCTATCGTTCGAAGATAGCCCGAATGCGACGGTTCGTTATGCCTGGGCCGCCAAGACGCGCCGCTCCCAGGGCGTGATTTCGTCAAAGAAACTGGTCAGTTCCAGGGTCTTCGAGGCAATGTAGCCTTCGATGAACTCGGTACCGAACAGTTCCTTCGCCAAGTGGCTACGCTTGAGACGCTCAAGGGCTGCATGCAAGGTACATGGCAAGGACAGATTGTCCGGCACTTCGAATTCGCCCTGGATCGCCGCGTCTGGTTCCAGGCGATTTTCAATGCCATGGAGTCCCGCCGCCAGGCTGGCGGCAATCGCCAGGTAAGGATTGGCGTCGGCCCCCGGCAAACGATTCTCGACCCGCCTGGCCACCGGCGGACTCGCAGGAATGCGCAACCCGGCCGAACGATTGTCATGGGACCAGCAGGCATTGTTTGGCGAGGCAAATGGATGGCAGAGGCGGTGATAGGAGTTCACGTTCGGCGCGAACAACGCGGTGAAATCCGCCATGCAGGCCTGCTGCCCGCCAATGAAGTGCCGAAACGTTGCCGTCGGCTCGCCCGCCTCGTCGCTGAACACATTGCGACCACTGCCCAGCTCAATCACGCTCTGGTGAATGTGCATCGAACTGCCCGGCGTCCGCGCCAGCGGCTTGGCCATGCAGACCACCGTCAGGCCATGCTTGAGGGCCACTTCCTTGAGCAGGTGCTTGAACAGGAATGTCTGGTCAGCCAGTCGCAGAGCATCGCCGTGGAGCAGATTGATTTCGAACTGGCTGACGCCCATTTCATGCATGAATGTGTCGCGCGGCAAGCCCAAGGCTGCCATGCATTCATAAACTTCAGTGAAGTACGGACGCAGGCCGTTGTTGGAACTGATGCTGAACGCCGATTGGCCATCTTCGCGCCGACCGTCCAGGCCCACCGGCGGCAGGAATGGCTGGGCAGGATCCGGATTGGCGGCGAACACAAAGAACTCCAGCTCCGTCGCCACGACCGGCGCCAACCCGAGCGCGGCATACCGAGCGATCACGGCCTTGAGCTGGCCACGCGTCGACAAAGGCGAGCTTTCACCGCTAAGTTCGTCGGCATCGCAGATCGCCAAGGCGCGTGGCGGATGGCTCCACGGCAAGCGATGAATCTGCTGCGGATCGGGCACCAACGCCAGGTCGCCATCGTCACTGCCATAAAAGCGCGCTGGCGGATAACCGCCCATGATGCATTGCAGCAGCACACCCCGCGCCATCTGCAACCGCCGGCCTTCAAGAAAGCCCTCGGCGCTCATTACCTTGCCCCTGGGTACGCCATTCAAATCCGGCGTGACACATTCAATCTCATCAATGCCCGTCAATCGCTGTGCGAGTGAACGCTGGCCATCGGTCGTCATGACGCAATCCTTGTTGTGTGCGAGCCGCGAACGGCAACCCGTACAAAATAGGCTCCGGCTGTTCGGAATATCAAGCATCCCGAGACAATAAACATCTGACATCGAACCCATAGGGTTCTGTACCGACCGAAGATTGGCTCAGGGCAGATAAAGCCTGAACACTCCACCGCCCAGCACACCGCCGTTGGCAATCTCGGTACGCCCGCTCAAGCCGCCGCGCTGGTGCAGCGCGGCGATCCTGGCGGCGAAATACAAGCCCAGCCCAGTGCTGCCACTGCTGTGGTTGATGCCTTGCACGTATTCGGCCTGACGCTCGATCATCTCGGCCGGATAGCCTTCGCCGTCGTCATTGATCGTCAGCACCAACTGCCCGGCCTCGTCGCTCACGCTGATCAACAATGCCTGGCGCCCGTGGCGAATGGCGTTGTTGATCATGTTGTCGAGCACCGAAGCAATCAGCTCGCGATCGAAGAAACCCAACGGGCTCAGCGGATCGACCTCATAGGTGGCCATGATCCCGCGACTGCGGAATACATCCTGATGACCGGCCAATTGCGCTTCAATGAAGTCATCCAGCTCGTGGTAGGCCGGATGCAGCGGCAGCTGATTGACACCCAGCTTGTACAACCCGAGCAACTGCACCAGCAGGCCATTGAGGTGGGCAAACTCGAACTCGATCACGCCCTGCTCCGAGGTCTGCCGCTCAGGCTCCGGCAAGCGCTCGAGCCATTGCGTGTGGGCCTGCATGAGCAAGGTCAGGGAGTTTTTCATGTCATGCACGGTAGACGCGATCACCGTGGAAAAATCGAGCGCCTGTTCGCTGTCATTCATCGCCAAATGCCTTGCTCCGCAGTTTCTGATAACGCGCATGACGCGCATCGGTGTCGGGCATCATGCCCACCAGTTTCAGGCAGGCGCGACACTCCTGCAGCAACTCCGATTCCACGCTGGTATCAGTGCCGTGCAGCAGGGATTGCGCCATATTCAGGGCAATACTGATGTTCTTCGGTTGCATCTTCAGGGCACGCCGGAACAGCTCCCGCGCCTCGGGCAATGCGCCGGTCTTGTAGACGCGCACGCCTTCGCGGTTCAGCTCGGCGGCGGCGTTGCCCTGGTTGAGGATATTCGGATCGTCGGTGAGCTTGGCGATGCCCTGCATCACGGCCGGATCATCACCGTAGATTTCCGCGCAGTTCTTGAGCATCGACTCGCCGGCACTGGTCTGGCCGAGCATCTGCAACTGCTTGGCCACCAGCAACGCTGCTTCGGCGCTCATGAATTGTTCCATGCCATCGAGACGCTGCAAGGCTTGCTCGGTGAGCTTCTCGGCGGTTTCGGCATCGTTGAGCAACAGGCTCGTTGCTTTCATCAGCCGCGCTCGAACCTGCAGGCCCGGATCGCTGGGGTTGTCCTTTGCAACCGCGCTGAGCGTGGTATTGATTTCGAGCCTAGTCCGGGTGTCGAGGCCCTTTTCGCTGCCCTTGCTGATCAAGGCATGGGCCAGGCCAAGGTTGCTTTCCGGATCCTTGAATCGCGATTGCGCGCCCTGCCCAACCGCCTGGCGATAGGCTTTGGACGCGGTCTCGTAATCCTCGTTGGTCATCGCCAACTTGCCCAACAGGGACTGCCGACGCACCGCCAACGGCGACAGGCGCACCGCTTCTTCCAATATGTTCTGGGCTTGCTTCGTGTCGCCCTCGGCCACCAGCACATCGGCCATGCCGTCATACAGGGCCGGCATCATCGGGAAGACTTTCAGGGCTTTTTCATAGACAGCCTTGGCTTCGCCGATCTGCCCGCGCTTGAACAGCAATTTTCCCAACCCCGCATAAGCCCATGGCAACGGGCGATCAGCGATGATGGAGTTGTACAACCGCTCAAGGGCCTCGTTCTGATTCAGGTCGCGCAGCGCATCGGCCCGATAACGCAGGCACAGCGGCCCGTAGCGCGGGTCCTGCTTGCACAGGGCGATGCAAGCATTGAGCACTTCCATCGGCTTGCCGCGATCGAGCGCCTGCAGGATCGGCTTGAGCAACGTCTTGCGCTGCTCCAGGCGCTCCAACCGCTGGGCCAGGCCGGAGCGATTGAATGGTTTGGTCAGGTACGCATCCGGCTCATGTTCCAGGGCACTGAGCACCATTGCCTGGCTGGTCTCGGCAGTCACCATGAGAAAGACGCTCTCATGGCTGATCAACTTCTCGACCATCAGGTCTTCCAGCACCTGCTGGCCATTCTTGCGCCCGTCACCCAGGTGATAATCCTGCAAGATGAAGTCATAACGCTTTTGCGAGCACATGCGCAGTGCCACTTCACCGGTGTCGGCGGTGTCCACGTCCTTGACGCCCAACTCCCGCAACATCGACCGGACGGAGCTGCGGAAATCCGAGAAATCATCGACGATCAGAAAACTTTTTTGGTGGTACGCCAGCATCGAGGATGTCCAGGCAAATAAGAAAATGAACTCAATGGCAAAACAAACGAAACATCGCCTCCACGGCCGGCGAGGCGCGCAGATGATAGACACCCACGACGCATACCGCGAGCCGTTCCAGGACGCAGGGACGTCAGGAAAGGAGACTCATCGGGTTATCGGCCGCAAATGGCGTTCCGTTAAGGAGATCGTAGGGGGGTTGCAGGACTGCGGGATAATAAAATGGTGTCCCAGGGCAGGTTCGAACTGCCAACCTTCCCCTTAGGAGGGGGATGCTCTATCCAATTGAGCTACTGAGACATGGGTCGACCACGAGAAACGCGGTGCGTTGGACGGCGAGCATGTTAACGGCCACTCTCGCGTTTGTCATGTCGTCGCTGCCTTTTAAGTGTAGGCAAATGGTACGACGCAGGCGTCGCGCCGAGGGAAGACCGCGTAAATACAGCACCATTCATCCATCCCGGACCTGCCGGCCTAGTAAATCGGCATTTTGCCACTATCCTATACAAAACAAGGACGCAGGCGTTTTGTTGCGTACCGGTTATCCGCCCAACGGTATGGCACAACGACACGATGCAGTGGTCACAACTGCGGAACCTGTATGTTTTTTCAAACCAGTCCGCATTTTTTGATGAAGGGTACTGGCATAACGCCTTTACCCGGATCAGAATTTGTCACAGAATTGGCGCCAATGATCTGGCAATTTTGAGGCATGATGCGGGCCTCTTAACAATTCAGGTTGAACATTTGGCTGCGGGTCTTGTCCTATCGACATCCTGCGGCCAATCCCAGAACCGCTCCCCTGAACTAACCGGTTAAATAAATATGCGCCCAATGAAACAGGCAATTTATTCCAGCCGTACGGCTGACAAGTTCGTCGTACGTCTGCCAGACGGAATGCGGGAACGCATTGCCGAGGTGGCTCGTAATCATCACCGCAGCATGAACTCCGAAATCATCGCGCGCCTAGAGCAAAGCCTGATTCAGGAAGGTGCATTGGGTGAAGAGTTGAGCATGCGCCTGGACAGCCCGGAGCTGTCGCTGCATGAGCGCGAGTTGCTCCAACGCTTCCGACAACTTTCCCATCGCCAGCAGAACGCCCTCGTTTCGCTGATTGCTCATGATGCCGAAATGGCCGCGGACGCGTCCTGATCGAGGCAAAGATATTAAAGCCAGCCTAGCGCTGGCTTTTTTTTGTCCGGAATCTGGCGACCAGGAAAAACCACCCCAGAAAAAAGCCCGCCGGTCAGGCGGGCTTCTTGATAAGCCATTCAGAGCAGGAAAATCGTCGCCAAGCCCAGGAAAATGAAGAACCCGCCGCTGTCCGTCATGGCAGTGATCATCACGCTCGCGCCCATCGCCGGGTCACGCCCCAGGCGCGCCAGCGTCATGGGGATCAAGACGCCCATCAACGCGGCCAATAGCAGATTGAGCGTCATCGCAGCGGTCATGACCACGCCCAGCGACCAACTGCCATAAAGCAGATAGGCTACCACGCCGATCACCCCACCCCAGACGACGCCGTTGATCAAGGCAACCGCCAACTCCTTGCGCATCAACCGCGATGTATTGCCCGTACTGACCTGGTCC
The DNA here is from genome assembly GCF_000802155.2 of Pseudomonas frederiksbergensis. Taxonomy (GTDB): domain Bacteria; phylum Pseudomonadota; class Gammaproteobacteria; order Pseudomonadales; family Pseudomonadaceae; genus Aquipseudomonas; species Aquipseudomonas frederiksbergensis_A. The sequence continues at coordinate 67,642 of NZ_JQGJ02000007.1, forward strand.
AGGGCCATCGCGCGGACAATCATGGTAATGGTCTGGTTGCCGGAGTTGCCGCCGATACCGGCAACGATGGGCATCAAAGCCGCAAGGGCCACCAGTTTTTCAATTGAACCTTCGAACAGGCCGATGACACGGGATGCGACAAAAGCCGTGATCAGGTTGATCGCCAGCCAGGCCCAGCGGTTACGCAAGGACTTCCAGACCGAGGCGAAAATGTCTTCTTCTTCGCGCAGACCCGCCATGCTGAGGACTTCGCTTTCGCTTTCCTCCCGGATCAGGTCAACCATTTCGTCGATGGTGAGACGGCCAATCAGTTTGCCGTTCTTGTCCACCACCGGCGCAGAAATCAAGTCGTAACGTTCGAACGCCTGTGCCGCATCGTAGGCGTTTTCGTCGGGATGGAAGCTCACGGGATCGCTGGCCATGACCTCGGCCACTTGCTTCTCCGGATCGTTGACCAGCAAGCGCTTGACTGGCAGCACGCCCTTGAGCACACCGTCGTAATCGACCACGAAGAGTTTGTCGGTATGCCCTGGCAACTCCTTGAGGCGACGCAGGTAACGCAAGACCACTTCAAGGCTGACGTCCTCGCGGATCGTCACCATCTCGAAGTCCATCAGCGCACCGACCTGCTCCTCGTCATAGGACAGTGCAGAGCGCACACGCTCGCGCTGCTGGCCATCAAGGGCTTCCATCAGCTCGTGGACAACGTCGCGGGGCAGCTCAGGAGCAAGGTCGGCGAGCTCGTCGGCGTCCATCTCCTTGGCCGCAGCGAGAAGCTCATGATCATCCATGTCGGCGATCAGGGTCTCACGAACCGAGTCGGACACTTCGAGCAGGATGTCGCCGTCGCGATCGGCCTGGACCAATTGCCAGACCGTCAGGCGCTCTTCCAGCGGCAAGGCTTCAAGGATGTAGGCGACGTCGGCCGAGTGCAGATCGTCGAGCTTGCGCTGCAACTCGACGAGATTCTGCCGGTGGACCAGGTTTTCGACCCGATCGGAATGCGGACCTTCCTGGCGATGCGTCAGGTCTTCCACGACCCGCTGGCGATGCAGCAGCTCAACGACTTGAGCGAGGCGATCCTGAAGGCTTTCCTGCGTTTTTTTTACTTCTATTTCAGTCATAGGCGAACTCCACTCCCAGCAGTGGAGCACGCCGGAAGGATCAATCAGTTAATTCATGATTGGCAAAACAAGCTGTTGAGTAACTACTGGGTAAGTCCATGAAGATATTCCAAAGCCCCGGCGGGGCTGACGGGCGCAATCATACACCGCTTGGCGCCGTAACACGTTAAAAAATCATGGCAAGAACAAGCGCTTGCGAGACAAACCTGAACACAGGCTGAATGTCTGTTTCTACGACGACTTATTCTGAAAAGAAAACACACCATCAGGCAAAAATGCAGCGGCTAACCTTCTTCATTTACCGCCAAGGAGGACGGTTGCATGCCCTTATGCCGCTATCTGTTTTTACTCGCCACCCTGCCCTGCCTGTCTCCCTGGGCTGCCGATCATGTTGTGCATCGCTGCGAAAACGACGCAGGACACGTCACATTCACAACCCTTAGCTGCGAACAGGGAGACACCCTGACGCTGCAACAGATCCACTCATTCAGCCCAAGCCATATCGAGCCGATGCTGCCCGAAGCCGAAGGCCGAAAAACATTCAGCAACAAAACCAGGCGCAAGGAACCGACCATTGTCGGCCAACTGGAAGACAGCTGTGGAAACCTGATCAACGCCAGCCAACGCCGCGATGCCATCTTGAACCAACGAATCGTCGCCGGCATGAGCCAGAGGGACGTCGTGAGCGCACTGGGCAAACCGGACACGATCAAGGTTCGGAATTCGAGCACGCGGTACACCTACAAAACCAAGAGGGGTCGCAGTGCAGAAGTTGTATTCGATGAGAGAGGGTGCGTAAAAAGCTGAATCGCAGACAGCAAAAAGCCCGCGTTGAACGCAGGCTTTTTGGTGTTTGGTGCACTCGACAGGATTCGAACCTGTGACCGCTCGGTTCGTAGCCGAGTACTCTATCCAGCTGAGCTACGAGTGCAAGTTGTGGTTTTATACCAGATCACAACTGGTTGAAGCCAAGTTATTTGCATTACTGCAAGCAACTCTTAAATGGTGCACTCGACAGGATTCGAACCTGTGACCGCTCGGTTCGTAGCCGAGTACTCTATCCAGCTGAGCTACGAGTGCATTTGTTGCCGCGCATTATAGGTCGTCAAATCCTTTTGTAAAGCGCTTTTTTCAGTAATTTCAATCACTTACCGATCAAGCCAGATTCTAACGCACTAAACGAATAATGGCGGAGAACGGGGGATTCGAACCCCCGACACCCTTTTGAGGTGTACTCCCTTAGCAGGGGAGCGCCTTCGGCCACTCGGCCAGCTCTCCGCAACACGGGGCGTATATTAACCACCTTCATCCCCGTTTGCAAACATAAAAATCGATAAAAATTAATGGCTTGGTTCGTCGTCCTTCTCTTTCTTGATACGCAGGTAGATTTCCTCCCGGTGCACAGCGACCTCTTTCGGGGCGTTGACGCCGATGCGCACTTGGTTTCCTTTGACGCCGAGCACGGTCACGGTGATTTCGCCATCACCAATAATCAGGCTTTCTGCACACCGACGGGTCAGAATCAGCATACCTTTCTCCTCACGCGATTCACTTAAGGGACAACTGTCTGCAAAAAAAAGGCATGGAACCAACAACCGAAACGGTCGCAGCCCACAGGCCTAGTATTGACCAGCGCGCGCAAAAGAACAGTTTTGGGACACGCCATTCAGAAAAACAAAGGGCGCGGTGAAAACCGCGCCCTCGGCACAACGCGTTACTCGCCCTGTCGGGCCGCAGCGTCGAGTTCAAACGCCGTGTGCAGGGCGCGCACGGCCAGCTCCAGGTACTTCTCTTCAATCACCACGGAAACCTTGATTTCCGATGTGGAGATCATCTGGATGTTGATGCTTTCCTTGGCCAGGGATTCGAACATGCGGCTGGCCACGCCTGCGTGGGAACGCATGCCGACACCGACGATCGAGACCTTGGCGATCTTGGTGTCGCCGACCACTTCCCGGGCACCGATCTCGTCGGCCGTCTTCTTCAGTACGGCTTCGGCGGACTGGTAGTCGTTGCGGTGCACAGTGAAGGTAAAGTCGGTGGTGTTATCGTGGGCAACGTTCTGCACGATCATGTCGACTTCAATGTTGGCGGCACTGATCGGGCCGAGGATCTTGAAGGCCACGCCGGGGGTGTCTGGCACACCACGGATGGTCAGCTTGGCTTCATCGCGGTTGAAAGCGATGCCGGAAATGATCGGCTGTTCCATGGATTCCTCTTCATCAATAGTAATGAGGGTGCCCGGACCCTCCTTGAAGCTGTGCAGGACGCGCAGCGGAACGTTGTACTTGCCGGCGAATTCAACCGCACGGATCTGCAACACCTTGGAACCGAGGCTGGCCATTTCCAGCATCTCTTCGAAGGTAATCTTGTCCAGGCGTTGAGCCACGGGCACGACCCGTGGATCGGTGGTGTAGACGCCGTCCACATCGGTGTAGATCTGGCACTCGTCAGCCTTGAGGGCTGCCGCCAGCGCAACACCCGTGGTATCGGAACCGCCACGACCCAGGGTGGTGATGTTGCCGTGCTCATCCACACCTTGGAAACCGGCGACAACCACGACGCGACCGGCCTTCAGGTCACCGCGAATTTTCTGATCGTCGATCTGCAGGATACGCGCTTTATTGTGCGCGCTGTCCGTCAGGATGCGCACCTGGTTGCCGGTGTAGGACACCGCCGGCACGCCACGCTTGATCAGCGCCATGGCGAGCAAGGCAATAGTCACCTGTTCGCCGGTGGACACGATCACGTCCAGCTCACGGGGGACCGGTTGCTGGTCGCCGCTGATTTGCTTGGCCAGATCGATCAGACGGTTGGTCTCGCCGCTCATGGCCGACAGCACGACCACCAGGTCGTCGCCAGCGTCACGGAATTTCTTAACCTTGTCGGCGACTTGTTCGATTCTCTCGACGGTGCCGACCGAGGTGCCTCCAAATTTCTGTACGATCAAAGCCATTTCAAAGCCGCCTCTGCCCATGAAGGGCGCCCAAATAATCAATCAACAGCGGCCGGGCCCACCTCGGCGAACCCGGAGCGCTGTCTTAAATACCCTGCTCTACAAATGCAACGGTCTGGGCCAGTGCCGCGTCCAATGCGCCGGCGTCGGTACCGCCGCCTTGCGCCATGTCCGGACGACCACCGCCCTTCCCGCCCACTGCCGCAGCGGCCTGCTTCATCAAATCACCGGCTTTGAGTTGGCCAGTCAGGTCTTTGGTCACGCCTGCGACGAGAACGACCTTTTCCTCATGGACACCGCCGAGCAGGATCACTGCGCGACCGAGTTTGTTTTTCAGTTGATCGACCAGCGCCAACAAGGCCTTGCCGTCCTGGCCGTCGAGACGCGCGGCCAGCACTTTCACGCCCTTGACGTCCACGGCCTGGCCCGACAGATCATCACCCGCGGCACTGGCGGCCTTGGCCTGCAACTGCTCGAGTTGCTTTTCCAGCAAGCGGTTGCGCTCCAGCACAGCCGACAGCTTGTCGATCAGGTTGTCGCGACTGCCCTTGATCAGGCTCGCCGCTTCCTTGAGTTGTTCTTCAGCCGCGTTGAGGTACGCCAGCGCTGCTGCGCCAGTGACCGCCTCGATACGCCGTACGCCGGAGGCCACGCCGCCTTCGCTGATGATCTTGAGCAGGCCGATGTCGCCGGTGCGATTGGCGTGGATGCCACCGCACAGCTCGACGGAGAAATCACCGCCCATGCTCAGCACGCGCACGTTGTCGCCATATTTTTCGCCGAACAACGCCATCGCGCCCTTGCGCTTGGCGGTCTCGATATCGGTTTCTTCGGTTTCCACCGGGGAATTCTTGCGGATTTCAGCGTTGACGATGTCTTCCAGCGCCTTGATCTGCTCCGGCTTGATGGCTTCAAAATGGCTGAAGTCGAAGCGCAGGCGCTGGCTGTCCACCAACGAACCTTTTTGCTGGACATGCTCGCCCAGCACCTGGCGCAACGCTGCGTGCAGCAAGTGCGTGGCGGAGTGGTTCAGGGACGTCGCGTGACGAACCTCGGCATCGACATGGGCCGCCACGGGAGCAGCGATCATCAAGCTGCCCGACGCCAGCACGCCGTGGTGCAGGAAGGCGCCGCCGGTCTTGGTGGTGTCACGCACGTCGAAACGCGAGCTGCCCGCTTGCAGGTAACCGCTGTCGCCGATCTGACCGCCGGATTCGGCGTAGAACGGGGTCTTGTCCAGCACGATGACGCCTTCCTGGCCTTCGCTCAGGATGTCGACCGATTGTCCGTCCTTATAGATCGCGACGATCTTCGCCGAACCGGTGGTCGCGGTATAGCCGGTGAATTCGGTGGCCACATCGACCTTGACCAGGCTGTTGTAGTCCATGCCGAAGGAGCTGGCGGAGCGTGCGCGCACACGCTGGGCTTCCATCTCGCGCTCGAAACCTTCCTCGTCGAGGGTCAGGTCGCGTTCGCGGGCGATGTCGCCGGTCAGGTCCATCGGGAAGCCGTAGGTGTCGTACAGCTTGAACACCACGTCGCCCGGCACCACGTTGCCCTTGAGTTCGGCCAGGTCCTGCTCGAGGATCTTCAGGCCTTGCTCCAGGGTCTTGGCGAATTGCTCTTCTTCGCCCTTGAGCACGCGTTCGATGTGCGCTTGCTGGGACTTGAGTTCAGGGAACGCCTCGCCCATCTCGGCCACCAACGCCGCGACGATCTGGTAGAAGAAGCTGCCCTTGGCACCCAGCTTGTTGCCGTGACGGCAGGCGCGACGAATGATCCGGCGCAGCACGTAGCCGCGACCTTCGTTGGACGGCAGCACACCGTCGGCAATCAGGAAGCCGCAGGAACGGATGTGGTCGGCGACCACTTTCAGCGAAGCCTGGTTGTCGTTGGTGCAACCGATGGCCTTGGCCGATGCGCTCAGCAGGCTCTGGAACAGGTCGATTTCATAGTTGGAATGAACGTGCTGCAGCACCGCGCTGATCCGCTCCAGGCCCATGCCGGTATCGACCGACGGCGCTGGCAGCGGATGCAACACACCATCGGCGGTGCGGTTGAACTGCATGAAGACGTTGTTCCAGATCTCGATGTAGCGGTCGCCGTCTTCTTCCGGCGAGCCGGGTGGGCCGCCCCAGATGTCGGCGCCGTGATCGTAGAAGATCTCGGTGCAAGGGCCGCACGGGCCGGTGTCGCCCATGGTCCAGAAGTTATCGGAGGCGTAAGGCGCGCCTTTGTTGTCGCCGATGCGCACCATGCGCTCTGCCGGGACACCGACTTCTTTGGTCCAGATGTCATAGGCTTCGTCGTCGGTGGCGTAGACCGTTACCCAGAGTTTTTCCTTGGGCAGGTTCAGCCACTTGTCAGACGTGAGGAAGGTCCAGGCGAAGGTAATGGCGTCGCGCTTGAAATAGTCACCGAAGCTGAAGTTGCCCAGCATTTCGAAGAACGTGTGGTGACGGGCGGTATAGCCGACGTTTTCCAGGTCGTTGTGCTTGCCGCCGGCACGTACGCATTTCTGGCTGCTCACCGCACGGGTGTACGCACGTTTTTCCTGGCCCAGGAAGCAGTCCTTGAACTGGTTCATCCCCGCGTTGGTGAACAGCAGGGTCGGGTCGTTGCCCGGGATCAAAGAGCTGGAGGCTACTCGGGTGTGGCCTTGCTCTTCGAAGAAGCGAAGGAAGGCTTCACGGATTTCTGCGCTTTTCATTAGGTTCTTCCACGGAGGCTGCGGCCAAAGGCCTGTGCAAAACGTCAACAGACGAAGCAACGGCAAAGGGCCGCATTATATCGGCCCTGCGCGTGGGGTACAGCGTGTTTATGCGATAGAAATGGTCAATTGGCCCGGTTACCCGGTCATTGGCGGGAAAATTCGACGAAAGTGGCGATTACCTGGTCGATTTGCGCCGCGCTCACGTCCATGTGCGTCACCATTCGCAAGCGTGGCGCCGCACTGAGCTTGACGCCCCGCTCATCGGCAAACGCCTTGACCGCCCCGGCCCGCTCGCCCATCTCTACGTAGACCATGTTGGTCTGCACCGGCTCGACCTCGAAGCCCGCAGCCCGCAGGCCCTCGGCGAGCCGCAGGGCATTGGCGTGGTCATCGGCCAGGCGCTGGACGTTGTGCTCCAGCGCATACAGCCCCGCCGCCGCGAGGATCCCGGCCTGGCGCATGCCGCCACCGACCATCTTGCGCAGCCGGCGCGCCTTGCCGATCAATTCGGCGCTGCCGCACAGGACCGAGCCCACGGGAGCGCCGAGGCCCTTGGACAGGCACACCGATACCGAATCGAAATACTGGGTGATGTCCCGGGCATCGACATTCAGCTTGACCGCCGCGTTGTACAATCGCGCGCCATCAAGATGCAGGGCCAGGCCATTCTCCTGGGTGAAACGCCGCGCACGGGCCAGGTACTCCAGCGGCAGCACCTTGCCCTGCATGGTGTTTTCCAGGGCCAGCAAGCGGGTGCGGGCAAAATGAAAGTCATCGGGCTTGATCGCCGCGGCGACGTGCGCCAGGTCCAAAGAGCCATCCGCCTGCACTTCGAGGGGCTGGGGCTGGATCGAGCCGAGCACCGCCGCACCGCCGCCTTCGTATTTGTAGGTGTGGGCCTGTTGGCCGACGATGTATTCATCGCCGCGCTCGCAGTGGGCCATCAACCCCAACAGGTTGCTCATGGTGCCCGTGGGCACGAACAGCGCCGCAGCGAACCCCAGGCGCGCGGCCAGTTCAGCTTCGAGGCGATTGACGGTCGGGTCTTCGCCATATACATCGTCGCCGGTCGGCGCACTGGCCATGGCATCCAGCATGCCGGCGGAAGGTTGGGTGACCGTGTCGCTGCGAAGATCGATAACACTCATGAATCTGGCCTCGGGTTCTGGTGGGAGAATTCCCTTTCGGAGGGCAATTACTGCGGGCAAGAGCAGAATTAATCAAGCCCGGCCCAAGGAATTTCCGTGGCGAGGGAGCTTGCTCCCGCTCGGCTACGAAGAAGCCGCCAGAGATTGGGTCTGCTTCGCATTCCAACGGGAGCAAGCTCCCTCGCCACAGTGCGTGCCCTTGGCTCCAGGTCATGCACTGCATCGGAATATGTGTTAAAAATCGTCCGCCGTCACAAAATGTGGCGGCAAAACGTTCTCAGGGCGGGGTGCAATTCCCCACCGGCGGTAATTGCGCGCAATGCGCATAGCCCGCGAGCGCTTGGCGGCACATCGTTTTTGGGATGTATCGACAAGGTCAGCAGACCCGGTGTGATCCCGGGGCCGACGGTCATAGTCCGGATGAAGAGAGAACGGGATTGACACCCAAGGGCCGCCTGCGACTGTCTTGTGCCCGGCGCACCCTCGAATCCCCTTCGATTCATGACGCCCTGTTTTTCACACAAACAGGAACCAGAACATGCAACCCACCGCAATCGACAGCAAGGCCAAAACCCATCCGGGCGAGCGCGTCGCGTTCATCCAAGCCTGCTGGCACAAGGAAATCGTCGACCAGAGCCGTAAAGGCTTCGTCGCCGAAATGCTCAGCCAGGGCTACCAGGAAAGTGACATCGACTTTTTCGAAGTCGGCGGCGCGTTCGAAATCCCGCTGCACGCCAAGCTGCTGGCCAGATCAGGCCGCTACGCCGGTATCGTCGCCGCCGGCCTGGTGGTGGATGGCGGCATCTACCGCCACGAATTCGTCGCCCAATCGGTGATCAGCGGCTTGATGCAGGTGCAATTGGAAACCGAAGTACCGGTGTTCTCGGTCGTGCTGACGCCGCATCACTTCCACGCTGGGGAAGAACATCAGAAGTTCTTCTTCGAGCACTTCGTGCACAAGGGCCAGGAAGCGGCGAAAACCTGCGCCGATACGCTGCACAAGACCCGGGCATTGCGTCGCAGCGAACAGCGGGCGGTAGCGGTCTAAAAGCTGGAAAAAGCCTGTGGGAGCGGGCTGCCCGTTCCCACACTGGAATGATCTGGGCGTCAGGCCAGGCTTTCATCCGTCGCCGGCACGATCAAAATGCCAGCCCGCAAGCCATTCTTGACCCTGGGGTTCGGGAAGATGATCCGCGCGCCCTCCTCCTCGATCACCCAGCGGGTCTGGGCGATGTCCTCAGCCAGCACATAACCTTTTTCAAGCTCGGAGAAGTTCTCGATATCTGCCGGCAGGTTCAGGCGGAAGCTGTCGCTGTGCTTGATGATTTCCCGGGCCACGCTGAACAATTGAAGACCGTCCAGGCTGCCTTCCGTCTCCGGCTCGTTGCCTTCGATGATCTGGTGCAGACGGGTTTCCAACAAGCCGACATTGACGCCGTCGTTCTGGCCAAATGGCCGGGCCTTGCCCAGTTCCAGGGTGAAGGACTCGGCGCCAAGCTGGTCGTAGGTATAGGCGCTGAACACGATGGACGGTTTGTTCTGCAACAACACCGCCTCCATGCCCGCCGCACGCAGGCGCGCCAGTTCTCGGCGCGAATGCTGGCGGCCTTCCTTCCACGGGTACAAGGCGAACTGCTCGATCTTCGAGCCACGAATGGCGGTGTGCAGGTCGTAGTGCAAGCGGCTGCGGTCCGGCACGCTGAAGAAACTCGCCGCCAGCCGTTCCAGTTCACAGGCGCGCAACGCCTCGGGGCCGCCGCTCAGCTCATGGCGACCATTGAACAAGCGGTTGACGTCCTGTTCGACGAAGCGCTCGCCGCGACGAATGGCCTCGGGATTGCCAAACAGGAAAAGAACGCGTGCACGGGGCTTCAGGTCGCCACGGGCGATGTCATGCAGCAGGCGGTCGAGCAATTCGATCGGCGCGGTTTCGTTGCCGTGGATACCGGCCGACAGCAGCAGGTCCAGGCCATTATCCCGGGCTTCGGGCGGCTTGACCTCCAGCGCGCCCTCGCTCAACCAGCGCATCCGTACGCCTTCGACAGTCAGTTGAGTCTTCTCCGCCGGTTCACGGCCGGCGAGGGTCAGTTCAAGCAGTTTGCCGAGGGCGAGCATAGTGCGGTTTCCTTAATGGTCGTGGCCGCAATCCGGGCCATGGACGTGGTCGTCATCGCCAAGCTCCGCCGGCTCCATTTCCAGTTGCAGGCTGACCAGGTTGGTGGCCAACGGACGCAACAGCAGGTTGGCGTATTCCTCGTCCCCTTCCTCGACGTCGACGCCGATCAGCAGCTGACCGCGGCCATCTTGCTGGATCCACAACTCCTTGCCCTGCCACATCACCGCGACGCGGGTGCAGGAGGTTTCCAGTTGCGTGCCGTCGGTGTCTTCAAGGATCAGCTGCAGGGTATCGCTCATGTCTTTACGTTCTCGTGTGGGGATAAGGCAACGCGCCCTGCTTTGACTGTAGTCAGGTCGCGCGCGCTTTCAATTGATCTGGAAAGGATAGACCGAGCCAAGTTTAAGGATTTGTGTCAGCTCATCCAGGGCCGACCGGCATTCGAGCAGTAATTGCGGGTCCGCCAGGTCGTTTTCGGTCATGCGGTCGCGGTAGTGGTTCTCGACCCATTGGGTCAGCGAATCGTACAGCGGCGCGGTCATGATAACCCCTGGGTTGACGGCCGCCAGTTCGGTTTCGTTCAGCGCCACGCGCAACCGCAGGCAAGCCGGGCCGCCGCCGTTCTGCATGCTTTGCTTGAGATCGAAGACCTTCACTTCACGGATCACCCCGCCAGCGCCCGTCAGGCCTTGCAGGTACTGCCAGACGCGTTCGTTGCTACGGCATTCTTCCGGCACGATCAACAGCATCGAGCCGTCAGGACGCGACAGCAACTGGCTATTGAACAGGTAGGAACGTACTGCGTCATCGACGGTGACCGCCGAACGCGGTACGCACACCGATTGAAATTTCCCACCGACCTTGGCGAGTTTGCCGCTCAGCTCGGCCAACATTTTGTCAGTCCCGAGGAACGCGTCCTCGTGGTAGAACAGCACTTCGCCATTGCCCACCGCGATCACGTCGTTGTGGAACACGCCCTGATCAATCACCGACGGGTTCTGTTGCGCGTAGACCACGCCCTCCTCCCTCAGGCCGTGCAGGCGGGCAACCGCCTGGGAGGCTTCGAGGGTCTGGCGCGCCGGGTATTTTTGCGGCGCCGGATAACGGTTGTCGAAAGCACTGCGACCGAAGACGAAGAATTCGACACCGGCCTCGCCATACGCGCGGCAGAAACGGGTGTGGTTGGCCGCGCCTTCGTCGCCGAACTGCGCCACGGCCGGCAATGCGGCGTGGTGGGCGAAGTGTTGCTGGTTCGCGAACATCGCCCCCAACACGCGACTGGTGGTCGGATGCTCGATGCTGCGGTGGTATTTGCAGTTCAGGTTGGCTGCAGTGAAATGCACGCGGCCATCGGCGGTGTCGGCGCTCGGGCTGACCGTGGCGGCGTTGGCCACCCACATGCTCGAGGCCGAGCAACTGGCAACCAGCAACGGCATCGCTTCTTTCGCGGCCCGCTGGATGACCTGCGCGTCGCTGCCGGCAAAGCCCAGCCGGCGCAGGGCCGCCACGTCGGGGCGCTCCTGCGGCGCCAGCACACCTTGCTGGAAGCCCATGTCCATCAGCGCCTTCATTTTCGCCAGGCCCTGCAGCGCTGCTTCCTTGGGGTTGGAAGACTGCTGGCTGTTGCTCTGGGAGGCGACGTTGCCGTAGGAGAGCCCGCCGTAGTTATGGGTCGGCCCCACTAGACCGTCAAAGTTGACTTCATAGGATTTCATCAGCGAGGCTCCACGAGAATCTGTTTTTTATAGGCATCAATATCGGCTGTAAGCGCGGCCATCGTCGGATCGCCGCCCGGAGCAGGCTCGCTCCCACACAAGGACTTTGCAAATCCCTGTGGGAGCGAGCCTGCTCGCGAAAAGGGCTACGCCATTTTCACGCCGGGGGTCAGGGCAGCCGGCATCACCAGGCTTGGTGTTTCCAGGGAAGCCACCGGATACGCGCAATAATCGGCCGCGTAATAAGCGCTGGCGCGATGGTTGCCCGACGCGCCGACACCGCCGAACGGGGCGCTGCTGGCGGCGCCGGTCAGTTGCTTGTTCCAGTTGACGATACCGGCGCGGCTTTGCAGCCAGAACTGCTCATAGCGCTCCTGGGAGTCCGACAACAACCCGGCGGCCAAGCCATATTGAGTGTTGTTGGCTTCGGCGATCGCGCCTGCGAAATCCTTGTAGCGGATGACCTGCAGCAACGGTCCGAACAGCTCCTCGTCGGGACGCTCGGCCACGGCGGTGACGTCGAGGATACCTGGCGTCAACAACGCAGCCTGGGGCTGTGGCTGGGTCATGGCCAACAGTGGCACCGCGCCCTTGCCCAACAAATGGTTCTGCGCATCCATCAAGGCCTTCGCGGCGGCCAGGGAAACCACCGAACCCATGAATGGCGCCGGTTGTTGGTCGAAGGCCCCTACGTCCAGGGTCGAACTGACTTGCACCAGGCGCGCCAGCAGGGCATCGCCCCAGGGGCCGTCCGGCACCAGCAGGCGGCGTGCGCAGGTGCAGCGCTGGCCGGCGGAAATGAAGGCGGACTGGATGATGGTGTACACCGCCGCATCGACGTCCGCCACCTCATCCACCACCAGCGGATTGTTGCCGCCCATTTCCAGCGCGAGGATCTTGTCCGGACGGCCGGAAAACTGTTGGTGCAAGAGATTGCCGGTGCGGCTGGAGCCGGTGAAGAACAAGCCGTCGATCCCCGGCTCCGCCGCCAGGGCAATGCCGGTTTCCCGCGCGCCTTGCAGCAGGTTCAGCACGCCCGCCGGCAGGCCGGCTTCGACCCAGCACTTGACCGTCAACTCGGCGACTTTCGGCGTCAGCTCGCTGGGCTTGAACAACACGCAGTTGCCCGCCAGCAGCGCCGGCACAATGTGCCCGTTGGGCAAATGGCCAGGGAAGTTGTAGGGTCCGAACACCGCCACCACGCCGTGGGGCTTGTGGCGCAGGACCGCAGTCGCGTCGCCCAGGGGGCCGCTTTTCTCGCCGGTACGCTCGCGGTAGCTCTGCACCGAGATCGCGACCTTGTTGATCATGCTGGTGACTTCGGTAGCCGCTTCCCACAGGGGCTTGCCCGTTTCCTCACCGATGCAACGGGCCAATTCGTCAGCGTGCGTCTTCAGGGTGCCGGCGAAGGCTTCCAGCACCTGGATGCGCTCATCCAGCGGGCGTCGCGCCCAGTCCGGAAACGCCTGGCGCGCCGCCTGCACGGCGGACTCCACCTGGGCCGCGGTCGCGCCTTTTCCAGACCACAGCACTTGCTGGGTCACCGGGTTCAACGACTCAAAGACGTCGCCCTGGCCTTCCAGCCAACTTCCAGCAATGTACAACGATTTCATTATTTCGACTCCCGGGCAGCGGACAACGCCACGGCACGCACCTGGTCGCCAGCGTTGAGTTGAAGACGTTTGGCGGTCAGCGGATCGACCACCAAGGTGCCTGCGGCAAAGCGGGCCGGTGCAGCGGTGATGCGGCAATCTTCGCGCTTGCGGTTATGAATGAGGAACGGCGTGGCGTCATCGCCCGGCGTACCGATGGCCAGCACCAGCGCCTGGCTGTCGCGAATCGCGCGGATCTTGCCGGTTTCGCATTCCACCGCCGGGCCGGCGTCGAAGATGTCGACGTAACCCTGATAGCTGAAACCTTCGCTCTTGAGCATCGACAATGCCGGTTCGGTATCGGGATGAACCTGGCCAATCACGGCCCGGGCATCTTCGGACAAGAAACAGGTGTACAGCGGGAACTTGGGCATCAGCTCGGCGATGAACGCTTTGTTACCGACGCCGGTCAGGTAATCGGCCTGGCTGAATTCCATCTTGAAGAAATGCCGGCCCAGGCTTTCCCAGAATGGCGAACGCCCGTTGTCGTCGGACATGCCGCGCATCTCGGCGATGATCTTGTTGCCAAACAGCTGCGGGAATTCGGCGATGAACAGCAATCGCGCCTTGGCCAGCATCCGGCCGTTGAGACCACTGCGGTAGTCGGCGTGGAGGAACAACGAGCACAGCTCGGAATTGCCCGTCAGGTCATTGGCCAGGAACAACGTCGGGATTTCCCGGTAGATGTTCAGTTCCTGGGACGCGCTGACCGTCAGGCCGACCCGGAAGTTATACCAAGGCTCACGCAGGCCCACGGCGCCGGCGATGGCGGAAATGCCCACCACGCGACCGTCGTCGTCCTCGAGCACGAACAGATAGTCCGCATCGCCTCGCCCGGCTTCACCGCGAAAGGTCTTCTCGGCCCAACCGACCCGATGGGCCAGGCGTTCTTCATTGGCTGGCAAGGTGGTCAAGCCGGTACCGGTGCTGCGGGCCAGGGCGATCAGGGCGGGTAAATCGCTGCTGCGTACGGGACGAACGATCATGCTATCTCCTCAGACGGGCCGCTCACGCCACCCGCGAAACTCAGCTGTAAAGCGTTATACGGCTACCAGGCGCACGCTGGCGCCCTCGCCGACGCCCAAGGCTTCGGCCGCTTCCATGTCCAGCGTCACTGGCTTGCCTGGTGCGTAATCGAGCTCAAGCAGCACGGCGCGGTAATCCTGCAATTGGGCATTGGCCACCAGGTATTGGCGGCCGGCACCCTTGACCGGTTCACCAATCTTGACCGGCACCACGCGGCTCTGGGCGATCGAGCGGATGCCCGAGACACGGGCATGCAGGGTCGGGCCACCGTCGAAGATGTCGATGTAGTGATCAGTCTCGAAGCCCTCGCGCATCAGGATGTCGAAGGTGATCTGCGCACGCGGGTGGACCTGGCCCATGGCTTCCTGGGCGGCATCCGGCAGCAGCGGCACGTAGATCGGGTAATGCGGCATCAGCTCGGCGAGGAAGGTCCGGCTTTTCAGCCCGCACAAGCGCTCGGCGGCGGCGTAGTTGAGGTCGAAGAAGTTGCGACCGATGGCGTCCCAGAACGGCGAGTCGCCATTCTCATCGCTATAGCCGACGATCTCGGTCACCACCGAATCGGCGAAGCGCTCCGGGTGGCTGGCGACAAACAGCAGGCGCCCACGGGAGTTGAGTTCGGCCCAAGGCGATCCGACCAGTTCCGGCACGACGTAGAAACTCGTCAGCAGACTGTTGCCGGTCAGGTCGTGGCACTGGGAGAGAACGTGGATCTTGTTGTGGATCTTCAACTCACGGGAGGCGTGAACGAAGGTCTCGTTGCGAAAGCTGTAGAACGGTTCGGAGTAACCGGCCGAAGCGACAATGGCCGAACAGCCGGCCAACTTGCCGGTCGCGGTGTCTTCAAGGACGAAGAAATAGCTCTCTTCACCGTTGAAGCTGACTTCGGCGGCAAACGAGGCTTCGCTTGCGGCGATCTTGTCGCTCAGGCGTTCCACGTCATCCGGCAAGGAAGTGACACCGATCGGACTGTCCGCAGCCAGGCGCTGTACCTCACCCAGGTCAGCCATTTGCGCGGGGCGCATCACCAGCATGGTGTCACTCCTTAACTTGAAATAAACGGTTCGACCATTGGGTCGACACAGAGAAAAAAATGTTCAATGTGGGAGCGCGCTTGCTCGCGAAGGCGGTTTGTCAGGCAACATTTGCGCTGAATGTGACAGCCTCTTCGCGAGCAACCCCGCCCCCACAAGGGGTCCCACTCAGCCTCAGGCTTGGGTCAACTTCGCTGCAGCCCGCTCGAAGCGATCCAGGCCTTCGTCGATGTCGGCGTCTTCCACCACCAGGCTCGGGGCGAAGCGAATCACGTCCGGGCCGGCTTGCAGGATCATCAGGCCTTCCTGTTCGGCGGCGTTGAAGATGTCCTTGGCCTTGCCTTTCCAAGCGTCGTTCAGCACGCAACCGATCAGCAGGCCCAAGCCACGCACCTGAGTGAACAGGCCGTATTTTTCGCCGATCTGCTCCAGGCGCGCCTTGAACTTGTGGTGCTTGGTCTTGACGCCACCGAGCACTTCTGGGGTATTGACCACGTCGATTACCGCTTCGGCCACCGCACAGGCCAGCGGGTTGCCGCCGTAGGTGGTGCCGTGGGTACCAACGACCAGGTGCTTGGCCAGCGCTTCGGTGGTGAGCATCGCCGCGATCGGGAAACCACCGCCCAGGCTCTTGGCGCTGGTGAGGATGTCCGGGACCACGCCGTAATGCATGTAGGCGAACAGGTGGCCGCTGCGGCCCATGCCGGTCTGCACTTCGTCGAATACCAACAGCGCGTCGTGGGCATCGCACAGGTCGCGGGCGCCTTGCAGGTAGGCCTGCTCGGCCGGCAGCACACCGCCCTCGCCCTGGATCGGTTCCAGCACCACCGCGCAGGTCTTGTCGGAAATGGCGGCTTTCAAAGCCGCCAGATCGTTATAAGGAACGTGGGTGATGCCGGTAATTTTAGGCCCGAAACCGTCGGAGTACTTCGACTGCCCGCCGACGTTGACGGTAAACAGGGTACGGCCGTGGAAACTGTTGAGCGCGGCGATGATCTCGTATTTTTCGCTGCCAAAACGATCGAATGCAACGCGACGGGCCAGCTTGAAGGCGGCCTCGTTGGCTTCGGCGCCGGAGTTGCAGAAGAACGCACGCTCGGCGAAGGTCGCGTTGACCAGCTTGTGAGCCAGGCGCAGGGCCGGTTCATTGGTGAAGACGTTGGACACGTGCCACAGCTTGTTGGCCTGTTCGGTCAGTGCACCGACCAGCGCCGGGTGGGCATGGCCCAGTACGTTGACTGCGATACCGCCAGCAAAGTCGATCAACTCGCGACCGGACTGGTCCCACACGCGGGAACCGGCACCACGCACAGGAATGAAGGCAGCAGGTGCATAGTTGGGAACCATAACCTGGTCGAAATCGGCGCGTTGTACCGCGGCTTGCTCAACGGACATCGGAGTCTCCTGATGAGGAACACCCGCCTGGAACTGGCGGGCTTGGTAAGGATTGTAAGGACAGTTTTCAGCCCGGCCTTGCCGCCAAGCGACAACTTCTTATAGCGCCAACCCACGTTTTTCGCGGGTTTACGGCAATGCGACAAATAACGTCGCAAAGGCGCAGTTTAAACGTTGTGGCAGGATTTGAGGTGTCGGCATCCAGATTTCCATTACAACTGTGGCGAGGGGATTTATCCCCGCTGGGCTGCGCAGCAGCCCCAAGACAGTTAACGCTATCCATCTGACACACCGAGCTGCCTGGCTTCAGGGGCGCTTCGCGCCCCAGCGGGGATAAATCCCCTCGCCACAGGGCTATATGCCCTACTCATACAGAAGTTGTGCCTGCCCTACCCGCGTTCGGACGGCACCGAGGACAATTCGAACGGGCTGCTGCTGCGCCGCTGGTTGCGGTCTTCCCGCGGCGTGGCGCCGAAGAAGTTGCGGTATGCGCTGGAAAAATGAGGACCTGAAGAAAAACCGCAGGACAGGCCGATCTGGATGATGGATTTGCTGGTCTGCATCAGCATCTGGCGGGCCTTGTTCAGGCGCAGCTCCAGGTAATACTGGCTTGGCACACGATTGAGGTATTGCTTGAAGATCCGCTCCAGTTGACGACGGGAGACGCACACATGCTGGGCGATTTCGTCGGTGGTCAGCGGCTCCTCGATGTTGGCTTCCATTAGTAGAACAGCCTGGGTGAGCTTCGGATGGCTGGAGCCGAGACGGTTCTGCAGCGGGATGCGCTGGCGCTCGCCCCCTTCGCGAATGCGCTCGACCACCAGTTCTTCCGAAACCGCGCCGGCCAATTCCGCGCCGTGATCGCGCGCCAGCACCGCCAGCAACAGGTCCAGCACCGACATACCGCCGCAGGCACTCAGGCGATCACGATCCCAATCAAACAAATGACTGGTGGCGATGACCTTGGGGAAACGCTCGGAAAAATCATCCTGCCAGCGCCAGTGCACGGCAGCCCGATAACCGTCGAGCAAGCCCAACTGTGCCAGGGGATAGACGCCGGCGGACAAACCACCGATGACACAACCGGCGCGCACCAACTGCTTGAGCGCGCTGCTCAATGGCGAGGCCAGCGTGGTTGGCGGTTCATCGGCAATCAGGAACAGCTTCTGCAGGCCCTCAAGCTTGCCAGCCCAAGGTTCGCCCGGCAGTTGCCAAGCCCCATCGACTGGCGGCTCTGCTTGCAGGAACGACAGTTCGTAGACCACATCCGGATGCACTCGCTGAGCGACACGCAAGGCCTCCTCGGCCAGCGCCAGCGTCAAGGCTTTAGTGCTGGGCCAAATCAGGAAACCTATTCGATGGGCAGTCATGGCGGGCAATCCGAAGCGAAAACAGTGTTAAAGCCAAAAGCGGCTGCAACCAAATTAGACCATCTGGCGCATGGCGCGCAGCATGACTCAAGTCAGGTGCGTAACGGGAGCGATTACTTGAGGCTGCCCGACAGGAATTGCTGCAAGCGCTCCGATTGTGGATTGACCAGCACTTCGCGCGGGTTGCCACTTTCTTCGACGATGCCTTTGTGCAGGAACACCAACTGGTTCGACACTTCACGGGCAAAGCCCATTTCGTGAGTCACCACCACCATGGTCCGACCTTCCAGGGCCAGGGCCTGCATGACCTTGAGCACGTCGCCGACCAATTCCGGGTCCAGCGCCGAGGTCGGCTCGTCGAACAGCATCACTTCAGGCTCCATCGCCAGCGCACGGGCGATCGCCACGCGCTGCTGCTCCCCGCCGGACATGTGGCCCGGGTAGGCGTCCTTGCGATGGGCCACGCCAACCTTGTTCAGGTAATGCTCGGCCTTCTCCCGCGCTTCAGCCTTGGCCACGCCCAGTACATGAACAGGCGCTTCCATGATGTTTTCCAGCGCGGTCATGTGCGACCACAGGTTGAAATGCTGGAACACCATCGACAACCGCGAACGCATGCGCTGCAGCTGCTTGGGGTCCACGGCCTTCATCGCGCCATCCTTGCCCGCCACCAGCTTCAGCTCTTCGTTGTTGAGCAGGATCTTGCCGGCATGAGGTTGCTCAAGCAGGTTGATGCAACGCAGGAAGGTACTCTTGCCGGAGCCACTGGAGCCGATGATGCTGATCACATCGCCAGCGGCGGCTTTCAGGGACACGCCCTTGAGCACTTCGTGACTGCCATAGCGTTTATGCAGGTCTTGGACTTCAAGCTTGTACATGCGGTCGGTTCTCACAAAACGTCAGTCGTTGTGCAGTCGATCGGATCGATGCGTTATCAGTGCTTGCGCGGAGCCAGGTAACCCAGCCAACGGCGCTCGGCCAGCTTGAACAGGCGCACCAGGATGAAGGTCAGGCACAGGTAGAAAACGCCGGCCGTGATGTAGGCCTCGAACGGCAAGTAGTACTGCGCGTTCACCGTGCGCGCGGCACCGGTGATGTCGATCAAGGTCACGATGGAGGCAAGACTGGTGGTCTGCAGCATCATGATCACTTCGTTGCTGTATTGCGGCAGCGCGCGGCGCAGGGCCGATGGCAGCAGGATCCGGCGATACAGCTTGTAGCGCGACATGCCCATGGCCTTGGCCGCCTCGATCTCGCCATTGGGCGTGGCCCGCAGGCTGCCGGCGATGATTTCGGCGGTGTAGGCGCTGGTGTTGATGGCGAACGCCAGGCACGCACAGAACGTCGCGCTGGACAGCCACGGCCAGAGGAAGCTTTCGCGCACGACGGCGAACTGCGCCAACCCGTAGTAGATCAGGAACAGCTGCACCAGCATCGGCGTGCCGCGGATCACGTAGGTATAGAGCCAAGCCGTCATGTTGACGATCGGCTGCTTCGACACCCGCATAAGCCCCAGGGGCAGCGCCGCCAGGAGGCCGAAGAACAGCGAGAGGGCCAACAGCTT
This sequence comes from Pseudomonas frederiksbergensis, assembly GCF_000802155.2. Taxonomy (GTDB): domain Bacteria; phylum Pseudomonadota; class Gammaproteobacteria; order Pseudomonadales; family Pseudomonadaceae; genus Aquipseudomonas; species Aquipseudomonas frederiksbergensis_A. The sequence continues at coordinate 87,455 of NZ_JQGJ02000007.1, forward strand.
CAGGGTGGTCAGCAAGCCACTGAAGTACAGCGGCAAGGCTTCATAGATGACGTTGTAGTCGAAGATCATAGATCAGCCGCCCTTACGCCTACCGAGTAGCGCTTCTCAAGGTGACGCAACGCCAGCAACGAGACACTGGTGATCACCAGGTACATCGCCGCCACTGCGAGGAAGAAGGTGAAAGGCTCGCGAGTGGCATCCGCCGCCTGCTTGGCCTTGAACATCATGTCTTGCAGGCCCACCACGGAAATCAGTGCGGTGGCCTTGGTCAACACCAGCCAGTTGTTGGTGAAGCCCGGGATCGCCAGGCGAATCATTTGCGGCACCAGCACCCGGAAGAACACCTGGAAGCCGCTCATGCCGTACGCCATGCCCGCCTCGGCCTGGCCCTTGGGGATCGCCATGAAGGCACCGCGGAAGGTTTCCGACAGGTACGCACCGAAGATGAAGCCCAGGGTGCCGATGCCGGCCGCCAGCGGGTTCAGGTCGATATAGTCGTCATAGCCGAGCATCGGCGCCACACGGTTGAGCAGGTCCTGGCCGCCATAGAAAATCAACAGGATCAGCACCAGGTCGGGAATGCCACGGATGACCGTGGCATACAGATCGCCCAGCCACGCCAGCCAACGCACCGGCGAGAGGCGCAAGGCGACGCCGATCAACCCCAGGGCGATGGCCAGGGCCATGGACGACAAGGCGAGCTGAAGCGTCAACCATGCGCCATCGAGGATGACAGCCCCGTAGCCTTTCAACATGATTCAGGTCCTCGAAAGTGGGATGAAAAAATGGCGCAAACCGCAGAGTTCCTGTTGCTTGCGCCATTTCGCCCGAGTGGCGGGACGTGGTTACTTGCCGTAGATATCAAAGGCGAAGTATTTGTCCTGGATTTGCTTGTACTTGCCGTTCTCGCGAATGGCCGCGATCGCGCCGTTGATCTTGTCCTTCAACGCATCGCCCTTGCGCACCGCGATGCCGACGCCGTCGCCGAAGTACTTGACGTCGGTAAAGGCCGGGCCGACGAACGCGAAGCCCTTGCCGGCATCGGTCTTGAGGAAGCCGTCATCCAACAGCGTAGCGTCTGCCAAGGTGCCGTCGAGGCGGCCGGCGGACACATCCAGGTAGATCTCGTTCTGCGAACCGTACGGTTTGATCTCGGCACCCAGCGGGGCCAGGACTTCACGGGCGAAACGCTCGTGGATCGAACCGCGCTGCACGCCGATGTTCTTGCCCTTGAGCTCAGCCAGGTTGTCACCGACCTGAGTACCGGCCTTCATCACCAGACGAGCCGGGGTGTTGTAGTACTTATTGGTGAAATCAACGGATTTCTTGCGATCTTCGGTGATCGACATGGACGACAGGATCGCGTCGATCTTGCGGACCTTGAGCGCCGGGATCAGGCCGTCGAACTCTTGCTCGACCCACACGCACTTGACCTTCATCTCTTCGCACAGCGCATTGCCGATGTCGTAGTCGAAACCGACGATGCTGCCATCCGGGGCTTTCGAGGCGAACGGAGGGTAAGCCGCTTCGATACCAATCTTCAGGGGTTTTTCATCAGCGAAGGTCGGCAGGGACAGCACGGACAGTGCCAGGGCGCCAAGCAGCACAAGTTTCTTCATCTTGGGACTCCATCGGTAAAGGGCAAAAACGGCAGAGTGAGCAACAGCCCAATATGCGAATGGGTGAAACGAACTTTGGTGCTGCGTCCTAGGAAGCTCACGATTTATCCAACGCGAGCCACGACGAGCGAGTGATCGGCATTCTAACGACAGGCCCGAAGTCGATATTTCTTCAATGCGACAACAAATTACAGAAGCACTGAGAAAGCTGTTCGAGCACATTGACAGCCCAGCAAATTCATGCAAGAGCAAAAGAAGGGAAACCGATCTATGCTGCAAATAGCGGGCCCATTATTCGCAAACCCTTCTAATCCGGCAAGCACAGCGTGTCGGCTTATTTTCAGAGACACCTGAAACCGCCCTATGACGGGGCTTCGCGTTTCACATCGCCCCGTTATGGCGCCTTTGGTTACACATTTCACAAACACCGGTAACGCTCAGACATCTCCCACTTTAAACGCCGATATTTATTCATCCACCAAGCCCATGGCGAGGGAGCTTGCTCCCTCACCACAAAGGCACCACATTTCAAGCCCTCCCAGCGCGCCCGTAAAAAAGCCCCGCCCGGCAAATACCGGGCGGGGCTTTTCGGTGTTACACGCGGCCGTCAGGCGACGTTCATGGTCTTGTGCGTCTCGATCAGGTGCGCCACCACGCCCGGGTCGGCCAGGGTGGAGATATCACCCAAGCCGTCGTACTCCGCCGTGGCGATCTTGCGCAGGATGCGGCGCATGATCTTGCCGGAACGGGTCTTCGGCAGCCCCGGCGCCCACTGGATCACATCCGGCGAAGCAATCGGACCGATCTCCTTGCGCACCCAGTTCTTCAGTTCCAGGCGCAGGGCCTCGCTGGTCTCTTCGCCGGCATTGAGGGTGACGTAGACATAAATGCCCTGCCCCTTGATGTCGTGCGGCACACCCACCACCGCCGCTTCGGCGACTTTCGGGTGGGCGACCATGGCGCTTTCGATCTCGGCGGTGCCCATACGGTGGCCGGAGACGTTGAGCACGTCATCCACCCGACCGGTGATCCAGTAGTAGCCATCCTCGTCGCGTCGGGCACCGTCACCGGTGAAGTACATGCCACTGAAGGTCTTGAAGTAGGTGTCGACAAAACGGTCATGGTCGCCGTACAGCGTACGCGCCTGGCCTGGCCACGAATCGAGGATCACCAGGTTGCCTTCGGCGGCACCTTCGATCAGGTTGCCGAGGTTGTCCACCAACGCCGGTACCACGCCGAAGAACGGACGCGTGGCCGAACCCGGCTTCAGCGCCGTGGCGCCTGGCAACGGGCTGATCAACACGCCACCGGTTTCGGTCTGCCACCAGGTGTCGACGATCGGGCAACGCTCCTTGCCGACGTTCTTGTAGTACCAGTCCCAGGCTTCCGGGTTGATCGGCTCGCCCACCGAACCCAACAGGCGCAGGCTGCTGCCATCGGCGCCTTCGACCGCGGCGGTGCCCGAGGCCATCATCGCGCGGATCGCGGTCGGTGCGGTGTAGAGGATGCTGACCTTGTGCTTGTCGATGACCTTGGCCACCCGGGTGATGTCCGGATAGTTCGGCACGCCTTCGAACAGCAGCGTGGTCGCGCCGTTGGCCAGCGGGCCGTAGACGATGTAGCTATGGCCAGTCACCCAACCCACGTCGGCGGTGCACCAGTAGACCTCGCCCGGCTTGTAGTCGAACACGCGCTCATGGGTCAGTGCCGCGTACAACAAGTAGCCAGCCGTGGTGTGCTGCACGCCCTTGGGCTTGCCGGTGGAACCGGAGGTGTAGAGGATGAACAGCGCTTCTTCGGCGCCCATTTCCTTCGGTGCGCAGACGGTACCGGCCACCTTCATCAGGTCTTCGTACCAGATGTCACGGTGCGGGTTCCACTTGATGTTGCCCGCCGTGCGCTTGCACACGATGACCTTCTGGATGCTGCTGGTTTCCGGGTTGGTCAGCGCATCATCGACGTTGGCCTTGAGCGGGATCTTCTTGCCGGCGCGAATGCCTTCGTCGGCGGTGATCACCACTTTGGATTTGCAGTCGATGATCCGGCCGGCCAGGGCTTCGGGGGAGAAACCGCCGAACACCACCGAGTGAATCGCACCGATGCGGGCGCAGGCCAGCATGGCGACCACGGCTTCAGGGATCATCGGCATGTAGATGGTCACCACGTCGCCGCGGTGCACGTCCTGGCCGCGCAGGGCGTTGGCGAACTTGCAGACTTCTTCGTGCAGCTCGCGATAGGTGATGTTGCGGCTCTCGGACGGGTCATCGCCTTCCCAGATAATCGCAATTTGATCGCCGCGCTCGGCCAGGTGACGGTCGAGGCAGTTGTAGGAAACGTTCAAGGTGCCATCGGCGAACCACTTGATGTCGACATGGTGATCGTCGAAGGACGTCTGCTTCACCGTGGTGAAAGGCTTGATCCAATCGAGGCGCTTGGCCTGCTCGCGCCAGAAGCCATCGGGGTTGACGACCGACTGCTGGTACATGGCCTTGTAGGTCGCCTCGTCAGTCAGCGTATTGGCCGCTACCTCGGGACGAACGGGATACACAGAAGCCGCACTCATCTTTCTTACCTCGGTGACAATAGTTGTTTTTGTATGGTTCCGTTGTAGCTCGGGGCGGGCCTATAGAACCATTCGACGATGGTAGTAACAAGTCCCTACAAAATGTCGGTACTAACGTGCAAACCCCTGCCTGCTGGCATTTTTGTGTGGGAGCGGGCTTGCTCGCGAAGGTGGCGGTAGATCCAACCCAATGTAACAGGCAGCCACCGCTTCCTATCACGATTATTACCAGATCAACCAACAGTGTTTATCAAAACCGAGTCTGTTTAGCCTCGCCCCTGGCTCCTAGAATCCACCTCGCCAACCGGCAAACACGATTGACGCAACACAGCCCCCACGAAGGCCGTTGATCCAACTTCCAATACTTGCTCCACACGCAACCCCAAAAAGGTTGCGTGACCCCACTCGACCTCAGAAAAGGTGAAATACAGATGAAAGCTTTATGGGTTCTGGTCCTCGGCAGCCTTTGCGCCACCGCGATGGCGGATGAGGCCCCGACCGATGTCGCACAGCAAAAACCGGTCATTGAGGAGTACACCTATTCCACCCACTTGGACATCGCCAAAGTCATCTACATGAGCGACATCCCGAATGTCTGCGAGGTGGTCCCGGCGAAGATGGAATATGACGACTCCAAGGGTCAGCGCCACATCCTGCGCTACAGCGTCATGGGCACCGGTTGCTCCAACGGCTGATCAATCCAATCGAAACCAGGAGCAACCTTCATGAAAAGCAAACTGATCCTCACCCTGGCCTTGTCTGCATTGGCTGCCAATGCCTTCGCCGCCGACGGTTTTGATCGCACCGGTTCCGCTGCCGCAATCAAGCGCTACGACTTAGCGGATACCACCACGATCACCACCGACGATCACGACCGCACACACACGACGACCGTCGCCACCGATGACCGCGATCATGTCGATTCGGCGCGCACCGACTGATCATTACTGGCAACTTCCATGGCCCGATTTCGGTCGGGCCAGGTTGTGTCTGGAACCGCTGAAAACCCTCCACAAACACAACATGTAGTGCGAAACTGCAAAAAACGCTGGTTTTTTGATCAAAAAAATCCGCGATCCGCTTCATGCAAAAAAAATCTCAAGCGGTCAAAGCCTTGTAAACCCTCGCTCCCACGCGAATATCCCGCCCGCCGCCCCTTCTGTGAGCTATTTCGCCGCACCACGTAGGCAAAAATATCCTTATAATGCCGCCTTAAACGGGCCTGCAATATTCCCTTACAGGGGATCACGCCAGCCTGGAGCCGACGCAGGGGCCAATCGCCTCCTCGCGTTCACCGCCGCTCCGGAATGACCCGTACATTTTTCTGTTTATTGCCTGCGTCAGCTGCTGCAACAAACGATTTTTCCAAGATCCACCGCGGCCAGTAGGCCTTCATCGGGCATCTGGCCCTCACGCAGGAGACGACACGTCATGCTGAGCTGGGACGAATTCGACAAAGAAGACGGCGAAGTAGCTGTAAAAGGCGCCAACGCCGGCCATGCTTCTGAAGCCAACATGGACCGCCTCGACAGCGCCGGCGGTGCCGCCGCCCTCGAAGCCCGGGCCGTGACGGCCAGCGACTCGGCCGCGATCATTCGCGCCAAGGCCGCCCTCGACAAACTCGACGTCGCCGAAGGCCTCGCCGAACTCGAAGGCGCCTCCGCCCGTGTCGCCGTCGATGAAAAGCGCATGATCAACTGCCGCGCTGACCTCAACCAGCTCGTGCCATTCAAATACGACTGGGCCTGGCAGAAGTACCTGGACGGCTGCGCAAACCACTGGATGCCGCAAGAAGTCAACATGACCGCCGACATCGCCCTCTGGAAAAACCCGGAAGGCCTGACCGACGACGAACGCCGCATCGTGATGCGCAACCTGGGCTTCTTCTCCACCGCCGACTCCCTGGTTGCCAACAACCTGGTCCTGGCCGTGTACCGCCTGATCACCAACCCGGAATGCCGCCAGTACATCCTGCGCCAGGCGTTCGAAGAGGCGATCCACACCCACGCCTACCAGTACTGCATCGAATCGCTGGCCATGGATGAAGGCGAGATCTTCAACATGTACCACGAGATCCCATCGGTCGCGAAAAAAGCCGCCTGGGGCCTGAAATACACCCGTTCGATCTCCGATCCGAAGTTCGAAACCGGCACCCCGGACACCGACAAAGAGCTGCTGCGCAACCTGATCGCTTACTACTGCGTCCTGGAAGGCATCTTCTTCTACTGCGGCTTCACCCAGATCCTCTCCATGGGCCGCCGCAACAAAATGACCGGCGTCGCCGAGCAGTTCCAGTACATCCTGCGCGACGAATCCATGCACCTGAACTTCGGCATCGACGTGATCAACCAGATCAAGATCGAAAACCCACACCTGTGGGACGCCGAGATGAAGGAAGAAGCGACCCAGATGATCCTGCAAGGGACCCAACTGGAAATCGAATACGCCCGCGACACCATGCCTCGCGGCGTGTTGGGCATGAACGCGGCGATGATGGAGGACTACCTCAAGTTCATCGCCAACCGTCGCTTGTCGCAGATTGGCTTGAAGGAAGAGTACCCAGGGACGACTAACCCGTTCCCTTGGATGAGCGAGATCATGGACTTGAAGAAAGAGAAGAATTTCTTTGAGACGCGCGTGATTGAGTATCAGACGGGTGGGGCTTTGAGCTGGGATTGATGATGTTACTCGTAGTTTTTCACGACAGCCTGAATTTTTTTCAGCATAAACTGAAATACGAGATCGCAAAGCCGCAAGCCACCTCAGCGAGAAGAAGCGTTTGAGGTGGCTTTTTATTAACATTCTCAGGACGAGTTAATAATGCAATATCACTCAACCAACCCAAGTGATCGCGACAATGAGCTATTGCGGGCCATTCAATACGCGACATCTCTTAGCGACCATGTTCTTCTCGTCTCACCTAGTAGTATCAAAGGATTGAATGACTCGCTGGAGCGAATACTCGGAAGAGAATTCTCAGCACAACTTTTTAAAAATCGCCGTCTATCGATAAAATTAAACGATGGCAGATCCTGCACGTACTACCTCTCGACAACTGACACGAAATGCTCATTTGCGGAAGGCACGATTGTCCTCCCATGGGCCTCTTTGAGCACTGTCTATTGGGCAGTCAAGAATTACCCAAGGTCCCATACAGTTTTCATACCTAATGAAGACCATAGCACGTCTATAAGGGGCGAAGGAAAAGACGAACTTACACTCTACCTAAGTGAATATCCACATTCGGTCAAATATTAGGTACATTCAAGCCTCACGATCCGAAGGGCCGGGAGGCTCTCCCTTTAGAATCTTAGCTCGCTACCGCTTGAACTGCCTCCTCCCAAGGAAATACATAAAGCCCAAGATCAACAACAAGCTGATCATCGGAATATTGATTCAGATAAATTAGTTTGCCCATTCCGTTGAGCAAAGCCGGTTCTTGTTTTTTCTCGAGATTGAATTCAACATTCGAGCTCTGATCAAAAAAACCTGCAATTGCCGCTACGTTCTTCAACATATTTCTTTGGCCAAAGTGATCCCGAACAGCCGAAACAAACCAAGACTTAAACTCCTGAGTGAAAATAATTTTTCGCTCATTAATTTTATTTCCAGCCAAACGTACAGCTGAAACAAATTGGCTTGACGGAGCAACCAGCTTTACCAACGATCCATCAGTCATCTTAAAATTAAACGCGGCACCCAACGGAATCGAAAAAGAAGGATCGACTGGGACACCAACGCGACCTAACACCCTAAGGGCCTCTTCTTTAATTTCATGACAGAAAAGCTCATTCATACGAGCCTTCTTGCCATACGAGCGCATATTCCGGAGATCACCGAAAGAAATCGTAATGATGTCTTTTGGAGTCCAGTTAATGACCTCATACTTCTCATCACTGCCCACTTCCACTCGCATCAAATGCTTATTTTCACCAAAAACATGTTTTTGATCAAAAAGATCTGCTAGCCGTGGAGCAGAGTGTTCCACTTTTCCCCTTACACAAGTAACCTGATAGGTATCCGATGCGCAACGAATAAGATCACAAGCAGGAGAGATAACCAAAAAAACTTGGTCGGTATCTTGTTTTACCGAGACGCACGAGGACTCATCCTCACGACATTGTACTCCCGTCCATTTCTTTACTTTATTCCGCTTCAAGGCTGCTCGATTAGACAAGTCAGATTTTTTGAGGCTTCGAGCATGAGACTTTTGATAAAAAACATCACCAAAATGGATAGCCCGAACACCAGGCACTTCCTCTGGATAGGAGAAAGCTATCTCTGAATAGAGTTTAAAGAGTAAAGAGCGAGGCTCTAGCAACCCTGAAAATGGCGTGAATTTTATATTGTTTACAGAACTCCTTGCTCCCTGTAAACAACTTGAGTTTCTGATCTTCGCGGCCAACGCTTCCGAAAACAACCAGCCGAGATACTCTGCATATGTTTCCTGCTCTTTATAGAGGCGCATGCTATCTAAAACAGATAAATCATGGAGCTCCAGATCTCGAATATCCTTCATAAGACTTTTAGATGATGACTCAACAGCCCCCTCGAACGCCATCAAAAAGGACTCAACTTTAACAACATCTGGATAGCGATCAGCGCGTAAGGCTAACTCACTTTTGATCCAATCAGATTTCAGCAAATCCTTATTAACAGGACTAAAAAGTGCCTCTCTGATATTTGTTATTTTTCTGAAACGCTCAAGTATCGGTTTACCTGGCAACTGCGTCGACATCAGGTATACAAAACGCGGACTGCCATCATCAACTTTACTAGATAGCAGAGCTTGGTGCCTCTCGATTTTTTGGAGCATATCTTCGGCAGTTCCAGCCGAGAGATAGAAATCAAGAAAAACCAACCGACAGCTTTTGATTTCATCGGAGGCCGCATCCACAGAGCTAAAGCGTTTGACTTCCAATCCTAGGTTATTTTCAAGGTAGTCTACCAGCGGTCTCAGTGGAGCGGTACTCGCACCCACATCTATTAGCAGCGTTCTGAACATTATCTCCAAGCATGGATACTTAGACGATGATCCACTGTTAAAGTAATCCCAAGCGGTTCGGATCGCTCCCTCGTGTTCGATAAGTCCTTCTGGCTGTAGGCCTGGATAGTTGGAAAACACATCGCGCTGCATATGCTCCCAATGCCCAGCGTCTGTCACATGTTCGAAAAACTCTTGGAAGTCACTGCCATCAATCATGGTTAAATTGACGTCCCTGTAACCATCATCAACGATAACAGCTTTATTTGTGAACTTCTTAAAATACTCCCTATCGCACATCATTCCTTTCCTTGCTTAAACTTTAGGACAAACGAATTGTAGCGCCCTTGAATCTTTTCTCCCAACATCAACTCCGCTTCGTTATATGAAGCCAACCGTTGAGAAATGAACAACCCTAAGCCCCGACCTTCACTAGATGGCTTGGATGTCACGAACGGGTCAAAAATGCTGTCTGAAATACTCTCGGGGACACCAGGGCCGTTATCGGTAAACGTTAGCGTACGAGCTTCACGGTCAATCTCAATAGAAATCTTAGGTGGCTCATTACGCTTGAATCTATGTTTCAACCAATAGAACGAGTTGCTGAACAGATTGTCCAAGATTTGTAAAATCTGTCCTTGTTCAACCTTGACCTTAAAGGGTGAGTCGTCTTTAACATCAATTACAAATTCGATGCCGTGCCGTTCAATTTTCCCCTCATGCATTTCATACAAAAGACTGCTGATATCTTCTAAATCAGACCACTGCTTGGTTTGCCGACCAGGAATACTCAGCATATCAAGGACACGCACCCGCTTATTCAGAGTTTTAAGCTGCGCCTGCAAAAATTTTTTAGTAGCTTCATTATTGATATCCTCTTTCCGAGAAAGAACATCGAGAGCATCGCCAGTCACCCTCGCCAACTCGTGAGAGATAAATTCCACCTGAAGCCCTACACCAGCCAGATGAATATACTGTTCCATATCCGAGTCGTGATTCTTGATTGTTATTTTTGCTCGTTCCCAAGCATCCTGAATATCAGCAAGCTGAAATCTAATATTCTCGATCGTCTCTTGTTCTTCTGGAACTCTACCTTGAAGTTCTTTCAGGCTTTTCAGTGCATTTTTTTGCGACCCATTCAGTCGTTCTTCAAGTTCTTCTACAGTGTCCTCAGGATCGCTCTTATGCTCCTTATCTACTTTTTCCAAATAGCGCCGACACTCAGTAATAAATACATGGCGCAACAGTCTACGAAGAGCTTCCTTTTCAGGCGTATCCCGGAAACCTTCCCGATTAGTCTGATCATGAAGCTCAGGATTGCTTTCCTTTCCAATATTTAAGTATCCGACAATCTGAGCGCGGTTCAGTTTGTACTGGGACGCCGACAGCGCATTTCGGTCCAAATCTAGCCAGTCATCTGCGGCGCTACCATAAGGATAAACTCGGAAGCCATCGCGATATACCAAAAGGCCGCCGCTCCAAGCACGGACAAACCGCTCCAACCCACCACTCCACAATTCATTATTTTCTTTTCTGATTCGCCCCCGATTAAACCACCAAAACTCCATATCGAAAGGGCCTAAAGATTTTAGCGCGTTTGTAACGGTTTCATTAGACACAACAGCGCTACTGGCTCGCCCCTTCTTCACTTGCTCTCGAACGCAGGCAGCGAGATGATCACCAGTAAATGTATGCACACGTTGCGCGCCATATCTTTTGTACTCAATACCGACTTTAAGCTCCCAGCTATCGAGCGGATTCTCGCTAACAACATCACTAATCTTGCTAAAACTTGCTTTGCACACTGCATCTGCATGACTTAGCTTTACTTTTTCGAAAAAAGCAAGTTGTTGCTTCTGCCCCTGAAAGCTGAACCTGAAATACTTGTTAAAGAATGCCGAAATGAATGGATTTGCCATTTTTGCCATTTCGGTATTGATAAGCGCAGTAAGCTTTTCAAGGTTCCAATCGGACTGCAAGTCTCTGATGGTCAGAGTAGTCCCACTAAAATCCGGATCCTCTTTTATTTCACCGAGGTATGGCTCGTAGTCAAGCGCATCAGCATCGAGATTAGGGTCGGCAAAAATTTTCCGCCAATCTAAGCACAAGCACTTCCATTCAGGTTCATCTTTGACGGCAGTTTCCAGAAAAACGTAATGCCCTAACCGCATGGCTGAAAGTCGACCTATCCCTTTCTCACCCAGAATTGGCGGACCACTTGAAATACCTTTATTCCCCTTTTGTCGTGTCTGCCGCTCAATCACACGCATCGGAGTACCAACGGTTAAGTAGCACTTGTGCAGGGCATTAATATTCATTCCGTGGCCAAAATCACGAATGACTATTTTATTTGATGAAAAGTAGGCCTCTGCCAGTTTAGCCCGTGCATCATCAACACTATCCACACCGCCAAGAGCGGCATAAAAATTGGCCGTAGCATCCTCAGGTGCGTCTGCCTCAATGAGTCTATCGACCCCCAGCATAAACGAAGAAAGCACTTCACTTTCTGGCAAATCAGCATCGAGAATTTCGTTAAGCTCATCAAAAGCCGAGCGTTGCAGCACGATAACGAAAGATATCTCAACATGCGGAGATCCCGCATCGATAGCGTTTTTCACCAACTCATAAAGAGCTACAGCGTCAGAGCTAATCAGCTCCGCCCCTAACTCTAACAAGACACGCGCTTTGAATGTGACGGCCAATTTTATAATCCTTTAGTTATAACTGACAAACGAGACATCCCTGATCGTCATCATCATCAGGAGCTTCAGTGGATTCATGATCAGAAAATACAGCAATCAATGTTGAGTTATCTTTACGCTGGGCCTGACGTTCAATACGCAATGCATGGTCACGCTTTATCTGAGACATGCGCTCAGGCTTTTCCAGCTCTGCGAGGCTTTCACCTTGGCTCCATGTAAAAAAGTTTCCCGTTTTTTCGAACGGCACTTCATATTCTTTTGCTTTTTCATACAGATCAGGATGAGTCTCCTTCAAACGCACCCACTCGATCTTCTGTTGATAGAAGCAGAAAAAGCAGCCAGACCGCGTACGTCCCCATTTGGTGTAGGGCGGCATACCGACCCCCGAGGTTCGGAGAATCTCTTCGATGTCACGCAGTATCAATCCGTCTTCTTGGAACGGGTAGACCGCCTTAATATTGGTCTTGTGGCTAATGTAGCCCGAGCGATTCTCCTCCGCGCGTAGCCCCACGTAATTGATCACTGTTTGATCGCCGCAGAAATCTTCAAATGGTTTAAGCTTGAGCATTTTGGTGCACCAACGGCGGTGATTCGAAGGAATCATTCCGCCATACATGGTGTACCAATGATCAAAGCCTAGGTCTGCATTCAAGCGATGTAGTGGCTTGCCTAGATAATTCTCTAGGCGCTGCAAATAGTCGTAAGTTTCCGGCAGTTCCTTGCCCGTGTCGCTGAAGATGTACTCCATCTCCGGCACACGGTCACGCATGTAGATCGCCAGCGCCGCGCTGTCCTTACCACCGGACAGGCTGAGAATATGTCTAACCTGCGGTTCTTTGCTCATGCGCCCTCTCCTTTTTTTCCGTGTTGGCCGTGCTCTGAAGTTTCATCAGCGCCTGTGCCAGAGTGGCAGCAACACGGTCTCGATCACCGCCTGCCTGCTGTGTCATCTCTTCAACCAAGAGATCCGCAGCATTTTGAGTTTCCGTATCGGCGGTCAGCAGCATCGCTGCCTCCTCACCACTGGGCAGCGTCAGGGTCAAACCGACAAAACGCTGGGTATGACGCTCCAGTTCACCGTCAGACATGGCGACCTGAAGCCAGCGTTTGTAACGTTTGCAAAGCGCCTTGACCTGGCTGGCAAACAACGAAATCTGGGAATCCGTCCAGACATCCAAGGGTCGGTGGACGACCACACTCGCGATGGAGTCGAGCCACTTGTCATCGGTCAATGTGATGTCCGAGCAGCGCATGATGAAGGCCTTGAGATCAGCTTCCACCAATCGTCCCACCACATCGGCACATTCAGCCTGCAGTTGACTACGCAACAGTTTCAGCGAGCCTGCGATGGAAAAGGCTTGACCCATCGCCTGACTGATCTCATCTTGCAAATACCTGAAAGCCAAGCCCAGTTCGGTCAGCGAATTGCCAAGCGAGGTGCGGAAATCCCCACCGGCGCTGCTTTGCCCAGCCGCAAGAACCCGAGGAATATCTTGAGCCAGCAGAGCCACAGGGTCAGTTGCTCGCTTGAGTACATCACGTAGGGCCTTGGTGGTAGGAGAGACGCGCAGTGTTTCCTGGGTATATTGAGGCAGCCGCATATACCAGCGAATCATCTCCCGAGCGACATCTAGGTACGTCGCATCGATGCCGACCTGTACCCCAACGCTAGCCAGCGCGGCGGCATAGTCCTGAACCAAGTCTTTCCGTTCACTGACAGTGTCGAACCTCCGGAGCTTGAAGGTCTGCGGACTACGGAACATCCGCTGCAAATGCTCCGGTGTCATTGCAATGACCAAACTGCCGCGCTCGAATATCGCACAGGAGTCGCGGTTGACCAGCAAATAGGTGACGCACCAAATCGAAGCCGGTCCGTTGCGCACGCCCAGCGGTGGCAATGCGAGGCGCGCAATGACGTCTGCGAAGCTGATCTGGTCATCGGCTTTGAGGGCCGCATCCAACTCAGCCCAAACCTTGCGGATCCCTTCACCGCTATCTTTGTCTGGAGCACTCAACTGCCAGCGCTTGCCCACTTGGCGATGCAGGCGGGTGGACTGGAGCAACGATCCGTACAGGAGACGCTCAGGAGGGAAGTCACTGAGCCCCAGCAGCTCTTGATCACCATTCTTGTCCAACAACTCGAAGAGCCGCTGTCGAGCCAGGGTAATTGCCGAGGACGGCTTGTCTTTGTTGATCAATTCATTGTGGATGACGGGCGCCGAGTTGAAGACGCTATCGAACAACCAAGAGGCCGCTTGACTCATGTTCATCGACTGACTGCCAACGACGACCTCGCCAGCGTACCAGTAGCTCAGACTGTTATTGGACTCGTGCTGACGATTCAGGATCGCCAGGACGAGTCGAGCGACCTGCTCCCTGGCCCGGCCCAGTTGGGTCTCCACATGACGCTCGGTCCAAGGATCCAAAAGACGGCTTTTTACCTGGTCGTGCACCCAGGCCCATCGCGAGTATTCGATCAACGCAGCCCGCTCCTGCTCCCCCACGCGAATGATTGCGCTCAGGGTCTGCGGGTCGCGCATCTCGACAACGATCTGCTGAGCGTTGTTGACCTGCTCAATCATCGCCGCATCGACAAACATCAAGCCAATGGTTCCATCATGCTGCGTAGGCTGAGCCAAGACCGCCTTGATGGTTTCAGGAGCGCCGGCTACCACACGCGCCGAGCGCAAAGTCCCCGTCTGCTGGTAATGGCGGCTTGCGATAACACTTCGGTCAGACAAAACATGAGCAATGCCACTGAACATCAGTTCCTGCTCAGAACGCTGCAAGGTCTCCTGAAACAGTGCCTCAATATTTACGGCCGTGCTCACCGCAAACACGTAGTCATTATTGGCATGCCGGTGCTGCAGGATGGAGCGGAAGGCCAATCCAGCCAGGGCGTCCTGAACCTCTTCGACGGCACCGGCTTCGTTCTTCACAGCGAAGGCCAGCAATTCGGCGGTCGTCACCACATGCAACGTGGCGGCAACCAGTTCGATGACCGCCAAGGCTTTGAGCAACTGAACTTGCAGCTCGGACAGATCCGCATCACCGCGTTCAATTACCGAACAAGCAAAATCCCAGCGACGCTGTTGCTCCAGATCCCGGAAGTGCAGTCCGCTGCCGGCGGCAAGATAGCCATAGAGATGTGGCAGGGTATACCAAGCGTCCGGACTCGCTGCCGTGGTAGTGGCAAAATCACGTAGAGCACCGACTTCATGCCCGCGCATGAAGGCATGGAAAGAACGCTCACTTTGGCCGAAGCGTTTGGAGATCACGGCGAGCGATGCAAGGGCAGCGGGGTGCAGCGGGTACAGCACCTCCGCCTGACCCAGCACGGTATCTCCGTCGATACTTCGGAAGAAATTGAACGTTGCACTGGTGGCGTAGAGGCTCCGTGCCTTTTGCTGATAATCCACCTTCTCGGTGATCGGTGCCTGGACGGCCAAGGCATGCTTGGCGAAGTACGCGTAACGCTCTACTGGTTCGTCGAACGGCACGTCATCGAAGCGCGCCGAAACCTTGTGCCACTCCTCGGATAGGGACCGCCCCACACCCCGTGCATAGGCATCGAAATGCTGGTGCAGCATGGCCATTACTAAAAGGCGGTCATCGGTCGAATGCGAGGCGGCTTCAGCGATCTGCTGCAACGCCATCAAGTCGCCACCCTCGGGATGCAACGCGGCGTGCTCGATGAACTTGCCCAACTCATCGACGAGCAGCAAAGCACCGCGATAGCCAGCTGTTTGAACCACTGCCACAAAATCGCCCAGCATCGCTCCGACCGCAGCGTTGATCGGTAACTCGCGGTAGGACGAACTCGCGAGATCAACCTGCCGTGCAAATTGTGTCGCTATGCGACTCTTGGGCAGACTCGCCAAGGCGTCCAGCATCGCCTGGGCCAACGCCTCGCCCAAGGAAACACGTGAGCCCGAGACAGCAAGCGCAAATCGGTTATTTTGCGCGCGGAAAGCGGCCGCGATCTCAGGGGCGACTTCGTGCAACTGCTGCGCGAGCGGGCCGTCGGCATGCTTACTATCGAGCAGACGGGCAATCAACAACCCAAGGGCAGACTTGCCGCTGCCATAGGGTCCCATGACCTTCCACGCACGCTGTGCACTTCCGGCATGAAGGGCGCCGCCGATCTGACGCAGCACCGTAAGGACCGCTGGAGTGATGAGGTAATTGTCGAGCGACTCCGGCGAATGCAGATCGCGAGTAAGGGAGATCGAGCGAAGAAACGTACCATCCAGCTCAATTTGTTCAATCAAAAACTCAGACATTCAAATCATCCCGTACTGTCTGCAACTGCTGCGCCCACTCGGGCATCTGGGCAGGTTCAAAAATGACTTGCTGGGTATCAGCGGTATCCACAAAGCGCACAGCGCTGGGGAAGTCCCGTTCCACGTTTTCCAGCAGTCTACGCAGTTGAAACTCATCTAGACGGAACACAACGCCGGGGCTGAATGGGCCGTGCAACAAGGTCTCCAAGCTTAGGCTGCGCGCCTGCGCACGGCGCGAGTAATCACTCAGGGACAACAGGAAGACGCGGCTGGTAATGCCTAGCGGAGCATTGCGACCGATCAGGTAGACAGTCGCCCCATCATCGGCGGTGGCCTGCTCAAACAGATCCAGATCCTGCAATGGACACCAAGACGTGTCATCGAGCGCGGAGGCTTCGCGTCTGTAGGATTGCAAAAACAGACCGGCATGCTGTTCTAGCGTCGAGCCGGCAAGCTTCTTGCCATTATTTTCGGCGCGGGTCTGCAGGGCCTTAACCAGGGTCTTGCGATCGAAGCGAGAGAAACCTCCGGCGCCGAAGACTAAGTTCCACACCGCCACATCCGCGCGAGTAGACATCCACCAGTGCAGTAGCCATAAAGATTCAGGGTGTTCGAGGAACGGATCCCAGCCATCGTCACTAAGCAACAGTCGACCCAACGGCCCGGACTGCAAGCCTCCCCCCTGGGTACGCGCCTCCAGGACACCGAATGCCTCCGCCCAGAACTGCACCGACTTAACCATATTTCGGCCGATACCCAATGTCAGGGTAGCTCGGGCTTCATCCTTGAGGGCATAGGGATCTTGGCTGACAGCCGTATGAACCTTGGGCAACCACCCATAGCGACAGACAAACGACTCATGTCCGGAAAAACGCTCGTCGCGCCGCGGCTCAGCCATTACGCACCTCTCCTTGGACCGATTCCTGTTCTGCATCACGTGCAGCCGCTTCAATGATGATGCGCTTGGTCGCGGCATCAAAATAAATGTCGACCTGATCACCCTCTTCCAGCCCGGCATTCCGCAGTATCTGATCTCCGAGAGCTACCCGCCCCAGCTTCTGGATCCTACGGGTATCAAAAAACACCTTCATTCTGGTACTCCACGCCTGGTAACAGGCTCTTTGAATACTTGAATGATACTTTACTGACTGTCATTCGGCAGCGTTAAGAATGTCAAAAACAGTGTTTTTTGCAGATTTTTCAGCGTATTAGCGGATGGCAACAGGATAGCCAAGCATCAAGGCCAAATGATACTACGTCCGGCCCGCCTATTACGCATGCGCAGAGTAGAAATGCATCGACGCAGGTCGCTGGCCATCGAGACGATGAATACGCGCGCCGAACAGGAGCAGCCAAGACTGGCTCCGTCCATCGAAAGACATCTTGCATGCTAGCATTCCAGTGATGCATGATGTGTTCATAAATACAAACAAGCGGTGCCCATCATGGTCAGCATTGCGTGCAAAGCCCCCTCAACCTTCACGTCACTCCTCCACGTGAAGCGATCCTCCAAAGGCCGCCATCATGGCAGGTCTTATCCGAATCGTTTTCCCAAGCAGTTAAGTCCTTTCGCTTTCTTGAGCTAGAGGTGTCTGCCTGTTTTGCGCCCACGGCCTCTGGCCCAATGAAAATAAGGAAGATAGAAATGAGCATGATGAAAGCTGCCCGTCTGCATAAGGTTGGTCCGACCTTCCAGCTCGACTCGATCGAGGTCCCGAAACCACGTGCACATGACGTAGTTGTTGAGGTGAAGGCTTGCAACTTGGTGCCTAACCTTCGCAATGTCATCGAGAGCTACTCCACCTGGTTCCCCTACCTCCCGCTTCCGAAGCTGCCGGCGGTCTACGGTTTGGACGCTGCAGGCATCGTTAAAGAGGTGGGTGAAGGTGTGCACGGCATCAAAGTCGGAGACCGCGTGTACGTGAACCCCGGCCGTAGCTGCGGCTCCTGTCATGCCTGTTTGCGCGGTCAGCATATCAACTGCACCGCGTTCACCTTCCAGGGCTACTTCGGGTTTGGCCCAGGCTCCCAAGAAATCTTCGAAGACTACCCCTACGGCGGATTGTGCCAATACATGACCGCGCCGGCATCGGGCTTGGTCAAGCTCCCTGAAGCGATATCCTTCGAGCAAGGATGCCGGTTTGGCTATCTCGGCACCGCCTATTCGGCCCTTCGAAAAGCAGGCGTGTGTTCTGGTCAGTCTGTCCTGATCAGTGGCGCCACCGGAACGCTAGGACTCGGGGCCGTCCTACTTGCCTTGGCCATGGGGGCTACAAAAATCTTCGCAATGGCTCGCAACCGCCAACTCTTGGAGCGAGTTCGCGCTCTCGCCTCAGATCGTATTTTCACGATTTCCGTCGGCGATGAGCCACTGGGTGATTGGGTACGTAAGCATACCGATGAGCTCGGTGTTGACGTCTTCATTGATGCGGTTGGTCCAGGGGCCCCGCATGAACTGACTGTTGAGGCGATTGGTGCGCTTCGCCGTGGCGGCCGCATGGTGGATATCGGTGGGATGTCTGAGGATTTGCCGGTGCCGATGTTCAAACTCATGTGCTTCCAGATCAGCGTGATCGGCTCCCTCTGGTTCACCGTGGCAGAAGGTCAGGACATGGCCGAGATGGCTGCCGCCGGCACCTTGGACCTGTCGGTATTCGACCAGGAAGTATTCGCCATCGAACAGGTGAACGAGGCGATGGATGCGATAGCAGACCGCAAAGGCGGTTTCACCAACGTTGTAATCAATCCCAGCCTGACCTGAAACGCAGCGCCGCTCGATCGGGCGGCGCTCAGTCGGAGATCCAACATGAAAGTGAGACGAGTAGTTGCAGGCACGCAGAATGGTAAAGCTGTATTCCTAGCCGACGGTTTCGCGCCTCAGACCCATGAGTACAAAAATATACCAGGATTCGCTACTTCTTTAATATGGCAAACGGTGGCATCTCCGTCCCTTCCTGAAGCATTTGACGATCCAGTTCAAGCCAGCTCTTCACTGCTGCCTCAGCCTGGAGAAACCAAGTGTCTGGCGGTGAGCTTCCCGCCTGACTCAATCTTCCAGTCCTCGGACTTCAATCCCGAGGAAGCCCATGCTGAGCAGCAACGCCACCTGCTTGGACTGTATGAATGCTTCGACCCTGAACGACCAGGCATGCACGCATCTCCGACAGTCGACTACGGCATTGTGGTCAAAGGCCCTCTCATTCTCGAACTGGACGACGGCCAGATCAGGGAGCTCGCGAGCGGAGACATCGTGGTGCAGCAAGGCAATATACATGCTTGGCGAAACCCCGGGACCGAACCTGCGTTGGTTACATTCGTCCTGATTGGCGCCCACGTCCCTCGGTAAAAAATTACATAGGATAATAACAATGAAAAGTTATGTAACACGCGCCGGCGTTGCTAGCGCGCTCGGATGCTCTTTGCTCGTTTCTTCGCTATGTTACGGTACTGAAAGTGGAGATACCGTTTGGCCGCTAGGCGTACAGACCGTTCTTCCGGCAATCCTGCCCCCACCTGGTGAAACCTCTTTGTACAGTTATACCGCCTACTACAAGGCGGATAGCTTTAAAGACAACAGTGGCAAATCCTCTGTCCCAGGGTTCAGCTTGGAGAATTTTGTTCAAGCTATTCGAGTGGTGCACACGTGGGACGTGAGATTCGATAGCGGCGTTACTCTCAGCAGCGGAATTATCGGGTCAGCGAACAAGATCAAGGTTGAGGCATTCGGGAACAGTGATACAGACTCCGGCTTCAGGCAGTTGTACCTTACCCCTCTGTATGTCGGCTACTCGCCTTCCGAAAACTTGCACTTGCTAACGGGATTCAGTGCCTTTGTCCCATTGGGAAACTATGACGGTAATAAGTTAGCGAATAGCCCGCCAGGCTATGCGAGCTATACCCAGGAATTTGACCTAACCTGGTTCCCCCACCCTAACTGGGAGGTCTCGATTGCACCGACCTTCACCATCAATGCGAAGAACGACGACACCGACTACCGCTCGGGCAACGTGTTCAACGTCGACTACCTGCTTGGCTACAGGCTGCAGTCCAATCCCAAGGTTCAGCTGGGTTTGGTGGGATATTACACCAAGCAGGTCACCGATGATCGCTACGACCATGGTGACCTCGATGATGGGAACCGGCTGAGTAAATTCGCCGTTGGCCCCCAAATCTTCTATGCGTTTGATCAGAAGTCAGGGGTCGTGCTCAAGTGGATGCGTGAGACCGCGGTCAAGAACGGTCCCAAAGGCGACTCTGTATGGCTTGAGTTCGCGTTCCCGCTATGAGGCTAGCTTCTCAGCCTCAGGCATTTTAGATACGACATCCTTCGCCACACTGTGAATATGGCTCGCAGCCGCATTGGCTGCAGCCTTTTTGTTCCTGGTTTTCAGCGCTGCAAGAATCTCATCATGCTCATCAGTAGCAGCCCCCAAGTGCACTTGGAAGCCGCAGGTCTGCACGATGAAAAAGTCGGATAGCTCAAAATTTGCTACTTGGCGTGACGAGAGTATTGGCGATTTCGCCATTGAGTGCAGCACGCGATGGAATTCTACGTTCAAATTCCGATAACTGTCGGCAGCATCGCTGTGAGCTGGATTGATGCTTCTAATTTTGTCGTTGATCTCGGACATACGCAGCACATCATCAGGGGAGCCACGCTCAGCAGCAAGCCCTGCGATAAGCGCTTCGTTGTTCGCAAACATTTGGTAAAAGTCATCAACTTCCAAACGTGTAGGGTGCACAACCTCACATCCAACCTGGGCAGTGATCACGACAAAGCCCCTCTCCTGCAGGCTGTTCAGTGCGGTCATGATTGGCTGACGACTGACACCCGTTTCCTCGCTGATTTCCTTGACCAGGATTTTTTCACCGAACGCATATCTACGATTCAGTAGGCGTTCCAAAATGTGCTGATAGATAGCGGTCTTCTTGTTTGCCACTTGCATCGGTGTGATCTTCCTAGGACTGAGTGCGCGATTTAACATTTCGCTAACTGGCTTGCATACTAGCATTTCGGATAGTAAACCAGATTTTCGCACCAATCGCTTCGTCATCCGTCGCGCCCTATTTCCAAGGCGTGAATCCATACGACGATGAGCGGGCATCTTCAAGCTTGCATGCTAGCATTCTAGCGTGCATGATGATCAGGCAGACAAAAACAAATCTACCTGCATGGCGCTGCCCCTCTGCCGTAAGGCATTGAGGAAATGCGCTCATGCCGTCCCAGTGCGAGGCGGCCTGCACTGGGGCACGACGTGAAGGTTTCGTATCAATGAACGCTTACCTGCATTGCCTATCGCACACGCCCCTCATTGGGCATTTCGATCCGCCCAAGAACGTGCTCGATGAAGTGGATGAAGTAGTCCGCGCTGCCCGTGCACGCATCGCCGCTTTCGATCCTGAGCTCGTGGTCCTTTTCGCTCCAGACCATTACAACGGCTTCTTCTACGATGTCATGCCCCCTTTCTGCCTGGGCATGGCGGCTGAAGCCATCGGCGATTTCGGCTCGCTCGCCGGCACCCTCTCTGTGCCCAAATCCATCGCTGAAGCGTGTGCTGAATCTCTGCTCAGCAATGGCGTCGACATGCCTGTTTCGTATCGCATGCAGGTTGACCACGGCTTCGCTCAACCGCTCGAATTCCTTCTCGGCGGCCTGGACAAGTATCCGGTTTTGCCGATCTTCGTGAACTGTGTGGCCCCGCCTCTGCCTACCTTCGAGCGGGTCAGATTAATGGGTGATGCGGTCGGTCGATTCACGCGCACCCTGAACAAGAGGGTGCTGTTCCTGGGGTCGGGGGGCCTTTCACACCAACCGCCAGTTCCGGAGCTAGCCAAAGTCGATGCCCGGATGGCTGATCGGCTCATGGGCAGTGGCCGCAACCTACCAGAAAACGAGCGCACAGCACGCACCCAACGCGTGGTCATCGCAGCTGAGCGCTTTGTCGAAGATCAGAACACCCTCCATCCGCTGAATCCCGAGTGGGATCAATACTTCCTCGACGTTGTTGAGCAGGACCTGTTGAGCGATCTGGATCAGCTCCCCAACGCACATCTTTCCCAATTGGCCGGCAAATCCACGCATGAGGTCAAGGCCTGGGTCGCTGCGTTCTCAGCGCTCGCTGCCCACGGCGCATACACCGCGACAGATCGCTACTACCGGGAGATCCCGGAGTGGATCGCAGGCTTCGGCTCTATCAGTGCGCACTCTCAGCGCTAACAACCTTCACGGAGAATCAATCGTGACTGCAATTACTGAAAAAGACAGCAGCAAATTCGTTCGCGTCCAAGACGGCGAGCTGGATCTGAATATTCATTACAACGACTGCGGTGAAGGCAAAGAAACGGTTGTCATGCTGCACGGTTCTGGCCCTGGTGCTAGCGGCTGGGCCAACTTCAATCGCAACATTGAGCCACTGGTAGAGGCTGGCTTCCGGGTCATCCTCATGGACTGCCCTGGCTGGAGTAAAAGTGATTCGATCGTCAGCACCGGCTCTCGCTCCGATCTTAATGCCCGTGTTTTGAAAGGTTTGGTCGATAAGCTGGACCTGGACAAGGTGCACTTACTCGGCAACTCCATGGGTGGCCATACAGCCGTAGCCTTCACGCTGACTTGGCCTGAGCGCGTAGGCAAACTCGTGCTTATGGGCGGCGGCACCGGCGGGGTCAGCCCATTCGTATCAATGCCTACTGAAGGCATCAAATTGCTCAACGGCCTGTACCGCGAGCCAACGATCGAAAACCTCAAGAAGATGATGAACATCTTCGTCTACGACACCAGCGACCTCACCGAGGAACTGTTCCAAGCGCGCCTGGACAACATGCTGGCTCGAAAAGACCACCTCGAAAACTTCACCGCGAGCCTCGCTGCGAACTTCAAGCAGTTCCCTGACTTCAGCCATCGCCTCGGCGAGATTCAGGCCGAGACCCTCGTAGTTTGGGGTCGCAATGACCGCTTTGTTCCGATGGACACCGGCCTGCGCCTGGTTGCCGGCATCCCCAACTCTCAACTGCATGTCTTCAACAAATGCGGCCACTGGGCCCAATGGGAACACGCGGACACGTTCAACCGCATGGTTCTCGACTTCCTCACCCACTGATCGAGGTCACGATGAACATTACACAAGAGACCCTTGAGCGCTTGGCGGCTGATCTGCGCAGAGCTGAAGGAAATGGCGAGCCTGTTGGACCACTGCGTGACGTGATCGGCGCCACAAACGTGGAGAGTGCCTATGCGATCCAACGCTTGAACCAAGCCCATGCCATCGCAAATGGACGACGCTTGGTTGGCCGCAAGATTGGATTGACCAACCCCAAGGTCCAGGCCCAACTGGGCGTAGACCAGCCGGACTTCGGTTGCCTGTTTGCAGATATGGCGTACGGCGACAACGAAGTGGTTCCGTTCGAACGTGTTCTGCAGCCCAAAATCGAGGCAGAAATTGCACTGGTTCTGGAACGCGACCTGCCTAGCGCTTCCACAACCTTCGCAGACGTCATCGCCGCAACTGGCTGGGTTCTCCCGGCGCTTGAAATTGTCGGCAGCCGCATTGAGGGCTGGAACATCAAATTCGCCGACACCGTGGCTGATAACGCATCAAGCGGGTGTTTTGTTCTCGGCGGCCCTGCACAGCGCATTGATGGCCTAGACCTGCGCGGCGCAACGATGCGGCTCTCCAAAAACGGTGAGGTCGTCAGTTCTGGCAGTGGTGCCGAATGCCTGGGTAATCCGCTGAATGCAGCTGTTTGGCTCGCTCGCACAATGGCTGAGTTTGGTGAACCTCTCAAAGCAGGCGACATCATCCTGACAGGTGCCCTGGGACCGATGGTCGGCGTAAGCGCAGGTGATCATTTTGAAGCCGAAATCGAAGGCCTTGGCCGCGTCGGCGTGTCGTTCAGTGTCGAGTGATGGAGATCTAGAAATGACTACAAAACGCAAAGTCGCCATTGTCGGCTCCGGAAACATCGGCACCGATTTGATGATCAAGATCCTGCGCAATGCCAAGCACCTGGAAATGGCCGTGATGGTTGGTATCGACGCTGCTTCTGATGGTCTGGCTCGCGCCGGCCGAATGGGCGTGGCTACCACTCACGAAGGTGTCGCTGGCCTGGTCAAAATGCCAGAGTTCGCTGACATCGATTTCATCTTCGATGCTACCAGTGCGGGTGCTCACGTCAAAAACGACGCCATGCTGCGTGAGTGCAAGCCAGGCATCCGGGTGATCGACCTTACTCCGGCAGCTATTGGCCCATACTGTGTGCCGGTGGTGAACCTCGAAGAACACGTCAACGCGCAGAACCTGAACATGGTCACGTGCGGCGGGCAAGCAACTATTCCGATGGTCGCTGCAGTATCGCGTGTTGCCAAAGTGCATTACGCAGAGATCGTCGCATCAATTGCCTCCAAATCAGCAGGCCCCGGCACCCGTGCGAACATCGACGAGTTCACTGAAACCACCTCGAAAGCCATCGAAGTCATTGGCGGCGCAGCCAAAGGTAAAGCCATCATTATCATGAACCCGGCTGAGCCTCCTCTGATGATGCGCGACACAGTCTACGTGTTGTCTGAAGCAGCGGACCAGGATCAGGTTGAGGCCTCCATTGAAGAAATGGTTGCCGCAGTAAATGCGTATGTCCCCGGCTACCGCCTCAAGCAGAAAGTGCAGTTTGAAGTCATCCCTGAATCTGCCCCATTGAACATTCCCGGCCACGGCAAATTCAGCGGCCTGAAGACCTCTGTTTTCCTTGAGGTCGAGGGTGCTGCCCATTACTTGCCATCGTACGCAGGCAATCTCGACATCATGACTTCTGCTGCGTTGGCTACCGCCGAGCGCATGGCACAGTCGATGAGCCAAGCCTGAGGAGCGCAGATATGAACGGTAAAAAGCTCTACATTTCGGACGTGACCCTGCGTGATGGTATGCACGCTATTCGTCACCAGTACTCGCTGGATCAGGTCCAAGCAATCGCTCGAGCACTGGATGCCGCCAAGGTCGATTCGATCGAGATCGCTCACGGTGACGGCCTTCAAGGCTCCAGCTTCAACTACGGCTTTGGCGCACACACCGATATCGAGTGGATCGAAGCTGCCGCCGACGCAGTGAAGCACGCCAAGATAGCAACGTTGCTGCTCCCAGGCATCGGTACTTTGCACGACCTCAAAGCTGCCTATAGCGCGGGCGCTCGCGTTGTCCGTGTCGCCACCCATTGCACCGAGGCCGATGTCTCCAAGCAACACATCGAATACGCCCGCGAGCTCGGTATGGACACGGTAGGCTTCCTGATGATGAGCCACATGCAGACCCCCGAAGGGCTCGCGCAGCAGGCCAAACTGATGGAAGGCTACGGTGCCACCTGCATTTACGTCGTCGACTCCGGCGGCGCGATGAATATGGATGACATCCGTGCGCGCTTCCGCGCAGTGAAAGCGGTGCTTGATCCGGCCACTCACACCGGTATCCACGCGCACCACAACCTGAGCCTCGGCGTGGCCAACTCGATCGTCGCCGTCGAAGAAGGCTGTGACCGCATCGACGCGAGCCTGTCAGGCATGGGCGCCGGGGCCGGTAATGCACCACTGGAGGTGTTCATCGCGGCCGCAGACAAGCTGGGCTGGAATCACGGCACTGACCTGTACGCCCTGATGGACGCAGCAGATGACCTGGTTCGCCCACTTCAGGATCGCCCGGTACGTGTTGACCGAGAGACTCTCGCTCTCGGCTACGCCGGTGTGTATTCGAGCTTCCTTCGCCACGCAGAAGTTGCAGCTGCTCGCTACGGCATCAAAGCAGTAGACATCCTGGTCGAGCTGGGCAAACGCCGCATGGTCGGCGGCCAGGAAGACATGATCGTCGATGTCGCACTGGATTTGCTGAAGCGCTGAGGTTCGCAGACAGCTCCACGCAAGCTGTCTGCAGCAATCCCCTCCCGTCAGGGAGGGGTCTATGAGACAACAATAAGAGAGACCACCCGACATGAATGCCTCGCAAAATCCCTACTGCCACCGCCTCCGAACACGCAGTGATCAGCCCTCCTACTCACTCTTTTTCTGAGTGATTACTGAGCTGATGTAGCTCCACATCACTGGCGTTACTAAAACCACAATCACGTGTTTTCTGAAGACCTTTCAAGGGCTTCGGAGGGGGTCGCTATGACTGACAAAACTGACAAAACCAAACTTTTCATCACCATCGCGCTTTGCTTCCTCGTAGCATTGATGGAAGGCTTGGATCTCCAAGCCCCCGGGATCGCGGCTCACGGCATGTCTGCCGACTACAGCTTGGATAAGCTGGAAATGGGCTGGGTCTTCAGCGTTGGCGTACTCGGTATGCTCCCAGGCGCTTTCATTGGCGGCCGCCTTGCTGATCGCTATGGCCGGAAGAAAGTACTCATCGTCTCGGTTGCACTATTCGGCATCTTCTCCCTCGTCACTACGGTTGCCTGGAGCTTCAGCGCGTTGCTGTTCGCCCGGCTCCTCACAGGCGTGGGCCTGGGCGCATCGTTGCCCAACCTGATCGCACTCGCCTCTGAAGCCGCTGGTGAGCGCATGCGAGGCACGGCAGTGAGCTTGATGTACTGCGGTGTACCGCTGGGGGCCGCATTGGCAGCCGCCATTGGGCTGCTGGATTTCGGGGCTGGGTGGAAGCTCGTCTTCTACGTCGGCGGCGTGGTCCCTTTGGTCATCGTTCCCTTGCTGATTCTCTTCCTGCCCGACGTGTACAAGCAATCAATTGCAGCCACCACGATCGAAGTTCCCTCCACCAAAGCCATCTTGGTTGAAGGCGGTGCACTGAAGAAAACCCTGCTCCTGTGGGTTAGCTTCTTCTTCACACTGATGGTCACCTACATCCTGATCAACTGGCTGCCAAGCATCCTGATTGGACAGGGATTCAAACCGAGTGAAGCAAGCGTCGTCGTGCTGGCCATGCAGCTCGGTGCGGCCATGGGTACGTTGATGCTCGGCGT
The DNA here is from genome assembly GCF_000802155.2 of Pseudomonas frederiksbergensis. Lineage (GTDB taxonomy): Bacteria > Pseudomonadota > Gammaproteobacteria > Pseudomonadales > Pseudomonadaceae > Aquipseudomonas > Aquipseudomonas frederiksbergensis_A. The sequence continues at coordinate 114,565 of NZ_JQGJ02000007.1, forward strand.
TGCCATGGATCGCCTGCCAATCTGGGCCATGTCGGCCCTGGTGTATGGGGGCATTTTGATTTCCTTAGCCTGCCTCACCGTGGCGGCCTCACTTCCTACCATGATCGGTGCAGGATTTTTAGCCGGCATCTTCACAACGGGTGGCCAGTGCGTGCTTTACGCCCTTGCTCCTCAGTTCTATCCCGCCAATGGCCGGGCTACCGGGACGGGTGCAGCACTCGCAATCGGTCGTATTGGTGCAATGACCGGTCCACTCGTCGTAGGAAAAATGATGGTCCTGGGGGCCGGTGCGGGTGGTGTGATGTTGGCGTCAGCGCCGGGCATCGTTCTGGCTGCTATCTCGCTGCTTTATCTCTCGTCGCTGAAAAAACGCCCCGAGCTGAGTGCCTCAGTGGTTTGACCGGCATTGCGTCATCACAAAAACAATAAAGAAGACACGACATGAGCAAATCAAGAAAAATTGCATTCGCAGGGCTGCTGGCTGCGCATGCTGCTTCACCCCAGGCGGCAGGTTTCATAGAAGATTCAAAAGCCAAGGTAACACTGCGCAACTACTACTTCGATCGCAATTACATCAACCAGACACCGCAAGCTGCAGCGCGAGAGTGGGCCCAGGGTTTCATCGTCAACTTCAATTCGGGCTTCACCGAGGGCGTGGTGGGCTTCGGACTGGATGCTCAAGCCATGATGGGGTTTCGCCTTGACTCCTCACCAGATCGTGTCGGCACTGGCCTATTGCCGTTCTCTCCCGCCACCCGGAAACCAGCGAAGGACTACTCCGAGCTAGGCCTGACAGCGAAGGTCAAGGTTTCTAAAACTGAGCTTCAGTACGGCACCGTGAGCACGTTCTTACCGATCGCTTTCGCAAGTCCGACACGGCTGCTGCCACAAACCTTCCGCGGTACTTACCTGCGCTCGCAAGACATTACCGATCTGTCGTTGCACGCGGGTTGGTTGGACCGAATCAACCTGCGTGACTCGACTGACTACCAAAAGATGCGCGTTGCAGCTCCAAACGGACGCTTCAACGGAGCAGCGGAGTCTGATGCGTTCTACTTCCTGGGGGGCGATTACGCGTGGTCGAAAAACCTCACGCTCAAGTACTACTACGCAGAGCTCGAAGACATCTACGACAAGAACTACCTCGGTTTCGTGGACAACCGAGAGCTGGGTCCAGGGCGGCTCATCTCCGACTTCCGCTTCTATGATTCCAAGGACAACGGATCCGCAAAAGCTGGGAAGGTAGACAACCGCAATACAGCGTTGATGCTGACCTACCAGCTCGGCGCGCATCGTCTCGGCGCTGGCTACATGCAGCTGACTGGGGATACTGCAATGCCCTATCTCTTTGGTACCGAACCGCTGGTGATCACGGAAGGCACCCTAAGCTCGGAGTTCCTGAACCCTAAGGAAAGAAGCTGGCAGGTTAAGTACGACTACGACTTTGTCGGCGTTGGTGTCCCCGGCCTGAAGGGCATGTTGCGTTACGTCAGCGGGGACAACATTGATCTTCCGAACCTCGGGGGCAACAAGCTCAAAGAATCGGAAAAAGACGTCGAGCTTTCATACGTGATTCAAAGTGGCACGTTCAAGGACGTGGCGTTTCGGGTCAGACACGCTTGGTATCGAAATGATTTCGGGCCTGGAGCTACCCACCGGGATGACAATGAGCTTCGTGTGAACATTGATTACACCTTTGCCCTTTGGTGAAGCTGACTTAGCTCCACACCCTACGCGCTACACCTTTAGCCACGGACTTACCCTGTGGCTTTTTTTGGCGTGACGAAAGGCGTTTCCAGACGATTGCGACAACACTTCTTGCATGCTAGCATGCAAGTAAGAATTGAGTGATCTCGCCTGCCAGCTGATGCCGCTGGTTTAGACACTTTGATGGCCTGAAAAAAATACAAGATCAGGAGGTACCATGAATCTCTTCCCCCTCATTCGCATCGCTCGCCCGAGCCGCGGGTCCTAATAGAGCCTGCCATTTCTAAATTTTTAATGTCTCGAACGCCAGGCTGGTGCTACTTCGTGCTGCCTGGCTTTGGGATCTGTCGGACGTGTTCCGGGCTTGCGTGCAAGTTCAGAGCATCAACATGTAATGCCTGGAGAATAAGAAATGACTACCTCCACTAGCTTCGATACCGACGTACTGGTGATCGGCACTGGCCCTGCTGGTGCAACTACTGCCTTGGCGCTGGCCACCTATGGTGTGCGAGTCAAAATGGTCACCATGTTCAATTGGCTGGCGAACTCACCGCGAGCCCATATCACGAATCAACGCGCCATGGAGGTCGTGCGTGATCTTGGGTTGGAAGACGAGGTTATGAGAGCGGCCACACCGTGGGATCAGATGGGCGATACGCTATTCACCACCAGCCTAGCAGGTGAAGAAATCGCTCGTATGCGCACTTGGGGCACTGGCGACAAACGCAAGGGCGATTACGTCCAAGGCAGCCCATGCACCATGCTGGATCTCATCCAGCCCGAGATGGAGTCGATCCTTCTTAAGCATGCTGCAATGCGCGGTGCCCAGTTGAGCTTCAACACCGAGTATCTGAGCCATGTCCAAGATGCCGAAGGTGTGACTGCTCGCATGAAAGACGTTTTGACCGGCGTCGAGTACGAAGTCCGGGCGAAGTACCTGGTGGGAGCTGATGGAGCCAACTCTAAAGTAGCCAAAGAGATCGATCTGCCGATCGTTGGCGAGATGGCCAGAGCTGGAACCGCCTACGTCATTTTCAACGCAGATCTGAGCAAATACGTAGAACACCGTCCGAGCATCCTTCAGTGGATCGCTACTCCCGAAGCGGGCTTTGGTGAAATCGGGATGGGCTTGCTGCGCGCCATTCGTCCGTGGGATCAGTGGATTGCGGGCTGGGGCTTCGACATAACCAAAGGTACACCCGATCTATCCCCAGAAGCTGTTTTAGAGAAGATCCGTCTCTTGGTAGGCGACCCCAAGTTGGAAGTCCAAGTTGAGCGTATGTCGACCTGGTATGTAAACCAGGCACATGCTACCGAATATTCCCGTGGTCGCGTGTTCTGTGCCGGCGACGCTGTTCACCGTCACCCACCATCAAGCGGCCTGGGCTCCAACACCTGTATGCAGGATGGCTTCAACCTTGCCTGGAAACTGGCTTACGTTCTTAAAGGCTTTGCCGATCCGAATCTGCTGGAAAGCTACACCGCAGAGCGTGCCCCCGTGGGCAAGCAGATCGTGGCACGTGCCAACCAGTCGCGTAAGGACTATGCCCTGCTGAAAGAGTGCTTCAACTTTGGCAATGGCGTGGACACCATCGCCAAGCTGCTTGATCGCATGCGTGACCCCAGCCCGGCTGGTGTGGAAGTTCGCATGAACCTGCAGAAGGCGCTGGAAATCAAGAGTCGCGAATTCAACGCTCAAGGTGTCGAGCTGAACCAGCGCTACGTGTCCTCTGCCGTTAAAACTGATCCTAGGGATGGTGTTGAACTCTGGGCTCGTGACAAAGAACTGTACCTGCAGGCTACCACTCGCCCTGGTGCCAAGCTTCCTCACGCTTGGCTGGTTAACGAAAACGGCCACCGGATTTCTACACTCGATGTCGTGGGTAAAGGGCAAATGACCCTTATCACGGGCCTTGCCGGCCAGGCATGGGTGGCTGCTGCAGAAAGCTTGAACCAGCCATTCCTGAAAACCGTTGTCACAGGCGCAAAAGGGACCGCGGACCTCTACTGCGATTGGCAATCGGTTCGTGAGATTCACGAGGCAGGCGCGCTTCTGGTTCGACCTGATGGCTATGTCGCTTGGCGGCACAGCAACGCTGTTTGGTCGGCCGACGAAGCAGTTTCAGAACTGCAGCAGGCTCTCCAAAGCGTCCTCGGTTAAGCATTACCTCAGAGGCCCGGCTCGATGCCGGGCCTTCTTTTTATTTGCTCCAACTGCGCTGGAGGCCACTCGGCCGCTGCGCTGCAAACACTAGATGTAAAAACCAACCGATAAGAGCCCGTGGGAGAGTGGCGCACATGCTGCTGCGCCTTCCTCCAAGGTCCAAACTGCCTCGAGTGCGATGAGGGTGAACTATGGCTAAGGCCGCTGATGTCGTTGTGCAATGCCTGGAAAACGAAGGTGTCGAGTATGTATTCGGCATTCCCGGTGAGGAGAACCTCGACCTGCTGGAATCCCTGCGCAAGTCGAAGATCAAGCTGGTACTGACCCGTCACGAGCAGTCCGCGGGCTTCATGGCCGCCACCTATGGTCGCCTGACCGGCAAGACCGGCGTCAGCCTGTCGACCCTCGGCCCTGGCGCGACCAACTTGGTGACTGCCAGCGCCTACGCCTATCTCGGCGGCATGCCGATGATGATGATTACCGGCCAGAAGCCGATCAAGAAGTCCAAGCAGGGCCGCTTCCAGATCATCGATGTGTGCGGCATGATGGACCCCATCACCAAGTACACCCACCAGTTCGCCTCGGCCGACAACATCCCGGCACGCATGCGCGAAGCCTTCCGTCTGGCTGAAGAAGAGAAACCGGGCGCCGTGCACCTGGAACTGCCGGAAGACATTGCCGCCGAGCAGACCGACAGCTTGCCAATTCCACCGAGCCTGCACCGCCGTCCGCTGGCCGAGCACGTGGCCATCGAAGCTGCCATCGAGAAACTGCGCACCGCACGCAGCCCTATCCTGGTGATCGGTGCCGGCGCCAACCGCAAGATGACCGCCAAGGTCCTCAAGCAGCTGGTCGATAAGACCGGTATCCCGTTCGTCACCACCCAGCTGGGCAAGGGTGTGGTTGACGAGCGTAGCCCGCGCTTCCTGGGTAACGCTGCGTTGTCGTCCGGTGATTTCGTGCACCGTGCGATCGAAGCGGCTGACCTCATCGTCAACATCGGCCACGATGTGATCGAGAAGCCGCCGTTCTTCATGGTCCGTGGCGGCACTGAAGTCATCCATATCAACTTCCGTTCCGCCGAAGTCGACGCCGTGTACTTCCCGCAGATCGAAGTGATCGGTGACATCGCCAACGCCGTCTGGCAGATCGCTGAAGGTCTGGGCGACACCTTGCACTGGGACTTCACCCGTCTCATGGCGATTCGTGAAGCCAACGAAGTCCAGATCGCCGAAGGCGCCGACGATGACCGCTTCCCGGTCTATCCTCAGCGCCTGGTGGCCGATATCCGTCACGTGCTGCCGTCCGAAGGCATCGTCGCTCTAGACAACGGCATCTACAAGATCTGGTTCGCCCGCAACTACAAGGCGCACAAGCCCAACACCGTGCTGCTCGACAACGCCCTGGCGACAATGGGCGCCGGCCTGCCGTCAGCCATGGCCGCCCATTTGGTGTACCCGGATCGCCCGGTGATTTCGGTGTGTGGCGACGGTGGTTTCATGATGAACAGCCAGGAATTGGAAACCGCGGTTCGCCTGAACATGCACATTACCGTGGTAATCCTGCGTGACGACGGCTACGGCATGATCCGCTGGAAGCAGGCGAACATGGGCTTCACCGATTTCGGTCTCGACTACGGCAATCCGGACTTCGTCAAATATGCCGAAGCCTATGGTGCCAATGGACACAGGGTGGAAAGCGCGGATGCTTTGCTGCCACTGTTGGATCATTGTATTGCCAACCCCGGCGTTCACGTCATTGACTGCCCAGTCGACTACAGCGAGAACGACCGCATCCTGAACAGCGAACTGCGCGAGCGAGCGCTGGCGGTCTAATCAGTGGCAGAAAAGGCGCTACTGTTGGCAGTACTCTGTTGAGGCTTGCGGAACTTGAACCTCCTCGCACAATAAGTGGCGAGGAGGCTCCTTGAGCAACGCCAAGAATGATCTCAGCGCGGCTTTGATGACTTGAGGCGGTTGATGCTGGCTGCGTAGGCCCTCATAAAGCAACCCGGTGATCAACCCTTTGAAGACGGCTATCGAAGTGAGAAGGTCCAGAGTCTGCGGCAATTCACCTTGAATAATCGCATGCCTAAGCACCTGATGAATGTAATGCAGGAATCGATTACTCGCTTGCTCCATGCGGCTATGGATCAGACCCGATTCGTCCCCCCCCTGATAAATCAAGATTTCCGAGAACCGCTTTGACTGGGGGCTATTAACAGCATCAAGCATGGCGGTCACCACTGCTTCCCAGGAGAGTTCGATTCCGTCGTCGGCGGAGAACTCCAATTCAAGTGGATGCTGCCGCGATGTCAGCACCGCCTGAAGTACTTCTTGCTTCCCATTGAAATGCCAATAAACGGCGCCACGAGTGACGCCTGCCTTTCGGGCTATTTGGTCCAGCGTAGCGTCTGGAACTCCTTGGACAGCGAACACCTCGACAGCCGCGTCGATAATGCGCTGTCGTGTTTCCTCAGCCTCGGCTACCGTCTTCCTGGCCATTTTAACTAGGGCGCTTTCTTTGACGCGCGACCGATGGCGCGCTCTATATTCTGCTTGGTCAATAGCAGAGCTTTTTTGATCGTGTCCGACTGCTTACTCGCTCTGGAACTCGGCATTACGACTGCGAGGGAGTAATAGCCAAGGTAGGTATCCAAAAGCGTTGCGAATGAGCAAACGCCATCGATATGTTCATCCAGATCGCTTGCTATGCCGCTCGCCCTGATTTCACTCAGTTGCTTAATCAGCGTCTGTCGTCCGAGCGTGTTTGGGGTGAACACTGGAAGTTGATCACTGAGTGCTGCTGGGAGTGACTCCTCAGGCAGCGCAGCCAAAAGGACCTTACCTGCGGCGGTCGCAGCGGCGGGTACATTGATGCCAATCGGAAACACCACACGCAGCTCTCGTTCTGACACGATGCGATCCAGCACGTAGATTTTATCGCCGGCCAGAGAAGCCAGGCAGACCGACTCTTCAAGCTCCTCCGCCAATGAGCGTAAGTACGGCTTTACCAACGAAAGAATGTCTGATTGTGCCTGGTTGATGAGCTGGCCAAGCGCCGGCCCAAGGCGGAAGCCTCCACTAGGGCCCAATGCCTCAACCAAAAACTCTTCTTCCAGGGCGTTGATGATTCTCTGGACGGTCGAGCGCGGCAGCCCGACCAACTGCGCGATAGCCGCCAAGCTCAAGCCATTCGGATGACTGCCAAGGGCTCGCATGATCGAGGCAGCTCTGGCGATGACTTGAATACCCCCCGCCTTTCCACCGACTTCGTCTGATTGGTTCATATTTCTCCTCAGCGTGCACCGCTGCAGTATCTGTTATGGCCGCCACTTTAGAGCTCCATGCCTCGCCTAGCCAGTCACACGTTCCGAACATCTATCTCACCAACGTTCGACCGATGGTCGTTACTGCTTGCTTGCGCTCATAGTATCGCATAGTGGTACACTTAACCACATTGTGATTCAGCAATTACAAGTCCCCGGCCTAGGGGCGCAGAGATGGAGCAAATCGGTGAGACAGATACGATCCTCGCGTGCATTACATGCAATTCCCCTAACGGCGCTGATGCTGGTAACCGGCTGTGGTGAAAAAGACCACATCGCCTCAGCTCCGCCTCCCCCTGACGTGGGCGTATACACCGTCCGCTCACAGTCTCTGACTCTGACAACCGACCTGCCCGGCAGGACTTCGGCCTACCGGGTAGCGGAAGTGCGCCCACAAGTATCGGGGATCCTTCAAAAGCGGTTCTTTGTTGAGGGGACTGAGGTCAAGCTGGGTCAGCAGCTCTATCAAATTGACCCGCGTACCTATGAGGCGCAATTGCGTCGGGCAGAAGCTAATCGAACTACTGCGCAGAACTTGGCGCGACGATATGAAACGTTGTTGAAAACCAAGGCTGTGAGCAAGCAGCAGTACGACGATGCCCTTGCCGCATGGAAACAGGCGGAGGCCGACTATCAGGTCGCTCGTATTGACGTTCAGTACACCCGTGTGCTTTCGCCGATCTCAGGCCGCATCGGACGGTCGACAGTTACCGAGGGTGCACTCGTTACTAACGGTCAAGCACAGTCGCTCGCCACTATTACTCAGCTGGACCCGATCTATGTTGACGTCACTCAGCCGATCACGAAGCTGCTGGGCCTGCAACAGGCATTGGAGTCAGGGCGACTTCAGAAAACAGGTGAGAACCAGGCCGAAGTCAGCCTGACCCTGGATGACGGTAGTGCTTACCCAATCCCGGGCACCCTTAAGTTTTCTGAGGTCAGCGTTGATCCGACTACAGGTTCAGTAACCCTTCGCGCCGAATTCCCGAATCCTAATCGCAAGTTGCTTCCAGGCATGTTTGTTCACGCCCTCCTGAAGGAAGGTGTGCAGCAGGCGGCGATCCTGGTTCCACAACAAGCCATCAGCCGCGATACGCGTGGCGTGCCAAGTGTCTGGGTGGTGAAGGCCGACAACACTGTTGAGGCCCGCGAGGTCCAGACCCTACGAACTGTGGGCAACGCCTGGCTGATCAGCAAAGGCGTATCCGAGGGAGAGCGAATCGTTACCGAAGGTGTTCAACGTGTCCGCAGCGGCATCGCCGTCAATGCGGCAGAAGCCAAAAATGTGGATTTGGTAGCTGACTTCGCCGCTACCACTGAAGCCTCGGCTAACTGAGGGGGTGCAGTAAATGTCTCGCTTCTTTATCGACCGGCCGATCTTCGCTTGGGTTCTCGCTATCGTAGCCATGCTCGCCGGCGCGCTCTCGCTGGCCAAGATGCCGATTAGCCAATATCCAAACATCGCGGCCCCTGCCGTTTCGATCCAGGTCAGCTACCCAGGTGCTTCTGCACAAACCGTCCAGGACACGGTGGTCCAGGTCATTGAGCAACAGCTCAGTGGTCTTGATGGGTTCCGATATATGTCGGCTGAGAGCGCCTCTGACGGCAGCATGACCATCATCGTGACCTTTGAACAGGGGACCGATCCGGACATCGCTCAAGTTCAGGTGCAGAACAAGCTGCAACTGGCGACACCTCGTTTGCCGGAGGAAGTTCAGCGTCAGGGGCTTCGCGTAGTGAAGTACCAGATGAATTTCTTCTTGGTCATGAGCTTGGTCGATCGCTCGGGGAAGCTCGATAACTTCGACCTGGGCAACCTGATCGCTTCACAGCTTCAGGATCCCATTTCGCGCATTCCAGGCGTCGGTGATTTCCAGCTGTTTGGCTCGCCTTACGCAATGCGTATCTGGCTAGATCCAGGCAAGCTCAACAGCTATCAGTTGACACCTACTGATGTAGCCAATGCTATCCGGGAACAGAACGTCCAAGTGTCCTCTGGCCAGTTGGGTGGACTACCAACTCGCTCAGGCGTCCAACTGAATGCCACCGTTCTCGGCAAGACGCGCATGACAACGCCTAGCCAGTTCGATGAGATCTTGGTCAAGGTGAACGCGGATGGCTCACAGGTACGAGTGAAGGATGTCGGACGTGCCGAACTGGGGGCTGACAGCTTCGCCATTTCCGCGAAATACAAGGACTCCCCAACCGCAAGCCTGGCGCTGCGTTTGTCCACCGGTGGCAACCTGCTGGAGACCGTAGAAGCTGTCAAGAATCTGATGGAGGAGCAGAAGGCCTATCTGCCAGATGGCGTAGAGGTCATTTACCCCTACGATACAACACCTGTCGTTGATGCCTCGATTGAGTCGGTAGTACACACCATTTTTGAAGCGGTGGTACTGGTCTTCCTGGTTATGTATCTATTCCTACAGAGCTTCAGGGCCACACTGATCCCCACCCTGGCAGTTCCCGTAGTGCTGCTCGCCACATTCGCACTTCTGCCCTATTTCGGCCTCAGTATCAACGTACTCACCATGTACGCCATGGTGCTCGCCATCGGCTTGCTGGTCGATGATGCGATCGTCGTGGTCGAGAACGTTGAGCGGCTCATGCACGACGAGGGGCTGACGCCACTTGAGGCTACACGTAAGTCGATGGACCAGATTTCCGGGGCCTTGGTGGGTATCGGCATGGTGCTGTCGGCTGTGTTCGTACCGATGGCTTTCTTTGGTGGATCCGCTGGCATCATCTATCAACAGTTCGCCATCACCATCGTGGTCTGCATGGGGCTGTCGATCTTTGTCGCGCTTGTGTTCACTCCAGCACTTTGCGTGACCATCCTCAAAGCTCCGGAAGGCGTTTCCCACCACGAGAAAAAGGGCTTCTTCGGCTGGTTCAACCGCATCTTCGACCGCGGCACTCTGCGATTCGAGCGAGGCGTCGGTGCAATGCTGAAGGGGCGCGGTAGATACCTGCTTGCGTTCTTGCTGATCACTGGAGGAACCGGCTATCTGTTCACCCAGATCCCGAAGGCATTCCTGCCCAACGAAGATCAGGGCTTGATGATGATCGAAGTGCGAACACCGGCAAATGCTTCAGCGGAGCGCACCGAGGGTGTGCTTCAAGAGGTGCGAGACTACTTGAGCAATGATGAAGGTGCGTTGGTTGAGCACTTCCTGACGGTGAATGGTTTCAACTTTGCTGGTCGTGGTCAGAACTCGGGGCTGGTACTGATTACTCTTAAGGATTGGAAGGAGCGTCACGGCGCTGCGCAAGACGTATTCAGCATCGCGCAACGGGCTAATCAGCATTTTGCCAAGATCAAAGATGCCAGCGTCATGGCGTTCGTGCCCCCTGCCATTCTGGAAATGGGGAACGCGATGGGCTTCAACTTGTATCTACAGGACAACCTCGGTCTTGGTCATGAAGCATTGATGGCAGCTCGAAACCAGTTCCTGCAACTGGCAAGCGAAAACCCCAAACTCCAAGCAGTGCGTCCAAACGGTAAGGACGACGAGCCGCAATTCCAGGTGAACATTGATGACGAAAAGGCCCGTGCGCTGCAGGTAAGCATCGCGTCTATCAACGAAACGATGTCTGCAGCCTGGGGCTCAATGTATGTCAACGACTTCATCGACCGCGGTCGGGTTAAACGGGTGTACGTACAGGGCGAAGACATCTCGCGAATCTCTCCAGAAGACTTCGATAAATGGTACGTGCGCAATAGCCTTGGCCAGATGGTTCCGTTCTCGGCGTTTGCAACCGGTGAATGGGTGAACGGCTCACCGAAGCTGGAGCGCTACGGTGGCATTTCTTCCCTGAACATCCTCGGCGAGCCAGCCCCTGGATACAGCACTGGTGACGCGATGATTGCCATCGCTGAAATCATGCAAAAGCTGCCTGCTGGCATCGGTCTGAGCTACACCGGTCTCTCTTATGAAGAAATACAGACTGGCGACCAGGCACCGTTGCTCTACGCATTGACTGTGCTGATCGTATTCCTGTGCCTGGCCGCACTGTATGAAAGCTGGTCGGTACCGGTCTCGGTGATCATGGTTGTTCCTCTGGGTATTTTGGGCGCCGTGCTGGCAACGCTTTGGCGCGACCTGACGGCGGATGTGTACTTCCAGGTGGGCTTGATGACGACAGTTGGCCTGTCCGCCAAGAACGCCATCCTAATCGTGGAGTTCGCAAAAGAGCTGTATGAAAAGGAAGGTTATCCGATCGTCAAAGCTGCGATAGAGGCCGCCAAGCTGCGTTTGCGTCCGATATTGATGACCTCGCTGGCATTCACATTCGGTGTGCTGCCGATGGCCATTGCATCGGGCGCAGGCGCTGGGAGCCAGCACTCCATTGCTACGGGCGTCGTCGGAGGCATGATCACAGCAACCGTGCTGGCCGTCTTCTTTGTTCCGCTGTTCTACGTGGTAGTTGTCAAGCTTTTCGAGGGGCTCATGAAACGAAAGCCAAAAGCGGTCAAGGAGGTGACTCATGAAGTTTAAGTCGCTCCCCGTCTTTGCATTGCTGATGCTCAGCGGATGCAGCTTGATGCCCGACTACCAGCAGCCAGCCGCCCCTGTGCAGGCGCAATGGCCAACGGGCGAGGCCTACGGCGGGCAGGGAGAGCAGCGTAGTATCGCGGCGGCTCTCCCCGAGGCAAAAAATTTCTTCAAAGATCCAGCGCTGGTCCGCCTCCTCGATGCGGCGTTGGAGAACAACAGAGATCTTCGAATCGCTGCCAAAAATGTTGAATCCTACAGAGCGCTTTACCGTATCCAACGAGCGGAGCGGTTTCCCACACTTGATGGCGAAGCATCTGGAAATCGAACTCGCTTGCCTGATGATTTGTCCCCCACCGGCGATTCTCGGATCGATAGCCAGTACCAAGTCGGCCTAGTGACTGCCTACGAGTTGGACTTATTTGGCCGAATCCGAAGCTTGTCCAGCCAAGCGCTTGAAAAGTATCTGGCTACTGAGGAGGCGCAACGCAGCGTTCAGATCGCACTGATAGGCGATGTGGCAACCACTTTTTTTCTGTGGCGAACCGACCAAGCACTTTTGGATTTGACCGAAGCGACGCTGACCAGCTACGTCGAAAGCTTGGCAATGATCGAGTCCAGTGCAGCGGCGGGTACTTCGTCGGAGCTGGATGTTCGACAGGCGAGGACGCTGGTTAACCAAGCCCAGGCACAGCAGGCTTTGTACACCCGGCGTATCGCGCAGGATGTAAACGCAATGCAATTGTTGCTGGGCAGTAAGATTCCAACTGATTTGCCACAAAACTTGCCGCTGGCCATGAGTGCCATAGGGAAGGTTCCAGCAGGGCTACCAGCGGATCTGCTACTAAACAGACCGGACATCCGTTCTGCCGAGCATCAACTTATGGCCGCTAATGCAAACATCGGGGCGGCTCGTGCGGCATTTTTTCCACGCATAAGCCTGACAGCGTCAGCGGGCTCAGCCAGCAGCGATCTGGACGGACTGTTCAACGGCGGATCTGAAAGCTGGAGCTTCGCTCCACAAATCAGTGTGCCGATCTTCAATGCAGGAAAGCTACGAGCCAATCTCGATTACGCTGAAATTCAGAAAGATGTGGGTATTGCGACTTATGAAAAGAGTATCCAAACGGCTTTCCGGGAGGTATCCGACGGCCTCGCTGCGAGGGGAACTTATGGCAAGCAGCTTCATGCTCAGAACGAATTGGTTGATAACTATAAATCGTATTTTGGCTTAGCGCAGCAGCGATACGACCAGGGCATTGATAGCTACTTGACAGTACTGGATGCCCAACGCGAACTGTTTGCCTCACAACAGAAGCTATTGAATGATCAGCTCGATCAAATCAACAGTGAAGTCCAGCTTTACAAAGCCCTTGGGGGCGGCTGGAGCGTAAGTCAAAACTGAGAATCTGGGCAGCGGCTTGCAGAAGTGCTGCCCTACTTTTCAAGAGAATGCTTGAATAAATTCTTCGACCTAAAGTGGCGAGCTAACGCTAATTTTAAATCGGGAGCAATAATAATGTCGTTGACATCAGCAAGCGCGATAGAGGTTCGCTTTGACAAGCGTCCTGACGATGATGTTCTTTTAGCCATAGACGAACTGGTCAATGTGCTCCGCACCGAGCCGGGGTGCATGAACTACTCGATAATCGCGCTAAACAAATACTTCAGCACGATGATCATTAGCGGCTTCTGGACCAACGAAAAAGATATGATTAATCATTTTTCAAATTCGAGTTTCGCAGCGTTGATAGCGTGTTTGACATCCAGTTGCCGAAGCATCTGCTTCAGATCATTATTTATGGATAGTGAAATACGGAGCCAACATGCAGAGCCTTGAAAAAATCTTATTGAATGCAGACATAAATAGTTTGATCACTTTCTTGGTGGTGTACCAAGAGAGAGGAGTGACACGAGCATCTCAACGCTTAGGGGTAAAGCAGCCAGCCATCAGCAATACCATAGCCAAGCTTCGCAAACGATTTGGCGATGAGCTTTTTTTAGGTAAGCGACCTTGGATACCAACAGAGCGTGCTGACCAGCTCGCTACTGCTCTAGGACCTGCACTCCACACTTTGCAGGAGGCACTCGCCAGCGTGGATAAAGAGAGAGCTCGGTAAGTTTAAATGCAATACTTCAACCACCTTCCCCCAGGTGGCCTCACCCTATTCCAAATCGAAGACGTAAAAAAACTATGGCCTGACGGCCATAGTAAAGGGAGGTTATTTATACCGTCCAAGGAGCCAACGTGGAGGCCACTACGCGCTCATTTGAGACGCAACGACTTAAAGAATTTTGGTAAAAAATCCGCCTGCGGGCAAGCGGCAACACCAAAGGGCAATGAAGGACACTCGCTCGGTACTAGGAGGGGGTACCGCGCCTCACTTCATCGAGATGTACAGTAATGGAAAACCTCCAACCGGTGAAATCAAATGTCCTAATAGTCACTATCGATAGACTTCTTCGTCCAACACCACTCTTCTTGTTTAACTACAATTTATCATAGAACTACGCCATCAGCAGACGCTGAACAAAGCTCATTTATCCCCCTCTCCGCTTGATCGTCATGGAAGGTGATTCTCCGAATCGCTGCTTGTAATCAGAGGAAAATCGACCGAGATGGGTAAAACCCCATTTCAATGCGGTGGACGACACTTGAACGTGAGCATGCTGAGTGGTCTCGAGCTCTACACGAACGCGCCGCAGGCGAATCTCCTTCAAGAATTGCATCGGTGACAGTCCGCGGAAGCGTTGAAAACTCAGCTGAACTGTTCGAGCAGTCACGCCAGCGTGCCTTGCAATCTGCGAGATCGTGATGGGCTCTTGAGCATGCTCTTCCATGAACTCCTCAATCATCCGTATAACTGCGGGGACTACTTTCTTTTCGGCCGAATCCCGCAGCGCCTGGCTGTGATTACTTTCATGGAACTCGAGCAAAGAAGAGGCCAGCACCTCACCAATTAGGTTTTGTAGATGCGATGAATGTAATGACTTGGACGACAGCTGGCTGTAAGCCCACGCCAGTGTCTGCAGCCAATTCTGGCCAGCGAAGGTATCCATTGGCAACTGAGGCTGAAAGAAAATGTCCTGCTTGATACTCCTCCCCAACTGACGTTGAAGCATCGATTCCAGCAGCGTTCGATCAATACGGACGAGCAGCTTGTCAGTCCCAGGGAAATGATTGAAGAAGGAGTGCCGGTGGTAGTTGAAAACGGTGGTATGCCCCGGGTTGCAACTGAGGCGTAACTGATCACTGATAACGTGCTCATGTCCAGTGAGTACCGACTGGACCAGCACGAAATTATCCAGCTTCCCCGGATGGATAGCGACCTCTCCCCCAAAGGACATTCTGGCAACCCCAGCCTCGCCAGCCGACCGATAAAAAAATTGAGCTTTGAACTCGGTTCCCTTTTTTTCAAGCCGGTTCTTGCAAAACATCCGCTCACCGCACAGCACTGCCTCCTCAAGATTGGACGACTCGCAGACGCTGAAATCCGCGAGAATCTTATCAGTTGGTACAAATGGGGCGACGTTGGGCCAGGCCATGGAGAGCCCCTCAAAGGCAATGAGCTATACGAGCAACCTAGCAACAAAAGGGAACTGAGAACAACGTCATGGCGACGATCTGTATCGTCGCCATGCTCCGCCATTAGCCGTGCACGATGTGATAGTTCAGGAAGCCGCTGCCATCGGCTTTGATGTCTTCAAGGGCTTCGTTGAGCTGATCCAGCGTGTAGGTTCGAGGTGCCCACTGATTGGTGTCGAGCAATCCCGCTCTGATCAACGCCATCAGCTCCTGGGCTTCTGTGGTGGTGAACCACAGGGAGCCGATGTAATGAAGCTGTGTACACATGAACGGGTGAGGATCGATAGGAATAGGTCCGCTGACTCCGCCGATCTGTACGATCTTCCCTCCCGACGTAACGGCGTTCATGGCCGAAACAGAAAGCTCCGCCGGAGCCTTCGCGCCGAGCGTATCAACGACTGCATCAACTCCGCACGGAGCCATTTCACGAATGCTGGAACGCAAATCGGTACTTGTAATCTGCAGGGTGCGAATGCGCTTTGGGGCCAGTTGGCGGAGCCGTTCGAGTGCAGTCCCATCTCGTGCTGCCACGATGATATCCGTCACGCCCATCGCTACTGCGGCCAGTGTCGCACCGATACCCAAGGTTCCAGAAGCCCCCAGTACCAGCAAGCTCTGACCTGGCGTGAGTTCGAGCTTTTTCAACGCAGAGTAAGCAGTACCTAGGTATCCAAGGCGTGTGGCTAGCTCGAATGACAAGTCGTCAGGCAAAGTGATCAGGTTACGCGCAGGTGCTCGGAGAAATTGGGCGTACCCGGCATGGCGATACTCGCGGAATACCTCTTTCGAAGACGGGCTGAATCCGAAATAGCCCATGAAGGTATAGCTAGCGCACCGCGTCGGAAGTCCGGCCAGGCAATGTCTGCATGTACCGCAACTCAATCCAGGATTGACGTAGACCCGGTCGCCTTCCTTGAAACCTTTCACAGAGCGACCAACCGATACCACGGTGCCAGCGGCGTCCAAACCGAACACAGCAGGCAGCTCAGGCAGCGGTAGAAACGGGTACCACTCCGGGAAGTTTGTGACGACGTTGCGCAGGTTGGGAATAACAGCACAGGCGGCAGTTTTGATCAGGACGTCATGCTCTCCAACATCAGGAAGAGGAATTTCGTCCACGGTAAATTTGCCACCAACTTCGTGGAGGCGAGCGGCCAACATCGTACCTGGCATGAAGCAAACCCTCTTTTTTTCGTTGTCAGGGCTGTGGGGCTCTTGGGAGCCGTTAAGGTGTGACCGGCGCATCGGCGGCCACAGCTCTAATTATCCGCTCGACTTCAAACGTGGCTATCCAGGCCCAGTAGCCACTATCCAGATAACGAAATTAATTGGCGTCGCTCGGTGCGGGTTGAGGTGATGCAGCCAGATTTTGGGCCAACTGACGCAGCCAGCGATTAGCCGGGTCTGCATCATCCCTCGGATGCCAAGCCATCACGAGTTGGAAAGGCTCGGTTTTAAACGGCAACTCAAACGTCTCGATGGCTTCGTGCTGGGCCTGAATAAGCATGCGAGGCATCGTACAGACCAAGTCCGTCGACATCAGGACCCCTGGGACCATCCCAGCGGTCGGCACGGTAAGGTGGATCCTTCGGCTCATGCCAGCGGAGCGCAAATACTCATCCATGTAACCCCTGAAGCTCTCCCGTTCTGGCGATACGACAAGATGATTGAGTTCACAGTACCCATCCAGGGTAAGAGGCTCGCGTCCACGAGGGTGATCTTTGCGCTGCGCCATGACGAACTCATCGTTCCCCAGTGCTGTGAGTTTTACCCCCTGCGGAACGCCGCGGCTTGAGTCGATCAGCAGATCGAAAAAACCCTCCTCCATTTGCCGTCCTATGAGTCCAGGATCAACGGCATTGAGAGACACCTGAATCTGCGTGCCTGCGTGCTTGGTGAGTGAAGCGATCAACGGCTCGCAGATGGTGCTCATGGCTGTATCACAGGCGGCTATCCGGAAGACCCTCTTGTCATTCCAAGGATCAAAACCCAACTCACTTTGAATGACTGAGCCGAGAGTCTTCAATGCCGAGCGAAGAGGTCCCCGCAACGCCAAGGCCCGGGCCGTAGGGGTCATGCTCCGGCCTTTTTGTATAGGGACCAACAGCGGATCGCCCATGAGCTCGCGCAAGCGTGACAGCTGTGCAGACATTGCTGGCTGGCTGATGTGAAGGCGTGTAGCTGCCTTGGTCACGTTCAGTTCAGCCAGTAACGTGTCCAGCGAAACCAAGAGGTTGAGGTCGATACGCGATAGGTCCATGACCAATCCATCCTAATGATAGGTCGCATAACGATAAACAATTTCATGGATAGCTTCGCAAGATTTTAATGTTGTGGCAGACCTACTCTATTGGAATCGACCATGACAAAGCAGAAAGTACTGATAACAGCGGGAGCATCTGGTATCGGTTATGCGATCGCGCTCGCTTTCAACAGCCGCGGCGCCGACGTCACGGTAGTCGACATCGACACTGAGGGCTTAAGCCGCCTTAAATTAGAGCATCCTTCTATCCGCGCCGCAGTGTGCGATGTAGCTGATCGCAGCAGCCTCGAACTCGGCATTCCAGAAATTATCGAAGCCATGGGCGGTTTAGATGTGCTCGTCAACAACGCCGGGGTATCCGGCCCCACCGCTCCCGTTGAGCAACTTGATCCCAATGAGTGGGACAAGGTCATGCAGATAAATTTGAATGGGACCTTCAATGTTACGCGCTTGGCCGTCCCTGCGCTCAAGCGTTCATCCCACCCCTCAATCATTAACATGTCTTCTGTTGCGGGACGACTGGGCTATCCCGATCGCTCCCCCTACTCGACCAGTAAATGGGGACTGATTGGTTTCACCAAGAGCCTTTCACGGGAGCTCGGCGCGTATGGGATTCGTGTCAACGCCATTTTGCCCGGGGCTGTCGAAGGTGAACGCTTCGACAACGTGCTCAAAGGTAGGGCCAATCTCAGCGGTAACTCGTTGGAGGAAGAGCGTAACAAGGCGCTTTCGGTTCAATCCCTCAAACGCTTGGTGGACCCGAAGGACATTGCAGAACTAGCAGTCTTTCTGGCGTCGGACGCAGGCAAATCCATCTCTGGACAGCTTTTGCCAATCGACAACGACATGCAGCAGACGATGTGAGGTACGACCATGGGCATGCGTGAAAAACTGATTGGAACCTGGGTGCTCGAGTCCTACACAGAATACCCAGTGGACGGATCTGCCCCTGTATACCCCTTTGGCGAATATCCTGAAGGCTTCATAATCTACACAGCAGATGGCTATATGTCGGCTCAGCTGAGCATGCCCAATCGGGCACCGTTCTCCTCAGGTGACTGGTTTGCGGGCACTGATGGGGAGTACCGCGCTCAAGGCCTCTCGTACATCTCCTATGGTGGCCCCTTCAATGTGAACGAAGACTCGGGTGAGCTCACCCACACCATCGCAGTGTCAATGTTCCCGAATTGGATAGGCCAGGTGCAGCCCCGAACGGTGAAGCTTGTTGGAGATATTTTGCAGCTGGGTAACTTCAGTCAATATCAGTCCAGCGGACGAGTCGTAGACGCTCGGATTCGCTGGCGTAGGGTGAAGCCCCCAACTCCCCTATTAACCCCGGTGAAACGGGGATGACTCCCCCAACACCAGACGCTCGCCGTTGTGGGCGTAAGCCTTACTGGTAGACGCCCATCTCTACCCTTTGCAAATACGCCTCGACAGTCTGGAAGCCAACCGCGTTTTCCACCATATCCAACGGCACGTAGCCTTCAAGATGCCGGCATGGCCACCCAAGCCAGGCTTCTGCCTGTAGCTGAGAGCCGAAAACCGCTGTGGCATGCTCAAGTACACGGGCATAGTGAAAAGCGATAGCACTTTGCTGAGCATTCAACCGCGCATTACCACTCTCCCGCGCCTTGCGCTGAAGCGTGCAAACTGACCGTCCCATCACCCGCTTCAAAATGCCTGCATCGCAGTAGAGAGCTGATGAAGAAATCATGGTTTTCACATCCGTCAATGTGAAGCCGGCACGCACCATGAGATATACCCGCAGTGAGCTGGGCGGCACCGGCTGATCCCCGATCAAATACGCCGTCGGCTTGCAGCCCTGGCGCTCCGCAGAACCTGGCTGCGCCCTTGCAGTAGATAAACGCGTCTGTTTCACGGCCCTGGGCTCCTAGTGAAATGCTCCCCAAATGCTGAAATGTCCACTCTGTCACACTCCGCATGCTTCGTGGTTTGCGCTGTGGTTTACGACCCTCGGTGGACACCTTCAGTGACTCAGCGCCGCAACGTGCCAAAGGGGGCCTCCGCATCGACATAGCGCATCGCCGATTGCACGTCGCGCCACCCAACATAATCCATCAAGGCTTTGGAGCTCCACTGGTTGGCACTGGCCCAGGTGGCGAAGCCCCTTCTCAGCGAATGTCCGCTATAGCCTTCTCCTTCCAATCCACTACGTTGCAAAATCCGCCGGAGTATCCGAGGGATGCTGTAGCTGTGTAAGCCCTCACCTATTCGCCCCCAACGGTCCACATTGCGCAGCAACGGGCCGTCGAGCAAACCGCTACAACCCAGCCAGTCCTCGTAAGCCTGCACTGGGCAGAGATGAGTGAGTGCAGGGACGCTGAGTTGCCGGCCCAGGTTGGCGCGATCAGTCTTGCTGCTGGGCAGAAACAGCGTCAGTCCCTTGGCCGCATCGAGCCGGATAAACTCGATGCGCAGTCGGCAGAGCTCGTCGCTGCGCAACGCGCGCCAGAACCCCAGTAACAGCAGCAGCCGATCACGGCAGGCACGCAACCGCACCACGGCCTGATCGCCCTGTTCTTCTCGCGTCAGCGCCTCAACGCAGGCTTCCAATTCCTGCAGTTGCAGCGGCTCGGCCTGTACGGTAGGCCGCGTGTGCAACGCTTGAATCCCTCGAAGCACGTCGCGCACGGTAGAGGCTTTGGTCGGATCGACAAAACCATGCTGCAAGTGCCACTGGGCCAATGCCGCCAAGTGGGTCCGCAGCGTGCCGGGGGAAAAACGATCAGCGTGCTCAGCGAGGTAGCGCCCGACACTGGCTTGGCTGGCCGGCAGCAGGCCACCCCACTCCGCTTCGAAATGTTCGATGACTCGCGCATAACGGCGGGCCGTGCTCTCACGCCGGGCCGCCTGGCGATAGTGTTCGGGATCGCTCATGACTCTAGCTCCGTACCGCAAAAACCTCACCAAGCGCCTGTATTCTTGGCTGAAGTTTGAGAATGCAGGCTTCTCAAACCTCAGAATCGTGTTCGTCCAGCGACTATATACGGAGCTGTACACCTGTAATTTCGTACTGCTCAAACGGTACGAAATAATCGGCTGTAACCGCGTCGGTAGTGCGGTACGCACAGTACGGCCCGGCGCCCTCTTGTCATGACCTCCGGAGATTCGGACGCCGACGCACCGTTCACCTATCTATGAGTCTAGCCAAGCACCAGTGAGCATCAGACAACGTGCCCAAAGGCCAGCACCCCGCACGGCCGATTGACCTACGTGGGCACCACTGACCTCTACGCTGATAGAAACAATCTGATTTGGGGCACGATGATGAAGATTCTAGGGCGCGTGGAAATAGAGGCCGTCACCGATGTTCGCTGTGACCTGTGTGAACAATCGACACGGCTGGCCAGCGGAAACCTGCAATATGGGACGCTCGCAGCGCATTGGGGGTATGGCTCAGCTCACGATGGTGAACGCTATGAAGTGCATCTGTGCGAAGGCTGCTTCTTTACCACCCTCGCCCACCTCCGTCAGGGTCGTCGGACGGCAGGTCGGTTCGCGGCGGACTCCGGATCGGTCGAAGGTGAGCTGGGCCTGATCATCCGCAACGATTTCTTCCAAGACGGCGGCTGACACCTAGGGTGGCTCACGCCATGATGCATTTTTAGGCGTATGGTCGAGCACTCAGGCCGCCCCCAAGAGGGCCAAGGCCACGCCTCAGGAGAACTTGGGTATGAATGCAGTGCAAGACGCCGTCAGGGCTCTGCGCAAGGCGCGCCATATCGCAGTATTTACGGGTGCAGGGATCTCGGCCGAGAGCGGTATCCCAACCTTCCGCGATCCATTGACCGGGTTCTGGGCGCAACATGACTCCGAGCGCCTGGAAGCGGCGAAGGCGTTCCGCTAAAACCCGCCACTGGTCTGGGGCTGGTACCTGTGGCGTCGTCAACAGATGATGCAGGCCAAACCGAATGCTGCGCATCGGGCGATCCCGCGGCTCGCCACGGGCGAACGCCAAGTCACGGTCATCACCCAGAACATCGATGATCTGCATGAGCGTGCTCGCAGCCAAGACGTCGTTCACCTGCATGGGAGCCTGATGACGCCGAAATGTTTTGCCTGTCATCGTCCTGCTGAGCGGCCGTCAGACCTGCAGCCAATATTGGCAAAAGGCGAATTGGTCGAACCCCCTCGCTGTGCACGCTGTAACGGCCGCTTGTGGCCCGGCGTGGTGTGGTTTGGAGAAGACCTGCCCATGGCGGCGTGGAGGCAGTTGTGACGTCATGCTGTCCATTGGCACTTCCGGCGTCGTCATGCCCGCCGCGGGCCTGCCCGACCTTGCATTGGGTGCCGGGGCCACGATCATTCATATCAATCCAGTCGATGTGGGCCTGGACCAGCCAAAAGAGCTGATAGTGATGGGATCGGCTGAGCAACTCCTACCCCATTTGATCGACGTTATGCTCGCTGGGTGATCGCCGGAGAAGGTGGCAGCGTGGTGCACCAGAAGGGCGCGGGGTGCTAGCTTCGCGGCCTGAGTCGCGTTAACCCAAGCAGCACATTTCGTCGGTCTGGGGCCCGCGCCCACGGCAGGCGAGCATAATGAATCACTTAACGGCCTTGTCGGAGTCTGAAATGGCTCGCTCTGGGGTGAATAAAGCAATAGTACGCGGGGCACGGGATGCCCTGCTCGCTCGTGAACAGCGCCCAAGCATTGAGGCAATCCGAGCGGAACTCGGTCATACGGGCTCGAAGACGACCATTCAGCGTTTTCTCAAAGAGCTGATCAACGAAGAGCCCCATCCCCCCCAGGTATCGCTGAGCGAGGAGCTTATGACGCTCATCGGGAGCCTTGCGCAGCGCTTGGCAAACGAGGCGCAACAGGCCGTCGTCGCCGACCGGGCGAGGCTCGAACGTCAACAGGCGGCCTATCAGCACCAACGTGAGGTGGAACAGGCTCGCCAAGACGAGTTGCAGAAGAGTAAGGATTACGTCCTGGCCGAGCTCCTGGCTCTCCGGGAGGAACATCGCCAGTTGAACGATCAGATGCAGCACAGCGAGGGTGAACGGCAGCGACTGCTGGCGATTGAAAGTCACCACCTGCAACTGCTGGAGGAACGGGCCTCACAACTGCGGTCGCTGGAAGAGCAGCGGGCTCATGCCCGGGACGGCTTGCTGCATTTTCGCGAGCAGGCCAGGCAGCAACGCCAGGACGAAGCTTCCCGCTATGAATCAACGGTGGCACTGCTTCGGCACGAACTCCGGTCACTGCAGGAGCAACTGCTGGTCAAACAGGATGAACTCGGCCTCGTCTATCGGGACCTTGAACGACTCAGTGCCGAGCACACCCTCTCTGAAAGGGCGCTGCGCAATCGCACTCAAGAACTGAATGATCGGGTCAACGAGTATCAGGAGCTACAGGTCAAACTCCACACTACCCAAGCCGAAGCGGCGACTTTCCAGCTGCAGCTTTCGGTGATGCGCGAGAAAGCTCGTCACTGCGTGCTGGATCGACGGCAGGACTTGCGCAACTTGCGCACTATGAGCCGCCAATTGGCGCAGCTGGAGACGCTTATTACGGGACGCAAGCGCTGTGATGCAGACTTCGATGGGCCATGAGTCAGGACTTCAACTCCCCGATCAAGGCATGCGCGCATTCATGCCCCCCCTTGAAGTTAAAGCGTTCGCGGTTCGAGTTGGGATACCCTGCACATTAAGCCGCCCGATATAACAGCCCCTCGTGTGGAAAACCGCAGTTAAAGCCGTTCAAGGCCACCGGATGGTCTAGCCAGCATTGACGTTTTCTGCGCCAGGCCTGGTAGCAGGCATTTGACATCGCGTCTGGTAATCGCTCTTTACCGTCACCGCAATCATACAGCCTATCTAATTCGGCATACCTCTGTGTGGGCGAGAGATTCCACCACAACAATG
This sequence comes from Pseudomonas frederiksbergensis, assembly GCF_000802155.2. Lineage (GTDB taxonomy): Bacteria > Pseudomonadota > Gammaproteobacteria > Pseudomonadales > Pseudomonadaceae > Aquipseudomonas > Aquipseudomonas frederiksbergensis_A. Next base: position 138,004 of record NZ_JQGJ02000007.1, read on the forward strand.
CCAACTGCTGATCCTGCGCCGACAGCCACCCAGCCAGACTGCTGAGTTTAAGGAGTCGTAAATTTTCCTGCTGCAATCGGGATAAGGCTGTCCAAGAGGTACTGCGTACCAAATCGAAATCGACTTCCATGTCGCAGAATAACGGCTGCAGTGGGCCGATAAATGCGTCCGCGATAAACACAAAAGGCGACTGCAAACTGACCCAACTTAAAGCTTGAACAAAATTCTTCGCCTCCCACTGGCGATAAATCTCAAAATGGCGGTGGCGAGTTCTGAGCAACACCAGATGAATGCAGAAGCATGACCAGTCCACCCGGTCGAATACGCACTTAGTCAATTTGCCCGACGCACCATCCAATGGGCGATCGTCTACGCGAATGGTATCGGCCAACTGATCCCAATACCCCGCCACAGGCGACTCGGACATCACTCTCCACAGCGGATTGGAAAATAGCGACTCAAGTACCGCGAAGCGGCTGAAAAAATCCTCTCGGACCCCGCTGGCAATGGTCGTTCCGCCAAATGCACGACGCCACTGCTTGGCCCAATCCCGCTCCATATTCGGGTGCAATCGGCGATAAGGCACTGCCATTGCAGAAGGAGTGTGCGCATAACCACTCACTTCCGCCGCAGCATGGCAAAACGCGCGAGCTCGAAGCTGCCGGATGGTTCGATCGAGTAGAGGCATTTGCATGGATCCACCTCCTGTCTGAATCGGCATTATCAACATGCGCGGTTTTTAATCTTTGATGTCGCTGTTGCAAGGCACGATCTAAAGCCTTGCGCGGTAAATGCGTTGATTATTTTAGACAGTTACTTTGAACGTGGTCAACGCAAAAGGAGAGGCACATACTTAACGCCAGGAGATGTAGTTTTTTTACTAACAAGCTTTGGAAATAACTGACCGCCTTTATATATACAACTGCACTAACGAGAGCCGTCATGAACACGTACTCAGGCTTCGGCAAACTGGATACCTATCCGACTTCTTTAGTGATTGAATTCGATGTTATTCAACTGGATATTCTAGTCCGGGATATTTCTGTTCCCTCCTATAGCCCATACGCGTACGAGCGGCCATATCTGACCGTGATGGCGGTCGGCCTTACGAATCAGATTTTCTGTTACACGATCACGTTAAAGTGTCCATCGGTTTCAGATCCGCTGAACACTTTGACTATTTCACATCAAGGCTGCGCGTTATTACAGCAGCCTGGCTTGGTCATCTGCGCTGACCCAGCTCTGTTCTGTTGTAAACTGTTGAACGGAGTTTTCTGGCGGGCGGTGTTTTACCCGGCGCACACGGATATCGAAACGCGATCGCCCCTAGAATCGACTATTACCGGTCTGGCTCGGGGGCTGAAGGACATACTGCCAGTGAGGGCTCTTCCAGGGGGCGTCAGTATCTCTCATGCGAGAAGCGTCGGGCAACTGAGAGCAACGCTCGGCTATTTGATCAAAGCATCAAACATTGCTCGCAATGCCAGAGTTGATATGGCCTGGGGAGCCCAGTTCATGCATGTCCTGGGTAAGCAGCCATGACCACATTCATTACAACAGGGTTGGTTGAGCAGCTCAGCGAAGTGGCCACGGCTGTCGAGACAGTACCTCAGCGCCATGGGCGGAGGGGCAGTCGAGTGACCAAACTCGCATCGCGGAAAAACCGTTCGGTCGTGGTGTGCGCCACGCCCCTTGAGGCCGCGTTCTGGCTGAAACGCCAGCGCGGCGCCGACGTCAACCGCTATGTAGCTCATCCGTTCACATTGAAGTTCACTGGCATTAACTATTACTTGGTTAGTTTCTCAGACGGTTCGCAGCGCTTGGTTGAAGTCAAGCCTGCAATAGCTCTATCCACGCGCGCGGGTGTTCAGGCGATCCAAAAACCTCGGAAGTCAAATCCAGAGATTTACGCAGACAATCAGCGAGAGATTTAAAACTTTCAATTAGAACAGCGGTACGACATATCACGTAGCCCGACCGAGCCATGTTCTGGAGTGCTGAAGGCTCTGAAACGCAGTATTAACCAATTTACGCGACCTGTTGATTTGGAGTCAAAAATGCTCTCATCAAATCATGAAACCATTCAGAACCGGCTGGCTCATATTGCCACTTTCAGCGCCACCCGCTTGCCACACCACGGCAGGCATGGCAGCCGCGTGACTATTTTTCCTTCGAGGAAAAACAATCGACCTCTGATGTGTGAGTCGTTACTTGAAGCGGCATTCTGCTTAGAGCTGGAACGTAGGCGGGACGTCCTCTATTACCTAATTCATCCTTACACGATAACTATTGCGGCAATCAAGGTCAGCTACACGCCCGATTTCGAGATCACATTTGTGAGCGGCGAACAGCAGCTGGCTGAAGTCAAGAATGATCAGAGTATGGAGTGCCAGCGCGTCAGGATCCGTTTGTCAAAAATTGTCGAATTACTGGGAGAACAGAACTGCCTGCTGGAATGTCTGCCACTACACCATTTCTATCACACCACACGGACTGGTAACCTCGAATACCTGTATTACCACGCATACAACGACGATGGTCGAACAGATGCCGCTATCCAGAAGTATCTCCATCAGCAGCCGCGCTCAGTACCGTTGCGACAGCTAATGGTTAATACTTTTCCGTTTACGGCTATCGCCCACGCATTATTTTATAATGCGATTCATTGCAACTTACGAAAACCCATCACCGGCGAAACAATGGTGTGGATCCAGTAATCCAATCTTAAGCCTTGGCATTATTCAATGTGAACACGTGGTCAGCCAAGCCCCATTGGGCTCACCATGACGCCTTTCATCAACCACTCGTAGGTACAGCAACATGCAATGCTCTTTATCGATCGAGGCACAAAGCAAACAAGCATTTAATTTATTATCACACAAAGAATTATTAGCCTACGACCTGCCGTTGCCTCTATCACAGAGCAATTACGACGATAGCGAAATTATATTTGCACACCACATTAGGCACGTCATTCGGGACTTTATATTTCTGGAGTCTTTAAAGACCAGGAAGCAACGAGAATTATCGACTTGGGCGCATGACTTGGTTTTGGAGCTTTACGGTTCACTACCCTTAGATTTGCGAATTGACAGGGAGCGTCTTCCGAATTAGGCAGCAATGGCGACCTCTTGCACTTTAGTGTCAAGGACTAACGACCCTGGCGATCGCCGACCACACTCATTGAGGATTGATCATGGCCACTCTCAACGAATTTAACATGAAGGCAGGCGAGCAATGGCGGTTCTATACAGAGGTGTATTTGGTCATCGCCGTAGACGATAAGCGGGCCCACTTGCGGAGCATAGCAAGGCGCACCCACATTGCCATTCATACGCTGGATCGCCTATGTCAAGCATTTCACCGTGGAAATTTGTTTCGCATGCAGGACGCACCTCTGGAACACAATGTGCAACGCATCGTGGCAGACCTGAGCGAAGAGCAGCGGCGCCAATTGGACAAACGCCTAGAATATGTTCGCGCCGCCGAGGCGAATCTCGGTAGGGGGTTGCCGCGGCCAGCAACTGTAGCCCTGATCCGTGATATCGGCGAACAAATCGGAGACCCCCATCCTCCCTGCTACACCAGCCTATATGGCTGGGTGAAGCTCTATCGGCAGGCCGGTGGAAATCCTATCGCGCTGATTCGCTCGCCCTTGCAACGTCGGCGTCGGCTGATCGACCTGCAACCGAACGTCGTCGCTGAGATTATCGACAATTGGGTGCAGGAGCTTTACCTCATCGAATTGCCACACAGCATCGTAGAGGTCACTGATGTTATTCAGTGCAGCCTGGAAGACCTTAACAGTAAGCGTCCGGTGACCGACCAACTGAGCATTCCAAGTAAATCAACCATCTGGCGAATCATTAAACAGTACGACACCTACGAAAAAGACGTCGCGCAGCTGGGGCATCAGAAAGCACTCAAGAAACAGAAATTCAGTCGAAAAACCCAGCCGCTTTCGCATCTGCTGGAGCGCGTCGAATGTGACTCGCAAATGCTGGATGTCCTAGTAGTCAACAAGCGCGGCCAGGTAATCGGTCGAGCTTGGCTCACAGTGCTGATCGATGTCACGTCCAGGATGATTATTGGGTGGGACATCTCCATCAACCCTCCCTGCATCGAAAAGACGCTCCGTGCGCTTAAACAGTCGCTCCGATCAGATCTGCCCTGCAACGGTCTTGCAACCACCTACGTCATGGATAATGGTAGTGAATTTGCAGGCAAAAAAATCGGCTACATCATGCAACTCTTGGGCGCGAGGGTTATTTATTGTGAGCCTTATACTCCCGACCAGAAGCCCCACGTCGAACGTTTTTTTAAAACTCAAAATATTCAGTTTGCCCACCACTTGAGTGGCACGACATTTTCGGCCCCTGAGGAGCGTGGGGATTACAATTCGGAGAAAAACGCGACGTATACCATTGTTGAGCTCCAAGAGGGATTCAGCAAATTTCTGGAGATTTATCACCAGAATTTTCATCGGTCTCTTAACGACTCCCCTCTCAACACTTGGAACAAATGCGTTGATAAACAATTTCCGCCAAGAAGGTACAGTGATTCGGACATTCAGCGCCTGTTTTTGAGCAAGACCACGGTGCTTCCTTCTAACGGCCGGGTAGGCTTCGCAAAACTTCAATGGACCGGCCCTGCGGTACCCGCACTGGCGACCCGGGGTCCGAAAAAAGTAAGACTCGCACTGTTCTTCGACATCAGTGACTTGGGAACCGTTTGGATTTGCCATCCGGACCGACCCGAAGACCTATTTCCAGTTGAATCGGTGGATCCGGAGTATCAGAACGGCCTCACTATGCAAATGCATCGCTTGGTGCAAAAACAACTGCGAAGTGAACGGAAAGCTTTCGACTTCAAGACCGCTCGCGATCTTCGAGTCAAGTTCATCCTGGCGCTGCGCAGCGACAAAAGCAAAGCCGCACATAAACGTCTGGCGCGGTTGGCAGAAAGCCAGAAATCGGACACGGCGGAATCCAGAGATCTCCAACCCACATTGCTTACTTACGAACCTAATCAGCCCACTCCACCTGTACAGCTTCCAAAAGTCACGCTGCTCGAAGGGACCCCACTCAGGTCGAGCACAATGGTTCAGGTGCGCCATGACTAATTCAGATAATCAATGGCTTCGAGACTTTGCCCAACAGTTGGTGTTGTTTCCAGCCTACCTGCACGCCTACACCATGCTTCAGAAGAGCGTAGAGACCGCGCGACAGCGCGGAATTCCCACCTCGGCCTTAGTAGTGGGCCCCACAGGCAGCGGAAAATCGACTCTTCTCAAGCTGTTCAGAGATTCGTTCGGCGCCCCTTACGAGCTTATTGAACCGGGCGGCATCACCACCGTGCGACCTGCGTTCTATTGCAGCGTCCCCTCACCAGTCACCGTGAAAGGTTTCGCGAAGAAATTGGTGCGTGAACTGGGTGGGCCTGATTTGCGGGGGGATACTGTAGAGCTGAGCTATCGGGTGATGGCGTTACTTAAGGCTTGCAAGGTGGAAGTCTGCGAATTAGACGAGTTTCACCATTTGGCTAGGCCTGAAGCGGAAAAAACCCGAGGGATTACCATTGATTGGCTCATCACCATGATGAACGACACCATGACATCCTTCGTCCTGGCGGGTGCTCCCGAATGCAAGTTTCTGTTAGATCAACGCCCGGCTCTTGCCCGCCGCTTTCCTTTTGTTATTGAACTTCGGTATCTCACCTTTAGTGAGGATAGCGGCTCAGATTTCATGGTATTGCTAGGGTGCCTTGACCAGCAACTTTACGCGCAGGGACTCCTTCAATCCGGAGCTCATCTTACCGATTCAGATATCGCCACGCGCCTCTACCTAGCGACATCCGGCAGTTTGGAATATATCAGGCTGATCATTCACGGCGCCGCCCAACACATGCTGGCACATCAGCGAAAGACGCTGGAATTGGTCGACTTTGACCAGGCTAGCAAATTGATCGACCTGAGGTTAAGCATCACCTCAGATCCGTTTGCCATGACCTTGGCTTCTTGCTATGACAAAATCCAGAGGGCCAGATGAAAACTCTTAACTTTATCCCGTTACCTCTTCCTGGCGAAAGTGCCAGCAGTGTCCTCTACAGGCTGGCCAGCCAAAATGGTTACACAACTGTTTCCAGATTCGGCGCATACTTTCTTGGATATGGCTACTCCGCAACCGGAGGTACCCTGATACAGGGAAATCGATACCAATCTATAATGCTCGCTCAGGTAGGCGCATCCTTAGGGCAGGCTATCCGGAGCGGGTTCTATCCGCTGGCCGATCAAGATGCACCGTCTGGTGCTTTTCTACTCGGAGCCGTAAAAGTCGGACGGCGGTTGTTGAGATCGAAAAATTTTCCCGTGTGTAGCGAATGCCGAAAATCAGGCCAAGGGATTTTAATCCACGACCTTTGCCTCTCGCGGTATTGTCCTGTACACCATCGTGAATTGATTTTTGCTTGCCCCAAATGCAACCGACGCTTTACGTTGAGAAATCAAGGTTGGATATACTGTGTTTGTGGTAAAGAGTTGGATTCACCCGAATGTTCCCGAGACATCTGCGTTCCTGAACAGCGCTTGATGCAGATATTTGAGCAACAAGATCAGCAAAAGTTGGACTCACTTATGTCAGTGATCAGTGCATTTGGCGTCGCGAGAAATACGGTCAGAACATTAGATCACAGCGTATTTGACGCTGCCATTTCGGTAGTCTTCGGGGACTTACAGAGACTGAAACGCACTCTTCCCGACATCTGGAACTCTCTTGATTCCGTCCAAGCAGAAATATTGAGCACACTGATCAATAAAGAGCACCCTAACGTCGCACCCTTGGTGAGCTTGCTACCCAAGCAAATCAGACGCGGTCGAGTTTTGAGCGCGAACAGAATTAGACTACTGCTCGGGGTCAGTTCAACGACATGGGATGAGTTTATGACTGCCAGTGCGACCGAAAACAAAAATGAGTATGATGCTGAAGATATCGAAAAGATCAAGAAAAAAATTGACAACTTTAAAGCTGTAAAAAAAGAGCTAAGACAGTTACTCGAGTCAGAGACCATATCATCCTCCCACTCACTTCAAATGATAGGTAAGCTTCTTGTCTTATCTCGCGCGGAGTGTGCAGTTATGGCGGAAAGAAATTTACTGACCCCCTTCATCAAGATTCGAACTCGCCCGTATTATCGTAAGGAAGACATCAAGACCTTTCAAAAATCTTTTATCGGCACGCGAGCTTTGGCTGCCCAACTCGATGTAACCCACATACACTTGCAGACAGCGCTTAACTGCTGCGAAAAGATCAGCCCGTTGATCAACCGCGCGGGAAACCCATTCCTCATTCGCACTAGGGATATCGAAGCATTAACCCAATCACTCAAGATCCTGCCGTCCAAAACCAATTCCCTGAAGGGTTGGAAGATGATCAGAGAGTGTGACACTTCAAATCTCGCAACGTGCACATTGGAACAAGCAGCGTCCGATCTTAAAATTCATCGCAGTAGCGTTATTTACTACCGCGACCTCGGGCTTATCAGATGTTCATCCGCCAACAGCCGAGTATTCGTACGTGACGACGTGATCAATTTTTACAAGCGCTTTACCACACCCAGCCTGCTTGCCAAAGAGCTATTCGTGCCTGCCACTAAAATAACCCGCACGTTAGAATCTCATAACATCCATGCTATCTCAGGCCCCCTTGTCAATGGCCACTGTCTGAGCGTGTATGACAGAAGACAATTTCCTGCGAATTTGGCATCACTGATAAATCCCACTAGCGACACATATGGCATTTGCTTTTCACGCAATCAAATCATGTCTATAGGAAATGCAGCGAAAGCGTTAGAACTGACGGACACCGACTTAAGGAAAATAGCCGTGCGCGAAATTCGCCCTACTAGGAGTGAGCAATTTAGGCACCATGAGTCGCTTTCATTTGACGAGGTCAACAGCTTAAAAGAAAAACTTTCTCACCTCACAAACGTATCTGATTTGTTGCAAAAATTTAACATGCCCCACCGGGTTTTTGCTCGACGCTTTGCTTCTTCCGGTTTTGTTAGCCCCGTCAGGTTACGGAACCAAGAATTTCTTACACCTGCCGACGCTTGGAAACTCACCAATCTGATGGAAAATTATTGCACTAGTAAGCAAGCGGCAAAAATGCTGGGTGTCTCATGTGAGCATGCGATCCTCCTGATCAAAGAGAACAATATTTCGACATACCAAGCCTATGACTACGATCACCCACAACCGCTGTTGAGCAGGCAAGACTTAGAAGCACTAGTAAAAGTCCGCTCTGGTAGTACCAAGTAAATTAGCGTCATTCCACGCCCCCCCCCTGCAACTGTTTTTTCTTTTTCGTTACAGCTCGATTCTGGCCTATCACGTATCATCTCTCTCCTCAAACTTCCTCTGATCTTCTGGCGCCCCCTTGCCTGCGAGCATATCGTGCATTCGCAAGTTATATACCCTGGGATCTATTTCAATGTGAATAGCTGCTATATCTAGATTCAAAACCTCATGCTGATACCTTGCATTTTGGATTCGGCCCCACATTCATTGAAGCTCTTCATCTAAGCTCACGAAGTTCAAGGTCGTATGAACGCTCCCTTCAGTTTTCCAGCGTCTCAGAAAATATATTTCAGGCAGAGTGAAAAATGCGTCTCGACGCCCCTTCTGGCTGGGGCGACCATTTCAAAGCGCGCTGAAAAGCTACGTTACTTTGACATGATATAAAAGCCTATCTGCTCAAAGGGATAGCAAATATAAAAACCCCGCAATGCGGGGTTTTTTTGCAAATTATAAAAACGCGGTAGAATTTTATTCATTATAAAATTTAGCTTAAGGACAAATGATGGATCGATTGATCAAAGGATTTATAGATAGCCCTCAAGAATTAAAAAAAGCGGCTATCGAGAACCGCAAAGAATTCATCGAAATATCTGTACCCTTGGAAGACAGAAACAAATACCAAACACAAGGCTTCGAACCCTTCAAAGAGCTTAAACGCAAAGTAAAATTAAGACGCCCTATCAATATATCGGAGCGACTCAATCGAAAAGTTTGGCTACTTCTATACCTACTAGGTTACCCAGTATTAAAGTCAACCTCCGACTTATTTATTTGCATCGACAACAAGGAAGAAATCTATGAACCCTTTGATGTTTTCGCGAAAGATGATGAAACTGTAATTATAGGAAAGTGCTTCTCACAGGATGAAATGGGAAAGGTAAATTTATCTGATGAGATTGAAAAATTCGCCTCACAAAAAGGCGCAATTTCAAAATCAGTAAAATTTCATTTTGGCAGTTCTTTTAAGCCAAAAATCATATGGCTATTATTTTCACAGAATATCATATGGTCCAAAGAAGATAAGCTTTTCGCAACCAATGAAAACATCCACATAGTCACCGAGCGAGAGCTAAGGTACTTCCTCCAAATTTCAGAGCATTTACGAAGCGCCGCTAGATATCAGTTTCTAGCTGAATTTCTTAAAGACCAAAAAATACCAGCGATGCAAAACAGGAAGGTCCCGGCCATCAGAGGTGTTTTGGGCGGGAGGAAATTTTACGCCTTTGTATCCCATCCCAAAGAGCTTCTGAAGATATCCTTTGTAAATCATCGCTCACTTAATGACCCTGAAGGCGCTCCATCTTATCAGCGCCTGGTGAGTAAGAGCCGATTAAAAAAAATCGCTGACTTTATAAACCTCGGCGGCTTTTTCCCTACAAACATACTAATGAATTTCGTCCACTCTGTTCGCTTTGAACAGATATCGAAAGATGAAGAGACTGGAGTAACCTGGGGTAATCTTTTTCTACCAGATAGGTATCGGTCAGCATGGATAATTGATGGACAACACAGGCTTTATGGATTCGCCCCCGTATCCTCCAAACATCAGGCACAAAATATTGTTGTTATAGCTTTTGAAAAGCTGCCAAAAAACGAAGAAGCCAACTTATTCGTGACGATAAATCATGAGCAGAAGTCCGTACCGAAAAATCTATTAGACGATTTAGAGGGTGAGTTGAAGTGGGAATCAAGCAAGCCGCTTGAGCGTATCGGAGCAATATCTGCCAGATTGATCAGTATTCTGAATAGTGATATCGGTGAGCCTCTCTATGGAAAACTTACTACTCAAGGAATGAAAGGTAACGACAGCGTCTGCTTAACGGTCCCAGCGCTGAAGCAAGCCCTCAGCAAATCAGGACTCATTGGCAAAGCAGTACTAAAAAATAAAGTTTATGCGCTTGGCCCCCTCAGCGATGCGAATGATACCGCTACAGTTGAGAGAGCAAGAGAAATAATTAATCATTTTTTCTCCCGAATACGAGACGCCAATTTTAAGGTATGGGATGCAGGTCGGTTGGGCTATGTGAGTACAAACACCGGCGTTCAAGGATACCTGTATCTGCTTCAAGCCTTAATCGAGCATATTGAAACATCTCGCAATCTAGACGCAAAAGAACTATCCACCGAAGAACTAATCTTGGAACTGGACGATTTCACACCACCACTCATAAACTTCTTAAAAGCTCAAACCATTCAGAAAATGGAAGCCCAATTTAAAGTTCAGTTTGGCTCGGGCGGACCTAGAGAATATTTTTTCAGACTTTGCAAGATCATTAAAGACGAAACAGAGAACTTTAATCCGCTAGGCCTCATCGAATGGGAAGAAGAAAGTTCGGAGGATCGTATATCTACAGCTGACAGGAAACTAAAAGAAATCAACATAGTTGTTCAACTATCATTATTTAATAGACTAAAGCAAGAATTTGGCGAAAGCTACTGGGAAAAAGGTATTTCAGACAAGGAAATCAAATCCAAGGCATACCGAAAATCTTTGGACGACGAATCTTCATCTCTACCTCTAGAAAACTATCTCGACTTTATCGAATACAAAAAAATCGTAGAAAAGAAAGAAGTCTGGCAACTATTTAAGCCAGTTTTTAATATCCCCGAACCCGGAGAAAAAGAAACTGCCAAGAACTTATCATGGATGGAAAAAATTAACGAGCTGCGCCGAATTCCTGCGCATGCGACGGCGCAAAGAACCTATAAACTAGAGGACTTTGACTACATAGATTACGTCCACCTTCAATTAGAGACTAGAGTTCCACAAGCTGTGTGGGACGAAGTATGAAAGCAGAACAGCAAATTGATAAAGTCGATCCATTCTTGAAATGGGCGGGAGGCAAACGATGGCTCGTTAAAGCGAGGCCGGACATTTTCCCCTGTGTCGTTAATAATTATTACGAACCTTTCTTGGGGGGTGGAGCGGTTTTTTTCCACATCGCTCCAAAAAACTCTACCCTTTCGGACAAAAATCCCGCGCTGATCAACCTTTACCTACAAATAAAGGAAGATTGGAAAACTTTAAAAAACGAACTAACCAAGCACCAACTTTTACACTCCAAGGAATATTACTACAAAATAAGATCAACCACTTACCAGTCCAACGAAGAGCAAGCAGCGCAATTCCTATATTTAAACAGGACATGCTTCAATGGATTATTTAGGGTCAACTTAAAAGGTGAGTTCAACGTACCAATAGGAACTAAAAGTTCCGTAATATTCCCAGAAGAAGATTTTGAAAAAATAGCGCAAAAACTTAAAAACTCAAAAATAATCACTTCAGACTTTGAAGAGGTTATTGACAAAGCCATGCTCAACGATCTCGTATTTGCGGATCCACCATATACCGTCAAACACAACAACAATGGCTTTGTAAAGTACAATGAATCGATTTTTAGTTGGGAAGATCAAGAACGACTGGCACGTGCGCTATTAAGAGCCGCAAAGAGAGGTGCGCATATTATATCCACAAACGCTAACCATCCTTCTGTTAAAGCTTTATATGAGAAAAACTTCACAATCACAATCCTTGATAGATCAAGCGTACTAGCAGGAAAAAAATCTGCACGCGGTGGCACTACCGAAATATTAATAATGAATAGAGATAAATTTTTAACCGATTTTGAAACACATTAGTTTTAAGAATATGTACATACTGATGCCTAAAGCTTGACCTCTTTGAAACAAATGAATAGTGTGACATTTGGTGCCTAAGAAACACCTCACACAGCGGACCAACCGCACCCGACAGTAGCGGCTTTTTTGTGCCTACGGTTTCTCCGTGCGCATCAGAAAATCTCTGTTATGCCGGGAGTGGGCGAATACAAGACCCGAAAGGGGAATAAGTCCGGCCCTCTGTGTGGGGTTTCTTAGCTCCCGGCACCCAGCCTTAAGAAAGCTGACACCACACAGAGGTAAAGGATATGCCTAAGAATCGTCTCTTCATCCTGAAGGAAATCAGCCACAGCGCCACATCAGACCGCGTGCCTTCCTGCACGGAGGTCTGTCATGTCTGATCCGCTGATTCCTACTCAATTTATTCGACACAATATTCATCTGCATGCTCTCCTGGTTGAAAACCAGGCTTGGTTCAGCGCATCCGATTTGGGGCGCTTGATGAGCAAGCACCTTGATGAGCGTATGACCCGCAAGCTTGACCCTGACCAGCGCCGGATGATGCTCGTGCATGTCCACGGCTTGACCGAGGAGCGTCTGATGCTGAGCGAGTCGGGCGTTTATGCATTGCTGGTTTATCACTACTGCCCTGAGTATCGATTGCTGCGGGAGTGGATCACGCATCAGGTGGTGCCTACGCTACGGGATGAGCGCTTCTCGCATAAGGTGGAGCGTCCTACGTTGAGCGTGCTGGATTGGCCGAAGATGTCGCTCTGCATGCTGCACTGGCAGGATGAACCATGGATTCGCTTGCGGGATATGCCGGCGGTGCTGGTGGATGATCCGTTTAGTCAGCATGAATCCTGGTGGCGGAAAGCGTCGCGGGTTTTGCGAGGGTTTTGAGATTCAATCAGAAACCGTCGTCCGCGTTTGGGCGACGGTTTTTTTGTAGGGGATATGGAATGGGGGCCGCTTCAGCCCAGCGGGAGCAAGCTCCCTCGCCACGGGTGGGTGCAGGGCTTGCTCGGCACGTTGGCTTGAAATTACAGGCCGGTCCCAGGTTCACTCATTCGGCCGCCCCTTGCCGTCATTCTTGGCCTTTGCAGCGGCTCGCGCAGTAGCCACGCTACTGAACCGCGCTGCGGACTGGCGTTTCGGGTTGACGCCACGTGCGGGCCCGTTTGAGGCGGGTGCTTGCTGCCCGAACGAGGGCGCGTAAAGGCTGGTGGCCGCCATGGTCAACCCCAAGCGCAACCCGAACTTCCTCAGGATGGATTCGAGTGTGCTGAGGGTCGGGTTACCCTTGTCCTTCTCGATCTGGTAAAGGGCTTTGGTTGACATGTTGCACATGACTGCAAAGGTGTCCTGATCCAGGCCGGTCACCTCAAGCCGTAGCCGGCGAATAGCGGTTCCCAGGGTTTCGGTCCCCATCGCGTGCTTCATGACGATGTCGTCAATGACCGCCCTGCGCCGCTCGCCAGTATTCTCTTTCATCGCAGCCCCCATTCACCCAGGCGCTTGTCCAGGTTGTTCATCGGAATAGACTGGGCGCGCTTCACTTCCTCTGGAACGTCGACCAGCAGGTCCGGCAAAGCTCTGAATGTCTCGGCAGCTCCGAGCAGGCGCTCGAAGAGCACGTCAGGGCTCATTACGTCGTGAAAGTATCCGCAGATCGTTCTCCAGTCCGGACTTCCCATGCGCTCGGGCTTCCATTTGGTGGCTCGAGTAACGCCTTCCGGATCGAGCACCATCGGTGCAAGGTCGTAGATTGGTGCCAGTTCGAACTTGTCCCGATACCGGAAAATGGACGTGTTGCGCCCATGGTTATCCGAGTTCCCGAGGATACGGTTGAGCAGGTCACGGCGCAGGTACTCGAATACCAGCTCCTCAAGCTCTCCCTCCTGTCCATTCGTACGCCACAGGAGCATCAATCGACTAAGCACATCCTCATGGTTCATCTTCGAGCCTGGCTCGGTGTTCCCACATACGGAATAGATGGACTCCACCGGAATCCTCTCCACCACGCCGTTGGCGACTCGCCTATCAAAGCGCGGCATCCACAAGCTAGGCTTAGCGGCTTCCTCGAGTACAAGTCCATCCGTGGATATCGTGTTCAAACCGAGCTGGGAGATCGCTTTGTAGTAGTGATACTCGGCCCGCAGGATGTTCTTGTCACGCTCAGTGGCCTGGTTGCGAGCAAACTTCACCAGCCAATGACGGTGCGCAAGCTCGTCAGGAAGCATCGCATCGGCATAAAGAGCTCCCTCTTCATCCTCAACCATAATCAGTTTCGGGGCTTCTCCCTGAGCGCCCGTTGCACCGCCTAGTGCACCCGACTCATAGGCGTATTCGAGGAAATCATTTGTTCTGTCTACGACTTCTTTACGCGCAAAGGCCTCCTTACGAGTCTGGTCGATATGCTCGAAAGACTCCTTCACCCGCAAGTGCCCAATGGGCGAAGGCGTGCAGCGACTCAGGAGGAAAAAGCCCATGTCCATACCATCAGGCTTTTCTCCGCCGAATCGCCTCTGCAATGATTTACGAGCGGCACCGGCCGGTATGATGTCGTAGACAAATGGGGGATAGCCTTTGCTGTCGACAGGGTTCCAGCTCAGCGGAAGATTTACGCTGATAGCAAATTCGAAAAGCGTTTCCAGCTTGTGGATGAAGTCGACCAAGTAATGTGGGTCGTAAGACACACTACATCGCGATTCATCAAGCTGCTGAACGTTCGACACGTCAAGCGTCGCCGCGTCGCGCCATTGCCCGTCAACGTAAGATTGGATTGTGAGATGCCCTGACATTTTCACCTAAACCGGAACTATGATGCCGACTAGTCTCGCTCAAAAGGCTTATACCAGCAATATAATTCCGACTACTGGAAGATATAGCCCGTAAATCGGCATTAAGATACCGATTACATCTGAACCTGAATTGTGGAATGGGGCTGCTCCGCAGCCCAGCGGGAGCAAGCTCCCTCGCCACGGGTTGGTGTCAGGTCACAGGTTATCGGCAGGCTTGATGGCCGGGGAATTTTGGGCATCGCGAGCAGGCTCGCACAGTTTTTGGTGGTGTGCTGAAACTTTGAGTGCAACCGGCCCTGCCCTTCGCTATTAATACATTTCCCCCTCATGGACCTGAGCCCCGATGAAATTCGACCTCGCCTACTGCCTCAGCCTCGACGACAAGCTGTCGATCTATGACGTGCGCGATTTGAATTTTGACGAGACGGTGGCGTTCGATTCCGCGAAGGAACAGTTTCAGTGCCCCAACGATGCCTGTCGGGCGGCGTTTGATGAGGAGAATCGGCTGACGACGTTCAACGCCAAGAACGTCAATTACATCCGCACGCCACATTTCAAGAATCAACCAACGACCCAGCATATCGAGGGCTGTCCGTATGTCAGTCCGAAAACGCCGGGGTTGGATGCGGAAAGTGTTGAGGCGGAAACGGATGACGACCGCGAGGAGCACTTTCCGTCGGAGCTGTTGCTGACTCGGCGTCAGTACGTGCGCAAGCCTTCCGACCTGCCAAAGGATTCTGAAGCGAATCGCCCCACGCCACCCTCCGCATCGCCCGACCGTGATAACGCTCATTCCGCCCATGATTCGACACCTGACAAGACCAGCGTCTTCGCCCACCCGGTGGAGTGTTTCGTCTCGAACTTCGCGGACAAGGACCTGCTCAAGCGCAAGCTGTTGAAGATTGGCGAGCAAACCGCGCCCTATGGATCGTTCTTCAAAAAGATCGAGTACTTGCAGGACAACAAGGGCTTGATTTACTGGGGCAAGATCAAAGAAATCAAGGATTACACGCAAAGCTTTCGCATCGACTTCGAACCCAAGGTCTGGTTCAAGCAACCGGACGAGGCGAAGAAGAAGCCTTACTCGGTCAACGTTTACCTGAGCAAGAAGCTGATCGATAACTACCGCAAGCGCAAAGCGTTCCTGGCAGAGATCAAGCACGCCATCGACAGCGATGCGCCGTTGTATTGCTTCTTTTATGGCGTCACGCCGGAGTTGAAGCAGGTGCCGAGCAAGAAGAACCCCGAAGAAACGTTCGGGGTGTTCAGTGCCAATATCGGGAACCTGGATCACTTCATTATTCGGGAAGCGCCGGGGTTGGTAGGTAAATAGCAACCCTATCCCAGCGACATTCCGCCCATTACCACCAGCAATAACCCCACATACACCCACGCATGCAACCGATCGGGTATCCGCCCGATCCACGGCGTTGCCAGACGAATCCCCACTAACGCGCCGAGTGTGAGCACAGCGAAAGCCATCAAGTCGACGTAACCGACAAACCACGGCCCCAAATCAAACTCGCTAAACCCGGCCAGGGCCATGTAAGTCAGCGTCCCGGTCACCGCAACCGGCAAACTCAGCGGGTTAGCCATGGACGTGGCGCGCGACATGTTCAGCCCGCAACGGCGTAATAACGGCACCGTCATGACACTGCCACCCACGCCCAGGAAAGTGGCGATGGCACCGATGCTGATCCCGCCTGCCGAGACCTCTGCCCTGCTCAGTCGCTGTGGGATCACAGCGTCAGACTGTGTCAGGAAACCGCGTCTGAACAAGCAGTCCAGAATGGTCACGCCCAGATAAACGATGAACGCGTAGCGAATCACTTCGCTGCTCGCCCACATCGCGGCAACGGCGCCGACGAGTGCCCCCAGGCCGATGAAACCGCCCAACGGCCACACATAATGGCGAATGAGGTTGCCGGCGCGGTGATGCTTCACGGTGGCGATCAGCGCGCTGACGATCATGACGCAGGTCGAAGTGGCCACGGCAATGTGCATCGCCGATTGGCCGATGGGGTCGTCGGCACCGTGGCTGGCGGTCAACATGCGGTACAGCAAGGGCACCACGACGAATCCGCCGCCGAAGCCGAACAGCACGGCGGTGATGCCACTCAGGCAGCCGAAACAGGCGAGCAGTACATAAAACATCAAGGCGAATCCGTGGAATGGAAAGACGTTCACGATAGGGAGGCTAAGCTTGGCCTGCTGTAGCAAACAGGCCAATAATGTTTGCGTTTACGCCAATCCTGGATGCCCTGCCAATGCGCAACAGTTCGATCGATTTATTGGATGCGACACCCAGGGCCGTCGTTGCCATCGGCACCGATTACGCTCACGGGCAAGTATTGCCGTTGCATCGCCATCGCCGCGCGCAGTTGCTCTACGGTGCCACCGGGGTCATGCAGGTGAGCACGGCGGATGGCAATTGGGTGGTGCCGCCGCAACGGGCGGTGTGGATTCCGCCGGGGGTCGATCATGAAGTGCTGATGCTGGGCGTGAGCACCCGCAGCCTGTACATCGAACCGGCCGCGGTACCGGCCATGGACACGCGGTGCCAGGTCATCAGCGTGTCGCCCCTGATGCGCCAGTTGCTGATGGAAGCCGTGGAGCTTGCGCCGGACTACGACGAGGCAGGACGTGATGGTACGTTGATCGATCTGCTGTTGCACGAGTTGCTGCGCAGCGCCCACTTGCCACTGCACCTTCCGCTGCCCAAGGATCCTCGCCTGCTCAGCCTGTGCCAGGCGTTCCTGGAACACCCCGACGCCCACGCCTCGCCCGTGGAATGGGCGGGGCTATTGCATATCAGCCTGCGTTCATTCAATCGCCTGTTCGGCCGGCAGACCGCGCTGAGTTTCAGCCAGTGGCGACAACAGGCTTGCGTGATGTCGGCATTGGCCCGCCTGGCCGATGGGGATTCGGTGACACGCATGGCCCTGGATCTGGGCTATGACAGTCCCGCTGCGTTCTCCACCATGTTCCGTCGGGTATTGGGCCATGCCCCAAGTGTCTGGCTGGAGAAGACCGCCGGTCATTGATCAAAAAAATGAGATTGATCGGGATTCAAAACAACTGTACAAAAACACAGTATTTTTAATCCCACAGCTTTGGAGCATCCCCATGGCCTCTCTCGCAATCAAAACTACCTTGGAACGCATCGCTGTCTATCAATTCACCCCCGCCCACAGTGCACAGGCGCGAGCCATGCTGGGCTGGAGCGTCGAGGAGCTGTCTCGACAATCCGGCGTCTCGGTCCAGGCCATCCGTCGCTTCGAGGCCGGTGGCGAGCTGCTCGATGTAACCCGCCTGGCCCTGGCGTTCCGCCTGGAGGCCGAAGGCTTGGTGTTCTTCCCTGGCTTCGCACCGGGGCGCGGCATGAACATCAAGGGCGCGACGCCAGACCCGATGGGGCGCTCCGATTACGCAATGATCGAATAACACCCACCGCGCAGGCACTTGTCGTACAAAGCCTAGGCGATACCGGCCTGGTCCTGATAGGCCGAGGGTTCCACGTCCAGCCACCAGGCGCGGCCACGTTGCGGCTGCGTCAGGGTGAATGCTTCGCCCATTTGCGGAGTGGTGATGCAAACGTTGCGCTCCCAGGCCAGGGCCAGGATGCGATCGAAGGGCTCATACCAGGCATGCATCGCCAGGTCGAACGTGCCGTTGTGGATTGGTAGCAGCCAACGCCCCTTCAGATCGATATGAGCCTGCAGGGTCTGCTCCGGTTGCATGTGGACATGGGGCCAATCGACGTTATAGGCGCCGGTTTCCATCAGCGTCAGGTCGAAGGGGCCGTATCGTTCGCCGATGCGTTTGAAACCTTCGAAGTAACCAGTGTCGCCGCTGAAGAAAATTCGCGTGGCGCCGTCGATCATGACCCATGAGGCCCACAAGGTGCTGTTGCTGTCGAACAGGCCTCGCCCGGAAAAATGCTGGGAGGGCGTGGCGACGAATTCGATACCGTCCACCTCGGTGCCTTGCCACCAATCAAGTTGGCGCACCTTGCTGGCGTCGACGCCCCACTTGACCAGGGTGTCGCCCACGCCCAGGGGCGTCAGGAAGTGGCGGGTCTTGTCCGCCAGCTTGAGAATGGCCTGATGGTCGAGGTGGTCGTAATGATCGTGGGAAAGAATCACCGCCTCGATCGGCGGCAATTCCTCCAGGCTGATGGGTGGCTGATGGAAACGCTTCGGGCCGGCCCATTGCACGGGTGAGGCGCGCTCGGAAAACACCGGGTCGGTGAGCCAGAATTTGTCCCCCAGCTTGAGCAGCACGGTGGAATGGCCGAGGCGGAAGATGCTGTGGTTCGGCGCGGCCAGCAGTGCGGCGCGCGTCAGCGGCTGAACGTCGATAGCACCTGCAGGGCGGGTGGAACGCGGCTTGTGGAAGATCATATTCCAGATGATGCGCAGGGTTGTGCCAAAGCCTTCACGCGGTGTGAAGGCGTGATTGCGATATTTGCCGTGGTCTTGCCGCGAGGGCTCAGGGGCAGACGGATTGGCGGTCGAAAAAGAAGGATGGGTCATGGTGCGATAACTCCAAGGGCGTCGGCACTTATGTGCTTCGCCGTTGTGGACGCTGGATGGCCTTCGCATGCACGCTCAGCCGCTTCACTCAGAACTACACCACTCGGTGTAGTTTCCAGATTGCATGAATCGCAAGAGCAAGTAAACTGCCGAGTGTAAGTTTTATCTTTCTACCGACGAGTGCCCATGACCGTACCGCAACGCCTTACCGAGCGAAAACGCGAAGCCATTCTCCAGGCCGCGATTGCTGAATTTCGTAGCAGCGGTTTTGAAATCACCAGCATGGACAAGATTGCAGCAACGGCAGGCGTGTCGAAGCGTACGGTGTACAACCACTTCCCGAGCAAAGAAGAACTGTTTGCCGAAATCCTGAATCGGTTATGGAACAGCATCACCGCTGAACAGGACATGCCCTACAGCCCGCAAAAGCCGCTACGGGAACAGCTGCAAGCGTTGCTGCAAGCAAAACTGCATATGCTGGCGGACGAGAACTTCCTCGACCTGGCGCGCATCGCCATCGCCGCAACCATTCATTCCCCTGAGCGAGCCCAGGACATGGTGTCGCGCATGGGCCAGCGTGAAGAAGGCCTGACGGCCTGGATTCGCCAGGCCCAGGCCGATGGCCGCTTGAAACCCGTGGAGCCGGCATTTGCCGCCCAACAAATGCATGGGTTACTCAAGACGTTTGCGTTCTGGCCGCAGGTTTCGATGGGGCAACCGAGCCTGACCGAGCAAGAGCAGACCCAAGTGATCGAATCGGCCCTCGACATGTTCCTGAGTCGTTATCAAGCCTGAGTCTCAACCCCAGCGCAGATTGCGCCCAAGCTCATCGAACAAGGTCACCACCGAGCGCAAGGCTCGGCAATCCGGTCGGGTCAGGAGCCACAATGCAGTGTCGTATCCCTCCAGCGGTTCGCCAAGGGGCACCAGGCCCTTGGTTTCGTCGATCAGAAAGTCCGGCAGCGCCGCAACCCCAAGACCGGCCCGCACCAGCTCGGTGACCGAGAGCATGCTGTTGCAGCGATAGGCGGGCATTACGCCGGGCAAATGCTGGCGGCGCCAGGCTACGGTGGGATGATCCGGAAGGAAATCGTCCGGCGCGATCCAGCACAGGGCAGCCAGGTCATCGGCATTCGCCGAGCGCAGGTACGTGGCGCCAGCACAGACCCGGTAGGCCACGTTGCCCAGGTTGCGACCGACCAGGTGTTCCGGCGGTGTACGAGTCAGCCGCAAAGCGATGTCGGCATCGCGACGGCTCAGGTTGGCGAAGTCGTTCGAGGTGCTCAGCTCAAGGGTCAATGCCGGATAAGCAGGCATGAAACGCGCCAGCGCCGGCAGCAACAATGCTTGCAGGACTGAGTCGCTGCACGTCAGGCGCACCGTCCCGCTGATCACCTCGCCACCCTGCTCCACCCCCACCCGCGCCGCCTCCAGTGCCTGCTCGGCGCGTTCGGCTTGTTCGGCCAACGCCTGGGCCAGGCTCGTGGGTAAATACCCGGAGCGGCTTTTTTCGAACAGGGGCAGGCCCAGGGCCGCCTCCAGCCGACGTACCGAACGAAACACCGTAGACACATCCACTTGTAGCAGCCGAGCGGCCCGGGCCAGCGAGCCGCCACGGACCAGCGCCAGGATCAGCGACAGATCGGGATAGTCCAGTCGATAGTGCGCAGCTGCATTGATCACTTGGATAAACGCCAATATTGATTGCGTGAACGCCAATCTATAGTGGCCACCAGGAATCAACAAGCGGCGAGCCTCCCATGGAAAAACAGCATGCCTTGAACATCGCCCTGATCGGCGATCGTAACCCAACCATCACCGCGCACCGGGCGATCCCCCTCGCACTTGAGCTATCTGGCAAGCAAACCGGCCATGCCATTCGCGGTCACTGGCTGGCAACGTCGCTCATCACCGACACCGCCGTGCTGGAGGATTTCGACGGTGTCTGGTGTGTACCCGGCAGCCCCTATCAGAACGAAGACGGCGCCTTGCACGCCATTCGTTTTGCCCGTGAACAGCGTCGCCCGTTCCTGGGCACCTGCGGTGGCTTCCAGCATGCCGTGCTGGAATATGCTCGTAACGTGATGTGTTGGGCCGACGCCGTGCATGGCGAAACGTCTCCAGAGGCGGAACGGGCGCTGCTGACACCGCTGAGCTGTGCCTTGGTCGAAACCATCGACAGTCTTCAGTTCGATGCGGATTCCTTGGTTGCCAAGGCTTATGGCCGGGAGACCGCGTTCGAGGGCTATCACTGCCGCTTCGGGGTCAATCCACAGTTTGAACAAGACTTGCTGGGCGAACACTTGCACGCCGTGGCCCGGGATTCGGCCGGGGACCTGCGCGCAGTGGAACTGCGCGACCATCCGTTCTTTGTCGCAACGCTGTTCCAGCCTGAACGGGCCGCACTGGAAGGCCGCGTGCCGCCACTGGTCAGCGCGTTTGTCCAAGCCTGCGCGAGGCGAATGTCATGAGCGCTCACTATTACGCAGTGATTTTCACTTCCTTGCGTACCGAGGGAGACCAAGGCTACGCCGAGGCCGCCGAGCGCATGCTGGCCCTGGCCCGGGAGCAGCCCGGATTTCTTGGTATCGAATCGGCCCGTGGCGACGACGGCCTGGGCATTACCGTGTCCTATTGGCGCGACGAGGCGGCGATCCTGGCTTGGAAACAGCATCCCGAACATGCCGCGATACGTGAGCGAGGCCGATCGACCTGGTATGCCCAGTGCCAGACGAGGGTGTGCAAGGTCGAACGGGACTATGCCTTCCAACGCCAAACTTGATGCCAGGCTCGCTCCCGCAAGTTCCATGTCCGGTTCAAGATCGAGGGCTCAGCCCTCCACCAACTGTCGCACCGCCACGATCTCCGGCAGATCGCTGCGGGCCATGTAAACCCGTAGGGGTTCGGTAAGGTTGATCCGATCGTCGATATTCTGCTCCAGCAATAGCTGGATTCGCTCACGCTTGAGGGCCATGGTGCCGTCTGCCACGGGGATCCAGAGAAATTCACTGGTGGGGATGATGCCGTCGTCGGCCACGTCCATGCCGAAGGCGTCTTCGCTGAATCGCACGATGTATTGGCCGGTCTTGCGGTTCAGGCCGACAAAACCCTTGAGCTGGTCGGCGGCCTGGCAAATGAGTGTTGAAGTGATGCGCATGGTAAACCTCATGAATGCGTCCCTAGGGACGTCTGATCGATGGTTTACACGCAGGGCAAGCGAACACAGGTTCAAGGTCTCCCTCTGCCGGGGAAACTGGAGCCAAGGGTACTTCAAAGTGGCTCGAAAGTGCGTGGGATAAATCTGCTTTACGTAGATCAATGTCGGTATGGCGATAGCATCCGCAGCGTTCAATTGTTAAAAGGGAGGTTTCACAGAAACCCACGAAAGGATCTCGAGCATGCCCATCACCGTTTCCCGTAGCGCCCTGATGCTGAGCCTGCTGCTTGGCGTCGGACAAGCACATGCCCTCGAAACGCCAAGCCCCAAGGCGCTGGCAACCCAACTGGGTATTCCCCATCCAGCGGTCATCGCCCATCGCGGCGCCTCGTTCGACGCACCGGAATCCACCGCCCCCGCCTACAAGCTGGCCCGCGACCTGGGTGCCGACTACTTGGAACTGGACCTGCAGCGCAGTAAAGATGGGGTGCTGTTCGTCCTCCATGACGACAGCCTGCTGCGCACCACCGATGTCGCGACCAAGTTTCCCGATCGCAAGGACCGCACCGCCAATGAATTCACCATGGCGGAACTCAAAACCCTCGATGCCGGCAGCTGGTTCAATGCCGCCTATCCAGAGCGTGCTCGGCCGTCATTCGCGGGCCAGAAAATCCTGACGCTGGATGAAGTCATCGACATCGCCGAGGGCAACCCCAAGCAAAAACCAGGGCTGTACATCGAGACCAAGGAGCCAAAGCTGTTTCCAGGCATCGAGCGTGATCTGAAGGACAAGCTGCAGGACCGGGGCTGGCTGAGCCCATCCGGCTCCAAGCTGGCCAAGCGCGCCCTCGGTGTAGGCCAGGGCAAAGGCAAGGTGGTCTTGCAGACCTTCGAGAAGAGCAGCCTGGAACTGCTGCACAAAGAGATGCCGAAGGTGCCGAAAATCCTGCTGCTATGGGTGGGCGAAGGCAACATCGAGCCCAGGTCCAAAGTGACGTTCGCCGAGTCCGGCGAAACCGACAAGGCTGCGTACTACGCCAAGCAGGAGCCCAAGGACAAGGCCGAGTTCGAGCAATGGGTCCGGTACGCCAAGGCCCACGGAGCCATCGGCACCGGTCCTTCGGCGGCGTTGACCCACGGCGGCAGCCAGAGTTATTCGGACCTGGTGAAACCGTGGATGAACCAGTACACCCATGATCAGGGTTTGCTGATACATGTCTACACTGTGGATGAGCCGGTGGATTTCACAAAAGTGTTGGATGCCGGCGTGGATGGTATTTTCACCAATCGGGCCAGTGAGTTGCTCAAGTACTTCAAGCGTCCCGTAACAGGCAGTGTGGCGCAACTATTGGAGAAGCACGGTTACTGAAGCATCAGGACCTGATCAGGGCATTCTCTGCATGTTTTCCGAATTAAGGGTGAATTAAGTTGCCAGAGATAATCTGAACCCACTTAAACGACTCACCCTTTAACGACACCAAGGAAAGACCTATGAAAACTTTGACTGCCCTGTTCACCGCTGCCGCTTTGACCCTCACCGCTGGCCTTGCCCAGGCGGACGACGATGTTCCTGGTGGGGAAATTCCTGCACTGGTGGCAAACAAAACGATCATGCCGCTTGATCAGTTGGAAAAAATAGCCAAAGACTTGCACAAAGAAGCTCGCATTACCGACACTGACTTGGAGAAGCGTCTCAACGGTGCTTACGAATACAAAGTCGAACTGGAACTCGGCCGCGATGAGTGGGACGTAGTTTTAGATGCAAGCAATGGCAAGGTTCTGAGCGACCGTCGAGACTAATAACCGTCCAGACTAATAGTTGTTGGCTAAAAAACCGTGCAACTTTCTAAGTTGCACGGTTTTTATTGGCTCTTACGAAACCACCCGAAAGAAAATCCGACCATCCACGCCCAACCCAACCGTCACAAAACCTTCAAGAATCCCTGCAATGATGCCGCTCAAGTGAACCTGTCATCGCCGCGACAGGCGCTCCCGCCAGCGAGCCCCCATGAACCACAGCCTCGACCAAAGCCATCGCGACCCGGACCTGTTTGGCCTGCTCTACGGGTTTCGCTTTCGCCCCGGTGAGCGCGGCAGGGAAATCGGTTCGGCCCAGGCCCTGCAAAGCCTGGAACAACCCCAGGAGGCCGATGAATTCCTCTGGTTGCACTTGAACCTCGCCCATGCGGCTTGCGAACGCTGGATGAAAAATCACCTGGCCTTGCCCGAGGAATTCTTCGAAGCCCTGCACGAAGGCTCGCGCTCGACCCGCATCGAGCATGTGGACTCGGCTTTGCTCGCCGTGGTGAACGATGTTGTATTCAACCTCAGCAACCTGGTGTCTTCGGACGTATCCACGTTGTGGGTTTGCGTGAGCAGTCGGCTGATCGTCAGCGCGCGGTTGCAGCCTCTGCACTCGGTCGACAAGCTGCGCTCATCGGTCAAGGCCGGGGAAAGCTTTCGCTCACCGCTGGAGTTACTTGTGCATCTGCTGCGCGACCAGGGCGAAGTGCTGACCCAGATCGTGCGCAAGACCAGCATCAGCGTGGATCAGATCGAAGATCAGCTGCTGTCTTCGCGGGTCTCGACCAATCGCGCCGAACTGGGCAGCCAGCGCCGCGTACTGGTGCGCCTGCAACGCCTGCTGGCCCTGGAGCCCGGGTCGCTGCTGCGCCTGCTCAATCGACCACCGCAATGGTTGCAGAAAGAAGACGTCAAGGAACTGCGCAAATCCACCGAGGAATTCGCGCTGATCATCAACGACCTCACCGCGTTGGGCGAACGGATCAAGCTGTTGCAGGAAGAAATCGCCGCCAACCTCAACGAGCAAACCAACCGATCATTGTTCACCTTGACGGTGGTCACGGTACTCGCGCTGCCCATCAACATCATCGCTGGTTTCTTCGGCATGAACGTTGGCGGCGTGCCGCTGGAGGGCGACCCCCACGGCTTCTGGATTCTCGTCGCACTGGTCGCCACGTTCACCCTGTTCGCCGGCCGCTGGGCGTTTCGCAAGCGGCGCGATTATTGAATCCAATCCGCTATTTCGTGGCGAGGGAGCTTGCTCCCTCGCCACGGGTGTTCATTCCAACAGCTGATCAGGCACTCAACCGCGCCGTCACTTCATTCAACTGCCCCGACAACCCGTGCAAATCGCGACTGGCCGCCTCGGTACGCTGCACATTGTCCAGGTTGGTGCTGGCGATGCAGGTAATCTCCGTCAGGTTGCGCGAGATATCCTCGGCCACCGAAGTCTGTTCTTCAGCCGCCGTGGCAATCTGGCGGTTCATGTCGCGAATCGCCTCGACAGCCTGGGTGATGCGCTCAAGCATCTCGCCGGCCTGGGTCACCTGCTCGACGCTTTCTTCGCTGCGCGACTGCCCGCTTTCAATGGCCTGGGCCGCGTCCACCGCACCGGTTTGAACAGTCTGGATGATCTGGTTGATCTCGATGATCGACGACGCCGTACGCTGGGCCAGGCTGCGCACTTCATCGGCCACCACCGCAAAACCCCGCCCGGCCTCACCGGCCCGGGCCGCTTCAATCGCGGCGTTGAGCGCCAGCAGGTTGGTCTGTTCGGCGATCCCGCGAATCACTTCCAGCACTTTGCCGATGCGCCCGCTGTCGGTTTCCAGGCGACGAATCACCGTGGCGGTGTTGGCGATTTCGCCGCGCATCTGGGTAATGGTGTGGATGGTGCCTTGCATGACTTTCTCGCCCAGCTGCGCCGAGTGATCGGCATCATCGGCGGCCCGCGCCGCGTCGGCGGCATGGCGGGCGACCTCCTGGGCGGTGGCGGACATTTCATTCATCGCGGTCGCCACCTGGTCAGTGCGTTCGAATTGTTCGCTGGTGCCCTGGCTCATCAGACTGGCAATGGCGTTGAGTTCGCCGCTTGCGCTGTCCAGCTCCGTGGCGCTGCGTTGCAGGCGGGTAAAGGTTTCAGCGAGGAAATCACGCAGCGTATTTGCCGCCAGGGCCAGGTCGCCCAATTCGTCTTGACGGGTGCTCGTTACGCGCTCGGCAAAACGGCCACGGCTCAGTTGAGTCACGTATTCGATCAAGTTACGGATTGGCTGCACCAGGTTGCGGTTGACCAACCACAGACTCAGCAAGCCGACCAGCAACCCCGACACCAGCATGATCACCGTGCCCAGCAGGATCGTGCGATTAGCTCCGGTACTGATCAACGCCGATTGTTCATCGCCCAGTTTATGCAGCTCTATCACCAATTCGCTCATCTGCTCACTGGCGGCACGGTCCACACCCTTGACCGCCGCATCCCCCGCCGCGGCGTCTGCGCCAGAGGCGACAAACGCATCACGGCCCTTTTGATAGGCTGCGCCCAGTTGCGCGTGCTCACCGCGCAGACGTTCGATGCGTGTCCTGATCGACGCCGGAACACCTTCATGCCTGGTCAACTCACCCAGCAGATTCTGAACGTCGCGCTGGCGTTCCTCGAACTGCTTCCAGTATTTATCCATGTCCGCCGGCTGCTTGCCACGCAGCAGGACGTTCTTCCATTCCTGGACCTGGACCTTGAATTGCAGATTGGCCTCATCGATCAGTTGCGAGGCGCGCAACGGACCATCGATCAGGTTGCGATAGTTATGAATGCCATCGGACAGGAAGTGAAAGGACGCCAGCGCGATCAGCAGCATTGCCAGCAGACTGCCGCTCAGCAGGGCCAGAATCTGCGCTCTCAGGGATTTTTGTAGAAACATGGAGTCGATCTCTTCGAATAAAGGACCTCCATGTCCAGGGTCCACTCTCGCGACTGAATGTGGAGGATATGTACACGGCATCGGCCCGCAACTCGCGTTCTTGAGCCGTGGCGACAACCGGTAGCGACAGCGGTTCGCGGATTGGACATGACTTGTCCAGACAAGCCCATCGGTCGCTCCGCCAGGATTTAAAAGTCTTTTTGTCATTTCTCCTGGGGTATCCTGCCCAGGCTTTTTAAAAGCGCGGACCTACCCGATCGATCAACAGACTTTGCGAGGAGCGCGATATGCACGAGATCCCTAATCTCCCCTTCCCAAGCCTGCACGAACCTGAGCAGACAACCCCGCGGCAAGCCGGTGGGCAACCCGACGCCCAGCCACCCGAGCAGCAGCAAGCCACTGAACGCCGCCCGGCCGACAGCGAAGACTGATTCACCCGCACCACCAGACTGTGTGGAAAGCGCTAAGATGCGCTTTCCACACCGCCTGAATCCGAGCCCCACGCCATGACCGACGACAACTCCTCCTTCAGCCCGGCCCAGGCCAGCGTGCTGATCGGCACCGCCGAGAAAATGGTCGAGATCTGGACCCGCCTCTCTCCCGAAAAACAAGCCACCCTGCTGGCTCGGTTCGGCACCCAAGAGAATGCCCTGGCCGCGCTGGTCACCACGCACCTGGTCGCTGGCAAGAGCACAACTGAACCGCCGTCCGGCAAATAGTTTTACTTTTCCACGCTCCACCCCCGGCGGTCACCGTTATCATAAGCAGCCTATCTATCCTGCTGCCCCGTGGACCTTTTCCCCATGCCAGATCTCCAGCGCCCCATGGCGGTCACGCTGCAAGTCGTTTCCATTGTCCTGTTTACCTTCATCGGCTATCTGAACATCGGCATTCCCTTGGCCGTCCTGCCCGGGTTCGTCCATGGCGAGCTGGGATTCGGCGCAGTGATCGCCGGACTGGTGATCAGCGTCCAGTACTTGGCCACTCTGCTCAGCCGTCCATATGCGGGACGCATCATCGACAACCTTGGCAGCAAGCGCGCGGTCATGTTCGGCCTGGCCGGGTGTGGTTTGAGCGGCGTGTTCATGCTGGTTTCCGCCTGGACCGCGAGCATGCCGGTCCTGAGCCTGACCAGCCTGTTGATCGGTCGTCTGGTGCTGGGCAGTGCGGAAAGCCTGGTGGGCTCGGGATCGATTGGCTGGGGCATCGGCCGGGTCGGTGCGGCGAACACCGCCAAGGTCATCTCGTGGAACGGCATCGCCAGTTACGGCGCCCTGGCGATTGGTGCGCCGTTGGGGGTATGGCTGGTGAAATCCCTGGGATTGTGGAGCATGGGCGTCAGCATCGTCCTGCTGGCCGTGCTAGGGCTGGCGTTGGCCTGGCCGAAAACCGCCGCGCCCATCGTCATCGGCGAGCGCCTGCCGTTCCTGCATGTGCTGGGGCGCGTGCTGCCCCACGGCTGCGGGCTCGCCCTGGGCTCCATCGGTTTTGGCACCATTGCCACCTTCATTACGTTGTATTACGCCACGCAGCATTGGGATAACGCCGTGCTGTGCCTGAGCCTGTTCGGTGCCTGCTTCATCGGTGCGCGCTTGCTGTTCGGCAATCTGATCAACCGTCTCGGAGGGTTCAGGGTGGCGATTGCCTGCTTGTCGGTGGAAACCCTGGGCCTGCTGCTGTTATGGCTGGCGCCTGATGCGCAATGGGCCTTGGCGGGCGCGGCGTTGAGTGGTTTCGGCTTCTCGCTGGTGTTCCCGGCTTTGGGTGTGGAAGCGGTCAACCTGGTGCCGGCTTCCAGCCGCGGGGCAGCGGTGGGGGCTTATTCGCTGTTCATCGATTTATCGCTGGGCATCACCGGCCCACTGGCCGGGGCGATAGCCGCCGGTTTCGGCTTTGCCTCGATTTTCCTGTTCGCGGCACTGGCGGCCCTGGGTGGGCTGGCGCTGAGCGTCTACCTCTACCGGCAGGCCCCTCGCTACCGTGAAGAGCGGGAGAAAAATTAGAAATCCACCTTGCCGCGCCCGGCCTTGATCGAGCCGCGCTTGGTCTTGGATTCAAGGCGACGCTTTTTCGAGCCCAGGGTCGGTTTGGTCGGGCGGCGCTTCTTTTCCACCTTGGTGGCGCTGAGGATCAGTTCGACCAGGCGCTCCAATGCGTCCGCCCGGTTCTGTTCCTGCGTGCGGTATTGCTGGGCCTTGATGATCAACACACCGTCGCTGGTGATGCGACTGTCACGCAGGGCGAGCAGCCGTTCCTTGTAGAACTCGGGCAACGACGAGGCCGGGATGTCGAAGCGCAAGTGCACGGCGCTGGACACCTTGTTGACGTTCTGCCCCCCGGCGCCCTGGGCGCGAATGGCCGACAGCTCGATCTCGGCGTCCGGGATGTGCACGGTGTTGGAAATGACCAGCATGGAAAGTGTCCGGTGTCAGGTTCCACAGGATACCGCGATCCCCCAGACAACACCTCCCGGGGATTTGTGTCTTGCCTGAAACGACAAACCCGGCACTTGGCCGGGTTTGTTGTATTTCAGGCTTGCTTACTTGGCAGCAGCCGCCACCGCCAGCTCATGCCGAGCCTCGCGCTTGTTCTTGATCAGATAGCACACCCACATGAACACCACCCACACCGGAATCGCGTACACCGAGATCTGGATACCCGGGATCAGCAACATCACGCCGAGGATGAACACCACGAACGCCAGGCAGACGTAGTTGCCATACGGATACCACAACGCCTTGAACAGCGGTGCCTGGCCGGACTGATTCATGTGCTGGCGGAACTTGAAGTGCGAGTAGCTGATCATCGCCCAGTTGATCACCAGGGTGGCAACCACCAGCGACATCAACAACTCCAGTGCATGTTGCGGGATCAGGTAGTTCAGCAGCACTGCCACCAGCGTAATCGCCGCCGAAGCCAGGATCGAACGCACCGGCACACCGCGCTTGTCGATTTTCGCCAGGGCCCGGGGCGCATCGCCCTGCTCGGCCATGCCCAACAACATGCGGCTGTTGCAGTAGGTGCCGCTGTTGTAGACCGACAGCGCAGCAGTCAGCACCACGAAGTTGAGGATGTGCGCCGCCGTGTCGCTGCCCAGCATCGAAAACACCTGCACGAACGGACTGCCGCTGTAGGCATCGCCGGAGGCATTGAGCGTGGTCAACAGGCTGTCCCATGGCGTCAGGGACAACAGCACCACCAGTGCGCCGATGTAGAAAATCAGGATCCGGTAGATCACCTGGTTGATGGCCTTTGGAATCACGGTTTTCGGCTTGTCGGCTTCAGCGGCAGTGAAACCGAGCATCTCCAGGCCACCGAAGGAGAACATGATGATCGCCATGGCCATGACCAGGCCGCTCACGCCGTTGGGGAAGAACCCACCGTGGGACCAGAGGTTGGTC
The DNA here is from genome assembly GCF_000802155.2 of Pseudomonas frederiksbergensis. GTDB lineage: Bacteria > Pseudomonadota > Gammaproteobacteria > Pseudomonadales > Pseudomonadaceae > Aquipseudomonas > Aquipseudomonas frederiksbergensis_A. Next base: position 168,596 of record NZ_JQGJ02000007.1, read on the forward strand.
ACCGACGCTTGCGGGCCGCCGTGACCGCTGACCAGCAGATAGCTGCCCAGGGCAATCATGCCGACAATCGCCACGACCTTGATGATCGCGAACCAGAACTCGGCCTCGCCGAAGACCTTGACGTTGGCAAGATTGATCGCGTTGATCAGGATGAAGAAGGCCGCCGCCGAAGCCCAGGTCGGGATATCCGGCGCCCAATAATGGATGTACTTGCCGACCGCGGTCAGCTCGGACATGCCTACCAGGATGTAGAGAATCCAGCAGTTCCAACCCGACAGGAACCCGGCGAAACCGCCCCAGTATTTGTGGGCGAAATGGCTGAAGGAACCAGCCACCGGCTCTTCGACGATCATTTCACCCAGCTGGCGCATGATCATGAAGGCGATGAAGCCGCAGATGGCGTAGCCGAGGATCATCGACGGGCCGGCTGATTTCAGTACCCCAGCCGAGCCGAGGAACAGGCCGGTGCCGATCGCGCCACCGAGGGCGATCAGTTGAATGTGGCGATTTTTCAGGCCGCGTTTCAGCTCGCCCGAATGCGAGTTTTGTCCACTCATGAAAAGGGTCTCACGCAAGGTTTGATGATGTTCGTTAGACGTTGCCGCTCGAATCGGATCTCAAGCAGCGCCGATCAAACCCCAGCGCAGGCACCAGGAATTCAGCGTTTTTACAACGGTCATGCGTCACCTGTTTGTTTTTATCTGTGACGAAATCGAACCCGACACGCTTGTGGCGTGGCGGAGTGAACAAGGCGGATAACCTTGAAAGTGCGTGGGTACGCGAAGGGTCACAGTAAAACGCGGCGCATTGTACACCGCTGACCCCCTGCTGCCAGACACCACCGGATCAGCGTGTCGTTTGCCGGGATCGCACGGGGCCGCCCCGAGCATGTCGGGCGGCTGCGAAAAGATATCCGGGCCCTTGCGAGCCGATGATGCGAGCGACGTAAAAAACGCCACCACGGGAGAATGGAAACGGAGCTACGGCGTTCATTGCGCCTCCTTTTTGTTATTCGCCTGCACGACAGGCATGGAGCGCATCTCACCCTTGAAGTGCGCCTGAAACAACCGGGCCAGAGCCTTCAAAACGACTTGGGCCAAGGCGATGCGGAAGCTTTTTCTTACACGCGAATAAAACCTCGCTCGCCGCCAAGACGACGGGCATTTTCTGTCAGCATTTCTTTACGAGACGTAACGCAAAATTTCCAGCTGGGAAACTATCGAGGCCTGACTGCAAATTGACGGTAGGTAGCTACCTATCAAAATAAGATGGCCAATCAGCTGTTTTCCAACGGTTAACCTGCGCTTAAAAAATGGAACAAAAAGTTCAAAAGAAAAAACTAAAATATTTTTTTGCATTCCAAAAAACCCTCGACTAGGTTTTCAGCCACTTGCCCAGGCATCGTGCCGGCGAGTTTTTGCGGTGCCGATTCTGCCGGGTTTGACTTGCCGAATCGGCCCGCGTTTTCCGCAAAAGTCATCTAGGAGATTCACTATGCAAGCACTGGACAAAGACTTGGAAACCGAACTGCAACTGGACGAATGGTTCGAGGCACCGACCCATGAAGCCGCCGTTGAAATGATGCAAGCCGACGCCGTCGTTCCGTTCGGCACGGCGATGTGGCCTCTGTAAGCGATACCCGGCGGAGCTGATCCGGCCGGTCGGCTCCGCCATCCTGCTGCCAGGAAGCTAAATCAATCGTCAGGGAAGAATAAGCATGGACACACAACGAGCCATCTCACATTTCCTTTACTACCTCGAACATCATCCCGCCCTGGCCGGCATCCAGCCCGCCAAGGTATTGCTCGGCCACACCGCCGATTACGAAGCGCTGGCCGGCAGCATTGCCGAACAGGCCGGCGGCACATCACCGTTCCGGTTCAGCGCCATGCGCCTGGACCTTGAAACCACGGAGCGGCTGTCCCAAGCGATTGCCGACAGCGACCTGTACATTTTCTTCTACGACTCTTCCACCCTTCCCAACCCGCGCCCCGACGGCCCCGATTTTGTCCGCGCGTTGCAAGGGGTGATGGCGGACAACTGGAAAAAATCACTGTTGTTCAAAGATTACGGTGAATACTTCTACGACACCTTCAGCGTGATTCCGCAGCGTATCGCCGGGCTCAACAGCCACCTGATCCGCCGCATGTCCCAGGCCACCACGTTGAGCTTCGAGGACGAGCACGGCTCGTATTTCGACACCGCGCTGAACGGTGTCAAGAAGTGGACCGACATCAACGGCGTCGGCAATTACGATTTGGCGCCTGGCGAAATCGCCACCCACAGCGACACCATCAATGGCCGGGTAAAATTCGTCGGCACCTTCCTCGGCACCATCCCCTTTGCGCGCAAATACGGCGTGCTGCAGTCGCCGTTGGAGCTGTGGATCGAAGACTCCACGATCCAGAAGATCGCCACCGATGTCCCGGGTCTTGAACACGATTTCAACCGGTACCTGGATGCCAATCCATCAAACCGACGCATCGAGGAACTGGGGATCGGCACCAACGAAGGGGTCAAGAGCCTGTACGCGCGCAATGCCGGTTTTGAAGAACGCCATTGCGGCCTGCACCTGGGGCTCGGTGGCGGGGCCAAGGGCAGCCATCACCTGGATCTGATTTTCGAAAGCGGTGTGCTGGCGCTGGACAAAGAGCCGATGTTCGATGGGCGGTTTGTGCTTTAGGCTGGGATTGGTTGTAGGACGGCTGCGTCATCGCGAGCAAGCTCGCGAAGGCAGACTCAAAGGCACAGCATCGCTAAAGCCAGACAAAAAAAACGCCAACCCCAACGGTTGGCGTTTTTTCTTGCAGCTAAACGCTGGAAGCTCGCAGCTGTTTACTCCGGCTTACGACGCCCAAACCCCGGACGCTGACCCGAACCTGCCGGTGCGCCACGGCGTTTACCCGATGGCGCGTCGCGGTCGGCCAGGATGATACCCGGGCGCTTTTTCGGCGCAGGTTTGGCCGGACGCTTGGTGTCAGCCGGGCGATCGGCCACTGGCGTACCGCGACCGGCCGGGGCGCGGCCTTCGCCCCGCTCGGTACGACCATTGGCCGGACGTGGCGCACGCGGGCCGCGTTCGCCGTCCTGACGCGGTGCAGGCTTGCGGGCCGGGCGCTCGCCTTCGATCTGCGGCTCACGGGAAGGACGTGGGCCAGTCGCTACGCCCTCGGCCGCCGGGCGCAGTGTACGCACGCGCTCGGTCTTGCCCATCGGACGCGAGGACTTGCGCTGCATCCGCTCCAGCTTGTCCTTGCTCTTGGCGGTCATCTGCGGCATTGCCACAGGCTTGAGGCCCACTTCAGCCGCGAGGATGTCGACTTCCTGCTGGGTCATTTCGCGCCAGCGGCCCATCGGCAGGTCGGAGTTGAGGAACACCGGGCCGAAACGCACGCGCTTCAGGCGACTGACCACCAGCCCCTGGGATTCCCACAGGCGCCGCACTTCACGGTTGCGACCTTCCATCACCACGCAGTGGTACCAGTGGTTGAAACCTTCGCCGCCGGGTGCCTGCTTGATGTCGGTGAAGCGCGCCGGGCCGTCTTCCAGCACGACGCCGGCCTTGAGGCGCTCGATCATCTCGTCATCGACTTCGCCACGCACACGTACCGCGTATTCGCGGTCCATCTCGTAGGACGGATGCATCAGGCGGTTGGCCAGCTCACCATCGGTGGTGAACATCAGCAAACCGGTGGTGTTGATGTCCAGGCGACCGATGTTGATCCAGCGGCCTTCTTTCGGGCGCGGCATCTTGTCGAACACGGTCGGGCGGCCTTCCGGATCGTCACGGGTGCAGATCTCGCCGTCGGGCTTGTTGTACATGATCACGCGGCGCACCGTTTCGGCGGCCTCTTCACGCTTGATCACCTTGCCATCGATAGTGATGGCGTCATGCATGTCGACACGCAGGCCCAAGGTGGCGTCTTTGCCGTTGACCTTGATCCGGCCCTGGGTGATCCAGGCTTCCACGTCACGGCGCGAGCCGACGCCGATGCGGGCAAGGACCTTTTGCAGTTTTTCGCCTGCGGGGCCGATTTCCTGGTTGTCGTTCTGGTCTTGGTCGTTCATTTCTGGGCACCTCCCGGTGTGGTCGAGCCAGGCTTGGCCTGACACTTTGAAAACAGGTCTTTCGGCGAAGGGATCGCCAAAGGGTCGCGAATCATACGCTCGTTGATGTGATTGCGCATCAGAGACTAGCTGATAGGAACGCGCTTAGCGTTTTTTCCGCCGACCGGTGGCGCCAAGCTTGATCAGGCGCAGCGCCGCCTCGGCCAGCACGACGCGCTTGTCGTCTTTATCGAGTTTTTTCCAGGTTTTGATCTCACGCTTGCTGCGCCCGCAGCCAATGCAAATATCTGCGTCGAACTTGCAGAGACTGATGCAAGGGTCGTTTGTGGAGTTCATGGTTCACTCGCCCTCGCAGAGGCGGAGGTTAGGCAGTATCAGTCCTCGAACTGGCGCCGTTCGTTTTCGATCGCTTCAGCCAAGGCGCGGGCCTCGGCCTCTTCGTCGCTCAGTTCGGGTTCCGGCGGCTCAAGGGCGGCAACCGCGGCGAGCAATTTTTCCCGGGCCTCGGCGACACCGAGAATGTCCTCTTCCGGCTCAGGCTCCGGTGCGTGCTCGATTTCATTCAGAGGCGGCGTTGGTTCATCCGCCTCGCCTTCCAGGCCAGGCTCCTTACGCAGCAAGTCATCGAAATCGGTCTTCAAGCCCTCCTCCATGCTGTCCAGTTCCAGCAACAACGAATGGAAACTGGTCTCCTCCTTCGGCTCCTCGGGCTCGGCACTGGCGTCGGCCAATTCTTGCAGGCCCTGGGGCACCGGAGCGTCCTCGAACTCCAGCGTCGGCGCAGGCTCCAGCTCGCGCAGTTCGGCCAGCGGCGGCAAGTCGTCGAGGTTCTTCAGGTTGAAGTGATCGAGAAAACCCTTGGTGGTGGCGAACATGGCCGGTTTGCCCGGCACATCGCGATAGCCGACGACGCGGATCCACTCGCGCTCCAGCAAGGTCTTGACGATGTTGCTGTTGACCGCCACGCCCCGCACGTCCTCGATCTCGCCGCGAGTGATCGGCTGGCGATAGGCGATCAGCGCCATGGTTTCGAGCAATGCGCGGGAATAACGCTGCGGCCGTTCTTCCCACAGGCGCCCTACCCAAGGCGCGAATTTTTCGCGAATCTGCAGGCGATAGCCGGACGCAACTTCCTTGAGCTCGAAAGCCCGACCCTCGCAGGATTTGCCCAGCAGCGTCAGCGCTTTCTTGAACACGGCTGGCTCGGGTCGCTCGCCTTCTTCGAAGAGTTCGAACAGGCGCTCCATCGATTGCGGCTTTCCCGAGGCCAACAGGAAAGCTTCAAGCAAGGGGGCCAGCTCGCGGGGTTCAGTCAGGTTCATTGATTTGCTCGTTATTCGGCTCGGGCTCGCACGTGGATCGCTGCGAACGGCTCATTTTGCACCAGCTCGACCAAGGATTCCTTGACCAATTCCAGGATCGCCATAAACGTCACCACTACGCCCAGACGCCCTTCCTCGGCGGTGAACAGCTCGACGAAAGGCACGAAGCCGCCGCCCTTGAGCCGTTCCAGCACATCGCTCATGCGCTCTCGGGTGGACAGCGCCTCGCGGCTGACCTGGTGACTTTCAAACATATCGCCACGGCGCAGCACCTCGGCCATGGACATCAGCAACTCCTCCAGGCTGACGTCGGGCAACAACTTGCGCGCCCGCGCCTCGGGAGCGTCGAGCTTGGGCACCACGACATCACGTCCGACCCGACTCAGGCCATCGATGCCTTCGGCGGCGGCCTTGAAGCGCTCGTACTCCTGCAGGCGGCGGATCAGCTCCGCACGTGGGTCATCCTCTTCAGTCTCGACCTCGGCCGAGCGCGGCAGCAGCATTCGCGACTTGATCTCGGCCAGCATGGCCGCCATCACCAGGTATTCCGCCGCGAGTTCCAGGCGCACCGACTGCATCAACTCGACGTAGCCCATGTACTGGCGGGTGATTTCCGCCACGGGAATGTCGAGGATGTTGATGTTCTGCTTGCGAATCAGGTACAGCAAGAGGTCGAGCGGGCCTTCGAAGGCTTCGAGGAAAACCTCCAGCGCGTCCGGTGGAATGTACAGGTCCAGGGGCATTTCCATGACCGCCTGGCCATAGACCATGGCGAATGGCAGCTCCTGTTGCGCGCCGGCCTGGCTGTCTACGCTGTCGACGGCAGTTTCCACAACGGACATTCAGGCCTCGACCATGAACGGGGTCGGGTCGCCGCAGCCAACGCGCACCACCTGCGGCTCGCCGTCGGCCAGGTTGATCACCGTGGACGCCTTCATGCCACCGGAACCGCCGTCGATGATCAGGTCGACCTGGTGTTCCAGTAGTTGGCGAATTTCATAGGGGTCGGTCAGCGGATCGGTCTCGCCGGGCATGATCAGCGTCACGCTCATCAGCGGTTCACCCAGTTCCGCCAGCAGCGCCAGGGCAATGGGATGGCTCGGAACCCGCAAGCCGATGGTCCGTTTCTTTGGATGCAGCAGCAGCCGCGGGACTTCCCGGGTCGCATTGAGAATGAACGTGTACGGCCCTGGCAAGTGAGCCTTGAGCAGACGGAAAGTACCGGTGTCGATCTTGGCGAACAGCCCCAACTGCGAAAGGTCGCTGCAGATGAGCGCAAAGTTGTGCTTGTCATCCAACTGACGCAGGCGTCGCACCCGCTCGACGGCATTCTTGTCGCCGATCTGGCAACCAATGGCGTAGGACGAGTCCGTGGGGTAAACCACTACGCCACCGCTACGGATGATTTCCACTGCCTGTTTGATCAGGCGCGCTTGCGGGTTTTCCGGATGAATCTGGAAAAATTGACTCACGTGTTCTACCTGTTCAGACGTCGGCGATAACGGGATCATGTTTGAATCTACACCATAGTGGTGGCAGATCTTCCGGCAACGGGCGGTATTCGCCAATTTCGGACCAGCCTCCCGGGCCATGGAAATCGCTGCCGGCGCTCACCAGCAATCCAAACTCCCGGGCGAGGATCGCCAGGCTGCCGACCTGCTCGGCCGGCTGATGGCCATTGACCACTTCGATGGCATGGCCCCCTGCTTGAATATAGTCGGCTATCAGGCGGCGGCGTTTGCTGCGGGTGAAATCGTAGTGCCAGGGATGTGCCAGGCTGATCCAGGCGCCGGCGGCCCGCAGCGTCCCGACCGTCTCCTCGAGCGTCGGCCAGTGCTGCTTGACGTCCCCCAGCTTGCCGGCACCCAGCCATTTGCGGAAGGCTTCGGCGCGGTCCTTGACGAAACCTTCGCGCACCATCCAGTCGGCAAAATGCGGACGGGCCGGCGCGTTGCCGCTGTCGCCCAGCTCCTGCTGGATCTGCCGGGCCCCTTCCAGCGCACCGGGCATGCCCTTGAGGGCGAGCTTGCGGCTGATCTCCTCGGAGCGCAGCCAACGGCCATCGCGCAACTCGGCGATGGCCTGGACCAGGGACGGTGCCGTCACATCAAAACCGTAGCCCAGCACATGGATGGTCGCCCCGCCCCAGGTACAGGACAACTCGACCCCGTTGACCAGTTGCATGCCCAGCGCGGTCGCGGCAGTGCGCGCCTCATCGAGGCCTTCAAGCGTGTCGTGATCGGTCAGGGCCAGGACTCGCACGCCGTGCTCGAACGCCCGCGCCACCAGAACCGCAGGCGCAAGGGCGCCATCGGAGGCCGTGCTGTGGCAGTGCAAATCAACATTCACGAGACTTTGTTACCTCAAATCAGCTGGCCCTATCGCGGCCAAGGATGTTTGTTATTATGCCGCCACATCCTGCTCCTGGCTGCCACTGTGAAACAATTCATCGATTTCATCCCGCTCCTGCTGTTTTTCATCGTCTACAAGCTTGATCCCCGAACCGTCGACTTCGCCGGTCATTCCCTGACTGTAGGGGGTATCTACAGCGCCACCGCGGTATTGATCATCAGCTCCCTGGTGGTCTACGGCGCGCTGTTCATTTCCCAGCGCAAGCTGGAGAAAAGCCAGTGGCTGACCCTGATCGCCTGCCTTGTATTCGGCAGCCTGACCCTGGCCTTCCACAGCGAAACCTTCCTCAAATGGAAAGCCCCGGTGGTCAACTGGCTGTTCGCCCTGGCCTTCATCGGCAGCCACTTCATCGGTGATCGCCTGTTGATCAAGCGCATCATGGGCCACGCCATCAACCTGCCCGAGGTGATCTGGACCCGCTTGAACATCGCCTGGATCGCGTTTTTCCTGTTCTGCGGCGCCGCCAACCTGTTCGTTGCGTTCACGTTCCAGGAGTACTGGGTCGACTTCAAGGTCTTCGGCAGCCTGGGCATGACGTTGCTGTTCCTGATAGGCCAGGGTATCTACCTGTCCCGACACCTGCACGATGCCGACCCCACCACGCCAAAAACCGAGGACTGACATGCTCTACGCGATCATTGCCACCGATGTTGCCAACTCCCTGGAAAAACGCCTGGCCGCCCGCCCCGAACATCTGGAGCGCCTGCAACAGCTCAAGGCCGAAGGCCGCATCGTGCTGGCCGGCCCCCATCCGGCGGTGGACAACAACGACCCGGGCGCTGCCGGCTTCACTGGCAGCCTGATCGTGGCCGAGTTCGACTCCCTGGCCGCCGCGCAAGCCTGGGCCAAGGCCGACCCATTCGTGGCAGCCGGCGTCTATGCCGATGTCGTGGTCAAGCCGTTCAAGCAAGTCCTGCCGTAACGCCCCCCGATGCGATGGGCCTTCCTGGCTCATCGCGTTCAATTGCTCATTGTTCTCGCCGGCCTGCCGACAACCTGTCTAATCTGCTTAATCTCGATTGGAATTCAGGAGTTGCAATGCGCAAAGGTCCGTTGTGCCTGTTGTTGGTCACGTTGGCGATCGGGGCGCCCGCCCATGGCGAGGAAAGCACCGAGGCCGCTCATTCAGCGCCGTTGTCCCTGAGCGCAGGCGGCCAGATCGCCGAATTGCAGCAACGCTTGAAAGACAGCGAGCGCATGCGCGAAGAACTGACCCAACAATTACAGAACGCCAATGGCGAACGCGAGACTGCGCTGGTGGGGCGGTTGCGCCAGGAAAACCAGCGCCTGAAGCTGCAACTCAAGGAAGCCCAGTCCAGCCCCCTGCCCCGCCTGCTGACCGAACAGCAACAGTGGTTCGTCGTCGGCGCAGGGGTAGCGCTATTGGCCCTGCTCTGCGGTATCTTTGCCAGCGGTGGACGTAGACAACGTCGGCAATGGCTAAATTGAGTGAGTCATGAGCGAGCTGTTACTGATAGATGATGACCAGGAGCTGTGTGAGCTCCTCGGCAGTTGGCTGGGCCAGGAAGGTTTCCAGGTCCGCGCTTGCCACGATGGCCTGAGCGCCCGCAAGGCCCTGGCCGAAACCGCCCCGGCGGCAGTGGTGCTGGATGTGATGCTGCCCGACGGCAGCGGCCTGGAACTGCTCAAGCAATTGCGCAACGAACATCCGGAGCTGCCGGTGCTGATGCTCTCGGCACGTGGCGAACCGCTGGACCGCATCCTCGGCCTCGAACTGGGCGCCGACGATTACCTGGCCAAGCCCTGCGACCCCCGAGAACTGACCGCCCGCCTGCGCGCCGTGCTGCGGCGCAGCCATCCTGCGGCCGTGTCCAGCCAGATCGAACTGGGAGACCTGACCTTCAGCCCGGTCCGGGGCGTGGTCAGTATCGATGAACAGGAACAAACCCTCACCGTGTCCGAAAGCCGCCTGCTCGAAGCGCTGCTCAAGCAGCCGGGCGAGCCGCTGGACAAACAGGAGCTGGCGCAGCTCGCCCTGGGCCGCAAGCTGACCCTGTACGACCGCAGCCTGGATATGCACGTGAGCAACCTGCGCAAGAAAATCGGCCCCCACCCCGACGGCCGTCCACGGATCGTGGCGCTGCGTAGCCGGGGTTATTACTACAGCCTTTAAGGCACTGCGCCGATCTTTTGTGGCGCGGGGATTCATCCCCTCGCCACAGTAATCCTATCGCCACAACTTTTGTGTTTGGCTCATGCTGTTTTGTCAGGCCTGCACCAAACCGTCTTTACCCAAGCTTTACCCACCGCTGACCGCCGCTGACCTTGATCTCAGTAATCTGCACACATCCGGAACTGACCGGGAATGAGACAAGGAGAGACACCATGCGCAAGACCCTTACCGCCCTGCTGTTCGCCGCCGCCCTGCCGACCGTCGCCATGGCCATGCCCGAAGGTCCAGGTCCGATGGGGCCGATGGACGGCCCGCGTCACGGCGGCCAGATGCACGATAAAGGCCCGTACAGCCAACTGGACCTGAGCCGCGAACAACGCCAGCAGATTCGCCAGATCATGGGCGAGCAGCGCCACGAACAACGGGAACTGGTGGACAAATACCTGGCCAAGCTGTCGCCAGCCGACCAGAAAGCCATGAAGGACGAAATGGAGGCTCGGCATCAGAAAGTCGATGCACAGATCCGCGGCCTGTTGAAACCTGAGCAGCAGAAGGAATTCGACGCGATTCAGAAAAAACAGGCCGAGCGTCGGGCCGAGTGGGCCGAATTCAAGGCCTGGAAAGCGCAACAACCGCAAAAAGCGCAATAATGCAGTGAAATGCCCCAGCCCAACGGCACACCGCCGTTGGGCTTTCTTTGTTTTTTGAGGATAACTCCGTGCGCTCATTGTTCTGGCGCGTCCTGGCCAGCTTCTGGCTGGCCATCGCTCTGGTGGCGGGACTTTCGATTCTCCTGGGCCACATGTTGAACCAGGACGCCTGGATCCTCAGCCGCCATCCAGGTCTCAACACCCTGGCCGAGGAGTGGACGCAGACTTACGAAAGCCAGGGCGAAGATGCCGCCCAGGACATCCTCAAACAGCGCAAGCGCCAGTACCACATTGACGTCCAGGTACTCAATGAAAGCGGCGATCCGGTGGTGCGTGGCACGTTCCCGCATCGTGCCGCCGCCTTCGAAGCGCGACAGAACAACGATGATCGACGCCTGCCCTGGCGGCGCCTGACCGACGAATTCACCAGTGCCAAGACCGGCGACACGTACCTGTTCATCTACCGCATACCCCACCCCGAATTGGACGCCTGGCACCGCGGCAGCTTGCTTTGGCCCCTCAGCGCCCTGGCGATTGCCCTGGTGGTACTGACCTTGTTCAGCCTGTTGGTGACCCTCTCCATCACCCGGCCGCTGAGCCGCCTGCGCGGCGCGGTGCATGATCTGGGACAGGCAACCTATCAGCAGAACAGCCTCGCCAAACTGGCCAACCGCCGGGACGAGTTCGGCGTGCTGGCCACTGATTTCAACCGCATGGGCGCGCGCCTGCAAAGCCTGATTGCCAGCCAGCGCCAATTGCTGCGCGACGTCTCCCACGAATTGCGCTCGCCCCTGGCCCGACTGCGCATCGCCCTGGCGCTGGCAGAGCGGGCCAGCCCCGAAGAGCGCGAGAAACTCTGGCCGCGCCTGACCCGCGAGTGCGATCGCCTGGAGGCGCTGATCAGTGAAATCCTGGTCCTGGCACGGGTCGATGCCGACAACGCCAGCGCCGAGGAGGTCGATCTCAATGGCCTGCTGGTCACCCTGCAAAAAGACGCCCAGATGGCTTCGCCAGATCAGATCGTGCAACTGGAAGCGGAGCCGAACCTGATCCTCAAGGGCTGGCCGACCATGATCGAGCGGGCCGTGGATAACCTGTTGCGCAATGCCCAGCGCTTCAGTCCGGACGGGCAGCCCATCGAAATGCGCGCGGTGCGCCAGGGGGAGCGAATCCTGCTCAGCGTGCGCGATCACGGGCCAGGCGTTGAGGCCGAGCATCTGGGCCAATTGGGTGAACCTTTCTACCGCGCCCCCGGCCAGACCGCCGCCGGCCACGGCCTGGGCCTGGCCATCGCGCGCCGCGCCGCCGAACGCCATGGCGGTGCATTGGGACTGGCCAATCATCCTGAGGGCGGGTTCATTGCGACGCTGGAGCTGCCCTTGGTGCCGGGGGCTGTCGTCCAGCCGTAACTCAAGACGAACTATTCAACCTGTGGCGAGGGTCAGTCCATCCTTGAGTGAGCCCTCCCATCAAAGCGGCTCTCACCAACCAAACGATAATTCCTCTTATTCAAACTGCCCCGCCCTGTTAGACTTTGCGCCCTCGTTTTCACTCATCCCCCGGGACGCCCGATGCCGCCGTTGCCTCTTCGTTTATGTGCACTGTTCATGGCCCTGGGCCTGAGTGCCTGCGACGATGCCCCGCGTTTTACCCAGGCCGAACCGGGTGAAGCCCGTTCCGGTGGCGCCGCGACGGTCCGCAAGAGTGATCAGAACGCCTTTTCCCTGCCCTCGGCCAACCTGCCGCCCTCGCGGCGCGTGGACTTCAGCGTTGGCAACAGTTTCTTCCGCAGCCCATGGGTGATTGCGCCGTCGACCACCACCGCCCGCGATGGCCTCGGACCGCTGTTCAATACCAACGCCTGCCAGAATTGCCATATCAAGGACGGACGCGGCCACCCGCCAGCGCCAGGTGCGAGTAGCGCGGTATCGATGCTGGTGCGCCTGTCGATCCCCGATGCAGCGCCGTACGCCAAGGTCATCGAACGACTCGGCGTCGTGCCGGAGCCGGTCTATGGCGGGCAGCTGCAAGACATGTCGGTACCGGGCGTCACGCCGGAAGGCAAGGTGCGCGTCGATTACACCCCGGTGCCGGTACGTTTTGCGGACGGCACCGTGGTGGAATTGCGCAAGCCGACCTTGAAGATTACTCAACTGGGTTATGGCCCGATGCACCCCGACACACGCTTTTCGGCCCGCGTCGCACCGCCGATGATCGGCCTGGGTCTGCTCGAGGCCATCCCCGATGACGCCATCCTGGCGAATGCGCAGGCGCAAGTGCGGGAAAAAAACGGCATCGCCGGCCGTCCGAACATGGTCTGGGACGATGTCCAACAAAAGACCGTGCCGGGGCGTTTCGGCTGGAAGGCCGGCCAGCCGAACCTCAATCAACAGAATGTCCACGCTTTTTCCGGCGACATGGGCCTGACCACCAGCCTGCGGCCGTTCGACGACTGCACCGAGGCCCAGGTCGACTGCAAACGCGCACCCAACGGCAACGGCCCGGAGGGCGAACCGGAAGTCAGCGATAACATTCTGCGCCTGGTGTTGTTCTACAGCCGCAACCTCGCGGTGCCGGCCCGCCGCGACGTGGATTCGCCCCAGGTGCTGGCGGGCAAGAATCTGTTTTTCCAGGCGGGCTGCCAGTCCTGCCACACCCCTGAATACACCACGTCCGCCAAGGCTGCCGAACCGGAGCTGGCAAACCAGGTCATCCGTCCCTACACCGACCTGCTGTTGCATGACATGGGCGAAGGCCTGGCTGATAACCGCAGCGAGTTCAAGGCCAGCGGTCGTGACTGGCGGACCCCGCCGCTGTGGGGCATCGGCCTGACCGAAACCGTTAACGGCCATACCCAGTTCCTGCATGACGGTCGCGCCCGAAACCTCCTCGAAGCCGTGCTCTGGCATGGTGGCGAAGCCCAGGCGGCGCAGCGACAGGTCCTAGCATTCAACGCCGAACAGCGCGCTGCGCTATTGGCTTTCCTGAATTCCCTTTAAACGTAATTTCCGAAACGGGAGCCCGACATGTTCCGTCCCAAGCTGTTGTTCACCAGCCTCGCCGCCATCGTCCTCGGTGCCTGCTCGCCCCAGGATCCGCAAGCGGTTACGTCGGCCGCCATTGCCAAGCAAGTGATCCTGCCGACCTACAGCCGCTGGGTCGAGGCCGACCGGCAACTGGCGACCAGCGCCCTGGCGTTCTGCCAAGGCCAGGAAAACCTGGAAACCGCGCGCGCCGATTTCCTCAAGGCGCAAAAAGCCTGGGCCGAGCTGCAACCACTGCTGATCGGGCCGCTGGCCGAGGGCAACCGCGCCTGGCAGGTGCAGTTCTGGCCCGACAAGAAAAACCTCGTCGGCCGCCAGGTCGAGCAATTGGTCAACAGCCAGCCGCAGATCGACGCCGCCGGCCTGGCCAAGTCCAGCGTGGTCGTGCAAGGGCTTTCGGCCTACGAATATCTGTTGTTCGACGCGAAAATCGACATGGCTGACAGCGCCCAGAAAGCCAAGTATTGCCCGCTGCTCATCGCCATCGGCGAACGCCAGAAGCAACTGGCCGAGGAGATTCTGTCGGGCTGGAACAGCAACGACGGCATGCTCGCCCAGATGAGCAAGTTTCCTAACCAGCGCTACGCCGATTCCCACGAAGCGATCGCCGATCTGCTGCGGGTCCAGGTCACCGCCCTGGACACCCTGAAGAAAAAGCTCGGCACGCCGATGGGCCGCCAGAGCAAGGGCGTGCCGCAACCGTTCCAGGCCGATGCCTGGCGCAGCCAGTCGTCACTGCAAGGGCTGGAAGCGAGCCTGAGCGCCGCCAGGACCGTGTGGGTCGGCGTCGACAACAAGGGCCTGCGAGGCTTGCTGCCCAGCGACCAGAAACCGTTGGCCGACAAGATCGACGCTGCCTACGACGCCTCGCTCAAACTGTTCGCCAGCAGCCAGCGCTCGCTGACCGAAATGCTCGGTGACGACGCTGGGCGCCAACAACTCAACGATTTGTACGACAGCCTCAACGTCGTCCATCGCCTGCATGAAGGCGAACTGGCCAAGGCGCTGGGCATTCAACTGGGCTTCAACGCCAACGACGGTGACTGATCATGTTTCGACGTCAGGTCCTGGCACTCGGCAGCTTGCTGCTGGGCGCCGTCACCCTGGGCGGCTGGACGCTGTTCAAGCAAAAGGACAAGAGTCCGCTACTGCTTTCGGCACGGGACGATAGCGACGGCAATCACTTTGCCGTCGGCTATCGACTGGACGGCACCCGGGCGTTCGCTACCTGGGTCAGTCAGCGCTGCCATGACATCATCAATCACCCGACGCTGCCGATCGCACTGTTCGTCGCCCGCCGTCCGGGCACCGAAAGCTATTTGATCGACCTGCGCGACGGGACGCTGCTGCAGACCCTCGCTTCGCTGCCGAACCGGCATTTCTACGGCCATGCGGTGATCCATAAGAGTGGCGAGTGGCTGTATGCCACGGAGAATGACACTCGCGATCCGGGCCGTGGCCTGCTGGGCGTGTACCGTTTCGAAGGCGAGCGGCTGGTGCACAACGGCGAGATTTCAACCCACGGTATTGGTCCCCATCAAGTGTCGTGGATGCCCGACGGTGAAACGCTCGTGGTGGCCAACGGCGGGATCCGCACCGAGGCCGAGAGCCGGGTCGAGATGAATCTCGACGCCATGGAACCGAGCCTGGTACTGATGCAGCGCGATGGCACTTTGCTGAGCAAGGAAACCCTCGCCCAGCAAATGAACAGCGTGCGCCATTTGGGTATTGCCAGCGACGGGACCATCGTTTCCGGCCAGCAATTCATGGGCGCGGCGCACGAGCCGTCGCAACTGCTGGCGATCAAGCGTCCGGGCCAACCGTTCCAGGCGTTCCCCGTGCCCGAACATCAGTTACAAGCCATGGGGCACTACACCGCCAGCGTCGCCGTGCACAGCGAACTGCGCCTGGTGGCCCTGACGGCACCACGGGGCAACCGCTTTTTCATCTGGGACCTGGACAGCGGCGAGGTTCGCCTGGATGCGCCTTTGCCGGACTGCGCAGGGGTCGGCGCGGTGGCCGACGGTTTTGTCGTGACGTCGGGCCAAGGGCGTTGCCGCTATTACGATTGCCGGCAATCACAATTGGTTGCCAAACCGCTGGACCTGCCGGCGGGGCTCTGGGACAACCATTTGCATCTGATCTGAGCAGGAAAGCGAAACCCAACGGTGCAGGGGGGCTTTGAAATTTCGGAAAAATCCCACGCACCACGGACCCGACAGCATCTGGAATACCCTGCGTACTCAGGGTAATGTGCCCGCCTATCTTTAGTTTCTCTCAGCTCTTTTCCAAAGGAAGTGGAACATGCTGCGACGCCGCATGCTGATCATGTTGGGTGTTGTCCTGCTGGTGGTGCTGTTGCTGGCAGGCTACAAGGCCTTCTCCATCTACCAGCAGATCCAGATGTTTTCTGCCCCGAAACCGCCGGTCAGTGTTGCCGTGGCCAAGGCCACCGAGCAGCCCTGGCAGTCTCGCCTGCCCACCGTTGGCAGCCTCAAGGCCTCGCAAGGCGTTGACCTGAGCCTGGAAATAGCCGGGACGGTACAAAAGCTGCAGTTCGAATCGGGACAAAAGGTCAAGGCCGGCCAACCGCTCCTGCAACTGGACAGCGAAGTCGAAAGCGCCCTGCTGGAAACCGCCCAGGCCGACCTCGGCCTGTCACAGCTGGATTTCGGCCGAGGCCGACAACTGGTGGGCAGCCAGGCGATCTCCAAAGGTGAATTCGATCGGCTTGCAGCCCAACTGAAGAAAAACCAGGCCACCGTCAACCAGCTCAAGGCATCGCTGGCGAAGAAACACATCGTCGCGCCTTTCAGCGGCACCATAGGCATTCGCCAGGTGGACGTTGGCGACTACCTGGCCAGCGGCACGGTAATCGCCATCCTGCAAGACCTCAGCAGCCTGTACGTGGATTTCTATGTCCCGGAACAGACGGTGCCTCGGCTCGCCGTTGCCCAGCCAGTCAATGTCAGTGTCTCGGCCTACCCAGGCCAGACATTCGTCGGCACCATCAGCGCCATCAACCCCAAGGTCGAGGACACCACCCGCAACGTGCTGGTGCGCGCCACCCTCGCCAACCCCGACGGCAAGCTGTTGCCGGGCATGTTCGCCAACCTGCAGGTGATCCTGCCAGATATGGCTGCCGGCATCGTCGTCCCGGAAAGCGCCGTGACCTACACGCTTTATGGCAATTCCATGTATGTGGTCACCCAGAAGAAAACCGCCGACGGTAACGTCGAGAAAGATGACAAGGGCCAGCCGATCCTGATCGCCGAGCGGCGCTTCGTTGAAACCGGCGAGCGTCGCGACGGGCAGGTCCTGGTCACCAAGGGCGTGCACAGCGGTGAAGAAGTGGTGATTGCCGGCCAGCTCAAACTCGACAACGGAATGCCCATCGCCATCAGCGACGACAAGACGCTGACCGAACAGAACAGCACGCCACGCGCGGACTGATCAAGGAATCCCCATGGCTTTTACCGATCCGTTCATCCGCCGCCCGGTGCTCGCCACCGTGGTCAGCCTGTTGATCGTGCTGCTGGGCTTCCAGGCCTGGAGCAAGCTTCCCCTGCGTCAGTATCCGCAAATGGAAAACGCCCTGATCACGGTGACCACGGCCTACCCTGGGGCCAACGCCGAGACCATCCAGGGCTATATCACCCAGCCGATGCAACAGAGCCTGGCCAGTGCCGAGGGCATCGACTACATGACCTCGGTCAGCCGGCAGAATTTCTCGGTGATCTCGGTCTATGCCCGCATCGGCTCCAACAGTGACCGGCTCTTCACCGAACTGCTGGCCAAGGCCAACGAAGTCAAGAACCAGCTGCCACAGGACGCCGAAGACCCGGTACTCAGTCGTGAGGCAGCCGATGCCTCGGCGCTGATGTACATCAGCTTCTTCAGCAAGGAACTGAACAATCCGCAGATCACCGACTACCTGTCGCGGGTGATCCAACCCAAGCTGGCGACCCTGCCCGGCATGGCTGAAGCGGAGATCCTGGGCAACCAGGTCTTTGCCATGCGCCTGTGGCTGGACCCGGTCAAGCTTGCGGGCTTCGGGCTGACGGCTGCCGACGTGACCAATGCCGTGCGCCAGCAGAACTTCCTTTCCGCTGCCGGCGAAGTGAAAGGCGAGTACGTCGTTACCAGTATCAACGCCAACACCGAACTCAAGTCCGCCGAAGCGTTCGCCGCGATCCCCCTCAAGACCGACGGTGACAGCCGCGTGTTGCTGCGGGACGTGGCGCGAGTGGAAATGGGCGCCGAAAACTACGACACCATCAGCTCCTTTGGTGGCACGCCCTCGGTGTACATCGGCATCAAGGCCACGCCCGGCGCCAACCCGCTGGACGTGATCAAGGAAGTGCGCAAGATCATGCCGGAAATGGAAGCCCAGCTCCCGACCAACCTCAAGGCCGAGATCGCCTACGACGCCACCCTTTTCATCCAGGCCTCCATCGATGAGGTCGTGAAGACCCTGTTCGAGGCGGTGCTGATTGTCATCGTCGTGGTGTTCCTCTTCCTCGGCGCCTTGCGCTCGGTGCTCATCCCGGTGGTGACCATTCCACTGTCGATGATCGGCGTCATGTTCTTCATGCAGTTGATGGGCTATTCCATGAACCTGCTTACCTTGCTGGCCATGGTGTTGGCGATCGGCTTGGTGGTGGACGATGCGATCGTGGTGGTGGAAAACATCCATCGGCATATCGAGGAAGGCAAGACCCCGTTCGACGCCGCGATAGAAGGCGCCCGGGAAATCGCCATGCCGGTGGTCTCGATGACCATCACACTGGCGGCGGTGTATGCGCCTATCGGTCTGCTCGAAGGCCTGACGGGGGCATTGTTCAAGGAATTCGCCCTGACCCTGGCCGGGGCGGTGGTGATATCCGGCATCGTCGCCCTGACCCTGTCGCCGATGATGTGCGCAATGCTGCTGCGCCATGACCAGAATCCCTCGGGGCTGGCCCATCGGCTGGACGTGATCTTCGAACGCCTGAAGAGCCGTTACCAGCGCATGCTCCATGGCACGCTCGAAACCCGGCCAGTGGTGCTGGTGTTCGCCGTCATCGTCCTGCTGCTGATTCCTGTGCTGGTCATGTTCACCAAATCCGAACTGGCGCCAGACGAGGACCAGGGCATCATCTTCATGATGGCCAACGCGCCGAAGACAACCAACCTCGATTACCTGAACGCCTACACGGATCACTTCATCACGATCTTCAAGGAGTTCCCCGAGTATTACTCGTCCTTCCAGATCAATGGCTACAACGGCGTGCAATCGGGCATCGGCGGCTTCCTGCTCAAGCCGTGGAACGAACGAAGCCGCACCCAGATGGAAATCCTGCCCGAAGTCCAGGCCAAGCTGGAAAGCATCCCTGGGCTGCAGATTTTCGGCTTCAACCTGCCCTCGCTGCCTGGCACCGGCGAAGGCTTGCCCTTTGAGTTCGTCATCAACTCGCCGAAGGACTACACGACGCTGCTGCAAATTGCCGAACGGGTCAAGAAACGCGCGCTGGAGTCGGGCAAGTTTGCCTTCATGGACATTGACCTCGCCTTCGACAAACCCGAGGTGGTCGTGGACATCGATCGCGCCAAGGCTGCCCAGATGGGTGTCTCCATGCAGGACCTGGGCGGAACCCTGGCGACGTTGCTGGGCGAATCGGAGATCAACCGCTTCACCCTTGAAGGGCGCAGCTACAAGGTCATCGCCCAGGTGGAGCGACCGTTCCGGGACAATCCGGACTGGCTGAATAATTACTACGTCAAGAATGCCCAGGGCGAGTCGCTCCCGCTTTCGACGTTGATCAAGGTCAGCGACCAGGCACGACCGCGGCAACTGAACCAGTTCCAGCAGCTCAACGCCGTGACCATTTCGGGGTTTCCCACCGTGAGCATGGGCGAAGCCATCGAGACCGTTCGACAGATTGCCCGCGAGGAAGCACCGGTGGGGTTCGCCTTCGATTACGCAGGGGCTTCGCGCCAGTTCGTACAGGAAGGCAGCGCCTTGTGGGCGACCTTTGCCTTGGCCCTGGCGATTATCTTCCTAGTGCTGGCGGCGCAGTTCGAGAGTTTCCGGGATCCGCTGGTGATCCTGGTAACGGTGCCTTTATCGATTTGTGGCGCATTGATTCCGCTGTTCCTTGGTTGGTCGAGCATGAACATCTATACCCAGGTGGGGCTGGTGACGTTGATCGGCCTGATCAGCAAACACGGCATCTTGATCGTTGAGTTCGCCAACCAATTGCGCAAGGAACAAGGCCTGAGCCCACGCGAAGCCGTGGAGCAAGCCGCGTCGATTCGCCTTCGGCCCGTACTGATGACTACAGCGGCAATGGTGTTTGGCATGGTGCCGTTGATCCTGGCCACCGGTGCCGGGGCCGTGAGCCGCTTCGACATCGGGACGGTGATCGCAACGGGTATGTCGATTGGCACCTTGTTCACCTTGTTCGTATTGCCTTGCGTCTACACATTGCTGGCAAAACCGGACAAGCGTTAAGACACGTTGCCGGTGCGATGCTGGCTGGCGTGCAAAAACAAAGGCCTCGCAATTGCGAGGCCTTTGTTTCAATCGAAGCTCAACTCTGAGGTTTCATGCCCTGGGATAGGCCAAACATGAACAACAACAGATCGCTGTCCGGTCGGATCGCCTCGCTGGCCTTGGCAATCCGAGGCACAGGACAATGAACGCCAACCGTGGAGGCGCTGAGAATCTGCGAGCGCGGCTGTTCCCATACCGCTACCGCCATTGATGCAACTGCCAGGGCTCCGACCAAAAACAAACCTCTAGCAATTTCTACTTTCATCGCTACAAACCTTTGATAGCGCTGCCAAACGCCGCTGTATAAAAATAGACGAGCTTTTCCCAATCACCATCATGGAACGACGAATGGCGCCGTAGCTGCTTCATGTCATGGGAGGCGGCGCTTCGGGCAGTCAAGCGTTGACGGCTTTTTTCCAGGTCCAGCAATGCCACCTCGGCCTTGGTCGACTCGCCATCCCCTGTCACTCGAACGAATACATGCTTGATATAGAGACAACCATGCTGCCAACGCGCCTTGTGCATGCGGGCCAGGTCTTCTGCCAACGCCTGGAGCACACAGTCATGCACGGCCTCGCCATGACGTTCGCGGCCGCCTGCGGCGTACCAATGCTCGATTTGCTCGAAGCCATCCAGTGCATGGGTAATTAGCAGTGCGCGCCACTTATGTACCGGATCCCTCTGCGCTCCGCAGAAAACGATTCGCGGTACGGTGATGTTGAGCTCCGTCAGCGCCGCCAGCGCTTGTTCTTCACGCAACACAGTGGGACGGCCGAAGGGGTATAGCAGGCTACGGTAGATGTGGCCGGTCTGGCGTTTGGAATAGAGCAGTCCGCCGTCACTATGGATCCGCTGCACACCGCTTTCACCGCCTCGCCGCGTATTGGCTGGCTCCACCCATTCACCGCTCAGACCCCAGAAATGCTCAAAGCAACCACGGGAAACCGTCGGGGCTTCCGTTGCCAGTACAACCATACCCGTTACCCCTTGCGTAAGACATAAACTCGCCACATGGCATACAACGGTAGGAAATCCAGGCGTTCCTGGATGCGAAAGCCAGCCTGTCGGAATTCACCCTCGACTGTAGCGACAGGTAACACAAATCGGTTCTGGTAGTCTTTCTGCCCACGAGTGCGCTCGAGACGCTTGCGTTTCCAAGCCTTGAAATTCCCATCAACCCACAATGAAACGATCACACTGTCGCGGCTGACACGCCCGAATTCACGCAGCATGGCCAGTCGGTGCGCGGGCTCACCAATGTGGTGCAACAAGCGCATGCAAAAAATACTGTCGACGGCGTTATCAGGCAAGGCAATGTCGAACGCAGACGTGTGCAAAAGCTGTACCCGATTTACAAAATCGGCGGGTTGGAGGTTCCTCGCCGTTTGCAACATGGCTTCGGAATTATCCGCGCCGATGATGACCCGATTCGTTTTTTCGGCCAGCAACGACCAGAACCGCCCGGCGCCGCAGGGAAGGTCCAACACCAAGCCAGGATCACCGGCCAACGCCAGGGCGCGGCGGGCCAGTTGGTGGTCGCGACGGTTTGAGAGGCGGCGGCTCAAGCCGCTGCGGTGTTTATGGCAATACTGCCTGGCGTGCTGTTCGTCATACTTTACGGAAAAATCCAGCTCGATGGTCTTGGGCATGGGGGGCTCTGCGTTATAGAAAGGAGCCCACCCTATGAACAGCTGCGTCATCGCTTCGTGAAAAAACCGTTACGGAACTGAACAAGTCGTTTCAAGATTTTCCGAAGCACCTCTCACCTCTTTGGATCCAGCTCCACCTCGAAACGGCAACCGTTCGGCTCCATTGTGCTGAGGCTCACTGTCCAACCCTGGTCCTCACAGATTCGTTGCACCAGCGAAAGACCCAGCCCCAAGCCCTCGCCTCGCTTTTCATTGCCGCGCACGAACGGCTCGAACATCGCCTCGCGCTTCTCTTCGGGAATGCCCACGCCGCTGTCCTCGACCACAAATCCAGTGGCCGTCAGGGAGACGCGAATAAACCCCTGGTCGGTGTAATGCAAGGCATTGCGCAACAGGTTGCCCATGACGGCCGTCAGGAAGGTGGCGTTGTATTGCGTATCAGCGGTTTGCCCCGGTTCGAAGACCAAACTCAGGCCTTTGGACTCGATCGGCGCGCGCCAGACACCCAGCAGGTTTTCCGCAACCTGTCCAAGGGTCGACCGAGGGGAGATTGCATTGTCTTCGCGCTGGGCCCGGGCAAGCATGAGGAACGTCTGCACCAATTCGCGCATTTCTTCACTGGCGCGGTTGATGCGCTCGACCTGGGTACGACCCCGCGGGTCGAGCGCCGGGTTCTCCAGCAGCAATTCACAGGAAGTGGCCAGCACCATCAACGGAGTACGCAGCTCATGGCTGACGTCACTGGTGAACAATCGTTCACGGGTCAAGGCCTGGCGCAGTCGCCCCAACGTCGCATCGAACGCCACGGCGAGCTCGCCCACTTCGTCGGCGGCATAGTCCGGAGCGAGCGGCGGAGCAAGTCCGAGGAGCTGGTCGCGATGCCGAACCTGGCGAGCCAGGCGCACGACCGGCGCCATCACCCGGCGTGCCAGCACCCAACCGAGGAATACCGCCAGCGCCAGACTGAGCACGAAGCCCACCAGCACCACGGCGAACAGTACCCGCTCGCGCTCTTCGAAATCGCTCTGGTCCTGGAGCAACACGTAATGCCGACCGTCGACGATTTCCACCATGGCGTGATAGGACAGTTGTTCGCGAAACACTTCGTGAAAACCACGATCCAGATGGCGCAGGTCCTTGGGCAATTCGAAATCACCTGGGCCGCCGCTGAAATAGAACAACTGGTCGGGTTCGGGCCGATGGCTCCAGTCGGAAACGTTGTCCATCAGCAACAGGCGTTGCAGGTCTCCGCCAAGCCCGGCGGAAATCAGTTTTTCTTCAACCAGGTGAACGGTTGCCACGATGCCCATGGCAAACGCGCCTGCCACCAACGCGCTCATTAACGCGAACGCAATGATGATCCGCTGGGCAAGGCTCTGCTTAAACTCCATCCCGGCCCTCGGCCAAGCGGTAACCGACGCCGTGCACCGTGTGCAGCAACGGTTTCTCGAACGGTTTGTCGATCACTTGGCGCAGTTGGTGGACGTGGCTGCGCAAGCTGTCGCTGTCCGGGCAGTCATCGCCCCACAAGGCCTCTTCGAGAATTTCGCGTCGCAATACATGGGGGCTTTTCTGCATCAGTACCGCCAGTAACTTGAGGCCTACGGGGTTGAGCTTGAGTAGCCGACCTTCGCGGGTCACTTCCAGCGTGTCGAGGTCGTAGCTCAGGTCGCCGACCTGCAACGCCCGCCGCCCTCCGCCCTGGGCGCGACGCATGACCGCTTCGATCCGCGCCGCCAGCTCGGACAACGCAAAAGGCTTGACCAGGTAATCGTCGGCCCCGGACTTGAAGCCCTGCAGGCGATCGTCCAGTTGGTCACGCGCGGTGAGCATGATCACCGGCGTATCGCGCCGCGCGTCTTCACGCAAGCGCTTGCACAAGGTGTAGCCATCGATGCCCGGCAACATGATATCGAGCACGATCAGGTCGTAGTGCTCGGTGGCGGCCAGGTGCAATCCCGACAAACCGTCCTGGGCACAATCGACGGTATAGCCCTTTAGCCCCAGGTAATCGGCCAGGTTGGCCAGAATGTCGCGGTTGTCTTCGACCAATAGAATTCGCATGGACATCTCTCCTGCACACGTAGGCAATCGTCGTGGCCCGCGCAGCTTAAGGCCAAGCGTGTTTCACGGCTAGGGTTGTCTCGACCCGGGAAGGGGCATTGACGAGTTTTTCACCCGGCATTCACGCCTGCCCAACGCGACGCGGACCAGACTGCGCGCAACCTGCTGCTCAAGAACATTTCATCGAAGGTATCGACCATGGTTTGCGCCACCAATCGCCCTGCTTCCAGCCCCTTGAATTTCAGGATCGCCCTGGGGCTTCCCGCTGTTGTCGCGCTAGCGCTGGTGCTGCTGGAGCTGACGACGCTGGACATGGACCTGGCCCGGCTTTTCTACAGTGCTGACGGTGGATTCATCGGTCGGCACAGCTTTTTTCTCGAAGACCTCCTGCATGACCGGGCCAAGCAGATGGTCATCGGGTTCTCCGTCCTGGCAGTCGCAGGGTTTATCGCTTCGTTTTTTATCGATCGGCTCAAACCGATCAAGCGTGAACTGGGCTGCCTGGTCTTGTCGCTGGCGCTGGCAACGGCCTTTGTCACGCCGCTGAAAGCGGTGACGGCGGTGCAATGCCCTTGGAGCCTGAAGGAGTTTGGCGGCAAGGAAACCTACAGCGAATTGCTGAGCCCGCGCCCGGCCACCGACAAACCTGGCCGTTGCTGGCCCGGCGGTCACGCCGCCACCGGTTTCACACTGTTCGCGTTGTTCTTCGTGCTGCGGGATCGCCGCCCGCGCCTGGCCCGTCGTTCCCTGGTCTTCGCCTTCACCCTGGGCACGGTGTTCTCCATCGGTCGGATGATGCAAGGGGCGCACTTCTTTTCCCACAACGTCTGGACAGCGGTGTTCTGTTGGCTGATTTGCCTGGGGTGCTATTACTTCGTGCTGTACCGACCGGCTCCTACGCCAGAGCGCATGGCCCTCAACCATCCCGCGAATGCCTGAGCATAAATCCCAATGCGGGATTGGTGCGGCTTCAAGACCGGGACAAATCCAAAATCAATAAAAAACCCCGCTGGCTTTCGCCGGCGGGGTTTTTCGCTACAGGGGTAAGGCTGGCTGTCGGGTAAGAGACGGCCATTGCTGACCGTCCCTCCCCTAAGAACTGTACGTGCGAGTTTCCCCGCATACAGCTCAAGCCTTTGTAAGCCCACAGACGTGAGCCGACAGCCTGAGCGACCTATCGGAACTCACTTGACCCGAGACAGCTTGGGTCTACGTTGTTCCTTGAGGTGTTCGCTCATAGTCTGCTCGATCACTTTTTGAGCGAATTTAGCCATGTGCGCATCGTACCCACCGTCGCGACTCGTCGCATGGAGGATCGCCGCAGTACCTGACAAAACCCGTCCATCTTTTACCACTTTCAGACTGCACTTGTTCTGGCTCATCGAAGGCCCTCCCCAGTCATTGACTGGGTAGAGGATGGCTGTAAATCCATACGATGGCAAGAGGCCGTACTGTCACGAGAGTGTAGCTGTCGATGGCAGTTGGGATGCAACAACACAAGATTGTCCAGCTCGTCGCCTCCGCCCATGTGCCGCTCGATAACATGGTGGATGTTCCACCCGCTTTCGAACGTAATTAACTGCTTGCACATCGGGCAGCGCTTGCTCTGGCCAAGCCACAACGTCAGCGTCTTCCGCTTCCCTTCATCCGAACTCCGCCACGCATATTCCAGCCGTTGCTCGAAGTACATCTCGTCCTCTGGGGCGTACGGGTTAGCCTCCGCCTTGATCTTGGTGTGCCGCTTGATCGGCGTATCGCTGGCGTACAACAGGTGGAGCAGTTTGCCGCTGGGGTGTAGCCCGGTGAATACCCAACTGCGTGTTCCCACACGCTTGAAGTATTTTGCCTTGATCCAACGTTTGCAGCGATTCAGATGTCGCCGTCTGCACCATCGCCATAGCAATTTCCAGATCCTGTAATCCACGTAGTTGAAGGTCTGCTTGGCGACAATCGGCCGATGATAATTGGCCCAACCCCGAATGACTGGATTGAGTTGCTTGATCAACAGACTGGCCGGTGCCGCTTTGTTTGCTTCAACCAACGCCTTAACCTTGGCCAGAAATGCTTTCACGTTCTTGTGGGCTGGCTTTATCAGCAGCTTGTCACCGTACTTGCGAATATTCTGACCGAGGAAATCGAACCCATCCGCTACGTGCGTGAACAGCGTTTTCTCCACCGCAAGGCTCAACCCCCGCTCGTCCATGAAGGCTTCGACGAGTGGCTTCACCTCGTTTTCCAGCAGCTCTTTCGAGATGCCGGTGATGACGAAATCGTCTGCGTACCGCACATAGTTGACCTTGGTCTTGTAGCTGGCTTTGGTATTACGCTGCCCGAACCGAGATTCGAGCTCCTTTTCCAGTCCATCAAGGGCCAAGTTGGCCAATACTGGCGAGATGATGCCTCCTTGCGGAGTTCCCGCCCCGATTGGGTTCAATTGACCGGATTCCATATATCCCGCCTTCAGCCACCTCCTTAGAACCACCTTGTCCATCGGGACGTTGGTGATCAGCCAGTCGTGACTGATATTGTCGAAGCACCCCTTTATATCCCCCTCCATGACCCACTGCGCAGAGTGCTTGCGACCGAGATTGACGAACAATTGCTCGATTGCATCTGCCGTGGAGCGATGAGGACGAAAGCCATAGGAGTTTCGGTCGGCTGTGGTCTCGGACACCGGTTCGAGGGCAAGCAGGTATAACGCCTGCATTGCTCGATCCAACATCGTAGGAATCCCCAGCGGTCTGCGCTGGCCATTTGCCTTGGGAATGTAAACCCGCCGCAGTGGTCGGGGCTTGTAGCCCCTGCGCTCTAACCGAAAAACTGCCTTCCATTTGCTTTCAGGCGTACTCCAGGTTTCCCCATCGACGCCGGGAGTCCTGCGACCCCGGTTTTCAGTGACCCGTTTGACTGCCAATGTCTTGGCTGCAAACGAGCGAACCAGCATCCGCTGCAAGGTTTTCACCTGCCGCCATTGCCGATTCTTGGCTGCCTTCGCGATCCGTACCTGTAGCCCTCGCACCTGTCGATGACCTGTTTCCCAGTCTATCGAATGCCAACTGGTGGCCAGATGGGAGGACGCAGGTACTTCTATTTCAGACGCACTCATCTTGCTGTTCCTCCAGAGAAGATTTCCCCAGTGGGCAGCAGACGCACGTCTCCCCTGTGGGGGAGTGAGTGCACTGCCCCGCAAGGGATTTCTATGAATTGGACGCAGCCGGTCAGACCGACCAACGTCTGTTCTTGATGGCTTTACAAGCCTTTTCGCGATCAAAGACCAGTCGGAAGTCAGCACCGTTTCCGGTTGGGGCAACAGCCCCTATCCAACCCCATTACAGGGTGGCATTCGCTTTTTCCGACATCCTCTACCCGCACTTTCAACAGTCTTCCTCACGGTCGACCTGCCTTGCCATACAGGCCAATGGCAAAAATACGGGCTTACCGAGTTCCATAACCGTCACAAGGATGGGTTAGGCCCTGCCTATTCACCGATGACTCAATGTCAGCGTGCCCCCAGATGTAAAAGGGACAACCAGTCATGCACCATTTTGGTCAAAGCCTATCAGCAACTTTGGCTCCATGCGGTTGACGGTGTTTATCAGCAGTTCACTTACGTTGGCCATACCAACCAGCCTAGCGTCTCGCCCGCGTGTTGCTCGCAGGGTCTGCATGGTGCCTCGCGGCGATCACACACCACAAACATCATGGGACTACATTGTCAGGAAGCTTCGCACCCCGCCGTTACCAGCGACGCACTATCCCTAGGCTACTTTTGGCTGAACAAAAGGTCTCGTGCCTTTCTACCTTGCGGTTTCCAGGTGAGACAATGACAGCTATGGCTTGCGCCCTATAGATAGGAGCAGGCCAGCTCTTTGGACACGATTTCCCATACCTCCCTCGCAGTATTTCAAAATCTGCAAGATCAGTACGCATATCGTTCTGATGATTTCCTGAGAGAAAATCACGATATATAGGCGACATTGCGCCGAATTCTAAGCACCTTGGGGGTGCCGGAAATCCGGGCTTTACCGCCCGGATTTCGGGTTTTTTAAGCTGTTTCTGCGGGAAAGTGGCCACCGGTTCAACCGGTGACCACCTAGGATGTAGCCCGCTAGGTGCTTCTACCTATAGCGACTCTCGTCGCACTACATCATGCCGCCCATGCCACCCATGCCGCCCATGTCTGGCATGCCGCCGCCAGCTGGAGCGTCTTCCTTGATTTCAGCGATCATCGCCTCGGTGGTGATCATCAGGCTGGCAATCGACGAAGCCGCTTGCAGAGCCGAACGAGTCACTTTGGCTGGGTCCAGGATACCCATTTCGATCATGTCGCCGTATTCGCCGGTAGCAGCGTTGTAACCGTAGTTACCCGAACCCTGCTTGACCTTGTCGACCACTACGCTTGGCTCGTCGCCGGAGTTGGCAACGATCTGGCGCAGTGGAGCTTCAACAGCGCGACGCAGCAACTGGATACCAACGTTCTGGTCGTCGTTGTCGCCTTTCAGCTCGCTGATGGCTTGCAAGGCACGAACCAGTGCCACGCCGCCGCCAGGTACCACGCCTTCTTCGACGGCTGCGCGGGTGGCGTGCAGGGCGTCTTCAACGCGGGCTTTCTTCTCTTTCATTTCAACTTCGGAGCCGGCGCCAACCTTGATCACAGCAACGCCGCCGGACAGCTTGGCCAGGCGCTCTTGCAGTTTTTCACGGTCGTAGTCGGACGAAGTCTCGGCCACTTGTGCGCGGATCTGGGTCACACGAGCCTGGATATCGGCGTCGTTGCCAGCACCGTCGATCACGGTGGTGTTTTCCTTGGACAGGATCACGCGCTTGGCGTTACCCAGGTGCTCCAGGGTGGTGCTTTCCAGGCTCAGGCCGATCTCTTCGGAGATAACGGTACCGCCGGTCAGTACGGCGATGTCCTGCAGCATGGCCTTGCGACGGTCGCCGAAGCCTGGCGCCTTGACGGCTGCGACTTTGACGATGCCACGCATGTTGTTCACGACCAGGGTCGCCAGGGCTTCGCCTTCGACGTCTTCAGCCACGATCAGCAATGGGCGACCGGCCTTGGCAACGGCTTCCAGCACTGGCAGCATTTCGCGGATGTTCGAGATCTTCTTGTCGACCAGCAGGATCAGCGGGCTGTCCAGCTCGGCAACCATGGTGTCTGGCTTGTTGACGAAGTATGGCGACAGGTAGCCACGGTCGAACTGCATGCCTTCTACGACCGACAGTTCGTTTTCCAGGCCCGAGCCTTCTTCAACAGTGATCACGCCTTCCTTGCCGACTTTTTCCATGGCTTCGGCAATGATGTCGCCGATGGAATTGTCGGAGTTGGCCGAGATGGTACCCACCTGGGCGATCGCCTTGGAGTCAGCGCATGGCTTGGCCAGGCCCTTGAGTTCCTTGACGATGGCGATGGTCGCCTTGTCGATGCCGCGCTTGAGGTCCATCGGGTTCATGCCGGCAGCGACGGCTTTCAGGCCTTCGTTGACGATCGACTGAGCCAGTACGGTCGCGGTGGTGGTACCGTCGCCGGCGTCATCGTTGGCACGGGAGGCAACGTCCTTGACCAGCTGCGCGCCCATGTTTTCGAAGCGATCTTTCAGCTCGATTTCCTTGGCTACGGAAACGCCGTCCTTGGTGATGGTCGGAGCGCCGAAGCTTTTCTCGATGATCACGTTACGGCCTTTCGGGCCCAGGGTCGCTTTTACTGCGTCAGCCAGGACGTTGACACCGGCGAGCATTTTCTTGCGGGCGGAATCGCCGAATTTAACTTCTTTAGCAGCCATGATCGATATTCCTTAAATACTTTGTAGTAGCGGGAAAATGAGCGGAAAAATCAGCCTTCGAGAACGGCGAGGATTTCGTTCTCGCTCATTACCAACAGGTCTTCGCCGTCGACTTTCACGGTGTTGCTGCCGGAGTAAGGGCCGAACACAACCTTGTCACCCACTTTCACGGCCGGCGCACGTACTTCACCGTTTTCCAGGGCCTTGCCTGGACCTACAGCGAGAACTTCACCGTGGTTGGCTTTTTCGGCAGCCGAACCTGGCAGGACGATACCGCCAGCGGTTTTCTTCTCTTCTTCGCTGCGACGGATGACGACGCGGTCATGCAGAGGACGAAGCTTCATTGTCGATCTCTCCTAATTTTGGTTTTCATCGGCCGGTGTAGTCCCGGCGGGTTTAACAAAAGCCGGCTGAGCCGGGGTGCGGTTCGTCAAGCGAACCGCGGAAGTCTGTCCAGTGTCGCCACCGGAAACCTTGCGGTGACCCATACATATGGGCGTGCAAGGGGATTACAAGGGCCAGGGGTAGAAATTTTTTGCTTGTGGTCGCGAAAACGAACACGGCGCCCGAAGGCGCCGTGGCGGGGTTTACTTGGAATCCCGGTGTTCGAACTCGCCTTCGATCACGTTAGGCTCGCGGCCCACAGGCTCACGCGGAGCCGGTCCGCCACGGGGTTGAAGATCATCGGCGAACGCTCGCTGGCGCATCGCCTGCTCTTCGGCGCGCTGGCGCATCTTATTGGCGAGCAACCGACGGGTAAACGGCAACAGCATGACCAAGCCCAGCACGTCGCTGATGAAACCTGGCAGGATCAACAGGCCACCACCCAAGGCCAGCATCAGGCCTTCGAGCATGGTCTGGGCAGGCAACTCGCCACGGCTCAGGCTTTCACGGGCACGCAGCGCCGTGGCGAGACCGGCGATACGCAGCACGAAGACACCGAGCATCGAGCCGAGAATGACCAGCAATAGCGCCGGGAAGAACCCGATCGCACCGCTGACCTTGACGAATACGAACAGCTCCAACACCGGGAACAGCAGAAAGAGCAACAAAAAAGGGCGCATCAAAGGGTTCCTCTACGCAAGAATGCCTTGCTATGAAACCTTAAATGACGTCGCCCTTTCGTGAATTCAAGCATCGACCTCGGCATTTTTTGGCCATTGCTGGGCGTGAGCCAGATAAACCAAGGCTTCGCGCACTTGTGTCGGCGTGTTGCAAGGGTTTGGAAACGCCAACCAATGCAGGCCGTGCCCGATGCGCAAGTGCATGCCTTCGCTGTCGATGCCGACCAGTTGCGCCGGTTCATTGTCCGGCAGGCCGCTCAATTCCACGTAATGGGCGATGGCATTGGCGTGATCGGCATTCATGTGTTCGATCATGCTGGCTTCGGCCCTGCCGGCGAAAGGGTTGGCCAGGGTGAGCTGGTCAATCCAGTGAATCGCGCCAAACCCACCAATGTAGCGATGGCGCACCGGGTCGAGTGCCCAGAAATCGAAGTCATGGGCCTTATGGTAGTTCTGCGACTCAGGAAAATAGCGGTAATAACGCTCGGCGGCGGCGTCGATGGCGACGCTGTCCTCGAGTTTGCGCGCCTCTGCCAGATAGGTCAGGCGCCCCACCGCCTGCACATCCTCGGCGCCGCGTTCGCCGACCAGCATCGAGCATTTGGGATCTTTTTGCAGATTATGAGTGTGCTGGGCGATACGGCTGATCAGGATCAGCGGCCGGCCTTGTTCGTCCAGGCAATAGGGCACCACGGAGCCGAACGGAAAGCCGGGCATGGATTTGGAATGGGTCGAGAGCATTCCGCGGTATTCCTTGAGCAGCAGTTCACGGGCATGCTTGGCAGCTTCAACGCTCAATTTATGACTCCTTTAATAAAATCCGTCTAGAAAACGGTCAAGCGAGTGGAGTAATGTTCCGCCACACCTGCGGGACTGTTTTCGCGTGCAGCCGGGCTACATCGCCGCGAATCGAGAGTCTCTCTGGAACAGTCCCCCTCCACCGCTGCGCCCTCTGGACATGAGAATGCAACTCACTGACAAAGTAATCATTATCACCGGCGGTTGCCAGGGCCTGGGTCGCTCCATGGCCGAGTATTTCGCCGACAAGGGCGCCAAGCTAGCGCTGGTCGACCTCAATCAGGAAAAACTCGACCAGGCGGTTGCCGCCTGCGCAGCCAAGGGCGTCGAGGCCCGCGCCTATTTGTGCAACGTTGCCAATGAAGACCAGGTGGTCGACATGGTCGCCCGGGTCGCTGAGGACTTCGGCGCGATCCACGGGCTGATCAACAACGCCGGCATCCTGCGTGACGGTCTGTTGCTCAAGGTCAAGGACGGCGAGATGACCAAAATGAGCCTCGCCCAGTGGCAGGCCGTGATCGACGTCAATCTAACCGGTGTGTTCCTGTGCACCCGCGAAGTGGCGGCGAAAATGGTCGAGCTGAAGAACAGCGGTGCGATCATCAATATCTCGTCGATCTCGCGCGCCGGCAACATCGGCCAGACCAACTACTCGGCCGCCAAGGCCGGCGTGGCCGCTGCGACCGTGACCTGGGCCAAGGAACTGGCGCGCTACGGTATCCGCGTGGCGGGCATCGCACCAGGCTTCATCGAAACCGAAATGACCCTGGGCATGAAACCGGAAGCCTTGGAAAGAATGACCTCCGTGATCCCGCTCAAGCGCATGGGCAAGCCCGAGGAGATCGCGCATTCGGCCGCCTATATCTTCGAGAACGACTACTACACCGGACGGATCCTGGAGATGGATGGAGGGATGCGGATCTAAACGCGCCACATATCCTCGGTGGGGCGAGCTTGCTGGCTCCACCGAGGATTGTGTTTCAAGGCATCAATCGTCGCTGACAGTGATGTTCGGCATCACCGGCGATGCGGCTTCCTGCAGCACGATCCGCGCGCCAACGTGGCGCGCGAGCTCTTGGTAGACCATGGCGATCTGGCTGTCCGGTTCGGCGATGACGGTTGGCTTGCCGCCGTCGGCCTGCTCGCGGATCACCATCGACAGCGGTAGCGAAGCCAGCAACTCGACCCCGTACTGGGTAGCCAGTTTCTCCCCTCCGCCTTCACCGAACAGATGCTCGGCATGCCCGCAGTTGGAGCAGATGTGCACGGCCATGTTCTCCACTACGCCCAGCACCGGGATGTTGACCTTGCGGAACATCTCCACGCCCTTGCGCGCATCCAGCAAGGCCAGGTCCTGAGGCGTGGTGACGATCACCGCGCCGGCCACCGGGACTTTCTGCGCCAGGGTCAGCTGGATGTCGCCGGTGCCCGGCGGCATGTCGATCACCAGGTAATCCAGGTCACCCCAGGCGGTTTGCGTGACCAGTTGCAGCAACGCCCCGGACACCATCGGCCCACGCCAGACCATGGGTGTGTTGTCGTCGGTCAGGAACGCCATGGACATCACCTCCACGCCGTGCGACTGGATCGGCACGAACCACTTCTGGTCCTTGATCTGCGGTCGGGTGCCCTCGGCGATGCCAAACATGATGCCCTGGCTCGGACCGTAGATGTCCGCGTCGAGAATGCCTACCTTGGCCCCTTCCCGAGCCAGGGCCAGGGCCAGGTTGGCGGCGGTGGTGGACTTGCCCACGCCGCCCTTGCCCGAGGCCACCGCGATCACGTTCTTGACGTTCGCCAACCCGGGAACCTGGGCCTGGGCCTTGTGGCTGGCAATCACGCGGGTGACGTCGACCTTTGCAGTTGTCACGCCATCCAGGCCCTCGATGGCCATCTGCAGCATCTGCGCCCAACCGTTCTTGAACAGGTCGGCGGCGTAGCCGATTTCCAGCTGGACGTTGACACGATCTCCGTGGATGTCGATGGCGCGCACGCATCCGGCGCTGACCGGGTCTTGGTTCAGGTAGGGGTCGGTGTACTGGCGAAGGATGGCTTCCACCGCTGCGCGATTGACGGCGCTCATGGGCAACTCCGATAGCAAGACTTGAAAAACAGGCGGCTATCCTACGCCGCGCGTGCTTTTGTGGCGACCCGATTACTGTCGCGCGGATATCTTTGTGGCGAGGGAATTTATCCCCTCGCCACAGTTGTGCTCTGCTGCTCCCGGCAATGCATCGCGAAACAGCCCTGAAGGGTGAAAAAAAGCCGCCAGCGCTTTATAGTGGCCGACCTCCGTTTCATCAAGTAGCCGAGCCCCATGTCCGAGCCACGCAAGATCCTCGTCACCAGCGCCCTGCCCTATGCCAATGGTTCGATTCACCTCGGCCATATGCTGGAATACATCCAGACCGATATGTGGACGCGCTTCCAGAAGCATCGCGGCAACCAATGTATTTATGTCTGCGCCGACGACGCCCACGGTTCGGCCATCATGCTGCGCGCGGAAAAAGAAGGCATCACCCCGGAACAACTGATCGCCAATGTCCAGGCTGAACACAGCGCCGACTTTGCCGAGTTCCTGGTGGACTTCGACAACTTCCACTCCACTCACGCCGAAGAAAACCGTGAGCTGTCGAGCCAGATCTACCTGAAGCTGCGTCATGCCGGGCATATTTCCACCCGTTCGGTTACCCAGTATTTCGACCCGGAAAAGAAAATGTTCCTGGCCGACCGCTTCATCAAGGGCACCTGTCCGAAGTGTGGTACCGAGGACCAGTACGGCGACAACTGCGAGAAATGCGGCGCAACCTACGCACCGACCGACCTGAAAGACCCGAAGTCGGCGATTTCCGGCGCAACCCCGGTGCTCAGGGACTCCCAGCACTTCTTCTTCAAGCTGCCGGACTTCCAGCAGATGCTGCAGGCCTGGACCCGCAGTGGCACGCTGCAGGACGCGGTCGCCAACAAGCTCGCCGAGTGGCTCGATTCGGGCTTGCAGGAATGGGACATTTCCCGCGATGCGCCATACTTCGGCTTCGAGATTCCCGGCGAACCCGGCAAGTATTTCTACGTGTGGCTGGACGCGCCGATCGGCTACATGGCGAGTTTCAAGAACCTTTGCGACCGCACGCCGGACCTGGACTTCGATGCGTTCTGGGGCAAGGATTCCACCGCCGAGGTGTACCACTTCATCGGCAAGGACATCGTCAACTTCCACGCACTGTTCTGGCCGGCCATGCTCGAAGGTGCCGGCTTCCGTAAACCGACCGGCATCAACGTCCACGGCTACCTGACCGTCAACGGCCAGAAAATGTCCAAGTCCCGCGGCACCTTCATCAAGGCGCGGACCTACCTGGACCACCTGTCGCCGGAATACCTGCGCTACTACTACGCGGCCAAGCTCGGCCGTGGCGTCGACGACCTGGACCTGAACCTCGAAGACTTCGTGCAGAAGGTCAACTCCGACCTGGTGGGCAAGGTCGTCAACATTGCCAGCCGTTGCGCCGGGTTCATCCACAAGGGCAACGCGGGTGTGCTGGTGGCCGGTAACGCCGCGCCGGAACTGACCGACGCCTTCCTCGCCGCCGCGCCAAGCATCGCCGATGCCTACGAGAACCGCGACTTCGCCCGTGCCATGCGCGAAATCATGGCCCTGGCCGACCGCGCCAATGCCTGGATTGCCGACAAGGCGCCGTGGTCGCTGGCCAAACAGGAAGGCAAGCAGGACGAAGTCCAGGCCATCTGCGCCCTGGGTATCAACCTGTTCCGCCAGCTGGTGATCTTTCTCAAGCCGGTGCTGCCGCTGCTGGCGGCCGATGCCGAAGCGTTCCTGAACGTTGCACCGCTGACCTGGAACGACCACCAGACCCTGCTGAGCAACCATCAGCTGAACGAGTTCAAGCCGCTGATGACCCGCATCGATTCCGCAAAGGTCCAAGCCATGATCGACGCATCCAAGGAAGACCTGGCCGCCAGCCAGACCGACACCGGCGCCCCTGCCGGCAACGGCGAACTGGCCAAGGACCCGCTGTCGCCGGAAATCGACTTCGACGCCTTCGCCGCCGTTGACCTGCGCGTGGCGCTGATCGTCAAGGCAGAGGCCGTGGAAGGCGCCGACAAGCTGTTGCGCCTGACCTTGGACATCGGCGATGAACAACGCAACGTGTTCTCCGGCATCAAGAGCGCCTATCCGGACCCGGCCAAGCTTGAAGGCAGGCTGACGATGATGATCGCCAACCTCAAGCCACGCAAAATGCGTTTCGGTATTTCCGAGGGCATGGTGATGGCGGCGGGCCCTGGTGGTGAAGAAATCTACCTGTTGAGCCCTGACAGCGGCGCCAAGCCGGGCCAGCGGATCAAGTAACGCGACTGCACGCGACACCGATCCCACAGTCGCTATCGAGCGACTGTGGGATTTTTCATATCTGGCCCACCCTCACGGTGTGCCGGATAATGCCTAATTTTGTCACAGGCCCTGTCGCCCCATACCCATGACCGAAATCCTCTTATCCCTGTTGAGCGCGGCCCTGATCAACAATCTGATGTTGCATTGGCCGCTGGGCGTCGATCCGCTGCTGGCAGCCAAGGGTAGAAGCCAGGTACACGCCCTGGGCCTGGCGACGGCAGGCCTGATGCTCTGTGTCGGTACCCTGGGCTATCTGGTCGATCAATGGTTGCTGGTCCCGGCTGACCTGGCATCACTGCAATTATTGGTTTGGCTGCCCCTGAGCGTCTTGCTGATCGGGCCAGTGCTACGGCTGCTGGGGCGCTGGCTGCCCATGCTGCCGTTCGCCGGCTTGTGGCCGTTGCTCCTCGGCAATGCCGCCATACTGGGCGTCACGCTACTCGTCAGCCGGGAGGCCACGAGCCTTGGCCAGGCCATGGCGACCAGCCTGGGTGCCGGCCTGGGTTTCTGGCTGGTGCTGAGTCTGTTTGACGACTTGCAACAGCGCATCCTCGACAACGATATTCCGTTGCCTTTCCGGGGGCTGCCGATCCAGCTGATCTGTGCCGGCCTGATGGCAGTGGCTTTTCTCGGGTTGCACGGGCTGGTCAAAACATGAACCTGATCCAACACATCGACGCCTTGCTTCCGCAGACTCAATGCGGCAAATGCGGCCACCCCGGCTGCAAGCCATACGCCGAAGGCATCGCCCAAGGCGAACCGATCAACAAATGCCCACCCGGCGGACGGGAAACCATCGCAGCCCTGGCCGAGCTGATGCAGGTACCGGTGCTGGAGCTGGACACCAGTCGCGGCTCGGCGCCGGCACAGATCGCGTTTATCCGCGAAGCCGAATGCATCGGCTGCACCAAGTGCATCCAGGCCTGCCCGGTGGACGCGATCGTCGGCGCGGCGAAACTGATGCACACGGTTCTCATCGACGAATGCACCGGCTGTGACTTGTGCGTGGCGCCTTGCCCGGTGGATTGCATCGAGATGCGGCCACTGCCGATGACAACCGTAACGCCGGTCGTTGGCGGGTTGGCCGCCAGCGACGAAGAACGGCAAGCACGAACCATCAAGCGCAACCATGCTCGCCGACGTTTCGAACAACGCACCGCCCGTCTGCGTCGTGAGGAAGAGCAGCGTCAAGCCGAGCGCCTGGCCAGAATCCAGCGAAACGCCCAACAAGCCCAGGTACAGCCACTCGATCCGGTCCAGGCCGCATTGGAGCGAGTACGCGCGCAAAAAGCCGCCACTGCGGATGCCGCACTGAAGAAAGCCAAGGTCGATCTCGCCATGAGCCGGGCGCAGCTGCATAAATCCTTGAGGGCGTTCGGCCACCCGCCAACCTTCGAGCAACAGTCACAGTTGATCATGCTGCAACGCCAGTTCGAAGCGGCCGAACAGGCGTTGGCCCGACTGGTTAGCACTGCGTCGCCTGCCACGCCCGCACCGGCACCGCCCCCGCCACCGGCAAATGACGTCGAACTGAAGCGGGCCAAGATCCAATTGGCGATGCGGCGCGCCGAACTCAGCAAAGCCCGGGCTGCCGCGGCCTCCCAAGACCAACTGCAAGCCTTGGAGCAAGCCGTCAGAGACGCCGAACAGCAGGTGGATGCCCATGCCACTCGCTGATCCGCTGGACGAGCGTCTACGCCATGCAATGCGTCGAGTCCTTCTCGCCACGCTGCCCGGCGCGCTGGCCTCGATGTGGGTCTTTGGTTGGGGTGTGTTGCTGAACCTGATGTTGTCCGGTCTCACAGCGCTGGCGATCGAGGCGCTGGTATTGCGTTTGCGGCGAAGGTCTCTCGAACCTGACCTGCGCGACGGCAGCGCATTGGTCAGCGCCACGTTGCTCGCCCTGGCCTTGCCGGCGTACTGCCCTTGGTGGCTGACCGTCACCGCGGTCGCCTGCGCCTTGTTGTTGGGCAAGCACGTTTGGGGTGGGGTCGGCAGCAATCCGTTCAATCCGGCAATGCTCGGGTATGCCTTGGTGCTGGTGGCATTCCCCCAGCACATGAGCCAATGGCCAGCGGCCCATGGCCTGGGCCTTGCCGACGGTCTGCGTCTGGTCGCCGACATTGGCCAGGCCCCCGATGGATGGGCCGGCGCCACCGCGCTGGATAGCCTGCGGATCAACACGAGCCTGACGATCGACGAGCTGTTTGCCAGCGACCCGGCGTTCGGCCGCTGGGGTGGGCACGGTGTCGAGTGGGTCAGCCTGGCGTTCCTTTTGGGCGGCCTGTTCCTGCTGCAACAACGGGTATTTACGTGGCACGCCCCGGTGGGCATGCTGGCCAGCCTGTTCACGATCAGCCTGTTGTTCTGGAACGGTTCGGGCTCGGACTCCCACGGTTCGCCACTGTTTCATCTGCTGACCGGCGCAACCATGCTCGGCGCGTTTTTTATCGTGACCGAACCCGTGTCGGGTGCCAGGGCTCCGCTGGCGCGTTTGTTGTTTGGCGCAGGCGTGGGATTGCTGGTCTACCTGATTCGCACCTGGGGTGGCTTTCCGGATGGAGTGGCGTTTGCGGTGCTGCTGATGAACCTCGCCGTGCCGGCCCTGGAGCGTTTCGTCGACGCACGACAAAGGCGCCCGCTGACATGAAGAATACCGCAGGCGTTGTGATCCTGGTGTTGCTGGGCGGCCTCGCCGTAGGCGCCACGTACCTGACGCAAATCAGCACCGCCGGGCGCATCGAGGCGCAGCGCCGAGCTATCGCCACCCGGACCTTGCTCGACGTACTGCCGAGCGACCGCTATGACAATCAGCCTTTGGCGCAACCTGTCATTGCAACCCCGGTAACGCTGCCCCGCAGCACATTGCTGGGCGCTTACCGGGCAACTCGCGAAGGGGCGCCCAGCGCCGTGTTGCTACGCAGCCAGGTACTGGGCTACGAGGGCACCATCGAATTATTGATCGCTGTGGATCCGGCAGGACGAGTGTTGGGCGTAAAGACCCTGCGCCAGTCGGAAACTCCCGGCCTGGGCGCGGGGATAGCGGGCTGGCCGAATGCCTGGCTGCAAACGTTCCATGGCAAGTCGCTCCAGGCGCCTGCCGACGAGGGGTGGGCATTGAAAAAGGACCTCGGCCAGTTCGATCAGTTGGCTGGTGCGACGGTGACATCCAGGGCGGTGCTCCAGGCCGTGCACGATACGTTGCGTTACTTCGACGAGCACAAGGCTCAGTTGACCGGAGCGACCAGCCATGAATGACTCCCCCTCCTGGCCGCGCGCCCTGGTCCTCGTGCCCGTGGTCGGCGCCAGTGACTCGCTGGTCAATGCGCTGATCCTTTGGCTCGCCTGGGTTGTGATCAGTTTCGCCCACGGCTCGACAATGGCGCTGCTGAGACCACGCCTTACAGCCTGCCAGCAACTCATTGCATCCATCGCCGTGGCCGCCGCCATGACCGCCTGCGCGGACCTCCTCGCACAAGCCTGGATATTGGAGCGGCATGGCGCGTTGGCCGTGTATATCGGATGGATCGCATTGAGCTGCGTGGCGCTGGAACATACCGCTACCGAGCGACGCATGACGGTTCATCT
Source organism: Pseudomonas frederiksbergensis (assembly GCF_000802155.2). Classification (GTDB taxonomy): domain Bacteria; phylum Pseudomonadota; class Gammaproteobacteria; order Pseudomonadales; family Pseudomonadaceae; genus Aquipseudomonas; species Aquipseudomonas frederiksbergensis_A. The sequence goes on from NZ_JQGJ02000007.1 coordinate 208,115, forward strand.
CAGGTTGGCGGGACAATTCGGCCTGCTGGTTATCATCCTGGGCGCTTTGCGCGAGCTGATCGGCAGAGGCGTGCCATTGGCCTTGCTCGTCCCCGGCGGATTCATTTTGCTCGGCCTGTTGCTCGCTGCCTATCAAGCCTGGATCGGCACCAAAACCCGTTCAACCCTAGAGGAAACGCCGCCCCCATGAACGCCGCAAAACGTCTGGAAATCTTTCGTCGCTTTCATGAAGACAACCCGGAGCCAAAGACCGAACTGGCCTACTCCTCCCCTTTCGAACTGCTGATCGCGGTAATTCTCTCGGCCCAATCCACCGACGTCGGGGTCAACAAGGCAACGGCCAGACTCTTCCCGGTGGCCAATACGCCGCAGGCGATCCTTGCCCTGGGCGTCGAAGGGCTGTCCGAGTACATCAAGACCATCGGACTGTTTAACAGCAAGGCGAAAAACGTGATCGAAACCTGTCGCCTGCTGATCGAGCGACACGGCGGTGAGATCCCCCAGACCCGCGAAGAGCTGGAAGCCCTGCCGGGCGTCGGCCGCAAGACTGCCAACGTGGTCCTCAACACCGCGTTCCGGCAGTTGACGATGGCGGTCGACACCCACATTTTCCGCGTCAGTAACCGGACTGGGCTCGCCCCGGGCAAGAACGTAGTGGAAGTGGAAAACAAGTTGATGAAATTCGTTCCCAAGGAATACCTCCTGGATTCCCATCACTGGCTGATCCTTCACGGACGTTACGTCTGCCTGGCCCGCAAGCCCCGCTGCGGGAGCTGCCGGATCGAAGATCTATGCGAGTACAAGCACAAGACATCTGACGATTGATGCGCTATTGCTTTTGTTTATCCTTCGATTGAAAAAATCTTTTTTACCCGCCGATGGTTTATCGATATAAGGGGCGCCAATGGCAGTCTTAGCCTGGAGTCGAACCCATGAGCACTGGCAAAGAACAACTGGATGTAGAAGACGATTTCGTCGCCGTCGAGGCTGACGAAGTGGAACCTGTGGTGGAGGTTGCAAAAACCAACCTGAGCAAACGCCGCACCATCGACAACCTGCTGGAAGAGCGCCGCTTGCAAAAGCAACTCGCCGACTACGACTTCGATCTCTGACACGTAAAGCCTCCCGCATGGAGGCTTTTTATCGTGTGAGAGGCCTGGCGTTCACACCAATCCATTTCGCTGTGCCAGTTCGATCAGGTCGACCAGCGAACGGGCGTTCAGTTTCAACAACAGGCGAGTTTTGTAGGTACTGACGGTCTTGTTGCTCAGGAACATCGCGTCTGCTATTTCCTTATTGGTCTTTCCACGAGCCAGTTGCTGCAAGACCATCATTTCCCGCCCAGACAGACGATTCACCATCTCGGACTCGCTGGCATTTCCGAGTGTTGAACGTACCGTATGCAGTGCCTGGTTGGGAAAGTAACTATAGCCTGACAACACGGCCTTAATCGCACTTAACAATTCCGTCAGATCCTGCTGTTTGCAAACATAGCCCGCCGCCCCTGTCTGCATGCAGCGCATCGAAAAATGCCCGGGTGCCTGGGAGGTCAATACCAGCACTTTCACGGGCGAAGGATTGACGGTCAAGCGTGCGATGACTTCCAGCCCATCCAACTTCGGAATTCCAATATCCAAGATAACGATATCGGGCATTTGTTCTCGGGCGATCTGTAAGGCATCAACGCCATTATCCGTTTCGGCGATAACTTCATATCCATGTCGCTCCATTAGCAAACGTACAGCAAGACGAATGACGGGGTGATCGTCCACGATCAGCACTTTATTCATGGGCACATCCAATTTCGCTGTTCGAATTTTTAGAGCACGCACAATAGCCTAGTCATTTCTTCCTTGGCATGCCGTTGCTCGTGAGCGCTCGCAGCGGAAGACGCAACCTACAAGCAATACAGATTTTTCCTACAAATTATCTGCAAAATAATGTGCCGTGAAATTTTCCACGAGGCTAACGCCATAAATCCGACATGCCGACCTCGCATGAATGAGGGGATCCTTCTCGGAAAAACAGAAGGTGTTTCAACGCATGCCGCCCTTGTATTTTTATAAATAGTAACGGATTTAATTTCATACAAACGGTAAAAATTTCACTCAATGGAATGAGTTTCTGTATAAAAAAGACAGCGCCCGGAGGAATTGGACAAGACCGACCTGATTGTCTTTTTTGACTGATCACCCTTTCGGGCGGCCGCTAATAAAACCAAAACTTTAATCAATGAGCATGTAATTACCCATGAGCATCCATCATGAACAAATTAAAAAAGACCGTCATCAACCCAATGACGCTTATTGCCATACTTGCAAGTTTGTCGGAAACATCCGCAGCGATATCCTTGCCGTTCCTGGACAGCGACGATCGTGACTGTTACGTCTGGTTCCTGATCGGTTTTCCCTTTTTCCTATCGTTGTTGTTTTTTCTGACGCTCAATTTCAACCACCGCGCTCTGTATTCACCTTCAGAATTCCCCAAAAGCAAACAGGTCAAGAAAGGCAGGCATGGCTCCGCCGGCAGGCGCCGCTATGCGTTACGAAGGGGAAGGGAAAAACGCAGTCACTTGGTCCGTCTGCGTCGAAGGAGGAAGCCGTGAGCATTGCTCTGGAAGGGGAGATAAAAAACGGCCTGCTCATGCAGGCCGTTTCCATTGGAGCGGATCAGAACAGCTTGCGACCCTTGTTCGCCGCGATGCGCATGCGCAGGGCGTTGAGCTTGATGAAGCCGGCCGCGTCTGCCTGGTTGTAGGCACCGCCGTCTTCTTCGAAAGTCGCGATATTGGCATCGAACAGCGAGTCGTCGGACTTGCGGCCGGTCACGATCACGTTGCCCTTGTACAGCTTCAGGCGCACGACACCGTTCACGTTGACCTGGGAGGCATCGATCATCTGTTGCAGCATCAGGCGCTCCGGACTCCACCAGTAGCCGGTGTAGATCAGGCTGGCGTACTTGGGCATCAACTCATCCTTCAAGTGAGCCACTTCGCGGTCCAGGGTGATCGATTCGATCGCCCGGTGGGCACGCAGCATGATGGTGCCACCCGGAGTTTCGTAGCAGCCACGGGACTTCATGCCGACATAGCGGTTCTCGACGATGTCCAAGCGACCGATGCCGTGTTCGCCACCGATGCGGTTCAAGGTCGCGAGCACGGTGGCCGGGCTCATCTCCACACCGTCCAGCGCGACGATATCGCCGTTGCGATAGGTCAGTTCGAGGTATTGCGGAGTGTCGGGAGCCTTCTCCGGGGAGACGGTCCAGCGCCACATGTCTTCTTCGTGCTCGGTCCAGGTGTCTTCCAGCACGCCGCCTTCATAGGAAATGTGCAGCAGGTTGGCATCCATCGAATACGGGGATTTCTTCTTACCGTGGCGCTCGATCGGGATCGCGTGCTTCTCGGCGTAATCCATCAGTTTTTCACGGGACAGCAAGTCCCATTCACGCCACGGTGCGATGACTTTCACGCCCGGTTTGAGGGCATAGGCGCCCAGCTCGAAACGCACCTGGTCGTTGCCTTTGCCGGTGGCGCCATGGGAAATGGCGTCGGCGCCGGTTTCGTTGGCGATTTCGATCAGGCGCTTGGCGATCAACGGACGGGCGATGGACGTACCCAGCAGGTACTCGCCTTCGTAAACGGTGTTGGCGCGGAACATCGGGAACACGAAGTCGCGGACGAACTCTTCGCGCAGGTCATCGATGTAGATCTCTTTGACGCCCATGGCCTGGGCCTTGGCGCGTGCAGGCTCGACTTCCTCGCCCTGTCCCAGGTCAGCGGTGAAGGTCACCACTTCGCAGTTATAAGTGTCCTGCAGCCACTTGAGGATCACCGAAGTGTCCAGGCCGCCGGAATACGCCAGAACGACCTTGTTTACGTCCGCCATGCCATCACTCCACGGGTTGTACGGAAAGCCGGGAAGTCTAACGTCCAGCGCGGATAATTTACAGAGGCGCGACAGCTTATGACGACGAAGCGACAGATTATGTCGAGTGCGCGACGATCAGGCCGGCTCAGGAAGTACGTGCAGTCGCTCCGGCAGGCGCAGCCGCCTTGGTCGGGGCAACCGGCGTCGGCGTCTTGCCCGGCGCAGCAGCGGGCGCCACGGCAGGTGCCGCCGGCGTTGCCGCAGGAGCTGGCGCCTGTGGGGCCGGCGCCTGGGTGGGGGCTACCCGCTCCAGTTTTACCAGCACGCGCCGGTTCTTGGCCCGGTTGGCTGCGTTGGTATTGGCAACCAGCGGATAACGCTCGCCGTGGAAGCGCACGGTGAATTGGGACTCCTGGAAACCGTTGGCCTTGAAGAAATCCTGGACAGCCAGGGCTCGGCGACGCGACAACTCGCGGTTGGTCAGGCGATTGCCACTGTTGTCGGAGTGGCCATCGAGCTCGACATGATTGACGCTCGGGTCCGCCTTGATGAAGTCGAGCATGACCTGCAACTGGGCCTTGGCCTGGGCGTCAAGCTCGGTACCCTCGCCAGGGAAGCCGATCTGGGTTTGCTTGATCTGCTCGAAGTTCTTCGGCAAGAGTTTCGCTACGCAGCCCTGGTAATCATTGAACGCCTTGTTGAAGCGCACGGGCAGCAACCGAACCTCCGACACCCGCCCGTCCTCGGTGTTGCGTCGCACTACGGGACTGCGACCTTCCATCAGCCCGCTGATCAAGCGGCCGGCCTGTACCTGGGAGCTGTTGAAAAGCACATCGCCGCTGCCGATCCTGACCGAGCCCAGGTTGATATCGCCCCGCCCGGGCTGCCAAGGCGCCGCGGCCGCCAGCAACGTCGCAGAGCCGCCGCCGAGCATCGGATTATAGGCCTTGAGCCGGAACGTGGCCTGCTCGCCCGCCTTGCGCACGAACTCGCCACTGCCGAAATCGCTGATCGGCTGGCTCAGCCGACACTCGAACTTGTCGCCTTCGACCGTCCACTCGATGCTCTCCAGACGGGTCTGGAAAGTGAGCGCCATCGCAGGAAGGCTGGCAAACACACTGAGCAAGGCTAGATAACGCTGGCGCACGGGAGGCTCCACTGGCTTTTATACGGAAATCGAGAAACGCTGGGCATGCTGCTTGGCCGGGACACGGCACGAAATGCTGGCACGCCTGAAGGGGCTATCGGTAACTTGCGGCAAAACTTGATAGCGGGTGCCCGGATCGGTCTTTTCCGGTAGCATTCCCCCGAGATTTACCCGCCTGGAAGCCCCCCATGTCCGACCGCCTGACCCTGCTGCGTCCCGACGACTGGCATATTCATCTTCGCGATGGTGCTGTGTTGACCCATACCGTCGCCGATGTCGCGCGCACTTTTGGCCGCGCTATCATCATGCCAAACCTGGTTCCGCCCGTGCGCAACGCCGCCGAGGCCGATGGCTATCGCCAGCGCATCCTGTCGGCACGCCCGAAAGGCAGCCGCTTCGAACCGCTGATGGTGCTTTACCTCACCGACCGCACCCAGCCCGAGGAAATACGCGAGGCCAAGGCCAGCGGTTTCGTGCACGCGGCCAAGTTGTACCCCGCTGGCGCCACTACCAATTCGGACTCTGGCGTCACCAGCATCGACAAGATTTTCCCGGCGCTCGAGGCGATGGCCGAAGTCGGCATGCCGTTGTTGATCCACGGTGAAGTGACCCGGGGCGACGTCGATGTGTTCGACCGCGAGAAGATTTTCATCGACGAACATATGCGTCGCGTCGTCGAACGCTTCCCGACGCTGAAGGTGGTCTTCGAGCACATCACCACGGGTGATGCCGTGCAGTTCGTCAACGAGGCTTCGGCCAATGTCGGTGCGACCATCACCGCGCATCACCTGCTGTACAACCGCAACCACATGCTGGTGGGCGGGATCCGTCCGCACTTCTATTGCTTGCCGATCCTCAAGCGCAACACCCATCAGGAAGCCTTGCTGGATGCGGCCACCAGCGGCAGCGCCAAGTTTTTCCTCGGCACCGACTCGGCGCCCCACGCCCGTCATGCCAAGGAAGCCGCTTGCGGTTGTGCTGGTTGCTATACCGCCTACGCGGCCATCGAGATGTACGCCGAGGCGTTCGAGCAGCGCAACGCCCTGGACAAGCTCGAAGGCTTCGCCAGCCTGCACGGCCCACGTTTCTATGGCCTGCCGGTGAACACCGATCGTATTACCCTGGTTCGCGACGAGTGGACCGCCCCCGCCAGCCTGCCGTTTGGCGAGCAGACTGTCATCCCGCTGCGCGCCGGTGAAAAACTGCGCTGGCGCCTGCTGGAGGAAAACGCGTGAGTGAAGATCATTTCGACGACGAACTGGACGGCAACGGCGGCTCGGGCGGCGCGCGCCACCCGATGGCTGCTCGCTTCCGGGGTTATCTGCCGGTCGTGGTCGACGTAGAAACCGGCGGTTTCAACTCGGCCACCGATGCGCTGCTGGAAATCGCCGCGACCACCATTGGCATGGACGAGAAAGGCTTTGTCTTCCCCGACCACACTTACTTCTTCCGGGTCGAACCGTTCGAAGGCGCCAACATCGAAGCGGCAGCCCTGGAGTTCACCGGGATCAAGCTCGATCACCCGCTGCGCATGGCGGTCAGCGAAGAAACCGCGCTGACCGACATCTTCCGTGGCGTGCGCAAGGCACTGAAAGCCAACGGTTGCAAGCGAGCGATCCTGGTGGGTCATAACAGCAGTTTCGACCTGGGCTTCCTCAACGCGGCCGTTGCGCGCCTGGACATGAAGCGCAACCCGTTCCATCCCTTCTCCAGCTTCGACACGGCGACTCTCGCGGGCTTGGCCTACGGCCAGACGGTATTGGCCAAGGCCTGCCAGGCGGCGGATATCGACTTCGATGGCCGTGAGGCTCACTCGGCCCGCTATGACACCGAGAAGACTGCCGAGCTGTTCTGCGGCATCGTCAACCGGTGGAAAGAGATGGGTGGCTGGCAGGATTTCGACGACTGACATACGGCTGGATCCAGCTCTTTGTGGCTAGGTGATTCAGCCACTCATAAAAAAACCGGCCCATCGAGGGCCGGTTTTTTTATGCCAGGTGCGCTTACAGCTTGTCGCTGTGCTCGCCCAGGTAAGCGGCAACGCCTTCAGGCGATGCGGTCATGCCCTTGTCGCCTTTTTTCCAGTTGGCCGGGCAGACTTCGCCGTGCTCTTCGTGGAACTGCAGGGCGTCAACCAGACGGATCAGCTCTTCCATGTTACGACCCAGCGGCAGGTCGTTGATGATCTGCGAACGAACCACGCCTTTGTCGTCGATCAGGAACGCACCACGGAAGGCCACGCCACCTTCGGACTCCACGTCGTAGGCCTTGGCGATTTCGTGCTTCATGTCGGCAGCCATGGTGTATTTCACCGGGCCGATGCCACCGGCATTGATGGCGGTGTTGCGCCAGGCGTTGTGGGTGAAGTGCGAGTCGATCGAAACAGCGACCACTTCAACGTTGCGTGCCTTGAAGTCGTCCATGCGGTGATCCAGCGCGATCAGCTCGGATGGGCAAACGAAAGTGAAGTCCAGCGGGTAGAAGAACACCAGGCCGTATTTGCCTTTGATGGCCGAGGACAGGGTGAAGCTGTCAACGATTTCGCCGTTGCCGAGGACGGCAGGAACGGTGAAGTCAGGGGCTTGTTTGCCTACGAGTACGCTCATTGGATATCTCCTGGTGTAGTAACGTGAAAACAAGGTCCGCGCCAGCCTGCCACCCTCAGGCGACAGCCCTGTGACACGAACCCGCTTTGCAAGGACCGACCATCATACACCGCAGGTTTGGCCTGTCCTCAACGGTTTTTTGGCGGCCCCTGAAAATCCGTTGCCCTACCCAATGGCAGCCGCTCGACACCGTTCGTCAAGGAGCCCTGGAAACCACTTTGACAATCATTCTCGTTAACATTAAGATCCGTCCCAATTGAGTCACAACCAGCGACGGTTATCACTTATGTATGTATGCCTCTGCACTGGCGTCACCGACGGACAAATCCGCGAAGCGATCTATGAAGGTTGCTGCAGCTACCGGGAAGTCCGCCAGGCCACCGGCGTAGCCAGCCAATGCGGCAAATGCGCCTGCCTGGCCAAGGAAGTGGTGCGTGAAACCCTCGCCAAAGTTCAGACCGCCCAAGCCTCGATCCCTTATCCGGCGGAATTTACTGCCGCATAAAACCAGTTGTTCAAAGAACCGGACTCAATGTCCGGTTTTTTTATGCCTGTAAATCAAGTGCTTAGCTTCCAGACGCGGAACACAAACATTCTTATTCCGATTAATTTTCATTTATTATTCAATAACTTAGGTTTGACACTCGTAATTGCTCGGCTCAAACTCCGCCTTATACACAGCTATCAGGGCAGGCCCTCACCATGAAAGGCGACATTACAGTCATCCAGCATCTCAACAAGATCCTCGCCAATGAGCTGGTCGCGATCAATCAATACTTCCTGCATGCTCGCATGTACGAGGATTGGGGCCTGAACAAGCTGGGCAAGCACGAGTACCACGAATCCATCGACGAAATGAAACACGCGGACAAGCTGATCAAGCGCATCCTGTTTCTCGAAGGCCTGCCGAACGTCCAGGACCTGGGCAAGCTGCACATCGGCGAACATACCCGCGAAATGCTCGAGTGCGACCTGCGCATCGAACGCACCGGCCACGCCGACCTGAAAGCCGCCATCGCCCATTGCGAAACCGTTGGCGACTTCGGGAGCCGTGAACTGCTGGAAGATATTCTCGAATCCGAGGAAGAACACATCGACTGGCTGGAAACCCAATTGGGCCTGATCGACAAAGTCGGTCTCGAGAATTACCTGCAATCGCAGATGGGCGAAGAATAAGCGTCCCGACAGCAAGCCACTAAAAAGCCCCACCCTCTTTCGAGGCGCGGGGCTTTTTGTTGCCTGATGGCCAGGCCCGCACAAACCGATGTGGAAGAGCTTGCTCCCACACGGGCCTGGGGTAGATCAGGCTTCGGACTTGTTCGCCGCTGCTGCTTCTACAGCTGCCTTGATCGTGGTCTGCAGAGAACCATCAACCGCCATCTCGGTCATGATGTCGCTACCGCCGATCAGCTCGCCACCCACCCACAGCTGTGGGAAGGTTGGCCAGTTGGCGTACTTGGGCAGGTTGGCGCGGATTTCCGGGTTCTGCAGGATGTCCACGTAGGCGAACTTCTCGCCACACGCCATCACCGCCTGAGCAGCCTTGGCCGAGAAGCCACATTGAGGGGCATTCGGCGAGCCTTTCATGTAGAGCAGGATAGTGTTGTTGGCAATCTGGTCTTTGATCGTTTCGATGATATCCACGGAGCACCTCGGCTTGAACTTTTGCGACTTCAGTTGTCGACACGGTGGCGCATTGTAACGGAAAGCCGAGCACCCTGCTCGGTCCGCCCCAAGGACAATTTTACGCAGCCGCCACCTTCACCGGAACCCCGTTCAGCGCCGCATTGCCGGACAATTCGTCGAGCTGGCGGTCATCGGTCAGGTCGTTGGCGCTTGACCCAGGCTGCCCGCTGGCGATGGTCATCTGCACGCCCGGACGAGCATGGCCCCAACCGTGGGGAAGACTGACCACGCCTTTCATCATGTCCGCACTGCCCTGCACGTCCACCTCGATTACGCCGACCCGGGAACTGACCTTCACGCGCTGTCCATCGATAAGGCCCCGGCTGGCAAGATCTTCGGGATGCATCAGCAACTGGTGACGCGGCTTGCCCTTCACCAACCGATGAAAGTTATGCATCCAGGAATTGTTGCTGCGCACATGGCGACGGCCAATCATCAGCAGCTCGTCTGCTGCCGGCGCACGCAACGCGGCAAAGCGCGCCAAGTCGGCGAGGATGACAGCGGGCGCGGCCTGCACCCGGCCGTTTTCAGTTTTCAGCCGGGGTGCCAGATTGGGCTTGAGCGCACCGAGATCGATGCCGTGGGGATGGTCGAACAGCGTCGCCAAGGACAACTTGTACGGCGACGCATCGCCATACATCCCGGCCCGCAGGCCCAAATCAATCATCTGTGCCGGCGGCATGGTCGGCTTGAGCTCCTTGCCGGTCCGGGCGGCAAAGGCTTTGGCCAGGCCGACAAAAATCTCCCAATCGTGCAGCGCCCCCTCGGGCTTGGGCAGGATGGCCCGGTTGAAACGACTGACGTTACGCACCGCGAACAGATTGAAGGTGGTGTCGTAGTGATCATTCTCCAGGGCCGAGGTGGACGGCAGGATCAAGTCGGCATAGCGCGTGGTTTCGTTGATGTACAGGTCGATGCTGACCATGAACTCAAGCCCGTCCAGCGCTTGCTCCAGTTGCCGGCCATTGGGCGTGGACAGCACCGGGTTGCCGGCCACGGTGACCAGCGCTCGGATCTGCCCATCGCCCTCGGTGAGCATTTCTTCGGCGAGGGTCGATACGGGCAGCTCGCCTGCGTATTCAGGGCGCCCGGATACTCGGCTTTGCCAGCGATTGAAGTGCCCGCCCGAAGTCGTTTTCACCAAATCCACCGCCGGCTCGGTACACAGCGCCCCGCCTACTCGATCAAGATTGCCGGTCACCAGGTTGATCACTTGGATCAGCCAGTGGCACAGCGTACCGAAAGCCTGGGTCGACACCCCCATCCGGCCGTAGCACACTGCCGACGGGGCGGCCGCGAAATCTCGGGCCAATTGGCGGATCTGCTCGGCAGGAACCCCACAGAGCGGGCTCATGGCGTCCGCCGAGAAGGGCGCAACGGCGTGGCGCACCTCGTCGAGACCGTCCACCGGCAGGTGACTGTCCCGCGTCAGTCCTTCGCGGAACAAGGTGCCGAGCAGGCCAAACAACAACGCGGCATCGCCGCCAGGGCGTACGAAGACATGCTGGTCGGCAATCGCCGCCGTCTCGCTGCGGCGGGGATCGACCACCACTACCCGGCCGCCCCGCGACTGGATTGCCTTCAGCCGCTTCTCCACGTCCGGCACGGTCATGATGCTGCCGTTGGAGGCCAATGGATTGCCGCCCAGGATCAGCATGAAATCGGTGTGATCGATGTCCGGTATCGGCAGCAGCAAGCCGTGACCGTACATCAGGTGACTGGTCAGGTGATGGGGCAATTGGTCCACCGAAGTCGCCGAGAATCGGCTACGGGTTTTCAGCAGGCCGAGGAAATAGTTGCTGTGGGTCATCAGCCCATAGTTGTGCACACTCGGGTTGCCCTGATACACCCCCACCGCATTTTGGCCGTGGCGTTCCTGGATGGCCGCCAGACGCTCGGCCACCAAGGCAAAGGCGTCGTCCCAGGCAATGGGCTGCCACTCGCCACCCACTCGTTGCATGGGCTGGCGCAGGCGGTCCGGATCGTTCTGGATATCCTGCAACGCCACTGCCTTGGGGCAAATGTGTCCACGACTGAAACTGTCCAGCGGATCCCCCTTGATCGAGGTGATCGCCAAGCCTTGGCCTTCGGTTTCGGTGGTTTCGAGGGTCAGGCCACAGATGGCCTCGCACAGGTGGCACGCACGGTGGTGGAGGGTCTTGGTCATGGCCAGCCTCTGTTTTATTCGTAGCGGGCACTTTCGGCCGCGGGAATAAAACTATGGCGCCTGAACTTGCACAGCGCCAGCGACGTTCGTCCTGTGAATCGCCGGGCATCAGGCCCGCCGATGAACCGCTATCAGGGATGCTCGGGAGGAGGCGCCAGCAATTGGATTTCCTCGATGGTTTCCACTTGCTCCTGGGCAATGGGCACCCCGGTCAATTCGCCGATCAACCGCCAGTGCTCGTCGAGCCCACTGCTGATCGTAGCCATCCGGTCGATCATCCGGCGACCCGCGGCCTTGGTCACTTCGTCATCGCTGCGCAGCAACTCGAATGACATGGACGTCACCGAAGCGGTCAGGTGCGTCAGGGAACGCGCCGTCAGCCCCAACAGTTCCATCAGTTGTTGCTCTTTCAAATCCATTTCGGGGCTCCTGCGGCTCGGGGTTCATTTATAACCCAGGCCCCTGCATTAGGAAATATTTCACTTTGCACACCAGACCGGCGACCCGGACAGCGGTCAAAAACCAACCGCCAGCTATCCCGTGCCCGCCCTGCTCGATTGCCAAGCGGCGCGACGCCAGTGTACAAATGAACCCGCTGCTGTCAGGAAACCGGCCTCAACCGCGTCAGTGCAACTCTGCATTGGCCTCGCTGAAATCCCTTATAACCGTAGCCCTATTGGTAAGACGCGACATTTAATGTCAATATCGCGCCTTCCCCTATTTCGTCGCCCCGTGCGGCTTTTGCCGCAGGTCTCGCCCGTTTTTCCATTAAACAAGGCTTTGAGTATCTGCGGTCTGTTACAAAAAGGTAGTCAATCATGAGCGCAAGGCACTTTCTCTCCCTGATGGATTTCACGCCCGATGAGTTGCTCGGCGTGATCCGTCGAGGCGTGGAGCTCAAGGACCTGCGTAAGCGCGGCGTACTGTTCGAGCCCTTGAAAAACCGTGTGCTGGGGATGATTTTCGAGAAGTCATCGACCCGCACGCGCATCTCTTTCGAAGCCGGCATGATCCAACTGGGCGGCCAGGCGATTTTCCTGTCGCCTCGCGACACCCAGCTGGGCCGTGGCGAGCCGATCAGCGATTGCGCCATCGTCATGTCGAGCATGCTCGACGCCGTGATGATCCGTACCTTTGCCCACAGCACCTTGACCGAGTTCGCGGCTCATTCCCGCGTGCCGGTGATCAACGGCTTGTCCGATGACCTGCACCCCTGCCAGCTGTTGGCCGACATGCAGACATTCCTCGAGCACCGCGGCTCGATCCAGGGCAAGACCGCCGCCTGGATCGGTGATGGCAACAACATGTGCAACAGCTATATAGAAGCGGCGATGCAATTCGATTTCCAGTTGCGCATTGCATGCCCTGAAGGCTATGAGCCGGATGCAGGACTGATCGCCAAGGCCGGGGATCGAGTGTCGCTCGTCCGGGATCCGAAGCTGGCCGTGGCTGGCGCGCACCTGGTGAGCACCGACGTCTGGACCTCCATGGGCCAGGAAGAGGAAACCGCCAAGCGCCTCAAGCTGTTCGCGCCGCTGCAGGTCAACCGCGCCCTGCTCGACCTGGCGGACCCGGAGGTGCTCTTCATGCACTGCCTGCCCGCCCATCGCGGTGAGGAAATCAGCGCCGACCTGCTGGATGACCCGCGCTCCGTGGCCTGGGACCAGGCAGAAAATCGTCTGCATGCACAAAAGGCCCTGCTCGAATTCCTCGTCGAGCCGGCGTATCACCACGCATGAGTCATTCCTTGTTATTGAATCTGCACAACCTGGCCTGCGGGTACCAAGGCCAGCGAGTCGTCCAGAATCTGAATCTGCACCTCAATGCCGGTGACATCGGCTGCCTGCTAGGCTCCTCCGGGTGCGGCAAGACCACGACCTTGCGGGCCATTGCCGGCTTCGAGCCGGTACACGAAGGCGAGATCCAGCTGGCCGGGGAAACCATCTCCCGCGCGGGTTTTACCCTCGCTCCGGAAAAACGTCGCATCGGCATGGTGTTCCAGGACTACGCGCTGTTCCCACACCTCAGCGTCGCCGAGAACATGGCCTTTGGCATTCGCAAACATCCTGACAAGAACCGTGTGGTCGAAGAACTGCTGGAACTGGTCAACCTGAAGAACCTGGGAAAACGTTTCCCCCATGAGCTCTCCGGAGGCCAGCAACAACGCGTGGCCCTCGCCCGGGCCTTGGCGCCGGAACCGCAATTGCTGCTGCTCGACGAACCCTTCTCCAACCTTGATGGCGAGCTGCGGCGCAAGCTCAGCCATGAGGTGCGGGACATCCTGAAGGCGCGCGGCACCAGCGCGATCCTGGTGACCCATGACCAGGAAGAAGCCTTCGCGGTGAGTGATCACGTCGGGGTATTCCGAGAGGGTCGGCTGGAACAATGGGATACGCCCTACAATCTTTATCACGAACCCCTGACGCCCTATGTCGCCAGTTTCATCGGCCAGGGTTACTTCATTCGCGGCCAACTCGATAGCCCGGAATCGGTGCAGACCGAATTGGGGACGCTGCGGGGTAACCGGGCCTATACCTGGCCCATCGGCGGCGCCGTGGATGTACTGCTGCGCCCGGACGACATCGTCTATGCTCCGGACAGCTCGCTCAAGGCAACCATCGTCGGCAAGACCTTCCTTGGTGCTTCAACCTTGTATCGCCTGCAATTGCCGACCGGCGCGCAACTGGAATCGATTTTCCCGAGCCACGCCGACCATCAGCTCGGAGCGACCGTGGGTATTCGCGTGGCGGCCGAACACCTGGTGCTTTTCCAGGCCTCGGGTAGCACGGCAGCTCATCTGCCGCCGATGGAAAGCGGCGTGCGGCGGCACGGCACCACCAGTTAAGGGTGGAAGAAACAATCTGTGGGAGCGAGCGCGCTCCCACGGGATCTCATTGGCCTTAGCCGAGCGATAACGTCCCGCTGGCCACCAACGTCGCATTCCCACCGATCTTCACCCGATCACCTTCCAGCCGGCAAAACAGCGCCCCTCCCCTGGCCGAGCATTGATAGGCCGTCAGCCCAAGCTTGCTCAGGCGTTTGGACCAATAGGGGATCAGGCTGCAATGGGTCGAGCCGGTGACCGGGTCCTCGTTGATTCCAATCGCAGGGGCAAAATAGCGCGAGACGAAATCGTGCTTGCTTCCCGGCGCGGTGACGATCGCACCCGGCCACGGCAACTTCGCCAGGGCCGCCATGTCCGGCTTGCACTCGAGCACGGCCTGCTCCGACTCAAGTACCACGAACAACTCATTGGAACTCAGCACGTCCACCGCCTCGACCCCCAAGGCAGTCTGGACCGCCAGGGACGCGCCCAATTCGGCCGGCACGATGGCGGGGAAATCCAGCCACAGCCGGTCGCCTTCGCGAGCAACGCTCAATGCCCCGGATTTGCAGATGAAATCCAGTCGCTCCACGGTTTCGTGATAGATCTCGAACAATACGTAGGCGCTGGCCAGGGTGGCATGGCCACACAAGGGTACTTCGGTGGTGGGCGTGAACCACCGGATATGCCAGTGCTGATTTTCGCGCACCAGGAACGCCGTTTCCGCCAGGTTATGTTCGGCGGCGATCTTCTGCATCAAGTCGTCGGCAAGCCAGGCATCGAGCCGATAGACCATCGCCGGGTTACCGCCAAAGGGGCGGTCACTGAATGCATCGACCTGATGAAACGCAAGCTGCATGGCACCTCTCCTTTTTTATTGATGCGTGAGCATGAGCTGCGCAGGCACCGTTTATCCAGTGACAGATCGGCACTATTTTCACCTTACACACTGGACGTTCGACGCCTGGTCAGTTGCAAAGATTCACCGTGGCGAGGGCGCTTGCTCCCGCCAGGCGGCGCAATCAGGTTCAGGCACGGCCAATATCCGCGAACGCCGCCCCGGTGTGCTCCGCCAGCACCGCAGGCGCCAACTCCACTTCCAGGCCACGCCGCCCCGCACTGACAAACATAGTGGCCAGCGGTTGCGCGGATTTATCGATAAATGTGCGCAGGCGTTTCTTCTGCCCCAGGGGACTGATGCCCCCGAGCAAATAGCCCGTCGAGCGCTGCGCGGCGGCCGGATCGGCCATCTCGACTTTCTTCACTCCGGCCGCATGGGCCAGCGCCTTGAGATCCAGGCTCCCAGCGACCGGCACCACCGCAACCAACAACTCGCCTTTCTCGCTAGCCGCCAGCAGTGTCTTGAACACTCGCGCCGGCTCCAGGCCCAATTTTTCAGCAGCCTCCAGGCCGTAGGACGCGGCCTTCGGATCGTGTTCGTAGCTGTGGATATGATGTTCGGCGCGCACTTTTTTCAGCAGATCCAACGCGGGGGTCATGACCGCTCCTGGCAGGAAAGAACAAAAGAGTGACAAGAATTCTAAGCGATCGGCAGCTAAAAGGCTTTGCAGACCATTGGCTATGGCGCCCCCCCACTAAAAAGTCATTCATGCGACGAATAATCTGAATATGACCGACGGTTCACTTTCGACCTTTGACAGCGGCGTTTCTTGTCTATATTTTTTCGAAACTGAAAGCAGAAACACGTGTCTCAAGCAACACTACGAGTGCCGGATGGGGATCCGCCACTCGACGAAAAGGCGCAGACGGGGTTGTTTACTCGATGCGCAGGGCAACAAAAAGAACCGAGGTTTGAATGACGACTGCTTTACAACAACCCTCCCTGTCCAGCCAATGCCTGGCGGAATTCCTGGGTACGGCCCTGTTGATTTTCTTTGGTACCGGTTGCGTTGCAGCGCTCAAGGTCGCGGGTGCCAGTTTCGGCTTGTGGGAAATCAGCATCATCTGGGGTGTCGGTGTCAGCATGGCGATTTATCTCAGCGCGGGCATTTCCGGCGCGCACCTGAATCCCGCCGTCAGCATCGCCTTGTGCATTTTCACTGACTTCGAAAAACGCAAATTGCCCTTCTATATTGTTTGCCAAGTGGCCGGCGCGTTCTGCGGCGCGTTGCTGGTCTATACGCTGTACAGCAATTTGTTCTTCGATTTCGAACAGTCCCGCCATATGGTTCGTGGCACCGAAGCCAGCCTTGAACTGGCGGCGGTGTTTTCTACCTACCCTCACCCCGCACTGTCCACCGGCCAGGCGTTTCTGGTGGAGATGATCATCACCGCCATCCTGATGGGCGTGATCATGTCCTTGACCGATGATAACAACGGACTGCCGCGAGGCCCGCTGGCGCCGCTGCTGATCGGCTTGTTGATCGCGGTGATCGGTAGCTCGATGGGGCCGCTGACAGGCTTTGCGATGAACCCGGCACGTGACTTCGGTCCTAAACTGATGACTTTCTTTGCAGGCTGGGGTGAAATTTCCCTCACCGGGGCGCGTGAGATTCCATACTTCCTGGTACCGATTTTCGCGCCGATCATTGGCGCATGCCTGGGTGCTGCCGCGTATCGCGGGCTGATTGCCCGTCATCTGCCCAGCGCCATGGTTGCTACAAAGGAGGCAGAGCCGGCCATTGACGGCAAGCCCAGAACGTCCTGAAACGGTCGGCGCGGGCTGCTGCCATCGGAGTACGCGCTGACTTCTTCCTTTATTTACGTTACCTAAGTCCCAAGGCAATCGACATGACCGACATTGAGAATAAGAACTACATCATTGCCCTCGACCAGGGCACGACCAGCTCACGCGCCATTATTTTCGACCGTGACGCCAACGTGGTCTGCACCGCCCAACGCGAATTCGTCCAGCATTACCCGCAACCTGGCTGGGTCGAACACGACCCGATGGAGATCTTCGCCACCCAGAGCGCGGTCATGGTCGAAGCATTGGCCCAGGCCGGCCTGCATCACGACCAGGTCGCTGCGATCGGCATCACCAACCAGCGCGAAACCACGGTAGTCTGGGACAAATCCACAGGACGCCCGATCTACAACGCGGTCGTCTGGCAATGCCGGCGCAGTACCGAAATCTGCCAGCAGCTCAAGCGTGACGGCCACGAGCAATACATCAGTGAAGCCACTGGCCTGGTCACCGATCCCTACTTCTCCGGCACCAAGCTCAAGTGGATCCTGGATAACGTCGAAGGCAGCCGTGAGCGCGCCCGTAACGGCGAGCTGCTATTCGGCACCGTGGATAGCTGGCTGATCTGGAAGTTTACCGGCGGCAAGGTCCATGTCACCGACTACACCAATGCCTCGCGCACCATGCTCTTCAATATCCACACGTTGGAGTGGGACGCGAAGATGCTCGACATCCTCAACATCCCTCGGGAGATGCTGCCGGAGGTCAAACCCTCCTCGCAAATCTACGGCCGAACCAAAAGCGGCATCGCCATCGGCGGTATCGCCGGCGACCAGCAAGCCGCCCTCTTCGGCCAGATGTGCGTGGAGCCGGGCCAGGCGAAAAACACTTACGGCACCGGCTGTTTCCTGCTGATGAATACCGGCGACAAAGCCGTCAAATCCAACCACGGCATGCTTACCACCATCGCCTGCGGCCCGCGCGGCGAAGTTGCCTACGCCCTCGAAGGCGCCGTGTTCAATGGCGGATCCACTGTCCAGTGGCTGCGCGATGAACTGAAGATCATCAACGACGCCCTCGATACCGAATACTTCGCCAACAAGGTCAAGGACAGCAATGGCGTCTACCTGGTACCAGCCTTCACAGGCCTGGGCGCGCCGTACTGGGACCCTTATGCCCGTGGCGCGCTGTTCGGCCTGACTCGCGGCGTGCGGGTCGATCACATCATCCGGGCCACGCTGGAATCCATTGCCTACCAGACCCGCGACGTGCTCGACGCCATGCAGCAGGACGCTGGCGAACGCCTCAAGTCCTTGCGTGTGGACGGCGGCGCGGTGGCCAACAATTTCCTCATGCAGTTCCAGGCCGACATCCTCGGCACCCAGGTCGAACGCCCGAAAATGCGCGAGACAACCGCATTGGGCGCGGCGTACCTGGCCGGTTTGGCATGTGGTTTCTGGGGCAGCCTGGAAGAACTGCGCGGCAAAGCGGTGATCGAGCGTCAGTTCGAACCGCAACTGGAAGAGCAAGCCAAGGAAAAGCTCTACGCCGGATGGAAAAAAGCTGTCAGCCGCACTCGCGATTGGGAGCCTCACGAAGACGCGGAATAAAAGCCGATAAAATTCTGAAACTGGTCGGGAGGGGATTCCTGCGGCATCATGGGCAAATTTTGTATGGCAGCCCAAAGGAAGCCCCATGAATCTGCCTCCCCGCCAGCAACAAATCCTCGAACTGGTCCGCGAACGCGGTTATGTCAGCATCGAGGAGATGGCGCAGCTATTTGTCGTTACCCCACAGACCATCCGCCGCGACATCAATCAATTGGCGGAAGCGAACCTGCTGCGCCGCTACCACGGCGGCGCGGCTTATGACTCAAGCGTGGAAAATACCGCCTACGCCATGCGCGCGGACCAGATGCGCGACGAGAAGCAACGCATCGCCGAAGCCATCGCCGCCCAGATCCCCGACCACGCATCACTGTTCATCAACATCGGCACCACCACCGAATCCATCGCGCGAGCGCTGCTCAATCACAACCACCTGAAGGTGATCACCAACAACCTGCACGTGGCGTCGATCCTCAGCGCCAAGGATGATTTCGAGGTCCTGATCGCCGGTGGCAACGTACGTCGCGACGGCGGCGTGGTGGGTCAGGCCTCCGTCGATTTCATCAACCAGTTCAAAGTCGACTTCGCCCTGGTGGGCATCAGCGGGATCGATGAAGACGGCAGCCTCCTGGACTTCGATTACCAGGAGGTGCGGGTGTCCCAGGCCATCATCGCCAACGCCCGGCAAGTGCTGCTGGCGGCGGACTCCAGCAAATTCGGGCGCAACGCCATGGTCCGCCTGGGCCCGATCAGCCTGATCGATTGCTTGGTGACCGACCAGCAACCGGTGCCAGCCCTGGCGCAGTTGCTGAGCCAACACAAGATTCGATTGGAAGTGGTCTGACTTCACTTCCCCCCCTGTGGTGAAGGGTTGGCCCTTCACTGCAGAAGCACACCTTGAACACTCCTTTTTGTTCGATAATTTTCCTTTCAGTGTCATTCGATCAGTATTTTCAATCGAATGCGACTGGCTGTTGCCACGCTTATGGGCTAGTATTTTTCGCAAATGAACATTAATGTTCGAATTCAAATATTTCGAAAAGAGCCCGAGGCCAGCCGATGCCCACTACAACCTTGCCTACGCCCCCTCTCGCAGAAATCTACGATGTCGCCGTCATTGGTGGCGGTATCAATGGCGTAGGGATTGCTGCGGACGCTGCCGGTCGCGGTCTTTCGGTGTTCCTTTGCGAAAAGGACGACCTTGCCAGCCATACTTCTTCGGCCAGCAGCAAGCTGATCCATGGCGGCCTGCGCTATCTCGAACATTATGAGTTCCGCCTGGTGCGCGAGGCACTGGCCGAGCGCGAAGTCCTCCTGGCCAAGGCCCCGCACATCGTCAAGCAGATGCGCTTCGTGCTTCCCCATCGGCCGCACCTGCGCCCCGCCTGGATGATCCGCGCCGGCCTGTTCCTTTATGACCACCTGGGCAAACGCGAACAGCTCGCGGGCTCCAGAAGCTTGAAATTTGGTGCCGACAGCGTCCTCAAAAGCGAAATCACCAAAGGCTTCGAATACTCGGACTGCTGGGTTGACGACGCCCGATTGGTGGTACTCAACGCCATGGCGGCACGAGAGAAAGGCGCCCACATCCACACCCGCACCCGCTGCGTCAGTGCTCGTCGCAGCAAAGGCCTGTGGAACCTGCATCTGGAGCGAGCCGACGGCAGCCTGTTTTCGATCCAGGCCAAGGCCCTGGTGAACGCCGCCGGCCCGTGGGTGGCCAAGTTCATTCGTGACGACCTGAAAATGGAATCGCCGTACGGCATTCGCCTGATCCAGGGCAGCCATTTGATCGTGCCGAAACTCTATGAAGGCGAACATGCGCATATTCTCCAGAACGAAGACCAGCGCATCGTCTTCACCATCCCATACCTGAACCAGTTCACGCTGATCGGTACGACGGATCGCGAATACACTGGCGATCCGGCCAAGGTGGCAATTACCGAGGGCGAAACCGATTACCTGCTGAAAGTGGTCAGCGCCCACTTCAAAAAGCAGGTCAGCCGCGACGATATCCTGCACAGTTACTCCGGTGTCCGACCGTTGTGCAACGACGAATCCGACAACCCTTCCGCCGTGACTCGCGACTACACCCTCGCGCTTTCGGCAGCTGGCGAAGAGGCGCCGCTGCTGTCGGTATTCGGTGGCAAATTGACCACTTACCGCAAGCTGGCCGAATCGGCGATGGCGCAACTGGCCCCCTACTTCACGCAAATGCGACCTGGCTGGACCGCTCAGGCAACCTTGCCGGGGGGGGAAAACATGACCACCCCGCAGGCGCTGTGCTCGGCGATTCGCGACAAGTTCGACTGGTTGCCAACCGATATCGCCCGTCGCTGGGCCACCACGTATGGCAGCCGCACCTGGCGCATGCTCGAAGGCGTGCACGGCCTCGGTGACTTGGGCGAGCACATCGGCGCAGGCCTTTATACTCGCGAAGTCGATTACTTGTGCAGCGACGAATGGGCCGTCGACGCCCAGGACATCCTCTGGCGCCGCAGCAAGCTGGGACTGTTCACCAGCGCGACCGAGCAGGACAAGCTCCAGCAATATCTGCAAAAGGTCGAGCACAATCGACGCAAGATCGAAGCGGCCTGAACGATCGCCGGCTAGACCAAAAGCCCCTGAATCCAGGGGCTTTTTACTGTCCGGAATCCACCACCAGGCCCCTGTGCGCGAGCTTGCTCGCGATGAGGCCATCAGCCGCAACACGGATGCAAGCCGGTAGACCGCTATCGCGAGCAAGCTCGCTGCCACAACGATCAAAAGCACTCTCAGGTCATTCGGTTTTCCGAACACGACCCGGCAGTCAGTTCGGCAAACCGGATAGATAACGGCCAAAAAAGCTGAAACAAAACATTAATTTCCTTTAAAAACATATAGATAGTGCCAAGTGACTGGCCTGGCACGAGTCATGCTCTACACTCCTCGAGACGAACGCCTGTTACGCCAACACAACAGGAGCTGCCAGGCATTCGAAGCACTCAGGGCCGGTGGACCGGCCGAATACAAAAAAAACAATGTCGAGGAAACATCGATGCGCATCGTTCCCCATCTCCTGGGCGCAGCCGTTGCTGCCGCTCTGATCAGCACTCCGGTTTTCGCAGCCGAACTGACCGGCACACTGAAAAAGATCAAAGAATCCGGCGTCATCACGCTCGGCCACCGCGACGCCTCCATTCCGTTTTCCTACATTGCGGACGCTTCCGGCAAGCCGGTCGGCTACTCCCATGACATCCAGCTGAAAGTCGTCGAAGCCCTGAAGAAAGAGCTCGACGTACCGAACCTGCAGGTCAAGTACAACCTGGTCACCTCGCAAACCCGTATCCCGCTGGTGCAGAACGGCACCGTGGACCTGGAGTGCGGCTCCACCACCAACAACGTCGAGCGCCAGCAGCAAGTCGCCTTCTCCGTTGGCATCTTCGAGATCGGCACCAGGCTGCTGTCCAAGAAAGACTCCAAGTACAAGGATTTCGGCGACCTCAAGGGCAAGAACGTCGTGACCACCGCTGGCACCACGTCCGAGCGCTTGCTCAAGGCGATGAACGCCGACAAGCAAATGGGCATGAACGTCATCTCGGCCAAAGACCACGGCGAGTCCTTCCAGATGCTGGAATCGGGCCGGGCCGTCGCGTTCATGATGGACGACGCCCTGCTGGCTGGCGAAGCCGCCAAGGCCAAGAAAGCGTCTGACTGGGAAGTAACCGGCACCCCACAGTCCTACGAAATCTACGGCTGCATGATGCGCAAGGGCGACGAGCCGTTCAAAAAGGCTGTCGATGACGCCATCAAGGCCACCTACGCTTCGGGCGAGATCAACAAGATCTACGAAAAATGGTTCATGCAACCTATCCCGCCAAAAGGCCTGAACCTCAACTTCCCGATGAGCGAAGAACTCAAGAAATTGATCGCAGAACCGACCGACAAAGCGGCTGACGAAAAGAAATCCTGATTTCTGACTAACCTTATCTCCTGAAGGGGCCCGGCCCTTTCAGGGGATGGTCATTCCCTGCTGGCAAATCTGGAAACACTCGAACCGGTGGCTGTCGAGCCGATCGCGTGTGCCTGGCCTCCAAGCCGGGCGGGAACGGAGTTTCCCCAGGCGGGCATTTGTATATCGAACGATCTGAGGGGAGACCCTAATGAATTACAACTGGGACTGGGGCGTGTTCTTCAAGTCCACCGGCGTGGGCAGCGAGATTTATCTCGACTGGTACGTGGCCGGCCTGGGCTGGACCATTGCCATCGCCATCGTCGCCTGGATCATTGCCCTGCTGCTGGGTTCGATCCTGGGTGTGATGCGTACCGTGCCGAACCGGCTGGTATCGGGCATCGCCACCTGCTATGTGGAGCTTTTCCGTAACGTGCCGCTGCTGGTTCAGCTGTTCATCTGGTACTTCCTGGTACCGGACCTGCTGCCCGCCGATATGCAGGAGTGGTACAAGCAGGACCTGAACCCGACCACCTCAGCCTACCTGAGCGTCGTCGTGTGCCTGGGCCTGTTCACCGCCGCCCGGGTCTGCGAACAAGTGCGCACCGGCATCCAGGCGCTGCCGCGCGGCCAGGAATCCGCCGCCCGTGCCATGGGCTTCAAGCTGCCGCAGATCTACTGGAACGTGCTGCTGCCCCAGGCCTACCGGATCATCATTCCGCCGCTTACCTCGGAATTCCTCAACGTCTTCAAGAACTCCTCCGTGGCCTCGCTGATCGGCCTGATGGAGCTGCTCGCGCAGACCAAGCAGACCGCCGAGTTCTCGGCCAACCTGTTCGAAGCCTTTACCCTGGCGACGCTGATCTACTTCACCCTGAACATGAGCCTGATGCTGCTCATGCGCATGGTCGAGAAGAAAGTTGCGGTGCCCGGCCTGATCTCCGTGGGGGGTAAATAATGGAATTCGACTTCACAGGCATCATCCCGGCCATTCCCGGCTTGTGGAACGGCATGGTGATGACGCTCAAGCTGATGGCCCTGGGCGTCGTCGGCGGGATCATCCTGGGGACGATCCTGGCGCTGATGCGCCTGTCCCACAACAAGCTGATCTCCAACATCGCTGGCGCCTACGTCAACTACTTCCGCTCGATCCCGTTGCTGCTGGTCATCACCTGGTTCTACCTGGCGGTGCCGTTCGTACTGCGCTGGATCACCGGCGAGGACACGCCGATCGGCGCGTTCGGCTCCTGCGTCGTGGCGTTCATGATGTTCGAGGCGGCGTACTTCTGCGAAATCGTCCGGGCCGGCGTGCAGTCGATCCCCAAGGGCCAGATGGGCGCGGCACAGGCACTGGGCATGAATTATGGCCAGGTCATGCGCCTGATCATCCTGCCCCAGGCGTTTCGCAAGATGACCCCGCTGTTGCTGCAACAGAGCATCATCCTGTTTCAGGACACCTCGCTGGTCTACACGGTCGGCCTGGTGGACTTCCTCAATGCTTCGCGGGCCAATGGCGACATCATCGGCCGCTCCAATGAGTTCCTGATCATCGCAGGTCTCGTGTACTTCACAATCAGCTTTGCCGCCTCGCTGCTGGTCAAGCGTCTGCAAAAAAGGTTCGCCGTATGATCTCTATCAAGAACATCAACAAGTGGTATGGGGACTTCCAGGTACTGACCAATTGCAGCACCGAGGTCAGCAAGGGTGAGGTTGTGGTGGTGTGCGGGCCGTCGGGCTCGGGCAAGTCCACGCTGATCAAGTGCGTAAACGCCCTGGAGCCGTTCCAGAAGGGTGACATCGTGGTCGATGGCACGTCCATCGCCGACCCGAAGACCAACTTGCCGAAACTGCGTTCGCGCGTAGGCATGGTGTTCCAGCATTTCGAACTGTTCCCGCACCTGACCATCACCGAGAACCTGACCATCGCGCAGATCAAGGTGCTGGGCCGCAGCAAGGAAGAAGCCACCAAGAAAGGCCTGCAACTGCTGGAGCGCGTTGGCCTGTCGGCCCACGCCCACAAGCACCCGGGCCAGCTCTCCGGCGGCCAGCAGCAGCGCGTGGCGATTGCCCGTGCGCTGGCGATGGACCCGGTGGTCATGCTCTTCGACGAACCAACCTCGGCCCTTGACCCGGAAATGGTCAACGAAGTGCTCGACGTGATGGTGCAACTGGCCCACGAAGGCATGACCATGATGTGCGTGACCCACGAAATGGGCTTCGCCCGCAAAGTCGCGAACCGGGTGATCTTCATGGACCAGGGCCAGATCATCGAGGACTGCCCCAAAGAAGAGTTCTTCGGCGACATCAGCGCCCGCTCCGAACGCGCGCAGCATTTCCTCGAGAAGATCCTGCAGCACTAAAAACACCGCTTCCTGCGGTGGGAGCGGACTTGCTCGCGAAGAGGGCAGCACATCCAACATCGATGTGTCTGATACACCGCCTTCGCGAGCAAGCCCGCTCCCACAGTGGATCGGAGTTGGCTTGTCGATTTGTGTTGTGGTTGACCCAAGGCTTCTGTGATGAAATGCGACCCCACCCTTTATCGCGCCGCGCCGCCATCACTCGCCGTGAAACCCCGCCTGATCCGCCACCTGTTCCTGCCGCCGCTGGTCATTGCCCTGATGATCGGCCTGGGTTACCTCGGCTTCTGGATCAGCGAGCACTATGGCATTCGCGGCCTGGCCGAAAATGGCGAGCGCCAGTTGGAGCTGCATGCCCGCGCGGTAGAAAGCGAAATCAGCAAATACACCTATTTGCCCAGCCTGCTGGAACTTGAATCCAGCGTCTCGAAACTGCTCGATGACCCGACGCCCGAGCACCGCAAGACCGTCAACGAATACCTCGAAGGCCTCAACCGACGCAGTCGCAGCCGGGCCATCTATGTAATGGACACCACCGGCCGAGTCATGGCCACCAGCAATTGGCGCGACGTCGACAGTTACCTGGGCGAAGACCTGTCCTTTCGCGCGTATTTCCAGAACGCCGTGCGCGGCCAGCCGGGACGTTTCTACGGCATCGGCAGCACCAGTGGCGAACCCGGTTATTACCTGGCCCATGGCCTGGAGCAACAGGGCAAGATCATCGGCGTAGCCGTGGTCAAGGTCCGCCTCGAAGCCATGGAGGAACGCTGGCAGCGCGCCCGCCTGGAAGCGTTCGTCAGCGATGAGAACGGCATCATTATCTTGTCCAGCGACCCGGCACGGCGGCTCAAGTCGGTGCGGCCGCTGAGTGACGAAACCAAGGAGCGCCTGGCCCGCAGCCTTCAGTACTACTGGTTCCCGCTGAACGAGCTGATCCCCTTGGCGCGGGAACGGCTTGCCGAAGGCATGGAGAAACTGACCTTCCCCGCCAACACCGAAATCGCGGCCGACGAGCGTGCCACCAGTTACCTTTCCCAGACCCGACCGCTGAGCGACACGCCGTGGAATTTCACACTATTGACCCCGCTTGAAGACCTTCGTCGCCAAGCCATCAACCAAGGCATCCTGGTGGCCGTGGCGTTTGCGCTGGTGGCTTTCCTGCTGATCGCCTGGAACGAGCGCCGCAAAGTCATCGCCACCCGCCTCGCCGCTCGCGAAGCATTGCAGGAGGCCAATAATCAGCTGGAGCGTCGGATTACCGAACGCACCGCCGATCTGCGGGCCAGCAACGAACGGCTCAAGGGTCAGATCCGCGAACGACGGCAGGCCGAAGAGACGTTGCGCCGGGCCCAGGACGAGTTGGTACAGGCCGGGAAACTGGCGGCCATCGGCCAGATGTCCACCAGCATCGCCCATGAACTCAACCAGCCGCTGGCCGCCCTGCGTACCCTGTCGGGCAATACCGTGCGCTTCCTGGAGCGTGGCCAGCTGGACATCGCCAGCGGCAACCTGCGGACCATCAACGACCTGATCGACCGCATGGGCCGGATCACCGCCAGCCTGCGCGCCTTCGCCCGGCGCGGCGATGACAAAGGCCGGGCAAGCCTGGGCAAGGCCGTCGAGGCCGCGCTGCAATTGCTGGGCGCGCGCCTTGAAAAACTCCCTGTCCAGATCCACACGGCCTTCGAAGACGTACAGGTTCAGATCGACCAGACTCGCCTGGAGCAGGTCCTGGTGAACCTGATCGGCAATGCCCTGGACGCCATGCAGCTCCAACCGGCGCCGACGCTGTGGCTCGAAGGCCAGGGCAGCGACGGCAAATATCGCCTGCGGGTGCGGGACAATGGCCACGGCATCGACCCGCAAGCACGTAAACATCTGTTCGAACCGTTCTTCACCACCAAACCTGGCGAACAAGGCCTGGGCCTCGGCCTGACACTTTCGGCAAGCCTGTGCGCCGCCGCCGGAGGGCATTTGGGCGTCGAGCACCCGGACGACGGTGGTACTACGTTTATCCTCAGTTTACCGTTGGTAAGCCTTTCACCTGCCGAGCCGCTATGAACCACGACCTGAGCGTACTGATCGTCGAAGACGACCCCCACGTCCTGCTGGGCTGCCAGCAGGCCTTGAGCCTGGAAGACATTCCCTGCATCGGCGTGGGCAGTGCCGAAGAGGCCCTGGAGCGGGTCGACGATAACTTTGCCGGCATCGTCATCAGCGACATTCGCCTGCCGGGCATCGACGGCCTGGAACTGCTGACCCGCCTAAAGGCGCGGGACCGCAGCCTGCCAGTAGTGCTGATCACCGGTCACGGCGACATTTCCATGGCCGTCGATGCCATGCAGAAAGGCGCCTACGACTTCATGGAGAAACCGTTCTCCCCTGAGCGCCTGGTCGACGTGGCACGCCGCGCCCTGGAGCAGCGCAGCCTGGCTCGGGAAGTGTCTTCGCTGCGTCGGCAACTGGCCGAGCGTGACTCCCTGGAAGGCCGGATCATCGGCCGCTCGCCGGCCATGCAGCACCTGCGCGAGCTGATTGCCAACGTTGCCGACACCTCGGCCAATGTCTTGATCGAAGGCGAAACCGGCACCGGCAAGGAATTGGTCGCCCGCTGCCTGCACGATTTCAGCCGGCGCCATGACAAGCAATTCGTCGCACTGAACTGCGGCGGCCTGCCGGAGAACCTGTTCGAAAGCGAGATTTTCGGCCATGAGGCCAATGCCTTCACCGGTGCCGGCAAACGCCGGATCGGCAAGATCGAGCACGCCGATGGCGGCACGTTGTTTCTCGATGAAGTGGAGAGCATGCCCCTGCCCTTGCAGATCAAGCTGCTGCGCGTGTTGCAGGAACGCACCCTTGAACGCCTGGGATCGAACCAGAGCGTGGCCGTGGATTGCCGGGTGATCGCCGCCACCAAGTCCGACCTGGACGAAATGGGCCGGTCCGGGCAGTTCCGCAGCGACCTGTATTACCGCCTCAACGTGGTGACCCTGGAGCTGCCGCCCCTGCGCGAGCGGCGCGAAGACATCCTGCAACTGTTCGAACATTTTCTCCAGCAGTCGTCCCTGCGCTTTGACCGCACGGTGCCGGAGCTGGACAACCAGACCCTGTCGAACCTGATGAGCCACGACTGGCCAGGCAACGTACGCGAACTGCGCAACGTCGCCGAGCGCTACGCCTTGGGCCTGCCGGCGTTCAAGCGCTCCGGCGCC
This sequence comes from Pseudomonas frederiksbergensis, assembly GCF_000802155.2. GTDB lineage: Bacteria > Pseudomonadota > Gammaproteobacteria > Pseudomonadales > Pseudomonadaceae > Aquipseudomonas > Aquipseudomonas frederiksbergensis_A. The sequence goes on from NZ_JQGJ02000007.1 coordinate 236,171, forward strand.
GGCGGTGCCAGCCAGGGCCTGGCCTTCGCCGAAGCGGTGGAAGCCTTCGAGCGCAACCTGCTGATGGATGCGTTGCAACGCAGCGGCGGCAACCTGACCCAGGCCAGCCAGGAACTGGGCATGGCCAAGACCACGCTGTTCGACAAAGTCAAAAAATATGGCCTGAGCCACTGACCTGGGACGTGAACCTGTGGATCTGATTTTCAAAGCGGCGCTGGGTGCAGCCGTGGTGGTCATCCTGGCGATGCTGGCCAAGACCAGGAATTACTACATCGCCGGGCTGGTGCCCTTGTTCCCGACCTTCGCCCTGATCGCCCACTACATCGTCGGCAAGGGGCGCTCGGTGGACGACCTGAAGACCACCATCGTCTTTGGGATGTGGTCGATCATTCCGTATTTCGTCTATCTCGCGACGCTCTACGTGATGGTCGACCGGATGCGCCTGGAAGCTTCATTGGCCGTAGCAGCCGTCGCCTGGCTGATGGCGGCGACGGTGCTGGTCAGCGTCTGGGTGCGGCTTCACGGCTGACTCCCCACCCAAACCGGTGACTCAATAGCCGACGGTAAACCGCGTCCGCGAAAACTGCGGCGTTTCCACTTCATCGATCATTGCAATGGCGTAGTCGGCAAAGCTGATCCAACTGCGCCCGGCGTCATCGAACAGCAGGTGGTCCTTGCCCACTCGGAACTGCCCGGTACGCTCGGTTTCGACGAATTCAGCCGAAGGCGAGAGGAAGGTCCAGTCCAGGCCCTGTTCCTGGCGCAGCACATCCAGGAACAAGGCTCCGGCGCTGGCTTCGGCCAGGTACTCCTCCGGGAAGCCGTCGCTGTCGATTACCCGGCTGTTATCCGGCAGCAGCAACGAACCGGCTCCGCCGACCACCAGCAAGCGCTTGACCCCGGCGGCCTTCACCGGCGCGATGATTTTGTCAGCCGCCACCGTGGCGAAGTGCGTGGCACTGATCACCACGTCGTGGCCTTCAACAGCAGCGGTCAATGCCTCGCTGCCCCGTACATCCAACTGCTTACTGACCACACCGTCCCGTGCGCGGACTTTTGCGGTGTTGCGGGCAATGGCCGTCACGCTGTGGCCGCGACGCAGGGCTTCTTCCAACAGCTGGCTGCCGGCGCGGCCGGTGGCGCCGATGATTGCGATTTTGCTCATGCGATTCTCCAATGAATTAGCGATGTCAGAAATACATGCTCTTGTGGCGAGTTACAGATCGTTTTTCACCACTTCATCTCGCCCTTCGCCACCTTGGCGCTCAGCTCCAGGGAACTGTCTTCCCCCAGGTCCGGATAGCGTAGTTTCATGGCGGCGACCAGCGCGGCGGAATCCTTGGCCTTGGCGGTTTCTTCATCGAAGGCCTTGATGTAACCGGCAGTAAAGCGCACTGGCGCCAGGGAACGAGCGCTTTTGCCCAGGTAATGGCCGGGGATCACGGTGGCCGGTTGCAGCTTCTCGATGTTATCCAGGGTCGCCAGCCAATCCTTGTGGGATTGCGGCGTCTGGGTGTCGGCCATCCACACATGGATGTTCTGCGCCACTACCACGCCACCAACCACGGCCTTGATCGATGGAATCCACACAAAACTGCGGTCGGGCTGTGGACCATCAAGGCCGACGATCTGCAAGCGCTGGCCTTCCAGCGTCAGGCTGTCGCCCTTGAGCACCTGGGGCACGATGGCCTTGGCCGGTGCATCGGTCTTCAGGATCGGCCCCCAGTATTTCAGCTTGCCGTCCATGGTGTGCTTGATGTGCTCGACGGTCGGCGCGGAGGCCAGCACCTGGGCGTCCGGGAACGCAGCGGTAAGGGTCTCCAGGCCGAAATAATAGTCGGGGTCGCCGTGGCTGATGTAGATCGTGGTCAATCGCTTGCCACTGGCGCGGATTTTTTCCACGACCTGCTCGGCCTGGGATTTGCCAAATTGGGCGTCCACCAGAATCGCCTCTTTTTCGCCACTGACCAGTACCGAAGTCACCGGGAAGATCGCCGCCGCGCCGGGGTTATAGACGTCCAGGGTCAAATCGGCGGCCCAGGCCTGGGCCGTGAAGGCCAGCGCCACGGTCGCCAGCAGCAAGCGTTTGATGGGGGTAAAACCAGTCATGAAGTGCTCCGTTAGTACAAAGGCCCGCAAGGGAATGAACGGAGCTTAATTGCCCAACTCATTACAAAAAATGCGATGCTGGGACATAGTTTGTTTCTGAAATCGGGCAAATCATGGATCGTCTACAAGCAATGCGGGTGTTCGTCACCGTGGTGGACCTGGGCAGCCAATCGGCTACGGCCGAGCATCTGGACTTGTCCCGGCCCGTGGTGTCGCGCTATTTGGCGGAATTGGAGGACTGGGTCGGCGCCCGATTGATGCACCGCACCACCCGCAAGCTGAGCCTGACAGCCGCGGGCACGGAGATCCTGCCACGCTGCCGACAGATGCTGGAGCTGTGCGGCGACATGCAAGCGGCAGTCAGCACCCCGCAAGACGCCCCACGAGGCATGCTGCGCGTCAGCGCCAGCCCCTCGTTCGGCCAATCGCAACTGGCGAGCGCGATGGCCGAGTACGTCCAACGATATCCTGGGGTGAGCGTCGACCTGCAGATGCTCGATCGCACCGTCAATCTGGTGGACGAACGCATCGACTTGGCGATCCGCATGAGCAACGACCTCGATCCCAACCTCATCGCCCGGCGCCTCACGGTCTGCCGCTCGGTCATCTGCGCCGCCCCCCGTTATCTGCGCGAACACCCGATACCGCAGCGGGTAGAAGACCTGAGCCGGCACAACTGCCTGACCCACTCCTACGTCGGCAAAAGCCTGTGGCATTTCGAGCAGGACGGCGATCAGGTTTCGGTGCCGGTGCAGGGCAACATCAGCGCCAACGAAGCCAGCACCTTGCTCCAGGCAACCATAGCCGGCGCCGGTGTGGCGATGCTGCCCAGCTACCAGGCCGGCCCTCATATCCAGAACGGCGAACTGGTGCGGCTGCTGGCCCACGCCGAACCGCGCCGGATGAACATGTACGCGGTGTACGCGTCGCGCAAGCACATGCCGTCGGCATTGCGCAGCCTGCTGGATTTCCTGGTGCTCAAGTTTCCCGAGACGCCGGAGTGGGATGTGGGGCTATAACCCCGTCCCTGAGGCATCTCTGTAAAGCTTCAAGCCTGCGCCGGGATTTCACCAACAGCCCGCCCCAAGGCATACTTGCCACCCTCCGCCTCCCAGAATCCAAAACCGCCCCATGCGTATCCACGTCAGCTTCATCGACCGCGTCGGCATCACCCAGGAAGTCCTGGCGTTGCTCGGTGGGCGCAATCTCAACCTGGATGCGGTGGAGATGGTGCCGCCCAACGTGTACATCGACGCCCCGACCCTCAGCCCGCAAGTGCTGGATGAGTTGCGCGAGGCGCTGTTCAGCGTGCGCGGCGTGCAGGCGGTCACGGTGGTGGACATCCTGCCGGGCCAGCGTCGGCACTTGCAGCTCGATGCCTTGCTCGCCGCCATGACCGACCCGGTGTTGGCCCTGGACAGCGCCGGCAAAGTGTTGCTGGCCAACCCGGCGCTGATCGCCCTGTACGGCCGTGAACCGGCCGGGGAAAGCGTGGCCGAGCTGTTCAGTGACGAGGCACTGCTCGGCGCCTTGCTGGAGAATGGCTTCCGCTTGCCGCTGCGGGAAATCACCCTCAACGGCCAGACCTTACTGTTGGACGCCACGCCCATCACCGACGCTGGCGCGTTGTTGACGCTTTACCAGCCCAACCGTATCGGCGAACGCCTTTCGGCCCTGCATCACGACCACGCCGAAGGTTTCGATGCATTGCTGGGCGAATCCCCGGCGATCCGTACGCTCAAGGCTCGTGCCCAGCGCGTTGCGGCACTGGACGCACCGTTGCTGATCCAGGGCGAAACCGGCACCGGCAAGGAACTGGTGGCCCGCGCCTGCCACGCCATCAGTGCCCGTCACGGCGCGCCGTTTCTGGCACTGAACTGCGCCGCGCTGCCGGAGAACCTGGCCGAAAGCGAGCTCTTCGGCTATGCCCCCGGCGCCTTCACGGGCGCGCAACGGGGTGGCAAGCCGGGGTTGATGGAGCTGGCGAACCAGGGCACGGTATTTCTCGATGAAATCGGCGAGATGTCGCCGTACCTGCAAGCCAAGCTGCTGCGCTTCTTGAACGATGGCAGCTTTCGCCGGGTCGGCGGTGACCGGGAGATCAAGGTCAACGTACGGATCCTCAGCGCCACTCACCGCAACCTGGAGAAAATGGTCAGCGAAGGCTCGTTCCGCGAAGACCTGTTCTATCGCCTGAATGTGCTCAACATTGAAGTTCCGCCGCTGCGTGAGCGTGGCCAGGACATCCTGCTGTTGGCGCGGTATTTCATGCAGCAAGCCTGTGCGCAGATCCAGCGCCCGGTTTGCCGCCTGGCCCCCGGCACCTACCCCGCGCTGCTGGGCAACCGCTGGCCGGGCAACGTGCGGCAATTGCAGAACGTGATCTTTCGCGCCGCCGCCATCTGCGAAAGCAGCCTGGTGGACATCGGCGACCTGGACATCGCCGGCACTTCGGTCGCGCGCCAGGGCGATGTGGAAGTCGAGAGCCTGGAGCAGGCTGTGGAAGGCTTCGAGAAGCAGTTGCTCGAAAGCTTGTATGCCAATTACCCCTCCACCCGCCAATTGGCCAGCCGCCTGCAAACCTCCCATACCGCGATTGCCCATCGGTTGCGCAAGTATGGGATTTCGGGGAAGCCATAGACCCAGCTCCCATAGGGCCTGCGGCATACTTGAAAGCTAGCCAGAAACGACCTTCACTGTACTGAAAGCGCTACAGCGGAACGATATCGCTACACTCCGCGCTAACCTGCACGGCGCAAGGCTTTGATCCCACAACGATTTTTTACAGGCGTCCAGCTGTAGCGATTTCGCTACAGCCAAGACAATTCGAGCGCCGACAGAACCTGTTAAGCCCTTGATAAACAAGCCATTAATGACATTGGCCGCATTCTTGCTATGGGTATTGCATTCGGCCGGGCCAAGCCCCGCGCCTTTCTTCGCGTCCACCAGACGAATCTGGCCCCAGGAGTTTCCATGAGCGAGTTGCGTTTCACTGAAGATCACGAATGGCTGCGCGCCGAAACCGACGGCAGCGTTACCGTAGGCATCACCGCTTTCGCGCAGAATGCGTTGGGCGACGTGGTTTTTGTGCAACTGCCTGAATTGCAGTCCTATGAAAAAGGCGCCGAAGCCTCTACCGTGGAATCGGTCAAGGCAGCCAGCGGTGTGTACATGCCACTGGACGGTGAAGTGCTCGAAGTGAATGGCAACCTCGACAGCAGCCCGGAACTGGTCAATGAAGACCCGATGGGCGAAGGCTGGTTCTTCCGTTTCAGACCGACCGACGCCGACGCAGTGGCTAAGCTGTTGGATCGAGACGCCTACGACCGCCTGATCAAAGCCAACGCCGAAGCCTGAGGAGCGCACCATGACCGTTAATCTCGGCACCGCCAACGAATTCATCGCCCGCCACATCGGCCCGCGTGCAGGCGACGAGCAAGCCATGCTCGAACGCCTGGGCTTCGACTCCCTGGAAGCCCTGAGCGCCAGCGTCATCCCGGAAAGCATCAAGGGCACCAGCGTGCTGGACATGGGCGACGGCCAGAGCGAAGCCGATGCACTGGCCTCGATCAAAGCCATCGCCGGCAAGAACCAGCTGTTCAAGACCTACATCGGCCAGGGCTACTACAACTGTCACACGCCGGCGCCGATCCTGCGCAACCTGCTGGAAAACCCCGCCTGGTACACCGCCTACACCCCATACCAGCCAGAAATCTCCCAGGGCCGTCTCGAAGCGCTGCTGAATTTCCAGACGCTGATCAGCGACCTCACCGGCCTGCCGATCGCCAACGCCTCCCTGCTGGATGAAGCCACCGCCGCCGCCGAAGCCATGACCTTCTGCAAGCGCCTGAGCAAGAACAAGGGCAGCAACGCCTTCTTCGCCTCCGTGCACAGCCACCCGCAAACACTCGACGTGCTGCGCACCCGTGCCGAGCCCCTGGGCATCGACGTGGTCGTGGGCGACGAGCGCGAACTGAGCGACGTCAGCGGTTTCTTTGGTGCGCTGCTGCAATACCCGGCCAGCAACGGTGACCTGTTCGACTACCGCGAACTGACCGAACGCTTCCACGCGGCCAACGCCTTGGTCGCTGTTGCTGCTGACCTGCTGGCCCTGACCCTGCTGACACCACCGGGCGAATTCGGCGCCGACGTTGCCATCGGCAGCGCCCAGCGCTTCGGCGTGCCGCTGGGCTTCGGCGGCCCACACGCGGCTTATTTCTCCACCAAGGATGCGTTCAAGCGCGACATGCCTGGCCGTCTGGTCGGCGTTTCCGTGGACCGTTTCGGCAAGCCTGCCCTGCGCCTGGCGATGCAGACCCGCGAGCAACACATCCGCCGCGAGAAAGCCACCAGCAACATCTGCACCGCCCAAGTGCTATTGGCCAACATTGCCAGCATGTACGCCGTGTACCACGGCCCCAAGGGCCTGGTGCAAATCGCCAATCGCATCCATCACCTGACCGCGATTCTCGCCAAGGGCCTGGGCGCGCTGGGCCTGAACGTCGAGCAAGAGAGCTTCTTCGACACCCTGACCCTGCACACCGGCGCGCAAACCGCCGCCCTGCACGACAAGGCCCGTGCCCAGCGCATCAACCTGCGTGTGGTCGATGCTGAACGCCTGGGCCTGTCCTTGGACGAGACCACCAGCCAGGCGGATATCGAAACCCTCTGGGGTCTGTTGGCCGAAGGCAAGGCCCTGCCAGATTTCGCTGCACTGGCCGCCAGCGTGCAAAGCCGCATCCCGGCCGAACTGGTGCGCCAATCGGCGATCCTCAGCCACCCGGTGTTCAACCGCTACCATTCCGAAACCGAGCTGATGCGCTACCTGCGCAAGCTCGCCGACAAGGACCTGGCCCTGGATCGCACCATGATCCCCCTGGGTTCCTGCACCATGAAACTCAACGCCGCCAGCGAAATGATCCCGGTGACCTGGGCCGAGTTCGGCGCCCTGCACCCGTTCGCCCCGGCCGAGCAAAGCGTGGGTTACCAGCAACTGACCGACGAACTGGAAGCCATGCTCTGCGCCGCCACCGGCTATGACGCGGTGTCGCTGCAACCCAACGCCGGTTCCCAGGGTGAATACGCCGGCCTGCTGGCGATCCGTGCCTATCACCAGAGCCGTGGCGAAGACCGTCGCGACATCTGCCTGATCCCGTCTTCGGCCCACGGCACCAACCCGGCCACCGCCAACATGGCCGGCATGCGCGTGGTCGTGACCGCCTGCGATGCCCGCGGCAACGTTGACATCGAAGACCTGCGCGCCAAGGCCATCGAGCACCGCGAACACCTCGCCGCGCTGATGATCACCTACCCGTCCACCCACGGTGTGTTCGAAGAAGGCATCCGCGAAATCTGCGGCATCATTCATGACAATGGTGGCCAGGTGTACATCGACGGCGCCAACATGAACGCCATGGTCGGCCTCTGCGCCCCAGGCAAGTTCGGCGGCGACGTGTCGCACCTGAACCTGCACAAGACCTTCTGCATCCCTCACGGCGGTGGCGGCCCGGGCGTCGGCCCGATTGGCGTCAAATCGCACCTGGCGCCGTTCCTGCCGGGCCACGCCAACATGGAACGCAAGGAAGGCGCAGTCTGCGCGGCGCCGTTCGGCAGCGCGAGCATCCTGCCGATCACCTGGATGTACATCCGCATGATGGGCGGCGCGGGCCTCAAGCGCGCCTCGCAACTGGCGATCCTCAACGCCAACTACATCGCCCGTCGCCTGGAAGAGCACTACCCGGTGCTCTACTCCGGCAGCAACGGCCTGGTGGCCCACGAGTGCATCCTCGACCTGCGTCCGCTCAAGGATAGCAGCGGCATCAGCGTCGATGACGTCGCCAAGCGCCTGATCGACTTCGGCTTCCATGCCCCGACCATGTCGTTCCCAGTGGCCGGCACGTTGATGATCGAGCCGACCGAAAGCGAATCCAAGGAAGAACTGGACCGCTTCTGCGACGCCATGATCTGCATCCGCGAAGAAATCCGCGCAGTTGAAAATGGCAGCCTCGACAAAGACGACAATCCGCTGAAGAACGCCCCGCACACCGCCGCGGAACTCGTCGGCGACTGGACCCACCCTTACAGCCGCGAACAGGCGGTGTATCCGGTGGCGTCGTTGATCGAAGGCAAATACTGGCCGCCCGTGGGCCGGGTCGACAACGTGTTCGGCGACCGCAACTTGGTCTGCGCCTGCCCGTCGATCGAAAGCTACGCTTGACCTGAAGGGGGGTGGGTTTGCTCGCCCCTTTCAACCACAGCGCATACTCCCTTGTGGGAGCGGGCTTGCTCGCTCCCACATTGGATCTACGCCAATCTCCTAAAACCGTCGATCCCATAAAAAGAAACCGGAGAAACACCATGTCGTTAAGCGTGTTCGACCTGTTCAAGATCGGCATCGGCCCTTCCAGCTCCCACACGGTCGGCCCGATGCGTGCCGCGGCCCGTTTCGTCGAAGGGTTGCGTCGTGATGAGCTGCTCCATGCCACTGCCAGCGTCAAAGTCGAGCTATACGGTTCCCTCGGCGCCACCGGCAAAGGCCACGGCAGCGACAAGGCCGTGCTGCTGGGCCTGGAAGGCGAGCATCCGGACACCGTGGACACCGAAACAGTCACCGCCCGGCTCCAGGAGATCCGCACCAGCGGTCGCCTGAACCTGCTCGGCGAGCACATCATCGAATTCAACGAAAAACTGCACCTGGCGATGATCCGCAAACCGTTGGCCTACCACCCCAACGGCATGATCTTCCGCGCCTTCGATGCCGCCGGGCTGCAAGTGCGCAGCCGCGAGTACTACTCGGTGGGCGGAGGCTTTGTCGTGGACGAAGACGCGGCCGGCGCCGACCGTATCGTCGAAGATGCCACACCGCTGACCTTCCCGTTCAAGAGCGCGAAGGATCTGCTGGCCCATTGCAGCACCTATGGCCTGTCCATCAGCCAAGTGATGCTGACCAACGAAAGTGCCTGGCGCCCAGAAGCCGAAACGCGCGCCGGCCTCCTGAAGATCTGGCAAGTGATGCAGGATTGCGTGGCGGCGGGCTGTCGCAACGAAGGGATCCTGCCGGGCGGGCTGAAGGTCAAGCGGCGAGCCGCCGCGCTGCATCGCCAGCTGTGCAAGAATCCCGAAGCCGCACTGCGCGACCCACTGTCGGTGCTGGACTGGGTCAACCTGTATGCCTTGGCCGTCAACGAAGAAAACGCCTATGGCGGACGCGTCGTCACCGCCCCAACCAATGGTGCGGCGGGCATCATCCCGGCCGTGCTGCATTACTACATGCGCTTCATTCCCGGGGCCAATGAAGATGGCGTAGTGCGCTTCCTGCTGACCGCTGCCGCCATCGGCATCCTGTACAAGGAAAACGCCTCCATTTCCGGCGCTGAAGTCGGTTGCCAGGGCGAGGTCGGCGTGGCCTGTTCCATGGCCGCCGGCGCACTGTGCGAAGTGCTGGGCGGCAGCGTGCAACAAGTGGAAAACGCCGCTGAAATCGGCATGGAACACAACCTCGGCCTGACCTGCGACCCGATTGGCGGCCTGGTCCAGGTGCCGTGCATCGAACGCAACGCCATGGGCTCGGTGAAGGCCATCAACGCGGTGCGCATGGCCATGCGCGGCGACGGGCATCACTTCGTCTCGCTCGACAAAGTCATCCGCACCATGCGCCAGACCGGCGCCGACATGAAAAGCAAATACAAGGAGACCGCCCGCGGCGGTCTGGCGGTCAACATCATCGAATGCTGACGCACGCCATTCTCATTTTCCAGGAGTTGATATGTCCACCGAACAACTGTTGAAAACCCCGCTGCACGCGCTGCACCTTGAACTCGGCGCCCGCATGGTGCCGTTCGCCGGCTACGACATGCCCGTGCAATACCCGTTGGGCGTGATGAAGGAACACCAGCACACCCGTGATCAGGCTGGGCTGTTCGATGTGTCCCACATGGGCCAGATACGCCTGACCGGCGCAGGTGCCGCCAAGGCCCTGGAAACCTTGGTGCCGGTGGACATCATCGACCTGCCGGTGGGCATGCAGCGCTATGCCATGTTCACCAATGAGAACGGCGGCATCCTGGATGACCTGATGGTCGCCAACCTGGGCAATGACGAACTGTTCCTGGTGGTCAACGCGGCGTGCAAGGACCAGGATCTGGCCCACCTGCAAGCGAACATCGGCGGCCAGTGCAACATCGAGCCGCTGTTCGAAGCCCGCGCCCTGCTCGCCCTGCAAGGCCCGGCCGCCGTCACCGTCCTCGCACGCCTGGCCCCGGAAGTGGCGAAGATGACTTTCATGCAATTCCAGCGCGTCACCCTGCTGGGCGTGGATTGCTTTGTCAGCCGTTCGGGCTACACCGGTGAAGACGGTTTCGAGATTTCCGTGCCGGCGGCCGACGCGGAGAAACTCGCCCGCGCGCTGCTGGCTGAGCCAGAGGTAGCCGCCATCGGCCTTGGCGCCCGTGACTCCCTGCGCCTGGAAGCCGGCCTGTGCCTCTACGGCCATGACATGAACACCGAGAGCACGCCGATCGAAGCCAGCTTGCTCTGGGCAATCTCCAAGGTGCGCCGCGCCGACGGCGCTCGTGCCGGGGGCTTCCCTGGGGCGGAAACCGTTTTTGCCCAGCAACAGCAAGGCGTGAAGCGCAAACGTGTCGGCCTGTTGCCCCAGGAACGCACACCGGTTCGCGAAGGTGCGCAGATCGTCAACGAGGCCGGCGAGACCATCGGCACGGTTTGCAGCGGCGGCTTCGGGCCGACACTGGGCGGTCCGTTGGCGATGGGTTACCTGGACAGCGCCTACGTCGCCTTGGACACGCCAGTCTGGGCCATCGTGCGTGGGAAAAAAGTGCCTCTGCTTGTAAGCAAAATGCCATTCGTTCCACAGCGCTACTACCGTGGTTGATTGGTTGTTTCTATAAGTAACGCGGTTGCGCTAAACGTGCACTAATGTGTAACGCAACCGCCATAAAAAGGTGCATCTAGTGTTAATCATCCGGGCTTATAACGCTACGGAACTACTGGACTTGCCTTTTGATTAAGCCGACCTTGAGGAAACATCTAAAACGCCAGCAAAGCTGAGTAAATACGGGCCCTTGAGGGGGGTTGTTTTTTCGTTGGAAGTTGGCGTAGAGTTTCGTCACTGTGTTTGCATGGGTCGCTTGGATCGTGACCTGGGCAGTAGCCTACGAAGTTAGCTACAACCCGTTCGACGTCATCTTACTTTCCTGCAACCCAGCCCCAGTACTCTTTCGTGTGGAAAGAGGCTGTCATTAATTTAGCGTCAAGGAAATAAGAAAATGGCTGAACGTCAGAGCGGTACCGTCAAGTGGTTCAACGACGAAAAAGGTTTTGGTTTCATCACCCCTGAAAGCGGTCCGGATCTGTTCGTACACTTCCGCGCCATCCAGGGCAACGGCTTCAAGAGCCTGAAAGAAGGCCAGAAAGTCACTTTCGTTGCCGTACAAGGCCAGAAAGGCATGCAGGCTGACGAGGTTATTGCCGAAGCCTAAGGCTTTCGCACACTAAAAAGCCCCTGATTGATATCAGGGGCTTTTTTATGGGCGTAAATCCGTAAAATGGGTTCTTTTTGGCTCGAGGCCGTCATGTCGAAACACCTGCTCACCCCCCAGGGTGACTTCCCTCCCGCCCGCCTGGGTCGTCGCCTGGCCGCGATGTTTTATGACTTCCTGCTGTGCACGGCGCTGCTGATCGTCACTGGCGGTGTCTACAAGATGATCCAGATGGCGATCATTGGCGAAGAAAAGATGCGCGCCCTCACCGACGCCGGCGCGCTGGACGGCGATCCGCTGCTATCAACGGTGCTGCTCTTCGTGCTGTTCGGCTTCTTCGCAAAGTTCTGGACCCACAACGGCCAGACCCTGGGCATGCAGGTCTGGTGCATCCGCGTGCAGAACGCCGACGGCACGGCCATCAGCCTGTGGCAGGCGCTGTTGCGGTTCGTGGTATCGATTGCGTCATTGCTGCTGTTGGGCGCGGGCTTTATCTGGGTGCTGTTCGACAAGCGCAAGCGCAGTTGGCATGACATCTACTCGGATACGCAGTTGGTGCGGATTCCAAAGAAAACCAAATAAGAACACCACAGGACCCGTGGCGAGGGAACTTGCTCCCTCGCCAAGAAATCCTCGCAGCCCCGCTATCGTCTTCAGCTTCAGGCATTCCCCGCCAACTTCATCCGCGCTGCCTGAGTGAAATCCAGCATGCGCTTGAGGGGGCGAATCGCCTGGGGAATCAACGCCGGGTCGACGAAAATCTCGTTGGTGCCTTCCTGCAAGCTTTTGAGCGTGCGTTCCAGGGTGTTCATCGCCATCCATGGGCAATGCGCGCAACTGCGGCACGCCGCGCCGTTGCCGGCGGTGGGGGCTTCGATGAAGACCTTGTCCGGGCACAGCTGCTGCATCTTGTAGAAAATGCCCCGGTCAGTGGCGACGATCAGCGTCTTGTTCGGCAAGCTCTGGGCAGCGGCGATCAACTGACTGGTGGAACCCACGGCATCCGCCAGCTCGATGACCGAGGTCGGCGACTCCGGGTGCACCAGGATCGCGGCGTCCGGGTACAGCGCCTTCATGTCTTCCAATTGCTTGGACTTGAACTCTTCATGCACGATGCAGGCGCCGTCCCAGAGCAGCATGTCGGCACCCGTCTTGCGCTGGATGTAGGTGCCCAGGTGCTTGTCCGGGCCCCAGATGATCGTCTCGCCGTTGTCCATCAGGCTTTCGACGATTTCCAGTGCACAGCTGGACGTCACGACCCAGTCCGCCCGCGCCTTGACCGCCGCCGAGGTGTTGGCATACACCACCACCGTGCGCTCCGGATGCTGGTCGCAAAACGCCGAGAATTCATCCACCGGGCAGCCCAGGTCGAGGGAGCAGGTAGCTTCCAGCGTTGGCATCAGCACGCGTTTTTCAGGGTTGAGGATCTTGGCGGTCTCACCCATGAACTTGACCCCGGCCACCACCACGGTCTTGGCCGGATGGGCGTTGCCGAAGCGGGCCATCTCCAGGGAATCGGAGACACAGCCCCCGGTCTCTTCGGCCAGGGCCTGGATGATCGGGTCACAATAGAAATGCGCGACCAGCACCGCGTCCTGAGCCTTGAGCTCGGCGGCGATGGCAGCGCGGTACCAGGCCTCTTGCTCGGCCGACAGCGGCTTGGGCTGCTTGGCATCGAGGTGAGCCTGGACCAGAAGGCGTTCGGAAATCTGCGTCATGTTCGCAAGACCTATAGGCGCATTTGCGCGAAAGTCGAGTATACACCCGGCTCCGGACCACTCGGGTACCGCCGGGAAAGTGAATGTCATCAGGCACGGGACAGCGTGAAGCCGGCAAGGCTACAGAATATCCCGCCGTTGCAAAAGATCATTCTGACCTGTGCCCGGGCAGGCGACTTGCGCCTGTGCCAAGCTGACTGAAATGTAATCACTCGCCCCGCCCGGCTGTGTCATCGTTCGCTCTACCCTGCATGGGACCACTTCCCTTGCACGCAGCGAATCGACTGACGGACTTTCATCGCATGCAAACAAAAACTTCCCGGCGAACCTTTGTAAAGGGCCTGTCTGCCGGCGGCATCCTCGCTGGCCTGGGCTTGTGGCGCGCCCCTGTCTGGGCCGTCACTGGCCCTGGCCAACCCAACGTACTGAGCGGCACCGAGTTCGACCTGTTCATCGGCGAAAGCCCGGTCAACTTCACCGGCAGCCCACGCACCGCCCAGACCATCAACGGTGGCATCCCCGGCCCGCTGCTGCGCTGGCGCGAAGGCGACACCGTGACCCTGCGGGTGCGCAATCGCTTGAAGGACACCACCTCGATCCATTGGCACGGCATCCTGCTACCGGCGAACATGGATGGCGTGCCGGGGCTGAGCTTCAAGGGCATCGAGCCCGACGGCATGTACGTCTACCAATTCAAGGTCCGGCAGAACGGCACCTACTGGTACCACAGTCATTCCGGCTTCCAGGAGCAGGCCGGGGTCTATGGGCCGTTGGTCATCGACGCCAAGGAGCCCGAGCCCTTCCGGTACGAACGGGACTACGTGGTGATGCTCACCGACTGGACTGACGAAGATCCCACCGACGTGCTTCGTAAGCTCAAGAAACAGTCGGACTACTACAACTACAACAAACGCACCGTCGGCGATTTCATTGACGATGTGGGCAAGAACGGCTGGGGCACCACCGTGGCTGATCGCAAGATGTGGGCTGAGATGAAAATGAATCCCACGGACCTTGCTGACGTCAGTGGCGCCACGTACACCCACCTCATGAATGGCCAGGCGCCAGACATGAACTGGACCGGCCTGTTCAAACCTGGCGAGCGCATCCGCCTGCGCTTCATCAACGGCTCGTCCATGACGTATTTCGACGTGCGTATTCCCGGCCTGAAAATGACCGTCGTCGCCTCCGATGGCCAGTACGTCAAGCCAGTGAGCGTCGATGAGTTCCGAATCGCCGTGGCGGAAACCTACGACGTCATCGTCGAACCCACGCAGCAAGCCTATACGCTGTTCGCCCAATCGATGGACCGCACCGGCTATGCCTGTGGCACCCTCGCCACCAAGGCCGGGCTGTCGGCGCCGGTTCCGCCCCTCGACCCCAGGCCATTGGTGACCATGGATGACATGGGCATGGGCGGTATGGATCACGGCAATATGGGTGAAGTGAAAGGCATGGACCACGGCTCGATGCAGAGCATGGACCACGGCCAGGTACAAGGCATGGACGCAGGCATGCAGGGCATGGATGACATGTCCGGCATGGATCACAGTGCCATGCCAGGCATGGGCGGCATGCAGGCCCACCCCGATTCGGAGAAAGACAATCCGTTGGTGGACATGCAGGCCATGAGCGTCAAGCCCAAGCTCGACGACCCGGGCATGGGCCTGCGTGACAACGGCCGCAAAGTGCTGACCTATGCGGACCTGCGCAGCACCTTCCCCGACCCCGACGGCCGCGAACCGGGCCGTACCATCGAGCTGCACCTGACCGGGCACATGGAGAAATTCGCCTGGTCGTTCGACGGCGTGAAATTCTCCGACGCCGCGCCGCTGCTGCTCAAGTACGGCGAGCGACTGCGCATCGTGTTGATCAACGACACCATGATGACCCACCCCATCCACCTGCACGGCATGTGGAGCGACCTGGAGGACGAGAACGGCCAATTCATGGTCCGCAAGCACACCATCGACGTGCCACCGGGCTCCAGGCGCAGCTACCGGGTCACCGCCGATGCCCTCGGGCGCTGGGCGTATCACTGCCATCTGCTGTATCACATGGAGATGGGCATGTTCCGTGAAGTTCGGGTGCAGGAATGAGGAAGCGACCGTGACCACTATCATCAAATACCCCGCCCTGCCCGTGGCCATTCTTGCCCTCGGCACCAGCGTCTCGGCCTGGGCCGCAAGCAATGGCATGCCTGGCATGGATCAGAGCCAGATGCAGGGAATGGACCACAGCCAGATGCAAGGCATGGACTCGATGCAGGGCATGGAGCCCATGCAGACGGCCCCCACCCGCAGCCGCACGCCCATCCCGGAACTGACCGCCGCCGACCGCGCCGCCGTCTACGAGGATCACGGTGGACACGCGGTGCATGACAGCGCCATCAACTCGTTTTTCCTGATCGACCAACTGGAATGGCAAGACGCCGACGACGGCAGCGCCCTGAGCTGGGATGCCTCCGGGTGGGTCGGCGGCGATATCGATCGCTTGTGGCTGCGCTCCGAAGGCGAACGCACCAACGGCAAGACCGAAGAAGCCGAAGTCCAGGCCCTGTGGGGTCATGCCGTCAGCCCTTGGTGGGACGTGGTGGCCGGCGTTCGCCAGGATTTCAAGCCTGGCGATTCACAGACTTGGGCGGCCTTCGGCGTACAAGGCATGGCGCTGTATAACTTCGAGGCCGAAGCCACCGCTTTTATCGGCGAGGGTGGCCAGAGCGCGGCGCGCCTTGAGGGTGACTACGACATCCTGCTGACCAATCGCCTGATCCTGCAGCCCACCGCCGAAGCCAACTTCTATGGCAAGAACGATCCGGCCCGTGGCGTCGGCTCGGGGTTGTCGGACACCGAACTCGGCGTGCGCCTGCGCTACGAAGTACGCCGCGAATTCGCGCCCTATATTGGCGTCACCTGGAATCGGGTCTACGGCAACACCGCCGACTACGCCCGGGAAGAAGGCGAGGACCGCAGCGAAGCGCGCCTGGTGCTGGGCGTGCGCATGTGGTTCTGAGCCGCTGATCTGCTTCACTAAAAACTAAAACCGAGCTGTAGGAGTCCTTGCATGTCATTCATCAAAACCGCTGTTATCACCGTCGCCTTGTCCGCCGGCCTGTTGGCCAGTGGCTTGGCCCAGGCCCACCCGAAACTGCTGTCGTCCACGCCGGCCGAAGGGGCCGAGGGCGCGGCACCGGCGAAGATCGAGCTGCACTTTTCAGAAAACCTGATCACCAAGTTTTCCGGCGCCAAGCTGATGATGACGGGTATGCCCGGCATGGCGGACCATGCGCCGATGCCGGTGTTGGCCAAGGTGTCCGGGAGCGATGATCCGAAAACCATGGTCATCACCCCGAAAGCGCCACTCGCCACCGGCACTTACCAGGTGCAATGGCGCGCGGTGTCGTCCGACACTCACCCGATCACCGGCAGCGTTAAGTTCAAGGTGAAGTGAGTTGATGAGCGACTCGATCAACGTTGCGCTGCGCTTTGCCCTGTACCTGGATCTGATGCTGCTGTTCGGCCTGGCTGCCTTCGGTCTCTACAGCCTGCGGGGCAAGGAACGCATGTCGGGCGCGGTATTGCCTTTCGCACCGCTGTTGGTGAGCACGGCGGTGCTGGGCGGGTTGCTCTCCCTGGCGGCGATGGCCTGCATGGCCTGGGCGATGAGTGGTGTTTCCGAGTGGACCGAACTGCGGCCACACGTTGAAATGATGGTGGCGGAGACCGATGTCGGCCTGACTTGGACGGTGCGCATGGCGGCGTTGCTGCTGGCGGGTGTTGCCGCGACACTCAGCCACCGCTGGCCGACCGCCAGCCTGGGCCTGGTCGCGCTGGGCGGGGCCGTGGCCCTGGCGACGCTGGCCTGGGCAGGCCACGGTGCCATGGACGAAGGCGCCCGTCGTAACTGGCACTTCATCACCGACTTCCTGCACCTGTGGGCCGCGGGTGGCTGGGTCGGTGCCTTGGCGGCGTTTGCCCTGCTGCTGCGCCAGGCCGAACATCGGCTGGTGGTACTGGCCCGGACGTTGACCGGTTTCGAGAGCGCCGGGACGGTATTCGTGGTGGTCATCAGCGTGACGGGGGTGATCAACTATCTGTTCATTGTCGGACCAAGCGTCGACGGAATGCTCCAGAGTACCTACGGCCAATTGCTGGCGCTCAAGCTCATCCTGTTCATGGCCATGCTGGTGTTCGCCGCGCTGAATCGTTTTCAACTGAGCCCCCTGCTGGAGCAGGCCCGGCGGACCGGCGAGCATCACGTTGCGGTGAATGCGTTGAGGCGCAGCATGGTCCTGGAGTTTTGCGTGGTGGTCATCATCCTGGGGTTGGTGGCTTGGCTGGGGACGTTGAGCCCAGGGATGGACTGACCGGCTGGCGTCCCACTGGGCCCGTGGCGAGGGAGCAAGCTCCCTCGCCACAAATGCCGGGTGGGCGGTATCGAATTATTCAATAAGCCCCGCCAGTTTTCAGTTTGCCGAAATCGGGCTGCTCCCGCCTAAATGGTGCTTTGCTTTAGCCAAGGCTCTGTTATGGAAAACGTTCGAACCTCAAGTACCCATGCCGTCTGGCTAATGGTCAGCATCGTGTTGATAGCGCTGAACCTGCGACCATCGATGGCGGCGGTAGGCCCGTTGTTGTCAGCGATTCGCGGCGAAGTGCCCCTGAATTTCACCACGGCATCGCTGCTGACCATGTTACCGGTCATGGCGATGGGCCTGGCGATGTTCCTGGGCATCCGCGTGGCGCTGCGCATCGGCGAGCACCGCACCATTCTCCTGTCGCTGGTGATCATCGGCCTCGCCACGGCCTCGCGCCTTTATCTGGACAGTGCCGCAGCGCTGATCATCAGCGCCATTTTGGCCGGAATCGGCATCGCCCTGATCCAGGCCGTGCTGCCGGCGCTGATCAAATCGCGCTTCAGCGACAACGTCTCGTTGTTCATGGGGCTGTACGTCACTTCGATCATGGGTGGGGCGGCCATTGCCGCGTCGCTCTCGCCCTTCGTCCTGGCTGAGACTGGCAGTTGGCGCATAGGCCTGGCAATCTGGGCGCTGCTGGCGCTGGTCGCGCTAGGTTGCTGGCAGGCCCAGCGCTCGGCCGTCGGCCCGTTGCCCGAAGCACCGGGACAGCAGCAAGCCTCATTTTTCAACAACCGCCGGGCCTGGTTGCTGGCACTCTTTTTTGGCCTGGGCACCGCGTCCTACACGTGTGTGCTGGCCTGGTTGGCGCCGTATTACCTGGAAAAAGGCTGGAGCGAACAGCAGGCTGGCCTGGTGCTGGGATTCCTCACGGCGATGGAAGTGATTTCCGGCCTGGTCACCCCCGCGCTCGCCAACCGCAGCCGGGACAAACGCTGGGTACTGATCGCGCTGCTGGCGCTGATCATGGCTGGCTTCTGTGGCTTGATCCTCAGCCCAGGTCGCTTCGGTCTGCTGTGGCCCTGCCTGCTGGGATTGGGCATCGGTGGCCTGTTCCCGATGAGCCTGATCGTATCCCTCGATCACTTGGACAACCCGCGCAGGGCCGGTGCGTTGACCGCCTTCGTGCAAGGTATCGGCTACCTGATCGCCGGCCTTTCGCCGCTGATCGCCGGAGTGATACGTGACCAATTGGGCAGTTTCGAATGGGCCTGGTGGTCGCTGACTGCGGCGATGGGACTGATGATGCTGATGGCGTTGCGCTTTAACCCCAGGCAATACGCTCGGCATCTTGGCCAGGCACCACTGTCGTAGGCTAAAACGCCAATGCTCCTGTATAAAGGAGGCCTTCGTGGGAACGGGATCTTACGCAAGGATGGCGACGAGACTGGCTGATGCTCATTAGTAACCTGCTCCGAAAGCTGGATATGCAAGACCTGACGGTATTCGTCGCGGTGTATGAACAGCGCAGCGTCACCCAGGTTTCCGAAGCGTTGTGTGTCAGCCAGTCGACCGTTAGCTACTGCCTGAAAAAACTGCGCACGAGCTTCGAAGACGAACTGTTCATCAACACCCGCAGCGGCATGAGTCCGACTCACAAAGCCATTGTCATGTACGGCCAGATACTCGGGATAATCAAGACCATCAACCATTGCCATTCCGGCACCCTGAGATTCGATCCGAATCAGGAAGAGATTACGTTCAATCTTTGCGCGCCGGAGTACTTCGAACTCCTGATCCTTCCGAAACTGGTCAAGCGCTTCATCGGCAACCGTTTTCCCGTGGTCATCAACACCACGAAGTTCCACCGAGATATCCCGTTTGATGCGCTGAGGGATGAGCGCTTCGATCTTGTCGTGGGTTTCGGCCCGCATTTCCATGGCGATGCCAACGGATTGCAATCACAGGTACTGCTGGCGGATGAGCTGGTGTGCGTAGTCGACAGGAAATTTCCGGGTGCCGGGCAGGACTTCAGCCTCGAAGCGTTCGCTGCGGGCCAGCATGTCTTTCCGACTCCCTGGACGTCCGATACCAACATGATCGATGGCTGGCTCGCTCGACAGGGCTATAAGCGGCAGATCGTCGCGCGAGCCAACAGTTACGTGGCCGCGTTGGCCCTGGTCACTGGAACCGACTACATCCTGACCCTGCCCAAGCGCATCCAGGCGTTGATTTGCGACGAGCGATTCGGCGAACGCCAACCGCCCCCGGCGTTACCGGACTTTACGCTGGAAATGATGTGGAGCGAAAAAGCGAGCCAGGACAGCAGCAATACCTGGCTACGCCAGCAGATCATGGACGTTTGCGACGAGATCCGCCTGTCCTGATCCCGGCATCGAACAACAACTTTTTCGCGGGCAAAAAAAATCTGGAAATCCTCACTTGCGTGGGCCTTCCAGACTTTTAAAACTACAGAAAATGGTGGGTCGTGTGGGATTCGAACCTACGACCAATTGGTTAAAAGCCAACTGCTCTACCAACTGAGCTAACGACCCTCTGTGTGGTGGCGCGTATAATACTGATTTTTAAGGACTATTCAACACCTAATTTGAAATAAATCAAAAATAAGGTGTTGGATCGCTCACACCCGCCGCAGCGAAGCCTTCGGCTCGCAGGCGGCAGCTGTCACACTTGCCGCAAGCGCGCCCCTGATCGTCGGCTTGGTAGCACGAAACGGTCAGGCCGTAATTGACGCCAAGCTTCACGCCCGCCTTGACGATTTCGGCCTTGCTGAGGTTTTGCAGCGGCGCCAGGATGCGGAAGCCCTGCCCCTCTACACCGGCCTTGGTCGCCAGGTTGGCCATGCGCTCGAACGCCTCGACGAACTCCGGACGGCAATCCGGATAACCTGAATAATCCACCGCGTTGACGCCAATGAAAATGTCCCGCGCCTCCAGCACCTCGGCCCAGCCCAGCGCGAGGGACAAGAACACGGTGTTGCGCGCCGGCACGTACGTCACCGGAATGCCTTCGCTCGGCACTTCGGGGACGTCGATGGAACTGTCGGTCAGGGCCGAACCGCCGATGCCGTTGAGGTTCAGGCCAATGACCTTGTGCTCGACCACGCCCAAGTCCCGGGCGACCCGTTCAGCGGCGTGCAATTCGGCACGGTGGCGCTGGCCGTAATCGAAGCTCATGGTGTAGCAGCGATAACCCTCGGCCCGCGCCATGGCCACGACGGTCGCCGAGTCCAGGCCGCCCGACAGCAGGATAACCGCGCGTTTTTCAGCAGTAGTTGATAGTTCAGTCATGTCAGCGCCCCGGCTCGTCGTTCCAAAGATACTTATGCAGTTGCAGTTGCAAGCGCACCGGCAAATTGTCCGCCACCACCCAATCCGCCAGATCCCGAGCATTCAAGTCGTGATGACTTGGTGAAAACAACACCTCGCCGGCCCGCTGGTCGAGTCCATACTGGATCAGCTTGGACACCGCCCAGTCATAGTCTTCCCGCGAGCAGATGACAAACTTGACCTGGTCGTTGGGGGTCAGCAGCTCGATATTTTCGTAGCGGTTGCGATGGGCCTCCTTCGAACCTGGGGTCTTCAGGTCCACGACGCGACTGACACGCGGATCGACCGCGGAAATATCCAGCGCACCACTCGTTTCGATAGAGACCTCATAGCCGGCGTCGCACAATTGCTTGAGCAACGGGATGGCATTGGGCTGCGCCAATGGCTCGCCCCCCGTGACGCAAACATAGCGCGGACGGAAGCCAGCCACCTGTTCGAGAAGATCGTCGAGGGTTCGCAAGGTGCCGCCGTTGAAGGCATAGGCGCTGTCGCAGTATTGGCAACGCAACGGACAACCTGTGAGGCGCACAAAAACAGTGGGCAGCCCGGCCGTTCGCGTTTCACCCTGCAACGAGTAAAAAACTTCGGTAATTCTCAATGTGTCTTGCATAGTCGCCACGGGCGTAACAGCTAAACAGGCTGTCCGCCTCCGTCAGGCACTTCAAGGAACCCCGCCAACGCGTAGATCCCAAAAAGCGTGTTTCATAAAAAGGGCGTGAATTCTAACGAAAAAACCCGCGACAGGCGCGGGTTTCTTCAGAACAGGTCAAACAGCCTTACATGCGCTGCAGATCACGCTGGGCCAATTGGGCGGCGGAGGTACCCGGATACTGGGCCACCACCTGTTGCAGAATGCCCTTGACCTTGTCGGTGTGACCGAGGCGGCGCTCTACGTCAGCAAGCTTGTACAGCGAATCCGGCACCTTGGCATGCTTGGGGTACAGCTGCGAGACCTTGGCGAATGCCTGGCCGGCGCCTTGCAGGTCACCCTTGGCCAGGTTCACCTCACCCAGCCAGTACTGGGCGTTACCCGAGTATTGGCTGTTAGGGTATTTGCGCAGGAAAGCGGTAAAGGCCTGGCTGGCCTTGTCGAAATCCTTGGCTTTGATCAGGTCGAAGGCAGCATCGTAATAGAGCTTCTCCTTCGCCGGATCTGCCGGCTCGCCACCGGCGGCAGGCGCTGCTGGAGCGCTTGCCCCGGCGCCTGCGGCTGCACCGGGGGCGTTCAAGTCGCCACCGGCTGGGGAATTCTCAGGAGTCGCGGCAGGTGCAACGCCGGTTCCTATGCGCCGATCAAGATCCTGGTATCGCTCCAGGCTTTCCTGCTTCATGCGCGAAATATCATTTTGCAGTTCTTCGATCACACCCTGTTGGCGCGAGATCTGATCCTGCATTTGCTGCAGTTGGTTGAACAGCTGGCCCTGTGCCGAGACAGGGGTCGAAACCCCTCCCCCGGCATAGGCGCCGTTCGTACCGTAACCTGCAGGCGGATAGCTGGTCCCGCTATTGTTATAGCCGGAGTCGTTATCGACCACAGGAACCGCAGCCCACGCCGCAAGCGGCGCGAGGCTGAGAGCCAGGACAGTTACAGCACGACGGCACGTTCGCATGACGAATTACTTACGCAGTTCGACGCGACGGTTCTGAGCCCAGGACTGCTCGTCGTTGCCGGTAGCAACTGGACGCTCTTCGCCGTAGGAAACCAGTTCCAGCTGAGCTGGGGAAACACCTTGCAGTACCAGGTAGCGTTGAACGGCTTTCGCACGACGCTCGCCCAGTGCCATGTTGTACTCACGAGTACCACGTTCGTCGGTGTTGCCTTCCAGAACAACGCGAGCGCCGTTTGCTTTCAGGTCTTTGGCGTGAACGTCCAGAGCGCGCATGGCTTCTGGCTTCAGGTCCGAGCTGTCGTATTCGAAGTAGAAGGTGGTGATTGCGCGCAGAGCAGCTTCTTCGCTCAGGGAGCCGTCAACTGCACCAGTGTTAGCGCCGTAACCAGCGTTTGGATCAACAGCGCCTTCACCGGCGTTGTCGCCGCCTTTGGACGAGCAACCTACAGCTACAGCCATGGCCAGAGCCAGCGCAGCAAATTTACCAAACTTCAGCATTTCCATCGTGAAACTCCTAATGAACCCCAGTGTGTTAAGTAAAACGTATTGCGCCGCGTCAGTTCAGGTAAGGGGACCAGGACGGTTCTCTGACTTCGCCTTGAGCGGTAGGAAGCGGGAGCCTCACGCGTCCATTAATGGACACGAGCATCAAGACTCCCCGGCCCTGCTGGCGGGTGGCGTAGATTACCATGGTGCCGTTGGGCGCAACAGTAGGTGACTCGTCCAGAGTGCTATCAGTGAGGATTTTTACGCTACCGCGCTGCAAATCCTGGGCCGCCACCTTGAAATTGGTGAAACCGTCCTGGCGATGGATCATCACCAAGGTCTTTTCGTCCGCCGACAGCTTGGGGTTGGCGTTGTAGTTACCGACGAAAGTCACGCGCTCGGCACCGCCGCCGCCAGCGCTGGTCTTGTAGATCTGTGGCTTGCCACCGCGATCGGAGGTGAAGTAGATGGTCGAGCCATCCTTGCCCCAGAACGGTTCGGTATTGATGCCCGGGCCGTTGGTCACGCGCGAGATCGAGCGCGAGGCCAGGTTCATCACGTAGACATCCGGGTTACCGTCCTTGGACAGTACGAACGCCAGGCGCGAACCGTCCGGCGACCAGGCTGGCGCGCCGTTCAGCCCTTCGAAGTTGGTGATCTGCTCACGGCGACCGGTGTCGATGTGCTGCACGAAGATACGTGGACGCTTCTGCTCGAACGAGACGTAAGCGATGCGCTTGCCATCCGGTGCAAAGCGCGGCGACAGGATCGGTTCACGCGATTGCAGCAAGGTCACCGCACGCGCGCCGTCGTAGTCGGAGCGCTGCAGGGTGTAGCGGGTGTTGTTCTCGGAAAAGCGTTCGGCGGTCACGTAAAGCATGCGGGTAGAGAACGCGCCCTTGATGCCGGTGAGCTTCTCGAACGACTGGTCGGAGATGTAGTGGGCCATGTCGCGCAGTTGGTCGACACTGCCCGATACGCTGCCGGTCAGCACTTGCTGTTCGGTAGCGACGTTGAACAGGGCATATTGCACCTGCAGGCGACCGCCGGCCGGAACGATGCTGCCGACCATGATGTACTGGGCACCCAGGGCCTTCCAGTCACGGTAGATGACTTCGCTGGCCTGGGTCGGCAGGCTGATCATGTTCTGCTTCGGAATCGGCGCGTAGTAACCGGAGTTACGCAGGTCGTTGCCGATGATTTCAGCCATGTCGTCCGGCAGGACGCTGCCGCCCTGCCAACCGAACGGAACGACGGCGATTGGCGTCGCCCGGTCGCTGCCGCTGGTGACCAGGATGTTCTTTTCCTCTGCTACCGCTATCCCTGCCAAGCAGCAGATAACGACAAGCATTGATCGAAGAAGGTTTCTCACAAGGCTAGATCCTCAGGTGTGAATGTCATCTTGAACGAACGATAGGGAGCAAAATCGCTCGGCTTCATTCCTTGCATTTCCGTCAACCGCCCAATGTTCTTGACCGCCGCGACCGCCGAAGCGTCGAACGGACCATCGCCACTGGACTTGGCCACGCTGACCGAGGTAACCGTACCGTCGGGCAACATGCCGATTTGCAATACAACTGTCATGCCTTTGCGCGCCGAAGGTGGACGAGCCCAGCCTTCCGCCGCCCGGGCGCGAATCAGATCGTCGAAGCTGCCGGCGACTTCATCGCCCTGCTCGTCGGCCAATGCCTGCTGACGCTCCGGCGTGTCGGAAAGCAAATCTGCCAAGGCCTGGGCCTTTTTCTCTTCGGCGGATTTACGCGCTGCGTCCTGGGCCTTCTTCTTGGCGGCGTCGGCGGCGGCTTTCTTCTTCGCGTCTTCGGCGACTTTTTTCTTCGCCTCTTCAGCTTCAGCTTTCTTCTTGGCGTCCTCGGCCGCTTTTTTCTTCGCGTCCTCGACAATCTTTTTCTTCGCTTCTTCAGCGGCCGCTTTCTTGGCCTCTTCTTCAGCGGCTTTCTTGGCTTCTTCCTCGGCTTTCTTCTTGGCTATATCAGCCAATTGTTTCTCTTCTGCCTTCTTGGCCTCGGCGGCTTTCTTCGCATCGTCGGCCTTCTTGGCTTCGTCTGCCTTTTTAGCCTCGTCCGCTTTTTTCGCCTCGTCGGCCTTCTTCGCTTCTTCGGCCTTTTGAGCAGCTTCCTCTTTCTTTTGTTCCGCTGCCCTCACGGCTTCCTGCTCGACCTTCTTCTGCTCCATCTGCTCGACTTCGGTCTGGCGCGCAGCGGATTTCTTCGCCTCGCCGGCAAGCTTCTGGTTGGTCTGCGTCGTGGCCTGGCTTTTCGACTTGAGCTGGTAAAGGGTCGCCTGGACGATCGGCTTGGCTGGCGGCAACTCAGGGGTCATGGCAAAGCTGACGAACAGCATGCCGAACACCAGCACATGCAGGCCGATGGCCAGAACACTGGGCCAGAAGTAGCTTTCCGAGGCGGACGGCTCTCGCTGTTGCTGCATCAGGGCGCCTCAGTGATCAAGCCAACGTTACCGACCCCGGCTTTCTGCAGGCCGCCCATGGCGCCCATCACGGCACCATAGTCGACGGTCTTGTCGCCACGAATGAAGACCTGGGTGCGCTTGCCGTTACCGTTGCCGGCGTTGATGATCTTGGTCACCGCGTCGGTCATCTGCGGCAAGGTCATGGCCCGGTCCTGCTGTTTCTCGGTATCGACTTCGCTGCCAAGGTTCCAGTAGTAAGTCTTGTCGGCCTTGATGGAAATGGTCAGTACCTGGGTGTTGTTGTCCTGCGGCAAGGCTTCGCTGGAAACCTTGGGCAGATCGACCTTCACGCCCTGATTGAGCATCGGCGCGGTCACCATGAAGATGACCAGCAGCACCAGCATCACGTCGATGTAGGGCACCACGTTCATCTCGGCGACCGGCTTGCGCTTGTTTCGGGCTCGAGCGATTAAAGCCATCGGGAAATACCTGCTTATTCTTCGCTGGTGTGCACTTTGCGGTGCAGGATCGCCTGGAATTCATCGGCGAAGGTGTAGTAGCGGCTGGTCAGCGTTTCGCTGCGGGCAGCGAAACGGTTGTAGGCGATAACGGCCGGGATTGCCGCGAACAGGCCGATGGCGGTGGCGATCAGTGCCTCGGCGATGCCCGGGGCCACTGTGGCCAGGGTCGCTTGCTGGGCGGATGCCAGGCCTCGGAAGGAGTTCATGATCCCCCAGACGGTACCGAACAGGCCGATGTACGGGCTGACCGAACCGACGGTAGCGAGGAACGGCAAGCCTTGTTCGAGCTTTTCCTCTTCCCGCGAGATGGCAACGCGCATGGCACGGGCCACGCCCTCCATTACCGCTTCAGGGTCGACACCCGGTTGCTGGCGCAGACGGGAAAATTCCTTGAAACCAGCGCGAAAGATTTGCTCGACGCCCGAATCCGGGTCCGGGTTGCTGCCGGCCTGGCGGTACAGCTTGGACAGGTCGATGCCGGACCAGAAGCGCTCTTCGAAGCTCTCCAGGGCACGGCGACCGGCGCGCAGCATGTTGCTGCGCTGAAAAATCATGATCCATGAGGTCACCGATGCGGCTACCAGGATCAGCATTACCAGTTGCACCACGACGCTGGCATTGCTGACCAGGCTCCACATGGAGGAATGGTCGACGACGTTAGCTTCCACGCTTTATCTCCTGCTCTGAGTGTGTACCCGCGCCGCTCACGCCGGCAAAGGCCGCGCGTAGAGCTTCGG
Organism: Pseudomonas frederiksbergensis; assembly: GCF_000802155.2. Lineage (GTDB taxonomy): Bacteria > Pseudomonadota > Gammaproteobacteria > Pseudomonadales > Pseudomonadaceae > Aquipseudomonas > Aquipseudomonas frederiksbergensis_A. Next base: position 262,986 of record NZ_JQGJ02000007.1, read on the forward strand.
GAATGGCCCGGGGTTTCAAACTATGGGTGCGCACACAGGCCACCAAAAACTGCCCTTCGCAGAGCAGCACATTATCCGCAGCGCGCCTGACCTGCTGCTTGAAGCGCAGGCTGACGCGGTTCAACTCGATGACATCGGCAGTCACCACAAGCTCGTCGTCCAGTCGCGCCGGCGCGTGGTAGCGCGCTTCGCTGGAATGCACGACGAATAACAGGTCCTCCCCAGCCAGCGCGGATTGGGCAAAACCCAGTTCCCGCAGCCGTTCGGTTCGAGCCCGTTCCATAAACTTGAGGTAATTGACGTAGTAAACGATGCCGCCGGCATCGGTGTCCTCGTAATAAACGCGACAGCGATGTGCGAACGACTCCAGCCCGTTTTGCGCGCGCATACTCTAGTGCTTACTCCTCAGGTTGCCAATCCGGCCAGGCAACTGTTTTTTCATTCTTGAACGCATTGACGCTCCAGGCGTGGTCTGGGACAGCACGAACCGAAAAAAAGTCGTTGTACAGAGCGCGTTCAATCGTCTACCGCATCGAGGAACTCGTCTACCACCGGCATCTCCCCCATTCGTGTCGGGATGTTTAAGCCGAAGTGCAGATAAGCATGCCGCGTCACCACCCGTCCGCGCGGGGTACGCATGATATAGCCCTGCTGGATCAGGTAGGGCTCCAGCACATCCTCGATGGTGTGGCGTTCTTCGCTGATAGCGGCAGCCAGGCTGTCCACGCCCACCGGGCCACCGTCGAATTTCTCGATCATGGTCAACAGCAGCCGCCGGTCCTGGTGGTCGAAGCCGCGCTCGTCGATGTCCAGCAGGTTCAGGGCCAGGTCGGCAATCGGCTTGGTGATGTGACCCTTGGCCCGGACTTCGGCAAAATCCCGGACCCGGCGCAGCAGGCGGTTGGCGATCCTCGGTGTACCGCGGGCCCGGCGGGCGACTTCATAGGCGCCGTCCGGGTCCAGCGGCAAACCGAGGATGCCGGCCGAGCGGCTGACGATCGTCGCCAGGTCGGCATTGTTGTAGAACTCAAGGCGCTGGACGATGCCGAAACGGTCGCGCAGCGGGTTGGTCAGCATGCCGGCGCGGGTGGTCGCCCCAACCAGGGTAAAGGGCGGCAGGTCGAGCTTGATGGAGCGCGCCGCCGGCCCTTCGCCGATCATGATATCGAGCTGGAAATCCTCCATGGCCGGGTACAGCACTTCCTCGACAATCGGCGACAGCCGGTGGATTTCGTCGATGAACAGCACGTCGTGGGGCTCAAGGTTGGTCAGCAGTGCCGCCAGGTCGCCCGGCCGTTCAAGCACCGGCCCGGATGTGCTTTTGATCGACACGCCCATTTCCTGGGCAATGATGTTGGCCAGGGTGGTCTTGCCCAGGCCTGGCGGGCCGAAGATCAAGGTATGGTCCAGCGACTCGCTGCGCCCACGGGCGGCCTGGATGAACAGCTCCATCTGTTCGCGCACGGTCGGCTGGCCGATGTAGTCGGCCAGGCTGACAGGACGAATCGCGCGATCCTGGATTTCCTCGCGGTCACGGGGCGCGCCCGTGGCGGCGATCAGACGGTCAGCTTCAATCACTTAAATCATTCCCTTCAGGGCACGGCGAATCATGTCTTCGGTACTCAAGCCTTTTTCCTTGATGGCAGAGATCGCCTTACTGGCTTCCTGCGGTTTATAACCCAGGGAAATCAGCGCGGTGACCGCATCGTTTTCAGCGCTGGCCGCAGGCGCTGGAGCATCCGGCTGGTTCGGAACGAGCGCGAACATCGCCGGCACCGCTTCCCAGGCCTTGAAGCGGTCCTTGAGTTCCACCAGCAGGCGCTCGGCGGTTTTCTTGCCTACCCCCGGCACCTTGGTCAGGGCCGAGGTGTCCTGGGACTGCACGCAACGGATCAACTCGTCGACTTCCAGGCTGGACATCAAGGCCAGGGCCAGTTTCGGGCCGACACCGTTGAGGCGGATCAACTCGCGGAAGAAATCCCGCTCCCGCTTGCCGACGAAGCCATAGAGTAACTGCGCATCCTCGCGCACGACCAAATGAGTGTGCAGGGTCAGCGGCTCACCGACCGACGGCAGGCGATACAGCGTGGTCATCGGCACTTCGAGCTCATAGCCCAGGCCGTTTACATCCAGAATCAGGTGCGGCGGCTGTTTTTCAGCCAGGGTGCCGCGCAAGCGTCCAATCACGTTTCAGATCCTTGGGCGTTGGCCAGCCGCTGGCTGGCGAATTACAACACGAGCTTCAAGGCCGACGACACAGGCGCAATTGACTCGGGCTCATGAATGAAGCGCTGATGCTATCAGAGACGCAGGCGCCCGCCACGACTGCGTGCCGTTCCCAGGCCATGGGGCAACAGGCTGGAGCGGGTATGGGCATGGCAAATGGCGATGGCCAGGGCGTCGGACGCGTCGATCTGCGGCTTGCTGACCAATTTCAACAAGTGCATCACCATCATCTGCACCTGCTCCTTGTTCGCCGCGCCGGTGCCGACGACCGCCTGCTTGACCTGGGTCGCGGTGTACTCGGCGATCTCCAGGTTCTCCTCGGCGCCCGCCACGATCGCCGCGCCCCGGGCCTGCCCCAGCTTCAGGGCCGAATCGGCATTACGGGCCATGAAAACCTTTTCAATGCCCATAGTCACCGGGCCGTAGGTCTGGATGACTTCGCGCACGCCGCGATAAACGATCTGCAAGCGCTCATGCAGCTCACCCCCGCCGGTGCGGATGCAGCCAGACGCGACGTACACGCAGCCGCGCCCGGTATCGCGAACCACGCCGTAGCCGGTGATGCGCGAACCGGGGTCGATACCAAGGATTAAAGTCATAACGCCTGCGAAAGGTAATGCGGGTTACAAGAGGATACAGCTCATCAAAGGCTTGCAGTGAATCCGTGGCGAGGGAGCAAGCTCCTCGCCACAATGATTACAAACCAAACCTTGGGTGAGCAGCATTAGGCCTGTCAGCCGAGCTGTTCAGCCACCGACTCCGGAATATCAGCGTTGGAATAGACGTTCTGCACGTCGTCCAGGTCTTCCAGCATGTCGATCAGCTTGAGCACCTTCTCGGCCCCTTCAAGGTCGAGTTCGGCACTGGTGGTCGGCTGCATGACGATTTCCGCGTCGGCCGGCTTGAATCCCGCGGCCTCCAGGGCGTTGCGCACGGCGTAGAAGCTGGCGAACGACGTGAACACGTCAAATGAACCGTCCTCGTGACCGACCACATCATCGGCGTCGGCTTCCAGCGCCGCCTCTGTCAGGGCATCTTCGTCGAGGCCCGGCGCGAAGCTGATCTGGCCCTTGCGCTCGAACAGGTAAGCCACCGAACCGTCGGTGCCCAGGTTGCCGCCGCACTTGCTGAACGCATGGCGCACGGCCGCGGCGGTCCGGTTGCGGTTGTCGGTCATGCACTCGACCATCACCGCCACGCCGCCCGGGCCGTAACCTTCATAGGTCAGCTCTTCGACGTTGTCGGCCTCGGTGGCACCAGCGCCACGGGCGATTGCCCGGTCAATGATGTCGCGGCTCATGTTCGCGCCCAAGGCCTTGTCCAGGGCCAGGCGCAGGCGCGGGTTGGAGCCCGGGTCACCGCCACCCTGGCGGGCCGCGACTGTCAGCTCACGGATCCACTTGGTGAATATCTTGCCTCTCTTGGCATCCTGACGTTCTTTGCGGTGCTTGATGTTCGCCCACTTGGAATGACCTGCCATAACTCGCTCCGTTTCGCTTTGGAACATTGCCCGCCCTGCTCTTGAGCAGCGGCCGGCAATCAGAAATATCGACCCCAATGAAAAGGCGCATCCGAAGATGCGCCCTCTCAGGTGCCAGCCTTACTCAGCCTTTGGCTGTTCACGCAGACGAATGTGCAACTCGCGCAACGCCTTGGCGTCCACCACGCCCGGGGCCTGGGTCATGACATCGGCCGCGCTCTGGGTTTTCGGGAACGCGATCACTTCACGGATCGACTGGGCGCCGGTCATCAGCATCACCAGGCGATCCAGGCCGAAGGCCAGGCCACCGTGGGGCGGCGCACCGAACTTCAGGGCGTCCAGCAGGAAGCCGAACTTCTCTTCCTGTTCAGCCTCATCGATACCCAACAGGCGGAACACCGCCTGCTGCATTTCCTTGCGGTGGATACGGATCGAGCCGCCACCCAGCTCGGTGCCGTTCAGGACCATGTCGTAGGCACGGGAAAGCGCGCCGGCCGGGTTGGCCTCCAACTCTTCAGGCGAGCACTTGGGCGCGGTGAACGGGTGGTGCAGCGCGGAGAAGCTGCCGTCGTCGTTTTCTTCGAACATCGGGAAGTCGACGACCCACATCGGGGCCCACTCGCAGGTCAGCAGCTTCAGGTCGTGGCCCAGCTTGATGCGCAGCGCACCCAGGGCTTCGCTGACGATCTTGGCCTTGTCGGCGCCGAAGAACACGATGTCGCCATCGACTGCGCCGACGCGATCGAGGATCACGTTGAGGTTGGCTTCCGGGATGTTCTTCACGATCGGCGATTGCAGGCCATCAACGCCTGCGGCACGCTCGTTGACCTTGATGTAGGCCAGGCCCTTGGCGCCGTAGATGCCGACGAACTTGGTGTAATCGTCGATCTGCTTGCGCGGCATGCTCGCGCCGCCTGGTACGCGCAGGGCAGCGATACGGCATTTCGGGTCGTTGGCCGGCCCGCTGAACACCTTGAACTCGACTTCCTTGAGCTGGTCGGCCACGTCCACCAGCTCCAGCGGGTTACGCAGGTCCGGCTTGTCGGAACCGTAGCGGCGCATGGCCTCTTCGAAGGTCATGTGCGGGAACTCGCCGAATTCCAGGTCCAGCACTTCCTTGAACAGGTTGCGGATCATGCCTTCGGTCAGGCCCATGATGTCTTTTTCGTCGAGGAAGCTGGTCTCGATGTCGATCTGAGTGAACTCAGGCTGACGGTCGGCACGCAGGTCTTCGTCGCGGAAGCACTTGGCGATCTGGTAGTAGCGATCGAACCCGGCCACCATCAGCAGTTGCTTGAACAGCTGTGGCGATTGCGGCAAGGCAAAGAAGCTGCCGGGATGGGTACGGCTCGGCACCAGGTAATCGCGGGCGCCTTCCGGCGTGGCGCGGGTCAGGATCGGTGTCTCGACGTCAAGGAAGCCGTTTTCATCCAGGTAGCGACGGATGCTGGTGGTCATGCGCGAACGCAGGCGCAGCTTCTCGGCCATTTCCGGACGACGCAGGTCGATGAAGCGGTAGCGCAGGCGGGTTTCTTCACCGACGTCGGAGTATTCATTGAGTGGGAACGGCGGGGTTTCCGCTTCGTTGAGCACTTCCAGCTCGTAGCCCAGCACTTCGATCATGCCGGACGCCATGTTGGCGTTGCCGGCGCCGGCCGGACGCAGGCGCACCTTGCCGGTGATCTTGACGACGTATTCGCTGCGCACGCGGTCGGCGGTGGCGAAGGTTTCAGCGCGGTCAGGATCGAACACTACCTGGGCCAGGCCTTCACGATCACGGATATCGAGGAAAATCACCCCGCCATGGTCACGGCGACGATGAACCCATCCGCAAAGAGTAACTTCCTGGCCTTCCAGGCTTTCGTTCAGTTGGCCGCAATAATGGCTGCGCATCATGGTAGTGGTTTCACTTCTCGTAATTCGACATTCGGTTGGAGGCCCTGCCCGTGCAAGAACTCGCGCGTGTTCAACTTAGTCAGCTTTGTCGCCACCGGCCAGGTTCTTCTTGGCGCCGGTCTTGAAGTCGGTTTCATACCAGCCGGTGCCGCCGAGGCGGAATCCTGGCATGGACAGCATCTTTTTCAGCTCTGGCGCCTGGCAGGCGGGGCAATCGACCAGCGGTGCCGCGCTGATTTTTTGAATGGCTTCCATCTGATGACCACAGGAAGCACATTGATAGTCGTACATCGGCATGGGGTTGTCTCGGCAATCAGGTTATTCACGCAAAGCCCGGCTTTGCGGCAAAGAGCGGGATTATATCCATTAAATGCGGCCTGTGCAGCCGTAAGACCGCACAGTCATTGCCGATAACAGGTCAATCGAGACTTGCATGACCCGTGTTCATTTCCTTCAGGCTGTGGACCACGCAGACAACGCGCACCAGGCCACTGAAATTGCGCACGCCGCCATGACGCAAGTGCACCTCCCGATCCACATGGGACAGCAAGGCGCTGACGGAACAACAGTTGAGCTGGGCCATGTCACCGAGGATATCCCAATAGACCTGCTCCAGCCGCAGGCAGGTGGCGAACCCATTGAGTCGGATGGAGCGCGCCAGCGGGCGGGCCAGTTGCATGTCGAAACCACTGACGAACGGGTCGATCTTCACGGACTGCGGACATCCGCGCATATTTTCCCTGGGGTCTTTTCCTTGAATCATACCGTTGACACTCCTTTGCCATACGAACCTCAGTCGGAACAACCGATCTGTGGCTCTATGGAAGCTCAACTGGATCGCCAGTTCCAGATGACTTTTTGACCATCAACGTAGGACAAGCCAACAGGGAGCTGGCGACGAATCATGCGTTCCTACACGCAACGACAGGCGATGATGCCAACGGCAGCACCATCGCCTGTCCAGGGCTTAGCGATCTTCCAGCAATGAACGCAACATCCAGGCGGTTTTTTCGTGAACCTGCATGCGCTGGGTCAGGAGGTCGGCGGTGGGCTCGTCACTGACTTTGTCCAACAAAGGAAAGATACCGCGGGCGGTACGCGTCACCGCCTCCTGGCCCTCGACCAATTGCCGGATCATGTCCTCGGCGGCAGGCACCCCCTCTTCTTCCTTTATAGAGGACAGGCGTGCATACACCGAATAAGCCCCCGGCGCCGGGAAGCCGAGCGCGCGGATACGTTCGGCGATCGAATCCACGGCGAGCGCCAGCTCGTTGTACTGCTCCTCGAACATCAGGTGCAGGGTTCGGAACATCGGCCCGGTAACGTTCCAATGGAAGTTGTGGGTCTTGAGGTACAACACGTAGGTATCCGACAGTAGCCGCGAAAGCCCGTCGACGATGGATTTGCGATCTTCTTCGCTGATACCGATATCAATTGCCATGGGTTGATCTCCTGACGGTGGTGAATTCACTCTAGCGGGTGTCGCCCTCGAGGGCCTGCGACAAATCGCCAGCCATCCTGAACCGACAAGCCGGAACGTTGGACGGTTCCGGCCAGACAATGAAACTCAACATCCATCGCCCCCCGTCCGGCAAGCACCCTACCTATGCTTCGGGCCGACGAACAGCGTGCTGCGCGCCTGTAACGAGTTTGAGAAGGCCCGGGCTTTGCTGTTAAATAGGCAGTGTGTCGCTACGCCTATTTTCCGGTGCGTCGCGCATAGGCTGATTCGGGTACGTGTTCCTACGCCTCTCATTTCTGGAGCGAACCGCCCCCGACCAGCTCTTCCTTGTGATCTGTCTTAACCGTGAGCCAATCAAAATGTTGAAAATCGTCCACTTGCTAATGGGCGCAGCTGCCCTGCTGCTGTCCTTCATCCCTAGCCTGGGTTCCGAAGCCACACCTTACCTGCAACATCCCGATGCGCTGTACCTGGCGTTTTTCGGCCTGCTCAACCTGACCCTGGCACCCGTTATCCCTTACTGGAACAAAGGTCCACGTCATCAACTGCAAAACCTTGTCAGCGCCTTGCTCGTGCTGGCTGTTGCCTTGCAAACCCTGACCCTGCTGGCACCCATGCCGGAAATTGGCGGCCAACCCGCTATCCTCTCCAGCCTGGCCGCAGCCTTGCTCGCTGTATTGCTGCACCTGGCCGTCAGCTTCTACAAGAAGTCGTCGCCGAGCGCCGCGCCGCAGAACTACGACATGTCCAACCGTGATACCGGCACCGTGAAGTGGTTCAACACTTCCAAGGGGTTCGGTTTCATCTCCCGCGACTCCGGCGATGACATTTTTGTGCATTTCCGGGCCATTCGTGGCGAAGGCCACCGCGTCCTGGTCGAAGGCCAGCGCGTGGAGTTCTCGGTGATGCATCGCGACAAAGGCCTGCAAGCCGAAGACGTCATCGCCGCGCTGCCGCGCCGCTGATCCGGGCGTAAAAAAAACCGCGATGCAGCCTCGCTGCTCGCGGTTTTTTATTACCTGCCGTTCGGGCCGGTCAGTAATGCGGGGGTGGCGCCTCTTCCTCGAAGGATTCGAACTGCCCGGCCATTTCTTCCTGGCGCTTGAGAAGCGCCGCCATCTGCAGCTGCAGACGCTCGACGATTCGTTGCTGTTCCACCAGCACGTCGTTCAACGCCTGGATGGTGTCGTCCTGGAATGCCAGGCGGCTTTCCAGATCGGTTACACGGTCTTCAAGGTTCATGGTTCAGCCCTCCAGAAACTTGAAATCATCGGTAAGCACCGCTCGCAACCGTTCGCGAATGGCGGCTACCTGCTCGGCATTATAAGGCCGGGCCGGATGTTTCCCCCAGACCGGCGCCGGCCAGGCGGCATCCTCTCGCTTGCGCACGATCACATGCATGTGCAATTGACTGACAACGTTACCCAAGGTTGCAACGTTCAGCTTGTCGGCGTCGAACGAGTCCTTGAGCGTTTCGGCCAGCGCCGTGGTTTCTTTCCACAACTGCAATTGATCAGCGTCATCCAACTGAAACAATTCACTGATATTTTCCCGTCGCGGCACGAGGATGAACCACGGGTAATTCGAGTCATTGGAGAGCAGCAAGCGGCACAGCGGGAAATCGCCAATGGGCAATGTGTCTTGTTGCAGTCGTGGATCCAAGGCAAACACCGTGCTTACTCCTTAACATGATCGATTGAGCCCGGCTCGACCCACAGGCCTGCGCTCGGGCACAGGCGTCCAGCATACCTTTGAACGGCGAAGGGTACACCGCGAATAACGAACCGACCCAGGGCCGGCTTTGGACGCTGCGCACCAATTCAGCGCAAGGGGTTTGCAACGGTGCCTGACACGCACCAGAGACGCAGCGTGCTGATCTTGAGCTGTAAATTTTTCGTACAGCCAACAGTTTTTTTGCACCAAAATCGCACAACGCGTCTACGCTCAGTGCACGAAGCATCCGTGATCTACTCACTTGTGGGGTGAACCGGTAACGTTTTTGGTTGTCCCGCGGCCTTTCAAAGCGTCAATCACGAGACTGCATCGACAGTCAACCTTAATTAAAACAAGGCCTTTGGAGGCCGGTTTCATGAGGTTTCACCGTTGAAAAATGAAAAATGTGAAAAAAACGTGAACAAAAATCGGATTTGAGCATACTTGTTGCATTCATCCCCACATCGCCTGCAGGGGATCGCCGGACGCGAAAACCTACGGGCCTATAAATAAAAGTGGCAAGGTTGCCCTCAGGGAGCTTCAAGCGCAGTAACCAAGGACTCTTTACACCGACGCCGGAGAAAAAAAGCAACATTCAAGTTGCAGGTCCGATTGCGCCGGAGCGGCAGAAATACGACATGGATCGAGCCATTGGCGACATGGTCGTAAAGAAGCTGAAAGGTTGGATGGGCAAGTATCGCCAAAGAATGTCGTCGTGATATAAGTTTGCGCCGACACAAAAAGAAAGAGCCGCCCAGAAAAAAAACAGGTGGGACGGCAGTACTCTTCTAAAAACCAAAGGAGCAAATCACGATGCGCGTGATGAAGTGGAGCATGATCGCACTGGCTGTATCGGCCAGCGTTTCGCAGTTCGCAGTGGCGTCCTCCCAAGAGGAGTCCAAGGGCTTTTTTGAAGATCAGAGCCTGACCGTTAAAAATCGTATGCTGTACATGAACCGCGATTTCAAAAAAGGTGCCTCCAACAACCAGAACATTGGCAAAGCACGTAGCACTGGCTACCGCGAAGAAACCGGTCTTGGCGTACAGGCTGTTTACGAGTCTGGCTTCACTCAAGGCACCGTTGGTGTAGGCGTGGACGCCCTGTTCAATGGCCAGGTCAAGCTGGATAGCGGCCCAGGTCGCACCGGTAACGGCATCTTCGGCACAGGCGACGACGGTAGCCCAGAAGACACCCAGTCTGAAGTTGGCGGCGCTATCAAATTCCGCTTGTCCGACACCGTTCTGAAGTACGGTAACCAATACACCGCCAGTCCTGTGTTCTCCACGGATGATAGCCGTCTGAATCCGGAAGTCGCTACTGGTACGCTCATCACCAGCAAGGAAATCAAGGGTCTGGAACTGACCGCTGGCCGCTTCACCGCGATGAACGCCCAGAACTACACGGGCCGTGACAGCATCAATGGTCGGCACAGCCCAGGTCTTCCATCCGCCAACATTGCTGGCGCAACCTATCAGTTCACTGACAATTTAGTAGCAGGCGTAGCGGCTTCGGATATTGAAGACTACTTCAAGAAGAAGTACCTCAACGTGAACTACACCCTGCCGATCAACGAAGATCAGTCCTTGAACTTCGATTTCAACGGCTATGACAGCAAAAGTCAGGGTCAAGAGCTGAGCGGTGACATTGATAACCGCATCTGGTCGCTGGCAGCAGCCTACAGCCTCGGTGCGCACAAATTCACCTTGGCTCACCAGCGCTCGTCCGGTGATAGCGGCTACGCCTACGGCGTTGACGGCGGCGGTACTGTCTACGTTGCCAACTCCGTCCAATATTCCGACTTCAACAGCGAAGATGAAGTTTCCTGGCAGGCTCGCTACGACCTGAACATGAAGAGCTACGGTATCCCTGGGCTGAGCTTCATGACCCGCTATATCACCAGCGATAATATCGCTACCGCTACAGGCGACGCCAAAGCCCACGAATGGGACTTTGAAAGCAAATACGTTCTGCAAAGCGGTCCCGCGAAGGACCTGTCTTTCCGTCTGCGTAGCGCGATCTATCGGACTGACAGATCCAACACGGATTACACCAGCAACAACGACTTCCGCGTAATCGTCGAATACCCACTGAGCATCTTGTAATTCAGTGCTAGTTCGATAGCTTCACCCGCAACAAACAAAAAACCGCTCACCTGATCCAGGTGAGCGGTTTTTTTATACCCATTGCAACGCCAGATTTAACACAACTTGTTAAATAGCAAGCTAACTAAACATAACCTGACTCAAGCGCCAGGTTACAGTCCAATCGTTATTGCGCTGGCCCTTCCTGAACAACCCGAATCACACGTTGCGGAAACGGAATATCAATCCCGGCATCCTTCAAGCGATCCCGTGCCTGTTCATTAAGCATGAACATCACGCTCCAATAATCCGCCGTCTTCACCCAAATACGCAACGACACGGTGATCGAGCTGTCACCGAGCATGGAAATCACCGCTTCAGGGGCAGGATCGGCCAATACGCGCTCGTCCTTGGCCAATTCCAGCAGCACTTCCCGAGCCTTTTGCAGGTCAGCCTGGTAATCCACGCCCACGTCGAACACGACTTTGCGGGTCGGCTGGCGGTTGGTGTTGGTGATGATGCCGTTCGACAGATTGCCGTTGGGCACGATCACGGTCTTGTTGTCACCGGTACGAATGACAGTGTGGAAAATCTGGATGCTGTCGACTGTCCCCGCGACTCCCTGGGCTTCGATCCAGTCGCCGATGCGAAACGGACGGAACAGCAGGATCAGCACGCCGCCGGCGAAGTTCGCCAGGCTGCCTTGCAAGGCCAAACCAATCGCCAAGCCTGCGGCACCGATGGCCGCGACGAACGAGGTGGTTTCCACGCCGATCATCGATGCGACGCTGACGATCAGCAATATCTTCAGGATGATGTTTGCCAGGGTGCTGATAAACCCTTGCAACGCCAGGTCGGCGTTGCGCAAGGCCAGCAGCGCACCGACCTTTTTCGTGACCTTGTTGATCAGCCACCAACCGATGGCGAGGGTGACGATCGCCAACAGCACACGGCTGCCATACTCCATGATCATCGGTATCCAGGCCTGGGAAGCCTTGACCAAGTGGTCCACTTCAGCGTTCAAGTCCATCGTGTTCTCCTTGTTTCCATTGCACGCAATTGTGGCGAGGGAGCTTGCTCCCGCATGGCCGGGCTAGCGCTCCAGGGCGCAGCGTCCACCGGAGGAGCTGCTACGCAGCCAGCGGGAGCAAGCTCCCTCGCCACAGTATCTGAGGCTGAGATATCAATCGCGGAAGTTATTGAACTGCAGCGGCATGCCGAATTCCTTGCCGCGCAGTGCCGCAATGGCTTCCTGCAAGTCGTCACGCTTCTTGCCGGTCACGCGCACCTGCTCGCCCTGGATGGCGGCCTGGACCTTGAGCTTGGCATCCTTGATGTGGGCAACGATCTTCTTCGCCAGTTCCTTGTCGATGCCTTCCTTGAGCACGGCTTCCTGCTTCATCACCTTGCCCGAGGCATAGGCATCCTTCACTTCAAGGCACTGCACGTCGATCTTGCGCTTGACCAGCGCCAGCTTGAGGATCTCGATCATCGCCTCGAGCTGGAAGTCGGCCTCGGCGGTCAGGTTGACGGTCAGGTCCTTTTCCTTGAACTCGAAACTGCCCTTGCCCTTGAGGTCATACCGACGGTCGAGTTCCTTGACGGCGTTTTCAACGGCGTTGGTGACTTCGTGCTTGTCCAGTTCGGATACCACGTCGAATGACGGCATGTAGTGTTCTCCAAATAAAAAGGCGCGCTCATGACAACGGCGCGCACTTGGCTTGTGGTTAAAATCGGGCTCATTATAACGGGTCTTTTCCCGCCGTTACCGCGAGCCCTTCAGATGCCTGCGCCAAACCGAGTAAAAAACTGATGTCCACCACCTGGCATGTCCTGGGAGCCGGCAGCCTCGGCACGTTATGGGCGACGCGCCTGGCCCGGGCCGGGCTGCCGGTGCGGCTGGTGCTGCGCAATGAGCAGCGCCTGCAGGCTTATCGCGAGGCCGGCGGCCTGACGCTGGTGGAACAAGGCCAGGCGCAGTGTTATCCGGTGCCCGGCGAAACCGCCCAGGGCCCCGAGCCCATCAAACGGTTGTTGCTGGCGTGCAAGGCCTACGACGCGGAAGCGGCCGTGGCCTCGGTGGCCCATCGCCTGGATGCCGAATCGGAGCTGATCCTGCTACAGAATGGCCTCGGCAGCCAGGACGCCGTGGCGAACCGCGTGCCCCAGGCGCGTTGCATCAGCGCCTCCAGCACTGAAGGCGCATTTCGTGATGGCGATTGGCGCGTGGTATTCGCCGGCCACGGCTTCACTTGGCTGGGCGACCCGGCCCAGCCGGTGGCGCCGGTCTGGCTGGATGACTTGAGCGCGGCGGGCATTCCCCACGAATGGAGCGCCGACATCCTCACTCGCCTGTGGCGCAAGCTGGCCCTCAATTGTGCGATCAACCCACTCACCGTGCTGCACCATTGCAAGAACGGTGGCCTGCAGGAACACCGCTGCGAAGTGGCAACCCTCTGCGCCGAACTCACTGACCTGCTCGAACGCTGCGGCCAGCCGGCGGCAGCCGAAGACTTGCAGATGGAAGTCGAACGGGTGATCCAGGCCACGGCCGCCAATTACTCCTCAATGTACCAGGACGTCGCCAACCTGCGGCGCACCGAAATCAGCTACCTGCTTGGCCATGCCTGCGCGGTTGCCCAGCGGCATGGCGTGGCGGTGCCGCATCTCGGACAAATGCGCCAGCGACTGATTGCCCACCTGGACAACCTTGGATTGCCCAGCGACTGAGCAGCGGCTACGCTGGCCCTCGTGTTCCTTGTTAGCGACGAGTCCGATGCCATTGCGCCAGCGCCTTGAAAATCTCCCGGTCGGCCAGAAACTGCTGGCGGCCCTGTTGGTGTTGTTGACCACGGTTTTGCTGGTGGCCAACCTGACCTTCATCAGCGCGGCCTATTATATTTCCCAGGAAAGCATGGCCCCCCAGGCCTTGCAGACCATTGGCCGACTGGTGGCCAACCCGAGCCTGATCGCCGACGCGCTGCAATCGCCGCAAAGCGCCCAACGCCTGCTCGATGAGCTCAACAGCTATGCCCCACTGCGGGCAGCGGCACTCTATGATGGACAAGGCGAGCGCCTGGCCCAACTGCAACAAGGCGAGAAGCTCAAGTTGCCGGAGCATTTTCGCCATATGCAAACCTGGCAGGCCGGCGAGTTCCGCAGCAATCAGGTCATCACCCTGCCCCGCCCCGGCACGACACCGGGCCACCTGTTGCTGGTCGCCAGCAGTGAGTTGCCCACCGCGTTCTACACCGGCACCCTCACCGCCAGCCTCGGCATCCTGATCTTCAGTGTGCTGCTGTGGCTGGTCATTGCCCAGCAGATCAAACGACTGATCACCCAACCGATCCACCAGCTCGAAGAGCTGTCGCGCCAGGTGACCCGCGAGGAAAACTATTCCCTGCGCGCCGCCCGGGGCAACCACGACGAAATCGGCAGCCTGGCCGAAGCGTTCAATACCATGCTGTCGCGGATCGAAGCCCGCGAGCAGCAACTCAAGCGCGCCCGCGACGACTCCCAGGCCGCCTATGACCAGGCCCAGGGCCTGGCCGAAGAAACCCGTCACACCAACCGCAAGCTGGAATTGGAAGTCCAGGTGCGCAGCAAGATCGAGAAAAAACTCACGGGCTTTCAGAACTACCTCAACAGCATCATCGACTCCATGCCGTCGGCCCTGATCGCCCTCGATGAACAGCTCTACGTCACTCAATGGAACCAGGAAGCCAGCGCACTCTCCGGCACACGATTGGACGAAGCGCTGAACCAGCCGATCTTCCTCGCCTTCGAGCCGCTGAAGCCGTACCTGCCGCAGCTCAAGCAGACCGTCGAGCAGCACACGGTGGCGAAGATCGAACGCGTGACCTGGACCAAGGACGACGAAGCGCGGCATTACGCCCTCACCTTCTACCCACTGATGGGCGGCGCCGGGCGTGGCGTGGTGATCCGCATCGACGACATTACCCAGCGCCTGTCGCTGGAAGAAATGATGGTGCAATCGGAAAAGATGCTCTCGGTTGGCGGTCTCGCGGCGGGCATGGCCCATGAAATCAACAACCCGCTGGGGGCGATCCTGCACAACGTGCAGAACATACGCCGGCGCCTGTCCGCCGAGCTGCCCAAGAACCTCGAGCAGGCCGAGCAGTTGGGCATCGAGTTGCCGTTGGTCAACCGTTACCTGCAAAGCCGGGAGATCCCGCAGCTGCTGGACGGCATCCAGCAGGCCGGCGCGCGAGCCGCAAAAATCGTCACACACATGCTCAGCTTCAGCCGACGCAGCACCCGGCAAATGGCCCCCTGCGATTTGCCTGCCTTGATCGACCAAGCCGTGGAAATCGCCGGCAACGACTTCGACCTGGCGATCGGTTTTGACTTCAAGGGCCAGGCAATCATCCGCCAGTTCGACCCGAACCTGGGCCCGGTGCCGGGCACCGCCAACGAACTGGAACAGGTCTTGTTGAACCTGCTGAAGAACGCCGCCCAGGCGATCCACCAACGGCAGGACGACAGCGAACCCGGGCGCATTATCCTGCGCACGCGGTTGAATCCACCGTGGGCAGAGATCCAGGTCGAGGACAACGGCATCGGCATGAGCGAGAACGTGCGCAAACGCACCTTCGAGCCGTTTTTCACCACCAAGGAAATCGGCCAGGGCACGGGCCTCGGGCTGTCGGTGTCGTATTTCATTATCACCAACAACCACAAGGGCCAGATGGAAGTGCAATCAGCGCCAGGCCAGGGCACTTGCTTCACCCTGCGTCTGCCCCTGGCGGGCACTTCGATCGTGGCCCAGGAACACAAGCAAGTGGAGCGCTGAACAATGGGTTTTCGCCTGTCGAAGATTTACACCCGCACCGGTGACAAAGGTGAAACCGGGCTGGGGGATGGTCGCCGCGTGGCGAAGGATCATCCACGGGTCGAGGCGATTGGCGAGGTGGATACCTTGAACAGCCAACTGGGGCTGCTGTTGGCCGGCCTGGCCGAAGAAACAGCTCGGCATCCGGCGCTGGGGGAAGTCATTGCAGTGTTGGCGCCTTGTCAGCACCGGTTGTTCGACTTGGGTGGTGAACTGGCGATGCCGGCCTACCAAGCCTTGAACGTGACGGAGATCGAGCGGCTGGAAGCGGCGATCGACCTGTGGAACGAGGAGCTGGGCCCTTTGGAGAACTTCATCCTGCCCGGTGGTTCTTCCTTGATCGCGCAAGCTCACGTCTGCCGAGCCCTGGCCCGTGGTGCCGAGCGTCGCTGCCAACAGTTGAACGCGGTGGAGCCGTTGGCCGGGCCGGGGCTGGCCTATATCAATCGGCTGTCGGACCTGCTGTTCGTGACCGCGCGGATCATCGCCCGGCGGCAGGGGGTGGCAGAGGTGCTTTGGGAGGCGGCGGCCAAGCCTGGGGAGTGAGGACGGCGATCCAACGAAGAGGCCAGCAGTCACACCGAGGCATCAAGCCTCTGGCCAAAACGCCCGAATCCCCGCCACACCCTGCGCCCCGGTCTCCCAGGCTTTTTGCCGCTCGCCAGGCCCTACCCCACCCAACAGGTAAACCGGCCTGTCGAAGCCGTCGATCAACCGCGCCGCCTCTGCCCAGCCCAACGGTTGGGCATCGGGATGAGTCTGGGTCGGTTGCACCGGCGAGAGCGTCACGAAGTCCACATCCATCTGCTGCGCCAGGGCCAATTCCTCGGCGTCATGGCACGAGGCCGCAAGCCAGCGATCCTTGCCGAACGGTCGACCGGCCGCCGCGTGCTTGCGCAGTTGCGCGGCAGTGATGTGCCAGCCGGCGGAAGGAAAATCCCCCAGCCATTCGAACGGCCCCTTGAGCATCAGCTGGGCCTTGCCGGCACACAACCCCACCGCATCCACCGCCAGGTCGCGGTATTGCGGGTCGTAGCCGTTGGGCGCACGCAGCTGGACCAATTTGATCCCGCCCGCAATTGCCTTTTGCAAACCGCGCAGCAAGGCCGGGGTTTCCAGGCCATCAGGTGTGATCAGGTATTCACCCGGCAAACGTGCCGCCGCGACGATCGGCTGGTTGGCCGCCGGAAACTCGTAGTTCGTCAACTCACGGGCCGTCACCCAGGCCAACGGCTGACCTTCGGCACCGTGGGGCTCGCCACTGAACGCCGAGACTTCCCAGACATCCAGCAAGACCTGTTTGTCGGGGTAGTCATGGCGCACCTTGATCAACGGCCGTGCAACGTCGACGACAATGCCCAGTTCCTCGTGAAGTTCACGGGCCAGGGCCGTTTCGACGGATTCATCAGCCTCGACCTTGCCGCCGGGAAATTCCCACAGGCCTCCCTGGTGTTGGGTGTCGGCCCGACGGGCAATCAGGATTTTGCCAGCGGCGTCACGAATGACCGCCGCCGCCACATGAATTCGTTTCACCGCGCTATTCCTCAGCATTCATGGAGTCGGTACCGGCACCCTCGCGAGCAGGCCCGCTCCCACAGCGATTTGTTGAGCGACATCAAACGTGTTCACAACGCAGTTCCACTGGGGGAGCGAGCTTGCTCGCGATAGGAGCGACTCGGTCTCAAGTCCGATATTCAGCGTTGATCTTGACGTACTCGTGGGACAGGTCGGTCGTCCAGATGGTTTCGCTGCAATCACCCCGTCCCAGCTCGATACGGATGGTGATTTCTTCCTGTTGCATCACCGCCGCGCCTTGGGCTTCGGTGTAGGTTGCGGCGCGGGCGCCTTGGCTGGCGATGCAGACTTCGCCGAGGAACACGTCGATCTTGCTCACGTCCAGCTCAGGCACGCCGGCACGGCCCACGGCGGCGAGGATCCGGCCCCAGTTCGGGTCGGAGGCGAACAACGCGGTCTTGATCAGCGGCGAGTGCGCCACGGTGTAGCCGACGTCCAGGCATTCCTGGTGATTGCCACCGCCGTTGACCTGCACGGTGACGAACTTGGTCGCGCCCTCGCCGTCACGGACGATGGCCTGGGCCACTTCCATGCACACTTCGAATACGGCCTGCTTCAGGGCCGCGAACAGCGGGCCGCTGGCTTCGGTGATTTCCGGCAGGTTGGCCTTGCCAGTGGCGATCAGCATGCAGCAGTCATTGGTGGAAGTGTCGCCGTCGATGGTGATGCGGTTGAACGACTTGTTGGCGCCGTCGAGCATCAGGTCTTGCAGCACTTGGCGCGAAACCTTGGCGTCGGTGGCGATGTAGCCGAGCATGGTCGCCATGTTCGGGCGGATCATGCCGGCGCCTTTGCTGATACCGGTGACGGTGATGGTCACGCCGTCGTGCTGGAATTGGCGGCTCGCGCCCTTGGGCAGCGTGTCTGTGGTCATGATGCCGGTGGCGGCGGCGGCCCAGTTGTTTTCCGAAAGGTCATCGAGCGCGGCTTGCAGCGCGCCTTCGATCTTCTCGACCGGCAGCGGTTCGCCGATGACGCCGGTGGAGTAAGGCAGCACCTGGCTGGCATCGACGCCCGTCAGTTCGGCCAGCTTGGCGCACGTACGCTCGGCGGCAGCCAGGCCTGGCGCGCCGGTGCCGGCGTTGGCGTTACCGGTGTTGGTCAGCAGGTAACGCACCGGCCCTTGCACGCGTTGCTTGGCCAGGATCACGGGCGCGGCACAAAACGCGTTGAGGGTGAACACGCCAGCCACCGTCGAGCCTTCGGCGCAACGCATGACCACGACATCCTTGCGCCCGGGGCGCTTGATGCCCGCCGAGGCAATACCGAGTTCAAAACCGGCAACCGGGTGCAACGTTGGCAACGGACCAAGACCAACAGCCATGAATGCGCTCCTTATAAAATTATTTCAACACCGCCTTCATCAAGACGGCGGATCAAATGGCAAAACGCCGCGACAGGGGTAACCTGCCGCGGCGCGGGTCGTTCAGCGTTGAAACGGGGTTATTGGATCTGCCCGTGGCAATGCTTGTATTTCTTGCCCGAACCGCAGTAGCACAGTTCGTTACGGCCCAGCTTCTGCTCGTTGCGCACCGGCGCGGTGGCCAGGGCCACATCCACATCGACGCCCTCTTCCATCGCCTGGGCCACTTCCAAGCCTGGGGCTTCGGCATGTTCGAATTGCATGCGGGCGGCCAACGCTTCGGCTTCCTGACGCAGGCGAGCCTCTTCTTCGGCCGGATCTTCGCGGCGCACCTGGACGTGGGACAGGACACGAATCGAGTCGCGCTTGATCGAATCCAGCAGCTCGGAGAACAGCGTGAAGGACTCGCGCTTGTATTCCTGCTTCGGGTTCTTCTGGGCGTAACCGCGCAAGTGGATACCGTGGCGCAGGTGATCCATGGTCGACAGGTGGTCTTTCCACAAGTCGTCCAGCACGCGCAGCACGATCTGCTTCTCGAAGGAGCGCAGCGCCTCGGCGCCGGCCTGGTCTTCTTTCTCGTTGTACGCGGCGATCAGTTCGGCCAGCAACTTCTCGCGCAGGGTTTCCTCATAAAGATGATCGTCTTCGTCGAGCCACTGCTGGATCGGCAACGACACGCCAAAATCGCTGCGCAGGGCAGCTTCCAACCCTGCGACGTCCCACTGTTCCGGCAGCGACTGCGGAGGGATGTGGGCGCTGACAGTCGCGTCGAGCACTTCGCGGCGGAAATCGGCGATGGTTTCGCCAATGTCGTCGGCGGCCAACAGGCTGTTGCGCATGTGATAGATCACTTTACGCTGCTCGTTGTTGACGTCGTCGAACTCCAGCAGTTGCTTGCGAATATCGAAGTTGCGGCCTTCGACCTTGCGCTGGGCCTTTTCGATGGCGTTGGTCACCATGCGGTGTTCGATCGCCTCGCCCGGCTGCATGCCCAGGGCCTTCATGAAATTCTTCACCCGGTCGGAGGCAAAGATGCGCATCAGGCTGTCTTCGAGCGACAGGTAGAAGCGGCTGGAGCCGGCGTCACCCTGGCGACCGGCGCGGCCACGCAACTGGTTGTCGATACGACGGGATTCGTGACGCTCGGACGCGATCACCTGCAAGCCGCCGGATTCGAGCACCTGCTGGTGACGCTTCTGCCAGTCAGCCTTGATCTGCGCGATCTGCTCGGGGGTCGGGTTTTCCAGGGAAGCGACTTCAACTTCCCAGTTGCCGCCCAGCAGGATGTCGGTACCACGACCGGCCATGTTGGTGGCGATGGTCAGCGCACCCGGGCGACCGGCCTGGGCGATGATCTCGGCTTCCTTCTCGTGGAACTTGGCGTTGAGGACCTTGTGCTCGATGCCTTCCTTGTTGAGCAGGTTGGACATGTGCTCGGAGGTCTCGATGGTGGCGGTACCCACCAGGATCGGACGGCCCTGGGCCATGCCTTCCTTGATGTCGTTGATGATCGCCGCGTATTTCTCTTCGGCGGTCAGGAACACCAGGTCGTTGTAGTCTTTGCGCGCCAGCGGCTTGTTCGGCGGGATCACCACCACTTGCAGGCCGTAGATCTGGTGGAATTCGAACGCTTCGGTGTCAGCGGTACCGGTCATGCCGGACAGCTTGTTATACAGGCGGAAGTAGTTCTGGAAGGTGGTCGAAGCCAGGGTTTGGCTCTCGGCCTGGATGTTCAGGCCTTCCTTGGCTTCGATGGCCTGGTGCAGGCCTTCGGACAGGCGACGGCCCGGCATGGTGCGGCCGGTGTGTTCGTCCACCAGCACGACCTGGCCGTCCTGCACGATGTATTCGACGTTGCGATGGAACAGCTTGTGGGCGCGCAGGCCGGCATAGACGTGGGTCAGCAGGCCCAGGTTATGGGCCGAGTACAGGCTTTCGCCTTCAGCCAACAGGCCGACGCGGGTCAGCATCTCTTCGATGAACTGGTGGCCGGATTCGTTGAGTTCGACCTGGCGGGTCTTCTCGTCGACGGTGTAGTGGCCGGGCTGGGTGACTTCGCCTTCCACTTCTTCGACGTGCAACGTGAGCTGCGGGATCAGCTTGTTGATCTCGATGTACAGCTTGGAGCTGTCCTCGGCCTGGCCGGAAATGATCAGCGGCGTACGGGCTTCGTCGATGAGGATGGAGTCGACTTCGTCGATCACGGCAAAGTTGAGTTCACGCTGGAATTTTTCTTCCATGCTGAACGCCATGTTGTCGCGCAGGTAGTCGAAACCGAATTCGTTGTTGGTGCCGTAGGTGATGTCCGAGGCGTAGGCGGCGCGCTTCTCTTCCGGCGGCTGGAACGGCGTGACGACGCCGACGGTCAGGCCGAGGAATTCGTAGAGCGGGCGCATCCAGTTGGCGTCGCGACGGGCCAGGTAGTCGTTGACCGTCACCACGTGCACGCCCTTGCCGGACAATGCATTGAGATATACCGCCAGCGTAGCCACGAGGGTCTTGCCCTCACCGGTGCGCATTTCGGCGATCTTGCCTTCGTGCAAGGTCATGCCGCCGATCAACTGGACGTCGAAGTGGCGCATACCCATGACCCGCTTGCCGGCTTCGCGGCAGACCGCAAAGGCTTCGGGCAGCATCTGGTCAAGGGTTTCGCCCTTGGCGATGCGGTCCTTGAATTCGGCAGTCTTGGCGCGTAACTGATCGTCCGAAAGGGCCACCATTTGCTCTTCGAAGGCATTGACGATCTGTACCGTCTTGAGCATGCGCTTGACTTCACGCTCATTCTTGCTTCCAAAAAGTTTCTTTAACAAAGGCGCAAACATATCGGCAGGATCTTCCACACTAAAGGGATGGAGGGCGGCCCCGTGAGTCGCCCGTGCAGCCCTCATGGCCGCATGCGAACGAGCATTCTACCCGGAAACGATGGTGAGGAAAGTGGCGTTATTCCACGATGCTGGCACAGCGCTGTGACGGGGCCTCATTAAAATAAGGGCTTTTACGCGAACTTCAACCCACAAAGCGCATAAGTTACCCATTGATTGTGTGGATAAAAGCCGCTGGGCGACAGGGCCACGGCGCATCCGGCGCTTTCTGCTACCATGGCGCCTTTGTCATTTCGCGGTATTTCATCCATGGCCTTCCGCCCTCTTCCAGCCAAGGCACCCGCCGTTCTGCTGCGCGAAGCCAAGCCGCTGAAAGCCATTTTCGGCCACGCCCGGCGCCTCGGCCATCTGCAACGCCTGCTGGACAGCCAGTTGCAACCCGCCGCGCGCGAGCACTGCCACGTCGCCTCCTGGCGCGAAGGCAGTTTGTTGCTGATCGTCACCGACGGCCACTGGGCCACGCGCCTGCGTTATCAGCAGAAGCGCTTGCTGCGCCAACTCCAGGCGTTCGAGGAATTCGCCAACCTGACGCGCATCCTGTTCAAGGTACAGCCGCCTACCGTACAGGGCGGCGCCAAGGGACATACCCTGGACCTGTCCACTGACGCGGCCGCGACCATCCAGGCCACCGCCGACGGCATCAGCGATCCCAACCTGCGGGCAGCGCTGGAGCGATTGGCGGCGCATGCGCGCCCCAAGGAATGAGATTCTCCTGACCTGCCAGACCGCCTTCGCCAGCAGGCTCGGTCCCACAGCAAGTCCATAGCGGACAATATGTTCGTGTTCGACGCAGATCCCTTGCGGGAGCGAGCCTGCCCGCGAGGGGCTCGACTCGCTCTGGATTGATTACCGCCGCTTGCTGCCGCCCAACAACGACCCCATCAACCCCCGCACCAATTGCCGGCCCAATTGATTGGCCGCCTGGCGCATCGCCGACTTCAGTGCCTGGCCCGCCGCGGTGCCGAGGAATTCCCCGGCCTGTTCGGTGAAGCTCGGCTCGTCCGCCGCCGGCTTGCCCGGTGCCGCTTCGGCCTGGGGCTCCAGCCCCTTGCGGCCCATCAACACTTCATAGGCCGACTCACGGTCAATGGGCTTGTCGTAGCGCCCCTGCAACGACGAACTGGCGATCAACCCGGCGCGCTCGGCGTCGCTCAACGGCCCGATACGCGACTGCGGTGGCGCCACCAGTACGCGCTGGACGATTTCCGGGGTGCCTTTTTCTTGCAGCGTGCCGACCAGGGCTTCGCCGATGCCCAGTTCGGTGAGTACCGCCAACGCATCGAATTGCGGGTTCGGTCGGAAGCCCTCCGCCACCGCCCGCAGGGATTTCTGTTCCTTGGCGGTAAACGCTCGCAGGCCGTGCTGGATGCGCAATCCCAACTGCGCCAGCACATCGTCCGGCAAATCACCTGGCGACTGGGTCACGAAATAAACCCCGACCCCCTTGGAGCGGATCAACCGGACAACTTGCTCCAGCCGATCCTGCAGCGCCTTGGGCGTACCGGCAAACAACAGGTGCGCCTCGTCGAAAAACAGCGCGAGCAAAGGTTTGTCCGCGTCGCCGCGCTCGGGCAGTTGCTCGAATAATTCGGCCAGCAGCCACAACAGGAACGTTGCGTAGACCTTCGGCGCCTCATGGACCAGGCGGCTGGCGTCCAGCAGATGAATACGGCCGCGGCCATCGCTCGCCGGCTGCAGGATGTCTTCGAGTTGCAGCGCCGGCTCACCGAACAAGGCGTCGGCGCCTTGCTGTTCCAGCGTGGACAAGCGTCGCATCAGCGCCTGGCTGGAACCCGTGGTCATCAGGGCCGCATCGTCGCCAAGCAGTTCGGGGTTGTCCTTGAGGTGATTGAGCAGCGCCTTCAAGTCTTTCAGATCCAGCAACAACAGCCCCTCGCGATCGGCAACCTTGAACGCCGCATACAACGCCGATTGCTGGCTGTCGGTCAGCTCCAACAGGCTGCCGAGCAACAACGGTCCCATCTCACTGAGGGTCGTGCGTAGCGGATGGCCCGATTGGCCATGAATGTCCCACAGGGTCACTGGATATGCCTGGGGCTTGTGGCCTAGCCAAGGCATGCCGGCAATGCGCTCGGCGATCTTGCCCTGGGGAGCGCCGGCAGCACCGAGGCCGCACAGGTCGCCCTTGATGTCCGCCGCGAACACGGCCACGCCGGCGTCACTGAACATCTCGGCCAGGCGTTGCAGGGTGACGGTCTTGCCCGTGCCAGTGGCACCCGCCACCAGTCCATGGCGGTTCGCCAGGCGCATGGCCTGGGCGACAGGTTGGCCGGCAAGGTCGGCCCCGATAATGAGTTGCGATGAGTCAGGCATTTCGTCACCCGTGGTGTTTGCGATATGAGGCCATTTTGCGCGCTTATATAAAAGCATGCCCAGCGCTTCAAGACCCTGGCGCCTGGAATAATAGTCTGAGAACCAGGACAGGCCTCTTCGCGCCCCACCACAACCCCAACCGAACATCTATTCTTACTAAAGGTCAACACAGGAGAACACAGACCGGAGGGACGTTCATCGTGCATATAGCGGACATCACCATGTTCTACGCCCCCGCCAGCGGCGGCGTGCGCACCTATCTGGACGCCAAGCACCGGCGCCTGGGCAATCGGCCCGGTATTCGCCATAGCCTGTTGGTTCCCGGTGCGCACTTGAGTGAACAGGACGGCATCTACAAAGTACCCGCCCCTCCGCTGCCCTTCGGCAAGGGCTATCGCTTTCCGCTGCGCCTGGCGCCCTGGCGCAATGTCCTGCGCGATCTGCAGCCTGACCTGATTGAAGTCGGCGATCCGTATCTGACCGCCTGGGCCGCCCTCGATGCCCGGCGACAGCTCGATGTCCCCGTCATCGGTTTCTATCACTCCGACTTGCCACTGCTGGTCAGCAACCGGATGGGAAGTTGGTTCACCCCTAACATCGAAGCCTACGTCAGCAAGTTATACGGCAACTTCGACCGAGTCCTGGCGCCGAGCCAGGTGATGGCAGACAAGCTGACCGGGCTGGGCGTGAAGAATGTCTATGTACAACCCTTGGGCGTAGACCTTCAAACCTTCAACCCCGCCGCCCGCGACCCTGAACTGCGGGCAGAGCTGGGCATCGCCGAAGACGCGCGGCTGCTGATTTTCGCAGGCCGTGGTTCCAAGGAGAAAAACCTGCCGGTGCTGCTCAAGTGCATGAAACGCCTGGGCGAGCGCTACCACTTATTGCTGGTCGGTTCTTCGATGCCGGCCCTGGTGCCGGACAACGTCACGGTCATCGACGAATTCTGCCCGGCGCCCCAGGTCGCCCGGCTGATGGCCAGCGCCGACGCGCTGCTGCATGCCGGCGACCAGGAAACCTTTGGCTTGGTGATCCTCGAAGCGATGGCCAGCGGCATTCCGGTAGTGGCGGTCGCTGCGGGCGCGTTCAGCGAAATCGTCCAGGAAGACTGCGGCCTGCTGTGCACGCCAGACAACCCGCAGGCCATGGCCAACGCCGTGCGACAACTGTTCGCCGAAGGGTGTGCGCAGCGCGGCGCCAGCGCACGCCGGCATGTGGAGCGGCATTACGCCTGGGACTCGGTGGTCAATAGCCTGCTGGGCCATTACTACAGCGTGCTCGGCGCAGAGATGCCGCTGTTGGCCAATGGTTGAGGCGACACCCATGGCAATGAACCATGCCCCCAGCCTGCTGTTGGTACTGCATGACGTCGCGCCCCAGACCTGGCCGGACTACCAGCCCTTCGTCGAAGCCGTCGACGCCCTTGGCCAGATCCCGATGACCTGGCTGGTGGTGCCGGACTTCCATCATGCCAATGCGCTGGACGACCATCCCGGCTTCAGGCGCCTGCTCGACCGCCGGGTCGAGCGCGGCGATGAATTGGTCTTGCACGGCTACTACCACTGCGATGACGGCCCGCCTGCCATCCATCCCAAGGACTGGTTCATGCGCCGGGTCTACACCCATGAAGGCGAGTTCTATGGGTTGTCGCAAGAGGTCGCCCTCACCCGCCTGCGGGCCGGTATCGACATGTTCCAGCGGTATCGATGGCCACTGGAAGGTTTTGTCGCGCCGGCCTGGCTGATGAGCGAAGGCACCCGGCAAGCCTTGCGCCAGTTGCCGTTGAGCTACACCAGCGATACGCAGCACCTCTACCGCTTGCCTGATTTCACCCGGATCGATGCGCCGGGCCTGGTGTGGAGCGCGCGCAGCGCCTGGCGCCGGGGCCTGTCGAAGATCATCAGCGACCAGCGCGAGCAACGCTGGCGCCAGGCCCCGGTGATTCGCCTGGGGCTGCATCCGGTGGACATGCGCCATGGCTTTTCCCGGGATTATTGGCTGCGCACCCTGAAGCGCTTGCTCGAGGACGGACGCGCGCCGATGACCAAGGCCGGATGGCTGGCGACCCAGGGCCTGCGGGTCGGCAGCGCCGCATGAAACGATTGATCTGGCTGGTCGCCGCCCTGCTCATCGCGCTGCTGGTGCCGATGCTGGTGGGCGGCGGGGAAATGTGGTCGCGGGTGCAGCGTTTTCCGTTGTCGCTGTTGCTGGCCATGCTTGGCATGATCGTGCTGTGCTGGGGGCTGAACTCGGTGCGCCTGCGTTTGCTGCTGGGTGAACATCGCGGGCGCATCGGCGCGATCAAAAGCATGGGCGTGGTGATGTCCACCGAGTTCGCCATGTGCGCGACGCCCGGCGGCAGCGGTGGACCGTTGGCGCTGATGGCCCTGCTGGCGCGCAACGGCGTGCGCCCGGCCCACGGTAGCGCAGTGTTCGCGATGGATCAGTTGAGCGACCTGCTGTTTTTCTTGTGTGCGTTGCTGGGCATCCTGTTCTACGCGCTGTTCCAGAATCTCAGCCAGCGTATGGAGTGGATGCTGGCGTTGAGCGCGATTTCGTTATTTGGTGGCCTGATCTGCTGTGCCCTGGTCGCCCGCTACCATCGGCGGCTGATTCTGCTGGGCGCCCGGCTGCTGCGCCATCTGCGGGTGAAAGCCAGCACCCGGCGACGGTGGGGACGCAAGATCCTCAACTTCCTGGCGGCGTTCACCGATACGTTGAAGTTGCCTCGAATGACACTTTTCCAGGTGTTCGGCCTGACTTGCCTGCACTGGGCACTGCGCTACAGCGTGCTTTACCTGGCGTTGAAAGGATTGGGGGCGGATCTGCAATGGGCCTGGAGTTTCCTGATCCAGATGCTCTCCCTGAGCGCAGGGCAGTTCAGCCTGCTGCCGGGCGGCGCCGGAGCGGCGGAATTGACCTCGGCGGCGCTGCTGGCACCCATGGTGGGCAAATCCACCGCAGCGGCGGCGATCCTGATCTGGCGGGCGGTGACCTA
Source organism: Pseudomonas frederiksbergensis (assembly GCF_000802155.2). Classification (GTDB taxonomy): domain Bacteria; phylum Pseudomonadota; class Gammaproteobacteria; order Pseudomonadales; family Pseudomonadaceae; genus Aquipseudomonas; species Aquipseudomonas frederiksbergensis_A. The sequence goes on from NZ_JQGJ02000007.1 coordinate 289,849, forward strand.
TTACTTCTATCTGCTGGCCGGCGGGCCGGTATTTTTCCTGATGGTCGGGCGACCGTTGATCAAGAAGCTGATCAGGCTCAGGCAGGCCTGACCGTTTACCACTTGGGTCCGGAGTCGTCCTGGGGCTTCTCGTTCAGCTCTTTCCAGAGTTTCGCAGCGTCGGGAAACTCCGTGCCATCCTCGGGGTTCAGCGCGTCGGGATCGAAACGGCTCAGGCAGCCCTCGCCCACGGTTGGCGGCGCTTTAGCGGTCGCTTTGTCCAAGGGATCGGCCATGGTTCTACGTGCTCCTCAAGGCTAATCGTGGCGAGTGAGCTTGCTCCCTCGCCACAGGATTTTGCGTTGGATCAGAATACGACGGTCTTGTTGCCATGCACCAATACGCGGTCTTCAAGGTGATAACGCAAGCCGCGCGCCAGCACCATTTTCTCCACGTCGCGACCGAATCGCACCATGTCTTCGATGCTGTCGCTGTGGCTCACACGCACCACGTCCTGCTCGATGATCGGGCCGGCGTCCAACTCTTCCGTCACGTAGTGGCAAGTCGCGCCGATCAACTTCACACCCCGCATCGAAGCCTGGTGGTACGGCTTTGCGCCGACGAAAGACGGCAGGAAGCTGTGGTGGATGTTGATGACTTTGTGCGCGTATTCGCTGCACAGGGACGGTGGCAGGATTTGCATGTAGCGGGCCAGCACCACTACCTCGGCATCATGCTGCTTGACCAGGCGCGAGACTTCGGCGAATGCCGGTTGCTTGTCCTGCGGATTGACCGGTACATGGTAGTAAGGAATGCCGTGCCATTCGACCATGCTGCGCAGGTCGTCATGGTTGGAAATCACGCAGGCGATGTCGCAATCGAGCTCATCGCTGTGCCAGCGGTGCAGCAAGTCAGCCAGGCAATGGGACTCGCGACTGGCCATCAGGACGACGCGTTTTTTCTGCGCGGTATCGGTGATGCGCCAGTCCATCGAGAACTCTTCGGCAATCGGGGCGAAGGCCTCGCGAAAGGCTTCTATGCCGAAGGGCAGCGAGTCGGCGCGGATCTCGTGGCGCATGAAAAACCAGCCACTCTGATTGTCCGAATGATGGCTTGCTTCAGTGATCCAACCGTTATGGGACGCCAGAAAGTTACTGACTTTAGCAACGATACCGACGCGGTCCGGGCAAGCGATCACCAGCCGAAAAGTGCGCATTAGGGGAACTCCAGAACTTTCGCAAAGGCCGCCATTCTAGCCACTGCGCGGCAAAACTGCAGTACTGATGACACATCCGCCCCCTGCGTGATCAGCCAAGGCTGGGAAATGGCCCGGCCTTCGGCGGCAGCGCTATATCTGTGAACTGATGTCAGGGCGCACCTTGTTAGTTATTGCGCCGCCAATTTCGTGGCACTGCACTATTTAATTAAAGAAACACGGCTTAAATGTTTACTTGATGAAACTGTCTGATTACTATTGCTTCACTGTCTCCTTGTCTTCCGTGTCCTACATAAGGTAGTCCCCATGTCCCTGATCAACGAATACCGTGCTACAGAAGAAGCAATCAAAGAACTGCAAGCCCGCCTGAAAAATCTGTCCGAAGACGACAAACTGCAAAAAGAACTGGAATTCGAAGGCAAACTGCGCACTCTGATGGGCGAATACTCCAAGTCCCTGCGCGATATCATTGCCCTGCTGGATCCAGAAGCCAAGTCGGGCAAAGCCCCTCGTGGCGCAGTAAAGACCACCGGCACCAAGCGCGCCCGTAAAGTTAAGCAATACAAAAACCCGCACAATGGCGAAGTCATCGAAACCAAAGGTGGCAACCACAAGACGCTGAAAGAGTGGAAAGCCAAGTGGGGCGGTGACGTAGTAGAAGGCTGGGCAACCCTGCTGGGCTAAGCCTCGCCTGCCGGCACCGCGCTTACGCACGGAGCTTGCAAAGCAAAAAACGCCAGCAATTGCTGGCGTTTTTTATGCCTTCGTTTTTATCTAGCCGCTTGAATCACACTGGCGCGGCTCAGAGGCTAAAACGTTTGCGCAATTGTTGGCTGTAGGCTTGCCATTGCATCAGTACGTCTTGCTGCAAAGACGTAGATAGCCCCATCCACTCTGTCATCGCCTCATCAAAATTGTCCAACGTATTAGGTGCGCCCCACTCCGAGGATGACAGGCGCTGCTGGCAAAATAGTTTCCAGCGTTCCTGTTCTTCTGGATCCAAGGTTTCCGGAAAGTTGCGCGCACGATATCGAAACAATAATTCCGGCAGTCGTTCATCGTCGAAAGGCCATTGTCCTTGCGCCAATTGAGCCGGGTCCGCCATGCGAACTTGTTCACATAAACGACGGTCACGGTCGCCCAGGAACCCTGCATATAGTTGCTGCTCGGGATCCTCGCTGGCCGCGAAGTCTTCCTGCCCATAAATGATGTGAAGTTTGTCTTGCCACACCTGCTGTGCGTCACTTAGCCGCAGCGCTCGCTCACGCACGCCATCCATGTCCAGCTGCAGCCGTAGTTGGTCTTCGGCGCGCAGGACGGCCAGTGGCGCAACCACCGGGCACTTGTTGATGTGGATGAGTTTGAGGGGCACCGGCAGCTCACCGTCGAGCAGATCCTCGCGACGGGTGTACAAGCGTTGACGCAGGCTTTGCGCGTCATGATCGAGCAAGCCCTGGGGATCCAGGTGCAAGTCGCAGACGATCAGGGCATTGCGGTTCTTCGGATGCCAGGCCAGCGGCAACACCACGCCGATGTAGTTTCGCGCCGCCGAGAAGCGCCCGGAGATGTGCACCATCGGTTGCAAAAGGCGAATCTGATCCATCACCTTCTGTTTGCTACGCAGCTGGAACAACCAATCATAGAGGCGGGGTTGTTTGTCGCGGATCAACCGGGCCAGGGCAATCGTCGCGCGCACATCCGAAAGCGCGTCATGGGCCTGGCCATGGTCGATGCCGTTGGCCGCCGTCAGGCGTTCGAGCTTGAGGGTGACGCGCCCCTCCTCCTGCGGCCAGACGATGCCCTCGGGGCGCAACGCATAGGCGGCGCGCACCAGGTCGATCAAGTCCCAACGGCTGTTGCCGCCCTGCCATTCCCGTGCATAGGGGTCGAAAAAATTCCGATACAGGCTGTAGCGGGTCATTTCATCGTCGAAGCGCAACGTGTTGTATCCCGCGCCACAGGTCCCGGGGGCAGCCAATTGCGCGTGGACGCGGGTCATGAATTCGGCTTCGCTCAAGCCTTTTTCAGCCAGTTGCGCCGGGGTGATGCCGGTGATCGCGCAGGCCGCCGGATGAGGCAGGATGTCATCGCTGGGCCGGCAGTAAAGGTTCACCGGCTCGTCGATCTCGTTGAGGTCGAAATCGGTACGGATCCCCGCCACTTGCAAGGGGCGGTCGCACCGCGGGTTGATGCCGGTGGTTTCGTAGTCGTACCAGAAGATGGAAGTCACGGGGTGTTCCTGGGTTGGGGACTGGCGAAGTCTAGGGGGTCGAACCCCGCCCCCGCCAGCACTCTGGCCTTGAATCATGTTGCAGGCCATGAAATGACATACTCGGCCATATCGTGCGCCCGCCCGAAGACTGCTAGCATCTGCGCCGAGATCGAACGTTCGAACGGCCCATCACAGGTTGCCCATGCTCGAGACACCAGCACTGCAAAGGAACGCGCCGCTGCCGCCGCCACTGGACACGCGCTACCAGGTCGAGACGCCCGAAGGCATCGACCTTCCGCTGCGCCCGGCGGGCCTGATGCCCCGTGCGCTGGCCTTCGCCATCGACTTGGGAATACGCGGGCTGGTGCTCGGCCTGTTCTTCCTGATCCTGGCGTTCTTCGGCGAACTGGGAATCGGCCTGGGCTCGATCCTGCTGTTCATCGTCAGTTGGTGGTACATGGTGCTGTTCGAAGTGCTGAACCAAGGCTGCTCCCCCGGCAAGCAAATGATGGGGTTGCGCGTGGTGCAGGACGACGGCAGGCCTATCGGCTGGTCAGCTTCATTGATCCGCAACCTGCTGCGCTTCGTCGACATGCTGCCATTCGGCTACACCTTCGGGGCGATCTGCTGCCTGCAACATCCGACCTTCAAGCGCCTGGGTGACCTGGCCGCAGGCACGCTGGTGGTTTATCGCGAGCAACCGGTCAAGCGTCCCGGGTTGCCATTGGCCCGGCCGCTGCATCCACCTTTTGCCCTGGCCTTGGTCGAACAGCGCGCCGTGCTGGGTTTCGCCGAGCGCCAGGCACAATTGTCCGACGCCAGGGCCGCGGAACTGGCTGCGATCCTGGCCGCGCCATTGAAGGTTCACCCCACCGGCGCCGTTGCTGAACTCAATGGCATCGCCCGCGGCCTGCTGGGGCCGACATGAAGCAAAGCCAATTCGAAACTCGCCACCAAGGAGAGTGGGAGCACCTGTCCCGCTTGCTCGACCAACTGGAGCGCCGCCGCAACGTTGCCCAGAGCGGCGACTTCCCACAGGCCTATCGACGGCTTTGCCATCATTTGGCGCTGGCCCAGGCGCGGGGCTACAGCAGTTTGCTGGTGGACACCTTGCAGCAACTGGCGCTACGCGGCCACCAGCAACTCTACCGGGACCGGAGTCGGCCGACGGCGAGCTTGTCAGCGTTCATCCTTGCCGGTTTCCCACGCCTGGTTCGGGCGCAATGGCGATTCGTACTCGCGTCCGGCCTGATGTTCCTCGGCAGCCTGGCCGGCATCGGGTTGTTGGTCTACCTGTATCCGGAACTGGTCTACAGCCTGCTGGGCGTCGATGAAGTCAGCCAGATCCGCAGCATGTACGACCCGGCGGCCGGACACCTGGGACGCTCGGTCGAGCGGGCCGCCAGTGAGGATTGGGTCATGTTCGGCTATTACATCATGCACAACATCGGCATCGCCTTTCAGACCTTCGCCAGTGGCTTGTTGTTTGGCCTGGGCAGTGCGTTCTTCCTGTTCTTCAACGGCCTGACCATCGGCGCTGTAGCCGGACACCTGACCCAGATCGGCTCCGGCGGGACGTTCTGGTCATTCGTGATCGGCCATGGCGCCTTCGAACTCACCGCCATTACCCTGGCCGGTGCCGCGGGCCTGCAACTGGGCTGGTCGCTGGTTGCACCGGGACGCCTCACCCGGGGCGAAGCCTTGCGACTCGCCGCGGGCAAAAGCGTCTTGATCATCGGCGGCGTTATCCTCTTCCTGCTGATCGCCGCGTTCATCGAAGCCTATTGGTCCTCCAGCGCCGTGACACCGGCCACCAAATACACCGTCGGCGCGTTGCTGTGGCTGCTGGTGCTCGGTTACCTGCTGTTTGCCGGGCGAGGCCAGCATGCGCCTGAGTGACGTCACGGTAGCGATCCGCCCACGCACCACCTGGGAAGCCATGGACCTCGGCGTGCTGATGGCCCAGCAGCACCGACGGCTGCTGATGACCAGTTGGGCCATCGTCACGCTGCCGGTGTATGCACTGCTGACCCTGTTGCTGTGGGACTCGCCCTCGCTGGTGGTGTTTTTGTTCTGGTGGTTGAAACCAGCGTTCGAGCGCCTGCCGCTGTATATCTTGTCCAAGGCGCTGTTTGGCGAGACGCCCACCTTGAAACAGGCCTTGCGCCAATGGCCGGCGCTGCTCAGGCCGCAGTTGCTGGCCAGCCTGACCTGGCGCCGGCTGAGCCTGAGCCGCAGCTTCCTGATGCCCGTCGTGCAACTCGAAGGGCTGGCCGGCGAGGAGCGCCAGCAGCGCCTGCGGGTGCTGCTGCAACGCAACGGCGGCGCGGCGCAATGGTTGACCATCCTCGGTGTTCACTTGGAAACCGTCTTGTGGTTCGGCCTGATGGCCCTGTTCTATCTGTTCGTGCCGCAACAAGTCGAACTGGAATGGGACTGGCAGACCCTGATCGCCGTCGCCGAGCACGAGTGGCTGTGGCTTGAACACCTGCTCAATTTCCTTTATCCGCTGCTGTTGATTATCTGGGAGCCGATCTACGTCGCCTGCGGCTTCAGCCTCTACCTGAATCGGCGCACCCTGCTCGAAGCCTGGGACATCGAACTGGTGTTCCGCCGCCTGCGCCAGCGCCTGAGCGCCGCAGCGCCGGCCCTGGCGCTGCTCGTCCTGACGCTCCTGCCGCTGGCGCCGCCCACCTGGGCCGCCGAGGACGATACCGCTCCCGACAGCGCTCGCCTGCTCAACCAGCCCCTCACCAGCGAAGCCTCCCGCGAACGCATCAAGGCGATCCTCGACGCACCACCCTTCAAGAACCAGGAAACCGTGACGCGCTATCGTTTCGGCGAAGAAGCCCCCGAGCCAGCCGAAACCGAGGAAGCCCCCGGCTGGCTCAAATCGATGTTCAACTGGAGCGCGAAACGCTTCGAAACGATCGCCGCCATCATCCAGGCGCTGCTCTGGGCCGCCCTGCTGGGCGCGATTGCCTGGCTGGCCTGGCACTATCGCGAAAGGCTCAAGGCGCTCGCCAACTACCGCCCAACCAAACGCCTGCCGATGGAGCGCTCCGCGCCGGCACGGATGTTCGGCCTGGATATCCGCGAAGAGAGCCTGCCGGACGATGTCGCGGCCAGCGCCGAGCAGTTATGGTCCAGCGCGCCGCGAGAAGCGTTGGGCCTGTTATACCGAGCGCTGCTCAGCCGTTTGCACCACGAATTCAATATGGCCCTCAAACCCGCCGACACCGAAGGCCAGGTGTTGCAACGGGTTGAGCAGCTCCAGCGCGAATCACTGATGACGTTCAGCAGGAACCTGACGCTGCACTGGCAGAACATCGCCTATGGACACCGCCCTCCGCCCGCCCATCTGCAGCAGGAACTGTGCAATGGTTGGCGCGAACTGTTCGGCCCGGGAGCGCCCCGATGAGCCGCAGCACCGGATGGTTGATGGCTGCAGTCGGCGCCGCGCTGACCTGCGCATTGGCGATCTACCTGTACCTGAAGGCCGTGCCCTATCAGGAAACCATCGAGCACGGCCCGTCCCCCGAAGCCCAGGCCAACCCTTACCTCGCCGCGGAACAGTTCCTGCGCCAGCAAGGCCTCAACGTCGAACATGCCAACGGCCTGGACGTGCTCCCCACCCTCGAACCGCACCAGCGCAGCCTGCTGCTGTTGGGCGAACGCAGCAACATGACGCCACGGGACGTCGACCAACTGATGAACTGGACCCGCGCCGGCGGGCGCCTGCTGTTCGTCGCCGAGGCCCTGTGGGACGACAGCACGGGCAGCAGCGGCGACCTGCTGCTGGACCGCGTGCGTCTGCGCCAACTGCTGAGCAAAGACCTCCAGGAACCGGATCCCAAGCTCATCAAGGATCCCTATCCCAAACTGACCAAGCTTTACCTGGAGGACGAAGAGGCGCCGGCCTATATCGGTTTCGACACCGACTTCCACCTCGAAGACCCGCTGAACCTCGCCCAGGCCTGGGCCAACAGCGCGGTGGCGACCCACTTGATGCAACTGAACCACGGCCTGGGCACGATCATCGTGCTCACCGACGCCGAACTGTGGAAAAACGACCAGATCGACCAGTACGACAACGCCTGGCTGCTCTGGTACCTGAGCGCCGATTCCGACGTCACCCTGCTGTTCAATACCGACCACGACAACTTGCTGGCCCTGCTGCTGCGCTACTTTCCCCAGGCATTGGTGGCACTGCTGGCCTTGGTCGGGCTGTGGCTGTGGCGATCGGCGGTGCGCCATGGCCCATTGCAACAGCCCTCTCCCAAGGCGCGACGCCAACTGCAAGAGCACCTGCAAGCCAGCGCCGCCTTCCAGTTGCGTCACGACGGCCAGCAACACCTGCTGCACAGCCTGCAGCAGGACGTGCTGCGCCGGGCGCGCCAGCTTCATCCAGGTTTCGAACAATTGGTCGTCGCCGAACAATGGCAGGTGCTTGCCCGCCTGACCCGTCAACCCACGCGAACCATCAGCCAGGCCCTCAGCCCTCGACCGAAACAACGCTTGTCCAGCGCCGACTTCTGTCGCCAGGTCGCCCTTTTGCAAACCCTCAGGAATGCGTTATGACTGAACAGAACGAACCCTCAGACAGCCAGGCCCATGCCGCCCAGCAACGCCAGCGCGCCAGCCAGCTGGCACAGGCAATTCGCACCGAGCTGCACAAGGCCGTGGTCGGCCAGGCCGCGGTGATCGACGATGTGCTTACGGCACTGATCGCGGGCGGTCATGTCCTGCTCGAAGGCGTTCCCGGGCTGGGCAAGACGCTGCTGGTGCGCGCGCTGGCCCGCTGTTTCGGCGGCGAGTTCGCACGCATTCAGTTCACCCCGGACCTGATGCCCAGCGACGTCACCGGCCACGCGGTGTACGACTTGCAGAGCGAGCAATTCAAGCTGCGCAAGGGGCCGGTGTTCACCAACCTGTTGCTGGCCGACGAGATCAACCGCGCGCCGGCCAAGACCCAGGCGGCACTGCTCGAAGCCATGCAGGAACGCCAGGTTACCCTCGAAGGCCGCGCATTGCCCATCACCCAGCCGTTCATGGTGCTCGCCACCCAGAACCCCATCGAACAGGAAGGCACCTACCCGCTGCCGGAGGCCGAGCTCGACCGTTTCATGCTCAAGGTGCGCATGGATTATCCCGAGGCCGACCAGGAGCTGAACATGGTGCGTCAGGTCAGCCGCTCGACCCGCGCCGACATGCTCGATGTGCAACCGTTGCGCACGGTGCTGCAAGCCAAGGACGTGCAAGCGCTGCAACGCATCGCCAGCGACCTGCCGATGGACGACCAGGTGCTCGACTATGCCGTGCGCCTGGCCCGGGCCACCCGCACTTGGCCAGGCCTGACGATCGGCGCCGGGCCTCGCGCCTCGATTGCACTGGTGCGTTGTGCCCGCGCCCGGGCGTTGTTACGCGGGGGCGAGTTCGTGGTGCCGGACGACATCAAGGGCTGCGCCCTGGCCGTGCTGCGCCATCGCGTACGGCTGGCGCCGGAGCTGGACATCGAAGGGCTTTCGGTGGACCAGGTGCTGGGGCAGTTGCTCGATCAAGTCTCGGCGCCAAGGTTGTGAATGCCGTGTCCTTGCACACGTTCGCCTGGCCAACGCAGTCCTCTGTGGCGAGGGAGCTTGCTCCCGCTGGGCCGGTCCGACGCTTCGGGCGAAGCATCCCCCAGATTTCATCTGATACACCGCCAGGTGAGGCTGCGCCTCCAGCGGGAGCAGGCTCCCTCGCCACGGGGATTTGCGCAGCCGAGATGTTGCGATGAAACCCTCCCGCCTGCTCTTGATCTGGCTCGCGATCCTGCTGGCCGTCGGCATCGTCCTGGGCGCCTTGCGCGCGCTGGGCCTCGCGGTGCCCCCGGCGCTGCTCTCGATCAATTGGGGTTTGCTGCTGGCCCTGCTGGCCTTGTCGATTCTCGACGCCGTACGCGCCCGCCGCCTGCCCTCGCCCCGTGTCCAGCGGCAGCTGCCCGGCAGCCTGGCCCTCGGCCGCTGGAGCGAAGTGCGCCTGGAAATCAGCCACGATCTCGCCCAGCCACTGGACATCCAGATTTTCGACCACGTACCCCACGGTCTCGACTTCGAACACCTGCCGCTGTCAGCCGAACTGCAACCCGGCCAGCTCACCCGGCTCGGCTACCGCGTCCGTCCGCTCAAGCGCGGGCACTTCAGCTTCGAACACTGCGAAATCAACCTGCCCAGCCCGATGGGCCTGTGGACCGACAAACGCCTGCTGACGGCTCTCGACAGCACCCGCGTCTACCCGGATTTCGCCAGGCTCTACGACGGTCAATTGCTGGCGGTTGACAACTGGCTCAGCCAACTCGGCATCCGCCAACGGCAACGCCGCGGCCAGGGCCAGGAATTCCATCAGCTGCGCGAATTTCGCGAAGGCGACAGCCTGCGCCAGATCGACTGGAAAGCCACCGCCCGCCACCGCACGCCCATCGCCCGGGAATACGAAGACGAACGCGACCAGCAGATCATCTTCATGCTCGACTGCGGTCGACGCATGCGCAGCCAGGATGACGAGCTGTCGCATTTCGACCATGCGCTCAACGCCTGCCTGCTGCTCAGCTACACCGCGTTGCGCCAGGGCGATGCCGTGGGCCTGAGCACCTTCGCCAGCGAACAACCGCGCTACCTCGCCCCGGTCAAGGGCACAAACCAGCTCAACGTGTTGCTCAACAGCGTCTATGACCTCGACAGCAGCCAATACCCCGCCGACTACCCGGCCGCCGTCACCCAATTGCTGGCCCGGCAAAAACGCCGGGCGCTGGTGGTGCTGGTGACCAACCTGCGGGACGAGGACGATGAGGAACTGCTGGTCGCCGTCAAGCGCCTGGGCCAACGGCATCGGGTGTTGGTGGCGAGCCTGCGCGAAGAAGCGCTAGACCGATTGCGCCAGGCGCCGGTGCAAAACTTGCCCGAGGCGTTGGCTTATTGCGGGACGGTGGATTATTTGAATGCGCGGGCGACGTTGCATGAGCGCTTGAGCGTCCACGGGGTGGCGGTGTTGCAAGCTCGGCCCGGGGAGCTGGGGGCCGAGCTGGTGACGTTGTATCTGGGGTGGAAGAAGGCGGGGGATTTGTAGATGGAGGGCATCATCCATTACTGTTGTCGTATCGGTTGATGATCGATAG
>NZ_JQGJ02000008.1 GCF_000802155.2 Pseudomonas frederiksbergensis
GGGTACCACGCTCATGGCGCGTGGCGTGTTGTTGTCGAGGGGAACCAGAGTGGCGCAGGGCGAAGGGCAGATACCATAGGTAAACCGCCCGTTCTGAATATTCAGAAGCATCCTATAAAGGGGCTTTCCTATTCCTTAGGAAGTTGCCTACAGATCGCCGATTGCCTGGGGAAATAACTGGGCAGGGGAGGGTTAGTAGCCATCTGTCGTCCTCCCTCAGCCAGAAGTGAACTTGCCGCTCGCTGATGTCTCCGAGCAGAAGGACCATCCAGCCTGCTGGCGACTACAAGCCATCGGTCCAGCCGCTGATGGGGCCGCGTACAAAGCGTTGTGGCTCTTGCAGAGTGACGAATCCGGCATATTTTTAAGGGACTAAACCATGACAACCTTCGATAGCACGAAAGTGGATTCCCATACCGTGAGAACGGGCCCCGGCACTGTCCAGGTCGACCTCACCGGCCAGCTCGATGATGCCCAGAGCATCATTATCCAGCCCGATGGCAAGATACTGATTGGCGGCTATACCGAATACCTGGCATGGGGCTATCCCGGGGCGCCAGGCGAGGAAAGCTACGGCTACGAACAGAGTCATTCCGTCATTCGCCTGAATGCAGACGGAAGCCTGGACACCCGCTTTCATGACGGCGGCGTCGATATCGTACCTGCCGCGACCGCCCCAGCCTCCCGCTACGAGCTGACGGCGGTGCAGCCCGACGGCAAGGTGCTCGTCGCCGTGGCGCTGAACACCGGCGTACAGGTGGAGCGCCTCAACAGCGATGGGACACGCGATACCGGCTTTGGCCAGAACGGCGTCGTGACTATAGCCATCAGCCATGATTTCAAGGACATCGATCTGACGGCCAATATGGATGGCACCTTCCAAGTCAGTGCCCGTGGCTTTGACCAGGCCAGCGTGACCAAGATGGGTAGTGACGGCACCTTGGTCGACGGCTTTGGCAACCATGGCGTGTTGAATGTCGATATCCCTGAAGACCCACTCTTCAACGGTGGAATCTCCACTGCGGTCCAGGCAGACGGAAGTGTCGTGGTCGGGGCTGCCTACAATGCCGCTGGTGTAGGCGATCCGACGTTCGCCCTGCAGCGTTTCGAGCCTGACGGTCAATTGGACACCCGCTTTGGCGACAACGGTGTCCTGCAGTTAAGCGCTGCCATGGGGTTTGGTGAAGACTCGGTGGTGACCGTGCAGGCTGATGGCAAGGTCATCGTCATGGGCCATGGCGCAGGCGATAGCGTGGCGACTGTAGCTCGGCTTAACGCTGATGGCTCCTTCGACACCAGCTTCGGCACCGGTGGCACGGTGAGCTTCGACGCCGATACGCCCGTGGCTTTGACGGTACAGGCAGATGGCAGGATCGTGGCTGCCGGCACAAGCAATGGGAATTTCAGCATCATCCGCCTGAACGCCGACGGCAGCCTGGACACCGGCTTTGGCAGCCAGGACGGCAAGCTCCATGTGGAGGGCTTCGCGGGTGAGGAAATCCTGCGGGGCACCAATGCCGCCGAAATCATCCACGGCCTGGCGGGGGATGATGTACTTCAAGGCGACGGTGGGCGCGATGTTCTGCAAGGTGGCGCTGGCGCGGACGTCTTCCGCTTTACCGAACCAGGCGACAGCTTCCGCACGGCCGCGCTGAACAGCAGCGACCGAATCCAGGATTTTGACGTTGCTGAGGACCGTATCGATTTGATTGACCTGGGCTTCACCGGGATTGGCGACGGCCATGACGGCACCTTGGCCATCCAGGTCAGCGCGGATGGCGCCCGTACCTACCTCAAGAGCTATGACGCCGATGCCGCTGGGCAACGCTTCGAGCTGGCCTTGGACGGCAATCTCGCAGGGCAATTGAACAGCACCCATCTGGTGTTCACCGCGCCCACTCTTGAAGGTGCGTCTGCCAACGATACGATCACCGGTTCTGCCTTATCGGAAGTCATCCATGGCCTGGCAGGCAACGACCGTATCAACGGCGGCGCTGGAGCGGATGTCATCATCGGCGGCGCGGGTGCCGACCGTCTCAATGGCGGAGACAGGGTCGATATTTCCTTGTGGACCGACAACCGAGAGAACGCCGACGTGTTCCGCTATCTCTCGACCGAAGACAGCTACCGTACCGAAACCCAGAGCTTTGCCGACCTTATCGAAGGCTTTACGGTTGACGACAAGATCGATGTTTCGGCCTTGGGCTATACCGGCTTCGGAGAGGGTACGGACACTACGCTGAAGATGATTTACAACGCGCAATTGGATCGCACTTATCTGAAGGATACGCAAGCGGACGCCCAAGGCCATTCGTTCCAGATTGCGCTTGCCGGGGACTGGCGGGAAAGTCTTGGCGAAGACAACATGGTCTTTGCGCCCGCAGCCGCTCCCGACGCCGAGTTAGGCCTGATTGGGCTAGCGCCAGACGTCGATCAATGGCATTTGCTGAGTTGACGCCCACAAAAAAACCGCGTGGCAGGCAGGTGCTGCCACGCGGGTTTTTTTTAGTTCATACGTTAAAGCGGAAGTGCATCACGTCGCCGTCCTTGACGACGTATTCCTTGCCTTCCAGGCGCCATTTACCGGCTTCCTTGGCGCCCGCTTCGCCCTTGTACTGGATGAAATCCGAGTAGGCGATGACTTCGGCGCGGATGAAGCCTTTCTCGAAGTCGGTGTGGATGACGCCGGCGGCTTGTGGAGCGGTGGCACCCACGCGAACGGTCCAGGCGCGGACTTCTTCGACACCGGCGGTGAAGTAGGTCTGCAAGTGGAGCATTTCGTAGCCGGCGCGAATCACTCGGTTCAGGCCTGGCTCTTCCAGGCCCAGGGCCTCGAGGAACATGTCTTTCTCTTCACCGTCGTCCAGTTCGGCGATTTCCGCTTCGATCTTGTTGCAGACCGGAACGACCATGGCACCTTCTTCTTCGGCAATGGCCTTGACCACGTCCAGGTGCGGGTTGTTCTCGAAACCGTCTTCGGCGACGTTGGCGATGTACATGACCGGCTTGGTGGTCAATAGGTGGAAACCCTTGATCACCTGCTTTTCGTCGGTGCTCATGTTCTTCATCAGGCTGCGCGCAGGCTTGCCTTCGGTGAAGTGGGCGATCAACTGCTCCAGCAGGCCCTTCTGAACGACCGCGTCCTTGTCGCCACCCTTGGCGTTGCGGGCCACTTTCTGCAGCTGTTTCTCGCAACTGTCGAGGTCGGCGAAGATCAGTTCCAGGTCGATAATCTCGATGTCGCGTTTCGGGTCGACGCTGTTGGAAACGTGAATCACGTTCTCGTCTTCGAAGCAGCGCACCACGTGGGCGATGGCATCGGTTTCACGAATGTTGGCCAGGAACTTGTTGCCCAGGCCTTCGCCTTTCGACGCACCAGCCACCAGGCCGGCGATGTCGACGAATTCCATGGTGGTCGGCAGGATGCGCTTGGGGTTGACGATGGCGGCCAAGGCTTCCAGGCGCGGATCGGGCATCGGCACGATGCCGCTGTTCGGCTCGATGGTGCAGAAGGGGAAGTTCTCGGCCGCGATACCGGATTTGGTCAGGGCGTTGAACAGGGTGGACTTGCCGACGTTAGGCAGGCCGACGATGCCGCAATTGAATCCCATGGTGTTTCCCCTCGGATAAGTGTCAGGCCTTCTGGCTGTGCAGGTTTTTCATCGCGCGGTTCCATTCACCGGCGAGGATATCCGGCAGCACGCCGAGGGCAAAGTCGATGCTGGCATCGAGTTTTTCCTGTTCGGCGCGAGGCGCACGACCCAGGACAAAGTTTGAAACCATACTGGCAACGCCCGGGTGGCCGATGCCGAGCCGCAGGCGGTGAAAGGTATTCTGATTACCCAGTTGCGCGATGATGTCGCGCAAGCCGTTGTGACCGCCATGGCCGCCGCCCTGCTTGAGCTTGGCAACGCCCGGAGGCAGGTCGAGTTCGTCGTGGGCCACCAGGATTTCTTCGGGCTTGATGCGAAAGAAACCGGCCAATGCCGCCACGGCTTGGCCGCTGCGGTTCATGTAGGTGGTGGGAATCAACAGGCGAACATCCTGACCCTGGTGTGAAAAACGCCCGGTCAGGCCGAAATACTTGCGATCGGCGGCCAGGCTGACGCCTTGGGCGTGCGCGATCCGCTCAACAAAAAGGGCCCCTGCGTTATGCCGGGTCTGTTCGTATTCAGCGCCTGGATTACCCAGGCCAACGATCAGTTTTATGGCAGTCACGATAGGGGCCCTTCCTGGAGTGGTGGTTAACATGTCGCGGTCAGACGGCGTGGCGACAACGAACGAAAATTGCGGATCTACAGTTAAGTAAACTTCGCGTTCTTGCCCGTTGTCTCGCTACGTTCCAGTCCGCGATGTTTCCGGTCACTCCGGCGACAGAGTGAAATTACTCTGCAGCGCCTTCTTCAGTAGCTTCTGGAGCAACACGTGGAGCGTGGACGTTGGCAACAGCCTTGTCATCGCCGTGCGCCAGGGCAACAAACTCAACGCCTTTAGGAGCCTTGAGGTCGGACAGGTGAATGATCGTGCCGACTTCGGCGTCAGCCAGGTCGACTTCGATGAATTCAGGCAGGTCTTTCGGCAGGCAGGAAACTTCCAGCTCGGAAGTCACGTGCGAGATTTCGCCGCCTTTCTTGATCGGAGCAGCTTCGTTGATGAAGTGCACTGGAACGGTAGCGGTCAGTTTCTGGCCAGCGACGACGCGAATGAAGTCAGCGTGCATGATGAACTGCTTGGCCGGGTGACGCTGCATCGCTTTAACGATGACGTTTTGCTTCTTGCCATCAACGTTCAGCTCGATCACGTGGCTGAAGGCAGCCTCGTCTTCGAACAGCTTGGCCACTTCTTTGGCCAGCATGGTGATGGACTCAGGGGCCTTGTCACCACCGTAGACAACGGCAGGAACCTGGCTGGCGAGACGACGCAGGCGGCGGCTCGCACCTTTCCCCAGGTCGGTACGCGCTTGGGCGTTCAGGATGAAATCGGTCATGTTGTTTCTCCAAAATAGCCATATCCGAGAGGCGTCTGCGACCGACGCCAAAGCGGTATGGGCAAAAAAGCCCCGCCCCAACATGAGTGTTGGGGCGGGGCGCTTTTCGTCAACGAGATATCCAGGAAAGGGCAGGGCCCTTAACGGAACATCGCACTGATCGATTCTTCATTGCTGATGCGGCGAACCGCCTCGGCAACCACTGGTGCGATATCCAATTGACGGATGCGCGCACAAGCTTGTGCTGCAGCGGACAGCGGGATGGTGTTCGTCACCACCAGCTCGTCCAGCACGGAATTTTCAATATTTTCGATCGCTCGACCCGACAGCACAGGGTGTGTGCAGTAGGCAAAGACCTTGGCAGCACCATGCTCTTTCAGGGCCTTGGCCGCGTGGCACAGGGTGCCGGCGGTATCGACCATGTCGTCGACCAGGATACAGGTACGCCCTTCGACGTCGCCGATGATGTGCATCACTTCGGAGTGATTTGCCTTCTCACGGCGTTTGTCGATGATACCCAGATCCACGCCCAGGGATTTGGCAACGGCCCGTGCACGCACGACGCCGCCAATGTCCGGGGACACGATCATGAGGTTTTCGAAGCGCTGATCTTCAATGTCATCCACCAGGACGGGGGAGCCGTAGATGTTATCCACGGGAATATCGAAGAAGCCCTGGATCTGGTCAGCATGCAGATCGACCGTCAGTACCCGATCGATGCCGACCACGGTCAGCATATCGGCAACGACTTTCGCGCTGATAGCCACGCGTGCGGAACGCGGGCGGCGATCCTGGCGGGCATAACCAAAGTAAGGAATAACAGCAGTAATACGAGTAGCCGAGGAGCGGCGGAAGGCATCAGCCATCACGACGAGTTCCATCAGGTTATCGTTGGTCGGGGCGCAAGTCGGCTGAATAATGAAGACGTCTTTACCGCGAACGTTTTCATTGATCTCGGCAGTAATTTCGCCGTCGGAGAATTTACCGACAGAGATGTCACCGAGAGGGATATGCAGCTGACGTACTACACGCCGAGCCAGATCGGGGTTAGCGTTCCCCGTAAAGACCATCATCTTGGACACGCGCAGTACCTGAAGGCTGAGGGTATACCTGGATGAGTATAGGAAAATGGCAGGGGCGGCTGGATTCGAACCAACGCATGGCAGGATCAAAACCTGCTGCCTTACCGCTTGGCGACGCCCCTGTATCTGTTGCTGCGAGTGCCCAGCACTCGATTCCTTTTAGAGCAGACTTTGCAGCTTGCGATGCAACATCGAAACGTTGCTTCCTTTCGCTACAAACCCTGTAAGGGTCTCTGTAAGAAGGGCCGAGACTTTATCAGCTTCAGCTTTGCTTGGGAAGCCCCCAAACACACAACTTCCAGTTCCGGTGAGTTTTGCTTCGGTAAATTTACCTAACAAATTCAATGCGTTACGAACATCTGGGTAACGCCTTGCTACCACCGGTAAGCAGTCATTTCGACTGTTTCCCTTGGGAACGGGGCGCACTTTAATGGGAGGAGAGTTACGTGTCAACAGTGGATCTGAAAAAATTTCTGCTGTACTTACAGATACTTGCGGCACCAGCACCAAGTACCAAGGTTCCTCGGGCTCCACCGGTGTGAGTTTTTCCCCGACGCCCTCGGCGAAAGCCGCGTGGCCACGCACGAAAACCGGCACGTCGGCGCCCAGCGAAAGCCCCAGCGCCGCGAGGCGATCCATGTCCCAGCCCAGTTGCCAGAGATGATTGAGGCCCAGCAGCGTCGTTGCCGCATTCGAGCTGCCGCCACCGATCCCGCCGCCCATGGGCAGGATTTTTTCGATCCAGATGTCGATGCCCAGCGAAGAACCGGATTGCTCTTGGAGTTTCTTTGCGGCCTTGACGATCAGATTGCTGTCGTGGGGAACGCCGTCGAATTCGGTGTGCAAATGAATCACACCGTCATCGCGCACGGCGAAGGTGATTTCGTCGCCGTAGTCCAGGAACTGGAAAATCGTTTGCAGCTCGTGATAACCGTCCGGGCGTCGGCCAAGGATGTGCAGCATCAGGTTGAGCTTGGCCGGGGAGGGCAGGGTCAGGCGTGGAGCGGTCATGTCATTGCCCCAGCTTGCGCGGCTGCCATTGCTTGATCACCAGCGTGACGTCGAGGTTGCTGCCGTGCAGCTTGATGCGCTCGGGCAACCAATAGCCGTTTTGTTCGGCATAGCTCAGGTATTCGATCTGCCAGTCGTCCTGCTCCAGGTTCGACAAGCGACTGTCGGCGTCCAGCGTCAGGCGGCTCTTGCTGTCCGGTGCGGGGAGGCCGCGGACCCACCAGGTCAGGTGGGATACCGGCAGTTTCCAGCCCAGTTGTTCTTCCAGCAGCACTTCGGGGCTGGGCGCCTCGTAGCGTCCCTGGTTGGCGACTTCCAGCGAAACCTGTCCCGGCCGGCCGGTCAACCGCGCCGCGCCGCGCCCCAGTGGGCCCGACAGGCGTATGTCGTAGTAATCCTGGCGCTGTAGCCAGAACAAGGTACCGCTGCCAGAGTCTTTAGGTGCGCGAATGCCGATCTTTCCGTCTATCTGCCAGCCGTCGAGGCCGCTGAGCTGTTCTTTGTGCTCGCGCCACTGGGCCGGGTTGCCATGGCCCTGGACGGATTCTCGGGCGCCGAAGCCCGCGCAACCGGCGAGCAGGGCGATGAAGCTGAAAATAATGAAGTGGCGCACAAACATAATCTTAAAGAGTCTCTGATCCGGTCAGGCGTTTGATGGTACTGCGTAGAATCGGGCTGTCAGGCTGTTCCTTGAGGAACTTGGCCCAGATCTGCCGGGCTTCGCGTTGCTTGCCTTTGGCCCATAGGACTTCACCCAGGTGGGCGGCGACTTCCTGGTCGGGGAAGCGCTCCAGGGCCTGGCGCAGCAAGCGTTCGGCTTCGTCGAGGTTGCCCAGGCGGAAATTCACCCAGCCAAGGCTGTCGAGTACGGCCGGGTCTTCCGGGTTGATCTGGTGAGCCTGCTCGATCAGCAGCTTGGCTTCGTCGTAGCGGGTGGTTCGATCCGACAAGGTGTAGCCGAGGGCGTTGAGGGCCATGGCATTGTCGGGATCACGCTGGATGATCAGCCGCAGGTCTTTTTCCATCTGGGCCAGGTCATTGCGTTTTTCTGCCAGCATGGCGCGGGTGTAGAGCAGGTTCAGATCATCAGGGTATTGCTTCAAGGCTTGTTGCAGGACAGCCCAGGCCTTATCGCCCTGCTTGTTGGCCGACAGGGTTTCGGCCTCGATCAGGTAAAGCTGGATGCCATAGTCCGGTTGCGTGTCGCGCTGCACGGCCAGGCGGCTCTGGGCTTCGGCGGTCCGGCCGTTGCTGATGAGGATGTCGGCCTGGCGCAGCTGCGCGGGCAGATAATCATTGCCCGGGCCGACCTGGGCGTACTCGATCAATGCGCTCTCTGGATCGTTGCGCTCTTCGGCGATGCGACCCAGGTTCAGGTGGGCCGAATCGACGTGGCTTTCCCGGGCGATCAGGTCTTCCAGATAGCCCTTGGCTTCTTCCCAGGCCTTGGCTTCCAGGCAGACCAGCGCCAGGGAATAACGCAAGTCGTCGTCCTCGGGGTATTGCTGCACCAGGCTGGAAAACTCGACCTTGGCGTCGTCCATGCGATTGTTTTCCACCAGCATGCGGGCGTAAGTAAGGCGCAGGCGCTTGTC
The DNA here is from genome assembly GCF_000802155.2 of Pseudomonas frederiksbergensis. Taxonomy (GTDB): domain Bacteria; phylum Pseudomonadota; class Gammaproteobacteria; order Pseudomonadales; family Pseudomonadaceae; genus Aquipseudomonas; species Aquipseudomonas frederiksbergensis_A. The sequence goes on from NZ_JQGJ02000008.1 coordinate 8,676, forward strand.
GTCCGGGTACTTCTTGATGCTTTTTTCCATCAGCGGCAGGGCTTCGTCGCCGCGGTTCATGCTTTGCAGCAAGCGTGCACGCAGCAGGATAGGGGCCACTTCGCCCGCTTCCGGCGGGTTGTCTTCCAGCAGGGTGAGGGCGCCTTGGGAGTCGCCGTCCTGTTGCAGCAACAGGGCCTTGCCGAAAATCAACTGGCCGTTGTTCGGGTGGCGTTGCAGCAGTCGATCAAAGCTCTTCTTCAGGCCGTCGCGAGTTTCCTGGTCGGTATCGGCGGCAGACAGCGCGAGAAAATCGAAATGGGTGTCGCCCTTGCCCAGCAGGACTTTTTCCATATACATCATGGAGTCGTCGTAACGTCCGGCGCGTGCCAGCTGCACGGCAGCGGCGCGTTGCGCTTCGAGGTCGTCCGGGGCGTTCCGGGCCCAGATCAGCGCGGTATCCAGTGCGGGCTGGTCGGCCCCCAGGTACTCGGCAATTCGAAACGCCCGCTCGGAAACGCCCGGATCCTGGGTGTTGATGGCCTGGGTGACGTAGTTATCCAGGGCAATGTCGAAACGATTGCGCTGGCCCGCGAGCTCGGCGCTCAGCAGGCTGAAGATGGTTTCTTCGCTGAACGAGCCATACACCTTTGGCTTTTCGGGAGCCGGAGTGCTGTCTTCGACGGGTGGCGTGCCGTCCGTCGAAACGGGGGCCATGGACTGGCAGCCGCCGAGGAAGGCAAAAGCGAGGAGCAACGCAAAAGATCTATTCATATAGGAAGAGGACGACTTACCTGCGGTCGGATCATCATGACACAAGCCATCGGCCAAACATAACCGAGTCTCGGCGGATGCCTTATAGGCACAGGTAATTGTGACAATAGTCGGTGGTGGTTGTTCTCAATCTGGCGAAGTAGGACAATTGCCGGCTTCACGTCACCATCAGCGACCTTGAATGGCCTTCCTTGCACTTGGTATTAACCACAAGACTGCTTCAGTAGACGTCCGCGAGCGCGTGGCATTTACGCCTGAGCAGCTGGTTGAGGCGCTGCAGCAGCTCTGCCGACTGACCGACAGCCGCGAAGCTGCGATCCTCTCCACCTGCAATCGCAGCGAGCTTTATATAGAACAGGATCACGTTTCGGCCGATTCGGTGCTTCGCTGGCTGGCCGAATACCATGATTTGAGCCTTGAAGAGCTGCGCGCCAGTGCTTATGTGCACGAAGACGATGCGGCCGTTCGTCACATGATGCGTGTCGCCTCGGGGCTCGATTCGCTGGTACTGGGCGAACCACAGATTCTCGGCCAGATGAAATCGGCCTACGCCGTCGCGCGCGAGGCCGGGACCGTTGGTCCGCTGCTGGGGCGTCTGTTCCAGGCCACTTTCAATGCCGCCAAGCAAGTGCGTACCGACACGGCCATCGGCGAGAATCCGGTATCCGTGGCCTTTGCCGCCGTGAGCCTGGCGAAGCAGATCTTCAGTGATCTGCAACGCAGCCAGGCGCTGCTGATCGGCGCCGGCGAGACCATCACCCTGGTCGCCCGGCACCTGCATGACCTCGGGGTGAAGCGCATCGTGGTTGCCAACCGCACCCTGGAGCGCGCCAGCACCCTGGCCGAGCAGTTCGGCGCCCACGCGGTACTGTTGTCGGATATTCCTGCGGAGCTGGTGCACAGCGATATCGTCATCAGTTCCACCGCCAGCCAGTTGCCGATCCTGGGCAAGGGCGCGGTGGAAAGCGCCTTGAAACTGCGCAAGCACAAGCCGATCTTCATGGTCGACATTGCCGTGCCGCGTGACATCGAGCCCGAAGTCGGCGAACTCGACGACGTTTACCTCTACAGTGTCGATGACCTGCACGAAGTCGTTGCCGAGAACTTGAAGAGCCGGCAAGGCGCGGCGCAGGCCGCCGAGGAAATGATCACCGTTGGCGCCGAAGACTTCATGGTGCGCCTGCGTGAGCTGGCGGCGGTGGACGTGCTCAAGGCGTATCGTCAGCAAAGCGAACGGCTGCGCGACGAAGAACTGCAAAAAGCCCAGCGCCTGCTGGCCAATGGCGGCAGCGCCGAAGAGGTGTTGGTGCAACTGGCGCGCGGCCTGACCAACAAACTGCTCCATGCTCCTAGCGTCCAGCTCAAGAAGCTGACCGCCGAAGGCCGCCTCGACGCGCTGGCCATGGCCCAGGAACTTTTCGCTCTCGGTGAGGCTTCACCGGATAGCTTTTCGGATAAAAAATCGCAATGAAAGCGTCACTGCTCAATAAACTGGACATTCTCCAGGACCGTTTCGAGGAACTGACCGCCTTGCTGGGCGACGGCGAAGTCATTTCCGACCAGAACAAATTCCGCACCTATTCCAAGGAATACGCGGAGGTCGAGCCGATCGTCGCCACCTATAAACAGTTGCTCAAAGTACAGGGCGACCTCGAGGGCGCCCAGGCGCTGCTCAAGGACAGCGACCCTGACATGCGCGAAATGGCGGTGGAGGAAGTGCGCGAGGCCAAGGAACAACTGGTCGAGCTGGAAAGCAACCTGCAACGCATGTTGCTGCCCAAGGACCCGAACGACGGGCGTAACGTTTTCCTCGAGATCCGCGCCGGTACCGGCGGCGACGAGGCGGCGATCTTTTCCGGCGACCTGTTCCGCATGTATTCGCGCTACGCCGAGCGTCGCGGCTGGCGCGTAGAGATCCTCTCGGAAAACGAAGGCGAACACGGTGGCTATAAGGAAGTGATTGCCCGGGTCGAGGGCGATAACGTCTATGGCAAGTTGAAGTTCGAGTCCGGCGCCCACCGCGTACAACGGGTACCGGCCACCGAATCCCAAGGCCGGATCCATACATCGGCCTGCACCGTCGCGGTGTTGCCCGAGCCGGACGAGCAGGAAGCCATCGAGATCAACCCGGCGGACCTGCGGATCGACACCTACCGGTCTTCGGGGGCGGGCGGCCAGCACGTCAACAAGACCGACTCGGCGATCCGCATCACCCACTTGCCTTCGGGCATCGTGGTCGAATGCCAGGAAGAACGCTCCCAGCACAAGAACAGGGCACGGGCGATGGCCTGGTTGTCGGCCAAGCTCAACGACCAGCAGACCAGTGCCGCCGCCAACGCCATCGCCAGCGAGCGCAAGCTGCTGGTCGGCTCGGGCGACCGTTCCGAGCGCATCCGGACCTACAACTTTGCCCAGGGGCGAGTCACCGATCACCGGGTCAACCTGACCCTGTACTCCCTCGACGAGATCCTTGCCGGTGGTGTCGATGCCGTCATCGAGCCCTTGCTCGCCGAATACCAGGCCGATCAACTGGCCGCGATTGGCGAATAGGTACAGGTGACCCCATGACCATCATCGCCAGTTTGCTTCGCGCCGCCGAATTGCCGGATTCTCCTACGCCACGCTTGGATACCGAGTTATTGCTGGCCGCTGCCCTGGGCAAGTCCCGCAGCTTCCTGCACACCTGGCCCGAGCGGATCGTGCCAAGCGAGGCGGCGCTATTGTTTTCCGAATACCTGCGCCGGCGTCGTTCCGGCGAACCGGTGGCCTACATCCTGGGGCAGCAGGGCTTCTGGAAACTTGACCTGGAAGTCGCGCCCCACACACTGATCCCGCGTCCCGACACCGAGTTGCTGGTGGAAACCGCGCTGGCGTTGTTGCCGGCTACGCCGGCCCGGGTCCTCGACCTGGGCACGGGCAGCGGCGCGATTGCCTTGGCGTTGGCCAGCGAACGCCCGGCCTGGAATGTCACGGCGGTCGATCGGGTGCTGGAAGCTGTGGCGCTGGCCGAACGCAATCGCCAGCGCCTGGCGCTGCGCAATGTCACGGTCCTGAGCAGCCACTGGTTCAGCGCGCTGGAAGGTGAACGTTTCGGGCTGATCATCAGCAACCCACCTTATATTGCCGCCAGCGACCCGCATCTGGCTGAGGGCGACGTGCGTTTCGAGCCGGCCAGTGCGCTGGTGGCGGGGCCGGACGGTCTGGACGATTTGCGCGCCATTGTGGCCCAGGCCCCCGATCACCTCGAGGCGGGCGGCTGGCTGATGCTCGAGCATGGTTACGACCAGGCCGAAGCGGTGCGGGGGCTGTTGCAAGACCAAGGTTTCTCCGAAGTCCATAGCCGCAAGGACCTCGGCAATCACGAACGCATCAGTCTGGGACGCCTGCCGTGCTGAACGATCAAGAGCTGCTGCGCTATAGCCGACAGATTTTGTTGCAACACGTCGACATCGACGGGCAACTGCGTCTGAAGCAGGGGCGCGCATTGATCATCGGCCTGGGCGGCCTGGGCGCGCCGGTGGCGTTGTACCTCGCCGCCGCCGGTGTCGGCGAGTTGCACCTGGCGGACTTCGACACGGTCGACCTGACCAACCTGCAGCGACAGATCATCCATGACACACAGAGCGTCGGCCTGACCAAGGTTGATTCCGCGATGCGTCGCCTCACCGCCATCAACCCCGAGGTTCGACTGGTTCCCCATCCGTCAGCCATGGACGAAGACAGCCTGGCTGACGCCGTGGCGGCAGTGGACGTGGTGCTGGATTGTTCGGACAATTTTTCCACCCGTGAAGCGGTGAACGCAGCTTGTGTCGTCGCGGGCAAACCCTTGGTCAGTGGCGCAGCGATTCGCCTGGAAGGCCAACTGTCGGTGTTCGACCCGCGCCGCCCCGAAAGCCCTTGTTATCACTGCCTCTATGGGCACGGGAGCGAAGCCGAGCTGACCTGTAGCGAGGCCGGCGTGCTTGGGCCGCTCGTGGGTTTGGTGGGCAGTCTCCAGGCGCTCGAGGCCTTGAAACTGTTGGCCGGCTTCGGAGAGCCGCTGGTGGGGCGCCTGCTGTTGATCGATGCGCTGGGCACGCGTTTTCGTGAACTGCGGGTCAAGCGCGATCCGGGGTGCAGCGTCTGCGGTACCCGACATGAGTGAGGCTCCGGTCGGTGTGTTCGATTCAGGCGTCGGCGGGCTGTCGGTGCTGGGGGAAATTCGCCATTTGCTACCCAATGAATCGCTGCTGTACGTAGCTGACTGCGGGCATATCCCCTACGGGGAAAAGAGTCCGGAATTCATCCGGCAGCGGTGCGCGATCATTGCCGAGTTTCTCCAGCGCCAGGGCGCCAAGGCGTTGGTGGTAGCCTGCAATACCGCGACGGTCGCCGGAGTGGCGGACCTGCGTCGCGATTACCCCGACTGGCCAATCGTCGGCATGGAACCGGCGGTCAAGCCGGCTGCCGCGGCGACTCGAAGCGGCATCGTCGGCGTGCTCGCTACAACGGGCACGTTGCAGAGCGCCAAATTCGCCGCGTTGCTCGACCGTTTCGCCACGGACGTACGGGTGATCACCCAGCCCTGTCCCGGGCTGGTGGAATTGATCGAAGCTGGCGACCTGCATAGCCCGGCCTTGCGCCAGTTGTTGCAAGGCTACGTCACCCCCTTGCTGGCGGCCGGTTGCGACACGTTGATCCTCGGCTGCACCCACTACCCATTCCTCAAGCCATTGCTCAAGGAAATGGTCGCGGCGGATATCAGCCTGATCGACACGGGCGCCGCTGTGGCTCGCCAGCTTCAGCGCTTGTTGGCGGAACGGATGTTACTGGCCGAAGGGCCTGCCAGTGAAACTCAGTTCTGGAGCAGCGGTGATCCTGCGCACCTGAGAAAAATCCTACCGATGCTATGGAAATCTTCCGGCGTTGTGCGAAGCTTCGATCTGTAAAAAAGCGTGAAAATTATGTGAATCCAGCTGAACTTCTGATTTGGCGTGGATTTCTATAGCTGTGTCTGTTTGTAAGAAAAATTAACTAAGGCTGTCGGAAAAGGATGTTTCTAATGAAGCGTTTATTCTGCTTTGCCGCGTTTGCGGCTGCGTTGATGGGGCACACTTATACCGCACAGGCGGCGGGCGTGGAGTTCGGGGTCGGCCAGACTGGCGACTCGACCATGACCTATCGCTTGGGCATGCAATTCGACTGGGACAAGAGCTGGTGGCAGAGCGACGTGGGTCGCCTGACCGGCTACTGGAGCGGGGCCTACACGTACTGGGAAGGGGACGAGACGTCCAGCAACCACAGTCTGTCGTTCTCGCCAGTCTTCGTTTATGAGTTTGCGGGCCAGAACGTGAAGCCATACATCGAGGCGGGGATCGGCGTCGCGTTGTTTGAAAACACTGAAATAGAATCCAACAAACTCGGTTCGGCTTTCCAGTTCGAAGACCGTGTCGGGTTCGGCCTGCGCTTCAACGGCGGACATGAAGTAGGCATTCGTGCCACTCACTATTCCAACGCCGGCATCAGTTCGGACAACGACGGCGTGGAAAGCTACGCGCTGCATTACACCATGCCGTTGTAACAGCAAAAAACTGTAGGAGCGAGCAAGCTCGCTCCTACAGAAATCCAGTTTCAGATTCGTTCTTTTACCGATACGCCGTTGCAATGCCCTGGCGTTCTTCCAGGCACTCCGGCGCGCCCATCTCGAATTCCCTGCAGATCAACGGACGCTTCTCGTAGATCGTGCACATCATGCTGTCGCGGTCCAGGGCCGCGCACCAGCCATCATCAAGCCTCAGCATGACTTCCCCGCCCCAATCGTCGGTGTCGATAAAGCGTTCCGGAACGCCGGTATCGGTGATCAGCAGCACTTCCAACTGGCAGCAGCACGCCGCGCAGGTGGAGCACTCAATGACCGGCGCAGGCAATTCAACGAGGGGGATGGTTTTCATGCGCGCAGTGTAAGGCAACCAGGGGGGTCAAAGTTGTCCCTTGATCGGGGATTCGCCAGCCAACTGGCAATAGTCGTCGTTCGCGCGGGTCTTGCGGGTTGAGGATGGCAGCGGCCAGAGCGCCGTCATGGAGGCCGCGGGCAGCGTCGTTTCGTCCGGCCGCTCGTTCATTTGAGCCAGAATATAACTGGCCGCCGCATCGGCTGACCATCGGGTCAATATCGAAAGCCCGTCGTCCAGGCTCATCGCCGAGTCAGCGAGGTCGGGGGTGACCAACATAACGTCGATGCCCTTGGCGGCCGGGGTGCTACGAACCGATTCGAATACCTGACGCAGCGCTTTGCCGTCGCCCTCGGCACGCGAAGGTGTCAGGTAGGTGACCGGGCTGGCGATGCCTACGAGATGGGGTGCCGTGCCCAGGCGCAACAGAGGAAGCGCGGCTTCAATGCAAAAGCTGGCGGCCAACAGGTTGCTGCGGATGATGTGTTCGATCAGTGAGTCGTCGGCCGGCTGGCCGTCGACATGCTCAGCCGTTCCGGCATTGATGATGACAGTGTCCAGCGCGCCCCATTGCCGGTTGATCTGCTCGCCGATTTCTCGCACTGTTTGGCCGTCGGTCAAGTTGCCGGGGACTGCCAGGACATGTTCCGGATAACGTTGGGAAAGGGTTTGGCACGCTTGTGGCGAACTGATTGCCAGCTGCGCTCCGGTTTGAAGCAGTGCTTCGGCCAGTGACGCACCCAGGCCGTCGTTCGCACCCGTCAGCCAATACTTTCTTTTCATGCCGCCCCCTTTTTTTCCTAGCATCAAGACGCCGCTTCCGATGCGGCAATCCTGATATTAGTCGGACCCCATCAAGTCGTGGTGGAATTACATTCCAACCTCAAGCAATTCCATGTTCGGTAATCGCCCTTCAATCCATTTGCATGTCCTGACGAGACGGCAGTCGCTTGAAAGCCGCCAAAGCCCGCGCCCGGGATTGGGCCAGATCGACAATCGGAGCCGGATAATCTGTCGCGCGAAATAATTCACGCTGGGCATTAGGGCTGTGGACACTGCGGCTATCCCAATCGTTCAACGCCGGCAGCCAACGCTTTATAAACAATCCCTCGCGATCGAATTTCTCTGATTGGCTAAGGGGATTGAAGATGCGGAACCAGGGCGCCGAATCCGTCCCGGTTGAGGCGCTCCACTGCCAGCCTCCATTGTTGGACGCCAAGTCACCGTCGATCAGATGGCGCATGAAAAAGCGTTCGCCTTCGCGCCAGTCGATCAGCAGATTCTTGGTCAGGAACATGGCCACTACCATGCGCAACCGGTTGTGCATCCAGCCAGTCTCCAGCAGTTGGCGCATGGCCGCATCGATGATCGGCAGGCCGGTGCGCGCCTGTTGCCAGGCCGTCAATTCTTCCGGGGCGTGGCGCCAGGCCAAGGCCTCGGTCTCCGGGCGAAACGCGCGGTGGCGTGACACGCGTGGATAGCCCACCAATATATGTTTATAAAATTCGCGCCAGAGCAATTCATTGATCCACGTCACCGCTCCGGTGTTCCCGCTTTCGAATTCTCCCTGGTTGGCTTGCAGCGCCGCGTGTAGGCATTGGCGCGGCGATACCACGCCGGCCACCAGATAGGCAGACAGTTGGCTGGTGCCAGGCCTCGCCGGGAAATCCCGCTCGGTCAGGTAATGGTCGATGTGCTGCTCGACAAACCCATCCAATCGTCGCCGCGCTTCGCTCTCGCCAGCGGGCCAAAGGGCTTGCAGCGTTTCCCCGGGTGGCTCGAAGCCTTCGACGTGCGTTGGCACCGGATCGCTGGCAATTGCCGTCAGCGCTTGACGGGCGGGGATGGGAACCAGGCTCGGTAGGGATAAGTGCAAGCGCTGGTAGCACACCTTGCGAAACTGGCTGAATACCTGGAAATAGTTGCCGGTCTTGGTCAGTACGCTACCGGGCTTGAACAGGAGTTGGTCGAGGTGGCTATGAAACTCGACGCCCTCGCCAGCCAGTGCGCGAGCGACTTCGCTGTCGCGTCGGGTTTCGTTCAGGCCGTACTCTTCGTTAACGTGCACGGCATTGATGTCCAGCTCCCGGCACAGTGCGACCAATACGCTTGGCGCCTGGTCCCAGTAGGGCGCGTGGCGGATCAGCAGGGGGATGTTCAGTTGCTCCAACGCCTTGCTCAGCGACGCCAGGTTGCGCAGCCAGAAATCGACCTTGCAAGGGGCATCATCATGGGCACGCCATTGTCCCGGTGTCGGCAAGTAGACCGCCACGCAGGGGCCGCGGGCGGCGGCAGCGGCAAGCGCCGTGTTGTCATGCACGCGCAAATCGCTGCGCAGCCAGATCAGTTGCATGGAAATACTCGTTAAAGAAGCGCTCGGCGATTGAGTTCGGCATGGGCGCAGAGCGGGTCTTCGGCCCACGTGACGTTAGTCATCGAGACGTCTGTGGATAACCTGGCGTGGTGAATGGACACAGCCGGGCCGGCGATGATGATGGGGCAGTCGACAGCGTTCAGTTGCCTTGGCAATTGGGACAGGTTCAAGGCATTACTTGAATACAGCAACACGGCGCGGGCCTTGAGGCGTTCGACCGCCAGTGCCAATTCGCCCGCCGGCAGGGGCGCATCGAAGACCTCTACAGGACAATCGGCGCTGCTGGCGAGCCAGGCTGTCAGCCACAGGTGGGGTTCCTGGGGCAATTGGGAATGGTTGACCAGCAGCAGCGGTGCGCCGTGCAACTGACGGTTGTTGTGATAGACCCGGCTGCCGAACTTGCTGCGCAGCCAGGAATAAAAGAACACCTGCTCCAATTGCGCGCCGAACTGTCCTTGCCAACGCGTTTGCAATTCGGCGAGCAAGGGCAACAGCAACTGTTCACAAACAGTCCAGGGCGGGTAAAGGGCCATCGCCTGGTTGACCAGGTGATCGACTTGCCGCTCCGCCAGTTGTGTCACCGCCAGCGCAAGGGCATGGCGCTGGCGCTGCCATTCATCTTCCAAGGGTTCGTCAGGCGGCTGCGCAGTATCGAGCAGCGGCTTGACCTTGCTCACCGCCACGCCGCGATTGATCCAGGTGAGAATGCTCTGGATTCGTTGCACATGCTCGGGGCTGAACAAGCGATGGCCCTTGGGCGTGCGGTGCGGCACGATCAAGCCATAGCGGCGCTCCCAGGCGCGTAGCGTAATGGCGTTGACGCCGGTTTGTCTGGACACTTCGCGTATGGGCAGCCAGCCTTGCGCCAGTGCTGTGGCAAAGTCGGCGCCGAGGTCTTCGCTGGCGCTGGAGTCGGGTTCGTCGTTCATCAAATGGCGTTTCGCAAACTGAGATTTTCCGGGTGGGGTTGCAGGTATACCTGTTGCGCGAGATACGGGTCGGGATGCTGGCGCAGGTGATGCTTGAGCAGGGTCAGCGGCACCACCAAGGGCACGATACCGAGGCGATACTGCCCGATGAGATGCTGCACTTCCTGCTTGTCATCGGTGCCTATGGCGCGCTTGAGGTAGCCGCTCAAATGTTGAAGTACATTGGCGTGGGTTCGACGGGTGGCGCATTTCTTCAGGGCCGCCATCAGCGCGCTGAAGTACCGCGGGCCCAACTCGTTGGGATCGGACTTGCCCATGTTGCCCAGCAGGTTGCCCAAGGCCTTGTACTGCACCGGGTCATGAGCCATCAGCAGGTATTTATAACGCGAATGAAATGCGATGAGATCGCGCCGGGTCAGGTCGCGTCGGCGCAGCGGTTGCCACGCGGCATAGACGAACACACGCGTCAGGAAGTTCTCGCGCAATACCGGATCGTTGAGGCGGCCATCTTCCTCCACCGGCAGGTCTGGGTGGCGCTCGCAAAAGGCCTGGGCGTAGATGCCGCGGCCGCCGCCGTCCTGGGGGACGCCGTTGTGGTCGTAGACCTTGACCCTTTCCAGGCCGCAGGATGGCGATTTCTGCATGAAGATGTAGCCACAGATGTCGTCCAACTCCTCGGCCATTTTCCGACCGTAATCGTCCAGCGGTCGGGTGACGTCCAGATCGCGGTTTACCGTGCCGACCGCGCGGGGCTGCTCGGGTTGGCCGACCAGCCGGATCGGTTCCCTGGGAATGCCCAGGCCGATGGCGACTTCAGGACATACCGGGACGAAATCGAAATACTCACTGAGCGTGCGGCTGCACAACGGGGATTGCTTGTGCCCGCCATTGAAGCGAACTTCAGCGCCCATCAGGCACGCGCTGATGGCAATCCGGGGTTTGGCGTTGGCTTCGCTGGGCATGGGCAACCTCTGGGCTAAAAATCTTGTACAGATTTATTGTGTTGTACAATATTTTCAATCATAGGTCCGAATGAGCACAAGTCAACCGGCAATTGAATGAATGGAGTGATGCCAGGGTTGGCGCAGATGGGCTGCTGTCTGTTGCGACAGCAGCGAGAGACGCGTATCAGCGATCTACTGGAGGCTTGCGTGCAACCGGCGCGCGGCTTCCTGCCCACTGAGCCAGGCCCCTTCGACCCGGCCGGACAGGCACCAGTCGCCGCACACGTACAATCCAAGGTCGGCGTCGGCCAGTGCTCCCCATTCGTGACTGCCGGCGGGGCGGGCGTACAGCCAGCGATGGGCCACGCTGAAGCTGGGAGCGGGCATGGCGCTGTGCAGCAGCTCGGCGAACGCGCCGTGCAGGTGTTCGATGACCGCTTCCTTGGACATGTCGATGTGCTGGCGGCTCCAGTCGCTGGTGGCATGCAGCACCCAGGTGTCGAGCTTGCTGTCGCGCCCCGGCTTGCTGCGGTTGCGCGCCAGCCAGTCGAGGGGGCTGTCCTGCACGAAGCAGCCTTCCATTGGGGTGTCCAAGGGCTGTTCGAAGGCCAGCGCGACGGCCCAGGTAGGGTCCATTTTTACCCCGGCGGCTACACCAGCCAGTTTCGGCACGGCGGCGAGCAATGCGGTCGCCTGCGGTGCAGGCGTGGCGATGACCACCTGGCCGAACGGGCCATGGGTGAATCCTTCGGCGTCCTGCAGGTGCCAATGCTCCTGGCCACGAAACACCTCGGTGATGCGGCAGGAGAACTGCACCGGCAAATCGCCGAGCAGGGCGCGGGTAATGGCGCTCATGCGCGGGGTGCCGACCCAGCGGGTCTGTTCGTCCGGCGATGGGCTCATCTGCCCGTCCTGGAAGTGATAGAGCTGCGGGTTCCACTCCGCCGCCCAGCCGTTGGCTTGCCAGCGTTGCACTTCCGTGACGAAGCGTCGGTCCCGGGCGGTGAAATACTGGGCGCCCATATCGAGCGCGCCGGCGTCGCTGCGCTTGCTCGACATGCGTCCGCCGCTGCCGTGGCTTTTATCGAAGAGTTGAATGACGTGCCCAGCCTCCGTCAGGGCCTGGGCAGCGGAAAGTCCGGCGATGCCGGTGCCGATGATTGCGATAGGTACAGTCATGAGGGCCTCGTTTACTTTCTGTACAGACTACGCCGTCGTTTAATCCTGTACAATTTTGATTTTTGGTATAAGTTTTACCGTTCGCGTTTTGGCAGGTTGTCCTATTGTTAGAAACAGACCTGTCCAACATGAAAAAGCTCTACTTATAAAAATAGACTAATGGGCCGGGTAAAACGCGATGCGAGGAACACCTCATGCACATATTGCTGACCGGCGGTACTGGTTTGATCGGTCGTCAGCTCTGCCGGCACTGGTTGGAGCAAGGACATCGCTTGACGGTCTGGAGTCGTCGACCCGAACAGGTGGCGGAAATCTGCGGTGCGCAGGTACGTGGCATCGCCACGCTCGATGAGCTTGCCGAGTCGGTGGACGCAGTGGTCAACCTGGCTGGCGCGCCCATTGCCGATCGCCCCTGGAGCCACAAGCGCAAGATATTGCTATGGAGCAGCCGCATCACCCTGACCGAGACATTGCTCGCCTGGCTTGAGCGTTGCGAGCAGCGACCGCAGGTGCTGATTTCCGGCTCTGCCGTGGGTTGGTACGGCGACGGTGGCGAGCGTGAGTTGACCGAAGAATCGGGGCCGGTCAGCGAGGACTTCGCCAGCCAGCTATGCATCGCCTGGGAGGAAACCGCGCAGCGGGCCGAGGCCCTGGGCATGCGTGTGGTACTGGTCCGCACCGGCCTGGTCCTGTCGGCCGAGGGCGGCTTTTTGTCGCGGCTGCTGCTGCCCTTCAAACTCGCGCTGGGCGGGCGTATCGGCAGCGGGAGGCAATGGATGCCTTGGATTCATATTGACGATCAAATCGCCCTGATTGATTTTCTTCTGCACCGCAGTGATGCCAGCGGTCCTTATAATGCCTGCGCGCCGAACCCGGTGCGCAACCGCGATTTTGCAAAGGCCTTGGGTGACGTGTTGCATCGCCCGGCTGTGGTACCAATGCCGGAGCTTGCGCTGAAGGTTGTGTTGGGGGAGTTGTCACTGCTGTTGCTGGGCGGCCAGCGCGCCACGCCGGCCCGATTGCTGGCGGCGGGGTTTTCATTCCGGTTCACTGATTTGCCTGCGGCCCTGGAAGACTTGTCGGGTCGCCTTTGAAATAGGACGTTGCATGACCGATCACGCGTTGCTTCTGGTGAATCTGGGTTCGCCTGCCTCCACCTCGGTGGCCGATGTACGCCGCTACCTCAATCAATTTCTGATGGACCCGTACGTGATCGACCTGCCTTGGCCAATCCGGCGGTTGCTGGTGTCGCTGATCCTGATCAAGCGCCCCGAGCAGTCGGCCCATGCCTATGCCTCGATCTGGTGGGAAGAGGGCTCGCCCCTGGTGGTGCTCAGCCGGCGCTTGCAACAGGCCATGGCCGCTCAATGGAAACAGGGCCCGGTAGAACTGGCGATGCGTTACGGCGAGCCGTCGCTGGAGTCCACCCTGGTACGCCTGGCGAGCCAGGGGCACAAGAACATCACCCTGGCCCCGTTGTATCCGCAATTTGCCGACAGCACGGTCACCACGGTCATCGAGGAAGCGAAACGGGTCGTGCGGGAGAAGAGGCTCGACGTGAAATTCTCGATTCTCCAGCCTTTCTACGACCAGCCGGAGTACCTCGATGCCCTGGTTGCCAGCGCCAAGCCGTACCTGATGCAGGACCACGATCACCTGCTGCTGAGTTTCCACGGCTTGCCTGAGCGGCACCTGACCAAGCTCGACCCTACGGGCTATCACTGCTTCAAGGACGCCGACTGCTGCAAGAACGCGCCGCCGGAAGTCATGGCGACCTGTTATCGCGCCCAGTGCATCCGCACCGCTGAACTGTTCGCCCAGCGCATGGGACTGGCGGAGGGCAAGTGGTCGGTGTCGTTCCAGTCGCGATTGGGCCGCGCCAAGTGGATCGAACCCTACACCGAAGCGCGCCTGGACGAACTGGCCAAGAGTGGCGTGAAGAAAGTCCTGGTGATGTGCCCGGCGTTCGTGGCCGATTGCATCGAGACGCTGGAGGAAATCGGCGACCGTGGCCGAGAGCAATTTTGCGAAGCGGGAGGGGAGGAGCTGGTGTTGGTGCCGTGTCTCAATGACGATCCGCACTGGGCGCAGGCGTTGAGCACCCTTTGCGAACGGGCGCCCTTGGCTTTGTAATACAACCTGTGGCGAGGGAGCTTGCTCCCGCTGGGTTGCGCAGCAACCCCAGATCTTGCGAGCGCTTCGCACGGGGGCGCCAGCCCGGTCGAGCGGGGGCAAGCGCCCTCGCCACATTACAGACCGGTTGAATTACACAATCGGCTCATCCGCCTTCTTCTGCTTCCAACCGTCATTGCCCGGCAAGATCAGGTTCAGCGCGATCGCCACCACGGCGCACAACGCGATGCCCTTGAGGCCGAAATCGTCCGGACCGGTACCGGTGCCGACCAGCACGCCGCCAATGCCGAACACCAGCGTCACCGAAACGATCACCAGGTTGCGGGCTTCGCCCAGGTCGATCTTGTGGCGGATCAGCGTGTTCATGCCCACCGCCGCAATCGAGCCGAACAACAGGCACAGGATCCCGCCCATCACCGGCACCGGAATGCTTTGCAGCAACGCGCCGAACTTGCCGATGAACGCCAGGCTGATGGCGAAAATCGAGGCCCAGGTCATGATTTTCGGGTTGTAGTTCTTGGTCAGCATCACCGCGCCGGTCACTTCGGCGTATGTGGTGTTGGGCGGGCCCCCGAACAGGCCGGCTGCGGTGGTGGCAACGCCGTCGCCGAACAGCGTGCGATGCAGGCCCGGCTTCTTCAGGTAATCGCGACCGGTCACGCTGCCCACGGCAATGACGCCGCCGATGTGCTCGATGGCTGGTGCCAGGGCAACGGGTACGATGAACAGGATCGCCTGCCAGTTGAACTCCGGTGCGGTGAAGGCGGGCAGGGCGAACCATGGCGCCGCGGCGATCTTCGCGGTGTCGACGACACCGAAGAAAAACGCCATGGCAAAGCCCACCAGCACGCCGGAGATAATCGGCACCAGGCGGAAAATGCCCTTGCCGAACACCGCGACGATCAACGTGGTGAGCAGCGCCGGCATCGAAATCATCATCGCGGTCTGATAATGAATCAGCTCGGTACCGTCGCCGGCCTTGCCCATGGCCATGTTGGCGGCGATCGGCGCCATCGCCAGGCCGATGGAAATGATTACCGGACCGATCACCACCGGCGGCAGCAGGCGATCAATGAACCCGGTGCCCTTGATCTTCACCGCCAGGCCCAGGAACGTGTAAACGAAACCGGCCGCCATCACGCCGCCCATGGTCGCCGCCAGGCCGAACTGGCCCTTGGCGAGAATGATCGGCGTGATGAAGGCAAAGCTCGACGCCAGGAACACCGGCACCTGGCGCCCGGTGACGATCTGGAACAGGATCGTCCCCAGGCCCGCCGTGAACAGTGCCACGTTGGGGTCCAGGCCAGTGATCAGCGGCATCAGCACCAGCGCGCCGAAGGCGACGAACAGCATCTGTGCGCCGGACAGCACCTGACGCCAGAGCGGATCGTTGAATTCGTCCTGCATGCTCAGGCGTCCTTCTGCTTGGTGCCGAAGATCTTGTCGCCGGCATCGCCCAGGCCCGGGATGATGTAGCCATGTTCGTTGAGTTTCTGGTCAATGGACGCGGTGTAGATGGTCACGTCGGGGTGGGCATCTTCCACGGCCTTGATGCCTTCGGGCGCGGCGACCAGCACCATGGCACGGATGTCCCGGCAACCGGCTTTCTTCAACAGGTCGATGGTGGCGACCATCGAACTGCCGGTGGCGAGCATCGGGTCGATGATCATCGCCAGGCGCTCGTCGATTTCCGGCACCAGTTTTTCCAGGTAGGTATGGGCCTGCAGGGTCTGCTCGTTGCGAGCCACGCCCACCGCACTGACCTTGGCGCCCGGGATCAGGCTGAGCACGCCTTCGAGCATGCCGATACCGGCGCGCAGGATCGGCACTACGGTGATCTTCTTGCCGGCGATCTTTTCCACCTGCACCGCGCCGGCCCAGCCGGCGATCTCGTAGGATTCCAGCGGCAGGTCCTTGGTGGCTTCGTAGGTGAGCAGGGCACCGACTTCCTGGGCAAGCTCGCGGAAGTTCTTGGTGCTGATGTCTGCACGGCGCATCAGGCCGAGTTTATGTCTGATCAGCGGATGGCGGATCTCGAGGATGGGCATGGGGAAGGCTCCGGCGGCGGGCAAAAAAACCGGCCTAGATTAATCTATCCGAGGGTGTTGTCCTATAGACAATACAGAACGTTAGTCCACAAACGCTTGATCTGGCCGGGCGGGATGCGTACCTTTGCCCGCTTTTCCGAACTGCCACCCCTGGAGAGCGCCATGTCCGCTGATCTCGAGCATATCCGTCAAGTCATGCGAGAGGCTGACTGCCTGTACACCGAAGCTGAAGTCGAAGCGGCAATTGCCCGTGTCGGTGCGCAAATCAACGATCAGTTGGCTGAAAGCAATCCGGTCGTGTTCTGCGTGATGAACGGCGGGCTGATTTTCTCCGGCAAGCTGCTGACCTATCTGAACTTCCCGCTGGAAGCGTCCTACCTGCACGCGACCCGTTATCGCAACGAAACCAGCGGCGGCGACCTGTTCTGGAAAGCCAAGCCGGAAGTCTCGTTCATCGACCGCGACGTACTGATCATCGACGACATCCTCGACGAAGGTCATACCCTGGGCGCGATCATCGATTTCTGCAAACACGCCGGCGCCCGCGCGGTGCACACCGCCGTGCTGATCGACAAGGACCACGACCGCAAGGCCCGTCCCGACCTGAAGGCCGATTTCGTTGGTCTGCCGTGCATCGACCGCTACATTTTCGGTTATGGCATGGACTACAAAGGCTACTGGCGCAACGCCAACGGTATCTTTGCCGTCAAGGGGATGTAACCAGATGACCGGCCCGGCCTTCCTGGATCATGCCTTGTTCGGCTGATGGGGTGAGTACAGGAAAGCTTGTGTGGCGAGGGAGCAAGCGCCCCCCGCCACACATCACACCAGTCTTGAGTGCGCGACGCTCGCGGCCAGCCATTTTTCGCTCTTGACCCGCGCCTGCTCCAGCGTCTGCACGTACGCCAACTGGCGCTGCTCGCGATGAACCCCGGCGCGACGCATTTTCAGGCGCACCCGTGCCGCGGTTCCCACGAGTATCAGGCCGATGCCGTGCTTGCGGTAATCCTTCAGGATATTTTCCAGGACGGCCAGTGCCGTCATGTCCAGCATCGGCACGGCGCTCATGTCCACAATCACCACCCGCACACCCGGATCGAACTTGCGCAGCACATCCAATGCTTTTTCCGCCGCGCCAAAGAACAGTGGCCCACGGATCGCATAGCAGCGCACGTGCTCGGGCATGTCCAGCAAGGCTCGATGGACATCGCGCGGCAGTTCGGCGCTGTCGGTCAGTTCGCTCATGCGCTTGATGAACAGCCCGGCGGCCAGCAACAGGCCGACGGCGACCGCCAACACCATGTCGAACAGCACCGTCAGGCCAAGACAGGTCAGCAAGACCAGCACGTCGCTGCGCGGCGCTATACGCAGCGTGTGTAGCACATGCCCGGCCTCGCTCATGTTCCAGGCCACGATCACCAGCAGCGCGGCGAGGGCGGCCATGGGTAAATAACTGAACAACGGCGCCAGCGATACAATTGCCACCAACACCACCAGGCTGTGGATGATTGCCGCCAACGGCGATGTCGCACCGCTGCGCACGTTGGTGGCGCTACGGGCAATCGCGGCGGTGGCGGTGATGCCGCCGAACAGCGGGGCCACGAGATTGCCCAGGCCTTGGCCGACCAATTCGGCGTTGGGGTCATGCTTGCTTCCGGTCATGCCGTCCGCCACCACGGCGCACAACAGTGATTCGATGGCGCCAAGCATGGCGATGGCGAAAGCCGGCCCGAGTAATTGACGAAACAGGTCGTAGGAGAGCACCAGCGCCCTGCCTTGGCCGTCCGGCAGGTTCCATGGCCAATCGAAACTCGGTAGTAAAGGCGGGATGCCCGGGTAGGTGACGCCATCGACGACATAGCTGAAGCGTTCGCCCAATGTTGCGATGGGCAAGCCGAGGCGCTCCAGCGCCAGCCCCAACAGCGCGCCCACCAGCAACGCCACCAGGTGCCCCGGGACCCGTGGGACCCAGCGCGGCCAGGCAATCAGCACAGCCAGGCACGCGGCACCGATAATCCCGTCACCCAGATGTGCGCTGGGCAATGCCACGAGCAGTTCGCCGAGCTGTTCGATGTAATGCTTGGCTTGCCCTGCGGTGGTCAGCCCCAACAGGTCCTTGAGTTGCAGCGTGGCGATCACGACGCCGATACCGGCGGTGAAGCCGAGGATGACCGGATAAGGGATGTATTGAATCAACCGCCCTGCACGCATCAATCCCAGGGCGATCAGAATCAAGCCGGCAAGCATCGTACATAGCAGCAGGCCGCCCAGCCCGTATTGCTGGGTGATGGGCAGCAGGATGACCACAAAGGCCGCCGTCGGCCCGCTCACGTTGAAGCGCGAGCCGCCGGTCAGGGCGATCAAGGGCGCCGCCACCAGCACCGTGTACAACCCATGCTGCGGCGCCACGCCAACGGCGATCGCCAGGGCCATCGCCAAGGGAATGGCGATTACACCGACCGTCAGCCCGGCCACCAGGTCGCCGCGCAGGCGTTCGAATGTATAACCGGCACGCCAAGCTTGGCGCCAGGCGGCGAAGAGCGGTGGGGCGGAGAAGGACATGGATACTCCTGGCGAAGTTGAACCGGGCGATACCTCCCGCCCCACCGAGCGACTCGCCACAAAGGCAATGCGTTCGGCGTCGGGCTTGATGGCCCTTTGAGTATGCCGCGCCGGATGCCCGAATGTATTGACCCGGGTCGCTTATTTTTTCCATGGATGCTAGCGTGCCCAGCCAAGCCCCCGGAGCCTGTCATGCGTGTATCGATCCGCCGCTACGCCACTTTGCTGTTGATCACCAGCCTGCCCTTGGCAGCCATGGGCGCGCCGATGCACAGCCAGTTCCTGCCCCCCGACGATCTGGTGGCGCGCCAGGAGCAGCCCGAACAGCAGCAGTTGCTGCAAGTCACCGAATATTCGGTGGTGCTGGGTAACCAGCGGCCTTCAAACCAGCAGCCGATCCCGGTCACCTCGCCATTGATGGTGCGCCTAAAAGGTAAGCCCTTGAACAAAGGCGCGACCATCAGCCAGGTGATCCTCAATTTTGACGGCGAAAGCAAAAGCCTGAAAAAACCTGTGTACGACGAGGCGAGCAAGACCCTGACCCTGTCTTACCCACAGGCCCAGTACCGAGTCGTCATCGATCTATTGCGCAACGACACGGTGTACGTGCAATTTCTCAGCTACGCAAACGGCCATATCTGGGCCGACCTGCACACCGGCACCGCACGCCCGCGTTGAGCCGCAACGCCCGCCGGGGGTAAACTGCCCGCCCCGTGAATTGTGCGAGCTGGAGCCGGCAATGCGTAAAGACAAGAAACAAGTGATTGGTGACGAGATTGGCGACGAACAGATCAAGCTGTTCCTCAATTTTGAACCGGTCGATGCTACGTCGCCGTCGCTGCACAAACTGATCAAGGCCTATCGTGGGCTGCGTGTCGACGACTTCGAGCGCTTCCTGGCGTTTTTCATCGAGGCCGGCTACGACCTTGATGGCAAGGACGAGCATGGCAACGATTTCATTGCGTTGATCCATGATCAGCGCAATGCGGAGGAATATATCGAGTTGATCAAAAAAGCTCGCGGCTGATTGGTTCAGGCCTGCTGCACAGGCCAGCGGGAGCAAGCTCCCTCGCCACAACAGCTGCAAAAAAAAACGCCCCGCTCTCATGGAGAACGGGGCGTTTTTTCTTGCCGGTCGAATCAAGCGTAGCTTTGGGTTTCGCTGCTTTCTTCAACCAGTTCCAGCGCAACGTTGTTCTGCGCATTGATCTTGCGGTACAGCGCTGCATCGGTTTCCAGCACTTTTTCCCGAGCCGGGAAGATTTCCGCGAGCTTGGTGGCCCACTCTCCCTTGGCTTTTTCAGGGAAGCAGCGCTCGATCAGTTCCAGCATGATCGAAACGGTCACCGAAGCACCTGGGGAGGCGCCGAGCAGGGCGGCGAGGGTGCCGTCCTTGGCTGCCACCAGTTCGGTGCCGAATTGCAGGACGCCGCCTTTTTCCGGATCTTTCTTGATGATCTGCACTCGCTGGCCGGCCACTTCCAGGCGCCAGTCCTCGGCTTTCGCCTCGGGGTAGAAACGGCGCAGGGATTCCAGGCGCTGCTCCATCGATTGCATCACTTCGCTGATCAGGTACTTGGTCAGGTCCATGTTGTCCCGGGCCACGGCCAGCATTGGGCCGATGTTGCCGGCGCGTACCGACAACGGCAGGTCCATCAGCGAACCGTGCTTGAGGAACTTGGTGGTGAAGCCGGCGTATGGCCCGAACAGCAGGGATTTCTTGCCATCGACCACGCGGGTGTCCAGGTGCGGCACCGACATCGGTGGCGAGCCCACGGCGGCCTGGCTGTAGACCTTGGCCTGGTGATGCTTGACCACTTCCGGGTTGTCGCAACGCAGCCACTGGCCGCTGACCGGGAAGCCGCCGAAGCCCTTGCTCTCTTCGATACCCGAAGCTTGCAGCAGCGGCAACGCGGCGCCACCGGCACCGAGGAAGACGAACTTGGCGTCGACTTCGCGGGTGCTGCCGGAATTGACGTCCTTGATGCTCACGGTCCAACCGTCGCCCTTGCGCTTGAGGCCGGTGACGCGCTTGCAGTATTTGATCTGGGTGTCCGGCGCGCTGCCCAGGTGCTTGAGCAACTGGTTGGTCAAGGCGCCGAAGTTGACGTCGGTACCGTTCATGACGCGGGTGGCGGCGATGACTTCATCGGCCGGACGGCCCGGCATCATCAGCGGCATCCACTCTGCCATCTGGTCGCGGTCTTCGGTGTATTCCATGTCGGCGAAGGCGTGATGCTGGCGCATCAGTTCGAAGCGTTTCTTCAAGAACTCCACGCCTTTGTCACCCTGCACGAAGCTCAGGTGCGGCACTGGGGCGATGAAGGATTTCGACGAGCCGAACGTACCCTTCCTGGTCAGGTACGACCAGAACTGCTTCGACACCTCGAACTGGGTGTTGATGTGCACGGCTTTCTTGATGTCGACACTGCCATCGGCGGACTGGGGGGTGTAGTTCAGCTCGCACAGCCCGGCGTGACCGGTGCCGGCGTTGTTCCAGGGGTTGGAACTCTCCGCGGCACCTGAGTCCATCAGCTCGACGACTTCCAGCGAAATCGCGGGATCGAGCTCCTTGAGCAGTACGGCCAGGGTGGCACTCATGATGCCGGCCCCTACCAGAACTACATCGACTGCTTCGTTATGCGCCATTTAACGCGTCTCCAAAATCTGCAGCACCAAATTGTCGGCATAGCGGCCAGGAAGCGGGGCAGTTCAGTTGCGCCCCAGGTATCCATGGCCAGGAATCGCCATGTCCGAATCTTCGCAATTTTTCGCAACTCAGCGGATGCATGCAGCCTGGCCTCAAGAGTCCCATGAACTCATTTAAGCGCCGGGCGGGCAATTCGACTTATGGCCGAGGCATCCGTTCGTGCAACCAAATCCGTAGCGGACAGGCTTCAGGCGGCGGTTCTTGAGCGATATCCGGTCCTGTGTCGTTGGGCTGTTCCAGACGCTGATGGTGCTTGTTCAGACGCAAAACTCTTCATTTGCTCGCCACACTCTTGTGAAGTAGTGAAAACCCGTTTTTTCACGCTCTTTTGAAGACGTGAACCTCAAAAAAGGGCTGTCCCAGCCTGGCACCGCGCCCGGTTTGGTCGCCCCCATGCAATACATGGCAGGCAAAACGGGCAGACAGCTCAGTGACCGAGCGTAATGACAGCTCTGCAGATTCGCGAAAAGCGGTGATTTGCCAGGGAAAACAGCAAGCGCCAGCTTCACTCGATCTGTGTGGGCGGCTCTCTGTGGGCGGTGCGGGGTGCCAATACAAGCGCATCAGCGGCGTTGCGAGGCCCGATCAGGAGACGTCCTTATAATCGGGGGGAGATTGTAGCGAAGAAACGCGCGGAAATGGTCGTGTTTTATGACTTTTATTAGCCTTGCGGTCAGACGGCCAACAGCGGGCGGTTACGTGAGCGAGTACGAGGCGGTTGTACCAGGGCGCTGGCAGGCAAGGGTTGATGCAACCAGTTGAGGCGGATCTCTTCGATTTCCACCCAGCCATCGCCCATGGGCTGCAGGCTGCATTGCTTGAATGCCTGGCAGCGGCCGGTGCGGTCGAGCAGGGCGAAGCAGCGGTGGTGCGGGCGCGGGGTGAACAGGGAAATGAGGTGGCGCATGGTCAGGTACCGTATCCGGGGAACTTGGGTACAGCCTGACAGCCAGCCATGACGCCGAGGTTTAAGGACGATGACAACGGGGTGACAGGAACCGCCCAACCCAGGCCCGTGTCAGACATTTCAGTATTCATGCCGCGACGCTAGTTCGCCGCGATGGCGCACCGCTATACTGCCGGCCTGTCTGTGCCCGATTCTGGAGAGAAGAGCATGTTGCAACGCCTGTTGTTCGGTTTGATCGCAGTGACCAGTCTGACCCTCGTCGGCTGTGCCCACAGCCCGCAACAACTCAACCCGGAGCCCAAGCTCAACGCCCAGCTGGCGCCGGTGGGTCGCGGCCAGCCGGTGGTCGTGCGGGTCGTTGATGGTCGTCCGTCGCCGACCCTCGGCACGCGGGGTGGGCTGTACCCGGAAACCAGCGTGATCACGGTGCAGGGTGCGCAAATCCTGCCTAAATTGCAGGCGCAGGCCGAGGCGGCCGTGCGTTTGCTGGGCTTCACGCCCACCGCTAATGCAATGAATGCCCCGCAACTGACCGTGACCTTGGCCGAACTGAAATACCAGTCGCCCAAGGAGGGCATGTACGTGACAGAGGCGACAATCGGCGCAACCTTCCGCTCCGACGTGCAGAACGCGAACCGTCGCTACAGCGGTCGATACGGCGCGTCCCTGGATCAGCGCTTCGGCATGGCGCCCAACCAGGACACCAACACCAAGCTGGTCAGCGATGTATTGAGCAATGCCCTGACCCGTCTGTTCAAGGACCCGACCATTGGTCAGGTGCTGGCGGAGTAAGGTTTGGCTTGAACGAAAAAGCCCGCTTCTGCGGGCTTTTTCATGGGTGCGAGTCAAGCGGCCTGGGAGTAGAGCTCCAGCACGCTGATGCCGGTCAGCAGATCGGTCTCCGGGAGGTCGGCATGTTGATGGCCGCCGAGGGCGCAATACACCAGCCAGTGCCGGTCCTGGACGTTGAAGGACAAGCTGCCGACAAGGGCCTGCTGTTCGTCGCTCGGGCTGATAAGGTAGAGACGATCCTGGTTTTCGGCGTGCAGCATGACGGGTTCCGTACGGGTTTGGAGGGCGACAGGGTGGCCTATCCATATGACGAAACCGTTACATGAAAATTAACCTTCTTTTGTGGCCCTGGCCTGGGCGGATCGTTACCGGTCGGAAAAACCGATGCAGCGCGCCAGGCTTTCGGTAGAATCCGCGCCCTGTTCGTAGGTCCCGGGCGCAAGGCGTCCGTTTTTCGCTTGAGGTCCGTGATGTCGTTGCAATTGTTTTCGCTGTTCGCCGCCCACCCCGCCAAACTGATCAACTTGCTCGCGCTGCTGTTTGCCTGCCCGGGTGGCTGGGTATTGCACGCGACGCGCCGTCGCGAACAGCGAGCACGTGCTTGCCTTCAAGCGCGCACCGGCGAAAGCAATGAACGATTCGAAGCACTGCTGGACCTGGCCACCCAGCGCATGAACCGTTTCTTCTACCGATTCGGATTTGCCTGCCTGGGCGTGGCGCTGTTGATGTCCTGGATCAGCACGCAGCTCTGATCGCAGTCGGCGACAACTGCTTTGGTGGCGAGGGAGCTTGTTCCCTCGCCACGAAAAAACACTCGCTACTTTAAAGCGGCAACCCCGCCTTGACCCGATACTGGTTACGCACCGGCGTTGCATATTGCAGCACCAGGAACGGTCGCTGTTCCACCGGGCACGCATCCAGCCGACGTTGCCATTCCCCTTGAGCTTTCGCCAGTTCCTCGGCACCGAACACCTCGGCCGCCGTTGGCACCTGTAGCTGCGGGTCGGCATCCGTCCATTGGGCGTAGGCCAGGTAATGCACCGGGAACAGCCGATAACCGCCGAGAATCTGCCGGTCCATTTCCGCCGCCAGTTGCTTGGTGTCTTCGAACAGCTCGGTGATCGGCGCGGAGAAGTTCACGTGGACCCGCCCTTTATAGCCGGTGATGCCCTTGGCGATGCTGACGTCGTCCTCGCCCGGTGCCTTGGTGTAGGTCCCGGTGGTGGCACGGATGTACAACTCGCGGGCCTTGGCCTGGTCGCACGGGTCGTATTCGTAGCTGATCGACACCGGCGTGAGGTTCAGCGAGCGGATGACCTCGCCGAACGGCTCGTCCTTGCGGCTCATGTGGAACATCTTGAGGATCGCCGACTCGGTCCGGTCATCACCGTCCTTGGCCCGGCCCTCTGCCTGGGCGATCCAGATCGAGGCGCAATCGTTGCGGATCGAATGGTTGATGTACGCCGACAGCAATTGGTACGCCGCCATCTTTTCCCGCCGGCCGGTGATGGAGCGATGCACGATGAAGCTCTTGTTCAGGCGCATCAGGTCGCTGACAAACGGCTTTTGCAGCAGGTTGTCGCCAATGGCGATGCGCGGCGTCGGCAGGCCTGCGTGGTACACGGCATAGTTGACGAACGCCGGGTCCATCACGATGTCGCGGTGGTTGGCGATGAACAGGTACGCGTTGCCGGACTTGAATTGCTCCACCCCGGTGTAGGTCACGCCATCGGTGGCGCGCTCGATGGTGTGGTCGACGTAGAACTCCACTTTGTCCTGCAGGGTGGCGACCGAGGTCACACCGGCGAACTCACGACGCAACTTCTGCGCTATAAGGGGTTTGAGCATCCAGCCGAAAGCGCCGGCCAGGCGCGGGAAGCGGAAGTGGGTGAGGATATCTAGAAACGCCTTGTCGCTGAGCAGCCGTGCCAGCACCGCTGGTACTTCGCTGTCGTCGTAAGGTCGGATGGCATCGAATTCGCCCATCATGCTCTCTTGTTGGAAACGGCTAGGGTAAGTAAAGGTTCGATCGAAAAAATGACAGGACACGCCTGGAAGATAGCCCAGGCAAAAATAGCCCTGCAAATAGACCGGCGATTATACGCACAAGTCACTTGGGAGACCGCGATGCTGGAAGCTGCTGAATATGAATGTCCGTATTGTGGAGAAGAAGTGGAGACTTCATTGGATCTTTCCGGTGGCGACCAGACCTACATCGAGGATTGCCAGGTCTGTTGTCGGCCGATTACCTTCGTGCTGCAAGTACACGAGGAAGAATGGCACCTCGAGGTCTTCAGCGAGAACGAATGAGGGGCGGCCATGCAGCGAATCTACGAACTGGAAAACTTGATGGAAGGTGAATTGCTCCAAGGCATGCTCGCCAGCGAAGGCATCACGGCGCATCTGGTGGGCCGTGACCTGGTGGGGGGCGCGGGGGAACTGCCGATGCATGGGCTGTTGGGGCTGGCGGTGGAAGATGAACAGGCGCAATACGCCCGCGAACTGATCGCCGCCTACAATGCCGCGCTGCCGTTGCCCGGCGATGAGCCGGACAGTTACCCCGGAACGCTGGTCTGTTAGGCTGGCCGCCGTTTGATATGAGAGTCGTGTTACCCCATGTGTGGACGTTATGCCCTGTTTCGCTGGAATCCTGCCTTCGCGGCCTTGCCCGGCTTCCCCGCCGACCAGAAGGCCCAATGGAACATATCGCCCAACGATTCGGTTCTGATGCTGCGGGCTGGCGCCGATGGCCGGCGTGAATTGGCCCGGGCGCGCTGGGGACTGACGCCGCCGTGGCTGACCGACCTGTCCCGCACCCCGGCCCATGCCCGGGCCGAAACCGTCGCCGAGCAACCGATGTTCCGCGAGGCCCTGCGGTTGCGTCGGTGCCTGCTGCCGGCCAACGGCTTCTACGAGTGGCGTGGTGGTTCGCGTAAACGCCCGTATTGGCTGACCCCGGGGGAAGGTTCATCGCTGTTTTTCGCGGCGATCTGGGAAGCGTATCCGGTGCAGGAGCAGGTGTGGTTGAGCACGGCCGTCATCACCCAGCCGGCGGCCGGTCAGCGGCGCCCGCTGATTCTCGATGAAGAGGGCCAGCGGCTGTGGCTCGATCCCGAGACACCGTTGCATGCCCTGCAAGGGCTGCTCGCGAGCGAGCCGGGGCAATTGCGCGAGCGGGTGCTGGCGAACATGGTCAACGACCCGAAACTCAATGGGCCGGAGTGCCTGACCCCGGCTTGAGTTCTTTGGCGGCAGTGCCGGCCCCTTCGCGAGCAGGCTCGCGATGAAGCCGCAGGATCAGACCTTGAACTGATTGATCAAACGCCGCTGTTGCTCCGCCAACTTGGTCAGCCCGGCGCTGGCTGCGCTGGACTCGTCGGCGCCGCTGGCCACTTCGTTCGCCACTTGGCCGATATTGATCACGTTACGGTTGATGTCATCCGCCACGGCGCTCTGCTCCTCGGCGGCGCTGGCGATCTGGGTGTTCATGTCGTTGATCACCGACACCGCCTGGGTAATCGTCTCCAGCGCCTGGGCTGCCTTGGCCGCGTGCTGCACGCTTTCATCGGTGCGGTGCTGGCTGTCTTCCATGACACGCACCACGTCGCGGGTGCCCTGTTGCAACTGTTGGATCATCGACTGGATTTCTTCGGTGGCCTGCTGCGTCTTCTGCGCGAGGTTGCGCACTTCATCGGCGACCACGGCAAAACCACGACCTTGTTCGCCGGCCCGCGCCGCTTCGATGGCCGCGTTAAGGGCCAGCAGGTTGGTCTGCTCGGCGATCCCGCGAATGGCGGTGAGGATCGCGTTGATGTTCTCGCTGTCCTTGGCCAGGGTCTGCACCACGCCGACGGCCTTGCCGATTTCCACGGCCAACGCGCCGATGGAGGTGGAGGTGTCGCGCACGATTTGCATGCCCTGGCTGGCGGCCTGGTCGGCGTGACTGGCGGCTTGGGCGGCCTGGGTCGCATTGCGGGCGACGTCCTGGGCGGTGGCGGTCATTTCATGCACGGCGGTGGCGACCTGATCGATCTCCGACATTTGCTTGTGCACGCCCTGGTTGGTGCGGATCGCGATGTCGGCGGTGTGCTCCGACGAGTCGCTGACGCTCTGCACCGACGTCACCACCTGGGTGATCATTCCCTGCAATTTGCCGAGGAAGGTATTGAAGCCCTTGGCGATGGCGCCCAGTTCATCGGCGCGGTCGCTGGTCAATCGGCGCGTCAGGTCGCCTTCGCCCTGGGCGATGTCATCGAGCATCGCCACCATTTGCTTGAGTGGCCGGGCGATGCCGTGGCCCACCAGCCAAATCACCAGCAGGCCGATGGCGGCGATCGCCAGGCCGACCATGGCCATGCCGAAGATATCGGTCTCGCGCTGATCGTCGAGGTCCTTCTGCAAGGCTTGCAGATCGGCCATCACCGCGTTCAACGGCAATTGCAACATCAGCGTCCAGCGGGCACTGGTCTCACCGATGCCGAACGGCATGTACACCTCGATATGGCCGTGCGTTTCGTCGATGTCGTAACGCACTTCGCCGACGCCGAGCTTGGTCAGGTTGTCCAGTTCGTTGGCGTCCAACAGGTCGCTGGCCTTTTCCCCGAGTTTGCTCGGGTCCTTGGTGAAAGCCACCAGGCGATTGTTGCTGGAGAGCAAGGCCATTTCCCCAGCGCCGCCGTACAGCTTGGCGTCGGCGGCGACGAGCATGTCCTGGATGAAGTTCACCGACAGGTCGGCACCGACGATGCCCTGGAATTTTCCATCGATCAGGATCGGTTCGATGAACGACGCCAGCATCGTCATGGTGCTGCCGACGCGGTACGGCGCCGGGTCGATCACGCAGGCTTTCCTGCTGTCCTGGGAGCACAGGTAGTACTCGCTGGCGCGAATGCCAGTGGAGAGCAGTTTCTGGTCCGTCACGTCGGCGAGCTTTTCCAGGCCGAGGGTGCCGTCCTGGTTGCGAAACCACCACGGCAGGAAGCGACCGTTGGTTTCCATGCCCAGCACCTGGCTGTTCACGTAGTTGGCGTCGTCGTGGTCGATGGCGTTCGGTTCCCAGGCAATATAGGCGCCGAGGACCTTCGGGTTGCGCACCACGGACTCGCGCAGCAGGCTGATCATCTGCTCGCGTGGCATCTTCAATTGCGGGTTGCCGTCCGCGCCGTTCATGCCCATCAGGGCGTTGGCCGTCGCCAGGCCCCGGGCAAGCAACAGCGGCGCTTCAAGCTCACGCTGGATCAGGCTGGCCTGGGTGTGGGCGAGGGCGCTGAGGCGTTGTTCGATGAGTTGTTCGAATTGCACCTTGGTCCGCTGCTGCACCATTTCCTGGGTGCGGGCGCCGGCGAACAATGCGTAAAGCACCAGGGCGCCGACCACGCTGAGCACGATGGCACCGGCCAGGGCAGCAACGGAAAACTGGATCGATCTGAATTTCATAAAGGCACCGGACCTGAAATGACGTCTGGTCCTTGTATCGGCATTTCCGTGGCCCGGCATGAGACGCTGTTCGTCGGATGACTGTTTTGGCTGGATGGGTGTCGCAAATGGATGAGTGGGACCTGTCCGAAAAACCTGTAATCCCTCGCTGTGTATCTGGCGCCGATACAAATCAAGGCCTAGGATACGCCCACGATTCCATGGAGCTTCTTTTGTATGAACAAGACTTTGATGGTGAGCGCTCTGGGCGCGGCCCTGCTGCTCGCCGGTTGCCAATCAGTCAATACCACCAGCGGCGGAGCCGTGGGCGTGGAGCGCAAGCAGTACATGTTCAGCATGCTGTCGACCGCCGAGGTCAACCAGATGTACGCCCAGTCCTATCAGAAGACGTTGGGCGAGGCGAGCTCCCAAGGCGCCCTGGACAAGACCAGTAGCGACGCCAAGCGCCTGCAGGTCATCGCTGACCGTCTGATCGCCCAGGCGCCGGTGTTCCGGCCGGACTCGGCGCAGTGGAACTGGGAAGTGAACCTGATCAAGAGCGATGAACTCAACGCCAATTGCGGGCCCGGCGGCAAGATCATGTTCTACAGTGGCCTGATCGACCAGCTGAAACTGACCGATGCGGAAATCGCCGCGATCATGGGCCATGAAATCGCCCACGCCTTGCGCGAGCACGGTCGCGAAGCCATGTCCAAGGCCTATGGCATCGAAATGGCCAAGCAGGGTGCCGGTGCGATATTCGGCCTGGGCCAGGACAGCCTGGCGCTGGCCGACACGGTCGCCAACTATGGCATGACCCTGCCCAACAGCCGCGGCAACGAAAACGAAGCCGATCTGATCGGCCTCGAACTGGCGGCCCGTGCCGGCTACGACCCGAACGCCGCGATTACCCTGTGGAACAAGATGGCCAAGGCTTCGGAAGGCGCTCCGCCGGAGTTCATGAGCACCCACCCATCGTCCAGCAGCCGGATCGCCTCGTTGCAGGCGGCGATTCCGAAGGTGATGCCGCTTTACCAGCAGGCCAAGAAGTAATCATCGTCATCCGGTGAACTGTTGTTGTGGCGAGGGAGCAAGCGCCCTTGCCACAACAGCATCAAACCCACCCACTGCTCTGCATCGCCTTGTACACCGCCACGATTGCCAGGATGAAAAACGCCGAGGCGGCCAAGCGACGGATGAGAGCCAGGGGCAGTTTCTCGGCGGCGAAGTTGCCCGCCAGTACCACCGGCACGTTGGCAATCAGCATGCCCACGGTGGTGCCAATGATCACCAGCCACAGTTCCGGGTATTGCGCGGCGAGCATCACCGTGGCGATCTGGGTCTTGTCACCGATTTCCGCGAGGAAAAACGCGATCAGCGTGGTCAGGAACGGGCCGAATTTGCGGGCCGTATTCGCCTCTTCATCGTCCAGCTTGTCCGGGACCAGGGTCCACAGTGCCGTGGCCGCGAAGCTTGCCGCCAATATCCAGTGCAGCACCGCATCGGAAAAGAACCCGCTGACCCAGGCCCCGACCGCGCCTGCCGCCGCATGGTTGGCGAGGGTCGCGGCGACGATGCCGGCAATGATCGGCCACGGTTTACGAAAGCGAGCGGCGAGGATGAGGGCGAGCAGTTGCGTCTTGTCGCCGATTTCGGCCAACGCAACGATGGCAGTGGGTACGAGGAAAGAGTCCAGCATCAGGGAATTCCTAAAAGGGGCGGGTCGACACGGCTATGACACGTACAGCCTTCCCGCCCCGGGTAAGGTGTGCGTGTCATAGGTCTTGTCAAACCCAGCGACCATCTGCGTGGACGCTTGGGCCGCATACGCCATGGCCTGCTGACCAAGTATGTTGACGTATGCCGGGCGAGCAGGGCGCTCGCGGGAGACTACTCCCCTAGGACGGTGCGGATTCTGCCTAGGCAAATCCGATTGGGCAAGCGCTGTTTTGCAAAAACGCCTCAGCCGCGCTTGGCCCGGTAGATGCGAAAACCCTGGCCTTCGGCTTTGATCGCGCAGGGGCCCAGGTGCTCTTCGATCAACGGCTGGTACTTCAGGAAGCTGTTGGCGACCAGCCGCAGTTCGCCGCCGTTTTTCAGATGTTTGGCTGCTTTTCGCAGCAGGTTCTCGGTCGCGTGGTAGTCAGTGTGCACTCCGACGTGGAACGGAGGGTTACTCAGGATCGCGTTCAAACCCATGGGCGCGGCGTCGATCCCGTCACCGGTCAGCACGTCGGCTTCCAGGCCGTTGGCGGCCAACGTCAGGCGACTGCTGGCGGCGGCAAAGGCATCTACGTCCAGCAGCGTGACGGTGTTGTGTGGATAGCGGCGCTTGACCGCCGCCCCCAGCACCCCTGCACCGCAGCCGAAATCCAGCAGGTGGCCGCTGGGCAGCTTGTCCAGATGCTCCAGCAACAGCGCGCTGCCGCGATCCAGTCGACCGTGACTGAACACCCCCGGCAAGCTGATGACCTTGAGCGGGCCTTCGGCCAATGGCAGTTCATAGGTCTGTGCCAGGCTCTCCAGCGGTTTGGCCTCGGGGGCGTTGGCCACGGTGACCTGCCACAGTTGGCAGTGCCGCGCGCTGTCGAGCTTGCGCGGTTTGCCGAACGGGTTGAGTTGCTTGGATGCGCCTTCGATGCCGCTGCGTTTTTCCCCCACCAGATACACCTCGCGTCCGGCCAGGCGCGAAGCCACGGCGTTGAGAATGTAGTCGGTGAGATCCTTGGCCTTGGGCAGGAACACCACGGCGGTATCGAATTCGCGCTCGGGTACGTTCACGCCAAAGTGGCTGCGCCCTGGGAAGCGCGCATCCAGGGCCGCTTGATCGCCCGCATGCCAGCACCAACCATGGGCCTCGGGCAGACGGCCCAACAGATCGTCGGCAGGCAGCCCGGCGAGCAGGACCGAACCCTGGAATAACTCGGCCTGACGAAGCAGTACTTCACTGCGCGGATCCATGGTCTGCTCCTTGTAAAAAAGTGCGGCAGTCTATCAATTGACGACTCGTTGCGCTTTACCGCTGAAATAACCCCGGGCGTTTTCCGCCAGTTGGCCGACGATCCGCTGCCTGGCCTCGCGGCTGCCCCAGGCATTGTGGGGTGTGACAATCAGCCGGGGGATATCCCCCGCCAATAGTGGATTGCCCTGGGTCGGCGGCTCCACGCTCAGCACATCGGTAGCGGCGCCGCCCAGGTGACCGTTGCGCAGGGCGTCGGCCAAGGCTTGCTCATCGATGAGGCCGCCGCGTGCGGTGTTGACCACGAATGTGCCGGGCTTGAGCAGCGCCAGCTCACGCGCGCCGATGAAGTGGCGGGTGTGCTCGTTGAGCGGGCAATGCAGCGTCAGGGCGTCCACTTGCGGCAGCAGTTGGTCCAGCGCAACGCGGTCTGGACGGGCGGGCCGTCCCGGAATCTGCCCCAGCAGCACGCGCATGCCGAAGGCTTCGGCCAGCCGAGCGACGGCGCCGCCCAATTCGCCATGGCCGAGCAGCCCGAGGGTCTTGCCTTGCAGTTCGACGATCGGGTAATCCAACAGGCAGAACTGCGACGCCTGCTGCCAGCGACCTTCGGCCACGGCTTTTTGATAGTCGCCCAGGCGAGTCGCCAGGTTCAGCAACAACATGATCGTGTGCTGCGCCACCGACGGCGTGCCGTAGCCCTGGCAGTTGCTAACGGTGATGCCGTGTTGGCGGGCGGCGGCGAGGTCGACGTTGTTGGTGCCGGTGGCGCTGATCAGGATCAGTTTCAGTTCGGGACAGGCGGCGATGGCTGCCGCGTCGATCACGACTTTATTGGTGATCGCCACCGTGGCGTCCTTGAGTCGTTCCGTCACCTCATCCTGGCGGGTGCCGGCAAACAGGTGCAGTTCGGCGAAGCAATCGCGTAATGGAGCCAGGTCCAAGTCGCCGAGGTCCAGGGAAGCGTGGTCGAGGAAAACTGCGCGGGCGGTATTGGTCATCAGCTGTACCTGTCATGTAAAAGACTGAAGGCGTAATGTGGCGAGCCTATCAGAACAAATTGCCGTGGCGAGGGCGCTTGCTCCCCCTGGCTGTGAAGCAGGCCTGCGGGGTAAGCGACTGCTGTGCAGCCGAGCGGGAGCAAGCTCCCTCGCCACGGGATTCATTCAACAGAGATTGTCGCAAGGAGCCCACCATGTACCTCGCCGAATTCCTCACCGTCGCCCTGATCCACTTGCTGGCCGTGGCCAGTCCTGGTCCGGACTTCGCCGTGGTGGTCCGTGAAAGCGTGACGCACGGCCGCCGTGCCGGGACCTGGACTGCGTTGGGCGTTGGCACGGCGATTTTCCTGCATGTGGGGTACTCGCTGCTGGGGATCGGCCTGATCGTGTCCCAGTCGATCGTACTGTTCAACGCCTTGAAGTGGGCCGCCGCCGCGTACCTGCTCTACATCGGTTTCAAGGCCTTGCGCGCCCAACCGGCCAAGGCCACCCAGGAGAACCTGCACAAGGACGCGGGCGAACGTACCGCTCGTGGCGCGTTCACCGCCGGTTTCGTCACCAATGGGCTGAACCCCAAGGCGACGCTGTTCTTCCTGTCCCTGTTCACCGTGGTGATCAATCCCCACACGCCGCTGGCGATCCAGGCCGGCTACGGTGTGTACCTGGCAGTGGCCACGGCGGCCTGGTTCTGCATGGTGGCGATGCTGTTCAGCCAGGCGCGGGTGCGTGCCGGTTTTGCCCGCATGGGCCATTGGTTCGACCGGACCATGGGCGCCGTGCTGATTGCCATCGGTGTGAAACTGGCGTTTACCGAGGCCCATTGAGCGGCTTGGACGGGTCCCGATGATGGCTCAAGGCTAGTGTTTGCGGGTGGATCAAATCATTCCTTCGGCTGATTTGATCCACGAACAAGCGCTTTAGAGTGCTTACTTTCCAGCCAAGACCGTGCAGTCAGAAAAGGGACTCCTATGTTGCAGACTCGCGTTATTCCTCCAGCCGAGGGCGTTTACCAATACCCGTTGCTGATCAAGCGGCTGCTGATGTCCGGCGCGCGCTATGAGAAAACCCGCGAGATCATCTACCGGGACCAGTTGCGCTACACCTATCCCACGTTGATCGAGCGTGTCGCGCGGCTGGCCAACGTGCTGACCGAGGCCGGGGTCAAGGCCGGGGACACCGTGGCAGTGATGGACTGGGACAGCCATCGTTACCTGGAATGCATGTTCGCGATCCCGATGATCGGCGCGGTGATCCACACCATCAATGTGCGGCTGTCGCCGGA
This sequence comes from Pseudomonas frederiksbergensis, assembly GCF_000802155.2. GTDB lineage: Bacteria > Pseudomonadota > Gammaproteobacteria > Pseudomonadales > Pseudomonadaceae > Aquipseudomonas > Aquipseudomonas frederiksbergensis_A. The sequence goes on from NZ_JQGJ02000008.1 coordinate 42,594, forward strand.
ACAGATCCTCTACACCATGAACCACGCCGAGGACCGCTTCGTGCTGGTCAACAGTGAGTTCGTCGGCTTGTACCAGGCGATCGCCGGCCAACTGACCACGGTGAAAAAGACGCTGCTGCTGACCGACCAGCCCGACAAGACTGCCAACCTGCCGGACCTCGTCGGCGAGTACGAGCAACTGCTGGCGGGCGCCAGCCCAACCTATGACTTCCAGGACTTCGACGAGAATTCCGTCGCCACCACGTTCTACACCACCGGCACCACGGGCAATCCCAAGGGTGTGTATTTCACCCATCGGCAACTGGTGCTGCACACCCTGGGCGTGTCGACCATCATGGGCGCCATCGACAGCGTGCGCCTGTTGGGCACCAACGATGTGTACATGCCCATCACGCCGATGTTCCACGTTCATGCCTGGGGCCTGCCGTACGTGGCGACCATGCTCGGTCTCAAGCAGGTCTACCCCGGTCGATACGACCCGGAGTTCCTGGTGGAGCTGTGGCGCAAGGAAAAGGTCACCTTTTCCCACTGCGTGCCGACCATCCTGCAAATGGTCCTCAACGCCAAGGGCGCCCAGGACACCGATTTCGGCGGCTGGAAAATCGTCATCGGCGGCAGCGCCCTCAACCGCAGCCTGTACGAGGCGGCGAAGGCCAAGGGCATCCAGCTCACCGCCGCCTACGGCATGTCGGAAACCGGCCCGCTGGTGTCCTGCGCCCACCTCAACGATGAGTTGATGGCCGGCGGCGAAGACGAGCGCATCACGTATCGGATCAAGGCCGGCGTGCCGGGGCCGCTGGTGGAAGCGGCGATTGTCGACGGCGAGGGCCGCTTCCTTCCCGCCGATGGCGAGACCCAGGGCGAATTGGTGTTGCGTGCGCCGTGGCTTACCGAAGGTTATTTCAACGAACCGCAGAAGGGCGCCGAGCTCTGGAGTGGCGGCTGGTTGCACACCGGCGACGTCGCCACACTGGACGGCATGGGGTTCATCGACATTCGCGACCGCATCAAGGACGTGATCAAGACTGGCGGCGAATGGATCTCGTCCCTGGACCTGGAAGACCTCATCAGCCGGCACGCGGCGGTACGCGAAGTAGCAGTGGTCGGCATCCCTGATCCGCAGTGGGGCGAGCGACCGTTTGCCTTGCTGGTCATTCGCGAAGGGCACCAGATAGGGGCTCGCGAGCTCAAGGAACACCTCAAGCCGTTTGTCGAGCTGGGGCACCTGAGCAAGTGGGCGATCCCTAGCCAGATCGCCCTTGTTACGGAAATTCCCAAGACCAGCGTCGGCAAGCTCGACAAGAAGCGTATCCGCGTTGACATCACCGAATGGCAGAACAACAACAGCACCTTCCTCTCCACGCTCTGAGCGTCCACGCCGTGCCCGAAAAAGGCACGGCAGCCCCACCAAGCAAGCGCTTGTCTTGTCAAATCGGAAATTTCAGCCATCCTTGCCATGCCGATAAACGTCGGCCTGGCGAAGGACTGTTCCAGAGTGGTCGAGGGCTGCAAATCACACTTTAGAGGGATCAAGCCGTACTACCCGCTGGCTATAGTCCGCTCAAGGATTTTCGGAATGGGACGCGCGTGCCAGCACGGCGAAGGGTTTCCGGAAATACCCACTGCCATAAAAATAAAACACATGGAGTTGCGTCGATGACCTCAGCAAACACCTTCTGGCGCCGGGCAAAATTGCCGCTGGCCGTCAGTCTTGCCTCCTCGCTCGCCGGCCCGGCATTCGGCGTCAGCTTCAACATCGGTGAAATTGAAGGCCAGTTCGACTCGGCCCTGTCGGTCGGCGCGAGCTGGTCCACGGCCAAGGCCAATCGAGACCTGATCGGCGTCAACAACGGCGGCAAGGGCCTGTCCCAGACCTCCGATGACGGCCACCTGAACTTCAAGCGCGGCGAGACCTTCTCGAAGATCTTCAAGGGCATCCATGACCTGGAACTGAAGTACGGCGACACCGGTGTGTTTGTACGGGGCAAGTACTGGTACGACTTCGAACTCAAGGACGAAGACCGCCTGTACAAGGACATCAGCGACAACAACCGCAAGGAAGGCGCGAAGTCGTCCGGCGTGCAGCTCCTCGATGCATTCGTCTACCACAACTACGCCATTGCCGATCAGCCGGGTTCGGTCCGCCTGGGCAAGCAGGTGGTCAGCTGGGGTGAGAGCACCTTCATCCAGGGTGGCATCAACTCCATCAACCCGGTCGACGTGTCCGCGTTCCGTCGTCCAGGCGCCGAGGTCAAGGAAGGCCTGATCCCGGTCAACATGTTCTACGTGTCCCAGAGCCTGACCGATAACCTGTCTGCCGAAGCTTTCTACCAGATCGAGTGGGACCAGACGGTTGTGGATAACTGCGGGACGTTCTTCTCCCAGCCGGATGTGATCGCCGACGGCTGTGACGACAACCTGCGCGTGCTGAACAAACGTTCGCGCATTCCTGCCGCCGCCTTGCCAACCTTGACCGCCCTGGGCGTGAACGTAAACGAGGAAGGTGTCCTGGTTCGTCGTGGTCCCGACCGCGATGCCCGTGATAGCGGCCAGTGGGGCGCGTCCCTGAAGTACATGTTCGAGCCGCTGGACACCGAGTTCGGTGCCTACTTCATGAACTACCACAGCCGTGCGCCGATCTTCAGCGCCACGGGCGCGGCGGCACGTTTCTACAACCAGCCGCTGGGTCCACTGGCTGCATTGCGTCCGGTGATCGTGGCGGGCAACTCGAACTACTTCGTCGAGTACCCGGAAGACATCCGGCTCTACGGCCTGAGCTTCTCCACCACGCTGCCCACCGGCACCGCGTGGAGCGGTGAGTTGAGCTACCGTCCGAACGCTCCGGTCCAGCTGAGCACCACCGATATCCTGTTCGCCGGTGTGACGCCGATTCCGGGCTTCGGCAATGCTTCCGTACTGGACGGCGCGCCGGGCCAGGACCTGCATGGCTATCGCCGCAAGGAAATCACCCAGTTCCAGACCACCTTCACCCACTTCCTCGATCAAGTCATGGGCGCCAGCCGCCTGACCCTCGTCGGCGAAATCGGTGTGACGCACGTGGGCGGCCTGGAAAGCCGTTCCGAGGCGCGCTACGGTCGTGACCCGGTGTTCGGGCCTGGCGAGCTGCCCGGCGGCTTCTGCAACACTCTTAACACGTCGACAGCGGCAGGTGGCGGCCAGACCATCGGTGCCGTGAACAGCAATTGCAACAACGATGGCTTCACCACTTCCAACTCCTGGGGCTACCGCGCACGCGCCATCTGGGATTACCCGGACGTCTTCGCCGGTGTGAACCTCAAGCCCAACGTGGCTTGGTCCCATGACGTCAAGGGCTACTCGCCAGGTCCTGGCGCCAACTTCGAGGAAGGTCGCAAGGCCGTCAGCCTCGGGCTGGATGCCGAGTACCAGAACACCTACAACGCGAGCCTGGCCTACACCAACTTCTTTGGCGGGGACTTCAGTACCGTGGATGATCGCGACTTCCTGGCGCTCAGCGTCGGCGTGAACTTCTAAGCACCGTATTCAGGACGACACACTATGAAAATAACAAAGAATCTGTTGCAAGTCGGTGCGCTGGGATTGTCCCTGCTGGCAGCCAGCGTCATGGCCGCGGTGCCTGCCGCCGAGGCCGATAAGCTGGGCAAGAGCCTGACGCCGATGGGCGCCGAGATGGCCGGCAACGCCGATGGTTCGATTTCGGCCTGGAAACCCATGGCCAAGAATGCCGGCAGCGTCGATGGCAAGGGCTTCCTCGCCGACCCGTACGCCAATGAAAAGCCTCTGTTCACCATTACTGGACAGAACGTCGACCAGTACAAGGACAAGCTCGCCCCGGGCCAGTACGCAATGTTCAAGCGCTACCCGGAAACCTTCAAGATGCCGGTCTACCCGACCCATCGCGGTGCTACCGTGCCGGATGAAGTGCTGGCTTCCATCAAGAAAAACGCCGTGAACACCAAGCTGGTGGGTGCAGGCAACGGCCTGGAGAATTTCGAGACGGCGGTGCCGTTCCCGATTCCCCAGAGTGGCCTGGAAGTGATCTGGAACCACATCACCCGCTACCGCGGCGGCAGCGTGACTCGCCTGGTGACCCAGGCTACGCCGCAGCCCAACGGTTCGTACAACCTGGTGTACTTCCAGGACCAGTTCGTGTTCCGCGACAAGATCAAGGGCTTCGATCCGGCCAACCCGGGCAACGTGCTGTTCTACTTCAAGCAGCAAGTGACTGCGCCGGCGCGCCTGGCCGGTACCGTGCTGCTGGTGCACGAAACCCTCGACCAGGTGAAGGAGCCGCGCAAGGCGTGGATCTACAACGCCGGCCAACGCCGCGTGCGCCAGGCCCCGCAAGTCGCCTACGACGGCCCGGGCACCGCCGCCGACGGCCTGCGGACTTCCGACAACCTGGACATGTACAACGGCGCGCCGGATCGTTACGACTGGAAGCTTGAAGGCAAGAAGGAGCTGTACATCGCCTCCAACAGCCACAAGATCGATTCGCCGCAGCTCAAGTACGCCGACATCCTCAAGGCCGGCCACATCAACCAGGACCTGGCGCGTTATGAGCTGCGTCGTGTCTGGCACGTGACTGCGACCCTGAAGGAAGGCCAGCGCCACATCTACGCCAAGCGTGACTTCTATATCGACGAAGACACCTGGCAAGCCGCTGTCATCGACCACTACGACGGTCGTGGCCAACTGTGGCGCGTGGCCGAGGCCCATGCCGAGAACTACTACGACAAGCAAGTGCCGTGGTACGCCCTGGAAACGCTCTATGACCTGCAATCCGGTCGCTACCTGGCCCTGGGCATGAAGAACGAAGAAAAATCGGCCTACGACTTCGGCTTCACCGCGTCCACCAGCGACTTCACCCCGGCGGCATTGCGCCAGGAAGGCGTTCGCTAAACCGCTTCGCCCGAGGCCGCATCCTCGAAAAACGCCCCGACTGGTTCGGGGCGTTTTTTTTGCCTTAGCGCAATCGACTTGTAGCCTTTTTGTAGCCATTTGTAGCACTCCCTTCAATACGTCCTCGTTTACGGCTAGTCTGCGGACATCTGCAACGCCGCCACCCGCATTCCAACAAGAGCCGGCCATGACTGATTTGTCTTCACCCCCGGATTCTTCCCGCGCTGCCTTTGCGGTACAGGAAGGGCGCTTCTACCGCCCACCCTTGCCCGACGGCCACATCGTGCGGCCGCGGTTGTGCGAGCGTCTGAGCGCGGGGCTCGGTGGTCGGTTGCTGTTGGTCAGTGCTCCGGCAGGGTTCGGCAAGAGTTCGCTGGCGGTGGAGTTCTGCCAGGGCTTGCCGACCCATTGGCACAGCCTCTGGTTGGGGCTCAGTGCCAGGGACAACGATCCGGGGCGTTTCCTGGAACGGTTGCTCGAAGGGCTCCAGGCCTTTTTCCCCCAGTTGGGCGGGCGTGCGTTGGGACTGCTGAAGATGCGCCAACGCCACCAGCCCTTCGCTTTCGAGGAATGGCTCGACGGCCTGCTCGATGAGTTATCCGGACATTTATCTGCGCGCGCGCCCTTGCTGCTGGTGCTCGACGATTACCACCTCGCCCAGAGCCCGGTGCTGGATCGCTGCCTGCAGTTTTTCCTCAACCACCTGCCCGAAGGATTGCTGGTACTGGTGACCAGCCGCCAGCGGCCGGACTGGCATCTGGCGCGCTTGCGCCTGTCGCGCCAGTTGCTCGAACTCAACGAGCAGGACCTGCGCCTGACCCACGACGAAGCGCAGACGCTGCTCCAGCACCACAGCAGTTCACTGCGGGGGGAGGCCTTGGAGAGCCTGATCCAGCGCAGCGAAGGGTGGGTCGCAGGGCTGCGTTTCTGGCTGCTGGCCGCTTCCGAGGCCGGCAGCGAAGGGCGACTGCCCCAGGCCCTTCACGGCGGGGAAGGGCTGATTCGTGACTATTTGCTTGAAGAGGTCATCGACTGCCTGCCTGCCGAGGTGCAGGCATTTCTCTACGACATCGCTGCGCAGGAACGTTTTTGCAGCGAGCTGTGCGATGCGGTGCGCGACGCCCATGACAGCCAGGAAATTCTCCAATACCTGGCGGCCCACCAGGTATTCCTCGTGCCGCTGGACGAGCACGGCCACTGGTACCGTTTCCATCATTTGTTTTCCGATCTGTTGCGCAGCCGGCCCAGCGCGCAAGCCATGGTGCCGGCGGCGACCCTGCATCTGCGCGCCTGTCGCTGGTTCAATGCCCAGGGCTTGATCGACGAAGCCGTGGAGCAGGCGCTGCGCGCCGGACATCTGGACGTGGCGGCGAACCTGGTGCAGAACCTCTCGGAGGAACAACTGCTGGCCGAGCAGAATGTCGGCATGTTGCTGCGCTGGAAAATGGACCTGCCCGACAGCCTGCTCATCAGCACGCCGCGGTTGATCGTACTCTACAGCTGGGCCCTGGGCCTGGCTTGTCAACTGGACGCCGCCGAGGAACTGGCCGCCCACTTGAGCCGCTTCCTGCCGGCTCCATCGGCCACCGCGCATAAATCCATGCTCGCCCAATGGCTGGCGCTGAGTGGCATCGTCGCCCGTGGCCGTGGCGATCGCCAGGCCACCATTCGCTATTGCACCGAAGCCCTGGAAAGCCTGCCGCAAAAACGCTATGGCCAACGCTTGATGTGCTTGTCCACTTTGTCGAACCTGGCGATCGCCGACGGTGACCTGTGGCGTGCCCGCGCATTGAATCGCGACTCCCTGGAGCTGGCGCAGCGGGTCGGTAACCCTCTGTTCGAGGCCTTGGCCCATTACGATCGCGCCCGGGTGTTGCAGGCGCGAGGGGAGATCCTGAGGGCGCTCGATGAGGTGAAGCAGGGCTTGCAGCGCTTGCACGCGCTCTCGCCCCAACGGCTGTATGCGGTGCGCGCGCGACTGGTCTTGTATGAAGGTTTCCTGTTGACGCTGCGCATGCAATCCCCGGCCGGGTTGGCGCGGTTGCAGGCGGGCCTCACCGAAGCCCGGGCCTGCCGGGATATCAGCGTGCTGATCGGCCATTGCGTGATCGCTCGTGTCGAAGGCCATGCGGGCGAGTTTGCCCGAGCCTTTGCCGAACTGGCCGAAGCCGAGCGGTTGATGCATATCTGGGATGTTCCGCCGGTCTATTACCTGGCGATGATTACACTGGTCAAATGCGAGCTCTGGTTAGCCCAGGGCCGCACTGAACTGGCCGAAGCCTGGCTGGCGCGGCTGGGACAGACCTATACCGGCGAGCGGGCCGCCGCGCCACCGGAATTCCATCCACAACTGCCTTTGCATGTCGAGCTGCAGCAGGCCCTGCTGGAATCCATTCGCGGCCAACCGATGCAGGCCGAAGGGCGGCTCGATGCGTTGCTCCAGCACGCCCAGCAAACCGGACGGCAGATGCTCGCGGTGATGGTGCTCAACCAGAAAGTTGCATTGCTGCTGGGCGTGGGCCGTGAACCCGAAGCTCGCAGCACGTTGGCCCAGGCCTTCGAAGCCGCCATCGGGGGAGTGTTGCAACCGTTCGAATGGTTGCTGAAGGAGCGTCCCGAATGGTTGCGCGAACAACTGCTGCAAGCGCCGCCCAGCGAATTGCGCCAACAGTTGCTCGAGCGTTTACCCTCGACGACTCAGCCGGTCGAATCGTCGGCATCGGTGGAAACCCTCAGCAGCCGGGAGCGGGCGGTGCTGCAACTGATTGCCCAGGGATGTTCCAACCAGGAAATCAGCGAGCAGTTGTTCATTTCGCTGCACACGGTGAAGACCCACGCCAGCCACATCAACAGCAAGCTCGGCGTCGAGCGCCGCACCCAGGCCGTGGCGCGGGCGAAGGCGTTGGGGTTGTTGGGATGAGCATGAGCCAAGGAATTCCTTAGATGTTGCCGCAGTACAAGACCATCCCAACCCCCGTCGGCGAGCTGATTCTCGTCGCCCGCGGCACCAAGCTGGCGGCCATCCTGTGGGAAAACGAACGGCTCAACCGAGTGCGTCTCGGGCCGCTGGAGCTCGACAACGATCACCCGACCCTCAAGGAAACCGAGCGTCAATTGCTTGAATACTTCGCCGGCCAGCGCCGCCAGTTCGAGCTGGCGCTGGACTTCGCTGGCACCGATTTCCAGGTGCGGGTCTGGCAGGCGTTGCTGACCATCCCATTCGGTGAAACCCGCAGCTACCGCGACATCGCCATCCAGATCGGCCAACCGACCGCGACACGCGCTGTCGGTGCTGCCAACGGCCGCAACCCGATCTCGATCATTGCCCCATGCCACCGCGTCATCGGCACCTCCGGCAGCCTCACCGGTTTCGCCGGCGGCCTTGCGGCTAAACAGTTCCTACTGAGCCTCGAAGGCCAACAGAGCCTGCAACTGGCATTCTGAACCCTGCCCAAATCCACAATGAATTTTGTGCAGCTGAAAAGTCGCTGCGGGATTTGGAAATCCGTTTACAGTGTTTACCCGCTTCAAACACAAACCGCCAACGGAGCCCTCTATGGCCGGCTACGGACTGTTCCTGCTGCTCGCAACCCTGACCATCCTCAGCCCGGGACCGGGCGTGGTGCTGACGCTGTCCAACTCGGTGCGTCACGGCTGGAGTGGCGCCTTGCCCGGAATTCTGGGCATTGCCCTCGGCGGTTTCCTGGTGGCGGCAATCTCGGCCAGCAGCGTGGGCCTGATCCTGGCTACCTCGGCGACGGCATTCACCGTGTTGAAGTACGTGGGTGCGGCGTACCTGCTGTACCTGGGCCTGAAGATGTGGAACACCAAGACCTTCATTCCAACCCTCAACGACACGCCTTCGCGCCCCTGGCGGCGATTTGTCGAGGCGTTGTCGATCCAGTTGCTCAACCCCAAGGCAGGGTTCTTTTTCCTGGCTGTCTTCCCACAGTTCATCGAGCCGGCAGGTAACTATTACACGCAGTTCTTCTTGCTGGTGGCGTCCTACGGCTTGCTGGTGATGGGCATCCACAGCGCCTACGCATTGATGGCGAGCCGTGCCAGGGGCTGGCTCTCGACTCGCCAGGGCGCGCGGATCGTGGGCAAGCTCTCCGGCGCGACGTTCTTTTCCTTCGGCGTGTTGATGGCCTCGGCCAGCAAGTGATCAGCTCGTGGGGGATTTCGGCGCCAGCATCCGTGTGGGTGGCTTGCCGTCGGCATTGTGTTGATAGATTCGCACGGGTTGCCCCTGTTCGTTGAAAAACACCTGGCCGATGCCCGCCGAGTTCCACAAGCGTTCCCCGGCCTCGGCGTGTTCCGGGACATGGGGAACGATGCGCATGCTGCGGCGCTTGGTGAACCAGTTCAGCGGCGAGCGCGGCGAGTAGAGCCAACGGTTGAGGCGGTCGAACCATTCCAGCAGCGCCGGCGGAAACTCATTCTTGATGCCGCTGCTGGTGATTTGCCAGACGCAAGGTCCGCCCTTGCGATGTGGGATCAATACCTCGTAGACGAAGGAATAATGCACATCGCCCGACAGCACCACGTAGCTGCCCGGGGTTCGCGAGTGTCGGAAAATATTCAAGATCACCTGGGCCGCGCCACGGTGGGCCATCCAGTTTTCCGCGTCCACCAGCAGCGGGTAGCCGCACCAGCTGAACACCCGCTGCACGGTCTCGATCAGCTTGACGCCGAAGATCGGCGCCGGCGAGACGATGATCGCCGAAGGGTGGTCGAGCAATTCCTGTTGCAGTTCGCTCAGGGCTTCCCAATCCAGCAGGCCCGACGGCTGCTTGAGGCTGTTTTCGCTGCGCCAGCGGCGCGTACGGGTGTCCAGCACCACCAGCGCCGGGGTACTCGGCAGCACGTAGTGCCATCGTTGGAAACCGAGTAATTGGTCGATCAGCGCATCCTGGGGCGCGCTGTCGATGTAGCGGTCCCGGGCGGTGTCGCTCAAGGCCAGGGTTTGCTGGATGACCTCGCCAAACGCATCCGGATTGTTGCCCCAGCCCTGGCAGAGCATGTAGGCGATCAGCGCGTTGCCGATAATACGTTTGGAGAAGGGATGGCCGTAGGCCGTTTCTTCCCACTGGGCCGACAGGTTCCAGTCGTCCGTGATGTCGTGATCGTCGAAGATCATCAGGCAGGACAGGTGGGCGAACACCCGTGCCACGCCGCCCAGCCCGGTCTTGAAGGCTTCGATGCGTTGGTGTTCCAGATCGTAGCGCTGGCGCCGTTCGGCGGTCAGTTCCGGCGGTTGCGGGTCGATCAGCGTCCAGGGCACGGGCGACCACACCAACAAGTACATGGCCATGACCTCGGAGAAGGTCACCAGGTGATTGTCGGCGCTGCTGCTGGTGAAGATCGGCTTGCGCGCCCCGCCGAAAAAACGCTCGCGCAGGGTTTCGTTGCTTTCCAATGCCGGCAGCAGGTCGGCGCGGTGATAGTAGCTGGCCGGGTGCTGATAGAGCTTGGCGCTGTCTTCCACCACGGCGCCTTCGAGGCACTCTTCAAACAACCCAAGGCGCTCGATCAAGGCATGGATCGCCCGCAGCATCGGCCCGGCCACATCGTCGGCATACACCTGGTCGCCGCTCATCATCAGCAGCGCCGGCCGTTGTTCGGGAGACTGCGCCAGCAACCGGTCGACGCAGAGCAGTCCATCGTTGGCCGGGTAATGGGGTTTGCGGCAGGAGCCGTGGACCAATTGGTCAATGTGCGAATGCACCACGAAACTCGGACACTGCGCAGCGCCATACACCAGATGCGGCGCCCATTCGGCGATGCCGGCACCGTCCACCAGCAGGTCGTAGTCAATCGCCGCGTCCAGCGGCAAGGCGGTATCGAGTGGCACGTCGATCAAGTGCACAAACGCGTGACGGCCCACCGGGACTACCGTGCAACGCGTGGCGTCCAGTGGCAGATCGGCCACGCCGACCAGCCGCAGCGTCAGCGCCAACGGCCGCGAACCCACCAGCCACATCACCAGCCGCTTGGGTTCCAGCCGCCGCAACAACGGGCCGACGAGGACGGAGGGCAGGGGCGTGGAGGTGTGGGAAGAGGACGGCAACATGCGTGGGAAAAGCTCTGCTTTCAAAGGAAAGCGGGATCATAACGCAATGTGCCCGGGGGCTGTGGAGGCAGCACGCTTATGGCGAGGGAGCAAGCCCCCTCGCCACAAGACTTAGCTCATCCCAAGCCAGTTAGGCAATGCCAGCGAGATCCATGGCACATAAGTGATCAGCACCAGGAACGCCAGCAAGACCATCAGCCACGGCATGGCCGCGCGGATGGTGGCGGGCAAGGACATGCCGGTCACCGCCGAGGTGACAAACAGGTTCAGCCCCACCGGCGGCGTGATCAGGCCGATCTCCAGGTTCACCACCATGATAATGCCCAGGTGGATCGGGTCGATGCCCAGTTTCATGGCGATGGGGAACAGGATCGGCGCCAGGATCAGGATGATCGCCGACGGCTCCATGAACGCACCGGCAATCAGCAGCACGATGTTGACCACCAGCAGGAAAGTCACCGGCGTCAGCCCGGCCTCGATCACCCACGCGGTGATTTGCTGTGGCAGTTGCTCGGTGGTCAGCACGTGGGCGAAGAGCATGGCGTTGGCGATGATGAACATCAGCATGATGCTCAGCTTGGCCGACTCCAACAGCACCTTGGGCGTTTCGCGGAACGTCAGGTCCTTGTAGACGAACAGTGCAATAAACGCTGAGTAGACCGCCGCCACTGCCGCCGCTTCGGTGGGCGTGAACATCCCCGAGTAGATCCCGCCGAGGATGATCACCATGAGCAGCAAGCCCCAGACGGCCTTGCGTGCCGCCGTCAGCCATTCCCGCAAGGTTGCCCTGGGCATGGCCGGCAGGTTTTTCTTCACCGCGACGATGTAGATCGCCACCATCAGGGCGGTGCCCAGCAGCAGGCCCGGAATCACACCGGCCATGAACAACTTGCCGACTGATGTTTCGGTCGCAGCGGCGTACACCACCATGACGATCGAGGGCGGGATCAGGATGCCCAGGGTGCCGGCGTTGCAGACGATGCCCGCGCCAAACGCCTGTGGATAACCCGAACGCACCATGCCGGCGATGGCAATGGAGCCCACCGCCGCCACCGTCGCGGGGCTGGAGCCGGACAAGGCGGCAAACAGCATGCACGCCAAAACCGCCGCGATCGCCAGGCCGCCACGGATGTGGCCGACACAGGCGTTGGCAAAATCGATCAGCCGTCGTGCCACCCCACCGGTGGTCATGAACGCACCGGCCAGCAGGAAGAACGGAATCGCCAGCAAGGTGTAGTGCTCGCTGGTTTCGAACAGCTTGATCGCCAGGGAACGCACCGAGTCGGGGCTGAAGAAAATGATCGTCAGCGATCCGGCCAGGCCCAGGGAAATCGCGATCGGCACGCCAATGAACATCAGCACGAACAGCGCGAGGAACAGGAAGGCAATGGTCATGGCTTGTCTTCCTCGATCTCGGTCAATTTGATCGCTTCCGCCGCTTCATCGGCCAGGCCCAGGCCCGTCTGACGATTCATCAGGATGCGTACGAGAATTTCCGCGAAACGGATGAACACCAGCGCGAATCCTACCGGTACGATCAACCCGACATGCCATTGCATGATGCCGAAGTGGCCGAGGTCTTCGGCACCGATCTCGGCAATCATCAAGGTGTTGATCCACTCGAAACTCGCCACTGCCAGCAAACCTGCGTAACCCAGGCAGCACAGGCAGGCGATCACGCCGATGTAGCGCTGCACCGGTTTGCTCGCCAGTTTCACCAGCGCATCGACACCGATGTGCCCGGCGGTGCGCACGCCATAGGACAAGCCAAAGAAAATCAGCCAGCCGAACAGCGCCTTGGTCAGGGAGCTGCTCCAGGTCATGGCCTGGGCCATGCCCATGATGCCGTCGCCGATGGCGAACATCGGTTCGCTGGCGGCCGGCCAGTTGTCACCGAGACTATAGAACACGGCATAAACGTTGTTGAGGACCACGTAGACGAAGGTGACCAACGTCATGGCGGCCAGAAGGAAGGCAATGAAAGCTTCCTCGAAGTGTTCCCAAGTGCGCCGAAGGGCGTTCATGGATGGCATCTCCTGCAGGGAGGACGACAGGTCGGCGCTGCCTCGGCGGCAGCGCCGGCCAACCCATTACTGAGCCTTGTTGGAGGCTTCGGCGGCCTTGATCAGGTCGGCACCGATGTCACCTTCGAACTTCTTCCACACCGGCTTCATCTTGTCGCGCCATTCGCTGCGCTCTTCAGGCGTGAGGGTGATGATTTCGGTGGTCTTGGCGTCGAGAATGCGCTGCTTGTCGTTCTGGTTCAGTTGCGCGGCTTCTTTGTTCACGTGCGCGGTCACTTCAACCAGGATCTCGTCCAGTTCGCTACGCACGTCCGGCGGCAGGCCGTTCCAGAACTTGGTGTTGGTGATCAGCATGTAGTCGAGCAAGCCGTGGTTGGACTCGGTGATGTACTTCTGCACTTCGTGCATCTTCTGGCTGTAGATGTTCGAGTACGGGTTTTCCGCACCGTTGACCACGCCGGTCTGCAAGCCTTGGTACACCTCGGCGAAGCTCATCTTGCGCGGGTTGGCGTTCACGGCCTTGAACTGTTCTTCCAGCACGGCCGATGCCTGTACGCGGAACTTCAGGCCACGGGCGTCTTTGGGTTCGCGCAGCGGTTTGTTGGCGGACAATTGCTTCATGCCGTTGTGCCAATAAGCCAGGCCGGTGATGTTCTTGCTTTCCATGGACTTGAGCAGCTTCTGGCCCTCGGGGCTCAGTTGGAAGCGGTCCACGGCGGAGATGTCGTCGAACAGGAACGGCAGGTCAAACAGTTGCACCGTCTTGGTGTATTGCTCGAACTTGGCCAGGGACGGCGCGATCATCTGCACGTCGCCCAACAGCAGGGCTTCCATTTCCTTGCCATCGCCGAACAGCGAGGAGTTGGGGTACACCTCGACTTTGACCTTGCCTGGCAGACGTTCTTCCACCAACTTCTTGAAGAGTAGCGCGCCCTGGCCCTTCGGCGTTTGTTCAGCCACGACATGCGAGAATTTGATGACCACCGGATCGGCTGCCATGGCCGTGCTCAGCGCGCTGAGGGCCAGCGTGCAGACGAGTGCTTTCCACATAGGTTTGAACATTGGGGTTTCCTTTTATTTTTAGTTTTACCCGTGCGGGCTCATTCAAAACACAACGCACGGTGAGACAGTTGCAAGTCTAGGCAGAAAATAGCTTGCCGGGGCATTGTGACATCAAGTGCAGGGCTTTACTGCGTCTTGTTGGACGCTTCGGCGGCTTTGATCAGGTCCGGGCCGATGTCCTTTTCAAACTTCGCCCACACCGGTTTCATCTGGTCACGCCATGCGTTGCGCTCGTCTGCTGTGAGCGCAATGATTTCGGTGGTCTTGGCGGCCAGGACCATTTCCTTATCGTGCTGGTTCAGCCGTTGCGCCTCTTTGTTGGCGTGGGCAGTTGCCTCGACCACGATTTTCTCGAGTTCCGCGCGGATATCCGGTGGCAGGCCGTTCCAGAAGTCGGACGTGGTGATAAGCATGTAGTCGAGGATGCCGTGGTCCGTCTCGGTGACGTACTTCTGCACTTCATGCAGTTTCTGGTTATAGAAATTGGAGTAAGTGTTTTCCGCACCGTTGACTACACCCGCGCGCAAGGCCTGGTACACCACTGAGAAAATCATCGGTTGTCCTGTGGCGCCCACGGCCTTGAACTGTTCCTCCAGCACGGCGGAAGTCTGCACGCGAAACACCAGGCGCCGCGCATCGTTGGGCATGCGCAGCGGTTTGTTCGCCGAGAGCTGTTTCATGCCGTTGTGCCAATAGGCCAGGCCGGTGATGTTCTTGCTTTCCATGGACTTGAGCAGTTGCTGGCCTTGGGGACTTTGCTGGAAACGCTCTACCGCGGCGATGTCATCGAACAGGAACGGCAAGTCGAACAATTGCACTTTGCGGGTGTATTGCTCGAATTTCGCCAGGGACCGGGCAATGATCTGCACGTCCCCCAGCAGCAATCCCTCCATCTCCTTGTCATCCCCAAACAGCGTGGAATTGGGATACACCTCCACCTTGACCTTGCCCGGCAAGCGTTCTTCCGCCAGTTTCTTGAACATCAGCGCGCCTTGACCCTTCGGCGTCTGCTCGGCTACCACATGGGAGAATTTGATGACGATGGGGTCCGCCGCAGCGGTGCCCAACGTGGTGAAAGCCAGCGTGAAGGCGAGCGCGTTCCGTAAAGGTTTGAGCATGGCGATTCTCTTGGAATTATGTTTATCGTGCGGGCTCATCCCAGCCCCGGCGAACTGCAAACAATGGCAAGTCTAGGAGAAAAAACGCGCGTGATTGGGTGACGGGCAAAATGAAGACTTTTCGCCATCTGCTAGGCTAGGCCCGAAGACATCTGGTTCTGGAAGATCATATGAAGGCCATCAAGTGAGTCTTGTTCGTTTTGCTGTTCGTCGCCTCGGCCGTGGGTGCTTTTAATTTGATTTTCATACTGATCGGAACCTATTTTGGTCCGCTGTACGAAAGCGAAGCGGACCAGAGCCGCAATTTCGCAATCTGGCTGTTTGGAAACATCGCAGTGATGATCACCGCGGCTGCGGCGGGCATTATCTGGGGCCGACGGCGTGCGAAAAGGATTTAACCGAGCTCCACGCGCGATAGGCGATTTTTCATCCCACAGGATTCAGCAATGATCGATTTCAACAACAAAGGCTTCTTCAAGCTCAAGCAAAACGACGAATACGCCGAACGCGTCACGGCCCTGCTGCTGGACGGCGAACAGGTCATCGATGCCTACAAGTCCATGCGCGATGGCGTGGTGTTCACCAACAAACGCATCATCGCCGTGAACGTGCAGGGCATCACCGGCAGCAAAAAGGATTTCACCTCGCTGCCCTACAAAAATATCGTCGCGTACTCGGTGGAAACCTCCGGCACCTTCGACCTGGATTCTGAACTGGAGATCTACTTCTCCTCCCTGGGCAAGGTGAAGTTCGAGTTCACCGGCAAGACCGGCATCGTCGAAATCTCCAAAGTCATCTCCAGGCACCTCTTGGCCTGACCGCATCAGGCTGGCTGGAGCTCAAGGCTCCAGCGCCGGCCCCTTCAATTCGATCTGGTTGCCATCCGGATCGGTGCAGTAGATCGAAAAGCCTTTCCCTTCCGCGCCATAACGCATCTGCGCTTTCTCGACGTCCAGGCCGGCTGCGGCCAGATGAGCGAGCAGGGCCTGCTCGTCGAATGGCTCGATGCGCAGGCAGAAGTGGTCGACGTTATGGCCCTGTTCGCCGGCTGCCGCGCCTCCCTCGCGGCCAAGCGGGCCGTCGACCGCCACCAGATCGATCATCGATTCACCGGCTCCGAGGTGGAGCAGTCCCAGATCGTCCCGACGTTTCCTGAGCTCGCAACCGAACACCGACGTGTAGAAGGCGAGGCTGCGCTCGAGGTCTGTTACGCGCAGGACAATGTGGTCGATGCGTTCAATGGTGAAGTTCTTCATGTCGGCCTCCGCATGAGTTCTGGCGCCAATGGGTCCAGTCACTGTAGCCAACAATTTCCGCGGTGGGCGTGAGTTGGTTCCAGGCGGTGATGGGTTGTGTGGTATGACGACTTTTATAAGTCGTCATGCCTGAAAATACCATCTGCTGGAAAAAAGTCTGTTGTTTAAAACAGGGGAGTCCCCATCGCTGTCCCCATTCTGGCGAATGGTATAGCCGCCGTCCTTGATGAACTTCCAGAACTGCCCGACGAATTGACGATCAAGGGCTTCGACGACCAGTACGATGTCCAGATCCTTGGTCAACCGAAATGCCTCACCCAGCTCCTCCATGGTAATCGAGGCGGCTACCCCGCCGATCAAAACGTAGCTGTCTTGGAAGTCTTTGAAATACTCTCGAAACCGGTCAACGCCCACTACCAATTCACTTTCTCCATCATTTCATCCAGACACATTTGTATGCGTTCATCGTGGTCATCCTTGAGGCTTAGATAAAGAGAAAAGGGGTCAACCGTCCCATTGGCGATGTTGTTGCAGGGTGGTTCATAGCTCCAAAACTGAATGCAACACACCGCATGGTTTTGTGGCACCTCGACATAGGGGGCCGTGGCCTCGAGTTTCGACTGGATCGTTTTTGGCGTTGAACCCCAAGCGCCGAAAGTGTCCCCGTAGGTCTCGCTCCTTTCAGGCTGTGCGCGTGTTCGAATGTGATCGAACTGCGCTGCTGTCATTGCATTTTCGTGCATGAAGCTCGTCGACGAATTTCCTCGACGATATATGACATGCCATGTTGTGCCAGCATCTCGTGTTCCATTTCTTTCTCCGTCCCGATTCTGTCGGCAGCTACGCCAGGACGCCAATAAACAGATCCAAATCTGTCGGAAGAGATTCCCCGATGATTTTCGATATCTCGATTACCTGCTCTTTCGTCAGCAGCCATTCCCCTTCAGCCATTGCGTTAAGGCTGCGGTGGCCTAGTAGCTGCAAGATTCGGCTGTTGTAGGACTCCTTTAAATCAAGATCGAATTTGAGCGAATCATCTACATTCACACCACGTAAAAATCCGCTGATGCACAGGTACAATTAGTCGTCTCCGCTGTTTTCTGTCATCCCCGTACGCCGATGAATAAATCGAGATTTTCAGGTAGCGGTTGCTGCATTACTACTTCTATCTGTCGAACCTGCGTAACGCTTAATGGCAACTCACCAACGACCTCGTCAGCCAAGCTTCTCCAGCCCAGAATTTTCATGATTGCTGATTCAAACTCAGGGGCTACGTTGAGCTCAAATTGAATAAAGTGGTCTTTGTGGCCCTCAAAAAAATAACCGGTGATCTCCAAATACATTCTGCGTGCCGCTCCTTAATCTATGTTGCAGGTGAGCTGAAATATATGATCGTCATCGTAAAAACGCTTGCCGGCCAATGCTTCAATAGCTGCGGCTTGGCTGGGGCTCAGGTTATAACCTTCGTCGCCGCGTTGGGGGGTGGACCATCCCATGATTTGTTTCAGTTGCGCATCGCAGTTTTCGGGAAGATCAATCTCAAAAACTAAGAAGTCGCTAGATCTGTCAAAAGCTTCAACAATGTATTTCAAGGTTCTACCTCACGTGTATTGTCTGCATCTTTGGTTTGTTCACCGGTTTCGGAGTCAAATTCCCCTAGGTGTTTTCCACGTTTATTGTATTTTTCGACTTTCCCATGCTGGCATTCCCATTCGTAGATAGTCCCGTCCCTTGTTTTCCATCGCTTACGTAGACCTCCTCCGCCTTTTACCGGCGTTTTGCGAGTGGCAATTTTTGCATCAGGAAATGCAATAAGCCCTTTAGGAGGCGGATAGTATTTATGGTCTCCTTTAGCAGGCCGAGCAAACACCACATAAAGCGCATCCAGCCCCGTATCCGCCGGAAACACCAAGATACCGTCATCCGCCGTAACATCTTCTCCCGACAGCCCATCAATCTGACTGTCGACGTCCTCCGCGATCGGATGGACGAGGATCGTACCCAGCTGTTTGCCGTTGTCGTCGGGGTAGGTCAGCGGTGGAAGCGAACCAAGTGGGGTTTGCTGCGGCGTCCAAATGAGGGTGATGCCGTTGAGCGTCGCCTCCATCGCAGTCTGGTCGGCGTTCCAGGTCACCTGCACGGTGCGTACCGAGTCGTCGCCCGAGGGACCGCTGTGAATCCCGTACACCTGGAGCACGCCGTCGGCGTCGCGGCGGAATTGGAAGCGGACACGGGTGGTTGCGTGGCTCAGGCGGCGTAGCTGGTCGTCGGTGTAAAGGGTGCCGTCGGCCATTTTACTGGGCAGCATGCCAAGGACGAAGACGCTGGCTGGGCCGCCCGCGCCGCGTACCGCCCAGGTGAGGCGCTGTTGCATGATCCCGCCGCCGGCGATGCGGCCCAGCGCGAGGTCGGCGCCAAGCGCCGAGGCGATTGCGGTACTTGCCGAAGGCATGAGCATGGCGCCCGCCAACATGATCCGGCCGAAATTCGAGGCGGGCTCACGGGTTGTGCCGGCGTCTGTACTGCGCCAGTTTTCAGCAGTGCAGGATTTTGCGAATACCAGGTCATCGCGGGACTTGGGCAACGGCCATTGTTCCGGAGCCCTGAAGATCGGTTTAGGCTCAGCCGTCGGTCGAGGCAGGAAACCGCCGCCTGAACTGACGAGCCCCGGCTTCACCAGTAAGAAGTCGCCGTTCCTGACCGCCTCGACAATGTCGTCGTGGTGGGTAATCTCCGACAACGTTCCAAACTGATCCATCCCGTCGATGGTCTGACCGCGCATCAGTGCGTCATCGACCATTCGGGCAGCCTGATCGAGTGCCTCGGTCTGGTCGGCCCCTTTTTCCGCACTCCTTATCAAGCGCATTGCGATCCTTGCGTTTCAAATAGGCGGGCTATTCTGGTGAGGCGCGCCATGACCAGCAACGCAAGGACCTTTGCGGCATATGTCTAGTCTGGAAAATTTCAGCCGCCGGTCCTTGGTAATAATTGGTGGATTGCCACGGATTCAATGACATGAAAAAACAAGAACAAGAAAACCTGCTCAAGACCTTGAGAACCCGTTTCGAACAGAACCCCAACCGCCATCCGAACATGTCCTGGATCGACGTCCAGACCCGGCTCGAAAACAGCCCCAATGCCCTTAAGTCGCTCCAGGCCATGGAAGCCACCGACGGCGAACCCGACGTGATCGGCCAGGATCCGAAAAGCGGCGCCGTCACTTTCTGCGATTGCGCCAAGGAGAGCCCGACCGGCCGCCGAAGCCTCTGCTACGACCGCGCCGCGCTGGATGCGCGCAAGGAGAACAAGCCCAAAGGCAGTGCCATGGAGATGGCCGAGGAAATGGGCATCAGCCTGTTGAGCGAAGAGCAATACCGAGCCCTGCAGACACTCGGTGAGTTCGATGCCAAGACGTCCAGTTGGTTGGCGACGCCTCCAGAACTTCGCGCGCTCGATGGGGCGATTTTTGGCGACTACCGTTATGGCCGGGTGTTTATCTACCACAATGGCGTGCAGTCGTATTACGCGGCGCGTGGCTTTCGTGGGGTGCTGCAGGTTTAAGACAACCCGTGGCGAGGGAGCTTGCTCCCGCTGGGTTGCGTAGCAGCCCCCCGGCGGTGAGGCTGGAAAATACGGGTGGCAGGTTTTGAGACTGCTGCGTAGTCGAGCGGGAGCAAGCTCCCTCGCCACGGAAGTCGCAGGCGCTGCAAGTTTCTTTACTCGAAAGCCAGAACCTCACAACCCTTGGCCTCAAGTATCTGCGCGAATTCCGGCAACCGCGCCACAAAATCCGCCTCGAACGCGAGGTACCGATCCAGCGCCGGCACATAACGAATCTCCGGCTTGATGCGCGGGATATCCTTGGTGGACAGCTTCACCACTTCATTGCTGCGTTGATTCCAGAACCACGCCAGCGTGTGCGTGCCAAAGGTGTTGGCGCGGTAGCTCCACACCCACCAATCACCCTGCCCACGGGACACATGAAGCTGCCCATGGAACGTGCGCAGCGTAATCACCTGCTTGGGTTGGGTGACCAGCAGGCGCGTGTCCTGGCGCAGTTCGCTGCCGAAGCCGTCCAGCATCGCCTTCGATTTGGCGCCGGTGATGAAATCGAAGCGCCACGCCAACAGTACCGTCTCCTGATAACCCGAGTGCTCGATGTTCGGCCGCGCGCTTTCGCTGAACAGCAAAATCTCGTCACCGCCCAAGTAAGCGGTGGATGCCCGTAGCTTATAAGCCTCGGCGGGTATCGGCTTGGCGGCGATGGCCTGTTGCGTGTCCTGGTTCCAGATCCAGCAGCGCTTGCCGTTGTGCTGCATGAACAACAATCGGCGACCGCCGACCGACAGGAGGGTCAGCTCATCCGAGTCCTCGAAAACCACCTCGCTGCTGTCCGCCGTGATCCGCCAGATCCGCGTCAGATGCTTGGGTTCGTAAATGCGCTGGCGCTCGAACATTGCCTCGTCCACGACGACGCAGGGCTCTTCGAATGCCTGCCACTCCAGCCCGGCAGGGCCGAAGTCCTCGATGGCGTCGCCCCGGCGAATCTCGTATTTGAATCGATCATCCGCGCTGTAATCGCCGTGTTTGACTTGGCGTCTCCACAGGCTGCGCTGGGCGTTGGCGTCGATTAGCCGCAGGTCCGCGCCATCCGCCTCATCGGTGCGTTGTTCGAGCATGTCCTGTTCGGCGGGCGGCCACTGGTTGTAGTCGATCAAAAAGCACAGCCAGCGATCTTCGTCCTGCTCGGTGATTGCAGCCCAACCGTTGCGGTAGTTGTATTCATGGACGTAAGTGGGGCCGGGATAATCGTGGACTTCCTGCAACCAGTTCAGCTTGCTGCGCTTGGGTTTGGCCGGTTTTTGCTCGATCACCGCGGGCTTCGGCGGCTCGATCAACATCGGCGTGAACCTCGGCTCGCCACGTGGGCTTTGCCAATGCCGGGCGAACGCCTCGCGCTGATCGGAGGGAAAGACCACCGGCCGATAATCATCGCCGCCGGCGTCCAGGTTCCACAAGTCATAACCCTGGCGCGCCAACACCGGCGCCAGCGCGTCGAAGCAGACCTCAGGCATTTCGTTGGACAGCTCATCCAGCAGCGCCTCGAACCCTGGGCCGGCAAACACACCGACGCCGGGATAGTAATGCCGCAACAGCCCGAGCAAGTCGCTGCCCGGGGTTTTCCAGTCGATGTGGACCAACGGATCGAATTGCGATTGCATTACGGTGGTCTTCCTCGTGTTTTCTCCGCACCGATCTTAGGCAAATCAATAACCCGTGGCGAGGGAGCCTGCTCCCTCGCCACGGGGCAAAGCAAAGCCCATCTCAGCGCTCCGGAAACTCATCCAGATAACACACCGGCGAGCTCCCCTCCGCGCGCTTCTCCACCTCATCCTCCAACCACTGCGCCAGAACCACCGCATTGTTCTCGACCGTCGACCTGGCCGCATACACCAGGGTAAGCGTCCCGCCCCGCGCCACGTCCACCAACTTCCACCAATGCTCCGGTCGCGCCGCCAGCTCACGCCGATAGGCTGCGCTGAACTCGGCGAACGAAACCGCCCCCGCCTTGAACGTCTTGCGCAGTTCATGGGAAGGCGCCACCTGCGGCAGCCACTCGGCTATCGCCAAGGCATCCTTGGGACGATTACGCGGCCACAGCCGGTCGACCAGCACCCGCACGCCATCCTCGGCGTTGGCTTTTTCATAGGCGCGTTTGCATTGGATCATCACGGCCGGCCTGTGGAAATTCGACCGACTCAGCATAGATCGCCCAAGACGAGGCGACCAACACCCCATCCTTCGTAAAAAAATCTTCATCCCATCCCCTCAATCAAAAGCCCTGGGCGCTCCAGCAAAGGAGCGGCGCCCGCGCGGCAGACATGATGGCGCGGAGCACTGTGGGATGTTGCGAGCCGCAATCCGCCCGGATGCGTTTTTCCATTTGATTTGTCGACAGCGAACCGCCTGGTCGTCATGGCGCGACCCGCCGTATTAAGGATGAGTGAACAGAAATGAATAGAGCTTACCGAGTCGTCTGGAATGCCGTGATGGGCGCGTGGCAGGTGGCATCCGAGTTGGTCAAGAGCCATGGCAAGGATAAAAGCCGTACCACGCTCAGCCTCGTCATTGGCGTGGGCGGCGGTGTCTTCGCCTCGGTTGCTGCGGCGGGGCCGTTGCCGTCCGGCGGCAACATCGTGGCGGGTAGCGGCAGCATCCAGCAGAGTGGCGCGGGCATGGCCATTCATCAGGGCAGCGACAAGCTCGCGATTGACTGGCAGAGCTTTTCCATCGGCAAGGGCAACACCGTCGAGTTCGTCCAGCCTGGCGCGAAATCCGTCGCCTTGAATCGCGTATTAGGCTCGGACGTGTCGGTGATCCAGGGCGCGCTGAAAGCCAACGGCCAGGTCTTCCTGGTCAACCCCAACGGCGTGCTGTTCACGCCCGGCGCGCAGGTTGATGTCGGGGGGCTGGTGGCCTCTACGCTCAACTTGTCCACGGAAGACTTTCTTGCCGGCAACTACCGTTTCAGCGGCGACAGCGCCGCATCGGTGGTCAACCAGGGCAACATCAATGCCGCGCAAGGCGGCACCATTGCCCTGATCGCGGCAAAAATCGTCAACGAAGGCACCATCACCGCGCACAAGGGCAATGTGCTGCTGGGCGCCGGCCGTGTCGTGACGCTCGACCTGGGCGGGCCGGTGCAGTTGGAAGTCAAGGAAGGCGCGTTGCAAGCGCTGATCGAAAACGGCGGTGCCATTCGTGCCGATGCCGGCAAGATCCTGCTGACCGCTCGTGCGGCGGAAACCCTGGCCAGTACGGTCATCAACAACACCGGCTTGATCGAAGCCCGTTCGCTGGATATCGGTGAGAACGGTCTGGTCACGTTGATGGGCGACCAGGGCGATGTGCACGTCGCCGGACGCATCGACGTGTCTTCCGACACCGCCAAGGGCGGCAAGATCGTCGTGACCGGCGAGCGCGTGGCCATCAAGGGCGGCGCTGAGCTCAACGCCACCGGCGCCAAGGGTGGCGGCGAGATTTATGTGGGCGGTAGCTGGCAAGGCAAGGATGCCTCGATCAAGCAGGCCAGCCAGACCACCATCGCCGCCGGTGCCGTGCTCGATGCATCGGCGACCGATAACGGCAAGGGCGGCACCGTGGTGGCCTGGTCCGATGTCAAGAAACCGGGCAGCGTGACGCGCGTGGACGGCACCCTGAAAGCCACCGGCGGCGCCAAGGGCGGCGACGGCGGCAAGGTCGAGACCAGCGGCGCGAAGCTCGCGGTGAGCAAAGCCGCCGATGCCTCGGCAAAAAACGGCAAGGGCGGCTTGTGGTTGCTCGATCCGGACAGCGTCACGGTGGCGGCGGGTGACGGCGGGTTGACCGGTGGCACCAACGGGACAGACGCCACGGTCGGCTTCAACGCGATCAACACGGCCCTGGCCGGCGGCACCGATGTCGCGATCAAGGCCGACAACACCATCCACTGGAACGGCGACTACACCCCGACGAGCATCAGTGGCGAGCGGACGCTGACCTTGCAGTCCGGGCACAACGACGTCGGAACCGGTCGCTACGTCTTTGGCAATATTTTCCTCAACGGTGACATCGACGCCAGTGGCGCGGGCAACGGCAACAGCCTGGCGTTGATCTTCAACGGCAAGATGGCGCTCAACACCGACGTCAGCCTGAAGAGCAACGGCGGCAACATCGTGTTTGCCGGCGTGGTGGATTCCGATGCAGTAGCCAACAACCGCCAACTGCGTGTCGACGCCGGTTCGGGCTCGATCATCTTCAGTGACATGGTTGGCGGCAACAGCGCGCTGGGCGCCCTGTACGCGAGCACCACTGGCGCTGGCAAAACCTTTATCAACGGTGCAAAAGTCTTCACCAGCGGCGTGCAGGTCTACAACGGTGCCGTTGAGATGGGCACCTCGCAGTTCCTGAACGCCGACTTCGAAAACGGCCTGGTCGGGTGGAAGACCTCCATCGACCAGTTCTTCACCGGCGTCACCGTGGTCGATGGCGTGGTGTCGCCTGATGATCCGACGTTGCCGACAACCTCGCCCACAGGCGGCGGTACACCGAGCGTTTCGCCTGGTGACCAGGGCGACATGGACTACAAGCCCCTCACTCCGGTCGCCGCGGCTGGCCAGGGCAAGGACGGCGGCGCTGCGCTGCTGCTGGGTACCGAGAACGATTCCAACTGCAATAACGCCCCCGCCGGCTGCATCATGCGTGGTCCTTCGGTAGTCAGCGAAGGCACGGTTTCCCTGGCGGCAGGGGAGGCGGTCAGTTTCGATTACAAACCGGTTGCCGGCGGCGATACCTACGATGTGTTCGGCTATCTGCTGAACGTCAACACCGGCGAGTACCAGATCATCCTGAACGAAACGGGGACCGGTATCGGCACGGTGGATTGGAAAAGCCATACGGCCACGGCTGACAAGGCCGGCACGTACAAATTCGTGTTCGTCTCGGGGAGTTTCGACGAGACCGCGGGCAAGCGGGTCGGCGGTTCGTTGTACGTCGATAACATCAAGACCAACACCTCGGGCAGCAAGGGCCTGCAAGGCAGTTCCATCACCTTCAACGGCAGCCTCAACAGCACCGACAACAACCTGGCCATCAAGGCCGATGACATCAATTTCAACGGCGGCGTCGGCAGCGTGACCGGCAACGGCTCGATTGCCCTTGAAACCAACACCCCGAGCAAAAACATTGCCGTGGGCGGCAGCACCGGCGATGCCCCCGGTTCGTTGGAACTGACTGGCACCGACATCAGCGCCCTGGGCGACGGGTTCACCTCCGTGAAGATCGGTGGCGCGGACATGACCGGCGACATCAGCATCATCGAAGCGACCCGCATCAACGACAACCTTATCCTCGATGCCGGTACCGGCAATATCCACATCAATGACCAGTTGACCGTGGCGGACGCACCCGGCACCGGCGACGATGACGGCAAGCCGGCCCCGGTCCTGGCGTTGCAAAGCAAGGGCGGCAAGATCGACCAGACCGCTGGCGGCGCCATTGTCGCCGATGGCCTGGTGCTGCTGGGCGACGGCGCGACTCATGACCTGGACAACGCCGCCAACGACGTCAACACCATCGCCAGCGACACCGGCACGGTCAGCTTTGCCGACGTCGATGACCTGACTGTCGGCGTGGTGACCATTCCCGACAGCCAGACCCCGGCCAACCCGCAAGGCGTGCCTGTAGCCGGCATGACCCAGACCGGTGACCTGAACCTTGTCGCCGATACGCTCACGGTCGGCCAGGCGTTGCTCACCCAAGGCAATACCAGCCTGAGCGCCGATGAAATCGACCTCGCCGCGAATGTTGCCGGTGGCGGCAGTCTCACCCTGCAGCAGAAGACCCCAGGCCTGGATATCCATGTGGGGGGCAGCGACGACCCGGAGGTGACCGGGCCTAACGATCCGTTGGTACTGTCTGACGCTGACCTGGCGAATATCCAGGATGGCTTCGACAAGGTCATCATCGGCAACGACAAGACCCGCAACATCACCGTCGACGATGAAGGCGCGACGCTCAAGGACGATCTGGCCTTGGTCGCCAACGGCGTGCTCAACTTGCTGGGCGACCTGACCCTCAAGGATCCCGAAGGCACCGACGAAGACGGCACGACCGGCAAGGGCCTGACCCTCAGCGTCGACGCGGGCAAAGGTGCGACCCAGGCAACGGGCGCGACCATTACCGCAGACGAGTTGGCCCTGCGCGGCGAAGGCGATTTCGACCTGGGCAAGGGGCATGACGTGAGCGTCATCGCCGCTGATGTAGGCAGCCTGAAATTCGCCGGCAACAACCTGACGGTCGGCGTCGTGGACGGTACCGTGGGCATTACCTCCGACGAAGCGGTCACCCTGAAAACCGACCACGACCTGACGCTGGTAAAAGGCATCACCATCGAAAATGGCCCACGGGATGACGTCGGCCAGGGGCAAACCCGCGCCGACGACATCATCACCCTGGAGGTGGCGGGTAAAACCACCCAGGCTGGCGACGCCGGGGCCAAGCTCGATGCGAGCGGCCTGGTGCTGCTGGGCGGCAACTATGCGCTGGGCAACACCGGCAACGTCATTGGTGATATCGCCAGCGACGCGGGCAAGGTCCAGTTCAACAACAGCGGGGACCTCAAGGTTGGTTCGCTGACCGCGACCCATGTTGACGGCACGCAGACCACCATCACCGGCGTGAAAAACACCGGCGACGTGAGCATCGGCACCCAAGGCAACCTGGCAATCAACGAAGCGCTGGCCACCAGTGGCAACGTGTTCCTGAATGTCGATGGCAAGACCACCCAGAACGCAAAGGGCAACATCACCGCCGATGGCCTGGCGCTCAAGGGCGGCAATTTTGACCTGCGCAACGCCAGCAACTGGGTCGGCGACATCGCCAGCCGGGCGAATGACGTCAGCTTCGTCAATCGCAGCGACGTCACCGTCGGCAGGCTGACCGAGACGGCACTGGACGGCACCCAGCTGGATCAGATCGTCGGCATCGGCAACACCGGCAAAGTCCAGGTGGTGACGACCACCGGAAACATCACCCTGGCCGAAAACGTCAGCACCACCAGCGGCGCTTCCGATGCAGTCGTGCTCAACGCCGGTCAATCCGCTTCGGCGGGCGTGGCCACGGGCGGTGACGTGAAAGCCAATGCGGGCGTGACGGTGTCCACCGGCGCGGGTGGTCGTGCGGTGATCTACACCGGCAGCCTTGCCGGCAGCACCGGCGTGGTGAATGTGGTGGGTAGCGGCAGCGGCAACTTCCGCTACAACAGCGACGAGCAGCAGAGCAATTTTGGTCGGGCGCTGGGCAACGGCGTTCATGCCGTGTATCGCGAGCAACCTACGCTGGTGGTATCCACCAACGGTGCGACCACCCAGACCAAGCCGTTCGACGGCCAGACCACGTTCAATGGCGGCGGTGTAGCCGGTTTCGACGCCAACGGCCTGTGGAACGGCGACACCAAGCAGATGCTCGGCCGGCCGGTGTATTCGATCGGGAGTCCGGAGGTGGGCACGCACCAGATCAACATCGGTGGGCTGGCCGACCTCGGTTACCTGATCGTCAGCGACCCAGCCAACGCCAACGTCACCGTGACGCAGTCGTTCGACATTGAAGCCATCCAGCAAAGCGTCGCCGATGCCACACGGGTCGGAGCGCAAGTGACTTCGCCCCACGCTCCGGAGCTCAATCCAGCCCAGCCGAAACCGACTGACTGGTCCGGCGTCGGGGTCGAGGACGGCGGCTTGTTGCTGGTGGACCAGGGCGGCACGCGTGCCAACGGCCCAGGCAATGGCGACGGCGATGCGGCTGCCCAGGCCCAGGACGCCGACAGCGATCGGGAACTGGCCGGTAACGTCTGCGCCGATGGCGGCGTATCGGGTGGAGGCGCCTGTGCGGCCTACCCGCCGCAGACCGTGTTCGTCGTGCGCGGCGGCGTGCGCTTGCCAGGTCCAGGTCTGGCCATGCGTCCCTGATCCCCACTTTTCCCTTTGAACGAGCCCCTTGGCCGCGTCCCCGGACGCGGTCACGGGCTCAGGCAACCCGCATTCTTCGAGACATATTCAATGCATAACAAATTAATGTCCTGCGCCGCTGGTCTGGCGTTGTTGTCCACTTCCCCGGCCTGGGCGGCGACCCTGCCGGCGCGCCCGATCCCCGATGCCGGCCGTATCCTGCAGGAGCTGCCGGTTCCCCAGCAGGAACTGCCGCAAAGCATTCGCCTGGATGTAGAAGCACCGCAACCGGCGCAGGAAAAAGTCGGCGGCGCCAAGGTCCAACTCAACGCCGTCCATTTCACCAACAACACCCGTATCGACGAGGCCAGCCTGCAACGTGTCGTCGCGCCGGCCATCGGTAAGGCCCACGACCTCGACGAGCTGCGGGAAGTCGCCCGGCAGGTCACGCTTTACTACCGTGAGCACGGCTACCCGTTTGCGCGTGCCTACCTGCCGGCCCAGCGCATGGCCAAAGGCGAGCTGACCATCGCGGTGATCGAAGGGCGTTATGGCAAAGTCACCGCCGTCAACGACGATGCGAAACTGGCCGCACAGGCGCAGCCGTTCCTGGACGACTTGAAGCCGGGCGAGGTGATCGAGCGGGATCGCCTGGAGCGCAGCATCCTGGTGCTCTCCGACCTGCCCGGCGTGGCGGTTCGTCCGGTCATCCGCCCGGGTGACGAACTCGGTACGGGCGACCTCAACGCCCAGGTGAGCAAAACCAAGGCCTTCGAAGGCAAGGCCACGCTGGACAACCACGGCAACCGTTACTCGGGGCGCAACCGCCTGACGGTGCAAGGTGACTGGAACAGCCCGATGATGCTGGGCGACAAGCTCAGCGCCGCCGTGATGGCCACCGATGAAGAACTGTATTTCGGCAGCCTCGGCTACTCGATGCCGTTGGGCACGTCCGGCCTGCGTGGCAACGTCGGTTATGCCCAGAGCGCTTATGACCTGGGCGAGGAATTCGCCGACCTGGGGGCCACCGGTACCGCCGAGGTCAGCAGCATCGGCTTGAGTTATCCGCTCATTCGCAGCAACCAGGCGAACCTCATGCTGGCCGGCCAGTACCAGCACAAAGAGCTCGAGGACAAATACGAAGTGCTGGGCCTGAGCTTTGAGAAAAGCAGCAACTCGCTGCCCATCAGTTTGCAGTTCGACGTCAGGGACACCTTGCTCGGCGGCGGCATCACCTACGGCGGCGCGACGCTGACCTACGGTGACCTGAAACTCGATTCGGCCCTGCGCGAAGGCGACCGTCAGACGGCCCAGACCGAAGGCCAATTCAGCAAAGTCAACGTCGACCTCGCCCGCCTGCAAGCGCTGCCTGCCAACTTCACGTTGTTCGCCCGTTTCCTCGGCCAATGGAGCCAGGACAACCTCGACTCGTCCGAAGATTTCAGCCTCGGCGGCGTCGATGGCGTGCGGGCTTATCCACAGAGCGAAGCGTCAGGCGACGAAGGCATGCTGACGCAGATCGAACTTCGCTACCCGATCGACAAGCTGACGCCTTACCTGTTCTGGGACGCCGGCAAAGTGCGCATCAACCACAACGAATGGGCCGACGAGGAAAACACCCGCAGCCTCTCCGGCGGCGGTGTGGGTTTGCGCGCTCAATACGGCCAGGTTTCGTTCGACGCAACGGTCGCGTGGCGTCACTCCGGCGGTGAAGCGCAGAGCGACACGCGTCAGGAGAATCCGCAGTTACTGGC
This sequence comes from Pseudomonas frederiksbergensis, assembly GCF_000802155.2. Classification (GTDB taxonomy): domain Bacteria; phylum Pseudomonadota; class Gammaproteobacteria; order Pseudomonadales; family Pseudomonadaceae; genus Aquipseudomonas; species Aquipseudomonas frederiksbergensis_A. Next base: position 72,269 of record NZ_JQGJ02000008.1, read on the forward strand.
TCAGATTGGCTACCAGTTCTAACTGGCTGCTGCTCATTTAAAGAACTCAACAAACCCGTGGCGGTTCGGCACAGTTAGTCGAGTACATCTCCTTTGTGGCGAGGGGGCAAGCTCCCTCGCCACGGTCGAGTGATCCGCTCGGTCCCTCTCGCCTTGGCTGACGTCCAGACGCCGTCACCTCTTGTTTAATACTCCTCATCCCCCGCCAACAATGTCCCGCCCCGAACGGGGACGACCGTTTATCGCCCATTAAAAATTTGATAGCTTCAGTTCTCGCCTTACCTGCCGTTATATCGACTTGTTGCCGGCCCGATACGTGTTTCCTCGCCTGGCAATTTCGCGACAGTGACCTGGCTAAACACAACAAGAGACCTGGCGAATGGACAACGGACGACATGAAAGGCAGGCAGCGGCGGCGTCCGAGTCGCTGCCGCATATTCTGCTGATCGACGATGTCCCCGAGGACATCCGCGCCACGCTCATCCTGTTGAAGACCCAGCCCTGGCGCATTTCCCTGGCCAGCGACGCCTACCAGGGCTATCAACGGGCACTCGCCCTGCGCCCGGACCTGATCGTCCTGGATGTGCACATGCCGCAAATGGACGGCTTCAGCCTGTGCCGGCTGTTACGCGAAGCTCCGGCCACCCGGCATGTCCCGATCCTGTTTCTCTCTTCTGCCAATACATCGTTGGAGCGCTTGGAAGGGCTGACCGTTGGCGCGGTGGACTACATCCCCAAATCCTGCGCCCCGGAAGAAGTGCTCGCACGCATCAAGATTCACCTGCAATTGACCTGGCGCGCGCCACCGGCCGTCCATGAAAGCCAGGCCGACCCGGAGCCGCAAGGCGATGAAATCGTCCTGCGCGCGGCGATGCGCCTGATTGAAAACCAGCTGGACGACATGCCGCCCCTGGCCAGCCTCGCGCAAAAGGTCGGCACCCATGAAAAACGCCTCACCGCGATTTTTCGCGAACACCTGGGAATGACCGTGTTCGCCTACATTCGCGATGCGCGATTGCGACGCGGCCAGGATCTGCTCTGCGAAAGCGCCATGAGCGTGCAGGACGTCGCCGAACTGGTGGGTTTTCGCAACGCCTGCAATTTCACCACTGCCTTCCGCCAGCGAATCGGCATGACGCCCAGCCAGTTTCGCCAGCAGACCCTGGGCCTCGTTGAAACCGAGTCGGCCGGGCGCGCCTGATGCGGCTCCTACAGTTTCTACTGCTGACGATAACGTTGTTATCCACAGGCCTGACGCATGCGGCGCCTGTGGATATCTGCCGCGCCGACCATCTGAACCTGATGCCCGTGGCGCAGATTTTCGAGGACACCCAGGCACGCCTGAGCCTGGAACACGTCGCTCAACTGCCTGATACGCAATTTCACGCCGCAACCCCAAGCTGGCCGACGCAGGGTTACAGCCGCTCGGCATTCTGGTTGAAATTACAACTGACTAACTCAAGCGCTGCGGTGTGTTCGCGCCTGTTGGTGGTCGGGGCACCGCGCCTGGAAGACATTCGCGTCTACCAACCGGGGCATGAGGCCCACGGCGGCGGCGCCTATCCCCTGGCCGAATGGCCCCAGCCAGCGGCGCGTCAGCCGGCGTTCCCGGTGTCGTTGGCGGCGGGGGAGAGCGCCACGGTGTTAGTCCGAGTGGCGAGCAATTTCCAGATGCTGCTGGAACCGGAACTGTGGTCCGAACCGGCGCTGCTGCGCAGCCAGCAACAGACGTACCTGAGCGACGGGCTCAGCCTCGGCATTGTCCTGCTGGTGGTGCCGTTCGGTTTTATCGTCGGCTGGATCCTCCGCTCTCGACTGCTCACCGTGAACGCCGGCGCGGTCCTGAGCTACATCCTGCTGACCTGCATCCTCAACGGCTACTTGATGTACTGGCCCAGCGCGCTGGGCTGGACGCGCGAGCTGCTGACTTGCGCCAGCGCTTTCTCGTTCGTGCTGTTCCTGGCCTACTTCCGGGTGCTGTTGCAGGTTGCCCGTTTGCCCAAAATCATTGGCTGGAGCTACTGGATGCCGCTGTTGGGCTGCATCCTCGGCCGACTCTGGTGGCTGAAGATCGATGCGGTCCAGGGCGCGCAAATCGTCCAGATGTCCCTGTTCAGTTTTTACGGCGTCCTGCTTACCACGCTGTTCATGGCCTGGCGCGCACGCCTGAGCTACAGCTGGATGGCCTGGCTGGTGCCGGCGCTACTGCTCGGGCAATTGCTGATGCGGATTTTCTTCCCGCAAGAACAACTGCCCTGGCAATCGCCGGAAAACAAATACAGCCTCTCGTCCACCCTGGCGGGCGTGGTATTGCTGGTGTGCACCTTGATCATGGAAGTCGCCCGCAGCCGCAACCGTGAAAAACACGCCCTGTCCACCCTCGACCAACAACGCCAGGCCGAGCACGAACGCCTGGAAAGCACCGTGGCGCTGCGCACCTCGCAGTTGCGTGAATCCCTGGAGGCGCGCAGTGCGTTGATGGCGCGGATCAGCCACGACCTGCGCTCGCCGCTGGTGCGCATCATCGACTATGCGCGCCTGCTGCATGCCGGGCCCAACCGCGACTATCAGGTCACCATCGAGCGCAACGCCCGCCAGCAACTGGAACTGATCGACGAGATGCTTGAATTTTCCCGTGGCGAGCTGGAGCAGATGCAACTGACCATCGCGCCGGGTTATCTGTACGGCTTTCTACAGGAGGTCGCCGACGAGGCCGGCTTCCTTGCCGCGCGCCAGGGCAACAGCTTCAACGCGGCACTGGCGCAAGATCTGCCGCCCTTGGTGGAGGCTGACTTCAAACGGCTTCGGCAGGTGCTCATGAACTTGTTGGCGAACGCGGCGAAATTCACCCGCGACGGTCAGATCCGTTTTGAAGTGAGCTGTTCTCCGGGAACCACCGCAGACACCGTGGAGCTGCGTTTCAGCGTGATCGACACCGGCATTGGCATCGAACCACACGAATTCGAACAACTGCTGCAACCGTTCCGCCGTGGCCGCAACGCGCAGCGCTACGAAGGCAGCGGGCTGGGCCTGTCCATCGTCACGCAGTTGCTGGAACGCATGGAAAGCCGCCTCGAACCCCAGGCCACGGGGCAGGGCAGCCACTTCAGTTTCCGCCTGCAACTCAAATGCGCCCAAGAACACGACTTTGAAAACGGCATCGTCGACAACAACATCACACCGTTCGACGGCCAGGGTCAGCACATCCTGCTGGTAGACGACGTCGAGCAAAACAGCGAATGGCTCTACGACCTGCTGGCCGGCTACGGTTTCGACGTCAGCATCGCGGCGAACGGCGAAGACGCGTTGGCCTGCCTGGCGGATCAATCGATCGACCTGCTGATCAGCGACCAGATGATGCCCGGCATGGACGGTTGGGAACTGCTGCGACAGGTGCGCGGCCGTGGGCACGATCTGCCCGTGATGCTTTATTCAGCGATCCCGCCACGCAGGCCGGAAGGTTTCCCAGAAAACCTGGCCTTCGACGCGGCACTGCTCAAGCCCGCCGACAGCCGCGAATTGCTGGCGCGGATCAAGACACTGGTTTGCCCGGACACGGTGCATCGCGAAATGGCTCGGGAGTTCTAGCATGCCGGGTCTGGGTTATCGCCTGCTGTTGCTCGGCAGCCTGTCGATGGTGCCTTGGGCGCCGGCCCATGCCGAACATGACTCACCCAGCGCCCTCACGCTCGACGAAACCACCGTCACCGCTCGCCGCCGCGAGGAAGACCCGCAAGACGTGCCGATCCCGATCAACGTCCTCTACGGCGACCAACTGGACGAAGCCGGCCTGCATCGACTGCAAGACATCCAACAACGCGTGCCGGGCCTGGTGGTTTCCGGCCATGACGCCCGTTACGCCGGCTTCGGCCTGCGCGGCTTCGGCGCGACGGCCTATAACGATGGCCTGGAAGGCAGCGTCGGCACTTACGTCGACGGCGTTTACCAGGCCCGCCAGGGCATGGCCTTCACCGAGTTGATGGACATCGAACGCATCGAAGTCCTGCGCGGGCCGCAAGGCACCCTGTTCGGCAAGAACACCACAGCGGGCGCGCTGAATATCATCACCAAGCAACCGACGTTCCAGCCCGAAGCCAACCTCGAAGCCAGCTATGGCGAGCGTGGCCTGCGAGAATATCGCGGAACGATATCCGGGCCGCTACAAGACGATGTGCTCGCTGGCCGACTCAACGTGTTCGACAGTTCCAGCGAAGGCTCCGTGGAAAACCTGCAAGACGGCAGCCGCCTCGGCGACGCCGACAGCCAAGGCCTGCGCGGCCAACTCCTGTGGACGCCGAACACTGATTTCAGCGCCCGCCTGATCGCCGACTACGCCGAGCAAAACGAAGCTGGCAACGTGCTGCTGGTCAATCACTACAGCGAGCAAACCCGCAAGCGCGCCCGATTTGTCGGCTATCCGCTGGCGCAGCCCGACCCTTACCAACGGGAGAACCGCATCGACGCGCCGGGGCGTCCACGAACCCTGCAAAACGGTGTGTCATTGGAATTGAATTGGGACTTGGACGAGGCCATGCGCTTCACCAGCATCACCGCCTACCGCGACTGGGACTACCGCGCCAGCCGCGACGGCGACAGCACCGCGCTCTCGGTGGCCCAATCCGAAGCCGAGCTCGGCCATCGGCAGTTCAGCCAGGAATGGCGCCTGTCCGGCACGGCCGGCTCGTCCGTCGATTACGTCACCGGGCTCTATTACCTGCGCCAGCAGCTCGACCGGCAGATCGACGCCGAATTCGGCCCGGATGCCGCGCCCTGGTTCGTCGGCGACCAAGTGGAGGCACTGCGAAAACTCTACGGCATCACCTTCACCGATCCGAGGCAGGTGCCTTCAGTGCTCCTCGATGGCGCCCGGCAGCGCTACGACGGCGAACAGAAGGGCGATAGCCGCGCCATTTTCGGCCAACTTTCCTGGCGCCCAATCGACCCACTGGAACTCACCGGCGGCCTGCGCTACAGCCAGGAGCGCAAGGACGGCTGGATCTCCCGCGACGTCAGCAACCTCGCCCCGCTGACGGGTTTGCCCCCGGTGTTCCAGGCCGGTGGGCAACTGCTGCGCGACATCGCCCTCGGCGGTGCTTATTACCGCGAAGACTCGATCAAAGAAGACAACGTCTCCGGCCTGCTCAGCGCCAGCTACCGCTTCACCGACGCGGTGATGGGCTACCTCAGTTGGTCGCGGGGCTACAAGGCCGGTGGCATCAATTTCGACGTGATCGGCCCGTTCACCGCGCCCACCTTCGAGCCCGAGCGGGCCACGTCTTTGGAAGTCGGTATGAAAACGCGGTTCTGGGATCAGCGCGCCTTGCTCAACCTCGCCGTCTACCAGACCGACGTCGATGACTACCAAGCGCTCACCTACAGCCCGCCCACCTCGCTGTTTGCACCACCGCTGCGCGACAATCTGATCAACGTCGGCAAAGTCCGCCTGCGCGGCATCGAACTCGATTCCGCCTGGCAACTCACCTCCCGACTCACCGGCCGCCTGGGCGTGGCCTGGAGCGATGCACGCTACCGCAGCTTCCCCAACGCACCGTGCCCGCCGGCCTCGGGCCAATGGACCTGCGACCTCAGCGGCGAGCGCCTCTACAACGCGCCGGAATGGAACCTCAGCAGCGGCCTCGACCACACCCACCCGCTGCCCTACGGCCTGGAAGCCTTCAGCGGCATCGACTACAGCTTTCGCACTGGCTACTACGGCACCCTCGAAGGCGGCGAAGGCAGCTATCAACCCAGCTACGGCCTCACCAACCTGCGCCTGGGCCTGCGCAGCCAGGACCGCGCCTGGGAAGTGGAGGGCTGGGTGCGCAACGTCTTCGATAGAAACTACATCACTGCCGTCTACTCACTGCTCGGCGCCGGCGACTACGGCGTCATGACCGGCAGCGAACGCACCATCGGCACCACCGTCAGGCTTCGCTATTGAGCGAAATAAACCTCGTCGGACAAAACGCCAAGCGATTGCCACCGGCCTTCTTCGACAGATACATCGCCTGATCCGCCTTACTGATCAGCCCATCAATCTCCTGCCCATGCTCAGGAAAAAACGCCACCCCGATACTCGCCGCAATCTCCACCGTTTGCGCGCCAATCACAATCGGCGCATTCGCCGCCGCCAGCATCCGCTTGAGCAACGGCTCGCTGTCCGCTTCGGCGTGCAAGCCCACCAACCCCGCGACAAACTCGTCACCTCCGAGCCGCGCCAATGTATCGCCCTCCCGCAACGTCGCATTGATCCGCGCCGCGACAATCTGCAACACCCGATCCCCCCAGTCATGCCCATAACTGTCGTTCAGCGCCTTGAACCCATCCAGATCGACAAACGCAATCGCCACCTTCTGCTGATGAATCCGCGCCTTGCCCAAGGCCTGGCGCATCCGCTCGGCCAACAACAACCGATTCGGCAACTGCGTGAGCGCGTCATACCGGGCATCCCGCTCCAGCAGCTGCAAACGCTGCTTCATCTGCGTCATATCGCCGAGCAGCGCCACGTAGTGCTGCACATTGCCGTGACGATCATGCACGGCACTGACGCTGATCCGCGACGTCATTTCACGGCCGTCCTTGTGGTTGCTTTGGATCTCCCCGGACCAATGGCCGTGGAAGTCCAAGGCGTTTTTCATCGGTGCGTAAAAAGAGGTGAGGCGACGGACCATGCGGTGGGAGTTCAATTCGCGGCCTTGCAGCTCGTCCTGGCCGTAGCCGGTGAGCCGCGTGAAGGCCTCGTTCACGGCGATGACCCGGCCGAATGGGTCGACCAGAATGATGCCTTCGCGGGCGTGGCTGAATACGGTGGTCGCCAGCTCTGGGCAGAGGGTGTTGATGCGATTGTCCAGTGTGGCTTCGTCACGGGTGGCGGGCCATGTGTTGGAGTCGAAGCCTTGCTGGGCCAGGTACGCGGCGAGGGAGGAGAGGGATTTGTGCAGGCGGGTCAGGGCATTCGTGGCGAGCCTGGAGTTGAGGCAGTAGCTGCGAATGAAGGTGCGTAGGTTCATGGGAGGTACGTGGTGCTCGGTTGTAGCGCTTGGGGTGGGTGGAGCGGGGGATTATCGGGGTGGGGGTGCGGTGGGGTGTTTGCTGGAGGGGATGGGGGCTTTGCGGGAGGGGATGGAGTGGAAAGATTTTGGGTGTAGCCTTGGCAACGAATCACAAGGCCGACCAGCAAAGCGTGTGAAATGAACAGAATCGGAGACGTTGGCCCATGACCTGCGAAGCCAGAATCAACAGCGTGAAGCCTGTCCCGGGCCAACGTGCGTTGCAAGTGGAGTTTGCCAACGGCAAGCGCTATGACGTTGCCCTGCAGGCACACATCCGACAGTTCTCGGTGCTGAAGCCCTTGGACGATCCGTCCTTGTTCGGCACCGCCCAAGTGGGGGATCGGGGCTTTGATGTACGCTGGGGTGATGGTTTGGAACTGGCCGCTGTCACCTTGCATCGGTTGGCGCTGGAGCAAGCCGGTGAGGTTGCCAACCCCCGTCATTTGAGCCTGGATGTCGAGCAACAAGTCCCCGCTGACGACCGTGGCCCACACCCGGCCACTGAGTAATTGGGGCTGCGCAGCAGCCCCTCTTCATCCATCGGCCAACCGCTCACCCCAGCCAAATGAAGCCCTGTCAGTAACGCCCGACAGACACCGCCATCGAGGCCTCACCAGCCCACGTCGCCTTGCGCCTTTGCCTACAACTACGCCAGAATCCGCCGGCTTGTGCGCCTTGGGCCGCGTCGGTAGTTTGGGACCTGTCACTGCTTATCAGTGATCGGGTTTAGTCGCCCAGGGTGAAACAGGTTGTGCAAGGCGTCATCCAGTCGGGATCTCCATCCTGCACTCGATGGTGGCTGTGCGCAGGGCGTCCTCGGACGCGCCGGTTTCTTGTTTCCCCGGTCGACTAACCTGCGTACAGCTGCCTCCCATCGTTTAGTCGCGAGCGGGTGATGGCTCCAACTACAGGAAGCAAGACGATGGCGAAAGTTACTCCGAATCCTCCCGACGCGAACGAACACGTCTCCCGTGCTCAGTCTGCCCGCAACAAGAAAATCGATGACGCTGCAACGCGAGCGTTGGATTTTTATCTGAAACCCAAGCCTAAGGGCGAAACTTCTGACAAGACCGATTCCATTCTCCGGATTGATCCGGGGGTGGACTCTGAGTGTTTGTTGGCGAATCTCAGTGAGAATCTGGCTTCGGCGAATGCCATGATCAGTGATTTGGCGTTTGACCTGGAGGGGGCAAGGCGGCATGTGGCGTTGGGGATTTTGCAGGTGATTGAGGTGAGTGAGCTGTTGGCGAATCGGGCTTTGGATATTGTTGAGGTGAGGTAGCGCGGCAGGGCTAAGCTCTGACACTGAATTGAAAAAAGGTCTTGCTTGGCAAGACCTTTTTTGTGTCCGAGGGAGACTCGAATAATAGCATAACTGTATAATTAACATAGTTTTTTGCATGTGTACACTTCCACGTTGTACCGTGAAGTGTACATCCTACCTGCCTCCAGTAAGGACTGGTGTGGATGGAAGCTTGATTGGATTTCTCCATCCAATTTCCGACGAGCTGTGAATGATATCTACAAAAAACTGGTTACGGATAGACTCCCTGGTCTACCAAAAAATGCCGAACCGACACATGGCGAACTTTCGCGATTAGTCGGGCGTCATGAGTACAGCAAGCGTTATCTTGATGAACTCCTCGTTTCGATCGATCGTGTCCAGGGCGCCCCGAACATTGTCGGCGACGTCCGCCGATCCGCGCATCTCTACCCAGTTCGAAAGCTCCATGATGGCGGCCTCCAGGGCGAGCTGGTTTTCGTTGATCTTAAATAGCAGGGAAGGGAGTAAGTCTGAGTTTGGCATTGTGCAATCCTCCGTGAAATTTTCAGCGTAGCAGGGGGATTACTGACCTCGGTAGGGAGTTGCGCATGGTCGGAAGGACGCCGGGAGGATGGTGCATCCACAGTTGATTGCTGCCAGTCACTAAGGGCCGCAGTCGACCCGAAGCGGCCGGTCAGCAGTACCAATATCTTGGTTTGTTCCTGATTAATTTGTTCAATTTTTAAGCTCGGTTCTACGCCCGTACATTGAGCTTGTGGTGCGTATGGCAAAATAGTAGCGTATCAAGATTACATCGCTCTAGACTGTGCTTCTCTAGCACTCGTATGATTTTTTGACGTCAATTTAAGGAAGTGTTTTGCAGGCGAAGAAAGGAAGGTCAATGATTACGAAACCGCTGTCTGCTGAGACTGTTTCCCTAATACACCACGTTGAACTGAACGAGTCAGGGTGGTGGAAAAAAGCCTTGGGCCAGGTCGTACAAAGTGCTTTGTGGCAACTTAGCAAACCGGTGAGCTTAGGCGAACTCCAGCTGAAGCTGAGAGATGATCTTTGCACCAATGTTGTTGAGGAATTGCTTCTGGCGCAGCTGGATACTCTGTCTTCACAGGGTGCGGTCTCGGTTATAGCCAAGAAATACAAACTCACTGAAGCCAAGCGAGCAGAGCTTGCAGCGGCCAGAGAGATTGCAATAAAGGAGGCAAAAACCTGCCAAGAAGTATTTGTGGTCAACTGTACGAAGTTCTGCCCTAGGCTCGACGCGGAACACGTTTACGGTGAGTTCACAAAGTGCCTTCAGCGCACGGTCCAGGTCTCTGGTGCCAACTTGTTCCATCTCCTTGTAGATGGCCAGCTCGAACGAGACGTCGACTGGCTTGATCCGTTTCTCGCAAAGTACTCCCAAACCTGTCAGGAAGGACTACGGCATACGCTGTCCATTTTTTTTGCTCCAGCAAATGAAGCGTGTCGAAGCCATGTACTGCGCCTTATGAGGGCTCACTTCTTTGCTGAGGCTTCTCAGCTCAATGCCACCACATTGAAAGCTATTGAAGGTCAACGAAAGAAGCGCACAGTTAAAGTGGTGCTTGATACCAATTTTCTTTTCTCCATCCTGAAGCTACACGATAACCCTGGGGACGATTCGGCGCTTTCTCTGGTTGAGATCACGGAACGTACGGGTAAGAATTTTGAAATAGTGCTTTACGTCCTACCCAGTACGCTGGACGAGGCACAACGGGTTTTGACCAGTCAAATTCGAATGGTTGAACGAATACGTACATCCAGAGCTATGTCACGGTCCGCCTTGACCCAACCTCTTCCCAGCATTGCAAAGAAATTCTTTGATGCCGCTTCGAAGACGCCGGGCCTGAGTGCGGAAGTATTCTTTCGACCCTACGTAGAGGACATGCGGTCTGTTCTTGAAGGGAAGGGCATCAAAATATTGGACGCAAGCCCTGCCAGGTACAATGTCAGGCAGGATGTTATTGATGACGTTCTCACTGAGATGGGTCGTGAGGAGGTGGAGCTGCCTGAGGCCAAGCGCAAGGGTTACGAGACTCTACTTCATGACTCTGTTCTGTGGCACGCGGTCAAGGATCGGCGTTCGGAGAACGATCATTCGCCTTTCGACGTCGAATACTGGGCGGTTACTATAGATTGGCGTTTGATTAATTTTGATCGACAAAAACGCTCGGCTAAAGGTAGTGGCCTGCCTTTGGTACTTCATCCCAGTAGCCTGATCCAACTTATACAATTTTGGATCCCCAGAAGCGCTGAGCTGGATGTCGTCTTGGTCGACAGCTTGAGACTGTCTCTCTACTTTCAATCATTCGACGCTGAGGACGAAAAGGTCACCGTCAAGATTCTGGAATCCATATCCCGATTTGAGGATGTGGGAGACTTTACCGAAACGACAATAAACGTCCTGCTGACGAACCAGGCGTTACGCACTCGCCTCCGAAGCGCAAGTGCTTCGAATGAGGAAGTATTTGAACTCGTCAAGGAGGAGCTAATCGCTCTGCATAACACGGCGGTGCATGATCTCGGTGTGGTATCAGAAGATTTGAAAGCTGCCGGAAACAAGCTAGAGGAGGAAAAACAAAACCGCTTGGCTGTGGCGCGTGATCTGGAAGCCGTATCCGGTAACCTAAATGGCGTCAGCTCAGAGCTTGAGTCCGAGAGAAGGATTCGGTTGGCCACCGAGACCCAGCTGAATGAAACGGCGACCGCCGAGGGCCAAATCAGAAAAAGCTATGATCGCCTCGTCTATATTTTGAAGGTGATTGTCTGCCCTAGCGTGTTGTTTTTGATTGTTTCTATCACCGCCTATGCCCTCATTGTAAAGTACTGGAGCAACTCCATCTCTCTACCTTCGATCACTGCAATAGGGCTCGGCGTGATTCCTGTAATCGCTGCCATGCTGTGGTCGCCGCATCTGACTCACGCCAATCAAAATTTAGTTACATGGAGACCGGCTTCTCTTATCAGTAGTTTGGGCCGCAGGACGGCCACCCTTTTCACGGTGGCCATAGGTGCGATTTTCTCCGGTGCTGTGTGGGACTACTGTAAATACTTGTTCGACATCCATTAATGGAAGCGGCCCGAACCAATGAATGACATCAAATGTTCGATTTACATGCCTAGCGTGAAGTTTCTGCCCTCCACGCCGGCTGGGCGTGAGGCCATTTAGACAATCGCGCCTTTAGGAAGGTGACGGTTGATGGCTGCTTTTGGCCGATTTTTGCCTTCCGCTACCGGCTGAAATCGACCCAAAGCTGACTAGGAAGGTTGTCAGTCCCGTTCTACCTCAGGGATTCAACCGGCGGCTGTTCAGTGCCCGCCGGTACTGGCGCCGTCGGGGTGGTTTATGGAGGAGCGTGCGCCCGACTTGCCCCAGCGCATGCTCAACGAATTGTCGCGATCAGCGATACCAGAGACCAAGGATTGATCGCGCTGCAGGCTTGTCAGGCCTATGTGAGAGAGTTGTCCGAGTGATTGCTTAATATGACAACCCATTCGAAGGCTTGTTAGCATCAGTAGGCATGGGAAACGCTGTTGCAAAACTCAATTGATCATTTTTCACCAAACCTTCTCGCAAAAAGCCTGATCGTATTTCCGCACCGTTTGATTCGTAACGGACTTCTACAAGTGCCGGCCCATTAGATCGAACTTCGTATATGTGTTGATAGTTGCTTTGTGATGAGGGGGATTTTGGTCCGCCAAGTATTGAGTTGTTAAGAAATAACTCGGGTTTTTTAAAGTGCTTGAAAGCTTCATACATTCTAGGGCACTCGCCCTCTGCTACGATTGACTCGAAATTTTCGACGGACCTATCTAACTCGGATAAAAATTCTAACTGGGCTATTACTAGATTGTATCCGTTGGGGAGATCATCAAGATATCGCAGTTGATAAGATTTTTGACACAACTTTAGAAAATCTACGTTGCATGCGTTATAGAGATCCTTGGAGTAATTTTTGAGAGACTCCCAGTGAGCTTTTTTTAGATGTCCATGGCTCTCATTTCCATTTACAGCCATGACTCCTTTTAAGTATTTTTCAAGTGCTGTAGATGCTAACACTGCGCCCTGAGGAAGTAAGGCGGCGTTTATCAATACGCGAGCGGCGAGATAATCTGAAAAGCCGGAGGAGTAAAAGTCTATAACTTTTTTTGCTTCATTACCCTTAAGAAGTTTTTTCAATTTTCGACCGCGTGCATCTTGCATGTATTTTTTCCAATAGTTAATTTTTGATTTCTTGGTAGTTACAGCGCGCCAGCTAACTTTCGTCTGGCCATTCTATCGGAGGGTGTGCAGTTTTTGCGAGAAAAAATCCCATCGACTTCATCGGCTCTTGGCGACCGAGATAGAAGTCTTTTCGCGACGGCGAAGCTTACACCTCGCGTAATGACGTCATCCACAACAACGATAGTGGATCGAAGGGGAGTTGAAGCCAAGCCTATCTAATTGGAGTTTCCCCCAATACAATCTTGGTAAGAGCGATTTCATGGCTGGGACGCGATCTCAGCGGCGGCCTGGACGATGACCTCCGCATACTCAACGAATTATCGGAGTCACCGGAGACGGCGACCAAGGATTGATTGCATTGCGAGCCTATCAGGCCTGCGTAATTCGGTCGACAGCATTTCGGAGGAAGGGTGACGTTGGGCCTGAATCCGGCCAATAGCTGCCGATCATGAGGGTATAATTCTAAATGAGGTGATGCCTGTAAGGTGTTTCTGAGTGTCACGCCTCTCGAAACAGCTTAGGTGTTTCCCTGCCTAGCCTTCAGTATTGTAATTATATCGGTCGGCAGAAAAGCAGCCTGCATGCTATGGTAGTTATCAAGTAGGCAACACCGCTGACGCACGTCATCAATTGTAAAATCACGATCACCTATCTCCGAAAACTTCCGCGCCATAGTACATAATTGCACTTGAGCCTGAACCCGTTATCATAATGTCCGTACCCATGTGACTGACTTGGCGCCCCCTTATGAAAGTTTCGCACCCAAGAGACGCCCAAAGCAGATAAGTAAAATGAATTTGTTTTTCACCATTATTCAAAATTTTATTATAAATACAACTGCGTTCATTTTACTGACTCGCCATGATTTTTGGTGCTTTCTTTATTTTCCTTTGAGTCTACTATTTTAATGCGCCCGAAGAAGTCAGACACAGTTGGTGCAGCTAGCGAGGAAAGTATCCCGACAACAAAGCTAACTACAATGGCTACACTAAAATTTCTAAGTTTCTGCCACCAGCGAGATTTATATTCAGGAGCCCAAGTGTAATTCTTGCAGCTCGGGCACTTTATTTTCGCTCCAGCACTAAGCTCGGTAATATTTAGGGTTTGATTGCAGTCAGAGTTTGGGCAGTCGATAGTTCTAATAACTTGTTGAGAAACGGAAACCCGATTGCCTTCTACATTGTCGGGGACTATAGGAGCGCCGCTCATATTGTGTCTTCCTTAACGTAGGGATGACGGAGTGTTCCGCCAGCGATAAGCCATTTTTTCAAATGATGTAAAAAGGGAAGGTGATCCTGTTCGCTCTCGAAGGTTCTCAATGAAACGATCAAAAGTAGAGTGCGTAGAAATTACTGTCGCTAAAAAGTAACGCCTTAAATAATACTCATCTGCCAAGCTGAATTCTATGGCTTGAGCAATCTCCTCAAAAAAATTAAGAAGCGTTATTGCTTTGAAGTATTCTTCTTGATCCTCTTTTATGAGCTTTTCTAGCCCCGCATAGTTTAGCTCTTTCCAATTTCTATCAGAAAGCAGAACTACCCTATTGCTCTTTAGCAATTCGGGGCCATTCCAAGACTTTATAAATGACGAGGCATAAATTTTTTTCTCGCGCAGCTGCTCTTTCTTTTTTAGTGTCGATAGGTGTAGAACTCCTAATCCTATAATTAATAGGGCAAAAACTTCAATTCCATTTAGTAGCCAATCGATATTTATATACATTCCACGCCCCACTTTTTCGCCACATAAGTTGATTGTAATATTTAACGCTTGGTGCCATTTCGTAGTAGCATTTTTTAAAATCATCGCGGTGCGTTGATAGCTCAATGCTACTTCAGCTTAGCGTGCCACGCTACGGTGACTCGCGGGAGTGTCCGCTTTTGGCCGATTGTGTTGAAAAAGTCGGTCCTTCCAGACTGCCCGCGTACTGACTGTTGAAAATGCCTTCTTTGCGCGCAGCTACGCGAAATCTGAGCCCGGAATCCTCTGATCAAAGTAAAGATTTCAATCTCAAGCGCGTACTTTTCTACCGTGGAAACCATGGCCGACTTTTTCAACAGAATCGGCCGTTTTCTGACCTTCGCTTAGGGGGTGAACTGCCAGGATTTTCCTAGACGATGAGTGAGTAATTGCATGGTCAGCAAATAGTAATAGCGCGTCGACTCAGTGCGCTGGTTTAGATGGTGATTCAAAAACCATGCAAGGTGTTTTCTCTGCCAAGTCCATGGATTGTCGCATTGCCAGCGCTCAGCGATCGCTGTTTGGATAGTCTTCGCCTGACGCAGGTGGCGTTGGCGTGTGGTGTGTGACCCGGTCAAGACGCCCGCCAGGAACAGCTCCATATCGAATGCCGTGTTCATGCTCGACCACCAATGTAAGCCGATACCACGCCGATACGGCCGTGCCCCAGCTCATAGCTGATTTGTACTCGGGCCTCCTGATCGAGGTGTCGGTTGAACTGATAGCAATGGCCACCGTTGATAGGCGCGGGATGATGGGTGATTTGCTCATAACGTTCGCATGCATAGGCTGCCCGCAATTCATGGAAGCCTTTGAGGTTGTTCTTATAGAGGATGTCCCGTGCGGGGCCGACGATTCCCTGCAAGAAATCGAGGTAGCGTTCGTTCGGTGCAAGCAGGTTGCGGCTATCGTCGGGCGAGACCTTTTCGGCAAACCTCAGTGCGTCACGAATATGATCATCCTCCCTGATCCAGCGAGGTGCTGACGCGCCTGAACGGCCACCTTTGGTACCGTCCTGGATGTTGATCTTGCCGTATTGTTCGGCCTCATGTTTCAAGCGCGGAAGGTCGGCCAAAATCGCCTCGCGTAAGCGCATGCCTGTGGCTCGGGCCAGCTGCACGATGGCAGCCGCGCGCGGCAGTTGGTATTCGCAGAGCGCCTCGACGATCCGCTTCACCTGTTCACGATCCTGGCCTTGCGGGGTTGCTGTGCGGACGGTTGTGCGCTGCAGTCCTAAAGCCTTGCTCGGACTCGACACCTTCACATACTGATCACCTCTCAGCGCGGCCATGGTCCGATTCACACTGGATAATCGGTTTTGCGCAGTCGCGATAGCGAGCTCACCTTGTTCAACTTGCTGGCGCAGATACCCGGCGTAGTCCAGCAAGGTCTGCCGATCAATTTGTCGCGCATCGTTAAACCCTGGTCCATCCTCCGACCGACACCAGCGTACAAACGCCTGCCAGCGATCACTGTGCGCCTTGACCGTGCCGTAATGCCCACCGCCGAACATGTCTTTCAACGCCTGCGGCCCGGCGTAGCTCAATTGCCGGCCATAGCCAAAATTGCGCCCATCCCGTTTACCGACCAGCGCCATGATCAAACTCCTCTCGAAGTCAAAACGTTGAAGCTTTTCCCCACGTCATCCCGCCAAGAATGTTGAGTGTTATCAGGGATCAAGGCCCCTGCGACCTGTGAGGGTTGTCCACTAACGCGGGACTGTCGGCTCTTTACGACCGGGAGCTTGGGCATCTCATGATCTGGCCTCCTGAACACCGTTACCGGTGGGCGGGTGGAGGCTGCACTGGCTGACGAGACCAGTGCCGCGAGATCCTGAGTCAGGTGAAGGCAGTGAAGCGATGACCGGGGCATGCCTGACTGTCAGTCAGGTGCAGTCCATTCCGTAGGCTGCGGCACCATCATCTGCATCGCCGTTGCTGGTGACTTCGGTGTTTGTCACGCCGATTGTCACGAGGGGAAATGCCGCAAAGCCTTGTACGAGATGGGCTGCAGCAGCGGTAGGAGCGCCCGTCTCTTTCCGGAAGAAAGAGACGGGCGCAGGTTGGCGCAATGAAATGGCCAAGCGGATAGGTTGCTGCAGGGCAGCTACGAAGGGGTGTGAGTTGCCGCAGTGGGCACTCTGGTAGAAGTAGGCATCCATCACATCGCTGTGACTGTGCGAGCCGCCGGACGCTCATCGCACTTTGGGAGAACCACCACGGTGTGGCGTAGCCTTAAAGGTTCTGGCTACCTGAGTTGCTGTCAACGACAGCGCTTTGCCCGATCTTTTTTACGCCTGTGGATAATTCGGGTCAAGGCTCGAATTATCCGGAGTTCTGCGGCGGTGGGTGAAATTATCCACCGGTGGAAATCAGTGGTTTTCCACAGACAGCTGTATGGGCTTTAGATTTTTTAAGTGAGGTCCATCCAAGCAGGGCGGCTTTGCAGCCCTGTTTGGATGGACCCGCGTGGAAGGCTGGGCTGTGGAGATCTCACCGACTTACCAGTGTTGGAATGCGCCACGGTAGTTTTGCAAGGCGATGATGTTGTCGTCGACCGGGTCGAATTGGTGAGGCGTCACGTGATCACTGAGTCGCCGTTGAGTCTGTCTCGATAGGCAACTTTTGGAGGTGATCATCTTTGTGTGCATGGGATGCTGTTAGAGGCGGTGCAGAAGGGCGTGCGAGGAACTGATTAACGCGAGTATCAAATTGATCGCGAAGGTTGGCTGTAATGCCTTCTTTGAGGGCGTCGAGATAGTCTGCATACCACTGCATCATGATCCGACGTTGCGGCAGGTATAGGGCTTGATTGTACTCGCCAGAGATGCCGCCCTCGACGTGAGCCAGCTGGCTTTCGACATGGTCCTTCAGCCAGCCATGTTCGCGCAGCAGCGTGCTTGCGGTATGACGAGTGCCATGGCTGACGAGTCGTCCTTTATAGCCGATCTTGGCGAACACCAGGTTGATCGTGTTTTCACTGATGACTGGCTGCTTTTCACCATTGCCTGGGAATAGATACCGACTGCGGCCAGTGCTTTGGTTCAGTTTGGTAAGCATGGCGATCAACTGATGAGGTAGAGGGCTGACGTAGTCTCTGCGCATCTTCATGCGGGCGGCCGGGATGGTCCATATCCCTTCCTCAAAATCGATTTCCTCCCATTTTGCGTAGCGAACCATGCCGGGGCGGCTCGCTGTCAGAATTGTCATCCATGATGCAATCCTCGCTGGTAGCCGGCTGGTGGTCTTGCTTAAGGCCCGGAGAAATTCAGGTAGTTCGTGTTCGTGCAGATGTGGGTAGTGTTGAGTGGGCGGTGGGGCTATCGCAATGGCATGGAGTTCGGAGGCTGGATTGTGTTCGCACAGGCCGCGTGCAATGGCTTGACTGAAAATCTGTTTCAGCCAGGTCCGGGTCTTGTCCGCAACATTGAAGGCGCCTCGTTTTTCGATGCAGGCCTGCAGTTTTGCGCAGTCGCTTCGCGTGATGAGCTCCAGTTGCTTCTCGCCGAGAGCGGGCAGTAGATCCTTATCGAGATAGTCGCGGATCTTCTTCAGCGTCGCGCTGCTGCGGCCGGAGTCCGATTTGAATTGGTACCAGTACTCCGCGGCTCGCCTGAAGGTGTTGAGCCCGGCCTCCTGCTGTCGCAGTTTGTCATCGCGGCGTTTGGCGCCGGGGTTGGTGCCTTGCTTGAGTAGGTTGCGGCATTCTGCAGCTCGTTCACGGGCTTCCTGCAAGGAGATATGCGGATACACACCCAGTGACATGCGCGCCGCCCGCCCCTGATAGGTGTACCGGAAGTGCCAATACTTGCTGCCGTTGGGTTTCACCAGCAAGGCAAGACCCGAACTATCACTCAACGTGAACGGTCTGTCGGCAGGCTTGGACGCTTTGATTTGCAAGGCGGTCAATGGCATCGCTGTACACCTCCGGTTCTCGAACTGGAATATGTACAGAAAATGTACCAAAAAGAGGCTGGCTTGCAAGAGATGGGGGTGGAACCCCAGAGACCAAAAAGCCCGCAGTTAGCGGGCTCTAGGGGTGTTACGTAGACGCTGGTAGTCGTCTATGTACTGCAAATGGTGCCCCGAGGGAGACTCGAACTCCCACTCCTTTCGAAAACGGATTTTGAATCCGCCGCGTCTACCAATTCCGCCATCAGGGCTCAATGGCGGCGAAGTATAGAGAGGTGCCTACCGTTGGTCAATCACGTTTCATGGTGAATTTTTAATATTTCCGCTAGACTTTCCGGCCCTGCTAGACGAACCCCATCATGCGTGTTGCTGACTTTACCTTCGAACTCCCGGATTCGCTGATCGCTCGCCACCCTCTGGCCGAGCGGCGCGCCAGTCGACTGTTGACCCTGGACGGGGTCAGCGGCGCCATGGCTCACCGTCAATTCTCTGATTTGCTCGAGCATTTGCGCCCGGGCGATTTGATGGTGTTCAACAATACCCGGGTGATTCCGGCGCGGTTGTTTGGCCAGAAGGCTTCCGGCGGCAAGCTGGAGATTCTGGTGGAGCGGGTGCTGGACAGTCATCGGGTGCTGGCCCATGTGCGGTCGAGCAAGTCGCCCAAGCCCGGTTCGTCGATCTTGATCGACGGCGGCGGTGAGGCGCGGATGGTGGCGCGCCATGATGCGTTGTTCGAGCTGGCGTTTGCCGAAGAGGTTTTGCCGCTGCTCGACCGTGTCGGGCACATGCCGTTGCCTCCTTATATAGACCGCCCGGACGAAGGTTCGGACCGCGAGCGTTATCAGACCGTGTACGCCGAGCGCCTGGGGGCGGTGGCGGCGCCGACGGCGGGGCTGCATTTTGATCAGCCATTGCTGGAGGCGATTGCGGCCAAGGGCGTGGAGACGGCGTTCGTGACGCTGCACGTCGGCGCGGGGACGTTCCAGCCGGTGCGCGTGGATCGCATCGAAGACCACCACATGCACAGCGAATGGCTGGAAGTCAGTCAGGAAGTCGTCGATGCCGTGGCGGCCTGTCGTGCGCGCGGCGGTCGAGTAGTGGCGGTGGGGACCACCAGCGTGCGTTCGCTGGAAAGCGCCGCGCGCGATGGCGTGCTCAAGCCGTTCAGTGGCGACACCGACATCTTTATCTACCCGGGCCGGCCGTTCCATGTGGTCGATGCCCTGGTCACTAACTTTCATTTGCCCGAATCCACGCTGTTGATGCTGGTTTCGGCGTTCGCCGGTTATCCCGAAGCCATGGCCGCCTACAAGGCCGCCGTCGAGCATGGGTACCGCTTTTTCAGCTACGGTGATGCGATGTTCATCACCCGTAACCCCGCGCCACGCGGGCCCGAGGAAACCGTATGAGTCGCACCTGTCGCATGTCCTTCGAGTTGCTTGCCACCGATGGCAAGGCTCGTCGCGGACGCCTGACCTTCCCCCGCGGAACCGTGGAAACCCCTGCGTTCATGCCGGTGGGCACCTACGGCACGGTCAAGGGCATGTTGCCGCGTGACATCGAGGCGATTGGCGCGGAAATCATCCTCGGCAACACCTTCCACCTGTGGCTGCGCCCGGGCATGGAAGTGATCAAGGCCCACGGCGACCTGCACGATTTCATGCAATGGAAAGGCCCGATCCTGACCGACTCCGGCGGCTTCCAGGTGTTCAGCCTCGGTGCCATGCGCAAGATCAAGGAAGAGGGCGTGACCTTCGCCTCGCCGGTGGACGGTTCCAAGGTGTTCATGGGCCCGGAAGAGTCGATGCAGGTGCAGCGCGACCTGGGCTCGGACATCGTGATGATCTTCGACGAATGCACGCCGTACCCGGCCGATGAAGACGTGGCGCGGGTGTCCATGGAGCTGTCGTTGCGCTGGGCCCAGCGTTCGAAGAATGCCCATGGCGAGAACACGGCGGCGCTGTTCGGCATCGTCCAGGGCGGTATGCACCGCGACCTGCGCATGCGTTCGCTGGAAGGCCTGGACAAGATCGGCTTCGACGGCCTGGCGATTGGTGGCCTGTCGGTGGGCGAGCCGAAGCACGAAATGATCAAGGTGCTCGATTACCTGCCGGGCGAAATGCCCGCTGACAAACCTCGTTACCTTATGGGCGTTGGCAAACCGGAAGATCTGGTTGAGGGTGTGCGCCGCGGGGTGGACATGTTCGATTGCGTGATGCCAACCCGTAATGCCCGCAATGGGCATCTGTTCATCGACACCGGTGTGCTGAAGATCCGTAACGCGTTTCATCGCCATGATGATTCGCCGCTCGATCCGACGTGCGATTGCTATACCTGCCAGAACTTCTCCCGCGCTTATCTGCATCATTTGGACAAGTGCGGCGAAATGCTCGGCAGCATGCTCAATACCATCCACAATTTGCGCCATTATCAGGTGCTTATGGCTGGTTTGCGCGAGGCTATCCAACAGGGTACATTGGCCGCCTTTGTCGAGGCCTTCTATGCCAAGCGCGGGTTGCCTGTTCCGCCTTTGGACTGAATTTTCCGATCCCTAGATTCAATACTTGCAACTGGAGTGCTAAATGAGCTTTTTTATCTCTAACGCCATGGCCGATGCCGCTGCACCTGCAGCTGCGCCAATGGGTGGCGGTTTCGAGTGGATTTTCCTGGTCGGCTTCCTGGTCATCTTCTACCTGATGATCTGGCGTCCACAGGCCAAGCGCGCCAAAGAGCAGAAGAACCTGCTCAGCAGCCTGCAGAAGGGCGACGAAGTGGTCACCACCGGCGGCATCGCTGGCAAGATCACCAAAGTGTCCGACGACTTCGTGGTACTGGAAGTCTCCGACACTGTTGAAATGAAGTTCCAGAAGGGCGCCATCGCGGCCACGCTGCCAAAAGGCACGCTGAAAGCGATCTAAAGTAACAACTTCTCTTCAATCGACGGGGCGCGCAAGGCGCCCCGCGTCATAAGCGGGCGGCGTGATGCTGAACAAATACCCTCTGTGGAAATACCTACTGATCCTGGCGGTGCTGGCGGTCGGTGTGATTTATTCCGCTCCCAATCTTTACCCGGATGACGCGGCCATTCAGGTCAGTGGCGCAAGCACTGCGCTGCAGGTCACCCAGGCCGATCTGGATCGCGCGAGCGCTGCGCTCAAGGCGTCCAATATCGAGGTCAAGGCTGCGTCCATCGCCGAAAACGGCAAGGGCGGCCTGTTGCGCCTGGTCAAGTCTGAAGACCAACTGCCGGCCAAGGACGTGGTGCGCAAGGCGTTGGGCGACGACTACGTAGTAGCCCTGAACCTGGCCCAGACCACCCCGCAGTGGCTGCGCAACCTCGGCGCCCACCCAATGAAGCTGGGCCTGGACTTGTCCGGTGGTGTGCACTTCCTGCTGGAAGTGGACATGGAAAAAGCCCTCGACGCACGCCTGAAAGTCTACGAAGGCGACGTCAAGAGCCTGCTGCGCAAAGAGCGCGTGCGCTATCGCAGCCTGCCGCAGTTCGAAGGTGCCATTCAGCTGGGCTTCAGTGATGAAGATGCCCGCGAACAGGCCCGTGCGCTGGTCCGCAAGAACTTCAACGATTTCGACATTGTACCGGCCGACCTCAATGGCCAACCGGTGCTGCGTCTGGCGATGACCCCGGCCAAGCTGGCGGAAATCCGCGAATACTCCATCAAGCAGAACTTGACCACGGTGCGTAACCGCGTCAACGAGCTGGGTGTGGCCGAGCCGATCGTGCAGCGCCAGGGCGCCAACCGCATCGTGGTTGAACTGCCAGGCGTGCAGGACACTGCCGAAGCCAAGCGTATCCTCGGCAAGACTGCCAATCTGGAATTCCGCCTGGCCGCTGAGCCGGGTGCGTCCAAGGCCACGTCCGAGAGCTTCGAGTTCCGTGAGGGCGGTCGTCCGGCGGCGCAGATCGAGCGCGGCCTGATCATCACCGGTGACCAGGTGACCGACGCCCAGGCGGGCTTCGACGAGCAGGGTCGTCCGCAGGTGAACATTCGTCTCGACGGCCACGGCGGCGAACTGATGAGCCGCGCTACGCGCAGCAACGTCGGTCGCAGCATGGCGGTGATTTTCATCGAGCAGAAGCCGACCACCACCTACACCAAGCAAGTGGTCAACGGCGTCGAGAAAGACGTACCGGTCCAGACCTTCAAGGAAGAGAAGAAGATCATCAGCCTGGCGACTATCCAGTCGCCACTGGGCAGCCAGTTCCGCATCACCGGCCTGAACGGCCAGGGCGAGTCCTCGGAGCTGGCGCTTTTGCTGCGTGCCGGTGGCCTGGCCGCGCCGATGTACTTCGCTGAAGAACGCACCATCGGTCCGAGCCTGGGTGCCGACAACATCACCAAGGGCATCGACGCATCCCTGTGGGGCATGTTGTTCGTGTCGCTGTTCATCATCGCCATCTACCGCTTCTTCGGCTTGATCGCCACGGTTGCGCTGGCGGTGAACATGGTGCTGCTGCTGGCCTTGATGTCCTTGCTGGGCGCGACGCTGACCCTGCCGGGTATCGCCGGTATTGTCTTGACCATGGGTATGGCGGTGGACGCCAACGTGCTGATCTTCTCGCGGATACGTGAAGAGATCGCCGCGGGCATGTCGGTCCAGCGGGCAATCAACGAAGGCTTCGGCCGCGCATTCACTGCGATTATCGACTCCAACCTGACCACGTTGCTGGTCGGCGGGATTCTCTTTGCCATGGGCACCGGCCCGGTCAAGGGCTTTGCAGTGACCATGTCCCTCGGGATCTTTACCTCGATGTTCACAGCCATCATGGTGACCCGTGCAATGGTCAACCTGATTTATGGTGGTCGTGACGTCAAGAAGTTGTGGATTTAAGGGGCTGCCATGTTACGTACAATCAACTTCATGGGCGTTCGCAACATTGCGTTCGGCGTCACATTGTTCCTCACGGCCCTGGCGTTGTTCAGCTGGGCCACCAAGGGCCTGAACTACGGCCTGGACTTCACCGGCGGTACGCTCATCGAGCTGACCTACGAGCGTCCGGCCGACGTCACCAAGGTGCGTGAGCAACTGGCGAGCTCGGGCTACAGCGATGCCGTCGTGCAGAGCTTTGGCGCCACCACCGATTTGCTGGTGCGCATGCCGGGTGAAGACCCGCAGTTGGGCCATCAGGTCGCCGAGGCCTTGCAGAAGGCCGGCGGCGACAACCCGGCCCAGGTCAAGCGCGTCGAGTTCGTCGGCCCGCAGGTGGGTGAAGAGTTGCGCGACCAGGGCGGCCTCGGCATGCTGTTGGCGCTGGGCGGCGTGATGCTCTACCTGGCTTTCCGCTTCCAGTGGAAGTTCGCGGTGGGCGCCATCGTCTCGCTGATTCATGACGTGATCGTCACCGTGGGCATCCTGTCGTTCTTCCAGATCACCTTCGACCTGACGGTGCTGGCGGCGGTGTTGGCGATCATCGGTTACTCGCTCAACGACACCATCGTGGTGTTCGACCGGGTGCGTGAGAACTTCCGTGTGCTGCGCAAGGCGTCCTTGATCGAGAACATCAATATCTCGACCACCCAGACCCTGCTGCGGACCATGGCGACGTCGATTTCCACCTTGCTGGCAATTGCTGCGCTGCTGTTCTTCGGCGGCGACAACCTGTTCGGTTTCTCCATCGCGTTGTTCATTGGTGTGATGGCGGGTACTTACTCGTCGATCTATATCGCCAACGTGGTGTTGATCTGGCTGAACCTGAGCACCGAGGATCTGATTCCTCCAGCGGCCACTGACACCGAGGTGGACGACCGCCCGTAAGGCTCGGTTTTCCGTCCGTCACCGCTGAAAAGGCGCGAGTTGAACTCGCGCCTTTTTTTGTGCTCCAAGGCTGGGAGAAGCGCGGATTAATCCGCTTGTGATGGTCAGGAGGTTCAAGTGAACAAATCGATGCTGGTTGGTGCGGTATTGGGTGCTGTCGGTGTAACAGCCGGTGGTGCGGTCGCCACCTACAGCTTGGTAAAAAGTGGCCCTGAGTATGCGCAAGTATTGGCCGTGGAACCGGTCAAGACCCAGATCAAGACTCCGCGTGAAGTGTGCAAGGACGTCACCGTAACTCGGCAGAAGCCAGTCCAGGACCAACACCAGATCGCCGGCACCGTGCTCGGCGCCGTGGCCGGTGGCCTGTTGGGCAACCAGATCGGTGGCGGCACCGGCAAGAAAATCGCCACTGTGGCGGGTGCGGCCGGTGGTGGTTATGCCGGTAACAAGATCCAGGAAGGCATGCAGGAACGTGACACCTACACCACCACCCAAACTCGCTGCAACACGGTCAATGACATCAGCGACAAGGTTGTAGGCTACGACGTCCGCTACATGCTCGATGGCAAGGAAGGCAAAGTCCGCATGGACCGCGACCCGGGCAACCAGATTCCGGTGAGCAAGGAAGGCCAACTGATCCTTGGCCAGAACGAACCGGCCCAGTAATTGGAAAATGTACAAGAAGCACCCTTCGGGGTGCTTTTTTACGCCCGCGTTTTATACCCCACCCAAA
The DNA here is from genome assembly GCF_000802155.2 of Pseudomonas frederiksbergensis. Taxonomy (GTDB): domain Bacteria; phylum Pseudomonadota; class Gammaproteobacteria; order Pseudomonadales; family Pseudomonadaceae; genus Aquipseudomonas; species Aquipseudomonas frederiksbergensis_A. Next base: position 97,005 of record NZ_JQGJ02000008.1, read on the forward strand.
TCCGCTGTGTGAGCGAGCCTGCTCGCGAAAGCGGTCGCTGCGCACTGGAGCGCCAGCCCGGCCGTGCGGGAGCAAGCTCCCTTGCCACGGAGTGTTCATATCTGAACTGAGTGATTTCAACAGCATAAAAAAAGCACCCCGAAAGGTGCTTTTTCTGTAGCCGAGCTGCTTAGCGCTTCAGCGAAGCCGGCAGGTGCGGCTGGATGGCGGTGAGCACAGCCTTGAAGCATTTGGTGTTGCCGGCAACGATGTGGCCTTTTTCAAGGAAGTCGTGGCCACCGGTGAAGTCGCTCACCAAACCGCCGGCTTCCTGGATCAGAAGTGCGCCCGCAGCCATGTCCCACTCGGACAGGCCCGACTCCCAGAATGCATCGAAACGGCCAGCGGCCACGTAGGCCAGGTCCAGGCTGGCAGCACCGGCGCGGCGGATGCCGGCGGTCTGGCCGACCAGGGCGCGGAACATGCCCAGGTAGTTGTCCAGGTTGTCCATCTGGTCGTCACGGAACGGGAAACCGGTACCCAGCAAGGCGCCGTCCAGGCTGGTGCGGCCGCTGACGCGCAGGCGACGACCATTCAACTGGGCGCCACGGCCACGGCTGGCGGTGAATTCTTCCTGGCGAACCGGGTCCAGCACGACGGCGTGCTCCAGTCGGCCGCGGTATTTGCAGGCGATGCTGACCGCGAAGTGAGGAATGCCACGCAGGAAGTTGGTGGTGCCGTCCAGCGGATCGATGATCCACAGGTACTCTTCTCCTTCGATGCCGGTACCGGCGTGCATGCCAGTCTCTTCGCCGCGGATCGAGTGGTTAGGGTAAGCCTTGCGCAGGGCGTCGACGATTTTCTGTTCGGCGGCGCGATCCACCTCGGACACGTAGTCCTTGGCGTCTTTTTCATCGACCTTGATGGTATCCAGGCGCTCGATGGAGCGGAAGATCAGTTCACTGGCGCTGCGGGCGGCGCGCAGCGCGATATTCAGCATGGGCTGCATGGATGTGTCACCTAAGGTTGTTAAAGAAAGCCGCGCATTCTATCAGAAAGTTTTCTCAGGAGAAGGTTGGTGTTCGCTTTCATAGCTTAACGGTAGGTGCTTAGGTAAGATTTGCTCCCTTTTAAGTGTTCGAGAGCGCCTCCCTTGTTGCAGAACATTCGTGTCGTCCTGGTCAATACCAGCCATCCGGGAAACATCGGCGGAGCTGCGCGGGCCATGAAGAACATGGGCCTGTCGCGGCTGGTGCTGGTCGAGCCCCGTTCGTTTCCTCATCACGAAGCCGATGCCCGGGCATCCGGCGCCAATGACATCCTGGCCAATGCCGAAGTAGTCGCCACGTTGGAAGACGCCCTGGTGGGATGCAACCTGGTGCTCGGCACCAGTGCTCGCGATCGTCGTATCCCCTGGCCGCTGCTCGATCCCCGCGAATGCGGCACCAAAGTCATCGAGGAAGCCGGGCAGGGCGTGCAGATCGCCCTGGTGTTCGGCCGTGAAGATTCCGGCCTTACCAATGAAGAGCTGCAGCGATGTCATTATCACGTGCATATCCCTTCCGACCCCGGATTCAGCTCGCTGAACCTCGGGGCGGCGGTGCAGGTGTTGAGCTACGAAGTGCGCATGGCCTGGCTGCAAGCCGAAGGCCAGCCCAGCAAGGTTGAAAAGTTCGAGGCAACGTCGCCGCGCAGTGAGACACTGGCGACCATGGATGAACTGGAGCGATTCTATGAACACCTGGAACAGACCCTGGTGGACATCGAATTCCTCGACCCGGAAAAGCCTCGGCACTTGATGGCGCGCCTGCGTCGGTTGTACGGACGAAGCTCGGTGAGCCGGGCGGAAATGAATATATTGCGCGGCATCCTCACGGAAACCCAGAAAGCGGCCCGTGGCGAGCTGATTAAGCGGAAGGAATAAAATGTTCGAACGTTTGCGTGAAGATATCCAGAGCGTCTTCCATCGTGACCCGGCGGCGCGCAATGCCTTTGAAGTGCTGACCTGCTACCCGGGCATGCATGCCATCTGGATCCATCGCCTGTCCGGCGCCTTGTGGAATATGGGCTGGAAGTGGCTGGCGCGGCTGGTCTCGAACTTCGGGCGCTGGCTGACCGGGATCGAGATCCATCCAGGCGCCAAGGTCGGTCGCCGGTTTTTCATCGACCACGGCATGGGCATTGTCATCGGCGAGACCGCCGAGATCGGCGATGACGTGACGCTGTACCAAGGCGTGACCCTCGGTGGCACGAGCTGGAACAAAGGCAAGCGCCACCCAACCCTTGGAGACGGTGTGGTGGTGGGTGCTGGCGCCAAGGTGCTCGGGCCGTTCACGGTCGGGGCGGGGGCGAAAGTCGGCTCGAATGCCGTGGTGACCAAGGCCGTGCCTCCCGGCGCGACCGTGGTGGGCATTCCGGGACGGATCATCGTCAAGTCGGATGAAGAGCAGGACGCCCGGCGCAAGGCCATGGCCGAGAAGATCGGCTTCGACGCCTACGGTGTTGGTGAAGACATGCCCGACCCGGTGGCCCGTGCCATCAATCAATTGCTTGATCACCTGCAAGCGGTGGACGGGCGTCTGGAGGGGATGTGCGGCGCCCTGAAGGAGTTGGGAAGTAATTATTGTGCCAAGGACTTGCCTGAGCTGCGCGAAGAGGATTTCGCGTGTGTGAAGGACAAGGATGAGACTCAGGCCAGCTGAAACCCTGCCGGCCCCTTCGCGAGCAAGCCTGCTCCCACATTGGATCTGAGTCGTACATGAGTTATGTGCTCGCCAGAGATTCCTGTGGGAGCGGGCTTGCTCGCGAATAACGATCACGCGGTATCGCTGGTTGTTAGCCGCCTACCTTTGCTATCATGCGCGCGCTCTTTTGCGGGTAAACCCGAGTAAAGCACTAGGTCTTATACTTGACTTAAATACTCGGGAATTGCATACTCGCCCCCATTCCGAACTCCGTGGTAATTGTCCATGCGACTGACTACAAAAGGCCGATACGCCGTGACCGCGATGCTGGATCTGGCATTGCATGCGCAGCACGGGCCGGTGTCCCTGGCCGATATCTCCGAGCGCCAGGGCATTTCCCTGTCTTATCTCGAACAGCTGTTTGCCAAGCTGCGCCGCAGCAACCTGGTTTCCAGCGTTCGTGGCCCCGGTGGCGGCTACCAGCTGTCGCGCGAGATGCAAGGCATCCAGGTGGCCCAGGTGATCGATGCCGTGAACGAATCGGTCGATGCGACCAAATGCCAGGGGCTGGGCGATTGCCATGGCGGCGATACTTGCCTGACCCACCATCTGTGGTGCGACTTGAGCCTGCAGATCCACGAATTTCTGAGCGGTATCAGCTTGGCCGACCTTGTCACTCGCCGTGAGGTACAAGAAGTCGCCCAGCGTCAGGACCAGCGCCGTTGCAATAGCAAGTCGCTGCACCTGGACAAGATTGAAGCGTCCGCCGTCGAATGACCGCCGCAGAGCACGCGGAACGCCAGCCAGCCTGATTTAGGAGAGAGTCCATGAAATTGCCGATTTACCTTGATTACTCAGCGACCACCCCGGTTGATCCGCGTGTTGCGCAAAAGATGAGTGAATGCCTGCTGGTCGACGGAAACTTCGGTAACCCGGCATCCCGTTCCCACGTGTTCGGCTGGAAGGCCGAAGAGTCGGTCGAAAACGCCCGTCGCCAAGTCGCCGACCTGGTCAACGCCGACCCGCGCGAGATCGTCTGGACCTCCGGTGCCACCGAGTCCGACAACCTGGCCATCAAGGGTGTCGCGCATTTCTACCACACCAAGGGCAAGCACCTGATCACCTCCAAGATCGAGCACAAGGCTGTCCTGGACACCATGCGCCAACTGGAGCGTGAAGGCTTCGAAGTCACCTACATCGAGCCAGGTGAAGACGGCATCATCTCCCCGGCCATGGTCGAAGCCGCCCTGCGCGACGACACCATCCTGGTGTCGATCATGCACGTGAACAACGAAATCGGTACCGTCAACGACATCGCGGCCATCGGCGAACTGACCCGCTCCAAGGGCATCCTGTTCCACGTCGACGCAGCCCAGTCCACCGGCAAGGTCGACATCGACCTGTCCAAGCTGAAAGTCGACCTGATGTCGTTCTCCGCCCACAAGACCTATGGTCCTAAAGGCATCGGCGCGCTGTACGTCAGCCGCAAGCCGCGTGTTCGCCTCGAAGCGACCATGCACGGCGGCGGTCACGAGCGTGGCATGCGTTCCGGCACCCTGGCGACCCACCAGATCGTCGGCATGGGCGAAGCGTTCCGCGTAGCCAAGGAAGACATGGCCGCCGAGAACGTACGCATCAAGGCCCTGAGCGACCGTTTCTTCAAGCAGGTCGAGCACCTCGAAGAACTCTACGTCAACGGCAGCATGACCGCCCGCGTACCGCACAACCTGAACCTAAGCTTCAACTACGTTGAAGGCGAGTCGCTGATCATGGCGCTCAAGGATCTGGCCGTGTCGTCCGGTTCGGCGTGCACCTCGGCATCGCTGGAACCTTCGTACGTACTGCGCGCCCTGGGCCGCAACGACGAACTGGCCCACAGCTCCATCCGCTTCACCTTCGGCCGTTTCACCACCGAAGAAGAAATCGATTACGCCGCGCAGAAAGTCTGCGAGGCCGTTACCAAGCTGCGCGCTCTTTCGCCGCTGTGGGACATGTACAAAGACGGCGTCGACATCTCGAAAATCGAATGGGCGGCGCACTGAGAAGTCGCCACCAGAGCGGCTCCACTGATGAGGATTGAAGCAAATGGCATATAGCGAAAAGGTCATCGACCACTACGAGAACCCGCGCAACGTCGGCAAGATGGACGCGCAGGATCCTGACGTCGGCACCGGCATGGTCGGCGCCCCGGCATGCGGCGACGTGATGCGCCTGCAGATCAAGGTCAACGAACAAGGCATCATCGAAGACGCCAAGTTCAAGACCTACGGCTGCGGTTCCGCCATCGCGTCCAGCTCCCTGGCCACCGAGTGGATGAAGGGCAAGACCCTCGACGAAGCCGAAACCATCAAGAACACCCAGCTGGCCGAAGAACTGGCCTTGCCGCCAGTGAAAATCCACTGCTCGGTACTCGCTGAAGACGCCATCAAGGCCGCCGTTCGCGACTACAAGCAGAAGAAAGGCTTGATCTGATCCGCGTTACGGTAAGGAGTTTCCATGGCTATCCAGATGACAGAAGCGGCAGCTAAACATGTGCAGCGTTCCCTCGCGGGACGCGGCAAGGGCGAGGGTATCCGCCTGGGTGTTCGCACCACGGGCTGCTCTGGCCTCGCCTACGTGCTGGAATTCGTCGACGAAGTGGGCGAAGACGACCAGGTATTCGAGAGTCATGGTCAGAAAGTGATCATCGACCCGAAGAGCCTGACGTACCTGGACGGCACCGAGCTGGATTTCGTCAAGGAAGGGTTGAACGAAGGCTTCAAGTTCAACAATCCCAACGTGCGCGGTGAATGTGGCTGCGGCGAAAGCTTCAACATCTGAGGCGGCTCGTGGGTACTCCTTGTCATTTTGCATTGTTCCAGTTGCAGCCTGCTTTCCAGCTGGACCTGGACCAATTGTCCGCGCGTTATCTGGAACTGGCCCGTGGTGTCCATCCCGACCGCTTTGCCGATGCCTCCGAGGCGGAGCAGCGGCGGGCGCTCGAGCAGTCGGCGAACCTCAACGAGGCCTACCAGACGCTCAAGAACCCGGCCAAGCGCGCGCGCTACCTGCTCGCCATCAGCGGTCATGAGCTGCCCCTGGAAGTTACGGTGCACGACCCTGAGTTCCTGTTGCAGCAGATGCAATGGCGCGAAGAGCTTGAAGATCTGCAGGACAGCGCCGACCTGGCCGGTGTCGCGGTATTCAAGCGTCGCCTGAAGGATGCCCAGCAAGCACTCAACGAAAGCTTCGCAGCCTGTTGGAACGATGCCGCGCAACGCGAACAGGCCGAACGGCTGATGCGGCGCATGCAGTTCCTCGACAAGCTCACCCACGAAGTGCGCCAGCTAGAAGAGCGCCTCGACGATTAACCCAGTGCCGCTCCGGTCGCACGCCTGATTACAGATAAGACCTGATTACGATGGCCCTACTGCAGATCGCCGAACCCGGCCAAAGTCCACAACCGCACCAGCGTCGCCTGGCTGTCGGGATCGACTTGGGTACCACCAATTCCCTGGTCGCTGCCTTGCGCAGCGGTCTTTCCGAACCGCTGGCCGACGAGCAGGGGCGGGTGATCCTGCCATCCGCCGTGCGTTATCACGCCGAGCGCGTCGAAGTCGGCGAGTCGGCCAAGCTGGCCGCCGCCACTGATCCGTTGAATACCATTGTCTCGGTCAAGCGCCTGATGGGTCGTGGTCTGTCCGACGTCAAGCAATTGGGCGAGCAACTGCCGTACCGCTTCGTCGGTGGCGAATCCCACATGCCGTTCATCGAGACGGTGCAGGGCCCGAAAAGCCCGGTAGAAGTGTCTGCCGATATCCTCAAGGTGCTGCGCCAGCGCGCCGAAGCCGCGTTGGGTGGTGAACTGGTGGGAGCGGTCATCACCGTGCCGGCCTATTTCGACGATGCCCAGCGCCAAGCCACCAAGGACGCCGCCAAGCTGGCCGGCCTGAACGTGCTGCGCTTGCTCAACGAGCCGACCGCCGCTGCGGTGGCGTATGGCCTGGACCAACATGCCGAAGGCCTGGTCGCCATCTATGACCTGGGCGGCGGTACCTTCGACATTTCAATCCTGCGCCTGACCGGCGGTGTCTTCGAAGTGCTTGCTACCGGCGGCGACAGCGCCCTGGGCGGCGATGACTTCGACCACGCCATCGCTGGCTGGATCATCGAGCAGGCGGGCCTCTGCGCCGACCTCGACCCGGGTGCGCAACGCCATTTGCTGCAAACCGCCTGCGCCGCCAAGGAAGCCCTGACCGACGCCGCGTCCGTCGAAGTCGCTTATGGCGACTGGAGCGCCACCCTGACCCGCGACGCTTTCAATGCACTGATCGAACCCATGGTCGCCCGCAGCCTCAAGGCTTGCCGCCGTGCCGTGCGCGATTCGGGTGTTGAGTTGGAAGACGTGAAAGCGGTGGTCATGGTCGGCGGTTCGACCCGCGTGCCTCGGGTTCGCGAAGCTGTTGCCGAGGCCTTTGGTCGCCAGCCGCTGACCGAAATCGACCCGGACCAAGTGGTCGCCATCGGCGCCGCGATCCAGGCCGATACCCTGGCCGGCAACAAGCGCGACGGCGGCGAGCTGCTGTTGCTCGACGTGATTCCGTTGTCCCTGGGGCTGGAAACCATGGGCGGCCTGATGGAGAAGGTGATTCCGCGCAACACCACCATCCCCGTTGCCCGCGCCCAAGACTTCACCACTTATAAAGACGGCCAGTCGGCCATGATGATCCACGTGCTGCAAGGCGAGCGTGAATTGATCAGCGACTGCCGTTCCCTGGCTCGCTTCGAACTGCGCGGCATCCCTGCGATGGTCGCCGGTGCGGCGAAGATCCGCGTGACCTTCCAGGTTGATGCCGACGGTCTGCTCAACGTTTCCGCTCGTGAACTGGGTTCGGGCGTGGAAGCGAGCATCCAGGTCAAGCCGTCCTACGGCCTGACTGACGGCGAAATCGCCAAGATGCTCAAGGATTCCTTCCAGCACGCCAGCGATGACAAAGTCGCCCGTGTACTGCGCGAGCAACAGGTCGACGGCCAGCGCCTGGTCGAAGCCGTGCAAGCCGCCCTCGAAGCCGACGGCGAGCGCTTGCTCGACGCGGAAGAGCGCATGGTCATCGAAATGCAGATGCAAGAACTCTCCGAATTGATCAAAGGCACCGATGGTTATGCCATCGAGCAACAGACCAAGCGTCTGTCGCAGGTCACCGATGCCTTTGCTGCCCGCCGCCTGGACTCGACGGTGAAAGCCGCCCTGGCGGGGCGCAACCTGAATGAAATCGAGGAATAACTGATGCCGCAGGTGATTTTTCTGCCCCACGAGAAGTTCTGTCCCGAGGGCATGGTCGTGGAGGCTGAGCCGGGAATTTCCATTCTCGAGCTGGCCCATGAGCACCATATCGAGATAGAGAGTGCCTGTGGCGGCGTCTGTGCCTGCACCACGTGCCATTGCATCATTCGTGAGGGCTTCGATTCGCTGGAAGAGGCTGACGAGTTGGAAGAAGACTTCCTCGATCGGGCCTGGGGCCTTGAGGCACAATCGCGTCTGAGCTGCCAAGCCATCGTCGGCACCGAAGACCTGACCGTCGAAATCCCGAAATATTCGCTTAACCATGCGGCCGAAGCGCCGCACTGATGGTGATACTGTCATGAGCTATGGTTGGACTGATGTACAACGCATCGCAGAAGAACTGGCCGAAGCCAAGCCGGACGTGGATCCGAAGGCTGTGAATTTTGTCGATTTGCAGCGCTGGATCATGGAACTACCCGATTTCGACAACACCTCTGGCCGTTGTGGCGAGAAGGTCCTGGAGGCTGTCCAGCAGCTCTGGATCGAAGAAATCGACTGATCGACCCGGCAGGTTAGGCAATACCCCTGAACCCGCGTATAATTCGCGGGTTTAATTTTTCGCAAATTACCGTTTCTGGAGTTACACCATGGCTGTTCAACGTACTTTCTCCATCATCAAGCCTGACGCCGTTGCTAAAAACGTGATCGGCAAGATCGTTACCCGCTTCGAAGACGCTGGCCTGCGCGTTGTAGCTTCGAAAATGAAGCAACTGTCCAAAGCCGAAGCCGAAGGCTTCTACGCTGAGCACAGCGAGCGCGGTTTCTTCGGTGAGCTGGTTGCCTTCATGACCTCCGGTCCGGTTGTCGTTCAGGTGCTGGAAGGCGAAAACGCCATCGCTCGCAACCGTGAGCTGATGGGCGCTACCAACCCTAAAGAAGCTGCTCCTGGCACCATCCGTGCTGACTTCGCTGAATCCATCGACGCCAACGCCGTCCACGGTTCGGACTCCGAAGCCGCCGCTGCTCGCGAAATCGCTTACTTTTTCTCCGCTACTGAAGTAACCACTCGCTAAGCCCAGGCTTTTGAGTGAAGGTGAATCCATGACTACATCGAACGGCAAAACCAACCTGTTGGGTCTGACCCAGCCGGAAATGGAGAAATTCTTCGACTCGATCGGGGAGAAGCGTTTCCGTGCCGGCCAGGTGATGAAATGGATTCACCACTTTGGCGTCGACGACTTCGACGCCATGACGAATGTCGGCAAGGCCCTGCGCGAAAAGCTCAAGGCTGTTGCCGAGATTCGCGGCCCCGAAGTGGTCAGCCAGGACATTTCCAGCGACGGCACCCGCAAATGGGTGGTGCGCGTGGCGTCCGGCAGCTGCGTCGAGACCGTCTACATTCCCCAGGGCAAGCGCGGCACGTTGTGCGTTTCGTCCCAGGCAGGCTGTGCCCTGGATTGCAGTTTCTGCTCCACCGGCAAGCAAGGCTTCAACAGCAACCTCACCGCCGCCGAAGTGATCGGCCAGGTGTGGATTGCCAACAAATCCTTTGGCAGCGTCCCGGCGACCGTCGACCGTGCCATCACCAACGTGGTGATGATGGGCATGGGTGAGCCGCTGCTGAACTTCGACAACGTCGTTTCCGCCATGCACTTGATGATGGACGACCTGGGCTACGGCATCTCCAAGCGCCGCGTGACCCTGTCCACCTCGGGCGTGGTGCCGATGATCGATGAGCTGGCCAAGCACATCGACGTCTCCCTGGCGTTGTCGCTGCACGCACCCAATGACGCATTGCGTAACCAATTGGTGCCGATCAACAAGAAATACCCGCTTAAGATGCTGCTTGAGTCGTGCCAGCGCTACATGTCGTCCCTGGGCGAAAAGCGCGTGCTGACCATCGAGTACACCCTGCTCAAGGATGTGAACGACAAGGTTGAACATGCAGTCGAGATGATCGAGTTGCTCAAGAATATCCCGTGCAAGATCAACCTGATCCCATTCAACCCGTTCCCGCATTCCGGTTACGAGCGTCCGAGCAACAACGCGATTCGTCGCTTCCAGGATCAGCTTCACCACGCTGGCTTCAACGTCACCGTGCGCACCACCCGCGGCGAAGACATCGACGCCGCTTGTGGCCAATTGGTAGGACAGGTGCTGGATCGCACCCGTCGCAGCGAACGCTACATTGCCGTGCGCGAATTGAACGCCGCCGACGACGTCGCGCAGACCGCTGCGAACAGTCACTAAGAGAGGAACTCTATGTCCCTGCGCTTTGCGCTGCTATTGCTGTTGGCCGGACTCTGCTCCGGTTGTGTCCTGTCGGGCGACTACAACCCGATGAAGACCAGCAAGGGGCGCGACGAGGCGCGTGAAGCCTATGTGCAGTTGGGCATTGGCTATCTGCAGCAGGGCATGACCGAAAGGGCCAAGGTGCCCCTCAAGAAAGCCCTGGAACTGGACAGTTCCGACGCCGATGCCAACGCGGCATTGGCCCTGGTGTTCCAGGCGGAGCTGGAGCCGGAACTGGCTGACGAGCATTTTCGCAAGGCGTTGTCCGCCCGCCCGCAAGATGCGCGGATCCTCAACAACTACGGCAGTTTTCTCTACGAACAGGCCCGCTACAAGGACGCCTACGAACGTTTCGAGCAAGCGGCCGCCGATACCCTTTACCCCGAACGTTCACGGGTATTTGAAAATCTCGGCATGACCGCCGTGAAACTCGGCCAGCGCGACCTGGCCCGCCAGCAGCTTGAAAAGGCGCTGCGGCTCAATCGCCAACAACCGCGTGCGTTGCTGGAAATGGCTGAGTTGTCCTACGAAGACAGGCATTATGTGCCCGCCCGTGACTATTACGAGCGTTTTAGCCTGCTCAGCGAGCAAAATGCACGTAGTCTATTGCTCGGCGTTCGGCTGGCACATGTGTTTGAAGATCGCGACAAGGCCGCAAGCTATGGCCTGCAACTCAAAAGACTTTATCCCGGTACGCCGGAATATCAGCAATACCTGTCGGAGCAATGATGAAAGCGGCGCATCCCGAAGTTGTAGCAGCGACTCGCGTAAACCCCGGTGAGACCTTGCGTCAAGCCCGCGAAAGCAATGGTTGGTCGCTGGCCGAAGTGGCCCTCAAGCTCAATCTTACCGTCACTTCGCTGAGTAACCTGGAGGCCGGCGCGTTCGACAAATTGCCAGGGCACACCTTCGCCCGGGGCTATATCCGCGCCTATGCCAAATTGCTCGGCATGGACCAGACCGTGCTGGTCCAGCAATTCGATCAATACACCGGTTCCGACGCCCAGGGCAGCAATGTGCACAGCTTGGGCCGTATCGAAGAGCCTGTGCGTGTCTCCCACACCATTTTGCGCATCGTCAGCCTGCTGCTGCTGATTGCGGTGATCGGTGGCGGTTTCGTCTGGTGGCAGGACCAGGCTTCCTTGCGCGGCAAGGAACCGGTTGTCATGAACCCTGAGCACGTCGAAGTCGAAGGCGCCGACGGCACCACCCAGATCCATCCGCTGGACGAGCCGGAAGACCAGGCCGTGGTCCAGGGCCAGGCCGAAGGCGAAACCGCCCTTGCCTTGCCGCAAGGCCCGGATAACGGCGAGGCCGATGCCGCCGCGGGCTCAGAACCTGTCGTCCCAGCCGTTCCTGCGCCAGCGCCTGCCGCGCCGACTGCACCGGCACATGCCGGTAGCACGCCAGTTGCCCCAGCCGCTCCGGCCAGTCCGGCTCCTGCCACGCCGGCGCCGACCGTAGCGGCTCCAACGGTGCCGGCAGCCCCGGCCGTTCCAACCGCTCCGGCCCCTGCGCCAGGCGACGGCCAGGTACAAATCCAGTTCACCGCCGATTGCTGGACGCAGATCACCGACGGCAACGGCAAAGTGTTGTTCAGCGGCCTCAAGCGCAAGGGCGACACCACCTCAGTCAACGGTAAGCCGCCGTTTGCCGTACGCCTGGGTTATGCCCGTGGCGCGCAGGTCAGCTACAACGGCCAGCCGGTCGACATCGCTCCGTTCACCAGTGGCGAGACCGCTCGCCTGAAGTTGGGTCAATAAGTCATGCACGGCGAATCTCCAATCAAGCGTCGCGAATCCCGGAAGATCTGGGTCGGTAACGTGCCCGTGGGCGGCGATGCGCCAATCGCTGTGCAGAGCATGACCAACAGCGACACCAATGACGTGGCCGCCACGGTCGCGCAGATCAACCGCCTGGAAGCCGCCGGTGTCGACATCGTGCGGGTATCGGTGCCGGACATGGACGCCGCCGAGGCGTTCGGCAAGATCAAGCAATTGGTCAAGGTCCCGTTGGTGGCCGATATTCATTTCGACTACCGCATTGCCTTGCGCGTGGCGGAGTTGGGTGTGGATTGCCTGCGCATCAACCCGGGCAACATCGGTCGTGAAGACCGTGTACGTGCCGTGGTGGATGCCGCCCGCGACCGGGGCATCCCGATCCGCATCGGCGTCAACGCCGGCTCCCTGGAAAAAGACCTGCAGAAAAAATACGGCGAACCGACCCCGGCGGCGCTGGTGGAATCGGCCTTGCGCCATGTGGAGCACCTCGAACGCCTGAATTTCCAGGACTTCAAGGTCAGCGTGAAGGCCTCCGACGTGTTCATGGCCGTCGAAGCCTACCGCTTGTTGGCCAAGGAAATCGTCCAGCCGCTGCACCTGGGCATCACCGAAGCCGGTGGGTTGCGTTCGGGTACGGTGAAATCCGCCGTCGGCCTCGGTATGCTGCTCGCCGAAGGGATTGGCGATACCATCCGCATCTCGTTGGCGGCTGACCCGGTCGAGGAAGTGAAAGTCGGCTACGACATTCTCAAGTCGCTGCACCTGCGTTCCCGTGGCATCAACTTCATCGCCTGCCCGAGCTGCTCGCGGCAGAACTTCGATGTGGTCAAGACCATGAACGAGCTGGAGGGGCGCCTTGAAGACCTGCTGGTGCCGCTGGATGTCGCGGTGATCGGTTGCGTGGTCAACGGGCCGGGCGAAGCCAAGGAGGCCCATATCGGCCTGACGGGCGGTACGCCGAACCTGATTTACATCGACGGCAAGCCGTCGCAGAAACTGACGAATGACAATCTGGTGGATGAGCTGGAACGGCTGATCCGCCAGAAAGCGGCCGAAAAGGTCGAAGCCGACGCAGCGGTCATCGCGCGCGGTTAAGTCGCAAGATTAAGGAATACATGTGAGCAAGTCTCTGCAAGCCATTCGTGGCATGAACGACATCCTGCCCGAGCAGACGCCCCTGTGGCGTTATTTCGAGGGCACCGTGGCGCGTTTGCTGGATAACTATGGTTATCGGCAGATTCGTATGCCAATTGTCGAATTCACCGAGCTGTTCAAGCGCTCCATCGGTGAAGTGACCGACATCGTCGAAAAAGAGATGTACACCTTCGACGACCGCAACGGCGATTCGCTGACCTTGCGCCCGGAAGGCACCGCAGCCTGCGTGCGTGCAGTGCTCGAACACGGTATCACCGGCGGCGGCCAGGTGCAGAAACTCTGGTACGTCGGCCCGATGTTCCGCCACGAACGCCCACAGAAAGGCCGTTATCGCCAGTTCCACCAGATTGGTCTCGAGGTGTTTAACCTGGAAGGGCCGGACATCGACGCCGAGCTGATCGTGATGACCTGGCGCCTGTGGGGCGAGCTGGGGCTGCGTGATGCGGTCAAGCTTGAGCTCAACAGCCTGGGCACCAGCGAATCCCGTGGTCGCTACCGTGAAGCGTTGGTGGAGTTTCTTTCCGCTCACATCGACAAGCTGGACGAAGACAGCCAGCGCCGCCTGAAGACCAACCCGTTGCGTGTGCTTGACACCAAGAACGCCGAGACCCAGGCGATCCTGGTGGACGCGCCGAAAATGGCCGACTACCTCGACGACGAGTCCCGTGCGCACTTCGAAGGGCTGAAGGCACGCCTCGACGCCGTGGGCATCCCTTACGTGATCAACCCCAAGTTGGTTCGTGGCCTGGATTACTACAGCAAGACCGTTTTCGAATGGGTCACCGACAAGCTCGGCGCCCAGGGCACCGTGTGTGCCGGCGGCCGCTACGACGGACTGGTGGAGCAGATGGGTGGCAAGCCGACCCCGGGCGTGGGCTTTGCCATGGGCATCGAGCGCCTGGTGCTGATGCTCGAAGCGCTGGATAAAGTGCCTGAAGAGCTGTCCCGTCAGGTCGACGTCTACCTGTGCGCCTTTGGCGAGGCCGCCGAACTGGCCGCCCTGGCCTTGAGCGAGCGGATCCGTGACCAGTTGCCCAACCTGCGCCTGCAGATCAACGCTGGTGCCGGCAGCTTCAAGAGCCAATTCAAGAAGGCCGACAAGAGCGGTGCGCTGTACGCATTGATCCTCGGTGACGACGAACTGGCCCAACAAGTGGTAGGTTTCAAACCCCTGCGTGGCCAGGGCGAACAACAAAGCATTGCCTGGGATGCGCTTGCTGCACACCTGGCCACCTGCGTCGTGCAGGGTTGAAGCTGTCAAACAGCCGATTTAGCGATTAAGGAGTATTGGGGTGTCGAGTACCGAAGATGAACAGCTGGCGGATTTGAAGGACTGGTGGACGCGCAATGGCAAGCCGCTGGTCACTGGCGGCCTGTTGGCGCTGGTCATCGTGTTCGGCTGGCAGGCCTACCAGAAATACCAGAGCAACCAGTCGCAAGGCGCCTCGATGCTCTATCAGCAATTGCTGGAAACCACCCTGACCCCGGACGGCAAGCCTGACGCGGCCCGCGTGGCGGACCTGGCCGGCAAGCTCAACAAGGAGTTTGGCGGCACCGCCTATGCCCAATACGGCAGCCTGTTCGTGGCCAAGGTCGCGGTGGACAGCGGCAAGCTGGATGACGCGGCCACCGAGCTGAAGGCGATCGTCGACAAGCCGGCCAACCCGACCCTGGGCGAAGTGGCGCGTCAGCGCCTGGCACAGGTCTTGGCCGCACAGAACAAGGCCGAAGACGCCTTGAAACTGCTCGACGGCGATGCCGACAAGGCGTTCCTGGCAACTCGCGAAGAACTCAAGGGCGACCTGCTGGTACAGCTGGGCCGTGCCGACGAGGCCCATGCGGCCTACCAAAAAGCCAAGGCTGCGCTGTCGGATGAAGCCGCGGTCGGTGGCCTGCAAATCAAGCTGGACGACCTGGCCAAAGGGGATGCGTGACGTGATCCGTTGGAAACATGCAGCATTGCTGGCCCTGGCCATTCTGGCCGCGGGTTGCAGCAGCAACAGCAAGAAAGAACTGCCTCCGGCCGAATTGACCGACTTCAAAGAAGAAGTCGTGTTGCAGAAGCAATGGAGCCGCTCCATCGGTGACGGCCAGGGGGAAACCTACAACATGCTGGTGCCTGCCATCGACGGCGACACCATCTATGCCGGCGACGTGACTGGCGTCGTCATGGCCATGGATCGCATGAACGGCGACGTGAAGTGGGAGAAAGATCTTGAGCTTCCTGTGTCCGGCGCCGTTGGCGTGGGTTATGGGCTGGTCATGATCGGCACGCTCAAGGGTGAGATCGTCGCCCTGGACGCGAGCAGCGGTGAAGAGAAATGGCGCGCCCGCGTAACCAGCGAAGTCCTCGCACCGCCCGCCACCAACGGCGACGTGGTGGTGGTCCAGACCCAGGATGACCGCTTGATCGGCCTGGACGCCGCCACCGGCAACCAGCGCTGGTTGTACGACAGCACCCCGGCGGTCCTGACCCTGCGCGGCACCAGCGCACCGATCGTCACCAACCGCCTCGCGGTGGCTGGCCTGTCGACCGGTAAAGTCGTGGCCCTGGACATTTCCAACGGCGTGCCGGTCTGGGAGCAGCGCGTAGCGATCCCGCAAGGTCGTTCGGAGTTGGAACGCGTGGTCGATATCGACGGCGGCTTGTTGCTGTCCGGCGGTACGCTGTACGTCGCCAGCTACCAGGGCCGCGTCGCGGCGCTTGACCTGGAAACCGGTCGTCCGTTGTGGCAGCGCGATGCGTCCAGCTACGCCGGTGTCGCCCAAGGCTTTGGCAGCGTCTACGTAAGCCTGTCCTCGGGCACCGTCGAAGGCGTTGACGAGCGTTCCACCACCGCATTGTGGAGCAACGACTCCCTGGCCCGCCGTCAACTGTCGGCCCCGGAAGTGTTCTCCAGCTACGTTGCAGTCGGTGACCTGGAAGGTTACCTGCACCTGCTCAGCCAGGTGGACGGTCGCTTCGTCGGCCGTGAGCGCATCGACAGCGACGGCCTGCGTGCCCGTCCGCTGGTGGTGGGCAGCATGATTTATGTGTATGGCAACAGCGGCAAACTGGAAGCCCTGACCATCAAGTAAGACTATGCTTGGGGCTAATCCCCCAAGCGGCCTTGTTCACGAGGCTTGCAGTGCTAGTACAGGCTGCCCCGAGCACCAGCCGCTGCCTCGCAGCGGCTTTTGTATTTTCTGAAATAACGAAGTGGAGAGCCGCATGGTTCCCGTAATCGCCCTGGTGGGCCGACCGAACGTCGGCAAGTCCACCTTGTTCAACCGCCTGACCAGGACTCGCGACGCCATCGTCGGCGACTTGTCCGGTCTGACCCGTGATCGCCAATACGGTGAGGCCAAGTGGCAAGGGCGTACCTATATTCTGGTCGACACCGGCGGCATCTCCGGTGATGAACACGGCATGGACGAAAAAATGGCCGAGCAGTCGCTGCTCGCCATCGAAGAAGCCGATGTGGTGCTGTTCCTGGTAGACGCCAAGGCCGGTTTTACCGCCGCCGACCAGATGATCGCCGAGCATCTGCGCAAGCGTAACAAGCGTTCCTACGTGGTCGCCAACAAGGTCGACAACATCGACCCGGACATGGCCCGCGCCGAGTTCGCACCGTTGGGCATGGGCCAGGCGATCCCGATTGCCGGCGCCCACGGCCGTGGCATCACCCAGATGCTGGAAATCGCCCTGGAGAGTTTCCCCAAGGACGACGCCGAAGAGCCGGAAGAGGGCGAGGAAGAAGTCGTTGCCGAAGGCGAGGAAGCCAAGCGCATTCCGGGCCCGAGCGAAAAAGACGGCATCAAGATCGCAATCATCGGCCGCCCGAACGTCGGCAAGTCGACCTTGGTCAACCGCATGCTCGGCGAAGACCGGGTCATCGTCTACGATCAGCCCGGCACCACCCGCGACAGCATCTACATTCCCTTCGAGCGTAACGAAGAGAAGTACACGCTGATCGACACCGCCGGTGTGCGCAAGCGCGGCAAGATCCACGAAGAAGTCGAAAAGTTCTCCGTGGTCAAGACGCTGCAGGCGATCAAGGACGCCAACGTGGTGATCTTCGTGATGGACGCCCGCGAGGGTGTGGTCGATCACGACCTGAACCTGCTGGGCTTTGCCCTGGAAGCCGGTCGTGCATTGGTCATCGCGATCAACAAGTGGGACGGCATGACGCCGAGCGAGCGGGACTTCGTGAAGGTCGAATTGCAGCGCCGGCTGTTCTTCGTCGACTTCGCCGACATCCACTTCATCTCGGCCTTGCACGGCACGGGCGTGGGCAATCTCTACGCTTCGGTGCAGAACTCGTTCAAGTCCGCAGTGACCCGCTGGCCGACCAACCGCCTGACCCAGATCCTCGAGGACGCCGTCGGCGAGCACGCGCCACCGATGGTCAACAACCGTCGGATCAAGCTGCGCTACGCCCACTTGGGTGGTGCCAACCCGCCGATCATCGTGATCCACGGTAACCAGATCGAGAAGGTGCCCAAGTCGTACGTTCGCTACCTGGAGAACACCTACCGTCGCGTCCTGAAGCTGGTCGGTACGCCGATTCGCATCGAGTTCAAGGGCGGCGAGAACCCGTATGAAGGCAACAAGAACACGCTCACCGACCGTCAGGTCAACAAGAAGCGTCGCTTGATGTCGCACCACAAGAAGGCCGACAAGAAGCGCCGCGACAAGCGCTGAGCCGGGATTTGTCCGGATCGCTTTTGTGGCGACAGTTGGAGAGGGTGCCCACGGGCACCCTTTTTCATGCCCGGCGATTGGGCTATCCTCGACCTCTCCCGCGCCGCACCAGAGCCGGGTGCAGACCCAGGGAAACCTCGATGATCACCAGCAAGTTGCCGAACGTCGGCATCACGATTTTCACCCAGATGTCGCAGCTCGCCGCGCAGACCGGTGCGCTGAACCTGTCCCAGGGTTTTCCCGATTTCGATGGCCCGCAAGCGCTGCGCGATGCGGTCGGCCGGCACATAGCCCAAGGCCACAACCAATATTCCCCCATGACCGGCCTGCCGGTGCTGCGGCAGCAGATTGCGGCGAAGATCGCCCGCAGCTATGGCGCCAGCGTCGATGCCGATCAGGAAGTCACCGTGACCCCTGGCGCGACCCAGGCGATTTTCTGCGCCATCGCGGCGGTGGTTAACAGCGGCGACGAAGTCATCGTCTTCGACCCGGCCTACGACAGCTACGAACCTGCCGTGCAACTGGCCGGCGGACGTTGCGTGCATGTTCAACTGGGCCTGGACGACTTCGCCATCGACTTTGAGAAACTCGGCGAAGCCCTGAGCCCGCGCACGCGAATGATCATCCTCAACACGCCGCACAACCCCAGCGGAGCCCTGATCAGCCGCGCCGAGCTGGACCAGTTGGCGGCCTTGATCCGCGACCGCGACATCTACCTGATCAGCGACGAAGTCTATGAGCACCTGGTGTTTGACGGCGTGCCCCATGTCAGCGTGCTAGCCCATGAGGAGCTGTATCGCCGCGCCTTCGTGGTCAGTTCGTTCGGCAAGACCTACCACGTCACCGGCTGGAAGACCGGTTACGTCGTGGCGCCACCGGCCCTGACGGCGGAGCTGCGCAAGGTGCATCAGTACGTCAGCTTCTGCGGCGTGACCCCGTTGCAGTTTGCGTTGGCCGATTACATGGCCGAGCATCCGGAGCACGTCGACGAGCTGCCGGACTTCTACCAGGCCAAGCGCGACCTGTTCTGCGATCTGCTGGCGCCGTCGCGGTTCAGCTACAAGCGCGTCGCCGGCACCTATTTCCAGCTGGTGGATTACTCGCAAATCCGCCCGGACCTCAATGACGTCGACATGGCGGTATGGATGACGCGCGAACATGGCGTGGCGACCATTCCGATCTCGGTCTTCTACCAGAACCCGCCAAAGGGCCAGCGCCTGGTGCGCCTGTGCTTTGCCAAGCGCGAGGAGACGCTGCGCGAAGCGGCGGAAAAACTATGCGTGATCTGAGTGCGTTGCCCAACCTGAACATTGCCTTGATCCAGACCACGCTGGCCTGGCATGACCGTCGGGCCAACCTGGAACATTTCGAGGTGCTGCTCGATCAGGCGCGTGGGGCGGACCTGATCATCCTGCCGGAAATGTTCACCACCGGTTTTTCCATGGAGTCCGAGACCCTGGCCGAGCCGGAGCACGGGCCCACCAGCCGCTGGCTCAAGGACCAGGCGGCGAAGCTGGATGCGGTGATCACCGGCAGCGTGATCGTCCAGGCCGGCGACGGCACGCATCGTAATCGCTTGCTGTGGGCACGGCCCGATGGCGAGGTGCTGCATTACGACAAGCGCCATCTGTTCCGCATGGCCGGCGAGCACAACCATTACACACCGGGTGAGCGGCAGGTGCTGTTCGAGCTCAAGGGCTGGCGGATCCGACCATTGATCTGCTACGACCTGCGTTTTCCCGCGTGGAGCCGCGACGCCGAAGACACCGATTTATTGCTGTACACCGCCAACTGGCCAGGCGCCCGGCGTCAGCATTGGAACCGCTTGCTCCCGGCGCGGGCCATCGAGAACCTGTGCTACGTGGCGGCGGTGAACCGGGTCGGCACCGACCGCAAGGGCTTTGCCTACACCGGTGACAGTCAGGTGCTGGACTTCCAGGGTGAGACGCTGCTCAGCGCCGGTGAAGCCGATGGGGTGTTTTCTGTTTCGCTGAGTGCGACGGACCTGGCGGCGTATCGCTCTCGGTTTCCGGCGAACCTGGACGCTGATCGCTTCGAGTTCACGAATTGAAACGATTCAGCCCTCAAGTAACGGTGTTGTGAGCCGATAACCGGTCAGCCAAGGAGGAGTCCCTATGACCAGCATCAGCGCAACGACCGTAAACCCTTATCCATTGTCGGCCCCCAAAGTCTCCATCCGTGGGGCCGAAGAAGAAAAAGCGGTCAGTCCAGTGGCATCGGCTGACAGCAGCGAAGACAAAGACAAGAAACTGGCAGTCGACACCAGCGGCGCGAATATCGCCGGTGCGGGTGGCAGCAGCGGCAGCGGCGATGTCATCGAACAACTGAAGAAGCAGATCGAACAGACCGAAAAGTTGCTGGCCGAACAGCAGGCCCAGCTAGCACGAGTGCAAAAAAGCCGCGCCGATGAGGAGCAGAAAGCCCAGGAAACCATGGCGATCCAGACTCAGATCATGGCGACACAAGCGACGTTGCAGACCCTGCAGGCCGCGCTGTTGCAGGCGATGACTATTTCGATCGATACCCATGCCTGACATCCCGGCCGTCTATTAGGCCCCTTCGCGAGCAAGCCCGCTCCCACAGGAGATTTCTGCCAGGCACAGAATTTGTGTCCACCGCAGATCCATTGTGGGAGCGGCTTGCTCACTAAGGGGCCGGAACAGCCAACCCAAAATCCAAGCCAAACAAAAAGGCCCTGAGGTTCACACCCCAGGGCCTTTTTGCATTTCATCGATGGATCAAGCCGCCTTGGCTTCCGGCTGGCTCAGCGAGCGGTTCAGCGCACTGAACAGTGCCTTGAAGCTCGCGGTGGTGATGTTCTCATCGATACCCACGCCATGCACCGCACGCTCGCCGTTGACCCGCAGTTCGATGTACGCCGCCGCCTTGGCATTGGTGCCGGCGCCGATCGCATGTTCGTTGTAGTCCATGATTTCCACCGGAATCGGCAGGCCGGCCACCAGCGCTTCCAGCGCGCCGTTGCCTTTGCCGCGCCAGTGCAGGTTGGTCTCGCCCTGGCCCTTGCTCGCCACTTCCACTTCCACGGCGCTGTTGCCGTTTTCTTCCTGCAGGCGATGGCTGACCAGCGCGTACGGGGTGTTGGCTTGCAGGTATTCACGCTGCAGCAGGGCATGGATCTGCTGGGCGGTCATCTCCAGGCCCAGGCGATCGGTTTCGCGCTGCACCACCTGGCTGAACTCGATCTGCATGCGACGCGGCAGGCTGATGCCGTATTCCTGTTCCAGCAGGTAGGCGATACCGCCCTTGCCCGACTGGCTGTTGACCCGAATCACCGCCTCATAGCTGCGGCCGATGTCGGCCGGGTCGATCGGCAGGTACGGCACTTCCCACAGGGTGTCCGGTTTCTGCTGGGCGAAGCCCTTGCGGATCGCATCCTGGTGCGAGCCCGAGAATGCGGTGTGAACCAGGTCGCCGACGTACGGATGACGTGGGTGCACCGGGATCTGGTTGCATTCTTCGACCACTTTGCGCACGCCATCGATGTCGGAGAAGTCCAACTCGGGGTCGATGCCCTGTGTGTAGAGGTTCAGCGCCACGGTCACCAGGTCGACGTTGCCGGTGCGTTCGCCGTTGCCGAACAGGCAGCCTTCGACACGGTCGGCGCCGGCCATCAGGCCCAGCTCGGTGGCGGCCACGCCGGTGCCACGGTCGTTGTGGGTGTGCAGGCTGATGAGCACGCTGTCACGACGGCTGATGTTGCGGTGGAACCACTCGATCTGGTCGGCGTAGATGTTCGGGGTGGCGACTTCCACGGTGGCTGGCAGGTTGAGGATCACCTTGCGCTCCGGGGTCGGGTTCCACACTTCGATCACCGCGTCGCAGACTTCCTTGGCGAATTCCAGCTCGGTGGCGCTGAACGTCTCTGGCGAATACTCGAACTGCCACTGGGTTTCCGGCTGTTGCGCGGCGTATTTGACGAACAGCTTGGCTGCGTTCACCGCGATCTCCTTCACGCCTTCCTTGTCCTGGTTGAACACGATGCGGCGGAACGACGGGCAGGTGGCGTTATAGAGGTGGACGATGGCTTTCTTGGCGCCACGCAGGGATTCGAACGTGCGGGCGATCAGGTCTTCACGGGCCTGGGTCAGCACCTGGATGGTGGTGTCGTCCGGGATGTGGCCTTCCTCGATGAGGGTGCGCACGAAGTCGAAGTCGGTCTGCGAGGCAGCCGGGAACGACGCTTCGATTTCCTTCACGCCCACCGCGACCAGGGTTTTCCAGAAGCGCAGCTTCTTGGCGGCGTCCATCGGCTCGATCAGCGACTGGTTGCCATCACGCAGGTCGGAACTGCACCAGATCGGCGCGGCGGTGATGGTCTTCGATGGCCAGGTGCGATCCGGCAGGTTGATGGTCGGGAAGGCGCGGTATTTCGAAGACGGGTCTTTGAGCATGCTCATGGGCGGAATCCTTATTGTCGTGGCCGGAAAGAGGCGGCCTGCCGGTGGTTCTAATGGGGTGGCTGATTAGCCGGGACGAGGTGCCGCGATTCAGCCCGGCAGTCGTGCGCTGACGAGGCACAGGCTGCGGTGCTGGCGAAGCTGGATGAGGGTATGAGAGGTTTTCATGCTTTCAACCCTAACCGCGTGGACGGGGGGTTGCAAGCAGTCGAAAAAAATTGAGAGAAGTTCTGCTTTTAGGCGGTCTGACGAGATTTAATCGCGTGACGATGAGGTATTTGTCGTTTTATTGCGTCGATGCTTTTCACTCGGCAATCCGTGGCGAAGAGGCCAGTAGCCTCACCGCAAACTACTCAAGGTTGGAAAGCCCCGATAAAAATCGCCGGATCCACCCGCGCATCGTTCAGGCTGATGTTCCAGTGCATGTGTGGCCCAGTCGCACGGCCCGTGGCGCCGACCTTGCCGACCACGGTGCCCCGGGCCAATTGCTGGCCGACTTTCACATCGATCTTCGACATGTGGCAGAACATGCTGATGAAGCCCTGGCCATGGTCGACGAACACGGTGTTGCCATTGAAGAAATAATTGCCGGTGAGGATCACCTTGCCGGCGGCCGGAGTCTTGATCGGCGTGCCGGCGGGCACGGCGAAGTCCAAGCCAGCGTGGGGGTTGCGCTCTTCGCCGTTAAAGAAGCGGCGCACACCGAACTTGCTCGACAGCGGGCCGTTGACCGGTTTATCCAGCAACAGGTTGCTGGGGATGTTCGGGCTGAAGCTGCGGTAGGCCTTCAATTGCACCGCCAGCTCGGCGTCGATGCGCTTGAGGTCCGCCGGGTTCGGGTTGACCTGGCGCTTGTTCTTCAGCGTGATGTGCTGCTCGGGATACTTCTTGTAGCCAACCACGAAGGGTTGGGTGCTGCCGCCGCTGCTGATCTGCTGCGTGCCGGGCTGGACCGTCAGCGGAATGCCGACAATCGCCAGCCAATTCTGCTGTTCCTTGACCACTAATACCGGTTTGCCCTGATAGGTGGCTTTGGGTGCCTGGGCCGCGCTGCCCAGGTCCACCACGGCCACGCCGCCGGGCACGGGTTTGTTCAACAGGCGGGTGATGTAACTGTCGGCATGGGCGTTGAAAGTCAGGCACAGCAACAGCAGGGGGGCGAGGAATCGCGGCATGAATCAGTCCAGTAAAGAAAGGGTGACTGGCGTCAGGTGATTGTCTTCGACCCGCACCAGCAGTTCGCCTTCGCCGAGCTTGGCGGTCAGGCGCTGGCCAGTCCGGGTTTGTCCGGCGTTGCGGATCGCATGGCCGCGTTCGTCGAGCAGGATGCTGTAGCCACGACCGAGGGTCGCCAGGGGGCTGACGATGTGCAGCGTCTGCATCTGGTTTTGTAGCTGTACGCGTCGCGTTTTAAGGCCTTCGCGCATGGCTCGGGGCAGGCGTTCGGCGAGGCTGTCGAGGCGATGACGCAACATGGCCAACTGTCGGCCCGGATGTTGTCCAGCCAGGCGCGTTTCCAGGCGGATCAGCCGTTCGCGGCGGGTATTGAGGCTGCGTTCGAAGGCCCGGCGCATGCGCATGTCCAGGTCATCGAGGCGTTGCGCCTGTTGGCGCAGGCGTTCGCCGGGATGGCGCAGGCGCCGGGTGAGGCCTTCGAGGCGCAGTTGATCGCGCATCAGGCGGTCGCGCATGCGCATCACCAATCGCCGGTGCAGGCTTTCTACCCGGCGCACCAGGTCGCCAGCATCCGGCGCCAGCAGTTCAGCGGCGGCGGAAGGTGTAGGGGCGCGCACGTCGGCAACGAAATCGCTGATGGACACGTCGGTCTCATGGCCGACGGCGCTGACGATCGGCGTGACGCAGGCGTCCACGGCCCGGGCCACGGCTTCTTCGTTGAAGCACCACAAGTCTTCCAGCGAACCGCCGCCCCGGGCCAGGATCAGCGCGTCAAAGCCACGGGCATCGGCCAGTTTCAGTGCGCGGACGATTTGCCCGGTGGCTTCGCGGCCTTGCACGGCGGTGGGAATCAACGTCAGGGAAATCTGCGGCGCGCGGCGGCGGAACACACTGATGATGTCGCGGATCACCGCGCCGGTGGGCGAACTGATGATGCCGATGCGTTGCGGATGGGCCGGCAATGGCACCTTGCGCTCGGCGCTGAACAGGCCCTCGGCGCTGAGTTTTTCCTTCAGGGCATCGAAAGCCAGGCGCAGGGCGCCATCGCCGGCCGGCTCGACGGTGTCGAGAATCAGTTGATAATCGCCACGGCCTTCGAACAGCGAGACCTTGCCACGCACCTTCACCGCCAATCCGTCCTTCAAGGCCTGGCGCACCCGCGCGGCGTTCTGCCGGAACAGTGCGCAACGCACCTGGGCGCCGCTGTCCTTGAGGGTGAAGTACACGTGGCCGGAGGCGGGGCGGGCGAGGTTGGAAATCTCGCCCTCGACCCAGATGTTGCTGAACACGTCCTCCAGCAACACCCGCGCACGGCCGTTGAGCTGGCTGACAGTCAGGACCTCGCGGTCCAGGCCCAGTCGGGCAAAGGGATCTTTAATCATGGGCGGCATGATAAGGGGATTCGCGTCTGAATCGCCATGTGTGCAAGGCAATTAGACCGAGTCGCTTGTTTCGCGACCAGACCTGCGAAGGCGATGGGCCAGTCACCACAAATGCTGGATATGCCATGACACATCTGGCTAAAGTCCCCGCTCTCCATATCAAGGAAGTGCCGGATGGATCTGTAGGCGGCGCGGGCGACCCAGAGTGCGCTGATCAGCTGCAGTACCGTGGTGCGCTTGAGTCTGTTCGTTATCGCGGGCGTGTATGCCGAGCTACCCTTGTTGGTATTGGCGCTGTGTTTGTTGCCGGCCATGGCGCTGGAGTTGTGGGTAGGGCGTCGCCTGACCATGAAGATGTCGCGCGAGGCATTCGTGCGCCTGGTCACCTGGCTGGTGCTCGCCAGTGGCCTGGCGTTGATCGGCCGCTACCTGAATGCTTGACCTGGCCCAGCCAGGGATTAAGCTGCCGGCCCTTTAGTAGATCTGCCAGGGAAACCTCCAGGCCTCGCCATGAATTCGCAAAGTATTATCGTCCCGAAAATTTCCACCTTGCCGGTCCACGAGCCTCGGGCTCGGGCGATCGTGCGCTGGCTGGTGCGCAAGAATATCGTCGAAGAGCAACTGACCACCTGCGGCCGCACCGGCAATCGCATGGCCCACGCTATCGCTCCCGGTGCCCGCGACGTGGTCCTGCATCCCGACGCGCTGCCGTTCGGCGAATCGATCAACGGCCTGGAAATCATCACCAAGCGTTGCATCTATACGCCGGCCAAGGGGTTCCTGGAAGAGGCCGGTTGCGCCGAGTGCCGCAAGGAAGTCGGCGAAGCGCTGTTTGAAAGCCTGGAAGATTGGATGCCTGGGCGCACTGATAACTTCACCTGTCCTGAATGCGGGCATGAAGACGACATCAATGGGTTTCTATTCCTGCAACCCTGTGCGTTCTCCAATCTGGGTTTCATTTTCAATAATTGGCTGGAGGCGGGGTTCAAGCAGGCCTTTGTCGATGAATTCGCCGATTGGCTCGATCAGCCGGTGAGTTGGGTGAAGGTGGAGTTGTAGATAGATGCATCACAGGATGGGCGTGCGGTGGTTTCACCCCACCAATCACCCCGCCAATAATAGACAGAGTTTTACATTGAGCCAGACGGGCTGCATGAGTATAATGGCGCGCTTCCATTTTCCCGCTCGGGAGCCCCCGCGATGCTGCGTATCAGCCAAGAAGCTCTGACCTTCGACGACATTCTCCTAGTGCCCGGTTATTCCGAGGTGCTGCCTAACGAAGTCAGTCTCAAAACCCGTCTCACCCGTGGCATCGAACTGAATATCCCCCTGGTTTCCGCCGCCATGGACACCGTGACCGAAGCCCGTCTGGCCATCGCCATGGCCCAGGAAGGCGGTATCGGGATCATCCACAAGAACATGACCATCGAACAGCAGGCCGCCGAAGTGCGCAAGGTCAAGCGGTTCGAGGCTGGCGTGGTCAAGGATCCGATCACCATCGAGGCTGACGCCACGGTCCGGGATCTGTTCGAACTGACCCGCATGCACAACATCTCCGGCGTTCCGGTGCTGCACGATGGCGACCTGGTCGGCATCGTCACTTCCCGCGACGTGCGTTTCGAAAACCGCCTGGATGCTTCCGTCCGCCAAGTGATGACGCCTAAAGAGCGCCTGGTCACGGTCAAGGAAGGCACCAGCAAGGACGAAGTTCGCGAGCTGTTGCACAAGCACCGCATCGAGCGCGTGCTGATCGTCGACGAGAAGTTTGCCCTCAAGGGCATGATGACCGTCAACGACATCGAAAAAGCCAAGGCCTACCCGCTGGCCAGCAAGGACGACCAAGGTCGTCTGCGCGTCGGCGCTGCCGTCGGCACTGGCAAGGACACCGGTGACCGTGTTGCCGCCCTGGTCAATGCCGGCGTTGACGTGGTGGTGGTCGACACCGCCCACGGTCACTCCAAAGGCGTGATCGACCGCGTTCGCTGGGTCAAGCAGAACTTCCCTGACGTGCAGGTGATCGGCGGCAACATCGCCACCGGCGCAGCCGCCAAGGCCCTGGCCGAAGCTGGCGCCGACGCGGTCAAGGTCGGTATCGGCCCTGGCTCGATCTGCACCACCCGTATCGTTGCCGGTGTCGGCGTGCCGCAGATCAGCGCCATCGCCAACGTCGCCGCCGCCCTTGAAGGCACTGGCGTACCGTTGATCGCCGACGGCGGTATCCGTTTCTCCGGTGACCTGTCCAAGGCCATCGTTGCCGGTGCCTACTGCGTGATGATGGGTTCGATGTTCGCCGGTACCGAAGAAGCGCCAGGCGAGATCGAGCTGTTCCAGGGCCGTAGCTACAAGGCCTATCGCGGCATGGGTTCGCTGGGCGCCATGTCCCAGGCCCAAGGCTCTTCCGACCGTTACTTCCAGGACTCCTCCGCGGGTGCCGAGAAGCTGGTACCGGAAGGCATCGAAGGTCGCGTGCCGTACAAAGGCACCTTGAGCGCCATCATCCATCAACTGATGGGCGGCCTGCGTTCTTCCATGGGCTACACCGGCAGCGCCGACATCGAAGAGATGCGCACCAAGCCGGAGTTCGTGCGCATCACCGGCGCCGGCATGGCCGAGTCCCATGTCCACGACGTGCAGATCACCAAGGAAGCGCCGAACTACCGCGTAGGTTAAGGCCTTCAGCAAAACGTTAATCACCGGGGCTGTTCATTCAGCCCCGAGTTGTTTCTGATTCACTACATGAGAATGAGTCATGGCCCTCGACATTCACGCTCACCGCATCCTGATCCTCGACTTCGGTTCCCAGTACACCCAGCTGATCGCCCGCCGCGTGCGTGAAATCGGCGTGTACTGTGAATTGCATCCGTTCGACATGGATGATGAAGCGATTCGCGAATTCGCGCCTAAAGGCGTCATCCTCGCCGGCGGCCCGGAGTCCGTGCACGAAGCCGACAGCCCGCGCTGCCCCCAAGCCGTGTTCGACCTGGACGTGCCGGTCTTCGGTATCTGCTACGGCATGCAAACCATGGCGGAACAGCTGGGCGGCAAGGTCGAAGGTTCGGATTTGCGCGAGTTCGGTTACGCCCGCGTCGACGTGGTCGGCAAGAGCCGCCTGTTGGACGGCATCGAGGATCATATCGACGCCGACGGCCTGTTCGGCCTCGACGTGTGGATGAGCCACGGTGACAAGGTCACCAAGATGCCGGAAGACTTCCACATCCTGGCCAGCACCCCGAGCTGCCCGATTGCCGGCATGTTCAACGACGACCGTCGCTACTACGGCGTGCAGTTCCACCCGGAAGTGACCCACACCAAGCAGGGCGGCCGTATCCTGTCGCGCTTCATCCTCGACATCTGCGGGTGCGAAGCCCTCTGGACGCCGTCGAAGATCGCTGAAGACGCCATTGCCCAGGTGCGTGCCCAGGTCGGCACCGACAATGTGCTGCTGGGCCTGTCCGGCGGCGTTGACTCCTCGGTGGTTGCCGCATTGCTGCACAAGGCCATCGGCGACCAGCTGACTTGCGTATTCGTCGACAACGGCCTGCTGCGCCTGCACGAAGGCGAGCAAGTGATGGCCATGTTCGCCGAGAACATGGGCGTCAAGGTGATCCGCGCCAATGCCGAAGAGCAATTCTTGAACAACCTGGCCGGCGAGTCCGACCCGGAGAAGAAGCGCAAGATCATCGGCCGTACCTTCATCGACGTGTTCGATGCCGAATCCTGCAAGCTGGACAACATCAAGTACCTGGCCCAAGGCACCATCTACCCCGACGTGATCGAGTCGGCCGGCGCCAAGAGCGGCAAGGCCCACGTGATCAAGTCCCACCACAACGTAGGTGGCCTGCCGGAGGAGATGAACCTCAAGCTGGTCGAGCCGCTGCGCGAACTGTTCAAGGACGAAGTGCGTCGCCTCGGCCTGGAACTGGGCCTGCCGTACGACATGGTCTACCGCCACCCATTCCCGGGCCCGGGCCTGGGCGTGCGGATCCTCGGTGAAGTGAAAAAGGAATACGCCGACCTGCTGCGTCGCGCCGACCACATCTTCATCGAAGAACTGCGCAAGGCCGACTGGTACCACAAGGTCAGCCAGGCGTTCGTGGTGTTCCAGCCAGTGAAATCGGTGGGCGTGGTCGGCGACGGCCGTCGCTACGCCTGGGTCGTCGCACTGCGCGCCGTGGAAACCATCGACTTCATGACCGCTCGCTGGGCACACCTGCCGTACGAGCTGCTGGAAACCGTTTCCGGGCGGATCATCAATGAAATCGAAGGTATCTCGCGCGTGACGTATGACGTGTCGAGCAAGCCGCCGGCGACGATTGAGTGGGAGTGATGGTGCGTCCGGCGCTGACCGGTAGCCACTAGCAAGAAACCCTGAAGCCCGCTTAGTTGCGGGCTTTTGGCGTTTAGGCGCTGACGATTTCTAGGCAAAAGCGTCGCGTTTGGCGAAGATGCTTGCCATTTCTTCCGCATTCTCGCTCCCCCACCTGCCCAGCGGGACGATCGCCTCGGCCAAGCTGCGACCGAGCGGGGTCAGTGCGTAGTCCACCCGCGGCGGCACTTCCTTGTAGTCGGTCCTCGCCAACACGTGATCGGCTGATGCAAATCTGACTTACTACGCCTCGTTCGATAGGTCGAAGTCTGTAAGCCGTGGTAACCCGTTTGGTGTGTGCAAGTGATAGGACTTGAAAAGCCCGCGTTATTGCCAGCTGAACACAAAATTGTGGCGAGGGAGCTTGCTCCCGCTGGGGTGCGAAGCGCCCCCAATCCAAGCTGACTGGGATCGGCCTGACGCACTGCGATGACGGCTTTGGGCTGCAGCGCATCCCAGCATCGTCACCTTTCGCTACGATTCCTCGCCTCCACAAGTACCGAAAAATGCTTACCCTCTGCCGCAGCACCCACGTGTATTCCGCCGGCATGGCGCGGAGCGCTGTCGCAATGTCCGCGAACCACTCTGTACCAAGGCTGCTGCCGAGCAGATGTGGGCCGCTAAATGCTGGGGTTTGAAATCGAGCTGTCAGGTTGTCATCTGACAATCTGACAGCTCGTGCGAATACTGGAGATCACGGATGATTCGTCCAACGCACCCGAAGAAAGAGATCGAAGAAACGCTTAGGTATGCCGAAGGGCGGGGGTGGCGCGTAGACGTTGGTGGCAGTCACGCCTGGGGGCGGGCTTATTGTCCATACAACGATGAGGCGTGCCGCTGCGGCGAGTTCTGCATCACCTCGATATTGGAGCACGCCGAAGAACCCTGGCAACCATGCGCGAGCATTGCGACGCGTCGTGGACAATTGCATTGCGCATCGCAATCGGCGCGAGGCTGATGACGATGCTGAGGAATAGAACAATGGAATATATTTTTACCTTGAAATATCAGCTTGCTGACGATGGCTGTGCCATGGATGAACTGGTGGAGCGGCTGGGAGAAGCGGGCTGCGATGACGCCCTGGTCGGCATCGGGCAGCCGGGCCGGCTGGCGCTTGAGTTCACTCGCGAGGCTCCTGATGCGGTCACGGCGGTGCTTAGCGCTCTGTCCGATGTTCATCGCGCCGTGCCGTCGGCCAAACTGATCGAGGTGGCGCCTGATTTGGTTGGGCTGACCGACGTTGCTGAGATCATAGGTGTGTCTCGGCAGAATATGCGCAAGCTGATGTTGGCTCATCCAGGCAGCTTCCCGACGCCGGTGCACGAGGGAAGTGCTTCTATCTGGCATTTGGCGGACGTGCTGACCTGGCTGCAGGCCAGGGGCAGCTATTCGCTTACCAAGGACGTGTTGGATGTGGCCCAGGTGGCGCTGCAGGTCAACGTTGCGAAAGAAGGCCTACGGTTGTCTGGCTATGGCTTCCGAAGAGTTGGACGCTTTGGTTGGGTGACAGTCATGTCCAGCCCTTCTTCAGTCTGACGAGCCGGTTGGCAAGAGTAATCGTTTTTGTGCACGGCTCTTGTTATCTAATCGTTTTTCTACAACCTTAACCGTTAGCTACAAGATCAGGTGCACGACATCATTTCTGGAATGCCCGTGCTGCGATAGATCGGAATGTGAGCCGAAATCGTTGATGCCGTCTCGCGGGCGTTTGAGGTGGGCGGTGGAGCGGGGCCTACTGTCATCGATATCGTCTTGGAAAGCCCAGTGACCACTGAAGTCCTTCAGGATTGGGCATCAGAGAAACTGTGATCGAATCAAATCCGTATCGAACGGCGTCATCCCTTGATCTGGCGCAAATACTGCCTGTGCCTTTTGCGGCGAAGCCACCCGTTCTCCTCGTGCACGTGCATGTAAATCGAACAGAGTCTCCAAATCCGGACGCGGTGTGTGCACCAGGGCTCGCAGCATCAACGATATCCCACTCAGGTTGTTCTGAACGTTGTTCCACCGTGGCGATGACGTAAGTCCGAGATCGACCCAAATCACGCGCCGCTCTTGCAAGTCCATCACGAATGGCAGGCAGATCCCGGTGTCGGATGCGATATCGAGACGGTCGACGACGGATCGCGGTTCGAACACTTCACCCGATGCCACGTCGGCACGGGCCATCCAGCCAGCGAAGCACTCGGGAAGATCGCAGTACGGCTGTTCGGTGAATGAATTGATCGATGTTACGACGTAGCGGATACCCTTCTCGACGAGGACATCAAGATCGAGGTCGATGAACTCCGAAGCCCCGTGGGGTGCATCGACGATATCGCCGCTGTGATAGCCGCCGAACCCCTTCAGGTTGTAGTACGCGACAGTTTGCGTGAACACGAAATTGGCGTCGAAAAATGCGGCGGACAAGTCGATGTCCGTGCGTTCACGGCCGTTCTTCCACCACAGGAACAGGCGAATGAAACGCGTGTCAGGCATAGGCAACCGGCTGCCTCGCACCAGCGTACGCAGCGACTTCGATGCGGCACGTTGTGCCAGCGGCACCCTGTATTCGCGCAGTACGGGATCGATGAAACAGCGGCCAAGCGGCGGCAGTGATGCAAAACGCTTTATGAGAGCGTCCCGGCAAATTTGGGCTGCACGCGCCAACACCTGAGGCGTGAGAGGTTCGCGCCGATCCTCGATGCCATAGACCTTGGCCAACGCCCCTTTCGGCGTGAAAGCCCGCAAGGGCAACGGGCGCGGGGCCCGTACTTGGGCTAGTACCTGCAGCAGGATAGGTGTGGACACTTGTGTCGCGACGGCCTCGAACGCGTCGAGTACAGCGTCCGCTTCGCTCGCGCGGCGCAAGGTCACATCCAGCCGTCGTGCGAATTCACCGGGACGTTCCTGCAATAAGGGCGTAAGCGCGGCGATCTGACGCTGGGCTAGCATTGTTTCGACACGTGATCCAAACGAGGCCGGCGGGTCGTTGCGGCGCGCTGCCGTGATCGCGGCGAGTGCTCGTGGGTACTTATCGGCGTGCTCCCCCGGATGCAGTACTTCGGCCAAGCGTTTCCAGCGTTCGGCATGACGCATCACATCCTCCCCGGCGTTGGGTGCGCGATCGAGCAGGCGCAGCAGCAGACGGCGCGTCGCGCGCTTCATCGCTGTGAAACGTGTCGAAGCTGTCGTCAGTGACACGTCGCCTCCACTCAGCGCCACCGCCAGTCGTAATACGTCTGTCGCCGTTTCGACGTTTTGCTCCAGGAATGCGTCTACCCGTGCATCGCCGGCCACATGCAGGAGCAGTGTGCCGCCAACCAGTGCGCGAATCTCCCGGAACGGGACGGCCTGAGGCAGCAGACGAAACACATCGCTTTTGTACGCTCGGATAAACCAGACGACATCGGCTGTTTCCTCTTCGGAGAGCGAAGTGCGCGATGAAACCAGCGGCTCGAGCAATGACTCGAACTCAGAGACGCTGCCCAGTTCGATAACCCGGGATATGAGGTTTCCTTCAAGCATCACAGGCCGAGCGTGTTCGCTCGGTGGCAAACGCCGAAGCGTGAGGTAATGAATGACGGCGGTCAGGTACAACTCCGCCTCTGAGGCTTTTAGAACTTGCTCTGGAAAGTCAGGATAAAACGGCTGGTGGTGCACATGGGCGCCGGTCTGCCGCCGTAGCACTCCGATAACATCGCGCAGCCAGTGCGTGAGTTCTGCCGCCGAGAGCATGCCGATTCGCTTGATCAGCGACTCCGATAGCACGCATCGGAACGCCGCGATTTCCTGGACTGCCGACGCTACCTGGGCGCGCGTGGCTCCGCCGGTGCCCGTAGGGACGTGAACCTTGGTGCGGCGACGCAGGAACAGCTCCTGATTCATGCTTGATTTCTCCCTTTGGCCGCCGTTGTGAGTGGGCAGCTACGTCGCATCTGCAGTCGATGTAAAAACGCCTGCAAGAAGCAGGCGCGGTGTGGAGAGCGGAACCCCTAGGTCATGAGGGTGAGAAGGAAGGTGTTCCATAGCCACGCAGGCATTCTACGGAAGGTGGGTCCTGCTTGTCAGGCAAACACATAGCTTGAAACGTACTCGATTCTCGACTGGCAATATCTTTCTAATGACTTCCGCACAATACAACGCGTGAGCCCGTATCCACATGGTTTGTTGTGTTCACCGCCGCGCCACATCCGAAAAATAAAACTTATCCAGGGTATGCCGCGATTCGGTGTACTCGAACTGCCGGCCGTCCTGGAGAAAGGTCTGGTTGCTGACCACGATCACATGGCTCTGGCCTTCGAGGTCGAGGTGCTGCTGGTCGTCCTTGGCGCAGCGGACCGCTTCGATGGTGCGCTGGGCGTAGGCGATTTGCAGGTGCAGGGTCTGTTCGATGAAGGCGTAGATCGACTGCACGGCGATGTCGCGGGTCAGGCCCGGGATCACGTCGCTGACGAAGTGGTTGATGTCCAGGATCACGCGCTTGCCGTCGATTCGCCGGACCCGCTTGATGCGGGTAATCGGGCTGCCGGCGGGGGCCTTGATGTGCTCGAGTAGCGCTCCTTCCAACGGCAACTGGCTGAACTCGACCACTTCGGTGCTGACATCGTTGCCCAGGCGCGGGTAGGTCTCCTGGAAGCTGACGATGCCGCCGAGCTGGAATTCGATGGGTTGGGTCGACAGCACGAAGGTGCCCTTGCCATGGATCTTCTGCGCGAACCCACGCTCCTGGAGTTGTTCGATGGCCTTGCGCACCGTGCCACGGCTGGCCTGGTAGCTGTCCATCAGTTCGGTTTCGGACGGCAGGCGAGCGCCGCGCTCCAGGCGTTCGGTGGTAATGCTGGTCAGCAGATCGTTGTAGATCTGGTTGTATTTACTCATGGAGAGGGCTCTGTACCGCGCTGTTCACCGGGGCGGAACCTTACGGGCCAAGTGGGGGATTTGTCCAATCGCCTGTCATTTTTTGCCGACAGTAGCGTAGGACGTTTCCAGGGTATTCGGGGCTCATCATAAACAAAACATAACTCGTCTGTACCAGTTGTTGCTTTAACTCGTACAGACGAGTACTTTCTCTTCCACGTGCTGTCGACTCTCGATAACAAGAATGACGCGGAAGAAAAAAGCATGAGCCACGATTACTCCAGAATCGCCAGCGAGCTGCTGCAAAGCTTGGGTGGCGTCGACAATATCGAGCAGGCAGCCCATTGCGTGACGCGCCTGCGCCTGTCCCTCAAGGATGCGGCCCGGGTGGACAGTGCCACGCTGAACCAGATCGACCTGGTCAAGGGCTCGTTTTTCACCGGTGGCCTGTTCCAGGTGGTCATTGGCCCCGGCGAGGTGGAAAAGGTCTATGCCGCCCTGCGCGAGCTGACGGGCCTGGCCGCCGCCACCATCGCTGACGTCAAGCGCCAGGGCGCGCAGAAGGGCAACGGCATGCAGCGCCTGGTGCGGGTGCTCTCCGATGTGTTCATGCCTATCCTGCCCGCGCTGGTGATTGCTGGCCTGCTGATGGGCGTCAACAACCTGCTGGGCGCCAAGGGCATGTTCATTGCCGGACAGACATTGCTCGATGCCTATCCGAACCTGGACGGCGTCTGGAGCCTGATCAACCTGATGGCCAATACCTCCTTCGTTTTTCTTCCGGCGCTGGTGGGTTGGTCGGCGGCCAAGCGTTTCGGCGGCAGTGAGATTCTGGGCATCGTGCTGGGCCTGATGCTCGTCCACCCGGATCTGCTCAACGCCTGGAACTACGGCAAGGCGGTGGCGGGGTTGGATGGCCAGAGCCTGCCGTATTTCGACATCTTCGGTTGGTTCCAGATCGAGAAAGTCGGCTACCAGGGTCAGATCCTGCCGATCCTGCTGGCGGCCTATGTCATGAGCGTGATCGAGCGCTGGTTGCGGGCCAGGGTGCCCAACGCGATCCAACTGCTGGTGATCCCCATCACCACCATCGTGATCACCGGGGTGCTGGCCCTCGCCATCATCGGTCCGGTCACCCGCCACCTGGGCATCCTGATCACCGAAGGCATGGTGGCGCTGTTCGACCTGGCGCCAGTGATCGGCGGGGCGATTTTCGGCCTGCTCTATGCGCCGCTGGTGGTGACCGGCATGCACCATATGTTCCTCGCGGTAGACCTGCAGTTGATCTCGACCCAGGGCGGCACCTTCATCTGGCCAATGATCGTCATGTCCAATCTGGCCCAAGGCAGCGCGGCGCTGGCGGTGTTCTACATGACGCGCAATGCGCGGGATAAGAGCATGGCCTCCACTTCGGCGATTTCCGCTTATTTCGGCATCACCGAACCGGCAATGTTCGGGGTCAACCTGCGCTACAAATTCCCCTTTTATTGCGCCCTGGCCGGTTCGGCCCTGGGTTGCATTTTCCTGTCGCTGAACAAGATCAAGGCCTCGGCGATTGGGGTGGGCGGGCTGCCGGGTTTCATTTCCATCGTGCCGGACTACATACCGATGTTCGTGGTCGGCATGGTCATCGCCATGAGCGTGCCCTTTGCCCTGACCTGCGCGCTGAGCATGAAGATCGTCCGGCCGGGGTATCGGGTGGCCTGACGCCGGGTGTTTGCACGATGAGGCCCGCAAGGCCGAACCAAACAGATTGAAGGAAACGCACATGCAAGACTGGCAACGCTCGGTGATCTACCAGATCTATCCCAAGAGTTTCTACAGCCATGGCGGACAACCCACCGGCGACTTGCTGGGGGTGGTGGACAAGCTCGACTACCTGCACTGGCTGGGTGTCGATTATTTGTGGCTCACGCCGTTCCTGCGTTCACCGCAAAGGGACAATGGCTACGACATCAGCGACTACTACGCCATCGACCCCAGCTACGGCACGATGGCCGATTGCGAAGTGTTGATCGCCGAAGCGCAAAAACGCGGCATCAAGCTTATGCTGGACATCGTGGTTAACCATACCTCCATCGAGCATCCCTGGTTCCAGGCCGCCCGCAGCAGCCTCGACAACCCATACCGCGATTTCTATATCTGGCGGGACCAGCCGAACACCTGGGAGTCCAAGTTCGGCGGTTCGGCCTGGGAGTACGAAGCGCAGACTGGCCAGTATTACCTGCATCTGTTCGACCATACCCAGGCCGACCTGAACTGGGACAACCCCCGGGTCCGTGCCGAAGTGTTCAAGATGATGCGTTTCTGGCGGGACAAGGGCGTTGGCGGCTTCCGTCTCGATGTGATCAACCTGATCTCCAAGCCGGCGGACTTCCCTGACGACCACACCGACGGTCGGCGTTTCTATACTGACGGTCCCAACGTGCACCGCTACCTGCAGGAAATGCATCGGGAAGTCTTCGAGGGTTTCGACCTGATCAACGTTGGCGAGATGTCGTCCACCAGCCTGGAGCACTGTGTTCGTTATTCGTGCCCGGCCTCCCGCGAACTGTCGATGACCTTCAATTTCCACCATCTGAAGGTGGATTATCCGAACCTGCAAAAATGGGTGCGGGCCGACTTCGATTTTCTTGAGCTCAAACGCATCCTGTCCGACTGGCAAGTCGGCATGCAGGCCGGTGACGGTTGGAATGCGCTGTTCTGGTGTAACCATGACCAGCCGCGGGTGGTGTCGCGGTTCGGCGATGACGGTGAGTACCGCGTACCGTCGGCGAAGATGCTCGCCACGGCGTTGCACTTTCTCCAGGGCACGCCGTTCGTTTACCAGGGCGAAGAACTGGGCATGACCAATCCGGGTTTCGATCACATCGAGCAATACCGCGATGTGGAAACCCTGAACATCTATCGCCTCAAGCGCAACGCCGGAGTCCCTGAAGCCGAGGCCATGGCGCCAATCATGCAGAAGTCCCGTGACAACGGGCGCACGCCGATGCAATGGAGTGCAGGGCCGAACGCGGGTTTCAGTCGGGTCGAACCCTGGATTGGCGTGCCTGCCAACGCCGCTTTCATCAATGTCGAGCAACAACAAAAAGACCCGACCTCGGTGCTGCACTACTACCGCGAGCTGATCGCCCTGCGCCGCAGCGAAGCCTTGATCCAGGATGGCGTCTATCGCTTGCTATTGCCCGAACATCCGCACGTATGGGCGTACCTGCGCGAAGGGCAGGGCGAGCGCCTGCTGGTGGTCAGCCATTTTTATGGGGGCGACTGCGAGGTGGAACTGCCCGAAGGGATCCTCACCCATGACACGAAGCAACGCTGGGTGATTGGCAACTACGAAGCGGGCGAACACCGATACCGACGGCTGCGCCTGCGGCCCTACGAGTCGTTCGTGCTGCACCTGAGCGACTGAATAAAAAACTTCCCCCGCCCAGGCAATGCCTGACAGCGAACACGTTGCGCCGCACGCATCGTGGGTCCCTTGTCGTCAGCCAAACGGCAAACAAGGGGGGAGTCATGGAGCAAACAACAATAAGAAACAATGGAGAGGCGTATGAAAACAATAATAAACCGTGGCCTGGCCGCGTCCTGTATCTGCCTGGCGCTGCCGTTTCCGGTTCAGGCGCTGGAGTTTTCCGGTTATCTGCGCAGTGGCGTCGGCAGCGCGATCAATGGCCGTTCCCAATCCTGTTTCCAGTTGCCTGGGGCGCAGACTAAATATCGGTTGGGCAACGAGTGCGAGCAGTACGGGGAGTTGGAGCTGCGCCAGGATCTGTTCACCCTCGACGATGGCTCGGTGTTGAGCGTGGATGGCATGGCGTCGCTGTACAACCGCTACGACCGCACGCCGACCTTTCAGGGTGAAAACGGCGCGGCGCGCATGCCGCAGATGTATGCCCAATGGTCGAACATGCCCAGCCTGAACGGCGGGTCGTTGTGGGCCGGTCGGCGGTATTACAAACGCAACGACATCCATATTTCGGATTTCTACTACTGGAACCAGAGCGCCACGGGTGGCGGGATCGAGGACGTGCTGATCGGTGGGCTGAAATACAGCTACGCCTTCTCGCGCAAGGACAACCTCTACCAGAAAGACCCGGTCAACCGGCATGACTTCAACGTCGCCGGTTTCAGGACCAACCCTGGCGGCGAGCTGGAGTTGGGCCTGAGTTTCATCGACCGGGCGAACCGTCGTGATGCCCATCGTGGTTGGGCCCTGACCGCCCAGCATGTGCAGCAGGACTTCCTGGGTGGCAAGAACAAATTGGCCTTGCAATACGGCGAGGGCCCCGGCACTGGGCTGGGTTATACCGGCGACACCGGGCTGGACGACAGCAACAAAAGCTATCGTCTGGTGGAGTTTTTCGATTGGCAGGTCACGCCGCGTTTCGGCGGGCAGGTGCAGACGGTGTACCAGAAGGACATCCGCCCCGACGGCACTGACCAGGACTGGCTGTCGTTGGGGGTTCGCCCGGCCTACGCCATCACCGACCAGTTCAAATTGGTGGCTGAACTGGGCCACGACCAGGTGCAGGCCAACGATGGAACACGCAAGCTGAGCAAATTCACCGTTGCCCCCACCTGGTCGCCCAAGGGCCCGGAATTCTGGGCGCGCCCGGAAATACGGCTCTATTACACCTACGCCAGTTGGAACGCGGCGGCCCAGCGAGCAGCCAATGAGCTGGCGGCCGGTTCGGCGCTGTCCGACACCGGGGCGTTTGGCGGGGCGCGACATGGCTCCAATGTGGGCCTGCAGGTCGAATATTGGTGGAAGTGACCCGTGCAGGCGCGGGTCGCTGATCGGCGTGCCCGCGATGCGAAAAAGAACAGACAGCAGCAGGTGAAGTCATGAAAACAACGCAATCCTTGCAATTGCTCGCCCCGCTGTCCGGGGTCTTGATGCCTTTGGACAGCGTGCCGGATCCGGTTTTCTCCAGCCGTGTGGTGGGGGATGGCATTTGTATCGATCCGACCTCGCAAACCCTTTGCGCGCCGCTGTCCGGTGTCATCGGCACGCTCCAGGACAGCGCCCATGCGGTCAGTATCACCGCTGACAATGGTGTCCAGGTGCTGATGCATATCGGCCTGGACACGGTCAACCTGGCGGGCAAGGGGTTCACCTCGCGGGTGACCATGGGGCAACGGGTCGAGGCCGGCCAGCCGCTGATCGATTTCGATGCCGACTACATCGCCTTGCACGCGCGCAGTCTGCTGACGCTGATGCTGGTGGTCAGTGGCGAACCCTTCAGCCTGCTCGTGGACGAGGCCACTTGCATCGAGAGCGGCGTGCCATTGTTGCAGGTGCGCTCAGGTGGGGGAGCGGTCGATGAGGCGCAGCAGGGCTCCGTGCTGTTTTCCAGGCCGCTGGTCGTGCCCAATGAAAGTGGCCTGCATGCCCGTCCTGCCGCGGTGTTTGCCCAGGCCGCCAAGGGCTTCGATGCCCATATCCAACTGCATAAGCAGCAAGCCAGCGCCAACGCCAAATCCGTGGTGGCGATCATGGCGTTGCAGACGACCAAGGGTGACAGTCTGCAGATCAGCGCCGCCGGTGCCCAGGCTGGGCAGGCCATCGAAGCGCTGGAACAATTGCTGCTGTCAGGGTGCGGCGAAACAGTGCGGGCGCCGCTAACTCTGGAGCCGATCACCGCCATCGAAGCGTCGACGCCCGGCCGGTTGCGGGGTGTCTGCGCATCGCCTGGCTCGGCGTTTGGCGAAGTGGTCCAGATCGCTTCCCAGGTCTTGGACATCGAGGCGGCGGGCGTCGGCATCGAGGCTGAGCAGGCGGCCCTGGATCAAGCGCTGGAGCTGGCGACGCAAGCCTTGAAGGCATTACAGGACGAGGCGGCAGGCGGTGTCCAGGCACAGATTTTTCGTGCCCATCAAGAGTTGCTGGAAGACCCCACCTTGCTGGAGCAGGCCCAAGCCTTGATCGCCGCGGGCAAGAGCGCGGCGTTCGCCTGGAAAACCGCCACCGAGGCGAGCGCTGCGCTGTTCCAGCAATTGGGCAGCGCTTTGCTGGCCGAGCGCGCAACGGACCTGGCCGATGTCGGGCAACGGGTGCTCAAGTTGATCCTGGGCGTGCAGGACAACGCGTGGAACCTGCCCGAACAGGCGATTCTGGTGGCCGAGCAACTGACACCCTCCCAGACCGCCAGCCTCGACACCTCACGCATCGCCGGTTTTGTTACGGTGGGCGGCGGCGCCACCAGCCATGTCGCGATCCTGGCCCGTGCGCTGGGCCTGCCCTCGTTGTGTGGCGTGGCACAAGCGGTGCTGGCCTTGGAGAATGGCACCCGGGTGTTGCTGGACGCTGACACTGGTGAACTGCACGTGAACCCGGATCAGGCCCTGATCGAGCAGCGCCAGGCCTCGGGTGAGCAACAGCGCCAGCGACACCAGCGTGACCTCGAACAGTCGGCCCTGGCGGCTCGTACCCTTGACGGCCATCGAATCGAAGTCAGTGCCAATGTCGGGTCGCTGCGGGACGTGGAGCAAGCCATGACCCTGGGAGGGGAAGGTGTGGGGCTGTTGCGCTCCGAACTGCTTTACCTGGATCGCGCGGACCCACCGGCTCACGACGAGCAAGCGGCCCTGTACAGCGCCGTTGCCCGGGTTCTCGGGCCTGAGCGCAACCTGGTGGTTCGCACCCTGGATGTGGGCGGGGACAAGCCTCTGGCCTATGTGCCAATGGCTCATGAAGCCAACCCATTCCTCGGCATGCGCGGCATTCGCTTGTGCTTGGAGCGACCGCAGTTGTTGCGCGAACAGTTCCGGGCGATTCTGGCCTGTTCGGGGTTGGCGCGGCTGCACATCATGCTGCCCATGGTCACGCAACTGGCGGAGCTGCGCCTGGCGCGGCAGATGCTGGACGAAGAGGTTCGCCATCTGGGACTCAAGCAGGCGCCAAAGCTGGGCGTCATGATCGAAGTGCCCGCGGCAGCGCTGATGGCCGACTTGTTTGCCCCAGAGGTGGATTTCTTCTCCATCGGCACCAACGACCTGACCCAATACACCCTGGCCATGGACCGTGACCACCCGCGCCTGGCCAGCCAGGCCGACAGCCTGCACCCCTCGGTGTTGCGCCTGATCGCCCGTACAGCCGAGGCCGCTCGCGCCCATGGTAAATGGGTCGGAGTATGTGGCGCGCTGGCCTCGGAACCCTTGGCGGTGCCGCTGTTGCTGGGGTTGGGCGTGGATGAGTTATCGGTCAGTGTGCCGCTGATTCCGGCGATTAAGGCCTGCGTGCGTGATTGGGATCTGACGGAATGCCGCACGCTCGCTCAACAGGCCTTGGGCCAGGACAGCGCGGAGCAGGTGCGTGACCTCCTGCGTACTTACTCATCCACCGCCAACCCGGCCAACCTGGCCATGGAGCATTGAACATGTTCGACAAACTGCAACGGGCGTTCTGGAAAGCCTTGACCCCGGACCTGGTACCGGAAGAACCCAAGCGGCCGGCGGCGGTTGAAGGGTTGGCGCCGGCCATCGTTGCCGCGTTGGGCGGCGCGGACAATCTCAAGTCCCATCAGCCCGTGGCGTTGACGCGGCTGCGGGTGGAGCTGCTGGATGTGGCACGGATTGATCGGGCCGGGTTGAGCGGCGCCGGTGTGACGGGAGTGATGACGCTGGACAACGGCGTGGTGCATCTGATTACAGGCCTGCCGGGCTGATTGTCGGGGGCTGCTGCGCAACCCGGCGGGGGGAGCAAGCTCCTTCGCTACAAGAGCGGTTCGGCTTGGGGGGGCGTTCGGTGTTTTGCGGTAATGAAGTTTGGAAGGTTCGCCTCACCGCTCCCGCTGGGCGCGAAGCGCTGACCGCTCGATTCATTCTTCTGTCGGGAAATAACCACCACACGTTTTTTTTCATCTTGGTTTCCTTACCGTTTCTCATCTGCGGGTGTATCGTATTCGCCTTTTGCGGGCCTACCGGTCCGTCGCAGATCCAGAGGTAGTCGCGTTCATGTCCTTTACCCGTCGCCAAATACTCGGTGGCCTGGCCGGTCTTGTTGTCGTTGGTGTGGGCGCAGGCGGCGCGTCGCGGTATTGGTTGGGCAAGATGGCCGACGCCGAGGCCGGTCACGACTACGAATTGATGGCAGCACCTCTGGATGTCGAGTTGGTGGCCGGGCACAAGACCCAAGCCTGGGCGTTTGGCCCTTCGGCGCCGGGTACCGAACTACGGGTGCGCCAGGGCGAATGGCTGCGGGTACGCTTCATCAACCACCTGCCGGTCGCGACCACCATTCACTGGCATGGCATCCGCTTGCCGCTGGAAATGGACGGGGTGCCGTACGTCTCGCAACTGCCGGTATTGCCGGGTGAGTATTTCGATTACAAATTCCGCGTGCCGGACGCCGGCAGCTATTGGTATCACCCCCATGTCAACAGCAGTGAAGAGCTCGGGCGTGGGCTGGTGGGGCCACTGATCATCGAAGAACGTGAGCCCACGGGTTTCAAGTACGAACAGACCCTGAGCCTCAAGAGCTGGCACGTCGATGAGCAGGGCGAGTTTGTCGCGTTCAGCATTCCCCGTGAGGCGGCGCGTGGTGGAACGGCCGGACGGCTGTCGACCATCAACGGTGTGCCGCAAGCGGTGATTGACCTGCCGGCCGGGCAGATCACTCGGGTGCGCTTGCTTAACCTCGATAACACCCTGACTTACCGTATCAACATCCCCGGCGTTGAAGCGCAGATCTATGCGCTGGATGGCAATCCCATCGAACCGCGCCCGCTGGGCAAGGAATACTGGCTTGGCCCGGGCATGCGCATTTGCCTGGCGATCAAGGCACCGCCGGCCGGTGAAGAGTTGTCACTGCGCAACGGCCCGGTGCGCCTGGGGACGCTGCGTTCGGTGCCTAACAATGACGCGCCGACCCCATGGCCGCCAGCGCTGCCGCCCAACCCTGTGGCCGAGCCGGACCTGGCCAATGCCGAGAAACTCAACTTCAATTTCGAATGGGTCGGCTCGGTGTCGGTCAATGTCGACAATGGCAAGCCGCCGAGCCTGTGGCAGATCAACGGCAAGGCCTGGGACATCACCGACAAGACCTGCGCCGACCGGCCGATCGCCACGCTGAAAAAAGGCCAGAGCTACATTTTCGAATTGAAGAACATGACCCAGTACCAGCACCCGATCCATCTGCACGGCATGAGTTTCAAGGTCATCGCCTCGAACCGGCACAAAGTCGTGCCGTACTTCACCGACACCTACTTGCTGGGCAAGAACGAGCGGGCGCAGGTGGCGCTGGTGGCGGATAATCCAGGCGTGTGGATGTTCCACTGCCATGTGATCGACCACATGGAAACCGGCCTGATGGCCGCCATCGAGGTCGCGTGATGCGCC
The DNA here is from genome assembly GCF_000802155.2 of Pseudomonas frederiksbergensis. Classification (GTDB taxonomy): domain Bacteria; phylum Pseudomonadota; class Gammaproteobacteria; order Pseudomonadales; family Pseudomonadaceae; genus Aquipseudomonas; species Aquipseudomonas frederiksbergensis_A. The sequence continues at coordinate 140,390 of NZ_JQGJ02000008.1, forward strand.
AGATTCGCCCTGCCAGGATCATCGACCGCAGCCGTGACCAGGACTTCATGCGCGAAGCCCTGGCCCTCGCCGAACAGGGTGCGGCCCTGGGCGAAGTGCCGGTGGGCGCGGTGCTGGTGCAGGACGGCGAAATCATTGGCCGCGGCTTCAATTGCCCGATCAGCGGCCACGACCCCAGCGCCCACGCGGAAATGGTCGCGATCCGTGCCGCCGCCCAGGCGCTGAGCAACTACCGCCTGCCGGGCAGCACGCTCTACGTCACGTTGGAACCGTGCAGCATGTGCGCGGGCCTGATCGTTCATTCACGTATCGCCCGGGTCGTCTATGGCGCCCTGGAGCCCAAGGCTGGGATTGTGCAGAGCCAGGGGCAGTTTTTCAGCCAGGGCTTCCTGAACCATCGGGTGATATTCGAGGGTGGGGTGCTGGCTGAAGAGTGCAGTACGGTACTCAGTGAGTTTTTCAAGGCCAGGCGAGCCAAGCCTTCAGGCTGAACGCATACCCTGTGGCCTCGGATGGGGGGGCTTGGGCGATTTACTTACGCGCCACAATCACCGCCCGCATCGGTGCCGGCAGTCCTTCGATGGTCTTGCTGTGGTCTGCAGGATCAAGGAAGTCGCTCAGTGATTGGTACTTCATCCATTCAGTGCTGCGCTGTTCCTCGACGGTCGTCAGGCTCACGTCCACGCAACGCACATCGCTGAACCCGGCGCGGCGCAGCCAGCGCTCCAGGGCCGGGACCGACGGCAGGAACCAGACGTTGCGCATCTGCGCGTAGCGATCCTCGGGCACCAGCACCTGATGCTCATCGCCCTCGATCACCAAGGTTTCCAGTACCAGTTCGCCGCCCTTGACCAGGCAATCCTTCAAGGCGAGCAAATGCTCGATCGGCGAGCGGCGGTGGTAGAACACACCCATGGAAAATACCGTGTCGAAGCCTTCCAGCTCCGGCGGCAGGGCTTCGAACGGGAACGGCAGGTGCCAGGCGTTGGGCTGCGACAGATAGCGCTGCACCGCCTGGAACTGACAGAAAAACAGCCAGTTGGGATCGACACCGATCACCGTGTCCGCCCCGGCACCGAGCATGCGCCACATGTAGTAGCCATTGCCGCAGCCCACATCGAGGATGCGCTTGCCCTGGAGGTCGAGGTGCGGCGCCACGCGCGACCACTTCCAGTCCGAGCGCCATTCGGTGTCGACGTGCACACCAAACAGATCGAACGGTCCTTTGCGCCAAGGCGAAAGACCCATCAGCGCGGAACGCATCTGGACGCGGGTTTCGGCGGAACAATCGGCATCCAGCGTCAGCCCGTTCAGCAGGTCTACGGTGGTGGGCTGCAAGACCGGTAGCGCATCGAGGGCGCTTTGCCAACGCTCCAGGTCGCCGTGGCCCTTTTCCATCTTGATGTCGAGCTGCGTTTGCAGCGTCGTGGCCCAATCGGCCAGGGGCGTGCCGGCCAGATGGCGGGCGAGGGGAGACAGATCAATCATGGCAGGGCAATCAACGAGGCGAAGTTAAGGCACTGGAACCACGGCACGACTTTCGAGAACCCGGCTTGCAGCAGGCGTTCGCGGTGTTCTTCGAGGCTGTCGGGCTTCATGACGTTTTCGATGGCGCTGCGTTTCTGGGCGATTTCCAGTTCGCTGTAGCCGTTGGCGCGCTTGAACGCCACGTGCAGGTCGGTCAGCAGTGCGTGCTCTTCGGCATCGTTGAAGCGCAGCTTTTCGGAAAGGATCAGCGCGCCGCCGGGCAGCAACGCCTGATGGATGCGACTCAGCAGGGCGGTGCGCTGGTCTGGCGCGATGAATTGCAGGGTGAAATTCAACGCCACCACCGAAGCCGGCTGGAACGCCAGGGCCAGGATGTCGCCCTCGATCACCTCCACGGGCAGCAGCTCCTGGAACATCGAGTCCTGGCCATTGAGGTATTCGCGGCAGCGCTCGACCATGGCCGAGGAATTATCCACCGCAATCACCCGGCAGCCGTCGGTGCGTACGTGACGGCGCAATGCCTGGGTGACGGCTCCGAGGGATGAGCCCAGGTCATAGAGAACGCTGTTGGGCTGGGCGAATTGCGCCGCGAGCACACCGAGGTTCTCGACGATGGTCGGGTAGCCTGGCACCGAACGCTTGATCATGTCCGGGAACACTCGCACCACGTCTTCATTGAAGGCGAAGTCGGGCACCTGGGCCAAGGGTTGGGCGAATAGGCGATCGGGCTCTTTGCTCACGGCGGTTCCAGCGGCTGGGGCGGTTAAAAGGCCGGCATTTTAACCAGAAAAACGCTGTTTTAGTGCGGCTTTTGGGGAAACGCTGACGCGGTGATTCCCCACTGGCCCAGCCAGTAACTGATGATGATCAGATAAGGCGCGGCATGGAACGGCGCCACGAACCGGTTGATGCCGATCAGGCTGTCGGAAAAGACAAACCCCAGCGCTCCGGCTGCCGCGAGCAGGGCCGAGCGTTTCGGCACCTCGGTCCCCAAGCGCGCCAGGGCTCTCCAGAGCATTGCGCTGATTACCAGGCCATAGACGATCACTGGCACCAGCAACGGTCCGAGGCCATTCGAGACCAGTATTCCCAGTAGCAAGGCGCCGATGAACAAGGCAGCGGCCAACGGCACCAGCGCCGGGCGGCGGCAGTCACTGAGATAAGCTTTCAGGTAGGCCAAGTGCGCCAGTAAAAACGCGCCAAGCCCGAACACAAACAAGTCGCCCGGCCAAGCCAGCAACACATCGCCCCCTAACGAAAAAATCAGCCCGAGACTGATCCAGCGTCGATATTCGCCTGGCGGCGCGTCGTGCAGCCAGCCGAGCAGGGCCAGTACCGGCATCGGCTTGACCAGTAGGCACAGCAACGTGGCATGCACGCTCAGGCCGTACATAAAGGTGGCCGCACCCATCAGTGCGAGGACCAGCCAGCCCACAGTCAATTCACCGAAATGGCGCAGTCAAACGTTTCCACGGGTGGCACTTCCGGTGCCCAAGGCTGTTGATACGTCAGGCGCAAGCGCCCGGTACCGCCTGCAAAGGCCTGGAAGCGCCAGGTCGAGACCCCGGCGGCCCCGACCACGCCAGCGTCCTCGGGGTTGCGATAGACCTCGGGGCCAAGGCCTTTGAGGACGCCACCGGCCGAGTCCTGGATACTCCAGCGATAGCCCGTGGTGGGGTTGCTCGGCAGGCTCAGGATCAGATTCTGGCCGCTTTTGAGCTGCACTGGGCATTGGCTCTGTTTTTCCACCGTCACGATGTGTTTCGGCTGTGTGGCGCAGGCGCTCAGCAGGGCGAGGCTGACGGGGACAAGCAGGCGAGTGAGGGACATAAGGGCAACGGCTCCGGCGTTTACGACGAACGGCGAGCATAACCGAAGATGCTACTGGGTGTGTCAGGAGGAACAGGTTGTTTGTAAGGGCCCCACCGCGAGCAAGCTCGCGAATGGCGCCTATACAGTCTTTAGATCATGCTCAGAACAACACCTTCGCCACATCCGCAAAGCGCTTGGCAAAGTGCACCGTGACGCCTTCCTTCAGATAGTCCGGCAATTCCTCGAAGTTGCCCCGGTTGGCTTCCGGCAGGATCAGTTCATTGATCTTCTGCCGGCGCGCGGCGATGACTTTCTCGCGTACACCGCCAATCGGCAGTACATGCCCGGTCAAGGTCAGTTCGCCCGTCATGGCCACGCCTTTCTTCGGTGGCTGGTTGCGTGCAAGGGACAGCAGGGCACTGGCCATGGTCACGCCGGCGCTCGGGCCATCCTTGGGCGTGGCGCCTTCCGGTACGTGCAGGTGGACAAAGGCTTCGTCGAAGAACTTCGGATCGCCGCCGAATTGCTTCAGGTGTGAACTGACGTAGCTGTGGGCGATTTCCGCCGACTCCTTCATCACCTCGCCCAGTTGCCCGGTGACTTTGAAGCCCCGATTGAGCGTGTGGATCCGCGTCGCTTCGATCGGCAGGGTCGCGCCGCCCATGCTGGTCCAGGCCAGGCCGGTAATCACCCCGACGCCGGACAGGACCTGTTCGTTGCGGAACACAGGTTTGCCCAGGGAGGCCTCGAGATCTTTGGGCCCAAGCTTGATCACCGCTTTTGGCTCCTCGATCAGTTTCATTACTGCCTTGCGCACCAGTTTGCCCAGTTGTTTTTCCAACTGGCGCACCCCGGCTTCACGGGCATAGCCGTCGATCAGGGCCTTGAGGGCGTTGTCGTTGATGCTCAGGCTGCCCTTGGAGACGCCGGCCTTGGCCAGTTGCTTGGGCCACAAATGGCGCTTGGCAATGGCGACTTTTTCTTCGGTGATGTAGCCCGACAGGCGAATCACTTCCATACGGTCCAGCAGCGGGCCGGGGATCGAGTCGAGGGTGTTGGCGGTGCACACGAAGAGCACTTTCGACAGGTCCAGGCGCATGTCCAGGTAATGGTCGAGGAATTCGACGTTCTGCTCAGGGTCGAGGGTTTCCAGCAGTGCGGAGGCCGGGTCGCCCTGGTAGCTCTGGCCCATCTTGTCGATTTCGTCGAGCATGATCACCGGGTTCATCACTTCGACGTCCTTGAGCGCCTGCACCAGCTTGCCCGGCTGGGCGCCGATGTAGGTGCGCCGATGCCCCTTGATCTCGGCTTCGTCGCGCATGCCGCCGACGCTGAAACGGTAGAACGGCCGTCCAAGGGATTCGGCGATGGACTTGCCGACGCTGGTCTTGCCCACGCCGGGTGGGCCCACCAGCAAGACGATCGAGCCGCTGATCTCGCCCTTGTAGGCGCCCACGGCGAGGAATTCCAGGATGCGGTCCTTGATGTCGTCCAGGCCAGCGTGGTGCTGGTCGAGAATCTTGCGTGCATGCTTGAGGTCGAGCTTGTCCTGGCCGTAAACGCCCCACGGCACTGACGTTGCCCAATCCAGGTAATTGCGCGTGACGGCATATTCCGGTGAGCCGGTTTCCAGGATCGAGAGCTTGTTCATCTCCTCTTCGATGCGCTTCTGGGCCTGGGCCGGCAGCACCTTGCCCTCCAGGCGTTGCTCGAACTGCTCCAGGTCGGCGCTGCGGTCGTCCTTCGTCAGCCCCAGCTCCTGCTGGATGACCTTGAGTTGTTCCTTGAGGAAGAACTGGCGCTGATGTTCGCCGATCTTGCTGTTGACCTCGGCGGAAATCTCCTTCTGCAACCGCGCAACCTCGACTTCCTTGCGCAGCATCGGCAGGACTTTCTCCATGCGCTTGAGCATCGGCACGCAATCGAGCACTTCCTGCAGCTCGCTGCCGGTGGCGGAGGTGAGGGCGGCGGCAAAATCGGTCAGCGGCGATGGGTCATTGGGGCTGAAGCGGTTGAGGTAGTTCTTCAGCTCTTCGCTGTACAGCGGATTGAGCGGCAGCAGTTCCTTGATCGCATTGATCAACGCCATGCCATAGGCCTTGACCTCGTCGGTCGGCTCGCTTGGCTGGTGCGGATACTCGACTTCCACCAGGTACGGCGGGCGATGGTGCTTGAGCCAGGTGCGGATGCGTACGCGGGTGAGGCCCTGGGCGACGAACTGCAATTTGCCGGCTTCCCGGCTGGCGTGGTGCACCTTCACCAGCGTGCCGTAGAGCGGCAGCTTCGAGGTGTCGAAATGACGTGGGTCTTCCTGGGGCGAGTCCATGAAGAACAGCGCCAGGGAATGATGTTCGGACTTGGCCACCAATTCCAGGGTTTCGGCCCACGGTTCTTCGTTGACGATGACCGGCAGCACCTGGGCCGGGAAGAACGGACGGTTGTGGATTGGAATGATATAGACCTTGTCCGGCAGGCTCTGGCCAGGCAGGGCCAGGCCGGTGCCGGAGGAAGTATGTTCGATATGCTCGGATTCAGCGTATTCGTTCGTCGCTTCAGTAGAGTGCTGGTCGCTCATGGGGCACCTGCGCAATGGAGTATGGATCTTAGATGGGGCAGGTGGGGGGTGGTTTCAATGGGGGGAATTGTCAGCTGTTATTTCACTGCCTCCCGTTCAGGTCGGCGACAGGTTGGCGTGGCGAGGGAGCTAGGTCCCTCGCCACGGAGACTTCAGGAAATCCGGTTCAAGTCGTTATGACGCGTTTCCTTCAGGCATAGCACCGCGATTACGCTCAGCACTGCGGCAGCGGAGACGTAGCCGCCGACGTAGCTCAGGCCGCCCATCGCCACCAACTTCTGAGCGAAGAACGGCGCTGCGGAGGCGCCGACGATGCCGCCCAGGTTGTACGCCGCCGAGGCACCGGTGTAGCGCACATGCGTAGGGAACAGCTCCGGCAGCAGCGCGCCCATGGGGGCAAAGGTCACGCCCATCAGAAACAGCTCGATGCACAGGAACAGCGCCACGCTTCCCGTCGACCCTTGGGTCAGCAGGGGGTCCATGAGAAAACCCGAGGCCACCGCCAGCAGGCCGCCACCGATGAGCACCGGCTTGCGGCCAAACCGGTCGCTCGCCCAGGCCGACAGCGGCGTGGCGGCGGCCATGAACAGCACCGCGAAGCACAGCAGGCCGAGGAAGGTCTCGCGGCTGTAGCCCAGGCTCGCGACGCCATAGCTCAGGGAAAACACCGTGGAGATATAGAACAGGGCGTAGCACACCACCATCGCGGCTGCGCCAAGCAGTGTCGGCGCCCAGTACTGGCTGAACAGCTCGACCAAAGGGATTTTCACCCGTTCCTGGCGGGCCATGGCGCTGGCGAAAACCGGCGTCTCGTGGAGCTTGAGGCGTACGTAGAGGCCGACGATCACCAACACGGCGCTGAGCAGGAACGGAATTCGCCAGCCCCAGGAGCGGAACTGCTCATCATCCAGGGTCATGGCCAAGGTCAGGAACAACCCGTTCGCCGCCAGGAAGCCGATGGAAGGACCCAGTTGGGGAAACATGCCGAACCAGGCGCGCTTGCCTTTGGGCGCGTTTTCGGTGGCCAGCAAGGCGGCGCCACCCCATTCTCCGCCGAGCCCCAGGCCTTGGCCGAAACGCAGCAGGCACAGCAGGATGGGAGCCCAGGCGCCAATGCTGGCGTAGCCGGGCAGCACACCGATGAGCGTGGTGCACACGCCCATCAACAGCAGCGAGGCCACGAGTGTCGACTTGCGCCCGATCCGGTCGCCGAAATGGCCGAACAGCGCCGAGCCCAGTGGGCGGGCGAGAAACGCGATGCCGAAGGTCAGGAAGGACGACAGCATCTGTGCCGTGCCGGAGGTCTGCGGGAAGAATACCGGGCCGATCACCAGCGCGGCGGCGGTGGCGTAGACGTAGAAGTCATAGAATTCGATGGCGGTGCCGATGAAGCTCGCGGTCGCCACTCGGGTGGCGGAGTTGGTTGGCTCGACAGGCACGGCGTCGTTGCAGGTAGTGGTTGTCATGCGGTTATCCCTGACAGTCATGTGCTCCGTTGGAGCGAATTATTATGGTCGAACCCCCAGGGATGTGGGGTGGGCGCTGTCGCTGTTTCGGGTAGGAACAGTCGCAGGGCTGAAGCGGATATGGCCGGTGAACGGCCCGGAACCGTCTTGGTGCAGGGTAGGCACCGGGTTCGGGCAAGGCTGGGTAAGCGAATTGAGTATAAAAAGGAGGCTAACGAATCAACAAGTGAGCCCGCACACAATATCAGGGCTGACGATGAGCTTTTTGTGGCGAGGGGATTTACCTTGAGCTGCTGGGATTCAGGAAAAAGTCGGCACCGTACTGTTATGCCACACCAACACCTGGCTGACGCGGTTATCAACGGTTTCGATGATTTCCAGCCGGTAGCGGCCAATCTTCAGGCACACCGGGCTTTCCGGGATGGTTTCCAGTGCTTCGGTCACCAGGCCATTGAGGGTCTTGGGCCCGTCGCAAGGCAAATGCCAGCCGAGTGTCTTGTTCAGCTCGCGGATCGATGCCGCGCCATCGATCATCAAGCGCCCGTCGGGCTGGGGATGGACGTGGGGGTTGTCGAGGCTGTGCTCGCTTTCGAACTCGCCGACGATTTCCTCGAGGATGTCCTCCAGGGTCACGATACCCAACACTTCACCATATTCATCTACCACCATGCCCAGGCGCCGCTGTTGCTTGTGAAAGTTGAGCAACTGCAACTGCAGCGGGGTGCTTTCGGGGACGAAGTAAGGTTCGTGGCAGGCAGCCAGCAGTGCTTCCTTGGTCAGGCTCGCATCTGCCAGCAGATGACGAACCTGACGGGTATTGAGCACCGCTTCGACCTGGTTGATATCGCTGTGGAACACCGGTAGGCGGGTACGCCGATTCAGGCGCAACTGGTCGATGATGTCGCCGATGGGGTCGTCGAGGTTGATTCCATCCACCTCGCTGCGAGGCACGAGGATGTCGTTGACGGTGATGTTGTCCAGCGCATGGATGCCGGAGACCGGATGGACCCGACCGCTGCCCTGTTCCTGCTCATGCTCGGTGCGCGGCGCCGCGGGCATTTCATCGTCGCTTTGCTGGACCGCGCCGGGCTTGTGGGCAAAGGGGCGCAGCAGCAATTGGCTAAGGCCATCGAGCAGCCAGGCCGCCGGATAAAGGATTTTCAATGGCACGCCAAGCAAACTGTTGCCCAGGCCCAGCACTGCATCGGGATAACGGGTGGCAAGGGTGCGCGGCAGGTAGTCGGCGAACACCAGCAGGGCTGCACTGGTGCCAAGCCAAGCCAGCCAGGGGCCGTTTTCCAGCCAGGTGAAAATTGCCAGCCATGTGCCGATGACCACGGCGAGGGCGCGACAGAGGGTGTTGCAGAGGATCAGGCTGGCCAACGGGAAATTCAGCTTCGCCAATGGCTTGTCGCCGGCGCGCGAGGCCCTGCGTTGGGCGAGCAGATGTTGCTGGGCGGCTTCGATGGCCGTGAACAGGGCTGACCAGAGGATCAGCACGACCATCACCGCAAACAATGGCCCCAGGGGCAGCCTATCCATCAGCGTCGTCCGTTAGACATGCAGGATGTATTCGCGGACCAGCTTGCTGCCGAAGTAGGCCAGCATCAGCAGGCAGAAGCCTGCCAGGGTCCAGCGGATGGCTTTGTGGCCACGCCAGCCGAGGCGGTTGCGGCCCCACAGCAGCACGCTGAACACGACCCATGCCAGGCACGCCAGCAGGGTCTTGTGCACAAGGTGCTGGGCGAACAGGTTCTCGACGAACAGCCAGCCGGAGATCAGCGACAGTGACAGCAGGGTCCAGCCCGCCCAGAGGAAACCGAACAGCAGGCTTTCCATGGTCTGCAGGGGCGGGAAGTTGCGGATCAGCCCGGACGGGTGCTTGTGCTTGAGCTGGTGATCCTGCACCAGCAGGAGCAGCGCCTGGAACACCGCGATGGTGAACAGGCCGTAGGCGAGGATCGACAGCAGGATATGAGCAAGGATGCCCGGCTCCTCGTCGATGATCTGCACGGTGCCCGAGGGCGCGAACTGCGCCAGCAACACTGTGGCCAGCCCCAGCGGGAACAGCAGCACCAGCAGGTTTTCCACCGGGATGCGCGAGCAGGCCAGCAGCGTCAGGGCGATCACGGCCACGGCGATCAGGCTGGCGGCGTTGAAGAAATCCAGGCCCAGGCCGATCGGCGTCATCAAGTGGGTGAACAGGCTGACCGCATGGCCGAGCACCGCCAGCACGCCGAGCGTGACCAGCAGGCGCTTGTTCGCCTTGGCGCCGGAGGCCAGGCGGGTGCCCTGATAGAAGGTCGCAGCGGCATAAAGACAAGCGGCGGCGAGGGTAGCAAGCAAGCTGGGTGACAAGGGGAGCATAAATCCTGTTAGGCAGGCCCGAAAGGCGCTGAGTTTGGCATAGAACCCCTACCGCACGAAAGACCGCCGCAACTGACAGCGAGGTGTACGTCGCACGCTTCTTCGCTATAATCCGCGACCTGCCCACGCCGCAGGCTCGCCGAGCACATATTTCACGGTCTGGGCCGCCATTATCCCGGTCTCATCTGGGCCTGAAAGGATCGCGCATGTTTGAAAACCTAACCGACCGTCTCTCACAGACGCTGCGCCATGTCACCGGCAAGGCGAAACTGACCGAGGACAACATCAAAGACACCTTGCGCGAAGTGCGCATGGCGTTGCTCGAAGCCGACGTCGCCCTGCCGGTGGTCAAGGACTTCGTCAATTCGGTGAAGGAACGCGCCGTCGGCACCGAAGTGTCGCGCAGCCTGACGCCGGGCCAGGCGTTCGTGAAGATCGTCCAGGCCGAGCTCGAAAGCCTGATGGGCGCCGCTAACGAAGACCTCAATCTCAGCGCCGTACCGCCAGCGGTAGTGCTGATGGCCGGCCTGCAGGGCGCGGGCAAGACCACGACAGCCGGCAAGCTGGCGCGCTTCCTTAAAGAGCGCAAGAAGAAGTCGGTGATGGTGGTGTCGGCGGACATCTACCGTCCGGCGGCGATCAAGCAGTTGGAAACCCTGGCCAACGACATCGGCGTGACGTTTTTCCCGTCCGACCTGAGCCAGAAGCCGGTGGACATCGCCCAGGCGGCTATTAAAGAAGCAAAGCTGAAATTCATCGACGTGGTCATCGTCGATACCGCCGGTCGCCTGCACATCGATGAAGAGATGATGGGTGAGATCAAGGCGTTGCATGCCGCGATCAACCCGGTGGAAACCCTTTTCGTCGTCGATGCCATGACCGGCCAGGACGCGGCCAACACCGCCAAGGCGTTTGGTGATGCGCTGCCGCTGACCGGCGTGATCCTGACCAAGGTCGACGGCGACGCCCGTGGCGGTGCCGCGTTGTCGGTCCGCGCCATCACTGGCAAGCCGATCAAGTTCATCGGCATGGGCGAGAAGAGCGAAGCGCTCGAGCCGTTCCACCCCGAGCGTATCGCCTCGCGTATCCTTGGCATGGGCGACGTGCTCAGCCTGATCGAGCAGGCCGAGCAGACCCTAGACAAGGACAAGGCCGACAAACTGGCCAAGAAGCTGAAGAAGGGCAAGGGCTTCGACCTTGAAGACTTCCGCGACCAGCTGCAACAAATGAAGAACATGGGCGGCCTCGGCGGCCTCATGGACAAACTGCCGAACATCGGCGGCGTGAACCTGGCGCAAATGGGCAACGCCCAGGGCGCGGCTGAAAAGCAGTTCAAGCAGATGGAAGCCATCATCAACTCCATGACCCCGGCCGAGCGCCGCGACCCTGAGCTGATAAGCGGTTCGCGCAAGCGCCGTATCGCCATGGGTTCCGGCACCCAGGTGCAGGACATCGGTCGCTTGATCAAGCAGCACAAGCAGATGCAGAAGATGATGAAGAAATTCTCCGCCAAGGGCGGGATGGCCAAGATGATGCGCGGCATGGGCGGTATGTTGCCCGGCGGCGGCATGCCGAAAATGTAAAGAATCTGCGCCGGCTGTCATGTCGGCGTTGCCCCGCACGGAAGCGGGGATCTCCAGCAAACCCGCACTGCGCGGGAGCTGACCTGCCGTTTTTCATGACGGCTCTATGGCAGATCTTGATCGCACGGCGCCAGGCGCCGGAAAAAGTCATTTGCAAAAGTCCGGATATTCCTTAGAATATGCGGCCTTTCGGGCACCTATGCCCGCTGTGCATTTAGATTTGCAGCACCGACTACAGGAACGATGTTCACATGCTAACAATCCGTCTTGCCCTTGGCGGCTCCAAAAAGCGCCCGTTTTACCACCTGACCGTAACCGACAGCCGCAACCCGCGCGACGGTTCCCACAAGGAACAGGTTGGTTTCTTCAACCCTGTTGCCCGTGGTCAGGAAGTTCGTCTGTCCGTGAACCAAGAGCGCGTAGCCTACTGGCTGAGCGTTGGTGCACAACCTTCTGAGCGCGTTGCTCAGTTGTTGAAGGAATCGGCTAAGGCCGCGGCCTGAGCAGTATGAACGCGACGCCAAATGATGCCGGTGATTTGATCGTTGTCGGCAAGATCTATTCTGTACATGGCGTTCGCGGCGAAGTGAAGGTGTATTCCTTTACTGATCCGATCAAGAACCTGTTGGACTACAAAACCTGGACGCTCAAGCGCGAAGGTAGCGTGAAACAGGTGGAGCTGGTCAGCGGACGCGGGAACGATAAGTTCCTGGTCGCGAAGCTCAAGGGTCTCGATGATCGTGAAGAAGCGCGTCTTCTGGCCGGTTATGAGATCTGCGTGCCGCGCAACCTGTTCCCTGAACTGACCGACGGCGAGTACTACTGGTACCAGCTGGTGGGTCTGAAGGTCATCGACCACCTCGGGCAATTGCTCGGGAAAATCGATCACCTGCTCGAGACCGGTTCGAACGATGTCATGGTGGTCAAGCCTTGCGTCGGCAGCCTGGATGATCGCGAACGCCTGTTGCCCTATACCGAGCAATGCGTGTTGGCCGTCGACCTTGAAGCTGGCGAGATGAAGGTGGAATGGGATGCGGATTTCTAAACGTGGCTAACTTGCGCGTTGAAGTGATCACGCTGTTTCCCGAGATGTTTTCCGCCATCAGCGAATACGGCATAACCAGCCGCGCGGTGAAACAGGAGCTGTTGCAGCTCACCTGTTGGAATCCGCGGGACTACACCACGGATCGGCATCACACTGTGGACGATCGCCCGTTTGGCGGTGGTCCGGGCATGGTGATGAAGATCAAGCCCCTGGAAGATGCACTGGTTCAGGCCAGGGCGGCAGCCGGGGAGGGTGCGAAGGTGATCTACCTGTCGCCCCAAGGCCGCCAGCTGACTCAGTCGGCGGTACGCGAGCTGGCGAATTCGGATGCATTGATCCTGATTGCCGGCCGTTATGAAGGCATTGACGAGCGTTTCATTGAAGCTCATGTCGATGAAGAGTGGTCGATTGGCGACTATGTACTGTCTGGCGGCGAGCTGCCGGCGATGGTCCTGATCGACGCGGTTACACGACTGCTGCCTGGAGCTTTAGGGCATGCGGATTCCGCCGAGGAAGATTCCTTTACGGATGGTCTGCTGGATTGCCCGCACTACACCCGACCGGAGGTGTATGCGGATCAGCGTGTTCCCGACGTGTTGCTAAGTGGCAACCACGCGCACATCCGGCGTTGGCGTTTACAGCAGTCCCTTGGTCGGACCTATGAACGACGCGCCGATCTTCTGGAAAGCCGCTCGCTTTCTGGAGAAGAGAAGAAGCTGCTCGAGGAATACATCCGCGAGCGGGACGATAGTTAACAACGTATCGATGGTAAGTCCGTTGACTTGCCTTAGGAGCACAGCATGACTAACAAAATCATCCTTGCACTCGAAGCAGAGCAGATGACCAAAGAGATCCCTACCTTTGCCCCAGGCGACACCATTGTCGTCCAGGTGAAAGTGAAGGAAGGCGACCGTTCGCGTCTGCAAGCGTTCGAAGGCGTTGTTATCGCCAAGCGTAACCGCGGCGTAAACAGTGCATTCACCGTTCGTAAAATCTCCAACGGCGTTGGCGTAGAGCGTACTTTCCAGACCTACAGCCCGCAAATCGACAGCATGGCTGTCAAGCGTCGCGGTGACGTGCGTAAAGCCAAGCTGTACTACCTGCGTGACCTGTCGGGTAAAGCAGCTCGCATCAAGGAAAAACTGGCTTAAGTCCAGCTTCCGATGCAAAAAAAAGCAGCCTGCGGGCTGCTTTTTTGTTGCCTGCGATTTGTGCTTTGAGCACTCTTCTCTCGTCATTTTCAAGCAATGCAGCCTTCGCTAGCTCATGAGTCTTTATGCCAGCCATCGATCATCCGCTGATAGACCAGTTCCTCGACGCCCTGTGGCTGGAGAAGGGGCTCTCCGATAATACCCGTGGCGCCTATCGCAGCGATTTGGCCCTGTTCAACGGCTGGTTACAGGAACAGAACCTGGAGTTGGCCAATGCCGGCCGGGAGCTGATCCTCGATCATCTGGCGTGGCGCCTGGAACAGAACTACAAACCGCGCTCCACCGCACGATTTCTTTCCGGTCTGCGTGGGTTCTATCGCTATTTACTGCGGGAAAAGGTAATCGCGGTAGACCCGACCTTGCGCGTGGAAATGCCGCAGCTGGGCCGTCCGCTGCCAAAATCCTTGTCGGAAGCGGATGTGGAGGCGCTGCTGGCGGCCCCCGACCTCAGCGATCCCATCGGCCAGCGCGACCGGGCCATGCTCGAAGTGTTGTACGCCTGTGGTTTGCGGGTAACTGAACTGATCAGTTTGACGCTGGAGCAAGTGAACCTGCGCCAGGGCGTGCTGCGGGTGATGGGCAAGGGCAGCAAGGAGCGATTGGTGCCGATGGGTGAGGAAGCGATCGTCTGGGTCGAGCGCTACATGCGTGATGCCCGCCATGACCTGCTGGGCGGGCGTCCCAGTGATGTACTGTTTCCGAGCCTGCGCGGCGAGCAAATGACCCGCCAGACTTTCTGGCACCGTATCAAGCACCAGGCCAAGGTGGCCGGGATCAATAAATCCCTGTCCCCGCACACCTTGCGGCATGCCTTCGCCACGCACTTGCTCAATCACGGCGCCGACTTGCGGGTGGTGCAGATGCTGCTGGGTCATAGCGACCTGTCCACCACTCAGATCTACACCCATGTGGCTCGGGCACGGTTGCAAGACTTACATGCCAAGCATCACCCGCGGGGCTGAAATTACAGGGTGATTATCGGGCTACCTGGATTGACGAAGGATGAGGTCAACAATCTGCCTTATTGTTGTAATGGAGTCCCAATCTTTTTGTGAGGAGCCCAGTTCAATTGCCATTCCACCTGCATGACGAAGCAAGCTAGATCATCATCGATAATCTCGAAGTCATGAATGAAATCGGTTTGCTCCGTCACCTGGTCAGGGTCGATAAAGCCGACTATTTCGACGAATAGCTGAATAACTTTCTCGGTAAGGGCTGCCCGGTTACTTTCCATTTTTTGCCTCATAGGCGCACAGGCCGATACTGACCAAGTCGAAGACAGCCAGGCCGGCTGCGACAAATGGAATGCCGCGACCAATAACAGAGTCTCCTTATCTATCCGGTATCGAAGGGATGCTATGCCAGCTCGACAGCAGGAATCTTCAAGGAATACTCAATTAGATAATTCCTACGTTATAAGAGGAATCGACCTACAGCGTGCTGCAGGGCTCCACATTCAGAAGAGCATCTACCAATGCCTTGTATCACCGGCATTCGGCCACGCGGGCCTTATGTGGTAGGCTTCTACGGTTTGCACAGTGGGCGGCTTGAACCCGAATCCATGCGTCGGTGTTCCCCGCCTATTTGTTCGCCTCAGGAGTCCCCATGCGTTTGATCCAGATGTTCACCGCCGCCGCCATTGCGTTGGCCAGTACCTTTGCCATCGCCGACGACGCGGCTGACCAGGCTATCCGCAAGAGCCTGGCCAACCTCGAGCTTGAAGTGCCGATCGAAACCATTTCTGCCAGCCCCATGTCCGGGCTCTATGAAGTCAAGCTCAAGGGCAGCCGCGTGCTGTATGCCAGCGCTGACGGTCAGTACATCGTCCAGGGCAACCTGTTCGCACTCAAGGATGGCAAGCCGGTCAACCTCACCGAGATCACCGAGCGCCAGGGCATCTCCAAATTGATCAACGGCATCCCGGTCGCTGAAACCGTGGTTTACCCGGCGATCGGCGAAACCAAGTCGCACATCACTGTGTTCACCGACACCACCTGTCCTTACTGCCACAAGCTGCACGCGGAAGTGCCGGAGCTGAACAAGCGCGGCATCGAAGTGCGTTATGTGGCGTTCCCGCGCCAGGGCCTGGGCTCGCCGGGCGATGAACAGTTGCAGGCGGTGTGGTGCTCCAAGGACAAGAAAGCGGCCATGGACAAGATGGTCGATGGCAAGGAAATCAAGGCCGCCAAGTGCGAGAACCCGGTTTCCAAGCAGTTCGCCCTCGGCCAGTCCATCGGCGTCAACGGCACGCCGGCCATCGTTTTGGCCGACGGCCAGGTGATTCCGGGCTATCAGCCGGCGCCGCAAGTCGCCAAACTGGCCCTGGACGCAAAATGACCTGCGTCGATCCGCTTTTGAAGATCACGGCTCGGCGAAAGCGTTCGCCGGGCCGTTAAACACAAAGTCGCGTTGCTGCGCGGCTGTATTTCACGGCCGACCTTGCGTCGGCCGTTTCATGGGGAGTCAAGAGTGAATCCGGTCAAAGTAGGCATCTGTGGGTTAGGTACCGTCGGTGGCGGCACCTTCAACGTACTTCAGCGCAACGCCGAGGAAATTGCTCGTCGTGCCGGGCGTGGGATCGAAGTGGCACAAATTGCCATGCGCACGCCAAAGCCTCAGTTCCAGACGACCGGTATTGCGATTACCAACGATGTCTTCGAAGTGGCCACGAACCCTGAGATCGACATCGTGATAGAGCTGATGGGCGGCTATACCGTTGCCCGAGAGCTGGTACTCAAGGCCATCGAGAATGGCAAGCATGTGGTCACCGCGAACAAGGCGCTTATTGCCGTTCACGGTAATGAGATTTTCGCCAAGGCGCGCGAGAAGGGCGTGATCGTGGCGTTCGAAGCCGCCGTGGCGGGTGGCATCCCAGTGATCAAGGCGATTCGCGAAGGCCTGTCGGCCAACCGTATCAACTGGGTTGCGGGAATCATCAACGGCACCGGTAACTTCATCCTCACCGAGATGCGCGAAAAAGGGCGCACCTTCGAGGATGTACTCACCGAAGCCCAGGCCCTGGGTTATGCCGAGGCCGATCCGACCTTCGACGTGGAGGGCATCGATGCGGCGCACAAACTGACGATCCTGGCGTCCATTGCGTTCGGCATTCCATTGCAGTTCGACAAGGCCTACACCGAAGGCATCACCAAGCTGACCACCGCGGACGTGAACTACGCCGAAGCCCTGGGCTATCGCATCAAGCACCTGGGCGTGGCGCGCAGCACCGCCAGCGGCATCGAATTGCGCGTGCACCCGACGCTGATCCCGGCCGACCGCCTGATCGCCAACGTCAACGGTGTGATGAACGCGGTCATGGTCAATGGCGACGCCTCGGGCTCGACGCTGTTCTACGGCGCCGGCGCTGGCATGGAGCCGACCGCATCGTCGGTCATCGCCGACTTGGTGGACGTGGTTCGCGCCATGACCTCCGACCCGGAAAACCGAGTGCCACACCTGGCCTTCCAGCCGGATTCGTTGTCGGCCCATCCGATTCTTCCGATCGACGCGTGCGAAAGTGCCTATTACCTGCGTATCCAGGCCAAGGACCATCCCGGTGTGCTGGCCCAGGTGGCGAGCATTCTTTCGGAGCGTGGCATCAACATCGAGTCGATCATGCAGAAGGAAGTCGAGGAACACGATGGCCTGGTGCCGATGATCCTGCTGACCCACCGCGTGGTCGAGCAGCGCATCAACGATGCGATCGCCGCGTTGGAAGCGCTCCAGGGGGTTGTTGGCCCAGTGGTCCGTATCCGCGTCGAACACTTGAACTGAAGCAGTTGTGAGCGGCAAGCTGCAAGCTCCAAGTAAAGGCAGATCCGCTTTTACTTGCAGCTCGTAGCTTACCGCCTACAGCTCAAACCGAAGGTTTGTCCCTATGCGCTATATCAGTACCCGCGGCCAGGCACCGGCCCTGAATTTCGAAGATGTCCTGCTGGCCGGCCTGGCCACGGATGGCGGCCTCTACGTGCCGGAAAACCTGCCGCGCTTCACCCAGGAAGAAATCGCCTCCTGGGCAGGCCTGCCGTACCACGAGCTGGCATTCCGAGTGATGCGCCCATTCGTCACCGGCAGCATCCCGGACGCTGATTTCAAGAAGATCCTGGAAGAGACCTATGGCGTCTTTTCCCACAATGCCATCGCACCGCTGCGTCAGCTCAACGGTAACGAATGGGTCATGGAGCTGTTCCACGGCCCGACCCTGGCGTTCAAGGACTTCGCCCTGCAACTGCTCGGCCGCCTGCTGGACTACGTGTTGCAAAAGCGTGGCGAGCGCGTGGTGATCGTCGGTGCAACGTCCGGTGACACCGGTTCGGCCGCCATCGAAGGCTGCAAGCATTGCGAGAACGTCGACATTTTCATCCTGCACCCGCACAACCGTGTCTCGGAAGTGCAGCGTCGGCAGATGACGACGATTTTCGGCGATAACATCCATAACATCGCCATCGAAGGCAACTTCGATGATTGCCAGGAAATGGTCAAGGCCAGCTTCGCCGACCAGAGCTTCCTCAAGGGCACGCGACTGGTGGCCGTGAATTCGATCAACTGGGCACGGATCATGGCCCAGATCGTCTACTACTTCCACGCGGCCCTGCAGTTGGGTGGGCCGGCCCGTTCGGTGGCGTTCTCGGTGCCGACCGGCAACTTCGGCGATATCTTCGCCGGTTACCTGGCTCGCAACATGGGGCTGCCGATCAATCAATTGATCGTCGCCACCAACCGCAATGACATCCTGCACCGCTTCATGAGTGGCAACCAGTACGTCAAGGAGACCCTGCACGCCACGCTGTCGCCGTCGATGGATATCATGGTGTCGTCGAACTTCGAGCGCCTGCTGTTCGACCTGCACGGTCGCAACGGCGCGGCGATTGCGGGCCTGATGGACAGCTTCCGCCAGGGCGGTGGTTTCAGCGTCGAAGCCGAGCGCTGGACAGAAGCCCGTAAACTGTTCGATTCCCTGGCGGTGGATGACGCGCAGACCTGCGAAACCATCGCCGAGGTGTTCGAACAGAGCGGTGAGTTGCTCGACCCGCACACTGCCATCGGTGTGAAGGCCGCGCGCGAGTGCCGCCGTAGCCTGGATATCCCGATGGTCATCCTGGGCACCGCTCATCCGGTCAAGTTTCCGGAAGCCGTGGAGAAAGCTGGCGTAGGAAAAGCGCTTGAGCTGCCTACACATCTTTCGGATTTGTTTGAGCGAAACGAGCGTTGCACAGTGTTGCCCAACGACTTGAAAGCCGTGCAGGCCTTTGTCAGTCAGCATGGCAACCGCGGCAAGCCTCTCTGACGCCCCGCAGTTGTCACATTTTGAAGCCCGTCTCCTGACGGGCTTTCTTGTTTCTGCATGCCAAACTGGCCGGGTTTCCGCCCTTGGAGGGACGGGCGGGTAGTCTCGAAGGAAATGCAGATGTTGTTCTTTATCCGATGCAAGCCAGCGATGAGCTGGATGATGGGCCTGATGCTGTTGTGTTGGGTGCAGTGGGGCGGCGCGGCCCAGTTGGCGGCTTCTGGCAAGCCACCGTTCGAAACTGGCGGACAGCTTGCGCTCGATGCCCAGGAACTTGAATGGATCAGGGAGAACCCTCGTGTCGTCGTTGCCTCGATGCAATTCCCGCTGTACCTGTTCAAAAATGAACACGGGCAGTGGAGCGGGCTGAACGACGATATTCTCCGGCGTATCGGCCGCATGACCGGACTTGAATTCGTTCACCGGGAATCGTTCTCTCCGGATCAGTTGATCGCCATGTTGGAAAATGGCGAGGCGGACATGACGACCACGCTGGCAATGAACGACGAGCGCAGGGAGTTCTTGAACTTCAGCCATGCATTCGGCGGTTCTGGCTGGGTTTTCGTCGGACGTGGTTCAGAGCCCGTGCTTCGTTCCCTGAAGCAACTCGAAGGCAAGGTCTTGGTGTTGCCGGCGCGGCATGCGCTGGAGACGGAGATCCGGCGCAACTATCCGGCCATCGAGTTGCGCACGGTCAAGACGTACGGTGAGGCGAGGGCGCTGGTGGAAAGTCGCGAAGCCCACGCCACCATTGAAAATGAAACCGGTGCGCACCTGTACCCTGCGGGGCAATTGCAGGTAGGAAGCAACCTCGAGGGCAAGTGGGAACCCGACTATCTGGCTGTGCGCCAAGAGCTGCGGCCATTGGTGAGTATTCTGAACAAGGCCCTGGAAGCGTTTCCCGTCGAGGACATGCGTGCGCTGCGCTCCAAATGGCTGACAGGCATTGCCCCTCATCAGGCCTCGTCTTCCTGGCTGCACGTACCCCAATGGGGGCATTGGTGCGTGGTCGTGTTCGGGCTGTTCTGCCTGATATCCCTGCTGTGGCACCGCCGCATGCAGGTCCAGATCGACCAGCGCCTCAGGGTCGAGGCAGTCCTCAACGATCAACTGAAGTTCCAGCGGGCCTTGATGGATGCGATTCCCGATCCGATCTTCATTCGCGACCTCGAGGGACGCCTGATCATGTGCAACAAAAGCTACGAGGATCATTTCGAGACTCGCTTCGAGAAGCTGCGGGGCACGCGCCTGACTGACTCTGCAGGGTTTCCGGCGGCAACCGCCGAATTGTTGCATGGGGAATTGATGGAGCAGTTGCAAACCCGTCAACCACGTTTCGTCGACCGCCAACTGATGTTCAGCGGTGGATTACGGGATATCTATCACTGGTCAGTGCCGTTTTATGGTGCCGATGGCCAGCTGCGCGGTCTGCTGGGGGGCTGGATCGATGTCAGGCGCCGATGGAATCGCAATCGGTTGCTGGCTTGATCAACCGCGTCAGGGACTGTTGCCTGCCTGTCATATTCGGCGCGCATGCTCGGTTGAACAGGCCGCGAAGGTGTCGGTTCGTTGCGCTGGCAGAACTTTCAGCCAGGGCCCACGGTCACTTATTGTGCAGTTGTTTTTTCGGACTATTGAAGGGTGATCGAATGGAAAGTATCAGCCTGTTGCTGAATGAAGCCTTGAGCCCGTATCAGGTCACGCTCACTCCCTCCGGTGCCAAGGGCGAATGCCTGGTGACACTGAAGAATCCCGCGGGGGCCATCATGGTTGAACGGGTGTTCAACCAGGCCCAACTGGCCGACAAGCGCCAGCTGACCGACGTGGTCGATGGGCTGCACCGCGATGTACTGATCGCCGAGGGGCGCCTGGAGCCTTGTGTGATCGCGGCTTTGCGTAATCTGGCACGTGACAAGGTCATGGCTGCCCCGAATTGAGCGGCGTTCTGAGGGAACCTTCCTACATCCTAGTGAGTCAGAACTTTTACCAACAAGAGCAAGCATTGTGCTCCGGTGCTTGTCGCTTGTTGCACGGACCTTGAATGGTCACGTTTAACCCCGAGTTGTCTCCCCACTTCTCGGGGTTTCTTTTTGCCTGGGATTTGTGGTCCCGGGCATTGCGCGGGACGTATCAAATGGCGCCATCGGTGCGCAGCCTGGAAATTTGCTGTGGATCATAGCCAAGCTCGCCGAGTACCTGATCCGTGTGTTCACCCAGCGTCGGCCCGACCCATTCGGCTGTGCCCGGCGTGTCCGACAGTTTCGGCACGATGCCAGGCATCTTGAACGCCTTGCCGTCCGGCAGCTTGGC
Source organism: Pseudomonas frederiksbergensis (assembly GCF_000802155.2). Lineage (GTDB taxonomy): Bacteria > Pseudomonadota > Gammaproteobacteria > Pseudomonadales > Pseudomonadaceae > Aquipseudomonas > Aquipseudomonas frederiksbergensis_A. The sequence continues at coordinate 161,534 of NZ_JQGJ02000008.1, forward strand.
CTGCAAGAACATTTCCCGGGCGAGAAACTGCGGGTCGCTGAACATGTCTTCGGCGCTGAAGATCCGGCTGGCCGGCACTCCGGCCTGGTTCAGCTGTTCGATGACAGCGTCCAGTGGCAGTGAATTGACCCAGCGATCGATCACGCCGTAGAGCTCGTCGCGGCGATTGTCGCGCCCATCATTGCTGGCCAGCTGCGGGTCGTTGGCCAGGTCGTCGCGCCCGATGATTTGCATGAAGCGCTTGAAGATTGCGTCGCCATTGGCGCCGATCTGCACGTGCTTGCCGTCGGCGCTGGTATGGATGGACGACGGCGTGATGCCGGGCATGATGTTGCCGGTGCGCTCGCGGATGAAGCCGAACACATCGAATTCCGGCACCATGCTCTCCATCATGGCGAATATCGCTTCATACAGCGCCACGTCCACCACTTGTCCAGTCCCGCCGTTCACCTCGCGATGACGCAAGGCCATCAGCGCGCCGATGACACCCCAGAGCGCGGCAATGGAGTCGCCGATGGAAATTCCCGTGCGCACCGGCGGGCGGTCCTCGAAACCCGTGATGTAGCGCAGGCCGCCCATGGATTCGCCGACGGCGCCAAATCCGGGCTGATCCTTCATCGGCCCGGTCTGGCCGAACCCGGAAAGCCGCACCATGACCAGTTTCGGATTCAGTGCGTGCAACACGTCCCATCCCAGCCCGAGCTTCTCCAGCACGCCAGGACGAAAATTCTCGATCAGGATGTCCGCTTCGCCGATCAACTGCTTGAGGATTGCCAAGCCTTCAGGGTGCTTGAGGTTCAGGGTCACGGACTTTTTGTTGCGTGCCTGGACGAACCACCACAAGGATGTACCTTCATAGAGTTTGCGCCATTTGCGCAGCGGATCGCCGCCGTCGGGCGATTCGACCTTGATCACCTCGGCTCCGAATTCACCGCAGATCCTCGAAGCGAAAGGGCCGGCGATCAGGGTGCCGAGTTCAATGACCTTGACGCCGGCAAGGGGTTTGGCAGTGAGCGACATGACGAATCCTGTAGGACAAAGGCAGAACCAATAGAGCGTTTTATCATAGGCCAACGCCGTTCGCCGCAGGTTGATGGTCGGCAATTCGTGGATTGGCCGTCTCATCGGTTAGACTTGCCGCCTTTCCTCGTATCAAGAAGCCCGTCCATGGCCCAGCCGTCCACGACCTACAAATTTGAACTGAACCTCACCGACCTCGACCGCAATGTGTATGAGAACGTGAAGCAGACCATCGCCCGCCATCCTTCGGAAACCGAGGAGCGCATGACGGTGCGCCTGCTGGCCTACGCGTTCTGGTACAACGAGCTGCTGTCGTTCGGTCGTGGTCTGTCAGACGTCGATGAACCCGCCCTGTGGGAAAAGAGCCTGGACGACCGCGTCTTGCACTGGATCGAAGTGGGTCAACCGGATGCCGAGCGCCTGACGTGGTGTTCGCGCCGCACCGAGCGCACCAGCCTGCTGGCGTATGGCAGCTTGCGAGTCTGGGAAGGCAAGGTGATTCCCGCTGTGAAGAATCTGAAGAACGTGAATATTGCCGCCGTGCCTCAGGAGGTTCTCGAAACCCTGGCCCAGGATATGCCCCGCGTCATCAAGTGGGACGTGATGATCAGCGAGGGGACCCTCTTCGTGACCGACGACCGTGGCCAACATGAAGTCCAGTTGCAGTGGTTGCTCGGCGAGCGTGGCTGATAGGCCATGTTGCATAGATTCACCGTGGCGAGGGAGCAGGCTCCCTCGCCTCAAGGATTTCCACTCTAAGAGAAGTTTTCGTCTTCCCCCATGCGCATAGAACCCCGCCAGTTACCCGACACCCTGCCGTTCCTCGGTGACCTGCCGCCGCTGTTGACCCGCCTGTACGCCGCCCGAGGCGTGCAATCGGCGGTTGAGCTGGATAAAAGCCTGGCTCGCTTGATTCCCTATCAACAGCTCAAGGGAATCGACGCCGCGGTGGACCTGCTGGTGACGGCGCTGGAACAACGTCAGCGCATTCTGATCGTCGGTGATTTCGATGCCGATGGTGCGACGGCCAGTACGGTTGGCGTGCTGGGCCTGCGCCTGCTGGGCGCGGCCCATGTCGATTACCTGGTGCCCAATCGTTTCGAATATGGCTACGGCCTGACGCCGGAAATCGTCGAGGTCGCCCTCACACGCGAGCCGCAGCTGTTGATCACCGTGGACAACGGGATTTCCAGCGTCGAAGGCGTGGCGGCGGCCAAGGCCGCCGGCCTGAAGGTGTTGGTCACCGATCACCATTTGCCTGGATTGGAATTGCCGGAGGCCGATGCCATCGTCAACCCGAACCAGCCGGGTTGCGAGTTCCCGAGCAAGGCGCTGGCGGGCGTCGGGGTGATTTTCTACGTATTGATGGCATTGCGGGCGCGCCTGCGCAGCCTGGGCTGGTATGCCAGCAAACCCCAGCCGAACATTGGCGAGCTGCTGGACTTGGTGGCGTTGGGCAGTGTGGCCGACGTGGTGCCCCTGGATGCCAACAACCGGATCCTGGTGCATCAGGGCCTCGAACGTATTCGCGCCGGCCGCGCCCGTCCGGGAATCAAGGCCATCCTGGAGGTGGCCAAGCGCGACCCGTCGCGCATTACCTCCACCGACCTTGGCTTCATCCTCGGCCCGCGACTGAACGCGGCGGGACGCCTTGACGACATGAGCCTGGGCATCGAATGCCTACTCACCGCCGACCCGGCGCTTGCCCGTGAGATGGCTGCGCAACTGGACGGCATGAACCAGGATCGCAAGTCCATCGAACAGGGCATGCAGCGTGAAGCCCTGGCTCAACTCAAGGACCTGCCGGTAGAGTCGATGCCGTTCGGCTTGTGCTTGTTCGACCCCCAATGGCACCAGGGCGTGATCGGTATCCTGGCGTCGCGCATGAAGGAACGTTATTTCCGTCCGACGATCGCTTTTGCCGATGCCGGGGATGGTCTCCTGAAGGGGTCCGGGCGCTCGGTGCCAGGCTTTCATATTCGCGATGCCCTGAGCGTCGTCGCGGCACAGCACCCTACGCTGATCAGCAAATACGGCGGCCACGCCATGGCGGCAGGGCTGACGCTGCCCGAGGCGAATTTTCCGTTGTTTGCCGAGGCATTCGACGCCGAAGTGCGTAGGCAACTGCGTGAAGAGGACCTGACCGGACGACTCCTCTCGGACGGCACCCTGGCGGTAGAGGAGTTCCATCTGGAATTGGCCAGGGCATTGCGCCACGCCGGGCCGTGGGGCCAGCATTTCCCGGAACCGGTGTTCCACGGTGTGTTCCAGTTGGTCGAGCAGCGAGTGGTGGGCGAGCGACACCTGAAGGTCGTTCTCAAGAGCGAGTGCGGCTCGGTGAAGCTCGACGGCATCGCCTTTGGCATCGACCGCGAGATCTGGCCGAACCCGACGGTGCGCTGGGTGGAGCTGGCCTACAAACTCGACCTTAACGAATTTCGTGGCCAGGAAACGGTGCAACTGATGATTGCCCATATCGAGCCGCGATAGCCTGGGGGAGGGAAACTTCCCTTGCCACGACGTGGACTTGGAATCTGTCAGGCCAGTTTTTAAGTTCTGAACCCTGCTTCCCCTCGGGTTGTCGACTAGTCTCTAAGCACTGCTTGATAGCCCTTGTGACGTCTTGTCGTTTCTTTGCCCGCGGGGGCGGGTGTTGTACCTTTTGTCACTCGTCGACTTTTCAAACAGAACCCTGGAGCCTGCCCACTGATTCGAGAGGTGCCCCATGAGTCTGCTGCTGGAACCCTATACCCTTCGCCAATTGACCCTGCCCAATCGCATCGCGGTTTCGCCGATGTGCCAGTATTCGAGCGTCGATGGCCTGGCCAACGACTGGCACCTCGTGCACCTTGGCAGCCGCGCCGTGGGTGGCGCGGGGCTGGTATTCACCGAAGCCACCGCGGTCACGGCGGATGGTCGTATCACTGCCCAGGACCTCGGCTTATGGAACGATGACCAGATCCCTGCGCTGCAACGTATTACCCGTTTCATTTCTGCCCAAGGGGCCGTGCCGGGCATCCAGCTGGCTCATGCTGGTCGCAAGGCAAGTACCTGGCGGCCCTGGCTGGGCAAGCATGGCAGCGTCAAGCCCGAGGACGGTGGCTGGGTTCCGGTCGGTCCATCGCCGATCGCCTTCGACCCGCAGCATACCCAGCCGACGCAGTTGGATGAGGGGCAGATCGCCGACGTTATCCAGGCATTCGTCGACGCGGCCAAGCGTTCCCTGACCGCCGGTTTCAAGGTGGTCGAGGTCCATGCGGCCCACGGCTATCTGTTGCACCAGTTCCTTTCACCCTTGAGCAATCAGCGTCGCGATCAATATGGCGGGTCGTTCGAAAATCGCATCCGGCTGGTGTTGCAGGTGACCGAGGCGGTGAGGGCGGTGTGGCCTGACGAACTTCCGGTATTTGTCCGCGTCTCCGCCACCGACTGGGTCGAAGACGGGTGGAATCCGGATGAAACCGTAGAGCTGGCGCGGCGATTCCGGATGTTGGGGGTGGACTTGATTGACGTGTCGTCGGGCGGGACCGCCGCCAATGCGGAAATTCCCACCGGCCCGGGCTATCAGACACGATTCGCCGAACGGGTACGCAAGGAGTCGGAGATTGCCACCGGCACCGTGGGCATGATTACCGAACCGGCCCAGGCCGAGCATATCCTGCGCACCTGCCAGGCCGACATTATCTTCCTCGCCCGGGAGTTGTTGCGTGATCCGTACTGGGCCCTGCATGCCGATGATGACCTGGGCGGGCGCAAGGCCACCTGGCCGGCGCAGTACCAGCGGGCGACGCATCGGGACCAGCCGATCCACGAGTCGGATTTGCGGGACTGAATCGGCGATAGAACAAAAAGCCCCGGTCGTCTTGGCCGGGGCTTTTTGTTTATCGGGTGTCCTGGGTTTGCTCAGGGATACTTGCGCCGATCCGGTGCTGGCGGGAAATACTGGTACAGCCAGGTCTCGCTCAAGGTACGGTCCTTGGAGCGCAGAAACAGCCGCATCGCTACCGGGTCCACGCGATCATCGGTCGGGTACCAGTCGAAGGTAATCCGGTAGCCCTTGATTGCATCGAGCACCAACACGTTGAAGTCCTTGACCTCGCCATGGGAGCACGTCACCACCGGTTCGATACCCGTGCCCGCTGGCAACTGGTCGAGACCGCCTCCGGTGAAGTCCACGGCAAAGCGCCGCGCCCAGACGGTCGGATAATGCTCGCCGGGTGCCCAACCTTCGATGAAACCGCCCATGCCGGAACGGGTGGCATCGACTCGCGCCAGGTCGGTGCTCACCGGTGGCAAGGCGCTCCAGTAAAGCTTGTAGCCATAGTTCAGCGAATCGCCGGCGGCAACCGGTTTCTTCGGGGTCCAGAACGCGACGATGTTGTCCAGGGTTTCGCCGGTTGTAGGAATTTCCAACAGATCGACTGAGCCTTCCCCCCAAGCGGTCGTAGGCTCGACCCACAGGCTTGGGCGTTTGCTGTACCAGTCCACGGTGTCCTGGTAGCTCTCGAAGTCATGGTCGGTCTGCACCAGCCCGAAGCCTTTCGGGTTCTTGTCGGCGTACGCGTTGAATTGCAGGGTGGCGGGGTTGTTCAGCGGACGGCAGACCCACTCGCCGTTGCCACGCCACATGGCCAGCCGGTCGGAGTCATGGATTTGCGGGTGAATGGTGTCGCACATGCGGCGCTCGACCGTGCCGCAGCTGAACATGCTGGTCATTGGTGCAATGCCCAGTTGCTCGATGGCGGTACGGGCATTGATGTGCGCATCGATTTCCATGACGACCCGGGTCGGCTGGCAATCGATGTCAAAACGATAGGCGCCGGTGGCGCTAGGCGAGTCGAGCAGCGCATAGACCACGAAACGGGTGCTGTTCTTGTCCGGGGTTTCGAACCAGAACTTGGTGAAGTCAGGAAACTCCTCGCGCTTTTTGGCGTAGGTGTCGATGGCCAGGCCACGGGCCGATAGCCCGTACTGGCCGCTGGCATCGACAGCACGGAAATAGCTGGCCCCAAGGAATGAAACGATGTCGTGTCGGTCCAGCTCCGGTGCCTTGAATACCCGGAAACCGGCGAAGCCCAGGTCACCCGTCAATTGAGAGGTGTTGACCGTGGTCTTTTCATAGTTGAACAGCTCCGGACGGAAGTGCACTTCCCGGGCCATGCGCGTCTTCGGATCGACGCTATACATGCGTACGGGTTGCTTGAACCCCATGCCGACATGGAAGAATTGTGCGTCCAGTTGCCCGTCCAGCTCATTCCACAGTGAGTGGTTGGTATCGTACTTGATGGCGTTGAATTGCAATGGCGACATCTGGGCCAGTGTCGGTGGCAGGACTTGCTTGGTGTCGACATAACGGCTCTCGGCCAGCCGCCGGGCCTGGTCCTTCAAACCTTCGAAATCGAAGGGACGGGCTTCGCCATCGGCAGTCTGATCGGCGGCCCAGGCGCGCGCGGCCATGAGCCCGGAGGCCGATAGTCCGGTGTAGGCGGCGAAGGCCATGGAGGCCTTGAGCAGGTTCCTGCGGTGCATAAATACAACCTTTCTCGAAACAATCCCGAGCCGATCCTGGCAACAAAGATTGGCAAATGAGTTCGGACATGCCTTTGGCCAAACGCGACGAACGTTAGAACAGATACCTGAGAGCTGGATCGGTTCACCGAGGCGCAAAATCATAGGGGAAATGCAGGCTGGGAGAGATAGGAAAGCGTGAGCTGGTCAAATTTTCTTACAGTTATTTCTTTTTTTGTGAAAAATTCGGAATTTTTTGACTAATTACTCTAAAACTCTCTTTTCACCCGGTGGATCCTTCCTATTCTTGTGGTTAATAGACGATGTAACCGGTTCACTAAGCGCTATTGGGTCAACTTGACGTAACGAAGGACAGGTCATGACGAAAATACAGGGCATTGCCGAAATCCTGGGAGTCTTCCCGGGCCTGATCAACGCGCGCAGGAGGCGCCGGCTCAGCCTGGAAGAATTGAGATTGATCGAGCGCTACCGGGAGCTGTCGGAGAACGACCGGATCGCCATGCGTTACCTGGTGGATGCAATGCGCAGTGTTTCGCGGTTTTGAATACGGCACTGATGGACGGTTGGATCGGGAAAGGCCGGCGGGCCTCACTGCTCTGACCAGTCCGGAGGACGCTCGGTGCGTTGGTGCAGTATCCGCAGGACCTGAAATTGCCCCTGCACGAGTCGGTAAGGGGCTGCGCATCGGCATCCGCTATGCCTTCGTTGATCGCTTGCAGACGCCACGATTAGGCCTCTACATATCGAACCAATGCACGCTTGAGGTGATGTTGACGGTCACGGTCGGTGGCGGCAGCCAGCAAGTCCAGCTGTTGGGCCAGACCTTCCTCCATACGAAAGGACAAAACGGGCGAGGCCATGATTATCTCCGGTGTATACGTTGTAGACGCCCTAGGTGCTGCCAGGATTTCCGTCAACCGGCGAGCGTGCACCGATCGACGAAAACCTTGGCAGGACGAGCCCGTGGTAGGCGTGGGCATGCGTTGCCGACATTGTCTTGTCGTCAGTGCTTGAACATCACATGCCGCACCACCGTGTAATCCTCCAGTCCATACATGGACATGTCCTTGCCGTAGCCCGACCGTTTCTGACCGCCATGGGGCATTTCGCTGACAAGCATGAAGTGGGTATTTACCCAGGTGCAGCCGTATTGCAGTCGCGCCGAGAGGCGATGGGCTCGGCCGATGTCGGCGGTCCAGACCGATGAGGCAAGTCCGTAGTCCGAATCGTTGGCCCAGGCCAGCACTTGGGCTTCATCCAGGAACGGCGTGACGGACACCACCGGGCCGAAGACTTCGCGGCGTACGATTTCGTCATCCTGCTGGGCATCGGCCAGCACCGTCGGTTCGAAGAAAAAGCCGTTGCCCTCTACCGCCTTGCCCCCGGTGACCAGGCGGATATGCGACTGGGCGATGGCCCGCTCGACGAACGCGGCCACCCGGTCGCGGTGCTGGGCGGTGATCAGCGGGCCCATTTCGGTGTCGGGCTCGTTCTGCATACCGTACTTGATGCTGGCGACGGCGGCGCCGAGTTTCTCGACGAATTTGTCGTAGATGCCTTGTTGGGCATAGATACGGCAAGCAGCGGTGCAATCCTGGCCGGCGTTGTAGAAACCGAAGGTGCGGATACCTTCCACCGCCGCGTCAATGTCGGCGTCGTCGAAGATGATCACCGGGGCTTTGCCACCCAATTCCATGTGCATGCGCTTGACGCTGTCGGCGGTGCTGGAAATGATGTTCGAACCGGTAGCGATGGATCCTGTCAGCGAAACCATGCGCACTTTCTGATGGGTGACCAGCGGGTTGCCCACGGTCTGCCCACGGCCGAAGATCACGTTGAGCACGCCGGCGGGGAAAATCTCCGACGCCAGTTCCGCCAGGCGCAACGCAGTCAGCGGTGTCTGTTCCGACGGCTTGAGCACTACCGTGTTTCCCGCGGCCAAAGCCGGGGCGATTTTCCAGGCAACCATCATCAACGGGTAGTTCCACGGTGCGATGGAGGCGATGACGCCGACCGGATCCCGGCGAATCATCGAGGTGTGCCCTGGCAGGTATTCGCCGCCCGCCGAGCCGCTCATGCAGCGACTGGCGCCGGCAAAGAAGCGGAACACGTCGGCAATTGCCGGGATTTCGTCATTCAGCGCAGCGCTGAAGGGTTTGCCGCAGTTGTCCGACTCCAGTTTCGCCAGCTCCTCGCCATTGGCTTCGATGGCATCGGCCAACTTGAGCAGCAACAGCGAACGGTCCTTGGGCGCCACTTGCGACCAGGATTCGAAGGCGCTGTCGGCGGCGCGCACGGCGGCATCGACCTGGGCTTCGCTGGCTTCGTTGATTTCCACCAGCACCCGCCCCAGTGCCGGGTTGAATACCGCCTGGCCGGGGCCTTCGCCGTTGACCAGGTGCCCGTTGATCAGCAGTTTGGTTTGCATGTCCATGTCCTCTTGAATCGGGTTTGTGACTGCTGTGGGATTCGGTTCCACAGTGACATTTACTTCCCACCACTCCCCGCCACACTCTCACCCCCGCGGGTCAGGTAATACGCACCGAGAATCGGCAACATCGTGACCAACATCACCAGCATCGCCACGACGTTGGTTACCGGCACGTCGCGCGGGCGGCTGAGCTGGTTGAGCAACCAGAGCGGCAAGGTGCGCTCGTGGCCGGCGGTAAAGGTGGTGACGATGATTTCATCGAACGACAGCGCGAATGCCAACATCCCGCCGGCCAGCAGTGCCGACCCCAGGTTGGGCAAGATGATGTAGCGAAAGGTCTGCCAGCCGTCGGCGCCCAGATCCATCGATGCCTCGATCAGGCTGTGGGACGTGCGGCGCAGGCGGGCGATGACGTTGTTGTAGACGATCACCACGCAAAAGGTCGCGTGGCCGACAATGATGGTGAACATGCCGGGTTCGATGCCCAAGGTCTTAAACGTAGCCAGCAGGGCAATGCCGGTGATGATCCCTGGCAAGGCGATCGGCAGGATAAGCATCAGCGAAATGCCTTGTTTGCCAAAGAAATCCCGACGATACAACGCCGCCGAGGCGAGCGTGCCGAGGACCATGGCGATCAGCGTGGCAATGGCCGCGACCTGCAACGATAGCTTGATCGCTTCCAGCACGTCCGGGCGCGAAAAGGCCACGCTGAACCATTTCAAGGTCAGGCCCTTGGGCGGGAAGCTGAACGCAGCGTCTTCGGTATTGAACGCATAAAGAAAGATGATCAGGATCGGAAAGTGCAGGAACACCAGCCCGCCCCATGCCGCGATCCGCAAGCCCCACGACGCTCGAGAGTCAGAGTGCATCGAAAGCCCCCAGTCGCTTGACGATGGATAGATAGACGGCGATCAACACGATCGGCACCAGCGTGAACGCCGCGGCCATGGGCATGTTGCCGATGGCGCCTTGCTGGGCGTAGACCATGCTGCCGACGAAGTAGCCCGGCGGGCCCACCAGTTGCGGCACGATGAAATCCCCCAGGGTCAGCGAGAAGGTGAAGATCGAACCCGCTGCGATACCCGGGACCGACAACGGCAGGATCACCTGCATGAACGTCTGGCGTGGCTTGGCGCCCAGATCCGCCGAGGCCTGCAGCAACGATGGCGGCAGGCGTTCCAGGGACGCCTGGATCGGCAGGATCATGAACGGCAGCCAGATGTAGACGAACACCAGGAAGCGCCCCAGGTGCGAGGTGGACAACGTGCTGCCGCCCACGCCCGGGATTTCCAGTACGAACTGCAACAGCGGCCCCAGGCCCAGGTGCTGGATGAACCATTGCGCCACACCGCCCTTGGCCAGCAGCAGTGTCCAGGCATAGGCCTTGACGATATAGCTGGCCCACATCGGTAGCATCACCGCAATGTAGAAAAATGCCTTGGTCTTGCCGCTGGTGTAGCGTGCCATGTAGTAGGCAATCGGGAACGCGACGATGGCACTGGCGATGGACACCGCGATGGCCATGCTCAGGGTGCGCCAGATGATGTCGAAATTGGACGGCTGGAACAGCGCTGCAAAATTCGCCAGGGTCAGGTCCGGCGTGACCGCCATGGTGAAGTCGTCGAAGGTGTAGAAACCCTGCCACAGCAAGGTCAGCAGCGAACCCAGGTAGATCGCGCCGAACCAGAGCAGGGGAGGCACGAGCAGCATCGACAGGTAGAGATTGGGCCGTCGGTACAGCAGGTTCGAAAACCGCCGCAGCGCAGAGCCGTGTGTCGCTGTGTGAGTCATGGCCAGGGTGCTCATCTCAGGCCTCGCCGCCGACGGTGTCGTGCAGGGCAACCATCGCTTCGCGGGCCCAGCGCACGGCGAGGTGCTGGCCGGCCTGATGCCCGGTGCCGTTGTCGCCCCACTGGGTGTTGGCCTGGCTGAGGCTCAGGGTCTGGCCGTTTTCCAGCTTCAATTCGTAGCGTGTCGCACTGCCCTGGTACTGGACGTCGTGGAGCAGGCCGCTGACCTCGATTTCATGGCTCGCCAGCGGGCCTTCGGCAAAACGCACATGTTCCGGACGAATCGAGAACGGCTGTGGATAACCGCTCAGTTGGCGCGCCAGTTCGCCACGGATCACGTTGGAAGTGCCGACGAATTCGGCGACAAAGGTGGTGGCCGGTTTCATGTAGAGATTGCGCGGTGTATCGACCTGTTCAATGCGGCCCTTGTTGAACACCGCCACCCGATCGGACATCGACAACGCTTCGGTCTGGTCGTGGGTGACGAAGATGAAGGTGATGCCCAACTGGCGTTGCAGCTTCTTCAACTCGCCTTGCATCTGTTCGCGCAGCTTCAAGTCGAGGGCGCCCAGAGGCTCGTCCAACAGTAATACCCGAGGGCGATTGACCAGCGCGCGGGCCAGGGCGACACGCTGGCGCTGGCCGCCGGAAAGTTGCACCGGCCTGCGCTCGCCGTAGCCGCCCAGGGCAACCATCTCCAGCGCTTCGTTGGCGCGCTGGATGCGCTCGGCCTTGGCGACGCCTTTGACCTTCAAGCCGTAGGCGACGTTGTCGCGCACGTTCATGTGGGGGAAGAGGGCGTAGTCCTGGAAAACCGTATTCACGTCCCGCTGGTAGGGCGCCAGTCCCACAGCTTCTTCGCCATGGATACGGATCGAGCCGGCGCTGGGCTGCTCGAACCCGGCGATCAGCCGCAGGCAGGTGGTCTTGCCTGAGCCGGAAGGGCCCAGCATGGAAAAGAACTCGCCGTCCTGGATATCGATACAGACCCGGTCAACGGCCTTCACATCGCCGAACTGACGGGAAACGTGGCTGAATTGGACTGCAAGCGTCATGGTGCTGGGCTCCAGAAAGCGGGGCGCGAAGAATGTTGGAATTCGAACCCGTGGCGAGGGAGCTTGCTCCCGCTGGATGGCGCAGCCATCCCAAACCAGCCTGTACGGTGTGTCAGGCAATACCGCGTCGGTCCGTTTGGGCGCGCTTCGCACGCCAGCGGGAACAAGCTCCCTCGCCACGGAGTTAGATCGATCTAGCGCCCACCCATGATCGCAATGTAATCCTGGGTCCAGCGGCTGTACGGCACGAACTTGCCGCCCTCGGCCTGTGGGGTTTTCCAGAAGGCGATCTTGTCGAACTGGTCGAAGCCGTTGGTCTTGCAGCCTTCGGCACCCAGCAGTTCGCTGCCTTTGCACGCCTCGGGCACGGCCGGCAGGGAGCCGAACCACGCGGCCACGTCACCCTGGACTTTCGGTTGCAGCGACCAGTCCATCCACTTGTAGGCGCAGTTCGGATGCTTGGCCTCGGCATGCAGCATGGTGGTGTCGGCCCAACCCGTGGCGCCTTCCCTGGGAATGGTCGAGGCGATCGGTTGCTTCTCGTTCATCAGGCCGTTGACCTGGTACGGCCACGCACCGGAGGCGACCACGCCTTCATTCTTGAAGTCGCTCATCTGCACGGTGGTGTCATGCCAGTAGCGGTGGATCAACGGCTGCTGGGCCCGTAGCAATTCAAGCACGGCCTTGTACTGGGCTTCGTCGAGCTGGTACGGGTCCTTGATGCCCAGTTCAGGCTTGGCGGTCTTGAGGTACAACGCTGCGTCGGCGATGTAGATCGGGCCATCGTAGGCTTGCACGCGACCCTTGTTCGGCTTGCCATCGGGCAGGTCCTGCGCTTCGAACAGCACGCTCCAACTGGTAGGCGCCTGCTTGAACACGCTGGTGTTGTACATCAACACGTTCGGGCCCCACTGATAAGGCGTGCCGTAGGTCTGCTGGTTGACCACGTACCACGGCGCGTCCTTGAGACGCGGATCGAGATTTTTCCAGTTGGCGATCAACGCGGTGTTGATCGGCTGCACGCGCTTGCCAGCAATCAGCCGCAACGAAGCATCGCCCGAGGCGGTGACCAGGTCGTAGCCGCCCTTGGTCATCAGGCTGACCATCTCGTCGGACGTGGCGGCGGTCTTGACGTTGACCTTGCAGCCGGTTTCCTTCTCGAACCCCGTGACCCAGTCGTAGGCCTTGTCGCTTTCACCGCGTTCGATGTAGCCCGGCCAGGCGACGATGTCCAATTGGCCTTCGCCGGCGCCAACGGCCTTGAGCGGCTCGACGGCCTGGAGACTGACGCTGGTCAGCAGCGCCGTGGTCATTGCGCTGAGCAATACGGTCTTGTGCGCGTACATGGAAATCCCTCTTGCTTTAATTATGGTCGGGGCAGTTTTGAACCGGTGAAGCGCCACGAAGGGCCTGTTATTAGAGTAGTGCTGTTGCTTACAGATGCTGGCTGTGGCGGGCCATGATATGGCGCACCACGCTGTAGTCCTGGAGCGAATCGCTGGACAGATCCTTGCCGTAGCCTGAGCGTTTCAGGCCGCCGTGGGGCATTTCGCTGACCAGCATGAAATGGCTGTTGATCCAAGTGCAGCCGTATTGCAGCCGCGCCGCGACCTGCATCGCCTTGTCGAGATTCTGGGTCCATACCGAGGAGGCCAGGCCATATTCCGAATCGTTGGCCCAGTCCACCGCCTGGCTGAGCTCGTCGAAGCGGGTCACGGTGACCACCGGGCCGAACACTTCCCGTTGGACGATCTCATCGCTTTGCTTGCAGCCGGCCAGCAGCGTCGGTTGATAGTAGAAACCGGCGCCGGAATGCACCGCGGCGCCGGTGATGCGTTCGATATGCGGCTGGCCAAGGGCGCGCTCGACGAAACTGGCGACGCGGTCGCGCTGGCGCACGCTGATCAATGGGCCGATTTCATTGTCGGCGTCACGCTTGCCGGCAAAACGCAGGCTGCCAACCGCAGCGCCGAGTTCGGCCACCAGCCGGTCGTGGATCCCGGCCTGTGCGTAAATCCGGCAGGCGGCGGTGCAATCCTGTCCGGCGTTGTAATAACCATAGGTGCGCACGCCATCGACCACGGCTTGGATGTCGGCGTCGTCGCAGACAATCACCGGCGCCTTGCCGCCCAGTTCCAGGTGCGTGCGCTTGAGGGTTTTTGCCGCCGCCTGGAGGATTTTCTGGCCGGTGACGATATCGCCGGTCAGCGAGACCATGCGTACCTTCGGATGGCTGACCAGATGGCTGCCCACACCTTCGCCGCCACCGCAGATGATATTGATGACGCCGCGCGGCAGGATCTCGGCCAGCATCGGCGCCAGGGCCAGGATCGACAGTGGCGTGTGCTCCGAGGGCTTGAAGACCAAGGTGTTGCCGGCGGCCAGGGCCGGGGCGATCTTCCAGGCCGCCATCATGATCGGGTAGTTCCACGGCGCAATGGACGCCACCACGCCGATCGGGTCGCGGCGCACCATGCTCGTATAGCCGGGCAGGTATTCACCGCTGAGCTGGCCAGTCTGGCAGCGTACGGCGCCGGCAAAGAAACGGAACACATCCACCGTGGCGCTCAGATCATCCTGGCGGGCCAGGTGCAAGGGCTTGCCGCAGTTCAAGGATTCGAGACGGGCCAGGTCGTCGGCGTTTTTTTCGATGGCGCTGGCGATGTCCAAAAGCAGGTTGGAGCGCTGTTGCGGCGTGGTGCGTGACCAGCCGTCGAAAGCGTGATGAGCCGCGAGGATAGCGCTTTCGACCTGTTCGATGCTGGCCTCGGCGATGTGCGCCACCACTTCACCCGTGGCCGGGTTGAGAATCGGCTCGGCAAAGCCCTCGCCGGGGACCCATTCTCCATTGATCAACAACGCGGTACACACTGGGGGTTGCGCGCCAGCCATGTTTTATTTTCTCGGTTGTCGGAGCCTTGAGGATTCAACAAGACTAGTGCGCGCCCGCAAGACCGACAAATTCGAAATACTCAAGGCTGCGTTCGATTAAATCGATGGCTTGCGTCCACCATGGGATTGTTCCCGCGCAACGGCCAGGAACGGGTCGACCGAGGCCGGCCGGGCGGTTCCCCGGCGCCAGGCCAGCCCGACATCCAGTGTCTGGTTGAGGTCGGCGATAGGGCGAGCCTCGATGATGTCGCCTTCCAGCGACCAGGGGCGGTAGGTCATGTCTGGTTGGATCGAAACGCCCAGGCCGGCCGCCACCAGGCTGCGCACTGCTTCGGTCGACGCGGTACGCAAGGTGACTTGCGGTTGCAGGCCGGCGCCGCGCCACAGGCGTTGCGCGTTACGATCCATCTCATCGACGTTCAATTGGATCAGCTGTTCCCGGGCGACATCCGCCAGGTGGATGCTGTCGTGTTCAAGCAATGGGTGCTGGGCCGGCAGCCACAAACGATGGGGGGAGTGGGTCAACACTTCGGTCTGCAGGGCGTGGCGGTCCTCCAGGTTGGAGAGGATCAGCACGCCGACGTCGATCTCGCCGCTGACCAACAGATGCTCGATATAAGGGCGTTCGTCCTCCATCACCCGGATCGCCACATTGGGGTAGGCGCGCTGGAAACGGGTCAGGAGGTCCGCCAGGTAATAGCCGGCGACCAGGCTGGTCACGCCGATGGTCACCTGGCCGGCCACCTGGTCAGTGCTCTGCTGCAGGCTGCGCTTGGCGTTGTCGACAGTGGCGAGGATCAGATGGGCCTGGCGCAGGAACTGATGCCCCTGATGGGTCAGCGTCATGCCCTTCGCGTGGCGGTTGAACAGGCTGACACCGATTTCCTCTTCCAGTTGCTGGATCGCCAGGGTCAGGGTGGATTGGGAAATGAATGCGGTCTGAGCAGCGGCAGAGATCGAGCCGGTCTCGGCCACCGCGATGAAATGGCGGATCTGGCGCAAGGTCATCATGACGCACATCCTTGGATCGAATTTATCGAGATCCAGAAGTGTATATCGTTTTTATCGAATGACTGCGACGAGACCTGGCTGGACTGCGCAGGCAACATCTCGAAGCAATCTGCCCAAGGGCAACGGGGCACTTTCGTTCTAGGCTTGGGGCCTTATGATCCGGTTAACCCGAATGCGTGGAGGCAGGAAATGAACACCCGTGGATTGCTCGATCAGTTACTCAAGTCCGGTCAGGAAATGCTGCAGAACAAGGCCGGTGGTTCACAGGGCAAGTCATCATCCGGTGGCCTGGGCGGGTTGCTCGGCGGCTCCGGTAACCTGGGCGGCATGCTGTCCGGCGCGGGAGGCGGGGCATTGGCGGCGAGTGCCATGGGTATGCTGCTGGGCAACAAGAAAGCCCGCAACTTCGGTGGCAAGGCCTTGGCCTACGGTGGGCTGGCTGCCCTTGGCGTGATCGCCTACAAGGCTTACGGCAATTGGCAGGCCCAACAGGGCAGCGCGCCGAAAACCGAACCGCAGACCCTGGATCGCGTCCCGGCGGGGCAGGTCGAGCAGCACAGCCAGGCGATTCTCAAGGCCCTGGTCGCGGCGGCCAAGGCTGACGGCCATGTGGACGACCGCGAGCGGCAACTGATCGAAGGCGAATTCACCAAGCTTGATAACGACCAGGAACTGCAACAGTGGCTGCATGCCGAGCTCAACAAACCGCTGGACCCCACGGATGTGGCCCGCGCCGCAAGCACGCCGGAAATCGCCGCCGAAATGTACATCGCCAGCGTGATGTTGGTGGACCAAGAGAATTTCATGGAGAAGTCCTACCTGGACGAACTGGCGCGGCAATTGAAGCTGGAGCCTGGGTTGAAGGCAGAGCTGGAGAAACAGGTGCGCCAGGCGGCTGCCTGACCATCGCGGCACGATACCCGTGGCGGGGGAGCTTGCTCTCGCTGGGTGGCGAAGCCGCCCCAAAAAAATGCGCTGGCCGAAGGATCTTGTCGGCTGTTTGACGACGGCTGCGCCGTCGAACGGGAGCAAGCCCCCTTGCCACGAGGTGCATCGCCACTCTGTACGAAACGGCGCCTGAAAAATCTCCCATAACCGCCATGCAGACGCCCCACCGCCCTCGGCTATACTCCCGGCAATTCAAAGTGCCCCGAGGTTTTACTGTGAAGAACTGGACGTTGCGCCAACGCATCCTGGCGAGTTTTGCTGTGATCATCGCCATCATGCTGCTGATGGTGGTTGTCACGTACTCCCGGTTGTTGAAGATCGAGTCCAGTGAACAGGAAGTGCGTACCGACGCCGTGCCAGGGGTGTATTTCAGCTCCATGATCCGGGGCGGCTGGGTCGACAGCTACGTCAAGACCCAGCAACTCGTCGGCCTTTCCGGCCAGCGGGAAATCACCGCCGAGGACCAGGCGCTCTACCAGGGTTATGAAAAACACCTGCGTGAGGAAATCCAGAACTATCAAAAACTCATCGAGGACCCGGCGGACCAGGCTTCGTTCGATGAATTCGAAGTCAACCACCAGGACTTCAACAAAGCCTTGGCCAAGGTGCTGGACCTCTATCAGCGCAAGGAATACGAAGGCGCAAGGCTGGCCTTGGAAAAAGAACTGACGCCTGCATGGTTGGGTGGTCGTGTGCACTTGAACCAGATCATCGAGCGTAATCGTGAGCTGGCGGAGCAAGCCTCCCTGACCATTGGCCGTGCGGTGACGGGCGCCGAGGTCGCCATGGGCTTGTCGTTCCTGGTCGCGGTGCTCGTCGCGGTGTTGTGCGGCTTGTTGTTGATGCGCGCGATCATGGGACCGATGAACCGCATCGTCGAGATTCTCGAGATCATGCGCAGCGGCGACCTGAGCCGACGCCTGAACCTGGCCCGCAAAGACGAATTCGGCGCCGTCGAAACCGGCTTCAACGACATGATGGCCGAGCTGACTTCCCTGGTGTCCCAGGCCCAGCGCTCTTCCGTGCAGGTCACCACATCGGTCACCGAGATCGCCGCTACCTCCCGGGAGCAGCAGGCCACGGCCACCGAAACCGCCGCCACCACCACTGAGATTGGCGCGACATCCCGCGAAATCGCCGCCACGTCCCGCGACCTGGTTCGCACCATGACCGAAGTGTCCACCGCCGCCGACCAGGCCTCGGTGGCGGCCGGCTCGGGCCAGCAAGGCCTGGCGCGCATGGAAGAAACCATGCATTCAGTGATGGGCGCGGCCGACCTGGTCAACGCCAAACTGGCGATCCTCAACGAGAAGGCCGGCAACATCAACCAGGTGGTGGTGACCATCGTCAAGGTCGCCGACCAGACTAACCTGCTGTCGCTCAACGCCGCCATCGAGGCCGAGAAGGCGGGCGAGTACGGTCGCGGTTTTGCCGTGGTCGCCACCGAAGTGCGGCGGTTGGCCGACCAGACCGCCGTCGCCACCTACGACATCGAGCAGATGGTCCGCGAGATCCAATCCGCTGTGTCGGCCGGTGTGATGGGCATGGACAAGTTTTCCGAAGAAGTACGCCGTGGCATGGCCGAGGTACAGCAGGTGGGCGAGCAGCTGTCGCAGATCATCCATCAGGTCCAGGCGCTGGCGCCGCGGGTGCTGATGGTCAACGAGGGCATGCAGGCCCAGGCCACCGGGGCCGAGCAGATCAACCACGCCTTGGTGCAACTGGGCGATGCCAGCAGCCAGACCGTGGAATCCCTGCGCCAGGCCAGTTCCGCCATCGACGAACTCAGTCAGGTGGCCGTGGGACTGCGCAGCGGCGTTTCGCGTTTCAAAGTCTGATGGGCGAGCCAGAAGCCCGCCGTGGCGCCGCGCCGGCGGCCCGGCAAACGTTGTTCCTGGTGTTCTGCATCGGTAACGAGCGCTACGCCCTGCAAGCCATCGATGTGGTGGAAGTGCTGCCGCGCCTGCCGCTCAAGCCGATTGCCCGGATGCCGTCCTGGGTGGCCGGCATATTTGCCTGGCGCGGGGTCGTGGTGCCGGTGATCGATCTGTGCGCCCTGACCTTCGGCCAGGACGCCGAGGCGCGCACCAGTACCCGGCTCGTGCTCGTGCATTATCGGCCGCAGGGGCAGGAAACCGGACAGGTGCTGGGCTTGATATTGGAACAGGCCACCGACACCTTGCGCTGCGATCCGGCGGATTTCAAACCCTATGGCCTGGACAACTGCCAGGCGCCTTACCTCGGTCCGGTACGCGAAGATGCCCCAGGCATGCTGCAATGGGTGCGGGTCAATGATTTGCTCGACGAGTCGGTTCGCGCAATGCTGTTTCCCTCGCCGCCGCTGAGCCTCGATGGCTTCGAGGAACGGCCATGAATAACGACCAGCGTTTTTTCGATTTCCTCAAGGAGCGCATCGGCCTGGACGTGACCTCCGTCGGCACCGCCATCATCGAGCGGGCTGTGCGCCAACGCGTGCTCGCCGTCCCCGGGCGAACCACCGATGAGTATTGGCAGTCCCTGCAGCATTCTGCGCAGGAGCAGCAGGCGCTGATCGAGGCCGTGATCGTCCCGGAAACCTGGTTTTTTCGTTACCCTGAATCCTTCGCGACGCTGGCCCGACTGGCCACCCGGCGCCTCGCCGACATCAAGCACCTGCGCGCCCTGCGCATCCTCAGTCTGCCGTGCTCCACGGGCGAAGAACCGTATTCGATCGCCATGGCGCTGTTTGACGCGGGCCTCGGGGCCCATCAGTTCAAGGTCGATGCCATGGACGTCAGCCCCCTGTCCGTCGATAAAGCCAGGCAAGCGCGTTACGGCAGGAACTCCTTCCGGGGCGCCGACCTCGGCTTTCGTGAACGGTACTTCAACGCCGAAGACGAGGGCTATCGCCTCGACGAGCGCGTGCGCGAACAGGTGCGCCTGCAAGTGGGCAACCTGCTTGATCCGGCCCTGCTGGTAAACGAGGCGCCTTATGATTTCGTCTTTTGCCGCAACCTGCTGATCTATTTCGACCAGCCGACCCAACAACAAGTGTTCGAAGTCCTCAAGCGCCTGACCCATCAGGACGGCGTTCTGTTCATCGGCCCCGCCGAAGGCAGTCTGCTGGGACGGCTAGGCATGCGCTCGATCGGCATCGCCCAGTCATTCGCGTTCAGCCGCCAGGGCGCCCCCGAGCCGCAGCCGCTGCCGGCATTGATGCCGACGCCATTGCCGATTCGCCAGCCGCCGCCACGGGTTGTTCCGCCCGTCATGCGGCCTCGACCCTTCGCCAGCGCCGTAAGGCCGATTGCCGAGGCGAAAAACAACGACGCCGCGACGCTGCTGGCCAGTATTGCCGCCCTCGCCAACGGCGGGAAAAGCGTCGAGGCCCGTGCGGCCTGCGAAGAATACTTGCGCAGCCACGCACCCAACGCCCAAGTGTTCTATTGGCTGGGGCTGCTCAGCGACATGGCGGGCAATGCGCTCCAAGCCCAGGGTTTCTATCGCAAGGCGCTGTATCTTGAGCCGCAACACGCCGAGGCCCTGGTGCACCTGGCGGCGCTGCTGGCTTCCCAGGGAGACGCGGCCGGCGCCCGTCGATTGCAGGACCGCGCGGCCCGCAGTGGGCGCACGGCAAACAGTGAGCACAAACGATGAGCGGTTCGGCTTCCTATAACGTGACCCATGACGATGCCCTGGCCATCGATGACTGCTGGAACCGCATCGGCGTCCATGGCGACAAGTCCTGCCCGCTGCTGGCCGAGCATATCCATTGCCGAAACTGCTCGGTGTACTCGGCCGCCGCCACACGCTTGCTCGACCGTTACGCCCTGCGCCAGGACGATCATGACCGGGCCCACGCTCCGGTGGACAGCGATGTCGTCACTCGCTCGTTATTGATGTTTCGCCTCGGCGAAGAGTGGCTCGGCCTGAGCACCCGCAGCCTGGTGGAAGTGGCGCCAGTGCAGGCTATCCATTCGTTGCCCCACCAGCGCTCGCGCGCCCTGTTGGGCGTGGCGAACGTGCGCGGCGCCCTGGTGGCCTGCTTGTCGTTGGTGGAGCTGCTGGGGTTGGAGCCGGGTTCGGCGACGTCCTCCGGTGGACGGATCATGCCACGCATGCTGATCGTCGCCGCGCAGGGCGGGCCGGTGCTGATGCCGGTGGATGAGGTGGACGGCATTCATGCCATCGACGAACGCATCCTGGCCGGCGCTTCGCAATCGAAGGGCAAATACACCCGTGGCGTGCTGCCCTACAAAGGTCGCAGCCTGCGTTGGCTGGATGAAGAGCAACTGTTGGCCGCCGTGTCCCGGAGCCTGTCATGACCCCCGATCAGATGCGCGACGCCTCGCTGCTGGAACTGTTCAGCCTGGAAGCCGAAGCCCAGGTCCAGGTGTTGAGCACCGGCCTGCTGGCTCTGGAGCGTGACCCGACTCAGGCCGATCACCTGGAGTCGTGCATGCGCGCGGCCCATTCGCTCAAGGGCGCGGCGCGAATTGTCGGGGTCGATGCCGGGGTCAGCGTGGCCCACGTGATGGAGGATTGCCTGGTCAGTGCCCAGGAAAGGCGGATGGTGTTGCGCGCCGAACATATCGACGCCTTGCTCCAGGGCACTGACCTGTTGACCCGCATCGCGACGCCTGGCAACAACGTCGGAGCCGAGGATATCGAGGCCTATGTCGCCCTGTTGGGGCGCCTGCTGGACCCGTCGGCACCAACGGCCGCGCCGCCGCGGATCGAAATACCC
This sequence comes from Pseudomonas frederiksbergensis, assembly GCF_000802155.2. Lineage (GTDB taxonomy): Bacteria > Pseudomonadota > Gammaproteobacteria > Pseudomonadales > Pseudomonadaceae > Aquipseudomonas > Aquipseudomonas frederiksbergensis_A. The sequence goes on from NZ_JQGJ02000008.1 coordinate 182,936, forward strand.
GTCGAGCCCGTGCGCGTCGAAATGCCTGATTTTGCGTCCATGGAGCCCGGCGAGCCGGTCGCTCGAAAAAAACGTGTCACCGAAGATGGCGAGCGGGTCTTGCGGGTCACGGCGGGCCGCCTCAACAGCCTGTTGGACTTGTCGAGCAAGTCCCTGGTGGAAACCCAGCGCCTCAAGCCTTGGCTGGCGACGATGCAACGCCTCAAGCGCCAGCAAAGCGGTGGCCTGCGCGCCCTTGAAGATTTGAACGTGCATCTCAAGGATCACGCCTTGAGCCTCCAGGCCCAGGAAGCGCTCAACGATGCCCGACGCCTGCTGGCCGAAACCCAGCAAGTGCTGGTGCAAAAGATCGCTGAGCTGGACGAATTCGCCTGGCAGGGCAGCCAGCGCGCCCAGGTGCTGTACGACACGGCGTTGGCCTGTCGCATGCGACCGTTTGCCGATGTGCTCTCGGGCCAGGTGCGGATGGTCCGTGACTTGGGCCGCAACCTCGGCAAACAGGTGCGCCTGGAAATCGAAGGGGAAAAAACCCAGGTCGATCGTGATGTCCTGGAGAAGCTCGAAGCGCCCCTGACTCATCTGCTGCGCAATGCCGTGGACCACGGTATCGAAATGCCGGAGCAGCGGCTGTCGGCCGGCAAGCCCGCCGAAGGGCTGATTCGCCTGCGCGCCTCACACCAGGCCGGCCTGTTGGTGCTGGAACTGTCGGACGATGGCGGCGGCGTGGACCTGGAGCGGGTGCGCCGAACCATTGTGGAGCGAGGGCTTTCTCCCGAGCAGACCGCCGCCAGCCTGAGCGAAGAAGAACTGCTGGCGTTTTTGTTCCTGCCGGGCTTCAGCCTGCGGGACAAGGTCACCGAGGTGTCCGGCCGCGGTGTCGGCCTGGATGCGGTCCAGCATATGGTCCGCCAGTTACGCGGTGCGGTGGTGCTGGAGCAGACGGCGGGCGAGGGCAGTCGTTTTCATCTCGAGGTGCCGCTGACGCTTTCGGTGGTGCGCAGCCTGGTGGTGGAAGTCGGCGGCGAAGCCTACGCCTTCCCGCTGGCCCACATCGAACGCATGTGCGACCTGGCGCCCGATGACATCGTCCAGGTCGAGGGCCGCCAGCATTTCTGGTACGAAGGCCGGCACGTGGGCCTGGTTGCAGCGACGCAATTGCTCAACCGTCCGGTCACGCCCAACAGTGGCCAGGCCCTTAAGGTCGTGGTGATCCGCGAGCGGGAGGTGATCTATGGCGTGGCGGTGGAGCGGTTCATCGGTGAGCGCACGCTGGTGGTCCTGCTCCTGGATGAGCGCTTGGGCAAGGTCCAGGATATTTCCGCCGGTGCCTTGCTCGACGATGGCTCGGTGGTGTTGATCGTCGACGTCGAGGATCTGCTGCGCTCGGTGGAAAAGTTGCTCGACACCGGGCGACTGGAGCGGATCGCCCGGCAGAACGAGGCCCAGGCGCCGCGCAAGCGGATCCTCGTCGTCGACGACTCCCTGACCGTGCGTGAACTGGAGCGCAAGCTGTTGCTCAATCGCGGTTATGACGTGGCGGTGGCCGTGGACGGCATGGACGGCTGGAATGCGTTGCGCTCGGAGGAATTCGACTTGCTCATCACGGACATCGACATGCCGCGCATGGACGGTATCGAGCTGGTGTCGTTGCTGCGGCGCGACAGCCGCCTGCAATCGCTGCCGGTGATGGTGGTTTCCTACAAGGATCGCGAAGAAGATCGCCGCCGTGGCCTGGATGCCGGCGCGGACTACTATCTCGCCAAGGCAAGTTTCCATGACGACGCCTTGCTCGACGCCGTGGTCGAATTGATCGGAGGAGCACGCGCTTGAAGATCGCCATCGTCAATGACATGCCCCTGGCGGTCGAAGCCCTGCGCCGCGCACTGGCGCTGGAGCCGGCGCATCAGTTGGTGTGGGTCGCCGCCAACGGTGCCGAGGCGGTGCAACGTTGTCACGAATACACGCCGGACCTGATCCTGATGGACCTGTTCATGCCGATCATGGATGGCGTGGAGGCGACCCGGCGGATCATGGCCGACACACCGTGTGCCATCGTGATTGTCACCGGTGACAGCCGGCAGAACGTCCACCAGGTGTTCGAAGCCATGGGCCATGGCGCCCTGGACGTGGTCGACACGCCGGCCCTGGGCGTCGGCAAGCCCGAAGACGCCGCGGCACCGCTGCTGCGCAAGATCGCCAACATCGGCTGGCTGATCGGTGATCGTGGTGGCCGCGACCACGCCGCGCCGGCTGCGCATCGGGCATCGGCGTCAAGCAAGAGCCTGGTGGCGATCGGGTCGTCGGCGGGTGGCCCGGCCGCATTGGAGGCACTGCTCAAGGGATTGCCGCGGGATTTTGCCCCGGCCATCGTGCTGGTCCAGCATGTCGACGAGGTGTTTGCCGCCGGCATGGCCGAGTGGCTCAGCGGCGTGTCGGGGCTCAACGTCCGCCTGGCCCGCGAGGGTGAGGCGCCGCAAGGCGGGACGGTGCTGCTGGCCGGGACCAACCACCATCTGCGCCTGTTGAAAAACGGCACGCTGGCCTACACCGCCGAGCCGGTCAACGAGATCTATCGGCCCTCCATCGATGTGTTTTTCGAGAGTGTCGCCCGTTTCTGGAGCGGTGATGCGGTGGGCGTCTTGCTCACCGGCATGGGGCGCGACGGTGCGCAAGGGCTTAAACTCATGCGCCAGCAGGGCTGCGTGACGATCGCCCAGGACCAGCAGAGCAGCGCGGTGTATGGCATGCCCAAGGCAGCGGTCGCCATCGATGCGGCAACGCAGGTCCTTGCGCTGGATAGAATAGCGCCACGCTTGGTGGAGATTTTCACCCAATGACGAACCCCCGCACCCCAGGCAGTATTCAGGTGAGCCCCCATGAATGATTTACAACTCGACGATTTCAAGCGCGATGAGAATGCCGCCATGGTCCTGCTCGTCGACGACCAGGCGATGATCGGCGAGGCGGTACGACGCGGGCTGTCGAACGAACAGAACATCGATTTCCACTTCTGCTCCGACCCCCACCAGGCGATCGCCCATGCGGTGCGCATCAAGCCGACGGTGATCCTCCAGGACCTGGTGATGCCAGGCCTCGACGGCCTGAGCCTGGTACGCGAATACCGCAATCACCCGGCCACCCGAGACATCCCGATCATCGTCTTGTCCACCAAGGAAGACCCGCTGATCAAGAGCGCGGCGTTTGGTGCAGGGGCCAACGACTATCTGGTCAAGTTGCCGGACAACATCGAGCTGGTGGCGCGCATTCGCTATCACTCACGTTCCTACATGATGCTGTTACAGCGCGACGCGGCTTATCGTGCCCTGCGGGTGAGCCAGCAGCAGCTGCTCGACACCAACCTGGTGCTACAACGATTGATGAATTCCGATGGTCTGACCGGGTTGTCCAACCGGCGGCACTTCGATGAATACCTGGAGTTGGAGTGGAGAAGGGCGCTGCGGGATCAATCCCAATTGTCGTTGCTGATGATCGACGTGGATTACTTCAAATCCTACAACGACAATTTCGGCCACCTGGAGGGCGACGAAGCCCTGCGCAAAGTCGCCACGGCCATCCGCGAGGCGTGCAGTCGCCCCTCCGACCTGCCGGCCCGCTATGGCGGCGAGGAGTTCGCCCTGGTATTGCCCGGCACCTCGCCTGGCGGCGCCCGGCTGATGGCGGAGAAACTGCGCCAGAGCGTCGTTGCCCTGAAAATTCCCCATGCCACGCCCGACGGCGGCGAGAACCTGACCATCAGCATCGGCATCGCGACCTTCACGCCCCAGCAGGGCGGCGACAGCCGGCAACTGATCTCGGCGGCGGACAAAGGGCTGTACCTGGCCAAACACAATGGCCGTAATCGGGTTGGGGTTGAATAAACCCGTTGCCTGGCGAGAGTGCTTTTGTGGCGAGGGAGCTTGCTCCCTCGCCACCGGGGCAGTGTTTAATCATGCCACTGGGTTTCATTGCCTCTAAAGCCGCCAGGCGGGCTGCCGCTGGCGCTTGATTACGTTATACTCGCCGGCTTTCAAAAGTTCGCCAACGAGTGCTGCCCGCCATGGAAATCAACCCGATCCTGAACACCATCAAGGACCTGTCCGAGCGCTCCGAAACTATTCGGGGGTATCTTTGACTACGATCAAAAGCATGAGCGCCTGACCGAAGTCAATCGCGAGCTTGAAGATCCGAATGTCTGGAACAACCCTTCGTACGCCCAGGAACTGGGCCGCGAGCGTTCTGCGCTGGCGCAGATCGTCGAGACCCTGGATGAATTGTCCAGCGGCCTGGCCGATTGCCGCGACCTGCTGGACATGGCCGTTGAAGAAAACGACGAAGGCGCGGTCGGCGATGTCGTCGCCGAGCTGACCCGCCTGGACGAGAACCTCGCCAAGCTGGAATTCCGCCGCATGTTCAGCGGCGAGATGGACATGAACAACGCCTACCTGGACATCCAGGCCGGCTCCGGTGGCACCGAAGCCCAGGACTGGGCCAACATCCTGCTGCGCATGTACCTGCGCTGGGCCGACAAGCGCGGTTTCGACGCCACCATCATGGAGCTGTCGGCCGGTGAAGTCGCCGGGATCAAGGGCGCCACCGTGCACATCAAGGGCGAATACGCCTTTGGCTGGCTGCGGACCGAGATCGGCGTGCACCGCCTGGTGCGCAAGAGCCCGTTCGACTCCGGCAACCGTCGCCACACCTCATTCTCGGCGGTATTCGTCTCGCCGGAAATCGATGACAACATCGAAATCGAGATCAACCCGGCCGACCTGCGCATCGACACCTACCGCTCCTCCGGTGCCGGTGGCCAGCACGTCAACACCACCGACTCGGCCGTGCGGATCACCCACGTACCGACCAACACCGTGGTCAGTTGCCAGAACGAACGCTCCCAGCACGCCAACAAAGACACCGCGATGAAGATGCTGCGGGCCCGCTTGTACGAGCAGGAAGTGCAGAAGCGCAACGCCGCCTCCCAGGCCCTGGAAGACACCAAGTCCGACATCGGCTGGGGGCACCAGATCCGTTCGTACGTGCTCGATGCCTCGCGGATCAAGGACCTGCGGACCAGCATCGAACGCAGCGACTGCGACAAAGTGCTCGATGGCGACATCGATGAATACCTGATCGCCAGCCTCAAGCAAGGGCTGTAACGCGACACCCACGCGGCGGGCAGGCACGCTTCCATGGGAGCGAGGCCTGCCCGCAAACTCCGGCCCGGGGCCGGGGGCAACGAACCTGTGATGGAAACCTTAAAGACATGAGCGACCTAGAACTCGACCCGCAAGCCCTGCAACAGGAAGAAAACTCCCTGATCGCCCTGCGCAAGGAAAAGCTTGCTGCCGAGCGCGCCAAGGGCCAGGCCTTCCCCAACGACTTCCGTCGCGATTCGTACTGCGACGCCTTGCAGAAGAAGTACGCGGACAAGACCAAGGAAGAGCTGGCCGAGGCGGCGATTCCGGTCAAGGTTGCCGGTCGCATCATGCTCGATCGTGGTTCGTTCATGGTGATCCAGGACATGACCGGTCGCATCCAGGTCTACGTCAACCGCAAGACCCTGCCGGAAGAAACCCTGGCCGCCGTCAAGACCTGGGACCTGGGCGACATCATCGCCGCCGAAGGCACCCTGGCCCGCTCCGGCAAGGGCGACCTGTACGTCGAAATGACCAACGTGCGCCTGCTGACCAAGTCCCTGCGCCCGCTGCCGGACAAGCACCACGGCCTGACCGACACCGAGCAGCGCTACCGCCAGCGCTACGTCGACCTGATCGTCAACGAAGACGTGCGCCAGACCTTCCGCGTGCGCTCGCAGGTCATTGCCCACATCCGCAGCTTCCTGATGAAGCGTGACTTCCTGGAAGTCGAGACGCCGATGCTGCAGACCATCCCTGGCGGTGCGGCGGCCAAGCCGTTCGAAACCCACCACAACGCCCTGGACATGGAAATGTTCCTGCGCATCGCGCCGGAGCTGTACCTCAAGCGCTTGGTCGTGGGTGGCTTCGAAAAAGTCTTCGAGATCAACCGCAACTTCCGTAACGAAGGCGTTTCGACCCGGCACAACCCCGAGTTCACCATGCTCGAGTTCTACCAGGCCTATGCCGACTACGAAGACAACATGGACCTGACCGAAGAGCTCTTCCGCGAGCTGGCGCAGCTTGTTCTCGGGACGACCGACGTGCCCTACGGCGACAAGGTGTTCCACTTCGGCGAGCCGTTCGTGCGCCTGTCGGTGTTCGACTCGATCCTCAAGTACAACCCTGAACTGACTGCCGATGACCTGAACGACATCGACAAGGCCCGCGCCATCGCCAAGAAGGCCGGCGCCAAGGTGCTGGGCTTCGAGGGCCTGGGCAAGTTGCAAGTGATGATTTTCGAGGAACTGGTCGAGCACAAGCTGGAGCAGCCGCACTTCATCACCCAGTACCCGTTCGAAGTGTCGCCGCTGGCCCGTCGCAACGACGAAAACCCAAGCGTGACCGATCGCTTCGAGCTGTTCATCGGTGGTCGTGAAATCGCCAACGCCTATTCCGAGCTCAATGACGCGGAAGACCAGGCCGAGCGCTTCATGGCCCAAGTGGCCGACAAGGACGCAGGCGACGATGAAGCCATGCACTACGACGCCGATTTCGTGCGCGCCCTCGAGTACGGCATGCCGCCCACAGCCGGCGAAGGCATCGGCATCGATCGCCTGGTGATGTTGTTGACCAACTCACCGTCGATCCGCGATGTCATCCTTTTCCCGCACATGCGGCCCCAAGCGTAAATGCTTCAATTAAAAAGCCGCCTCGATGGGCGGCTTTTTATTGCCTGTCTGGTACAAACGTATCAATTGGTTACTTCTGAAATAGCGAGGAAAGACCTGTCGTGAATCGTGCAATGGCTCCAGAAGGTGCAGCAGGCGTCGCCACTGCTGTCGCTGAAAGTGTTCAGTACCAAGGCCGCAAGGCCAGCCGACAGGGCAGTGAACAGCGCCGCCAGGACATTCTCGACGCGGCCATGCGCATTGTCGTGCGCGATGGCGTGCGGGCCGTGCGACACCGCGCGGTAGCCGCCGAAGCGGGCGTGCCGCTGTCTGCCACCACTTACTACTTCAAGGATATCGATGACCTGCTCACCGATACTTTCGCCCAGTACGTGGAGCGCAGCGCGGCGTTCATGGCCAAGCTGTGGACCAACAACGAAGGGCTGCTACGCGAGATGGTCGCCTATGGGGACGGCAGCGCCGAGTCACGCTCGCAACTGGCCGACGACATTGCGCGGATGACAGCCGACTACGTTCAGCATCAATTGCACAGTCGTCGCGACTACTTGATGGCCGAACAGGCTTTCCGCCAGGAAGCGCTGCTCAACCCGCGCCTGGCGGAGTTGGTACGCTCCCACCAGCAAATCCTGTTGCACGGCACGTGTCAGTTTTTCCAGGTCCTGGGCTCGCGCGAGCCGCAACAGGATGCCAAAGTGTTGACGGCGATTATCGGACGGATGGAATATCAGGGCTTGCTCAATGGCGCCGAGCCGGTAGCCGAAGAGGACATGCTCGGCATCCTGACCCGTTATATGCACTTGGTACTGGCGTCGGTGTAACCCTTTTCGGGTTAGAACAGTCCCTTTGGCGGGGGGATAGATCCCCTCGCCAAAGGACAAGGCGCCTGCCATAGGGAGTTTCAAATGAAAGCCTGGCCCGCCATTGTACTGGCCGTGTCGTTGCTGCTGCTCAGTGGTTGCCTGGTGTCCTTCAAGGCGCCATTGCCTGAAAGTGAAGCCGCGCCCAAGGGCCTGCTTGGCCAATGGACCAGCACCAATGCCTGGGGTGAACCGTTGAACCTGGAGCTGTCGGAAGTCGGCAAGCACCGCTACCAGGCCGTCAGCTACTTCAGGGCCAAGCCCCAGGAACGCGAAGCCATCCCTGTGACGGTGTCCCGGCACGGCAGCCGTTGGTACCTGTCGGCGAAGGTGCCGGCCCGGTTCGGCGGACATTTCGTCATCGCCGGTTTCGAACTGACCGACAAGCAGGAACTGGTGGTCTACAACCTGGACATGGAACAGATCAACCAGGCCATCGGCCAGAAGCTGCTCAGTGGCCAGCCGAACCCGAGCGAAGAGGGCGACGGCGTGTTGGTGGACAGCGACATGCGCAAGGTTTTCAGCTACCTCGACGACCCGGCCAATTCCGATGTGTTCTCGGAGGCCGTGCGCTACCAGCGATTGGCCAAATCCCAATAAACTGCATCAAGCGGACGTTTTTTCACAGGAGTTCCGGGTGGACGATTACCAGCAGACGATACGCACCTTGTCCGATCGCATTGTGCTGGCGCAGACGCCGATTCGCATTCTCGACGCGGTGAAGTGGGATGAGAACATCCGTAAGGGTTTTCTCAAGGCCAAGGGCAAGGAAATGCCGGCGGTCGACCGCGATTATTACCTCAACCGACCGCTGTCGTTCGACTCCAGCAAGGTAAAGCTTGAATTCCAGAACATCGAGCGCGACATCACCCGCCAACTGGGGCAATTCAACCCGGTTGGCCAGATCATGCGCCGCATGTGCAAGGAATACCGCATGGTGGTGCGCATGCTCGAAGCGCGTGGCACCGAGGATTTCGGGCTGATCTCCCAAGAGCTGTATGGCGCCGCATCCGACGCCTTCCACGCCGGCGACCCGACCCTGGCCGACCTGGGCCTGATGCTGTCCGATTACCTGAACAATATCGATGGCCGCGGGGACCTCAAGGACGAGCCCAAGGTCCTCAGCGCCAAGGAAGCTGTCAGCCTGCTGCAACACCGCCTCAACCGGGTGTTCGGCGAGGCCGAGGAAACCATCCGGGTGTTCGAGTCCGACGGCATCGTGGCCGACGCGGCGGCGGGCGCCGACTACATCAAGATCCGTACCGACGCGATGTTCAACGAGCGCGACGTGCGGGCGCTGGAGGTCCACGAAGGGCTGGTGCACGTCGGCACCACGCTCAACGGCCTGAACCAGCCGATCTGCACTTTCCTGTCCAAGGGCCCGCCCTCCTCGACGGTGACCCAGGAAGGCCTGGCGATCCTCATGGAAATCATCACCTTTGCCTCCTACCCGAGTCGCCTGCGCAAGCTCACCAACCGAACCCGGGCGATTCATATGGTGGAAGAGGGCGCCGATTTCCTCCAGGTCTACGATTTCTTCCGTGAGCAGGGCTTTGAAATGGCCGAAAGCTACGGCAACGCCAGCCGGGTTTTCCGTGGCTCGGTGCCCACCGGGCTGCCATTCACCAAAGACTTGTCCTATCTCAAGGGCTTCATCATGGTTTACAACTACATTCAGCTGGCCGTGCGCAAGGGCAAGCTGGAACAGGTGCCGCTGTTGTTCTGCGGCAAGACCACCCTGGAGGACATGCGCACATTGCGCCAGTTGGTGGATGAAGGCCTGGTCGTGCCACCCAAATACCTGCCCGAGCAATTTCGCGACATGAACGCGTTGTCGGCCTGGATGTGTTTCTCCAACTTCCTGAACCACCTGAGCCTGGATCGGATCGAAGCGGATTATTCGAATATTCTTTGACGACGCCACCCATCCCCTGTGGAGCGAGCAAGCTGGCTCCACAATGGGGTGTGTATAACCTCTGGTTTTCTACGAGGCTTCATCGGATGCGAACCCTCGGCATCATCTGCCTGCTGCTGGCCCTGACCGGCTGCAGCTCCGTGCTGTTCTACCCCGAACGCGGCCTGCCCTTTACGCCGGAGCGTGCCAGGCTCGAATACCGCGACGTCACCCTGACCACCGCTGACGGCTTGAAACTGCGGGGCTGGTGGCTGCCGGTGAAGCCGGGCGTGGAGGTCAAAGGCACGGTGCTGCATCTGCACGGCAACGGCGGCAACCTGGCCTGGCACCTCGGCGGGAGCTGGTGGTTGCCGGAGCAGGGCTATCAAGTCTTGATGGTCGATTATCGCGGCTATGGCGTTTCCGAAGGCGAGCCGAGCCTGCCGGCGATTTACCAGGACATCGACGCCGCGTTCAACTGGCTCGACCAGGCGCCCGAAGTCCGGGGCAAGCCGTTGGTGCTGCTCGGTCAGAGCCTGGGTGGCGCGCTGGCGGTGCATTACCTGGTCGATCACCCGCAGCGCCAACGGCAGCTCAAGGCACTGGTGCTCGACGGCGTGCCCGCCAGTTATCGCGATGTAGGGCGTTTTGCCTTGGGCACGTCATGGCTGACCTGGGCGTTCCAGGTACCGCTGTCGTGGCTGGTGCCGGACGGCGACAGCGCCATCGGCTCGATCGCACAATTGACTGGCGTGCCGAAACTGATCTACCACAGCCTCGACGACCCGATCGTGCCCCTTTCCAATGGCATCCGCTTGTATCAAGCTGCGCCGCCGCCCCGCGTGTTGCAACTGACCCGCGGCGGGCACGTGCAGACCTTCGCCGACCCGACCTGGCGAACCGTGATGCTGCGCTACCTCGACGACCCCCTGCACTTCGACGGCCTTCGCCGCCTGGGCGAGGTGCCGAATTATCCACAATCATCCGCTGAATCTTCAGAGAACCCGCAATGAGCGAAGAACGTAACGCCATCCCCCTGATCATCACTGGTATCTGCAGTATCCTCGGCACTGTCGCGGTGCTCTGGTACTACGGCTACCTGCATTTCGCCAAGCCCGAGGATGCGTTGCTGCTCAACGAATTCACCATGCTCAAGACCGTGCCGGGCGAGGACTACAAAGTCGCCCTGGAACCGGCGCCGCAGGTCGCGCAATGCATCGATGGCGTGCTGGTGCTGTTCGACACCGAGCAGAAAGGCCTGACCGGCGTGCTGATCAACGAGAAGAAGCGTGCAGTGCGGTGCATGGGGCAGGAGACACCGCAGCAGCTTCAGCCATAATCAATCCATTCCATCGTGGGCGCGAGCAGCCTCGCCCCCACAAGGAATGTGTATAGCCAGATATATTCGGCCACGAAAAAGCCCCGCCTGATTGAAGCCAGGCGGGGCTTTTGCATTGCACTCAGCCGATCAATTGGCGCTCATGGTCGAGCGCGGGGCGACGGGCTGGTTGTCGTTGGAGATGGTGACTTCCACGCGACGGTTCATGGCGCGGCCCGAGACGCTGGTGTTGTCGGCGACCGGGAATTCCTTGCCGTAACCCTGGGTCACGATGCGGGCCGGATCGACGCCCATTTTCACCAGGGCGGTGCGCACGGAGCTGGCGCGGCGCTCGGACAGCGACTGATTGTAGGAATCCGAACCGGTGCTGTCGGTATAGCCTTCGATGATCACCTTGCGGTCAGGGTTTTCCTGGAGGAACTGCGCAAGCTTGCTCACGTTGGTCATGCCACTGGCACGCAGGTCGGACTTGTTGGTGGCAAACAGCACGTCGCCGAAAGTCACCAGCGTACCGCGCTCGGTCTGCTTGGCGTTGAGGCTGTCCTGCAACTGCTTGATCTGAGCGTTGCGCGCTTCTAGCAGGGCACGGGCGCGTTCGTCACCGGCGTTTTTCAGCTCGGCTTCGGCGTTGCGCAGGGCAATGGTCTGCTTGGCCACTTCTACGCGCTGGTTGGTCAGGTAAGCCAGTTGGTCAACCTTGGCTTCGTCCTCGTTATCCAGGTAGGCCTTGTCGGCCTTGGCCAGGAAATCGGCGGCGTCCTTGGTTTCCAGGGCCGCGACCTTGGTGGCGGCTGGATCGGCCTGCAAACCGTTGTAGTTGGTGCGGGCCTGTTCCAGGTTGGCGTTCGGATCATGGGAGCAAGCGGCCAGGGCTACGCAGGCGGCAAGCAGGGCGGGCATCATGAAATGTTTGTGCGTCATAGTCTGTCGTCCTTTTATCGATGAGAAGTACGTCGTGGCTGGAACCGGGTCACTGGACCTTGTTCATGCCTTCCTGACGCAGTTCCTGAACCCCTTTCTGGGAGTCCTTGAGGGCCTGTTCGGCCTTGGCGGCCTGGGCCTTGCGCTCGGCGACGCGGGCATCCCATTCAGCCTGTTCGGCCAGACGCTTGGCCTCTTCATAATTCTCGTCGTGCATGGCGATTTCGGCTTGCTTGAGTTTGTCCTGGGCCGATTTCATTTCCACCGCGGCAAACTCGGTGCCGCCGGCGCTGACCGCGCTGTTGACCGCCGATTGCGTGACCGCGTATTGCTCCGAAGGTGGATTGCCGGCACAACCGGCCAGGATGAAGCTGCTACCGATCGCCAGGGCAGCCAACTTCAGGCCGCGCAGGCCGGTGGATGAGGGTTTGGCAGTGCAGGTATTCATAGGCTTCAACTCCATTGGAAAACTCCTGAAAAAAAACACCATTCCATGCTGGGACCGAAGCCGTGACGTCTGTTTTGGCGCTGGCGCCAGGGCGCGTTTATTTAAACGGCCGTTCCAGTATGGTTACTCGGTGTGACCCGAGGCTTTTTTCAAAAGTTCAGGCGAGGGTGGCCATTAGCCAAAAGAAATACTGACTGCTTGGTCAGGTGCAGAAAAGCTGAACTTTCAAGGCGCGCAGCGGTATTCCAGCGCGGCTGGAACAGGCTACGCGCTGGAAGTTTGCACCCGGGAAAGGACGGCGATCAGTGTTTGGATTTGTCGCCGTGGGAGGAAAGTTCGCGCAAGTGCCGGCGCGACAATGCGAGGAATCGCGGGGTCGGACCCACGTCTTCGTACAGCGGATCACCTTCTTCATCGGTCGACACGACTTGCGATCCCTTGACGTACGGGAAGCTGGCTTCCAGTTCTTCCAACGCCGCGCCGATCAGCTCCCCGAGCAGTTCTTCGGGCTGGCGCTTGGGGTACATGTCGCAAATGGCCGCCAGGCGCGCCGCGGCCTCGACGTCGAGATGAATCGTGTAGCCGGTCTGGGTCAGGCGTCCCTTGGCGTTTTCTTCCCAATGCTGGGCAAGCTCACGGATTTTCATGATGACCTCAATAGTCCTGCTTTTGGCAGGCGCGATAGTGACAAGCCGTCGTGTGGCTTATCCATGAGACTAGCTTTGTCCGACAAGGTTTAAAGTCCCTTCGTCGCTTGTCATTAACGACTGGCATCGGCACTCTCTTCTACAAAGCTGTCCGGACCTTTTTGCTGGAGAACTGCTGATGACCGATATCGATGCCCGCTTGCGCGAGGACGTCCACCTGCTCGGCGAACTGCTGGGCAACACCATTCGCGACCAGTACGGGGACACCTTTCTCGACAAGATCGAACAGATCCGCAAGGGCGCCAAGGCGGACCGACGTGGTTCCATGGACGCCGAACTGAGCGCCAGCCTCAATCAGTTGAGCGAGGAGGAACTGCTGCCGGTGGCGCGGGCGTTCAACCAGTTCTTGAACCTGGCCAACATCGCCGAGCAATACCAGTTGATTCATCGGCGCGAAGAATCCAAGCCCGCGCCCTTCGAAGCAAGGGTGCTGCCCGAGCTGCTGGCGCGCTTGCGCGCCGAAGGCCACAGCGCCGAATCGCTGGCCCGCCAATTGGGGCGGCTGGATATCGAATTGGTCCTCACGGCCCACCCCACGGAAGTGGCCCGGCGCACACTGATCCAGAAATACGATGCCATCGCCGCGCAGTTGGCGGCCCAGGATCACCGCGACCTCACCAGTGCCGAGCGTTCTCAGATCCACCAGCGCTTGCAGAGATTGATCGCCGAAGCCTGGCACACCGAAGAAATTCGCCGCACCCGGCCAACGCCCGTGGACGAGGCCAAGTGGGGCTTTGCGGTGATCGAGCATTCGCTGTGGCACGCCATCCCCAATTACCTGCGCAAGGCCGACCAGGCCCTGCATGCCGCCACCGGGCTGCGCCTGCCGCTGGAGGCCGCGCCGATCCGCTTTGCCTCGTGGATGGGCGGCGATCGCGACGGCAATCCGAACGTCACTGCCGCAGTCACCCGTGAGGTGCTGTTGCTGGCCCGTTGGATGGCGGCGGACCTCTACCTTCGCGACGTCGATCACCTGGCCGCCGACCTGTCCATGCAGAACGCCAGCGCGGCCTTGCGCGCCCAGGCCGGCGACAGCGCCGAACCCTATCGCGCGGTGCTCAAGCAATTGCGTGAGCGCCTGCGGGCCACCCGCAATTGGGCCCAGGCCTCCCTGAAAGCCAGCACGCCGGCTTCTGCCGAGGTGTTGCAGAACAACCGTGAACTGCTTGATCCATTGGAGCTGTGCTACCAGTCCTTGCACGAATGCGGCATGGGTGTGATTGCCGACGGGCCGCTGCTCGATTGCCTGCGCCGCGCGGTGACGTTCGGTCTGTTCCTCGTGCGTCTAGATGTGCGCCAGGATTCGACGCGCCACACCATGGCAATGACCGAAATCACCGATTACCTCGGGCTGGGCCGCTACGAAGACTGGAACGAAGAGCAGCGCATCGGTTTCCTGCTGGATGAGCTGAATAACCGCCGTCCCTTGTTGCCGCCACATTTCAAGCCGTCGGCCGATACCGCCGAAGTCCTGGCGACGTGCCGGGAAGTTGCAGCGGCACCGGCGGCGTCCCTGGGCTCCTACGTGATTTCCATGGCCGGCGCGGCTTCCGATGTGCTGGCGGTGCAGCTGCTGCTCAAGGAGGCTGGCGTGCTGCGGCCGATGCGGGTGGTGCCGCTGTTCGAAACCCTTGCCGACCTGGACAACGCCGGGCCGGTGATGGAGCGCCTGTTGTCGCTGCCGGGCTATCGCTCGCGCCTGCAAGGGCCTCAGGAAGTGATGATCGGGTATTCCGACTCGGCCAAGGACGCGGGGACCACGGCGGCGGCCTGGGCGCAATATCGGGCCCAGGAACGACTGGTGGACATCTGCCGCGAGCAGCAAGTCGAACTGCTGCTGTTCCATGGTCGCGGTGGCACGGTGGGCCGTGGCGGCGGCCCGGCCCACGCGGCGATCTTGTCGCAGCCGCCGGGTTCGGTAGCGGGACGGTTCCGCACCACTGAACAAGGCGAAATGATTCGTTTCAAATTTGGTCTGCCGGACATCGCCGAACAGAACCTCAATCTTTACCTCGCTGCGGTGCTGGAGGCGACCCTGTTGCCACCGCCGCCGCCTACGCCAGAATGGCGGCACCTGATGGACGAACTCGCTGCCGACGGTGTCCGTGCCTACCGCGCCGTGGTTCGGGAAAATCCCCAATTCGTCGAGTATTTCCGCCAGTCCACGCCGGAGCAGGAGTTGGGCCGGCTGCCCCTGGGCAGTCGGCCGGCCAAGCGCCGTGCCGGGGGAATCGAGAGCTTGCGGGCGATTCCATGGATCTTCGGCTGGACCCAGACTCGCCTGATGCTGCCTGCCTGGCTGGGTTGGGAAACCGCCCTGGGCAAGGCGCTGGAGCGCGGCGAGGGTGAGTTGCTGGGGCAGATGCGCGAGCAATGGCCATTCTTCCGCACCCGCATCGATATGCTGGAGATGGTGCTGGCCAAGGCCGACGCCGACATCGCGTTGTCCTACGATGAGCGTCTGGTTGAACCTGCGTTGCTGCCGTTGGGCGAGCATTTACGCGACCTATTGTCGCAGGCTTGCTCGGTGGTCCTGGGGTTGACTGGCCAGTCGCAACTACTGGCACATAGCCCAGATACCTTGGAATTCATTCGCCTGCGCAACACTTACCTGGACCCGCTGCACCTGTTGCAGGCCGAACTGCTGGCACGTTCGCGGCAGCAGGATGTTGCCCAGGGCAGCCCCGTGGAACAGGCGTTGCTGGTGTCTGTAGCCGGGATCGCCGCCGGTTTGCGCAACACCGGCTGACGTCGGGTCGCTGCCTGAAACCGCTCGCCCGGCTCGTCCGGGCGTAGCCATTTGCGGGGAAGGGCAGGTCGACCAGGCGACAGTTTGTTGCCCGGTTGCGACTCTCGCCACCTCGTACGAAGGTCGCGTCCGACGCGGGTTCCTCCGACTTTCGGCGGCTTGTGTGGGTCGGGCCTGCTGTGTATCTTGATCAGCCTTTGGCCGTTTGGGCGGTCACGATCCAGTTTTCCGAGATTGGCCCCACGAGGCGAATCCGAGCGTTTACATAAAAAAATTGAGGAGCACATCGATGCGCGTCATTCTGCTGGGAGCTCCCGGGGCCGGTAAAGGTACTCAGGCAAAGTTCATCACCGAGAAATTCGGTATCCCGCAAATCTCCACCGGCGACATGCTGCGTGCCGCGGTCAAGGCTGGCACCCCATTGGGCGTTCAAGCCAAGAGCATCATGGATGCCGGCGGCCTGGTGTCGGATGACCTGATCATCGCCCTGGTCAAGGATCGTATCGCTCAAGCTGACTGCGCCAACGGTTTCCTGTTCGACGGTTTCCCGCGCACCATTCCCCAGGCGGAAGCCTTGGTGACTGCCGGTGTCGAGCTCGATCATGTTGTCGAGATCGCCGTCGATGACGAAGAAATTGTCCAGCGCATTGCCGGCCGTCGCGTCCATGAAGCGTCGGGCCGTGTTTATCACACCGTCTACAACCCGCCAAAAGTTGCCGGCAAGGACGACCTGACTGGCGAAGAGCTGGTGCAGCGCAAGGACGATACCGAAGAAACCGTGCGTCATCGCCTGTCGGTCTACCATTCCCAGACCAAGCCGCTGGTGGACTTTTACCAGAAGCTGTCCGAGAAAACCGGCGGCAAGCCGAAGTACAGCCACATCCCGGGCGTTGGCTCGGTCGATGCGATTACCGGCAAGGTGCTTGAAGCGCTGAGCTGAAAAGCCTGATCCGCTGCATCAACTACGGCCCGCTTGCGGGCCGTAGTTGTTTATACTGGCGCACTTTTTCCCCACCTGATTTACGGACACATCGATGAGCACCTTGCTGGCCCTGGACACCGCGACCGAAGCTTGCTCCGTTGCCTTGCTGCATGACGGCAAGGTCACGAGCCATTACGAGGTGATCCCGCGTTTGCATGCGCAAAAATTGCTGCCGATGATCCAGCAACTGCTTGCCGATGCTGGCATCACCTTGCAGGCAGTGGATGCAATCGCCTTCGGTCGCGGGCCTGGCGCGTTCACCGGCGTGCGTATTGCCATCGGTGTCGTGCAAGGGTTGGCCTTTGCCCTGGAACGCCCGGTATTGCCGGTGTCGAACCTGGCGGTGCTGGCCCAGCGTGCCTTGCGCGAACACGGTGCGCATCAGGTGGCGGCCGCGATCGATGCACGCATGGACGAGGTGTACTGGGGCTGCTATCGCGAAACCGACGGCGAGATGCGCCTGGTCGGTGCTGAAGCGGTATTGCCGCCCGAATCGGCGGCGTTGCCGGTTGAGGCGAGTGGCGAGTGGTTCGGCGCCGGTACGGGCTGGGGTTATGGTGAACGGATCGGTGCCCGCGTTGCCGGCGAGGACGCCTCCATGTTGCCTCATGCCGAAGACTTGCTGGCGCTCGCACGCTTCGCCTGGGAACGCGGCGAGGCCATCCCGGCCGATGAGGCGCAGCCGGTTTACCTGCGGGACAAGGTCGCAACGCCCAAATCCGAGCGCTAACCGGCATCACCCCATCCCAAGCCGAGCACAATTGTGGCGAGGGGATTCATCCCCGCTGGACGCGTAGCGCCCCCGACATTGTTGCGTCAGATGCGGATCTGGCGAGTGCTGCGGACTCGAGCGGGGATAAATCCCCTCGCCACACCGTAATACCTGATCCCGGAAACCCAAACCAAAAAGTCATTTCCCACCCGAAAGTCACACCCGACCTTGCCAGTCGTCACTTTTTTAGTCCGTTTTTAAACCTTTTTGGCTTTATGTGTTCTAGTTATCACTTGCGCATTTGCGCGGCTACGAATGTGCCGCTAAATTGCCATCATTGATACCGAGCATTCTGTCATGCGTATAGACGGCGTTTCATCTCAGTCCTACCCCATCAAGCGTCGGCCTCGTACGGGTAAAGCCGTTGAGCCCGAAAACTTCGATGACCTCGATGGCGACCTGGAATTTCCGTCCGAAGAGCAACTGGCCGCCCGCGCTGCCAAAGCCTCGGCGCAACGCCTGAGCAATCTTCCCGCCCGGCAGCAGGACATGCTGTATCACCGCGCCATGAGCCGCAGCGTCGCCACGGCCCTTGCCAGTTACTTGAGCACTGCCGGCTTCGTCGATTGGGATATGGAAGTGCTGGGACTCGACCTCTATATCTGATGCGGTTGCCTTACTACCTCGGCTGCCCATCCTGGAGCGAAAATGCCTGGCGCGATTATCTTTATCCCCAGGATGCCAAAAGCTCCGACTTCCTGAATCTCTATAGCCAAGTATTCAACGCCGTGGAAGGCAACACGACCTTCTATGCGAGCCCGTCTGAGTCCACCGTCCAGCGCTGGGCAGAAATCATGCCCGAGGACTTTCGCTTCACCGCCAAGATCCCCGGTGACATCAGCCATGGCGGTGACTTGCGGGAACACCTGACCGCCACCGAAACCTTCGTTCAATTGCTCAGCCCGCTGGGCGAACGGGTCGCGCCGTTCTGGCTGCAGTTGTCCAAGGCCTTCACGCCCAATCGGTTGCAGGAATTGGCGGCCTTCATCGACGCCTTCCCGCGTCCGCTGGCGGTCGAGGTTCGTCACGATGAGTTCTTCGCCAAGGGCGATGCCGAGCGCCAGCTCAATCGCCTGCTGCTTGATCGCGGCGTGGAGCGCATCTGCCTCGATCCACGGGGCTTGTTCAGTTGCGCCTCGACCGAGCCTTCGGTGATCCATGCTCAATACAAGAAGCCGCGGGTGCCTACGCGACCAGCGGCCTTCACTCAATGCCCCCAGGTGCGCTTCGTCGGTCATCCAGTGGTGGAAGCCAACGAGCCGTTCCTGACGCCTTGGGTGGAAAAGGTCGCCGAGTGGATCGAAGAAGGGCGCACGCCCTATATGTTCCTGCACACCGCCGACAACCTCCTGGCGGCAAAACTCGCGATGCATTTTCACAGCCGCTTGATGAACCGTTTGCCTGGCTTGCCGGCGCTGCCTGAGCTATATAGAGAACCCGCCGCCGAGCAACTGGGTTTGCTCTGAGGCAAACCCGTCCACTGCTCAGGAGCGACTTTCATGGATGCACAAACCCGGCGAGCCCAGGCGTTCAAGGCCTTGCACGAACGCGAAGGGGCTTTTGTCATTCCCAATCCTTGGGATGCCGGCTCAGCCAAGATGCTCGCCAGCCTTGGCTTTGAAGCCTTGGCGACCACCAGTGCCGGCCACGCTTTTTCCCTGGGGCGACCCGATGGGGCGCTGGGCCTGGATGACACGCTGGCTAACGTGCGGGCGATCGTGGCGGCCACGGATTTGCCAGTGGCCGTCGACCTGGAAAACGGATTCGACGATGCGCCTGAAGCGTGTGCCCGTAGCTTGTTGCGTGCGGCAGAAGCCGGGGCGGTGGGGGGCTCCATCGAAGATGCCACCGGACGCCCGGACAGTCCGATCTATTGCTTTGATCACGCAGTGGCGCGGGTCAAGGCCGCGGCCGACGCGGTGCGCAGCTTGCCGTTTCCCTTCTTGCTGACCGCCCGGGCGGAGAATTTCCTGCACGGAAAACCCGACCTGGACGACACCATCCGACGCCTGAAGGCCTTCGCCGACGCGGGTGCAGACGTGCTTTATGCGCCTGGGCTGAGCAGCGCCGAACAGGTCCTCTCCGTGGTACAGGCCGTGGCGCCGAAGCCGGTGAACGTGCTGATGTCCGGCGCGCTGGACCTCACCGTGGCGCAGTTGAGCGAACTGGGTGTCAAGCGCATCAGCGTTGGATCGGCGCTGGCATTGGCGGCCTATGGCGAATTCTTCCGGGCCGCCGAAGAAATCCAGCAGCAGGGGACGTTCACTTTTACCCGTCGTTCGATGCCGTTCAGCCAGGCCAATCAATTATTCAAGGGCTGATGCCCGAGGCGTTGTCGTGCGGTTTTTCAAAGGTTTGGTTATTTTGGCGCTGATCGTTGGCGGCGCAGTGCTTGGCGTCTGGCGTGGCTGGTTGTCGGTGCCGCCGCAATGGAATCCCTGGGCGCCTTTGGACATCAACGCTCCGCCGAATCTGCTGACCCGCTACAAGCTGATGGCCCTGCGCAACGACCCGCAACTGTGTGACCAGGCGCTCGCCACGTCCGGGCTTCGCACCGCTCGCCAGGCGGACAGCGGGGCCAACACGACGTGTCCATTGACCAACGTGTTGCGGGTGCAGGGCGGCGAGGTGGCGCTGAGCAGCAGTTTCCTCGCCAGTTGCCCGCTGGCCGTGGCTTTCGCGTTGTTCGAGCGCCATGCGCTGCAACCGGCGGCAACGGCGCTCTATGGGCAGAAAGTCACGCGGGTCGATCATTTGGGCAGCTTTGCCTGTCGCAACATGTACGGTCGTGAAAGCGGGTCGCGCAGTCAGCATGCTACCGCCAGCGCGCTCGACATCGCCGGGTTTCGCCTGGCCGATGGGCGGGCGATCAGCGTGCTCAAGGACTGGCCGAA
Organism: Pseudomonas frederiksbergensis; assembly: GCF_000802155.2. Taxonomy (GTDB): domain Bacteria; phylum Pseudomonadota; class Gammaproteobacteria; order Pseudomonadales; family Pseudomonadaceae; genus Aquipseudomonas; species Aquipseudomonas frederiksbergensis_A. Next base: position 203,262 of record NZ_JQGJ02000008.1, read on the forward strand.
GGACAACACCAACGCGCAGTTCCTGCGGCAGGTGCGGGACGGTGCCTGTGACATGTTCAGTGTGGTGTTGAGCCCGGACTACAACGAAGCGCACCGAAACCATTTCCATCTGGATGTGGGGCCGTGGTGGATCTGTCGGTAAGAGTCAGGCGGCGATACGCAGGTTCTGCAGCACGATCGGACGTGCCCAACGGGTATCGAAATCGAGTTGTTTCTGCTGTGCCACCAACTCCTCTTCCGGGAACGGCGGGAAGGGTTTGTCCAGCAAGTCGAGTTCGAATTCGGCAATCGGCAGGTGCAACGGACGCGGTTGTGGCGCCGGGCCTGGTTCTGGCAATGGTTGGCCGGCGGTGAGAACGATCGGGCGAACCCAGTTGCTCTCGAAGGTTTGCTGTTTTTGCTGGGCGACGATTTCTTCCGGCGGGAAGGGTGGGAACGGCTTGTCCAGCAAGTCGAGTTCGAATTCGGCAATTGGCAGGAACAATGGCTCTGGTGGCTTGACCTGGGTTTCAGTCACGTCGCAGGTGCGCTGGCTGACGATGTGGTCCAGCAATTCGGCGCCGAGGGTCGGTTCAACCGCTTCATCGAGGGCGACGGGCTGGTAGCTGCCAGGCGCCGGTGCGTTTTCACCCAGTTGATCGGCCAGGGCCCGGGCAAAGAAATCCTGCCACAGGTGACTGACGCCGCTCAGCGCTTGGGTGTTACGCAGGCTGTAATCGCCGTAAGGGGAGATAACGCCTATCGATGTGGATTGAATGTCTGACATTTTTCTCGGTCGACGCTCAGCTCTGGCAAAATGCCGTTCACCGTTGTTATCGGCCGATTTTGCCGATCCTTAATTTTTTGGGCGTGTTTTCATGATTGAGCAACCTGCGACCTGCCGCATCCATGTCGAGGCCCTGGCCCCGGCCTTCCAAACGCAGGCCGAACAGTGGGCCGAGCGGCTTGGCCTGCCTTTGCAAATGGACGACGGCGAGTTTGCCTTGCAGGTCGGCGAGCAGGGGTTGCAACTGCAGCAACTGGGGCCGGACGCGCCGGGCCCGGTGCGGGTGGATTTCGTCGAGGGTGGCGCGGCCCATCGGCGCTTGTATGGCGGCGGTAGCGGCCAGATGATCGCCAAGGCCGTCGGTGTCGCCCAAGGCGTGCGTCCTCGAGTGCTCGACGCCACGGCGGGGCTGGGCAAGGACGCGTTTGTGCTGGCGAGCCTGGGCTGCGAAATGAGCCTGATCGAGCGCCAGCCGCTGATCGGCGCTTTGCTGGAAGATGGCCTGGCGCGCGGCGCCGAGGACTTCGACGTGGCGCCGATCGTGGCACGCATGCGTTTGTTCAAGGGCAATTCCATCGAGCTGATGCGCAACTGGGAAGGCGAGCCGCCCCAGGTGATCTACCTGGATCCGATGTTCCCTCATCGGGAGAAAACCGCCCTGGTGAAGAAGGAAATGCGCCTGTTCCGGCCGCTGGTGGGCGATGACAATGACGCACCGGCGCTGTTGGCTGCGGCGCTGGCACTGGCGACCCACCGGGTGGTGGTCAAGCGCCCGCGCAAGGCGCCATGCATCGAAGGGCCAAAGCCGAGCCATGGACTGGAGGGCAAGTCCAGTCGGTACGATATCTATCCCAAGAAAGCGCTCAAGGCGTGAGAATCGAGCCTGCTCCGGGCGCGATCCGACGAAGAAAGCCCAGGTGATGCCTCCGGAATCTAGGGCCGATATGCCCGCATGAACAACCCCACCACTTCCTGCACGTGAGCCTCGGCCGCTTCGGCGTCCTGCGGCCCGTCGCAGCCGTACAGCAACCGGAAGTTCGCCGCGCCCTTGATGAGGCAGAAAAAATGCTCGGCGGCATTTCGCGGTTTATCGATGCTCAAGGCGCCGCTCTGGTTGACCTTGCTCAGCAACCGTTCCATGCCTGAGAGCATGCGTTGCGGGCCGGCCTCGTAGAAAATCGTCGAGAGCTTCGGGTCCTGGCTACCCAGGGCCACCATCAGCCGATGCAGGTTCACCGACTCATCGCTGTTGATCAGTTGATTGAAGCCACGGGCGATGTTCAACAACACGTGTTCGATCGGGACGCCATCCGCCCATTCGAAGAACAGCGGCGGCACTTGTTCCTCGCACTTGGCAATCACGGCGGCGGAAAACAGCGTTTCCTTATCGTTGAAATGGCTATAGACGGTCAGCTTCGACACGCCGGCCTCGGTCGCGACGGCATCCATGCTGGTACTGGCGTAACCCAGGCTCAGGAATAGATTTTTCGCCGCATCGAGAATGGCCTGGCGCTTGGCCAGATCCTTCGGACGGCCAGGGCCGCTGGGAGGGGGAGGATTGTTCGACATTATTCGCTTTTAATACTGGACTGGTGAGTTTGCTATTAATAACATACCCGCCAGTATAATTATTCCAAGCATCATTAGCGAAAGGTCATCCACCATGTTCCGCTATGTCCTGCCCCTCGCCGTGCCAGTCAGCCTGGCCTTTTTATTGTCTGCGTGTGGCCACGAGGAGCCGGTGGCCGTCACCGTCCGCCCCGCCATGGTGGTCAAGCCCGAGCCTTCGGCCCAGGCGATGGACAGTTATCCCGGTGAAGTGCGGGCGCGATTCGAGCCGGATCTGGCCTTCCGCATTGGTGGCAAAGTCAGCCGACGGCTGGTCGAAGAGGGCCAGCGGGTCAAGGCCAACCAGCCCCTGGCTGAACTCGATCCCGAAGACGTGCGCCTGCAACTGGAAGCGAGCCGGGCCCAAGTCGCGGCCGCCGAGGCCAACCTGAGCCTGGTGCGCGCCGAGCGCGACCGCTACAAGACCTTGATGGAGCGGCAGATGGTCAGCCGCTCCCAATACGACAACGCCGAAAATCTCTATCGCTCCGGTGCCGCGCGGCTCAAGCAGATCAAGGCTGAATTCGATGTCGCCAGCAACCAGGCCAGCTATTCCATACTGCGTGCCCCTCAGGATGGCGTCGTGGCCCGGCGTTCGGTGGAAGTCGGTCAAGTCGTGTCGGCCGGTCAAACAGTCTTCACCCTGGCCACCGACGGTGAGCGCGAAGTATTGATCAGCCTGCCGGAGCAAAGTTTCGGGCGTTTCAAGATCGGCCAGCCGGTTTCGGTCGAACTGTGGAGCCAGCCTGATCAGCGCTTCAGCGGGCGTATCCGCGAACTGTCGCCGGCCGCGGACCCGAAATCGCGCACCTTCGCCGCGCGTGTTGCGTTCACCGCCGGCAGCGTCCCGGCGGAGCTGGGCCAGAGCGCCCGGGTGTTTATCCAGAATGCCGAAAAGGTCCCGCTGTCAGTGCCGCTGTCGGCCCTTACCGCTGAGAACGGCGCGACCTACGTCTGGGTGGTCAATCCCGACAACACCTTGAAAAAAGTCCCGGTGCGCGTCGGTGCCTTCGGTGAAAAAACCGTGCCGGTGCTCGAAGGCCTGGGTGCCAACGACTGGGTGGTGGCCGCTGGCGTACATGTGCTCCTCGACGGCCAGCAGGTCCGGCCGGTGGATCGCTCCAACCGCGTGGTCAACCTGGCGGCCAAGGAGTAATCCCCGATGGGTTTCAATCTTTCCGAATGGGCGTTGCGCAACCGCCAGATCGTACTGTTCCTGATGCTGTTGCTGGCAATCGTCGGCGCGCTTTCCTACACCAAACTTGGCCAGAGCGAAGACCCACCGTTCACGTTCAAGGCCATGGTCATTCGTACCATCTGGCCCGGCGCAACGGCCGAGGAAGTGTCGCGCCAAGTCACCGAGCGCATTGAAAAGAAGCTGATGGAAACCGGCGATTACGAAAAAATCGTCTCGTTCTCGCGCCCAGGCGAATCCCAGGTGACGTTCATGGCCCGTGACTCCCTGCATTCCAAGCAGATTCCCGAGCTGTGGTACCAGATCCGCAAGAAAATCAGCGACATCCGGCATACATTGCCGCCCGGTATCCAAGGGCCGTTCTTCAACGACGAGTTCGGCACCACGTTCGGCAATATCTACGCGCTCACCGGTGACGGTTTCGATTACGGCGTGCTCAAGGATTATGCCGACCGCATCCAGATCCAGCTGCAGCGGGTCAAGGATGTGGGCAAGGTCGAGCTGGTCGGCCTGCAGGACGAGAAGATCTGGGTCGAATTGTCGAACGTGAAACTGGCGACCCTCGGCCTGCCGCTCGCGGCTGTCCAGCAAGCCCTGGAAGCGCAGAATGCGGTGTCCACCGCCGGCTTCTTCGAGACCGGCAGCGAGCGATTGCAGCTGCGGGTTTCCGGGAATTTCCAGACGGTGGAAGAGATCCGTGATTTTCCGATCCGTGTGGCCGACCGCACCTTCCGCATCGGCGATGTGGCCGAGGTGCGTCGCGGCTTCAACGATCCACCGGCGCCGCGCATGCGTTTCATGGGTGAAGATGCCATCGGCCTGGCCGTGGCGATGAAAGAGGGCGGTGACATCCTCGTGCTGGGCAAGGCCCTGGAAGTCGAGTTCGCCCGGATCCAGAACACGTTGCCGGCGGGGATGCAGTTGCGCAAGGTTTCGGACCAACCGGCGGCGGTGAAGACCGGCGTCGGTGAGTTTGTCCAAGTGCTGGTGGAAGCGCTGACCATTGTATTGCTGGTGAGCTTCTTCTCCCTGGGGCTGCGCACGGGAATGGTGGTGGCACTGGCGATCCCGCTCGTGCTGGCGATGACCTTCGCGGCGATGTATTACCTGGGCATCGGCCTGCACAAGATCTCCCTCGGCGCGCTGGTCTTGGCGCTGGGGTTGCTGGTGGACGACGCGATCATCGCCGTGGAGATGATGGCGATCAAGATGGAGCAGGGCTTCGACCGGATCAGGGCGGCCAGCTACGCCTGGACCAGCACGGCGTTTCCGATGCTCACCGGCACCTTGATCACGGCGGCGGGTTTCCTGCCGATCGCCACCGCCCAATCGGGCACGGGCGAGTACACCCGTTCGATTTTCCAGGTGGTGACCCTTGCGTTGTTGGCGTCCTGGGTCGCTGCCGTGGTGTTCGTGCCGTACCTGGGGGAAAAATTCCTGCCGGACCTGGCGAAGATTCATGCGGCCAAGCATGGCACGGTAGATGGCCAGCCTGATCCCTACGGCACGCCGTTTTATCAGCGTGTGCGGCGACTGGTGGAATGGTGCGTGCGCCGGCGCAAGACCGTCATCGCAATGACCGTGCTGTTGTTCCTGGGCTCGGTGGTGCTGTTCCGTTTTGTCCCACAGCAGTTTTTCCCGGCATCGGGGCGCCTGGAGCTGATGGTCGACCTGAAACTCGCCGAAGGCGCTTCGTTGGTGAACACCGCCGAGCAGGTCAAGCGCCTGGAAGCGTTGCTCAAGGATCACGCCGGCATCGACAACTACGTGGCCTATGTCGGCACCGGTTCACCGCGTTTCTATCTGCCGCTGGACCAGCAACTGCCTGCGCCGAGCTTTGCCCAATTCGTGGTGCTGGCCAAGACCATCGAGGACCGCGAGCCCCTGCGCAGTTGGCTGATCAGCACTCTGAACGAGCAGTTCCCGACCTTGCGCTCACGGGTGACACGCCTGGAGAACGGTCCGCCGGTGGGCTACCCGGTGCAGTTTCGCGTGACGGGCGAGCACATCGAGGAGGTCAGGGCCTTGGCGCGGAAAGTCGCGACTAAGGTTCGCGAAAATCCTTACGTCGTCAACGTGCATCTGGACTGGGAAGAGCCGAGCAAAGTGGTGTACTTGAATATCGACCAGGACCGCGCCCGGGCCCTGGGCGTGACCACTGCCAATCTGTCGAGCTTCCTGCAAAGCTCCCTTACCGGATCCAGCGTCAGCCAGTACCGGGAAGACAACGAGCTGATCGAGATACTGCTGCGCGGCACCGTGCACGAGCGCACCGAATTGTCGCTGCTGCCGAGCCTGGCGGTGCCGACAGACAATGGCCAGAGCGTTGCCCTGTCGCAGATCGCGACGCTGGAGTATGGCTTTGAAGAGGGCGTGATCTGGCACCGCAACCGGCTGCCGAGCGTGACTGTCCGGGCCGATATCTACGGCAAGGAACAACCGGCGACCCTGGTGCAGCAGATTTTCCCGACCCTGGATCCGATACAAGCGGAACTGCCAGACGGCTACCTGCTTGAGGTGGGGGGCACTGTGGAAGACTCGGCCCGCGGTCAGAAATCGGTGAATGCCGGCGTACCGCTGTTCATCGTGGTGGTGCTGACGTTGCTGATGCTGCAACTGCGCAGCTTCTCACGTACGGCGATGGTGTTCCTCACCGCGCCGCTGGGGTTGATCGGCGTCACGCTGTTCCTGTTGGTGTTCCGCCAGCCATTCGGTTTCGTCGCCATGCTCGGCACCATCGCGCTGTCCGGGATGATCATGCGCAACTCGGTGATTCTGGTGGACCAGATCGAGCAGGACATCAAGGCCGGGCTTGCCCCGTGGCAGGCGATCATTGAAGCGACGGTACGACGGTTCCGTCCGATTGTGCTCACCGCACTGGCGGCAGTGCTGGCGATGATCCCGCTGTCGCGCAGCCTGTTCTTCGGACCGATGGCGGTGGCGATCATGGGGGGATTGATCGTGGCGACAGCGTTGACGCTGTTGTTCCTGCCGGCGTTGTATGCGGCGTGGTTCAGGGTCAAGAAGACCTGATCAACAGGTGCACACCGGATCTGTGGCGAGGGAGCTTGCTCCCGCTGGGCCGCGCCGCGGCCCCAAGCTCATGCGCTTGCTGCGCAACCGAGCGGGAGCAAGCGCCCTCGCCACGGGGATCGTGTCTGCCGGATAGGCTCAGAGCGTGCCGAAAACCTTCTTCGCCAAACTGGTCGCCGCTGCCGCCGGGTTCTGGCGAATGGTGGCTTCCTGCTTGCCGATCATCTCGAACAACCCGTCCAGCGCCTGCTCGGTCACGTAGTTTTCAATGTTGGCGCTTTTGGCGTCCAGCACGCCGAAGGTGGCGGCCTGACCGGCGAAGGCGTTGTATTTCTGGGCCAGGCCGACCTTGTCGGTGGCTTGCTTGACGATGGGCAGGAACTTGGCGCGAATCTGCTCGCGGCTGCTCTTGTTCAGGTATTGGGTGGCCGAATCATTGCCACCGCTCAAGATGCCCTTGGCATCAGCCACGCTCATGTTCTTCACCGCATCGACGAGGATCGGCTGGGCCTGGACCACGGCGGCTTCGGCCGCCTGGTTCATGCTGGTTTCCAGTTGATCGACCTGCTCACCCATGCCAAAGGCTTTCATCTTGCCGGCCACTTTGCCGAGCTTGCCGGGCAATTCGATTTTTACGTCCGGGTTGTTGCTGAACCCGCCCGGCGCGCCCAGTTGCTTGACGGCGACCTGGGCTCCTTGGGTCAGGGCATCCTTGAGGCCGCCAGTGGCGTCCTTCTGGGACAGGTCACCCAGGGACAGGGCCATGGCATTGGCGCAAATCAACAGGCCGGCACACAAGCCGGTGAAGCGAAGGGTAGAACGGAGCATGGCAGCTTCCTTGAGGAGTGGAACAGGACTCAGCGTGCGGCGTTGACGCGGATCTTCAACGGCTGCGGATCTTTGCCATCGAGCTGCACGGTGTGCTGTTCAGTGGTGATGAACATCAACTGGCCGTCGACTTCGATGCGGGCGCTCACGGCATAACGATGGCCGGGCTTGACCTGCGCCGGATCATAACTGAGCTTGAATGGTAAAGGGACCTGTCCTTCGACCTGGCCACGCTGCTCATCGATCACCACCGCTGCGGCGTCGGCAAGGGAAACGTCTTGCAGGCTCACGGTCAAGGTTGCCGTGGGCGGCAAGGCGATGCGTTGCAAGTAAAAGACTTCACCGTCAAGGGATTCGACGGTTGCGGTGGGTGGCGTTGCCGATTGGCAAGCGGCCAGTAAGGCCATGGAGGTAAGCAGAGCAAATTTTTTCATGGGTCATTACCTTTCCCTTTGACGCCAGCGACATGCCGGCGCCAAAGGGAATCTGGAGGATTTAGGCTAATAAATCCACCTGAACGTTGCGACTCAGGAGCCGAACGTGAATGGCAGAGCCTCTTCGGTGTCCGTTACTTGCGCAAGAGTCAGATTGATATCAACTTTCTGATCGCCGCCGTTCCAGATGAACGTGTGCGCAGTGTTCAGGAAAAGGGGACCAGGGGCGTTGATTTGCGCGGTCACCGAAAATTCTTCGCCTTCGGTGGCGATGTCGCTGTCGATGGTAAAACTGACGATCCATGGCTTTTTCGGTATCTGGTTGCCGCCATGGCCGCTGGAGGTATGCGGCGTTTCGAAAGTGACGTATGTGCCTCCGCTTTCAGGGAGTTGAACATTGTCAGGCAAGTGAATGGACGCTTGGATGGTGTGTTGGCTCATGTTGAATTCCTTTTCAATACGTCGATGTTGACGTGAGTTCATCCTAGAGCGCTGCGCCCAAATTTTCTGTAGGTCTTTTCTCCGTTTGACGTCGCCTCGGCCGCTGCGAAGCGTCGGAGTATGCCTCTCGAGTACCCAGCCACTCACCGCAAGCGTTCCATGCTCACGATGAGTCCTTGGTAAATTTCAGATGTCAGGGCTGACGGCGATCTGCGTGGCATCTTCGCTGCGATGTAGCGCTACCTGGCGGATCGACAAACGAATCTCCGCCGGCAGCACGCGCTTGGCTGCTCCTTCGGCCAGTTCGCCGAGCAGCTCGTGGTAGCTGAGTTTGCCGGCCTCGTCGCGGCGCAGTACGTCGAGGTCGAGCATTGTCTGGATAAAGTGGCGGAACAGGCTCTTGTCGAAGAATTCCGGCGCATTCAGGCCATGCAGGATAGACAGGCGCTGGGCCATGACGGTGCAGAGATCTTCCAGCTCTTCGGCGCTGATGGAGTTTTGCCCGCTGTTGAGCAGCAGCGACACGGTCATGTAGAAGCGCTGCAAGGTCTGGGCGATGCTTTTTGACAGCAGCGTCAGCAGCACGAAGTGCCGCGAACTTGGCGCCGGACGCAAATAAAGGTCTTTCTCGAAACGCAGCAGGCCTTGCTCGACAAATGCCTCGAGCCATTGGTCGACCACGCCGTCCAGTTCTTCCGTCGACCAACGAATGAACAGCTCCGATTGCAGGTACGGATACAGCGCGTGGGTATAGCGCAGGATCTGTTCGCGACTCATACGCGAGCTGCTCTGGAAGAAGCTCGCCAGCAGCGCCGGCAGCGCGAAGATGTGCAGTACGTTGTTGCGGTAGTAGGTCATCAGCACCGCGTTCTGCTCGTCCAGGTACAGAATCTTGCCCAGGGCATCGCTCTGTTCCGACAGCAGGTCCATGCCTTTGACGTGCTCGATCAACGCCCGGCCATCGCCCTCAGGCAAGGTGGTGTGGGGGGAGTAAGGCACTTTGCGCAGCAACGCGAGGTACAAGTCCAGCACCCGGGCCATGGCCTGGTCGTCCAGGGCCAGGCGGCTGGTCGACAACAATGCCAGCGCGACGAGGTTGACCGGGTTGATGGCTGCGGCTTCGTTCAGGTGCCGGGCTACGCGCTCACCCAGACGGTTGGTGGTCGCGTTGAGCCAGGCCGGCTTGAACTGAGGGCCCAGTTCCTGCTGGCGCCAACCGGGTTGTTCGCCGTCGAGGAATTCCGCCAGTTTGATCGGCTCGCCGAAGTTCACCGCCACTTGGCCGAAGCGTTGCTTGAGCGCGCCGATGACCTTGAAGATGTCGAAAATCGATTCTTTTTTCTTGCTCGCCCCGCGCAATTCGCCCAGGTAGGTGCGGCCTTCCAGCACCCGTTCATAACCGATGTAGACCGGCACGAACACGATCGGCATGCGCGATGAACGCAGGAAGCTGCGCAGGGTGATGGCAAGCATGCCGGTCTTGGGTTGCAGCATGCGCCCGGTGCGCGAGCGACCGCCCTCGACGAAATACTCCACCGGGAAGCCTTTGGTGAACAGCGTATGCAGGTATTCGTTGAAAACCGCGGTGTAGAGCGGGTTGCCCTTGAAGGTGCGGCGCATGAAGAACGCCCCGCCACGGCGTAGCAGGCTACCGATCACCGGCATGTTGAGGTTGATGCCGGCGGCGATGTGCGGGGGCGTCAGGCCGTTGCGGAACAGCAGGTACGACAGCAGCAGGTAATCGATGTGGCTGCGGTGGCACGGCACGTAGATGACTTCGTGGCCTTGGGCAACGTTCTGTACGCCTTCGATGTGGTTGACCTTGATGCCGTCGTAGATCTTGTTCCAGAACCAGCTCAGCACCACCTCCAGGAAGCGGATCGCGGTGTAGGTATAGTCCGAGGCGATCTCGTTGCCGTAGCGCAGGGCCTGGGCCTTGGCTTTTTCCGGGGAGATCTTTTCCCGCTCGGCTTCCTCGGCAATCGCCTGCTTGACCAGTGGCTGGTTCAGCAGGCCCTTGACCAGGTTGCGTCGATGGGAAATGTCAGGGCCGATGACAGCCGCTTTCAGATTGCGGAAGTGTACCCGCAGGATCCGCTGGGCCATGCGCACCGTGCGTTCATGGCCTTTATCGTGCTCGATCAGTTCGCGCAGGTGGATCGGCGCGGAAAATTGCACACGCGTCTTGCGCCCCAGGATCATGATGCTCAACAGCCGACGCAGGCGCCCGGTGACGGCCCAACTGTCGGCGAACAACAGTTTCCATGGGCTGGATTCGCTGTCCGGCGACTGGCCCCAGAACACGCTGACCGGGATGATTTGCGCGTCTTCGGCGGCGTCATGGGTCAGGGCGTCGACCAGCCGCGTCAAGGTGGGCGGCGCACCGCGCTTGTCCTGGCGCCCGAGCCAGTCCGGCGCCGGTGTCAGGTAGAAGAACGCCGCCGGCTCCAGCAGGTTGCCCACCGCGACCGGCAGCACCGGGCGTGGCAGACCGGCCTTGGTGCACTCGGTATCGAGCACCGCCAGGTCGGTAAGCGAAGGATCTTGCAGGACGTAGAACACCGGACGGCTGCGGTCGAGGTTGAGGGTGAAGGACGACTGGTTGATCGTCTCGGAGCGAACCCAGAGGTACAACAGTCGGCGCAGGGTGCCAAACACAAGACGGCGGAACGGGGAGCGGGTCATACGGCTTCTGCATGAGTGGATGGGATGACGCGGGCGCCAGTGTGCCGGATTCGTCGAAAATCGGCAAAAAAGCAGCGAAGTAAAGTCAGTTGAGAGTTTTTGCGTGTGTCATATACTCGGCCAGTAGCTGCTCCGGCCTTCCATGGATGGCCGGACGGTAACTTGGTTCGTACGGCTTCGCCTTTTGCGGTTGGGCGGGAAAAGCCGACTCTAAAAATAAAAATCGGAGTGAGCATCATGGCAGCACGGGAAACCGGCAGTGTGAAGTGGTTCAATGACGCGAAGGGCTACGGCTTCATCCAGCGCGAAGGCGGCGCGGATGTGTTCGTGCATTACCGCGCGATCCGTGGCGAAGGCCACCGTTCACTGACCGAAGGCCAGCAGGTCGAATACGCGGTCGTGGAAGGGCAGAAGGGCTTGCAGGCTGAGGATGTGGTGGGGTTGTAAGCCATACTCACTGGCAACACAAAACCCATTGTGGGAGCGAGCAGGCTCGCTCCCACATGGAACCATCGCCAGGCGCTAAATCAACGTCACGCCGTCTTCCAGGTAATCTCTTCTTCTCCATCGGCGCTGATCCGAATCCAGCGGTCTGCCGATTCCTCGCCTTCTTCCTCCACCCACGAGCCCGGTGCACAGCGCACTTCGACGTTCAACGCGGCGAAGGCGGCGCGGGCGCAGGCGATATCGTCTTCCCACGGGGTCTGGTCGCTTTCCAGGTACAAGCTGTTCCATTTCCCTACGGCCTTGGGTAGCCAGGTCACCGGGATACCGCCGGCCTTGCACTTGTAGGTCTGGCCTTTCTGCACCCAGTCGCTGCACGGGCCCAGTGCCTCGCCGAGCCAATGGGCGATGGCCTTGTGGTCGACGTCGGCGTCCTTCAGGTAAATCTCGATATCGGGTTGGCGCATGGATGTCCTCGCTGCGGTCTTGAAAAATCCATTCGCGGATTTAACTGGCCCCAGGCAATCGCCCGGGGCCCAAGGTTAATTATTGAAGAATGAAATAATCGTAGCGCATCGACACCGTGACTTCGAACGGTTCGGCCTGCTCGATCACGCTGGCGCGGCGCTCGGCGCTGGCGCGCCAGCCATGAGGCGTCATCGCCAGCAGGTTGGCGCGGTCCTGGCCTTGGGTGAGCACCAGTTTGAATTCGAGCGTTTCGCTGTGATCCAGCGCCATGCCCGGCGGCACCAGGGCCAGGTGTTTGTCGTCGCTGTACTCGCGCACCTCGTCGTACAGGCGCTCACGCAACTCCATCAGGTGGCCGGCGGTGGGGCCGACTTTCATCAGGCCGCCGCCGGGGCTGAGCAAGCGCTTGGCCTCTTGCCAGTCCAGCGGGCTGAACACGCTGGCGAGGAACTGGCAGCAGCCGTCGGCCAGCGGTACCCGGGCCATGCTGGCGATCAACCAGGTCAGTTGCGGGTTGCGTCTGCAGGCGCGCTTGACCGCCTCGCGAGAGATGTCCAGGGCGTAGCCATCCGCGTTAGGCAGGGCGTCGGCGATCTGCGCGGTGTAATAGCCTTCGCCGCAACCGATGTCGAGCCAGCGTCCAGGCGCGCGTTCGGCGGCCAGCTCGGCAAGGCGCCGGGCGACCGGGGCGTAGTGCCCAGCGTTGAGAAAGTCGCGGCGGGCTTCGACCATCGCCTGGTTGTCGCCAGGGTCGCGGCTGTTCTTGTGCTGTACCGGCAGCAGGTTCAAGTAACCCTGCCGCGCACGGTCGAACCGATGCCCGGCGGGGCATACCACGCCGTTGTCCACCGGGTTCAGCGGTTCACTGCAGATTGGGCAGGCGAGCATCAGGCGAGCAACTTGATCAGCGTCTTGTAGTAGATCTCGGTGAGCACGTCGAGATCGGCCGCCAATACGCGTTCGTTGACCTGGTGGATGGTCGCGTTGACCGGCCCCAGTTCCACGACTTGCGTGCCCATGGTGGCGATGAAACGACCATCCGAGGTGCCGCCGCTGGTGGAAGCTTTGGTCTCACGCCCCGTCACGTCCCTGATGCTCGACGACACGGCATCCAGCAGCGCACCCGGCTCGGTCAGGAACGGCAGGCCGGACAAGGCCCAGTCGATGTGCCAGTCCAACTGATGCTTGTCGAGGATATCGGCGACGCGCTGTTGCAGGCCTTCGACAGTGGACTCGGTGGAGAAACGGAAATTGAAGATCGCCTCCAGGTCGCCGGGGATCACGTTGGTCGCGCCGGTGCCGGAATTGAGGTTGGAGATCTGGAAGCTGGTCGGCGGGAAGAAATCGTTGCCGTGGTCCCAATGCTCGGCGGCCAACTCGGCGAGGGCCGGCGCGGCCAGATGGATCGGGTTCTTCGCCAGGTGTGGATACGCCACGTGGCCTTGCTTGCCGCGCACGGTCAGCTTCGCGCCGAGGGAACCGCGACGGCCGTTCTTGACCACATCGCCCACCAACGTGGTACTCGACGGCTCGCCGACGATGCACCAGTCCAGTCGTTCCTGGCGGGCCTTGAGGCGTTCAACCACGGCCTTGGTGCCGTGGTGGGCCGGGCCTTCTTCATCGCTGGTGATCAGGAAGGTCAGCGAGCCCTTGTGGTCCGGGTAATCGGCGACAAACCGTTCCGCCGCCACGACCATTGCCGCCAGGCTGCCTTTCATGTCCGCTGCGCCACGACCGCAAAGCATGCCGTGTTCGTCGATGACCGCGTCGAACGGGTCGAGCTGCCAAGCCTGCACCGGACCGGTGGGCACCACATCGGTGTGACCGGCGAAGCACAACACCGGGCCGTCATGCTTGCCATGGCTGGCCCAGAAGTTATCCACATCCTCGATGCGCATCGGCTCGAGCTTGAAACCGGCGTCGCCCAGGCGCTGCATCATCAGTTTCTGGCAGTCGGCATCCGCCGGCGTCACGGACGGGCGGCGGATCAGGTCGCAGGCGAGTTGCAAGGTCGGCGAGAGGTCGGCGTGGGCCGTCATGGAAGCTCCGGAAAAGAATGTGGACGCAAGGCTGGTGCGGGAGCGGGCTGGCTCGCGCAAAATGGCGGTTATCTTATAGCAAAACGACCGGCATGGGCCTGCGCTCCCGTCAGTTGGAACACAAAACTTGCGGCAAAGCCCTATAATGCGCGCCGGTTTTTGGGGTAATGGTCATGAGTACAGAAGATCCACGGTTTGCCGGCATTGCCCGTTTGTATGGCCTCGATGGCCTGGAGCGCTTGCGGGCGGCCCATGTGGCGATTGTCGGCGTTGGTGGCGTCGGTTCCTGGGCAGCGGAAGCCATTGCCCGTTGCGGCGTGGGCGAGATTTCACTGTTCGACCTGGACGACGTCTGCGTCAGCAACGCCAACCGCCAGTTGCATGCCCTGGACAGCACCGTCGGCAAGCCCAAGGTCGAGGTGATGGCCGAGCGGCTGCGCGGCATCAATCCCGATTGCACCGTGCACGCGGTGGCGGACTTCGTGACCCGTGACACGATGGCCGAGTACATCACGCCGAACATCGATTGTGTGATCGACTGCATCGACAGCGTCAACGCCAAGGCCGCATTGATCGCCTGGTGCAAGCGCCGCAAGATCCAGATCATCACGACCGGCGGTGCGGGCGGGCAGATCGACCCGACGCTGATCCAGGTCTGCGACCTCAATCGCACGTTCAACGATCCGCTGGCCTCGAAGGTGCGCTCTACCTTGCGCCGCGACTACGGTTTCTCCCGCACCGTGACCCGTCATTACAGCGTGCCTTGTGTGTTCTCCACCGAACAACTGCGCTATCCGAAACCCGATGGCAGCATTTGCTTGCAGAAAAGTTTTGTCGGTGACGGCGTCAAGCTTGACTGCGCCGGAGGGTTTGGCGCGGTGATGATGGTCACGGCGACGTTTGGCATGGTCGCGGCGACCAAGGCTGTGGATAAGATCGTGGCGGGCGTGCGGCGGCCGACAGACAGGGTCAAGCCCGAACAGTGACCGCTCGCCACAGCTATTGCGCCAATTCGCGCATCCGCTGTAGCACCGCATTCAAGCCATTGCTGCGCGACGGTGACAACTGTCGCGACAACCCCAGCTGATTGAACCAGTCCGACAAGTCCACCTGCCGTAATTCTTCAGTGGATAAGCCATTGACCCGCGCCAGCAGCAACGCCACCAACCCCCGGATCAACCGCGCATCGCTGTTGGCGGCAAACTGCCAGTGCCCGTCGTGCAACCGCCCCACCAGCCAGACCTGGCTTTCACAGCCATGGACGAGGTTGGCCTCGCACTTGTCTGCGTCGTTCAGTGGCGGCAGGCGTTCGCCCCATTGCATCAGCATTCGGGCGCGTTGTTCCCAGCCTGAGGCGTCCTGGAAAATCTGCAGAGCGGCGACAGCATCGTCAGGCAAGTTCATCGCAACATCTCCAGGGCCTGGTCCAAGGCCTCGAAGAAACGCTCGATATCGGCGGAGTCGTTGTACAACGCCAGCGACACCCGGATTGCCCCGGAAAGCTTCAAATGCTTGAACAGCGGCATCGCGCAGTGATGCCCGGCACGCACGGCAATGCCTTGCTCAGTCAGCAGGTGCGCCAGGTCAGCGTTGTGGATGCCTTCGACCACGAAGCTGGCCAGGGCCAGTTGTGGATTGCCCACCAGGCGCACGCCGTTGCGCGCCAACAGGCCGCCAATCAAATAGTCGTGCAGCGCTGCTTCATGGTCCAAGACTGCTTGCCCGTCCAGATTGGACAGATAATCCAGCGTCGCCCCCAGGCCGATCACGCTGGCAATGGGCGGCGTCCCCGCTTCCAAACCCAGCGGCGCCACACGAAAGGTTGCGCTGTGGTAGTCGGCTTGCTGCACCATTTCGCCGCCAAACTGCCAGTGACGCAGCTGACTGAGCGCTTCTGTGCGGCCGAACAGCACGCCCAAGCCTTCGGGGCCGTAGAGTTTGTGGCTGGAGAACACGTAGAAATCGCAGCCCAAGGCCTGCACATCATGACGGCCGTGGACCACGCCCTGGGCGCCATCAATGACCGTCAGCGCGCCCTGTGCCTTGGCCATCGCCAGCAGGGCCGGCAGCGGCTGCCAGGTGCCGAGAACATTGGATAACTGGCTGACGGCCAACAGGCGTGTGCGCGGTCCGATCAGCTCTGCGGCGGCTGTGCTGTCGATCATGCCGTCGGTGTCCAGCGGCAGCACCACCAGCGTCAACGCGCGCCGCTCGGCCAGTTGCTGCCAGGGCAGCAGGTTGGCGTGATGCTCCAGGGCGCTGATGACAATCTCATCGCCCGGGTTGAACAGATGTTCCAATCCGTAGGCGAGGAGGTTCAACGCCGAAGTGGCGCCGTGGGTGAAAACCACCTGCCCGCAGTCTCCCGCGTTGAGCCATTGCGAAACCTTGGCGCGACTGTCTTCGAATGCCTGGGTGGCCAGGGCGCCGGGCAAGTGTTGAGCCCGGTGCACATTGGCGGCGCCGTTGGCGTAGTAATACGCCAGTGCGTCGAGCAGGACTTGGGGCTTTTGTGTGGTGGCGGCATTGTCCAGGTAAGTCTGGCCTTGCCGTTGCAGGGCAGCGACGGCCGGGAAATCGGCACGCCAGGGGGATTGAATCAACATGCTTTCGGGCCCTGCTGGAGTTACGCCGGACCCTGTGGGAGCTGTCTCGCTCCCACAGGTGAGGGGGGAGCTTAGTTGTGTGCGTGCAGTGCTTCGTTCAGCTCGATGGCCGACTTGTGCGTCTTGCATTCCACCGCGCCGGTCTCGGAGTTGCGGCGGAACAACAGGTCGGGTTGGCCGGCCAGGTCGCGGGCCTTGACCACTTTCACCAGTTGGTTGTTTTCGTCCAGCAGCTTCACTTTGGTGCCAGCGGTCACGTACAGGCCCGACTCCACGGTGTTGCGGTCGCCCAGCGGGATGCCGATGCCGGCATTGGCGCCGATCAGGCAGCCTTCGCCCACCTTGATCACGATGTTGCCGCCGCCCGACAGGGTGCCCATGGTCGAGCAACCGCCGCCCAGGTCCGAACCCTTGCCGACGAACACGCCCGCCGAGACACGGCCTTCGATCATGCCCGGGCCTTCGGTGCCGGCGTTGAAGTTGACGAAACCTTCGTGCATGACCGTGGTGCCTTCGCCCACGTAGGCGCCCAGGCGCAGACGCGCGGCATCGGCGATGCGCACGCCGGCCGGGACCACGTAGTCGGTCATTTTCGGGAACTTGTCCACCGAGAACACTTCCAGCAGCTCGCCGCGCAGGCGGGCTTCGAGCTGGTGCTCGGCCAGTTCCGCCAGGTCGATCGCGCCCTGGCTGGTCCAGGCCACGTTCGGCAACAGTGGGAAAATGCCCGCCAGGTTCAGGCCGTGGGGCTTGACCAGGCGATGGGACAGCAGGTGCAGCTTGAGGTACGCCTCAGGGGTGGAGCTCAGTTGGCCGTCTTCGGCCAGCAGGGTGGCGACCAGTGGCTTGTGGCTTTCGGCCAGGCGGGTCAGCAGCTTGGCTTGCGCGGCATCGACGCTACGCAGTGCCTCGGCCAGTTGTGAGGCTTGGGCGGTGGTAAAGGTAATGGCCTGGTTGCCTTCGCTGTAGCCAAGGATTGGCGCGATGGCTGCGACAATCTCGGCTGCTGGGTTGAGCAATGGCTGTGCGTAGAAGACTTCCAGCCAGGCGCCTTCACGGTTTTGGGTGCCGACGCCGAAGGCCAGGCTGAACAGGGTAGTGGACATGAAATTACCTCTACGAAATGAACTGGGCAGGCTTACTTGATCTCTGCCGCATAAATATCTGGCTTGAAGCCAATCAGGGTTCGGTCACCGAGATCGAGCACCGGGCGCTTGATCATCGAGGGTTGGGCGAGCATCAGTTCGATGGCTTTCGTCTGGTCGAGATCGGCTTTGCGTTCGTCGTCGAGTTTGCGAAAGGTCGTACCGGCGCGGTTCAACACCACTTGCCAGCCATGCTCGTCGCACCATTGGGTCAGGTGCTCACGGTCGATGCCGGCAATTTTGTAATCGTGAAAGTCGTAGCTCACCGCGTGCTCATCGAGCCAGGTGCGTGCTTTTTTCATGGTATCGCAGGCTTTGATGCCGAAGAGCTGTAAGTGCTTGTTTTCATTGGGCATGAATGCTCCTCCAAAACGTTCCCGGTATCGTCCTGAAAATCAGCCGACGATTATGCCACGTCATTGCTTTCAGTGCCCTGACTGTCGCGACGGATCGGACGAGGCGGAACCAATGGGATGGGGGCCACCACACAGCACGGGTACACCCAGCACTTTTGCGCACAAGAGGCCCCGCCCATGGATTTGATCCCCCTGACACCGCACCACACATTGACGAGTCAACCTGAAGACACACTCCCGCCTCCTTCCACAACGTCGACCACCGGGACCGTTGCATCCGTCCCGATCGGACCTGTTACGGCTGCACAGGACCTTGCAAATCGGACTGGCGCCATCAAGGCCCAGCTCACCCGGGTGTTCGAGCCGCATATGAACGGCGCCAATCGCGAGGCTTTCGAAGCACTGATCGATGATCGTTCGCGTACCTTGGCCGATGATGGCGAAACCGCTGAAAGCGTCGATGCCGTCCTGACCAAGGGCTCGCGGCTGGATCGCGCGGCCCATGACACTGTTGGATTTCTTCGTTCGGTGCCCTTCGGCGCAGCGTCCATCGCGCTGGACTTCGCCCCGGCGGTGACCGGCAATGGCTCGATCACCGCCCCGTTGGCGCTGTCGGCGATTGCCGGCCTGGTCAGCAGCGCTACCGACACGGTCGGCAATGGCCTGATGAAACGCGCCACCAGCGACACCCAGTGGCTGGTGGCCGAACATGCCGAGCTGGAACCAGTCATGCAGGAGGCCGCCGAGGCGGTGAAGCCGAGCCTGGGGACCCAGGCCCTCGAGGGCAGCCTGACCTTCCAGACCTTTACCGCGCGGAATGTACTGCGCACGGTCGTCCAGCCCGTCGTGACGAAGACCGTCGATGCGCAGACGGGCAGCAAGGTGGATTCGGTGATAGCCGCCGTCGGGTCTCCACTTTCAGGCATGGCTGCCTACGACCTGCAGCATTCCATCGACAAATCGAAACACCGGATCGGCCCGGAATACCTGTTGGGTCGTCAAGACTGGCACCAGCGTTACAAGGACCTCAAGAATTATGGCGTAGGGAATGCCGCGATGGGTATTGCCAAGCGGGTTGGCAGCCTGCCGCTGGACGCGATGCGCGATGGCAGCAAATCGCTGCAAGCCCTGGTTACGCCGACTGGCTTGGTCAGTGGTCTCGGCGCGTTGGCCGGCGGTATTACGGCGATCGGCATGGCCCAGACCGCCGCTGTCAACGCGGCCAGGAACGCCGGGTTCTCGCCCGCGGGTGTCGCGGCGGCTGGCAAGGCGACCGTCACCGCCACGATGGCCCCGGTACTCGCCGCCTGGGTGACCACGGCTGTGATGACCCAGCCGTTGGCGGACAAGGCTTCCGCCGCGTTGGACAGGCTTTCCACCGGTCCAGCCCATCAGGATGAGCTACAGGGAATGTTGCCCTTGGTCGAAACGTCGATGGCCGAACAGACCGGGGAAGACAGTGACAATGAAGGCGACAGCGTTGATTTCGTCTCGGCCCGCTCGACCCTCAGTGCCGCTGAACGAGCTGTTTAGCTTCGGATAGTCGCCGGTCGCTCCTGCCGCGTGGAGGTTGGGAGCGGCCAAGAGGCGATTGCGCATTGGCACCGTTGAGGTGCGACCAATGTGCAACGGCAGCGGTTCGTCTTGGCAGTTAATATGGCACTTCACCGGCCAGCTGTTGCCGGAGATGTGTATGGCTGTCAGTGGAAGTCCGTTATGCAAAGCGCCTATACCGTCCTGATCCTGTTGATGCTGGTGGGCGTGTCGCGCCTGATTGGACGCTTGATCCCATTGCCGCTGCCTCTGGTGCAGATCGGTGCCGGTGCCTTGCTGGCCTGGCCGTCCCTGGGCCTGCATGTGGCCCTTGATCCTGAGTTGTTCCTGTTTCTCTTCCTGCCACCGCTGCTGTTCTCCGACGGTTGGCGCATGCCCAAGCGCGAGTTGTGGCGCCTGCGCGGGCCGATCCTGACGCTGGCGGTGGGGTTGGTGCTGTTTACGGTAGTTGGTGCGGGGTATTTCGTTCATTGGCTCTTGCCGAGTATCCCATTGCCGGTGGCCTTCGCCCTGGCGGCGGTGTTGTCGCCGACCGATGCCGTGGCGGTCTCGGCGATCGCCCGCGACCGCCTGCCTGCGCCGTTGATGCACATGCTCCAAGGCGAAGCGCTGATGAACGATGCGTCGGGCCTGGTGACCTTCAAGTTTGCCCTGGCAGCGGCGATCACCGGCGTGTTTTCCCTGGCGGGCGCGAGCCTGGCTTTCGTCCTGGTGGCGGTCGGCGGCCTGTTGGTGGGCGTGGCGTTGAGTTGGCTGGTGGGCCGCTTGCGGGCCGGGATGATCGCCCGGGGCTGGGACGATCCGGCCACCCACGTGGTGTTCATGCTCCTGTTGCCGTTTGCCGCCTATGTGCTGGCCGAACGCTTGGGCGCTTCCGGAATTCTCTCGGCGGTGGCTGCGGGGATGATGCAGAGTTGGCTCGACCTGCTGCCGCGCCAGACCGGCACGCGGTTGCTCAATCGCAGCGTCTGGTCGCTGCTGGAATTCGCCTTCAATGGCTTGATCTTCCTGCTGCTGGGCTTGCAACTGCCGGACATCATCAAGGCAGTGACCAGCCACGAGACGACATTGTGGCCAATCCTGTTCTATCGCTGCCTTGAGGTGGTGGCGATTTTCCTGGTGTTGTTGGTGCTGCGGTTTGTCTGGGTGCAAAGCATCTGGCGCGTGTCCGGGCTGTTGCGCCGCTGGCGCGGCAAGGGCGAGTTGACCCTGGTGCCGACCGCGCGCTCTTGCTGGCTGCTGACGTTTGGCGGGGTGCGCGGGGCGGTGACGCTGGCGGGCGTGCTGTCGGTGCCGTTGCTGCTGGGGGCGGGGGAGGCGTTTCCCGAGCGGGACCTGCTGATCTTCATCGCCGCCGGGGTGATTCTGTTGTCGTTGATAGCGGCGTGTATCGCCTTGCCGTTGCTGCTGCGAGGTATCGAGAAAAGCCCCGACGACAAGCGTCGCAACGAAGTTCGCGAGGCTTGGCGTAAAACTGCTGAAGCGGCGATCCATGCGTTGGAAGTGGAGGAGCCGACCGAAGCGACCAGTACGCCGGATGCGGCCCAGGCGGCGCTGGCGACCGAGGTCAAGGCGCGGCTGATGTCTGAGTATCGCCATCAGTTGAAGGTGTTCAACGACTCCGCCGAAGCGCAGGCGTTGGCGTTGGAGATGGACCTGCTGGAACGCCGGCTGCGCTTGAAGGCTTATCGGGCGCAGCGGTTGGAGTTGTATCGCCTCAGCCGTCATCACCAGATTGGCGATGATGTGTTGCGTGAGGTGCTGGGGGAGTTGGATTTGGCGGAGGCGAATTTGGGGTTGGGTAAATAACGGCAGGGTCAGAGCGGAAGGTAGGCCTTCACACCGGCGATCACGCCTTGCATGTCTTCAGAGCCCAGGCGAGGAACGAAGTACTCTCGACCCTTGGATCGAGTCTTTTTGTGCAGCTTGTCCAGACGTTCAAAACTCACCGTATAGATCATGTCGCACTTCACCCACAGTTCTTTGTAGCCATCGGACTGGAGGGGATTGTTGCGGAGCAGGTGGTGCCAGTCCTGCTGAGTCTGTGGCGTTGTGGAGGAAATCGGCACTACGGTACAGAGCTTGCGACTGTGTGTGGCAGTCGGGGAGATCACCACCACCTTGCGGATTTTCAGCATTTCAGGCGCGACAAAGCCTCGCTTGAAGTCGCAAAGAAGAACATCGCCTTGCTTGGGATGGTAATAAAGAGGCATTCCTTATCCTCATGAAAAAGCAAAGCCGCCCGAAGGCGGCTTCAATCGGCACGCAGTTGAGCTTGCTTCGCCCTTTCTGCGCCGCTGGGTCAACCCCGAGAGGGACCCAGACTCCTGCCAGCTCTCGCTGGTGACGGGGTCGATTATGGCTACCGGCAATAGCGAATTCAAGCCAGCTTGAACCCTCGTCACAGGGTTAAATGAGGTCTTTCGGTGTACAACTTTAGCGAAATCAAAGGCTTGGCGTCCGCGGTAGGTTTTATGTCTTTTCTTGTCTGAGCAGACAGATTGTCGTCTGTCAGACGCGCCGAAGTTTCCGACAAGTTTTTAAGGTTGTCCGTCGGAAGCGAGGGCTCTAGCCTCTGGGTGTCGCTGCCAATTCAGCGGCCGGACGTGAGAATCCGAATACCCACTATGCGCATAAGCGCCCGCCATATAAAGTGCAGGCGCGTTTCGTCCATACATCATGTTATGGCGGCTGTGCGCGGGCATGTTTCGACATGGCCGGGTATTTAGTGGGTGTTTGACCCGGATTCTCACCCCGCGTACGGCTGCCACTCTCTAGTCCGTGAGAAGGCTTTGTGGCGGCTCCAACACCCAAGAAGCATCCAAATGATCAAAGAAACTCCAAACCCACCAAAATCTGCCTCCACTTTTCCCTACGGCGACTATGCTCCCGAAAAGCTGCAAGAGGCAGCTGACCGTGTGCTGGATCAATATCTCAAGCCTGATGACGACAGCAAGTCGGAACCCAAACCCTCAGTACAGTTATTCACTGTGGCTGACGGTATCGACACGGAAGTGTTGCTGGCCAATCTCAGCGAAACCCTGGCTTCGGCCAATGCAATGCTCAACGACCTCGCCTTCGATCAGGACGGCTCGCGACGGCATGTAGCGTTGGGGGTGGCCCAGATGATTGAGTTGGGGATGTTGTTGGCGAACAAGTGCCTGGATCGGGTAGAGCTTCGGACTTGATGCAATAAGTGCCGGCCTCATCGCGAGCAGGCTTTGCTCCCACAGGATCCGGTATCGATCATAGGTTGTGTGAGCCACACAACTCCACGGTGGGAGCAAAGCTTGTTCGCGATAAATCGAAAGGCAAATACAAAAATACCTGTGAAGCACTGAACCTGTGGCGAGGGGATTTATCCCCGCTGGGGCGCGAAGCGGCCCAAAACCCAGGGGGCCCGGTTCTATCAGGCAAATTGAGTTGACTTGCTGGGGCCGCTGCGTAGCCCAGCGGGGATAAATCCCCTCGCCACAACAGCCCCGATACAGCCATCAACCCCGACGCTGGATGAACGCGCGGATTCGCTCCGCCGCTTCCACGCATTCAGCCAATGGCGCGACCAGGGCCATGCGCACGCGCCCGGCGCCTGGGTTGACGCCATCTACTTCGCGGGACAGGTAAGAGCCGGGCACGAC
The DNA here is from genome assembly GCF_000802155.2 of Pseudomonas frederiksbergensis. Lineage (GTDB taxonomy): Bacteria > Pseudomonadota > Gammaproteobacteria > Pseudomonadales > Pseudomonadaceae > Aquipseudomonas > Aquipseudomonas frederiksbergensis_A. Next base: position 226,502 of record NZ_JQGJ02000008.1, read on the forward strand.
CGTCACGTGTTCCTGTTCGAACAGGTCGCGGCAGAAGGCTGCGTCATCGCCCGCCACGTTCGGCCACAGGTAGAAGCTGCCATCGGGGCGTTGCACATCCAGCACTGGGCTGAGGATTTCCAGCACCGCATCGAACTTTTCCCGGTAAAGCGCGCGGTTGGCCCGTACGTGCACTTCGTCGTTCCACGCGGCAATGCTTGCCAGTTGGGTCTGAACCGGCATCGCGCAGCCGTGATAGGTGCGGTACAGCAGGAAGCCCTTGAGGATGTCGGCGTCGCCGGCCACGAAACCGGAGCGCAGGCCGGGCAGGTTGGAGCGCTTGGACAGGCTGTGGAACACCACGCAGCGCTTGAAGTCCTTGCGGCCCAGTTCAACGCAGGCAGTCAGCAGCCCTGGCGGCGGGGTCTGTTCGTCGAAGTAGAGTTCGCTGTAGCACTCGTCCGAGGCGATGACGAAGTCGTATTCGTCCGCCAGGGCGATGAGTTTCTTCAGCACGTCCACCGGGATCAAGGCGCCGGTCGGGTTGCCAGGCGAGCACAGGAACAGGATCTGGCAGCGTTTCCAGATCTCTGGCGAGACCGCATCGAAATCCGGGTTGAAGCCGTTCGCGTCCAGGCACGGCAGGTAGTGCGGTTTGGCGCCGGCCAGGAACGCTGCGCCTTCGTAGATTTGATAGAACGGGTTCGGGCTCACCACCAGGGCGTCGTCGCCCCGGTTGACCACGGTCTGGGTGAAGGCGAACAAGGCTTCACGGGTGCCGTTGACCGGCAGCACATGGCGCGCCGGGTCGAGCCAGCCGCTTGGCACATTGAAGCGACGCTCGCACCAACCAGCGATGGCTTCGCGCAGCTCCGGGATGCCGAGGGTGGTCGGGTACACCGCCATTTTTTCCAGATTGCTGGCCAGCGCCTCAGCTACAAAGCTCGGTGAACGGTGCTTGGGCTCGCCGATGGACAGCGCGATCGGACGCTTGTCCGGGTTCGGCGTGACGCTGCCGAGCAGGGCGCGCAGTTTTTCGAACGGGTAGGGCTGGAGCTGGGACAGGGCGTTGTTCATCGTTGCGCAATCTCTCAAATCGGCTGAATCATGACGCGATCAGATGCTGATTCGCGTCAGGTTGATGTCGGGTTCCTGGTTGACGCTCAAATGCTGCACGATCGCCTCCTGCAAGCGGCTGCACAACTGCGGATCGGACAACGGCTGGTTGTGTGCGTCGGTAATGAAGAACACGTCCTCCACCCGCTCGCCGAGCGTGGCGATCTTGGCGTTTTGCAGCGAAAGGTCGAACTCCAGGAAGATATGGCCGACCCGCGCCAGCAGGCCCGGGCGATCTGGCGCGCTGAGTTCCAGCACGGTGACCTGGCGCTGGGCGTCGTTGTGGATCGTCACTTGTGGCGCGAAGGCGAAATGCTTGAGCTGGCGCGGCACGCGGCGCTGGATGATGGTCGGGTAGTCCGCCGGGTTGCGCAGGGCTTCGGTGAGGCCGTCGCGAATCTGCTTGACCCGCGCCGGGTTGTCGCCGATCGAATCGCCGTCGGTGTCGAGCACGATGTAGGTGTCGAGGGTGAACTGGCTGGTGGACGTGATGACCCGGGCGTCATGGATGTTGAGGTTGAGTTGGTCCATCGCCGCCACGGTCACGGCGAAGAAGTCGTGCTGGTCCGGTGCATAGATGAAAATCTGCGTACCGCCCTCGAACTCGCGCTGCGTGGTTTCCTTGATCAACACCAGCGGGCCGCCATCGGCCGGCTGCTGCAGGATCGCGTCGCTGTGCCAGGCCACGTCGCCGGCGGTGTGGCGCAGGAAGTAGTCATCGCCCAACTGCGACCAGAGCTGCTCGACATCGTCCGGATCGGTGCCGCCGCGCACCAGGATGTCCAGGGCCGCGCTCTGGGTACGACGGATCTGCTCCTCGCGGTCCACCGGATTCTCCAGGCCGCGGCGCAGGGCTCGCTTGGTCTCGGTGTAGAGCTGGCGCAACAGGCTCGCGCGCCAGGAATTCCACAGGCTCGGGTTGGTGGCGTTGATGTCTGCCACGGTCAGTACGTAGAGGTAATCCAGGCGCGTTTCATCACCGACGATCTGGGCGAAGTCATGGATGACCTGCGGGTCGGACAGGTCCTTGCGCTGGGCGGTGGTCGACATCACCAGGTGGTTCTGGACGAGCCAGACGATCAGCCGGCTGTCCCATACCGGCAGTTGGTGCCGCTGGCAGAACGCCTCGGCATCCACCGCGCCAATCTCGGAATGGTCGCCCTGGCGGCCCTTGCCAATGTCGTGGTATAGCCCGGCCATGTAGATCAGCTCGGGCTTGGGCAGCTTGGCCATGAGTTTGCTGGCCAGCGGGAATTTCTCTGATACCTGGGTGTATTGCAGCTTACGCAGGTGCTTGATCAGGTTCAGGGTGTGGGCATCGACCGTATAGATGTGGAACAGGTCGTGTTGCATCTGCCCGACGATGAAACCGAACTCCGGCAGGTAGCGGCCGAGGATTCCGTAGCGGTTCATGCGGCGCAGGTTGCGGTGCACACCGATCTTGCACTTGAACAGTTCGATGAACAGGCTGGTGTTGCGAATGTCATGGCGAAAATCGTCATCGATCAGGTGACGGTTTTCCCGCAGCAGGCGAATGGTATCGGCGCGCACGCCCTTGATTTCCGGCTGCTGGGCCATCAGCACGAAAATCTCGAGCATGGCAAACGGCGTGCGGCGGAATACGTTGGCGTTGCGCGCTTCGATGTAGCCGTCGTGCAGTTGAAAGCGGGAGTTGATCGGCTGCGGCGGCTCTTCATCTTCGGGGGCGAGGATCACCTCCTCGAAATGCTGGATGATCAGTTCGCTGAGCTGGGCGATGCTCATCACCACGCGGTAATACTGCTGCATGAAGTTTTCGATGGATTGCTTGGCGTCCTGTCCTTCGAAACCCAGCAGGCCGGCGATGGAACGCTGGTGATCGAACAGCAGGCGGTCCTCGGAGCGCCCGGCGAGCATATGGAGTGCGTAGCGGACCTTCCACAAAAACTCCTGGGACGACGCCAACAGGGCATTTTCGCTTTCCACCAGGAAACCCTCGCCGGCCAGGGCTCGCAGGTTCAACGTGCCGTACTGGCGACGGGCGACCCACAAGATGGTCTGGATATCCCGCAGCCCGCCAGGCGAGCCCTTGACGTTGGGTTCCAGGTTGTACTCGGTGTCGTTGTACTTGTGGTGACGGGCCTTTTGTTCGGCGCGCTTGGCCAGGAAGAAATCCTTGCTCGGCCACATTTGCGCCGTACTGGTGACGTCGAGCATGCGCTGGCGCAGGCGCTCGGGGCCGGCGATGGTGCGGCTTTCCATCAGGTTGGTGATCACCGTCAGGTCGGCGCGGGCCTCGTCGGCGCATTCCTGCACCGAGCGTACGCTCTGGCCGACTTCCAGGCCGATGTCCCACAGCAACGTCAGGAACCGCTCGATGGAGTCGCGGAAAACTTCATGGTCGGCACTGTCCAGCAGGATCAGCAGGTCGATATCGGAGTAGGGGTGCAGCTCTCCGCGCCCATATCCGCCCACTGCCACCAGGGCGATGTCGGCGTCTTCACTCCAATTGAACTGTTCCCAGGCCTTTTGCAGGATGTTATCAACGAACCAGGCGCGGTCTTCGATCAGCCGGCGGATATCGCGGCCACTGCGAAAGCGCTGGTCGAGCACTTCATGCGCTTGGCGGATCGCCTTCTTGAACGCCGAGATGGGGCTTGCCTTCAGGGCCAGTTCAGCCTGGAACTGGCCGCGGTCGAAGAGTTCGGGATCCACCTGCGGCATCGAATGGCTTTCCTTTCTATCTATATCTATAGGCTGGTTACGGGTCAGGCGGAAACGCGCGGGATGGTGTCGTCGCTGCGCAGGGTAAAGATCTCGTAGCCGGTCTCGGTCACCAGCAGCGTGTGTTCCCACTGCGCCGACAGCTTGCGATCCTTGGTAATGGCAGTCCAACCGTCGCCCAATACCTTGGTGTCGGCGCGGCCCTGGTTGATCATCGGCTCGATGGTGAAGGTCATGCCAGCCTGCAGTTCCATGCCGGTGCCGGCACGGCCGTAGTGCAGGATCTGCGGTTCTTCGTGAAACACCTTGCCAATGCCGTGGCCGCAGAACTCGCGCACCACCGAAAACCCGTTCTTTTGCGCGTGCTTCTGGATCACTTCGCCGATGTCGCCCAGGCGGCAGCCCGGTTTCACCAGCTCGATGGCCATGTACATGCATTCCTGGGTGACCTTGGACAGGCGCTCGGCCCACTCCGGCACGTTGCCGACATGGAACATGCGGCTGGTGTCGCCGTGGTAGCCGTCCTTGATGACGGTGACGTCGATGTTCAAGGTGTCGCCGTCCTTCAACGGTTTCTCGTTGGGGATGCCGTGGCAGACCACATGGTTGATCGAGGTGCAGATCGACTTCGGGAAGCCTTTGTAGTTGAGCGGGGCCGGGATGGCTTTCTGCTCGTTGACGATATAGTCGTGGCAGATGCGGTCCAGCTCTTCCGTGGTCACGCCCGGCTTGACGTAGTCGGCGATCATCTCCAGCACTTCGGCGGCGAGTTTGCCGGCGACACGCATTTTTGCGATGTCCTCGGGCGTCTTGAGGGTAACGGTCATACAGGCTCTCTCTGCGCCCGACGGCGCTGTTCAAAACGAAATGGGCGGTGGATGATGATCCATGCGGCCCTGAAAAACGCGATTCTAACAGACGAGCAAGGCAAATCCGCGCCTGCGTGCATCGCTTCTGTCTATAAGGGTGTGTATTCACAGCCGATGGAAGGGCAGGACAAGGGTGCTTCTCTAGGATTTCAGAATCCGGGTTTCGTTTTCGCCCTTGCTGTGGTATAAAATGCGCCGCTTTCCGGGGATGACCCCGTAAGCTTAAATCCACACACGTGTCGACACGATGACCTGGGTGCCTTTGGCTGTATAGCCACTGGTTGGTCATTGGGATACGTGGAGGCCAAACCCGACTTATCAAGGAACTATCATGTCCCAAGTCAACATGCGCGATATGCTGAAGGCCGGTGTGCACTTCGGTCACCAGACCCGTTACTGGAACCCGAAAATGGGCAAGTACATTTTCGGCGCGCGTAACAAGATCCACATCATCAACCTTGAAAAAACCCTGCCGATGTTCAACGAAGCACTGACCTTCGTAGAGCGCCTGGCCCAGGGCAAAAACAAGATTCTGTTCGTCGGCACCAAGCGTTCCGCTGGCAAGATCGTTGCTGAAGAAGCAGCACGTTGCGGTTCGCCGTACGTCGATCACCGCTGGTTGGGCGGCATGCTGACCAACTTCAAGACCATTCGCGCTTCCATCAAGCGTCTGCGTGACCTTGAAGTCCAGTCCGAAGACGGTACTTTCGCCAAGCTGACCAAGAAAGAAGCGCTGATGCGCACTCGCGATCTTGAGAAGCTGGACCGCTCCCTGGGCGGTATCAAGGACATGGGCGGTCTGCCTGACGCACTGTTCGTGATCGACGTTGACCACGAGCGCATCGCGATCACCGAAGCCAACAAGCTGGGTATCCCGGTCATCGGCGTTGTCGATACCAACAGCAGCCCGGAAGGCGTTGACTACATCATCCCAGGCAACGATGACGCCATTCGCGCCATCCAGCTGTACATGGGTTCGATGGCTGATGCTGTGATCCGTGGTCGCAACAATGTTTCTGGCGGTACTGTTGAGTTCGCAGCTGACGAAGCTCCGGCAGCAGCCGCTGAGTAATCGACGCCCCTGGCGTTGACTCAGTAAGCAAAAAGGGGGCTTGGCCCCCTTTTTGCCACCTCGAAAACCATTTGCCGCCAGTGCAGTGACTTTTTTGTAACCTGCCGCGGCCTATAAGCAGTGGTTTTTCGGGAAGAATTGATCGCCCGTTCGATCGGGTGGAATGGTTGAAAACCTATCCAAGAGGATTTTGAAATGGCAGAGATTACTGCAGCGTTGGTCAAAGAACTGCGCGAGCGTACCGGCGAAGGCATGATGGATTGCAAGAAAGCCTTGACCAAGGCTGGCGGCGACATCGAGAAAGCCATTGATGACATGCGTGCTTCGGGCGCCATCAAGGCAGCCAAGAAAGCCGGCAACGTTGCCGCTGAAGGCGCCATCGCCATCAAGGACGACGGTAAAGCCGCCGTTCTGCTGGAAGTCAACTCCCAGACCGACTTCCTGGCCCTGCAAGACGACTTCAAGGCATTCGTCGCTGCCAGCGTCGACAAGGCCTTCGCTGACAAACTGACCGACGCAGCTCCGCTGATCGAAGCTCAGGAAGAAGCGCGCCTGGTACTGGTTGGCAAGACCGGCGAAAACGTCAACATCCGTCGCCTGGTTCGCGTTGAAGGTGACGTGGTCGGTACCTACCTGCACGGCAACAAGATCGGTGTTGCAGTTGTCCTGAAGGGCGGCGATACCGAGCTGGCGAAAGACATCGCCATGCACGTGGCTGCGACCAACCCTGAGTTCCTGCTGCCTTCGGACGTTTCGGCTGAAGCGATCGAGCGCGAGAAGGGCGTTTTCCTGCAGCTGAACGAAGAGAAGCTGAAAGGCAAGCCTGCTGAAATCGCCGAGAAAATGGTCAGCGGCCGTATTTCCAAGTTCCTGGCCGAAGCCAGCCTGGTCGAGCAGGCGTTCGTCAAGAACCCGGAAATCAAGGTTGGCGACCTGGCGAAGAAAGCCGGCGCTGAAATCGTTTCCTTCACCTACTTCAAAGTGGGCGAAGGTATCGAGAAGCCGGTCGACAACTTCGCTGAAGAAGTTGCTGCCCAGGTAGCTGCTGCCAGCAAGCAATAAGACGGTTTTCATAACGTCGCCCAGAAGAGGCTGCCCGCTTAACGCGCGCAGCCTCTTTTTGGATGGGATGCCGATTTATATTGGTTTCCTGCCGGAACTGGCTTACAAAGCCGTGTTCCGATGGCGCTGTGTCAGCGTCAGACTAGAGTGAACGCAGGCTGAAAACAGCTTGCAAAGAATTTTTGAGAATACGCCGCAGGAGAGATTCGCAATGGCTCAGCAGGGCAGTGGTTATCAGGCTCGCTATAAACGCATTCTACTCAAGCTTAGCGGCGAGGCCCTGATGGGCTCGGAAGAGTTCGGGATCGACCCGAAAGTGCTGGATCGCATGGCCCTGGAAGTTGGCCAGTTGGTCGGGATCGGCGTCCAGGTCGGCCTGGTCATCGGCGGCGGCAACCTGTTCCGCGGCGCAGCGCTGAGCGCGGCCGGCATGGATCGGGTCACAGGCGACCACATGGGCATGCTGGCCACTGTGATGAACGCCCTGGCTATGCGCGACGCGCTCGAGCGTGCCAATATCTCGGCCATCGTGATGTCGGCCATTTCCATGGTTGGCGTGACCGATCACTACGATCGCCGCAAAGCCATGCGCCACCTCAACTCCAAGGAAGTGGTGATTTTCGCCGCCGGTACCGGTAATCCGTTCTTCACCACGGATTCGGCTGCGTGCCTGCGAGCGATCGAGATCGACGCCGATGTCGTGCTCAAGGCAACCAAGGTGGATGGTGTGTACACCGCTGACCCGTTCAAAGACCCGCATGCCGAGAAGTTCGATCATCTGACCTACGATGAAGTGCTGGATCGCAAGCTGGGTGTAATGGACCTGACGGCTATCTGCCTGTGCCGCGACCACAAGATGCCTCTGCGCGTTTTCAACATGAACAAACCCGGTGCCCTGCTCAATATCGTCCATGGCGGCGCCGAAGGAACACTGATCGAGGAAGGCAAGCAATGATCAATGAAATCAAGAAAGACGCTCAAGAGCGCATGCGCAAATCCCTGGAGTCCCTGAGCCACGCATTCGGCCAGATTCGTACCGGCAAGGCTCACCCGAGCATCCTCGGCAGCGTCATGGTGCCTTACTACGGCACTGACACGCCGCTGAGCAGCGTCGCCAACGTCACCGTGAAAGACTCGCGCACCCTGCAGGTCGTGGCTTTCGAGCGCAACATGCTCGCTGCTGTAGACAAGGCGATCCAGAGCGCCGGTCTGAACCTCAACCCCACTAACCTGGGCGAGCTGCTGCTGATTTCGATGCCGGCCCTCACCGAGGAAACGCGCAAAGGCTTCACCAAGCAGGCCCGTAGCGCAGCGGAAGACGCGCGTGTTGCCGTGCGCAATATCCGTCGTGACGCGTTGGGTGACCTGAAGAAGCTGGTCAAGGACAAGGAAATCAGCGAAGACGAAGAGCGTCGTGCCATCGCTGATATCGATAAGTTGACCAAGGAATTCGAGGCCCAGATCAGCAAGGCCACGGACGAGAAAGAAAAAGACCTGATGGCCGTATAAGGGTCTCGTTTTCATGGAAAAGACCAAGCAGGCCGTGCCGTTCGCGGTGCCGCGCCACGTGGCGATCATCATGGACGGCAACAACCGCTGGGCCAAGAAACGCTTTATGCCTGGCGTCGCCGGGCACAAGGCGGGGGTCGATGCAGTGCGTGCGGTCATCGAGGTGTGCGCCGAGGCAGGGGTCGAGGTGCTGACCCTGTTCGCCTTCTCCAGTGAGAACTGGCAGCGGCCGGCCGATGAAGTCAGTGCCTTGATGGACCTGTTTCTCAAGGCTCTGCGTCGCGAGGCCAAGCGCCTCAACGACAACAAGATCAGCTTGCGCATCATCGGCGATCGTTCGCGTTTTCATCCGGAACTGCAGGCGGCAATGCGTGAGGCTGAGTCAGCCACGGCTGGCGCCGATCGGTTTGTCCTGCAAATCGCGGCCAACTATGGCGGCCAGTGGGACATCGCCCAGGCGGCCCAGCGACTGGCGCGGGAAGTCCAGGCCGGTCATCTGCGGCCCGAAGACATTACTCCTGAGCTGTTGCAAACCTGTCTGGCAACCGGCGACCTGCCGCTGCCGGACCTGTGCATCCGCACCGGTGGCGAACACCGCATCAGCAATTTCCTGCTGTGGCAGCTGGCTTACGCCGAGCTGTACTTCTCCGACCTGTTCTGGCCGGACTTCAAACACGAAGCCATGCGCACCGCGCTGGCCGATTTCGCTTCCCGTCAGCGTCGTTTCGGTAAAACGAGCGAGCAGATCGAAGCTGGGGCCCGGGTATAAATGCTAAAACAACGAATCATCACTGCCCTGATCCTGTTGCCCATCGCCTTGGGTGGTTTTTTCCTGCTCGAAGGTGCGGGCTTCGCCCTGTTCATTGGCCTGGTCGTGACCCTTGGCGCGTGGGAATGGGCGCGGCTGGCGGGTTTTGCGGCGCAATCGGCACGCGTGATCTATGCGGCAGCCGTGGCCGCCATGCTGTTCATCATGTACGTGGTGCCCGGCCTCGCGCCTTGGGTGCTGGGTGCGGCAGTGCTGTGGTGGGCGGTGGCGACCTTCCTGGTCCTGACCTATCCGCAGACGACGCATCATTGGGCCAATGCCGCGACCAAGTTGTTGATCGGCCTGCTGATCCTGCTGCCGGCCTGGCAAGGGCTGATCTGGATCAAGCAGGGGCCGCTGGGCAACTGGCAGATCATGGCGGTGATGGTGCTGGTCTGGGGTGCCGATGTAGGTGCCTATTTCTCTGGTCGTGCCTTCGGCAAGCGCAAGCTGGCGCCAAAGGTCAGTCCTGGCAAAAGCTGGGAAGGCGTCTACGGCGGCCTGGCCTTGAGCCTGGTCATCACGGCGGTGGTTGGTTTCGTGCGGGACTGGACTGTCGCGCAGCTGCTGATGGGGCTGTTCAGTGCGGCCCTCATCGTGTTCGTGTCGGTGGTCGGCGACCTGACCGAAAGCATGTTCAAGCGTCAGTCCGGGATCAAGGACAGCAGTAACTTGCTGCCGGGTCACGGCGGCGTACTGGATCGCATCGACAGCCTGACTGCCGCGATCCCGATCTTCGCGGTGCTGTTGTGGATGGCGGCATCGTGAGTCGCCCCCAGCAGATCACTGTCCTTGGCGCGACCGGATCGATTGGCCTGAGTACGCTCGACGTCATCGGCCGGCACCCGGAGCGCTACCAGGTGTTCGCCCTCAGTGGATTCACGCGCTTGAGTGAATTGCTGGCGTTGTGCATCCGCCACACTCCGCGGTTTGCCGTGGTGCCTGAGGCTGGTGTGGCGCGGGCGTTGCAGGACGATCTGCGCGCCGCCGGCTTGCAAACCCGCGTGCTGGTAGGGGAGGAGGGGCTCTGCCAGGTGGCTTCCGACCCCGAAGTCGACGCTGTGATGGCAGCGATCGTTGGTGCGGCGGGCTTGCGTCCGACGTTGGCGGCGGTGGAAGCCGGCAAGAAGATCCTGCTGGCCAACAAAGAAGCGCTGGTAATGTCTGGCGCGCTGTTCATGCAGGCTGTGCGCAAAAGCGGCTCGGTGTTGCTGCCTATCGACAGCGAGCACAATGCGATTTTTCAGTGCATGCCGCAGGATTTTTCCCGCGGTCTCGGCGCGGTAGGGGTTCGGCGGATTTTGCTGACAGCCTCCGGTGGTCCGTTCCGGCAGACGCCGCTGGAAGAATTGGTGCATGTTTCGCCGGAACAGGCCTGCGCCCACCCGAACTGGTCCATGGGCCGCAAGATTTCCGTGGACTCGGCCAGCATGATGAACAAGGGCTTGGAGTTGATCGAAGCCTGCTGGCTGTTTGACGCCAGGCCATCGCAGGTCGAGGTGGTGATCCACCCGCAAAGCGTGATTCACTCCCTCGTCGATTATGTCGACGGTTCGGTGCTGGCCCAGTTGGGTAACCCGGACATGCGCACGCCGATCGCCAACGCCTTGGCCTGGCCGGAGCGCATCGACTCGGGTGTTGCGCCGCTGGACCTGTTCGCGATCGCGCGCCTGGATTTCCAGGCGCCCGATGAGCAGCGCTTTCCCTGCCTGCGCCTGGCACGACAGGCGGCCGAGGCGGGCAACAGCGCGCCGGCCATGCTTAATGCGGCCAACGAAGTGGCGGTTGCAGCGTTTCTGGACGGGCGTGTCCGTTACCTCGAGATCGCGAGTATCATCGAGGAAGTCTTGAATCTCGAGGCCGTGGTCTCCCTCGATGACCTCGACGCGGTATTCACCGTGGATGCCAGGGCTCGTCAGTTGGCAGGCCAATGGTTGAGTCGCCACGGGCGTTGAGGCTGCGGTACGTTAGCCAGGGTTGTCCCGGGCAGGATTGTGGAGAAAACAGATGAGCGCGCTCTATATGATTGTCGGCACCCTGGTTGCGTTGGGGGTGCTGGTCACTTTTCACGAATTCGGCCATTTCTGGGTCGCGCGTCGCTGTGGCGTCAAGGTTCTTCGTTTCTCTGTCGGCTTCGGCATGCCTCTGTTGCGCTGGCACGACAAGCAGGGCACCGAATTCGTCGTCGCGGCCATTCCGCTGGGTGGCTACGTCAAGATGCTCGACGAGCGCGAGGGCGAGGTGCCGCCCGACCAGCTCGACCAGTCCTTCAATCGTAAGACCGTTCGTCAGCGTATCGCTATCGTCGCGGCGGGGCCGATTGCCAATTTCCTGCTGGCCCTGGTGTTTTTCTGGGCGCTGGCCATGCTGGGAAGCGAGCAGGTACGACCGGTCATTGGCGCGGTCGAGGCGGGAAGCGTTGCAGCACGTGCCGGACTGGGCGCCGGCCAGGAAATCGTCGCCATCGACGGCGAGCCAACCTCGGGCTGGGCCGCCGTCAACTTGCAGCTGGTGCGTCGCCTGGGTGAGAGCGGTTCCCTGCAGATGATGGTCCGCGAAGAGGGCTCCACTGCAGATTCGCCGCGGGAACTGGTGCTCGACAACTGGCTCAAGGGTGCCGACGAGCCCGACCCCATCCGCTCCCTCGGGATCCGCCCATGGCGCCCCGCGCTGCCGCCCGTGCTTGCCGAGCTCGATCCGAAAGGTCCAGCCCAAGCCGCAGGTCTGAAGACCGGTGACCGTTTGCTCGCGTTCGATGGCCAGTCGGTCAGCGACTGGCAACAGGTGGTCGATTCGGTTCGTGTACGTCCTGATACCAAAATTGTGCTGCGCATCGAGCGCGACGGTGCTCCAATCGACGTCCCGGTGACCCTGGCCGCCCGTGGCGAGAGCAAGGCGCCGACCGGTTACCTGGGGGCGGGTGTCAAGGCTGTCGACTGGCCGCCGGAGATGGTTCGCGAGGTCAGCTTCGGTCCTCTCGCGGCAATTGGCGAGGGCGCGCGTCGTACGTGGACCATGAGTGTCCTGACCCTGGACTCGCTGAAGAAAATGTTGTTCGGCGAGCTCTCGGTAAAAAACTTGAGTGGACCGATAACCATTGCTAAAGTGGCGGGCGCTTCTGCCCAGTCGGGCGTCGCTGATTTCTTGAATTTCCTTGCGTATCTGAGCATTAGCCTGGGAGTTCTGAATTTGCTGCCCATCCCGGTATTGGATGGGGGGCATCTGCTGTTTTATCTGATCGAGTGGGCGCGTGGTCGTCCCTTGTCGGATCGGGTGCAAGGTTGGGGGATACAGATCGGTATCAGCTTGGTGGTCGGGGTGATGTTGCTTGCCTTGGTCAACGATCTGGGTCGTCTGTAACGCTTCGCTGAATTGCGAATCTGCCGCGTTTTGCGGCAGTTTGTTTATTGCCAGTTGGAATAAGAAAGGACTTCATGAAACGTCTGCTGCTAACTGCGGTTCTCACCGTATTGATGATCGCCGAAGTTCACGCCGAGTCCTTCACTATCTCTGATATTCGCGTCAATGGCCTCCAGCGGGTTTCCGCGGGTAGCGTCTTTGGTGCCTTGCCGCTGAACGTCGGCGAGCAAGCGGATGATCGGCGCCTGGTGGAATCCACTCGTGCGTTGTTCAAGACCGGCTTCTTTCAAGATATCCAGCTGGGCCGTGACGGCAATGTCCTGGTCATCACGGTAGTCGAGCGTCCGTCGGTCGCCAGTATCGAGATCGAGGGCAACAAGGCGATCTCCACTGAAGACCTGATGAAAGGCCTCAAGCAATCCGGCCTGGCCGAAGGCGAGATCTTCCAGCGCGCCACCCTCGAAGGTGTTCGTAACGAGCTGCAACGCCAGTACGTTGCCCAGGGCCGCTACTCGGCCACTGTGGACACCGAAGTCGTGCCGCAGCCGCGCAACCGTGTCGGCCTCAAGGTCAACATCAACGAAGGCACCGTCGCAGCCATCCAGCACATCAACGTGGTGGGCAACACGGTTTTCCCTGACGAAGACCTGATCGACCTGTTCGAGCTCAAGACCACCAACTGGCTGTCGTTCTTCAAGAACGACGACAAGTACGCCCGTGAAAAACTCTCCGGTGACCTGGAACGCCTGCGTTCCTACTACCTGGACCGTGGCTACATCAACATGGACATCGCTTCGACCCAGGTGTCCATCACGCCAGACAAGAAACACGTCTACATCACTGTCAACGTCAACGAAGGCGAGAAATACACCGTTCGCGACGTCAAGCTCAGCGGTGACCTGAAGGTGCCTGAAGACCAGGTCAAGTCGCTCCTGCTGGTACAAAAGGGCCAGGTTTTCTCGCGCAAGCTGATGACCACCACGTCCGAGCTGATCACCCGCCGCCTGGGTAACGAGGGTTACACCTTCGCCAACGTCAACGGTGTTCCGCAGCCGCACGATGAAGACCATACCGTCGACATCACCTTCGCCGTGGACCCGGGCAAGCGTGCCTACGTCAATCGCATCAACTTCCGTGGCAACACCAAGTCCGAGGACGAAGTGCTGCGCCGTGAAATGCGTCAGATGGAAGGCGGCTGGGCGTCGACCTACCTGATCGACCAATCCAAGACCCGCCTGGAACGCCTGGGCTTCTTCAAGGAAGTCAACGTCGAGACCCCGGCCGTACCGGGCGTCGATGACCAGGTCGATGTGAACTACAGCGTCGAGGAACAAGCCTCTGGCTCGATCACCGCCAGTGTCGGTTTCGCCCAGAGCGCGGGCCTGATCCTGGGTGGTTCGATCACCCAGAACAACTTCCTCGGTACCGGCAACAAGGTCAGCGTCGGCCTGACCCGTAGCGAATACCAGACCCGCTACAACTTCGGCTACGTGGACCCCTACTGGACCGCCGACGGTGTGAGCCTGGGCTACAACGCCTTCTATCGCACCACTGACTATGACGAACTCGACTCCGACATCTCCAGCTATGCGGTGGACAGCCTGGGTGCGGGCGTCAACGTCGGCTATCCGATCAGCGAGACTTCGCGCCTGACCTTCGGTTTGACTGCTCAGCAGGACAAGATCAACACCGGTCGCTACACCGTCGACGAGATCTTCGATTTCGTCGAGAAGGAAGGCGATAACTACCTGAACTTCAAGGCGTCTGTCGGCTGGTCCGAATCGACCCTGAACAAAGGTGTGCTGGCGACCCGTGGCCGCTCCCAGAGCCTGGTGCTGGAAACCACCACGCCTGGCAGTGACCTGTCGTTCTTCAAGATCGATTATCGCGGCCAGCTGTTCCAGCCGTTGACCGACAACTACACCATGCGCCTGCACACCGAGCTGGGTTACGGCGATGGCTACGGTTCGACCGACGGCCTGCCGTTCTACGAGAACTACTACGCCGGTGGTTTCAACTCGGTACGTGGCTTCAAGGACAGCACCCTGGGCCCGCGCAGTACGCCGAGCCGCGGTACCAACCCGGGCACGATTGCCGACCCGGACCAGGATCCGCTGCCGTTCGGTGGTAACGTGCTTATCCAGGGCGGTGCGGAGATCCTGTTCCCGATGCCGTTCGTCAAGGATCAGCGCTCCCTGCGTACCTCGGTATTCTGGGACGTGGGTAACGTCTTCGACTCCAGTTGCGATGACACCACCAACGCCAACGGTACGACTTCCAATACCAAGTGCAACGACATCAGTCTCAGCAACCTGGCGAGCTCCGTCGGCGTGGGCGTGACCTGGGTCACTGCGCTGGGTCCGCTGAGCTTCGCGTTGGCGATGCCGATCAAGAAGCCGGATGACGCTGAAACCCAAGTGTTCCAATTCTCCCTCGGCCAGACGTTCTAAGCGTCTGACCCAAGATAACGACAATGGATTTTGTAGGAGTACATCGTGCGTAAGTTGACTCAATTGGTTCTCCTGGCGACCGTGCTGGTCGCAGGCCCGGCTTTTGCCGACATGAAAATCGCCGTGCTGAACTATCAGATGGCCTTGCTGGAGTCCGACGCGGCAAAGAAATATGCCGTGGACGCCGAGAAGAAGTTCGGTCCGCAACTGACCAAGCTCAAGGGCCTGGAAAGCAGCGCGAAGGGTATTCAGGACCGTCTGGTGGCCGGTGGCGACAAGATGGCCCAAGGCGAGCGCGAACGCCTGGAGCTTGAATTCAAGCAGAAGGCTCGTGACTTCCAGTTCCAGTCCAAGGAGCTGAACGAAGCAAAAGCCGTGGCCGACCGTGAAATGCTCAAGCAGCTCAAGCCGAAACTCGACAGCGCCGTGGAAGAAGTCATCAAGAAGGGTGGTTTCGACCTGGTGTTCGAGCGGGGTGCGGTCATCGATGTCAAACCTCAATATGACATCACGCGCCAGGTCATCGAGCGCATGAACCAGCTGAAGTAATCCATGACAGCGACTATCAAGCTCGGCCAATTGGCCGAGTTCCTCGGCGCCACCCTGCGTGGCGACCCGGAGAAGCCAATCACTGGGCTAGCCACTTTGCAAGAGGCTGGCCCAGCTCAGTTGAGCTTCCTGGCAAATCCCCAGTACCGCAAATACCTGGCTGACAGCCGGGCTGGCGCGTTATTGCTCAAAGCCGGCGATGCCGAAGGGTTCGTTGGCGATGCACTGGTCGTGGCCGATCCGTACCTGGCGTATGCCCGAATTTCCCATCTGTTCGATCCCAAGCCCAAGTCGGCGGCAGGCATCCATCCCAGTGCGGTGATCGCGGCGGATGCCATTGTCGACCCCACGGCCAGTATCGGTCCCTTTGTCGTCATCGAAGGCGCGGCCCGGATTGGCGCTGGCGTGACGCTGGGCGCGCACTGCTTCATCGGTGCGCGCAGCGAGATCGGCGAAGGCGGTTGGCTGGCGCCGCGGGTCACCCTGTATCACGATGTGCGCATCGGCAAGCGGGTGGTGATTCAGTCCGGCGCGGTGTTGGGCGGTGAAGGGTTCGGTTTTGCCAATGAGAAAGGCGTCTGGCAGAAGATCGCCCAGATCGGCGGCGTGAGCATTGGCGACGACGTGGAGATCGGCGTCAATACCGCGATCGACCGTGGCGCGCTGGCCGATACCGTCATCGGCAATGGCGTCAAGCTCGACAACCAGATCCAGATCGCCCACAACGTCCAGGTCGGTGACCACACCGCCATGGCGGCCTGTGTCGGTATTTCCGGCAGCACCAAGATCGGCAAGCACTGCATGCTCGCCGGCGGCGTGGGCCTGGTGGGTCATATCAGTATTTGTGACAACGTATTCCTGACCGGGATGACCATGGTGACCCACTCGATTACCGAGCCGGGTGCCTATTCTTCCGGCACAGCCATGCAACCGGCTGCCGAGTGGCGCAAGAGCGCGGCGCGTATCCGCCAGCTCGACGACATCGCGCGGCGCCTCAAGCAGATGGAAAAGCGTGTAGGGGACGTGACCCCTGGCGGTAATGCTTCATCAGATGGCTGATACCATTTCCATATCAAGTGTGCACAGCCGCTAGGCCTTGGCCTCCTTGATTTGCTAGCGGGGTGCGCGTCAATCGTGCGCTCCCAATCTTTACATAGGCTTCCCCCCGAAATGATGGACATCAACGAGATTCGCGAATACCTGCCTCACCGTTACCCGTTCCTGCTGGTGGATCGGGTCGTGGACCTGGATGTTGAAGGCAAGCGCATTCGCGCCTACAAGAATGTCAGCATCAACGAACCGTTCTTCAATGGCCACTTCCCCGCGCATCCAATCATGCCGGGCGTGTTGATCATCGAAGCGATGGCTCAGGCTGCCGGGATCCTTGGTTTCAAAATGCTCGACGTGAAGCCTGCCGACGGCACGCTTTACTACTTCGTCGGCTCCGACAAGCTGCGCTTCCGCCAGCCGGTGACCCCGGGCGACCAGTTGATCCTCGAGGCCAAGTTCATCAGCTGCAAGCGTCAGATCTGGAAGTTCGAATGCCAGGCTTCGGTCGACGGCAAGCCGGTCTGCTCCGCTGAAATCATCTGTGCGGAACGCAAGCTATGAGTTTGATTGACCCTCGCGCAATCATCGATCCGACGGCCGTGCTGGCCGCCGATGTCGAGGTTGGCCCATGGTCGATCGTCGGCGCAGGTGTGGAAATCGGCGAGGGCACCGTGATCGGTCCCCACGTAATTCTCAAGGGCCCGACCCGGATCGGTAGGCACAATCGCATCTACCAGTTTTCATCGGTAGGCGAGGACACGCCCGATCTCAAGTACAAAGGTGAAGAAACCCGCCTGGTGATCGGCGATCACAACGTGATCCGTGAAGGCGTGACGATTCACCGTGGCACCGTTCAGGACCGTTCCGAAACGACGCTGGGCGATCACAACCTGATCATGGCCTATGCCCACATCGGTCACGACAGCGTCATCGGCAACCACTGCATCCTGGTCAACAACACGGCGTTGGCCGGCCATGTGCACGTGGATGATTGGGCGATCCTGTCCGGTTTCACCCTGGTCCACCAGTATTGCCATATCGGCGCCCACAGTTTCTCCGGCATGGGCACCGCCATCGGCAAGGATGTCCCGGCCTATGTCACCGTGTTCGGTAACCCGGCCGAAGCGCGCAGCATGAATTTCGAAGGCATGCGCCGTCGTGGTTTCAGTGAAGAGGCGATCACGGCGCTTCGTCGCGCCTACAAGGTTGTCTACCGCCAGGGCCTGACCGTCGAACAGGCGCTCGCCGAGCTGGCCGAAGCGTCCACGCAGTTCCCGGAAATCGCGATATTCCGTGACTCGATCCAGTCTTCGACCCGCGGCATCACTCGCTGACCATGGCCAATCTGCGTATTGCGCTGGTGGCGGGTGAAGCTTCCGGTGACATCCTGGGGGCCGGCTTGATGCGCGCGCTCAAGGCGCAGCATCCCGCAGTCGAGTTCATTGGGGTCGGCGGGCCATTGATGCAAGCCGAAGGGATGGAATCCTACTTCCCGATGGAACGCCTGTCGGTCATGGGCCTGGTGGAGGTGCTCGGGCGCCTGCGCGAGCTGCTCGCTCGTCGCAAGAAGCTGATCCAGACGCTGATCGACGAAAAACCGGACGTATTCATCGGCATCGATGCGCCGGATTTCACCCTCAATATCGAACTGAAGTTGCGTCAGGCCGGGATCAAGACCGTGCATTACGTCAGCCCGTCTGTCTGGGCCTGGCGGCAGAAGCGGGTGCTGAAAATCCGCGAAGGCTGCGACCTGATGCTGACGCTGCTGCCATTCGAAGCCCGCTTCTACGAAGAAAAAGGCGTGCCGGTGCGGTTTGTCGGGCATACCCTGGCCGATACCATTCCCCTGCAAGCCGATCGCGAAGCGGCGCGCCAGGCGTTGGGCCTGCCGGAAGGGCCGCTGGTAGCATTGATGCCCGGCAGCCGGGGCGGCGAAGTGAGTCGCCTGGGTGGCCTGTTTTTTGACGCCGCCGAGCGCCTGAGGGCAATGCGCCCCGGTGTACGGTTTGTCCTGCCGTGTGCCAGTGCGCAGCGTCGCGTCCAGCTTGAAGCCCTGCTGGTCGGTCGCGATTTACCAGTGACGTTGCTCGATGGGCGTTCCCATGATGCGCTGGCGGCCTGTGACGCCGTGTTGATTGCATCCGGCACTGCTACCCTTGAGGCGTTGCTGTTCAAACGCCCGATGGTGGTTGCCTATCGCCTGGCGCCGCTGACGTTCTGGATTCTCAAGCGCATGGTCAAGAGCCCTTACGTTTCCTTGCCCAATCTGCTGGCCCAGCGCCTGCTGGTCCCCGAGCTGCTGCAAGACGATGCGACCGCCGACGCTTTGGCCAGAACGCTGTCGCCCTTGATCGATGGCGGCGCGGAACAGACTCGGGGCTTTGACGAAATTCATCGTACCTTGCGCCGCGATGCCTCCAATCAGGCGGCCGACGCAGTACTGACCCTGATCGGCGCAAAACCATGAGCAACGTAAAGCTACAGATGGGCCTGGATTTCAACCTGGTTGCCGAAGTGGAAGAGCTGGTGGCCGGTGTCGATGAAGTCGGGCGCGGGCCTTTGTGCGGCGCCGTGGTGACCGCCGCGGTGATTCTCGATCCGAAACGGCCGATCCTCGGCCTCGATGATTCCAAGAAACTCACCGAAGCCCGTCGCGAAAAACTTTACGAAGAAATCTGCGAGAAGGCCCTGAGCTGGTGCATTGCCCGGGCCGAAGTCGAAGAAATCGATGAACTCAATATCCTGCACGCCACCATGCTCGCCATGCAACGTGCAGTGCAGGGGCTGCATATCACGCCGAAGCTGGCGATGATCGACGGCAATCGTTGTCCGAAACTGTCGATGCGCGCCGAAGCGGTCATCCAGGGCGACGGCAAGGTACCCGCCATCGCGGCGGCCTCGATCCTGGCCAAGGTCAGCCGTGACCGGGAAATGGCCGCGTTCGAATTGATCTACCCGGGCTATGGCATCGGCAGTCACAAGGGCTACCCGACCCCCGTCCATCTGGAAGCCCTGGCGCGCCTTGGGCCTACGCCCATCCATCGGCGTTCGTTTGCACCGGTTCGGCTGGCTTATGAAGCTCGTGATGGGTTGGTCGTGAGCGAGGGGTTCACCTGATTCATCGTGGCGGGGAGCTTGCTCCCGCTTGGGTGCGAAGCGCCCATAAGAAGGGGGCTGCTGCGCAGCCCAGCGGGAGCAAGCTCGCTCGCCACGGGCTCAATCTTCAAGAGAATGGGTTGCTGGCTGATGTTTTACCCAAGGCCCGGTACAATCCGGGCCTTGTTGTTTTCATGACTTAACGCAGGATCACTATGCCGGCTTCATTCGTTCATCTACGCCTGCACACTGAATACTCCCTGGTCGACGGTCTGGTGCGGATCAAGCCCCTGGTCAAGACGCTGGTGGGCATGAACATGCCGGCCGTGGCCGTTACCGACCAGAACAACATGTGCTCGCTGGTCAAGTTCTACAAGAACGCCATGGGCGCCGGGATCAAGCCGATCTGCGGTGCCGACCTATGGCTTTCGAACAAGGACCCCGACGCGCCGCTGAGCCGGATCAGCCTGCTGGTGATGAACGCCGTTGGCTACCGCAACCTTACCGAGCTGATTTCCCGCGGCTTTATCGACGGCCAGCGTAACGGTTCGATCATCATCGAGCGCGAGTGGGTGGCCGAGGCGAGCGAAGGATTGATCATGCTGTCGGCGGCCAAGGAAGGTGAAATCGGCCAGGCCCTGCTCAGCGGCAATGCCGAAGAAGCCGAGCAACTGGCCCGCGACTGGATGGCGGTGTTCCCGGATCGCTTCTACATCGAGGTCCAACGCACCAATCGCCCTAATGATGAAGAGCACCTGCACGCCGCCGTGGCCCTGGCCGACAAGCTCGGTGCGCCGCTGGTGGCGACCAATGACGTGCGGTTCATCAAGCAGGAAGATTTCGAAGCCCACGAAACTCGCGTCTGCATCGGTGAGGGCCGGGCCCTCGACGACCCGCGTCGGCCGAAAAACTACAGCGACCAGCAATACCTCAAGAGCGCCGAGGAAATGGCGGAACTGTTCAGCGACCTGCCCGAGGCGCTGGAAAACACCGTCGAGATCGCCAAGCGCTGCAACATCGAAGTGAAGCTGGGCAAGCACTTCCTGCCCAACTTCCCGATTCCCGATGGCATGACCATCGATGAGTATTTCCGCAAGGTGTCGTTCGACGGTCTCGAAGAGCGCCTCAGCGTCCTGCTTCCCAAGGACACCACCGAAGATTACGAAGCCAAGCGCCAGGTCTATGTCGATCGGCTGAATTTCGAGCTGGATATCATCATCCAGATGGGCTTCCCCGGTTACTTCCTGATCGTCATGGACTTCATCCAGTGGGCCAAGAGCAACGGCGTGCCGGTAGGCCCTGGCCGTGGGTCGGGCGCCGGGTCGCTGGTGGCCTACGTGCAGAAGATCACCGACCTCGACCCATTGGAATATGACCTGCTCTTCGAACGTTTCCTCAACCCGGAGCGGGTTTCCATGCCCGACTTCGACGTCGACTTCTGCATGGACGGTCGCGACCGGGTGATCGACTACGTGGCCGAGAAGTACGGTCGTAACGCGGTGAGCCAGATCATTACCTTCGGTTCGATGGCGGCCAAGGCTGTGGTGCGCGACGTGGCGCGGGTGCAGGGCAAGTCCTACGGCCTGGCGGATCGCCTGTCGAAGATGATTCCGTTCGAAGTCGGCATGACCCTGGAGAAGGCCTACGAGCAGGAAGAAATCCTGCGGGACTTCATCAAGGTCGATGAAGAGGCTGCGGAAATCTGGGAGATGGCACGCAAGCTCGAAGGCGTGGTGCGTAACGTCGGCAAGCACGCCGGTGGCGTGGTGATCGCACCGACCAAGCTCACTGACTTCTCGCCGATCTATTGCGATGAAGAAGGCGACGGCCTGGTCACCCAGTTCGACAAGGATGACGTCGAGGCGGCGGGCCTGGTGAAGTTCGACTTCCTCGGCTTGCGGACCCTGACGATCATCGACTGGGCATTGAAAACCATCAACCGCGACCGGGCCAAGGTCGGCGAAGAGCCGCTGGACATCGCCTTCATCCCGCTGGACGACAAGCCGACCTACAGCCTGCTGCAGAAAGCCGAGACCACGGCGGTGTTCCAGCTTGAATCCCGGGGCATGAAGGAGCTGATCAAGAAGCTCAAGCCCGACTGCCTGGAAGACTTGATCGCACTGGTGGCCCTGTTCCGTCCGGGGCCGCTGCAGTCGGGCATGGTGGATGACTTCATCAACCGCAAGCACGGCCGCGCCGAGCTCGCGTATCCGCATCCCGATTACCAGTACGATGGCCTCAAGCCGGTACTGGCTCCGACGTACGGCATCATCCTGTACCAGGAACAGGTGATGCAGATTGCCCAGGTGATGGCCGGCTACACCCTCGGCGGCGCGGACATGCTGCGTCGAGCCATGGGTAAGAAAAAGCCCGAGGAGATGGCCAAGCAGCGCGGCGGTTTCATCGAAGGTTGCGCGAACAACGGCATCGATGCGGACCTGGCGGGCAACATCTTCGACCTGGTGGAGAAGTTCGCCGGCTACGGCTTCAACAAATCCCACTCCGCCGCCTATGGCCTGGTGTCGTACCAGACCGCATGGCTGAAGGCTCACTACCCGGCGCCATTCATGGCGGCCGTACTGTCGGCGGATATGCACAACACCGACAAGGTCGTGACCTTGATCGAAGAAGTGCGGACCATGAAGCTGCGCCTCGACGCGCCGGACGTGAACGCTTCGGAATTCAAGTTCACGGTGAACGACGAAGGCCGCATCATTTATGGCCTCGGTGCGATCAAGGGCGTGGGCGAAGGTCCGGTAGAGGCCATCACCGAGGCGCGCCAGGACGGGCCCTTCAAGGACCTGTTCGATTTCTGCGCCCGGGTCGACCTCAAGCGCATCAACAAGCGCACCCTCGACGGTTTGATCCGCAGTGGCGCGCTGGACCGTCTGGGTCCGTATTTTCACGATGAGCCCAAGGCCTATCAGGCCAACATCGACCGCAATCGCGCGGTATTGCTGGCGGCGATGGAAGAAGCGATCAAGGCGGCCGAACAGACCGCCCGCACTCATGACAGCGGCCACGCCGACCTGTTTGGCGGGCTGTTCGTCGAGGAAGACGCCGATGTCTACGGTAACCATCGCAAGGCCAAGGAGCTGACCCTCAAGGAACGCCTCAAGGGTGAGAAAGACACCCTGGGCCTCTACCTGACCGGTCACCCGATCGACGAATACGAAGGCGAGATTCGCCGTTTCGCCCGTCAGCGCATCATTGACCTCAAGCCCGCGCGCGACACCCAGACCGTCGCTGGCATGATCATCGCGCTGCGGGTGATGAAGAACAAAAAGGGCGACAAGATGGGCTTCATCACCCTCGACGACCGCTCCGGACGCATCGAGGCGTCATTGTTCGCCGATGCGTTCCATTCGGCGCAGTCGTTGTTGCAGACTGATGCCATGGTCGTCGTGGAAGGCGAAGTCAGCAATGACGATTTTTCTGGCGGCCTGCGGCTTCGGGTCAAGCGTGTGATGAGCATGGAAGATGCCCGTACCAACCTGGCCGAGAGCCTGCGCCTGAAGTTGCAGACCCAGGACCTCAAGGGTGACCAGCTACGCTGGCTGGGAGAGTTGTTCAAGCGCCATCGCGGTGCGTGTCCAATCACCATGGAGTATGTGCGCCCCGACGCCAAGGCCGTGCTGCAGTTCGGCGAGGGGTGGCGGATCGACCCGGCGGATGCGTTGATTCAAGCCTTGCGTGACCAGTTCGGCAAAGACAACGTCTTCCTCCAATACCGTTGACGGCCAGGGGCCACTCCCATACCCGGAGCGCCCCTGACCTCGACTCGAATTTTTAATCTCGACCTGAACGCGCCTCTCCCTTAAGGTAGGGCGCGAATAGACAACCGGCCGGCCCAAGCTCTCTTGGACGTCGACCCAAGACGGACGCCTATGAACCCGAATTTTCTAGATTTCGAACAGCCGATCGCCGACCTTCAAGCCAAGATCGAAGAGTTGCGCTTGGTCGGTAACGACAATTCGCTGAATATCGGCGATGAAATCTCTCGGCTGCAGGACAAGAGCCGCACGCTGACCGAAGATATCTTCGGCAAGCTGACCAGCTGGCAGATCGCGCGTCTGGCGCGTCATCCGCGTCGGCCCTACACCCTGGACTACATTGAACACATCTTCACCGAGTTCGATGAGCTTCACGGCGACCGTCACTTCTCCGATGACGCCGCGATCGTTGGCGGCGTTGCCCGCCTGGACGACCAGCCGGTGATGGTGATCGGTCACCAGAAGGGTCGCGAAGTGCGCGAGAAAGTGCGCCGCAACTTCGGCATGCCGCGTCCGGAAGGCTACCGCAAGGCGTGCCGCCTGATGGAAATGGCCGAGCGCTTCAAGATGCCGATCCTGACCTTCATCGACACCCCGGGCGCCTACCCGGGCATCGACGCCGAAGAGCGCAACCAGAGCGAAGCGATTGCCTGGAACCTGCGCGTCATGGCTCGCCTGAAGACCCCGATCATCGCTACCGTGATTGGCGAAGGCGGCTCCGGCGGTGCGTTGGCCATTGGCGTCTGCGACCAGTTGAACATGTTGCAATATTCCACCTACGCGGTGATCTCGCCGGAAGGCTGCGCCTCGATCCTGTGGAAAACCGCCGAGAAGGCGCCGGATGCCGCTGAAGCCATGGGCATCACCGCCGAGCGCCTCAAGGGCCTGGGCATCGTTGATAAAGTGATCAACGAGCCAGTGGGCGGCGCCCACCGCGACCCTGCTGCAGCCGCGGCGCTGATCCGCGCTGAGCTGAGCTCGCAGCTGTCGATGCTCAAGAAGTTCGACAACGAAGCGCTGCTGGCTCGTCGTTATGAGCGGTTGATGAGCTACGGTCTCTGATCTGACCAAGCTTCCAACTGTTGGGGGGAGCCAATGTGGGAGCGGGCTTGCTCGCGAAAGCGGTTTAACATTCAACCCATGTGTTGACTGATCTACCGCCTTCGCGAGCAAGCCCGCTCCCACATTTGATTTGTGCCAAGGCTGAAACCCATGAATGCAAGCAACGATCTGCCAAGCCGCCTGCTGACCCAACTCATTCCCTGGCGCCACGCAGCCACCTGGCGAATCGCCTTCTCCGGTGGCCTCGACTCCACCGTCCTGCTGCACCTGCTCGTTTCCCTGGCCGAAAACCAATCCCTGCCGCCAATAAGCGCAATCCACGTTCATCATGGCCTCCAGGCCGTGGCCGACGCGTGGCCGGAACATTGTCGTCAGGTCTGCGACGCCTTGGGCGTGCCGCTGCAAGTGGCCTGCGTGGAGGTCCGGCCCGGCGCCAGCGTAGAGCGCGCCGCCCGGGACGCGCGCTACGCGGCTTTCATTGCCGCGACACAAGAGAACGACGTGCTGCTCACTGCCCAGCACCGCGACGATCAGGCCGAAACCCTGTTGTTCCGTTTGCTGCGTGGGGCAGGGGTACGGGGTTTGTCGGCGATGCCGAGGCAGCGTCCCTTGGGGCAGGGGCATCTGCTGCGGCCATTGCTCGATGTGTCCCGGGCGGAGTTGGAGGCATATGCCAGTCGGCATGGCTTGAGCTGGGTTCATGACCCCTCCAATGAGGATCATCGATACGCCCGCAATTTCCTGCGCCAGCGGGTCTTTTCGGTCCTCGCCGAGCAGTGGCCCCATGCATCGTTGACCCTCGCCCGCAGCGCCGCGCATCTGAGCGAGGCGCAAGGCTTGCTGGATGAGTTGGCGCAGATCGACCTGGAGCGGGCCCTGACCGTCAGCGCGTTCGATTGGCTCGGGCTGCGGTCGCTTGAATTGGCGCCTTTGCGGGCCTTGTCCCCCGCCCGCCAGCGCAATGCGCTGAGCCATTGGCTGGCGCCTGTGACGAGGTTTCCCGATAGCGACCATTGGGTGGGCTGGGACTCGTTGCGTGATGCCAGGGAAGATGGCCATCCCGTCTGGCGTCTCGCCGATGGGGAAATGCACCGGAGCGGCGGACGCATCTGGTGGTTATCCGACCACTGGTTGCAGCCAGTTTCCGGTCCCGTTGGATGGCCCCGGGTTGATCAGGTGTTGTCACTGCCCGGCAATGGCCGGGTGATCCTTCGCGGCGAAGCCCCCGCGGGAGCGCTTTGCATCCGCTATCGCCAGGGCGGCGAGGTCATGGAACTGCCGGGGCGCGGGCACCGGGACCTCAAGCGTGTGCTCAACGAAAACGGCGTGCCGGCGTTCGTTCGCGCTCGATTGCCTTTGCTGTATCGGGGCGAGCAATTGCTGGGGATTGCCAACCTCCCGATGTTGGATCGGGACGCTGACGGCAGATGGCAACTGATTTGGCAGCCATGAAAGCCAAGATCTGGGTTTGAGCTGAAAGGGGCTTTCCGGTAGACTACGCTCCCTTCTTGATACAACTTCTGTGGATTCGCCTGAATTGCAGGAGTTGCCGATTACCAAGCAGTCTTTGCTGGGCGATTCCAAAAAATGTGTAGCGAGCAACGTACCGGTGATTTCACCTCCGGTCTGTCCCGACGCGGCGGTTTTTTTGAAAGGTGCACTGTGATTAATGCAGGTGATCGGGGGCTTCGGCCTTCCTTCGCTTTCCCCGGCGGCTCGGACCGCTTTAACGCAGACTTCTAGGGTTTTTCATGACGCGCTACATATTCGTCACGGGCGGTGTTGTTTCTTCATTGGGGAAAGGCATTGCCTCGGCTTCATTGGCGGCCATCCTGGAGGCGCGGGGACTTAAGGTCACCATGCTCAAGCTGGACCCGTACATCAACGTCGACCCAGGCACCATGAGCCCGTTCCAGCACGGTGAAGTGTTCGTCACCCACGACGGCGCCGAGACCGACCTGGACCTGGGCCACTACGAGCGGTTCATCCGCACGACCATGACCCAGAACAACAACTTCACCACCGGCCGGGTCTACGAGCACGTGCTGCGTAAAGAGCGTCGTGGTGACTACCTGGGCGCGACCATCCAGGTCATCCCGCACATCACCGACGAAATCAAGCGCCGCATCATCAAGGGTGCCGGCGATGCCGACGTCGCGATGGTCGAGATTGGCGGCACCGTGGGCGATATCGAATCCCAGCCGTTCCTCGAAGCCATCCGCCAGTTGCGTTTCGAAATCGGCGCCAAGCGCGCGATGCTGATGCACCTGACCCTGGTGCCGTACATCGCCACCGCCGGCGAAACCAAGACCAAGCCAACCCAGCACTCGGTCAAGGAGCTGCGCTCCATCGGCCTGCAGCCGGACGTGCTGATCTGCCGCTCCGATCACCCGATCGACATCTCCTCGCGTCGCAAGATCGCCCAGTTCACCAACGTGGAAGAACGCGCGGTCATCGGCCTGGAAGACGCCGACACCATCTACAAGATCCCGGGCATCCTGCATTCCCAGGGCCTTGATGACTTCGTCGTCGAGCGCTTTGGCCTGCAATGCGCCAGCGCCGACCTGTCCGAGTGGGACGCCGTGGTCGATGCCAAGCTCAACCCCGAGCACGAAGTCACCATCGCGATGGTCGGCAAGTACATGGAACTGCTGGACGCCTACAAGTCGCTGATCGAAGCGATGAGTCATGCCGGTATCAGCAACCGCACCAAGGTCAACCTGCGCTACATCGATTCCGAAGACATCGAGAACCAGGGCACCGGCCTGCTTGAAGGCGCCGACGCGATCCTCGTACCGGGCGGCTTTGGCCTGCGCGGCGTGGAAGGCAAGATCACCGCGGTGCAGTACGCTCGCGAAAACAAGGTGCCATACCTGGGCATCTGCCTGGGCATGCAAGTGGCGGTCATCGAGTTCGCCCGTAACGTGATGGGCTGGAAAGACGCCAACTCCACCGAATTCGATCGCGCCAGCGGTCACCCGGTCGTAGGCCTGATCACCGAGTGGGAAGATGCCACCGGCGCCGTCGAAGTGCGTACCGAGAGTTCGGACCTGGGTGGCACCATGCGCCTCGGCGCCCAGGAATGCCTGCTCGAAGCCGGCTCCAAGGTGCACGATTGCTACGCCAAGGACGTGATCGTCGAGCGTCATCGCCACCGCTACGAAGTGAACAATAACCTGCTGCCGCAGTTGATCGAAGCTGGCCTGAAAATTTCCGGTCGTTCCGGTGACGGTGCGCTGGTGGAAGTGGTCGAGGCTGCTGACCATCCATGGTTTGTTGCCTGCCAGTTCCACCCGGAGTTCACCTCGACACCGCGCGACGGTCATCCGTTGTTCAGTGGTTTTGTGAAAGCCGCTTTGGCTCAACACCAGAAAAAGGCATAAGACGATGGCCCAGAAGATCATTCGCGTCGGCGACATCGAGATTGCCAACGATAAACCCATGGTGCTGTTCGGCGGCATGAACGTGCTGGAAAGCCGCGACATGGCGATGCAGGTCTGCGAAGAATACGTGAAGGTGACCCAGAAGCTGGGCATCCCTTACGTCTTCAAGGCCAGCTTCGACAAGGCCAACCGTTCGTCGGTGACCTCTTACCGTGGCCCGGGCCTGGAAGAGGGGATGCGGATTTTCCAGGACATCAAGCAAGCCTTTGGCGTGCCGATCATCACCGACGTCCACGAGCCTGACCAGGCCGCGGTCGTCGCCGAAGTCTGCGACATCATCCAGTTGCCGGCCTTCCTGTCGCGCCAGACCGACCTCGTGGTCGCGATGGCCAAGACCGGCGCGGTGATCAACATCAAGAAAGCCCAGTTCCTCGCGCCCCAGGAAATGAAACACATCCTGAGCAAGTGCGAAGAAGCTGGAAATGACCAGTTGATCCTCTGCGAACGTGGTTCGAGCTTCGGCTACAACAACCTGGTGGTGGACATGCTCGGCTTCGGCATCATGAAGCAGTTCGAATATCCGGTGTTCTTCGACGTGACCCACGCGCTGCAAATGCCCGGCGGTCGTTCCGACTCCGCCGGCGGCCGTCGCGCCCAAGTGACCGACCTGGCCAAGGCTGGCATGAGCCAGTCCCTTGCGGGCCTGTTCCTTGAAGCCCACCCTGACCCTGACAACGCCAAGTGCGACGGGCCTTGTGCCTTGCGCTTGAACAAGCTGGAACCTTTCCTGTCTCAGCTCAAGTCGCTGGATGAGCTGGTCAAGGGGTTTCCGACGATAGAAACCGCGTAACGCGGTTTTCTCCGGTAAAGTACCGCTCGATAAACGCTCTGGCCTGCAGGCCGGGCGTTGTCGTCGGCGAGCCTGCCCGCTGCTCGATCCCCGCCGACGGTAAAAGATTTCCTCTCGCTGCGTCGTTTTCGTCAACTTTGGAGTGTTTACAACAATGGCAAAAATCGTCGACATCAAAGGTCGTGAAGTTCTCGACTCCCGTGGCAACCCCACTGTCGAAGCGGACGTGCTTCTCGACAACGGCATCATCGGCAGCGCCTGCGCGCCGTCCGGTGCTTCCACTGGCTCGCGCGAAGCGCTGGAGCTGCGTGATGGCGACAAGAGCCGTTACCTGGGCAAGGGCGTGCTGAAAGCCGTCGCCAACATCAACGGTCCGATCCGTGACCTGTTGCTGGGCAAGGACCCTGCCGACCAGAAGGCCCTCGACCAGGCCATGATCAAGCTCGACGGTACCGAAAACAAAGCCACCCTGGGCGCCAACGCGATCCTCGCCGTGTCCCTGGCCGCTGCCAAGGCCGCTGCCCAGGACCTGGACCTGCCGCTGTACGCGCACATTGCCAACCTCAACGGTACGCCGGGTGTCTACTCGATGCCGGTGCCGATGATGAACATCATCAACGGCGGCGAGCATGCCGATAACAACGTCGACATCCAGGAATTCATGGTGCAGCCGGTTGGCGCCAAGACCTTCTCCGAAGGCCTGCGCATGGGCACCGAGATTTTCCACCACCTCAAGGCCGTGCTGAAGGCCCGTGGCCTGAGCACCGCGGTTGGTGACGAAGGCGGTTTCGCACCGAACCTGGCGTCCAACGAAGATGCACTGAAAGTGATCTCCGAAGCCGTGGCCAATGCTGGCTACAAGCTGGGCACCGACGTGACCCTGGCCCTGGACTGCGCCGCCAGTGAGTTCTTCGAAGACGGCAAGTACAACCTGTCCGGCGAAGGCCAGGTGTTCACTGCCGAAGGTTTTGCCGACTACCTCAAGGGCCTGACCGAACGCTACCCGATCATCTCCATCGAAGACGGCCTGGATGAGTCCGACTGGGCTGGCTGGAAAATCCTCACCGACAAGATCGGCGAGAAAACCCAACTGGTGGGCGACGACCTGTTCGTGACCAACACCAAGATCCTGAAAGAAGGCATCGACAAGAAGATCGCCAACTCGATCCTGATCAAGTTCAACCAGATCGGCACCCTGACCGAAACCCTGGAAGCCATCCAGATGGCCAAGGCTGCCGGCTACACCGCCGTGATCTCCCACCGTTCCGGTGAAACCGAAGACTCGACCATTGCAGACCTGGCCGTGGGCACTGCGGCGGGCCAGATCAAGACCGGTTCGCTGTGCCGCTCCGACCGCGTTTCCAAGTACAACCAACTGCTGCGCATCGAAGAGCAGTTGAACGGCAAGGCCAAGTACAACGGTCGCGCCGAGTTTCGCGGTTAAGCGGTAAATGGTAAAAAGACAGCGGATTGCGTCGCAAAGGTCGCCAACATGGTGGTTTTGCCTCTAATCTGATGCCTTATCAAGCACAAGCCTGGGTTTTCCAGGCTTCGTGCTATCAGACGCTTCAAAGTTTGGCATGGCGGTCTTTTTTCACTGGATACCTGATATTCGATGCGCAGTCCCAATTGGTTGTTTCTCGTCTTGCTCTTGTTGCTGGCCGGCCTGCAGTACCGCCTGTGGGTGGGCAATGGCAGCCTGGCGCAAGTGGCCGAGCTGACTCAGCAAATTGCCGACCAGCACGCCGAAAACGAGGCATTGCTGGAGCGTAATCGAGTGATGGACGCCGAAGTGATGGAACTGAAGAAAGGCATGGAGACCGTCGAAGAGCGGGCTCGCCATGAGTTGGGCATGGTCAAGGAGGGCGAAACCCTCTACCAGTTGGCCCAATGAGCATTCGTCTACCGGCCTTCTGGGCCGTCATTCCTGCCGCGGGCGTTGGTGCCCGTATGGCTGCCGACCGCCCCAAGCAATACCTGCAACTGGGCGCACGCACAATTCTCGAACACAGCCTTGGCTGTTTCCTCGATCACCCGACCGTCAAGGGCGTGGTGGTCAGCGTTGCACCCGACGATCCCTATTGGCCGACCCTGGCCTGCGCCAACGACACGCGCATCCAGCGCGTTGACGGTGGCGAACAACGTTCGGATTCGGTGCTCAATGCGTTGCTGCACCTTCACGAGCAGGGCGCCGATGATTTCGATTGGGTGCTGGTGCACGACGCCGCCCGGCCGAACCTGGCCCGGGACGATCTCGATAACCTGCTCCATGAGTTGGCGAACGATGCGGTCGGCGGCCTGTTGGCTGTCCCCGCGCGTGACACCCTCAAGCGCGCCGACAAGCACGGTCGTGTACTGGAGACCGTTGATCGCAGCGTGATCTGGCAAGCCTATACACCGCAGATGTTCCGTCTCGGCGCCTTGCATCGGGCCCTGGCCGACAGCCTGGTGGCGGATGCGCTGATTACCGACGAAGCGTCCGCCATGGAATGGGCGGGGCAGGCGCCTCGGCTGATCGAAGGGCGGGCGGACAACATCAAGGTCACCCGGCCGGAAGACCTGGAATGGTTGCGCCAGCGGTGGGCGAATCGGCGTTGAGCCGGATCTGTTCCCTCGGTGGATTTTCATCGTCTGGGGTGGCGCTAATCGCGAGCCAGCTCGCGATGGCGTCATCCCAGGCAACAAGACCCCTCCGTTACCCCCGATACTCCGGCCGCTCAGCCAACCCTTCCTTCAAATAATCCACCAGCTTGCGCACCTTTGGTGACAGATGCCGCTGCTGCGGATACAGCGCCCACACCGCCGTATTCGGTGGCTGATGAGCTTCCAGTAGCGAAATCAACGCACCGCTGTGCAAATGCCCGAGCACGTAATAGTCCGGCAGTTGGCACAAACCCACCCCTTGCAGCGCCGCATCGAGCACCGCTTGCCCACTGTTGCAGCGCCAGTTTCCCTGTACTCGCTGGGAAAACTCCCGCCCGTTCTGCTCCAGTTGCCACATGTCGGAGCTGCCGATCAGGCAGTTGTGGCGGCTCAGTTCCGACACGCTGTGGGGCCGGCCGTAGCGTTCCAGGTAAGAGGGTGAAGCGCACAAATACATGCGCCTTGGTGCCAGGCGCGTGGCGACCAGGCGCGAGTCCTGCAACCGGCCCAGGCGAATCGCCAGGTCCAGGCCTTCATGCACCAGGTCCAGCGGGCGATTGCTCAGTTCGATGTCCACCCGCAATTGCGGGTAGAGGCCCATGAAGCGGGTCACCAACGGCACGATAAATCGTTCACCATAAGCCACCGCGCAGGTCATGCGCAGCATGCCCTTGGGTTCGCTGGTCAAGTCGCCAACGGCCCGCAGTGCTTCCTCGCGTCCGTCCTGCAGGCGCTGGCAATGCTGCAAAAAGGTTTGTCCGGCTTCAGTCAGGGTCACCCGGCGGGTGCTGCGGTACAGCAAGCGTGTCTGCAGACGCTCTTCAAGCCGTACGATTTGTCGACTGATATGGGAAGACGACACCCCAAGACGTTCGGCGGCAGCAGTAAATTGGCTGCATTCGGCCACGGCAACAAACTCGTCGATGCCTTCCCAGCGGTTATCAGACATGAGTCGATTATCCCTATGCAGCAATAATGTTTTGCTTTTGCCTGGATTATTCATTTTCCAGCGGAGGATTACACTCCCAGTCTTGTATTTATTTGCTGGAGAATCCGGATGATCAAGTCGCGCGCTGCCGTTGCCTTCGAGGCCAAGAAACCCCTGGAAATCGTTGAAGTCGACGTGGCCATGCCCAAGGCGGGCGAAGTGCTGTTGCGCGTGGTGGCCTCCGGTGTCTGCCACACCGACGCCTACACCCTGTCGGGCGCCGACCCGGAAGGGATCTTC
The DNA here is from genome assembly GCF_000802155.2 of Pseudomonas frederiksbergensis. GTDB lineage: Bacteria > Pseudomonadota > Gammaproteobacteria > Pseudomonadales > Pseudomonadaceae > Aquipseudomonas > Aquipseudomonas frederiksbergensis_A. The sequence continues at coordinate 259,064 of NZ_JQGJ02000008.1, forward strand.
CCGTCGATCCTGGGCCATGAAGGCGGCGCCATTGTCGAAGCCATTGGTGAAGGCGTGACCTCGGTGGCCGTGGGTGACCATGTGATCCCGCTGTACACGCCGGAATGCGGACAGTGCAAATTCTGTAAGTCGGGCAAGACCAACCTCTGCCAGGCGATTCGCGCCACCCAGGGTAAAGGCCTGATGCCAGACGGCACTTCGCGCTTTTCCTACAAGGGCGAGACGATTTTCCACTACATGGGCACCTCGACATTCTCCGAATACACCGTGCTGCCGGAGATTTCCGTCGCGAAGATTCAAAAAGAAGCGCCGCTGGAAAAAGTCTGCCTGCTGGGCTGTGGCGTCACCACCGGCATCGGTGCGGTGCTTAACACCGCCAAGGTCAAGCCGGGTGACACCGTGGCGATCTTCGGCCTGGGCGGCATCGGCCTGTCGGCGGTGATCGGCGCCGTGAAGGCGAAGGCCGCGCGCATCATCGCCATCGACATCAACCCGGCCAAGTTCGAAATCGCCAAGCAGCTGGGCGCCACTGATTGCGTCAACCCGAAAGACTTCGACCGTCCGATCCAGGAAGTCATCGTGGACATGACGGATGGCGGCGTGGACTTTTCCTTCGAGTGCATCGGCAATGTGCAGTTGATGCGTGCCGCGCTGGAATGCTGCCACAAGGGTTGGGGCGAGTCGGTGATCATCGGCGTGGCCGGTGCCGGCCAGGAAATCGCCACCCGTCCATTCCAACTGGTGACCGGGCGCGTCTGGCGCGGTTCGGCCTTTGGCGGCGTGCGCGGTCGCAGCGAATTGCCTAGCTACGTGGACATGGCCGAGAAGGGCGAGATCCCGCTCGATACCTTCATCACCCACACCATGGGCCTGGAAGATATCAACAAGGCCTTCGACCTGATGCACGAAGGCAAGAGCATCCGTACCGTCATTCATTTCTGAGGTCAGTTATGAGTCTGGAAAACATCTCTTGCCAGAAAAGCTTCGGCGGCTGGCATAAGCGTTACCGGCACCGTTCCGAAGTGCTCGGTTGTGACATGGTGTTTGCCGTGTACCTGCCTCCGCAAGCCGAGCAGGGCGGCAAGTTGCCGGTGCTGTATTGGTTGTCCGGATTGACCTGCACCGACGAGAACTTTATGCAAAAGGCCGGTGCCCAGCGCATGGCCGCCGAGCTGGGCCTGATCATCGTCGCGCCGGACACCAGTCCCCGTGGCGCCGATGTGCCGGGCGATCCGGACGGCGCGTGGGACTTCGGCCTCGGGGCAGGGTTCTATCTGAATGCCACGCAGGAACCTTGGGCGCGGCACTATCGGATGCATGACTATGTCGTGCAGGAATTGCCGACGTTGGTCGAAGCGCATTTCCCGGCTTCGGATAAACGCGGTATCAGCGGACATTCCATGGGCGGCCACGGCGCGCTGGTCTGCGCCTTGCGCAACCCGGGGCGTTACCGTTCGGTGTCAGCCTTTTCGCCGATCAACAATCCGCTGGATTGCCCATGGGGCCAAAAGGCTTTCTCCCGTTACCTGGGAGAAGATCGCTCGAAGTGGCGGGAATGGGATGCCTGTGCGCTGATTGCCGAGGCGCATGAGCGGCTGCCACTGCTGGTGGATCAAGGTGATCGAGATGATTTCCTGGCCAACCAGCTCAAGCCCGATGCCCTGCAACAGGCGGCCAAGACTGCCGGCCATCCGCTGGAACTGCGCTTGCAACCGGGCTATGACCACAGCTACTTCTTCATCGCCAGCTTCATCGATGATCACTTGCAACATCATGCACGCGCTCTAGACGCCTAATGCAGGTAGAATCACGCCCTGACAAAAATCGGGGCGTTTTTTTATGCGTATTGGCCACGGCTACGATGTTCACCGTTTCGCTGAAGGCGACTTCATTACTCTGGGCGGCGTGCGGATCGCACACGGCTTCGGGCTGCTCGCGCATTCTGACGGTGATGTCCTGCTGCACGCCTTGAGCGATGCACTGCTCGGCGCGGCTGCCCTGGGTGACATCGGCAAGCACTTCCCCGACACAGACCCGCAATTCAAGGGCGCCGACAGCCGCGTGCTACTGCGCCATGTGGTTTCGCTGATCCACGCCAAGGGCTGGAAAGTCGGCAATGTCGATAACACCATTGTCGCCCAGGCCCCCAAGATGGCGCCGCACATCGAAGCGATGCGCCAAGTGATCGCCGAGGATCTTCAAGTTGAGCTGGACCAAGTGAACGTGAAAGCCACCACCACCGAGAAGCTGGGCTTCGTCGGTCGCGAAGAAGGCATTGCCGTCCATTCCGTTGCCTTGTTGCTGCGCCCATGACCGAACTGGAACTGTTGGGGCCGCGGGCCTATGGAGAGTCGTTGGGCAGCGCTGTACTCAAGGCCAGCGCTGAAGATTTCCAAGTCGATGAAGTGCTCGACATCCCGTTGACCGGCGACGGTGAGCACCTGTGGATCTGGGTGGAAAAACGTGGCTTGAACACCGAGGAGGCTGCACGGCGAATCGCCAAGGCCGCCAGCGTGCCGTTGCGTACCGTCAGCTACGCCGGGCTCAAGGATCGCCAGGCCCTGACCCGCCAGTGGTTCAGCGTCCAATTGCCGGGCAAGGCCGATCCGGACTTGTCGGCGGCAGAGAACGACACGCTGAAGATCCTCAAGACCGTCCGCCACAAGCGCAAGCTGCAGCGCGGCGCGCATTCGGCCAACGGCTTCACCTTGCGCCTGACCCAATTCAAGGGCGACGTGGCGGCGATCGAAGCACGCCTGCAACAGATTATCCGTCAGGGGATCCCCAATTATTTTGGTGCCCAGCGCTTCGGCCATGACGGTGGCAATGTCGTCGATGCCCGCACGTGGGCTGCCCGCAAAGCCTTGCCTGAGCAACGCAATGTGCGTTCGCGCCTGCTGTCCACGGCGCGCAGCTTCCTGTTCAACAAAGTGCTGGCGGCCAGGGTGGCCGACGGTACCTGGCAACGTGCCCAGGTGGGTGATCTGCTGGCCTTCACCGACAGCCGGAGTTTCTTCCCGGCCGGGGAGGCCGAATGCAGCGATCCGCGCCTGGCGATTCTAGATCTGCATCCGACCGGCCCCCAATGGGGCGAGGGACCTTCGCCCGCCGCCGGCGTGGTCTTCGAGTTGGAGCAGGCCGTCGCCCAAGGCGAAGCGGATCTGCGCGACTGGTTGATAAACGCGGGAATGAGTCACGAACGTCGCATCCTGCGACTGCCCATTGGCGGGTTGTCGTGGCATTATCCCGAGCCTGACATTCTGCAATTGGAATTCGTCCTGCCGGCCGGATGTTTCGCCACTGTCTTGGTGCGCGAACTCGTCGATCTGGTGCCAGCAGGGCAGACGGACAGCCCATGCGTATTCTGATCTCTAACGACGACGGGGTGACAGCACCCGGTCTTGCCGCGCTATATGTTGCGCTGGCGGATTTTGCCGAGTGCGTGGTGATTGCCCCGGACCAGGACAAGAGCGGCGCCAGCAGTTCGCTGACGATTGACCGTCCGCTGCACCCTTGCTACCTGGATAACGGTTTCATCAGCCTCAACGGTACACCCACCGATTGCGTGCACCTGGGCCTCAATGGCTTGCTGGAGCGCGAGCCGGACATGGTGGTCTCAGGTATAAACCTGGGCGCCAACCTGGGCGACGACGTGCTGTATTCGGGCACGGTCGCCGCAGCCTTGGAAGGTCGTTTCCTGAACAAGACGTCCTTTGCCTTTTCGTTTGTTTCACGGCAGGTCGACAACTTGCCAACCGCCGCCTACTTTGCCCGCAAGCTGGTAGAAGCCCATGGCGAACTGGACCTGCCACCGCGCACGGTGCTGAACGTGAACATCCCGAATCTGCCACTTGATCATATCCGTGGCATCCAGCTCACTCGCCTGGGCCATCGTGCCCGCGCCGCCAAGCCGATGCATGTCGTCGACCCGCGCGGCAAGGCCGGCTACTGGATCGCCGCTGCTGGCGACGCCGAAGATGGCGGGCCGGGTACGGATTTCCATGCCGTGATGCAGGGCTATGTCTCGATCACGCCGTTGCAGCTCGATCGCACCTTCAATGATGCCTTTCGACACCTTGAAGGCTGGCTGGAGGGGCTGCACTGATGGCTCGTGAACAAGACGATATGCTGCGCCGTGGAATCGGCATGACCTCCCAGCGTACCCGGGAACGGTTGATCCAGCGGCTCTACGAGGAAGGGCTGTCCAACGCCCAGGTACTGGAAGTGATACGTCGCACGCCAAGGCATCTATTCGTCGATGAGGCCCTGGCCCATCGTGCCTATGAAGATACTGCGTTGCCGATCGGCCATAACCAGACCATTTCCCAGCCATATATGGTGGCCCGCATGAGCGAGTTGCTGCTCGAGGCGGGGCCGCTGGACAAGGTGCTGGAGATCGGGACGGGGTCAGGCTATCAGACGGCGGTGTTGTCGCAGTTGGTCGAGCGGGTTTTTTCCGTGGAGCGGATCAAGGTGTTGCAGGATCGCGCCAAGGAACGCCTCGTGGAACTGAACCTGCGCAACGTGGTATTTCGCTGGGGCGACGGTTGGGAAGGTTGGCCGGCGCTGGCGCCTTACAACGGCATCATTGTCACGGCGGTTGCTACTGATGTACCGCAGGCTTTGCTGGATCAGCTCGCGCCTGGCGGGCGCTTGGTCATCCCGGTCGGCGCGGGCGAGGTCCAGCAACTGATGTTGATCGTGCGCGAAGAACACGGTTTTTCACGGCACGTCCTTGGAGCGGTTCGTTTTGTGCCGTTGCTCAATGGGCCGTTGGCCTGAGCATTTATGATCGGTGCTGAATTCCAAGACGCGGACCGTGTCTTACGGCAGCACCTGTCGGTCGGGCGCCGGTTTGCCAAATAACGTTGAACAGCGTCGAGCAAACGTGTGCGAGCGTCCTTTGCGCTTCCTTTATAGAAGCAGGATGTCGGTCACCCACAGGGCAACATATCTGCCTGGACAGGCAGTTTCGAATTTCTTCAGCCACCACAAAGGGAGCGGCGGGTGAGTCTCACAGTCATTGCGCAGCGTATGGGTATCACGAGCTTAAAGCGCCTGGTGACTGGCCTTCTCTTGAGTACCTTGCTGGTCGGTTGTTCCAGTACGCCTTCGGGTAACGTCCGGGTGGTCGATCGCAACAACGCGACACCGCAACGGCCTACCGTAACGACCGGCCAGTATGTAGTCCGTCGCGGCGATACGCTGTTTTCCATCGCTTTTCGCTACGGCTGGGACTACAAAGCCCTCGCGGCTCGGAACAATATTCCTGCGCCATATACGATCCATCCAGGTCAGACAATTCGCTTTGACGGTCGCAGCGGTTCAACGCCTACGGCGGTCGTCACGCAGTCGGGTTCGACGCCTTCGTCCTCGAGTAAAACCACGGTTATCCGTCGTCCGGTCGGTCCCACCACGGCGACTATACCGTCCGTCGCGAACAAGCCGGCGCCCGCTCCGATGCCTCCGGCAGGCCCCGCCCCGACTGGCTGGGGATGGCCTTCTAATGGCGTTCTCATTGGAAAATTCTCTTCAAACGGTAGTTTGAATAAAGGAATTGATATCGCCGGGGATTTGGGACAGCCTGTTTTTGCCGCGTCTGATGGCACGGTTGTGTACGCCGGGAGTGGTTTGAGGGGCTACGGCGAACTCGTGATCATCAAACACAGCGATACCTACGTCAGTGCCTACGGTCACAACCGCAGGCTGTTGGTTCGGGAGGGGCAGCAGGTCAAGGTCGGGCAGACAATTGCCGAAATGGGATCGACGGGTACAGACCGGGTGAAACTGCATTTTGAGATTCGCCGACAAGGTAAGCCTGTAGATCCGCTGCAATTCCTGCCACGTCGTTGATTTGCATGTCAGCCTGTTCCGTCACGTAGAGGGAACAGGCTCCAGCGTTGCCAAGGATAAAGGCGTCGCTCGAGCTTGAGGTCGAACTCACCAAAGGACTATAACAATGGCTCTCAGTAAAGAAGTGCCGGAGTTTGACATCGACGATGAGGTTCTCCTTATGGAGGCCGGCATCGCTATGGATTCGATGTCGAATGATGAAGGGGCGACTCCACCTTCCGTTCGTGCCAAATCCAAACACTCCGCTTCACTTAAACAACATAAGTACATCGACTACACACGGGCGCTGGACGCCACTCAGCTGTACCTCAACGAAATCGGTTTCTCGCCGCTGCTCTCCCCCGAGGAAGAAGTTCATTTTGCGCGCCTATCGCAAAGTGGCGACCCGGCTGGTCGAAAACGCATGATTGAAAGCAACCTGCGCCTGGTGGTGAAAATCGCCCGACGTTACGTCAATCGTGGGCTTTCGCTGCTGGACCTGATCGAAGAGGGCAACCTGGGCCTGATTCGCGCTGTCGAGAAATTCGACCCCGAGCGCGGTTTCCGTTTCTCGACCTATGCGACCTGGTGGATCCGCCAGACCATCGAACGGGCAATCATGAATCAGACCCGGACCATCCGGCTGCCGATTCATGTGGTCAAGGAGCTGAACGTCTACTTGCGGGCTGCCCGTGAGTTGACCCAGAAACTCGACCATGAGCCTTCGCCTGAAGAAATCGCCAACCTGCTGGAAAAACCGGTGGGCGAGGTCAAGCGCATGCTTGGGCTCAACGAGCGGGTTTCCTCGGTGGACGTTTCCCTGGGTCCGGACTCGGACAAGACGTTGCTCGATACCCTCACGGACGATCGACCTACCGACCCGTGCGAATTGCTGCAGGACGATGACCTGTCCCAAAGCATCGACCAATGGCTCTCGGAACTGACCGACAAGCAACGGGAAGTGGTGATTCGCCGCTTCGGCTTGCGCGGGCATGAAAGCAGCACGCTGGAAGATGTGGGCCTGGAGATTGGTTTGACCCGTGAACGGGTTAGGCAGATCCAGGTTGAAGGCCTCAAGCGTCTGCGGGAGATCCTGGAGAAGAACGGCTTGTCGAGTGAGTCGCTGTTTCAATAACGCTCAACAAGCGCAGCAGAGAAAGCCCCGACTGGTTCGGGGCTTTTGCTTTTCTGGATTGTGATCTTTCGGTGCTGCCCTTTTTGTAGTTTCAGTTTGTAAGCCTTTGCCTAGTGTTACGTAAGCTTTCGGGTTTCCTTTAATGGGACAGTTGACTCATAAAGACGTCGAAGAATGTTCAACACGTTGTTATTGAAGGAATTTACTCTTTATGAATAGACCGTTACAGAGCTCGGCACTCGCCTTGGCCCCATTGCGCTGGATTGAGAAAACACTAATATCAACCCTGTGTCGACGGACAGACACACCCGTCAAGGACGATGGGAACGGAAGGACATCGCAGGACGCGATTCATCAGGACGATGAAAAGGATTAAAGGGATTAGGGAAAAAATGTGGGCGGGTCAAACCGCCCCTTTTTTTGCCTGTGATTTGGTTCCAGGCAGCAAAAAGGCCCGCAAGGGGCCTTTTGGTGACGCAGGGAAGATCAGCGCTCGAGGTCTGCAATCTTGCCTGGCTTGCCATCCCACTCTTCAGCGTCCGGCAGCGCATCTTTCTTCTCGGTAATGTTCGGCCAGATGTCCGCCAGTTCAGCGTTCAGCTCGATGAAGTTCTCCATGCCGGCTGGCACTTCGTCTTCCGAGAAAATGGCATTCGCCGGGCATTCCGGTTCACACAGGGCGCAGTCGATGCACTCGTCCGGGTGAATGACCAGGAAATTCGGGCCTTCGTAAAAGCAGTCCACCGGACACACTTCTACGCAGTCGGTGTACTTGCACTTGATGCAGTTGTCGGTGACGACGAAGGTCATTTCTAATTCTCTCCTCAGGCGGCTGCGGCGAAGCCCCTTCACGGTGGGGGTCGCGGGGTTCGGGAGCGATAATCTGCAAACCCAGGCTAATAGGCAGCAGCATCCCAAACCGCGCGAGATTCTAACAGCTTGAAAGCCTGTGCGTTAGATCCGTGTCTTCAATGTATAGAGTAAATCCAGCGCCCGACGGGGCGTCAGGTCATCCAGATCGAGCTTGGCCAGTTCATCGAGCACCGGATGCGGCAGGCTGGCGAACAGGTCGCTTTGCTGCGGCGCAGCCGGTTTGCCTTTGGTCGGGCGCGGTGCTTCGTGGGGCAGGCTGGTGGTTTCCAGGCGGCTCAGGTGCTCGCGGGCGCGGCTGATGACATCGCTCGGAACCCCGGCCAGCTGGGCCACCGCCAGGCCATAGCTCTGGCTGGCAGGGCCGGGCAGCACGTGGTGGAGGAAGACGATGCGTTCGTTGTGCTCAGTGGCGTTGAGGTGGACGTTGGCCACCAGCGGCTGGCTTTCCGGCAGCACAGTCAATTCGAAGTAGTGCGTGGCGAACAGCGTGTAGGCCCGCAACTGGGCGAGACGTTCTGCCGCAGCCCAAGCCAGGGACAAGCCGTCGAAGGTGCTGGTGCCGCGGCCGACCTCGTCCATCAGCACCAGGCTGCGTTCGGTGGCGTTGTGCAGGATGTTCGCGGTTTCGCTCATTTCCACCATGAACGTCGAACGCCCGCCGGCCAGGTCGTCGCTGGAGCCGATCCGGGTGAAAATGCGGTCCACCAGGGACAATTCGCAGCTGGCCGCCGGGACAAAGCTGCCGATATGGGCCAGCAGCACGATCAACGCGGTCTGACGCATGTAGGTGGATTTACCGCCCATGTTCGGACCGGTGATCACCAGCATGCGGGTGTTGTCGTCCAGGCTCAGGTCGTTGGCCACGAACGGCGTGGTCAGGACTTGCTCGACCACCGGGTGGCGACCCTGGCTGATGCGCATGCACGGCTCGCTGACGAAGCGCGGGCAGTTGAGGTCCAGGTTCAGGGCGCGTTCGGCCAGGTTGCTCAGCACGTCCAGTTCCGCCAGGGCGGCGGCGGTATCCTGCAACGGCGGGAGCTGGCTGATCAAGTCTTCGAGCAGCGCTTCGTAGAGCATCTTCTCCCGGGCCAGGGCGCGGCTCTTGGCGGACAGCGCCTTGTCTTCGAACGCCTTGAGCTCCGGAGTGATGAAACGCTCGGCACCCTTGAGGGTCTGGCGGCGAATGTAATCGGCCGGGGCTTGCTCGGCCTGCTTGCTCGGCAGTTCGATGAAGTAGCCGTGGATGCGGTTGTAGCCGACCTTGAGGTTGGCCAGGCCGGTGCGGGCTTTTTCCCGGGCTTCGAGGTCGATCAGGAACTGGCCAGCGTTCTCGCTCAGCGATTGCAGTTCGTCGAGCTCGGCGTCGTAGCCGGTTTTCAACACGCCACCGTCACGGATCACTGCCGGCGGATTGTCGATGATCGCTTTTTCCAGCAGCGCGGCCAGGTCCGGGTAGGTGCTGGTGGTGCGCGCCAGTTGCTGCAGGTGCGGTGCTTCGAGGTCGGTCATTGCCACCTGCAATTCAGGCAACGCGCCGAGGGCATCGCGCAGGCGCGCCAGGTCACGGGGACGGGCGTTGCGCAGGCCGATACGTGCGAGGATCCGCTCGATGTCGCCGATTTCCTTGAGTTGCGGTTGCAATTGTTCGAAGCGATAACGATCCAGCAGGCAGGTAATGGATGATTGGCGCGCTGTCAGTACCGTCAGGTCCCGAAGCGGGCGGTTCAACCAGCGGGTCAGCAGGCGGCTGCCCATGGCGGTCTGGCAGCGATCGACCACCGATTGCAAGGTGTTGTCGCGACCGCCGGCCAGGTTGGTGTCCAGCTCCAGGTTGCGCCGGCTCGCGCCGTCCAGCACCACCGTGTCATCCAGGCGTTCGTGACGCAGGCTGCGCAAATGGGGCAGGGCGGTGCGCTGGGTTTCCTTGGCGTAGGCCAGCAGGCAACCGGCCGCGCCGATGGCCAGAGTCAGGTTCTCGCAACCAAAGCCCTTTAGGTCTTGTGTCGCGAACTGCTGGCAGAGACTTTTCAGCGCCGAGTCGCGCTCGAAATCCCACGGTGCCCGACGACGTACGCCACGGCGTTTCTCCGCAGGCAGGTCCTTGGGCCAGTCATCGGGAATCAACAGCTCTACCGGATTGACCCGCTCCAGCTCCGCCAGCAGGTTTTCCCAGCCCTTGATTTCCAAAACCGAGAAATTACCGCTGGTGATGTCCAGCACGGCCAGGCCAAACAGGCGTTCGTCGCCCAGGACCGCGGCGATCAGGTTGTCCCTGCGTTCATCCAGCAAGGCTTCGTCACTGACGGTACCCGGTGTGATGATGCGCACCACTTGGCGTTCTACCGGGCCTTTGCTGGTGGCCGGGTCGCCGACTTGCTCGCAGATCACCACGGACTCGCCCAGCTTGACCAGCTTCGCCAGATAACCTTCCGCCGCGTGGTAAGGAATCCCACACATCGGAATCGCCATGCCCGCCGATTGCCCACGCGCCGTCAGGGTGATGTCCAGCAGTTTGGCGGCTTTCTTCGCGTCCTCGTAGAAGATTTCGTAGAAGTCGCCCATGCGGTAGAACATCAGCTGATCGGGGTGCTGGTTCTTCAAGCGCCAGTATTGCTGCATCATTGGGGTGTGGCTGGAAACGTCGGTATTCAAAGGCTTTGACTCTGCTTGTCTATTTGACACGGGGCAATTGTCTAATACTACAGGGATTTTTTCGGCATTGTTGGTGGCTCGGCGATGTCGATTTCACGCAGTCGCAGGTAGCGCGCCGTCATCTTCGGGTCAGTGTGGCCACCAAGCTTTTGGGCGTTGTTGCCTTGCTTGTCGGTGTCGGTGAGCGATTTCGCCCTGAGGTCGTGCAGCGTTGCGCCGACAACCCCAGCCGCCTTGCAGTTGCGCTTGAAAGCGTCTTTCACTGAGCTGTAATGGACTGGCTTTCCTCCTCGAGGAGAACAGAAAAGCGTCATCCCTCGTATTGTTCGGGGCAGCGCCTTGATGCGCGACACCAATGCTTCAAGGTCCGGGCTCATCCGAACGATGAGCCGCGCGCCGGTCTTCTGCTGTTTGAACGCAATACCCTCCTCACTGATATCTGAAAGGTGGATGGACAGCACGTCGCTGATCCGTTGGCCGGTCAGGTAGCACATCTCATAGATGACCCGCATGTTCGGGCTCGCCTTCTCGCAGATCTTCGCGAACTCAGCATCGGTGATGTACCGATCGCGCCTTTTCTCTACGTGCCGCCGGATGCCTGTGCATGGATTCGAGTCCACCATCTGGTTTTCCAAGGCGTATGCAAAGACCATCCTCAAAAACGAGATAACCCGGTTCGACATGTTCGGCGTGTTAGCCATGTGCATTTTTAGTGCGGCGACGTGCCGCGGCAGAACATCGCGCGGCTCGAAGTCGGCCAACGCTTCCTTAAGCCTGACGGCTGCAGCTTCGTATTGCTTGACTGTGTTGGGCGACAGTTTTGGGGCCATGTACGCCAGCGCGTCGTCGATCAGCCGTCCCATTCCGCCCTGATTACCCTTGTCGATGGCCTTGGCGTACGCGACAAGCGAGTCCTGAAAGTCCGTGCCCAGCCGAACCCACTTGCCTTTGCGCACCAGGTAATAAGCCCCGTGCTTCTGGTACATGCACGCCGGCAGGTGCCGGTCTTTCTTGCGAGGGCGCATTGTCTGTCTTCCTTAAGCCAACCGGAGTTCCGGGCCTTTTTTCGATTGAATACCACCCAGGCGGCCGATGACAACCTGGCGCAGCACCTTCGGCTTGCCATATCCATCGATGGCGAACCCGTACTTTTCGGCCTGCAGCCATTTGATTTGGGCTCCGGGCTTCGTGTAGCCGGTGAGATCGGCCACTTCTTCAGCGGTCAAAAACATGTGTGTGCTCCATGCCGCGCGTGGCGGCAGAAGATGGTGAGAGTTATCGGCCTGCTGACCACTTGAAGGGCAGCGGCTCAGGCGGGAAGAACAAGTGCCGCATGTTCGCGACGTTCACGATGTCCTGGTCTGCGGGGAAAATTTCAACCGCATCTACATCACCGCGGCCGCACTCGCGCTTGAGCCGCATCAATTCGTCCCAGGTGACCTTATCCGCCCAGCTGTCGCCGTTGTGAATCGACCGGCAAATACTCATCCGCTGGTAGCCGGCCGGCTCCGCGTAGATCTGAACGAGGAAATTACGGGATCGCCAGACCTCGATCAGGTCAGGCGGCTTGAAGCCGGGCCACTGTTCCGGGGGCACCCGCTGGAGGTATGGCGGCAACTTGGCGTTTTGCTTTTCCAGCAGGCGCCGCTGGTTCCTATCGGTATTCATGGCGATAGAATTCCTCGCCCGCCGTTCACCGGCAGGCTGTAGGTGGATTGGGGTTAAGGGTTCTTGCGTTTTGGCGGGGAGGGAGGAAAGCCGAAATACATGCGGCGTTTTCCGGTGTAGCCGCACTCCTGGCAACCGCCGGCTTTGTGCGAGGCGTACCCATAGCTGCAGGTTGAGCAGTCACAGCTGCATCCTGAGCACTCAACGGTGCACTGGGCTTCTTGCTCGACTTCGCCTGCTCGGGTGATCAGGAAGCTGGAGCGGCGATCCAGGCGAAAGCCCGTGATCTTTTCGGCTTCCTCATACGTGGCGGGCTCCCTGCGGAACCCCCATTTCGCTGCAGGGTCATCGACGATGCGTGTGACCTTCCTCATGGCCTGGGCCCCCTGTAGATGAGCCAGGCCATGTAGAGCAGGGGAGGATCATGGCGGTGGCTCCTTCATCGCTGCCGCTGCAATCGATTCGATCTGATCGCAGTAGCCATAGATGTCCTGGACGATGTTCTGCCCGTTCACGCAGTCGCGGATGGTTGGGCGAATGTTGCCTTCGACTTGGGTGGTGATGGCTTGGAGCGCCTGGATAAGCTCTTCCTTCTCGGCGATCAGGGCCCGGATGGCGGCAGGGTTGGCGGCTCGGTAGTAGGCCTCGGCAGCCCCAAACTCATGACCGATGCCATAGAACTGGACGCCAATTGCTACGCCGTCATAGTTGCAATAGTCCGCCTCGAGTTCGACTTCGCCACTCCCTCCGCAATGCGGGCATTCGATATAGCCGTTTCCTGATTTCTCTTCGGCGGTATCGAATTTTTGCGGGGTAGCCGCCTCGGCCAGCCGCTTCAGTTCGGTGTAATCGGTCATGGCGTTACCTCCAGCGGCATAAAGCTCAGATCAATGAAGCATTCGCCGAACTGGATTCCGATCGTCTGCACAAGTCGGCCGTGATGCGCCTTGGTCAGATCTCCGATGCGGCGGATCCCGAAAGTGGATTCAATGGCGCTGATGACCAGTTCCGGAACTGACGCGCTGTCGGTCCATGGAACAGCAATCAGGTCCATATCGCGGGCCAGCGAGCCATGAACGGCCAACGCGTAACCGTTTGCACGGGCGATCTCCGCCAAGCCTGGATAGAGGCACATGTAGGTCGGCGCATTGTTGGCTTTTGGTTTCTTGCTCAGATCACTCATGGCATCACTCCGACCAGCAGCTGAGTTCCTCGGCCATTTCCTCGGCCGGCTCGCCGATCTCGCTGAGACGGCCTTCGTACTCATAGTTGTCGTAGATGATTGCGCCGGTTTTCCAGCAGAACACCAGGTCCGTCGGCTTCCACCAACCCATGACGCTGCGCATGTACAGAGCGGCGCGGAGGATCCAGTACATTTTTTTCATGCGAGTTCGTCCTTGCCGCTATAGCGGCTGACTTTGAAGGGGGAGGGGTTACTGCTGAATTGGGTTGAGACGCGCGCTGCCGGTTTTGGTCCAGCGACGGATGTACAGCTCGCAGCCACTCGTTAGGCAAACGCCGTTGGTCATGCCATGGTGGGTCTTTGGCGTCCCGCAGCCGCAATGACATTTAGGCTTGCGGCCTGGGCGGCTGGGTCGCAGCTCCATATACCGGATCTGTTCAGGCATGCCGCCGAC
>NZ_JQGJ02000009.1 GCF_000802155.2 Pseudomonas frederiksbergensis
CCATCAGGCCGCGACTCAGTACCCGAATTTCTTGACGACCATAGAGCATTGGAACCACCTGATCCCATCCCGAACTCAGAAGTGAAACGATGCATCGCCGATGGTAGTGTGGGGTTTCCCCATGTGAGAGTAGGTCATCGTCAAGATTCAATTCCGAAACCCCTATCTGCTGATGCAGGTAGGGGTTTTGTTTTGCCTGCAGGAAAGTTCTTACGACACGCTCGGACAGCTCCTGGCTGTCACAGCCCCCCGACAGTGCTAAGGTTCCGCCCTAGCTTTTGCATTTTCAAGGATGCCTTTATGCCGGACGCGACGTCCCTTAGCCCTGCTTTCATGGTGGTTCACGGGAATCGCCTTGATGAGCTGCGCAGCCTGGTTATCAGTCTGATGCGACGTTATCCGCTAAGCCCTCTTGAGAATGAGATCGCCCTCGTTCAAAGCAACGGCATCGCCCAGTGGCTGAAGTTGGCATTGGCTGAGGATCCTGAAGACGACGACAGTGGCGGCTGCGGTATCGCGGCCGCCATCGAGGTGCAGTTGCCTGGCAGTTTCATGTGGCAGCTCTATCGAATGGTACTCGGGCGTGATGAGATCCCGGCCAAGTCCCTGCTGGATAAGGCCCCCCTCACCTGGAGGCTGATGCGTCTGCTGCCTCAGCTGATTGAGCAACCTCATTTCGAACCCCTGCGACGTTTCCTCACTCACGACGCTGATCTACGCAAGCGATACCAATTGTCTGAGCGTCTGGCTGATCTTTTCGACCAGTACCAGGTGTACCGAGCTGATTGGCTCGAAGATTGGGCGCAGGGACACCACCAGACAAGGAGCGTGCGTGGCGAAACAAAGCCGCTGGCGGCGGCGAATTGTTGGCAAGCGGAGCTGTGGCGAGCCTTGCTTCTGGACGTGGGAGAGGCAGGAATGGCTCAAAGTCGTGCAGGCGTTCATCAGCGCTACCTCGAGCGCATCAATAACCTTGAGGTCGCTCCAAAAGGCCTACCGGCGCGCGTAATCGTCTTTGGTATTTCTTCACTGCCAGCCCAAGCCCTTGAGGCCCTGGCCGGGCTTTCACGGTTCAGCCAGGTTTTGCTGTGCGTCCATAATCCCTGTCGTTACCATTGGGCGGACATCGTCGCTGACAAGGACCTGCTTCGTCATCAGTACAAACGACAGGCCCGCAAAAGCAGCATGCCAAACGTCCTTGATTCGCAAGCCTTGCATCAACATGCTCATCCGCTATTGGCCGCTTGGGGAAAGCAAGGGCGCGACTACATCAACCTTCTCGACAGCTACGATGATCCAACCACCTATCGCTCGGTATTTCGCGAGGGACGGATCGACCTGTTCAGCGAAGGCAATCCCACGACCCTTCTCAGCCAATTGCAGGACGACATCCTGGAGTTACGCCCCCTGGATGAAACCCGGAAACAGTGGCCAGCCGTCGATCCCGAACAAGATCAGTCGATCCGTTTTCATGTTGCACACAGCGCCCAGCGTGAAGTTGAGATCCTGCATGACCAGTTGCTTGCCCACTTCAGCAGGGATCCCAGCCTGCGTCCCCGGGATATCATCGTCATGGTTCCGGATATCGACAGCTATGCGCCGCATATTCGCTCCGTATTCGGCCAGCTCGACAGGGTTGACCCACGTTTCATTCCGTTCACGCTGACGGACCAGGGCCAGCGCGGTCGAGACCCTCTACTGATTGCCGTCGAGCATTTGCTCAAGCTCCCGGACAGTCGCTTTCCGGTCAGCGAGATCCTCGATCTGCTGGATGTGCCCGCATTGCGCGAGCGGTTTGGTATTGATGAGGCTGACTTGCCGACCCTGCACCGCTGGATCGAAGGCGCCGGTATTCGGTGGGGAATGAGTGCCGAACACCGCGCCGGCTTGGGGTTGCCGGCGGAGCTTGAACAGAACAGCTGGCGTTTCGGTCTGCGTCGCATGTTGCTGGGGTATGCAGTGGGCAATTCAGACGCCTACGAAGGTATCGAGCCCTATGACGAGATCGGCGGCCTCGATGCGGCTTTGATCGGTCCGCTGGTCGCTTTGCTGGACGCGCTGGAAGTTGCTCACCAAGAGCTCAGCCAGCCAGCGTCACCCCGGATTTGGGGCGCGCGTTTGCATGATTTGATGCAATTATTCTTCCTGGCAAGCAACGAGCACGACGATTATCTGCTGGCCCAACTTGAAGATCTGCGTGAAACATGGCTGGAAACCTGCGATTCGGTCGGGCTGGATGACGAACTGCCTTTGACGGTGGTCAGGGAAGCCTGGCTGGCAGGGTTGGATCAGGGCAAATTATCCCAGCGCTTCCTCGCCGGAGCGGTCAATTTCTGTACGCTGATGCCGATGCGGGCGATCCCCTTCAAGCTGGTTTGTTTGCTGGGGATGAACGACGGCGATTACCCGCGAGCTCAACCACCGTTGGATTTCGATCTCATGGGTAGCGATTATCGGCCGGGCGATCGCTCCCGGCGCGAGGATGATCGCTATCTACTCTTGGAAGCGCTGCTTTCTGCTCGGGAAATGCTCTACATCAGTTGGGTGGGTCGCAGCATTCGTGACAACAGTGATCGGCCTGCATCTGTCTTGATCGGCCAATTGCGCGATCACCTCGCCAGCGGTTGGCGGCTGGCAAGCGGTGATGAGGATCTACTTGGGGCATTGACCCAAGAGCATCCGTTGCAACCCTTTAGCGCTCGCTATTTTTATCAAGGTGACGGGCTGTTCAGCTATGCCAGTGAATGGCGAACGCTTCACGAGCCCCGTGAGAACGATGCGATGCCTGCAATGTTGGAGCCTTTTGTCCAGGAAGAGCCCTTGGGGATCGGTCAGTTGCAGGATTTTTTGCGCAACCCTGTCCGTCATTTCTTCAGTCAGCGACTCCATGTGTTCTTCGAAGCGTTCGAAGCCCCCCTGACCGATGACGAACCTTTCGTTCTCGATGCTCTGCAGCGCTACAGCCTGAGCGACAGCCTGCTCGAAGCCGCCCTTGTTCGCCTTGATCAACCAGGCCTGGCATTGGCGGCGCACGCCAAAAGATTGCAAAACAGTGGCCTGTTACCTATGGCGGGGTTCGGTGAAAGCCTGCAACGCGAGCTGATCGAGCCGTTGCCTGACCTGCTCCAGCGCTACCAGCAACTCTTGGCTTCATGGCCAACTCCACTGACCAGTGCCGTACCCGTCAGTCTGCGGTTGCACGATGTCAGTGTAGAAGGGTGGCTCAGCGGGTTGCACCAGCGAGCCGATGGCTCGCTTCTCGCCATCACCTCGATCCCAAACAGCATAGGTTCTACCAAGACTCGCAAATGGCATCGGCTGATACGGCCCTGGGTCAATCATCTCGTAGCTTGTGCCAGCGGGCTTTCGATGACTACCGCACTGGTCGCCAGCGATGACAGCTTGCTGCTTGCCCCGTTCGAAGAGGCGGTAGCGCGACAGATGCTGGGCGATTTGCTGCAAGCCTGGCAAACCGGCATGCGCCAGCCTTTGCCTATTGCGGTGAAGACCGCGTTCGCCTGGCTCGCCCAAAGCGACCCGGAAAAAGCCCAGGCGGCGGCTCGCAAAGCCTACGAAGGCGATGGGCTGACATTTGAGGGCGAGCGCCGGGAAAGCCCAGCCCTGGCTCGGCAATACGCCGATTTCAATGCGCTGATGGCTGACGAAACGTTTCCCGACTGGTGTGATGCGCTTTACCGGCCGCTGCTCGACGCGCCTTGGCGCTCATCGGTCAGTGAGGACGCGCATCCATGAGCCGACAAATTCCCCTGGCCCTGGCATTCCCGCTTCGTGGCAGCCAATTGATCGAGGCAAGCGCCGGCACCGGGAAGACCTTTACCATTTCTGCCTTGTATTTGCGTCTGGTGTTAGGGCATGGCGATCCGGAGACCCGATTTGACCGCGAGTTGCTCCCTCCGCAGATTCTGGTGGTGACCTTTACCGATGCCGCCACCAAGGAGCTTCGCGAGCGTATCCGCACGCGCCTTGCGGAAGCAGCGCGTTTTTTCCGTAACGAAATTCCCGCCCCGGACTCGTTGATCGCCTCGCTGCGTGATGAGTTTGGCCAGGAGCAGTGGGCAGCCTGCGCGAACCGGCTCGATATAGCCGCGCAATGGATGGACGAAGCGGCCGTTTCGACTATCCATAGCTGGTGCCAGCGAATGCTTCGCGAGCATGCGTTCGACAGCGGCAGCCTGTTTACCCAGACCTTGGAAACCGACCACAGCGAATTGCTCGGGGAAGTGTTGCGGGATTACTGGCGCCTGTTCTGCTACTCGATGCAAGGCGAAGCATTGAACTGGGTGCGAACTCACTGGGGCGGCCCTGCCGCTCTGTTGCCCCGGGTAAGGGGTTTGTTTTCCAGCTCTCGAGGTGAGGCGCAGGGGATTGAGCCGGCCGAGCTGATTGCCGCATCCCTGCAGGAACGCAGCGCCGCATTGCTCGACCTCAAGGCCCCTTGGCGACAATGGGCCGTGGAGTTGCTGGAGATCTGCCAGCAAGGCGTTGCCAATAAAAGCGTTGACGGACGCAAGATGCAGGCTCGCTATTTCGAGCCCTGGTTCCAGAAAATCACTGCTTGGGTGGAGGACGAAAGTCTCGAACTGTTGGACATTGGCACCGGCTTTACACGACTGACGCCCGAGGGCATGGCCGAGGCATGGAAAGGCGAGGTGCCCAGCCATCCAGGGCTGGATGCGATGTCAGGGCTCAAGGCCAGCCTGGACGCCTTGCCCACCCCGGACGCCGCAGTATTGCAACATGCCGCGCAATGGGTCGGGACTCGCTTCGAAGCGGAGAAGCGTCGCCGGGCGGAAATGGGCTTTGACGACATGCTGCTGCGCCTGGACGCGGCTTTGCAGGCCGAAGGCGGGGAGCGGCTGGCGAGCCTGATTCGCGAGCAATTTCCGGTGGCGTTGATCGATGAATTCCAGGATACCGATCCGGTCCAGTACCGGATCTTCGAAAGCATCTATCGTATTGAAGAAAACAACGCGGATACCGGGCTGTTCCTGATCGGTGATCCGAAGCAGGCCATCTATGCGTTTCGCGGCGCGGACATCTATACCTATCTGCGCGCCAGGGAAGCCACCGCTGGCCGACTGCATACGCTGGGGACAAACTTCCGCTCCAGCCATGCCATGGTCGGCGCGGTGAATCAGGTTTTCCAGCATGCCGAGGCGCGTCAGCAAGGGCGGGGAGCGTTCCTGTTCCGCGAGGCATCAGGTGAGAATCCTGTGCCGTTCCTGCCTGTGGAGTCCCAAGGTCGCAAGGAGTCATTGCAGGTCGCGGGGCAGGCCTTGGCTGCCCTGAATATCTGGCACTTGGCTTGCGACCAACCCATCTCCGGTGCGGTGTATCGGCAGCAGATGGCGGGAGCCTGCGCCAGTGAAATCACAGCGCTGCTTAACGGCGGCCAATCGGGGCGCGATGGTTTTTTCCAGGATGGAAAACTGCTTCGTGGAATTCTGCCTGCCGACATTGCCATTCTCGTACGCGATGGCAAGGAGGCGCAGGCCGTGCGAGGCGAGTTGTCTGCGCGAGGCGTGCGCAGCGTCTATCTGTCCGACAAGGACTCGGTGTTTGCCTCCCAGGAAGCACGGGACTTGCTGACTTGGCTCAAGGCGTGCGCGGAGCCGGATGTCGAGCGACTGCTGCGGACAGCCCTGGCAAGCGTTACGTTGAATCTGCCGCTTACAGAACTCGAGCGCCTGAACCAGGATGAACTGGCTTGGGAAAGTCGCGTCATGCAGTTCCGTAGCTATCGGATGGTCTGGCGCACGCAAGGCGTGCTGCCCATGCTGAGGCGCTTGTTGCACGATTTCAAATTGCCCCAGGCCTTGATGACCCGTGATGATGGCGAGCGGGTACTGACCAACCTGCTGCACCTTTGTGAGTTGCTGCAGCAGGCCGCTGTCGAGCTGGATGGCGAGCAAGCCATGATTCGTTATCTGTCTGAGCATCTGGCCTTGACCGGGCAGGCGGGAGAAGAGCAGATCCTGCGCCTCGAGAGCGATGAGCAGTTGGTCAAGGTGATAACGATTCATAAATCCAAGGGACTTGAATACCCCTTGGTATTCCTCCCATTCATATGCTCGACGAAACCGGTGGATGGCAGTCGACTGCCGCTGCATTACCACGATGAACGCGGCCAGGCGCAGGTTAGCCTCCTGGCTACGCCGGAGCTGGTTGCCAAGGCCGATGACGAGCGCCTGGCCGAAGATCTGCGTCTTCTGTATGTGGCGCTCACCCGGGCCCAGCACGCCTGCTGGCTGGGAGTTGCCGACCTCAAGCGTGGCAGTAACAACCGCTCGATCCTGCATTTGTCTGCCCTGGGCTATCTGTTGGGTGGTGGTGCGGCGTTGAACGACTCGGTGGAACTGAGGCGCTGGTTGGAAGACCTGCAGCAAGGCAGCCAGGCGGTGAGCTGCCAGGATATGCCGCAGGCCAACGACGAGCGCTATCGACCCGCACGCAACGACGCGGTACTTCTGCAACCCTTGCTTGTGCTGCGCAAAGCCAGCGAGAACTGGTGGATTGCGTCCTATAGCGCCTTGCGTTTTGGCGAAAGCCTCAACGCCGGCGGCGACACCTCGCCGGAAGATCCTCAGGCCCAGAAGTTATTCGATGATGAGCGACTCGATCCGGACGCTCCACGGGAAACCGTGGCTGCCGGCGGTGACATCCACCGCTTTCCCCGCGGCCCTCACCCAGGCACCTTCCTGCACGGCCTCCTGGAGTGGGCCGCCGGCGAAGGGTTTCCGATAGAGCCAGCCATCATTGAGGATGCCATCGCCCGGCGCTGCAACCGTCGGGGCTGGAACGGCTGGATCAATACGCTGGGCGACTGGTTGCTGCACCTGACCCAGATGCCTCTGCAGATTGGCGATGGCCAGGCACCAGTGGTGCTAGGACACTTGACCCGGTTCCAAGTGGAAATGGAATTCTGGTTCGCCAGTCACAAGGTCGATGTGCTCAAGCTTGATGATCTGGTTTGCCGCTTCACCCACGACGGTGCGCCTCGTGTCGCTGCCGAACCCGTATTGCTCAATGGTATGTTCAAAGGGTTTATCGACCTGGCCTTCGAGCACGACGGCCGGTATTACGTGGCCGACTACAAATCCAATTGGCTGGGAATGGACGACGCGGCCTATACCAGGCAGGCCATGGAGCAATCGATCCTGGACAACCGCTATGACCTGCAATACGTGCTGTACCTGTTGGCCTTGCATCGCCAGCTCAAGGCGCGTTTGCCCGATTATGACTACGACCGGCATGTCGGCGGCGCGTTGTATATATTCCTTCGCGGCACGCGCGCAGCCAGCCAGGGTGTCTATTTCACCAAGCCTCCACGCGCCTTGATAGAACAACTGGATCGCCTGTTCCAAGGAATGCCGGAGCCCAAGGCGGAACCTGCTTGGGTGCAGGGGGAATTGTTATGAGTCGTTCTTTTGCCGATCTGCTTCCCAAGCCATCCGACGACGAGAGCCTGCGGGGCCTGGCGCCCTTGAGCGAAGTGAATGACCTCTTGCTGCTGTTGACCCGCTGGGTGGAGCGCGGTTGGTTGCGGGCCCTGGACAAGGCGTTCGTATTGTTCCTCCATGAGTTGTGCCCGGATGACGACCCGCTGGTATTGCTTGCTGCCGCACTCACCAGCCATCAGTTGGGCCATGGGCACGTCTGTCTGGATTTGTACGAAACGCTCAAGGAACCGGATTTCGCATTGTCGTTGCCGCCGGAGGGCGACCTGCAGGCCGGCATGATGTTGCTGCCATCGCAGATATTGCAGACGCTGGACGGTGCCGGCTGGTGCAAGGTCCTGGCTTGCAGCCCGCTGGTGGCCCTGGCCGGTGACGAACGTGAGCAGATGCGGCAACGGCCGTTGGTACTCGCTGGTAAACGTCTCTATCTGCGTCGTTACTGGGGTTACGAGCGGCGAATCGATAGCGCGTTGCGTCAACGACTGGCCGATCACGGCTCGGTGCCCGATGACCTTGGAGCGCGCCTGGCCGGATTGTTCGGGCCGGCCCGCGGGACAGGTCCGATCGACTGGCAGAAACTGGCCTGCGCGCTGGCGACTCGGAGCGCGTTCAGTATCGTCACGGGCGGCCCGGGCACGGGCAAGACCACCACGGTCGTGCGTCTGCTCGCCTTGCTGCAGGCACCCGCGGTCGAAGCAGGGAAACCGCTGCGCATTCGCCTGGCCGCGCCCACCGGCAAGGCGGCGGCGCGCCTGACCGAGTCCATCAGCCAACAGGTTCGCACGCTGGACGTCACCGATGCCGTGCGTGAACGCATTCCCTGCGAAGTCACCACGGTCCACCGCCTGCTGGGCAGTCGTCCCGGTACTCGCCATTTTCGTCATCACGCAGGCAACCGACTGCCGCTGGATGTGCTGGTCGTCGATGAAGCATCGATGATCGATCTAGAGATGATGGCAAATCTGTTGGATGCGCTGCCGCCTCACGCGCGCTTGGTATTGCTGGGGGACAAGGACCAGTTGGCTTCGGTAGAAGCCGGCGCGGTACTCGGCGATTTGTGCCGGGATGCCGAAGAGGGCTGGTATAGCCCGCAGACCCTGGCCTGGCTGGAATCCGTCAGTGGCGAGGACCTGATGGCCAGCGATCTGAAGCAGGATCTGGACGGCACCCATCCCTTGGCCCAGCAAGTGGTCATGCTCAGGCATTCCCGGCGTTTCGGCGAGGGCAGCGGTATTGGCCAGTTGGCTCGCAGGGTCAATGGGCAACAGCCGGAGCAGGCCCGAGAATTGTTGCGGGAGGGCCAATATTCCGACTTGTCCGCGTTGGCGTTGAAAGGTGAACACGATGCTGCGTTGGAACGTTTGCTGCTGGACGGCCAGGCATCGGGACCGCAAGGATACCGGCATTACCTGAGTGTCTTGCGGCAACGACGCCCGGCGGCTTCCCGTCCGCTGGAAGAAGACTGCTGGGCTGATTGGGCTCGGGAGGTCTTGTCGGCGTTCGACGAGTTCCAGCTGCTCTGCGCGGTACGCAAAGGCCCATGGGGTGTCGAAGGATTGAACCAGCGGATCACTGCGGCGCTGCTCAAGGCGCGTCTGATCGACAATGACCAGCTCTGGTATGAAGGGCGTCCGGTATTGATGACGCGCAACGATTACGGACTGGGGTTGATGAATGGCGATATCGGTATTGCCCTCAAGTTGCCTGAGCGTGACGGACCTGATGCAGGAAAACAGGTGCTGCGTGTCGCCTTCCCTCGTAACGACGGCCGAGGTGGCGTGCGTTTTGTGCTCCCCAGTCGATTGAATGATGTGGAAACCGTGTTCGCCATGACCGTGCACAAATCCCAAGGCTCGGAATTTACCCACACGGCATTGATTCTTCCGGACGCACTGAACCCGGTCCTGACCAAGGAGCTGGTGTACACCGCCATCACCCGGGCCAAGCAATGGTTCAGCCTGATCGAGCCTCGCGCCGGAATATTCGAAGAGGCAGTGCGACGTAAGGTCAAGCGCTTGAGCGGGCTGATGTTGGAGTGGGAATAAGGTGATGGAATGACTGGTTTTCAGCGCTTCGGTGTGTCGGTCGCGCTAATGCCTGTTTTTTGTCGGAAATCTCCGTAGGACACTGTCTCGCTGGCTTTTTGACACTGTGCTATCGTTCTGGCTCTTATCTACAGCAAGAGATCATCCATGACGGCGGTGGAGCGGGAGAAGGTGGGCAGCAAGGATCGCAGGCATTATTTGCTTGCCGTTCTTTTGTGGCTGCTGTCGCCTGTGGTCCTTGCCCAGGACCCGCCGACCGCTACCCGAGCCGACCAGCGAGCCGAGGCGGTTACGCAAGTCGTATTGGGCATACTCAGCTACGCCCGTTGGCCGGTTGAGCCAACGCAATTGCAACTGTGCATCGTCGGCCCGACCCAATACACCGATAACCTGGTCAAAGGCACCACCCAGGCCACCGGCCGACCCGTGACCGTGCAGCGCGTGCTGGCTGATTATCCGAGCATCGCCACTGACTGCAACGCTGTCTACATCGGCAACCTGAGCAGTGAGGAACGCGCTCGTCTGTTTGCCTCGCTGATCGGCAAACCGGTGTTGAGCATCAGCGAGGGCGGTGACCAGTGCACCGTCGGCAGCCTGTTCTGCCTGCGGGTCAGTGACGAGCAAGTGTCGTTCGATGTCAATCTCGATTCGGTGGCCCGCAGCGGCGTGCGTATCCATCCGAGTGTCCTTCAATTATCGCGCCGCAGGCCTGCCGCCCCATGAGTTCGTCGAAACCACGAATTCGTCCCACGCTGGGGTCGGTCATCGGTCGCGGTCATCTGATCGTCGCGCTGGTGGCGATCACCATGGCCAGTGTCTCCCTGACCTTGCTGGGCGTGCTTGCCTTGCGTGTCTACGCCGATCACAACCTGCACCTCATCGCCCGTTCGATCAACTACACAGTGGAAGCCGCCGTGGTGTTCGATGATGCAGCCGCGGCCACGGAAGCGCTGGCCTTGATTGCCACGACCGAAGAAGTCGCCGATGCGCAGGTGTTCAATGAACACGGCCGCTTGTTGGCGCATTGGCAGCGGCCGGAAACAGGACTCCTGTCGGAGTTGGAAATGCACATCGCCAAGGCGTTTTTGGAAAAGCCCATCAGCCTCCCCATCGTCCATCAAGGGCGCGATATCGGCAGGATCCTTTTGGCCGGGCATGGCGGCAGCCTGTTGCGTTTCCTGCTCAGCGGCCTGGCGGGGATCATTGTGTGCACCGCAGTCAGTGCCTGGGTCGCGCTGTACCTGGCGCGACGTCAGCTGCGGGCGATCACCGGACCGTTGCGCAGCTTGGCTGAAGTCGCCCACGCCGCGCGCTGCGAGCGAGCCCTGGATCGACGGGTGCCGCCGGCCGACATCGCGGAGTTGGACAATCTGGGCAACGACTTCAATGGCTTGCTCGCTGAGCTGGAGTCCTGGCAGACCCACCTGCAAAGCGAAAACGAAACCTTGGCTCACCAGGCCAGCCACGACAGCCTGACCGGATTGCCTAACCGGGCATTTTTCGAAGGCCGATTGATCCGCGCCTTGCGCAACGCCAGCAAGCTCGACGAGCAAGTGGCCGTCCTGTATCTGGACAGTGATCGCTTCAAAGGCATCAATGACAATTTCGGCCACGCGGCCGGCGATGCGGTGCTGACGGCCGTTGCGACGCGGGTCAGGGCGCAGTTGCGAGAGGATGACCTTGTGGCACGCCTGGGCGGCGACGAATTCGCCGTGCTGCTGACGCCGTTGCATAAAATCGAGGATGCGCAGCGTATCGCTGAAAAGATCATCGCCAGCATGGAAATGCCGATCCAACTGCCGGGTAATGCCTCGGTCCTGACTTCCCTCAGTATCGGTATCGCCGTTTATCCCGAGCACGGCGCAACACCGGGTGCGCTGCTCAGTGCCGCCGATGCGGCGATGTACCAGGCCAAACGCCTCGCCCGAGGCGGCCAACACACGGCGGGGGCGGAGCACCCGGTCGCGGATCTTCAAACCAGGAGCTGAATGCATGCTTTCGAATGCTCGTTTTTCCCTGCTGCGGTTCGCAGCATTTTTATTGGTCGCCGTTTTTGCCCTGGCAGGTTGCCAGACCACTCTCCAGAAAGGCCTTACCCCAGCGCAAATCGCCGTGCTCAAGGAGCAGGGCTTCAAGTTGACGGACGAGGGCTGGGCCTTTGGTCTTTCCGGCAAAGTGCTGTTTGGCAGCGATGTGGAAAGCCTCAATCCAGCCAGCACCGAAATTGTCGAGCGGATCGGCAAGGCCTTGCTGGGCGCGGGTATCGAACGAGTGCGAGTCGACGGTCACACCGACGCATCAGGCTCCCAAGCCTATAACGAACAACTGTCGATACGTCGGGCCAACAGCGTCGGCAAAGTATTGATTGGCGTGGGCATGCGTGAAGAAAACGTCCAACTACGTGGTCTTGGCAGCAGCCAACCCGTCGCGTCCAACGACACCGCCAGCGGCCGCACCGAAAACCGCCGCGTTGCCATCGTGGTTATCGCCGACTAATCGGCAAACACCATCTCCCGGCTGTTGCCGATCAGCAATGGCCGGTTCTGCTCAGTCACATCCCTGATGTAATCCCACAGCAATGTAATCCGCTTGAGCTTCCTCAAGTCCTCCCGGCAGTACATCCAGAATTGGCGAGTGACCGTGATTTCCGCTGGCAGCACCGGCAGCAAGCGTGGGTCTTGGGCCGCCAGGAAGCAGGGCAGGATAGCCAGTGACCGACCTTGCTGGGCCGCGACAAACTGCGCGATCACGCTGGTGCTGCGCAGAAGAGCGTGCGCGCCAGGCAGGACGTTGGCGAGGTACAACAGCTCGGAACTGAACGCCAAATCGTCGACATAGCTGATGAACGAATGCTTGGCCAAATCCGCCGGGCGGTGGATGGGCGGGTGATTGTCCAGGTATTGCTGGGTTGCGTAGAGCTGCAGCCGATAGTCGCACAGCTTGCAGCATACGTATGGGCCATGTTCAGGGCGTTCGAGGGCGATGACGATGTCTGCTTCGCGCTTGGAAAGGCTGATGAAGTGCGGCAGCGGCAGGATGTCCACGGAAATGGCTGGGTAGGCATCGACGAAGTGGCTCAATTGCGGCGTGATGAAAAAACTGCCGAAGCCTTCCGTGCATCCCATGCGCACATGGCCCGACAGCGCAACGCCGGAGCCTGAGACCTGTTCGCAAGCCATGTGCAGCGTGCTTTCGATCGATTCGGCGTAGCCTAGCAATCGCTGGCCTTCGGAAGTCAGGACAAAACCGTTGGTCCGGGATTTTTCGAACAGCAGCGTGCCCAGCGAAGCTTCCAGCGAGCTGATGCGTCGCGACACCGTCGTGTAGTCGACGGCCAGGCGCTTGGCGGCCGTGCTGGCCTTGCGGGTACGGGCCACTTCGAGAAAAAACTTGAGGTCGTCCCAATTCAGCGACCCTAGGGAGGTGATGTTTTTTTGCATGATGGACCGGTTTTTATGTGCGTTCTTATTAGAAGTTTGCACATCTATACTCCAAAAACCGTCTTATCACCAAGCGTGCGCATGCTCCTTGGTCTTTGCTGAACCAGCGCTCTCTTATAAGAACAATCCCGGAGGCCAGCATGAACGTTTCCCTTACGCCCAGCGACACCGCCCTGCAAACCGTCAGACTGTTGATCGATGGTGAGTGGGTTGAATCCCAATCCAGCGAATGGCACGACATCGTCAACCCGGCCACCCAAGAAGTGCTGGCGAAGGTCCCGTTTGCCACGGCTTCGGAAGTCGATGCCGCCATCTGCGCCGCCCAGCGGGCTTTCCAGACCTGGAAGCTGACGCCCATCGGTGCGCGCATGCGCATCATGCTCAAGCTCCAGGCCTTGATCCGCGAGCATTCCAAGCGCATCGCCGCGGTGCTCAGCGCCGAACAGGGCAAGACCATTGCCGACGCCGAGGGCGATATTTTCCGTGGCCTGGAAGTGGTCGAGCACGCCTGTTCCATCGGCACTCTGCAGATGGGTGAGTTCGCCGAAAACGTCGCTGGTGGCGTTGACACCTACACGCTGCGCCAACCGATCGGGGTATGCGCGGGCATCACGCCGTTCAACTTCCCGGCGATGATTCCGCTGTGGATGTTCCCGATGGCCATCGCCTGCGGCAACACTTTTGTGCTCAAGCCGTCGGAGCAGGATCCGTTGTCGACCATGCTCCTGGTGGAGCTGGCCATCGAGGCCGGGGTGCCGGCAGGTGTGCTCAACGTGGTGCACGGCGGCAAGGACGTGGTGGATGCGCTCTGCACCCACAAGGATATCAAGGCCGTTTCCTTTGTCGGTTCGACCGCGGTCGGCACCCATGTCTATGACCTGGCGGGTCGCCATGGCAAGCGCGTGCAATCGATGATGGGCGCCAAGAACCACGCGGTGGTGTTGCCTGATGCCAATCGTGAGCAAACCCTCAACGCCCTGGTCGGTGCCGGTTTCGGCGCGGCGGGCCAGCGTTGCATGGCCACCTCCGTGGTGGTGATGGTGGGTGCGGCAAAACAGTGGTTGCCAGAGCTCAAGGCCTTGGCACAAAAACTCAAGGTCAACGCTGGCAGCGAGCCGGGCACCGACATCGGTCCGGTGATTTCCAAGCGGGCCAAGGCGCGCATCCTCGAGTTGATCGAGAGCGGCGTGCAGCAAGGCGCGAAGCTGGAACTCGATGGCCGTGGCATCAGCGTGCCGGGGTTCGAGCAAGGCAACTTCGTCGGCCCGACCCTGTTTTCCGGCGTGACCACCGACATGCGCATCTACACCGAAGAAATCTTCGGCCCGGTGCTGGTGGTGCTGGAAGTGGACACGCTGGACCAGGCCATCGCGTTGGTCAACGCCAACCCATTCGGCAACGGCACCGGCCTGTTCACCCAGAGCGGTGCGGCGGCGCGCAAATTCCAGAGCGAAATCGATGTCGGCCAGGTGGGCATCAACATCCCGATCCCGGTGCCGGTGCCGTTCTTCAGCTTTACCGGTTCCCGCGGTTCGAAACTCGGCGACCTTGGCCCCTACGGCAAACAAGTGGTGCAGTTCTACACTCAAACCAAGACCGTGACCGCACGCTGGTTCGATGACGACAGCGTCAATGACGGTGTGAACACCACCATCAATTTGCGTTGAGGATCCGGACATGAACATCGCATTTATCGGCCTGGGCAACATGGGCGCGCCGATGGCGCGCAACCTGCTCAAGGCTGGCCATTCGCTGAATCTGTTCGACCTGAACCAGACGGTGCTGGCCGAACTGGCGGCGCTGGGCGGCACCATCAGTGCCTCGCCGCGCGATGCGGCCCAGGGCGCTGCATTGGTGATTACCATGCTGCCGGCCGCTGCCCATGTGCGCAGTGTCTGGCTGGGTGAGGACGGCGTGCTGGCCGGCATCGCCGCCGGGACTCCGGCGGTGGATTGCAGCACCATCGATCCCCAGACCGCCCGCGACGTGGCGGCTGCCGCGGCGAAACAAGGGGTGGCGATGGCCGATGCGCCGGTCTCGGGCGGCACCGGCGGTGCCGCGGCGGGCACGTTGACCTTCATGGTTGGCGCTACGCAGGAGTTGTTTTCAACGTTGCAACCGGTGCTGGCGCAGATGGGTCGCAACATTGTGCACTGTGGCGAAGTCGGCACCGGGCAGATCGCCAAGATCTGCAACAACCTGCTGCTGGGGATTTCCATGGTGGGTGTCAGCGAAGCCATGGCCCTGGGCGATGCCTTGGGGATCGACACTCAGGTGCTGGCCGGCATTATCAACAGTTCGACGGGCCGTTGCTGGAGTTCGGACACTTACAACCCATGGCCGGGCGTGATCGAAACGGCTCCGGCGTCTCGCGGTTATACCGGCGGCTTCGGCGCGGACCTGATGCTCAAGGACCTCGGCCTGGCCACTGAAGCCGCGCGCCAGGCCCGTCAGCCAGTGATCTTGGGGGCGGTGGCGCAGCAGTTGTATCAGGCGATGAGCCAGCGGGGCGAGGGCGGCCAGGATTTCTCGGCGATTGTGAACAGCTATCGCAAGCCGCAGTAAAACCTGCGGTGTTCTGAAGCCTTTGTGGCGAGGGGGTAAATCCCCTCGCCACAGGGTCATGCATTCCAGAAGTTGTTTTCCGAGAGACCATGTCGGGTGGTCTCTCGGTTTTTTCGTTTCAGGCAAACACGAAATATTTGCGCACGGTCTCGACCACTTCCCAAGTACCTTTCATGCCTGGCTCGACGACGAAGATGTCACCGGCGCGCAGATGGATCGGCTCCATGCCGTCCGGCGTAATCACACAGTAGCCTTCCTGGAAATGGCAGTACTCCCACTTCACATAATCCACACGCCATTTGCCCGGCGTGCAGATCCAGGTGCCCATGATCTTGCTGCCGTCTTCGCTGGTGTACGCGTTGAGGTTGACGGTGTGCGGGTCGCCTTCGAGTTTTTCCCATTTGCAGGCGTCGAGTACGGGCAGCGGATGGGTGTCGCGCAGGACGGTGATGGGTGCGGTCATGTGAGCTCCGAAAGGGGCAGAAAAGAACAGGCACCCTAACGCGCGGCATGGGCGGGTAGATGTCTGTGGTCGACACCGGGCTATCCAGAAGCGCGCATCACTCGGCCAGATGCCGGGCCAGGGTCTTGGCGTAGGCAGGCAAGCCTTCGAAGTTACGGGCGCAGAGCAGCAAGGCTCGGTTGGCCCAGCCCTCTTGCAGCGGGACACAGTGGTACGACGGCTCGAATGGGCGCCGGTCGATGGCAGCCTTGGGCACGATGGCAATGCCAGCACCGTGCGCGACCATGCGGATCACCCCGTCGAAACCGTCGGCGCGAATGCGGATTTGCATGCGCGAGCCGATGTGCAGCGCCTGTTCTTCCAGATGGATCGCCAAGGCGCTGGAGGCATTCAGGCCGACATAGTCGTGGCTGAGGGTCTCGCTGAAACGCACGGTACGGCCGTCAGCCAGAGGGTGTCCGGTCGGTAGGAGCAATACCAGCGGGTCGTCGCGAAAAGGCCAGGCCTGAAGGCCATCGGTGTCCACCGCGTCGGAAACGATCCCCAGGTCCGCAGTGCCCTGGCGCAGTGCATGGGTGATTCGTGAACTGGGCAATTCCTGCAGGTCGATGTCGAGGTTGGGATGGGCCTTGAGAAAGCCGGCGAGCCGTTCTGGCAGGTACTCGGTCATGGCGCTGGTGTTGCACAGCAGCCGCACCCGGCCTTTGGTACCTTGGGCGTATTCGGCCAGGTCCTGCTGGAGGCGTTCGGCATGTTGCAACAGGATCCGCGCATGTTCGGCCAGGGCTTTTCCGGCCGGTGTCGGGGTTACGCCACGCCGCCTGCGTTCAAGCAGGTCGATGCCCAGGGAGGCTTCCATGGCCCGGATCCGTGCACTGGCCGCTGCCAGGGACAAGTGGCTGCGAGTGGCGCCGGCGGTTATGTTGCCGGTGTCGAGGATGTGCAGGTAGAGACGCAGGTCGGTGAGGTCGAAGTGCATGAGGCCGGTCTCAGATTCTGTGGTGTTTGGTATGCCGCCTTCGCGAGCCTGCTCGCCGAGGCGTCAATAGCGTCAACAGAGTTCTAGCCTCTTGCAGAAAGAGAGGCACCCTCAGTATATGGCACATTTCAAAACCAGGGCCCGGGGCGCACGATAGGCCCATGGACACCCTCATCGCTTTCTATCAAAACCTCGGCCTGGCCCTTTCCCTGCTGGTGATTGGCACCTTCCTGCTGGCCGGCGCCGTCAAGGGAATGATCGGTCTCGGCCTACCGACCATCGCAATGGGCTTGCTTGGTCTGGCTCTGTCACCGGCGCAGGCTGCGGCGCTGCTGATCATTCCGGCAACCCTGACGAACCTCTGGCAACTGGCGTTTGGTGGACATTTGACAGGGCTTACCCGGCGCCTCTGGCCGTTGCTGCTGGCGATTTTCATCGGCACCGGCCTCGGCACACTGTGGGGCGGCATGGTCGGCGGGGCCTGGGCGATACGAGGGCTCGGCGCGGCGCTGGTTGTCTATGCGTTGAGCGGATTGTGGTTGCCGACGTTGCAGGTCAGTGCCAGGCATGAAGGCTGGCTCGCCCCGTCCTGTGGACTGCTCACCGGTTTGATTACCTCGGCGACCGGGGTCTTCGTGATTCCGGCGGTGCCTTACTTGCAGGCGTTGGGTTTGAACAAGGATGAGCTGGTGCAGGCCTTGGGCCTGTCATTCACCGTTTCAACATTGGCCTTGGCAGTCGGGCTGTTGTGGCGAGGCGCCTTGGGCGGCGGGGAGCTGAGCGCTTCGCTGCTGGCGTTGGTGCCGGCGCTGTTGGGGATGTGGCTGGGGCGGTGGCTGCGCCAGCGGATCAGCGCCGTGTTATTCAAGCGGGTATTTTTTATCGGCCTCGGCGTGCTCGGCGGCCATCTGCTGGTCAGCGGCTAGCCGAGGATGGGCTGAGCATGTCGACACGGCGAATATCGAAGTCGCGCTCCAGGTAATCCATGCGCTGTTCGAAGAATTGTTTCATGTGCGGCAGGTTCGAGTGCACGTCCAGATCAGCCTGGGACGCCCATATTTCATAGAAGATAAACAACGTCGGGTCCTGCTGATCCCTCAGCATGTGGTATTCGATGCAGCCGGGCTCGGCGCGACTGGGTTCGACGTAGGCGCGGAACAACGCTTCGAAGGCTTCGGCTTTTTCCGGGCGGGTCTTGGCATGCAGGATGAAGCCGTGCAATTCACTCATCAGGGTAGGCTCCTGGATGGAAAGTGCGGAAGATCTTACGGCAACAATCAGGCGCTTATTCGTGCGTTTTGATCAAAACAGTTTTGTCGTTGCAGTGCTTATTTCTTGCGAAGTGCATCGGTACTCTGCCGCCATCATTTTCAATCTTCCATTGGCGTCGGCCCAGCGGCCCCGCCTTGGAACCGATGAGGCTCCCGATGAAAAAAGTCCTGCTTCTCAATGGCGGCAAACAATTCGCCCATTCCGACGGTCGCTATAACGCCACCCTTCACGACACCGCGCTAAGCGTCCTGGACCGTGGCGGCCTGGATGTGAAAACCACCTTCATCGACGGTGGCTATGACATCAAGGAAGAAGTCGCCAAATTTCTCTGGGCCGACGTGATCATTTACCAGATGCCTGGCTGGTGGATGGGGGCCCCGTGGACCGTGAAGAAATACATCGACGAAGTTTTCACCGAAGGCCACGGCAGCCTCTATGCCAGCGACGGCCGCACGCGTTCCGATGCTTCGCAAAAGTACGGCAGCGGTGGCCTGGTGCAGGGCAAGCAGTACATGTTGTCGCTGACCTGGAACGCCCCGCAGCAAGCCTTCGACGACCCGAGCGACTTCTTCGAAGCCAAGGGTGTGGACGCTGTGTACTTCCCGTTCCACAAGGCCAATCAGTTTCTTGGCATGACTGGCCTGCCGACCTTCCTGTGCGTAGACGTGATGAAGCGCCCGAACATCGAGGAAGATGTGGCGCGGTATGAGCGGCATTTGATCGAGGTGTTCGGCCTTTCGCGGTAATCCGGCTACTATCGGGACTTGCCTGAAAGCGAGAGGACATTTGTGAAAGCCAGATCCGACGAGTTGCAGATTTTCGTCTGCGTGATCGAATGCGGATCCATCTCCGCTGCCGCCGAGCAAGTCGGGCAGACGCCCTCGGCGGTCAGTCGCACGTTGTCGCGGCTGGAGGCAAAGCTCGACACCACGTTGATCAACCGCACCACGCGGCGCATGGACTTGACCGAAGAGGGCAAGTATTTTTTTGAACAGGCCAAGGGCATTCTCGACCAGATGGATGAACTGGAAGAGCGTCTGTCGTCTCGCCAGAAAAATCCCGCCGGGCGCCTGCGGATCAACGCCGCATCGCCGTTCATGCTCCACGCCATCGTTCCCCACATCGACGAGTTCCGCACGCTCTACCCGGATATCCAGCTGGAGCTCAACAGCAACGACTTGATCATCGATTTGCTCGAACAGAGCACGGATGTCGCCATCCGCATCGGCACCCTCACTGATTCGACACTGCACGCCCGCTCGCTGGGGTGCAGTCCGTTGCACATCCTGGCGAGCCCGACTTACCTGAAGCAACGTGGCACGCCCAAGAGCGTCGCCGAGCTGGTCGAGCATTCGTTGTTGGGATTTGCCCAGAACGACGGGCTCAACCAGTGGCCGCTGCGTCATCAGCACGGTGATCGCTGGGCGATCCAGCCGGCCATCAGCGCGTCCAGCGGCGAAACGGTGCGTCACCTGGCCCTGCAAGGGCAGGGCATTGCCTGCCTGTCGGACTTCATGACCCGTGACGACATCCAAACCGGTCGGCTGAAGGTGCTGCTTGCCGACGCCAACAGCGGCTACCGCCAGCCCATCAACGCGGTGTACTACCGCAACTCCCAACTGGCCCTGCGGATCCAGTGTTTCCTGGACTTTATCCAGGGCAAGCTCGCCGAATACGCCTCGCGGGAGTTCAAGGCTGATTCGTGACCTCAAGGCTTGAGTGATTTGGGCAAGGACCGGTTCTCGATACTCGTCCCGTCACTGATGTAGTCAAAGAGACATTTGCTTCCACGGGTTTTGTGTCGGCGTCTTGTCAGTCGTGGTGCACGCCCGCGCGCTTGAGCATCCGCTTGCAACGCTCCGACAGATGGAACACGCGCAGATGCTTGCCAGCCTTGCTGTAGCGATCGCGCAGGGTCATCAACGCGGCGATGGCAGAGTAGTCGACGAAGCTCAAGTGACGACAATCGACCGTCACCAGGGCCGGGTCGTTGGCCGGGTCGAACTGATTGAGGAACTGAGTCGTCGAGGCGAAGAACAACGTGCCGTGCAGGTGATAAAGCTTGCTGCCGTCCGCCTCCATGTGCGCGTCGGCGTACAGCTCCCGGGCTTGTTGCCAGGCAAAGTTGAGCGCCGCGATGATGATTCCGCAAAGCACGGCGACGGCCAGGTCGGTGAACACCGTGATGACGGTCACCGCGATGATCACCAGCACATCGTTGGCCGGTACTTTGTTGACCACTCGCAACGATGCCCAGGCGAATGTCTGTTGCGACACCACGAACATCACGCCCACCAGCGCCGCCAGCGGAATGCGCTCGATCAGCGGTGAAAGGAACAGCACGAACAGCAATACCATCACCCCAGCCACCATCCCCGACAACCGCCCGCGCCCGCCCGAGCTGAGGTTGATCATCGTCTGGCCGATCATCGCGCAACCGCCCATGCCGCCCAAAAGGCCGGAGGCCATGTTGGCCGCACCCAGCGCCACGCACTCACGGTCCGGATAGCCACGGCTCTCGGTGATTTCGTCGGTCAGGTTCAGGGTCAGCAGGGTTTCCAGCAAACCGACCATCGCCATGATCACCGCATAGGGCGCGACGATTTGCAGGGTTTCGAGGTTCCAGGGAATGTCTGGCAAGGCAAAGGTCGGCAAGCCGCCCGCGATGTGGGCCATGTCCCCCAGCGTCCGGGTCGGCAGGCCGAGCAGATAGACCGCCAGGCCAACGCCGAGGATCGCCACAAGGGCCGGCGGCACGCTGCGGGTCAGGCGCGGCAGGAGGTAGACGACGGCCATGGTCAGCGCCACCAGCCCACCCATCAGGTAGAGCGGGGTGCCGCTGAGCCAGACGCCGTCGTTCTTGAAATGCTCCAGTTGCGCCAGCGCAATCACAATGGCCAAGCCATTGACGAAGCCGAGCATCACCGGGTGCGGCACCATGCGCACCAGCTTGCCCAGTCGTAACAGCCCGAACACCATCATGATCAGCCCGCCCAGCAGCACGGTCGCCAACAGATACTGCACACCGTGTTGCACCACCAACGCGACGATCACCACGGCCATCGACCCCGCCGCGCCTGACACCATCCCGGGCCGACCGCCGAACAAAGCGGTCAGCGTGCAAATGATGAACGCGCCGTACAACCCCATCAGTGGGTTGAGGTGGGCCACCAGGGCGAAGGCAATGCATTCGGGGAGCAAGGCGAAAGAGGTGGTGAGGCCGGCGAGGGCGTCGGCGCGAAGACGTGCTGGTTTCATGGTTTACCTGACTGGGCGCCGGTGGAGCGTCGGCTGCCGGGGAATGGTGCAAAAAACAGGGGCCGATGGTACGGAATTGAGTGCGGGGCTGCCAGCCACGAGGACGATGAAAATCTTGCGCCGGATTTTCATCACGGCCGTGTCGCGATGTCCGTCCGCGACAAATTTTACCTGTGCGCGAAAATTACTTTCAGTGGGTTTGAAGATTCCTCGTCGAAATGATTTATGAGTTTCACAACACATCGACGTGACCCCATTCGAGGAGTAACGCATGGCACCTGCTTTCGGATATTGGCTACTGGTCTACGCGGCCATCGCCATCATTGCGCTGATCGTCCTGATCGCGCGCTATCGGCTCAATCCGTTCATCGTCATTACCCTGGTCTCCATTGGCCTGGCGCTGCTGGCCGGGATGCCGCCCTCGGGCGTGGTGGGGGCGTACGAGGCCGGTGTCGGCAAGACGTTGGGGCACATCGCGCTGGTGGTGGCCCTGGGCACGATGTTGGGCAAGATGATGGCTGAGTCCGGCGGGGCCGAGCGCATGGCGCAGACGCTGATCGAACGCTTCGGCGAGCGCAACGCCCACTGGGCGATGGTGTGCATTGCCTTCCTGGTGGGGCTGCCACTGTTCTTCGAGGTCGGTTTTGTATTGCTGGTGCCCATCGCGTTCACCATCGCCCGGCGTGTGGGCGTGTCGATCCTGATGGTGGGGCTGCCGATGGTCGCCGGGCTGTCGGTGGTCCATGCGCTGGTGCCGCCGCATCCGGCGGCGATGCTGGCGGTGCAGGCGTTCCAGGCTTCGGTGGGGCAGACCTTGCTGTACGCGATCCTGATCGGCATTCCCACCGCGATTATCGCAGGCCCCTTGTACGCCAAATTCATCGTGCCGCGCATCCAGCTGCCGGCCGAAAATCCGCTGGAGCGACAATTCCTCGACCGTGAACCGCGCGCCAACCTACCGGGTTTCGGCGTGACCCTGGGGACCATCCTGCTGCCGGTGATCCTGATGCTGATCGGCGGCTGGGCCAACCTGATCTCCACGCCGGGCAGCGGGTTCAACCAGTTCCTGCTTTTTATCGGCAACTCGGTGATCGCCTTGCTGCTGGCGACCATCCTCAGCTTCTGGACCCTCGGCCTGGCCCAGGGCTTCAACCGTGAGTCGATCCTCAAATTCACCAACGAATGCCTGGCACCGACCGCCAGCATCACTTTGCTGGTGGGCGCTGGCGGTGGTTTGAACCGGATCCTGGTGGACGCCGGGGTGACTCAGCAAATCGTCGGCCTGGCCCAGGAATTCCAATTGTCACCGCTGGTCATGGGCTGGTTGTTCGCCGCACTGATGCGCGTCGCCACGGGGTCGGCCACGGTGGCGATGACCACGGCCTCGGGCATCGTCGCGCCTGTGGCGATCGGCCTGGGTTATCCCCATCCCGAACTGCTGGTGCTGGCGACCGGCGCCGGGTCGGTTATCTTTTCCCACGTCAACGACGGCGGCTTCTGGCTGATCAAGGAATACTTCAATATGACCGTCACCCAAACGTTCAAGACCTGGACGGTGCTTGAGACATTGATATCCCTGGTCGCGTTCGCCATGACCCTAGGGCTTGCGCGCGTGCTTTGACCGCCACTGCAAGGAGCCGTCATGGACATCCTCTACCAGATCCGCTCCCGCCAAGATTCCTTCAGCGCCGGCGAAGGAAGAATCGCTCGGCTGATGCTCGACGACGTAGGATTTGCCGCCTCCGCCAGCCTGGAAGAATTGGCCCTGCGTGCCGAAGTCAGCAGCGCCACCCTGTCGCGCTTCGCCCGTACCGTCGGTTGTCGCGACCTGCGGGATTTGCGCCTGCAACTGGCCCAGGCCAGCGGCGTCGGCAGCCGTTTCCTCGACCCGGCCGGCGCGCCGGAACAGTCGGCGTTTTATGGACAGATCGTCGGCGACATCGAAGCGACCCTGCGCCAGCATCTGTCAGGGTTCGAAGAGTCGCGATTCGGCGATGCCGTGCGGATGATCGGCAAGGCACGAATGATCCATGCGTTCGGCCTTGGTGGCTGGTCGGCGCTGTGTGGCGAGGAACTGCAGGTGCGGCTGGTGCGTTTCGGCTACCCCATTGCCGCCTGCCGCGACCCGGTGATGATGCGCATCACCGCCACCTCGCTGAGCAACCAGCATCTGGTTGTCGCCTGTTCCCTGACTGGGATCACGCCGGAGCTGTTGAGTGCAGTTGAGTTGGCCCGCAGCTACGGCGCGGCGATCCTGGCCATCACCTGCGCCGACTCGCCACTGGCCCGACTGGCCGACTGCGTGCTGCCCCTGCAAGGCGCCGAAACCTCGTTCATCTATAAACCCACGGCGGCGCGCTACGGCATGCTGCTGGCCATCGACGTACTCGCCACCGAGTTGGCGCTGGCCCATCCCGAAGACAATCAAGAGCGCCTGCGGCGAGTCAAACTCGCCCTCGACGATTACCGCGGCGGCGACGACCATTTGCCGCTGGGAGACTGACATGCTGTACGACACGCTTATCCGCAATGCGCTGGTCATCGATGGCCGCGACACGCCCGGCTACTGCGCCGACGTTGCCATCCACGGCGGTCGCATCGAACGCATCGGTGAGTTGCACGGTGCCCTGGCGATCACAGAAATCGATGCCGCCGGCCGCGTACTGGCGCCAGGTTTTATCGATGTGCACACCCACGACGATACGGTGGTCATTCGCCAACCGCAGATGCTGCCCAAGCTCAGCCAGGGCGTGACCACGGTGATCGTCGGCAACTGCGGTATCAGTGCGTCGCCGGTGAGCCTGCGGGGCGATCCGCCGGACCCGATGAACCTGCTCGGCACCGCCCAGGCGTTCGCCTACCCGCGTTTTGCCGATTATCGCCGGGCGGTGGAAACAGCGACGCCGGCGGTCAATGTGGCCGCGTTGGTCGGGCACACGGCGTTGCGCAGCAATCACATGGATGATTTGTTGCGCACGGCCTCGGTGGGAGAAATCGCCGCGATGCGTCGG
This sequence comes from Pseudomonas frederiksbergensis, assembly GCF_000802155.2. Classification (GTDB taxonomy): domain Bacteria; phylum Pseudomonadota; class Gammaproteobacteria; order Pseudomonadales; family Pseudomonadaceae; genus Aquipseudomonas; species Aquipseudomonas frederiksbergensis_A. The sequence goes on from NZ_JQGJ02000009.1 coordinate 24,512, forward strand.
CAACTGCACGAAAGCCTGGAGGACGGTGCGCTGGGCCTGTCGACCGGCCTGGCCTACGCCAATGCATTCTGCGCCTCCACTGATGAAGTCATGCAGCTGACCGAAGAGCTGGCAGCGTTCGGCGCGGTCTACACCACCCATTTGCGCAGTGAATTCGAACCGGTGCTGGAAGCCATGGACGAGGCGTTCCAGATTGGTCGCCGTGCACAGAGCCCGGTGATCATTTCCCACCTCAAATGTGCAGGTGCCGGTAATTGGGGGCGTAGTCCGCAGGTGCTCGCGGCGTTGGAAAACGCGGCCAAAACCCATCCTGTCGGCTGTGACTGCTATCCCTACGCGGCCAGCTCCTCGACGCTTGATCTCAAGCAAGTGACCGATGCCCATCGCATCACCATTACTTGGTCGACACCGTATCCGCACATGGGCGGTCGAGACCTGATGGACATCGCCGCCGAATGGCACGTGTCGCTCTTGGAGGCAGCACGTCGCCTACAACCGGCAGGCGCGGTGTACTACGGCATGGATGAAAGCGACGTAAGACGAATCCTCGCGCACCCGTTATCGATGGTCGGCTCCGACGGCCTGCCCGAAGACCCCTTTCCTCATCCGCGTTTGTGGGGCGCTTTCCCACGGGTACTCGGACATTTCAGTCGAGACATTGGACTTTTTCCCTTGCACACCGCCGTGCACAAAATGACCGGGCTTTCAGCTGCGCGCTTCGGCCTGAAGGACCGCGGCGAAATCCGTGAAGGACACTGGGCGGACCTGGTTTTGTTCAATCCGCAAACCGTTCGCGACGTGGCCGATTTCAACGAGCCTCAGCGGCCCGCCGAAGGAATTGATGGCGTGTGGGTCAACGGTGCCCTGAGCTATTGCGACGGTCAGGCGAACGGACTTCGTGAGGGGCGCTTCCTGGCGCGCGAAGGCGATCTGCGTCGGGGTTTTAGTCCAACGAAGGGCGTATAAGCGGTTGATATTGGGTTAATTGGCGCCACAATAATGGCACTACGACACTAAAGAAGCCGGATATAAAGCCGAAGCAGTAAGTTCAACCCATCTAAACTGGGACTTTTCAGCCAGGGAGCAACCCATGAGCTTCGGTAAAACCACTCCGATCCTGCGGATCTTCGATGAAACCAAGGCGTTGGCGTTCTATGTCGATTTCCTGGGCTTTACCGTCGACTGGCAACACCGCTTCGGTGATGACTTTCCGCTGTACCTGCAAGTCTCCCGTGGTGACTGCGTGCTGCACCTGTCCGAGCACCATGGCGATTGCACGCCGGGCTCGGCGCTGCGAATCGAGACCGATGAGCTGGAAGCCTTCCAGCAGCAATTGCTCGCCAAGCAATACCGCTACGCCCACCCACAGATCCAGGCCATGCCCTGGGGTAGCCAGGACATGACCGTGATGGATCCGTTCGGGAATCGGTTGGTGTTTACCAATGCGATCAGTGTGTAACGGCGGCTGGACAATTCGAAGACTCGTCGCCTAATCTTGCAGTCAATGATTTCATTGATTGCGGTGGTGTTATGGCTAGTATCACGATTCGAAATCTAGATGATCAAATAAAAGAGCAACTGCGTATCGCTGCGGCTCACAATGGTCATTCAATGGAGGAAGAGGCTCGTCTTATTCTGGGGCGCGCATTGGCCACGGTTAATTCTGCGGGAGGATTGGGAAGTCGTATTCGAAACAGGTTCCGGGCCCTGGGGGGCGTTGAGCTTGACCTACCGTCCCGTGACGAAAAAGCAAAGGCGGTGGATTTCTCTGAATGATAATCCTCGATACCAATGTGATTTCCGAATTCATGCGCATTGAACCGGATACAAAAGTTCTGACTTGGGTCGATTCACAGCCAGCGATGGATCTGGTCATCTGCGCTATTACGGTAGCGGAAATTCTTCATGGTATAGCCAGGCTGCCCTTCGGCAAGCGAAAGCAGAAGCTCGAATGCCATGCGATGGCAATTTTTGAAGAGGATTTTGCAGGCAGGATTTTATCTTTTGATGCCCATGCGGCTGTTGAGTACGCAACGCTTGTTACGTCGTGTGAGGCCAAGGGTAAGGCGGCGGGTATGGCCGATGCGCAAATAGCGGCTATTTGCCGGGCTCACGGCGCTCCTATTGCCACTCGCAATATAAGAGACTTCGAGTTTCCTGGAATTGAAGTGATCAATCCCTGGAACGCTTGAGCTGCATCGCTATGCAAAACGCCCGTTTCCATTGGAAACGGGCGTTTCCGTAATCAAACCCTGAAATGACTGACCATCTGCTGCAGCTGACCACCCAAGCGCGCCAGTTCAACACTGGACGCAGCGGTCTCTTCGCTGGCAGCGGCGGTCTGTTCGGACACATCGCGCACATTGATGATGCTGCGGCTGATCTCTTCCGCCACGGCGCTCTGTTGCTCGGCGGCGGCAGCAATCTGCTGGTTCATCGACTGGATGTTCGACACCGTGCGGGTGATGTTTTCCAATGAAACGCCGGCCTTGCGGGTCAGGGCCACGCTGCTGTCGGTGAGATTGCGGCTGTTGTTCATCACTGCAGCCACTTGCTGGGTGCCGTTCTGCAACCCGGCCACCAGGCCTTCGATTTCTTCGGTGGATTTCTGCGTACGCTGGGCCAGGCCACGGACTTCGTCGGCGACGACCGCAAAGCCGCGTCCGGCTTCACCGGCGCGGGCCGCTTCGATGGCGGCGTTGAGCGCCAGCAGGTTGGTCTGTTCGGCCACGGCCTTGATCACGTCCATCACCGCGCCGATCTTGTCGCTTTCCTGTTGCAACACAGTCATCGCATCGGTGGAGCGCACCACTTCGCTGGCCAGGCGCTCGATCTGGGCGATGGCTTCGCTGACCACCTGATCGCCGGCGCGGGCTTCGCCATCGGCGGCGGCTGCGGCCTGGGAGGCCTCTTCGGCATTGCGCGCCACTTCCTGGACCGTGGCGGTCATCTCGTGCATGGCGGTCGCGACCTGGTCGGTCTCGACTTTCTGGCTGTTGACCCCGGCACTGGTCTGCTCGGTCACGGCGGACAGTTCTTCGGCGGCGCTGGCGATCTGGGTCACGCCATCGCGGATCCCGCTGATCAGGTCGCGCAGGGTCACGCCCATGCGAGCGATGCCCTGCTGCAGGACACCGAGCTCATCGCGACGGGTGACGATGACGTTCTGCGAAAGGTCGCCACTGGCGATGCGTTCGACCACCGCCAGGGTTTCACGCAATGGTCGAGTGATCTGGCGGGTGATGACCACGGCGGCAATGATGCCCACCAACAAAGCCAGCAATGTGCTGACCAATTGCAGCGTGCGGGCCTGGGCGCTTTCAGCGTCGCGACGGTCGAGTTGGATCTGGTACAGCTGCTCGCTCAGGGAAACGATGGTCGCGCCTTGGTCGGTCATTTCCTTGCGCGCCTGCACGACGTCGGCCGTGGCCAATTTGAAGGCCTGCACGGCGCTGCGGTATTGGACCAGGGTCGACTCCAGCTGGCGCAGCTCCCCTTGGCGGGTGCTGGCGAAATGTTCATCGAGCGGTTTCAGCGAAGCGATGGCGACATCCAGTTGAGCGAAGGCCTTGCGTTCGGTATCGGCGTTGGGGTTGGCGGTATAGCCGCGCACTTCATAGCGGGCCAGCATGAACGCCTGCTTGGCCTGGGTGATGGCCTGGAACTGGGCGAAGCGCTCGTCACTGATCGCCAATTGCTTTACATCGGAATCGATGGCTTCGATCAGCTTGTAGGCTGCCTCGGCGTTCGTGCTCATGACGTCCCGCGCGGCGTTGCCAGTGCGGTAGGCGCTGCGCATTTTGTTCAGCGACACCTGATAGGCGCTGATGACCGCGCTCTGCTCCTTGAGCAGCTTGACGTTTGCCGGGCTTTTGAAGCTGCTAAGCAGGGCATTTTGTTGCGCGACGAAACCATCGAGGGTGGTCTGCACATTTTGTGCGACGGTCTCGTCACCGTTGGCCAGCATGTATTGCAGGCGAACGACGCGCAGCTTGGTCAGGCCGGCGTTGAGCTGAGTGATGTCGCTCATCCAATTACTGCGGTCGATCAAACCGCCCAGGCTGGTCCAACTGGTGAGGGCCAGGAGACAAGTCAGTACCAGCACCAGGCCGAAGCCCAGGCCCAGTTTCATGTTGACGCTAATGTTGCCAAACCAGCTATTCATCAAATTCCTCCAGGAACGTTGCGCTGCTTATCGTCGGTTGGCTGGAAGATTGTTGTTGTTAAGAGCCAGCAAAAACGTTTAACGGAGCTGTATCGGCGGCTGGCCCTGAATCTGAAAATTTTTTTACCGGGACGAAAAATGACAGGCAAAAAAAAGCCCGCGGGAGAGCGGGCTAAAACCTTAGTTTCTTGAATGAGCGAGGGGACTGTATCGGATTGCATGAAGGCGTGGGGTGAAGAAAAGTTCATGCGGTTCAGCTTGTTGCTCTCTTCGAAAAGTATTCATCAGCGAGGTGATTTCGGACGTGTCCTGTGAGGCATGTCTCTTTTTTGAGTCAAAAAATGTCCGATTTCTGAACCGAACGCGATCTGCAGGGTCTGGTGTGCGCGCAGAAGGCTGTCCGATTTGGCCTGCGCCGCAATTTTGCTGTCGTTTTGTATCGAGGGATCGAAGATGTCCGTGTATGCCTTAGGGACAAGGCTTGTCGTCGCGTCGCTGTATTTTCTGGCGATGGACATTGCCGTCGCCGCGCCGACCCCCGGCGACACGGATCTGATCCGCGAGCGCCAGGACCGTCTGCTCGAAGAGCAGCGCCGGCGCCTCGAACAGCTCAAAGAGTTACCGGGCAAACCCGCCACACCCCAAGCCCCCGTCGCGCCGACCGACAACCGTTGCTTCCCGATCAAGACCATCGAACTCAAGGGCGCCGATGCCCTGTCAGAGCGTGAGCGCCAACGCTTGCTCGCCCCCTACATCAATCAATGCCTGGGCGTGCCGCAGCTTAACGAGTTGCTCAAGACCATTACCGATGCGTACCTGGAAAAGGGCCTGGTCACGAGCCGTGCCTATTTGCCGCAACAGGACTTGTCCAGTGGGCATCTGCAGGTGCTGGTGGTCGAGGGACGGCTTGAAGGACTAAAGGGCGTCGAGGGCAGTGGCTTGTCCGAGCGCGAACTGGCCATGAGTTTTCCCGGCAAGCCCGGCGAATTGCTCAACTTGCGGGACATCGAGCAAATGGTTGATCAGTTGAACCGTTTGCCCTCCAACAGCGCCCGGATGGAGCTGACGCCGGGACAGAATATCGGCGGCAGTGAAGTGCTGGTCAGCAATACCTCGCAAAAACCTTGGCGCGTCGGCCTGTCACGGCATAACGATGGGCAAAAAAGTACCGGCGAGCAGCAATGGGCTACCGCCTTCGATTGGGACAGTCCCTTGGGCCTTGCCGATCAACTGGCCCTGCGCGGTGGCCACGATGCCATCAGCGACCATCAGAAGACTTCCCGCAATGCCATGCTCTATTACAACCTGCCGTTTGGCTGGTGGAACCTGAGCTACACCTACAGCCAAAGCGAGTATCGCGCGCTGGGCCAGGCCAACGGCTTCAACTTCAAGCAGAGCGGCGACAGCCAGAACCATCAGTTGCGCCTGGAACGGGTGGTCCACCGTGACGCGGTGAGCAAGACCTCGCTCAACACAGGCCTTTCCTACCTGCGTACCAACAACTTCATCGAAGACAGCAAGCTCTCCGAAAGCAGCAATCGCATCAGCGAGGCGCAGTTCGGCATCAACCATGGGCGGCGGATCGGCAATGCCTTCGTCAACCTCGACCTGGGCCTGCAAAACGGTATCGGCGCCCTCGACGCCCAGGGCGACCGCGACCCTGGGCCTGGCGTGCCGGATGCGCGATACCGCAAATACACCGCCACCCTCAGCTACCTGCAGTCCTTCGAGTTGGGCGGCGAATCCTTCAGCTTCAGCAGCCTGATGACCGGCCAGCGCAGCGAGGACGCGTTATTCAGCCCGCAACGCATGAGCCTGGGTGGGTTGTCTTCGGTCCGCGGCTACAAGGACCAGACGCTGTCCGGCGACAGCGGCGGCTACTGGCGCAACGACCTGCGCTGGAGCCGTCCGGTGACGCTGGAGTGGCTGCGTCCGGTGTTCGCCGAGTACGGCACCAGCCTCGGTTACGACCAGGGCGTCATTCGGGGCGATCGCTACAACGGCGACCAGCATGGCCGCATGTCGAGCAACTCGCTGGAACTGTTCGCCCGCGGCCAGCACTTGAGCGCCAGCGTCACATTTGCCCACTCCCTGGAACGTCCGGACGCCCTGACCGAGCGCGAAGCGCCGATCTACTTCCGCGTGGATGTATCCATCTAATTCTGTTTGCAAAGAGACCTGATCATGGACGACCGCCAATACGCCTTCCTGGCCCGCCAGCCCTCTGCTGCCCTGAAAAACCGCGACGCCTTCTGGGGCATGCCCAAGCGTGGCCTGGCGTTCCTGTTGGCCAACGTCATGTTCTGGCAACCGCTGTGGGCCCAGGCCGACGGTATCGTGGTCAGCGCGCCGGGCACCAGTCTCGGTCAGGCGGGCAACGGTGTGCCCGTCGTCAACATTGCCAAGCCCAACGGCAGTGGGCTGTCTCATAACCAGTTCAAGGACTACAACGTCGGCAGCAACGGCGTGATCCTCAACAACGCCACCAACCCTGCCCAGGCCACGCAACTGGGCGGGATCATCCTCGGTAATCCGAACCTCAAGGGCTCGGCCGCCAAGACCATCCTCAATGAGGTCAACGGTGGCAACCCCAGCCAGTTGCGTGGCTACACCGAAGTCGCGGGGCAATCGGCCCACGTCATCGTCGCCAACCCTCATGGCATCACATGTAACGGATGTGGCTTTATCAATACGCCGAGGGCGACGCTGACGACGGGCAAGCCGATCATCGAGAACGGCCAGTTGAACAGCTACCAAGTGGATCAGGGCAGCGTGGCCATTGAAGGCGCGGGCTTTAACGCCAGCAATGTCGACCGTTTCGAAATCATCACCCGCAGCGCCAAGATCAACGCTGAGATCCAGGCGAAAAGCCTGACGATCGTGGCCGGTCGCAACGACGTCAACGCCGACACCCTCAACGCCACCGCCCGCGCCGATGACGGCAGTGCCAAGCCGGAACTGGCGATCGACTCCTCGGCGCTGGGCGGCATGTACGCAGGCGCTATCAAACTGGTGGGCACCGAGGCGGGTGTCGGGGTGAAGCTGGACGGCAAGATGGTCGCCAGTGGCGGTGATATCCAGCTCGATGCCAATGGGCATTTGAGCCTGGCCGAGACGGCGGCTGCCGGAGCGGTCCATATCCAGGCCAAAAGCCTCGAAGCCCGGGAGCACGTGTACGCCGGAAGCCGACTCGAAGTTAAGACCCAAGGTGACCTGAGCAGCCAGAAAAACCTGGTGGCGCGCGACAGCATCCACCTGGACAGCGGCGGCACGCTGACCAACAACGGCATTGTCGAGGCCGGGGTCAATGCCGATAACAGCCGCAACACCACGGGTGATGTCACCCTCACCGCCAAGCAGTTGAACAACGCCGGCAAAACCGTCATCGCCAGCCGCGACCTGAATGTCACGACCACCGCTGCGCTGAATAACCAGGGCGGCACGCTCAGTGGTCAGGGCAAGACCACCGTCACCGGCAACGTTGTGGATAACCGCAATAAAGGCCGGATCCTGGGTAACACCGAACTGCACCTGAGCGCCGATCAAGTCCTCAACAGCCAGGGCGGCCTGATCAATAGCCAGGGCCTGCTGACGGCCAACCTGGGCCATCTGGAAAACAATGCCGGTGAACTGTCGAGCCTGAACAGCGCGACCCTGGTCCTCGACAGCCTGGACAACCTGACCGGCCTGGTCATGGCCGGCAAGAACCTCGACATCACTAACACCGGCGCGATCAATAACCGGGGCGGCGAGCTATCCAGCCAAGGCGTCATGACCGTGCGCACCGCCAGCCTGGACAACAGCAACAAAGGCACCGTCGCCGCCAATGGCAAGCTGCTGGTCAGCGCCACCGGCGCGGTCAACAACGCCGAAAAAGGCCTGATCGCCAGCCGTACTGCCGAGGTCGAGTTCGATGCTGCCAGTCTGAATAACGCCAAGGGCACGCTGCAAGGCGAGGGCCTGGTCACCGTGGATGTATCCGACGACATCGATAACCAGGGTGGCAGCATCATCGCCAAGGACGCCAAGCTGAGTGTCTTCGCGACGAATCTGGACAACCGTGGCGGCGTGCTGTCCAGCGTCAAGGCGGCGCTGGAGGCACGCACCACCGGTGTGCTGAAAAACGGCTATGACGTGAACCGCCAGGGCGGCACGATCCAGGCTCAAGGACTCAACATCCGAGCCTTGGCTGGGCTGTTCAACGACGGCGGACGCATCGCTGCGCAAGCCGGCGATGTCGTGGTTACCAACGCGACGGCGGACATCAACAATCGCAACGGCGGGATATACGCCACGGGCAAGGTCTGGATCTCTGGCCGGGACATGGACAACAGCGGCGGCGGGCAGGTCAGCGCCAGTGGTATCGACTTTGACCTTTCGGGTGCGCTGAACAACAACGCCGGCATCATCGAAAGCCAGGACAGCCTGGACATTCTGGCCGCCAGCTTGAGCAACCAGAAAGGCCAACTGCGCACCCTGGGCCAGAACAGCACCACGGTGTTCAAGATCGGTGGCCTGTTCGATAACAACGACGGCACCCTGGAAACCGCCAGTAATGATGTGGGCTTCAACACCGGCAGCGTCCAGAACGTGGGTGGCAAGCTGCTGCACACTGGCCTGGGATTGTTCGGCATCAGCCAAGCCAACCTGGGGCAGGCCGGCGGTCAGTTGGTGACCTACGGCAACCTGACGGTGACGGCTGATCGCTGGACCAACAACACGGCGATCCAGGCCGGGCACTTGGTCGTGGATGTTGATCAGTTGACCCAGACCGCCACGGGCCAGTTGCTCAGCACCAATGGCATGGTGGGCCGTGGCAACAATTGGCGTGTAGACGGCCTGGTCGGCAGCGATGGTGCGATCGACCTGCAACTGACCGGCGCCTATACAGGCAACGGTCGCTTGAGCAGTCTCGGCACCTTGGGGCTCAAGGCCGCGCTGATCGATCTGGAGCAAGGCGGCAGCATCGCTGGCGGTGGCAACACAACCGTCGTGGTCGATGGCGTCCTCAACAGCTACGGTCGCCTGACCTCAGCGGCGGACATGAGCATCACTGCCGCCACGGTGAACAATTACGGCACGTTGGGCAGTGCCGGCGCGCTCGACGTATCCACCGGCGACTTGCTCAACGAACACGGTTTGATCTTCAGCGGCGGCAATACCAGCCTGCGCGTCAATAGCCTGACCAACCGCTATGCCGATATCTATAGCCTGGGTGACCTGAGCATTGATCGCGACGGCCTCGGCACCCGTGTCAGCCGCATCCTCAACAGCTCCGGCTCGCTGCAGAGCGACGGCAACATGCGCCTGGCAGCCAGCACGATCGACAACGTCCGCGAAATACTGACCACCCACGACGCGGGCATCTACACCGCCTCGATCAGGGAAGTGGCCTGCATCGAAGGGTACAACGCCGGTGATTGCAGCGGCGGCAAGGAAAACCACGTCTGGCAAATTATCCAGCGCGACAAGTTCGAAGTTACCTCGGCCAGCGCGGCTTCCAGTATCACCACCGGCGGCAGCCTGGATATCCAGGGCGACACCCTGACCAACCGGAGCAGCAGCCTGGGTGTCGGCGGTGCGTTTACCGCCAATCTTCTCAAGCTGGATAACATCGGCATTGAGACCGGTGAGATTGAAACCTCGCGCACCTTCAGGTCCGAACGCACGCGTAATCCAGGCAACTGGCGCTCTGCCGCAGATGACTTCACCAACAAATACTGGATCGCAAGCCCAGCTTACGATCCCAATAAGCTGACCGGCCTTGAAGCTGCGATGAGCAGTTTCATCGGCATGACCGAACATGAGTTGACCCAGTTTGGCACTCAAACAGCCACCACTGATAACCAGACCTATGCTGCGATCATCCAGGCCGGCGGAGCCGTGGATGTCCGTATCCAGGGCGAAGCCGACAGCCGTGTCGTGCGCGGCGGTTACAATTATGTTGGCGCCGGACCGCGTACCGACACCGACGCTGACAATGTTTTCTCGACCCGTATCAACATCAATCGACAATTACCGCCGAACCTGACCCAGCAACAGGTCGATCCGCTGGCCCTGCCGGGGTTTGACTTGCCCACCGGGCAAAACGGCCTGTTCCGCATGAGCGGCGACGGCTCGACCACGCCGACCCAAGGTGCGGGGCTGACGCAAGTGCGTGGCCTGCCGGACCGTTCGTTCCAGGCCAACCCGCAAAAATACCTGATCGAGACCAACCCGGCGCTGACCGACATGCGTCGCTTCATGAGCTCGGATTACCTGCTGAGCAACCTGGGCTACGACCCCGACGTCGCCGCTAAGCGTTTGGGCGACGGCTTCTACGAACAACGCCTGATCCAACAAGCGGTGATCGCCCGCACCGGCCAGCGCTTCCTCGACGGTCAGACCTCCGACGACGGCATGTTCAAGTACCTGATGAACAATGCCATCGCCAGCAAGGACGCTCTTAACCTGTCCCTGGGCGTCAGCCTGACCGCCGAACAGGTTGCGGCCCTGACCCATGACATCGTCTGGATGGAAAACCGGACGGTGAATAATCAACAGGTGCTGGTGCCGGTGCTTTATCTGGCCCAGGCCAACAATCGTCTGGCGCCGAATGGTGCGCTGATTCAGGGCTCAGACGTCAGCCTGATTGCCGGTAAAAACCTGAACAATGCGGGCACTTTACGTGCGTCCAGCAACCTGAGGGCGACGGCGGGCGACAGCTTGGTCAACAGTGGGTTGATGGAAGCGGGTGGTCGGCTGGATGCGTTGGCGAGTAATAACCTGACTAACCGGGCGGGTGGGGTTATTGCTGGGCGTGACGTGAGTGTTGTTGCCGTTGCCGGTGATTTGGCCAATGAACGCACCATCACCCGGCATGCCAGCAGCACGGGCTACAAGACCGAGCAACGTGACTTTGCCGACAGTGCGGCGCGGATCGAGGCGAGCAATGATCTGGCAATGGGGGCGGGGCGGGATATCGCCAACAAGGGGGGCGTGCTCAAGAGCGGCAATGACACAACATTGCGTGCTGCCCGAAATATGAACATCACCGCCGCCGAGCAGGTGGACAGCCATACGCAGGGCAGCAAACATCGAGACCAGACCATTACCCAGAACGGTTCTAGCGTTACGGTTGGGCGGGATCTTCAGGCCGCTGCGGGCGGTGACCTCAACGTGGTCGCTAGCCAGGTCGAAGCCAAGCGGAACCTGGCCATTGTCGCTACCAAGAACTTGACCTTGGGGCCAGCGGCGAATGAACAGCATTCGTATGGCCAGAGCAAGAAGGTCAAGAGCATCGAGGATCATGTCCAGCAGGTGTCCACCGCGCTCAAGGCGGGAGGGGATGCGACGCTGAGCGCGGGGCAGGATTTGGCGCTGGTGGCGAGTACGGTCAATGCCGGGGGGGAAGCCTATCTGGTGGCGGGTAAGAACCTTGACCTCAAGGCCGCTGCGGATCAGGACTACAGCTTCTACAGCAAGACCAAGAAGTCTTCTTCAGGGAAGAAATTCCGGCTGGATGAAACGGGCAGCACCACCCATGTGGGCAGCCTGGTCAGTTCCAGCGGCAACAGCACGCTGGTGGCGGGTGAAAACCTGCTGTTGGCAGGTAGCGCCGTGACTTCCGAGAAAGGCGCGACGAAATTGGTCGCCAGCAAGGACGTACAGATTCTTGCCGTGACCGACTCCGACAGCGCCCGCCATGAGCGTAAGGAAAGCAAAAGCAGTTGGGGTGGGTTCAAGTCGAGCAAAGTCCAGGACAAGGTCGATGAGAAGCGCACGACTGCCATGGGCAGCATGGTCTCAGGCGAGACGGTCACCGTCGCGGGCGGCCAAGATGTGAAAGTGACGGGCTCGTCCCTGGTCAGTACCGGTGATCTGGCAGTCCAGGCCGGGCGCGACCTGACCATCGATGCGGCGAAAAATACCTTCTCGCGCGCTGATATGCACAAGGAAAAGAATCGCGACCTGACAGGTGTATTGACTGGTAACAAGCTGGGCCTGGATGACATGACGGGCAATCAGCATCTGTTTATCAACAGTCAGAAGCACAACGGCACGGCTGCAGAAACCACGCTTACCGGCAGCACAGTTGGCTCCAGTGCTGGCAATGTGACGCTTACGGCTGGGCGTGAGTTGAGTGTGGTGGCCAGTGATTTGGTCAGTACCAAGGATATGGCGCTTACCGGTTCCAACGTGACCATCACCGCGGGTGATGAAACCGCGCGGCAAACCACTGAGGACAGCTCTAAAAGCTTGGCAGTGGGTAGGGTCATCGGTGGTGCGATCGTCGACACCGCAAGGACTATTCGCGACGCGTCCAAAGCTGCGAAGAATGCCGATGACCCTCGACTCAAGGCAGTAAAAATCGCCCAGGCTGCGCTTGCGTTTTACAACCTGGGTGGCCAGGCCTCGGATGCCAACGGGCAGAGCTCCGGGTTCAAAAACAAGCAAGGCGGCACCCCCAGCAATGGCTCACTGATCAAGATCGGTACCGAGCTGGCCAATACGCGCAGCAAAAGCAGCAGCGAGTACAACAGCCTGACGGCGAAGCAAAGCACCCTTAATACCGGTCAAGAGCTATCGATTGTTGCCACGGGGGACGCGGCGGGAACCCTGGGTGATATCCAGATAACCGGCAGCAGCCTGAAGGCTGAAAACACCTTGTTGCTGGCTAAAAATGATGTGCTGCTGAAAAGTGCACAGGACACCGTTGATCGCAAAAACGACGGGTCGAGCAACAAAACGGCCATTGGTGCCAGCTTCAACATTGGGGAGCAAAACGGCTTCACCCTCGATCTGGGGGCCCAAGGTGCGAAAAACATGGGTAACGGCAAGTCCGTCACTCAGGTCAATACCACGTTGGAAACTGGATCGCTGTTGTTGCAAAGCGGTCGCGACACTACCCTCGAAGGCGCACAGGTCCGCGCGGACACCATCAAGGCCTCGATTGGTGGCAACCTGAATATTGTTTCTCTCCAGGACACCGAATCGTCGAAAAGCAAGCAAAGCAGCGGGGGGATCGGAGCGAGCATCTGCGTTCCGCCGTTCTGCTACGGCTCCATGGTCGCGGGTTCGGCGAATATTGCCGGCGCCAACATGAACAGTGACTACAAGGCCGTGACCGACCAGAGCGGATTGTTCGCTGGTGCCGGTGGCTACGACATCCATGTGGGTAAAACCACGACCCTGCAGGGCGCTGTGATTGCCAGTGAGGCGCTCGCGGATAAAAACCGCCTCAGCACGGATCGCTTGCTCGTCAGCGATATCAAGAACAGCAGCAATATCGAGAGCCAATCGGCGGGAATTTCCATCTCGGGCAGCAATGTTGGCGGCTCCTCATTCGGCGGCAGCATCCCAGTAGCCCTTAAGGACAAAGATCACAGCTACACCCGCAGTGCTGTCAGCGAAGGCACGATCGTTGTTCGTAACCCCGAGGGCGCGACTGACCTGGTGGGGCTGAACCGCGATACCGCCAACGCCAATCAGAAGCTGGACAAGCCTGATGAAGAGGCCATGCAGGAGCGTATCGACCTGATTCAAAGCTCGGCGCAACTGGCCAGCGGTGTTATCAGCACGGTCGCTAAGGCTAAGGCGGATGAGGCCAAGAGGCTTGGGCAGGAGGCAAAGGATCAAGCCAATGCCGGTTCGCCGGCTGCCGAGTCAACCGCCCGGGCGGCGGAAGCGGCCAGTTTGGAAGCCGCCCGCTGGCAGGTAGGCGGTGATAAGAAACTGATGGCTGATATCGCCTCTGGCTTGATTGCCGCAGGTCTTGGCGGAGCCACGGGCGGCACAGCTGTTGGCATCGTCGCCAATACAACGTCCAGCGATATATTCAACAGAATTGGCAGCTTTGCCGACGAACAGAAAAACCGTAAGGACATCGATAGCGTGACCAAGGCCGCCTGGGCGGAAGGCGGCGCGGCGCGCGTCATGTTGCATGCCTTGGCGGGAGCGGCGATGGGGCTTTCCAGTGGTAGCGTGCAGAGCGGGGCATTGGGTGCGGGCGCCTCAGCTCTATTGCCGTCCGTCATGCAAGCTTTGGCTGGCAGCAAGCTGACAGAAACGGAGCAAAAGACCGTAGCCTCGCTAATAGCTGCTGGCGTCGGTACGACGGTTGGATCCGGTAGTGGCGTGATCGGTTCGGTCGTGGCCGGTGGCACTGCGCTGGGAGTGGAGAAGTACAACCGGCAGTTGCATCCAGACGAAATAAAGTTCGCCTCAGACGATGATCGAGTCAGTCGTTACGCGAAGGAAAAGGGCATCACTGATGAACAGGCGAGAATGGAGCTCTTGCGAACCGCAGCAGCGATGGTTGACCGAGGATGGAATGCTGTACTGGATGTGAAGGATGGCAAGACGGCAGATGCCGCCAACTTCCTTCGAACGGAGCTTTCGCAGCTGAAAAGCACAGATCTGTTTCAGGTGAGCCTGGCTGACTATAACAATGAGCGACTGGGCTTGGCAGAGCTGATGAAAGACAGGAAGTCAGTTGAAAATCTGGTCAAGTACATTGAGCTGGTTGACCCTTACCATTACATGCGTGACCCAAAGAATCAGGCCGCAATACTTAATGCAAAGGGCCAAGGCAGCGCCGAAGGTTTTGCTAACGCTGTGGAGAACCTGGCGAGTTTCGGATCCAAGACGGCACTTATGGCGATGAGTACGGTGAATTGTCCGAGTTGTGGAGGACGGCAATTTGCCGCTGCCGTGGAGGCTGTCCAAAGTTTGCCTGAAGACTTAAGGCTCAAGGGGTATCTGGACACCCTGCATATCATGCAAGGGTATGGCGCTGATGTGCTGAGGCAGAATGAGGCTATTGCGACTTCTGCGGGAGTGGGCATCGGTCTGGGCGGTGCGGGAGCCGGTAGCGCAGGGTTGGCGACGACACGCCTGACAGGTGAGCTTGCAGAGGCAGTGGGGAAGCGCTTCACCGGAATACTTAACGAAGCGTCCGAGCAAGCGCTGATCAAAAGTGGCGGTATCTTTGGTCCTGATGGCCAGCCAATGATGGATCTGGCAGTTTTAACCAAACAGCAGAAAAGCGTCATGGGTGATTTGTTTGGCGAGCGTTCTGTTCAGCAAATCGTTCCCGAAGGACAGAAGCTTGCACGGGTTCCGGGGATTGGGGAGACGGGGATCGATGATCTTTATAAGGTGGATCGTCCAGATGTGGACTACGTCATTATCGAGTACAAGTTTGTCAGTGATAACAAGAAGTCCGGCTCCTCGGGGCTTGGTAATCCGACGGATGGTAAGCAGGGTTCTATAGCATGGACTCTCGGGGGTGATCGTCTGGAGCGTGCGGTTGGAGAAAATAGGAGCATGGATGTACGGAATGCTGTGGATGCGAATCGTACTGAAACCTGGGTCGTGAGAACTCGGCCAGACGGCGCTACAGAGATTGAGGTGCTTGACGCTCGTGGAAAAGTCAAAGCGATAGACACGTCTAAAATTTTACCTGCCAAAAATTTGAATGGGGTTGTTCCATGATTCGTGCACCTTGGGGGGATGAACAATACTGGAATGGTCGTGAAACAAAAGATCTGCAATGGATTGAGCGCACCAGTAAAATTTTGTTGGAGCCTTCGGCCAACCCCATATACAGAGCGCAGTTTGCATTCGACTTCGCTAAAGATAATTTGCGCGCCGCCATACGGGTCTACTCCAGAGGTGGCGATGTTGCAGAGATGCCAACATATTTCCCCGGCATTTTGGACGCTTGGGAAATATCCAACCGTACCTCCGATGAAATCTGCGCAGAAAACAATCTCCAGACTTGCCGAGACTGGACCTTTGAGCTCACAAATTTAAACCACTATATCTGGTGTTTCTGGTTGGTGAGCCTGGCGCTCGTTCTTGAAATTCCCGACGACCAGTGGCTTCGTTTGGTTGCGTTGATAGGCGAGGGCGGGCAGGACGTTCTGCTTGATCGAGTCGTGGCGTCACGTCAACCAGAGCGGCCGATTGGGGAGAACCTCCTGCATGCCAAGCCCTACGCAAGGCTGCTCAAGGCCATTGACGCGCCGCAGGCGCAGCAAGCAACGTTGTTGCTTGCTTTCGTAAAACATTGGTATCCAGAGTTGAACCGGCGCGGCAAACAGCAACCGTGGTGGTACATCTATGGTGATCCAGTGAAACATCCGCTTGAGATGGGAAGCTATTTTGGTCGTTGGTGTTTCGAGGCGGTCGCCGCCGTGAAAGTCTTTGGGCTTGATGATAGTGACTGCATCGGACATGAGCATTATCCGGGAGATTTACTCCATCCCGGTGAAGAAGCTGTTCCAACACCTGGGCCAGTCGCCAAGCCTGGATGGTGGGCAAGGTTGTTAGGACGTTCAGGTTAAGCAATGTCCAAATCAGTCATCGATTACTAGAACGTGGTCATCGCTATTGCGCTTTTGTCGAAAGTACTTCGGCGGTCTGTGGTCATTCAAATTTTTGCAGGGAAGTAATCATGAAAAAAACCACCTTTTTAGTTCTAGCCATGGCCCTGGCAGGCTGTCATTCAAACGTCAGGGACTCCTCGCCAAGCCTGCTCAAGGATGGCGTGCAGTTGCAACAACCCAAGGTCGTCGCTGACGCGGAACACGCCAAGATCATCATGAAGGCGACAGGATTCACCCACCCGGTGCAATTCTCCGTGCGGCGCAGTTCCGATGCAGACCAACGTGCCGAGGTCTTGGGAACCGTGGTCGATTCCGGTCGTGGCAAGGTATTCGGCTGGATCGCCAAAGTGAACGAGGTTGCCAACAGCGCCACCGTAAAACGCTTCCCCCAGCTGGAGGTGCAGGCTGACCCCGGGCAGGCGATTGAAGTGATCGGTGAATCACGGGTCTACGACTCGAACTACTACCGCTATGCCGAAAAAATTGTTTATGCGTGCGGCCCTATGAGTTCCACCTTCAAGCCCGAGAAGCAAAAGGTTTACCTGGTGGAGTTCGTGATCATTGGGGCAGGTTGTGAGCAGCATGTTTACGATGTCACTCAACCTCAGGAGCGTATTCCTGTGGCGAGCGTCCAGGGGCTTTGAGTCGGACTTGAAAAGCAGAAGGTCCGGAAGCGAAAGGGGGACAGACTTATCTGTATGCTCAGTTCTTAAATGAATCTATCCCTTTGTCATGACCAGGGAGCAGACCGTGGCGAGGGAGCTTGCTCCCGCTCGGTTGCGCAGCGACCGCAAAATCGAGGGGCTGCTGCGCGCCCCAGCGGGAGCAAGCTCCCTCGCCACGAAAGCGATGCGGCTCTATCCAGCCGTTGCAAATGATCGGCCCGGCATATGACGGGCTGATAGAAATAGGCAATGCCCCAAGGCAAACCGGCATAGGTGGGTCAGTTTTCGATCGTTACCATGGCTTCCTGCCTATCCATCTGGAGTTCACCATGCACGACAGAAAAACCCTATTCATCACCGGTGTGAGCAGTGGCCTGGGCAACGCCCTGGCGCAGGAGGCGCTCGCAGCGGGCCACCGTGTCATCGGCACCGTGCGCAGTGAGGCGGCGTTGCAGGCCTTCGAAGCGCTTTCCACGGAACGTGCCCATGGCGTGATCCTGGATGTCACCGAGTTCGAGCGAATCGATAGCGCAGTGGCGGAGGTCGAAACCACTTACGGTCCGGTCGATGTCCTGGTCAACAATGCCGGCTACGGTCACGAAGGCATCCTCGAAGAATCGCCGCTGGAGGAAATGCGTCGCCAGTTCGACGTCAACGTGTTTGGCGCGGTCGCGGTGACCAAGGCCTTCGTGCCGTATTTTCGTCAGCGCCGTGCCGGCCATATCATCAACATCACGTCCATGGGCGGCACCATTACGATGCCGGGCATTTCCTATTACTGCGCGAGCAAGTTTGCCCTCGAAGGCCTCTCCGATACGCTGAGCAAGGAGCTGCTACCGTTCAACATCTTCGTGACGGCCGTTGCGCCTGGCTCGTTCCGCACCGATTGGGCCGGCCGTTCGATGCAGCGCACTGCTCGAAGCATTGCCGACTACGACGCCAGTTTTGATCCGATCCGTAAAGCGCGCGTGGAGAAAAGCGGCAAGCAACTGGGCGATCCTCGGAAAGCGGCACAAGCGATGTTGCAGATCATTGCCAGCCCGACGCCGCCCGCGCATTTGCTGTTGGGCAGCGATGCACTGAACCTGGTGCGCGACAAGCTCAGTCGGGCGGCCAGCGAGATTGATCAATGGGAAGCGCTGACCCGTTCGACTGACGGTTGAACAGCCAGCAAAAGGAGGCGTCGATGATTCAGGCCGCTACGCATATGGTGCAGTTGATGGAACAGCTCGCGCCTGTCGAGGGCTACAACCTCAGCGCGCTGGATGACATTCGGTTCCTTCGTTCGAACCGGCCACTGACGCGCACGCCGGTCCTGTACGAGCCCGGTATCGTGATCCTGTGCCAGGGGCGCAAGCGCGGCTATCTGGGCGATGACGTCTACGTGTATGACGCCCAGCACTACCTGGTGGTGTCCGTCCCTGTTCCGTTCACCATGGAGACCGACGCCAGCGCCAAGGAGCCTATGCTGGCGATCTACATGCGCCTCGATTTGCAACTGGCCAGCGAGCTGATGCTGCAAGTGGACGAAACCCTCGGCCCCAGCGATGCCCAGCCCAAAGGCATGTACGCCTCGCCCATGGACGATCCGCTGCGCAGCTCGACGTTGCGTTTCCTGGAGGCAATGAGTTATCCGGGCGACGCGCAAATTCTCGGACCGTCGCTGATACGGGAAATCTACTACCGCATCCTGACCGGCGAGCAGGGCGGTTCGATGCGCGCCGCCCTCGCTCGCCAGGGGCACTTCGGCAAGATCACGCGGGCGATCCGAAAGATCCATAGCAGCTACCACGAGCCTCTGGACGTCGAAACGCTCGCTCACGAAGCGGGCATGAGCGTGCCCAACTTTCACCTGCACTTTCGCGGTGTGACGAACTCTTCGCCCATGCAATATTTGAAATCGACACGCCTGCACCAGGCGCGCTTATTGATGTTGCGCAACACGATGAGCGCCTCGACGGCGGCGTTCAATGTTGGCTATGAAAGCGCCTCGCAATTCAGCCGCGAGTTCAAGCGGATGTTCGGGCGAACGCCTCAGGCGGAGATTGAATGGATGAGGGCAACGTATGCGTTGCCCGAAGCTTCGGGAGCGTCTGGTTATGTTTCGTCGCATTAGAACTGAATATCTCCACCGCGCCCGGTGCGATGGAGGTCACGCGAACCTTGTCGCCCAAACTAAGATTGATGATGTGCCCGCTTTCCTGCGCAAGGAAACGTGGCAGCGCCGCGGCGATGCCGTAGAGCGTGCCCTTGAGATTCACATCGATCATGGCGCCCCACTCATCGGTGTTGACCTCCGCCATGGGACGAATCGGCATCAGCCCGGCGTTGTTGACCAGCACGTCGAGCTTGCCAAAGCTATCTCGGCCACAACTGCCTCCAATTTGTCTGCTCGACGTGCGGCTACCGCCACCTTTGCGCCGCGCGCGGCCAGCAGGCGAGCTACTTCGGCACTAATACCGGTGCTGCCGCCGGTGATCAGGACGACTTTGCCTTCGATTCCATCGTTCATACGGTTACCTCTTGTTTTACGTCGGATGTGGAGGGGCTGTACCGCGGGTAGTCGATGAACCCTTGCTCTTTGCCACCATATAGGCCTGCGGCGTCCAAGGCGTTGAGCGGCCAGCCGTTGGCGATGCGCTCAGGCAAGTCAGGGTTGGCAATAAAGGGCCGGCCAAACGCAACCAGGTCAGCCAGGCCCGCCTCGACCAGGCCCGCCGCCCTAGCCGCAGTATATAAACCGGCATAGATGATTCGACCGCTGAAAGTGCTTCTCACCTCGCGACGAAACGCGTCGGGCAGGTCTGGCGCATTCGGCCAGTCTGCTTCGGCGATCGAGAGGTAGCCTATGCCTGCTCGCTCAAGCACCTTGATGGCCTCGATATAGGTCTGGTGCGGGTCTTCTTCGACAAAGCCTATGTACACGCGGTCTTCATCGGTGCTGCTGAACAGAGGCGAGAAGCGCACCCCGACGCGCTCGGGCCCGGCCACGGCGCTGACGGCTTGCACCACTTCGCGTAGGAAGCGCAGGCGGTTATGCAGCGATCCGCCATATTCATCGGTGCGTTGGTTGGCGTGAGTCGAGATGAATTGGTTGACCAAATAGCCGTTGGCCGAGTGAATCTCAATGCCATCGAAGCCGGCGCTCAATGCGTTGCGTGCGGCTTGGGCGTAGAGCTCGACCAACGTTTTGATCTCGCTGACGCTGAGCTCGCGTGGCATGGAGGGGGTGACCAATATACCAGTGCCTGGGTTGGTTTCGATGAAGGCCTTGGCCTTCTGTGCCTGGATCGCCGACGGAGCGATGGGGGCAGCGTTATGGGGTTGGAGAGCATTATGGGATACCCGGCCGACGTGCCAAAGCTGGGCGTAAATCACCCCGCCTTCAGCATGTACGGCGTCGGTCACGGTGCGCCAGCCATCAATCTGCGCCTGGTTGTAGATGCCCGGGGTCCAGGCATAACCTTTGCCGCGTGGCTCGATCTGGGTGCCTTCGCTGATGATCAGGCCGGCGCTGGCGCGTTGTTGGTAATAACGGGCCATCAGGGCCGTAGGAATGTCGCCGGGCTGTCCGCTGCGCTGGCGGGTGAGTGGCGGCATGACGATGCGGTTCTTCAGCGTGATGGAGCCCAACGTGGTGGGCTCGAACAACGAGCGATGTTCCATATTCGATTCCTTGTCGCGTCAATGTCGGGTGGGCTTACAAACCACCGAGGCGGAGGTATTTGAGGTTGAGGTATTCGTCCAGGCCGTGAGTCGAGCCCTCGCGACCGATGCCGCTGTCCTTGACCCCGCCGAAGGACGCTTCAACGGTAGTGATGACCTCGGCGTTGATGCCGATCATGCCGCTCTGCAGGTCGCGCGAGACACGGAAGGGGTGTGCCAGGTCTAGGGTGAAAAAGTACGCGGCCAGGCCGAACTGGCAGGCGTGCTGGCGAGGATATCGAGGTTGTCGCGTACCAACTGCGCCATGCGATTGAGCAGGATGGTGCGCTCTGCCGCGGTGGTCAGTGACCAGGATGTGAACGCTGCGTGTGCGGCGTCGATGGCTCGGGGTGTTTCAACGGCGCCGCCCCAAGGGATCTGGCCGATCTGGTTGTCGGTGGCCGGGTCGTTTATCGCTAAGTGTCTGGCGTCATCCGCTGCCATCCACTGGCCGTCGATGTAGTTGGCTTCTTTCAACCAACCAGCGTCTTTGATTTGCTGCAAGTTGAACGCAATCATGCGTGTCTCCAGGAACGTCAGGGCTAAACCGGCCCCTTGCCGATGGCATCGGGATGTCGTTGAGTGCGGGAGACCTTGCGCAGTCTCCCACCTAGGGTTTGATCAGGCGTTGTTCAGCAGCTCTGTCAGCACCGTTGCGGCTTCGCTGGACGAGCCGGGGTTCTGGCCGGTAATCAGCAGGCCGTCGCGAACCACGTAGGAGGCCCAGTCCGGACCTTTCGAGTACAGGCCACCGTTGGCCTTGAGCATGTCCTCGACCAAGAACGGCACGACGTGGGTCAGGCCGACTGCCTCTTCTTCGGAATTGGTGAAGCCGGCTACTCGCATGCCTTCGACCAGAGGGGCGCCGTCAGCTTTCTTCACGTGGCGCAGAACGCCCGGCGCGTGGCACACCAGGGCTGCGGGCTTGCCGGCGGCGATAAAGGACTCGATCAACTGGATCGAGATCGGGTCTTCTGCCAGGTCCCACAGCGGGCCATGGCCACCTGGGTAGAAAACCGCATCGAAATCGGCAGGCGAGACGCTGTCCAGCCGTACGGTGTTGGCGAGCAGCGCGGTGGCGACGGCATCGGTTTCGAAGCGGCGGGTCAGATCTGTCTGGAAGGACGGCTCGTTGCTCTTCGGATCGAGCGGTGGCTGGCCACCCACTGGCGACGCCAGGACGATCTCGGCCTTGGCGTCCAGGAAGGTGTAATAAGGCGCCGCCAGCTCTTCGAGCCAAAAACCGGTTTTACGGCCGGTGTCGCCAAGCGTGTCGTGGGAGGTCAGAACCATGAGAATTTTCATTTGTGCTTCCTTTTTTCAGTTGAGCCATGAGGTCACGGCAAATCGCTGTAAATTAGACCGGTCGTCTAGTTGGGTGGCGGCGAACGACCATTGGGTTGACTGGATAGAGCTGTAGTTGGTTAGGTCCAGAAGGTGAACGTGTCGCTACGGTATTGTAAATTAGACCGGTCGTCTAGAGTCTTTTTCAGATTTTATGAAAACTGTTCTTCGGGCTGTGAGGCGAGGGTAGAAAGGACAGTAGAAAGCGTTGGGGAAACTGCGGCGAGGTCTGACATGAGCAGTGCAACGCTCCGACTGGCGATGCATCGCTCATGCCAGTGAATCAGGGCAGGTTCAGAAGCTGGCGGGTCGTGGACATCGCCGTCTCGAAGGGCTGGACGCTCTTGGTAATCTTCACCATGACGCTGGCGCCGAGCCACAATTGATAAAGGTTCTGCGCAACCTCATGGGGAGTGCCGCTGATAGCCAATGAACCTTCGGCCAACCCGGACTCGATCCCACTCGCCAAGCGATCGATGATTCCCGACGTACCTCGCTTGAGCACGGCACGCATGGCCTCGGAAAGGTCCGCAACTTCCACGCCCAGTTTCACGGCCAGGCACTTGCCCTGGCAATCCTGGAAGGACTGGGTGTCTTGCCAGATGCGGAAGTAGTTCAGCAGACGCTGCGCCATCGTCAGGCCAGGCTGGCTGAGGGTCTGGTCGATCTCGTCGAGATAAGTCTCGAAATAACTCTCGAGCAGGGCCTCGCCAAACGCGTCCTTGGAGCCAAAATAGTGATAGAACGAGCCCTTGGGCACACCGGCAGTCGCCAGAATCTCGTTCAGCCCCACGGCGGTATATCCTTTGGCGGCCATGATTTTCTGGCCTACATCAAGGATGCCTTGGCGGACGTCGGATGTTTCGCGGATCTTTAGGGTGTTCATGGAGGCGATGCTAATCGTTTCTAGTCGATCGGTCTACTAGTAGGGCGCCTGGCTCATGCATCTGGTTACGTGGGTTGAGCCGTGCATTTGTGGACGCTACAGGGGGCAGTGTCTGGATTTTCATGAATTACGGTCACATAAAAAGACGTCCGTGGACGTCTTTAGATGATGAAGTGGTGGGCCGGGGTGAGCTGAAACAAACCTGTAGCTATTTGATTTTATTGACTAATAATTGATCAGGCGAATTGCTTGGGATACCAGATGGAATGCTGCGTATTCTGGTTTTCGATAAGTGGTGTTTTTTGGGCTCAGCCGAGCGACCCGTCAAAGTAATCGCTGTCGAGCCTCGGCATCTTGTAAAGCTGCGAGCTGACACCAACTTTGTGATCCAACATCAGATTGACCAAGCGTTTACCGTCGATCAGTACCAGTCCTTCGACTGATCACGCGAACTCGACCGCTTGGGCAGTGAAGCCTAAGGTGGTGATGAATACACCACGTTTGGCTTTCTGCCCTGCCAGGGAGCCATAGAGCGCCTGCAAATCGGGGCGGCCAACGGTGCTCTGCCAGCGCTTAGTCTGCACGTAGAATTTAGCCGGCCGTGGCAGACCGGCGACCGCGTTTGGCCTTGGGTGCAGCCGCGCGTTGAGCTTTGATGCGATCAAGGAGCACGCTGGCCGGTTCGTCGTTCGGGTCTTGCGGCACAAGATCGCCTCTGAACGCTTTGGCAAGGATGCTTTGGGTTAGGAGGTCGATACGTACTTGGGCGGCTTTGATACCGGCTTCCAATTGATCGGCGAAGGCGAATAGCTGTTCAATCCTGCGGACGATTTCGATTTGTTCTGCGCGTGGGGGGAGAGGAAACGGCAGGGACTGAACAGTCTTTTTGTTCAGTGCCTGCTGGTTGTTTCCCGAGCCAACACGTCGGGTCTCTTCGTAACGCTCGTAAAGATAGTAATAAAGATATTCGGATATACAGTAAGCCGAATGAACTCGGAGTGCCGCTGTGTTCTGATTGTGGCATGCCTTTATATCAAGAATAGCTGGCTGTCCACGGGTTTTACCCTGGCCGATCATTGCCAACATGACCGTTCCAGCAGGATGGATGGTCGTTGATGCGGACTTATAGCCTGCTTCTGTAATCGATTCTCTTGTTGTTTTTATACGGCAAAAAGCCACTTCGGAACTGCTTACCCAAGGGATTTCCTCTCCCCAAAATTTGGGACTTGCACGGCTCGGCGTTGCTCCAACATATACATCGAAAACTTCACCAACCTTTGCCTCTACCCACGAATTCGGTAGCGGATACCCGAGCGATCCGGGCAGCAGGTCCGCTTCTTTGTACTTCCTCCCATCCGATTGATAAGCATCAGCCCAAGCTTTTTTTAGTTCATCAGGAAGGATAGGGCTCACGCTCGGGTTAAGCGCACGCCACCCCTCCGTCAATTTGCCAGACACGGCGGAGGCTAGGACGGATTGCCGGAAGCGTTTGAGCAGTGCGGGGATGCCGTCGATACGGGCTTTCAGGGTATCGACTTGAGCCAGCAGTTCGTCGAGCTTGGCGGCGATGCGGGTTTGTTCAGCGGTTGGTGCTAGCCGGAACGGTAAGGTCTTAGCCGTTGCGCCAGAAATTTCTTTAAAGGTTGTGCCTGTTCCAAGGCTATCTGCCAGCTGTCGAATACTTTTCAGGTAATAAAAAGCGTAGCTAGGGTTAATATCATGAGACAAAACGAAGCTTTTGAAGCCCTGATTGGTCGCGATTTCATTCGCAGCCACTGCCACATAGCCAATAGGCGCGCGACTGCTGAACAGCAGACTGCCTTTTGGCATCAGTTTGGCAGAGCAAGACTTATATCCCTGCGAAGTTAGGTCTCGTGCGCCGAAGGTAATTTCTTTTCGCTTGTAACCACTGAGATCGGCCGGTGTAAGCCAAGCGATACCTTCGCCGGGAGCAGTGAAATTTTCGACGTCATTCGCGTTTGGCGTACCTCCACCTATGACTTCAGCAATTTCACCGATCTCTACATCAATCCAGGTGCTCGGCAACTTACTCATCGCCACTCTCCTGAGCTACCACCAACCCCATCACCTCAGCCATCAACTGCTTCTGCGCCATCACTTCATCCCCCGCCCCCAGTGCCTTCATCAGCTCTTCCAGCTCATGCAGCGCCTCGGTCAGTTCAGCCATTGCCTCACCGGCCAGTACTTCTGGAGCGGGCAGATCGGCAGCATCCAGGCTGCTGTCGTCCTTTAGCCAACTGATATCCAGCGATTCACTCCGCTCGTTGCGGATGTAATTGCGGGTAAAGCAGCGGAAGCGGCTGTTTTCACCGATACCTTCGACGTTCTCGGATCGTGGGCTTTCGCCGTCGGGTGTGTCGCCATAGGCATCTTCGAACGGTTTGAGGTGAGTGGCGCCGAAAGGGGTACGCTTGCCAAAGCTAGGCATATTGCTACGCAGGTCATAGATCCAAACACGCTTGGTGCAGCCTTCCTCCTGACGCGGATTTTCCACGGTGCCCTTCTGGAAAAACAGCACGTTGGTCTTCACACCCTGAGCATAGAAAATACCGGTAGGCAGACGCAGGATCGTGTGCAGGTTGCACTTCTCCATCAGATCGCGACGTACGTCGGTGCCGACGCCAGCCTCGAACAGCACGTTATCCGGCAGCACCACGGCGGCACGCCCACCGGGTTTGAGGCCACGATAGATGTGCTGGAGGAAGGCCAACTGCTTGTTGCTGGTGTGGTAGGTGAGGTCGTCGCGTGTCGGGCCGCCGCCGCCCTTGGCGGTACCGAACGGCGGGTTGGAAAGGATGATGTCGACTTTAGGCAGGCTGGCGCCGGTCTGGCCGAGGGCGTTGCCCAGGTGCACCACACCTTCCTCATCGCCTTCCATGCCATGCAGCAAGGTGTTCATCAACGCCAGTCGACGAGTGCCAGGCACCAGTTCTACGCCGATAAAGGCACGATTGCGCTGGAAGGCTTGTGCCTTCGCGTCCAGGTCGTAGTGGTCATCGGTTTGGCTTTTGATGTAGGCGTCAGCTGCAATCAAAAAACCTGCAGTCCCGGCGGCCGGATCCTGAATGGTCTCCCCCGGCTGCGGTTTTATGCAGCGGATAATGCTGTCGATTAGCGGACGCGGGGTGAAATACTGGCCAGCACCGGACTTGGTCTCGCTGGCGTTCTTTTCCAGCAAGCCCTCATAGAGATCGCCCAGCCCGTCCTCGCGGGCGCTGAACCAGTCGATGCCGTCCAGGCTCTTGATCAGCTGTTCGAGGTGACGCGGTTGCTGAAGGCGGGTCTGGGCGTCGGCATAGATAGCAGCGATCAGCGGGTCCGGGTTTTTGCCAAGGTCCAACAGCATCTGCCGGTAGTGATCGAGCAGGGTCACGCCGGACTTGCCAGCCAGGTCTGGCCAGCGCGCGCCTTCGGGCAGTTTGTGGCCGAAGTTCTCGTTGTTCTGAACCTGTTCGTATTCCATCTTGATGAACAGCAGCAGCACGAGCTCGGTGACGTAGTCGCTGTAGTTGATGCCGTCGTCACGGAGGACGTCGCAGAGGTTCCAGAGTTTCTGAACGATATCGGAGTTGGTCATGGGGTACCTGTGGCGAAATGTGTAAAGCGCCAGATTGCGCTGGTGCAAAAAAGTGGTTGTCTGGGCTCAGTCGTCTGAGGAACGTTGTTCAGCCTTTAGCACACGGCCGGCCGCAGTCAGGCGGTAGCGTTGTTTGCTGCTGTTGGGCTTGTCCGGAATGGTCATCTCGACCACGCCAAGCGCCAGTAATGGGGCCAAAACCTGCTCGCGGAACTTGCTACGGTTGCTGCGCCCGACGAAGGTCATCAGTTCTGGCGCAGAGTGATCGCCTGCCATCCTGTACAGCAGCGTTAACTGCTCTTGCTGCAAAGGCAGGCGAGTATCGACCTGTTGTCCTTCGACAGCGGACTCGGTCCCTACTTGGTCCCTACTTAGGCCCGACTTAGTCCCTACTTGGTCCCCGCTTGGGCCCGAAAGAGGCCCTTTTTCAATGGCGCGCTCAATCACCACCTTGAACTGATCACTCTGCCGGTCGTCCTCCAGCCGGATCATTGGCCACGCATCGATAGCGCGCGGGATGCCGGTGCCCAAACCGCGATAGGGGAGAATGTGCACAGCGTGGGAGGTGAGCGTCGGGTTACGGCGGTTGGACAGGCCGAATCGGATTTTCTCGGTATCGAGCACGTCAGGCAGGTGCCCAGGGCTGATCAATTCGATGCGGTCGGCGAAGATCATGATCCGGATGGAGGCGCTGACAAAGTAATCACGGTGGATCAGGGCATTGACCAGCAGCTCTTCGAACACTTCCTCCGGCACTTCCAGCTGGCCGAGGGAATTGAAGCCCTGCTGGCGTTGCACATGGCGCAGGTTACGTTTGATGAAGGCGAGGCTGCGGCGGTATTGCTCCGGCAGGTTGCCGTCGATGTCTTCGCTGTCGAGGTAGTGGCGGTCATGCAGCACCGTACCCGGAAACGCCACCGCTTTGATGTCGAACGCAGGGCACAGTCGTTGTGGCGTTCTGCCGAAGAGCAACAAACCGGCCAAGTTAGGTATGCCGCCGCTGGCGAGGCCGAGGTTTTCCAGGATTTGGATGGTTTCCAAACCTGCTTGCTCGGGGCTTTGCCGAAAACGATGTTGGAAGTAATCGCCCAGCGCCTGAGTGTCGATATCCGTCACGCTGCAGCCCGCGACCGGTACTGCATCGGCGCGCACCAGCCCGGCTTGCTGGAATAAACGCTGTAGCTCTTCGCGCGCCGTGACCCGGCGTTTATCGGCCCCGTTCTTGACCCAGATGCGACCCTGGTTGTCGACGTAGGGTTTGTTCAGTCCTTGTTCGACTGTCACCACCATGACCAGTCCGTGCTCGGTCTGAAGGTTACTGGATAATGGATTGATCGCCGGGCGGACATTCTGTGAGGCCGCGTTGGAGAGCAACTGATTAAGTCGCGCAACGTCGATGCTACCCAGCCCGCTAAACTCCCCTGAGTCCTCTACGCCAATTATCAGATAGCCACCCGACGTATTGGCGAACGCCACCAACTCGGCTGCCAAGGCATCGATATTGTTGAAATCACGCTTGAACTGATGGCGACTGTCCTCACCACGTGCAAGGATCTGATGAAGCTCGGCAAGGGTCATTAAACTTCTCTAGGTGTTGCGGTCGATAAATCGGTAGCAGGAGGCATTATTCCTCATGAAGGAGGGCGGTGGCCAATCCGACAGTCCGGATCGGCCTCACCCCGTTTGTGCCCAGAGGTTATCATTCAGGGCATCTAGCACCGCGGCGAGGTTGCCGCCGAGCATCTTGTCCAGCCGCTTGCTGCCGCCATCATTTCTGAACGCTTCACCAATCTGCTTCTCGTCAATAACCACTTCGTGCACCAGTTGTCTGGAAAGGCGGTCCAGCCACTTACGCTGGACTTGAGTCCATGGGTGCAGGGCGTAAATAGTCTCCATCGCTTTGGTTACGCGCTGTTCGAATGGCAGCAGCGCCCCCCCGAGGGCTGCGCGGCGGATGAAGCCGACGATGCTGGCCGCGATCTCCTGGTTGGTCTGGTTACGCCAGGCGCTTTGCAGGTTCACCTCGCTGTAACCATGGCCGTCGAGCAACAAGCGCACTTCGCGCAGTTGTTCGCGGGTGAGATCTTGCGGGCGGTTGACCACTACCCCCAGGGCCACCGACTGGTTCAGCTGATTCCTGACGAAGTCATTGAAGCTTTCCAGATAGTCGGCGGGCTTATGGTAATCGCCGTAGTTCTGCTCACGGGTCATCAGTTCGTCCGTGTGGGTGGAGATCACCGGGTAGTTCAGCGACCCCAGCAGGGCATTCACCGTGGCGAGCTGGTTGAGCAATTGAGCATGCTGTTGAATGAACTGGGCCGCTTGCTGCGGACCGAGCTTGTGCAGGTGCTGGTGCAGTTTGTCGGGGGCTACGCCCCAGATATCTTCCAGTTCAGCGAGCTTGTCCTTGAGGATTTGCTTCTGCTCGGCTTTATGGGTGGCTTTGCGCAGGATGCGCATGACCCGCTGGCTCAGTTGGTCCAAAACGTCGTGGGCATGGCTGGTGTCTGGCAGGTTGCCCGGAGCATCGAGGCTGGCCGGGTTGGTCAGTTCACTGACCAGTTGTTCCAGGCTGATGTTCGGGTCCTTCACCAGCGGCTTCATTGTATCGACTGGTTCGAGCGCTGCGTACAGATCAACGGGATCGTAGATCTTGAAGACCGTCTTGCCAATGTCATCGCAGCGGCGAGTCGCGCGGCCCTTCATCTGTTCGTAGAGAATGCGCGAACGCACCCGGCGCATGAACACCAAGTGGCAGATGCGCGGCACGTCGATACCGGTGGTCAACAAGTCGACCGTGATGGCAATGCTCGGGTAGCGCTCGTTCTTGTACTGGCGGATCAGTTGTTTGACCTTGTCACTCTGCCCAGTGATGATTTGTACAGCCGCCTGGTTGTAATCCTCGTCGTGAACGTTCTTGAAGGCTTCGTCCAGGAGGGTTTTCACCCGCTCGGCATGCGCCTGGTTGACGCAGAAGATCATCGTTTTTTCGTCGCCCAACGGGTCGAGCTCTTGTGCCAGTTGCTCGCAGATGACCTTGTCGAAACCGGGAGTAATTACGCGACGATTGAAGGACTCGATTTCGAAGTCGAGTTCGTCCTCGAGTTCGGCGACATCCACTTCGCCAGTGCTCGTATCGATGACGCTGACGCTCTCGCCCTTCGCAAAGTGAATGCCGTTATCACTCAGTTGGGTCTTGTAGCGGATGGGCGGTTCATGATCGATCAACCAGTCGTCAGCCACGGCCTCACGATAGCTATAGGTGAATATCGGGGCACCGAAGACTTCACTGGTGTGCTTGGCTGGCGTGGCTGTGAGGCCGATGCGGCAGGCGTCGAAGTAATCGAGCACGCGGCGATACTGCGACAGGTATTGGTTGAAGTCGCGCACCGTCAGCTCGCCCTCAGTCATTTCCTGGTCGAGGGTGTAACCGCGGTGGGCTTCGTCGACGATGATGCAGTCAAAGGCATCGATGGGCGGCGGAGTGTCTGACTGGAAGATGCGCATGACCATGGCCTGCACAGTGGCGACCTGGACCCGTGTTTCTGCTTCGGCAGCCATGTCGCCGAGTTCTTTGATGTTGTAGATTTGCGCCAACGTGTGGCTCTTTTCCAGCGTCGCTTCGTTGAAGGCTTCGATGGCCTGCTGCCCGAGGGCGCTGCGATCTACGAGGAAAAGAATACGGCGAAAGCGCTCGGCCTTCAGCAAGCGGTACATCAGGCCAATGATTGTGCGCGTTTTGCCGGTCCCTGTGGCCATGGCCAGCAGGCATTGGCGGCGATTGGCCGCCAGCGCTTGCTCGACGGCGCGGATGGCGTTCTCCTGATAGCCCCGAAGCTTGAGATAGCCGAAGCCTTCCTGTTTTAGCATCGCTTCGGCGTCTTCAGTGTTGCGCTTGAGCAGGTCGAGCAGGCCGTCTGGTGTGTGGAAGTCCTGCAACGGCCGGCGCAGATTGGCCGGGCTGCGCAAGTCGCGGAACCAAATGCCGGACAGCTCGGCGAGTTGTTTAATGTAGGGACGACCATTGCAGGCGAACGCGAACGGGACTTTGAAGTGGTCGCCCTGGCCGTCGGCCCAGCCCTCGCTCTGCCCGGCCGGTTGCAGATCGTTTGTCACGATCAACTGGCGTGAATAGCGCTCGGCTTGGGAGATGCGGTCGGCTATGTTGACGCGCTTACGCTTGGCTTCGACTATGGCAACCGGCATGAGGCCAGCGAATAGCACGTAATCAGCGTTCTCTTTCGCTTTGCTGGTTGGCCATTCGGCGATGGCCTTGTTTTTGCCCTTTTCGGGCCGAGCGCCGTTGCTGTAGGTCAGGTCGAGTGAATCGGCCTCCCAGC
Organism: Pseudomonas frederiksbergensis; assembly: GCF_000802155.2. GTDB lineage: Bacteria > Pseudomonadota > Gammaproteobacteria > Pseudomonadales > Pseudomonadaceae > Aquipseudomonas > Aquipseudomonas frederiksbergensis_A. Next base: position 55,586 of record NZ_JQGJ02000009.1, read on the forward strand.
CCGCATCGTTCAACTGTTGATCGATAAGGATACGGGTGAGGTCTTCGTTGAGGTCGAACTGGCTGCTGGCTTGCTGAGTCTTGCGCGTGACCTGCTGGACAGCTTTGGGCTGATCCTCAAGTTGTTGCTGCAGCACTTTCAGCCGCGCTTCGAAATCGACTCGGGCTTTGGATAGCTCTGCCTCGCGCTCCAGAGCAATCTGCTCGTAGATACGCGCTTCCTCGTTCATCTGTCCGGCGAGACTGGCTTGCTCTTGCTTTTCTTGCGCCAATAGCTCGGCTAACTGGTGGTTGCTCTCGAGTTGCTGACGACTGTCGCCCAGCTCTGCACGAAGTTTTTCGATCTGTCCCTGCAGCTCACGCAGAGGCTCACTCGGATCCACCGGCACCATGAAAGGCCCGGCCTTGAAGGCGCTGCCGCCCTTGCCGAATGACTGGTGGTACCAGATCGCCAAGGCGCGAGCGACCCGCAGCCCATCCAGTGCTTCGCGATGCAGGGTGCGGAATTCGTGGGTGGCCTTGTTGCCTTCGACCCGCAGCGTATGGAACAGGTTGCGGATGTTGCCGTCGAGCTGGATTTCACGGCTCAGGCGATACAGCAGGTCAGCTTGGGACGTGGTGGCGTCGAACTCAATGCCTGCTCTTACCGCCAGATCCTGGGCGAGCGCTTCGCCCAACTGTCGCAGTTTGATCAGCGTCGTGTTGGGGTCACTGGAAAAAACTCGCTCGGCCGTATTGGCAAGTTGAAAAAAGACCGGATCGTGTTCTTTGAAGAAGGCGAAGTTGCTGCTCTCTGCCATGTTCCATCCTTGAGTGAGTCACCGGCCATCCCGAGAGTGCCGACGCAATGAGGGCATAATGCCATGCGAAGCGTGGTACGTGTATTACAGTGTGTGCTTACGAGCGCTTGGAAAAACAGCCCCGCGTGGTGACAGGGCTCTTCTGCATTTTATGCAACTGCGTCGATAACCATCACAGATCGTCGGTGAGCTCGCAAAGCTAGTCCCCTGTGTATCCTTCATCCTCGCAAGGCTCCCAATAAAACGTAAACAGCACCAACTGCGCCACCGGCTCATAGAACATCATGATCAGATCCGCCCCCCAGCTCTGGTAATGATGTGCGGGTACGCTCGCCACGTGATGAAACGGGTGTCCAGCGGGGCTGCACGGGTATCCTGCTGTTACTCCGTTCTCCTGGCGTTCCGCATAACCAAGCGAAAGACTGGAAACCGGAAATTTCGAGTAGTCCGCCACACCACCAATCTGCTCGACAAACGTCATCTGCTCAACGTCGTACAGGGGGACCCCATCGACTAACGCTGATGGGAAGAACAGGCGCCCCGAGTTCCGATAAAGCTTTTTGGCCGCTTCATAGGCCGTTTTCTGATCCGCGTACATTTCGAGCAGGTTCGCGCGCGCCTCCACATACGGGTCGGCTAAATACTGGTTGTCCGGATGCAGGAAGAAATAGCGCGGGTCGCCCATCAGACGATACTGCCCCTGCTCGACCTTGAAACCAATCCAGTTGGTATGCACGAGCGGAGAATGCCACCAGGTGTCCTCCGTCGCTTGACCCACGAAGTGATGTTCTGACGGCTCCATGGGACCCAGCATGGTCAGATATCCGGACCACTCAGGATTGACCACACTGAGGTCGATGCTAAAGAACGGTTGCAAGTGCTCGATGAGCTCCGCGTGTTCGGGCACGAATACCGTCTCGGGGTCTGGGAACGGGTACAGCCCATACGGTACCTCGGTGTAATCCGGCCAGCGTCGCTCAACCTCACGAAGCACATCTGTGAACTCAAGGGCTTTGTGCAACCCTTTCCTGTAGTCGTTCAGCAGGGCTTGTGCCACACCAAAATGTTCCGAACTAAGCTGTCCCAGATCATCTGCGGACACTACGTGCCTGTAAGGGGCACGCATCGACCGCACGATCGATCGTAAACATTTCGCGGAGGCACTGTGGTCGTTGACGAGCACGTCCTTGTATCTGAGAAAGGCGGATTCGCTCATTTGTTGTCGTCCTTACTACATGTCCGTGAGTGCCCCCCATATTTTTGCCGGAGAGTATTTTTTTCTGAGCCTTGGAACCTGCTCCAATTGTTTACCTGTATGAACAGCCAACATGGACGGGCCCGGCGCTTTTGCTTAGGGTATGGCCATTCGATACTACCTGCAAGGCAGCCGGCATGAAGCGTGAACAGTTTTTGCTCCAACCTGAAGTCGAGGCTTTTGTTGAATGGCTGGCGACGAATTTGCCAACCCTGACCTTCAAGCTTCGTTTCAAATCCAGCAAATTTGTACCGGGTGGTTTGCAGGAGGATGTTCGCGGTTTCGAGCAGGTGCTGGCGCACTATCGCTGGAAGGCCAGCTGGCTGGATAGCAGCCAGGCATCGGTGGACTCGCAAACCTGGGCGCAGACGCAACGTTCTCTCGGCCAGCTTCGCGAGTGGCTCAAGAGTGCGGTTGAGCAGGGCGATGAGCCGCAAGCGTTGCAGGCGTGTTTGCAGATTCTTCGTTGGGGCGGCGTGCGCGGTGCCATTCCGTTTTTGCATCGCCTGGCCGCCAAGGGTGAGTTGTCGGCTTATCTGCAAAAGATGGCCGGGCTCATGGCGCTCGATGGCGACAATGACCTGGATGAGCTCGATGCGAACAGCGTTGAACGCTTCGACGCGGGCCTGACCAAGATTCATGCGCTGCTGGATGGGTCCGGTTCGCCGATTTATGACAGCCGCGTCGGTGCGGCCATGGGCATGCTCTATTCGTTGTTTCGTGAGCAGTGGGCGGGGCGCGGTAAGCCGCTGTTGTCGTTTCCGTCCGGTGGTGCTCGTGGCAGCCAGATCCGCAATCCCGGAGCGTTTTTGAACGGTTTGGCGGCGCCGCAATTTTCTTCGATTCGCTACGAGACATGGGCTCGCTGCCAGGTGCGCCTGGGGTGGATCATTCGTGCCTTGCTTGAGCGTACCGAGTGGTTTGCCAACCAAGGCACGCTGCCCGCGCGGTGCCATGCGTTCGAAGCCAGCCTGTTCATGCTTGGCTACGACCTGCGCTGCTTTGGCGGGGCACTGAAAACTGCTGCGCTCCTGGAGGATGAGGAGGATAAGCCCGACCGTGAGAGCACTGGCTGGGTGCCGACGGGGAATACGTTCAATCGGGTGATCGCGGATTATCTGGAGTTCCGTCGCGACGGTGGGCAGCCGGATAAACCCTCATTCGTCGACTGGCAGGTCGCGAACCGTGCAGTGTCCCGCTCGACCGCGCATGGCAACTGTTTTGCGTTTTCCATGCAGGAGTTCGACCTGTTCAACCGTTCACTCGCAGAGCTGGAGCGGATCGTCGCCGGTGGCGAAGACGGGTTGCGTGCGGCCCTGTCCAGCGAGATGCTGGAGCCCTTCATCCTGGGGGACGAGCGGGTCAACGTGTGCCTGGTGGATGTACTGATCACGGGGCGGGCGTACCAGCGAGAGACGACGGGCGAGGCGCGTGTCGAATCAATTCTGGCCGCCGGCTACGCAGGCACCGCCAATTCCGCCAATACGCTGATGGCGTTGGGGCGCAACGTCGGCAAGCACTTTGGACTGCTCGACGCCGAGCATCTGCCTACGCCGCTCTTCGAGCAGTTCTTCGGTGAGTGCTCGCTGGAGGCGTGAGCCTCACATCCACTTCGCTTAGCGTGCAGCGGTCTCGGGCACATCACAGGATTAGTCACGACCATGCAAATGCGCAATGGCACATGTCTTTATTCCGCCTCGGACCTCTGCGGGTTTCTTGAATGCCAGCACCTCACGGCGCTGGACCTTGCGCACCTGGTCAACCCGATGGAAAAAGTGCCATCGAGTGACCAGAACCGCCTGATTCAGGACAAGGGCCTGGCCCACGAGGCGGCTTATTTCGATCGCCTCAAGAGCCAGTACGCCAATGTGGTCGATATCGCCGAAGGTGATCCGAGTTTCGCCCGCCGCGTCGAGCTGACGATTCTGGCCATGCAGGCGGGTGCAGACATCATTTTCCAGGCATCGCTGCAGGACTGCGCCTTGATTGGCCATGCCGACTTTCTGCGCAAGGTGCCGGTGCCATCGGCGCTGGGTGAGCACAGCTATGAAGTGATCGACACCAAGCTGGCGAAAACCGCCAAGGTCAAGTTCCTGGTGCAGACTGCACTGTATTCGCGCCTGTTGGTGCCAATTCAGGGCGTGCGGCCGCAGTACATGTACATAGTGCTCGGCGATGCGGAGCGTACGGAGCAGGCCTTTCGCGTGGCGGACTACGCCGACTATCTGGAACATGTGCTACAGCGTTTCAACGCCTTCACAAGTCTTGCCGAGCCGCCTGCCACTTACCCAGACCCCTGCGGGCATTGCGGGTTTTGTAGTTGGCGCGAGCGCTGTGACGAGCAACGCCGGCAAGACGATTACCTCTCGGCGGTGGCGGGTATCAGCCGCTCGCAGATCAACAAATTGCACAACGCTGGCGTTACGACGCTGCGCCAATTAGCCCAAAGCCCAGACACCCTGCGCATCGCCAACTTGCAGGGGGAGTCGTTGAGCAAGTTGCGTCACCAGGCGCGTTTGCAGTTCGAGGGACGCAGCAGCGATCGCCCGCTGTTCGAGCTGCTGCCACCCGCCAGTGCGCACCGTGGTTTCAACCGCATGCCGCCAGCGGTCGAAGGAGATCTGTTCTTTGACATGGAAGGCAATCCGCTGGAAGAGGGCGGCCTTGAGTACCTGTTCGGGCTGTACATCAACGAGGGCGGCAAGCAAACGTTCAAAGCCTTCTGGGCGCATAGCCGCGCTGAGGAGCGAATCGCTTTCGAGCAATTTATCGACTGGGTGACCGCCCATCTCAAGCGTTACCCCGACGCGCACATCTACCACTACGCCAGCTACGAAGAGACGGCGATCAAGCGTCTGATGAGCCAGCACGGTACTCGCGAGGCACAGGTGGACGGCCTGCTACGCAACGGCAAACTGATTGACCTTTACAAGGTAGTGCGTGAAGCGATCCGGGTGTCGGAGCCCAGTTATTCGATCAAGAACATCGAGCACTTTTACATGGCTCAGCGCGAGGGCGATGTGACCAATGCCGGCGCCAGTATTGTGTTTTATGAGCAGTGGAAAGAAACCGGCGACTTGGCGTTGCTTGAGCAGATCGAGCGCTACAACGAAGACGACGTGAAATCCACGTATCTTCTTCGTAACTGGTTGCTGGACATCAAACCGGCGGATGCGGGTGAGCTTTTGCTACCAGAGCCTATCAGCGTGACCTCCAGCACCGAGCCCACCGATGTGGAGATTCGGCTGGAACAATATCGCCAGCGCCTGCTCGATGGACCGCACGCCGAAGACCCTGTACGTGTGCTGACCTTCCAGCTACTCGACTTTTATCGTCGCGCCGACAAGCCGACCTGGTGGCAGATGTTCAGTCGCCGCGATATGACTTCCGAGGAGTTGCTGGAAGATATCGAAAGCCTTGCGGGTTTGCAGCGCACGTCGACACCGCGTGAACCGATCATGAAGTCGTTCCTGTACGAATACCGTTTTGAGCCGCAAGAGACCAAGCTGCGTACAGGCTCAAAAGGCCGTATCGCCGGAACCCAGACCAGCATCGAATTGCATCAGCTGGATTTCGACCTGGGGCTGGCGACCTTCAAGGCTACCGAGCAGAAAGCGCCACCCGAATATTTCGACATGATCCCCAACGGTCCAATCCCGACGGATTCGCTGCGTGACGCGTTGTTTCGGTATGCCGACAGCGTGCTGGCCGGCGGCAAGCGTTTCCAGGCCGTTACCGACTTCCTGCATCGACGCGCTCCACAGGTGAACGGCGTGGAGCCGGGAGCACCGCTGCTCGACCCAGGCCTGCCACCGTTGGATGCCATCAAGCAAGTGGTGCGCAATCTCGACCAGAGCGTGCTGTTTATCCAGGGCCCACCGGGCACCGGCAAGACTTACACCGGCTCGCACGTCATTGTCGATCTGCTCAAGGCGGGCAAGCGCATCGGCGTCACGTCCAACTCGCACCACGCCATCAACAACCTGCTGGCAGCGGTGGAAGCGCGAGCGCTGGAAGAGGGCGTCACGTTCAGCGGCTTGAAAAAGTCCTCGGACGGGGAGGGCAATGAATTCGAAGGCCGCTGCATTCGCTCCATCGAAAACAAAAAGGCATTTCTCGCAGCCTGCGGGCCTTCGATTGGCTTGACCGCCGGCACGGTCTGGCTACTGGCGAACGAGGCGTTTACCGAGCAACTGGACTACCTGTTCATCGACGAAGCCGGGCAGGTGAGTGTCGCCAACCTGGTCGCCATGGGGATGGCGGCGCGCAACATCGTGTTGATGGGGGATCAGATGCAATTGTCGCAGCCGGTGCAGGGTGTGCACCCGGGACGCTCCGGGGACTCCATACTCGACTACCTGCTGGACGGCACGCCGACCATTGCGGCGGATCGTGGCGTGTTCCTGGCGACCACCTGGCGAATGCACCCGGATGTGTGCTCGTTCATTTCCCAGGCGGTTTACGAAGGACAGCTGTGTTCGGCGCCCGGCACTGAGCGACAGGTCCTGCTGCTGGACGGCGAACGTCCGCAGATACCTGCCAGCGGTCTGATGTTTTGCCCTGTTCAGCACGATGGCAATAGCCAGAGTTCGAGCGAGGAGGCCGCGCAGGTCAAAGCGCTTTACGCCTACTTTTTAGAGCAACGATTTATCGACAGCGAAGGTCAGGAGCACGTGATCGGTATCGAAAACATCCTGGTCGTGGCGCCGTACAACTTGCAGGTTCAAGTGCTCAAACAGGCACTTCCCGCAGCTGCCCGTGTGGGTACCGTGGATAAATTTCAGGGGCAGGAAGCGGAGATTGTCATCGTGTCGATGGCGACTTCCAACGAAAACTACCTGCCGCGTGACATCGGTTTTCTGTACTCGAAGAACCGCCTGAACGTGGCGGTCAGTCGCGCCAAATCCCTGGCCTGCATCGTCGCCAGCCCGGACCTCACCGCTGTCCGTTGCGGGACAACCCACGAGATGAGCCTGGTAAACGGTTTGTGCATGGCCGTCAGGCACGGCGCGGTAGAAAGCCATGCTTGAGCACATGGAAGACAGAGCCGAGCTTGGACTGAACGACTGGCACCTGTGTGTATTGCTCGATGTTGGTCTGCCGCTCGATCCACTGGGCATGAATCAGCGTGATCTGGCAGGTGATACGCCGCTGGACATGGCCTACCGTCTAAGCCGTCGGGAACAGATAGACACGCTCGAGTCACTGGGTGCGATTGGCGATCTGCAGTTCCGCGATTGGCCCGGTTCGGGCACTTTCATGCCCCACGACAAGTACATTCACCAACCGGCCCGATTCGGCAATGTCAACATCTTGCGGGCGCGTCACCAGCTCGGCGGCAGCCTCAACGACCGGGACGTGCTGGGCAATACGCCGCTGCATTTGCTGCTGACCCATGGGCACTGGAAGGCCGCCCGGTACTTCATCACCCACTACGCCAGATATGGCCTTGATCTGTACGCGAAGAACAGCGAGGGCAATACCCAACGAAATGTTGCCCAGCTCAAAGGTGAACACGCGCTGGCGCAAGCGCTACTCGACGCTGAGGTCGACAACAGTGTGCGTGCGCTGCGTGTCTGGCGAGAGATGGGGCTTAATCATGCAAGAGCCACGGACGCAGCTCCTTGATATTGCTGACTACGATCTGCTGGGCCTCGGGGTTGGTGGCCTGGTTTCTCGGATCGACCTGATAACGGCGCAATACGTACTTCACCAATGCCTTGCGACTGGGGACTACCAGTTGGCCATCCGTCATGCCGAAGTCGGTTTCGATGATGGCCTGCTGCGCGGCGTTCAGGCGGCCATCGGGGGTGAAGATGATCGGCACTTCGGTGTTCCACTCTTCATCCAGCTCGCGGGTGTCCTGCGACTCGTCGAGTAGATCCGGTTCGCCACGCAGGCGGCTGAGTACAAAGTCGCGGTACTGGCGGTTCTTCTCGCAATACGCGCGCACATGCCAGCGCATGCCGGTGTAGACCAGCGTGTGAGGGGCAATCAGGCGGATTTCCACGTTTGGCGTGTTGAGCGACACGTATTCGGTTTCCAGGCGTAGGCCATCGCGGCAAGCCTTCAGCAATGGGCGCAGAACCTCCGGCCGAATCGGACGGTCCGGGACTTCCAGGACCTTGGTGTGGGCGTAAGCCAAGGCGAGCCCATCAATGTGCAAAGCACGCTCGTTGTTCTGGTAAAGCAGATGCAAATAGGCGCTGGCGCTGTCGTCGATAAACAGCGGAGAGAATGTCTTGTTGGGGACGTAGCCTTTTATTTTTTGTCATATGTAAGGTTTTTAGGCGCATGTTCCTTGATGTACGTGTTGATGTCCTTGGACGCCTGCTGGCGGCTGATGCCGAAGCTCTGGATCAGGTGTCCCGTGGTCAACCGGCCCTCCCACCAGGCAACGGTCTCAATCAAACGATAGCGAAGTGCCAGATCCCAGCGAACCTGCTCGATGGATTGCTTGCGTTTCATACCCTCTCCATGTGCGCGAATACTTTACCTGTATAAGTCTACATTCTAGACCTGTCGCGTTGCACTACATATCGTGTGTCTGGCATTCGAGATGAATTGAAGTCACGGAAGGAAGTGGACATGAGTATGTCGGAAATGGTTTCGACAGGGGCGTTTGTGATGATGGTGGCAATCCTGCTGGTGTTACTGCATCAGTGCCTGAGATTGCGTGAACTCTGGCATATGGCTCTGGGCTGCCAAAAAAATGCACGCACAGCGCGGATCTCGGAAGTGGAAAACCGCGAACTGCGTTCGGCGTTGCGAGCCGAGAAAGAACACGTTCAGCAGTTGCAAAGAAAGCTGGTGATTTTGCAGGAATTGATCCCGGCTGAGGGGTGAGGAAAGGACATGAACAGACTTGAACGGATCAAGGGTTGCCTGCTCGGCGGCGCTGTCGGTGATGCGCTGGGCGCCCCGGTGGAGTTTCTTGAGTGGTCTGCAATTGAAGCCAGGTTCGGTCCACAAGGTATCGTTGATTTTGCTCCGGCGTTCGATACCCTCGGCGCCATCACTGACGACACGCAGATGATGCTTTTCACCGCAGAAGGCTTGCTGCGAGCCTACGTATGCGGCAGCTCTCGAGGCGCTTGCCACGTCCCGAGCATCATTCATCATGCGTTGCTGCGCTGGCTGATAACCCAGGACTACCCTGCGGCAATGCCGATCGACGTGGACGGCTGGTTGATCCAGCAATCGCAGCTCTGGTCTCGGCGCGCCCCTGGCATGACTTGCCTGAGTGCCCTCAAGGCCAGTCCGAGGCTCGGCGCAGTTGCCGAGAACAACAGCAAAGGCTGTGGCGCCTTGATGCGCGTTGCACCCTGCGCCTTTTTTGCAAACGCCTTTGACTACGCGGCTCAGTCTGGACGCCTGACTCACGGGCATCCTACGGGGTATCTGGCAGCCGGGTTGTTTGCCGATATTCTGCAGCGCGCTGTCGATCGGCAAGACAGCCTCGAGCATGCGGCGACTCAGAGCCTGGCCAAATACGGACAAACGCTGGGTATGGAGGAAACACGCAGACTCATTGAGCGTGTACTTTTCTTCTTTTACGAGGGCTACCAACCGACTCCTCAGCGGATAGGCGAACTCGGTGGTGGGTGGGTGGCAGAAGAGACGCTGGCTATTGGATTGTGGTGCGCCCTGGCAGCACCTTCGTTCGAAGAAGGCGTGATCATGGCAGTGAATCATAGTGGCGATAGCGACAGTACCGGGCTCATCGCCGGGCATTTGTTGGGTGCTCAGTATGGTGCTGCGGCTATTCCTGCTCGGTGGTTGGAGCCATTGGAGTTACGTGAAGTCATTGTGCAAGTTGCCGAGGATATAGAGCGTATTCCGCGGGAATACTGTGGTTATGGCGGAGAGTTTGATCTGCAGATCGAGCAGGCGTATCCCGCATGCTGAAAGTGCTGAAGGAAATGACCATGGATAAATGTTCAGGAGAGCCGCAATGCCAATCAAACCCAAACCTTTCACTTTTGTATGTGATGAGTGTGGTTGGAAAAAAACGGTAGCACCCCGAAGCGATGCATTGGGGCCTGGTGACTGGTTTGCTCGCTGCCCCAAATGCGGTAGCGAGGCGTTGAGCCATCGGCCAGCGGACGTAATCGATCGGGCCGTGGCCGAATGGCTGGCGCGGCTGCGACGCTTTTGAGTGCTGATTGGGGCGCGTAGTAAAGGCATACGCTGCAGTCGAGTGTGCATTGCCAGCAACCTTCTCAGGTCGCTGGCGAAGCGCTCATGTTGCTGCGTGCGGATTGCGGATCGCCAGGGTGACATGCACATCATCCACAAGGCGAACTTCACCGTGCAGTAGACTGCCCTTGACCAGCACCTGCGGGTCGATGCGCAGGCCTGCGCGGATCATGCTGAAGCTCAGGCCAGTGGTGGCAATCGCGGTGCCGAACTCCACGATGATTTTTTTCGCATCGAGCTTGACCGCCAGCACCTGAATCTCGAACTGCTCGCCAATGACTAGCGGGCGATTGAGCCATGAGCGGCGAAATCGGTAGATCAGTTCGTGGCCGCGTTGAACCTCTTCGTCTTCGGCTACACCACCGACGATGCGGGTTATCGTTTCAAGCATCTCCTGCTTGAGTTCACCGAAGGCGCCGACTATTTCGTTGAGTCGGCGCTGGTCATTGCGCAAGCGTTCGATCTGTTGCTTTAGCGTTGCACGCCGTTTCTCGGCCAAATTTTCGGCGATGGGCAAGAGCTCGTTCAAGGCAGCCAGCAGCTCACGATTATTGGCCACAGCATTACTGTTGTGGGCGATGATGGCGTCCATTACTCGTGCGCAGGCCAAACGCTTCTGGGTACGCTTGGGCTGGTTATTGAGCGTATCCAGCCAGGCGCGTACGTCATCGCCGGCAACGTGCTGACCCGTGAGATCACCTAGTGGGGCGGCCCAGGCCATCAGCCCGGCCCGGATGATGCCAGCCTCGTCGATTGCCTGCGCTGTGCTGTTGAGAATCCTCTGGATGCGTGAACGACCGACCAGATCCGCTTGGGTGACGACGAAGAAGATGGGTTTTGGGTGGTTGAGAGTCCGCAGAAACTCCAGGTCATTACGGAGGACGGAGCCATTCTTGGCACTGAGCAGCCAGATCACGTGGTCGGCGTCGGCCAGCTGGCGCTGGGCGATCCGTGCATCGCTGTGCACGGCGTCGTTGCGGTCAGCCTTGCTGTAGCCGGGCGTATCGAGGAAGGCGAGGCGCTGCCATAGGCCTGGCAAATGGATCATCAGCAGGCGCAGGACATGAGCGAAACCGACCTCCACGCCGAGCGTTTCCTGGTAGTGCTTCTGGAAGGCATGGGTGATCGCCTGCAGAGCACTGCGATCCAGCGCGACCTCCTGGGTGAAACTGTTCAGCGCGATGATTTCTTCACGCTCACCCTGCACGATGTAGCTGGGAATCGCGGTGGTGGGCTCAAGCGATTCGGGCAGCACATTGACGCAGAGCAGGCTGTTGAGAAAGCGTGATTTACCCGCACTGAAGCCGCCGCCGACACCGATCACGGTCTTGTTGGCAAGGTCGGGGAAAGCGACCAGATCCTCCAGCGACTGCTCCAGTACCACCAGCTCGCGATAGGCTTGTGCCTCGGCCGGGTAGTCGTCGCGTGCCGCAAGATTGACGAAACTCTGGTGGATCAGTTGGTGCAAACGGTGCAACTGCTGGCGATGTTCGCTGCGGATCGCGCCTTGAGGCTGGGCGATCAGTCGGGTGATCAACTGCAGGCCCAGCGCCGAATCTGCCAGATAACGGTTGGCAGTTTCGGCTTCGGCGGCCTGCAGTTCTTCGAGGGAGAAGCTGAAATCGAGGGACATTAATAGTTCTTCTGTTTGCTAACCACTGACTCGTGTTGGCCGCTATTTCATATCGGTATCAGACGCTTGGCACTCTACGGTCACAGCTCTGCCAGTGCTTTTACTACCGCCTGGCGAGCGGCAGCGATCTGCTGGATGGTCTGCTCCTTGTTGGCTATGTCATTGCGCAAGCTGGTCAGGCTCTGCTGAATGTCGCGGCTCATGCTTTCGACAAAGGTCTGGCCGGTGTTGCCCAGGCTGTTTTCGATTGCCTCTACCTTGCCCTTCACTTCGCCTTCCAGATCGCGAATGATCGCGGCTACGGCTTCACGTTGAGCGTCCTTGAGGCCGTTGATCTGGCTCTCTGAAACGCGGTCACTGCCAAACGATTTAAGGATGCTGATGCTGTAGTCCTTGTTGCCGAAGCCGACATTTGGAATGGTGATGCGGCGCAGGCTCTTGTTGACCTCTGCCAGCATCAGTTCGGCATCGAACTCGGCACTGCCGGTGTCGAACAGCGACATCGCAGCGACACTCACTTTGCTGCGCAGTTGATTGAGGTCGACGCAGCCGATGATTGCCGTCTGCAGAGCCCTGGTGGTCTCTAAGGCGAAAACCTGAACCTTTTCGATGGCATCCTGGGCGCTGGCGTAGGCGGTGACCACGTCGCGGTAACGTGTTTCTCGATTGCCCCAGGAGAAAGGGTTGTACCAGTTGGACGTCGAAACGGAGTAAGACTCGGTCCTGGTTTCCTTGACCACATCCACTCTCGAATGCTTCTGTGCCTGCTCGCGAATATCTGTCTTGAGCAGCGCGAACTGCTGGCTGGCTTTGACCACCTGCTCGTCAAACACTCCTTCCAGGCGCGCCTTGCCGCTTTGCATGCGCCTGAGCATATCCTGCTCGGCTCTCTCCAACTTCCCGATGTCGCCATTGCGAACCCGTTCGCTGCGCGCCTGCAGGCTAAGCTCAATCTGTTGCAGGCGTTCGCGCGCTCCGTTGTGCACGCCTTCGATCAGCTGCTGTTCCTTGCTGGCAATCAGCTGCTGTTTGCGTTCGCGCTGGGCGAGGATCTCGTCGCGTAGTGCGGGAATGTTGGAGAGTTGCCGCAGGCTGATCGGTTCAAAGGCAAAACCCGTGGTGGTGCACAGCTGATCGAGTTGTTCCCGGTCCTCTTCGGACAGCGCATCGAAGTGCTCGGCGACCAGCCATGCCCAGCTGGAAATGAAGCGTGGTGCGGATTTTTTGACAGCGCCGAGGATGCGCCGGGTCTTGTTATCCTGGTCTGGCTGGTTGATCTGCGCTTCCAGTGTCAGGCTGGCCTGATCAGACATTTTTTTGTCCAACAACTGCAGCATCGCACCGGTTCGTACCGCAGAACGTTTCTCGGCAGGTGCCCGTTCGGCGAGCTTGCTGGCTGTGATGGCGATACCACGATCCTGGCGCAGAGCGAGATCGCGCTGCGATCCGACCAGAAACACCGCCTTTTCGTCGATACCCGCTTCGGGTAGCTGCTCGCGCAGCACCGCCATGTCGGAGGAGGTGAGGAACTGGCTGACTGCGGAGAGCAGGAAGATCACGTCGCACTGGCCAAGGAAGCTTCGGGTGATTTGGCCACGGGATACCACTGGGTCGTTGAAACCGGGGGTGTCAATTATTTCCAGGCCCTGCAGTCGTTTGTCGTCGACATGCAGCACGGACATCTTGGTGATGGCCGTGAAGCGTCCGCCGCTGCCAACATATTCGTGCAGTGCATGGGCGAGACTCTCTGCGCCGCCGGCGACGTCCAGTACCTCGGTTTTACCCAGGTAGTCGCGGACGTCGAGGCCCCTCCTGCGTGCCATTTCCACCAGCTCCCTTGAGGAGCGGATGGCTTCGGGAACGTGGCGATCGATCTCCTGCGCAGTATGCATGCGAGGTGTCGCGGTAGCTTTGGCGAAAGGGCTGTCGGACTTCTGCGGCTCATTCAGCCTGCGCTCTGCTTCGGCATACGCTTTGGGGTACTCGTTGGCACGTTGTTCGATGACTTCCCAGTCGTCGGCGCTGTAGAACACCACTTCAGCCTTGGCCTTGGGGGCGTAGACAATCTTGGTCAATGCAGCGGTCATTGGCGTGTCGGCCTTGGGCAGCAAGTCGCGGCCGAAGAAGGCAGCATTGAGGAACGAGGACTTGCCGGCCTTCATTTGACCGACAACCGCGATGCGCAGGTCGCGATCTTTTTTGCGTACAGCGTTGAGGTTAACTTCCAGCCCGTCGAGCAAGGCTTTCAAACCGCTCAGTTGTTCTGCGTCAATAGCGGCGGCATGCGGGGTTAGCGAATCCAGGGAGAACGCTGGGGATGTCATTGGATTTTATTCCTTAACATATGAGTCTGAGAAAAAAAGCCTGCAGACCGAGGGGGGCGACTCAATCGCTGTTGATTCAGCAATGAAGTGGCCTTGGCATGGTTTTGCGCAGCCGCCTTTTCCAGCCAACTGATAGCGTGAGCGGAGTTTTTCCTCAGTCCCAGCCCATTCAAATAGCGCCGGCCAAGTTCACATTGGGCATCGGCATTTCCGTCCTCGGCCGCTTTACGGTAAGCCGTAATGGCTTTTTCCAGGTCCTGGGAAACACCCAGGCCTTTCTCGTAGAGCACCCCGAGTGCGTAATGCCCGGCGGGGCTTCCTTGTTGGGCTGCGAGACTGACAGCGTGAAAGCGGGCTTGCAGGTGACCTTGTTTGGCCGCTTTTTCAAACCAGTGCTGCGCCTGCTGGTTGTCTTTCGCAGTTCCTTCACCATTGGCAAGGCAGACACCCAGGTTGAATTGAGCCTCAACGTGTCCTTGATCCGCAGCCTGAAGGTAGCAAGCGACAGCGCTTTGCAGATTTTCTTGCAGGCCTACACCGTTCTCGTAGCAGACGCCCAGGTAGAACTGAGCCTCCATATGGCCCTGATTTTTGGCCTTGCGATACCACTCTGCTGCGAGGCGTTCGTTTACACACACGCCCTGGCCTAGCTCGTGGTAGATGCCCAGGTGAAACTGAGCCGCGGAGCTTCCCTGGTCCGCAGCTTGCTGGAAGAAGGCGATCGCTGAGTCGTAATCACCTTCCTCATGCAGTGCCAACCCCTCTGCGCATAGCTCTTCAATGGAAAACGCATCAATGGCCAAGTCACCGATGATCTGCGCGATGATTTCCTGCATTTCGTGTTTTAAAGCGGTGAACTCGTCAACCAGTTCAGCAAAGATATTCTGCTGGGCACGTTGCTCCTGGAGCAGTTCCTGGAGCGTTGCCTGTTCACTCTGAGGCAGTTTTTCCCGAAGGGGCATCAGGGTGTTGAACAGCGATAATTTTCTGCGGCTGTTGGACAGATTTTCCCGGTTGTGATGGATGTAACCGTCCAGCACACGTTCGCATGTGCGCCTGTGATGGGTGAACTTGGGCGCTTCGTCCAGTGTTTGGAGCCACACGCGAATATCATCACCAGCGGTCAACGTCCCCTGTTCGGCTTCCAACGGAGCCGCCCAGGCCATCAGTCCTGCGCAGGGAATGCCAGATGCCTCGATCGCCTCTGCTGTGGCTTGCAGAATAGAGTCGATAGACGAGCGGCTGACCAGATCAGCCTGAGTGACAACGAAGAAAATCGGTTTGGGATGATCGAGACTGCGTAAAAAAGCCAGATCGTCCTGACGAATCGAACCGTTCCTGGCACTGAGCAGCCACATCACGTGGTCGGCTTCGGCCAGTTGTCTGAGGGCAACGCTCTCGTCGCTGTCATGGCTGCCAAGGGCGTCTGCCTTGCTGTAACCGGGCGTATCAAGAAAGGCCAGGTTGCTCCAGGCGAAGCTCGCGCAGTGGAGCATTAGCAGTTTGAGCACATGGGCGAGACCGAATGACTCATCAAGGTTGTCGCGGTAGTGAATGGTGAAGGCGTGAGTGATGGCCTGGAGACCGTCGCGGTCCAGCCGAATCTGCTGGTTGAAGGTGTTCAGCGCGACGATACCGTCTTCGCCACGGGTGATGAAACTGGGAATCGCCGTGGTCGGCTCCAGCGACTCCGGTAGCAGATCAACGCCCAGCAGGGTGTTGAGCAGGCGCGACTTGCCGGCACTGAAGCCACCACCGACACCGACCACGGTCTTGTTGGCCAGGTCGGGAAACAGAGCAAGGTTGTCCAGTGACGACTTCAGCGCCTGCAGTTCCCGCAACGCCTTGGCTTCGCCGGGATAGCTGCCTTTGGATGTGAGGTCGATGAAACGCTCATGGATCAGTCGATGCAGCGTGGCGGGCAGTTGTTGTCGTTGCACCTGGCCCACGCCCGGGCGTGGCTGGCCGACCAGGCTGGCAATCAGTTGCAAGCCTTTGCCGGGGTCACTCAGGTAAGGGTTGGTGGTGGCCGATTGCGCAGCTTCCAGGTCTTCAAGGGAGAGGTTGAAATCAAGCGACATCGGTGCAGGCCTCCACTGGGCGCGGTTGTTGCTGGCTGCTGTGGTCGAGCAATCGGGCGACGCTGTTCAGCGCCTGTTCGGCCTTGTGCTGGATTTGTTGCTTGCGTTCACGGTCGGCCATCAGTTGTTGTTCGATACGTTCGAGATTTTCCCGTTGCGTGGCCAACTGTGCGGCCAGCCTGTCGCACATATCGGAGATAAATTTACGGGCATGCTTGTCGAGTGCATCGGGAATCACGCCTTGCAACTGGCTGATGACTGATTCAATCGCGTCATTGGCTTTGCCTTCGGCTTCACTCTCCTTGTTGCTGCGCGAAGCAAACAGGCCGACCGCACCGCCGACCAAGCCGCCGATCAGGGTGCCAATTCCCGGCACTATGGTGCCTATGGCCGCCCCGGCAGCTGCACCGGCTGCGGAGGCACCCAAACCGTACTCGGCCTCTATTCCGGCCGGGCCGTCGCCGGAGATTTGAGGCCCCTCAACGGCGTTGAACTCGATATGACTGCCGAGGCGTTGACAGGCGTCCTTGAGACGTGTGGTCAAGTTCTGCTCAATGGCCAACTGGCTAGCGTTACGCGCATCGGCGGTGAGCAGCGGGCCAATGCCCTGGCCAGCCAGCAGCATCTGTTTGTAGGCCTGGCGACGGCTGCGCAGGTAGCTGTTGACGGTGGCCAACACCTGGTGGCTGATGGGTCCGCGGCAGTCGCGTAGCAGGTTGTCTTGCTCATTGGTGTAATTTTCTTTGAGACGGGCCATGCCCTTGTCGAGGTTCTTCTGCTGCTCCAGCAATTGCCCTGCACTGGTGTCCATCGCCAGTTGCTGACGAATCAGGCGTTCGGCCTGAACCAACAGCGCTTTGACCTGCGCAGCGAAGCGCTCTTGGAACAAATCCGCCTTGCGTGTTTCGAGGCCAGCAAGCAAATCCTCGAAACCACTCAGATCACCCTCACGCGCAGAGCAACCCCGGGTCGGCTGGCTTGGGTCGAGGCCGGCCTGTTCGGCAAGGGAGCGGCGCAAGGATTCGCGCTGCTGACGACTGTTCAGTGCCTCCTGGCAGACCAGCAGGGAAAACGTCTGACCCAGGGAGCGCTGGCGATCAATGAAAGCCAGCTCGTCGATACCGACCTGGCTGATACGGGTGACGCAGAGGATGCACGAAACCGCCTCACCGATGTATTGCTCCAGGGCACGTTCATGTTGGCCGTTATTGGAGCCCAGGCCCGGCGTGTCGACCAGCACCAGATCAGGGTGGCGGGCGAGGGCAGTGCGGCACAGGTGCAGTTCGACGAACAGCGGTGGCCAGGCGCTGGTGTCAGGGTTGTCGATCAGTACGGCGTAGGCTGTGAGCGGTTTTTCTTCGCGTCTTACGTGGCCGGTCGCGGCGTCCTCCAGCCAGTGGATGACCAGCTTTTCCGTGCCCGGTTCAGCATAGTGAAATTCAGTGGCCAGACTGGTACAGGCACCCAGGTCGTCTTTCTGGATCTGCTCGCCCAGCCAGCAGTTGAGCAGGGTTGACTTGCCAACACTGAACTTGCCGATCAGCGGCACCTTGAGGTGGAAGCCGGTGATCTGCTGGCGTAGGGCGTTGATCTCCCCGGCGAAGCTCTTGGGCAGAATGTTTTCACCCAGCAGGTCGTCAAGCACTTGCAGTTGCCCCAGCCAGCGCTCCTTGTACCGACTCAGGTCGCTGCTGCGTACCACCGAAAATCCGGCACACTGGAGGTGGTAGAGCAGTTCGGCGAGAAAGTCCCAGGCGGGTAGCGCCGTTGCCGCGCCATACCCCCAGCGAGCCGATACGCTGTCGAGGTCCGTTGGCGCAGTACCGCCGCGCAAATCAAGCAACCAGAGGGCGGTCGGGTTGAAAAGGTCAGCCTGAGGCAGCGCGGCCAGTTGCAGGGTAAGTGCCTGCAGACAGGCCGGTTGCTCGCTCAACTGGGTGCAGAACTCGCCGATGTGCACGGGGTGAGCATGATCCAGCCCAACGAGTAGGCACATCTCTTTGAGGCTGTTCAGCTCGTGGACTGTCCACTGGCCGTCGGTGAGGCGAAAGAAGTCGTTGGCCAGACAGCTGAGACGCAAGGCCGCAGGCAGTTCGCTGAGCGCCTTGCCGTCAAGATGACGCCTGTTGGGATGCAGTAGCCAGTCGTGCAGGCGGCTGGTGCGTTCCAGGGTATCGAGGCGGCTCTCGTGCGCACTCAGGCGGTCGCGTAGCTTGCAGTAGACGCCAGCGAGCGAGCGGTAGACGCGCCGCAGATCCTGATTATGACGATCTCCCAGTCGCTGGATCTCGGCGAAGGCGCCGTTCAGGCGGTTCTGCAACGTGCAGGCGAACTCGAGGGTGATTGCACCTTTTTCCTGAACCGCAGCAATCAGGCGCAGGGCGGCGAATTGCGCCTGGGCCAGATCCCGGTCGTTCTCGGCGGCAATGTGCTGATTCTTGCCGGTGATGGCGCTCATGAAACGCGACAGCACTCCCTGTTCACGCAGGTGTGTGGCCCGCCCGCTGACGGGGGAAAGGGTGGCGAGGGCGTCCAGCACCGAGGTTTCGACCGCCCGGCGGTTGTTGCTGTTCTGAGCCAGAAAACTGTCGACGGCCGTTTCGAGTTGCTGACGCTCGATGTCAGCCAGCAGCGCAGTGTTGTCCAGAGCCAGGTGCTCGAGCGCGAGGGGAATATCGTCTTGGGCCAATTCGAGTTTCTTGCTGAAATCGTCGTTGCGAATGTGCCGGTCGAAGTCATGGATATCGCCGATGGCGCGGCTGTGTTGACGGTCCACCTCGTACAGCTTGGCGCTGATCTTGCGCTCCTCTTCGGCTGCCAGGCGAGCGCGCTCCCACAGGGCTTCATACTGTGCCTCGTTGTCGAGGAACAACTGCAGGTGACGAAAGATCTGCAGGCCGTCGGCGTAACCCTGTTCCATGCGCCTTGCGGCGCCTTCGTTGGAAAAGTCGAGTGTGGCACTGACGCCGCCCAGACTATTGGCAGGAACGATCGGCAAAATTCGCACACCTGGATAGTGGCGCGGGTCGATGCTCAGGTCGTCGGGCGACAGATACACCACCACGATGGTGTCGCAGCCGGCCTCGATCAGTGGCCGGATCGGGGTGTTATCAATCTGTTTATGCGGCAAGCCCCAGTAAAAGCCGCCATCGGTATAAATGCCGTCGTCAATGGCGACCTCATCGAAGATCAGGGGCAGGGCCGCGGTACCGAGCAGCATGTCCGCTGCAGTGTGGGTGTCGCGTACCGAGAGGTAGTCGACCCGGTTGGCGGCAGTGTTGTGCAGCGCCACGCTCAGCGGCAGCGCCGAAGAAGCCAGCCTGCCTGCATCCAGGCCTTCGGCGATCATGCTCTTGAGGCCATTTTGCTTGAAAAAGCCTTTGGTACTGATCAGGTGGCTGAGCATCGGCGAGATCACGCCGCTTGTTGTCAGCAGCGCCAGTCGTGACGCCAGCCCTGGCACGTCCTGTACGGAAAGCATGTTGCGGCTTTCGATATTCAGCCACATGGACTTGGCCTGATCGAGTTTGTCTTGAGCAAACATCGCGCCGTTGAGCCCACCTACCGAGGTGCCAGAGATGGCGCTCAGTTGGCTGTCCAGGCCCAGGTCGCGCATAGCCTGCCAGACGCCGATCTGATAGGCCCCCTTGCCGCCGCCGCCAGATAAGGTAAGACCGAGTTTCCTGAATTTCATGCTCTGCTCCATGAGGGGGGCGGCGTCTCTAAGAGGGCTCGTCCGAGTCCTCCAGATGAGAGGTGGCGGGGGAGGGGCGGTACGATTTTTTGGAAGCTCGGGGAATCGTCGCTGCCCGATAATTTACGGCGGACGACCTCTTTTGTCGGGCGCGGAGGCAGGGGCATTTCCAAGTTCCTTTTGACCGAAGCAATTTCCATAGTGGCGTTCTGCCCTTGAAGGCCAGTATGCTGACTTTGTGTGAAAGATTTTGCAATTGGTCATACGCGTCGTTTGACTTCATGGGCTATGCAGTTCAGGTCGACGCATAGTGGCTAGCCGGCTCTCCCACAGCAAAAAAAAACGCCGCTAACTTAAGTGCGGCACTGGGTAGCCGATAGCCTCTCCATGCTGACGCACGGTTATAAGCAAATGGGCCACAATGCTGGCCATTCGAGAAACGAAGGACAGGGACTGCTCGTATGGGTTGGGAGAGACTAATCGTTGCCGGAGCCGCAGCTGTGGTCGCGGCTGGCGTCGCTTACTGGAAACGTGAAGAAATCAAAGATGGCTGGGACAGCATGATCATCAGCCTCAAAGGTAAGCGCGTGGCGATATTGGGAGAGCGCAATGTCGGCAAGACAGCTCTATTGAAGTTCCTTGCCAGTGGTGAGGTCTCCGACGAGTACATGCAAACCACGCTGACCGAGAAAGTCCAAGGAACACGGTTTGCAATGGGTGACCTGAAGCTGGACCTCAAGGAAACCCGCGACGTTCCCGGTGCGCCTGATGCAATCGAGGACTGGAAAACACTGCACAATGAAGCGGACATCGTCCTTTATCTGGTCAATGCTCAAGAGGTCAATCAACAACGTATCAAGCGCGATCTCGAAAAGATTGAAAGCTGGAAGAAGGCTCCGGCGCCATCGCCCAAGCTGGTCGTGATCGTCACGCATATGGACCTCGACCCTACGTACGTCGCCACACCCGTGTCCGGTCAGGGGCATTTCCGTGATCGTTTCGTCAAACTCCACCTTGATGCAGGCCTGTCGAAACTAAGTCAACGGCCGCCGATCATTCTCGGCAGTCTGGTGAGTCGAGATCAGGCGGCGAGATTGGTCGCGACGTTGATCAATACGGTAACAGCATGATGCATGCCAAGGTTTTCCAAGCTCAAGCACTGGACAACAGGTCCTCGGACTATTTGCGTCTGGCGGAGTGTGGAGCGGAACTTAGCAGCCCGGCCCGAGAGCAAACGTATTCCGCACTGACCAGCATCAGCGTGCGAGGTACTGTTCTGTTTGCACAAGATGGCGTGAAGCTGTTCGTCAAAGGCAACGCAGCCGTTTTGCAAGTTGTCGCGGAGGAGCGGGACCGCGCGGGCCGGCTGGCGCCAGTGGTTTGCTGGATCGAGCACAATACCGGGCAGGGGCCAGGAGCGACTGGTGTCGATGCGGTGTGGGCGTCGCTCGAGCAATTCGCTACCTCCATCGGGCGCAGCTTTTCAGAGCCTAAACGCTTGGCTGCACGGGAGGCGCTTGAGCAATTCGAAAAAAAGCAGCCGAGCCAGAGCTTCATAGCCCTGGCGATAACACTTTTACAGCGCGAGTGGGCAGCGTGGCTCAGACGCGCACTGGCGGCGCTGAAAACTTTCGGCAAATGAACGAACAGGGTACGCGCATCGCGCGAAAGGGGAGCAATGTGGCAACAGGCAAGATTCCGCTGGACCATGGCGCACGCAGAGTGATGCTCGTGTTGGATGAGAACACGATCAATGAGTGTCTCTATGATCTCGAGCCCGAAGCCAAGGGGTTTCTATTTGATCCCCAGTCCCACATCCTGCAGTACCCGCTTACGGTCGATGAGCCAGATAGCCAGGCGCTGCAGAATATTATCGATGCTGACCTGCTTCGACCGGGCGCGGTGCTCTTACAGAGCCCGTATGACCGTAACGCCTATGTGGACCTGAGCCAGGCCACGGATCAGTTCGCGATTGAGAAGCTTCGGCATTTTTCGCGGCTCTGCCAATACCTGGGAGCTCGGGACGTAACCGTTGAGCAGGTCGAAGTCAGCAAGGACTCCTCGTCCCAAGTGTACGAGTTGCACGGCAAAGCTCCTGTTGCCAAGCTCGATGTCAAAGTCGAAAACAAAGTGGGCAATTCACTGGCCAGAAAGTTTTCCATCAATGCCTCGTTTCGCGGAGGCAAACCCAACACCGAGGCAGCTGAAAAATACCTGCGTGGCAAACAGCTGTGGGGCGATGTGGTAATGCGTAGCCTGGTCGAGCAGTGCGCTGATGAAGACAACCAGATCCTTGAACAGAAGGTGGTGATCAGCCTGTCGAGTGAATCGAAGCGTTCCCTGGGCGTAGTGGCCAAGCTTAACCTGCCAGCCAAGGGGCTAGGGCTAACGGCAAATTACCTGGACAGTGCTCATTCGATCGAAGAGTACCTTCTGACCTTGACGGTAAAATTTGACAGCCCTGAAACCGATAGTTTGTAGCGGTGCGTCGCATGATTACCATCGCCTAGCCTGGACTATCATATTTGATACCGGGTGGGCGGGTTTGGATTCCGCGATGTTTGAATTCTCGCTTCTCATCGGCCTCCCCAAACCCAGCAGCATCGATACTTCATCGCTTACCGCTGAAGATGCAGCGGTTAAATTGCGGCAGGCTGCCACTCTCCGGCTTAACGGAGCCCAGAGTATTCTGCTTCATTTTCCGCAAGACGTTGAACTGGCAGTAGAGCTGTTGGATGACGCCGCCGTGTTGTACGACAAGGCATTCCGGAATTTAACTGGCATTCCGGCTCAAAGCGTTCATCAGCAGATCCATGAGCATGTCTCTGTCCCGTCCGCTGAAGGGGCTCCCGCGATCCAAACACCGTGGGGTAATAAGTTCGCTCCGGTAATAAAGGAGGGTGTTCGTTGCGCAGAGACTTGGCTTGAGGGTTCATCATTACCGTTATGGTGGGCGCTGTCTCAGAACCGAAAGCGTCATCGTCCAGGGGACTATCAGGAAGCATTTGAAGTAGGCTTTCTGCTGCGGTTGCAGCAGACGCTGATCATGCGGCGCGAAGCCCCCACTTCCCAATCAACCCGCTTTGATGCCTGAGTCTTCGATTGAAATTTGAGACTTTGCTTTTCCCGCCAAACCCTCCGATCAAGCGATCTTTGATCGTGCCGATCGGAGGGTTCATTCGCTTTTTCTCGAAGCCGCCGCGTTCCACCCTCCTATTTTCACATTTAATTAACGCCACGATTATTTTTACCCGTCAGTAACTCCCCCGCGATTTCTATCGAGCGCAGCGCCATTCAGTGTGTGTGCGGATCTTTCGGGGGCATGGATGTAAGTGTGGCGACAGCGGCGACAGCGGCGACAGCCCGCGTAGAACGTGACCTGGAACGTGGCGACAGAAGTGGCGACAGTCGCCACTTTCTGAGCGCTTTGCCCGTGACGCTTGACCGTCTTTTCGAGTGGGTATAAAAATTGGCGCACGGATCGCTGTCGTTGACAGCACCTGCCCAGGTAGCCAGAGCCTTTAAGGCTACGCCACTTGCGTGGTGGTTCTTCCCTAAGTGCGATTAGCGTCCGGCGGCTCGCACGGTCACTCCCCAAGAGTGACGGATGCCTTCTCTACCAATCTGTCCACTGCGGCAGACGATGGACCTATCTAGCTGCACTGCAGCTGCCTCACCCTTCGGCACACATCGCTGCGCCAGACCGCGCCCGTCTCTTTCTCCTGGAAAGAGACGGGCGCTCGTACCAGTGCTGCAAGCCACGTAGTACAAGGCATTGCCGCAACTCTCCTCGTGACAATCGACCCGACAAATCCGATTCGTCGCCATCCGCAATGACACTGGCACCGGTGCCGCAGCCAATGGAAAGGCTGCACCTGACTGACAGTCAGGCATGCCCCAGGTGTCCATGTCGTTGCCTTCTCCTACTCAGGATCTCCAGGTGCCGAACTCGTCAGTCGGCACAGCCTCCACCCGCCCGCATGTTCGGATGCGTCTAAGGAGGCCAGATTCAAGGGTTCATGCCCTTGCTCCCGGTCGTAAGGAGCCGTTCGTTCCGCGTCAGTGAACACCTCACAGGCCGCAGGGGCCTTGATCCCTGATAACACTCAGCAGCCTTGGCGGGACGACGTGAGGACAACTAGCAATGAACGAGGAGAGGGCCCATGCAGCAGTTAGATCCGAAGCTTGAACTACCACGACCACCTCGACCGTTGATTGAGTCGAATCCCGTGGCCCAGCCTTATCCGGTGCAGGCGCTGGGTGGGATTCTTGGACCTGCGGTGGAGCGCATGGCCGAGGTCATCGGCGTACCCCAGGCATTGGCTGCACAATCGGTGTTGGCTGCCTCGGCGCTGGCTACCCAAGGTCATGCCGGCTTACAGCTCGACGGGAGAAATTATCCCCTCTCGCTGTACCTGATCACGGTGGCAGCTTCGGGGGATCGTAAAACGGCGACAGACCGATCTGCATTGCTGCCAGCACGCCAATGGGAGCGTGAGCAGTGGCAGCGCTACCGCGAACAGCTTGCCCGGTACCGCGCCGCACAGCGCCAGATGCAGCGTATCAACCCTGCCGATCCCGACTTCGCGAACGGTGTACCGCTCGAAGCGGAGCCCTCTGCACCGAGGCTGATTACCACGGACCCAACTATTGAAGCGCTGATCAAAGGGCTTTGCCATGACCTGCCGAGCATGGGGTTGTTCTGCGATGAAGGGGGACAATTCCTCGGCAGCAGCACCATGAGTCGGGACAACCGTTTGAAAGCGGTTACGACCTTGTCGTCACTCTGGGACGGAAGTCCGATAGATCGCGCGCGGTCTATGGCGGGTGAAAGCTTGCGAGCTTACGATCGACGCTTAAGCCTGCACCTGATGCTGCAACCGTATCTAGCCATGCAGTTACTCAGTGACCCATTGCTGCAGGGGCAAGGCATTCTCGGTCGCTGCCTCATCACCTGGCCCACCAGCCTGGCCGGACAACGCAGTTACCAGTCTGTCGACTTGTCCAAAGACCCCGCCCTAAAGCGATATCACCACCGTCTTTCGGCCCTGTTTCATCAGCCTTGGTCACTTTTCGCTGACGGGGCCTTGCGGCTATCACCGCTGACACTAAGTCCCTTAGCCCGCCGTCGCTGGATTGATTTGCATGATGCTATCGAAGCTCAGCTGGGGGAGTTTGGCGAGCTGGCCAGCGTACGGCCCAGCGGATCAAAGGCTGCCGATAACCTGCTGCGCGTCGCCGGCAATCTTGCAGTTGTGGAGGAGAGCAGCGTCGTGGAGGTCGACCATATCCAACGGGCCTCCGCTTTAGTCGGCTACTACCTCACCGAGATCCAGCGCCTGACTGAGCAGGAGCCAGTGTGTCGAGTAAAAGAGGAGGCAGACCGGCTGCTGCGATGGCTGCAGGTCAAAGATTGGAAGCGTTTCAGTATTCGTGAATTGAATCGCAACGGTCCCCGCTTTGCCCGCAAGAGCAGTCGTCATGCCGCCAAGCTGTTGGTCGAGTTGATTGATCATCAGTGGTTGATCACCGATGGCCACACCTTCGAGGTGCGCCATGTTTAATCTTGATGAAGCGCTGCGCAACCATCTAGCTCAGCGTCAAAAGGAGCCCAAAGCGCGATTTGTCGCCGCTACTGTCGCCACTTTGTCGCCATGCTCAAAACCAGGCAGGACAAGGGTTGTCGCCGCTGTCGCCAGTGTCGCCACCACCCATAAAGCTATCGCCTCTACCACAGCCATTATTCAATGGTTGAAAGAGGAGGGTGCGCATCTTTACGTCACCGGCAACACGCTGTGTTTTCGCCCGACTGATTGGGCGCAGATCCCCATCGTGAGCGCGCACTGGCGAGCCCTTTTGCATGATCTCGCTGCAATCGATCAGGAACAGAAAAATGGCTCGAGTTGGTAAGCGATCTGGGCGCAATTTCGGCTTCGGTCGCCAGCTCAGCTATGCCGGACCGCAAGCCTTGAAAGATCTATTTGGCGATGGCCATTTTGCTACCGTCAAAGCCCATAGCGATCGGTGGCAGGCGTTCGTGCATTGGTGTCGATCCGATGAAGGACCGAGAGTCAACGACGCGCGCCAGATAGACCGCGAGATACTCATGCGGTACGCCGTCCACGTGCGGGAGCAGGTTGATCAGGGCAACGTCGGCATTGCCACCGCGCAGAACCGACTGTCCAGCGTGAACCGAACGATGGCCGCGCTGCGTGGTGATCAGTTCGTCAAAATCCCCAGTCCGAGCAAGGCGCTGGGCTTGCAGCGCTCAAGCGTTCGTAGTGAGGCACCGCAAGGCCAAGACCGTGCCAAGGTCAGGCTGATTGCGCAAGCGCTGTCAGAGCGACAGCAGTCCAGGGTTAGTGCCATTGTGCTCCTTGCCCGAGAGACCGGCATGCGCCTGCGCGAAGCGATCTTGGCGGACCTGCCACGGCTGCAACGAGAGGCTCAGCGACTGGGGAAGATCAATATCCAAGACGGCACTAAGGGTGGTCGATCAGGGGCCTCGGCACCGCGCTGGATTACGGTAACGGATCAAGTTCGCGATGCCCTGGATTGGGCCAGCGCGAACACACCCAATGGCAGCCGGAATTTGTTGGCGCCCGACGAAAGCTACAAAGACTTTATGCAGGCAGTTGTGCGACCGGCACGGGACATCCTGCATGAGCATGGATTGAAAGGTTTTCATGAGCTGCGGGCGGCTTACGCCTGTGAGCGCTATGAGCAACTAGTCGGCTTTCCTGCACCCGCTAATGGTGGTCGTGTTCATCAAGAGGATCGAGCACTCGATCAACGAGCCCGTAAGCAGATCAGCCACGAATTGGGACATAACCGCATCGATGTGGTGAGTGCCTACATCGGAGGCCGGCGATGACGACCGAGTTCGACATAGCGTTGTTCCTACAGCCCATGCTCAAAGGTGCACATGCCACGCAGCAGCGGCACATCAGGCAAGCAGAAAGGATGCACGAGGTGATTCGTGAGCGCTGGGGTTGCGCGACTCCCTGGTCCTGGAGGGAAAAACACGTGAGATGGTTTCTGGAGCACTATTTGCGATGCTCAGCTCCAGCTACCATCTACTACTACGAGTTAACAGCGGGGTTGATCCGCCGTAGAAAGGCAAAAGTCGTGGTTGCCTGATAGACCTTTAAGCGTGAGCCCCCGAGTATGGGAATGCGGAGCCTTCCCATACTCAGGGGCTTTGACTAAGGAGCGCAGGCGTACGAGAAATTTGGGGATAGTCGTAAAGTCTGGCGCCATGCTGTACTACGCGGTTACACGGTTTTTCGCCGGTGCTACCGGCCTCAGGATACTCCCCGTATCGGTACGACGTTGAGGTCTCTGTTGTGTTTGATCGCGGCTACCGACAGGCTGCCGGTAGCCGCCTTCTGGATATGTTCACTCCACCAAGCCATCATCGGACGCCGGCGTTCAATATAATCCGCCCGGTTGTAGGCGCTTCGAACCTCGTCTTTATCGACATGCGCCAACGCGACTTCGATTAGTTCCGAATCCCACCCATGCTCGTTCAGGATTGTGCTGGCCATTGAGCGCATGCCGTGGCTGACCAAGCGGTCCTGAAAGCCCATGCGCTTCAACGCCATGTTGGCTGTCTGGCTATTGGCGTGAGTACGTGGGTTTCGGTCTGCCGGGAAGACATACTCTCGATGACCGCTATGGGATTTGAGTATTTCCAGCAATGCCATGGCTTGATCGCTTAACGGGATGCTGTGTGGGCGTCGCTTTTTCATCCGCTCCGGAGGAATGGTCCAGACACGCCTTTCGAAATCGAGGTCTGCCCAGCGAGTAGTCGCCGCTTCAGCAGGGCGAGTCATGGTATGCAACTGCCATTCGATAAGGCAGCGTGTCGTGCGTTTGATACTGGCGTTTGCGAGTTCCAGCATGAGCTCGGGTAGCTCTTCGGGCGGGAGCGCGGCCATGTTTTCTTTCTTGGGTTTCTTGAATACCGCCCGGATGCCACTCAGCGGGTTGGCGAAGATCAGGCCGGAGTTCACGCCGTAGGTCATGATCTCGTTAAGCCGCTGACTAAGGCGCTTAACCGTCTCCAGGCTGCCTTTCGCTTCGATTGGACGAAGCAGCTCGATCACCATCGGCGCGGTGATTTTCGCGAGTGGAGTCGTCTTCAATTCGGGGAACACATGCAGCGTGAGCGATCGCCAAATATCCTCGGCGTAGGCCGGCGTGACCGAGTCTTTCTTAAGCTCGAACCAGGCAGTGGCTACGTTCTCGAAAGTGTGTTCCGTTTCTGCGCGCTTGGCCTCATTTAGCGTATCGCGCTGCACTTTCGGATCGATGCCCAGAGCGAGCAGCTCCCGTGCTTGCACTGCCATCTTTCGGGCGTTCGCCAATGAAAGCTCTGGGTAGGTACCCAAGCCCATGTTAATTCGGTTTTTAGTCACCGGTTCACGGTAGTTGAAATTCCACAGCAGAGAACCGTTGCTGCGTACACGGAGTTGCAAGCCGTCCCCGTCGGTGAGGACGTAATCCTTGGACGCGGGTTTGACTCCCTTGAGCTGTCGATCGGAAAGGCGGAGGGTTTGAGCAGTCATGAGATTTCCCTCAGGCACTGATTTGGTATTCCAAAGGTTAGCACCGGAGGGGCTGGAATACCGTATGGAATACTAAAACTTCTGGAACTCCAAGAATCTACAAAGACCTCAATAGCCGCTAAATCCTTGTATTTACTGGATTTAAGGCACAAAAAAAGACGTCCGTGGACGTCTTTAGATGATCAAATGGTGGAGCCGGGGGGATTTGAACCCCCGTCCGCCAGTACTCCGCTGTCGGTACTACATGCTTAGCCGTGTCTATTGAGTTAACCCTCAGCGACCCGACGGGCAGGGTGCTTTGGGCGAGTTGTGTAAGTTTTAGCCGCTTCGTCCACAACGTACTGCACGGCGATTCCGTTCTATATGACAATCACTTTGGGTTTACGGACATCCCCTGGTGATTGCTGGACCCGAAGGTACCAGAAGGGAAGGGCTAAGGCTGCTTACGCAGCGAGAGCGTATTCCCCGTAGGTTTCGTCATTGGCAACTATAGGA
Source organism: Pseudomonas frederiksbergensis (assembly GCF_000802155.2). Classification (GTDB taxonomy): domain Bacteria; phylum Pseudomonadota; class Gammaproteobacteria; order Pseudomonadales; family Pseudomonadaceae; genus Aquipseudomonas; species Aquipseudomonas frederiksbergensis_A. Next base: position 84,636 of record NZ_JQGJ02000009.1, read on the forward strand.
AGTTGCAACAGTGGATTTACGAGTTCTGTTACCAACTCGGCATGCACCTAAAGTTTCGCAACCGGCGTCGAATCCTAAACGGCCCCGAACCTGGCGCTCGATAAATCTTGAGGAGCGGCAGGCATGCGCAGTGTACGCCAATCCGTGTCTGAGGCCAACCCGAAGGTTGGCCTCAGACAATGCTACTGATCGCCTTTCGCGTTGTTCTGCAGCTTCTGGATGGCCTGGTTAGTCAGGGAGATGCAATTTTCGGTGCCTTCTTTGGTGCCTTTGGCGTGTTCAGCCTTGGCTTGTCCGACCGTGGCATCGATGTCGGTCTTCAGACCTTCGCTCATTTGCTCGGTGCTGACTTTGGCGTCGCTGATCTTTTGTAAATTGATTTTGCAAAGGTCATCCTGGCTTCCTGCAAACACCGGAGAGGCCAACATCGCAGCGGAAATGAACAAGCCAGCAAGTGCGGTGCGCTTCATGTGTATCTCCTTTAACGTCTGGTCTCGGTGCTGGCTGTAGGGGCACAGACAGGGCCGAGCATAAGGGAGGACCCAGCGGCGCCGGGTCTATTCAAGTTGACTACAGCGAAGCGCAGGAATTCGATTTATCTTACAGCTCCATGGCGACTCCCCCGCTGATGGGTTTGGGACGGGTGACGCGGTCCACCAGATACACCAACCCGTGGTAGTCGATTTCGCCGTGACGCGTCAGGCCGATCTCACACGTACGGCTGGTGGAAACGCCCTCGGTGCAGTATTGAACCGCGTCCTTGAGGGTTCGCAGTGAGTGGGCGTTGAGCTCCGGCGTGGTGAAGCCCTTGTCACCGGCAAAACCACAGCAATGGATGCCTTCCGGGATGACCACGGTCTTGCTGCATTTACGCGCCAGATCAATCAACGCCTGGCTTTCGCCGAGGTGTTGCGTGCTGCACGTGACGTGCACCGCAATGGGCGCCTCCTGGGGTGTGAAGTCGAGGCGATCCATCAGGTGCGTGCGAATGAAACGCACCGGGTCGTAGAGATCCAGGCGCGCTTCGCCCAAATCCTGGACCAGGCGCAGCGTGCAAGGGCTGGTATCGCAGTAGATCGGGTCGAGCCCGCCGCGACTGGCCTGCACCAAGGCGCCGATCAGTTCCTGGCGCTTGTGCTCGGCTTGCTCGGCGTACCCTTTGGACGCGAAGGGCTGGCCGCAGCAAAGGCTGTCTATGTTGTCTGGAAACACGACCTGATAACCGGCTTTCTCCAACAGGCCTCGGGTCTTGTCATGCAGCGACATCTGTTCTGCGTCCCCTGCCGCCGGACCCATGACCCGCGATACACAGGCGGCCAGATAAACCACCCGGGGTCGTTCATCCAGTACCGCCGGGCTTAACCGAATGGCCCTTTCGGCCTGTGGCATGGCGTTGGTCCACTGCGGGACCTGTCCTTTGGACAGCCGAGTGAGCCCTTCTGACAATCGTGCCAGCCGCGGCGCCCCCAAGAGCATCCGGGCACCATTGGCCACGTGCAGCGTAAAGCGCGCCCCTTGCAATGCAGTAGCGAAATTACTCGCAAGCCAGTCGGCGGTTTTCTTACGTGTCGCGTTACGTCCGCGGAGCTTTTTCACCAGTTCGCCCGTATTGATGCCTACAGGGCAGCGTTGGGCGCACAGCCCGGTGGCAGCGCAGGTGTCGATCCCTTGGTATTGATAGGCCGTTTCCAATTCCGAAGTGTCGATGCCAGCACGCTTTTTCGCTTGGATGTCCCGCCAGATCACGATGCGCTGGCGCGGGCTCAAGGTCAGGTCCTTGGATGGGCAGACCGGCTCGCAGAAACCGCATTCGATGCACTTATCCACAATTTCATCGGCGGCCGGCAAGGGCTTGAGGTGCTTGAGATGAATCTGCGGGTCCTCACTGAGCACCACATCCGGGTTGAGAATGCCGTTGGGGTCGAGCAGGCGTTTGAGTTGCCACATCAGTTGATAGGCGTCACTGCCCCATTCCAGCTCGACGAACGGCGCCATGTTGCGGCCAGTGCCGTGTTCGGCTTTCAGTGAACCGCCAAACTCCACCGCCACCAGTTGCGCCACGTCATCCATGAACGCCTGGTAGCGTGCGACTTCTTCGGTGCTGTTGAAGCCTTGGGTGAAGACGAAGTGAAGATTGCCTTCCAGCGCATGTCCGAAAAGGATCGCTTCGTCGTAGTGATGCTTGTCGAACAACTCGATCAGGCGATTCACGCCAATAGCCAGTTGTTCGACCGGAAAGGTCACGTCTTCGATGATGACCGTGGTCCCGGTCTTGCGAACCGCGCCCACGGCGGGAAAAGTGTCTTTGCGGATGGCCCAGAGTCGCGCGTTTTCCCGTGGGTCTTCGGTGAAATCGACCTGTTTCTCCACGGGGAAAACCGCCAGCGAGGTCATGATCCTCGCGAGCTGTTCCTGCAGCAGCGATGACGAAGCCGCGCGGGATTCAATCAGCAGGGCACAGGCATTATTCGACAAGTGCTGTACGAAATCCGGCATGCCGGGTTTGTCCTGTACCGAGCGCAGGCTGCGGCGGTCCAGCAGCTCGACGGCGGAGACCGGCTGGCTTTTCAGCACGGTGACGGCGTTGCAGCAGGTTTCGACGTCTGGGAATACGATCAGCGCCGAGGCCTTGTTCGGATGATCGATGACGGTGTTGTAGGTCACCGCGCTAATGAAGCCGAGGGTGCCTTCGGAGCCCACCAGCAAATGGCTCAAGATATCCACAGGTTCGTCGAAGTCCACCAAGGCGTTGAGCGACAACCCGGTAGTATTTTTCAGACGATATTTGTGGCGGATTCGGGCGGCCAATTCGGTGTTGTCGCGGGTCTCGCGGCCGAGGGTCGCCAGCCGTTCCAGCAGTTCACCGTGGCTTGCCCGAAATGCCGCCACGCTGGCAGCGTCTTCGGTGTCCAGGCGCGTGCCGTCAGCCAGGACAAGGCGAATGCCAGCCAGGGTGTGATAGGTGTTCTGCGCCGTACCGCAGCACATGCCGCTGGCGTTGTTGGCGACGATACCGCCTATCTTGCAGGCGTTGATCGAGGCCGGATCCGGGCCGATCTTGCGCCCGAAGGGGGCGAGCCAGGCGTTGGCCTGTGCGCCGATCACGCCGGGTTGCAAACGAATTTGTGTGCCTTGCCCACGAATCTCGCGACCGTTCCAGTTATCCCCCAGCACAATCAGTACCGAGTCGCTGATAGCCTGGCCGGAAAGACTGGTGCCGGCGGCGCGGAATGTGACCGGCACTCGATCACGCTGGGCCAGTTGCAGCAGCGCGATAACTTCATCTTCGGTTTCCACGCGCACCACCAGCTGTGGGATCAACCGGTAGAAGCTGGCGTCGGTGCCGAAGGCCAGGGTGGACAACGGATCGTCGAAGCGTCGTTTTTGCGGGATCAGTTGGTGTACATCGAGCAGGAAAGGGGCCGGAAGTGTCATTGGTCCTCCAGAATCAAAACCACCAGATCCTTCGGACCGTGGGCGCCGTAGGCCAGGACTTGTTCGATGTCGGCGGTTTTCGACGGGCCAGACACCAGCAGGGCATTGGTGGGCATGCCCTGGGCCCACGCGAATTCCTGTTGCACTTCATAGAAGTTGTCGCGGATCTCGCTGGCCTTGAGCAGGGCGAAATGCACCGGTGGGACCAGGCTCATCAGGCGCGGTTCTTCCCGGGTTGGCCAGAGAATCAGGCTACCTGTCGCGGCGATGGCGCCGAGGGTGCCGGTCAGGCTGGCCGGGGTGTCGTTGAACAACTCGGCTTTCCATTCTTCTACCGGTCGGTCGTAGGCCTTGAGAGTTGGCAGGCCCGGATTATTCGCCCAGAACTGTGTGATTCTTCCCCCGTGTACGGTGGTCGGTGCGATGAGCAAGCTTGGCAGTTGACGGTCGCGCAGCAGTTGCGCGAGCAGGGCCGGCCAGCCCTCGTCGGACGTCAGGTGGATTTCGGTGTGCACCGCTTCCATCAGCTTGCGCAATTGCGAGATGCGGTCCTCTGGCGCGTAGCGATAGGTTTGCGTCACCAGTTCGACGTCATAGGTGTCGGCAACCGGCGTAGTGCCTGTGAGACTTTTACGCAGCTTGGCGAGGATATTTTCCTTGGCGCTCATCGGCGGTCTCCCTGCGGGTTCAGGTGGTCGCGGGCCAGGTCATGCAGCGAACGGGCGGCGGGTTTCGGGGCGCTGTGGTTCTGCGTCCATGGGCCGATATTTTGCGGCGCCAGGGCGCGCAGGCGCGTGGCGAGGAAGGCAAACAACCGATACAGCCGCGGCGAACTGTTGAGTCGAGCCCAGGTATTCCAGATGAACCGCTCCTTGGTCGAATACTTGCTGCCCTGGCCGCGCATGACCGGGTTGGGGCTGTCCGGTGCCTTGACGTTTTCCTCTCGCAATCGCCGCAGCAGGGCGGGGATCGGGATTTTTACCGGACACACTTCACCGCAGGCGCCGCACAGCGAAGAGGCGCTCGGGTGATCTGGCACTTTCGCCAGGCCAACCATATGCGGCGTGATGATTTTTCCGATAGGCCCCGGGTAAACCTCACCGTAGGCATGGCCGCCAATTCGGGTATAGACCGGGCAATGATTCATACAAGCGCCGCAGCGGATGCAGTTCAGCGTCTGACGCAGTTCGCTGTCGGCAAATGCCTGGCTGCGGCCGTTATCCAGCAGGACCAGGTGGACTTCCTGGGGGCCGTCCAATTCATCAGCCTTGCGTGGCCCGGAGATCATATTGACGTAAGTGGTGATGGGTTGGCCGAGGGCCGAACGGGTCAGCAGCGAGAGCAGCGGAACGACGTCCCGTAGATTCTCCACGACTTTTTCGATACCGGTGACGGCAATGTGCACCGGTGGCACGGTGGTGGACATACGCCCGTTGCCTTCGTTTTCCACCAGCAGCAAGGTGCCGGTTTCGGCGACGGCGAAGTTGACGCCCGAAACGCCTATGTCGGCTTCGAAGAATTTCTGCCGCAAGACCTTGCGACCGATCTGGATGAGTTGGTCAACGTCCTTGGTGTACTCCACGCCAAGTTTGTCGTGGAACAAGGACGCGACCTGACCGGCATTCTTGTGGATCGCCGGCATAATGATGTGTGAAGGCTTCTCGTGGTCGAGTTGGACGATGTATTCCCCCATGTCGGACTCGAGACATTCAATGTCCCGGGCCTCGAGGAAATGGTTCATCTCCATCTCTTCACTGACCATCGATTTGCCCTTGATCACTTGCCGCGCCTCGTGAGCGCGGATGATCGAAAGGACGATGCCGTTGGCTTCGTCCACCGTTTCCGCCCAGTGCACTTTCACACCGTTGCGGGTCAGGTTGGTTTCAAGTTGCTCGAGCAGGTCGGGCAGCTTGGATAACGCGCGGGCACGGACAGCGTTGCCGAGCACTCGCAGATGTTCTCTTTCGTGGGCATCGCTGAAGGACGTTGCCCGTTTTGTCATCAGTGAATCCATCGCAGTGCGAAAGTTATTTCGCAGTTGCGTGTCGTCCAGTGCCTTGTGGGCGCGGGCGCGAAAATCTTCCTGCACTTCAACGGTCGGAATCAGCGTCGGTGCGCTCATGCGGCACCTCCGGTTCGCTGCCAGAGGAAACTCGCCAGATGCTGGCCGCGCAAAGCTTCCCGCTGTTTTTCCAAGGCGCCGTTGATGTTTATCAAGCAACCGCAGTCGGCGCTGACGACCTGGTGCGCGCCGGATTCCTTCAACGCTCGGGTCTTGTCGGCCACCATCGCACCGGAAATATCCGGCATGCGAACGCTGAACGTCCCACCAAAACCACAGCATTCACTCTCATGGCTGTGTTCGACCCGCTCCACGTTGCCTAGCTGTGCCAACAATGCACGGCCATGCAGGTGGGTATTCATTTCCCGTCGTGCCGAGCAAGACGTATGCAGCGCGACCTTCACCGGCGTGCCACTGTCGTTCAATTGCACCTTGCAGACAAACAGCAGGAACTCGGCCAACTCGTAGGTCCTGGCGGCCAGGGCCTGGACCTGTTTGAGTGTCTGCGGCTCGTCCTTGAACAGGTCGGCATAATGCTCGCGCAGCATGCCGGCACAGGAGCCCGACGGTACGACCACCGGGTAATCCCCGGCAAACAATGCCAACTGCGCCCGCGCTACCGTCCGCGCCTGTTCGGTGTAGCCTGAGGTATACGCCGGTTGCCCGCAGCACGTTTGTCCTTGTGGGTACTCCACTTGGATCCCTTCGCGCTCGAGCAGGCGGATCGCATCCATACCCGCTTCGGGGTAGAACAGGTCGACCACGCAGGTTCCGAACAGATAGACCCGGCTAGGTTTCTCGCTGGGATATTGTCGCGGTTCGGGTAATGGCGGAGCGACACGGGTCGCGTTCGGCACGGCGTTGTAAAAAAGCTCGCTCATCAGGCGTGTCTCCGGGTGGTCCCGGTTATCCGTCTGCTGAGGCTGCTGAATATAGAGAGGAAATCTTTCAGCAGCCTTGCAGACCCGGTTGTGAATAGCGGACGCCGATCACGGTTCGGCGTCGGTTCTTTCAGTATTTCGTGTAGTACTTAGTGAACCAGCATGCCGGTGAACCAGTAGGCCTGGGCCAGCGTGATCAGACCAACGATCGTTGCAAAGAATAGGCTGTGTTTCAGTGTGAAACGGAACAGATCGGATTCTTTGCCCACCAGCCCGGTCGCCGCACAAGCAACGGCGATCGATTGTGGCGAGATCATCTTGCCGGTCACGCCGCCGCTGGTATTGGCCGCTACCAGCAAGGTGTCGTTGACACCGATCTGGTGCGCGGTGGTCGCTTGCAGCGAACCGAACAGCGCGTTGGATGAGGTATCGGAGCCTGTCAGGAACACGCCCAGCCAACCGAGGAATGGCGAGAAGAATGGGAATGCTGCGCCAGTTCCGGCCAACACCAGGGCCATGGTGGAAGACATGCCCGAGAAGTTGGTGACGAAGGCGAACGCCAGCACCATGCCGATGGACAGGATCGGCCAGCGCAATTCAAAAAGCGTCTCTTTAAAAGTGGTAAGACCAGTTCTGAAGTTGATCTTCAGCACCAGCATCGAGATCAGCGCTGAGAAAAAAATCGCTGTGCCGGTGGCCGAAATCGGATCGAGCTTGAACACCGCCGGGATGGCGGTCGGGTTCACCACGATTGGCGCGGACTTGATCACCAGTTGGTCCAGGTGCGGGATCGCGAAGTTGAACACCCAGCCGTACATCGAGCCCCCCGCGGCGAACATCGCCTTGAATGGCTTCAACGTCCAGATTGTCACCAGTACGGTAAGGATCAGGAACGGCGACCAGGCCTTGATGATTTCTCCCAGGCTGTAGGGCGACGCCACGGTGCTGCGAGGCTGGCCGAAACCGCCGGCGCTGGCGGTGATGGCTGCGCTGGAGGTTGCACCGGCAATCTGGGCGCCGGCGGTACGCTTGGGCTGCCAGACTTTCAGGAACAGCGTCAGGGAGACCAGGCTGGCCAGGGCCGAGGTGATGTCCGGCAGTTCCGGGCCAATGAAGTTCGACGTGAAGTATTGGGTGATGGCAAAACTCAAGCCCGCCACCAGGGCGGCTGGCCAGGTTTCTCGCACGCCGCGCAGGCCATCCATCATAAAGACCAGCCAGAACGGCACGAACAGTGACAGCAGTGGCAGCTGTCGACCGGTCATGGCGCCGATCTTGAACGCATCGATGCCGGTGACTTGGCCGGCCACGATAATCGGGATTCCCAGTGCGCCGAATGCCACGGGGGCGGTGTTGGCGATCAGGCACAGGCCGGCGGCATAGAGGGGGTTGAAGCCCAGGCCCACCAGCAAGGCGGCGGTAATCGCGACGGGCGCGCCGAAGCCGGCGGCACCTTCCAGGAAGGCACCGAAGCAGAAGCCGATCAGCAGCACTTGCAGGCGTTGGTCGTCGGTAATCGACAGCACCGAGCTGCGAATCACCTCGAACTGGCCGCTCTTGACGGTCAGTTTGTAGAGGAATACCGCGGCAACGATGATCCAGGCGATAGGCCACAGCCCATACGCAAAGCCATAGCCCGCCGCTGCGAGCGCCATGTCCGCAGGCATTTGGAACGCGAAGATCGCAACCGCGATCGCCAGTGCCAAGGTGATGCTGCCGGCCACGTGCCCCTTGAGGCGGAACACCGCCAGGGCAAGAAAGAAGAAAACGATGGGAATGACGGCCGCGAGTGCGGACAAGCCTAGGCTGCCGAGCGGACTGTAAAGCTGTTGCCAGGTTTGCATAGTGGGTGAGCCCCTAATTGTTGTTGGTCAGGCACTGGTCAGCGGTTTTGGATAATTGGTAATACCAATTTACAAGCGCTGTCGGCTAGGGTAAAAGCCTTGGTTGCCGTGTGTCAATTTGCCGCCCTGAAACTTTCGTCGAATAAACGGTGCAGATGGCATCTGATCTGGTCGGAATGGGTGGTTTTGGTGGGTGTGGATAAGGTCCGGATGGGCCAGAATAGACAGCCCGGCGAGCCGTCGGGATCGTGGAGAATGGAGTTATGGGGTTTGATCAGATTCGTCAGCGCCGTTTGTCTGACGATATTGTCGAGCGGCTTGAGGGCATGATCCTTGAGGGCACGTTGAAATCGGGCGAGCGATTGCCGGCCGAGCGGACCCTGGCCGAGCAGTTCGGCGTGTCACGTCCGTCGTTGCGCGAAGCGATCCAGAAGCTGACGGCCAAAGGCTTGCTGATCAGTCGCCAGGGCGGCGGCAACTACGTGGTGGAGTCGCTGGGCTCGACCTTCAGTGATCCGTTGCTGCAGCTCTTGGAAAGCAATCCCGAGGCACAGCGCGACTTATTGGAGTTCCGTCATACCCTGGAAGCGTCCTGTGCCTATTACGCAGCAATGCGGGCCACGGAAGTGGATCGCGAGCGGCTGACGGCGGCCTTCGATGAATTGCAGGATTGTTACGCGCGTCACGACGAGGTGAGCCGGGCGGAGGAGGGTGCCGCGGATGCCCGCTTTCACCTGGCGATCGCCGAGGCCAGCCACAACGCTGTCTTGCTCCACACGATTCGCGGACTGTTCGACCTGCTCAAGCGCAATGTGGTGACCAACATCGGCGGCATGTACAAGCAACGCAGCGAGACGCGCGACATGCTGATAAGTCAGCATCGCGAGCTGTACCAAGCCATCATGGACGGGCACGCCGAGCTGGCGCGGGAAGTCTCCAGCCGACATATCTTGTACGTGCAGGAAGTCTTGGAGGAGGTGCGTCAGGAAGTGCAACGGGTGGCGCGGGCCGAGCGGCGCAAGGGCATTTGAAATGCCTGCTGGATCTGTGGGAGCGACCAGGCTCGCTCCCACCCTTGATCCAGGGCGTTAGTCTTCCTTGCCCTTGTTGCGCACCGCACGCTGCAGCTCGCGACCGGCATCGCGCTCGCGTTCGGTATCGCGCTTGTCGTATTCCTTCTTGCCCTTGCCCAGCGCGATCTCGCACTTGATCAAGTGCTTGCTCCAGTACAGCGACGTACAGACGCAGGCATAACCCTTCTGCTGCACGGAGGCGAAGAGCTTCTCCAGCTCGCGCTTGTTGAGCAGCAGCTTGCGCGAGCGCACAGGATCGGCGATGACGTGGGTGCTGGCGGTGGTCAGCGGCGTGATATGACTGCCCAGCAGCCATGCTTCGCCGTCCTTGAGCAAGACATAACTGTCGACCAGTTGCGCCTTGCCGGCACGCAAGCTCTTTACTTCCCAGCCGGCCAGGACCATGCCAGCCTCGAAACGTTGTTCGATGAAGTAATCGTGTCGCGCCTTTTTGTTTTGCGCGATGGTCCCTGTGGGGTGTTTCTTCTGTTTAGCCATAGGGGCGGCATTATAGGCAGTTGCGTGCGTGTCGGCTACGGTGAAGCTGTGTGCTTGAGCAGGTTGCATGAATCCCGGACAATGCGGCCTCTTTTTTGAACGCTTGGGCGTGATCACGATGTCGACAGACAAGGTTTCTGTCCACGGCAGTTGGGCTAGCCGCTGGGTCTTCATATTCGCCGCGACCGGTTCGGCCGTAGGGCTGGGTAGTATCTGGAAGTTTCCGTACATGGTCGGCGTCTATGGCGGCGGTGCCTTCGTGCTGATGTTCCTGGCGTGCATCGCGCTTATCGGCGCGCCGGTCATGTTGGCTGAGACGTTGATCGGCCGTCGCGCCCGGCAAAGTCCGGCCAACGCCTTGAAGGTGCTGGCTGTGGAGGCGGGTCACTCGTCGAAGTGGTCCTGGGGCGCATTCGCCGGGATGATCACGGCGCTGTTGATCTTGTCGTTCTACAGCGTGGTCGGTGGCTGGTCGCTGGACTACATCATCGACATGGGGCGCGGGGATTTCCAGAACGCGACGCCCGATCAGGTCGGTGCCTATTTCGGCAATGTGATTGCCGATCCCTGGAGGCTGACGCTTTGGCACACACTGTTCATGGTGCTATCCGCCGTAGTGATCGCCCGCGGTGTCGTCGCGGGGCTTGAGCGCAGCCTGCGAATCATGATGCCGCTGCTGTTCGTGATGATCCTGGTGCTGCTGGGCTACAGCATGACCACCGGGCACTTCATGGAGGGCGTGCATTTCATGTTCGATTTCCAGCCGGAAAAAGTCATGGATGGATTGCTGCCGGCCATGGGACACGCATTTTTCTCCCTGAGCGTGGGGGTCGGTTCGATCATGATCTACGGCGCCTACATGCCCAAGAGCGCCTCTCTCACCAAGACCGTCGTCGGCGTTGCGTTGTTGGATACCTTTGTGTCGCTGCTGGCTGGGGTGGCATTGTTTCCGATTGTGTTTGCTGCCGGCCTGAACCCCAGCGAGGGGCCGGGGCTGATGTTTGTCAGCCTGCCATTTGCCTTCGGCAGCATGGCATTCGGCCAAGTGATGGGCGTGGTGTTTTTTGTCCTGGTGGCCATCGCCGCCTGGAGCTCGGCCATTTCCCTGCTTGAGCCGATGGTGGCTTATCTGGTGGAGCGAACCCGCCTCAGTCGTGCCTGGGTGACTTTCTGGCTGGCCTTCACTTGCTGGTTCGTGGGGTTGGGTACGGTTTTTTCCTTCAATATATGGAAGCAGGCGAAGTTTTTCGTGAACGAAGGCGGCCAGTTTCACCTCTACCAGTGGGGAGCGACCGGAGGGCTGGATTTCTTCGGGGTGATTGATTTCTTCACATCGCGGATCATGTTGCCATTGGGCGGTTTGTGTTTCGTGGTGTTTGCAGGGTGGGTCATGGGGCGTGAAGCCGTGCGTGATGAGTTGTCGCTACGCAGCCCTGTATTGTTCGCCTTGAGTCTGTTCTTGATGCGCTATGTAGCGCCCATTGGCATTCTTGTAGTGTTTGCCGCCCAGCTGTGGAAGTGACGCTTACATGACGACACATATTCAACGCTCGGCCCTGCTGCCCTATCCGGCCCAGGCGCTGTACGACTTGGTCAACGACGTGGCGAGTTACCCGCAATTCCTGCCCTGGTGCTCATCCGCCGAGGTGCTCGAAAGCTCCGAAACCCATATGCGCGCCAGCCTCAACGTCGCCAAGGGTGGGTTGAGCCAGCACTTTGTCACTCGCAACACCTTGGTGCCGGGTCAGTCCATCGAGATGAACCTTGAGGAAGGGCCTTTCAATCAGCTCCATGGCGTCTGGGTGTTCAAGGCGCTGGGTGATAAAGCCTGCAAGATCAGCCTGGACCTGTCGTTCGACTACGCCGGGCCACTGGTGCGAGCGACATTGGGCCCCCTGTTCAATCAGGCGGCCAATACCTTGGTCGACGCTTTTTGCCAGCGGGCCAAGCAGAATGCCGAGCTCAAACCTTGATCGAGATCGAAGTGGTGTATGCCGGTGTCAATCGCCAGGTATTGCGTCGAATCGCGGTTGAGGATGGGACATCTGTTCGTGCTGCGGTAATGGCGTCGGGTATCGCTGCCGAGTTTCCTGAGCTGGATTTAACGACGAGTCCTGTCGGGATTTTTGGTCGGGTGGTGGCGGATCCGGATCGTCAGTTGGTACAGCCGGACGATCGCCTTGAGATTTACCGGCCGTTGTTGGCTGACCCCAAGGAAACTCGTCGCCTGCGGGCCGCCAAGGCAGCTCAGGCTCGTCAAGCGGAGTAGGGTGCCGGCTTGGATTCCAGGCAATAAAAAACCCGGCATGCCGGGTTTTTTTGTGTCGCGGTTTACTGCGGCGAGGTATCCAGAGGTTCTGGCGTCGGGACAGGTACAGTCTCGACGTTGTCGACGTCCTTCTGGATCTGGTCCAGCAGCGAACCTGGCTTGGCCGGTTTTTCCGGTTTTGGCTGTTCGGTGTTCTGGGTCGGGTCGGTGACCGTGGTGCCGCTATCCTTGCCCATGATGGCTTCGTCGCGGCTCACGCCAGGCATGAAATCACCCGACAGGCTGACGAGTTGGTCATTGGCGTTGAAAATAACGCTGATGCGTTCCTGCTGCCGCTCGCCGCCACCTGGCTGCAAGCTGTACAGGTAATCCCAGCGATCGGCATGAAACGTGTCGGTCAACAGGGGGTTGCCCATGATAAACCGTACTTGCCGGCGGGTCATTCCCGGGCGTAACTGGTCTATCATGTCCTGCGTGACGACATTGCCCTGCTGGATGTCGATTTTGTAAACCCCGGGGAATGAACAACCGGCGAGTGCGAGCAGTCCCACGAAGGTGAAACTGGTTAGCAAGAGCTTGGTGTTTTGCATCGGTGGGCGACTTCCACTATCTTGGCTGGGACAACGTAAACACCGATCATACCCGCATTAAGAGAAGCTGCGAAGCAGCATCGCGAGAAAGCTGACCATGGTTGAAAATAGCGAACTACGCAAAGCCGGCCTCAAAGTGACCCTGCCACGGGTCAAGATTCTGCAAATGCTCGATTCTGCTGAGCAACGCCACATGAGTGCCGAAGACGTCTACAAGGCGCTCATGGAAGCTGGCGAGGATGTCGGTCTGGCCACGGTCTACCGTGTCTTGACTCAATTCGAAGCTGCCGGGTTGGTTGCTCGCCATAACTTTGATGGCGGTCATGCGGTCTTCGAATTGGCTGACGGGGAGCACCATGACCATATGGTGGATGTAGAGACCCGTGAAGTTATCGAATTCATCAGTCCTGAAATCGAAAAGCTACAAAAGGCGATTGCCGAGGAGCATGGTTTCGAGCTGATCGATCACCATCTCGTCCTGCACGTACGTAAGCGTAAATAAGCTTGTAGCGTGGGCCTAGGCCATCAAAACGAAAGAAGGCGACCCTCGGGTCGCCTTCTTTCGTTACGGCATCTTTCAGATTTTTGCAGCCACCACCATTTTTTTTGCGTGAGCCAAGGATTCCTTGGTCAGGTCTATTCCTCCCAACATCCGAGCGACCTCTTCCACACGCTCATTTTTGTTGAGCTTGGACACGGCAGTGCGGGTAGCGTCTTCACCGCGAACCTTGTGTACGAATAAATGTTGGTGGCCCTGGGCGGCGACTTGGGGCAGGTGAGTGACCGTCAGGACCTGTCCGCGCTCACCCAGTCGGCGCAGCAGCTGGCCGACAATTTCTGCTGTAGGGCCGCCAATGCCAACGTCCACTTCGTCGAATACCAGCGTCGGCACTCGCGATGTCTGCGCCGTGATGACCTGGATGGCCAGGCTGATGCGCGACAGCTCGCCGCCGGACGCCACTTTTGCCAATGCCTTGAGCGGTTGCCCGGGGTTGGCGCTGACCAGCAGTTCCACTTGCTCCAGCCCGTTAGGCAGAAGCTCGTCACCACCGTTGGGGTGCAGTTCGATGGTGAATCGGCCGCCTGGCATGCCCAGGCGCTGGATCTCCTGTTCCACCGCGCTCGCCAGGCCGGTTGCGGCTTGTCTGCGCAGTTCGCTGAGTTCCTTGGCCTTTTCCTGGTAATGGCGTGCATAGGATGCCAGTTCATCCCCGAGCCGCTCGATGGACTCGTCATTGGCGTTCAGGGTTTCAAGTTCTTCCAGCAGGCGTTGCTGAAGTTCGACGACTTCGGTTGGCTGGACGCGATGCTTACGGGCCAGTGTATAGATAGTGTCCAGACGCTCTTCCAGATATTGCAGGCGTGCCGGGTCGGCATCGAAATGGTCGAGGAAGCGGTTCAGCTCCCCGACGGCTTCTTCGACCTGGATCTGCGCGCTGGTCAGCAGGTTACTCGCTTCGCCCAGGGCTCCTACGGAATGGCTGACGCTGGAAAGTCGGTTAAGGCTCGCGGTCAGTGCGCTGAGCACGTTTCCGGAATCGCTTTCGCTACATTGCTCGACCACTTGTCGGCATACGCCCAGGAGTGCCTCGGCATTGGTCAGGTTCTTATGTTCCTGCTCCAGTTCCTGCAGTTCGTTTTCACCCAGGGCCAGGTTCTCCAGCTCTTCGAGCTGATAACTCAACAATTGGTGGCGGGCCCGTTGTTCATCGCCTGAGTTGGAAAGTCGATCCAGCTCCTGCCGGGTCTGCCGCCAGCGTTGGGCCGCCAATTGAACCTGGCGGGCGAGGTCGGTAGCTCCAGCGTACTCGTCGAGCAGGCGACGATGGGTATCGGTCTTGAGCAGGGATTGGTGTTCATGCTGGCTGTGGATATCGATCAGCAGCTCGCCGAGGGCCTTGAGGTCGCCTAGGGGGCAAGGGGTGCCGTTGATATAGCCACGGGAGCGGCCCTCGGCGGTGATGACCCGACGCAGGATGCACAGGCCGTCGGTGTCCAGGTCGCGCTCGGCCAGCCATGTGCTGGCCTCCTGGATGTCGACCAGGTCGAACGTCGCCAGGATGTCGGCCTTGTCCGCTCCGGGACGTACCACGCCGCTATCGGCGCGGTCGCCCAGCGTCAGGCCCAGAGCGTCGAGCATGATCGACTTGCCCGCGCCGGTTTCCCCGGTGATCACGCTCATGCCTCGATCGAGTTCGAGGTCGAGGTGTTCGACGATGGCGTAGTTATGTACGGACAGGTGCACCAGCATAAGGCCGCTCCCAGGCGTTAGGTCTGGTTATTTATACAGTGTTTTGTTTGAGGCTGACAATGCCTGCGCTTAGCTCGTTTTGCTTGGTCCGATAGAATTCTTAGCGCTGCTGGGAATGATCATGCTGCTGTCTTTTGTAGGGTTAATTCGTCAGGTCGCCCTTGAAGCTGGAAAACCCGGCCCCATATACCGGGGCAGAAGCGCGAGTCGAGCTCGCGGACGAAATTGAAAGGAGAAAACTATGGCTGACGAACAGACGCAGGATACGCAAAATCTAGACGCCAATCAGGCTCCCCAGGATTCGGGCGAAGACCTGGCGGCACGTGTACAAGTGCTCGAGGAGCAACTGGCCGGTGCGCAGGATCAGGCGCTGCGTGTAGCCGCCGACCTGCAGAACGTCCGCCGTCGCGCCGAGCAAGATGTGGAAAAGGCCCACAAATTCGCCTTGGAGCGTTTTGCCGGTGACCTGCTGCCGATCATCGATAGCCTGGAGCGCGGGCTGGAGTTGTCCAATCCTGATGATGAAAACATCCGCCCGATGCGTGAAGGCATCGAGCTGACGCTGAAAATGTTCCAGGACACCCTCAAGCGTTATCAGCTTGAAGCAATTGATCCGCACGGCGAGCCGTTCAATGCCGAACACCACCAGGCGATGGCAATGCAGGAAAGTGCCGACGTCGAGCCAAACAGTGTGTTGAAGGTTTTCCAGAAGGGCTACTTGCTCAACGGTCGCTTGCTGCGCCCGGCCATGGTTGTGGTCAGCAAGGCGCCAGCGCCGGTTTCGCCTTCAATTGATGAGCAGGCTTGAAATCGGGCGCAACGGCCCCCATTAAGAAGTCAAGCGTTTAAGTGCTACCGCAGTTAGCCACCACTGCTGCGGCAACAAAATCCAAGTTCCGGGAGAGTTAACATGGGCAAGATTATCGGTATCGACCTGGGGACCACCAACTCGTGCGTCTCCGTGCTGGAAAACGGCAAGGCCAAGGTTATTGAAAACGCTGAAGGCGCGCGCACCACGCCGTCGATCATCGCTTACGCCAACGATGGCGAAATTCTGGTTGGCCAGTCGGCCAAGCGTCAGGCTGTGACCAACCCGCATAACACCCTTTACGCGGTGAAGCGTCTGATCGGTCGCAAGTTCGACGAAGAAGTCGTTCAAAAAGACATCAAGATGGTGCCTTACAAAGTCGCCAAGGCTGACAATGGCGACGCATGGGTTGAAGTGAACGGCCAAAAAATGGCGCCGCCACAGATCTCTGCGGAAATCCTCAAGAAGATGAAGAAGACCGCCGAAGATTACCTCGGCGAGCCGGTGACTGAGGCGGTCATCACCGTTCCGGCCTACTTCAACGACAGCCAGCGCCAGGCAACCAAAGACGCCGGCCGCATCGCAGGCCTGGACGTAAAACGCATCATCAACGAACCTACCGCGGCTGCTCTGGCCTACGGCATGGACAAGGCCAAGGGCGATCACACCGTGATCGTTTATGACCTGGGTGGCGGTACCTTCGACGTTTCCGTGATCGAAATCGCCGAAGTCGACGGCGAGCATCAGTTCGAAGTGCTGGCAACCAACGGCGACACGTTCCTGGGTGGTGAAGACTTCGACATCCGCCTGATCGACTACCTCGTCGATGAGTTCAAGAAAGAAAGCGGCATGAACCTCAAGGGTGACCCGCTGGCCATGCAGCGCCTGAAAGAAGCCGCTGAAAAAGCCAAGATCGAGCTGTCTTCGAGCCAGTCGACCGACGTGAACCTGCCGTACATTACCGCAGACGCCACCGGTCCTAAGCACCTGAACGTGAAAATTTCCCGCGCCAAGCTTGAAGCGCTGGTGGAAGACCTGGTTCAGCGCACCATCGAACCTTGCCGCATCGCGATGAAAGACGCCGGCATCGACGTTGGCTCCATCAACGACGTGATTCTGGTCGGCGGTCAGACCCGTATGCCGCTGGTGCAGAAGCTGGTAACCGATTTCTTCGGCAAGGAAGCTCGTAAGGATGTGAACCCTGACGAAGCCGTTGCCATGGGTGCTGCCATCCAGGGCGCCGTTCTGGCCGGTGACGTTAAAGACGTTCTGCTGCTCGACGTCAGCCCGCTGACCCTGGGTATCGAAACCATGGGTGGCGTGATGACCGCGCTGATCGAGAAAAACACCACGATTCCTACCAAGAAATCCCAGGTGTTCTCGACCGCTGACGACAACCAGAGCGCCGTGACCATCCACGTGCTGCAAGGCGAGCGCAAGCAAGCTGCCCAGAACAAGTCCTTGGGCAAGTTCGACCTGGCCGAGATTCCACCAGCGCCACGTGGCGTGCCACAAATCGAAGTGACCTTCGACATTGACGCCAACGGCATCCTGCACGTCGGCGCGAAAGACAAGGCCACCGGCAAGACCCAGTCGATCGTGATCAAGGCCAACTCCGGTCTGTCCGAGGAAGAGATCCAGCAGATGGTTCGCGATGCTGAAGTCAACGCCGAGGAAGACCGCAAGTTCGAGGAGCTGGCAAGCGCCCGTAACCAGGGTGATGCGCTGGTGCACTCGACTCGCAAGATGGTTGCCGATGCTGGCGAGAAAGTGACTGCGGAAGAGAAAACCGCTATCGAAGCGGCCGTGGTTGCCCTGGAAGCTGCCGTCAAAGGCGACGACAAGGCGGCCATCGAAGCGAAGATCGAAGAGCTGTCGAAAGTCTCCGCGCCAGTGGCTCAGAAGATGTATGCCGAGCAGGCCCAGCCCGCCGAAGGTGCTGCGCAGCAAGGCGAATCGGCTGAAAAAGCCGACGACGTTGTCGACGCTGAGTTCGAAGAAGTGAAAGACAACAAGTAATCGCTTGTTGGTCGGCCGGTTGACTGCGTTTGTGCGGTGGCTGGTAGGATGTCGCCGCGCGGGAGCTTGCTCCCGCGTTGGCGTGTCTGGAGGCAGCGAATTTTTACAGCATGCGACAAAGCTCGGGTGCTGACGGTGTGTTCGGGAATGCTCCTGCTTTCCGGGCGATATGCGCCGAGACCAGGATCGTTGAATCGACGTGAGTTGGGTCCGGGCCTGTATTGGGGCCCAACGAGTTTGGCGAGGCTCAGGAGAGGTTGGCCGAACGTCCTATAAGAGTGCAAAGACTAATGGCAAAACGTGATTTTTACGAAGTATTGGGTGTTGAGCGGGGGGCCAGCGAGGCAGAGCTGAAAAAGGCCTATCGTCGCCTGGCGATGAAGCACCACCCGGACCGTAACCCCGGCGACAAGGCTTCGGAAGAGATGTTCAAGGAGGCCAACGAGGCCTATGAAGTCCTGTCCGATTCCAGCAAGCGCGCGGCTTACGACCAGTACGGCCATGCCGGCGTCGACCCAAGCATGGGTGGCGGCGGTGCCGGTTTCGGCGGACAGAACTTCTCCGATATTTTCGGTGATGTGTTCAGCGATTTCTTTGGTGGCGGCCGCGGCGGTGCCCGTGGGGGTGCCCAGCGTGGCAGTGACCTGCGCTATACGCTGGAGTTGAACCTGGAAGAAGCGGTGCGCGGTACTACCGTCAATATCCGCGTGCCGACGTTGGTCAATTGCAAACCGTGCGATGGCTCGGGTGCCAAGAAGGGCTCCTCGCCCGTGACCTGCCCGACTTGCGGCGGGATTGGCCAGGTCCGCATGCAGCAGGGCTTCTTCTCGGTCCAGCAGACCTGCCCGCGCTGTCACGGCCAGGGCAAGATCATTTCCGATCCGTGCGACTCCTGCCACGGTGAAGGACGTGTCGAAGAGTACAAGACGCTGTCGGTCAAGGTGCCGGCTGGTGTCGACACCGGCGACCGCATTCGCTTGTCCGGCGAAGGTGAAGCGGGTGCCCAGGGTGGCCCGACCGGCGACCTGTATGTGGTGATCAACGTGCGCGAGCACGCGATTTTCCAGCGCGACGGCAAGCACCTGTTCTGCGAAGTGCCGATCAGCTTCGTCGATGCAGCCTTGGGCGGCGAGCTGGAAATTCCGACCCTCGACGGCCGCGTCAAACTGAAAATTCCCGAGGGTACGCAGACCGGCAAGCAGTTCCGGATTCGCGGCAAGGGCGTGGCGCCGGTGCGTGGTGGTGGCGCCGGCGACCTGATGTGCCGCGTGGCGGTGGAAACCCCGGTCAACCTGGGGCGGCGTCAGCGTGAACTGTTGGAAGAGTTCCGCAACTCCCTGGCTGATGACAACAGTCATTCCCCGAAGACTACTGGTTGGTTCGAAGGCGTGAAGCGCTTCTTCGGCGACCTGTAAGGAGTCCGCATGCGACGTATAGCTGTGATGGGCGCTGCGGGGCGCATGGGCAAGGCGCTGGTCGAGGCGGTGCAGCAGCGCTCGCCGCTTTCGGGCCTGACGGCTGCCATCGTGCGGCCCGACAGTACGTTGGTCGGTGCCGATGCTGGCGAGCTGGCCTCGCTGGGGCGTATCGGCGTGCCGATGTCCGGCGGCTTGGAAAAGGTGCTTGACGAGTTTGATGTCCTGATCGACTTCACCTTGCCGGACGTGATGCTGAAAAACCTCGCGATTTGCCGCAAGCATGGCAAGGCCATGGTCATCGGCACCACGGGGCTGGACGCTGCGCAAAAGCAGTTGCTGGCCGACGCGGGCAAAGACATCCCGATCGTATTCGCGGCGAATTTCAGTGTCGGCGTGAACCTGTCGCTGAAGTTGCTGGACTTGACCGCTCGGGTGCTGGGTGACGACGCGGATATCGAGATCATCGAGGCGCATCATCGGCACAAGATCGACGCGCCTTCGGGAACGGCGTTGCGCATGGGTGAAGTGATTGCCGATGCGCTGGGGCGTGATCTGCAGGAAGTGGCCGTGTATGGGCGTGAAGGGCATACCGGTGCCCGTGAGCGCGACACCATCGGTTTCGCCACGGTGCGCGGTGGCGATGTCGTCGGCGACCACACCGTGCTGTTCGCCACTGAAGGCGAGCGCCTGGAGATCACCCACAAGGCGTCGAGCCGGATGACTTTCGCCAAGGGTGCCGTACGTGCCGCGCTGTGGCTGGATGGCCGCGAGCCTGGTTTGTACGACATGCAAGACGTTCTCGACCTGCGTTGATGTCCCTGAAGACGGGGTTCAGGTTATACTGGGCCCCGTTTTACACCGCTTCGCGACGGCCTGTCGCATTCCCCTGCCTTTAAGGCTCATTAGCGGTGGACCAAAAAAGCCTTTTTCTGTAAGCTACAGCTTTAGTGTGTCCACTAAAAGCGCGCAGAATAATTCAGTGAACAAGCGGGGTGACGTGTCCATACGTCACTCCGCTTTTTTACAACCTGCGATCGCCCTTTCAGGCTTTATTTACGGGAGGTCTTCTTGACTAAGCCAGCCATACTCGCCCTTGCTGATGGCAGCATTTTTCGCGGCGAAGCCATTGGAGCCGACGGTCAGACCGTTGGTGAGGTGGTGTTTAACACCGCAATGACCGGCTATCAGGAAATTCTTACCGATCCTTCCTACGCCCAACAAATCGTTACCTTGACCTACCCGCACATTGGCAACACCGGTACCACGCCGGAAGACGCCGAGTCTGATCGTGTCTGGTCCGCTGGCCTCGTCATCCGTGACTTGCCGCTGGTAGCGAGCAACTGGCGTAACACGATGTCCCTCTCCGACTACCTGAAAGCCAACAACGTTGTGGCGATCGCCGGTATCGACACCCGCCGCCTGACCCGCATCCTTCGGGAAAAAGGCGCGCAGAACGGCTGCATCATGGCCGGTGACAATATTTCCGAAGAAGCCGCCATCGCCGCTGCCCAGGGGTTCCCTGGCCTCAAGGGCATGGACCTGGCAAAAGTCGTCAGCACCCAGAAGCAGTACGAATGGCGCTCCACGGTCTGGGACCTGAAGACCGACCGTCACGCGACGATCGAGGCTTCCGAACTGCCGTACCACGTGGTTGCCTACGACTACGGCGTCAAACTGAACATCCTGCGCATGCTGGTCGAGCGTGGTTGCCGCGTCACCGTGGTACCTGCGCAAACCCCGGCCGCCGACGTCCTGGCACTCAAGCCCGACGGCGTATTCCTGTCCAACGGTCCTGGTGATCCGGAGCCTTGCGACTACGCAATCCAGGCGATCAAGGATGTGCTGGAAACCGAGATCCCGGTCTTCGGTATCTGCCTCGGCCACCAGTTGCTGGCCCTGGCTTCGGGCGCCAAGACCCTGAAAATGGGCCACGGCCACCACGGTGCCAACCACCCGGTCCAGGACCTGGACACCGGCGTGGTGATGATCACCAGCCAGAACCATGGTTTCGCCGTGGATGAGGCGACCCTGCCGGCCAACGTCCGTGCGATCCACAAATCGCTGTTCGACGGCACGCTGCAAGGTATCGAGCGTACCGACAAGAGCGCGTTCAGCTTCCAGGGCCACCCTGAAGCGAGCCCGGGCCCGAACGATGTGGCGCCGCTGTTCGATCGCTTCATCAACGAGATGGCCAAGCGACGCTGACCGCGCGAAGCCCGAGGGCGGCCCCGAATGCGGTGGCCCCCTCGGGCGCTTCAAAGATTGTTCGACGGCCTAGCCGACTGACCTGCGGATTTGAGTGACAAACCCATGCCAAAACGTACAGACATAAAAAGCATCCTGATTCTCGGCGCCGGCCCGATCGTGATCGGCCAGGCCTGCGAATTCGACTACTCCGGCGCCCAGGCCTGTAAAGCCCTGCGCGAAGAGGGCTATCGCGTCATCCTGGTGAACTCCAACCCGGCCACCATCATGACCGACCCGGCCATGGCCGATGCCACCTACATCGAGCCGATCAAGTGGCAGACTGTCGCCAAAATCATTGAGAAGGAGCGCCCGGACGCACTGCTGCCGACCATGGGCGGCCAGACCGCGCTGAACTGCGCCCTGGACCTGGAGCGCGAAGGCGTCCTGGAAAAATTCGGTGTGGAAATGATCGGTGCCAACGCCGACACCATCGACAAGGCCGAAGACCGCTCGCGCTTCGACAAGGCGATGAAATCCATCGGCCTGGACTGCCCACGCTCGGGCATCGCCCACAGCATGGAAGAGGCCAACGCCGTCCTGGAGCGCCTTGGCTTCCCGTGCATCATCCGTCCGTCCTTCACCATGGGCGGCACCGGTGGTGGCATCGCCTACAACCGTGAAGAGTTCGAAGAAATCTGCGCCCGTGGTCTCGACTTGTCGCCGACCAAGGAACTGCTGATCGACGAATCGCTGATCGGCTGGAAAGAATATGAGATGGAAGTTGTCCGCGACAAAAAGGACAACTGCATCATCGTCTGCTCCATCGAGAACTTCGACCCGATGGGCGTGCACACCGGCGACTCGATCACCGTCGCACCGGCCCAGACCCTGACCGACAAGGAATACCAGATCCTGCGTAACGCCTCCCTGGCGGTGCTGCGCGAGATCGGCGTGGAAACCGGCGGCTCCAACGTCCAGTTCGGCATCTGCCCGAACACCGGTCGCATGGTGGTCATCGAGATGAACCCGCGGGTATCCCGTTCGTCGGCGCTGGCGTCGAAAGCCACCGGCTTCCCGATCGCCAAGGTCGCTGCCAAGCTGGCCGTGGGCTATACCCTGGATGAGCTGTCGAACGACATCACCGGCGGCAAGACCCCGGCGTCCTTCGAGCCGTCCATCGACTACGTCGTGACCAAGCTGCCACGCTTCGCCTTCGAGAAGTTCGCCAAGGCCGACGCCCGCCTGACCACTCAAATGAAGTCGGTCGGTGAAGTCATGGCCATCGGCCGGACCTTCCAGGAATCCCTGCAGAAAGCCCTTCGCGGCCTGGAAGTGGGCGTTTGCGGCCTCGATCCAAAGCTGGACCTGAGCAACCCGGAAAGCATGAGCGAGCTCAAGCGCGAGCTGACCGTGCCGGGTGCCGAGCGTATCTGGTACGTGGCCGATGCCTTCCGCGCCGGCATGACCGTCGAGCAGATCTTCGGCATGAACATGATCGACCCTTGGTTCCTGGTACAGATCGAAGATTTGATCAAGGAAGAAGAGAAGGTCAAGACCCTGGGCATGTCCAGCATCGACCGCAACACGATGTTCCGTCTCAAGCGCAAGGGTTTCTCCGACATGCGCCTGGCCAAGCTGCTGGGTGTGACCGAGAAGAGCCTGCGTGCCCATCGCCACAAGCTGGAAGTGTTTCCGGTCTACAAGCGCGTCGACACCTGCGCGGCCGAGTTCGCCACCGACACCGCTTACCTGTACTCCACATACGAAGAAGAGTGCGAAGCTGCGCCTTCGACCCGCGACAAGATCATGATCCTGGGTGGCGGTCCTAACCGGATCGGCCAGGGTATCGAGTTCGACTACTGCTGCGTACACGCGGCACTGGCCCTGCGCGACGACGGTTACGAGACCATCATGGTCAACTGCAACCCCGAAACCGTCTCCACCGACTACGACACCTCCGATCGCCTGTACTTCGAACCAGTGACCCTGGAAGACGTGCTGGAAATCGTCCGCGTCGAGAAGCCAAAAGGCGTGATCGTCCAGTACGGCGGCCAGACTCCTTTGAAACTGGCTCGCGCCCTTGAAGCTGCTGGCGTGCCGATCATCGGCACCAGCCCGGATGCGATCGACCGTGCCGAAGACCGCGAGCGCTTCCAGCAGATGGTCGAGCGCCTGAACCTGCGTCAGCCGCCAAACGCCACCGTGCGCAGCGAGGACGAAGCGATTCGTGCCGCCGCCAAGATCGGTTACCCGCTGGTGGTGCGTCCGTCCTACGTCCTGGGCGGTCGTGCGATGGAAATCGTCTACCAGGAAGACGAACTCAAGCGCTACCTGCGCGAAGCGGTCCAGGTGTCCAACGACAGCCCGGTGCTGCTGGACCACTTCCTCAACTGCGCCATCGAAATGGACGTGGATGCGGTCAGCGACGGCAAGGATGTGGTGATTGGCGCGATCATGCAGCACATCGAGCAAGCCGGCGTTCACTCCGGTGACTCCGCTTGCTCGCTGCCGCCATACTCGCTGCCTGCACACATCCAGGACGAAATGCGCGAGCAGGTCAAGAAAATGGCCCTGGAACTGGGTGTCATCGGCCTGATGAACGTACAGCTAGCCCTGCAGGGCGAAGACATCTACGTCATTGAAGTCAATCCGCGCGCTTCTCGGACCGTACCGTTCGTTTCCAAGTGCATCGGTGTTTCCCTGGCGATGATCGCGGCCCGCGTAATGGCTGGCAAAACCTTGCAAGAGCTCGGCTTTACCAAGGAAATCATCCCGAACTTCTACAGTGTCAAGGAAGCGGTGTTCCCGTTCGCCAAGTTCCCAGGTGTCGACCCGATCCTCGGCCCGGAAATGAAATCCACTGGCGAAGTGATGGGCGTGGGCGACACCTTCGGTGAAGCCTTCGCCAAGGCCCAGATGGGCGCCAGTGAAGTGTTGCCGACGGGTGGCACGGCGTTCATCAGCGTGCGTGATGACGACAAGCCACTGGTTGCAGGCGTGGCCCGTGATCTGATCAACTTGGGCTTCGAAGTGGTCGCAACTGCCGGTACTGCCAAGCTGATCGAAGCAGCAGGCCTGAAAGTTCGCCGCGTGAACAAGGTGACCGAGGGCCGTCCGCACGTGGTCGACATGATCAAGAATGACGAAGTCACGCTGATCATCAACACCACCGAAGGTCGCCAGTCGATCGCCGATTCCTATTCCATTCGTCGCAACGCGCTGCAGCACAAGATCTACTGCACCACGACCATTGCGGCAGGCGAAGCGATCTGCGAAGCACTCAAGTTCGGTCCCGAGAAGACCGTGCGTCGCTTGCAGGATCTACATGCAGGATTGAAGGCATGAGCATAACCAAGTACCCCATGACAGTTCAGGGCGCGAAGGCCCTGGAAGAAGAACACGCTTTCCTCACCAAGGTCGAGCGCCCGCGCTTGAGCCAGGCTATTGGCGAAGCGCGTGAGCTGGGCGACCTGAAGGAAAACGCCGAATACCACGCTGCCCGAGAGGAGCAGGGTATGGTCGAGGCGCGTGTCCGTGACATCGAAGGCCGCATGCAGAATGCAGTGATCATCGACGTCACCACGATCCCGCACACTGGCAAAGTGATTTTCGGCACCACCGTGGAAATCGCCAACGTCGAGACGGATGAAAGCGTTACTTACCAGATCGTTGGCGAGGACGAGGCAGACATCAAGCTCGGCAAGATTTCAGTGGGTTCACCTATCGCTCGCGCCTTGATCGCCAAGGAAGAGGGTGATGTGGTTGCCGTGAAGACGCCTGGCGGTGTCATCGAGTATGAGATTGTCGAAGTCCGTCATATCTGAGCGAAGGCGTCCGCTGCGCGCGGGCGCCATGATCTGGCAGCTCGCCCAGATGTTGTGGGTGGGCGGCGTCTGGTTGCTGCACGTCGGTCTACTGCCGGTGCTGGGGCAAATCGGCCTGGCGCCGCTGCTCATCGATGAAATCGCAAGCGTGCTGACGGCGCTGCTGGTCGGATTTTCCGCCGCATGCGTCATGTTCCAGGTTTTGGTACTGGTCCAGATCGAAGGTGTTGCTAGTCTTTGGCGCGACATCCGTGGGCAATTGCTGCTCATGGCGTTGTATGCGTGCGCAATGTTCCTGGCGGTGCGTCTCGGCTGGCCGGGAGCAATTCAATGGCAGGTATTCAGTTACCTGGTGTTGGGCTTTTCCGGATTGATACTGGTGTTGCAGCCGGTGCCCGGCTGGAGTGGCAGGGTGCGCGAAGCGCACCCTTGACCCTTGGCATCACTTGAAACGGTGCACATTCGACAGTTGCTTGTTGACGCTGAAATTCTTGCGATAAATCAGCGCCATCTTGCCGATGACCTGTACCAGGTCTGCCTTTCCGGCTTTGCATAGCTCGGCGATGGCAGCCAGGCGGGCTTCGCGATCGAGTATGTTGAGCTTGATCTTGATCAGCTCATGGTCACCCAGGGCGCGCTCGAGTTCGGCGAGTACACCTTCAGTCAAACCGTTGTCAGCCACAGTCAAAACCGGTTTCAGATGGTGGCCAATGGATTTGTATTGTTTCTTCTGCTCTTGAGTGAGCGGCATAATCTGACCCCTGCGTCTGATCTTGTAAAAAGCGGCGGCCAGTTTACCCGAGCAAGTCCGGCACCGCCCAGTTAATCACGACGCGATTTATTTTTTTAGAGGTGGCCCGTGGCCCGTTCCAAGACAAGCCAGAACTGGCTCAAAGAACATTTCAACGATCCCTACGTCAAAATGGCGCAGAAAGACGGCTATCGTTCGCGCGCCAGCTATAAATTGCTGGAAATCCAGGAGAAGGATCGCCTGATCCGCCCTGGCATGACCGTGATCGACCTCGGTGCAGCGCCGGGAGGCTGGTCGCAAGTGACCAGTCGTCTGATTGGAGGGCAGGGGCGGCTGATCGCTTCCGACATCCTGGAAATGGATGGCATCCCCGACGTCACCTTCATCCAGGGCGATTTCACGGAGGACGCGGTGTTGGCGAAAATCCTCGAGGCCGTCGGAAATACCGAAGTCGACCTTGTGATTTCCGATATGGCCCCCAATATGAGTGGATTGGCGGCTGTCGACATGCCTCGTGCGATGTTCCTCAGCGAACTGGCCCTAGATCTTGCGGGGCGGGTTCTGCGTCCGGGTGGTGATTTCCTGATCAAGGTTTTCCAAGGCGAAGGCTTCGACGAATACCACAAGGGCATCCGCAAGCTGTTCGACAAAGTGCAGATGCGCAAGCCATTGTCGTCCCGTGACCGTTCTCGCGAGCAGTACTTGCTGGCGCGTGGGTTCCGCGGGATTGAAGGCGCTGCCAGCGATGAGCGTCTTTAATGAGGGGCGATAGTTTTTTTTGTCTCGCCTTGCAAAAGCCGCGTAACGAAAATTACGCGAGTCAAAGTTTCACAAAGGGTTACAGACGGCGCCTGCCAAGTCGCAGGTAATGTAGTAAGTTAGGCCGGTGAATATCATGCGAAGCGCGCGCCAGTAGCGGAGCTTGCTTCAGAGGGTAGTTAATTGAACGATATGGCAAAGAATCTGATCCTGTGGTTGATCATCGCAGCAGTCCTTGTGACCGTGATGAACAACTTCTCCAGCCCTAACGAGCCGCAGACCCTCAACTATTCCGACTTCCTCCAGCAGGTCAAGGAAGGCAAGGTCGAGCGCGTAGCGGTTGATGGCTATGTGATTACCGGCAAGCGCACCGATGGCGACAATTTCAAGACCATTCGTCCGGCCATCCAGGACAACGGCCTGATCGGCGACCTGGTGGATAATCGTGTCGTGATCGAAGGCAAGCAACCCGAGCAGCAAAGCATCTGGACGCAGCTCCTGGTCGCAAGCTTCCCTATCCTCGTGATCATTGCGGTGTTCATGTTCTTCATGCGCCAGATGCAGGGCGGAGCCGGAGGCAAGGGCGGGCCGATGAGTTTCGGCAAGAGCAAGGCCCGGCTGTTGTCCGAAGATCAGGTCAAGACCACCCTTGCCGACGTCGCAGGTTGCGATGAGGCCAAGGAGGAAGTGGGTGAGCTGGTCGAATTCCTGCGCGATCCGGGCAAATTCCAACGCCTGGGCGGCCGCATTCCACGTGGCGTGCTGATGGTCGGCCCACCGGGTACTGGTAAGACGTTGCTGGCCAAGGCGATCGCCGGCGAAGCGAAAGTGCCGTTCTTCACGATTTCCGGTTCCGATTTTGTCGAGATGTTCGTCGGCGTGGGCGCGAGTCGTGTACGTGACATGTTCGAACAAGCCAAGAAGCACGCTCCTTGCATCATTTTCATCGACGAGATCGACGCTGTCGGTCGTCACCGTGGCGCCGGCATGGGTGGTGGTCACGACGAGCGTGAACAGACTCTCAACCAGTTGCTGGTCGAGATGGACGGTTTTGAAATGAACGACGGCATCATCGTGATTGCCGCTACCAACCGTCCTGATGTGCTCGACCCTGCGCTGTTGCGTCCAGGTCGTTTCGACCGCCAGGTCGTCGTGGGGCTGCCGGACATTCGCGGTCGCGAACAGATCCTGAAGGTCCACATGCGCAAGGTGCCGATGGGTGATGATGTCGCTCCAGCGGTCATCGCCCGCGGTACGCCGGGTTTCTCCGGCGCAGACTTGGCAAACCTTGTAAACGAGGCGTCGTTGTTTGCGGCCCGTTCCGGCAAGCGCGTCGTGGAAATGAAAGAGTTCGAATTGGCCAAGGACAAGATCATGATGGGCGCCGAGCGCAAATCGATGGTCATGTCGGAAAAAGAAAAGCAGAACACGGCTTACCATGAGGCGGGTCACGCCATTGTCGGTCGCGTAGTGCCTGAGCATGATCCGGTGTACAAGGTATCGATCATCCCGCGCGGTCGCGCGCTGGGCGTTACGATGTTCCTTCCGGAAGAAGACCGCTACAGCCTTTCCAAGCGTGCATTGATCAGTCAGATCTGTTCGCTGTATGGCGGTCGTATCGCCGAGGAAATGACGTTGGGCTTCGATGGCGTAACGACCGGTGCGTCGAACGACATCATGCGTGCCAGCCAGATTGCTCGGAACATGGTGACCAAGTGGGGCTTGTCCGAGAAGCTTGGACCGTTGATGTACGCAGAGGAAGAGGGCGAAGTGTTCCTTGGACGCGGTGGTGGTGGGCAGCATGCGAGCTTCTCGGGCGAGACTGCCAAGCTTATCGACACTGAAGTTCGCAGCATCATCGACCTCTGCTACGGAACGGCCAAGCAGATCCTCACGGATAATCGCGATAAGCTGGATGCGATGGCTGATGCCTTGATGAAGTATGAAACCATCGATGCCGAGCAGATCGACGACATCATGGCAGGCCGCACGCCTCGCGAACCTCGTGATTGGACGGGCGGCACGGGTACCTCGGGTACGCCTCCGGCGGTGCAGGGCGAGCGTCCGGAAACACCTATCGGCGGTCCGGCGGCCGACGTCTAAGGCTTGAAATGACTTCTGTCCAGTCCTCGACCCGGTTGCCTTGCGGCAACCGGGTTCTTGATTTGGCCCATGTGCATGTCATGGGTATCCTTAACGTCACTCCAGACTCCTTTTCCGATGGTGGGCGCTTCAATCAGCTCGACGCTGCGTTGCGGCATGCGGAGGCCATGGTCTCGGCTGGCGCGACGCTGATCGATGTGGGGGGCGAGTCCACCCGTCCGGGTGCTCGGGCGGTTTCGCCGACTGAAGAGCTGGAGCGAGTGGCGCCGATTGTCGAGCGCATCCATCGCGAGCTTGATGTCGTTATCTCGGTCGACACGTCCACGCCGGCAGTCATGCGTGAGGCGGCGCGCCTGGGGGCGGGGCTGATCAATGATGTTCGCGCCTTGCGCCGCGATGGCGCTCTGGATGCGGCCGCTGCCACGGGCCTGCCGGTTTGCCTGATGCATATGCTTGGCGAACCAGGAACCATGCAGGACGACCCGAGCTATCACGACGTGACCAGGGAAGTGGGCGAATTCCTGGCGGAGCGCATGGGCCTTTGTGCTGCTGCGGGTATTCCTGCCGAGCGCATCATCCTTGATCCCGGATTCGGTTTTGCGAAGACGCTGGCGCACAATCTGAGCCTGTTCAAACATATGGAAGCCTTGCATGCCCTGGGGCGGCCCCTATTGGTCGGCGTCTCGCGAAAGAGCATGATAGGCAATGCCTTGGGTCGCCCGGTGGGAGACCGTCTGTACGGTGGTCTCGCCCTGGCGGCCCTGGCCATTACAAAAGGCGCGCGTATATTGCGAGTGCATGATGTAGTCGAAACAATGGATGTCGTGCGGATGATCGCAGCCGTGGATTCAGCCGAATAAGAATGATGGAGCACTTATGAGTAAAAAATATTTTGGCACCGACGGCATCCGTGGTCGGGTCGGCGAATATCCCATTACCCCTGATTTCATGCTCAAGCTTGGCTGGGCTGCCGGCATGGCGTTCCGAAAAATGGGTGCCTGCAGGGTCCTCGTCGGTAAGGACACGCGGATATCCGGTTACATGTTTGAGTCGGCCCTTGAAGCCGGCCTGACGTCGGCGGGAGCCGATGTCATGCTGCTCGGGCCAATGCCCACGCCTGCTATCGCCTACCTGACCCGCACTTTCCAGGCGCAGGCCGGCATCGTGATCAGCGCGTCGCATAATCCCCATGACGACAACGGCATCAAGTTCTTCTCCGGCAAGGGTACCAAGCTGCCTGACGAAATCGAGCTGATGATTGAAGAGCTGCTGGATGCGCCGATGACGGTGGTTGAGTCAAGCAAGATCGGCAAGGTCTCCCGGATCAATGATGCATCGGGTCGCTACATTGAGTTCTGCAAAGGCAGCGTTCCAACCGGTACCAGTTTCTCAGGGCTCAAGATCGTGGTCGATTGCGCCCATGGCGCAACCTACAAGGTTGCACCCAGTGTATTTCGTGAGTTGGGCGCAGAAGTCGTCGTGCTTTCCGCCCAGCCGAACGGGCTGAACATCAACCATAACTGTGGATCGACCCATACCGAGGCATTGCAGGCCGCCGTATTGGCTGAGCATGCCGATCTCGGGATCGCCTTCGACGGAGATGGCGATCGAGTGCTGATGGTCGACCACACCGGTACGGTTGTCGACGGTGATGAGCTGCTGTTCATCATCGCTCGCGATTTGCACGGGCGTGGCAAGCTGCAAGGCGGCGTCGTCGGAACATTGATGAGCAACCTCGGCCTTGAACTGGCCCTGGCTGATCTGGATATTCCCTTTGTGCGCGCCAATGTGGGCGACCGCTACGTGATTTCCGAGTTGCTAGAGCGCAGCTGGGTGATTGGTGGCGAAAATTCGGGGCATATTGTCTGTTTCGACCACACCACCACTGGCGATGCGATCATTGCCGCCTTGCAAGTGTTGATGGCGCTCAAGGCGCGTAACGAAAGCCTCGCGCAGTCGCGCCAGGCGTTGCGCAAGTGTCCGCAGGTGTTGATCAATGTACGTTTCGGCGGGGGTGTGAATCCGCTTGATCACGCGACGGTCAAGCAAGCCAGTGAGCGCGTCACCCAGGCAATGGCAGGGCGTGGAAGGGTATTGTTGCGCAAGTCGGGAACAGAGCCTTTGGTGCGCGTAATGGTCGAAGGAGAGGACGAAACCCAGGTCCGTGGTTATGCCGAAGAGCTGGCAAAGCTTGTTACTGAAGTTTCTGCCTGAATTCGGCTTGCCAGTCATGAAACGGTTGGGTAACATCTGCGCCCACTTTGACCGACGAGGTACAGCATGCGTCGCCCTATGGTAGCTGGTAACTGGAAAATGCACGGTACCCGCGCCAGCGTCGCTGAGCTGACCAACGGCCTTCGTCATCTGGCCTTGCCAAGCGGTGTTGATGTCGCGGTATTCCCGCCCTGCTTGTATATCAACCAAGTGGTTGATGCCTTGAAGGGTAAGTCGATTTTGGTCGGCGCGCAGAACTCTGCGGTGGAATCCATGCAAGGTGCGCTGACCGGTGAGATTGCGCCGAGTCAGTTGGTGGATGCAGGGTGTTCCCTGGTCCTGATCGGACATTCCGAGCGTCGCCAGATTATGGGCGAGCAGGACAAGATGCTGATCCGCAAATTTGCTGCGGCTCAGGCTTGCGGTCTGATTCCGGTGCTGTGTGTAGGGGAAACTCTCGAGCAGCGTGAAGCCGGCAAGACGCTTGAGGTTGTCGGGCGTCAGCTGGGCAGCATCATAGAAGACTTGGGTGTCGGTGCTTTTGCAAAGGCCGTCATTGCTTACGAGCCGGTCTGGGCCATTGGTACAGGGCTCACGGCTTCGCCGCAGCAGGCGCAGGATGTGCACGCCGCCATCCGTGCGCAGTTGGCGGCAGAGAATTCTGAAGTGGCACGAGGTGTGCGGCTTCTATACGGCGGCAGCGTGAAGGCGGCCAATGCGGCTGAACTGTTCGGCATGCCGGATATCGATGGGGGGCTCATTGGTGGAGCGTCCCTGAATGCAGATGAGTTCGGTGCGATCTGTCGCGCCGCGGGAAACTGAAAAAATGCTGGAAACAGTCGTAGTCGTTTTTCATCTGCTGGGCGCGCTGGGTGTAGTCGCTCTCGTATTGCTGCAGCAGGGTAAAGGTGCGGATGCTGGTGCGTCTTTCGGTGCAGGTGCTTCAAATACTGTATTCGGAAGCCAAGGTTCCTCTACCTTTCTTAGTAAGTTTACTGCTATACTCGCCGCCGGTTTCTTCATAACCAGCTTAGGGTTAGGTTACTTTGCTAAAGAGAAGGCTCAAGAGCTGACTCAGGTAGGTTTGCCAAATCCAGCGGTGTTGGAAGCGCCAAAGCAACAGCCGGCTTCTGATGATGTCCCGGTGCTTCAAGAGCAAAAGTCGGCCAACTCGGCGACTGACGTACCTCCAGCTCAAGAGCAGAAGTAAGAAGGTTTCAAGCGCTGTATTTGCCGAGGTGGTGGAATTGGTAGACACGCAACCTTGAGGTGGTTGTGCCCATAGGGTGTAGGGGTTCGAGTCCCCTTCTCGGTACCAATTATCAGGAGAGCCCGCTTTTGCGGGCTTTCTTGTAGGTGGAAGCGTTACATTGACCCTATTAGGGATCGGTCGTATACTTCCGCCCCAGCTTTGTCGCGGGATGGAGCAGCCTGGTAGCTCGTCGGGCTCATAACCCGAAGGTCGTCGGTTCAAATCCGGCTCCCGCAACCAGTTTCAGGGCCCCTTCCAAGGGGCTTTTTGTTAGCTGGACACTTTACAACGCCGCTGTTCAACGGCGTTTCAAGGATGGGCGTTTCGCCCATTTTTTATTTTGCACAGCATGCACTACATGCACGAGGGGGTTCAGGTGTCGAGCAAGCTAGAAGAGTTGCAGGCCTTGTTGGCCCCGGTGGTCGTGGCCCTAGGCTATGAATGCTGGGGTATTGAGTTTTCGGCTCAAGGTCGCCACTCAATGTTGCGCGTTTATATTGATAAGGAAGGCGGTGTGCTGGTGGACGATTGCGCCATTGTCAGCCGTCAGATCAGTGGTGTACTGGATGTTGAAGATCCAATCGCCTCCGAATACACCCTTGAAGTTTCCTCGCCTGGCATGGAACGCCCTCTGTTCACTCTTGAGCAGTTTGCTTCGTTTGCCGGTGAACAAGTGAAAATCAGGCTGCGCTCGCCTTTCGAAGGTCGACGCAACTTCCAAGGCCTTCTACGCGGTGTAGAAGAGCAGGATGTCGTGGTTCAAGTAGACGAACACGAATTCCTGTTGCCGATCGATATGATCGACAAGGCCAACATTATTCCCAGTTTTGACTGATACGTGCCAGATACTGCGGATCCCGCGGATCCAATGGCTTGCGAAAGGCGAGGCGTACGATGAGCAAAGAAGTACTGCTGGTTGTTGAGTCGGTATCCAATGAAAAGGGCGTACCGGCTAACGTTATTTTTGAAGCGCTGGAGCTGGCCCTGGCCACTGCTACCAAGAAGCGGTTCGAAGACGAAGTTGATTTGCGTGTGGAAATCAATCGCCACACGGGTGCCTACGAGACGTTCCGTCGCTGGACGGTAGTCGAGGAAGCGGACCTGGACGACCCGGCTATCGAAACCTGGCCGAGCAAGGTTGCGGAAACGCACCCGGGCGCCAAGGTCGGTGATGTCGTCGAAGAAAAAATCGAGTCCATTGAATTCGGTCGCATCGCTGCACAGACTGCCAAGCAGGTTATTGTGCAGAAAGTTCGCGAAGCCGAGCGCGCGCAAGTCGTCGACGCTTATCGCGAGCGCCTGGGGGAAATCATCTCCGGCACCGTGAAAAAAGTGACCCGCGACAACGTGATCGTCGACCTGGGCAACAACGCCGAAGCGTTGCTGGCTCGCGAAGACATCATTTCTCGCGAAACTTTCCGGGTTGGCGTGCGTTTGCGTGCGCTGCTCAAGGAAATCCGCACCGAGAACCGCGGCCCGCAGCTGATCCTGTCGCGTACTGCGCCGGAGATGCTGATCGAGTTGTTCCGCATCGAAGTGCCGGAGATTGCTGAAGGCCTGATCGAAGTCATGGCCGCGTCCCGTGATCCGGGTTCGCGTGCCAAGATCGCGGTCCGCTCCAAGGACAAGCGTATCGACCCGCAAGGTGCCTGCATCGGCATGCGTGGTTCGCGTGTCCAGGCCGTATCCGGCGAGTTGGGCGGTGAGCGCGTGGACATCGTCCTGTGGGACGACAACCCGGCTCAGTTCGTGATCAATGCCATGTCGCCTGCTGAAGTGGCGGCAATTATCGTCGACGAAGATGCCCATGCCATGGACATCGCCGTTGGCGCAGACAATCTGGCTCAGGCCATCGGTCGCGGTGGTCAGAACGTGCGTCTGGCCAGCCAATTGACTGGCTGGACCCTGAACGTGATGACCGAATCGGACATCCAGGCTAAGCAGCAAGCTGAAACCGGCGATATCCTGCGCAACTTCATCGAAGAGCTTGAAGTCGATGAAGAGCTGGCGCAGGTGCTGGTGGATGAAGGCTTTACCAGCCTGGAAGAGATTGCCTACGTACCGGTGGAGGAAATGCTCAACATCGACGGCTTTGACGAGGAAATCGTCAACGAGCTTCGCGCTCGGGCCAAGGATCGTTTGTTGACCAAAGCCATCGCTACTGAGGAAAAGCTGGCAGACGCCCATCCGGCCGAAGACCTGCTCTCGCTTGAGGGCATGGACAAGGATTTGGCGATGGAACTGGCGGTGCGCGGCGTAATTACCCGCGAAGACCTGGCCGAGCAGTCTATTGACGATCTGCTCGACATCGACGGCATTGACGATGATCGTGCCGGCAAGTTGATCATGGCCGCCCGAGCCCACTGGTTCGAGTAATTAGGCGCGGCCTGAGGAGAGAAGTGCATGACGCAAGTCACGGTGAAACAACTGGCCGATGAGGTCAAAACACCGGTAGAGCGCCTGTTGCAGCAGATGCGTGAGGCAGGTCTGCCGCACACCGCCGCCGAGGAACATGTGACCGACAGTGAGAAGCAGTCCCTGCTGACTCACCTGAAGAGCAGTCACAAGGCGAAAGTGGAAGAACCGCGCAAGATCACTCTGCAGCGTAAAACCACCAGCACCCTGCGTGTTGCCGGTAGCAAAAGCATCAGCGTTGAAGTACGCAAGAAGAAAGTCTTCGTACAGCGCAGCCCGGAAGAAATCGAAGCCGAGCGTAAACGCGAACTGGAAGAACGTCGCGCAGTAGAAAATGCTGCTCGCCAGAAGGCTGAAGAAGAAGCCAAGCGTCGTGCTGAAGAAGAAGCGCGTCGCCAGCCTGCTGCTGCGCAACCCGCTCCGACCGAAGCTGTCGAGGCTGTTGCCTCGGTTGCCGAACCTGTGCGCGAAGCCGCTCCAGTCGTAGCGCCGGCGCCGGCTCCGGCCGATACCCGCAAGCGCGACGAACAGCGTCGTCCGGACAAGCCACGTGCCGACGACAACCGTCGTGGTAGTGGCGATGGCGAGCGCAAGAACGCTCCTCATCGCGCTTCGGTCAAGGAAAAGGCGCCGGCACCACGCGTTGCGCCTCGTACTACTGACGAAGAAAGCGATGGCTTCCGTCGCGGCGGTCGCGGCAAGGCCAAGCTGAAGAAACGCAACGCCCACGGTTTCCAGAGCCCAACCGGCCCTGTCGTGCGCGAAGTGAAGATCGGCGAGACCATCACTGTGGGCGATCTGGCCCAGCAGATGTCGGTCAAGGCTGCTGAAATCATCAAGTTCATGTTCAAGCTGGGCACCCCGGCCACCATCAACCAGGTGCTGGACCAGGAAACTGCCCAGCTGGTCGCCGAAGAGCTGGGCCACAAAGTGACCCTCGTCAGCGACACCGCCCTGGAAGATTCCCTGGCCGAGTCGCTGAAGTTCGAAGGTGAAGCGGTTGCCCGTGCGCCGGTCGTGACCGTCATGGGTCACGTTGACCACGGTAAGACCTCGCTGCTCGACTATATCCGTCGTGCGAAGGTTGCCGCTGGCGAAGCTGGCGGTATTACCCAGCACATCGGCGCCTACCACGTTGAAACCGACCGCGGCATGGTGACGTTCCTCGACACCCCTGGTCACGCCGCGTTTACCGCGATGCGTGCCCGTGGTGCCAAGGCGACCGACATCGTGATCCTGGTGGTTGCAGCGGACGACGGTGTCATGCCGCAAACCATCGAAGCCGTTCAGCATGCCCAGGCTGCTGGCGTGCCGCTGGTGGTTGCAGTGAACAAGATCGACAAGCCGGGCGCTGATCTCGATCGCATCCGCAGCGAACTGTCGGTTCACGGCGTGACCTCCGAAGAATGGGGTGGCGACACGCCATTTGTTCCGGTTTCCGCGAAGATGGGTACTGGCGTCGACGAACTGCTCGAAGCCGTCCTGTTGCAGGCCGAGGTTCTGGAATTGACCGCTACGCCTTCAGCGCCTGGCCGTGGTGTGGTTGTTGAATCGCGCCTCGACAAGGGCCGCGGCCCGGTGGCAACCGTGCTGGTTCAAGACGGTACCCTGCGTCAAGGCGACATGGTGCTGGTTGGCTCGAACTATGGCCGCGTGCGCGCCATGCTCGACGAGAACGGCAAGCCAATCAAGGAAGCCGGTCCGGCTATTCCGGTCGAGATTCTCGGCCTGGACGGTACTCCGGACGCTGGCGACGAGATGAGCGTTGTGGCTGACGAGAAGAAAGCCCGTGAAGTTGCTCTGTTCCGTCAAGGCAAGTTCCGCGAAGTCAAGCTGGCCCGTGCTCACGCCGGCAAGCTGGAAAACATCTTCGAAAACATGGGCCAGGAAGAGAAGAAGACGCTTAACATCGTCCTCAAATCCGACGTCCGTGGTTCGTTGGAAGCGTTGAACGGCGCCTTGAATGGCCTGGGTAACGACGAAGTGCAAGTGCGTGTGGTCGGTGGCGGCGTCGGTGGTATCACCGAATCCGATGCCAACCTGGCACTGGCTTCCAACGCTGTACTGTTCGGCTTCAACGTGCGTGCCGATGCTGGCGCTCGCAAGATCGTCGAGCAGGAAGGCCTGGATATGCGTTACTACAACGTGATCTACGACATCATCGAAGACGTCAAGAAAGCGTTGACCGGTATGTTGGGCAGCGACGTGCGGGAGAACATCCTGGGCGTGGCCGAAGTTCGCGACGTGTTCCGTTCGCCGAAATTTGGTGCCATCGCCGGTTGCATGGTGATCGAGGGTGTCGTTCACCGTAACCGTCCGATCCGTGTACTGCGTGAAGACATCGTTATTTTCGAAGGCGAGCTGGAATCCCTGCGTCGCTTCAAGGATGACGCTTCCGAAGTACGTGCCGGCATGGAATGCGGTATTGGCGTCAAGAGCTACAACGACGTCAAGGTCGGTGACAAGATCGAAGTCTTCGAGAAGGTCCAGGTTGCTCGCAGCCTCTGACTCGCGCACTTCAAGAGCCGCATCGGGCATTTGCATGAACATGCATTGCCTCGCTGGCGGACTCTAAACGCAACGCCCGGTCTGGCTTTTGCCAGGCCGGGCGTTTGCCGCTTTCAGACCTCGCGGGTTTCACCGTGGGGCAGTAACAGGTAACAAGACATGGCAAAAGAATACAGCCGTACCCAACGAATCGGCGATCAGATGCAGCGCGAGCTGGCCCAACTGATCCGTCGCGAAGTCAAAGATCCGCGCGTTGGCCTGGTCACCATTACCGCCGTGGAAGTCAGCCGTGACGTCGGTCATGCAAAGATTTTCATCACCGTGATGGGGCAGGACAGCGCCGAAGAAATCGCCCAGAGCATCAAGGTGCTCAACTCGGCTGCCGGTTTCCTGCGTATGCAGTTGGCCCGGGAGATGAAGCTGCGCAGCGTTCCACAGTTGCACTTCCATTACGACGAAAGCGTCGTGCGTGGCGCGCACCTGTCGGCGTTGATCGAGCGCGCCGTGGCTGAAGACAGCCAACACCCGGCGGCGCCTGAACCCGAAGACACCAAGGAGTAATCGGTGGCTCAGGTCAAACGTATCCGTCGTAACGTCAGCGGCATCATCCTGCTCGACAAGCCGCTGGGGTTCACCTCCAACGCAGCCTTGCAGAAAGTTCGCTGGCTGCTCAATGCCGAGAAGGCCGGCCACACCGGCAGCCTCGATCCGCTGGCCACTGGCGTCCTGCCGCTGTGCTTTGGCGAGGCGACCAAGTTCTCCCAGTACCTGCTCGATTCCGACAAGGGCTATGAAACCCTGGCGCAGTTGGGCAAGACCACCACCACGGCGGACGCCGAAGGTGAGGTTTTGCTGGAACGCCCGGTGACCGTTGGTCAGGCGGATATCGAAGCGGTGCTGCCGAAATTTCGCGGGCAAATCAGTCAGATACCGCCGATGTACTCCGCTTTGAAGCGCGATGGACAGCCGTTGTACAAACTGGCCCGTGCAGGCGAGGTAGTGGAGCGCGAACCGCGTTCTGTTACTATTGCGCGCTTGGAATTACTGGCTTTTAACGGTAATACTGCGCGGCTGGCTGTGGATTGCAGCAAGGGCACCTATATCCGGACCCTGGTGGAGGATATAGGCGAGCAGCTCGGTTGCGGTGCGTACGTGGCAGAATTGCGACGGACCCAGGCCGGACCTTTCACCTTGGCCCAGACGGTCACGCTGGAAGAACTCGAAGCGGTGCATGCCGAAGGCGGGAACGAAGCGGTCGACCGTTTCCTGATGCCATCGGACAGTGGCTTGCTCGATTGGCCGCTGCTGCAGTTCTCTGAACACAGTGCGTTCTACTGGCTCAACGGCCAGCCCGTACGTGCCCCGGATGCGCCGAAGTTCGGCATGGTCCGGGTACAGGATCACAACGGTCGTTTCATCGGTATTGGTGAAGTGAGCGAAGACGGGCGCATTGCGCCGCGTCGACTGATTCGGTCGGAATGACCGGAACCAGCCTGCGTAACAACAGGTTGGCGAGTGTGGCTGTTAACAGGCACGGTCACTACTCATTTATAGATACAGGGATTTGTCCCTGGCCTGTTGGTACGGTTTCCCCGGAAACGGTACCTCACAAGAGGAAAGCCACATGGCACTCAGCGTTGAAGAAAAAGCTCAGATCGTGACCGACTACCAGCAAGCTGTTGGTGATACTGGTTCGCCAGAAGTGCAAGTTGCACTGCTGACCGCCAACATCAACAAACTGCAAGGTCACTTCAAGGCCAACGGTAAAGATCACCACTCCCGTCGTGGTCTGATCCGCATGGTAAACCAGCGTCGCAAGCTGCTGGATTACCTCAAGGGCAAGGACGTTAATCGTTACAGCACCTTGATCGGTCGCCTGGGTCTGCGTCGCTAATCAGCGATTGCGCTATGAGGTTGGTTGTCTGCCAGTTGCCGGCGTTCTGCGTTGGCGACCGGCAGGCTCCCAGCCTCAAGTTTTATCTGGACAGTCGTTGGGCCGATTCCCCGCACTGCCCAAGAATTTCGTTAAAGAAGACAAGTTCCCCAAGAGCCACAAAGAAGGTAGGACACCGTGAACCCGGTAATCAAAAAATTCCAGTTCGGTCAGTCGACCGTTACCCTCGAGACTGGCCGTATCGCCCGTCAGGCCTCCGGCGCAGTGCTGGTCACCGTTGACGACGACGTCAGCGTATTGGTGAC
The DNA here is from genome assembly GCF_000802155.2 of Pseudomonas frederiksbergensis. Lineage (GTDB taxonomy): Bacteria > Pseudomonadota > Gammaproteobacteria > Pseudomonadales > Pseudomonadaceae > Aquipseudomonas > Aquipseudomonas frederiksbergensis_A. Next base: position 123,996 of record NZ_JQGJ02000009.1, read on the forward strand.
CGTTGTCGGTGCCAAGCAAGCCGATCCAGGCAAGGGTTTCTTCCCTCTGTCTGTCCACTACCAGGAAAAGACTTACGCTGCCGGTAAGATCCCTGGCGGTTTCTTCAAGCGCGAAGGCCGTCCTTCCGAGAAAGAAACCCTGACTTCCCGACTGATCGACCGTCCGATCCGTCCGCTTTTCCCAGAAGGTTTCATGAACGAAGTGCAGGTTGTCTGCACCGTCGTGTCCACCAGCAAGAAGACCGATCCGGACATCGCTGCGATGATCGGTACCTCGGCTGCCCTGGCCATCTCCGGCATTCCTTTCGATGGCCCGATCGGCGCTGCCCGCGTTGCGTTCCACGAAAGCACCGGCTACCTGCTGAACCCGACCTACGAGCAACTGAAGGCTTCCAGCCTGGACATGGTCGTAGCCGGTACTTCCGAAGCCGTGCTGATGGTTGAATCCGAAGCCAAAGAGCTGACCGAAGACCAGATGCTGGGCGCCGTCCTGTTCGCCCACGACGAGTTCCAGGCAGTGATCAACGCCGTCAAGGAACTGGCCGCCGAAGCCGCCAAGCCAACCTGGACCTGGGCTCCACAGCCAGAAGCCACCGAACTGCTGGGCGCGATCCGTGCCGAGTTCGGCGAAGCGATTTCCCAGGCCTACACCATCACCATCAAGGCCGACCGTTATGCGCGTCTGGGCGAGTTGCGTGACCAGGTTGTTGCCAAGTTCTCCGGCGAAGAAGGCCAGCCATCGTCCAGCGACGTGAAGGCGGCTTTCGGTGAAATCGAATACCGCACCGTCCGCGAAAACATCGTCAACGGCAAGCCACGTATCGACGGTCGCGACACCCGTACCGTACGTCCGCTGAACATCGAAGTCGGCGTCCTGCCGAAGACCCACGGTTCGGCATTGTTCACCCGTGGCGAGACCCAGGCCCTGGTCGTTGCAACACTGGGCACCGCCCGTGACGCGCAACTGCTCGACACCCTGGAAGGCGAAAAGAAAGACCCGTTCATGCTGCACTACAACTTCCCTCCGTTCTCGGTAGGCGAGTGTGGTCGCATGGGTGGTGCTGGTCGCCGCGAAATCGGTCACGGCCGTCTGGCTCGTCGTTCGGTCCAGGCCATGCTGCCGGCCGCTGACGTGTTCCCGTACACCATCCGCGTGGTATCGGAAATCACCGAATCCAACGGTTCGAGCTCGATGGCTTCGGTCTGCGGCGCTTCCCTGGCCTTGATGGACGCTGGTGTGCCGATGAAGGCACCCGTTGCCGGTATCGCCATGGGCCTGGTTAAAGAAGGCGAGAAATTCGCCGTCCTGACCGACATCCTGGGTGACGAAGACCACCTGGGCGACATGGACTTCAAAGTGGCCGGTACCGCCAAAGGCGTCACCGCGCTGCAGATGGACATCAAGATCAAGGGCATCACCGAAGAGATCATGGAAATCGCCCTGGGCCAAGCCCTGGAAGCGCGCCTGAATATCCTCGGCCAGATGAACCAGATCATCGGTCAGTCCCGCACCGAGCTGTCGGAAAATGCTCCGACCATGATCGCGATGAAAATCGACACCGACAAGATCCGTGATGTCATCGGTAAAGGCGGCGCGACCATCCGTGCGATCTGCGAAGAAACCAAGGCTTCGATCGACATCGAAGACGACGGTTCGATCAAGATCTTCGGCGAAACCAAGGAAGCGGCAGAAGCAGCACGCCAGCGCGTCCTGGGTATTACCGCAGAAGCCGAGATCGGCAAGATCTACGTCGGCAAGGTTGAGCGCATCGTCGACTTCGGCGCGTTCGTCAACATCCTGCCGGGCAAGGACGGTCTGGTTCACATCTCCATGCTGAGCGATGCTCGCGTCGAGAAAGTGACCGACATCCTCAAAGAAGGCCAGGAAGTGGAAGTGCTGGTACTGGACGTGGACAACCGCGGCCGTATCAAGCTGTCCATCAAGGACGTCGCAGCAGCCAAGGCATCGGGCGTTTAATCACCCCGTTGTCTAACCGCTGAACAAGCAAACGCCCCGACTGGTTCGGGGCGTTTTGCTATGTGGCGAAAATCCCTGCCTGGCAGGTTGCCTGGCTACAGGGGACGGTGCTAGTTTTAGCCACCGCCCGTGTAGCTCAGTCGGTAGAGCAGCGCACTCGTAACGCGAAGGTCGCAGGTTCGATTCCTGTCTCGGGCACCAGGGTTCTACATTCGCCTTTATGCGTGATGCTGTAGATATTCGTTCAGTGCCTGGCGTGTCAGGTCATTCAGCGACACATTTTGCCGGGTTGCCGCCAAAGCGGCTGCCAGATGCAGATCGTGCCCGATACGAACATTGAATGATCCCTTGCACGGAATCTCTGGCTTCTGCCCAAGCTGCTCGCAGGTTTGTAGATAGTCATCCACCGCCTCGCGAAAAGCTGCTTCCAGCTCAGCCACGGTTTGCCCTTCATAACTCACCAGCGCCCTGATGAATAAGAGCTTTCCAAACAGGCATTTGTCTTCGGTGCTCGCTTCAATTGAGCCGACATAGCCTTTGTATTGCAGCTGGGGGTTCATGGAATCAGGCCTCCTGTTTTCAATTGCTCAATAATCTGGCGTCTTATATACGCTTTGAGATCATTTCCGGGATGCGGCTTGTGCAGGTTGTTCATTGCATTCGGGTCTCCATTGTCGAATTTGACCCTACTGCCTGACCCTTCTAATTGGGAATAGCCAAGCCGACATAACAGCGTGACAAGCTCCGACCAAGTGAATGCGCTTTGCCCGTTGAGTAGCTTTGCGAGAAGTTTTTCATTCTTTGACATGAATGCTTTTTCTTGCAACTGAATATAGTTGCATGCTCTTGAACGGTCAATGGATAGGCTTCTGTTCGTCGAAACCCGGGTAAGGAAGGTGGAAATTTATACGGGGTGAATTCCGGGTATGGAAACGAGAAACTGTAACCGCGCACATACCTCGCACCTGCACTCGATTCCAGTTGTTGCACTGGCTTTCGTCTCTGTTAGGATTCCTTGTCCCAAAAAACAAACACCGTTGTTTTCAGATGATCCCCCGAATGGTTCTGAAGGCCAGGTAAACCGGGCTTCCAACGGCTTCCTGCGTCAGAGAGATCCTTGATGATCCAGATCCATCTTCCATTCCCAGATCAGCGAGAACGCCATGAACGCTAAAGAATTGACCCAAGAAGCCAGGCACGCAGAAGCCCTGCGCCAATATGCCTCGGACACGCCTCAGTTACTGGAAGAGATCAAGGACCTGAGCCCCGATGATCAAAAAGACCAGCTCCAGTGGGCGTTCGAGGACGAGGCCGAAGCCCAGGGGCTGCAGCCTTGGGAGCTGACGCTCAAATACACCAGCACGCCTGAAGAGTTCGAGACGCAGCGCCTTGCCTTGCACAAGGAGGCTGCCGAGGTGTTGGGTGTGGAATGGGATGAATACTGCGAGATGAACAATCTGGTGGTCTGAAGAAAACGCCAGCCTTTCAAGGCTGGCGTTTTTTCTTGTCAGAGGCTCAAGCGCATCGACAGATCAACCGCCTTGACATCCTTGGTCATCGCACCGATAGAGATGTAGTCGACTCCGGTCTCGGCAATCGGCCGCAACGTGTTTTCGTTGATGCCCCCGCTGGCTTCCAGCCTCGCCTTGCCGCCGTTCAGGCGTACCGCTTCGCGCATATCGTCCAGGCTCAGTTCGTCGAGCATGATGATGTCGGCACCGGCCGCCAGTGCTTCTTTCAGTTCCGCCAGGCTTTCCACTTCGACTTCCACCGGTTTGCCCGGTGCGATCTGGTGGGCGGCGCTGATGGCCTGGGCAATCCCGCCGCAAGCGGCAATGTGGTTTTCCTTGATCAGGAACGCGTCATACAGGCCGATGCGGTGGTTATGGCAGCCGCCGCAGGTCACGGCATATTTTTGCGCCAGGCGTAGCCCCGGCAGGGTTTTGCGAGTGTCCAGCAGCTTGACCTGGGTATCGGCGACGAAGTCGGCCAGGTAGCGAGCCCGGGTGGCGACGCCTGACAGTAACTGCAGGAAATTCAGCGCGCTGCGTTCGCCTGTCAGCAGTGAGCGGGCCGGGCCTTCGAGGTGGAACAACGCCTGGTCAGGGTTCACGCGGTCGCCGTCGTGTACTTGCCAATGCACCGCGACACGCGGGTCCAGCTGCCGGAACACTGTATCGACCCAGGCCGTGCCGCTGATGATTGCGGCTTCACGGGTAATGATGGTGGCCTTGGCCAGGCGTTCGGCGGGGATCAGTTGCGCAGTGATGTCGCCGCTGCCGATGTCTTCCAAAAGCGCGCGGCGCACGTTGGCTTCGATTTCGGCGGTCAGGTCGGCGAGACGTAGATTCGGCATAACGGGCTCCACAAACAAAGTGGCCGGATTATATCCGCTTGGGACTTGTTGGCTTGCATTTGGTCGCCTGCCCGCAACATTTACCTGAATAGCAGGTCTTTTATTGCGATCTCTTTGAGCCGGTTCACAGAGTCCTCTGGTGCGACGAGTTCTTTTTACCCGATAATCCGCCTTTCGATTGACGTCATGAGTTTGACGTCGCGAACCGAAGAATGCCGTTTCAGGAGGCCAGGATGCACAACGACGGGAATGTAGTGCCTTTGCATAAAGTGCCTACCGACCAGGCGAATCGTTCGCCGCTCGCCCGCCTGCCTGTGATTCTGCTTCAGGTCCGCGACAAGGCCGCGCAGCAATTGCGCGTTGGTTTGCAGGGCCTGTTCGATAACGCCGATGACACCTTGTTCGAAATGGCCGACCGGGCGCGCAACGACATCGAGCAGAATCTGTACTTCGAAGCGATGCGCGACTTGCGGTTGAAGCGAAAGAGTATCGAGCGTGAGTTCCTCGAGCAGTTTTTCGAGGCCTTTGTCAGTCTTGCTCAATATGACCTGACCCAGGCAACCCTGGCGCCTGTGCTGGGCACCCTGCCGAGCCAGCCGAACCATGACGAGCTTGAACGCCGCCTGGCGGTGGAGACCATGGTCGCCCGGGTGCTTAGCCGCGACGGTGTATCGCTCGATCAACTGACGGCGCGGCTCGGCGTATTGCTGGACCGGCCCTTGACCAACCAGCAGAACCCCTTGAGTCCGGCACTGTTGTGCGAGCATTTTCTCCAGGCCGGGCGCAACCTGGGCGTGGGGATCAAGGTCAAGCTGATCCTGCTCAAGCTTTTCGAACGTTACGTACTCAGTGAATGCGATCAGTTCTATGCGGAGGCCAATCAGTTGCTGGCCGCGACGGGCGTGTTGCCGGACCTCAAGGTCTCACCGTCGCGACGGGCGTCGGATCGTGTCGAGGAAGTGACCCGACCCAACGTCGATGGCGCCGCCAGGCCTAGGGCCGATGAGGTCGACGACAGCGTCCAGGAGGTCTTCGCCGCGTTGCAGAAGTTGCTGGTCCAGGTGCGCGGCAGCGTTGCGCCGACCCTGGAACCCAGCGTGCCAGCCCAGCCGATCTCGACACGGGACCTGCTGCGACTGTTGTCTCACCTACAGCAGTACGTACCGTCGCCCACCGTGCAGGATGACTTCGACCTGCGCAGTCAACTCGAACAGCTGCTGACCCGTGTCAGTGTCAAGAGCGGCAGGTCCCGGGTCGTCGATGGTGCTGATGAAGACGTGATCAACCTGATCGCGATGATGTTCGAATTCATTCTAGACGACCATAACTTGCCGGACTCGCTCAAGGCCTTGATCGGTCGACTGCAGATTCCCATGCTCAAGGTCGCGGTACAGGACAAGAGTTTTTTCAGCCGCGGCAACCATCCGGCCCGTCGGTTGCTCAACGAAATTGCCGCGGCAGCGATGGGTTGGGGTGATTGCGACGATCATCAGCGCGACAGCCTATACCTGCGCATCGAGCAAGTCGTGCAGCGCTTGTTGAATGACTTCGTCGACGATCCGGCGATCTTTTCCGAAGTGTTGGCCGACTTCCTGGCGTTCACCAGCGACGAACGCCGTCGCAGCGAACTGCTGGAACAACGCATCCGCGACGCTGAAGAAGGCCGCGCCAAGGCCGAACTGGCCCGGCAGCGAGTGGAAGGGGCGCTGAACCAGGTCATGCTGGGCAAGGTCTTGCCCCAGGCGGTGGTGGATTTTGTGCAGCAGGCCTGGAGCCAGGTGTTGTTGCTGACCGGTTTCAAGCATGGCGAGCAATCAGCCGAATGGCAGGCCGACGTGTTGACCCTCGAACAATTGGTCTGGAGTGTCCAACACCACGAAGAATCCGATGCGGGTCTGCGCTTGCTGGCGATGGTGCCGGAGCTGCTCAAGGCCTTGCGCGAAGGCTTGAGCCGTTCGGCATTCGACCCGTTTGCCACCAGCGAATTCTTCAGCGAGCTGGAAGTGCTCCATGTCCAGGCGCTCCAACGGCTGGGCCAGGCAACCGAGCAGGCGCAGCCGGCGGATTCGCCGGTGCTGGTCGAGGTGGTGGAGCCCATCGTCCTGCGAACCACGCCGAAAACGCCGACTGACGAACCGACCGTGCGCTTGCCTGCCGATGACGTTGGCCTGATCCAGGTCGATCAGCTGCGCCTGGGAAGCTGGGTCGAATTCCAGGAGGACGAAGACAACAATCTTCGGTGCAAGCTCGCGGCCATCATCCAGGCCACCGGCAAGTTTGTCTTCGTCAACCGCACCGGTCTCAAGGTCCTGGAGCACAGCCGCACCAGCCTGGCGTTGGAGTTCCGCCGAGGCGCGGCGCGATTGCTGGACGACACCCTGCTGTTCGACCGGGCGCTGGAGTCCGTGCTCGGCAACCTGCGCCAGCTCAATCGCGGCAAGTGATCGCGCAGCCAAGGCCGATCGCGGCATACTGACGGTCTTCACCGTCGTCATCGAAGGAACCTGTATGCAGCTGGACTCCGCGAGCGGTTGGTGCGATGGCGTGCGTCATTGCCCATCACCCAATTTCAATGCGCGCCCCGAGGGTGAAATCTCCCTGCTGGTCATCCACAACATCAGCTTGCCGCCGGCACAGTTCGCCACGGGCAAAGTGCAGGAATTTTTCCAGAATCGCCTGGATGTCACGGAACATCCCTACTTTGCCGGTATTGCAGACCTGCGCGTCTCTGCGCATTTCCTGATCGAACGTGACGGCGCGGTAACCCAGTTTGTCTCTTGTCTTGATCGTGCGTGGCACGCGGGCGTCTCGTGTTTCGAAGGGCGGGAGACGTGTAACGATTTTTCCATAGGCATCGAGCTCGAAGGCACCGATGATCTGCCATTCACCGATGCGCAATATGCTGTCCTGGTGGACCTGACCCGGCAGTTGCAAAAGGCGTTCGCGGCGATCACGGTGCAGCGCATTTGCGGGCACAGCGACATCGCGCCGGGACGCAAGACCGATCCGGGACCGGCATTCGACTGGGCGCGCTATCGTGCGGCCCTGACAGAAGGGGAAGAACAATGAGTTTTCTGGTGTTGCTGCTGGCGGTCTGGATCGAGAAGTTCTCGGCCTTGCGCCAGCGGATCCAGCGTGATGGCGGCTGGCTGGGCGAGCTGAACAAGCTCGAGGCGCGTCCGCGCTGGGTCAATCGCCCCTGGCTGGTGCTTGTGGTGACGGTCCTGCTGCCAGTGTCGCTGTTGGCGTTGCTGCTCTGGGTACTGGAGCCGGTAGCCTATGGTTTGCTGGCATTGCCGATACATCTGATTGTGGTGATCTACAGCCTGGGGCGTGGCGATCTGTTGGCTGATCTCGGGCCGTTTCGCGATGCATGGCGACGTGAAGACCTGCAAGCGGCGACCCACGTGGCCAAGCGTGACTTGAACATCGATGCCGACAATGGCGAGCAATTGCTGGGACGGGTCCAGGGGCATCTGCTGTGGCAGGCGTACCAGAGCTTCTTCGCTGTTATCTTCTGGTACTTCCTGCTGGGCCCGGTCGCAGCGCTGAGCTATCGATTGCTGGCGCTGGCCGCCGAGCACAGCCTGAACCCCGGCGTGGCCGAGCGGGCCGCGCAATTGCGCCACGCCTTCGACTGGGTGCCAGTGCGGTTGCTGGCGGCGAGCTTCGCCCTGGTGGGTAACTTCGTCGCGGTCAGCCGGGTCATGCTGCATGAATTGCTGAACTGGAACATCAGCGCCGCCGACCTCATCGACAAGGTCGGGCTGGTGGCTGGCGAGATCCCAACCGCCGTCGTCGGGCCGGAAGGCATCAACACCCTGGATCGACTCTGGGAATTGCTGTTGCGCGCGGCAGTGCTCTGGTACGCCGGGTTTGCGTTGTGGACGGTGTTGGCCTGACGCCCCGCACTTATCCTGGGCGTGCTTCGCAGGCCAGCGCAAGCAAGTTCGCTGGCCACGGATGGTGTGCCCTCGTTAACCTTAAGTTACAAATCTCTCCGCCGATTTAGGCTATACAGGGACAGCGTCACGAATAGTGGCTTTGTGCTGTCTCCGTGCACGTGCGCATAACAATAAGAACACTACCGGGAGACCTCCTTGTGAAGAGTTTGCTCTGGCCCGCCGTCGCCCTGATGAATCGCCTGAGCTTCGGCATGAAGTTCAGCCTGATCAGCGTCCTGTTCCTGCTGCCGATGCTGGTGACCAATTTTTTCCTGGTGCGTGATTCCTATCGGGAGTTCCAGGGCACGCAAGTGGAGCTGCAAAGCCTGGACTTGCTGGGCAGCAGCCTGGCGCTGCGGCGCGACCTGGAGACACTGAACAATCTGGTGCAGATCAACGCCAGCCTGGGTCAGTCCGGCAAGGCCGGCGACGTGGAAGCGAAGATCACCGCGCTCGAGCAAAAGGTGCTCGCACGGTTGCAAGGCATGACGGCCATGGCCATCGAGCCCGAGCACGTCAGCACCTTCGATGCCAAGCGCGACGAGATGATCGCCGCTTTCAAGGCCCAACAGGCCGAAAGCTCCCTGCAAAGCAAAAGTGCCTTGATTGGCAGTCTGCTCAACAACGCACAGATATTCGGCCAGATCATCGCCAGCCAGGCGGGCCTGAGTCGTGACAACCAGGGTGACATCCGCCAGCTCAGCGAGTTGATCGTCGGTGTAACGCCCAAGGTCACCCAAATCCTCGGCGAGGGCCGTGCGTTGGGTGCTTCGTCGCTGGGGCTGGGCTTTCTCAATTCAGCGTCGAGTACCCGGTTCGAAGAGTTGTTGGTGCAGATCGAAAAGCTGCAGGGCGAATACGACCTGAAACTGCAAGACGCCCTGGGTTCGAGCTCGGCGGCTGGACAAGCGCTCGCCGATCCGGCCGCAGGCAGCAAGGGCACGCTCAAGCAGGCTGCGCAATTGATCGAAGATCAAGTAGTGATGGCCGACACGCTTGATGCTCCCTGGCCAGCATTTTTCGAACAGGTCAGCGGCCTGATGGAGCAGACCTACCGGCTCAACGAAGCGACCCTGGAATTTCTCGGTGTGCAATTGCAGCAGCGCCTGGGGCAGAACCGTAGCCACATGGTGTTGCAAGCCGTGGCGCTGGCAGCGGTGTTCTTGCTGATCTTCTATCTGTACGCCGGTTTCTACGCCTCGACGCGCACCACGCTCAAGCATCTGGGCGCGATGATGGACAAAGTCGCGGCGGGGGACATGACGGTCAATTTCGTCGCCCGCAGCAAGGACGAGTTGGGCGAGTTGGGCGAGGTGTTCAATGGCACCGTGGCGAAGATCCATGACTTGATCGAACAGGTCGGCCACACCGTCGCCGAGGTCGAGCGCCAGGCCGGGCAGGTAGAAACGGTATCGGCCCAGAGCAATCAGGCCGTCGCCGGTCAACGCAGCCAGATCGAATTGGTTGCCACGGCGATGAACCAGATGTCCGCCACAGCCCAGGAAGTCGCCCGCAGCGCGGCGGCGGCGGTCAGCAGCGCCCACAGTGTGAACGACGAAACCCTGAGCGGGCGGGGATTGGTGGAGTCCCAGCAGGGCAGCATTGCGCGGCTCGCCAATGAAATCGACCAGTCAGTGCAAGTGATCAATCAACTGGCGACCGACAGTCAGGCGATCAGCCGCGTGCTGGAGGTGATCAAGAGCATTGCCGAACAAACCAACCTGTTGGCCCTCAACGCCGCCATCGAAGCCGCCCGGGCCGGCGAGCAAGGGCGCGGGTTTGCGGTGGTGGCCGACGAGGTGCGAACCCTGGCCAAGCGGACGCAGCAGTCGACCGAAGAGATCGAAGCCATGATCAGTCGTCTGCATGGCGGGGTCGGTGCCGCCGTCAAGGCGATGGGCACTAGCCATGAGATGGCCAGCGGCACGGTCGGACAGTCGGAGAAGGTGCAGCAGGCCCTGGAAAACATTCTTGGCGCCGTCGGCATGATCGTCGACCAGAACCAGCAGATCGCCGCTGCGGTGGAGCAGCAGACCGCCGTTGCCCATGACATCGACCAGAACATCGTCGAGATCAACCGCGCCGGCGAACGCACCGCCGAAGGCGCCCACCAGACCGAAGACGCCAGCCGAGAACTGTCCGCCCAGGTGACGCAGCTCAAACAGTTGATCAATGCGTTCCGGGTTTAACCGCCAGGGCTCATCACAAAAGCGTGTGGGAGCAAGCCCGCTCCCCCACGAGTTCACCACTGGAACAGTTGGCGGGCGTTTGCCGTGCTGGCCTCGGCCAATCGCTCAGGCGTCACCGTCATGATCCCCGCCAGCGCTTCGCAGATCGCCGGCAAATGGGCCGGGCTGTTGCGTTCGCCAGGAAACATCGCCGGAGCCATGTCTGGTGAGTCGGTCTCCAGCACCACCGCGTCCAACGGCAGTTTCGGCAGCACCCGGTGCATGCGCAGGGCCTGGGGCCAAGTAGCCGCGCCGCCAAGGCCGAGCTTGAAACCGAGCTTGATGTATTCGCGGGCCTCTTCGAAGCTTCCCGCGAAGGCGTGGATGATGCCGGCCCGCGCCGGGCAGATGCGCTTGAGCGTCGCGATCACGGCGGCATGGCTGCGGCGCACATGGATCAGCGCCGGCAGCTCGAACTCCATGGCCAGTTCCAGCTGCGCCTCGAACAGCGTCTGCTGCCGGTCGCGATCCAGGGACTCGATGTAATAGTCCAGGCCGATTTCCCCCACTGCGCACAACTGCCGGTGCCCGGCGAGGCGGTCCAGCCATTCTCGCAACTGCGCGAGATCATGGTTGTGATGCTGATCGAGATACACCGGATGCAGGCCCAGCGCGGCGTACAGGTGAGGGTCGCTTTGGACCAAGTCCCAGACGCGCTGCCAATTGTCGCGATACACGCCCAGCACCACCATTTCCCGAACGCCCAAGGCGCGGCTTTTGGCCAGCAGCGCCGAGCGGTCCGCGTCGAAATCCGGGAAATCCAAGTGAGTATGGGTGTCGATCAACTGCATAACCGGACCCCGAACCTCAGCCTTGGTGAATGCGCTGCTTGAACGTCCGCGCAATCGCCTGGACGCCGGGTTGATAGACATCGTTTTCGATGGCCGTCAGCGCCAGTTCCAACGCTTTGTCGGCGATCAGTTGGTGCTGTTGGGACATGGCATTGACTGGCAGCGGCAGGAAATCCAGCAGTTGCGTGTCGCCAAACGTGCCCAGGCGCAGTGGACGCGCCTTGAGCGGAAAATCATGCAGGGCATCGAACACCCCTTGCAGCAGCACGTATGAGGTGGTGATCAGCGCGTCGGGCAAATGGCCCAGGCGCGCGAGCATTTCGTCCATCAACTGGCGACCGCATTCACGGCTGAACGATTCGCCATGTTCGATCAGGACCTGACCTTCGAAGCCTTCCAGCGCTTCGCGGAAACCCGCGGTCCGCTCCTGGCTGATGCTCAGTTCGGGGCGGGCGCTGATCAGGGCGATCTGCCGAGGGTTCGTCTCCAGGAGGCTGCGGGTCAGTTGCAGGCTGGCCTGGCGGTCATCGCTGATCACCGAGCAGAAATGCGCCGGCTCCATCACCCGGTCGATGGCGATGATCGGGATGCCCTTGGCCTGCAACTGGCGATAACTGTCATCGTCGGCGGGCAGGCAACTGGCGACGATCAGCGCATCGCAGCGCCGGGCACGGAACAGTTGCAGCAGTTGGCGCTCGCTGTCGGGCGCATCATCGGAACTGGCGATCAGCAACTGATAACCTCGGGCCCGGGCACCTTGTTCCAGCAGCTTGGCGATACGCGCGTAGCTGGGGTTCTCCAGGTCGGGCAGGATGAACCCGAGCGTGCGGGTATGCCGGCTGCGCAGTCCGGCAGCCTGGGGATTGGGCGTGAAGCCATGCTCCTCGACCACCGCCCGCACCCGTTCGACGGTCGCGTTGCTGATGCGTTGCTGTTCGGCCTTGCCGTTGATGACGTAGCTGGCGGTGGTCACGGACACACCGGCAAGCTGTGCGATATCACTGAGTTTCAACCCGGTTTTCCTTGTTTTTTCGAGTGTGCCCCGACAATGAAGACTCATCCTACCCGATTCGGATCGATGGTCACCCTCCGGACGCTTTCGACAAGTTGCACTTCAAGGATGAGAGATTATCGAGTAACGTGCCAATCTTTCTAGATTAAACGTTTCAGCAAGCGTATTTTCAGGGCTCTCAGGTTTTTGGTCGGTGCTGCCGCAATCCCGCCGGAAGCCGTTTTGCAACGCTAAGCTGATTCATTCAAAACAATACCTGGCGCCGACCGGACGCCAAAAAGGAGAAAGCATGCTCGAGCTCACTCTAGAGCAGATATCCATGGCCCAGGTGGCTGTGGATAAAGACGCCGCGCTGCAACTGCTCGCTGACAAACTGGTGGCCGATGGCCTGGTAGCCGAGGGCTATCTTGCCGGCTTGCAGGCCCGCGAGGCCCAGGGCTCGACCTTTCTTGGCCAAGGTATCGCCATCCCCCACGGCACCCCGCAGACCCGCGACCTGGTTTACTCCACCGGCGTGCGCTTGCTGCAATTCCCCGAAGGCGTGGATTGGGGCGATGGCCAGATCGTTTACCTGGCGATCGGCATCGCGGCGAAATCCGACGAACACCTGCGTTTGCTGCAACTGCTGACCCGTGCCCTCGGCGAGACCGACCTGGGCCAGGCCCTGCGCCGCGCCGGTTCCGCCGAAGCCCTGTTGAAATTGTTGCAAGGCGCGCCGCAGGAACTGGCGCTGGATGCACAGATGATCGGCCTCGGCGTGTCGGCCGACGACTTCGAAGAGCTGGTTTGGCGCGGCGCTCGGTTGCTGCGCCAGGCCGATTGCGTGAGCAACGGTTTTGCCGGCGTGCTGCAGCAGGTCGATGCGTTGCCCCTCGGCGACGGGCTCTGGTGGCTGCACAGCGAACAGACCGTCAAGCGCCCGGGCCTGGCCTTCGTTACGCCGGACAAACCCATTCGTTACCTCGGCCAACCCTTGAGCGGACTGTTCTGCCTGGCGAGTCTCGGGGAAGCGCACCAAGCCTTGTTGGAAAGACTCTGCGCATTGCTGATCGAAGGTCGCGGCCATGAACTGGGTCGCGCCACCAGCAGCCGCAAGGTCCTGGAAGTGCTGGGCGGCGAGTTGCCTGCCGATTGGCCCAGTGCGCGTATCGGCCTGGCCAACGCCCATGGTTTGCATGCGCGTCCGGCGAAAATCCTCGCACAACTGGCCAAGCGCTTCGAAGGCGAGATCCGCGTGCGCATCGTCGACGGCCAGGACAGCGCCGTGTCGGTGAAGAGCCTGAGCAAGCTGCTGAGCCTGGGCGCCCGTCGCGGTCAGGTCCTGGAGTTCATTGCCGAACCGGGTATTGCCGCCGATGCGTTGCCGGCGTTGCTGGCGGCCGTCGAAGAAGGCCTTGGCGAAGAAGTCGAACCGCTGCCGCCACCGAGCGCGCCACGGGAAACCACCATTGCCGAAGTCGCCACGGTGCTGCTGGCGCCCGAATCCGGCAGCCTGATCCAGGCCGTCGCCGCCGCGCCGGGCATCGCCATCGGCCCGGCGCATATCCAGGTGCAGCAAGACATCGATTATCCGCTGCGTGGCGAGTCCCCGGCGATCGAGCGCGAGCGCCTGCAAAAAGCCCTGGGCCAAGTGCGTCGGGATATCCAGGGGCTGATCGAGCGGGCGAAGGCCAAGGCCATCCGCGAGATCTTCATCACCCACCAGGAGATGCTCGACGACCCGGAACTGACCGACGAAGTCGACACCCGCCTGAAACTCGGCGAGAGCGCGCAAGCGGCGTGGATGGGGGTGATCGAGGCCGCCGCGAAAGAGCAGGAAGCCCTGCAGGATGCGTTGCTTGCCGAACGTGCCGCGGATCTGCGGGACGTCGGTCGTCGAGTGCTGGCGCAGTTGTGCGGCATCGAGACTCCGGCTGAACCGGATCAACCGTACATCCTGGTGATGGACGAAGTCGGCCCGTCCGACGTCGCTCGCCTGGACCCGGCCCGCGTGGCGGGGATTCTTACCGCACGTGGCGGCGCCACCGCCCACAGCGCCATCGTCGCCCGCGCCTTGGGCATTCCGGCCTTGGTGGGCGCGGGTGCTGCGGTGTTGCTGTTGGCGCCGGGCACCTCCTTGCTGCTGGACGGCCAACGCGGTCGCCTGCATGTCGATCCGGACGCCGCGACCCTGCAACGGGCCGCCGAAGAGCGCGATACCCGAGAGCAGCGCCTCAAGGTCGCTGCCGAGCAACGGCACCAACCAGCGCTGACCCGCGACGGTCATGCCGTGGAAGTGTTCGCCAACGTCGGCGAAAGCGCTGGCGTCACCAGCGCGGTGGAGCAGGGCGCCGAAGGCATCGGCCTGCTGCGCACCGAGTTGATCTTCATGGCCCACACCGAGGCTCCGGACGAAGCGACCCAGGAAGCCGAATACCGCAAGGTGCTCGAGGGCCTGGCCGGTCGGCCGCTAGTGGTGCGCACCCTCGATGTGGGCGGTGACAAACCGCTGCCTTACTGGCCGATCGCCAAAGAAGAAAACCCTTTCCTCGGCGTGCGCGGTATCCGCCTGACATTGCAACGTCCGCAGGTCATGGAAGCACAGCTGCGTGCCCTGTTGCGCTCCGCCGACAACCGTCCCCTACGGATCATGTTCCCCATGGTCGGCAGCGTCGACGAGTGGCGCCAGGCCCGGGACATGACCGAACGGCTGCGTCGGGAAATCCCTGTGGCGGACTTGCAGTTGGGCATCATGATCGAAGTGCCGTCCGCCGCGCTGCTGGCCCCGGTGCTCGCCCGGGAAGTCGATTTTTTCAGCGTCGGGACCAACGACCTGACGCAATACACCCTGGCGATCGACCGTGGTCACCCGACCCTGTCGGCCCAGGCCGATGGCTTGCACCCGGCGGTGTTGCAGCTGATCGACATCACCGTGCGCGCCGCCCATGCCCATGGCAAATGGGTCGGTGTGTGTGGCGAGCTGGCGGCCGATCCGCTGGCGGTGCCGGTGCTGGTGGGCCTGGGCGTCGACGAGCTGAGTGTCTCGGCCCGCAGCATTGCCGAGGTCAAGGCGCGGGTCCGCGAATTGAGCCTGGCGCAAGTACAAACCCTGGCCCGAGAGGCTTTGGCCGTGGGCAGCGCCGATGACGTGCGCGCATTAGTGGAGGCGCTGTAATGGCGAAGATTCTTACCCTGACCCTCAACCCGGCGCTCGACCTCACGGTGGAGTTGGCGCGCCTGGAGCCGGGCCAGGTCAACCGCAGCGACGCCATGCACGCCCACGCCGCCGGCAAGGGTGTGAACGTGGCCCAGGTGTTGGCCGACCTCGGCCATACGCTGACGGTCAGCGGTTTCCTGGGAGAAGACAACGCCCAGGTGTTCGAGACATTGTTCGCCCAGCGTGGCTTTGTCGACGCCTTCATCCGTGTTCCTGGCGAAACCCGCAGCAACATCAAGCTGGCCGAGCAGGACGGACGCATCACCGACCTCAACGGCCCCGGCCCGATGGTCGATGAAGCCGCGCAGCAGGCGTTGCTGGCGCGCCTCGAGCAAATTGCTCCTGGCCATGACGCGGTTGTCGTCGCCGGTAGCTTGCCCCGAGGCGTCAGTCCGCAATGGTTGCAGGCGCTGATTACCCGGCTGAAAAAGCTCGGCTTGAACGTCGCCCTCGACACCAGCGGCGAGGCCCTGCGTGTCGCCCTGGCGGCAGGGCCATGGCTGATCAAGCCCAACACCGAGGAATTGGCCGATGCCCTGGGTTGCGATGTGGTCACTGAGCTGGCCCAAGCCCAAGCGGCTCGGCAGCTGCATAGCCAAGGCGTGGAACATGTAGTGATTTCCCACGGGGCCGACGGTGTGAATTGGTTCAGCGTCGGTTCAGCGCTGCATGCCTCGCCACCCAAGGTCACGGTTGCCAGCACCGTCGGCGCTGGTGATTCGCTGCTGGCCGGCATGCTGCACGGATTGCTCGGTGCCCACGCGCCGGAGCAAACCCTGCGCACCGCGACGGCCATTGCTGCCATGGCGGTCACGCAGATCGGTTTTGGTATCCACGACACCGCGTTGCTGGCGTCGCTTGAACAGGGCGTGCGCGTGCGCCCCCTGACAGAACAATAAGAGGGTTCGCAAGATGAAATTAGCCATTGTGACGGCTTGCCCGAACGGCATGGTCACCAGTGTGTTGTGCGCCCGCCTGCTGGATGCGGCGGCCCAGCGCCAAGGTTGGAGCACCAGTGTCGAAGTCCATGACGCGGCTCACCCGGAGCGCCAATTGTCGGCGGCGACACTGGAAGCGGCCGAATGGGTATTGCTGGTTGCCAGCGGCCCGGTGGATCTGTCGCGATTCGTCGGCAAGCGGGTGTTCCGCAGCACCCCGGCCCTGGCCTTGCAAGACGTTGATGCGGTACTGCGCCGTGGCGCCGAGGAGGCCGAGGTACTGGGCGAAGCCGATGTGCTCGCCGAAGAGCCTGCGCCATCGACCGAGCGCGCCCCACGCCTGGTTGCCATCACCGCGTGCCCGACCGGTGTCGCCCACACCTTCATGGCCGCCGAAGCCTTGCAACAGGCAGCGGCGCGCTTGGGCTACGACCTCAAGATCGAAACCCAGGGCTCGGTGGGCGCGCGCAATCCCTTGAGCCCCGAGGCGATTGCCGAGGCCGACGTGGTGCTGCTGGCGACCGATATCGAAGTCGCCACCGAGCGTTTTGCCGGCAAGAAGATCTATCGCTGCGGCACCGGCATTGCGTTGAAGCAGGCCGAAGCCACGCTGAAAAAAGCCTTGGCTGAAGGCCGACAGGAAAGCGCGGCGAGCGGCGCCTCCGGCGGTCCGGCGAAAGCCGAAAAGACCGGCGTCTACAAGCACTTGCTGACGGGTGTTTCCTTCATGCTGCCTATGGTGGTGGCGGGTGGCTTGATGATCGCGTTGTCGTTCGTCTTCGGCATCGAGGCCTTCAAGGAACCTGGCACCCTGGCCGCGGCGCTGATGCAGATTGGCGGCGACACCGCGTTCAAACTGATGGTGCCGCTGCTGGCGGGCTATATCGCCTATTCCATTGCCGACCGACCCGGCCTGGCCCCAGGCATGATCGGCGGGATGCTGGCCAGCACCCTGGGCGCCGGTTTCATCGGTGGGATCATCGCCGGTTTCCTGGCCGGTTACGCGGCCAAGGCGATCAACCGCTACGCACGTTTGCCCCAGAGCCTGGAAGCGCTCAAGCCAATCCTGATCATTCCATTGCTGGCGAGCCTGTTTACCGGCCTGGTGATGATCTACATCGTCGGCAAGCCGGTGGCGGGCATGCTTGAGGGCTTGACGCACTTCCTCGACAGCATGGGCACCACCAACGCGTTGCTGCTGGGCGTGCTGCTGGGGGCGATGATGTGCGTCGACCTCGGTGGGCCGATCAACAAGGCCGCCTACGCGTTTTCCGTGGGACTGCTCGCTTCGCAAAGTTATGCACCCATGGCCGCGACCATGGCCGCAGGCATGGTGCCGCCGATTGGCCTGGGCATCGCCACGTTCATTGCCCGCCGCAAATTCGCCAAGACCGAGCGCGAGGCCGGTAAAGCAGCGCTGGTGCTGGGGCTGTGCTTCATCTCCGAAGGTGCGATTCCGTTCGCCGCCAAGGACCCGCTGCGGGTGATCCCGGCCAGCATCGCCGGCGGCGCGCTGACCGGGGCGCTGTCGATGTACTTCGGCTGCAAACTCATGGCGCCTCACGGCGGGCTGTTCGTGATGCTGATCCCCAACGCCATCAATCACGCGCTGCTGTACCTGTTGGCGATCGTCGCGGGAAGCCTGGTGACGGGCGTGGCGTATGCGCTGCTCAAGCGGCCGGAAGCGGTGGAAATGGCGTTGGAGCCGGCCAAGGCCTGAGCCCACTCCGGTTCCCCTGTGGGAGCCTGCTCCCACAGCTGGTTTTTGGAGCAGGCATAAAATCCCTGTCACACCCACTTCATACAGCCATGCTTAAGTTTTCCCATTTCAAGGGAGAACACCATGAGCGAATTCGATCTGGGCCGTCGCCGTGTCATGCAAGTCGTCGGCGCTGGTTTATTGCTGCCCGGGCTGGCTCCGGCGGTGATCGCTTCGGTCAAAGACCGGCCAGTGCTGACCGAAGGCGTGCAGTCCGGCGACTTGCAGGGCGACCGGGCGATGATCTGGAGTCGCAGCGACCGCCCGGCGCGGATGGTAGTGGAATGGGACACCCGCAGTCAGTTCTCCAATCCCCGGCGCTTTGTCTCGGCGCTGGCCGACAGCCGCAGCGATTTCACCGCCCGGGTCGAACTCACCGGTTTGCCCCGCGACCAGGCGATTTTCTATCGCGTGCATTTCGAAGACGCCCAGAGCGGGGTAGCCAGCGAACCTTGGCTCGGCCATCTGCGCAGCGTCCCGCAGTTCAAGCGCAACATCCGTTTTGTCTGGAGCGGCGATACCGTCGGCCAGGGCTTCGGCATCAACCCGGACATCGGTGGGATGCGCATCTACGAAGCCATGCGCCTGCGCCTGCCGGATTTCTTTATCCACAGCGGCGATACCATCTACGCCGACGGCCCGGTGCCGGCGCAGATTACCACCGAGGGTGGCCGTATCTGGCGCAACCTCACCACCGAAGCCAAGAGCAAGGTCGCCGAGACTTTGGACGAATATCGGGGCAACTACCGCTACAACCTGATGGATGAAAACGTGCGTCGCTTCAACGCCGAAGTGCCGCAGATCTGGCAATGGGACGACCACGAGGTCGTCAACAACTGGTCGCCGGGCAAGCAACTGGACGAGCGCTACCAGACCAAGGATATCCACAGTTTGGTCGGCCGAGCGCGGCAGGCCTGGCTGGAATACGCGCCGATGCGCCTGCAGAAGGCCGATGGTGGCGGACGCATCTACCGTAAGCTTGGCTACGGGCCGATGCTGGATGTGTTCGTGCTGGACATGCGCAGTTACCGCGAAGCCAATGACGCCAACCTCGGCGCGGCGAAACCGTTCCTCGGGCGCGAGCAGTTGAACTGGCTCAAGCGTGAATTGAAGCAGTCCCGGGCGCAGTGGAAAGTCATCGCCGCCGACATGCCCATCGGCTTGGGTGTGCCGGATGGCGAAGTCAGCCCCGGCGTGCCGCGCTGGGAAGCGGTTGCCAACGGTGACCCGGGCGAGGCCCAGGGCCGTGAGTTGGAAATCGCCGAACTGCTCGGCTACCTGCGCAAGCATCAGGTGCGCAACTATGTCTGGCTCACCGCCGATGTGCACTATTGCGCCGCCCATCACTACCATCCCGAACACGCTGCGTT
This sequence comes from Pseudomonas frederiksbergensis, assembly GCF_000802155.2. Lineage (GTDB taxonomy): Bacteria > Pseudomonadota > Gammaproteobacteria > Pseudomonadales > Pseudomonadaceae > Aquipseudomonas > Aquipseudomonas frederiksbergensis_A. Next base: position 143,568 of record NZ_JQGJ02000009.1, read on the forward strand.
CCAGGATTTCGAACCGTTCTGGGAGTTCGTCGCCGGGCCGCTGAATGCCGGAAGTTTCGGGCCCAATGCCCTGGACAAGACCTTTGGCCCCGAAGTGGTGTTCCAGAAAGCCCCTCCGGCCCAGAACACCTCGCCGTTTGCCGGCTACCAGTTTTTTGGCGAGGTGAACATCGACGGGCAGAGCGGGGAAATGAGCGTGGTGCTGCGGGACCTGGAAGGCGTGGCGGTGTTCGAGAAGAAGCTACAACCGGTTTGATCCCCCTGTGGGAGCGGGATTGATGTTGTGGTCAGGATCAGTACACATCCCGCCGATACCGCCCCTGCTCGATCAACTTCTCCACTTCCTCGCGGCCCAGCACCAGGTTGAGCACGTGATCGACCCCTGACGCCATCCCTTGCAGGCTCCCGCAGACATAGATCACCGCGCCGTCAGCCAGCCATTGCTTGAGCAGTGCCGCCGATTCCAGCAGGCGGTCCTGGACGTAGATTTTCTTTTCCTGATCCCGGGAGAAAGCCAGGTCCAGGCGCTCCAGATCGCCGCAGGTGACCCATTCCTGCAGCTCATCGCGGCAATGGAAATCGTGTTCGCGGTTGCGCTCGCCAAACAGCAGCCAGTTGCGCTGCATGCCCTCGGCGACGCGAGCCTTGAGCAAGCTGCGCAAGCCGGCCAGGCCTGTGCCGTTGCCCAGCAGGATCATCGGCACGCCTTGCGGCGGCAAATGGAAGCTGCTGTTGCGCCGCACCCGCAGACTGATAAGGCTGCCCAGCGGTGCATGTTCGGTCAACCAGCCGGAGCCGATGCCGAGGCTGCCATCGGCGTGACGTTCCTGGCGCACGATCAGCTCCAGCACGCCATCGGCGGGAATCGATGCGATGGAGTATTCACGCATCCCCAGTGGCGCCAATGCTTGCACCAGTGCCTGGGCGTGCAGACCGACCAGGTGGGCGCGATTTTGCGGCAACTGGCGCGTCGCCAGGGCCTGTTCGATTGTCTGCTGCAAGCCATCGACGTGTACCCGAGCGACTCCGGCGATCCCCAGCCCATCGAGGAAGTGTGCAATCGCCCACGGGGCATTGCGCGGCAGGATTTGCACCAGGTCGCCGGCCAGCCAACTGCTCGGCCCCGGAGCGGTGAGGCCCAGCAGATATACGCCAGATCCACTGCTGTCGGGGTTGAGCAGGGTGCGTTGGCTCAATGTCCAGTGCTCGAAGCTCGGCGCCTGCCAGGCGTCCACAGGGGCCTGGCCGGTGAGTTCGGCCAGTTGTTGTTGCCAATGGCGCAAGGCGTAAGGATCGCCGCTGTCCACTTCCACTGGCGCGAACAGCGTCTTGCCGCCGTGCTCCGCCAGCCAGGCATGCAGGCGACGGGCGAAGCCGCAGAAGTTCTCGTACTGGCGGTCGCCCAGGCCCAGCACCGAATACTGCAAGCGTTCCAGGCTCAGGGGCTGGCCCAGCACTTTTCGCTCAAAACCACGGACGCTGTCGGGGCCTTCGCCATCGCCAAACGTGCTGACCACGAACAAGGCGCGGGTCGAGCTGTTCAGATCCTGCTCGCTGACACCGGCCAGTGGCCGGACCTTCACCGGCAATCCGGCAGCCTGGAGTTGGCCGGCGGTCTGCCAGGCCAGTTGCTCGGCGAAACCGCTCTGGCTGGCGAAGCCGATCAGCCACGCCGGGGCATCACCAGGGTTGTCGGCCAGCGCCTGGCGAGCCTGACGGACCTGGCGTTTCTTGCGTCGACGGTCGAGGTACAGCAGCCACCCGGTGATAAAGAACAGCGGCATGGCCAACGCGGCGGCGGTCACCAGGATCCGGCCCACCAGGCCGAAATAACTGCCTACATGCAGTGCGTAAATGCTCGTCAACCATTGCGCCTTGAGGCTCTTATCGCTGTAGCGGCTGTGACGGCTGATGACACCAGTGGCTGGGTCGAGGATGAGTTGGTTCAGCGCCCGGTCATGGGGGGCGTTTTTCAGCAGGTAGAACACCGTTGCCGGTTGTCCCGCTACCGGCGGCATACGCACGTTATAAGCGGACAGGCCAGGACCTGCGGCGCTGTAGATACTGCTCCACATGGCGCGGTAGTCGGCAATCGGCGCCGGGCCGCCGGGTACGGGGCCGCGGTTGCGCACGCGCTCATCCTTGGGTGAATCGGAAAGCAGGCGGGTCACGCCCTTGTTGTACCACTCGTAGGACCAGGTCAGCCCGGTCAGGGCGGCCAGCAGATAGAAGACCAGGCACCAAGTACCAGCGATGGAGTGCAGGTCCCAATTGAAACTACGGCCTTTTTTCGCCCAGTCGAGGGTCAGCCAGGCACGCCAGTTTCTCCATTGGCGCGGCCAGCGCAGGTAAAGCCCGGACAGGCAGAAAAACACCAGGATCAGCGTGCACGCGCCGGTGATCTGCCGGCCCACGTCGTCCAGGGTCAGGACGCGGTGCAGACGCAGCATCAAACCAAAGAAGTCCTGGCCCACCACATCGCCCATGAATTGCGCGTTGTAGGGGTTGAAGTAGCGCATCGGCCCGCGCTTCTCCCCGGGCGGGGCGGTGAAAATCACCCGTGCGGCATTGCCGCTGTCGGTCTCGACCCAGAGCATATTGACGGTCTTGCCGGACGCGGCTTCGATCTGTTCCACCAGTTCGGCAGGCGGCAGGACTCCGGCCGGTTGCTTTTCAACCGTCAGCACCTGCGGGTTCAACGCGCGCAGGATCTCGTCCTGGAACGACACCACCGCACCGGTAATGCCCATCAACGCCAGGACCAGCCCGGCAGTGATGCCGAAAAACCAGTGCAACTGGAACAGGGTTTTCTTCAACACGTCGCTCGCCTTGTTCATTCAAGTTGTCGTTACGGCGTGCATTATGCCGTGTGTTATCGAGAAGCATTCATAAACACGCCAAAAAGCCCCGATCACTTGCATGAGCGGGGCGTTTCTGGCCTGCAGCGCTCCATTGAGGCAAGGCAGCAAGCTTCCTCTCCACGGGCCAGCTGCCTGCTTGAAAATGGAGGTTAGTGCTTGACTCCACTCATTCTGAGATACGGGCCATGGGCCATGCCTATCGGCACCGCCTCTTCTCAGGTGGATGGCTGCAGCATGGCTGCAAGTTCGACTCTTCAGTAAGTTCTGTTGCTCGATAAAGTCACATGACCCAATTTTTATTTGTCATGTGTAAGTGGCTTGGATTGTTACTTGGTATGCTCAGCTGTTTTGTTTGTTAATACTTTGTCCGTTGTCGGGCGTCGCAAAAATATTCTAGAGTCTTTTGGCACGATCAACTAATAGCTGGATAAGTATTTATGGGGGGTCGGCATATTCTTTTTCTAACTCTAAAGACAGGAAGTCTCTGATGGAATTTACGTTGAAAGATGAGGTGGTCAAGGCGGCCGTGGAAGCCCCCATGGTTTTTGTAGCGGCGTCGCTTGGTGAGGATCAACAATATAATAGGGAGCCGGGGATACAGTTGACCAAGGAACAGATTATCAGTCTGAGGAAGTACGAAATACTGGGGTTGTCGCTGCCTACTCGAATAAACGATGTGGTTGCCTATTTGAATTACGGTGCTGGAGATGAGGGATCCCCCGGGCTGACAGCCTTGGATTTTGTGGGGAACTTCGGTACTACATATGACCACGCTAGACGTTGGTCGCCGTTGCGTGAAAAAATTCAGCTGACCGGAACAGATCTGGAACGTTTTGCTAATACTATCATCGTTTATGGTGATGAAATTATTTCGGTTTATGATGATCTTAGGGCTTCCCAGTATTTAGATAAGTACAATATTAATTCGGTCGAAGCTTTTTTGAATCTCAAGGAAATTCTGCCTCAGCTCCCTGATCTGACGGTACCGCCTAGAGATATTCAGGATATAAAGGCATTTCTTGACGTCATAATGACGGGGGTGAAGCTTTCACATGCGAAAGCTGAGGAGGTACGGCGGGAGCTGGATAGTTTTGGGACCGATCTACGAGAAAAAGTGCTGCCAGAAATCAAATTGCGACTGAAATCGGTCAGTGAGAATACCTATGGACGGGATATCCAGGTCCTCCAGGAAGAAATTGACCAGCGTGCCACAGAGATCGATGAGTTAAACAAGCAATACGGCGACATGGTTAAAGAGGCCATCGGCGCCGCAGCCACCCTGAATGTTGGTGGGTTGATCCTGGGTATCTACCAAGGCGTACAGGCAGAGAAACTGCGCAAAAAACGCAATGAACTGAAAGGCCTGCAAGACAGCGCCATTCAACAATTGGGCAGTAAGAATCAAACGCTCAGTTCTTTGAATCGCGTGCGAGGCGATCTTCAAAATCTGACCACTGTCACGATTGAGGCTGAAGTGGCGACGCAGAACCTGATGTTAGTCTGGAATGCACTCAGCCAATTCATAAGCGACTCTCTGTTTTCCCTTGATAGAGTGGAAAATGCAGTATCACTGAGAAGATTTATCGCCCACCTTAAAGCAGTGATTACGCCGTGGAGGCAGAATATAGGTGAGAGTTCCAAGGTCCTGGTCAAGATTTTTGAAGAAGCTCAGCGAGAAATTGACGCAGGTACTTTAATCAACGCAAGGATGGCATATATGTATACATTGTCTGGCGGTTCGGACTATCCATATCTCAACGTTACGGCGCTGCGCGATTATAATTCAAATATTCAGACTTGCCGCACGCAAGTACAACTGCTTGCCCAGCGGTATGATTATATGCCGGACGTGGTGAGCAGGATGACGAGCGTGGCAACGATTACGAATAGTAATACCTTCGGCCTGCGCAACACTGCACAAACGACCATCAATGACCTCAATCGAACAATGACAGCTCTTAAAAGCTATCAGGAGGAGTGGGAAGACATTGTCGATGAGGTTGAAAAAAACGAGTGGCGTCTGGAGATGGAAGTTGACCTTCAACGCGTATTTCGTTCGATAGATCAGCAGGCGTCCGACTTGGAGCAGATTAAGATCAACCTCAGCGCCCACTACGACATGGACATGTCGAAACAACGGTCACTCGCACTGGAGCAGGACCGAACCTTTGCGCAGGGGCAAGAAGATAGAGCCAAAGCCAAGCGCGCCGAGTTGCTCGCCCAGATGGAGTCGCTGTCCGAAGCGATCAACTTGATTGGTAAAAGTGGCGTCGAAAAAATTGGCCAGGAGGCCCAGCTAACGGTGGACAACCTGATGGCGATGGGCATGGCCCCTCCTCAGGTACAGGTCGCATTGTTGGCCCTCGATACCGTGAAAAAACTGATCGCGGGTATTGGCGAAACCTTTTCCTATCTCAATATGGTTGCCGGATACGAAAGGCTTAGCGCGAGGGCCAGTCAACTGCGAACGGAAGCCATGGGTTGGGCTCTGGAGGTTTCAGTCATTCAAGGAAAAATGGAGTTGATTGAAAATCTGGATAATCTAGACAGTTTCCGTTGGAATTACCTTAAGGAGTTTGCCCAAGTGGTTGACGCATACAGGATGTTCGTGGGCGCATTTGTACCCGATAAATCGCAGCCCGTCGAAGTGCGTGCCAGTAATGTGGTTGCTGTTATTCCCGCCATTATTCAATACCTGCACCCCCTTCGCGGCTGATCAAGCGAGTCAAGTCAACATCAGCGAGAATTGACCCCAGACGGAATAACGGTGACGGCCCGAGAGCCGTCACCGTTAGGGCATATCATGAATAAATTTGGCTATGATTTTACTAGCGAACAACGCCGGGTATTGGACCGTTATATAAATTTCCTTTCCACCTTGCACTTGGTCTTTGAGAAGATACCGGTTGTTTTCGAGCGGCGGCGTATGGCTGGCCATCAAGCCACTGCTCTCGTTGCGGATTCAAGGTTGAACAACGCTTACTTCAATGTTCAGTCTCTTTTGACATTGGGGATGCGCGTTAACGAGATCAAGGTGCTCAGCAGCGCTCATGACAAGGAATTAAAACTGTTCAGGCAGGAGGCGTTGGAAATTACGGCGCGGACCTCGCGACGCGAGCCCTTGGCTGAGGTGGATTACAGGCTTTTCAGTTTTTCCCGTTCCGAGCGCTGGACCCTGTCGCCGCCAAAGTGCGTGGAGGATTTGATTCACGAGTTTTACCTTCGTTCTATCTCGATCAGGAGCGCGATCAGGCAAATGGTCTTCAAGCTGTCCGAGGTCAACCAGGAGTCGTTCGGTGTGAACGCGGTATTCAGGAGGGCCATGGATCATCGATCCTGCCAGTGTCACGATCAACCGACGGTGGTGCAGGCATTGTTCCAAGAGGCCAGCATTACACCGCCTTGGGATCTGGACTATCTCTCCAAGGATGCCTCGGGCAGGGCTGCGGAATACAAGGCTGACATCGGCTCCCTGTTCAATGCTTTCAGCAACTTGAATTCCCACTTGGGGCTGGTAGCCCAAACGCTATACCAAGGCGTGGACAATGTGGTGCTGGAACTCCAGCGAGCAAGCTATGCCCAGAGCCTGGGTGAGCTGAACATAAGGTTGAACACAGCCAACAGGACGTTCGAAGAGGGCATGATCTTGCTGGATGATTTCGATAGGTGGCTGCGCACATAAAAAAAGGTCCATGTTTCCATGGACCTTTTATCGATAAGTGGCGTTAAACGTAATACGACTTCAACGGCGGAAAGCCATTGAACTCCACCGCGCTATAACTGGTGGTGTACGCACCGGTCGACAGCCAGTACAGGCGATCACCGATAGCCAGGTTCAGCGGCAAACCGTACTTGTAATTCTCATACATGATGTCGGCGCTGTCGCAGGTCGGGCCGGCGATGACGACTTCTTCCACTTCGCCTTTCTTCTCGGTCCAGATCGGGAACTTGATGGCTTCGTCCATGGTTTCGATCAGGCCGGAGAATTTGCCCACGTCCGTGTACACCCAACGCTCGACGGCAGTACGTGACTTGCGCGCCACCAGTACCACCTCGCTGACCAGGATACCGGCGTTGGCGATCAACGAACGGCCCGGCTCCAGGATGATTTCCGGCAGGTCGTCGCCGAAGTCTTCCTTCAGGAATCGGATGATCTCCTCGGCGTAGGTTTCCAGGCTGTTGGTGCGAGTGATGTAGTTGGCCGGGAAGCCGCCACCCATATTGATCAGCTTCAAGACGATGCCGTCTTCTTCCTTCAAACGCTCGAAGATCACCTTGACCTTGGCGATGGCCGCGTCCCAGACGCTGATGTCGCGCTGTTGCGAGCCAACATGGAACGAGATGCCGTACGGCACCAGACCCAGGTCGCGGGCCAGGATCAGCAGGTCCATCGCCATGTCGGTCTGGCAGCCGAATTTGCGCGACAACGGCCAGTCAGCGGTGGTCGAGCCTTCGGTGAGGATCCGCACATAGACCTTCGAGCCCGGCGCGGCCTTGGCGATGTTGCGCAGGTCGGCCTCGGAGTCGGTGGCGTACAGGCGCACGCCCTTGTCGTAGAAGTAGCGGATGTCCTTGGATTTCTTGATGGTGTTGCCGTAGCTGATCTGCTCCGGGCCGACGCCACGGCTCATGACCTTGTCCAGCTCGTAGATCGAGGCGATGTCGAAGTTCGAACCTTTTTCCTTGAGCAGGTCGATGATTTCCACCGCCGGGTTGGCCTTGACGGCGTAGTAGACCTTGGCGAATTCGAAACCGGCGCGCAGGTCGTCGTAGGCCTGGGCGATCATCGCGGTGTCGATTACCACGAACGGGGTTTCCTGCTTGTCGGCGAACGCTTTCATTTTCTGGAAAGTTTCGCGCGCGAAATAATCTTCGACCTGGATCGACATACTTGGGACTCCTACTGGCAAACATCAGGATCAATGGGTTTGAGGGCAAGCCGCCCCCGCGAACGTCCTCCGTATCCCCACTTTGGTTCGCCTACTTCCCAAGGCATGTCGCCGAAAGCAAAAAGGCCATGGGACGCTTGATTCCCTTGGCCTTGCTGTCTCGTCGTCAGTACTTGAGCCGGATGGATCGTTTCCAGCATGGACGTTCGGCGCGAACTTTAGGGCGTGAGGGGCCTGAGATCAACTAAAAATGTCGCGTTTTTGCACGTCTCCGTCGTGCGGTGCGCGACAGCCCATGATGTAACCGACCGGTGTGACAGGTTGATGTTCCCTCGGATCGGTTTTCGAGCTTGCTCAATATGGCTTTTGCCTTTGTGGCGAGGGATTTATCCCCTCGCCACAAAAGCAGTCGTGCTTGGTCAGACTGAGGCAGTCTCGGCCGGCGAGACAAGGCTGGTCTTGCCCCCGCGCGAACGTCCGGAGCTCAGATACTCGGCAATCGATTGCTGGGTCACTTCGCCGAGGAACACCCGTTCGGCATCCAGCACCGGCATGTTTTAAGCGTGCGCCGGACAGCGATGCGACATTATCCGCTGTAGCCGCCACGCGGTGCATCAGGCCTGATTCGTCGTCACCGATGTGGGTTTTGGAGCGATGTCGCTTTTTTTCATCTTTGTCTCGGTAGCTCGCTCCGATAAGACATAGGGATGTTTGAATGTAATGGCACTTCATTTTTTTAGCTTAAGCTTCAGCACCCGCTCCTCCGTATCGCCATCTTGACTGATTTTTTTGGGGTCGCCGGTGTATTTGCATACATTCTCGCCATTCTCAATGACAAGCTTGCCTTCACTTAGATTGAATTGCGTAAGGTTGTCATCGTGATTCTCTCCGTACCAAATATTTCTTAGCCGCTATGACCACAATGCTGTGCGCCGGGCCTGACTCGTCGTCGGCGTTGATGTGAGCTTGGCGCCGAAATAATACTGGTCACCTTTCTGGGGTTGCTCATCTCAGGGGCGCGTTTGCCATCTTCGTCTTGGTCTAACTGGGCGCATGAGTCAACGGGTTATCGACGATGGTGCCTTGACGCTTCCCTGAGTCCGTTTATTGATAAATTAACGGTTGGTTATGAGGAAAACGTTTAGGTAAGGCCTGTGAACTGTAAGTTCTGACAGTAGGCGCGTCGAAGTAATTATCGAACACTGAAGGCCGGTTTTTTCTAAGTCTAAATGGAACGGGTATTTAGATTGTGCTCAGGTGCGCAGTCTTTCTGAACGGATTTTTAATGCTGGCGGAGTTTAGCGCGAAGAGCGCTAGGAGCGATCATGTGCAAGCGTCGGATCATACAGGTAATGAATACTTCTTTGTTTTTGGGGGTTGTATCAGCTTCCAGCGTGTTACAGGCAGACCCAGGCACCGATACCGCAAAATTGATGGAATACTGGTATCGATTGACTGCACGAGACTGTGGAAGCGGCAGGTTGGCATCTGATTGCTCTGGTTTGATACTTCGAGGAATTGATAGTAAGCGGGCCTTTTTACCGTGGGATAGTAGTCCGTTTTCACATAGCGTTGAAGCAGGTGGGGAGGGCATTGCGGCGGGTGGCACGTCGGTTTCATATTCAAGAAAAGATGTAGAGTTCAACGGGCTAGGCATGCTTAGGTTCAACGGTTTTGCCTTGATGCCAAACGATTTTATCGATGAAAAGAAGCAATTTAAGATTAAAGTGCTGTGCGCCTTTCCTATTGACTCCTGGACGGCTTACCGAACCAATAACGGCTGCGGTGACTATCAGGAGAACGCGAATACACTGGGCGTCGTCGAGGACTATTGCCAGAAACTGAGCATCAGCAATGCCAAGGCGTGGATGGAGCACTATGACCGGCAAACCCGGGATCCTGAAGCGACCAAGGCGCACAGATTTCAATGCGGTTTCGATACCACGAAAGATTACTTCGGCACCTATAACAAGGCCGATGCATTCAACACCTTTGTCGAAGCACGAAAAATTCTTGCCACCGATTCTGATGAGAAGGGCGATGCGATAAATACCCAGTCTGAGCTGCGTATTGAAACCTGGCCGGATAATAAATATTGGAAAAGAGACTGGAGCAGCCAGGAACGGGTGAAGTTTGATGCGTCGGTCGCCAGTGATGGCGACTCAGCGAAGGCCACGTATCTAGAACTTCCCATTGCCGCATTTATTTATGAAAGTGGTGTGGATTATATTGACAGAACTACGACAACGTATACCGCGCGTGATCTCGCTCGAGATGATCAGCACCGTTGGGTGGAGCAAGGTAATACTTGGAGACCCATCGTCAAAATACAATTTCCGAATTCGATCGCTGAAGACGCGAAATTTCTTTACGTTCCCGTCGACCAGCACGTTCAGCCCCCCGTGGATAGTCGTTCCTGCGACAACTACATAGAAAAAATCGAGTGGGATAACAATTATGTAGAACCCGTCCTTGGAAAAATTTCATCACTCAAGATCACGCCTACGGCGTGCGGTAGAAAAGCCGGCGTAGGGAAAACCAACGTCGTTTTGGCCGAGTTGGCGATCAAGGCTGCTGCCCTTGACCCGAATCGCAAGGACTGGAGTTTCGACAACATGGGCAGCAGCATGCGTCGGCAGCTGGCCTGTCATCTTGATTCCCCCGATATCGCCGAGAATAAATCGATGTGGAGCCTTGAGCCCGCGCGTCCCTACGTTGCCCATGACGTGATTATGAAGTTGCCGGGCAATAACCGGTGCAATCCTCATTGAAAGGGTGAGATCAGCCTGTTGGCCTGTCTAGGAACGAGGAGAGAACATGACAAGTTTTATTCGTAAAGAATCAACAAGGATGCTGATACTGCTGGCGAGCTTTTGTCTCTCTCCACTGTCTTTTGGCGAAGCGCTGGTGGTGGATGAGGCCATCCAATCAGGAGAGGCAACGGCGGCTGCCTTGACCCGTAACTACTACGACATGGCAGTTAACTGCGGCTCCCCCACGGCCCCCGCTTTTTTATGCTCAGGTGTCGTGGCACGCACGACCAATGCAGGGACCTTTGATCCTTGGGACCATAGTGAATTTTCCAGGAAAACCGGCGCAGTTTCGTTTTCTTACCTGAGGGCCGACTCCAAGTTTGGTGCTGCGCCTTGGGGCAACAACGAAGCCAGGCATGGCTATATTTTTTATCCTACCCTCCAGGCTCCGCAGGGAAAAATAAGGCCGTCGATTATCTGTTATTTCCCCTACGACGGCGCAACGATCTATCGCAGCAAACCAGGCGCTCGCGGCTGCCGTGACAGCATTACTCAGTTCGTCTATCCCTTGAGTAAACCCTGCAATGAACAGAATATTTTCACGGCCAAGGCCTGGCTGGCCCATTTTCGAAGGGTGAGTTACGGAAATCCCGCCAGTTGCGCATGGATGCTCAACGATGCGTTGGATGAGCAAGCGGTGGCCAACTTCAACGCGGGGCTGCAAGTCAGAAAACTTGTTGAGCTTGAGGTTGGCGGCGCCAGTTTTAACTTCAAAAATCACAACGAACTTCGAATCGAAACCTGGCCGGAAAAGAATCCCATACCGCTGCCTATCCAGGCGTTTTTCTGGATATCCGGCTCAAACGATCTGGCGGCGTCCAAAATCGACCAAAAAAATATCATGAGCGCACCAATGGCCTTTTTGTCCCCATCGTTCGTGTCACATTGCCCCCCAATCCACAGAGCCACTTCAGTTTCCAATATGTGAGTGCGGACCAGGCAATCCCTGCGGTTGTCCCGACACCGGCTTTGGTTGCGCCCACCGTTCCCAAGGCTTACAGCTCCGTATCCGGCGACCGTCTTAACACCAGCGATATCTACCGAGATGAATATCTCATCGTGCAATTACCCACCGATGGAATTGCGGCCGCTGATACCTTGAGCATTCGTTGGGGAGGCCGCGTGCCATACAGCAGCCCGCCGGTCCTCTATGGCGAACTTCCGGCGAACAAGCAGGTGCAGATTCCCCGCACCGAGGTAGTCGACAGCATCGGGCTTACCGTACCGGTGAGCTACACCATTAAAAAAAGCGACACCGGTGAAACCATGGAGTCTGAAGCGCGTTTTTTGACTATTGATCCCCAGGCTCTTTTTCTTCCCGCACCCAGTTACTCGTCGGGGACTGTCACGGTCAACGCTCCAGCTCCGTCCGGCTCGACCTTACGCGTACGAGCCGTGGGAGATAGCGTTCTTGATACGACCCACCAGTTGGTGACAGCCAGTAGACCCAACCTTTTTGTTCTTGACCCGATCTGGGTTTCGAAAAACAAGGGTAGAACGGTAGAGATCAACTATTCGGTGTTCACCAAGCTCAGCCCGCAGTGGTTGTTTTCCCAGGTGCTCCGGGTCCAGCTATAGGCGTCAGGCCGACGCGGCCTCGGCCGGCGAAACAATACTGGTCTTGCCCCCACGGGACTTGCCGGAGCTCAAGTACTCGGCAATCGATTCCTGAGTCACTTCGCCAAGAAACACCCGCTCGGCATCCAGCACCGGCAGCCACGAGCGATTGAACTCGTACATGCGCGACAGCAAGATCCGCAGGTGTTCGTCGTAGGCGGCGGTGGCGTTGAATTCCCGCAGAAATTGCCCGCAGGTTCCGGCCTGACGGTACAAGTCACGGCGGCGCACGTAGCCCAGGGCTTTGTTCTCGGCACAGGTGACCACCACGTAGCGCCGGTCATGTTCGTCCATCAGTTCCAGCGCCTCGTTTACCGGCGTCTCGGGGCTGACCGACGGAGCGTTGTCCGCCGCGTCTTCGGCCTTGACCAGCAGCAGACGCTTAAGCGTGCTGTCCTGGCCGACGAAGTTGCTGACAAACTCGTCGGCCGGATGCGCCAGCAGCGTGTCCGGGTGATCACATTGCACCAGCTTGCCGGCGCGGAAGATCGCGATCTTGTCCCCCAGCTTGATGGCCTCGTCGATGTCGTGGCTGACCATGATCACGGTCTTGTTCAGCGCCCGTTGCATCTCGAAGAACTCGTTCTGGATCATCTCGCGGTTGATCGGATCGACCGCGCCAAAGGGTTCGTCCATCAGCAACAGCGGCGCATCGGCCGCCAGGGCGCGGATCACGCCGATCCGTTGCTGCTGGCCACCCGACAATTCACGCGGGTAGCGGTGCAGGTATTGCTTGGGTTCGAGCTTGATCATGCTCATCAATTCGCGGGCGCGGTCGTGGCATTTCTGTTTATCCCAACCCAGCAGGCGCGGGACGACGGTGATGTTTTCCTCGATGGTCATGTTAGGGAACAGGCCGATCTGCTGGATCACGTAGCCGATGTTGCGGCGCAGGGTCACTTCATCGAGGCCGGTGGTGTCTTCGCCATTGATCAAGACCTTGCCCGAGGTCGGCGGGATCAGTCGGTTGATCATCTTCAGCGTGGTGCTTTTGCCACAGCCCGACGGCCCGAGGAACACGCAGATCTCGCCTTCGTTGACGGTCAGGTTCACCGAGTCCACGGCTTTGACATCCTTGCCGTTGCTCTTGAAGGTTTTGCTGAGGTTTTGAAGTTCGATCATTTGAGGAGCCCTTTAGGAGTCAGCGAGCGTTGCAGCCATTGCAGAAGCAGGTCGGCGAAGATGGCCAGGAGGCTGACCAGCACGGCGCCGACGATCAGCATCGACATGTCGCTGCGGCTGATGGAAGCGAGGATGAGCACGCCCAGGCCACCGGCGCCGATAGTGGCGGCGATGGTCATGACGCCGATGTTCATGACCACGGCGGTGCGTACGCCGGCCAGGATCACCGGCACGGCGATGGGCAGTTCGACCATGCGCAGGCGCTGGCCGAAGGTCATGCCGATGCCGCGGGCGGCTTCACGGATGCCCGGCTCGACGCCGGTCAGGGCCAGGTAGGTGTTGCGCATGATCGGCAACAGCGAATAGAGAAACACCGCACTGATCGCCGGCATTGGCCCCAGGCCTTGGCCGAACTTGGAATAGAACGGCAACAGCAGGCCGAACAGGGCGATCGACGGAATCGTCAGCAGCACCGTGGCGCTGGCCTGCAGCGGGCCGGCGAGCGCCGGGAAGCGGGTCATGAAAATGCCCAGCGGCACGCCGATGACAATCGCCAGGGTAACGGCGATGCCCACCAGGGTGATGTGCTGCCAGGTCAGGTGCAGCACCAGCGGCCAATCCAGATGGGAAAAGGCGTCAAGAAAATCCATGGCTTTTCCTCCAGGTCATTGGGTTGAGAGCAGCGAATGCTGGCGCAGGAAATCGGCGGCAACGGCGGAAGGGCTTTGGTGAACGACGTCCACGCGGGCATTGAGCTGGCGCATGGTTTCATCGTCGAACAGTTCGGCGAGGGGCTTGAGCTGCGCCGCCAGTTGCGGGTGGGCGTCGAGGAACGCCTGGCGTACCACTGGCGCGGCGGTGTAATCAGGGAAGTAATGCTTGTCGTCTTCCAGCAGCTTCAGTTTGAAAGCATTCAGGCGCCCGTCGGTGGTATAGACCAAGCCGGCGAACACCTGGCTGTTGCGCAGCGCGGTATAGACCAGGCCCGCATCCATCTGGCGGATATTCTTGCGGGTCAGGTTCATGCCGTACCGCTTGACCATGCCCGCCAAACCGTCGGAACGGTTGGCGAACTCGGTGTCCAGCGCCACCAGGTGATTTTCGTCGGCCTCGGCCTGCAACACCGTGTTCAACTGGCTGATGGAGTTGATCTGCGGGTATTTCTTCGCGACTTTCTCCGGCAGGGCCAAGGCGTAGGTGTTGCTGAATTTCGATGGCGCGAGCCAGGCCAGGCCTTTTTTCGCGTCGAGTTCTTTCACCCGGGCGTACGACTGGGCGCTGTCGAGTTTCTCGGTGACATGGTTGTAGGCCACCAACGACACGCCGGTGTATTCCCAGAGCAGGTCCAGTTGTCCGCTCTCCTGGGCGCTCCGGGCCAGGTTGCTTCCAAGTCCACCGGTGATCTGCGCGTCGTAGCCTTTGCCGCGCAGGTATTGGGCGGTGATTTCTGCCAGCAGCGTCTGCTCGGTAAACACTCGGGCGCCGAGGCGAATCAGCGGGTTTTCAGCGGCCTGGGCAAATCCTGCGAACAGCAGGACGCAGCCCAGTATCAAGCTCAACTTCTTCATAAACGATTCCTTTATCCAGCCAGGCTCAGGACGGTCGCAGACCGCGTTCCAGCCAGAGGCGGCTGGCCAGTGTCACCAGGCCGTCGAGCAGCAACGCCAGCAGGGCGGTGCAGGCTGCGCCGAGCAGCAATTGCGGCTGGTTGTTCAAGGCGATGCCAGGAAAGATCAGGCTGCCGAGGCTGTTGGCGCCGATCAGGAACGCCAGGGGCGCGGTGCCGACGTTGATCGCCAGGGCCACGCGCACGCCGCCGACGATAATCGGCACGGCGTTGGGCAACTCGACTTTCCACAATACTTGGCGCGGGGTCATGCCGATGCCGACGGCGGCTTCCTTGAGGGAACCCTGGACGTTTTTCAGGCCTTCATAGGTGTTGCGCACAATGGGCAATAGAGAGGCGAGGAACAGGGCGAAGATGGCGGGACCGCTGCCGATGCCCAGGAAACCCAGAGCGATGGCCAGCACGGCCAGGGGTGGCACGGTGTTGCCGATGTTGAACACTTGCATGAAGCGTTCGGCGCGCCCGACCATGCCGGGGCGGCTGAGGGCGATGCCGGCGGGGATGCCGACAATCAGGGCCGCCAGCATGGAGGCCAGGACAAGCATCAGGTGCGCTTGCAGGTAGAACAGCAGATCGTCGTGGTAGCGTTGGATCGTATCGATGCCGATCCAGTGGACCAACAGGGCCAGGAGGGCGACGACGACCGCTCCCCCGATAAGCCCTTTGCCATAGCGGATAGCCACAGGCGGACTCCTTTGTCTTTCAGTCGGCGCACGCTTGCCCGTACGGCAAACCGTCAGGTCGCCGGGAAAACGTTCGCGAGAAGCAGCTCTGTTCAGTGCCGGTAAAAAGGCCTGTAAATTGAGCCATGAGCGCAGCCTCGTCAGGCTAACTTGCTGATTTTGCAGACCCTGACGAATAGCCTTGTCAGGGTGGTGGACGTCTTCACGGGGCGAAAGGTTCCCACGTAGGGGGGCATTTGGCCACCCCGAATGTGCCCAATGGTTCGGTTCCTGGCACAAGTTGAGCTATAATCGCCGCCCTTTTTGAATCACCTGCCAGGCGATTTCCCATGACCAAACAGGCCGCCGAAGTCGCGAAACGCCGCACTTTCGCCATTATTTCCCACCCCGATGCCGGTAAGACCACCATCACCGAAAAGCTCTTGCTGATGGGCAAGGCGATTGCGGTGGCCGGCACGGTGAAATCCCGCAAGTCCGACCGCCATGCCACCTCCGACTGGATGGAGATGGAAAAGCAGCGGGGTATCTCCATTACCACGTCGGTCATGCAGTTCCCGTATCGCGATCACATGATCAACCTGCTCGACACCCCGGGCCACGAAGACTTTTCCGAAGACACCTACCGCACCCTGACCGCTGTGGACTCGGCACTGATGGTCCTCGACGGCGGTAAGGGCGTCGAGCCACGGACCATCGCGCTGATGGACGTCTGCCGTCTGCGGGACACGCCTATCGTCAGCTTCATCAACAAACTCGACCGCGACATCCGCGACCCGATCGAACTGCTCGACGAAATCGAAGCGGTCCTGAAGATCAAGGCCGCGCCGATCACCTGGCCGATCGGTTGCTACCGCGACTTCAAGGGCGTGTACCACTTGGCCGACGACTACATCATCGTCTACACCCCCGGCCACGGTCATGAGCGCACCGAAACCAAGATCATCCAGAAGCTCGACTCCGACGAAGCCCGCACGCACCTGGGTGACGAGTACGATCGTTTTGTCGAGCAACTGGAACTGGTGCAGGGCGCCTGCCATGAGTTCAACCAGCAGGAATTCATCGACGGCCAACTGACCCCGGTGTTCTTCGGTACCGCCCTGGGCAACTTCGGTGTCGACCATGTGCTCGACGCCGTGGTCGACTGGGCCCCGCGCCCGCTGCCGCGTGTCGCCAACGAGCGCACCGTGGAGCCGGTGGAAGAAAAGTTCACAGGCTTTGTGTTCAAGATCCAGGCGAACATGGACCCCAAGCACCGCGACCGCATCGCATTCATGCGCATCTGCTCCGGCAAATACGAAAAAGGCATGAAGATGCGCCACGTGCGCACCGGCAAGGACGTGCGCATCGGCGACGCCTTGACCTTCTTCTCCTCGGAACGCGAGCAACTGGAAGAAGCCTTCGCCGGCGACATCATTGGCCTGCACAACCATGGCACCATCCAGATCGGCGACACCTTCACCGAAGGCGAGGCCCTTGGCTTCACCGGCATCCCGCACTTCGCCCCGGAACTGTTCCGCCGCGTACGCCTGAAGGACCCGCTCAAGTCCAAGCAACTGCGCCAAGGTTTGCAGCAACTGGCCGAAGAGGGCGCCACCCAGGTGTTCTTCCCGGAGCGAAGCAACGACATCATCCTCGGCGCGGTCGGTGTGCTGCAGTTCGATGTGGTCGCCAGCCGCCTGAAAGAGGAATACAAGGTCGAGTGCTCCTACGAGCCGATCACCGTGTACTCCGCCCGTTGGGTCGAATGCGGTGACAAGAAAAAGCTCGAGGAATTTTCCAATAAGGCCGTGGAAAACCTCGCGCTGGATGGCGGTGGGCATTTGACCTACCTGGCGCCAACACGTGTCAACCTGGCGCTGATGGAAGAGCGCTGGCCGGATGTGAAATTCCGCGCGACGCGGGAGCATCATTAAGCATCAAGCGTGAAACCGAAAACCCCGCTGCGAAAGTTGCGGGGTTTTTTATAGCGCGTTGAGTGAAGGATTGTTGGGGTAATTGCTCGACCACCTGAGCCTTGGTCCAGATGCTACCGCTGGCGCCAAATTCGATGAAATCCTCGACGATCAGGCGAGAGATTGCCGCTGCGTCACGCCGTGTGTCTTCGCATAAAAGGCTATGTTCCAGTTGCATCGGGGTTTGCGACAGAGTTATGTCGGGGAGCCTTTGAAGAATTTCGGCCTACCATAGCGCAGGCGAGGCCTTTGGCGGATGCGAGCTCCCGTTAAAAAACTTTGTGAGGTAGCTGTGGGAGCAAAGCTTGCTCGCGAAACCGGTGGTCAGCTTGCCTGGATGATGGATGTATCGTCCTCGCGAGCAAGCCCGCTCCCATAGAAGGTTTGTGGTGTTAGTAGGTTTGGAGATAACCCTTATTCGAAACCAATCTGTAGAACGGCGGCATTTCCAGCTGTTCCGGGGCGTCCTATTTGATGAACCGTTCTATTCATAATTAGCTTCTCTTAGGCGCCGTCGGGCTCTGCTTTATCCGAAAAGAAGGAATTGGGCTATGAATAAGCTGTTGCGCATGATGTTTTTGCTGAAGGTATTGGTGTTGCTGTCCCTCGGTTCTACGGCTGCGTGGGCTGAGTGTGATGAGCATGAGAAACACGCATCGAGCGGGGCGGTGGCGCAGGGCGAGTTTATGCTTGCCGCGACCGATGCGGATGCAGGCGATCCGGACGATGGCGAGGATGATGATGGTTCGCCAGTCGATATGCCGGATGAGGATGAGGATGCGGAGGGCGATAGCCAGACGTAGAACATCCGACATGAAAAAACCTCCAGCCTTGGTCGGACTGGAGGTTTTTTATTGCCTCGAGGGCGGGGGCTCCCGCTGGAGCGGTCCGACGTTCCGGGCGCAGTAGGCCGAAAAGAGTCGGAGGATTACTTGTTTGTCTCATACGAAAAAGCTGAGACCACCTGTCAGGTCTGACAGTAGACGGATTTTCGTGTGGCTCTTATAACCATTGGAAATGGCTGCCCGATGGCTCATCAGTTCCGGGAAAGGAGATCAAACATGAAAATCAGTGACCAGCATCCTGAAGCCTCTGGTTGGATGAAGGGATCTGTAGGAGGTGTTGAGTTTGAAGTTTTGAAGGATTTGACACTGATTGCTGATGACGGGGGCACTGATTTCGTAGTTCAAGCCGATTGGACATCAAATAATGGTGGAGCAAGACAGTTGACGTTTTATTTCCCTCCTGGTGGCCCAGGGATATACACGTTGGACTCATTAGCTAAGGCTTTTTATGAAATAGAAGGAAAGCTCGAGCCTTGGCAACGCGGCTACATCACGCGCAAGAGCACGGATTTTTCCTCACCTGACCATAATCATTGGTGCGCGGAGATCGAGTTCAAATTCGACGTCAGCATCGACGGCCTGGCTATCCAGATAAATGGGACGGGCAGCCTCAGAGGCGCTTCGCCCTGGAGTAAGCGTGAATCTTCTGTATTTCGTCGACGTCGGGGAATAGGCACAGCGTAGTGGCGAGAGAGCTTGCTCCCTCGCCACGGATCCTTCGCTAAACCGCCTTACGCCGCACCATCCAGAAACCGCTCGGCGTAGTGACACGCTACCAAACGGTTATCGAGTGGGCGAAGCGCCGGTTCTTCAGTCTTGCAACGCTCGGTCGCGTACGGGCAACGCTTGTGGAAGGCGCAGCCGGACGGCGGGTTGAGCGGGTTGGGCAGTTCGCCGACGATCTTGATCTTCGGCTTGTTCGGGTCCGGGTGGATGGTTGGTGTGGCCGACAGCAGCGCCTGGGTGTACGGGTGCAACGGGCGGCTGTAGATGTTCTCGTTGGGGCCCATTTCCACCGGGCGGCCGAGGTACATCACCATCACGTCGTCGGCTACGTGCTGCACCACCGCCAGGTTGTGGGAAATGAACACGTAGGCGGTGTTGAATTCCTGCTGCAGGTCCATGAACAGGTTCAGCACCTGAGCCTGGATCGACACGTCCAGTGCCGAGGTCGGTTCGTCCGCCACCAGCACCTTGGGTTGCAGCATCATGGCGCGGGCCAGGGCGATGCGCTGGCGCTGGCCGCCGGAGAACATGTGCGGGTAGCGCTGGTAATGCTCGGGGCGCAAGCCCACCTGCTTCATCATCGCCTGGACTTTTTCCCGCCGCTCGGTGGCCGACAGGTTGGTGTTGATCAGCAATGGCTCGGCCAGCTGATCACCGATTTTCTGTCGTGGATTGAGAGAAGCGTACGGACTCTGAAAGACCATCTGCACGTCTTTGCGCAATTGCTTGCGTTCGGCCTTGTTGGCGCCGGCGACTTCCTGGCCGGCGATTTTCAAGGAGCCGGCGGACGGTTCTTCGATCAGCGTCAGGGCCCGGGCGAGGGTGGATTTGCCGCAACCGGATTCACCCACCACGGCCAGGGTCTTGCCGGCTTCCAGTTCGAACGACACACCGTTGAGGGCGCGCACGGTCGCATGGCCCTTGAACATGCCACGGGACACTTCGTAGTGACGGGTCAGGTCACGGGCGGTAAGTACGACGGCCATCACGCCACCTCCTGGTTCAACGGGTAGAAGCAGCGGGCGAGGCTGTTGGATTTCGGATCGAGCGCCGGGCGTTGTTGACGGCAGTTGTCCTGCACGTACGGGCAGCGCGGCGACAGCAGGCAGCCCTGCGGACGGTCGTAGCGACCGGGGACGATGCCGGGCAAGGTCGCCAGGCGCTCGGCGCCCATGCTGTGTTCCGGAATCGCCGCCAGCAGCGCTTCGCTGTAGGGATGGGCGGGGATGTCGAACAGTTCGGGCACCTTACCGACTTCCACGGCCTGGCCGGCGTACATCACGCACACGCGCTGGGCGGTTTCGGCGACGACGGCGAGGTCGTGGGTGATCAGCACCAGGCCCATGTTCTGCTCTTTTTGCAGGGCCAGCAGCAGGTCCATGATCTGCGCCTGGATGGTCACGTCGAGGGCGGTGGTCGGTTCGTCGGCGATCAGCAGCTTCGGCTCGCCGGCAATCGCCATGGCAATCGCCACACGCTGGCTCATGCCGCCGGACAGTTGATGCGGGTAGGCGTCCATGCGGCTGGCGGCGCCGGGGATCTCGACTTTTTCCAGCAGTTCGATGGCGCGCTTGCGGGCGGCCTTGCCGGACATCTTCAGGTGCAGGCGCAGCACTTCTTCGATCTGGAAACCCACGGTGTAGCTGGGGTTGAGCGCGGTCATCGGATCCTGGAAGACCATCGCCAGGTCCTTGCCGACGATCTGCCGACGCTGGCGGTTGCTCAGCTTGAGCATGTTCTTGCCGTCGAAGTTCAGCGCGTCGGCGGTGACGATGCCAGGGTGCTCGATCAGGCCCATCAGCGCCATCATGGTCACGGATTTACCCGAGCCCGATTCGCCGACGATCGCCAGGACTTCGCCTTTTTCCACGCTCAGGTCCAGGCCGTCGACCACCGGCACGGCGGTGGCGTCGCCGAAGCGGACGTTGAGATTCTTGATTTCTAGCAGTGACATGGGAATCTCCTCAGGCGGCATTCTTGAGTTTCGGGTCCAGCGCATCGCGCAGCCCGTCGCCCATCAAGTTGATTGCCAGCACGCTGAGCAAAATGGTCAAGCCAGGCAGGCTCACGACCCACCAGGCGCGTTCGATGTAGTCGCGGGCCGAGGCCAGCATGGTGCCCCACTCGGGGGTGGGCGGCTGGACGCCGAGGCCGAGGAAGCCCAGGGCGGCGGCGTCGAGGATCGCCGAGGAAAAGCTCAGCGTTGCCTGGACGATCAGCGGTGCCATGCAGTTGGGCAGCACGGTGATGAACATCAGACGCGGCAGGCCGGCACCGGCCAGGCGGGCGGCGGTCACGTAGTCGCGGTTCAGCTCGCCCATCACGGCAGCGCGGGTCAGGCGCACGTAGGATGGCAGCGAGACGATGGCGATGGCGATCACGGTGTTGATCAGGCCTGGGCCGAGGATGGCGACGATCGCCACGGCCAGCAGCAAGGACGGCAGGGCGAGCATGATGTCCATCAGGCGCATGATGGTCGGGCCGAGGATACGCGGGAAGAATCCGGCGAACAGGCCCAGCAGGATGCCCGGGATCAACGACATCACCACCGACGACAAGCCGATCAGCAGCGACAGCCGCGAACCCTGGATCAGCCGCGAGAGCAGGTCGCGGCCCAGCTCGTCGGTGCCCAGCAAAAATTGCATCTGCCCGCCTTCGAGCCAGGCCGGCGGCGTCAGCAGGAAGTCGCGATATTGCTCGCTCGGATCGTGAGGCGCGACCCACGGGGCGAAGATCGCGCAGAACACGATCAGGGTCATGAACAGCAGCCCGGCGACAGCGCCCTTGTTGCGGGAGAACGCTTGCCAGAATTCTTTGTACGGGGATGGGTACAGCAGGCTTTGATCGACTGCTACCGCGGTAGTTGGAGTACTCATGGTCTTGATCTCAGCGCTGGTGACGGATACGTGGGTTGGCAAAGCCGTAGAGAACGTCCACGACGAAGTTGACCAGAATCACCAGGCAGGCGATTAACAGGATGCCGTTCTGCACCACGGGATAGTCCCGGGCGCCGATGGCTTCGATCAGCCACTTGCCGATGCCCGGCCAGGAGAAGATCGTTTCGGTCAGGACCGCACCGGCCAGCAGCGTGCCGACTTGCAGGCCGACCACGGTCAGCACCGGGATCAGCGCGTTGCGCAGGCCGTGCACGAACACCACTCGCGACGGCGACAGGCCCTTGGCCTTGGCGGTGCGGATGTAGTCTTCGCGCAGCACTTCGAGCATCGAAGAGCGGGTCATGCGGGCGATCACCGCCAGCGGAATGGTGCCCAGCACGATGGCCGGCAGGATCAGGTGATGCAGCGCATCGAGGAACGCGCCCGGCTCGTCGGCCAACAGCGTGTCGATCAGCATGAAGCCGGTTTTCGGCTCGATGTCGTAGAGCAGGTCGATGCGTCCCGACACCGGCGTCCAGCCCAGGGACACCGAGAAGAACATGATCAGGATCAGGCCCCACCAGAAGATCGGCATCGAATACCCCGCCAGGGAGATGCCCATCACGCCATGGTCGAACAGCGATCCTCGCTTGAGTGCCGCGATCACCCCGGCCAGCAAGCCCAGGATACCGGCGAACAACAGCGCGGCCATGGACAGTTCCAGGGTCGCGGGAAACAGGGAGCTGAACTCGGTCCATACGCTTTCACGGGTGCGCAGCGATTCGCCGAGATCGCCCTGGGCCAGTTTGCCGATGTAGTCCAGGTACTGGGCATACAGCGGTTTGTTGAGGCCAAGGCGTTCCATTGCCTGTGCATGCATTTCGGGATCGACCCGACGTTCGCCCATCATCACTTCCACGGGGTCGCCGGGGATCATGCGAATCAACGCGAAGGTCAGCAAGGTGATGCCGAAGAACGTGGGGATTAATAATCCCAGTCGGCGGGCAATAAAACTAAACATCTTCAGGTGTACCTCATCAGCCGGTTAGGCGTGCCCGGCGATTCTCGGGATCAAGAGTCGCCGGGCGTTTTCTTATCTACTTCACCTGGGTGGTGGCGAAGTTGTTGGTGGTGAGCGGGCTAATCACGTAGCCCTCTACGTTCTTGCGCATTGCAGTGAACATCCGGGTGTGGGCCATGCTGATCCATGGCTGGTCCTGGTTGAAAATCACCTGGGCCTGTTCATAGAGCTTGGCGCGTTCCTCGGGGTTCACTGTGGCGCGTGCCTGGTCGAGCAGCGCCTGGAATTTCTCATTGCACCAGCGCGCGTAGTTTTCGCCGTTCTTGGCGGCCTCGCAACTGAGCATAGGCGTCAGGAAGTTATCCGGGTCGCCGTTGTCGCCCGCCCATCCGGCGGAGACCATGTCGTGCTCGCCGTTTTTCGCGCGCTTGAGCATTTCGCCCCATTCCATCACGCGGATATCGACCTTGATCCCGACTTTCGCCAGGTCGGCCTGCATCATCTGCGCGCCGAGCATCGGATTGGGGTTGGTCGGGCCGCCGCCGTTGCGGGTGAACAGCGTGAACACGGTGCCTTCCGGTACGCCGGCTTCCTTGAGCAACTGGCGCGCCTTGTCGAGGTCGCGGGCCGGGTTCTTCAGGTCGTGGTTGAAGCCCAGCAGTGTCGGCGGGTACGGGTTGACCGCCACGGTAGCGTTGCCCTTGCCGAACAGCGCGTTGACGTAGGCTTCCTTGTCGAAGGCCAGGTCGATGGCTTTGCGTACCCGCACGTCGCTCATGTATTTGTGGCTGGTGTTCATGGCGGTGTAGGAAACGGTCATCGCGTCCAGCTCGGTGACCTTCAGGTTCGGGTCTTTCTTGACGCTGGGGATGTCGTCGGGTTTGGGATACAGCGCGATCTGGCACTCGTTGGTCTTGAGCTTCTGCATGCGCACGTTGTTGTCGGTGGCGATGGCCAAGATCAGCGCGTCCGCCGGCGGCTTGCCACGGAAGTAGTCCGGGTTGGCCTTGAAGCGAACCTGGGCGTCCTTGTTGTAGCGCTGGAACACGAACGGGCCGGTGCCGATCGGTTTGCTGTTGAGGTCGCCGGTTTTGTTGGCCTTGAGCAACTGGTCGGCGTATTCAGCCGGGTAGATCGAGGAAAAAGCCATGGCGATGTCGGCCAGGAACGGCGCTTCGCGGCGGGTCAGGCTGAACTTGACCGTGTGTTCGTCGACTTTCTCGACGTTTTTGAGCAGTTCCTTAAAGCCCATGCTTTCAAAGTACGGGAAGCCCACGCTCGACAATTTGTGCCATGGGTGATTCGGGTCCAGCTGACGCTGGAAACTCCAGACCACATCGTCGGCGTTCATGTCGCGGGTCGGCTTGAAGTAATCGGTGGTGTGGAATTTGACGCCCTTGCGCAAATGGAAGGTGTAGGTCAGGCCATCCTCACTGATGTCCCAGGATTCGGCCAGGGCCGGAATCACTTCGGTGGTGCCGGGCTTGAAGTCGGCCAGGCGGTTGAAAACGGTTTCCGCCGCAGCATCGGCGGTGACTGCAGTCGTGTACTGGACAATGTCGAAGCCTTCCGGGCTGGCTTCTGTGCAAACCACCAGGGGTTTGGCCGTGGCGCCAACGGCGACACTCAGCAGCGCGGCGGCGATGGCGGCGCGTAGGGGGTTCATGTTCATCGTCAATCCTCTGCAATCGGTTGAACGGCAAAAAACCGAACGGTCGACCTTGTGGGTCGACCGTCGGTGGAAAGGTTAGAGAATGTTGAACGGAATGGTGGTGACCAGGCGGAATTCGTTGATGCTGCCGTCAGACTGGTTTTCGCTGGCGCGGTGTGCGGTGTAGGTCGCGCGGATCGCGGTGGCTTTCAAAGGGCCGCTCTGTACGGCATAGGATGCGCCGATGCCGTATTCGTAATGGTGTTCGCCGTCCTGAGTCTGGATACCATCGTAGCCTTTGCCAACCACGCCGTTGTTGCCGCTGTAGTGGGTGCCGTCGATGCCCCAGCCACGTGCCTGGTAGATATTGAATTTCAGGCCTGGAACGCCATATTCAGCCATGTTCAGGCCATAGGCGACCTGGAAGGATTTTTCGTTCGGGCCGTTGAAGTCCGACAATAGGGAGTTGGCCAGGTAGATGCCGTTGGTTTCGTTCAGGTAGTCGAAATACTCGTTACCGTTCACTTGCTGGTAGGAAAGGGTAAGGGTGTGCGCCTGGTGCGTCAGGCCGAATGACAACGAATAGGTGTCATTGTCGATGTCGCCGATCAGCGCTTTGCCTTCTTCCTGGGTTTTGTAATAGTTCAGCCCGGTAGTCAGGCTCAGCACGGAGCTGTCGCCAAGCACATGGCTAGCGCCGAAATAATACTGGTTCCAAAGATCTTCGGCCTTGGTGGCCCAGAGGCTTGTGGTCAGGCTGGCGAGCGGCGTGTAGGTGATGCCGGCGGTGTGGATATGGTCGGACTCTTGGCGACCGTTGGCGTATTCGGCGCGGAATTTACGCAGGCTTTGTTCCGAACGTGGGGACACGCGATCGAAGGTTGCTGCGTCGAAGGTCAGGTTTTCCAGCTCCGCGACATTCAAGCTCACCCCTTGAAAGCTTGATGGCAGGGCTCGGTTACCGATCGTGTCGACTTGCGGGCTGCTGTAGCTTTGGCGACCGGCGGTCAGCGTGCTGTTGGAGAAGCGCGCCTTCACGTTAGCCAAACCCAGTTTGCTCCACTGGCCCACCGCGTCACCGCCTTTTTCGGTCAGGGTACGGTTGTTGCCCGAGGCGGTTCCGGTTTTCGGGGCGCCGCCATTGCCAGCCGCCAGGTTTTCACGATCACGCTCCAGCGCAATGGCGTTATAGGCAGCGATTTCAGTGCTGAAACCGACGGTGCCTTCGGTAAAGCCCGAGGTGTAATTGACGATGGTGCCCTGAACCCAGTTGATCCGGCGGTCAGTTTCGGCTAGAGCGCCGTTTTTGGTGTAGACGAACTTCCCGCCACGCTTGAGCTGCTCGTTCGCGTACCAGTTACGCGTGGACCCTGTCACCGATTGCCCTTCCAAGAAGCCGGTAGCTTCGCTTTGGGCGCTTTTTTCTTTGAGGGAGACCGGGCTGACAGCCTGGCTTTGAGGATCTGCGTAAGCCGTGGCCGTAACGCTGCTGATGGCCAAGGCCAGTATCGCGGTGCTGCTCAGTTTCATTGGTAACGCTCCTTTTTCTTTCTTTTTCATGCCGATCTTTTTGGGTGAATCGGCTATTGGTTTTTAACTCATTCGCAGCTTGCAAACGTTTGCTTGGCGCCGAATCGGCGAATTACGGCAAGACGTCGGCGTGGGGCTTCCAAAGGAAGCCCGCGCTGCGTGGCTAGACGGTTATGGGTTCAGGCTGACGCCCGAGAAGACGTTGCGACCGAAGGGGCTGACTTTGAATCCTTCGACTTTGGCACTCAGCGGCTGGTTGACCGTCGAGTGGGCAACAGGGGTAATCGGCACTTGCTGCTTGAGCAATTGCTGGGCCTGTTTGTAGAGCACGGTGCGCTGGTCGCGGTCGGTGACGACCTTGGCCTGCTTGATCAGCTTGTCGTAGTCCTGGTCACACCACATGGAGTAGTTGTTGCCGCCAATGGCGTCACAGCTGTACAGCGTGCCCAGCCAGTTGTCCGGGTCCCCATTGTCGCCAGTCCAACCGATCAGGCTGATGTCGTGCTCGCCATTCTTGGTGCGTTTAATGTACTCGCCCCATTCGTAGCTGACGATCTTCACTTTCAGGCCGATCTTCGCCCAGTCGGCCTGGAGCATCTCGGCCATCAGTTTGGCGTTGGGGTTGTAGGGGCGTTGTACAGGCATCGCCCACAATGTGATTTCGGTGCCTTCCTTGACCCCGGCGGCCTTGAGCAGCTCCTTGGCTTTTTCCGGGTTGTAGGGCACGTCCTTGATGGTGTCGTCGTAGGACCATTGGGTTGGCGGCATGGCGTTCTGCGCCAGTTGCCCCGCGCCTTGGTACACCGCATTGAGAATGCCTTGCTTGTTCACCGCCATGTCCAGGGCCCGGCGCACTTCGACCTGGTCGAACGGTTTGTGGCGGGTGTTATAGGCGATGTAGCCGAGGTTGAAACCCGGTTTCTCGATCAACTGCAGCTTGGGATCGTTCTTCAAGGCCGGCACGTCGGCCGGACGTGGATGCAGGGTGACCTGGCATTCGTTGGCCTTGAGTTTCTGCACCCGCACCGACGCGTCGGTGTTGATGGAGAAAATCAGGTTTTTCAGCTTCACCCGTTCCGGCGCCCAGTACTTGTCGTTGGCGACGTAGCGGATGTTGGAGTCTTTCTGGTAGCTCTTGAACTCGAACGGCCCGGTGCCGATCGGCTTCTGGTTGATGTCGCTCGGCTTGCCGCCCTTGAGCAACTGGTCGGCGTATTCGGCCGACAGGATCGCGGCGAAACTCATGGCGATGTTCTGGATGAACGCGGCGTCCACGCTGTTGAGGGTCACGACCACGGTCAGCGGCCCGGTCGCTTCCACTTTGGCGATGTTCTTGTTCAGGCTCATGCCGTTGAAGTACGGGAACTCGGTGGGGTAGGCCTTGCGGAACGGATGCTGTGGGTCAAGCATGCGGTTGAAGGTGAAGAGCACGTCGTCGGCGTTGAAGTCCCGGGTCGGCGTGAAGTAATCGGTTGTATGAAACTTCACCCCTTCGCGTAGGTGGAAAGTGTATTTCAAGCCGTCTTCGGAAATGTCCCACCTCGTTGCCAGGCCTGGGACGACATTGGTCGCGCCTTTTTCAAACTCGGCCAGGCGGTTGTACAGCGGCTCGGCCGCATCGTTGTCGGTGGCGGTGGTGTATTGCGCGGTGTCGAAACCGGCGGGGCTGCCTTCGGAACAGAACACCAGGCTGCCACCGGCGGCCTGGGCTGCGGATGTGGCGGCCAGCAGGCCGGTGCCCAGCAATGCGGATAAAACCAAGGTATGGCGCATGACGCTCCCTCTTGTAGTGTTGTGCAATGCGCCCGAACCCTTCCGGGATCCGATGGCTGCATTGAGTCCAAACCATGCATATGGCAGACCGAGAACTCATGCAAATACTGTCAGCCCTGACGGTAGGGGCCGTCGGTCTGGCAGTAAATGCGCTGAGTCCTAAAGACTTGTAGGAAAAGGCAACGCGCCTTTACCTTCTGCCGTGTGAGATATCGGGGTCCTGCGTAGGAAGATTCCGATACATCAGCCCAAAAAAATCGGCGACGTTAGGCAACGTCGCCGATTCTGGAGCTTATTTGCTGACGCTGACGCCGTAGAAGGAGTTCAAGCCAAAGGGGCTGATCTTGAAGTCCTGCACGTTGGCGCGCATGGGTTGGTACACCGTCGAGTGAGCGATAGGTGTCATCGGCACAGCATCCTTGAGGACGTGTTGCGCCTGTTTGTAGAGTTCGGTGCGCTTGGCCTGGTCGGTGGTGCGCTTGGCTTCTTTCACGAGGCCGTCGAATTTCTTGTCACACCATTTGGAGAAGTTGTTGCCGGCCAGCGAGTCGCAGCCGAACAGCACGTTGAGCCAGTTGTCCGGGTCACCATTGTCACCGCTCCAGCCAATGATCATGGCCTGGTTCTCGCCACCTTTGGAACGCTTGATGTACTCGCCCCATTCGTAGCTGGTGATCTTGACCTTCAGGCCGATCTTGGACCAGTCGTTCTGCAGCATTTCTGCCATCAGTTTCGCGTTCGGGTTGTACGGACGCTGAACCGGCATGGCCCACAGAACGATTTCTGTGCCTTCCTTGACGCCGGCTTCCTTGAGCAGCGACTTGGCTTTTTCAGGGTCGTATTTGGCATCTTTGATGGTGGTGTCGTAGGACCACTGGGTCGGAGGCATGGCGTTGACTGCCAGTTGGCCCGCACCTTGGTACACCGAGTCGATAATCTGTTGCTTGTTCACGGCCATGTCCAAGGCTTGACGAACGCGCAGGTCAGCCAGTGGGTTGGGCTTGTCGTCGCCTTTGACTTTGTCCATCACGTTGTAAGCCACATAACCCAGGTTGAAACCCGCCTGGTCAGGCATCTTCAGCGCTTTGTCTTCCTTCAGTGCCTTCAGGTCGGCCGGGCGTGGGAAGAGGGTGATTTGGCACTCGTTTTTCTTCAGCTTCTGGATACGTACCGAAGGGTCGGTGGTGATGGCGAAGATCAGGTTGTCGATCTTCACGTCTTCAGGCTTCCAGTATTCCTTGTTGCCGGTGTAGCGGATGTTGGAATCTTTCTGGTAGCTCTTGAACACGAACGGGCCAGTGCCGACCGGTTTCTGATTGATGTCCGGGGCCTTGCCTTCCTTGAGCAGTTGGGCGGCGTACTCGGCGGACTGGATCGAGGCGAAGCTCATGGCCATGTTCTGGATGAACGCGGCATCGACATCTTTCAAGGTGAACTTGACGGTGTGGTCGTCGACTTTATCGATCTTGGTGATGTTGGTGTCCATCCCCATGTCGGTGAAGTACGGGAATTCGGTTGGGTAGGCCTTACGGAACGGGTCGTCCTTGTTGATCATGCGGTTGAACGTGAACAGCACGTCGTCGGCATTGAACTCACGAGTCGGCTTGAAATACGGGGTGGTGTGGAACTTGACGCCTTCACGCAGGTGGAAGGTATAGGTGAGGCCGTCTTCGGAAATGTCCCACTTGGTGGCCAGGCCAGGAATCACGGCGGTGCCGCCGCGCTCAAACTGGGTCAGGCGGTTGAACATGGTTTCTGCAGAGGCGTCGAAGTCGGTTCCGGTGGTGTACTGACCAGGGTCGAAGCCGGCCGGGCTGCCTTCGGAGCAGAACACCAGGTTAGTCGCGGCGGAAGCGAAAGGAGCGCTGGCTAACAAGCCTGCGCCGACTAAAAACGGAATGACCGCGTGTTTAAGCATGTTGGCCTCATGATTTGTTGTCATTTTTGGATTTGAGGGCGACCTCGTGAGTCGTCCTGCGGATACTTATGCAGGCCCCATACCCAATGCAAGATCCAGAGCGGTTTCAAGTCTGAAACAGTGGAACGAACGTACCTTAATGTCGCATCTTTATAACTTTTGACGCATTTGACCGTTTGCGCCGGTTTTTTTGGGGCAAGCGGCGCCCGTTGGCGGTGCGACGCAGGGCTGCGACGCACCGCCATGGGGCGGGTTTTACTTGTTCAAACCCACGCCGTAGAAGGGTGTAAGGCCAAACGGGCTGAGTTTGAAATCCACCACTTCCTTGCGTATCGGCTGGAACACCGTTGAGTTGGCAATGGGCGTGATGGGCACTTGCTGCTTGAGGATTTTCTGCGCCTGTTGATACAAGTCGATGCGTTTCTGGCGGTCGGTCGCGACCTTCGCCTGCTGGATCAACCGGTCGTAGGCCGGGTCGCACCACTTGGCGTAGTTGCTGCCCTTGACCGCCGCGCAGCTATAAAGCACGCCGAGCCAGTTGTCCGGGTCACCGTTGTCGCCGGTCCAGCCATAGATCATCGCGTCGTGTTCGCCGTTCTTGGCGCGCTTGATGTATTCGCCCCATTCGTAGCTGACGATGTTGGCCTTGATGCCGATCCTGGCCCAATCCTGCTGGATCATTTGCGCCGACATTCGCGCGTTGGGGTTGGAGGCGCGCTGCACTGTCATCGCCCACAAATCAATGGTTGTACCGGGCGCAACCCCGGCTTCCTTGAGGAGCGCCTTGGCCTTGGTCACGTCATGGAGCGCGTCCTGGATCGTTGGGTCGAACGACCATTGGGCCGGTGGCAAGGCGTTCTGCGCCAGCTGGCCAGCGCCTTGGTACACGGCCTTTATGATCGCGGGCTTGTCGATGGCCATGTCCAGCGCCTGGCGGACCTTGAGCTGGTCCAGCGGCGGGTGCGTCACGTTGTACGCCAGGAAACCGAGATTGAAACCGGGCTGCTTTAGCACCCTCAGGTTCGGGTCCTGCTCCATCACTTCGATATCGGCCGGGCGCGGGTAACCGCTGACCTGGCATTCGCCGCGCTTGAGCTTCTGCAGGCGCACGGCGGCGTCCGGAGTGATGGAAAAAATCAGATTGTCGAGCTTCACGTCCTCGGGGTTCCAGTACGCGGTGTTGGCGACGTAGCGGATCTGCGAATCCTTCTGGTAACGCTTGAACACGAACGGCCCGGTGCCGACGGGTTTCTGGTTCAGGTCGCCGGCCTTGCCTTCCTTCAACAATTGCGCCGCGTATTCGGCGGATTGCACCGAGGCAAAGCTCATCGCCAGGTTCTGCACGAACGCGGCGTCGACATTATTGAGGTTGAAACGCACGGTGTGCTCGTCGACTTTCTCGACGCTTTTGATCGTGGTGTTCAGGCCCATGTCGGTGAAGTACGGCGATTCGGTGGGGTAGGCCTGGCGGAACGGGTGCCGTGGGTCCAGCAGGCGTTGGAAAGTGAACAGCACATCATCGGCGTTGAAGTCGCGGCTCGGGGTGAAGAACTCGGTTGTATGAAATTTCACACCCTCGCGTAGGTGGAAGGTGTAGGCCAGGCATCGGCGGACACGTCCCAACTCGTCGCCAAGCCCGGCTCGACCTCGGTGCCGCCGCGCTTGAATTGGGTGAGGCGGTTGAAGACGGTTTCGGCCGAGGCATCGAAGTCGGTGCCGCTGGTGTATTGGCTGGGATCGAACCCGGCGGGGCTTGCTTCGGAGCAGTAGACCAGGGTGTTGGCGGCTTGGGCCAGTGGCGCTGCGCTGACCAGTGCGAATGCGAGCAAAAGGGGTTTTAACGTGGTTCTGTCCATGAAATCCCTTGGGGCGTGGCGAAAGGTTTTCCGAAGACTAGCGGTTGGGACAAGGGTGTAGGAAATATCCAAAAGTAAGGGGCACCCCTGGGTTTGGGCATACCGCATTTTCTACCAATATTTAATTGACGCCGGAATAATGGCTATCTAGTATCGCGCCACTATTTTGATATTGCTTGCTGGGCAGGGAATGACAAGCGTCTTCCTTGCCTTGGGGATGAGGTCGTGTCTGGCTTTTCTGCCAGTGACCTCGGCACGGATGACCTCCTTAATTGCGCTGCAACGAGACCCGATCATGGACGACCGCCAATACGCCTTCCTGGCCCGCCAACCTTCTGCTGCCCTGAAAAACCGCGAGCGGTTCCTCGGCATGCCCAAGCGCGGCCTGGCGTTCCTGCTGGCCAACGTCATGTTCTGGCAACCAATGTGGGCCCAGGCCGAGGGCATTGTGGTCAGCGCGCCCGGCACCGGCCTCGACCGCGCGGGCAATGGCGTGCCCATCGTCAACATCGCCAAGCCCAATGCCAACGGCCTGTCCCACAACCAGTTCAAGGACTACAACGTCGACAGCAACGGCGTGATCCTCAACAACGCCACCAACCGCACCCAATCCACGCAACTGGGCGGGATCATCCTCGGCAACCCGAACCTCAAAGGCTCAGCCGCACAAACCATCCTCAACGAAGTCAACGGCGGCAACCCCAGCCAACTGCGCGGCTACACCGAAGTGGCGGGTCAGTCGGCCCACGTCATCGTCGCCAACCCGTATGGCATCACCTGCAACGGCTGCGGCTTCATCAACAGCCCGAAAGTGACCTTGAGCACCGGCAAACCGGTGGTGGAAAACGGTCGGTTGGACCGCTACCAAGTGGATCAGGGCAGCGTCGCCATCGAAGGCGCGGGCCTCAATGCCAGCAACGTCGACCACTTCGAAATCATCACCCGCAGCGCCAAGATCAACGCC
Organism: Pseudomonas frederiksbergensis; assembly: GCF_000802155.2. GTDB lineage: Bacteria > Pseudomonadota > Gammaproteobacteria > Pseudomonadales > Pseudomonadaceae > Aquipseudomonas > Aquipseudomonas frederiksbergensis_A. The sequence goes on from NZ_JQGJ02000009.1 coordinate 176,292, forward strand.
GAGATCCAGGCGAAAAACCTGACGATTGTGGCCGGTCGCAATGACGTCAATGCAGAGACTTTGAGCGCCACCGCTCGCGCCGATGACGGCAGCGCCAAGCCGGAACTGGCCATTGACTCTTCGGCGCTGGGTGGCATGTACGCCGGGGCGATCAAGTTGGTCGGCACCGAGGCCGGGGTTGGGGTGAAGTTGGACGGCAAGTTGATTGCCAGTGGCGGGGATATCCAGCTTGATGCCAATGGGCGTTTGAGCATGGTTGATACCTCGGCCAGCGGGGCGGTTAACGTCAAGGCTGCGAGCGTTGAAGTGAAGGGACCGGTTTATGCCGGGACGACGTTGAATGCGCAGGTTCAGGGTGACTTGGTCAACCGGCAGACATTGGCGGCGCGCGATGGCATCAGCCTCAGTGCCGGTGGGCAGTTGAGCAACAACGGGATTATTGAAGCGGGGGTGAATGCGGATAACACCCGTAATGCTTCGGGGGATGTGAGCGTTACTGCAAATACGCTCGATAACCACGGCAAGAGCATCGTCGCCAGCCGTAACCTCACGGCCAACGTTACGCAAACGCTGAGCAACCAGGGCGGCACCCTCAGTGCCGGGCAGACCGCCACGGTAAAAGCCGGAACGCTGGACAACCAGAACAAGGGCCGGGTGCTGAGCAACGGCGCGCTGGGCGTTACTGCCGACAAACTCCTCAACACGCAGGGCATCGTCAGCAGCAACGGCAACCTGACGGCCAATGTCGGGCAGTTGAATAACCACGACGGCGAAGTCTCCAGCGCCGCCACCACTCAAGTCATCGGCACTGCGCTGGACAACAGCGATGGTTTGCTCACCGGCGACGTGGCGCTGAACATCGGGTTGATCGGTGCCCTGAACAACCGGAACGGGGTGTTGGGTTCCGGCAAGGGCCTGACCGTCACCGCCGCCAGTCTCGACAACACCCTCCAGGGTAGCCTGGTCAGCGATGGCAGCCTGACCACGCGTATCAGCGGTCTGTTCGACAACCGGCAAGGCAGCCTCGGCGCCAAGGGCTCGACGGATGTCCAAGCGGGCAGCCTGGACAATCGTGGCGGCAAGGTCCAGTCCGTCAAAGACCTGCAACTGACAGTCGCCAGGCTCGATAACCGCGAGCAAGGCTTGCTCAGCAGCCAGGCGGGGCTGCGTGTCGATGGCTCGCAATTGGATAATCGCGGCGGCCTGCTCAGTGCCGCCGGCCCTGTGCATTTGCAGGTAACTGACATCGACAACAGCGGCGGACGAATCTCCAGCAAAACCGACCTCACCGCCAACGTCTCGCACCTGAACAACCAGGGCGGCGAACTGGTCGCCCAAGGCCTGCTCACCGTCAGCGGCCAGGACCTGAATAACCGCGGCGGATTGGTTGGCGCGACCAACGCACTGAAACTCGACATCGACGCGCTGGACAATCGAGGCGGCGAAATCTCCAGCACCACCAGTATCAACATCACCGGCCAGGGCCTGAACAACAGCGATGGCGGCAAGGTCCTCGCCGGCACTGATCTGGGCCTGAAAGTCGCGGCCATCATCAACCAGACCAAAGGCCTGTTATTCAGTACCGGCGTAACCACTGTCGAGGGCAAAAGCCTGGACAACAGCGGCGCCAATCTGGTCGCCCGCCTGGGTCTGGATATTCGCCTGGACGGTGCGTTGATCAACGTCGGCGGCGCCATCACCACCGAAGCCGGCCTGACCGTCAGCAGCCAAAGCCTGGATAACCATGGCAACGGCCTGCTCAGCGCCAAAGGCGCCATTCGCGTCACCACGGGGACGTTCGACAACACCTCCGGCGGTTATCTGGTCAGTGGCGACACCCTTGACCTCACCGCCAACCAAGTCAACAACGGCGCCGGCAGTCGCATCGCCAGCGACAACGCACTGACCGCCAGCGTGACCGGTCTGGATCAGCAGGGCGGTGAACTGTTCAGCAAGACAGCCTTGACCCTGGACCTTAACAACGGCCAGTTGAACAACCTCAAGGGCGTGATCAACGCGCCGCTCCTGGTGTTGAAAAACCTCAAGGACGTGAATAACCGTGGCGGCGAGATTTCCAGTGCCCAGGCGTTCACGCTGGCGGCCCGCAACCTCGATAACCGCGACGGCAAGCTGATCAGCAACCAGGCGTTGACCCTGCGTATCGACCAGGCGCTCAACACCATCAAGGGGCTGGTTTCCGCGCAATCCATCGACACCCATAGCGCCAGCCTGGACAACAGCGGTGGCCTGATCAGTAGCCGTGGCACCCTGGTCATGACTGTGGACGGTCAACTGACCAATCGGGACGCCGCGATCATTGCTGACGGTGATCTGCACATCGAGGCCACCCACCTCGACAACAGCGCCGGCCAGATCGCCGGCAAAACCAACGTCACGGCCACTATCGACAGTGTGAACAACCAGGGCGGGCAGATGATCGCCCTCGGCGGATTGACGCTGACTGGCGCCTCGCTGGACAACCGCGCCGCAGGGCTGGTCGGGGCGACTGACACGCTGACGCTGAACGTCGGTTCGATCGACAACCGTGGCGGCGAGCTGTCCGGCCACGGCGATGTTGCTTTGACAGGCGACGCGCTGGACAACAGCGACGGCGGCCAAGTCATCGCCAACGGCGCGTTGGCCCTGACGGTGCAGGAAGTGCTCAACCGCACCAAGGGCCTGCTGTCCGGCAAGACCGGACTGACCTTGACCGGCGAGACGCTGGACAACAGCGGCGGCGCGCTGCTGACTCAGAAGAACCTCACCGCTCACCTCGATGGGGACCTGAACAACGCCAAGGGCACATTGAGCGCCGAAGGCACGCTTGAAGTCACCGCCGCCAGCCTCATCAACACCCTGGGCAGCGTTTCCAGTGCCGGAGCGTTGGCACTCACCCTCGACAACGCTTTGCTCAACCAGGGCGGCGAAATCGTCACCGACGCCGGTCTCACCTTCAAAAGCGCAAGCCTGGACAACCGCAACCAAGGCAGCATCAGCGCCAAGCAAGCGGTCACTGTTGAAACCGGCGCGTTCGACAACAGCCAGGCCGGCCAGCTCAGCAGCGGCACGCACCTCGATCTCACCGCAAAACAATTGACCAACCAGGACGGCGGCCGCATCGCTAGCAGCGGCGCGCTGAGCGCCAGCGTCACCGGCCTCGATCAGCAGGGCGGCCAGCTTTTCAGCAACACGTCGCTGAGCCTTGATCTGAACCAAGGGCAACTGAACAACCAGAACGGCTTGATCAACGCCCCCTTGCTGATGCTGAAAAACCTCAAGGGCGTCAACAACGCCGGCGGCGAAATCTCCAGCGCCCAGGCATTCACCCTGGCCGCGCAAAACCTGAACAACGACAACGGCAAATTGTTGAGCAACCAGGCCCTGACCCTGCGCATCGATAACGCGCTGACCAACCTCAAGGGCCTGATCGCCGCCGCCGCGTTGGACGTCGAGGCCGCCAGCCTGGACAACAGCGCCGGCACCCTGACCAGCCGCGCCAACCTCGACCTGAAATTGGCCGGCCCGCTGATCAACCAGAGCCAGGGCCTTATCAACGCCGCCGACGCCTTGACCGTCAGCACCCGAAACCTGAACAACCACCAGGGTTCGTTGCTGGGCAGCGCCATCGCCATCGACTTCGGTGCCGCCACTGGCGATCTGAACAACAGCGCCGGCCTGATCACCACCGCCGGTGTACTCAGCCTCAAGCACCTGCGGGACCTGGACAACCAGGGCGGCGAAATCTCCAGCAGCCAGCCCCTCGACCTGACGGCTCGCGATCTCAACAACAGCGCCGGCAAACTCATCAGCAATGGTTTACTGACCGTGAAGGCCCACGACGTCATCAACCAAGGCGGCTTGATGTCCGGTTTCAAAGGCCTCGACCTGAGCGCCACGAGCCTGGACAACCGCAACGCCGGCACCCTGTCGAGCCGCGACGAAGACGTCAGCGTTACGTTGAGCGGCGCGCTGCTCAACAGTGCTGACGGTGCGGTGGCCGGCAAGAAAAACCTCACCGTCACCGCGGCCAGCGTCGACAACCGCGGCGGGATTCTGTCCAGCGGTGCCGACCAGACCTTGACCGTCACCGGCGGTTTGCTGAACAACGCCCAAGGCGGCTTGATCGACAGCGCCGCCACCCTGGTCATGAACGCCATGACCCTGGGCAACGCCGGCGGCACCGTCAACGCGCAACAAGCGCTGACCTTCACCGGCACCACCCTGGACAACACCGGCGGCACGCTGATCGGCAACGCCGCCGTGACCCTGGACCTGCTCGGCGCCCTGACCAACACCAACGGCAAACTGGCCAGCACCGGGCCGCTGCGGGTCGAGCGCGCCACGCAAATCAACAACCAGGGCGGTCAGATCGCCAGCCAGGGTCTGCTGACCTTGCTCATTGGCGGCTTGGACAACCGCAATCGCGGCACCGTCGCGGCCAATGACGCACTCATCCTGACCGCCTCCGGCGCGGTGCAGAACGGTGGCGATGGCCTGATCTACAGCCAGAACGGCACCGTGCAAATCGACGCCAACAGCCTCGCCAACGGCAAGGGCACCGTACAAAGCCAGGGCAACCTGACCCTGGTCGTCGACCAAGACATCGACAACCAGAGCGGCCGCATCCAGGCCAAGGCCGGCGACCTGACCATTGAAGCGCGCAACCTCGACAACCGCGGCGGCGTGCTCGCCAGCCTGCAAGGGCTGCTGAAGACCGACCTGAGCGGCGTGCTGAAAAACGGCTACGACCTTAACAACAACCGCCAGGGCGGCATCACCCAGGCCCAGCGTCTGAACCTGATCGCATTGGGCGGCCTGGACAATTATGGCGGACGCATCTCGGCGCAAACCGGCGATGCCGTCATCACCACCGGCAACGTCGACAACCGCAACGGCGGCCTCTACGCCAAAGGCAAGGTCAACGTCACCGCCAACAACTTCGATAACAGCGGCGACAACGGCGGCCAGATCGCCGGCAGCCAGATCGACCTGAACCTCACCGGCGCCATGAACAACCGCCTGGGCGTCATCGAAAGCGACAGCACGCTGATGATCAAGGCCGCGAGCCTGGATAACCAGACGGGGCAGATCCGTGCGTTGGGTACGGGCGGCAAGACCCATTTCCAGATTGGTGGGTTGTTCGATAACCGCAGTGGTGTGTTGGAAAGTGCCAACACCGACCTGACTCTTGGCGCGACCAGTTTCCTCAATACCGGCGGCAGCTTGCTGCACGTTGGCACTGGCACGTTTGATATCTCCACCGCTAACGTCACCGGAGCCGGTGGTACGGTGGTGACGCGTGGCGGTCTGACTATCAGCACCGACACATGGACCAACAGCGGGGTCATCCAGGCAGGACGCCTTAGCGTCAATGTCAACCATTTCACCCAGACTGCTGGCGGCCAGTTACTGGCTTCCGACAGCTTCATTGGCGGCGGCGTCAATTGGTTTAATGAAGGTCTGGTCGCCAGTAATGGCAGCCTGAAAATCGACCTGGGTGGTGCCTATTGGGGGGGCGGTCGTCTCAACAGCCTGGGGACGCTTGGCCTCAGCGCGGCACAAGTGAGCCTCAACAGCGTCAGCTCCAGCATAACGGGCGGCGGCGATACCACCATTGGCGTTAATGGTCAGCTCGACAATGCCGGTCGCTTGACCTCGGCGGCGCGCCTGACGATTGGCGCCACGGGGATCAACAACTTTGGGACGTTGGGTGGTGGTCAAGCTTTGACCGTCACGACCGGCGCGCTGGCGAACCACCAGGGGCTGATTTTCAGCGGCGGCGACATGGGCCTGCGGGTCGATACGCTGAACAACCTCGACGCCAGCATCTACAGCCTGGGCAATCTCACCGTTGACCGTAATGGCTTGGGCGCCTTGGCCAGCAGCATAGTCAACAGTTCCAGCTCGATCCAGAGCGACGGCAGCATGAGCCTGGCCGCCAGCACGATCCAGAACATCCGCACCCTGCTGACCATGGGCAGCAGCGGCATCTACACTGCCAAAATCACCGAACTCCCCTGCATCGAGGGTTACAACGCGGGTGACTGCAGCGGCAAGCAGAACCACGTTTGGGAATTGCTGCAACGCGAAAAAACCGAAGTGACCGCAGCCACTGCGGCTTCCAGCATCACGGCGGGTGGCAACCTCAATCTGAGCGGCGGCGACCTGCTGAACCAGAGCAGCACCATTGCCAGCGGCGGCAACCTGACGGCCTCATTGGTCAATTTGACCAACACCGGCGTCGAAACCGGCGAGACGGAAACGACGCGGGTGTTACGTTCCCAGCGAACCCGAAATGCGGGTGCCTGGTACACCGCCGCCAGTAACTTCACCAACAAATACTGGTTCGAAAGCGCCGGTTATGACGTCAACAACCTGAGCAGTCTGGAAGCAGGTATCGCCAACTTCATCGGCATGACCGAAATGGAGTACACGAACCTGGGCACCACCAAAAAACTCGCCGGCGGTGACCAAAGCTACGCAGCCGTGATCCAGGCCGGCGGCGCCGTAAATATCAACGCGCAGAACAACATCAATAACAGCGTCGTGCGACCCGGCTACACATACATCGGCAGTGGTCCACGTACCAACACGGGCGCTTCCGGCACCGCATATTCCACCCGCATCACGCTCAATCAACAACTGCCGCCCAACCTGGCGCAACAGCAAGTCAATCCGGTAGCCTTGCCTGGTTTCAGCCTGCCCATCGGCCAGAACGGCCTGTTCCGCCTGAGCGGGCAGAGCGGCGCTGTGCCGGCGGTCAGCGGCCCGCAAAGCTGGGCGCTGGGTAACGCGAGCCTGACCCAGGCCCAGCGCCAACAAGGCCTGCCTGCCGTCCAGGCCAGAGACCTTCAACCGGGTAACGCCCCGCAAGCTACCGCCAGCAATCTTGACCTGAGCATCGCAGCACGCCAGGCAACCAATATTGGCGACCAGGCCAGCACATTCGACACCAGCACCGGCGGCGCCCCCGTGGCCGGCGCCATGCCTGGCCGCACCACCGCGTTTACGGTCAACCGCGTCCAGGGCCTGCCCGCTTCCACTGTGGCGGCCAATCCGCACAAATACCTGATCGAAACCAACCCGGTACTCACCGACCTCAAGCAATTCATGAGCTCGGACTACCTGCTGTCAAACCTCGGCTACGACCCCGACCAGAGCGCCAAGCGCCTGGGCGACGGGTTGTATGAGCAGACCCTGATCCAGCAAGCCGTGGTCGCCCGCACCGGCCAGCGCTTCATCGACGGCCAGACCTCCAACGAGGACATGTTCAAGTACCTGATGAACAACGCCATCGCCAGCAAGCAGGCGCTCAACCTGGCCCTAGGCGTCAGCCTCACCTCTGAGCAAGTCGCGGCCCTGACCCACGACATCGTCTGGATGGAAAACGTCGAGGTCGACGGTGAGCAAGTCCTGGTGCCGGTGCTGTACCTGGCCAATGCCAACAATCGTTTGGCGGCCAACGGAGCCTTGATCCAGGGCAGCGACGTCACCCTGATCGCTGGCAAGGACCTGGACAATGCCGGTACCCTGCGCGCGAGCAACAACCTGTCCGCGACCGCCACCAACGACTTGGTCAACAGCGGCCTGGTGGAAGCCGGCAACCGCCTCGACCTGCTGGCCGGCAACAACCTCGTCAACAAGGCCGGCGGCATCATCGCCGGACGCGACGTCACGCTCACCGCCACCCGTGGCGACGTGATCAACGAACGCACCGTCACCACCCATGAAAGCGACAGCGGCTACCGTCGCGAACGCACCGATTTCATCGACAGCGCCTCACGCATCGAAGCCGCGAATAACCTGACCATCAGCGCCGGGCGTGACATCAACAACGTCGGCGGCGTGCTCAAAAGCGGAGCCGACACCACCCTCAACGCCACCCGCGACGTCAACCTTGCCTCCGCTGAGCGCATCACCAGCGGCAATCGCGGCACGCATCGCAACGAAACCATTACCCAGTACGGCTCCAGCCTCGACATCGGCCGCGACCTGACCGCCAACGCCGGCCGCGACCTCACCGCTGTAGCCAGCCAGATCGACGCCAAGCGCGACATCACCATGAGCGCCATCGGCGACCTGACCTTGGCGTCTGCGGCGGATGAGCAGCATTCGTATGGCAAGAGCAAGAAGGTCACGGCTCAGGAAGACCATGTGAGCCAAGTCTCCACCAGCGTGACGGCGGGTGGGAATGTGACGCTGAGTGCCGGGAAAGATCTGGGGTTGATCGCCAGTCGGGTGAGTGCTGGGGATGAAGCGTATCTGGTCGCCGGCGCGAACCTGGTGCTGCAATCGGCTGAGGATTCGGACTACAGCTTCTACAGCAAGACCAAGAAGTCTTCTTCCGGGAAGAAGTTTCGGTTGGATGAGACCAGTAGTGTCACCAACGTAGCCAGTTCGGTTACCTCCGGAGGCAACAACGTCCTGACCGCCGGCAACGACCTGCTGATCAAAGGCAGCAACGTGATTTCCGAAAAAGGCAGCGTCGGCCTGGGGGCCGGCAATGATGTGGAAATTGTTGCGGTTACCGACTCCGAGAGCGCTCGCCACGAGCGCAGCAAAAGCAAAAGCAGTTGGGGTGGTTTGAAGTCGAGCAAGGTACAGGACAAGCTGGCCCAGACCCAGACAACTGCCGTTGGAAGCTTGATCTCGGGCGATACCATCGCCGTCAGCGCCAAACGCGATGCCACCGTGACCGGTTCTGCACTCGTCAGTACCAATGACCTGGCAGTACGTGCCGGACGCGACTTGACCATCGACGCGGCAGAAAACACCTTCTCCCGTATCCAAATGCACAAGGAGAAAAATCGCGACCTGACCGGCGTATTAACTGCCAACAACCTGGGCCTCGACGACATTACCGGCAACCAGCACCTGTCGATCAGCAACCAGAAACACAACGGCACCGCGTCACAGACCACCCTGACCGGCAGCACCATCGGATCCAGCAAAGGCAACGTCAGCCTCGTTGCCGGTGGCGACCTCAACGTGATCGCCAGTGACTTGGTCAGCACCAAGAACATGAGCCTTCGCGGTTCGAACGTCACCATCGCCGCAGGCATGGAAACGGCGAAGCAAAGCACTGCCGATAAATCGAGCAGCCTGGCCGTGGGGCGTGTCGTCGGTGGTGCGATCATCGACACGGTCAACACCATTCGCTCGTCGGTCGAAGCCGCGAAGGACGCGGACGACCCTCGGCTCAAGGCTGTGAAGCTGGCCCAGGCTGCGCTGGCGGCCTACAACCTCGGCGGGATGGCGACGGACGCCAACGCACAGAAAAATGGTTTTGCCGACAAACAGGGCGGCACCGGCAGCAATGGTTCGTTGATCAAAATCGGTACCGAACTCGCCAATACTCGCAGCAAAAGCACCAGCGACTACGCCAGCCAAACCGCGAAGCAAAGCACCCTTAATGCCGGCACCACCTTATCCATCATTGCCAATGGCAGCGCAGCGGGAAACGATGGTGATTTGCATGTCATAGGCAGCAGCATCAAAGCGGCCAACACATCGCTGCTCGCCAGCAACGACATCCTCCTGGAAAGCGCACAGAACACGGCTGATTGGTCCAACCGTAACAGCAACAACAAGACCGCTATCGGCGCGAGCTTCAACATCGGCCAGCAAAACGGCTTCACCTTGGACCTCGGTGCACAGCTTGCCAAAGGCATGGGTAACGGCAGTTCCGTCACGCAGGTCAACACGACGGTCGATACCGGTTCGTTGTTGTTGCGTAGCGGCGGCGACACCACGCTGGCGGGGGCTCAGGTTCGTGCTGATGAAATCAATGCACTGATTGATGGCAACCTCAACATCATTTCCCGCCAGGACACCCAGGACCAGAAAAGCAAGCAAAGCAGTGGCGGTTTTGGTGCAAGCATCTGCATTCCACCGTTCTGCTACGGCACACCTGTCGCCGCTTCAGCCAACCTGGCTGCCGGCAACATGAACAGCGAATACAAAGGTGTCACGGACCAGACCGGTCTCTTCGCCGGAACGGGTGGCTACACCGTCGATGTCGGCAAAACCACCACCTTGGAAGGTGGTGTGATTGCCAGCGATGCCTCGGCGAATAAAAACCTGTTGATCACTGACCGGCTCATCGCGCGCGATATCAAGAACGTCAGCGAAATCGAGGCTCAATCGGCAGGTATCAGCATTTCCGGAAGCTACGGTGGCGCAGGTGCCTCCGCCTCGGTGGGGGGCTTGTACGGTATTGCTTTAAGCGAGTCCGATAAGAGCCATACACGTAGTGCGGTGAGTGAAGGCACGATCATTGTCCGCAATCCGGAGGGTGCACAGGACACGGTTGGCCTGAATCGCGATACGAAGAATGCCAACGAGATTTTGGACAAGCCTGACGAAGAGGCGATGAACGAGCGCATTGAGCTGGTGAAGAGCTCGGTGGAGTTGGCGAAGGGGATTGGGGACGCGGTTGCGGCGGCGAAGATCAAGGAGGCACAGAATCCGGAGAGCGAAGCGTCAAAAGTTGCTATCCGAAAACTTAGGGACCAAGGAATCTTTAACCCGACAGGAGAGCAGGTCGCCCAGCAGGTTCAACGTGATTATGGAATGGGCAGCAGCTTCCAGAAAGCGTCCCAGGCTATAGCTTCGATTGTTCAAGGTGTCTTGGGAGGAAATATCACCGGTGCCTTGAGTGGTGCAGCGGCGCCCTACATCGCTCAGGAGATCAGAGACGCTACCGAAGGTGACCCGACTGCAAACCTGATGGCGCACGCGGTGCTGGGGGCATTGGTTGCCAGAGCCAGCGGTAACTCAGCGCTTGCTGGAGCAGTAGGGGCGGTTGCGGCGGAAGAGGCGGCACGGATTATCAAGGAGGAGTTGTATGGAGGTGTGAGCAACGACCAGCTCACGCCGGAGCAGAAGCAAACCATATCCAGCCTTGCCACGTTGGTTGCGGGTATCGGTGGTGCATCTGCCGGCACAAGTTCGCTTGATGCGGTGACTGCGGCGTTGGTTGGGAAGAACGCGGTAGAAAACAACCAACTGAGCTTCGAAGATGTAAATAATTTCGCACAAGAAATCATAAAGGCTAACAAAGAAGGGAAAACCAACGAACCCATCTGGGAGAAATACAAGGCGTTGAGCGCCAAACAACGCGCAGAAATGTTGGCCTCAAATTGTGGGGCGAGTTGCTCAATTTATTATCAAGCTGAAATGGATGGCGGTATCGTTGCTGCGGATGGGCTCAGCAGCCTGACGTGGTTTTTTGACCTGTCGCCCGAAGATGCGCAGCGGATACGTCAGTTTGTCACCGAGGAAAATCAGGGTGATATGGCGTTGCTCTATAACTCCTTGCCAGCCTGGGAAAAGGTTGCCTTGGTGGCGAAGGATACCGCCGAGGCGTTGGGGGCGGGTGGCTTGGCGTCTAGGGGCAAGACGTCTGTTGCGGCGGTGGTGGGTAAAAACAAAGGTAGTCCGATTCCCACCGCTGAGCCAACAGTTGCTTCCAATGGGCTAACCTATCAGTCGAATCCCAAGCATACTTATGGGCAGGTAGGAAACCGGCCTAATGCGGGAATTGAGCCTAAAAATTCATTAGAACTTTTTGGGCAGTCTATCGTTAGCCCTATTACGTATCCCAATAAAGTCGTGACGTTTGCGAAGGATAAGGATGGAAATGTTCACCGATTTGAAGGTACAAACGGCGTTTTTCACTGGAATGGAAGTACGGGGGATGCGAAAAATCCATTAGGGGCTAATTACGTGCCGACTGCGGTGCAAAAAGCGCTAGGAGTAAGATTGAAATGATTTATGGCGATCCGTTTGTGTTCTCATTGCAGTTTGATGTGGTGGAGGAGTGGACCGATTCAAGTTGCTTTTGGAAAAATGGTTTATTCTCGATGCTTGTCGACGGGGAGCGCCTGTTAGATTGTATTGATGTTGTTGAGTTGAGAACTGCGGTTAATTTTTATGCGAATATGCAGTTCGATTGGAGTGTAACAGGTGATGCAACGATCTCAGCAGCGGAATTATTCAGGACCGCTCACGGTCATTTTTTTGAGGGTGACTTGGCTCCTCCAAAAGGGGTTCAAGATATGACGTGTACTGTACTGGGGGATTCCGGTTTGTTTGTTTATTTTCAGAAGACTGAGCAGTCGGATCGGCTCGTTTGGAGTTATGATTTTGGCAAGGTTGTGTACGAGAAGCTGCTGCCAGTGGGTACGATAATTGGGGTTGTAGAGCGTATTGTTGAGATGTAGCTGGATCATGGGTTTATTTTCCTTTTCTCGGTAAGGAGTGGTGGAAAAAAGTGGAAAAAAGGGGACAGATTTATTTTCTGAGTATTTGCTACGCTGAAAGCTTCCACGGAGGAGAGGTCAGATATGCCCAGGATGGGACGTATTATTTGCCGAATTACCCACACCATATTGTGCAACGCGGTCATAACCGTCAGGTGGTTTTTGCGGTTCCCGAGGATTATCAACGCTATCTAGCGGATCTGCGCGAGCTCACGGGAAAATAAATCCGTCCCCTTTTTTTTTGGAGGTTCCGCCGCAAGTGAAAGGCGTTCCGAAATCGGTCCTCGATGCGGCAACAAAAGTTGGCGTGGTAATCAGAGATTCTAATGGGAAAATTTACTGATGAAAGCTGAAGTTTATTTTTGCAAGTCTTGGTTTAGGATAAAGAAAATCGCTCTCGAGCCCTATGACGAGGCTGCCGCGCGTATCAATCATGAATCGGGGGTGCCGTATACAGCTCTTATCGGTTCTGCAACGAAACCTAGCTGTTTTTTAGAATTTTTAACTGATAAAGGTATGGTGGGCGTTGGGTTCTTGGATCAGAATTTACGTGAATACATGAGCTATCAGTTTCACCGGGTGGAGGATGATAAGTTATTTCTCTCCATGGTGACGCATCGGGAATTTTTTGATGGTGGCGATAAAGTCAAAGAGGGTGTGACGTATTTTTTTGATCGGAGTGGGGAACTAGTTATTAGGCGGCAGGCCTTTAATCCGCACGCGGTTGAGAAGGCGGTTTCTAGTTTTGATCCGGTCAATAATTATGAGGTGTTTCCGAAATTTGGGGAATATTCGGAGCTAATTAAAATTGAGCGTTAGGAGAGAACCGGGGACAGACCACGTTATCCGTGCGTTTCTCAGATAGAAAACGTGGCCCATCGCCGAGGGATGTGAGGGTTTTTAAATGGCCAAGAAAGTAAAGTTTGGTGATGTATTGCAAGTATTAACCTCACAAGGCGTCGCCTATGCGCAAGTTACCCACAAGCACCCGGAGTTCGGTTTTTTAATTCGTGTCTTCCCCGGTTTCTATAATGAACAACCAAAAGATTTCTCAACGGTGGTTGAGGGCGAACCACAGTTCTCGGCATTTTTTGTTGTTCAAAGTGCGGTCAATCAAGGTCTGCTATCCGTCGTGGCAAACGTTCCGGTTCCCGAAGCTTTACAAATCTTCCCTACGTTCCGCTCCAGGAATGGAGGGCCGGGGGGCGCCGTTTGGCTGTGGAATGGAAGCGAATCAGTTCGGCTGGAAAGAGAGGTGAGCGTGGAAGAACTGAAACTACCCACAAGAGGAATTATCAGTGCGCCATTGCTTGTTGAACGTATTGAAAAGAATTACAGAGCTGAGACTCATGAGGTTTGGTGAGTTGTAGAAATTAAACTTGATCGGACGTGTCCCAGCGTTTGTGTTTGCGGAATGTCTATGAGAGCGATAATCGCTGATCTTCGAATTCTGGGAAGAGGTAGCAGATTTGAATGTGCTATTTAGTGCCGATAAGTTTATGTCCCTGCAAAATGAAGCAAGTTGGCTTTGGTCTTTCAAGAGGAAGACCTGCCGCAAGAAAAATTCCATTATTTTGTGTTTCGGTTCTTAAGGGTTGTTCAATGCGCTATTTCGCCACGTCTCTTTTACTGTCCATGACATTGCTTCTGTCCGCCTGCAACACAACCCCTTACGACAAAGCCACCATCTATTACGATCGTGCTCAGTTTCCTGCGCAACTTGCCAAGGACTACCCAGGGCTGACTGGCCCTATCCTGCAACACGGCCGTTGCTCTCTGATCGTCTCAACCCCCGGTTCGAACACCGGCACTTACTATTTCTGCACCTATGCATTGACCGCCAGTAATCTCTACGTTCAGGGGTGGGATGCGAAGGCATTGAAATACGTCGAGATCGCTCATGTGGATATATCGGCGCTTAAAAACATTGCCCTGCATACGATTTTTCGGACCAGTCAGCTCCAAATGACGGAAGAACGGCGTCAGTTAGCGTTGAGCGCGTCGATAGATGAGGGTGGCTATATCGACTCGTCAGCTACCAAGGAGCTGTTTGAGGCAATCAAACGCAAGGGAATACCCGTTGTGAAAAGCGAAGGCATGATCAGCCCGCCGGCAGGACCCTCTCCGATGATCATTCCAGTCGTTATTACGAAATGACGAACGGAATGCGGGCTGATTGACCGCTTGCTTAGGCTCGCCTACGGTGAATCTGGATAATAAATCTGTCCCCCTTTTTTGAGTATACGTCAGTCAGAAATTTTCCCTCAAATAAAAGATGGGACTTCAATTCCAAGAGGGAAAGTTGCCGTAAGTTTCGGCCTGACACCAGGCGTACAACTAAAGGGTCAAGGTTATCCTAACGGTATCCCTATTGAGGTAATTAATTTTCCTGGTGCTAAGTGATGAAAGAAAAAGATGTGGTTTCAATTTTGACGGAGCAAGGCTGGGCTTGTAGTAAGGATGAAGTCGGGGATTATTTTTGCGTGACAGATGTTGATAGGGTTAAAGTTCAGATAATCCCATCTGTGAGGAAGCGCTCGGACCATTTTCGGGTGTCACTTATGCCATCGGTTTCGACCAGAGAATTCTCGGAAACTGTTGCTTTTGTGCGGGGAGAGGGGGACGGATATTCGCCAGTAATAGTTAGTAATGAGCCTCCAGAGAAGTTGCCTAAATTTTCTAGTGATGATGTTCTCAGGATGTCTGAGAAAGCCATGTCTTGGGCACGCTCTCAAAATATTGAGTCCGGCCTGATGGTTTATAGAAATCTGCCGACTGACAGTAAAGGCGCGATGCCCCTTCGGCACTTGGCTGCATTGGCAATAGCTGGTGACGCTGAACGATTGGACGGTTACAAGAAGAGCTTTGAGATGGGAGATAGGCTTGGTTTTGTACCTTACATTACTGATGGCATGATTGATCGAGCAGTCTTGAAAGCCACACAGAACCGGGGACAGACCACGTTTTTGTGATGTGCTTTGACTGGCTGAAATAGAGCAGAACCGGCGAAAAAAGGAGACAGATTTATTTTCTAAGCCTGTCATGACGGGGAGTGATCAAGCCCTGATTGATTGTGTAGGGGCAAAAGCTGATCGGAAAATAAATCTGTCCTCTTTCTTGTTATGTTTCCTGCTGCTTGGGATAAGGGATGAGAAATAAATCCGTCCCCTTTGTATGTTTTAACTGTACGACGACGCTCTGCACGCAATACAAGGACACCCTGACAGAGCGTGCACTAAACGACCTGACGAACCTAGCGAAGGTCACTGACCAGTGGGAAAACGCAACGAGCTTGGCTGCACTGGTCATACCCGGCTCCGGCGGTGCGCGTGGTGCTGGCGAAGGCGGGCTTTCGCCTAGAGTTCAGGCTGCTCTGGATAAATTTACGGAAGCCAAGGCGGTACGTACGGGAGCTTCTACGGGCAAGAACAGCAACCCTTCCAGCGCGGTCACTGACTCAGAGGCCGCAGTAAGTGGCTTGCCTAAGACTGGTTCGTTGAAAGGTGAAGCAGAAATACCGCCACCGAACGCTCCACCAGATATGGTGCGTTCCATTCAACGACAGAACGAGGCTGCGAAAGAGTTTGCAAAAGCAGGATATGACGTTGAACAATTGCCGAACCAAGGGAAAAAAGGCGAATCGCGTCCAGATCTTCGGATAAATGGAGAACTGGCCGATGTGTATTCCCCGACCTCAACGAGCCCTATTTCAGTATTGAAAACGGTAGGCTACAAGGTGCAGAAGCAAGCTGACAATATCGTGATAAACCTCGCTGACTCGCCCCTAAGTATCGAGGCGATAGAGAGTGCATTGAAATTAAGTCCTATTAAAAATCTGAAGCGCTTGTTTCTGATGAAGGGTGATAACAAGCGTGTTATCGAGATTGACTAATGACAATAACAATGTTTATGGAAGTAGAGGTTGGCGTGTCATTGGAAATAATTAAGGGGGCCGTGGCAGAAATCGCTAACGATATTGAAATGGAGGAGAGGTCCTTTGAGGGGTATTTTTCTGCATCGAACGGTTTCTTTTATTTTGAGGAGGTTGAGCCTCCGAGTGCCGTCGCAGCGGAAGGATGGAACGTTGAGTGGCAGGTGGGTGTATTGGGTGCATTTCATTGTCCTATGCAGCAGCTGGAGCAAAACTGGAGCGAAATCAAGCATCTGATGGAAGAGGTTTCCAAATGCTCTTCGTCGCGCTTCGTCCTTTCTTTTCAGTTTGATCGTGTATATGCGTTTAATGAGGGGGATGGTGTTGTGTACAAAAACAATATGGTGATCTAAGAAAAAATGGGGGGTAGAAAACCACAGAAAAGGGTACTGATCTGAATGGCACTTATTTAACCCTCTCCCAGTGTCGATTTTCCGTGATCTCAGCCCAGGATGATCGACGTGTTTGTTGTCTGCTAAGGCATGAGCTTTACAATTCAGTGTTGTAAAAAATAGAAGCTGGAATGGCGCGTCAAGCACCGATGAGCCACCTAATCATACGCATGGAGTGTTTATGTATAAGTTCCCCCTGATGATCTTAACCCTGATCCTGACCTTGCCCGGCTGCAAATCCAACGTCAGAGATTCCTCCCCCACCGTGCTCAACAACGGTATCCAGTTCCAGCAAAACAAAGTGACCATCGATGCGCAGCACGCCAAGGTCATCATGAAAGCGTCCGGGGCTACTTATCCAGTGGAGTTTTCCATCAGGCGCGCGGCGGATCCTGATCAGCGTATGGATGTGCAAGGAACCGTGGTGGATACCGGTCGGGGCAAGGTGTTCGGCTGGATTGCCAAGGTCAACGAAACGGTGCACAGCGCAACCTTGAAGCATTTCCCGCAGTTGGAAGTTCAGGCTGATGTTGATCAACCGTTCGAGGTTTCCGGTTACGCCAGTGGTGGCAGCATCGGTAATGGTTACCGCTGTGGTCCGGTCCGAAGCACTTTTACGCCGGAGCGGGGCAAGGTTTATCTGGTGGAATTTCAGTTTGTGGGCAGCCGTTGCGAGCAGCATGTGTTTGATGTCACGCGGCCGCAGGAGCGTGTTCCGGTTGCGAGCTTGCCTTAGCTTGGAGCGAGTGGGGTGGGTGGCTTGATGGTGTCATGTCGTACCGAGGTGTCTGGTTTGGGGCTGCTGCGCAACCCAGCGGGAGCAAGCTCCCTCGCCACGGGGGATTGTGGACCGTCAAGGTGTAGTTGTCCTTCAAGAGGGTAGGAACGTTCTGGCTTGGGAAACGAAAGATCCGACATATTTTTAAGGTTGCCGGTCGGAAGTGCGGTCTCTAACCTCTTGTCTGTCGCTGCCATTCAGCGGCCGGGCGTGAGAAACCCGAATAATAGGCATCCAGCCTCTGTACCTGCATAATTGCCGCCAGCTTATCCGCTGCCTGTAGTAGATGCGTTATGGCGGCTGTGTGCGGGCAGGCTTCGGTCTGGCCGAGTACCTATTCTCGGATTTCTCACCCCTGCACACAGCTGCCACCACTTTGTCGAGTGAGAAACGGCAGGTGATGGCTCACATCACTCAATAGGTACAAATCAATGGATAAGTCAGTCCCCGACCCACCCTTCAACCGAACAACCCCCCTAGCAGAATTCGACGCCATCGAAGACCTGCTAAAAGACCGAGCCGCCGCCGAACGGGCCCTCGATCATTACCTCAATCCGAAGCCTTCAAAGCCCAGTACCGATCCACGCATCGATAGCCTGTTCTCCGTCACCGCTAAGGCCGACACCGATACGCTGCTGACCAGCACTTCCGAAACCCTGGCCTCGATCAAGACCATGGCCGAGGACCTGGCGTTTGAAGTGGAGGGCACGCGGCGCAGCGTGGCGCTGGGGATTCATCAGTTGGTGGAGTTGTGCCAGTTGCTGGTGGACAAGGCGTTGGATCAGCTTGAAGCGCCGGCCAGCCCAGCCGAAGTATAGCGGGAGGGAAGATGCGTCCGACCCATCAACCCAAGTCGGACGCTCCTGTGGCGAGGGGATTTATCCCCGTCGGGCTGCGCAGCAGCCCCAACCCTGACACCTTGGTGTGTCAGGTAGATTGAGTCGCTGCCTTTGGGGCTGCTGTGCAGCCCAGCGGGGATAAATCCCCTCGCCACAAGGGCTTAACTGGGCCGACGGCACAGTTAGTCCATCGATCACTGCATCAACACCTCAACAACCCCGTCCGCAGTCATCGTCACTTTGCTGGTGCCCGCTTCCACCTCAGGCGTCACCGACTCAGCATCCATGGACGCCGCTTTCATCATCATCTGCGGGCGCATGTACGGTTGCGGGTAGCCGTTGGTATTGAAGTTCAGGTTGACGATCTTGTAGCCCTTGCCGCCCAACGCTTCGGTGGCCAGTTGGGCGCGGGCTTTGAAGGCGTTGACGGCATCCTTGAGCAGGGCGTCTTCGCTGGTCTGGCGGGTGGCGGTGGCGATGGCGAAGTCCATGCCGGCCATTTTCATGTCGGTGAGCAGTTCACCGGTGAGTTTGGACAGGGCAGCGAAGTCGGCGCTTTCCAGGCGCAGTTCGGCGCGTTCGCGCCAGCCGGTGATTTTCTGGCCCTTGTTGTCGTAGATCGGATAGCTGTTGCGGCTGCCTTGGCGCAGGTTGATGTCCTTGACTTGCTTGGCCTGGCCGATGGCTTTGTTCAGGGTGGTGCTGATGGCTGCCGCGAGCTTGGCCGGGTCGGTGTTCTGTTCCTCGGTGTAGAGGGTGACGATCATCAGGTCGCGGGCCACTTCCTGGCTGGCTTCGGCGCGCAGGGAGATCTGGTTGTAATGAAGCTCGTCGGCGGCCAGGGCCGGCAGGCTGGCGACGGTGCCGAGGCTGAGGGCGAGCAGGGCGGCGGGGCGACTGAACGTGTGCATGAAAGC
Organism: Pseudomonas frederiksbergensis; assembly: GCF_000802155.2. Taxonomy (GTDB): domain Bacteria; phylum Pseudomonadota; class Gammaproteobacteria; order Pseudomonadales; family Pseudomonadaceae; genus Aquipseudomonas; species Aquipseudomonas frederiksbergensis_A. The sequence goes on from NZ_JQGJ02000009.1 coordinate 195,412, forward strand.
TCCTTGGGATGATGCGCAGGGGTAGGTTCCAGGCCTGCGTGAACGATAAGACTCTAGCGTTTATGGTGCGGTTCGCACAGTTACAACTTCTATACAGATTGCAGCAAAGTGGCTCCCTCGCCACAGGGGGTATAGGTAGCTTCAGGGCTGTGGCGCTTTGCCGCATATCTGCCTCTGCCCACCGTGCCTTGGTTATACTCCGTGCGATCCGCCTGGAGCGCTCATCAGGAGAGCTCATGCTCGCCCCTTTGCAAATGACTTCCGCTTCGCGCCAGAACCTCTGGCGCCTGACGTTTATCCGCATTCTGGTCCTCGCGGCCCAGGCCGGCTCCGTGGGGCTCGCCTATTGGTTCGACCTGCTGCCGCTGCCCTGGCTGCAACTGGCGATCACCCTGGTGTGCTCCAGCGTGCTGTGTGCGTTGACGGCGATTCGCCTGCGCACGTCCTGGCCGGTGACCGAGCTTGAATACGCCGTGCAACTGGCCTGCGACCTGTTTATCCACAGTGCGCTGCTGTATTTCTCCGGCGGCTCGACCAACCCCTTCGTCTCCTATTATCTGGTGCCGCTGACCATCGCCGCCGTGACGCTGCCATGGCGTTTTTCGCTGATCCTGTCCGGCATCGCCCTGGCGCTGTACACCTTGTTGCTGGCGCGGTTCTATCCGCTGGAAACCTTCCCCATCGCCCGGGAGAATCTGCAGATCTACGGCATGTGGCTGAGCTTCGCCCTGGCTGCGGCGGTCATCACGTTTTTTGCCGCGCGCATGGCCGAGGAACTGCGCCGTCAGGAAGAATTGCGGGCGATTCGTCGCGAGGAAGGCCTGCGGGACGAGCAACTGCTGGCCGTGGCGACCCAGGCCGCCGGCGCCGCCCATGAGTTGGGCACGCCGCTGGCGACCATGAGCGTGCTGCTCAAGGAAATGCGCCAGGACCATAAAGACCCGGCGTTGCAGGAAGACCTCAGCGTGCTGCAGGACCAGGTCAAACTCTGCAAGGAGACTCTGCAATACCTGGTGCGCGCGGCCGAGGCCAACCGGCGGCTGGACATTGACATGCAGGCGGTCACCTTCTGGCTCGACGATGCCTTGAACCGTTGGCACCTGATGCGCCCCGAAGCCAGTTACCGCTTCCAGTGCCTGGGCAAAGGCACGGTGCCGCGCATGGCGCCGCCGCCGGACTTGACCCAGGCCTTGCTGAACCTGTTGAACAACGCCGCAGACGCCTGCCCGGAGGGCTTGGAAGTGGTGTTGGACTGGGACGCCTATGAATTGACGATCTGTATCCGCGACCACGGCGCCGGTGTGCCGCTGGCGATTGCCGAGCAGATCGGCAAACCGTTTTTCACCACCAAGGGCAAAGGTTTCGGCCTGGGCCTGTTTTTGAGCAAGGCCAGCGTGACACGCGCCGGCGGCTCGGTGAAACTCTACCCCCATGAGGAAGGCGGCACGCTCACCGAGCTGCGCCTGCCCCATGCCGACCGAGGAAACGAATATGAGTGACGAGATCCAAGTCGACGGCGAAGAACTGCCGCACCTGCTGCTGGTGGATGACGACGCCACCTTCACCCGCGTCATGGCCCGGGCCATGTCCCGTCGCGGTTTTCGCGTCAGCACCGCAGGTTCTGCCGAGGAGGGCCTGACCATCGCCCAGGCCGACCTGCCGGACTATGCCGCTCTCGACCTGAAGATGGACGGCGATTCGGGTCTGGTGCTGCTGCCCAAGCTGCTGGAGCTGGACCCGGAAATGCGCGTGGTGATCCTCACCGGTTATTCCAGCATCGCCACGGCGGTCGAGGCCATCAAGCGCGGCGCCTGCAACTACCTGTGCAAACCGGCGGACGCCGACGATGTGCTGGCGGCGCTGCTGTCCGAGCATGCCGACCTCGACACGCTGGTGCCGGAAAACCCGATGTCGGTGGATCGCCTGCAATGGGAGCATATCCAGCGGGTGCTGACCGAGCACGAAGGCAACATCTCCGCCACCGCCCGCGCCTTGGGCATGCACCGGCGGACCTTGCAGCGCAAATTGCAAAAGCGTCCGGTACGTCGCTGAACCTGCGCTGAACAGATGCTGTCCACCCTCGCGACATATCGGGCCGTTGCTTTATGATCGGCCCGAGTTTTCCTCCTATTGAGCCTTAACCATGAATCAGAACGCTGAATATTCCGCGGTCAATGACGCGGTGCGCGGCCAGTTTTTCCGCCGTGTCTGGCAAATGACCACGCCATACTGGCGCAGTGAGGAGAAGGGCAAGGCCTGGACGCTGTTGATCGCCGTGATCGCGCTGTCGTTGTTCAGCGTGGCGATCTCGGTGTGGGTCAACAGCTGGTACCGGGATTTCTACAACGCCCTTCAAGAGAAGGACACTGAGGCTTTCTGGCGGTTGATCCTGTACTTCTGCGGCATCGCGGCGGTGGCGATCCTTGGCGCGGTGTACCGCTTGTACCTCACGCAGATGCTCACCATCCGTTGGCGGGCCTGGCTCACCGAAAAACACTTTGCCCGTTGGCTCGCTGACAAGAACTACTATCGGCTGGAGCAGGGCGGCTACACCGATAACCCGGACCAGCGGATTTCCGAGGACCTCAACAGTTTCACCACCAATACCTTGAGCTTGGGCTTGGGGTTGCTGCGCACCGTGGTCAGCCTGGTGTCGTTCTCGATCATCTTGTGGGGCGTGTCCGGCAGCATCGAGGTGTTCGGCTACACCATTCCCGGCTATATGTTCTGGTGTGCGCTGGTGTACGCGGCGGTGGGCAGTTGGCTGACCCACCTGATCGGCCGTCGCCTGATCGGCCTGAACAATAACCAGCAGCGCTTCGAAGCCGACCTGCGTTTCTCCATGGTACGGGTGCGCGAGAACGCCGAGAGCATTGCGCTGTATGGCGGCGAGCCCAACGAGAATCGTCGCCTGAGCGGTCGTTTCGGCCTGGTCTGGCACAACTTCTGGGATATCATGCGAGTGTCCAAGCGCCTGACGTTCTTCACCTCCGGCTACGGCCAGATTGCGATTATCTTCCCGTTCATCGTCGCCGCACCGCGTTATTTCGCGGGCAAGATCCAACTGGGCGAGCTCATGCAGATCAACTCGGCGTTCGGTAACGTGCAGGAAAATTTCAGTTGGTTCATCACCGCCTACGCCGACCTTGCCGCGTGGCGCGCCACCTGTGACCGCTTGTTGAGTTTCCGCCAGGCGATGAGTGACAACGAAGACCGCGTGCCGGCGATCGATGTGCAGAACCAGGGTAACGAGCTGAAAGTACGTAATCTCGGGCTGGACTTGGGCGACGGTCGTCATTTGCTGACCCATGCAGAGCTGGATGTCGAACCCGGCGAGCGGGTGATGCTCAGCGGTCGTTCCGGCAGCGGCAAATCCACTTTGCTCAGGGCGATGGGGCACTTATGGCCCGCCGGGCATGGCAGCATTCTGCTGCCGTCGGCACGTTATCTATTCCTGCCGCAAAAGCCTTACTTGCCGATCGGCAGCCTGCGCGAAGTGCTGAGTTATCCACAGGCCGGCGATGTTTATCCCAACGAACGTTATGCACAGGTGCTGGAAACCTGCCGCCTGCCGCATCTGGTTTCGCGGTTGGACGAGAGCAACCACTGGCAGCGCATGCTCTCGCCCGGCGAGCAACAACGCCTGGCTTTCGCCCGCGCATTGCTCTATGCGCCGCTGTGGTTGTACATGGACGAAGCGACCTCGGCGATGGATGAAGAAGACGAGGCGACGCTGTACCAGGCGCTGATCGACCAACTGCCGGGCCTGAGCATTGTCAGCGTCGGCCACCGAAGCAGCTTGAAACGTTTCCATCCGCGACATGTGCGTATCGAAAATGGCCAACTGGTGGAGCAGGCCGTGACCGCTTGATTGTCATTGTCGAACGCTGTTGTGGCAGTAACCTTTGAGAAGGCCAACCAGTGAGCACGGTGATCGTACAACCACGTTGCGCTATGATGCACACTTAGCCGCTTGCCAAATATAGAGACACACCATGGAAAACCCGATCAACGTCCCACGCCTTCCCCGCAAGCGCCGCAGCCTGGCGCAGGAGCTGGTGACTGTGCTGACCGAGCAGATTCGCGACGGCCTGCTCAAGCGTGGCGATAAATTGCCCACCGAGTCGGCGATCATGGAGGCCCATGGCGTCAGCCGCACGGTGGTGCGCGAGGCGATTTCCCGATTGCAGGCGGCCGGCCAGGTGGAAACTCGCCACGGCATCGGCACCTTCGTGCTGGACACGCCCAGCCCGAGCGGCTTTCGCATCGACCCGGCGACAGTGGTCACCTTGCGCGATGTACTGGCGATCCTCGAATTGCGCATCAGCCTGGAAGTGGAATCTGCCGGCCTGGCGGCACAACGCCGCAGCGACGAGCAACTTGCCGCGATGCGCGCCGCCCTCGACGCCTTGAATGAAAGCGCCGCCCACGCCAGCGACGCGGTGGCCTCGGACTTCGCTTTCCACTTGGAAATTGCGCTGTCCACGGGCAACCGTTACTTCACCGACATCATGACCCACCTGGGCACCAGCATCATCCCGCGCACCCGGCTGAACTCGGCGCGCCTGGCCCACGACGACCACCAGCACTACATGGATCGCCTGAGTCGCGAACACGAAGAAATCTACGAGGCCATTGCCCGCCAGGATTCGGATGCGGCCCGGGCGGCCATGCGCTTGCACCTGACCAACAGCCGCGAAAGGCTGCGCCAGGCCCATGAGGAGGCGCAGGCGCAGGCATGAGCATCGTTTTAGATCAAGAGAAGTGTCAGCATGGGTGACCGATCCATATTTCCGTCTTGGGATCTGATATGTAAGTAATAAAGTTCGGCTGTAATAAATTTAATGTCTTCTGAGAAAACTTCCTTCGGAATCGGACAGACCAGTGGAAATGTTGTGTCGGCGGTAATAACAATTCTGTTTACCAATTGGTCTCTGTCGTTGATCCTCACGAAAAATTCGATTTGGTCGTTAAGCTCAGCATGTTCAATTTTGGGCACCTCTACCAGTACGAGGTCCGGTAGTGAAGATGTTTGAACCAATAGGTAATTATGATTGAGCATCGGTGTGCGTAATGGCATGGTAGTTTCATCCTTAAATGAAGGGCACGTTGTCAGTCGGCATGCAATGAGCGCTATTTGAATTGCGCCACTTCATTAAAGGGCGGGACGCTACCTGACGGCTACTGTCAAATCTTACAGTCTGGACGAGCGGTAGATTTTTTATTACCGGTATACAGCGCTGGGAATCAGAGCCACCGCAAAAGGCTGCGCCAAGCTCATGAAGAGGCGCAGGCGCAGGGCTGAAAGTCGCTCACTGCTCGGGTAGCAAGGTTGCTTTTGTGGCGAGGGAGCTTGCTCCCGCTGGGCTGCGAATCGGCCCCAGGTTGGTGGCGGTTGCTGCGCAACCGAGAGCAAGCTCCCTCGCAACAGAGAAATTCCTCTCACCACAAAAGAGTGGTGTCCGGCTTCCGGGCGGCTGTTTGACAAATAGCAGGCGCGCAGCCCTACGCCTTGCTCGTAATCCGCAGCATTTGCGGATCGGATTTATCGTTTTCCCAGTCGCTCTCGTAACTAACCTCGTCACGAAGCTCAACCAATTTTTTCGTTGAACGCGTTCAAGTCGACATTGGTTAGCGTCAATGTCACACCCTAGAGTGGTGCAGTCTCTTCGCCTTCAGTCGGGGGAAGCAAAAGCGCTTACCCGAGTAGGGGACTCCGAGCCGACGCCCAGAGTCAGTTGAGCGTTCGAGTTCTATGCGAAATCTGCATCCGGAATCTTCACGGTCAACGTCTCTACCCGTGACAAGTTGATCTGGACTTCCCCTGTGGTTGGAAAACCCTTGAGCGTGGGCTTCGCATACGTCGTCATTGATGTCACTCCTTATGAGGCGGCGTCGCGTCCGGGCGACTCACTTAAAAGATTGTGAAAGGGACTACGGCGCGCACAGCACAGCCATGCCCGGGTTATGCTCCCTCGCCGTAACGGCGCCTACCGACAGAGTTGACAGTGGCGACGAGCGGTCTGGTACCGCAGTGACGAACCGCCCTCCGGATGCTGAACGGGAGAGCCATCACCAGCGTTTGGGTACAGGAGTAAGGAGCCTCATATCTTGAGGTCGAGAGTGCTTTCCCCGACGGCAAAATTTCCCGATGGCCGGGTAACAGTCACTCGGGTGTTGATCTGCGCGTTTGGGGCGTTCTTTCTCAGCCAATCATTCGGCACCTCGAATGTCATCGGTTGTCCTGGCTGCGTCACGTTTATCGTGTGTTCCGATCTCTCTCCCGTAGAGATGACGACTTCAAATTTCACGACATCGCCTATGGAGACATTGAGGTATGACGGCACTTCAATTTGAGTCGAGTCGCTGAGGCTGCGAGCGTTTTCATTAATCACCGGGGGGCTTAGAGGCATGATCAAGTTCCTTTCAACATGGACCAGAGGCTAACGTTTGACCTTGAGAGCTCCAAGGCAGAGGCTTTCCGTCGCCTTTATTCAACTGCTTTCGCAAGGAACATTTCTGCTCCGTCTTGCCGTTCTGAAGCACTCGCTGATCTTATGCCCCGCTCGCTGGACGACGACTGCTGGTCAGAGTTGACAGTGGCGACAAACGGCTTGCCTCGTGGCAAGGCCTAGTGTCCTCGTAAGTTTTTTTTCGCGCGCGCCCGACTACAAAAACGTGCGAAAGCTTGATCTGCTGGGCTTCGCGCAAAACCCCGACACCGTCCACGCCAAGACAAAAGACGAAATACAGTTGACGCCCACATTTTAAGTTGTACGATGACCTACAACTTCACATGAAGCTGAACCGTTTCCTACAACACAACATTTGCGTCCAGGGTGTTCGAATAATGAATCCACAAGAACTGAAGTCCATCCTCTCGTCTGGCCTGCTGTCGTTCCCGGTCACCGATTTCACTGCCAATGGCGATTTCAATCGCGACAGCTACATCAAGCGCCTCGAGTGGCTGGCCCCGTACGGCGCCTCTGCACTGTTCGCAGCGGGCGGCACCGGTGAATTTTTCTCCCTGGCCGCCAGTGAGTATTCGCAAGTCATCAAGACTGCCGTCGATACCTGCGCCACCAGCGTGCCAATCCTCGCCGGTGTCGGCGGTGCGACCCGCCAGGCCATCGAATACGCGCAAGAAGCCGAGCGCCTGGGCGCCAAGGGCCTGTTGCTGCTGCCGCACTACCTGACCGAAGCCAGCCAGGACGGCGTTGCCGCCCACGTTGAAGCCGTGTGCAAATCGGTGAAAATCGGCGTGGTGGTGTACAACCGCAACGTTTGCCGTCTGAACGCTGTCCAGTTGGAACAACTGGCCGAGCGCTGCCCGAACCTGATCGGCTACAAGGACGGCCTGGGCGACATCGAACTGATGGTGTCGATCCGTCGTCGCCTCGGCGATCGTTTCAGCTACCTGGGTGGCCTGCCGACCGCTGAAGTCTACGCCGCGGCCTACAAGGCCCTGGGCGTGCCGGTCTACTCCTCGGCGGTGTTCAACTTCATCCCGAAAACCGCGATGGACTTCTACCACGCCATTGCCCGTGACGATCACGACACCGTCGGCAAGATCATCGACGACTTCTTCCTGCCGTACCTGGACATTCGCAACCGCAAGGCCGGTTATGCAGTGAGCATCGTCAAGGCCGGCGCGAAGATCGTTGGCTATGACGCAGGCCCTGTGCGCACGCCGCTGACCGACCTGCTGCCAGAAGAATACGAAGCCCTCGCCGCGCTGATCGACAAGCAAGGCAAGCAGTAACAGACCCGACAAGGCCGCTGAGCAATCAGCGGCTTTTTGCGTAAGGCTTGATCGTTTCCACGCGTGCGTGGAGATGCAGCCAGGGACGCACAGCGTTCCTAGACAGCTTTTGTGAGAGGAGAAGCTCCGTGGCAGATGCAAAGCGTTTCGATAACTACATCAACGGTCAGTGGGTGGCCGGTGCCGACTATTGCACCAACATCAACCCGTCTGACTTGTCCGATGTCATCGGTGAATACGCCAAGGCTGACGCAGCGCAGGTCAACGCCGCCATCGAAGCCGCCCGCGCCGCGTTCCCGGCCTGGTCGACCTCCGGCATCCAGGCGCGTCACGATGCGCTGGACAAAGTCGGCACCGAGATCCTCGCCCGCCGTGAAGAACTCGGCCAACTGCTGGCCCGGGAAGAGGGCAAGACCCTGCCTGAAGCCATCGGCGAAGTGACTCGCGCCGGCAACATTTTCAAATTCTTCGCCGGTGAATGCCTGCGTCTGTCGGGCGACTACGTGCCCTCGGTGCGCCCGGGCGTCAACGTCGAAGTGACCCGCGAAGCCCTCGGTGTGGTTGGCCTGATCACCCCGTGGAACTTCCCGATTGCCATTCCCGCGTGGAAAATCGCCCCGGCCCTGGCCTACGGCAACTGCGTGGTGATCAAGCCCGCCGAGCTGGTGCCGGGTTGCGCCTGGGCCCTGGCCGAGATCATTTCCCGCGCCGGTTTCCCGGCCGGTGCGTTCAACCTGGTAATGGGCAGCGGCCGCGTGGTCGGCGACATCCTGGTCAACAGCCCGAAAGTCGACGGCATCAGCTTCACCGGTTCGGTGGGCGTGGGTCGGCAGATCGCGGTCAACTGCGTGTCGCGCCAGGCCAAGGTGCAGTTGGAAATGGGCGGCAAGAACCCGCAAATCATCCTCGACGACGCCGACCTCAAGCAGGCCGTCGAACTGGCCGTGCAGAGCGCGTTCTACTCCACCGGTCAGCGCTGCACGGCGTCGAGCCGCCTGATCGTCACGGCTGGCATCCACGACAAGTTCGTCGCGGCCATGGCCGAGCGCATGCAATCGATCAAGGTTGGCCATGCGCTGAAGGCCGGCACCGACATCGGCCCGGTGGTGTCCGAAGCCCAGCTCAACCAGGACTTGAAGTACATCGACATCGGCCAGAGCGAAGGTGCGCGGCTGGTCAGCGGTGGTGGTTTAGTGACGTGCGACACCGAAGGTTACTTCCTGGCCCCGACGCTGTTTGCCGACAGCGAAGCTTCGATGCGCATCAGCCGCGAAGAGATCTTCGGCCCGGTGGCCAACGTCGTGCGCGTGGCGGACTACGAGGCGGCGCTGGCGATGGCCAACGACACCGAGTTCGGCTTGTCCGCCGGTATCGCCACCACGTCGTTGAAGTACGCCAACCACTTCAAGCGCCATTCCCAGGCGGGCATGGTGATGGTCAACCTGCCAACCGCCGGCGTGGATTACCACGTGCCGTTCGGCGGGCGCAAAGGGTCGTCCTACGGTTCGCGTGAGCAAGGCCGCTACGCGCAAGAGTTCTACACCGTGGTGAAGACCTCCTACATCGGTTCGTAATACGCAACACCGGTCGGCGCCGCACTCCGGCGCCGACCGCACAATTTGATTTCCCGCATAAAAATAAATAGTGGAAGTAGATTACATGCAAGAGACCAAGCCGACGCACGTCCGCTATTTGATCCTGCTCATGCTGTTTTTGGTGACGACGATCAACTATGCCGACCGTGCGACTATCGCCATCGCTGGTTCCAGCCTGCAAAAAGACCTCGGCATCGACGCCGTCACCCTCGGTTATATTTTCTCTGCCTTCGGCTGGGCCTACGTCGCCGGGCAGATTCCGGGCGGCTGGCTGCTCGACCGTTTCGGGTCGAAGAAAATCTATGCCTTGAGCATTTTCACCTGGTCGCTGTTCACCGTGCTGCAGGGTTATGTCGGTGAGTTCGGAATGTCCACCGCCGTGGTCGCGCTGTTCATGCTGCGCTTCTTGGTCGGGCTGGCCGAAGCGCCTTCGTTCCCGGGCAACGCGCGGATCGTCGCCGCCTGGTTCCCCACCGCGGAACGCGGCACCGCGTCGGCGATCTTCAACTCGGCGCAGTATTTCGCCACCGTATTGTTCGCACCGCTGATGGGCTGGATCGTCTACCGCTTTGGCTGGCAGCACGTATTCATCGTCATGGGCGTGATCGGCATCGTGTTCTCGCTGGTCTGGCTGAAGGTGATCTACAGCCCCCGTCAACACCCGATGATCAACGAGGCCGAGTTCAATCACATCGCGTCCAACGGCGCGATGGTCGACATGGACCAGGACAAGGGCAAGGAAAAGAAAGCCGACGGTCCGAAGTGGGACTACATCCGCCAATTGCTGACCAACCGCATGATGCTCGGTGTCTACCTGGGCCAGTACTGCATCAACGGCATCACTTACTTCTTCCTGACCTGGTTCCCGGTGTACCTGGTCCAGGAGCGCGGCATGACCATCCTCAAGGCCGGTTTCATCGCGTCCTTGCCGGCGATCTGCGGCTTCATCGGCGGCGTGCTCGGTGGGGTGATTTCCGATTACCTGCTGCGCAAGGGCCACTCGCTGACCTTCGCCCGCAAGGCGCCGATCATCGCCGGCCTGCTGGTATCCAGCAGCATCGTGGCGTGCAACTACGTGGACATCGAATGGATGGTGGTGGGCTTCATGGCCCTGGCGTTCTTCGGCAAAGGCGTTGGTGCACTGGGCTGGGCCGTGGTCTCCGATACCTCGCCAAAACAGATCGCTGGCTTGAGCGGCGGCCTGTTCAACACTTTCGGTAACCTGGCGTCGATCACCACGCCAATCGTCATCGGCTACATCATCAGCTCCACCGGCTCGTTCAAATGGGCGCTGGTGTTTGTCGGTTGCAACGCGTTGATGGCGGTGTTCAGCTATCTGGTCATCGTCGGCCCGATCAAGCGTGTGGTGCTCAAGGAACCAGCGGCCAAAGAAGCCGATCTTTCCAGCCTGTCTGAAGCCAAATCCTGAGGAGCGGCGTCGATGCAATTGATTGAACATGCCGATTCGCCCCGTTACATCCGCCTGCATGAGCGGGACAACGTGGTGATTGTTGTCAACGACCAGGGCGTACCGGCCGGGACCGAATTCCCGGACGGGCTGGTCACCGTCGACTTCGTGCCGCAAAGCCACAAAGTCACCCTGGTGGACATTCCCGAGGGCGGCGAGGTGATTCGCTACGGCCAGGTCATTGGCTACGCGCTGCAACCGATCCCTCGTGGCAGTTGGGTCAAGGAAGACCAGCTGCGCATGCCCACCGCGCCGCCGCTGGACAGCCTGCCGCTGTCCACCGATGTGCCGGCGGCCGATGCGCCGTTGGAGGGCTACACCTTCGAGGGCTACCGCAACGCCGACGGCACCGTCGGAACGCGCAACATCCTGGGGATCACCACCACGGTGCAGTGCGTCACCGGTGTTTTGGACCATGCGGTCAAGCGCATCAAGGACGAGCTGCTGCCCAAGTACCCGAACGTCGATGACGTGGTGGCGCTGACCCACAGCTATGGTTGTGGCGTGGCGATCACTGCCACCGACGCCTACATTCCGATCCGCACTGTGCGCAACCTGGCGCGCAACCCGAACCTGGGGGGCGAGGCGCTGGTGATCAGCCTGGGCTGCGAGAAATTGCAGGCCGGGCAGGTGATGCATGAAGGCGACAGCTCGGTGGACCTCAGCGAGCCCTGGTTGTATCGCTTGCAGGATTCCAGCCACGGCTTCACGGAAATGATCGAGCAGATCATGGAACTGGCCGAGACGCGCCTGAAGAAACTCGACCAGCGCCGCCGCGAAACCGTGCCGGCCTCGGAGCTGATCCTGGGCATGCAGTGCGGCGGCAGCGATGCGTTTTCCGGCATCACCGCCAACCCGGCGTTGGGTTATGCCTCGGACCTGTTGCTGCGGGCGGGGGCGACGGTGATGTTTTCCGAAGTCACCGAAGTGCGCGATGCGATCTACCTGCTGACTTCCCGTGCGCAAACCCAGGAAATCGCCCAGGAACTGGTGCGCGAAATGGACTGGTACGACCGTTACCTGGCCAAGGGCGAAGCCGATCGCAGTGCCAATACCACGCCGGGCAACAAGAAGGGTGGGTTGTCGAACATCGTCGAGAAGTCCCTGGGATCGATCGTCAAGTCCGGCAGCAGCGCCATCAACGGCGTGCTTGGCCCGGGCGAGCGTTTCAAGCAAAAGGGCCTGATCTTCTGCGCCACGCCGGCGAGTGATTTTGTCTGCGGCACGCTGCAATTGGCGGCGGGGATGAACCTGCACGTGTTCACCACGGGTCGAGGCACGCCGTACGGCCTGGCGATGGCGCCAGTGGTGAAGGTCTCGACCCGTACCGAACTGGCCCAGCGCTGGCCGGACCTGATCGACATCGACGCCGGTCGGATCGCCACCGGGCGTGCAACCATCGAAGAGTTGGGCTGGGAGCTGTTCCACTATTACCTGGATGTGGCCAGCGGCAAAAAGCAGACCTGGGCCGAGCGGCACAAGCTGTTCAACGACATCACGTTGTTCAACCCGGCGCCGATTACCTGATGACTTCGTGATCGCTGGAGATCCAGTGCGAAAGCTTGCTCGCGATAGCGGAGGTACATTCAGCATTGATGCAAGCTGACCCGGCGCCTTCGCGAGCAGGCTCGACCAGACGCCAGTGCCGTGAGTGGCTTATCATTAGCCACCTAACGGCACACCCTTCTCAAGGTCCCCCGGCATGCTGGCAATTTTCCTCGAAACCCTGAACGTCACCGCGCCGGTGTTTGCCATGCTGTTCCTGGGGACGTTGCTCAAGCGTATCTATTGGATCAATGACAATTTCATCCACATCGCCTCGTCGCTGGTGTTCAACGTCACCATGCCGGCGCTGTTGTTCCTCGGGATCCTGCATGCCGACCTGCATGCGGCGTTGCAACCGGACCTGCTGATCTATTTCTCCATCGCGACCCTGGTGAGCTTTGCGATGGCCTGGGGCTGGGCGATCTGGCGTTGCCCGCGGGAAGATCGCGGCATCTACACCCAGGGTGCGTTTCGCGGCAATAACGGCGTGATCGGCCTGGCACTGGCCGCGAGCATGTACGGCGACTATGGGATTTCCCTGGGATCGATTCTCGCGGCGCTGGTGATCCTGTTCTACAACACCTTGTCGACCATCGTCTTGGCGGTCTACAGCCCGGTGATCAAGTCCGACCCATGGAGCATCTGCAAAAGCGTGATCAGCAATCCGCTGATCATCAGCGTGATCGCCGCCGCGCCGTTCGCCTATTGGCAGATAGGCCTGCCAAACTGGTTCGAGACCTCGGCCAGGTACCTGTCGCAAATGACCTTGCCCCTGGCGCTGATCTGCATCGGCGGCACGCTGTCGCTGGCGGCCTTGCGCAAGAGCGGCAAGATGGCCCTGAGTTCGAGCCTGGTGAAGATGGTCGGCTTGCCGCTGGTGACCACGCTAGGCGCATGGCTGTGGGGCTTTCGCGGGGCTGAGCTGGGGATCCTGTTCCTGTACTTCGGCAGCCCTACCGCCGCCGCCAGTTATGTCATGGCCCGGGCAGCCGATGGCAACCATGAACTGGCGGCGGCGATCATCGTCATCACCACCCTGATGGCGGCGATTACCACTAACCTGGGGATCTTTGTGTTGCAGTGGGGTGGGTGGATCTAGGCTCGCGATAGCGAGCCAACGGTTACTCGGCTTTCTGGTAACTATCGATCACTTCCTGCGCCGCCCGAAACGCATCGATCGCCGCCGGCACTCCCGCATACACCGCGCAATGCAGCAACGCCTCGCGAATCTCTTCCACGGTGCAGCCATTGTTCAGCGCGCCGCGCACGTGGCCCTTGAGTTCCTGCGGGCACTTGAGGGCGGTGAGGGCGGCGAGGGTGATCAGGCTGCGAGTCTTCAGCGGCAGCCCCTCGCGGCTCCAGACGCTGCCCCAGGCGTGTTCGTTGACGAAGTCCTGCAACGGCTGGGTGAATTCGGTGGCGTTGCCCAGGGCGCGGTCGACGAACGCGTCGCCCATGACCTGGCGACGCATGTCCAGGCCGGTCTTTGGAGTGTCGGTCATGGCAAATCCCTCTTGTGATGTTGGCGGCGCCAGGCGCGCAGGGAGGTGAACAGCAAGAACGCGAGCAGCGCCGGGAGCACGTAGAACAACATCAGCCGTTCAAGCTGGCCGGCCAATGGCATGCCGGTCGTGAACGACACCACGTGCAGCCCGTAGGCCGTGTACAAGCCCAGCAACAGCAAGCCTTCGGCGCGGGTGACGCGGTAGCCGGAATAGAACACCGGCAGGCACAGCACCGCCACGCCGAGCATCACCGGCAGGTCGAAATCCAGGGCATTGGGCGAGACCGACAGTGGTGTGGGTGCGGCGAGGGCGGTCACGCCGAGCACGCCCAGCAGGTTGAACAGGTTGCTGCCGATCACGTTGCCCACGGCGATATCCCGCTGGCCGCGCAGGGCGGCGATCAGCGATGTGGCGAGCTCCGGCAGCGAGGTGCTGACGGCGACGATGGTCAGGCCGATGATGCGCTCCGACAAGCCCAGGTCCGTGGCCACTTCCACCGCCGCCCCCAGCAACAGGTGGCCGGCGAAAATCAGCATTGTCAGGCCCGCCGCAATCATCAGCACACTCTTGAACCAGGGCATGTGGGCCACGTCGCCCCCCACCGGGTGCGGTCGCGCCGAATGCCGTGACTGACGCAGCAACAAGCCCAGGTACACCGCCAGGGCCATCAGCAGCAGGACGCCGTCGAGTCGGGTCAGTTCCTCGTTCCAGGCCAGCACGAACACCAGCAGGCTGGCGCCGATCATCAGCGGGATGTCCAACCGCACCAATTGGCGCGAGACGCGCAGCGGAATGATCAGCGCCGACAGCCCGAGGGTGACGAGGATGTTGAAGATGCTGCTGCCGATCACGCTGCCCACGGCGATGTCGGCGTTCTGCGCCAGGGTCGCCTGCAGGCTGACGGCCATTTGCGGCGCGCTGCTGCCGAACGCGACGACGGTCAGGCCGATGATCAAGGGGCGGACCTGCAAGCGTGCCGCCAGGCCGACGGCGGCGCGCACCAGCAGTTCGGCGCCTGCGATCAGCAACAGCAGGGCACCGAACAGTTCGATCAGGCTGAGCAGCGGTAAAGCGTTGATCAGGGAAATGGCCGGGCTCCGTCTATCAGTCGTCGAGGGCTTGCACGCGCACCCGTGCGGTACCGCTGCGCAACATGCCCAGTTGCTCGGCGGCTTCACGGGACACGTCGATCAAACGGCCACGAGTATACGGGCCACGGTCGTTGATGCGGACCACGACGCTGTCGTTGTTTTTCAAGTTGGTGACTTTCACCCGGGTGCCGAATGGCAGCTGGCGATGGGCGGCGGTCAGGCCATGCTGGTCGAAACGCTCGCCGCTGGCGGTGCGCTTGCCATGGTGCCTTGCGCCGTAATAGGAGGCGACGCCCGTCTGGTCGTAGCCGTGTGGATCGACCGTCCCGCTCTGGCTGGCGCAACCGGCCAGCAGGGACAGCAGGGCGCAGGCGCCGAGGAGACGCTTCATCAAAGGGTTTCCCACGTCGGTGTGGTTGTGAGGATCATTGTGGCGAGGGAGCAAGCTCCCTCGCCACGGGGGATTGAGCCAGATTGGAAGGCTGGCTCCATGGCCATCAGCCTTCGAGCTTGCTTTTAAGCAGTTCGTTGACTTGCTGCGGGTTGGCCTTGCCCTTGGACGCTTTCATGGCCTGGCCGACGAAGAAACCGAACATCTTGCCGCGCTTGGCTTCGTCTGCCGCACGGTACTGTTCGACCTGTTCGGCATTGGCCGCGAGCATTTCATCGAGCACGGCGCTGATCGCACCGGTGTCGGTGACCTGCTTCAAGCCGCGCTTCTCGATGATCTCGTCGGCGCTGCCTTCACCATTGGCCATGGCTTCGAACACCATCTTGGCGATCTTGCCGGAAATGGTGTTGTCCTTGATCCGCAACAACATGCCGCCCAGTTGCTCGGCCGAAACCGGCGACTCATCGATTTCCAGGCCCTGCTTGTTCAACAGGCTGCCCAACTCGACCATCACCCAGTTGGCCGCCAGCTTGGCGTCGCCGCCGATGCTCACGACTTTCTCGAAGTAATCGGCCTGTTCGCGGCTGGTGGCCAGGACGTTGGCGTCATAGCTCGACAGGCCGAACTGCGCCTGGAAGCGCTCGCGTTTCTGTGGCGGCAGTTCCGGCAGGGTGGCGCGCACTTCATCGAGGAACGAATTCTCGATGACCACCGGCAGCAGGTCCGGGTCGGGGAAGTAACGGTAGTCGTTGGCTTCTTCCTTGCTGCGCATCGGACGGGTCTCGTCCTTGTTCGGGTCGTACAGGCGGGTCTGCTGGATGACCTTGCCGCCGTCCTCGATCAGTTCGATCTGGCGCTGGATCTCGCTGTTGATCGCCTTCTCGATGAAGCGGAACGAGTTGACGTTCTTGATCTCGCAGCGGGTGCCGAACTCGACCTGGCCTTTCGGCCGGATCGACACGTTGCAGTCGCAGCGCAGCGAGCCTTCGGCCATGTTGCCGTCGCAGATGCCCAGGTAGCGCACCAATGCATGGATCGCCTTGACGTAGGCCACGGCTTCCTTGGCGCTGCGCATGTCCGGCTCGGAGACGATTTCCAGCAACGGCGTGCCGGCACGGTTCAGGTCGATGCCGGTGGCACCGTTGAACTCTTCATGCAGGCTCTTGCCGGCGTCTTCTTCCAGGTGCGCGCGGGTGATGCCGACGCGCTTGACCGTGCCGTCTTCCAGGGCGATGTCCAGGTGGCCCTTGCCGACGATCGGCAATTCCATCTGGCTGATCTGGTAGCCCTTGGGCAGGTCCGGGTAGAAGTAGTTCTTGCGGGCGAACACGTTGTGCTGGCCGATCTCGGCGTCAATCGCCAGGCCGAACATCACCGCCATGCGCACCGCTTCGGCATTGAGCACCGGCAGCACGCCGGGCATGCCCAGGTCAACGAGGCTGGCCTGGGTGTTGGGCTCGGAACCGAAAGTGGTCGAGCTACCGGAAAAGATTTTCGACCGGGTGGTGAGCTGGGTATGAATCTCCAGCCCGATCACGACTTCCCATTGCATGTGTTTCTCCTCAGAAGCCGGTTGGGGTGCGGGTGTGCCAATCAGTATTCAATTGATACTGGTGGGCAACATTCAACAGGCGGCCTTCCTGGAAATACGGCGCGAGCAGCTGCACGCCCACCGGCAGGCCATCGACGAAACCGGCCGGCATGGACAGGCCCGGCAAGCCGGCGAGGTTGGCGGTGATGGTGTAGACGTCTTCCAGGTACTCGGCGACCGGGTCGCTGTTTTTGGCGCCGAGCTTCCAGGCCGGGTTCGGCGTGGTCGGGCCGAGGATGATGTCGACCTCGTTGAAGGCGGCCATGAAGTCGTTCTTCACCAGGCGGCGGATTTTCTGCGCCTTGAGGTAGTAGGCATCGTAGTAGCCGGCGGACAACGCGTAGGCGCCGACCATGATCCGGCGCTGCACTTCGGCGCCGAAGCCTTCGCCACGGGAGCGCTTGTACAAGTCGACCAGGTTTTGTGGATTCTCGCAGCGATAGCCGAAGCGCACGCCGTCGAAACGCGACAGGTTCGAGGAGGCTTCCGCCGGAGCGATCACGTAGTACGCCGGAATCGCGTGCTGCATGTTCGGCAGGCTGATTTGCTTGATGACCGCGCCGAGCTTCTCCAGCTCCTTGACGCTGTTGTGGACCAGCTCGGCGATGCGTGGGTCGAGGCCGGCGCTGAAGTATTCCTTCGGCACGCCGATGCGCAAGCCTTGCAGCGAGCCGTTGAGGCTGGCGCTGTAGTCCGGCACGGGCTCATCGATGCTGGTGGAGTCGTTCGGGTCGAAGCCGGCCATGCCTTGCAGCAGGATCGCGCAGTCTTCGGCGGTGCGGGCCAGTGGGCCACCCTGGTCGAGGCTGGAGGCGTAGGCGATCATGCCCCAGCGCGAGACACGACCGTAGGTGGGCTTGAGGCCGGTGAGGTTGGTGAACGCCGCCGGTTGGCGAATCGAACCGCCGGTGTCGGTGGCGGTGGCGGCCGGCAACAGGCGCGCGGCCACGGCAGCGGCGGAGCCACCGGACGAGCCGCCCGGTACGTGCTCCAGGTTCCACGGGTTTTTCACCGCGCCGTAGTAGCTCGACTCGTTGGCCGAACCCATGGCGAATTCGTCCATGTTGGTCTTGCCCAGGGTCACGGTGCCAGCGGCGGCCAGCTTGGCGACCACGGTGGCGTCGTACGGGGCCTTGAAGTTGTCGAGCATCCTCGAACCGCAGCTGGTGCGGATGCCTTGGGTGCAGAACAAGTCCTTGTGGGCGATCGGCGCGCCGAGCAGGGCGCCGCTCTCACCGTTGGCGCGACGGGCGTCGGCGGCCTTGGCCTGGCCCAGGGCCAGTTCTTCGGTGAGGCTGATGAAGCTGTTGAGCTGCGGGTCGAGCTGGGCGATGCGCGCCAGCAGGGCCTTGGTCAGCTCTTCGGAGGAAAACTTTTTATCGGCGAGTCCGCGGGCGATCTCGGCCAGTGTCATGTGATGCATGAGAGGCTCTTTCCCTTTAGTCGATGACTTTCGGAACCAGGTACAGGCCGTTTTCGACCGCTGGCGCGATGGACTGGTAGGCCTCGCGGTTATTGGACTCGGTCACGACGTCGGCGCGCAGGCGCTGGCTGGCTTCCAGTGGGTGGGCCAGCGGCTCGATACCGTCGGTATCGACCGCCTGCATCTCGTCGACCAGCCCGAGAATGCTGTTCAGGGCAGAAGTGATGTGTGGAAGATCGGCTTCATTGAGGCCCAGGCAGGCCAGATGAGCGATTTTTTCCACGTCGGAGCGTTCAAGCGCCATGGGATTCTCCAGTGGAAAACAAAACGGACGCAGTCTGTCCGTGTGTTAGATTGTCGGAACACTACCGCATTTCTACGGCCCTACGGCCGCGATCTCGGTGTTTGGTGCACAGAAAAGCGGCCAATTTAACATATTGGCGCCTTGCCCAAAATCCCTGTCGTTGTTAGAGTTTGCCGCACTTTTTTACCCACGCGTTGCCTAGGGTCCCTTTCCCATGTTCAAGAAACTGCGTGGCATGTTTTCCAGCGATCTATCCATCGACCTGGGCACTGCCAACACCCTTATTTACGTGCGCGAGCGCGGTATCGTCCTGAATGAACCCTCGGTCGTGGCCATCCGCACCCACGGTAACCAGAAAAGTGTCGTGGCTGTCGGTACGGAAGCCAAGCGCATGCTGGGCCGTACGCCGGGCAACATTGCAGCCATTCGCCCCATGAAGGACGGCGTGATCGCCGACTTCAGCGTCTGCGAAAAGATGCTGCAGTACTTCATCAACAAGGTCCACGAAAACAGTTTCCTGCAGCCCAGCCCTCGCGTGCTGATCTGCGTGCCCTGCAAGTCCACCCAGGTGGAACGTCGCGCCATCCGTGAATCGGCCCTCGGTGCCGGTGCCCGTGAAGTGTTCCTGATCGAAGAGCCGATGGCCGCTGCCATTGGTGCCGGCCTGCCGGTTGAAGAGGCCCGCGGTTCGATGGTCGTGGATATTGGTGGCGGTACCACTGAAATCGCGCTGATCTCCCTCAACGGTGTGGTCTACGCCGAATCCGTGCGTGTAGGCGGCGACCGTTTCGACGAAGCGATCATCACCTATGTGCGCCGCAACTACGGCAGCCTGATCGGCGAATCCACCGCCGAGCGTATCAAGCAGGAAATCGGCACGGCCTATCCGGGCGGTGAAGTGCGCGAAGTCGACGTCCGCGGTCGCAACCTGGCTGAAGGTGTTCCACGCGCGTTCACCCTCAACTCCAACGAAGTGCTCGAAGCGCTGCAGGAATCGCTGGCGACCATCGTCCAGGCGGTCAAGAGCGCCCTGGAGCAATCGCCGCCGGAGCTGGCGTCGGATATCGCCGAGCGTGGCCTGGTGCTGACCGGTGGCGGGGCGCTGCTGCGTGACCTCGACAAGCTGCTGGCCCAGGAAACCGGCCTGCCGGTGATCGTTGCCGAAGATCCGCTGACGTGCGTTGCCCGCGGTGGTGGCCGTGCGCTGGAAATGATGGACAAGCACACCATGGACCTGCTCTCCAGCGAATAAGCTGGCGGGATCGCCTATGTTGTTCGCTCCCGGGCAGCACTTTGCAGTGCTGCCCGTTGGCGTTTATCTTCTGTCATTCGTATCCAGGCCGGTTTGATGCCGTATGAATAAAGAAAACATTTGCCTGGGAGGAGCGGCCTATTAAACCGCTTTTTGCCAAAGGCCCCTCATTGGGTGTACGCCTGCTGGTGCTGGCCGTGCTGTCGGTTGCGCTGATGGTGGTGGATGCCCGCTTCACACTGCTCAAGCCAGTGCGCAGCCAGATTTCGCTGGTATTGATGGAGTCCTACTGGATCACCGATCTGCCGCAACGGTTGTGGCAGGGTGTGGCCAGCCAGTTTGGCAGCCGGACCGAACTGGTTGCCGAAAACGAAAAGCTCAAGACGGAAAACCTGCTGCTGCAGGGGCGCATGCAGAAGCTGGCGGCGCTCACCGAGCAAAACGTGCGGCTGCGCGAGTTGCTCAATTCCTCCGCGCTGGTCAATGAGAAGGTCGAAGTGGCCGAGCTGATCGGCATGGACCCCAACCCGTTCACTCACCGCATCATCATCAACAAGGGCGAACGCGACGGCGTGGTCCTCGGCCAACCGGTGCTCGACGCCCGGGGCCTGATGGGGCAGGTGGTGGAATTGATGCCGTACACGTCCCGTGTGCTGTTGCTGACCGATACCACCCACAGCATTCCCGTGCAGGTCAACCGCAATGGCCTGCGGGCGATTGCCAGCGGCACCGGCAACCCGGAACGCCTGGAGCTGCGGCACGTGGCCGATACCGCCGACATCAAGGAAGGCGACCTGCTGGTCAGCTCCGGCCTCGGCCAGCGGTTCCCGGCCGGTTATCCGGTGGCGACGGTCAAGGAAGTCATCCATGACTCCGGCCAGCCGTTCGCGATCGTGCGGGCGGTGCCGACGGCTGCTTTGAACCGCAGTCGCTACCTGCTGCTGGTGTTCAGCGACAACCGCACGCCTGAAGAGCGCGCCAACGATGCCGCCGTGGCGCAGGAGGCCCAGGATCGCCAGGGCAGCGATTCATCCGCTCCGGTCACACCGACGCCTGCGCCTGCACCGGCCGCTGTGCCCAAGCCCCAGGCGACAACGCCTGCTGCTGCGGCCCCGGCAACGGTGGCCCCGGTTGCACCCGCCGCGACTCCAGCCCGCCCAGCCGCCCAGCAGCCGGCGGCCCCACCTGCCAGGCCTGCCACCCAACCTGCCAGGCCGGCGACCAAACCGCCGGCCCCGGCGCCTGCCGCTACGCCCGCCACCAGGGGAGCACGAGAAGAATGAGCAGTACTCGATCCGGGAACGGCTGGATGGTTTGGCTGACCTTCGCCATTGGCCTGTTGCTCAGTGTTTCACCGCTGCCGCAGTTCATGGAAATCCTGCGCCCGCTGTGGCTGGCCTTGTTGCTGGCCTTCTGGGCGCTGGCCTTGCCGCACAAGGTCGGCATGGTCACGGCCTGGTGCCTGGGCTTGGCCGAAGATGTGCTCTACGGCACGTTGCTGGGCCAGAACGCGCTTATCCTGACGTTGATTACGTTCCTGGTGCTGTCGTTGCAACAGCGCCTGCGGATGTTCCCGATGTGGCAGCAGAGCCTGGTGATCCTGGTGATCTTTGGCCTGGCACAGCTGGTGCAGCTGTGGCTCAGCGCACTGACCGGCAACCGCCAGCCGACCCTGGCGCTGGTATTGCCGGCCTTGGTCAGCGCCTTGCTCTGGCCGTGGATAAGCTTCGGTTTGCGTGGCTTGCGGCTGCGTTTCAAAATCAACTGATTCGGTCAGGCATTGGCCCGTACCTTGGAAGGGAGATGTCTTGATGAAACCGCTTTACCTCGCCTCAGGTTCGCCGCGCCGGCGTGAATTGCTCACGCAGATTGGCGTGCCGTTTACCGCCGTCAGTGCGGACATCGACGAAACTCCCCTCGATCATGAAACCCCGTCGGCCTATGTCGAACGCCTGGCGCGCGGCAAGGCCGAGGCCGGGCTGCGAGCCCTGGAAGCCGGTGTGGAGGGCTGCGTGCTCGGCGCGGATACCGCTGTCGTGCTGGATGGAAGGATTCTCGGCAAGCCGGTCGACCAGGCCGACGCGTTGTCGATGCTCCTGGGCCTGTCAGGTCGCGACCATGACGTACTGACCGCCGTTGCCGTGCTGGATGGCCGGCGCTGTGAGACCCGGATGGTTCGCAGCCGGGTGCGCTTTCGCCTGATCACGGAGCAGGAAGCGCTCGCCTATTGGGCCAGCGGCGAACCGCGGGACAAGGCAGGCAGCTATGGTATCCAAGGGCTGGGCGCGGTGTTTGTCGCCGGGCTTGAAGGCAGTTATTCGGCCGTGGTCGGGCTGCCGTTGTGCGAAACCGCAGAATTGCTCGGCCATTTCGGCATACCCTGTTGGCAAACCTTGAGCGCGCGCTGAGCGCCGTCTGACTAGATGCGGCCATAATCGTGAATATGCCTGAACGAGACCCTGCCATGAGTGAAGAGATTCTGATCAACATCACGCCGATGGAATCGCGCGTGGCGGTGGTTGAAAACGGTGTGCTGCAAGAGGTTCACGTCGAGCGCACGCAAAAGCGTGGCATCGTCGGCAATATCTACAAAGGCAAGGTAGTGCGGGTGCTGCCGGGCATGCAGGCCGCGTTCGTCGACATCGGCCTGGACCGCGCGGCGTTCATCCACGCCTCGGAAATCTCCATGCGCGAAGGGCCGGCGGTGGAGAGCATCAGTGCGTTGGTCCACGAGGGCCAGAGCCTGGTAGTGCAGGTCACCAAGGACCCCATTGGCTCCAAGGGCGCGCGTTTGACCACCCAGCTGTCGATCCCATCGCGCTACCTGGTGTACATGCCGCGCACCGCCCATGTCGGCATATCCCTGAAGATCGAAGACGAAGCCGAGCGCGAGCGCTTGAAGCAAGTGGTCAGCGACTGCGTGGAAAAAGAGGGCATCAAGGAAGCCGGCGGCTTCATCCTGCGCACCGCCGCCGAAGGCGCCGGGGCCGATGAGATCCTCATGGACATCCGCTACCTGCGCAGGCTCTGGGACCAGATCGCCGCACAGATCAAGACCATCGCCACCCCCAGCGTGATTTACGAAGACCTGGGCCTGGCGTTGCGTACCCTGCGGGACCTGGTCAGCCCCAAGATCGAGAAGATCCGCATCGATTCCCGGGAAACTTTCCAGAAAACCACCCAGTTCGTCGGCGAGCTGATGCCGGAAATCGCCGATCGCCTGGAGCACTACCCTGGCGAGCGGCCGATTTTCGACCTGTACGGCGTTGAAGACGAAATCCAGCGCGCCCTTGAACGCAAGGTGCCGCTCAAGTCGGGCGGTTACCTGGTGGTCGATCCAGCCGAGGCGATGAGTACCATCGACGTTAACACCGGTGCTTTTGTCGGCCATCGCAATCTCGAGGAAACCATCTTCAAGACCAATCTTGAAGCGGCGACCGCCATTGCCCGGCAACTACGCCTGCGCAACCTCGGCGGGATCATCATCATCGATTTCATCGACATGGAAGACGAAGAGCACCAGCGCCAGGTGCTACGGACCCTGGAAAAACAGCTGGAGCGCGATCACGCCAAGACCAACATCATCGGCATCACCGAACTGGGCCTGGTGCAGATGACCCGCAAGCGCACGCGTGAAAGCCTTGAGCAAGTACTGTGCGAGCCATGCAGCAGCTGCCAGGGCCGAGGCAAGCTCAAGACCCCGGAAACCGTGTGTTACGAAATCTTCCGTGAAATCCTCCGGGAGGCGCGCGCCTACCAGGCGACCGGCTATAGAGTGTTGGCGAACCAGAAAGTGGTGGATCGGCTGCTCGATGAAGAGTCGGGCAATGTCGCGGAGCTGGAAGCCTTTATCGGTCGTACGATTCGTTTCCAGGTCGAGACCATGTATTCCCAAGAACAATACGACGTGGTGTTGCTCTGACGTCGCAGGCGCAGTGGCGAGGCCGCGCCGTGAATGCCTTTGCCAAGGGGGGCTGCTGACATGGAGCGTCTGACACGCCTGTTGGCGACACTGACACGCTGGGGGTTGGGCCTGTGCGCGCTGCTGCTGGTGGTGCTGGCCTTGTACGTCAGCCTCGGCCGGGAGTTGGTCCCGTTGGTTGCCGAGTACCGTAGCGAGGTCGAGGCCCGCGCTGGCGAAGCGCTAGGCATGCCGGTGCACGTCGGTAGCCTCGAAGGCAGTTGGAGCGCCCTGGCGCCGATACTCGCCGCGCGCGATGTAGTGGTCGGCGACGGACCCAATACGCTGCACCTGGATCATGTGCGCGCCGTGCCCGCAGTGTGGGATAGCCTGGTGGCGCGACAGGTGCGCATCGCCCATCTGGAAGTCAGCGGCCTGAAAATCAGCCTGAAGGAAGGCACCGACGGCAAATGGGCCCTGGAAGGCCTGCCGGTGCGGGACGACCAGCCGCTCGATCCGCAGCAACTGCTGGATCGGATGCAAATGGTCTCGAAGCTGTCGGTGCTCGACAGCCAGGTCACCTTGCAGCCGCTGGATCATCCGCCCCTGAGCTTGACCTACGTCGGTCTGAGCCTGCGCACCGGTGTTTCCCGCCAGCGCCTGGACGCGCGGCTGACCCTGCCTGATGGCCAGCCCGTGGCGATCAACCTGCGTACCCGCATCCGCGCCAACGATTGGAAAAACGGCGAGGCCGATGCCTACCTGAGCCTGCCGCAAAGCGATTGGTCCCAATGGCTGCCGAAACGCCTGACCCGGCAGTGGAATTTTTCCGAGATCAAGGCCGGTGGCGAGTTCTGGCTCAGTTGGGCCGCAGGCACGGTGCAAAGCGCAGCCATGCGCTTGAACGCGCCGCAGCTGCAAGGCGCGTATGCCGACCGCAAGCCGGTGCAGGTCCACAACCTGGCCCTCAACGGCTATTTCCAGCGAGGCAGCCAAGGATTCGTCGCGACCTTCGACACCCTGGCGATGAGCCTGGGCGAGACCCGCTGGGAATCGCGCCTGCAACTGCAACACAACGACGCCACCGACCAGGCCGAGGAGCGCTGGCACTTGCAGGCCGATCGCCTCGACCTGACGCCGCTGACGCCGTTGCTCAATGCCCTGGCGCCCTTGCCCGAAGGGGTTGCCACCGCAATCGACCGGCTCAAGGTGACCGGTGGCTTGCGTAATGTCTTGCTGGATTACCGGCCACAGAATACCGGCGATCAGAAAATCAGCTTTGCCACGAACCTGGATACGGTGGGTTTCAACGCCTATCGCGGCGCACCGGCCGCGCGCAATGTCTCGGGCAGCCTCAGCGGCGACCTCGGCGGTGGCGAACTGCGCATGGACAGCAAGGATTTTTCCCTGCACCTGGACCCGATCTTCGCCAAGCCCTGGCAATACTTGCAGGCCAACGCCCGGCTGACCTGGAAGCTGGACAAACAAGGGTTCACCCTGGTCGCGCCTTACCTGAAAGTGTTGGGAGAGGAGGGCCGGATTGCCGGCGACTTCCTGATCCGCCTGCATTTCGACCACAGCCAGGAAGACTACATGGACCTGCGGGTCGGCCTGGTGGACGGCGACGGGCGCTACACCGCCAAGTACTTGCCGACCGTCCTCAGCCCGGCGCTGGACGAGTGGCTGCGCACGGCGATTGTCAAAGGCGCCGTGGATGAGGGTTTTTTCCAGTACCAAGGTTCGCTGAACAAAGGCGCCGAGGACGCGGCCCGCAGCATCAGCCTGTTTTTCAAGGTGCATGACGCCGAGCTGGCGTTCCAGCCCGGCTGGCCTTCGGTCAGCAAGGTCAGCGGCGATGTATTTGTCGAAGACAGCGGTGTACGCATCTTCGCCAGCCAGGGGCAATTGCTGAATACCCAGGTGAAGGATGTTTCGGTGAACATTCCCCATGTGCCAACCGGACAGAGCTCCCATCTGCTGCTGGACGGTGGGTTTGCCGGCGGCCTGGGCGACGGATTAAAGATTCTCCAGACCGCGCCCATTGGCACGGCAGAGACATTCGCCGGCTGGGAAGGCGAGGGCGATCTGCAAGGCAGCGTGAAGCTCGATATTGCGCTGGAGAAGGGCGAACAACCGAAAATCCTCGTGGACTTCGCCACGGACAAGGCGCGACTCAAGCTCAGCGAACCGGCCTTGGAATTGACGCAGCTCAAGGGCGACTTCCGCTTCGACAGCAGCAAGGGCCTGAGCGGCAAGAACATCGCCGCCCGGGCATTCGACCGCCCCGTGACCGCACAGATTTTCGCCGAGGGCCGCGCTGGTGCGCTCAACACGCGTGTCACGGCGTCCGGACGGGTCGAGGTGAAAAAACTCACCGACTGGCTGAGCGTGACCCAGCCGCTGCCTGTCTCCGGCGTGGTTCCGTACCAGTTGCAAGTGATCCTCGACGGTGCCGACAGCCAACTGTCGATCAATTCCAATCTCAAAGGCGTCGTGGTGGATTTGCCGGCCCCCTTCGGCATGGCTGCGGATGTTGGGCGCGATACCGTGTTTCGCATGACATTGCAGGGGCCGGAGCGGCGTTACTGGGGCAATTACGGCGACCTGGCGAGCTTCACGTATGCCGCGCCGAGCGGTAAAACGGCCGACGGCCGTGGCGAATTGCTGCTGGGCGGGGGCGAGGCAGTACTGCCTGGAGGCAAGGGGCTGCGCTTGCGCGGCACCTTGTCGGAACTGGACGTGAGCCCCTGGCAGGACCTGGTGGCCAAATATGCCGGCCAGGATCCGGGGGGCAGTGCCCGGCAAGTGCTCAGCAGCGCCGACCTGAAAGTGGGCAAGCTCACGGCCATGGGCACGACGCTGGACCAGGCATCGGTGCAACTGGACCGCAAGCCGGACGCCTGGGCCATGCGGCTCGACAGCCAGCAGGCCAAGGGCACCGTCAACCTGCCGGACGCCAAAGCCGCCCCGATCGGTATCAAGCTGGACTACGTGCGTTTGCCAGCGGTCGACCCGACCGTCCAGGCCGATGAAAACGCCCCGGATCCGCTGGCTTCGGTTGATCCAAGCAAGATACCGGCGATGGATATCGCCATCGACCAGTTGTTCCAAGGGCCGGATCTGATCGGAGCCTGGTCGTTGAAGGTGCGCCCGACCGGCAAGGGCATCGCGTTGAACGACCTGGACATGGGCCTCAAGGGCATGGTCCTCAATGGCAACGGCGCCTGGGAAGGCGCGCCGGGCTCGACCAGCAGCTGGTACAAAGGCCGTATCAAGGGCAAGAACCTGGCTGATGTCCTGAAGGGCTGGGGATTCGCCCCCAGCGTGACCAGCCAGGAGTTTCGCCTGGACGTCGATGGCCGCTGGCCGGGTTCACCCGCCTGGGTGGCCACCAAGCGCTTCTCTGGAAGCCTCGATGCATCGCTGAACAAGGGGCAGTTCGTCGAGGTCGAAGGCAGCGCGCAGGCATTGCGGGTATTTGGCCTGCTGAACTTCAATTCCATTGGCCGACGCCTGCGCCTGGATTTCTCCGACCTGTTCGGCAAAGGGCTGAGCTACGATCGGGTCAAGGGTTTGCTGGTGGCGAGCAGTGGCGTCTATGTGACACGCGAGCCCATCACCTTGACCGGGCCTTCGAGCAATCTGGAGCTCAACGGCACGCTGGATATGGTCACTGACCGGGTCGATGCCAAGCTGCTGGTGACGTTGCCGGTAACCAATAACCTGCCCATCGCCGCGCTGATCGTTGGCGCCCCGGCGGTGGGTGGGGCATTGTTCTTGATCGACAAACTGATCGGTGACCGCGTCGCGCGTTTTGCCAGCGTAAGATACGACGTCAAGGGGCCGTGGAAAGAGCCGAAAATCACTTTCGACAAACCGTTCTGACGAGTTGGCACTGATCCCCTGGGGGAGCGATACGAGAAGGGAGGGAGCGCATGCCAGTCGCCGTGATTCAAATGGTCAGCCAGAGCGATGTCCTCGCCAACCTGGCCCGTGCCCGTGTACTGCTGGAGCAGGCGGCGGCGGGCGGTGCGAGGCTGGCGGTGCTGCCGGAAAACTTCGCCGCAATGGGGCGGCGGGACGTCGCCGACATGGGGCGCGCCGAAGCCTTTGGTCAGGGACCGATCCTGCCTTGGTTGAAACAGGTCGCCCGCGACCTCAAGTTATGGATTGTCGCCGGCACGCTGCCGTTGCCGCCGGTGGACGAGCCCGAAGCCAGGGTTCATGCCTGTTCGTTGCTGGTGGACGACCAGGGCCAGATCGTCGCGCGTTATGACAAGCTGCACCTGTTTGACGTGGACGTGGCGGACAATCGGGGGCGCTACCGTGAATCCGATGACTATGCTTATGGACGCAACGTGGTGGTCGCCGATACCCCCGTGGGCCGGGTGGGGTTGACGGTCTGTTACGACCTGCGTTTCCCGGAGCTCTACAGTGAGCTGCGGGCAGCCGGGGCCGAACTGATTACCGCGCCTTCCGCATTTACAGCGGTGACCGGCGCCGCCCATTGGGACGTGTTGATTCGCGCCCGGGCCATCGAGACCCAGTGCTATATGCTGGCGGCTGCCCAGGGTGGGACGCATCCGGGGCCAAGGGAAACCTTCGGCCATGCCGCGATTGTCGACCCGTGGGGCCGCGTGCTGGCGCAACAGGATCAAGGCGAGGCCGTGCTGCTGGCCGAGCTCGACAGCAGCGAACAGGCGTCCATAAGGGCGCGCATGCCGGTGGCGAGTCATCGGCGCTTTTTCTCGCAGGGCGCTCGACAGCGACCTGCCCAAGACGACGAATTCAAGGCGTAAAACATATGAGCGGGTTGTTGTCCTCAGTCAGTGAACACCTTCTAGCCCCCGGTGGCGTGACCCTCGAAAGCCTGCAAGGCGTGCTGGGCGACCTGGCCGGCCCAGGCATCGATGCCGCCGACCTGTATTTCCAGGGCCAGATTTCCGAGTCATGGTCGCTGGAAGACGGCATCGTCAAGGAAGGCAGTTTCAACCTCGACCAAGGCGTGGGCGTGCGTGCCCAATCCGGGGAAAAAACCGGTTTTGCCTACAGCAATGCCATCACCCTCGAAGCCCTTGGTACGGCGGCCCGTGCCGCTCGATCGATCTCCAGGGCCGGGCAGAACGGCACGGTCCAGGCCTTCAGCAGCAGGGATGTGGCGCAACTCTATGCCCCGGATAATCCGCTGGAAGTCATGAGCCGTGCCGAGAAAGTCGAATTGCTCAAGCGCATCGACGTCGCCACCCGCGCCCTCGACCCGCGTATCCAGCAGGTGTCGGTCAGCATGGCCGGGGTCTGGGAGCGGATCCTGGTGGCCTCTACCGATGGCGGCCTGGCGGCGGACGTACGGCCTCTGGTGCGCTTCAATGTCAGCGTGATCGTCGAGCAGAATGGCCGTCGCGAGCGCGGTGGCCATGGCGGTGGCGGGCGCACCGACTACCGTTATTTCCTCAGTGAAGACCGTGCCATGGGCTACGCCCGCGAAGCGCTGCGCCAGGCGCTGGTCAACCTCGAAGCGATCCCGGCCCCGGCCGGTACCTTGCCAGTGGTGCTCGGGTCCGGCTGGTCCGGGGTGTTGCTGCACGAAGCGGTGGGCCACGGCCTGGAAGGCGATTTCAACCGCAAGGGCAGCTCGGCCTACAGTGGGCGCATGGGCGAAATGGTCGCCTCGAAACTCTGCACCATCGTCGACGACGGCACGCTGGCTGGACGTCGCGGGTCCCTGAGCGTCGACGATGAAGGCACCCCGACCGAGTGCACCACTTTGATCGAAAACGGCGTGCTCAAGGGCTACATGCAGGACAAGCTCAACGCCCGGCTCATGGGCGTGGCCCGAACCGGCAACGGTCGCCGCGAATCCTACGCACACCTGCCGATGCCGCGCATGACCAATACCTACATGTTGGGCGGCCAGAGCGATCCGGCGGAAATCATCGCCTCGGTGAAGAAAGGCATCTATTGCGCCAACCTCGGCGGTGGCCAGGTGGACATCACCAGCGGCAAGTTCGTGTTTTCCACCAGCGAGGCCTACCTGATCGAAGACGGCAAGATCACCGCGCCGGTCAAAGGCGCGACCCTTATCGGCAACGGGCCGGAGGCAATGAGCAAGGTGTCGATGGTCGGTAACGATCTGGCGCTGGACAGCGGCGTGGGGACGTGTGGCAAGGACGGACAATCGGTGCCGGTGGGCGTCGGCCAGCCGACCCTGAAGATCGATGCGATTACCGTGGGTGGCACGGGCGCATGATGGAGCATTGGGTGGAGTGCATGGCCTCCACCCAAGGGCGTAACTCAGCGCAGACCGCGTTGAGTCTCGTCCAGCTCTCGGATGTACTTGAAGATTTTACGGCTCGAGGCCGGCGGTTTGTTCTGCGCCAGTTCGTGCTGGGCCTGACGGATCAGGGAGCGCAATTGCTGGCGATCAGCCTCCGGGTAATCGATGACGAATTTTTCCAGGGTGCCGTCATCGCCCGCGATCAAGCGATCGCGCCAGCGTTCCAGGTTGTGGAAGCGCTCGTTGTACTGCCGGGTGGAGGCGTCGAGCTGGTCGAGCAAAACGAGGATGGCGTCAGTGTCCTGGTCGCGCATCAGTTTGCCGATGAATTGCAGGTGCCGTTTACGCGCGATATTCGCGGTGTGCTTGGGCGCATCGGCCAAGGCCCGGCGCAAGGCGTCGGTCAGGGGCAGTTTGGCCAGCAAGTCAGGCTTGAGTGTTGTCAGGCGCTCGCCGAGGTCAACCAGAGCATGCAGCTCGCGTTTGACCTGGGATTTGCTTTTTTCACCCTCGTAGAGGGAGTCGTCGTAAGAATCAACCATGGTGGCAGTCCGCAAAGAAACGCCGCCATGATAACCAGTCGGGGGCCGCTTGTCCGGCCCGGTCGCTAGAAGGCCAAGGGTTTGTACGAAAAATCGCCGCGCAGGCCGTTTGCGTTCAAAACCGTTACCGAAAGCAGAATTTGAGTGGAGAACACCATGAGTGCAGTTCAAAGCGTCGGCCCGCAAGCATTGCCGGCACTGCAGGAGCAAGTCGAGCAGATTCTCGCCGAGGCCAAGCGACAGGGGGCCAGCGCCTGTGAAGTGGCGGTATCGCTGGAGCAGGGACTGTCGACCTCGGTGCGCCAGCGCGAGGTGGAAACCGTTGAATTCAATCGCGACCAGGGTTTCGGCATTACCTTGTACGTAGGCCAGCGCAAGGGCTCG
The DNA here is from genome assembly GCF_000802155.2 of Pseudomonas frederiksbergensis. Taxonomy (GTDB): domain Bacteria; phylum Pseudomonadota; class Gammaproteobacteria; order Pseudomonadales; family Pseudomonadaceae; genus Aquipseudomonas; species Aquipseudomonas frederiksbergensis_A. The sequence continues at coordinate 226,440 of NZ_JQGJ02000009.1, forward strand.
GCCAGCACTTCGGCCAGCGGGCCCGAGGCCATTCGCGAAACGGTGGCCGCGGCGCTGGCGATTGCCAAGCACACGTCCGAAGACGAAGCCTCGGGCTTGGCCGACGCCGCGCTGATGTGCAAGGAGCTGAAGGATTTCGACCTGTTCCACGCCTGGGACATCACGCCCGAGCAGGCTATCGAACAGGCACTGCGCTGTGAGGCGGCGGCATTCGAGGCCGACAGCCGGATCAAGAATGCCGATGGTACGACGCTCAATACCCACCAGGGTTGCCGCGTCTATGGCAATAGCCATGGCTTTGTCGGCGGTTACGCATCGACCCGCCACAGCCTCAGTTGCGTGATGATCGCCGAGGCCGACGGGCAGATGCAGCGCGACTACTGGTACGACGTCAACCGCCAGGGCACGTTGTTGGCGGACCCTGTGAGCATCGGCCAGAAAGCCGCGCAACGGGCAGCCAGCCGTCTGGGCGCACGGCCGGTACCGACCTGCGAAGTGCCGGTGCTGTTTTCTGCCGAACTGGCCGGTGGCTTGTTCGGCAGCTTCCTGTCGGCGGTGTCCGGCGGCAACCTGTACCGCAAGTCGTCGTTCCTCGAGGGCGCGCTGGGCCAGAAACTGTTCCCGGAATGGATGACCATCGACGAGCGACCACACCTGATGCAAGCCATGGGCAGTTCGGCGTTCGATGGCGATGGCCTGGCCACCTATGCCAAGCCGTTCGTGGAAAAAGGCGAGTTGGTGTCCTACATCCTCGGGACTTATTCGGGCCGCAAGCTGGGCATGCCAAGCACCGCCAATGCCGGCGGCGTGCACAACCTGTTCGTTACCCATGGCGAAGAGGACCAGGCTGCACTGCTGCGGCGCATGGGCCGCGGCTTGTTGGTGACGGAACTGATGGGCCATGGCCTGAACATGGTCACCGGGGATTATTCCCGTGGCGCGGCGGGGTTCTGGGTCGAGAATGGCGAGATCCAGTTCCCGGTCCAGGAAGTGACCATTGCGGGGAACATGCGCGACATGTTCAAGCAAATCGTGGCGGTGGGGAATGATTTGGAGCTGCGCAGCAACATTCGCACTGGCTCGGTGTTGATTGAACGGATGACGGTGGCGGGTAGCTAACACCTCACCGTGTAAAACAAAGGCGCGTCATCCATTGAGGTGACGCGCCTTTTTTGTGCCAGCAAATTTCCTTTGTCCCCTGTCTCGCTTGTGTTGCGTCTTATTATCATTTAATAATAAATCTCATTTGCTGAGCGGGACCCGGTCATGAGTGTTGCCCTGCACGAACAACCCTACCTTGAAAGCTTGCGCTGGATGAGTCGCCAGATCCGTTGCGCGACAAGTCCGGACGAGCCTCGGCTGATCGAGCATTACCTGGCCGAGGGCCGCTACCTTGCCTGCTGCACTGCCACTTCACCGTGGATGATTTCCGAAACCGCCTTTCGCCTGCTCCTCGATACCGCCCGCGACGTCGCGCTGCCATGGCATTGGCGCAACCTGTGTCTTGATCAAGCCTGGCGTCCACTTCGCGACTTGGAGCAGCAGTCGAATTGCCGCTGCCGTCTCAGGCGTTGGCAGAGCCACGCCTGGGCGCTGGCGACCTGCGCGCTGGAGCCATCGATTTCCCTTACTGAACTGGAACAAGGATTCCCCGATGAGTAATACCCGTATCGAACGCGACAGCATGGGCGAACTCCAGGTGCCGGTGGCTGCGCTCTATGGCGCGCAGACCCAGCGTGCGGTGGATAACTTTCCTGTCAGTGGCCAGCGCATGCCGGCGCAGTTCATTCGCGCCCTGATCCTGGCCAAGGCTGCCGCCGCCAGGGCCAACGTAGAGTTGGGACAAGTCAGCGCGGCCCAAGGCAAGGCCATCGTCGATGCGGCCCAGGGCTTGCTGGAAGGCGACTTCATGGAACATTTCCCGGTGGATATTTTCCAGACCGGCTCCGGCACCAGTTCCAACATGAACGCCAACGAAGTGATCGCCACCCTGGCCAGTCGCCTGTTGGGAGAGCCGGTCAACCCGAACGATCACGTCAATTGCGGGCAGAGCAGCAACGACATCATTCCCACCAGTATTCACGTCAGCGCCGCGCTGGCCTTGCATGAGCAGTTGCTGCCAGCGCTGTCGCACCTGGTGCAGGTGATCGAGCGCAAGGCGGGAGAGGTCCACCCGTTCATCAAGACCGGTCGGACCCATCTGATGGATGCCATGCCGGTGCGCCTGAGCCAGGTGCTCGACGGTTGGGCGCAGCAGCTCAAGGCCAATATCGGCCATCTGCAGGACCTGCTGCCGAGCCTGCAATCCTTGGCCCAGGGCGGTACGGCGGTCGGCACCGGGGTCAATGCCCATCCACGCTTCGCCGAGTTGTTCAGCCAACAACTGACGCAGTTGACCCAGGTGCAATTCACGCCGGGAACGAATCTGTTCGCGCTGATCGGCTCCCAGGACACCGCCGTGGCGGTTTCCGGACAGCTCAAGACCACGGCCGTGTCGCTGATGAAAATTGCCAACGACCTGCGCTGGATGAATTCCGGGCCGCTGGCGGGCCTGGGCGAGATCGAGCTGGAAGGCTTGCAGCCGGGTTCCTCGATCATGCCCGGCAAGGTCAACCCGGTCATTCCTGAAGCCACGGCGATGGTAGCGGCCCAAGTGATCGGCAACGACACGGTGATCACCATCGCCGGTCAATCGGGCAATTTCGAACTCAACGTAATGCTGCCGATCATCGCCCAGAACCTGCTGAGCAGCATCACGTTGATGTCCACCGCCAGCCGGTTGCTGGCGGACAAGGCCATCGCCACGTTCAAGGTCAACGAAGCCAGGCTCAAGGAGGCGCTGTCGCGTAACCCGATCCTGGTCACGGCGCTGAATCCGATCATCGGTTACCAGAAGGCCGCTGAAATCGCCAAGAAGGCTTATCAGCAAGGTCGCCCGGTCATCGATGTCGCCCTGGAGCACACCGACCTGACGCGCGCCGAGCTTGAGGTCCTGCTGGACCCCGAGAAACTCACCGCCGGGGGGGTGTGACCCCGACACTCATGTGGAGGACTCATCATGGAACACTGGAAACGTACGATCGAGCGTGCCAATCGCTGTTTCATGCAAGGCGAGTTGGTCGATGCTCGCGAAGCCTACCTGCAAGCGCTGGCGCTGGCGCAGGTGTTGTTCGAGCGTTGGGCGGACGCGGATGAAGCCGTGGCGGCTTGTGTCGTGTCCCACCACAACCTGGCGGACCTGCACCTGCGCTTGAATCAGCCGGAGGAGAGCGCGGAGTACCTGTGTGCCATCCACCAGCGCCTGCTGACGGCCCTGCAGGACGAACGCCTGGCCCCGGCCCTGCGTGCCGCTGCGATGCGCCAGAGCCACAAGACCTATGTCGAGCTGTTGAATTTCATCGGCGAGCACGGCGAATACCCACGCACCCACCGCTTGCTCCACGGCGATGCCGCTTCGACCCGGCATCGCGACACCCCTGTTCATTACGGAGTCCATTGAGATGGCTTTTACCTTGCCTGCGTTGCCTTATGCCTACGACGCCCTGGAACCGCACATCGATGCGAAGACCATGGAAATCCACTACACCAAGCATCACCAGACGTACATCAACAACCTCAACGCGGCGGTGGAGGGCACCGAATACGCCGATTGGCCCGTCGAGCAACTGGTGGCCAGCGTTGAGCAGCTTCCCCAGGAATTGAAAGCTGCGGTGATCAACCAGGGCGGCGGCCATGCGAATCATTCGTTGTTCTGGGAGGTGATGGCGCCCCACGGTGGTGGCAAGCCGGACGGCGCACTGGCGGCGGCGATCGAAGCGCAGCTGGGCGGCATCGAGCGGTTCAAGGAAGCCTTCACCAAAGCCGCGTTGAGCCGTTTCGGCAGCGGCTGGGCCTGGCTGAGCGTGACCCCGCAAAAGACCTTGGTTGTTGAAAGCAGTGGCAACCAGGACAGCCCCTTGATGAGTGGCAACACGCCAATTCTCGGCCTGGATGTGTGGGAGCACGCATATTACCTGCTGTACCAGAACCGTCGTCCCGAATACATCAACGCGTTCTACAACGTGATCCATTGGCCGGAAGTTGCACGACGCTACCAGGCAGCGGTCGCTTGAGTCCCTACTAAGAACAATCCAAGGCTGACTATGGACACTGAAACTCTGGCGATAGCCGGCGGGCGCATGTTTCGCTACGCCTTGGGATCACTGCTACTGTTGGTCGGGATGACCCTGCTGGCGGCGCAGGGACTGGCATGGCTGGACCTGGAGCCGAAGTTGCTGCGTGCGTTGCAAGGTGGCGGGCTTTGCGCCCTGGGCACCGCGCTGGGGGCGGTGCCGGTGCTGGTGATCCGGCGCATGCCCCAGGCCGTGAGCGATTCGCTGCTGGGGTTCGGCGCCGGAGTGATGCTTGCCGCCACGGCATTCTCACTAATCGTGCCGGCAATAGCCGCCGCCGAGCAGTTGGGGCTCACGCCATGGGCGGCCAGTGGCCTTGTCTGTTTGGGCATCCTCTCGGGGGCATTCGGGCTGTATCTGGTAGACCGCAAGGTGTCGGCCAGCCCCGAAAGGCTGATCGCCGCGCCAGGACGCCCGATCATTGCGCCGCGGATCTGGTTGTTCGTCTTCGCCATCATTGCCCATAACACCCCCGAAGGAATGGCGGTTGGCGTCTCTGCGGGCGGCGGCATGCCGGACGCCGACAGCCTGGCGATGGGCATCGCCTTGCAGGACGTCCCGGAAGGGCTGGTGATTGCGTTGGTGCTCGCGGCTGCGGGAATGTCGCGTGCCAGGGCATTTTTGATCGGCGCCGCGTCAGGGCTGGTCGAGCCGGTGTTTGCGCTGCTATGCGCCTGGTTGGTCAGCCTGGCCGAGGTGCTGTTGCCGCTTGGGCTGGCACTGGCGGCAGGGGCGATGTTGCTGGTAGTGACCCATGAAGTGATCCCCGAATCTCGCCGCAATGGTCATGAGAAGCTGGCGAGCCTGGGATTGCTGGTGGGTTTTTGCCTGATGATGGTGATGGACACGGCGTTGGCCTGATGCAATCCAAGGACCATGCGCTTGTGCTGTTGTGGCTCGAGTCCTCGGGCAGTCACTCGCCTTCGTCGAAGTATCTGTTGATCAGGTCCACCAGGGCGTCCATCGCTTCCTGCGCCTGTTCACCTTCAGTGCTCAGGTGGATCTTGGTGCCCTTGCCGGCGGCGAGCATCATCATCGCCATGATGCTTTTACCATCGACGGTGGTCTCAGGGTCGCGCCCGACCCTGATCGTGACATCCGGAAACTGACCCGCCACACCGACGAATTTCGCTGACGCTCGGGCATGCAGACCCAGCTTGTTGATGATTTCAATTTCCCGAGCAGGCATCGCGATGTGAATCCTTTAGCTGAGGTCGCGGTGGCGAACCTGGACGTTCTTCAGGGATTGTTGCAGGAGCTGACCCAGGCGTTCGGTCAGGTAGACGGAGCGGTGATGGCCACCGGTACAGCCGATGGCGATCGTGACGTAGGCACGGTTGCTCGCGGCAAAGCGGGGCAGCCATTTGAGCAGGTAGCTGGAGATGTCCTGGAACATTTCCTCGACATCCGGCTGGGTAGCCAGGTAATCGATCACCGGTTGGTCCAGCCCGGACTGCTCGCGCAGTTCCGGCTTCCAGTAAGGGTTGGGCAGGCAGCGGACATCGAATACCAGGTCGGCGTCCACCGGCATTCCGCGCTTGAAACCGAACGATTCGACGAGGAAGGCCGTACCCGGTTCCGGCTGGTTCAGCAGGCGCAACTTGATGGTGTCGCGCAGTTGATACAGGTTCAGGTTCGTGGTGTTGAGCTTGAGGTCCGCCAGGTCTGCGATGGGGCCCAGCAGTTGGCTTTCGTCATGGATGGCTTCAGCCAGGGAGCGGCTGGCATTGCTCAGCGGATGACGCCGACGGGTTTCGGAAAAGCGCTTGAGCAAAGTTTCTTCGTCGGCATCCAGGTACAGCACGTCGCACTGGATATGCCGGTTGCGCACATCCTCGAGCAGTTCAGGAAACCGCGACAGATGGCTGGGCAGGTTACGGGCATCGATGGACACGGCGACCAGCGGTTGCGCCAGTTCGGTGTGGATCAAGGCGCGCTCGGCCAATTCCGGAAGCAGGCCTGCCGGCAAATTATCGATGCAATAGTAGCCGTTATCCTCAAGCACATTGAGGGCGGTACTTTTACCGGAGCCGGAGCGGCCACTGACGATGATCATGCGCATGGTTAATGACCGTTCTGCTCGTCCAGGACAACCTGATACAAAGCTTCGCTACTCGCTGCGCTGCGCAGTTTTTCACGCACTTCCTTGCGGTCCAGCATGCTGGCGATCTGGCGCAGCAGCTCAAGGTGCGCATCGGTCGCCGCTTCCGGAACCAGCAATACGAACAGCAGGTCGACCGGCGCGCCGTCGATGGCGTCGAAATCAATGGGGGCTTCAAGGTGCAGCAGCGCGCTGATCGGCGCTTCACAGCCCTTGAGGCGGCAATGGGGAATGGCGATGCCGTTGCCAAAACCGGTGGAACCGAGTTTTTCACGGGCAATGAGGGCCTCGAAGACGTCCTGCATTTCCAGATCCGGCACTTCGCGGTGGATCAGGTTGGCGATTTGTTCGAGGGCTTTCTTTTTACTGCCACCCGGCGCGTTCACTTGGGAGCGGCCGGGGGTCAGGATGGTTTCTAGTCGGATCATGGATTGGGGGGGTTAACGACCGGTTGCGCCCTGGAGGAGGCTCTGGGTCTTTTCCTTATGCTTTTTGAGTTGGCGATCCAGCTTGTCGGTCAGCAGGTCAATCGCGGCATACATGTCTGAATGCTCTGCGTTGGCAACCACTTCTCCGCCGGGGATATGCAGCGTGGCTTCGATTTTCTGCAGCAGCTTTTCGACGTTCATCGTGACTTGCACATTGGTGATCTTGTCGAAATGCCTTTCCAATCGGTCGAGTTTTTCGCCGATGTAGGTGCGCAGGGGTTCGGTCACTTCCAGTTGGTGTCCACTGATGTTGACTTGCATACAGCTTCTCCTTCGTTGCCAGTGCATAAAGCGGCAGGCTGGGTTGCCTGCCACTGGAACGCTGTGGCGTGGCCCGTTACATCAACCGCTTGCGTTCGCTCGAAGGTGCGATCCCGAGGGATTCGCGGTATTTGGCGACGGTACGGCGGGCCACCTGAATGCCTTGTGCCTCCAGTAAACCAGCGATCTTGCTGTCACTCAACGGCTTTTTCTGATTTTCCGCGGCGACCAGTTTCTTGATGATCGCGCGGATGGCCGTGGACGAGCATTCGCCGCCTTCGGAGGTGCTGACATGGCTGGAGAAAAAGTATTTCAATTCATAGATGCCCCGTGGGGTATGCATGAATTTCTGGGTAGTGACGCGTGAAATCGTCGATTCGTGCATGCCCACCGCCTCGGCAATGTCATGCAGGACCAACGGCTTCATCGCTTCGTCGCCGTACTCCAGGAAGCCGCGCTGATGCTCGACGATCTGGGTGGCTACTTTCATCAGGGTTTCGTTGCGACTTTGCAGGCTCTTGATGAACCAGCGGGCTTCTTGCAACTGGTTGCGCATGAAGGTGTTGTCGGCGCTGGTGTCGGCGCGCTTGACGAAGCCGGCGTACTGGGCATTGACGCGCAGCTTGGGCACGGACTCCTGGTTGAGCTCCACCAGCCAGCGATCGTTATGCTTGCGCACGATCACATCGGGGACCACGTACTCAGGCTCGGTGGATTCGATCTGCGAGCCGGGGCGCGGATTGAGGCTTTGCACCAACTCGATGACCTGGCGCAGCTCATCTTCCTTGAGCTTCATGCGGCGCATCAGTTGGCTGTAGTCGCGGCCGCCCAAAAGGTCGATGTAATCGGTGACCAGGCGCTTGGCTTCAGCCAGCCAAGGGGTCTTGGCGGGCAGTTGGCGCAATTGCAGCAACAGGCACTCGCCCAGGTTGCGGGCGCCGATGCCGGCGGGTTCGAACTGCTGGATGCGGTGAAGGACGGCTTCGATTTCGTCCAGCTCGATGTCGAGCTCGGGGTCGAATGCTTCGAGAATTTCTTCCAGCGTCTCGTCCAGGTAGCCCTGATTGTTGATGCAATCGATCAGGGTCACGGCGATCAGGCGATCGGTATCGGACATCGGCGCCAGGTTCAATTGCCAGAGCAGATGACTCTGCAGGCTTTCGCCGACGGAAGTGCGGGTGGTGAAGTCCCATTCATCGTCGTCGCCGCTCGGCAGGCTGCTGGCGCTGGTCTGATAGACGTCCTCCCACGCGGTGTCCACGGGCAGGTCGTTGGGAATGCGCTCGTTCCATTCGCCATCCTCGAGGTTATCCACCGTTGGGGCGGCTTCCTGCTGGTAGGACGGTTCCTGGATTTCGGGGGTGGTTTTCTGCTCGACGTTATCGGCCAGTGGATCGGTGTTGTCGAAGTCGTCGCCTTCTTCCTGGCGCTCAAGCATCGGATTGGATTCCAAGGCCTCCTGGATTTCCTGTTGCAGGTCCAGGGTCGACAATTGGAGCAGGCGGATGGCCTGTTGCAGCTGCGGTGTCATCGTCAGCTGCTGGCCCATTCTCAAGACTAGCGATGGTTTCATGGCAGGGGCTAAACACCTTATTTGCCGGCGCACATGCGCCATCCACTACAGGGCGCCGGAGCGCCAAACTTAAGCAAATTATATGCCTGAAACCGAGGGGTTTGCCTAGGGCGTCGTCACAATAAAATTGGCAACGCCCGGACGATTCGCCAGGCACTTGCGCTTACAGGCGGAACTCATGACCCAGATAAACTTCCTTCACCAATTCGTTGGCCAGGATAGTGGCGGAGTCACCTTCGGCAATCAACTGGCCATCGTTGACGATATAGGCAGTCTCGCAGATATCCAATGTTTCGCGTACGTTGTGGTCGGTGATCAGCACGCCGATCCCCTTGGCCTTGAGGTGGTGGATGATCTGCTTGATGTCGCCGACCGAAATCGGGTCCACGCCGGCGAAGGGTTCGTCGAGTAGAATGAATTTCGGTGCGGTGGCCAGGGCGCGGGCGATTTCCACTCGGCGACGTTCACCGCCGGACAGGCTCATGCCGAGGTTGTCGCGAATGTGGCTGATGTGGAATTCCTGCAGCAGGCTTTCCAGCTCCTGGCGACGGCCGGCCTTGTCGAGCTCCTTGCGGGTCTCGAGGATCGCCATGATGTTGTCGGCAACCGACAGTTTGCGGAAGATCGACGCTTCTTGCGGCAGATAGCCGATGCCAGCCCTTGCCCGGCCGTGCATCGGCTGGTGGCTCACGTCCAGGTCGTCGATCAGTACGCGACCCTGATCGGACTGGACCAGGCCGACGATCATGTAGAAACAGGTTGTCTTGCCGGCGCCGTTGGGGCCGAGCAAACCGACGATCTGGCCGCTGTCGATGGACAGGCTGACATCGCGCACAACCTGGCGGCTCTTGTAGCTCTTGGCCAGGTGCTGGGCTTTCAGAGTTGCCATTACTGGGCCTTCTGCTCGTCGGTTTTCTTTTTCGGCTGGATCACCATGTCGATGCGCGGACGCGCCTCGGTGACCTTGCTGCCAGTGGCGCGACCGGCGCTGGCCAGTTTCTTGACCGTGTCGTAGACGATTTTCTCGCCTTGGGTCACGTTGTTGTCCTTGTCGACGACCTTGGCGCGATCGATCAATACAACGCGGTCCTGGGCGGCGTGATACTGGATGGTGACCCCGTAGCCTTGCACGGGCTTGGTGTCGCCTGCGGTTTGCAGTTGTTCGAAGTAGGCCAGGTTGCCCACCGAAGTCACTACGTCGATGTCGCCGGATTGGGTGCGGGTGATGGTCACGGTGTTGCCGGTCACCTTCATCGAGCCCTGGGTGATGATTACATCACCCTTATAGGTGGCGACACCGTTCTTGTCATCCAGTTGCGCGTCGTCGGCCTGGATGCGGATAGGCTGGTCGCGGTCGTTGGGAAGGGCCCAGGCGCTCGCGCTTCCCAGTGCTGCGCCCAGACTGAGCAAAATAGGGAGGGTTTTAGCGAGCTTCATACTGTCCTCTTACTTTCGATAGCAGGTGTATCCTGCTTTCCTTCAAATACGCCTTCATTCCCGTGCCGGTCGATACGCCGCCAGCGCCGTCGATTCTAACGGGTTGCTCGGTCTGCGCATATTCTCGTTGCGGGAAGACCGTCATGCGACTGGTGGTGATGAGGGTCGTACGGTTCTTTTCGTCGGTCCGGGTGATGCGCACCGAGTCGATCAGTTCGACCTCGGTGCCGCCGGGATTGACCTCGGCGCGCTCACTCTGGACATGCCATGGGAACTCGGTGCCCCGGAACATGTTCAGGTCCGGTTTGGTGACCAGCGTGATATCAGTCGCCTTCACGTGATCGACCTTGTCGGATGTCATTTCGTACTGCAGCTTGCCGTCGGGCAAGTACTGCAGGGTGTGCGTATTGGTTGCGTACCAGTCGATGTTCTCCTCGACCTTGGCCGCTGGCTGGTCCAGGAAGCGTTCCGGGCTGATGTTCCAATAGCCCACCGCAGCGAAAATCGCCGCGATACAGCTGAACACCAGGAGGGTGCGAATCTTCTTGCTTAGCATAAATGGCTCACAGGTATGCGGCGTTGGCCGCTTCGAGGTGGCCCTGGGCACGCAGGATCAGTTCACAGAATTCGCGGGCTGCGCCTTCGCCGCCCCTTGCCGTGGTGACACCATGGGCATGCTCGCGCACGAACGCAGCGGCGTTGGCCACGGCCATGCCCAAACCGACCCGGCGGATGACCGGCAGGTCCGGCAGGTCGTCACCCAGGTAGGCGACCTGTTCATAGCTTAGATTGAGTTGGCCAAGGAGCTCGTCCAAAACCACCAGTTTGTCTTCGCGGCCCTGGTAAAGGTGCGGGATGCCGAGATTCTTCGCCCGTCGCTCCACCACCGGCGTCTTGCGACCACTGATAATGGCGGTCTGCACGCCTGAGGCCATCAGCATCTTGATGCCTTGGCCGTCGAGCGTGTTGAAGGTCTTGAATTCGCTGCCATCTTCGAGGAAGTACAGGCGGCCGTCGGTGAGTACACCGTCGACGTCGAATACGGCGAGCTTGATTGTCTTGCCCCGTTGCAGCAGGTCGGTCGTCATTACATTACTCCAGCACGCAGCAGGTCGGACAGGTTGAAGGCGCCGACCGGGCGGTCGTCGTCATCCACCACCACCAGTGCGTTGATCCTGTGGTCTTCCATGATTTTAAGGGCTTCGGCGGCCAGCATGTCGGCGCGGGCGGTCTTGCCGTGAACGGTCATGACTGCGTCGATGGTTGCGTTGCGGATATCGATCGCGCGGTCGAGGGTGCGGCGCAGGTCGCCGTCGGTGAAGATCCCGGCCAGCTTGCCGTCGGCTTCGAGAATCACGGTCATGCCCAGGCCCTTGCGGGTCATCTCCATCAGCGCATCCTTGAGCAGCGTGCCGCGTTGAACCTTCGGTAGCTCTTCACCGGAGTGCATCACGTTTTCGACTTTGAGCAGCAGGCGACGGCCCAGCGCGCCGCCAGGATGGGAAAAGGCGAAATCCTCGGCAGTGAAGCCACGGGCTTCCAGCAGGGCCACGGCCAGGGCATCGCCCATGACCAGGGCTGCGGTGGTGGACGAAGTCGGGGCCAGGTTTAGCGGGCAGGCTTCGTGTTCGACATGAACATTGAGGTTCACCTCGGCGGCCTTGGCCAGCGGGGAGTCCGGGTTGCCGGTGATGCTGATCATCTGGATGCCCAGGCGCTTGATCAGTGGCAGCAACGTGAGGATTTCATTGGTCGAGCCGGAGTTGGACAGGGCCAGGATGACGTCGTCCCGGGTGATCATGCCCATATCGCCGTGGCTGGCCTCGGCCGGGTGGACGAAAAAGGCCGTCGTGCCTGTGCTGGCCAGCGTCGCGGCAATCTTGTTGCCGATATGGCCGGACTTGCCCATGCCGACCACGACCACGCGGCCCTTGCTGGCCAGAATCATCTCGCAGGCGCGTACGAAATCAGCGTCGATATGGGCCAGCAAGCCTTGTACGGCTTCGAGCTCGAGGCGGATGGTACGTTGTGCCGATTGAATCAGGTCGCTGGATTGGCTCATGTCAGATCGTATAGCCCGATGAAAAGGCGGCGATTATAGCTGCAATGATCGATTCCCTCACGCTAGTTCGTCACGCTTTGTTCGAACGGTTGCAAGGCTGGACATAAAATGTGGTGTTTTACCTTAAGCCAGGCTTAACGGGCGGGGGTTGGCCTTGGGCGCCTGGCGGTTGCAGTGATATAGTTCGCCGCCGATTCGTGTGCTCGGCGGTTCCGGCGTTAGCCGGTTGGCCTGGGCATTCGGATATGAGGCTGCATCGCAAGGAGTTTAGATGAGTGCCGACAACGCCTACGCGGTCGAGCTGAAGGGACTGACCTTCAAGCGAGGGACGCGCAGCATTTTCAATGACATCGATATTCGCATCCCGCGTGGCAAGGTGACCGGCATCATGGGGCCTTCCGGGTGTGGAAAGACCACGCTGCTGCGGCTGATGGGTGCACAGCTGCGCCCCAATGCCGGCGAAGTCTGGGTCAATGGCCAGAACCTTCCAGAGCTGTCGCGCAGCGATCTGTTCGATGCGCGCAAGCACATGGGCGTGCTGTTCCAGAGCGGTGCGCTGTTTACCGACCTCGATGTGTTCGAGAACGTGGCGTTTCCCCTGCGTGTCCATACCGAACTGCCGGAAGAAATGATCCGCGACATCGTCTTGCTGAAACTGCAGGCAGTCGGGCTGCGTGGCGCCCTGGACCTGATGCCGGACGAGCTTTCCGGCGGCATGAAGCGTCGCGTGGCGTTGGCTCGGGCGATAGCCCTCGATCCGAAGATCCTCATGTACGACGAGCCCTTCGTTGGCCAGGATCCCATTGCCATGGGTGTGCTCGTGCGCCTGATCCGCCTGCTCAATGACGCGTTGGGCATCACCAGCATCGTGGTGTCCCATGACCTGGCCGAAACCGCGAGCATTGCCGACTACATCTATGTCGTCGGCGATGGCCAGGTGCTGGGGCAGGGAACGCCCAAGGAATTGAAGGATTCGGACAACCCACGCATTCGCCAATTCATGAAAGGTGACCCGGACGGTCCGGTGGCGTTCCATTTTCCGGCCACGGATTACCGTACCGATCTGCTGGGGAAGCGCTGATGCGCAAGAAATCATTAATAGAAAGAATCCGCCTGTTCGGCCGTTCCGGCATCGATGTGGTGGCCGTGCTGGGGCGTTCCACGCTGTTCCTGATGCACGCGCTGCTCGGACGCAATTCGACTGGAGGCGGTTTTGGCCTGTTGGTCAAGCAATTGCATTCAGTGGGGGTGATGTCCCTGGTGATCATCGTTGTCTCGGGCATCTTCATTGGCATGGTACTGGCGCTCCAGGGCTTCAGCATCCTGTCCAGCTATGGGTCGGAGCAGGCCGTCGGGCAAATGGTTGCGCTGACATTGCTGCGTGAGCTCGGGCCCGTGGTAACGGCACTGCTGTTCGCCGGACGAGCCGGATCGGCGCTGACTGCCGAGATCGGCAACATGAAGTCCACCGAGCAGTTGTCCAGCCTGGAAATGATCGGTGTCGATCCGCTCAAGTACATCATTGCCCCACGCCTGTGGGCCGGCTTCATTTCGCTGCCGGTGCTGGCAATGATCTTCAGCGTCGTGGGGATCTGGGGCGGCTCCTGGGTAGCCGTCGATTGGCTGGGGGTCTATGAGGGTTCCTACTGGTCCAACATGCAGAACAGCGTCGACTTTCTCGACGATGTGCTCAACGGCGTGATCAAGAGTGCCGTATTCGCTTTCGTAGTCACCTGGATCGCCGTTTTTCAAGGTTATGACTGTGAGCCCACGTCAGAGGGGATCAGCCGTGCCACAACCAAGACCGTGGTCTACGCCTCGTTGGCCGTCCTGGGCCTTGACTTTATTCTGACCGCCTTGATGTTTGGAGATTTCTGATGCAAAACCGCACCCTGGAAATCGGTGTCGGCCTTTTCTTGCTGGCTGGCATCCTGGCTTTGCTGCTGCTGGCCTTGCGGGTCAGTGGCCTGGCGCCGACCGCGAGCACCGACACTTATAAACTTTATGCTTATTTCGACAATATCGCCGGTTTGACGGTCAGAGCCAAGGTAACCATGGCCGGTGTCACCATCGGCAAGGTCACGGCAATCGATCTGGACCGCGACAGTTTCACTGGCCGGGTGACGCTGCAGCTGGAAAAACGCGTGGATAACCTGCCGACCGATTCCACTGCCTCTATCCTCACGGCTGGGCTGTTGGGTGAGAAATACATCGGTATCAGCGTGGGTGGGGAAGAGACCTTGCTCAAGGACGGCGGGACCATCCACGACACGCAGTCGTCGCTGGTGCTCGAAGACCTGATCGGTAAATTCCTGCTCAATACCGTTAGCAAAGACGCCAAATGAGGAGCTTTTGAATGATCTCTATCCTGCGACGCAGCCTGCTGGTCCTGCTGGCGGCCCTGCCGCTGATGGGCAATGCCGTGGCGGCACCTTCGGCGCACGACATCATCCAGGACACGACGACCCGACTGCTGGCGGACCTTGCCGCCAATAAAGAGAAGTACAAGCAGGATCCGGGGGCGTTCTACGATGCACTGAATGGCATCGTCGGTCCGGTCGTGGATGCCGACGGCATTTCCAGGAGCATCATGACCGTCAAGTATTCGCGCAAGGCCACCCCGGCGCAGATGACCCGCTTCCAGGAAAACTTCAAGCGCAGCCTGATGCAGTTCTATGGCAACGCCTTGCTTGAATACAACAACCAGGGCATCACCGTTTCGCCGGCCAAGGATGAGAGTGGCAACCGCACCAGCGTCGACATGCAGGTCAAGGGCAATAACGGCGCGGTCTACCCGGTTTCCTACACACTCGAGAAAATCAACGGCGAGTGGAAGGTGCGCAACGTGATCATCAATGGCATCAACATCGGCAAGCTGTTCCGTGACCAGTTTGCTGACGCGATGCAGCGCAATGGCGGCGACCTGGACAAGACCATCGACGGTTGGGCCGGCGAAGTCGCCAAGGCCAAGGAAGTGACCGAAGAAGCCAAAGAGAAGCAGGAACAATGAACGAGCCGGTGAATGACTCGGCCGTTCGCCTGGGCGAGTCTGGCGAGTTGCTGCTCAGTGGCGTGCTGGATTACCGCACCGGTCCGGGCTTGCGCAAGCAGGGCCAGGCGTTGATCAAGTCCGCAAAGGGCGCCGAGTTGGTCATTGACTGCTCTGCCGTGGAAAAGTCCAGTAGCGTCGGTCTGTCCCTGTTGTTGTGCTTCATGCGCGACGCCAAGGCCGCCGGCAAGACGTGGAGCATCCGCGCAATGCCCGAGGATATGCGTGAAATAGCTCAGGTCAGCGAATTGACCGAGGTGTTGGAGCTGGCCTGACCCTCGCCCCAGTGACCCTGGCAAGCGAGGTGGGCAACGTTACTCGTCTAAGTCCTGCGTCGCGGGGTTCGCAGGCGCGGGGCTTTTTTGTATGATGTGCGACCCGTGCGCACAGGGCGCCGATTGAGGTTGAGCATGCAGGCTGTAGAAGTGAAGAGCTTCCTTGAAGGAAAGCTGCCCGGTACGCAGGTGGAAGTTGAAGGCGAAGGCTGCAACTTCCAGTTGAATGTGATCAGCGATGAACTGGCGGCGTTGAGCCCGGTGAAGCGTCAGCAGAGCATCTATGCCCATTTGAACCCATGGATCGCCGATGGCAGCATCCACGCGGTCACTATGAAATTTTTCAGCCGCGCGGCTTGGGCCGAGCGCACCTGAGCCCAAGGGCGTCGAGATTCTTATGGATAAATTGATTATTACCGGCGGCGTTCGCCTTGATGGCGAAATCCGTATCTCCGGGGCAAAGAACTCCGCGCTGCCGATCCTGGCCGCGACCCTGCTGTGCGATGGCCCGGTGACCGTGGCCAACCTGCCGCACCTGCACGACATCACCACGATGATCGAGCTGTTCGGCCGCATGGGCATCGAGCCTGTGATCGACGAGAAGCTCGCCGTCGAAATCGACCCGCGTACCATCAAGACCCTGATCGCGCCGTACGAACTGGTGAAGACCATGCGTGCGTCGATCCTGGTGCTGGGCCCGATGGTTGCCCGTTTCGGTGAAGCCGAAGTGGCATTGCCTGGTGGTTGCGCCATCGGCTCGCGTCCGGTGGACCTGCACATCCGTGGCCTGGAAGCCATGGGTGCGGTGATCGACGTCGAGGGCGGCTACATCAAGGCCAAGGCCCCTGAAGGCGGCCTGCGTGGTGCGCACTTCTTCTTCGACACCGTCAGCGTGACCGGGACCGAGAACATCATGATGGCCGCGGCCCTGGCCAAGGGCCGCAGCGTGCTGCAGAACGCCGCCCGCGAACCTGAAGTGGTGGACCTGGCGAACTTCCTGATCGCCATGGGCGCCAAGATCACCGGCGCCGGCACCGACACCATCACCATCGATGGCGTCGAGCGCCTGCACTCGGCCACTTATAAAGTGATGCCGGACCGTATTGAAACAGGCACCTACCTGGTTGCCGCCGCCGTCACGGGTGGCCGCGTCAAGGTCAAGGACACCGATCCGACGATCCTCGAAGCTGTCCTGGAAAAACTCAAGGAAGCCGGTGCAGAAGTCACCTGCGGCGAAGACTGGATCGAAGTGAACATGCACGGCAAGCGGCCCAAGGCCGTCAACGTGCGGACCGCTCCGTACCCGGCGTTCCCGACCGACATGCAGGCGCAGTTCATCTCCCTCAACGCCATTGCCGAAGGCACGGGCGCGGTGATCGAGACGATCTTCGAAAACCGCTTCATGCACGTCTACGAGCTGCACCGCATGGGCGCCAAGATCCAGGTCGAAGGCAACACGGCCATCGTCACCGGCACCGAGAAACTCAAGGGCGCGCCAGTCATGGCCACCGACCTGCGGGCCTCGGCCAGCCTGGTGATTTCGGCACTGGTTGCCGAAGGCGATACGCTGATCGACCGCATCTACCACATCGACCGTGGTTACGAGTGCATCGAAGAGAAGCTGCAGATGCTCGGCGCCAAGATCCGTCGCGTACCGGGCTAGTTCCCGCTGCATGGGCACAAGGATGTGCCTGTTGAATTGCTTCAGATCGAGGGTGTTCGCACCCTCGATGTGTGTCCGGCGCCGCTTGCGACCGGGCATGAGTACCTTGATAAGGACTAACGTTTCCCATGTTGACCATCGCACTGTCCAAGGGCCGCATCCTTGACGACACCCTGCCGCTTCTGGCTGAAGCAGGCATCGTGCCGACCGAGAATCCGGACAAGAGCCGCAAGCTGATCATCCCCACGACCCAGGCCGATGTGCGCTTGTTGATCGTGCGCGCCACCGATGTGCCGACCTATGTGGAGCATGGCGCCGCCGACCTGGGTGTTGCCGGCAAGGACGTGCTGATGGAATACGGCGGCCAGGGCTTGTATGAGCCGCTGGACCTGCGGATCGCCCGTTGCAAGCTGATGACCGCTGGCAAGGTCGGCGCCGCCGAGCCCAAGGGGCGCCTGCGTGTCGCGACCAAGTTCGTCAACGTCGCCAAGCGTTACTACGCCGAGCAAGGCCGCCAGGTCGATATCATCAAGCTTTACGGCTCGATGGAGCTGGCGCCGCTGATCGGCCTGGCGGACAAGATCATCGACGTGGTCGACACCGGCAACACCCTGCGAGCCAATGGCCTGGAACCCCAGGACTTCATCGCCGACATCACCTCCCGGCTGATCGTCAACAAGGCTTCGATGAAGATGCAGCACGCCCGTATCCAGGCACTGATCGATACCCTGCGCAAGGCAGTGGAATCGCGACACCGCGGCTGATTCACCTGCGCGACTCCACGTCGCGCCCGTCTATCCGCGTCATAGCCAATTTTCTCAGGTGCCCACGCGAATGGACTGGTAGCCTAGGGCGCCTGAGCATTTGCCATTAATAGAGGCCCTCGCTATGACCGCTCCCACCTCGATTCGCCGACTCAACGCTGCCGATCCGGATTTTGCACATCATCTGGATCATCTGCTGAGCTGGGAAAGCGTGTCTGACGATTCGGTCAACCAGCGGGTGCTGGACATCATCAAGGCCGTGCGCGAGCGTGGCGATGCCGCCCTGGTGGAATTCACCCAGAAGTTCGACGGCCTGCAAGTGGCGTCGATGGCCGACCTGATCCTGCCGCGCGAGCGCCTGGAGCTGGCCTTGACCCGCATCACCGTGCCCCAGCGCGAAGCTTTGGAAAAAGCCGCGTCCCGCGTGCGCAGCTACCACGAGCGGCAAAAACAGGACTCCTGGACCTACACCGAGGCCGACGGCACGGTACTCGGCCAGAAAGTCACGCCGCTGGACCGCGCCGGCCTTTATGTGCCGGGTGGCAAGGCTTCCTATCCGTCGTCGGTGTTGATGAACGCGATTCCGGCCAAGGTCGCTGGCGTGACCGAAGTGGTCATGGTCGTTCCGACTCCGCGCGGCGAGATCAACGAACTGGTGCTGGCCGCGGCCTGCATCGCCGGTGTGGACCGAGTTTTCACCATCGGCGGTGCCCAGGCCGTGGCGGCGTTGGCCTATGGCACTCAAAGCGTGCCACGGGTCGACAAGGTGGTCGGCCCGGGCAACATCTACGTCGCCACCGCCAAGCGCCACGTATTTGGCCAGGTCGGTATCGACATGATCGCCGGCCCTTCGGAGATCCTCGTGGTGTGCGACGGCCAGACCGACCCGGACTGGATCGCCATGGACCTGTTTTCCCAAGCCGAGCACGACGAAGATGCCCAGGCGATCCTGGTCAGCCCGGACGCCGAGTTCCTCGACAAGGTTGCCGCCAGCATCGACAAATTGCTGCCAACCATGGACCGTGCCGAAATCATCAACACCTCGATCAATGGCCGTGGTGCGCTGATCAAGGTCGATGACATGGAGCAGGCCATCGAAGTCGCCAACCGCATTGCGCCGGAGCACTTGGAACTGTCAGTCGCGGATCCGCAAGCCTGGCTGCCGAAGATCCGCCATGCCGGCGCGATCTTCATGGGCCGTCACACCTCCGAGGCGCTGGGCGACTATTGCGCCGGGCCGAACCACGTACTTCCAACCTCCGGCACCGCGCGCTTCTCGTCGCCGCTGGGGGTCTATGACTTCCAGAAACGCTCCTCGATCATTTTCTGCTCGGAGCAGGGCGCGTCCGAACTGGGCAAGACCGCCTCGGTGCTGGCCCGTGGCGAATCGCTGAGCGCCCACGCCCGCAGCGCCGAATACCGCATCAAAGACGAACAGAAGGGGAACTGAAATGAGTAGATTCTGGAGCCCGTTCGTCAAGGACCTGGTGCCGTACGTCCCGGGTGAACAGCCGAAGCTGACCCGCCTGGTCAAGCTCAACACCAACGAGAATCCCTACGGCCCATCGCCCAAGGCCCTTGCGGCGATGCAGACCGAACTCAATGACAATCTGCGCCTGTATCCGGACCCCAACAGCGACTTGCTGAAAAGCGCCGTCGCCCGGTATTACGGTGTACAGACCAGCCAGGTATTTTTGGGTAACGGTTCGGACGAGGTGTTGGCGCACATTTTCCACGGTCTGCTTCAGCACGACCAGCCGGTGTTGTTCCCGGACATCAGCTACAGCTTCTACCCAGTCTATTGCGGGCTGTATGGCATCCAATTCGACGCGGTGCCGCTGGATGAACAGTTCCGGATCGACCCGGCGGATTATGCCAAGCCGAACGGCGGGATCATTTTCCCCAATCCGAACGCGCCGACTGGCTGCCTGCTGGCGCTGGAAGCGGTCGAGCAGATCCTCAAGGCCAGCCCGGATTCGGTGGTCGTTGTGGACGAGGCTTATATCGACTTCGGCGGCGAGACGGCCATCAGCCTGGTGGATCGCTACCCGAACCTGCTGGTCACGCAAACGTTGTCCAAGTCTCGCTCGTTGGCGGGACTGCGCGTGGGCCTGGCGGTGGGCCATCCGGATTTGATCGAAGCGCTGGAGCGGATCAAGAACAGCTTCAACTCCTACCCGCTGGATCGCCTGGCAAATGTCGGCGGCGCGGCGGCGTTCGACGATCGCGAGTACTTCGACCGGACTTGCCGCTTGGTGATAGAGCACCGTGAATGGGTAGTGGCCCGACTGGAGGCCAAGGGCTTTGAAGTGCTGCCGTCGGCGGCCAACTTCATCTTCGCTCGCCACCCCCGTCACGACGCGGCGGCGCTAGCGGCGAAGCTGCGTGAGCAAGGCGTGATCGTGCGGCACTTCAAGCAGGAGCGCATCGCGCAGTTCCTGCGGATCAGCATTGGCACGCCGGAGCAGAACCAGGCGCTGATCGAGGCCCTGGGCGAGCTCTAGACCTTTGCTTCAAACCCAATGAGGGAGCGGGCAATCCCGCTCCCTCATTGTAATAACCGGTTTTACTCGTGATGCTCTTCACCGAGGAACGTCAGCGAAGTGAACACCCCACGCGTCGCGACATCCTTGTTGTCCTTGAGCGGGATTTCCATTTGTGCGGCGATCACGTTCAGACCCTCATTGCGCACCAATACCTTGGCTCGGCCTTCGGCATCGGTTTCGGTGCTCACGGTGCCCGGCGCGCTGCGATAGTCCCCCACCAACTTCACGCCTGCGGCAGGTTTTCCGTCGAGCAGCACCTGCACCGGCAACGACTGGCCGGGACCGACGGTCAGCGGGTCGACTTGCGGCACGATGACGAACTTGACCTGATCCAGCTTCGGCAGCTTCGCCCCCGGCTCATAGATCGCCAGGCTGTACTTGAAGGTCTGGGTCGACTCGATCGCGCCTGGCACTTTGCTGCGGCCTTCATTGACCCATTTCTTGTCGGCGGTCTGTGACCACATGCCATTGTCGAGTGCGACTGCCAGCACGGCCGGTGGCTTGAGGGGTTGCAGGCGGGCGTGGTCCGACAAGCGCTCCACGGTGACGGGGATCATGTTGCCGCCCAAGTCATAGGCCCAGGCACCGCTGATTTTCTTCGCCTTGAAGGCGTTGTCCTCGGCGCCATGACCGTAGATCACTTCGATGTTGCCGCGTCGTTGTTCCGTCCACAGGCCATGGGCCGAAGCCTGGGTGGCCAGGAGCAGGCCGAGCAGGGCGAAGGTCTTGGGGTATTTCATGCTGACTTCCTTATAGATCGAGGGTGAGGCTGACAGTGAAGTTGCGCGGATCGCCGGGAGTGACCCAGTAATTGCTGTAGGAGCGTTCGTAGTATTTTTCGTCGAACACGTTGTTCAGGTTCAGGCCCACGGTGACGGTGTCGCTGGCCTTGTAGTGGGCCAGCAGGTCGACGGTATGGTAGGCGGGCAATTCGAAGTCCTTGCCCGCTTCGCCCGAGCGATCACCCACGTAAGTGAACGCCGCGCCGACATCCGAGCCGCGCAGGTGCCCATCCTGGAATTCGTAGACCCCTAGCAGGCTGCCGCTGCGCTTGGCGACGCCGAGGATCCGGCTGCCGGTGGGGATGACCTCGTCGCCCTTGGTCACTTCGGCGTCGATATAGGCAAAGGCGCCAATCACCCGCACCGCGTCAGTGAGCTGGCCGGTCATCTGCAGGTCGATGCCCTGGCTACGGGCCTTGCCCACGGCGCGACTGAAATCGGTCCCGCCCACCGGGCTGAGGACGTTTTCCTTCTCGATATGGAAGGCCGCGAGGGTAGTGCTCAGGCGGTCGTCGAACAGTTCGCTCTTGACCCCGACTTCATAGCCAACCCCTTCCTCAGGGTCGAATGTCTTGCCGTCGGCGTCCAGGCCATTGTTGGGTTTGAACGAGGTGGAGGCATTGGCGAACAGCCCGACTTGCGGCGTCAGTTGGTACAACAGACCGGCGCGTTGCGTCAGGGTGTCGTGGCGTTGGCGGCTGGTCACGTCGTTGACGTGGTTGTCGATGCTTTGCTCGAAGTGTTCGTAGCGCACGCCGAGCAAGCCGCGCAGTTTGTCGGTGAAGATGATCTGGTCCTGAAGGTTCACGGCCCTGCTTTTGACATGCTCGAAGAAGTCCGTGCCGGAGCGCGTGCCGTTGGGTTTTGGCTGGCCGTAGATCGGGTCGTAGATATCGATCGGATAAGCGCCGCCAGCGATGGTCGTTACGCGCTCGTTCTTGCGGTAGTCCTCGTATTCCGTGCCGATCAACAGTTCGTGCTGCCAGGGACCGAGATCGAACAGCCCGCGCAACTCAAGTTGGGTAATGCTGTCGTGCCAATTGCTGTCGCGCTCGCGGTAGCGGCGGTTCACCGTGTG
The DNA here is from genome assembly GCF_000802155.2 of Pseudomonas frederiksbergensis. Lineage (GTDB taxonomy): Bacteria > Pseudomonadota > Gammaproteobacteria > Pseudomonadales > Pseudomonadaceae > Aquipseudomonas > Aquipseudomonas frederiksbergensis_A. Next base: position 248,691 of record NZ_JQGJ02000009.1, read on the forward strand.
GCCATCGGCGTTCAATGGCCGCGCTTCGGAAGCGAATCCCCAGAGCTCACCCTGCTTGTAATGGCTGGCCAGGCGTAACTGCCAGGCGTCGTTGAGCTGATGCTCGAGGGCGGCCTGGAGCATGTTGTTGTGGTTATCGATGTCCCCGTCGTTGGGTTCGCCCAGGAAGGTCGAACGGGAAACGCCACTCCAGCGATTGTTCGGGGCGACGATGCCACGGTCGAACGTCGAGCTGTGGCGCACGATTTCGCTTTCCACCAGCAACCGGGTGTCCGGGTTCAGTTGCCAACTGATGGAGGGCGCGACGAAGACGCGCTTGCTGCCGACATGATCGCGAAAGCTGTTGTTGTCCTCGACCGCCAGGTTGACCCGGGACAGCACGTTGCCTTCGGCGTCCAGCGGCGTATTGACGTCCAGCGCGGTTCGGTAGCGGTCCCAGCTTCCGGCGCTGGTTTGCAACGTGGTGAACGCTTCGGGTTGGGGTTTCTTGGTGACAATGTTGACCGTGCCGCCGGGATCGCCGCGGCCATAGAGGCTGGCCGCCGGGCCTTTCAACACCTCGATACGCTCGATACTGGCGGCGTCCGGCGTGCTTGGATAGCCGCGGTTGGCGCTGAAACCGTCCTTGTAGAATTCCGACGTGGTGAAACCCCTAACGCTGTATTCGTAAAGCGTCAGGCCGCCGAAGTTGTTCTGCTTCGATACGCCACCGGCATATTCCAGGGCTCGTTCGACGTGGGTGCTGCCCAGGTCCTTGAGTACGCTGGCAGGGATGACGCTGATCGATTGCGGGACGTCGCGCAAAGCCGTGTCGGTCTTGGTGGCGCTGACGGAGCGGGTCGCCCGATAGCCCGAGACAGGGCCGGTGGCGGATTCGTAGTCGGACGTGACGTTGATGGCGTCCAGCTCCAAAGGCTGGATTTCTTCGGCGAAGGCTGGATCGCCGAGTAGGCCCAGGGCGAGGCTGGCAACGGAAATCCGTTTCAGAGATGACATGTTATGTTGTTCCAATTTTCAGTATTGAAACAATATAACACTACTAATGAGAATTTATGCTATCTCGAATTCAGTGTTTTTTGTGGCGAGGGAGTAGCTCTCTCGCCACAGGGAATTTGAGAAGGGCTTGCTCGGTTGCAAGGCCCCTCTACGGTCGTGGTGCGGCTTATTGTTCTTCCTTGAGCACCACCGGCGCGGGTGGCGGACGCAGGCCGATCTCAGCCGTAAGCTTTAGCTCCTTGCCGTTGCGCATGACCTGGATCGTGACCTTGTCGGTGGGCTTGATCCGCGCCACCTGGTTCATCGAGCGGCGGCCATCGCCAGCGGGTTCGCCGTCGATGCTCAGGATGACATCGCCCAACTGCAGGCCGGCCTTCTGCGCCGGACCGTCGCGGAAAATCCCCGCCACCACGATCCCGGGCCGCCCGGACAAACCGAACGACTCAGCCAGTTCCTGGGTCAGCGGCTGGACTTCAATCCCGAGCCAGCCACGAATCACCTGGCCGTGTTCGATGATGGACTTCATCACTTCCATGGCCAATTTCACCGGGATGGCAAAGCCGATGCCTTGGCTGCCGCCGGACTTGGAGAAAATCGCCGTATTGATTCCGGTGAGGTTGCCGTTGGCATCCACCAGTGCGCCACCGGAGTTGCCGGGGTTGATCGCGGCGTCGGTCTGGATGAAGTCCTCGTAGTTGTTCAGGCCCAGTTGGTTGCGGCCGGTGGCGCTGATGATGCCCATGGTCACGGTTTGGCCAACGCCGAACGGGTTGCCAATCGCCAGGGTCACGTCGCCGATGCGAATGCTGTCGGAGCGGCCGATGGTGATCGCGGGAAGGTTCTTCAGGTCGATCTTCAATACCGCGAGGTCGGTTTCCGGGTCGCTGCCGATCACTCGGGCCAGGGTTTCACGGCCGTCCTTGAGGGCTACCACGATCTGGTCGGCACCGCTGGTGACGTGGTTGTTGGTCAGGATATAACCTTCCGGGCTCATGATGACGCCCGAACCCAGGCTCGACTCCATGCGCTTCTGCTTGGGTGAGTTGTCGCCGAAAAAACGCCGGAATTGCGGATCTTCGAACAGGGGATGGTTAGGTTTGTTGATGACTTTGGTGGTGTACAGGTTCACCACCGCCGGCGCCGCCAGCGTGACCGCGTCGGCGTAGGACACCGGGCCCTGCTGCACCGCCTTGGTTTGCGGCGCCTGTTGCAGGTTGACATCGAGGCTTGGCAGGCCGACCCATTCCGGGTAGCGCTGGATAATCAGTAGAGCGACAAGCACGCCGGCCAATAGCGGCCAGCCGGAAAAACGCAGCGCCTTGAGCATTAAGCACGTCCTACAAAGGTTGCAGGCGGTATGAGACCGCCCATAATGTCGCGCATTATACGAGGCCGCGCGCGCCTCTGAACGGGATATTTAGGAGTCTTTTCATGGCCGTAGCCCTGAACACCCTGGTAGAAGAAGCGGACCGTTACCTGACAAGCAATCGTATTTCCGATTATTGCCCGAACGGGCTGCAAGTCGAAGGCAAGCCACAGGTGATGCGCATCGTCAGTGGTGTCACTGCCAGCCAGGCGTTGCTCGATGCGGCCGTCGAGGCTCAGGCCGACTTGGTGCTGGTGCATCACGGCTATTTCTGGAAAGGCGAGAACCCTTGCATCACCGGGATGAAGCAGCGTCGCCTCAAGACATTGCTGAACCACGATATCAGCCTATTGGCTTACCACCTGCCCCTGGACCTGCATCCCGAGGTGGGCAATAACGTGCAACTGGCCCGCCAGTTGGACATCACCGTCGAGGGGCCGCTGGATCCGGATAATCCCAAGATCGTCGGCCTCGTCGGCTCCTTGACCGAACCGATGACGCCCCGGGATTTTGCCCGCAAGGTCCAGGAAGTAATGGGCCGCGAGCCCTTGCTGATCGAAGGGGAGGCGATGATCCGCCGGGTCGGCTGGTGCACCGGGGGTGGCCAGGGTTATATCGATCAGGCGGTGCTGGCCGGCGTCGACCTCTACCTTAGCGGCGAGGCGTCGGAGCAGACATTCCACAGCGCCCGTGAGAACGGCATCAGCTTCATCGCCGCCGGGCATCATGCCACCGAGCGCTACGGTGTCCAGGCGCTGGGGGAGTACCTGGCGCGACGTTTTGCCCTGGAACACATTTTCATCGATTGCCCGAATCCGATCTGACTGTTTATCCCTGTAGGAGCAAGCTCGCTCCCACAGAAAAGCGCGTGCGAGGCCCGAACCGGCAGGCATATCCATATGCTGTTTCGATCTAGTTGGCGCCCTGATTAGAAGAGGTCGCTGTGCTAGGATTCCCCGCTCGAACACGGCCCGCTGGCCGTTCATAAGAAAGCTTTCGTGAGTAGCCATGGTCGACAAACTGACGCATCTGAAACAGCTGGAGGCGGAAAGCATCCACATCATCCGCGAGGTGGCCGCCGAGTTCGATAACCCGGTGATGCTGTACTCCATCGGTAAAGACTCCGCCGTGATGCTGCACCTGGCACGCAAGGCGTTCTTCCCCGGCAAGCTGCCGTTTCCGGTGATGCACGTCGACACCCGCTGGAAATTCCAGGAGATGTACAAGTTCCGCGACCGCATGGTCGAAGAACTCGGCCTGGACTTGATCACCCATATCAACCCGGACGGCGTGGCGCAGAACATCAACCCGTTTACCCACGGCAGCGCCAAGCACACCGACATCATGAAGACCGAGGGCCTCAAGCAGGCGCTCGACAAGCATGGTTTCGACGCAGCCTTCGGTGGCGCCCGTCGCGATGAAGAAAAGTCGCGCGCCAAGGAGCGCGTCTACTCGTTCCGCGACAGCAAGCACCGCTGGGACCCCAAGAACCAGCGCCCAGAGCTGTGGAACGTCTACAACGGCAAGGTCAACAAAGGCGAGTCGATTCGCGTGTTCCCGCTGTCGAACTGGACCGAGCTGGATATCTGGCAGTACATCTACCTCGAAGGCATCCCGATCGTGCCGCTGTATTTCGCCGCCGAGCGCGAAGTGATCGAGAAGAACGGCACGCTGATCATGATCGACGACGAGCGCATCCTCGAGCACCTGTCCGACGAAGACAAAGCCCGCATCGTCAAGAAGAAAGTGCGTTTCCGTACCCTTGGCTGCTACCCGTTGACGGGCGCGGTGGAGTCCGAGGCCGAGAGCCTGACGGACATCATCCAGGAAATGCTCCTGACGCGAACTTCCGAGCGCCAGGGCCGGGTCATCGACCACGATGGCGCAGGCTCGATGGAAGATAAAAAACGTCAAGGTTATTTCTAAGGGGCTGTCATGTCGCATCAATCTGATTTGATCAGCGAGGACATCCTCGCCTACCTGGGCCAGCACGAGCGTAAAGAGCTGCTGCGCTTCTTGACCTGCGGTAACGTCGACGACGGCAAAAGCACCCTGATCGGGCGCCTGCTGCACGACTCCAAGATGATCTACGAAGATCACCTGGAAGCCATCACCCGCGATTCGAAGAAAGTCGGGACCACCGGTGACGATATCGACCTGGCGTTGCTGGTCGACGGCCTGCAGGCCGAGCGCGAGCAAGGCATCACCATCGATGTCGCCTACCGCTATTTCTCCACCGCCAAGCGCAAATTCATCATCGCCGACACCCCAGGCCATGAGCAGTACACCCGCAACATGGCCACCGGTGCTTCCACCTGTGACTTGGCGATCATCCTGGTGGACGCCCGCTACGGCGTGCAGACCCAGACCCGTCGCCACAGCTTCATCGCCTCGTTGTTGGGCATCAAGCACATCGTCGTGGCCATCAACAAGATGGACCTCAAGGACTTCGACCAGGGCGTGTTCGAGTCGATCAAGGCCGACTACCTGAAGTTCGCCGAAGGCTTGAAGATGAAGCCCACCAGCATGCACTTCGTGCCGATGTCCGCCCTCAAGGGCGACAACGTGGTGAACAAATCCGAGCGTTCGCCGTGGTACACCGGCCAGTCGCTGATGGAAATCCTCGAGACCGTGGAGGTGGCGGGCGACCGCAACTTCACCGACCTGCGTTTCCCGGTGCAGTACGTCAACCGTCCGAACCTGAACTTCCGCGGTTTCGCCGGCACCCTCGCCAGCGGCATCGTCCACAAGGGCGACGAAGTGGTGGTGTTGCCGTCAGGCAAGAGCAGCCGCGTTAAATCCATCGTCACCTTCGAAGGCGAGCTGGAACACGCCGGTCCAGGCCAGGCCGTGACGCTGACCATGGAAGACGAGATCGACATTTCCCGTGGCGACCTGCTGGTGCATGCCGACAACGTTCCTCCCGTCACCGACAGCTTCGAAGCGATGCTGGTGTGGATGGCCGAGGAGCCGATGCTGCCGGGAAAGAAATACGACATCAAGCGCGCTACCAGCTACGTGCCGGGTTCGATTGCCAGCATCGTCAACAAAGTCGATGTGAACACCCTCGAAGAGGGGCCGGCCAGCGCCTTGCAGCTCAACGAAATCGGCAAGGTGAAGATCGCCCTGGATGCGCCGATCGCCTTGGACGGCTACGAGAGCAACCGCACCACCGGCGCGTTTATCGTCATCGACCGCCTCACCAACGGTACCGTCGGTGCAGGCATGATCGTGGCCCAGCCGCTGGCCCATGGCAGCAGCACGCACCACGGCAAACTGGCCCATGTGTCGGTGGAAGAACGCACCCAGCGCTTCGGCCAGCAGCCAGCCACGGTGCTGTTCAGTGGCCTGTCGGGTGCGGGCAAGAGCACGCTGGCCTACGCAGTCGAGCGCAAGCTGTTCGACATGGGCCGTGCGGTGTTCGTACTTGATGGCCAGAACCTGCGCCATGATTTGAACAAGGGCCTGCCGCAGGATCGCGCCGGGCGGACCGAGAATTGGCGTCGCGCGGCTCACGTTGCCCGTCAGTTCAACGAAGCTGGCCTGCTGGCCCTGGCCGCGTTCGTTGCGCCGAGTGCCGAAGGGCGTGAACAGGCCAAGGACCTGATCGGTCGGGAGCGCCTGCTGACCGTCTACGTCCAGGCCTCGCCAACCGTGTGTGCCCAGCGTGATCCGCAAGGGTTGTATGCGGCCGCCGGCGATAACATCCCGGGCGAGTCCTTCCCGTATGACGTGCCGCTGGATGCCGACCTGGTGATCGACACCCAGTCGCTGACGTTGGAAGAAAGCGTCAAGCAGGTGCTGGACCTGCTGCGCAAGCGTGGGGCGATCTAAAAGGCAAGTCGCTGTAACTGAAAGCCCGCAGATGGGTGACCATCTGCGGGCTTGTTCATTCCCGTATGGAACAACTCGCGCCCACAAGGGAATCAGCGATGGTCGGGAAATTCGCGATGCATCTGCTCCAGCAACGCGTCCTTGTCCTGCCACAACTGGTTGATCCAACCCTGGAATTCCAGTCGATACTCCCCGTCCTGGTCGTAGCTTTTGCCAATGAACTGCGGCGGAATCTTCAGCTCCTGGAAATGCACCACCACCTCCCCAACGTTGCCGCAGAGCAAATCCCAATACCCCGGGCGACCGCCCGGATAGTGAATGGTCACGTTGATGATCGACTCCAACTGCTCACCCATGGCATCGAGCACGAACGCGATACCGCCGGCCTTGGGCTTGAGCAAGTAGCGAAACGGTGACTGCTGCTGGGCGTGCTTGCCTTCGGTGAAGCGCGTGCCTTCGACGAAATTGAAGATGCCCACCGGGTTGTTGCGGAATTTCGCGCACGTCTTGCGGGTGGTTTCCAGGTCCTTGCCTTTCTTTTCCGGGTGCTTTTCCAGGTAAGCCTTGGAGTAGCGCTTCATGAACGGGAAGCCCAGTGCCCACCAGGCCAGGCCGATCACCGGCACCCAGATCAGCTCTTGCTTGAGGAAAAACTTCAACGGCCGGATGCGCCGGTTCAGCACGTATTGCAAGACCATGATGTCGACCCAGCTCTGGTGATTGCTGGTGATCAGGTAGGAGTGCTGGTAATCCAGGCCTTCCAGCCCGCTGAGATACCAGCGGGTACGGCGCAGCAGGTTCATCCAGGCCTTGTTGTTGCTGATCCACGCTTCGTGGATGTGGCTCATCAGCCAGTCGGTGAAGCGCTGGGCGGCAGGGAAGGGCAGCAACAGCTTGAAGATCGCCACGATGAACAGCGGCGTGCAGCAGGCAATGGTATTGAGTGCCAGGAGCAGCGAGGCGATGACGCCGCGCAAGGGGGCAGGCAGGAAGTCCAGCATTTAAATATCCAAAGGTCGGTTGGCGGCTTGGATCGCGGTCAGGGCGATGGTGTACACGATGTCATCGACCTGGGCGCCGCGCGGCAGGTCATTCACGGGTTTGCGCAAGCCTTGCAGCATCGGCCCGAGGCTGACGCAATCGGCGCTGCGTTGCACGGCCTTGTGGGTGGTGTTGCCGGTATTGAGGTCCGGGAAAATGAACACCGTGGCCCGGCCGGCGACCTGGCTGTTGGGTGCCAGTTGCCGGGCCACGGTTTCGTTGGCGGCGGCATCGTATTGCAGCGGGCCGTCGATCAACAGCCCCTGTTGCGCCTCATGGGCCAGCAGGGTCGCTTCGCGGACCTTTTCCACCTCTTCGCCGCTGGCCGACTCGCCGCTGGAATAGCTGAGCATGGCGACCCTTGGCGTGATGCCGAACGCAGCGGCGGAGTCGGCGCTTTGCAGGGCAATTTCCGCCAGCTCCGCTGCGCTGGGGTGCGGGTTCATCACGCAATCGCCGTAGACCAGCACTTCTTCAGGAAACAGCATGAAAAACACCGAGGACACCAGCGAGCATCCAGGCGCAGTCTTGATCAACTGCAAGGCTGGGCGGATGGTGTTGGCGGTGGAGTGGATGACACCGGATACCAGGCCGTCCACTTCATCCAGCGCCAACATCATGGTGCCGATCACCACGGGGTCTTCCAGCTGCTGCTCGGCCATGGGAGCGTTCAGGCTTTTGCTCTTGCGCAGTCGCACCATGGGCTCGACGTAACGCTCGCGAATCACATCCGGGTCGAGAATCTCCAGCCCCGGCGGTAGTTCGATACCTTGGGCGCGGGCCACCGCCTCGACGTCGGCCGGCTTGGCCAGCAACACGCAACGGGCGATGCCCCGGGCCTGGCAAATGGCAGCGGCCTGGACGGTGAGCGGCTCGCTGCCTTCAGGCAGCACGATGCGCTTGTTCGCGGCTTGCGCGCGTTGGATCAACTGGTAGCGGAACACCGCCGGTGACAGGCGCATTTCCCGTGGCGTACCGCAGCGCTGGTGCAGCCATCGGGCGTCCAGGTGGCTGGCGACGAAGTCGGTAATGATCTCCGCGCGTTCGCGGTCGTCGATGGGGATTTCCTTGTTCAGGCCGTTGAGCAGGTTGGCCGTATCGTAGGAACCGGTGCTCACCGACAGCACCGGCAACCCGGCCTGCAAGGCGCCGCGGCACAGCTCCATGATGCGTGGGTCGGGCAGGGTGTCGCTGGTCAACAGCAGGCCGGCCAGCGGCACGCCATTGATCGCCGCCAGGCTCACGGCCAGGATGATGTCGTCGCGATCGCCAGGGGTCACCACCAGCACGCCGGGCTTGAGCAGCTCCACGGTGTTGCGCATGGTGCGGGCGCAAATGATGATATTGCTCATGCGCCGGGTTTCGTAATCGCCAGCATTGAGCACCTGCGCGCCCATCAGGTCGGCCACGTCGCGCGTACGCGGGGCGTTGAGTTCGGGGCGGAACGGGATGCAGCCGAGCAGGCGGAAGTCGCCGCTGCGCAGCAATGGCGAGTGTTCCTTGAGGCGCGCGGTGAACGCCTCCATGCTCTCGTCGGTGCGGACCTTGTTCAAGATCACCCCGAGGACTTTGGGATCCTTGGGGCCGCCGAACAGCTGCGCTTGCAATTCAACGCGGCCGGAAAGCTCCGTCAACACTTCGTTCTCCGGCGCCGACACCAGGATGACTTCGGCGTCCAGGCTCTTGGCCAAGTGCAGGTTGACCCGCGCGGCGTAGCTGGCGCTGCGGGTCGGGACCATACCCTCGACGACCAGCACGTCCTTGCCGATGGCAGCCTGCTGGTAAAGGGTGATGATTTCTTCCAGGAGCTCATCGAGCTGGCCATCGCCAAGCATGCGCTCGACGTGAGCCAGGCCCAGGGGCTGGGGCGGCTTGAGGCCGTGGGTGCGGGCCACCAGTTCGGTGGAGCGTTCCGGGCCGGTATCGCCAGGATGAGGCTGGGCAATGGGTTTGAAAAAGCCGACTTTAAGCCCGGCCCGTTCCAGGGTACGCACCAGCCCGAGGCTGATGGAGGTCAGGCCCACGCCAAAATCGGTGGGTGCGATAAAAAAAGTTTGCATGCGGATTCTCTAAGGGGGAATGGCGCGACCTATGACGGGTCGTCTACCCACAATTCAGTCGCCAAGGTTATCGCTAACCGGGCCTTGAGCGCACCAGCCGCAGTCAAAGGGCTGGCCTATTTTTTCAACACGTTGCGCCGGGTCCAGCACCCACGCCCTGGATTGCCAGGGTGGCTGGTGGCGCAGGTGCTGGGTGTGGCCGCAAGACAGCTCGGCCACCCAATGCCCGTCCTCATCCTGGCGCCAACCTGTGACCATTGGTCTGTTCGAGCTAGCCCGTTTGTCCGGGTTCCGTTCGCTTTCGGGCAAATCCTTGTTTAGACTTGTCCGTTCTTCATTCTTATGCAAAAGGTCTCGCCCCATGCTGATCGCCGCCAATAAGGCTGTCTCCATCGACTATACCCTGACCAACGACGCTGGTGAGGTCATCGACAGCTCTGCCGGCGGCGCTCCGCTGGTCTACCTGCATGGCGCAGGCAACATCATCCAGGGCCTGGAAAAAGCCCTGGAAGGCAAATCCACCGGTGACGAGCTGAACGTGACCGTCGAACCGGAAGACGCCTACGGCGAATACTCCGCCGAACTGGTCAGCACCCTGAGCCGCAGCATGTTCGAAGGTGTGGATGAGCTGGAAGTCGGCATGCAGTTCCACGCTTCGGCGCCGGATGGCCAGATGCAGATCGTCACCATTCGCGACCTGGACGGCGACGACGTCACCGTTGACGGCAACCACCCGTTGGCCGGTCAGCGCTTGAACTTCCAAGTCAAGATCGTTGACATCCGTGACGCCAGCCAGGAAGAAATCGCCCATGGTCACGTCCATGGCGAAGGCGGCCATCACCACTGATTTCTGCGCTACGTTCAAGTAATCCGTGAACTGGAAAGGCGCCATAGGGCGCCTTTTTAGTCGCTTGCTGCTAGCATCGCCCATGGCTGTATTGAAAAGATCCGCAAACCTGGAGTTTCGTCATGAGTGCTTTCCACGACCTTAAACTGACAGCCCTGGATGGTCAGGAGCTTCCTTTGGCGCCGTTCAAGGGGCAAGTCGTGCTGGTGGTCAACGTCGCCTCCAAATGTGGCCTGACGCCACAATATGCGGCTCTGGAAAATCTCTACCAGCAATACAAGGCCAAGGGGTTCGCGGTGCTGGGCCTGCCCTGCAACCAGTTCGCCGGGCAAGAGCCGGGGACCGGGCAGGAAATCCAGGAGTTCTGCAGCCTCAACTATGGCGTGACGTTTCCGTTGGCCGGCAAGTTGGACGTGAACGGTCCTGAACGTCATCAGTTGTATCGCCTGCTGGCGGGCGAGGGCGCCGAGTTTCCCGGGGACATCACCTGGAACTTCGAAAAATTCCTGCTCGGCAAGGACGGCCGGGTGCTGGCGCGTTTCTCGCCGCGCACGCCGCCTGATGATCCTGCGGTGATCCAGGCGATTGAAAAAGCGCTGAACTAAACCGTAGGCGAACCCTTGTGGCGAGGGTAAATCCCCTCGCCACTAGGTATGCGCTCGGCTTGCATTGGGTTGAGCCTCTCAATGTCGATCCTTCCTTCTGATCCTTAATCACTCCAATCAATAGTGCTACCCAGCACTGCCTCGACTCCATATTATCGCCGTCATATCTGAACTGTGACCGATCCCGTGGAGTGCCCCATGCCAGTACAAGCCCTGTTCAAACCTTTCCAGCTCGGCACGTTTCAGCTGCCGACCCGGGTGGTGATGGCGCCGATGACCCGTTCCTTTTCGCCGGGTGGCGTGCCGAACAGCAAAGTGATCGAGTATTACCGCCGTCGCGCGGCGGCCGGGGTAGGCTTGATCATCACCGAGGGCACGACGGTCGCCCATAAGGCTTCCAACGGCTACCCGAACGTACCGCACTTCTACGGTGATGCCGCCCTGGCGGGTTGGAAAAAAGTCGTCGATGCGGTGCACGCCGAAGGTGGCAAGATCGTTCCGCAGCTGTGGCACGTGGGCAATGTTCGGCGTCTCGGTACCGAGCCGGATGGCACTGTGCCGGGCTATGGCCCCACTGAAAAACTCAAGGATGGCCAAGTCGTGGTCCACGGCATGACCCAGGCGGACATTGACGAAGTCATCGCCGCTTTCGCCCAGGCGGCCAAAGACGCCCAGGATATCGGCATGGACGGCGTGGAAATCCATGGTGCCCACGGCTATCTGGTCGATCAGTTTTTCTGGGAAGGCAGCAACCAGCGCACTGACGGTTATGGCGGCGATCTGGCCAATCGTTCGCGCTTCGCCATCGAACTGATCCGCGCCGTGCGCGCTGCGGTGGGCGAGGGTTTTCCGATCATCTTCCGGTTTTCCCAATGGAAGCAGCAGGACTACACCGCGCGCCTGGTACAGACGCCTGAGGCGCTGGAAGCCTTCCTCAAGCCGTTGGCCGACGCCGGCGTGGATATTTTCCATTGCTCCACGCGTCGGTTCTGGGAGCCCGAGTTCGAGGGTTCGGACCTGAACCTGGCCGGCTGGACCCGCAAGCTCACCGGCAAGCCAACGATTACAGTCGGCAGTGTCGGCCTGGACGGCGAATTCCTGCAGTTCATGGTCAATACCGACAAGGTTGCACAACCGGCGAGCCTGGAAAATCTGCTGGAGCGCCTGAACAAGGAGGAGTTCGATCTAGTGGCAGTGGGTCGTGCGCTGCTGGTGGACCCGGACTGGGCGCAGAAAGTGCGTGACGGGCGTGAGCAGGACATCCTGCCGTTCAGTCGCGAGGCGTTGATGACCCTGGTC
>NZ_JQGJ02000010.1 GCF_000802155.2 Pseudomonas frederiksbergensis
TGGTCAATAAAAAAGCCCGATTCCTCGAATCGGGCTTTTGATTTTTCCAGCGCCTCGTTTCCCCTCGATGACCTCCTACCGTTCGACGACGGCAAAGCCGATTTGCTAGAGTGCGTCGCTCCCAAGACTCGGAAGTCAGTCCTGCGATGCTGCCCCGCGCCGAACAGAAACAACAGACCCGAAATGCCCTGATGGACGCAGCCCGCCATTTGATGGAATGCGGCAGGGGGTTCGGCAGCCTGAGCCTTCGCGAAGTTGCCAAGACGGCAGGCATAGTTCCCACCGGGTTCTACCGGCATTTCCAGGACATGGACCAACTAGGCCTGGCGCTCGTCAGCGAAGTCGGCCAGACCTTTCGCGAAACGATTCGACTGGTGCGTCACAACGAGTTCGTCATGGGCGGCATTATCGATGCGTCGGTGCGGATCTTTCTCGACGTGGTCCACGCCAATCGATCGCAGTTCCTGTTTCTGGCCCGCGAGCAATACGGCGGTTCGCAACCGGTCCGTCAAGCCATCGCAAGGCTGCGCGAAGACATCAGCTCGGACCTGGCGGCCGACCTGGCGCTGATGCCGAAACTCCAGCACCTGGACCTTGCCGGGCTCAACGTGATGGCCGACCTCATCGTCAAGAGCGTGTTCGCCACCCTGCCGGACATCATCGATCCACCCGCCGAAGCCCTGCCCGAACACCTCACGCCCCAGGCAAAGATCACCCAGCAGTTGCGATTCATCTTTATTGGACTCAAGCATTGGCGCGGATTGGGCAGCACCGAATAACCGAATGGGGATATTCTGCTCGCCGCAAAATGGTGCCAGATATCCCGCAGCGCACCAATATGGAACGCAATTCACTCCCATCACAAAAGCCATCCCCCGCCATTTCCTACATCCCCTTCCTTTGGCAAGCCCCTTGCTCTAAACACAGCATTGTTCATTGCTGGAAGCACTCCGATGCTGGTGATTCACCGCAGAATCGACACTCAGCCTGGCTGGGACGCCGAGTTGCACTTGACCTTCGATGCACGCAGCAAAAGCCGCCTGCGCTGTTTCAGTGCCGAAGGTGAAGACGTTGGGCTGTTCCTCGAGCGAGGCCAGCCGCCTTTGTACGACGGCGAATGCCTACAGGCCGAGGACGGCCGCATCGTGCGGGTCTGCGCGCGTCCTGAGCAATTGCTGCATGTCACCTGTGCCAATGCGTTCGAACTGACCCGCGCGGCCTACCACTTGGGTAATCGACACGTGGCCCTGCAAGTGGGCAATGGCTGGCTGCGCTTGCTGGACGACTACGTGCTCAAGGCAATGCTCGAACAACTGGGCGCCACGGCCGAAGCCATCGAAGCCCCCTTCCAGCCGGAACATGGCGCCTATGGTGGCGGCCATCATCATTCCCGGCATGGCGATGGAGATTTCAATTACGCGCCGCGCCTGCATCAGTTTGGCGTGCGTACATGAACCCGGCCTGGGCGCTGCTGCGTCTGGCCAGTCCACAACTGCCGATTGGCGGCTACAGCTATTCCCAGGGGTTGGAAATGGCAGTGGATAACGGTCGGGTCAAAACGGCGGATGAGGCACGTCGCTGGATCGGCGATCAACTGCTGCTGAACCTCGCACGGTTCGAAGCGCCTCTGCTGCTAACCCACTGCGCAGCCGCTGCGGCTAACGATTGGGACGCGCTGCAACAACTTTGCGAACAACACCGTGCCAGCCGGGAAACCCGCGAGCTGCACCAGGAAAGCCGGCAGATGGGCTATTCGTTGCAACAGCTGCTCGCCGGGCTGCCGGAACTCGACAGCGCGGCCCGCGCCTTTCTTCAACAGCGCAGCGAACCCCACCTGGCGCTGGGCTGGGCCCTGGCGGCCCGCGCCTGGAACATCGGCCCGCAGGACGCCCTCGCCGCCTGGTTGTGGAGCTGGCTGGAAAACCAACTGGCGGTGCTGATGAAAACCCTGCCCCTGGGCCAGCAAGCCGCCCAGCGCCTGACCAGCGAACTGCTGCCGCTGTTGCAACAGGCCCAGCAAGACGCCTCGAACATCGATCCCGACCATTACGGCAGCGCCGCGTTTGGCCTGTCCCTGGCGTGCATGGCCCATGAGCGCCAGTACAGCCGCCTGTTCCGTTCCTAGGAGACACACATGAATACACAACCTCTGCGCGTGGGTATCGGCGGCCCGGTGGGCTCCGGCAAGACCGCCCTGACGCTCGCCCTGTGCCTGGCCCTGCGTGAGCGCTACAACCTGGCGGTGGTCACCAATGACATCTATACCCGCGAGGACGCCGACTTCCTGGTGCGCAACGAAGCCCTGGCGCCGGAACGGATCATCGGCGTGGAGACCGGCGGCTGCCCGCACACCGCGATCCGCGAAGACGCCTCGATCAATCTGGAAGCGGTCGATCAGTTGAACCGGCGCTTCCCGGGCCTGGACCTGATCCTGGTGGAGTCCGGCGGCGACAACCTGTCGGCAACGTTCAGCCCCGAGCTGTCGGACCTGACCATTTATGTCATCGACGTCTCGGCGGGCGACAAACTGCCGCGCAAGGGCGGGCCGGGTATCTGCAAATCCGATTTGCTGGTGATCAACAAGATCGACTTGGCGCCATTGGTGGGTGCCTCCCTGGACATGATGAACAGCGACACCCAGCGGATGCGCAACGGCAAGCCCTTCGTCTTCAGCAACCAGAAGACCGGCCAGGGCCTGGACGAGATCATTGCCTTCATCGAACGCCAGGGCTTGCTGACCGCTGCCTGATTCTCCCAACTGATCACAAGGAAGCTATTCATGACTCTCAGACGCATCTTCAGTGCCCTCGCCCTGCTATTGACCCCGGCGCTGGCCTTCGCCCACCCGGGCCATGGCGATAACGGCCTGATCGCCGGACTCGGCCACCCCATCGGTGGGCTCGATCATTTGCTGGCGATGCTCGCGGTCGGTTTATGGGCCGCGCAACAACAAGGCGCCGCACGCTGGGCGCTGCCGTGCACTTTCGTCGGCACGATGCTGCTTGGCGGCCTGTTGGGTTTTGAAGGCCTGGAGCTGCCGGCACTGGAAAACGGGATCGCCGCCTCCCGTATGTGCCTTGGGCCTGGCCGTGGCGTTGGCCGTGCGTCCGCCGCTGGGCCTGGCAGTTGCTGCGACGGCGATGTTTGCGCTGTTCCATGGCGTGGCCCATGGCTTGGAGCTGCCGGGCATGTCCAGCCCTTGGGCCTACGCCGCAGGCTTTGTCGCAGCGACAGCGGCGCTGCATGGCGCAGGTTTTGCGCTGGTGCGGGTGTTGCCGCGAGCGGCGGCGCCGTTGGTGCGGTTGGCGGGGGCGGCTTCGGCGGCGACTGGAGTTTGGTTGCTGGCGGGTTGATTCTCCAGCGCCGGCAAGGGTGGCCTGACAGCCACCCCATCTCCCCAGGCCGGCCACTCTGCTACCATGTCGCGCAATCGATCCCCCCGCCGTGACGACGTCCGCCAATGCCCGATGCTTCCCGCTCCGCCCCTTTGCCTGAACTGACCGCCCTGTTCGCCACGGTGCGCCAGCATTTTCACGACGTGATCGTGCCTATGTGGCAGGGCCCGGGTTGGAATGCCGAATTGGCGTTGCCCTATGAATCCCTCGATAGCCAGCACCAGCCGCTGCCGCCCCAGCGCTACCGGGCGATGGCGTGTGCGCGGCAGTTGTATGTGTTTGCCAGCCTGATCGGCGAAGTACCCCAGGCCGAGGAGCGCGCCGCTGCGCTGTTCCGCTCGCTGCAACGGCATTTCCACGATGCCGAGCATGGCGGCTGGTTCTACAGCATCGATCCACAGGGCGCGCCGCTGGATTCCAGCAAAGACCTCTACACACACGCGTTCATTCTGTTCGCTTGCGCTCATTACTGGGGCAAGGTTCGCGAGCCGCTGGTGGAATCAACGCTGAATGCGGCGCTGGAAGTGATCACGCGACGTTTCGCCACTGGCGATGGCCTCTACGAAGCCAGCCTGGGGCGTGACTGGTCGACCCGCCAATCCGGCCCGCTGCAGAATCCGCTGATGCACCTGGCCGAAGCGTTCCTGGCGGCCCTTTCGGTTCGCGACGACGCCAACGTGCGCCAGGCGTTGCTGGGCCTGTGCGAGGGAATGTTCCAGTGCTTCGTGGATCCCGGGCCAAGGGTCATGATGGAAAAACCGCTCAAGGCTGTGGATAACTGGTTCGAGCCAGGCCATCAGTTCGAATGGTATTTCCTGCTGGCTTCATCGCCCTTGTTGCGCGGCGGCAAACTGCACACGGCCCTGGAGCACAGTTTCGGCCTCACGGAACAACAAGGTGTCGATCCGGATTGCGGCGCAGTTTGCGCGATGCTGAGCCTGGAGCCACATGCATCTGCGCGTGACGCGACACAACGCATCTGGGCTCAAGCGGAGTACCTGCGGGCACTGACCTTGCGGCCGGGAAGCGAAACAGTCCTGCTGCGTCAACTGCGGGCTCTTGAGCAGCACTTCCTGCACGCCCAGGGTTGGAACGAATGCCTTGACGCCGATGGCAACGTCAGTCGCCGGGACATGCCTTCGACCACCCCTTATCATCTTCTGACCTGCTACCGCGGTCTGGCCGACTACCTGGCGTAACACTTCCGTGGCGAGGGAGCTTGCTCCCTCGCCACAACACCATCTCCAGCTCAAGTACGTCAGCGGTCAGGCCTTATTGCGCTCGATGGCAAACCCAGCCCAGGTCTGGCTCACCGGCATCAGCTCCAGGCTGTTGATGTTGATGTGCGCCGGCGTGTTGAGTACCCAGAAAATCGTATCGGCAATGTCCTGCGGCTGAATCGGCTCGGCACCGGCGTAGGTCGCGTTGTAGCGCTCCTGGTCGCCACCAAAGCGCACTAGGGAGAACTCGCTTTCGCACAGGCCTGGCTCGATATTACTCACCCGCACGCCCGTGCCTTGCAGGTCGCAACGCAGGTTCAGGGAGAACTGTTTGACGAAGGCCTTGCTCGCGCCATACACGTGGCTACCCGGATACGGATAATTACCGGCGATGGAGCCCAGGTTGACGATCCCGGCGCCACGGCCATGGGCGATCAGGCGCGGCAGCAGCAGGCGGGTGCTGTAGATCAGGCCTTTCACGTTGGTATCGACCATGGTGTCCCAATCGTCGAGATCGCACTTGGGTGCTGGATCGACGCCCAGGGCCAGGCCGGCGTTGTTGATCAGCCCGCGCAACTTGGCGAAGGACGGCGGCAGGTTGGCGATGGCTTCTTCCATGGCCTTGCGATCACGCACGTCCAATACCAGGCCGTGGACCTCGGTCTGCTTGGACAGCTCGGCACAAAGGGCATCGAGGCGTTCTTCACGACGACCGGTCAGCACCAGTTTCCAACCGGCTTCGGCAAAACGACGGGCACAGGCTTCGCCAAAACCGGACGTCGCGCCAGTGATAAACAGGGTGTCAGACATCGTGTTCTCCTTGCTTAGGCTTCAAACAACCATTGAATGGAAATTGGCCAACAGCATGCCCGGCCTGGCACGCCAGGGGCAAGGCTGATCAATCACTTCACGGCGTGCTGTTCAAAAAACGAACAATCAGGGCCAGGCCTTGCCCAGCAAGGGCCGCAGCGGGTTGCACGCACCTTATCCACAGGCACGTCCACAGTAATCGGGGGCAAGTAAAAAACCTGAAAGCCTTCGTGCATAAGGCTTTGCGAGGGTTTTGGAAATTTTTTTCGCTTGACCTCGCAAGTCGGGTTGTGCAGATCAACTTATCTGCTATAAGCGAGAGCTTGAGGACGCGATGGCTCCAAGCCAGCAACTACAACGCTCAGCGCGGTCTTTCCAGAGTTTAGTCACAGACTTATCCACAGGCTTGCCCACAGACTTTCGAGCCCATTTCCGTGCTTATAAAACTGTTGACAACAGCCGCTCTCCTCTGACTGGAAATGACTGATCAAAAAACGATCACAGCCCTGTAGGCCACGTATTCAAAGGCTTTCAGCCAGCTACTCCCACGTTACCCACAGCCAGTTCCACAGCAAACGGGGACAAGTCAAAACTGTGACAAAACAACTATTTGCGGCGACTTTATGTCGCGGTTTCGCAGGGGCTCAGGATTGTTGTCCACAATTGGGGACAACCATACGAATCCCTTGTGGTGTAATCCAAAAGATAAAAAAACCGGCGATCATTCGCCGGTTTTTTTCATTGCACAACCAGCGTCAATGCCCGCCCAGATACGCGTTGCGCACCTCTTCGTTGGCGAGCAGTTCCTTGCCCGTGCCGGTCAGGCGAATTTCGCCGTTGACCATCACATACGCCCGGTCCGACAGCTTGAGGGCATGGTTGGCGTTCTGTTCCACCAGGAAGATGGTCATCCCGGTGGAGGCCAGTTCACGCAGGGTCGCGAAGATCTGTTTCACCACGATCGGCGCCAGCCCCAGGCTTGGTTCATCGAGCAACAACAACTTGGGCCGGCTCATCAATGCCCGGGCAATGGCGAGCATTTGCTGTTCGCCGCCGGACATGGTCATGGCCCGCTGGTTGCGGCGCTCCTTGAGCCGCGGGAACAGCTCGAACATGCGCTGCATGTCCTCGCTGGCGTGTTTGTCACCGATGGGGATGGTGCCCATCAGCAGGTTCTCCTCGACGGTCATGTCGGGGAATACCCGGCGTCCTTCCGGCGACTGCGCGATGCCGTTGGAAGCAATGTAGTGCGACGACTTGTGGGTAATGTCCACGCCCTGGTAGATGATCTGCCCGCCCGCCGCACGCGGCTGGCCGAAAATCGACATCAGCAGCGTGGATTTGCCGGCGCCGTTGGAGCCGATCAGGCTCACGGTCTCGCCTTCGCCAATGTGCATCGATACTTTCTTCAGGGCCTGGATCGGTCCGTAGAACACGTCCAGCTCCTTGAGTTCGAGGATAGGTCCACTCATACCAATTCCTCTTCATCGGCACCCAGGTAAGCCGCGATCACCTTCGGATCGTTGCGAATCGCCTCGGGACCGCCCTCGGCGATCACGTTGCCGTGGTCCAACACCACGATGTGGTCGGAAATGCTCATCACCATGCCCATGTCGTGTTCGATCAGCACCACGGTCAGATCGTGCTCGTCGCGTAGCAGCCGGATCATCGCGCTCAGCGCTTCGGTTTCCTGAGGGTTGAGGCCCGCCGCTGGTTCGTCGAGGCAGATGATCTGCGGACGGGTGCACATGGCCCGGGCGATTTCCAGACGGCGTTGCTGACCGTAGGAAAGCTCCCCGGCCAGGCGGTTGGCGCAGTCCACCAGGTCGACCACTTCCAGCCAGTAGAAGGCGTGGTCCAAGGCATCGCTTTCCGCCTTGCGGTAGCCCTTGGTATTGAGGATACCCGCCACCAGGCTGCGGTTGACCCACATGTGCTGGGCCACCAGCAGGTTTTCCAGCACCGACATTTCCTTGAACAGGCGAATGTTCTGGAAGGTGCGCGCCAGGCCGGCACGGTTCACCAAGTGGGTGCCGCCGAACATCTTGTAGTACAGCCGGCTGGCAAAAGATTTTGGCGAGACGAAGTCGGTCGGGCGAAACGCTTCGCCCAACAGCTTGATGACGTCGGTCTGCTCGCCACGCACGTTGAGTTCGATCTTGCCGCCCGAAGCCTTGTAGAAACCGGTCAAGCAGTTGAACACCGTGGTCTTGCCCGCACCGTTGGGGCCGATCAGGGCGAAGATAGAGTTGCGCTTGACCTGCAGGCTGACGTCGCTGAGGGCCTTGATGCCGCCGAACTGCATCATCAGGTTTTCAACTTTGAGTACGACTTCGCTCATGGCGCTACCCCCTTGCGCGGCGTCACACCGGTACGGCTGATACGGATCAGGCCGCGTGGGCGCCAGATCATCATCAACACCATCAACACGCCGAACAGCAGCACTCGGTATTCAGAGAAGCTGCGCAACAGTTCCGGGGCCACGGTGAGCACGAATGCTGCGATCACCACACCGACCGTCGACCCCATGCCACCCAGCACCACGATCGCCAGGATCAGCGCCGACTCGAAGAAGGTGAACGACGACGGGTTGACGAAGCCTTGGTAACTGGCGAAAAACACCCCGGCCAGGCCAGCGGTGGATGCACCGATAGTGAAGGCCGAGAGCTTGACCAGCACATGGTTCAGGCCCATGGAGCGGCAAGCGATCTCGTCTTCGCGCAAAGCTTCCCAGGCGCGACCGACCGGCATTCGCGTCAGGCGATGCTTGATGTACAACACCAACAAGACGGTGATGAACAGCACGATGTAGATAAACAGGAATTTGATGTTGGGGTTGTAATCGATACCGAAGAACTCGTGGAACGGCACCCCGCCGTCCTTCGCTCGCCTGCCGAATTCCAAGCCCAGGAAAGTCGGTGCCGGAACCGGCATGCCATTCGGCCCGCCGGTGAACGACAGCCAGTTGTTCAGCACCAGCCGGATGATCTCACCGAACCCCAGGGTCACGATGGCCAGGTAGTCACCGTGCATTCGTAACACCGGGAATCCCAATATGCACCCCGCCATCGCCGCCGCAATGGCCGCCAGTGGCAACACCGTCCAGAAACCCAGGCCCAGGTACTGATAGCCCAGCGCCAGGCCGTAGGCGCCGATGGCGTAGAACGCCACGTAACCCAGGTCGAGCAGCCCGGCCAGGCCGACCACGATATTGAGGCCCAAGCCGAGCAACACATAGATCAGTCCGAGGATGACCACCGTGAGCACGTACTTGTTGGCGAAGAACGGAAACACGATGGCAATCACGATCAGAGCCGGAATGATCCAGCGCAGCCGCGATTTGTAATCCGGCGGCAACACGTGCACGCCGGAGCCGGTGCTCTCGAAACCCTGGAGAATCTTCAGTCCCTTGGGGGTCTGCAAGAACAGGCTCAGGGCGAAGCGCCCGACCATCACGATCGCCACCAGCCAGCCAACGCGGGCCGGTTGCAGGTTGAAGCTGTAGCCGTCGAGCACCACGCCGACGATCGGCCCGAACACGATCAGCGAGATCAGGCCGGCCAGGATCGCGTCGATGACGCTTTGTTTGATATCAAGCGGTTTATTGGCAGCAGACATACTTACACCTTCGCCACGAGTGGGCGACCCAACAGGCCTTGGGGACGGAAAATCAGAATCAGCACCAGCAGCGAGAAGCTGAACACGTCTTTGTAGTCAGAGTTGATCAGACCGGCGAACAACGACTCGGAAATGCCGAGGATGATCCCGCCAAGCATTGCCCCAGGCAGGGAGCCGATGCCGCCGAGTACCGCCGCGGTGAACGCCTTGATGCCGATGATGAAGCCGGCATAGAAGTCGAAGGTGCCGTAGTTCATAGTGATCAGCACACCCGCCAGGGCCGCCATGGCCGCGCCGATGATGAACACGTAGGAAATCACCCGGTCGGTGTTGATCCCGAGGATGGAGGCCATCTTGCGGTCTTGCTGGGTAGCGCGGCACATGCGGCCGAGCTTGGTGTACTTGATGATATAGGTCAGCAGCGCCATGCCGGCGAATGCGGCAATCAGGATGAAGATCTTGGTGTAGGTGAGCTGCACGAAGCCGGTACCGATGTCGACGCGCATGGCGCCTTCAAGTAGCGTCGGCACACCCTGTTGACGGGCGCCCTGGCTGATCTGCGCGTAGTTCTGCAGGATCAGCGAGATGCCGATGGCACTGATCAGCGGTGCCAGCCGGGTGGAGTTGCGCAGGGGTTTGTAAGCGACGCGTTCAATGACCCAACCGTAGACCCCAGTGACCACGATCGTGAACACAAGGGTGCCAAGGATCATCAGCGGGAAGGATTCGATACCGAAGTAAGCCAGCAGAGCCAGACTGATTGCCGCGAGGTAAGCGGAAATCATGTAAACCTCGCCGTGGGCGAAGTTGATCATGCCGATGATGCCGTAGACCATTGTGTAGCCGATGGCGATCAGACCATAGACCGACCCGAGGGTCAGGCCATTGATCAGTTGCTGCAGGAAAATACCATCCATAACGCAATCTCACGCAGTGAGAACCTGCACACCCTGGGGCGTGCGGTTCTTCTAAGGAAAATACAGATTTACGTCGGAGCAATGTCAGGCGCGACCGTCCCGCTCCCTGTCGGAGCCTGGACGGTCGCTTCAGCCCTTACTTCTGTTTTTCCAACTGGTGATACTTGCCATCCTTGTCCCACTGGTAGACCACGTAGTCGGAGACCTTCAGGTCGCCCTTGGAATCCCAGGTTTTTTCACCCATGACGGTTTTCACCGGGTTGGCTTTCAGCCACTTGGCAGCGTCTTCACCCTTGTTGGACTTGGCGCCGTTGAAGCCGGCCGCCAGGGCCTGGACCGACGCATAGGCGTACAGGGTGTAGCCTTCAGGCTCGACGCCCTGGGCGCGGAAAGCGTCCACGACGGCCTTGCTGTCCGGCAGCAGGCGTGGGTCGGCGCCGAAGGTCATGTACACGCCATCGACGTATTGCGCGCCGCCAGCGGTGGTGACCAGTTCGTCGGTGACGATGCCGTCATCGGACATGAACTTCACGTCCTTGAGGCCTTGTTCGCGCAATTGGCGAACCAGCGGGCCGGCTTCCGGGTGCAGACCGCCGAAGTAGACAACATCGGCACCGGCGGAACGGATCTTGGTGACCACGGCGCTGAAATCTTTCTCGCCACGGGTCAGGCCTTCGTACAACACTGGAGTTACGCCACGCTTGGCCAGTTGTGCCTTGGTGGCATCCGCCAGGCCTTGGCCGTAGGTGTCCTTGTCGTGCAGCACGACGACTTTCTTGCCCTTGAGCACGTCGACGATGTAGTCGCCGGCCACGATGCCCTGCTGGTCGTCACGACCGCACATGCGGAACATCGCGCTCAGGCCGCGCTCGGTCACGGCCGGGTTGGTCGAGCCAGGCGTCATCGCGATGATGCCCGCTTCGTCATAGACCTCGGAGGCCGGGATGGTGTTGGATGAGCAGAAGTGCCCGACCACGCCGATCACTTTGTCCTGGTCAACCAGGCGGTTGGCCACGGCCACGGCCTGCTTGGGTTCGCAGGCATCGTCGCCGGCAACCAACACGATCTTCTCGCCGTTGACGCCACCCGCTTTGTTGATCACATCGGCCGCCGCCTGCGCCCCCTTCATGTACTGCTCGCCAAATGCAGCGTTGGCACCGGTCATCGGCCCCGCCACACCAAATTTCACATCAGCTTGAGCAAACGCAGAAACACCCAGCGCAGTTGCCACTGCGAGGGCCAGAAAGCCTTTCTTGTAAAACGTCTGGGACATGAGGTGGTGCTCCAAGGTTTTTTTTAGTTGGCACTGCGACTTCACTTCACTGAAAAGCTCAGAGCAAGGGCCGTGCCATCGGTTTTTTATTCTTAAAAAAGTCGCTGCTTTATTGTTATTTCGACTGTTTTGGGCCCTTTTTCACAGGGCGTGCAACCGTCTAATCCGCACGAGGTGCAACCTTATTTACAAGTAGGTAAAACCCTCCATGAGCCATCATTGCAACCGCCGCGCGAAACGGCGTGCAACCACTGTGTAACAACCTGCGTCACCGAAGTGCACACTGTCGGTGCGCGGCTGCTACACCCCGCACCATAACAGGCTAGACGTTAAGCCGAGAAAAACCGCCATCCGTAACACTTTTCAACAATCAGATGACGATCCGCAAGCACTGGCCCGCGTGATACAGCGAAAAACCCGCTTCATACAGACAACTGCGCAGGCCGACACCCGCCAGGGGCTGCATCGGCGCGAAGGGTATCGGCAAGGCACTGGCATCACCGTGGCACAGGTAATCGGCGAATGCCTTGCCTACCACAGTGCCAGTGGTCACGCCGCGACCGTTGTAACCGGTCACTGCCACCAGGCCGGGGGCCGGTTCGAAAAGGCGCATCAGGTGATCAGGCGTGAAAGCAATGCAACCAGTCCAGGTGCATTCCCACTCCACCGCCTTGAGATAAGGGAAATAGTGCTGCTGCACCCGATCGGCCCAGGCCTTGAGAAACCAGGTCGGCTTGCGATTGCCATTGCCCAGGCTGCCCAGCAACAGGCGCCCGTCCTTGTCCCGGCGGATGCTGCTCAACACTTGGCGGGTATCCCAGGAGCCCTGCCCGCCGGGAAGAATACGGCGGGCGGCCTCGCCGTCCAGTGGGACCGAGGCGACCTGATAGTAATAACCGGGGAAGAAATTACGCCGCAGTTCGGTCCAGTCGCCCTCGGTATAGGCATTGGAGGCGATCACGACTTGCTCGGCCGTTACCGAACCCTGGGCGGTCTGCACCGACCAGCGTTGGCCCTGGCGCTCCAAGCGCGTCACCGGAGAATGATCGAACATCAGCGCACCAAGGTCCTGGGCAGCCTTGGCCAACCCGCTGGCGTAGGCCATTGGATTGAGGGTGCCGGCGCGACGGTCGAGCAGCGCCGCGGCAATCTTATCGGTGCCGGTGGCATCGGCGCAGGCTTGGCCGGTGAGTAGCTCAACCGGCGCGCCGCGGCGCTTCCATTGTTCTTCGCGGCTGCGCAGGTCGGCCTCGCCCCGGGCGTTATGGGCCATGTGCAAGGTACCTTCGCGGCGCAGTTGGCAATCGATGGCGTATTTGTCGACGAGACTGAATACCAACGCCGGCGCGGCGCCCAGCATACGGTTGAGTTGGCTGCCCACCGCCTCGCCGAACCCGGCCTCAATCTCGTCCGGCGGGATCCACAGGCCAGCATTTACCAACCCGACGTTGCGCCCCGAGCCCCCATGCCCGGCCCGATGCGCCTCCACCACCGCGACGCGCTTGCCTTGCTCCAGCAAATGCACCGCCGCCGACAGCCCGGTAAAGCCCGCGCCGATAATGCAGACATCGACCGTGACCTCACCGGTGAGCGCAGTGTTTTCTGGTCTTTGCGGCGTCAGTTTTTCCCACAGACATTCTTCGCGTAACGGCATTGCCAGACTCCGAAAAAGAAACCCAACCGCTGCACATTCCCATTGTGGGAGCGGGCTTGCTCCCACAACGGGATCACCGCCTGGCTCAAACCTCAGTCGAAAGTAATCCCCTGCGCCAATGGCAACTCCAACGAATAGTTCACGGTGTTGGTCTGGCGGCGCATGTAGCCGCGCCAGGCGTCGGAGCCGGATTCGCGACCGCCGCCGGTTTCTTTTTCGCCACCGAATGCGCCGCCGATTTCCGCACCGCTCGGGCCGATGTTGACGTTGGCGATGCCGCAGTCGCTGCCCACCGCCGACATGAACTGCTCGGCTTCACGCACGTCGGTGGTGAAGATGCACGACGACAGGCCTTGTGGCACGGAATTGTTCAGGTGCAGCGCTTCGGCGAAATCCTTGTAGCCGACCACATAGAGGATCGGCGCGAAAGTTTCGTGGCGTACCACGTCGCTCTGCTCCGGCATCTCGACGATGGCGGGAGAGACGTAATAGGCATTCGGGAACTGCTCTTCGAGCTGGCGCTTGCCACCAAACACCCGCCCGCCTTCGCTCAAGGCCTGCTCCAGAGCGTCCTGCATGTTGTCGAAGCTTTGCTTGTCGATCAGCGGCCCTACCAGGTTGCCTTCCAGTGGATGGCCGATGCGCACTTTCGAATAGGCAGCCTTGAGACGGGTGACGATTTCTTCCTTCACCGACTCATGGGCGATCAGCCGGCGCAAAGTGGTGCAGCGCTGGCCGGCGGTACCAACGGCGCTGAACAGAATGGCGCGCACGGCCATGTCCAGGTCGGCGCTCGGGGCCAGGATCATGGCGTTGTTGCCGCCCAGCTCGAGAATGCTGCGGGCAAACCGCGCCGCAACTTTCGGCGCCACCTCGCGCCCCATGCGGGTGCTGCCCGTGGCGCTGATCAACGCCACGCGAGGGTCATCCACAAGGGCTTCGCCGGCATCGCGACCACCGATGATCACTTGGCTCAGGTACGGCGGCGCATCGCTGAAGTTGCTCAGCACACGCTCGAACAGTGCCTGGCACGCCAGGGCGGTCAGCGGCGTCTTTTCCGAAGGTTTCCAGATCACCGAGTTGCCGCAGACCAAGGCCAGCGTGGTGTTCCAGGCCCAGACCGCCACGGGGAAGTTGAAAGCGCTGATGACACCGACCACGCCCAGCGGGTGCCAGGTCTCACGCATGTGATGGCCCGGACGCTCGGAGGCGATGGTCAAGCCGTACAACTGGCGGGACAGGCCGACGGCGAAATCGCAGATGTCGATCATCTCCTGCACTTCCCCGAGGCCTTCCTGGGTGATCTTGCCCGCTTCCCACGACACCAGTTCGCCGAGGTCGGCCTTGTATTCACGCAACAGATCGCCGAACTGGCGCACCAACTCACCACGCCGAGGCGCCGGCACCTTGCGCCAGAGGTCGAACGCATGCTCGGCCCGGCTGACCTGCTGCTCGACCTCGGCGGCGCCTTCCCAGTTCACCGCGCCGATGCGACTGCCATCAATGGGCGAATGCACAGGCTGTGTGCCGTTCCGGTACAAGGCCGGGTTCACGCCCAGACGATCAAGCAATGCAGCAACCATGGGTAAATTCCTCAAGCAAAGACAAAGGATTGGCAGCCAGGCGAACGCGGCTGATCAGACCTGTAGTTGTAGCTGGCCCGAGACTTGCCAACAAACGACCTTTAAGCGAGATATCATTCCGTTTATTCATGCTGCCACTGAAGCAGACTGTTAAGCACAAAAGCAGAGCGACAAAAAATAAGGCTCCATCATGCTCAATAAACGCTATTTGCCGTCGATCACCGCGCTGCAGTGCTTCGAAGCGGTGACTCGTCACCTGAGCTTCACCCGTGCAGCTGAAGAACTGAACCTGACCCAGAGCGCCGTCAGCAAACAGGTCGCGCAGTTGGAAGAGTTGCTGCAGCATCTGCTGTTCCGCCGCGTGCGTCGACGCTTGCAACTGACGCCCGCCGGCGACTTATACCTTGGAGAAGTGCGAAAAATCCTCACCCAAGTTGAGATGTCGACTCATTACCTGCGCTCCTACGGTGGTGATACCGAAGTACTGCGCGTTTCCACGCCCCCGACGTTTGGCGCGCGCTGGCTGGTTCCACGGCTCAAGGGTTGGCGTCTTCGCCACCCCACCATTCACCTGGATCTCTGCAGCGAGCAAGAGGCCGATGACCTCCAGCAAGGTCGCAGTGACCTGGCGTTCTATTTTGGCCAGGGATCCAGGCCGGGGACCGAGTCCTTGAAGTTGTTCGGCGAGGAATTGGTGCCGGTCTGTGCGCCGGGCAGCCTGCCGGACGAACCGTTCAGCGATCCCACGCAACTGACCGGGCTGGTGCTGCTGCAGAATGCCTCGCGTCCCCAGGCATGGCACGACTGGCTCGATCATCAGGGTTATCACACCGAACACAGCTACCACGGGCCACGCTTCGAAACCTTCTACATGTGTATCCGTGCGGCCCAGGTCGGTTGCGGCGTAGCCCTGCTGCCCAGGTTCCTGGTGGAAGAGGAACTGGCCGACGGTAAGCTGGTCATCCCCTGGCAGCATGCGATGCCCAGCACCAACGCCTATTACCTGGCTTACCCGGAACACTCGGCAGAGGTGCCCAAGGTGCGGCTATTCGTGGAATGGATGCTGGAGCAGATCGATAGCCAGCAGACACCGCAGCAATAAAGCTGTGGCGAGGGGATTTATCCCCTCGCCACAAATAACGCTCCTCACAACAGAGAGCGCCGCAACCAAAAAACACTGGCAATAACCATCGCGGTTATGCGCCACTAGCCCTTTCACTACGAACCGCCGTACGCCGCTGCCCGCCGCAGCCACCTGTCTGGAGATTCACGTTATGAGCGAGAGTGTATTTGCCGATCGCATCGTGCAGAACCTGCTCGACACCGACTTCTACAAGCTGACGATGATGCAGGCGGTGCTGCATAACTACCCCAACGTCGAGGTGGAGTGGGAGTTTCGCTGCCGGAACAGCGAAGACCTGCGTCCGTATCTGGCGGAGATCCGCTTCCAGATCGAACGCCTGGCCGAGCTGAGCCTGAGCGCCGACCAGTTGGGTTTCCTCGAACGCATCAGCTTTCTGAAGCCGGACTTCCTGCGCTTCCTGGGCCTTTTTCGTTTCAACCTGCGCTACGTGCACACCGGCATCGACGATGGCGAGCTGTTCATCCGCCTGCGCGGGCCGTGGTTGCATGTGATCCTGTTCGAAGTGCCGCTGCTGTCCATCGTGAGCGAGGTGCGCAACCGCTATCGCTACCGTGAAATCGTGCTGGAGCAGGCGCGCGAACAGCTTTATCGCAAGTTCGACTGGCTGAGCGCCAATGCCAGCGCCGACGAACTGTCCGAGCTGCAAGTGGCCGATTTCGGCACCCGTCGTCGGTTTTCCTACCGCGTCCAGGAGGAAGTGGTCAACGTGCTCAAGCACGACTTCCCCGGACGCTTCGTCGGCACCAGCAATGTGCATTTGTCCCGGGAGTTGGACATGAAACCCTTGGGCACCATGGCCCACGAGTGGATCATGGCTCACCAGCAACTGGGCCCACGGCTGATCGACAGCCAGATCGCCGCGCTCGACTGCTGGGTTCGCGAATACCGAGGCCTGCTGGGCATCGCGCTGACCGACTGCATCACCATGGACGCTTTCCTCAAAGACTTCGATCTGTTCTTCGCCAAGCTGTTCGACGGCTTGCGCCATGACTCGGGCGACCCGGTGATCTGGGCGGAGAAAGCCATCGCCCACTATCACAAGCTGGGCATCGACCCGATGAGCAAGACCCTGGTGTTTTCCGACAGCCTGACGTTGCCAAAATGCCTGGAGATTTTCCGGGCCCTGCGTGGTCGCATTAATGTGAGCTTCGGTATCGGGACCAACCTGACCTGTGACATTCCAGGCGTGGAGCCCATGAGCATCGTGCTTAAAATGATCAGCTGTGACGGGCAACCCGTGGCCAAGATTTCAGACGAGCCCGGCAAGACCCACTGCAAGGACCCGAATTTCGTCGCCTATATGCGACATGTTTTCCAAGTACCTGCCACCCTTTCTGGCACATCAAGCAAGGAGTGAATTCATGCAAGCCGCACAGCGTGAGATAGCTGAACAGCTCAACGTCCAGCCGCCGTTCGCCGATGACGCCGCTCTCAAGGCCGAAATCGCCCGCCGGGTGAGCTTCATTCAGGACTGCCTCGTCAACTCCGGGCTCAAGAGCCTGGTGTTGGGTATCAGCGGCGGGGTCGATTCGTTGACCGCCGGCCTGTTGGCCCAGCGTGCCGTACGCGAGCTACGGGAAAAAACCGGCAACGCGGCATACAAGTTCGTTGCCGTGCGCTTGCCGTACGAAACCCAGTTCGACGAGCACGAAGCCCAGGCTTGCGTTGACTTCATCGAGCCGGATGAGCGCCACACGGTCAATATCGGTCCGGCGGTCAAGGCCCTGGCCAAGGAAGTCCTCGCGTTCGAGGGCAAGGGGCCAGGCTCGCGGGATTTCGTACTGGGCAATACCAAGGCGCGCATGCGCATGGTGGCGCAATACACCATCGCCGGCGCCGAACAGGGCTTGGTGATCGGCACCGATCATGCGGCCGAAGCGGTCATGGGTTTCTTCACCAAGTTCGGTGACGGCGCCTGCGACCTGGCCCCCCTGAGCGGGCTGGTGAAAAACCAGGTCCGGGCCATTGCCCGTGACTTTGGTGCGCCGGAATCCCTGGTGGAAAAAGTCCCCACCGCCGACCTGGAAGACCTGTCGCCCGGCAAGCCGGACGAAGCGGCCCATGGTGTCACGTACGCCGAGATCGACGCATTCCTGCACGGCCAACCGATCCGCGAAGAAGCGGCCAGGATCATTTGCGATACCTATCGCAAGACCGAACACAAGCGAGTGATGCCGTACGCTCCTTGATCGCCATTAGGTGGACGCTCCCAAAAGGGGTATTTGCCAGGCATGAAAAAGCGCCCTAATGAGGGCGCTTTTTTTATGCCTCGGCGATTACTTCAGGGTAACCGTGCCTTTCATCATCGAGATGTGGCCTGGGAACGAGCAGAAGAAGCCGTACTTCTCGCCCTCAGCCAGTTTCGACACATCAAAGGTCACCGAGTCTTTCTCCTTGGCGCCGATCAGCTTGGTATGCGCGATGATGCGAGCGTCACCGTCCTTGAGGTAGTTCTTATCGATACCGGCGCTCAGGCCATCGGTGGCAATCGGCTGCATGTCGGCTTCTTTGCTCAGCACCCAGTTATGGCCCATGACGTTCTTCGGCAAGCTGCCGGAGTGAGTCAGCTCAACGGTGAACGTCTTGCAGCTCTTGTCGATTTCGATGGCCTTGGTGCTGAAGGACATCTGGTCGGTCGAATCGATGGTGGTCTTGCACTCCGCTGCCATCAGCTGGCTGCTGGCCAGTGTCAACAGGGATACTGCTACAAGTTTGGCGAACATCATGAATCTCCAAGGCATGGTTAACAAAAATCCGTCAAAGGGAAAGACTGCCTGATTTTCCGGCAAGTTCCTATGACCTGAGTCAAAGATTGTATACAACTTGAGACTATCAGCCTGATGGACAGAATCAACCAGCCAGAAGTATGACGGCCCCCTATGATCAGCCCCATCAACTCTCTGGAGCGACCCTCATGAACTTCAACAGCCTGTTGTGCAGCTTGCTCGCCGCCTACGCCTGTGGTGCCAGCGGCACCTACGAAAAACCCCGGCGAGAGGTTTAATCTTCTTGCGCAATAAAGGGCAGGCTTTACTCTGGTCCGGTTACCGAACCACGGAGTGAAGCATGTCCATAGCGTCTGTTTGTGTATTTTGCGGCGCCAGCACCGGCAGCCACCCAGCCTATCGCGGGGCAGCCCAGGCCTTGGGGCAAGCGTTGGCAGAACGAAAACTGACCCTGGTCTACGGCGGAGGCGCAGTCGGCCTGATGGGTATCGTCGCCGATGCGGCCCTGGCGGCCGGCGGCGAAGTCATCGGCATCATCCCGCAAAGCCTCAAGGACAAGGAAATCGGCCACAGCGGCCTGACCCGCCTGGAAGTGGTCGACGGCATGCATGCACGCAAAGCCCGCATGGCTGAACTCAGCGACGCCTTCATCGCCCTGCCCGGCGGCCTCGGCACCCTGGAAGAGTTGTTCGAGGTCTGGACCTGGGGCCAGCTCGGCTACCACGGCAAGCCGCTGGGGCTGCTGGAGGTGAACGGTTTCTACAGCAAGCTCATCGGTTTTCTGGATCATATCGTCGGTGAAGGCTTCGTCCGCGCGCCCCATCGTGACATGCTGCAAGTGAGCGAATCAGCGCACAACCTGCTCGATGCACTGGACGAGTGGCAACCGTCAGTGCAGCCAAAGTGGGCCGAACAAAAACCCAGCTAACGGCTCGGCCCCGATACAGGGCAGAATATGCGCCGCTCAACCTCACCTTCGACCCCAGAGGATCGCCCATGGCCAAACCCAATTATTCCTTCGCCAAACGTCAGAGAGACTTGGCCAAGGAGCAGAAGAAAGAGGAAAAGCTCCAGCGCAAGAAAGCCTCCGCAGACGAAGCGGCACTGAACCCGGATACCGAAGGCGACGTGGCGGCAGAACAGGATGTGGATGCGTCGAAAGATCAACCCACCGACGCCTGATAACCCCAGGGTCCGATGATCAGATCCGGCCCTTCGTTGGGCTGGTGGCCTCGCTACCGGTCCTTACGCGCCGAGCGCCTTGGCAATTGAGAGGCGATACCCCTCTGGCAGGTTGGCCGGCAATTGTCCCGGCTCGAACAACCCGATCTCCTTGTGCTCGTGACTGACCGCCGGTACAAAACCGCCCAGCAATTGGCACCGGTAGGTGGAAATGAAAACGTGCTTGCCGGGAATCACCTCGAACAAGTACGAATCCAGCGGCTCGCCGACACTGACCTCGACGGCCAGCTCCTCGACGATTTCCCGCGCCAGGCATTGCGACGCCGTTTCGCCCAACTCGATCCGCCCACCGGGCAATTCCCACTCATCCCGCTCGTTGAGCATCAGTACTACCCGGCCTTCGGGGGATTGCAGCACACCTTTGATCGAAACCGGGAACATGACACTTCCTCGCCTGTTCAAATACATACCCCTGGTAGATCGCCTTACGACTCCAACGGCATCACCGTCACCCGCACGTCCGGATCATGGGTGCCGCCGCCCAGGATCACCCCGCGCAGCGGCGACACATCGGAAAAATCCCGCCCCCAGGCCAGGGTGATGTGCTCCAGGGCCGGCTGCACGTTGTTGGTCGGGTCGAAGTCCACCCAACCCAGTACCGGACAGAACACCGAGACCCAGGCATGGGAGGCATCTGCTCCGATCAGACGGGCCTGGCCGGGGGGTGGCTGGGTCAGCAGATAACCGCTGACGTAACGCGCCGCCAATCCGCGGGAACGCACACACGCCAACATCAGGTGGGCAAAGTCCTGGCAGACACCTCGGCGCCGCTCCAGCACTTCCACCAGCGGTGTCGCGACCTGGGTCGCCTCGGCGTCGAAGGTGAACTCCTCGAAGATCTTTTCCATCAGCGCCTGGACCCCGATCATCAATGGTCGGCCCGCCGGAAAACAGCTTTCGGAGAACTCGACGAAGCTGCGCTTGAGGTGCACGTAGGGTGATTCGAAACGGTAGCGGCACGCGTCCAGCAACTGCGCCGTCAACGGCCGGCCGCTGTAGGTCAGGGCATTTGCGGTGGACTCCCAGGCCGGCGACAGATTGAAATCCAACACTGGGCGCGCCAGCACTTCGACGCTCAGACGGGCGTTGACCAGCAGCTCATCGTGAGGCCGCTCGAAGGCCAGGCGGGTCAGCGGATTGCCGAATACGTCCTGCTCATCCCGACGGGTGGTCGGCTCCGGGCTGATGGATAACTGTTGTTCAGTACAGCGCTGCCATTCGCAATGTCTCGGCCACAGATGAGCCAGTTGCTGCGCAAGGGATACCGGGCTGTCGTAGTGATAGTGGGTGTCGTGGAGAATCTGGTAACGGGCGCTCATCAGACGGATACCGTGCGTTGGCTGACATCGTCAACGTGGGCGAAATGACGCAAGGCCAGGCGATCGGAGACCTGGGCGCTGACGTCGGCCACTTCCTGCAGCAGATCAGCCAAGCCATCGAGCGCCGCCCGCAGGCTGGCCTCACCAAACAACGGATTCTCCAGGCAGCGCAGGTCGAAGCGTGACAGGCGCGTCACCAACGCCGGCAGGGCGGTTTCCCTCGGTGCAGCAAAATCATCGTTCAGGCGCTTGAGGGTGCGTGCCACCAGCTTCAATTGGAAGAGCACCGCGTGGGGGTTCTGTTCGTCCAGCAACAAAAGGTCGAGCACCGGGATCAACTGCGCCACCGCCAGGTAACGCGAGCGGTAGGTGATGCTGCTGTTGCCCAGTTCCAACAACCACTCCAACCCGGCCTGATCGAACACCGCCTCGCCCCGCAGGAACGCCGCCAGGCTGCTGCTGAGAAACTGCAGGCGCTCCAGGCGCCGCCCGATCATCAGGAAGCGCCAGCCCTCGTCGCGGGTCATGTCGTCCAAGGCGAACCCGGACAACGCCGCCAGGGACATCACCAGGCGGTTGAGGAAATCCAGCAACTCACCGAAATCCGGCTCACTGGTTTCCAGCTCAACGGCTTCGCGCTGCAACTCCACAAGCGCCTGCCAGTTCTCCCTGGACAGCTTGCCGCGAACCTGCGAGGCCGCCCACTGCAAGCGCTGCAGGTTGGAGCGCAGGCTGAAAGACCAGTCATCCCCGAGCATCGCCGCCATCAGGCGTTCGGGCAGCTCGCCCTCTTCGGGCAACAGCATCAGGCTTTCGCCCAGGGAAACCGCCGATTGCAGCGCTTGCGGGTCATCACCATCGACATAACGCGCCAGCATGATCCGCAGGAGACGAGCGCTGTCGTCGCAGCGCTCGCAATAGCGACCAAACCAGAAAAGGTTTTCCACCACTCGGGAAGGCAGGTACGGATCACGCCGCACCAGGTCGTGAACGCCGACGGTGCGCTGGGCCTTCCATTGCTCGCCAGCGGGTGCTTGCTCGCCGAGCACCCAAGTGTCCTTGCTGGCACCGCCGCGCTGCATCGACACCACCTCGGCGTCGGCCTCTGCGGCCACCCGGGTCAGGCCACCGGGCAGCACCCGGTAATCGTTTTTCCCGGACACGGCATATACGCGCATGCCGATGGCCCGGGGCTGGATCTGGCCGTCCTCGGCCTGCCATACCGGCGCCTGGGACAGTTGCGCCAGCTCCTGGGCGACGTAGGCATAAGGCCGCGCCTGCATGCGTGCCGCCAGTTGGGCGCGCTGTTTCTCGTCCAGGTCGCGGCCGAACACGGGCGTGAAACTCTGGGAAGGAAATGCCGGCTTGATCAACAGCTGGGGTAATTTTTCCAGGGCTTGGGCGAGCACTGGCGGCTCACCGCACCACCAGGTGGCGATGGAAGGCAGCATCAGCTCTTCGCCGAACAGATACTGGTTGATCTTCGGCAAGAATCCCAGGAGGCCCGGCGATTCCAGCACGCCGCTGCCCAGGGCATTGGCCACCAGCACGCGGCCCTGGCGCACCGCTTCCAACAACCCTGGCACGCCCAGGGCCGAATCGGTGCGCAGCTCCAGCGGGTCGCAGAAATCATCGTCGAGCCGTCGCATGATCGCGTGGACCCGGCGCAGGCCGCTGAGGGTCTTGAGGTACACCGTGGCGTCCCTCACGGTCAGGTCGCCGCCTTCCACCAGCGGATAACCGAGTTGGCGCGCCAGGTATAGATGCTCGAAATAACTTTCGTTGAACCGCCCGGGTGTCAGCAACACCACCAGCGGCGGCTCGCCGTCGCTGGGCGCCTGTCGTGCCAGCGTCTCTTGCAAGGTCCGGAAGAAACCCGACAGGTGCTGCACCTTCAGGTCGCGATAAAGATCCGGGAACGCCCGGGACACGATCGTACGATTTTCCAACGCATAACCGGCCCCGGAAGGCGCCTGGGTCCGATCCGCGGTGACCCACCAGCGACCATCGGGCGTACGCGCCAGATCCACGGCATACAGATGCAGGAAGTTGCCATCCGGCGGCGTGATGCCCTGGCAGGGCCAGAGAAAATTGTTGTGGCCAAAGACCAGCTCCGCCGGCAGCAACCCTTCGCTGATCAGCCGCTGCGGCCCGTACAGGTCGGCCAATACCGCATTGAGCAGACGCGCGCGCTGGGCAATGCCGGCCGAAAGCAGCTTCCATTCCTGGGCATCGATGACGTGGGGCAGCAGATCCAGCTCCCAAGGCCGGTCGGCGCCCTTCGGGTCGGCATAGACGTTATACGTAACGCCGTTTTCCTGGATCTGCCGTGCCAACAGTGCCTGGCGCTGGACCAACTGGGCCGGTGTGCTGCGCTGCAATTGGTCGAACAGCCTCTGCCAGTGCGCGCGCACGGCGCCGCTGTCGTCCAGCAGTTCGTGATAAGTACCCGTCGTCAGCGGGTAACGGTCAAGCAGGTCAGGCATGGAAAGCTCGGCAGGACGGCAGTGAAAGGTGAGACTAGCGCAAGCGCATGACGCCCGGATAGGTGTGTTTGTTTTGGATCAAGCCTGGGTTTGCACACTGCGATCGTGGCGCGGGGTTCTATCCCCTCGCCACAGCGTCCAGCTAGCTTTTTGATGTCCCGTGGAAGCGGCGCAGATCGAGCGTGAACGGAAACTCTTCATCCCTTGCCAGACTCGGTATCGGCAGTTTTCCAGGCGTGTGCCCAATACGGAAAAAACGCGCCATCCGGCGGCTCTCCGCTTCGTTGGCATTCACCGGCAGGCTGTCATAGTTGCGCCCGCCCGGATGCGCCACGTGGTATTGGCAGCCGCCCAGGGAGCGCTGCATCCAGGTATCGAGCACATCGAAGACCAGCGGCGCATGGACCGGGATGGTCGGCTGCAAGCAGTTGAACGGTTGCCAGGCGCGGAAACGTACCCCGGCGACGAATTCGCCTACCCGGCCGGTAGGCTGCAACGGCACCGGTACGCCATTGCAGGTCAGCAGATAACGTTGCGGCGCCAGCCCCGTAAGCTTGATCTGCAAGCGCTCCAGGGACGAGTCCACATAACGCACCGTGCCGCCCGCCGAGCCCTCTTCCCCCAGCACATGCCAAGGCTCCAGCGCCTGGCGCAGCTGTAGCTCGATACCGTTGACAGCGTAATCGCCCACCTTGGGAAAGCGGAACTCCAGGTGCGCGGCGAACCACTCGGCACGCAATGGATAACCGGCGCCATTGAGCTCTTCGATGACCTCGGCAAAATCCTGCTCGATGAAGTGCGGCAACAGGAAACGATCATGCAGCTCGGTGCCCCAGCGTGCCAGCTTGGCCGGCGCATAGGGCTCGCGCCAGAAGCGCGCCACCAGCGCCCGCAATAGCAATTGCTGGGTCAGGCTCATGCGGGCATGGGGTGGCATTTCGAAAGCGCGCAGCTCCAGCAAGCCGAGACGGCCGGTGGCGCCGTCCGGCGAGTAGAGCTTGTCGATGCAGAACTCGGCGCGATGGGTATTGCCGGTGACGTCGATCAACAGGTTGCGCAGCAGTCGATCCACCAACCACGGCGGGCACTCCTCGCCAGGCTGTGGCATCTGCGCGAAGGCGATTTCCAGTTCATACAACGCGTCGTTGCGCGCCTCGTCCACCCGCGGCGCCTGGGAGGTCGGGCCGATGAACAATCCGGAAAACAGGTACGACAACGACGGGTGGTTATGCCAGTAGCTGATCAGGCTACGCAGCAAGTCCGGACGCCGCAGGAACGGTGAGTCAGCCGGTGTCGCGCCGCCAAGTACGAAATGGTTACCGCCACCGGTTCCGGTGTGCCGACCGTCGATCAGGAATTTCTCGGTGGTCAGCCGGTTCAATCGCGCTTGCTCGTAGAGAAATTCAGTGCGCTCGACCAACTCCTCCCAGCTCGCCGAAGGCTGTACGTTGACCTCGATCACACCCGGGTCAGGCGTGATACGAAAATTGCTCAGGCGCGGGTCGCTCGGCGGCTCGTAGCCCTCCAACAACACAGGGCAGCTCAGTTCCTGCGCCGTCGCTTCGATGGCGCTGACCAGTTCCAAGTAATCCTCGACCCGCTCCAATGGCGGCATGAACAGATACAGCCGCCCTTCCCTGGCCTCGGCGCAGAAGGCGGTGCGGGTCAGCCAATCGGCCGATTCGTCGATCTTCGGCACGCGTTCCTGCTCCGGCGCCGACTCGCCGTGATGGTTCAATTGCTCGGTACCGGGCAACTCGGGCAAGTCCTGGTTCGGGTCGGTGGGATGGATGAACGGATATTCGGCCGCCGTCACCCACGGCTGGGACGCCAAAGGCAAGCGATAGCCCAAGGGCGAATCCCCCGGCACCAGCCGGCAGTGATCGTCGCGCAAGTACCAGCGCCCGCTTTGCCATTGGTCGCCCTTGGCGGTCCGGGCCAGCGGCAGGACCTGGCCGATTACCTTGCCCAGGCCCTGGCTGAAAACCTTGCGCAACCGCGCCCGCTCCAACGGTTCTTCCAGCCGAGCATCTTCGGCCGTCACATTCGAAGGCAACGTGCCTTCGCGCCACAGGTAATGGAAATTGTCTTCGTAGGCGGGAAACACAAACCGCGTGGGAATTTTCAAGCGTTCGGCGACACTCGCCAGGAAACGGCCCGCCAACTCGCCATCGGCGTCGTAGTCTTTCTGCTCGTCGGCAATCAAGGCGCTGTCCTGCCAGATCGGCACCCCGTCTCGCCGCCAATAGCAGTTGAGCGACCAACGCGGCAATTGCTCGCCGGGGTACCACTTGCCCTGGCCGAAATGCACCAGCCCTTGCGGCGCATAATGCTCGCGCATGCGCTGGAACAGCTCGGCGGAAAGGCGACGCTTGTCCGGCCCAAGCGCCGCGGTGTTCCACTCGGCGCCGTCCGGGTCATCAATGGAAACGAAAGTCGGTTCACCGCCCATGGTCAGGCGCACGTCACCTTCCAACAGGTCAGCATCGATCTGCCGGCCCAATTCCTGGATCGCCAACCATTGTTCTTCGGTGTAAGGCTTGGTGACCCGTGGCGCTTCCCAGATTCGCTCGATGGACATTTCGTGGCTGAACTCACACTCGCACGGCTCCACCAGGCCACTGATCGGCGCCGCCGAGGACGGATCCGGACTACACGCCAAGGGGATATGCCCTTCACCAGCGAACAATCCGGACGTCGCATCCAGGCCGATCCAGCCGGCGCCGGGCAAGTAGACTTCGCACCAGGCATGCAGGTCGGTGAAATCCACTTCCGTACCGGACGGGCCGTCGAGGCTTTTCACGTCAGCGGTCAATTGGATCAAGTAACCCGAGACAAAACGCGCCGCCAGGCCCAAGTGACGCAACAGTTGCACCAGCAGCCAGGCCGAGTCGCGGCAGGAACCGGACGCGTGCTCCAACGTGTGCTCTGGCGTTTGCACGCCGGGCTCCATGCGGATCAGGTAGTTGATGTCTTCGCTCAAGCGCTGGTTGAGCGCCACCAGAAAATCCACCGCCGGCAACGGTGTGCGGTCGATGCCGTCCAGATAAGCCTTGAACTTCGGCGTCAGCGGGAGCTTTTCCAGGTAGGGCATCAGCTCGTGTTTTTCGTCAGCCGCGTAGGTGAACGGGATCTTCTCGGCGTAAGGCTCGAGGAAAAAATCGAACGGGTTGAATACCGCCATTTCTGCGACCAAGTCGACCTCAACCCGCAGCTCATCGGTCTTCTCCGGGAACACCAACCGCGCCAGGTAATTGCCCTGGGGGTCCTGTTGCCAGTTGATGAAGTGCTGCTCCGGCGAAACCTTCAGCGCGTACGACAGAATGCGCGTGCGGCTGTGGGGCGCCGGGCGCAGGCGAACGATCTGCGGACCGAGTTCGACAGCGCGCTCGTAGCGATAGTGTGTGACATGGTGCAAAGCGACATGAATCGACACGGCGT
The DNA here is from genome assembly GCF_000802155.2 of Pseudomonas frederiksbergensis. GTDB lineage: Bacteria > Pseudomonadota > Gammaproteobacteria > Pseudomonadales > Pseudomonadaceae > Aquipseudomonas > Aquipseudomonas frederiksbergensis_A. The sequence continues at coordinate 26,829 of NZ_JQGJ02000010.1, forward strand.
GCCTCCTGCGGAGCCTGGGCGTTATCGAAAGCGGCGCAAGACTTATGCCATGCAGGCAGGCCGGACACTTTCAACATCTACTCAGGGCAGTAGAGCACTAAAACCGCGCGATGCCCGAATTCATCTGCAACGCAGTGCACATAAATGCGGCGCTGGCCGTGCGAATTGACTCAATGGCGCGGGCGCGGGGCCTTGGCGGATTGGATGATGCGCTCGCGTTGGTGGCGGATTTCGATGAGCTTGCTGCGCATTTCCCGGTGGCGTTTGCTGTTGAGCAGTAGTAGTCCCAGTAACGGCAACAGCACCGCAAACACGTACACACCTTGATGCGGTCCATAAGCAAACGTCGGCAACACCGCCGCCAGACAGCCAAGGAAATAACTCGTCACCCACCAGACCGCCCAGGCGCGTCCGCGTGCGATCATGAGATTTCCCAGAACCAGGACACTCACCAGAGCCAACGTGCCGAGCCCAACATAGTTGCTCCTGACGGAAGGCTCCAAGGCACGCCAATAAGTGCCTGCGGACAAAACGAGCAGCGCAGACCCGGAAAAACAACCCAGGAAGATCGTGCCCATGAACACCGGAAAATAACGGGCGAGGAACTGCTTCATTGATCCGCCGCCGATCATTCGGTGAACTCCTCATACAGTCCGACGGCGACAGTCTTCACGGCGCCATCGCCGGTATAACTGCCGATGATCCCCAAAGCGCCTCCGAGAGAATCCTTTATCTGAGTCAGCGTAGCGTGCCTGATTTCAGCGGAAGAATAACGCTTGGGCAAGGCACCCGCTCGTTGCTGCAGTTTAAGCAGCTTCGCGGTAAGACTCGGATCTTTCAGGGTCAACAATTCCTTGGTCAGTTTGCTGCGCTCCTGACGACTCAGGCCCTTGAGCAACTGATACCAGCTCTTCCCGGTGCCCGCTGCCTTACTGGCCTTCAGCAGCCGAACAGTCGTGAGAGCCGAGCCACCGACGCCCACAAGGGAAACACCGTCAAGAATGGGGCTCACGATGTTGTACCAATCGGCGTCGTTCATTTCATCGTTGCCAGTAGGATTGGTCAGCTCATTCGCCACCCGCATCCCACCAATAACGCACTGCGCGGTACTGGCCGTCGCGGCAGCGGCGCCCAAGGCAACGACAAAGGCACTGGCGCCTGCCGTAAAGGGCACAGCGACGCTCCCACTGAATACCACCACCCAACCGATGACCGCGGCGACACAGGAAAAACCGGCATTCATCGACTCAGTCCCGAGCTTTGACTCACGCGGACTGCTTTTTACCTGGTCAATGAATTGCTGTGGGGCGATGTATTTCTTCGCCTCGCGCAAGATGACTCGCTTGGGTGCGATGCTGCAAATCGGCTTGAATTCGCGCAGCGTCACCACGTTGTACTCGGAATCGATGTACACCACGCCCGCACCGGCGATGTTGGGATCGGCATCGATGGCAGCGAACAGCCGCGGCAGGTTGACTTGGCTTTCGATGCGTTTGCGGGCCATGAACTGGGAAAAGCTCAGGTCCATCCCGATGCCTGTTGCGGCGCTGCTCATATGAATCGTCCTTGAAGAATTGGAGAGTTGATTTTTTATTGTGCCGTGCCCTGAAGCATCTACGCCAGCTCAGATTTCTAGCCTGACTACATCGACTCAGCGGCGCGGTCGCGACGTCTTTGCGGACTGGAGGATACGCTCGCGCTGGTGGCGGATTTCGACGAGCTTGCTGCGCATCTCGCGGTGGCGTTTGCTGTTGAGCAATAGCAACCCCAGCAACGGGAACAGCAAACTCAAACTGTAAATCAACCTATCAGGCCGATAAGCGATCGTGGGCAGGACGCAAAAAAAACACAGCCCCAACACCGCAACCATCGGCCACACCCAAACGGGGCGCCCACGGGCAATCATGAAGTTGCAATGCACGATGACAAGCGTAAGCGCGACGCCTCCAAAAAAAGACCACTTGGCGTTATCCGCCAACGAAAGGGCTTGAAAATAGCTGTCAAAAAAAGGGGAACAGCAAAAACCAGAGCGAAGACCGACGCGAATATCGCGCCCATGAAGACCGGAAAATATTGGATGAGAAAAACGCGCACACCGGGCTGTCCATTCATTCTTCGATCTCCTCGTACAACCCCACTGCAATGGTCCGGACGTTCCCGGAAATCGCGCTTCCCGTGAAGCCGATGGCGGCACCCAGGGCATCCCGAATCTGTGTGACGGTGGCATGCTTGATTTGAGTGGGCGTAAAGCGCTTGGGTAACTCGCCAGACAGTTGCTTGAGTTTGAGCAGTTTGGAGGTCAGGCGAGGGTCATTGATAGTCAGCAACTCTTTGGTCAGTTTGGCTCGCTCCTGTCGATTCAGGCCCCGGAGCACCTCCCTCACACTTTTGCCCGTGGCAGCTTTATTCAATCTGACCAGTTTGAGAGTCGTCAGCGACGATGCCCCGACCCCAACCAACGCCGCGGCATCCAGCACAATCATGGTGTTCTGATACCACTCCTCACTGTCGAGCTGATCGTTTCGGGCTGGGTTACTGATTTCATTACGCATGCGATAACCGCTCGCAAAACATTGCGCTGTGCTGGCTGCGGCGGCGGTATAACCCAACACGGCGATCGCGGTGCTTGCCCCTGCTGAAAATGGGATAGCTACAGAGCCGCTGAGTACCACGACCCAACCGATAACGGCCCCTGCACACGACAAGGAAGTATTGATCGCTTCGCCGACCAATCGCGATTCCCGTGGATTGTCCTGAACCTGCTGAGCAAACTGAGCCGGCGCAATATATTTCTGCGCCTCGCGCAAAATGATCCGCTTGGGCTTGATGCTGCAGATCGGCTTGAACTCACGCAGGGTCACTACATTGAATTCAGCATCGATGTACACCACACCGGCGCCGACGATACTGGGATCGGCGTCGATGGCAGCGAACAGGCGCGGCAGGTTGATCTGGCTTCCGATGCGTTGGCGGGCCATGAACTGGGAGGGGCTGTAGTCCATGCCGATGCCGGGTAATGGAGTGCTCATATGAATCGTCCTTGAGAATCGGAGGGTGAATCTTTATCCGCACTGAACCCTTGTGGCGAGGGCTCCCCATAACCTCTAGCACTGTCGGGCGGGCGCCACGATAACAAACGGCCAGCACCGCCGCTAGAAAGCAAAACGCCAGCACTCAAGGCTGGCGTTTTGCGAGGCGGCAGGACAATCAGCGCGGCACGACAGGCTTGCGCGCAGGCTTCGGCCCCTTGCCCTTCGCCGCGTCCTTGCGTTCCTTGGCAGCCTTCTGATTGCGGGCGAACGCGGCAGCCTTGGCTTGCTCGCGCTTGTCCCAGGCATTGCCACCGTCGCTGGCGCGCGGCGGCAGGCCGGTGTGCTGGGTCAGGATCTTGGTGGTTTCCTTGCCCACCTTGTGGCTGCCAGCCGGCGTCGAGTTCTTGCGACGGGCGCTCTGGTAGCTGTCGGTTGCAGGCTGGTGCAACGGAATCAACTGGTTCTTGCCCGGCCCGATCAGATCGGCACGGCCCATGCGGGTCAACGCTTCGCGCAGCATCGGCCAGCCTTTCGGGTCGTGATAACGCAGGAAGGCCTTGTGCAGGCGGCGCTGCTCTTCGCTCTTGACGATGGTCACCCCATCGCTCTTGTAGGTGACCTTGCGCAGCGGGTTCTTGCCCGAGTGGTACATGGCAGTGGCGGTAGCCATCGGCGACGGATAGAACGCCTGCACCTGATCGGCCCGGAAACCGTTGCCCTTGAGCCACAGCGCCAGGTTCATCATGTCTTCGTCGGTGGTGCCCGGGTGGGCGGCGATGAAGTATGGAATCAGGTACTGCTCTTTCCCGGCTTCCTTGGTGTACTTCTCGAACATCCGCTTGAACTTGTCATAGCTGCCGATGCCCGGCTTCATCATCTGGTTGAGCGGGCCTTCCTCGGTGTGCTCCGGAGCGATCTTCAGGTAACCGCCGACGTGGTGAGTCACCAGTTCCTTGACGTATTCCGGCGACTCGACCGCCAGGTCGTAACGCAGGCCGGAGGCGATCAGAATCTTCTTCACCCCAGGCAAGGCCCGGGCACTGCGGTACAGCTGGATCAACGAAGAATGGTCGGTGTTCAGGTTCGGGCAGATGCCGGGGAACACGCAGGACGGCTTGCGGCACGCGGATTCGATTTCCGGGCTCTTGCAGGCAATGCGATACATGTTCGCGGTCGGGCCGCCCAGGTCGGAAATGACCCCGGTGAAGCCCGGGACCTTGTCGCGGATCTCTTCGATCTCGCGAATGATCGACTCTTCGGAACGGTTCTGGATGATCCGGCCTTCGTGCTCGGTGATCGAGCAGAACGTGCAGCCACCGAAGCAGCCGCGCATGATGTTTACCGAGAAACGGATCATCTCGTAGGCCGGGATCTTCTCCTTGCCGTACGCCGGATGGGGAACACGTGCGTAAGGCATGCCAAACACGTAGTCCATTTCTTCAGTAGTCATCGGAATGGGCGGCGGGTTGAACCAGACGTCGACTTCACCGTGCTTCTGCACCAGCGCACGGGCGTTGCCCGGGTTGGTTTCCAAGTGCAACACGCGGTTGGCGTGGGCATACAGCACCGCGTCGTTGCGCACCTTTTCTACCGATGGCAGGCGGATCACGGTCTTGTCGCGGGTCATCTTCGGGCTTGCCAGGATCTGCACGACCTTGGCTTCGCCCGGATCTTCAACCGGACCCTTTTCCTGCTCGATGGCGCAGGCTGCGGTGTCCTGGGTATTCACGTACGGGTTGATGATCTTGTCGATCTTGCCCGGACGGTCGATGCGCGTGGAGTCGACTTCGTACCAGCCTTGCGGCGTGTCACGGCGGATGAACGCGGTGCCGCGCACGTCGGTGATGTCTTCGATCTTGTGGCCATAGGACAAGCGCTGCGCGACTTCGACAATCGCTCGCTCGGCGTTGCCATAGAGCAGGATGTCGGCGCAAGCGTCGATCAGGATCGAGTTGCGCACCCGGTCCTGCCAGTAATCGTAATGGGCGATGCGGCGCAGGGAAGCTTCGATACCGCCGAGCACGATCGGCACGTGCTTGTAGGCTTCCTTGCAGCGCTGGCTATAGACCAGGCTCGCACGGTCCGGCCGCTTGCCCGCCAGGCCACCGGGGGTGTAGGCGTCATCGGAGCGGATTTTCTTGTCGGCGGTGTAGCGATTGATCATCGAGTCCATGTTGCCGGCCGCGACACCGAAGAACAGGTTGGGCTCGCCGAGCTTCATGAAGTCGTCTTTGGACTGCCAGTTCGGCTGGGCGATGATCCCGACACGAAAGCCCTGGGCTTCCAGCAGACGGCCAATGATCGCCATGCCGAACGAAGGGTGATCGACGTAGGCATCACCGGTGACGATGATGATGTCGCACGAATCCCAGCCGAGCTGATCCATCTCCTCCCTGCTCATGGGCAGGAACGGCGCTGGGCCGAAACATTCGGCCCAGTACTTGGGATAGTCAAATAACGGCTTGGCTGCTTGCATGTCGATGACCGGTATAAAGGATGAAAAATCGCGGGCGCGGAATATAGCACAAAATTTGATCAATTCCGACGGCTATGGTCGGAAATTGGTGGCACCCCCGTGGGAGCGGGTTACTCGTCGTCATCAAAATTGTAGCTACCCGGCGCCAGGTTTTCGAAGCGCGTGTATTTACCGATGAACGCCAGGCGGATGAAGCCGATCGGGCCGTTCCGCTGCTTGCCGATGATGATCTCGGCAATGCCCTTGTGCTCCGTCTCGGGGTGATACACCTCGTCGCGGTAGACGAACATGATCACGTCGGCGTCCTGCTCGATCGCTCCGGATTCCCGCAAGTCGGAGTTCACCGGACGCTTGTTGGGGCGCTGCTCCAGGGAGCGGTTCAACTGGGACAGGGCCACGACCGGACAGTTGAATTCCTTGGCCAGGGCCTTGAGGGAACGGGAGATCTCGGAAATCTCGTTCGTCCGGTTATCACCGCTGGAGCCGGGGATCTGCATCAATTGCAGGTAGTCGATCATGATCAGCGCGATATCGCCGTGCTCGCGCACCAGTCGTCGGGTCCGGGCGCGCATTTCCGATGGGCTGATGCCCGCCGTATCGTCGATGAACAACTTTCGATCATTGAGCAGGTTGACCGCCGAGGTCAGGCGCGGCCAGTCGTCGTCTTCCAGTTGGCCGGAACGGACCTTGGTCTGGTCGATACGCCCCAGGGACGAGAGCATACGCATGATCAGCGATTCGCCTGGCATCTCGAGGGAGTACACCAGCACTGCCTTGTCGCTGCGCAGCACGGCGTTTTCCACCAGGTTCATCGCAAACGTGGTCTTACCCATGGACGGACGGCCAGCGACGATGATCAGGTCGGACGGCTGCAAGCCGCTGGTCTTCTCGTCGAGGTCGGTGTAGCCGGTGGACAGGCCGGTAATGGCGTTGTCGGTGTTGAACAAGGTGTCGATGCGGTCGATGGCCTTGGTCAACAGGTCATTGACGCTCACCGGGCCGCCGGTTTTTGGCCGGGCCTCGGCAATCTGGAAGATCTGCCGCTCGGCTTCGTCAAGGATCTCGGCGGCGGTGCGGCCTTCCGGATTGAAGGCGCTGTCGGCGATCTCGGTGCTGATGCCGATCAACTGGCGCAAGGTCGCCCGCTCGCGCACGATCTGCGCATAAGCCTTGATGTTGGCGACGGACGGCGTGTTTTTCGCCAGTTCGCCGAGGTAACCGAGGCCGCCGACCTGGGACGTCTGCCCTTCCTTGTCCAATTGCTCGGCCAGGGTGACAACGTCGATCGGCATGTTCTGATCGGCCAGACGGGCGATCGCACGGAAAATCAGGCGGTGGTCATGCCGGTAGAAATCGCCGTCGGAAACTTGATCGAGCACACGTTCCCAGGCGTTGTTGTCCAGCATCAGGCCACCGAGTACAGCCTGTTCGGCCTCGATGGAATGCGGGGGCACCTTCAGGGCAGCGGTTTGCAGATCATATTGCTCGGGGGCGGTGATTTCGTTCATGGCCACGTCTGGTTATGAAAATCAGGAATTGCAGAAAGACAAAGGGCACGACCTGTAGACAGGATCGTGCCCGATGTTACCGGCAAGCACCCGAGGGTGCCAACCGACAGGTATTGCTTAGGCTGCTACCACGACAACGCGTACGGTGGCTTCAACTTCGGCGTGCAGGTGCACGGCTACGTCGAATTCACCTACGTTGCGGATGGTGCCGTTCGGCAGACGAACTTCGCTTTTCGCAACTTCAACGCCGGAGGCGGTCAGTGCGTCAGCGATGTCGTGAGTACCGATCGAACCGAACAGCTTGCCTTCGTCGCCAGCGGTGGCAGTGATGGTCACTTCCAGCTCGGCCAGTTGGGCAGCACGGCTTTCAGCCGATGCCTTGCGGTCTGCAGCGGCTTTTTCCAGCTCAGCGCGACGCTCTTCGAACGCAGCCAGGTTGGCAGCGGTCGCAGCGGTGGCTTTGCCGAAAGGCAGCAGGTAGTTACGACCGTAGCCGGCCTTAACGTTTACTTTGTCGCCCAGGTTGCCCAGGTTGGCGATTTTTTCCAGAAGGATCAGTTGCATGTGAAAATCCTCTAACTTTTAACCTTCACCGTTCGCGCTGTCGGCGTCTTTCGGCGCCATACGACCGCGAAAATCAATCAGGCTGTCGACGATGGCCAGGACCACCAGCAACGGATAGATCAGCTGCATGAACAGCAACAACGTGACGTACAACCCCACCAGCCAGAACCTGGCCAGTCGCTTTTGCGCCACCAGCCCGTGAATCAGGGCCAGGGCGGCAAAGACCAGCGGTACGCTGCACAGCGGCGTGAGCATTGCCATCTGCGGACCGAAGTTCGGCCCCAGTAGCATGCCCGCCAACAGCAACATCGCCAGCCCAAGCGGGAAGCGGATGGCGCGAAACTCGCGACCAAAACCACCCGGGTTGTACAACAACGCCTGCCAGTAGCGCCCGATAACCAGGCTCAGCACACTGACGATTTGCAACAAGGCCGCAATCAGTCCGGTCAGGACGGGGGCAATCAGGGACGCGAAACGCGCCTGCTCCTCTACCGACATCTGCTGGTAGAGATCACCGAGCGCCTCGGGCAGGATTTTTACCAAAGCCTGCGACAGCATCTCGATCTGGGGCGCAAAAGCCACCCCGAGCACCACTGAAAACGCCACGCCTATCGCTATGCTGACCAGCAGCACGCGGTTCCAGGATTCACTGGCGCGCAATACCAACGCCAGCGCCGAAGACCCGAGCAGCACCATGACTGCACGCGGGTCCGCGGAATACAGCCACCAGAGCAAAGCCGGCAGCAGTCCCAGAGCAAGAACGCCCAAGGCGTCCCTCAATCCGCGCCGCAGGAGTACAAGACTCCCGGCGGCAGCACCCAACCAATACAACAACGGCAATGCCGCGCATCCAGCCACTACCAGAGTGGCCTGCATACGACCGCGCATGATGAACTCAGCTAAGGCGCGCATGCATTCAATCCCTTACTACTTGTCGACTGCCCGGTCTCAGCGGCCGTGGCTGTCGGTGTAGGCCAGCAGGGCCAGGAAGCGGGCGCGCTTGATAGCGGTGGCCAGCTGACGCTGATAACGAGCTTTGGTACCGGTGATACGGCTTGGAACGATTTTGCCGGTCTCGGATACGTAGGCTTTCAGGGTGTTGAGATCTTTGTAATCGATCTCTTTCACGTCTTCAGCGGTGAAGCGGCAGAATTTACGACGACGGAAGAAACGTGCCATGTGATTGGCTCCTTAAAAGGTCCGTGGATTACTCGTCAGCGTTATCGCTGTTGTCGCTGTCGCTATCGCTGTCATCGCCATCGGCGCTGTCAGAGTGCTCAGGACGGTCGCGACGCTCACGGCGCTCACTGCGGTTTTCTTCAGCCTTGAGCATCTCGGATTGGCCGGTGACGGCTTCTTCGCGACGGATGACCAGGTTACGGATCACTGCATCGTTGTAGCGGAAGTTGTCTTCCAGCTCGGCCAGGGCCTTGCCAGTGCACTCAACGTTCAGCATCACGTAGTGAGCCTTGTGAACATTGTTGATTGCGTAGGCCAGTTGACGACGGCCCCAATCTTCCAGACGGTGGATTTTGCCGCCGTCTTCTTCGATCAGCTTGGTGTAACGCTCAACCATGCCGCCGACTTGCTCGCTTTGATCCGGGTGGACCAAAAAGATGATTTCGTAATGACGCATGAATGCTCCTTACGGGTTGTAGCCTGCCGCTCAAAAACGGTCAGACAAGGAGTGAATGACACTTATGGACTTGAGGACGCTAGACACATAAGTGCCTGCCATCACAGCAAGGGGCGCAATTGTAGAGAAGGGCCGAGGGCGGCGCAAGGCAATTGGTGATTATTTGAACAACCACCACTTTCAGTTACGTACAGACCAATGTGGGAGCGGGCTTGCTCCCACAATTGAATCGCGCCAGCCTTAGGATTTCTTGCCGGCAGCCTTGGCACCACGTTGACGCTGGGCCTCGAACAGACACACACCCGTGGCGACCGAGACATTGAGGCTGCTCACGCTGCCGGCCATCGGCAGCTTGACCAGGTAATCGCAGTGTTCGCGGGTCAGGCGGCGCATACCCTTGCCCTCGGCACCCATGATCAGGATGGTTGGGCCGGTCAGGTCCTGGTCATAAATGCTGACCTCGGCCTCGCCCGCCGTGCCGACAACCCACAGGCCGCGCTGCTGGAGTTTTTCCAGGGTGCGCGCAAGATTGGTCACCGCCACCAACGGAATCACTTCCGCCGCGCCACAGGCGACTTTGCGCACTACCGGCGTCAAGGTCGCCGACTTGTCTTTAGGCACGATCACCGCCAGCGCGCCGGCGGCATCCGCCGAACGCAGGCAGGCGCCAAGGTTGTGCGGGTCGGTCACGCCGTCCAGCACCAGCAGCAGGGGCGCGCCTTCGGTGCGATCCAGGAGTTCGTCGAGCATCGCTTCGCCCCACACCTGGCTCGGGCTCACCTCGGCCACGACCCCCTGGTGCACGCCCTCGACCCAGGCGTCCATCTCGCGCCGCTCGGCCTGGCCGACCGCAACACGGTTTTCACCGGCCAGTTCAACCAGGGTCTGGACGCGCGGATCGCTACGCCCTTCCGCCAGCCAGATCTGCTTGACCCGCTTGGGGTGGTGACGCAGCAACGCTTCCACGGCATGCACGCCGTAGATTTTTTCCAGTTGACTCATGACTTGGCCTTGGGTTTACGCGCCCCGCCACTCTTGGCTGGGGCCGAGCCCGCTTTCGGCGGGCCTTTACGGTGTTTGCTCGGTTTGCTGCTCGCCTTGTCCGGAGCCGACCGTCCAGTTTTGCCGCCAGACGCCGCTTTACCGCCGCTCTTGGCTTCGGCCAGCAAGGCCTGTTTCATTTCTCGGCTTTTGCGCAGTTCGGCGTTTTTCGCCGCGGCATCGCTCGGGCGATAGGCTTCGACGGCCTTCTCCTTGGCCGAACCGCGACGCCCGGACTTGGACGATGCCGGCTCGGCTGCGGTCTTGGCCGCAGGCGCGGCGGTCTCGGTGCCACGTTTTTTGCGACCGATCGGCGCGCTGATGGTTTTTTCCGCCATCTCGAAGTCGATCTTGCGCTCGTCGAGGTCGACGCGCATTACCCGCACTTCGACGGTATCGCCAAGACGGAAGCTGCGACCGGTGCGCTCGCCCGCCAGGCGGTGGTGCACAGGGTCGAAGTGGTAGTAATCGCCCGGCAGCGCGGTGACATGCACCAAGCCTTCGACGTAGATGTCGGTCAGCTCGACGAACAGGCCGAAGCCGGTCACGGCAGTGATCACGCCCGGGAACGACTCACCCACGCGATCCTTCATGTACTCGCACTTGAGCCAGTTCACGACGTCGCGAGTCGCTTCGTCGGCGCGTCGCTCGCTCATCGAGCACTGTTCGCCAAGCTGCTCCAAGGCCGCTTCGTCGTACGGGTAGATACGTGCCTTCGGAATGGTCATCGCACCGGCACGCTTGACGTGCGGGGTGTTCATCTTCGAATGGATAACACTGCGGATGGCCCGGTGCGTAAGCAGGTCGGGGTAGCGGCGGATCGGCGAGGTGAAGTGGGTATAGGCTTCGTAATTCAGGCCGAAGTGGCCCTGGTTGTCGGCGCTGTACACCGCCTGGCTCAAGGAGCGCAGCATCACGGTCTGGATCAGGTGGAAATCCGGGCGGTCCTTGATGCTAGCCAGCAGGGCCTGGTAGTCCTTTGGTGTCGGACCTTCCTTGCCTTTGTGCAGGGACAAGCCAAGCTCGCCGAGAAACGCTCGCAGTTTTTCCAGGCGCTCGGGCGGCGGGCCGTCGTGGACCCGATACAGCGCGGGAATCTCATGCTTTTTCAGGAATTCGGCCGTGGCGACGTTGGCCGCCAGCATGCATTCCTCGATCAGCTTGTGGGCATCGTTGCGCACGGTCGGCCGGATTTCGGCGATCTTGCGCTCGGTGCCGAAGATGATCCGGGTTTCCTGGGTTTCGAAATCGATCGCGCCGCGCACGTGACGCGCCGCCAGCAACACCTTGTACAGCGAATAGAGTTGCTTGAGGTGCGGGACGACATCGGTGTACTCACCACGCAGCTTGCGCGACTCGGCCAGCTTCGGCGTTTCCAGCATCGCGCTGACCTTGTTGTAGGTCAGGCGGGCGTGGGAGTGGATTACGGCTTCATAGAAGCAGTAGTCCGTCATCTCGCCGGCCTTGGAGATGGTCATTTCGCAAACCATGGCCAGGCGATCGACATGGGGGTTGAGCGAGCACAGCCCGTTGGACAGTTGCTCCGGCAGCATCGGCACCACGCGCTCGGGGAAATACACCGAGTTGCCGCGCACCTGGGCTTCGGCGTCCAGCGCCGAGCCGAGCTTCACATAGCTGGAAACGTCGGCAATGGCGACGTACAACTTCCAGCCACCGGAGAACAGGCGCAACTTGCCAGGGCGGGCTTCGCAGTAGACAGCATCGTCGAAGTCCCGGGCATCTTCACCGTCGATGGTGACGAATGGCAGGTGACGCAGGTCGATGCGCTTCTCTTTGTCTTTCTCTTCGACTTCCGGCTTGAGCTTGGCGGCCTCTTTCAGGACCGCTTCAGGCCAGACGTGAGGAATATCGTAGGTGCGCAGGGCGACGTCGATTTCCATCCCCGGCGCCATGTAGTTGCCGACCACCTCCACCACATCGCCTTGCGGCTGGAAGCGCGGGGTTGGCCAGTGGGTGATTTTCACCTCGACGAACTGGCCGATCTGCGCGTTGGCATTGCGGCCTGGCGTGACCAGCACTTCCTGTTGGATCTTCGGGTTGTCGGCAACGACAAAACCGATGCCACCTTCCTCGAAATAGCGGCCCACGATGGTTTCGTGTGCACGGGACACCACCTCGACGATCACGCCTTCGCGGCGTCCGCGACGGTCCAGGCCGGAAACCCGGGCAAGCGCACGGTCGCCATCGAACACCAGGCGCATCTGCGCCGGGCTCATGAACAGGTCATCGCTGCCATCGTCGGGAATCAGGAAACCGAAGCCGTCGCGGTGACCGGCGATACGGCCCAGGATCAGATCGAGCTTGTCGACCGGGGCATAGGTGCCGCGCCGGGTGTAGATGAGTTGAGCATCGCGCTCCATGGCACGCAGACGGCGGCGCAGGGCTTCGAGCTGGTCCTCGGTGGTCAGGCCGAATTCTTCGACCAGCTGCTCACGGCTAGCAGGCGAACCCCGATCGGCGAGATGCGCCAGGATCAGTTCGCGGCTAGGAATAGGGTTTTCATATTTTTCCGCTTCACGAGCGGCCTCGGGATCGAGGGACTGCCAATCGGCCATTAGAGAGTTTTCACCTTGTCTATATGCGGGTTAGTTTGGCATAGGCGTAATGAAACGGGAAATTTCAAGCGTCAGATGCCTTTTCTAAAGTCTTTCGACAGGCCTTTGAAGCCCCTGATTGCACCGCTCGTGAAATTTAGCGTTTTTTTTGCGCCCAGGGGTTTACAGTTAAAAACACGCTCCGTATAGTGCGCGCCATCGACGACGTACACACGTTGCCGATGTTGCCCAGATGGTGAAATTGGTAGACACGCCAGCTTCAGGTGCTGGTGACCGCAAGGTCGTGGAAGTTCGAGTCTTCTTCTGGGCACCAATTTCGAGCAGCAGGTCAGTAACCTGCCAGCTTCACAAAAAACCCGCGAAAGCGGGTTTTTTGCGTTTGCACCCCTGTAATTGCGTTTGGCAATTATCAAAATAAAAACAGGGGTTTACAGATCAAAACGCGCTCCGTATAGTGCGCCCCATCAACAGCGGCAACGCTGAAGATGCTGCCCAGATGGTGAAATTGGTAGACACGCCAGCTTCAGGTGCTGGTGACCGCAAGGTCGTGGAAGTTCGAGTCTTCTTCTGGGCACCAATTCAAGCTTCAAGGTTATATGCCTTGAACCTCACAGAAACCCGCGAAAGCGGGTTTTTGCGTTTCCGGGATCCGGAAATCCCTCCCAACAAGCGTCAGACACTCGGACGCACATGAGAAACAATATCGTTTATCATTGTTACAAGTTTTTGCTACACGACAGTGAGGAACCCCGCGAATGATGTTTCGATTCACCCTGCGCCGCGCCCTGACCTTCACCCTGCTCGGCCTGACCCTCGCAACGCCCCTCACCCAAGCCGCCGACAAGGTGGAACTGACCCTCTACAACGGCCAACACAAAGAAGTCGGCGATGCATTGGCCAAGGCCTTCGAAGCCAAGACCGGCATTCACGTCAATGTGCGCAAGGGCAGCAGCAACCAACTCGCCAGCCAAGTCGTCGAAGAAGGCAACCGCTCCCCCGCCGATTTGATCTACACCGAGGAATCGCCGCCGCTGAACAAGCTAGGCGAACAAGGCCTGCTGGCGAAGATCGACGATGCAACCCTCAACGTGCTTCCCAAAGACTATGTCGCCAACAACGGCACCTGGATGGGCGTGACCGCTCGCGTTCGCGTGGTCGCCTACAACCCCAAGCTGATCGATGAAAAGGACCTGCCGAAAACCGTCCTGGATTTCGCCCAGCCACAATGGCAAGGCAAGGTCGGCTTCGTACCGACCAGCGGCGCGTTCCAGGAACAAGCGGTGGCGATCATCAAATTGCACGGTCAGGAAGCGGCCGAGGAATGGCTCACCGGGCTGCGCGCCTTTGGCAAGGTCTACAGCAACAACATGGTCGCCCTCAAAGCCGTGGAGAACGGTGAAGTGGCGACCGTCCTGGTGAACAATTACTACTGGTTCGCCCTGCAGAGAGAGAAGGGACAGCTCGATTCCAAACTGCATTACTTCACCGGCGGCGATGCCGGTGGCCTGGTCACCGTCTCCAGCGCCGCCGCATTGAAATCCAGTCAACATCCCAAGGAAGCCCAACAGTTGCTTGCCTACATGGCCAGTGAAGAAGGCCAGCGGGTGATTACCCAGACGTCCGCCGAATATCCGCTGCACAAGGGCATGACCTCGGATCGCGGCCTCAAGCCGTTCAATGAACTGGAGCCGCCCAAAGTGACTCCGGCCGACCTCGGCAATGCCGAAGAAGCCTTGGAACTGGAACGCGAAGTCGGCCTGAACTGATGACGCCGTCGCTCAGCGCCTCTCCCGCAGCCGGGGCTTACGTTCCCCGGCGCAAGCGCCCGTCGATCGGGTTGATGCTGCCAGTGCTGCTGCTCGTCCTGCTGAGCCTGCTGCCACTGCTCTACGTGACTACAAAGGCTTGGCAGGCCGGCTGGGCGGAGGCCTTGCATTTGTTGTGGCGGCCTTATGTATTTGGCTTGCTGCGCAACACGTTGGCACTGATGGCCGGCGTCACGCTGGCCTGTGGCATCGTCGGCCTGTCACTGGCCTGGCTGCTGGAGCGCAGCAATCTGCCGGGACGTCGTGCCTGGGGCGTTGTTCTGTGCTTGCCGTTCGCAGTGCCGGCGTTCGTGAGCAGCTTCACTTGGGTATCCCTGAGCGCGCAGTTCGAGGGGCTGGGCGGGGCAATCCTGGTGATGAGCCTGTCCAAATACCCGCTGATCTTTCTCCCCGTGGCCGCAACGCTGCGCAACCTCGACCCATCCCTTGAAGAATCCGCCCGCACCCTGGGGCACAACCGCTGGGGCGTGTTCTTTCGCGTCACCCTGCCCTTGCTCTGGCCTTCGCTCCTGGCCGGTTCCCTGCTGATTGCCCTGCACATGCTGGTTGAGTTCGGCGCACTGTCGATCATCGGCCTGCAGACGTTCACCACCGCGATCTATCAACAGTTCGAGCTGGAATTCAGCAATGCCAACGCCGCCATGCTGTCAGCGGTCTTGCTGGTGCTGTGCCTGGCGCTGTTGTGGCTGGAACTGCGAATACGCGGCAAGGGCCGTCATGTTCGCACCGGGCAAGGCGCAGCACGCCAGGCCGAACACGTACACCTCGGCGCCTGGATGCTTCTGGGGCAACTGTATTGCCTGGCGCTGGCAATCATCGGCAGCGGCATCCCGCTGGGAATGCTGGCGTATTGGCTGGCCGTGGGTACTTCCGCGGCATTCCCGGCGGGTGAGATCGGCGAAGCGCTGCTGTCATCCCTGGCACTTTCGCTGGGCGGCGCCGCGCTCTGCCTCGTGCTGGCAGTGCCGGTCGGACTGCTGGTGGTGCGCCACAAGGGTCGGCTGGCGATATGGGCCGAACGCCTGCCCTACTTGCTGCACGCACTTCCCGGATTGGTGATTGCCCTGAGCCTGGTGTATTTCGCCCTGCACTATGTGCCGGCGCTGTACCAGACTTCCGGCCTGCTGCTGATTGCCTATGCGCTGCTGTTCCTGCCACTGGCCCAGGCCCCGGTGCGTACGGCGCTGAACAAGGCCGCGCCGCAGTTGGAAGAAGCGGCGCGGACGCTGGGGGCTTCGTCGTTCAGTGCGTTTTGCCGGGTGACCCTGCCAATCATCTTCCCGGCGCTGGGTGCCGCGTTCGCCCTGGTGTTTCTGGACGCGATGAAGGAGTTGACCGCCACGCTGCTGCTGAGCCCGACTGGACTCAATACCTTGGCGACAGCGGTTTGGGCACATACCTCGAATGTGGAATTCGCGGCGGCAGCGCCTTATGCGGCGCTGTTGATTGTCGTGTCGGGGTTGCCGGTCTATTTGCTGACGACGCGGATGTATCTGAGCCGCTGAGAGGGCTACAGGGAGCCAACTCGCCCCCACAGGGATAAGTTATGTGGGAGCGAGCCAGCTCGCGAAGAGCCAGCCATGAATCTCGAATCAGGCCCTGAACTGCCCCAGGCTGGCCTTCAACTGTGCCGCCAGGTTATCCAGCACCTTGCCACTGGCCGTAGTCTCGACCACCGCCTGGGCAGCTTTTTCGGCCTGGGCATGAATGGTCTCGACCCGACCACGCACCGCTTGCGCGCCTTGGGCCTGATGCGCTGCTGCCTGGGTCGCCAAACCGATGGCCGCATGAACCTGTTCGACTGATGCCTGCACCGACTGCTGCAGCCGCGCACTGTCACGCAATACCGACAGACCTTCGCTGGCCTGCCGCCCGGCCTGGCCAATGGCAGCCACCGCTTCACGCGCCCCTTGCTGCAACGCCACGATATGCGCCTGGATGTCGCCCGTAGAGCTCTGGGTCTTGCTCGCCAGCGCCCGCACCTCATCCGCTACCACCGCAAACCCACGCCCGGTCTCCCCGGCCCGTGCCGCCTCGATGGCCGCGTTCAAGGCCAATAGGTTGGTCTGCTCGGCAATGCCGTGGATCACCGTCAACACCACTTCGATCTGCTCGCTCTGCTGGGCCAGCCGCTCGATGACTTTCGCCCCCGTGTCGACCTGCCCGGCCAACGCCTCAATCAAACTGCCGACCTTGGCCGACGTGCGGGTGGTTTCATCAGTGGCCTGACGAATCTCGACCACTTGCTGCAAGGCTGCCTGCATCGCCTGGCTTTCCGACTGCGCCTCATCGGCCATCTGCGACAGGGCACGCAGGCTTTCCGCCACTTCATCGCGCTGCATCCCGGCGGCCGCATCGGCACCAGAGTTGCGCAGCGTCATCGCGCCAATTTCCTGGCCGGTACGCTGGGCCACGTCCCCCGCCTCGCGCACGATGGGTTGCAACTTATCCACAAAGCGATTGACCGCCGAGGCCATGTCGCCGATTTCGTCCTTGCTGTTGATCTGCACGCGCTTGGTCAAATCGCCCTCGCCCGCCGCCAGATCGTTCATCGCCGCGATCAACAGCTTCAGGCGATTGACCACCCGACGCCCCAGCACCACGGCAAGCAACACCAACACGCCCAACCCCACCAACGCCAGGCCCAGGCCGATGCGCCAGCGCAACGTCCCCGCAGCTTCCTGCACGGTCGCAGCGGTATTGGTCTGCATTTCGGTGGCGGTGGCCTGCGCCGAGTCCAGCCGGCCACGCATCGCGGCGGCACTGTCGGCAGCCGCGCCCTTGAGGCTGTCGCCCACCAGTTGATCGCTGCTGGCGATCAATGCGGAGAAGCGCTGGTCAAGCGCCTTCAGGTCGGTCTCCACTGAAGCGGTGGAAACGCCCATCAGCACCTTGCCGATCTCCACGCCGTTGGGGTTGATCGAGGCCTCGAGGTAATACACCGATGAATCGTTCTTCGCCGCATCCAACACTTTGTCCAGGGCCCGCTCGCCCTTGCCTTTTTCCAGCAGGGCCTTGTTGATCGGGTTTTCCCGGTTCAGGTAGCGGGTCAGGTGTTCTCCAGCGGCGTCGTCGTAGATGACGAACAGCACATTGGGATTGCGCTGGGCCCGGCGGGCGAATTCGGAAAGGGTCGGTACATCACTGTCCCACATGGCGCGGGGCGCAACGGAGGCCAGGAGCTGCGCCATATCATTGGCGGAATCCCTCAGGTCTTTTTCCAGGGTTGCACGCAGCTGGGCCTGCTCCTCCTTCAGGCGCGAAGACAAACCTGCGGTCAAGCGCTGGCGGGTACTGGCGGACAAGCTGTCAAGGCTGGAGGTGACTTCGCGACCAGCCTGCTCCAACTCACCGGCCAACTTCTGGCTGTCGGCGCCCAGGCGCGAGCCCAGGTCGGACTCCAGCGCCGTGACCGTGCTTCGGGTCAGCGCAACGGCGACCAGTACCTGCACCAAAAGGGCGATACCGAGAGTAACGAACACAGGCCGCAACAAACGGCTTTGTAACAGTGAGAGAACGGCCGACACGTGAAATCCCTCTACCAAACGCCATTAATTTGATGGCACTCGGAGAAGCGGTGCCTTAATGCAGATGCGTAGCAAGTGTCATGCCGTCCGCCAGGGAGAAACGACAAAGGGCTCCCTAAGGAGCCCTTTGTTTGTTACATCAATGACTTATCAGCCAAACGGATGACGCAGGACGATGGTTTCGTTGCGGTCCGGCCCCGTCGAAATAATGTCGATCGGTGCACCGACCAACTCTTCGACGCGCTTGATGTAGTTGCGCGCGGCCACTGGCAGCTCTTCCAGGGTCTTGGCGCCCACGGTCGATTCGGTCCAGCCCGGCATCTGCTCGTACACCGGCTCCAGGCCGATGTAGCTGTCGGCGTCGGTCGGTGCGTCGATGACTGCGCCGTCTTGGTTCTTGTAGCCGACGCAGATATTGATGGTTTCCAGGCCGTCCAGTACGTCCAGTTTGGTCAGGCACAGGCCCGAGATACTGTTGACGTCGATGGCGCGACGCAGGATGACGGCATCGAACCAGCCGCAACGACGGGCACGGCCGGTGGTGGCGCCGAACTCGTGGCCGCGCTTGGCCAGGAAGGCCCCGACGTCGTCGAACAGCTCAGTCGGGAACGGACCGGAACCGACGCGGGTGGTGTAGGCCTTGGTGATACCCAGGATGTAGTCCAGGTACATCGGGCCAAAACCCGAACCGGTGGCGATGCCGCCGGCAGTGGTGTTGGAACTGGTGACGTACGGGTAGGTGCCGTGGTCGATGTCCAGCAGCGAACCCTGGGCGCCTTCGAACATGATGTCCTTGCCGGCGCGACGCAGCTCGTGCAGCTCGGCAGTGACGTCGAGCATCATCGGCTTGAGCAGCTCGGCGTATTCCATGCACTCGTCCAGGGTCTTCTGGAAGTCGATGGCCGGCTCTTTGTAGTAATTGACCAGGACAAAGTTGTGGTAATCCAGCAACTCGCCCAGCTTGGCGGCGAAACGCTCACGGTGGAACAGGTCACCGATGCGCAGGCCACGACGGGCTACTTTGTCTTCGTAGGCCGGGCCGATGCCGCGACCGGTAGTGCCGATCTTCAGCTCGCCACGGGCCTTTTCACGGGCCTGGTCCAGCGCCACGTGATAGGACAGGATCAGCGGGCAGGACGGGCTGATACGCAGGCGCTCGCGCACCGGCACGCCTTTCTCTTCCAGCTTGATGATTTCCCGCAGCAGGGCGTCGGGGGCAACCACCACACCGTTGCCGATCAGGCATTGGACGCCTTCGCGCAGCACGCCCGACGGAATCAGGTGCAGGACGGTTTTCTCACCGTCGATCACCAAGGTGTGGCCTGCGTTGTGGCCACCCTGGTAGCGCACTACGGCGGCAGCATGTTCGGTCAGCAGATCAACGATCTTGCCTTTGCCCTCATCACCCCACTGGGTGCCCAGGACTACGACATTCTTACCCATAACACTTGTCCTCATTCGCGCAAACTTGGTGCCGGCTCCAGGCCGGCAGGAAAACTCAAGAAGCCAGCGGCAATACTTGCCAAAGCCCGTTCTGCTGAATCAATTGCCGGTCGCAGTCCGCTTCACGGGCGGCGGCCAAAGGTTGCCCAGGCAACGCCTGGACGACACGCTGACCCTCACTGCGCAACTGACAGACTGCCTGCCAGAGTGCCGCATCCGTACTGTCAGGCATCCAGATACCGCCAGACGGTAGCTCGATTTCAGCACGCCCCAGGGTCACCAGGGTTTTCAAATCGGTAGAGAAGCCGGTCGCCGGACGCGCGCGGCCAAAATCGGCGCCGATGTCGTCGTAGCGTCCACCCTGGGCGATGGACTGGCCAACACCCGGGACAAACACCGCGAACACCACGCCGGTGTGATAGTGATAACCGCGCAGCTCACCCAGGTCGAAATACAGCGGCAACTCCGGGAAACGCACCGACAGACGCTCGGCAATCGCCAACAGGTCCTCCAGCGCCGCCAACACCGGAGCCGGCGCACCGGCCAGGCGCTCGCGCGCAGCATCCAGCACTTCACGGCCGCCGCAAAGGTCCACCAATGCCCGCAGCATGCCGGACAGGTCACTCGGCAAATCTTCGGTCAGGCTGATGACTTCATCGATCGCCTTGCGCTGCAACGCGTCGAACAACCGCTGCTCGACTTCGCCAGACAGGCCGGCCGCACGGGCCAGGCCGCGATAGATACCGACATGGCCCAGGTCCATGTGGACATCCGGCACGTCAGCCAGTTGCAGCATGGCCAACATCAGGCTGATGACTTCCACATCGCTGCTTGGGCTGGCGTCGCCATACAGCTCGGCACCCAGCTGGATCGGGCTGCGCGAAGACGACAAGGCACGCGGCTGGGCATGCAGGACACTGCCGGCGTAGCACAGGCGGCTCGGGCCTTCGCGACGCAGAGTGTGGGCATCGATGCGCGCCACTTGAGGGGTGATGTCGGCCCGGAAGCCCATCTGCCGCCCCGATTGCGGGTCGATAACCTTGAAGGTGCGAAGATCCAGGTCCTGGCCCGCGCCGGTCAGCAGGGATTCCAGGTACTCGATATGCGGGGTAACGACGAACTCGTAACCCCAGCTCTGGAACAGATCCAACACCTGCCGACGCGCTACTTCGATACGCGCGGCTTCCGGTGGCAGTACTTCTTCGATGCCATCTGGCAGCAGCCAGCGGTCTACCGTTGCCATTACGCCATTCCCCTATGGTCCGGGCGGCCAGCTTTCGGGCTGGCCTTGAGTGAAGCAGAAAATGCCCGCGTCATGCGAAAAACCGCAAACAACGCGCAAGGGCGACGTGACGAATGGCCCTGGATCGGCCTCGCCAAGCACTTTCCTCGAAAAACCTGTCGGGCCGTTCGACCCGATGCCTGCACGCATGAACCACAATCGAACGTGCAGACGCAAAAAAGCCGGGAATTTCCCGGCTGCCGCATCATACACACGTTTTCCCAAAGGATCACCCCGCCCGACGTTTTAGCCGCCGGGCGGAGTGCTTCAGGTCAACGATGTATCAAGGCTTGGCCTTTTCCAGGTAGTGGAAAAAGTCGCTGCTTGGGTCGAGGACCAGGACGTCGGATTTGTTCGCGAAACTTTCACGGTAGGCACGCAGGCTACGGTAGAACGCGTAGAACTCCTGATCCTGACCGTAGGCCTTGGCGTAGATCGCAGCGGCCTGGGCATCACCATCACCGCGGACCTCTTCCGACTCACGATAGGCCTCGGCCAGCAGCACACGGCGTTGACGATCGGCGTCGGCACGGATGCCTTCGGCCAGCTCGTTACCCTTGGCGCGGTGCTCGCGAGCTTCACGCTCACGCTCGGTGCTCATGCGCTCGAACACGCTGCGGTTCACTTCCTTCGGCAGGTCGATGGCCTTGACCCGGACATCGACCACTTCGATACCCAGCTCTTTTTCCGCCATCGCGTTCAGCGAACGAGTGATATCGGCCATGAGCGCATCACGCTCACCGGAGACCACTTCATGCAGGGTACGTTTACCGAACTGGTCACGCAGGCCCGACTCCAGGCGACGGGACAGACGCTCGTCGGCGATCTGCTTGAGGCCGGAAGTCGCGGTGTAGAAGCGCTCGGCATCCTTGACGCGCCACTTGGCGTAGGCATCGACCATCACGGCTTTCTTTTCCAGCGTCAGGAAGCGCTGCGTCGGTGCGTCCAGCGTCATCAGGCGGGCATCGAACTTGCGCACCTTGTTAACGTACGGCACCTTCACATGCAGCCCTGGTTGGACATCGGGCTGGACCACGCGACCGAATTGCAGCAACACCGCGCGCTCGGTCTGAGCCACGATGTAGAAACAGTTCCAGGCAGCGATCGCCACGACGACACCGACAATAAGGGCGATCAGCGATTTATTGCTCATCAGCGACTCTCCCTGGTACGTGCTTGCTGTTGCTGCAGGTCCGCCGCCGCGCGGGCGTTGGCTTCATTGCTGGCCGCCGCCGCCGCGCCGGTTGGCGGCGTGCCGGTGTTACGACCACTTTCGACCATCTTGTCCAGGGGCAGGTACAGCAGATTGCTCTGGCCGTTCTTGTTCCCGGTCACGAGGACCTTGCTGGTGTTGCTGAAGACTTCCTGCATGGTGTCCAGGTACAGACGCTGGCGGGTCACTTCAGGGGCCTTGCGATACTCGGCGACCAGCTTGGTGAAGCGATCGGCCTCACCCTTGGCACGGGAAACCACTTCGTCGCGGTAGCCGTTGGCATCCTCGATGATGCGCTGGGCCTGGCCACGGGCTTCCGGCACGACGCCGTTGGCGTAGGTTTCGGCCTGGTTGCGCGAGCGCTGCTCGTCTTCACGGGCGCGGATCACGTCGTCAAAGGCTTCCTGTACTTCGCGCGGTGCCGCTGCGCTCTGGACGTTGACCTGGGTGACGGTGATACCGGTGCGATAGGTATCGAGGAACCGTTGCAGGCGCTCCTTGATTTCGCTGGCCATCAGCTCACGACCTTCAGTCAGCACCTGGTCCATGGCGGTGGAGCCCACCACATGGCGCAGCGCACTTTCAGTCGCATGTTGCAGGCTGATTTCCGGCTGATCGACGTTCAGCACGAAGTCCTGCAGGTTGGTGATCTTGTACTGCACGGTCAGCGGCACTTCGACGATGTTCTCGTCTTCGGTCAGCATCTGGCCCTGCTTGGTGTAGGCACGCTCACGCGTGACGTTCTCCATGTACTTCTGGTCGATCGGCGGGAAATAGATGTTCAGGCCCGGGCCGACGGTTTCGTAGTACTTGCCGAAGCGCAGCACCACGGCCTGCTCCTGCTCGTCCACGACATAAACCGCGCTGTACAGCCAGACAGCCGCGAGCACGACAAGACCGATGCCGAGCAGGCCAAAACCGCCGCCCTTGCCCGGACGGCTGCCGCCATCGTCACCGCGTTTCTTACCACCACCGAACAAACCGTTCAGGCTTTCCTGCAGCTTGCGGAAGGCCTCGTCGAGATCCGGTGGTCCCTTGCGGTCGCCGTTGTTACGACGCTTGCCGCCCCAGGGATCCTGGTTATTCGAGTTGCCACCCGGCTCATTCCAAGCCATAGCGCTCTCCATCTGATAAAGCAAAGACGCACCCACGGCGCGCCGGCCAATGCTACAGAATGCCTGACACAGCTTTCTCAGGCTTTTATTGCAAAGTGTGTTGCTCGATGAATTCCATCGGTTGCAGCCCTTCGCGACTGACCAATCGGTTCAGTTCCGATCGAGGCAGGCGAACGGCCAGCAGGCAGATGCCTTCTTCGTCGTGTTCTTCTTTCTGTACCGCCCCCAACTCGAAAAACTGCGCACGCAACCGGGCAAAACGCTGCGGCAGCTTCAAGGTGCCGACGAACAAGTCATCCCCCAGCAGCTCCGCCACCGCCTGCTTGAGCAGGTCCAGGCCGCTGCCATCACGGGCCGACAGCCAGACCCGTTGCGGCTTGCCATCGGCATCGCGCTGGATCTGCGGCTCGACCCCTTCGAGCAAATCGAGTTTGTTGTATACCTCGAGGATCGGCAAGTCCTGGGCCCCGATCTCGCCCAGCACCACCATGACCTGTTCAATCTGCAGCATCCGATCCGGTTCGGCGGCATCGATCACATGCAGCAGCAGGTCGGAGTTGCTCGACTCTTCGAGCGTAGCTCGGAAAGCCTCGACCAGCTTGTGCGGCAAATGCCGGATGAAACCCACGGTATCGGCCAGCACGATCGGCCCGAGGTCGTTCAGGTCGAGCCGGCGCAGGGTCGGGTCGAGCGTGGCGAACAACTGGTCGGCGGCATAGACGTCGGACTGGGTGACGTTGTTGAACAGGGTCGATTTGCCCGCGTTGGTATAACCCACCAGTGAAACCGTCGGGATGTCGGCCCGCTTGCGGCCTCGTCGCGACTGCTCGCGCTGGCTGCGAACCTTCTCCAGCCGCCCCTTGATCTGGCGCAGGCGAACCCGCAGCAGGCGCCGGTCGGTTTCCAGCTGGGTTTCACCCGGGCCGCGCAGGCCGATACCGCCTTTCTGGCGCTCGAGGTGAGTCCAGCCGCGGACCAGTCGCGTGCTCATGTGCTCAAGCTGGGCCAGTTCGACCTGGAGCTTGCCTTCATGAGTCCGCGCGCGCTGGGCGAAGATGTCGAGAATCAGCCCGGTGCGGTCGATCACGCGACACTCGAAGACACGTTCGAGGTTGCGTTCCTGACTGGGCGTAAGGATGTGATTGAAAATCACCAGATCGATGTGCTCGACCTTGACCAGGTCGCGCAACTCCTCGACCTTGCCACTGCCGATCAGGAACTTGGCGGTTGGCCGATGACGCGGCACGTTGAAAAACGCGACGGTCTCGGCGCCGGCCGAAATTGCCAATTCCTGAAACTCCTGCGGATCTTCGCGCGCCTCAGGGTCCTGTCCTTCCAAGTGAACGAGAATAGTCCGCTCACCACCACCGTGGCGCTCAAAGAACAAAGGAGGCTCCTATCAAGCGTTACCCGGCTCAGCGTCACCGCCTTCGGATTCGGTTGCGCTAGGCAGACGAATTGGACGAACAGGCACCACTGTCGAGATAGCGTGTTTGTAGACCATTTGGCTGACGGTGTTCTTCAGCAGGATGACGAACTGGTCGAAAGACTCGATCGTGCCTTGCAGTTTGATCCCGTTGACCAGATAGATGGACACCCCAACTTTCTCTTTACGTAAAGTGTTCAAGTAAGGGTCTTGTAGCGAATGCCCTTTTGACATGTGCCGCACTCCTTTAAGGATCAATTATAAAAATCGGAATTCAGATGGCTTGGGCCGTCACACCCCCAAGGATAGACGGCAATTGCAAGGACTCAGCTCAATATGGAGATGGTCCCGAGGTATTTCAAGGCGCGTGGCAGATTGTCGCAATCAAGGCTGTCAAGCCAATGCAAGTCAGTCCAGCTGCGCAGCCAGGTGAACTGGCGTTTCGCCAATTGGCGCGTGGCAATGATTCCACGCTCGCGCATCTCGGCTGACGTCAGCTTGCCGTCCAGGTAGTCCCAGACTTGTCGATAACCCACCGCACGTATAGACGGCAACCCGGCATGCAGGTCACTTCGCTCACGCAGGGCTACGACCTCGTCTATGAATCCCTGTTCCAACATTAATGTGAATCTTTGTTCAATTCGCCGATGCAGCACTTGCCGGTTCGCCGGAGCGATGGCCAGATTCGCGACAGTATAGGGCAATTGTTGCAGTCCCGAAGCGGCTGCTTCAGTACTTTGCGCAGATTGTCGCTGCCGCAGGGTCGTCATGCTCTGGCCGCTGACCCGGTAAACCTCCAGGGCGCGGCTGAGCCGCTGCGGGTCGTTGGGGTGAATGCGCGCCGCCGACACGGGATCGACCACCGCCAATTGCTCGTGAAGCGCTTGCCAGCCAAGGCGTGCAGCCTCTTCTTCGATCTGCGCACGCACCTCGGGGTCGGCCGCCGGCATGTCCGCCAAGCCGTCCACCAAGGCCTTGTAATACAGCATGGTACCGCCCACCAAGAGCGGAATCTTGCCGCGCGCGGTGATCTCGGCCATGGCCTGGAGCGCATCGCGCCGGAAATCAGCCGCCGAATAGGCTTCGGCCGGGTCCAGGATATCGATCAGGCGATGGGGAAATTCGGCCAGCAGGGCTTTCGACGGCTTGGCGGTGCCGATGTCCATGCCCCGGTAGACCAGTGCCGAGTCAACGCTGATCAACTCGCAGGGCAGGACCTTGGTCAGTTCGATGGCCAGGTCGGTCTTGCCGGCGGCCGTCGGCCCCATGAGGAAAATCGCAGGTGGCAACGGGTTCATCAACGACCGCGCAGGAACAGTTTGTCCAGGTCGTCCAGGCCCAGTTGGGTCCAGGTCGGCCGGCCATGGTTGCATTGACCGCTGCGCTCGGTGTTTTCCATGTCCCGCAGCAGGCCGTTCATTTCCGGCAGGGCCAGGCGTCGGTTGGCACGGATCGCGCCATGGCAGGCCATGGTGCCGAGCAATTCATTCAAGTGCGCCTGGATCCGGTCGCTGGTGCCATATTCCATCAAGTCCGCCAGCACATCGCTGACTAGGCGATTGGCCTCGGCCTGCTTCAACAACGCCGGGATCTGCCGAATCGCCAGGGTTTCCGGGCCCAGGCGCTGCAGCTCGAAGCCCAGGCGCTGGAACCAGCTCATGTGCTCTTCGGCGCAATCGGCTTCGCGCTGGCTGACGGCCAGGGATTCGGGGACCAGCAGCGGTTGGCCGCTCAAGCCTTCGCTGGCCATGGCGATTTTCAATCGCTCATACATGATCCGCTCGTGGGCGGCATGCATGTCCACCAGCACCAGGCCCTGGGCGTTTTCGGAAAGAATGTAGATGCCTTTGAGTTGCGCCAGGGCATAACCCAGCGGCGGGATATCACCCTGGCCGTCGGGCAACGCCGTTGCAGCGGTTTCAGGCAAAGGCTTGAAGAATTCGCGATACGCCGCCTGGGCCTCGGCTGCCGGCACGTTCGATTGCGGACGCGGGGTGTATTGATACTGGTAGCCACTGCCAGCGCCGCTTGCGACGGTGTTGTAGCTCGGCTGGGGCTGAGGTTGCTCCAGCAACGCATGGGCCGCCAGGCGCATTTCGCCCTGGGGACCGAATTCGCCAGCCTCCAGCCCGGTAGGCCGGACCATGCCGGCCACAGCCGCCGGGGCCGCCAACTGGTCTTCGGGACGCACATCGCCCAGGGCGCGGTGCAAGGTGCCATAGAGGAAATCGTGGACCATGCGCCCGTCACGGAAGCGCACCTCATGCTTGGTCGGGTGCACGTTGACGTCCACCACCGCCGGATCAACTTCAAAAAACAGCACGAAGGTCGGATGCCGACCGTTGAACAGCACATCGCGATAAGCCTGGCGCACCGCGTGGGCCACCAGCTTGTCGCGCACCGCACGGCCGTTCACGTAAAAATATTGCAGGTCCGCCTGGCTGCGGGAAAACGTCGGCAAACCGACCCAGCCCCACAGGTGCAAACCGTTGCGCTCCACCTCGATGGGCAAGGCCTGCTCCAGGAAACCCGCGCCACACACCGCCCCCACACGCCGTGCACGAGCCGCATCATCGTTGGCCTCGTGCAAACTGAGGATGGTCTTGCCGTTGTGCCGCAGGTGAAACGCCACGTCAAAACGCGCCAGGGCCAGGCGCTTGATGACTTCCTGCAGATGGTCGAATTCGGTTTTCTCGGCCTTGAGGAACTTGCGGCGGGCCGGGGTATTAAAGAACAGATCGCGCACTTCCACCGACGTACCCACCGGATGGGCGGCGGGCTGTACGTGCGAAGCCATGTCGCGGCCTTCGGTCTCCACCTGCCAGGCCTGATCGGCGCTGCGGGTACGGGACGTGAGCGTCAGGCGCGACACCGAACTGATAGACGCAAGCGCCTCGCCACGAAACCCCAGGCTCATGACCCGCTCAAGGTCTTCCAAATCGCGGATCTTGCTGGTGGCGTGACGCGCCAGGGCCAGCGGCAAGTCATCGGCGGGGATGCCGCGACCGTCGTCACGCACCCGCAACAGCTTGACGCCGCCCTGCTCGACATCGACGTCGATGCGCTTGGCACCGGAGTCGAGGCTGTTTTCCAGCAACTCCTTGATCACCGACGCCGGGCGCTCGACCACCTCGCCGGCGGCGATCTGGTTGGCCAGCCGAGGGCTGAGCAGTTCGATGCGGGCGCTGCTGTCGATCACGTCGTCGCTCATTGCTTGGCCGCCACGTCATTGCCGGGAATGGTCAGGGTCTGTCCGATCTTCAGTTCGTCACTCTGCAAATTGTTGGCGCTGCGCAACGTCGCGGGCGACACCTGGTAGCGTACGGCAATCATCGCCAGGGTTTCCCCCGGGTTGACCCGGTGGTCCCGAGGCCCCTGGGCGATCTTGCCCGAATCCCGGAGCCAGGCGATGTAGGTGCCCGGCGGTGGATTCTGCTGGAAGAATTGCCGCACGCCACTGCTGATGGAGCGAGCCAAGGCCTGCTGGTGGCTCGACGATGACAATTTCGAGGCTTCGTTGGCGTTGGAGATGAACCCGGTTTCCACCAGGATCGACGGGATGTCCGGCGACTTGAGCACCATGAACCCGGCCTGTTCGACGCGCTGCTTGTGCAGTGGCGTGATACGACCGATGTTGCTCAGGACTTTTTGGCCGACGTTCAGGCTGGAAGTCAACGAGGCAGTCATCGACAAATCCAGCAACACACCGGCGAGCATCCGGTCCTTGTCGTCGAGGCTGACGTTGCCGGCACCGCCGATCAGGTCGGAACGGTTTTCACTGTCGGCCAGCCAGCGCGCCGTCTCGGAAGTGGCGCCACGATCGGACAGGGCAAATACCGAGGCGCCGAACGCAGCCTTGGACGGCGCGGCGTCGGCATGGATCGAGACGAACAGGTCCGCGCCTTTCTTGCGGGCGATTTCCGTGCGTCCGCGCAGAGGAATGAAATAATCGCCGGTACGGGTCAGCTCAGCGCGAAAGCCTTTCATGCCATTGACCTGGCGTTGCAGTTCGCGGGCGATGGCCAGCACCACATCTTTCTCACGCTGCCCACGCGAACCCGAGGCACCAGGGTCTTCGCCACCGTGGCCGGCATCGATGACCACGATGATGTCGCGTTTGCCGGCAGGGGCCGGTGGCAGCTTGATCGCAGGTTCGGTAGGCGTGACCGGCACGGCCGGCACCGTGGCGACTTTGGTCGGCGGCGGTGGTGTCGGCGCGGCGTCGGCCGGGTTATCGAACAGATCCACCACCAGTCGGTTGCCGTACTGGGCGTTGGGCGCCAGGGTGAAGCTTTTCGGGGTCACCGCTTGTTTCAGGTCGATGACCACCCGCAGGTCGGTCGGCGTCCGCTGGGCCGAACGCATGGCGGTGATGGGCGTATTGGCGGTGGGCACGTTCAACGGCGCACCCAGGGACGCGCCATTGATGTCGATCACCAGGCGATCCGGGGCGGTCAGGGTAAATACGCTGTGCTGCACCGGGCCTGTCAGATCGAACACCAGCCGGGTATTGTCCGGCGCCCGCCACAGGCGAACGCTGTTGACCTTTGTCTCAGCCACAGCATCGACGGCCAGTGCCGTAAGCAACAGTCCTACGACAGCAACCACCGCGCGAAAGCGCATACCAAACCCCATCATCTAATTAGTTTTCCAATGCCAACGCGGCACACCACGACTCGCCACGCGAGCCTTGCGGCGTCAGTTTCAGCGATCGCCCGCCGTTCTGCGCGCCAATGGTAATGGTCAGGTCGGGCTTTGGCAAAAAGCCTGCACCTTTCTGGGGCCACTCGATCAGGCACAAGGCGTCATCCTCGAAGTAATCGCGGATACCGAGGAATTCCAACTCTTCGGGATCGACCAGTCGATACAGATCAAAATGAAACGCCCGGATGTCGCCGATTTCGTAAGGCTCGACCAAGGTAAAGGTAGGACTCTTGACCGAGCCGAGGTGCCCAAGGCCGCGAATGATGCCCCGGGACAAGGTAGTTTTCCCCGCGCCGAGGTCGCCCTCGAGAAAGATCAAGCCATGCCCTGCGGTGATCTGTGCGATGCGCGCGCCAAATTGTGTCATGGCTTGTTCGTCCGCCACGTACAGGGTTACTTCAGACACGGTGAATGCTCCTCCAATAACTGACGAATGGCCGGGATCAGATCGGTCGCCGCCAATCCCCGCCCCGAGCGACCGCACTCAACGCCCGCACTGGCATGCAACCAGACAGCCAGGCATGCGGCTTCGAATGTTTCCATCCCCTGGGCCAGCAAGGCGCCGACCACCCCGGCGAGCACATCCCCAAGCCCGGCGGTAGCCATGGCCGGGTGACCTTGGGCGCAAATCGCCAGACGGCCGTCGGGGCTGGCGATCAAACTGCCGGCCCCCTTGAGAATTACGCTGGCTGTATATTTTTTGCTCAAGGCGTGGGCCGCCGCCGGGCGGTCGGCCTGCACTTGGGCGGTGGATATCCCCAGCAATCGCGCCGCCTCGCCCGGGTGCGGAGTGATGACGCAACGATCAGGCAGACTGACCACGCCCAGGCTCAACAGATTCAGGGCATCGGCATCCCACACCTGCGGCAGCGCAGCGTTGGCTGCCGCCGACAGCAGGCTACGCCCCCAGGCAGCCTGGCCCAGGCCTGGCCCGACCACCAGGACGCTGGCCTGCTTGAGCAAGCCCATCAGTTGATTGGCCGAGCGAGTGCCCTGCACCATCACCTCCGGCAAACGGACCAGCGCCGAGGCGACGTGCTCGCTGCGCGTAGCCATCGAAACCATCCCCGCGCCGCAGCGCAGCGTGCTTTCGGCGCTCATCTGGATCGCGCCGCCGAACCCCCGGTCGCCGCCGATCAACAGCACGTGGCCAAACCTTCCTTTGTGGGACGTGGGCGCGCGAGGCGTCAGGCGCGGCAGATTATCAGGCAGGAGCAATCGGGCACTGGCAGGCGCCGACTCAACGATGTCAGGGTCCGCATGCAAGTCGTTGAATACCAATTCGCCCACCCGATCCGCTGCATCGCCGGTGAACAAGCCCAGCTTCAAGCCGATGAACGTCACGGTCAAATCAGCCGCCACGGCGGTGCCGAGCACTCGGCCGGTGTTCGCACACAGTCCCGACGGTATATCCACCGCCGCGACCGGTAAACCGCTGACATTGATCGTATCGATGGCCCTTACATACGGCTCGCGTACTTCGCCAGTCGTCCCGGTGCCGAGCAGCGCATCGAGCAGCACTCCTCGCAATTCGCTGTCGTCTGACCAAGGCTCTATCGGCACACCGACGGCCACGGCTTCTGCGTGGGCGTTGGCGGCGTCACCCAACAGGCGCCGGGGTTCGCCCACGGCCAGGACCCGTACCGACCAACCGGCACGACGGGCCAGGGCCGCGACCAGGTAGCCATCGCCAGCGTTGTTGCCATGACCGGCCAGCACGGTCAATTCAGTGCACTGCGGCCAGCGACGCACGATTGCCCGCCACGTGGCGCGGGCGGCACGCTGCATCAATTCGAAGCCGCTGGTGCCTGCCGCGATCAGTTGTGCATCCAAGGCCCGGACCTGCGCGGCACTGTACAGCGCGTCGGGAAAATCATCTTTAGTCTGCGGCATGCGTCTTCGGGCTCCGATGTCTGGCAGAATTATACGCATCTCAGCTCCGGTTTCTCTTGCCTCATGCCTGCCATTTCCACAGACCTTGCCACCCTCGCCCAATCCATCAAGGAATGGGGCCGCGAGCTGGGTTTCCAGCAAGTCGGCATCAGCGGGCTGGACCTGGCCGAGCATGAACAACACCTGCAACGTTGGCTGGAGGCTGGCTACCACGGCGAAATGGACTACATGGGCGCCCATGGCAGCAAGCGCTCGCACCCGGAGGAACTGGTGCCGGGCACGCTGAGGGTGGTGTCCCTGCGCATGGACTACCTGCCAGGCGACACGCAAATGGCGCACATGCTCGGCCAACCGGAACAAGCCTACGTTTCGCGTTATGCATTGGGCCGCGATTACCACAAATTGATCCGTAAACGCGTGCAGCAACTGGCGGAAAAAATCCAGGCGGCCATTGGCCCCTTTGGCTATCGCGCCTTCGTCGACAGCGCGCCGGTGCTGGAAAAAGCCATTGCCGAGCAGGCCGGCCTGGGCTGGATCGGCAAAAACACCTTGGTGCTGAATCGCAAGGCCGGCAGTTATTTCTTCCTGAGCGAGCTGTTCGTCGACTTGCCGTTGCCGACAGACCCACCCCACGGCACCGAGCATTGTGGAAAATGCACCGCGTGCCTGGACATATGCCCGACGAATGCCTTCGTCGGGCCCTACGTGCTCGACGCCCGCCGCTGCATTTCCTACCTGACCATCGAACTGAAAAGCGCCATTCCCGAAGAATTGCGGCCACTGATCGGCAACCGGGTGTTCGGCTGCGACGACTGCCAGATCGTCTGCCCATGGAACCGCTTCGCCCGACCGTCGGGAGAAAGCGACTTCAAGCCGCGACACAACCTGGACAACGCCGGGCTGGCGGAGCTGTTCATGTGGGACGAGGAAAAATTCCTCAGCAGTACCGAAGGCTCGCCCTTGCGTCGTGCCGGTTATGAACGCTGGCTACGCAATCTCGCGGTAGGCCTGGGCAACGCGCCGTCAACGATTCCGGTGCTGCAGGCGCTGGAGGCGCGGCGCGATTATCCGTCGGAACTGGTGCGCGAACACGTGGAGTGGGCACTGCGCCAGCACGCCGAGCGTCAGACTTCGTCGTTGTAGACGAACTTCGGCATTTCCCAGTGAAAGCGGATTGCCAGGAGTCGCAGCAGAAAACCGCCGAACAAGGTGATGAGGATCGCCTGTTCATTTGGCAGTTGCAGGAACACACACAGCAGATAACACCACGCTGCGGCGAACGAGACGCTGGCGTAGAGCTCACGACGGAAGATCAATGGAATATCGTTGCAGAAGATGTCCCGCAGAATACCGCCGAACACTCCGGTAATCACGCCGCTGACCGAGGCCACCAACATGCCGTGCCCCATTTCCAGCGCGGTCATGCAGCCGATCAGCGTGAACGCCACCAAGCCCACGGCATCGAGCACCAGGAACAACGAACGCAGATGACGCATCCAGCGCGCCAGGAATACCGTCAGCATGGCTGCCGCAGTCGTCAGCACCAGATATTCGGGATGCTTGACCCACGTGAGCGGGTAATGGCCGAGCAGCACGTCCCGCACCGAGCCGCCGCCCAGCGCCGTGACGCAGGCGATGAGCACCACGCCGAACCAATCCATGCCGCGCCGCCCGGCAGACAGCGCGCCGGTCATGGCTTCGGCGGTAATGGCGATCAGATACAGCATCAGCAACATGGTGGCGGTCCTTGCGGGAAGGCGCGCAGTCTAGCCAGTTTGGGCGGGCACCAAAAGAGGGCAAGGGCCCGTCTTCTGCTTGGGTACCGCCCCGTGGCGAGGGAGCTTGCTCCCGCTGGCCTGCGAAGCAGGCCCCAACAGTCTCGGGGGCAGACCGAGTTGTCCGGTTTGCGACGGCTGCGCCGCCGAGCGGGGGCAAGCTCCCTCGCCACAGAAGCGCTTTCGATCAGAACTTGATGAAGTGCTTGCGGTAGTGCTGCAGCTCGGCAATGGACTCGCGGATGTCGTCCAGGGCCAGGTGCGTGCTGCCTTTCTGGAAACTGTCGCGAACTTCAGGGGCCCAGCGGGCCGCCAGCTCCTTGAGGGTCGAGACATCCAGGTTGCGGTAGTGGAAGTAGCTTTCCAGGGATTTCATGTGGGTGTACAGGAAGCGACGGTCCTGGCAGATGCTGTTGCCGCAGATCGGCGACTTGCCCCTCGGCACCCATTGCTCAAGGAAAGCGATGGTCTGGGCTTCAGCCTCGGCCATGCTGATCGTGCTCTCGCGCACCCGTTGGGTCAGGCCCGAGCCGCCATGCTGGCGGGTGTTCCACTCGTCCATGCCGGCCAGTATCTCGTCACTGTGGTGGATCGCGATCACCGGGCCTTCGGCCAAGGTGTTGAGGTCGCTGTCGGTGACGATGGTGGCCATTTCGATGATGACGTCGGTATCCGGGTTCAGACCGGTCATTTCCAGGTCGATCCAGATCAGGTTCTGCGGGTTTTGCATAGGGAAGCTCCTCGGCGTAGCCACGCAGTTTAGCTTAGGCAGCCCCTTGGGCGTGCTAAACTCGCCGCCGTTTTACCCTATTCGCTGTATTTCTTCATACGGAACACCCATGGCCAAACGCCAACTCAATCGTCGTCAAAACTGGCGCATCGAAAAGATCCAGGGCGAGCGCGCCGCCCGCGCCGCCAAACGCGAATCCAGTGCTGTCGAAGCCCTGGAGGGGGGCGACCTGGGTCCTGAACAGACCGGCCTGGTGATCGCTCACTTTGGCGTGCAGGTCGAAGTCGAGGCCCAGGAAGGCGAACTGGCCGGCCAGGTATTCCGCTGCCACTTGCGCGCCAACCTGCCGGCGCTGGTGACGGGCGACCAAGTGGTCTGGCGTGCCGGCAACCAGGGCATCGGCGTGATCGTCGCGCAATTGCCACGGCACACCGAGCTGTGCCGTCCGGACAGCCGAGGCCAGCTCAAGCCCGTGGCCGCCAACGTCGACATGATCGTCATCGTGTTCGCCCCGTTGCCCGAGCCTCACGCCAACCTGATCGATCGCTACCTGGTGGCGGCCGAACACGCAGGCATCCGGCCGTTGCTGCTACTCAACAAATTCGATCTGATCGACGAGCACAACGCCCCGGCGCTGAATGCCCTGCTGTCGGTCTATCGAGACCTGGGTTACCCGGTGCTGGAAGTCTCGGCCCATCACGGCAACGGCATGGAGCAATTGCAGCGGCAACTGGACGGGCGCATCAGCGTGTTCGTCGGTCAGTCCGGGGTTGGCAAGTCTTCGCTGGTCAACAGCCTGCTGCCGGAGGTCGAGACCCGCGTCGGGCCTTTGTCCGAGCTGTCCGGCCAGGGCACCCACACCACCACCACCGCACGGCTGTTCCACTTTCCTGGTGGCGGCGAACTGATCGACTCGCCGGGCATCCGCGAATTCGGCCTGGGTCACGTCAGCCGGGCCGATGTCGAAGCGGGGTTTATCGAGTTCAACGAGCTGATCGGCACCTGCCGCTTCCGCGACTGCAAGCATGATCGCGAGCCCGGGTGCGCCTTGCTCAAGGCCTTGGAAGAAGGTCGTGTGCACCAGCAAAGGATGAACAGCTACCGCTCGATCATCGCCAGCCTGCCGGAAAGCACTTACTGACCCGGAATGTGAGCCGGACACAATAGTGGCGAGGGGATTTATCCCCTCGCCACAGGTTTGCTCTCGCCAGTCAGATCACTGCGCCGGCGGTTCGGCCGGTTTCGGCGCGGCGTCGTCGAACAGGTTCAAGCGCTCGCGCAATTCGTGGGCCGGAACGGGTTGCTGGTCCGCCGGCAAGGCGTTCGGATCGACCGCCGCGCCTGGCGTGGCCGATGGCACCGGCACTTCACCCGGCGCAGCCTCGCCCTGGGCCGGGTCGGGCGCCGGATCGTCGGTTTGCGAACCTTCGATGGCTTTCTGGGCCTTTCTGGTCAACACCACGATATCGATACGCCGGTTGACCGGATTGAACGGATCCTTGCGATCGAACAGTGCCGAAGAAGCGTAGCCGA
Organism: Pseudomonas frederiksbergensis; assembly: GCF_000802155.2. GTDB lineage: Bacteria > Pseudomonadota > Gammaproteobacteria > Pseudomonadales > Pseudomonadaceae > Aquipseudomonas > Aquipseudomonas frederiksbergensis_A. The sequence continues at coordinate 62,129 of NZ_JQGJ02000010.1, forward strand.
CCACTCGCGCCACTTGCTCATCCGGATAGCTGCCCGCCACCAGGGCACGACGTGCCGCGTTGGCGCGGTTGGCCGACAATTCCCAGTTACCGAAATCGCCTTTGCCCACGTAAGGCTTGGCATCGGTGTGACCGCTGATACTGATCTTGTTCGGCACCGCCTTGATGGTGTCGGCCATGGCCAGCAGGATATCTTCGAAATACGGTTTGAGCCGTGCGCTGCCAGAGTCGAACATCGGACGGTTATCGGCATCCATGATCTGGATGCGCAGGCCGTTCGGCGTGATCTCGAACAGGATCTGGTCCTTGAACTTCTGCAGCTCGGGGTTCTCTTCGACCTTGTTCTGCAACTCTTGCAGGAGCAATTCCAGGCGCTCGCGCTCGACCTGCTCGGCCATGCCCTCGGCCTCATTGGCGTCGACGGTCGCCTTGTCGGGTTGGGGCTGGGACTTGACCTCGGGGTTGAGGGTGTTCTCCGGCGCCAGGACGGGCGAACCGCCCAGGTCGATGATGTACGGCGTGCCGCTCTCGGAAAAACCGACCGGGTCCTTGAAGTAACCGGCGATCGCGATTTTCTGTTCCGGCGTGGCCGTGGAGAGCAGCCACAGCACCAGAAAGAACGCCATCATCGCCGTGGCAAAGTCGGCGAAGGCGATTTTCCAGGCGCCGCCATGGTGCCCGCCGGCAATGCGCTTGACGCGCTTTACGATGATCGGCTGGTTATTTTCCATAACTTAACGACCGCGAACCGCTTGTTCCAGCTCGGCAAAGCTTGGACGGTGCTTCGGGTACAGGACCTTGCGACCGAACTCCACCGCCAGCGACGGCGGCATGCCCGAGGCCGAGGCCACCAGGGAAGCCTTGATGGCTTCGTAGACGTTGAGTTCTTCCTTGGCGTCATGGGCCAGGGAGTGGGCCAGCGGGCCGAAGAAGCCATACGCTGCCAAGATACCGAAGAAGGTACCCACCAGCGCCGCACCTACGTGCATGCCGATGGAGGCCTGGTCGCCTGAGCCCAGGGACGCCATGGTCACCACGATACCCAATACCGCCGCAACGATACCGAAGCCGGGCATGCCGTCGGCAATGCCGTTGACCGCGTGGGAGGGGTGCTCCAGCTCCTCCTTGAGGCTGTACAGCTCCATGTCGAACAAACCTTCCAGCTCATGGGGGGCCATGTTGCCGGACGACATGATGCGCAGGTAGTCGCAGATGAACGCGGTCATGCGCTCGTCTTTCAGCACCGACGGGTACTTGGCGAAGATCGGGCTGGCGGCGGCGTCTTCGATATCGCCCTCGATCGCCATCATGCCTTCGCGACGGCTCTTGTTGAGGATCTCGTAGACCAGCCCCAACACCTCGAGATAGAAGGTGTGGGTAAAGCGCGAGCCGAACATGCTCAAGGATTTCTTGAGCACATGCATCGTCGTGTAGCCAGGGTTTGCCTGGAGGAATGCGCCGAGGGCGGCACCGCCGATGATCAACACCTCGAAAGGCTGGACCAACGCAGCGATCTTGCCATGGGAAAGCACGTATCCGCCGAGCACGCTCGCGAACACGACAATGATGCCGATAATTTTAGCCATAGATAGAAAGTACTTATTTAAGTCGGGTTCAAGGTCATATTCGGAAGCTGAAAAATCTCTTCTTCTACTTATCGGCAAAACTGCGCCAGACTATAGCCAGTTCCGGCGAAAAGCCAATTTTGCCCCGCTCCGGGCGTAGATACCCCATGCGAAGATCGCGTCCAACCATGGCTAACGAAACGAACGTTCCGACTCCAAGACCGACCACGCTCGAAGGCTGGGTAAAGCTGCTCGAAGGCGTCCACCTGCCGGTTCCCCAGGCCAGCCATGACCTGGTGTGCAAGGCCATTGCCGACAGCCGCCGCTCGTTGCGCGATATTGCCGAGTTGATGCAAGACAGCCCGGCGCTGGCCCTGAGCGTCATCCGCGAAGCCAATCATCACACCCACGGCACCCTTGCGGAGCCGGCGGAAAATCTCGAAGTGGCGATAAACCGCCTTGGCCTCAAGCGCACCGAAGAGCTGCTCGCGCGCCTGCCCTCGCTGCCGGAGCACCAGATACCAGTTGCCCTGCGCCAGGTGCAACTGATCAGCCAGCACGCCACACAACAGGCCAATGGCTTTTTCGCCAGCCGCCTGGCGCGGCTGTGGCAGGACATCCATTGGGGCAGCCTGTTGTTTCTCTCGCCGCTCTGGCCGTTGGCCTTGACTCACCCTCGCTTGTTGGGGGAATGGGAGTTGCGGGTCGTCCATAAAGGCCAGCCCGCCAGACAGGTCGAGCGCGAACTGTTCGGCGTCAGCCTGCTGAAAATCTGCCTCGCCCTGGTGGAGGCATGGCGCCTTCCGAACTGGGTGGCACAGGGTTATCGCCTGTTGCTCAATGAACGCCGCGAACTGGTCAAAGTACTGCGCATTGCCCGCGACAGCGAACATCCGCTGCGCCAGCAAAACCGCCTGGATGACGACCCGACGCTGCGACGCTGGCTCAATCAGCCGGCCAACACCGTGTTGCTGGCCAACGGCTTGGCACTTGCGGCGCACCAGGCGTGGGACAGCCCCCACCTCGCCCGCTGGCAATATCTCACCAGCCTGTATCTGCAAATGCCGATGGACGAGCTTCAGCAACAGTTGCACCAGCAAGCCGCCAACAGTGCCCGCCAGCATGCCATGCCAGACCTGTGGCACCCCGCCGTGGCATTGATCTGGCCCTCAGGCAGCCGCCGCGTGCACCCCGGCTTGTTGCCAGCCGCCCCACCCAGTGCCCAGGACCTGTCCCAATGGCGCAAGCAATGCGCCGAGCTGCTGGTGGAACCGAGCCCCTTCAGCAATGCCATGCACCTGACCACTTCAGCGCGCAACGCCCTGGCGGCGTGCGGCATGCGCCGGGTGATGATTTTGATGGCCGATCGCAGCCAGACCAGCGTGCGCGTGCACCAGACCGCCGGCCTGCCCAAGGAAGCAGCGGCGATGAGCTTCTCAATCAGCCAGAGCAAGGTCCTGCAGCGACTACTGGGCCAACAGGCCCAGGTACGCCTGAATCCCGAGAACAACGCGCAGTTTTCTGCCTTGCTGCCGCCGGGCCTGCGCGCCCTGTTCCGGGGCGAGCACTTGCTGTTGCGCTCGCTGACCTGCAATGGACGGGTGATCATGCTGGTGGTTGCGGACCAGGGCGGCGGGCCGTTTTCGGACGTGACCGTGCAGGCTTTCGGCAAAACCGTGCAATGCATCGAAAGGGCGCTGCACAGCTTTACCAACCGTGGCCGCTGAACTTGCTACAATCCTTTCCCTTTTGCGCACCAGGAGACCTCACATGCCTGACTTCTCTGGCTTGCCGCTGGTAATCGAGCCGAACGAGCTCTTGCCGCGTCTCGATGCTCCCAACCTGATTCTGGTAGACCTGACCAGCGCCGAGCGCTACAGCACCGGCCACATTCCCGGCGCACGCTTCGTCGATCCGAAACGCACGCAACTGGGCCAGCCTCCGGCGCCGGGCCTGTTGCCGGCAAAGGCCGACCTGGAAACGCTGTTCGGCGGACTTGGGCACAACCCAGGCGCGGTCTACGTGGTGTATGACGAGGAAGGCGGCGGCTGGGCCGGACGTTTTATCTGGTTGCTCGATGTGATCGGGCACTCGAATTATCACTACCTGGACGGCGGCCTGTTGTCCTGGCTTGACCAAGGCCTGCCGGTGTCGACTGACGTCCCAGCACCGGCCGCAGGTCCCGTCGACCTGGTGCTGCACGACGAACCCACCGCCACTCGCGAGTATCTGCAAAGCCGTCTTGGCGCTGCGGACCTGGCCATCTGGGATGCACGCGGCCCGCTGGAGTATTCCGGTGAAAAAGTCGTCGCGGCACGGGGCGGACACATACCAGGCGCGGTCAATTTCGAATGGACCGCGGGCATGGACCCGGCGCGTAGCCTGCGCATCCGCAAGGACATGCCGCAAATTCTCGACCAGTTGGGCATAACCCCCGACAAAGAAATCATCACTCACTGCCAGACCCACCACCGCTCCGGCTTCACCTATCTGGTGGCCAAGGCGCTCGGTTATCCGCGAGTCAAAGCCTATGCCGGTTCCTGGGGCGAATGGGGCAACCACCCCGACACGCCCATTGAGCCTTTGAAGATTGTTAAGGACAGTTAATGAAAAACCGCTTGTTCATCCTCTCCCAGTACCTGCTGCCGCACCATCTGTTGTCGCGACTGGCCGGCTGCATTGCCGAGTGCCGCGTACGCTGGTTCAAGAACGCCTTCACGGCCTGGTTCGCCAAGCGCTACCAGGTCGACATGTCCCAGGCGCTGGTGGAAGACCTCACCGCGTACGAGCACTTCAATGCGTTCTTCACCCGAGCACTGAAAGACGGCGCGCGGCCCCTGGACCAAACACCCGGCGCGATCCTCAGCCCCGCCGACGGCGCCGTCAGCCAGCTTGGCCCGATCGAACATGGCCGGGTGTTCCAGGCCAAGGGCCACAGTTTCAGCGTGCTGGAACTGCTGGGTGGTGACGCGGCCAACGCGGCGCCGTTCATGGGCGGCGACTTCGCCACGATCTACTTGTCGCCCAAGGACTATCACCGCGTGCACATGCCGCTGGCCGGCACCCTGCGGGAAATGGTCTACATCCCGGGCCGGATTTTCTCGGTCAACCAGACCACCGCCGAAAACGTCCCGGAGCTGTTTGCCCGCAACGAACGCGTCGCGTGCATTTTCGACACCGAGCGCGGGCCGATGGCCGTGGTCTTGGTGGGCGCGATGATCGTCGCGTCCATCGAAACCGTCTGGGCCGGCCTGGTGACGCCGCCCAAGCGCGAGCTGAAAACCTTCCGCTATGACGAAGCGGCCCGCGGGCCGATACATCTGGAAAAAGGCGCCGAACTGGGGCGCTTCAAGCTGGGTTCGACCGCCATCGTGCTGTTCGGGCCGGACCAGGTGAAGTGGAGCGAAGAGCTGGTGGCCGGCTCGCCGGTGCAGATGGGCCAGGCCCTGGCACTGCCGAACGCCTGAGCCTTTCCCGATGATCATTCCTACCCAGCTGTAGGAATGATCATGCTCAACCTACATACCCTGCCCACAGCTGCTAGAGTTGGAAACATCCTTTTCATTTCCCGCCGGAGCCCGTCCACGGCATGAATGAGACCAGCCCTCTCCAGCTACTGCGCGTGTCGACACCGACCCAGTCGCGCCTGTCCTTTTGCGATGCCACGCCACGCGATCTCAAGCGTTGGATCGCCAACCTGCCCAAGGCCAACATCGGCGAAACCGCTCGCCTGCTGTACCAGGCACTCGGCGAACTGAACCAACTGCTCACCCCCAGCGATAACCGCCTGCAAATGCTGGAGTTGCTGCGGCCGGAGGTTTATTACGTCTGCAAGCACCTCGAGCGGCATTTCCTGCAACAGGCCATCGTGCTGGATGACCGCTCGCGCAAGATCGTCAACCTGTGCCAGGCGCTGCAAGCCCACCTGGCAATGGGCTACAAACAAATCGTCGGACGTATCGCGTCGAAATTCTCCAAAGACCGGGCGCGCCTGCTGGCAAGTGCCTTGCAGCGGGCTATTCATGCGCTCAACAGCACCTTGCTGCGCTCCAGCCAGTTGTACAGTCCGGTGCCCGAAGGACTCTGGCTCGATTTGCATCAGCTGTACCGGATCGCCTGCCTGCACAAATTGCAGCACTTGGCCGTCAGCGATGAACTGGCCAGCCAGGTTCATCAATTGAACGTCGAGCAAACGTACGTCGTCGCACTGTTGCTGGGCGCCTCGCGCAGCAATCAGTTGCGCCAGAGCCAGATCGCCCGATTGGCCGAAGTGCTGGAACCCTGGAGCCAATGGGTCCAGCTGGACCCGGCCGTCACCGCCTCGAGCCTGTTCGCAGTGTCCCCGCAGTTGGATGTCGGGCCACGCTATCGCTCGAAATTCCGCGCTGAACAGCAACCCACCCTATTGGGTTTCGATCCCCAGCCGCTGGTGCGTGCCATCACCGCCCACCTGGCTCAACCGGTCGAGTCGACATTGACGGTACCGGCCGGCATGAGTGCCGATACCCTGCACCACCTGCAAGCCGCCTGGGGCGAGGCAGCCGAGCGCAGCTTCCAGCGCACCGAAGGCAACGGCACGCTGACCCTGTGCGTGGGCATGAGCGCCTTGCACTATTACCTTGGAGGGGAACGCTCTTTCAGTGAAATCCTGAAGAACCCGGCCACGCGCAAGGCCCGCTTCGAGGCGTCGCCCACCCGGAAAAGCGATACCTGGGACCAAGCCTTCGATGCAGCGCCCAGCGGCGACAGCGAGCTTTTGCCCTACGAAGAAATCGAGTACCCGGTCAATCCGACCGATGACGAAAGTGCAAGCTCCGACAATCAGCATCATTTCCCGACCTACGACTTGCCGGTCATCAACCACAGCCCGGGCGGTTACTGCCTTGGCTGGCCGAAGGAAGTACCGGAACAATTGCAGGCCGGCGAAATGGTGGGTATCCGGGACGCCAACGACGAGAGTTGGAGCATTGCCGTGGTGCGCTGGATTCGCCAGGTGCGCAACGGCGCGATGCAAATGGGGATTGAACTGGTTGCGCCCCATGCCCAGCCCTGCGGCCTGCAATTGCTTCGCGAGCAAAACGAACAAGGGCACTATCTGCGGGGACTGCTGCTTCCGGAAATCAGCGCCATCGATTTGCCCCCAACCGTGATCGCCCCGCGCCTGCCTTTCCAGGAAGGCCAGCAAGTATTGATCAACACCAACGGACAGGAACGGCGCGCCGGCCTTGATCGACGCGTGACCAGCACCCACAGCTTCAACCAGTTCGCCTATCGCCAGGACGACTCGACGGCAAACGGGGATGAAGGTGCGCAAGAGGGGGATTTCGATTCGTTGTGGAAGTCGCTTTAGAATTCAAAACATAGCCTTATGTGGCGAGGGGATTTATCCCCTCGCCACAGCTCAAGCCTGCCCGTCGCGATCACGAAAGCCCAGCAAGTACAGCACCCCATCCAACCCTAAGGTCGAAATCGCCTGCCGTGCCGATTGCTTGACCAGCGGCTTGGCCCGGAACGCCACGCCCAGGCCAGCGATAGCCAGCATCGGCAGGTCGTTGGCACCGTCACCCACGGCAATGGTCTGCTCCAGGCGAAGGCCTTCTTTCGCGGCCAATTCACGCAGCAGGTCCGCCTTGCGCTGGGCATCGACGATCGGCTCTACGGCCACGCCGGTGACCTTGCCGTCCACCACTTCCAATTCGTTGGCGAACACGTAGTCGATGCCGAGCCTGGCTTGCAGCTGCTTGGCGAAGTAGGTGAAGCCGCCGGACAGGATGGCGGTCTTGTAGCCCAGGCGCTTGAGTTCGGCGAACAGGGTTTCAGCGCCCTCGGTCAGGCGCAGTGAGGCGCCGATGGAGTCGAGCACGCTGACGTCCAGCCCCTTGAGCAATGCGAGGCGCTCCTTGAAGCTGGCGCGAAAATCCAGCTCACCGGCCATGGCACGCTCGGTGATGGCCGAAACCTTGTCGCCCACCCCCGCCGCCTTGGCCAGCTCGTCGATGACTTCGGCTTCGATCAGCGTCGAATCCATGTCGAACACCGCCAGGCGACGGTTGCGGCGGAACAGCGAGTCCTCCTGGAAGGCGATGTCGACGTTCAGCTCCTGGGCAACGCTGAGGAATTCGGCGCGCAACGCTTGAGGATCAGCCGGTTCGCCGCGCACGGAGAACTCGATGCAACCCTTGCCCTGGTCAGCCGGAGTATCGAGCGGCATGCGCCCGGACAAACGGTCGATATGGTCGATGTTCAGCCCATATTGGGCGGTGATCGAACTGACGCGCTGCAACTGTTCGGCGGTCACCTTGCGGGTCAAGAGCGTCACGATATGGCGCTTCTTGCCTTGGCCGGCCACCCAATGCTGGTAATCGGCTTCGGACACTGGAGTGAAACGCACCTGCTGGTCGAGCTTGTAGGCCGTGAACAGGATGTCCTTGAGCACTGACTTGCTTTGTTCGGCGTCCGGGATTTCAACCAGGATGCCGAACGACAGCGTGTCATGGATCACCGCCTGACCGATGTCGAGAATGTTCACACCACCCTGGGCCAGAACGCCGGTAATGGCTGCAGTCAGACCCGGACGGTCGCTGCCAGTGATGTTTATCAGGACGATTTCGCGCAAGGCGCACCCCCGCAGGTGGAAAAAAACCGCATTCTACCCACATTCAGTGACCATCGGGCACCGCCAGTGCTTTGCCGGCCATGGGCCTGTCGCTATACTGCGCGTCAATTTCACGGACAAAGAGCCGAGCTCAGTGAACCGGCCCACGCCAGTCAAAACCGACAATTTCTTCCTGCTGATCTTCCGTGCATTGCGCCATCGCCGCGTGCCGATTGCATTGCGCATCGCCAGCCATAACGTGATCCTGGTCGCCCTGGCCCTGGTCATCTATGCCTGCGTGATGGGCCTGCAATTCAAGCAGGCCATGCACGAGCAGGCGGACGCCCTGGGCGAAAGCCTGACCACCCAGACCGCCACGTCCGCCACCGAGCTGCTGGTGTCCAACGACATCCTCAGCCTCAACGTGCTGCTCAACAACCTGACCAAGAACAAACTGGTCGCCCACGCCGCCATCTACAGCGTCGACAACCGCATCCTCGCCGAGGCCGGCCAGCGTCCCAAGCCTGGCCTGCTGGGCGAAACCGGCGGCATGTACCAGAGCAAGATCACCTTCCAGGACGTGACTGCCGGGCAACTGCGCATCAGCCTGGACATGGACCAGTTCCAGCAACCGATGACCATCAGCCTGCAAAGCATGGGCATCCTCAGCGCGATCCTGCTGGCGTTGGCCCTGGCGTTGAGCCTGCGCCTGGGGCGGCACATCTCCACGCCGCTGCTGCAATTGCGCGTCTGGCTGCGGGACATCGACGAGCACACCCCGGCGACCCAGCGCCAGGACGAAATCGGCGATCTCGCCCGGCAACTTCACGCCAGCTTCGCACCGGAACCTGAGCGTGTGGCGGAGCCGGAAGACATCGATTACGCCGACGATGACGATGCCGAACCCGGTTTCGAGGTGCGCAACCTGCGCGACCCGGGCTTTGACGAAACTGCACCGATGCCCGCCTCACGACCTGCGCCGCGCCACGTCGTGCGTACCGTGGAAGACGAGGAAGACGACGACGCCTTCGCCGACTTGCGAGACGACGCGGTGGGCGGCGCCCCGCAACCGGCTGTCCGCCCCGCCGCCTCGAACGTGCCCCAGCATAGTGCCGTGCTGGCTATTCAACTGGGCGCCCAGGACCAACTACGCCGCCTGCCCCAGGCCCGCCTGAAGGAACTGCTCGAACGCTACCGCGACTGCCTCGATCAGGCCGCATCGCTTTATCAAGGCGAGCTGCACACCTTGAACGACGGCAGCACACTGATGTTGTTCCACACCGAGGACAGCGGCGACGACTACCTGACCAACGCCATCTGCTGCGGTGAACTGCTGCGGGCGCTGGGTCATCAGTTGCAAATCGAAGTTGCCGACAGCGGCATCACCCTGCAATTGCAACTGGGCCTGACCTTGGGTGACGGGCTGTTCGGCTTGAGCCAGATTGACCTGCTGCTGACCGAAACCGCTCAGGACGCATTGGCCCTGTCCCAGCACAGCCGCAACCTGCTGTTGGTGGAGCGCAAGATCAATGATGACGCCCTGATCCGCCAACGCGCGCGCATCCGCCCTATCGCCAGCCCCGAAGGCGCTTGCTGTGTGGAGCGCTTGATGGAGCCTTATCCGTCGATGCTGGAGCGACAACTGGCGCGGATGCATGAGCGTCAGGCCTGAGACCCTGGCCCTTGAATGACGAAGCCCGCGGATGAGTGATCATCTGCGGGCTTTTTTGTTGCCTTCGCTGGCCTCTTCGCGAGCAAGCCCGCTCAGACAGTGAGTCTCCGTGGACCACCAGTTCCATGTCCCACTGAAAACCCAGTGTGGGAGCGGGCTTGCTCGCGAAAGGGCCAGCACAGACACCAGCGATTCCTGATGGCAGAAACAACAAAGCCCGCATCAACGCGGGCTTTGTTTCATGTTCTCTCGAACCATCAGAACCTGAACACTTCCATGTCCGTACGAATCGGCAAGGCCATGGGTATCTTGTCCTTTTCTTTCTCCACCGGCTTGGCCGCCGGGGCAGGAGCCGCCTTGCGCGGGACTTCCGCAATAGGTGGCTGGTTGGCCAGGGGCTTGAGCGACACGGACAACTGCTCGGCCAGGCGCTGCAAAAGTATGCCCTGTGCCTGGACCTGCGCCGCGGTGGTGCCCGCGTGCTGCTCTTGCAAGTGAATGATGCGGTTCTCGCGAACCTTGCCGCGACGGTCGATCAAACGCCACTGCGCATCGAGCACCGCAGGCTCGGATTTGCCCGAATCCAGACGGGTAATGGACAACAAGACTTGCACGTCGGGCGTGAACCCTTGGGTAGCAGGCGCCAGCACCACGCGCTGGCTATCCAGGTGCCCAGCAACCTGGCGCAGCAATAATTGATCGATGTCCGAAGACAGGCTACCGGCCCAACGACCATCGGTCGCGGCTTGCAAACTGCCGTCCGGTTGGCGTTGCAACAAGGTTTCACGCTGAAGGTAATCAGCGATCAGAACCGGGCCGAGCAATACGGCCATGCCCGTGCTTTGCGCAGGCTGGGCCGGGGTGCCGCTGTCCAGTTGGTACAGCGACACCGGCTGATTCATGCTGCAGCCCGCCAGGCCAAGCAGGCCGGCGAGCCACAAAATAGGAAGGCGCAGAGCAGTCATCGTCTCGTCCAGGTGGCGGCCACAAGGCTTACCACAGTGAAAAATACTCGGTCATTATGAAGAACGCTCGGCCACGCCGGCGCTTGAAAGGGCCTATCATCCGTGAATATGCGTCCCGACTCCAGCGCCAAAGTTCCGATCTGCGGCTTTTAATCGCGGACCGAGCCCTCTAGCACGCTCAATTGAGGTTTTCGACGAGCAGTGCATCCACCCGCTGAAAGCCCCTTGGAAGCTTGTTGCCCCGCCGACCGCGTTCACCTTTGTAATGCTCAAGATCGTCCGCTTTCAATGAAAGCGTACGCTTTCCAGCCTGCAGCACAAGCGTGGCACCGTCCGGTATCACTGCAATATCCGTGACATATTCCTCGCGACTCGCCACCCGTTCGCCGGAAATACCGATTATCTTGTTGCCTTTCCCTTTTCCGAGCTGTGGGAGGTCGCTGATCTTGAACACCAGCAACCGGCCTTCTGTCGTCACCGACGCCAGCCAATTGTTCTCGCGATCGATGACCGGACGCGGCGCAATGACCTTGGCATTGTTCGGCAGGCTCAACAGCGCCTTGCCCGCCTTGTTCTTGGCCTGCAAGTCCTCACCCTTGACGACGAACCCGTACCCGGCGTCCGACGCAATAACGTACAGCCCGTCATCATCAGGCATCAGCACACATTCAAAAGTTGCACCCGGTGGTGGCGTCAGACGACCGGTCAGCGGTTCGCCTTGGCCGCGGGCCGACGGCAAGGTATGGGCCGGCACCGAATAACTGCGTCCGGTGGAGTCGATGAACACCGCGAACTGGTTCGAGCGCCCCGGCGCCAAGGCCTTGAAACCATCCCCGGCTTTATAGGAAAGCCCGGCGGCGTCAATATCATGACCCTTGGCCGAGCGCACCCAGCCTTTTTCCGACAGCACGACGGTGACCTTTTCGTTCGGCAGCAGATCGTGTTCGCTCAGCGCCTTGGCTTCGGCGCGCTCGACGATCGGCGAACGGCGGTCATCACCATAGGTTTCGGCGTCCTTTAGCAGTTCGGTGCGCACCAGCTTCTTGAGCTTGGCTTCGCTGCCCAGCAGGGCTTGCAGCTTGGCCTGTTCCTTGAGCAACTCATCCTGCTCGGCGCGCAGCTTCATCTCTTCCAACCGCGCCAACTGCCGCAGGCGGGTATCGAGGATGTAGTCAGCCTGGGTTTCGCTCAGGTCAAAACGGGCAATCAGGCTGGCTTTGGGGTGCTCCTCGGTACGGATAATATAAATCACTTCATCCAGATTGAGGTAGGCAATCAGCAAGCCGTCCAATAGGTGCAGGCGACGCTCGACCTTGTCCAGGCGGAATTGCAGGCGCCGGCGCACGGTCTTGACCCGGAACTCCAGCCATTCCACCAGCAAGGCCCGCAGGTTTTTCAGCTGCGGCTTGCCGTCCAGGCCGATGATGTTGATGTTGACCCGGTAGCTGGACTCCAAGTCAGTGCTGGCGAACAGATGCTGCATCAAAGCGTCGTGGTCGACCCGGCTGTTGACCGGGATGATCACGATGCGGCAAGGGTTTTCGTGGTCGGATTCGTCGCGCAAGTCGGCCACTTGCGGCGCTTTCGAGGGTTTTGCCTGCATCATCGCGGCAATCTGTTCCAACACCTTGGCCCCGGACACCTGATGCGGCAGCGCCGTGACAATGATGTCGCCGTCCTCGATGTGGTACACGGCGCGCATGCGCACCGAACCGCGACCGGTCTCGTAGATTTTCAGCAGGTCGGCACGCGGCGTGATGATCTCCGCTTCGGTCGGATAGTCCGGGCCCTGGATGTGCTCGCAGAGTTGTTCCACCGTGGCTTTCGGCTCGTCCAACAGACGCACGCACGCCGTCGCCACTTCCCGCAGGTTGTGCGGCGGCACGTCGGTGGCCATGCCCACGGCGATACCGGTGGTGCCGTTTAGGAGGATATTCGGCAAACGTGCCGGCAAGACCAAGGGCTCGTCGAGTGTGCCGTCGAAGTTCGGGCCCCAGTCCGCGGTGCCCTGGCCCAGTTCGCTGAGCAGTACTTCGGAATAGCGCGACAGCCGCGCCTCGGTGTAACGCATGGCCGCGAAGGATTTGGGATCGTCCGGCGCACCCCAGTTACCCTGGCCGTCCACCAAGGTGTAGCGGTAGCTGAACGGCTGGGCCATCAGCACCATGGCTTCATAGCAGGCCGAGTCGCCGTGGGGGTGGAATTTACCAAGCACGTCACCGACGGTACGCGCCGATTTCTTGTGTTTGGAATCCGCATCCAGCCCCAGCTCGCTCATGGCATAGATGATCCGCCGCTGGACCGGTTTCAGGCCGTCGCCGATGTGCGGCAAGGCGCGGTCCATGATCACGTACATGGAGTAGTTGAGGTAGGCGTTTTCGGTGAAGTCAGCCAGCGACCGGCGTTCTACGCCGTCTAAGCTGTCTGCAAGAATGTCGCTCATGCGGGCCTCATCAGTTCGTTGTCTGGCGCAGCAGCATGGTGCCGTCGCGCTGGGTAAATTCAAGTTTGTTCAGGGCGCTCATGCCCAGCAGCACTTGCGTGCCACCCAGGCCGGGCGCCACCAGGGCACGGACATCGCGCAAGACGATGTCGCCCAATTGCAGCCGGTCGATGCGGGTGCGGTAGCCCTCGCTCACACCGTTGGCGGTACTCAACGTCACGCCGAAACCTTTTTCCAGCTTGAGGCGTTCGGCCAGTTCCGACGGAATCGCCACGTCGGTGGCACCGGTGTCGAGCATGAAGTCAACCGGCTGGCCGTTGATCTGGCCGCTGGCGACGAAATGCCCCTGCCGATTGCCGACCAGCTTCACCTCGATAAAACCTTCGCCTTTTTGCGAATGCACCTGGGCATTGGGATTGAGTTCCCGCTGCTCCCACTGGGCAAAAAACCGCGTTGCCAGGAACAACGCAGCGCACCAGGCCAGGATCATCAGTATCCGGCCGGCGCGCTTGCCCGGCGGCTGCTGGCTCACGGCGAGGCGCTCCAGCCGCCGTCGGGCGCGGCAAAGTGCCAGACGATCGGCCGCTGCTCGCCATCGGCCCGCGTACCGTCGTTGTTGTCCAGGCCGATCCATGCCCCGTCGGCGTCCACCACCAGCGCTTCGGCCAGTCCGTAGGGCTGAGGGTAACGGCGCTCGTCCTGCAAGGCCTCGGCGGCGAACGACCAGCAGCGCTCGACCTTGGCCGTCTGCGCATCTCGCCGGCAGATCTGGTAGGCGTTGCGTTCCAGGGTAAACAGCTTGCCATCGAACAATGACAGGTCGGCGAAATCCCGCGATACCGCCTTGGCCTTGGGAAACTGCGCCGGCTGCATTTCCTGGCCCGCCTCGCTGAGCAGCACACAATTGCCGTCGCAGTCCCACACCGTTTGCTGACGCTTGATCGACAGTAGGCCACGGCGTTCACGCTCGGCCGCCAGCCAGAGCCTGTCGCCGGCCGGGTTGACCGCAAGGCCTTCGAACAAGGCGTTAAAATGCAACAACATGCCACTGCCCCGCGCCTGGCGGAGCAGGGTCGGGGCAATTTTCAGCCAGGATGCGGCCCCGGTCGGCGGTATTTGCAGCACAGCGGCGTGAGACTCGCTGACCAGATAGCGATTACCGGCGCTGTCGCAACTGATGCCTTCGAAATCCAGCTCCCCCCCGCGCAGGAACGACGCCGCCCAGGTGCGGGATCTCAAGCCCCAGGGCAAATCGGTATCCGGCACCGTAGGCACCTGGACGGCCACTGTTTCAGCCTGCCAGACCGGCACGTCACTGGGTTTGAGGCGATAGATCTGATCGTCGTCGCGATCGGACACTGCCCACATCTCGTTGCCACACAGGGCCAGCCCGGACAGGTTGCCACCGCGCATGCCTTCGACGGCATGCTCGGACAACAACGTGAGCTCCGGAGCGGACTCGGCGACCGCCACCCCCGCCCACAGCCAAAGCGCCAGGGCGAAACCATTGCGCATCAGGCCAGGACCTCGGCCAAGTCACCTTTGGATTCGAGCCAGGACTTGCGGTCGCCGGCGCGTTTTTTCGCCAGCAACATGTCCATCATTTCCGAAGTCGCGTCGAAATCATCCAGGGTCAACTGCACCAGGCGACGGGTGTTCGGGTCCATGGTGGTTTCGCGCAGCTGCGGCGGGTTCATCTCGCCCAGGCCCTTGAATCGGGTGACCTGCGGCTTGCCGCGTTTCTTCTCTGCGACCAGGCGATCGAGGATGCCGTCGCGCTCGGCTTCGTCCAGGGCGTAGTAGATTTCCTTGCCCAGATCGATGCGGTACAGCGGCGGCATCGCCACATAGACGTGACCAGCGTCGACCAACGGGCGGAAATGCTGGACGAACAAGGCACAGAGCAGCGTGGCAATGTGCAAGCCGTCGGAGTCGGCGTCGGCGAGGATGCAGATCTTGCCGTAGCGCAACTGGGTCATATCCTCGGCGCCCGGATCGACACCGATGGCCACCGCGATGTTATGCACTTCCTGGCTGGCCAGCACTTCGCTGCCGTCCACTTCCCAGGTGTTGAGGATCTTGCCCCGCAGCGGCAGGATCGCCTGGAACTCCTTGTCCCGCGCCTGCTTGGCCGAACCACCGGCGGAGTCACCTTCCACCAGGAACAACTCGGAACGCATCGGGTCCTGCCCGGCGCAATCGGCGAGCTTGCCCGGCAATGCCGGCCCCTGGGTGATGCGCTTGCGTTCGACTTTCTTGCTGGCCTTGAGACGACGACCGGCGTTGTTGATCGCCAGCTCCGCCAGGGCCAGGCCGGTTTCCGGGTTGGCATTGAGCCAGAGGCTGAACGCGTCCTTGACCACGCCGGAAACGAATGCCGCCGCCTCGCGGGAGGACAGGCGTTCCTTGGTCTGGCCGGAGAATTGCGGTTCCTGCATCTTCATCGACAGGACGAAAGCGATGCGTTCCCAGACGTCTTCCGGCGCCAGCTTCACGCCACGGGGCAGCAGGTTGCGGAACTCGCAGAACTCGCGCATCGCATCGAGCAGGCCTTGGCGCAAGCCGTTGACGTGGGTGCCGCCCTGGGCCGTGGGGATCAGGTTGACGTAGCTTTCCTGGACGCTTTCGCCGCCTTCGGGCAGCCACAACAGCGCCCAGTCCACCGCTTCCTTGTTACCGGCCAGGCTGCCGCAGAACGGCTCGTCGGGCAGGCGTTCAAAACCGCTGACAGCGTCCACCAGGTAAGAACGCAAGCCGTCTTCGTAATGCCATTCGACTTTCTCGCCGGTGGCCTTGTCCTCGAAACTGACCAGCAGCCCCGGGCACAATACGGCCTTGGCCTTGAGCACATGCTTGAGGCGGCTGACGGAAAACTTCGGGGAATCGA
This sequence comes from Pseudomonas frederiksbergensis, assembly GCF_000802155.2. Classification (GTDB taxonomy): domain Bacteria; phylum Pseudomonadota; class Gammaproteobacteria; order Pseudomonadales; family Pseudomonadaceae; genus Aquipseudomonas; species Aquipseudomonas frederiksbergensis_A. The sequence continues at coordinate 78,255 of NZ_JQGJ02000010.1, forward strand.
AATACTTCGGGTCCGGAGCGAAATACACGCTGGTCCCGGTGTTGCGCTTGCCGACGGTGCCGACCACTTCCAGCTCGGTGGCCTTGTAGCCATCGGCGAACGTCATCTGGTATTCGTTGCCATCCCGCTTGACCCGCACCCGCACCTGGGTCGACAAGGCGTTGACCACGGAAATACCCACCCCGTGCAGACCGCCGGAGAACTGGTAGTTCTTGTTGGAAAACTTGCCACCGGCGTGCAGCTTGGTGAGGATCAGCTCGACGCCCGACACACCCTCTTCAGGGTGAATGTCCACCGGCATGCCACGGCCGTCATCGCTGACTTCCAGCGAGTGATCGGCGTGCAGGATGACCTGCACCGACTTCGCATGCCCGGCCAAGGCTTCGTCGACACTGTTGTCGATGACTTCCTGGGCGAGGTGGTTCGGCCGACTGGTGTCGGTGTACATGCCGGGGCGCTTGCGCACCGGGTCGAGGCCCGAGAGGACTTCGATGGCGTCTGCGTTATAAGAGCTAGCGCTGGGAGTGGCCATGGGGTCTCGTCGTCAGTGTTCAATGAAAAAGGGGCGATGGGTTCACAGCGACGTGAAGTCGATCGCCTGGTACAAATCGGCGCCAATGCCGGCAAAACTCAACAGTGCCGGCAACTGCTGGGCAAACCCTTGGAAACTGTGGTCGCCGCCGGCCTGGATGCGCAAGGCACAGGCGCGGTAATACTGCTGGGCGTGGCGATAATCCAGCGTTTCGTCACCGGTTTGCAACCATACCTGAAACCGCTGCGGATCCCGGGGCGCCGGCACTTCCAGCTCGGCCAGGGCCGTCACGTGGTCGTGGGTCAATTCCCAGGTTTCGTCGGTGTATAAATTCTTCTGCGTACCCAGGTACCCGTCGAACATCCGGTGCGGGCTCACGGCAGGATTGACCAACAGGGCCTTGAGCCCGTGGCGCTCGGCCAAGTGAGTCGCATAGTAGCCGCCGAGCGAGCTGCCGACCAGCAGCGGCCGCCCCAGTTCTGTGATCGCCTGCTCCAGCTGACCGATGGCCTGGCGGGGGTGGTGGTTCAAGGCGGGCACCTGTAGCTGGTCGCTGAGGCCAAGGCGTGCCATTACGTCAACCAGTTGGCAGGCTTTGGTGGACGCTGGGGCGCTGTTGAAGCCATGGATATAAAGGATCGAACCCGACATTGCCGACTCCCTGGGTGTTGGGCAAAGGCCGGAGTTTACAGGGAGATTGTGGTGGTTGGGGGGGATTTGACCGTGTTGTTGCCTCCTATGAATCGTCGATCACAGCACCTGTGGGAGCAAAGCTTGCTCGCGATGGCGGTCTGATTGAGTACATATCCATTGCTGCGGTAACGGCCACTTAGGGTTCCGCCCTGACGGCGGCTCACTTTTGAAAAGCGCAAAAGTAAGCAAAACGCTCCTGCCCCACCACTCGGTGCCTCGCTAGGGCTCGGCATGCCCTCACTCCGACATTGCTCCGTGGGCCGCCGCGAAGGGCCATCCATGGCCCAGCGCGGCTAACCCGGCATCCATGCCGGGTTGCCCACTGCGCAATGCCTGCGTTCGGCCATCGTGGTTAATGGGGCGCCGAGATCAACGTCCACCACGAGGCGGCCTAGTAGCCGACCTGGCTCTCCCGGTTGTACACCCGTCAAATCTGTGGGAGCAAAGCTTGCTCGCGAGGCGGCCTGACAGCCGACCTGGTTCACCCGGTCGCACTCCGGTCCAATTGTGGGAGCGATCTTGCTCGCCTCTGCTCGCGGTGTGGTCAGGGTTGTGTGTTGACGTTGTCCAGCATCCGATTCGCCAATAAAGCGCCCAGCTCAATCAGTTGCTGAATGCCAAGGGCAACATGGCGTCGCGAGCCTTTCAGGTCGAAGGCAAGGTCGCTGACCATGGCATCGGCTGAGGCCAGGGTTTCGCTGAGGTTGGCCAGCAGGCTTTCGGTGTCGACGCCTTCCACGACGGTGAACAGTTGACCTGAGGGCTTTTTCTTTTTGGCTTGAGGTTTGGGGTCGAGATAATGGTCGATGGCGCGTTTGGCGGCTTCATCGAGTTCTTGGGGATCGGTTTCGGGGGGATTGGGTGTGGCTTTGAACATGATGTAGTTCCTTTTACGTAGTGGAACTGCCATCTCCCGTTTCCAGGCGAGAGGGTGGCAGCTATGCACGGGCTGGAAAACCGAGGTAAAAGGCAAACCCGGCAGACTCGAAAGTCTCCCGCGCACAGCCGCCATAACGCGGAACTGAACGCTCAAAACGCCGCAGTATCTCACGGGACTCGCTGATATGCCTTTTACTCATCGGGTTTCCAGGCCCGGCCGCTGAATTTGCAGCGACGGGAAAAGGTTAGCGACAGCCCTTCCCACCCGGCAACCGCCAGAACTTGTCGGAAAAATTCACTGCGGCCCGGATGATTGTCCGATCATTCCCACAGCCTTGGTCGGCTTTCAGGCCGCCATCGCGAGCAAGCTCGCTCCCACACTGGTTTTGGGTCGTTTATAAGATCAGTGTCCACCGCCGATCCTTGTGGGAGCCGAGCTTGCTCGCGATGGCGGTGGGTCTGCTTGCATCCATGTTGTATGTGCCGCCGTCTTCGCGAGCAAGCCCGCTCCCACAGTTTCTGATGGGTGTACGACCGGGAGAGCCAGGTCGGCTGTCAGGCCGCCTCGGCTTGGCTTTTGATCTTGAGGCCCCGTTAACCACGATGGCCGAACGCAGGCATTGCGCAGTGGGCATCCCGGCATGGATGCCGGGATAGCCGCGCTGGGCCATGGATGGCCCTTCGCGGCGGGCCCACGGAGCAATGCCTTCGTTCGGGCATGCCGAGCCTAGGCGAGGCACCGAGTGGTGGGGCAAGCCTTTTTTGCTTACTTTTTTTGGCGTTTGAAAAAAAGTGAGCCGCCGTAAGGGCGGAACCCTAAGTGGCCGTTACCGCAGCAATGGATATGTCCCCAAAAAACTCAGTACCCGTTGGAACCATAATCGGGAGTGAAAGCAAACCCAACCACCCGCTCAACCCCCGTCTCCAACCGCCCATCCGGCAACAACCGCAACCACCGATACCCCGGCGCCTGCGAGCCCACCGCAAAATCCTCACTCCCCGGCTCAAACTGAATACAAGTCGAAGGCGAAGCCAACAAACGAACCCCCTCGCGCACCTGGTCGATTTCCTGATGCACATGCCCCCACAACACCGCCCGAACCTGGGGAAACCGATCCAGCACCGCAAACAGCGCCTCGGGATTACGCAACCCGATCGGCTCCATCCACGCGCACCCAATCGACACCGGATGATGATGCAGACATACCAGATGATGCCGCTCCGGCGCCTCGCTCAAGGCATTGGCCAACAGAATCAACTGCTCCTGGGTCAAGAACCCAGGCACCGAACCCGGCACGGCGGAGTCGAGCATCGTCACCCGCCAATTGCCAATGTCCACCACCGGATCGAGCAACGTGCTCTTGACCGCCGCCTCGAGCATCACCTGCGGCTCATCATGGTTACCGGGAATCCACCGCGCCGGCGCGTCGATTCGCGCAGTCAGTTGTCGAAATGCCTCATAGGACTGCAACGTGCCGTCCTGGGACAGATCCCCCGTGGCAAGCATCAAATCGATGTTCGGTTGTTCCCTGAGCACCAGGTCAACGACCGCCCGCAAGCTGTCACGGGTATTCATGCCCAGCAACGAGGCATCGGCCTCGGCGAACAAATGGCTGTCGGACAGTTGGACCAACAGCGCCGCATCGGCCGTGGTCAAGCTGGATACGCTAGGCAAATCGCTTTCTCCCAGGCGCAATGACGCCGTTGCATGAAGCGGCAATTATGCTGGGGACGATCGAAAGGGGAAACCCGCGAACCGGAACCGGTTCACAACTACCGTACGACTTCGAACTCGTGGCCCAGCGCCAGGCAATGACTCAGCCACTCGCCGAGGAACAGGTTCAACTGGGCTTTTTCATCCGGCTGGTGCATTGACGCATTGGGGTAAGGATAGATGCCACGAAAGCGTCGCGCATGCTCGGCGCTGACAACTTCGGCCATGCGCGCATCGTGATAGACCTGAACTTCCAGCTGCGGCACCGGCAGCCAGGGCAAGCTGTGTTCCTGGCGCACCTGCAAGGTGGTGGTGTAAGGACAGGTTTGCAGCACTTCCAGGGCCAGCACGCCGAGCATCTGGTCGCCATGGGTCACGGCGATGCGACGCGGTGCCGGATCGTTGCGCATGTCCGGCAACAAGCGCATCAGGCGGGCGTAATTGGCCTCGCAGGCGGCCTGCAACCCCACCAGATCGACGCGATAACGATCGCGCAGCTTGTTCAGGACCATAGCCCCCTCACTTCATCACGATTCAAGGCCAGCCATTGCAAGGCAATGATGCTGGCCGCGTTGCAGATACGACCGTCGCGCACCGCTTGCAGCGCGTCTTCGAACGCCCAGACCTTCACGCGGATATCTTCAGCTTCTTCCAGCAGGCCATGCAGGCCGCCGGCCCCCGTGCTGTCGCAACGCCCCAGGAAAAGATGCACGAACTCATCGCTGCCGCCCGGCGATGGAAAATACTTGGTCATCGGCCAGAGCGCGGCGAAGACAAGCCCAGCTTCCTCCTGCGCTTCGCGATGAGCAACTTCTTCCGGTTGCTCGTCCTTGTCGATCAGGCCAGCCACCAGCTCCACCAGCCAGGGGTTGGCGGTCTTGCCCATGGCCCCCACGCGAAACTGCTCGATCAACACCACTTCATCACGCTGCGGGTCGTAGGGCAGCACACATACCGCGTCATGACGCACGAACAGTTCACGGCTGATTTTGCGGCTCATGCCCCCGGCAAACAACTCGTGGCGCAAGACGAGCCGGTCGAGCTTATAGAAACCTTTGAAACAGGTTTCACGCTCGGCGATCTCCACGGCGCTCGGTGTGGCGTTGGCGAAATCGGTCATGACAATCCTCGTGTGCAATGGATCAGTACGAGGTTCCTACCTCGGCTTCGCGCCATCCTAACGCGCCCGTACCGTTTGATGCAGCCCCTTTCCGGTCATCGGGATAGACGGCTGCCTTTAAAATTACTCTAATGAGCTTAGTGGCGAACTGATTGCCCTGCCGACAGTCGAAGCGGGTAACTTTTTGCCTTTCCCTGTTCCACGAAGGACGCCCATGTCGCTTTTCAAAATTGCTTCCCTGGCCGCCATTGCCCTGACCCTGGGTGCTTGCCAAAGCCTGTTCCAACCCAATTATCGAGCACCGCTGGAGACCACTCGCGATGCGTCGGAGCAATTGCAGCCCGGCTGCGCCAGTGCCGACTGCCCGCTGGTGAACATCGATACCCTGCACTTTCCCGCCGAGCCGGCCCTGGACGGCATCATCGAAAAACGCCTGTTGCAAATGACCCGCACCAGCCCGGACGCTCCGGTGGCGCCGACGCTCGCCGCCTATCGCGAGCAATTCTTGCGCAGCGCCGCACCGCGCAACAGCAGCTATTTGCAGGCCAAGGTACGTGAGCAACATGACGGCCTGGTGATCATCGAATTGTCCAGCTACCTGGACACCGGCGGCGCCCACGGCACCCCGGGTCGCGGTTTCATCAACTATTCGCGCCAACAACACAAGGTGCTGACACTGTCGGACATGCTGCTGCCGGGCCAGGAGGAGGCGTTCTGGAAAGCCGCACAAGTCGCCCACAACAGCTGGCTGATCAGCACCAAGCTGGACCAGGAACCGGAGTTCGTCAAACAGTGGCCCTTCCAGAAGACACCGCACGTAGCGCTGACCTACGGTGGGGTGATCCTCAAGTACGAAGTGAGCACCATCGCGCCGTACGCCCTGGGCCACATCGAACTGAAGATCGCCTATCCGCGCCTCAACGGCATCCTCAAGCCCGAGCTGTTTCCCGGCCGTAGCTGAAGGCCCGGCCCAGCAACAGTTGCAGCAACCCCGCCAGGATCAGCGACGGCAGGGTTGCGCCGACGTCCGGATAAAAGTTGGCCAGCAGGTGGTAAGTGCTCACCCCACCCAGCCAGGCCAACAATGCCGGCCAGCGCAACGACGCTGACGATACCTGGCTGCTGCGTTTGCGCAGGATGAAATGGTCCACCAGCACCACGCCGAACAGCGGCGCGAACACCGAGCCGATCAGCAACAGGAAGTTCTGGTATTGCGCCAACGGCGCGAGGCAGGCGATCAAGGTGCAGATGAGGCCGATCGCCAACGCCAGGTGCTCGACCTTCAAACCCGACAACATGCCCGTCGATACCGCCGCCGAGTGGATGTCGGCAAAGGCGTTTTCCGACTCGTCCAGCAGAATCAGCAACAGGGGAATACCCAATCCAGCACCCGCCAGGGCAAGCAGCAACGCGTTGACTTCTCCGCTCGGCGCGAACGCCAGGGTGTAGGCCACGCCCAGGCTCATCAGCCAGAAATTACCAATGAAGAAGCCCACGGCAGTACCGCCGAAGACGTTCTTGGCGCGCTTGCCGAAACGCGAGTAGTCGGCGATCAGCGGCAACCACGACAGCGGCATCGCGATAGCGATATCGAACCCCACCGCCAACGGCATCGAACCATCGCCCGCCTGGGCCCACAGCGCCACCAGGTCAGCCTTGGCGAACAGGTTCCAGGTCAACCAGATGCAGGCCGCCAACAGCAACCAGATGCCCCATTTGCGCAGGACCTTGCGCACGAAGGTCAGCGGCCCACTCACGGCGAGCAGGGTCGCCAGGGCGCCGAAGAACAGTGTCCATAGCAGCGGATTGGAACCCAGGCTGCCTTCGCTGAAGGCCCGGGCACCGAGCAGGCTGGCGGCGTCGCGCATGACGATGATTTCGAACGAGCCCCAACCGATCAGTTGCAGCAGGTTCAACACCGCCGGCACGCTCGCGCCCTTGCCACCGAGGCTGAGCTTGAGCGCGGCCATGGCCGACAGGCCCGTGTCGCTGCCAATCACGCCGACGGCCGCCAGCAGCAGGACGCCCACCAGCGTGCCAAGGAAAATCGCCAGCAACGAACCGCTCAGGCCCAGGCCCGGCGCGAGCAAGGCGCCGACCTGCAAGACCATCAGGCCGATGCCGAGGGAGAACCACAGGGAAAACAGATCGCGGGCGCCGAAGACGCGTTTGTCCAGGGGGACGGCAGCGTCTGGGGAGTAGGTGCTGGGTTGGATGTTCAAAGAGATATCCCAGGGGAGATTATTGTTTTGGGTCGCTGATGTGGCGAGCGAGCTTGCTCCCTCGCCACGGGGTGAGCGCCGCTTAAACTTTCTTGTAAAGCTGACTGCCTTCTTTCTTGAACCGCTCGGCCTGCTCCGCCAGGCCTTGGGCAACATCGACATCCACCGCTTCAATGCGTTGGTTGGCGGCGTACTCGCGCACTTCCTGGGTGATTTTCATCGAGCAGAATTTCGGCCCGCACATCGAGCAGAAATGCGCGACCTTGGCCGAGTCCTTCGGCAGGGTCTCGTCGTGGTACGAGCGAGCGGTGTCCGGGTCGAGGCCGAGGTTGAACTGGTCTTCCCAGCGGAACTCGAATCGCGCCTTGCTCAAGGCGTTGTCGCGGATCTGCGCGCCCGGGTGGCCCTTGGCGAGGTCGGCTGCGTGAGCGGCGATCTTGTAGGTGATGATCCCGGTCTTGACGTCATCCTTGTTCGGCAAGCCGAGGTGTTCCTTCGGTGTGACGTAGCAGAGCATCGCGCAACCGAACCAACCGATCATCGCCGCACCGATGCCCGAGGTGATGTGGTCGTAGCCCGGCGCGATGTCGGTGGTCAGCGGGCCGAGGGTGTAGAACGGCGCCTCGTCGCAGCACTCGAGCTGCTTGTCCATGTTCTCTTTGATCAACTGCATCGGCACGTGGCCGGGGCCTTCGATCATGCATTGCACGTCGTGCTTCCAGGCGATCTTGGTCAGTTCGCCGAGGGTTTCCAGCTCACCAAACTGCGCTTCGTCGTTGGCGTCGGCAATCGAGCCCGGACGCAGGCCATCGCCCAGCGAGAAGCTGACGTCGTAGGCCTTCATGATTTCGCAGATGTCTTCGAAATGGGTGTAGAGGAAGTTTTCCTTGTGGTGCGCCAGGCACCACTTGGCCATGATCGAACCGCCACGGCTGACGATACCGGTGACGCGCTTGGCGGTCATCGGCACATAGCGCAGCAACACGCCGGCGTGGATGGTGAAGTAATCGACGCCCTGCTCGGCCTGCTCGATCAGCGTGTCGCGGAACAATTCCCAGGTCAGGTCTTCGGCGACGCCGCCGACTTTTTCCAGCGCCTGGTAGATCGGCACGGTACCGATTGGTACGGGCGAGTTGCGGATGATCCACTCGCGGGTTTCATGGATGTGCTTGCCGGTGGACAGGTCCATGACCGTGTCCGAACCCCAGCGGATGCCCCAGGTCAGCTTCGCCACTTCTTCTTCGATGGACGAACCCAGCGCACTGTTGCCGATGTTGCCGTTGATCTTCACCAGGAAGTTACGGCCGATGATCATCGGTTCCAGTTCGGTGTGGTTGATGTTGGCCGGGATGATCGCGCGGCCACGGGCGATTTCGTCGCGCACGAATTCCGGGGTGATGACCTTCGGCACGCAGGCGCCGAAGCTGTGGCCGGCGTGTTGCTGGTCCAGCAGGCCGGCGGCGCGGGCGACTTCCAGCTTCATGTTTTCGCGGATGGCGACGTATTCCATCTCGGCGGTGATGATGCCTTTGCGCGCGTAGTGCATCTGGCTGACGTTGGCACCCGGCTTGGCGCGACGCGGGTTGTTCACGTGGGCAAAGCGCAGCTTGGTCAGCTCGGGGTCGGCCAGGCGTTCCTGGCCGAAATTGGAACTCAGGCCCGCCAGGCGCTCGGTGTCGCCACGGGCTTCGATCCACGGCGAACGCACATCGGCCAGGCCTTTGCGTACATCGATGATCACGTCGGGGTCGGTGTACGGGCCCGAGGTGTCATAGACCACTACCGGCGCGTTGATTTCGCCGCCGAAGTCGGTGGGGGTCACGTCGAGACTGATTTCGCGCATGGGCACGCGGATATCCGGGCGGCTGCCCTGGACGTAGATTTTTTGCGAGCGGGTAAAGGGTTGGACCGATTGCTGATCGACCTGGGCCGATTCACTGAGGTTGGTCGCGTTTTTTGATTTTGTCGTCATCACGGGCTCTCCAGACACACATCCAGGCAGTGGATTTTTGTCGGAGCGAACCTGTAGCGAATGGACGCGCCCTTGCACGAAAGTGCGGACGCTGTGCTTGCTGCTCGGAGGTGTTCGATTGTCGAACAACATCCCGGACGAAGCACAAGAGGACTCGCCGGGTGACGAGAAATCTTGTTCCCTACGCAGGCGCTAACCTGATCAGGTTCAACGGGATCCGAAATTATTCGATCTCAGCCTCATAGCAAGGCACCCCGACAAGAACCCGGCCAGTCTAGACACAACCGGCGCAGAACGCCATCGCCTGGGCAAAAGCCGTGATGAATGGCGCAAATACAGGATTGTTGCCGTGAGTAGCCGCAACTACACTCGCTACGCCGCGCGCCTGTTATGCGCATTCAATTTGAACGTAGGGATCGCCTCATGCTGCGCAAACTCTCACTGGCCCTTGCCGTGTCTTGTGCGTCCAATGGAATGGCCTGGGCCGCCGAAGCGCCTTTATCCACCCGCACCGACCTGGTCAGCGTGTACCAGGAAGCAGTGGACAACAACGCCGACCTGGCCGCCGCCCGCGCCCAGTATGGCGCCCAGAAGGAAGTGGTGCCCCAGGCCCGCGCCGGGCTGCTGCCCAACCTCTCGGCCGGCGCCGACCTGAACAACACCCGTACCGAGCTCGACGAACCGGCGATGACCGCCACCCGCAGCTCCACGGTCTACCAGGCCACGCTGTCGCAGCCGATTTTCCGCGCCGACCGCTGGTTCCAACTGCAAGCGGCCAAATCGGTCAATGAACAGGCATCGCTGCAGTTGTCGGCCACCGAGCAGAACCTGATCCTGCAAAGCGCCGAAGCCTATTTCAACGTGCTGCGCAGCCAGGACAACCTGGCCTCGACCAAGGCCGAGGAAGCCGCGTTCAAGCGTCAGCTCGACCAGTCCAACGAACGTTTCGACGTGGGCCTGTCGGACAAGACCGACGTGCTGCAATCCCAGGCCAGCTACGACACCGCGCGGGCCAACCGGATCATCGCGCAACGCCAGGTCGAAGATGCTTTCGAAGCGCTGATCACCCTGACCAACCGCCAATACAATTCGATCCAGGGCGTCGTCCACACCCTGCCGATCCTGCCGCCGGCGCCCAACGACGCCAAGGCCTGGGTCGACACCGCCGCCAGGCAGAACCTCAACCTGCTGGCCAGCAACTATGCCGTCGATGCCGCCGAGGATACGCTGCGCCAACGCAAGGCTGGTCACGCGCCGACCCTCGATGCAATCGCCCAGTACCGCAAAGGTGACAACGACGGCCTCGGCTTCACCAACCCGAGCCCCACCGGCCAGCGCTATGGTGGCGACGCCGAGCAACGCACCATCGGCCTGCAATTGAGTATTCCGATCTACAGCGGCGGGTTGACCAGCTCGCAGGTGCGCGAGTCCTACTCGCAGCTCACCCAGACCGAGCAGCAGCGTGAAGGCCTACGTAGGCAAGTCGTGGAAAACACCCGCAACCTGCACCGCGCGGTAAACACCGATGTGGAACAGGTCCAGGCCCGGCGCCAGTCGATCATCTCCAACCAGAGCGCAGTGGATGCCACGGAGATCGGCTACCAGGTGGGCACCCGCAACATCGTCGATGTGCTCGACGCCCAGCGCCAGTTGTACACCTCGGTGCGCGACTACAACAACGCCCGCTATGACTACATCCTGGACAACCTGCGCCTCAAGCAGGCCGCCGGGACCTTGAGCCCGGAAGACCTGCAAGCCCTGTCCCGCTACCTCAAGCCCGACTACAACCCGGACAAGGACTTCCTGCCGCCGGACCTGGCCCAGGCCGCAGCGGAGCAGTTGCGCTCGCGGCCGGCGCAATAACACATCTGCGACGAATCCCCTGTGGCGAGGGAGCTTGCTCCCTCGCCACAAAAGCTCAGCCCATCAACCGCCCCAGCCCATCCAGCAATCGCTGCAACGCACCCTGGTTGCGGCGCATCACCACCAATCCCGCCTCGGCCATGCGCTGGGCATCCCGGGGCAGTTCGAACAGGCGCTGCACCGCCAGGGCCAGGCTTTCGGCATCTTCCACTTCCGCCAGCGCTCCGGCGGCGCGCAACTGCGCGGCGATTTCGAGGAAGTTGAACAGATGCGGGCCACTGAGCACCGGTTTCGCCAGGGCCGCTGGCTCGAGCAGGTTGTGCCCACCGTTGGGCACCAGGCTGCCACCGACAAACGCGCTATCAGCCAACGCGTAGAGAAACAGCAGCTCGCCCATGGTGTCGCCGAGCAGCACCGAGGTTTGTGAATCGACTGCTTGAGCGCTTGAACGCCGGACGGTGTTGAAACCCTCGCGCTCACACAACTGCGCCACCGAATCGAATCGCTCCGGATGACGCGGCACCAGGATCAGCAACGCATCGGGATAACTGTCGAGTAACCGACGGTGGGCGGCCAGCACCACCTCATCCTCACCCTCGTGGGTGCTGGCGGCGATCCACACCGGGCGTTCCACCGCTTGCCATTGGCGACGCAAGGCGCTGGCGCTTTCGAGCAGTTGTGGGTCGATGGTCAAGTCGAACTTGATCGAGCCCGTAACCTCGACGGTCTGTGCCCTGGCACCGAGCTGGCGAAAGCGCTCGGCCTCGGCTTCGGTCTGCACCGCAAACAGGCTCATCTCGGCGAGCATCGGCCGGGTCAGCTTGGGAAAACGGGCATAACCACGCGCCGAACGCTCCGACAGCCGCGCGTTGGCCAACGCCACGGGGATGCCGCGGCGGGCGCATTGATGGATGTGGTTGGGCCATAGCTCGGTTTCCATGATCACCGCCAGTTTCGGCCGTACCAGGTCGAGGAAGCGATTGGCCGCGCAAGGCAGGTCATAAGGCAGATAGCAATGCTGGATGCGCGGTTCATTGGCGAACAACGCCTTGATCCGCTCCGAACCGGTGGGCGTCATGCAAGTGACGGTGATCGGCAGTTGTGGATAACGTTGCAGCAAGGCGCGGATCATCGGCGCGGCGGCAATACTCTCACCCACCGATACCGCGTGGACCCAGATGCCATCCGGCACCATCGCCGGCAATCCCCACGAAAACCGCTCGCCAATACGCCGCGCATAGGCCGGTGCCTTGCGAGCCCGCAGCCAAAGCCGAATCGCCACCAATGGCAGCCCCAGGTAAAACAACGCGCTATAGAGAGTTCTGTTCATGGCGGCGGAGTTTATCGGGTTTTCAGCCAATCGCCTGCAACTGCACGGCAAAACGTTCCGCCAGCCAACGCGCGGCCGGGCCAAGGGGTTCATCGCGGCGCCAGACCAGTTCCACCACCAGGGCCGGCGGGGTCCATTCGCTGTTGAGTTCGACCATATCTCCCTGGTACGCCGGGTACTGCACGACGTGCCGCGGCAACCAGGCCCAGCCCAAGCCACTCCTCAACCACTCGGCCAGCACGTAGAAGCTGTCGGCGCGCCAGACTTGCGGGCTGGCCTGTTCGCTGCCGGGATAGACGCTGGATTGGGTCGCCATCAGCAACTGCCGGTGCCGGGCCATTTCCAGGCATGACACATAACCGTGGTTCGCCAGTGGATGATCCCGGCCGCACACCGTGACCATCTCGACGCTGCCCAGCACCCTGCGCTCCAGCGCCTCGGGAATCTGATCGTGATAGAACAACAACCCGAGGTCGGCGCGACGCTCCACCAGTTTGCGCGCCACATCGCCTTGGGCGGCGCTCGCCAGTTGCACTTCAAGCGTAGGAAATCGTTCGGCCAGCGCCGCCAGGCTGTCGATGACAGGCTGATACGGCATGGCTTCGTCCTGGGCCAGGCGCAGCGATGCTTCCTGCCCCCGCATCAAGGCCAGTGCCCGGCCGTTGAGGCGCTCGCACTGACGCAACACCTCCCTGGCCTCCTCCAGCAATGCCACGCCCGCATCGGTGAGCTTGGGCTGGCGACCGCTGCTGCGTTCGAACAGGCTCACCCCCAGATCCTCCTCCAACATCGCAATCGCGCTGCTGATGGCTGACTGGGCCTTGCGCTGATCACGGGCCACTGCGGAAAACGAACGCTTCTCGGCGACCCCGACGAACAGTCGCAATTGCTCAAGGTTCCACTGAACGTTCATGGCTCAACCTATCTCAATTACAGATAGGTAATGACTTTACCGCATCTGATCATTCCCTAGAATAGGTCCATCGAACGACGCAACAGCCAAAGAGGATTCGCTCATGAACGCCTACTACTACCTCGCCATCGCCATCTGCGCCGAAGTGATCGCCACCGTTTCGATGAAAGCGATCAAGGGCCTGAGCGCACCCCTGCCCTTGTTGCTGGTCATCGCAGGCTACGGCACCGCGTTCTGGATGCTGACGCTGGTGGTGCGCACCGTTCCGGTGGGCGTGGCCTATGCGGTCTGGGCCGGGTTGGGGATTGTCATGGTCAGCGTTGCTGCGTTGTTCATCTATGGGCAAAAACTGGACGTGCCGGCGATGCTGGGGATGGCGTTGATTGTGTTGGGGGTGGTGGTTATACAGCTGTTTTCCAAGACTGCCGGGCACTGAAGATCCACTGATCATCCGAGCTGAAATACCTTTTCATTGAGCTCAAATGCACGTGTGGCGAGGAAGCTTGCTCCCGCTTGGGTGCGAAGCGCCCACTAGAAACGGGACCGCTTCGCGCTCCAGCGGGAGCAAGCTCCCTCGCCACCAAAGCTTTGTCCGAAAGTTGCCGACGTTGATCGCCAACAAATGCCCTCTGCATCGAGCCTGTATACTGCGCCCTCGTCTTGAACACTGAGGTCGCTCATGCCATCCGTTATTTCCACCGACATTCTGATTGTCGGCGCAGGCGTCGCCGGCCTCTGGCTAAACGCGCGTTTGCGCCGCCAGGGTTTTTCAACCGTGCTGGTGGAAAGCGCCAGCCTTGGCGGCGGGCAGAGTGTCAAATCCCAGGGCATCATCCATGGCGGCGCCAAATACGCGTTGCATGGCGCCCTGACCGGCGCCTCGGAAGCCATCGCCGACATGCCGCGCCGCTGGCGCGAAGCCCTCAAGGGCGACGGTGAGCTGGACCTGTCGGGCGTGCGCATGTTGTCCGATGCCCATTACCTCTGGTCGCCCGGCACGCTGGCCGGCAACCTCACCAGTTTTTTCGCCAGCAAAGCCGTGCGCGGACGCGTTGACCAAGTCAAGGGCGACCAACTGCCGCCGGCCCTGCAAGACAAGCGCTTCAAAGGCAAGGTCTACCGCCTGGCCGAGTTAGTGGTGGACGTTCCCAGCCTGATCGCACGCCTTGCGGAACTGGCCGGCGACAGCCTGCTGGCCGGACAGCACATCGAACCACTGCACGAAGAAGGCAAGCTGGTCGGACTGAAAGTCGACGGTCGCGAAATCCACGCCCAACGCATTGTCCTCAGTGCCGGCGGCGGCACCGCTGACCTTCTCAAAGCCTTGGGCCTGGACCAGCCGGCCATGCAGACCCGGCCGTTGCACATGGTCCTGGCCAAGGGACCGAGCCTCAAGCCCCTGTATGCCCATTGCCTGGGCGGCGGGCCTAAGCCACGGGTAACCGTGACCACTCATCCAGCCGCCGATGGCCAATGGGTCTGGTACCTGGGAGGCGATCTCGCCGAGGGGGATGCCGTTGCCCGCGAGCCCGCCGCGCAGATCGCCGTCGCCCAGAAGGAGCTCGGCCAACTGCTTCCGTGGATCGACCTCAGCACCGCGCAATGGGCCACGTTGCGGGTCGCCCGCGCCGAGCCGCTGCAATCGGGCCTGACCCGCCCGGATAATGCCTTCGTCGCCGAGCAGGATCGCCTGCTGGTGGGCTGGCCGACCAAATTGGCCTTGGCCCCGGACTTTTCTGATCGGGTGATCGCCGCGCTGCAGCGCGACGCCATCCAACCCAGCCATTCCACTCCGCTGCCGGACCTGCCAAAGCCGCCGATGGGCGTTCCCGCCTGGGACCAATTACTGCCATGAGCCTGCCAACACTCCACGATCTGCACCGCCCGCTGGGCAACAACGGCCCGATGGTCTCGCCCCTGGGCCTGGGCACCGTCAAGCTTGGTCGCGACCAGGGCGTGAAATACCCCAACGGCTTTCAGATTCCCGATGACGACGAAGCGCGCATGCTGCTCAAGCTGGCCCGCGACCTGGGCATCAACCTGATCGACACCGCGCCGGCCTACGGTCGCAGCGAGGAGCGCCTCGGCCCGCTGCTACGCGGCCAACGCCAGGACTGGGTGATCGTCAGCAAGGTTGGCGAGGAATTCAGCGACGGCCAGTCACGCCATGATTTCAGCGCCGCCCATACGCGATTCTCGGTAGAGCGCAGCCTCAAGCGCCTGGAAACCGACCATATCGACCTGGTGCTGGTACATTCCGATGGCAACGACCTGGCGATCCTCAACGACAGCGAGGTCTACCCGACCCTGGCGGCGCTCAAGCGCGAGGGCAAGATCGGCGGCTTCGGCTTTTCCGGCAAGACCGTCGAAGGTGGCTTGAAAGCCCTGGAGCAAGGTGATTGTGCGATGGTCACCTACAATCTGAACGAACGAAACGAAAAGGCTGTCATTGACTACGCCAGCGAGCACGGCAAAGCGATCCTGGTGAAAAAAGCCCTGGCCAGCGGTCACGTCTGCCTGAGCCCCGGGGTAGACCCGGTTCGCGCCAGTTTCGAACTGTTGTTTGAGCATCCTGGGGTCGCCAGTGCTATTGTCGGCACGATCAATCCGCTGCACCTCGCCCATAACGTCGCGACCGTCGCCAAGGTCCTGCGTAAAAACTGACGCCGCCCTACGCGGCCTAAAGGAAGGAGCCGACATGCCGCGTACGCTCATCAGGAAAAATCCAAGCAACTTCAAGACTCTGCCCCTTTTCGTCGAAGCGACTCCCGAAGGCCTGACTTACCAGAGCGTGGGGATGCCGCTCAACTTTGCCCAGACCTTGCAGCGGCGGCGTCCCATGACCGTGGACGATGCCGAACGCTTTTCCGTGGAGCTGGCGAACCTGGGCGTCTCGGTGCGCCTGACCCTGCATTGGCAGAACCGTGAATATTGGGTGCTCGTGCGTCAACGCCGGCAGGATCGCGGCGATGTGGTGCTCAAGCTGATCTCGGGCTACGTCCCGGCTCATGAGCTGAATCTGCCGCTGCTTACCGCTATCAACGAAATAGCCGAAGAATGCCTGTTGGAAACGCCGGAAGGTTGGCTCGGTGGACGCTTCAACGACACCTGGCTGCCGGCTCCTTACGCCACGGCCCTGCATTACCGCGAAGCCTTGCCGTTTCGCCTGACGCCTCTCTCGGGCTCGGCCCGCCCGGTGCGCAGCGCTAACCTGCAGCTGATCGAACGGCCACGGGCCTATGTGCACCTGCCGACGGCATCGCTGCAATTGATTTATGACTTGCGACTGGACGTGCCCAAGGAAGCCAAGTCACTGAGCCTGTTTCATGTCGATGAGCGTCTGGAGGGCGACCAACTGGTGGCACGCCTGGACCGCAAGCGACCGGACCTGTACCTGATGCCGCTTGAAGACGGAAAGCCGATCGGAGAGCTCTATACGCTCAAACGCGATCGACTGGTCGCAGCCAGCACACGAGGCTTGCACTTGGCTGAAAGCTTCGCCAACCAAGAGGGCTGGGTGGTGCGCGACGAACGCATCCGCTGGAAGGATTGGCTTGTCAAACAAGGTCTGAAGGCTCCTGCCCCACATCGCCCAGGCCTCAAAGGCTTGCACAAGAAAGCCATGGGCTTGATGCGCATGGTTCGTGGGACGCTACACAAATAGCTCAGGTGGATGAGCGCCTATCGAGATAGGTCCGCCACCGTGCAAACAGACGAAAGTAACGATTCTCGCGTTTACCCATGCCGCGCTTGGAGGAAAATGACTCTTCGGCGAAATTGCCATTAATTCGTACACGTGATGCCGTGGTCGGCATGGTGCAGACCCTGACATGTGCTTGCTGCAACGCATATTTGAGTAACCGTTCGGAATGCAGCTTTCTGCCGGTTGCCTCGCAAAAATCGAAAATACGCTCAATACGCGTACCATAAGCACGGTAGGCGTCGCGCCCGCAGATCGCAAATCGGTCATTCAAACCGTTCCACCATTGCCAATCCGGGATATAGGTATTCAACCGACGAGCTTCGGGGCGAGCAAATACATAATTTGGAAGCGCAGTGTGGAAGAAGATGTCGGGGCGTACAAACACGACGAAGTCCGGATCAAATGGCTCCATCATGGCCGTCACATTGTTCAATGAGTTGAGCTGATAGATCAGGTTTCTGAGCGACGCATGCTGGTCCCCCCATGTATCACCAAGCGCCTTGATCCTCTCGTAGTCCCAACGCTCCAGCACCCCGTCGATAGAGTCGAGTCGACCGGTCATAGTGCTGAACGGTGAATAGTTGTTCGCATTCAGCTCGCCTGCTTCACCCGAACGCGGATTGTGAACCTCATCGATCTTGTACAAATGGTAAAAACACTGCACTTCGCTCCGGGCAGGGATCTGTGCCAGAACATTTTCTCTGATGGATGGAAAACAGACTTCCGAGTTCCTCGGAATACCAAAAAATGCCAGCGCAACTTTCAATACGCACCTGCCCCAACGTAACAATGATTCGCTCCGGCGACATTACGCCAGATTGCTGGCACTCCCCCACGCGACTATGCATCCACCACCGGCGACGTGACTTCACAAGTCAACTGCGGCGGACGAATCAAACAAGGCTTACGAGCAGATCTGCGGTGAGAAAGGCACGGGCCATGACACCTTTCCCGAACCATCAGATTAACACCTCAACGGCCGCGGATCTTCTCGACGATCGCCGTCGTCGAGCTGTTTTCTACCAGTCCCAACACCTTCACCGTGCCGCCGTAGGCCGCAACGATATCAGCACCGACAACCTGATCGATCCCGTAGTCACCGCCCTTCACCAGCACATCCGGCTTGACCTGGCGAAGCAGGTTTTCCGGTGTGCCCTCGCTGAAGCTGATGACCCAGTCCACCGCGCCAAGGCCGGCCAGGACCGCCATGCGTCGATCAACGCTGTTGATCGGCCGGCCTGGCCCTTTCAGGCGGCTCACCGATGCGTCGTCATTGACCGCGACGATCAGGCGATCGCCCTGGGCCCTGGCCTGCTCGAGGTAGGTCACATGACCGGCATGCAGAATATCGAAGCAGCCATTGGTGAAGACGATTCGTTCGTTGTGGGCACGCGCATCGTCGACGGCCAGCAATAGTTGCTCCAGGCCGAGCACACCGCGCTCCGAACCTTCTTCGCGCTGGATGGCGCGACGCAGCTCAGGCGCACTGATGGCCGCCGTACCCAGCTTGCCGACGACAATGCCTGCCGCCAGGTTGGCCAGGGCCACCGCATGGGGCAGTTCCTCGCCGGCGGCAATCGCTGCGGCCAACGTGGAAATCACCGTGTCGCCGGCCCCCGTCACGTCGAATACCTCACGGGCACGGGCCGGCAAGTGCAGGGCCGGATGATCGGGACGCAGCAGGGTCATGCCGTGTTCACCTCGGGTCACCAGCAGCGCTCCGAGATCCAGGTCATGCATCAGCTGGGCGCCTTTACTCACCAATTCGTGCTCGTCAGCGCAACCACCGACGATGGTTTCGAATTCGCTGAGGTTCGGGGTGATCAGGCTCGCGCCACGGTAGATGGAAAAATCCTTGCCCTTGGGATCGGCCAACACGGGGATACCGCGGGCACGGGCAGCCTGGATCAACACTTGATGGTTCTTCAACGCGCCTTTGCCGTAGTCCGACAACACCAGGACCTTGATACCGTCGAGCAGGTTGTCGACCTCGGCGCCAAGGGACAGCGGGTCGGTGGCGAATGGCTCTTCGAAATCGATTCGCAGCAGTTGCTGGTGACGGCTGATGACCCGCAGCTTGACGATGGTCGGCTGGTGCGCGATGCGCTGGAAGATCGCCCGTACGCCGGCGCCTTCCAGGCTGTTGGCCAGGCTCTCGGCGGCTTCATCGTCACCGGTCACGCCCACCAGGGACGCCGGTGCGCCGAGGGCGGCGATGTTCAGGGCCACGTTGGCGGCGCCACCGGGACGGTCCTCGATGTGCTCGACCCTGACCACCGGTACCGGCGCCTCGGGGGAAATCCGTGATGTACCGCCATGCCAGTAGCGGTCGAGCATGACATCGCCGACCACCAATACAGGGGCTTGATCGAATCGCGGCATGGACAACTTCATGGAGCATCCCACATACAAAATGAACAGGGGCGCGATATTAGCACAGGGTTGAGAAAGGCTCGTCCATGGCTGCAATTGGATGCGGCGCCAGGTTTTTCGGGTCAGCGCAGGACCAGCGCCCACAGCCGCTCGCAGGCCTCACTCTGCGTCAGGCCACCCGTGTCGATATCGCCCTCGGGGGCCAGGGGAGCTTCGTATGGGCTATCGAGGCCGGTAAAATTCTTTAACCGGCCGGCACGCGCGTCCCGATACAGCCCCTTTGGATCCCGCTGGGCGCAGACTGCGAAGGACGTGCTGACGTAGATTTCCAAGAAGCTGCCCTCGGGAAACAACTTGCGCGCAGCCTCACGGTCGGATCGAAACGGTGAAATGGCCGCAACGATGACAATCAGCCCTGCGTCAAACATCAACCGAGCCACCTCGGCGACGCGCCGGATGTTCTCTTTGCGCGCTTCGGGCGTCATGCCCAGGTCGCTGCACAACCCTCGGCGCAGGTCGTCGCCGTCAAGCAGGCAGGTATGAAGCCCCTGCCCGTGCAGCCGCACTTCCAGCGCATTGGCCAGTGTCGACTTTCCCGCCCCGGACAGCCCGGTCAGCCAGATGCATCGTGGCTGCTGGGACTTGATCGCCGCCCGGGCCTGGGGTGTGATCGATAGCTCATGCAGCTGTTGTAGCGGTTTCTTTGGCATCCTATCCATAGCCGAGCCTCTCGCAGATATTTGGAATCGCGGAGAATCAAAATCAGGCGAAGGTCCCTTTTGTTACATCGTCGGTGCCTTCGATGAAATCCTTCTCATGCAAGCGTGCGTAAAGCCCATTCAGTGCCAGCAATTCTGAATGAGTGCCGCGCTCGACGATACGCCCCTTGTCCATCAGCAGAATCAAATCAGCCTTCTCAATGGTCGACAAGCGATGGGCGATCACCAGCGTGGTGCGCCCCTTCATTACTTGATCCAGAGCGCCTTGGATGTGGCGCTCAGACTCGGTGTCGAGGGCCGAAGTGGCCTCATCCAAAATCAACAGGGGGGCGTTTTTGAGCAGGGCACGAGCAATCGCCAGGCGCTGGCGCTGGCCGCCGGAAAGCAGCACGCCGTTCTCGCCCACCAAGGTGTCGTAACCCTCGGGCATTTGCTCGATGAACTCCGCGGCGTAAGCATCCTCCGCCGCCTTGCGCACGTCTTCAAAAGGAGCGCCAGCGAGGTCACCGTAGGCAATGTTGTTGGTAACACTGTCGTTGAACAACGTAACCTGTTGGGTCACCAGCGCAATGTGACGCCGCAGGTTCGTCAGCTTGTATTGCTCTACGTCCAAACCGTCGAGCAGGATCTGACCTTTGTCATGATGATAGAAACGCGGGATCAGGTTGGCCAAGGTCGACTTGCCACTGCCCGAACGTCCTACCAGTGCGACCATCTGCCCTTCCTCGGCGGTAAAGGAAATATCGTCGAGCACGTTTTTCTCGGTGCCTGGATATTGGAAACTTAGGTTGCACACCTCCAGTCGCCCCCTCACGCGCTCGATTTGCTGGGTACCCGCATCAGTTTCCGGCTCTTCGTCGAGCTGTTGGAAAATGCTCTCCGCCGCGGCCAACCCTTTCTGGATCGTGGCGCTGACTTCCGACAATTGACGAATAGGCTTGGGTAACAAACCCGCTGCGGTGATGTAGGCGACCAGCTCACCGGCAGACGCTTCGCCGCGAAGATAGAGGACCAGGTACATCAATACGGCCATACCGATATAAATCACCAATTGCAGCATTGGCGTGTAGATAGACTGGGTACGGGTCATCCCCAGACTGCGGTTCATGTTGTCGGCACTGGCCTTGTGGAACCGTTCGATTTCGTAGCTTTCACCGCCAAAGCTGCGAACCACGCGGTAGCCCTGGATCGTCTCGGAAGCCACATGGGTTACATCACCCATCGCCACTTGGATTTTCTTGCTTTGCTTGCGAAATTTCTTGCTGGCGCTACTGACCATTAGTGCGATGAAAGGCAGAATCGCCAGCAAAACGAGCGTCATCTTCCAGTTGCTGTAAAGCAGATAACCAAACAGGAAAATGACGGTCAGCCCCTCGCGGATCACCACTTTGATCGCATCGGTGGCTGCACCGGTGACCATTGTCACGTTGTAGGTTATGCGAGAAATCAAGTGGCCGGAGTTATGGTTGTCGAAGTAGCGATTAGGCAGGGTCAACAGGTTGTCGAACAGGGCGCAACGCAGGTCGTGAACCACACCGCGGGCGACCTTGGCCAAGTAGTAGTTACCCAGAAATGAGCCTATGCCTTGATACACCGCAATGAGTACAATCAGCAACGGCACGCCGAGCACCAGCGAGACCCCCATGAACTGGGTGTCATTGGGCTTTTGCAGAGCGTCGAGAAAATGCTTGAGCATGTCCGCAAGCATCGGTTGGCTGGATGCGAAGAGCACGAAACCCAGGATACTGATAGCGAAAGCCCCCCAGTAGGGGAGCACGTATTTCAGCAATCGCAGGTAAATCTTCATGCTCGACTGCTGGTCGGAACTGGCCATTCGACGCGCCTCGTATGTTTGAAAAGAGAGACAAGATGCGGATTGTAACAGCGAACCAATTACAAGACTGGCTAAGCCGTGGCGAGGTTCTGGAAAAAGACGCCCGTGGCGCCAAAGTGCTGAAGCTCGATGATGGAGACATCCTCAAGATATTTCGCAGTCGACGCCACCCGCTGCTGGTTCGCCTGATGCCGGATGCGCAACGCTTTGCTCGATGCGGGGAGCGCCTTCGCGAACGTGGAATCAATACTCCGAGCGTCACGGACTATTTCTGGATTGACCGCTCCGCAGGCGTCAGCGGCTGCCTTTACAGCCCCTTGGAAGGGAGTGCTCTGGACAAGATTTTTTTTCACGAGCGCAGACGATTCGATGAGCTACTGCCGCAACTGGCGGCGTATATTTTCAAATTGCATCAGCAAGGGATCTACTTCCGCTCGCTGCATCTGGGCAACATATTGTTGGTCCGCGAGCAATGCTTCGGCCTGATAGACTTTCTCGATACTCGCTTCAAGCGCCCCCCGCTGGGCGCTCGCCTGGTACAGCGAAACTTTCACCACCTTCGTAACTATTTGACTCGCAGCAAAATCAGCGACTTTCCATGGGATGAGCTGATGCGGCATTACACAATCGCCGCACAGCCCTCTTGAAAAATATCAGGCTGCCACTTTGTTTCTCGCCTGGTAACGCTGGGCAGCCCGCTCGAAAGCCTCAAGATAACCCGCCCTGATTGCTGACTTCTCAGCTTCGATGTCCTTGGACACCGGGGCCCAGTCAATCCGCCTGCTGCGCAGACGATTTCCCAAGACCTTGGCAAACCAGGACTCGCCGATGTAATTGATGCCGACCAGGTCAGCAATAATGCCGACTCGATAATCGTCCTTGCATTTTTCGTCGTAAAGAAACACCACCGGAATACCCATGGCTATACAGGGCATTGCACAGTGGATTTTTGACGTAATCACCAACGAGGCCTCACGCGCATAGGTATCGAGCAGTTCCTGCGAAATCATTTCCTTGGCTTTAGGGGAAAGACTCGGCAGGCGCAGCTTGGCCTGGTCCACAAGCACCGCCTTCTTGCGTATAGCACGTGGGACGGCGCTTATACCC
The DNA here is from genome assembly GCF_000802155.2 of Pseudomonas frederiksbergensis. Taxonomy (GTDB): domain Bacteria; phylum Pseudomonadota; class Gammaproteobacteria; order Pseudomonadales; family Pseudomonadaceae; genus Aquipseudomonas; species Aquipseudomonas frederiksbergensis_A. Next base: position 101,229 of record NZ_JQGJ02000010.1, read on the forward strand.
CCTTTGCTCAGGCCGACCATGAACACCTTGCCATTCACCGGAGCCGTGGCCCTACGCGGCAACGTCAGCGTCACGCACTTGCTGTAGAACGCCTCCAACCCATGTGCTTGCATGAGTTCCATGGTGCCGCGATCCCGGCAACCGATGGGCTGGAATTGCTTCAAGTATTCAACGCCTGCCGGCGAGCAGATCTTGGCCTGCGAACCAGGCGTGACATGAAAAGCGAAGAAGAAAGGCTCAATTGCTGGCGCAGGGGGCCACTCACAGCCTCCCAGGAAATAGCCATTCATGGACAAGACGCCGGTTTTTTTCGTACAAGTCAGCTCCTCCCTTGATACTCCTCCGCTGACATAAGGCAATAGTTTTTGAGCCGCCAACGACTGTATGTCGTCGCCCAAATTTGCCCAACTCTCAAACGACGTTCCAGAGTACTCAATAGTGAATATATCCATTCCTTTATTTCCCAATAGTCAATTAATAGCTGGAAAACTCCGTTCCAGCCCAAGTTGAAGCGCCTCTAGCCCAGGCCTGCTGTGTGCCTGATGCAACTCCTCTAACTTCCCCCACACAGAGGAAAGTTGGCCAGCCTCCAGCAACTCGGGCGGTAGAATCCCGAATGCTGAATAATAATCCGTAAACTTCAATTCATCGATCAAACCGTGCGATAGCCTAGCTCTGATATTGGGAACACCAAATGCATCAGCGACAATCAAGCCATGTAAACTTGAAGAAACAACGAATTCACAGCTTGCTATATCCCGAAGCACATCAAGAGGCGATTGAAAAACGTTGATGAACTTCACCTCCGGATTGCCTTGTATAAACATCTGCGCTTCAGGCAGTTGTTGGTCAAGGTAGTGCGGGACAAAACCGACGTGCCACTTCTTGTCCGGGCGACTGATCAACCCTGGACACAGTAAGCCGGGGTCTCCCAACGCAGCCTCGAGCGCGTTGCCATCTTCAACCCTTGCGCGGGTTTCCTGGCCTCGTACTGCATGATAATAATGGCGCGAAGAAAATGACTCATGTTCCTGCCCGCAACCTGATCCCCATATATGCACGCGACGCTTGAACCCAAAGCGTTTCGCCTTGGGTTCATTAGCCAGAATCGTTCCGATTGCCATCATATCAGCGTGGGAAAGCGGGGCGTATTCAACTTTTTTCTTCGAGACCGCCTCGACTATTAGCGGCGAAAGAAAATCACCAAAATTCTGGCGATTAGGATCTGAACGACCTGCTCCACGATGCCAATATAATTTAATTGTCATAGTTAGGACCCTTCAATTCCGGATTAGCGTTTATCCGCTGCAAACGCCGGACCTCAATCATCGAGAGCAACGTGGGCAACCAGAAATATAGCCAGTAGGGTTGAGGCGAACTCAACAGGCCGGCCCCGGTGGTAAGCAGCCCACCCCAACCAATCAACGAAACCAAGAACCAGCGACTCTTCAGCCGAACGCCCCAGTACCAGTAGTTGACAGCCCACACTGAGCCGATCACAGCAACGAACGCACCATAACGATAAAGAACTGAAAGATAGCCGCTGTGGGCGTGGGTGTACTCGCCAAGGAACCGATAATCGTCCTTGCCGCATCCGAACGAAATACCACAATGATGAATCAGTCTTTGCAGCGCGTCTTGCCAAATGACCAAGCGAAAACTCGCGCCACGGGACATGAACAGGTCCATCACCCCCGTCAAATAGATCGCAAGTCCCACCACGACAGCCAAGCCGAGCAACAACCTGACCCCGCGCCCGCGAAACATTGCCCATCCAGCCAAAAACAGGACCGAACCCGTCAAGGCGGAGCGCGCATCAAAGATTAGCGCCACCCAGATTTGCAACCCTGCGATCAGCAAGCCGCCCAGCACTAAATGCGAGAATCGCTGCAGCCGGGGCTCTATCACGAACAACCAAAAAGCCGCGATTCCCGAACTTATCATCAGCGCGGCATGCACAGGATTATAAGCCGCTCCGGCCATCTGAAGTCGCACCAGCTGTCCCGTCTGCTGAAAAATCCAGAGCCAGCTCCCCGAAGCGTAAAGCAGGCATAAGAGCATGAAACAACCCCACGCCCTGACCCAGTACCCCTCGTAACGAGGCTGTTGAACGATTAATTGAAGACCAATAAAAAACATCAACATATAGAGACTATGTTTCAGTTCCGAATACGTATCCTCGCGCAGGAATATGAGCCCAACCGTCGCCATAGCCGCAAAAAAAACCAACAGCAACACTAGCGACTGGCTACGCATCTGCAGGGCTGACCGCCACGACGCCAGCGTCCATATTAATACAGGGAGTGCAAAACCCGCGTAGAATATGTTATTTCGTGTTTTCGAAACATCAATAAAAAAGAACGAACTCGCAAAGACGAAAAACAAGAAAAACAACCAGATAGACAGCCTTTTAGTTCCGACCGATGATGGCACGTATCATCCTCTTTATATAATTTTTCTTGACCGATTGTTCCATGGGGTCGGAGAGCATCTGAAAGAGCTTGTCAGCCTGACTGTAATAATCCAGGTGCTCACGAGCAAACCTTGCCCCCCGTGCGGCGATGTTCGCAGCCCACTCAGGGTCATTACGCGCTTGCTCCAAACGCTCCAGAAAAGTTTGCTGATCGTCAAACAACAACACGTTAACACCATCTTCAAGCCCGACTGCTTCTTCCTCTCCGCCTCCCTGGCGATAGGAAAACAGCAGGCAACCGCACGCCATGGCCTCAAAGTTTTTAGCCATGTATTCACAAAAACCGATATCGGCGGTCACAAAAAAACGAATCCGATTAAGCGCTTCGCAATAAGCGGCCCCCGGCTCCGTACGCATGATCTGCAAACCGCAGGTCGCCTCGATACCTTTCAGGAATTCGCGACGTTGCGTATAGGTGTTACTGCCGAGACGCCCAATGAACCCCAGCTCGATATCGCGCGGCATATCCGTTACATAAAGGTGCGAACGGTCATAGCCTTTAACGAGGAATCTCGCGTCAAAGCCCATCGCCTGAAACTTTCGGAACGCTTGATAGCCAGTAAAAATCATCCTGGCATGAGGCAATTTACGATAGAACGCGGAAAACTTGCCGCGCCAGCGCGATGCTGACATGAACTCCTGGCTCGCATCCTCTTCGTAGAACGTCAGGCCCGAAATACGACTTAAACGCCTGGCATGCCGATGCACGTAACGAAACAGCAGATCCAGCACGACTCGGTCGTACGAGGCAAGGTCCAGGGAGTCCAACAGCGCGCCAAGCTTCCTCTGTTGCTCCTTGGCGACATACCTAACCTCGACATTCGCATGCTGAGCCAGCCCCTCCCATAACAAATGATTGTCAGGTTCACGAGGCCGAGTGGAAAGCACCAAAATTTTCATTCAACCGATCCAAAAGCCAGGTTTCAACACTTTCCGCAAATATCGCCATTGCAACGCCTGTCGCCTGCTCAACTTCAGTGCTCGCCAATACAAGCGGCGTGCGCTTGCTTGGTCGCCTTGCAGCAAAGCCGTTCGAAACCTTGAGAGATAGCGTTGAGACTCATAATCGACCAACATCGATTGACAGTCAGCAGGTAGCACGCTGGAGATTTCTCGTATGACAGTCTGTGTTACGGAGTCATCTATCCGACTGTGTCGCAAGCTCGTCGCATGCTTGTGAATACGAGCAAGGGGCTCATTGACACACACCACCTGGGCTCGTAGCAATAGATGCAAAAAGACCGGAATATCTTCTCCTGACCGCACCGTCTCAGGGTAGGGACGCTCTAACAACAGATCCCTACGAAACAATGAGCAGCAATGAGAAACCGAGATCTTCTTGCGCAGAAGATAGTCTTCGGCGCGCTTGCATGCGCTGCCCGAAACGGGCGTCGGCAAGCGCAGCCGCTCCTTACCATCCGGGTAAACAGAAACGTATGCTCCCAGAATCATGCCGGCATCCGGCGCCCCTGAGATAACACGACGCAGAACGCCCAATGCGTCGGTGGTCAGTTCATCATCCGCATCGAGCAACAGAACATAACGGCCGCGCGCCATGGCAATGCCGCGATTGCGAGCAGCCGCGACTCCGGCATTATCCTGATGCACCACTTGCAGAGCTTCTGGATGCCGAAGCTGATAGTCGCTCAATACCTCATGAGTATTGTCCTGGGACCCATCATTGATGACGATCAGCTCAACATCATCGGCCCACTGAACCAAAACCGAATCCAGTGCCCTGGGCAAGGTCTTGGCATAGTTGTAAGCCGGAACGACGACGCTGATCAGCGCATCAGTCATAAGCGTCCACGCCGTCTTTGACCACCAGGATGTCTTCCATGATCAAGTACTGCAGGTCGGAACCGAAGAACATGTTCAGCGCATCGGTCGGCGAGCAGATCATCGGTTCGCCACGACGGTTGAGCGAGGTGTTCAACGACACGCCATTACCGGTCAAGACTTCCAGCGCTTTCATCATGTCGTAGTAACGCGGGTTGTATTCGCGCTTGAGCACCTGGGCTCGGGAGGTACCGTCTTCGTGGACGACTTCCGGCACGCGGGTTTTCCATTCTTCGGCCACTTCGAAAGTAAAAGTCATGAACGGTGCGGGGTGATCGACCTTGATCATCTGCGGCGCAACGGTGTCGAGCATCGACGGGCAGAAAGGCCTCCAGCGCTCGCGGAACTTGATCTGTTCGTTGATGCGATCAGCCACGCCGCTGGCGCTTGGGCAACCGATGATCGAACGACCGCCCAAGGCACGCGGGCCAAACTCCATGCGGCCTTGAAACCACGCCACGGGGTTGCCGTCGACCATGATCTTGGCAATACGCTCGGGAGTGTTGTCGATCTTGCGCCATGCAGGCTTGCTCGGATGACGGGCGCACGCGGCAATCACGTCTTCGTTGCTGTAGGCCGGACCGAGGTAGACGTGTTCCATCTTCTCCACCGGCACGCCACGGGCGTGGGACACATAAGCCGCCGCACCCACCGCCGTACCGGCGTCGCCGGAAGCAGGTTGGACGAACAGTTCCTTGACGTCGTCGCGGGCGATGATTTTCTGGTTCAGCTTGACGTTCAACGCACAGCCACCGGCGAAGGCCAGTTTGCCGGTTTCCTTGAGCACGTCGCCCAGGTAGTGGTCGATCATCTGCAGCGCAAGTTTCTCGAACAGCGCCTGCATGCTTGCAGCGTAGTGAATGTACGGTTCGTCGGCGATGTCGCCTTCACGTTTCGGGCCGAGCCACTCGATCAGTTTCGGCGAGAAGTAGAAGCCCTTGCCCTTCTCTTTATAGCGACGAAGGCCGATCACGTTGGCGTAGTCGGTGTTGATCACCAGCTCGCCGTTTTCGAACGAGGCCAGGCGCGAGAAATCGTACTTGGTGGCATCGCCATACGGCGCCATGCCCATCACCTTGAACTCACCGTCGAGCATTTCGAAGCCGAGGAACTCGGTGATCGCGCCATACAGGCCGCCCAGGGAGTCCGGGTCGAAGAATTCCTTGATCTTGTGGATCTTGCCGTTTTCGCCGTAGCCGAAGAACGTCGTGGCGTATTCGCCTTTGCCGTCGATGCCCAGGATCGCGGTTTTTTCCTGGAAGCCCGAGCAGTGATAGGCACTGGAGGCGTGGGCCAGGTGGTGCTCCACCGGCTCGATCTTGATTTTTTTCGGATCGAAGCCCAGTTGTTCCAGGCACCAGACGATCTTGCGGCGATAACGCTTGTAGCGACGGTTGCCCATCAGGATTGCGTCGAGGGCGCGGTCCGGTGCGTACCAGTAGCGCTTGGCATAGTGCCAACGTGCTTCGCCGAACAGGCTGATCGGGGCGAACGGAATCGCTACCACGTCGACGTCGGACGGTTTGATGCCCGCCTGCTCCAGGCAGAACTTCGCCGACTCGTAGGGCATGCGGTTCTTTGCATGTTTATCGCGTACGAAGCGCTCTTCCTCGGCCGCCGCGATCAGCTTGCCGTCAATGTACAGCGCTGCGGAAGGATCATGGCTAAGGGCGCCGGACAGGCCAAGAATCGTCAATGCCACAGGGTCTAGCCTCTTATGTCTGCATACGGGCGACAAGCGCCGCGAAAAATGGGTGTGCCTGACGCCGGGGGCGCTGGGCAGCTAAAGGGCGCGATTATAACTTAAAAGCGACGGCAAGCCTCTAGCGGTGAGCGGGAGCGTCTGGAGCGAGCTTCTGGCGCGTTTGGCGGACAGAACCGGCGGTGAGGGACGTTCTTCCCCCACCAAGGTGACCGGCTACGGGACAGACGGTGCGGTATCGACATTCTTTGGCAACCGCCCATCAATCACCCGATACAACGCACTCTTTTCAGGCCAATTTCGCATGAAGCGCGCGCGATCCCGGGCGTAGGCCGGCGCGAAGCTGGCCTGGGTGCGGTGTTGGCACATGGAATCCAGATCGATGAGCATCCAGCGATCATCCTGCCAGAGCAGGTTGTGCCCTTTGAAATCACCATGACTGATGCGTTCGCGTATCAGATCGGCAAACAACCGATCAAGCGCCAGCAACTCTGCCTCAGGAACGTCACCGTTTTCGACGTAAGGGGCCAGGTGCTGGATGATATCCGGGCCTGACAGGTGCTCGGTCACCAGGTAGGCGCCGCGGCGCAGCCACAAGAACCGCTTTTCCAGCAAGGCCAGCGGCTTGGGCGTGGCGATGCCGAGGAACGTCAATCGATGGGCTTCGCGCCAGGCATGCCAGGCCCGGCTCGGGCGCCAGAAACGCTTGAGCCAGTGGGCCGGATTCTTGATGTTGTAGCGTTTTATCAACAGGGAGCGCCCGCTCACATCGACTTTGCCGACGCTTGCCGACCCGCCGGTCTTGTAGAGGTGGCCTTGATCAAGCAGGGCATCAGCCTGCTCCAGCACAGGGGCCATGAACGCCTCTTCATCACGACGAATCGCCCGCAGACGGAACGGCCCACGCTGAACGCTGAACAGACTGCACTCACGTCCAATTTTCTTCAGAAAGTCATTCAAGCGCCAGGCATGCACCTTGTCGATCTGTTTCTGAAGCGCCTCCATGGGCAACGCGTGCTCGGCGTTTCCAAGCAGGTAATGCACCAGCAACTCTTCGTTGAACGGTTCGATGGACTTGGGGAGCTGGGCAAAAAAGACGCCCAGGTTTTCCAGCACTTTTTGCCGGGACAACGGCTGCCCCGGAGTCTCGGCGCGAATGCCGGCACCATCGATAAGATAGAGCTTGCCATCATGACGCAGCAGATTGTCCAGATGCAGGTCTTCCTGCCACAGGCCTTTGCTGTGCAGTTGCGCAATCGCCCCCAAGGCCTCGGCCAGCACCGCCGATTGTTCATCTGCCAGCAGTGGCATGTGCTCGACCTGCTTCCAGGCGTCGCCCAGGCCCTCTGCGCCTTGCAGCAACTCGAACAACAGCCAGCCGCCTTCACCCTCCTTCAGGCCATCAGCCAATAACAATGGCGTCGTCAGCCCCTGCTCCGCCAGCAGTTGGACGCCTTGCAGCTCTCGCTGGAAATGCCGGGGCGCCTTGCTGCCTACCAACAACTTGGCCAACACTGGCCGGCCACGCCAGACGCCAGCACCGACGTAACGCTGACCTGGCAGCACGCGCAACAATGAAAGCAACTGCAATTGCGCAGAACCAGCGGCATCGGCCAGTTCCAAGCTCAAGGGCAGGGTGGGGCTACGGCCGGCACCCTTCAATTCGGATAAGCGCATCAACGAGCCTCCTTGTGGCTGCGCCGGGCAGTCAGCCGGGCCATCCATTTATCCACCACCGCACTGTGGGTAGATTGCTCCAGATAGGCGGAAAGCATCTGACGCACGTCGTCGTCATTCCAGGCACGGGCGCGCCGCAACAGGGGCTCCAGGTCCTTGACCCGATCCCGCTGACCGAACAATAACGGCCGGGTCTTTTCGAGATCGATGAACTTCGCTTGGTAGCCGCCCGCAGTGGCTTTTAGAAAGATGTGCTTGGGATAAAAGCAGCCATGCACCTGGCGCATACCATGCAGGCGCTGCGCCAGGTGACCACACACCTGCAAGATGGCGGTACGCTGGCCCGCCGCCAGGGTCGGCCAGCGCCCAAGCAGTGAGTCCAGGTCATCCCAGCCGTCCAGCGCACGGGTCAATAGAATCGCTCGTACTTCGCCGTTCACCTTGCGCTGACCGTAGAACACTGCCTGCAAAGCCGGTACGCCCAGTTGGCGATACCGGCTGATATTGCGAAATTCCCTGGAAAAACTGGGCTCGCCAAAAGGGTGCGACAAGGTCCGGGTCAGGTAATTGCTTTGACGCTTAAGGTAATAACCCTGTCCCTCGAGCTCCAGCCTGTACACACTGCTCCAGCCCTCGCCGAGGGTATTGGGCTCATCTACCGCGTCCAGTTTGCATGCCCAGAGACTTTCGAAACTGTCCAGGCCATGGCGCTCCAGCAAAGCCCGGTCTTCTGCGGCCAGGAAATCAATCATTCACGCCCCTCGAAAAATCTAACTACATGACGGATGCGCTTCTTGTCACACTCGTCAAGACGGGCGCGCTGGCGGTACTGCAGGTAAAAACGCAGGCGCTGGGTAGCCGACAGATGATACTTGGCCACTTTGTCCAGGCAGGCGAGGTCCTTGGTGATACGGTACTTGAGCCAGAAGCCACGCCAGAAATCGCCATTCGGACAATCGATAAGAAACAGCCTCGGCTGGTCATCGACCAGCAGATTGCGCCACTTCAAGTCATTATGGGTAAAGCGGTTCTCGTGCATGATCCGGGTATAGCTGGCCAATTGGCGACTCACCTCGTCAACCCAAACCCGATTCGCCAACCTTGGATCCTTGCGCTTGGCCAGTGCGGACAGGTCTTCGGTGCGAGGCAGCTCGCGAGTGATCATCGCGCCGCGGGCATAGGTTGCGCCACGCCGCGCCAGTCCCCAGGCTACGACTTCGGCGGTGGGTATGCCCCATTTGGCGAAGCGCTTGAGATTTTGCCATTCAGCCTTGACCCGTGGCTTGCCCAGATACCGTCGCAATCCCTTGCCAGCCCCACTGTAGCGCTTGACGTAGTAATACACCCCCTTGCGCTGCACCCGGATCACTTCTGACAACGGATCCTTCGTGAGACGCTCCCCCTGGAGAGCAAACACCGCATCGAGACTGCCAAAATCCTCCGCCAGCTCGGAATAGGCGGGTTCCAGTATCCAACCCGCCATCAGAGCGCGCCCCCGTAACGCACCTTGCGTGCATAAAGCCTGTCCGCCTTCCCCTCCAGCCAGCTCAGCAAGGCAGCTTGCTCTGCCAGGATCTGGCGCAACGGCTGTTGGAAATAGCCCTTGAGAAAACGCAGCTTGTCGCGGCGAGTCAGGCCAATGTCCATTATTGAAAAATACAGTGCCGCCAAGTCCTTGTTACGCCAGCGACTGGGCAGGGTTTCCCGGACCTGTGCACGGTGCAGATCGATCACCGAAAGCTTGAAATCCTCAGGCGTGACCGGCTTGTCCGTATGCAGCAGGAAATGGCAGATGTAGCAGTCGCGATGGTTGACCCCAGCGCGGTGCATCATCCCAGTCATGCGCGCCACTTCGGCGATCAGCGCCCGCTTGAGCTTGGGCTCTGGCGGCTGCTTGACCCAGTCGATGCTGAAGTCTTCAAGGCTGATGGTCGGCGCCAGCTCTTCGGTGACGATGAACGAGTGCTGATCGGCCGGGTTGCGGCCCTTCTCGCCATAAGCGACGGCCGTCATGGTCGGCACGCCGACTTCCTGCAAGCGCTGGATGGCTTTCCACTCCTGGCCCGCGCCCAGTACGGGCAGCTTGGCGGTCAACAGGTTCTTGAAAATCTCTCCCCAACCGATGCCGCGGTGGATCTTCACGAAAAAACCGCGACCGTCCACCTCCGTGCGCAACGTGCGTCGGGCCTCCAGTTCGCGATAGACCTCGCCCTTGAGCGCCTCGACTTCGACGAACGCATCGCGTCCGGCCCAAAGGCTCTTGAACGGTTCGGCCAGCATCAATTTCATTAAGCGTGCTCCGCCAATATCACATCGGCCGCGTGCTGCGGCATGCTGTAGAGGTCGGCCGTCTCGGCGAAAGCCAGACCGTTGCGGCTCCAGGCCGCCCGAGCGTCAGCGTCGTTCAACATGCGGCCCAGGTAGTCGGCGAGCTGCGCTTGTTCGAACGGCTCGTCCAGCACCAGGCCACTGTCGGCCTCGGCGATGTAATGGGCGTACCCACACACCGCGCTGACCAGCACTGGCAGCCCGGCGACCAGTGCTTCAAGCAGCACAGTGCCGGTGTTTTCGTTGTACGCCGGATGGATCAACAGATCGGCGCCCAGCAGGAAACGCGGGATGTCACTGCGCCCCTTGAGGAACCGCACGTTATCGCCCAGCCCCAGGGTGGCACTCTGTAATTGGAATACTTTGGGGTCGTCCTGGCCGATTACAAACAGCCGGGTGCGTTTTCTCAGTTCGGCGGGCAGCGCGGCCAGGGCCTTGAGGCTGCGGTCGACCCCCTTGGTCTTGAACCCGGAACCGATCTGCACCAACAGCAGGTCGTCGTCGGCCAGCTCGAACTCGGCGCGGAACGCGGCGCGAATCTCGTCAGCGTCGGCAGGCCGGCGGCGGTCCTGGGCGATGCCTGGCGGCAGCAGGTGAAAGCGCTCAAGCGGCGTGCCGTAGTGCTTGATGAACAACGGCTGCTGGACTTCGGAGATCATCAGGACTTCGGTCTTGGCGTCCTTGGCGAACACGGAGCGCTCGTACTCGGCGAAATGCCGGTAGCGGCCCCAGCGCCGGTACAGCGAATTGCGCAAGTTCTGCGCCTTGTCTTCGAAGCAGCCATCGGCGGCGTAGTACACGTCCAGGCCTGGCATCTTGTTGAAGCCGATCAGCCGATCCACCGGACGCTTGGCCAGGTCAGCCTCCATCCACGCGCTGAGCTTCTCGTTGCGGCGATGGTTGAACAGCGCCTTGACCGGTGCCACCAGCACTTCGAAGCCTGGCGGCACGTCACCTTCCCAGATCAGCGTGTAGACGCGGATCTGGTGACCGCGCCGCTGGCATTCCAGGGCGATGCGCATGAAGTCACGCTGCAGGCCGCCGAAGGGGAAATACTTGTAAAGGACAAAAGCCAATTGCATCAGCGCGGCTCCTCAGCCAATAACGTGCTCAGGTGGCTGGCAACACGCTCGGGGTTCAGACGCGTGAAGCACAGGGGCTGCTCGCGTTTCAGGTCAAACCGCCGGGCATCCTCGGCAGTTGGCGGGTAAGTGCATTGTTTTTGCATGCAGGGCGCGCAAGGGAAATCACTGGCGAGGTGAACCTGGCCCTTGCCATAGGCGCCGGTCAGCACCGGATTGGTCGGGCCGAGCAATGAAATGGTTGGCACGTCCAAGGCCGCGGCCAAGTGCCCGAGCCCCGTGTCCACCGCCACGCAAGCCTGGGCGCCAGCGAGCACCTTGCCCATGCCGCCCAGGTTCAGTTTCGGCAGCACCAGGGCGTTGCGCAGCCCACTGGCGATGCGTTCGGCCCGGGCCTTCTCGGCTGGATTACCCCACGGCAGTTTGACGACCACGCCGAACTGACCCATGCGCTCAGTGAGCTGGCGCCAGTAAAGTTCGGGCCAATGCTTGGATTCCCAAGTCGTGCCATGGAGGAAGACCACGTAAGGGTATGGGCGTGGCAGCTCCACGAGCCGGTCGATGTCCAGACCATAGCTGCCCTGGGTTTGCGGCAAGTCATAGCCCAGCGCCAAGGCGAACAATTGACGCACACGCTCCACCGCATGCTGACCACGTGCCACCGCCAGGCGCCGCGAATAAAAGCGCGCCGCCAGGGGCTCACGCGCCGAATCCTTATCCAGGCCAGCCACCGGCGCCTTGACGTAGCGGGTCAGCCAGGCGCTTTTCAGCAAGCCTTGGGCATCGATCACCAAGTCATATTTTTCGGCTCGCATGCTCTGCTTGAAGCGTCGCCATTCTCCGCTCTTGATGGTTTGCCAGACATTTTTGCGCCAGCGGCGGATCGCCACCGGGATAACTTTGCCCACAGCTGGGTGCCAGGTCGGGATTTCGGCAAACCCTTCTTCCACGGCCCAATCGAACTTGATGCCCGGAATCGCCCGCGCCGCATCGGTCAGCGCTGGCAACGTGTGGACCACATCCCCCAGCGAAGAGGTCTTGATCAACAATACCCGCAAGTTACCGGACCTCCACGGGGGTGCCCTGCAAACGCTCCAGTGCCTCGTTCACCGACGGCGGCATGAGCTGGCGCAGGCAGTTGTAATGGCCGAAGCGGCAGGTACGGTCGAAGCATGGGCTGCATTCGATGCCCAGGCGCACGACCTCGACTTTATCGGCCAGCGGCGGCGTAAAGCCCGGGGAAGTGGAGCCATAGACCGCCACCAGCGGACGGTTCAGCGCCGCGGCGACGTGCATCAGGCCGGAGTCGTTGGACACCACCGAATCGGCGCAGGACAGCAGGTCGATGGCCTCGGCCAGGGACGTGTCGCCACTGAGATTGACCGACTCTTCCCGCAGCCCTGGGATCAACCGCGAACGGATGTCTTCTCCCACCGGGTGATCGTTTTTCGAGCCGAACAGCCACACTTGCCAGCCTTCACGAATCTTCGCCTCGGCAACCTGGGCGTAATGCTCCGCCGGCCAGCGCTTGGACTCACCGAACTCAGCGCCCGGGCACAGGGCCAATACCGGACGATCCAGGCTCAAGCCGAACTTGGCCAGGGCCGCTTCGCGCGTTAGCGGGTCGATCTGCAGGCTCGGTCGCGGATACGGCTTGGGCAACTCGGCGCCCGGCTCATAGGCCAGGGCCATGAAGCGCTCGATCATCAATGGATAACGATCCTTGTCGAGCGTGCGCACGTCATTGAGCAGGCCGTAGCGAAACTCGCCGCGCCAGCCGGTGCGCTTGGCAATGCCGGCAAAGAACGGCACCAGCGCCGACTTCAACGAATTGGGCAACAGGATGGCCTGCTCGTACTGGCCGGCCAGGGATTTGCCGATACGCCGGCGGGTCGCCAGCTCCAGCACGCCATGGCCGAGCGGAAAGCTCAAGGCCTTGCGCACTTCGGGCATGCGCTCAAGGATCGGCCGACTCCATTCCGGGGCCAGGACATCGATTTCGCACTGTGGATGTCGCAGCTTGAGACATTGGAACAATGTCTGCGCCATCACCATGTCACCGACCCAACTGGGCCCAACGATCAGAATATTCATGTGCTTTCCAAAAACGATACGGGGAGGCCTACGCCTCCCCGCCTCGAGAATCACTGTGGCTTAGGTCGTTACCTGTGGCCCTAATCTACAACACACCGCCAATCAACTGTGGCACCGGGCTTGGCTCGCTCCCCCAGTCATTGACTATCAACTCAGCCCCAACTCCCGCCAGATCCGCATCACCTGTCGACGTTCATCCACGAACTGGTCGCCTGCGATGACCCCGGCGTCTTTCTGCAAGGCCTGGCGGTGGGCGGCGGAGCGGTAGGCCTTGTAGGCCTCGCGCAACAGCGTGGCATCCTCGGCGGGCATCAACCCGACCTCCTGCAATCCGTCCAGGATGCGGATGTTATCGGTGTAGCGCACCAGCGACGGGTACGCCTCGGACCACGCCAGGGCCGCGTATTGCACCATAAATTCAATATCGACGATACCTCCGGCATCCTGCTTGAGGTCAAAGGGCGCCGTGGCTTCGAAGGCATTCGGCGCGGTCCCGGCGGCGGTGGCCTTGCTGCCGAGGTTGTCGCGCATCTTGGCCCGCATCTCGCTGACCTCCTGGCGCAGCGTCGGCAAGTCACGTGTGCGCCCCAGCACCTTGGCGCGCACTTTTTCAAACGCCTGGCCGACGTCCTGGCTGCCCACCAGCACCCTGGCACGTACCAGCGCCTGATGCTCCCATGTCCAGGCTTCGTTTTCCTGGTAACGGTCAAACGCCCCCAAGGAACTGACCAGCAACCCCGACGCCCCGGACGGTCGCAGGCGCATATCCACTTCGTATAACTGCCCGGAGTTGGTCTGGGCGGTCAGCAGGTGAATGATGCGTTGGCCAAGCCGGGTGAAGAATTGCGCGCCGTCGATGGGTTTCGGGCCGTCGGTTTCGGCTTGCGGGTCGCCATCGTGGATGAACACCAGGTCCAGGTCGGAACCATGCCCCAACTCCAGGCCGCCGACTTTCCCATAACCGACAATAATGAAACCCGGATCGCACAGGCTGCCATCTGTGCGCAAGGGTACGCCATGCTTGGTGACTGTCTGGCGCCAGGCCAGGGCCAGCACTTGTTCGAGAATTGCCTCGGCAAGCCAGGTCAGATAGTCGCTGACCTTCATCAAGGGCAGGCTGCCGGCGATTTCCGAGGCAGCCACGCGCAAGCGGTGGGCCAGCTTGAAATGCCGCAAGGCCTCCATCTGTTGCTCAAGATCATCTTCGGGAATGCGTGTCAGGCGTTCGCGCAACTCCGCTGCCAGCTCAGGCGCCAGTGGCGGCTTGAACAAGCGACCTTCATTAAGCAGCTCGTCGAGCAACAGCGGGAAACGGGTGATCTGCTCGGCAATCCACGGACTCGCCGCGCACAGCGTCAGCAAACGCCGCAACGCGCCCGGGTTTTCGGTCAGCAGCACCAGATAAGCTGAACGGCGCGCCACGGCTTCCACCAATGGCAATACGCGCTCGAGCACCAGGTCCGGGTCGGCATGCTCCACCGCCTGGGCCAGCAGGCGCGGAATGAACGCATCCAGGCGCTCGCGCCCCAGCCGTTGCATGGCGCGCAATTGCGGGCTGGCGCGCAAGGCAGCCAAGGCCTTGAGCGCTTTGGACGCATCGGTAAAACCGCCCTCCTCCAATTGGCGACACGCCGCCTCCTCATCCTGGCTGTCTTCCCACAGCGGCAGCCATTCCCCACCCACCGCGAGTTCGCCTTCGCCGCCCTCTTCTTCATCCGGATCGGCGATGACCTGGCCGAAATGCCACGCCACTCGCCCACGCCAGTACATCAACTGTTCGTGGAACGCCGACCAATCGGCGAAGCCCAGCATCAACGCAATGCGCGCCTGATCCTGGGCATTGTCCGGCAACATCTGGGTCTGGCGATCGGCAATGGCCTGGATCGCATGCTCGGTATAACGCAAGAATTCATAACCCTGGCGCAGCTCGTCGACCACCCTGGACGGCAGGTAGCCCTGTCCTTCCAGCGTGGCGAGCACCTTCAACAAGGGTCGCTGCTGCAGGCTCAAGTCGCGTCCACCGTGGATCAACTGAAACGCCTGGGCAATGAACTCCACCTCGCGGATGCCGCCCGAGCCCAGCTTGATGTTGTCGGCCATGCCCTTGCGCCGCACCTCCTGCTGGATCAGTTGCTTCATGGTGCGCAGCGCTTCGATGGCGGAAAAGTCCAGGTAACGGCGATAGACGAACGGCCGCAGCATGTCGAGCAACTGCGCGCCGGCGACCTGATCACCCGCCACCACGCGCGCCTTGATCATCGCGTAGCGCTCCCAGTCGCGCCCCTGGTCCTGGTAATACTGCTCCAGGGCATTGAAGCTCAGCACAAGCGCACCGGCCGAGCCGTAAGGGCGCAGGCGCATATCGACACGGAACACAAAGCCGTCGACGGTCATCGGATCGAGGGCCTTGATCAGGCGCTGGCCGACGCGGATGAAAAACTCCTGGTTATCCAGTGGCCGCTTCGCGCCGACGGTTTCGCCACCTTCGGGGTAGGCGAAGATCAGGTCGATGTCCGATGACAGGTTCAATTCAACGGCGCCCAGCTTGCCCATGCCCAGGATGACCATCTGCTGCGGCTCACCACTGCGCCGGCCGGTGGGCGTGCCGAATTGCTGGCTGAGGCGTTGGTACAACCATTGGTAAGCCTGGTCGATGCAGGTATCGGCCATGTCCGACAGGTCGCGGCAGGTCTGGACGAGGTCGGCCTGGCGGGTCAGGTCGCGCCAGATGATTCGCACTTGCTGGCGCGTGCGCTGGCGACGCAGGACGCGACCCAGCTCGTCCTCGGTCTCGGCGGCCTGCACGGCCGCACCGATCTGCGCGCGCATTTCACCCTGGGCCAGGCTTCGGTCCAACTCGCCGCTACGCACCAGTTCCAACAGCATCGAAGGGTCTCGTACACTTTGCTCGATGACAAAATCACTGGCGGCGGCGACGCGGTTGAACTCGGCCCAACGCTGCGGCGTCCAGGCAGACAGTCCATGGTCGTCACCGAGGGAGGCGACCGCCGCGCGGAACGACTGCTCGGCCCGACTGACCAATGACTGGAGAATCGCCGGTATTTCGGCAAGCGAGGGCAGGCTCATGGTCTATCCTTGATCGGCGCGGGAAAGGCTGGATGTAGTGTTTTTTGAAATGCCACTACCTGATCGACTGTCGAACAAAGATGATAAATAGCTGATTTTCTGATTTTATTGGCAGCCCGCATCAATTTTTTACCTGTTCGAGTTGGCAAATGACCAACAGTAACGATTATTCTCACAACGAAACGAGGGGCCATCAGCCGCTCATGTGTAGTTTTACTACTCGTCTATACATTCGAAAGGCTGAAACGGCCGACGATTTGTAGTAAAACTACACGCCGCCGAAACAACCTTCGGCAATCCAAGAATTTATATCGTCTGCCCACAAGGCCAGTCGCAAACTCAGGCAACCGATTCTGGTAGCCTTTCCGCCCTGGAGCAAGCCATGCAAGACCTCGATCCCGTCGAAACCCAGGAATGGCTGGACGCCCTGGAATCGGTTCTCGACAAAGAAGGCGAAGACCGTGCTCATTATCTGATGACCCGTATGGGTGAACTCGCAACCCGCAGCGGTTCGCAACTGCCCTACGCCATCACCACGCCGTACCGCAACACGATCCCCGTTACCCACGAAGCACGCATGCCTGGCGACCTGTTCATGGAACGCCGCATTCGCTCGCTGGTGCGCTGGAACGCGTTGGCCATGGTCATGCGTACCAACCTGAAAGATTCCGACCTGGGCGGTCACATCTCCAGCTTCGCCTCCAGCGCGACGCTGTATGACATCGGCTTCAACTACTTCTTCCAGGCCCCGACCGACGAACACGGCGGCGACCTGATCTACTTCCAGGGTCACGCATCGCCAGGCGTCTACGCCCGTGCGTTCATGGAAGGCCGCATCACCGAAGACCAGATGAACAACTTCCGCCAGGAAGTGGACGGCAACGGCCTGTCCTCGTACCCGCACCCTTGGCTGATGCCTGACTTCTGGCAGTTCCCGACTGTTTCCATGGGCCTGGGCCCGATCCAGGCGATTTACCAGGCACGCTTCATGAAGTACCTGGAAGCCCGTGGCTTCATCCAGCCAGGCAAGCAGAAAGTCTGGTGCTTCATGGGCGACGGCGAGTGCGACGAGCCGGAATCCCTCGGCGCGATCTCGCTGGCAGGCCGCGAAAAGCTGGACAACCTGATCTTCGTCATCAACTGCAACCTGCAGCGCCTCGACGGCCCGGTTCGCGGCAACGCCAAGATCATCCAGGAACTCGAAGGCGTGTTCCGTGGCGCCCAGTGGAACGTTAACAAAGTCATCTGGGGCCGTTTCTGGGACCCACTGCTGGCCAAGGACGTCGATGGCATCCTGCAGCGTCGCATGGACGAAGTCATCGACGGCGAATACCAGAACTACAAGGCCAAGGACGGCGCGTTCGTCCGTGAACACTTCTTCAACTCGCCTGAACTCAAGGCAATGGTTGCCGATCTGTCCGACGACGAGATCTGGAAACTCAACCGTGGTGGCCACGACCCGTACAAGGTCTACGCGGCGTACCACCAGGCGGTCAATCACAAAGAGCAGCCAACTGTCATCCTGGCCAAGACCATCAAGGGTTATGGCACCGGTGCCGGTGAAGCGAAGAACACCGCGCACAACACCAAGAAGGTCGATGTCGAGAGCCTGAAGCTGTTCCGCGACCGCTTCGACATTCCGGTCAAGGACAGCGAGCTGGAAAACCTGCCGTTCTTCAAACCCGAAGAAGGCAGCGCCGAAGCCCGTTACCTGGCCGAGCGCCGTGCGGCATTGGGCGGTTTCGTGCCTCAGCGCCGCGCCAAGAGCTTCAGCATCCCGACTCCGCCACTCGATACCCTCAAGGCCATCCTGGACGGCTCTGGCGATCGTGAAATCTCCACCACCATGGCTTTTGTGCGAATCCTCGCGCAACTGGTCAAGGACAAGGAAATCGGCTCGCGCATCGTCCCGATCATCCCGGACGAAGCCCGTACCTTCGGTATGGAAGGCATGTTCCGCCAGTTGGGCATCTACTCGTCCGTCGGCCAGCTCTACGAGCCAGTCGATAAAGACCAGGTGATGTTCTACAAGGAAGACAAGAAGGGCCAGATCCTCGAAGAAGGCATCAACGAAGCGGGCGCCATGAGCTCCTTCATCGCCGCCGGTACTTCGTACTCCAGCCACAACCAGCCGATGCTGCCGTTCTACATCTTCTATTCGATGTTCGGCTTCCAGCGTATCGGTGACCTGGCCTGGGCCGCCGGCGACAGCCGTACCCGTGGCTTCCTGATCGGCGGCACCGCCGGCCGGACCACCCTCAACGGTGAAGGCCTGCAGCACGAAGACGGCCACAGTCACATGCTGGCCGGGACCATCCCGAACTGCCGCACCTATGATCCGACCTACGGCTACGAGCTGGCGGTGATCATCCAGGACGGCATGAAGAAGATGACCGAAGAGCAACAGGACGTCTTCTACTACATCACCGTGATGAACGAGTCCTACCAGCAGCCAGCCATGCCGGCCGGCGTGGAAGCAGGCATCGTCAAGGGCATGTACCTGCTCGAGGAAGACACCCGCGAAGCGGCGCATCACGTCCAGCTCATGGGCTCTGGCACCATCCTGCGCGAAGTGCGTGAAGCGGCGAAGATCCTGCGTGAAGAGTTCAACGTCGGCGCCGACGTCTGGAGTGTCACCAGCTTCAACGAACTGCGTCGCGACGGCCTGGCCGTGGAGCGCAGCAACCGCCTGCATCCTGGCCAGAAGCCAAAGCTGAGCTACGTCGAAGAGTGCCTGAACGGCCGCAAAGGTCCGGTCATCGCCTCCACCGACTACATGAAGCTGTTCGCCGAGCAGATCCGCCAGTGGGTTCCTTCCAAGGAATTCAAAGTGCTGGGCACCGACGGTTTCGGCCGTAGCGACAGCCGCAAGAAGCTGCGTCACTTCTTCGAAGTCGACCGTAAGTTCGTTGTGTTGGCAGCCCTGGAAGCCCTGGCTGACCGTGGCGATATCGAACCTAAAGTGGTGGCCGAAGCCATCGTCAAGTTCGGCATCGATCCGGAAAAACGCAACCCACTGGACTGCTGAGGAGAATTTTCGTGAGCGAACTCATTCGCGTACCTGACATCGGCAGCGGTGAAGGTGAAGTAATTGAACTGTTTGTGAAGGTCGGCGACCGTATCGAAGCCGACCAGAGCATCCTGACGCTTGAATCGGACAAGGCCAGCATGGAAGTGCCAGCGCCGAAGGCCGGTGTCATCAAGAGCCTGAAAGTGAAGCTGGGCGATCGCCTGAAAGAAGGCGACGAGCTGCTGGAGCTGGAAGTCGAGGGCGCTGCTGCGGCGCCTGAAGCGGCCGCCCCTGCGGCTGCCCCGGCAGCGGCGGAGAAACCTGCCGCCGCACCGGCTGCCGAAGCGGCTCCCGGAACGGCTCCCGCGCCGGCTGCTGCACCTGCAGCGGCGACAGTCCAGGACATTCATGTTCCGGACATCGGTTCGTCGGGCAAGGCCAAGATCATCGAAGTGCTGGTCAAGGCTGGCGACACCGTCGAAGCCGACCAGTCGCTGATCACCCTGGAATCCGACAAGGCCAGCATGGAAATTCCTTCGCCGGCCGCCGGCGTGGTGGAAAGCGTCGAGGTCAAGCTGGAAGATGAAGTCGGTACCGGTGACCTGATCCTGAAGCTCAAGGTCGCTGGCGCTGCGGCACCCGCCGCACCCGCCCAGGCCGCTGCGCCAGCCGCCAAGGCTGAAGCAGCTCCAGCACCAGCCGCTGCGCCCGCCGCCAAGGCCGAGGCAGCCCCAGCGCCAGTCGCCGCTGCTGCGCCTGCACCTAGCGGTGCCAAGGTGCACGCTGGCCCAGCGGTGCGTCAGCTGGCCCGTGAATTCGGTGTCGAACTGTCCGCCGTCGGCCCAAGCGGCCCTCACGGCCGCGTGCTGAAGGAAGACGTGCAAGCCTACGTCAAGGCGATGATGCAGAAGGCCAAGAACGCCCCGGCCGAAGGCGCCACCGGCGGCGCGGGTATCCCGCCGATTCCGGCGGTGGACTTCAGCCGCTTCGGCGAAACCGAAGAAGTGGCCATGACTCGCCTGATGCAGATCGGCGCGTCGAGCCTGCACCGCAGCTGGCTGAACATCCCGCACGTGACTCAGTTCGACCAGGCTGACATCACCGAGCTGGAAGCTTTCCGCGTTGCACAGAAAGCCGTGGCGGAAAAGGCCGGCGTAAAGCTGACCGTCCTGCCATTGCTGCTCAAGGCCTGCGCACACTTGCTCAAGGAACTGCCGGACTTCAACAGCTCCCTGGCCCCAAGCGGCAAGGCTGTGATCCGCAAGAAATACGTGCACATCGGCTTTGCCGTCGACACCCCGGAAGGCCTGCTGGTACCGGTCATCCGCAACGTCGACCAGAAGAGCCTGCTGCAACTGGCTGGCGAAGCCGCTGCCCTGGCCGAAAAAGCCCGGAACAAGAAGCTCACCGCCGACGACATGCAGGGCGCCTGCTTCACCATCTCCAGCCTCGGCCACATTGGCGGCACCGGCTTCACGCCGATCGTCAACGCGCCGGAAGTGGCGATCCTGGGTGTTTCCAAGGCCACCATCCAGCCTGTCTGGGACGGTAAGGCCTTCCAGCCGAAGCTGATGCTGCCATTGTCGCTGTCCTACGATCACCGTGTGATCAACGGCGCCGCCGCTGCACGCTTCACCAAACGCTTGAGCGACCTGCTGGGCGACATCCGCACCATCCTGCTGTAACACCGGGCGGCCCTCCTCGCGGAGGGCCACTCGACCGCTGTTTTCCGAGCGCCACGCTCGTACCTCAACCCCGCCCATTTGGCGGGGCTTTTTTTGCGCAGGCTAAAACCGTTCTTCAATTGACGGACTTTCCTACCGCCCTCAGCAAAAAAGACTACTTGTCCTGTTAGTCATTACCCACAACGCCCGCCCCCTCCCCCTGCAATATTTATTGCCATCCCGGCTTTAGCATGTCCTTGGCGCGCCCTAACTTACAGCGCCGACAACAACCAATAACTTCGAATGGATTCGAACATGCTAAAGCCCACTGTCGGCCCTATTGTCGGCCACACGACAACCGATCATGCCCGTATATTTCTACGAGGTGACGGCAACACAGACAATCCGCTATTTGCCGGTATTCGCCACAGGCGAAAAGGCGATACGACGTGGTCCAAGGGACAATTCATCCGACTGGTTTCCTACCGCGACCTAGCCGGCGTCATCCTATTGAAAGGCCTCGAGCCCGATACGACCTATGAATACCAGGCCGGCTGGAAAAGTACCCTGAGCCCAGCGCATACCCCCGAGACCATCCTGGAACTACCGCTGCAGTGGCCCAAGGAGATTTACCAGTTGCGCACTCCTTCCAGCGTGCCCGACGTCCCGCGCAGCTACATCGTCGGCTCGTGTCGATACCTGCGGATTACCGCCGGCATCCCGACCAACCCGGAACACGGAGATCGCACTTTCGCCGGCATCAACCGAATCGTCGAGCAGGCCGACCCGCCCATCAGTGCGGTATTGATGACAGGCGACCAAGTGTATCTCGATGACTTGAATATCATTGCGCCTGACCGTAGCCACCCTGACATCCTGTTTAAATACCGCACTGCCTTTTCCCAGCCTCATATTAAAAAACTGATGTCCAGCGTTCCGACCTACATGATGCTCGACGATCACGAAATAGAGGACAACTGGCCCGCTAAGAAAGCAAACGAAGATGAAACCTTATATTCAAATGCCCTTGATACTTACGAGCTCTATCAAGCCAGCCACAGCCCGGCCCGTGAACTTCTGGATGACGGCACATTAAGCCAGCCACTCACCCACTACTGGTACACGTTTGCACATGGCGATATCGGGTGGTTCGTCACAGACAGCCGGACTCGACGCAACCTGTCGGCAACCGACCGACGCATCCTGGATGAAGAGCAAGAGCAATCACTGCTCAACTGGCTGATCAACAGCCCCACCCGGGTTAAATTTGTCGTGACAAGTGTCCTGCTCTACCCCGACCGCCGCTTCAATGGCGGGGACGCCTGGCAGGCCTTTCCCGAACAGCGCCTGCGCTTGCTTGAAGCCATTCGCAGCCATCGAGTCAAGAACGTGATTTTCGTGTCCGGTGACGTACACGGCTCCCTGACAAGCCTGTTGGCGCACAACCAGGATCCTGACTTCCAGGTCCACACCATCGTTTCGTCGCCGTTTTGCAACAGCAAGCTGCTGCCCTACGCCAAGGCTTCGACTTTTATTTTCGGCAAGCCCATGGCCCGGACACCCAGCGGGGAGTATCAATACGAACTCACCAGCAAGGTGATCAGCCAGGATAATTTCGCTCATCTGCAAGTCACGGCCCAGAGCGTCCGCGTGACGTTTCATGATCGTGACGGTGACCCATTGGAGGTCGTCGAAATACCGTTGCGCTGACCTGCGATAGCCCAAGGAATGCCTCTGATCGGTTGGCAATTGGAGAAATCCCCTTGTCGGCCGATAAAAGGTTTATAGCACTTGGCCTTCATGTCTCTTGTCAGCCAGTGCCGCAATGATGCAACCTTGCGGCAATCCGTAATAACGAGGGCGTCAGCCCGGCGCGATCAGCATTTTCGAAGCGAGTTCCCCCATGAAAAGCCAACCCGATGCCGCCAGCCGTATGGCGGCCGAGGTAGTAACGCAGTTACCGGTGCCCTCGCGGCTCGGTATGCTGCGTTTCGAGCGGCTGAATGAAGCAAGCTGGGCGCTGCTGTTTCTCGATCCCAACTGCGAACGTTACTTCGGCTTGCCAGCCGTTGAGCTTTGTTCGCTGGTCAGTTCTCCTTACGCCAGCCTGATGGAACCTGAGGCACGCTATCACTTGCATGACGCGATCCAGCAGCAGCTGGCCCAGGCGTCCCACTATCTGATTCGCTACACGTTGCACACCGCCAAGGGGCCGATGAACCTGTTGGAGACCGGTGAAGCCTACAGGCAGCACAACCGTCATCTGCTGCGTGGTTATTTGCTTGTGGTGGACGACCTGTTGCAGGACGGGCCCTCCCTGCCGGCCGTTGACCTGGAAACCCAGAATTCCAGACTGCAGATCGCCCTGGAGCTCAATCAGCGCGCCCAACAGGAGCAGCTTCAGCATCTGGACCGGGTCCGCGCCCAGCAAGACTTGATCCTGCTACTGACGCGCCAGCGCTACAGCGCCAACAACTCGCTGCAAGAAGCCGCCGAACTGATTACCCGCAGCGCCTGTGACATCTACCAGATCGATTGCGCGAGCATCTGGAATCTGGAGGACGGGAAGCTGGTGCCGATCTCGGCCTATAACCGCGCCTCCCAGGAATACTTCCTGCCGGAGGTCATCAACGCCAACGATTTCCCGCACTACATGGAAGCGTTGCAGACCTGCCGCGCCATCGACGCCCACAACGCGATGCGCGACCCGCGCACGCGAGAAATGGCCGAGAACCTGCGAGCCCGGGACGTCAACGCAATACTCGACGCCAGCATCCGGATCGACGGGCAAGTGGTGGGCGTCCTGTGCCTGGAGCAAGTCGGCGCAACCCGCGCCTGGCAGTCGGACGAAATTGCCTTCGCCGGCGAGTTGGCGGACCAGTTCGCCCAGGTCATCAACAACCACAACCGCCGCACCGCCACCAGCGCCTTGCACCTGTTCCAGCGGGCCGTAGAGCAGAGCGCCAATGCGTTCCTGCTGGTCAATTGCGACGGTGTGGTGGAATACGTCAACCCAAGCTTCACCGCGATCACCCAGTACACCACCGAGGAAGTCCACGGCCAGCGCCTCTCGGAACTGCCGGCCCTGGAGAACCTCAGTGAACTACTGTTCGATGCGCCCTCGGCCCTGGCCCAGAGCAATAGTTGGCAGGGCGAGTTCAAGAGTCGGCGCAAGAACCTCGAACCGTACTGGGGCCAGTTGTCGATTTCCAAGGTCTACGGCGACAACCGTGAACTGACCCACTACATCGGCATCTACGAAGACATCACCCAGACCAAGCTGGCCCAGCAGCGCATCGAGCGCCTGGCCTACACCGACAACCTGACCAACCTGGGCAACCGTCCGGCATTTATCCGCAACCTGGATGAACGCTTCGCCCGGGACAGCGACTCGCCCATCAGCCTGTTGCTGGTGGACATCGACAACTTCAAGCGCATCAACGACAGCCTCGGTCACCAGACCGGCGATAAACTGCTGATCAGCCTGGCCCGACGCCTGCGCAACAGCCTGAGCCCCAGCGGCAGCCTGGCCCGATTCGCCAGTAACGAATTTGCCGTGCTGCTGGACGACACCGATCTTGAAACCGGCCAGCATATCGCCAGCCAACTGCTGATGACGCTCGACAAGCCGATGTTCGTCGATAACCAGTTGATCAGCGTCACGGGCTCCGTGGGCCTGGCCTGCGCACCTTTGCATGGGCGCGACCCGCAGACGCTGATGCGCAACGCCGGCCTCGCCTTGCATAAGGCCAAGGCCAACGGCAAGCATCAGGTCCAAGTGTTCACCGAGGCACTGAATGCCGAGGCCAGCTACAAGCTGTTCGTGGAAAACAACCTGCGTCGCGCCTTGACCCAGAACGAACTGGACGTGTTCTACCAGCCCAAGCTGTGCCTGCGCAGCGGCCGCCTGCTGGGCATGGAGGCGTTGCTGCGCTGGAACCACCCGGAAAAAGGCATGATCCGTCCGGACCAGTTCATCAGCGTGGCCGAGGAAACCGGCCTTATCATCCCCATCGGCAAATGGATCGCCCGCCAGGCCTGCCGAATGAGCAAACAGCTGACCGCCGTCGGCCTGGGCAATCTGCAAGTGGCGATCAACTTGTCGCCCAAACAGTTTTCCGACCCTGACCTGGTGGCCTCGATCGCCAGCATCCTCAAGGAAGAACAACTGCCCGCGCGGTTGCTGGAACTGGAATTGACCGAAGGCTTGCTGCTCGAAGCCACCGAAGACACCCACCTGCAACTCGATCAGCTCAAGCGTCTGGGCCTGACCCTGGCCATGGATGACTTCGGCACCGGTTACTCGTCCCTGAGCTACCTGAAGAAATTCCCGATCGACATCATCAAGATCGATCGCAGCTTCATCCATGAAATCCCGGACAACCAGGACGACATGGAAATCACCTCCGCCGTGATCGCCATGGCCCACAACTTGAAGCTCAAGGTAGTGGCCGAAGGCATCGAGACCGCCCAGCAGCTCGCCTTCCTGCGACGCCACCGCTGCGACGTCGGCCAAGGCTACCTCTTCGACCGGCCGATCCCTGGCGCGGAACTCATCGAGAAGCTCAAGCGCTACCCACGCGGCCCCCTGGTCTGACAGCCGCTTATAGCTTGCAGCGGCTTTTCTGAGGCACACTGACGGTCTATTTCGCTCAATTCAATCTGACTGAGAGGACTGATGATGGTCTTGCGCTCGGAAATCCTGGTGAACAAAAACGTGCTTCCTACTCCCGATCAAGCTCTCCCTGGCCGTGAAACCCCGATGTCCGTGCCGGAAAAACACTTCGTCCTCGACGCGCCGCTGCTGGGCCCGTTTGCCATGGACGTGGATTTCGCTATCTTCGGCCTCGGTTGCTTCTGGGGCGCAGAGCGCAAGTTCTGGCAGCGCGAGGGCGTGGTCAGTACCGCGGTGGGTTATGCCGGTGGTTTCACGCCAAACCCGACGTATGAAGAAGTCTGCTCGGGCCTGACCGGCCACAGCGAAGTGGTGCTGGTGGTCTACGAGCCGGCGAAGGTTAGCTACGAGCAGCTTCTGAAGATGTTCTGGGAACTGCACAACCCTACCCAGGGCATGCGCCAGGGAAATGACATTGGCACCCAGTATCGCTCGGTGATCTATTGCACCACGCCCGAGCAACTGGAAGCGGCGAAGAAGAGCAAGGAAGTGTTCCAGGCTGAGCTGAACAAGGCCGGCAAAGGCGAAATCACTACTGAAATCGACGAAGCGCCGACGCTCTACTTTGCCGAGGCCTATCACCAGCAATACCTGGCGAAAAACCCTGAAGGGTATTGCGGGATTGGCGGCACGGGCGTGACTTGCCCAATTTGATATTTGTGCTCTGAAGAGCTTCGCGAGCCGGCTCGCCCCCACATACAACCCGGCCGAATGTGGGAGCGAGCCTGTTCGTCAAGGCGCCGCTCCAGGCGCCCTCAATCAGCTTTCAGCGATCAACCAATCCATCTGCCAGCCACCCTGGGTCTGCCCAAGCTTCTTGGACAACCACGGCAGCAACTCCCGCAACTCTTCCTCCAGCCCCCATGGCGGATTGGCAATGGCCAGGCCGGAGCCGTTCAGGCTGTTGGGCGTGGCCAACGGGTGCACCAACAACTCCACCCGCAACAATTTAGGCGCGCCCGTGCCCGCCAGGTCCTGATAGAAACGACGCAACATGCGCTGGTCTTTCACTGGATACCAGATCGCTGCTACCGTCTGGCGCATCCGACCAATGGCCTCCTTGAGCGAGGCGGCGCAGCGCTGCATCTCATCCAGTTGCTCGAACGGTGGATCGATCAGCATCAGCCCGCGCTTCTCCGCCACGGGCAGCAGCGCCCGAGGAACGTGCCAGCCTTCGCCCAGATGCACCGCCACGCGACGGTCGCCCTTCATGTTGTCCTTGAGCAGCACGCCGTCCTGGGGATGCTTCTCGTTGAGCAACACCCGATCCTGCGACCGGGTCAGGCGCCGCGCCAGCTCCGGCGAGCCCGGGTAGTAGCGCAACTGGCCATCCGGGTTCATCTCATGCAGCACCTTCATGTAGTCGGCGGTCAGCGGCGGCAGGTCGTCCTGGTCCCACAACCGCGCGATGCCTTCCAGGTATTCACCGGTGCGACTGGCCTGGTCGCCTTGCAAGTCGTACAGCCCGATGCCCGCGTGGGTATCGAGGTAGGCGAAGGGCTGCTCCTTGCGCGACATCAAGGCGATGAGGCGGGTCAAGGTCAGGTGTTTGAACACATCGGCGTGATTGCCGGCGTGGAAGGCGTGGCGATAATTCATGGCGGCTCCTGCGAAGGGCGACGAGTTTACCTTGAAGCGCGCCCAACGTCAGGGGTTCACGACCGAGCGGCAGAACAGCCCTCGCCCTGAACCTATCCTCCAAGCGCTGCCAACGACACGCCACAAGCGCCATCCTTGCAGCGCTCGCACTCCTCACAAAACGGCGCAGGACTTTTCAGGCTGCGTATTTGTGCCACGGACAGCACTGGCGCCAGCGCAGCGGCAAGTTTGTCCGGGGCGCCCGCCGCGACGGGCTCGGCGCCCATCGCCACCATCGGCGCGCCGCCCACCTGGATCGGCACGCTGCTGAAGATTCCGCCCGGGCCGATGTTGATCCAGTGCCCGCCCGCCTGGATGGTCGCGCTGGCACCGGCTTCCAGCACGACTTGCTGGCCAGCGCTGACACTGAATCCTCCCGTAGCGCTGAGGGCCTGGTTGGCGACGCGGATATGCCGATCACCCGTCACCATCAGGTGATCGTCCTGACGAACTTCAACCTGGCGTCGACCTTCGGTGATGCGCTGCTCGCCATCCTTGAGTTCATGACGCGACAGACCGGTGACGACAATGCTGCGCTCATGATCGACCTGCACACGCTGGTCATGCAGCACGTGCTGGGTCCAGTTGCGCTGCGCCCGCAGGTAGATTTCCTCGGCGCCCTTGCGGTCTTCGATGCGCAGCTCATTGTAGCCACCACCGCCGGGGCTGCTCTGGCTGCGCAGGATGCTGCGCGTCTTGTCCGCCGGCAGGTCGAGGGGCACCGGGTTGGCACCGTTCGGCAGGCAGCCCACCACCAACGGCTTATCGACGTCGCCGTCCATGAACCCGACGAGAACCTCCATGCCGACCCGAGGGATCATCACACTGCCGTAGCGATCATGGGCCCAGCCGGTGGCCACGCGCAGCCAGCAGCTGGAATGCTCGTTCCGTTCACCGTCGCGGTCCCAGACCAGCTGCACCTTGACTCGTCCGAACTCATCGCAATGAATCTCGCTGTCCACAGGTCCGGTGACCACCGCTGGCTGGTAGCCATTGATCGACGGCTTCTTGTGTTGCAATGGCGGACGGAAGAAAACGTCCCACGGCGTTGCCCGGAAGGTATTGCCGTAGCCCTGGAATTCACCTGGGCCGGCGGAAGCGTTTTCTTCCAGCACTTGCGGCTGGCGGCCACGGTGCTCGACCTGCGTCAACAGCCAGAGATCATTCCACTGCGTCCGGGGATGTTCCTCGATGCGCATGAAATGCCCGCTGGCGAAAGCGCTGTCGTCACTGCTGCCCTCCGCCAACCGATGGTCCGCGCCGTGGCGCTCAAGGGCGCGCCGGACCAGGTGCTTGCCATCGTCACGATCGGCGAATTGACCGGGATAATGGTAGTCCTCGAGCGAAGCTGGAGCTTGTCCCTCGAGACGGGTTTGAAGCAACAGGCCGGGCTTGCGAAAGTCATAGTCGCGTAAAGTCACCGCGGTGGATCGCGTCTGGAGCCGTACCGCCAAGCGCTTGATGCCCGGCTCAGCGGCGGCCATGCCGCTGCCCGGCAGGTACAGCGTCGACTCGGGCAAGCGCGCGAACATCGTCTGGTCATCGCCAAACACCAGCAGATGGCCGTCAGGGCTGTGCTGGAAGTGGTAATGGATGCCGACCTCGGCACATAGCCGCTCGATGAAAGCCAGGTCGCTTTCTCCGTACTGCACGCAATATTCACGCTCGGGGTATTGCCCACCCAGACTGAACTGGAACGCATCGGCCAGGATGCCGTGGTCCTTCATGACAAGGGCCACGATAGCGGGCACGCTCAAATGCTGGAAAATTCGCTGGTTGATGCGATGGCGCAAGTACGCCAGGCGCGGCACGAGAGTGATCTGGTAGCGGGTCAGGCGCTTCCCCGAATCGCCTTGGGCCACGCTGTAGACCTGGCCGTGTACTCCGCCGCCCCGGTCATCGAAACTCAGGTAAGCCTGGCGATGCAGGAGTTCCTCCAGCACCAGGTCGGGCCGCTCACTGACCAGTTCCACTTCAAAGCAATAGGGTTGGCTGATCGCTTCCTTGCCTTTGAACTCAAGCACCTTGAGATCATCTGGCCCGCTTTCGAACGCCAGCGTGAAGCGTGGTTGGTTGGCAGGCGCGAACATCCTGTGTGCCTCTGCTGAATAAGGATGGGCGATTCTGCATGAGCGCTTCGGAGAATTGACCGGACGGCATGAAAAAGAGATTTCCCCTACATGCAAGAGGCAAAAAGGCGCAAGGCGCGCTGCATTTTCCGATGGACAATCCTTGAATCTCGATACGGAAAGCCTTCGTACGAAGTAATCAGCTGCTTCTGACAAGGCGAGGGGCCTCGTACCGCGTAAAGGCGTGATAACGTCGTTTCGTCACAAAAAGCCAAGGACGCACCATGACAACCCGCTATACAAAAATTGCCATGATCCTGGCGCTTGCCGCCTTCGCCTTCCTGACCGTGTTCAACAACATCACGGACTACCGCTCCAACTTCAATTTCGTCCAGCACGTACTGAGCATGGACACTACCTTTGCCGACAATGCCGCCCGGTATCGCGCCCTCGATAAACCGTGGATGTGGCACGGTGCTTATTGGCTGATCATCTTCGGCGAAGCATTGACGGCGGGTCTGCTGGCCTACGGCGCACTGAAACTCTGGCGGGTACGCGCGGCGGATAGCCTGGCGTTCAAGCAGGCCAAAGGGTGGGCCATCGTGGGGCTGACGGTGGGGTTTTTCGTCTGGTTCTTCGGCTTCATGGTCGTCGGCGGCGAATGGTTCCTGATGTGGCAATCCGAGACCTGGAATGGCCAGGACGCCGCGTTCAGGTTCTACATGGCGCTGCTGGGCGTGCTGATTTTTCTCAACCAGCCCGACGCCTTGGACGTTCATCCATAAAAAAAACGGCCCGCCTCCAAAGGAGACGGGCCGTTTTTTCCAGCTCTGCGGGCGGGCCGTGAAGGCCGCGCCGCAAGCCTTATTGGTTCAGGCGGAAATCTTTCTCAGCCGCTTCGAAGCGCTGCAGCATGCCGGTAGTAGGCGTGCCCATCTTGCTGACGAAGTAGATGGCCAGGCTGGCGAAGATGAAGCCTGGGATGATTTCGTACAGACCCAGCAGCTCGAAGTGCTTCCAGACAACGACGGTGATAGCACCGACCAGGATACCGGCCAAGGCACCGTTGCGAGTCATGTTCTTCCAGACCACGGAGATCAGGACCACCGGACCGAAGGCGGCACCAAAACCGGCCCAGGCGTAGCTCACCAGGCCCAGGACGCGGTTTTCCGGATTCGCGGCCAGGGCGATGGCGACCAAGGCCACCAGCAGCACCATGGCGCGACCGACCCAAACCAGCTCCACCTGGGAAGCGCTCTTACGCAGGAAGGTCTTGTAGAAGTCTTCGGTCAGGGCGCTGGAGCACACCAGCAACTGGCAGCTCAGGGTACTCATCACCGCCGCCAGGATGGCCGACAGCAGCACACCGGCGACCCATGGATTGAACAGGATCTTCGCCAGCTCGATGAACACACGCTCAGGGTTTTCAGTCACTGGACCGGCCACCTCAGGGTGCGCCGAGAAGTACGCGATACCGAAGAAGCCAACGGCAACGGTGCCGCCCAGGCACAGGATCATCCAGGCCATGGAGATGCGACGTGCCTTGGCGATCGACTTGACCGAATCCGCCGCCATGAAGCGCGCCAGGATGTGCGGTTGGCCGAAGTAGCCCAGGCCCCAGCCCATCAGCGAGATGATCCCGATGAAGGTGGTATTTTTCAGCATGTCGAAGGACGTAGGGTCTTTCGCTTCGATGGCCAGGAACGTGGTGTCCACGCCACCAGTCGCCAGCAACACGATGATCGGTGTGAGGATCAGCGCGAAGATCATCAGGGTGGCTTGTACCGTATCGGTCCAGCTCACGGCCAGGAAACCACCGATGAAGGTGTAGGCGATGGTCGCGGCGGCACCCGCCCACAGCGCAGTCTCGTAGGACATGCCGAAGGTGCTTTCGAACAGACGGGCGCCGGCGACGATGCCGGAAGCGCAGTAGATGGTGAAGAACACCAGGATCACCACCGCAGAGATGATGCGCAGCAGGCCGCTGGTATCTTCAAAACGGCTGGAGAAATAATCCGGCAGCGTCAGCGCATCACCGTTGTGCTCGGTCTGGACCCGCAGGCGACCGGCGACGAACAGCCAGTTCAAGTAGGCACCGATGATCAAGCCGATGGCGATCCAGCTTTCCGACAGGCCGGACATGTAGATTGCGCCAGGCAAACCCATCAACAACCAGCCGCTCATGTCGGAGGCACCGGCAGAAAGCGCCGTCACGACACTGCCCAGGCTACGACCGCCCAGGATGTAGTCGGAAAGGTTGTTGGTGGAGCGATAAGCCATCAGGCCGATCAGGACCATGGCTGCGATGTAGATCACGAAGGTGATCAGGGTGGGATTGCTAACACTCATGAGTTACGCCCTGGCTTTGTTTTTATGGTGCGGTGGCAGTTGGAAAGCGCCGACAACGCAGACGTTGTACCGACGTTTCGCAGACCCGCGAATTTATGACTGATGTTTCCCCAGGAAAGCCATCAGCCGATGCAGCTCGGCCCGGATTTCGAACCCCGAAACGGTTGCACCTTGGCCGCGAATGCTATTCAACAAATCAAATAAGGTGCAACCAGTTTCGTTCAAATAAGTTGCACCCAGTCGGAATAATCGTACAAACGGCCATTATTGCCCGTTATTGGTGCACAAATGGAAGCGATGGTGACATTTCTTGCACCAAACGAGTGCCAGAATGAAACATGTCGAGGAACATCCGGATGAGCTGTTCAATATTTCGGCAAAAAACCGGTTGCACCCGGTTGCACCTCCAACAGCTCACAGCTAATCTTGCCGCCAGCTGATGCCACGCGGTACGTGGCAAACATGAGGATAAAAATATGGCTACCACCACCCTTGGGGTCAAACTCGACGACCCGACCCGCGAACGCCTCAAGGCGGCCGCAACCTCAATTGATCGCACGCCTCACTGGCTGATCAAGCAGGCAATTTTCAATTACCTGGAAAAACTCGAGGGTGGTGCAACCCTGACCGAGCTGAACGGTTCCCCTCGTGCCGACAGCGACGATGCTGGCGATGTCCAGGTCGATCACGCTCACCAATGCTTCCTCGAATTTGCCGAAAGCATCCTGCCGCAATCGGTGCTGCGCGCCTCCATCACTGCCGCTTACCGTCGCCCTGAGCCGGAAGTGGTGCCGATGCTGATCGAGCAGGCCCGCCTGCCGGCCGAAATGGCCGAAGCCACCAACAAGCTGGCGGCCTCCATCGCTGAAAAACTGCGTAACCAGAAAAGTGCCGGCGGCCGTGCCGGTATCGTTCAAGGCCTGCTGCAGGAATTTTCCCTGTCGTCCCAGGAAGGCGTGGCGCTGATGTGCCTGGCCGAGGCGCTGTTGCGCATCCCGGACAAAGGCACCCGCGATGCGCTTATCCGCGACAAGATCAGTACCGGCAACTGGCAGCCGCACCTGGGCAACAGCCCGTCGCTGTTCGTCAACGCCGCCACCTGGGGCCTGCTGCTGACCGGCAAACTGGTCGCCACCCATAATGAAGCGGGCCTGACCTCCTCCCTGAGCCGCATCATCGGCAAGAGCGGCGAGCCGATGATCCGCAAGGGCGTCGACATGGCCATGCGCCTGATGGGCGAGCAGTTCGTCACCGGCGAAACCATCGCCGAAGCCTTGGCCAACGCCAGCAAGTTCGAATCCAAGGGTTTCCGTTATTCCTACGACATGCTGGGTGAAGCCGCACTCACCGAGCATGACGCCCAGAAGTACCTGGCCTCGTACGAACAAGCCATCCACTCGATCGGCAAAGCGTCCCATGGTCGTGGGATTTATGAAGGCCCGGGTATTTCCATCAAGCTCTCGGCCCTGCACCCGCGCTACAGCCGCGCCCAGTATGAGCGCGTGATGGACGAGCTGTACCCGCGCCTGCTGTCGCTGACCCTGTTGGCCAAGCAATATGACATCGGCCTGAACATCGACGCCGAAGAGGCCGACCGCCTCGAACTGTCCCTGGACCTGCTCGAGCGCCTGTGCTTTGAGCCGCAGCTGACCGGCTGGAACGGCATCGGCTTCGTGATCCAGGCCTACCAGAAGCGTTGCCCGTACGTGATCGACTATGTCATCGACCTGGCCCGCCGCAGCCGTCACCGCCTGATGATCCGCCTGGTAAAAGGCGCGTACTGGGACAGCGAGATCAAGCGCGCCCAGGTCGAAGGGCTGGAAGGCTACCCGGTCTATACCCGCAAGGTGTACACCGACGTGTCCTACATCGCTTGCGCCCGCAAGTTGCTGTCGGTGCCGGAAGTCATCTACCCGCAGTTCGCCACGCACAACGCCCATACCCTGTCGGCCATTTACCACATCGCCGGTCAGAACTATTACCCGGGCCAGTACGAGTTCCAGTGCCTGCACGGCATGGGTGAACCGTTGTACGAGCAAGTTGTAGGTAAAGTCTCCGAAGGCAAGCTGAACCGTCCGTGCCGCGTGTACGCTCCGGTCGGCACCCATGAAACACTGCTGGCCTACCTGGTGCGTCGCCTGCTGGAAAACGGTGCCAACACCTCGTTCGTCAACCGCATCGCCGACCAGTCGATTTCCATCCAGGAATTGGTGGCCGATCCGGTAGCAAGCATCGAGCAGATGGCAACCCTGGAAGGCGGTTTCGGCCTGCCGCATCCACGCATCCCATTGCCACGCGACCTGTACGGCAGCGAACGCGCCAACTCCAGCGGCATCGACCTGGCCAACGAACATCGCCTGGCCTCGTTGTCCTGCGCCCTGCTGGCCACCGCCCATAACAACTGGAAAGCCGCGCCGATGCTCGGTTGCGCCACCAGTGAACAAACCCCGGCACCGGTACTGAACCCGGCCGACCACCGCGACGTGGTCGGTCATGTCCAGGAAGCCACGGTCGAAGACGTCGACAACGCCATTCAGTGCGCGCTGAACGCCGCACCGATCTGGCAGGCCACGCCACCGGCCGAACGTGCCGCGATCCTCGAACGTGCCGCCGACCTGATGGAAGGCGAGATCCAGCCGTTGATGGGCCTGCTGGCCCGCGAAGCCGGCAAGACCTTCGCCAACGCCATTGCCGAAGTGCGCGAAGCCGTGGACTTCCTGCGCTACTACGCGGTGCAGGCCCGCAACGATTTCACCAACGATGCCCACCGCCCGCTGGGACCGGTGGTCTGCATCAGCCCGTGGAACTTCCCGCTGGCCATCTTCAGCGGCCAGGTCGCCGCCGCACTGGCCGCCGGCAACCCGGTCCTGGCCAAGCCCGCCGAGCAGACGCCACTGGTGGCTGCCCAGGCCGTGCGCCTGATGCTCGAAGCCGGTATTCCGGAAGGCGTCCTGCAACTGCTGCCGGGCCGTGGCGAAACCGTTGGTGCCCGCCTGGTGGGTGACGATCGCGTCAAAGGCGTGATGTTCACCGGCTCCACCGAAGTCGCCCGCTTGCTGCAACGCAATATCGCCGGACGCCTGGACAACCAGGGCCGTCCAATCCCGCTGATCGCCGAAACCGGTGGCCAGAACGCGATGATCGTCGACTCCTCGGCCCTGACCGAGCAAGTGGTCATCGATGTCGTATCCTCGGCCTTCGACAGCGCCGGCCAGCGCTGCTCGGCCCTGCGCGTGCTTTGCTTGCAGGAAGATTCCGCCGACCGCGTCATCGAAATGCTCAAGGGCGCCATGGCCGAATCGCGCCTCGGCAACCCGGAGCGCCTGTCGGTGGACATCGGCCCGGTGATCGACGCCGAGGCCAAGGCCGGCATCGAGAAGCATATCCAGGCCATGCGCGACAAAGGTCGCACCGTGTACCAGATGGCGATTGCCGATAGCGACGAATGCAAACGCGGCACCTTCGTGATGCCGACGCTGATCGAACTGGAAAGCTTCGACGAACTGCAGCGCGAGATCTTTGGCCCGGTGCTGCACGTGGTTCGCTACAAGCGCAAGGAACTGGACCAGTTGATCAACCAGATCAACGCCTCCGGCTACGGCCTGACCCTGGGCGTACACACCCGCATCGACGAGACCATCGCCAAGGTCATCGACAACGTTCATGCCGGCAACGTCTACGTGAACCGCAACATTGTCGGCGCGGTGGTCGGTGTCCAGCCATTCGGTGGCGAAGGCTTGTCGGGCACCGGTCCGAAGGCGGGTGGTCCGCTGTACCTGTACCGCCTGCTGTCGACCCGTCCTACCGATGCGATCCAGCAGTCCTTCGTGCGTGGCGATGCCCTGGCCGCGCCGGACCTGCGCTTGCGCGACGCCATGAGCAAGCCGCTGACCGCCCTGCAAACCTGGGCCGACAGCCAGAAGCTCGCCGAACTGAGCGCCCTGTGCGTGCAATTTGCCGCCCAGTCGCAAAGCGGCATTACCCGCCAGCTCACCGGCCCGACCGGCGAACGCAACAGCTACGCCATCCTGCCCCGCGAGCATGTGCTGTGCCTGGCGGACGTGGAAGGTGACCTGCTGACGCAACTGGCGGCCGTCCTGGCCGTGGGCGGCTCCGCCGTGTGGCCGGAATCCGACACCAGCAAGGCCGTGTTCGCACGCTTGCCGAAGGACATTCAGGCACGCATCCAGCGGGTTGCCGACTGGACCAAGGATGATGTGGTATTCGACGCGGTCCTGCATCACGGCGACTCGGACCAACTGCGCGGCGTTTGCCAGCAAGTGGCCAAGCGCGCCGGGGCAATCGTCGGCGTGCATGGCTTGTCCCAAGGCGAGACCAACATCGCGTTGGAGCGCCTGGTGATCGAACGGGCACTGAGCGTCAACACCGCCGCTGCGGGCGGTAACGCCAGCCTGATGACCATCGGCTAAACCGTTATACGCCAGGCACCCGCAATGGGTGCCCGGCAATAGACAGCCTTGTGGGAGCGGGCTCGCTCCCATATTGTTTTGATTAGCGTCGCCCCCTCTGCTCCATCACCCAAATCAATCATCCTGTTCAGGCACCACTCCCAGACCTAGACTCGGCCCATTCCAAGAAAAGGTAGGCCGCCATGTCCGAGACGTTGCTCAGTTCCCGCAATCTGGCTTTCGAGCTGTATGAAGTCCTCGATGCCGAGGGCCTGACCCAGCGCGAACGGTTTGCCGAGCACAATCGCGAAACCTTCGACGCCGCCATCGGTACGGCCCGCAGCATCGCCGAAAAGTATTTCGCGCCCCACAACCGCAAGAACGACGAAAACGAACCGCGCTATGAAAATGGTCAGGCGATACTGATCCCGGAGGTGAAGCCGGCAGTGGATGCATTCCTGGAGGCAGGTTTTCTCAATGCCGCTCGCAGCTTCGAGGCGGGCGGCATGCAACTGCCGACATTGTTGTCCCAGGCTTGCTTCGCACATTTCCAGTCAGCAAACGCGGCTTCGACTTCCTACCCATTCCTGACCATGGGCGCGGCCAACCTGATCGAGAGCTTCGGCAGCGATGATCAGAAGCAACGCTTCCTGCAACCGATGATCGACGGCCGTTTTTTCGGCACCATGGCCCTGACCGAACCTCACGCGGGTTCATCGCTGTCGGATATTCGTACACGTGCAGAGCCAGCGTCCGACGGTACTTATCGGCTCAAGGGCAACAAGATTTTTATTTCCGGCGGCGACCATCCGTTGTCGGAAAACATCGTCCATATGGTCTTGGCGAAATTGCCGGACGCGCCACCCGGCGTGAAGGGCATCTCGCTGTTTATCGTGCCCAAATTCCTGGTCAACGACGACGGCAGCCTGGGCAAGCGCAACGATGTGCTGTTGGCCGGTTTGTTTCACAAAATGGGCTGGCGCGGCACCACGTCCACGGCGCTGAACTTCGGCGACAACGGCGAATGTGTCGGTTACCTCGTAGGAAAACCGCACCAAGGCCTGAGCTACATGTTCCAGATGATGAACGAGGCGCGCATCGGCGTCGGCATGGGCGCGGTGATGCTGGGTTACGCCGGTTACCTGTATTCCCTGGAATACGCTCGCGAACGCCCGCAAGGCCGCGTGCCTGACAGCAAGGATCCGACCACCGCCCCCGTGGCGATCATCCAGCACGCCGACGTGCGGCGCATGCTGCTGACGCAAAAGGCCTACGTCGAAGGTTCTTTCGACCTGGGCCTGTACGCGGCGCGGCTGTTCGATGACACCACCACGCTGGAGAGCGAAGCCGAGCGTCGACGCGCCCATGAACTGCTGGACCTACTGACCCCCATCGTTAAGTCGTGGCCTTCGGAGTTCTGCCTGAAGGCCAACGAGCTGGCGATCCAGATCCTCGGCGGTCACGGCTACACCCGCGAATACCCAGTGGAGCAGTATTACCGCGACAACCGCCTGAACCCGATCCATGAGGGCACCCATGGCATCCAGTCCCTGGACTTGCTGGGACGCAAACTGGCACAGAACGGCGGTGCCGGGCTCAAGCAATTGATTCGCCTGGTGGCCGACACCACCGAGCGCGCACAAGCGTACGAATCGCTGACGCCCTTGCGCCAGCCATTGGAAGCCCTGGTGGCGCGCCTGCAAACCGTCACCCTCGGCCTGCTGACCGACCTGGCACAAGGCAAGGTCAACAGCAGCCTCGCCAACTCGGCACTGTACCTGAAGGTGTTTGGACACATGGTGATCGGCTGGCGCTGGCTGGAACAGGCGATTCGTGCCGAGGAAGGACTCGCCAAGGGGAACGCGGCGGATGTCGATTTCTATCGAGGCAAACTGCAAGCGGCGCGCTACTTCCTGACGTGGGAAGTGCCGGGGTGCGAGCATGAACTGTCGCTGCTCGAGGCGCGGGATGATACGTGCCTCGAGATGCGGGATGAGTGGTTCTGAGCTAGCCCGCGGGGGGCTTCAAGCCTGCTGAATCGTCTTGGAGATCACCTCGACCGTGGCGCTGACCTGCTCTTGGTAACGGTCGAGTTCCGCCCGATGCTGTTTTTCCATTTCGATCTGCTGAGAGCACAGATTCATGGCCGCCAGCACCAACAGGCGGTCACCAATCAGCGTCGGGTACTTGCGCTTGGTATCGGCCAGGGCCGCCTTGAGCATCGAAGCGGCGTCCAGCAACGCTTGCTCCTGCCCGGCCGGCGCTTTTATCGAATAGTCCTCGCCAAGGATCGAGACGACTGTCACTCCATCGGCACGATGATTCATGCGCTGGCCGTTGCGGTGCTGGCGCGCTCGATCAGGGCTTGGATCCGAGCGGTGGTGGTGCCGTGCAGTTCTTCCTGTTCCATAAGGTTCAGTTGCAGGCTTTCGTTTTCATCCTTGGCCTTGGCCAGTTCGGCGCTCAGGGTTTCATTCAGGCCGGTGAGGTGGCGGTTCTGTTGCACCAGGTCGTTGACCAGTTGCTCCAGCTGACTGAGGGATGTTTCCAACATATTGATTTCCAGGCTTTTCCAAGGGGCGCGTACGATAAAGAAAAGTCACCGCGGATGCCACGTTTCAGGGGCCACGGTGCTTCGCTCGCGAGCTGTAGAGACTGCGGTCCCGGGATCTGGTTCCTACCCTTCGTCGCAAGATCGACGTCAGGTGCGGCAAATACCCGCGGCGGGCTCAAGACTTCAGTCACAAGACCGATAAGTCAGTGAAACCAGTCATAGCCCGCACGGACGCGCTTCTTCACGGTAACTTTTATGTCCCTACGTAATATGAACATCGCGCCGCGGGCGTTCCTGGGGTTTGCCCTGATCGGCGCCCTGATGCTGGCCCTGGGCGTTTTTGCCTTGACCCAGATGAGCAAGATTCGTGTGGCTGGCGACAACATCGCCCAGAACAGCGTGCCCAGTATCAAGGCATTGAACGAGTTCACCCAGCTCACCTTGCGTCTGCGCGTGTTGTCCTATCGCCTGCTGACCAACCGCGAAGCGGATACCCAGCAAAAAACCCTGGACCTGTTCGAGCAGCGCAACCAGCAGGTCCGCGCCGCACAGGCTACCTATGAAAAACTCATCAGCGCCCCGGAGGAACGGGCCGCGTATGAGCAGTATGTGCAGTTACTCAATCAGTACCGCCAGCTCGAAGAGCGGATGAAAACCCTGTCGCGCAACAATCAGGTCACTGAATTGCAGGCACTGCTCAACACCGAACTGATGAGTAATTCCGACGCCATCAACGCAGTGCTGGTGCGTTTGACAGACATCAACAACCAGCAAGCGGAAGCCTTCAATAAAAACGCGGCGCAACAATATTCCACCGCCTTCAATTGGGTCGTCACCCTGCTGGTCATCGCCACCGGCCTGACCGTGCTGTTCGCCTGGCTGCTGACCAACAGCATCACCAAGCCGATCGCCAACGCATTGGATGCCGCCGAGGAAATCGCCAAGGGCAACCTCACCCGGCCGATTACCGTCGATGGCAGCGACGAAGCCGGCCGCTTGCTGCGGGCGATGTCGACCATGCAGGAAAAACTGCGCGACACCCTGCAACGGATCTCCGGCTCGGCCACGCAACTGGCCTCCGCCGCCGAAGAGCTCAACAGCGTCACCGACGAAAGCGCCCGTGGCCTGACCCAGCAGAACAACGAAATCGAACAGGCCGCCACGGCGGTCAACGAGATGACCAGCGCCGTGGAAGAAGTTGCGCGCAACGCCGTCAGCACCTCCGAAGCCTCGAAGAACGCCACCACGTCGGCGGGCGACGGCCGCGATCTGGTGCAGGAAACCGTCGGTGCCATCGAGCGCATGAGCGCTGACGTACAAAGCACCGCCACGCTGATCGGCAACCTGGCCGATGAGTCCCGCGACATCGGCAAGGTGCTCGATGTGATCCGTGGCCTGGCGGACCAGACCAACCTGCTGGCGCTGAACGCTGCCATCGAAGCCGCCCGCGCCGGTGAAGCCGGTCGTGGTTTCGCCGTGGTCGCCGACGAAGTCCGCGCCCTGGCCCATCGCACCCAGCAGTCGACCAGCGAAATCGAACGCATGATCGGCAGCATCCAGAGCGGCACCGAACAGGCCGTGGACTCGATGCGCAACAGCACCGAACGCGCCGAATCGACCCTGAACATCGCCCGCGGTGCCGGCATGTCCCTGGACACGATCAACAGCGCCATCGTCGAGATCAACGAACGCAACCTGGTGATCGCCAGCGCCGCCGAAGAACAGGCCCAAGTGGCCCGTGAAGTGGACCGCAACCTGGTGAACATCCGCGACCTGTCGGTGCAATCGGCCACCGGCGCCAACCAGACCAGCGCCGCGAGTGCAGAACTGTCGCGCTTGGCCGTGGATTTGAACAGCATGGTTGGGCGGTTCAGCCTCTGACTTCGAAAGCCACCGGCTTCACCGTTGGGTTTGATCGATCCACATCGATCAAACCCAATCTCGCGCCTCTACCTTGGATCGACGGCATCCAACGCCCGGTTTGCCAATAGCTCCCCAAGCTCGATCAACTGTTGCAGCCCCAACGCAACATGTCGTCGCGAGCCTTTCAGGTCGAACGCCAGGTCACTGGCCATCGCATTGGCCGAGGCCAGGGTTTCGCTGAGGTTGGCCAGCAGGCTTTCGGCATCGACGCCCTCCACGACGGTGAACAGCTAAGTGGGAGCCGCCACTTTCGCTGCTAAACGAATAGGTGGCAGCCGTGCGCAGGTTAGCAGACCGGTACGTTAGGAAACCGGCGCACCCGAGGATGCCCTGCGCACAGCCGCCATAAGAATTCGAGCGATAAAAATCGCTCGCACTGAATGGCAGTTGCCATGCGCCTAACGTGACTCCGAGCTGCTAAACCCGACCGCTGATGGGCAGCGGTGGACGAAGACTAGGCACCGAAATCGGCAGGCGCAAGAGGCTGGAATTTTCTAGGAAATGTCCTGCAAGTCAATGGGGAATATTCTTTCCGCCGGTTCCTACGGCGAGCCTGTCTAGACATTTTCCGACACGAACCCTGCCTGCAAAACCACCATGACTATTGAAGCGGCTGCTCGACTGGTTCAGAAGGCGCAACTGTAGCAGCCGGGTCCATAACCTTTGCAGAACGCCCTGTCTCGAGATCACGGACCTCGTAATACCACCACTTCATCGAAGACCTGCCATAAAGACCGTAGGTACGACCACCGACCAGATCGACCGTCATCTCCACAGGCCAACTGTATTCAGTTCCAATGGCGTGCTTGACGGAAAGCTTGTGCCGTCCTGCTCCGAGTCGATATTCAGTTTGACGGGCTAGCCAATATAACGACGTATCGTCATCGATCTTGGATATCGACAGACTTTTGTCGAACTGCCGAATCGTCGCGACCTCGTCCCAAGGTTTTCCTTCGGCGCTTTTATGCTCGTAGTGAATGCAACCGGTCAAGGTGAAGCAAATCAAACCCATTGCAATAAAGCGTGAAACAACATCATGTCTCATCAATGGCCCTCCAAGGCACTTTATTTCGATCTAGCGAAAAAAATCCATACATTAGCTGCCTTCACAAAACCCACAGCAAAAATCTTTAAAACACCTAAAATCAACGCAACAAATTCTCCATCACATCTGGCAGCCCGACAAATAAAAGCCCCCGCTCACCATCATCAAACTCACCGACCTTCTTGAAAATCAGACCATTTTGCTTAGATATAACATCTAAAAAATCCAAATCACATTTTAACTCTCCCAGCCATCCTTGGTTAAGCAGAGACATAACATTAAAACTCTTAGGAAGCGCTACTACATAAGAACAACGCTCCTTTTCAAGTACATCGGCGACAGTATTTAATGACGGTTTCGAAAAACGTAACCCACCAAAAAATCTTAATTTACCTTCAGCCTCGATAGCATGCTCTTGCCAATCGCTGTCTCCCGCAATCGTAAGCCCCCTAGCTTTCAAAGCTCCCGATAATTTTAGATGACGAACTATTCGCGTATCAGGCTGCCATGCAGAACTACCTAATAGAATCCATAAATCATGTTCGGGATACTTATTTTCGATTAGCTCATGTAAAAAATTCAAAATCACAGATACTGAATAGCTCGATGACCCCACAACGGAAAATTTTGCGACGGACAGCGTTTTATCCGCTCCCGCATCGTCAACATTGAAAACTTCGTTAGGCACAAATAAATCAGACGCACTTACAACCTCAACATCAGTAGTCATAATGATTTCCGTCTTCGTCGTTAAAGTGGGATCCGCGATCTTGTGGGTTTCCTACGCCAAAATCATGACCTCCAGTATCATCTCGGATTCTCACTGTTTTATTACCACCGCCCGGAGAAGGAACTTCAAACTCGTAAATTGTTCCGAAAGAAAAGGGGACAGATTTATTTAGCACTAAGCATGAACATCCCTCCCCGTGCGTCAAAATAAATCCGTCCCCTTTTTCCTCTTCCAAACTATTCACCTTTATGTAATCGCTCATAAATATCATTTTTAGAAGGCAGACAACTAAAGACACCAGAACTAAGCTCTTGGAAAATTCCGCACCACTTGTAGATTTTTGAGAAACCACAAAAAGCAGAAATCAGACGTAACAACAATAGATTATCAAACGCACTCCAACCTTCATCCAACTCGAAGATCACAAGAATTTGGTGCTCAACATCAACAGACAAAGGACAACCCTCATTTTGCAGATACTCTACAAGCGCCGCTTCTTTCAATATTTCAACTCTTATCCAGACATCACTATCCTGCTGACCACTCCATTTGGAGTTTATTTCCCACTTATTTATTTTCAAATCAATAAAACTGCATTCATTGAGGCGTTCTTGGTCTTGGACATAAGAGACAGGAACATCCCCCCAGGCCTGAGCAATTAGTAACTCTCGTTCAGGTAAGCTAGTTTCTCGCCTCAGAACAGCTGCGTATTTACTTCCCATCGCATATTCCCCGTTTCCTGCAAGCGTTTCAGACCTTTCTCTGCATTTCTCACCAGTTGATCCCTCGTTGATTGGGTAACCGCTTGAACAAAAAAAAGGGACAAAAAAAGGGGACAGATTTATTTAACCAACAGAGCGATGGCTTTCACCTTTCCCTTAAATAAATCTGTCCCCTTTCCCTAGGTCGCCGTTGTAGCGATCGCCCCGAATGACGCCC
The DNA here is from genome assembly GCF_000802155.2 of Pseudomonas frederiksbergensis. GTDB lineage: Bacteria > Pseudomonadota > Gammaproteobacteria > Pseudomonadales > Pseudomonadaceae > Aquipseudomonas > Aquipseudomonas frederiksbergensis_A. Next base: position 144,516 of record NZ_JQGJ02000010.1, read on the forward strand.
TGGTCGTAACCGAGGCTGGTGCCGTACTCGGCGAACACCGGACGCAGCCACTCCAGCGTCACCGGACGGCTCCAGCGCAGGTCGTTGCGCCAGTAGCCGCCGCTGTCGCCGGACAGCGTCTGGTCCTTGTAGCCGCGGACCGAAGACAACCCACCCAGGCTCATGCGTTGCGGGCTGAACAACGCGTCTTCGCTGCGCTGGCCGGTCATCAGGCTGCTGAAGCTGAAGGATTCGCCGCCCAACTCGAAGGACTGCAGGTAGCTGAGGGTGGCGGTGTATTTGCGGTATCGCGCATCCGGCACGCCAGGGCCAGGGTCGCGGTCGCCCTGGGCGTCGAGGGCGCCGATACCGTTTTGCAGGCCCAGGTCGAGGTTGACGAACGCATTGCCGATCCGCCGCCCATGGTTGATGCCGAACTGCGTCTCGCTGATGCGATTGCTGCTCACATCGAGCTTGCTGTTTTCAATGAAGTTGTTGCTGCGCAGATACGAAAGGCCAGCGTTGAGGGACGTCTTGCTCACCGCGTCACGGTGGACCACCCGTTCCAGGCGCAACTGATGGTTCTGGCTGTCGCCGCTCTGCTTGAAGTTGAAGCCGTTGGCCTGGCCCAGCGCGCGATACTCGCTTTGGCTGTAGGTGTAGCTCAGGTTCCACCAGCCAAACGGCAGGTTGTAATAGAGCATGGCATTGCGGGAAATCTTCTGATGGTCGCTGATGGCATCGTGGCCACCGCGCAGGGCCAGTTGATCGGCAAGGCCCAAGGGACTGTCCCAATCCAGCGAGGCTCCCCATTGCTGCTCGCCCGTACTCTTTTGCCCATCGTTATGCCGTGACAGGCCGACGCGCCAAGGTTTTTGCGGGGTATTGTTGACCAGCACTTCACTGCCGCCAATCTTCTGCCCCGGCGTCAGCTCCATCCGGGCGCTGTTGGAGGGCAAACGGTTCAACTGATCAACCATTTGCTCGATGTCCCGCAAGTTGAGCAATTCGCCGGGCTTGCCGGGAAAACTCATGGCCAGTTCCCGCTCGGACAAGCCACTGCCCTCGACGCCCTTTAGTTCTTCAAGCCGTCCCTCGACCACCAGCACCTGCAGATGCCCACTGGACAAGTCCTGTTGCGGCAAATAGGCACGGCTCGTGACCAGGCCCTTTTCCAGGTACGCATCGGTAATGGTCTTGAGCAACTCGTTAAGCTGCGGCACGCCCAGGCATTGATTGATGTAGGGGGCAAGCAAGCGTTGGCGCTCACGCTCTGACAGGGCATCGGCGCCCTTGAGTTCGATGGTCTTGATCGGGAAGCAACGGTTATCGACAGGTGCGGTGGGCTGGGCAGGCTTCGCCTCCTTGCCCGGCAGGTCCTTGAGTTCTTCGAGGCGTCGGCGCTGCTCTTCGAGCAGGCGATTCTGGCGTTCACGGATCAGGTCCGTGTCGCCGGGGGTTGGCGCGGCATAAACAGGGGAAAGCGGAGAAAGGCACAGCAAAGTCAGGCACAACCTCGCCCAAAGGGCGGGTAAAGACATGTTCGATCCCTCGAGCAAAAAGCGGCATCCAAAATAGCGGGCGGATACTAGGGAGCGGCACTGCTGGAGTCAACACTGACTTGGTCCGCAAAAGAGGCTGGTTTGTCATCAAACGCTTCCCACATCCAGTAACGAAATAACTCGTCTAAAACACGATCGCCGGCGAAACGGGCTGGCACGCACAAAACTAAAAAGGGAGACGTCCAAAGCTTTTTTGACAGCATCACATTTCAACAGGTTAGAATCGCTGGCACGCAGACTGCATGGTCAGTTTGTGCCTGTCCCTCAAGATTCCCGGAGTACTGCCTTTGACTGCGACGACCATCAACAGCCTGTTCTTGATCGGCGCGTTGCTGGTGGGTGCGAGCATTCTGGTGAGTTCTCTTTCATCGCGACTGGGCATCCCGATCCTGGTGATCATCCTCGCGGTGGGCATGGTGGCCGGTGTCGACGGCGCTGGCATTCTTTTCGACAACTACGCCACGGCCTATCTGGTCGGCAACCTCGCCTTGGCGGTGATCCTGCTGGACGGCGGCTTGCGCACGCGGGTTTCGAGCTTTCGCGTGGCGTTGTGGCCGGCGCTGTCCCTGGCGACGGTGGGGGTGCTGATCACCACGGGACTGACCGGCATGGCGGCGGCCTGGCTGTTCAACCTGAACCTGATCCAAGGCCTGCTGATCGGCGCGATTGTCGGGTCCACCGACGCCGCGGCGGTGTTCTCGTTGCTCGGCGGCAAAGGCCTGAACGAGCGTGTCAGCGCTACCCTGGAGATCGAGTCCGGCAGCAACGACCCCATGGCGGTATTCCTCACCGTAACCCTGATCGGCATGCTCGCCAGCGGCGAGACCGGCTTGCACTGGAGCCTGCTCGGCCACTTGGTGCGCGAGTTCGGTATCGGCGGCGTGATCGGCCTGGGCGGCGGATGGCTGATGCTGCAACTGGTCAACCGTATCAACCTGGCCAACGGGCTCTACCCGATCCTGGTCATCAGCGGCGGCCTTGCGGTATTCGCCCTGACCAACGCCCTGCACGGCAGTGGCTTCCTGGCGGTGTACCTGTGCGGCCTGGTGATCGGCAACCGCCCGATACGCAGTCGTCACGGCATCCTCCATATGCTCGATGGCATGGCCTGGCTGGCGCAGATCGGCATGTTCCTCGTGCTGGGGTTGCTGGTCACGCCCCATGACCTGCTGCCGATAGCCTTGCCCGCCCTGGGCCTGGCCCTGTGGATGATCCTCTTCGCGCGCCCGCTGTCGGTCATGGTGGGCCTGTTGCCGTTCAAGGCCTTTCATGGCCGCGAGAAGGTATTCATTTCCTGGGTCGGTCTGCGGGGCGCGGTACCGATCATTCTTGCGGTGTTCCCGCTGATGGCCGGTTTGCCTCACGCGCAACTCTATTTCAACCTGGCATTCTTTATCGTGCTGGTGTCGTTGCTGGTGCAGGGCACGAGCCTGCCCTGGGTCGCCAAGTTGCTGCATGTGACCGTCCCGCCGGAGCCCTTGCCGATTTCCCGCGCTGCGCTGGAAGTGCATGTCACCAGTGAGTGGGAACTGTTCATTTATCGCCTCGGCGCGGAAAAATGGTGCATCGGCTCGCCCCTGCGGGACCTGAAAATGCCCGACGGCACGCGCATCGCAGCCCTGTTTCGTGGCCAACAACTGCTCCATCCGTCGGGTAGTACGGTGTTGGAAGTCAATGATTTACTGTGCGTTATCGGTCATGAACACGACTTGCCAGCCCTTGGAAAACTGTTCAGCCAGGCACCGCAACGGGGCCTGGATTTGCGCTTCTTCGGCGACTTCGTACTCGAAGGAGACGCCCAGCTGGCCGCGGTTGCTGCCCTGTACGGGTTGAAGCTGGACGGCATCGATCCGGACATGACCCTGGGTCGCTTCATCGCCCAGAAAGTCGGCGGTGCGCCGGTGGTCGGCGACCAGGTGGACTGGAACAACACCCTGTGGACCGTCGCCGTCATGGACGGGAACAAGATCGGCAAAGTGGGCGTCAGATTCCCCGAAGGAAGTCGCCCGGGTCCCGGCTTGTTCCTCTAAACTGCTCCCACTCTCACTTGCTTGACCGGTCTCTATGCCTACCCTGCGCTCCTTATTCGCCATCGCCCTGCTCGGCCTGAGTCTTTCCATCTGCACGGTCCAGGCCGCTGAGCCGCCCACCAGTGCCTCGGTCCAGGCCAGCCTGGACAAGATCGCCGACCGCAAACTCCCGGAAGCCGACCAGAAGGCCCTGCAGGCGGTTTTGCAGAACACCCTGACCCAGTTGAGCAACAAGGCCGACTACGAACAGAAGCTGCTCGCCCTCAAACAGCAACTGGCCAACGCGCCCAAGCTGAATATCGAGAACCAGCGCGAACTGGCGCGGCTCAAGGGCACCAATGTGGTGCCGGTGGCGCAACGCTATGCCAACCTGCCGATTCCCCAGCTCGAGCAAATGCTGACGGAACGCTCTACCCAGCAGTCCGACCTGCAAAAAGCCCTGGCCGACGCCAACAGCCTGGTCATCACCGCCCAGACCCGCCCCGAGCGCGCCCAGGCGGAAATCTCCACCAGCCAGACCCGAATCCAGCAGATCAACGCCATCCTCAAGGCCGGACGGGATGCGGGCAAAGCCCTGAGCGCCGAGCAGCGCGACCAGCTCAACGCAGAACTGGCGGCCCTCAACGCACTGATTCCGCTGCGCCGCCAGGAACTGGCCGGCAACAGCCAGTTGCAAGACCTGGGCAATAGCCAGCACGACCTGCTGTCGGAAAAAATCGACCGCATGGAGCGGGAAATCCAGGACCTGCAGAACCTGATCAACCAGAAGCGCCTGGCCCAATCCCAGGAAACGGTGACGCAGCAATCCATCGAAGCGCAAAAGGCCGGCGGCAGCAGTCTGCTGGCGACCGAAAGCGCCGCCAACCTGAAACTCTCCGATTACCTGCTCAAGAGCACTGACCGCCTCAACGAAGTCACCCAGCAGAACCTGCAGACCAAACAGCTGCTGGACAGCGTCACGCAGACCGACGCAGCGCTGGACGAGCAGATCAGCGTGCTCAAGGGCAGCCTGTTGTTGTCCAAGATTCTCTACAAGCAGCGCCAGACCTTGCCGCGACTGAAACTGGACCAGAACCTGGCCGACCAGATCGCCGACATTCGCCTCTATCAGTTCGAAGTCAGCCAGCAACGCGAGCTGCTGAACAACCCCGCGGCCTACGTAGACAACCTGCTGGCGTCCCAGCCCTCAGAGCAAGCCACGCCACAGCTGCGCAAGACCTTGCTTGAACTGGCGCTGACCCGGGTCGACCTGCTGGACCGCCTGAACCGAGAATTGAGTGCGGTGCTCAACGAGTCCATCACGTTGCAGCTCAACCAGAAGCAACTGCTCAGCACCGCACAGAGCCTGCGCGCAACCCTCGAAGAGCAGATGTTCTGGATTCCCAGCAACAAGCCGCTGGATTTCGAATGGATGCGCGGCGTGCCGGCCCGCCTGGAAAAACAAGTCGACTCGCTGCCCTGGGCTTCGAGCCTCAGCGAACTGGCCGACGGCCTGACCCAGCGACCGCTGCTGTTCCTGCCCCTGGTGCTGCTGATTGGCGTGCTGCTGTGGCGGCGCAAGAATCTGTATGCGCGCCTGAACAAAGTCCATCAGGATGTCGGGCACTTCAAGCGCGACAGCCAGTGGCACACCCCCCAGGCGATCCTGATCAACATCCTGCTGGCGATGCCGGTGGCCATTGCGCTGGCGCTGTGCGGCTACGCCTTGCAGATCGACGCCCGCGGCCAGAACACCAACCTCGGCGCGGCGTTGCTGCAGATCGGGCAGGCCTGGCTGGTGTTCTATACCGCCTATCGAATCCTCTCCCCGGGCGGTGTGGCCGAGCTGCATTTCCGCTGGGAAAAACCCCAGGTTGAATTCCTCCAGGGCTGGATCCGTCGACTCGGCCTGGTGGTCCTGGCCTTGGTGGCCGTGGTGGCGGTGGCGGAACTGCAGCCGTCGGCCCTGGCCGATGACGTCCTTGGCATGCCAGTGGTGCTGACCTGCTACGCCTCGATGGCTTGGTTGCTCAGCCGATTGCTGCTCAGCAGCCCGACGCACAAGAACACCTCGCTGTTCCGCAAGGCGCTCGGCGTGCTGTTCACCGCGCTGCCGATCGCGCTGTTCGTCGCCGTCTGCTTCGGCTACTACTACACCGCGCTGAAACTCAGCGACCGCCTGATCAACACGCTGTACCTGCTGATGTTCTGGCTGGTGATCGAGGCCACCTTCGTGCGCGGCCTGTCGGTCGCGGCGCGGCGCCTGGCCTACCAGCGTGCCCTGGCCAAGCGCCAGGCGGCCAAGGAGGCCGGCGACGGCGAAGCGGTGGTCGAAGAGCCGACCCTGGATATCGAGAAGGTCAACGAGCAATCCCTGCGCCTGATCCGCCTGGCCCTGTTGGGCGGTTTCATTGCCGCGCTGTACTGGGTCTGGTCAGACCTGATCAGTGTGTTCTCCTATCTGGATAACATCACCCTTTATGAATACACCAGCGGCACCGGCTCCGCCATGAGCATGGTGCCTATCAGCATCGGCGACATGCTCGGTGCGCTGATCATCATCGGCATCACCTTCGCCCTGGCGCGCAACCTGCCGGGCCTGCTGGAAGTCTTCGTGCTGTCGAAGCTGAACCTGGCCCAGGGCAGCGCGTACGCGACCACTACACTGCTGTCCTACGTGATCGCCGGCGTCGGCTTCGTTACGACGTTGTCCACCCTCGGCGTGAGCTGGGACAAGTTGCAATGGCTGGTGGCTGCGCTGTCGGTGGGCCTGGGCTTCGGCATGCAGGAGATCTTCGCCAACTTCATCTCCGGCATCATGATCCTGTTCGAGCGCCCGGTGCGCATCGGCGACACCATCACCATCGGCAACCTTTCAGGCACGGTGAGCAAGATCCGCATTCGTGCGACCACCATCACCGACTTCGACCGCAAGGACATCATCGTCCCGAACAAGACGTTCATCACCGGACAATTGATCAACTGGTCGCTGACCGACACCGTGACGCGGGTAACCCTCAAGGTAGGTATCGACTACGGGGCGGACCTTGACCTGGTCAGGGATCTGCTGCTCAAGGGAGCCCGGGAAAATCCACGGGTGCTGAAGGAGCCGGAACCATTGGTGTACTTCCTGAACTTCGGGGAAAGCACCCTGGACCATGAGCTGCGCATGCACGTGCGTGACCTGGGCGACCGCAACCCTGTACTGGACGAGATCAACCGGTTCATAAGTCGCGAATTCAAAAAGCACAACATCAGCATTGCGTTCCGGCAAGTGGAGGTCTCCTTGAAAAACCTTCAGGGCCTGGAATACAAACTGACGCCAGTATTGCCGCAAGACAAGACGGCGCCCGAGCCTCCCCGCGCGCCAGAGCCCAAGTCCTTGCCAGAGCCACCGGCAGCCACCCTCGACTGATCGCGCAATGCCCGAGGGCATCGCGCCGGAGACGGCCATGAAAACCTTGGAAACCCTGACCTTCGATAACCGCTTCGCCCGTCTGGGCGACGGTCTCTCGGCCCACGTGCTACCCGAGCCTATCGACAATCCGCGATTGGTAGTCGCCAGCCCGGCGGCCATGGCGTTGTTGGATCTGGACCCGGCAGAAGCCGAAACACCACTGTTCGCCGAGATATTCGGTGGCCACAAGCTCTGGGCCGAAACCGAGCCGCGAGCGATGGTTTATTCAGGGCATCAGTTCGGTCACTACAACCCGCAATTGGGCGATGGCCGTGGGCTGCTGCTCGGCGAGGTCTACAACGAGGCCGGCGAGCACTGGGACCTGCACCTCAAGGGCGCCGGCCAGACGCCGTTTTCAAGGATGGGCGACGGGCGCGCCGTGCTGCGTTCATCGATCCGTGAATTTCTCGCCTCCGAGGCGCTGCATGCCCTGGGCATTCCCACTACCCGCGCCTTGTGCGTGATCGGTTCCGACACGCCCGTGTGGCGCGAAAAGCAGGAGCGCGCCGCCATGGTGTTGCGCCTGGCGCCCAGCCACGTGCGCTTCGGGCATTTCGAGTACTTCTACTACACCAAGAAGCCCGAACTGCATGCGGCCCTCGCCGAGCACGTGTTGAACCTGCATTTCGCCGAATGCCGCGAGCAGCCGGAGCCGTACCTGGCGATGTACCGCGAGATCGTCGAACGCAACGCCGAATTGATCGCCAAATGGCAGGCCTACGGGTTCTGCCACGGCGTGATGAACACCGACAACATGTCGATCCTGGGCGTTACCTTCGACTTCGGCCCGTTCGCCTTCCTCGACGATTTCGATGCCAACTTCATCTGCAATCACTCCGATGACCAGGGCCGCTACTCGTTCAGCAACCAGGTGCCCATCGGCCAGTGGAATCTCAGCGCCCTTGCCCAAGCCCTGACGCCCTTCATCAGCGTCGACGCCCTGCGCGAAACCCTCGGTTTGTACTTGCCGCTGTACCAGGCCCACTACCTGGACCTGATGCGCCGCCGCCTCGGCCTGACCGTTGCCGAAGAGGATGACCAGAAACTGGTGGAACGCCTGCTGCAACTGATGCAGAACAGCGGCGTCGACTACAGCCTGTTCTTCCGCCGGTTGGGCGACCAGGCCCCGGAACACGCCGTTGCCACCTTGCGCGACGACTTCGTCGACCTGAAGGGTTTCGATGCCTGGGCCGAGCTGTATGTCGCCCGGGTCAACCGCGAAGGCGCTGTCGATCAAACACAGCGCCGCGCCCGCATGCACGCGGTGAACCCGCTGTATGTACTGCGCAATTATTTGGCGCAGAAAGCCATCGACGCGGCCGAGTCCGGCGACTACGAAGAAGTCCGCCGCCTGCACACCGTGCTGAGCAACCCATTCGAAGAACAACCGGGCATGGACAGCTACGCCGAGCGTCCGCCGGAATGGGGCAAGCATCTGGAGATCAGTTGCTCGTCGTGACCCTCTGGCCATACACATAACCCCTCGCCACAGAGCCCTGCAATCATCGCGGGGATTCTGTGACCCGGATCGCTAACCTGCGTACAGCCGCCACCTTTACTTGTTTTAAGTACAAATCTGGCGCATCGCAAAATGCGATAGCGCCAGTTAGACAAATGGTTAGCTCTTGCTGGTTTCCAGCCTAGTCGCCGAAAGCTCTAGGTCTCGGTAAGAAATGTGAGCAGATATGAGTCCTGCTCATCCAACCTTATCGTTCCCCTGCTCAGGCGTCTCGATCCCCGGCTCGGTCTCCTCGACTCCTTCTTCAGCAGGTTTGGCCGGTGGTTTTTCCTCGGGATAACCGGGCATGCCGCGGGCGTCTTCGGGAGTCAATTCATCGCGATCGTGGCGACTGTCGGTTGCATAGGCCGGGGCGGCGTTGGGGTCTTCGTCGCGTCCGGCGGTGCCGAGGACGAAGCCGTCGTCATTAGGGTTGTCCAGTGCCTGGGGGGTAGCTGGGTCTTGAGGGGTGCTCATGGGACCTCCTGGTTGTGAACAGGTATGGTTTTGAGGGCGTGGCGCGCCTACAGTGCGGCGCACCTGATGAATGGCATCTAGGCCATATCGCTGTGGCTGAATTCCTCGGCCAGAAAATCGATCAACGTACGCACCGACGGCAGCAACCCGCGGCGTGAAGCGAAAATCGCATGGACGATCCCGCACTTGGGCGTCCAACCTGGCACCAGTTCCACCAGCCGCCCGGCGGCGATGTCTTCGCGAACTACCACGCTGGGCAAATGGGCAACGCCAATGCCCGCCAGCACCGCATGACGCAAGGCCAGCAGGTCATCGGTGACCATGCGCGGTTCGTGGCGGATCAACGCGCGGGTGCCGTCCGGGCCGAACAATTCCCACTGGTATTCACGCTGCGCCGCGCCCCAGTGCACGCTCGGCAAGCCGTTGAGGTCCGCCGGGGAAGCCGGTGATGACAAACGCTCGAGAAACGCCGGACTGCCCACCAGGCATTGGGTGCTGTTGCTCAGCACTTTCATGACCATGTCGGTGTTTTCCAGCGGCGGAAAGCGCACCCGCAAGGCGATATCGAACCCTTCGTGAATCAGGTCCACCCGGCGGTTGGTGCTCTCGATAAACAGCTCCACCCGCGGGTACTTGAGCATGTAGCGGGTCAGCATCGGCCCGACCCAGCTGTTGAGCAGCGCCGTCGGGCAACTGATGCGCACCAGCCCCTGGGGTTCGGAGCGGTTGCGCTCGATCACTTCCGCCGCGCTCTCGGCTTCGACCCGCATCGCCAGGCAGCGCTGGTAATAGGCCTGGCCGATCTCCGTCAACGTGCAATGCCGGCTGGTGCGATGGAGCAAGCGTACCCCGAGGCGCTCCTCCAACAGGGCGATGCGCCGGCTCAGCTTGGATTTGGGCATGTCCAGCGCCCGGCCCGCCGCGGCGAATCCACGGTGCTCAACCACCTGGGTGAAGTAGTACAGCGTGTTGAGGTCTTCGATGATCGTTCTCCAAATAGAACGCTAAGGCTGATTTTCGCAGTCTAGCGGTTCAAAGGTGCCAGTTTTAATCTACACCCATCGAAACGCAACACGGATTCAAGCCGGCGCTTCGGCCAGATGAGTCACCGAATAATCGCTGCACCGACATTGAAACCTTAACCAAGCCGAAATCTTCGGCAACCAGAACTTAATGAGGGCTACGCCATGACTACTTCCTACAACCGTCTCGACAAAGATAACGCCGCCGTTCTGCTGGTGGACCACCAGGCTGGCCTGCTGTCCCTGGTACGCGACATCGACCCGGACCGTTTCAAGAACAACGTGCTGGCCCTGGCCGACCTGGCGAAATACTTCCAACTGCCAACCATCCTCACCACCAGCTTCGAAACCGGCCCCAACGGCCCGCTGGTGCCCGAGCTCAAGGCTCTGTTCCCGGACGCGCCGTACATCGCTCGCCCTGGCCAGATCAACGCCTGGGACAACGAAGATTTCGTCAAGGCGATCAAGGCAACCGGTAAGAAGCAACTGATCATCGCCGGCGTGGTGACCGAAGTTTGCGTGGCCTTCCCGGCGCTGTCGGCCCTGGCCGAAGGTTTCGACGTGTTCGTGGTCACCGATGCCTCCGGCACGTTCAACGAACTGACCCGTCAATCGGCCTGGGACCGGATGTCTTCTTCGGGTGCACAACTGATGACCTGGTTCGGCCTGGCCTGTGAACTGCACCGCGACTGGCGCAACGACGTGGAAGGCCTGGCGACCTTGTTCTCCAACCACATCCCGGACTACCGCAACCTGATGACCAGCTACAACACGCTGACCAACGCTAAATAATCAGCGACACCAATACACCCTGCGGGAGCGAGCCTGCTCGCGAAAGCGGTCTGACAGTCGATGCATTTTTGACTGATGCCCCGCCTTCGCGAGCGAGCCCGCTCCCACAGGTTTTTGTGGTGGTTTCTATATAGTGTTCAATCTGTGTAACCGATTTTTAGGAGACGACCCTATGCTGATCCCCTGCCCTCACTGCAACGGGCTCAATCGCATACCCGCGGAACGCCTGGGCGACCAGCCCAAGTGCGGGCGCTGCAAGGCCCAGGTGTTACTGAGCAAACCCTTCGAACTCAAGCAAGGCGACTACGCCAGCCAAATCAAGGGCGACCTGCCGTTATTGATAGATGTCTGGGCGGATTGGTGCGGCCCGTGCAAATCCTTCGCGCCGGTATTCGAACAGGCCGCCGCGCAGCTGGCCGGTCAATGCCGGTTGGCCAAGCTCGACAGCGAGGCTAATCAGCAATTGTCGGCGCAGTTGGGGATTCGCTCGATACCCAGCCTGATCTTGTTCAAGGACGGCCGGGAAGTCGCACGCCAGAGCGGCGCGCTCCCCTTGCCCCAGCTAATGAGCTGGTTGCGCAGCCAGGGGATCTGAATCAGGCGTTTTCCAGCAGCCCGTGCAATTCCACGAACTGCAAGGTCAGTTTATGCCGCGGGTCCAAGTGAATCAGCGGCAGACTCGCCTGGTGGGATTCACGCATGCGCACGGAACTGCTCAGGTAGACCGGCAGCACCGGCAAGCCTTCGGCGATCAACTCGTCGAGCATCTGCTGCGGCAGGCTGGCGCGGGCCTGGAACTGGTTGACGACAATGCCTTCGATTTCCAGGTCTTCATTGTGATCCTCCTTTAGTTCAGCGATTTCCGACAGCAGGCCGTACAGCGCCTGGCGGGAAAAACTGTCGCAGTCGAAGGGAATCAATACGCGATCAGCGGCGATCAACGCTGAAACCGCATAGAAATTCAAGGCCGGTGGCGTATCCAAGTATATCCGGTCGTAATCCTCGTCCAGTTCTTCGAGCAGTTTGCGCAGCTTGTTGATCTTGTGTTTCGCCTCGAGCTTGGGCTGCAAATCGGTCAGTTCTGCGGTGGCGGTGATCACGTGCAGGTTGTCGAAGGGGGTTTCGTAGATATCGACCCTGTTCTTCTTCGAGAAAGGCCCCGATGACAAGGTCTGCTTGAAGAAATCCGCGATGCCCATGGGAATATCATCGCCAGTCAGGCCGGTCAGGTATTGAGTGGAGTTGGCTTGGGCATCCAGGTCCACCAACAGCGTGCGATACCCCTCGCTGGCGCTGACCGCCGCCAGATTACAGGCGATGCTGGACTTGCCCACGCCACCTTTCTGATTGAACACCACACGCCGCATGACAAAACCTCCGTGTATCAAAGATTCCCGAGTGTAGTAGCGCAGGACACCGCTTCGCTACCTTCGCCATGCTCGGATTACGGTGTCGGTGGCTTTTTCGGACAACCGAGCGTCAATTGGCCTGGAAGAAGACGGAAACGGCTGACAGACATTCACGCTTTTATCGCCACAATGGCCTTTGCGGAACGGGGCCAGCCCCATTGACGATGTTGTCTGGACAAAATTTCACCAGTTATTTGCTACAAGCCAACCGCACCGGGATAATGCGCGCCACTTGGGTCGCAAGGCCATGCAGGGTTGGACGCGGGTCAAACCACTGAACCGTGACAATAAAAAGCCCGCAGGGGTGGGATGAGTCTGTGATCAATTTCAATATCGCCCAATGGCGCGCATGGGCCCCTGGGCTCGAAAGCGTGGACGATTGGCAGGCATGGAGCCGACAGCCGGTCGTGCCGCCCGTCAGCGATGCGGCCCCCGACGTGTCGTTCCTGCCCGCCATGCAGCGACGACGCCTGAGCCGCCTGGCCCGCATGGCTTTCAGTGTCGCCTGGCCGCTGGCCGAGGGAAGGCCGGACCTACCGTTGGTCTTTATTTCACGTCATGGCGAAACCCCACGTACTTTTGAGATTCTCAAGGACCTGGCCGCCGACCAACCGCTGTCGCCTACGCAGTTCAGCCTGTCGGTGCACAACGCCGTGATTGGCCTCTGGTCGATCATGCGCGGTGAAACCAGCGAAATGACAGCGCTGGCCGCAACTGGCGATGGCCTTGAACACGGCATGCTGGAGGCCGCCGCGTTGCTAAACGAGGGCACGCCGGCGGTGTTGCTGGTCATTACCGAAGAACAACCACCCAGTGTCTACGCGCCTTGGGTCGATGACGTGCCGTTTCCCTATGCGGTGGGGCTGCTGCTGACCCGTGGCGACGATTGGCAACTGCAACTCTCCAGCCCGACCAAGCCGCTGCCGGGCAGCGACTGGCCCCATGCCCTGGATCTGTTGCGTACGCTGCTGGGCAATCAACTCACCTGCCAACATGCCTGGAAGAATCGTCTATGGACCTGGCAACGCAACCGGTGACCGATAAACATCGCGACGCCTATTACTGGCGTCTGTTCGCGACCGCCGCAAGCTTCGCCCTTTTCGGGCTGGGCGGGCTGTGCCTGCGATTGCTGGTGTTTCCATTGCTCAATGCGCTGCCCGGCGACCCACAGGCCCATCGGCAACGCGCCCGGCGAACGGTCGGGCGCCTGTTCTGGTTCTTCATTCGATTCATGGCCCGCACCGGTGTGCTCACCTATCAAATCGACGGGGCGGAAAAACTCGGCCGCCCGGGGCAGATGATCATCGCCAACCACCCGTCGCTGATCGACGTCGTGTTCCTGATCGGGCTGGTGCGCGACGCCAATTGCGTGGTCAAGCAAAGCCTGTGGGAGAACCCTTTCACCCGCGGCCCGCTGCGCTCGACGCAATACATCAGCAATGACGGCAGCATGGACATGCTCGACGCCGCCAGCAACGCGCTGCAGGACGGCCAATGCCTGATTGTCTTTCCCGAAGGCACGCGCACCCAGCCGGGCCACCCGCCGGCCTTCCATCGAGGCGCCGCGGCCATTGCCCTGCGGGGTGCGAAAATACTTACGCCAGTAACGATCAAGGTCACCCCCACGACCCTGACCAAGGCCGAGCCCTGGTATCGCATCCCCCAACGCCGCGTGCACTTCAGTTTTCGTGTCGGGGCCGATATAGACCCACAGGCTTTCGCCGCGCTGGGCCCTGCGCCACAGGCCTCACGCCGGCTCAACGATTTTTTGCATCACTATTTCATCAAGGAGCTCGCCGAAGATGAGCGATCTGCACCGTGACATCAAACAGCTGATCATCGACGCCCTGGGCCTGGAAGACATCGGCGTCGACGACATCGGCGACCACCAGACCCTGTTTGGCGAAGGCCTGGGCCTGGACTCGGTGGATGCCCTGGAGCTTGGCCTCGCGATTCAGAAAAAATATGGCATCAAGATCGACGCCGATGCCAAGGACACCCGTAACCACTTCAGCAACGTGGCAAGCCTTGCGGCCTTCGTCACTGCAAAAAGCGCCTGAGACTGACATGCAAACTCGTGACGACATCTTCAATACCCTGCGCGATGCCCTGGTCGAGCTCTTCGAACTGGAGGCGGACCGCGTGACGCTGGAATCGAACCTGTACCAGGACCTGGAAATCGACAGCATCGATGCGGTCGACCTGATCGACCACATCAAGCGCCAGACTGGCAAGAAAATCGCCGCCGAGGAATTCAAGTCGGTGCGCACCGTCGGTGACGTGGTCGAGGCGGTCTATCGACTGGTCCAACCGGCCGCATGAGCCGGCTGATTGGCCTCGGCCTGCTGCTGGCGGGCCTGCTGTACCCTTTTGCGGTGTATTTCGGCATGGAGCACTTCGCCCCCTGGCAGTTCGGACTGCTATTGGGCTGCCTGTGGCTTGCCCGGGCGCTGCTCGGCAAGGGCGGGCCTGGCGGTCGCTGGATGGCCGTCACGGCGATCTTTTTTTGCGTGTTGCTCGCGGTATTCGACAGCCCGCTGCTGCTGCGCTGGTATCCGGTGTTGATCAGTGCGTTCATGCTGGCGCTGTTCACGCTGAGCCTGAGATACGGCCCGCCGGTCATCGAGCGCCTGGCCCGCCTGCGCGAACCGCGGCTGCCGGCCAAGGCGGTGGTTTATACCCGCCAGGTCACGGTGGCCTGGAGTGTGTTTTTCCTGTGTAACGGTTTGCTCGCGGCCGCCTTGACCCTCTGGGCGCCGCTGAGCTGGTGGATGTTGTACACCGGCCTGATTTCCTACGGATTGATGGGGCTGCTGTTTGCCATTGAATGGCTCATACGACAACGGGTAAGAGGCCGCCCATGAATTGGATAACGCTTGAGCAGATCTTGCTCGAGGCCATGCCGGACCGCACTGTAGCCGTTGGTCCGGCATTGGATCACGCACAACTGCGCGCGGACGCGCTATGCCTGGCCGCAGGATTGCAGGCCCGGGGCATCCGGCGCGTGGCCGTGCATCTCGACGATGCGGCGGACCTGGCGATTGCCCTCCTCGGCGCCTGGCGAGCCGGCGCGCGCGTGCTGCTGCCCGCTGACCTGCAAGCCCAGACGCGCCAGCGCTGGTCGGCCGAGGTCGACCTATGGCTGACCGACCTGCCCGGCGACACGCAACCCGCCGACCTCCGGCAGGCGCCGCTGGAACCCGCCCAACTGGATCTCGACCAGTGCTGGTTGACCTTGTGTACCTCCGGCTCCAGTGGCGAGCCCAAGCGCATCGAGAAAACCCTGCGCCAGTTGAGCAATGAAATCCAGGCGCTGGAGCAATTGTGGGGCGCCGATCTTGGACCTGTGGCCTGCATGATCGGCAGCGTCGCCGCCCAGCATATCTATGGCTTGCTGTTCCGGGTGCTATGGCCGCTGTGCGCCGGGCGCACTTTCGTTCGTCGGCAACTGGCCTTCCCGGAAGATATGCAGCGCGCCAGTCGCGAGCACCCGGCGTTCGCCTGGATCGCCAGCCCGGCCCTGCTCAAGCGCATGGGCGACAACCTCGACTGGCCGGCCTTGGGCAGCGTACGCCGGGTGTTTTCCTCCGGCGGCGCCTTGCCTGCCGAGGCGGCCCGCAGTCTCGAACAGCGCCTGGGCCAATGGCCGACGGAAGTATTCGGCAGCTCGGAAACCGGCGGCATCGCCTGGCGCCAGGGCGGCAATTTGTGGCAGCCCTTCGCCGGTGTCGAGCTGAGCCAGGACGGTGACGGCGCCTTGCTGATTGCCTCGCCTTATCTGCCGGCCGGTCATGTGGAACACACCGCCGACGCGGCGCGGATCTCCCCTGACGGGCGTTTCGAATTGCTCGGCCGCCTGGACCGCATCGTCAAGCTCGAAGAAAAGCGCATCTCACTGCCGATGCTGGAACAGGCGTTGGCGGCCCACGAATGGGTCAGCGAAGCACGGCTGGGCGTCGTGCAGGAGAGTCGCGCCTCCCTCGGCGCCTTGCTGGTGCTCAGCGAAGCCGGCTTGCTTGCCCTGCGCAATCTAGGCCGGCGAGCCGTTACCCAGTCCCTGCGCCAATACTTGAGCGGGCATTGTGAAACCTTGGCGCTGCCCCGACGCTGGCGCTGGCTGCGGCAATTGCCGTTGAACGCACAAGGCAAGCTGCCCCAGGCCGAAGTCGAAGCCGTGCTGATGGCACCGCGTCCGAAAGCCCCCGAGGTGCTTGAACAAATTGAAACCGACGGCGAATGGAGCCTGCGCCTGGCCGTACCGCCCGACTTGGCGTACTTCAGCGGCCACTTTCCCACCGCGCCGGTTCTTCCGGGGGTGGTACAGGTCGATTGGGCCTTGAGCCTGGGCCACCAATTGCTGGACCTGCCGCCCCGGTTCGTCGGCATGGAAGTGCTGAAATTCCAGCAGCTGGTGCGCCCCGGAGATGAAGTGCAACTGCACCTGCGCTTCGATCGTGAGCGCGGCAAGTTGTATTTCGCTTACCGCAATGACACCGCGGCGTGCTCCAGTGGACGGATTGTGTTGGGGGAAAACAATGCCTAGCCACCAGCACGCATCACTGTGGCCGGGGAGCTTGCGCCCGTTCGAGTGCGAAGCGCTCGCATTTGAAACGCAAGGGGCCGCTTCGCCCGAAGCGTCGGACCGGCCCAGCGGGAGCAAGCTCCCTCGCCACAAAAAATTCCTTTGCCACAAGGGCAGAGCCCATGCATAACCCCTGCGCCGTCATCCCCGTCTACAACCATGAAACCGCCATCGCGACGGTGGTCCAGACATTGCTCGGCAACGGCTTGCCCTGCGTGCTGGTGGACGATGCCAGCAGCCCGGCCTGCGCGACGGTGCTTGAACAGCTGGCCGAAAACGAACGGGTTCACCTGGTCCGGCTAGCGGTCAACCAGGGCAAGGGCGGCGCGGTGATGACCGGCCTGCGGGAGGCTTCGCGCCTGGGCTTCAGCCACGCCTTGCAGGTCGACGCCGATGGGCAGCACGACCTTAGCGACGTGCGCATCTTCATCGAGCAATCCCGCGCTCACCCGGACGCGCTGATCTGCGGCTACCCGCTGTACGACGCCAGCGTGCCGAAAGGCCGCCTGTACGCGCGCTACCTGACCCATGTCATGGTCTGGATCAACAGCCTGTCCCTGCAAATCCGCGATTCGATGTGCGGCTTCAGAGTCTACCCGCTGGGGCCGACGTTGGCGGTGATCGACTCGGCAAACATCGGCAAGCGCATGGATTTCGATTCCGACATCCTTGTGCGCCTGTCCTGGCGCAACCAGCCGATGCGCTGGCTGCAAACCCGCGTGCATTATCCGTTGGACGGTGTCTCGCACTTTCGCCTGTTCCACGACAACGTGCTGATCTCCCGCATGCACACCCGGTTGTTCTTCGGCATGCTGGTGCGCTTGCCGATGATTCTCTGGCAACGGTGGCGCCCATGAGCGCAGACAAACAGCACTGGGCGGACCGCCAGGAGCGCGGCAGTTTCTGGCTGATGAAACTCACGGCGTTTGCCGCCAAGGTGTTGGGCCGTCGACTACTGACCCCGGTCCTGTACGGCATCGTCCTGTACTTCTTCGCTTTCGGTCGCAGCGCTCGGCACGCGGCCTGGCAATATCAGCAGCGCCTCGCCGGCTGGAGCGGCCGCCCCGAACTGCGTCCGTCTCATCGGCGCGTCTTCGGCCAGTTCATGGCCTTTGCCGACTCCCTGCTCGACAAGCTCGACGTCTGGAACGGCAAGCTGAGCATCGATCAGATCGAGATCGTCGACCCGGCACTGCTGCGCAATCACCTGCGCGACGCACGCGGGCAGATGCTGGTCGGCGCGCACCTGGGCAACCTGGAAATGTGCCGGGCCCTGGCGGAGCTGGGCGAGAAAGTCACCATGAACGTGCTGGTGCACACCAAGCACGCCGAGCAGTTCAATCGCCTGCTGGGCGAAGCCGGTGCCACGCACTTGCGGCTGATCCAGGTCAGCGAGCTGGACCCGGTGATCATGCTGCAACTGAGCGAACGCCTGGAGCGCGGCGAATGGCTGGCGATAGCCGGCGACCGCGTACCGCTGCATGGCGGGCGTAGCGTGACCGTGGATTTCATGGGCTACCCGGCCGCATTCCCGCAAGGCCCCTGGCTGCTGGCCGGCCTGTTGAAATGCCCGGTCAACCTGTTGATGTGCCTCAAGCACGAGGGACGCTATCGCGTCACCCTCGAACCCTTCGCCGATGCCGTGGCGTGGAAGCGCAACGACCGCGAACAAGTGATCGCCCACTGGGCCGCCCGCTACGCAGAGCGCTTGGCGCAGTACTGCCTCCAGGGCCCGCAACAGTGGTTCAATTTCTACCCATTCTGGAAGACCGATGACGATGCCCACTCTTGAGCCGGTAACCTTCGGCGAACGCCCCCTGCGCATTGAAGATGTGCTGGCCCTGGCCAACCGCCAGGCGCCGACGCAGTTGCAGAATGACCCGGCCTTCCGTCAACGCATCGCCAAGGGTGCGCAATTTCTCGATTCCCTGCTGGACAAGGAAGGCGTCATCTATGGTGTGACCACCGGCTACGGAGACTCCTGCGTGGTGGCCGTGCCGCTGCACCACGTCGAAGCCCTGCCACGTCACCTGTACACATTCCACGGCTGCGGCCTGGGCAAACTGCTCGACGCCCAGGCTACCCGTGCGGTGCTGGCGGCGCGTTTGCAGTCGCTGTGCCACGGGGTATCAGGGGTGCGGGTTGAGCTGCTGGAACGCCTCCAGGCCTTCCTCGAACACGACATCCTGCCGCTGATTCCGGAAGAAGGCTCGGTGGGCGCCAGCGGCGACTTGACCCCGCTGTCCTACGTCGCCGCCACACTGTCCGGCGAACGGGAAGTGATGTTCCGTGGCGAGCGGCGCCTGGCCGCCGACGTTCATCGGGAGCTGGGCTGGACGCCACTGGTGTTGCGGCCCAAGGAAGCCCTGGCGCTGATGAACGGCACCGCCGTGATGACCGGCCTGGCCTGCCTGGCCTTCGCCCGCGCCGACTACCTGTTGCAACTGGCGACCCGCATCACCGCGCTGAACGTCGTCGCCCTGCAAGGCAATCCGGAGCATTTCGACGAACGCCTGTTCGCCGCCAAGCCGCATCCGGGGCAGATGCAAGTCGCCGCGTGGCTGCGCAAGGACCTGGCGATCGACGCCCCGACCGCACCGCTGCATCGCCTGCAGGACCGCTACTCCCTGCGCTGCGCCCCCCATGTGCTCGGGGTCTTGGCCGACAGCCTGGGCTGGCTGCGCGGGTTCATCGAGACCGAACTCAACAGCGCCAACGACAACCCGATCATCGACGCCGAAGCCGAGCGCGTGTTGCACGGTGGGCATTTCTACGGCGGGCACATCGCCTTCGCCATGGACAGTCTGAAGAACCTGGTGGCCAACGTCGCCGACCTGCTGGACCGCCAACTCGCCCTGCTGGTGGACGAGCGCTACAACCATGGCCTGCCGAGCAACCTGTCCGGCGCCAGCGCCGAGCGGGCGATGCTCAATCATGGTTTTAAGGCCGTGCAGATCGGCACCAGCGCCTGGACCGCCGAAGCCCTGAAAAACACCATGCCGGCCAGCGTGTTCTCGCGCTCCACCGAGTGCCACAACCAGGACAAGGTGAGCATGGGCACCATCGCCGCCCGGGACGCCATCCGTGTGCTGGAACTGACCGAACAAGTCGCCGCCGCCACCTTGCTCGCCGCCAACCAGGGCGTGTGGCTGCGCAGCCGTGCCGATGACGCGCGACCGCTGCCGCCGGCCCTGGCCGCCATGCACCAACAACTGGCCGAGGACTTCCCGCCGGTCATTGAAGACCGCGCCCTGGAAGGCGAACTGCGCCTGTGCCTGCAACGCATTGCCGAACAACACTGGAGGCTGCATGCGTAGCCAAGGCGTTCTGCACGTCGACACCCAGATCGTGGTGCCGTTTTTCGATGTCGATTCGATGAACGTGGTCTGGCATGGCCACTACGTCAAATACCTCGAAGTGGCGCGCTGCGCCCTGCTCGACCTGATCGGTCACAACTATAACGACATGCTCGAATCGGGGCATGCGTGGCCAGTGATCGACTTGCAGTTGCGCTACGTACGCGGCGCCGTGTTCGGCCAGGCCCTGAACGTGCGCGCCAGTCTGGTGGAGTGGGAAAACCGGCTCAAGATCAACTACCTGATCAGCGACGCCGTAACCGGCGAACGCTTCACCCGTGCCAGTTCAGTGCAAGTGGCCGTGGACATGGCCACTCGCGAAATGCTGCTGGCCTCGCCCCGAGTGTTTGTCGAAGCGGTCGAGAGGAAACTGTCATGAAGCGCCTGTTCACCTGCCTGGTGCTGTGCTGCCTGTCGCCGCTGGCCCAGGCGTTCGATCTGCAGCAATTGAGCGACCAACTGGCCCGCCCGGACGTGATCCACGGCCAGTTCATCCAGGAAAAACACCTGCGCGCCCTGCCCCAGCCCCTCACCAGCAAGGGCCGCTTCGTGCTGGCGAAAAACCACGGCCTGCTGTGGCTGTTGCAGACGCCGTTGCAACAGGATTACCGCATCACCAGCAAAGGCATCGCCCGACGGGACGGCAGCACGTGGCAGATGCTGCCGAACAAGAGCGCCGGCGCCGAGCAGAACCGGTTGTTCCTGGCGGTATTGCAGGGCGACAGCAGCGGCTTGCAGCGCGACTTCGAACTGAGCCTGTCGGGCGAGGCGCAACAATGGAAACTCACCCTGACCCCGCGCTCGGTGCTGCTCAAGCAGGTCTTCAACCAGATCAACATTGATGGCGGCGAGCTGGTGCAGCGCATTGAATTGCTGGAAACCCAGGGCGACAGCACGGTGCTGCGCATGCAGGACACCACGAGCGAGCAACCCTTGAGCGCAGCGGAGCAACATGACTTTGCCGAGTGAACGGAGGCTGCCGCGGCTGTTCCTGATCCTGCTGCTGGCAGTGCTGGCGCTCGCCGGTTGGCAATGGCGCAACGGCGCGCCGCTGTCGGCGAACCTGATGGAGTTGGTGCCGGGTACAACGCCGAATGCGCTTGAGCTGATCGCTGAACAACGCATGCAGGAACCGCTGAACCGTGAAGTGCTGGTGCTGGTTGGCCATGCCGATCGCCAGCAAGCCGTCGCCCTGGCGCAAGCGCTGGGCGGGCAATGGCAAGTCAGCGGCTTGTTCGACAAGGTCCAATGGACGCTCCAGGCCGACTTGCCGGCGCTGCGCAGGCAATTGCTCGATGGCCGGCTGGCCATGCTTTCGGCGGCTGACCGGCAACAACTGATCGATCATCCCGAGGCCTTTATCCAACAGCGGGTACAAGCGCTGTTCGACCCGTTCAGCGGCTTCAGCCTGGTGCCGAGCCAGGACGACTGGCTCGGCCTGACCGGGCGTATCCAGAACAGCCAGCCTCAACGCGGCGCCATACAACTGGACGTGGGCAGCGGTGCGCTGGTCGCCGAAGCCGACGGCAAGCATTGGGTCATGTTGCGGGCGCGCACCCAGGGCAATGCCTTTGACATGAACTTGCCGCTGCATGTCGCCGATCTGCTGCAACGCAGCCGCGAGCACGCAAGCCAGGCCCAAGGCCAGCTCTTGGCCGCCAGCGGCCTGCTCTACGCCGCCAGCGGACAGCGGCAGGCGTCGCGGGAAATCACCTGGGTCGGTGGCGGCGCAACGGTCGGCATCCTGTTGCTGCTGTTGCTGGCGTTCCGTCGATTTTCCGTGTGGCTGGCATTCGTGCCGGTGCTGGTGGGCATGTTGTTCGGTGCGGTGGCCTGCGTGGCGTTGTTCGGCCGCATGCACGTCATGACCCTGGTCCTGGGTTCGAGCCTGATCGGCGTTGCCGTGGATTATCCGCTGCACTATTTGTCCAAGAGCTGGAGCCTCAAGCCGTGGCGTAGCTGGCCGGCCTTGCGCCTCACCCTGCCGGGCCTGAGCCTGAGCCTGGCGACCACCTGTATCGGGTATCTTGCCCTGGCCTGGACGCCTTTCCCGGCCTTGACCCAGATCGCGATTTTTTCCGCCGCAGGCCTGGTCGGCGCTTATCTGACAGCGGTCTGCCTGTTGCCGGCGTTGCTCAAGCGCGCGGACCTGCGCCCCGCCCAGTGGCCATTGCGGGTGTGCGAAAACCTGCTCCAGTGCCGCGAAGCATTGCTGGCTCGGGTGCGCACACCCGTCCTGCTCGCGCTGCTGCTGGCCTTCTGTGGTGGGGGCCTCTGGCAATTAAGCAGCAAGAACGACATTCGCCAGTGGATCGGTACGCCCCAGCACCTGACCGACGAAGCCCGCGATGTCGCCCGCATCACCGGCTTCCAGCCCACCAGCCAGTTCTTCCTGATCCGTGCCGACGACCAGGCACAACTGCTGGAGCGCCAGAGCGCGCTCAACGAGCGGCTCGACCAGTTGATCGGCCTGGAAAAACTCCAAGGCTACTTGTCCCTCAATCAATTGGTCAGCCCGCCTGCCGAGCAACAAAAAGTCCGCGAGGCGCTGGGCCGGTTGCCGGCGTTCTGGCAGCCGTTGCTGGAGGTGGGAGTGCCGGTCGCCGCGCTGCAAGCGGAGTTGAAGCAATTGCAGGCCCTGCCCGTGGCCGACATCGACGCCGCGCTGGCCGGCCCCCTGGCCGAGCCCTATCGCACGCTCTGGCTCGGCCCGACAGCGCAAGGCGTAGCGGCGGTGGTCAGCCTACAAGGCTTGAACGATGCCGCGCTGTTAAGAGTCCAGGCGGTGGACTTGCCCGGCGTGCAACTGGTCGATCGCCTGGGCGATCTCAACCGCGTCTTCGCCGCCACGCAAGTCAGCGCGGCCGAATTGAAACTGGCCTCCTGCGTGCTGATCGTTCTGGTGCTGATCTGGCCGTTCGGCGTCGGCGGCGCCTTGCGCATCGTCGCGCTGCCGTTGCTGGCCGCGCTGTGCAGCCTGGCGAGCCTCGGCTGGCTGGGGCAGCCATTGACGCTGTTCAGCCTGTTCGGCCTATTGTTGGTGACGGCCATCGGCGTCGACTACGCCATCCTCATGCGCGAGCAGATTGGCGGCGCCGCCGTGAGCCTGCTGGGCACGCTACTGGCGGCGATCACCACTTGGCTGTCGTTCGGCCTGCTGGCGCTGTCGAGCACGCCGGCGGTAAGCAATTTCGGTCTGGCGGTGAGCCTCGGACTGGCGTTCAGTTTCATGCTCGCGCCGTGGGCCGGACGGCCGGCCCATGGGGTCAAGGCTGCGGAGCCGGTCCAATGATGACGGTGCTGTTCTGGCTCATGGCCCTGGCGCTGTTTGCCGTGGCGACGCTGACCGGGCGCCGCTTCGGGCTGATCCCGATCGTCAGCCAGTTGCTGCTGGCAACGTTCGGCCTGCCCTTGCTGATGTATTTCTGGATCGAACCGGGCTGGCACCTCAGCGGTGCGCAACTGGTCTCGCCCGTGTGGCTGAAGCACCTCTACAGCCTCGCATTCGCCCTTTTGCTGGGGCACATCCTCAGCGATGTGATCGACCTGCGCCTGGACCGCCAGAGCGTGAAGATCGCCCTGCCAAGCTTTGGCGTACCGTTTGCCTGCGGCTTGGCGACCGCGTTCTGGCTGCTGCCAACTCAACCTTGGATCAGCTCGCTGGCGGTTGGGCTGTTGTTCGCGATCACGGCGATACCGGTGCTGTACCTGTATCTGCGCCACATTGCCTATCCGCCCGCCGCGACCCGGCGGCTGGTGCAAACGGCAATCCTGATCGACCTGATCTGCTGGAGCCTGTTCGCCCTGGCCCAGGGCAGCCTGCACCTGGGCAGCCTGTTGCTGCCACTGGCCGGCGCCTGCGTGCCGTTGCTGCTACGGCTGGCTGGCCTGCGCCAGCCCTTGCTGCACAGCGGCCTGTTCTTTGCCCTGCTGGTGGTGGCCGAGCATTACCGGCTCAATGCACTCATCGCCGGCATCGGCTACCTGCTGTGCATGGCCGCGCTCAAGGTACCGTTGGTATTGCCCCTCGGCACCGAGTGGATGAACCGGTTGCAGACCTACCTGGCCATCCCGTTGATCCTGACGTTCGGTATCGTGCAGATCAACGTGCACAGCGCCATGGACAGCCTTGGCTGGGTCCAGCTGGCGGCGTTGCTGCTGTTGCCTATTGCCAGCAAGCTCCTTGGCAACTGGCTGGGGCTCGGTTGGGCGGGGGCGTCCTTCGCTGGCGCCAGCCGCTTGCGCGAAAGTATCTTGCTGAATATTCGCGGCTTGAGTGAAATCGTCTTCCTCAATCTGTTGCTGCAACAACAACTCATCAGCCCGGCGCTGTACTTCGCGCTGATGCTGATGGGTCTGATCGCCACATTGCTGCCGGCCCTGGCCGGTTTTCACCGTATTCCTTCGCATGCCGTCCCGGCCAGGAGCCCCCGTGCCAACAGTTGAAATGGAACGTCGACAGGTCGTCATCATTGGCGCAGGCCCCTCCGGCGCGATCGCCGCCGCGCTGCTCAAGCGCAAGGGCCACGATGTATTGGTCATCGAGCGCCAGCATTTCCCACGGTTCTCCATCGGCGAGAGCCTGTTGTCCCATTGCCTGGATTTCGTCGAAGAAGCCGGCATGCTCGACGCGGTCAACGCCGCCGGCTTCCAGCGCAAGAACGGCGCGGCATTCGCCTGGGGCGAGCGCTACAGCGCCTTCGATTTCGGCGACACCTTCAGCGAAGGCAAGCCCACCACGTTCCAGGTCCAGCGCGCCGACTTCGACAAGTTGCTCGCCGACCAAGCGGCCCTGCAGGGAGTGGAAATCCGCTACGGCCAGGCCATTGCCAACGCTGATTTCTCCCTCGCCAAGCCGCAACTGGGCGTGCAGCGCGAAGACGGCAGCGAGTACCGGCTCGAGGCCGATTTCGTTCTCGACGCCAGCGGCTACGGCCGGGTCCTGCCACGCCTGCTGGACCTTGAGGCGCCGTCGAATTTCCCGGTGCGCCAAGCAGTGTTCACCCACATCGAAGACCGCATCGAGAACCCGGCATTCGATCGCGAGAAAATCCTCATCACGACCCATCCGACGAAGCGCGACGTGTGGTTCTGGACCATCCCCTTCAGCGGCGGCCGTTGTTCTGTAGGCGTGGTCGCGGCAGCCGAGCATTTCGAGGGTCGCACCGATGACCTCGACGCCTGCCTGCGCAGCTTCATCGACGAAACGCCAAGCCTGGCCGGCGTGCTGGACAATGCCCTGTGGGACACCCCGGCGCGGACCATCGGCGGCTACTCGGCCAACGTCAAGACTTTGCATGGCCCCGGCTTCGCCCTGCTGGGCAACGCTGCGGAATTCCTCGACCCGGTGTTCTCGTCCGGCGTGACCATCGCCATGCGCTCGGCGAGCATGGCCGCCGGGGTGCTGCATCGTCAGCTATCAGGCGAGCAGGTAGATTGGCAAAGCGAATTCGCCGAGCCACTCAAGCGCGGCGTCGACACGTTCCGCTGCTACGTCGAAGGCTGGTACGCCGGCACGTTCCAGGATGTGATTTTCTACACCGAAGGTTCCGCCGACATCCGCCGCATGATCAGTTCGATCCTCGCCGGCTACGCCTGGGACCAGCGCAACCCCTTCGTCAGCGAACCCAAGCGGCGCCTGCGCATGCTCTCGGAAATCTGCGCGAACACAGCGCCGAGTCAGCAAACATGAGCTACCTGAGCGACGACTACGTCGAAGAAACCCGGTTCGGTTTCTGGTTCCTGCGCAGTCACACCTGGCAGCATCATGTGCTGCGCGTGGCGATCAAGGACCTGCGCGGCCTGTTCAGCGCCGCGCCGCCGGCAAACCCTGTGCTGCTGGATGCCGGCTGCGGCCAGGGCAAGTCGTTCCAGTATTTGCGCCAGGTGTTCGCGCCGCAACGCCTGATCGGCGTGGACGCAGACCCGCACAGCCTGGAACTGAGCGCCGAAGAAGCAGCCCGCCAGGACATGACGGTGGAACTGGTCGGCAGCGACTGCGCAACCTTGTCCGTGCCCGATGCCAGCGTCGACCTGCTGTTCTGCCACCAGACCTTTCATCACCTGGTGGAACAGGAAAAAGCCCTCGCCGAGTTCCATCGCGTGCTCAAGCCCGGCGGCTACCTGTTGTTCGCTGAATCCACCGA
This sequence comes from Pseudomonas frederiksbergensis, assembly GCF_000802155.2. GTDB lineage: Bacteria > Pseudomonadota > Gammaproteobacteria > Pseudomonadales > Pseudomonadaceae > Aquipseudomonas > Aquipseudomonas frederiksbergensis_A. Next base: position 170,805 of record NZ_JQGJ02000010.1, read on the forward strand.
GGCCTACATCGACACCTGGGTGATCCGCTGGCTGTTTCGCCACCCGATGCACGTGCAGAAAAGTGCCGCGCAGTACTTGGCGATGATCCGCAACCAAGGGTTCCTGTTCGAGGACCGCAACGTGTCCTACCCGTACCTGTGGTGGAGCCGCGCCAAAGACTTCGGCCTGCTGGAACGCTGGGGCCTGCGTCGGCCCAAGCCGTTTGGCGAGCGCGAGGAAACCCTGGTCAACGTGGTGGCGCGCAAGCCGCTCGAAGGGGGCGCCTGATGTTCCGGGCCCTGCTTATCGGCTTTACACTGCTGCTCAGCGCCTGCGCCAGCCAGGCACCGCTGCCCGAGCCTATGCCGACCCTGGCGCTGCCGCTGCAATTGCACATCGAGCGGCAACTGGCCGGCCAGCGCCAGGATTGGCTGTTGGTGATCCAGCGTGAAAGCACCGGGATCCGCTGGTCGATGATGGACCCGCTGGGCATTCCCCTGGCGCGCCAGCGCCTGGTCGATGGCCAATGGCAGGCCGACGGCCTGTTGCCGCCCAATGCCGAGGCGCGGGAATTGTTCGCGGCGCTGTTGTTCGCCTTGACCCCGGAAACGGAGCTTGTCGGCCGCTACCCCGTCGCCCGGCAACACGGCGTTGAACGCGTCCTCGATATGCGCTGGCAGGTGCGCTACAAACGACCTCTGGACTTTGAATTGCGCCTGCCGCAAGGCCCGAACTACCGCATCACACCGCTGACCGAGAGCGCACCATGACCGCTTATCTGAACGCCCTCGGGGTCATCTGCTCCCTGGGCCGGGACAAACAAAACGTCGCGCGCAACCTGTTTGCCGGCGATTGCTCGGGCGTGCGCGTCGAAGCCGGCTGGGTGGCCGAGCGGGCATTGCCGGTGGCTTCGGCAAGGGGTGATCTGCCAACCATCCCCGAGGCGCTGGTGGCGCAACGCAGCCGCAACAATCAGCTTTTGCTCGACGCCGGATTGCAGATACGTGCCGACATCGATCAAGCCATCAAGGCTTACGGCCCCACGCGCATCGGCGTCGTCCTGGGCACCAGCACGTCGGGCATCGACGAGGCCAGCCAGGGCATCGCCCATTACCTGCGCGAGCAACGGTTCCCCGAAGGCTACGATTACCAACAGCAGGAACTCAGCGCGCCGGCCAATTTCCTCTCCGACTGGCTTGGCTTGAGCGGCCCTTCCTACGTGATCTCGACCGCCTGCACCTCCAGCGCGCGAGCCTTGATGAGTGCCCGTCGCCTGCTGGACCTGGACCTGTGCGATGCAGTGCTTTGCGGTGGCGTAGACAGTTTGTGCAAGCTGACCCTCAATGGCTTCTGCGCCCTGGAAGCGGTGTCGAGCGAGCGCTGCAACCCGTTTTCGGTGAACCGCAGCGGCATCAACATCGGCGAAGCGGCGGTGCTGTTTCTCATGAGCAAGACGCCAGGCGACGGCCACTCGATTGCCCTGCTGGGTGGCGGTGCCAGCTCCGACGCCCATCACATTTCCGCGCCGGAACCCAGCGGTCGCGGCGCCCGTCAGGCGATGGAAAAAGCCTTGCGCTGCGCTGGCCTGGACGCCAGCCAGATCGACTACCTGAACCTGCACGGCACCGCCACGCAACATAACGACGCCATGGAAAGCCATGCGGTGGCCGGATTGTTTCCGGCGGGGGTGCCTTGCTCGTCCACCAAGCCCATGACCGGCCACACGCTTGGCGCGGCAGGCGCGCTGGAGGCGGCGTTTTGCTGGCTGGCCCTGAGCGCGGAAAACCCCAGCCACGCCTTGCCACCGCACGTCTGGGACGGCCAGGCCGATCCCGAACTGCCGGCGCTGAACTGGATCGATAGCCGCGCCCGCCTGAACCCGACCTTCCCCCGTCGCTTGATGAGCAACTCGTTTGCCTTCGGCGGCAACAACGTCAGCCTCATTATCGGAGACGCCCAATGATCGACTGGCCGCTCGCCGAACTGCTGCCCCACGCAGGCGACATGATTCTTATCGACCGGATCGTGAGCTTCGATGACGAGCAGATCCATACCCTGGCCATGGTCAAGCCGGGCGGGTTGTTCAACCGTGAAGACGGCGCCCTGCCGGCCTGGGTCGGCATCGAGTTGATGGCCCAGAGCGTCGCGGCGTTCGCCGGATGTCATGCCCGCCGACGCGGCGATGCCGTGGAGCTGGGCTTTTTGCTTGGAACGCGCAAGTTCGAATGCAATGTCGAACATTTCCCCCTCGGCACCGAACTGGCCATCCATGGCGTGCGCTCCCTGGAAGACGACAACGGCATGGGTGTGTTCGAATGTCATATCCAGGCGCCCGGCATCCATGTCACCGCACGACTGAACGTGTTCCGTCCGCCCCATGCTGCCCAGTACCTCAATGAACCCCCTGCAACAGGAACCCAGCCATGACTGAATCCGTACTGGTCACCGGCTCCAGCCGTGGCATCGGCCGCGCCATCGCCTTGCGTTTGGCCCAGGCCGGGCACGACATTGTCTTGCACTGCCGTAGCGGACGCGCCGAGGCCGAAGCCGTCCAGGCAGAAGTCCAGGCCCTGGGCCGCAACGCCCGGGTGCTGCAATTCGACGTGTCCGACCGCGCCGCCTGCAGAGCCGCTCTGGAAGCTGATGTCGAAACCCACGGCGCTTACTACGGTGTGGTGCTCAACGCCGGCCTGACCCGCGACGGCGCCTTCCCGGCGTTGAGTGAAGACGACTGGGACAGCGTGTTGCGCACCAACCTCGACGGTTTCTACAACGTGCTGCACCCGGTGATGATGCCGATGATCCGGCGCCGCGCCGCTGGACGAATCGTCTGCATCACCTCGGTTTCCGGCCTGATCGGCAACCGTGGCCAGGTCAACTACAGCGCCTCGAAAGCGGGCCTCATCGGCGCGGCCAAGGCGTTGGCCATCGAGCTGGGCAAGCGCAAGATCACCGTGAACTGCGTCGCGCCGGGGTTGATCGACACCGCCATGCTCGATGAAAACGTGCCCGTGGAAGAATTGATGAAAATGATCCCCGCCCAGCGCATGGGCACCCCGGAAGAAGTCGCCAGCGCGGTGAACTTCCTGATGTCCGCCGAAGCTGGCTACATCACCCGGCAAGTGCTGGCCGTCAACGGAGGCTTGTGCTGATGAAGCGCGTCGTCGTCACCGGCATGGCCGGCATCACCTCCATCGGCAGCGACTGGGAGACCATCGCCGCCAACTTCGCCGCCAACCACAGCGGCATCCGGCGCATGGATGAGTGGGACCGTTTCACCGAACTGAACACCCGCCTGGCCGGGCCCATCGATGACTTCCAGGTCCCCGCCCACTGGACGCGCAAGCAACTGCGCAGCATGGGCCGGGTCTCGCGCCTTGCCGTCGCCTCGGCGGAACAGGCCCTGGCCGATGCCGGCCTGCTGGGGGACCCGTCGATCAAGGACGGGCGCATGGGCGTCTCCTGCGGCTCGTCCACCGGCAGCACCGATGAGATCAAGGCCTTCGGCAACATGCTGCTCAACAGCGTGGCCGAAGGGTTGAACGCCAACTCCTATGTACGGATGATGCCCCACACCACGGCGGCCAATATCAGCATCTTCTTCGGGCTGACCGGACGACTGATTCCCACGTCCAGCGCCTGTACCAGCGGCAGCCACGGCATCGGCTATGCCTACGAGGCAATCAAGTTCGGCCGCTTGCCGTTGATGCTCGCTGGCGGCGCGGAGGAACTGTGCCCGACCGAAGCGATGGTCTTCGACGCGCTCTACGCCACCAGCCTGAAAAACGATGCGCCGCAGACCAGCCCACGTCCTTACGACAAGGGACGCGATGGCCTGGTGATCGGCGAAGGCGCCGGCATGCTGGTGCTCGAGGAACTGGAGCATGCCCTGGCCCGTGGTGCGCGGATCCACGCCGAGATCGTCGGTTTTGGCAGCAACGCCGACGGCCAGCACGCCACTCGCCCGGAGTTGAGCACCATGCGCCGGGCCATGGAACTGGCCTTGGAAGATGCCGGCCTCGAGCCGTCCGCCATTGGCTACGTCAACGGTCACGGCACGGCCACCGAACAGGGCGACATCGCCGAGACCCTGGCTACCAGCAGCCTGTTCGGCGAGCAGATGCCCATCAGCTCGCAAAAAAGCTTCCTCGGCCACACCCTGGGCGCCTGCGGTGCGCTGGAGTCCTGGTTCAGCATCGAAATGATGAACCGCGAACTGTACGTGCACACCTGCAACCTCGATGAAGTCGACCCCGAATGCGGCAAACTCGATTACTTGCGCAACGAGTTTCGCGCGATGAGCAATGAGTACGTGATGAACAACAACTTTGCCTTCGGTGGGGTCAACACCTCGCTGATCTTCCGCCGCTGGCATTGAACCCGTTAATCCCTTGGTCAAGGAGACCATGATGCCGTTCAAGAAAATCGCCGTGACCGCCGCCCTGCTGCTCGGCACCCTGCCAAGCCTCAGCCAGGCCCGTGATACCGCGCTATTCCTGCCGTTCGACAAAGTGGTCGCCGAAGCCATCCGCACCGGCAAGATCGACGGCAGCGTGAAATTCTACCTGGCCGGCCACAAACCTGCCGGCAACGTCACGGTGGTCAGCCCGGGCGCGGTGACCAACAAGAAAACCAACGCCTTCAACAAGTCCGATGAAGCGGCCTGCGAGTGGGTGCTGCAATCAGCCCTGATCAGCCTGCACGAAGCCGCGAAGAACGCCGGCGCCAACGCCGTCACGAACATCGTCAGCTTCTACAAGCGCAACGAGCGCAAGGACCCGACGACCTACGAATGCCACGCTGGGGCGATCATGGCGGGTGTTGCGTTGAAAGGGGATTTGGCGAAGGTGCAGTAGTCGATTAATCATCAAACCATTGTGGGAGGGAGGCCGGCAATTTCCCTGTGGCGAGGGAGCTGTCTCCCGCTGGGCTGCGCAGCAGTCCCACAACAACCTAGTTGTCCCCTCCTTCGAACTCCCTCTCCAACATCGCCAAAAAGGCCTCCCTGGCCGGATGGCGTCCAGCGTTTTCATTCCAATAAAACAGATTGTCCACTCCCGCCAATTCCGGAAATTCGTACCCTGTCCAACCGGCCCCCTGGCGATACCGCTCATAAATGCCCCTGGGAACGAGCGACACACCAGCCCCGGCACTGACACACCCGACGATAGCGCCATAGCTGGCGATGCTGGTGATCGGCTGCGCCTGCCCCTGGCGCAGCAGCCACTGCTCCAGTGCCAGGCGGTACGGACAACCGACAGGCCACATGAAAATCGCCAGGCCTTGCAAATCCGCCGCACTGCGCAGCGGACCAAGCGAATCGGCAGCAATGAGCACCAGATCCTCACGGTACATCACCGCTCGCTTGAGCCCGGGCCGCTCCACGTCAACCGCGACAATTGCGCCATCGAGCCGGTGATGCGAGATATCGTCCAGCAGCTGAGCCCAGGTCCCGGTGCTCAGCTCCAATGACACCTGCGGGAACTGCGCATGATATCTGGCCAACAACTGGGGCAGGCGCCCGGTGGCGCTGGACTCGATCGCGCCAATGCGCAACGGCCCACTCGGAGCGTTGGAGGGTGCGATTGCTCGGCGAGCCTCTTCCGCCAGGCTGAGGATTCTCGTCGCATATTCCAGGAATATTTGCCCCGCCGGGCTGATTCGCAACCCACGTCCCTCGCGGAAAAACAACGACGTGCCGAGCTCTCGCTCCAACGACTTGAGGCGTGCAGTGATGTTGGACGGAACGCAGTGCAGCGTTTCAGCGGCGCGCGCGACGCTGCCGGTGTCGCAGACCGCTTTCAACATGCGCAGTTGGGACAGTTCCATTGCTCACCCAAAGTGAATGATTGGATGAGTTTAAGTCACTTGTGGTGATAGGCCACGTTTTCGATACTCCGAGGCAGGCACTTGGATGAAGACGCGGCTAATGCTCAACAAAGGTTCGAAACCATCAGCCGTAAAGGTGTCCCTGGCAGCAGCGTTCGTCATTGTGTGCTGGGCCTACTCACCGATTGGTATTCGCATCGGCCTTCAGGCATACGAACCCGGCCACCTGGCGTTGATGAGATTCCTCATCGCCTCGACGTTCATGGCCGCTGTGGCCTTGGCCAAGGGCATTTGCCTGCCTCGATTGAAGGACGTGCCGCTGCTCGCCCTGCTGGGTTTTTTCGCCGTCAGCCTGCATCACATCGCCCTCAACTACGGGCAGCGAGGTGTCAGCGCTGGCGCCGCCAGTGTCCTGGCCCAAACCACGCCGTTGTTCAGTGCGCTACTGGCGCGTTTCGTCTTCAAGAACAGTGTCAATGGTTGGCAGTGGATGTGCGTGTTGTTGGGGTTGGCGGGCGCTGCCGTAGTGGTCGCGGGAGATCGTGGTTTGGGTCAGATAAATGCCCATGGACTGCTGATCCTCCTGGCGGCATTGTCCTGGAGCTTGTATTTCGCCCTGCAAAAACGCCATTGCCATCGCTACGACGGCCTGACCATGGTCTGTTACACCGTCTGGTCGGGAACCGCGCTGTTATTCCTCTTCGCGCCCGGGCTGCTGAACGAGGCGAAACAAGCGCCCACTTCGGTGAATCTGGCCGTGCTGATGCTCGGCATCTTTCCCAGCGCGCTGGCGTACCTCGCCTGGGCATACGTCCTGGCCCACAGCGATGTGAGCCGAGCGTCCATGGCGCTTTACCTGATCCCGCCGACCGCCATGCTGATGGCCTCGATGATCCTGGCCGAACGTCCCTCGGCGATGGTCGTCGTCGGGACGGCCATCGTATTGACCAGCGTCCTTGCACTCAACCTTGCCCCCGCGAGGCAGCTAGCAAAACTCGGAAAGCGGAACACCTAATTTCCGAAACGTCCCACAACAAAGTCCTTGAAGTACGCGATACGGTCACATCCCAACCAAAAGCCGAGAATGCCAAGGATGAATGAAGTGACCAAGAAAGCCGTGATCGTTTTCAGCGGCGGCCAGGATTCCACCACCTGCCTGATCCACGCATTACCCCAGTACGACGAAATCCACTGCATCACCTTCGATTACGGCCAACGCCATCGCGCCGAGATTGAAGTGGCGAAGGACCTCGCCAAGCATTTTGGCGTGACGGCCCATAAAGTCCTGGACACCACGTTATTGAACGAACTGGCGGTCAGCAGCCTGACTCGCGCCAATATTCCGGTTCCCTCGGCGAACAGCAGCAAGGACGGCCCGCCTAATACATTCGTGCCGGGTCGCAATATTCTGTTTCTGACGTTGGCGTCGATCTATGCCTATCAAGTGGGGGCTGAAGCGGTGATCACCGGTGTGTGCGAAACGGATTTTTCAGGGTATCCGGATTGCCGGGACAGTTTTGTAAAAGCCATGAACATCGCGATCGAAACCGGCATGGATTACAAATTGCGCATCGAGACTCCGTTGATGTGGCTGAACAAGGCAGAGACCTGGGCCTTGGCGGATTATCACAACCAGCTGGAACTAGTGATGAACCGTACGCTGACTTGTTATAACGGCGTGGTGGGCAGTGGGTGCGGGGGCTGTGATGCTTGCAGTCTTCGCGCAGGAGGGCTGAAGGCTTTTACTGAAAATAGGGAAAGGGTTAGCAAGACACTAAAAAATAAAATAAATATATAAAAAACACTTAGACCGATGGCCATCAAATTGACGGCCATCCTCTTCAGGCAGGCGAGCCCCGACGATTCATCAAATAATCAACGCCAACTCAACAATCAAGAGGGTTTCGTCATGAAAAGATACAGGCCCGTCACCGGTACCGAGTGCATCATCGCTTCGTTATTGATCGACATAGAAGCACCGCTGGACGTCTTGCACGAAACCGCGTGCCGACCGCATTCGCGCCGCCACCCAGTTTCTTGAAACCTGGCATTCGAAGGGGGGCCTATAGCGAATTGGCTCGTGTGCTGGTGGTTTCATTGCGCGAAGACTGCGATTTGCTGGATGTCGTGGGGCGCCGCTTGCAGTCGCAGGTTGCAACTTGACAAAGAAAAAGGCGCCTTGCGGCGCCCTTCGGAAACGCGGCTCCTATATCAGGGGAACATAGCAGTGTCGTTATACTTGCGAAGAATTACCTAAACTTGATCAGCACAGCTGCAATTATCATCCAGACCAAGCTAAAGATCATAAGTGTAAAATCAACGATCAAAAGACGTTTCAAGCCTGCCGGAAAGATTGCGTAATCGGATGAGTCCAAGTCGCCGAGGCGAATGTGCGTTTTGGGCATCATAATCATCGCCGTGTTTTTCGTTATTTCCATGACAGACCAAATCCAACCGCGCCTCCCCAGACACGGCCCCCAGAGATAAATATAACCACTGTTTTTCAGTGCATCTTTTAAAGCATTCAAACGACAATGACCGAGATACACACAGCATATAACTCCCGCAACTACAAAAAGCGCCCAGCCACCGGCAATAACTAGGGCAAGCCATGGAGGCCAAGTATCGATACTGTTCATGGATGTGTAACCTCATAAAATTTATCGCCTGTATATTCGCCAGCCTTACCGCCGTAAGTTGCCCCCATCCATCCACCCGTACCTACCAATGCTGCGACACAGATAACGCCTCCGACGCCTGTCGAGACGCCAAGAGCCAGGCACATCGAAGCGCCGGCAACTTTGCCGATCCTTCCTCCCACCGCGCCACCCGCAGTGGACAAGCAGAATTTTCCGCTCTCGGTAACCTGACCCGCTCACAAGCCTCCTCTGCCCCCCCATTGCACACAGCCTGAACCGCCAACACCGAAGACACCCCACCAATCCCAATCCCGACATACCCGCCCATCTGCATATATCTCGCAGCACGACTGGTGCTTTCCACATGCGTGGCGTACCCCGGTATCTGCCCCGGCGCACCGCGCGTTGTTTCAGTGGTGCACCAAGCTGCCGCTGGAGATGTCAATGGCTGGAAGTCATCTAAGCTTTACCAATAGCGCTCCGAACTTCGCGGACGAGCTGTCCGTTATTCATCTAGCGTTGATGGATTATTCGAACTGGATCAACACGGCTACGACTGCCATCCAGGCGAGGCCGATATAGATTATCGTCATCTCAATTAATAGGAGGCGTTTCAAATAACGAGGGAAGTTCTCGATATCAACAGGGTCTACCTCCCCGATAGCGATTGATGCTCTAGGCCAAAGCACCATTCCGGCAATTTTTCCTATCTCTAAGAGCGACCAAACCACCCCCCGCCTCCCCAGGCTCGGCCCCCAGAGATAAATATAGTGGCTGTTCTTCAAGGCCTCCTTTATCGCATCCAGATGGCGTTGGCTCAGGTATAGACCGAATACCGCCCCTACAAAGCTCAATAGGATCGGGCCCCCATTCAAAATGAGGAGGCCCCATACAGGCCACCCGCTGATCAAGGCTCTATAACGTCATACAATAACTCACCGATGGCCTCCCCCCTTTGACCGCCCACCGTTGTGCCTGCCCATGAGCCGGCTGCCACCACAGTCGCAATACAAATAACGCCTCCAACACCGGTAGTAACTCCAAGCGCCAAGCAAACAGCGCCACTCGCCGCACAAGCGCCTATCCCCCCAGCTACCCCGCGGAAAGTAGACCCAACAAATTTCCCTCCCTCAGTAAACCTGGCCCGCTCACAAGCTTTCTCTGAACCCCCGTTGCAAACAGCCTGAACCGCCAGTACCGAAGAAACCCCACCAATCCCAATCCCGACATACCCACCCATCTGCATATATTTCGCTGCACGACTGATGCTCTCCACATGCGAGGCATACCCCGGTATCTGCCCCGGCGCGCCAGCCTTGTTCCAGTGATGAACCAGACAACGGCTGGAGACGCCAATGGCTGGAATCATCTAAGCCTTACCAATAGTGCCCCGAGCATTATCCCAATCGACGCAACAAGCATCATCGCCACATAAATGTTCAGAAGTCGTTTCAGATGGAGCGGAAAGTTCTCGATATCGCCAGCGCTTACATCCCCAAGTTGAACGTATGCCCCTGGCCAAGTGACCATTCCGGCAATTTTGTTGACCAGCACCCATCCTCCGAACCGACCCTGTCTCCGCCATGCGGCCCCCCAAGTAGAGACATAACTGCCGTTGCGCAAAGCCTGCATCATAGAGTCCAGATGTCGATGACCTAGGTACAGGTTGAATACGACACAAAAAAAGGCCAGCAGATGCGGACTGCCAACAACAATGACAACAACCCAGGGCGACCAACTATCAATGCGAATCACGGTTGGGTACTCTCAAAAATAATCTCACCTATTGCCTCGCCCCCTATTCCGCCACCAGTCGTCCCTGCCCATGCGCCGGCCGCAACCACCGCCGCAACACAAACAACTCCCCCAATCCCCGTAGAAACACCAAGTGCAAGGCAAACGGGAGCACTCGCCCAAGAAGCAAGCCCCCCTATAGCTATTCCTCCCGTAGTCGATCCAACAAACTTCCCTCCCTCGGTAAACCTGACCCGCTCACAAGCCTCCTCAGAGCCCCCGTTACACACAGCCTGAACCGCCAGCAACGAAGACACCCCACCAATCCCAATCCCGACATACCCGCCCATCTGCATATATTTCGCAGCACGACTGGTGCTTTCCACATGCGAGGCATACCCCGGTATCTGCCCCGGCGCGCCAGCCTTGTTCCAGTGATGAACCAGACTGCGATTCGAAATGCCGAGGGCAGTCTTCAGCTTGGGGTGGTCGCCCAGTGTCGTATGGCCGCGCAGGCGGGTGGAGTTCAGCAAATGAGCATCCAATTGGGCGAGCAGAAGTTTGCGCTCGGTAAAAAACTGCGTTGACTTGAGATGGCCGTGCTGGCGATAGCTGTCCTGATGCAAGCGCTCCATGGCTTGCAGGGTGTCGCGCAGGCTGGTCAGGTGTTTTTCCATCACCACGGCGCTGACACCGAGCCAGGTCGAGGTCTGGCCGGTGAAGCTGGCAATCTCGGCCGCGTAGCGGTGCATGAAGTCGGCTTGTTCGGCTGTCAGGTCTTCGAGCGCAGCATTCACCGTTTCCGCTGCCGCCATCACCTGAGCTTCTTCGCGGGTGCATTGCAGATTGTTCGGGTCGCTCAGCACGATCATCGAACCGGCTTTTACAACATCGCGGTGAGGGTTCAACGCTCGGAATTTGCGCATCACCTGCGGGTCGGGCGCGGGGAATAACGTGGCTTCCAAGGCTTCACGGCTCACGCTTTTAGGGACGACGAAGAAGCCCGGTTCCTGAGGCTCCAGGCGGGTGGATGCTCCGAACGGCAGTTGGCTTGAGGGGGTGAAGCTCGAATGCCGCGGTGCAATCGACGCGTCCACGGCGTGTTGAGAAGCCGGTTGAGCGGCGCGACTGGCTTGCGGTGCAGGGCTTCCGTTCTTGTAGCTGGCCGTGAATACGGAAGGTAGCAGGCGTGCGTTGCAGGGGCAGCCACTTTGGCTTTCCAGCGTACCTGCCATGAGCCGGCCATTGCTGGTCATGTGGGTTATACCGCCGATGATCCGATACGTTTTGCCATCCTTGCCGCACGTTACGCGGTCACCTTCACAGGCATGAAGGAGCCCGCCCAGGCTGAAGCTTGCGTCCCCATCCAGAACCTTCCCACCACAGGTGGTTTGGTCACCTAGCCCAATGTAGTAACCCCGGTTCATTGGATGGCATCCTTCGCCCCATCTGACCGCAGGCCGGCTCCCTGCGCCTGTTCAGTCCCGGGCAGGAAGTCATCCGCCAACGGCACGCCCTCACGGGCAATGAGCAACAACGCGCCTTGTGGCGTATTGATAATTTCATCGCCATTGCTCAGGACGCTGCCCACCAGCGCAACATGACAGTTGCCCTCGCCCGCGCCAGTGACGATCCGCGCAGTGCGGCCATCGGCATACACAACCTGATCGCCCTTGCACGCTGCGCTGACTTGGCGTCCGTCCGCCAACGGCAGTTCAAACGACGCCGAACCTCGCTGGATAACCCCGCCATCGCGAGTCTGGCTGCCTTCGGTGGCGACTCGGTAAATGGCGATCGGTGGATGAACCTGGGCGTACGCCTGTCGTCGGTGGACGATCGCTAACCCGTGTTCGTCGAAACCGGCAAGTTGCTGATCCGTGAAAGGTGAGTCGTCCAGGCGACGAAGATACTCAGCGGATGCTTCGTTGGTATAGGCGAGTTGCAGAGATGCGTGCATTTTTTCAAGGCTCCTACCCAGGGGTCGCTGTTCGCTTGGCCTCTGCCAAGTCGAACGAATTCAGAGCTATGAATAAAACGTTGTGGCGCGGGTAAGCCGCAATTACGAAGAAGAGGCATTTGGAGCGAAAAAGACGTTTCGCACAGGGAAGTATTCGTCTTCCTACATGCTTTGCGGTTCTGCTGCGCGATTTGCTCGAAAACGAGGCACTTACTGATACACCGCCTTCGGAGCAGGCTCGCACCCACATGGGTCTATAGAGTCTGCAAAGGTCATTTGCTTTTCGGATAACAGTCGCATCAGGAACCAATAGGGAACGCCCCAACGGAATGCGTGTTTTCCTAAAGTAAGAGGCGTTTTCCTTGCCGCTTGTCGGGACTGTCATCTTTGACAGTATCGCTGGAGTTCTCGATAGCTTCAGGCTCTCAGTGTCTGAAGCAGCGCCTTCATTTGGACGAGGCGCCGCCACTCATGCTTTTCATGAACACAAGCCGGCCCAAAGTGGATAAGAAACTGCAAAACACCATCGCTTGGTCGGGAACAGCTACAACGGGTTCCCAACCTTGTCCCCAGTTCACAGTGGACCCAGGCACAGTCCTCGTGGATGGCGTGTTGTTCAGGCATGAATCTGCAGATGTGAAGGGCAGATGTCTTCACTATCTGATTGGCGGAGACGGTGAATACCCGGTCTTGCTGGCGCATGGTTTCTCCAACAGGCGGCTTGACTGGAAAATACTGCTGCAGCCATTGGTGCGGGTTGGATTTACGCCCATCGTTCTAGACTACAGTGGGGCTGGCGAAACTGCGGTTTGGGAAAGTGGCGATGGCAAAAAAGACATGATCTGCGAGCTACACGAACTCGTAACTCTTCTAAATATCAAGCAGGTCAATATCGTTGCTCATACAAACACAGGCGACCGGCGAGGCAATTCTGGCGCGCTCGACGAAACGAAATAACGGAGGTCCATGTTCAATCTCCCCCGCCCATGCAGATGCGGTATAGGAACCAAAAGCTGGAGAGGCTAACGAGGCCTGAACGAAGAAGGGCGCCTTTCGGCGCCCTTCTTGAGCGACTCGGCAGGAGGCTCCCATGCTGTCCCGTTCAGGTACTGGCATGCAATTTCAAACCCAACGCTTTTACTGCTTTCAAAATGCTACCAAATTCAGGGTTTTCCTTCGCCCGACAAGGCTCGGTAAAGATTCTCCCTGGACAACCGGGCGTCACGGGCCACTTGCGACATTCCACGAGCCCGCGCAGTGGCCAGCCGGAAAAGGTAGAACTTCGAATAATCTCCGTCATGCGCGCGGTGTAGCTTTTGCGCTACACACGCAAAGCTCTGCATCACCTCAAGCGTCATCCCAACCAAGCCCCTACACCGCCACCCCACCCGTCAACAACGCCACAAACGCCTTCGCCATGGGCGACCGCTGGTCCTTGCGCTGTACCAGCCACACCGCCGAAACCGCCGCCGGATCGAGCAGCGGTCGGTACACCACACCATCGATACGCATCCGCTGATACGACGCCGGCAGTACCGAGACGCCCAGCCCTGCCGCGACCAAACCAATAATGGTCATGGCTTCGCCGGCTTCCTGGGCGAAATGCGGGCTGAAGCCGGCGTCGCGGGCCAGGTTGAGGAGTTGCGCGTAGAGGCCGCTGCCGTAGCTGCGAGGGAAAAACACGAATGGCTCCTGGGCCAAGGCCGAGAGAAACAGGCCGTCTTCGTTGCCTTGGGCCAAGGGATGCTTGGCGCTGAGCACGGCCACCAGCGGTTCGCGGCTGAGTTCGATTTCGGTCAAGGTGTCGGGCAGCGGCAACGGTCGCATAATGCCCACCTCGATCACTTCGTCCATCAACGCGTCCGCGACTTGGGTACTGCTCATTTCTCGGAGGTTCAGGTGAACGGCGGGAAAGCGCTGGCGAAAGGTAAAAATCGCCTGGGGGATCGTGGAGTTGAAAGGCGCCGATGAGGTGAATCCGATCTTCAGCTCACCCAACTCTCCCAATTGCGCACGGCGGGCTACGTCGGCGGCTTTGTCGACCTGGGCCAATACCCGTCGCGCCTCTTCCAGGAACAACCGCCCGGCCTCGCTCAGTTCGACCCGACGGTTGGTGCGATCGAACAGCCGTGCGCCGATCTCTTGTTCCAACGCCTGGATCTGCTGGCTCAAGGGCGGCTGGGAAATGCCCAGCGCCAGCGCGGCGCGGCCGAAGTGCAATTCTTCGGCGACGGCGATGAAGTAGCGCAAATGCCGCAGTTCCATGGGAAAGCCTATAGGTCGTATAACGTCTTAAATAGGTCGAACAATATATTGGATAGAATCATTAGCTGGCTATATGCTTTTTCCCATTGCCTGCCTGGCCGTGCTCCTCCGAGGTCCATCGTGAAAACTGCTGCCGCCCCACTCGCCCATGAAATTCCTCCCCGTGCCCAGGATGATGTCGCCGCCGGATTGAAGGACATCTACATCGAGAAGGGCACGCCGATGTTCATGCGTACGGTGCTGGCGCTGTTCTGCGGAGGCTTTGCGACGTTTGCCCTGCTCTATTGCGTACAACCGATGATGCCGCTGCTGTCCAAGGAGTTTTCCATCAATGCGGCGCAGAGCAGCCTGATCCTTTCGGTGGCGACCGGACTGCTCGCCGTCGGCCTGTTGATCACCGGCCCGATTTCCGACCGAATCGGCCGTAAATCGGTGATGGTCGCGGCACTGTTCGCCGCGTCGGTGTGCACGATCGCCAGCGCGATGATGCCGACCTGGCAAGGCGTATTGCTGCTGCGCGCCTTGGTGGGGTTGTCGCTGAGCGGGTTGGCCGCGGTCGCAATGACCTACCTGAGCGAAGAGATTCACCCCAAGCACATCGGCCTGGCGATGGGCCTGTATATCGCCGGCAATGCCATCGGCGGCATGAGTGGTCGCCTGATCACGGGCGTATTGATCGACTTCGTCAGCTGGCACACAGCGATGTTGGTAATTGGTGGCCTGGCGCTGATCGCGGCGGCAGTGTTCTGGCGGATCCTCCCCGAATCACGCAATTTCCGTCCCCGCTCGCTGCACCCGCGCAGCTTGCTGGACGGGTTCATCATGCACTTTCGCGACGCCGGGTTGCCGTTGCTGTTTCTCGAAGCCTTCGTATTGATGGGCGCGTTCGTGACGCTGTTCAACTACATCGGCTACCGCCTGCTGGCCGCGCCTTATCAGTTGGATCAGGCATTTGTCGGACTGCTTTCGGTGGTTTATCTGTCGGGGATCTACAGTTCGGCGAAAGTCGGTGCCATGGCTGACAAGCTCGGGCGCCGGAAAATGCTCTGGGCAACCATCGCGCTCATGTTGGCGGGGCTTGTCCTGACCCTGTTCACGCCGCTATGGCTGGTGATCATCGGCATGCTGGTGTTCACCTTCGGCTTCTTCGGCGCTCACTCAGTCGCCAGCAGCTGGATTGGCCGGCGTGCGCTCAAGGCAAAGGGGCAGGCTTCGTCGTTGTACTTGTTCAGCTACTACGCCGGTTCGAGTGTCGCCGGTACGGCGGGGGGCGTGGCGTGGCACCTGGGTGGTTGGAACGGAACCGGACTGTTCATCGGCTCGCTGCTGATCATCGCCCTATTGATCGCACTGAAGTTGGCCAAGTTGCCACCACTGGGCGAGATAAAAGCCTGAGATGCGTGGGCCAGTGGCGGGAGCGAGTCGGCTCGCTCCCGCTACGAGTCAGTCGTGGTATTGCGCCGACAACTCATGCACCGCCCGCAGGAATGCACCGGCGTGTTCCGGGTCGACTTCCGGCGTGATGCCATGGCCAAGGTTGAACACATGGCCGCTGCCCTTGCCGTAACTGGCCAGGATGCGCCCGACTTCAGCGCGAATGGCTTCAGGCTTGGCGTAGAGCACCGTTGGGTCCATGTTGCCTTGCAGGGCGACCTTGTGACCGACGCGCTCGCGAGCGTTGCCGATGTCGCAGGTCCAGTCCAGGCCCAGGGCGTCGGCACCGGACTCGGCGATGCTTTCCAGCCACAGCCCGCCGTTCTTGGTGAACAGGATCACCGGGACTTTGCGACCTTCCTGCTCGCGGATCAGGCCACTGACGATCTTGCGCATGTAGGCCAGGGAAAATTCCTGGTACGCCGCCGCCGACAGGTTGCCGCCCCAGGTATCAAAAATCTGCACCGCTTGGGCACCGGCCATGATCTGGCCGTTGAGATAGGACGTGACCGACTGCGCCAGCTTGTCCAACAACAGGTGCATGGCTTGCGGGTTGTCGTAGAGCATCGCCTTGGTCTTGCGGAAGTCCTTCGACGAGCCACCTTCGACCATGTAGGTCGCGAGCGTCCATGGGCTGCCGGAGAAGCCAATCAGCGGCACACGACCGTTGAGTTCACGGCGGATAGTGCTGACCGCGTCCATGACGTAGCCCAGGTCCTTCTGCGGATCGGGAATCGGCAGGGCCTCGATGTCGGCCAGGGTGCTGACGACTTTCTTGAAGCGCGGGCCTTCGCCGGTCTCGAAGTACAGGCCTTGGCCCATGGCGTCGGGGATGGTGAGGATGTCGGAGAACAGGATCGCCGCGTCCAGTTGCGGGTAGCGGTCCAGCGGCTGCATCGTGACTTCGCAGGCGAACTGCGGGTTCATGCACAGGCTCATGAAGTCACCGGCCTTGGCGCGGCTGGCGCGGTACTCCGGCAGATAGCGACCGGCCTGGCGCATCATCCACACGGGGGTGACGTCCACGGGTTGCTTGAGCAGGGCGCGAAGGAAGCGGTCGTTCTTCAGGGCAGTCATGTCGGCATCCGGAAAAAAAGTGCGGGCATTTTCTCAGAGCGCGACGCAAAAGGCACGGCAAGAGCCGTGCCTTTTATCTATCGGGGCAATTTGTCGCGGGGGAACGCAGTCTTCTAACACCTCAATGCAACTGTGGGAGCGGGCGTGCTCCCACCTGTTGGACTGCATTTCAGCTCGGGACCGCGGTCAGACCCCCAGGTAATCCAGGATCCCTTCCGCCGCATTGCGGCCTTCGAAGATCGCCGTCACCACCAGGTCGGAACCGCGGACCATGTCGCCACCGGCGAAGATCTTCGGGTTGCTGGTCTGGTGCTTGTACTGGCCCTGTTCCGGCGCCACGACGCGGCCCTGGCTGTCGGTCTGGATGCTGAATTGCTCGAACCACGGCGCCGGGCTCGGGCGGAAGCCGAAGGCGATGACCACGGCGTCGGCCGGGATGATCTCTTCGGAGCCCGGGATCGGCTCAGGGCTGCGGCGACCGCGGGCATCCGGTTCGCCGAGACGGGTCTCGACCACCTTCACACCTTCGACCTTGTCTTCACCGACGATGGCGATCGGCTGGCGGTTGTAGAGGAATTTAACGCCTTCTTCCTTGGCGTTCTTCACCTCTTTGCGCGAGCCGGGCATGTTCGCTTCGTCACGACGGTAGGCACAGGTCACCGACTTGGCGCCCTGGCGAATCGACGTGCGGTTGCAGTCCATCGCCGTGTCGCCACCGCCGAGCACCACGACCTTTTTACCCTTCATGTCGACGAAATCTTCCGGCGACTTTTCAAAGCCCAGGTTGCGGTTGACGTTGGCAATCAGGAAGTCCAGCGCGTCATAGACGCCCGGCAGGTCCTCGCCGGCAAAGCCGCCCTTCATGTAGGTGTAGGTGCCCATGCCCATGAATACGGCATCGTATTCTTCGAGCAGTTGCTCCATGGTCACGTCCTTGCCCACCTCGGTGTTCAGGCGGAACTCGATGCCCATGCCGGTGAAGACTTCGCGACGATTGCTCAGCACGGTCTTTTCCAGCTTGAACTCGGGGATGCCGAACGTCAGCAGGCCGCCGATCTCGGGGTTCTTGTCGAACACCACCGGGGTCACGCCACCACGTACCAGCACGTCGGCGCAGCCCAGGCCCGCCGGACCCGCGCCGATGATCGCCACGCGCTTACCGGTCGGCTTGACCTTGGACATGTCCGGGCGCCAGCCCATGGCAAACGCGGTGTCGGTGATGTATTTCTCCACCGAACCGATGGTGACCGCGCCGAAACCGTCGTTAAGGGTGCAAGCGCCTTCGCACAGGCGATCCTGCGGGCACACTCGACCGCAGACTTCCGGCAGGGTGTTGGTCTGGTGGGACAGCTCGGCGGCCTGGAGGATGTTGCCCTCGGCCACCAGCTTCAACCAGTTGGGAATGAAGTTGTGCACCGGGCACTTCCATTCGCAGTACGGGTTACCACAACCCAGGCAGCGGTGGGCCTGGTCGGCCGACTGCTGGGGTTTGAACGGCTCGTAGATTTCCACGAACTCTTTCTTGCGTTGACGCAACAGTTTCTTCTTCGGATCCTTGCGCCCGACATCGATGAACTGGAAGTCGTTATTCAGACGTTCAGCCATTGTTAAAACCTCATCAAACTCTTCAGGCGCATATCACTGCGGGTTGGCACGGGTGCTGGAAAGCAACGACTTCAGGTTGGCCGCCTTTGGCTTGACCAGCCAGAAACGACGCACGTAGTCATCGAGGTTCTCGGCGAGTTCACGACCCCACTCGCTGTCGGTTTCCTCGACGTACTCGTTCAGCACGCGTTGCAAGTGGCTGCGGTAGGCTTCCATCGCCTCGCCGCTGATCCGCTGGATTTCCACCAGTTCGTGGTTGACCCGGTCAACGAAGGTGTTGTCCTGGTCGAGCACGTAGGCGAAACCGCCCGTCATGCCGGAACCAAAGTTATAACCGGTCTTGCCCAATACGCAGACGAAACCACCGGTCATGTATTCGCAGCAGTGATCGCCGGTGCCTTCCACTACCGTGTGGGCGCCGGAGTTACGCACCGCAAAACGCTCGCCCGCAGTGCCGGCGGCGAACAACTTGCCGCCCGTGGCGCCGTAGAGGCAGGTGTTGCCGATGATGGCACTGTCCTGGGTCCGGTAGACACTGCCCTTGGGCGGAACGATAACCAGCTTGCCGCCGGTCATGCCCTTGCCCACGTAGTCGTTCGCGTCGCCTTCCAGGTACATGTTCAGGCCGCCAGCGTTCCAGACGCCGAAGCTCTGCCCGGCCGTGCCCTTGAAGCGGAAGGTGATCGGTGCATGGGCCATGCCTTGGTTGCCATGCTTGCGGGCGATTTCACCGGAGATCCGCGCGCCGATGGAACGGTCGCAGTTGCAGATATCCAGGGTGAACTCGGCCCCGCTCAGGTCGTTGATCGCCGCAGCGGCCATGTCGACCATCTTCTCGGCCAACTCACCCTTGTCGAACGGCGGGTTGCGGTCGACATGGCAGAACTGAGGCTTGTCCGCCGGAATCAGATCGCTGCCCAGCAACGGGGTCAGGTCCAAGTGATGCTGCTTGGCGGTCTGGCCTTCGATCACTTCCAGCAGGTCGGTACGGCCGATCAGTTCTTCGAGCGAGCGCACGCCCAGCTTCGCCAGCCACTCACGGGTTTCTTCGGCCACGTAGGTGAAGAAGTTCACCACCATGTCGACGGTACCGATGTAATGATCCTTGCGCAGCTTGTCGTTCTGGGTCGCCACGCCGGTGGCGCAGTTGTTCAGGTGGCAGATGCGCAGGTATTTGCAGCCCAGGGCGATCATCGGCGCGGTGCCGAAACCGAAGCTCTCGGCGCCGAGGATGGCAGCCTTGATCACGTCCAGGCCGGTCTTCAGGCCACCGTCGGTCTGCACCCGGACTTTGCCGCGCAAGTCGTTGCCGCGCAGAGTCTGGTGGGTTTCGGCCAGGCCCAATTCCCACGGTGCGCCGGCGTACTTGATCGAGGTCAGCGGCGATGCACCTGTGCCGCCGTCGTAGCCGGAGATGGTGATCAGGTCGGCATAGGCCTTGGCCACGCCAGCGGCAATGGTACCAACGCCGGCTTCCGCCACCAGTTTCACCGAGACCAGCGCCTGGGGGTTGACCTGCTTGAGGTCGAAGATCAGTTGCGACAAATCTTCGATCGAGTAGATGTCATGGTGTGGCGGTGGCGAGATCAGGGTCACGCCGGGCACCGCATAACGAAGCTTGGCGATCAGGCCGTTGACCTTGCCACCAGGCAGCTGCCCACCTTCGCCGGGCTTGGCGCCCTGGGCCACCTTGATCTGCAGCACCTCGGCGTTGACCAGGTATTCCGGCGTCACACCGAAGCGGCCGGTTGCCACCTGCTTGATTTTCGAACTCTTGATGGTGCCGTAGCGCGCCGGGTCTTCGCCGCCTTCGCCGGAGTTGGAACGCGCACCGAGGCGGTTCATGGCTTCGGCCAGGGCTTCGTGGGCTTCCGGGGACAACGCACCGAGGGAAATACCGGCCGAATCGAAGCGCTTGAGCACCGATTCCAACGGCTCCACTTCATTGATGTCCAGCGGCGTGTCGAGGATCTTGACCTTGAGCAGGTCGCGGATCATCGACACCGGACGGTTGTCCACCAGCGCGGTGTATTCCTTGAACTTGCTGTAGTCCCCCTGCTGCACGGCGGCCTGCAAGGTATTGACCACGTCCGGGTTGTAGGCGTGATATTCGCCACCGTGGACGAACTTCAGCAGGCCGCCCTGCTGGATCGGCTTTCGCGGGCTCCAGGCTTCGGCGGCGAGGGCTTTCTGCTCGGCTTCGATGTCGACGAAACGGGCACCCTTGATACGGCTCGGCACGCCACGGAAGCTCAGCTCGCAGACTTCCTCGGACAGGCCGATGGCTTCGAACAATTGCGCGCCACGGTACGAGGCGATGGTCGAGATGCCCATCTTCGACAGGATCTTGAGCAGGCCCTTGGTGATGCCCTTGCGGTAGTTCTTGAACACCTCGTAGAGGTCGCCCAGCACTTCACCGGTACGGATCAGGTCGCCCAGCACTTCGTAGGCCAGGAACGGATAGACCGCCGAAGCACCGAAGCCGATCAGCACCGCAAAATGATGCGGATCGCGTGCGGTAGCGGTTTCCACCAGGATGTTGGAGTCGCAGCGCAGGCCTTTTTCGGTCAGGCGATGGTGTACCGCGCCAGTGGCAAGCGAGGCGTGGACCGGCAGCTTGCCCGGGGCGATGTGACGGTCGGTCAGGACGATCTGGGTACGACCGGCGCGCGCCGCTTCTTCAGCCTGGTCGGCAATGTTACGGATCGCCGCTTCCAGGCCGACGCTTTCGTCGTAGTTAAGGTCGATGACCTGACGCTCGAAACCGGGACGATCGAGATTGGTCAGCGAGCGCCACTTGGCCGGGGAAATGACCGGTGAGCTGAGGATCACCCGCGAGGCGTGCTCCGGCGACTCCTGGAAAATGTTGCGCTCGGCACCGAGGCAGATTTCCAGGGACATCACGATCGCTTCGCGCAGCGGGTCGATAGGCGGGTTGGTCACCTGGGCGAACTGCTGGCGGAAATAGTCGTACGGCGTGCGCACGCGCTGGGACAGCACGGCCATCGGGGTGTCGTCGCCCATGGAGCCGACCGCTTCGTAGCCCTGCTCGCCCAACGGACGCAGCACCTGGTCACGCTCTTCGAACGTCACCTGGTACATCTTCATGTACTGCTTGAGTTGGTCGACGTCGTAGAAAGCCGAACCGTGGTCGTTGTCTTCCATGGTCGCCTGGATGCGCAGGGCATTCTTGCGCAGCCATTGCTTATACGGATGGCGGGACTTGAGGCGGTTGTCGATGGCGTCGGTGTCGAGGATCTGGCCGGTCTCGGTGTCTACGGCAAAGATCTGCCCCGGACCTACGCGGCCCTTGGCGATGACGTCCTGGGGCTGGTAGTTCCAGACACCGATTTCCGAGGCCAGGGTGATGAACCCATTGGTCGTGGTGACCCAGCGCGCCGGACGCAGGCCGTTACGGTCCAGCAGGCACACGGCGTAGCGACCGTCGGTCATGACGATACCGGCCGGGCCGTCCCACGGTTCCATGTGCATGGAGTTGTATTCGTAGAAGGCGCGCAGGTCCGGGTCCATGGTCTCGACGTTCTGCCAGGCTGGCGGAACGAGCATGCGCACGCCACGGAACAGGTCGATGCCACCGGTCACCATCAGCTCGAGCATGTTGTCCATGCTCGAAGAGTCCGAGCCGACGCGGTTGACCAGCGGGCCGAGTTCTTCGAGGTCCGGCATCAAGTCATTGGCGAACTTGGTGCGGCGGGCCAGGGCCCAGTTGCGGTTGCCGGTGATGGTGTTGATCTCGCCGTTGTGGGCGAGGAAGCGGAATGGCTGGGCCAGCGGCCATTTCGGCAAAGTGTTGGTGGAAAAGCGCTGGTGGAAGACGCAGATTGCGGTCTTCAGGCGCTCGTCGCTCAGGTCCGGATAGAAGGCGGTGAGGTCCGCCGGCATCATCAGGCCTTTATAGATGATGGTCTTGTGGGAAAAGCTGCAGATGTAGTGGTCGGTGTCGGCGGCGTTGGCCACCGACGAACGACGACGGGAGCTGAACAGCTTGATCGACATGTCCTGGTCGCTCAGGCCTTCGCCTGCGATGAACACCTGCTCGATCAGCGGCAGGCGCTCAAGGGCCAGGCGGCCGAGGACGCTGGTGTCGATCGGCACTTTGCGCCAGCCGACGAGCTGCAGGCCGGCGGCCAGGATCTCGCGGTTCATGTTCTCGCGAGCGGCTTGTGCCTTTACCGGGTCCTGATTGAAAAACACCATGCCCACGGCGTACTGCTTGGGCAAGGTCACGCCAAACGTTTCCTGGGCAATGGCACGCAGGAACTCGTCAGGCTTTTGAATCAGCAAGCCACAACCGTCACCGGTCTTGCCGTCGGCGTTGATCCCACCACGGTGGGTCATGCAGGTCAGGGCCTCAATGGCCGTTTGCAAAAGGGTATGGCTGGGCTCGCCCTGCATATGGGCTATCAGGCC
This sequence comes from Pseudomonas frederiksbergensis, assembly GCF_000802155.2. Lineage (GTDB taxonomy): Bacteria > Pseudomonadota > Gammaproteobacteria > Pseudomonadales > Pseudomonadaceae > Aquipseudomonas > Aquipseudomonas frederiksbergensis_A. Next base: position 193,756 of record NZ_JQGJ02000010.1, read on the forward strand.
GAAACCGCAGTTATCCTTGAATTCATCTGGTTGGTACAGACCTGCTTTCATAGACACTTTCTCACCAGGCTGCCTCTTGACGAGGCAAATTTCTTTTCAATTCAACCAGTTGCATTCCGCGCCGAACGTACGCCAGCTTTGCGGGGGCAAAAGGGAGGTCATTGTACACACCGACACAGGGGCTCACAAATTTGACGACGAACTGTCGCAAATCCATGTCGCATTTGTGAAAGGTTTAAAGCTATATGCTGTGCTAGTCAAAACTTTTTTGGGTTCGACCGCTACGACTCAAACGCTACTGTGACGCAGACACCACAAGGCGCGCGGCCTGAAAGGTCGCCCGCCCTTGCGGAAATTTTGAGGTTGCCGGGAGAGGCGGCCTGGGTAAGGCCGCCGAATCATCAGCGAGTTGCTGCCAGTTCCTGTTGGACGCTGGCGACAGTGCGAGGCCAAGGTTTACCAGCCTGAACCTTCGCTGGCAAGGTTTTGATGGCGGAAACGGCTGCATCACGGTTGGCAAAGCTGCCATAGGTGATCACATACAGCGGCTTGCCGTTGAGCACCTTCTTGAAATAACGGTACTCGCCGCCCTGTTCCTTGACGAAGTTCTGCGCTGCGGTTTCGGAGCTGGTGCCGAGGATCTGCACCACGTAGTTGCCTGGCGCCTGGCCGGCGTACCAGCTACTGCCAGCGGCCTTGGCCGGGGTAGCGGCAGGCTTGCTCGCCGGTGCGGGTGCCGTCGGCTTGGCCGCAGGTGCGGGAACCGGGGCAGGCTTGGCGGTGGCAACTTGAGTGGGCGCCGGGGTCGGCTTGGCGGCCGGAGCCGGTGCAGGTGTCGGCGCAGGACCGGCCGGAACGCCCGCAGGCGGTGCGGTGGTGGTCACGGTAGGCGGCACGTCGCTGGTGTCTTCGATCGGAGGCGGTGCACCGTCATCACCTTCTGTGATGCCCCCTGCGGCTTCGGCCAGGGGACCCCGCATGACCGGTTGCGAGTTGCCGACCAGCGGCAGCGGCATCGGCTGGGTATTGCCGGCGAATTCCACTGCCGGGGCGCCGCCGTTGGGTTGCGGCGTGCCCTGGCCGAGAGGCAACTGTGCCTGTTCGTTGGCAGGTGCGCCAGTGGTTGGTGCCTTGCTGCGACCCGGCATCAGCCAGGCGGCAGCCACCGCGACCACGACCACGGCGGAAATCGCCAATACGTGCTTCTTCGGCATCTTGAACCCCATACTTGGACGCTTCACCGCTGAGCGGCTGGCGATCATGATTTCGATCAGAGCATCCCGGGCGACCTGGTTGATGTTTCCTGGCCAGCCGTCGGAGCTTTCGTGAATCTCAGATATCTGATCCGCGGTGAAAAGTTCGATACCCCGGCCGGCGCCCTCAAGACGCTGGGCCAGGTATTCCCGGGTTTCTTCCTCGGTATAGGGCGCCAGTTCGATGACGTGGAAACGCTCTTCCTCAAGGTTCAGTTGCTCAAGGTCGGCGATCAGCGAAGACTCGCCGAACAAGAACACATGGGGACGGCCTTCGGGCGCACCGGCAGCCAGGGCCAACAGGGCTTCCAAGGCTGATTCGTCGAGTTGCTCGGCATCGTCCACCAACAGATAGACTTCCTGCCCCGTCAACGCCAACTGCACGATCTGGTCGAGAATCGCACCGATTTCCGCCTGGTCGACATTCAGCGCCTGGGCGACCTGACGCAATACGCCGGCTGCGTCGCCAGCGCCACGGGCCGATACCACCACGCTTTGCACGGATTGCTTGTTGGTGCTGGCCACCAGGGCCTGGCGCAGCAAGGTCTTGCCGCTGCCCTGGGGGCCAGTGACGACCAACAGCAACTGGCTGTAGCGCGCCAGGTGATGCAACTGCCCCAGCACCGGCTTGCGTTGGGCGGGGAAAAACTTGAAGCCCGGGACCCGCGGTGCAAAAGGGTCATGACTCAATTGGAAATGGCCGAGGAAAGCCTCGTCGGCATGCAAACTAGTCATCGGAATCTTATTAACCTTTAAGCTGAGCCAGGGCGCGATAATCCGCTCCCAGCGTGGCCTGTAGAACTTCTTTCGGATAATCGTCGGTCACCACCGCTTCGCCCATGTGGCGCAGCAGCACCAGGCGCAGGCGACCGTCGATCACTTTTTTGTCGATTGCCATGTGTTCAAGGAAATCCGCCTCGCTCATTTCTTCAGGCGGCACCACCGGCAACCCGGCACGCTGGAACAGGCGGATCCCACGATCGCGCTCCTGCTCACTGATCCAGCCCAGGCGCGCAGACATCTCCAGGGCCATGACCGTACCTGCCGCAACCGCCTCGCCATGCAGCCAGACACCATAGCCCATGTGGGTTTCGATGGCATGGCCAAAGGTGTGGCCCAGGTTCAGCGTGGCACGTACACCTGACTCCCGTTCATCGGCACCGACCACGGCGGCCTTGGCGGCGCAGGAACGTTCGATGGCGTAGGTCAGGGCCGCCTGATCCAGCGCACGCAGGCGGTCGACGTTGTCTTCGAGCCAGCCCAGGAACGGCTCGTCGCAGATCAGGCCGTACTTGATGACCTCGGCCAGCCCTGCGGACAGCTCGCGCGCCGGCAGGGTCTTGAGCGTCGCAGTGTCGATCAGCACCACGTTGGGCTGGTAGAACGCGCCCACCATGTTCTTGCCCAACGGATGGTTGATACCGGTCTTGCCGCCTACCGACGAGTCGACCTGAGAGAGCAGCGTGGTGGGTATCTGAATGAAATCGACACCGCGCTGATAGCAAGCCGCGGCAAAGCCGGCCATGTCGCCGATCACGCCGCCACCCAGGGCAACCACGGTGGTGCGGCGGTCGTGCCGGGCGGTCAGCAGACCGTCGAAAATCAACTGCAGGGTTTCCCAGTTCTTGAAGGCCTCGCCGTCCGGCAACACGACGGAAATGACCGAATAAGCCGACAGGCTACGAGCCAGGCGTTCCAGATACAAAGGGGCGACGGTTTCGTTGGAGATGATTGCGACTTGCCGCCCGGCGATGTGCGGTGCCAGCAGTTCGGGCTGGTCCAGCAAGCCCTCGCCAATATGAATCGGGTAGCTGCGCTCGCCCAGGTCGACCTTAAGTGTCTGCATGTGTCCCCACGGTGAAGATGAAATCAGGCGTCCTGCCTGCAATTGACAAAATTCCACGGTGCCTGCTGTGGCGCCAGTTAATGGCCATCCGCCACGCCCATACGGGCCAAGGCGGGACGCCGAGGATAGCGCATTTCGCGCCGCGCATTAACGGGGGGGCAATTGTTGCAGTCGATCGAGGATTTCCAGCACCACCATCCGTGGCGGCCGCTCGTCGGTTTCGATGACCAGGTCGGCGATTTCCCGATACAAAGGGTCACGCACCTCCAGCAGATCCCGCAGGGTCTTGGCCGGATCGGCGGTTCGCAGCAGTGGCCGGTTGCGATCGCGGGCGGTACGGCCGACCTGCTGTTCGACCGAAGCATGCAGGTAGACCACTCGTCCGCCGGCGTGCAGTGCCCGACGATTGGCTTCGCGCATCACCGCGCCGCCGCCGGTCGCCAACACCACGCCGTCGAAACCGCACAGCTCGGCAATCATCGCCTGCTCACGGTCCCGAAAGCCCGGCTCGCCTTCCTTATCGAAGATCCATGGGATATTGGCACCCGTGCGCAATTCAATTTCCTTGTCGGAATCTTTGAAAGGCAGGCGCAGCTCTTTGGCCAGCAAACGACCGATGGTGCTTTTTCCAGCCCCCATCGGTCCAACAAGAATCAAATTTCGCACAGAATCAACGACTCACAGCAATCGCCTGGTTGTTCATGATACGCGGAGTGAGAAACACCAGCAGCTCGGATTTTTTCTCCGAGACTACATCACGCCGGAAAAGGCGGCCAAGATACGGCACATCGCCAAGAAATGGCACCTTATCTACAACCTTGCTCTGAGTATTTGAGAAAACGCCACCAATCACAATGGTCTCGCCGTCATTGACCAGCACCTTGGCGTTGACCTCGTTTTTCTTGATCGGCGGTACATCCTGGACCTTGTTCAGGTAATCCGGCTCATCCTTGGTGACCTTGACCTCCATGATGATGCGGTTGTCCGGGGTGATCTGCGGCGTAACCTCCAGCGACAACGAGGCTTCCTTGAACGACACCGAGGTGGCGCCGCTGGAGCTGGCTTCCTGGTAGGGAATCTCCGTGCCCTTGAGGATTTTCGCGGTCTCCTTGTCGGAGGTCACCACCTTGGGCTGGGAAACGATCTCGCCATTGCCGGTTTTTTCCATGGCCGTCAGTTCAAGGTCCAGCAGCACGTTGTCGGTGATGAAGGCGATGCCGATCCCGGACGTATTGCCTGATGCACCGAGGTCGACAAACGGTTGGTTGGTGCTGGTGCTGCCTGGCGTACCAATCGTAGTGGAGTCTCCAGTGGTCACACCGGAAGAATTCCAGTTGCCCTTGTTCTGTATCGAGCCACCCCAGCGCACGCCCAGGCTCTTGTCATAATCGACGTTGGCCTCGACGATCCGCGCCTCGATCATCACTTGGCGCACCGGGATGTCCAATTGCGCAACGATTCGGCGCAGCTCGTCGAGCCGGTCCTGGGTCTGGTAGGCGATGATATTGTTGGTTCGCTCATCAACCGTGATCGTGCCCCGTTCGTCCGCCTTCGCCTCGGCACTGGTGACCGACTGGAACAGCTTGGCGATGTCGGCGGCCTTGGCATAGTTGACCTGCAACAGCTCGCGCCTCAGCGGTGCCAGGTCGGCAATCTGCTTCTGGGATTCGAGCTCCTGGCGTTCGCGTGCCGCAATCTCGTCGGCGGGTGCTACCAGCAGGACATTGCCGACCTTGCGCTTGTCGAGCCCCTTGGTCTTGAGCACCAGATCCAGTGCCTGGTCCCACGGCACGTTCTGCAACCGCAGGGTGATGCCACCCTGCACGGTGTCGCTGGCCACCAGGTTCAGGTTGGTGAAATCGGCGATGAGTTGCAGCACCGAACGCACTTCGATGTCCTGGAAGTTGAGCGACAACTTCTCGCCGCTGTAGGCGGCGCGATCGCTGTTGCGTTTCTGCAAGTCCTCGACCGTCATCGGCCGGACGCTCACGGTCAACTTGTTGTCGGTCTGGTAGGTGGAATAGTCGAAGGTGCCGCTGGGTTCGATGCTGATGGTTGCGCGGTCGGAGCCGGCGCTGCCATTGACGAATTGCACCGGGGTGGCGAAATCCTTGACGTCCAGGCGTACCCGCAGGGGTTCGGGCAACTGGGTCCTGGGGAAATCAAGGATGATCTTGCCTTCGCGTTCCTGAATGTCCGGCGCAATGGACGGATCGGACAAGTCGATGACCACGTTGCCTTCGCCTTGTGTCCCGCGCTGGAAGTCCACCCCACGGATCGCCTTGCCTGCCGGCGCACTGGACCTGGTGAAGGACGGGGCGGATCCCGCCGGCTGCGGTGCCAGCGCGGCGGACCTGGCGGTCGCGCCCTTGCCCACTATCACGAAGAGGTTGTTGCCTTCGATCCGGGTGTCATAGGGCGCCAATTGGGTCAGGCCAATGATCAGCCGGGTACGATCGCCCGCCTCGACCACGGTGGCGCTGCGTGCATTGCCTCCTCCAAGATCGTGACTCTTGCGGGCCAGTTGGTTGGTTACCCCGGGCAGATCCAGCGCGATTCGGGCCGGCTGTTCAGTGGTATAGCCCCGGGGCGTGGGTGGCGGCCCATCGAAGCTGAGCTTCAGTTCCACGCGGTCCCCCGGCAACGCCGCAACGTCGAGTGTCTTCAGGCTGGCCCCAAGAACCATCGGCGACAACAGCGCTGTCCATAGCGAAATACCGAGGGCTGAAAAAATCCTGTTCATTATTCGAATTCCACTATGAATGCTCTTTCAAAGGAATGGTCCGCGGCCGCTCCAGCCACGCCCCCTCGCCATCGGGGACGATTTCGACCACGTCGACCTGCGTGGCGCTGATGGCGACGATCCGCCCATCGTTGCGTCCCAGGTAGTCACCCACCTTCAGCCGATGTACGCCTCCCGCGCCGCGCAGCAGTGCGAAGGATCCGCCGGCATTGGAGATCGTCCCGACCATCTCGAACTGTTCGATATTGAAGCCTTCCAGGTACTGCTTGACCCGGTTGGGGTCGGGCCGGACGTTGCGCGAGCCCTGCTGCCGACCCGCCTGGTCCACGCGCACCTGCCTGGAGAACGGACTGCGCAGGTTGGCCGCGCTGTAAGTAAAGGTTTCGTTAGGCTTGAAGGTCGGCGTGGGTTCGATCTTGCCGGGCGGGCGCAAGCGCACCTCGTTCATGTAGGCGTCCAGGTCGCTGAAACCGTCATCGCTGTTGCAGCCGGCCAACGCGACCAAACCGGCCAGCAGGCCCATGCGCCACGCCGGCATCATGGCTGCGCCTCCTGCTCGTTGTACCGGTAGGTCTTGGCCTGGATGCTCATGCGCAGCTTTGCCCCCGCCTCGGGCTCCATCGGCCCGATCTCGAAATCGTGCAAGGTCACGATCCGCGGCAACCCGGCCACGCCGCTGACGAATGTCGCCAGGTCATGGTAGCCACCCGTCACGGTGATCTGGATCGGTAACTCGATATAGAACGGCTGGGTGACCTCCGGCAGTAGTTTGATTTCCTCGAATTCCAGGCCGCTACCCAGCCCCGTGCGGGTGATGTCTTCCAACAGGCCAGGCACCTCCGTATCGCTGGGCAACTGCCGCAACAACACGCCGAACGACGTTTCCATCTGTTTCATCTGCTCGGTGTAGCGCTCCAGGTTCGCCGCCATGTGGGCCTTGCCCGCAAATTGGGCCTTGAGGGTGTTCTCCTCTTCCTGAACCTGGTGCAGCTGGTTTTGCAGGTCACTCAAGGTGAAGTTATAACCCAGCCCCAGCACGAGTATGACCAGCAGAATGCCGGCCAGCCATTTGATCGGCCCCGGCCACGAGCCGACATTGTTGGTGTCCAGGTCGCTGAGGTCGATCTTGCGCAGCGCGTCCAACCATTCTCCCGGCTTCATTGGGCGTCCTCCACGTTGGCCGGGCGGGTCTGGCGAACCGTCAGCTGGAAGACGTTCGCCTGGTCGAGCTGGCCCGCCGTGGTGGCCTTCACTTCCGTCAGGCTCGGGGCGTCGAACAAATCCGACGAATCCAGGTTTCGCATCAGGTCAGAGACCCGGTTGTTCGATTCCGCCGCTCCCGTGATGGACAGCGTACCCTCCTCCATCTTGACGTCGGTGAAGTACACGCCGTCGGGCAGGGTCCGCGCCAATTGGTCGAAAATGCGCGCGCTGACCGGTCGATTGCCCTGCAAGTCCTGGATGATGCGCATGCGCTCCAGCAACTGCTGTCGACGAGCCTTCAACTCGCTGATTTGCTGGATGCGCTCGTCCAGGACGGCAATCTGCTGGCGGATGTGGCTGTTGCGCGCCGTTTGATAGTCGATGGCACTGTTGAGGTATTGCACCGCAATCAAGATCAGGCCCACCGCGCCGACCAGCGCGCCGGCCAATCCCAGCAGAAAGCGCTTGCGGCGCTCTTCGCGCAGCTCTTCGCGCCAGGGAAGCAGGTTGATCCGCGCCATCAGTCGAAACTCCTGAGGGCCAGCCCGCAGGCAATCATCAGCGCCGGCGCGTCACTGGCCAGGGCGCCCGCGTTGACCTTGCTGCTCAAGGCCATGCTGGCGAACGGATTGGCCACTTGGGTCGGCGTGCCCAGGCGCTGCTCGATCAACCGATCCAGGCCCGCGACCGAAGCCGTACCGCCGGCCAGCAGGATGTGATCCACCGCGCTGTACTGGCCGGAAGCGAAGAAAAACTGCAGCGAGCGCGACACCTGTTGCACCAGTGCTTCGCGAAACGGCTGCAACACTTCGCCAAGATAGTCGTCCGGCAGGCCACCTTGCTTTTTCGCCAGGCCGGCCTGCTCCGGCGTCAGGCCGTAGCGACGCTGGATTTCCTCGGTAAGCTGGCGTCCACCGAACAACTGCTCGCGGGTATAGATGATGCGCCCGTTATGCAACACGCTGAGGGTCGTCATCGTGGCGCCAATGTCGACGACCGCCACGGTCAACCGTTCCTGGGACGCGGCCAATTGGGTGGAAAGCAGGCCGAAGGCACGCTCCAGGGCGTAGGCCTCCACATCGACCACGCGGGCGGTCAATCCGGCGAGCGCCAGCGCCGCCTCGCGGACCTCGACATTTTCCTTGCGACACGCTGCCAACAACACCTCGACCCGCTCGGCGCTGCGAGGCGAAACGCCAACGACTTCGAAATCAATCGCCACCTCATCCAGCGGGTACGGAATGTATTGGTCGGCTTCGATCTTGAGCTGGTTCTCCATGTCGTCATCGGACAGCCCGGCATCCATTTCGATGGTCTTGGTGATGACCGCCGAGCCGGCGACGGCCACCGCCACGTTGCGCAAGGGCGTCTTCGCCTTGGCGAGCACCCGCGACAATGCCTGCCCCACCCCTTCGAGCTCGGCAATGTTCTTCTCGACCACCGCATTGGCCGGCAGCGGTTCGACCGCATAGGACTCGACGCGATAACGATCACCCTGGCGACTCAATTCGAGCAGCTTCACCGACGTCGAGCTGATGTCGATCCCCAGAAGCGCATGGGCTTTTTTATTGAAGAGTCGTAGCACTACCAATTCCCTATGACTATCCGTGAGTTACGGACTCTCTAATAAGCGTTGCGTTCAATCCCCCCGGTCCGACGAACGTCCGGATGGCGTTACCGACGAAAAAAAATGCTTATAATGCCCAGCGTTTTTTTCGCTTTGCTGCAAGCACGGGTCCTTCCCTGCACCTGGCGTCTTTTTCATTCTTTGCCTGGATATCCAAAAGCCTTGATTCGTCTGCTGAAATTTTTCGGATGGTCCATCGTCGCCGTTTTCTGCGGACTGCTCTTGGGCCTGAGCGGTGCCTTTCTTTACCTTAGTCCGGGATTGCCGTCCGTGGAGGCGCTGAGAAGTATTCAGTTGCAGATTCCCCTGCGGGTGTACAGCAGCGACGACAAGTTGATCGCCGAATTTGGCGAAATGCGCCGCACGCCGATCCGTTTCGCCGACATTCCCCCCAATTTCATCAATGCGTTACTAAGTGCTGAAGACGACAATTTCGCCAACCACTATGGCGTCGATCCGGGCAGCCTGATGCGCGCCGCCAGCCAGCTGGTCAAGAGCGGCCACATCCAGTCCGGCGGCAGCACCATCACCATGCAGGTAGCGAAGAACTTCTTCCTGACCAGCGAGCGCAGCTTCTCGCGCAAGACCACCGAGATTCTCCTGGCCCTGCAGATCGAGCGGCAGCTGACCAAGGACGAGATCCTCGAGCTGTACGTGAACAAGATTTACCTGGGCAACCGCGCCTACGGGATCGAGGCGGCGGCGCAGGTGTATTACGGCAAGTCGATCCGCGATGTGAGCCTGGCGCAGATGGCGATGATCGCCGGCCTGCCCAAGGCACCTTCGCGCTTCAACCCATTGGCCAACCCGGCACGCAGCAAGGAACGTCGCGACTGGATCCTGGGGCGCATGTACAAGCTCGGCAAGATCAGCGAAGCCGAGTACACCGCCGCAATCAACGAGCCGCTGAACGCCAGCTATCACGTGCCGACCCCGGAAGTGAACGCCCCGTATATCGCCGAGATGGCCCGCGCCGAGATGGTCGGACGTTATGGCAGCGACGCCTACACCGAAGGTTTCCGCGTCACCACCACGGTGCCGAGCAACTTGCAGGAAATGGCCAACACCGCGCTGCACGAAGGCCTGATGACCTACGACCAGCGCCACGGCTACCGGGGCCCAGAATCGCGCCTGCCAGGCAAGACCAAGGAAGCCTGGGCCCAGGAACTGACCAAGCAACGCACCATCAGCAGCCTGGAACCGGCGATCGTCACCCAGGTGGACAAGGACGGCATCAAGGTCCTGACCCGCAATGGCGAGCAGGAAGAGCATGTGGCCTGGGACACCATGAAATGGGCCCGACCGTTTCTCAACACCAACAGCATGGGCGCCAACCCACGGCAGCCGTCGGACGTGGCGCAGGTCGGCGACCTGATCCGAGTGCAGCGCCAGCCGGACAACTCCCTCAAGTTCAGCCAGATCCCGGCCGCCCAGGGCGCACTGGTATCCCTCGACCCACAGAACGGCGCGATCCGCTCGTTGGTGGGCGGCTTCGCCTTCGAGCAGAGCAATTACAACCGAGCCTTGCAGGCCAAGCGCCAACCAGGCTCCAGCTTCAAGCCATTCGTCTACAGCGCCGCCCTGGACAACGGCTACACCGCCGCCAGCCTGGTGAACGATGCGCCGATCGTGTTTGTCGATGAGTACCTGGACAAGGTCTGGCGGCCGAAGAACGACACCAATACGTTCCTGGGCCCGATTCGCCTGCGCGAGGCGCTGTACAAATCCCGCAACCTGGTCTCGATCCGCCTGCTGCAGGCGCTGGGCGTGGACCGCACCATCGACTACATCAGCAAGTTCGGCTTCAACAAGCAGGACTTGCCGCGCAACCTGTCCCTGGCACTGGGCACCGCGACCTTGACGCCGATGGAAATCGCGACGGGCTGGAGCACCTTCGCCAACGGCGGCTACAAGATCACCCCGTACATCATCGACAGGATCGAAAGCCGCAACGGTGAAACGCTGTTCGTCGCCAACCCGCCACGAGTGCCTACGGGCGAGCAGGCCAGCGACGGCGTCGCCGCGCCTGCCACCGAGACCTTCACGGTGAACGCGACTGGCGGCGAAGCCACCACCGCCCCTGCCGTACCGCAAGCGCCAGCCATCGCCGAACGCATCGTCGACGGTCGCACCACCTACATCCTCAACAGCATGTTGCAGGACGTGATCAAGCTCGGCACCGGTCGCCGCGCCCTGGCCCTGGGTCGCACGGACCTGGCGGGCAAGACCGGTACCACCAACGAATCCAAGGACGCCTGGTTCTCCGGCTACAACGCCGATTACGTGACCACCGTCTGGACCGGTTTCGACCAGCCCGAAAGCCTGGGCCGTCGCGAGTTCGGCGGCACCGTGGCGCTGCCGATCTGGATGAGCTACATGGGCGCTGCCCTCAAGGACAAGCCACCGCACACCCAGCCTGAACCGGAAGGCATCCTCAGCCTGCGGGTCGACCCGGTCAGCGGCCGTGCGGCCACGCCAGGCACGCCGGGTGCGTACTTCGAGCTGTTCAAGAGCGAAGACACCCCGCCGTCCGTCAACGAGCTGGGCAACGGCGTCGCACCGGGCAGCCCGCTGCCGGCGGATGAGGCGGCACCGATCGATCTGTTCTGACCGGGCCCACACCCCTGTGGGAGCCGAGCTTGCTCGCGATGGCGTCAGCCCTGGCAAACCAAAACCCGTGGCGAGGGAGCTTGCTCCCTCGCCACGGGGTTTGGATTGAGGCTCAAGCGTTGGGCTGAGAGACCTGGGGTATTGACCGCTTCCTGTTTGTCAGGCCATCATTTTACCTCGGTCTTCCTTCAGATTCGCAGTCACTGCGACACTCTTGCCTCTGCTAACACTTCCCTTGCCGAGTGTGTAGAGGACTTTCACTTCCAAGTCACCAGCGTGGCCACTACAGCCAAGCTGGTTACGCTTACGCGTAACGCGCCTTGCCTGGCGCACCCAATAAAAAGCCCCGACTCATAAGAGCGGGGCTTTTGTTGAAGCGCTACAAACGGCTTAGCCATTGAGCACATCATCACGTCCTTTGGCGGCTAGTTCTTCGGATAAGGCAGGGTGGTCACGCCGTCGGAACTAGAAATGATTTAATCAACAAGCGTGCCTTAAATGCTATAAAAAATAAAACTCATCAGAATTTATTATAAAAAACTGTCAGATCTGACAGTTCCCGTCTATCAATCCCTTAAAGATAATCAGAGCTCACCAATGATTCAGGGGATCTGATCATGAATGACGATGTCGTTGCACGAATCAAGAGCATCGCGCCAAATACCTGGCTGCGCATCGAGTATATCAACTCTAGAGGCGAAGTTTCAAATATGGACCAAGGTTGGTTAAAAGCAGTCGATTTCGATGAAGGAACCCTTACCTTGAAGAGCGATTATATAACTACAACAGTTTGGATCAACAACATAAAAAGTGCCGATAGTATTAAGGATAACGTTACCGGAACCGGCACCGCTGGCCCCGCAGTAGAAGAAAATAAAAGTTGGAGATGGATCGGCGATGGATGGAAAAAGGATTGAAAAGCGCGAAATTTCTGCGACGTAAATCTATCGAAAGATAAAATTAACTGTATTAGGAGAAATATTATTTCAACTCCGAACCACTTACCAAACACAAACCAACATGTCCGTGCTGCGGTTCCTATCTGGAATACGAAAAGCCCCGACTCACAGGAGCCGGGGCTTTTTGTTGAAGCGCTACAACGGCTTAGCCGTTGAACACGTCATCCACGCTCTTGAGCGGGTAGTTCTTCGGGTACGGCAGGGTTGCTACGCCCGTCTCGATGGCGGCCTTGGCCACGGCGTCGGAGATCAGGGTGATCAGGCGGGCATCCATTGGTTTCGGGATGATGTACTCACGACCGAATTCCAGCTTGATGCCGCCGTAGGCGTCGCACACTTCCTGAGGCACCGGCAGCTTGGCCAGTTCGCGCAGGGCGTTGGCGGCCGCGACCTTCATTTCTTCGTTGATGCGCTTGGCACGAACGTCCAGGGCACCACGGAAGATGAACGGGAAGCCCAGAACGTTGTTGACCTGGTTCGGGTAGTCCGAACGACCGGTGGCCATGATCACGTCGCTGCGGGTCGCGTGAGCCAGCTCCGGGGAGATTTCCGGGTCCGGGTTCGAGCAGGCGAACACGATCGGATTCGGCGCCATGCGCAGCAGGTTTTCCGCGCTCAACAGGTTCGGGCCCGACAGGCCGACGAACACGTCGGCACCGTCCAGCGCATCCGCCAGGGAGCGCTTGTCGGTCGCGTGGGCGAAGACAGCCTTGTACTGGTTCAGATCGTCACGGCCGGAGTGGATCACGCCGGTACGGTCGACCATGAAGATGTTTTCGATCTTGGCGCCCATGCTCACCAGCAACTTCATGCAGGAGATGGCCGCAGCGCCGGCGCCCAGGCAGACGATCTTGGCTTCCGGCAGGGTTTTGCCAGCGATTTCCAAGGCGTTGATCATGCCGGCCGCAGTCACGATTGCGGTGCCGTGCTGGTCATCGTGGAATACCGGAATGTCGCACTGTTCGATCAGGGCGCGCTCGATCTCGAAGCACTCAGGTGCCTTGATGTCTTCCAGGTTGATGCCGCCGAAGGTGATGGAAATGCGCTTGACGGTGTCGATGAAGGCTTGCGGGCTCTCGGAATCGACTTCGATGTCGAACACGTCGATGCCGGCGAAGCGCTTGAACAGAACACCCTTGCCTTCCATGACCGGCTTGGAAGCCAATGGACCTAGGTTACCCAGGCCGAGAATCGCGGTGCCATCGGAAATGACTGCAACCAGGTTGCCCTTGCCGGTGTATTTGTAGGCCAGCTCAGGGTCGCGAGCGATTTCACGCACTGGTTCGGCTACGCCGGGGCTGTAGGCCAGCGACAGGTCGCGGGCAGTAGCGGTGGCCTTGGTGAGCTCGACACTCAGCTTACCCGGACGAGGATTAGCGTGATATTCGAGAGCGGCAGTTTTCAGATCAGACATGTGGGCATTCCGCTTTTTACTGTGTTGGACAGACGGACCGCCGAGGATACGCGCCTCGCAAAGTCCCTACAAGACTGACCAGTCACTCCTGTCAAGCGCCCTGCCCTACGACTTTGGGCCAAGAGCTACGAAACACAAGGGCCTGATGCATACAATCCAAAGTAAAAATGTCTACAATTATTTTCTCAAAGCACCGGCTGTAACATCGCCGGATCGGTCAGCGGCAACATCCAACGCGCCTGCCCAGGCTTGGTTTCCCCACGGCGGGCGCGATCGACGACCCAACCGCGAGCCTCGATCGTCCGGCCTTCAAGACGCTTCAACGCAGAGGCGTCGAAATTTCGCTGCGAGTTGGGCGCGATGTGCAGGACAACCGCCCCTTGTAGTTCGATCCAGATACCACCGCGATTGCGTTGCACACTGTCTACACGGCCGCTGATCAGGGCAAAGCCGGGCGCCTTGATTTGTTCCGCTCGCGTGACCGGGGACTTCTTCCAGACCCCGAGCCTCGCTTGCCGCGCCTGGCGCTCGGCGGCCTGTTGGCACTCGACCAGGTCGACGTTCGGCGCGACCGCCACCACGAAGCCCAGCCCCTCGGCAATCAGTTGCTCCTCCAGGTTGCGACCCTGGCGGTCGTAGACGTGGGCGAGCGTGCGCCCGTAATCGTCGCGATCATCACGGCCGGGCGACATCTTGACCCGCCCGGCACTGGCGGCCACCAGCGCTTCGAGTCGCTGGCGCGCCGCCACGGCAAAAGGTTCGTCGGCACGCCCGCGCTTACCCAGCTCCGGACTGTTGAGGCCGATCATGCGGACACGACGACCGTCCTCAAGGTACAAGGTGTCGCCGTCCACCACCCGCTGTACGGCCGCTTCGGGCAGCTCACCCGGCAGGGGGCAAGACGCCTGGGCACCACAAAGCCAAATCGCAGGCACAAAAAAGGCGCCCACCAGGGACGCCTTTTTCATTAGCCTGGAATAGCCGGAACGACTTTCCAAGATAATCAGCCTTAGGCTTTCTTGGCGCCGAAAGCACCGAAACGATCGGCGAACTTCTGAACGCGGCCGCCGGTATCCAGAGTCTTTTGCTTACCGGTGTAGAACGGGTGGCATTCGTTGCAAACGTCGATCGCCAGGGCTTTGCCGTAGGTCGAACGGGTTTCGAACTTGTTGCCGCAGCTGCAGGTTACTGCAACGACTGGGTAGTCCGGATGGATATCGGTTTTCATGGTGTTTTCCTCAGGCTAGCGTGCCGCCACCCAACACTATTGTTGAATACCGCACGTAATTAGGCCGCGGATTCTACCAGACAACATTAATCGCGCAAGCTACAACTTGTACCAACCGTCTGCTAGGCTCGCGACCTTTCGTGCGCAAACTCCCACAAGGATCGCGCCAAGTTTTCTGAATCTGCTGTTTACCGAGACCCTCCCGCGTGCCCGACGCCATCCTGCGCCTCGCCTTGCCATCGCCCCTGCGCCGCCTGTTCGATTATCGGGCTCCGGCCGGCGTGCCACGTGCCCAGTTGCAACCGGGCATGCGCCTGCGGGTGCCGTTCGGTCGTCGGGAAATGATCGGCATCCTGGTGGAAGTCACCGACCACAGCGAGGTGCCGGTCGACAAGCTCAAGCCGGCCCTGGCCCTGCTCGATGCCACGCCTGCGCTACCGGCGCCGCTGCTCAAGCTGTGCTTGTGGACCGCCCAGTATTACCAGCACAGCCTGGGCGACACCCTGAGTTGGGCCCTGCCGACCTTGTTGCGCCAGGGCGAGCCGGCCGAGGCGCGCCAGGAACGCTTCTGGTCGGTGGCGCCGGGCGCTTCGCTGGACGATCCGCGCATTGCCCGCGCCCCGCGCCAGCGCGAAGCCCTGGCAACCCTGGCCCAACATCCCCACGGCGTAGCGCACCAGCTGTTGAGCAAGTTGATGCTCAGCAAGGACAGCCTCGACCTGCTGC
Source organism: Pseudomonas frederiksbergensis (assembly GCF_000802155.2). Taxonomy (GTDB): domain Bacteria; phylum Pseudomonadota; class Gammaproteobacteria; order Pseudomonadales; family Pseudomonadaceae; genus Aquipseudomonas; species Aquipseudomonas frederiksbergensis_A. The sequence goes on from NZ_JQGJ02000010.1 coordinate 209,365, forward strand.
TGGCCAAAGATCTGGTCCAGGTGGAGGTCCGCCGGCATGCCCCGGGGGCACGCCATGAACATTGGCTGGCCCAGCCGGAACTGCCGCTCAATACTGAGCAACGGGCGGCTTGCGAGGCGATTCGCGCGGGCTTCGACAGCTACCACGCTTTTCTTTTGGCAGGCGTCACGGGCAGCGGCAAGACCGAGGTCTACCTGCAACTGATCCGCCAGACCCTGGAAGCCGGCAAGCAGGCCCTGGTGCTGATTCCGGAAATCAACCTGGGCCCGCAAACCCTGGCGCGCTTCGAGCAGCGCTTCAATGCGCGGATCGCCCTGGTGCACTCGGCCGTCAACGACCGCGAGCGCCTGGAATCCTGGCTCGCCGCCCGGGACGGGGAGGCCGACATCATCATCGGCACCCGCTCGGCACTGTTCACCCCGATGAAAAACCCCGGTCTGATCATCATCGACGAAGAGCACGACGGCTCCTATAAACAGCAGGAAGGCCTGCGCTACCACGCCCGCGACCTGGCGCTGGTGCGCGCCCGCCAGGAGAACATCCCGATTGTGCTCGGCTCGGCCACGCCGTCCCTCGAAAGCCTGCACAACGCCTACACCGGTCGCTACGGCCTGCTGCGCCTCAACGAACGGGCCGGTGGCGCCAAGCAACCCCGTTTCTTGCGCCTTGATGTGAAAAGCCGTCCGCTGGACAGCGGTATTTCCGGGCCGATGCAGCAAGCCATCGGTCAGACGCTGGCCGCCGGGCAGCAGGTCCTGGTGTTCCTCAACCGCAGGGGGTTTGCCCCGACGCTGTTGTGCCATGACTGTGGCTGGATGTCCGGCTGCGAACGCTGCGACGCCCGGATGACGGTGCATCAGCGCTACGGCGAATTGCGCTGCCATCATTGCGGGCACTCCGAGCGGGTACCGCGCAACTGCCCGCAATGCGGGAAAGTCGACCTGCGTCCCGTGGGCGCCGGCACCGAGCGCGCCGAAGAACGGCTGGGAATTTTGTTTCCCGACTATCCCGTGCTCAGGGTGGATCGCGACAGCACCTCGCGAAAGGATGCGATGAACAATCTGTTCGCCACCATCCAGAAAGGCCAGCCATGCATCCTGGTGGGCACGCAGATGCTCGCCAAGGGCCATCACTTCCCCCGGGTGACGCTGGTGTCGATCCTGGATGCCGACGGCGGGCTGTTTTCCGGTGATTTCCGGGCCAGCGAGCGCATGGCACAGCTGATCGTCCAGGTCGCAGGCCGCGCGGGGCGCGCCGAAGAGCCGGGCAAAGTGATCATCCAGACCCACCTGGCGGATCATCCGCTGCTGATACAGTTGACCGAACAGGGCTATTTCGCGTTTGCCGAACAGGCCTTGAGCGAACGCCGTGGCGCCGGCCTGCCACCTTTCGCCCATCTGGCACTGTTGCGGGCCGAGGCTCACAAGCCGGGCCAGGCCGAAGGTTTCCTGGACGAAGCGTGCAGCGAGGCGGAACGCCTGTTGGCAGAACAGAATCTCACCGGCATCGAACTCCTGGGCCCGGTCCCGGCGCCGATGGAGCGGCGCGCCGGACGCTATCGCGCCCAGCTTCTATTGCAGGCCAATGCCCGGGCACCACTGCATCGGTTGCTGAGCGCCTGGCTGCTGTTGCTGGAACAGATGCCCAGCGCGCGCGCGGTGCGCTGGTCGCTGGATGTGGACCCGGTGGATTTGTACTGACCCAGGCGCCCGAATAATCACCACACATCCCCAACCGACCCGCTACAGTTGGCAAGCTCGCCCGCGCCACGGATAATGCCCAGTTTTTCCACCAGCGCATCGAAGCGCCGCCGCGCCTGCGGTTGAAAGAGAAGACCATGAAAGACACCATTCGCCAGCTTATCCAGCAAGCCATCACCCAACTCGTCACTGAAGGTGTGCTGCCAGAAGGCGTGTCGCCGGCGATTCAGGTCGAGAACACCCGTGACAAGACCCACGGCGACTTCGCCAGCAACATCGCGATGATGCTCGCCAAGCCGGCCGGCATGAAACCTCGCGACCTGGCAGAAAAAATCATCGCCGCGCTGCCGTCCGACGAAAACGTCACCAAGGCCGAGATTGCCGGCCCCGGCTTCATCAATTTCTTCCAGAACACCCAGGCCCTGGCCTCGCGCCTCGACGCCGCCCTGACCGACGAACGCCTCGGCGTGCGCAAGGCCGGCCCGCTGCAGCGCACCGTAGTCGACCTCTCGGCCCCTAACCTCGCCAAGGAAATGCACGTCGGCCACCTGCGTTCGACCATCATTGGCGATGGCGTGGCGCGCGTGCTGGAGTTTCTCGGCGACACCGTGATCCGCCAGAACCACGTGGGCGACTGGGGCACCCAGTTCGGCATGTTGATGGCCTACCTGCAGGAAAACCCCATCACCAGCGACGAGCTGTCGGACCTGGAAAATTTCTACCGCGCCGCCAAGCAACGCTTTGACGAGTCACCCGAATTCGCCGACCGCGCCCGTGGCCTGGTGGTCAAGTTGCAGGCCGGCGACGCCGAGTGCCTGGCGTTGTGGACCAAGTTCAAGGACATCTCGCTGTCCCACTGCCAGAAAATCTACGAGCTGCTGAACGTCAAGCTGACCATGGCCGACGTGATGGGCGAAAGCGCCTACAACGATGACCTGGTCAACGTGGTCAACGATCTCCGCGCCAAGGGCATGCTGGTGGAAAGCAACGGCGCCCAGTGCGTGTTCCTCGACCAGTTCAAGACCGCCGATGGCGAGCCGCTGCCGGTGATCATCGTCAAGGCCGATGGCGGCTATCTCTACGCCACCACCGACCTGGCGGCCGTGCGCTACCGCAACCGCGTGCTCAAGGCTGATCGCGTCCTGTATTTCGTCGACCAGCGCCAGGCACTGCATTTCCAGCAGGTGTTTGAAGTCGCTCGACTGGCCGGTTTCGTGACCCATCCGATGGAAATGGAGCACATGGGCTTCGGCACCATGAACGGCGCCGACGGTCGCCCATTCAAGACCCGCGACGGTGGCACCGTAAAGTTGATCGACCTGCTGACCGAAGCCCAGGACCGCGCCTACACCCTGGTCAAGGGCAAGAACCCGGACCTGGCCGAAGACGAACTGCGCAACATTGCCAAGGTCGTGGGCATCGACGCGGTGAAATACGCCGACCTGTCCAAGCACCGCACCAGCGACTACAGCTTCAACTTCGACCTGATGCTCAATTTCGAAGGCAACACCGCGCCGTACCTGCTGTACGCCTACACCCGCGTGGCGGGCGTGTTCCGCAAGCTTGGCAAGCGCTTCGACGAAGTGGATGGCCAGATCGTCCTCGAGGCCGCCCATGAGCAGGAGCTGGCGGCCAGGCTGGCCCAGTTCGGTGAAGTACTGAACAACGTCGCCGAAAAAGGCACGCCGCATACCTTGTGCGTATACCTGTACGACGTTGCCGGCCTGTTCTCCAGTTTCTACGAAAACTGCCCAATCCTCAGCGCCGAGACACCGGCACAGATGCAAAGCCGCCTGCGCCTCGCCGCACTGACCGGGCGTACGCTCAAGCAAGGCCTGGAATTGCTGGGCCTGGAAACGCTGGAGCGCATGTAAGTTGGCCGCCAAGAAGAAACCAGCCCCCAAACGCGGTGCCAGTCGTTACCAGCCCCCGGCCAAACAGCCGATTCCGGGCTGGTTGTGGATGGCGATCGGCCTGACCGTCGGCGCTTTCATTGTATTTCTGATGAAGCTGGAGCCGGGCCAGGGCGACGACGTCAAGCGCGTGCGCCAGGAGCAGCAAAAGGCCACCCGGATCGCCGAGGCCAACAAGACTCCGCCGAGCCCGACGCAACCGGTGAAACCGAAATACGACTTCTATACCCTGTTGCCGGAATCGGAAGTCATCGTGCCGCCCGAGGCCGTGCCGGAGAAAACCCTGCCGACGCCGCAAGTACCCCAGGTGCCGACCACGCCGGTGACCCCGGCCGAAGCAGCGAAGATCGACACCGCCCGCGCCCAGGCGGCATTGGCCGGCATCACGCCGCCACCCGCGCCGCCCGTACAGAAGGCTGCGCCAGTGACGAAGTTTTTCTTGCAGGCCGGCTCGTTCCGCAAGGAAGCCGATGCCGACAAGGTGCGGGCGCAGATCATTCTGCTGGGCCAGTCGGTGTCGGTGGAGTCCGGGACGGTGAAGGAAGAAACCTGGTACCGAGTATTGGTCGGGCCGTTCAGCAACCGCGAGGAACTGACCAAGGCCCAGAAACTATTGGCGGGCAGCGGCTTCAGCAACCTGTTGTTACAACAACGTCAGAGCCGCTGAAGCCAGACGCCCTTAACCCTTGTGGCGAGGGGATTTATCCCCGCTGGGGCGCGCAGCGCCCCTAAGATCTGCGACGCGGTATGGCAGGTCTATCGCATCAAGCCTTTAGGGGCTGCTGCGCAGCCCAGCGGGGATAAATCCCCTCGCCACAGGGACGCGATCAGCCAAGCCACTCGTCCCCTGCCCCACCCCGTGGTTGAAAAAACCCACGCCACCCCCATATGAGTTCCATCCGGGCATTTTCGCCCCGCTGCGTGGAGACTCTTCCCTTGACCACCATCGTTTCAGTCCGCCGTCACGGCAAAGTCGTCATGGGCGGCGACGGCCAGGTTTCACTGGGCAACACCGTGATGAAAGGCAACGCGAAGAAAGTCCGCCGCCTGTACCACGGCCAGGTCATTGCCGGTTTCGCCGGGGCCACCGCCGACGCCTTCACCCTGTTCGAGCGTTTCGAAGGCCAACTTGAAAAACACCAGGGCCACCTGGTTCGCGCCGCCGTCGAGCTGGCGAAGGAATGGCGTACCGACCGCTCACTGAGCCGCCTCGAAGCCATGCTCGCAGTCGCCAACAAGGACGCCTCCCTGATCATCACCGGCAACGGCGACGTCGTCGAGCCCGAGGATGGCCTGATCGCCATGGGTTCCGGTGGCGCCTACGCCCAGGCCGCCGCCAGCGCACTGCTGAAGAAGACCGATCTGTCGGCCCGCGAAATCGTCGAGACAGCCCTGGGCATTGCCGGCGATATCTGCGTATTTACCAACCACACCCAGACCATTGAGGAGCAGGACCTCGCCGAGTAAGCCCTTCCAGGCCCAGACTCCCGCTTGAGGACCGCCAATTATTATGTCCATGACTCCCCGCGAAATCGTCCACGAACTCAACCGCCATATCATCGGCCAGGACGATGCCAAGCGCGCCGTCGCCATCGCCCTGCGTAACCGCTGGCGCCGGATGCAGTTGCCCGAAGAGCTGCGCGTCGAAGTGACCCCCAAGAACATCCTGATGATCGGCCCGACCGGTGTCGGCAAGACCGAAATCGCCCGCCGCCTGGCCAAGCTCGCCAACGCGCCGTTCATCAAGGTCGAAGCCACCAAGTTCACCGAAGTCGGTTATGTCGGCCGCGACGTCGAGTCGATCATCCGTGACCTGGCCGACGCCGCGATCAAGCTGCTGCGCGAACAGGAAATCACCAAGGTCCGCCATCGCGCCGAAGACGCCGCCGAAGAACGCATCCTCGACGCGCTTTTGCCGCCAGCGCGCATGGGCTTCAACGCCGACTCCGCCGCGACCCAGGATTCCAACACCCGCCAACTGTTCCGCAAGCGCCTGCGCGAAGGCCAGCTGGACGACAAGGAGATCGAGATCGAAGTGGCCGAGATGGCCGGCGTCGACATCTCCGCGCCGCCGGGCATGGAAGAAATGACCAACCAGTTGCAGAGCCTGTTCGCCAACATGGGCAAGGGCAAGAAGAAAAGCCGCAAGCTCAAGGTCAAGGAAGCGCTGAAACTGGTACGCGATGAAGAGGCGAGTCGCCTGGTCAACGAAGAAGAGTTGAAGGCCAAGGCCCTGGAAGCGGTCGAGCAGCACGGCATCGTGTTCATCGACGAGATCGACAAGGTCGCCAAGCGCGGCAATGTCGGCGGCGCCGATGTGTCCCGCGAAGGCGTGCAACGTGACCTGCTGCCGCTGATCGAAGGCTGCACCGTCAATACCAAGCTGGGCATGGTCAAGACCGACCACATCCTGTTCATCGCTTCCGGCGCATTCCACCTGAGCAAGCCGAGCGACCTGGTGCCGGAGCTGCAGGGCCGCTTGCCGATCCGTGTCGAACTCAAGGCGTTGTCGCCAGAGGATTTCGAACGCATCCTGAGCGAGCCCCACGCGTCGCTGACCGAGCAGTATTGCGCGCTGCTCAAGACCGAAGGCTTGAACATCGAGTTCGCGCCCGAAGGCATCAAGCGCCTGGCGCAGATTGCCTGGCAGGTCAACGAGAAGACCGAGAACATCGGTGCCCGCCGCCTGCACACGCTGCTTGAGCGTTTGCTTGAGGAAGTCTCGTTCAGCGCCGGCGACCTGGCGAGCGCCCATAACGAAGCGCCGATCCGCATCGATGCCGAGTACGTCAACAGTCACCTGGGCGAGTTGGCGCAGAACGAAGACCTGTCGCGGTATATTCTGTAAGCCACACGACGTGTGAGCGAGCTCCCGTGGCGAGGGGATTCATCCCCGCGCCACGGGCTTCACGAGACTGACGACCCCCATGATCAAACTCCCCACCGCCATCAACCTGCACAAAGCCTCCAAGACCCTGACGCTCAAATACGCGCCAGACGAGGAATACCACCTGCCCGCGGAATTCCTGCGGGTGCACTCGCCCTCCGCCGAGGTCCAGGGCCACGGCAAACCCATCCTGCAATACGGCAAGCTCGGCGTCGGCCTGACCAAGGTTGAACCCGCCGGCCAGTACGCACTGAAACTGACCTTCGACGACGGCCATGACAGCGGACTGTTCACCTGGGACTACCTGTACCAGTTGGCGGTACGCCAGGAAGACCTGTGGAACGATTATCTCGCCGAACTCAAGGCCGCCGGAAAAACCCGCGACCCGAACGAGTCCGTCGTCAAGCTGATGCTCTAGCTCAAGGGCTGGCGCTTTAGGGCGAATTTTCTAGACTCATCTGCTTGAATGCCCGCGCAGCAACGTCAATGACTGGCCTGCTTGCGAAAAAAATTAAACTCGGGTAACCAATGGAGCTGGCAAGTTCCCTGCAAAGGAACCGGCGAGTTCCTGGCACACGTTTCCTCATTGCCCTCGATGCGGAATTTATGGTCACCCCGAGCAGCGTACCTGGTATTGGCCTTGCGGCTTCACGGCACGATCCCGGTACTCGTCTGAAGGACAATGGAGCGTCGTAGATGAGCAACAAGAACAACGATGAGTTGAAGTACCAAGCCTCGGAAAACACCCTTGGCTTGAATCCCGTCGTCGGCTTGCGCAGGAAAGACCTGCTGGCCTCTGCCCGGATGGTGCTGACCCAGACCATCAGACAACCGCTGCACAGCGTCAAGCACGTGGCCCACTTCGGCGCTGAGCTGAGGAAAGTTTTGTTCGGCAAGTCCGAGTTGCAGCCCGCCAGCGATGATCGTCGCTTCGCCGACCCGGCCTGGAGCCAGAACCCACTCTACAAACGTTACCTGCAAACCTACCTGGCGTGGCGCAAGGAGCTGCACGAATGGATCGATGACAGCAGCCTTTCGCCCCAGGACATCAGTCGCGGGCACTTCGTCATCAACTTGATGACCGAGGCCATGGCCCCGACGAATTCGGCGGCCAACCCGGCAGCGGTCAAACGTTTCTTCGAAACCGGCGGCAAGAGCCTGCTCGACGGTTTGTCGCACCTGGCAAAAGACTTGGTGAACAACGGCGGGATGCCGAGCCAGGTAGACATGGGTGCGTTCGAAGTCGGCAAGAGCCTGGGCGTGACGGAAGGCGCCGTGGTCTTTCGCAATGACGTGCTGGAATTGATCCAGTATCGCCCCATCACCGAGCAGGTCCATGAGCGACCGCTGCTGGTGGTGCCGCCGCAAATCAATAAGTTCTATGTGTTTGACCTGAGCCCGGACAAGAGCCTGGCGCGCTTCTGCCTGCGCAGCAACGTGCAAACGTTCATCGTCAGTTGGCGCAACCCCACCAAGGCGCAGCGCGAGTGGGGCCTGTCGACTTACATCGAAGCGCTCAAGGAAGCGGTGGACGTGGTCACGGCCATTACCGGCAGCAAGGACGTCAACATGCTGGGTGCCTGCTCGGGCGGCATCACCTGCACCGCGTTGCTCGGCCATTACGCTGCGCTGGGGGAAAAGAAGGTCAATGCACTGACCTTGCTGGTGAGCGTGCTGGACACCACCCTGGACACCGACGTGGCCCTGTTCGTCGACGAGCAGACCCTGGAAGCGGCCAAGCGCCATTCCTACCAGGCCGGCGTGCTGGAAGGCCGCGACATGGCCAAGGTCTTCGCCTGGATGCGCCCCAATGACCTGATCTGGAATTACTGGGTCAACAATTACCTGCTGGGCAACGAGCCACCGGTGTTCGACATCCTGTTCTGGAACAACGACACCACGCGGCTGCCGGCGGCGTTCCATGGCGACCTCATCGAGATGTTCAAGAACAACCCGCTGACACGCCCCAATGCACTGGAAGTGTGCGGCACGCCGATCGACCTCAAGCAGGTCACTGCGGACATCTTTTCCCTGGCCGGCACCAACGACCACATCACGCCGTGGAAGTCTTGCTACAAGTCGGCGCAGTTGTTCGGCGGCAAGGTTGATTTCGTGTTGTCGAGCAGCGGCCACATCCAGAGCATCCTCAACCCGCCGGGCAACCCCAAGTCGCGCTACATGACCAGCGAGGACATGCCGGCCAAGGCCGAAGACTGGATGGAGAACTCCACCAAGCACACCGACTCCTGGTGGCTGCACTGGCAGGCCTGGCAGGCCGAGCGCTCGGGCAAGCTGAAAAAGGCGCCGACGGTGCTGGGCAACAAGACCTACGTGGCCGGTGAAGCGGCGCCGGGCACTTATGTGCATGAGCGGTAACGGATGCAACTCGTCTGCTGCGGGGGTGAGCTTGCTCACGAATACATCCCGCCAGCCGACACTGAGTGCAAGGCCCACAGCGTTGGCGAACATCAAACTCATGTTCACAGCGGATCCAATGTGGCAGCGAGCTTGGTCCCACGAGGATCGGGGAAAAATGAAAGACAGCGACCCAACCCACAGGGCTTGAAGCATGCCGCAACCGTACATCTTCCGTACCGTCGACCTGGATGGCCAGACCTTGCGCACCGCGGTACGCCCCGGCAAGCCCCATTTGACGCCGCTGCTGATCTTCAATGGCATCGGCGCCAACCTGGAGTTGGTCTTCCCGTTCATCGAGGCCCTGGACCCGGACCTGGAAGTGATCGCCTTCGATGTGCCCGGCGTCGGCGGTTCGTCGACACCGAGCCGACCGTATCGCTTTCCTGGCTTGGCCAAGCTCACCGCGCGGATGCTCGATTACCTGGACTATGGGCAGGTCAACGTGATCGGCGTGTCCTGGGGCGGCGCCCTGGCGCAGCAGTTCGCCCATGACTATCCCGAGCGCTGCAAGAAGCTGGTGCTCGCCGCGACGGCCGCCGGCGCGGTGATGGTCCCTGGCAAGCCGAAGGTGTTGTGGATGATGGCCAGCCCCCGGCGCTACGTGCAGCCATCCCATGTGATGCGCATCGCGCCGCTGATCTATGGCGGCTCCTTCCGCCGCGACCCTAGCCTGGCAGCCCGTCACGCGGCCAAGGTGCGTTCGGCTGGCAAGCTCGGTTATTACTGGCAACTCTTCGCGGGACTTGGCTGGACCAGCATCCATTGGCTGCACAAGATCCACCAGCCGACCCTGATCCTGGCCGGCGACGACGACCCGCTCATTCCCTTGATCAACATGCGTATGCTGGCCTGGCGCATCCCCAACTCGCAGTTGCACATCATCGATGACGGTCATCTGTTCCTGATCACCCGGGCCGAGGCCGTGGCACCGATCATCATGAAATTCCTGGAGGAAGAACGTCAGCGCGCGGTCATGCACCCGCATCCCGCGCCGCTGGGTGGCGGCTGACACCGCCAATTGCGCCTGGCAGGACGCCGGATCACGCAACTACCCGAAACAGCGACTATGTTGTCTGGTTCGGTGTGTTTGTTTTTAGCCTGATGACGAAGGAGTTGACTCATGCGCGACAAACCGGCGAAGGATTCCATGCCCGCCCCTGCCAGTTTCATCAATGCACAAAGCGCCGTCACCGGTCTGCGTGGCAGGGACCTGCTATCGACTTTGCGCAATGTCGCCGCCCATGGCTTGCGCAACCCGGTGCACAGCGCCCGGCATGCGTTGCGCCTGGGCAGTCAATTGGGGCGTGTGCTGCTGGGGGAAACGCTGCACCCCACCAACCCCAACGACAAGCGCTTCGCCGACCCCACGTGGCAGCTCAACCCGTTCTATCGCCGTAGCTTGCAGGCCTACCTGAGCTGGCAAAAACAGGTCAAGAGCTGGATCGATGAAAGCGACATGACCCCGGATGATCGCGCCCGCGCCCATTTCACTTTTTCCTTGCTCAACGACGCGGTGTCGCCCTCGAACACCTTGCTCAACCCGTTGGCGATCAAGGAACTGTTCAACTCCGGCGGCACCAGCCTGATCCGAGGCATCAGCCACTTGGTGGACGACCTGCTGCACAACGACGGACTGCCGCGACAAGTCACGCCCCAGGCCTTCGAAGTCGGCAAGACACTGGCAACCACGCCCGGTGCGGTGGTGTTTCGCAACGAGATGCTGGAACTGATCCAGTACAAGCCAATGAGCGAAAAACAGTACGCCACGCCGTTGCTGATCGTGCCGCCGCAGATCAACAAGTTCTACATCTTCGACCTCAGCCCTTCCAACAGCTTCGTCCAATATGCCCTGAAGAACGGCTTGCAGGTCTTCATCATCAGTTGGCGCAACCCCGACGTTCGCCATCGTGAATGGGGCCTGTCCAGCTATGTCGAGGCAACGGAAGAAGCCATGAACGTGTGCCGGGCAATCACTGGCGCGCGCGAAGTCAACCTGATGGGCGCCTGCGCCGGCGGCATGACCATCGCCGCCCTGCAAGGCCACCTGCAGGCCAAGCGCCAACTGCGCCGCGTCGCCAGCGCAACGTATCTGGTGAGCCTGCTGGACAGCGAGATCGAAAGCCCGGCCACGCTACTGATCGACGAACAGACCCTCGAGGCTGCCAAGCGGCGCTCCTACCAGAGAGGCATCCTCGACGGCCGCGACATGGCGCGCGTATTCGCCTGGATGCGTCCCAACGACCTGATCTGGACCTACTTCGTCAACAACTACCTGCTGGGCAAGGAGCCACCGGCGTTCGACATCCTCTACTGGAATAACGACTGCACCCGGCTTCCGGCCGCCTACCACGGCGACCTGCTGGACTTTTTCAAGCACAACCCGCTGACCCGCCCAGGCGCGCTGGAAGTGTGCGGCACGCCAATCGACTTGCAAAAAGTCACGGTGGACAGCTTCAGCGTGGCCGGCATCAACGACCACATCACGCCCTGGGACGCGGTCTATCGATCGACCTTGCTGCTGGGCGGTGATCGACGCTTCGTCTTGTCCAACAGCGGCCATGTCCAGAGCATTCTCAATCCCCCCGGCAACCCCAAGGCCAACTACATCGAGAACCCGAAACTGAGCAGCGACCCCAGGGCCTGGTACTACGACGCCAAGCACGTCGAGGGCAGCTGGTGGACCCAATGGCTGGGCTGGATCCAGGAACGCTCCGGTGCCCAGCGCGAAACGGTCATGGCGCTGGGCAACAGCAAATACCCGCCCCTGGAAGCCGCGCCTGGGAACTATGTTCGAGTGCGCTGAACGCCTCACCACGGTCGTATGTGGGCCGTGGCACGACTCCACCATTAAGAAGACCGGATGAAGACCCGCGACCGTATCCTTGAATGTGCCCTGCAGTTGTTCAACGAAAAGGGCGAGCCGAACGTTTCCACCATGGAAGTTGCCAACGAAATGGGCATCAGCCCCGGCAACCTCTACTACCACTTCCATGGCAAGGAACCGTTGATACTCGGATTGTTCGAGCGATTCCAGGCCGAGCTGGCGCCACTGCTGGACCCACCCGCCGATGCGCAGCTGGCGCCGGAGGACTACTGGCTGTTCCTGCACCTGATCGTCGAACGCCTGGCCCAGTACCGATTCCTCTTCCAGGACCTGTCGAACCTGGCCGGGCGCCTGCCGAAGCTGGCCAAGGGTATTCGCCAATTGCTCAACGCGCTGAAACGCACCCTGGCCTCGTTGCTGGCGCAACTCAAGGCCCAGGGGCTGCTGGTCAGCGACACCCAGGCGCTGGGGCAGTTGGTGGAACAGATCACCATGACCCTATTGTTCTCGCTGGACTACCAGCGAATCCTGGATCGCGAAGGCGAAGTTCGCCTGGTGGTCTATCAGATCATGATGCTGGTGGCGCCACACCTGCCACCGGCGATCAAGGTTGCGACCGAGCGAATGGCGTTGCGGTATCTGGAAGAGCACGACTAACGAACGGCAGTGCTCCCACCGCTCGGAATCTATCGCACAAATAAAATCGCCCGACCTATGCAGGCCGGGCGTTTCTGTCAGCGCTGGAGATCAGGACTGAGTAGGAGGCGTCGATGGAATCGGCGCGGTTGCTGGGGTGGCAACCGGAGCCGGAGCCGCGGCGGAATTAGTCGTGCTCGCCGAGGTTGCCGGCTTGGCGACTGCGGCTGGCGCCTTCGGTGCGGCTGCTTTGGGTGCGGCCGGTTTTTTCACGGCAGGCTTCTTCGCCGCAGCGGGTTTTGCTGCGGCTTTTGCAGCAGGTTTTGCCGCTGGCTTGGCTGCGGGTTTCGCGGTGGCCGGTTTGGCTGCCGCGGTTTTGGCCGCAGGTTTAGCGGCAGGTTTGGCTGCTGCTTTTGCCGCTACCGGTTTGGCGGCTGCCTTCGCAGCGGGTTTCGCCGCTGCGGTTTTGGCGGCAGGCTTGGCCACTGCTTTTGCCGCTGGTTTGGCCGCAGCCTTGACCAGTGGCTTGGCTGCCGTCTTCGGCGCAGGCTTGGCCGCCGCCGTCTTGGTTGTGGCTGCCTTGGTTGTGGCTGCTTTGGTCGCGACCGGCGTAACCTTGGCCCCGGTGAGTTTCTCGATCTGCTTGGTCAGGGTGTCGACCTTGTTGTGCAGTTCCTTGACTTCATTGCGACTAGGCACGCCCAGACGGGAAATCGCACTGTTGAGGCGCTTGTCGAAAGCCCCTTCCAGCTCGTCCCATTTGCCCAGTGCGCGATCTTTCACACCGCCCATGCGCGACTTGGCGGACTCGGCGGAGTCCTTGGCTGCTTCGACTTGTTTGCCGACCGCCGTCTTGGTGAGCTTCTCGGCTTTCTCGCCGTCCTTAACCAGGGACTCGAAGAGTTTGCTGCCGTCAGTGTCGATCTTCGAGTACACGCCTAAACCAGCCAGCCAGATTTTGCGGGAGTACTTTTCAATCTTCCCGGCCCACGAGCTGCCTTCTTTTTCGGTGATTTTTTTGCCAGCCATCCCGTTCTCCTTAATGTTTACGCGCGACACGTTCGAGCAATGCCGTCAGCTCATCGAGCTTAGCAGAGAGTGTCTCAACGTCATGTTTAGACGGAATGCCGATACGATTCAAGGCGCTTGCAACACGCGCGTCGAATACCTTCTCGACTTTATCGAGTTGAACTTCGACCCTGGCCTTGAAGGTATTGACGTCGGTCTTGGCTTCGATCAGTTCGCTATTGGCCGCTTCAAGTTTTCCGGCGATCTTCTTTTTGCCTTTTGTTTCAATAACTTCGCCGGCCTTTACGAGTTCCTGGAAGTACTCGCTGCCCTCCTGGCCAACCTTGGTGTAGGCGCCCAGGCCCGCCAGCCAGATCTTGCGCGCGTACGTTTTCACGTCGCTCAGCGTGGAAGATTCAACGTCGGTTTTTTTCTTCAGGATAACTTTGGCCATGGTGCACCTCACTCGAAAAAAGGTTTGAGGAACTGCCCGCACACGGGCGGGCTCAGGCACAAAGTAGTGAGAATAATTAGAAAGGGCACCCTAACAACTGACACAAAACCCGAGGGAGATGATCTCGCACACAGGGAATTGTTGCTCAACTTGAGTGCTGCACACTTTCAATCAATCAAGCCAACGCCTTATCCAGCGCCTTCTCGATTTCAGTCTTGATCGTGCCGCTCATGGCCGACATCAACATGCCCAGTTCCACGTCGACGCGAATCGAATCCTCGCCCACGTGCACCTCGCCCTTGACCCCGGAGCGCTTGAGCTTGAGCGTGTCGCCTTCCCAGGTAGGCTCCAGGCCATAACTGCTGGACAACTTTGCGGCCAACTTGTCAGCCTTTTCGCGGGCTGCTTCCTTGCCCAAGCCATGGGCACGTTCAACAGTAATACGGGCCATCTGATAACTCCTGCTAGATCGAGACTTGCCTGAACGTTCGGACCCTGCCTGCGTCAAAACGTCCGGGCGATCGCTCATCTTACCTGCAGCCTTGCCAAGACAAAGCCCTCCACCGGGATTAGAATGTCCCGCATTCTTTTTTGGTGACAGCGATATGACTGATCAGCGCAAAGGCAGCGATGCCGAACCCACCACTCACTTCGGCTTCAAGAACGTGCCGGAAAGCCAGAAGGCGGAAAAAGTCGCTGAGGTTTTCCACTCGGTGGCCGCCAAGTACGACTTGATGAACGACTTGCTATCGGGCGGCATGCATCGCCTCTGGAAGCGTTTCGCGATCGAGCTGTCAGGCGTGCGTAGCGGCAATCGTGTACTGGACATTGCTGGCGGCACGGGCGACCTGACCAAGAAGTTCTCCCACATTGTCGGCCCGACCGGCCACGTGGTGCTCGCCGACATCAACGAATCGATGCTCAAGGTCGGCCGTGACCGCCTCTTGGACCTGGGCGTGGCGGGCAACGTCGAGTTCGTCCAGGCCGATGCCGAAAAGCTTCCGTTCCCCGATAACCACTTCGACTGCGTGACCATCGCCTTCGGCCTGCGCAACGTCACCCACAAGGAAGACGCCCTGCGCTCGATGCTGCGCGTACTCAAGCCCGGTGGCCGGCTGCTCGTGCTGGAATTCTCCAAGCCGACCAACGCGCTGATGTCCAAGGCCTATGACGCCTATTCGTTCGCGTTCATGCCGCTGATGGGCAAGCTGATCACCAACGATGCGGAAAGTTATCGCTACCTGGCCGAATCGATCCGCATGCATCCGGACCAGGAGACACTGAAGTCGATGATGGTCGAGGCCGGTTTCGACCGGGTGACCTACCACAACATGACGTCAGGCATCGTCGCCCTGCACCGCGGTATCAAGCCCTGATGCTGCTCACCGGCCTGCTCGCCAGCGTCGAACTCGGTATCAACCGGGTCTTGCGCCTGGACAGTACGGCGCCGATGCGCCTGGCGCACTTGAGTGGCAAGGTGATCGCCGTCGACTGCCGCAGCCCCGCGTTGCAGCTCTTCATCCTGCCCAGCGATGAAGGCCTGTTGCTCGCCGCACACTGGGAAGCCGAAGCCGATTGCACGCTGCGTGCCCCGGCGTCGAGCCTGCTGGAACTGGCGCTGAGCAAGAACAAGACCGCCGTGCTGCACGGACCGGACGTCGAGCTTGACGGTGACAGCGGCGTGCTGCTGGAACTGGCGGCGATCCTCCAGGACCTGGAGCTGGACTGGGAATACGAAGTGTCCCGCTGGATCGGTCCGGTGGCGACGCAATTGCTCAGCGGTCACCTGCGCAGCCGCAGCCGCTGGTATCGCCAGGGCTTCGCGAGCCTGGGGCAGAATCTGAGTGAATACCTGGCCGAAGAATCGCGTACCCTCGTGGGCCAACGCGAGGCACAGGCCCGTTTTGATGAACTGGACCAGGTCAAGCTTGACCTGGAACGTCTCGAGGCGCGTTTCGAGCGCCTTTCCCGATCCCTTGAAACCAAGCGATAACGCATGAAGCTGCTTGCCGTCCGCCGTCTGTTGCGCATCCAGCGCGTCGTGATCCGCTACCGCCTCGATGACCTGCTGTTCGCCTTGCCGCTGCCCTGGTTTCTCCTGGCGCTGCGCTTCGTGTTGCCGTGGCGCTGGTTTCCCCGGCGAACCCTGGACCTGAGTCGCGGCGCACGCCTGCGCCTGGCCTTGCAGGACCTCGGGCCGATCTTCATCAAGTTCGGGCAGATCCTCTCGACCCGTCGCGACTTGTTGCCCGAAGACATCGCCGATCAATTGATGTTGCTGCAAGACCGCGTGCCGCCCTTCGACTCGAAAGTGTCGGTGGCATTGATCGAAGAGCAACTGGGCAAGAAGATCAGCGAAGTCTTCAGCCGTTTCGATGTCGAGCCCCTGGCTTCGGCGTCAGTCGCCCAAGTCCACGCGGCCCAGCTCAAGACGGGCGAAGAAGTGGTGGTCAAGGTGATTCGCCCCGGCCTCAAGCCGATCATCGCCCAAGACCTGGCCTGGCTGTTCATCCTTGCCCGCGCCGCCGAGCGGGTGTCCGCCGACGCGCGCCTGCTGCACCCGGTGGACGTGGTCCAGGACTACGAGAAAACCATCTTCGATGAACTCGACCTGCTGCGCGAGGCAGCCAACGCCAGCCAGCTGCGCCGCAACTTCGAAGGTTCGCCACTGCTCTATGTGCCACAAGTCTATTGGGACTGGTGCCGGCCGAAAGTCCTGGTGATGGAGCGCATATATGGCATCCAGGTCACCGACCTGGCCACCCTCGCCGACCAGCGTACCGACATGAAACTGCTGGCCGAGCGCGGCGTGGAGATCTTTTTCACCCAGGTGTTTCGCGACAGTTTCTTCCACGCCGACATGCACCCGGGCAACATTTTCGTCAGCACGGTGCAGCCGTGGAGCCCGCAATACATTGCCATCGATTGCGGCATCGTCGGCAGCCTCACTCCCGAGGACCAGGACTACCTGGCGCGCAACCTGTTCGCTTTCTTCAAGCGTGATTACCGTCGCGTCGCCCAACTGCACATTGATTCGGGTTGGGTGCCGGCCGAAACCAAGCTCAACGAATTCGAAGCAGCGATCCGCACCGTGTGCGAACCGATCTTCGAAAAACCGTTAAAGGATATTTCCTTCGGCCAGGTGCTGATGCGCCTGTTCCAGACCGCGCGCCGCTTCAACATGGAGGTCCAGCCGCAGCTGGTGCTGCTGCAAAAGACCTTGTTGAACATCGAAGGCCTCGGCCGCCAGCTGTACCCGGACCTGGATTTGTGGAACACCGCCCAGCCCTTCCTCGAACGCTGGATGCGCGAGCGGATGAGCCCGAAAGCCTTGCTGGGCAACGTCCAGAGCCAGTTCGAACAAATCCCGCACCTGGCCAACATGACCCGCGATCTGCTCGAACGCATGTCCCAACCCCACGCCAACGACCCTGCCCCGCCGTGGAAACGTCGTCGGGACGACTGGTTCCTGCGCCTGCTCGGCGCGGCCCACCTGGGCGGCGGCGCGGTGCTGGCCGCCGGTGGGCCGTTGAGCCAACTGGGCCATTGGCCCGCCGGTGTCATGGTGGTCGTTGGTTTGTATCTGGTCGTTCGCCGATAGCCAGCACCGGTTCTCACTGGCACACTGTTTCAACGCTGGGCCCGCCGATTCGAAGCGCGCGGCCCATGGTCGGAGTCGAAGATGAAAAACTGGCAGGACGAGATCAAATGGGACGCCGACGGCCTGGTGCCGGCCATCGCCCAGGATCACAAGACCGGGCGCGTGCTGATGATGGCCTGGATGAACCGCGAAGCGTTGGCCCTGACCGCCGCCGAGAATCGCGCCATCTATTGGTCACGTTCCCGTGGCAAGCTGTGGCGCAAAGGTGAAGAGTCCGGGCATGTGCAGCACCTGCATGAGATGCGCCTGGACTGCGACGGCGACGTCATCATCCTGATGGTCGAGCAGGTCGGCGAGATTGCCTGCCACACCGGCCGTCAAAGCTGCTTTTATCGTGTCTTCGAGAACGGCGACTGGAAAACGGTCGACCCGGTGCTCAAGGACCCGCATGCCATTTATTCAGGACATACCCATGAGTGACACCCTGACCCGCCTGGCCCAGGTGCTGGAAGAGCGCAAGGGCGCCGCGGCCGACAGTTCCTATGTCGCCAGCCTGTACCACAAGGGCTTGAACAAGATTCTGGAGAAAGTCGGCGAAGAGTCGGTCGAGACCATCATCGCCGCCAAGGACGCCGCCATCAGCGGCGACTGCAGCGACGTGATCTACGAGACCGCCGACCTGTGGTTTCACAGCCTGGTGATGCTGGCCCAACTGGGACAGCATCCGCAGGCCGTACTGGATGAACTGGACCGTCGCTTCGGTCTGTCCGGGCACGTTGAGAAAGCCTCGCGCCCGTCCGCCTGATCAACTTCTTAGAGGAATAGCCACATGGGTATCTTTGACTGGAAACACTGGGTCGTCATTCTGGTGGTCGTGGTGCTGGTGTTCGGTACCAAGAAACTGAAGAACCTCGGCACCGATGTCGGTGAGTCGATCAAGGGCTTCCGCAAGGCCATGAACGATGATGAGAAACCGGCCGAACCGACGACCAACCAGGCTCAACCCGTGCAGCCGGCCCAACCGGTACATCCGCAGGCCACACAGCCTGTGAACGCGCCGAATACCATCGACGTGCAGGCCCAGAAAGTCGAAGAGCCAACCCGCAAAGACTCGTGAGCACTGACTAATGTTTGGGATCAGCTTCACTGAACTGCTGCTCGTCGGCCTCGTCGCCCTGCTGGTGCTGGGCCCTGAGCGCCTGCCGGGCGCTGCGCGTACCGCCGGCCTGTGGATCGGCCGCCTGAAGCGCAGCTTCAATGCGATCAAACAGGAAGTTGAACGTGAAATCGGCGCCGACGACATCCGTCGGCAGCTGCACAACGAACACATCCTGTCGCTGGAACAGGAAGCTAGGAAAATCTTCACGCCGACCCAGCATGAGCCGACGCCGGTGCAGCCAGTGGCCGAGCCGACGATCGCACCCCAGGCACCGGCCGTCGAAGCTGCGCCAACAGTGGCCGAACCGGCGAAACCGGTCGATCCGGCGCCTGCGACGACACCGACTCCCAACGATCCCACTTTGCCGCCGCGAGCCCCATGAGCGATATCCCTGAAAACGACCAGCCGATGCCGCTGGTATCGCACCTCACCGAGTTGCGCACCCGTCTGCTGCGTTGCGTCGCGGCGGTTTTCATTATCTTCGCCGGGCTGTTCTCGTTCACCCAGCAGATCTACACCTTCGTCTCCACGCCGCTGCGCGAGTACCTGCCGGTGGGCGCGACGATGATCGCCACCGACGTCTCGTCGCCGTTCCTGACGCCACTGAAACTGACGATGATGGTCTCGCTGTTCCTGGCGATCCCGGTGATCCTGCACCAGATCTGGGGCTTCATTGCACCGGGCCTGTACAAGCACGAAAAACGCATCGCCGTGCCGCTGCTGGTGTCGAGCATCATGCTGTTCTACACCGGCATGGCCTTCGCGTATTTCCTGGTATTTCCGCTGATCTTCAAATTCTTCGCCGCCGCCACTCCGGCGGGCGTGGAGATGATGACCGACATCACCAGCTATCTGGATTTCGTCATGACGCTGTTCTTCGCCTTCGGCGTGGCGTTCGAAATCCCGGTGGCGGTGGTGTTGCTCGTGTGGATCGGCGTGGTCGACGTCGCCTATCTGAAGAAGATCCGCCCGTACGTGATCATCGGTTGCTTCGTGGTCGGCATGATCCTGACCCCGCCGGACATTTTCTCCCAGACGTTGCTGGCCGTGCCGATGTGGCTGCTGTTCGAAGTCGGCATCCTGTTCGGTGGCCTGGTGCGCAAGCGCCGGGAAGAAGAGCCCGCGGACCAGCCGGTCGATGACCACAACGACCAGCCACCAGCGACCCAAGCGTGAACCTGCTGCTGCTCGAAGAGGCCGACTTCATCGGGCCTGACCGCGTCGTCCTGAGCGATCGCCGCTTGACCCATATGCAGGAAGTCCACCGCAGCGCCGTCGGCGACAGCCTGCGGGTCGGGCGCATCGGCGGGTTGATGGGCTCGGCCCAGGTGCTGCGCCTGGATCCTCGCGAGGCCGAACTGCAAGTGACCCTCGACCAGCCGCCACCGGCCAAGCTGCCGTTGACCCTGGTGCTCGCCCTGCCGCGTCCTAAAATGCTCAGGCGAGTGTTCCAGACCGTGGCGACCATGGGCGTGCCGCGCGTGGTGCTGGTCAATAGCTATCGCGTGGAAAAGAGCTTCTGGCAGACGCCGTTCCTGGAGCCCGAGGCGATTCGAGAGCAGTTGATCCTTGGCCTGGAGCAGGCCCGGGACAGCGTGCTGCCGGAAATCGTCATCGAAAAACGCTTCAAACCCTTCGTCGAAGACCGCCTGCCGGCTATCGTGGACGGCACCCTCGGGCTGGTCGGCCACCCGGGCAACCACCCGCCCTGCCCCCGGGCCCTGACGGAACCCGTAACCCTGGCAATCGGCCCCGAAGGCGGCTGGATCCCCTACGAGATCGACCTGCTGGCCAAGGCCGGCCTGCAACCGGTGCAGCTTGGCGAGCGGATCCTGCGGGTGGAAACCGCGGTTACGGCGCTGCTTGCACGGCTGTTCTGACCCCTCGCGACGAAATCTCCAGCAGTTCCTACAGATCCCACCAAAGCCGCCGATACAGTCCCTATAAAACCAAAATCAGCGCTCCAAGGGAGTATCAGCATGTTCCGGTGGCTTGCCCAAGGTCTGGGAAATGTAAGCGTTAACCGCAAACTCGGTGCAGGCTTCGGCCTGGTGCTGTTCCTTACCTTGATGATTGCGTTCACCGGTTGGTCCGGCCTGGGCAATGTCATCAGCCGGGGCGACAAGCTGGGGTTCATTGCCAGTCTCAACGACCTGAGCAAGGACTTGAACCTGGCAAGCATCGACTACAACACCACCCGGGGCGAGAAAGGGCCGCAACAGGTCAACGACCTGCTCGGCAAACTCGAAGCAGGGCTCAAGACCGCTCGCGAGCTGATTGAACAGCCAGCCGACGTTGCGTTGATCGACCAGCAACTGGCCGCCGTCGCCGAATACAAAAGCGCCTTCGCCCAGATGACCAGCGCCACCGTCAGCCGCGAAGATGCCCGCAGCAAGCTGGGCGCCAGTGCCGACAACACCGTGGCCCGCGTCGCCGAAGTGGAAAAAGCGCTGCTGCAAGGCGGCGACATCACCCAGTTCAACAACATAGTGACCCTGAGCAGGGCGATCCAGCAGGCACGCTATCAAGTTCGCGGCTACACCTACAGCGGCAAAAGCGAGGCCCAGCAGCCGGCCATCGATGCAATCACCGATGTCTTGAAACTGCTGGCACGCTTGCCGGCGCAGTTGCCCGAGGAGCACGCCGACAAACTCCAGCAGGCCAGCGACTCGATGAACATCTATCGGGCGGCGGTCAGCCAGTTCCGCGACTCCCAACTCGATAACGGCGCCGCATTGCAGCGCATGAGTGAGCAAGGCCAGGTATTGATCAATTCCAGCCAGAAACTCACCGTGTCCCAGACCGCCGTGCGCGACCACGACACGGCCCAGGCCAAGACCGTCCTGATCGCAGCCGCCGCCCTGGCACTGCTGTTTGGCGTTTTTGCCGCGCTGCTGATTACCCGGCAGATCGTCGGCCCGCTGGATGAAACTCTGAAAGTGGCAGAACGCGTCGCCGCCGGCGACCTGACCCACAATCTCACCTCCGAACGCCGCGACGAACTCGGCCAACTGCAACGCGCCATGCAACGCATGACGGTGGGCTTGCGGCAGTTGATCGGTGGTATCGGTGAAGGTGTCACCCAGATCGCCAGTGCCGCCGAACAACTCTCAGCCGTGACCGAGCAGACCAGCGCCGGGGTCAACAGCCAAAAAGTGGAAACCGATCAGGTCGCCACGGCCATGCACGAAATGACCGCTACGGTGCAGGAAGTGGCACGCAACGCCGAGGAAGCTTCCGAGGCCGCCGTCGCCGCAGACCAACAGGCCCGCGAAGGCGACAAGGTCGTCGGCGAAGCCATCGCCCAGATCGAGCGCCTGGCGCTGGAAGTGGGCAACTCTACCGCCGCCATGGGCGATCTGAAGCGTGAAAGCGACAAGATCGGCAGCGTCCTGGACGTGATCAAGTCCGTGGCCCAGCAAACCAACCTGCTGGCCCTCAACGCCGCCATCGAAGCAGCCCGTGCCGGTGAAGCCGGACGTGGTTTCGCGGTGGTGGCCGATGAAGTCCGCAGCCTGGCCCAACGCACCCAGAAGTCCACCGAGGAGATCGAAGAACTGATCGTTGGCCTGCAAAACGGTACTGAACAGGTTGCGACGATCATGGACAACAGCCGCAGCCTGACCGACAGCAGCGTTGAACTGACCCGCCGTGCGGGAGGCTCGCTGGAGAACATCACGCGCACGGTCTCAGCGATCCAGTCGATGAACCAGCAGATCGCCGCGGCGGCCGAGCAGCAGAGTGCGGTGGCCGAGGAGATCAATCGCAGTGTGCTGAACGTGCGTGATGTGTCGGAGCAGACGGCGTCGTCCAGTGAAGAGACTGCGGCTTCCAGCGCGGAGTTGGCGCGGTTGGGGGTTCATTTGCAGACGTTGGTGGGGCGGTTTCGGGTCTAGCAGGCCTACGCAAAACCGTGGCGAGGGAGCTTGCTCCCGCTGGGTGGCGCAGCCGCCCTTGTGTGTATATCCGTTATTTAGGTCACGGCTACTTAGGGTTCCGCCCTTACGGCGGGTCACTTTTGGAAGAGCGCCAAAAGTAACCAAAAACGCTTTGCCCCACCACTCGGCACCTCGCTTAGGCTCGGTGTGCCCTCACTCCGGCATTGCTCCGTGGGCCCGCCGCGAAGGGCCATCCATGGCCCAGCGCGGCTATCCCGGCATCCATGCCGGGATGCCCCACTCCACAATGCCTGCGTTCGGCCATCGTGGTTAACGGGGCGCCGAGATCAACGTCCACCGCGAGGCGGCCTTAAAGCCGACCTGGCTCTTGATGAGGACCGCGTTCCTCCTGTGGGAGCGGGCTTGCTCGCGATGACGGTGTGTCAGCGACAGATTACGTGTCTGACCTGACGCTATCGCGAGCAAGCTCCCACATAGGTTTTTGGTCGTTTATAAGATCAGCGTCCACCGCCACCCCCTGTAGGAGCCGAGCTTGCTCGCGATGGCGATGGGTC
The DNA here is from genome assembly GCF_000802155.2 of Pseudomonas frederiksbergensis. Lineage (GTDB taxonomy): Bacteria > Pseudomonadota > Gammaproteobacteria > Pseudomonadales > Pseudomonadaceae > Aquipseudomonas > Aquipseudomonas frederiksbergensis_A. The sequence continues at coordinate 232,418 of NZ_JQGJ02000010.1, forward strand.
TGCTTGTATCAATGCTGAATGTCCCGCTGCCTTCGCGAGCAAGCCCGCTCCCACAGTCTGATAGGTGTACGACCGGGAGAGCCAGGTCGGCTGTCAGGCCGCCTCGCGAGCAAGTTTTGCTCCCACAGATCTGACGGGTATACGACCAAGAGAGCCAGGTCGGCTCTAAGGCCGCCTCGCGAGCAAGCTTTGCTCCCACAGATCTGACGGATGTACGACCAAGAGAGCCAGGTCGGCTCTAAGGCCGCCTCGCGAGCAAGCTTTGCTCCCACAGATCTAAA
>NZ_JQGJ02000011.1 GCF_000802155.2 Pseudomonas frederiksbergensis
GTCCTTGCAAAGCGCAGTTGATTCCCTCGGTGCACTGGGCTACCTACCGAAAATCGGACGTCGCACCGCAAGCCAGTCGCGCCGCTCAACCGGCTTCTCAACACGCCGTGGACGCGTCGATTGCACCGCGGCATTCGAGCTTCACCCCCTCAAGCCAGCTGCCGTTCGGAGCATCCACCGGCCTGGAACCTCAGGAACCGGGCTTCTACGTCGTCCCTAAAAGCGTGAGCCGTGAAGCCTTGGAAGCCACGTTATTCCCCGCGCCCGACCCGCAGGTGATGCGCAAATTCCGAGCGTTGAACCCTCACCGCGATGTTGTAAAAGCCGGTTCGATGATCGTGCTGAGCGACCCGAACAATCTGCAATGCACCCGCGAAGAAGCTCAGGTGATGGCGGCAGCGGAAACAGTCAATGCCGCCCTCGAAGACCTGACGGCCGAACAAGCCGATTTCATGCACCGCCACGCAGCCGAGATCGCCAGCTTCACCGGTCAGACCTCGACTTGGCTAGGTGTCAGCGCCGTGGTGATGGAAAAACACTTGTCCAGCCTGCGCGATACCTTGCAAGCCATGGAACGCTTGCATCAGGACAGCTATCGCCAGCACGGCCATCTCAAATCAGCGCAATTCTTTACCGAACGCAGGCTCCTGCTCGCCCAATTGGATGCTCATTTGCTGAACTCCACCCGCCTGCGCGGCCATACGACACTGGGCGACCACCCCAAGCTGAAGACTGCCCTCGGCATTTCGAATCGCAGTCTGGTTCATCACTGGAACAAGGCTGGCGCGCCGGGGCAGATACCGGGGTACGCCACGCATGTGGAAAGCACCAGTCGCGCTGCGAAATATATGCAGATGGGTGGGTATGTTGGTATTGGGATTGGAGGGGTGTCTTCTGTGCTGGCGGTTCAGGCTGTGTGCGATGGGGGAAGTGAGGAGGCTTGTGAGCGGGTGCGTTTTACTGAAGGGGGTAAATTCGGCCTGTCGGCGGCTGGTGGTTGGGCAGGTGGAGAGATAGGCAAGTTAGCAAGCGGTCCAATTTGTTTGGCGCTTGGCGCTTGGCGTTTCAACGGGAATTGGAGGTGTTGTCTGCGTAGCAGTAGTAATAGGAACTGGTGCGTGGGTAGGTACAACAATTGGTGGTAAAGGGGGGGAAATAGGAGGTGAAATACTGTATGAAAAGACCTTGCCATGATTGCCGCTGAGTTCTGGAAGTCTTGGCTAGCATTCTGGATTATGGTGGGTCCAGCCTTGCTAACGGTTATTGGTTTTGTATTTAGCTTGTACCTAAGTCACCGGCATCTGGATGCAATGATGGAGGCCCTGAAAAACAGCCGATACATATATCTTTGGGGCCCCGCATGGCGAGGTCGAGGCTGGTTTGGAGGCTGCGTATTGATCATTTCAATTGCAGGCATGGTGGTGTGGCCAAGGGCATATATCCGTATGGGTGATGTGAGCCCTGCTGATATCGAGAATTTCCCGCCCTCCTTGAAGCGTCTTTTGATTATCAAGGTGACGATGACGGTCATTTCCTTCACCGGAATGATAGTTGCAGCTCTGCTGGTCAAGTTCAGATAAATCGATGAACAAGGTACAGAAGGCCTGCTTCGCAGGCCAGCGGGAGTAAGCTCCCTCGCCACGGGGGCGGGTGGGACGGGTGCCATCGCGAGCAAAGACACTCCCACATACTCAGCAGAATCCCATCAGTTAAACGCGATGTAGAAATATCCCAGCGCCGGATCCCGCCCCATCGGCGGTACCCGCGACACGAACACCCCTTCGATCTTGCCCAGTTCCGGCACGTCCAGAGCGCAGAGGCCGTCGACGAACGCGGTGCTTTCCAGGCTGTTGAACTCCACGTTGAACGGAATTCGCTCGGCATTCGGCATCTTGGCCCGTGGTATTTCTTCCAGGTGCTCGAATCGCACCGGCAGGCTGCTGCCGTCAGGCAGGGTCAGGGTTCGGGTCTGGCCCAGCAGCAATTGAAAGTGGCTGCTATGAACGCGCTGAAGCATATCGACACTCCACCAAGGCCAGAGGGCTTTCGCCCTCCAGCGGGTGATTAATTGCGGGAGGGGAAGAGGCCTTCGAGGGCGATGCTGAAGTTGATCGCCAGGAAAGGGTTCATGATCGCCATCGGCATGTTGCCACCCGTAGGGGAAACCGTTCCGCTGACCGTGGTTGTCACGCCTTGCAGTGGCACCGGCGAAGCGCCCGCTTGATCGGAATAAATCGCCGCCGAACCTGGCCCGGTGCCCGAGGTGCCGATGAACGAGTTGGTGGGCGTCGGCGTATTCACCGGGTTGCTGGCCGGGTTCGCCAGTTGGAGCGTGGTCGAGGCGATGACCCCGACGAGTTCGTGAGTGTGATTGGGCAGGTTGTTGACGGTCGCGGTGACGTTTTCGGTGCCGGCGACCTCGCCAATGGTTCGCGGGCTCAGGCCCAAGCCAGTGCCCATGCCCATTGGCAGGCGACTCTGCAGGTTGGGGAGCGCGAAGGTGTTCTGGCCGTCACCCCCATAGGTGACGCCAAGCAGGGAGAACAGCGCCGAATTTTGAGCGATGCTGATGGTTTGCCCGTTGCACAGCGCCCAACCCCTGGGTGCAAAGTTAAAGGCGAACGATTGGATGGTGCCCATGAATACTTCCATAAATTCCTCGTCCTTCAGGTTTATAGGTCTCGCAATGCCCGGCGTTTGAAAGACAAGAGAGCGATCAGCCTGACTCCTTGATCCCTGGCCTGGTCACGCACGGCTGAGCGTAGACCGGGATGTTTGATTTTGCCGGGCGAAGCGGGTGGAAAAATGTCGCGACACGGCTTAAACGATTCAGGTTCCCCGAGCGTCTCTACCGTCCATCTTTTTTACGGTTTGGGGTGAGTTTGATATCAAAGTACTACTAGGCGAAGATTGTTTCCTCGGCTACGCTTGGCGGTACAAAAGGACTACAAACAAGGTGAAGGGATTGCCGCAGTTTCACTTTATTTCCGGTTTACCGCGCTCAGGCTCGACCCTGCTTTCTGCCATTTTGTTGCAGAACCCGCGCTTCCATGCCGGCATGACCAGTCCCGTCGGCACGCTGTTCAGCAGCGTCCTGCAGCAATGCAGCGCCGGCAGCGAGTTCGGCTCGGTGATCGACACCGACCTGCGCCGCCGCCTCTTGCGTGGCCTCTTCGATTCCTACTACGCCGACAAAGCCGATAAACCCGTCATCTTCGATACAAACCGCCAATGGTGCGCGCGCCTGCCTGCCCTGCAGGACCTGTTTCCCCAAGCCAAGACCATCGCTTGCGTGCGCAACGTCGCCTGGATCCTTGACAGCCTGGAACGGCTTTACCGTGCCAACCCGTTCGAAAATACCAAGCTTTTCAACGACGATGATGAGCGCAATACCGTCTACAGCCGTTGCGAAACCCTGGCCCAGCGCAATCGCCTGGTGGGCTTCGCCTGGACCGCGCTGAAAGAGGCCTACTACGGCGAGAATGCCGAGTCGCTGTTGATCGTCGACTACGACTTGTTGAGCCAGGCGCCCGAGCGCGTCATGCGGCTGGTGTACGAGTTCATCGGCGAACCCTGGTTCGAGCATGATTTCAATCATTTGACCTACGACGCGCCAGCCTTTGACCAGGCGTTGGGCGTCGCCGGCCTGCACAAGGTCAAGCCCAAGGTCGCGCCCCAAGCCCGGCGGACCTTGTTGCCGCCGGATCTGTTCGAAAAGTATGCCGAGTTGTCGTTCTGGCGCGATGGCGCTGCCAGCGCGGCCAATGTCATTCGTATGAAAACCGACGCCGCGGTCAGCTGATCGCGGTTTTTTTCATTGGCGTGTTGAAGAAGTTCGAGTCCGGGTGATCGTCATGTGGTGGAGCAAACGCAAATCGCGGGTAACCGAGGGCGCGCAAGCCCTGGCATCGCCAATGATCATGTCCCTGGAGCCGCGAATGCTCTTCGACGGCGCGGTGGCGGCCACCGTGGCCGATGCGGCGCAATCGGACGCGCAACCGACTGCCGAGGCGGCCAAGACGCCCACGGCGGACCAGCCGGCCGAAACCCATGCGCCCCAAGGCCAGGCCGACGCCACCGAGGCTGCCGTGCCGGGCAAATCCGTGGTGTTTGTCGACTCTCGAGTCAAGGACGCTGGCAGCCTGCTGCAAGGCGTCGCCCCCGGTACCGAGGTGGTGCAGCTGGACGCCACCAAAGACGGCCTGCAGCAGATTGCCGATTATCTGGACAGCCACCAGGGCGTCAGCTCGGTACAGATCATCGCCCACGGCAACGCCGGTGATTTGTGGTTGGGCAACAGTTATCTGTCGGCGGATAACGTCCAGGCCCGCAGCGAAGTCCTGGCGCAGATTGGCCAGGACATGAACGCCGGCGGCGACATCCTGATCTACGGCTGCTATACCGCCGAAGGCGACCGCGGCTTGAGCCTGGTCAACTCGTTGGCGCAGCTCACCGGCCGCGACGTGGCGGCGTCCGACGACCGCACCGGCCTGGGCGGCGACTGGGACCTGGAAATCGCCACCGGCACCATCGAAAGCGCCAACGTGCTCTCGGCCAATGCCATGAGCGAGTACCAGTGGGGCCTGGCCACCTGGACCGCCACCAACAACCTCAATTCGGGTATCGGTTCTTTGCGCGCTGCCCTGAGCTCGGCACAGAACGGCGACATCGTCACGTTCAATAGCACCATGACCGTCTCCCTGACCCAGGTGCTGGTGGTCGACAAGAACATCACCATCGATGGCGACCTCAATAACGACAACGTCGCCGACGTGACCCTCGACGGCCAGTACCGCACCCAGATCATGCAAGTGACGTCCGGCACCACGGCCACCCTCGATGGCCTGGTGATCACCCGGGGCATGGTGGCGGGCAACGGTGGTAACGGTGGCGACGACGCACTGGTATCCCAGGGCGGCGGTATCTACAACGCCGGCACCTTGACCCTGCGCAACGTCACGGTGACCGCGAACGCTGCTTCGGGCGGCGGTGGCGGCGGCGGTGTGACACCGCAGTACGCCGGTGGCGGCGGCGGTGGCGGTGGTGCGATCACGGGTGGTACCGGTGGCAAGGGCGGCGACACGCTCAACTCAACAGGTTCCAACGGCACGGCCGGGCAGGGCGGCGCGGGCGGCGGCTTCTTCAACATTGGCGGGCGTGGCGGCTCCACCACGGGGGGCGCGGGTGGTGCGGCGTATCCGGGCTACAGCACCGGTTCGGCCGGTGGCACGGCCTCCAGCGGCGGCTTGTCCATTGGCGGTGGTGGCGGTGGCGACGGCTATAACGACATCGGCGGCGCCGGTGGCGGTGCGGTCGGTGGTATCTACAACGATACCGGCGCGACCCTGCGGATCATCGGCAACTCGGTCATCTCCAACAACGTCGGTGCCGGCGGTGGTGGTGGCGGCGGCGGTGCCGGGGGTAGCTATTACCAGGCGGGTGGTGCGGGCGGCGTCGGTGTCGGCGCCATCTGGAACAAAGGCTCGATCCTGATCACCGCCGCCAACTTCGCCGCCCTGGCCGGCAACGTCGGCGGCAGCGGTGTGGGTGGAACCAGTGCCGGCAGCGCGGGCGTTTCGCCAGCGTCGGTGGCCAACGTCTACGGCGATGGCGGCACCATCAACACCAACTATGTGCCGGACGAGACGCCACCCACCGCGACCGTCGTGGTGGCCAATACCAACCTGAACTCCGGCGGCACGTCGACGGTGACCATCACCTTCTCCGAAGCCGTGACGGGCTTGACCGCGGCGGACCTGACGGTGCAGAACGGCAGCGTCGGCACCTTGACCAGTGGCGACGGCGGCATCACCTGGACCGGTACGCTGACGGCAGCCAGCAACATTGCCGACACCACCAACATCATCACCCTGAACAACACTGGCGTTGCCGACCTGGCCGGCAACGCTGGCGTCGGCACCACCGACTCGAACAACTACATCGTCAACGACACCGTGGCGCCCACGGCCTCGATCGTAGTGAGCGACACGGCCCTGAGGATTGGCGAGACCTCGACAGTCACCATTACTTTCTCGGAGGCCGTCAGCGGTTTCACAGCCGCCGACCTCACCGTCGCCAACGGCACGCTCAGCGGGCTGAGCACCAGCGACGGTGGTATCACCTGGACGGCCACGCTGACGCCGGACGCGCCAGTCACCGATACGTCCAATCTCATTGTCCTGAATAACACGGGCGTGGCGGACCTCAATGGCAACGCCGGCGTAGGCACGACCAACTCCAACAACTACGCCATCGACACGCAACGCCCGACCGCCACCATCGTGGTGGCCGACACTGCGCTGCGTGCAGGGGAAACCTCCGTGGTGACCATTACCTTCAGCGAGGCCGTGAGTGGTTTTACCACCGCCGACCTGACGGTCGCCAATGGCACGGTCACCGGCCTGAGCAGCAGCGACGGCGGCATCACCTGGACCGGGACGCTCACCCCGAGCGCCAGCATCACTGACACCAGCAACCTGATCACCCTGGATAACACCGGCATTGCCGACCTGGCCGGCAACGCCGGCAGCGGTACCACCGACTCGAACAACTACGCCGTCGATACCCAGCGTCCGACCGCCACTATCGTGGTGGCCGATAATGCGTTGAACATCGGTGAAACCTCGCTGGTGACGATCACTTTCAGCGAAGCCGTCACGGGCTTCACCCTGGCCGACCTGACCGTTGCCAACGGCTCCTTGAGCGGGCTGAGCAGCAGCGACGGCGGCATTACCTGGACCGCAACGCTTACCCCGAGCGCCAGCGTCAGCGATGCCACAAACCTGATCATCCTGGCCAATACCGGCGTGGCCGATGCGGCAGGGAACAATGGCAGCGGCACGACCAGCTCCAACAACTACGCGGTCGACACGCAGCGGCCCACCGCTAGCATCGTTGTAGCCGACACCTCCCTGAGCGTCGGCGAAACCTCCCTGGTGACCATCACTTTCAACGAAGCAGTGACAGGTTTTACCGCCGCCGACCTGACGGTCGCCAACGGCACGGTTACCGGCCTGAGCAGCGGCGACGGTGGCATTACCTGGACCGGCACGCTCACGCCAAGTGCCAGCACCAGCGACACCAGCAACCTCATCACCCTGGATAACACCGGCGTGAGCGACGCAGCGGGCAATGCTGGCAGCGGCACCACCGATTCCAACAACTACGCCATCGACACGGCGCGTCCGACCGCCACCGTGGTGGTCGCCGATCCGACTGTCGGTGCCGGCGAAACCTCGGTGGTGACCATTACCTTCAGCGAAGCGGTGACCGGCTTCACCCTGGCCGACATGACCGTTGCCAACGGCAGCCTGAGTGGCCTGAGCACCAGCGACAACATCACTTACACGGCGACGTTCACGCCGAGTGCGGGCGTCAGCGATGCCACCAACCTGATCACGCTCAATAACACGGGCGTGGTGGATGGCGCGGGCAACACCGGCAGCGGTACCACCGACTCCAACAACTATGCCGTCGACACCCAGCGTCCGACCGCCACCATCGTGGTCGCCGACACGGCGCTGAGCGTCGGCGAAACCTCGCTGGTGACGATCACCTTCTCCGAGGCGGTCAGTGGCTTTGACAATTCGGACCTGAGCATCGCCAACGGTACGCTGAGTGCGGTCAGCAGCAGTGATGGCGGCATCACCTGGACGGCCACCTTCACTCCAGCCCTCGGAGTCAGCGATACGTCCAACGTCATCGTCTTGAACAACACCGGCGTCAGCGATGCGGCAGGCAACACCGGTACCGGCACCACCAACTCCAACAACTACCAGGTCGACACCAACGTGCCGACGGCGACCATCGTGATTGCCGACGCCACCTTGAGCATCGGCGAGACGTCGTTGGTCACTGTGACATTCAACTCGGCGGTCAGCGGCTTCGACAATGCGGACCTGACCGTCAGCAACGGTACGCTCAGCACCATGAGCAGCACCGACGGCGGCGTCACCTGGACGGCCACGTTCACGCCGAGCGCGAGCATTTCCGATACCAGCAACGTGATCACCCTGGACAATACCGGCTTGATCAACGCTGCGGGCAATGCGGGAGTTGGCACTACTGATTCCAACAACTATGTAGTGGATACGGTGCGTCCAACGGCGACCATCGTAGTGGCCGACACGGCCATCGGCGCGGGTGAGACGTCGCTGGTGACCATCACCTTCAGCGAGGCCGTGACCGCGTTCACCAGTGCTGACCTGACGGTTGCCAACGGCGTGATCTCGGGACTGAGCAGCAGCGACGGCGGTATCACCTGGACCGCGACCTTTACCCCGACCAACGGGGTCAACGACAGCAGTAACGTGATCTCGCTCAACAGCGGCGGCATCATCGATCTGGCGGGCAACGTCAATGTCGGTACGGCCGACTCCAACAATTACGCGCTTGATACCCAGCGTCCAACCGCCACCGTGGTGCTGAGCGATTCATCGTTGAGACCGGGCGAAACCGCCCAGGTGACCATCACCTTCAGCGAGGCCGTGACCGGCTTCAGCAACGATGACCTGAGTGTTGCCAACGGCACCTTGAGCGCCGTGAGCAGCAGCGACGGCGGCCTGACCTGGACCGCCACGTTCACCCCGACGCTGGGCGTGAGCGACACCACCAACCTGATCATTCTCGACAACACGGGTGTGAGCGATGCGGCCGGAAACACCGGTACGGGCACCAGCGATTCGGCCAATTACGTGGTCGAGACTCGCGTGCCGACCGCCACTGTCGTCGTCGCCGATACAGCGCTGAGCGTGGGTGAAACTTCGCTGGTGACGATTACCTTCTCCGAAGCGGTGAGCGGTTTCGACAACAGCGACCTGACCGTCAGCAACGGGACATTGAGCAATGTGTCTTCGACGGACGGCGGCGTCACCTGGACGGCAACGTTTACCCCGGCAAGCAACGTCACCGACACCAGTAACCTGATCAGCCTGGACACCACTGGCGTATCCAACGTTTCCGGCAACGCCGGTGTCGGCGTCGTCGACTCCAACAATTATGCGATCGACACCGTGCGTCCGGGTGCCACCATCGTGGTAGGCGACACCACCCTGGGCATCGGCCAGACCACCACGGTGACCATCAGCTTCACCGAGGCGGTGTCCGGTTTCGACCTGTCGGACCTCAGTGTCGCCAATGGCGTGCTGTCCAACCTTGCCAGCAGCGACGCAGGCCTGACCTGGACCGCGACCCTGACGCCGACCGCGGGGATCAACGATGCCACCAACCTGATCCTGCTCGACGCCAGCAATGTGCAAGACAGCGCCGGCAACGCTGGCGTGGGCATCGCCATCTCCGCCAACTATGCCCTCGACGCCACCCGGCCGACCGCGACCATCGTCGTCGCCAATCCCAACCTGGGCGTGGGCCAGACGACCCTGGTGACTTTCACGTTCACCGAGGCGGTGACGGATTTCGACCTGTCGGACCTGAGCGTCACCAACGGCGATTTGAGCAACCTGACCAGCAGCGACGGCGGCAGGACCTGGACCGCGACCTTCACCCCTGCGGCAAATCTCACCGACCCGAGCAATTTCATTGCCCTGGATAGCAGCAACGTCAGTGACTTGTCGGGCAACGCCGGGTCAGGCGTGGCGGTGTCCAACAATTACGCGATCGATACCGTGGTGCCCAACGATGTGAAGCCACCACCGGAGTTCCTGACATCGGACCCGGTGACGGTCATCCCGCCGTCCGAGGTGCCGCTGCAACCGATCGTTTTCACGCCGCCAACGGGCAATCTGGGCTCGCCCCTTGGCTTCCCGCCGCTGTTCGAGCAGCGTGATGTCGGTGGGCTTGACCCCATCGGCAGCATTTTCATCAACCGTGGCGAGTTGGCACCCAGCTATATCGCCCAGGTGTTCAGCAGCGACGCCGCCGGGGACGGCTCGGGCCAGGGGTTCCTGGGCTTTGGCGGGGGCGACGGCGGTGTGTTCGGCAGCAGCACGATTTCCGGTTTGTTCAACCAGGACGCGGGTTCGGAAGGCGAATCGCTGGATGCCTTCGACAACCAGTCGATCAAGGGCGGCGAAGCGTCCCAAGGCATGCGCGGGGTATTTGGCGCACCGACCTTGGGCCAGCAACTGCAGCAACTCAAGGACACAGAACAACGTCAGGTGGATAGCCTGGCAATGGCTTTGAAACAGGCCGGCACCAGCCAAGCGCTGGCTTGAGAATTCCATAAAAAAATACGGCAGCCAGGGGCAATCCAGGGATGAATAGAAGTCAGAAGTTATTCAGTATGAGTTTGCTGGCGTTGGTGGTCAGTGGTTGTGCGGTCACCAGCGAGCCGATCGATCGAAGCACCAGCGAGCATCGAGCCAAGACCGACCTGCAAAACATGTACAAGGACCAGGAGCCCCTCAGCGGTCCGCTGACGTTGCACCAGGCCATGGCCCGGGCGGTGAAGTACAACCTCGAAGGCCGCCTGAAAATCATGGAGGAGGCCTTGGCCAAGCGTCAGCTGGACCTGGCCAGCTTCGACATGCTGCCGCGCATGGCCCTCGATGCCGGTTACGTGGGGCGCAACAACGTCAGCGCCTCCAGCAGCCAGAGCGTGGAGACTGGTACCCAGTCCCTGGAACCGTCGACATCCCAGGACCGCGACCGTGAAGTGGCGGACCTGACCATGGTCTGGAACGTGCTCGATTTCGGGGTCAGCTACATCAGCGCCAAGCAGGCCGGCGACCAGCGGCTGATCGTGCAAGAGCGTCGGCGCAAGGTGATCAACACGATCGTCCAGGACGTCCGTTCAGCGTACTGGCGAGCCATGGCCGCCGAGCGTTTGCTCAAGCAGATCGACAGCCTCATGGCTCGGGTCGAGGCGGCGCGCGGAAATAGCCAGAGCATGAGCGAGCAGCGTATCGGTGATCCGGTGCAGGCCTTGGGTTACCAGCGTTCGCTGATCCAGGCCACCCGCCAGTTGGAAGAGCAGCGCCGGGCGTTGTCCTTGGCCAAGACCGAACTGGCGACCCTGATCAACCTGCCCCTGGGCACCGAGCTGACCCTGGCGACCCAGGATGAATATGCCATCCCGGAGCTCAAGGTCGACCTGGCTCGCCTTGAACAGGAAGCCCTGGCCAGCCGGCCGGAACTGCGCGAACAGGATTACCAGACCCGCATCACCGCCGCCGAAACCCGCAAGGCCATGTTGCGCCTGTTGCCGGGGCTGGAGTTCTCCGCTGGCGGGCACTATGACAGCAACTCGTTCCTGGTGGAGCAGGGCTGGGCCGACTATGGCGTCAAAGTCACCTGGAACCTGTTCAATGTCATCTCCGCCCCGGCGGCCATCGACGTGGCCAAGGCCGGTGAAGAAGTCGCGGCGGCGCGGCGTCAGGCGATGTCGATCGCCGTGCTGGCGCAGCTGTACGTCGCCAATGCCAACTACCGCGAAGCCTTGCGCCAGTTCAAGACCAGCCAGGAACTGTCGGATATCGACGGGCAAATCGTCGGTCAACTGCGCAGTCGTCATCAGGCTGCAGGCATCGGCGAACTGGACCTGATCCAGGGCGAGCTGAACACCCTGCAGGCGGACCTGCGACGGGACCTCGCCTACGCTGACCTGCGCAACGCCTACGGGCAGATCTTCGCCAGCGCCGGCCTCGACCCGTTGCCGAACGAAGTGCAATCGACCCAGGTGCAGTCGATTGCCACGGCGTTGGCGAACCGCGAGGCGGCCTGGGCCCAGGGTGACATCACGGTGCCGAAGCCGCCGGTGGCACAATAACGGAGCGCCGGGGATGGCGCTTGCGGCGTTTTCCCGGCTGCCCGTCACGGTCAACCTACCGTTGCTGTTGCAGGCGCTGGCAGCCGTCGAAGAAGATCGTTGGCAAGGGCACTTCAACACGGCCTATCACTGCGGTGACTGGAGTGGCGTGGCGCTGATTTCGGCGGCCGATGCCCTGACCGAACTGTCGCCCGGGCGCGGCCAGCCCCAGCACCGCGCGCCCTGGTCAGAGGATGGTCGCTGGCAGGATGCGTTGGGTGATTGGCCCTTGGATATCGTCTCGGCCCGTCTGCTGCGGTTGGGGCCCGGTGGTCGCATCCATGAGCATCGCGACTATGACCTCGGCGGTCCGGACGCCGACGTGCGCCTGCACGTGCCGCTGCTCAGCTCGCCTGGCGTGGAGTTTTGGCTGGACGGGCAAATCATTCCGATGCGGGCGGGGGAATGCTGGTTTCTCGACTTGGCGCGTCCCCACCGCGTCGCTAACCATGGCGACCAGGCGCGGGTTCATCTGGTGCTCGATTGTCGTCCCGAGCCGTGGCTGTCCCAGCAGATTGCCGATGGGCTGCGCTCCACACCTGAAGCGGTCGTCGGGCAAAGCGATTTGGCCCGTTTTCAACGGCGTGTGGAAGCCGATCACCACCTTGCCCGGGCGCTGCAAGGGCTGCACGACCTGGACGTTTTCATTGAAACCGCGCTGGAGCTGGGTGCGGCACAAGGGCTCCATTTCACCCGGGAAGAGTTGCGCGCCGCCATGCGCCACGGTCGCCGACAATGGAGTGAGCAGTGGAAAGCCTGAATCTGCACGGCTGGTTGCCGATCCGCGTATGGCAGCAGGTGGGCGAGTGGCGTGTCGATTGGTGCTGGTTCGGCGATCGGCAACTGTCGCAGCCATTCTTCGGCGATGCCGTGGAAGAAGCGCTGCGCCTGCCCTTCAACCTGGTGTTCCGCCGCCAGACGCCCTTGAGTGCCTTGGGCCAATGGCAGCAATGTAGCCCGGGCCTGACGCCTAGCGCCTTCATCTTCCACGCCTCACGATGTGGCTCGACACTGATCAGCCAAATGCTTGGCCAATTGGACGACCACATCGTCATTTCCGAGCCGCCACCCCTGGATACGCTGCTGCGCAGTGACTTGCCGCCCGCCGAACGGCACGCGGCGCTCAAGGGGCTGATGTCGGCCTATGGGCAGCGCCGTCGAGGCGAGGAGCGACGCCTGGTGATCAAGCTCGACGCGTGGAACATCGGTGAATTGGCGCTGCTGCGTGAGTGCTTTCCCGATACGCCTTGGCTGTTCGTATACCGCGACCCCCTGGAAATTGCCGTTTCACATCTGCGCCGCCCTGGCATGCACATGGTGCCGGGGTTGATCGGGGCCAGTGTGCTCGACGACGCATTGCCATTTAGCGGCCGCGAAGACTTCGTTGCGCGACGGCTGGGACGACTGTTGCAGGCGGGCTTGGAACGCTGCCGGGCCGGGGGCGGAGTGGCGGTCAACTACAGCGAGCTTCCCGAGGCGATGGCGGGTAGGTTGGCGGCATTTTTCCAGTTGGACCCAGCACAGCGCAGGCACGCATTTGCCGCAGTGGGCCGGCATGCCAAGCAGCCGGCGCAGGCGTTTGCCGGTGATAGCGAAGACAAGCGTCGAGAGGCTTCGCCATTGTTGTTTGAGCGGGTCAGGTATTGGGCGCAAACGCCTTACCAATCATTGGAGTGGCTGCGCAGTCATTCTTGTGGCGAGGGTCGTGCTTGCTCATTGAAAGGCTAGACTGCAAATAACGCCCTGCCACCTCTTCATCTCCAGGAGCCACACATGGAACCCCCAGTCCATAAGCTTCCCGCGTTATTCAAACAACTCGGCCTGCCCGACGACGCCCTCAGCATCGACCAGTTCATCGCCAGCCACTCGCCGCTCAAGCCTGGGCTGCATCTGGCCGACGCGTTCTTCTGGAGCGAGGGCCAACGGCAATTGTTGCGCGATGAAATTCTCGAAGATGCCGACTGGGCGGTGGTGGTGGATCAGCTGGATGTGTTGTTGCGCAAGGGCCGCAGCGAGTGGCCGGGATGTGGGTGACTTCCACAGAGAGATTCCTTTATTCGTTTTAAGCATTAACAAATAGCTTCTTATTCCTTAAATAATATAACGCTCCTCCTTATACTCGTCCCGGAACAGACACGCAGGAGAGCACCCCATGCGCAACGAATCGATTCGCTACCTGATCGTGCCGGGCTGGCAAGGATCGCCGCAAAATCATTGGCAAACCCACTGGCAGGCGAGCTTGCCCAATAGCGCCCGGGTCGAACAAGCGGACTGGCTGACCCCGCGCCGCGAAGATTGGGTCGCCGCGCTGGCCGAAGCGATTGCCGCCGACAGCACACCGGTCATTCTCATCGCCCACAGCCTGGGGTGCATCACGGTTGCCCATTGGGCCGCTACCGCGCCGGTGCAGCTCCTGCGACAGGTGCGCGGCGCGTTGCTGGTGGCGCCGGCTGACGTGGAGCGGCCTGCCTGCGCTCCGGCGCTGCGCAACTTCGCGCCGATTCCCACGGACCTGCTGCCATTCCCCAGCCAAGTGGTCAGCTCCGACAACGATGCGGCCGTCAGTGCCCCGCGTGCGCTGGAACTGGCACGCAACTGGGGAGCCGAGGCGGGAATCCTGGCAGGCGCGGGACATATCAACGTGAAGTCCGGACACCAGCGATGGGAACAGGGTTTCGCTTATCTCTATCGCCTGCAAAACCGCATGGAGCATCACGCCCTGCGTCGCGCCTGAATTTTTAGCGCCCTCCGTCTCCCGGCGGTTTGGGGCGGGAGCCTGTCATGACTTTGCATGAAACCTTTGGTCAGTCGTTGCTGACCTTTCCCGATGCGGAAAAAAGCCCCCTGAGCATCCGCGCCAAGGCGCTGGTGTTCGTCGACCCACGTTCGCGGCGGCTGCGCCAGGAACTGGAGCAATTGGCGCCACGCTCGGTCTCGGTGTTGATTCGCGGCGAAACCGGCACCGGCAAGGAGCTGCTCGCCCGGCATATCCATCGCGAGAGCAATCGGAGTGGCTTGTTCGTTTCGGTCAATTGCGGTGCCATCAGCCCCACTTACGCCGATGCCGAGTTGTTTGGCTACGCCGCTGGCAGCCATAGCGGTTCGGCCAGCAGCCGGGCGGGGTGGTTCGGCTCGGCCAACGGCGGCACGCTTTACCTGGATGAGATTGGCGACTTGCCGCTGCCGATCCAGACGCGGTTGTTGGCGGCGCTGGAAAATCACGAAGTCACTCGTGTCGGTGCCCACCAACCGAGTCCGGTGGATGTGCGCCTGGTCGCGGCCACCAGCATCGACCTGGCGCAAGCGGTGGCGGCCGGGAAATTCCATGATCGGCTCTATCAATATCTGAGTGAGGGCCAGCTCGAGTTATCGGCCCTGCGCGAACGGGTGGGCGATATCCTGCCTCTGGCGGAATACTTCCTCGGCATCTATAGCCAACGCCTGGGCCTGGCTGTGCCGCTGATCGGCGAAGCGGCGCAGCATGCGCTGGAGCGGCACAGCTGGCCGGGCAATACCCGTGAATTGGAGAACATCATCCATTTCGCATTATTGGTGAGTACCGGGGATGAGATTTTGCCGGAGCATCTGAACCTGTTGTCCCAGCCATCGACGCTGGAGCTGATCGACCGGCAGGTGGCGCAGGTCGTCGCCAAGGGGTCTGGCGCCGAGCGCCTGGCCCTCAAGGCGCTGCTCGATCGATGGAGCCAAACGCTGTAGTGCGAACCCGCTCCGGGTGCGGTTTGGCTATATGAGTAAAATGAATATGAACTTGAATAAAAGATATTGTTAAGGCATAAAAAATGTCGGTATCTTCCGCATCACGCCAGCGATAGCACTTCGCTGGCACTCTAATTTGGTCGTCGTCGATGACGACCGTGATTTTCGATAAGGACACTGCATGAAAAAGGTTCTGTTGTTCACCGCATTGGCGGCAGCCCTGACCTCGGGCCTGGCCCAAGCCGCGGAAAAACTGGTCGTCGCCGCGACCCCGGTGCCCCACGCCGAAATCCTCGAGTTGATCAAACCGGCCCTCGCCAAAGAGGGCGTGGACCTGCAGATCAAGGTGTTCACCGACTATGTGCAGCCCAACGTACAGGTTGACCAGAAGCGCCTGGATGCCAACTACTTCCAGACCCTGCCTTACCTCAAGAGCTTCAACGAAGGTAAAGGCACCAACCTGGTAACGGTCATCGGCGTGCACGTCGAACCGTTTGGCGGCTATTCGAAGAAGGTCAAAAGCCTCGCTGAGCTGAAGGACGGCGCAACCATCGCCATCCCTAACGAAGGCAGCAACAGCGGCCGTGCCCTGATCCTGCTGCAGAAGGCTGGCCTGATCAAACTCAAGGACCCGAAAAACGCCTTGGCAACGCCGAAAGACATCGCCGAGAACCCGAAGAACTTCAAGTTCAAGGAGCTGGAATCGGCCATGCTGCCGCGCGTGCTGGATCAGGTGGACCTGGACATGATCAACACCAACTACGCGTTGGAAGCAGGTCTGAATCCGGCCAAGGACGCCCTGGTGATCGAAGGTTCGGATTCGCCTTACGTTAACTTCCTGGTCGCCCGTCCGGACAACAAGGACAGCCCGGCCATGCAGAAACTGGCCAAGGCCCTGACCAGCCCGGAAGTGAAGGCGTTCATCGAGAAGAAGTACAGCGGCGCGGTACTGCCGGCATTCTGATTGACGCGGTAGATCTTTTCACGGTTCCAAACGCCGGCGGCTGATACAGCGTCGGCGTTTTTTTGTGCGCAACAATGATCACTTGTGGCGAGGGCGCTAGTCCGGCCAATGCCACGCGGGCTCATCCAATGCCCGCTGCCCGACGATCCCGGTCTGCCCGAAATCTTTTTCCAGCACGATGCAGTTGCAGTGCTCGTCCTGCTCCAGTGCGGCAATCAAGCGCGAGGCATGAGATACGACCCAGACCTGGCAAGCGGCTGAAGCGCGGATGATCAAGCGCGCCAGGGCTGGCAGCAGGTCGGGGTGCAGGCTGGTTTCCGGTTCGTTGAGCACCATCAATGATGGCGGTCGCGGTGTGAGCAGGGCAGCCACCAGCAACAGGTAGCGCAGGGTCCCGTCCGACAGTTCTGCGGCAGTCAGCGGTCGCAGCAGGCCATGTTGCTGGAACGCGATGGCGAAACGTCCGCCCTGCAACTTTTCGATGTGCAGTCGGGCGCCGGGGAACGCGTCGCCAATGGCGGCATGCAACGCTTCGACATCGCCTATTTCGAGAATGGTCTGCAGGGCCGCGGCCAAATCGCGCCCATCGTGATGCAACACCGGCGTACGCGTGCCCAGTTGCGGTTGGCGCACCGGGGCGTCGGCGTCGCTGCGAAAGTGATCGTAGAAGCGCCAGCGGCGAATGAACTCGCGCATTTGCAGGACCTCCGGCGAAGCGCGCAGGCTGCCGACCTGGTCGAACAAGCTGTCGAAGGTTGGCGTGTGCTGGGACAGGACATCCCAGGAACGGCCATCACGGGCACGAACCATCGGCCCGTTGCGGTCCACCAGCAGGCTCGCCGGTCGAAACACCGGGCCGGCCCAGATGCACTCGCGCTTGATTTCCGGGTCCAGGGAAAACGCCGAGCGACTGGGGGCCGGCAAGCCGAGGGCAATCGAATAGCTGAAGTCTTCACCGGCAAATCCCAGGCGCAGGCGCTTGGTGCCTTGGCGCACGATCGCCTGCACCGGCACCTCGCCGTTGCGCATGCGCCGGCTGATTTCTTCCGGTCCGGCCCAGAAGGTCGAGTCCAACCCGCCCTCGCGGGCCAGGGCGTTTACCACTCCGCCCTGGGCCGTCTCCGCCAGCAGGCGCAGCGCCCGATATAGATTGGATTTGCCGCTGCCGTTAGGGCCGGTGATCAGGTTCAGCCGACCCAGCGGGATGACCAATTTATTGATGGATCGATAGTTGGCCACCGCCAATGTCTTGAGCATGCATAACTCCTTTGCGTGGGCCTGATAAACAAGTCTGCCCGATTGCCGTGCATTCGGTGAACCCTGTTCTAAGCTCAGAGTCGTATCGTCACTGGTACGTCGGTACAACGCAAAGGAGTCTGCATGGCTGGTCCCGGAATCAAATTGATTGTTGGCTTGGGCGTGTGTGCGTTGTTGACGGGATGCGGTGAGAAGAAATCCGAGGAAAAAGCCTTGCCTCGGGTGTTCATACAGCAAGCCATGCCCAGCGAATACGCGGCTTCGGTAACACTGACAGGCGATGTCCAGGCGCGGGTTCAGGCCGACCTCTCGTTTCGCGTGAGCGGCAAGATCATCGAGCGCAAGGTCGATGTCGGTGACCGGGTCTCGGCCCGGCAAGTGCTGGCCCGGCTCGATCCGCGCGACTTGCAGACCAACGTCGACTCCGCCGAAGCCCAGGTCGCCGCCGAGCAGGCGCGGGTCAAGCAGAGCGCGGCAGCCTTCGTACGCCAGCAGAAGCTGTTGCCCAAGGGCTACACCAGCCAGAGCGAATACGACGCGGCCCAGGCGCAATTGCGCAGTAGCCAGAGCGCGCTGACGGCGGCCCAGGCACAACTGGCCAATGCCCGCGAACAGCTGAGCTATACGGCGCTGATCGCCGAGGCGCCCGGTATCATCACGGCGCGCCAGGCCGAAGTCGGCCAAGTCGTCCAAGCCACGGAGCCGATCTTTACCCTCGCCCGGGACGGTGAGCGTGACGCGGTGTTCAATATCTATGAATCCCTCCTGCGTGAACCGCCATCCGACCCGGCAATTACCATCAGCCTGCTGGACAACCCGGCCATCCAGACCACCGGTACGGTGCGCGAGATCACCCCGGCGGTGTCCGCCGAGACTGGCACCGTGCAGGTCAAGGTCACGCTCAACGATCTGCCCGAAGGCATGCGCCTGGGGTCGGTGGTCAGCGCCACCGCCAAATCCGCTGGAAAGACCGCCGTGGAATTGCCCTGGTCGGCACTGACCAAGAACCTCAGCGAGCCGGCCGTGTGGCTGGTGGACGGCGAGGGCAAGGCACAATTGCATACGGTCACGGTCGGGCGCTACTTGACCGGCAAGGTCATCATCAGTGACGGGCTCAAGGGCGGCGAGAAGATCATCGTTGCCGGCGGGCAATTGCTCCATCCTGGCGTGCGCGTCGAGATCGCCGAAAACAAAAACGACAAAGCCCCGACAGGAGCCCAGCCATGAAGCGCTTGTGGATGGTCTCGGCCGGCCTGCTGCTGGCCGCCTGCTCGAAGGAAGAAGCGCCGCCGGAGCCGGTACGGCCGGTGTTGTCCATCGAGGTCCGGGCTCTTGACCAACAGGCGCTGGGACGCTTCGCCGGGAATATCCAGGCCCGCTACGAGACCAACGTGGGGTTCCGCGTGCCAGGCCGTATCGCCAGTCGCAACGTCGACGTCGGCGCCGAGGTGAAGAAGGGCGACTTGCTCGCGACCCTCGACCCTACTGACCAGCAGAACCAACTGCGCGCAGCCCAGGGCGACCTTGCGCGGATCGAGGCGCAGTACATCAATGCCCAGGCCAACGCCCGCCGCCAGCAACAACTATTCGACCGTGGCGTCGGCGCCCAGGCGCAACTGGACATCGCCCAGACCGACCTGAAAACCACCGCAGCATCCCTGGAGCAGGCCCGGGCCTCGGTGGAGCAGGCCCGCGACCAGCTCAACTACAGCGAACTGCACACCGATCATGACGCCGTCGTCACGGCCTGGAATGCCGAGGCCGGGCAAGTGGTGACCGCCGGCCAGCAAGTGGTGACGCTGGCCCGCCCGGACGTCAAGGAAGCGGTGATCGACCTGCCCGCCGGGTTGGCCGAGCGCTTGCCCGAGGATGTGGTGTTCGAGGTCGCCGCGCAACTGGACCCGGCGACCCGCACCACGGCCATCGTGCGCGAGATCGAGCCCCAGGCGCAGAGCGCCACCCGCACGCGCCGCGCACGCCTGACCCTGACTGACACGCCGCCGGGCTTTCGCCTGGGCACGGCCATCAGCGTGACCCTGAGCTCAGCCATCGAACCGCGCATCGAATTGCCGCTCAGTGCGTTGCAAGAGGTCGATGGCAAGACGCGGATCTGGCTGATCAACCCGCACGACCAGACAGTTTCGCCGCGGGACGTACAGGTGCTCGAACGATCGGACGGCTCGGTGTTGGTGGCCGACGGGATCAAGCCCGGCGACCGCGTGGTCAGCGCAGGCGTGAACAGTCTCCAGCCGGGGCAAAAAGTGAAACTCGACGAGGACGCACGATGAAAGGGCCTTTCAACTTATCGGAATGGGCCCTGCGGCATCAGTCATTCGTTTGGTACCTGATGTTCGTCGCGCTGCTGATGGGCGTGTTCTCCTACATGAACCTGGGCCGCGAGGAAGACCCGTCGTTCACCATCAAGACCATGGTCATCCAGACCCGTTGGCCTGGCGCGACCCAGGAAGAAACCCTCAAGCAGGTCACGGACCGCATCGAGAAAAAACTCGAAGAACTCGACTCCCTCGATTATGTGAAGAGCTACACCCGGCCGGGGGAGTCGACGGTATTCGTGTATTTGCGCGATACCACCGGCGCCGAGGAAATCCCGGAGATCTGGTACCAGGTCCGCAAGAAGATCAACGACATTCGCGGCGATTTCCCTGAGGGATTGCAAGGCCCTGGATTCAACGACGAATTCGGCGATGTATACGGCTCGGTGTATGCCTTCACTGGCGACGGCTTGTCGATGCGCCAGTTGCGCGACTATGTGGAGCAAATACGCGCCGAAATCCGCGATGTGCCTGGGTTGGGCAAGGTGGAAATGGTCGGCGAACAGGACGAAGTGCTGTACCTGAATTTCTCCACCCGCAAGCTTGCTGCGCTGGGTATCGATCAGCGCCAGGTGGTGCAGAGCCTGCAATCGCAGAACGCCGTGACCCCGGCCGGGGTGATCGACGCTGGTCCGGAGCGGATTTCCGTGCGCACGTCGGGGCAGTTCCAATCGGAAAAGGACCTGGCCAACGTCAACCTGCGGCTCAACGATCGCTTCTATCGACTGGCCGACATCGCCGACATCCGCCGCGGCTACGTTGATCCCGCTACGCCGATGTTCCGTTTCAACGGCACTCCCGCGATTGGCTTGGCCATCGCGATGAAGAAGGGCGGCAACATCCAGGAATTCGGCAAGGCCCTGCACGCGCGCATGGACGAACTCACCGCCGACCTTCCGGTGGGCGTCGGCGTACACACCGTGTCGGACCAGGCCGAAGTGGTGGAAGAAGCCGTTGGCGGCTTCACCAGCGCGTTGTTCGAGGCAGTGATCATCGTGCTGGTGGTCAGTTTCATCAGCCTCGGCATCCGGGCCGGGCTGGTGGTGGCCTGCTCGATCCCGCTGGTATTGGCGATGGTATTCGTCTTCATGGAGTACAGCGGCATCACCATGCAGCGGATCTCCCTCGGGGCGCTGATTATCGCCCTTGGCCTGCTGGTGGACGACGCGATGATCACCGTGGAAATGATGGTCACGCGCCTGGAAAAAGGCGACAGCAAGGAACAGGCCGCCACGTTTGCCTATACCTCGACCGCATTCCCGATGCTCACCGGGACCCTGGTCACCGTGGCTGGTTTCGTGCCGATCGGCCTGAATGCCAGTTCGGCGGGCGAATACACCTTCACCTTGTTCGCGGTGATTGCCGTGGCGATGCTGGTGTCATGGATCGTCGCGGTGCTGTTTGCGCCGGTGATCGGCGTGCACATCCTCAGCACCAATATCAAACCCCACAGCGCCGAGCCGGGGCGGATCGGCCGGGCGTTCAACGGTGGCCTGCTGTGGGCAATGCGCAATCGCTGGTGGGCCATCGGCATCACGGTGCTGCTGTTCGCGTTGGCGGTGTTTAGCATGCGCTTCGTGCAAAACCAGTTCTTCCCGTCCTCGGATCGCCCGGAGATCCTGGTGGACCTCAACCTGCCGCAAAACGCCTCGATGGACGAGACGCGCAAAGCGGTCGATCGCCTGGAAGCGACGCTCAAGGACGACCCGGACATCGCACGCTGGAGTACCTACATTGGCGAAGGCGCCATTCGTTTCTATCTGCCACTGGATCAACAACTGCAGAACCCCTACTACGCGCAACTGGTGATCGTCAGCAAGGGCCTGGAGTCGCGCACGGCGCTGACCGAACGCTTGCAGAAACGCCTGCGGGAAGATTTCGTCGGCATCGGCAGCTACGTGCAGGCGCTGGAAATGGGTCCGCCGGTCGGCCGGCCTATCCAGTATCGGGTCAGCGGCAAGGACATCGACCAGGTGCGCAAGCACGCCATCGAGCTGGCCACCGAACTGGACAAGAACTCGCACATCGGCGAGATCATCTACGACTGGAACGAGCCGGGCAAAGTGCTGCGCATCGACATCGCCCAGGACAAGGCGCGGCAGTTGGGCTTGTCTTCCGACGATGTGGCCAGGTTGATGAACAGTATTGTCAGCGGCTCGCCCGTCACCCAGGTCAACGACGATATCTACCTCATCAACGTGGTAGGGCGCGCCGAAGACGCCGAGCGTGGTTCGCCGGAGACCCTGCAAAACCTGCAGATCGTCACGCCGAGCGGCACGTCGATTCCACTGCTGGCATTCGCCACGGTGCGCTATGAGCTGGAACAGCCGCTGGTGTGGCGCCGCGACCGCAAGCCGACCATCACCATCAAGGCCGCCGTACGCGATGAAATCCAGCCGACGGACCTGGTGAGGCAACTGCAACCGGACATCGACAAGTTCGCCGCCAAATTGCCGGTGGGCTACAAGATCGCCACCGGCGGCACCGTGGAGGAAAGCAGCAAGGCCCAGGGTCCTATTGCCAGCGTGGTGCCGCTGATGCTGTTCTTGATGGCGACCTTCCTGATGATCCAGCTGCACAGCGTGCAGAAACTGTTTCTGGTGGCGAGCGTTGCGCCTCTCGGGTTGATCGGCGTCGTGCTGGCGCTGGTGCCGACGGGCACGCCCATGGGCTTCGTGGCGATCCTCGGGATTCTCGCCTTGATCGGCATCATCATCCGTAACTCGGTGATTTTGGTGACCCAGATCGATGAATACGAACGTGACGGCTACGAGCCCTGGGACGCGGTGGTGGAGGCTACCGAACACCGACGCCGACCGATCCTGCTCACGGCGGCCGCGGCGAGCCTGGGGATGATCCCGATTGCCCGAGAAGTGTTTTGGGGGCCGATGGCCTACGCGATGATTGGCGGGATCATCGTCGCCACCCTGCTGACGCTGCTGTTCCTGCCGGCACTGTATGTGGCCTGGTACAAGATCCGCGAGCCGAAGCGTGACTGAGAGAGGCACACAGAGGCTCTTGTGGCGAGGGGATAAATCCCCTCGCCACAAGTCAGGTGTTTGGTCTCAAGTAGCGAACGCTTTCACTTGCGCAACAACCGCAACCCATTGAACACCACCAGTAAGCTCACTCCCATGTCGGCAAACACCGCCATCCACATGGTGGCGAACCCGGCGAAAGTGACGCCCAGGAAGATCGCCTTGATAACCAACGCCAGGGCGATGTTCTGCTTGAGGATGCTCGAGGTCTGCCTCGACAGCCGGATGAACGCTGGGATCTTGCGCAGATCGTCATCCATCAAAGCGACATCTGCGGTCTCGATGGCCGTGTCGGTCCCGGCGGCCGCCATGGCGAAACCGATTTCCGAGCGGGCCAGGGCCGGGGCGTCGTTGATGCCGTCGCCGACCATGCCCACTCGGTGGCCTTGGGCATACAGACTTTCGATGGCTTGCAGCTTGTCCTCCGGCAACAGGTCACCGCGGGCCTGATCCATGCCGACCTGCCTGGCGATCGCTTCGGCGGTGTGGGCGTTGTCGCCCGTCAGCATCATTGTCTTGATACCCAATTCATGCAGTTGCCGAATGGCTTCGCGGCTCGAACCCTTCACGGTGTCGGCCACGGCAAACAGTGCCAAGGGCTTGGTGTCGTCGAGTAGCAGCACCACGGACTTGCCTTGTTTTTCCAGGGCGAAGAGCTTTTCCTCCAGCTCAGGGGAGCACAAGCCGAGGTCTTCCACGAGACGGTGGTTACCCAAGTGATAGGTCCGGCCGCCGATGTCGCCACGAACGCCGCGCCCGGCGAGCGCCGCGAAGTTATCCACAGTCTGCTGCGGCAGCTCTTTATCCACAGCCGCCTCGGCAATCGCCCGGGATACCGGATGGTCCGAGCGTACCGCGAGGCTCACGGCCAACGCCGGGACCGTGGTCTCCAGGGTCGGATCGAGCAGCATGTAATCGGTCTGCATCGGCTTGCCGTGGGTGATCGTGCCGGTCTTGTCCAACGCCAGGTAATCGAGCTTGTGGCCACCTTCAAGGTAAACGCCGCCCTTGACCAAGATGCCTCTGCGCGCCGCAGCCGCCAAGCCGCTGACGATGGTCACCGGGGTGGAAATCACCAGGGCACAAGGGCAGGCGACCACCAGCAAGACCAGTGCGCGATAGATCCAGTCGAACCAACTCGCGCCCATGAACAGCGGTGCAATGACCGCTACGGCCAGGGCCAGGGCAAATACTGCGGGGGTGTAGATTTTCGAGAATTGATCAACGAAGCGCTGGGTCGGCGCCCGGGAACCTTGGGCCTGCTCGACGGCGTGGATGATCCGCGCCAATGTCGATTGATCGGCCGCAGCGGTGACGGTGTATTCCAGTTCACCGGCCTGGTTGATGGTGCCGGCGAAAACTTTGTCGCCCACGGTTTTCTCCACCGGCAGGCTCTCACCCGTGATCGGCGCCTGGTCGATGGTCGAGCGTCCAGCCACCACCTCGCCGTCCAGCCCAACCCTTTCGCCAGGGCGAACCCGCACCCTGGCGCCGAGGGCAATGGTCTTCACTTCCGTGACCTGCCAGGTGCCGTCGGCCTGTTGCACCGTGGCTTGTTCCGGTGCCATTTGCATCAGGCCGCTGATGGCGTTGCGTGCCCGATCAAGGGATTTGGCTTCGATCAGCTCGGCCACGGTAAACAGGAACATCACCATCGCCGCTTCCGGCCATTGGCCGATCAATATGGCGCCGGTCACGGCGATGCTCATCAAGGCGTTGATATTCAGGTTTAAGTTTTTCAGGGCAATCCAGCCCTTCTTGTAGGTGCCGAGGCCGCCGCTCAGAATCGACACCAGTGCTACCAGGGCGACTACCCAATTCGGCGCGGCGCTGGTGAAGTGGATCACCTCGGCTGCCAATGCCGTCACGCCGGACAGTGCCAACGGCCACCAGGGCTTGGCCGGGGCGGGCAAGTTATGGGCGGGTTTTTCCTGGCCGCCGGTCAACGGCTCCGCTTGCATGCCCAGTGACTCGATGGCCTTGATGATCGGGGTATCGCTGGGCAAATCGTGGGTCACGCCCAGCACGCGGTTGATCAGGTTGAATTCAAGCTGTTGCACGCCTTCAAGCTTGCCGAGTTTGTTCTGGATCAGTGTCTGCTCGGTGGGGCAGTCCATGGCTTCGATGCGAAAACTGCTCAGCCGCGCACCGTCCGTCGGCGTTTTGCCGAGGCTGACCACCGAGGGTGCTGCTTTCGAGGCGCAGCAGGAATGCCCATGGGCATGGCCGTGGTCAGGTTTGTGGATGTGAAGGGAATCGCTCATCGGGTGACGTCCGTTAAAAGTGCCTGTTGCGCAGTAAAGACCCTGTAGCCACTATAGGGTCAAGCATCTATTTCGCAGGTGAAATCATGAAGATTGGAGAACTGGCAAAAATTACCGACTGCCAGGTCGAAACCATCCGCTACTACGAACGCGAAGGCCTGCTGCCGGAGCCGGCCCGCAGTGACGGCAACTACCGTGTCTACACCCAGGCCCACGCCGAACGGCTGACGTTCATCCGCAATTGCCGCACCTTGGACATGACCCTGGAAGAAATCCGCAGCCTCCTGGCCCTGCGCGACAGCCCCCAGGACCAATGCGAGAGCGTCAATGCGCTGATCGACGAGCACATCGACCATGTCAAGGCACGCATCGATGGCCTGCTGGCCTTGCAGGCACAACTGATCGACCTGCGCCATCGCTGTGGCGAAGGGCCGGATCTTGATCAGTGTGGAATCCTGCAGCGGTTGGAAGTGAGCGGGGCGGTGGCGCCGGAGGTGGAGCATTCACATGTGGGCAGGAGCCATGGGCATTGACCCGACCCTGCATGCATGGAGACCCCATGTGGAAGCGAGCCTGCTCGCGAAAGCGGTGGATCAGCCACATCACTATCTGTATGTGGCGACGCTATCGCGAGCAGCCTCGATGATGGTGTTTTCTAGACCGCCATCGGCGCGGTCATCGGCGCATGGTGCTGGTAGCCTTCGAGAGAGAAGTCGCTCGGCTCCACCAGTTCCAGCCACTCAGGCTGGTACACCCCGGTCTTGGCAAACTCCGGCACGCGCTCGGAAATCACCAGTTTCGGCATCGGGAACGGCTCGCGGGTGAGCTGTTCGTTGAGCATGTCCAAATGGTTTTCGTAGACATGGGCATCACCGATGAAATAGGTGAACCAGCGCGGTGTATAACCGGTCAGGCGACCGATCAGGCTCAGCAGCGCAGCGCCTTCGGTGAGGTTGAATGGCGTGCCCAGGCCCAGGTCGTTGGAGCGGATGTAGAGAGTCAGGGAGATTTCCTTGGTCTCGACATTCGGGTGGAACTGGTAGAGCAGATGGCATGGCGGCAGGGCCATTTCATCGAGTTGGGCGCAGTTCCAACCGTGGAACAGGATGCGCCGGCTGCCCGGGTCCTTGATGATGGTGTCGACGCATTGGCGAACCTGGTCGATCGCCTTGTACAACACCACGTAGGCTTGGCCGTTTTCTTCGCCCTCGGCGATTTGCCGGTAACCCTGGGCCAGCGTCTGCTCGATGGCTGCCGGGTTGCCTACCGGGATCTGCTTGTAGGCCGGCCACTTGCGCCACTGCACTCCGTAGATCTCGCCCAGGTCATCTTCGCCCTGGCGGAACGGGTTGGCCAGCCACTGGGCGTTTTCGTTGGCGTTCTGGTCCCAGACCTTGCAGCCCAGCGCGCGAAACTCAGCGGCATTGTTCACGCCGCGCAGGAAGCCGCACATCTCGCCGATGGCCGACTTGAAGGCCATCTTGCGGGTGGTGATGGCGGGAAAGCCTTCCTTCAGGTCATAGCGCAGCATGGCGCCGGGGAAGCTGATGGTGTTCACGCCGGTGCGGTTGGCTTGCTTGGTGCCGTTCTTGATGACGTGGGCCACCAGATCGAGATATTGCTTCATGGGTTACCTGTGTCCTTGAACCCGGGGCCAGTGCCCCGGGGCTAGAATTTTAAACCTTGGCCGCCGCAGCCGGCGCACGATGATAAGCCAGCCAGATCAGCGCCAGGCCACCGATGATCATCGGCAGGCACAGCACCTGGCCCATGGTCAGCCAGTTCCACGCCAGATAGCCGAGCTGGGCATCCGGCACGCGAACGAATTCGACGATGAAACGGAAGATGCCGTAGAACAGCGCGAACATGCCCGACACCGCCATGGTGGGTCGCGGCTTGCGCGAAAACAGCCAAAGAATCAGGAAGAGTGCCACGCCTTCGAGGGCGAATTGATAAAGCTGCGACGGGTGGCGCGGCAACTGCGCCGGGTCGCTGAAGGGCGGGAAGATCATCGCCCACGGCACGTCGGTCGGCTTGCCCCACAATTCGGCATTGATGAAGTTGCCGATGCGCCCGGCACCCAGGCCGATTGGCACCATCGGTGCGACGAAGTCCATCAGCTCGAAAAACGACTTGTTGTTGCGCTTGCCGAACCACAACGCCGCCAGCATCACACCAATGAACCCGCCGTGGAACGACATGCCGCCCTTCCAGACTTCGAAGATCAGCGTCGGATTGGCCAGGTAGGCGCTCAGGTCGTAGAACAGCACGTAGCCCAGGCGCCCGCCGACGATCACGCCCATGGACAACCAGAACACCAGGTCGGAGAGCTTTTCCTTGTTCCAGGTCGGGTCGAAGCGGTTGAGTCGGCGCGAGGCCAGCAGCCAGGCGCCACCGATACCGATCAGGTACATCAGACCGTACCAGTGGATTTTCAGCGGGCCGATGGCCAGGGCAACCGGATCGATCTGCGGGTAAGGCAGCATGGGTATTCCTCATGAACGTCAAAAATTCCCGGGCGAGGCTGCCACCTCGGGATTAAGCCAGGATTGTGTCAGAGCAGGAAGCTCAAGCCCACGCTGAACAACAAGGCGGCGAACAGCCGCTTGAGCAAGCGCGGCGACAAGCGATGTGCCAGCCGCGCGCCGACGCGGGCGAAAATCATGCTCGTCAGGGCGATGCCCAGCAGCGCGGGTAAATACACAAAACCGAGACTATGGGGCGGCAACAGCGGATCCTGCCAGCCCAGAATCATGAAACTTAGCGCACTGACCAGGGCGATGGGCAATCCGCAGGCTGAAGAAGTCGCCACCGCTTGTTGCATCGGTACGCTGCGCCAGGTCAGGAAGGGTACGGTCAACGAACCACCACCGATGCCGAAAATCGCCGAGGCCCAGCCGACCACCGTGCCGGCCAGGGACAAGCCGACCTTGCCCGGTACCGTGCGGCTGGCCTTGGGCTTGAAGTCCAGGGCCAGTTGCGCGGCGACGAGCATGGCGAACACACCGATGATCTTCTGCAAGTGCGGACCGGAAATCGCTTCGGCGGTGATCGCGCCGAAACCTGCACCGATGAGGATCCCGACGGTCATCCAGGTAAAGATCTGCCAGCGTACGGCCCCTTTGCGATGGTGCTCGCGCACCGCATTCACCGACGTGAAGATGATCGATGCCAGGGACGTGCCGACGGCCAAGTGCGTCAACACCTGCGGATCGAACCCCTGCAAGGTGAAACTGAACACCAGGACCGGGACGATGATCATCCCGCCCCCCACGCCGAACAGCCCGGCCAGCACGCCGGCGCAGGCACCGAGCAGCAGATAGAGCACGAATTCCACCAGCGTCTCCCCGCCCATCCCCAAAATAAGAGCGGCATGGTAACGGATCGAGGGGCTTGGGCTCTACTGAAGGCGATGGATGCGTCAGTGATGTATGGGTAGAGTGGCTAATGATTGCTGTCCCTGTGGCGGGGATAAATCCCCTCGCCACAAAAGCGCTGCTCGGTTTTATTCTTAAAACAGGACAACCTGATGTGCCTGATCGTATTCGCCTGGCGCCCCGGCCACGCCCAGCCGCTGGTCGTGGCGGCCAACCGCGACGAGTTCTATGCACGCCCGACGCTGCCGCTGGCGCAGTGGCCTGACGCGCCGCACGTGCATGCTGGTCGTGACCTGGAAGCGGGCGGCACCTGGCTCGGCGTGGGTGCCGACGGTCGCTTTGCGGCCCTGACCAATATTCGCGACCCCGGTCAACTGCCGGCATTCAAGTCTCGTGGAGAACTGGTGGCGCGGTTCCTGACCGGGAATCTGTCGATTGCCGATTACCTGAGCGAAATCGTGCCGCGTGCCGGGGAGTACGGAGGTTTCAACCTGCTGCTCGGCGATGGCGCCGAATTATGGCATTACAACGCCCGCGATACCCGGCCACAGCAATTGGCCGACGGCGTCTATGGCTTGTCCAACGCTGGGCTGAATACGCCATGGCCCAAGTTGCTCAAGGCCCGGACGGCGCTGGGCGAAGTGCTGGACGATCCGCAGCCCCAGGCATTGTTGGCGCTATTGAATGACCCGCAACCTGCACCGGTGGGTGAGCTGCCGGACACGGGTGTGGGACTGGCGACGGAAATGCTGCTGTCGAGCGTGTTCATCGCCAGCCCTGCCTACGGGACGCGGGCGAGTACCGCGTTGATCGTCCATGCCGATGGGACGCAACAGATGGTCGAGCGCAGTTTCGGGCCCCACGGTGGGCATTTGGGGGAGGTGGAGCTGCTCGTTCAATGCCGACGATAAACCGTGGCGAGGGAGCAAGCTCCCTCGCCAAAGGTGCTCTTGCTTAGAGGGTCTTGCTCGACGCCGGATTGATCATCCGCGCCAACCCAAGGTTCTTCAGCGCCAACTGCAAGGAGCTGTGAATCACCTGCGGATTGTCGATGGTCATCAGTTCCGCCAGCAGCTCCTGGGCCTTGCTGAGGTTGATCTGGCGCAGCATCCATTTCACTTTGGGCAGGTTCGTGGCGTTCATCGACAGGCTGTCGAAGCCCATCGCCATCAGCAGCACCGCGGCCGCCGGGTCGCCGGCCATTTCGCCACAGATGCTCACCGGCTTGCCTTCGGCATGGGCGTCGCGCACCACGTTCTGCAAGGCTTGCAGCACGGCCGGATGGAGATAGTCGTACAGGTCGGCCACCCGTGGGTTGTTGCGGTCCACGGCCAGCAGGTATTGGGTCAGGTCGTTGGAGCCGACTGACAGGAAGTCCACCTGCCGCGCCAATTCCTTGGTCTGGTACACC
Source organism: Pseudomonas frederiksbergensis (assembly GCF_000802155.2). Classification (GTDB taxonomy): domain Bacteria; phylum Pseudomonadota; class Gammaproteobacteria; order Pseudomonadales; family Pseudomonadaceae; genus Aquipseudomonas; species Aquipseudomonas frederiksbergensis_A. The sequence goes on from NZ_JQGJ02000011.1 coordinate 30,126, forward strand.
GCCGCCGGAATTTCGATCATTACCCCTACCGGCGGCATCGGCACGTCGGTGCCCTCATCGCGCACCTCGCCCCAGGCCCGGTGAATCAGGTGCAGGGCCTCTTCCAGCTCATGAGTGCCGGAGATCATCGGCAACAGGATGCGCAGGTTGTTCAGGCCTTCGCTGGCCTTGAGCATTGCACGCGCCTGGACCAGGAAAATCTCTGGATGGTCGAGCGTTACCCGGATCCCGCGCCAGCCAAGGAAGGGGTTGTCTTCCTTGATCGGGAAATAGGACAGGGATTTATCGCCACCGATATCCAGGCTGCGCATGGTCACCGGTTGGGGATGGAACGCAGACAATTGCTCGCGATAGATCGCCAGCTGTTCCTTTTCGCTGGGGAAGCGCTGGTTGATCATGAACGGCACTTCGGTGCGATACAGGCCCACGCCCTCGGCGCCACGTTTCTGCGCCCGGGCCACATCGGCCAGAAGGCCGGTGTTGACCCACAGCGGCATGCGGTGGCCGTCGAGCGTCACGCACGGCAGATCCCTCAGCGCATCGAGGCCCAGGGACAGTTGTTTTTCTTCCTCCACCACGTCGGCGAACTGCTTGCGCAAAACCTCGCTGGGGTTGGTATAGACCTCGCCGTGGTAGCCGTCGACGATCATCTGGATGCCGTCGACCTTGGAATACGGCAGGTCCACCACGCCCATGACCGTCGGGATACCCATGGCCCGGGCCAAAATCGCCACGTGGGAGTTGCCCGAGCCCAGGACCGAGACCAGGCCCGCCAGCTTGCCCTCAGGCACTTCGCCGAGCATCGCCGGGGTCAACTCCTCGCTGACCAGGATGGTGTTGTCGGGATAAACCAGGGTCTGCTGGCGCTCCTGCTGCAAATACGCCAGCAAACGACGGCCAAGGTCCTTGACGTCGGAGGCGCGCTCGCGCAGGTAGGCGTCGTCCATCAATTCGAAACGGTTGACGTGGTCGGTCACCACCTGGCGCAACGCGCCCTGGGCCCATTGGCCGGTCTTGATGACCGTGGTGACTTCGCTGCCCAGGGAGGCATCGTCGAGCATCATCAGGTAGACGTCGAACAGCGCGCGCTCTTCGGGGCGCAGCTGCGTTGCCAGCTTCGCCGAAAGCGCGCGCATATCGGCCCGCACGCCTTCGATGGCGGTCTTGAACAAACCGAGTTCGGCATCGATGTCGGCGATGGCCTTGTCCGGCACCACATCGAGATCGGCAGGCGGCAGCATGACCACCGCGGTGCCCACCGCCGCGCCCGGGGAACCTGGCACGCCGACGAACTTGGCTTCCTGGATGCCCTTGCCCTGGCGGCCGAGGCCGCTGATCGAGCCGGTGGCTTCGGCATGGGCGATGACCCCGGCCAGTTGCGCACTCATGGTGACGAGGAAGGCTTCTTCGCCTTCGTCGAACTGGCGACGCTCTTTCTGCTGGATGACCAATACGCCGACGACGCGGCGATGGTGGATGATCGGCGCGCCAAGGAATGACGCGTAGCGTTCCTCGCCCGTTTCCGCGAAGTAGCGGTAGCGCGGGTGGTCCGCGGCATTTTCCAGGTTCAGGGGTTCTTCGCGCGTGCCGACCAGGCCGACCAGGCCTTCATTGGGAGCCATGCTGACCTTGCCGATGGAGCGCTTGTTCAAGCCCTCGGTGGCCATCAGCACAAAACGGTTGGTCTCGGGGTCAAGCAGGTAGACCGAGCAGACTTGGCTGCCCATGGCCTCTTTGACGCGCAATACAATAATGCCCAACGCCGCCTTGAGATCCTTGGCGGCGTTAACTTCCTGGACGATCTTGCGCAGCGTATTGAGCATGGCTCGGGGTCGAACTCCGTCGTCAGTCGCGCGTCAGCAGGCGCGGGGCAAGCTCTTTGAGGGCGCGTCGGTAAACCTCGCGCTTGAATGTCACCACCTGGCCCAACGGATACCAATAGCTGACCCAGCGCCAGCCATCGAACTCCGGTTTACCGGTCAAATCCATCCGCACCCGCTGTTCGTTGGAGATCAGGCGCAGGAGAAACCATTTCTGTTTCTGGCCGATGCACAGCGGTTGGCTGTGCGTCCTGACCAGGCGTTGCGGCAAACGATAGCGCAACCAGCCTCGGGTGCAGGCGAGTATTTCGACGTCCTCTCGCTCCAGCCCGACTTCTTCATTCAACTCGCGGTACAAAGCTTCTTCCGGCGTCTCCTGGGGGTTGATCCCACCCTGGGGAAACTGCCAGGCGTCTTGATTGATACGGCGTGCCCATAGCACCTGCCCAGCATCATTCGTAAGAATGATCCCCACATTGGGACGGAAACCATCGGGATCGATCACGGCAACAACCTCGCAAACGCATGTCGCCGCATTGTTCCACAAAGGTTGTGAAAGCAGCAACGAGCCTGCCGAGCTTATGTGCACTCTTGTGAAAAGTACGTATTCTGGGCGCCTTTCTTCAGAATTTTCAGCGAGTAACTGCAATGCGGCTGGCTTTATTCGACTTGGACAATACGCTGCTGGGTGGCGACAGCGACCACGCCTGGGGCGATTACCTGTGTGAGCGCGGCTTCCTCGATGCTGTGAGTTACAAGGCGCGCAACGATGAGTTCTATCAGGACTACCTGGCCGGCAAGCTCGACAACGCCGCGTACCTGAACTTTTGCCTGGAAATCCTGGGCCGTACCGAGATGGAAGTCCTGGCTCAATGGCACCTCGATTACATGCGCGACTGCATCGAACCCATCGTCTTGCCCCAAGCGATCGAGCTATTGAAGAAACACCGTGATGCCGGCGACAAGCTCGTGATCATCACGGCCACCAACCGCTTCGTCACCGCCCCGATTGCCGAACGCCTGGGGGTTGAAACCCTGATCGCCACCGAATGCGAGATGATCGATGGGCGCTACAGCGGACGCAGCACCGATATCCCCTGTTTTCGCGAGGGCAAGGTGACCCGGCTGAACCGTTGGCTGGAAGAGACCGGGCATTCGCTCGAAGGCAGCTATTTCTACAGCGACTCGATGAATGACCTGGCGCTGTTGGAAGTGGTGACGCATCCGGTGGCGGTGGATCCGGACCCGAATCTTCGGGCCGAGGCCGAGAGGCGCGGCTGGCCAGTCATCAGTCTGCGCGACTGAGCCTTCGCGCAGGCCCGCCGGGCAAATACCGGTGGGCCGCTTACGCGGGCTTGGCGACCATCAGGTAGAAAATCGCCATGAACGCCAGGAACGCCGGCCAGCCCAGCGCAAACCACCAGCGCATGTAGGTGGCGGCCTTGATCGGGATGGGCGTACCGTCCCGCAAGGCTTGCTCGGCCATTTTGTGTACACGGATCTGTAACCAGACCACCGGCAGCCAACAGGCGCCCGCCAGGCAATAAAGCCCGATACTCCACATCAACCAATTCTGTTGCAACGGCCAGCCGGCGATGTGCATCAGCGCCAGGCCGCTCAGTGGCTGGAATACAGCGGTGGTGGCGGTGAACGCCCAATCGGCGAAGACCAGATGTTTGAAGGTGACCGCAATGACTTCAAGCTTGCCGCTGCGCCAGGCTCGAAGCGCGTAGTAGGCAGACCCCGCGCCCAGGCCGAACAGGATGGTCGAAGACAGGATGTGCAGGGTTTTCAACAGCAGGTAAATGCTCATCGGCGGGGTTCGGTCCAAAGCAGCCATAAAGTCGCGACTATCAACACCAGGTTCTTGGCGACAGCCGCATAAGGGTCGAACCAATAATGGGGCAGGGTAAAGCTGATGCATAGCGTATAGCCGAGCATCAACCCCAGCTGAAGCCGCAATGCCTGGCGTCGCCAACGCTGGAGCAACATGCCCACGCCCAGCGCGCCATCAAGCAGCGCGCCGCTGACGACCGCAAGTTTCGCCCAGGCGCCATGGACGCCGGCTTCGGCCATGATGCGCAACCCCCAGTCGTAGCCGGGGCCGAGACACACCACGGCGGTTCCCAGCCAGATGAACGCCAGCACCGCGAGCATCAACGGGCGGACCGCCCGAAGGCTGCTCTGGGCGACGGTGGGCCACCCGAGCAAGCGGGTCTGGACAGGGGCGGCGCGATACCCGCAGATCGATGCGAGTACCTCGGGGTCGGCAAGGTTGTCCCGTTGTGCCAGCGCTACGCTTTGCCGGTTCAGCGCCCGCCAGCCGAAACAGTCCCCCAATCGGCTGCCCATTTCGGTCAAGAGCGCAGGCGCCTTGATATAGCGTGCAGGCGCCCAACCTTGCGCGGCTCGCAAGTGATCGATGAGCCGGGCGAGCGTCATGGGCTCGGGCCCCACCAATGGCACCACCACTGATTCGGTTGGCCATTGCCGCAGCAGGGCGAGCGCCGCGCCCACCAGATCATCGATGTGCACGGGTTGGATGCGCGCCGTCAGATCCAACAAGGGAATCACTGGCCAAGGCGATAGGCCTTCCATCCAGCCGCTGCTCGCGCCACCTGGTCCCACCACCAATGAGGGCCGCAGCACAACCGAATGGCTGTCGAGGTTGGACAGATATTCATCAGCCAGGCCTTTGCTCGCCAGGAACGGTACGTCGGATTGAGCGCTCGCGCCCAGTGCGGAAATCTGCAGGATGCGAACGCCGTGGCGCGCAGCCTGGTCGAACAGCGCTCGCGTGCCACGATCCTGGACCAGGCTCAGCGCCTGGGCGTCCACGCTGAGGAGGCCTGCCGCGTTGATCACCAGGTCGACGTCCGGAGGGAAGACAAAATGTGTTGGGTCGACCGCCAATACCCCAAGATCCAGCGGCCGCCATTCAACCCCAGGCCAGCTGGGCGGCCCGGGGTCACGGCGGGTGGCGATGATCGAGTGGCCATCGCCATGCAGCGCTCGCAGCAGGTGGCGTCCGATAAAACCGCTGCCTCCCACCAGTAGGATTTTCATGACGCTCCTTGTCGCTTAAATCGGCTTGGCACCCATCAATGCGGCGATGGAGAGGAAGCCGACACCGCCGATGATCGCCAAAGCCAGGGTAAATCTACCGCCGCCACCGTTACCCATGCGCAGACGATTGAGCCGTGCCAGCAGCCATAGGACGCAGAGTGTGGCCACGGTATAGATCACACTGGAGGCCAGCAGCCAGGCTTGCCCCAGCGGCCAGCCCACCAGATGAACCAGCCACCAGCCGGTGAACGGCATGCTCAGCATGCACACCAGCATCGTGGCCCATGCCAGCGGCCAAGGACGCCGCAGCGTGCAGCTCGGTGCCTCGCTGCGTTTGCGCCAGGCCACGGCGGCAAGGCTTGCAGCGCAAGCCAGGAGCAAGACCGTGGCGGCGACATGGATGATTTTCAGGGTCAGCAGAGTTTCCATGGGGTTTCCTTGGACCGACGTCCTTCAGCGTAGCCTTTCAGCCGAGAAACAGCTGATAGGCCGGGTTATCGCTTTCATCCCAGTACGGATATCCGATTTCTTCCAGGGCGGCCGGTACCAGGTGGCGTTCATCGTGGGGCACCTGCAAGCCGGCGACCACACGGCCGTCTGCCGCGCCATGGTTGCGGTAATGGAACATCGAGATATTCCAGCGTCCGCCCAGCTTATTGAGGAAGTTGAACAGCGCCCCCGGACGTTCGGGGAACTCGAAACGCAGCACCACCTCGTCGATGACGTGAGCCGCGTGGCCGCCGACCATGTGGCGAATGTGCAGCTTGGCCAGTTCATTGTCGGTCAGGTCCAGAACCGGGAAGCCCTGCTCGGTCAGGCTGGCAATCAGCTTGCTGCGCGGGTCGTTTTCCGGATGCGTCTGCACGCCGACGAAAATGTGCGCTTCGCTGCCGGTGTTGTAGCGGTAGTTGAATTCGGTGATCTGGCGTTTGCCAATGGCTTCGCAGAAAGCCTTGAAGCTACCCGGCTTCTCGGGGATGGTCACGGCGATGATCGCTTCGCGGCCCTCACCCAACTCGGCGCGCTCAGCCACATGGCGCAAGCGGTCGAAGTTCACGTTGGCGCCGGAATCGATGGCGACCAGCGTCTGGCCGCTGATGCTGCGCGTCTCGACATACTTCTTGATGCCAGCAACACCCAGCGCGCCGGCAGGTTCAGTGATCGAGCGGGTATCGTCGTAGATATCCTTGATAGCTGCGCAGATCTCGTCGGTGCTGACGGTAATCACTTCGTCCACGTAGTGCTTGCAGATATCGAAGGTGTGCTGGCCGATCTGCGCCACGGCAACGCCATCGGCGAACAGCCCGACGGTCGGCAGGACCACGCGTTCACCGGCAGCCATGGCCGCTTGCAGGCAATTGGAATCATCCGGCTCGACACCGATGATCTTGATTTCCGGGCGCAGGTATTTCACGTAGGCCGCGATCCCGGCGATCAGTCCGCCACCGCCCACCGGGACGAATATCGCATCCAGGCGCCCCGGATGCTGGCGCAGGATCTCCATCGCCACGGTGCCCTGCCCGGCGATGGTGTGAGGATCGTCATAAGGATGGATGTAGACGTAGCCTTTTTCGTCGACCAGCTTCAGTGAATAAGCCAGGGCTTCGGGGAACGAATCGCCGTGCAACACCACTTTGCCGCCACGGGAGCGCACGCCTTCGACCTTGATCTCCGGGGTGGTCTTGGGCATGACGATGGTGGCCTTGACCCCCAGCACCTTGGCGGCGAGCGCCAGGCCCTGGGCATGGTTGCCCGCCGAGGCCGTGACCACGCCACGGGCGCGCTCTTCGTCGCTGAGTTGGGTCAGCTTGTTGTAGGCCCCGCGAATCTTGAACGAGAACACCGGCTGCAAGTCTTCACGCTTGAGCCAGACCTCGTTGCCCAGTCGCTCGGAGAGCTGGCGGGCGGTCTGCAGCGGGGTTTCTACGGCAACGTCATAAACGCGCGAGGTGAGGATCTTTTTGACGTACTGTTCAAGCATCGGAAAGCATCACTGAGCGGGTTGGGCAGGGCCAGGGAGTCTAACCCGGCTTTTGGCCGGGCGACCACACGAATCCCGAGGTTTTGTTGGGTTATACTCGCGCCCCTCTTTACTCCTCGCCCGTTTTCGGAGCCCGCATGACCCAGGATCAACTCAAACAGGCCGTGGCCCAGGCCGCTGTCGACCTCATCCTCCCGAAGCTGGATGACAAGAGCATCGTCGGGGTCGGCACCGGCTCTACCGCCAATTGCTTCATCGACGCGTTGGCGCAGCACAAAGGCGCGTTCGATGGCGCGGTCGCCAGTTCCGAAGCAACCGCCGCACGCCTGAAGGGCCACGGCATCCCGGTGTACGAACTCAACACCGTGAGCGACCTGGAGTTTTACATTGATGGCGCCGACGAAAGCGACGCGCACTTGAACCTGATCAAGGGCGGCGGCGCGGCATTGACCCGCGAGAAAATCGTCGCGGCCGTCGCCAAGACCTTCATCTGCATCGCCGATGCCAGCAAGTTGGTGCCGGTGCTCGGCGCGTTCCCGCTGCCAGTGGAAGTCATCCCTATGGCCCGCAGCCACGTTGCCCGCCAATTGGTAAAGCTGGGCGGCGACCCGGTGTATCGCGAAGGTGTGCTGACCGATAACGGCAATATCATCCTGGATGTGCATAACCTGCAGATCACCAACCCGGTGGAACTGGAAAGCCAGATCAACGCCATCGTCGGCGTGGTCACCAATGGCTTGTTCGCGGCTCGTCCGGCGGATGTGCTGTTGCTGGGGACTGCTGAAGGGGTGAAGACCCTGCGGGCCGAATAAGCCCAGCGGTTCTGCAGCGGACCCTGTGGGAGCGAGCAAGCCCGCTTCCACATTCAGGTCTGTGCCAGGTTCAAGGCTGCGGCTTCTTGAATACGTAGAACAGATTCGGCTCGCTCACCACGTACAGGTTGCCGTCGTCATCCATGGCCACGCCTTCCGCCTGCGGTATGGTGTTCTTCAGGCCATGGCGCCCCTTGTTCAGCGACAGCGTGCTCAACGGCCGACCGTCGATATCCAGCTCGATAATCAACCTGGACTCATCGGACAGCGCCAGCAAATGACCGCTGCGCTCGTCGTATTGCAAGCTGGAAAGATCGCGGACAAACAGCCCGGCATCGCGCTTGGGGTTATTGATCACATGGACCGCGTAGGACTTATCCGGATTATGGTGGGGAAAGCCGTGGACTTCATAGATCAGCATCGGATCGCGTTCCTTGGCCACGAACAGGCGCTTGCCAATGGAGTCGTAGGCCAGCCCTTCGAAACCCTTGTTGCTTCGCATATGGACGCCGAGTGTCATTTGCTCAGCCTCGGCCGCATCAAGGAACCGGGTGTCTTCGTCCAGATGGATCTTGATCAGCCGCTGCTGGCGCTCGTCGGTGATGACGTAGATGTTCTCGCTGATGAACTCCACCGCTTCCGGGTCGCCAAATCCGACCAAGGCGATGCGTCGCAGTATTCTGCCATCCAGTGACAGTTCAATCAGCTCGGCATTCTTGTTGGTGACGGTGAACAGGCTTTTGCGAATCGGGTCGTAGGTCAACGCCGAAACGTCTTCGTCCAGGCCTTCTATTACCTGTGCTTCAAGCGTGACCTGATATTGGTCCAGTGAGATTGCCTGGTCATTGATGGGCTGCCAGAGGGTGTTCAGGTTAAACCAGGCGCGTTCGAACAGGCGCAGGTACTGGCCTGTCGCGATTAGCGTAATCAGCACGACTATCAGCAGCAGGAACAATGGTTTAGGGCGGGCAAGTCGACGCATGTGGATAGGCTCGGATTAGAACAGGTGGTTGAAATATCACGACTGCCTGAACTGAAACTTAATGGCCGACTGCCATGCCCTACAATGATTGGTGAATTACCTGACAGCGTTTTCGCTATCGTGATTTCTCGAAGCGATAGAACAGGTTAGGTTCGCTCACCATGTAAAGATTGCCGGCCTCGTCGAGGGCGGCGCCTTCTGCGCGAGGGATCGTGTCTTTCAGTCCGTTGAAGCCGCCGAGCAAGGTCATGAAACTCACCTGTTCACCTTGTTGATCAAGTTCCAGCAGCAAATGAGAATCGGCGGACAACAATACGGTATGACCCGTGCGGGGATCGACGGCCAGGGCCGACAGGTTGCGCAGGTCAAGTTCATCGCTGGCACGGATCTGTTTGTCTCCCTTGAGCAATTGGCTTCCGTCGCTTTTCCAGGTGAACAATGCGGGTGGACGCTCTTCGCCCAGCACCAATTGTCGGTTGCGAGGATCCCATGCGATGCCTTCGAATCCTTTGTTCTGGTTTTTCGACGAGCCCAGGTTGTAGCTAGGGAAGGCGGTGAAGTTCAATTCCCGGGTGTTGGCATCCACTTGAACGATCGATAGCGTGTGCTTTCGCTCATCGGTGATGGCCAGCCTCCCCTTCTCCATGTAGGTCACACCTTCCGGGTTGCTCCAGCCCACCAAAGGGATTTGGCGCAGTACATCGCCCTCCAGGGTCAGCTCCACCAGGAACGGGTTTTTCCCCATCACGGTGAATAAAGTCTTGGTCTGGGGGTTATAGGTCAGGTCGGAGGCTTCATCCTCCTCCATTCCGGGAAGTTCCTTGGCATCAATAACAGCGCGGTATTCAGGGAGCCAAATGCTGCCCTGGCGCAGGCCCTGGCTCTGGAAGCGTTCCGATACCCAAAGCCGGGCGCGGTCGTCCCAATGCATGGCCGACGCCGAGCTGTAGGCAGCAATTGCCGCCAGCAACAGCCAGGCATACCGAGGCAATTTGAAGCGCGCGGGGCGAGCGCTCGAGGGTACGGGCAGGATTTGGGTGTTAGCCATCAGGAAGATATTCCAGAAATTCCGCGAGGGATCGGCAGGCTCAGATGCCGCAATCCCGAGGATTATCCAGATGGCATGTGAAAAAATGGTTAATGGGCTGGTGCTCTGCTATCCAAGGGGAGCGAGCAGGCTTGCTCTCCTTGGATAGCAGGCGTAGCTGTTAGCGAACGCTGCTTTCGAAGCGGCTCGCCCCAGGCAATTCCAGCACCAGCTCATCGCCAACGTTCAGCGGCCCGACGCCCGCCGGGGTGCCGGTGAGAATGACGTCGCCGGCCTGAAGCGAGAAGCAGCCGGCCATGTACTGGATCATCGGCACAATGGGGTTGAGCATCAGGCTGCTATTGCCGTCCTGGCGGACTTCGCCATTGATGGTCAAGCGCACAGGGATGTCGCCCAGGTCGGCAAACGTATCTTTGGAGACAAATGGTGCGATCACTGCCGCACCGTCGAAGGACTTGGCGACTTCCCACGGCAAGCCCTTGGCCTTGAGCTCGGCCTGTTTGTCCCGCAGGGTCAGGTCCAGGGCCGGGGCGAAACCGGAAATGGCGTCCAGCACTTCTTCAACGCTGGGTTTGGTGGACAAAGGCTTGCCGATCAGCACGGCAATCTCCGCCTCGTAGTGCACCGAACCGCGGTCGGCAGGAATGCTGAAGCCGCCTTCCAGCGGCACCACGCAGCTGCCCGGCTTGATGAACAGCAGCGGCTCTGTAGGCACCGGGTTATCCAGTTCCTTGGCGTGCTCGGCGTAGTTGCGGCCGATGCACACCACTTTGCCCACCGGGAAATGAATACGCGTACCGTCGACATACTGGTGCTGATAGCTCATTACCGACTCCTGCCTCTAGATTTCATCAGGTGTTTTTATGGGTCAAACCGCGAAAATCTTGCCCGGGTTCATGATGCCGTTAGGGTCGAACACCGCTTTCACGGCTTTCATGTATTCGATTTCAACCGCAGAACGACTGTACGTCAGGTAGTCACGCTTGGTCATGCCCACGCCGTGTTCGGCGGAAATCGAACCGTTGTACATCTCGACGGTTTCAAAGACCCATTTGTTCACTGTCGCGCATTTGGCGAAGAACTCGTCCTTGCTCAGGTTTTCCGGCTTGAGGATGTTCAGGTGCAGGTTGCCGTCGCCGATGTGGCCAAACCAGACGATCTCGAAATCTGGGTAATGTTCGCCGACGATTGCATCAATTTCCTGCAAGAAGCCTGGCACTTTCGACACGGTTACCGAAATGTCGTTCTTGTACGGCGTCCAGTGGGAGATGGTCTCGGAGATGTACTCACGCAGCTTCCACAGGTTTTGCAACTGGGTTTCGCTCTGGCTCATCACGCCGTCCAGCACCCAGCCTTGTTCGACGCAGTGTTCAAAGGTTTCCAACGCATGGTTGGCGACCTCTTCTGTGGTGGCTTCGAATTCCAGCAGGGCATAGAACGGGCAGTCGGTTTCGAACGGTGCCGGCACATCGCCGCGACCGAGGACCTTGGTCAAGGCTTTGTCAGAGAAAAATTCGAAGGCGGTCAAGTCGAGCTTGCCCTGGAAGGCGTGCAGTACCGGCATGATCGAGTCGAAGTCCGGCGTGCCGAGTACCATCGCGGTAAGATTTTTCGGGGCACGGTCCAGGCGCATGGTGGCTTCGACCACGAAACCGAGGGTGCCCTCGGCGCCGATGAACAATTGCCGCAAATCGTAGCCCGTGGCGTTCTTGATCAGGTCCTTGTTCAGTTCCAGCACGTCGCCCTTGCCGGTGACGACTTTCATGCCCGCGACCCAGTTGCGGGTCATGCCGTAGCGAATGACCTTGATCCCGCCGGCATTGGTGCCGATATTGCCGCCAATCTGGCTGGAGCCGGCCGAAGCGAAGTCCACCGGGTAATACAAGCCGTGCTCTTCTGCCTTGTTCTGCAATTGCTCGGTGACCACGCCCGGCTGGCACACGGCGGTGCGGTCGGTCAGGTTCACGTCGAGAATCTGGTTCATGTAGTCGAATGACACCACGACTTCGCCGTTTGCCGCCACGGCAGCTGCGGAAAGCCCGGTACGCCCGCCCGATGGCACCAGCGCAACCTTGTGCGCATTGGCCCAGCGCACGATGGCCTGGACTTGCTCGGTGGTCTTGGGGAAAACGATGGCGGTCGGCGCGGGCGCGTAATGCTTGGTCCAATCCTTGCCATAAGCATTCAGGGAGTCGGCATCGGTCAGGACCTTGCCAGGCTCAACCAGGGTCTTCAGCTCATCTATCACGGCAGGATTGGTCATCGACAGAACTCTCGAACAATTCATGGTCATCCTGAGAACGCTTCACGTCGCAGGAATGGGTGTTTGCGGGGGGCATATGCTAGCATACCGACCCCGCAGCGTAGTGCCCAAAGGCTGTTCTGCGGCGACGGCTGTCACGCCGGTCGGGCCGGCCCAGGCTGTCCGATTCCCTGCCATTTTTCTCCGGGACACAGGTTTACGCAGATGAGCAAGACTTCTCTCGATAAGAGCAAGATCAAGTTCCTTCTTCTCGAAGGCGTCCACCAATCGGCTGTCGACGTCCTCAAGTCGGCGGGCTACACCAGCATCGAGTACATCACCAGTTCTCTGCCGGAAGCCCAGCTCAAGGAAAAGATCGCCGATGCTCACTTCATCGGTATTCGCTCCCGTACTCAACTGACCGAAGAGATCTTCGACCACGCCAAGAAACTGGTGGCGGTCGGCTGCTTCTGCATCGGCACCAACCAGGTTGACCTCAACGCGGCGCGCGAGCGCGGTATCGCGGTGTTCAACGCACCGTACTCCAACACTCGTTCCGTTGCCGAACTGGTGCTGGCCGAAGCGATCCTGCTGTTGCGCGGCATCCCAGAGAAAAACGCTTCCTGCCACCGGGGCGGCTGGATCAAGAGCGCGGCCAACTCCTTCGAAATCCGCGGCAAGAAGCTGGGTATCGTCGGTTACGGCTCGATCGGTACCCAGCTGTCCGTCCTGGCGGAAGGCCTTGGCATGCAGGTGTTCTTCTATGACACCGTGACCAAGCTGCCGCTGGGCAACGCAACCCAGGTCAACGACCTGCATGAGTTGCTGGGCATGTCCGATATCGTCACCCTGCACGTGCCGGAAACCCCGGCCACCCAGTGGATGATCGGTGAGAAGGAAATCCGCGCCATCAAGAAAGGCGGGATCCTGATCAACGCCGCGCGTGGCACCGTGGTCAAGCTCGACGCCCTGGCCGAAGCGATCAAGGACAAGCACCTGATCGGCGCCGCCATCGACGTGTTCCCGGTGGAGCCACGCTCCAACGACGACATCTTCGAGAGCCCGCTGCGTGGCCTGGACAATGTGATCCTGACCCCGCACATCGGCGGCTCCACCGCTGAAGCCCAGGCCAACATCGGCCTGGAAGTGGCGGAAAAACTGGTCAAGTACAGCGACAATGGTACCTCGGTATCGTCGGTGAACTTCCCGGAAGTGGCCTTGCCGGCCCACCCTGGCAAGCACCGCCTGCTGCACATCCACGAGAACATCCCGGGTGTGATGAGCGAGATCAACAAGGTCTTCGCCGAAAACGGCATCAACATTTCCGGTCAGTTCCTGCAGACCAACGAGAAAGTCGGCTACGTCGTGATCGATGTCGATGCCGAATACTCGGACCTGGCGCAAGAGAAGCTGCAGCACATCAACGGCACCATTCGTTGCCGCGTGTTGTTCTAAGCTGGTCTGGCTTGCAATAAAAAACGGGAGCCCCGAAAAGGGCTCCCGTTTTTTTCGGACACAGTTCCAACCTGTGGTAGCGAGCAAGCTCGCTAATGGGGCCGGCGTTGGATCGCCGTGCTGCGTTACTTCACGTTTACCGTAATCTTTTCGGACACGATCGACGGGTCGAACGGCATATGGCCACTGTCGCCCAGAATCAACTGCAGAGTGTGTTTGCCCGGTGCCAGTTTGATCGTTGCTTCGGTTTGCGCCTTGCCGAAATGCATGTGGTGGGCATCGGTCGGAATCGGCGCGCCTTCGGCCGGTAGATCATCGACGTCGATCAGCAGATGGTGATGGCCAGTGTTTTTTGTCATGTCGCCCGCCGGGGCCAGGGCGATTTCCTTGACGCCGAACTTGACCTTGAACTCTTGGCTGACGGTGGCGCCGTCTTCAGGAGAAACGATGAATACTTCCGCATTTTTGGGCGCCGGGGTTGCTGCTGTTGCCAGCATTGAAGTTCCGAGCAACAAACCGGCCAACGCCGCACGCGACATAAAACTTTTCATTTTTTACTCCACTTTTTCCATAAAACCGTCGAGTCGTGACAACTTCGTGACTAATCGTTGTCGAAGCCTGCAACAACCATAGCAAAGCGAGCCAGAAACGAGCATCGCTTGTATAAATCTAGGAGTGACCATGCGTTTCCTGCCTGGCCTGATCTGCCTGCTACCCCTGTTGAGCCCTATGGCCCATGCGGAACTGATCGATGACGTCAACGACCGTGGCGAGTTGCGAATCGCCGTTGAGGCCAATACCGCGCCGTTCAATTTCAAGGAGGACGGCAAGCTCACCGGTTTCGAAGTGGAACTGGGCGAGATGCTCGCGGGTGAGCTCGATGTCCGCCCTGATTTTGTCGTGACCGATGAGGCTGATCTGCTGTCCGGCGTGGAAAGCGGCAAGTACGACGTCGCCATCAACCACATAGCAATGACCCCGGAACTGGCGGAACGTTTCGACACCAGTGCCACTTATAGCCAACCGGATGCGCAATTGCTGGCGAGCAAGGATGAGGCGCAACGGCCTTTGGTCCTGGCGCAGTCTTTCCAGCCGCAAGAGAAAAAAGGACCGGCTCCGAACCTGGTGATTCCATTCCAGAAGGGCAATCCGGCGTTCAAGGCCAGCTTGGACAATGCGTTGGCGCGGATCAAGGATGATGGGCGACTGGAGCAGTTGTCGCAGAAGTGGTTGGTCAAGCAGGATTGAGATCCGCAATCAAGCGCGAGCTCTGTGGCGAGGGGATAAATCCCCTCGCCACAAGACCTCGGCCTATCCGTTACAGAATGGTTTTCAAGCCTTACGCCACACACTCGCCAACCAAGGCTGCTGCTCCCGCGGCAACCCTGCCGGCCGGTAGTAATGTTCCAGCTCCAGAAATCCCGCTTCCGTGAGCAATGTGCGCCAGGCGTCGAGGTCGTGATACGCGCCGAAGCGCTGGCCGTTCCAGCCTTCCTGGTTTTCGCCCCGGGGGTTTGAGCTGAACAGCACGCCGCCAGGCTTGAGCGTGGCATGCAATTGCTTGAGGACGCGAGGCAGCTCTTGGACCGGAATGTGGAACAGGACGGCGTTGGCGAAGATCCCGTCGAAACGCTCCGCCGGCAGATCCAGTTGCAGGAAATCCTGTTGCCACACCTCGCAGCCGCTGTCCTGGCGGGCCATGCGTGCGAACTCTTCTGAACCGTCGAGGCCTATCGCGACATGGCCCATGGCCGTGAACGTGCGCAGGTCGCGCCCCGGACCGCAGCCGAAATCGAGGATATGCAGCGGCGGCTGGCCTTGGATGTGGCGCAGCAAGGCGTCGATGTTCTGGCTGACGTCATGATCGCGGGTGCCTTCGCGAAAGCTGTCCGCCACGGCGTTGTAATGGCCCAGGGTCGTGGCGGTGATGGTCTGCAGGTCGTCGGCGGTGTGTTTCATGATTGCTGGCTTGGCTGGGAATTGTCAGCCGACTATACCGCAAGCCCGCGGGTCGCTTCGCAGCCAATCGCGAGCAAGCTCGTCTCCAGATACCCTGCGTTCAGCGCTTGTTCAGCCCCCGTGCCAGGCGATCCCCACCCAGTTGAATCACCGCCACCAGTGCCACCAGCAATACGATGACCGTCAACATGACCTGGCTGTCGAAGCGCTGGTAACCGTAGCGGTAGGCGATATCCCCCAGCCCACCGGCGCCGATCGCACCAGCCATGGCCGATGAGTTGATCATGGTCACCAAAGTGATGGTAAAGCCGCCGACAATTCCTGGCAGTGCTTCGGGCAGCAGCACATGCCAGACGATGTGCCAGCGTCGGCAGCCCATGGCCTGGGCTGCTTCGATCAGGCCGTGATCGACCTCCCGCAGGCTGACTTCTGCGATACGGGCAAAAAACGGCGTGGCGGCGATAGTCAGCGGCACCACTGCAGCCCATACGCCGTAGGTGGTGCCGACGATCAATCGAGTGAACGGAATCAACGCCACCATCAGGATCAAGAAAGGTATCGAGCGAAACAGATTCACAAACCCGCCCAAGGCCTTGTTCAGCGCGGGCGCTTCATAGATACCGCCCTTGCCGCTAGTGACCAGGATCACCGCCAGCGGAATACCCGCCAACAACGCGATCAATGACGACACGCCGACCATCAGGAACGTGTCGATAAACCCCTGCAACAACCGGTCAAACCACATAACCCAGCACCTCCACCCGTTGTGCCCAATCGCCAGCGCGGTTGCGCAATTGCTCGGCGCCCAATGACGAGCCGCTCACCGCCAGCAACAACTGCCCCAGCCCGTGACCTTGAATGCTTTCAATGCCGCCGTGCAGCAGCCGCACGCGTCCGCCCAAGGCACTGAACAGGGCGGCGAGGTCTGGTTCATCGCCGCTGCGACCGGTGAAGTGCAGGCGCAACACGGTGGCTGCGTCCGCCGAGGTCGGCTGCGGTCGCAGGCGTTTGTGCAACTCATCGGGCAGCGCATGCTGCAGCGGCGCCAGGAGCGTGCGGCTGACCTCATGCTGCGGGTTGCCGAAGACCTCCCAGACGGGGCCTTGTTCGACGATCCGTCCCTGTTCCAGCACTACCACGCGGTCGCAGACTTCCCGGATCACCGCCATCTCATGGGTGATCAGCACAATCGTCAGGCCCAGCCGCTGATTGATCTCACGAAGCAGGCTGAGGATTGATTGGGTCGTTTCCGGGTCCAGCGCTGAGGTCGCTTCGTCGCACAACAGGATCTGCGGGTCGTGGACCAGCGCCCTGGCAATCCCGACGCGCTGCTTCTGTCCGCCGGAGAGTTGCGCCGGATAAGCCTCGTGCTTGCCTTGCAAGCCGACCAATTCCAACAGTTCGCGGACTTTGCGCTGGCGTTGTTCCTTGGGCACGCCCGCAACTTTCAGAGGCAATTCAACGTTCTGCCAGACTGTCTTGGCCGACATCAGGTTGAAATGCTGGAAGATCATGCCGACGCGGCGGCGCAGCTGCACCAGGCGATCTTCATCGAACGTGCCGATGTCCACCTGATCGATCAACACCCTCCCGCTGGTGGGCTGTTCGAGTCGGTTGATGGTGCGGATCAATGAGGATTTGCCCGCGCCACTGCGGCCGATAATGCCGAACACCTCGCCATGCTGGATCGCCAGGTCGATGCCTTGCAGCGCATCCACCGGACCCTGATCCCCCCGATAGGTCTTGCCCAGGCCAATGAAACGTACGTGGGCGCGGTTGAGTTGCGGATGCAGTTCGGTCTGTTCGGCTTCCCGTGGCGCAACGGGGTGCTGTTTTAGCTGCGTGTTGGTGGCGTTCATGCTCAGCCTTCCCAGCCGGCTTGGTAGAGCTTGCCGTGGGCCTTGTCCAGCGCCGCGCGAACGGCCGGCGAGTGTTGGTAGATATCGACGAACTTGATCAGCCGTGGATCATCCTTGCTCTTGGGCTGGATCACGAACTGGATGACGTATTCCTTGTGATCGAGGCCATCGAAGAGCAGGGCAGACGTTGCGTCAAAGGTGTTCGCCAGGCGGATATAGGCCGGATAGCCCTGCACCAGGTCGGCGTCTTCATAGGCGCGCACCAGCTGCACGGCCTCGACTTGCAGGATCTTGAGTTTTTTTGGATTGGCAATGATGTCGTCTTCCGTGGCTTTGTAGCCTACCCCCGGCTTGAGCTGGATAAGCCCGGCCTTGGCCAGCAGCTGCAAGCCGCGACCGCTGTTGATCGGGTCGTTGGCAATGGCGACACTGGCGCCCTCGGGCAGCTCATCGAAGCTTTTGTAGTTCTTCGAATAGAGACCGACGTTATTGATGATTCCCGGCGCGAACGGCACCAGCTCGAAACCGGCGGCGGCCTTGGCGTTTTCCAGGAAGGGGATGTGCTGGAAATAATTCACATCGATGTCACCCGAGGCGAGGCTGACGTTCGGTGCGATCCAGTCGCTGAACTCCACCAGTTCGACTTTCAGGCCTTGTTTGTCAGCTTCTTCGACGGCGGCCTCCAAAGGAATGGCGAAGGCGGCAGTGGTGCCGATTTTCAACGGGGCGTCGGCGGCGAACAGCGTCGGGCTGAAAATGCTGAAGGCCAGGGCCAGTACGTTGACTGGCAGGATAAGGAAGTGCTTGGTCATGTCGGATGCTCCAGTCATTGCTTGATTGAGTCATGCGCCTTCGTGGCGGTAGCTTGAACCGGTGTGTTGGTCGGGTAGTCGCGCTTCTGCGTGAAACAGTTTTTCCCGCAGGGTGCCGCTGCCATATTCGGTCTTGTACGACCCGCGTCGCTGCAGCTCGGGAATCACCAGGTCGATGAAGTCCACGTAACTTTGCGGCGTGACGATGCGGGTCAGGTTGAAACCATCGAGGCCGGTCTCGGCGATCCACGATTCCAGCTCGTCGGCGACCTGTTCGGGCGAGCCGACCACCGTGATGTAACGACCGCCCAAGGCGTGTTGCTCCAGCAGCTTGCGGCGGGTCCAGTCGTTGTTCTGCAGGGTCTTGGTGGCGGATTGGATGGCGTTGCTTTTCACGTATTGGATCGGTTCATCGAGTGCGTACTCGGAAAAATCGATGCCCGTGGAGGCAGAGAAATGCGCCACCCCGGCCTCGGCGCTGGCGTAGCTCAAGTACTCGGCATGCTTGGCCCAGGCTGCCGCTTCGGTCTCGGCGACGATCACGTTCAGGCCCATGAACACTTTGATGTCATCGGCATTGCGCCTGGCCGCGAGGGCGCTGGCGCGGACCTTGTCCACCTGGACCTTGGTCGCCGGCTTGTCCTGGCCGCTGATGAACACGCATTCGGCGTGGCGCCCGGCGAACAGCAGGCCCCGCTCGGAGCTGCCGGCCTGGAACAGCACGGGGGTGCGCTGTGGCGACGGTTCACAGAGGTGATAGCCTTCGACCTGATAGAACTCGCCCTGATGCCGGACCATGTGCACCTTTTCTGGCTGGGCATAAATCCGCTGCTCGCGATCGTTGATGACCGCCTCGTCTTCCCAGCTGCCTTCCCATAGCTTGTAGAGCACTTGCAGATATTCGTCTGCCTGGTCGTAGCGGCGGTCGTGCTCGACTTGCGCAGTGAGGCCCATGGCCTTGGCGGCGCTGTCCAGATAACCCGTGACGATATTCCAGCCGACCCGGCCGCGGCTCAGGTGATCCAGCGTGCTCATGCGCCGGGCGAACAGGTACGGCGGTTCGTAGGTCAGGTTGGCCGTGAGGCCGAAGCCGAGGTGTTTCGTCACGGCGGCCATTGCCGACAGCAGCAGCA
The DNA here is from genome assembly GCF_000802155.2 of Pseudomonas frederiksbergensis. Lineage (GTDB taxonomy): Bacteria > Pseudomonadota > Gammaproteobacteria > Pseudomonadales > Pseudomonadaceae > Aquipseudomonas > Aquipseudomonas frederiksbergensis_A. The sequence goes on from NZ_JQGJ02000011.1 coordinate 49,295, forward strand.
ATGGGTCGTTGACCGGCAATTGGATCGACTCTTTCAGCGTGACATCCACCGACTGCTGGTAGACGTCGTAGACCCCGACGATATCGGCGATGAACAACCCGTCGAACAAGCCGCGCTCCAACAACTGGGCCAGCCCGGTCCAGTATTCAAGGGTGTTGTACTGGGTCGAAGTGTCCTGCGGATGGGTCCACAGGCCATGGTTGATGTGCCCGACGCAGTTCATGTTGAACGCGTTGAGGAGGATTTTTTTCTTGCCGGCCGCCATCAGATCGTCCCCCGCAGTGGCGGTTTTTCATCGTTGAGGTAGAAGTTGCCGACTGCGTGATATTTCCAGCGCACCGGGTCATGCAAGGTGTGCACCCGGGCGTTGCGCCAGTGACGATCGAGGCCATGTTCGGCCAGGGTCGCCTGGCTGCCGGCCAGTTCGAACAGCGTGCTGCCAGCGGCCAGGGAAATTTCCGTGCTGATCGCCCGTGCCTCGGCCACGGCGATCGAGGCCGCTGCTACGGTCTTTGCGTTCGTCTCGGCCTGGGCGCGGTCGAGAAATTCACCGGCACGCTCCAGCAGCGCTTCGGCGGCGTGCAGGCGAATGCTCAGGTGGCCAAAGCTCTTGAGGGTATGCGGGTCCTGAGTGGCGACGTCGCTGGTGGCGTCGATCCATGGCCGGGTTTTGCTGCGGACAAAATGCAGGGCATCTTCGTAGGCGGCGCGGGCGATGCCGGTGTCGATAGCCGCATGGAGAATCTGCGCCAGCGGGCCGACCGGCGTCGGACGCTCGAAGGCACTCTGGAACGGCACGATGTCTTCGGCACTCACATGCACATCTTCGAAGACCACCGAGCCGCTGCCCGTGGTGCGCTGGCCAAACCCGCTCCAATCGTCGATCACCGTCAGGCCTTTGCTGTCACGCGGGACGAACGCCAGCTGTTGCACGCCGTCCTCGTCCACCACCGAGGTGGGGATGCGCTGGGCATAGATTGCCCCGGTGGCGTAGAACTTGCGGCCATCGATGCGGTAGCCGTCGCGACGCAGCTGGGTGATGCGGTCGTGGGCGGTCCGGGTCCCGAGCTCCGCCAGGGCATTGCCGAAACGCTGGCCGGACAGGACTTCGGCGTACAGCCGCTGTTTCTGGGCTTCGTTGCCGTTGACCCGCAGCACTTCCAATGCATAGAAATGATTTTGCGGAATCTGGCCGAGCGAGCCGTCGGCTTGGGAAATCAGTGCGATGACTTTGGCCAGCGTGATGTTGGATACGCCTGCGCCGCCATAGGCCTTGGGGACGCTGATGCCCCACAAGCCCGAGCGGGTGAACGCTTCCAGCTCCGGAAGGGGCAGGCGCCGCTCGCGGTCGCGCAGGGCACTGTCGCGCTTGAAGTCATCGGCCAGGTCGCTGGCGACGATCAGGGCTTGTTCATCGCTGGTGATCACCGCGACGTGTTGGGAAAGCGTCATATGCTGCTCCAGTTGTCGGGTCGTCAGATCCAGGAATGCCGGGCCGGCAAGGTGCCGTTCAGGCGGTAGTCGCCAACCGCGTGGTACTTCCAGCGCACCGGGTCGTGCAGGGTGTGGACCCGCGCGTTTCGCCAGTGGCGATCGAGGTTGAATTCAGCAAGGGTGGCGCGGCTGCCGGCCAGCTCGAAGAGCTTTTCGCTGGCTTGCAGGGCAATCTCGGTAGTCAGCACCTTGGCTTCGGCCACGGCTATCGAGGCGCGAGCCGCGGACTGTTCAGTGACAGGCGCGGCGTTGACCAGGTCAAGCACCTGCCCGGCCTTGCGCAGCAACGCCTCGGCGGCGTGCAGTTCGATCTTTAGCTTGCCGACATCGGCGATGACGTACAGGTCGTCGCTGGCCCGCTCGACGTGGGCGTCGATCCAGGGTCGGGAGCGTTCACGAACGAAGTCGATCGCATCGTCGATGGCGCCACGGGCGATGCCCAGGTCAATCGCGGCCTGGATCAGTTGCGAGAATGCGCCTTGAACGTTGGGTGTTTCATTGATGCGCCAGTTGTCCAATACCAGCTCGGCGTCGACCCGTACGTTGTTGAGCAGCACCGTGCCGCTGGCCGTGGTGCGTTGGCCGAAGCCCGACCAGTCATCGACGATCCGCAGGCCTGGTGTGCCGCGCCGCACGAACGCCAATACCTGGCGACCCTCTTCATTCAAAGCCTTGACGGCGACCCAATGGGCGAACAGCGCACCGGTGGAATAGAACTTCTGCCCGTTGATGACAAAGCCGTTACCGTCAGCCGTGATCCGTGCCTTGAGTTCCAAGGTGTCGCGGGTGCCACGTTCCGGTCCGGCATTGCCGATGCGCCAGCCTTCGAGCACGCTCTGCAGAAGAATTCTCTTTTGTCGCTCGGTGCCCGTGGCAAGAATCAGTTGGAGCACGCCGAACTGGTTCTGGGGAATTTGACCGAGGGCCGGATCGGCTGCGGAAATGATTGCGAACACGTCGGCAATCGTGACGCAGGAGACTTGCGGCCCCCCGTACTCACGAGGCACGGCAATACTGCCGAGCCCGCTGCGGGTGAATTGCTCGATTTCCGTCCAGGGCAGCTTGCGTTGCTGGTCGCGACGCGCGGCGTGCTGGCGCGCCACTTGCGCCAGGTCATGAGCCGCCCTGATCGCCTCGGCATCAGTGCGCAGCACCTGGGGCGGCAACAATGGTGGAGCGATGTCTAGGTCGCTCTGGATTTTTGCCTGGGCCAAATCGGACATCACAGCCACTCCGTGGCTGCACGCAGAGCCTTGGCGCCCTGCATTGGGGTGATTGTGTTCCGTACCATATCCACCTCACATCTCAAGAAAACGCCGCGATGAATGCGGCGACCAAAATCAAGAATGTCCGGTGGTCCGGTTTATATACCCTAAACGTGTAAATACGGTTTTTGAACTAACCTTTAGGAATATCCATAGGCTGGATTTGTCACCCGGTGCAGCCTGCACGGAGACGACTGCACGAGAAAAGCATCAAGGCGCCCGGTGTCGCGGTTCAGCGGCCATGAGCGGCGCTTTTGGCGGGTTTTTCAGATACGGGTTCGTACAGCCGATTTTCAGTGTCCGCGGCGGAGCCCAGCGGGAGTTGTTGCCCACGCGGTCGATGATGCAATAGGTCACTTCCAGGCGCAGGTCCTCGCCTGCTTCCATGATGATTTCCGGCGGCACCCAGACGTGGACCGGTTGGCCTACCTCGCAAGGTTTTATCCCCGGCAGGTCCATGCGCACGTCGCCCCAGCGCACGGTAATCGCATCGTCGGCGGCCATGTTCAGGTAGGGCTCGATGGTCAGCGGCACGCCACGTTTGATCTGGTTCGGGTTCACGCCTTGGCGGCGGATGGCTTGAGGAATCCGCACCGGCGCCAGGCTCTGGTTCTCATCACCGGTCAAGGCAGAGGGTTGACCACCGGGGCAGTCCAGCTTGACCTGAACCTGTCGCGCTGCAGAGAGCGCCGGCCCTCGTCCGATTTGCATGACACGGTAGTGAACGTGGGAGGTCCCGTTGACGATGAAGCTCTCCGGAACCCGCAAGCGGATGCTGTCATGCACGTCCGTCTCGGTAAGCAGGCGTGAGCCGACGAAGCAGTTGTCCCAGAACAATTCGAGCAAATCGCCTGCGTCCATGCGGGGGTAGGGCGCAACGATGACCTCCAGGTGCGCGGCGCTGGTGATATTGATGCCGCTACTGGCCAAGGTGGGCGCGGCCAATTCAGGGATAGGTGACGTACATGTCATGGTGTTCTCCTTGATGTCTAAACGCACTACGTTCCGGAAAGATAAGAGGCGTAAATAACTATCGCATTATTGAGTTACTTAGGTTGGTTGTGTGTTGGCTCATCCAACTCTGTTGAAATAAATAATGTGCTCCGCCTGTTTGCATCTAGATATAGGTTAGAGAGTTTCAGTGTCAATAGAGGCGCTTGCGCAAAAGTTGATTATGTCCGGCTTCAGAAATGTCCTACGCGCTGCTGTTACGAATACGTGTTGCTCGGCGTACTTTTCCTCGGGGCGCCGGAGTTGGGGCTTCGATAGGTTGGAAGCGGAGCTGGCCAGTATTGGCGCAAGATGTTCACTTGATAAGTTAAGTTGAGAGAGGCGGGGGTTGAAGTATGGCCAGGAATATTTCGATGGCTTGCAGATGGCCTTACTTCCGTCCATGGAAGTAATGGCGGTGTGGCTAACTTACTGTGCGCCGTGACCGGCTGAGAGGAACTTGCTGAGAAACTGTCGAGTACGCTCTTCTTTTGGTGCTTCGAACAATGCCTTGGCTTCGCCTTGTTCGACGATCACGCCTTTATCGAAGAACACCACGCGGTTTGCCACGTCCCGGGCGAAACCCATCTCGTGCGTCACGATGATCATGGTGCGCTTTTCTTCGGCCAAGCCGCGAATGGTTGCCAGTACTTCACCCACCAGTTCCGGGTCGAGCGCGGAGGTTGGTTCGTCGAAGAGAATCACCGCAGGTTCCATCGCCAACGCCCGGGCAATCGCCACGCGCTGTTGCTGGCCACCGGACAGGCGCCTCGGATAAGCGTTTTCCTTGCCGGCCAACCCGACCTTTGCCAGTAGCTTGCGACCCAGGGTCTCGGCATCGGCACGCGGCGTTTTTTTCACCACGATCGGGCCTTCGGTGACGTTCTCCAGGGCAGTGCGGTGGGGGAACAGGTTGAAGTTCTGGAACACGAAGCCCACCTGTTGACGCAAACGACGCACCAGGCCCTGCTGCTGGCTCAGTGGGCGACTGCCATCGATCTCGATGTCGCCGACCTTGATCCGGCCGCTGGTTGGCTCTTCAAGGAAATTCAGGCAGCGCAGGAACGTCGTCTTGCCCGAACCACTGGGGCCGATGATCGCAACCACCTCGCCTTCTTCGATCTTCAAGTCGATGCCATTGAGCACCACCTGACCCTTGAACTGCTTTGTCAGCTTTTCCACGACAATCATGGGTCAGGACTCCTGGTCGTGCCGATTGACCCGGGCTTCCAATACGTTCTGCAGGTGCGAAAGCACGGTGGCAAGAACCCAGTAGATCAGCGCGGCGGCAAGATACATGGTGAAGATTTCGAAGGTGCGGGCGGTGATCAACTGCGCCTGGCGGAACAGCTCCGGTACCTGGATGGTCGCCGCCAGCGCGGTGTCCTTGACCAGGGAAATGAAGCTGTTGCCCAGCGGTGGCAGGGCCGTGCGTGCGGCTTGCGGCAGGATGGCCCGGCGCAGGGTCTGGGCGCGGGTCATGCCGATACTCGCCGCCGCTTCCCACTGGCCGCGCTCGATGGAACTGATGGCGGCCCGCAGGATTTCACACGCATAGGCCCCCATGTTCAGCGAGAACCCGATAAGCGCCGCCGGCAGTGGATCAAGTTCGAGGCCCAGCTGCGGCAATCCGTAGTAGATCAGGAATAACTGCACGAGCAATGGCGTGCCGCGAAAGAACGACACGTACATGCGGGCGATCCAGTTGATCACCTTGAGACGCGACAGGCGCATCAGCGCCAGGCCGAACCCCAGCAGCAAGCCGAAGAACATGCCGCCGAGGCTGAGGATGACCGTGTAGTACGCGCCCTTGAGCAAGAAGGGCGCGGAGTCCAGTGCGAGTTGAAGTGCTGCTTCCATTATTGAGTGACGTCAGCGTCGAAATATTTTTCCGAGAGTTTTTTCAGCGTACCGTCGGCGCGAAGTTTTTCGATGGCTTTGTTCACGGCGGCCAGCAACTCAGGCTCGCCTTTGCGCAGGGCAATACCGGATTCCTGGCGAGAGAAGGCTTCGCCAGCGGCCGTCGTGTCCTTGGCTTTCTTGGCGTATTCCAGCGCGGCCAGGCGATCGATCAGGATGGCGTCAATGCGGCCTACGCGCAGATCCTGGAATTTGGTCGGGTCATCTTCGTAGGTGCGCACATCGGCGGTGGGTACGTTGGCTTTGACCCACTGTTCATAATTGGTGCCCAAGCCAACGCCGACTTTTCTACCGCCTAGGTCAGCAGCCGATTTGATTTTCAGACCGGCTGCTTTCTTGGTCAGGACCAGCGCTTGAATCCCGGAAACGGTGTACGGCTCGGAGAAATCGTATTTTTTCTTACGTTCCTCGGAGATGGTCACCTGGTTGACCACAGCGTCCAGCCGCTTGGATTCCAACGCCGCGAGAATGCCCGCCCATGGGGTGGTCTGCAGCTTGACCTTCACACCCAGTTCCTTGGCGAGAGCTTCGGAAAACTCCACTTCGAAACCGGTCAGCTTTCCTTGCTCATCCACGAAACTGAACGGCGGGTAAGTGCCTTCCAGGCCGATCTTGATTTCACCGGCATCCTTGATTTTCTGCAGTTGCTCACCGGCAACCGCCTGCCCCAACAGGCCGGCGCTCAATGCCAGGCCCAGCGAACCCACCAACAGGTTGCGACGTAATGCGGAAAAATTCATGACAAGCCCCTGTGTTTTCTTATGAAGAGGTTATTTTGGCTGAGATAAGGCGCAGCCGCGCTTCGAAAAGATTGCCACATCCTGCCTTAAAGCGGCCTGGACGTCTCGCGGCAAATACGCTTGCTCGCTTCCACCGGTGTTCTGACTAGCTCTGGAACGCTGCGCCATAGGCAAACAATGCTGGCGCACCGCCGGTGTGCAGGAAAGTGATCGGGCCCTCGTCAAAGCGGCCGCGGCCGATGCCGTCGAGCAAGCCTGCCATCGCCTTGCCGGTGTACACCGGATCGAGCAACAGGCCTTCCTGGCTCGCCAACAGCTTGACCGCCGCCAAGGTCCCGGCATTCGGCTCGCCATAGCGGGGGGCAAAATATTCGTCCCACAGGATCACCTTGAATGCCTCGGGCAAGGCGACGTCGAGCAATTGCGCCGTGCGCTCGGCCAAACCCTGGACCTTCGGAAACTGGTCTTCCTCGCTGCGTGAAACCGTCACGCCGATGACCGCAAGCGCCGGCAGGCTTTCGCTCAGGGCCAGCGCCAGGCCGCTGTGGGTTCCGGCGCTGCCCGAGGCCAGCACGACGGCGGCAAAGTCGATGCCGGTGTCCTTGATCTGTTCGGCCAGTTCCAGGCCCGCACGTACGTAGCCCAGTGCGCCCAAGGCGTTCGAACCACCAATCGGCACCAGGTAAGGCTTTTTTCCGTTGCTGCGCAGGCGACCGGCGAGGGCCTGTAATTGTTCGTCGGCGTTATCCAGGTTATCCACCAACTCGACTTTCGCATCGAACAACTCAAGCAGGAGGCGGTTGCCGTTACCCAGGTAATTACTGTCCTCGGTGCCGATGGGGTTTTCCAGCAGCGCCACGCAACCCAGGCCTAACTTCGCGGCCAGGGCGGCCGTCTGGCGGACATGGTTGGACTGGATCGCTCCGGCGGTGATGAGCGTGTCAGCACCCTGGGCCAGCGCGTCGGCACCCAGGTACTCAAGTTTGCGCAGCTTGTTGCCGCCCAGCGCCATGGGCGTCAGGTCGTCGCGCTTGACGTAGATCTCGCGGCCGAGCCACTGGGAGAGGCGTTCAAGTTTTTCCAACGGTGTCGGTTGGCCGAGCAGGTCGAGACGATGAAAGCGAGACAGCCGTTCTTTGATCATGGGTCCGTACTGGTTGTAGGCGATGTCTGACTATAGGCATGCGGATATTCAGGGGCAACCGGGATTGGATCGCAGGGTTCGTGTCGACACTGAACGAATGCGCGCCAGACAACGTCATACCCTGCCATGGGCTAGCGTAGGAAACGTACCGTTGGGCTCTGCGATTAGTCCTTAGCTAGCTATTCATGTTTAACTTGAACGTTCATCCAAGTTAAACCATTGGTTTGCTGCCCGCTCACAACAGGAGGCTTGCCTTTGCCGAGTCCGTTTACCCACGTCACTGCTTCTCTTCGCGAGGTGCTTGTTCGATGAGCACTTCGCCCCTCCCATCCAGCGGCGCGGTCCGCATGAATCCGCCGGTGTTCTACTTCTCGGCGGCCTTTATCCTGCTGTTCGGCCTGGTTGTCATCGCCATGCCCCAGCAGGCCGGCGCATGGCTGTTGGCAGCCCAGAACTGGGCGGCCAACACGGTCGGTTGGTACTACTTGCTGGCGATGACCCTGTATTTGATTTTCGTCGTGGTCACCGCGTTGTCCGGCTACGGCAAGATCAAGCTTGGTGCCGATCACGACGAACCCGAATTCAGTTATCTGTCTTGGGCCGGCATGTTGTTCGCCGCCGGAATCAGCATCACGTTGTTCTTCTTTTGCGTTTCCGAGCCGCTGACTCATCTGGCCCAGCCGCCCCAAGGCGAGGCCGGTACGGCTGATGCGGCGCGCCAGGCCATGCAGATCCTGTTCCTGCACTGGGGCTTGCACGGCTGGGGCGTCTTTGCGTTCGTGGGCATGGCCCTGGCGTACTTCGCCTACCGGCACAATTTGCCGCTGGCCTTGCGGTCCGCGTTGTACCCGCTGATCGGCAAGCGCATCAACGGTCCGATCGGTTACGCGGTGGACGGCTTCGGCATCATCGCGACCGTGTTCGGCCTGGGCGCGGACATGGGCTTCGGCGTCTTGCACCTCAATTCCGGGTTGGACTACCTGTTCGGCATCGCTCACACCCAGTGGATCCAGGTTGGGCTGATCGTTCTGATGATGGGCGCGGCGATCATCGTCGCGGTGGCGGGGGTCGACAAGGGCGTGCGGGTCATGTCCGATATCAACATGCTGCTGGCCTGCGCGCTGTTGCTGTTCGTGCTGTTTGCCGGGCCGACGCAGCATTTGCTCAACACCCTGATGCAGAACCTGGGCGATTACCTCGGCGCGCTGCCGATGAAGAGTTTCGACCTGTATGCCTACAACAAGCCCAGTGACTGGCTGGGTGGCTGGACCGTTTTCTATTGGGCCTGGTGGATCGCCTGGTCACCCTTCGTGGGGCTGTTTATCGCACGGATTTCCCGTGGCCGTACGATCCGCGAATTCGTGTTTGGCGTGTTGTTGATTCCCCTGGGCTTCACCCTGGCGTGGATGTCGATTTTCGGCAACAGCGCCCTCGATCAGGTGCTGAACCACGGCATGAGCGCCCTGGGCATGTCCGCCCTGGAAAACCCGTCGATGAGTCTGTATCTGCTGCTGGAAACCTATCCGTGGAGCAAGACGGTGATTGCGGTCACGGTGTTTATCAGCTTCGTGTTTTTTGTCACGTCCGCCGACTCCGGCACCGTGGTGCTTTCGACGTTGTCGGCCAAGGGTGGCAGCCCCGATGAAGATGGGCCGAAATGGCTGCGGGTGTTCTGGGGGGCGATGACGGCCCTGGTGACCAGTGCCTTGCTGTTTTCCGGCAGCATTGACGCGCTCAAGTCGGCGGTGGTGCTGACGTCGTTGCCGTTCTCGATGATCCTGTTGCTGATGATGTGGGGGCTGCACAAGGCGTTCTATCTCGAATCCCAGAAGCAGATTGCGCAACTGCATTCCCTCGCGCCGGTGGCGGCTTCTCGCCGGGGCACGGGTGGCTGGCGCCAGCGCCTGAGCCAGGCTGTGCATTTCCCCTCTCGCGACGAGGTGTATCGTTTCCTGGACACCACGGTGCGTCCGGCCATCGAAGAGGTTAAAACGGTATTCGCTGAAAAAGGCCTGGCGGTGATGACCCAGCCAGACCCGGCCAACGACAGCGTCAGTCTGGAAATCGGCCACGGCGAGCAGCATCCGTTCATCTACCAAGTGCAGATGCGCGGCTACTTCACGCCGTCCTTCGCCCGGGGTGGCATGGGCTCCAAGCAAATCAACAATCGACGCTATTACCGTGCCGAGGTGCACCTGAGCGAAGGCAGCCAGGATTACGACCTGGTGGGCTATTCCAGGGAACAGGTCATCAACGACATTCTCGACCAGTACGAGCGGCACATGCAGTTCCTGCATCTGGTGCGCTGATCGAGTGGTGCCTCAGACCAGCCCGCCGTTGGCTCGCAGGACCTGGCCGTTCACCCAGCCGGCGGCCGGGCTGACCAGGAAGGAGACGATGCTGGCAATGTCTTCCGGCTGGCCGAGGCGCTCCAAGGGCGGCATCTTCGCGTAGTGCTGCACCTGCTCTTCGCTTTTGCCGTGCATGAACAACTCGGTGGCGACCGGCCCCGGGGCCACGGCATTGACCGTGATCTGGCGCCCGCGCAGTTCCTTGGCAAACACCTGGGTCAGGGATTCCACCGCGGCCTTGCTGGCGATATACACCGAATAGCCAGGCAGGTTCAGGCCCACGGTGCTGCTGGAGAAATTGATGATGCGGCCGCCGTCGTTCAGCCGGGTCGCGGCTTCGCGCAAGGTGTTGAAGGTGCCGCGCGTATTGATGGCAAACGTGCGGTCGAACAATTCATCGCTGTGCTGCGCCAAGGGCATGACCTGGAGGATGCCGGCGTTGTTGATCAATACATCGACCTTGCCCAGTTGCGCTTCGACCTCATCAAACATCCGGCTGACATCGGCGGCAACCGACACATCGGCCTTTACCGCTATGGCCTGGTGTCCGGCCTGGCGTAATTGCACGACCAGCCTGGAGGCTTCGGTGGCACTGCTGGCGAAGTTGATGGCGACGGCGAAACCGTCGCTGGCCAATTGCTTGGCCAGTTGCGCGCCGATGCCACGGGAGGCGCCGGTCACGATGGCAACTTTGGAGTCTTGGACAGTCATGGCGAGAAATCCCTTGAGGTGTGGTGATTGGGTTGAAGGCAGATTCACATGTTTACTCGTGGCGATAAATGCACGAGAGTTGCCTTGACTGTTCAATATTCATCAACAATTGGGGCGTGGAATTCAGATGGACCAAGTCAAGGCGATGAGGGTATTTGTCCGCATCTACGAGCGCAGCAGCTTCACCCTGGCCGCCGAAGACCTGAACATGCCCCGGGCGACGCTGACCCACACGCTCAATCAGTTCGAAGCCTGGCTAGGGGTGCGCCTGCTGGAGCGCAGCACCCGCAAGGTACGCCCCACCCTTGATGGCGAAGCCTATTACCCGCGCTGCGTGCAATTGCTGGCCGAGCTGGAAGAAGCCGAACTGGCGTTCCGCAGCGTGGCGCCCAAAGGCAAGCTCAGGGTGGACCTGCACGGAACGCAGGCGCGATATTTCGTCATCCCGGCGTTGCCGCAATTCATGGCCCGCTATCCAGAAATAGAACTGTTCATCAGCGAGGCGGATCGGTTTGTCGACCTGATTGCCGAGGGCGTCGACTGCGTCGTGCGCTCCGGCACGTTGGCAGATTCGTCACTGATCGGCCGGCGCGTCGCCAATCTTCGGCAGATCACCTGCGCCAGCCCCGCTTATTTGCGCCAGTACGGCGAACCCAAAAGCCTCGATGATTTGAAACACCACAAGGCAGTGAATTACGTCTCGCGCACCACCGCCAAGCTGTATCCGTTCGAGTTCATGGTCGACGGCGAACTCAAGGAAGTGTCGATCGGGGGCACGTTGTCAGTGTCCGGCGCGGAGATCTACGCCGCTTCGGCGATTGCCGGCATGGGCCTGATCCAATGCCCGCATTACCGGATGGAGGAGCCGATCCGGCAGGGCCTGATCCAGGAGGTTCTGGTGTCCATGCCGCCACCGCCGATGCCGGTGTCGGTCGTCTATCCCCATAACCGGCACATGTCGCCACGGGTACGGGTGTTCGTGGATTGGGTGGCTGAGGTGTTTGCGCAGGCGCGTTAATGTGATTTTCGATTCCCTGATGCTGCACGTTGCCATGCGAACTTTCGGCCTGACCGATGCGTCTGTGAAATGTTAGCTTCTGCCACCCGTTGTCCGAACAGAGAGCCTTTCGATGACCTACACCGCTGCGCAAAACCGCTACGAGTCCATTCCCTATCGCCGCGTCGGGCGCAGCGGATTGGTGCTTCCGGCCTTGTCACTCGGCTTGTGGCACAACTTCGGCGACAGCACGCCGATCGATACCCAGCGAGCCTTGCTGCGTACAGCGTTCGACCTAGGCATCAACCACTTCGACCTCGCCAACAACTACGGCCCGCCCTATGGCAGCGCCGAAATCAATTTCGGCCGGCTGTTGCGTGAAGATTTCAAGCAGTACCGCGATGAGCTGATCATTTCCAGCAAGGCCGGCTGGGACATGTGGCCCGGCCCCTATGGCCAGGGTGGCGGCTCGCGCAAGTACGTGCTCGCCAGCCTCGACCAGAGCCTGCAGCGCTTGGGGCTGGATTACGTGGACATTTTCTATTCCCACCGCTTCGATTCCGATACGCCGCTGGAGGAAACGGCCAGCGCACTGGCGACAGCCGTGCAGCAGGGCAAGGCTCTGTATATCGGCATTTCTTCGTATTCGGGTGTGAAAACCCGGGAAATGGCTGCGCTGCTAAAGGAATGGAAAATCCCGCTGTTGATCCACCAACCGGCCTATAACCTGCTCAATCGCTGGGTGGAGAAAGACTTGCTGGACGCCACCGAGGAACTGGGCACTGGGGTGATCGCTTTCACTCCGCTGGCCCAGGGCCTGTTGACTGACAAATACCTCAAGGGCATTCCGGCCGATGCGCGGGTCAACCGCCCGGGCGGTGGCTCGTTGCAAGCTTCGCATTTATCCGAGGAAAACATCGCCCACGTGCGCGCGCTCAACGAAATCGCCCAGCGTCGCGGCCAAAGCCTGGCCCAGATGGCCCTGGCCTGGACGCTGCGTGATCCACGGGTCACCTCCGCCCTGATCGGCGCCAGCCGGCCGGAGCAGATCGTCGAAAACGTCGGGGCGCTGCGCAACCTCGACTTCAGCGCCGAAGAACTGGCCGAGATCGATCGGTTTGCCCAGGAGGGCGGGATCAACCTGTGGGAAAAGCCTTCGACGGCGCAATAGGTTTAATCCAACCTTAGTGGCAGTACATAACCCTGTGGCGAGGAAATAAATCCCCTGGCCACAAATCTGCATTCCCGCGCGGGTCAGTGGGAATGCTTTGGTCAGTTACTGATCGCCAGGATGCTCGCCTGGTACGAACCCACGAACACGTCGAAATCCCCCACCTCGTTCTGCTCCAGTTCGGTTTGCTGGACCAGCGATTTCCGAGCGTTTTCCTCGAACGCAACGTGTTCGTCGGCCGACAAGGGCTCGGCGCGGAAAAACTCGGCGTGGGCCTTGCTCTGGCGCAGGGAGAATTGGGCGAAGCTTTCCTGGTGCTCGGCCATGGCGGCCAGTACCCGGGCGGATGGCGTCAGGGATGGGTCGCGGACTTTTGCCAGTTGGGCGTCCAGCGCCTGGCGATGGTGATCGCTCCCTTGGTTCTGGTCCAGCAGCGCCGCCAGCGGAGCGATTTTTTCCAGCAGTTCCAGCGCCCAGGCTTGCATGTCTACCGACTGGCCCTGGCGCTGCAGTTGCAGGCCAGGCTTGCGGCCTTCCTTGACCACGCTCAGGAAGTTGCTGGTGGCGTTGCTGCACTCGTTGTTTTCCAGTTGCGGGCTGTCATTGAGGCCACAATACAAGAGGAACGCATCGAGGAATCGCGATTCGGTGAGGTCGATGCCCATCGGCAGGAACGGGTTGATGTCCAGGCAACGCACTTCGACGTACTGGATGCCCCGGGCCATCAGCGCCTGGATCGGCCGCTCGCCGGTGTAGGTCACGCGCTTGGGACGGATGTTGGAGTAGTACTCGTTTTCGATCTGCAGGATGTTGGTGTTGAGCTGCACCCATTCGCCGTTCTGGTGCGTGCCGATCTCGACATACGGCGCGTAGGGCGTCGCCACCGCTTTGCGCAGGCTGTCGGTGTAGCTCGCCAGGTCGTTGTAGCAAGGCGTCAATCCGGCCTGGGCGTTGCTCTGGTAACCCAGGTCGCTCATGCGCAGGCTGGTGGCGTAGGGCAAGTACAACGTGTCCGGGTCCAATTGTTCCAATTGATGCGGCCGGCCACGCAGGAAACCCGCGTCCAGAGCCGGCGAGGCGCCGAACAGGTACATCAGCAGCCAGCTGTAGCGGCGGAAATTACGGATCAGCGCGATGTAGGCCGACGACTGGAAATCCCGGTCGCTCAGATCGCTGGCTTCGTCCTGCCGGAGCAAGGGCCAGAGCTTTTCCGGCAGGGAAAAGTTGTAGTGGATCCCGGCGATGCACTGCATGGTCTTGCCATAACGCAGCGCCAGGCCCTTGCGGTAAACGTACTTGAGTCGCCCGATATTCGAGGTGCCGTAGTAGGCGATCGGAATTTCTTCTTCAGCCGGCAGCGGGCACGGCATCGAAGGGCTCCACAGGTATTCGTCGCCGAGCTTGCTGTAGACGAACCGGTGGATTCTGTCGAGGCTGCGCAGGGTGTCGGCCGGGTTGGCCAGGGCCGGGGTGATGAACTCCAGCAGCGACTCGGAATAGTCGGTGGTGATCTGTTCGTTGGTCAGCGCCGAGCCCAGGGCCTCGGGATGCGGGGTCTGCGCCAGGCGTCCATCGCCCGTGACGCGCAGGCATTCACGCTCGATACCGTGCAGGCACTGCTCGAGCAGGGAGAGGTTGGCGCGCTCGCCGAGCAGGGCCAGGCGGCGGTTTAAAAGGTCGCTCAAGTTGAATTCCTTCACGCGTCAGTCGCCCCAATATGGGGGTGGGCAAGACGGTCTACAAGGGTGAAGTTAAAACTGGCGTGTTCGCCTGGTTTCTGTGCGGCCCAAGGCTAATCGCCGCAGTCCCACATGACATCGAAATTAACTCAAATCGATGACAGGGAGCTATAGGACTGCGAACGTGCCTTGCGCTTTTGCGACCAGCTTGTCGCCTTGCATCACTTCGGCCTCGACCACCAGCGTGCGCCGGCCCGGGTGGATGACCCGGGCGGTGCACAACACGTCGCCGTCGGACACAGCGCGAATGTAGTTGATCTTGCACTCGATGGTCGCGCTCTGCTGGTCAAAGCCATGGACACTGGAGCAGGCCAGTCCCATGGCGATGTCCACCAGGCTGAACAGTGCGCCGCCGTGGAGCTTGCCGCCACGATTGCGCAACTCGGGTTCGAGGCCCAGGGCGACTTGCGCCACCCCATCCCCAAGGCTGTGCAGACGGCAGCCGAGCAGCTTGAAGAACGCGCTCTCCACCAACCCGGCCGGCGCGTCCATCAGCGCTTCTTCAATTGCTTGGCGTTGGCGAACAACGAGGCCATGGCGTTGTTGGCCGGGGCCGCGGTGGCGGTTTCCTTGCGTGGCGCGGTGTTCTGCGACTGGCGCGGCGCGGCGCCTGGGCGAGCACCGCGGGCACCGTCGACTTTCTCGCCTGGCGTGTCGCTCATGCGCATCGACAAGCCAACGCGTTTGCGCGGGATATCGACTTCCATGACTTTTACTTTCACCACGTCGCCGGCCTTCACGGCTTCGCGCGGATCCTTGATGAATTTTTCCGACAGTGCGGAGATGTGGACGAGGCCGTCCTGGTGCACGCCGATGTCGACGAACGCGCCGAAGTTGGTCACGTTGGTCACTACGCCTTCGAGGATCATGCCCGGTTGCAGGTCCTTGAGGTCCTCGACGCCTTCCTGGAATTCGGCGGTCTTGAATTCCGGACGTGGGTCGCGGCCCGGCTTCTCCAGCTCTTGCAGGATGTCGGTGACGGTGGGCAGGCCGAAGGTTTCGTCGGTGAATTTCTTCGGATCCAGGCGCTTGAGGAACGCGGCGTCACCGATCAACGAGCGGATGTCGCGGTCGGTCTGGGCGGCGATGCGTTGCACCAGCGGGTAGGCTTCAGGGTGGACGGCCGAGGAATCGAGCGGGTTGTCGCCGTTCATGACGCGCAGGAAGCCGGCGGCCTGCTCGAAGGTTTTTTCACCCAGGCGCGGGACTTTCTTCAACGCGGCGCGGGTCTTGAATGCGCCGTGTTCGTCACGGTGGGTGACGATGTTCTGTGCCAGCGTGGCGTTCAGGCCGGAGATACGTGCCAGCAGCGCCACCGAAGCGGTGTTCACGTCCACGCCCACGGCGTTCACGCAATCCTCCACAACGGCGTCGAGGCCGCGCGCCAATTTCAGTTGGGACACGTCATGCTGATACTGGCCGACACCGATGGATTTCGGATCGATCTTCACCAGTTCCGCCAATGGATCCTGCAGGCGACGGGCAATCGACACCGCGCCACGGATCGACACGTCCAGGTCCGGGAATTCCTTAGAGGCCAGTTCCGACGCGGAGTAAACCGACGCGCCGGCCTCGGAGACCATGACCTTGGTCATTTTCATGGCTGGGTACTTCTTGATCAGTTCGGCGGCCAACTTGTCAGTCTCGCGGCTGGCGGTGCCGTTGCCGATGGCGATCAGGTCCACCGAGTGCTTGGCGCACAGGGCGGCGAGCACGGCGAGGGTCTGGTCCCATTTATTGTGCGGCACGTGCGGGTAGACCGTGGCGTGGTCGAGCAGCTTGCCGGTGGAATCCACCACCGCCACCTTGCAACCGGTGCGCAGGCCCGGGTCCAGGCCCAGGGTGGCGCGCGGGCCGGCCGGCGCTGCCAGCAGCAAGTCGTGCAGGTTGTGGGCGAACACGTTGATCGCCTCGGTCTCGGCGTTATCGCGCAGCTCACCGAGCAAGTCGGTTTCCAGGTGGGTGTAGAGCTTGACCTTCCAGGTCCAGCGCACCACCTCGGCCAGCCATTTGTCGGCGGCGCGGTTCTGGTTCTGGATGCCGAACTGCTGGCCGATCATGCCTTCGCACGGGTGCATGGTCCCCGGCAATTCCTCGCCGACTTTCAACGCGGTGCTGAGGATGCCTTCGTTGCGACCCCGGAAAATCGCCAGGGCACGGTGGGACGGCATGCTCTTGAGTGGTTCGTCGTGCTCGAAGTAGTCGCGGAACTTGGCGCCTTCCTCTTCCTTGCCGGCGATGACGCGGGCGCTGAGGATGGCTTCCTGTTTAAGGAAGTTGCGCAGCTTCTCCAACAGATTGGCGTCTTCGGCGAAACGCTCCATGAGGATGTACTTGGCGCCTTCCAGCGCGGCCTTCACGTCCGCCACGCCTTTTTCGGCATCGACGAAGCGCGCGGCTTCGGTTTCCGGTGCCAGGCTCGGGTCGTTGAACAGGCCGTCGGCCAGCTCGCCGAGGCCTGCTTCCAGGGCAATCTGGCCCTTCGTGCGGCGCTTTTGCTTGTAGGGCAGGTACAAGTCTTCGAGGCGGGTCTTGGTGTCGGCCAGCTTGATGTCGCGCTCGAGTTGCGGGGTCAGCTTGCCCTGCTCCTGGATACTCGCGAGGATGCTGATGCGCCGTTCGTCGAGTTCGCGCAGGTAGCGCAGGCGCTCTTCCAGATGACGCAACTGGGTGTCATCGAGGCTGCCTGTCACTTCTTTCCGGTAACGGGCGATGAAAGGGACCGTGGAGCCTTCATCGAGTAGCGCGACGGCCGCTTCGACCTGTTGTGGGCGGACGCCGAGTTCCTCGGCGATGCGGCTGTTGATGCTGTCCATAAAACCACCTGACAAATTGTGAAATCAGGCTCGCCGCCGCGCAAATCGGGCTCGGCAAGACTGGTTGAGCGGCCTGGCATGCGCCGCTGCCTGGGTCAAAAGGCTGCCTGTTGACCCGCGAAATTCAAAAAGTGCTGCCTGGCCAGGGGTAAAAGTGTTGCGCCGGTTCAGCGATCCGGCCCGGTCCTGGCACAAAGGCCGCGCATTATAACCAGCGTTCCGCCGTTAGGGTGCGTCGTGCCCGCAGGCTGGATCAGTGGAATGCTGGAGATAGGCGAAAAATCTGCTAACAATGCACACGGTACGCACAGCGGCAGCTAGGCCATAATGCGCGCCGAGATCAAAGGAGCTTCCTATGAGCAGCACCGCACAAACTGCTGAAGGCGAAAAAATTCTGATTGTTGACGACGATCCTGGGCTGAGCAGCCTGCTGGAGCGCTTTTTTGTCAGCAAGGGCTACCGAGCCCGCACCGTACCGAACACCGAGCAGATGGACCGTCTGCTGGCCCGGGAGGTTTTCAACCTGGTGGTCCTCGACCTGATGCTGCCTGGTGAAGACGGCCTTACCGCCTGTCGTCGCCTGCGTGGCGCGAACAACCAGATCCCGATCATCATGCTGACCGCCAAGGGCGACGAGCTGAGCCGTATCAAGGGCCTGGAGCTGGGCGCCGACGATTACCTGGCCAAGCCGTTCAACCCGGACGAGCTGATGGCGCGGGTCAAGGCGGTCTTGCGTCGCCAGTCGGCGCCGGTGCCAGGCGCGCCGGGCAGCGAAGACGAGAGCGTGACCTTCGGCGACTATGAACTGTCGTTGGCCACTCGCGAGCTGAAGCGTGGCGACGAGATCCACATGCTTACCACCGGTGAATTCGCCGTGCTCAAGGCCTTGGTGATGAACGCTCGCCAGCCGCTCACGCGGGACAAGCTGATGAACCTGGCCCGTGGCCGCGAGTGGGATGCGCTGGAGCGCTCCATCGACGTGCAGATTTCCCGTCTGCGCCGGATGATCGAGCCCGATCCATCCAAGCCGCGTTATATCCAGACCGTCTGGGGCGTAGGTTACGTATTCGTGCCGGATGGCGCCGCCGGAAAGTGATCGGCGATTTGTAGGAGCGGGTAGCCTGGCTGGTTGAAGTCTTTTCCAGGCGACTCGCGGTCCGTCATTGTGCGAGCATCGCTCGCTCCTGCAAGTGTGTAGCGGCTATTCATGAAAACCCCCGTTTGGTTCCCCCAGAGTTTTTTCTCCCGCACCCTCTGGCTGGTGCTCATTGTCGTGCTTTTTTCCAAGGCGCTGACGCTGGTCTACCTGCTGATGAACGAAGATGTGCTGGTGGACCGTCAATACAGTCACGGCGTTGCCTTGACCTTGCGAGCCTACTGGGCGGCAGACGAAACCAATCGGGCGAAGATCGCCGAGGCGGCCACATTGATCCGGGTGGTCGGTGCCGGTGTACCGGAAGGCGAGCAGCACTGGCCGTACAGCGAGATCTATCAGCGGCAGATGCAGGCCGAGCTGGGTGCCGACACCGAGGTACGATTGCGCATGCATTCGCCGCCGGCCTTGTGGGTCCGCGCTCCAAGCCTGGGGGATGGTTGGCTGAAGGTTCCGCTGTACCCTCATCCGTTGCGTGGCCAGAAAATCTGGAACGTGCTGGGCTGGTTCCTGGCGATCGGTCTGTTATCGACAGCTTCGGCATGGATCTTCGTCAGCCAGCTCAACCAACCGCTCAAGCGCCTGGTCTACGCCGCCCGGCAGCTGGGGCAGGGGCGTAGCGTACGGTTGCCGATCAGCGACACGCCCAGTGAGATGACGGAGGTGTACCGCGCCTTCAACCAGATGGCCGAGGATGTCGAGCAGGCCGGACGCGAGCGTGAGCTGATGCTTGCGGGTGTCTCCCATGACTTGCGCACGCCCCTGACCCGATTGCGGCTTTCTTTGGAATTGATGGGCGAGCACACCGACCTGACCGACGAAATGGTCCGTGACATTGAAGACATGGACGCGATTCTCGACCAGTTCCTGGCGTTCATTCGAGACGGTCGTGATGAGTCGGTGGAAGAAGTCGACCTCAGCGACCTTGTCCGGGAGGTGGCTGCGCCCTATAACCAGAACGAAGAG
Source organism: Pseudomonas frederiksbergensis (assembly GCF_000802155.2). Taxonomy (GTDB): domain Bacteria; phylum Pseudomonadota; class Gammaproteobacteria; order Pseudomonadales; family Pseudomonadaceae; genus Aquipseudomonas; species Aquipseudomonas frederiksbergensis_A. Next base: position 68,752 of record NZ_JQGJ02000011.1, read on the forward strand.
AAGGTCCACCTGCGCCTGGAACCGATCCAGCCATTTCCGTTACGTCGCGTATCGATGAAGCGCTTGCTGAACAACCTGATTGGCAACGCCCTGAACCATGCCGGCACCGGTGTGGAGGTTGCTGCCTACGTATCCGGCGATACCAGCGCGCCCTACGTCGTGCTGAGCGTCATGGACCGAGGCGCCGGCATCGATCCGTCGGAGTTGGAGGCGATCTTCAATCCATTCACCCGGGGTGATCGTGCCCGAGGCGGTAAGGGCACTGGGCTGGGCCTGGCGATCGTCAAGCGTATCGCCTCGATGCACGGCGGCAACGTCGAGCTGCGCAACCGAGTCGGTGGCGGGCTGGAAGCGAGGGTGCGGCTGCCGTTGGGCTTGATGCTGCCTCGGGATGCGGTGTAGCGACTCTCTCAAGTCAGGCAGCAAACCTGTGGAAGCAAGCTTGCTCCCGCAGTAATTAAATGGATCAACCCTTGCCCTTGGTCCGGGTCATGTTCGGCCCACCATTCTTTTCCAGGTGCTCGATGATGATCCCCGCCACGTTTTTGCTGGTGGTGGTCTCGATGCCTTCCAGGCCTGGCGAAGAGTTGACCTCCATCACCAGCGGTCCGTGATTGGATCGCAGGATGTCCACGCCAGCTACCGCCAGCCCCATGACCTTGGCCGCACGCAGGGCGGTCATGCGTTCTTCCGGGGTGATCTTGATCAAACTGGCGCTACCGCCGCGATGCAGGTTGGAGCGAAATTCCCCTGGCCTGGCCTGGCGCTTCATCGAGGCGATCACCTTGTCGCCGACCACGAAGCAACGAATGTCGGCGCCGCCGGCTTCCTTGATGTACTCCTGGACCATGATGTTCTGCTTCAGGCCCATGAACGCTTCGATCACCGACTCCGCCGCCGTCGCGGTTTCACACAGCACCACGCCAATGCCTTGGGTGCCCTCCAGCACCTTGATCACCAGAGGCGCGCCATTGACCATGGCGATGAGGTCGGGAATGTCATCCGGGGAGTGGGCGAAGCCGGTCACGGGCAAGCCGATACCGCGCCGAGACAGCAATTGCAGCGAGCGCAGCTTGTCTCGCGAGCGGGCAATCGCGACGGATTCATTGAGGGGATACACACCCATCATTTCGAACTGGCGCAGCACCGCACAACCGTAGAAGGTCACCGATGCGCCGATGCGCGGAATCACCGCATCGAAGCCTTCCAGGGGTTTGCCGCGGTAATGGATCTGCGGCTTGTGGCTGGCGATGTTCATGTAGGCGCGCAGGGTATCGATCACCACCATTTCATGGCCACGTTCGGTCCCGGCTTCAACGAGACGACGAGTGGAATACAGACGCGGATTTCGCGACAGCACAGCGATCTTCATGCAACACCTGTGGCAGAGGTAGTGGACACCGGGAATGCCGGCTTGTCTTGAACGTATTTGATGCCTGGATTGACCACCAATTGGCCGTCAATCAAGGCTTTGGAACCCAGCAACAGGCGATAGCGCATGGATTTGCGGCAGGCGAGGGTGAATTCGACCCGCCAGAACCGATCGCCCAGTGCCAACGTGGTGCTGATCACGTAGCGGACCTGGGCGTGGCCGTTGGAACTCTTGATGGTCTTGCGCGCCACCAGCGGCGCTTCGCAACGGCGATGACGCAGTTGTACGACGGTGCCAAGGTGTGCGGTGAAGCGCACCCATTTTTCGCCGTCACGCTCGAACGGTTCGATGTCGGTGGCATGCAGGCTGGAGGTGCTGGCGCCAGTGTCGATTTTCGCCCGCAGCCCCGCGACTCCCAGGTCCGGGAGCGCCACCCATTCGCGCAGACCGACGACGGTCAGATGGTCAAAAGTCTTCAAATAAAACAACCTGAAATTGGCACATCGGATAGCGGACTCCGCGAATCGCGGTATTCACGCAGAATAATCACAAAATGGCGACAGTTATCTACGTACTTGTTTGCAGGTGTAACCGTTACCGACGCATGCCGTGCGAACGGTGGGGTCGGCGGGCATTCTATCCGTCGGGACGGATTCGTGCGCCCGACAAAAACGGTAGTACAGTTCCAGCTATTGGTTAGAAAGAGGAATCGCAGTGGCACAAAAAAGCGAAGAGGATGACAAGGTCCGTCTCGATAAATGGTTGTGGGCGGCACGATTCTACAAGACCCGAGCCTTGGCCAAGGCCGCCATTGAAAGCGGCAAGGTCCATCACCGGGGCGAGCGTTGCAAGCCTGGCAAAGAGCCACGTGTTGGTGATGAATACGTCATCCGCACGGGCTTCGACGAAAAAACCGTCATCGTCGAAGCCCTGTCAATCGTGCGTCGCGGCGCGCCAGAAGCGCAGACGCTCTATCGCGAAACCGAGGCCAGTATTGCCAAGCGTGAAGCCGCGGCCGCGCAACGCAAGGCCGGGGCCCTGGGCGTGAGCACCGATGGCAAGCCCAGCAAGAAGCAACGGCGGGACCTGTTCAAGTTCCATGGAAGCAACAGCGAATAGGCCTTGCTTGGAACCCACCCTGAATGCCCATAAAATGCCCGTCATTAATTGCCATCACCTCAGATACCAGACCCTATGACTGATTTGCCGGATACCGACTACACCCAACGTTTCATCTTCGATGACAGCGACGCCCGTGGCGAGCTGGTGGCGTTGGAGCGTAGCTACGCCGAAGTCCTCGCCAAGCACCCCTATCCGGAACCGGTCGCGCAATTGCTCGGCGAGCTGATGGCGGCTGCGGCGTTGCTGGTCGGCACTTTGAAATTCGATGGCTTGCTGATTCTCCAGGCCCGCTCCGAAGGTCCGGTGCCATTGCTGATGATCGAATGCTCCAGCGAGCGCGAGATCCGAGGCCTGGCCCGCTATCACGCCGAGCAGATCGCCCCGGATGCGACGCTTGCCGACCTCATGCCCAACGGCGTGCTGGCCCTGACGGTCGACCCGAGTCATGGCAAGCGCTACCAGGGCATCGTCGATCTTGACGGCGCGACGCTGGCCGAATGCTTCACCAACTACTTCGTCATGTCCCAGCAGACCAACACCCGTTTCTGGCTCTATGCCGACGGGCGGCGCGCCCGTGGCTTACTGCTGCAGCAATTGCCCGCCGACCGCATTCGTGACCCGGAAGAACGCGACGCCAGCTGGCAACACGTCACCGCTCTGGCAAGCACCTTGAGCGCCGATGAGTTGCTGGGGCTGGATAACGAAACCGTCCTGCATCGCCTGTACCACGAAGAGCAGGTTCGCCTGTTCGACGGTCAGCCGTTGCGCTTCAAATGCAGTTGCTCCCGTGAACGTTCCGGCAATGCGCTGGTCAGTCTGGGTCTGGAAGATGCGCAGCAACTGGTGATCGAGCATGGCGGCGCCATCGAGATCGATTGCCAGTTCTGCAATGAGCGCTACCTGTTCGACGCAGCGGACATCGCGCAATTGTTCGCCGGGGCGGGTGTCGACACACCGTCAGATACTCGTCACTAAAACGGTTCAGCGCAGGTAAATCTCCTGACAAACGCCGGATTTACGCCGTACTGACGGGAGGGCCCTACTCTTTTTGGGGTTTTCTGGCATAATCCGGCCCACTTTTTTCGGGTAGTAGTGCGCGACTTCCTACTACAAAACGTTTGGAGCACTCGGCCACGGGCCGACGGGGAATCTCATGACGCAAGCCAATAACGCCGTGTACACCGATCTGAGTGTCGATGATCTGGTCAAAGAAGCCCTGAATCGCGGTGAAGGCGAGCTTGCCGATACTGGCGCGCTGGTTGTACGTACCGGTCATCGTACTGGTCGTTCGCCGGTCGACCGTTTCATCGTGGAAGAGCCGACCACCCAGGACGCCATCGCCTGGGGCCCGATCAACCGCAAGTTCCCGGCCGACAAGTTCGATGCCCTGTGGAACCGCGTTGAAGCCTACCTGGGCGAGCGCGAGCGTTTTGTATCCCATGTGCATGTAGGCTCCGATCCTGCGCACTACCTGCCGGTCAAGATGACCACCGAGACCGCGTGGCACAACCTGTTCGGCCGCTGCCTTTTCATCAACCCCGAGCAATACAACGCCGGTGGCAAGGACGAGTGGCAGATCCTCAACGCGCCGAACTTCGTCTGCGAGCCTGAGCGCGATGGCACCAACTCCGACGGCACCGTGATCATCAACTTCGCGGCCAAGAAAGTATTGATCGCCGGCATGCGCTACGCCGGTGAGATGAAGAAAGCTCTGTTCTCCGTGCAGAACTTCCTGCTGCCGGCTGCCGACGTGCTGCCGATGCACTGCGCCGCGAACATGGGCGAAGAGGGCGACGTGACCTTGTTCTTCGGCCTGTCGGGCACTGGCAAGACCACCCTGTCCGCCGACGAGAGCCGTTACCTGATCGGTGACGACGAGCACGGCTGGGGCGTGGGCGTGGTCTTCAACATCGAAGGCGGTTGCTACGCCAAGTGCATCGACCTGTCCGAGAAGAACGAGCCGGTTATCTGGAAAGCCATCCAGCACGGCGCCGTACTGGAGAACGTGGTTCTGGACCCGGTCACCAAGAAAGCCGACTACGCCGATGACAGCCTGACCCAGAACAGCCGCGCGGCCTACCCGCGTGAGCTGATCGAAAAACGCGCGCCGAAAAACCTCGGTGGCGAGCCAAACGCCGTGATCTTCCTGACCTGCGACCTGACCGGCGTACTGCCGCCTGTGTCGATCCTCAGCGAAGAACAAGCCGCCTACCACTTCCTGTCCGGCTACACCGCACTGGTGGGCTCGACCGAAATGGGTTCGGGCAGCGGCATCAAGTCGACCTTCTCCACCTGCTTCGGCGCGCCGTTCTTCCCGCGTCCAGCCGGTGAATACGCTGAGCTGCTGATCAAGCGCATCCGTGGTTTCGGCTCCAAGGTCTACCTGGTCAACACCGGCTGGACCGGCGGCGGCTACGGCGTCGGCAAGCGCTTCAACATCCCGACCACCCGTGCGGTGATCGCGGCGATCCAGAGCGGCGCGCTGATTGGTGCTGAAACCGAACACCTGGACATCATCAACCTGGACGTGCCGTTGGCTGTTCCGGGCGTCGAGACTGGCCTGTTGAACCCGCGCAATACCTGGTCCGACAAGGCTGCCTACGACGAAGCCGCCAAGGCACTGGCCGGTCTGTTCATCGAGAACTTCAAGAAGTTCGAAGTGAGCGACGCGATCAAGGCGGCAGGTCCGCAGCTGTAAGGCTTGGTTGGTAAATGAAAAGCCGCCCTTCGAGGGCGGCTTTTTTGTGTGCGACTATTTTGCTTCCAGCGCCTGTGTATCCCATCGCTGGGCCTTGATTGCCTTGTAGAGCATGCCGATGGTCAACGGCATTTTGTTTCCGCGTCCCTTGGCCCTGCGCTTTTGGAATACATCGAATCCTTCCGGCTGGAAATAGCGATAAGCGTCATAGTCGACGAGCTCGATGGCGAACCGCTCTTCCAATGTCTCCATCAAGTGCGGGGCATCCGCGCCGTCGCAGCCCAGGTCATGATTGATCGCGGTCTCCAGGCGAAGGGTCTTGCGTTCCGGCAGGCCTATTTCTTCGTGAAGCAACTCCATGAGTTGGCGCATGACGGCGTCGTCGGGGAAGTCTGGGGCGAAATGCATGTTGGGGATCCGGCTGGTAGGAATGGCAGGGCTGTACGGTAGGAAAGTTTAGGACGAAATCGTTTCTCAATAAAAAGAAGAAAGTTCTTACGCCAGACTCGGAGCCGTCTGGTGAGCATTTTTCCGCTTGCTCGGTAAGGTTCGACGCGCCGCTTGCATTGAGTTGGCGACGACCGATCAAGGACGAGGGATGGCAAGCGGAAAAAGCGATACTCCCCAAGTTTGGGAGTACCAAGGTGGTGACTGGCGCCACAGAGTTCTGCGGGATATGACTCCGGACGAGTTGGCAAAAAGAGACGCCGATTTTAAGGCCTATGAGGACATGCTTGCCCGGCAAGAGGCGTACATGAGCCAGCGCCTGCGCCAGATACGCCAAAGAGAAGCGCCGAGCATCAAAGGCTGCGTGTTCGCCAAGTCCTGCGAATTGCCCGATGCGATCATCGACTATCACTATCCAACCGGCTACATCCCGACGGAATTGCTGAGCGCCTATGGTGCGTTCACCTTGTTGGGAGGTCGGGAGGTAGACGCGTCAGGTTGCGTACCGCTGAAGACCATCAGCGGAGCGTTACCGGCAAGTGTTGGCACGTTGGCACTGGGTGGAACGGCGTTGGCCTCCCTTGGCGCCGGCGCGGTCACGTCGCCTGTGGCGGCGGGTGTGTTGGTCGGGCTGGTGGGGCTGCTGATGCCTTCGAACCTGGGCGATGGCTCGCTGTACACCGAAGAGCAATTGAGGTCGCTTGAGAAAGCACGCAGCCGGGTTCGCCTACACGTCGAAACCCAGGCTGACGGGACGCTTAAAGGGTATGGCTACAACACCCAGTCAAGACGCGACTGGGAAATGATCCCGGTGGTGACGTTCCAGACCCGCGGCGAGCAGCAAGTGGCAGACTTCGACGATGGGGTCGAGTTGATCTGGACGCCGGCCGTGGACCCTTCCGCCACGTTGGGCATTCCTGCGCTGGAGGCTGCGCCACAAGCGCCGCGCATCTGGATCTTCCCGCCGACGCCCATGGCGGACAGCATCATCGTCAATCCGATCTATCCACCGGAGTACAAGGATTTCATTCTTGTGTTTCCGGTGGGGACTGGGGTTTCGCCGTTATATGTAGTTTTGAATGTTCGTCGCAAAGGGCTGCCGGAGGCTGCACATAGGTATCATCACGCACCCCAGACAAACGAAATTACGGGTTTCGGTGGTCTGACCGAAGTTAAAGCAAAGACTCCACGTCAAGGTGGCGGCGGTTTTCGGGAGCGTTGGATTGATGCTAAGGGCAGGAGGATTTATGAGTGGGACTCTAGCCACGGCGAGTTAGAAGTATATCGCTCAAGCGATGGGAGCCATCTCGGTGCATTTGATTACCTTACAGGTGAGCAAAAGAAAGAACGAATTCCGAAACGTAACATTAAGAAATATCTCTGAGGGCGCCATGGGTTTAAAAATCAGGCTGAGGTGGTTTGACAAGGTATCCGAGCTGTTGGTCGAGAAGGAGTATTCACAGGATTTCGGAAACGACTCCAAGATTCTGGATGAACTCAATATTCCTTTGGAAAACAATATTAATAATGGAAACTTTGATGTCGATGCCGAATGGGTTGAAATCCTTCAGCCACATTTCACGCATCCTCTTGATTTGTCGAAGTACGACTATCAAATATCTTTTGATTATCGGGATATTTGGTAAATGCGTAGGGGCAGACGGTAGGCTGGGCTTGTTAACTGAACAGGGTCCCAGACGCATACGCCGTATCATCCAGTATCGTTTTTCCCCGGACCTTTTCTCGACTCGCTGCGTTGCCCGACTAGGCTTTGGGCTTCACAGCAGTCAAAGGAGCGACCGCTTATGCACAGCACCCTGGAACAGGTCTTCGGTTATCCACAATTTCGCCCCGGTCAGGAGGCGACCATCGGCGCGGTCCTTGCGGGTCGGTCGGCGGCGGCGATTTTTCCGACCGGATCCGGTAAGTCTCTCTGCTATCAATTGCCGTCGCTGCTATTGCCGCACCTGACGCTGGTAGTTTCGCCGCTGCTGGCGCTGATGCAGGACCAGCTGGCGTTCCTGAAGCGACACGGCATCGCCGCAGCCAGTATCGACTCGGCCCAGAGTCGCGATGAAGCCAGCGAGGCCATGGCGCGGGCCCGTTCGGGCGAGTTGAAGGTCCTGATGGTTTCGGTGGAGCGGCTGAAGAACGAGCGCTTTCGCAATTTCCTGGAGCAGGTGTCGATTTCGTTGCTGGTGGTGGATGAGGCCCACTGCATATCCGAATGGGGCCATAACTTTCGCCCCGATTATCTCAAGCTCCCCGATTACCAACGCCAGTTCAATATTCCCCAGGCACTGCTGTTGACGGCCACCGCGACACCGAAGGTCATCGCCGACATGCAGGCGAAGTTTGCCATCGCCGCCGATGACGTGGTGACCACCGGTTTCTACAGGCCCAACCTCAACCTGCTGGTCGAGCCTGTTCGCAGTGACGACAAGCGTGGGCGGCTGTTGCAATGGTTGGGCGAGCGCCCCGGGCAGTCGAGTATCGTCTACGTCACTTTGCAGCGAACCGCCGAGCAGGTTGCCGGGTACCTGAGTGAACACGGCATCAAGGCCGAGGCTTATCACGCCGGGCTGCCCCATGATCAGCGTGAAGCCATACAGCAGCGGTTCATGGGCGGTCAGTCCGACTGCATCGTCGCGACCATCGCGTTCGGCATGGGAATCGACAAAAGCGATATCCGCAACGTGGTCCATTTCGACTTGCCGAAGTCCATCGAGAACTACAGCCAGGAAATCGGTCGGGCAGGGCGGGACGGGCAGCCGTCCGATTGCCTGGTATTGGCTAACCGCGACAGTCTCAACATCCTGGAAAATTTCGTCTATGGCGATACACCTGAGCTTTCCGGCATCCGTTGTGTGCTTGATGAGCTGAAAGCTACCGCCCGGGATGAGCAATGGGAGTTCTTGCTGGGACCATTGGCGGACCAGAGCAACATCCGGCAATTGCCGCTCAAGACGCTGCTGGTTCAGTTGGAGCTGCGTCGGCTGATCGCGCCGCGTTATGCCTACTACGCGGAGTATCGCTTCAAATGCCTGACCGAGCCGCAGGCACTGCTGGAGCACTTCGAGGGTGAGCGAAGGGATTTTGTCTCGGCGATCATCCAGACCTCCAGCCTTGCTCGAACTTGGGCCACGGTGAATTTCGACGAGATGTACCGGCAATATCGGGCCGAGCGTAGTCGCGTGGTCAAGGCGTTGGATTATTTCCAGGAAAAAGGCTGGATCGAGCTGGAAAGCAAGCAGATGACGGAGGTCTACAACGTCCTTGAGGCGGACTTCGATTCCCAGGCCTTGAGCGTCGAGCTACACGCCAACTTCACCCAGCATGAGGAAACGGAAATCTCGAGGATCCACGCCATGCTCGGGTTATTCGCCACGGACCGCTGCCTCGGTTATCGGCTGGCCGAGTACTTTGGCGACAAAAACGCGCCGCGCCAATGTGGACACTGTTCCGTATGTCATGGACAGGTCGCGCACCTGCCGGAACCGCCGTCCCTACCACCGCTTGGGGATAAAAATTTCGAAGCCCTGTGCGCGAATTTTATCCACAGGCATGAGCAGCACACGGGTAATGTCCCTTCTGCCGAGCGGCTGACCCGGTTTCTCTGCGGAATCAGCGTACCGCTGTTCACCAAGCTGAAGGCTCGCCAGATTCTCGGATATGCTGCGCTGCAAGCGTATCCCTACGCTGAGGTCCGGCGTTGGTCACAGGCGCATCTTTGAGCTGCATCCATCCGCTGAATGCCCGGCATCACACGAATAAATTTCAAAAAAACTCGCTGGCTGACTAAGGTGAAGCAGTCTTTGGATCGCCAACAAGAGAGCAAACATGAGCCAGACATCGTTCGATATCCAGCGTGCCGCCGTTGTCGGTGCGGGGACCATGGGCCGGGGCATCGTGATGTGCCTGGCCAACGCCGGCGTCACCGTGCAGTGGGTCGATAACAATCCGCAGATGCTGGAGCAGGCGCTGGCCACGGTGGCCGATACCTACGCCCATAACGTACGCCAGGGGCGTCTTGAACAAAGCGAAGCCGACGCCCGCATCGCCCGGATAACGCGGGCGGATGACTATGCGGCGATCCGCAATGTGGACCTGGTTATCGAAGCGGTCTACGAGAATCTCGAACTCAAGCAGAAGATATTTCGCGAGCTGGACGGCATGCTCAAGCCCGAGGCGATCCTGGCAAGCAATACCTCGGCGCTGGATATCGATGCGATTGCCGCTGCTACGCGCCGGCCAAGCCAGGTGCTGGGCCTGCATTTCTTCAGCCCGGCGCACATCATGAAGCTGCTGGAAATCGTGCGCGGCGCACAGACGTCCAAAGCCGTGCTGGATGCAGCCTTGGCGCTGGGCAAGCGCATGGGCAAGGTGAGCGTGGTGTCGGGTAATTGCCACGGCTTCATCGGCAACCGGATGCTTCATCCTTATGTGCTGGAAGCACGCAAGATGCTGTTGGAGGGTGCGTTTCCCCATCAGGTCGATGCGGCGTTGCAGGGCTTTGGTTTCGCCATGGGGCCGTTTCGCATGTACGACGTGGTCGGGATCGATCTGGAATGGCGTGCGCGGGAACTGGTGGGCCGGGGGCAGGACGCGCCTGAGGTGCAGGTGGATAACCGTCTGTGCGAATTGGGCCGGTTCGGCCAGAAAAGTGGCAATGGTTATTATCACTATGAGCCGGGCAGTCGGCAGGCTGAGCACGATGTCGAGGTCGATGCGCTGGTGCAGCGGGTCAGTGAGGAGCTGGGTTTCCAGCGGCGTGACATCGGCGCCGATGAGATCCTCGAGCGCTGCTTGCTGGCACTGGTCAACGAAGGTGCGAAAATCCTCCAGGAAGGCATTGCCGAGTCGTCCCACGACATCGATCTGGTTTACCTCAACGGCTATGGCTTTCCGGCTGACAAGGGCGGCCCGATGGCCTGGGCTGACCAGCAAGGCCTCGAGGATATCCATGCCCGCTTGGTGGACCTCGAAACGAAGCAGGGGGACCATTGGAAGCCTGCGCGCCTGATCGGGGAACTGGCCGCCCAAGGCAAGGGTTTCTCGCAACGATAGCCCGTTACCCTGTCCCATCCCAACAGTGCATGACCAAGGACAAGCGATGCCCCAACGCACCGAGTACTTCCATTTCCAGCCGGTGACTACGCGCTGGCACGACAACGATGTGTACGGCCACGTGAACAACGTCACCTACTACAGTTTTTTTGACACGGCGGTGAATACCTACCTGATCGAAACCGGCGGGCTGGATATCCACGAAGGCGAAGTGGTGGGTTTCGTGGTGAGTTCAGCTTGCGACTATTTTGCGTCGATCGCTTTTCCGGATCGGATCGAGGTCGGCCTGCGGGTCGGCAAGCTGGGCAACAGTTCAGTGCAGTACGAGCTGGCGGTGTTCAAGGAGGGCGAGGAGGAGGCCTGCGCGGCGGGGCGCTTCGTGCATGTGTTCGTGGATCGAGCATCGAATCGGCCCGTGGCGATTCCGGATCGGCTGCGCGCGGCGCTGGAGCCTTTGGTAGCCTGAAACGAAAAATCGCAGCCTCCGGTCAGTCTCTGTAGAGAAAGCCGAAGGCTGCGATCATTTAACGGTCGGAGTTGAGCCAGCCGTCAGTCATCGTGATAGCGATGTTTGTGCTTGTGCTTGCGATGGCCGTAGGCATGACCGCGACCTGGGTGGCCATCGCGGTAGTAACGGCGATCACCACGACGACCTTCATAACGGTCATCATCGTCGTCCTTGCCCATGTAGTTACCCAGTGCGCCACCGGCGCCACCGCCTGCTGCGGCACCGATCAGGCTACCGGTAGTGCCGCCTACGCTGCGGCCAACCACGTTACCACCGGCTGCGCCCAGCGCGCCGCCGATCGCCGCTTCGCCGCGGCTGTGTCTGTCTGCACCAACTGCGCTACCGCCCGCGCCGCCCAGGGCCGCGCCGATAGTGGAGCCGGTGTTTCCGCCCAGGGACTGGCCGACGACCGAACCCAAAACCCCGCCCAATGCGCCGCCTACACCTGCTTCGGCGGTACCGCCGGCAGACGCGACGCCACTGACCAGGCCAAGGGACAACAAGAGAATGGAGGAGAACTTCATAGAGGAGCCTCAAAGGGATGACGGCGCGATCCTGAGGCTGGCTTCGCTTGGTTACAATCGAAATCCGACGAGTAACACGACTTGTGCACAATTCTCTAAGTTATTGTTTTTAGGAGGGAACTTATGGCGAATTGGCCGGTCTTTAGCTACTTGAGACAGGCCGTTTTCCATGGAAAACGGCCTTTTTTGTATCTGCAAGAAGATCTTTCGTGGCGAGGGGATAAATCCCTCGCCACAGGGCTGTCACGATCCAACAGGCTGTATCAGGCCGACTTGGCCATGATCAATCCATTCTCGCTCGCCGCTTCCAGACGAATCGCCACGAACTTCGAGGTCGGGGTGTGGCTGCCGTCACCGGTGCTTTCCAGCGGCACCAACGGATTCACTTCCGGGTAGTAGGCGGCGGCTTGGCCGGCCGGGATGTCGAAGGCCAGCAGGGTAAACCCTTTGACCCGCCGCTCGCGTCCGTCGTCCCAAAGCGAGACGATATCGGCCTTCTGCCCGGGCTTGAAGCCCAGGCGGATGATGTCTGCTTCGTTGACGAACAATACGTCACGCTGGCCCTTCACTCCGCGATAGCGATCGTCGAGACCATAGATGGTGGTGTTGTACTGGTCGTGGGAGCGCATGGATTGCAGGATCAGGTCCGGCAATTGGCCTGTGGCACGGGTACGTTCGTGGATCAGGTCGGTCGGCAACTGGTTGGGCTTGAAGTTGGCGCGGCCCGACGGTGTGTTCCAGCGACGGGCACCGGCACTGTTGCCCAGATAGAAGCCACCAGGGTTCTTGAGTTTCTCGTTGAAGTCCTTGAAGCCTGGGATGGTTTCGGCGATCAGGTCGCGGATGCGGCTGTAGTCGGCCACGAGCCAATTCCAATCCACTGGACGGCTGCCCAGCGTAGCGGCAGCGATGCCGGCGATGATCCAGGGCTCGGAGCGCATCTGGTTCGACAGCGGCTGCAATTGGCCGTTGGAGGCGTGGACCATGCTGAACGAGTCTTCCACTGTCACGGCCTGGGAGCCTTCGGCTTGCAGGTCGATGTCGGTGCGACCCAGGCACGGCAGGATCAACGCATCCTTGCCGTGGGCCAAGTGGCTGCGGTTGAGCTTGGTGCTGATCTGTACGGTCAGATCGCAGTTGCGCAGGGCCTGGAAGGTCCGGTGGCTGTCCGGGGTCGCCTGGGCAAAGTTGCCACCCAGGGCGATGAACACTTTTGCCCGACCTTCGGCCATGGCGTGGATTGCCTCGACCACGTTATGACCGTTTTCGCGCGGCACCTTGAACTGGAAACGCCGCTCCAGTGCATCGAGGAACGCAACGGGCGGACGCTCGTTGATGCCCATGGTCCGGTCGCCCTGCACGTTACTGTGCCCTCGCACCGGGCAGAGCCCCGCGCCTGGCTTGCCGATGTTGCCGCGCAGCATCATCAGGTTGGCGATTTCCTGGATGGTCGCGACGGAATGGCGGTGCTGGGTGATGCCCATCGCCCAGCACATGATCACGTTGCTGGCCTTGGCATACATGCGCGCGGCCTGCTCGATCTCGGCCAGGGTCAGGCCTGATTGCTGGGCGATCTGTTCCCATGGGGTGTCATCGACGACCGCCAGGTACTCCAGGACGTTGGTGCTGTGTTCGTTGAGGAACCCATGGTCGAATACCGCGGGGCCACCACTGTTCTGCGCTTCACGCTCCCATTGCAGCAGGAACTTGGCCATGCCGCGCAGCACGGCCATGTCGCCGCCCAGGGCCGGGCGGAAGTACGCGGTGTTGGTGGGTTTATCACCGTTGGTGAGCATTTCCAGCGGGTGTTGTGGATGCTGGAAGCGCTCCAGCCCACGCTCTTTCAGCGGGTTGATGCAGACCACTTGGGCGCCACGCTTCACGGCTTCGCGCAGCGGTTCGAGCATCCGGGGATGGTTGGTGCCGGGGTTCTGGCCCCAGACGAAGATTGCGTCGGCGTGCTCGAAATCGTCAAAGGTTACCGTGCCTTTGCCCACGCCCACGCTCTGGGACAGGGCCACGCCGCTGGCTTCATGGCACATGTTCGAACAGTCAGGGAAATTGTTGGTGCCATACGCGCGCACGAACAGTTGATACAGATAGGCCGCCTCGTTGCTCGCCCGGCCCGAGGTGTAGAACTCGGCCTGGTTCGGGTTGGACAGCCCCTGCAGATGTCTGCCGATCAAGGCAAATGCCGCATCCCAGCTGATGGGCTTGTAGCGGTCGGTCTGCGCGTCGTATTGCATCGGCTCCGTCAGGCGGCCCTGGTATTCCAGCCAGTAGTCACTTTGCTCCAGCAACGACGTCACGCTGTGCTTGGCAAAAAAAGCGGCGTCGACACGGCGTTTGGTCGCTTCCCAGTTCACCGCTTTCGCGCCGTTCTCACAGAACTTCACCATGCCGCTTTCCGGCGAGTCGCCCCAAGCGCAGCCGGGGCAGTCGAAGCCACCGTTCTGGTTGGTCTTGAGCATCATGCGAATGTTTTTCAGCGCGTTATCGCTGGTCAGCCAGGCCTGGGCGACGCTGATCAGCGCGCCCCAACCACCGGCCGGGCCCTTGTAGGGTTTGTAGCGCGGTGCGGGTTTCTGGTTGGCTTGTTGATAGTTGCTCACGCTTGTTTCTCCATCGCAGGGCTATAGACCCGCGGCGCACTTTTTTGCGGCAGGTGGATGAGGTTGAGGTTGTGTTGGCGGGCCCATTGGACGGCGAGGCCCGTGGGCGACGACAGGCTGACCAGGGTCTGGATGCCTGCACGCAGTACTTTCTGGATCAGTTCGAGGCTGCAACGGCTGGTGACGATCGCCAAGCCACCGGCCACTGGGACCTGCTGCCGGATCAACGCGCCGATCAATTTATCGAGGGCGTTGTGTCGGCCTATGTCTTCGCGGCCCATCAGCAGCTCGCCCTGGGCGTTCATGAACAATGCCGCGTGGACGGCGCCACAGTGCTGGCCCAGGGGCTGGAACTGGCTGATGCGTTGGCGCAGGCCATCGAGCCATTGCGCTGGTGGCAGCGGTGCCCCCGGCAGCGCCTTGAGGTCGGGTAGCGCCTGTTCCACGGCTTCCACGCCACAAAGACCGCAACCACTGGTGCCGGCCATCTGGCGACGTTGTTGCTTGAGATTCCAGAAGGCGCGATTGGCGATGGTGACCTGGGCATAGTGGGCGGAACCGGCGCCGCTCAGTTGCAAGTCGTAGATATCCGCTGGGTCTTCGATGATGCCGCTGCCAAGGCTGAACCCGACGATGAAATCTTCTAGATCGGTTGGCGTAACCAGCATTACCGCTTGGCTGATGCCGTTATAGGCAATGGCCAACGCCACTTCCTCGGCCAGCGCGGCGCTGTCCGATTCGGAGTGGTCCAGGTTGCAATAGCGATAGCTCTGGCTGGCGGCTGGCGTGGAAGATTCCACGTCAGGCGCAGGACAGACCGGAGGCTTGTCGTTCATGGGCATCACTGAAAGTAGGAATAGTTCTAAGACTAAATGCGGCAATCTGCCACGTCTAATCGCTATTACTGATCTTTCAATAGATGACGTCGATCAAGGAAAGGTTATTGATTTCTGGTAGAGGGCGAAGCACGCCTCCGCCAACGCCGATCGCGGAGCCCCTCGCCGCATGATCAGCCCAAGCGGAACCAGGGTTTGCGCGTTTTCGATGGGCTGGATACGCAACTCTTCGGTCAGGACCTTCAGTCCACTGTCCAACGGGACCACTGCGCAGCACAATCCGCCATGAACAGCTTGCAACAATTGATGCACGGCGTCGGTTTGCAGCAACGGTTGAGGTGCCAGGCCGCGGCTGTGGAAGGCGTGATCGATGGATTGGCGAAAATGCATGCCGCTGGTGAGCATGCCCAAGGGCAGCTCGACCAGCGATTCCCACCTCAGCGGTTCTTCGCCAAAAAAGAAAAAACGCTGGTCGTACAGCAGGCCCATGCGGGTATGGCTGAACGGCAAGGCTTCGAAGCGCTCGTTATCCAGGCGCTCCAGGTAGGAAATTCCCAGGTCGATGCGGTTGTTCGCCAGTTGTTCGAGGATGCGCTCGGAACTCAAGGACGACAATTCGAAACGCAGGCTGGGGTGTTCAGTGTGCAGGCGCTGCATCATCGTCAACGGGTCGAAATCCGACAACGGCACCACGCCCAGGCGCAGCGTACCGACCAGATTGCCCCGGCAGGCCGCCGCTTCGGCCTGGAGCCCGTCATAGGCCGCCAGCACCGTGCGTGCCCAAGCCAGCACCCGTTCACCCGGCGCGGTGAAACCCTCGAAACGCTGGCCGCGGTTGACCAGCGGCAAGCCCAGCTCTTCTTCGAGGCTGCGCAAGCGCATCGACAGGGTGGGTTGGGTGATGTGACAACGGGCGGCTGCCTGGCCGAAGTGGCGGGTTTCGTCGAGCGCGATGAGGAATTTCAGCTGCTTGATGTCCATCTTCGCTCCTGGATACGGGAAGATTGGATTCTAGCGCTTTGGACGTGGCGGGGTCATTGGTCGGTTGGGAGGCGGGCTCGGTGGGCTTGGTCTAGGCTTTGCGTCTGGACATTTGAACCCAGGGAGAGACAGCCATGAGCCTTTTCAGTTTTTTAAAAGATGCCGGTGAAAAAATTCTTGATGCGCTGACGCCCGATAAGGCTGAAGCCAACAGCGAGGCGCTGACCAAGCACGTACGAGATGCCCTGACAGGTATAGATACTTCCAAGATCCAGATAAAAGTCGAGGGTGAAAAAGTCATTGCCACCGGCGAAGCCGCGACGCAGGAGGAAAAGGAAAAAATCCTTTTGGCTCTGGGCAACGTTGCCGGCATCAGCGGCGTGGATGACCAGATCACGGTCACCGGGCCGATTGCTGCGGAGGCCAAGTTCGTCACCGTTGAGAAGGGCGACACCTTGAGTGCCATTTCCAAGCGGTTCTATAAGGATCCAAACAAGTACAACAAGATTTTCGAAGCCAACAAGCCGATGCTCAAGCACCCAGACAAGATCTATCCGGGACAGGTGCTGCGTATCCCTGAATAACCTGGCCCTCCTGTGGCGAGGAGATTTATCTCCTCGCCACAAAGGCATACCCTAAAGCCCTTCGATCAGCGCTCGATAATCCCCAACCGCCTCAAATTCCCCCGTGTCCTTCGGCCCCTTGCGGCTGTCCGGCTCGCTGACCGCCAGCAAGTGCGCGACGCCAAAATCCCGGGCGCTGCGCAATACCGGCAAGGTATCGTCAATGAACAGGCTGCGGGCGGGGTCGAAGTCCAGGTCGGCTTGCAAGGCATCCCAGAACTGCGGGCTCTCCTTGGGGAAACCGTAATCGTGAGAGCTGATCAAACGTTCGAAATAGGGGGCGAGTTCGATACGCTCCAGCTTCAAGGACAGCGAGTCGCGATGGGCATTGGTGATCATCACGACGCGTTTGCCGGCCTGCTGGATCGCTGCCAGGAACGTATCGGCATCCGGGCGCAGGGCGATCAGGTGGGCGGTTTCCTGTTTCAACTCGCGCACCGGCAACTTCAGCTCGGCACTCCAGAAGTCCAGGCAATACCATTGCAGCTGGCCGGCGTTGCGCTCGAACAGCGGCTGCAGTTCCATCTCGGCCATTGCGCGGCTGACGCCATGGAGTTCGGCATAGCGCTGGGGCAGGTGCTCCATCCAGAAATGGTTGTCGTAGTGCAGGTCCAACAGGGTGCCGTCCATGTCCAGCAGGACTGTGTCGATCTCATGCCAAGGCAACAAGGCCATAAAACTTCTCCAGCGGTAATCGAATATCCGACACAAACAATCAGAATAGGCCGGGTATAGTAGCCCGCTATCGCCCAGGGAGCCGTTTATGCGCCAGAAACCCACCATACTCGACCGACGGATCGTCGCCACCAGCCGGCTGTTTTGCGTGGAGGAAATGAAACTGCGTTTTTCCAATGGCGTGGAGCGCACATACGAGCGTCTGGCAGCCAAGAGCCCTGGATACGGTGCGGTGATGATCGTGGCGATGCTTGATGCCGACCATGCCGTGCTGGTTGAGGAGTATTGCGGCGGCACCGAGGCTTACGAGTGGTCATTGCCCAAGGGCTTGATCGAGCCGGGTGAAGATGTGCTGGCGGCGGCCGAGCGGGAGCTCAAGGAGGAGGCCGGTCTGGGCGCACGACAACTGGAGCACCTGACCGAATTATCGTTGTCGCCTGGCTACATGAGCCAAAAGATCCAAGTGGTACTGGCGACCGATTTATATGAAGAGCGGCTGGAGGGCGATGAGCCCGAGCCGATGAGGGTGGACAAGATCAACCTGGGCGAACTCTCGGCCCTTGCGCAGAATCCGCAATTCACCGAGGGCCGAGCGCTGGCGGCGTTGTACCTGGCTCGCGACCTGCTGACCCAGCGAGGAGCCTATCTGCCATGAATTTTTCCCATCCCCTGATGGCCCCGGTGATCGAGTTGGCGCTCAAGGCCGGGGCGGCAATCCTGCCGTTCTGGCGCGCCAACGTGGAAGTCGTGCACAAGGCTGACGAATCACCGGTGACCGCCGCCGACATGGCCGCTCACGACGTCATCGTGGCTGGGCTGACCGCCCTGGCGCCAGATATCCCGATCCTCTCCGAAGAAGACGCGAATATCGCGCAAGGCGTCCGGGCGACTTGGAAGCGCTGGTGGCTGGTGGACCCGCTGGATGGAACCAAGGAATTCATCTCCGGCAGTGAAGAGTTCACCGTCAATATTGCCTTGATCGAAGACGGTCGGGTGGTGTTCGGCGTAGTCTCGATGCCCACCAATGGCCGCTTCTATGTCGGCGGCACGGGCCTGGGCGCCTGGCGCGGCGACCGGAACGCCGAGCCTTTGCCCATCGCGGTGCGTAACGAATTGGCGCCTGGGGAGGCGTTTACCGTGGTCGCCAGTCGGCGCCACACCAGCCCGGAGCAGGAGCGCCTGTTGGCCGGCTTGAGCGAGAGCCTTGGCGCCTTGCAACTGACCAACATCGGCAGCTCGCTGAAGTTCTGCCTTTTGGCTGAAGGCGCTGCCGATTGCTATCCACGGCTGGCGCCGACGTCTCAATGGGACACTGCCGCCGCCCAAGGTGTGTTGGAAGGCGCGGGTGGCGAAGTACTGGACTTGAGCGGCGAACCGTTCTGCTATCCGCCGCGGGAGTCGCTGTTGAATGCGTCGTTCCTGGCTTTGCCGGCGAAGGCTGCATGGCGTGGGAAATTGTTGGAGCTTGCTCGCACCTAGGATCGGATACCCATTGTGGCAAGGGGACCCGGCTACCTGCTCAGCGATGCAAGACGTACTGCCCTTCGAATTGCACCGCCACGTCCTCGCTGTCCACGTTCAGCACCTGCGTTTGTAATGCCAGCCGCGCCCGTCCGTACCGCCGGTAAGTGGCCAGGAAACGCTTCCAGGTTTTTTCATCAGGCGCGTCACACACGACGGTTGCGTCGCGGGTTACAGGTAGCGGATAGCTGATCTGTCCCTCCTGGATCACGATGTGCCCGTCCTCGATTCCTTCCTCGCGCAAGGCCAGGTGCAGCCAGCCCCAGCCGCCGAGTACAGCACCGCAATACAGACTACCGCCGAACATGGTGCTCTTGTGATTCACATTGGCCTCGAGCGGCAGGAACAGACGCAGCCGTCGGGCTTGCCAGTCGAGCACTTGCAGGCCCATGTCGTGGGTCAACGGAATATCCCGGTGCAGGATCGTTTCCAGATAAAGGCTATCGCTGTTCATGCGGGCCCTCTTCAAAAGTAGGATGGCAAGGCTCAATCGGCGTCATCGGCCTGGCCTTGGCTATGGTCGCCGAAGGCCAGCCCATGCTTGCGCAGTTTGTCGTGCAACGTCTTGCGCGGCACACCGAGGGCTTCGGCCAGGCTGCGCACTGAACTGTGGGGGCGGGCCAGCTCTGCGGCGATCAGGGTTTTTTCGAAGTTCTCCACCTGCTCGCTCAAACCGCCGCTGACCCCCTCCACCGGGGCGCCGGGATGACCCTCCGGTGTGTTGTTATCCAGGGCCAGTTCCAGGCCCAGGGCGAAACGCTCGGCGGCGTTCTGCAACTCGCGCACGTTGCCCGGCCAGCCATGGCGCAACAACAGCGCCCGGTGGGCCGGAAGCAATTCGTGGCGCGGCAGGCCATGGCGGGCGCTGGCCTCATCGGCGAAATGCTGGAACAGCACCAGCACATCCTCACCTCGTTCGCGCAACGGCGGTATGCGCAGCGGCGCGACGTTCAGGCGGTAATAGAGGTCGGCGCGAAAACGCCCTTGATCGGCGGCCTGGCGCAGGTCTTCCTTGGTCGCGGCAATGATGCGGATGTCCAGCGGGATCTGTTGATTGCCACCCAATCGTTCCACCACGCGCTCTTGCAGCAGGCGAAGCAACTTGACCTGTACGTCCAGGCTCATGCTTTCGATTTCATCGAGAAACAACGTGCCGCCATTGGCGAATTCAAATTTGCCGATACGGCGTTTCTGCGCGCCAGTGAAGGCGCCGGGTTCGTGGCCGAACAGTTCGCTTTCCACCACGGACTCCGCCAAC
Organism: Pseudomonas frederiksbergensis; assembly: GCF_000802155.2. Lineage (GTDB taxonomy): Bacteria > Pseudomonadota > Gammaproteobacteria > Pseudomonadales > Pseudomonadaceae > Aquipseudomonas > Aquipseudomonas frederiksbergensis_A. Next base: position 88,996 of record NZ_JQGJ02000011.1, read on the forward strand.
GCGCCGGCGTTGATGGCCACGAACGGCCCGTTGCGCCGGCTCGACAAGTCGTGCAGCGCGCGGGCGACCACTTCCTTGCCAGCGCCGGTTTCACCCAGGATCAGCACATCGGCGCGGGTCGCTGCCAAGGCCCCGATCTGCTCGCGCAGGCGCAGCATGGGTGATGATTGCCCGACCAATCGGGCGCTGAGTTCATGGCGGTCACTGAGGGCCAGGCGCAGGCTGCGGTTGTCCAGGACCAGGCGGCGCAAGGCCAAGGCCCGGCGTACGCTGTCGAGCAGATGGTCGCTGGCGAAGGGTTTTTCGAGAAAGTCATAGGCTCCGGCGCGCATGGCCTGTACGGCCAGCGGCACGTCGCCGTGACCGGTGATCAGCAGCACCGGCAGCTCCGGGTCCTGGGCGTGCAGTTGGCCCAGCAGTTCCAGGCCGTCCATGCCGGGCATGCGGATATCGCTGACCACGACGCCCGGCCAGTCGCGAGGCAACTGCCCGGCCAGACCGTTGGCCTCGCCCAGCGGCAGTATTTTCAGTCCGGCCAGGTCGAGGGTCTGGCTGAGGGCCTGGCGCAGATGGGGGTCGTCGTCGATCAACACCACCTCAATCTGGTTGTCGATGGTCATACACTACGGTCCTCGGACGGTTGCAGGCTCACCCCAGGCGCGCCCGCGCGCAATTTCAGGGTAATCAGGGCGCCGCCTTCCTTGTGGTTGGCGAATAGCAATTCGCCGCCGAAGGCGCGCATCAGGGTGTCGCAGATTGCCAGCCCCAGGCCAAGGCCTTGAGTGCGGGTCTTGGTGGTGTAGAACGGCTCGCCGGCGCGACCAAGGGCTTCCATGCAAAACCCCGGGCCGTTATCGCGAATGTACAGGTTGACGCCGGTTTCGGTCGCCTGGGCACTGAGCCAGAGTCTACGCGGCGGACCTTTTTCAGTCAGGGCATCCAGCGCATTGGCCAGCAGGTTGCCCAGCACTTGGCGCAGGCGCGTTTCGCCGGCTTCGACCCACAGGGTGGCGGCCGGCAGGTCACGAATCAGCTCCACTTCCATGCTGCGCCGACGTTTGGCGAGCAAGGCCAGGGCATCGTCCAGCGCCGGTTGCAGCGCGACGCTTTCCGGGGCGTGGCGGTCGCGGCGGGCGAAGGCGCGCAGATGAGCGATGATCGATGCCATGCGTCCGGTCAGTTCGTTGATCAGCTTGAGGTTGCCACGGGCGTCATCCGTGCGCTGGTGATCGAGCAGTATTTCGGCGTTTTCGGCATAGCTTCTAATCGCTGCCAACGGCTGGTTGAGTTCGTGGCTGATGCTGGCCGACATGGTGCCGAGCGCGGACAACTTGCCGGCTTGCACCAGGTCATCCTGGGCACGGACCAATTCCTGTTGGGCGTGCTCGCGCTCCAGCACCTCTTGCTTGAGCCGACGGTTAAGGCCTTCCAGGTCGCTGGTGCGTTCCGCGACCCGACCCTCCAGTTCGTGACGAGCCTTGGCCTCGAAGGCGATTCGTTCCAGGTAATGGCGCCTGCGTTGCATCATCAGCCCGAGCAACAACATCAAGACCAGCAACGCCGCGCCGCCGATGACGACCACCGTGCGTACCGGGCGGTCAATCAGCGTGCGTGGCGCCAGGATGCTGACGTTCCAGCCTGTCTCTTCGATGGCCTGGGTCTGGGTCAGCCAGGCGCTGGGGTCCAGGTTGAGCGGCTTGGGATCGCGGGTTGGGTAGGGTTGTATCGCGCTGATCGCCTTGCTCTCCGCTTCGCCCAAGGGCCGCGTCGAGCGGAAGCGCCATTCCTGGCGCGAGGTGAGAATGACTACGCCGTTGTGGTCGGTCACCAGGAGCTGTTCGGGGGTCTTGCCCCACAGGCTCTCGGTGTGGTCCAGGTCAACCTTGACCACCAATACGCCAATCACTTTTTCGCGATCGCGTACGGCGGCGGCGAAAAAATAACCGCGCTTGCCCGATGTGGTGCCCAGGCCGAAAAAACGTCCCAGGCGCCCGGCCATGGCCTCGATGTAGTAAGGGCGAAAGGCAAAATTGCGACCGACGAAGCTGTCGTGCTTGTCCCAGTTCGAGGCGGCCAGGGTCTTGCCCGTGGCATCCATCAGGTACATGACTTCGGCCCCCGTCTGGGCGCTGATATTTTTCAGCAGCCGGTTGGCATTGCCCTGGGTCACGCCATCGTCCGGTGCCGACAGGGCTGCGCGCAGGGCCGGCAGTTCGCCGAGTATCTGCGGCAGCACTTCATAGCGATGCAGGGTGCCCAGCAGGTTGGCGACGTAGAGATCGAGTGTCTGGCGGTTCTGGCCGGCCAGCTCACTGCGGTAATACCGCTCGGCCAGATGCTCCAGTGGCCACAACAATGGCGCCAGGCACAATGCGAGCAACGCCAGGCTGCGCCAACGGGGTCTGCGGGGGAGGGTGGAATTCATGAGCATCGGGCGCCTGTGGTAACAGACGCATTATGCCTAGGACACGGGCGAACGTCTTCGATCAGGCGAAGACCTCGGCATGCTCGAGCGTTGCAGCGGCCAGATCCTTGGCAGACAGTTGTGGCTGGATGTCACCCAGTTGCCAATCGATGTTCAAGGTGGGGTCATTCCACAACAGGCTGCGTTCCGACGTCGGGTCGTAGTAGTGGGTTGTCTTGTAGAGAAACTCGGCGAACTCGCTCAAGACCACAAAGCCATGGGCGAATCCTGGCGGTACCCAGAGTTGGCGGTGATTATCGGCGCTGAGGCGCACCGCGACCCATTTGCCGAAATGCGCTGAGCTGCGACGAATATCGACTGCCACGTCGAGCACTTCGCCAGCGGTCACGCGGACGAGCTTGCCCTGGGTGTTTTGCAGTTGGTAATGCAGGCCTCGCAACACGCCTTTCTGCGAGCGGGAATGATTGTCCTGAACGAACTCCGTGTCGATGCCCGTCGCGTCCTTGAAAGCCTTGGCATTGAAACTTTCATAAAAAAAACCGCGCTCGTCACCAAATACCTTGGGTTCGATGATCAGGACACCGGGGAGATCGGTGGCGATGACATTCATGGTGTGTCTCCGGTAAGCCAGGGTTCAAAAAGACCATTCTTGCCCAAAGGGCAGGGCGGCGCGAGCCCTGGCTGAAAAGAGGGGTTGCTAATCCCCTGGCTCAGTGGCGAGATAAGCATCCAAAACAAAACCACTCAGGGGTCGTTGTATGCCGCTCGCTACGTTGGTTCACCGTGCCAGTTTGCCAAGCCCACAGATCAGCGCCGAACAGGCGTTGGTGCTGCTGCGCTCGAATTACGGACTCAGCGGCGACCTGCGACCCCTCGGCAGCCACCAGGATCTGAACTACCGCGTCGATAGCGAACGCGGCCGGTTTGTGCTGAAGATTTGCCACGGCGACTACGCCATCGAGGAACTCCAGGCCCAGCATGCCGCCCTGAAGGCGCTTGCCGGGCACGGCGCGGTGAAGGTGCCAGCGGTTATTGCCGCCAGTAACGGCCAGGATCTGCTGACGCTCGAAGTCGCCGGGCAGACGGTCCATGTACGCCTGCTGGAGTACATTGACGGCCAATCCCTGACTCAACTCAAGCACCTTACCCCAGACCTGGTGACCGGGCTGGGACGGCTGTGCGCGCAGATGAACCTTGCCCTTGCCGCCTTCGACCATCCGGGCCTGGAGCGCACCCTGCAATGGGATGCGCGCCATGCGCCGGCCTTGATCGACCACCTGCTTCCCGTCATCCAGGACGATCGCCGACGCCAGTTGATCGCCGAAGTCGCGCAACAGGCCGAACGGCGCTTGTTGCCACTCAAGGCCAGCCTGCCGGTACAGGCGATCCACATGGACATCACGGATGACAACGTGGTCTGGCAGCGCGACACCCAGCGCCAGTGGCAAATGCAGGGTGTGATTGATTTTGGCGACTTGGTCCGCACCTGGCGCATCACCGACCTCTCGGTGACGTGTGCGGCCCTGCTGCATCATGCCGACGGCGATCCGTTTTTCATCCTGCCCGCGATCCAGGCCTATCACTCGGCCAATCCGTTGCAGCGCGAAGAACTCCTGGCGCTCTGGCCGTTGATCGTGACCCGCGCCGCCGTGCTGGTACTCAGCGGCGAACAACAAGTGGCTATCGATCCGGATAATCAATATTCCCGCGCCAATCTCGAACATGAATGGGAAATCTTCAACGTCGCCCATTCCGTCCCGCTTGAGTTGATGGAGGCGGCGATACTCAGCGCCGCCGGCCATCGCCCGCCGTCCATCGCCAACGAGGGCTTTGCGCCGCTGCTGCCGACGCTGGTCGGGCGTGATTTCGCCCTGATTGACCTGGGCGTGCTCAGCCCGCATTTCGAGGCCGGCAACTGGGAGCAGGCGGGGATCGACCAGCGTCTGTTGAGCGAAGCCGCCGCTGTGCACGGTTTGGCGGCCAGCCGTTACGGCCAGTACCGCTTGTCCCGCACCCGGCCGGACAGCGCCATCGAGCCCGATACTTATCCGTTGCACGTCGAATTGCATGTGCCGCAAGGCACACCACTGGAGTCGCCCTTCGCCGGCATGGTGCACAAGGATGCCGACGGCCTGCTGCGGCTCGACGGCCCGCAGTTGAGCGTGCGCCTGTGGGGCGTGGCATCGTCGCTGCTGCCAGGGGCCGCGCTGGTCAAGGGGCAGATAATCGGGGAGGTGGCCGGGCCGTTGCGGGTCCAACTGTGCCGGGGCGCGCATTTGAATCCTCCGCTGTTCTGCTCGCCGTCGCGGGCGCAAGCGTGGCAGGCGCTCTGCCCGTCGCCTGCGGCCTTGCTGGGGCTGGCTTGCGAGGCCGAGCCGGAAATCGATGCCGAGGCGCTGCGGGCCCGTCGCGATGCGAGTTTTGCCCGCTCGCAGAAGCACTACTATGTCGACCCGCCGCGCATCGAACGCGGCTGGCGCAATCACCTGATCGACATGCAGGGCCGCTCCTACCTCGACATGCTCAATAACGTCGCGGTGCTGGGTCATGGTCATCCGCGCATGGCGGCGGTGGCTGCCCGGCAATGGTCGCTGCTCAATACCAACTCGCGCTTCCACTATGCGGCGATCGCCGAGTTTTCCGAGCGCCTGCTGGCGCTGGCGCCGTCGAACATGGACCGGGTGTTCCTGGTCAACAGCGGCACCGAGGCCAACGACCTGGCGATCCGCCTGGCCTGGGCTTATAGCGGCGGACGCGACATGCTCAGCGTGCTGGAGGCCTATCACGGTTGGTCGGTGGCGGCGGACGCGGTCTCGACGTCCATCGCCGACAACCCCCAGGCCCTCAGCAGTCGTCCGGACTGGGTGCACCCGGTGACAGCGCCGAACACTTATCGCGGTGAGTTCCGCGGGGTCGACAGTGCGCCAGACTACGTGCGCAGCGTCGAGCACAACCTGGCAAAGATCGCCGAGCAGAAACGCCAGCTCGCCGGCTTCATTTGCGAGCCGGTGTATGGCAATGCCGGCGGCATCGCCCTGCCGCCGGGCTACCTGAAACAGGTATATGCCATGGTGCGCGAGCGTGGCGGCGTTTGCATCGCCGACGAAGTGCAGGTTGGCTACGGGCGCATGGGCGAGTTCTTCTGGGGCTTCGAGGAGCAAGGGGTGGTGCCGGACATCATCACCATGGCCAAGGGCATGGGCAACGGCCAGCCGTTGGGAGCCGTCATCACCCGTCGGGAGATCGCCGAGGCGCTGGAAGCCGAAGGGTATTTCTTCTCCTCCGCAGGCGGCAGCCCGGTCAGTTGCCGGATCGGCATGGCCGTGCTGGATGTCATGGAGGAGGAAAACCTCTGGGAGAACGCCCGGGTGGTCGGTGGCCATTTCAAAGCCCGGCTGGAAGCGTTGATCGACCAGTATCCCTTGGTCGGAGCGGTGCATGGTTCGGGCTTTTACCTGGGCGTGGAGCTGATCCGCAACCGCGACACCCTGGAGCCGGCCACCGAGGAAACCACGGCGCTGTGCAATCGCTTGCGCGAGTTGGGCATCTTCATGCAACCGACCGGTGACTACCTGAACATCCTCAAAATCAAGCCACCAATGGTCACTTCGCGGCAAAGCGTGGATTTCTTCGTCGATATGCTGGCGAAGGTGTTGGAGGAGGGGCTGTAGCCCTTTTCCGCGCTGACGGTATTCCCTGTGGGAGCGAGCAGGCTCGCTCCCACAGGTTTTTCGGTGTTCTTGAAGTCGATTTTTGTCGGCATTCTAAGCGTAAATTAGCAGCTTGTTGATTTTCTCCACTTTAAAAGCCGATTTTTATCGGCTATAAAGGCGTCTCTGTCCATCGCCCAGGAGATGAATCATGAGTCGTATCGTCACCGTAGCCGCTACTCAAATGGCCTGTTCCTGGGATCTCGAAGCCAATATCGAGACCGCCGAGAAGCTGGTTCGCCAGGCTGCTGCCCAAGGCGCGCAGATTATCCTTATCCAGGAATTGTTCGAGGCGCCGTACTTCTGCCAGAAGCCGAACCCGGACTACATGCAGTTGGCGACCTCGGTTGACGACAACGTTGCCATCAAGCATTTCCAGAAAATCGCCGAAGAGCTGCAGGTTGTGTTACCCATCAGTTTTTTTGAACTGGCCGGCCGCGCGCGCTTCAACAGTATTGCGATCATCGATGCCGATGGGCGGAACCTGGGCGTGTACCGCAAGAGCCATATCCCGGACGGCCCCGGCTACCATGAGAAGTACTACTTCAACCCTGGCGACACCGGTTTCAAGGTTTGGAATACGCGCTACGCAAAGATCGGCGTAGGCATCTGCTGGGATCAGTGGTTCCCGGAATGCGCCCGCAGCATGGCGCTGCAAGGCGCGGAAATCCTGTTGTACCCGACCGCCATCGGCAGCGAGCCGCACGACAAGACCATCTCGTCGCGTGATCACTGGCAACGCGTGCAGCAAGGCCATGCGGGTGCCAACCTGATGCCGCTGGTGGCCAGCAATCGCATCGGCAACGAAGAGCAGGATGGCTACGACATTACGTTTTACGGCTCGTCGTTCATCGCCAATCAGTATGGCGAGAAAGTCCAGGAACTGAACGAAACCGAAGAAGGTGTGCGGGTGCACAGCTTCGACCTCGACGAGCTGGAACACATTCGCAGTGCCTGGGGCACTTTTCGTGATCGGCGGCCGAACCTGTACGGCGCGATCAAAACCCTCGACGGCTCACTGGAGTCCTGATTGATGACAACTTTGCACAGCACTCCGCGCGCGGATGGTTTCCACATGCCTGCCGAGTGGGCAACCCAGACCCAGGTCTGGATGATCTGGCCCGAGCGCCCGGACAATTGGCGCCTGGGCGGCAAGCCGGCGCAGGCCGCCCATGTAGCGGTTGCTAAGGCCATCGCCCGCTTCGAACCGGTGACCGTGGCGGTGTCCGCCGCGCAATATGAAAACGCCCGGGCGCGCCTCGATGTACCGAATATCCGCCTGGTGGAAATGTCCAGCGACGACGCGTGGGTCCGGGACACCGGCCCGACGTTTGTCATCAACGACAACGGCGAAGTACGCGGCGTCGATTGGGATTTCAACGCCTGGGGTGGGTTCGACGGTGGCTTGTATTCGCCGTGGAACCGCGATTCGCAAGTGGCCGGCAAGATTCTCGAGATCGAGCGCAGCCCGCGTTATCGCACCGAAGGTTTTGTGTTGGAAGGCGGCTCGATCCATGTCGACGGTGAAGGCACCGTGATCACCACCGAGGAATGCCTGCTCAACCGCAATCGCAACCCGCACATGAGCCGCGAAGAGATCGAGGCGGTGCTCAGCGCCCAATTGGCTGTGGATAAAGTCATCTGGCTACCGGACGGTCTGTTCAATGATGAAACCGACGGCCATGTGGATAACTTCTGCTGCTACGTGCGCCCGGGTGAAGTATTGCTCGCCTGGACCGACGACCCGCAAGACCCGAACTACGCTCGCTGCCACGCGGCAATGAATGTCCTGCAAAACAGCACTGACGCCAAGGGCCGCCCGTTCACAGTGCATAAAATGCCGATTCCCGGGCCGTTGTACGCCACCGAGCAAGAATGTGCCGGTGTGGACGCGGTTGAAGGTTCCCAGGAGCGCAATCCGAGCGTGCGCCTGGCCGGTTCCTATGTGAACTTCTTGATCGTCAACGGCGGCATCATCGCGCCGAGTTTCGATGACCCGCTGGACGGGCCGGCCCGGGACCTGCTGCAAAGCCTGTTTCCTGAGCACGAGGTGGTAATGGTGCCGGGTAGGGAACTGTTACTGGGAGGCGGGAATATCCATTGCCTTACCCAACAGCAACCGGCACCGCGCATAAAATGAGTGGCGACGTAACAGCCAGGTGACATCAATCGCAGCGGCTCTATCTCGGCGGTTTTGGATCCATGCTGGCAAGCCCGCGTCCTGATTGGGGCGCGGGCTTTTTTGCGCCTGGATGGCCGGCGACGCGATGACATTGGCATAGCTCTTGTATCGTCATCCGGGCAGTTTCGGGGAGGGGAGCTGCGTTGTTTTGTCATAAACCTCGGATAGATTGGCCGCTCATCAACCAGGAGGGCGCTGGAATGAACATGATAAGTGAGCGCGCATGCCATCCTTTGGCTGTAAATGGTGAGTCGCTTCAAGCCGTGGCGCAGTGGTTGAAGTCCAATGGGACGCGTCAGATCAGAGAGCCTGATCCGCGTCGGATGATCATGGAGCGCTACCCCGTTGGCCTGTTCAGCGAGGCGGAGCTGGAAGCGTTGTGGGACGTGATGCAAGGATAGAACTCAACGGATTGATAAAGGCGCTGCCCGAAAGGACGGCGCTTTTTTTATGTCTGTTGGATTTCCTTGTGGTAGCTGGCTCCTAAATGGATCTGTTCTTAGACGTTTTTCGCCTAATCCAAGATGATTCACGAAATTGACACAGGGTTCAGGGCGCGACTAGGATTCGCCCACGCCTGTGGCCAACAGCCATGACTCTTAAATAATAAAAAGGCCCGACACGATGAACCGTGGGCGGGCCTTTTCATTATTTCCAGGAGCAAGAGTCCGAATAAAGAGCGCAAAAGCGCCATTCCGGTTGCCGGTTGCAGTGCGAATCAACCCGTACAAGGAAAATAATCATGTTGAACAAGCGCATTAGTTTGATCGCACTGGGGATATTGAGCACCACACAAGCCATGGCCAACGACCAGGCTGAGTCCAAGGGCTTCGTTGAAGACAGCAGCTTGAAGGTGCTGTTGCGCAACGCCTACATCAGCCGTGACTACAAGGACGGTAACGAGGACAAGGCCGAATGGGGCCAGGCGGCCATCGGTACGTTCTCGTCCGGCTTCACCCAAGGCACGGTGGGCGTGGGAGTGGATGCATTCGGCTTGTACGCGCTGCGTCTGGACGGCGGTAAAGGACGCACGGGTGCGCAAGGCATCGATTTCTTCAAGAAAGGCGACAGCGGCAACGCGGCCGATGACCTGGCCAAGTTTGGTGCCGCGGTGAAGTTCCGCGTTTCCAACACCGTGCTGGCCTACGGCGACCAGATGCCGGCCCTGCCCGTATTGAGTTATGACAACGGGCGCCTGCTGCCGGAAAGCTACACCGGCACGCTGATCACCTCCAAGGAGATCAAAGGCCTTGAACTGAACGCCGGTCGTTTCACCGCCGAGTCGCGTAAAAGCGCCGAAGGCCGTGACAGCGGTGGCTTGAAGTCGATCAACGTCCTGGGCGGCAGCTATCAGTTCACAGAACAGTTCAAGGCTGCGCTCTACGCCTCTGACGTCGAGGACGTGCTGAAGAAGCAGTACGTGAACGCCAACTACGTGTTCCCGCTGGCCAAGGACCAATCCCTGACCCTGGACTTCAACGGCTATCGCACCAAGCTGGATAACAGTTACGTGCGGGAAAACAACGTCACCGGCGACGACAACAAGATCTGGAGCCTGGCGGCGACCTTTGCCACCGGTCCGCACAGCTTCACCCTTGCCCACCAGCGCAGTACCGGCGACAGCAACCTCGGCTACGCCTATGGCGGCTATCAGCGTGACCAGAACCGTGTGGGTGATGGCGGCAATACCATCTATCTGGCCAACTCCTACTGGTCGGACTTCAACGCCGAAGACGAACGCAGCTGGCAGCTGGGCTACGGCCTGGACTTCACCACCTTCGGCGTCCCGGGCCTGACCTATAACGTGGCCTATGTGCGTGGCGATAACATCACCACCTCCACCAGCGAAGGCGGCACCGAGCGCGAAATCTTCAACCAGTTCAAATACGTCGTCCAGGGCGGCCCGGCCAAGGATTTGAGCGTGCGCTTGCGTAGCTCGTTCCTGCGCGTGTCGCAGAAGTCCAGCGAGTACAACGTCAGCGGTAATGAACTGCGGGTGTTTGTGGATTATCCGATTGATGTTTTTTGATGGCTGTTAACGTGATACATGTTTGATTGTTCCCCCCGGTCTTCGGATCGGGGGGCATGTTGATCCAAATCATCGAGAGTTTTTAGAGGGGTAAGGTAACTCATAGTATTTCGTTTTTATAGGCTGAGGGCCCACATAGTAGTAAGTGTTTGGCTTCAAATTCTATGAGTGAGGTGGCATTGGAGGCTTGGATAGCATATCCATCTCGCTGCTGGGTTATCTGAAGGGTTAGTTTGTTTTCTGTTGGGATATTTACAATTTTTAGATTTTTGGGGGCGCTGCAGTTTAGGCCTATGCGGCACGTGTTGTACCCTGATTGCTTCCATTTCGGCGGTGGAACGTCGGGATATTCTGCAATGTCAAATTCCAAGATGATGGTAGGTGCGCTGTTATCTATGGCCAATGAAAATAATTCAATTTGTCCGATGGGTACGGCGTAAGAAAAGACTTTATTAAAGAAAATGCTGCCTTCGAGGTTGTTCCAGGAAATCATTCCTCACTCCTTAAAGTAATAGTGATCTTTTGCGTTGTGAACTTTTCCTGTTCTTCTATTTTCAATAGGGCGCAAATTAAAGTGAGCTTCCTGGTCGCCTCGATTTTGTGGTTGATGATACTGATGTCCGGCTGAGTGATCTTGGATTATTATTTTAGAACCGTCGGGGCGAGTAAATTGATATTCTCGAGTCAAAATTGGTGTTCCTTCGGTGGTTAAAATTCTTTCACCGGATTTGTCCGTCATCCTTGCATAGCTATATTGTTGTGTTTTTCCGGTGGTGGCGTCGTATACAGGGTCCGGTTGCTGGGACTTTGGTATGCCCGCGTCCGATTTTGCATGCCTAAATGCGCCGTGGCGAGAAGGTTGGGGTGGCGGAGGCTCGCTTTTTTGCTCGCGTTCAATGGGTTTATTTTTATTCCCCGGACAATCCACCAACCCCAACGGATCCACCCACCCCGTCGGGTTCAGGGTGTACCGATACCCGTTGAGCCCGCCCTTGAGCTTGCTCGGATCCAGCGTCAGATACCGCCCCGTCTCCGGATTGTAGTACCGGTGCCGGTTGTAGTGCAGGCCGCTTTCCCGGTCGTGGTATTGGCCTTGGAAGCGCAGCGGTTGTTCCAGGCGTTTGCCGTCGCCGTGGCGCAGTTCGGTGAGTTTGCCATAGCCGTTGTAGCGCGCGGCCCAGACGATTTCGCCCTGGTGGCTGGTCAGTTCCTGGGGCGTGCCGAGGTGGTCGTTGTGGTAGTGGAACGGCGTGGCGTTGTCCGGGCCTTTGCCTTCGAGCAGGGCGAGGGGGCGGAAGGTGCCGGGTTCGTAGACGTAGCTTTGGTAGTAGCGATCGCTGCTTTCGGCGATGACTTGGTCGCCTTGCCAGATAAATTCCGTGGTCTGGTCCGCCACGGTCTTTTCGATGCGTCGGCCGAAGGCGTCGTAGCGGTAGGACGTTTCGCTGCCGTCCGGGCTGGTGATACCGATGAGGCGGTGTTGGCTGTCGTAGCGGTAGTGGGTGACGAGGCATTGGGCTTTGCCGCGGCGTTCGCGGATGAGGTTGCCGTAGGCGTCGTAGTCGTAGTGGCGGTCGCCCTCCATGAGCAGGCGATTGGCCTTGAGGGTGGTCGGGCCGGGACGGTCTCGCAGCAACAGGTTGCCGGCCGGGTCATGGGCAAAGCGTTCGGGGCCTTGGCTGTGGGCATAGTCGATGCGGACCAGGCGATCTTGCGCGTCGTACTGGTAGCTGCGGCGGTTTCGATTGTCGGAAAGCGCGGCGAGGTTGCCGTTGGCGCTGTAGGAGTAATCGCGCCAGAACAGTTGGTGCTGCTGGGTTTGCCAGACGGTCTGGGCCTTGAGGCGGCCCTGTTCGTCGTAGCGGTAGTCGCTGAGCAGCAGGCCTTGCTGGCGTTGGGTTTCGCGGCCGCCCTTGAAACGATGCTCGGTCAGGCAGGTGCCGTTGAGGTCGATGGCGATCAGCGCGCCGCCGCGGGCGTGGCGGTAGTCGAGGGTGCTGCGGTCGGGCAGGCGGCAGTGGATCAAGCGACCAACGCTGTCGTAGCGATAACGCAGGGTGGCCCAGCCTTGGTGTTCGGCGACGAGGCGGTCCTGGGCGTCGTATTCGTAGGCCAGCGGCCAATGGCCGTCGTCGACGCTGACCAAACGGCCGAGGGCGTCGTAGCGGTAATCGACTGCTGTGCCGTCCGGCAGGGTCTTGCGCAGCAGGCGCCCGGCGCTGTCGCGCTGATAGGCAGTGATCAGTTGGCTGCCGTCGGCGCCGAACTCGGTCTTTTCCAGCAGGTGGCCGTTGAGGTCGTAGGCATAGCCGGTGCGCTGGCCGTCGAAGCCGGTTTCCTGTCGGATCAGTCCGTTGGGCGTGTAGTCCAGATGATATTTTTCGCCGGATTCGTTCTCGATGTCCGTCAGCAACAGCCGCGCCGAGTCGTAGCGATATTTCAGCTCGCTGCCGTCGGGGTTGAGGCGGCGGCTGATCAGGTGCAGGTCGTCGGCGTATTCGTAGCGGGTGATACGCCCCAGTTCGTCCCGCTCGGCGATGACCTTGCCGTAGGCGTTGTAGCTCCAGGCGCGGGTCGCGCCGCTGGGCAAGGTGGTTTGCAGCAAGCGGCCCACGGCGTCCCATTGGTAGTGGGTGATGGCGCCGTATTCGTCCTGGCGGGTCAGCAAACGCCCCAGGGCATCGTAGGAAAAACACCGCTGGCTGCCATCGGGCAGGGTTTCTTCCACTAATTGACCAAGCGTGTTCCAGCTCAATGAATGAGCGCTACCGTCGGGGTGGCTGATGAGCCTCAGGCGCCCCTGGTCGCTGTAGTGGTAGTACGTGATGTTTCCGTCAGGATCGACCTGTCGGGTTATGTCGCCTTGCCGATTGCGGCGGTATTTCCAACTGGCTTTGCCGCGATGGACGTCGCTTACGAACCCGTTCACATGCTCGTAAATCACCGCTTCTTCATCCGGCGCAATGACGGCTGTCAGCAAGCCGTCCTCGTCGTAGCGGTATTCGGTCACGGCGCCCAGCGGGTCTTGCTCGGCGATCAGCTGGCCCTTTTCGTTATAGGCCTTGCGATGTTGCGCGCCGTCCGGATCGGTCTTGCTGATGAGCCGGGCCTTGTCGTCGTGGGTATAGACCTCCTCACTGCCGTCGCCATGGGTAACGGTGACGCTGCCCTTGTCGTCCCAGGTATAACGGGCGTGCATTTGCGCGAAACTGGCCCAGTGACGAACGCAACGGACCTGTTTCCCCTCGTTTTCCCATTCCCAGAAAAAACTGGCGCCACCGGCTAGCTGTCGTTCGACGATGACGTGTTGCTCGTCGTACCGATAACGCTCCGTCTCGCCGCTGGCGTTGGTCGCCTCGACCAGACGATGCTGGGCGTCATAATGGTAGGTGACCAACGTCTGGACGGTCGTCCAGCACCGTTCCAGCGTGTTCTGCGCATTGAACTGTTGGTAATCGACCGCGACGATGCGACTGCCGTTGTAGCGGAAGAGCAACCCTCTCCCGGCACCGTTGTCCAGGCGCTTGATCTGCCCAAGAACGTCGCGGGTGACGCGCAGCCGGTTGCCATAACTGTCGCTGATGGTCTCCAAGGTTGCGCCATCGTTGCGCAGATGAAAGTGATAGAACGAGGGCCGTTGGCCTGCTTGAGCCACGATCAGCTCGTTGGGAGCATTGCCCAGGTAAATAGCTGCACAGGACAGACTGTTGGTAATCGTTGGGCGCTGCTTGGTCGGGCGCGGGAAGCGGATGGATCGATTTTCGTGATCGGTCCAAACGACTTCTTCACCGGTGATGTCAAGCCGATGGGCGAGCGCGTGGCTCCAGCCGTAACCCAGGCCGCAGTCGATTTCCACTGCGCTGGTTCGATACAGGCGAGTCCACTCGAACGGCAACAGGCCGTCGAGTTGGCCATCGTCGAGCGTCAACAATTCTTCGCCGGTCACCATCGAGACCGGGCATTTGTCGGTACAGGTATGGGCGACGGGCTCGGCGCTCTTGCCGGTCGGCGTGGTCGCCTGCGTTGAAGCATCGTCAACCGTCTTGCCCGCGACGAGCCTGGCGTTCCTCTTGCCGTCGATGCGCAGCTCGACCGCGCCTTTTTTCATGGGCGCCGCCGTGCCCCGCACCGCCACGGGAATGTACTGGGCGACGTACCCCATGAAGCCATTGATGACGGCGAACACGGACTGTACGAAACCGGTCACTGCATCAAGGAGGATTTCCCCGTATTTTTTCACCCGTGCCGCGAGATAAATAACGCCGGTACCCTCGGCAACCACTGTAAGAACGATTGCCAGCACGATGTCGATCACGATTCCCATGACCGCGGCGGTGGTCATCCTTGCGGCATCGCCGGCCACCTGCATCGGCGGCAGACTTGCCAACCAGATCAGCGCACAGCGCATCATCAGGAAGAGCGCAGCCTCGTCGCTGGCCAGCAGCATGGCCTTTTTCATGACCTCGGGTGTTTGTCTGGCGACTTCGATGAGCCGATCGGCCCCTTCGCCCAGCTCATCCATGAACTTCGCCGGATTTTTCAGCATGTCCAGCACCAGGCTGATGCCGTCCCACACACCCTTGATGGCTTCCCATCCACCTTCGAGAATGCCACTGCCCACCGCTATGGCCATACCGGATAAGGACAGGCTCGACCACTGCTGCCTGTACCCCGCCGGGCCTTCCCATTTATTGCGCAGGAATGTTTCCAGCTCGCCTGTCAGCCCGTCGTAGGTGCCGAACAACGCATCGATCTGGTCGGGCGTGACTTTGCTGTGCACGCGTACCTGGTAATACTTGCCGGGTACACCGCGGTCCAACTGGCCTTTCCTTGGGCGTCGAGCCTGACTTTGCTGATGGCCCCACTGTCCACGTCGACGATTTCAACGTCGATATTGCCGATCGGGATGTCATAGACCGACTCGAATTTGCTCTCGATCAGCAAAGGCCCCTTCAGCGGGCATCTGGTTACATTCGAGTTGAAGTCGCTATCACTCACTGCCACAGTTTTTTGACTGTCACCGACCTTGACGATGCGCTCCATACCCATGAGAGACGGCAGATCACGAAGTCGGCTGAAGTCATCGGCCCGCTGCGCATACCAGGTTTGGGTCTGCTCTTGATAGCGCTTCAAACTGTCCTTGAATGTCGCAAGCTCCTCATCGACGAAGGCAACATGATCCTTCGCTGACATCAACATTGCTCCCGAGCCAGCTCGTTCAGCAGGATTTCATGAACTTTTTCCTGATTCGTTGCATGGCGTACGCAGCGGCTGACTTTCAACTTCAGATTGCTTTCGGGCCAAGCGGTAAAAAGATCCAAGTGCTCTTCTTCAAGCCACTGCATCAGATTTTCCACCCGTGCCGAAGGGTTCTGCTCCGACAGCGCATCGAGCAGATGCTTCGGCATTTCCCACCACGGCCAATCCTTCACCGCCGGCACCTTCGTCGGACCGATATCCAAGGACTTTCCGTTGATCAAATAACGCTCGAACACCGGCAACATATCCCCGGCGGCATCACCGAGGCCTTCAAGGATCGAATGAAAGAATCGCCCATCCCAAAACCGAAAAAAGACTTCGCGACCGTCCGGCATCTTCACTTGCGTCAGGCTGCGCAGGTGCGCCAACACCTCTTCTTGATCACACCGCGAAACGGCGAGCCAGCCCCAGTCGAGGCTGTCGGTTTCGGCAATCCAGGACAGGAATGCCGAGCCGGGGTCGAGCTTGGTCACGTAGGGCATGACCGGTTGCCAAGCGGCGTAGGGCGTTTCGCTCCAGATGGGTAGCAACGGATGGACTGGAACCGAGGTGCGGAGGGCTTGCAGTGCATCGGCCTCGCTCGCGGCACTGATGATCAGGTACAGATGCGCGTTTTCCCGTATCGGCTGTTGCGCCAGCCATGTCCTGGGGTCGAGGGGCGTAAACGTGGGTGCCGCCATGGGGCTCTCCTTGCCGAAAGATGTGCATTCGGGGATCTGCCCCGATGAGGGCCGCACATCTATCAAGGAATGAGCCAGGTTTAGTGAAGGCCCATGAGCCGGCGTGTTGAAGCGGGGAGGCGGGTGTCTGAAAGCGGATGATGCGGTAGGGTTGGATAAAAAGTGCTCAACAAATTGCGCGCTGCTGCGCCGTTTCTTGCGCGTTGGAAAAGCAGAATTCGTAGCCACCCGTTGTAAAAATGACGTCGCAAATACGTCTTTCCGTGCAAAAAAATCGGACTAATGAAACGTTTTGCACCGTTTCAAACGCCACTTGAAATGCTTCAAATACTTTTTCATGGACGCAAATCCTGCACCTAATAGATTAGTCCGCTCAATGCAGCGGAGACCTATGAAAAATGATCGTTCTGAACAGGGAAGTGGGCGAAGCGCTAAGACGTGACAAATACGTCAACGTCCGCGGTGGAGACTTCAATCTCTACGGTCATTTCGGCGATTTTGTCCGGCTGACCAAAAGCTGGGAAAACATGGAGCCCGACAGTTATTACGGCCAGGCCGAGTCAGGCATGCGTTTTCGCCGCTACAGCGACTTCGAATACAACCCCACGACTCGCGAGCTCAAGCAGCTCGAACACCGGGCCTATGTCCAGTCCAAGGCCAACAACAGTTACGTCGGCGGATTGGAGCGGCACTTCCAGGATTTCTCCAACGAAGTGATCAATTCCCCGGTGATGCGCAGCCTGATCGACACAGACTTCGAGGTGTACAAGAACGTCTTGCCGCAGGAACTGCATGATGAAGTCTGGCAATGCCAGATCCATCAGATCCGCATCGAGATCAAGCCGGGCAAGCAGCTGGAAATCACCCCGGAAGGCATCCATTGCGACGGCTATCCGTTCAGCGGCGTCCATTTCTGGGGCCGCAATAATGTTTGCGGCGCAGAAAGTCGTCTCTATAGCGCCCAGGAAGAGCAACTGGCGGCAACCACCTACGAGGATATCCTCGATACGACATTCTTCCTCGATCGTGACATGCGCCACTATGTGACCCCAGCGCGCAACGTCCACAGCCACGAGATGGCGTTCAGGCAGATCCTGGCGATCTCCTTCTCGCGGCCCGGGACCGCTTTTGACATTGTTCGCTGAACAGCTCGAACCCATGGACGATCCGGTGCAACAAGTCCTGTTGCGCCGAGCCATGGTCAGGGATGCCGAGCGGCTGGAGCAGTTTTTCCGCGGTTTTACCGAGGTCTCGTTCTGCGAGTGGCAGGATGCGCGATTCTTGCGCGGCGTGTTGTTGCAGGAAACCACCACGGCCTACATGGCTTTCGATGCCATGGGGGAAGTCGTCGGCGCGGTCATTGGCGGCATGCTGGGCACTCGAGGGACGATCAATCACCTGGCCGTCAGCCCGAGGCATCGCACCCAAGGCCTGGGTCAGCGCTTGGTCGAAGCGGCATCGGCGGACATGAAACGCGTGGGCGTACTGCGTATGTTCTTGTTCGTCGACGATAGCAATCTGGCTGGCAAGCGTTTCTGGGCTGCCCAGGGGTTCTGCGAGCCCCGAGGTGAAATCACTTTCGAGAGGGATCTATGAACAAGACTTCCAGCCAGCCGCTGGCGGTCGAACCACAAGCCTCGCGAACCTTTGCTGAAGCCAGTCCGGTAGTAGCGGGTTATTTCACGGTTTCGTTTGTGTTCGGTCTGATGGCGGTGAATGCCGGGCTGCCCTTGTGGCTACCGGTTGCGATGTGCCTGTTCGTCTACGCAGGTGCCTCGCAATTTGCCGCGCTGGCACTGATTTCCAGCGGTGCGTCGTTGACCACGATCGTGCTCACCACGTTCCTGATCAATGCGCGCCACATGCTCATGTCCGTCTATATGGCCAAGGCATTGCGGGCGTTGGGACTCAGTCGTTTCGAGCGTTGGTGCTACGCGGCGGGGCTCACCGACGAGTCGTTTGCCTTTCACAGCGTCAAGCTGGGCAGCGGGGCGCCGGTCAGCCTGCGCTACCTGATTGGCTTCAACCTGTTTTGCCATGCGTCGTGGGTACTTGGCGGCTTGTTGGGGGCCGTCTGCGCGCAGTACGCAGCGCACCTGATCAAGTATCAACTTGATTACGCCCTGACGGCCATGATGCTCTACGTGCTGGTTTCACTGTGCAATACGCGCAATAAACTGATCGCGGCCTTGGCCGCGGTCGCCTGCATGGGCGTGCTCAGCCTGTTGGTCAGTTCGCCATTCAATGTGTTCATCGCCACGTTCGTTGGCTGCGGGGTAGGCGTATGCCTGACCAAACGTTCCTGATCCTCGTCGTTGTGTTGATGATGGCCGTGACCTTTCTGCCTCGGGCCTTGCCGCTGCAGGTGAATACGGAAAACTGGCCTCCCTTCGTCGCCCGCGCGCTGGAATACTTGCCGGTAGCGATTGTCGCCGCCATCAGCCTGACGCCGTTGTTGATCAAGGACCAACAGATACAGATCGACCGCCCAGAGTTCTACGCGGCGATTCCGACACTGCTATGTGCGTATTTCAGCCGCAACCTGTTTCTCAGTGTGGCGGTGGGCACGGCGTCGTATATCGCGCTCGGTTCGTTCCTGTAGCGTCATATCCACCACATCGTGCAGCGCCTGGTCGCTGAGCTCGGGATTGTTCACCGCCAGGCGAACTTCCAGGAAATCCTCGAAATCCGGAAAGATCGCCAGGCCGTTTCGCATCGCCGCGTCCCTGGACACCAGTCCCAGGCCGTCGAGCTGGGTGATCAGCGACAAGGTCAGCGTTTCGCTGCAGGAGTACACCATTCGCTGGCTGGGTCCGTATTCGCCGAGACCCGCGTCGAGAAAACGCAGGAAGCTGTGGGAATAGGGGCATTCGTCAGCAGGGCGGACCTGGAACTTGTCGACGAGCAAGCCAAGGGAGTCATCCTGGTTACCGCAATGGGCACCGACTACCTGCACTTGCACGTCCGGCATCGGGATACTGGTGAAGCCGCTTTGTTGCCCGATGAGGATCGCCAGGTCGAAATGCTCGTTCTTGAGCTTGCTCAGGTTCTCCATCGACTCTGCGTAACTGAACTCAAGCTGGTACTGAGGGAACACCGCGATCAGGCGATCGATCATGCGTCGATTGAAATCTGTCGGCAGCGTCGTGTTGAGCGCCACTTTAAGGCTTCGTTGCCTGGGTGCCTTGAGCGCCGCGACCTTTTCTTCCAGTTGCCGAGTGGCCACCAGGACTTGGTCCATGAAAGGCGTCAATTCAGAGCCTTGGCTCGTCAACGTCAGGCCCTTGTTCGAGCGCCGAAACAACCGAAACCCGAACTGTTCCTCAACCTTGTTCAATTGCGCTGCCAGCGCCTGCACCGTAAGGCACGACTGTTCCGCCGCGGCCGACAACGAGCCGGTCTGCATGATGCGCATGAGATTACGTAAGGTTCTGCTATCCATGAGGTAATGCCCTCTGCTTTAGTGGGCTCGCTATTATTGTGCACTCGGCCGGGTCTGGCGGTGCGATGCTGGCTATCATCAAGCACCTTGCCACGCTTGTCGCGATTTTGTGGCGAAAAGCTCCAGCAGGCGATGACTGGAGCTTATGCGGGATTCTGGTTTTTTGCTGGGTCGGCGTGTCGGACGATTCAATTCACACGGCATATCGTCGCGGTTACCAGGCTGTATGAAGGTCAAGATTGTTCGTTTTTGAATTAAATATTAATTTCTATCCGTATCTGTACTATTCTTTAGGCGTCAATCCTTAGCAAAGGAGCCTGAAATCACATGGCGACTTCATCAATCACCCTCGGTGCACAGCAACAATTGGACTCCCCGGATGCGGGTCGAGTCGCGTTGAAGTTCTTCTTCAATCTTATGGAGCTGTGGGGCTGCAGTGTCGAGCAGCAGCGCACTTTGTTGGGCAAAGTAGGGAACACGACCTTTTACAAGTACAAGCAGTTGCCCGACAACGTACGGTTGCCGCGTGACACCCTCGAACGCATTTCATACCTCATGGGTATTCATAAAGCGTTGAGCATCATCTTCAGCAACAACCGTGACCGTGCGTATCAATGGGTCAGCAGCCCCAATGCCGCCGCGCCTTTCAATGGCCAGTCGGCGCTTTCATACATGCTGGCCGGACGGGTGGTGGATATTGCCGATGTGCGGCGATACCTCGACGGAGTGCGCGGTTGATGACGCCGCCCCTGGCGGACCCGCAATGGAAACGGGCCTATCGGATCGTCAACAGCAGCTTCCCGCCGATCACGCTGTTTGAAGATGTCCTCGACCCAGAAGACCTGGCCACCGCCTATGCCCTGGAGGCTTTGACCAATGACCGGCTCATGGAAGAAGCGGGCGTGCTGACCAGGGTTCGTCCGGAAGATCGCGTCTCCGGTCCTGGTTCGTCGCCCGTGATGGCGGCTTTTACCCACATCGGCAAAAGCAGCCGTTTCAGCGATGGCACCTTCGGGGTCTATTACGCTGCCAGCAGCCAGGAAGCGGCCATTGCCGAGACGTGCTACCACCAGGCTCGGTTCCTGGGGGCCACCAACGAACCGGATCTGGAATTGACCATGCGGACTTATATCAATCAGGTCGTCAAACCCTTGCACGACATCCGCCACGATTATCCGCACCTGCATAATCCAGACCCCACGGCCTATGGCCCGTCCCAGGTATTTGCCCGGGAGCTGCGGGAAACCTTGTCCTGGGGGCTGCTGTATAACAGCGTCCGCCTGCCGGGCCACGAATGCGTCGCCGCGTTCCGGCCGCCGGCGGTGTCGATTCCGGTGCAGGGCAAGCACATCCGTTATGTCTGGAGCGCCCAGAAGCGGGAGATTTCGTTCGTGTTCGAGGTGAGCCAGGTTTGAGCGAATCCGCAACACACCTTACACGGCGAATACCCCGTGGCGAGGGAGCTTGCTCCCGCTGGGCTGCGTAGCAGCCCCCGTCTTGTGTCAACTTGCCGCGATCAACGCTTGTTCTTCCAGCCATATTTCTTGAACGAACGGATCTGTAATCGCGTAAATCCCGTGTCCGCGACGCATGATGATATTTTCGGCCACCAAGGCAATTACCACCGGTTGAATTTCTTCAATACGAACATCCCGACCCACGGCTTTTGAATATTCTCCTGCTGCGTCAGCGGAAAAAATGCCACGAGCATCCCCCGCCGCTGAGGCGATTTTATTGAAGATGGCTTGAGCCAGACTGCCCAATTGCTCAACCTTCTCAAGCTCTATATTGGCCGCAGCAGAACGCAGCGTACTGGCGATGACGGGCAAGAACAGGTCGGGTTTACCCTCTTGTTGCAATACTTGCCTAAGGGCCTTGAGCATTTCTTCCGGGCGGTTGCCAAGTGTG
Source organism: Pseudomonas frederiksbergensis (assembly GCF_000802155.2). GTDB lineage: Bacteria > Pseudomonadota > Gammaproteobacteria > Pseudomonadales > Pseudomonadaceae > Aquipseudomonas > Aquipseudomonas frederiksbergensis_A. Next base: position 110,631 of record NZ_JQGJ02000011.1, read on the forward strand.
TCGAAAGCTTCCGTTGCGACTTTTAGTGAAGGCAATTTGTGCTGACTTACAGTCATTGCCAGGCGGTTCAACAGATACTCGACATAATCGCCCTTCAAGACGGGATATGCCGTGGAGGTAGCGCCGGAAAAAGCCTGGTTTCGCTTTGCTGTGAGTTCGCTGACCTGTGCGCGGTGAGAGCCTGTGCCGATGAACAGAAAGTAGCCAGGGGTATTGGGACGAGGATTGATGGCGTCACGCGCGGCTTTCAGCGCGAGCAACATCTGGTTGCCGTCTTCACAGGCGATGGCATGTTGTACCTCATCGACGATAAACACCAAGTCTGTCTTGGCCTGATCGACAACTTCTGCGAACGCTTGCGCGAGCGTCGTGCCCCCAACATTACCGACGCCTTCAAGTTTGAACCCGAACTTCAATCCTGCCGCACCGATATCGACCCCGCCGCCCCGCTTGAGCTTCTCAAGCAGGCCAGAGGCAGGCGTCTGTAATTCTTGCAGCACCTTGCGAATGGCGTCGTGCAATAAGGTGGCCGGATTGGCGAGGGTATCGCTCCAGAGGTCCACATAAATGACCAGCGCACCTTCTTTTTCAAGGGCTGGGATCAGGTCACTTCGCAAAAAAGTCGTTTTGCCGGTTCTGCGTAGCCCGGACAGAAACAGACCTGAACGCAAACCTTCGTCAAGTACGCCTGGATTGAGAAGCTAGTTGGCCATGCTTTCAGCCAGTTCAGGACGCTGGAAAATACTGCTCATGCAATTATCCTGTTTTATGGATTAGCCATAATTATTGCTGAGCCATAATTTAGCTTAAGATCTTGCGGAGGCTGGAAGCGAAACATTAGATTGCCCATCAAGCAACTGAAGGGCTGCTGCAGCCCAGCGGGAGCAGGCTCCCTCGCCACGAAGTGATCAGCCCTGATTGATCAAATCTTGAACTGCTGCACCGAAGCCTGCATCGATCCCGCCGCGTCGTTCAACTGATCCGCTGTATGCGTCAAATCGTGAATCGAGCGGGTATTTTCCCGCGATTGCTCGGCAATCGACTCCACCCGCTGGGCCATCTCATCGCTGGCTTTTGATTGCTCGGCAATGGTCTGGGAAATTTCCTCGACCACTTCCGCAGCATGACGCGCCCCCGTACGAATCTCGCTGATGGACACCCCTGCCTGCTGAGCCAGGTTCACGCCTTCATCCACTCGGCTGACACAGGCCTGCATGTTCGCCACCGCATCCCGGGCGCTGGACTGGATGCGCTCGATCATCGCGGTGATTTCCTGGGTGGATTGCGTGGTCCGCGCCGCCAGGTTGCGTACCTCATCGGCCACCACCGCAAAGCCGCGGCCTGCCTCACCGGCGCGAGCGGCTTCGATGGCAGCGTTGAGCGCCAGCAAATTGGTTTGTTCGGCGATGCTCTTGATCACCTGGATGATGGAATGAATATCCTCGGACGATGCATCCAGCGCAGTGATTTTGCTGGAGGACTGAGCGACCACCTCGGCGATCCGATTCATGCCTTCCACCACACCAAGGATCACCTGCCCTCCACTGCTCGCCAGATGCTCTGATTGCGCCGAAATCGTCCGCGCGCTGTCGGCGTGCTGATGAATCTGGCTGATGTTTGCCATCATCTGCTCCATGCTCGCCGCCATGCTGGTCGCGCTTTGGGCCTGCTGGTCGGCGCTGGACACAATCTGGCGAGCCGTATCGCCCAGGTTTCGCGACGTGCCGTGCAACTCATCGCTCTGGCTGCGGATCGTGGCGATCATCTGCCGCAGGTTGGCCTGCATCTGCTCGATCACCGCCTGCAACTGCCCCAGTTCATCATCCCCATGAGCACCCATCGAGCGCTGCAGATCACCTTGGGAAATGGCCTGGGTGTTGAGGATGATTTTATTCAGCGGCGTGAGCACAGCCTTGAGCAAACTCCACGACAGCAACGCCAACGCCACGCATGTGGCCAGCAAGGTGATGATCAGCCAGCGCTCGGAGGTATGGATGCTGTGATCTTGAAACTCGCGAGAAGATCGCGCCTGGTTCTCGATCAATTCACTGACCGCCTCGTTGCGCTCCTCCAGGGCTGAAAATGCCTTATCGAATTCAGTACGCAACGCCCGGCCATCCTGGGCGCCGCTCAACGCCTTGGCGATGACCTGTTTTGCCGAGGCGATATAGGCCTCGGCCTGAGGCTTGAGCTCGGCGATGGTCTGGGAAATCGTCCCAGGCAACCGGGCCTCGGCGTTCTCGGCGATGACCTTGCGCATCCGTTGCGAATGCTCGTCGAACGCCTCGGTCACTTCCTTAGCGCCTTCGGCATCACCTGGCGCCACCAGCAAGGCAGCCAACACATCGCCACGAATGGCGTCGTGCATCATGTCTGCCTCCATGTGCTTGCGCATGGCCGAAATGCTGGTCTCGTTCTGCGCCAAGGCCTCGGTCATGGCGTGATAACCCCAAAGCCCAATCCCGCCCAGCAACAGCGCAAAAAACAGGCTGACCAACCCCGAACCTACAACCTTGGTGCGGATTTTCATCGCTTGCTGCTCCTGGAGCGGGGATATTTGGGGAAGTGTAGTTGAGTGCCAGCGGGGGCTTCGAACAGGCAAAGCCCTTATTCGAGGCTATCGGCGGAAGGAATGATTAGATGAACCCGTGGCAAGGGAGCTTGCTCCCGCTGGACTGCGTAGCTCTCTTTTTATCTGCCCAGGCCAATGCTGCCCCGCTCAGCGAGCAGCATCGGGCCCGTTGTCCTTAAGCCGGATTACTCCCCGGCGCCTCCAGCACCTTCACCACGTCATCGATGACGGCTTTGCTCATGTCCTGCAAATAATACGAAGCCCAGGCATACCGATCCGTGCCGCGAATCATCGCCGCTTCTTCGGCCAAGACCTTGGCAACGTGTAGCAGGTCGGAAGCATGGGACAGAGCTTCGCCGATGGGGATGCCGCTGTTGACGCGGAATAGGGGGCGATCGGAGTGGTAGGAGAAGGGGGTTAGGCCTGGGGTTTTGAGGTCTTTGGGGTGGGTCATTGCGCACCTCCGTTCGCCAATTGGCGGCGGGTGGCTGGCAAAATGATAAAGCGAGACTGCAGCAGATCCATGGCGTGCATCGATGAACTCCCATATCAATTGAGAGCTGCCACGTTCGTTCTCAGGCGAATGGGTGGCAGCTGTGCGCAGGCTGAGAAACCGGAGATACAGGAACCCGGCAGACCCGAAGGTCTCCCACGCACAGCCGCCATTGCACGGAATGCGGAAATAAAAAAACGCCGCAAAACGTGGTTCCGGCGCTGTAGCGCCTGCATCTTACCCGGGTTCTCAGGCCCGGTCGCTGAATTGGCAGCGACGGTTGGAGAGTAGCGGGCGATTGGGTAGGGTGCAATCGTGGCCTGATGCTGGCGAGGGATGGATTCGTATTGTATGCGCGGATCCGCCAAAAACATCCCATAGTTTTAGCGCATAAAAAACCGCACGATTTGAGCATGCTGACCGGGTCAACCTAGGCTTGGCGGGTATTTGGCAGCCTTCTTAGGTTGCTAGAAGAGCTCGCCAACGTCCCGATAAAAGTATTTGTAACCCTGGATTGGAGGTGAATGATTTCTGGGGCTTGCCGGCCTCAAGCTTTTTCTTCACTGTAAAGACTAATGTCATTACAGCGAGGGCTATCTCATGGCTTCCATCAACGTTCGTATCGACGACGACCTCAAGGCGCGTGCATACCGTGAGCTGGAAAAGCTCGGCGTCACCCCTTCTGAGCTGATGCGCCAAGCTCTGCAGTACGTAGCGGAGCGCGGCCAGTTGCCGTTCAAGCCCGTCCTGATGACCGAGGACGATGAAGCCTTGATCGCAACGGTGCGCGAGCGACTCGCAGCCCCGCAGCGGGTTAAGGTTTCGCTAGATGACCTATAACCTCGAATTCGATGCACGGGCGCTAAAGGAATGGTAAAAGCTAGGGAATACTGTTCATGAGCAGCTCAAAAAGAAGCTCACGACGACCTGGCCAATCCGCGCATCGAAGCAAACCGACTGTATACCTTGTCTGATTGCTACAAGATCAAGCTGCGGAGCAGCGGTTATAGGTTGGTTTATCAGGTGATTGATCAGGATATCGTGGTGTTTGTCGTGGCTGTCGACAAGCGTGAGCGGGATCAAGTTTATCGGAAAGCGGCTGAGCGATTAGGTGGTTGAGTTGTCGGTGGGTTGATGGCCTCATCGCGAGCAAGCTTGCTGCCACAGGTTTTTCAGGGATGGACACCCAGAAACAACAAAGCCCCCGCATTTCTGCGAGGGCTTCGTTTTGTATGGTGGCACCAAGAATCGAAAAAGACAGTAACCTTATGATAATAATGGATTAATCTTTTGGCTCATCGCTAGGCTATCCCAAAAACTATCCTTTTCTTCTTCCTAGACTATCGGGTGTGATCAGCTTAAGCAGTCGAGGGGAATATTTGCCTTGTCCGCCCAGCAGGTTGATACCATAGAACTCCGCGACTTGATTGCATATTTATGTAGTTGTGCGTATTTCTACATGCCTAGAGAAGGTTGGCGAAGTTGTAGTTGTTAGTGTAGGTGTGGCCAAAAAATCAAGGTGGTGCTATATTTGCGCGCATATAACGTCGTTGCTATGTTGTCTATGTCAGTGAGAGTGTAAGGCGGGGATAATGGCCAAAGTTGAAGTCAAGGCAAAAGGGATTAAAAATAGGCTTAAGGCTATCAAATCTTATAGGGCTGTAGCTGAATATATATGGAATGGCTTTGACGCGGGCGCGACTTCTATTGATGTTAGGTACGAAGTTGATGATCTGGGGGGGATCAAATATCTCGCTGTGCAGGACAATGGCTCGGGAATTCCACACCATCAGGTTGAGAATAAGTTTAAGCCTATTCTATCTTCTGAAAAAAGAGATCTTGAGGTACAACACTCGCTCGTACATGGTAAAAATGGCCTTGGACGCTTGACCTTTTTTCATTTTGCACAAAGAGCAATATGGAGAACCCGATATGCCAGCGGCGATGAAGTATATGAATATGAAATTAAAGTAAGCGATGATGATATTGATAACTACAGCTTCTCCTCCGAGGAAAAAGTTTCCGGTAAAGAGGTGGGCACGTGTGTTAGTTTCGAAAATATTATCGGCCTGTCTGAGTCTTACATTAAAGATGAGTTGACTTCCTATCTGATTAAGGATTTCGCATGGCTGTTGGAACTGAAAAAAGATCAAGGTTTTGCGATTCGCATTAATGGCGCTGATATACCCTGTGAGTCTCTCGTTAGAGATTCAGAGGAATTTACTCTCAATATTGCTGATCACCTCTTTGATGTTAAGTTTGTAAGGTGGTCTAGAAAGTTGAATCGCCATTTCTCCAGGTTCTATTGTTCAGATCTTGTGGGTGGCTTTAAGTACTCACGTCCGACGACCCTTAATAATAAAGGGGATGAATTTTATCATAGTGTTTTTGTGGTGAGCGATTACTTTAAAGATTTTAGTGTTGGCAAGGAAGGCGGGCAAATTGATCTGTTATCCGCTACGACGGATCAATCTGAGGAATTCAAGGAGATGATAAAGAACATTAATTCATTCCTGAGAAGCAAGCGTAAACCTTTCATTGTTGATCATGCTAAGAAGCTAGTAGAAGAGTTTGAGGCTAAAGGCTATTTTCCTGAGTTTAATTCGAAGAATAATTGGGAGCTAGCGCGGCATGAAGATTTGAAAGAGACCATTACTCAACTCTATCAGGTAGAACCAAAAATATTTTCCAATTTGAACCCTACTCAAAAGGTTACCTTCATTAGGTTTATATCTTTAATTGTTGATAGCGGTGAGGTTGAGGATTTATTTAAAATACTCGACGGTGTAGTTGATTTGTCCTCAGGAGAGAGGGAGCGCTTTGCGCGTCAACTGCAGACAACCAAAATGTCATCGATAGTAAACACTATCGAGTTGATAAGCGATCGATATAAGTCTGTCGCGGAATTTAAGAAGTTGGTATTCGATCCGAATATGTATGCCGGAGAAGTCCCACATCTACAGAAGATGATGGAGAAAAATTACTGGCTAATAGGTGAGGAGTACCAACTTCTAACCGCAGCTGAGCCAAAATTTGAAGAAGCTTTACGCCGATATACATACTTGCTGCATGGTATAGATAGTAAGGGCGCAGTTGATCATGAGAGCAAAAACAGAGAAATGGATTTGTTCCTTGTTAGACAAGGGAAGAAGCAAAGCATAGTAGAGAATATTGTGCTTGAGTTAAAGCATCCTACGAATATTCGTCTGGGCAAGAAAGAGTTTGATCAGGTTTATGATTATTATCAGGTAATTAGATCGATTGATCAGTTTAATGGTTCCAATATGGATTGGAAGTTTTATTTGATAGGGAATCAATTTGACTCGACTGGCTATATTGAAAGCCAGATAAAGAGTCATAAAAACCATGGTGAACCTGGATTGATGTTTATTGGTGAATATCGGGTGTACGCATTTAGATGGAGTGAGATTTTTACTGAATTTGAGTTGAAGCACGATTTTTTAAATAAAAATCTCCAACTCGAATTGGAGCGGCTTACTGATGGCAGGCATGATTCTGCAGACGACATAGTGGCTGCGGTGAGAACCTCTGACGCTCCGAAAGAAATGGTCGCCTAGCCGAATATTTAGTCTTCTTAAAGTCAGGCTATCGGGGCGGTAGCCCGCTCTCAGAAATAACACGGTTTCTGTGCAGATTTACACAAGTGGGGGGAGTCGGTCCCTGCCGTCGAGTTTGGTGAAGAGATCGGTGACCACAGTCCAATTCCCATCCAGGTTCATAATGCTTTGCCATCACGGAGTTTTGTAGGTGGCTGCATGCTTCACAAAAACTCAGCTTTTGAGGGCGCGATTGGGTTACTCGGTATTTAAAAAAGGCGGGGACAGAAAAGGGGACTGATTTACTTCTCAGAAAATAAATCAGTCCCCTTTTTTCGTATGCAATTATTATCGAATAAGATACCAAAGGTCATGAAAGTTGCCACTACTTTGTGGCAACTTTCTACCATGTTCCGCTAGTCAGATTGACTTCGGTGTAGAGAGGTGCGGAGCGTATATTACGGGTGCCTGCAGTTAGGCGTCCAATATTTGGATGGCATCGTCTTTCGTTAGGCTGAAATCTATACCTAGCTCTGCTCGCTTCTGAAGCATACGTGAGTATTTTGGAATCATGGGCATGTGGCTGTTTAAATTGTCATTCTTTAGTAAGTATGGTTTCTGTTCTTGAAACTTACCTTGTGTCTCAATTAGAAAGCGACAAAATCCCATGTATTCAGTTTCGTTATTTCCATCAAAGCCTCTGAAGAACGAGTAAGGATGAGAAGTGATGACTGAGCTTTTGCTTGAACGCTTCAAGTCTTCAATTGCACGGTACAGGTCGAGAATGTCAAGTACAAAGCGACCCTCTTCAGAAGGCATGTCATCGCCAACCCATTGGTCAATCATATTGTAGAAAATGGAGTAGCCATTCTCTAGGATATCAATCAGTTCTTTGTAGTGGCTGCGATCATCAGTATCAAGTGCAGCAAGAATCTTGTATTGATTTATCAGGATTATGCGATCTTTCTTATCTAGGGTGGTCATTGTTGGCCTCCTTGGGTCAGTATTTTGTGTTTGATGTGGCGGGCCATCCCCACGATATCAGGGTATATCGTGTATTCGTTTAGATTAGACCACTTTAAGAACTCTCGGGCCTCGGCCTTAGCTTCTTTCGGGAGTATGATTTTACGAAAGCAAGATGTCGCTGCAGCTTCAAATGTAGCGTCCTGAGTACCAAAGATTGTGAAAGTGCCGTTTTGTGCTCGAAGTCTTTCGCTAATTTGAGTGGGACGAATGGCTAGAGGCTTTTCAATTTGAACTGGTCGATTTTCCCAGTAAAGCTTTTTGTATTCGAATTCTTTCTCTTCAGGTACTGAGATTACATTTTCTCTTCTGCTCAAGCGATTCAATGCAATCGGGTCTAATACAAAAAGTGCGCTATCATTTTCGTCTGAGTAGTCACTATGTAAAATGAAAGCTATTGCAACTCCTAATACAGTGGTCCAGTCTAAAAGTCGAGTTGGTATCCAGTAGTGTTGCATGTCAAAAAGCGTTTCCCAATCATTCGCGCGTTTGTCGAACAGTCGAGAGGCTGTTTGTGTGAACTCAAAAAATAAAGCTTTCTCTTTTTCCTCCCAGTTCTGCTCTCTTGGCAGGCTTGGGATTAGATGCCAAGAGGGGTCGGAATGTCCGCGATACCAAGTCTCTAAAGGGCTACCTAACTCAAGTTCAGCTTCTCTTACGTTGGCCAGAAAATCATTCCATGCTGACATTCGGTTTCTCTATAGTTATGACCACTATTAAGTAGTTTTTAATCTGCTTGTTGGCGAAGCTTCCTGCAGTCGAATTGACGTGCAGGTCTAATGAGTCAGGACTGAAAAACTTGTTTCTTGTGAGCTAAAGCCTCCATCTAGATCGACTTTGCTTCTACTCTAGCCATTGTGTGAGATTCCGAATGGCAGAGTATCGGGTAAAAAATACGCTCCAGTCATAGCTAGGCGTCTTATGACTCTAGCTCAGCTTAAGATTTCTTGCAATCGTACTCAGTTAATTATTCACAGTCGAATTAGTCTAAAGTCTATAGCTATCTTTGGTTCTATTGAGGCTATATCTGCGGAACGTGATTATTAGCACCAGCTTCCATTCAGAGATTAAATACCCATGACTTTCCTAGATGCCGGGCAAGTCGCCGAGCTGTAAGCACATAGTAATGCCTTGTCACCTGGTTGCGGTCGGAAAGACAATGATCAAGAAACCAAATCAAGTGCTTTTGCTGCCAAGCCCAAGGTGTTTCTCGCCGCCAGCGCTTTGAAATTTCAGCTTGGATTAGCATCGCCTGCCGCAGATGGCGTTGCCGCGTCGTGTGCGAGCCGGTCAGCACGCCAGCCAAGAACAACTCCATATCGAACGGCTTGCTCATACTCGACCACCAATGTAAGCACCGACCACTTCAATCCGTCGATGCCCCAGCTCATAGCTGATTTGCCTCTGGGCATCACGATCAAGGTTCCTATCTGCCAGATAACATTGGCCACCGTTGATAGGCGCACGGTGTTGGGTAATTTGCTCGTAGCGCTCACATGCGTACGCGGCTCGAAGCTCATGGAAACCTTTGAGGTCGTGTGCATGCAGGATGTCCCGCGCAGGGCGGATGATTTCTTGCAGAAAATTTAGGTAGCTTTCGTGTGGCGTAAAAAAGGGGACGGATTTATTTTCTTATCAAAAACGGGGTTCTGCGCGCAGGAATGCTAGGTTTGAACACACCATTCCTCAGGCAGCACCGCTTCAATGCCGGGCCAACACACCCGAAGGAGCCCCGTAATGGACCTACACAACGAGTTCGAAAACAGCAAATTCTTTCACAACGCTCGTATTGATCGACGTGCTGCCGATGCCTTGGTCGGGCTGGCCGCTGGGATTACGGCCGACGGTGTCGTGAACGTCAACGAAGCGGTTTTTCTAAAGCAATGGTTGGAAAACAATCTCGCACATCTGAATGACCCGGTGATCAATCTGCTCTATTCGCGTTTGGCCTCCATGCTTCAGGACGATGCTCTGGACCCTGACGAATCTCTTGAGCTGCTTAACATCCTACGTAGTTTTTCTGGAGTAGGCATTGAGAAGTCGCAGGTCGGCGGAGCTATGGCTGTTGCTCCTACGGACCTTCCATTCAATTCACCGGCTCCTGACTTGATGTGGGACGGCCGGTTGTTTGTATTTACAGGCGTAATGGCTTTTGGCCCGCGCAAAGATTGTCAGGCATTGGTCGAGGAGCGTGGCGGTTTGATTGGTGGTGGTGTGAGCAAGAAGGTGCATTACCTAGTGGTCGGCAGCGTGGGTAATGAGCAGTGGCGCCACAGTACTTACGGAACGAAGATTATGAAGGCAGTGGAGCTGCGGGAGGCGGGGGCTTCGATTGCGATTGTGGGTGAGGACCACTGGCAAAAGATGCTGTTTGGTTGAGATTGCTTCCGTCGTGGTGTTCTAAAAGATTGCCCATCTTGGCCGAAAGATTTTCGATGGGTTGACGGCCTCATCGCGAGCAAGCTTGTTCCCGCAGGTTTCAGCATGGGGTAAAAGTGGACGGTCCAGAAACAACAAAGCCCTCGCATTTCTGCGAGGGCTTTGTTTTGTATGGTGCCGGCACCAGGAGTCGAACCCGGGACCTACTGATTACAAGTCAGTTGCTCTACCAACTGAGCTATACCGGCGTGTGGGCGACGATTATAGCGATTGGGAAGGTTCTGTAAACCCCTGAATTCTGACTATTTTTAGACGGGCAGCAGTTCCGGTGGATGGGGCGCGGTTGGGCGGGGCGTGAGGGGCTTGGCGGCGGGCGGTTGCTTTACTCATGCGGGGCAAGCCAAAGCGCCTGTGGGGCGGGGCGAAAATGCTGCCGGACCCAACGTTTATGCTGGTTTGCTCAGCTGCTTATGCACAATCGATAGGACGTTGCGAGTGATATCTTTCGGTTTTGTGACAATTTCCCGGTTTGCTCGCAAGCTGCTGTTTTCATGGTTTTTTATCCATGTGAACAAAAAATGACCAGCTAAGTTTCAACCCGAAAATCACGGTTTTCTTGGATCCAGGTTTATTTCATCAACAGAGTTATCCACAGGCTGTTTCGCCTTGGCGATGCTCTGCCAGCAACAGCAGGTTGCGCGGCGTCAGGAGGGTTTCGCAGAAGGTGCCGAGGCGGACGTCGTAGCCTTTTTGGCTGAGGAAAAGTGCCCGGTCCAGCACCAGCCAAAGCTCCAGTGGTCGGCGGAAAAGGCCTCGCACCAATTCCAGGTTTCGCACCTCGGCCAGGCGCTGCTGGCCTGCTGCTTCCAGGGCGGCCCAATCAGGTGTGCCGACTGTGGATAAGCCTTTCAGGGCTGCCAGATCGGTACAGTACTGGGCGAAAGATTTTTCCAGCCAGGCGCTGGGCAATGAGGGGGTGGCCAGGTAGTCGTCGCACCCTCTGATTTGTCGCTGCAGCAGGTCGAAGCCCAGGCGCCATGCCATGGATTGGTCCCGTTGCCTTCTTACGCGGGCGCCAGCGGTGACGGTCTCGGTCTGCGGCAGGCTGAGATCGTCGAGCGACAGTTGTAGGCCGGAGCCTTTGGCGGCGTCGGACAGCGCTTGATAACGCTCGCTGTTGATGCGGTTGTAACAGCACGGCGCGATCGCCAGTTGTGCACAGCCAGCGGCGCTGGCCAGGTGCATCAGGCGCACGTGCAAGTCGCCGCAGGCGTGCAGGGCTACGGGGGTGTGTTCCGGATGCAGCACCTGGTTCGCGTCCGCTGCCAGTACGTCTTGTTGCAGGTGCGTGGCGGGCAGGTGGTGGCGTTGGCTCAGCAACTGGCCGCTGGCGATCAAGGCAGGATCGTATTCCAGGCAGGTCAGTTGCTGCTCATCGTGCAGCAAGCGTCGACCGAGGTGGCCTTTGCCGGCGCACCAATCGAGCCAGTGGGTCGGTGCGGTGGAGAAGCGCAGGCGGCTGGCGAAGGCTTCGATCTGCTGCCATTTGCGCCCGGGTACGTCGACGTTGAGGCGGTGGCTTGATGCTTCGAGCGCATTGGCCGGCAATTCTGCGACCGCGCCGAGGGTGCGGGAGATAGCGGCCAATTCTGGAAACGGCGCTGGCGCATCCTCCATTAACCATGGCTGGTGATGGTCGTTTTCCGCAGTCTCAAGCGAACGCTGGCGTAGCCATTGGGCCAATTCCGGGTGGGACGTTTCCCAAGGCATCTGCAGATGGATGAAGGGACGCGGTTTCCATAGTGCCTGATGAGTGGTGAGAAAAACGTCCAGCGCCATGAAACGGGCGAGCAATGCCTCGCCCGTCAGGACGCGGCTGTCAGCGTCCCTGGCAGGCATCAACGCGCAACCAGCGTTCCAGCTGCTTGAAGCCTTGCACCAGAACGAACGACATCAGCAGATAGAACATGCCGGCCGCGAAGAAAATCTCCACAGGCATGTAGGTCCTGGCGATGATGGTGCGGGCCATGCCGGTAAGTTCCAGCAAGGTCACGGTACTCGCCAGGGCGCTGGCCTTGAGCATCAGGATCACTTCGTTGCTGTAGGCCGGCAGGCCGATGCGCGCGGCGCGGGGCAGCATGATGTAGAACAGCGCCTTGGGCCGCGACATGCCCAAGGCCCGTGCGGCTTCGATTTCGCCACGAGGGATGGCCTGGATCGCGCCGCGCAGGATCTCGGCGATGTAAGCGGCTGTGTGCAGGGTCATGGTGGCCGTGGCGCACCAGAATGGGTCCCGCAAATACGGCCACAACGCACTGCTGCGCACGGCATCGAATTGTGCCAGGCCGTAATAGACAAGGAACAACTGGACCAGCAGCGGCGTGCCACGGAAAAAGAAGATGTAGGCGTAGGGCAATGCCCGCACCTGCCACAGGCGCGATGAGCGGGCGATGCCCAGCGGAATCGCCAGCAGTAGCCCTGCGATCACGGCGATAGCCACCAACTCCAGGGTCAATGTGGCGCCCTGGGCCAGCTTCGGCAGCCACTTGATGATGACGTCCCAGTTCATTGGGTGCTCCTGGCAAAGCCGCGGGCGGCGCGTTTTTCCAGCAGGTGCATGCCGAGCATGGCGAGCACTGTCAGGCCCAGGTACATAAGTGCGGCGACCATATAGAACGTGAACGGTTGCTTGGAGATGGTCACGCCGATTTGCGCGTGACGCATGATTTCTTCCAGGCCGATCACCGAAACCAGCGCGGTATCCTTCATGAGGATCATGAACAGGTTGCCCAGGCCGGGCAGGGCGATGCGCCACATCTGCGGCAGGATCAACCGAGTAAAGATTCGCCATTTCGACAGGCCCAAAGCTACGCCGGCTTCACGGTGCCCCTTGGGTATCGCCAGGATCGCACCGCGAAACACTTCCGTCGCGTAGGCGCCAAAGCACAGGCCGAGGGCGATGACGCCGGCGGCGAAGGCGTTGAGGGCAAGGTCGGGGTTGCCGAAATATTCACCCAAGGCACGCATCAGGTTGACGGTGCCGAAGTAGATCAACAGCACCCAGAGCAATTCCGGAATGCCGCGGACCAGTGTCGAATAGGTGCCGCCAAGCCATTGCAGCGGCTTGTACGGGGAGGTCTTGGCAAGGGCGCCGAGCAGGCCGAGCACGAGCCCCAGGCAAAGGGCCGACAGGGCCAACTTGACCGTCATCAGCGCGCCGGCGGCAAGCGCCGGGCCGAATCCATATAGGTCGATCATCATGGGTATTTGTTATATCGCGGCAGGCTTGGCTAAGGACCGGCGCCGCGCAGGAGCGGGCGCCAGCCAGGCACGTCAGTATCAATAGATGCTGAACGGGAAGTACTTGTCGTTGATTTTTTTATAGGTGCCGTCGGCAATGATTTCCTTGAGCGCGGCGTTCAGCTTGTTGCGCAGCTCGTTGTCACCCTTGCGCAGCGCAATGGCGATTTTGTCGCCCTCAACCACCGGATCGCCCTTGAATTCGTAAGCACGCCCAGCGTCGGTTTTCAGCCAGTCGTAGTTGACGTATTTGTCCGCCAGGATCGCGTCGACGCGGCCGGAAACCAGGTCAAGGTAGGCGTTTTCCTGGGTGTCGTAGAGTTTGGTGGTCACGTCGCTGCCCAGTTCGTCTTCCAGCCAGGTGCCGGCAAGCGTGGAGCGCTGTGCCCCGATGGTCTTACCTTTGAGGGACTCTTTATCGACCTTGAAATCGACGTTTTTAGGGGCGATGAATTGCAGTTTGTTAGAGTAGTACGGGTCGGTGAAGTCCACCGCTTGCTTGCGCTCTTCATTGATCGAAAGCGAAGAAATCAGGAAGTCGAACTTCTTGGCCATCAGGGCCGGAATGATGCCGTCCCAGTCGGACGTAACCACTTCGCACTCGACTTTCATCTTGGCGCACAGAGCATCGCCGATGTCTTTATCGAAACCCACGACCTGGCCGCTGGCATCCTTGTTGTTGAACGGAGGATAAGCCGCTTCGATGCCCATCTTCAGTTTTTCGGCCGCCATGGCGTTTGCCGAAAAGATCAGGCTGGCCGCTGCGACCAGGAGGAACTTCTTGTAAGTCTGCATGGGTACTGCTCCGTTAGCGGTTGCTGGACATGAATTGCTTACAGCGCGCCGAAAGCGGGGTTTCGAAGACCTGCTGTGGCGATCCTTGCTCCTCGACCAGGCCTTGATGAAGGAACACGACTTCGCTGGAAACCTGACGGGCGAAGCCCATTTCGTGGGTCACCAGCAGCATGGTGCGACCCTCCTCGGCCAGGGCGCGGATCACACCTAGTACTTCCTGGACCATTTCCGGGTCAAGGGCGGAAGTTGGCTCGTCGAACAGAATCACTTTGGGCTGCATCGCCAGTGTGCGGGCGATGGCGGCACGTTGCTGCTGGCCGCCGGACAGTTCGGCCGGGTAGGCGTGGCGCTTGTCGGCGATGCCGACCTTGGCCAGCAAGGCTTCGGCGCCTTCGACGGCTTCGGCCTTGCTCTGGCCCAGCACCCGGCGCGGGGCTTCGATGATGTTGTCGAGCACGCTCATGTGGGGCCAGAGATTAAAGTTCTGAAATACAAAACCGATCTCGCTGCGCATGCGGTTGATCTGTTTGCCGTCGGCGGCCACCAGTTCACCGTTTTTCGCGGCCTTGAGCTTGAGTTCTTCGCCGGCCACCAGAATCTGGCCCTGGTTGGGATTTTCCAGCAGGTTGATGCAGCGCAAAAACGTGGACTTGCCGGAACCGGAGGAGCCCAGGATCGAGATCACGTCGCCGTCGCGAGCGGTCAGCGAGACGCCTTTGAGCACCTCCAGCTTTCCGTAGCGTTTATGCAAGTTGCGGATTTCAAGCGCGGGCGTGGCCTGGGCCATGTGCGGTCCTCATGATATGTGCTCCCTTGCTGTTGGCAGCCTTCCTGGCGAGGCGGCCAAGCTAGCATGCGTCCGAATGACAGCCAACAGCGCTTCGGACGGTAGGCCAATGATGTGCATCAGGTTGTCGCATCGACACAGCAGACTGTCGCGCTATCAACAACCGAACGGCTGTTTTAACCATGCACACCGGCAAAATGCCTGGGAGTCGCTAAAAAAAGGCGCGATGGTGCCAGCTTTGGGCGGGGGTGGGAAGGGTTAATCGGATGAGCGTTGTCTATTCCGACTGGCGTTCGGCTCAACTCCCAATTGATCTAAACGGCGAGGCTCATGTAGTGCTCAAACGAGATGGCACTCATTTCAGGAGTTTGTTGCCATGAAGTCGCTAGCGTCCACTATCGTCTTGATGGGGACGCTGCTGTTCCCCATCGTCGTCAACGCCACCAACCTCACGCCCATCGACAACTCGGGCGTGCAGGTCCAACCCATGCAGCAGAACGGTATCACCTATCTGTCCGGAGGCATCGGCGAGGACGAAGCCCGGGCCATCGAGCAGGCCCAGGGCTACAACCTGCACATGACGTTTGCGATCGGCCCCGAGAACAAATACGTCC
This sequence comes from Pseudomonas frederiksbergensis, assembly GCF_000802155.2. GTDB lineage: Bacteria > Pseudomonadota > Gammaproteobacteria > Pseudomonadales > Pseudomonadaceae > Aquipseudomonas > Aquipseudomonas frederiksbergensis_A. The sequence goes on from NZ_JQGJ02000011.1 coordinate 126,151, forward strand.
CGGATGTGGACGTGACCGTGCAGAACGCATCGGGGCAAACATTGCTGACGCTCAGCGATGCAGGCCCGTTGGTGTATGTACAGCTACCGCCGGGCAAGTACGGCGTGGTGGCGACGCGTAACGGCGTGGAGCGTCGCGACACCGCCAACGTGGCCGGCGGAGCCGCGCGAAAGCTGGTGTTCCACTGGAACAGTAGCGAGTAGCCGGGGAGCTTACTCGCTGGCGGGCTCTTCCATGGATTGACGATAACGGTCCAGCGCCTCGCTGAAATCCTTGATGAACTCCGGCGTGCTGAGCCAGCGCTGGGCGGTTTCGCGATCCATGTCATCGGCCCACATGCGATAGTCCACCAGCATATCCGCGGCCAGGTTGGTCGCGGCCATGCTCTCGTTTTCGGCGTTTTTCAGGTCCAGCAGGGCCGGGCGCTCGATGATCATCTCGCTGACATTGCTAAGCAGCGTGTCAAGCATTTGGCTGCGGCTGACCGCCTCGGCTTCGCGCAGCTTGGCAAACAGTTCCAGCACGTAGACTGGTGGCTGGGCGGTGGCGTGGGCCGGATCGCCGTACATCGGGATGGATTTGCGTCCCGTCATGCGGATTTGCTTGGCTTTGTCTTTGGCGCGCTTGGCGCGTTTCTGCTGTTTGTTCAGTGAGGCCATTGGGCTTCGGTTTCCAATTCGTTAGGGGGCGGTGCCCGGCTCAATCGATTTTCGGCACGGTAAAGCGAAATTCGCTGCCTTTGCCTGGCTGGCTTTCGGCCTGCAGTTTACCGCCATGAGCCTGGACAATCCCCTGGGAAATATAAAGCCCGAGTCCGGTGCCGTTCGGGTTGCCCTCCTTGGTGGTCCAGTAGCGGTCAAACACATGGGGCAATTGTTCGGGTGCGATACCTTCTCCCGTGTCGCGGACGCTGAACACTATCTCATCGCCTACCGACATTGCGCTGATGCCTACACTGCCTCGCTGCGGCGTGAATTTGATGGCGTTGCCGATCAGGTTGGACAGCACTTGGAACAGCCGCTCCGGGTCCGCGTTGATCTTGAGATTGGGTTCGGCATGGAAAGAGATATCGATGGCCTTGGCAGAGGCCAGCGGCGTCAACAGCGAGCAGGCATCTTCGAAGATCTGGCTGACGTCCATCGGCTTGGGGTGGATGGTGTAGCGGCCGGCGTCGATGCGCGAGGTGTCGAGCAGGTCTTCCAGCAGCGAATTCATGCGACTGGCGGCTTGCTGCATGGTGTCGATGGCCGAGGAAATTCGCTTCGAGCTGTGAGACCCGTCGGAGCTGAAGGAATTTTGCATCATGCCGCAAAGCATGGATATGACAGTCATCGGGTTGCGCAGGTCATGGGAGACCACTGCCACCAGCTCATCCCGGGCCTGCACTGCCTGCCGCTCCTTGCGAACCTGACGTGCCAAGTCGGTTTCCAGGGCCGAGCGACGCAGGTCATTGGCGGCGAACAGGTCACCATGGCTCCATTGGGTGCTGATGCCGTCCATCTCGACTTTCCAGATTTCGAACGATGTCCGCGGACGCAAGCGCAAACCGGTCTCGCTTTGTTCCAGGTCGAGGGGCTTTTGCGGGTCACCGCTCCAATTGATGGTTTGTTTCACCTCGGGGCGGAACCACAGCACGCCGTTTTCCACGGGCTTGGGCAGGTGAATCGCCAGCACTCCGCTTGCAACGTCCTGATAAGCCTTGGCCGGCTCGAAGACACCGCCCAGGTTATGGTGGGAGAAGACCGGTTGGCCGGTTTCCATTATCCATTTGTGCAATTCACGGATCTGTTCTGGTTCCGGACACTGGCCGTGGCGATACAGCTTGTTGTCCTCGATGATCGCGACGCCATTGGCCCCGGTGAGATTCATCAGGCACTGGGGCGCGAGGGACAGGCCTTCGAAAACGTTTTCGCTGGATTGCGCCATGACAGTGGCAAGCGCCTGGAGCCCTTCGAGCTTGGCATCCCGTTGTCCCGCCAGCTCAATGGCTTCCATCGCGCTGATCTGCAGCGACAGGATCTGGCCGATCGTCTGGCAGGCCATGCGCATCTCGTGTGGCACATGAAGCGGCTGGCGATTGCCGCAGCTGATCAGTCCCCATAATTGCTCGCCCTTCATCAGCGAGATGCTCATGGATGACAGCACGCCCATGTTCTTCATGTATTGGCGGTGGATCGGCGAGACGCTGCGCAGCGTGGAGAAGCTCAGGTCCAGCGGTGCCTGCGTGTCGGGACGCAGCTCGGGTACCAGTGGGACCGGGGTGTAGTCGGCGTTGGGGATGATGCGCAACCAATTGGTGCGATACAGCTCGCGGGCCTGCTCAGGGATGTCCGACGCTGGGAAAAACAAACCCTTGTAGAGCTCCATCGAAGGTGCGCTGGCCTCGGCGATGACTTGTCCGTGGCCGCCTTCCTCGAAACGATAGATCAACACACGGTCGTAGCCGGTCATGGCCTGGATTTCGCGCACGCTGATTTCGTACAGGGCCTGAAGGGACTTGGCGCTTTGCAGGCGCTGCAACATGCGGCCCAGGTTGGCCTCGCCGCTGACTCCCTCGGGACGGAAGTCGGTCAGGTGCTGTTCCAGTTCGACAATCAAGGCGCCCTGGTGGCGGTGGATCAGGGCGTCGAAGCGCTGCTGGTTCACTACGATGTCGAGGGGAAGGTTGTCTCTTTCAGCGTCGCTGCGGAAAGCTTCCAGAAGGTTCACGGCCTGTTCTTGCCCGAACAGAACGTCCAGGGGCAGGCCAAGAAGTCCTTGGGCGGGCTGACCGATCAATTCTTGTGCATTCGCGCTGACCTGGCGGATCAAGAAATCGGGCTCGGACAGCATCAGCAATACGCCGTGAGGCTGGATGGCCCCGGGGAAGCGAATCGGTTCGTCTGAGCAATTGGCCAGCAGTTGTTCGAAGGCTTCTTGGTCTTCCGGTTTCATAACAGGACCTCCTGACTGTCCAGCCAGCGTTCAAAACAGATAAATGTCGCCCTGGCGGCGCGTGTGGCTTCGAGCATCTGCTCGTCGCCAAGGTTCCGATCGCCTAGATACTGAAGAAAATCCTTCCAGCGCCGGCCGGTGAGTTCTCCATAGACGTCGAGGAAGGCGGCGCCGCTGGATGCATCGAGGCCTAACTGTTCGGCCACCCTGCGTCGCAGGATCTGTCCACCCAATGTTGCCCCTTCGAGCACATAGGAAACACCGAGGGCGGCGGCCGGTGAATCGATCTGCGGCAAACGCTGGCAGGCGGGCAGCGCTTCAATCGCCGTTTCGTCCAGGCCCAGCGCCATGAGATCCATGCGTAGTACCGGCAGCTTGATGCGCAGGGACTGGTCCAGTCCGGTCGGAGCGAGCGCGAGGACCTGGAATTGGCGTTCCAGTGGCTGATAAAAACCGTGGTAGGCCGCTATCAAGCGCCGGTACAGGTCAACATCCAGTTGCTCGGAGAAAAACGGCAGGCGTTTCTCCAAGGCAACGTGCAGTTCAGCGGTTTCAGTCCGCAAGGCCTGGATCAGGGAGGACGGAGGGGCGGACGGTGCAGACATGCAGAATGAAGCTCTTCAAGTGGAGCGTTGCAGAAAAAAAGCGCATCAATCTTACACAGGTTTATTGGGTGGGCGATCGTCAATTGCGGGCTTTATTGTTCCGGTAGCGCGGTCGGGTTGTCGTTCCTCCAGTCGCGCCCGTTCGCAATCCAGCGCCCTGCGCAGTTCTTCTTCGGAGGGCAGCACCAGTTGGTACTGGCTGGCGAATAGCTGTTCATTGCCCTGTAGCACCGAATAACGCACAACCGACTCGTCCTTCTGGGCGCAAAGGATGATGCCAACGGTGGGTTTGTCGTCGGGGCCGCGCTTGAGGTCATCGTAGAGGCGCACGTACATATCCATCTGCCCGATATCCTGATGGCTCAGTTCGCCACGCTTGAGGTCGACGATGACAAAGCACTTGAGCACGTAGTTGTAGAAGACCAGGTCGAGATAGAAGTCCTTGCTTTCGGTACTGATGCGCTGTTGACGCGCAATGAAGGCGAAGCCTTTGCCGAGTTCCAACAGAAAGCCCTGTAGCTGATCGATCAAGGCCTGTTCCAGATCGCTCTCCTGCAGCATGCCGGCATTGGGCAATCCGAGGAACTCCAGGACCACCGGGTCCCTGACAATGTCCCGTGGGCCGAAATCGAGTTTTCCTATGTTGGTTGCTGCTTCCTGCTCCACCGCGGACCGATCGCGGCTTGCTAGAAGGCGTTCGTAATAGAACGTGCCAATCTGGCGTTCCAGGGCACGGGTCGACCAGTTTTGAACGGCGGTTTCGTTCATGTACCACTGGCGGGTACTGTCGGGTTCTATCCGCAAGAGCGTCCGGTAATGAGTCCAGCTCAATTCGGTACGCACTGCGTTCCAAATTGGAAACTTTTGATAAAAGTCCCGCATGTGGCGCAGGTTACGTTCATCAAACCCTTTCCCAAACCGCGCCGTCAGCACCTTCGCCAAAGACGGCAGCAGCCTTGCCCCGTAGGCCGCTCGTTCGGCGCCCTCTTGCTCGAACTCGATGATATGTCGACCAATCTGCCAACAGGTTTGCACCTGAAGCGTATCGACCGCGCGCAGGACTTTCTGGCGAGCCTGGCGGATCAGCTCGCCAAGTTCGTCGATCAGGGGAGCGAGCTGTGGATCATCCTGGGTAGGTGTCGGTGTCATTGGAGTGTCCAGCCGTTGAGAGGGGGCGGACCAGGAGGATGCTCTAAAAGAAATTGGGTGGATGCCGGACGCAGCTGATTGTGCGGGAGGAAAAATAGCGGGTTTATGCAGGACGGGTATGACGCCGTCCCATGTAGTTGGAACCTAGCCTGTAGGAGGGATCCTCGCCGGGCGTAATCCACCTCGGGCTCTGTCGTGACGTCAGGCTTGGCCTTGGGCCAGTGCCTGGGAGGCGGCCACATAATCGGCTTGGAATTGCTTGCTTTCCACCCAGTCCAGCGCGGTCTGCTCATCGACGCCAGTGGTCAGGCGACGGTACTCGATCAAGGCGGTAATGATGAAGTCGGTGGCTTCGTCCTCACCTTCCTGTTCTAGCACCAATTCCAGCAATGGGTGCGCCAGGAAGACCGTGCACATGGCCTGCTGGCTGATTTTCTCGGCAGCGCTCATCAGTTGGAACATCTCCGACAAGTCTACGGTTTCCAAGTCGATGCGCTCGTCGTTCGGGTCCAGGAAATCGTTTGGCGCAGCAGCACGTTGAATGCGGTTCTTCTTGGCTTTCGCCTTGGCGCGCTGGTTGCGTTTCTGCTGTTTGTTCGCCGATGACATGGTCGGATTCCTGATGAATAAGGCGATCTATCCTACAGCTTCAACGCGAACGCTTCGAATCTCAATCGACTATGAAAAGCGTGGCCCCCGATGAAGTGAAAGAGCGATGGGGCTCGGCCTGGTCCGCCACCTGGTAGCTCATGCCTGGCTTGAGCAAAAATTGCCGGCCATCTTCGAGCTCGGTATTGAGCTCGCCCTTGAGGCAAAAGAGGACGTGACCTTTGGTGCACCAATGGTCGGCCAGATAACCCGCCGTGTATTCCACCATCCGTACCCGGATGTTCCCGAACTGTTGCGTGCGCCAATAGGCGGTCCCGGTGACGCCTTTGTGTTCGGTGGGCTCGATGGTTGACCAATCGGTGGTGCCGAAGGGGATGCCGGTGATGTCCATGTCGACTCGCTTGCTGGAGGGGAGCGGACGAATGTAGCTGAGTCGATAAGGCGGCGGAAGAAAATCCGGGCAATAAAAAAACCCCGATCAATTTCTTGATCGGGGTTTTCGGTATTTGGTGCCCAGAGACGGAATCGAACCGCCGACACGGGGATTTTCAATCCCCTGCTCTACCGACTGAGCTATCTGGGCAACGGGGCGCATTAAACGGGTTTTTCAGGGGGGCGTCAAGCACGTTATCAAAAAATATTTAATTATTACCGTCGCTTACGATCCGCCCCCGCATTTAACAGCTTATTCGGACGGTGGTACGTAGCCTTCGGCCTTGGCGTATTCTTCGCCAGAAAAGAACTTCTCCATCTCGCCTTGGAGGTATTTACGATCCTCGGCGTTCATCATGTTCAGGCGTTTTTCATTGATCAGCAGGGTCTGGTGTTTCTGCCAATCGCCCCAGGCCTTGGCCGAGACGTTGTCGTAGATGTCCTGGCCCTTTGCGCCCGGGAACGGAGCTCGCTCCAGGCCTTCGAGTTCTTCTTTGTACTTGCGGCACATGATGGTGCGGGTCATTGCAACTCTCCTGCGTTCATTACGGCGGCCGCGCGTTCGAGCAAGGTTTTGACCGGGGCGGCAAGGCCCAGGCGCGGCGGGGTGGCGAGGTTATACCAGAGCCAGTCGGCCTCGGCCACGTGATGACCGGTTTCCCGGACCCGGACCAGCCAGGGTTCGATCGCCAACTGGAAGTGGCTGAAAGTGTGCACCAGGCCAGGCATTGGCTGCTGGCTGCCCAGTTCCAGCGCGTGTTGCAAGGCCAAATGTTGCAGATCGTCGAGGTCGTCGAGTTCCGGCAGGCTCCACAGACCGCCCCACAGCCCGGTTGAAGGGCGACGGTAAAGCAGGATCGCGCCCTCGCGGTTGGCCAGCATTGGCATCAAGGTGCGCTTTTTCGGCACTTCCTTGCGCGGCTTGGGAATCGGGTAGCGGGTTTCCAGGCCCAGCATGTGCGCCTCGCAGCCTTGCTTCAGCGGACAGAGCATACAACTGGGTTTGCTGCGGGTGCAGAGCGTGGCGCCCAGGTCCATCATCGCCTGGGTGTAGGCGTTGACGCGGTCTTGCGGTGTGAAGCGCTCGGCGGCGGCCCATAGTTGTTTCGCAACCTTGGGTTCGCCTGGGTAGCCCTCCTGGGCGGTGAAGCGCGCCAGTACTCGCTTGACGTTGCCATCGAGGATCGGCGCCCGCAGGCCCATGCTGATGCTGGCGATGGCACCTGCGGTCGACAGGCCAATCCCAGGCAGTCCGGTGAGTTTTTCCACGTCCCGGGGAAACTCGCCGCCGTACTGCTCGACGACGATTTTCGCGGTTTTCTGCAGATTGCGCGCACGGGTGTAGTAGCCCAAGCCCGTCCACAGGTGCAGCACTTCATCCTCCGGCGCGGCGGCCAGGGCTTGGACGGTGGGCAGCGAGGCCATGAAACGGTCGAAGTAATTGAGCACGGTGCTGACCTGGGTCTGCTGCAACATGATTTCCGAGACCCACACCCGATACGGCGTGATGCCCTGTTGCCAGGGCAAATCATGGCGCCCGTGACGATCGAACCAGTCCAGTACGGCGGTGGAAAACTGCTCGGATGTCATCGCTTGAACAACCCCTTGAGCGCATCTTTGAGCTCGGGGCTGACCTTGTCACCCAGCTTCTCATCGATCTTGTCGCCGAGACGGTCGCCGGCCAGTTTCGCCGCGACCTTGCCCAGCCCGTCGTTGTCCAGGCGGCAGGCTTTAGCGCCTAGTTCCAGTGGGCCGCGGCAGCGCAATGGCCACTCGACATCGACGTAGCGCTCGTTGACCTGGCAGGCGGGGTCGGGCATGTCGCTCTTGTCGCCCTCGACGATGACACCGACGCGGTAGTCCATGCCCAGCACGCGCAGGTCGATATCGCCGTTGCCGTTGACGGTCATGCCGGGAATGCGCACTTTCAGGTCCGGGTTGCTGGCAACGCCGTTGTTGAAGGTGAGATTGCCGTTGAGCTGCTGGAAAGGCGTGTCCTTGCCCCGGGGTTCGCCACTGAGGGACTTGCGATTGAGGGTCGCGATGCCTTTGCACAGTTGCTGTTCGAGGTTGGCATTGAGCAATACGCCGTCGTTGATGACGAACCCGGCGGTACCGTTGAGGCTGTCGATCAGGGCTTTCTGGCTGTTGCCGTTGGCCGTGATCGCGCTATTGAGCGTGACCAGGCCCTTGACTGGCGGGTTCTTGCCCTGGCCCTCGATGATTTTCTCGACCGGGACCCGATTGATGCGGGTCTGCAGGCTCAACTGCGGCGTAGGCTGGCGCACATCCAGGGTGCCCTTGGTTTCGAAATTGCCGCTGTACAAATCGCCCCGCAGATTCTCCAGGGTCAACAGGCCACCCAGGCCGGTGGCCTTGAGCGCAGCGTTCTGGATCGGCAGTTTTTCGAGGGTCAGTTGCCCGAAGGTCAGGTCGGCATCGAGGTCCAGCTTGCCCAGGCGCTCCACCGGAAATAGCCGATCATTGCTCCAAGCTCCTTGGGTTGGAGCGCTCGGCAGCGGCGTGCTGCCGGCACCGGCCATGGCGCTGGCCTCGGTGTTGCTGACTTCGGCCTCGCGGGCCGCCTTGGAACTGTCGGCTTCGGCGGATTTTGGCGGCAGGTAGCGGTCGACGTTGAAAGTGTCGGCCTTGAGCTGCACGCGCAGGGCCTGTTTGGCAAAGTCTTCCACGGCGATACGACCGCTGAAGTGGCTGTCATCAACCTTCAGGTTGATGTCGTTGAGTTCGACGCTGCTCGGCGTGCCGGTAATGCGGCTGGCCAGTTCGACCTTGCTCAGGCTGCCTTCAGCCATGGCCGGCAATTGCTGGCCGACACTGTCGACAAATTTCGCCAGGTCGAATTGGGCGATCGAAATGCCGCCGTTCAATTGCGGTGTCTTGTCGAGGTCGTTGACCTTCAACTCGCCCAACGCACGCAGCTGGTTCAGGGAAAGCTTGATGCCGGTCCATTCGGCGACGTTCGCTGCCTTGTCCAGGAGGAGTTGCCCTTGGGCCGCGAAACTCACGGTCTTGCCCTGCAAAGGGTCGCCGGTGGCTTCGCCGGAGAGCTTCAAGTCTTCGAACCGATAGCGCTGTAAAGCGCGTTCGAAGCGCAGTTCGCCAGTGACTTCGGTACGCACGCGGACGGCCGGCTGGTTGCTGGACAGGAACGCTGTGAGAGTGACCGGAATGTTGGTCGCGTCATGGATCGGGCCGGTGCTCAACTGGATGCTTTCGGCGCTGAACTGCTTGCCGGTCTGCTCGTCGGTGTATTCCACCCGCGCGTTGTTCACGGTCAGGCTGTCGATGTCCAGCCGGGTTGGCTGGGCCGGCTTCTCTGCGGGTGCGTTGGCAGGCGGGGTGGTTTGCTCGACGGGCGTCGGTGCTTCCCGGGTGGACGCTGAGGCAGGCGCCTTGCCGATGTCTTCCCAGTTGCCGTGGCCGTTCTTGTCACGGTTGAGGCGCAGGTTCAAGCCCTCGACCCGGACATCGCTCATCTGCACTTCGCGGCGCAGCAGTGGCATCACCCGGACAGACAGCCCGAGCATCTGCAGGTCGGCGAAAGGTTGGGTCGGGTTGGCCAGGGTGGCGACACTGGCTTCGTGCAATTCCAGACCCAGCCATGGAAACAGGCTCCAGCCGATGTCCCCATTGAGTGTCAGCTCAATGTGGGCTTTGTCGCGGGCTATCTGGCGGATCTCTTCTTTATAGTCGTTGGGATCGAAGAGGTGGGTCAGGGCAAAGCCCAGGGCCACAATGATCAGCAACAGCCCGAGAAGTACCAGACCCAGGATTTTGCCGAACGCTTTCATGGGCGAATCCTTGTAGGTTGAGTTCAAATTTTGCCTGGGAGTATAACGTCCCGGGTTGGTGGAGCGTTGGGTGATCTGTCCTGAGGCAGATCCCCTCGCCACAGGTGTGCTAGTCGACATCCAGCGGCAGTTTCAACTTTGCCGCCAATGCCTGGGCTTCCAGATGCCCGGCAGGTGCCCGAAGTCGAAGCTCGGCATTTTCCTGCAGCGCCATCCTCCGGGCTTCGCTCACCAGTCGTTCCGCCACGCCCCGGCGACGAGTGACGTTTCGTACGCATAGGTGGGACAAGCGCCAGACGTCCTGGTGCCGTTGCAGCCTTGCTGCGCCGAGCAGGCGATTATTGAAGCGTGCCGCGATCAACGAGCCCTCCTCGAGACATTTCCCAATGAGTTGCGTGGCATCGCTGAACGGCTCGAACAGCCAAGCCGGGGCGTCCTGGTAGATTTTCTGCAGATCCTGATCGTCCTGACGAATGGCTTCATTGAGTTGCTCGACAACGATGGGCATGGAAATTCCTGAAAAATAAACGAATTGCCCCCTACAGAAAGTGAGCAGAGGCGCGATAAGACGGATGACAGAAAAAAGGTGATAGCACTTTGGTTTTTCTGTCACGAGCAAATGGTAACCTTTGTCAGTTCGCCCGTCCTTCTGCGGCGTGATGTCGCACCAAAATGGAGCTTCACCACAGAATACAGCCATGCCTGCGTGCAAAAAGGCTGAGGGTGATGCGTGGCTGGCGAACCATTCCAATAACTGGGGGATACACAATGAGCACGAGCATTACGGCGGACGGCATCGCCGACCAGCCTGCGTTCCTCTCCAAGGAACGCATTATTGCCAAGCCCGGCTTCAACCGCTGGCTGGTTCCACCGGCCGCGCTGGCCATTCACCTCTGCATCGGCATGGCCTATGGCTTTTCGGTGTTCTGGCTACCACTGTCCAAGGCCTTGGGTATCTCCAAGCCTGTCGCCTGTGCGCCGGATATGAGCTTCATCTCGCAAGTCTTTTCGTCCCAATGTGACTGGCCGATCTCGATGCTCGGCTGGATCTACACGCTGTTCTTCATCTTCCTGGGTTGCTCGGCAGCCATCTGGGGTGGCTGGCTGGAACACGCCGGGCCACGCAAGGCCGGCGTTGTATCGGCCTTGTGCTGGTGCGGTGGCCTGCTGATTTCGGCGCTGGGTATCTATACCCACCAGATCTGGCTGATGTGGGTCGGCTCTGGGGTGATCGGTGGTATCGGCCTGGGCCTGGGCTACATCTCGCCAGTCTCGACGTTGATCAAGTGGTTCCCGGACAAGCGCGGCATGGCGACCGGCATGGCGATCATGGGCTTCGGTGGCGGTGCGATGGTGGGTGCTCCACTGGCCGCAGCGCTGATGAGCCACTTCGCTACGCCGACCGATGTAGGCGTTTGGCAGAGCTTCCTGGTGATGGCCGCGATCTACTTCGTGTTCATGATCGGTGGCGCCTTGTCTTACCGCGTCCCGCCAACCGGCTGGAAGCCCGAGGGCTGGACCCCGGCACCGAAGAAAGCCGCGAACGCGATGATCACCCATCGCCACGTTCACGTGAACGTTGCATGGAAGACCCCGCAGTTCCGCCTGGTATGGCTGGTGCTGTGCCTGAACGTATCCGCTGGTATCGGCATTCTCGGCATGGCTTCGCCACTGCTGCAGGAAGTGTTTGGCGGCAAGTTGCTCGGCAATGACCTGCCTTTCGGCCAGCTGGACGCCGTGCAACTGGGCCAGATCGCTGCCATCGCGGCCGGCTTCACCGGTCTGTTGAGCCTGTTCAACATTGGCGGCCGGTTCTTCTGGGCTTCGTTCTCGGATTACCTGGGTCGCAAAAACACCTATTTCGTGTTCTTCGCCCTGGGCTTTGCCCTGTACGCGCTGATCCCGAACCTGGGTCACCTGGGCAGCGTCGCGCTGTTCGTGGCGGCGTTCTGCATCATCCTGTCGATGTACGGCGGCGGTTTCGCTACCGTGCCGGCCTACCTGGCGGATCTGTTCGGTACCCAAATGGTTGGCGCAATCCACGGTCGTCTCCTGACTGCCTGGGCAGCGGCAGGCGTGCTGGGTCCGGTACTGGTGAACTACTTGCGTGAATATCAACTGAGCATCGGCGTTGAACGTGCCGCGGCCTATGACATCACCTTGTACATCCTTGCCGGCCTGCTGGTGCTGGGCTTCCTCTGCAACCTGATGGTCCGTCCGGTCGCCGACAAGTACTTCATGACCGACGCCGAACTGGCCGCCGAACAGGCGCTGGGCCATGACAAGGGCGCCGACAGCACTACTTCGCTGGAATGGAAAGCCGCACCGGGCACCAAGCCCCTGGCGATCGCCGCCTGGCTGGTGGTGGGCATTCCGTTGGCGTGGGGTGTGTGGGTAACGCTGCAGAAGACGGCGGTGTTGTTCCGCTAAGAGCTTGGCCCTGGCCATCAGGCCGGGGCATATCTCATGTGGGAGCGGGTTCGCTCCCACAGTCATTCATGGGCATGGCACAGGCTTGTATGCACATGTCTATCACCGACAGCCCGGGTTTCAGCCCGTCAGTGATGTCACCTCTTTTGTTTCTGTTTGTCGCTCGCACCCCTATAATGGCTGCCTTTTTCGCCCAATGATTTTGCGGAGCTGGTGATGGCCGAACGTAAGGCATCTGTCGAGCGCGACACTCTGGAAACCCAGATCAAAGCCTCGATCAACCTGGATGGCACCGGAAAGGCCCGATTTGATATCGGCGTGCCTTTTCTTGAGCACATGCTGGACCAGATCGCCCGTCACGGGCTGATCGACCTGGACATCGTCAGCAAGGGCGACCTGCATATCGACGACCACCACACGGTGGAAGACGTCGGTATTACCTTGGGGCAAGCCTTCACCAAAGCCATCGGCGACAAGAAGGGCATCCGTCGCTACGGCCATGCCTACGTGCCGCTCGATGAAGCGCTGTCGCGCGTGGTCATCGATTTCTCCGGCCGCCCTGGCCTGCAGATGCATGTGCCTTACACCCGTGCCACCGTCGGCGGCTTTGACGTTGACTTGTTCCAGGAATTTTTCCAGGGCTTCGTCAACCACGCCAACGTGACCCTGCACATCGACAACCTGCGCGGGCACAACACCCACCACCAGATCGAAACCGTGTTCAAGGCTTTCGGCCGCGCGCTGCGCATGGCCGTCGAACTCGATGACCGCATGGCCGGCCAGATGCCTTCCACCAAGGGCGTGCTGTAATGCAGACGGTCGCGGTTATCGACTACGGCATGGGCAACCTGCACTCGGTGGCCAAGGCCCTCGAGCATGTGGGGGCCGGCAAGGTGCTGATCACCAGCGATGCCGACGTGATTCGCGAAGCCGACCGGGTGGTATTTCCCGGTGTTGGTGCGATTCGCGACTGCATGGCCGAGATTCGTCGCCTGGGCTTCGACAAGCTGGTGCACGAAGTCAGCCAGGACCGGCCGTTCCTCGGCATCTGCGTGGGCATGCAGGCATTGCTCGAGCACAGCGAAGAGAACGACGGCGTCGATTGCATTGCCATGTTTCCCGGCCAGGTGAAGTTTTTCGGCAAGGGCCTGCATGAAGACGGCGAGCACTTGAAGGTCCCGCACATGGGCTGGAACGAAGTGAAGCAGACGGTCGATCACCCGCTGTGGCACAACATCCCGGACCTGGCGCGCTTCTACTTCGTGCACAGTTACTACATCGCCGCCGGCAATGCGCGGCAGGTGGTGGGCAGCGGTCACTATGGCGTCGATTTCGCCGCGGCCCTGGCCGACGGTTCGCGCTTCGCCGTGCAGTTTCACCCGGAGAAGAGCCATACCCATGGCCTGCAACTGTTGCAGAACTTCGCGGCGTGGGACGGTCGCTGGTAATGGCCCGCAAGAAACCGCCGATCCTCACCCTCACGCCGGAACAGGAGAATGAGGCGAACCGCAAGATCCAGCGGTTCATGGAGGAACGTTTCGAGCTGGACCTGGGCTCGTTCGAAGCGGCGGAAATTCTTGACCTGTTTACCCGCGAAATTGCTCCGCATTATTACAACAGGGCGATTTTCGATGTGCAGACGCACCTTAAAGAAAGGTTCGAAAGCATTGAAAGCGACTTGTGGGCGCTCGAGAAAAATTGATTTTCGAGCCAAGCTGAATATTCGTATTTGAAGGTTTGCCAGATGCTGATTATCCCCGCTATCGATCTCAAGGACGGCGCTTGCGTACGTCTGCGCCAGGGCCGTATGGAAGACTCCACGGTGTTTTCCGATGACCCGGTGAGCATGGCCGCCAAGTGGGTGGAGGGCGGCTGCCGTCGCCTGCATCTGGTCGACCTGAACGGTGCCTTCGAAGGGCAGCCGGTCAATGGCGAAGTGGTCACGGCCATCGCCAAGCGCTATCCGAACCTGCCGATCCAGATTGGCGGCGGCATTCGTTCGCTGGAAACCATCGAACACTACGTCAAGGCCGGCGTGAGCTACGTGATCATCGGCACCAAGGCCGTGAAACAGCCCGAGTTCGTCGCCGAAGCCTGCCGCGCCTTCCCGGGCAAGGTCATCGTCGGCCTCGACGCCAAGGACGGTTTTGTCGCCACCGATGGCTGGGCTGAAGTCAGCACCGTGCAGGTGATCGACCTGGCCAAGCGTTTCGAAGCCGACGGCGTGTCTGCCATCGTCTACACCGACATTGCCAAGGACGGCATGATGCAGGGCTGCAACGTGCCGTTCACCGCCGCCCTGGCTGCCGCCACCAAGATCCCGGTGATCGCCTCCGGCGGCATCCATAACCTGGGCGACATCAAGTCGCTGCTCGACGCCAAGGCGCCGGGCATCATCGGCGCAATCACGGGCCGTGCGATCTATGAAGGCACCCTCGATGTCGCTGAAGCGCAAGCTTTCTGCGATTCGTACAAAGGCTGAGGACTCACCATGGCGCTGGCCAAACGCATCATCCCTTGCCTGGACGTGGACAACGGCCGGGTGGTCAAGGGCGTCAAGTTCGAGAACATCCGTGACGCCGGCGACCCGGTGGAAATCGCTCGTCGCTACGACGAGCAGGGTGCCGACGAAATTACCTTCCTCGACATCACGGCCAGCGTCGATGGCCGCGACACCACGCTGCATACCGTCGAGCGCATGGCCAGCCAGGTGTTCATTCCACTGACAGTGGGCGGCGGCGTGCGCACCGTGCAGGACATCCGCAACCTGCTCAATGCCGGGGCGGACAAGGTTTCGATCAACACCGCAGCGGTGTTCAACCCTGAATTCGTCGGCGAAGCGGCCCAGCACTTCGGCTCGCAGTGCATCGTCGTGGCCATCGACGCGAAGAAGGTCTCCGGCCCGGGCGAAACCCCTCGCTGGGAAATCTTCACCCACGGTGGGCGCAAGCCCACGGGCCTGGACGCCGTCGAGTGGGCGAAGAAAATGGAAGGCCTGGGCGCCGGTGAAATCCTGCTGACCAGCATGGACCAGGATGGCATGAAAAACGGCTTTGACCTCGGTGTCACCCGCGCCATCAGCGATGCCCTGGGCATCCCGGTGATTGCATCCGGTGGCGTCGGCAACCTGCAGCATCTGGCCGATGGCATCCTCGAGGGCCATGCCAGTGCGGTGCTGGCGGCGAGCATCTTCCACTTCGGTGAATACACCGTGCCGGAAGCCAAGGCCTACATGGCGCATCGCGGTATCTGCATTCGCTGATCGCTGGACACCATGGCGAGCCCAAGGCACTCTTGGGCACACCATGGATTGCGGTAGCCCGACATGCTCAAACGCCTCGTTCTTGCCTTTGCCGGTGCCACGTTGTTGCTTGCGGGCACCGTCCGTGCCGCTGATACATCGCTGGTGTTGCTAACGGAAAATTTCCCCCCGTACAACATGGCCAAGAACGGCAAGAACTTCGCCCAGGACGAAAATATCCATGGCATTGCCGTGGACATCGTCCGCGAAATATTCAAGCGCGCCGATATCTCCTACAGCCTGACATTGCGTTTCCCTTGGGAGCGGATCTACAAACTCGCCCTGGAGAATCCGGGCTACGGCGTGTTCGTCATGGCGCGGCTGCCGGAGCGTGAAAAGCGCTTCAAATGGGTCGGCCCCATCGGTCCGGACGACTGGATCATGCTCGCCAAGGCCGACAGCAAGATCGCCCTCGACTCGCTGGAGCAGGCGCGCCAATACAGGATCGGTGCCTACAAAGGCGATGCGATTGCCGAGACGTTGGCCAAGCAAGGGCTGAAGCCGATGGTCGTGTTGCGCGATCAGGACAACGCCAGGAAGCTGGTCAATGGCCAGATCGACCTTTGGGCCACCGGCGACCCCGCCGGGCGTTACCTGGCGCGTCAGGAAGGGGTGGACGATCTCAAGACGGTGCTGCGATTCCACAGTGCCGAGCTGTACCTGGCCTTGAACAAGGACGTGCCTGACGACGTGGTTGCCCGGCTTCAAGCGGCGCTGGATGAACTGCGCAAGGAAGGTGCGGTGGATGCAATCATGGCGCGGTATCTGTAGGCATTCCACCCGACGATGGCGGCGACGCGGTCGCCGCTACCGATAAACCCCATCCTTTCCATGCCCGACCATCGCCCGATTGCTGCGCAGGCTGATCATCGACTTGATGTCGATCCATTCGATGCCCTGTGCCTTGAGCTTGGGTAGTTCGCGTTCGAGCACGGCCAGGGTCTGCGGGTAGGGGTGGCCGATCATCACGGCCGAGCCTTGCCGGCGAGCCAGGTCGATGGCGGTCTGGAGTTGCTGGGCGATGGCGGCTTCGGTGCGTTCGTCGTCCAGGAATACATCCCGCGAGACACTGGCGAGGCCGATCCTCTGCGCCTCGGCGGCGGCAACCGTCTTGGCGCTGGTGCGGCTGTCGACAAAAAACTTGTGTCGTTGTTGCAGGTTCGCCATCAACCACGCCATGGCCTGGGGTTGGGCGGTCATGCGACTGCCCATGTGGTTGTTGATCCCGCTGGTGTAGGGCACGGCGGCAAACGCGGCGTCCAGGCGTTTGCCCAATTCTTCGATGGGCAATTCCGGATGCCAGGCGAACGGCCCGGTGGCCGGGTCCATGGGCATGTGGAGCATGACCAGTTTGCCGGCGCGATGGGCTTCGCGAGCGAATTCGGCGGCATGGGGCGTGTCGGGCATGATCGCGGCGGTGACGGGGCCAGGGAGGGCCAGCACCCGGCGATCCCGAGGCAGGTTTTGCCCCAGGTCGTCGATGATCAGGCTCAGGTACGCCTTGCGCGGCGAGGAGGCGGTGGCGGAGGCCGCGTTAACGGCACCCGCCAACAGGCACAGCAGGATGAAAATCGAACGCAGGCCCATCTCAGCGGCCGGAGGTGATGTTCAATCCCTTGAGCAGGCTCAAGGCCTGGGCCAACTGATAATCGTCATCCTGCGGCATTGGCTTGGCCTTGGCACCGGAACCGGTCGGTTTGTCGGCGCCGCCGTTGCCATTGCCCAAATGACCTTGCAGGTCGGCTTCCTTGAAGTACTCGCTGTCCGCCTCGCTGGTGATCTTGGCCTTGCGCACTTCGATGTCCGGGACGATGCCCTGGGCCTGGATGGAGCGGCCGTTAGGCGTGAAGTACAACGCGGTGGTGATTTTCAGGGCACGCTCGTTGTTCAGCGGCAACACGGTCTGCACCGAGCCTTTGCCGAAACTGGTGGTGCCCATGACCACGCCACGCTTCTGGTCTTGCAGGGCGCCGGCGACGATTTCCGAGGCCGAGGCGCTGCCGCCGTTGATCAGCACGACCAATGGCACGGCTTCGCTCAGGTCGTTGCCGGTGGCCGAGAAGCGCAGTTCGGAATTGGCGATGCGGCCCTTGGTGTAGACGATCAGGCCCTTGGTGATGAAGTGGTCCACCACTTCGACAGCCGATTGCAACACGCCGCCGGGGTTGTTGCGCAGGTCCAGCACCAGGCCGTTGAGTTTCTTGCCGTTGTCCTTGCGCAGCTTGGCCAGGGCCTTGGCGACTTCTTCGCCGGTCTTGACCTGGAACTGGGTGATGCGGATGTAGCCGTAGCCCGATTCCAGCAACTGGCTCTTCACGCTCTTGACCTGGATGACGGCCCGCGTGAGGGTCACGTCGAACGGCGTGCCGCCGTCGCGCACCAGGGTCAGGGTGATTTTTTCGCCGATCTTGCCGCGCATCTTGTCCACGGCTTCGGTCATGCTCTGGCCGCGGGTCGGCTGGCCATTGATCTTGACGATGAAGTCACCGGCCTGGATGCCGGCCTTGGAAGCGGGGGTGTCATCGATCGGCGAGACCACCTTGACGAAACCGTCCTCGCTGCCGACCTCGATGCCCAGGCCGCCGAACTCGCCGCTGGTGCTTTCCTGCAGCTCGGCAAAATCTTCAGGGCCCAGGTAGGCGGAATGTGGGTCGAGGTTGCTGAGCATGCCCTTGATGGCATTCTCCAGCAGCATCTTGTCGTCCACCGGTTCCACGTACGCGGCCTTGATCCGGTCCATGACTTCGGCAAAGGTGCGCAGTTCATCCAGCGGCAGCGGGGCCTTGGTGGTGGCTGCCGTAGCGGCCGTCGACGCAGGCGCGGGTTGCGCGGCGAAAGCCAGGGGCGCACCGATCACGAGGGCGATCGTCAGGGCCAGCGAGGTGAGGCGGGACAAATGCAGCATGTCGAACGAACTCCTTAATAGGATGGGCGCGCTTATCCTTGCGCACGACACCATTGGGCCGGGTCACTGGGGCGACCCTGCTGACGAATAGCGAAATACAGTGCTGGCGTATCCTGCCCGCCACTGTTGCCGACCGTGGAGATGGACTCGCCGGCCTTGACCACGTCACCCGCTGACTTGAGCAGCGTCTGGTTGTGGCCGTAAAGGCTCAGGTATCCGTTGCCGTGATCGAGGATCACCAGCAGGCCGGCGCCGCGCAGCCAATCGGCAAATACCACGCGCCCGCCATGTACGGCGTGCACTTGGCTACCGGCGGAGGCGCTGATCATGACGCCGTCCCACTTGGTGCGGGTGTCGTCGCCGCGGGTTTCGCCGAAGCGCGCAAGTAATCGACCATTGACCGGCCATGGAAGTTTGCCCCGGGCCGAACCAAAAGCACCGCCGAAGGTTTCGCCGTTGCTGGAAACCAGTGTGCCGGGGCTCGATTTTGCCGGTTTGCGCGGCGCGTCGCCGGCGTCCGCGTCGGCCTGGGCCTCACGCAGGCGCTTTTTTTCGGCTTCCTGCTGGGCGATCAGCGCTTTCTGGCGCGCTTCTTCCGCCTCCCGAGCCTGGCGAGCCAGGGTTTCCTCGATGGTCTTCAATACTTTGGCCAATTCGGCCTGGTCTTGCTCGCGGGCCTTGAGTTTGCTGTCGCGAGCCTTCACGTCGTCATTGAGCTTGGCCAGGGCCACCTGGCGCTCCTTGCGGACCTTCTCCAGTTCTTCGCGCTGGGTGTCGAGGCTGCTTTTCTGCACCAGCAACTGGGCTTGTTGCAATTCGATGTCTTTTTCGACATTGGCCAGTTGGCGCAGGGTCTCGTTGAAGCTCTTGAGCTGTTCCAGGCGTGCCTGGCTCAGGTAATCGTAATAAGTGAGGGTGCGGGCGAATTTCTCGGGGTTCTGCTGGTTGAGCAGCAGCTTGAGGTATTCCTGGCGACCGTTCTGGTAGGCCGCCCGGGCCTGGATCGCGATCAGCTTTTGCTGTTCAGTGCGCGCGCTCTGGAGTTTTTTTTCTCCCCATCGAGCCGCTGCAGCTCGGATTCGCTTTTCTTCAGCTCTTTCTGCAGGGCCTCGACCTGCTTCTCCAGCTTGCCCATCTCGGTCTCGGTACCGCGCAGGTCTTTCTGCACGCTGGATTTCTCTTCCTGCAGCTTGCCCAGCAGTTTCTTCAGCTCGGCGATGTCCTGACGCGTGGCTTCCAACTGTTGTTGGGTTTGCGCGCGCTCGTCGGCGAAGGCCGGTTGAAGCAGGCAGGTCAGAGCAAGGGCTATCAGGACGCGGAGCATAGAGGCGGGCGGCACCAGGGTAAGGGACGGCCTAGTATGCCCGCCCCACGCTGCAAAAAAAACGCCCATTTGGGGCTGTGTGATAACTGGCCGAAAAAACCCCAAACCCTCTGTGGCAGCGAGCCTGCTCGCGAAGAGGCCATAACATCCAACAGTGACGTTGACTGTCATACCGTTTTCGCGGGCAGGCTCGCTCCCACACAGGTAGGTCTGGATCAGACCAGGATCGAGGTCCCGGTCATTTCCGCCGGTTTTTCCATGCCCAGCAACATCAGCATGGTCGGCGCAACGTCAGCCAGCACACCGCCCTCACGGACCTTGAAGTCGCGCTTGCCGACATAGATGAACGGCACCGGCTCGGTGGTGTGGGCGGTGTGGGCCTGGCCGGTGGATTCATCGGACATCTGCTCGACGTTGCCATGGTCAGCCGTGATCAGGGCTTCGCCGCCGACTTTCTCCAAGGCGTCGACGATGCGACCCACGCAAGTGTCCAGGCATTCCACGGCCTTGACCGCCGCCTCGAACACACCACTGTGGCCGACCATGTCGCCGTTGGCGTAGTTCACCACGATCACGTCGTAACGCTGGTTTTCAATGGCGTCGACGATGCGATCGGTCACTTCCGGCGCGCTCATCTCCGGTTGCAAGTCGTAGGTGGCGACTTTCGGCGAGGGGATCAGGATGCGTTCTTCGCCCGGGAAGGGTTCTTCGCGGCCGCCGGAGAAAAAGAACGTCACGTGGGCGTACTTCTCGGTCTCGGCGATGCGCAGCTGGGTCTTGCCGTTTTTCGCCAGGTAGTCGCCCAGCACGTTTTCCAGGCTGCCGGCGGCAAAGGCGGATGGCGCGGGAATGCTGGCGGCATATTGGGTCAGCATCACGAAGCCGGCCAGTTTTGGCTGGCGGGCGCGCTCGAATTCCTTGAAATCATCTTCGACGAACACCCGGGTCAGCTCGCGGGCACGGTCGGCACGGAAATTCATGAACACCACGGCGTCGCCGTCTTCGACTTTGACCGGCTCGCCGAGGGTGGTGGCCTTGACGAATTCGTCGCTTTCGCCCCGCTCATAGGCGGCTTGCAGGCCTTCCTGGGCGGTGGCGGCGTTGAATTCGGCGTTGCCGTCGACGATCAGGTTGTAGGCCTGGGCGACGCGGTCCCAGCGATTGTCACGGTCCATCGCAAAGTAGCGGCCGATCAGGCTGGCGATCCGGCCCTTGCCCAGGGCCTTGAAGGTGTCGTCCAGTACCTTGATCGACGACTCGGCGCTCTTGGGCGGCGTGTCGCGACCATCGAGGAAGGCATGCAGGTAGATGTTCTGGGCGCCGCGCTTGGCGGCCAGTTCGGCCATGGCGACCAGATGATCCTGGTGGCTGTGCACGCCACCGTCGGACAACAGGCCCATGAAATGCACGGCTTTGCCGGCGGCCACGGCTTTATCCACGGCGGCGCAGATGGTCGGGTTTTCGAAGAAATCGCCGTCGCGGATCGACTTGGTCACACGGGTGAAGTCCTGGTACACCACTCGGCCCGCGCCGAGGTTCATGTGACCGACTTCGGAATTGCCCATCTGCCCGTCCGGCAGGCCGACGTCCATGCCGCTGCCGGAGATCAAGCCGTTCGGCACGGTGGCCCACAGGCGATCGAGCACGGGCTTCCTGGCCGCGTATACGGCGTTGGATTCGTGGCTGTCACTGTGACCGAAGCCGTCCAGAATCATCAGGACCAAAGGTTTAGGCGTGGTAGTCATGGAATCCACTCGTGGCTGGTTAAAAGAAGACGATGGAAAAGGGACGGGCAGTTTAAAGGTAAGTTCCGGTGCCGTCACCGCCGGGCGGGGTTTGGCCGGCCTTGCGCGCTGTGTATACTGGCCGACATTTTAACGCCCTGGAACCTCCTTCGATGGTTGCTCACCTGATTGAATTTGCCACTAACCACTACATTCTCGTCGGTATCTTCGTCGTACTGCTGGCATTGCTGGTTGCCCATACGATGCAGGGCGGCGGACGCAGCCTGAGCACTGGCGAGCTGACCGCGCTGGTCAACAAGGACGCTGGTGTCGTGGTCGATATCCGTCCGAGCAAGGATTACGCCGCTGGTCACATTGTCGGCGCGCTGAATATCCCGCAGGACAAACTGATCGCACGCGTGGGCGAGCTGGAAAAACACAAGGCCAAGACGCTGATCCTGGTCGACGCCCAAGGCCAGCAGGCCGGTACCCTTGCCCGCGAACTGATGAAGTCCGGCTTCACCGCCGCCAAACTGTCCGGTGGCGTTGCAAGTTGGAAAGCCGACAATCTGCCCCTGGTGAAGTGACATGTCCCACGTAGTTGTCTATTCCAGCGATTACTGCCCTTACTGCTCCCGAGCCAAGCACCTGCTCCAGAGCAAAGGCGTGGCTTTCGAAGAGATCAAGGTCGATGGCAAGCCGCAATTGCGCGCGCAGATGAGCCAGAAGGCCCGGCGTACCTCCGTGCCGCAGATCTGGATCGGCGACACCCACGTGGGCGGTTGCGATGACCTGTATGCCCTGGAGCGCGCCGGCAAGCTCGACGCGCTGCTCAAGGCCTGAATTCCTATTAATAGACTGAAGTAAGAAGGATCTGCGATGACTGACCAACAGAACACTGCTGCCACTGAAGAAGCCGCACCGCAATTCTCCTTGCAGCGCATCTATGTCCGCGACTTGTCCTTCGAGGCCCCGAAAAGCCCGGCGATCTTCCGCCAGCAGTGGGAACCGAGCGTGGCCCTGGACCTGAACACCCGCCAGAAAGCCCTGGAAGACGACTTCCACGAAGTGGTGCTGACCTTGTCGGTGACCGTGAAGAACGGTGACGAAGTGGCATTCATCGCTGAAGTGCAGCAGGCCGGGATCTTCCTGATCAAGAACCTGGATGCGGCTTCGATGAGCCACACCCTGGGCGCGTTCTGCCCGAACATCCTGTTCCCTTACGCCCGCGAAACCCTGGACAGCCTGGTGACCCGCGGTTCGTTCCCGGCCCTGATGCTGGCGCCGGTGAACTTCGATGCCCTGTATGCCCAAGAACTGCAGCGCATGCAGGAAGAAGGCGGCGCGACCGTCCAGTAAACGGCGCTCCAGGCCTGGATACAGAACCTGTGGGAGCGAGCTTGCTCGCGATGAACGATGACGCGGTTTTGCAGTTGAACCGTCTCGACCTCATCGCAAGCAAGCTGGCTCCCACAGGTGTTTCTGGCTGACAGCAAGGGCTTCAGGCGAAGCCGTTCTGCCGCCAAGCCTCGTAAACCGCCACCGCCACGGTGTTGGACAGGTTCAGGCTGCGGCAGCCTTCGCGCATCGGCAGGCGCAGGCGTTGTTCCGCCGGCAGGGCGTCCAGCACCTCGGCCGGCAGGCCACGGCTTTCCGGGCCGAACAGGAATGCATCACCGGCGACGAAACTGGCATCGTGGAACGGTCGCGAGCCTTTGGTGGTGAAGGCGAACAGACGTGGATGCCCCAGGCTTTCCAGGCAACTGGCGAGGTCGGCGTGTCGCTGCAAGGTGGCATACTCGTGATAATCGAGGCCGGCGCGGCGCAGGCGCTTGTCGTCCATGTCGAAGCCCAGCGGTTCGATCAAATGCAGGTGGCAGCCGCTGTTGGCACACAGCCTGATGACGTTGCCGGTATTGGGCGGTATTTCCGGTTGAAAAAGGATGACGTGAAACATGCACGGCTCCGCAGATAAAGATGAGCGGCATTCTACGCCGCAAACCGATCAACGTTCGAAGCTAATGCCTCGGGTGATGGGCTCGCTGGCGATCTTCGGCATGATGGTCGGATTGATGATCGGCCGCCTGACGACGCCTGATCCGAGTGCGCTGCAACAGATCGAGGCGGGTGATGGCGTGCTTGTCGCCTGGTTCAACAATGAACCCAAGCTCCACGGGGAAACCATCGATGGCTCCGTGGCGCTGCTCTTCCAGGCCGAAGGCCGGCCGCAGAAGGGCCAGCTCAAGTTCAACGGCAAGGACGTGAACTGGCGGGTGCGGTTGAGCGACAAGGGGTTGTTGCTGACGTTGGTGGCGGCGCGTCCGTTGCGAGGAGAGTGGACCGGCAGCGAGGTCGATGACCGCTGGCGGCTGGAGATCCGTCTCCAGGAGCAATAAAAGAGGGAATCCCCGGCCTGCCTGTACCAAGGTCCCCAAAACGGGGGGGCTCGCGCTCGGCGCAGGGCCCTGGGTGTAAAGAAGGGAAACCTTGACCTGCCTGTATCAAGGCCCCCAAAACAGTGGGCTCGATGAGCCCGGTATAAAAGAGGGGAATCCCCGGCCTGCCTGTACCAAGGTCCCCAAAACTGGGTAGTGATCTAGCTATTGCAGGGGGCGTGCCAGTTTTAAATGGCTTGTCACAAAAACATCGTTGTAGATGCGCAAAGCCCCGTATTCCGGGGCTTTGGCTTTTTCCATGGGCTGGTTTCCGAGCTGGGTCCACCGGCTTTTGGCTTATCGCAGTGGGCAATTGCAGCTCGCAGTGCATTGAAGCGGTGCATAAATCCGTTGTGGGAGCGGGCTGATCAGCCCTCATCCCCGTCGTCATCATCCCCACCATCAACCTTCATCCCCAATTCCTTGATCTTGCGGGTCAAGGTGTTGCGGCCCCAGCCCAGCAGCACGGCGGCGTCGCGGCGGCGGCCGGCGGTGTGCTTGAGGGCGGTTTCGATCATGATCCGCTCGAAGCTCGGCACGGCGCTGTCCAGCAGACTCGATTGACCTCGGGCCAACGCCTGGTCGGCCCATTGGCGCAGGGCCTGTTCCCAGTTGGTCACTGGCGCCGAATCCTGTGGCAGGCTCAACAGCTCCGGTGGCAAGTCGCTGATATGCACTTCGCGACCCGACGCCATTACCGTGATCCAGCGGCAGGTGTTCTCCAATTGCCGCACGTTGCCGGGCCATGGCAGGTTCTTGAGGTATTCCTCGGTTTCACTCTTGAGCAGCTTGGGCTCCACCGCCAGTTCCTGGGCAGCACGGCCAAGGAAATGCCGGGCCAGGGTCGGAATGTCTTCGCGGCGGTCGGCCAGGCGCGGGATGTGGATGCGAATCACGTTCAGGCGGTGGAACAAGTCTTCCCGGAACTTGCCGGCGTGGACCAGGGTTTCGAGGTTCTGATGGGTCGCGGCGATAATTCGCACATCGACCTTCACCGGCGTATGGCCGCCCACTCGATAGAATTCACCGTCCGCCAGTACCCGAAGCAAGCGGGTCTGGGTGTCAGCCGGCATGTCGCCGATTTCATCGAGGAACAGCGTGCCGCCATCAGCCTGTTCGAAGCGTCCGCGTCGCAGGTTGGCCGCGCCGGTAAACGCGCCTTTTTCATGGCCGAACAACTCGGATTCCATCAGATCCTTTGGGATCGCCGCCATGTTCAAGGCAATGAACGGCGACGCCGCCCGCGGGCTGTGGCGGTGCAGGGCGTGGGCCACCAACTCCTTGCCGGTACCCGACTCGCCGTTGATCAACACGGTGATGTTGGAGTGGCTCAGGCGGCCGATGGCGCGAAACACTTCCTGCATCGCCGGCGCTTCGCCGATGATTTCCGGTGTGCGAGCCAGGGCCGGCACTTCTTCCAGGCCTTGTTGCTCCTGGGCGTGCTGGTTGGCGCGCTTGACCAGGGAAACGGCTTCATCGACATCGAACGGCTTGGGCAGGTATTCGAACGCGCCGCCCTGATAGGACGCCACCGCGCTGTCCAGGTCGGAATGGGCGGTCATGATGATCACCGGCAACCGTGGATGCTGCTCGCGGATCCTCGCCAGCAGGTCCAGGCCGCTGGCGCCGGGCATGCGGATGTCGGAGATGATCACGTCCGGCTGCTGACGGGCCAGGCGGCTCATCACCCCATCGGCGCTGTCGAAGCTCTGGGTGGTCATGCCTTCCTGTTGCAAGGCTTTTTCCAGGACCCAGCGGATAGAACGGTCGTCATCGACGATCCACACGGTTTCACTACGGCTCATGTCGATGTGGCTCCTTGTTCCAGTGGCAGGAAGATCGAAAAAGTGGTGTGGCCGGGGTGGCTCTCACATTCGATCAAGCCCTGATGCTGACTGATGATGTTCTGGGTGATGGACAGCCCCAGCCCGGTACCGTCCGGGCGGCCGCTGACCATGGGGAAGAAGATGGTTTCCTGCAGCTCCGTAGGGATGCCCGGGCCGTTGTCGATGATTTCGATCTTGGTCACCAGGCGATGGCGCACGTGGCCGATGGTGAACTGGCGCATGGCGCGGGTGCGCAGGCTGATGCGGCCCAGGCGCAGCTCGTTCTGGCTACTGATGGCCTGCATGGCGTTGCGCACGATGTTCAGCACCGCCTGGATCATCTGTTCACGGTCGATCAAGACGTCGGGAATGCTTGGGTCATAGTCGCGCACCAAAGTGATGCATCCCTGGCTTTCGGCTTCGACCAGGCTGCTGACGCGTTCCAGAACCTCGTGGACATTGCAAAGGGCCAGCGACGGCAGCTTATTCGAGCCAAGCATGCGGTCCACCAGGTTACGCAGGCGGTCGGCTTCCTCGATGATGACGTTGGTGTAGTCCTTGAGGCTTTCTTCCGGCAGCTCCCGAGCGAGCAATTGCGCCGCGCCACGAATGCCACCCAACGGATTTTTGATCTCATGGGCCAGGCCCCGTACCAGCATCTTGCTGGTTTCCTGCTTGGACAACTGCGCCTCCTCCTTGGTGATGCGCAGCAGGCGATCACGGGGATGGACTTCCAATAGCAAGAGGGTGGCGTGGTTGTTCAGGATCGGCGTGACCGCGTAGTCGACGGTCAGGGTCTGGCCGGTCAGGGCGGTGAGCATCGCTTCGCGCTTGGTGAACGGGTGGGCCTGTTCCACGGCCTGGCGCAGCGAGTTGAGCGCTTCTGCAGATTCGGTAAACAGTTCGCTGATGAACTGCCCGTGACTGCGCTGGCCGCTGACGGCCAGGAGCATCTCCGCCGCCGGGTTCATGTACTCGAGGCGCAATTCGGCGTCGAGCAGGATCGTCGCGGTGGTGAGGTTGTCGAGCAGCAAGCGGTGTAGTGCGTCGCTAATGGTCATCAGGACCTCTTTTAAAGCGTAGCAATCGGAGGCAAGCCCTCAAATTGCGCGCGCGATTAATGCGCTGATACCAGGAAAATGCAAAAACCAAACCAAGGCTCCGAAAAGAAGCGTTTATAGCCTCAATCAGGCGTTATGCGCCCGTTTGCGTGGCGTTATGCCAGCTTTTTCGGGTAGTTTCGAACCAAAATGGGTTGGAATTTGAGTAGGGTGCGCAGCGGTGCACCAATATGGTGCTCCACTTTATAGGGCATTAGAAGAACGGCAGGATGCTGCTTTCTTCTTCCTCTGGTTTGTCGGCGAGTGGGCACTCGGGACGTTTCCCATAGTCGGCCTCTGCGCAGGGCTTGACGCGGCGCTTCTGCGCCAGGGACATACGTTGCATGTGGAAGGGTTGGTTGGCGGTGCGTTCGACGATCCGGTCGCGCTCATCAAGGATCTCCACGGCCAGGCGGTGGGTGCCTCGATCGACGTTTTTCAGCGCGAATACCGGGCTGGGCCCCGGTGCGCCAGTGGGTTTGCCGTCCAGCAACAGGCGATAGCGATGGCCTTTCTGCAGGCCGGGTTCGCTGGTGGCGGTGACGATCAGCTCCCCGGCGGTGCTGCGTATCGTGGCGTCCGGTTCGGGAATCAGCAGCCGGAGCATCTCGTAACGAAACAGGGGTTCGGGTTTTGATTCCTCGGCTGGCGCTGTCGAGGTCGCACCGGAGGGCGGGACCTGCATCCTGTTGCCTGGCGAGAGTTGCAGCTTCTTGGCATTGCCGGGGCGTGGCTGATCGGTGAAGACGCGATTGCCTTGGGCGTCGATGTAGGTATAGACCTGCGCCAGGCCCGGCGATGCGCTCAATAACAGGCCGACGGCGAGCAGCCAGCGGTTCACGGAAGGTGTACCCGCTGCACGGTGAAGGTGACCGTTTCGCTCTGCTGCACGAGGCGCTCACCGTCAATGACCTGGACCGCCAGGCTGTGCTCGCCGCGGTCGATGTTCACCAATTGCAGCCGTGGCACATTGCTCGGCTGGCCGTAGGGCTGGCCGTCCAGCAGCAACCTGAACAGATGGGGGCTTTGCAGGCGCGGTTGTGTCCGGACGCTGACGGTGAACGTGCCATTGTTGGCGCGCAGGGCCTCTTCGGTGGGGATGTCGACCAATTCCAGCAGGTCGTAGGTGTTGCGCGGCGCGTCGTCGCTTTCCCGGAGCGGGGGCGCTTCCTGGGTGGTCGGAGCCTGGGTTTCAACGCTGTTGAGCGGCGGCAGCTCCACCGCCTGGGCCGGCACGCCGTCGGGGGGCTGGTTGCTGTAGGCGGTGTTACCGTCGGCGTCGGTGTATTTGTAGATCTGTGCGGCGGCGGGCAGGGCCAGCAGCAACAAGAGCAGGATTGAAAAACCACGACCCATGGAAAATCGACCGAAAATAAAAAGTGATGAATGCAGCATAGGCCAGGGCGGATGGTTGGCCCAAGTTGTTGTGCTGCTCCCACGAAGGGAGGTGGGGTGGCTCAGGATTTTGGGGGGATGCACAGCCCGCCGGTCGCCCGGATCAGGGCCAGCCGGTGCACTGGATGCTGCTTGTTGTGGTGGGTGGCTTGGGCCAGCCATTGCGGGCACTGCGGGTCGGCGCGGTATGGGGCGAAGTCGGAGAGTTGTTGCAGCAGGCGCTTTTGCAGGCGGTCGAGCTTGGGGCGGATCTCGCCCACCAGGTCCGGCCGTGGCAGGTCTGGTGCCTTGCCATCCAGGGCCCAGTCGGACAGGTTGATGTACTGCACCAGTTTGTTGGCTTCTATCTGGGCGGCGAAAAACGTTTCCACGGTTTCGCCGTCCAGCTTGTAGATCGGCGCTTGGGCCACGGCGGCGGCAATCACTTCGCGCTCGCGCGGACGGTCCTCCACGGGTTTGCCACTGTCCCATTTGCTCAGTGCCACTTGATCGGCGATCAGCAGACGTTCGCCGATGGCATTGAGTAACGGGGTCAGGGCGTCCGGGGCGTTGCCGGCCTCGGCTGTGGAACACAGCAGTGCGGCAGACAGGGCGAGGCAAATCTTCAAGCGGGGAGTCATTGGCAATCTCGTCTTGTAGGGGGGACGAGGCATCATGCACTTATCCTGCGCCCATGAAAAAGGCCTCCCGAAGGAGGCCTCTTTTTAGTTCGCGCCGTGCGTGGCGGCGCTTACCGGATCAGCAGCTGTAGTACAGCTCATATTCCAGTGGGTGTACGAAGGTGCGGACCTTGATTTCTTCTTCGCTTTTCAGTGCGATGTAAGCGTCGATGAAGTCATCGCTGAATACGCCGCCCTTGGTCAGGAACGCACGGCCCTTGTCCAGCTCTTCCAGGGCTTCTTTCAGGCTGCCACAAACCTGTGGGATTTCCTTGGCCTCTTCAGGCGGCAGGTCATACAGGTTTTTGTCAGCGGCATCGCCAGGGTGGATCTTGTTCTGGATACCGTCCAGGCCAGCCATCATCAGTGCAGCGAAGGCCAGGTATGGGTTGGCAGCCGGATCCGGGAAACGCGCTTCGATACGGCGGGCTTTCGGGCTGTTCACGTAAGGGATACGGATCGAGGCGGAACGGTTGCGAGCCGAGTAGGCCAGCATCACCGGGGCTTCGAAGCCTGGGACCAGACGCTTGTAGGAGTTGGTCGACGGGTTGGTGAAGCCGTTCAGGGCCTTGCCGTGCTTGATGATACCGCCGATGAAGTACAGGGCGGTGTCAGACAGGCCGGCATAACCTTCGCCTGCGAAGGTGTTCTTGCCGTCTTTGGAGATCGACATGTGCACGTGCATGCCCGAACCGTTGTCGCCGTACAGAGGCTTCGGCATGAAGGTCGCGGTGCGGCCGTAGGCGTCGGCAACGTTGTGTACGCAGTACTTGAGGGTCTGGACTTCGTCAGCCTTCTTTACCAGCGTGTTGAACTTCACGCCGATTTCGTTCTGGCCGGCAGTCGCCACTTCGTGGTGGTGAACTTCGACGGTCTGGCCCATTTCTTCCAGTGCGTTGCACATGGAGGTACGGATTTCGTGGTCGAAGTCGAACGGTGGAACCGGGAAGTAGCCGCCCTTGATACCTGGACGGTGGCCTTTGTTGCCGCCTTCCACGTCCTGGTCGGACATCCACGAACCCTGTTCGGAGAAGATCTTGAACATGGAACCGGAGATGTCGGACTTGAACTTGACCGAGTCGAAGATGAAGAACTCAGGCTCTGGACCGAAGAAAGCGGTGTCGCCGATACCGGTGGACTTCAGGTATTCCTCGGCGCGGTGGGCGATGGCGCGTGGGTCGCGGTCATAGCCTTGCATGGTCGAAGGTTCGATGATGTCGCAGACCAGGATCACGGTCGGCTCTTCGGTGAACGGGTCCAGGACGGCGGTTTCGTCGTCCGGCATCAGGATCATGTCGGAGGCTTCGATGCCTTTCCAGCCGGAGATGGAGGAGCCGTCGAACATCTTGCCGATTTCGAAGAAATCTTCATCCAGCGCATCACGGGCCGGCATGCTCACGTGATGTTGAGTACCTTTGGTGTCAGTGAAGCGCAGATCAATCCATTTGACGTCATGATCTTTGATGAGTTGAACCGTCTTCGACATATGTCCTCCGGGTGGCTTCGGGCGGGTAGTGGAGTGCCCTTAGATATGGTTGATGCCGGCGCGAATACTCTGCCAAGGCAACCTGCCTCACAAGGGAGCAAATTGCATGCCAGTGCCCCACCATGGGTTTTTTGCACCAAATCCACGCTTTTAAAGGCGTAAATCAAAGATTGTCAGACAATAACGCACTGCAATGTTGCGCAGTCAATCGATAATGACCTGTTTTGGTGCATGCAAAACCATCTTCACATTAACTGGTTAAACCTTGAGCAATTTCCGCTATAATCCGCGCCCCCCTTTTTCGGCTGGCCGTTCGCGCGCTGTTTTCATGAAACTAATCGTAAAAGTCTTCCCCGAGATCACCATCAAGAGCCGCCCGGTACGGATGCGTTTCATCCGCCAGTTGGCCAAGAACATCCGTGCCGTGCTCCGTGACCTGGACCCGGCCGTGGTGGTGAACGGCGTGTGGGACAATCTCGAACTGGAAACCCGCGTCAGCGAACCCAAGCTCCTCAAGGAAATGACCGAGCGCCTGAGCTGCATGCCGGGCATCGCGCATTTCCTGCAGGTCGACGAATATCCGCTGGGGGACTTCGACGACATCCTCGCCAAATGCATGCTCCATTATGGTGATGCCCTGGCCGGGAAGATCTTTTCCGTACGCTGCAAGCGCGCCGGCAAGCACCCGTTCAGTTCGATGGACGTGGAAAAGTACGTCGGCAGCCAGTTGCGCCGGCAATGCGGCGCCGCCGGTATTTCGCTGAAAGACCCGCAGATCGAAGTGCGCATCGAAATTCGTGACCAGCGGTTGTTCGTGATCCACAGCCAGCACGACAGCATCGGCGGCTACCCGCTGGGCTCCCTGGAGCAGACCCTGGTATTGATGTCCGGTGGCTTCGACTCCACCGTTGCCGCCTACCAGATTATGCGTCGCGGCCTGATGAGCCATTTCTGCTTTTTCAACCTTGGCGGTCGTGCCCACGAACTGGGCGTAATGGAAGTGGCGCACTTCATCTGGAAGAAGTACGGCAGCTCCCAGCGCGTGTTATTTGTGAGCGTGCCGTTCGAGGAAGTCCTGGGCGAGATTCTCGGCAAAGTCGATAACAGTCATATGGGCGTCATTTTGAAGCGTATGATGTTGCGTGCCGCGACGAGCATCGCCGACCGCCTGCACATCGACGCGCTGGTGACCGGCGAGGCGATTTCCCAGGTGTCGAGCCAGACGCTGCCGAACCTGTCGGTGATCGACTGCGTGACCGAAAAGCTCGTGCTGCGTCCGCTGATTGCCAGCCACAAGCAGGACATCATCGACACGGCCAATGAGATCGGCACCGCCGATTTTGCCCGGCACATGCCGGAGTATTGCGGAGTCATCTCGGTCAATCCGAAGACGGCAGCCAAGCGCGGGCGCGTGGAGCACGAAGAGAAAGAATTCGACATGGCGGTACTCGAACGCGCGATCGAGAACGCCAGGCTGGTACCGATCGATCGGGTCATCGACGAGTTGGGCCAGGACATCCAGATTGAAGAAGTCGGCGAAGCGCTGGCCGGTCAGATCATCATCGATATCCGTCATCCGGACGATGCTGAAGACGATCCGCTGAGCGTTGCCGGCGTCGAGGTACAAACGATGCCGTTCTATGCAGTGAACGCGCGTTTCAAGGAACTGGACCCTACTCGCCAGTACCTGCTGTATTGCGACAAAGGCGTGATGAGTCGCCTGCATGCCCACCATTTGCTCAGTGAGGGGCATGCCAATGTGCGCGTTTATCGACCGAGCTAAGTGCCCGGGGCTGTTTGCCTGTGGCCTGCGTCACCGGCCCCCCGACGCCGCCGACACGCTGTAACTGTCGGACTCTACTGTAAATCGCTGCCACGACCTGTCAGCACACCGAATCCTCTGATCGAGATACACAAGTGATCGAAAATCTACGCAACATCGCCATCATTGCTCACGTTGACCATGGTAAGACCACCCTGGTAGACAAACTCTTGCGTCAATCCGGCACCCTGGAGCGCAACGAGCTCAACGACGAGCGCGTGATGGACTCCAACGACCAGGAAAAAGAGCGCGGTATTACCATCCTGGCGAAAAACACCGCCATCAACTGGAACGGCTACCACATCAACATCGTGGACACCCCGGGCCACGCCGACTTCGGTGGTGAAGTAGAGCGCGTGATGTCGATGGTCGACTCCGTGCTGCTGCTGGTTGACGCTCAAGACGGCCCTATGCCGCAAACCCGTTTCGTGACCAAGAAGGCTTTCGAAGCCGGCCTGCGTCCGATCGTATGCATCAACAAGGTTGACCGTCCAGGCGCGCGTCCGGACTGGGTCCTGGACCAGATCTTCGACCTGTTCGACAACCTGGGCGCCACCGAAGAACAGCTGGACTTCAAAGTCGTCTACGCCTCGGCCCTGAACGGTATTGCCGGTCTGGACCACACCGAAATGGCTGAAGACATGACCCCGCTGTACCAGTCGATCGTCGACAACGTACCAGCACCGAAAGTCGACCGTGACGGTCCGTTCCAGATGCAGATTTCCGCACTGGACTACAACAGCTTCCTGGGTGTTATCGGTGTTGGCCGTATCGCCCGTGGTCGCGTCAAGCCGAACACTCCTGTCGTGGCTATCGGCGCCGACGGCAAGCGCCGCAACGGTCGTATCCTGAAGCTGATGGGTCACCACGGCCTGCACCGTGTAGACGTTGAAGAAGCAGCAGCTGGCGACATCGTCTGCATCAGCGGCATGGACTCGCTGTTCATCTCCGACACCCTGTGCCACCCGGACACCGTCGAAGCGATGAAGCCGTTGACCGTCGACGAGCCAACCGTTTCCATGACCTTCCAGGTCAACGACTCGCCATTCTGCGGTAAAGAAGGCAAGTTCGTGACGTCCCGTAACATCAAGGAACGTCTGGACAAAGAGCTGCTGTACAACGTTGCACTGCGCGTTGAAGAAGGCGACTCGGCTGACAAGTTCAAGGTCTCCGGCCGTGGCGAACTGCACCTCTCGGTACTGATCGAAACCATGCGTCGCGAAGGCTTCGAAATGGCTGTAGGCCGTCCGGAAGTGATCATCCGTCTGGTCGATGGCGTGAAGCACGAACCGTTCGAAAACGTCACCATCGACCTGCCGGAAGAATCCCAGGGCAAGGTGATGGAAGAGATGGGCCTGCGTAAGGGCGACCTGACCAACATGGTGCCGGATGGCAAGGGCCGTGTACGTCTGGAATACAACATCCCTGCTCGTGGCCTGATCGGTTTCCGTAACCAGTTCCTGACCCTGACCAACGGTGCTGGCATCCTGACCTCGATCTTCGACCGTTACGACGTGATGAAGTCGGGCGACATGTCCGGCCGTCAGAACGGCGTTCTGGTTTCGGTTGAAACCGGCAAGGCACTGACCTACTCCCTGGAAACCCTCCAGGCGCGTGGCAAGCTGTTCGTCGAGCATGGCCAGGAAATCTACGGCGGCCAGATCGTGGGTCTGAACAGCCGTGACAACGACCTGGGCGTGAACCCTACCAAGGGCAAGAAGCTCGACAACATGCGTGCTTCGGGTAAAGACGAAACCATCGCCCTGGTTCCACCTGTTCGCTTCACCCTGGAACAGGCCCTGGAATTCATCCAGGACGACGAGCTGTGCGAAGTGACGCCTAAGTCGATCCGCCTGCGCAAGAAGATCCTGGACGAAAGCGAGCGTACCCGCGCCGCCAAGAAAGCCAAGGCCTGATTGCCTTAGCCTCGGCTGAATGAAAAACGCCCCCGGTTGTGAGACCGGGGGCGTTTTTTTATGCCTGGGATTTATGTTGTGTCTGTCAGCGCCAAACCATCAGGGAATCAAAACCGATCCAGCGTCCGCGGATTACGCTCGCGCTCCACTTCCTTGGGCTTATAGGCGCAATAGCCTGGCCTTGGCCCGACCCGCGGATGGTTGCGGCAGGTGTCCGGGCGCTTTTCGTAAATGGTGCACAACCGGCTCTTGCGGTCCAGATACAGGCAGTCGTTGTTGCTCATGCGTTGCAACGTGAAGATTTCCGACTTCTGGTTGTAGCGCTCGACGATCCCTTCTTTTTGCAGGCGCTTGGCGATGTTCTTCGGCGGGTCGCCCAGTTCGAACTCATCGACGATGCCAATCCGGATCAGGTCCTTGATCTTGACCTCCACCGGCAGCGTGCAGCAGCTCGATATGCAGGAACCGCACATCGGGGCGGAGTACTTGGCCCAGGTATCGAGTCGGTCGATCTCCGCGGCGGCGATCAGGTTGGGCTTCATCATCGGTGTGTACCAGCATGCATCAGGGCGCGCGATCATACCGGGACTGGTGAAATTTTGAACGACCATCTGCCGGTTTTTTTTGCGTCCCGACAAAACCTCCCCGCAGCGGCACGGCCCCTGCATTCATTCGCCCATCGGCAATTCCTTGGCGACGATTCTCCGACGCTCGCGGAAAAACCACCGAACCAAGAGCCTGTACCGTCTGTCAGACCGACTAGGCTCAGACAATTCCATGCTCGTTCGAGGTCTCATCAATGACTCAAGAACCACTTGTTCGCGAAGCTGAGGTTGCGGCATTTCGCGACGCCGTGTTGACCAAACTCACTTATGCCGTCGGCAAGGACCCCGATCATGCGTTTGATCACGATTGGTTCGAAGCCATAGCCCTTGCCGCCCGCGACCACATGGTCGAACACTGGATGGACCACACGCGGCAGATCTACCGCAAGGGCCAGAAGCGCGTCTATTACCTCTCTCTGGAATTTCTGATTGGTCGCTTGCTCTACGACAGCCTGAGCAACCTCGGCCTGCTGGACACCGCTCGCGAAGCGTTGACGGAACTGGGCGTGGACCTTGAGCGCATCCGCCTGCTGGAGCCCGACGCGGCCCTGGGTAACGGTGGTCTCGGCCGTCTGGCGGCGTGCTTCATGGAGAGCATGTCCACGCTGGGCATCGCCGGCCATGGCTACGGTATTCGTTACGAGCACGGCTTGTTCCGCCAGGCGATTGTCGATGGCTGGCAGCAGGAGCAGACCGAGCACTGGCTCGATTTCGGCAACCCATGGGAGTTCGAACGGCCGGAAGTGGTCTACCCGATCGGCTTTGGGGGCAGCGTCGAAACCGTCACCGACGACACCGGCAAGACCCGCCAGGTGTGGTCTCCGGCCGAAACCGTGCGCGCCATCGCCTACGACACGCCGGTGGTGGGTTGGCGCGGTGCCAGCGTCAACACCCTGCGCCTGTGGCGGGCCCGGGCCATGGAAGAGTTGCACCTGGAGCGCTTCAATGCCGGCGACCACCTCGGCGCCGTGGCCGAAGTCGCCCGGGCCGAGAGTATCTCCCGCGTTCTGTACCCGGCCGACAGCACCGAGGCCGGCCAGGAATTGCGTCTGCGCCAAGAATATTTCTTCGTCGCCGCCTCGTTGCAGGACTTGCTGCGCCGTCATCGCAACATGCACACCTCGGTGCTGACCCTGGGCGATCACGCCGCGATCCAGCTCAACGACACGCACCCATCCATCGCCGTGGCCGAACTGATGCGCCAACTAGTGGATGTCTACGATGTGGCGTGGGATGCGGCCTGGCAGATCACCCAGGACACGCTGTCCTACACCAACCACACGTTGCTGCCCGAAGCCCTGGAAACCTGGCCGGTGGGGCTGATGGAGCGCATGTTGCCGCGGCACATGCAGATCATCTACCTGATCAACGCCCAACACATCGATTCACTGCGAGCCAAGGGCGTGCACGATTTCGACGTGCTGCGCTCGGTGTCGCTGATCGAAGAGGACAACGGTCGCCGGGTGCGCATGGGCAACCTGGCATTCCTCGGTTCCCACAGCGTCAACGGCGTGTCCGGGCTGCATACCCAGTTGATGCGCAGCACGGTGTTCTCCGAGCTGCACAAACTCTACCCCGAGCGGATCAACAACAAGACCAACGGCATCACCTTCCGCCGCTGGTTGTTCCAGGCCAACGCCGAGTTGACCTCGATGATGGTCGACGCCCTCGGCCCAAGCGTGCTCGACAACCCCGAGGAACGCCTGATCGAACTGGAGCCGTTCGCCGACAAGCCGGCGTTCCGCAAGCAGTTCGCCGAGCAGCGGCTGCACAGCAAGAAAGCCCTGGCCTATCTGATTCACGAGCGCCTGGGCATCGCCGTCAACCCGGCGGCGATGTTCGACGTCCAGGTCAAGCGGATCCACGAATACAAACGCCAATTGCTCAACCTGATGCACACCGTGGCGCTGTACCAGGCAATTCGCGCCGAGCCGGAAGTGGACTGGGTACCGCGGGTGAAGATCTTCGCCGGCAAGGCTGCCGCCAGTTATCACCAAGCCAAGCTGATCATCAAGCTGACCAACGACATCGCCCGGGTAGTGAACAACGACCCGACCGTGCGCGGCTTGCTCAAAGTGGTGTTCCTGCCCAACTACAACGTCAGCCTGGCCGAAAGCATCATTCCGGCGGCGGACCTGTCGGAGCAGATATCCACGGCCGGTTTCGAGGCTTCGGGCACCAGCAACATGAAGTTCGGCCTCAACGGCGCGCTGACCATCGGCACCATGGACGGCGCCAACGTGGAGATGCACGACCGCGTCGGTGGCGAGCACATGTTTATCTTCGGCCTGACCGCCGAGCAAGTGGAAGCGCGCAAGCGCAACGGTGAATTCAGCGCCGCGCCGGACATCGCCGCGTCCCATCGTCTCAACGATGTGCTGCAGGCGATTCGTGGCGGTGTGTTCTCGCCGGACGATCCGATGCGCTACACCGGGCTGGTGGACTCGCTGGTGGATTACGACCGCTTCCTGGTCTGCGCCGATTTCGACGCCTACTGGAACGCCCAGGCCAAGGTCGAAGAGAAGTGGCACGACTCCAAGCAGTGGTGGCGCTCGGCGGTGCTCAATACCGCACGCATGGGTTGGTTCTCCTCGGACCGGACCATTCGCGAATACGCCACCGACATCTGGAAGGCTCTGGAGTAAACGTTGCAAGAAATGTGAGCGAAGCCCAACGGCGGTTGGGCTTCGTCGATATACTAAGCGCCAGATTCGCCGGGTGGTGTGGCTGGATTCAGTAATTGGCAGCGCCGATGTGGGAGCGGGCTGTTCCACTAGACTGAGTCAGGCATCGCTCTTCCCGGTCATGCCCGCAACGGGCCGCTTAGGGATATCGACCATATGCAATGGATTTTGACACTGTTGGGCCTGGCACTCGGCTGGGTGGTGGATGAGTCGTTCGCCGATGCGCTGATAGGTGCGTTGGTCGGGCTCGGCATCGCCCAGTCGTTTCGCCTGGGGCGCCTGGGTAACCAGGCGGCCAAGCAACAGATCCTGTTGCAAGAGACCCAGCAGAGCGTGCTCACGTTGGAGGCGCGGCTGGCGGTTCTCGAGCGTGGCAAGGTCGCCGAACCGAGCGCTCCGGCGCCGGCCCCCGAGGTTGTCGCGCCTCAAGTGGCGCAACCACGAACCCGCACCGAGCCGGAACTGGTCTGGGAATTGCCGCCAGACCTCGAACCCGTTTCCACGATGAGCACCCAGGCCAGCCAGCCGCTGCCTGACGATATCTGGACCCCTGCGCCAGCCGCTTCCACTCGGCGCGCCGATCGCGATTTCGCGCCGTTGCCCCTTGAACCGACGGCGCCTGCGCCTGCAGCCCCCCAAGGCCCGAATCTCTTCGACCGCGCCATCACGGGCGCGCGCAACTGGCTGTTCGGCGGCAACACCGTGCTGCGGGTCGGCGTGGTGCTGTTGTTCCTCGGCCTGGCGTTCCTGCTGCGCTACGCCACCGAAGGCATGGTAGTGCCGATCGAATTGCGTTATGCCGGCGTCGCGGCCAGCGCGTTGGGCCTGTTGGGCCTGGGGTGGTGGTTGCGCCACCGCAACAGCAACTATGCGCTGATGCTGCAGGGGACCGGGATAGCCGTGCTGTACCTGACGGTGTTCGCCGCCATGCGCTTGCATCCGCTGCTCGATGCGAAGGCTGCGCTGGGCCTGCTGGTGGCGGTCACGGTGTTCTCGGCGATCCTGGCGGTTACCCAGAACGCCATGGGCCTGGCGGCGGCTGCGGCGCTGGGCGGGTTTGCCGCGCCGATCCTGACCTCCACCGGCAGTGGCAACCACGTCGCGCTGTTCAGCTATTTCATCCTGCTCAATGCCGGCATCCTCGCGATTGCCTGGTTCAAGGCCTGGCGCCTGCTTAACCTGATCGGCTTTGTCGGCACCTTCGGTATCGGTTTCGCCTGGGGCCTGCGTTCCTACACGCCGGAACTGCTGTGGAGCACCGAACCGTTCCTCATCGTGTTTTTCCTGTTGTACCTGGTGATCGGCTTGCTGTTCACCCGGCGCAAGCTGCTGGAAATGAGCGATGCGCCCGAAGATGACAGCCGGGACGCGATGTTGCGCTGGTCGGCACGCAAGGGCGACTACGTCGACGGCAGCATGCTGTTCGGCCCGCCCTTGGTAGGCTTCGGCTTGCAGTTCGCATTGGTGCAGCATCTGGAGTTCGCAGCGGCGTTCAGTGCCCTGGCCCTGGGCATGATCTACATGGGGCTGGCCCGCGTTTTGATGGGCGGTCGCGCTGTATTGTTGGCTGAAACCTGCCTCGCCTTGGGCGTGATTTTCGGCAGCCTGGCGATTCCGCTTGGCCTCGATGCCCGTTGGACTGCCGCAGCGTGGGCGGTGGAGGGCGCCGGCATCTTCTGGCTGGGCCTGCGCCAGCAGCGACCCTTCGCGCGCATCTTTGCCCTGTTGCTGCAACTGGGATCGGCGCTGGCCTTCGTCAGTGAATTGCATCCAGGTGAAGGCAGCCTGCTGGAGGGATCGTGGCTGGGTGCGTTGATGCTCGGTTGTGCCTTGCTGTTCAGCTTCTACCAATTGCACAAGGCCGAGCCCGGGCATGTCGCGAGCTGGGAGCGTCAGGCTCAGCCTGTGCTGGCGGTATTGGGGCTGGGCTTCCTGTACTTGCTGGCGCCGCTGTTCTTCTTTACCCACGGCACCGCCATTGCCTGGGCCTTTGCCGGCCTGGCGACGCTGTTTGTCGGCCTGCGCCTGCAATCAAGGACCTTCCTGTTTACCGCGTTCGCCGTGCAACTGTTGGGTGGTGCGTTGTTCCTGATGCGCCTGCAAGGCGCGGACGGGGATTCGACGGCCGTGTTCAGTGCTGGCTGGAGCGGTTTGCTCAGTGCTTCGCTGATCGGCCTGGCACTGATCGGCGGCATGCTACTGGCGGCTCGCGACGACATGGTGCGCAACGATGTCCGCTTGTTGCGCGGCTTGTCCGTGGTACTGCTGGCGGGGCTGGTGCTGATCAATCTCGCGGTGCTGTTCGTCCTGCCGTGGCAAACGGCGAGCGGCGTATGGGCGGCCAGCGGCCTGTTGATCATCTGGTTGAGCCTGTACCTGAAGCAACGTGTGAGCTTTGTCTTCGGCCTGCTGTTGCAGTTGCTTGGCGGTGCGGCGTTCCTCACGGCAGGGCCAGCACTGCTGGGCCCGCTCAATGCCGAGGATCTCCGTCCGTTGGCCCATAGCGGCTTCTGGACGCCACTGGTACTGGGGCTGGCGGCGCTGGTGGGCGCGTGGCGACTGCAACGTGCGCACTCGACGCAGGAGCTGGACGTCTTGAGCTTGCAGCGCCTGTCCGAGTTGTTGCTGGTCTGGGGTGCCGGCTGGTGGGCACTGGCGTGGGTCAGCGAAGTGCTGCGCTTTGCCCCGGCCAACCTGCAAGGCAGCTTACTGTTGATCGTGGCGGCGACCAGCGTGGCGGTATGGAGCGTCTTGTCGCTGCGGTTGAAATGGCCGGCGTTGGGGCTGTTGTGCACCTTGCTGATTCCTGCGGCGGGCTGTGTGCTGTTGGCGACCGGGCACAGCCGTTATCATCCGGCGGCGGATTTCGGCTGGTTGGCCTGGCTGGCGGTGTTCGCTGTGCATTTCGTTTCCTTGAAGCGGCTGGCGTCGGCGCTGCCGGCCCAGGTGCGCAGCACAGCTCATGTACTCGGTTGCTGGTTGCTGATGGCGGTGTTGATGCTGGAGTTGCGTTACGGCCTGCTGCAGTTGTCCGAGCAGTACAACGCCTGGCGCTGGCTGGCCTGGGCGATCCTGCCGGGCCTTTACCTGGTGCTGGTGTCCTCGCCGCGCACCTTGCCGTGGCCGGTATCTGCACAACCACGGGAATACCGCGTCTACGCGGCGGCGCCCATGGCGTTGTTGATGCTCGGCTGGTTCTGGCTGACCAACACTTTCAGCGACGGCAACTCGGAGCCACTGCCTTATGTGCCGCTGCTCAATCCTCTGGAGCTGGGCCTGTTGTTCGCCTTGTTCGGTATCTATGTGTGGGCCCGCAACGCCGTGGAGCAAACGACGACCCGTTGGAGTCGTATCGGTCACATTGCCCAGTTGATCGCCGGTGTGTCGCTGTTCGCGTTCTTCACCGCCCTGGTGATGCGCACGGCCCACCAGTGGATGGATGTCCCGTACGAGCTGGACGCGTTGCTTGAGTCCATGTTCGTACAGGCCGGCTTGTCCATCGTCTGGACCTTGATTGCCTTGGGCCTGATGATCGGCGGGCACTTGCGCCATCGCCGAGAGGTGTGGCTGATCGGCGCGGCGTTGATCGCTGTCGTCGTGGCCAAGCTGTTCTTCGTTGAATTGAGTAACCGTGGCGGTCTGGCGCGGATCGTGTCGTTTATCGGCGTGGGGGTGTTGCTGCTGGTGGTCGGCTATTTTGCGCCGCTGCCGCCCAAGCGCCCGGAGTCGGCCCCGGATGCCGAGCCGCCGATGCCTGTCAGTGAGGGAGTGTCGTCTTGAGTCGCAAGTTGAGTCGAATCGGGCTGGGCGTGGTCGGGCTGTGGGCAGCCTTGTCGGCGACGGCGCAGGAGCAACCGCAGGATTTCGCCCATCAGGTGCCGTTGGCCTTGAGCGGCGAGGGGCCGTGGTATCGCTTGCCGTTGCCCTTGGATGTCCAGTTGCGGGCGCGACAAACCGACCTCAGTGATCTGCGGGTCTTCAACGCCGCCGGGCAGGCCCAGGCCTACGCGTTGGTTCGTGAGTCGGCCCGGAGTCGAGAAAATCGCACCCTCACCGATGTGAAGTGGTTCCCGCTGTACAACGCGGCCGATGACAGTGAGCGCGCGCCCAGCGTGCGGGTCCAATCGAACGCCAACGGCACGCTGGTTGAAGTACAACCGTCCAGCCGACTCGAAGCGGGGGAAGAAGAACTGCGCGGCTGGCTGCTCGACGCCAGCGCAATCAAGGCCCCGCTGCAGCAACTGATCCTCGACT
Source organism: Pseudomonas frederiksbergensis (assembly GCF_000802155.2). Taxonomy (GTDB): domain Bacteria; phylum Pseudomonadota; class Gammaproteobacteria; order Pseudomonadales; family Pseudomonadaceae; genus Aquipseudomonas; species Aquipseudomonas frederiksbergensis_A. Next base: position 167,558 of record NZ_JQGJ02000011.1, read on the forward strand.
GGACCAGCGAACGCGACGGCTTCCAGCGTTTCAGCATCGAAGCCAGCGACGACTTGCAACACTGGCAGGCCTGGGGTGAAGGCCAGGTCGCACGGCTGACGTTTGCCGACGAGCGGGTCGAGCAGCACGAGGTGAGCTTGCCCGGCCAATCGGCGCGGTACTTGCGGTTGCTGTGGGATTCGCCGTCCTCGGCGCCGGTGCTGACCTCGGCCCAACTGCAAAGCGCCAGCCGCGAAAGCCTGCCGTTGCCGTTGATCTGGTCGCAACCGCTCGCCGGCAGCACGACGAAGGCCGGCGAATACACCTGGCAGTTGCCGATGGGGTTGGACGTCGAACAGGTGCAGGTGGATCTCAGCGAGGCCAACAGCCTGGCGCCGGTGACCCTGGCCGGTCGCCGTGAAAGCAGCCATCCCTGGCAACCAATGGGCGGTGGTTTGCTTTATCGCCTGACGCAGAACGGCCAGGACGTGCTGCAAAACCAACTGCAGCTGTCCGGCCAGACCGTTCAACAGTTGAAGCTGACGGTGGATGAGCGCGGCGGCGGCCTCGGCACCGAAGCCCCTGCACTGCGGTTTGCCGTGCGTGCGACCCAGGTGGTGTTCCTGGCTCGTGGCGAAGGGCCTTATACGCTGGCGCTGGGCAGCGCGACGGTAAAGGCGGCCAGCCTGCCGTTGACCACGCTGATTCCAGACTACAAGCCGTCGCGCCTGGCGACGCTGGGCGCCGCGACGGTCAACGGAACGGCCACTTCGACGCCTGTGGTTGAAGCCACACCCGCGACTGCGGATACCGACTGGAAAAAGATCGGCTTGTGGGCGGTGCTGCTGCTCAGCGTGGTGTTCCTCGCGGCGATGGCCTTCAGTCTGCTGCGCAAGCCGCCAGTCAAATCCTGAGTCGAGACAACCGACAAACCGAGTCGCCCGTTTCGCGAGCAAGCCGGCTTCCACAGGAGTCCGCTTTCCTCATGTGGGAGCCGGCATGCTCGCGAAAGCGGTTTTCCTTCCATCAAAATACCCAAGCGAACCGACACCCCGTGAACTCAATCCTCCATATCCCGTCTCATAGGAGGAATTAAGTCACGACTCGCGCTAAACTGCGCGGGTTTTCCGCCCCCTATTCTTCGGAGCCGTCCATGTCCCGCGTTACCTTGAGTCGCTATTTGATTGAGCAGACCCGCAGCAACAATACCCCTGCCGATCTGCGCTTTTTGATCGAAGTGGTGGCGCGTGCATGCAAGGAAATCAGCCACGCCGTGTCCAAGGGCGCGCTGGGCGGTGTCCTGGGCAGCATGGGCACCGAAAACGTGCAGGGCGAAGTGCAGAAGAAGCTCGACGTGCTCTCCAACGAAATCCTGCTGGAGGCCAACGAATGGGGCGGTCACCTGGCCGGCATGGCGTCCGAGGAGATGGACAATGCCTACCAGATCCCGGGCAAATACCCGAAAGGCGCCTACCTGCTGGTATTCGACCCGCTGGACGGTTCGTCGAACATCGACATCAACGCGCCGGTCGGCACGATCTTCTCGGTATTGCGTTGCCCGAACGAGTACCTGAGCCAGAACGAAGCCCTGAATGAAAAGGCCTTCTTGCAGCCAGGCACCGAGCAGGTCGCCGCCGGCTATGCCATCTACGGCCCTCAGACCATGCTGGTGCTGACCCTGGGCGACGGCGTCAAGGGCTTCACCCTGGACCGCGAAATGGGCAGCTTCGTACTCACCCACGAAGACATCACCATTCCTGAAACCACCCAGGAATTCGCCATCAACATGTCCAACCAGCGTCACTGGGAAGCCCCGGTACAACGCTACGTCAGCGAGTTGCTCGCCGGCGAAGAAGGCCCGTTGAAAAAGAACTACAACATGCGCTGGGTCGCCGCGATGGTTGCCGATGTACACCGCATCCTGACCCGTGGTGGCTTGTTCATGTACCCGCGCGACAGCCGCGAGCCCTCCAAGCCGGGCAAGCTGCGCCTGATGTACGAAGCCAACCCGATGTCGTTCCTGGTGGAGCAGGCCGGTGGCGCTTCCACCGACGGCCACCAGCGCATCCTCGACATCAAGCCTGAAGGCCTGCACCAGCGCGTGGCCGTGTTCCTCGGTTCGAAGGAAGAAGTGGCCCGCGCCACGGCTTACCACAAGGAGTAAACCATGGCCGAGCCCTGGCAGCCGTTGCTCGATTGGTGGTTTGGCACAGCCGAAAAACCAGATGAGATCGCGGCTGACAAGGGCAAGCTGTGGTTCGGCAAAGGCCATGATCGCCAGGCGCGAGAGCGCTTCGGCGACCTGGTCGAGCAAGCACTGGCCGGCGGATTGACCGACTGGGCGCAACGCCCGGAAGGTTGGCTGGCCCTGGTGCTGCTGCTGGATCAACTCCCGCGGATGATCTTTCGCAACACGCCCAAGAGCTTTTCCGGCGACCTGCGAGCCCAAGCGCTGGTGGCCCAGGGTTTGGCGGCGGGTTTCGACCAGCAACTCAAACCGATCCAGCGGGTATTCATCTACCTCGTCCTCGAACACTGCGAAAACCTCGCGGTGCAGAACGAAGCCGTATCGCGGTTCATCGAACTGGTTCGAGAGCAACCCGAGGCGCAGCGGGCGGTGTTTGAAGACAATCTGGATTATGCCGAGCGGCATCAGAAGATCATTACCCGGTTTGGACGCTTTCCCCATCGCAATGCGGTGTTGGGGCGCGAGTCCACGGCTGAGGAAGTGGAGTTTTTGAAGAGGCCTGGGTCGAGGTTTTAGTCAGTTGTTTAGGGGCTGCTTCGAAGCAATCGCTTCATCAGCAGGGCGGGCAAGCTCTTGCGGCTATCGGCGATGATATGGATATAGATCGTTTGGCCCCGCACCTCATAAATGATTCGGTTCATCCCTGATTGTCCAGTTCGCTGAAGATATCCTCGATTTCCCTGAATTTACCCTCTTCAATTTCCTGGTTGCCCATCGCCAGCAGCTTCAACAGGGCCATAGTGTCTTCTTGTTCTTCGAAACTTTTTACATCCATGACCACGAGCTTGGCTTCACCGTTTTGGGTGATGATCAACGGCTCTCTGCTCTCTGCTCTCTGCTCTCTGTGATGCTCTTGACGATTTCGGCGGTATGGCTCTTCAAATAGCTGATGGGTTTGATTTGTGATGAGAGTTTCATGGTGCGGGGCCTCGGAAGAGTTGAACGGACTGAATTTAGTCTTGATTCAGTCTTTCGTCAGGGTGTCGGTCTGATTTCCGCTGAGGGCCCGCAAAGCGCTAGATCCGGAAACTCCCCACCAACTGCTTCAACCGCGCCGCCTGCTGTTCAAGGTCGGAACAGGCACGCAAGGTGGCTTGCAGGTTTTCCACGCCTTCCTGGTTCAGCGTGTTGATCTCGTTGATGTCGACATTGATCGACTCCACCACGGCGGTCTGTTCTTCGGTGGCGGTGGCAACGGACTGGTTCATGCCGTCGATTTCGCCGATGCGCTGGGTCACGCTGCCCAGGCGTTCGCCGGCCTGGTTGGCGATGCCGACGCTGCTTTCACTCTGGCGCTGGCTGTCGGTCATGGTCAGTACCGCTTCCCGCGCACCGACTTGCAGCTCCTCGATCATCTTCTGCACTTGCTGCGCCGAATCCTGGGTGCGGTGGGCCAGGTTGCGCACTTCGTCGGCCACCACCGCGAAGCCGCGACCGGCTTCACCGGCCCGGGCCGCTTCGATGGCGGCGTTGAGGGCGAGCAGGTTGGTCTGCTGGGAGATGCTGGTGATCACTTCGAGAATCTGGCCGATGTTCACCGTGTTGCTGTTCAGGGTTTCGATGTTGCCGCACGAATCGCTGATCTTGGCCGACAGCTGTTGCATCGCCGTGATGGTTTTATCCACAACTTGCTGACCGTCTTCGGCCAGGTTGCGGGCCTCGCTGGAATGTTGCGAGGCGAGGGCGGCGTTCTGGGCGATTTCCTGGGCGGCGGCGCCGAGCTGGTTGATGGCCGCGGCCACGCTGCTGGTGCGCGACGCCTGCTGGTCCGAGTTGAACATTGACGAGTTGGATGCACTGACCACACGCAGGGCGACTTCATTGACCTGGCCGGTTGCAGAAGCCACCTCTCGGATCGAGGTGTGGATACGCTCGACGAAGCGGTTGAACGAGGTGCCCAGCGCGCCGAATTCATCATGGCCATGGATGGTCAGGCGGCGGGTCAGGTCGCCTTCGCCTTCGGCGATATCGTGCATGGCGCGGCCCATGGCCAGCAGCGGTTGCATCAATACGCGGATGAGCATGCCCAGCAGGGCGATGATGAAGACCACGGCGATGACCATGGCAATCAACGCCGAGGTGCGGAATTCGCTGAGCATTGCCAGGGCGGTGTCTTTATCAAGCACCAGCGCCACGTACCAGCTGGCACCGGGGACGCCGTTGACCTGGGTGAAAGAGATGAACTGGGTCTTACCGTCGAGCTCGACTTCTTTAACGCCCGGACTGATTTGAGGCGCGCCGTTGGGATAGGCCTCGGCGAGGGTCTTGAGCACGCGCTTGCTGTCAGGGTGGACCAGGATCTTGCCGTCGGCGCTGACAATGAACGCATGGCCATGGCCACCAAAGTTCAGCGAGTTGATGATCGCGCTGACGCTCGACAGGTCGATGTCCGCACCCGCCACGCCGATCATCTGGTTCTGGCGCTGTACCGGTGTCGCAACGGTAATGACCAACTTGCCCGACGAAGCCGCGATGTAGGGTTCGGTGACGATGGTTTGCTGGGCGCTATTGGCCGCCTTGTACCAGCCACGGGCGCGTGGGTCGTAGTCGGCGGCGCGATTGCCGGCTGGTATCGAAAACATCAAGCCGTCGGTGCCGCCGAAATAGCTGAGCTGGAAATTGCCGGTGTAGGCGGGCAGTCCTACGGCGCGTTTCAGGCTGTCGGCACTGCTGCCGTCGATGGCGATTTGTTGGGCCAGTGATTGCAGCAACTGTATCCGGCCTTCTACCCACGTCTGGATATTGCGGCTGGTCAGGCTGCCAAGCTCCTGCATGGACGTCTCGGTGCTGGTATTGAGACTTTGTCGCTGGCGGTAATCGTTGAACAGGATGAAACAGGCGAATGCGACGGCCACCACAAGGGCGGCAGCCAACAAGATTTTGTGGCTGAATTTCATGTTTCTGGTCATTAAGAACGCTACCGCGAAGGGACGGGTCAAAAAGGGGAGTCAATTTGCCATAACGCAGGATTTTGCGCTGTTACTTTTTATCGGCGCAGAAGCCCGGCGCATCAGGAGCCAGGGCGCCTATCCCGACGAAAGGCACGACGGCGTCACAAACCGATTGATTCATCCGTGAAACACCTCTGCATCGCCAATAAATACTGGGGGCCTCAGGGAACCAGACAGGGGTTTTCTCTTCTAAGGATCAGGTTGGCACCCTGCCACCTCCCTTCCGTTCCAGGAGTTACACCATGTCGCTGCGATCTATCGCCCTGCTGTTTATGTGCGTCGTGTTGACCGCATGCAGCAAGGTCAACCAGGAAAACTATTCGAAGCTGTCGGCCGGGATGCCCAAGGCCGAAGTCGAGACGTTACTGGGGAAACCGACTGACTGTTCGGGCGCGCTTGGCATGTCCAGCTGCACCTGGGGCGACCAGAAAAGCTTTATCAGCGTGCAGTACGCCGGTGACAAAGTGTTGATGTTTTCCGGCCAAGGCCTGAAGTAACCTGAAGTAAACCGGGGCCAAGCGCCCACGGGAGAAAAAAATAATGATGCGGTTAGTGTTTGTGCTTTTGGCTGGCCTGGTATTGGCCGGCTGTGCCACTTCTGGCGTAGACCCGTTGGCGCCCAAGACCGTCAGCAGTGTCAATCTCAAGCGTTACCAAGGGACCTGGTACGAGCTGGCCCGCCTGCCGATGTATTTCCAGCGCAACTGTGCGCAATCCGAAGCCCATTACACCCTCAAGCCCGACGGCAACGTGGACGTGTTCAACCGTTGCCTGACTTCGGATTGGAAGTGGGAAGAAGCCAGGGGGACGGCTTACCCGCAGGTACCGGGCAAGACCGACAAACTCTGGGTCGAGTTCGACACCTGGTTTTCGAGGATCCTGCCGGGTGTGGCCAAGGGCGAATATTGGGTCTTGTATGTCAGCGATGACTACAAGACCGCCATCGTTGGCGATCCGAGCCGTCGCTACCTATGGCTGCTGTCGCGCACGCCAACGGTCAAGGTCGATGTGCGCGAAGAGCTGCTGAGCAAGGCACGCCAGCAGGGTTATGACACCACGCGGTTGGTCTGGCGCGCGTCGGACCGGCAGATGGCCAAGACCTCGGACTGACTGATAGCCGAGAAAACCATTTTTTATCGAGTCAGTCCAAGAGTTCGCGCAGCACCCGGGTAAACGCCCGGGCGCTTTCCTCTTCGCCGCCATGGCGTCCATTGCGCACCACCCACTTGCCGCCGACCATCACATCGCGCACCTGGCGATCGCCGCCAGCAAACAGCCAGCGATTGAGGATGCCGTCACCGCTGGCCGTGGCGAGGTACGGATCATTGCCATCGAGCACCAGCCAGTCGGCACGCTTGCCCACCTCGAATGTGCCGATAGGTTGTCCCAGTGCCTGGGCACCGCCTTGCAACGCTGCGTCAAACAAGGTGCGTCCAACCATTGGCTGATCCGTTCGGTACAACCGATTGCGGCGCTGGTCCCGCAGGCGCTGGCCGTATTCCAACCAGCGCAACTCTTCGACCACGCTCAACGACACATGGCTGTCGGAGCCGATGCCCATCCGCCCGCCCTGGGCGAGGAAATCCACGGCCGGAAATATCCCGTCGCCCAGGTTCGCCTCGGTGGTCAGGCACAAACCGGCAATCGCCCTGCTCTTGGCCATGAGGCTGACCTCTTGTGGGTTGGCGTGGGTCGCATGGACGAGGCACCAGCGCTGGTCGACTTCGGCATTTTCATACAGCCATTGCAGCGGACGGGCACCGCTCCAGCTCAGGCAGTCGTCCACTTCCTTCTGCTGTTCGGCGATGTGGATGTGTACCGGGCAATCACGGTCGCTGGCGGCCAGCACGTCGTGAATCTGCCCGGGGGTCACGGCGCGCAGCGAGTGGAAGCACAAACCCAGCGCCTGGGACGGTTGCCCGGCCAGGATCGGCTGCAAGCGTGACTGCAGCTTCAAGTAGTTTTCGGTGCTGTTGATGAAGCGGCGCTGCCCGTCATTGGGTGCCTGGCCGCCAAAACCGGAGTGACTGTAGAGCACCGGCAGCAGCGTCAGGCCGATGCCGGCGTCGCTGGCGGCCTGGCTGATTCGCAGGGCCAGTTCCGCTGGGTTGGCGTAGGGCACGCCGTCGATGTCATGGTGCACGTAATGGAATTCGGCCACTGACGTGTAGCCGGCCTTGAGCATCTCGATGTACAGCTGCCGGGCGATGACGCCCAATTGGTCGGGGCTGATTTTTCCGACCAGACGATACATCAGGTCGCGCCAGGTCCAGAAACTGTCGTTGGGATTGCCCGCCACTTCCGCCAGCCCGGCCATGGCCCGCTGGAACGCATGGGAATGCAGGTTCGGCATGCCCGGCAACAGCGGCCCACCGAGCCGTTCGGCGCCGTCTGCGTGGGAATCGGCCTGGACATCGGTCAGGACGCCCTCGGCGTCGACCTCAAGACGCACATCGTTGGCCCATCCATTAGGCAGCAGCGCACGCTCGGCAAAGAAGGCGGACATCGGTTGAACCTCGTTGCGTGTAATTTGTATATACATATACAGACGTTTGCCTGGCCGGTAAACTCCGGCAAGCTAGCAACCTTATTCGCAGAACAGGGAACCGTCGTGCCGACTCCGCCTGCCAAACCGCCGCTGGCCGCAAACATGGGTGACAGTCCGGCGCCCTTGTACGCCCGCGTCAAACAAATGATTACCCAGCAGATCGACAGTGGGAACTGGCCGCCGCATTACCGCGTGCCGTCGGAAAGCGAGCTGGTCAGCCAGCTGGGTTTCAGTCGCATGACCATCAACCGTGCGCTGCGGGAAATGACCGCCGACGGCCTGTTGGTGCGCATGCAAGGTGTCGGCACGTTCGTGGCCGAGCCCAAGAGCCAGTCCGCATTGTTCGAAGTGCACAACATTGCCGACGAAATCGCCTCCCGCGGCCATCGGCATACCTGCAAGGTCATCACCCTGGAAGAAGAGGCCGCCGGCTCGGAGCGGGCCCTGGCCCTGGACATGCGCGAAGGCCAGAAGGTGTTCCACTCGTTGATCGTGCATTTCGAGAATGACATTCCCGTGCAAATCGAGGACCGTTTCGTCAATGCGCTGGTGGCGCCTGATTACCTCAAGCAGGACTTCACCCAGCAAACGCCTTATGCCTACCTGAACCAGGTGGCGCCGCTGACCGAAGGCGAACATGTGGTCGAGGCGATCCTGGCCGAGCCGAGCGAATGCAAGCTGCTGCAGATCGAAAAAGGCGAGCCGTGCCTGTTGATCCGCCGCCGTACCTGGTCCGGGCGCCAACCGGTGACCGCTGCACGCCTGATCCATCCGGGCTCCCGTCACAGTCTGGAAGGGCGTTTCCATAAATGAGCCAATTGAAGGTTTTACGCGCTGCGGATTACCCGCGCATGCCTTGGAAGAACGGTGGCGGCAGTACCGAGGAAATCACCCGCGATGCCGGCGCCGGCCTGGAAGGTTTTGGCTGGCGCCTGTCGATCGCCGATATTGGTGAGTCGGGTGGTTTTTCCACCTTCGCTGGCTACGAGCGGATCATCACGGTCTTGCAGGGGGACGGCATGATGCTGAATGTCGATGGCCATGCCACGCGACCTCTGCATCCGCTGGACCCTTTCGCGTTCAGTGGCGAAAGCCATGTGCATTGCACGCTGCTGGGCGGGCCGATTCGTGACTTCAACCTGATCTACGCGCCACAGCGTTACCGCGCGCGATTGCAGTGGCTGGGAGGCCAACAGCGATTTTTCAGCGAGGCGGGGACGGTGTTGGTGTTCAGTGCGGCTCCGGGACTGGCTATAAAGATCGGTGAGTCCGCCGTGGACTTGGGCCTCTACGACTGTTTGCAACTAAGCGGTAACACCGCGCTGGTGGATGTCTCGACCCACGGTCAATGCTGTGTGATTGAACTGACCGCCTGTTAAGAAATCCTGTGACAGAGCTTTTGTGGCGAGGGAGCAAACTCCCCGCCACAAAAAACGCGCTCATTGTTTCCTGTTCGCGCACCAACTTGTTACTGAACGCCCCAGCGTGGCGCAATACCACGCTTCTGTGCCCTTCTGATTTGCCACTCGAAACCCCCCCTTAAAAATTTCATGCAGCCTAGCAGCCCTTGAATCACAAGGCTTTCAGTCAATTCACCAGCCGTTCCTGAAGACCGCCGCCAACAAGTTGGCCGCTTGATTGCATATGCTTGTACATACAAGTAAAGACGTATGCGTATGAGTCGCCTGTATTCAACGCAACGTTCGCTAATCGCTGCCCACTGCCCGGGCTGGTCTGGATTGATCGCTGAGGAGTTTTTGCTGTGACCGACGCTACCCGCAAACCTGAAAAATACCGTGACGTTGAAATCCGCGCCCCTCGCGGCAACACGCTGACCGCCAAGAGCTGGCTGACCGAAGCGCCGTTGCGCATGCTGATGAACAACCTCGACCCGGAAGTGGCCGAGAACCCCAAGGAGCTGGTGGTATACGGTGGCATCGGCCGCGCGGCGCGCAATTGGGAGTGCTACGACAAGATCGTCGAAAGCCTGACCAATCTGAATGATGACGAAACCCTGCTGGTGCAATCCGGCAAGCCAGTGGGCGTGTTCAAGACCCACAGCAACGCCCCTCGCGTACTGATTGCCAACTCCAACCTGGTACCGCATTGGGCCAGTTGGGAACACTTCAACGAACTCGATGCCAAGGGCCTGGCCATGTACGGCCAGATGACCGCCGGCAGCTGGATCTACATCGGCAGCCAGGGCATCGTGCAAGGCACTTATGAAACCTTCGTCGAGGCCGGTCGCCAGCATTACGACTCAAACCTCAAGGGCCGTTGGGTGCTGACCGCCGGCCTGGGCGGCATGGGCGGTGCGCAACCGCTGGCTGCGACGTTGGCCGGCGCATGCTCGCTGAACATCGAGTGCCAGCAGGTGAGCATCGATTTCCGCCTGAAAACCCGCTATGTCGATGAGCAAGCCAAAGACCTCGACGACGCCCTGGCCCGCATCGAGAAATACACCGCCGAAGGCAAGGCGATTTCCATCGCACTGTGTGGGAACGCGGCTGAAATCCTGCCGGAAATGGTCCGTCGTGGTGTGCGTCCGGACATGGTCACCGACCAGACCAGCGCCCACGATCCCCTCAACGGCTACCTGCCGGCCGGCTGGACCTGGGACGAATACCGTGCCCGCGCCAAGACCGAGCCCGCCGCCGTGGTAAAGGCGGCCAAGCAATCGATGGCCGTCCACGTCAAGGCCATGCTGGCCTTCCAGAAGATGGGCGTGCCGACTTTCGACTACGGCAACAACATCCGCCAGATGGCCCAGGAAGAAGGCGTCGAGAATGCCTTCGATTTTCCGGGGTTCGTGCCGGCGTATATCCGTCCGCTGTTCTGCCGTGGCATCGGCCCGTTCCGTTGGGCGGCGCTGTCCGGCGACCCGCAAGACATCTACAAGACCGACGCCAAGGTCAAGGAACTGATCCCCGACGACGCCCACCTGCACAACTGGTTGGACATGGCCCGCGAGCGCATCAGCTTCCAGGGCTTGCCGGCGCGTATCTGCTGGGTTGGCCTGGGCCAGCGCGCCAAGTTGGGCCTGGCGTTCAACGAGATGGTGCGCAGCGGTGAATTGTCGGCGCCGATCGTCATCGGTCGCGACCACCTCGACTCTGGCTCCGTCGCCAGCCCCAACCGTGAAACCGAATCCATGCAGGACGGCTCCGACGCCGTTTCCGACTGGCCGCTGCTCAATGCCTTGCTCAACACCGCCAGCGGTGCGACCTGGGTTTCGCTGCACCACGGGGGTGGCGTCGGCATGGGCTTCTCCCAGCACTCGGGCATGGTGATCGTCTGCGACGGTACCGACGAAGCGGCCGAGCGCATTGCCCGCGTCCTGCACAACGACCCGGGTACAGGCGTGATGCGCCATGCCGATGCCGGTTACCAGATCGCCATCGATTGCGCGAAGGAACAGGGGCTGAACCTGCCGATGATCACCGGCAAGTAACGCAAAACCCAAAAAAGCATCGCCCGAACCGAACAATCCACAGAGGTTGAACCATGGCTGTCACCAGCACACGCGAAAACAGCAAGCCGTTGATCGAGAAACGTTCGATCGACTACATCCCGGAAGGGGAGCGGCACGGCCGATTGTTGAGCCAGTTCACCCTCTGGATGGGGGCCAACCTGCAGATCACTGCAATCGTCACCGGCGCATTGGCGGTGGTGCTGGGCGGTGATGTGTTCTGGTCGTTGATCGGTTTGCTGATCGGCCAGGTGCTCGGCGGTGGCGTCATGGCCTTGCATGCCGCGCAAGGGCCCAAGCTGGGCCTGCCGCAGATGATCTCCAGCCGGGTGCAGTTTGGTGTGTATGGCGCGGCCATCCCGATCGTGCTGGTGTGCCTGATGTACCTGGGTTTCACCGCAACGGGAACCGTGCTTTCCGGGCAGGCGCTGGGCCAGTTGTTTGGTGTCAGCGACAGTGTCGGCATCCTCATTTTCGCCAGTGTCATCGTGCTGGTCACGGTGCTCGGGTATCGGGTGATTCACTTCATTGGCCGTGTCGCCAGCGTCATTGGCGTGATCGCCTTTGTCTATCTGTTCGCTCGGTTGATCAGCCAGACCGACGTTGGCGCACTGCTGCAAATCCGCGACTTCACCTGGAGCAGTTTCCTGCTGGCGGTGTCGCTCGCGGCCTCCTGGCAGATCGCCTTCGGCCCCTACGTGGCGGACTATTCGCGTTACCTGCCGAGCAAGACGTCCTCGGTGAAAACCTTTTTTGCCGCAGGTGCCGGTTCCGTCATCGGCGCGCAAGTGGCGATGATCCTCGGCGTGTTTGCCGCCGCCTCGGCCAACGGGCAGTTCGCCGGTCATGAAGTGGCCTATATCGTTGGCCTGGGCGGTACCGGCGCCACCGCTGCGCTGCTGTACTTCAGCATCGCATTTGGCAAGGTCACCATCTCTACGCTGAATTCCTACGGCAGCTTCATGTGCATCGCGACCATCATCAGCGGTTTCCGCGGGCATGTGAACGTCACGCGCTTGCAGCGCTTGGTGTTCGTGCTGGTCATCGTTGGCGCCGCGACCTTGATCGCGCTGCTCGGCCAGCACTCGTTCCTCGGTGCGTTCAAGTCCTTCATCTTGTTCCTGCTGGCGTTCTTCACGCCGTGGAGCGCGATCAACCTGGTGGACTACTACTGCATCACCCGCGAGCGCTATGACGTGCCGGCACTGAACGACCCGAACGGTCGCTACGGTCGCTGGAATGCCCTCGGCATCAGCGTCTATGTCTTCGGCGTACTGGTTCAATTGCCGTTCATTGCGACCAAGTTCTATACCGGTCCGCTGGTGGGAGCCATGGGCGGTGTGGATATCTCGTGGATCATCGGCCTGGTGGTCCCGGCGGCGCTGTACTACGTCCTCGCCAAGCAGTGGCACAGCGCAGTACCCGATCAATTGATCCTGCCGGTCGAGCAGGACGCGGTTGACGCACAACCGAGCAGGGCGGGCCGCACCCAAGCGGTCTGATGGGACGTTGACAGGGCTGGATGCCTCTTGACTGCCGTAAGCCAATCCAACTGATTAGGAGCGTCACATAATGAAGTCGAACAAGACCCTGCTGACCACATTGCTGTCCTTGGGCCTGCTGGCCAGCGCCGGCGCCACGCAAGCGGCCGGTTGGTGCGAGTCGGGCAAACCGGTGAAGTTCGCCGGCCTGAACTGGGAAAGCGGCATGCTGCTGACCGACGTCCTGCAAGTGGTCCTGGAAAAAGGCTACGACTGCAAGACCGACAGCCTGCCCGGCAACTCCATCACCATGGAGAACGCGCTGAGCAGCAACGACATCCAGGTATTTGCCGAAGAGTGGGTCGGTCGCAGTGAAGTCTGGAACAAGGCCGAGAAGGCCGGCAAGGTGGTCGGCGTCGGTGCCCCGGTGGTGGGCGCCATCGAAGGCTGGTACGTGCCGCGCTACGTGGTTGAAGGCGATGCCAAGCGCAAGCTCGAAGCCAAGGCCCCTGGCCTGAAGAACATCGCCGACCTGGGCCAGTACGCCGCCGTGTTCAAGGACCCGGAAGAACCGTCCAAGGGCCGGTTCTACAACTGCCCGGCTGGCTGGACCTGCGAGCTGGACAACAGCGAAATGCTGAAAAGCTACGGCCTGGAAAAAACCTACACGAACTTCCGTCCAGGCACCGGCCCGGCCCTGGATGCGGCGGTGTTGTCGAGCTACAAGCGTGGCGAGCCGATCCTTTTCTACTACTGGTCGCCTACGCCGCTGATGGGCCAGGTGGACCTGGTCAAGCTCGAAGAAAAACCTGGCGTGGATAAAAGCGTGAGCATCAAGGTCGGCCTGTCCAAGACCTTCCACGACGAAGCCCCGGAATTGGTGGCGGTCCTGGAAAAGGTCAACCTGCCGATCGATATCCTGAACCAGAACCTCGGGCGCATGGCCAAAGAGCGGATCGAGTCGCCGAAACTGGCGAAGATCTTCCTGAAGGAACATCCTGAAGTCTGGCACGCCTGGGTCAGTGAAGACGCTGCCAAGAAAATCGACGCGGCTCTGTAGGTCGAATATTTCCCGGCCAACCCGTGGGCTGGCCGGGACGTTCACCGCATCCACCTGATCGAGAGTCTCTTATGTTTCCCGAAAGCTTTACCTTCTCCATCGCCGACTGGGTCAACGGTTGGGTCGACGCCCTGGTGACCAACTATGGCGATGTGTTCCGGCACATCTCCGACACGCTGCTGTGGGCCATCGTCAACCTCGAAGGCCTGCTGCGCATGGCACCGTGGTGGTTGATGCTGGCCATCGTCGGCGGCATTGCCTGGCACGCCACCCGCAAGGTCGTCGCCACGGCAGTGATCGTCGGCTTGCTGTTCCTGGTGGGCGCGGTGGGCCTGTGGGACAAACTGATGCAGACCCTCGCCTTGATGCTGGTGGCGACGCTGATCTCGGTGATGATCGGCATTCCCCTGGGCATTCTCTCGGCGCGCAGCAATCGCCTGCGTTCGGTGCTGATGCCGCTGCTGGACATCATGCAGACGATGCCGAGCTTCGTGTATCTGATTCCGGTGTTGATGCTGTTCGGCCTGGGCAAGGTCCCGGCGATCTTCGCCACGGTGATCTACGCCGCGCCACCCTTGATCCGCCTGACCGACCTGGGCATCCGCCAGGTGGACGGCGAAGTGATGGAAGCCATCAATGCCTTTGGCGCCAACCGCTGGCAGCAACTGTTCGGCGTGCAACTGCCCTTGGCCCTGCCGAGCATCATGGCCGGGATCAACCAGACCACCATGATGGCCCTGTCGATGGTGGTCATCGCCTCGATGATCGGCGCCCGTGGCTTGGGTGAAGACGTGCTGGTGGGCATCCAGACCCTCAACGTCGGGCGTGGCCTCGAAGCGGGCCTGGCCATCGTGATTCTCGCCGTGGTCATCGACCGCATTACCCAGGCCTATGGTCGTCCTCGGCATGAGGTGAGCAAATGAGCAACGCAGCCGTCAGCAAGATCGAAGTCAAGAACGTCTTCAAGATTTTCGGCAACCGTTCCAAGGAAGCCCTGGACCTGATCCGCCAGAACAAGACCAAGGACCAAGTGCTGGCCGAAACAGGCTGCGTGGTCGGTGTGAACGATCTGTCGCTGAGCATCGGCACCGGTGAGATCTTCGTGATCATGGGCCTGTCCGGCTCCGGCAAATCCACCCTGGTGCGCCACTTCAACCGGCTGATCGATCCTACCAGTGGTGCGATCCTGGTGGACGGCGAAGACATCCTGCAACTGGACATGGACGCCCTGCGCGAATTTCGCCGGCACAAGATCAGCATGGTCTTCCAGAGCTTCGGCCTGTTGCCCCACAAGAGCGTGCTGGACAACGTCGCCTACGGCTTGAAAGTGCGCGGCGAAAGCAAACAGGTGTGCGCCGAGCGCGCGCTGCACTGGATCAACACCGTGGGCCTGAAGGGCTACGAGAACAAATACCCGCACCAACTCTCCGGTGGCATGCGCCAACGCGTCGGCCTGGCTCGGGCGTTGGCGGCGGACACCGACATCATCCTGATGGACGAAGCCTTCAGCGCCCTCGACCCGCTGATACGCGCGGAAATGCAGGACCAGTTGCTGGAACTGCAGAAGACCCTGCACAAGACCATCGTCTTCATCACCCACGACCTCGACGAGGCCGTGCGCATTGGCAATCGCATTGCAATTCTCAAGGACGGCAAGCTGATCCAGGTCGGCACGCCGCGGGAGATCCTGCATTCGCCGGCGGATGAGTATGTCGATCGGTTTGTGCAGCGCAGGGCTGCGGTGGTGTAAAGGTCGGACATCCTTGTGGCGAGGGGATTCATCCCCGTTGGGGCGCGTAGCGCCCCCAAGACAGCTGAATGCAATTGGCCAGATGCACCGAGGCGACAGTTTTTGGGCCTGCTTCGCAGCCCAGCGGGGATAAATCCCCTCGCCACAAATGCCATTGGCAACTTTATGTGTATGAGGTTTGAGATGTCCCAAGCTGACAAAATCATCATCACCGGCGCTCCGTTGCGCTGGCAGGACGTGGTCGCCGTCGCCCGCTTCGGCGCTGTGCTCGAGCTGTCGGCCCAGACTTGGGCGCGGATCGACAATGCCCAGGCCATCGTCCAGCGCATTGTCGAAAGCGGCGAGCGCGCCTATGGCGTCAACACCGGCCTGGGCGCCCTGTGCAATGTCTCGCTCAAGGACGAACAACTCAGCCAGCTGTCGCGCAACACCCTGCTCAGCCATGCCTGCGGCGTCGGCCCGGCGCTTTCCGACGAGCAGACCCGGGCGATTCTCTGCGCCGCCATCCACAACTACAGCCATGGCAAGTCCGGCATTCACCGCCGGGTGGTCGAGGCGTTGCTGGCGCTGCTCAATCGCGGCATCACGCCGCAAGTGCCGTCCCAGGGTTCGGTGGGCTACCTGACCCACATGGCTCACATCGGCATCGCGCTGCTGGGTGTCGGGCAGGTCAGCTATCGCGGGCAAATCGTCCCGGCCGAACAAGCCTTGGCTGAAGAGGGTTTGCAACCGGTGCAACTGGGGGCCAAGGACGGCTTGTGCCTGGTCAACGGCACGCCGTGCATGACCGGCCTCAGTTGCCTGGCGCTGGCCGATGCGACGCGGCTGGTGCAATGGGCCGACGTGATCGGCGCCATGAGCTTCGAGGCCCAGCGCGGCCAGATTGCTGCGTTCGATGCCGAGATCATGGCCCTCAAGCCGCACCCGGGCATGCAGCAGGTTGGCGTGAATCTGCGCGCGTTGCTCGACGGCAGCGAAGTCATCGCTTCGAGCCTGGGCATCCGCACCCAGGACGCCTTGAGCATCCGTTCGATTCCCCAGGTGCACGGCGCCGCTCGCGATCAGTTGGAGCATGCCCGGCAACAGATCGAAACCGAGCTCAACGCGGTCACCGATAATCCGCTGCTACTGGGGACGCCGGAAAGCTTCCGGGTCATGTCCCAGGCCAATCCCCACGGCCAGTCGGTGGCGTTGGCGGCGGATTTGCTGGCGATCGCCATGGCAGAGATCGGCTCGATCGCCGAGCGTCGCCTCGATCGCCTGATCAACCCTCACGTCAGCGGCCTGCCGGCGTTCCTGGTGGCCAACCCCGGCGTGAATTCCGGGATGATGATCGTGCAATACGTCGCCGCGTCGCTGTGCGCGGAGAACAAGCAACTGGCGCAACCGGCGGTGCTCGACAACTTCGTCACCTCGGGGCTGCAAGAAGATCACTTGAGCATGGGCACCAACGCGGCCCTGAAGCTGCACCGGGCCCTGGAAAACTGCACGCAGATCCTCGCCATCGAATACCTGCTGGCGGCCCAGGCCTTTGAATTTCTCAAGACCCAGCGCTTCGGCGCCGGCACCGACATCGCCTGGAAGCTGCTACGCGAGCGCGTCCCGGCCTACGACCAAGACCGCTGGCTGGCGCCGGACATCGCCAGTGCCGCCGGGCTGCTCAAAGACCCGAATCTGCTGCACACCGTGTTACCGAATTTGAACTGATCAAAAAAAGCGCCAGCGTGCCAAGGCACCCATAGCCCACAAGGCATCGCCCAAAAAGCGAAGGTGACGGATAACGGAACATTCCGGAGCGACTGGCGGGTGAAAACAAAACTCTCAAAAGGAGCAATACATGACTGCCTTAAACCTGATTCCCGGCCAATTGAGCCTGGCTCAATTGCGTGACATCTATCAGCAACCGGTGACCCTGAGCCTCGACGCCAGTGCATCGGCGCAGATCGAAGCGAGCGTTGCCTGCGTGGAACAGATCCTCGCCGAGAATCGTACTGCCTATGGCATCAACACCGGTTTCGGCCTGCTGGCCTCGACCCGCATCGCCAGCGAAGACCTGGAAAACCTGCAGCGCTCCCTGGTGCTGTCCCATGCCGCTGGCGTGGGCGAGCCGATCAGCGACGCGCTGGTGCGGTTGATCATGGTGCTTAAGGTCAACAGCCTGAGCCGGGGTTTTTCCGGCATCCGTCGGCAGGTGATCGATGCGCTGATTGCGCTGATCAATGCCGAGGTCTACCCGCACATCCCACTCAAGGGTTCGGTCGGTGCTTCGGGTGACTTGGCGCCACTGGCCCACATGTCCCTGGTGCTGCTGGGCGAAGGCAAGGCCCGCTACAAAGGCGAATGGCTGCCGGCCGTCGAGGCGCTGAAAGTCGCCGGCCTCGCGCCACTGACCTTGGCCGCCAAGGAGGGCCTGGCGCTGCTCAATGGCACGCAAGTTTCCACAGCATTTGCATTGCGCGGTTTGTTCGAAGGTGAAGATCTGTTCGCTGGCGCCCTGGCCTTGGGCAGCCTCACGGTGGAAGCGGTGCTCGGTTCGCGCTCGCCATTCGATCCGCGCATCCATGCCGCCCGGGGCCAGAAAGGCCAGATCGATGCGGCCGCGGCCTACCGCGATCTGCTGGGCGAGCGCAGTGAAGTCTCCGATTCGCACCAGAACTGCGACAAGGTCCAGGATCCGTATTCCCTGCGCTGCCAGCCGCAAGTAATGGGCGCCTGCCTGACCCAGTTCCGCCAGGCCGCCGAGGTGCTGGTGATCGAGGCCAACGCGGTGTCGGACAACCCGTTGGTGTTCGCCGCCGAGGGCGATGTGATTTCTGGTGGCAACTTCCACGCCGAACCGGTGGCGATGGCCGCCGACAACATGGCCCTGGCGATTGCCGAAATCGGCTCCCTGAGCGAGCGGCGCATTTCGTTGATGATGGACAAGCACATGTCGCAACTGCCGCCGTTCCTGGTGGCCAATGGCGGGGTGAACTCCGGTTTCATGATCGCCCAGGTGACCGCGGCTGCCTTGGCGAGTGAAAACAAAGCACTGTCCCACCCTCATTCGGTGGACAGCCTGCCGACCTCGGCCAACCAGGAAGACCACGTCTCCATGGCCCCGGCCGCCGGCAAGCGCCTGTGGGAAATGGCCGAGAACACCCGTGGAATTCTTGCGGTGGAATGGCTCGCGGCGTGCCAGGGATTGGACTTGCGTGGCGGTTTGAAAACCTCCGCCAAGCTGGAACAAGCCCGGAATCTGTTGCGTGCAGAAGTGCCGTTCTATGAGAAGGACCGGTTCTTTGCGCCGGACATCAATGCGGCCACTGAACTGTTGGCGAGCCGGTGCCTGAACGAACTGGTCACGGCGCAGTTGTTGCCGAGCCTGTAAGGGCCTTTTCGCGAGCCTGCTCGCGAATCGATTTTGAATGCGACGAGGAAACCGGGATGAAAACCCTCTGGCAAAACTGCCACGCCGCCACCATGGCCCAGGGCGTCTACTCGATCATCGAAGACGCCGCCATCGTCACCCAGGGCGAGCACGTTCAATGGATCGGCCCGCGTGCCGAACTGCCGACGGGCGACTACCCGTCGGTCAACGACCTCAAGGGGGCCTGGGTCACGCCGGGGCTGATCGACTGCCACACCCACACGGTGTTTGGCGGCAACCGCAGCGGTGAGTTCGAACAGCGCTTGCAAGGCGTCAGCTACGCCGAAATCGCCGCGGCCGGCGGTGGCATCGCCAGTACTGTGCGCGCCACCCGCGCCGCCAGCGAAGACGAGTTGTTCGCCAGCGCCGCCAAACGCCTGAAAAGCCTGATGCGTGATGGCGTGACCACGGTGGAAATCAAATCCGGCTATGGCCTGGATCTGCCCAGCGAGCGCAAGATCCTGCGGGTCATTCGCCGCCTCGGCGCCGAACTGCCGGTCAGCGTACGCAGCACGTGCCTGGCGGCCCATGCCTTGCCGCCGGAATACAAGGATCGCGCCGACGACTACATCGAGCACATCTGCACCGAGATGCTGCCGGCGTTGGCCGCCGAGGGGTTGGTGGATGCGGTGGATGCCTTCTGCGAATACCTGGCATTTTCCCCGGCGCAAGTCGAGCGGGTGTTCATCACCGCCCAACAACTGGGCCTGCCGGTGAAGTTGCATGCCGAGCAATTGTCGTCGCTGCACGGCTCCAGCCTGGCGGCGCGCTACCAGGCGCTGTCGGCCGATCACCTGGAGTTCATGACCGAAGACGACGCCAAGGCCATGGCTGAGTCCGGCACCGTGGCGGTGTTGCTGCCGGGGGCGTTTTATTTCCTGCGCGAAACCCAGCTGCCGCCGATGGATGCCCTGCGCAAACACGGCGTGAAAATCGCCGTGGCCAGCGACCTCAACCCCGGCACCTCGCCGGCGTTGTCGTTGCGCTTGATGTTGAACATGGCCTGCACCTGTTTGCGCATGACGCCGGAAGAAGCCCTGGCCGGGGCGACAATCCATGCGGCACAGGCCCTTGGCATGGGCCATACCCACGGTTCGCTGGAAGCCGGCAAGGTGGCGGATTTTGTCGCCTGGCACATCGATCGCCCCGCCGACCTGGCCTACTGGCTCGGTGGCGATCTGGAAAAACGCGTCGTGCGTCACGGCGTGGAAATCGATTAGGAGAACGGTTGTGGAGAAGGTCCTGAATTTCAAGCAAGGGCGGGTGCCGCTGTTGATCAGCATGCCCCACGCCGGCCTGCGCCTGACCCCGGCGGTAGAGGCAGGGTTGATTCCCGAGGCCCGGAGCCTGCCGGACACTGACTGGCACATCCCAAGGCTCTATGAGTTCGCCAATGAGCTGGGCGCCAGCACCCTGGCTGGCGAATATTCGCGGTTCGTCGTCGACCTGAATCGACCCTCCGATGACAAGCCGATGTACGTCGGTGCCACCACCGGCTTATACCCGGCGACGCTGTTCGATGGCGTGCCGTTGTTTCGTGAAGGGTTTGAGCCATCGGCCGAAGAGCGGGCAACTTACCTGCAACAAATCTGGATGCCCTACCACCAGGCGCTGCAGCAGGAGCTGGCGCGGCTCAAGGCTGAGTTTGGCTATGCCTTGCTGTTCGATGCCCACTCGATCCGTTCGGTGATCGCGCACCTGTTCGATGGCAAGCTGCCGGACTTCAACCTGGGGACGTTCAACGGCGTCAGCTGCGACCCGACCCTGGCCAGCCAGCTCGAAGCTATCTGCGCCCGCCACGAACAGTTCACCCATGTGCTCAACGGGCGTTTCAAGGGCGGCCACATCACCCGGCACTACGGCAACCCGGCCCAGGACATCCACGCGGTGCAACTGGAACTGTGCCAGAGCACCTACATGGAAGAATTCGAGCCGTTCAACTATCGCCCGGACCTGGCGGCGCCGACCCAGGTGGTGCTCAGGGAGTTGCTGGAAGGCTTCCTGGCTTGGGGGCAGCAGGCTTACAAAAAATAACATCTGCGCGATTCCTCTGTGGCGAGGGGATTTATCCCCGCTGGACTGCGAAGCGGCCCCAAAATAGCTGATCCATGCCGACTCAATGGGTTGGATCCAGATTTTTGGGACTGCTGCGCAGTCCAGCGGGGATAAATCCCCTCGCCACAAGTGTATGTGTCCTGACTCCTTGGAATGGGAACTGTCGCCACCGTGCAAAATCGCGTCGCCACAGTTCATCTTCAGCCCCTCGGCGCTGCGTAATGTTTTGAGTACGGTGCAGCAAGACACCGACCTACAATAATCCGCTGCCGCACGAGATCTTCCCGATGAAAAGACTGTTCAAGCGCTGTCTGTCGATCCTCTGCGGTACTGTCATCTTGAGCGGCGGCGCGATGGCCGCCGAGCCTGCGTCCTGCCAGACCGTGCGCATGGGAGTGGTCAACTGGACCGATGTGATCGCCACCAGCGGCATGGCCGACGTGTTGCTTACGGGGCTGGGCTATGAAAGCAAGCAGACCAGCGCCGTGCAGCAGATCATCTTCGCCGGCATTCGCGACAAGCGGCTCGATATCTTTCTGGGCTATTGGAAGCCGGCGATGGACAAGAACATCGCCCCGTTCCTGGCGGCCAACCAGGTGAAGGTATTGGACAAGCCGAGCCTGGCCGATGCCCAGGCCACGCTCGCCGTGCCCGACTACGTGGCCGCGGCGGGGCTCAAGACCTTCGGTGATATCGCCCGCTTCAAGGACCAGCTCGGCGGCAAGATCTACGGCATCGAGCCGGGCAGCGGCGCCAACACCACCATCAAGACCATGATCGAGACCAACCACTTTGGCCTCAAGGATTTCAAATTGATCGAATCCGGCGAGGCCGGGATGCTGGCGGCGGTACAACGGGCGGTGAATCGCAAGGAATTCGTGGTGTTCGTTGGCTGGACTCCCCACCCGATGAACATCAACATGAACATCGCCTACCTGACCGGCAGCGAAGACGTCTATGGCCCCAACGAAGGGGCCGCGACCGTCTCCACAGTCACCGCGCCGGACTACGCCCAACGTTGCCCGAATGTGAACCGGCTCCTGGAGAACCTCACCTTTACCGCTGCCCAGGAAAGCCAGTTGATGGTGCCAATCATGGAGCGCAAGACACCCCAGGACGTCGCCCGGCAATGGCTGCGCGAGCATCCCGAGGATTTGCAGCGTTGGCTCGCTGGCGTGACCAGCTTCGATGGCAAGGATGGAATTGCGGCGGTGCAGGCCAGCCTCAAGAACTGACACGGTATCAAGGACAGCGATAATCCCTCGCCACAAAAGCGGCTGAGCCACATCCTCTATCGACGCATGGCAATCCAAGATGGCCTACCCACTTTCCCGGGCAATGTCCGCCTTCATCGATAAAACTCTGGGCTTCACCGCCCCGGACGACAGCCTCGCGAGCTCGCGTCAGGCCTACAGCCATATGTGCCGGGCCTTCACCCCGCCGCGCCCGCCGACACTGGCGGTCGAGGATCTGCACCTGGCTGGCGTGCCCATCCGCGCCTATCACCCGCGCACGGCACCGCCGCTCGCCGGCTGGCCGTGCATCCTATACCTGCACGGTGGCGGTTGGGTGGTGGGGGACCTCGATTCCCATGACTTCATCTGCATGGAGCTGGCCTTGGACCTTGGCGCATTGGTCGTGGCGGTGGATTACCGACTCGCGCCGGAGCATCCGTTCCCGGCCGCTTTCGAAGATTGTCTCGCGGTGTGGCACCACTTGGCGGACACCCCGTTTGCCATCGACCCCCGTCGCCGTACGTTGGTCGGCGACAGCGCCGGAGGCAATCTCGCCGCAGCGTTGTGCCTGGCTTTGCGCGATGCCGGACAACCGTTGCCCCGGGCCCAGGTGTTGATCTACCCGGCACTCGGCGGCCCCGCGGATTTGCCGTCGCGTCATGAATGCACCGATGCGCCGCTTCTGAGCAGCCAGGATGTGGAGCGCTATGAGGCGCAGTACCTGGGTAACTTGCAATCCACACCGTACGCTGCACCGTTGCTCGCCGAGAACCTGAGCGGCTTGCCACCGGCGCTGATTACCGTAGCCCAATGGGATCCTTTGCGTGACGACGGCATCCTTTATAGCGAGCGGCTGAACGCCGCAGGCGTGGACGCGGTGCTCCATGTCGGCAACGGGCTGGTCCACGGTTGCCTGCGCGCCCGGGGACGTGTGCCAGAGGTCGATAAGATGTATCGCACGCTGTTCGCTTATCTCGCTGACACGCTTTGACTGCGCGCAGGGCATGCTCATTGACGTAATTCGGGTTTATGATGCCGGACGGCAGACTAAATAGAAGTCCCCCCAGGGATGACTCGACCCCTTACGGAGCGCGCAATGCAGACTTTGTACCCGCAGATCAAACCCCATGCCCGGCACGATCTGGCTGTCGATGACACCCACACGCTTTACGTCGATGAGAGCGGTTCGCCAGAAGGCCTGCCGGTGGTGTTCATCCATGGTGGCCCGGGGGCGGGTTGCGATGCGCAGAGCCGTCGCTACTTCGACCCGAACCTGTACCGCATCGTCACCTTCGACCAACGCGGCTGCGGCCGGTCCACGCCCCACGCCAGCCTGGAAAACAACACCACCTGGGATCTGGTCGAGGACCTGGAGCGCATCCGCAAGCACTTGGGCATCGAAAAATGGGTGCTGTTCGGCGGCTCCTGGGGCTCGACGTTGGCCCTGGCCTACGCCCAAACCCATCCGGAGCGGGTACATGGCTTGATCTTGCGTGGGATCTTTCT
This sequence comes from Pseudomonas frederiksbergensis, assembly GCF_000802155.2. GTDB lineage: Bacteria > Pseudomonadota > Gammaproteobacteria > Pseudomonadales > Pseudomonadaceae > Aquipseudomonas > Aquipseudomonas frederiksbergensis_A. The sequence continues at coordinate 191,249 of NZ_JQGJ02000011.1, forward strand.
CTGCCGTCCGCAGGAAATCGAGTGGTTTTACCAGGCCGGCGCCAGTCGCCTGTTTCCGGATTACTGGCAGGACTACATCGCGCCGATCCCTCTGGATGAGCGCGACGACCTGCTCAGCGCTTTCCACAAGCGCCTGACTGGTAACGACCAGATCGCCCAGATGCACGCCGCCAAGGCCTGGTCGACCTGGGAGGGCCGCACCGCGACCCTGCGCCCGAACCCGTTGGTGGTCGACCGCTTCTCCGAACCGCAGCGCGCCCTGTCGATCGCCCGGATCGAATGCCACTATTTCACCAACAACGCTTTCTTCGAACCCAACCAGCTGATTCGCGACATGGGCAAGATCGCCCATTTGCCGGGCGTCATCGTGCACGGTCGCTACGACGTGATCTGTCCGCTGGACAACGCCTGGGAACTGCACCAGAACTGGCCCAACAGCGAACTGCAGGTGATTCGCGACGCCGGCCACGCAGCCTCGGAGCCAGGGATCACCGATGCGCTGGTGCGCGCGGCCGCGCAAATGGCCCGGCGCCTGCTTGACCTGCCGCCCGAAGAAGCATGAAAGGTCTGCTGCAACGGGTTCGCGGCGCCCGGGTAGAAGTCGCGGGCGAGATAGTCGGTGCGGTGGACCATGGCTTGCTGGTACTAGTGGCTGTCGAGCCCGGTGATACCCGGGCCCATGCAGACAAGCTCTTGCACAAGCTGCTCAATTACCGGGTGTTCAGCGATGACGCCGGGAAGATGAACTTGTCCCTGGCGGATGTGGCAGGAGGGTTGCTCCTGGTTTCCCAGTTCACCCTGGCGGCGGATACCAAAAGTGGCCTGCGTCCGAGTTTCTCCACCGCCGCGCCTCCTGCCCTTGGCGAAGAGTTGTTCAACTATTTGCTCAGCCAGGCGAAACAGGTGCATGGCACCGTGGCATCAGGTAGATTCGGCGCCGACATGCAAGTGCATCTGGTCAATGATGGCCCGGTAACCTTCCTGTTACAGGCCTGAAAGCGTTTGAAACATCTTTTCGGTCCGGTTTCGAGGCAAAACAGGCTGTTTTCTCGATAAATACTTTACTAGCCCTGATGCGTTGTCACGCGGCGTACTAGATAATCGCGCGCTACGGGGGACCAGCGTTCGCTGGTCCATTTGACTTAGGTAGAGACTTGTCCTGAACCGTTTGGGGAATCATTTTGTCCCATCGGAGTCGGAACAATGCTCGCCAACTTGGCAAGAGTGGTCCGCAGGAACGGTTTTTCAGCGCCGTTACCGTGTAGATACTTTATCTGGCCGTTGGTTTTTTGATCAGTATTCGGCGAGGGTTGCTCGTGATTGTTAGTCCCTGTAATGCACCAAAAATGACTGCCAAACGGTTTAGAAACGCTCTGGTAGCGGGCTCGGCCCTGTTGTGCCTGTTTGGCGCCGGCCAACTGTGGGCATTCAGCCTGGATGATGTATCGGCAAAAGCGCAAGAACTGGCCGGGCAGAAGTTCGAGGCCCCGCGCAGCAATTTGCCGAACGAATTCCGCGAAATGAAATTCGCCGATTATCAGAAAATCCGTTTCCGTACCGAAAAAGCGGAATGGGCCGACCAGAAGACCCCGTTCCGGCTGTCCTTCTACCACCAGGGCATGCACTTCGATACGCCGGTGAAGATCAACGAGATCACCGCGACCACCGTCGAAGAGATCAAATACGACCCGACGCGCTTCGATTTTGGTGACGTAAAGTTCGACCCCAAGGCCACCGAGCAGCTGGGCTACGCGGGTTTCCGCGTGTTGTACCCGATCAACAAGGCCGACAAGCAAGACGAGATCATGACCATGCTGGGCGCGAGCTACTTCCGCGTCATCGGCAAGGGCCAGGTCTACGGCTTGTCCGCCCGTGGCATGGCCATCGACACCGCACTGCCGTCGGGTGAAGAGTTCCCGCGCTTTCGCGAGTTCTGGATCCAGCGTCCAAAACCGACCGACAAGCACCTGGTGATCTTCGCCCTGCTGGATTCGCCGCGGGCCACGGGCGCCTATCGCCTGACCCTGCGTCCAGGTACCGACACCGTCGTCGACGTGAAGTCGCGTGTGTTCCTGCGCGATCGGGTCAACAAGCTGGGCATCGCCCCATTGACCAGCATGTTCCTGTTCGGCGCCAACCAACCGTCCAAAGTGCTGAACTATCGTCGTGAACTCCACGATTCCAGCGGCTTGTCCATCCATGCCGGCAACGGTGAGTGGATCTGGCGTGCGCTGAACAATCCGAAACACCTGGCCGTAAGCAGCTTCTCGGTGGAAAACCCGCGTGGTTTCGGCTTGCTGCAACGTGGCCGTGACTTCAGCCACTACGAAGACCTGGACGATCGCTACGACAAGCGTCCAAGTGCCTGGATCGAACCAAAAGGCGACTGGGGCAAGGGCACCGTTAACCTGGTGGAAATTCCGACCGCCGACGAAACCAACGACAACATCGTTGCGTTCTGGAGCCCGGAAAAACTGCCTGAGCCAGGCCAGCCGCTGGACTTCGCCTATCGCCTGCACTGGACCCTCGATGAAGCCAGCCTGCACTCGCCAGACAGCGCCTGGGTCAAGCAGACCCTGCGTTCCACCGGTGACGTCAAGCAGTCCAACCTGATCCGTCAGCCGGATGGCAGCGTGGCCTACCTGGTCGATTTCGAAGGCCCGTCCCTGCAAGCCCTGCCGGAAAACGCAGAAGTGCGCAGCCAGGTGAGCGTCGGCGACAACGGCGAGATCGTTGAAAACAGCGTGCGCTACAACCCGGAAACCAAGGGCTGGCGCCTGACGCTGCGCCTGAAGATCAAGGACCCGAGCAAGTCCACCGAGATGCGTGCCGCCCTGGTCCGGCCGCTTGTCCCGGTTGAACTGCCGGCCGCCTCGCATTCGGTGACCACCTTGGCCAAGGCTGACAAGGTCGCCAAGCAGCAGGGCGAGAAAGAGAAGACCAACGAGCAAGCCAGCGAGCAAAAAGAAGCCAAGGCCGTCAAGGCGTCCACCGCCGCCGCCGAGCCGACCCCAACCCCACAGGAACCGGAGCAGACTGAGCAAGTCCTGACCGAGACCTGGAGCTATCAGTTGCCTGCCGATGAGTAATACTCCCGTACAACCAGAATCTCTTCGCGAGTATCTGGCCCATTTGCCGATGACCGACGAGCAGCGCGCCGAGCTGGCGGGCTGCAAGTCCTTCAGCGAATTGCATGAACGCCTGGCTTCCTCGACATTCGATGCACCCACCGAGTCGGCGCAAGCCTCGGTAGGTCGTCGCTTGACGCTGAGCACCGCTGAGGAACTCGAGGACGCCGAGATGCTGGCGCTCGATTCCAGCGGCCGGGTGTGCCTGAAGGCGACGCCGCCGATTCGCCGGACCAAGGTTGTGCCGGAGCCATGGCGTACCAATATCCTGGTACGTGCATGGCGCCGCCTGACCGGTCGCACCAATCCGCCGAAGCCGCCCAAGGACGAACGCGTATTGCCGCACGCGCGTTGGCGCACCGTGGGGTCGATCCGCCGCTACATCCTGCTGATACTGATGCTTGGCCAGACCATCGTCGCCGGCTGGTACATGAAAGGCATCATGCCGTACCAGGGCTGGTCGCTGGTGGACCTGGACGAAGTGCTGCACCAGCCGCTGTTGCAAACGGCCACGCAAGTGCTGCCGTATGCGCTGCAAACCAGCATCCTGATCATGTTCGGGATTCTGTTCTGCTGGGTGTCGGCTGGTTTCTGGACCGCGCTGATGGGGTTCCTCGAACTGCTCACCGGTCACGACAAGTACCGTATCTCCGGGGCCAGCGCCGGCAACGAGCCGATCCCCAAGGACGCCCGCACCGCGCTGGTGATGCCGATCTGCAACGAGGATGTGCCACGGGTGTTCGCCGGCCTGCGCGCCACCTTCGAGTCAGTCGCAGCCACGGGAGACCTGGATCGCTTCGACTTCTTCGTGCTCAGCGACAGTAACGAAACCGATATCTGCGTGGCTGAACAGCAGGCCTGGCTGGATGTCTGCCGCGAAACCGGCGGCTTCGGCAAGATCTTCTACCGCCGTCGCCGTCGCCGCGTGAAGCGCAAGAGCGGCAACCTCGACGACTTCTGCCGTCGTTGGGGCAGTGACTACAAGTACATGGTCGTGCTCGACGCTGACAGCGTCATGAGCGGCGAATGCCTGACCAGCCTGGTACGCCTGATGGAAGCCACGCCGGACGCCGGCATCATCCAGACCGCGCCAAAGGCTTCGGGCATGGACACGCTGTATGCGCGCATGCAGCAGTTCGCCACCCGCGTCTATGGTCCGCTGTTCACCGCCGGCCTGCACTTCTGGCAACTGGGTGAATCCCACTATTGGGGCCACAACGCGATCATCCGCATGAAGCCGTTTATCGACCACTGCGCCTTGGCGCCGTTGCCCGGTAAAGGTGCGTTCTCGGGCGCGATCCTCTCCCACGACTTCGTCGAAGCCGCGCTGATGCGCCGTGCGGGTTGGGGTGTGTGGATTGCCTACGATTTGCCGGGCAGCTACGAGGAATTGCCGCCGAACCTGCTGGACGAACTCAAGCGTGACCGTCGCTGGTGCCACGGCAACCTGATGAACTTCCGGCTGTTCCTGGTCAAGGGCATGCACCCGGTGCACCGCGCGGTGTTCCTGACCGGCGTGATGTCCTACCTGTCGGCGCCGCTGTGGTTCTTCTTCCTGGTGCTCTCCACCGCGCTGCTGGCGGTGAATACGCTGATGGAACCGCAGTACTTCCTGGAGCCGCGCCAGTTGTATCCGCTCTGGCCACAATGGCATCCGGAGAAGGCCATCGCGCTGTTCTCGACCACCATCGTGCTGCTGTTCCTGCCCAAGCTCTTGAGCATCGTGCTGATATGGGCAAAAGGCGCGACGGAGTTCGGCGGCAAGTTCAAGGTCACCCTGTCGATGCTGCTGGAGATGCTCTTCTCCATGCTGCTGGCGCCGGTGCGCATGATCTTCCACACTCGCTTCGTCCTCGCCGCTTTCCTGGGCTGGGCCGCGACCTGGAACTCGCCGAAGCGTGACGACGACTCCACGCCGTGGAGCGAAGCCGTCAAGCGCCACGGCCCGCAGACCCTGTTGGGCTTCTTCTGGGCACTGCTGGTGATCTGGCTGAACCCGAGCTTCCTGTGGTGGCTGGTGCCGATTGTCGGCTCGCTGATGCTGTCGATCCCGGTCTCGGTGATTTCCAGTCGCGTGGGCCTGGGCTTGAAGTCCCGTGATGAAAGCCTGTTCCTCATTCCTGAGGAATACGCACCGCCACAGGAGCTGCTGTCGACAGACCAGTACACCCATGAAAACCGTTGGCACGCGCTGAACGACGGTTTCATCCGGGCGGTGGTCGATCCACGACAGAACGCCTTGGCGTGCGCATTGGCGACATCGCGTCACGGCCAGGCCGAGCCCATCGAGTGGCTGCGGGTCGAGCGCGTTCGTCACGCTTTGAAGGTCGGCCCTGCTGGTCTCAATAACGCTGAGCGACTGGCCTTGCTGAGCGACCCGGTGGCCTTGTCCCGCCTGCATGAGCAGGTCTGGAGCGAGGCGCATCCGGAGTGGCTGGCGGCGTGGCGTGAGTCGGTGAAGGCTGACCCGCACGCACCGTTGTTGCCGCTGCAGCCGGTGAGCGTACAGCCTCAACTGGCCTG
>NZ_JQGJ02000012.1 GCF_000802155.2 Pseudomonas frederiksbergensis
GGGATTTGATGGGCGCCAAGGACCCTGTGGGAGCGAGCTTACTCGCGATAGCGGTGGATCAGCCATGTGGATGTCGACTGGCCGGCCGCCTTCGCGAGCAAGCCCGCTCCCACAGGGTTCCGTGTGTCGAGAGAGTCGCGACAACCACCAAAACCCGCTATCTTCGCCGCCATTCAAAATGAGAGGCGGTATGGGCTATCTACTGTTTGTGACTTTGATCCAGGCGTTTTCCTTCAGCCTGATCGGCGAGTACCTGGCGGGGCATGTCGACAGTTATTTCGCGGTGCTGGTGCGGGTCGTGCTGGCGGGACTGGTGTTCATCCCCCTGACGCGCTGGCGCCAGGTCGAGCCGTCGTTCATGCGCGGCATGTTGTTGATTGGTGCGTTGCAGTTCGGCGTGACCTACGTATGCCTGTACCTGAGTTTCCGGGTATTGACGGTGCCAGAAGTGCTGCTGTTCACCATCCTCACGCCGCTGCACGTGACCTTGATCGAAGACGCCCTCAATCGACGCTTCAACCCTTGGGCGTTGATCGCGGCACTGGTGGCCGTGGCCGGCGCGGCGGTGATTCGTTATGACAGGATCAACCCGGACTTCTTCATGGGCTTCTTGCTGCTGCAACTGGCCAACTTCACCTACGCGGCCGGCCAGGTGCTGTACAAGCACTTGGTGGCGCGTCACCCAAGCGACCTGCCGCATTACCGGCGTTTCGGTTATTTCTATCTCGGCGCGCTGATGGTGGCGTTGCCGGCGTTCCTGCTGTTCGGCAAGACAAATTTCTGGCCCGAAGCACCGTTGCAGTGGGGCGTGCTGGCCTTCCTCGGCCTGGTCTCCACCGCGCTGGGGCTGTACTGGTGGAACAAAGGTGCCTGCCTGGTCAACGGCGGCACGCTGGCGGTAATGAACAACCTGCACGTGCCGGTGGGGCTGCTGGTGAACCTGCTGATCTGGAACCAGCACGAGGCGTTGGGGCGACTGCTGCTGGGCGGGTCGGTGATATTGGCGGCGGTGTGGATCAGTCGGTTGGGTAACAGACCCGTGCCTGGCGTAAACTCCGCGGCATGATCAACATTGGCATCGGGCAAATGCCATGACGACGGAACGGATCAATAAGGGGTTGCGCAGTGGACAAGGTTGATGAGCTGATTATTGCTGCCTTGAAGGATGATTCCAGAGTCAGCCTGGCGCAGCTTGCCAGGCAAGTTCACAAATCCCGTACGGCGGTGGAATCGCGAGTTCAGAAGCTGATTGAAAAAGGCGTGATCCTGGGCTTTACGATCAACGTTGCCGAGGATGAGAAAGCCCAGCAGTCGGCATTCCTGATGTTGCGGCTTGACGGCAACAGTTGTCACCTGGTGTTCCCGAAGATCCACCACTACCCGGAAGTGATCCATGCCTACTCGCTCTTCGGCGATGTGGACATGATGCTCGAAGTCAAATACAGAAACTTCGAGGCGCTCATGGTGCTCAAGGACAGTTTCCTGAAAATCGAGCACGTCAACGAGGTAGTGGTCAATCCGGTGCTCAAGGCTTGGCGCTGAGATTATCAGTGAGCAGCGTCAATCGGCGCTGCTCACTAGGATCCCTTGCTGGAGGGGCTGGGCGAGCACGGTTTCAAGGAAGTAGTGGTCCAGGCTTGGCATTTTCTGACGAAGCAGTCCTACCAACTCCTCGATGACCGATTGATTGAACTTCCCTGGCGTTTCGTCGTGCCCCAGTACCACGACCAGCAGGCTGGACGAATCCTGGGTCAGACGAAAATCGTGGGCATCGGCGTCCACTTTGCCGATGCTCGCCAAAGGGACATCGCCGCAGCTGTAGATCAGGTCTCCGGTGGGGATGGTGATGTCTTTCTTGGCGAACAACGGGCGAAACTTCCTGGGCTCCTCCGAGCGCAATACGTGGATGTCCTCCCGACGATGGTAAGTGTGCACGCCGATGCTGACACCATGGCGAATCGCAACGGCGTTGTAAGCGTCGACGATGTTATTGATGGGTTGGGCACCCTTGGAAATGAATCGCCTGAGCAGTTTTTCGTTGGCACTCACGGTATTTTCATAGCCAAGCTTCTTGAGCTGTCGAGAGAACCCTTCGTAGACGCTGCTTGAGATCAGGCTGTTCAGGTGTGAGGCGACATGATTCAGGTTGTTTTGCAACACGCCCATGAAGCTTCGGTCGTCGGAAACGGTAATGTTGTCTATTACCGCCGCGCAGGCATTGTTGATGCCCAGGTCACTGGCTGATTTCTGGATAATCAAACGGGGTTTCATCAGATCATCCCCATAATTGCTTGCGTAGACTTTCAGTGCTGGCGTCCAGTTGGCTGATCTCGGGGTGATGCAGCCAGAACAAGCCAGGGCACGTGGCAAAGTCGATCGTCACCGGTGTGGTGTCGCCGGGGGTGATGAAGTATTTATGACCGCAATAGGCACTGTCCTGTGCGACGCTTTGCAGTGTCGACAAAGGAGGCGCATTGAACGTGCGGTTTTCGTTGGAGCAGAAAAAACCGATCCGTCCCTGGCTGATTGCGCCGGCTTCTGCTGTGTCAGGCCGCGAACGTCCCAGGTAGCTGTCGATGGACAGTGACAGCAAATCAGGCTGATAAACCTGTTGGAAGAGCTGCGGCGCGATCCCTCCGTGCAAGCGGCCTCCCGCCTCGATCATCACCGGGCCGGCGTCGGACCAGATGATTTCCATGTGGATCGGACCTACCCTGATATCCAACGCGGCGGCCGCTTTGCGAGCGTAGTCGATCAGCGGCTGCAAATCGGGCGAGCGGGGATCAAGGGTGTCCAGGCTTTCATAGACGAAATGGCTACCGTTCTTATGGATCTTGGCGTATCTGCACACCGAGGCAATGATGAATGTCCCCTCGAAAGCGACCATGTCGACCACGTATTCCGGACCGGATATGAACGGCTGGACAATAAAGCCCAGGTTGATCTCACCCAGGTCATTTCTTTGATTCCATGCCGCGTCGTCCAGTGCGGCCCGGACCGCTGCGCCGCCTTCGGCAAATACTACCCCCTGCGTGGCTGCCGAATTCAATGGCTTGATCACGTATTTCAGAGCCGGATCCAGCGTGGCCACGAAATCAGTGATTTGCGCTGGCGATTTCAAGGTGTTCGAAGGAATGTGGCGTAGACCCTGTTCCTCCAGCGCTTTCTGCATGGCGAACTTGTTGCGACGCAGGTCACTGGTTCTGCTGCTGTTACCGACGACCCCGAGGGATTCGGTCAGGTAGTCCGTCAGGTAGATCGCGGTCTCGCACCCAGCGATCACGGCCGTCACGGACAAGGCTTTCAGTGCGTCCAGCGGTTGATCGTCCCAGTAGAAAATATCTGCAAAGTTATCTTCCACCAAGTCGCAGGTGAAGTGCTGGGGCAAGTCGCGGGAGGACACCACGGCGATGCAGCGTACACCTTGGTTATTGAGCAACGGCGAATAGAGCTTGCCGGTGGAGAAGGGGTCGACGATCAGTACGGTTTTCAATTGGCGATTCCTATTCGGCAGTGACTGTGTGGGTGGCGGCAGGGCTGAGGTTCCACACCAGCACGGCACATCCCAGCAATGCGGCGGACACGATCATCAGCAGGCGCGCACCTTCGATACCCAACAAGCCCGACGTGGTGAAAAAGGTCAGGATCATGGGCGCCGAGCCACTGACCAGCAGGTAATAGAGCGAGCTTTTGGCGGCAATGACGTCGGCGGTCCGGGCATTGGGTGCTGACTCGATCAGCGTCTTGCGCAGCTGGATCCTCAAGCTGTTGATGCAAAAGCCCAGCAGGAACGCTGCGGCCATCATCACGTAGAGGTTCTGGAGATAAACGATCGCGACGTCGGCCAGGACCACCAGCAGTATGGCGCTGTAGCTGTTGAGCTTGATTCGCGGCAACACGGCAGCGCTGAAGGCACCCAGGCCGGCCAGGCCACTGGCAACGCCGAAGAGGGTTGCGTTCCACTCGTTGAGCTTCTGGAAAACAATGGGCACGAGGCTGTTGAACGCGCCAATGTGGAAGCCAATCATGCTGAGGACAATGATCAGGATGTACAGATTTGCCGGCAGGCTTCGGACAAGCGCCGCACTGGCTTGCGGTGCTTGTACCGGGTCGTCGCGAGTCGGCGTCGCGGCAACAAGCAGCATTGCTGCAAGCGACACGATAGCGGCCACGCTGATGATCTGCAGGGTCTGGTTGACCGAGAAGACATCCACGATCACTCCGCCCAGCAACGCACCGCCGAAGGCCCCGATCTGAATGGAGGTTTGCATCAGTCGCGCGGACGTGTCGCTGTTGGTCACGCCTGCCAGCACCAGCTTGGTGTTTTTCGACTCCAGGGTACTGATGGTGAAATAGTCGGTGACGCCCACAACGAACGCGATGCCCAAGAAGCCGATCGGCAGCAGGGCTGCATCGGTCAATGACAGCCCGAGAACGGCTCCGAACGCGATGAGCCGGATATAAAGCAGCCGTCGCATGCTCAGTTCGACGGTAAAGAACCTGCCGATGAACTGCTCGCAGAGATAAGGCACCACGGTTGCCACGCACAGCGTCGCGCCCACCAAAAAAGTCGAGCCGGTGGTTTCCAGGCCAAACCAGACCATGGCGATGACGATCGCCATGTCCAGGCCGGTGAAAAGGGTCACGATCGAATAGAACGCCCCTAAGGTTGATTTATGGGTCATTGGCTTAACTCAACGTGGCGAGAAAGTTTAAGCAGCGGCACGCACCGGTTGTTTTCGCCGACAACGGTGCTGATGACGTTACGCACACGTACCGTTGGCAGAGATTTCTTTTCCAGGTTGCACAGCTTGTAGGCGTTGTCATGCCAAGGGCAGATAACGCTTTGCCCATCCTGCGTGACGTCGCCCATGTGTAACGGGCCGCCTCGATGGGGACACTCAGTGGGCAGTAGTTGCGTTGAGTGAGAATGCCGCTTGAGGAAATAGGTTTTCTCATCCACGGCCACGTAATGAACATGGGCCAGGTTCAGACTGATAGCTTTCATGGCGGGACACTCAAATTGCCGTAACGGTGTAAGTGCAAGTCTTGCTGGTAACGCAAGTGCCATGAATCATCCCCTTGGGGATGACGATGCCTTCGCCAGCCTTCAATCGGACCGACAATTCGGGACTCATGACAAAGTCCAGCTCGCCTGACTCGACCCAGAACAATTCATCGTTGGAATGGGTGTGCAGCACCGACAGCTCGTTTTCCGACTCGGTGATGCGCATGTCCACATTGCGCTTGCCATGAAGTTCTGCGGCGCGGGCACGGTGTTCATCCAGCTCGTCATGCCATTTGATATGTGCATAGAGCTCTTCGTCGGCGATGTCCTGGAGCAGTTTGAATTCCTCGAAACCGCGGATCAGGTCTGGAATGATCGTGTTGCCGAACTGTTCGATCATCGGAATGATCAGGCGCTTCAAGGCCATCCGTCCGTGATGAACGTCGATATGCGAGTGCTCGTCGAAGTACTCGGTGGGTACGGTGTTGTCGAAGATTGTCCGGATGGCACGGGACTGGTGCTTGGTCGTCAAGGCCAGCGTGGCTTTGGTGTAATACATGGCGCCGATGTAGCGGAACAGCTCGCCATGGTTGGCTGACACATAGTGGAAGTAGTTGGTCAATGACAGCGAACTGGCGGTATAGAACTGCCAGTAGTAATGGACATGGTGCGACATGCCCATCGCCTTGAGCATGTCCTCGAAGATCGTGCTGTGTTTCTTCTTGTCCACGCCATAGCCGTACTCGTCGATCAGAATCTTGAACAACTCACTGGTATAGACGCCGCAGTTGCCCAGTACGTTGCGGGCCATGGCAGACGCTTCGCTGAGAAAGTCCCCCGCGCACTGGGTCATGAAAAACTTGGCCGCCCGTTGTGGGTCTCGGCTGGTGGTCAGTACTTGAAAGAGTCTCGAGTCGGATTGAGCGACGTCTTCCAACACTTTATCGGTATGAGCCAGGAACGATTCAAGTTCCCAGGGGCCATTGATGTGGACTTCTTCCTTGAGCCAGCCGTAGACATAGTTCTCCAGCACGGGACGGATCTTTTTACCGAACGCCACGTGTTGTGGCTCATAGAAGTCCTTGAACTCCTTCAGGTTGAACGCCATGGGCGGCTTGGGGAGGAAAACCAAGTCTTGCTCGTAGATGTTCAACAGCAACCGTTGCGCCAACAAATGGTGGCTGCTGGAAAGTTGGTTGCTTTTCAGGCTCTCGGTAAGCAGCGAGTCATTGATGTCTTGAGGTCGCGAGGGGCGCCGATACGGGCTGCTGGTATAAAAACTGCTGGGCTGGGCGAACGCATCGGCCTGAGCATAGAGGGCGAGTGCCTCGGCTGCTGCATTCGATCCATCGTAGGCAGACTCACGGGTGAGTTTTGTCGTCCATAACATGTTGTAGCGCCTTCGCTCAATGAATGAAGGCAAGATGCTAATGGTTTGAAACACTTGGAAATAGACGAGATATGTCCGCGCTCGTAGTGAAATCCACTAAAGGCATAGCGGTATTTCGGCTGATTCGATTCATGATCGATCTGCCAGTCGTAGCGTTCAGCTTTCCAAGCGTTCGACTGCCTTGACGTCCGGTTTGATGGCCAACAACCCCGCCCGCAAATCCGTGCCGCTCGGCTGCTGGTACAAGCCCAAGCCGAACTCAGGCATCACCGCCAGCAGGTAATCGAAAATATCCCCCTGGATGCGCTCGTAGTCGGCCCATACCGTGGTGCCGGTGAAGCAGTAGATTTCCAGCGGAATGCCCTGGGCGGTGGTCTGTAGCTGGCGGACCATGCAGGTCATGTTCGGCTGGATCTCGGGATGGCTTTTCAGATAGGCCAGGGCGTAGGCGCGGAATGTACCCAGGTTGGTCATGCGCCGACGGTTGGCCGACATCGCCGCAACGTTGCCCTGGGCTTCGTTCCAGGCCTTGAGCTCCGCCTGTTTGCGGCCGATGTAATCGGTCAGCAGGCGCACCTGGGACAGGCGCTGCTCTTCGTCGTCATGCAGGAAGCGCACGCCGCTGGCGTCGATAAACAGGCTGCGCTTGATCCGCCGTCCGCCGGATTGCTGCATGCCGCGCCAGTTCTTGAACGACTCGGACATCAACCGCCAGGTCGGGATCGAGACGATGGTCTTGTCGAAGTTCTGCACCTTCACCGTGTGCAACGTGATGTCCACCACATCACCGTCGGCGCCCACTTGCGGCATCTCGATCCAGTCGCCGACCCGTAGCATGTCGTTGCTGGTCAACTGCACGCTGGCGACGAACGACAGCAGCGTGTCCTTGTAGACCAACAGGATCACCGCCGACATCGCACCCAGGCCCGACAGCAGCAACAGGGGCGAGCGGTCGATCAGCGTGGCGACAATGATGATCGCGCCAAAGACGTAGAGCACCATTTTTGTCAGTTGCACATAGCCCTTGATCGAGCGGGTGCGCGCATGTTCGGTGCGAGCATAGACGTCCAGCAGGGCGCTGAGCAGCGCACTGATGGCGAGCAACATGAACAGGATGGTGAAGGACAGCGCGACGTTGCCGAGGAAAATCATGCTGGTCTTGCTCAAGCCCGGCACCAGGTGCAGGCCGAACTGAATGATCAGCGACGGCGTGGTCTGCGCCAGGCGGTGGAAGACTTTGTTCTGGCGCAGGTCGTTGACCCAATGCAGGGCCGGCTGGCGGCCGATCAGCTTGGCGCCGTGCAGGATCAGGTAGCGCGCCACGCGCCCGAGCACCAGGGCGATCGCCACCAGCAAAACCAGCGCAAGACCGGAATGCAGCAGCGGATGTTTATCCAAGGCGCCCCAGAAATCCTGGAGGTTGAGCCAGAGTTGTTTGATATCCATGGGCGAGACGGTTCTTCTGTGAGCGCGATGGGGCGAATTAGAGCATTTAAGCGCCGCGAAGTGACCGTTGATCGCGAATCCAATCATTAAAACACGCTGATTTGCTGCCGTTTGCACAAAGAAACTCGGCCTTCGCGCTCGAAACCGTTACCCTATGCAGCTGTTTTTTTGCATTTCTTCGAGGTAGCACCCGTGTTTTCCCAATTCGCCCTGCACGAACGCCTGCTCAAAGCCGTGGCCGAGCTTAAATTTGTCGAGCCAACGCCGGTGCAGGCAGCGGCTATTCCGCTCGCGCTCCAAGGGCGTGACCTGCGGGTGACGGCGCAAACCGGCAGCGGCAAGACCGCCGCGTTCGTGCTGCCGATCCTCAATCGCCTGATCGGCCCGGCCAAGGTCCGTGTCAGCATCAAGACGCTGATCCTGCTGCCAACCCGCGAGCTGGCCCAGCAGACCTTGAAGGAAGTGGAGCGCTTCTCGCAGTTCACCTTCATCAAGTCGGGCCTGATCACTGGCGGCGAAGATTTCAAGGTCCAGGCCGCCATGCTGCGCAAGGTGCCGGACATCCTGATCGGCACACCGGGACGGATGATCGAACAACTGAACGCCGGCAACCTCGACCTCAAGGAAGTCGAAGTGCTGGTACTCGACGAAGCCGACCGCATGCTCGACATGGGCTTTGCCGAAGACGTGCAGCGCTTGGTGGACGAATGCGTGAACCGTCAGCAGACCATGCTGTTCTCCGCCACTACCGGCGGTTCGGGCTTGCGCGAGATGATCGCCAAGGTGCTGAACAACCCTGAGCACCTGCAGCTCAACGCGGTCAGCCAACTGAACTCCACCACCCGCCAGCAGATCATCACGGCTGACCACAACCAGCACAAAGAGCAGATCGTGAATTGGTTGCTGGCCAACGAGACCTACGAAAAGGCCATCGTCTTCACCAATACCCGGGCCATGGCCGACCGCATATACGGCCGCCTCGTCGCCCAGGAATACAAAGCGTTCGTGCTGCACGGCGAGAAAGACCAGAAAGACCGCAAGCTGGCCATCGACCGCCTCAAGCAGGGCGGCGTGAAGATCCTCGTCGCCACCGACGTTGCCGCACGTGGCCTGGACGTGGATGGCCTGGACATGGTCATCAACTTCGACATGCCTCGCAGCGGCGACGAATATGTGCACCGCATCGGTCGTACTGGCCGTGCCGGCAATGACGGCCTGGCGATCTCGTTGATCTGCCACGGCGACTGGAACCTGATGTCGAGCATCGAGCGCTACCTCAAGCAGAGCTTCGAGCGCCGCACCATCAAGGAAGTCAAAGGTGCCTACAGCGGACCGAAAAAGGTCAAGGCGTCGGGCAAGGCCGTTGGCGTGAAGAAGAAAAAGGTCGACGGCAAGGGCGACAAGAAAAAGACCGGCGCCAAGGCCCCGACCAAGCGCAAGACCGCCAACCGTCCGAAGACCGACGCCCCGTCGCTGGTCAGCAAGGACGGCATGGCCCCGCTCAAGCGCCGCAAGCCAGAGGCGCCGGCGGCTGAGTGAGTTGGCGTTAGCGCTGCATGAAAAGACCGGACCTTGAGTCCGGTTTTTTTATGCGTAACTGACCCGTGGCGAGGGAGCAAGCTCCCTCGCCACAGAAGCCCGCTGTCCTGAGTTCAGCAATCACTCCGCCTTCTTCTGCGCCTCTTCCATTTCCTTCAAGCGCTTGTCGATCAACTGGCACTTGTCCGGCACATCCTTGCTGGATGTCTCCATGTTCATGGCCTGCAGTTCGTCATTCATCTCTTTTGCTTTGGAGGGGTCCTGCTCGGTGAGCTTGGCAACCTTATCCGCCAGTTGCTCGCGTTTGATGGTCGCCTCCTCAGGTGTGCAAGTGGCCCAGGCGGGCAGGGCGCAGGCGAGAGTGGCGGCGAGGGTGAGTTTGATGAGGGTCTTCATGGCTGGGCCTCGTACTTCTTGTTGGGCTGTTATTCGGTTGAGGCCGGGGTGCACGGGGAAGTTCATTTGATCGTTATGGCGTCGACCTTGGACGTGGCGGATTTCGCGTTCCAGTACCGGTTCATTCCAGACGTACGGCTAGGCCAATCACCTCGAAATATGCACGTTTGGTTGACGTCAAAATGATGGCTCATTAATATCGCGCCACTATTTTGATGTCATTTCTGTCGAGGGATCGAACATGTTCTCACCCGCCCCTTGGGCGAGGTTGTGCGTGGCTTTGCTGTGCCTTTCTCCGCTTTCCCTTGCTAACGCCGCCCCGACTCCTGGTGACACTGACCTGATCCGCGAACGCCAGAATCGCTTGCTCGAAGAGCAGCGTCGGCGCCTCGAAGAACTCAAGGACCTGCCGGGCAAGGAGGCGAAGCCTACCCAACCGACAGCGCCTGCCGATACCCGTTGCTTCCCCATCAAGTCCATCGAACTCAAAGGCGCCGACAGTTTGTCCGCCAGCGATCGGGAACGTTTGCTCAAGCCCTACATCGGCCAATGCCTGGGCGTGCCGCAGCTCAACGAACTGCTTAAAGTCATCACCGATCACTACATCGAAAAAGGCCTGGTCACCAGCCGGGCGTATTTGCCGCAACAGTATCTTTCCAGCGGCCATTTGCAGGTGCTGGTGGTCGAGGGGCGACTGGAAGGCCTGAAGGGCGCCGAAAACAGCGGGTTGTCCGAGCGGGAATTGGCGATGGCGTTTCCCGGCGAGACCGGGGAGTTGGTCAACCTGCGGGAAATCGAGCAACTGGTGGACCAGCTCAACCGCCTGCCGTCCAACCAGGCCAAAATGGAGCTGACCCCCGGCCAGAACGTCGGCGGCAGCCAAGTATTGGTCACCAACGATCCGCAAAAGCCGTGGCGCGCCGGTTTGTCCCGCAGCAACGACGGCCAGCGCAGCACCGGCGAACAACAGTGGGGCACCAGTTTCGAATGGGACAGCCCGTTGGGGCTGGCCGATCAGTTGATGTTGCGCGGCGGTCACGATGCCATGACCGACCACCAGCACACCTCCAACAACGCCATGCTGTATTACAACCTGCCCTGGGGCTGGTGGAACTTTAGCTACACCTACAGCCAGAGCGAATACCGCTCGCAGATCCCGGCCAACGGCTTCAACTTCAAGCAGACCGGCGACAGCCAGAACCATCAGCTGCGCGTCGAGCGGGTGATCCACCGCGACGCCGTGAGCAAAACCTCACTCAACACCGGCCTGGCCTACCTGCGTACCAACAGCTACATCGAGGACAGCAAACTCGATGTCAGCAGCAATCGCCTCAGTGAGGGCCAGTTCGGCATCAACCACGGTCGCCGGGTCGGCAACGCTTTCGTCAACCTGGACTTGGGCGTGCAGCAAGGCATCGGCGCTTTCGATGCCCAGGGCGACAACGATCCGGGTCCCGGCCAGGCCGATGCCCGCTACCGCAAATACACCGCCACCGCCAGCTATCTGCAACCGTTCAAGGTGTGGGGCGAGTCCTTCAGCTTCAGCAGCCTGATGACCGGCCAGCGCAGTGAAGACGTGTTGTTCAGCCCGCAACGCATGAGCCTGGGCGGACAGTCTTCGATCCGTGGCTACAAGGATCAGTCGCTGTCCGGCGACAGCGGCGGCTACTGGCGCAACGACCTGCGCTGGAGCCGCCCGGTGACCCTGGAATGGCTGCGCCCGGTGTTCGCCGAGTACGGCACCAGCCTCGGTTACGACCAGGGCGTCATTCGGGGCGATCGCTACAACGGCGATCAGCACGGACGCATGTCGAGCAACTCGTTGGAGCTGTTTGCCCGCGGCCAACACCTGAGCGCCAGCGTCACCTTCGCCCATTCCCTGGAACGTCCGGACGCCCTGACCGAGCGCGAAGCGCCGATCTACTTCCGCCTCGACCTATCCATCTAATTCGCTGCACGAGACCCGATCATGGACGACCGCCAATACGCCTTCCTGGCCCGCCAACCTTCTGCTGCCCTGAAAAACCGCGAGCGGTTCCTCGGCATGCCCAAGCGCGGCCTGGCGTTCCTCTTGGCCAACGTCATGTTCTGGCAACCAATGTGGGCCCAGGCCGAGGGCATCGTCGTCAGCGCGCCTGGCACCGGCCTCGACCGCGCGGGCAACGGCGTGCCCATCGTCAACATCGCCAAGCCCAATGCCAACGGCCTGTCCCACAACCAGTTCAAGGACTACAACGTCGACAGCAACGGCGTGATCCTCAACAACGCCACGTCCCGTACGCAGTCCACGCAACTGGGCGGGATCATCCTCGGCAACCCGAATCTCAAAGGCTCAGCCGCGCAAACCATCCTCAACGAAGTCAACGGCGGCAACCCCAGCCAACTGCGCGGCTACACCGAAGTGGCGGGGCAATCGGCCCACGTCATCGTCGCCAACCCGTATGGCATCACCTGCAACGGCTGCGGCTTCATCAACAGTCCGAAAGTGACCTTGAGCACCGGCAAACCGGTGGTGGAAAACGGTCGGTTGGACCGCTACCAAGTGGATCAGGGCAGCGTCGCCATCGAAGGCGCGGGCCTCAATGCCAGCAACGTTGATCACTTCGAAATCATCACCCGCAGCGCCAAGATCAACGCCGAGATCCAGGCCAAGAACCTGACGATCGTGGCCGGGCGCAACGACGTCAATGCAGAGACTTTGAGCGCCACCGCTCGCGCTGATGACGGCAGCGCCAAGCCGGAGCTGGCGATCGACTCTTCGGCGTTGGGTGGGATGTATGCCGGGGCGATCAAGTTGGTCGGCACCGAGGCTGGGGTTGGGGTGAAGTTGGATGGCAAGTTGATTGCCAGTGGTGGTGATATTCAGCTCGATGCCAATGGGCATTTGAGCATGGTTGATACCTCGGCCAGCGGGGCGGTCAACGTCAGGGCTGCGAGTCTTGACGCGAAGGGGCCGGTTTATGCCGGGACGACGTTGAATGCGCAGGTTCAGGGTGACTTGGTCAACCGGCAGACATTGGCGGCGCGCGATGGCATCAGCCTCAGTGCCGGTGGGCAGTTGAGCAACAACGGGATTATTGAAGCGGGGGTGAATGCGGATAACACCCGTAATGCTTCGGGGAATGTGAGCCTCACGGCGCAGAATCTGAACAACAACGGCAAGAGCATCGTCGCCAGCCGTAACCTCACAACCAACATTGCACAGACGCTGTACAACCAGGCCGGCACCCTCAGCGCCGGGCAAACCGCCACGGTAAAAGCCGGGACGCTGGATAACCAGAACAAGGGCCGGGTGCTGAGCAGCGGCGCGCTGGGCGTTACTGCCGACAAGCTGCTCAATACCCAGGGCATCGTCAGCAGCAATGGCAACCTGACGGCCAATGTCGGGCAGTTGATCAACAGCGCCGGCGAACTCAGCAGCCTGAGCAACGCCACGTTGCGCGTTGCCTCGCTGGATAACGTCGCGGGACTGGTGGCGGCAGGGCAGATGCTCGACATCACTGCCAGCAGCCAGATAAACAACCAGGGCGGACGCCTGACCGCGAGCACCAACGCTCAATTGAACGCCGGGTCGCTGGATAACCGCCAGGGCTCGCTTTCGGCCCAAGGGCTGAACCTGAACCTGGCAGGCCAACTGCTCAACGCTCAGGGCAGCGTGATCAGCAGCGACACGCTGCAACTGAAGGCCGGCCAGGTGAATAACACTGCCGGCCGCATTGCCAGTGCCAAGGCCCTGGATGCCAATGTTACCGGCCTGGATCAACAGGACGGCGAGCTCTTCAGCAACACCAGCCTCAGCCTGGACATGAACCAGGGTCAGTTGAACAACCAGGGCGGTCTGATCAATGCCTCAGGTACGTTGTTGTTGAACAACCTCAAGGACGTGAACAACCAGAACGGCGAAATTTCCAGCAAACAAGCGTTCATCCTGGCGGCACGGAATCTGGATAACAGCAGCGGTAAGTTGCTGAGCAATCAAGGCCTGATGCTCAGCATCGCCCAAGTGCTTAACAACGCCCGCGGCGCCATCTCGGCGGCATCGCTGGACAGTCGTAGCAACAGCCTGGACAACAGCGATGGCCTGATCAGCAGCCGCGGCCGACTCGATCTGACGGTCGACACGCTGCTCGACAACCAACGCGGCTCACTGATCGCCGACGGCGTGCTGCTATTGGCTGCTGATCGCCTGGACAACCGTGTCGGGGAGATCGTCGGCAAGACCGGACTCAACGCTACCGTCAACACCGTGGACAACCGCCAAGGCACGCTGATCAGCACCGATGCCCTGGAGCTCACGGCGACCAGCCTCGACAACCGCCAGGCCGGTTTGATCGGCGCGACAAAAGCGCTGGATCTCGATGTCGACGACCTCGACAACCGTGGCGGTGAGCTGTCGAGCAACGCAGACGTCACGCTGGTCAGCCAGAACCTCGACAACAGCGATGGCGGCCAGGTGTTCGCCGGCCAGGCGCTGAAGCTGACGGTCGATAAACTGCTCAACCGCACCAAAGGCCTGCTCAGTGCCAAGGCTGGATTGGAACTGGACGGCGGCTTCCTCGACAACAGCGGCGGCTACTTGATCAGCCAGCAGAACCAGCGCATCGATCTGAGCCGCGACCTGCTCAACAGCCAAGGCCAGCTCAGCAGCGAAGGTTCGCTGGATGTCACCGCCGCCAACCTGACCAACACCGGCGGCAGCCTGTCCAGCGCCAAGGACCTGACCGTGCATAGCCTGGGAGGGCTCGACAACCAGGGCGGCGAACTGGTCACCGACGGCGCGTTGCTGCTGACCAGCGCCGCGCTGGACAACCGCGAGCAGGGCCACATCAGCGCCAAGGGCGCGGTGGACGTCACCACCGGTGCTTTCGATAACAGCCAGAATGGCCGCCTCAACAGCGCCAGCACGCTGAACCTCGTCGCGGGCCAGGTCACCAACCAGGATGGCGGAAGCATCGGCAGCCAAGGTGCGCTGACGGCGTCGGTTACCGGACTGGATCAGCAGGGCGGCACGCTGTTCAGCAATGCCTCGCTGAGCCTGGACATGAACAACGGCCAGCTCAACAACCAGAGCGGTCTGATCAACGCCCCGGGCACGCTGCTGCTGAAAAACCTCAACGGCGTGAACAACAAGGGCGGCGAAATCTCCAGCGCTGAAGCCTTTACCCTGGCGGCGCAAAACCTCACCAACGACAACGGCAAACTGCTGAGCAGCCAAGGCCTGACCCTGCGCATCGCCCAAGCGTTGAACAACGTCAAAGGCATGATCGGCGCGGCCACCGTCGATACCCACGCACAAAGCTTGAACAACAACGGCGGCACAATCACCAGCCGTGCCAACCTCGTCCTGACCGTCGATCAACAACTGGATAACCAGGCCCAAGGCCTGATCAGCGCCGCGCAACTGCTCACCCTCAACAGCGGCAATCTGAACAACCAGGGCGGCAGCGTATTGGCCGGCGGCGCGGTGGTCCTCAACGCCATGGCCCTGAACAACAGCGCCAACGGCCTGATCAACGCCCAAGGCGACCTCACCCTCAACGCCGACTCCCTGGACTCCAGCGATGGCGGCGAAGTGTCGGCCAAGGGCGACATCAACCTGACCCTGGCATCGCTGACGCAAGACGGCGGCCGCCTGCTCGGCGAAAAAGCCGTCACCCTGAACCTCGGCAATGGCGACCTGAACAATCGCAACGGTTTGATCACCGCCAAAGGTCCGCTGACCTTCAACGCCCTGCGCGACCTAAACAACCAGGGCGGCGAAATCTCCAGCAGCCAGAGTTTCGACCTCAAAGGCCGCACGCTGGACAACAGCGGCGGCAAGCTGATCAGCAGCCAGAACCTGGGCCTCGACGGCCAGGCGTTGATCAACCAGAACGGTTTGATTTCCGGCTGGCAAGGACTGCTGGTCAAAGGCACGAGCCTGGACAACCGCAACAACGGCACACTGTCCAGCCGCAACGGCAACGTGAACCTCAACCTGCTGGGCAACTTGCTCAACGGCAACGGTGGTGCGCTGGTCAGTCAGGGCAGCCTCGGCGTGACAGCCGCTTCGGTGGATAACACCAAAGGCATCCTCAGCAGTGGCGGTGCGCAGAACCTCAACCTCAGCGGCGCGCTCGATAACGGCCAGGGCGGTCTGATCGACAGCGGCGCCGGCCTGACCATCAAGGCCACCTCCGTGGCGAACGTCAGTGGCGCGGTCAACGCGCAGCAAACGCTGACCCTCCATGCCAACAATGTAAACAACCGCCAGGGCACGCTGGTGGGTAACGCCGAAGTCAACCTGAACCTCAATGGTGCACTCGACAACAGCGCCGCCAAGCTCGCCAGCGCCGGCCCGCTGACCATCAAAGGCGCGACGGCGATCAACAACCAGGGCGGTCAGATCGCCAGCCAGGATCAGATGAGCCTGCTCACCGGTTCCCTGGACAACAGCAACACCGGGACCGTCGCGGCAAAAAATGCGCTGACGATCACCGCCACCGGCGCCGTGCAGAACCATAGCAACGGCCTGATCTACAGCCAGACGGCGAATATCGAACTCGATGCCGCGAGCCTCGCCAATGGCAAGGGCGAGATGCAGGGGCAGACCGGCCTCGATCTTCAGTTAAGCGGTGATCTCGATAACCAGGGCGGCAAACTCATCGCCCAGACCGGCGACGTCAGCCTCACCGCAGCCAACATCGACAACCGCGGCGGCACCCTCGCCGCAATCAAGGGCGCCCTTGAAGCGCGCACCGTGGGCGTGTTGCGTAACGGCTTCGATGTGAACAACAAGGGCGGCGTGATCCAGGCCCAGCGCCTCAACCTCCGCGCCTTGGCCGGGCTGAACAACAACGGCGGGCGGATCGCGGCTCAGGCTGGGGATGTCATCATCAACACGGCTGGCCTGAACAACCGCAGCGGTGGGCTCTATGCCACTGGGTTGATCAACGCCAACGGCGCCAGCCTGGACAACAGCGCCGGCCAGATCGCCGGCAACCGCATTGAACTGGGGCTGAGCGGCATCCTGGTCAACACCGGCGGCATCCTGGAAAGCGACAGCACCCTGGCGGTGCGCGCGGCGAGCGTTAATAACCAGAGCGGCAAGCTGCGTGCATTGGGAACCAGTGGGAAAACCGACTTCCAAATTGGCGGCCTGTTCGATAACCGCAATGGCGTCTTGGAAACCGCCAACAACGAGCTGACCCTCAACGTCGCTGGCTTCCAGAACCTCGGCGGCAGCGTGCTGCACACCGGCAGCGGCATCTTTGATGTCTCCACCGCCAACCTCACCAACGCAGGCGGCAGCCTTGTCACCCGCGGCGGCCTGACGCTCAACGCCGATACCTGGATCAACAGCAGTGTGATCCAGGCTGGCCGGCTGACGGTCAATGTCAACAACCTGACCCAGACGGAGACGGGGCAGTTACTGGCTTCGACGCGGTTGGAGGGTAAGGGCGGAAACTGGGTTAACAATGGATTGATTGCCAGCGATGGGAGCTTGGCATTGCAGTTGACCGGGCGGTACAGCGGCAATGGCCGTGTCACCAGCCTGGGCGACATGGCGGTGGACGCCGCAGCTATCGACCTGAGCAGCATGGCAAGCATTACCGGCGGCGCGACCACGACGATTGGTGGGCTCGGTGGTTTGGGCAGCCTGAACAATTACGGGCGCCTGACATCGGCGGGTTCGTTGAACATCAATGCGGGCATCGTCAATAACTATGGAACGGTTGCTGGCGCGAGCGGATTAAAACTGACGGCTTCGACATTGCTGAACGACCAGGGCGGCTTTCTGTTCAGCGGTGGAGATATGAAGTTACGGGTGGGAAGTCTGACCAACCGTAAGTCGGACGTTTATGCGTTAGGGAACATTGATGTAGCGCGCAATGAACAGGGTGGTCGGTCGGCGTTGATGGAGAATGATTCGGGCACGATGGAGAGTGGGCTGGATTTTTCTATTAATGCGGATTCTATTGTTAACAAGCGGGGGGAGTTTAGGACTGAGGCGGAGTTGTATTCTTCGGCATTGGGATTTCGTTGTTATAGTTGTGATTCGCTTCCTTACTCGATGGATAGGCAGCCCTCCTCGCATTTGGTTTATCAGCAACAATACCGAGTTGTGGTGTCTGGGGACTCGACAGCTAAAGCAGCCTCGTTGATCGCAGGAAGAGACCTGAGCATTAAAGGGGGTTCTTTATTGAACTCAATGTCATCCGTTACCGCTGGTCATGATATCGCAGTGTCGGTAGATGACTTTGAAAATTCAGGCGCGGCGTTGGGCGATTATGCTAGTCACTACTACTATAGTGCCAATAATCTGACGTTGGAGCAGATGAGGCAGGTCATAAACTACAATATATATAATGACGCTGGCTATACTGAGGGGGGAGTGCGTTTTTGGAACTCGGCGGGTGTTGAAACGGTAGAATATTCTCGTATTCAACAAATAGGTTTTAAGCCTCCGGATAGAGAGAGCTATCAATTGATTGGGCCGGTTGTTCTTTGGCTTGGAATGACTTGGAGTCGTACGTCGTCAGTTGTATTGGGGGAGTCCAAGTATTCAACTGGTGTTCGGGCCGAGTTGCCTGATTTCATAAAAAATTCTACTCCATTCAGTCGAGTCGTCGTCTCGTCTACCTCGTCCGACAGCTTGGTGCCCGCCATCATCCAAGCCGGCGGCAACGTCTCCATTACCGCAACAAACAAAATCACCAACGGCGTGGAGCGCCCCTTCTCCACAGGCATATCTACTTCATCCCGTAACACCACAACCGCCGCGTCAGGTTCAGGCAAGACCACAGTCGTAACCCTGAACAGCCAACTCCCACCGGACCTGGCCCAACAACAGATAAACCCGCTGACGCTCCCCGGTTTCACCCTACCCAGCGGGCAAAACGGCCTGTTCCGTTTGAGCGGTCAAGGCACCAGCAACGCATCGGCATCCCAAGCTCCGATCGCACCACAGAACTGGACAATCGGTAGCAGCGCTGTAAGCGCATTGGATCGATCCGTTGGCGTGCCAATAACCGATGTACGCCCTATCGAGATTGCCGATCAAAGCCAGCTTTCGACCATTGATCGCCAAGTGCAACCATTGAACGGTGGTCAAACATCAGCCCCGCCACCTGCATCTATCGCGGGCCAGTCATTGGCCCGAGTGACGGGCCTGCCGAGCGCGACCGTCTCCTCCAAGCCACACAAGTACCTGATCGAGACCAACCCGGTCCTTACCGACCTCAAGTCATTCACCAGCTCGGATTATCTGCTGACAAAACTCGGCTACGACGCGGACACCAGCGCCAAGCGGTTGGGCGACGGCCTGTTCGAACAACGTCTGATACAGCAGGCCGTCGTTGCCCGCACGGGCCAACGCTTCATCGACGGCCAGACCTCCGACGAAGGCATGTTCAAGTATCTGATGAACAACGCCATCGCCAGCAAAGACGCCCTCAACCTGTCGGTTGGCGTTACCCTCACCGCCCAACAAGTCGCTGCCTTGACCCACGACATCGTCTGGCTTGAGGAGCATGAAGTGAATGGCGAGAAGGTGCTGGTGCCGGTGTTGTATATGGCACAGGCCAATAACCGGCTGGCACCTAATGGTGCGTTGATTGCCGGCCAGAACGTCACGTTGATCGCCGGCAAGGATCTGGAAAATGCCGGCACACTCCGGGCCACCAATAACCTCTCCGCGACCGCCAGCCAGAACCTCGCCAACAGCGGATTGATCGAAGCTGGAAACCGTCTCGATATGCTGGGCGGCAACGACATCGTTAACAAATCCGGTGGCATCATCGCCGGGCGTGACATCAACATGAATGCTATATCGGGAGATGTGACCAACGAGCGCACGTTGACCACGGCAGGCTTCAGCAACAGAGGCTACACCCATCGACAGGACTATGCGGACAGCGCCTCACGTATCGAGGCGACCAACGATCTGACCATGGGGGCCGGTCGGGACGTCAACAGCGTTGGCAGCGTTATGGCCAGCGGTCGTGATACGCAAATCGACGCAGGGCGGGACGTCAATATCATCTCGGCTCAACAGCAAAGCTCCAGTACGGGAGGAGTTCGCAGAAGCTCGATCACTCAACTGAGTTCGAACGTCGACGCCGGTCGTGACGTTATTGTGAATGCTGGCCGAGACTTCAACGCCGTTGCCAGCCAGATCAGCGCCGATCGCAACGTAGCCCTGGCCGCCAACGAGAATATGACGGTCTCTTCCGGCGCTGACGAATCACACTATTACTACAAGTCGAAAAAGGTCACGTCCCAGAAAGATCACGTCAAACAGATCGGCAGCACCGTCAGCGCTGGGGGTGATGTGTCGATGAGTGCCGGAAAAGACATGGCGCTTATTTCCAGCCGCGTCAACGCCGGCGATGAAGCTTACTTGGTGGCCGGCGAAAATCTTGACTTGTTGGCTGCGCAAGACAGCGATTACTCGTTGTATGAGAAAAAGAAAAAGGGCAGTTGGGGGAAGAAAAAGAGCCGGCGTGACGAGCTGACCAAGGTGACTCATATAGGGAGTCAAATTATTACTGGCGGTGACCTGACGTTGGTAAGCGGTGGAGATCAGCGGTATCAAGTAGCGAAGCTGAACAGTGGCAACGATGCAGCGTTGCTAAGTGGCGGAGCAATTACTTTTGAGGGCGTCAAGGACCTGCGCCAGGAGAGTCATACCAAGAGCAACACCAGCCTTGCCTGGAATTCCATGAAGGGCAAGGGCCACACCGATGAGACCCTGCGCCAGAGCCAACTGGTGGCGAAAGGTGATTTGGTCATCAAGGCCGTTGAGGGCTTGAATATCGATATAAAGCACATCAATCAGAAGTCTGTCAGCCAGACCATTGATGCGATGGTAAAGGCCGATCCTGAGCTGGCGTGGTTGAAGGAGGCAGAAAAACGAGGCGATGTCGATTGGCGTCGTGTGGAGGAAATCCACCAAAGCTTCAAGTATTCAAACTCGGGGCTTGGCGTCGCAGCTCAGATGGTCTTGGCAATTGTGCTGGCGGTGGTGACGGGCGGAGCTGGGGCGGGGCTGGTGGGGGCTACGGCTGGGACCTTCTCGGCAGGATTTGCCAATGCCGTGTTGATTGCTGTGGAAAACAAGGCTATCAACAGCGCAATTAGTAATAAAGGAGACTTAGGTGCAGTCCTAAAGGACACCACCAGCAGCGAAAGCCTCAAAGGCTATGTGGTTTCAGGGATGCTGGGTGGTATCGGGAACAGCCTTGGCTACGACCCGACTACATTGGGCTTCGATTGGAATAGCGCTGGCCAAATCGTCCTGAAGACGAGTGCAGACACCTTGGTCCAAACGGCCTTACAAGGTGGCAGCCTGGGCGATAACTTCGTCGATAACTTGCTCGGTGCCGTTATTGATATTGGCGGCGCTGTTGCCGCCAACAAAGTGGGCAACCTGACCCTAGCCGAAGGAAGCCCCACCAAAATCGCCGCCCATGCCTTGGTCGGTGGTCTGAAGTCGATGGCCATGGGCGGTGATTTCAAGGCAGGAGCCTTGGCCGGAGGCGCCAACGAAGCGCTCGTTGGGTATCTGGCGGAACTGGCGCTGCCTGAAGGTTACGATCCCAACCGCCCCGGATCTGAGCAAGCTAAAGCGAACCTGTTGGCAATGTCGCAGTTGCTTGGTGTGCTTACGGCGGTTGTTTCTGGAAGCGACCCGCGCATTGCAGCAGATATCGCGGCCAATGCCACCCAGTACAACTACTTGACGCATTCTGATCTGGAGCGGGCAGCTAAGAAATTGCAGGGCTGCGGGAATGATGGTCAATGCATAGGAGAGGCCTACACCATTTACCATGAGTTAAGCGAGCGTCAGACCTTGGAGGCGCTGGTTGGCTGTGGTCAGAATAAAGGCCTCTGCGCAGGCTTCTCGAAGCTGGATGCGGAGGTACAAGCCAGGAAAGAACAGCTCCGTGATTTGATGGACTCTGCATCACCCAAAGCTCGTGAGGTCTATGAGCTTTTAATCTCTGAAAATAACGAGTTTCAGAACCTGTTGGCAGGAGTGACCACAGAGCACGCGACAAAGAACGCGACGGACATTTTGATTTCGAAATGGGGTGTAAGTCCGGAATATGCTAGGGCTATTATTGACGGCACGGTGACGCTTGCGGTTGGGATGGCTGCTGGTCGAGCTGCAGGTGGGGGTTCAAAAGGTGTAGCAGGGGATGCAGAGACTACTACTCCGCGTACTCCATTATCTGGTCCAACGGATAACTGGAAAAAATACACTCACGCAGAGGCTGTAATTCAGACCCAAGCATCGGGTCGGTTAGCTAATGCAGAAAAGGCAGTTATTGACCCGACAAAAGTAACATCTTATGCGTTAAACTCGGAGCATCCAATTGGAGGCAATAAAGCAAAAGTCTTTGAGTCAGCTTTGGGCTACAATCAAACGAATGCTGGAGAATTGATAGCGAAAGTGCAGGAAGGTGCGCGGTTATATCCTGCGAAGTTAGGTGTTGCTGATAAGTTTGGTCAGAGAATAACCATAGATATGCCTATAGCCGGACCGAATGGTAATACGGCAACTGTTCGTACTGGTTGGATATATGATTCAGGTTCGTCTACGCCTAGAATGACGACTCTTTATGTCAAGTAAGGAATGTTATATGGTTTACTCGCTTTTTGATGTTGTTGTATTGACTGAGGATATCCCAAGCGAAGGGCTGCGAGCTGGTATGCAGGGAGCGATAGTTGAGGTTTATAGTCTGCCAATTGAAGGCTATGAAGTGGAATTTTGTGATGCGGAAGGACATACTATTGCGCAATTAGCACTATCCTCCGATCAATTTCAGGCCAAGAGATAACAAAGGGGGATAGGATGGATAAAACTGCAAAAAAGGGGACAGATTCGGAGAAAAGGGGACAGATTTATTTTCTGAGCCTGTGATGATGCGGAGCGATCCGGACCTGGTTGATCCCGTGGGAGGCAAAAGCCGATCGGAAAATAAATCTGTCCCCTTTTCTACATACTCCTGAAGCAGTACGGTTAACGAGCCAAGTCCAGTTGGAAAGCTTCCAATCTGCGGTGAATACGGCTACCAAAACCAAAATGCCGTATGGCGAAAGAATTAGTGTGGATGGGTGGCAATTAGAGTTCAAGCCTCCGAGGGCAGAAGGCGAGCTACCCGCCATCATACACGCGAGATATACCGGGGCTTACTAAATGGACATTAAAATAGACAACCCGATTCGGGTTGGTATGAGTTTGATTGAGTTTGATGATCGTATTCCATCGATAAAATTTTCTGTAGAGTTATGTGTTGAAAAATTTGAGTTTTCTTTCTCAGTAAATATGACCTGCTGGATTGAGTGTGCTGTGCTCGATACGTTTGTTGACATGCTTAAGAGGGGAAGGATCGCGCGGATACAGGATATGAATAATGACTTCTCCCTCGTGTTTGACTGTGAGAATAATAAGTTGGTTTGGTCTTGTGTCAAAAGGGATGTCTCTGGCAATGCGATAAACACAGGTGGGGAAGAAGCTCTAGCTGATGGCGCAATGGCTACGGTTCTACAGGAGTTTGAAAACTATCCGAAATGGTGGTGATTTGAGGAACAGAACCGGGGACAGACCCTGCAAAAAAGAAAAGGGGGTGTCTAGTCCTGAAATAGGTTTACACCTGTTTCACCCTAACGCCCGATGCATCGCATCGGAAAAAAGCGGACAGATTTATTTTCTGAGCCTTTGCTACGCTGAAAGCTTCCACGGAGGAGAGGTCAGATATGCCCAGGATGGGACGTATTATTTTGCCGAATTACCCTCACCATATTGCGCAACGCGGTCATAACCCTCAGGTGGTTTTTGCGGTTCCCGAGGATTATCAACGCTATCTAGCGGATCTGCGCGAGCTCAAGGATGCGTTTGGGGTTAGGGTCTACGCCTAATGTCTGATGACCAATCACGTCCACCTGTTACTCGCTCCGGTACGCTATGGGAAAGCCGATACAAATCCAGTGTCGTGCAGTCAGATGCTTATCTCCTTGCCTGTTGCCGTTACATAGAATTGAATCCTGTACGCGCTCAGATGGTGGCTGACATAGCAGACTACCGTTGGTCGAGCTAGCGAAGCCGGGCAGGTGATTGTCCTGACAGCGGATGGCTGGATGTCGATCCCTGCTTCGTTGCGTTAGGCGCTACGGCGATGGAGCGGCGTCGCAAGTATGATGCTTTCGTGCGCGAGGCCATACCAACAGAGCAGGTCCGTTTGATTCGTGATGCATTGCAGCGCGGTCAGTAGACGGGGACAGGGCGCTTCGTTGATGAGGTAGAGCGGATTATTGGTATCCGGGTAGAACAACGAGGTCAGGGGCGGCCAAGGGGGAGGACGGGAAAATAAATCCGTCCCCTTTTTTGGGAGGCAAAAGCCGATCGGAAAATAAATCTGTCCCCTTTTCTTTTTGTGATAAGGGAGACAATAAACGGGTATTTGAGGTCCAGCGATGACGATCACTATGTTCATGGAAATCGAAGCCGGCGCCTCGCTGGAAACTATTCGGCATGCTGTGGAAAAAAATGCAAGTGTTGTAACGCTGGAGAAAACTTCCTTAGAAGGTTATTTTTCCGATTCGAATGGCTTCTTTTATTTCGAATTGGTTGATCCCCCCAGTGTTGTGTTTGCTGAGGGGTGGGAGGTTGATTGGCTAGTAGGTGTCATGGGAGCATTCCATTGCCCTTTACATAAACTGGAGCAGAGTTGGAGGGAGATAAAATGTGTCATGGAGGAATTATCCTTGCGCTCTTCGATGCGATTTGTTCTATCTTTTCAATACGATAGCGTCTATGCGTTCAATGAGGGCGAGGGTGTTGTGTACAAGAAGAGTATGGTCATTTAATCAATAAAAAGGGGGGCTGGACAGACCACGTTTTCTGTGTGGAACGTGGTCTGTCCCTGAGGGGGCCTTAGTGTTTTTCGGTAAGTGGGGGGTATGGATAGGAAACCGTTTCAGCTCAGTGACATGGAAATATGGGCTCGTGGGGATCGATTTTTTGTACGATACGATGCTGGATCACATCAGATCGCTATGCGCGAGGATGAGATATCAGAGAAATACATAGGTGGACCGGGTGCATATTTGAGAGATGCGGATACTGAATTTAAGATCCTGGAAACAGTTGCGCAAAGGCTTGGTCAAAATACTAGCGCAACGGGGCGCATAAACTTGCTTTCTGAAAAAGCAGTTTGTCCTAGCTGTACAGGGATGGTCTTACAATTTAGGGAGCATTATCCAAATATTCAATTGAATGTATTTACACGTGATTGAGTTTGAGTTGGAGGTCCTTTGAATTATTCCGATGTGTTGTATGAGACGCAGGTTTCGTATGGTGAAGCTACTCATAATAAAGGTCTAGCAATCTATCAGGCCTTTGCTTACGCTTATGATGAGATGGATGCTTTTTTGCATTCAAAGTCCTATAAAGTAAAGGTTCAGGCCCTTACCGCTTTGTTTTTCGTAGCGATAAAGGGTGGAGTGATATTTGCTAAGAACGATCCTTTTACAGATGATGTTTTTGAAGAGCTCGGCGCTGCGTACTCTAAGCTGTCTGAATTTGCGTTAGGTAGTGCTGAAGACGACAAGCTGATGCTTGAGCATATACGCTTAGTTGCTAGCTATACTGGTGTCATTGATGCTTCAGGAATCTGAAAATCTGCAGGGACACTAAGTATCGCCATGTAAAAAAGAGAAAAAAGGGGACAGATTTATTTTCTGAGCCTTTGCTACGCTGATTTCAGAAGGACGGTTTCGACAGTAGTCTCTTTGGTCAGAGGTGCGCCGCGTCGAACCATTGGCCGGATCAGTATGTGGCTGGCGCGGTTGGCTACACCGAACGGCGAGGCGATGAGATCCGCATGCCTCCGCCCGATAGCTACGAAATAGGGGGCATACGTTATGTCGAAACCATCGAAAACCGACTGGGAGCGCTTGGCCAAGTTGGATGACGCGGACATCGATACCAATGATATCCCCGAACTGGATGATGACTTCTTCCGTCGCGCCGAGCTGCGTGTGCCGGTAAAGCAGGCGGTGACTATTCGCTTGATGCCGATGTGGTTGAGTGGTTCAAGGGGCAGGGCGCGGGCTATCAGACACGCATCAATCAGCTTCTTCGCCAATACATGCAGGCCCAGCAGGGCCAGCGGCGATGAGCATATTAATGCTATGAAGCGGGCAACTGAGAGGCCGCCCGTTGTCATTAATTCTGTTACGTGTGTCCGCAGCTCTCCGATTACATCAAACGCTATCGCGTAGCGCTGTGGTTAAGGCAAAACAGGCGACCGCTGCGCAGTCGAGCGGGAGCAAGCTCCCTCGCCACGTGAAAAAAGGGGACAGATTTATTTTCTGAGCCTTTGCTACGCTGAAAGCTTCCACGGAGGAGAGGTCAGATATGCCCAGGATGGGACGTATTATTTTGCCGAATTACCCACACCATATTGTGCAACGCGGTCATAACCGTCAGGTGGTTTTTGCGGTTCCCGAGGATTATCAACGCTATCTAGCGGATCTGCGCGAGCTCAAGGATGCGTTTGGGGCTACCGAAGCCGGGCAGGTGATTGTCCTGACAGCGGATGGCTGGATGTCGATCCCTGCTTCGTTGCGTTAGGCGCTACGGCGATGGAGCGGCGTCGCAAGTATGATGTTTTCGTGCGCGAGGCCATACCAACAGAGCAGGTCCGTTTGATTCGTGATGCATTGCAGTGCGGTCAGTTGACGGGGACAGGGCGCTTCGTTGATGAGGTAGAGCGGATTATTGGTATCCGGGTAGAACAACGAGGTCAGGGGCGGCCAAGGGGGAAGACGGGAAAATAAATCCGCCCCCTTTTTTGCTTTTTTGTCGGGATAAAATTATTGACGGGGTTTTATAATGTTTTTAAGACCAAGAGTTGTGATTGATGCTTTGTTTAGGTACCGGAATTGTGTCGCGATTGCGCTGTTATTTGCTTCGGTCTTGAATTCTGTTCTAAGATTTAATGGTGGATGGGGCCGTTTTTTTTAATGATTGTAGTTCAGCTATTATTTGTGCAAGCTGTCTGGAATTATTTGAGAGGGGCTAGGATCGCTATCGGACCTAGCAGCTTGGGCAAAGATGCTAATCCTGAGTGGCGAGCTGCTTTAGCGGTATTCTCTTTTATTCTATACGTAATCATTTTTTTTCTAGATTTTGAACGCGGCCTGTGAAAAAAACAAAAAAAGCGCGCGAGAAAGGGGACAGATTTATTTTCTGAAAGGGAAAATGGGGCGGATTTATTGTCCTCTGGTGACTAGCGGAGTGTTCCGTATCTGATTTTTGATTTGCGGCGGGTGAAAATAAATCCGTCCCCTTTTTTTAAATCCATCAATTAATGCTGGAAAACGAATTGAGGTCAAATTCAAATGAACGTCGATTTTTTATGTTCCACTATCTTGAGTAGTTCATTCGGTTTGTCGATGGGCTCAATCTGGCAGCACTTAAGTATGGAGCTTTGTAAGTTAGAGACGGGTAATGAAGAAAGAACAGCGATTTTTCTCGAGGTGCTGAGGCGCCTAATGCTGGGTGGGCATCTTAAATTGGGTTCGAATGGAAAATTTCTCTCTGGTGATGTTGACGAGCAGATCGATGCGCTCAGGAGCGCGTGGCCTATTTGCCCCGAAGAAGACGACCTTGATGGTTTCGGATTTTGGTTTTTAACTACCGCTCCGGCGGGCGTAGTATGGCTTACCGCTGAGGGCCAAGAGGTATGGACATGATCCAACTAGGCGAGAAAAAGAAAGGGGACAGATTTGAGTGGCACTTACTTAACCTTCTTCGGATGCCTATTCTGAACACAGAACCGGGGACAGACCACGTTATATGTGTGCGAAAAAGGGAAAAAGGGGACAGATTTATTTTCTGAAAGGGAAAATGGGACGGATTTATTTTCCTCTGGTTACTAGGGGAGTGCTCCGTATCTGATTATTGATTTGCGGCGGGTGAAAATAAATCCGTCCCCTTTTTTGTCAGTTTCAAAATCTGTTGGCGGGTGTTACAACAGAGCATTCGGCCAAGGCGGTGACGGATGTCCTGATTTCGAAATGGGGTATAAGTCCGGAATATGCTAGGGCTATCATCGAAGACAGTGTGACGCTTGCGGTTGGGATGGCTGCTGGGCGGGCTGGAGGTGGAGGAAAAAAAGGTAGCTCTGGAGCTGAGAGCGCAATCAATCAGGGTAGGCTCAACTCTCAGCTCTTAGCTGAAGAGGTTGCGAGTGGACATGCCTGTCAAAAGCATGTAATTGAAAGGCGAGAGTTTGCAGACCTTGGTATCAGTACCAAAAATCAGTTCCAAGATTTTATCGAAAAAATCGTTTCGACCCAGCAATAGACCGGCGACAGTCAGTTGATGGGACGATGTACTATCTCGACAACTCAACGAAGACCATTGTTATTCGGGGGCAGAGAGGTGAAGCTACTGCTTTCAGGCCAGACCAGGGCGGCGTTGGTTGGGATAACTATATTAAATCTCAGGTGCCAAAGAAATGAGTGAAAAACTCGAAGATTCTAATTACGTTGATTTGAAGGTTTCGTTAAGGGAGTTAAGGTACTTTATATCTTGTGGGATGGCTCTGATTCAGAATGTTCCGAATGATTCCTTGCCAACCTATTGTGGTTTAAATAAGGATGAAATCGTTGAGGTTTCACTACGGCTAAGGGAGGTGGCTGAAAGAGAAGGTATGGATATGTAATTTGCATGCGGCAGAACCGGGGACAGACCAAGTTATCTGTGTCTAGTCCTGAAATAGGTTTACAGCCGTTTCAGGACCAGACAAATACAAACCTTAAATGAGAGCACAGATGGAGCTGAGCAGAACCGGGGACAGACTACGTTATCTGTGTCCCTGGTTTTCTTTAGCTTTCCGCACATGTGAAAAACGGGCGACCCAAAGATCGCCCGTTTTCGTTACTCAGCAGCTTGCGCCCGCAACCGTCTCCCAATCACATCCAACACATCACACCCATCGCGCAGCGATATCGTTAGCAGTTTGCAAAAATCAGAAAGCACCACCGTATCGGAACTGATATCCGAACGGAACGCGATATTTTCCAGCAGCTGGGTCACGGTGCGGATGCGGTAGTCGGCGGTTTCGAAGAGGACGTCGAGTGGGGCTTCGGTGTCGATGAGCAGAGTGGCGGGCGTGCAGTCGACGCCAGTGATGGGCATGAATCTGGTCATAGCAAGAGCCTCGTAAGTTAATGAGCCTCTCTGTTGATTCGGGTCGCCAACCCCGGTCGTCTTTTTGAACGACGAGGGACTATAGGCTGGTCCACTCTGGAGCCACAAGACACCGCTTTCCGAGCTTTATGTAGGACGTTTGGCCTAGCATTTGTCGGCTTAAAGCAAGCGACTGCTACCCAGCCGAGCGCGAGCAAGCTCCCTCGCCACGAGATCGCGCTCGACTGGGCGGGCTGACGCATCAACTGTGGCAGCATCCACGCGGCCAGGCCTCTTCATACTTATCATGATGCCGCACCCAATCCATGATCTCGTCTTCATTGCGGCCCTTGGGCGTGAGGTCGAGGTAGTTGTAGGTGCCGACGAGGATGTCGAGGCCGCGGGCGTAGGTGGAGTAGGTGTGGAAGGTGTCACCGGCTTCGTTGCGATAGAAGACGCTCAGGCCTGGGAGTTCGCCTTCGGCGGTGTCGGTTTTTTCGTAGTTGTAGGTGGCTGTTCCGGCAGCGACGTCTTCGGTTTTGAAGCTGACGCCGAAGTCGTAATTGAAGTCGCAGCCTTGCGACGAGACCCAGTCGAAGGCCCAGCCCATGCGGCGTTTGAAGGGTTGGAATTCGGCATAGGGCGCGCGGGAGACGGCGACGACGGCGACGTCGTGGTGGGCCAGGTGTTGGTTGGCGCCGTCGATGTGGTCGGACAGGAACGAGCAGCCTTGGCAGCCTTCGGTCCAGCCGGGGCCGAACATGAAGTGGTAGATGATCAGTTGGCTGCGGCCGCCGAACAGGTCGGCGAGGCTGAGTTCGCCGTGGGGGCCTTGGAAGCGGTAGGGTTTTTCTATCTTTACCCAGGGCAGGGCGCGGCGTTCGGCGCTGAGCTTGTCTCGTTCGCGGGTGAAGGCTTTTTCATGGGCCAAATGCTCACGGCGGGCGGCGAGCCATTCTTCCCGCGAGACGACTGGAGGGTGCTCGATGTTCATGGGGCTTCTCCTGGGATTGATTTGCCGACGGTTGCAATGCCTAGTCGTTTGGTCGGCGTCGGATTCGACAAGCCGCTGGTCGGTTTGGAGAAAAGGGCGGTCAAAAACCGGGCTGAACGGCGCTGATCCGCCCCGGTCACACCTTAAGTAGGCATCTCACTCTTTAAGCATTAGAGGATGGACCAGGATGACGACTTATAACTGGGACTTGATCGAACGGTTGCTGCACGAAGTGCAGAACGGCGCCGGCCACAGTTTTACCCCTCGGCCTTACGCGGAGCAGCACGCGGCGGAGAAGGCGGCTCAGGGCGAGGAAATCGAGAACCTCGATCATCTGAAAGCGGTCGCCGGAGAGTATGAAAAGTTACTGCTGGAGCGTGGGTATATCGAGCCTCGGCCGGAGGAAGAGGGCGGCAATGGCGAGAATTTTGTGCTGACACCACGCGGCTCGCGGTTGTTGAGCCTGATCGACAGCAGCATTCCGGGCAATGATCATCCGCGTCAGGTGTTGGATGAGCAGGAAGATGCGCTGGATGAGTTTACGTTTGATGATTTGGCTTCGAAGGCGCAGATTGCCTGACAGGCTGGCACTGAACCCTGTGGGAGCGAGCTTGCTCGCGATAGCGATTAAACAGGCAAAACACCTGTTGAATGTCAGGCCGCTATCGCGAGCAAGCTCGCTCCCACATTGGATCTCCCACATGGATCTCAGTGGTTTATGAGCGTGCTGCCTTCAAGCATTTCAGATCGCTGAAATCCTTCTTCACCCCATCGATTTTCTGCAATAGCCGTTCACGCTGTGCCGGGGTGCTGTCGGCCATCAGGTCCACCATCAGGCTGCGGGCCTGGGCTTCGGTTTTGTTGTAGGCCTCGCGATAAGCGGGCGTCCACAGGCTCTCGCGGTTGACCAGCAGTTGCTCGATGCGTTTCGGGAAGTCCGGGCTGTGGCGCTGGGCGACGGCTTCGCTGAATTGGTTTTGCCAGTGGGCGCGGTTGGCGATCCATTGTTGGTTTTGATCGCCAAGGGCGGAGGACCACGTCATTACTCTTTGACGCTGGGCATCGTTGAGCGGGCCGATCCAGTCATTGAGGCGTTTTTCCATGCGCTCGGCACGTTCCTTGATCTGCTGTTGCAAGGTCGGCTTGAGGTAGTCGCGCTGGCGCTTGCGCTGGTCCTTGACGAACGCGGCGTCCATGTCGTCGACCTGTTCGTCGCTGAGGCGCTGCAGCAGTTCGATGGCCGACGGGGTGATTGCTCGGGCGGTTTCGGCGATGGCGGCCTTGGCTTCGCGGGTGCGTTGCTGCAGGGCTTCGTCGGTCACGGTGTTGGTTTGCACCATGGTCTTCAGGCGATCGAGCCAGTCCAGGTAGCCGGGCAATTGCGTGGTGCAATGCCAACTCAAGTGTTCCTTGAGGCGATCGTCGAACCAGTCTTTTTGTTGACCGTTGATCTCCAAGTAATCGTTGAGGGTCCAGGGGATGATCAGGTCGAGGTTGCGGTAGGCCAATCCGATACGGCTGCAAGCGGTGAGTGTCAGCAGCAGGGCGATGAACATGGCGGTGCGTGTTAACCAGCGCGACATGAGCGGGTCCTTGCGAAGGCGGAGGTGCTTTGTTTGAGCATCGCAGACACGCGGCAGTTCAGCCGGTTGAATACGTAACGCTTAGTAAAAAGGATGGGCCATCTTCAAGGTCAACAGGCTGTCGCATTCGCTGTTGTGGCCGGAGTAGGCCGAGCAGCTGCTGCCGCTGAGGCTTGAGTCGCTGTAGATCAGGTCCAGGTCGATGCCTCTCCACGGACGGGAAATTTTCAACGACCAGTCACTGAAACTGCCTACGTAACCATCCTCCACCGAGACTGGAGTATTGAGTTGGTGGGTGGTGTATTTGGCGCTGATGCCGATGCCGAAGGGCACGTTGCCACCGAGGTCGGCGAACAGGGTGCTGTTCTGTTTGTCCGGGTCGTTGCTCAACGCCGCACCGAAGCGGCTGCCGAGAATGGTCAGGCCGCCATAGAATTCCTGGCTGTCGACGGTATCGACGGTGGGGTAACTGTAGTGGATCAAGCCGACTTCGTAACCCAGAGTCTGGTCGAAGGGTTGTTTGAAACCCATGTAGGAATCGACTTCCAGGTCGGCGGAGAAGCCGACGCTGGGTGACCATTGTCCGATATACCAGCCGCTGTCATGGCTCAGGTCCAGGCCACCGTGGAAAGAGCCGATGCTCGATGGCGTTACCAGGCCCTGGGCCATGCTGCGGCTGGGGGTGGTGCCGAGTTTAAGGTCGAAGTCACCGAGCTCGCGCTGAAACACCTGCCCATAAGAAGCGGGGCAAGCGAGCAGACTGAACGACATCAGGACAACAGGGATGCGCATGCTTCACTCCATGAATAGCGAGGAGCAGGGAATCGTAAACAAGCTGAAACACTTGAGCTAGAGAGGTGCAAGCATACCGGCGAATGTTCGGCAGCGATGGCCGTTCGTCGATTTATGTGCAGATGGGTGTGAGGGGAGGGGTTCCAGTCCAAGCGCTTCGAGAGTCAAAGCGCTTAGGGACCAGGTGACGCGGGGATTACTTTTTGCCCAGGCTGATCTGCTTGGACGGGCCGAAGGTCTGGCCGCTGACACCTTTTGCAATCTGCTGGATTTCACCGCCGGACTTGAGGAACGCAGCGATCTGGTCGTTGATCGACTCGCTGGTTTCAACGGCTGGAGCGGGCTTTGCTTTGCTGTTGGATGCTTTTACGCGCATGACGGCCATTAACCTATGGATAATTAATTGGGCCAGGCATCGTACAGGAAATACTTGACAATTGCTTGGCAAATATCCCCGTGGATTATTTGCGCCAAGGCAAGAATATTGAACCATTCGTGCCTGATAATTGCCCCTAAGCCACTGTTTTAAATAACAACGTTTCATTTTATTCAACGCTGAAGCGGGGCGATTCGAACCTTGCACAGTCTGACGAATGGCCCTCTCAAGGGAGAAAACCCTTGCGAATCAAGGCTTGCGCGGTAAGCCCCCTCAGCGGCACGAATCGCGCCGCAAAACCGGGTAGAATGCCGCCCACGCAACGAGGGTATTTGGAAATGGCTTTAGTCGGGCGCTACAACAGTTTGCAAGTGGTTAAACACACCAACTTCGGTTTATATCTGGACGGCGGGGCGGACGGTGAAATCCTGCTGCCCAACCGTTATATCCCCAAGGATATTCCCAGTGAAGACGAAGATTGGCTGAATGTTTTCATTTATCTGGACAGCGACGACAAACTGATCGCTACCACGGAAAAACCGAAGGTCCAGGTTGGCGAATTCGCCAGCCTGAAAGTGGTTGAAGTCAACAGCATCGGCGTATTCCTGGATTGGGGCTTGCCCAAGGATTTGCTACTGCCGTACTCCGAAGAAAAACGCCAATTGACTGCGGGCGAATACTGCGTGGTGCACGTCTATCTCGACAAGCACACCCGCCGTATCACTGCCACGGCGCGGTTGGACCGTTATCTGGACAAGACACCGGCCAACTATACGCCTGGGCAGGAAGTCGACTTGCTGGTCGCCGAAGCCACCGACATGGGCTTCAAGGCGATCATCAACAACAAGCACTGGGGCTTGATCCACAAGAACGAAATCTTCAAGTTCATGCGCGCCGGCAAGCAGGAAAAGGGTTTCATCAAGGAAATCCGCCCGGACGGCAAGATCAGTTTGAGTTTGCAGCCGGTGGGCCAGGAAGCGGCCACCAGCCTCAACGCGAAGATCCTTGCCAAGTTGCGCGAGA
Source organism: Pseudomonas frederiksbergensis (assembly GCF_000802155.2). GTDB lineage: Bacteria > Pseudomonadota > Gammaproteobacteria > Pseudomonadales > Pseudomonadaceae > Aquipseudomonas > Aquipseudomonas frederiksbergensis_A. The sequence goes on from NZ_JQGJ02000012.1 coordinate 33,734, forward strand.
ACAACGGCACGCTACCGGTCAGTGACAAGAGCGACCCGGCATTGATCAGCAGTCTGTTTGGCGTGAGCAAGGGCAACTTCAAGAAGGCCATTGGTGCGCTTTACAAGAATGGGCAGATTGTCATTCATGCTGATCGTATTGAGCTGACCTGATCGAACACAGGATCCTAGCCTTGTGGGCCTTTGATCCTGTGGCGAGGGCGCTTGCTCCCGCTGGCCTGCGCAGCGGGCTCCGGCGTCCTTCGGATCTGATTTTTCGTGGCGATACAGACATTTCTTGGGGCTGCTTCGCACCCCAGCGGGAGCAAGCTCCCTCGCCACGGTGATCATCGCTGTATACAAAATCCTTGCACCTTAAGCATGCATCCGCGCCCCGTTCGTGGGCGTTCTGCCGTGCCCGTTTGGTTTTTACCTGCGCTAAAAACCACGGTTTGTCTCGCATCCAGCGCCTATGGCACGCATTCTGCGTAGTAACCCGTATACAAACCACGCCGGCTCCCGTGCGCAGTGTGGTGGACAATCAAACTCGGGGGCACGGCGGCACCTTAAGGAGCCCCGCAATGTCCGAGCAATTGCCCAACGGCTACAGCCCTCGTCTCTATAACGAAGACCTGGGCCCGCTGCCGCAAAAATGGAATTGGTACAACATTTTCGCGTTCTGGATGAGTGATGTGCACAGCGTTGGCGGCTACGTGTTTGCCGCCAGCCTGTTCGCGTTGGGCCTGGCGAGTTGGCAGGTGTTGATCGCCTTGCTCGGCGGGATTTGCATCGTGCAGTTGATTGCTAATCTAGTCGCCAAGCCGAGCCAACAGGCGGCGGTGCCTTATCCGGTGATTTGCAGGCTGGCATTTGGCGTGTTCGGGGCGAATATCCCGGCGGTCATCCGGGGGCTTATCGCCGTGGCCTGGTATGGAATACAGACGTACCTGGCGTCCAGCGCACTGATCATCGTGGTCCTGCGGTTTTTTCCTTCGATGGAAGCCTACGCGACGCCAAGTTTTGCAGGTTTGTCCTACCTGGGCTGGTTCGGTTTCCTTGGGTTGTGGTTCGTCCAGGCGTTGGTGTTCTGGACGGGCATGGAGTCGATCCGTCGCTTCATCGACTGGGCCGGGCCGGTGGTGTATGCCGTGATGTTCCTGCTGGCGGGTTGGATCGTGTGGAAGGCCGGTTGGAGCAACATCAGTTTTACCCTGGCGGAAAAATCCTTGTCGGGCTGGCAGGCATTCGGGCAAGTGATCGTGGCGACGGCCCTGGTGGTGTCGTACTTTTCCGGCCCAACCTTGAATTTCGGTGATTTCAGCCGCTACTGTCGGAGCATGTCTGACGTACGTCGTGGCAATTTCTGGGGGTTGCCGGTGAATTTCCTGGCGTTCTCTCTGGTCACCGTGGTGATTGTTTCCGGGACGTTGCCGGTGTTCGGGGAAATGCTCCACGACCCGATCGCCACCGTGGCACGCATCGATAACGACGTAGCCGTCTTGCTCGGCGCTTTCGCCTTCGTCACCGCGACCATTGGCATCAATATCGTTGCCAACTTCGTTTCCCCGGCCTTTGACTTTGCCAACGTCGCGCCGAGCAAGATCAGCTGGCGCGCCGGAGGCATGATCGCGGCGGTGGCATCGATTTTCATCACACCGTGGAACCTGTTCAACAACCCTGAAGTGATCCATTACACCCTGGACGTACTGGCGGCGTTTATCGGCCCGCTGTTCGGCATCCTGCTGGTGGACTATTACCTGATCAAGAAGCAGCAGATCGACGTCGATTCGCTGTTCAACGATGGCCCGACTGGGCGCTACTACTACAGTGGGGGCATTAACTGGACAGCGGTCGAGGCATTGATCCCGGCGACGCTGATGGGCGTGGCGATCACGTTCACGCCGTTTCTCCAACCGATGGCCAACTTTGCCTGGTTCACCGGTTGCTTCCTCGGCGGCGTGTTGTATTTCGCCTTGGCGCGACGCCAATCCGTCCTACAACTGAACACGTCGCTGAACGCGGCCGGCCAAGCCTGATCAACGCAGGGCGGTCTGTGCGCAAGGCTTCACCGCGCTTGCGTTGGCGGGGCGCAGCAGGAGGCCGCCCGCCAGCACCAGACCGCTGCCAGCGATGACCAGCGCGGGTTGCAAGCCACCGCTGAAGTGGCTGCTCAGCGCTGCCAGCAAGGGGCCGCTGAGCTGGCCGATGGCAAAACACGCCGTCAGCAGTCCGATGTTGCGCTGCGTCGCGTGGGGCGCCAGTTCTCGGGCACGCATCACCACGAGTTGCATGCAGGCCAGAAACGGTGAGCCACACAGGACTACGCCCAACGCCAGCCCCGCACCGCTGCCCAGCAGGCACGCAAACACGCCAGCGGCTTGCAGCCACAACGTCGCCATCAGCCACCGGCTGGTGGTGTTCGGGTTGGGCTTGCGCAGGCTCACCAGCAACACACCAATGGCGGCGGCCAGGCCGAAGCAGGGCCAAAACAGATCCGCCTGCCATTGCCCTTTGAATTGTGCGGATGCCATCTGCGACAGGAACGTCGCCGGAATGATGTAGCCCACGCCATACAAGGCGTAGACCACGCAGAGTCGGGCGATACCGCTGTTACCGGACACAACGACGGGCGCTGTATGGGTGGCCGCCGCCGTGGGTTTCGGCAGGGCCGGCAGGATCACCAGCAACATAATCAATGCCGCACCGGCATACACCAACCACAAGACATCGGAGGTCTGGCCCAGCAGGTTCGAGCCAAGGGCCAACAAGCCTGTCAGGAAAATTCCCAGTCCCGGTCCGGCAAATACCAGCGCCCCAAGCCGTGGCCGTCCTGCCGCCGCGGCCAAGGGCTGGCTCAGGGCCGTGATCATCACCATCACCCAGGCGCTCGCCACACCGGTGCCGAAGCGCAATGCCAGGTGCGGCCAGAAGCCCCAGGCCCAGAACGACGCCAGGGTCAGCAGCACGCACAGCCACAGGCCGCCGAGCAACCGTCGCTGCACTTGTTCCGGGCGACGGGCGAACATCGCGTCCAGCGCGCCGAGGAAATACCCCAGGTAGTTGGCGGCGGCAATCAGACCGGCGGCGGTCAAGTCCACCTGACCTTCGCCGATCAAATGAGGTAACTGGGGCGTAAGGGCGAAGCGGCCGATGCCCATGGCCACCATCAGGGCTATGAAGCTGGCAAGCAGGCGAATCAAGGGCGACATGGTCGTTCTCCAGCGTTGAGGCGAATGACCGTCAGGCTAGGACTGATTGACTTTCATTAAAAATGAATAATAGTGAGCAACTTGTTCTTTTTTGGAGATGGTCGTGGAGTTCAGCCAGTTACGGATTTTCCAGGCCGTGGCCGAGGAAGGTTCCATCACCCGGGCAGCGGAGCGCTTGCACCGGGTGCCATCGAACCTGTCGACCCGGCTCAAGCAGCTCGAAGAGCAGTTGGGCGTGGATCTTTTCCTACGGGAGCGTCAGCGTTTGCAGTTGTCGCCTGCAGGAAAAGTCTTGTTGGATTATGCGACCAAGCTGTTCGCCCTGCATGACGAAGCCCACGCGGCGGTGCAGGGCGGTCAGCCGGCCGGGGATTTCCTGCTGGGCACGATGTACAGCACGGCGGCGACGCATTTGCCGGACCTGCTGGCGGCATATCACCGGGCTTACCCGGCGGTGAACCTGCAGGTGCAATCGGGGCCAAGTGGTGAATTGCTCGAAGGCCTGCTTACCAATCGCCTCGATGCGGCGCTGGTGGACGGCCCGCTGGAACTGGCGGGATTGGATGGCGTGCCATTGTGCGACGAACGGTTGGTGCTGATCACCGAGGCGGACCACGCGCCGGTACGCAGTGCGCTGGACGTGGAAGGCCGCGCGGTATTCACCTTCCGCCGGGGCTGTTCGTACCGGATGCGCCTGGAGGCCTGGTTTGCCCATGATCACGCAACCATGGGCCGGGCGATGGAGATCGAGTCGTACCAGGGGATGCTGGCGTGTGTCATCGCCGGGTCCGGGGTAGCGTTGATGTCGGAGTCGATGCTCGCCAGCCTGCCGGGCCGCGAGCGTGTGGTGGCGCATCCACTGGCCGAACCATTTGCCAGCGCGACGACGTGGTTGATGTGGCGCAAAGGCATGGTCGGCGCCAACCTGAACGCCTGGATCGAGTTGCAACAACAAGCGTGGCCGCGGGCGCCCATGATCACGGCGCAATCGGCTTGAACTCACAGCCTGGGATTTGGATCAATTCAGTAACAGATCATTGCAATCTGTAACGAGCATTGCGTAGGACTTCGGACTATTATCAGTGCGAAGGGGCCACAGAAATCTGCCGCTCGCACCACCCTGAGGGGGCACCACGATGAAAGAGAAAATCCAGAACTGGCTTCACGACTTGGGGGTCGCGCTCGGCCTCATTGAGCCGCCCATGCAGCCGATACCGATCCGCACTGACGATGAGCAACGCCGCCGCCAGCCGCGCCGCCGGTAAACCCACCCGTTTTTGGAGAGATCGCAGTTCCAGAGCCTTTCGATTGAAAGACTCTGGAACTGCGATCTTTTTATTTGCGATGTGAATTCCTATGGCAAAAAAAGGGCATGGCCACCGACGCCATGCCCATCGAAGAAACCTTTCTGCTATTTGATCAAGCCGCCTTAGGCACCACATTCGACCGCGGCGACAACAAGCTCACCACCACGAAACTCACCAACGCGACGCTCAAGCTGTAATAGATCGGCGTGTTCGCATCCAAACCATCCTTGAACATGAAGAACAGCGCGGTCACGAAGCCCAGCGACATGCTGGTGATCGCTCCGGCCGTGGTGGCGCGTTTCCAGTAGATGGCGCCGATCAGCGGGATCAGCATGCCGCCCACCAATAGGTTGTAGGCCAGGGTCAGGGCACTGATGACATCGCTGACCACCAGGGCGATTGCCAGGACCACCGCACCGAGCAGCAAGGTTGCGATGCGGTTTTCATGGACGTCGCCGTTGCCGCTTTCACGACCCTGGCGCAGACGCGGCAACAAATCCTGGACCACCGTAGTGGAAGCCGCGAGCAGCCCCGCCGCCGCCGTGGACATCAGCGCCGCAAGTGCGGCGGCGATCACCAGGCCGCGTATCCCGTTGGGCAAGCTGTGTTGCACCACGCTTGCAAAGGCGTTGTTGACGTTTTCCAGGTCCGGCAGCAGTACCTTGGCGGCCATGCCGATCAGCGCACCGGCCAGGCCGTAGAGCACGCAATACAGGCCGGCGGCGGTTCCGGCGACTTTCGCCACGCCTTCGCTGCGGGCGGTGAACACTCGCTGCCAGATGTCCTGACCGATGAAGATGCCGAAGAAGTAGATCAGGAAATACGTGATGATGGTGTCCCAGCCAATGGCGGTGAAATCGAAATAGCGCGCCGGCAAGGCCGCCACCATTGCGTCCCAGCCTCCGGCATCACTGATGGACATCGGCATCAGCAAAAACACCAGGCCGATGGTCATGATGAGGAACTGCACGATGTCGGTCAGGGTCAGCGACCACATCCCGCCGATGGTTGAATACAGCACCACCACGCCGCCGCCCACCAGGATCGAGACCCAGAAGGGCAGGCCGAACAGCACCTGCATGACGGTGCCGATGGCGATGGTCGACGTGGCGCCGATCATCAGCGCGTAGACCAGCATGATCAGCGCGCTGGCATGCCGCGCAGCCGGGTTGTAGCGGCGCTCCAGCACTTGGGTCACGGTATAGATCTTCAGTTTGAGCAACGGTTTGGCGAGAAACAGACTCAGCCCGACGATGCCCAGGCCGATAGCGCCGCACAGCCAGAATCCGGAAATGCCATGGACGTAGCCCAGGCGCACAGTGCCGATGGTCGATGCACCGCCCAGGACGGTGGCGGCCATGGTGCCCAGGTAAAAGCCCGGGCCGAGGTTGCGCCCGGCGACGAGATAGTCGTCACGGGTCTTGGCGCGGCGCATGCCGTACCAGCCCAGGGCGATCATGCCGGCGGCGTAGATGAGAACGACGATTAAATCCAAGGCCATGATGGCGTGTCTCCGATTGTATTTTTTATGTGGGGCGAGGCTGCTGGCGCTGACGCCATGGGAATTGGTCAGTCAGGCGGCCTGTCGCAGTTCTGACGGGTTGAGCGGATCAGTGCTACGCGGATCCCGCGGCCCATACACCGCCGCCGGTTCCGGAAACAGCCCCAGCAATGCCAGGTACACCACCGACGCCAGCCCCAAGGTCACCGGCAGGCTGATGTCGATACCACCGGCCAATTCCCCCAATGGTCCGACGAACTGCCCCGGCAGGTTGACGAAGCACAGCCCCACCAACGCGCTGGGAATCCAAGCCCCCAGGCCGCGCCAGTTCCAGCCGTGGCTGAACCAGTAGCGCCCGCCGGTTTCGCCGCGGGTGAACACTTGCAAGTCATCCGGGCAGTAGAAGCCACGACGCACCACCAGACCGATGATCATGATCACCATCCAGGGTGTGGTGCAGGTGATGATCAGCACGGCGAAGGTCGAGACGCTCTGCACCAGGTTTGCCGCGAACCGCCCTATGAAGATGAAGGCGATCGACAGCACGCCGATCAGCAGCGTCGCCTTGACCCGCGACAGCACCCTTGGGAATACGCTGGACATGTCCAACCCGGTGCCATACAGCGACGTGGTGCCGGTGGACATGCCACCGATCACCGCGATCAGGCACACCGGCAGGAAGAACCACCCCGGCGACACCGCCAGCAACCCGCCTACATAGTTATTGGCCGCGATGTAGTCTGGCGCCTTGATCGCCACGATGGTGGCGGTGGCGAGGCCGAACAGGAACGGGATCAGCGTCGCCAGTTGCGCGGCGATCACCGCCAGCATGATGCGCGGCTTGGGCGTGTTGCGTGGGATGTAGCGCGACCAGTCACCCAGGAACGCGCCGAAGGAAATCGGGTTGCTCATGGCCACCAGCGCCGCGCCGATGAAGGCCGCGTAGAAGCCCGGCTGGCCGAGGGCGACCGTGCCGGCGAACTGGCTGTCGAAACTCGGCGCGAAGGCAAAGATGCCCAACAAGAACAACAGGCTCGCGGCCCATACGGCGATGCGGTTGACCCACAGCATGAAGCGGAAGCCGTAGATGCAAACCGTCAGTACCAGCAAGGCAAACAGGCCGTAGGCCAGGCCCAGGCTCAGGTCGGTTTCCGGCACGCCGATCAATCGCTTGGCACCGCCGATCAACGCATCGCCCGAACTCCACACCGACAGCGAGAAAAACGCGATGGCGGTCAGCAGCGACAGGAATGAACCGACGATGCGTCCGTGCACACCGAAATGCGCACCGGAAGACACCGCGTTGTTGGTGCCGTTGAGCGGACCGAACAGGCCCATCGGCGCGAGAATGATCGAACCGACCAATACCCCCAGCACAATCGCCCAGACACCGGCCTGGAACGACAGGCCGAACAGCACCGGGAAACTGCCGAGCACGGCGGTGGCAAAGGTATTGGCGCCGCCGAAGATCAGCCGAAACAGATCGCCCGGGCCGGCGGTTCGTTCATGGTCCGGGATCTGCTCGACCCCGTTGGTTTCAATCTGCGTAAGGCTTTTATCGTTATTGTTATTCATGATCTGCTCCGATCATCGAGGCGCATTCATCGGCTGTGAATGTCGCCTGTGGCTAAGGGGGTGGCAGCCCTTCCGGCATTGCGGACAAATGTTCATGACAGGCCAGCCATAGGCCTTGTTGTTCTTGGCGAAACACAATGGTTTCGCGCTCCTGGCTAAAGTGAAGCTCCCCTTGCATGCGCAGCTGGGTGGCCACGTCATGGATGAAAATCGCCACGTCTCCTTGCAGGCTGACGTAGGCGTTGCTCGAGGTGCAGCTCAGCACCTCGAAGCCATCCTCGGCCCGCCAGCGATCCCACAACACCTGGTAGGCGTCGCGGGACAGCAGGGGGTGTTCGAGGGTATGGAACACGAAACTCGCGTCGGCCGTGAACGCGCCAAAATAGGCGTCGCGGTCATTGCGGGCGAAGGCGGACACCAGTTTGGCAGCGGCCTCGAGGACTTGGTCTCGATCGTTCATGGCCGGGCCTCAGCGATGGACCACGCCGGGCAGTACGCAGAGCATCTCGTACAGCAGGTTGGCGCCCAGCAGCGAGGTGTTGCCGGTGGTGTCGTACGGCGGCGAAACTTCTACCAGATCGCAACCGACCAGGTCGAGGCCTTGGCAGCCACGGACGATTTCAATCGCTTGGATAGTGGTCAATCCACCGATTTCCGGGGTGCCGGTGCCGGGCGCCCAGGCTGGGTCGATGCCGTCGATGTCGAAGCTCAGGTACACCGGGCCGCCGCCGACTTTTTCACGCACTTCAGCCATCAACGGCGCCAGGGATTTGTGCCAGCACTCCTCGGCCTGGACCACGCGGAAACCCTGGTTGCGGCTCCAATTGAAGTCATCGGCGGTGTAGCCCTGGGCGCGCAGGCCGATCTGCACCACGCGGTCACAATCGAGCAAGCCTTCTTCCACGGCGCGGCGGAAGGTGGTGCCGTGGGCGATTTTCTCGCCGAACATGTGGTCGTTCACATCGGCATGGGCGTCGATGTGCACCAGGCCGACCTTGCCGTGTTTCTTGTGGATCGCCCGCAGGATCGGCAGGGTGATGGTGTGGTCACCGCCCAGGGTCAGGGGGATGACATTGTGTTCGAGGATCTTGTGGTACGACTCTTCGATGATTCGTACCGCGTCCAGCAGGTTGAAGGTGTTGATCGCCACGTCACCGATGTCCGCCACCGACAATGAGTCGAACGGCGCGGCACCGGTGGCCATGTTGTAGGGGCGGATCATCACGGATTCGGCGCGGATTTCGCGCGGGCCGAAGCGGGTGCCGGCGCGCAGGGAGGTGCCGATGTCCAGCGGCACGCCGACAAAGGCAGCGTCCAGGCCGGCAGCGGTGGGAAGGTGGGGGAGTCGCATCATGGTGGCGATGCCGCCGAAGCGCGGCATTTCGTTGCCGCCCAGTGGTTGATGAAGAATCTTGTCCACGGGTAGGGCCTCATCGTTGTTTTATTTATCAGGGGCCGATTCTGCGAAAAGCTTTTGCCGTGAAGAATCGCTGGCGGCAAATACTTAGTTCAGATTTTTCTAAACTAATGACGGGCGGGGCGATAGACTCCGCAGCAACGCAATCCCAGCGGGCATGATGCCCCTCGCCACAAAGTTGCAGAGACCCGCCTCTATGGAGACGCCCCAATGGCCCACCCTCTACCCGACCTGAAACTGCTGCGCATTTTTGTCAGCGTGGTCCGGCACCAGGGGTTCGCCAATGCCCAGCACGAGCTCAATCTCTCCACGTCCGCCATCAGCACCTACATGAGCCAGCTCGAATCGACCCTGGGCCTGGTGCTCTGTCATCGCGGACGGGGCGGGTTCAGCCTGACCAGCAAGGGCGAGTTGTTCCATCAGGAAACCCTGCGCCTGATGGGCGAGCTGGAAGGGTTCGAGCAATACGCCGCGGCGCTCAAGGGCGAGCTGCGCGGCACGCTCAACCTGGGAGTGATCGACTCCACCGTCAGCGACAAGGCCCTACCGTTCGCCGAAGCCATCGGTGCCTATAGCCAGGAACATCCGGCGGTGCATTTGCATCTGTCGGTCCTGAGCCCTTACGAATTGCAACTCGGCGTACAGGACAACCGCCTGGACCTGGCCATCGGCGCGTTTTCCACGCGCATGAGCGGGTTGGTCTACATGCCGCTGTACCGCGAGCAGCACTGGCTGTATTGCAGCAACCGCCACCCGTTGTTCACCGAGCGACGTATCCCGGAACAACTCATCACCCAGCAACGCATGGTCGGACGCGGTTACTGGAGCCAGGCCGAACTGGCTCGCCATGGCTTCAAGCACAGCGCGGCGACAGTGGAGAGCATGGAAGCGCAGTTGATCCTGGTGCTGTCAGGCGCCTACATCGGCTACCTGCCCGAGCATTACGCCCAGGCCTGGGTCGACAAGGGCGACTTGCGCGTGCTGCTGCCGGCGACATTCGGCTATCAGGCGCCGTTCTCGATGATCGTGCGCCGGGGTCGCAGCCGCGAGCCGCTGATCCAGACCTTTCGTGATCTACTCAAAGCTCAACTGAACCAGGCCTGACCATGTCCAGACTCCAGTGCCCACGTTGCCTCAGGCCCCAAAGCCATTGCCTGTGCCCGTTGATCCCCAGCCTCGACAGCCGCACGCGCGTCTTGTTGTTACAGCATCCCAGCGAAGTGAACCACGCGTTGAACACCGCCCGGCTGGCGGCGTTGGGGCTGAAGAATGCCGAGCTGATCGTGGGCGAGGTGTTCGAGGATCTGCCGCGGTTGCTCGATCAACCGGGCTATCGGGCGCGGTTGCTGTTTCCCGCTGACGATGCGCAGCCGCTGCAAGCCTACGCTTCTTGCGATGAGCCGCTGCTGTTGGTCGTTCCCGACGGCACCTGGCGCAAGGCGCGCAAACTGTTGCATCTCAACCCGCTGCTGGCGGCGCTGCCGAGGGTGACGTTGGCCGACGGCGGCGTGTCTCGCTACCGCTTGCGCAAGGCTCCAGGGCCGGGGGCGTTGTCGACGGTGGAGGCGATTGTCCAGGCCTTGCAGGTTCTGGAGGCGCCGGTGAGTTTCGAGCCGTTGCTAAAACCGTTCGAAGCGTTGATCGAGGGGCAGATCGCGGCGATGGGGGAGGAGACCTATCAGAAGAACCATGGAGGAGAATAAAGGTCCCTTTGGCAAGGGAGCTTGCTCCCGCTCGGCCGGTCCGACGCCTCGGGCGCAGCCGTCGTAAAACCTGCCGCGTGGTCTTCCTGATACAACGCGGTGAATGGTCTTGGGGCCGCTTCAGCCCAGCGGTAGCAAGCGCCCTCGCCACAGGGTTGAGTGAAGTCCGGATCAACGCTCGCGCATCGCCTCGGTCCGCGCCTTCAACACCGGTTTCAGCAGGTAATCCAGCACGCTTTTCTCGCCAGTGATGATGTCCACCGTCGCCACCATCCCTGGAATGATCAGCAACGGTTTCGCATCCCCACCCAAATGGTTCCTGTCGGTGCGCACCTGGATCAGGTAAAAACTGTTGCCCTTGTCATCGGTGATGGTGTCGGCGCCGATCAATTCGAGCTTGGCGCTCAGCCCGCCATAGATCGTGTAGTCGTAGGCGCTGAACTTGACCATGGCTTTCTGGCCCGGATGCAGGAACGCCACGTCCTGGGGACGGACCTTGGCTTCGATCAGCAGGTTGTCTTCCAGGGGCACGATCTCGATCATGTCGCTGCCCGGCTGGACCACGCCGCCGATGGTGTTGACCTTCAGTTGCTTGATCACCCCATGCACCGGAGAGACCACGGTGGTGCGCGTCACGCGGTCATCGATGGCGATGCTCGAGGCGGTGATTTTCGACAGTTCCGTGCGTTTCTCGTTGAGCTCCTTGGCCGCGTCGGAACGGAAGGACTGTTCTGACTCGTCGATCTTGCTCTTGATTTCATTGATCGCCGATTCAGCCCGCGGAATCGCCAGGGTCGTGGCATTGAGCGAGCCACGAATTTCCACCGCGCTACGCTTGAGCCGCAGGATCTCCACCGGTGAAACCGCCCCGGTGCGCACCAGCGGGGCCGACATGTTCATCTCTTCTTGCAGCAGGGCCAGCGCCGAGCTGAACTGCCCTTGCTTGGAACGAAACTCCGCCAGTTCCTGGGTTTTCTGCCGCAGTTGTTCGGTCAGGGTCCGTTGCTCGCTGGCCAGGCGCCGCTGGCGTTGTTCATACAGTGCGCGCTCATCCTCGGCCACTTGTGGCGCCTTGCCGGTGACTTCGGTGGATAACTGCAGCGGCCGTCCTTCCGCTTCCGCCGACAAGCGTTCGACCTGGGCCATCAACGCATAACGATCGGCCTCGCTCTCACCCTTGTTTGACAGGAAGCGCGTGTCATCCAGGCGCAGCAAGGTGTCGCCCTTGTTCACCATCTGGCCTTCGCGCACGAAAATCTCGGTGACGATGCCACCCTCCAGGTTCTGGATCACCTGGATCTTGCTCGACGGAATCGCCTTGCCTTCGCCAGTGGTGACTTCTTCCAGGACTGCCAGTTTCGCCCAGACCAGCCCACTGACAATCAGCCCAGCCGCCAGCCACACGGTGACGCGCGAGCGCCGGGGCGAATCTTGTAGCGTCGCGCCGGCGGTTTCCGGCATGAATTCGCTTTCAGCGCTTTTGCTGAAGCTGCCGAAATAGCTTCGGGCGGCTTGATCGGGTGTTTGAGCAGACATGGGGCGGTACCCGTTGGCTAAATGTAATGATCCGGTGTGCAGCTTTTGTGGCGAGGAAGCTTGCTCCCTCGCCACAGTGGTATGTGTTGGCAGCTATACCGCCGCAGAGCCCACCCGTCCCTTGCGCAGCGCATCGATCACCGCGTCCTTCGGCCCGTCCGCGACGATCCGGCCGTTATCCAGCACCACCAAACGGTCTACCAGGCTCAGCATCGAGGTGCGGTGGGTGACCAGCAGCACGGTCTTGCCTTGCACGTGGGTGTGAAGCTTTTGCCGCAGGGCGTCTTCGCTGCTGTTGTCCATCGCGCTGGTGGGTTCGTCCAGCAGCAGGATCGGCGGGTCCAGCAACAGGGCCCGGGCCAGCAGCACGGCCTGGCGCTGGCCACCGGACAGCAACTGCCCGCGCTCGCCCACCGGACGGTCGAACCCCTGGGGATGCTGGCGCGCCAGTTCGGTGACGCCGGTCAGTTCGGCCACTTCGAGCATGCGTGCGTCGCTGATATAGCGAGCGCCGAGTGTGAGATTGTCCCGCAGGCTGCCGGCCAGCAGTGGCAGGTCATGGGCGACGTAGCCGATCTGTTGGCGCAGGTCGGCGACGTCCAGCTGTCGCAGGTCCAGGCCGTCCAGCAGCAACTGGCCTTGCTCCGGTGCATAGAACCCCATCACCAGCCGCGCCAGGGTGCTTTTGCCCGAGCCGCTGCGGCCGATGATCCCGACCCGTTCGCCAGGCTTGAGGCTGAAGCTGATGTTGGCCAGCGCCGGGGCGTCCTGGCCGTTGTAGTGGAAGGTCACGCCGTTGACGTCCAGCGCGCCCTGCAATTGGGTGCGATCCAGTGGGCGTTGCTTGGCGTCACGCTCCTGGGGCAACGCCATCAGCGCATCGGTGCTGCGCATGGTGAGCTGGGCTTGCTGGTAACGAGTGATCAGCCCGGCGATCTGCCCGAGCGGGGCCAGTACACGGCTGCCGAGCATGTAGGTCGCCACCAGTGCGCCGACGCTGAGGTTGCCGGCGATGATGCTGTAGACCCCGGCAACGATGGTGGCCATGCCCGCCAGTTGTTGCAGGAACAGCGTGCCGTTGGTTGCCAGGGCCGAGAGGTTGCGCGCATGGCTGTCCAGGCGGGTGAGGGCGCCGTGGGTGCTTTCCCATTGATGCTGGCGCTCGCTTTCGGCACTGCAAGCCTTGAGGGTTTCCAGGCCACCGAGGGTTTCGATCAGCAGGGCCTGCCGTTGGGCGCCCAAGGCCAGGCTCTTTTGCACGGTGTCGCGCAGGCGCGCCTGGATGATCATCGCGAAGACGATGGTGATCGGGAACGCGACCACGGGAATCACCACCAGCCAGCCGCCCAACAGGCCGATCACCACCAGCATCAGCAGGGCGAAGGGCAGATCGATCAGGCTGGTGAGGGTCACCGCCGTGAGAAATTCCCGCAGGCCCTGGAAGTCATGGATGCTCTGGGCAAATCCGCCGATGGTCACCGGCTTGGCTTTCATCGCCATGCCGGTGATGCGCTCGAACAGTGTGGCGGAAAGGATTACGTCGGTCTTCTTGCCGGCGGTGTCCAGCAGATGAGCGCGCACCACCCGCAACACCAGTTCGAAACCGGTGCCGATCAACAGCCCTACGGCCAGCACCCACAACGTTGAGGTGGCTTGGTTCGGTACCACGCGGTCGTAGGTCTGCATGACGAACAGCGGCACCATCAACCCCAGCAGGTTGATCAGGAAACTCGCCAGGATCGCGTCGCTGTACAGCCAGCGCGACAGTTTCAAGGTGTCGCGAAACCAGGCTTCGACCCGCGGCACCAAGGGCGCGCGCAAGTCTTCGAGTTCGTGGCGCGGCCGGGCGAAAAGTGCCTGGCCGCTGTAGTCGGTGGTCAGTTCCTCACGGCTGACCCATTGTTCGCCGCCGTCGGCCTCGCTGGGCAGGATCAGCGCGCGACCGTCCTCGCCCCAGCGCCGCAATATTGCACAGCGGCCCCCGGCGAGGATCAGCATCACCGGCAAATTAAGCGCCGAAATGTCCGCCAGGTCGCGACGCAACAGTCGCGCCTGCAAACTGGCCCGGGCCGCTGCGCGGGGCAGCAGGTCCAGGCTCAAGCGTTGGTGCGCCATAGGAAGCCCGGCGCTGAGGCTGGCGCGGCTGACGGTCGCGCCATGGAGTTTGCAGAGGATCAACAAGCCGTCCAGCAAGGGATCATCGAAATTCAAGCGCGGGTCGGCGCTCGGGTTTGTGGGTTCCATGCTGGTCACATCGATCGCTCCCACAGGATTACTTCAGTTCCGGCAGGCGTGCCTGGTTCTTGACTTCGGTCTGCGCGACCGCATCGGCCGGTAGCACGATCCGTTGTTTTTGCAGCAGCAGGCCCATGTTCGCCAGCACCCGGTACATCGAATACTCCTCGGTATAACGCACCTCGGTGTAGCGGCGGTTGGCGTTGTACAGCTCGTTTTCGCTGTCGAGCAGGTCGAGCAGGGTACGTTGGCCGAGGCCGAACTGATCCTGGTACGCGGCGCGCACGCGGGAAGTGGTTTCGGCGTACTCGCGGGCGGTCGGGGTCTGTTTGCGGGCGTTGAGCATGGCGTTCCAGGCCAGGCGCGTGTCTTCGTTGAGCTGGCGCAGGGCGTTGTTGCGGATGTCCATGGCCTGGTTGATCTGGTGGGCGTTGGACGCCAGCCGTGCCTTGTCGCTGCCGCCACGGAACAGGTTGTAGTTCATGACCACGCCCAGCCGCCAGTTGTTGTCATGGCCTTCCTCGCCGCCGAGATTGTTGTTGGCGCCCACCGCTGCTTCGGCATCGAAGCGCGGATAGAACGGCGACTTCGCCACTTCGTACTGGCTCTCGGCGGACTGGATGTCGGCCTGGGCCGATTTCAGGTACGGGTTGTTATCCACCATGCTTTGCTGGGCTTCGCGCAGGTCGGCGGGGATTTCACCTTTGGTGGACGCTGGGGTTTCCAACTCATCGGGCATGCGCCCGACCACGCTGTAGAAGTTCGCTTCGGCGTCGGCCAGGTCGACCTGGGCGGTGTCGTAGTTGTTTTCCGCCAAGGCCCGACGGGCATTGGACTGGTCGGAGTCGGCGGTACTGCCCACGCCACGCTCGGTGCGCAGGCCGATCTGGTCGTTGACCCGCAGGTGCGCTTGCAGGTTGTTCTTGGCCAGGGTCACCAATTCCCGACGCTTGAGCACTTCCAGGTAGACCTCGATGGTCCGCAGCGCCAGATCCTGGGCGGTGCCCTGGGCGTAATAGGCCCGGGAATTGACCACGCCCTGGGTGCGCTGCACTTCATTGGCGGTGTTGAACCCGTCGAAGATCATTTGCCGCAGGCGCAGCTCCGACTGGGTGTAGGTCAGGATGTTGGTGTGATGGTTTCCCAGTGCGCGGGTATTGGTGTTGTCGCTGTAGCCGCGGCCATAACCCGCGTTCAAATCCACCGATGGGAAAAAGCCCCCCCTGGCGACCTTGACGTCTTCGTTGGCCGACAAACGGCTGTCCACCCGTTGCGCGAGTTCAGGGTGAGTGGCGATGGTGCTTTGGATCGCCTCGGTCAGGGACATCGCCTGTACCTGAGAGGAGCAGGCCATGGCCAGTAAAACCGCGCTGCAGAGGGGGGTAAGAACGCGCATGGGGTGCTTCTCCTGAGGTCTGTTGTGCTTCGTTGTCGCCAGAATATTGACGTTTAAAAGATCAAAACCGTTTCAACCTTGTAACAACACAGCTAAGAACATCCTAGAGAAAACCTAAGAAGAATTTCTCATAAGCGTTATTCCAAAAAAAACTTATGTACTTCGAAAAATCCAGCACATTGTTCAAAGCGAAAGCCTCGCCGTATAAGGCTTCTGACGACTTTTGGGCGTCAATAAAAAGTTCCGGATAATTTTTTAAGCGAAGTGAAGAAACGCTGAATGGTTCAAAAACGAGACAGTTTGAGTGACGTTTTTTTGTCGTTGTGACAATTTGATCGTGCCTTCTACCGTCCCGAAAGCTGGCAGATTTTCCAAATTCTGGCGGCGACCTCAGCATCGATTCTTCACCCAGACAGGTGCCGACTGTGGTTGGCAGCGGAGGGAAGGCACATGGCAGCGCTCATCGGTACCGTCAGCAAGGTGGTAGGGCAGGTTTTCGCACAGGATGCCGGTGGGCTGCGGCGCCCCCTGGTCGAAGGTGATCGGCTGTATGCCGGCGAGCATCTGGTCACCGGGGCTGAAGGCGCTGTCGCGGTGCATCTGCAAAACGGCCATGAGCTGACCCTGGGGCGCGGCAGCGATTTGACCTTGACCCCGCAATTGCTTGCCGACCAGCAGGCGCCACGGGTGGACACGCCGCAAACGCCGACGCCGAGCGAGGCCCAGCTCACTGACGTGCAGCAACTGCAGCAAGCCATCGCCGCTGGCGCCGACCCGACCCAGGCTGGCGAGGCCACGGCTGCCGGGGCCGAGGGCGGCAACCCGGGCGCGGTAGGCGGCGGGCACAGTTTTGTGTTGCTGGAAGAAGTCGGTGGGCAGGTCGACCCACTGATCGGCTTCCCGACCGCCGGGTTCAATGGCATACCGGAGTTCCCGCAACTGGAGCTGGCGGCCGACCCGGATGGCGACGGCGACGACGCAAGCGTACCTCCGGTGATTCCTGAAACCCCCGACAACCCCGTCACCCTCGGTGGCCTGACCGTGGACGACGGTGAACTGACCGCCAACGAATCCAACCTTGCCGACGGCACCGCCAGCAATCCCGGTGCGTTGGTGCGAAGCGGCACCTTCAGCGTGTCGGCGCCCGACGGCCTGAGCAGCTTGAGCATCGGCGGCATCGGCGTTATCACCGGTGGCGTGCCCGCAGGGTTCCCGCAGTCCATCACGTCGCCCTTGGGCAATACGCTGACGATCACCGGATACGACCCGGCCACCGGCGTCGTCAGCTACAACTACACCCTGACCGACAACGAAACGCATCCGGCGGGCGGCGGTGCCAACACCATCAGCGAACAATTTCCGGTGGTGGCCATCGACAGCGACGGTGATACCGCGAACGCAAGCCTGGACGTCAACATCACCGACGACGTTCCCGAGGCGATCGACGACAGCCACGCCAGCACAGCGTCGCAAACCCTTGTCACGCTCACCGGCAATGTCTTGCCCAACGATCACCAAGGCGCCGACCGCATTCCCACCGGCCCTGACAGCGGGCCGATCATTGGCGGCACGTTCACTGGCACCTACGGCACCCTGGTCCTCAATCCCAACGGCACCTACACCTACACGCTGAACACCAGCGATCCACAGTTCGTCGCGTTGCACGGCGGCGGCAACGGCACGGAAACCTTCACCTACACCCTGACCGACGCCGATGGCGACACCAGCACCGCGAACCTGGTATTGCAGGTCCACAACAACGACGACCCGGTGATCATCGACGGCCTGGACACCGAAGGCGGTGAACTCACCGTCCAGGAAAAAAACCTCGACGACGGCAGCAGCCCGGACGCCTCCGCGCTGACGCAAAGCGGCACCTTCACCGTGACCGCGCTGGACGGCGTGCAGACCCTGAGCGTCGGCGGCATTACCGTGGTCAGCGGTGGGGTGACGGCAGGTTTTCCACAATCGATCACCACGGCGCTGGGCAACACCCTGACCGTGACCGGCTTCAACGCCGCCACGGGCGTGGTCAGCTACAGCTACACCTTGCTCGACAACGAAGCTCATCCCAACGCCAATGGCGCCAACAGCCTGGGCGAGCAATTCGCCGTAGTGGTCACCGACGATAACGGCACCACGGCCAACGGCAATCTGGATGTGAGCATTGTCGATGACGTGCCCAACGCCGTGGACGACAGCAACGCCGGCACCGCGTCGGAAAGCAACCTGACCCTCACCGGCAGCGTGCTGCCCAACGACAGCCAAGGCGCCGATCAGGTGGCGTCCGGTCCGATCACTCCCGGCACGTTCACCGGCACCTACGGCACCCTGGTGCTCAACGCCGACGGTTCCTACACCTACACGCTCAACGCGTCCGATACCGATTTCAAAGGCCTGAACGGCGGCGGCAACGGCACGGAAACCTTCACCTACACCCTGACCGACGCCGATGGCGACACCAGCACCGCGAACCTGGTGTTGCAGGTTCATAACAATGACGACCCGGTGATCATCGACGGCCTGGACACCGAAGGCGGTGAACTCACCGTCCAGGAAAAAAACCTCGACGACGGCAGCAGCCCGGACACCTCGGCGCAGATGCAAAGCGGCACCTTCACCGTGACCGCGCTGGACGGCGTGCAGACCCTGAGCGTCGGCGGTATTACCGTGGTCAGCGGCGGGGTGACGGCAGGTTTTCCACAATCGATCACCACGGCGCTGGGCAACACCCTCACCGTGACCGGCTTCAACGCCGCCACGGGCGTGGTCAGCTACAGCTACACCTTGCTCGACAACGAAGCTCATCCCAACGCCAATGGCGCCAACAGCCTGGGCGAGCAATTCGCCGTAGTGGTCACTGACGATAACGGCACCACGGCCAACGGCAATCTGGACGTGAACATCGTTGATGACCTGCCTACTGCCCGCGCTGACTCCGCCTCGGTGGAAGAGGGCGGGACGGTCAGCGGAAACGTCCTCAATAATGATGAGGGCGGTGCCGATGGACCTGCGGCGAGCGGCGCGGTGATAGGTGTTCGCGCCGGCAGCGATACCTCGACCTCGGCCATCGGCGGCCTCAATAGCCAGATCAACGGCACCTACGGCTACCTGACCCTGGACGCCAACGGCAACGCTGTCTACCACAGCAACCCGAACGCCGTCAGCGCACCGGGCGCCACCGACGTGTTCACCTACACCGTGCGCGACGCCGATGGGGATGAAAGCACCACCACCATCACCATTGATGTGCACAACTGCCGCCTGGTCGCCGCACCGGACGATGAAATCAGCGTGCACGAAAGCGCGCTCGACCTGAACCAGGATGGCCAGGACCTGGCGCCTGGCACCGTCGTCGGCAGCCTGCCGGACGCCACTCGCGAAACCGCCAGCGGCAGCCTGCTCGACTCGGTGACCGGTGCCGTCGGCGCCGTCACCTTCGCCCTGGTCGGCAATGCCACCGGCGCCCACGGTCAATTGCTGCTCAACCCGGACGGCTCCTACACTTACACGCTGACGTCGCCCGCCACGACAACGCCCGCCGCCAACGACGGCCCGAATGAGCTGAGCGAAAGCTTCACCTACCAAGCCACGGATTCACTCGGCAACACCGTCACCAGCACCATCGTCATCACGATCGTCGACGACGTACCCAAGGCACATTGCGATACCGCCGCAGTGGTGGAGGGCGGGACGGTCAGCGGCAACGTGTTGCACAACGACGTGCTCGGCGCCGACGGTGGCACTGTGATTGGCGTGCGTGCCGGCAATGACACCTCAAGTTCGGCCAATGGCGGCTTGAATACGCAGATCAACGGCACTTATGGCTACCTGACCCTGGATGCCAGCGGCAACGCGGTTTACCACAGCTATCCAGGTTCCGTCGGCGAGGCGGGTGCCACTGACGTGTTCACCTACACCGTGCGCGACGGTGACGGTGATGAAAGCACCACCACCATCACCATCGATGTGCACAACAGCTGCCTGGTTGCCGAGACCGACCATGACATCACCGTTTACGAAAAGGCCCTGGACCTGAAACAGGACGGCCAGGACCTGGCGCCCGGCACCGCGACCGGCAGCGAGCCGGGTTCCACCAGCGAAACCGCCAGCGGCTCCCTGGTCGGCTCGGTCACTGGTGCAACCGGAGCCGTCACGTTCGCCTTGGTGGGTGACGCCACTGGCGCCCATGGTCAACTGCTGCTCAATCCCGACGGGTCCTACACCTATACGCTGACTTCTCCTGCGACAACCTCACCCCATGCCAACGATGGCCCGAACGTATTGACGGAGAGCTTCACTTACCAGGCCACTGACGCCCTGGGCAACAGCACCACGGGCAACCTGGTGGTGAGCATCGTCGATGACGTACCCAAGGCTGTCGCGTCCGAGCGTTCGGTGACGGCGACCGAGATCGATTCGAACCTGCTCATCGTGCTCGACGTCTCCGGCAGCATGAAAGACCCCTCCGGCGTGCCTGGGCTCTCGCGAATGGACCTGGCCAAGCAGGCAATCAACGCCTTGCTCGACAAATACGACGACATGGGCGATGTGAAGGTCCAGCTCGTGACCTTCAGCGGCAGCGCCACCGCCCAGAGCCCCGTGTGGGTGGACGTGGCAACTGCCAAGACCTTGATCGCCGCGCTGAATGCCCACGGTGACACCAACTACGACGCGGCCGTGGCGATGGCCCAGACATCGTTCGCAACCTCGGGCAAACTGACCGACGCCCAGAACGTCGGTTATTTCTTCTCCGACGGCAAACCGACCTTGGGCGAGATCGACTCGGCGGACGAAGCCGCGTGGAAAGCTTTCCTCGAAGCCAATGACATCAAGAACTATGCGATCGGCCTGGGCAGCGGCGCGAGAAACATCAACCTCGATCCGCTGGCCTACGACGGCAGCACGCATACCGACACCAACGCGGTGGTGGTCACCGACTTGAACCAACTCAACTCGGTGCTTTCCGGCACTGTGCAGGGCGTGCCGGTCACCGGCAGCCTGTTCGGCGAGGGAGGTTCGTTCGGCGCCGACGGTGGATTTGTCAAAAGCCTTGTGGTGGATGGCACGACCTACAGCTACAACCCGGACGCCAACGGTGGTCACGGCGCGCTGACTGCCAGCGGCGGGGTCAACCATGGCTCGTTCAACACGGCGACCAACACGGTGAGCATCGCCACCGGCCACGATGGCACGCTGCTGGTGAATCTCGATACCGGCGCGTTCAGCTACACCTCCCAGACCAACACGGGTACGTTGATCACCGAAAACATCGGCTACACCCTCAGCGACAACGACGGCGACCTGGCCAGCTCCAACCTGGTCATCAAGGTCCAACCCAACACCCCTCCCGTGGCGGTCGATGACAACATCATCACCAACGTCCTGTCGGGCAACATTGTCGTCCCCGGTGAGCTGCTGCTGGGCAACGACAGCGACGCCAATGGCGACCCGCTCACCGCCTCGCCGACCAGCTTCAATACCGGCTGGATTGCCAAGGGGGCGGACTTCACCGGCAGCACCGGCACTGCTAGTTTCGCCGGCAATAACGTCCAGTCGATCAACCTCAACCGCAGCGCCTTCGTCGCCAACGCCGCGAGCATGACCGCAGTGCTGGTGGTCAGTGGCGCGCTGGGGTCCGTGTCGAACAGCAACACGAACGATGAAGACCGGCTAAACATCAGCCTGAAGCAGGGCGAAACCCTCACGCTGGACCACAACCTGGCGGCGGGTCGCATCGCCATGGAGTACTCCTTCAACGGCGGGCCGTTCATCGCGATCAGCGACGGCGCCTCGTTCACGGCGGCGGCGACCGGCAACTACCAGATTCATGTGATCAATATCCCGAATCCTGGCAATGGCTCGGAAAACTACCAACTGACCATGACCGTCAACTACGCGGGCGCCCAGGACAGCACGGCGGATTTCCACGGCACCTACACCGCCAGCGACAACCACGGCGGCAGCGACAGCGCCGGGGTAGGCATCAGCTATCAAGCAGGCCACACCCTCACGGGGACGGCGGGCGACGATGTGCTGCTGGCCGGCAACGGCGACAACGTGCTCAACGCTGGCGACGGCGATGACATTCTTGCCACCGGCACGGGCAACAACACCCTGCATGGCGAAGCGGGCAATGACTTGCTCTATAGCGGCGCCGGCAATGACCTGCTCGATGGCGGCACTGGCAACGACACCGCCAGCTACGCCCATGCCACTGCTGGCGTCACCGTGAACCTCGGCCTGCTCGCCGCGCAAAATACCCTGGGCGCCGGTATCGATACCCTGGCGGGCATCGAAAACCTCGTCGGCTCGAACTTCAACGACACGCTCACCGGCGACAGCGCGGGCAATCGCATTGACGGCGGGCTTGGCCATGACGTGCTTAACGGCGGGGGAGGCGACGACCTCCTGATCGGTGGCCTGGGCAACAACACCCTCACCGGTGGCAGTGGCGCCGACACCTTCCAATGGCAGGCGGGCAACAGCGGCCACGACGTCATCACTGACTTCACCCCGGGCCTCGACAAACTCGACTTGTCCCAACTGCTATTGGGCGAAAACGGCAGCGCCGCGTCCCTGGACGACTACCTGCACTTCACCGTCACGGGGACCGGTGCATCGGTCATTACCAGCATTGACGTCAGCAGCACCGCCGGCGCGACGCCGAACCAGACCATCGACCTGGCGGGCGTCGATCTTGCCAGCCATTACGGCGTCACGCCGGGATCGGGTGGGATGATTGGAGGGGCTGATACCGCGACGATCATCATTGGGATGTTGAATGATCATTCGTTGAAAGTGGATACGGTATGAGGTGAGCTGGAATGACGAAACACGGCCTGTCCATTTGGACAGGCCGGGTTTTGTTCGTTTTGCCGGCAAAGGCGTGCGCGCCCTTATCAGGTTCTGGGGGTTATGGTTGCCCGCTCAATCGCGTTCGCGTCGCGTCGATGAGATTGGAGACCGAGCACAGCGCCCCATGAAGCCGGGGTTGCGTTACAGGAGACCTGGCCTCGGAGCTCATGCTGAACGGCTTCGCTGTTGCCGCCGGCATTCGCCAATCCCCCGGTGACGACTCGCCCGTTCGTCAGCGCGGCAAACGCCTGGCATGAGGAGCCTACGCCCGTCGGTAAGGTGCTCAGTGCCCGATACGTCGGACGAGTTGGAATTGGCATCAGAAAATTGTCGTTAACCCTGCTCTTTTTTAACTCCCATATTGTCGACGGTCCGGGCGCTTGCCTCGACCAGAGCGCTGTAGATTTCTGAGGTGTCTGCACCAAGCAGCGACTGAGGCATATCACGAGGGCGAAAGCCCCATCCTGCCGCCGCACGGATTTTTGAGGCAGGTCGCGTGGTCAGACCGATTGAGCCATCCGAGTTATAAAAGTGCACCGCGACTTCGCCATCATCCGCTGGCCAATCGGCGTGACCACATACTCGACCATAAGTGATGACCTCCAGATCGGGTCCCCAGACGGGATGACAATATTCTGATGGATCCGGTAGCCTGCGAATGATTGCTTCGCGCAGCCCCGATACAAACGATGGCCTTGGTTCCACAGGGGGCATCTGCGCTGCCGACCACCCCCACAGCGTTTGACCGTGGGCGTAGTCACTCCGTGCTTCAATGTCCCATTTGTTTGATACCTGCACCTGATAGCAGGCCACCTGGCCAGTCGCGTCAGTCACCGAGATCAAGGTTTGCCCATTGCGTTGCCCAGTCACAACTCCGTCGGCACTGCCTACTGTCGCTATCTGGGAATTAGCCGATAAATACCGATAAGGTGGGGTCCCGCTGGTTGGGGTCCGTGAGCGTCTGTTCCCCGGACCATGACCATCGGTCTGCGTCCACGGGGAGGACGCCGGGACGAACACTTCCGTCCCATCAAGCACCATTGTGGCGGTATCGATGATCAACGGATGCCCCGGAGGAGCCTCGCCCAAGTGGATGTCCAGGTATTTGATCGGCGACAAGGTGGAATTACCCAATTGATCCGTCACCCTGAACTGGAGCTCCGTCCTGGGGTTGTCCCCGGCCTGTTCGAAGGTTTCAATGAAGAGCGTATGCTCCACCGGTGACGATCCATCCGGCACATCAAATGAAACGGGTATATTGCCGATCACGAAGTCGATGTGGTCGTAACGTCTTCGGTTGGAATAGGTAAAACCAAACTTCACGCCCTCCGCCGCCCGCGCGGCATCGACCCCAGAGGCGATGACATCGGCCGGGATCACCAGATCCAAGCCTTCCGGCGCAGGAGCCCCAGGTACCCGTAGGTGGTACAGCACGTTCAGATCTTTGGAAATGCCCACATTCTGGCTCAAGCGGGTTATTTCATAGTGCAATCTGTTGACGCCCTCCCGCAGGTTGTGGCGGGGGAGGTAAAAGACAAAGACCTGTTTACTTTCTTCTCCTGGCTGGACGGTAAAGCCTGCCCCGTTGATTCGCCCGCCATTGACAAACAGGTCCACTCGGTCGAGCTCCGCCGTGGTCCATGTGCCACTCTTGAGTCCGCTCCAAGCATGGATGATGCACTGCAAACCCTCAGACCGATGATCATAAATGCTATGAGGAATACCGCCACGGGCGGGAACGTCCGACCGCACCGGCTCTACCCAACCCGGTATTTGAACAGGATACAGCTCCAATGGATGATTCAAGGCGGACAATAGAGGGTCCATGGTTTTTACCTTTTCCAAGTGGCGGACGCGTGATTTCGGCATGACGCTATGACACTCCAGCCAGGGAAGGCTGGCTACTGTCAGGATTGACAGGTGCGGACAGGTTTCGGACGAGCGGTTGGGGGCGTGGATACTAAATCGCGCTCAAGACTTACGCAGCGTCTTCTGCCTGAGGATATAGATCGTCACCAGCACAGCACTGGTCAGCATGAACCCGCGGGCCCATGGCAGCGGCACCAGGTAGCAGGACAGCAGGATGCTCGCCCACATCAACCCGATGGCGTAGACCTTGCCCTTGAGCGGAATGCCATTACCGCTGAGGTAGTCACTGATCCATGGGCCGAGGCGGGGGTGTGTTACCAGCCAGTGGTAGAAGCGCGGCGAACTGCGGGCGAAGCAGGCGGCGGCCAAGAGGAGGAAGGGGGTGGTGGGCAGGACGGGTACGAAGATGCCAATGACCCCCAGCACCACGCTCAGCCAGCCGATGGCCAGCAGAGCGTAACGCAGGATCAGCGGGCGCTTGCCGATGGGGGCGGGCACCCGGTGACTCAGTGGTGGCGAGGCTTGAGGATCGCCGGTTTCTCGTCCGGGGCATTGCACAGCAGGTACAGGGCCGTCAGCGCTTCGGGAATCTGCACGATCATGTCGTCCATCAGGTTCGCGTCGGCGGCGATGTCGGAAAACTCCGGTTGCTCGTCGAACAGGCCGGAACCCACCATGATCGGCAGCAGCATTTCGCTGACTTCTTCCTCGGCGGTTTCGAACCAGGCGGCTTCGCGCAGGAATACGCCTTCCATGAAACCGATGCACCAGCCACGCAGTTCCGAATCGTCCGGGTCATCGCCCAGGTCCAGTTCGCACGGCAGCTCGAATTCCTCATCGGAGGCCAACTGACGGGCGATGTGGGCCTTGAGGCCGACCAGTGTGGCTTCGATTTCGGCCCGCTGGGCTTCGTTGCTGTAATGCGGTTCTTCGGCGAACAGGGCGTCGATCCATTCACGGTCCGGCACCGCTTCGGAGCAGATCGACAGGGCGGTCAGATAGCCATGAGCGGCCACGTAGTCCAGCGCCTCTTCGTGCAGCTCATCGGCGTCGAGGAAGACTTGCAGGCGGGTCAGTTGCTCAGCGAAGGACATTACGGGCTACCTTGGGGAATAAACAATGCGGGAATTCTAGGCCTTCTTGAGCGGGCAGGCCAGCCGCGTTGTGGATTTGCCTCGTTGTTGACTGAGCTTAATCCAATGTCAGGGTTCCCTGTGGCGAGGGCGGGCCGGCCGTGATCATCACACCTCTGGTCAGCAGCCCCCTGCGTAACGAAGCCCTCGGGTATACTGCCGCGTTTTGTGATGCCCTGCGGTCGGTTGGAAACGCGCCCTTACGATTTGCCGGTGCAGCGTTTTTGATTCTGGACCAGCCTTGCGGGGATGTTTCGGTGATTTTGGAGTTTCTATGCTCGAACAGGCTCAACGCGTTCTCAAGGACATCTTCGGCTACGACAGTTTCCGTGGTCGCCAGGGTGCCATTATTGAGCGCGTGGCCAGCGGTGGCGATGCCCTGGTGCTCATGCCCACCGGCGGCGGCAAGTCGCTGTGCTTCCAGGTACCGGCGCTGCTGCGCAACGGCCTGGCGGTGGTGGTTTCGCCGCTGATCGCCTTGATGGATGACCAGGTCGCCACCCTGGAAGAACTGGGGGTCGCCGCCGCGTCGCTGAATTCCACCTTGAGCGCCGAGCAGCAGCGGGACCTGGCGGCACGCATCAAGCGTGGCGAGGTGAAAATGCTCTACCTGGCGCCGGAGCGCCTTGTACAGCCGCGCATGCTGGCGTTCTTGCAAAGCCTGGAAATCGCCCTGTTCGCCATCGACGAAGCCCACTGCGTGTCCCAATGGGGCCACGACTTCCGTCGCGAATACTTGCAGCTGGGACAGCTGGCCGAGCTGTTCCCCGATGTCCCGCGCATTGCGCTGACCGCCACCGCCGACAAGCGTACCCGCGAAGAAATCGTCGACCGCCTGCATCTGCGGGACGCCGAGCGGTTCCTCTCCAGCTTCGACCGTCCGAATATTTTCTATCGCATCGTGCCCAAGGAGCAGCCGCGCAAGCAATTGCTGGCATTCCTTGCCGAACGGCGTAGCGACGCGGGCATTGTTTATTGCCTGTCGCGCAAGAAGGTCGAGGAAGTGGCCGCGTTCCTCAGCGAACAAGGTTTCCCGGCATTGCCTTATCACGCGGGCCTGCCCAACGACCTGCGGGCCTATCACCAAAAGCGCTTCCTCAACGAAGAAGGCCTGATCATGGTGGCCACCGTGGCGTTCGGCATGGGCATCGACAAGCCCAAC
This sequence comes from Pseudomonas frederiksbergensis, assembly GCF_000802155.2. Lineage (GTDB taxonomy): Bacteria > Pseudomonadota > Gammaproteobacteria > Pseudomonadales > Pseudomonadaceae > Aquipseudomonas > Aquipseudomonas frederiksbergensis_A. The sequence continues at coordinate 60,613 of NZ_JQGJ02000012.1, forward strand.
GTGCGTTTCGTCGCTCACCTTGACCTGCCCAAGTCCATGGAGGCCTATTACCAGGAAACCGGGCGTGCCGGCCGTGATGGCTTGCCCGCCGACGCCTGGATGGCCTACGGCCTGCAGGACGTGGTGATGCTCAAGCAAATGTTGCAGAACTCCGAGGGCGATGAGCGACACAAGCGCCTGGAGCAGCACAAGCTCGACGCCATGCTTTCGCTGTGCGAAGAAACCCGCTGCCGTCGCCAGACCTTGCTCGCCTATTTCGACGAAGACATGCCCCAGCCGTGCGGCCATTGCGACAATTGCGTCGACGGCGTGGAAACCTGGGACGCCACCGAACCGGCCCGACAGGCGCTTTCGGCGATTTATCGCACGGGCCAGCGCTATGGCGTCGGGCATCTGGTGGACGTGCTGTTGGGCAAGGACAACGAGAAAGTCCGCAGCTTCGGCCACCAGCACCTGTCGGTGTTCGGCGTGGGCAAGGCCCGCAGCGAGAGCGAATGGCGTTCGTTGTTCCGACAGTTGGTGGCGCGCGGCCTGGCGGACATCGACCTGGAAGGCTACGGTGGCCTGCGCCTGAGCGCGACCTGCCGACCCCTGCTCAAGGGCGAAGTCACCCTGCAATTGCGCCGCGACCTCAAGCCGGCGACAGCGGTCAAGAGCAGCAAGAGCCAGGCCAGCCAACTGGTGCGCGGCGAAGAGCGCGATCAATGGGAAGCCTTGCGTGCCCTGCGGCGCAAGCTGGCCGAGGAACACGGTGTTCCACCCTACGTCATCTTCCCTGACTCAACCTTGCTGGAGATGCTCCGCAGCCAACCGACTTCCCTGGCGGAAATGGCCCGGGTCAGTGGCGTCGGCGCGCGCAAGCTCGAGCGTTATGGCGAGGCCTTCCTCCAGGTGCTGGGCGGCGAAGCCGAGACACCGCCAGCGGTGGCCGATGTGCGCCACGAACTCATCACCCTGGCCCGGGCAGGCATGACCCCACTGCAGATTGCCGGCCAATTGCAATGTTCGGAAAAAAACGTCTACACGATGCTGGCCGAGGCCATTGGTGAACAGCAGCTGTCCTTGGAACAGGCTTTGGATCTGCCGGAAGAGTTGATGGGCGAAGTACAGGATGCGTTTCTCGACGGTGAAGGCGAGTTGCCTCCCGTATCAGAAGTTGCCGCATTGTTTGTCGGACGTGTCCCAGAGGGCGTCTTGTATTGCGTCAGGGCCGCACTGCAATCGGAATTCGAAGTCTGATCAATCCGTTACGTTCCTTTAACGATTCACTACAGTGCGAGCCTTGCCTGAATCCAAAGGCCATGCTTAGCTAACTAATAATTAGTTTTTCTCTATTTCAGATTGATGAGTTTTTTATGCCTTTGACCGATCAACACCGTTTTGGCATGCAACTGGCCCAGATGTCCCGTGGCTGGCGCGCTGAATTGGACCGTCGCCTCGCAGGCCTAGGCCTGTCCCAGGCGCGCTGGCTGGTGCTGCTGCACCTTGCACGTTTCGAACAGGCGCCGACCCAGCGCGAGTTGGCTCAGAGCGTTGCCGTCGAAGGCCCGACCCTGGCCCGCTTGCTCGACAGCCTGGAAACCCAGGGACTGGTGCAGCGCCAGGCTGTGGCCGAAGACCGCCGGGCCAAGAAGATCGTGCTTTGCGCCCCGGCGCTGCCGTTGATCGAACAAATCGAAACGATTGCCACGCAGCTGCGCCGGGAGTTGTTCGAAGGCGTCGACGAAGCGGATATGCGGGTCTGCATGCGGGTCCACGGCACTATCCTGGCCAATCTGGAAAAATCCTGAGGCATATCCCTGGCGCCAGGCTTTTGAGATTCGGCGGTTAGCGAACTATAACCAGTACTAAGCGATCGTATTGGAAGCGTTTGCGCTCAGTCTGGTAGTCGAAAGGGATACCCATGCTTGAAAGTTTGCAGTCCACGTTGCGCAGTTGGATCAACGTGTCGGTCGTCGTGGGCGCCCTGGGTTTTCCCGCCCTGGCGTCGGCGCTGGGGCTGGGGGAGATCACGCTCCATTCAGCCTTGAATCAGCCGTTGCGCGCCGATATCGCTTTGGTTGATGCGGCGGGACTCAGCGAGGGCGACCTGTCTGCAAGCCTTGCGGCGCCGGAGGACTTCAGCCGTGCCGGGGTGGAGCGGGTATTCTTTCTCAATAACCTGCGCTTCACTCCCGTGCTGCGTGGCGGCCGCAGTTTCATTCGGGTGACGTCCAGCAAGCCGGTGGAAGAGCCGTTCCTTAATTTCCTCGTACAGCTCAACCAACCCAACGGGCGGCTGTTGCGCGAGTACACCGTGCTGATCGACCCGCCGGGCACCCCAGGCGTTGTGCCGGTCGCTGATGAACCTTCTGCCGCAGCCCAAGCAACAACATCGGCCATCAAGCCGCCCCCGGCGACACAGGGCAAACGCTACACCGTCGTACAGGGCGACAATCCTTGGGTGATCGCCAAGCGTCTGCATGATGCGGGCAGCAATGCGTCGGTCAATGAACTGATGCAGGGGATCCAGGCGCTGAACCCTGGTAGCGAGCGGCTTTCCATCGGCCAGCGCTTGTTGCTGCCCGATTCGGCTATCTTGCCTCCGGCTGCCCAGCCCCCCGCAGCGGGGCGTTCCGGCGCGTCCGATAACAGCGCCGAACAATTGGCGGCCAGTGTGCTGCTGGGCCAACAGCAACAGCAGACGATCGAACAATTGCAGGCCAAGGTCCAGTCCCAGGACCAGGAAATCGCCGGTCAGCGCCAGCAGATCAGCGAGCTCCAAGCGCAACTGGCCCAGCCCTCGTCACCGACGATCACCTCGGAACTTGCTCCGGAACCCTCCGAACCAGCCGAATCCACCGAACCCGCCGAATCCGTTCCGGCGGTGGACACCGCGCCAGTCACGGAGACCGAAGGCGTTGATTGGCTTTGGGTAGGGGGATTGGGGGGGCTGCTTGGGTTGCTGGCGCTTCTGCTGTTCCTTCGTCACCGGCAACAGCAGGAATCGGCCGGGACCGGGCCATTGGCCGAACATCAGCGTGACTTGAACCTGGACGATGACACCGAAACCTATGCCGAGAGCGCCGACATCGAGCCCCCCGAGGTCGCCGCGTCCTTCAATAACGGCGATGCTCCCATGGGAGACGTGCTCGAAGGCGTGGGGATCTACCTGACCTATGGCCGCTTCACCGAAGCCGCGGGACTGCTGCGCGCGGCATTGCTGGCCGAGCCGGAGCGTACCGACCTGGGCCTGAAGTTGTTGGATGTACTGGGTAAGCAGGGCGACGTCATCGGTTTCCAGGCCCAGGAAAATCATCTATTGGCCCAAGGCGTCGATCATCAGGCCCTGGAGGATATTCGCAAGCGTTACCCGAAAATCACCCTCGTCAACGCGCCGCCGGAAACTTCTGCCGAACCCCAGGCTCCCGTGCCCGAACCTGTTGCTGCGCCTCACGATGAATTCGAGTTGAAGCTCGATGAGCTCTCCCTGGAGAACAGCTGGGATTTGGCCGATGAAGAGCCGGCGCCGCCAGAGCCAAAAAACACGCCGCCCACCGCTGCCGACACGCTGACATTATCGGGTTTTGACGAGCCTGACCTGCAATGGGGGGCGCCGTTGGAAACGGAGTCGTTGGACGATGATTTCCTCGATGGGTTTGCCGACGAAGAGCAGGCGCTGGAGCTGGAGCCGATGCCCATTGGACCCGAATTCGAATCCCTTTCGCTCGAACCTGTTTCCTTCGAACCGCAACTATCGGAGCATTCGGAAAAACTTGAAGAAGCCCAGAATCGCATCGACGAGGGCGACCTGAAGAGCGCCATTACGCTCCTGGAAGAGCTGCTGCAAGAAGGGGATGAGCCGCTCAAGGAAACCGCCCGGGTTTTGCTGGCCGGGATTCGTTGAGGCGTTTGCAAGGCCGGCGCAAGTCCTGCGTGCGAGCTGGCTCGCGATGACGGTTGTATATTCAAGACCAATGCAAGCAGGCCTACCGCTTTCGCGAGCAGGCTCGCTCCCCCAAGGCAGGGACTGTGTTCATCAGAACGTCTGCCCCAGGTTCAGATACACCGCCTGCTCGTCGTCATCATTGAAGCCATAGCTGAAGTTCAAGGGCCCCAGCGGCGTGTCGAAGCCCAGGAAGACACTGGCGGCGTTGATGTAGCCACTGTCGAACTCGTTGTCGTTGTTCCAGGCCCGGCCTCGCTCCAGCGAGCCGCCAATGTACAGCGGGAAGTCCAATGGCAAGTAGGCGCGAGGCGTGAGCCTGCGGTAATACACCGCACGCATCAGGCTCATGTTCTGGCCGGATATCCCGTCCTCGCGAAAGCCCGACAATTGCCGCGCGCCGCCGAGGACAAAACTGGACGTCACGACCTCGGCAGTGTCTAGGGTGCGACCATAGCGCCCGCCCAGAATGAAGGTGTCCGGGCCGCTGCTCAGGGCCTTGTCCAGCTTGAATTCCCACTGGCGATAACGCTGGTCCGAGCCCAGGCCCGGTTCGTACTGGCGCCAGGACAAACCGATATCTTCGCCTTCGTGGGGGAAATACACGCTGTCCAGGGAGTCGAACGAATACTTGAGCTCGTAGAAGCCCTCGTTGAAGTTTTCGCTGGGCTGGTCGTGGTCGCCGATGCGCACGTCTGCCTTGCCCCAGGCCTGGCCGACACCGAAGCGGATCTCCCCGCTGTTGCCTATCTGCCGGCCCAGGTTCAGGCCGAAGCCGTAGCGTTCGACCCTATACTGCGCCACCGGATCGTTGTCGAGGATCGACTCGACATTGCGCGATTCGAACTGTCCGTAGGGCGCGATGAAGTAGCGTGAGCCGACGTCCAGCGGCTGGTAGAACTCGCTGTACAACTCTTGTTTGTCGCCGATCTGCGCCCGGGTCAGCCATTCGGCACCCAGGCGATTGATGCCGTTGACCCGATAACTGGCGCCAAGATTGAAGGCGCTGTCGCCGCGCATGTCGTCTGACAGGCTCAAGCCCAGGCGAAGGTAATCAGTGCCGGTGCGTCTGCCCCGAGCGTTGATGACCAAGGTGTTGTCCGCGCCTTTGTGCACGACGCGATATTGCACCTGCTCGAAGTAATCCAGGCCGTACAGCGTGCCCATGTCGGTTTGCAGGCGACCCAGGTCCAGTGGTTCGCCGATTTGCTGGCGAATGTAATAGCGGATCACGTCGTCACCGACCTTCGAGTCGTTTTCCACCCGGATCCCGGTGATGATCGGCGTGCGCTCGCTCGGGGTGCGTGCCGCCAGCAGTTCGGCGTCGGCCGGCTCGGCAGGACGCAAGTGTTCCAGGCGCGCTTCGAGTATGCGTGTGGCGCGGTAGCCGGCATCGATCATTTCCGGAGCCCGGCCGAAATCGGTGGAGCCAAAACTCGCCAGGGCCGGCTGGATCAACACATCGTCTTTGCCTAACGTGGCCAGTTGCTCCTCGGAGTTGCGCCGGGTCATCAGCGTGGTTGACTGATTCAGCACATCCACCACCGTGACCAATTGCTTGCGGGTGCGCAATGGGGTGCCGATGTCCACGACAATAGCCACGTCCACACCCATTTCCCGGGCCACATCCAAAGGGATGTTGTCGGTCATGCCACCGTCCACCAATAGCCGACCGTCCAGTTCAACCGGCGCGAACACGGCCGGAATCGACATGCTGGCGCGGATGACCTTGGGCAGGTGGCCCTTGCGAAACACGACCTTTTCGCCGGTGGCGATATCGGTTGCCACGGCACGGAAGGGAATAGGCAGTTTGTCGAAATCCCGGGTATCGCTGGCGTGGGCCAGCAGGCTTTCCAGGAGCAGGGCCAGGTTCTGTCCCTGGATCACGCCCAGCGGCAGGCCGAGGCTGCCGTCGTCTCGAAAGCTCAGTTTCTGCTTTACCAGGAAATCACGGTCGTCCTGCTTGCGTCGGAAGGGTACGTCCTTGCGCGGCGGGGCATCGGAGAGGGCTTGTTGCCAGTCGATACCCAGGGCAAGTTTTTCCAGTTCGTCGATCTTGTAGCCCGAGGCATACAGGCCGCCGATCACCGCGCCCATGCTAGTGCCCGCGATGGCGTCGATCTTGATGCCTTGCTCCTCCAAGGCCTTGAGCACGCCGATGTGAGCCAGGCCACGAGCCGCGCCGCCGGACAGCACCAGGCCGATCTTCGGGCGCGGTGTTTCGACGGCAGGCTCGTTGGCATGGCCGAACAGGGGCAATAGCAGAAGAAGCAGGCAAGGCAGCAGGCGGCGCATGGTCAATCTCGAAGCAGGCGATCAAAGGCGAGTAGTATAACGACGCCTTTGGAACCAGGAGTTCACCCGCAATGAGCGCACACAAACCGGAAATCGTCATCACCTACTGCACCCAATGCCAGTGGCTGCTGCGGGCCGCCTGGCTGGCCCAGGAACTGCTCAGCACATTCGGCGACGACCTCGCCAAGGTGTCCCTGGTGCCAGGCACCGGTGGGGTTTTCCATATTGGCTGCGATGGCACCCAGATCTGGGAGCGCAAGGCGGATGGCGGGTTTCCCGAAGCCAAGGTGCTCAAGCAGCGGGTCCGCGACCAGATCGACCCGGAGCGCGACCTGGGGCACAACGACAGGATTCAATGACCGGGCTCAGTGAGATGGGGCCTGGGCGCCAGCGTTGGATTTCTTCGTGCCGTCCAGCTGGCTCGACACCACGATCGCAACGATGATCAGCACGCCACCGAGCAACATGCGCAACGTCGGGTTTTCATCGAACAGCAGCCAGGCGATGGTGATGCCGTAGACCGGCTCCATGGCGAACACCACGGCTGCCGTGCGGGCCTTGATCACCGCCAGGCTGGCGACGAACAGGCTGTGGGCCAGGCCGGTGCAGAACACCCCGAGCAGGCCGATCCACAACCAGTCGAGCGGACGAACCTCGGCCAATTGCGGCGCAGCCATCGGCAGCAGGCAGAGACCGACCACGACGTTCTGGCAAAGCGCGGCCTGTACCGGCGGCACGTGTCCGGAACCGGCGCGATTGGTCAGCGACAACAGTGAGAACAACAGCCCCGAGGCCACCGCCCAGAGCAGGCCAGTGGTAGCGCCGCTGGCCAGGTCGAAGGTTGGCGTGACCAACACCAGGCCGACGCTCACCAGCACCACCAGCAGGATTTCGTTGGCGCGGATTCGCTCGCGGAATACCAGCCCTTCGAGCAGTACCGTAAAGGCAGGGAAACTGGCGAATCCCAGGGTGGCAATTGCGACGCCCGCGACTTTCACCGAAATGAAGAAACTCACCCAGTGCCCGGTCAGCAACAGGCCGCCGAGCAGCAACCGGCGCGTGTCCCGGCCCCGCAGTTTTTCCCAGCGGGTAGGGCTGGCGAATCGGGCAAACGCCGCCAGGGCCAGCACGGCGAACACCGCGCGACCGAATACAATGACCGCCGGCGAGGCCGCGGCGAGTTTGCCGAATACACCGGTCAGGCCGAACATGAGTGCGCCGATGTGCAGGGCGCCGAGGGCGGTACGGGGTGTCATTGCAATCCTTGGTGAACGGTTGGACGTTCGGCTATTAAGCCCGCTGCCAAGCGTTCTTGTCTGTCGCGATCCTAGCGATTTTTAGCGCGAGACTAGCGTGACTGCCTAAGCTTGCCCGGTGAGACGCCGAATTCGCGCTGCACCGCTGCGGCGAAAGCGCTTTGCGAGCTGTAGCCAACCCGATGGGCAATCTCACCGATCGGCAGTTGCGAGTCACGCAACAACCCTACGGCCTTGTGCAGGCGGCGACTGCGGATGTACTCCATCGGTGTCTGCCCGCATTCGGCGACGAAGCGGGCATGGAGGCGAGCGCTGGAAAGCCCGGCGACGCGCGCCAAGTCCGCCACTTGCAGCGGGTAGGCGGCATATTGGTCGATATGAGCATTGAGTGCGGCATAGGGCAGGCGCCGGCCGCCGGCGGTTTCCTGGCGCCCGCCGTTGAGGCTGGCGAGCAACAGCACTGCGCCTTGCTGGGCAATCACCGGGTCGTCCACCGGGCTACTCGCCAACCAAGTCACCAACTGGCTTTGCCCCGCGTCCAACGGCAGGCGACTGGTGCTGTCGAGCAACCGGCGGCTGGCGTCGGCATGGTCGCCCAGGCATTGCCCGACCCACTCGTCGCCAGGCACATCGAGCACCAGGCAGCGACTCCCTTGTGGGCTGCCGCACGCGTGATGAGCGCCGGCCGGCACCACGACGAAGCTCTGCTGTACCACTTGGCTGCCACGACCCTCGACTTCGAAGTCCAGCGCGCCAGACAACCCGAACACCAATTGTGCGTGGTCATGGCTGTGGACAATCAGATCGTGGCTGTAGTGGCGTAGCGTGAGGATCGGTCTCATCGCGGTCTCCCGTGGCTGGCGGTCAGTCTACACCGAGGGCGCGACGCTTCGCGCTGTCATGTAATCGACTTATTGCTGTCACGGAGCATTAACCGCTCGGGTGCACTGTGGTGAAAACGATCAGAGGGTTGCCCAATGACCAGCGCCGAGCTCGCCAGACCCAGCCGCAAGCAGCGTGTTCGCACCCTGTGGATTTCCGACGTGCACTTGGGCACCCGGGACTGCCAGGCCGAACACCTGTCGCACTTCCTCAAGGGCTATCACGCCGACAAGGTCTATCTGGTGGGCGATATCATCGACGGCTGGAAGCTGCGCAGCGGCATGTATTGGCCCCAGGCCCATACCAACGTCATTCGTCGCCTGTTGACCATGAGCAAGCGCGGCACCGAAGTGATCTACGTCACCGGCAACCATGATGAATTCCTGCGGCGTTATTCGAAGCTGATCCTCGGCAATATCCAACTGGTGGACGAAGCGGTGCACGTCACCGCCGACGGCCGTCACCTGCTGGTGATTCATGGCGATCAGTTCGATGTCATCACCCGTTATCACCGTTGGCTGGCGTTCCTTGGGGATTCGGCCTACGAATTCACGCTGACGCTGAACCGCTGGCTCAACCATTGGCGAGCCCGTTACGGCTACGGTTACTGGTCGCTGTCGGCGTACCTCAAGCACAAGGTCAAGACCGCGGTCAGCTTCATCAGCGATTTCGAAGAAGCCATCGCCCACGAATGTGTGAAGCGTGAGTTGCATGGCGTGGTGTGCGGGCACATCCACCATGCCGAGATTCGCAAGGTCGGCGAGGTGGAATACCTCAATTGTGGCGACTGGGTCGAATCCTGCACCGCGCTGATCGAGCATTGGGACGGGACGATCGAGTTATATCGGTTGGCGGACGCCCAGGCGCGGGAGGCGCTGCTCAAGGCTGAATTGAAGGTGGCTGAGCCTGCTTGAGCTTCTTTTTTGTGGAGAGTTTTTGTGGCGAGGGTACTTCGTCTCATGTTTTGGCCATCGCCGCCTTATAGATCGATTGCTTCGGCGCGGCGAATACCCTTTCCAGCATCGGTTCGAAGAAGCTCAGCGGCAGGGTGTCGTACCCAGTATCGAACGCCGCGGCGTCGTATTTCGCACAGAAGTCGATGGTCGCCTGGTACTGCGGATGTTCGCAAAATTGCTCGCGCAAATGCCGGTCCATGCCCAGGTGATGGAAAAAATAATAGCCCTGGAAGATTCCGTGCTTCTCTACCATCCAAAGGTTTTCGGCGCTGACGAATGGCTTGAGGATCGCCGCGGCGATGTCCGGGTGGTTGTAGCTGCCCAGCGTATCGCCGATGTCATGGAGAAGGGCGCAGATCACATATTCCTCGTCCCGCCCATCACGGTAGGCGCGGGTGGCGGTTTGCAGGGAATGGGTCAGGCGATCCACCGGGAATCCGCCAAAATCGCCGTCGAGCAATTTCAGGTGAGCCAGGACCCGACTCGGCAGCTGCCGTGCGTAGGCGCTGAAATCGGCGGCGATGATCGCCCAGTCTTCCTGGGTCCCGTCCTGCATGTGGGTGAAGCGTGCGTGAGAATTCATTCGCAATCCTTCTAGAACGCGACTTTGCCCACCAGCATGTCGCGGTACATGACGAAGTCACCGAGCAGGCTGTAGAACGGATGCTGAAAGGTCGCGGGCCGGTTTTTTTCGAAGAAGAAATGCCCGACCCAGGCGAAGCCATAGCCCGCCACGGGCAGGGCGACCCACAGCCACCATGCACCGACCACCAGTGCCATGGCGAAAACCAGCAAGACCAGCGAGGTGCCGATGAAGTGCAAGCGTCGACAGGTACTGTTGCTGTGTTCGCTGAGGTAGTAGGGATAGAACTCGGCGAAGCTGTTGAAGCGTTTGGTGTTTTCCAAGACTGCAGGCTCTTTGGTTTTTGTTCTGGTGCTTGAAGTCTAGAGCGACCACCTTTAACAGCCAGTGACAATCAGCGCCACTCTAGTGTCCTGTCTTACAAATACTGTTCCTTTTGGACGGCGTCTGTTGCCGTCATGCTGCGTTGCCGCTCCTCGCCATAGCGGGCTATGACTCGTCGCGGCGCCTTGCCTGACGACAACAGCCACTCGTCAAAAAGGAACGTATTCGTAAGACAGGACACTGATATCCTTCGCAAATCCAGCCGTACCCTGCGGCTCGTCATGCAAGTAAAACGTCATGAGCGAACGAACGACTTCTTCAAGCTGGGCGATGGGGATTGTCAAGGCGTTGGAAATCGACGGCCTGGACTGTCGGGCGCTATTCAAGGAACTGGGGCTGGATTTCGACGCGCTGGACGATCCGGATGCGCGCTTTCCCCAGGATTCGATGACACGGCTCTGGCAGTTGGCGGTGGAGCAGTCGGGCAACCCGGCCATCGGCCTGAACATGGGCAAGGTGGTGCGCCCGGCGTCGTTCCATGTGGTGGGCTACGCGTTGATGTCCAGTCGGACACTGGTCGAAGGGTTCCAGCGGCTGGTGCGTTATCAGCGGATCATCGCCGAAAGCGCCGACCTGAGCTTCCGTCATTTGAATGAAGGCTACGGGCTGATCCTGACGGTCCACGGCGACCACCTCCCTCCGACCCGGCAAAGTGCCGAAGCGTCCCTGGCCTGTGCGCTGGCCTTGTGCAACTGGCTGACCGGACGGACCTTGCACCCGGTGAAGGTGCTGTTCCAGGGCGCCGAGCCCGCCGATGTCGGACCTTATCGACAGGCCTTCGGCGCGCCCTTGGTATTCGACGCGCCCTACGACGCGTTGATTTTCCAGCAGGACGACATGGAAGCACCGCTGCCCACCGCCAACGAGGCCATGGCGGTGTTGCACGATCGTTTTGCAGGCGAGTACCTGGCACGGTTTTCCGGCAGTCGCTTCACGCATCAGGCGCGGCAGGTACTGTGTCGGCTGTTGCCCCAGGGCGAACCCAAGCGTGACGTGGTGGCGCAGACGCTGCACCTGTCGCAACGCACCTTGCAGCGGCGCTTGCAGGAAGAGGGCACCAGTTTCCAGAGTTTGCTGGACGACACCCGCCGCGAGCTGGCCGAGCAATACCTGGCGCAACCGAGCATGACCTTGTTGGAGATCGCCTACCTGCTGGGGTTTGCCGACCCGAGCAATTTTTTCCGGGCCTTCCGCCGCTGGTTCGGCACCACGCCCGGCGACTATCGGGCGCGGGGCGTGGCCAAGCCGGTCAGTGACGCCAGAACGCCGGAATACACAGCACGAACACCGTGATAATCTCCAGTCGGCCCAACAACATGCCGCCCGAGAGGATCCACTTGGCCGCGTCCGGCAGCGGCGCGAAGTTGCCGGCCGGCCCGATGGTCTCGCCAAGCCCCGGACCGACGCCGGATACGGTACTGGCCGCGCCGGTCAACGCCGTCATCCATTCCACGCCCAACAGCGACAGCAGCAGGGCGATCACGCAGATGGTGATGGCGAAGAAGAACGAAAAGGTCAGGATCGACCGCACGATCTCTTCATCGAGGCGGTGGCCGTTGTATTTCTGCTTGATCACCGCACGAGGGTGAATCAATTGATTAAGGTTGGCCCGAAGCAGGATATAGGCGACCTGGAAGCGGAAAATCTTGATCCCGCCGGCAGTCGAGCCCGAGCAGCCGCCGACGAATCCAAGGTAGAAGAACAACATCAGTGAGAAATTGCCCCACAGGCTGTAGTCCCCCAGGGCGAAACCGGTGGTGGTGACGATGGATGTCACGTTCAAGGCCACGTGCCGCAGCGCTTCGAGCCAATGCAGGTCGGTAGTCGCCCAATACCAGGTGCCAAGCACCAGCCAGGTGACCAGCAGCACGCCGATCAGGCCCTGGACCTGCTGGTCCTTGATCAGCGCCCGGCGATTGCCGCGCAGCGTCGAGACGTACAGGGCGAACGGCAGGCTGCCGAGGATCATGATGACAATGGTGACCCAGTGCACGGCGGGCTGGGTCCATTTGGCCAGGGACAGGTCCGAAGTGGAGAAACCACCGGTGGAAATCGCCGACATCGAATGGTTGATCGCGTCGAACAGGCTCATCCCGGCCCACCAGAGCGCCAGGGTGCCGAGGATCGTGATGCCCACATAGGACGCCACGATCAGTCGCGCCACCATGTGCGAGCGCGGCATGACTTTCTCCGAGCGGTCGGACGATTCGGTCTGGAACAACCGCATGCCGCCGATGCGCAACAGCGGCAGGATCGCCACGGCCATGCCGATGAAGCCGATGCCGCCGAGCCAGTGCAACAGCGAGCGCCACATGAGGATCCCGGGCGACATCGTGTCCAGGCCGCTCAACACCGTCGCGCCGGTGGCGGTAATGCCCGACATGCTTTCAAAGAACGAATCGGTGTAGCTGATGTGTTGGGTCAACAGGAAGGGCAGCGCGGCAAACACACACACCACCAGCCAACTGCTGACCGTCAGCAGGTACATGTCTCGGGGGCGCAGATGGATATGCTCCGGGCGCCCGGGAAGAATCAGCGCCAGGCCGGCGACAAAGGTGATCATGCTCGACCACAGGAACGATGGCAGATCGCCGGTGCGCTCGTAGATCAGCAACGTGGCCATCGGCACGACCATGAAGATCGCCAGGGTGATCAGGAAGATGCCGATGATGAAACCAATGATCCGCAGGGTCGGCAACGCCATGAAGTCCGCTCGGGCTGAAAGGGGAAAGGGCGCCATTCTACCTGCGACAAGCGGCATGTAAACCGGCGTCCGGCGTTGCTCGTATCTGAATTTGGGCTAACGAATTGACGGCACAGCCACTAGAATAGCCGAACATTTTTCCAGGAGGTCGCCGATGCAGGCTTTAGATGCTTTGCTCAACCGTGTTTCCGTTCCACGCCTGGTGGACCCGGCGCCCACGCCGGAACAGCGCGAAGTCATGTTTGCGGCCGCGATGCGCGCCCCCGATCACGGCCAATTGCGCCCATGGCGGTTCCTGACGGTCGAAGGGCAAGCGCGTCATCGCATGGGTGAGTTGCTGGCCGAAGCCGCACGTTTCAATGATCCGCTGGTGCCCGAAGCCGTTGTGGAAAAGGCCCTCAATGGTCCGTTGCGCGCACCTTTGGTCGTGGTGGTGATTGCCCGTTTGCAGGACCATTTCAAGATCCCGAAATCCGAGCAACTGCTGGCCGCCGGCTGCGCGGCCCATGGCATTTTGCTGGCCGCGTATGCCCAAGGGATCGGCGGCGTGTGGCGCACCGGCGAACTGGCGTACTCGCCGCACGTGGCCAGGGGGCTTGGCCTTGACGACGGGGAAGAGGTGATCGGTTTCCTCTACCTGGGCACACCGCAGAGAGAAGCGCGCACGGCGCCGCAAGAGGATATCGGGCAGTTTGTCCGGGAGTGGACGGGCGTCTAGTAGAACCAGCCTGGCTCCGCTTTTTTGTGACGAGGGAACAAGCTCCCTCGCCATGAGACCAGCGGCGACAGAAAGCTACCTGCAGACATCCGCAATCGCTACGGCCAGCGCATCCAGGCGTGTCGCGTCGATGCCGGCCACGTTGGCCCGGCCGGTGCCGACCATGTAGACGCTGTGGCGTTCGCGCAGGTGCTGGACCTGTTCCGGCGTCAGGCCGGTGTAGGAAAACATCCCGCGTTGCACCCCCATATGGGCAAAGCGCTCGCGCAAGCCGTGGGGTTCGAGCGCCTCCAGCAGGCCGCTGCGCAGTTGCGCGATGCGCAGGCGCATGGCTTCCACTTCGTCTGCCCACAAGCCCTTGAGTTCCGGATTGCCAAGGATCGTCGCCACCACCGCCGCGCCATGGTCCGGCGGCGTCGACCATAGGTTGCGGGCGATGTTGGCCAGCTGACTGCGAATGTCGACCAGCTTGTCGGCATCGCGGGCACAGACAATCAGCGCGCCGGTGCGGTCGCGATAGAGGCCGAAGTTCTTCGAGCAAGAGCTGGTGACCAATACTTCGGGTAACGCTTCGGCAAACAACCGCACGGCCCAGGCATCCTGTTCCAGCCCGTCGCCGAAGCCCTGGTAGGCGAAATCGATCAACGGCAGCAGATCACGGCTGCGCACCACTTCCAGCACCTGGCGCCATTGCTCGTGGGACAGATCAAATCCCGTCGGGTTGTGGCAGCAGGCATGCAGCAGCACCACGTCGCCCTTCGGCACGTCGCCCAGGGTCGCGAGCATTGCGTCGAAATCCAGGCGATTGTCGGCGCCCACGTAGGGGTAATGGCTGGCCTTGACGCCTGCGGCGGCGAAGATGGTTTCGTGGATTGGCCAGGTCGGATTGCTCAGCCAGACGCCACGGCCCGGCAGGCACTGGGCGATGAAATCGGCGCTCAGGCGCAGGGCGCCGGTGCCGCCGGGTGTCTGGGTGGCGCCGGCGCGTTTTGCGCTGATCAGCGGCGAGTCGGCACCCAGCACCAGCGCATTGATCAACTGGCCGAACGCGGCATCGCCATGACCGCCGATGTAGGTCTTGGTGGACTGGCGGTCCACCAACCGCTGCTCGGCCTGTTTCACGGACTGCAGGATCGGCGTCAGGCCCTGGGAATCCTTGTAGACGCCCACGCCCAGGTCGAATTTCCCGGGGTTGCTGTCCGCCCCATAGGCCTCCATCAGGCCCAGGATCGGGTCGCCGGGCACGCGACCGATGGCATCGAAATGCATTACTTGCGGCCCTCGGCGGTCTTGGCGACCTCGTCGGTGCGGGCGGCCATGATGAAGTCGTTACGGTGCAGGCCCTTGATCGAATGGCTCCACCAGGTGACGGTGACTTTGCCCCATTCGGTGAGCAGGCCTGGGTGGTGGCCCTCGGCCTCGGAGATCTCGCCGACGGCGTTGGTGAATGCCAGGGCGTGCTTGAAGTTCTTGAACAGGAAGACTTTCTCCAGCTGCATCACACTGTCGCGCACTTCGATGTTCCAGTCGGGGATCTGCTTGATCAACATTGGCAGTTCTTCGTCGCTGACTTGCGGGGCATCAGCGCGGCAGGCTTCGCAGTGGGCTTGGTTCAGAGTGTTCATGGTGTGTTCCTGGATCGAATATTTATTAAACGTCGATGCGCCACGCTAAAGCAAAGCCGCTTGGCGCAACAGACTCAATTGGAATCAAAACTAGCGGTTCACGCCGCTTTGGGTGGGAATTTCGGCGCGTGCAACCCCAATTCCCGCCCGCGCTTGACCATGCCCATGATGTCTTCATGGGCCAGGTCGAAGAGGCGCTTGAGCTCGGGCAGCACGAAATACACGGGCTGCAGGATGTCGATGCGATACGGCGTGCGCATGGCTTCCAACGGATCGAAGAGCTGATGCTCCGGCTCGTCAGACAGGCAGTACACGGTTTCCCTGGGCGACGAGAGGATACCGCCGCCATAGATGCGCCGGCCCTGCGGAGTCTCCACAAGGCCGAACTCGATGGTCATCCAATACAGGCGCGCCAGATAGACGCGCTCTTCCTTGGAAGCCTGTAGGCCGAGTTTGCCGTAGGTGTGGGTAAATTCAGCAAACCAAGGGTTGGTCAGCAAGGGGCAGTGGCCAAAGATCTCGTGGAAGATGTCCGGCTCTTGCAGGTAATCCAGTTCCTCACGGGTACGAATGAAGGTCGCGACTGGAAACTGCTTGCTGGCAAGCAATTCAAAAAAAGTCTGGAAGGGGATCAGCGCCGGCACCCGGGCGACCTGCCAACCAGTGGTTTCGCCCAGCACTTTATTGATTTCGTCCAGTTGCGGGATGCGGTCGTGGGGCAGGCCGAGCTTGTCGATGCCGTCCAGGTATTCCTGGCACGCACGGCCCTCGATGACTTTGAGCTGGCGAGTGATCAGCGTGTTCCACACCGCATGTTCTTCGGCGGTGTAGTGGATAAAACCTTGCGCATCGGGCTCGCGGGCCACGTACTGCGTCTGCTTCATGCTGCTCTCCTGCTGATATCCCTCAGGGGGAAGACTTGTTTGTTGTTATATCCAGCGATGCAGTAGAGATAACTTGAAGCAGTGATCGGCGCAGCAGGCTACCCCGAGGTTAAACGGCCCGTCATAACCCATATCGTAAAAATTTCGTTACGTATGTCGGTGCGTCTCGATATTTCGGGCGTTTTTGCTTGGGAAACTTCCTACAACTGTCACATAATCTTGACGGCTATTTGCGCCGCAGCGCAGAAAACCGTGGCGAGGGAGATTGCTCCCGCTGGGCTACGAGGTAGCCCACCCATTTCCATGCTTGCAAACACATCGGGCCTTTTATGCGCATCAAAGTCCATTGCCAGAACCGCATCGGCATCCTGCGGGATATTCTCAACCTGCTGGTGGAATACGGCATCAACGTCGCCCGCGGTGAAGTAGGGGGCGAGCATGGCAACGCGATCTACCTGCATTGCCCGAACCTGATCAATATCCAGTTCCAAGCCCTGCGTCCGAAATTCGAAGGCATCGCCGGGGTATTCGGCGTCAAGCGTGTAGGCCTGATGCCCAGCGAACGTCGGCACATGGAGCTCAACGCCTTGCTAGGCGCCTTGGAGTTCCCGGTGCTGTCCATCGACATGGGCGGCTCCATCGTCGCGGCCAACCGGGCGGCGGCGCAGTTGCTGGGAGTTCGGGTGGACGAGGTGCCGGGGATCCCGTTGTCCCGCTACGCCGAGGATTTCGACCTGCCGGAACTGGTGCGCGCCAACAAGTCGCGCATCAATGGCTTGCGGGTCAAGGTCAAGGGCGACGTGTTCCTGGCGGACATCGCGCCCTTGCAATCGGAACATGACGACAGCGAAGCCATGGCCGGCGCGGTGCTGACGCTGCACCGCGCCGACCGGGTGGGCGAGCGCATCTATAACGTACGCAAGCAAGAACTGCGTGGCTTCGACAGCATCTTCCAGAGTTCGAAAGTGATGGCCGCAGTGGTCCGGGAGGCCCGGCGCATGGCGCCTCTCGACGCGCCGTTGTTGATCGAAGGCGAAACCGGTACCGGCAAGGAATTGCTGGCCCGTGCTTGCCACTTGGCCAGTCCACGAGGGCAGTCACCGTTGATGGCCCTCAATTGCGCCGGTCTGCCGGAGTCGATGGCTGAAACCGAGCTGTTCGGCTACGGCCCAGGTGCTTTCGAAGGCGCCCGGGCCGAAGGCAAGCTCGGCCTGCTGGAACTGACGGCGGGCGGGACGCTGTTTCTCGACGGCGTCGGGGAAATGAGCCCGCGCCTGCAGGTGAAACTGCTGCGCTTCTTGCAGGATGGGTGCTTCCGTCGCGTAGGCAGCGACGAAGAGGTGTACCTGGATGTCAGGGTGATTTGCGCGACCCAAGTCGATTTGTCCGAGCTCTGTGCCCGGGGAGAATTCCGTCAAGATTTGTACCATCGCCTGAATGTGCTGTCCTTGCACATTCCGCCGTTGCGTGAATGCCTCGATGGGCTGGCCCCGCTGGTCGAGCATTTTCTTGACCAGGCCAGTCGCCAGATCGGCTGCCCGCTGCCCAAGCTGGCCCCGGCGGCGATGGATCGTCTCAGTCACTACCATTGGCCGGGCAACGTCCGGCAGTTGGAAAACGTATTGTTCCAGGCCGTCTCCCTGTGTGACGGCGGCACGGTGAAGGCCGAGCACATCCGCCTGCCGGACTACGGCGTGCGCCAACCCCTCGGCGATTTTTCCCTCGACGGAGGGTTGGACGAGATCGTTGGCCGCTTCGAGAAGGCCGTCCTCGAACGCCTGTATTCCGAACACCCGAGCAGCCGGCAACTGGGCAAGCGGCTGGGGGTTTCCCATACGACTATTGCTAATAAGTTGAGAGAGTATGAGGTGGGCAAAACCGAATCCTAGCTGGTATGAGATTTGCTGTGTCCCGTCCTGTCCACGCTTATTCATGTCGGGTGGCGATTTTTTGACAGGGCAGGGCCCCCGGTTTCCGCCGCGTACGTGAGGTTAAGGATGCATAAGAAAATAGCTGTGGTGCAGTCGAACTATATTCCCTGGAAGGGCTATTTCGATCTGATCCGCAGCGTCGATGCGTTCATCCTCTATGACGACGTGCAGTACACCCGCAGCGATTGGCGCAACCGTAACAAGATCAAGACTGCCCAGGGTGAGCATTGGCTGAGCATTCCGGTCATGAAGAAGGGCCGTCTCGGACAGTTGATCAATGAGGTCCAGATCACCCATCCGGACTGGGCACCGGCGCACTGGAAGACGATCGAGCAGAGCTACCGGCGCGCAGCGTGTTTCGCGCAGATGGAGGCGCCGATCCGCGCGCTCTACGAGCAGGCTGCCAACCTGACCCATCTGAGCCGCATTAACCACTTGTTCATCGCCGGCTTGTGTCCCCTGCTGGGAATTCATACGCCGCTTTACCGTTCCGAAGACCTAGGGGGAGTGGAGGGCAAGAATGAACGCCTTATCCATTTGTGCCATACCCTGGGCGCCAGCGAGTACCTCTCGGGACCGGCAGCCAGTCACTACCTCGACGAAGCGGCGTTCGCCGCCAAGGGCATTTCGGTCTCGTACATGAGCTATGCAGGTTATCCCGAATATCCCCAGGTGTACGGAGAGTTCCAACATGCGGTCAGTGTCATCGACCTATTGTTCAATACCGGCGCGGATGCATCGGCTTTTCTGAAGAAATGGACTGCCTGAGCGGGCCTTGCGACACCCCTGATTGATTTGATTCTGGAGATTGCACCCGATGTCTAACCTAGCGCAGCTGGACGCTTACTCGCACGAACAGGCGTTGGCGCATCTGCGGTTGATGTATGCCAAGCCCGAGCATCCTTATTACTTCCTGGCGCCGGCATACCGTGAGTCGTCGTCGGGCGTCGTCTCGCTGCACTATCTTTGCCATATGCTCAATCTTAGTGGGCGTGAGGCCTACATGTGTGGCTCGGACGTGGTCAATCCAGACCTGAAGACACCGGTCATCACTTCCGCAATCAAGCAGCGCCATAAGGCGGCAGGCAAAGTACCAATTGCGGTTTATCCCGAGGTGTTCCCTGGCAATCCGCTCAACTGTTCGGTCGTGGCGCGTTTCCTGCTGAATTTCGAGGGGTTCCTCACGGGAAATGGCATGGACGCTGCGCCGTCCGACTTGTTTTTCTATTACGCGGCCCGGCTCGCCGAGCACCGTGGTGATCCAGATGGCGACTTGCTGTGCCTGCCGGCCATCGACATCGAACTGTTCGCGCCACCGCCCGCCGGAACCGAGCGCGCGGGCAGTTATCTCTACCAGAACCGCCATCCGCTGGAGCAGGTCGATTACTCACTACTGCCAGCCGATATCCGCCTGCTGAGCATGACCAACCCCCTGACCCTGCCGCAGTTGGCCGAGGCGCTGCGCAAGGCAGAGGTGATGTATTCCTATGAGTGGTCGATGACCTGCGTAATGGCGGTGTTATGTGGCTGCCCGGTGATTTTCATTCCAGGCCATGGCGTCGACCAGCCACTGCTCGACAACAGCTTCTTCGGCAGTGTCGGTTTCGCCATGCTCGATCATCCGGAGCCGTTGGCACATGCTCGAGCTAGCCTCGGTGAAGCCTTGCCGCGTTATGTCGAACGCACGGCATCGTTCTGGCAACAGTTGGACGTGTTTATCGACAGGACCCAGGAGGCTGCCGATCGCGAGGCGGTCGGCAACCGTCTGGGTGTGCTCGATTGGTTGCGCCAACGTACCCCGACCGCTCAGCAACTGCTCCAGATCAATGAGCGCTTGGCGAGCCCAACTGCGCCCAGCTTCACTGTTCTGGTCCGCGATAATGGAGATCAGTCGGCGCTGGCCCTGACCCTGGACAGCCTGGATCAACAGCTGTATCAGCGTATCCATGTGTGCGTGGTGGGTGGGACTGACCCGGCGCGTGCCAACGTGCAATGGGTAGAGGGAGATCCCGGCCGACCGGCGGGAGTGATCAATGGTTTGCTCGACGGCACCCAGACCGATTGGCTCATGTTGGTCGAGGCAGGGGAGACGTTCGTCGCCGCGGGGCTGCTGGTGGCGGCGGTGAATTTGCTCGAAGCCCCCGACAGTTGCCTGGCGGTTTTCGCCGACGAAGCCGTACGTATAGGCGGGGTCGTTAATCTTTCGTTGCGGCCCGACCTGAATCTCGATTTGCTCTTGGCCTCTGCGGCCAGTCTTTCCCGCCACTGGATGTATCGTCGCGAGGCGTTGGTGCGCCTTAGCGGTTTTGACCCCTCGTGCGGTGGCGCCTTCGAGTTGGCTTACCAACTGCGCCTGATCGGCGAGCAAGGGATGGCGAGCATTGGCCATGTCAGCGAACCCCTGCTGATCGCCAACGAATTACGACAGTCGGAATGCTCCGATGAGCGCGCCGTCATGGAAGCTCATCTGCAGGCGCGTGGCTACGCTCAGGCGCGAGCCATTGCATTGCAAGAGGATCCAAGTCGTTATCGTATCGACTACGGCCACGAACAACAGGCCTCGGTCAGTATTGCGATTTACCTGGAAGGGCAACTGGCAAATTTCCAGCGTTGCCTGGAAAGCCTGCTGATACAGACCAGCGCCGTGGACTTCGAAGTACTGCTGATCGAACCGGGCAACGACGACCCGGCATTGCTGGAGTGGCTGGGGCTGGTGGAGCAGATGGGTGCAGGCCGTTTCCAGTTATTGCGGTTCATGCCGGGCCAGTCCCGTGCAGCGATGTGCAATGCGGCGGCGCAGGAGGCGCGGGGCGATTACTTGCTCTGGCTCGACGCCCATAGTGCTGTGCTTGAGCCGGGTTGGATGCAAGCTTTGCTCAATCAGGCCCAGCGCCCGGAAGTCGGCGCCGTGGGAGGCAAGTTGCAGGATAGCCAGGGGCGTATACGCCAGGCGGGCCTGGTGTTGGGGCTGGGTGGTGTGGTCGGTCGGGCTTTTGAGGGCGCGTCGGCCCATGCCGCAGGGCACATGGGACGGCTCGGACTTGAGCAGAGCTATTCGGCCCTGGGCGGCGAGTGTCTGATGCTGCGTCGATCCCTGTTCCTTGAGGCCGGCGGCTTCGATACCGATCCGCTGTTGGCACCCTGGACGCATGTTGACCTGTGCTTGAAGCTGCAGCAGGCAGGCTACGTGAATGTCTGGACGCCTTTTGCACGACTGTTGGTTGACCCTTTGCCAGATATACAGGCGAGTAGCGAGCAGGAGGATGCCTTTTTTGCCCGCTGGATGCCTCGGTTGGCCTGCGATCCGGCCTACAACGCCAATTTTTCTCTGCGCGCCGCTGGCGGCTTTGTTCCGCAAAACAATGACCTGAGCTGGTTTCCTCTGCAAGGCAGCGTCCCGAAGGTGTTGGTTTGCGTCACCGACCAGCAGGCGGGGGCCTATTCGCGGCTGGTCCAGCCGTTCAGCACTTTGGTCGAAGCGGGGCAGATCGAAGGCGCTGCCGTTTCGAGTCTGTTGTCGCCGGTGGAGATCGAGCGCCTGGCACCGACCGCTGTGGTGCTGCAGCGTCCTCTGGATGATGCCGGGCTTCTTACCCTGAGCCGCCTGAGAGCGTTTTCCAAGGCCTTTACCGTCTACGATCTGGACGGTTATTTGCCGGAGGTGGACTTGAAGGGGGCGTGCTCTGCCGATGAACTGCTGGAGCGTCTGCGGTTCGGGCTGCTGCAGGTCGATCGGGTGTTGGTCCCCACGGCGGCGCTGGCTGAACTGCTGCAAGGCCAGCACGACGACATCCGCGTGCTGGAGCCCGTGCTACCGGCTGAATGGGGGCGTGTACAAAGCAACCGGAGAGTAGGGGCCAAGCCGCGCCTGGGCTGGCTGGGCGGCAAGGATACTCAACTGCTGGCTGACGTGCTGCCCGCATTCGCGGGTGAAGTGGATTGGGTGGTGCTAGGTGACTGCCCTGCGGCGCTGCAGCCATTCCTGAAGGAGCAACACCCCAATGTCCCGCAGCAGCAGTTGGCAACAGCCATGGCCGCGTTGAATCTTGACTTGGCACTGGTGCCCATGGCGCACACCGTTGGCAATGCCTGTTCGGGTGACTTGCGTGTGTTGCAGCATGCCGCGTACGGGCATCCGGTCATTTGCAGTCGTGTGCCGGGTTTCGTCGGGGGCGAGGTTCTGCCGCTGACGCGAGTAGATAACCAGACGCAAGATTGGGTCCGGGCGATTCGTTTGCATCTGGAAGACCGCGACGCGTCCGCGGCCTTGGGCGATGCCTTGCAGTCGACGGTGCGCGCGCAGTGGTTGCTCGAAGGCGAACGCCTGGAGGCCTGGCGACGGGCCTGGCTGGCCGATTGATCTGTACTGACTATTACTTTGACTGCCCAGCGGAGTGCATGTGACATGAGCAACGATCTTGATTCCTTCATCGCAGCCTACAGCGACAGCTTTGGCTATGCGTATGACAACAACATCATTCTCAACTGGTATCCGCAACGCATCATGGCGCTGTGCACCCAGGCGCAAAGCCTGCTGGAGCTTGGTGTTGGCCATGGCTTCAGCACAAACCGCTTCTCGCGGTTTTTCAGTGAACACACGGTCATTGATGGCTCCGCATCGGTGATTGCTCAATTCAAGTCCCAGTACCCGGACAGTAAGGCGGAAATCGTCGAGGGTTATTTCGAGACCTTCGATACCGACAAGCGTTTCGATCTGATTGTGATGGGATTTGTCCTTGAGCACGTCGAGGATCCACAAACCATACTGCGACGGTTCAAGCGCTTCCTGGCGCCGGGTGGCCGTTGCTTTGTACTGGTTCCCAATGGTGAGTCGTTGCATCGCAGGTTAGGCCATGCGGCCGGGTTGCTTGGCGATATGACGGCATTGGGCGGTGGCGATCTGGAGCTGGGCCATGTGCGCAGCTACTCGTTACAAACCCTGACCGCTGAGTTGGAAGCCGCCGGGCTCCAGGTGGTGCGCAAGGAAGGTGTGTTTCTCAAGCCGTTCACCACTGGACAATTGAAAGAATTGAACTTAGGTGCGGACATCGTTCAGGCAATGTGCACTGTTGGCATCGACTACCCTGAGCTTTGCTGCGCGATGATGCTGGAAGCGACAGTCGTCCAGTCATGAAAAGCCTGGTCATCGGAAGTACTTCGGTCATTGGAAAGGCGGTCGCCCGAATGCTGTCACGCTATGGCCAGGTCAAGCTGGCAGGGCGTCGGGAGGCCGATCTCACCTTCGACCTGAGTAGCCAGGTACCCTGTGCCTGCGACGAGCGCTTCGATGTCGTTGTGTTGGCCGCAGCCGATTTCGGTGGTCGCGCGCCGGATGATCTGATTCGTGCCGAGCTGAACAATGTTGTCGGGACGCTGGCTGCCTGTCGACTGGCCGAACAATGCGGAGCACGCCAGTTCATTCTGCTGTCGTCGCGTTGGGCCAGCCACCAGCCGACGGATCCCTATTTTGGCATCTACTCGCTCTCCAAGCGCCATGCCGAAGAAGCGGCGAGCCTCTACTGCCAAGAGCGCGGCATGGCGTTGACGGTCCTGCGCATCAGCCAGGTCTACGATAGCGGCGAGCAATGCAGGCCTCATCAACCGTTGCTTTACGCCATCGCCGACAAGGCGCAGGCGGGGCAAACCGTCGAGCTGTATGGCAGCAATGACGCCAAGCGCAACTACCTGCATTTGAGCGACCTTGCCGAGGTCTGCGCTCGGCTGGCGGAGAAAGGCGTAACCGGCTTTTACAATTGCGGCCATCCCGAATCCCCCCGTCTTTCCGAGATCGCCCATGCCGCATTCAGGGCGTTCGGCAAACCGTCGGCTGTCCGCTTCCTGCCGGAAAAAAGCGACATTCCCGATCTGCCTGACTTCGATTGTTCACATGAGCTGTATGAACGAATTGATTTCGTCCCGCGAATAGACATTCGTCGGGGCTTCGAATTGATGCGAGTGCAGCGGGAGATCCTGTCATGAAGACCGTCATGGTGACTGGCGTAGGCGCCATCATGGGCTATGGCCTGCTCAAGTCGCTGCGTGCGGCAAATCCCGCTGTTCGCCTGGTCGGCACGGACATCTACGACGATGCGGTCGGCCGTGGCTGGAGCGATGTGTTCGTGCAAGCTCCGTTGACGGCTGACCCCGGTTATAGCCAGTGGCTGGGCGATACCCTGGCCCTGCACAAAGTCGATCTGCTGATTCCTGGAATCGAACAGGATATCCACTGGTTCTCGGACCACCGAGCCTTCTTGGACACGTTCGATTGTCAGGTCGTGCTCAACAACCAGCAGTTGATCGAACTCTCCAGGGACAAGTGGGCGATGGACCAGGCGCTGCTGGCCCTCGGGGATTCCAGCCGTATTCCCAGCCTGCTGGCGGGAGACTTCCATTCGCTCAAGGCTGCCTTGGGCCTGCCGTTCCTGCTCAAGCCGCGCCGGAGTTACGCCTCCAAAGGGCTGGTCTGGGTTCGCGAGGAGGGCGATTTCACCCCGCACGCCGCACTGCTGGGTGACTACCTCATGGCCCAGCCGATCATTGGCAGCGCCGCCGACGAATTCACCGTGGCGGCGTTTGGCGACGGACGAGGTGATACCGGTCCAATGATTGCCTTCCAGCGCAAGCTGGCTTCCGATGGATCCACTGCCAAGGCCTGGGTGTACCAGGACGATTCGCTGGACGATGTGGTCGCCAGGCTGTGCCGTGCCTTCAAGCCGGTAGGGCCGACCAACTTGCAGTTCCGTCGTGGCAAGGGCGGCTCATGGAGCCTGCTCGAGATCAATCCGCGAATCTCCTCGACCAGCTCGATACGTCGCGCGTTTGGCTACAACGAGGCCGCGATGTGCCTGGATTATTACCTCGACGGCAAGACACTGGCCCAGCCAACCATTCGCACTGGCTTCGCTGTTCGTTATATAGAGGATTTCATTGTCTATGATCGGGATCATTTCTGACGTACATGGCAATTACAGCGCCCTTCGAACAGTGCTTGCCAAGCTTGATGGGCTCGGCGTATCGCGGATCATCTGCCTGGGCGATACGGCCGGTTACTACAGTCAAGTCAACGAGTGTTGCGAGGCCCTGCGCGAGCGAAACATATTCTCGGTGATGGGCAACCATGACTGGTATCTGGCCAGGGATGAGCGATGCCCTCGTTCCAACAGCGCCAATACCTGCCTCGACTATCAACAGGGTGTTATCACTGCGCAGAACCTGGCCTGGTTGGGATCGCTCCCGGAGCGCTCCACGGAGGACGGACTGAGCATCGTCCATGGTGGCTGGAGCGATCCGCTGGACGAGTACGTGCGTCCCTCGCAGGCCTACTTTGCGCCGTTGCCCGGCCGATATTTCGCATCGGGTCATACCCATGTCCAGCACCTATGGCTCGGCGAGGACAAGGTCTATTGCAATCCCGGTTCAGTCGGCCAGCCACGTGACGGTGATCCCCGGGCAGCGTTCGCCACCTGGGACGGTGAAGCGTTCAACTTGCACCGGGTGGAATACGACATCGGCGAAACCCAGCTCGCCATGAAACGTGCCGGCTTCACCCCATATTTCTATGAAAATCTCGACATAGGCAGCCAGATAGGTGGGCGGATCAGTGCAGTTTGATGCCTTGTGCTGTGCGCCACCCATGACCATGCCCACCCAGGGGAACTTGCAATGAGTCAAGAAACAATCCTGTTCAATCGCCCGTTCATGACCGGCAAGGAGCTGGACTACATTGCCCAGGCCAAGTTCGGCAACATGCTCGCCGGTGATGGTCCATTCACCAAGCAATGTCATGGCTGGCTGGAGTCGCACACGGGCTGCAACAAGGCGTTGCTCACCCATTCATGTACTGCTGCGCTGGAAATGGCGGCGCTGCTGTTGAATATCCAGCCTGGCGACGAAGTCATCCTGCCTTCGTTCACCTTCGTTTCCACGGCCAACGCCTTTGTGCTGCGTGGCGCGGTGCCGGTCTTCGTCGATATACGACCCGATACCCTGAACCTGGACGAACGCTTGATCGAGGCTGCAATTACGTCGCGGACCAAAGCTATCGTGCCTGTTCACTATGCCGGCGTGGCCTGCGAGATGGACACGATACTGGCGATTGCGCACAAGCATGGGTTGGCGGTGGTGGAAGACGCTGCGCAAGGCGTGATGTCGACTTACAAGGGGCGTGCGTTGGGCAGCATCGGCGACCTTGGGGCGTTCAGTTTCCACGAAACCAAGAACGTGATCTCGGGGGAGGGTGGGGCTTTACTGGCCAACAATCCAGCCATGGCCTTGCGCGCCGAGATCATCCGCGAGAAAGGCACCGATCGCAGTCGGTTCTTCAGGGGCGAGGTAGATAAATATACCTGGCAAGAGGTGGGTTCCTCGTTCCTGCCCGGAGAAATGACGGCTGCCTTCCTCTGGGCCCAGTTGGAAGAGGCTCAGTCCATCACCAATCGCCGCTTGGCAATCTGGGATCACTACCATGGCGCTTTGGCAGAGCTTGAGCTGCAAGGATTGTTGCGTCGTCCAATAGTGCCTGAAAATTGCCAGCACAATGCGCACATGTATTACGTGCTGCTGGCGCCTGGTGTCGAGCGCCAAGTTGTTCTTGAAAAACTCAAGAGCCACGCCATCTACGCGGTGTTCCACTACGTACCGCTGCATTCGTCGCCCGGCGGGATGCGGTATGGGCGCGTGCACGGCTCGATGGACATAACCGACGGGTATTCCGAGCGTCTGTTGCGATTGCCGCTATGGCTCGGTTTGACGAATGAACAGCAAGACCGGGTTGTCGATGTGCTCGGCGGTGCGTTGGCGGCGCTTGCCACCTAGCGGCATAACTCCGCCGGTTTTTCGACTTCGACATAACGCCTCCACAACCCCAGGAGCCCGGAACCCTTTGTTTTCCGGGCCTGGGCCCGCCAGAAAAAAGTTGGTCTGCAATTTGCTTAAGGCTGTGCAACACAGCAGTGGACGGCAAACGTCCGGCATGCAGAGGAACGACAGTGGACAAGTACCTTTATGTGGCAATGACCGGCGCCAGCCAGAACGCACTGGCGCAACGGGCCCATGCCAACAACCTGGCGAACATTTCCACCAATGGTTTTCAGAAAGACCTGGAGCAGGCACGTTCGATGCCGGTATTCGGCGACAGCTTTCCGGCGCGGGCATTTGCCATGTCCGAGCGGCCTGCCACTGACTTCACCCCGGGTGCGCTGGTGGAAACCGGCCGTGACCTGGACGTGGCGGTCAGCGGGCCGGGTTGGATGGCCGTGCAGAATCCCGACGGCGGTGAAAGCTACGTGCGCACCGGCAGCCTCAACGTTGACGCCCTGGGCGTGCTGCGGGCCGGCAACGGCATGCCGGTGATGGGCAATGGCGGTCCGATCGCCGTGCCGCCGGAGCAGAAAATCGAAATCGGCCAGGACGGCACCATCAGTATCCGCGCCATGGGCGAAGGCCCGCGTGTGATGGCTGAGGTGGACCGCATCAAGCTGGTCAACCCGGACCTCAGGAACATGACCAAGGGCCTGGATGGCTCGATCCGTACCAAGGACGGCCAGCCGGCGCCGATCGACGGCAACGTGCAACTGGTGTCGGGCTTCCAGGAGGCGAGCAACGTCAATGCCGTGGATGAAATGACTTCCGTGCTGGCGTTGGCCAAGCAATTCGAGCTTCACGTCAAGATGATGAACACCGCCAAAGAAGGCGATGAAGCCATGGCTCGGGTCTTGCAGATCTAATCATTAATTACAGCGCTGCGCCGAAAAACAGGCGTGAGAGGAGAATCGAATGCTTCCGGCTCTTTGGGTTGCCAAAACAGGTCTGTCCGCCCAGGACACCAACCTTTCCACTATTTCCAACAACCTGGCGAACGTCTCGACCACGGGCTTCAAACGTGATCGCGCCGAGTTCCAGGACCTGCTGTACCAAGTAAAACGCCAGCCAGGCGCCCAGTCGACCCAGGACAGCGAATTGCCGTCGGGCCTGCAAGTGGGTACCGGTGTGCGCATCGTCGGCACCCAGAAAAACTTCAACGCCGGTAGCCTGCAAACCACCGAGCAGCCGCTGGACATGGCCATCGACGGTCGCGGTTTCTTCCAGATCCTGCAGCCGGACGGCACCACGTCCTACACCCGTGACGGTACCTTCCACCTCGACTCCAATGGCCAGATCGTCAACGCCAGCGGTTTCGCCCTGGAACCGGCCATCGTCATCCCGAACGATGCCCAGACCTTCACCGTGGGCCGCGACGGTACCGTGTCCATCACCGTGGCCGGCAACCCTGCTTCCCAAGTGATCGGCAACCTGCAGACCGCTGACTTCATCAACCCGGCCGGCCTGCAAGCCGTGGGCAACAACCTGTTCATGGAAACCGCCGCCAGCGGCGCGCCGCAAGTCGGCACTCCGGGCCTGAACGGTTTCGGCACCACGCTGCAGAACACCCTGGAAACTTCGAACGTGAGCACCGTTGAGGAGATGGTCAACATGATCACCACCCAGCGCGCCTACGAAATGAACTCCAAGGTGATCTCCACCGCCGACCAGATGCTCTCGTTCGTCACGCAGAATCTGTAATCGCGTCGCAAAATCCGTAGACAGGGCGGCCTGAGGCCGCCTGCAACACCAAGAGGTAGGGTCATGAATCGCTTCGTATCTGTTCTGGCATTGAGTGGGATTACCGCATTGGCGGGCTGTGTCGCGCCAACACCAAGGCCCAATGACCCGTATTACGCTCCGGTGTTGCCACGCACGCCGTTGCCGGCCGCCGCCAATAACGGCTCGATCTACCAGGCCGGTTTCGAACAGAACCTGTACAGCGACCGTAAGGCTTTCCGGGTCGGTGACATCATCACCATTACCCTGAACGAGCGGACCCAGGCCAGCAAGAACGCCAACTCGCAGATCGACAAGACCAGCGAGACCAGCGTCGGCCTGACCTCGCTGTTCGGCTCCAGCCTGACCACCAACAATCCGATCGGTGGCGGCGACCTGAGCCTCAATGCCGGATACGGTGCCGACCGATCGAGCAAAGGCGACAGCCAGTCCGGCCAGAGCAACAGCCTGACCGGCTCGATCACCGTGACCGTGGCCGATGTATTGCCCAACGGCATCATCGCCGTGCGCGGCGAGAAGTGGTTGACGCTCAATACCGGTGACGAACTGGTGCGCATCGCCGGCATGGTCCGCGCCGATGACATTTCCACCGACAACACTGTTCCATCGACCCGCGTGGCCGATGCGCGCATCACCTATTCGGGCACTGGTGCCTTTGCCGATGCGAGTCAGCCAGGTTGGTTCGACCGTTTCTTCCTCAGCCCGAAGTTCCCTTTCTAGGTGATCAAGTTGAATCTTAAACAGCTGTTGATCGGTGCCCTGGTGATGTCGGCAGCCTTCACCGCTCAAGCCGAGCGCCTGAAAGACATCGCCAGCATTTCCGGCGTGCGTTCCAACCAGTTGATCGGCTACGGCCTGGTCGTGGGCTTGAACGGCACCGGTGACCAGACCACCCAGACCCCGTTCACCCTGCAGACTTTCAACAACATGCTGTCGCAGTTCGGCATCAAGGTGCCGGCCGGTTCCGGCAACGTGCAATTGAAGAACGTCGCGGCGGTGTCGGTCAGTGCCGATCTGCCCGCGTTCGCCAAGCCCGGCCAGCAAGTGGATATCACCGTATCGTCCATTGGTAACTCCAAGAGCCTGCGTGGCGGCACCTTGTTGCTGACGCCGCTCAAGGGTATCGACGGCAACGTCTACGCCATCGCCCAGGGCAACCTGGTGGTGGGCGGTTTCGATGCCGAGGGCCGCGACGGTTCGAAGATTACCGTCAACGTTCCATCGGCCGGTCGCATCCCTGGTGGTGCGTCGGTGGAACGTGCGGTGCCGAGCGGTTTCAACCAGGGCAACAGCCTGACGTTGAACCTCAACCGTTCCGACTTCACCACGGCCAAGCGCATCGTCGACAAGATCAACGACATGCTCGGCCCAGGCGTGGCCCAGGCCATCGATGGCGGCTCGATTCGCGTCACCGCGCCACTGGACCCGAGCCAGCGCGTCGACTACCTGTCGATCCTGGAGAACCTCGAAGTCGACCCGGGCCAGGCGGTGGCGAAAGTCATCATCAACTCGCGCACCGGCACCATCGTGATCGGCCAGAACGTCAAGGTTTCGCCGGCCGCCGTGACCCACGGCAGCCTCACCGTGACCATCACCGAAGACCCGATCGTCAGCCAGCCGGGCCCATTGTCCAACGGCCAGACCGCCGTGGTCCCGCGTTCGCGGGTCAATGCCGAGCAGGAAGCCAAGCCGATGTTCAAGTTCGGCCCGGGCACTACCCTGGATGAAATCGTCCGGGCGGTGAACCAGGTCGGCGCGGCACCGGGCGACTTGATGGCGATTCTCGAAGCCTTGAAGCAGGCCGGCGCGTTGCAAGCCGACCTGATCGTGATTTAAGGAAGGCGGTCATGGTGGATATGCGCAAAGGCGCCTTGATCAGTGGGGATTCAGCGTCCTATTCGGACCTCAATCGCCTCAACCAGCTCAAGGTCGGCGACAAGAACAGCGAAGGCAACCTGCGCAAAGTGGCGCAGGAATTCGAGTCGCTGTTCCTCGGTGAAATGCTCAAGTCCATGCGTTCGGCCACCGAGGCCCTGGGCAAGGACAACCCGATGAACACGCCGGAAGCCAAGCAATACCAGGAAATGTACGACCAGCAGTTGGCCGTTTCCATGTCCCGCGAAGGCGGGGGTATCGGCCTGGCCGATGTGCTGTTGCGCCAGATGTCGAAGAACAAGCCGCTGGCCTCGGGCGAGGCGGCCACCTTGTCTGCCGCCAAGCAGCAAGAGGCGCTGGACAAGGCCAAGGCGCCAGTGCCTACGCCTGTGGCGGCCGGAACGCTGCCCGATGGGCCTTTGTCGCGCAGCAACGGCCAGCGTCCGCTCTGGGCCTCGCGGGCTGTGAGCGCGCCGCAAGGGGCCGAGGGCATTCACCGCAACGACATGGAATTGATCAACCAGCGCCGCCTGGCCCTGCCGCCGAAACTGGCCGACCGCCTGCTCGCCGGGCTGGTGCCTTCGGCGTCGGTCAAGCCTGAGGCCGTGGCGCAGAACGTCTTGCCGGATCGTGCCGTTGCCGCCGTCAAGCCTGCCACCGGTGAGCTGGCCAATGGTGACTGGCTGGCCGCGCTCAAGGCTGCCGAGCCCAAAGGCGACATGCAGGTTTACGGTCGCGCCGTGGCCCAGCCACCGCTGGCACCGGCGCGCAAGGCCTTCCGCGATGCCGATGAATTCGTCAACGCCATGCTGCCAATGGCCAAGGAAGCCGCTGATCGCATCGGGGTCGACCCACGTTACCTGGTGGCCCAGGCCGCCCTGGAAACCGGGTGGGGCAAATCGGTGATGCGTCAGCCCGATGGCAGCAGCAGCCACAACCTGTTCGGTATCAAGGCCAGCAAGAACTGGACGGGCGATTCGGCGCGGGCGATCACCAGCGAGTTCCGCAATGGCGAGATGGTCAAGGAGACGGCCGAGTTCCGCTCCTACGCCTCGTACCGCGACAGTTTTCATGATCTGGTGAACCTGCTGCAAAGCAACAGTCGCTATCAAGATGTGCTGAAGTCGGCCGATAACCCGGAACAGTTTGTACGCGAGTTGCAGAAGGCCGGTTACGCCACCGACCCGAACTACGCCAACAAGATTTCGAACATAGCCCGGCAGATGACGAGTTACCAAAACTACGCCTCGGCTGGTGCCACCACGACTTTATAAGGTCTGAACCATGAGTTTGCTCAATATCGGGATGTCGGGTCTGTCCGCAAGCCAGACCGCACTGGTGACCACGGGTAACAACATCGCCAACGTCGATACCGCCGGGTATTCGCGTCAGCAGACCGTGCAGACCACCAAGGCGTCGAACCAGTACGGCAACGTGTTCATCGGCTCCGGCACGACCCTGGCGGATGTGCGCCGGGTCTATAACTCGTACCTTGAAGCACAACTGAAGACCACCACCTCGCTCAACAGCGATGCGGCGGCCTATCAGGGGCAGATCACCCCACTCGATTCCCTGCTGTCGGACAGCGGCACCGGCCTCAATGGCGCACTGACCAAGTTCTTCGCCTCGGTGCAGAACGTCAACGCCAAGCCGGGCGACGATGCTTCCCGCCAGTTGCTGCTCAGCGATGCCCAGGCCCTGAGCAACCGTTTCAACTCGGTTGCCAGCCAGCTGACCGCGCAGAACGAGAACATCAACGGCAACCTGTCGAACATGGTCGACCAGATCAACAGCCTGGCCACCACCGTCGCCCAGTTGAACAAGAAAATCGCCGAAGTCTCCAACTCCGGCGGCGCTCCGAACGACCTGCTCGACGCCCGCAGCGAAACCATTCGCCAGCTGTCCACCTTCACCGGCACTCAGGTCGTGGAGAACGGCAGCAGCCTGGACATCTACCTGGGTTCCGGCCAGCCACTGGTGATGGGCAATATCACCAATAAACTGGAAGCAGTGCCGGACAAGAACGATCCTGGCCGCATGGGTATCCAGCTCAACAGCGGCTCCAGCGTCATGGACCTTACCCAGGTGCTGACCGGTGGTGAAATCGGCGGCCTGATGCGCTACCGCAGCACCGTGCTCGACCCCGCCATGAACGAGCTGGGTCGCGTGGCGCTGGTCGTCGCAGACCAGATGAACAGCATCCAGGCCTCGGGCATCGACAAGAACGGTGCGTTTGGCTCCAACCTGTTCAGCAGCATCAACAGCGCCGCCCAGATGAGCCAGCGCAGCGTCGCCTCGCTGGGCAACAGCGCCGGGTCCGGCAACTTCAACGTGTCCATCGAAGACACCGGCAAGCTGACCACCAACGACTACAAGATCACGTTCACCAGCGCTACCGACTACACGGTGCAGCGCTTGCCCGATAACACCTCGATGGGGGCGTTCAACACCGCGACCACGCCTCCACCGGTGGTCGATGGTTTCGCCTTGACCTTCGGCGGTGGCCCGGCGGTGGCCGGTGATTCGTTCAAGATCACCCCGACCCGCAACGCGGCGGGCAGCATCAAGACCGAGATGACCGACTCCAAGCGGCTGGCGATTGCCGCGCCGCTGGGCGCCGCCATCACGCCGGGCGGCAGCGGCACGCTGACCATTCCGGCCAGCGGCCAGCCGACCATGACCACCAAGCTGGACATCTACGACGAAGCCACCACCAGCATCATCCAGAACGGCATCAAGAACTCGATGCCGGTCAAGGTGGTGTTCGGGGCGACGTCGGCCGGTGGCTCCAGCCAGGCTTACCAACTACGCGATGCCCAGGGTGGCTTGATCAGCAGCGGCACGATCATACCCGGCCAGAGCAACACCCTGAGCCTGAGCGTTCCGCTCAAGGACGCCACGGGTGCCCCGATCATGGATTCGTCCGTACCGCCGGTGCAGCGTACCGTCACGTTCGACATGTCGATCGCCGGCGCTCCATCCGACGGCTCAGGTATCAACATCAGTCTCAGCCAGCCCGGCAGCCTGGACAACCGTAACGGGACCATCCTGGCGGGCTTGCAGACCGCCAAGACTGTGGACACCAACTCCGGCAGTAAAGGCATTTCCCTGAACGATGCCTACGGCAAGTTGGTGGAAGGCGTCGGTGCCAAGGCTGCCCAGGGCAAGCTGGACAGCGCCGCCACTGGCGCGATCCTGGACAACGCCAAGAATGCCCGCGATTCGTTGTCCGGCGTGGACCTGGATGAAGAAACCGGCAACCTGGTCAAGTTCCAGCAGTACTACACCGCATCCTCGCAGATCATCAAGGCTGCGCAACAAATCTTCAGTACATTGATCAACAGTCTTTAAGGAGCCGTAGCCCATGCGCATTTCTACTTCTCAGTTTTACGAAAGCACGGCTGCGAACTACCAGAAAAACTTCGCCAAGGTCGTCAAGAGCAGCGAGGAGGCCAGCAGCCTGGTGCGTGTGAACACCGCCGCCGATGATCCAGTCGGTGCTTCGCGCTTGCTGCAACTGGGTAACCAGGCTTCGATGCTGTCCCAGTACGAAGCTAACGTCACCACCATCAAGGCGACCCTGGGCAACACCGAAGCGGTCATGACCAGTATCGGCAACGTACTGCAGCGCGCCAAGGAGTTGGCCGTTAGTGCCGGCAACGCCGCCTACACCGACGCAGACCGTAAAGCGGTCGCTTCGGAATTGGGCTCGATTGAAGAACAGCTGCTCAGCCTGATGAACACCAAAGATGAGAACGGCAAATACATCTTCGCCGGTTCCAAGGGCGATGTCGTGCCGTTCACCCGCAATGACGACGGCACCTACAGCTACAACGGCGACCAGGTCACCCTGGACCTGCCGATCGGCGACACCATGTCCATGGCCACCAACAGCACCGGCTGGGAAGTGTTCCAGCAAGCCGTCAACACCAGTCGTACTCAGGTCACCATGACCGCGCCGCCAGTGGATGATGGTCGTGTGGTGTTGACCAACGGCCAGGTGTCGTCCAGCGTGAGCTACAACAGCCAGTTCCGCAGTGGTGAGCCGTACACCGTTGAGTTCGTCAGCGGCACCCAACTGAAAATCACCGACTCGGGCGGCAACGATGTGACCGCCGAAGCCAGCAAGGGCGGTGTCATCCAACCGCACAACCAGGCCGGGCAGACCGTGAGCTTTCGCGGTGTTGACCTGACCTTGAACGTCAACCTTCATGCAGGCGAGGTCGCGGACACGGTTTTGACAGGTCGTACCTTCACCCTGGCCGCCAAACCTGACTCAATCACGCCGGCACGCAGCCCGGGCAATACCACCGCGACCCAGATTACGGGCAGCCAGATCACCGATCCGGCTGCTTACCACGCCAGTTTTCCGACGGGGTCTGCCGTTCTGAAGTTCACCAGCGCCACGGATTTCGACCTCTACGCCGCGCCACTGACCGCCGACAGCAAACCAGTATCGAGCGGCACCCTGGCAGGCAACGTCGCCACCGCATCCGGGGTGAGTTTCACCCTTAATGGTGCTGCGGCGGCCAACGATCAGTTCAGCATCGCAGTCAACACCCACGAGACCCAGAACATCCTGGACACCGTGAGCCAGTTGCGGACCGCATTGAACACACCGGCTGATGGCGACAACATCGCCATCCAGAAGTTGAACGCGGCGCTGGCTTCGGGTATCGGTAACCTGGCCAGCGGCACCGACCAATTGACCAGCGCATTGAGTTCGGTTGGTGGACGTGGGCAGTCGCTCGATACCCAGAGCGATACCAACCAGAGCTTCGTCCTCGCCAATTCGCAAACCCAGTCGGCGATTCGTGACTCCGACCCAGCGGAGGTGATGACGCGCCTGACGTTGCAGCAGACTATGCTTCAAGCGTCGCAGTTGGCGTTCAGCAAGATCGCTCAATTGGGCTTGTTCAACAAGATGTGATCCAGGGCAGGGGCCGTGATGCTATAAGCGGTCCCCGACCCGTTTCTTTATACGATTCAGGACGTCCTGCTCTCGCCTGAGTTGGCGCCCACCGGTTGAGAGCCAAGCGTGTGAAATCAGCTCCTCTTGTCAGCATCGCCATCCCCGCGTACCACTCACGCTTTTTCCGCCTCGCCTTGCAAAGCGCGCTCGAGCAGAGCTACGAGAATCTTGAGATTGTTATCTGCGACGATTGCCGCGGCGATGAAGTCGAGCGTATTGTCCAGGAGCTTGAAGCAGGCTCGAGTGTTGCGGTGCGCTACCTGCGCAACCCTACCCGGCTGGGGTTCCAGCAAAACCTGTTGCGTTGCCTTGAAGAGTCCCGGGGCGAGTACATCAAGTTCCTCTGCGATGACGATCAGTTGCTGGCGTTCTGCGTCAGCCAGCAGGCGGCCATCCTGCAAGAACATCCGCAAGTATCGTTGGTGATCAACAAGCATCACCTGATCGATGCCGACAACTACGCCTTGCCGATCCGTGTTGAAAACACCGGCATCACCCAGTTCGATGCGCTGTTCAACGGCAGCGACATGCTGGCGTATTTTGAAAAAACCACCCGCAATATCCTTGGCGGTTTAAGTGGTGCATTGATGCGTCGCACCGACGTCGAGGCTTTGCTGCCGGCGTTGGCGCGGCCCGGCGAAGGCTTCGAGGCGGTCCTGGATTTTGCCTTGTTCATCTGCCTGTTGCGACGGGGTAACCTGGTCCAACTGTACGCCGAGGGAAGCGGTCAGCGCTTGCATCCGGACCGCCTGGCGCGTCAGGCCAAAATGCTTGAAGCGGCCACGGTGGAGCTGACGTGGCTCAAGGAAATGCTTGGCCAGCGCAGTGGCGAGCCGGCGCCGGCCAGTGGCTGGGTGCGTTACCAGGCGCTGGACCGAAGCAAGGAGGATGCGACCGAGTGGGAAGAAATAAACGTTTACTCGGTCATCGCGACTCGGCAGGGCGTTATCGGCTCGCAAGTTGGCACTGACATCGAAAGCTACGCAGACCTCTATGTGCAGTGGTTGGAGTGCCGCCGTTTCAGTCCATTGCGCAAGCAAGTCCTGTCCCGGCAGATCGCGCGCTGGGCCTATCGTCCGAGGATCGTCCCCGTCATTATCGATGAGCAGGACGATCCTTATGCGCTCGGCATTACCCTGCAAAGTATCACGGCCCAGGCCTATGCCTGCGAATCGGTGCTGCTGCTGTCCAACGGTCGCCAGGGTGTGGACAACCATATCCTGCGCCTTGGACTGCAGGCTGACTGGGTGCAGCAGCTCAATGGGCTTTTGCCTCAATTGGACGGCGCCGATTGGTTCTACCTGCTGCGTGCCGGCGACCGCTTGACCGAGTCTGCGCTCCTGGTCATGGCCGACCGGATTGTCAGCTCGCCAAGTGCTGCCTGCATCTACAGCGATGAAGGCGCGCTGGTGGATGACAAATCGGCGGAGCCGATCTTCAAGCCCGACTTCAACCTCGATCTGATGCGCGGTTACCCCTATGTCGGTCGGACTCTGGCTTTCGAGCGCGCGCGATTCCTGGCCTCGGGTGGATTCGATTCGAGCCTGGGCGAATTGGCGCCCCATGACTTGATCTGGCGACTGGTCGAAACGGACGGGCCGCAAGTTATTGGTCATATCCCTGAAGTCCAGGTCGAGTCGACGTTATCGTTCGCCCAATGGCTGTCGCAGCCGGAAGTCATCGAGCAAAACACCCGGCTGATCAGTGCGCATCTGCAGCGTATCGGCATTCCGCACCGGCTTCACCCCGGGGCGCTCCTCGCGCTGGTTCCGCGCATTGAATACCTCTTCGCCGAGCGTCCTCTGGTGTCGATCGTCATCAGCGTCAAGGATGACCTGAGTGCGCTGGAGCGTTGTATCAACAGCCTGCTCAGTGCGACGACATATCCGCACTACGAAATCATCATTGTCGATAACGCCAGTGAAAACGCCGCGCTGCAGCATTGGCTGCGGGGCATGGCTGAGCTGGGCAGCGAAAAATTGCGAATACTCCTGCACCCGGGAAGTAGTAGTGAAGCAGTGATCCGCAACTTCGCCCTACAGCATGCCCGTGGCGAATATCTGTTATTGCTCAACCCCAATTGCATCGTGCTGGAAGCCGCTTGGCTGGATGAGCTGCTCAATCATGGGCAACGCCCCGAGGTCGGTATCGTGGGGCCTCGCACGCTTAACCAGCAGGGCCGGGTCATCGATGCCGGCATGATCATGGGGATGGGCGGGTTGGCGGGCAGGGCCTTTGTCAACGAATCGGTAACGTCTGGCGGCTACATGCAGCGCTTGCAGACCGTGCAGAACTGGAGCGCCGTTGGCGATCATTGCCTGTTGGTACGCAAGCAAGTTCTGGAGGAAGCTGGCGGGTTCGATGAGTCGATCACAACGCAGCGCATCAATTCTCTGGAGTTGTGCCAGCAGGTCGGAAAAAACGGTTACCTGATCGTCACCACGCCATACAGCGATGTCGTGCTGGCCTCCGGTGTGGAGCCTGGTCGTGATCCTTCTTGGAAGCAGCGGCTGGAGGAGGAGCAGGAGGCATTCTATCAGCGCTGGTTGCCCAAAATCGCCAACGATCCCGCCTACAACCGTAACCTGACCCTGACCGGAAAAAGCTTCAGCCTTGAACCCGGGCCACGCACCGGCTGGAATCCGTTGATCACCCGTAACGTGCCCTCGATCCTGGGGATGGCGGTCAACACCTCGGCGGTGGGGCATTACCGGGTCAGCCAGCCATTGTTCGAGCTGGAGGCGGCGGGTCGAATCGTCGGGCGTGTTGCCTACGATACGCCCTCGATCATTGACATCGAGCGCCAGTCACCGGATGTGATCATTCTCCAGGGTCGCTATAACGTGGGTAAGTTCAAGGACATTGCCCAGGTCAAGACTTACTCCAAGGCCATGCGCATCTATGAACTGGATGATTACATCGCCAGGGTCCCGGAGAAAAACGAACACCGTCGCAATATGCCGGACAACCTCGAAGACTTGCTGCGCCAAGGTATCGCCCAGTGCGATCGGGTCGTGGTGTCCACCCATCCGTTGGCGGACGCTTTGTCGAGCATGCACCACGATATTCGCGTCGTGCCGAACATGCTGGCGGCCGGCCTGTGGAACCAGCTTCGAAGCCAGCGTGCGACCTCCAGCAAGCCGCGTATCGGTTGGGGGGCGGCACCAGCCACCGTGGCGACCTGGAGCTTATCGCCGATGTCGTTCGGGAACTCGCTGATGAAGTCGAATGGGTTTTCTTTGGCATGTGCCCCGATTTGCTCAAGCCCTATATCCATGAATTCCATCCAGGCGTTAGCCTTGCGCTTTATCCGGCAAAACTGGCCAGTCTGAATTTGGACTTGGCCCTGGCGCCGTTGGAATTTCATATATTCAACGACTGCAAAAGCAACCTTCGCCTGTTGGAGTACGGTGCGTGTGGCTATCCAGTCATCTGCTCGGATACGGAGGCCTACCGAGGTCATTTGCCTTGCACGCGAGTCCTCACCAACAGTACCGAAGAGTGGCTTGAGGCAATCCGTATGCATTTGGCAGATCCGATTGCCAGTTACCGGATGGGCGACGAATTACGTGAAGTGGTGCTGCGCGACTTTATCTTGCGCGGCGATAACCTGCAGTACTGGGCCAATGGTTGGCTGCCGGATTGATGGGTTTCCCCGCGAAACTCCCGGTGTCGCTGATGCGGCCACCCACTTGTTAAGGAATGAATATGCAAAGCAATGTCCCAACAGGAACGACTGCGCCGTTGAGTGAACGGTTTACGCTGGTACTGCTTGCTCATGACCAGTCGACCGCCCTGCGGCGGGCGTTGCGCTATTACCGCGACAGTTCATTCGCCGTGTTGGTGGTTGACTCATCAAGCCGGATCGATGGCAGTATCTCGATGGCATTCCCCGGCGTGCAGTGCCTGCATGCGCCTGAGGCGCGCGGCTTCGGCGAAAAGGTTCGCCAGGCCCTCGAGCGCGTTGCCACGCCTTACCTGGCGATTGCCGATGCCGAAAGTTTCCTGCTACCCCAGGCGCTCGAACAATCGTTGAGTTTCCTGGAGGCGCATGCTGAATATGGCGTATGCCAAGGCTACAGCCTGGCGTTCGAGGCCCATGCCGACCGTGTCGACTATTATTTGCTCGATCGCAAGGGCTGCGAAGATTACCCCGGCGCATCGGCCGAAGCTCGGCTGACGGTGTTTGCTGAAGATTGTCCTTCACTGGTTAACGCGGTGACACGCACTGAAACCCTGCGGCGCAGCTACGCTTCGTTGCCCGCCGATTTTGACTCTCGGTTGCAGGAGGCTGGTCATTCCCTTGGGTTGGTGACGGATGCAAGGGTCCGCTTGCTGGACATTCCCCATGGCGTAAACGAGCGTAGTCGCGTGGCGAAGCCATGCAACCCCGTCGGCACGGCGCCTGGTACCGAGGACTTGCGAGCCGTCGCTGAACAGGAACGCATGGCCACGATGCTGACCAGCGCTTCTGGTATGGATGATTCGGCGCTGGAACATGCCCGGGCCATACTCAAGAAGCTGGT
Organism: Pseudomonas frederiksbergensis; assembly: GCF_000802155.2. Taxonomy (GTDB): domain Bacteria; phylum Pseudomonadota; class Gammaproteobacteria; order Pseudomonadales; family Pseudomonadaceae; genus Aquipseudomonas; species Aquipseudomonas frederiksbergensis_A. The sequence continues at coordinate 100,728 of NZ_JQGJ02000012.1, forward strand.
CGAGCGTTCGGCGCCGCAGGCTGGGAAACTGTTCGAATCGACCTGGGATTCGCGGCGTGGCGAACCGATCCGACGTTTCGAGCCGACGCAGTACGTTGAGTTGCCTTTTTACAACCAGGCTTTCTTCGATGTGCTCGCGGCGCTGGAATTCCTGATTCATGCGGCGCCAAGCGGACAGGTGCAGCTGAGAGAGCTGGAAGCGGTCATGCTCAGGCAGAAAGAACTGTCGCGCCCTCAGCGCAATACCAGTGCCGAACCGCTTGATGAACAGCTGGCGAGGGCTTTTTTGAGCTATGCATTCAATCAGGATCTGGTGAAGCAATTGCTCGGGCTCATGCAGGCCAAGGGTGACACGCGCTACGTGCAGATGCTTCAGGCCTGGGACCAACGACTCAAGGCTTCGGCGTTTGAAAATACCGCGAGGTTGTTCGACGCCACGCGCTCCGGTCAATTGCTGCGTTGGCTCGAGGCGCGCGAACCGAGTGCCAGTGAAGCTCAGAAAGTGTCCCAATACCTGGCCGCTCGCAACGGTGGACCTACCTTCGGTATTTTGATCCTCGATCTGGAAGCCGACATTTTCAAGATGCAGGCCACCTTCGACAGCATAATCAACGGCTACTGCCGGGCGTTCAAGATTGTGGTGTTCACCACCGGCGACCTGCCGGCCGAGACGACGCCACAAAACGTCCTGCATTTCGTCAAGGTCAACGAAAGCAATTACGTCGAGAAGATCAATCAGGTGGTCAACCAGATCGATTGCGATTGGGTGGTCATGGCCGAAGCCGGCGATGAAGTCACGCCGGGAGGCCTGTTCCGCGCGGGTTTGGAGCTACTGGACGCTGGGCAGTGCCAGGCCGTGGCAATGGACGAGTTCCAGCGCCAGCCGGACGGGACCTTGGCTGATGTATTCCGGCCTGGGTTCAACTTGGACTTGCTGCAAAGCAACCCGGCGTTGATGGCCCGTCATTGGCTGATCCGCCGCGAGACATTCCTGAAGCTTGGCGGTTATTCGCGTGAATTCAAGAACGCGATGGAGTTCGACCTACTGTTGCGTCTGATCGAGCAGGACGGACTGGAAGGGCTTGCTCATCTGGATGAGCCCCTGCTGGTCTGCCAGGCGCCACCGGCGGAAAACAACGCCGATGAGCGCAAGACACTGCTGCGTCACCTGGCGGTTCGTGGCTATCAAGCTGACGTAAGCTCAGTGGTGCCGGGGACGCATAAGATCGACTATCGCTTTGCCGTCCGCCCGATGGTGTCGATCATTGTCCACGGCATTGGCGATCTGACAGCGTTGCAACGTTGTTTGCTCAGCGTCCTGCAGCGCACTCGATATCAGCGCTACGAAGTGCTGGTCCCCACCCCGACCGCTAACCATTCGGTGCTGCGCACCTGGCTCGACGGTCAGGGGCACCAGGCCGGTCGCGTCCGGTTGCTGGATATCGACGCGGGCGTCGCGACGGGGACCCTGATTAACGCTGTGAGCCAGGAAGCCAAGGGCGACTACTTGGTGACGCTGGCGGCTGACAGCGAAGTGGTCAACGTCAACTGGATCGAATCGCTGCTCAATCAAGTGTTGCGCCCGGAGGTCGGCGTGGTCGGCGCCAAGCTGGTCGAGCGCGATGGAAGCATCGCCCAGGCTGGCCTGATCCTGGGACTGAACGACACAGTCGGCTCGGCTTTCGTCGGTGAGCCGAAGACCGTCCGGGGCTACATGAACAGGTTGGTAGTCGAGCAGAACTGTTCGGCGGTGTCTTTCGCCTGCCTGATGATTGCCAAGCAATTGTTCGAAGCGGCCGACGGCATTGATACGGCATTGTTCGACGATGCGCTGGGTGACGTCGACTTGTGCCTCCGGGTTGGCCAGGCAGGTTATCTGACGGTATGGACGCCGCATGTGCAAGTGATCCAGCCCGGCGTGCTGGTGAGTACGCCGCAGGCGCTTGCGGCGCTGCGTGAGAAGTGGTCCGGGGCGTTCGCCCAGGACCGGTTCTACAACGGCAACCTGGCGCTGCAAGGTGCGGGTTTTACCCTCGGACCGGTGCGCAACGTACCTTGGACCGACTTGCTGAACTAACCGCCGCATAACCGTGCGGATGAATCGTGGCGAGGGAGCTTGCTCCCGCTGGGCTGTGAAGCAGCCCCTTTTGTGAGCGCTTCGCACTCAAGCGGGAGCAAGCTCCCCCGCCACAATTAATCAAACGCCTTCTGCAGTTTTCCACCGGGTACGGCAGGTAAATCTACCGTCGCTCTCACACAATTGCATCGCCATCCCCTACATTCCTGTCCGGTGTCCAATCCGATCGCGAGAAATGACACTGCTTCATTTGTCATGAAAAAATGCCCCTTGAGGACAAAACAGCGTGACGCATAGGTCATAAAGTGCATCTTCACTGTATTGTATTCCCCGGAGTGGAGGCCCGTTCGTTCGCCTGGCAAGGCTTCCGCCCTCGGAAATCAACCATTTTGAAGCGCCCCTGAGCTTTTGGGGGTGAACCTAGTCGCAGTACATGATCGGGAAGCCATGATGATTGGCATAAAAAGCATAGCGAGTTATGTGCCGACCGCTGGTGTGGATAACTACGCTCAGGGTGCCAAATTCGAGAAGGATGAAGAGTTCATCCTCGGCAAGATTGGTTCGGCGTTCCTGCCGCGCAAAGACGCTGATCAGGAAACATCGGACCTGTGTGTCGAAGCAGTGAACGCGCTGTTCGCCAACAACCCACAGCTTTCGCGCGAATCGATTGACGCGCTGATCGTCGTCACCCAGAACGGTGATGAGGAAGGATTGCCGCACACGGCCGCCATCGTGCAGGACAAACTCGGGCTGCCGACCCATGTGGCGGCGTTCGACATATCCCTGGGCTGCTCGGGCTATGTCTATGGCATCTATGCCCTGAAAGGCTTCATGGAGGCTGCAGGGCTGAAAAACGGGTTACTGGTCACCGCTGACCCCTATTCGAAAATCGTCGACCCTGAAGACCGCAACACCACCATGCTCTTCGGCGACGCCGCCACGGCCACTTGGATGGCAGAAGGGGCCAACTGGCAGTTGGGCAAGTCCAAGTTCGGGACTGACGGTTCCGGTGCGCCGCACCTGAAGGTGAGCGACGGTGTGTTTTTCATGAATGGTCGCCAGGTCTTCAACTTCGCCTTACTGAAAGTGCCGGCTCATTTGCATGAACTGCTGAACGAATCGTCATTGCAAGCCAGTGATATCGACGCGTTCTGCATCCATCAGGGGAGTGCGGCTATCGTCGATGCCGTTGCACGGCGTTTCGAGGGTGAGCCTGAGAAATTCATCAAGGACATGGTCGAGACCGGCAATACCGTGTCGTCGAGCATTCCGCTGTTGCTGGAAAAGCACGTCCTGGATGCCGACTGGAAGCGCGTGGCGATCAGCGGTTTCGGTGTTGGCCTGTCGTGGGGCTCGGCGATTCTCTATCGCGACTGATCCGATCCTCTCCTTCTGATAGCGCTTCAGGTTCGCCTGAAGCGCTATTTTTTTGCCCCTGACCATGTCCTGCGGTTTATTGGCGCCATTTTTCGGGCCTTTATCCATCGCTAAACCCTTGTTTCACAAGGGGTGGCAGTCTGCTAGTAAATTTTTTAAAAAAAGCCCTCAAGCAAGTCCCCAACCCGACGATAACTATTACGAAGGTTCTCTAGGCCACACCCGGCGGTTGCCAGGGCCGGAAGCCGCAGTACCCAACCAACGAGGAATTCGTCATGGCTTTAACAGTAAACACTAACGTCACATCGTTGAACGTTCAGAAGAACCTGAACAAGGCTTCCGATGCTCTGTCCACTTCGATGACCCGCCTGTCTTCCGGCCTGAAAATCAACAGCGCCAAAGACGACGCCGCTGGCCTGCAGATCGCTACCCGTATGACCTCGCAAATCCGCGGTCAAAACATGGCGATCAAAAACGCCAACGACGGTATCTCCATGGCGCAGACCGCTGAAGGCGCGATGCAAGAGCAGACCAACATTCTGCAACGTATGCGTGAACTGGCCATCCAGGCACGTAACGACAGCAACAGCGCAGATGACCGTATCGCTCTGAACAAAGAGTTCTCGCAGATGAGCGACGAACTCACCCGTATCGCCAACAGCACCAACCTGAACGGCAAGAACCTGCTTGACGGTACCGCTAGCACCATGACCTTCCAGGTCGGTTCGAACAACGGTTCTGACAACCAGATCACTCTGACTCTGAGCGCCAGCTTCGACGCTGCAACTCTGGGTGTTGACTCGGCGATCACCATCGTTGGTTCCGACAGCGCTACTGCTGAAACCAACTTCTCGGCCGCCATGGACGCAATCACCAGCGCCATCGACACCATCAACAGTGCTCGTGCGGACCTCGGTGCTGCCCAGAACCGTCTGAACAGCACTATCTCCAACCTGCAGAACATCAACGAAAACGCCAGTGCTGCACTGGGTCGCGTACAAGATACCGACTTCGCTGCTGAAACTGCACAACTGACCAAGCAGCAGACTCTGCAGCAAGCGTCTACCTCGGTTCTGGCCCAGGCCAACCAACTGCCATCCGCTGTACTGAAGCTCCTTCAGTAATAGCCGGATGAGTTTTAGCGGGGGAGTGCGCTTGCGTGCTCTCTCGCTTTTTCCGTTCAAGAGGTGATGGACATGGATATGAGCGTGAAGCTGAACTTGTCTTATCCAGCGGCGAAGCCGGCACCCACCGTGGTCGACAAGCCCGTGGAGAAGCCTCAAGCCGACGTTGCTACCGTAACCCCGGTCAAGCAAGCGCCTAAAGACGCTGCCGCCGAGCAGGACAAACTCAAGAAGGCCGTTCAGGAAATCGAGAAGTTCGTCCAGTCGGTCAAGCGCAACCTGGAGTTCTCTATTGATGAGCCTTCAGGCAAAGTAGTAGTCAAAGTGATTGCCAGTGGCTCCGGTGAAGTGATTCGCCAGATCCCGAACGAAGAAGTTCTGAAACTGGCCAACAGTTTGAATGATGCAAACAGCTTGTTGTTCAGCGCTGAAGCCTGACAGCCGGCACGAATTTTGTTGTTATGTTCTTTTGGGCGTTGTAAAGGTCAAAAGGCCGGCGACACACTGAAGGGAGTCCCACATGGCAAGTCCAATTCTACCTGGCTTGGGTCTAGGCTCTGGCCTCGATACCACTGCGATCGTCAAGGCGCTGGTCGATTCCGACAAGGCCGCCAAGCAAGGTCAGATCACCCGAGCGACAACGACGACTACCAACAGCATTTCCGGGGTGGGTACCCTGAAGTCATTGTTGGCAGCTTTCAATACCGCCATGAAGGACTTGTCCAGCACAACGACCCCGCAATTCTCAGGTTTTGCTGCGACATCTTCAGCTCCCGGTGTTCTCACGGCTACCGCCAGCAACACGGCGGTGAATGGCACTTACGCCATCAAAGTCACCAACCTGGCCACTGCGTCCAAGGTCACTTCGGCGGCCTTCGCGGGTGGTACGACCAGTGCCATTCCCACGGGTACGATGACCATCTCGCAGGGCGGTAACAACTACAACCTCAATGTGCCGGATGGCTCCACCTTGCAATCGGTTCGAGACGCGATCAACGCCGACTCTTCGCTCAAGGCTGCCGGAGTCAGTGCGAACATCATCACCGACTCCTTTGGTTCGCGCCTGGTGTTGGGTTCGACCACGACCGGTGCAGGTTCCGATATCTCGGTGAGCGGCATCGCGGGGCTGGAGATCGATGGCACGAACGTTGTGGGCGCTGGCAATACCGCGCTGACGGCCACTTCGGCGGGCGCCATCGGTGCCCTGGCCCAGGATGCCAACTTCACCGTCGATGGCATGGTGCTGACCAGTAAGAGTAATACGGTCAGCACGGCGATTTCCGGATTGACGTTGAATTTGCTCGGAGTAGCCGATGGCGGCACTTCAACCGTTACCGTGGCGCCGAACAACGATGGCCTGAAAGCCTCGATTCAGAAATTCGTCGATGCCTATAACGCAGTCGCTAACAGCATCACCGCACTGACCAAGCCGTCGCTCGACGATGATGGCAACCCGACGGTATCGGCCAAATTGACTGGCGATGCGTTGCCTCGCTCGCTGTTGGCGGCGATTCGTACTCCCTTGTCCGAGACGGGCTCTGGGGACAAGCTCACAGCGCTGGCCCAACTGGGTATCACCACCGACCAGAAGACCGGCGCACTGAACTTCGATAGCGTCAAGTTCAGCGCAGCGATGAACGATAAAAAGCTAAGCGGCGAAGTGCAGACCTTGTTCACTGGCACCAACGGCTTGCTGGAACGCATGGGCAAAGCTATCGAACCCTACAGTCAGACCGGCGGTATCCTCGATCAGCGCACCACGGCGCTGAACAGGACCCAGACGCGGCTGAAGGCTGATCAGGAGGCTCTGGATCGCCGGGTCGAGACATTGACTGCCACGCTGACCAAAAAGTACAACGACATGGACACTCTGGTCGGGAAGCTCAAAGCGACTGCCAGTAACATCACCTCGATGTTCGAAGCGCTGACGGCACAACAGAAAAACAGTTGATTTTCGACAGACGCAAAAAAGCCCGGCAACGTTTTGACAACGTTCCGGGCTTTCGGCTTTTCGGTCTAAAGTTTTTTGACGCAGCGTCGATACGCTGTTTATACGAACCGAAGTTTTTTGATGAGGTAGAACATGAATCCGATGTTAGCCCTTCGCCAATACCAGAAGATTGGCGCCCAGGCGCAAACCTCCGAAGCAAGTCCCCATCGTCTTGTGCAGATGCTCATGGAGGGCGGGCTGGACCGTATCGCCCAGGCCAAGGGCGCCATGGAGCGCAAGGATATCGCAAACAGAGGCATCCTGATCAGCAAGGCCATCGGCATCGTCGGTGGTTTGCGTGAAGGCCTGGACCTGGAAAATCGGGCCGAGTCGGTTGCTGAACTGGATGCTCTTTACGCGTACATGATGAAACGTCTGGCCGAGGCCAACGTCAAGGCCGATCCGAAGATCCTCGACGAAGTCGCCGATCTGCTTCGCACGGTCAAGGAAGGCTGGGATGCCATTGCCACGCCTGGTCCGCAATTCTGAGGAATATGCTCATGAGTCTTGTCCTGCAGCGCATAGAACAAACCCGCGATGCCTTGGTTGGCGCCTTGGCTGAGCGCAATTGGGAAGCCATCGGTCAATTGGACCTGGCGTGCCGTTCCTGCATGGAAGACGTCATGAGCGAGTCCGAGGTGGACGAGGCGGCGTTGCGTAACAATCTGGAAGAGTTGCTGGGGGTGTACCGGCAATTGCTGGAGGCGGCGACTGGGGAGCGTCAGGCGATCGTGAACGAAATGTCGCAGGTGCATCAGTCACAGAACGCGGCGAAGGTTTACAACCTGTTCGGATGATTTAATTTTCATTTAATCCGAACAAAGTGCGCCATAAATTTGACTGTGCACGATTTTTTGACTTAACTAGTGGCTGTTTACAGATTTCAGGCGTCTACAGGCATGACAAGTCTGCAAGCGTCTAGCTTGCCCCCAAATTCGGGCACTGAGTTGACTAGGGAAGTTGCTATTGCATGTGGCGTGAAACCAAAATTCTCCTGATCGATGACGACAGCGTCCGCCGCCGCGACTTGGCGGTGATCCTTAATTTTCTCGGCGAAGAAAATTTACCCTGCGGCAGTCATGACTGGCAGCAGGCTGTCGGCGCCTTGTCGTCCAGTCGTGAAGTCATTTGCGTCCTTATCGGGACCGTAAATGCCCCCGCATCGCTTTTGGGCTTGCTAAAGACACTGTCAACCTGGGATGAGTTCCTTCCAGTTTTGCTAATGGGCGAAAATTCTTCCCTGGACTTGCCGGAAGACCAGCGCCGCCGGGTACTTTCCACCTTGGAAATGCCGCCGAGCTACAGCAAATTGCTCGATTCGCTGCACCGTGCCCAGGTTTATCGCGAGATGTACGACCAGGCGCGCGAGCGCGGTCGGCATCGTGAGCCCAATCTTTTCCGCAGCCTCGTCGGCACCAGCCGTGCGATCCAGCACGTGCGCCAGATGATGCAGCAGGTGGCCGACACCGACGCCAGCGTGCTGATCCTGGGCGAGTCCGGTACCGGCAAGGAAGTGGTCGCGCGCAACCTGCATTACCATTCCAAGCGCCGCGAAGCGCCGTTCGTACCGGTCAATTGCGGGGCGATCCCAGCCGAGTTGCTGGAAAGCGAATTGTTCGGTCACGAGAAGGGCGCGTTTACTGGGGCAATCACCAGCCGCGCCGGGCGTTTCGAATTGGCCAATGGCGGCACGCTGTTTCTCGATGAAATCGGCGACATGCCGCTGCCGATGCAGGTCAAGCTGCTGCGGGTACTTCAAGAGCGCACGTTCGAGCGCGTGGGCAGCAACAAGACCCAGAGCGTCGACGTGCGGATCATCGCCGCGACCCACAAGAACCTGGAGAGCATGATCGAGGTCGGCAGTTTCCGCGAAGACCTCTATTACCGCCTCAATGTGTTCCCGATCGAGATGGCGCCGCTGCGCGAGCGGGTCGAAGACATTCCGCTGCTGATGAACGAACTGATCTCGCGCATGGAGCATGAGAAGCGCGGTTCGATCCGCTTCAACTCGGCGGCGATCATGTCCCTGTGCCGCCATGGCTGGCCGGGCAACGTCCGTGAGCTGGCCAACCTGGTTGAACGCATGGCGATCATGCACCCCTACGGCGTGATCGGCGTGGCCGAGCTGCCGAAGAAATTCCGCTACGTCGACGACGAAGATGAGCAAATGGTCGACAGCCTGCGCAGCGACCTGGAAGAGCGCGTGGCGATCAACGGCCATACGCCGGATTTCACCAGCAATGCCTTGCTGCCGCCGGAAGGCCTGGATCTCAAGGATTACCTCGGAGGCCTGGAACAGGGCCTCATCCAGCAGGCCTTGGACGATGCCAATGGCATCGTGGCGCGCGCGGCGGAACGGCTGCGCATCCGCCGCACGACCCTGGTGGAAAAGATGCGCAAGTACGGCATGAGCCGTCGCGAAGGAGACGAACAGGCGGATGATTGACGCCTGTTTTATAACCGCCTGAATTTCAGGCGGTTTTTTTTCGGCACGGGTATTGCTACTGCCCTCGCAACGTTCCGTTTAACTGACGGTCAGCCAAGCGAGAGAGCACGATGACCCAAGCCGCCCTGATGTCTCCTGTCCCCGAGCCGGGACACATGCCGTCCGCCGAGCAGGCTAGCCGGCTTGGACTTGAACAGGCGTTTTCGCTGTTTAACCAGATGTCCAGCCAGTTGACTGACTCCTACAGTTTGCTCGAAGCCCGGGTCACCGAGCTCAAGGGTGAGCTGGCGGTTGTCAGCGCCCAGCGCATGCAGGAACTGGCGGAAAAAGAACGCCTGGCCAATCGGCTGCAAAATCTCCTTGATCTATTGCCTGGCGGCGTCATTGTCATCGACGCCCACGGTTTTGTGCGCGAAGCCAATCCGGCGGCGTGCGAGCTGCTCGGGCTGCCGCTGGAAGGTCAGCTTTGGCGCCATGTCATCGCGCGCTGCTTCGCTCCGCGAGAAGACGACGGTCATGAAGTCTCCCTGAAGGACGGTCGTCGCCTGTCCATCTCGACCCGTTCGCTGGACGCCGAGCCCGGGCAATTGGTGCTGCTCAATGACCTGACTGAAACCCGTCATCTGCAAGATCAACTCGCCCGCCACGAACGCCTGTCTTCCCTCGGGCGGATGGTGGCGTCGCTGGCCCATCAGATCCGTACGCCTCTGTCCGCCGCGTTGCTGTACGCCAGCCATTTGACTGAGCAGCGGTTGCCCATGGAAACCCAGCAGCGCTTTGCTGGCCGCTTGAAAGAGCGTCTGCACGAGCTGGAGCACCAAGTGCGCGACATGCTGGTCTTCGCCCGGGGCGAATTGCCGTTGACTGATCGCGTGACGCCCAAGGCATTGCTGCAATCCTTGCAAGCTGCGGCATTGACCCATGTGCAGGATTTGCCGATCCGCTGGCAGTGCGACAGCCATGCGGGCGAGATCCTGTGTAATCGCGACACGCTGGTGGGCGCGGTGTTGAACCTGATTGAAAACGCGATCCAGGCCAGCGCCGATGGCGTCCGCTTGAAAGTCCATCTGTACACCCGCGGCAACACGTTGCGCCTGTGCGTCAGCGACAACGGCAGCGGTATCGATCCAACCGTGTTGTCCCGCCTGGGCGAGCCTTTTTTCACCACCAAGACCACCGGGACGGGCCTGGGCCTGACCGTGGTCAAGGCCGTGGCCCGTGCCCATCAGGGAGAATTGCAGTTGCGCTCGCGGCCGGGACGCGGCACGTGTGCGCTGGTCATCCTGCCGCTGTTTTCCAGTGCGCCAGGGGTGGAGTGAAGGTAATGGCAATCAAGGTTTTGCTGGTGGAGGACGATCGCGCCCTGCGCGAGGCGCTCGCCGATACGCTGCTGTTGGCCGGGCATGATTATGCCGCCGTCGGTTCGGCAGAGGAGGCGTTGCAGGCTGTCGCTTGTGAACCGTTCAGCCTGGTCGTCAGCGACGTCAACATGCCGGGCATGGACGGTCATCAATTACTCGGTCTGTTGCGCGCCCGTCAGCCGCAATTGCCGGTCCTGTTGATGACTGCCCACGGTGCGGTCGAGCGTGCGGTGGATGCCATGCGCCAAGGTGCGGCGGACTATCTGGTCAAGCCGTTCGAGCCCAAGGCGCTGCTGGACCTGGTCGCACGTCATGCCTTGGGCAGTCTGGCCGCCGAAGGCGAAGGCCCGGTGGCCATCGAGCCGGCCAGTGCGCAATTATTGGAACTGGCTGCGCGGGTGGCGCGCAGTGATTCAACCGTGTTGATTTCCGGCGAGTCCGGTACGGGCAAGGAAGTGTTGGCCCGGTATATCCACCAGCAATCCCGTCGCGCCAGTGAACCGTTCATTGCCATCAACTGCGCGGCGATTCCCGACAACATGCTCGAGGCAACGTTGTTCGGGCATGAGAAGGGCTCGTTCACCGGCGCCATCGCGGCCCAGGCCGGCAAGTTTGAACAGGCTGACGGCGGCACTATCTTGCTGGACGAGATTTCCGAAATGCCGCTGGGCCTGCAGGCCAAGCTGTTGCGTGTATTGCAGGAACGTGAAGTGGAGCGGGTCGGCGCACGCAAGCCCATCAGCCTGGATATCCGCGTGGTGGCGACAACCAACCGCGACCTGGCGGGTGAAGTGGCGGCGGGCCGTTTCCGAGAAGACCTGTATTACCGGCTGTCGGTTTTTCCGTTGGCCTGGCGTCCGTTGCGTGAACGCACCGCCGATATCCTGCCGCTGGCCGAGCGCCTGCTGGCCAAGCACGTCAATAAAATGAAGCATGCGACGGCACGGCTGTCCGCAGAAGCCCAGGCTTGCCTGATCGCTTATCCGTGGCCCGGCAACGTTCGGGAGTTGGATAACGCCATTCAGCGCGCGCTCATTCTGCAACAGGGCGGCTTGATCCAGCCCGAGGATTTTTGCCTGGCGGGTCCGGTGGCATGTGCGCCTTTGCCAACCTTGCCGGCCGCGCCGGCGTCAATTTCTATGCTGGATACGCCCGGTGAAACCGCTGGCGCCTTGGAAGACGATCTGCGTCGCCGTGAATTCCAAATGATCATCGACACCCTGCGCGCCGAGCGTGGTCGACGCAAGGAAGCAGCCGAGCGCCTCGGCATCAGCCCACGTACCCTACGTTACAAATTGGCGCAGATGCGTGATGCAGGAATGGACGTCGAGGCTTATCTCTTCGCTAGTTGAACCCCCCGTCGCAAGGGCGCTGGCCCGCTCATGAGTGCGAAACGCCCATGCCTGAAAACCGTTGAACCGTGTAGCGCCGGATGCGCTCGCGCGCGCATTTGTTTCTGACGGCCATGGAGCTGGCACCCTTGTTGCTAACACCTATGTACCCGCTGAGTAAGTGTCAAAAAAACGCGGGCCGCCAGAGAGAATAGACCATGAGCCAAGGTATTGAATTTAATCGATTGATGTTGGACATGCGGGCCATGCAAATGGACGCCATGGCCCAGCCTAAATCGGTAGCTGTCCCTCAGGTGGGCGGCAGCAGCTTTTCCGACATGCTCGGTCAGGCCGTCAATAAAGTGAACGATACCCAGCAGGCTTCGAACCAGTTGGCCAGTGCTTTCGAGATTGGCAAAAGTGGCGTAGACCTGACGGACGTAATGATCTCCTCGCAGAAAGCCAGTGTCTCGTTTCAGGCATTGACCCAGGTACGCAACAAACTGGTCCAAGCCTACCAAGACATCATGCAGATGCCGGTTTAAGGAAATTATTGAGTCATGGCAGAAGCAGCCGTTGATAACGTTCCAGCCAAGGCCACTCCGGTAGACGGCAAACCACCGTTGTTCGGTCTGTCTTTCCTGGAAAACCTCTCCGAGATGACCATGCTGCGTCAGGTGGGCCTGTTGGTCGGCCTGGCTGCCAGCGTGGCGATTGGTTTCGCCGTCGTGTTGTGGTCCCAGCAGCCAGACTACCGTCCGTTGTACGGCAGCCTGGAAGGCATGGATGCCAAGCAAGTCATGGAGACCCTGGCTTCTGCCGACATTCCCTACACCGTTGAACCCAACTCTGGCGCCTTGCTGGTCAAGGCCGACGATGTGGCACGCGCGCGCCTCAAGCTCGCTGCCGCCGGCGTGACGCCGACCGATGGCAATATCGGTTTCGAGATCCTCGACAAGGACCAGGGCCTGGGCACCAGCCAATTCATGGAAGCGACTCGTTATCGTCGCGGCCTTGAAGGCGAACTGGCGCGTACCATCTCCAGCCTCAACAACGTCAAGGCCGCCCGTGTGCATCTGGCGATTCCGAAAAGCTCGGTGTTCGTGCGCGATGAGCGCAAGCCGAGTGCTTCGGTACTGGTTGAACTGTATTCCGGCCGCTCCCTGGAGCCAGGCCAAGTCGTTGCCATTATCAACCTGGTGGCGACCAGCGTTCCCGAATTGAGCAAGTCGCAAATCACCGTGGTCGACCAGAAGGGCAACCTGCTGTCCGACCAGGCGGAAAATTCCGAGCTGACCATGGCCGGCAAGCAATACGACTACAGCCGCCGCATGGAAGGCATGTTCACCCAGCGCGTGCACAACATCCTGCAACCTATCCTGGGCAACGGCCGCTACAAGGCCGAAGTCTCGGCAGATGTGGATTTCAGCGCGGTCGAATCGACTTCCGAGCAGTTCAATCCGGATCAGCCAGCATTGCGCAGCGAGCAGTCGGTGAACGAACAGCGTACCGCCAGCAATGGTCCGCAAGGCGTGCCGGGTGCCCTGAGCAACCAGCCGCCATCGCCGGCCAGCGCACCGCAAACCACCGGTGGCGCCACCGCCGCCGCGGGCATGGTGCAGCCCGGCCAGCCGCTGATCGATGCCAACGGCCAGCAGATCATGGACCCGGCCACCGGCCAGCCGATGCTGGCACCGTACCCGGCCGACAAGCGTCAACAATCCACCAAGAACTTCGAGCTCGACCGTTCCATCAGCCACACCAAACAGCAGCAGGGCCGTTTGAATCGCCTGTCGGTCGCCGTGGTCGTGGACGATCAGGTCAAGGTCAACCCGGCCAACGGCGAAACCAGCCGTGCGCCGTGGAGCGCCGACGAATTGGCGCGCTTCACTCGCCTGGTTCAGGACGCCGTCGGTTTCGACGCCAGTCGTGGCGACAGTGTCAGCGTGATCAACGTGCCGTTCTCCCTGGAGCGCGGCGAAGAAATCGCCGACATTCCGTTTTATTCGCAACCCTGGTTCTGGGATGTGGTCAAGCAAGTATTGGGTGTGCTGTTTATCCTGATCCTGGTGTTCGGTGTGTTGCGTCCGGTACTCAACAACATCACCGGTGGCGGCAAGAACAAGCAGTTGGCAGGCTTGGGCGATGTGGAGCTGGGAGGCATGGGTGGCCTGGATGGCGAATTGGCCAACGATCGCGTCAGCCTCGGCGGGCCGCAGAGCATCCTGCTGCCAAGCCCGAGCGAAGGCTATGACGCTCAGTTGAACGCCATCAAGAGTCTGGTGGCAGAAGATCCGGGTCGTGTGGCCCAGGTCGTGAAAGAGTGGATTAACGCAGATGAGTGATAATCGAGCCGCTGTTGCCAAATTGTCCCGGGTCGACAAAGCCGCGATCTTGCTGCTGTCCCTGGGTTCGACCGACGCTGCCCAGGTGCTGCGTCACATGGGGCCCAAGGAGGTCCAGCGCGTCGGCGTGGCCATGGCGCAGATGGGTAACGTGCACCGCGAGCAGGTCGAGCAGGTCATGAGCGAGTTCGTCGACATCGTCGGCGACCAGACCAGCCTGGGCGTCGGCTCCGACGATTATGTGCGCAAGATGCTCACCCAGGCGCTGGGCGAGGACAAGGCCAACGGTTTGATCGACCGGATCCTGCTGGGTGGCAACACCAGTGGCCTGGACAGCCTCAAGTGGATGGAGCCGCGCGCGGTGGCAGACGTGATCCGTTACGAGCACCCCCAGATCCAGGCGATCGTGGTGGCGTACCTCGACCCGGACCAGGCCGGCGAAGTGCTGGGCAACTTCGACCATAAGGTTCGCCTCGATATCATCCTGCGCGTGTCGTCGTTGAACACCGTGCAGCCGGCGGCCCTGAAAGAATTGAACCAGATCCTCGAGAAGCAGTTCTCGGGCAACTCCAATGCTTCGCGCACCACCTTGGGCGGTATCAAGCGCGCGGCGGACATCATGAACTTCCTCGACAGTTCGATCGAAGGTCAATTGATGGACTCGATCCGCGAAGTCGACGAAGACCTGTCCGGTCAGATCGAAGACCTCATGTTCGTGTTCAACAACCTGGCCGATGTCGACGATCGTGGCATCCAGGCACTGTTGCGCGAAGTGTCCTCCGATGTCCTGGTCCTGGCCCTCAAGGGTTCGGACGAAGGCGTCAAGGAGAAAATCTTCAAGAACATGTCCAAACGGGCGGCCGAACTGTTGCGCGACGACCTCGAGGCCAAGGGCCCGGTGCGCGTCAGCGACGTGGAAACCGCACAGAAGGAAATCCTCACCATCGCCCGCCGTATGGCCGAAGCCGGAGAAATCGTGCTCGGTGGCAAGGGCGGCGAAGAGATGATCTAAGGTCGTTATGTCT
This sequence comes from Pseudomonas frederiksbergensis, assembly GCF_000802155.2. Taxonomy (GTDB): domain Bacteria; phylum Pseudomonadota; class Gammaproteobacteria; order Pseudomonadales; family Pseudomonadaceae; genus Aquipseudomonas; species Aquipseudomonas frederiksbergensis_A. The sequence continues at coordinate 115,804 of NZ_JQGJ02000012.1, forward strand.
GCCAAGAGTGATGATGCACCCAGCGACCTGATCCGCGCCCGGGACGTCGGAGGTTTCGACGTCTGGTCGCTGCCCAGTTTCGACCCCTTTGTGCCCGAGCCTGAGCCGGAACCGGTGGAAGAACTGCCGGAGATGGAGGAAGTGCCGCTGGAGGAAGTCCAGCCACTGACCCTGGAGGAAGTCGAAAGCATTCGCCAGGAGGCCTACAACGAAGGCTTCGCCATTGGCGAAAAAGAAGGCTTCCACAGCACCACGATCAAGGTCCGCCAAGAAGCCGACGTGGCGCTCACGGCGAAGCTGCGCGCATTGGAATCGCTGATGCTCAACCTGTTCGAGCCCATTGCCGAGCAGGACACCCAGATCGAGAAATCACTGGTCGGGCTGGTGCAGCACATCACCCGCCAGGTGATCCAGCGCGAGCTGGCCATTGATTCAAGCCAGATCGAACACGTCATGCGCGAAGCCCTCAAGCTCCTGCCGCTGGGCGTGGGCAACGTGCGGTTGTACATCAACCCGCAGGACTTCGAGCTGGTCAAGGCCTTGCGCGAGCGCCACGAGGAAACCTGGCGCATCGTCGAGGACGAATCCCTGCTGCCGGGCGGTTGCCGCGTAGAAACCGAGCACAGTCGCATCGACGCGACCATCGAGACACGCATCAGCCAGATCATGGCAAAACTTTTTGACCAACTGCATGAACAGGCCCTGCATCCGGCCCCGGCCGACCTGAGCCTGGATTTGCCGGACGAACCCAAGGCCGCCGCTATCGTCGATCCGGAGAGTGCCGAGCCGCTTATTCCTGTTACGGACGACCGCGATGCGCCTTGAACGAACCAGCTTCGGCAAGCGCCTGGGCAGTTACGCCGAGGCCACCGAACTGGCCGGCCAGCCGATCCTGGAAGGTCGCCTGTTGCGCATGGTCGGCCTGACCCTTGAAGCGGAAGGCTTGCGTGCCGCCATGGGTAGCCGTTGCCTGGTGATCAACGATGACAGCTATCACCCGGTGCAGGTCGAAGCCGAGGTCATGGGTTTCTCCGGCAGTAAAGTATTCCTGATGCCGGTGGGCAGTGTCGCCGGCATCGCCCCGGGTGCCCGAGTCGTGCCGCTGGCCGACACTGGCCGCCTGCCCATGGGCATGAGCATGCTTGGCCGCGTTCTGGACGGCGCCGGACGGGCCCTGGATGGCAAGGGCGGTATGAAGGCCGAGGATTGGGTGCCGATGGACGGCCCGACCATCAACCCGCTCAAGCGTGACCCCATCAGCGTACCGCTGGACGTGGGCATTCGTTGCATCAACGGTTTGTTGACGGTCGGGCGTGGCCAGCGCCTGGGCCTGTTTGCCGGTACCGGGGTGGGCAAGAGTGTGCTGCTGGGCATGATGACTCGCTTTACCGAAGCCGACATCATCGTGGTCGGGCTGATCGGCGAGCGGGGTCGCGAGGTGAAGGAGTTCATCGAGCACATCCTCGGCGAAGAAGGGCTCAAGCGTTCCGTCGTCGTGGCTTCGCCGGCGGATGACGCGCCATTGATGCGCCTGCGTGCCGCCATGTACTGCACGCGCATCGCTGAATATTTCCGCGACAAGGGCAAGAACGTCCTGTTGCTGATGGATTCGCTGACCCGTTTCGCCCAGGCCCAGCGGGAAATCGCCCTCGCCATTGGCGAGCCGCCGGCCACCAAGGGTTATCCACCTTCCGTCTTTGCCAAGCTGCCAAAGCTGGTGGAGCGTGCCGGTAACGCGGAGAAGGGCGGCGGTTCCATCACCGCGTTCTACACCGTGCTGTCCGAGGGGGACGACCAGCAAGACCCCATCGCCGACTCGGCCCGTGGCGTGCTCGACGGCCATATCGTTTTGTCCCGGCGCCTGGCGGAGGAGGGGCATTACCCGGCCATCGACATCGAAGCGTCGATCAGCCGGGTCATGCCATCGGTCATCAGTGCCGAGCACATGAAGCGTGCACAACAGTTCAAACAGTACTGGTCCCGTTACCAGCAAAGCCGCGACCTCATCAGCGTCGGTGCCTATGTGCCCGGTGGTGATCGTGAGACCGACACGGCCATCAGCCTCTATCCGTCCATGGCGGTGTATCTGCGCCAGGCGCTGAACGACAGCATTGGCATGGGCGCCAGCGAAGCGCACCTGCAAACCATTTTCGCCCCAGTCTCCGGCACGTAACCGATCATGGCCACGAGTCGTGCGGCGCGCCTGGCGCCAGTGGTGGACATGGCGGAAAAGGCCGAGAAGACCGCCGTCCAGCGGTTGGCGTATTTCCAGGGGCAAGTGGCGGTTGCCGAAAGCAAGTTGGCGGACCTTGAGAATTTCCGGCTCGAATACCAGGAGCAGTGGATCGCCCGTGGCAGCCACGGGGTTTCCGGCCAGTGGCTGTTGGGTTACCAAGGGTTCCTGGCGCAGTTGGGCACCGCCATCGACCAACAGCGTCAAAGCCTGGTCTGGCATCAGAACAATCTGGAAAAAGCTCGCCAGAGTTGGCAGGAAGCGTTCGCCCGCGTCGAAGGGTTGCGCAAGCTTGTACAGCGTTACATCGACGAGGCGCGGCAATTGGAGGATAAGCGCGAGCAGAAACTGCTGGATGAATTGTCCCAGCGCCTGCCGCGCCAGGATCCGTATTGATAGAGGCGGTAGAGTTTTGTCGGGTTGGCGATTTCAAACCTTGCTCAGACCTCTACCAGGTGCTAAACCTTGTACACGTATGTCCACGACAAGGAAGTGAATATGTCTGTCGTTACCGAAGTGTCTCCTGATGGGCAAAAACTGACGATCTCGATCAAGGGTCGCTTCGATTTTGGCCGTCACCAGGAGTTTCGTGAGTCTTATGAAAAGCTCAATATGAAACCCGAGTCGATCGTGGTGGATTTGAAAGAAGCCACGTACCTCGACAGCTCCGCCTTGGGCATGCTCCTGCTGTTGCGTGATCATGCCGGCGGCGATGAATCGGATATCCGCGTCGTCAACAGCAGCAGCGACGTCAAGAAGATCCTTGCGATTTCGAATTTCGACAAGCTGTTCGATATCAGTTGATCGCCATGCAATCGTCACCGGAGCCGCTGACGATCCTGATTGCCGAAGACAGTGCCGCTGACCGACTGCTGTTGTCGACCATTGTCCGTCGACAGGGGCACCAGGTGCTCACGGCGGCCAATGGCGCCGAGGCGGTCGAGGTCTATTCGCAACAACGTCCGCACCTCGTGCTGATGGACGCGATGATGCCCGTCATGGATGGCTTCGAAGCGGCCCAGAAGATCAAGCAATTGGCCGGGGACCAACTGGTCCCGATCATTTTTCTCACCTCGTTGACCGAAAGCGAAGGGCTGGCCCGTTGCCTGGAGGCCGGGGGCGATGATTTCCTGGCCAAACCCTATAACCAAGTCATCCTGGCTGCGAAAATCAAAGCGATGGACCGCTTGCGTCGGTTACAGGCGACGGTGGTCGAGCAGCGAGACCAGATCGCCCGGCACCACGACTACCTGCTCAACGAACAGCGCGTCGCCAAGGCCGTGTTCGACAAGATCGCCCACTCTGGTTGCCTGAGCGCGCCAAATATCCGTTACCTGCAGTCGCCCTATGCCTTGTTCAATGGCGACTTGCTGCTGGCTGCGTTCAACCCGGCCGGCGACATGCATATCCTGCTCGGCGATTTCACCGGGCACGGCTTGCCGGCGGCGGTCGGGGCGATGCCGCTGGCTGAGGTGTTCTACGGGATGACGGCCAAGGGCTACGGCCTGGCGCAAATCCTGCGGGAGATGAACGCCAAGCTCAAGCGCATCCTGCCGGTGGACATGTTCTGTTGTGCGACGCTGCTGAGCATGAGTTTCCAGCGCTGCACCGTGGAAGTCTGGAATGGCGGCATGCCCGACGGCTATCTGCACGACAGCCTAAGCGGTGTACGTACGCCGCTGCCGGCGCGGCATTTGCCGCTGGGTGTGCTGACGCCCCAGTTGTTCGACGATCGCACCGAAGTCCATCCGCTATCGGTGGGCGATCGGGTGTTCCTGCTGTCCGACGGAGTGATCGAGACCAGCGATCGCGACGACCAGCCGTTTGGCGTGGAGCGGTTGCAGCAGGTGTTCTCGGCCAACCGCGAACCTGACCGTCTCTTCGAGGATATTCAGCAGGCCCTGCGGGATTTTCGCGGTGAGGCGCGTGACGACTTCAGCATGGTCGAGGTGCGATTGGTCGCGCCGACGCAACTCAACCCGCCACCGCCGGTCTATTCCGATAGCGGCCAGTCCAGCCCACTGGATTGGTCGGTGAGCTTCGAGTTTCGCGCACAGACGCTCAAGCGCTTCAATCCGATGCCGTACCTGCTGCAATTATTGCTGGAGGTCCATGGGCTGAGGGCGCAAAGCGGTGCGTTGTACAATGTGTTGTCGGAGCTTTATTCCAACGCCCTGGAACACGGGGTGCTGGGGCTCGATTCAAGCCTGAAGCGTGATGCGACGGGTTTTGCTCGTTATTACCAAGAGCGCAATGCGCGCCTGGACGAGCTGGGTGACGGTCACGTTCGGGTGCATCTGCACGTCACGCCTCAGGGCGATGGTGGCCGGTTGGTCATCGAAGTCGAAGACAGCGGCAAAGGTTTTGATGTCGCCAAGGTGCTGGCACGGCCGCTGGACCGGGACCGATTGTCAGGGCGCGGCGTAAGTCTGGTGCGCCAACTCTGCCATCAGGCCTCCTGGTCAGACGATGGTCGCAATGCGCGCGTGGAGTTTTTCTGGGAGGCTCTGTCATAATCGGGGCCATTCTTGATCAGGGAGCGAACAAGTGAGCGAAATTCATCTGGATCTCGACGTGCTCAGTACGTTGAAGGAAGTCATGGAGGACGGATATCCGGAACTGCTGGATACCTTTCTCAAGGATTCCGAGGCGCGCCTTCGTGTATTGCACGAGGCGAGGGATGCCGAAATGCTGAGTGCCACTGCCCATAGCTTCAAAGGCAGCAGCAGCAATATGGGCGCCATCCGCCTCGCCGAGCTGTGCGGTGAGCTGGAGCAGCGTGCCAAGCAGCCGTCGTTGCGCGGTATCGAAAGCCTGGTCAACGAAATCGATAGTGAGTTCGCACACGTGCGCACCCTTTGCCGGGAGGAGCGCGAGGGCTTTCACTGCTGAAATCGTGCCGCCCGGCGCGTTGGCCCGTCCCTTGCATTGTCATGTCCGACTGCATCTATGATTCCAGTGCAGCGGAGACCATTTTATGCCCGTTACGCCAAATACACTGCTCCAGGCCACTGCCCAGGCCAAGCCGCAGGCCGCCGTCAATCCACTGGCAGCAGGCCCGGACGCCGGGAATAAAGCCTCCAGCTTCGCGCAGGTCTTCGCCAAGCAGGCACCTGTCAAATCACCGACGGTGCCTGAGCCCTCGGCAAAACCGGTGCGCGACAAGACGTCCGATAACACCGTCAAGAAGGACGCCGACAGTGATACGGCTGCCGCTCCGGAGCCGGCGGTTGCCGATAGCGGCAAACCCTTGCCCGCCGACAAACCGGCTACCGCTGATGGCAAGACGACGGATGACGCCAATGGCGAGACGCCTGAAACGCCTGTCGCGGACGCCGCGCCTGTGGATCCGACGCTCGACCCAGCGTTGTTACCAGGCGCTGTGGTTACTGATGTCATCGCTGAGGTACAGCCGGCCCCCGTGGCCATCGCGACCGAAGCTCAAGTCACCGCGGCGGTGGCGACTCCCGTTGTTCCGAGCGTGGTAGCCAATGCCTCGGCGCCCGTGACTGATCCGGAGTTCGACCCACAGGCCGATCCGCTCGATGCATTGCCGGCGTTGCGGTTGGCGATGGAGCAGAGTGGTCATGTGTCCGCTTCCAGCCAGGCACAGCCGAAGGCCGCTGCTCCCGCGTCTCTCGATGGCGAGCCAACGTCGGCCCAGACTTTTGCCGCCGGTATGGCGAACATGCTCACCGTGCAGGCCGACCAGGACAGCACCGGTGCTGGCAGCCAGGGTGGTGACAAGGCGTTCAGTGGCCTGATCAGCGAAGGCCTCAAGGATTTGACGGCCGCTTCCAGCGATACCCGCGTGGACGACTTTGCCAATCGCCTGGCGGCACTGACCCAGGCCGCCACGCCGAAAACCGCCAACGCGGTACCGGTCAACCAGCCCATCGCCATGAACCAGAGCGGCTGGACCGAGGAAGTGGTCAACCGGGTGATGTACTTGTCGAGCGCCAATCTAAAGGCGGCCGATATCCAGTTGCAACCGGCCGAACTCGGGCGCCTGGATATCCGGGTGAACATGATTCCGGACCAACAGACCCAGGTCACCTTCATGAGCGCCCACTCAGGCGTGCGCGAAGCCCTCGAAGGCCAGATGCATCGCCTGCGCGATAGCTTCGCCCAGCAGGGCATGGGGCAGGTCGATGTGAGCGTCTCGGATCAATCCCGTGGCTCGCAGAACCAGGACCAGCAAGCCCAGCAGCAGGCACAGGCTGGGCGCACCACGTCCTCCGGCGGGCGAGTGGATTCGGTGGATGAAGACGTGCCGGCCAGCGTTGCCGACGTGGCGGCCAGCACCACCAGCGTGATTGGCACCAGCGCGGTCGACTTCTACGCCTGATTCAACGCAACAAACCCTGTGGGAGCGGGCTTGCTCGCGAAGGCAGTGTGTCAGTTAACATTAATTTGACTGACACACCGCGTTCGCGAGCAGGCCCGCTCCCACACTGGTTTCTGCGGTCCTGAAGATTGCGTCACCTCGCTATTCCAGGCTCGGACACTTCTGGCATAACACTTGCTCCTGCCTAGCCATGCAACAGTGAACCCCCCGATTAGTGACGGATTATTGGCATGGCGAAGAGCGAAGCAGCAGCTGTAAAAGACCCCGCAACCAAAGGCAAACTCAAGATGATCATTCTGATCGTGGTGGGCTTGCTCCTGGCAGTGGGTGTGTCTGTGGGGGCGACCTGGTATTTCATGCACAGCGCCCAAAGCAAGCCGGCAGAAGTGGTGGAAGCGGCCCCGGTGGGTAAGCAGCCCGCGATTTTCGAACCCATGGCGCCTGCCTTCGTCGCCAACTACACCGTGAACGGTCGTCAACGCTACATGCAGGTCAGCATTACTTTGCAGGGCCGCAACCAAGCAGATCTGGAAGCGCTGCGCGTGCACATGCCGCTGATTCGCAATAATCTGGTCATGCTCTTTTCTGGACAGAATTTCGACACCCTGGCCACTCCGGTCGGCCAGGAAATGCTGCGTCAGAAAGCCACGGCCAGCGTGCAGGAAGTGGCCCAGAAAGAACTCGGCAAAGTGGTGATCGAACAGTTGCTCTTCACTAACTTCGTATTGCAGTAGGAACACGACATGGCCGTGCAGGACTTGTTGTCCCAGGACGAAATCGACGCGCTGTTGCATGGTGTCGACGACGGCCTGGTGCAGACCGAAAACGCTGCTGAACCGGGCAGCGTCAAAAGCTACGACCTGACCAGCCAGGATCGCATCGTTCGCGGACGCATGCCGACCCTGGAAATGATCAACGAGCGTTTTGCCCGATACACCCGTATCAGCATGTTCAACATGCTGCGCCGCTCGGCCGACGTGGCCGTCGGTGGCGTGCAGGTGATGAAGTTTGGTGAATACGTTCACTCTCTGTACGTGCCCACCAGTCTCAACCTGGTGAAGATCAAGCCGCTGCGCGGCACGGCGCTGTTCATCCTCGACGCCAAGCTGGTGTTCAAGTTGGTGGACAACTTCTTCGGCGGTGACGGTCGCCACGCCAAGATCGAGGGGCGCGAATTCACACCGACCGAACTGCGTGTGGTGCGCATGGTGCTGGAGCAGGCCTTCGTCGATTTGAAGGAAGCCTGGCAGGCGATCATGGAAGTGAACTTCGAGTACATCAACTCGGAGGTGAACCCGGCGATGGCCAACATCGTCGGCCCGAGCGAAGCCATTGTCGTCTCGACGTTCCATATCGAGCTGGACGGTGGCGGCGGCGACCTCCACGTGACCATGCCGTATTCGATGATCGAGCCGGTGCGCGAAATGCTCGACGCCGGTTTCCAGTCGGACCTCGACGATCAGGACGAACGCTGGATCAACGCCTTGCGCCAGGACGTGCTGGATGTCGACGTGCCAATCGGTGCGACGGTCGCCCGGCGCCAGCTGCGACTGCGGGACATCCTGCACATGCAGCCAGGGGACATCATCCCCGTCGAGATGCCGGAAGACATGATCATGCGCGCCAATGGCGTGCCGGCCTTCAAGGTCAAGATGGGCTCTCACAAAGGCAACCTGGCGTTGCAGGTGATCGAGCCGATCGAACGCCGCTGAGCGGTGTCAACTTCTTAAGTTTTGGTTTTTAACTGATTTTTGCCCGCCGAGGAAACATGATGGCTGACGATATGAATACCCAGGATGACCAGGCGCTGGCCGATGAATGGGCTGCGGCCCTGGAAGAAACCGGCGATGCCGGGCAGGCTGACATCGATGCATTGCTGGCGGCCGACACTGGTAATCACGCTTCCAACCGTCTGCAGATGGAAGAGTTCGGCAGCGTGCCGAAAAGCAACGAACAAGTGACCCTCGATGGTCCCAACCTTGACGTGATCCTCGACATCCCGGTGTCGATTTCCATGGAAGTTGGCAGCACCGATATCAACATCCGCAACCTGCTGCAGCTCAACCAGGGCTCGGTGATCGAGCTGGATCGCCTCGCCGGTGAGCCGCTGGATGTGCTGGTCAACGGCACCCTGATCGCCCATGGCGAAGTGGTGGTGGTCAACGAGAAGTTCGGCATTCGCCTGACGGACGTGATCAGCCCGAGCGAACGCATCAAGAAGCTGCGCTGAATGAAAGGCTTTATCGCCGCAGCCTTGATGCTGCCGTTCAGCGTGTTGGCTGCCGAGCCGGTGGCCACTGCGGCCGTTGCGCCGGCGAGTGGCAGCGGCGTGGCCGGGCAGTTGGCGCAACTGGTGCTGGGCCTGCTGGTCGTGCTCGGGTTGATTTTTTTCCTGGCGTGGATGCTGCGGCGGGTGCAGCAGGCGGGGCCTGCCGGTAAAGGGCAGGTCATCGACATCGTCGGTTCACGCGCGCTGGGCCCGCGTGATCGGCTGGTGCTGGTGCAGGTCGGCAACGAGCAGATCCTGCTTGGCCTGAGCCCTGGCAGCATCACTGCATTGCATGTCCTCAAGGAGCCGGTGCAGGTGCCCACCACCGAGCAGGCCACGCCCGAGTTTGCCCAACGGCTCATGGAACTGCTGGGAAAAGACCAAAAGGATAAAAAGTAATGCCGTTGCGCATTCTGTTGGCGTTGGCCCTGATGCTGGCCGCGCCGCTGGCGTTCTCCGCCGACCCGCTGTCGATCCCCGCGATTACCTTGGGCACCAACGCCGAAGGCGCACAGGAATACTCGGTCAGCTTGCAGATCCTGCTGATCATGACCGCGCTGAGCTTCATCCCGGCGTTCGTCATGCTGATGACCAGTTTCACTCGGATCATCATCGTCTTCTCGATCCTGCGCCAGGCCCTCGGCCTGCAACAGACGCCATCGAACCAGATCCTCACCGGCATGGCACTGTTCCTGACCCTGTTCATCATGGCGCCGGTGTTCGACCGGGTGAACCAGGATGCGCTGCAACCCTATCTGGCGGAAACCCTCAGCGCCCAGGATGCGGTAGCGAGGGCCCAGGTGCCGATCAAGGATTTCATGCTCGCCCAGACTCGCAGCAGCGACCTGGAGCTGTTCATGCGCCTGTCCAAGCGCACCGACATCGCCAGCCCCGACCAGGCGCCGTTGACTATCCTGGTACCGGCGTTCGTGACCTCTGAACTCAAGACCGCGTTCCAGATCGGTTTCATGATTTTCATCCCGTTCCTGATCATCGACCTGGTGGTCGCCAGTATCCTCATGGCCATGGGTATGATGATGCTGTCGCCGCTGATCATTTCCTTGCCGTTCAAGATCATGTTGTTCGTTTTGGTGGATGGCTGGGCGTTGATCATCGGCACCCTGGCGGGCAGTTTCGGCGGTGTTTAGACCACTTGCGCGGGTAGCACGATATGACGCCTGAAGTAGCGGTAGACCTGTTCCGCGAGGCCCTGTGGCTGACCACCGTGATGGTGGCCATCCTGGTGATCCCGAGCCTGCTGGTGGGCTTGCTGGTAGCGATGTTCCAGGCCGCCACGCAGATCAACGAACAGACCTTGAGTTTCCTGCCGCGCCTGCTGGTGATGCTGGTGACGCTGATTGTTGCCGGTCCCTGGCTGGTGCAAACCTTCATGGAATACATCCTGCAGTTGTACGGCAGTATTCCGCAGTTGATCGGTTGACCTGATGTCGATGCTGGCGCTGACGGACACCCAGATCAGTACTTGGGTGGCGTCGTTCATCCTGCCGTTGTTTCGTGTCACCGCGGTGCTGATGAGCATGCCGGTCTTCGGCACGACCCTGGTGCCGGGGCGCGTGCGTTTGTATCTGGCCCTGGCAATCACCGTGGTCATCGCTCCCGGGCTGCCGCCGATGCCGCCGGTCAACGCCCTTGACCTCAGCGCGCTGATGCTAGTGGCCGAGCAGATTCTCATCGGTGCCCTGATGGGGTTTTCGTTGCAGCTGTTCTTCCAGGCATTCGTGGTGGCCGGGCAGATCATTTCGATTCAGATGGGCATGGCCTTCGCCTCCATGATCGATCCTACCAACGGCGTCAACACTGCTGTCATCGGGCAATTCCTGACGATGTTGGTGACGTTGTTGTTCTTGGCCATGAATGGGCATTTGGTGGTGTTCGAGGTGCTGACCGAGAGCTTCACGACCATGCCGGTGGGCAGTGCGATGCTGATCAATCACTTCTGGGACATTGCCGGCAAGCTCGGCTGGGTCCTGGGGGCGGCGATGCTGCTGGTACTGCCAGCGATCACGGCCCTGTTGGTGGTCAACATTGCGTTTGGCGTGATGACTCGGGCGGCACCGCAACTGAACATCTTCTCCATCGGCTTCCCGCTGACCCTGGTGCTGGGCATGGTGATTTTCTGGATCACCATGGGGGATATTCTTAACCAGTACCAGCCGTTGGCCACCCAGGCCTTGCAGCTGTTGCGCGACATGGCACAGGCACGCTGAACCATGGCCGAGAGCGAGAGTGGTCAGGACAAGACAGAAGATCCCACGGAGAAACGCAAGAAGGAATCCCGGGACAAGGGGGAAATTGCGCGCTCCAAGGAGCTCAATACCCTTGCAATCATGCTGGCGGGCGCTGGCGGGCTGCTGATCTATGGCGGCGGGCTGGCGTTGGATCTGCTGGAAATCATGCGCCTGAATTTTTCGCTGCCGCGCGAAGTGCTGCTGAGTCCTGGCGCCATGGCTCAGTACCTGCTGCATTCCGGCAAGATCGCAATTATTTCAATGCAGCCGATACTGATATTTTTGCTGCTGGCTGCTTTCCTCGGGCCAATTTCCTTGGGGGGATGGTTGTTCTCCGGCAAGACCATGGCTCCGAAATTCAGTCGAATGAATCCTGCGGCTGGCCTCAAGCGGATGTTCTCCACCACTGCGGTGATGGAGCTGCTGAAGGCGCTGGGGAAGTTCCTGCTGGTGCTGTTCGTCGCGCTGACGGTGCTGCAAGCCGATATCGACGACCTGCTGCGCATCGCCCACGAGCCGCTTGAGCAAGCCATTGTCCACAGCGTGCAGCTGGTGGGCTGGAGTACCTTGTGGATGGCGTGCGGGCTGATTCTCATCGCCGCCATCGACGTGCCGATCCAGCTCTATCAGAGCAAGCAGAAGCTGATGATGACCAAACAGGAAGTGCGCGATGAGTACAAGGACTCGGAGGGCAAGCCGGAGGTCAAGCAGCGGATCCGCCAGTTGCAGCGCGAGGTCTCCCAGCGGCGGATGATGGCGGCGATTCCCGACGCCGACGTGGTCATCACCAACCCGACGCACTATGCCGTCGCGCTCAAGTACGATCCCGACAAAGGCAACGCACCGGTCCTGCTGGCCAAGGGCAGCGATTTCCTGGCGCTGAAGATTCGCGAGATCGCCGTCGCCAACGAAGTGATGCTGCTCGAATCCCCGGCCTTGGCGCGGTCGATCTACTACTCCACCGAACTGGACCAGGAAATCCCGGGTGGCCTGTACCTGGCCGTGGCCCAGGTGCTGGCCTACGTCTACCAGATCCGCCAGCACCGCGCGGGCAAGGGCAAGCGTCCGGAGCCGCTCAAGGATCTGCCGATCCCGCCGGATCTGCGCCGCGATTCCTGATTCCTGATTCCTGCTGGCACAAAGACCGAGGTGGGAGCGAGCGGGCTCGCCCCCACAGGATGGATGTGCGCCAAGGCGCTCTGTTCAAGTCTTCCGCAAAAGTTGGAAAGCTTCTTGCAATACCCCGTCTGCGCCCCTTCTGGGCGTCAAAAGTTTGCTTCACAGGAACGGGGAATATTGGTGGATCGCTCTCAGTTACTCAGCACCGCGCGCAGCAACGTAGCAGACCTCAGCCGGGGTAACGTGGGCGTGCCGCTGTTGCTGCTGGTCATGCTCGCCATGATGATGCTGCCGGTGCCGCCGTTCCTGCTGGACGTGTTCTTCACGTTCAACCTCGCCCTGTCGATCGTGGTGCTGCTGGTGTGCGTATATGCCTTGCGCCCACTGGATTTCGCCGTCTTCCCAACCATATTGCTGGTGGCGACGCTGTTGCGCCTGGCGCTGAACGTGGCATCCACCCGGGTGGTGATGATTCATGGCCACGAGGGCCACGCCGCCGCCGGTAAGGTGATCCAGGCCTTCGGTGAGGTGGTGATCGGCGGCAACTACGTGGTCGGTATCGTGGTCTTCGCGATTTTGATGATCATCAACTTCGTCGTGGTGACCAAGGGCGCCGGACGTATTTCCGAGGTGAGCGCGCGTTTCACTCTCGATGCGATGCCCGGTAAGCAGATGGCGATCGACGCCGACCTCAACGCTGGCCTGATCGACCAGGGCCAAGCCAAGCTGCGCCGTCTGGAAGTCGCCCAGGAAGCCGAGTTCTACGGGTCCATGGACGGTGCCAGTAAATTTGTCCGCGGCGACGCCATCGCCGGCCTGCTGATTCTCTTCATCAACCTGATTGGCGGCATGGCAGTCGGTATCTTCCAGCACGGCATGACCTTCGGCGACGCCGGCAAGGTCTACGCCTTGCTGACCATTGGTGACGGTTTGGTGGCGCAATTGCCATCACTGTTGTTATCCACAGCTGCGGCGATCATGGTCACCCGAGCTTCGGGCTCCGAAGACATGGGCAAGCAGATCAACCGTCAGATGTTCGCCTCGCCCAAAGCCCTTGCCGTGGCGGCTGGCCTGATGGCAGTGATGGGCCTGGTGCCGGGGATGCCGCACTTTTCTTTCCTGAGCATGGCGGCCTTGGCTGCAGGTGCCGCCTACCTGTTCTGGAAAAAGCAGAATGTGCAGAAGGTCCAGGCGCTGGAAGAGGTCAAGCGTCAACAGGAACTGCTGCCGTCGCCGGCCCGCGCCATGGAAACCAAGGAGCTGGGCTGGGATGACGTAACCCCGATCGACATGATCGGCCTGGAAGTCGGCTATCGCCTGATTCCCTTGGTCGACCGCAACCAGGGTGGTCAATTGCTGGCACGGATCAAGGGCGTGCGCAAGAAGCTGTCCCAGGACCTGGGCTTCCTGATGCCCACCGTTCATATTCGCGACAACCTCGACCTGGCACCGAGCGCCTATCGCTTGACGCTCATGGGCGTGATCCTGGCCGAAGCCGAGATCTACCCGGACCGCGAGCTGGCGATCAATCCCGGGCAGGTCTACGGTTCGCTCAATGGTATTACCGCCAAGGATCCGGCTTTCGGCCTGGAAGCGGTGTGGATCGAAATCAGCCAGCGGGCCCAGGCCCAGTCCCTCGGTTATACCGTGGTGGACGCCAGCACGGTCGTGGCGACCCACTTGAACCAGATTCTGTACAAGCATTCCAGCGAGCTGATTGGTCACGAAGAAGTCCAGCAACTGCTGCAAGTACTGGCCAAGGGCTCGCCGAAGCTCGCCGAAGAGCTGGTGCCAGGCGTGGTTTCGCTGTCGCAATTGCTCAAGGTATTGCAGGCGCTGCTGGCCGAACAGGTGCCGGTGCGCGATATCCGCAGCATTGCCGAAGCGATCGCCAACAACGCTTCGAAGAGTCAAGATACCGCCGCTCTGGTGGCTGCGGTGCGGGTCGGCGTATCCCGCGCAATCGTCCAAAGCATTGTAGGCACTGAGTCTGAGCTGCCTGTGATCACTCTGGAACCAAGGTTGGAACAGATATTGCTCAATAGTCTGCAGAAGGCAGGACAAGGCTCGGAAGAGGGTGTTCTGCTGGAGCCAAGCATGGCCGAGAAGCTGCAGCGTTCGCTGATCGACGCAGCCCAGCGGCAAGAAATGCAAGGCCAACCGGTGATCCTGCTGGTGGCCGGTCCGATTCGCGCGATGCTCTCGCGATTCGGGCGCCTCGCGGTCCCGGGGCTGCATGTGCTGGCTTACCAGGAAATACCGGACAACAAGCAAGTGACCATCGTTGCGACAGTAGGGCCCAACGGCTGAGGTAGTGGTTTATGCAAGTGAAGCGTTTTTTCGCCGCCGATATGCGTCAGGCCATGAAACTGGTTCGTGACGAGCTGGGCGCTGAAGCAGCCATCATCGGCAACCGTCGTATCGCCGGCGGTGTCGAGCTGACGGCGGCCCTGGATTACAAATTGTCGGCGCTGGCCCCACGCGTTCCGAACATGGAACTCGAGGACGAGCTGCGCAAGACCCAGTCGCGCATCGCCAGCGCCCAGGCCGAACTGAGCCTGCGCGCCAGCGAAGGCACCGGCAGCGCGGGCACCAATCGTCAATTGTTCGCCGGCCAGCCCTTGACCGCAGGCCTGCCGCTGACCGCTGCCGAACCGCTGATCGAGCCGACGCCGGCCGAGCCGCGTCGTCCGGCACCCGCGCCAGCCGCCCCGGCCTCAGGCGTTGATCCGCGTGCCCTGGACTCGATGCGCTTCGAACTCAACAGCCTGCGCGAGTTGATGGAAGTCCAGCTCGGTTCGCTGGCCTGGAACCAACTGCAAGGCAGCCGTCCGGCCCAGGCCAACCTGTGGCGTCGCCTGCAACGCATTGGCCTGTCCGGCCCGTTGGCGCGCGACCTGCTGGCCCTGATCAACGACATCGACGAGCCTCGCCAGGCCTGGCGCATGTTGCTGGCCCACCTGGCGCGGATGATCGCAACGCCGGAAGTCGAGCCACTGGAGGAGGGCGGAGTGATTGCCATGGTCGGCCCGGCCGGCATGGGCAAGACCACGACCCTGGCCAAGCTCGCGGCCCGTTATGTACTCAAGTATGGCGCCCAGAGCATCGCCCTGGTGAGCATGGACAGTTTCCGCATCGGCGCCCAGGAGCAACTCAAGACCCTGGGCCGGATCCTCAATGTGTCGGTGACCCATGTGGATCCGGGTCAATCCCTGGCCCAGGCGCTGGAGCCGCTGATGCGCAAGCGTGTCGTGCTGATCGACACCGCCGGCCTGCAAGCCAGCGATCCGGCCCTGCGCATGCAGCTGGAAAGCCTGGCCGGGCGTGGCATCAAGTCAAAAAATTATCTCGTGTTGGCAACCACCAGCCAGAAACAGGTTCTAACCGCCGCATACCACAGCTACAAACGCTGCGGGCTGGCCGGCTGCATCCTGACTAAGCTGGACGAAACGGCAAGCCTGGGCGAGGTGTTGAGCCTGGCGATCGGTCATGAACTACCGGTGGCCTACCTGACCGACGGGCCGCGGATCCCGGATGATTTGCATCTGCCGCGCCGTCATCAATTGGTCAGTCGTGCCGTGAGTGTGCAAATGCAGGAAGAACCCAGCGAAGAAGCCATGGCTGATATGTTCGCTGACATCTACCACAGCCCGACCAAGCAGGTTGGCTGAGGTAATCATGAATATTTTTTGTACCTACATCGATGGTCTGCCATGCATTGTTCCGAGTGAACGCGCAGCCAGTAATGTGGCCTCCGTCTAAGTAAGACAAGGTAAAGAACGAACATGGGCAGCATGCATCCCGTACAGGTGATCGCGGTGACCGGCGGCAAAGGTGGCGTCGGCAAGACTAACGTGTCAGTGAACTTGTCCCTGGCTCTGGCAGAGCTTGGCCGACGGGTCATGCTGCTGGACGCCGACCTGGGCCTGGCGAACGTCGACGTGCTGCTGGGGCTCACGCCCAAGCGCACGCTGGCGGACGTGATCGAAGGGCGCTGTGAATTGCGCGACGTGCTGTTGCAAGGCCCCGGCGGGATTCGCATCGTGCCGGCCGCCTCCGGCACCCAGAGCATGGTGCACCTGACGCCTGCGCAGCACGCCGGCCTGATCCAGGCGTTCAGCGACATCGGTGACAACCTCGATGTGCTGGTGATCGACACGGCTGCCGGTATCGGTGACTCGGTGGTCAGTTTCGTGCGCGCCGCCCAGGAAGTCTTGCTGGTGGTCTGCGACGAGCCGACGTCGATCACCGACGCCTACGCCCTGATCAAATTGCTTAACCGCGACTATGGCATGAACCGCTTCCGCGTCCTGGCCAACATGGCCCAGAGCCCACAGGAAGGACGCAACCTGTTCGCCAAGTTGACAAAGGTCACGGATCGCTTCCTGGACGTCGCCCTACAATACGTCGGCGCAGTGCCTTACGACGAAAGTGTACGCAAGGCAGTCCAGAAGCAACGTGCCGTTTATGAAGCTTTTCCACGTTCCAAATGCGCGCTGGCGTTCAAGGCGATCGCCCAGAAGGTCGATACCTGGCCCCTGCCGGCCAACCCACGCGGGCATCTGGAATTTTTCGTCGAGCGTCTCGTGCAACAAACAGCAGGGCCCGTGTTATGACAGCCAGCGGTTACAACCATCTCTACAAAAAATCGGCACGGGACGCCCAGTACGAATTGATCGAGCGTTACGCGCCCCTGGTCAAGCGCATCGCCTATCACTTGCTGGCGCGCTTGCCGGCCAGTGTGCAGGTCGAGGACTTGATCCAGGCGGGCATGATCGGCCTGCTCGAAGTGTCGAACAAATACGACGCGAGCAAGGGCGCCAGTTTCGAGACGTATGCCGGTATCCGCATCCGCGGGGCGATGCTCGATGAAGTCCGCAAGGGCGACTGGGCGCCGCGTTCGGTGCATCGCAATACGCGCATGGTCAGTGATGCGATTCGCGCGATTGAAGCGAAAACCGGACGAGACGCTAAAGATCACGAGGTTGCGGCCGAACTCCAGTTGAGTCTCGATGATTATTACGGGATTTTGAACGATACCTTGGGCAGTCGCCTGTTCAGTTTCGACGACCTGTTGCAGGACGGCGAACACGAAGGGCTGCACGAGGATGGCGCGAGTGCTCACATGGAGCCGTCGCGTGACCTGGAAGATGAACGCTTCCAGAGCGCGCTGGCGGATGCGATTGCCAATTTGCCGGAGCGTGAGCGACTGGTCTTGGCGCTGTACTACGACGAAGAGCTGAACCTCAAGGAAATCGGTGAGGTCCTGGGGGTCAGCGAATCGCGGGTCAGCCAGTTACACAGCCAGTGCGCGGCCCGCTTGCGGGGGCGTTTGGGGGAGTGGCGAGCGCGCTGACGAGCAGTGTGGGGGACACTGCGAGCGAGGTTGGCATGGCATGCGCCGGGCCAGTCTCCACCCGTTGTGCTCCAGACCGTTGTCGAGTGTTGTGCCGGATTGATTGAAATGGCGCGTCCAGGTGCTGGGCGCGTTTAAGACTGCTTGGAGGTCGAATTGGACAAGAACATGAAAATCCTCATCGTTGATGACTTCTCAACGATGCGGCGGATCATAAAAAACCTGTTGCGTGACCTCGGGTTCACCAACACGGTCGAGGCCGACGATGGCACTACCGCCATTCCGGTCCTCAATAGCGGGAGCATCGACTTTCTGGTGACCGACTGGAACATGCCTGGCATGACCGGTATCGACTTGCTGCGCCACGTGCGCGCCGATGAAAAACTCAAGCACCTGCCGGTGCTGATGGTGACTGCCGAAGCCAAGCGCGAGCAGATCATCGAAGCCGCCCAGGCCGGTGTGAACGGCTATGTGGTCAAACCCTTCACGGCCCAGGCGTTGAAAGAGAAGATCGAAAAAATCTTCGAACGCATCGGTTAACGGCGCCACGGGGGAGCTATGGACAACGAATCTTCAATGGGCGATTTCGAATCGACCCTGAAAAAACATGCCCGCGAACTGGTCGACAGCCTTGAAAAGGGCCGCTTCGGCGATGCGGTTCAAATGATTCATGAGCTCAACCAGACCCGTGATCGTGGTCTGTACCAGGAAGTCGGCAAGCTCACCCGTGAACTGCACAGCGCGATCGTCAATTTCCAGATCGATCCGAACATGCCGCAGGCCGAGGAAGTCTCGCAGATCACCGATGCGACCGAGCGCCTGGGTTATGTGGTCAAGCTGACCGAAGCCGCGGCCAACCGCACCATGGACCTGGTGGAAAGCGCAACGCCTCTGGTCAACGGCCTGAGCGAGGAAGCCCAGGCGTTGAGCACCGATTGGGGACGGTTCATGCGTCGCGAAGTCGGCGCCGAGGAATTTCGCGAACTGGCCCGTCGGGTCGACGGATTCCTGGCGCGCAGCAGCACCGAGAACCGCGCCGTGGCCGGCAACCTCAACGACATTTTGCTAGCCCAGGACTATCAAGACCTGACCGGCCAAGTGATCAAGCGTGTGACCCAGTTGGTCACCGAAGTTGAAAGCAATTTGCTCAAGCTGGTGTTGATGGCAAGCCAAGTGGATCGCTTTGCCGGCATCGAACACGACCGCGCGGCGATACTTGCTGAAAAAGATCCACAAAAACATCTCTCTCAGGGTGAAGGTCCGCAGATTCATGCCGATAAAAGAGAAGACGTTGTGTCCGGTCAGGACGATGTGGACGATTTGTTGTCCAGCCTTGGATTTTGAGTTTTAGCCCTATTTTAGGAGCAGCCATTAATGAGCTTCGGCGCCGATGAAGAGATCCTTCAGGATTTCCTGGTTGAGGCCGGCGAGATTCTAGAGCAACTGTCCGAACAGCTGGTCGAGCTGGAAAGCCGACCTGATGATGCGGATCTGCTCAATGCAATTTTTCGCGGTTTCCACACTGTAAAAGGAGGCGCCGGCTTCCTCCAGCTCAACGAGCTGGTGGAGTGCTGCCACATTGCCGAGAACGTGTTCGACATCCTGCGCAAGGGTGAGCGTCGCGTCGACTCGGAACTGATGGACGTGGTGCTCGAAGCCCTGGATGCGGTCAACAGCATGTTCAGCGAAGTGCGCGAGCGCTCGCCGATCACCCCAGCCACCCCCGAGCTGCTCGCCGCGCTGTCGCGCCTGGCCGAGCCGCAGTCGGCTGATGAAGCCGCGCCGGTTGCCGAGCCTGTGGTTGAAGAGCCGGTTGCCGAAGAATCGGGTGACATTACCGATCACGAATTCGAATCGCTGCTGGACTCGCTGAGCGCCGTCAAGGCCGAAGCCGAAGCGCCGGCCGCGCCTGCTGCGCCAGCCGCCAATGCCGCCGCCAGCGATGAAATTACCGACGACGAGTTCGAGTCGCTGCTCGACCAACTGCACGGCAAGGGCCAGTTCGCCCCCGATGCGGTCGCGGCCCCGGCTGCCCCGGCTGCGCCAAAGGCAGCGGGTGATGACTCCGACATTACCGATGACGAATTCGAAGCCTTGCTCGACCAGTTGCACGGCAAGGGCAATTTTGCCGTCGATGCGCTGGACTCGGCCATCGCTTCGGCGCCGACGCCGGCCAAGCCAGCGGCCGCGGCAGCCGGTAGCGATCTGATCAGCGACCACGAATTCGAATCGCTGCTCGACGAGCTGCACGGCAAGGGCAAGTTCAGCGAAGTGGGTACGGCTGCCGCTGCGCCTGCTGCCGCCACGGCTGCGCCCGCCGCCAAGGCCGCGCCGAAGCCGGCTGCCAAGGCAGCGGAACCGAAAGCCGAAACACCCAAGCCTGCCGCCGCAGCGGCGCCTGCCCCGGCTCGCGCTCCTGCCGCCGCGCCCGCCGAAAAACCGGTCAGCGAAGCCGAGACCACCGTTCGGGTCGACACCGCACGCCTGGACGAGATCATGAACATGGTCGGCGAACTGGTGCTGGTGCGAAACCGCCTGGTGCGCCTGGGCCTCAACAGCCAGGACGAAGCCATGTCCAAGGCCGTGTCGAACCTCGACGTGGTCACGGCCGATTTGCAGACCGCGGTCATGAAGACCCGGATGCAGCCGATCAAGAAAGTCTTTGGGCGCTTCCCGCGCCTGGTTCGTGACCTGGCTCGCCAGCTCAAGAAAGAAATCAACCTGGAACTGGTGGGTGAAGAGACCGACCTGGACAAGAACCTTGTCGAGGCCCTGGCCGACCCGCTGGTCCACTTGGTGCGCAACGCGGTCGACCACGGCATCGAGTCGCCGGAAGAGCGCGAAGCCTCGGGCAAGGTCCGCAGCGGCAAGGTGATCCTGGCCGCCGAGCAGGAAGGCGACCACATCCTGCTGTCGATCTCCGACGACGGCAAGGGCATGGACCCGAACGTCCTGCGTGCCATCGCCGTGAAGCGTGGCGTGATGGACAAGGATGCGGCCGATCGCCTGAGCGACACCGAGTGCTACAACCTGATCTTCGCTCCAGGCTTCTCGACCAAGACCGAGATCTCCGACGTGTCGGGTCGTGGCGTGGGCATGGACGTGGTGAAGACCAAGATTTCCCAGCTCAACGGTTCGATCAACATTTACTCGACCAAGGGGCAGGGCTCGAAGATCGTCATCAAGGTCCCATTGACCCTGGCGATCATGCCGACCCTGATGGTGATGCTGGGCAACCAGGCCTTCGCTTTCCCTCTGGTCAACGTCAACGAGATTTTCCACCTCGACCTGTCGCGTACCAACGTCGTCGACGGCCAGGAAGTGGTCATCGTGCGGGACAAGGCGCTGCCGCTGTTCTACCTCAAGCGCTGGCTGGTCAGCTCCGCCGCCCATGTGGAGCAGGGCGAAGGCCATGTGGTGATCCTATCGGTAGGCACCCAGCGGATCGGCTTTGTCGTCGACCAGTTGGTGGGCCAGGAAGAAGTGGTCATCAAGCCGTTGGGCAAGATGCTCCAAGGCACCCCGGGCATGTCCGGCGCCACCATCACCGGCGACGGCCGCATCGCGTTGATCCTCGATGTACCGAGCATGCTCAAGCGCTACGCCGCCCGGCGTATTTGATTCTGGAGGGGCGCGGCCCGACGCCGTGCCTCGTCTAACGGAGTGTTTATGGTAGTTAAAGTCCTGGTGGTGGACGATTCGGGGTTTTTCCGCCGCCGCGTCTCGGAAATTCTTTCGGCGGACACGAGCATCCAGGTCGTCGGTACGGCGACCAACGGCAAAGAGGCGATCGATCAAGCCCTGGCGCTCAAGCCGGACGTGATCACCATGGACTACGAGATGCCGATGATGGACGGCATCACGGCCGTGCGGCACATCATGCAGCGCTGCCCGACCCCGGTATTGATGTTTTCTTCACTGACCCACGAAGGCGCCCGAGTGACCCTCGATGCGCTGGACGCCGGGGCGGTGGACTTCCTGCCGAAAAACTTCGAAGACATCTCGCGCAACCCGGACAAGGTCCGCCAGTTGCTGTGCGAGAAGGTCCACAGCATTTCCCGCAGCAACCGCCGCGTCAGTGCCTACAGCGCACCGGCGCCAGCGTCGACGGCTGTGCCAACGCCACCGTTTGTGCCTTCCGCGTCGAGCAGTTTCAATCCGGCGCCTGCTCGCAGTGCTCCGGCGCCCGCTCGTCCGGCGCCCGCCAGCCCGTCGTCGCCAGCGCCCAAGCGCAAGGCCTACAAACTGGTCGCCATCGGCACTTCCACGGGCGGTCCTGTGGCACTGCAGCGGGTCCTGACCCAGCTGCCAGCGAATTTCCCGGCGCCGATCGTATTGATCCAGCACATGCCCGCCGCATTCACCAAGGCATTCGCCGAGCGCCTGGACAAACTTTGCCGCATCAGCGTCAAGGAAGCCGAGGATGGCGACATCCTGAGGCCAGGCCTGGCGCTGTTGGCGCCGGGTGGCAAGCAGATGATGATCGATGGTCGTGGCGCGGTGAAAATCCTGCCGGGCGACGAGCGCTTGAACTACAAGCCTTGCGTGGACATCACCTTCGGTTCCGCGGCGAAATCCTATGGCGACAAAGTTCTGGCGGTGGTGCTCACCGGCATGGGCGCCGATGGTCGCGAAGGCGCGCGCCTGCTCAAACAGGGCGGCAGCGCGATCTGGGCCCAGGACGAGGCCAGTTGCGTGATCTATGGCATGCCCATGGCGATCGTCAAGGCCGACCTGGCCGACGCGGTCTACAGCCTGGACGACATGGGTAAACATCTGGTCGAGGCGTGCCTGTAATGGATGTGCTCAGCCTGATCGGCATCATCATGGCATTCGTCGCCATCATCGGTGGCAACTATCTGGAGGGCGGGCACCTCGGCGCGCTGGCCAACGGCCCGGCCGCGTTGATCGTGCTCGGTGGCACCATCGGCGCTGCGCTGTTGCAGTCGCCCATGAGCGCCTTCAAGCGGGCCATGCAAGTCCTGGTGTGGATTCTGTTCCCGCCTCGCGTCGACCTGGCCGGCGGTATCGACCGCGTGGTGAACTGGAGCCTGACCGCTCGCAAGGAAGGCCTGCTGGGGCTCGAAGGGGTGGCCGATGCCGAACCCGACAGCTATTCGCGCAAGGGTCTTCAATTGCTGGTGGACGGCGCCGAACCCGAAGCGATCCGCAGCATCCTGGAAGTGGATTTCTACACCCAGGAAAGCCGTGACATCGAAGCGGCCAAAGTCTTTGAGAGCATGGGTGGCTACGCGCCTACCATCGGTATCATCGGTGCGGTCATGGGCCTGATCCATGTGATGGGCAACCTGGCCGACCCTTCGCAACTGGGCAGCGGCATTGCCGTGGCCTTCGTCGCGACCATCTACGGTGTGGCGAGCGCCAACCTGGTGTTGCTGCCGATCGCGGCCAAGCTCAAGTCCATCGCCTTGCGCCAGTCGCGCTATCGCGAAATGCTGCTGGAAGGGATCCTGTCGATCGCCGAAGGTGAAAACCCGCGTTCCATCGAGTTGAAGCTCCAGGGCTTCATGGACTGATGGAGGATATGGAATATGGCGCGTCGCAGACATCGTGAAGAACACGTCAACCATGAACGCTGGCTGGTTTCCTACGCCGACTTCATCACGCTGCTGTTCGCCTTTTTCGTGGTCATGTATTCGATCTCTTCGGTCAACGAAGGCAAGTACAAGGTCATTTCCGAAGCGTTGATTGGCGTCTTCACTGACTCGGACCGCGCCCTCAAGCCGATTCCCATTGGTGAAGAACGTCCGAAGACGACGACCCCGGCCAAGCCGCTGGTCAAGGACAGCGAGCAGGTCGACGCCGGCATTGCCGGTGGCAGCGATCCGTTGAAGAGCATAGCCGATGACATCAGCGCCGCGTTCGGCGACCTGATCAGTTCCAACCAGATGACCGTGCGTGGCAACGAGTTGTGGGTTGAGATCGAACTCAATTCCAGCCTGCTGTTCGGCAGTGGCGATGCCATGCCCAGCGATATGGCGTTCAACATCATCGATAAAGTGGCGGCGATCCTGAAATCGTTCGACAACCCGATCCACGTCGAAGGCTTCACCGATGACCAACCGATCCGTACCGCGCAATATCCCACCAACTGGGAGTTGTCTTCGGCTCGTTCGGCCAGCATCGTGCGCATGCTCGCCATGCAGGGCGTCAACCCTGGCCGTCTCGCGTCGGTGGGGTATGGCGAGTTCCAGCCGGTGGCCAATAACGCCACGGCCGAGGGACGCGCGCGCAACCGTCGGGTGGTGCTGGTGGTGTCGCGCAACCTCGATGTGCGTCGCAGCCTGACGGGTACCGGCACCGCCAATGCAAAACCGGATGCGGCATTGAAGCGGGCTGGCACACAAACTGCACCGACCCCGGTCAAGTCGCCGGATAGACAGAACGCCGTCAATTCTACGTCACCGGCTTTATAACCGAGCTATTTCTCGGTCGGGCCCGTCTCGACCGGGAGGAACGATCCGAATGAGAGTCTGGGCAGTCGCCAATCAAAAAGGTGGTGTGGGCAAAACCACATCCTCCATCGCTCTAGCCGGTTTGCTGGCCGAGGCGGGCAAGCGCGTGGTCATCGTCGACCTGGACCCCCATGGCTCGATGACCAGTTATTTCGGCTACGATCCCGACAGCCTGGAACACAGCAACTACGACTTGTTCTTGCACAAGGGCAGTGTGCCCGAAGGCTTGCCGGGACAGTTGCTGTTGTCCACCAGCGACGAGCGGATCTCCCTGCTGCCATCGAGCACGGCCCTGGCCACTCTGGAGCGCCAATCGCCTGGCCAAAGCGGCCTGGGCCTGGTGATCGCCAAGAGTCTGGCGCAGCTGTGGCAGGATTTCGATTACGCGATCATCGATAGCCCGCCGTTGTTGGGTCTGCTGATGGTCAATGCCTTGGCCGCCAGCCAGCAATTGGTGATTCCGGTGCAGACCGAACACCTGGCGGTGAAAGGTTTGGAACGCATGGTCAATACCCTGGCGATGGTCAACCGCTCGCGCAAGCAATCGCTGGCATTCAACATCGTGCCAACGCTGTTCGACCGTCGTACACAGGCGTCCCTCGGCACCCTGCGGGTGCTGCGCGACATGTACCCGGACGACATCTGGCAAGGCTACATCCCGGTGGATACCCGCCTGCGCGATGCCAGCCGTGCCGGGGTGACCCCTTCACAGTTCGATGGCAAAAGCCGTGGCGTACTGGCCTATCGCGCGCTTCTCAAGCATCTGCTGGCCCAGCAGCTCGTTCCGCAGCAGGTGGCTTGAGTTGATGAAGTTCTCCATAGACGTTGTGCTTGCTTGCGGGCGCTCAAGTCCTGCCGTATCCATGCCGATAACCTTTTCAAGTGGCGCACAGTTCCCATGAACCGCCCGATCAAGACAACTTCGCGCCCGCAAATGGCCTTGCAATCCTATCTGGATGGGCTGTTGCAGGAAGCGACCGATGAATTGCCAGCGCAGCCGAGCGCGGTCCAGGCGTTGCCCGAGCCTGTCGAAGCCGAACCTGCGCTGGACGAGTTCCAGGCCGCGGTGCTCGAAGAACAGGCCCGTGATGCACGGGCTTCAGTGAGTGCCGCAGCAGTGGAGGCGCCGACCGCCAAGGCGCAGTTGGCAGTAATGGAAGCGCCGGCACCGATCCTGTCGCCGGTCTCCACCGTTGCGCCGTTATTGCAGGGCCTGGTGACACCGGTGGTGGAAATCCACATGCCGCCGAGCAACACACCGCCGCCGGTGCAGGTCGATGACCGTCCGGCGTGGGCCGCCGAGCCGTTCGAGTGTTTGTTGTTCGACGTGGCCGGTTTGACGCTGGCGGTGCCGCTGGTTTGCCTGGGATCGATTTATTCCCTGGCCGGGCAGGAATTGACGCCGTTGTTCGGCCAGCCGGAATGGTTCCTCGGAATCCTGCCGAGCCAGGCGGGCAACCTGAAGGTGCTGGATACTGCGCGCTGGGTCATGCCGGACCGCTATCGCGATGATTTTCGCCAGGGCCTGCAATATGTGATTTCAGTGCAAGGCTACGAATGGGGATTGGCGGTGCACCAGGTCAGCCGTTCGCTGCGCCTGGACCCGAACGAGATCAAATGGCGCAGCCATCGAGGGCAACGGCCATGGCTGGCCGGTACGGTGATCGAACACATGTGCGCCTTGCTGGACGTTTCCGAACTGGCGGAGCTGATCGCCAGCGGCGGGGCAAAACACCTGGACGGCGCCAAGCCGGTCCGGAAACCGAAATAAGACAACCGGCGGCGCAGGGCGACGCCGGACAGAACACACACCGCCACAGGCGGTTTTTCGAGGGGTCAGGGTATGAATGATAAGGCGTCGTCTCTCAAGGGTTCCGAAGATCCGATCTTGCAATGGGTGACTTTCAAGCTCGATAACGAAACCTACGGCATCAACGTGATGCGCGTGCAGGAAGTGCTGCGCTACACCGAGATCGCCCCGGTTCCAGGTGCGCCAAGCTACGTGCTGGGCATCATCAACCTGCGCGGTAACGTCGTGACCGTCATCGATACTCGCCAGCGTTTTGGCTTGGACTCCTCCGACGTCAACGACAACACCCGCATCGTGATCATCGAGGCCGACAAGCAAGTGGTCGGTATCCTGGTCGACAGCGTTGCCGAAGTGGTTTACTTGCGTCAGTCGGAAATCGAAACCGCGCCTAACGTCGGTAACGAGGAGTCGGCGAAGTTTATCCAGGGCGTCTGCAACAAGAACAACGAGTTGCTGATCTTGGTCGAACTGGAAAAAATGATGAGCGAAGAAGAGTGGTCGGAACTGGAGAGTATCTGATTTGATTCTTGAGGTAGCAGTCATTGTCCTGTTCCTTTTCTGGGCAGGCACGCTGGCGATGTTTTTGTCCTACATACGTGGCCAGCGGGATATCGCCGCTCAGCAGGCCCAGGGTGATGCGCTGCGCGACCAGCGCATCAAGGACCTGGCCAAGCGTGTCGACGACTATCAGAACGGCACCGTGCGCATGGGCGAAGCGCTCCATGAGCTACGTGCCGTGGTCGCGCCGTTGCCGGACAAACTGGCGCAGTTGGAACAGCGCGACCCCTCCAGCCTGTCCTTCGCCCAGGCCGCCCGACTGGTCGGCATGGGCGCCAGCATCGACGAACTGACCCAGGCGTGCGGCCTGACCCAGGCCGAGGCGGAGTTGATGAGCAAGTTGCATAAGGGCGGCTGATATTTATCTACCGCCCAAGGCCCATGTGGGAGTGAGCTTGCTCCCACAGGTTTTTCTGGCGCTCAGCAATTCATCATTCCAGGCCAGTCCCGGTGGCGAGGGAGCAAGCTCCCTCGCCACCGGATAGCGCCTTCAACGATCAGTAATCATCCCCACGTTCCGTCACGTCTTTCTCGATAGTTTGCGCATGCGGGTCAAATCCCTGCGGAAACTTGCCCTTCAAATTCCAGGCAAACGCGATGATCTCGGCAATCGTGCGGTACAGCTCTTCCGGAATGCTGTCGCCCAACTCCAGCCGCGCCAGCAACTTCACCAATTCAGCATTTTCATAAATCGGGACTTCGCTTTCGCGGGCGATGCGCAGGATTTCCTCGGCCAGGGCTTCGTCGCCCTTGGCGGTAAGGGTCGGGGCGTGATGGCCGTCGTACTTGAGGGCGATGGCCTGGCGGGGTTCGGTGTGGGTTGTCATGCGGTTTCGTCCACCCAACGCTGTTCCAGCCGGGTCTTGGGGCCTTGGGGCGGAGTGCCGACGTGGCAATCCAGATCGCCGACGGTCAGCCCGCACGTCACCAGGCGCTCGCGCAGTGCGGTCAGGTTCCGTTCGATCAGGCTTGCGGTATAGGGCCGTTCTGCCCACAACTGGCTGGACAGGCTGCCGCTGAGCAACTGGGCCTGGATCTGCAGCGGCCCCAGCGGTTCCATGTCGAATGCCAGCTCGACCCGCCAGAGCTGCTGTTTCGGTTCGGGGTGTTCGCGGCGTTCGTCCGGTTGTTCCCGGGCGGCGGTTTCCTCGCGCTGGAACTTGACCTGCAACGGCACGATGTCCTGCAGGTTGCGCATCGGGATCTCCAATTGCCAGGTGCTCATCAACCGGCCGTCATCCGTCAGTCCCGTCTGCTCCAGGCTCGACAGTTGATGACTTTGCAGGCGCGAAACGGCGGCGGCTGCCAGGCGCAGCAGATGTTCCAGGTCGCCTTCTTCGTCCTGGCCTTTCAATAGTCGCGCAGGCAGCGGAAAGCTGGTGGGTTGTGGCTTGGCGCTGACCTGGCCGAGCATCCCCAGGGCGCTGCGGACAAAGCTGGGGAGCGCCTGGGCCAATGTATTGGCGGCGATCACCGCGGAGAGATTGGTGGAAGCGGGCAGGGCGGGGGTCAGCTGGGCGATCAGTTTCAGCAAGTCACTTTTCATGTCCGGGGCCAGGCTTGGCGGTTGGCCAGCCAGCAGTTTGCTTTCCAGGAAGACGCCGCTGGCGACCATGGCCTGGGCCAGGCCCTTGGGTGTGCTCAGTTGCTGTACGTCCGGCAAGCTGGCCAGCAGGCGCGTTACCGCGGCGCGCAGCTCGGGGCCGGTGTCGTCGCTGGCGGGAAGGTTCTGCAGGGCGCTGAGCAAGCTGTCCAGCGAGCCTTGGCGGCTCACTTGGGTCACCAATTGCTGGTTCACCGCCAATTGCTCCTGGCGATTGCTCAGGGGCACGAATTTCAATGTTTGTGCATCCTGCACCTGGGCGCTCAACAGCATGCCGATGCGCAGCGGTTGCGGACTGTCGATGTCCAGGGTGCTACCGGCCTGGGCGGTGTTGAGCAGGCTCACCAGCGAGCGATACACGGCGGGTTGGCCGGCCGGTTGCGGCAAGGCCTGGCTGGTCAGTACCTTGCCTTGCAACAAGGTGCCCACGGGCAACTGCGTGGTGTCGATCCGGGTCAGCGTCGCGACGCTGGACGCAAGGGCCTGTTGCACGGTAATCGCCAGGTTGCTGGCCGAAGGCTGGGTCACGGCCAGGCTGGTGCCCTGGGGCAATGGCTGGGTGCTGGTGGCTTGCACGGTGGCTTGCCGGCCGCTTTCCAGCGTGACCTTGAGCAGCAATTGGAAAGCCTGGTCCGCTTGCTTGAGCGACAACACCTCGGCCTTGGCGGTCTGGCCCGGGCCGATCAGCCCTTCGGCCGGTGCGAGCAGCTTGAGCAGCTCGCCCGTTACCGTCGGCATACGCGTCGTTGCCGTGGGCTGGGGCAGCGGCGGGATGTTCATGTCGCCTGTCATCTGCGGTTATTACCTTGGGGAGTAGAGCTTCACATGTATAATGCCGCCCGCCTTCCAGAGAGTGGCGAAAACCTTGCAATTGTTTGACGCAGCTCTGTGGAACGGTCCGTCAATGCATCTATGCTGCATCACTTTAACGGCTGCTGCACGGCCGACTTGAACCGTATAAGGCCCGTGATCCCTTGACCAGTCCTCTCTTGCAAACCGTCGGCCTCGCCTGTGAGCGAGATCTGCGGCTGCTTTTCGAAAATCTCGAATTGAGACTCTCACGTGGCGACATGGTGCAGATCAGTGGCCCCAACGGCAGCGGCAAGACCAGCCTGTTGCGCCTGCTGGCCGGGCTGATGCAGCCCACCGCCGGTGAAATCCTGCTCAACGGCCAGCCGCTGCACAGCCAGCGTAGCGAACTGGCGCGCAATCTGTTGTGGATTGGCCATGCCGCCGGCATCAAGGACCTGCTGACCCCCGAGGAGAACCTCAGTTGGCTCTGCGCGCTGCACCGCCCAGCAGGGCGCGAGGCGATCTGGCAGGCCTTGGCGGCGGTAGGACTGAAAGGCTTCGAGGATGTTCCGAGCCACACCCTGTCGGCCGGCCAGCAGCGCCGCGTGGCCTTGGCCCGGCTGTATCTGGAGAGCCCGCCGCTGTGGATCCTCGACGAGCCGTTCACTGCCCTGGACAAGCAGGGCGTGGCGCAACTGGAAGAGCACTTGGCCCGCCATTGCGAGAACGGCGGCATGGTGCTGCTGACCACCCACCACACCTTGGCCCGGATGCCCTCCGGTTATCGCAGCATTGACCTGGGGAACTGGGCGGTATGAGTGTCTTTGGCCTGTTGCTCGCCCGTGAAGCGCGCCTGTTGTTCCGTCGTCCGGCCGAACTGGCCAACCCGCTGGTATTCTTTGCAATCGTCATCGCCTTGTTCCCGCTGGCGGTCGGTCCCGAGACTCAATTGTTGCAAACCTTGTCGCCTGGGCTGGTCTGGGTGGCGGCGCTTTTATCGGTCCTGCTCTCGCTGGACGGGCTTTTCCGCAGTGATTTCGAGGACGGTTCCCTGGAACAGTGGGTCCTTTCGTCGC
Organism: Pseudomonas frederiksbergensis; assembly: GCF_000802155.2. Lineage (GTDB taxonomy): Bacteria > Pseudomonadota > Gammaproteobacteria > Pseudomonadales > Pseudomonadaceae > Aquipseudomonas > Aquipseudomonas frederiksbergensis_A. Next base: position 145,693 of record NZ_JQGJ02000012.1, read on the forward strand.
ACCCCCTAGCCCTTCTGGTTTTGGCCAAGGTACTGGCACACTGGGTTTTTTCCGGCCTGGCGCTGGTGCTGCTTTCACCGTTGCTGGCGATGATGCTGGGCCTGCCTGCCGCTTGCATGCCGGTGCTGCTGTTGTCGCTGTTGTTGGGCACGCCGGTGCTGAGCTTGCTCGGCGCGGTGGGCGCGGCGCTGACGGTGGGGCTCAAGCGCGGAGGCTTGTTGCTGGCCCTGCTGATCCTGCCGCTTTACATACCGGTGTTGATTCTTGGCAGTGGCGCCTTGCAGGCGGCGTTGCAAGGTATGCCGGCAACCGGTTATCTGCTGTGGCTTGGGAGCCTGACCGCCCTGGCGATAACCCTGACACCCTTTGCAATAGCCGCTGGCCTGAAGATCAGCGTCGGCGAATAATAATGAGGTCTGGTCAAGAATTGACCACTTCCCAGGAAGTAAAGGCCGCCCCGGCGGTTCGTGAAAACGAACCGCAACCGTGATGGAAACTGCAATGAACTGGACCTGGTTTCACAAGCTCGGCTCACCCAAGTGGTTCTACGGCATCAGCGGCAGAATGTTGCCCTGGTTGAGCATTGCTGCCCTGTTGCTGATCGGTATCGGCCTGGCCTGGGGCCTGGCCTTCGCGCCACCGGACTACCAACAGGGCAACAGCTTCCGCATCATCTATATCCACGTCCCGACGGCGATGCTGGCCCAGTCGATCTACGTGATGCTGGCGGTTTGCGGCGTGGTCGGGCTGGTGTGGAAGATGAAACTGGCCGATGTCGCCCTGCAGTGCGCGGCCCCCATCGGCGCCTGGATGACCGCCGTGGCGCTGGTCACCGGGGCGATCTGGGGCAAGCCGACGTGGGGCTCATGGTGGGTATGGGATGCGCGACTGACGTCGATGCTGATCCTGCTGTTCCTGTACTTCGGTCTTATTGCGCTGGGCAACGCCATCAGCAATCGTGACAGCGCCGCCAAGGCTTGCGCGGTGCTGGCGATTGTCGGGGTGATCAACATTCCGATCATCAAATACTCGGTGGAATGGTGGAACACCCTGCACCAGGGCGCGACCTTCACCCTCACCGAAAAGCCGGCGATGCCCGTCGAGATGTGGCTGCCGCTGTTGCTGGCCGCGCTGGGTTTCTACTGCTTCTTTGGCGCGGTGCTGCTGCTGCGCATGCGCCTGGAAGTGCTCAAGCGCGAGTCCCGGGCCAGTTGGGTGAAGGCCGAAGTACAGAACAGCCTGGAGGCCGCTCGATGAGTTTCGCTTCATTCGGCGATTTCCTCGCCATGGGTCATCACGGCCTGTATGTCTGGTCAGCCTACGGCATCTGCCTGGCAGTGCTGGCTCTCAACGTGGCGGCGCCGATCCTGGCCCGCAAGCGGTATCTGCAACAAGAGGCGCGTCGTCTGCGCCGGGAGAACGGTCAGTGAATCCGCTGCGCAAAAAACGTCTTGTCATCATCCTGGCGATCCTGGTCGGCGTCGGCGCTGCGGTCGGCCTGGCCCTCAGTGCCCTGCAGCAGAACATCAACCTGTTCTATACCCCGACCCAGATCGCCAATGGCGAAGCGCCCAAGGACACCCGTATCCGTGCCGGCGGCATGGTGGAGCAGGGCTCGCTGGTGCGTTCCGGCGACTCGCTGGACGTGAAGTTCAACGTCACCGACTTCAACAAGACCGTGACCATCACCTATCGCGGCATCCTCCCGGACCTGTTTCGCGAAGGGCAGGGCATCGTCGCCTTGGGCAAGCTCAACGCCGACGGTGTAGTGGTGGCCGATGAAGTGCTGGCCAAGCACGACGAGAAATACATGCCGCCGGAAGTGACCAAGGCCTTGAAGGACAGCGGCCAGTCGGCGCCCGCTCCCGTGAAGGAGGGCTGATCGATGACCACCGGTATCTTCATTCCCGAGCTGGGCCATCTGGCGATGATCCTGGCCCTGTGTTTTTCCATCGTGCAGGCGGTGGTGCCATTGCTCGGCGCCTGGCGTGGCGACCGTTTGTGGATGAGTCTCGCCCAGCCAGCGGCCTGGGGACAGTTCGCGTTCATGCTCTTCGCTTTCGGCTGCTTGACCTATGCGTTCATGGTCGACGACTTTTCCGTGGAGTACGTTGCCAGCAACTCCAACAGCGCCTTGCCGTGGTACTACAAGTTCAGCGCGGTGTGGGGCGCCCACGAAGGTTCGTTACTGCTCTGGGCCTTGATCCTCGCGGGCTGGACTTTTGCGGTGTCGGTGTTTTCCCGGCAATTGCCACAGGTGATGCTCGCCCGCGTGCTGGCGGTGATGGGCATGATCAGCACCGGTTTCCTGCTGTTCCTGATCGTCACGTCCAACCCTTTCGAGCGCATCCTGCCCCAAGTACCGACCGACGGGCGCGACTTGAACCCATTGCTCCAGGACATCGGCCTGATCGTCCATCCGCCGATGCTCTACATGGGCTACGTCGGTTTTTCCGTGGCGTTCGCGTTCGCCATCGCTGCGTTGCTCGGTGGACGCCTGGATGCCGCTTGGGCGCGCTGGTCGCGTCCATGGACCATCGTTGCCTGGGCGTTCCTGGGCATCGGCATCACCCTTGGCTCATGGTGGGCCTATTACGAACTCGGCTGGGGCGGCTGGTGGTTCTGGGACCCGGTGGAAAACGCTTCCTTCATGCCATGGCTCGTCGGCACGGCGCTGATCCACTCGCTGGCCGTCACGGAAAAACGCGGCGTGTTCAAGAGCTGGACCGTACTGCTGGCCATCGCCGCGTTTTCCTTGAGTCTGCTGGGGACATTCCTGGTGCGTTCCGGCGTGCTGACCTCGGTGCATGCCTTCGCCTCGGACCCCGAGCGTGGCGTGTTCATCCTGATGTTCCTGATGTTCGTGGTCGGTGGTTCGCTGACGCTGTTCGCCCTGCGGGCACCCGTGGTGAAGAGCCAGGTCGGCTTCAACCTCTGGTCACGGGAAACCCTGCTGCTGGGCAACAACCTGGTGCTGGTGGTAGCCGCGTCGATGATCCTGCTTGGCACGTTGTACCCGCTGGTGCTCGACGCGTTGTCCGGCGCCAAGCTGTCGGTCGGCCCGCCGTATTTCAACGCGCTGTTCATTCCGCTGATGGCGATCCTGATGGTGGTGATGGCGGTCGGTGTGCTGGTGCGCTGGAAAGACACCCCGGTCAAATGGCTGCTGGGCATGCTGACGCCGGTGCTGTTGGGCACGGCGGCCCTGGCCATCGTCGCCGGTATCGCCTATGGCGATTTCAACTGGGCGGTACTGGCCACCTTCGTGCTGGCGGCCTGGGTGCTGCTGGCCGGTGTCCGGGACATCTTCGACAAGACGCGCCATAAGGGTTTGATCAAAGGCTTGCCGACACTGACGCGCAGCTATTGGGGCATGCAGCTTGCCCACCTTGGCATCGCTGTCTGCGCCCTTGGCGTGGTCCTGTCCAGCCAGAACAGCGCCGAGCGTGACCTCCGCTTGTCGCCCGGTGAGTCGATGGACCTGGGCGGTTACCAGTTCGTCTTCGAGGGCGCCAAGCACTTCGAGGGCCCCAACTTCACGTCTGACAAGGGCACTGTGCGGGTCCTTCGCAACGGCAAGGAAATTACCGTGCTGCACCCGGAAAAACGCCTCTACACCGTGCAGAACTCAGTCATGACCGAAGCCGGGATCGATGCCGGTTTCACCCGCGATCTCTATGTGGCGCTAGGCGAATCCCTGGGCGATGGCGCCTGGGCGGTGCGTGTCCACGTCAAGCCGTTCGTGCGCTGGATCTGGTTTGGTGGCTTGCTCACCGGCCTGGGCGGTGTACTGGCGGCGCTGGATCGGCGTTATCGCGTCAAAGTAAAGACCCGGGTGCGTGAAGCCCTGGGTGTGACAGGAGCCCCTGCATGAAACGTTGGTTGATGGTATTGCCGCTGGCGCTGTTCCTGATCGTTGCGGTTTTCCTCTATCGGGGGCTGTTCCTGAACCCGTCGGAATTGCCCTCGGCAATGATCGGCAAGCCGTTCCCGGAGTTTTCCCTGCCCTCGGTGCAGGGTGACAGGACGCTGACCCGAGCCGACCTGCTGGGCAAGCCTGCACTGGTCAACGTGTGGGGCACCTGGTGCATCTCTTGCCGGGTCGAGCATCCGGTGTTGAACAAGCTGGCCCAGAACGGCGTGGTGATCTACGGCGTCAACTACAAGGACGTCAATGCCGACGCCTTGAAGTGGCTGGCTGAGTTCCACAACCCGTACCAACTGGATATCCGCGACGAAGAAGGCACCCTCGGCCTCAACCTCGGTGTCTACGGTGCGCCGGAAACCTTCTTCATCGACGCCAAGGGCATCATCCGCGACAAGTTCGTCGGTGTGATCGACGAACAGGTCTGGCGCGAGAAACTGGCGGCCAAGTACCAGGCGCTGGTGGACGAGGCCAAGCCATGAAGCGCTGGTTAGCCGCTGCCGTCCTCGGCTTGAGCCTGGCGGGCGTGGCCCATGCCGCCATCGATACCTATGAATTCGCCAACGACGCCGAGCGCGAGCGGTTTCGCGAACTGACCAAGGAACTGCGCTGCCCCAAGTGCCAGAACCAGGACATCGCCGATTCCAACGCGCCGATTGCCGCCGACCTGCGCAAGGAAATCTTCCGCATGCTCGGCGAGGGCAAGGACAACCAGCAGATCATCGATTTCATGGTGGATCGCTACGGTGAGTTCGTTCGGTACAACCCGGCCCTGACGTCCAAGACCGCGCTGCTCTGGTTCGGCCCCGCCGGGCTGTTGCTCGGTGGTTTCGTCGTTATTGCGGTGATCGTGCGTCGCCGCCGGGTCCAGCGCAGCGCTGCCCCGGATACGCTTTCTGTCGAAGAGCGCCAGCGCCTCGACCAACTGTTGGATAAAACCAAGCATGATTGATTTCTGGCTCGCCGCAGGTCTGCTTCTCCTGGTTGCCCTGAGTTTCCTGTTGATCCCCGTGTTGCGTGGCCGTCGCGCCCAGTTGGAGGAAGACCGCACCGCGCTGAACGTGGCGCTGTACCAGGAGCGGGTCGCCGAACTGCAGGCCGAGCGGGAGGAGGGCGTACTTAACGCGGCCCAACTGGACACCGGTCGCGCCGAGGCCGCCCGTGAGTTGCTGGCCGATACCGAGGGCGCCGATGCGCCGCGTGAGTCCCGGCTGGGCAAGCTTTTGCCCTTGCTTGCCGCCGTGCTGGTGCCGGTGTTGGGCCTGGCGTTGTACCTGCATTTCGGCGCCAGCGACAAAGTCGAGCTGACTCGCGAATTCGCCCAGGCGCCGCAGTCGATGGAAGAAATGACCTTGCGCCTGGAGCGCGCTGTGGCCGCGCAACCGGATTCCGCCGAGGGTTTGTATTTCCTTGGCCGGACCTACATGGCCCAGGATCGGCCCGCGGACGCGGCGAGGATTTTCGAGCGCACCGTGGCGGTCGCGGGTCGCCAGCCGGAGCTGTTGGGCCAATGGGCCCAGGCGCAGTACTTTGCCGACGGCAAGAAATGGTCGGATAAGGTCCAGGCCTTGACCGACGAAGCGCTGAAGCTCGATCCCAAGGAAGTGACCAGCCTTGGCCTGCTGGGCATCGCCGCGTTTGAAGGCGAGCGTTATCAGGAGGCGATCGATTATTGGGGACGCTTGCTGGCGCAGTTGCCCGAAGGCGATCGATCCCGTGAAGCGTTGCAGGGCGGGATTACCCGTGCCACCGAGAAACTCCAGGCCGGTGGTGGCAAGGTCGCCCAGGCGCCGCCGGCCAAGGCCGTGGCCTTGCTCAAGGTTCGCGTCGACCTGGCTCCGGCCCTGAAAGCCAAGGTGCAGCCGGGCGACAGCGTGTTCATTTTCGCCCGCGCCGTTTCCGGTCCGCCGGCACCGCTGGCGGCCAAGCGCCTGACTGTCGCCGACCTGCCGGCCAGCGTCGAGCTGGGGGACGCTGACGCAATGATGCCGCAGCTGAAACTGTCGAACTTCCCCGAAGTCCAACTGGTGGCGCGCATATCCCGAGCCGGTCAACCGACCGCCGGCGAGTGGATCGGTCGCAGCCAACCCTTGGCGAGCAGCACCACCGCGCCGCAGCAATTGACCATCGACAGTCCGGACCAATGACAGGAACTCGCACCATGACCGCCATCGCTCGTCTCACCCTGCTCACGCTCGTCCTGGGGCTGAGCGCTTGTGCGGTCCAGCGCCCGCCCGAGCCTTCGGCGCCGCTGCCACCCATACAGCCCTCGACGCCGACCAACAAACCGGCTCCGTCGACCGCGCCCGGCAAACCAGTGACGCCGAACAAACCGGCCAAGCCGCTGCCGCGCACCTCCGCCAGTTTTGCCCCGCCACCGGGTGGCAATAGCCACTGGGATGCCAAGCTCGGGGTCTATGTGCTCGATAAACAGCCCAATACGTTTTACCGCCAGCGTACGTATTACCGTTGGAACAACGGCTGGAGTCGCTCCGTGAGCCCGAACGGGCCGTGGGAAGAGACCACCATCGAAGGCGTGCCGGCTGGGCTCGGGCAGAAGTTTCACTGACGCCGAACTGCGGATTGTTTGTGGCTAGGGGGCAGGCTCCCTCGCCACAGAGGCTGCGTTGTGGCGTCAGTGTGTTGAAGGTTCGACCTGTCATCCCCAGCGTCGTAGAATGCGCGCCTTTGCGAGCCTCATTAGGCAACCGCCTATTTATCGGAGCACCTGACCATGACGACCACCCCGACCGGCGATTACCTGGAAACCCTCTACGAAGGCTACGGCCAACGTTTTCGCATGGACAAGTTGCTGCACGAAGTGCGCACCGAGCACCAGCACCTAGTGATCTTCGAAAACCCGCGGATGGGTCGGGTCATGGCCCTGGACGGCGTGATCCAGACCACCGAAGCCGACGAATACATCTACCACGAGATGCTGACCCACGTGCCGATCCTGGCCCATGGTGCGGTCAAGCGCGTGCTGATCATCGGTGGGGGCGACGGCGGCATGCTGCGCGAAGTGACCAAGCATGTGGGCATCGAGCACATCACCATGGTGGAGATCGACGGCACGGTGGTGGACATGTGCAAGGAATTCCTGCCCAACCACTCCAAGGGCGCCTATGACGATCCGCGCTTGAACCTGGTGATCGACGATGGCATGCGTTTCGTGGCCACGACCCAGGAAAAATTCGACGTCATCATCTCCGATTCCACCGACCCGATCGGGCCGGGCGAAGTACTTTTCTCGGAGAACTTCTACCAGGCTTGCCACCGCTGCCTGAACGAAGGCGGGATCCTGGTAACCCAGAACGGTACGCCGTTCATGCAACTGAGCGAAGTCCAGACCACCGCCGGGCGCTTGCATGGCCTGTTCGCCGATTGGCATTTCTACCAGGCTGCCGTGCCGACCTACATCGGCGGCGCCATGACCTTTGCCTGGGGGGCGACAGATGCCTCATACCGCAAGCTTTCCCGTGAAACCCTGCGCGAGCGCTTTATCGGCAGCGGTATCGTGACGCGCTACTACAACCCCGAGATTCATATCGGTGCGTTCGCCATGCCGCAATATGTGCTGCAGGCGATCAATAAGCCGAGCAACGACTGAAATCCTGGAAGTTATCGCGAGATGCTGTTGTGGCGAGGGGATTTGTCCCCTCGCCACAACAGGCGCTCGACTCGGGTGAGTGGGCGCTTTTGTATTGCCAAATACTCTTTGAACGAAATTTTCACCGGACCTTGCGGACAATCCCACGCGCTTCGAGTTCGGCGGTTAGTTAATGGCTACGCCATGGCCGCTCGTTCAAGTTTCGCGCCTTTGCGAAAGCCCCGGCGCCACATTGGCCTGAAGTAGGGCGCGCCGTTGTTCTTTTGTTCTTCTAATTCCAATAGGTCCCCAAACGACATGGCAATCCAGGACGCCCTGAGCCAGCAGCGCACCACACATCGCCTGCTGCAACCGACCGTCAAATCGCACCTCGCCTATACGTTGCTCTGTGCCTTGGTCATGATGGCCATGCTAAGCCTGCTGCGTGTTGCGTTGCTGGTCTACAACCGCGAGATGATCCTCGATACGCCGGCTTCCACCTTCGTCGAAGCCTTCGCCAATGGCTTGCGCTTCGACCTGCGCCTGGTCGTTTATCTGTGCATTCCGCTGCTGCTGGCGTTGTTCAACGCGCGGGCCATGGCCGCACGCGGATTCTTTCGTTTCTGGTTGACCGTTACCTCCAGCATCGCCCTGTTCCTGGGCTTGATGGAGATGGACTTCTATCGCGAGTTCCACCAGCGCCTCAATGGCCTGGTCTTCCAGTATGTGAAGGAAGACCCGAAAACCGTAATGAGCATGCTCTGGTACGGGTTTCCCGTGGTGCGCTATCTGCTGGCCTGGGCCGGCGGCACTATCATCCTGAGCTTGGCCTTCAAGGGTGCCGACCGCGCCACGCGTCCGCGTGGACCTTTCAGCGGTGGCAGCATCGGCACACGGCAGATCGCGCCGTGGTACGGCCGTGTCGTGGTATTCATGGTCTGCTTGCTGGTAGCCGTGGCCGCAGCTCGCGGTACCCTGCGCCAAGGCCCTCCACTGCGTTGGGGCGATGTCTATACCACCGACTCGAATTTCGCCAACCAGTTGGGCCTCAATGGAACGTTGTCCCTGGTGGCGGCGGCCAAGAGCCGAATGTCCGAAGACCGAGACAATATCTGGAAAGCTACCCTCGAGCAGCCATTGGCCCAGCAGACCGTGCGGAACATGCTGTTGCTGCCGGACGATAAACTCGTCGACACCGAGACGGCCGCTGTGCGCCGCGACTACACCCCGCCGGCCGACAAGACGCTGCCGATCAAGAACGTCGTCGTGATTCTCATGGAGAGCATGGCCGGTCACTCTGTCGGCGCCCTGGGCGCGCCGGGCAACATCACGCCTTACCTGGACACACTGTCCAAGGAAGGCTTGCTGTTCGACCGTTTCTTCTCCAACGGCACCCACACCCATCAAGGCATGTTCGCTACCATGGCCTGCTTCCCGAACCTGCCAGGCTTCGAATACCTGATGCAGACGCCGGAAGGCAGCCACAAACTGTCGGGTCTGCCACAGTTGCTCAGCGCCCGCCAATACGACGATGTGTATGTCTATAACGGCGATTTTGCCTGGGATAACCAGTCCGGTTTCTTCAGCAGCCAAGGCATGACCACGTTCATCGGGCGTAACGATTTCGTGAATCCGGTGTTCTCGGACCCGACCTGGGGGGTGTCCGACCAGGACATGTTCGACCGTGGCCTGATCGAACTCAAGGCCCGGGAAAACGGCAAGCCGTTCTACGCGTTGCTGCAGACGCTGTCCAACCACACGCCGTACGCATTGCCAACGCCGCTGCCGGTCGAGCCGGTCACAGACCGTGGCCGCCTGAACGAACACCTCACTGCCATGCGTTACTCCGATTGGGCGCTGGGCCAGTTCTTCGAGAAGGCGCGCAAGGAGCCGTATTTCAAGGAAACCCTGTTCGTCGTGGTCGGCGACCATGGCTTCGGCAACGAACGCCAGATCAGCGAAATGGACCTGGGCCGCTTCAACGTGCCGATGCTGCTGATCGGGCCGGGCGTCCAGGAGAAGTTCGGCCAGCTCAATCACACCGTAGGCACCCAGGTCGATATCGTTCCGACCATCATGGGCCGGCTCGGCGGGGAAGTGCGCAACCAGTGCTGGGGCCGCGACTTGTTGAACCTGCCGCCGGGCGATACCGGCTTTGGCGTAATCAAACCGTCGGGTAGCGACCAGACCACTGCCCTGATCCACGACGATAAGGTCCTGATGTTGCCGGAGGAAAAGTCGATGGCACCGAAGCTGTTCCGCTACCAACTGGGTGCCAACCCGCATGCAGAGATCATCCAGGATGCACCTGAAACCGCTGAGATGAAGCTCAAGCTCGAGTCGTTCCTGCAAACCGCGACCAAGAGTCTGCTGGATAACACGGCCGGGGTTATTGACGGCCAGCCGGACTGAGAACGGCGGACAATAAAAAAGAGGCCACGAGGGCCTCTTTTTTTTTGCACTTGGTATTTATATCTTGCCGAGTAACAGCAAGATCAACAGCACCACCAAGACTACGCCGATGATACCGGACGGCCCGTAACCCCAACTTCTGGAGTGCGGGAAGACCGGCAGGCCACCGATCAGCAGGAGGATCAGGATGATGATAAGAATAGTGCCCATTGTTGATTTCCTTATTGGTCAGTTCGTCAGTGATGTAACTTTCAACTGCCAGCGCGCATGCGTTAAATCCGGGCGGCTTATCAAATCCGACCGTAACGTCCTGTAAAAAATTCAAAGTTTTTTGTTATTGCCGTAAAGCGTCGCTCAAAGTCCGTCACTTATGCACACGCGACACAAACCCTCCTGCGGTTTGCCCCCGCCATTCAGCACTCTGATGGAACGTGGGTCGGACCGGGTCCTTCGCTACACTCGGCCTATCTCTCCCGGAACAACAAGGCTGTTTCCCTATGCAAAATCGCATGATGATCACCGGCGCCGGCTCTGGCCTGGGACGCGAAATCGCCCTGCGCTGGGCGCGCGAAGGCTGGCGCCTGGCCTTATCCGATGTCAGTGAGCCAGGCCTTCTGGAAACCCTCCGGCTGGTTCGCGAAGCGGGCGGCGACGGCTTTGTCCAACGCTGCGATGTGCGCGACTACAGCCAGCTCACCGCGTTTGCCCAAGCCTGCGAGGAAAAGTTCGGCGGCATTGACATCATCGTCAATAACGCCGGAGTGGCTTCCGGTGGATTCTTCAGCGAACTGTCGCTTGAAGATTGGGACTGGCAGATAGCGATCAACTTGATGGGCGTGGTCAAGGGCTGCAAGGCGTTCCTGCCGCTGCTGGAAAAAAGTCGCGGAAAAATTATCAACATCGCCTCCATGGCCGCCCTGATGCAAGGCCCTGCCATGAGCAACTACAACGTGGCCAAGGCCGGTGTGGTGGCGTTGTCGGAAAGCCTGTTGATCGAACTGGCGCAGCAGGAAATCGGTGTGCACGTGGTCTGCCCATCATTTTTCCAGACCAATTTGCTGGACTCGTTCCGTGGGCCGACTCCGGCCATGAAGGCCCAGGTGGGCAAATTGCTGGAAAGCTCGCCCATCACTGCCGCGGACATTGCCGATTACATCTACCAGCACGTTGCCGAAGGTCAGTTCATGATCCTGCCCCACGAACAGGGGCGTGCGGCCTGGGCCATGAAGCAGAAGAATCCACAGCTGCTCTACGATGAAATGACCTCCATGGCTGACAAAATGCGCGCCAAGGCTCGACAAACCCTGAGTTGACCTGCCTTCCCGGCATCTATCAGGATGGTGCCTTCGTGCCTTCCTGATGGACCGCTTAATGCTCAACTATCTGTGGTTTTTTCTCGCCGCGCTCTTCGAGATCGCCGGTTGCTATGCCTTCTGGATGTGGTTGCGCCAAGGCAAGAGCGCTTGGTGGATTGCACCGGCGCTGCTTAGCCTCACACTGTTCGCCCTTTTGTTGACCCGCATCGAAGCCACGTACGCTGGCCGCGCCTATGCGGCCTATGGGGGTATTTATATCGTCGCGTCCATCGGCTGGCTGGCCGTCATCGAGCGCGCGCGGCCGCTTGCTTCCGACTGGATCGGCGTGGCGCTCTGTGTGTTGGGGGCAGGGGTGATTCTGTTTGGCCCACGATTTTCCGGGCCGTGATTTGGGGGCGATAAACGGTTTTTTGCAGGACATTTCCTTCAGCTACCGGGTTCCCTGGGTGTAGGGGATTACTGAATTAGCGCCAGTGTCTTGTGCCCGGAAAACTGGCCGGGCATGGTCGAGGTCCAGACATTCTTAAGGACAAGAACCATGCTCGTACTAAGCCGCGCTGTAGGTGAGTTGATATCCATTGGTGATGACATTACCGTCCGCGTGCTGTCGGTCAGCGGCAGCACCGTGCGTTTCGGCGTGGAAGCACCACGACACGTCGATGTGCATCGTTCCGAAATCTACGACAAGATCC
>NZ_JQGJ02000013.1 GCF_000802155.2 Pseudomonas frederiksbergensis
TTTCTTCCTGAATCCATTGGTTCCTCCTGAGGATAGGTCAGGAGGTGTAAACCTTATTCAGGACGAGACATAGCACAAAAAAAGGCCAACGCATAAGCGTTGGCCTTTTTCGTTGGGGCAGGGCAGTCGGATCAGAAATCCAGGTTGGACACCGCCAACGCATTGCTCTCGATGAAGTCACGACGGGGCTCGACCGCATCACCCATCAGGGTGTTGAAGATCTGGTCCGCGCCAATGGCGTCTTCGATGGTGACTTTCAGCATACGGCGCGAGCCCGGGTCCATGGTGGTTTCCCACAGCTGATCCGGGTTCATCTCACCCAGCCCTTTGTATCGCTGGATGGTGTGGCGCTTGGTGCTTTCAGCCATCAGCCATTCAAGGGCTTCCTTGAACTCCGTCACGGACTTTTTGCGCTCACCGCGTTGAATGTACGCACCTTCATCCAGCAACGTGCTCAGCTGAGCACCGAGGGAGACCACGGTCTTGTAGTCGTTGCTGCTGAAGAAGTCGCGGTTGAAGGTGACGTAGTTCGACAGCCCGTGGGAGATCAGCTCGACCTCTGGCAGCCAGACGTTGCGTTCACGGTCTTCGCGCAGGCTGGCCTTGTAGACCAGGCCGGATTTTTCCACGGTGCGCAGGCGGACTTCGTACTGGGCCAGCCAATCCTGCATCGCAGCATGGTCGGACAGCTGCTCCAGGCTGACGGCTGGCAAGTAGATGAAGTGCTCAGTCAGTTCCTGTGGGTACAGGCGCGACAGGCGCTTGAGGGTCTTCATCACCAGGCGGAAGTCGTTGACCAGGCGCTCAAGGGCTTCGCCGGAAATGCCCGGCGCATCCTCGTTCAAGTGCAGGCTCGCATCTTCCAGCGCCGACTGCGTCATGTACTCTTCCATGGCATCGTCGTCTTTGATGTATTGCTCTTGCTTGCCTTTCTTGACCTTGTACAGCGGCGGCTGGGCGATGTAGATGTAGCCGCGCTCGATCAGCTCCGGCAACTGGCGGAAGAAGAACGTCAGCAGCAGGGTACGGATGTGCGAACCGTCGACGTCAGCATCGGTCATGATGATGATGTTGTGATAACGCAGCTTGTCGATGTTGTACTCTTCGCGGCCAATGCCACAGCCCAGCGCGGTGATCAGCGTGCCGACTTCCTGGGAAGAAATCATTTTGTCGAAGCGCGCTTTCTCAACGTTGAGGATCTTGCCCTTGAGCGGCAGGATCGCCTGGGTACGACGGTTGCGGCCCTGCTTGGCGGAACCGCCAGCAGAGTCACCTTCCACAAGGTACAGCTCGGACAGGGCAGGGTCTTTTTCCTGGCAGTCAGCCAGTTTGCCCGGCAAGCCGGCAATATCCAGCGCGCCTTTGCGGCGAGTCATCTCACGAGCCTTTCGCGCCGCTTCACGGGCACGGGCGGCGTCGATCATCTTGCCGACGACCAGCTTGGCTTCGTTCGGGTTCTCCAACAGGAAATCGGAGAAATACTTGCCCATTTCCTGTTCCACGGCGGTCTTCACTTCGGAAGACACCAGCTTGTCCTTGGTCTGGGAACTGAACTTCGGATCCGGGACCTTTACCGAAATGATCGCGGTCAAGCCTTCACGGGCATCGTCACCGGTGGTGGCGACTTTATGCTTCTTCGCCAGGCCTTCCTGTTCGATGTAGTTGTTCAGGTTACGAGTCAGCGCGGAACGGAAACCCACCAGGTGAGTACCGCCATCGCGCTGTGGAATGTTGTTTGTGAAGCACAACAGGTTCTCGTTGAAGCTGTCGTTCCACTGCAGGGCGATTTCCACGCCGATACCGTCATCACGCTGAACGTTAAAGTGGAACACCTGGTTGACCGCAGTCTTGTTGGTGTTCAGGTACTCAACGAACGCACGCAGGCCACCTTCGTACTTGAACAGCTCTTCCTTGCCGCTGCGCTCGTCCTTGAGGACGATGCCAACGCCGGAGTTCAGGAAGGACAGTTCACGAATCCGCTTGGCCAGGATGTCCCAGCTGAAGTGGATATTCTTGAAGGTTTCGCTCGAAGCCTTGAAATGGATCTGGGTGCCAGTGGTCTCGCTGTCGCCAACGATCGCCATCGGTGCCTGAGGCACGCCATGGACATAGGTCTGTTCCCAGATCTTGCCGCTGCGGCGAACGGTCAGTACCAGCTCTTCGGACAGCGCGTTTACCACCGATACACCTACGCCGTGCAGACCGCCGGAGACCTTGTAGGAGTTGTCGTCGAACTTACCGCCAGCGTGGAGGACGGTCATGATGACCTCGGCGGCGGAAACACCTTCCTCTTTATGCACGTCTACCGGGATGCCACGACCGTTGTCGCGAACGGTGATGGATTCGTCCGGGTGAATGATGATGCTGATATCGTCGCAATAACCGGCGAGGGCTTCGTCGATGGAGTTGTCGACCACCTCGAACACCATGTGATGCAGGCCGCTACCATCGTCGGTGTCACCAATGTACATACCGGGACGTTTGCGTACGGCATCCAGGCCTTTAAGCACTTTAATGCTCGTTGAGTCGTACGTATTTTCTTCGCTCAATGCCTTCACTCCCGATGGTCGTGGGTCTGGGTGATACGGCCCTGTTCCACGTGGAACAGAGCGACTGGCGTTTCCGTCTGCCAGCCTTCCCTCAATAATTCGTGGTCTACACAGGTAATGAACACCTGGCAGCGTAAGTCTTCCAGCAAGCGGCATAACGCTCGGCGGTGGGCTTCGTCCAGCTCGGACGGCAAGTCATCCACCAGATAAATACACTGACCGCGACGGGCCTGGCTGACCAGATGCCCCTGGGCAATACGCAAGGCACACACCACTAGCTTTTGCTGCCCCCGGGACAAAATGTCCGCGGCATTGTGTGCGCCCAATCTGAGACGCAAGTCAGCGCGTTGTGGTCCAGCCTGGGTATGGCCCATCTGCTGGTCTCGCTGAAGCGACCCAGCCAGCACGGCACTCAATTCCCGGTCCTTGTCCCAGCCTCGGTAATAGCTGAGTGTCAGGCCCTCAAGCTCAACCAGTTCGCTCAAGGTCTGCTCGAAGACCGGTTTCAAGGCTTTGATGTAAGCGCGGCGGTATTCATCGATTTCAGCGCTGGCCTGGCACAGTTCCCTGTCCCAAACCGCTTGTGAAACGGCGTCAAGTGTACCATGTCGCAGCCAAGAGTTTCGCTGGCGCAGCGCCTTCTGCAGGCGTTGCCAAGTCGTCATGAAACGCGGTTCCACGTGGAACACGCCCCAGTCGAGGAATTGCCGGCGAATCTTCGGTGCGCCCTCCAACAGGCGGAAGCTGTCCGGGTTGATCAACTGCAACGGCAGGATCTCGGCCAACTGCGCAGCACTTCGGGCGTTCTGCCCATCGATGCGAATCTGGAACTCGCCTTGCCGGTCCCGCGAAATTCCCAGGGCGCTATGTCCGCCTTCCGCCAATTCCACCTGCCCGAACACTGTGCACGCCAATTGGTCGTACTGGATGACCGGTAAGAGGCGGGTGCTGCGAAACGAACGCGCAAGCCCAAGCAGGTGCACAGCTTCCAGGACGCTGGTTTTGCCACTGCCGTTGGCGCCGTAAAGGATATTGATGCGGGGGGAGGGGGAGAAGGTCACCGGGTGCAGATTGCGCACCGCGGTGACCGAGACGCGACTTAAGGACATCTAGCTGGTTCTGGTTACAGACGCATCGGCATGACAACGTAAGCCGAATCGTCGTTGTCGGACTCTTGCACCAGGGCACTGCTGTTGGAGTCGGACAGGATCAGACGCACTTGCTCGGTGGTCATCACGCCCAGCACGTCGAGCAGATAGCTGACGTTGAAGCCGATTTCCAGGGAGCCACCGTTGTACTCGACGCCTACTTCTTCTTCGGCTTCTTCCTGCTCCGGGTTGTTCGCCTGAATTTTCAGCTGACCGTTGGCCAGTTGCAGACGGATGCCGCGGTACTTTTCGTTGGACAGGATTGCGGTACGGCTGAAGGCTTCGCGCAACGCCTGGCGATCGCCCAGTACCAGCTTGTCGCCACCTTTTGGCAACACGCGCTCGTAGTCAGGGAACTTGCCGTCCACCAGTTTCGACGTGAAGGTGAATTCACCGGTGGTGGCGCGGATGTGGTGCTGGCCCAGCACGATGCTGACGTTGCCGTCCGGTTCGGTCAGCAGGCGGGCCAATTCCAGGATGCCTTTACGCGGCACGATCACTTGGTGGCGATCCGGCTGACCGATATCGGCCTGCATCGAGCACATGGCCAGGCGATGCCCGTCAGTGGCGACAGCGCGGATGACCCCGGCAGACACTTCCAGAAGCATGCCGTTGAGGTAATAGCGCACGTCCTGCTGGGCCATGGCGAAACTGGTGCGTTCGATCAGGCGACGCAGCTTGCTCTGCTCCAGGCTGCAGGTCAGGGAGCCTGGGCCTTCTTCCACAGTCGGGAAGTCGTTGGCTGGCAACGTGGACAGGGTGAAGCGGCTGCGTCCAGCCTTGACCACGAGCTTCTGCTCATCAACCTTGATGTCGATCAGCGCATCGTTAGGCAGGCTCTTGCAGATGTCCATCAGCTTGCGCGCCGGCACAGTGATGGAGCCCGGATCGGCCGGTTCTTCAAGCTGCACACGACCGACCAGCTCGACTTCCAGGTCGGTACCGGTCAGCGACAGTTGCTGGCCTTCGACAACCAGCAGCACGTTGGAAAGTACCGGCAAGGTCTGGCGGCGTTCGACGACGCCTGCGACCAGTTGCAGGGGTTTCAACAGGGCTTCGCGTTGAATGGTGAAATGCATGGTCTAGTCCCTTGCCTTAATAAGCTGCGCTGGTGGTCATCAAGTGGTCAGTGTACGCAGCAGGTTCTTGTAGTCCTCGCGGATGTCCGCGTCGGATTCCTTAAGTTCGTTGATCTTGCGGCAGGCGTGCAACACGGTGGTGTGGTCGCGTCCGCCAAACACATCGCCGATTTCCGGCAGGCTGTGGTTGGTCAGTTCCTTGGACAGGGCCATGGCCACCTGGCGCGGACGAGCAACCGAACGCGAACGGCGTTTGGACAGCAGGTCGGAGATCTTGATTTTGTAGTATTCGGCAACCGTTCGCTGGATGTTATCCACAGAAACCAATTTGTCCTGGAGCGCCAACAGGTCCTTCAAGGATTCGCGAATCAACTCGATGGTGATATCGCGGCCCATGAAGTGCGAGTGCGCGATGACCCGCTTGAGGGCACCTTCGAGCTCACGGACGTTGGAGCGGATACGCTGGGCAATGAAAAACGCAGCGTCATGAGGCAGCTCGACCTTGGCCTGGTCGGCCTTCTTCATCAGGATCGCAACCCGCGTTTCCAGTTCCGGTGGCTCGACGGCCACCGTCAAGCCCCAGCCGAATCGAGACTTGAGGCGTTCCTCCAGGCCTTCGATCTCTTTCGGGTAGCGGTCACTGGTGAGAATGACCTGCTGTCCACCTTCAAGCAATGCGTTGAAGGTGTGGAAAAACTCTTCCTGGGAACGTTCCTTGCGGGCGAAGAACTGAATGTCGTCGATCAGCAAGGCGTCCACCGAACGGTAGAAGCGTTTGAATTCGTTGATGGCGTTCAGTTGCAACGCCTTGACCATATCGGCTACGAAACGCTCGGAATGCAGGTACACGACCTTGGCATTCGGATTCTTCTTTAATAGATGGTTGCCCACGGCATGCATCAAGTGGGTCTTACCCAAGCCGACGCCGCCGTAAAGAAAGAGCGGGTTGTAGCCATGCTTGGGGTTGTCCGCCACCTGCCAGGCCGCCGCGCGAGCCAATTGGTTGGATTTACCTTCGACAAAATTCTCAAAGGTAAAGGTCCGGTTCAGGTAGCTGGTGTGCTTGAGCGCGCCTTCGACCTGGACGGTGCGTTGTTCCGCGCGCACCGGTGCCTGTTGGGAGCTGGCGCCGGCCATCGGGTCGAAGCTGTCCCGGGAGGGCTCTTCACTGACTTCGGCAACCTTTTGTGCGCTGCGTTTGCTCGGGGCGGGCGAAGGCGTCGGGGCGGCGTGGTTGTTGACCGGTGCCGGGGCTGCCTGCTGCGCTTGGGAAGCGGCGGCAGCCGCCAGCGGCGCATTGGGCGCGGCGCGGGGTGCCGAGCTGCGCTTGCTGCCTATTAATAGGGACAACGCAGGCGCCATGCCATTGCCATGCTCGTCGAGCAGTTCCATGACCCGGCCCAGGTACTTTTCGTTGACCCAGTCGAGAACGAAACGGTTCGGTGCATAGACACGCAACTCGTCGCCTTCGGCTTCGACCTGTAGTGGACGGATCCAAGTGTTGAATTGTTGGGCAGGCAGCTCATCGCGCAAAAGCTCCACGCACTGCTGCCAAAGTTCCACTGACACGGATATCCCCTAAGTTGAAAGCCGGTGAGGCAAAAACAAGCGGCCATTGTAGCGAGCAGGCGTGCACTTATCCACACGCAGCTTGCTCATCGGCCATGATTTATCAATGCGTTAACGCTGGGAAAGACGACCAACGGTCGGTGGATAAGCTCTGTGGATAACCCCACCTGAGGGCATTGCACAAGTGGGGGCGAAACTCGGTGGATAACCTCCCTGTGGATAACCAGGCATTCCACACACAGCTTATCCGACAGCGCAGCACAGCCTGGCCACTGCTTTCCCGCCTAGTTGTCATTCTCTGTACACAGCGGATTACAAGGCCTGAGCTTGGTTATCCACAGATAGGTGCCGCCCTTGCTTTTATAAGCTTTACAGAAAAGCTTTAAATAATTCCCTTCTTTATTTCTATATCTAGCCCGGTGTGATGAAACCGCCGAACACGGCTGGATATCTATTTAAAGGAAACACTGGTTGGAAATTGACCTAGAGGCTTGCTTTCTCTAGAATCCCCGGTCTCTTAAAACGGGGGCCATTCCGGCCCGTTGTGGACGAACCAGGTAACACGACATGAAACGTACTTTCCAACCAAGCACTATCAAACGCGCTCGTACCCACGGTTTCCGTGCTCGCATGGCTACCAAGAATGGTCGTGCCGTCCTGTCGCGTCGTCGCGCCAAAGGTCGTGCGCGTCTGGCAGTTTGATAATCCGGCACTGGAGGTGAGTCAGGACTTCAGTCGGGAAAAGCGTCTGCTTACCCCCCGGCATTTCAAGGCAGTCTTTGACTCCCCTACCGGCAAGGTTCCGGGGAAAAATCTCCTGCTCCTTGCGCGCAGCAACGATCTCGATCACCCCCGGCTCGGGCTGGTTATCGGGAAAAAGAGCGTAAAACTCTCCGTTCAGCGCAATCGCCTCAAACGTCTGATGCGCGAATCGTTTCGCCTGAACCAGGATTCACTGGTGGGGTGGGACATTGTTATCGTCGCGCGCAAAGGTTTGGGGGACGTAGAAAACCCCGAATTGATTCAGCATTTCGGCAAGCTCTGGAAGCGCCTGGCCCGTAACAAGCCAGCACCAGCAGTCAACACCGAAACTGTAGGGGTAGACAGTACCGATGCGTAAACTGGCACTCGTTCCGATCCAGTTTTATCGCTACGCCATTAGTCCTTTGATGGCCAGTCACTGTCGTTTCTACCCCAGTTGTTCCTGCTACGCGTACGAAGCCATAGAAAATCATGGTCTCCTGCGCGGTGGCTGGCTGACCTTTCGTCGTTTAGGTCGCTGTCATCCGTGGAATCCCGGCGGTTATGACCCGGTTCCGCCTATCCCTACCTCCCGTTCTTCTTCGATGGCCGAGTAATCATGGATATCAAACGCACGATCCTGATCGTCGCCCTGGCAATCGTGTCCTACGTCATGGTCCTTAAGTGGAACCAGGACTATGGCCAGGCTGCCCTGCCGACTCAGAATGTTGCAGCCAGCAATACCGCACCGAGCCTGCCGGACACCGCAGCTGGCAATAATACCGCCAGCAATGACGACGTTCCGCGCGCGGCAAGCGATACCAGCGCCCCAGCTGAAGCCCCCGTGGCTGCAAGCAAGGATCTGATCCAAGTCAAGACAGATGTGCTCGACCTGGCGATCGATCCACAAGGTGGCGATGTCGCCCAGTTGAAGCTGCCGCTGTACCCACGTCGCCAGGACCATCCGGAAATCCCGTTCCAGTTGTTCGACAACGGCAACGAGCGCACTTATCTGGCCCAAAGTGGCTTGATTGGCGCAAACGGTCCGGACGCCAACCCGGCCGGTCGTCCGGTTTATTCCGCCGAGAAGAAGGTTTATCAACTGGCTGACGGTCAAGACCAATTGGTTGTCGACCTGAAATTCAGCAAGGACGGCGTCAATTACATCAAGCGTTTCACCCTGAAGCGCGGCCTGTATGACGTGACGGTGTCTTACCTGATCGACAACCAGAGCAGCCAACCTTGGTCGGGCGCAATGTTCGCGCAGCTCAAGCGTGATGCCAGCGACGATCCTTCTTCCAGCACCGCCACCGGTACCGCGACTTACCTGGGCGCCGCCCTGTGGACAAGTTCCGAGCCGTACAAAAAGGTGTCCATGAAAGACATGGACAAGGCCCAGCTGAAAGAAACCGTGCAAGGTGGCTGGGTTGCCTGGTTGCAACATTACTTTGTAACCGCGTGGATCCCGCAAAAAGGCGAAAGCAACGTCGTCCAGACCCGCAAGGACAGCAAAGGCAACTACATCGTCGGTTACACCGGCCCCGCGTTGACGGCAGCGCCTGGTGCGAAAGTCGAAACCAGCGCCATTCTGTATGCCGGTCCAAAGAGCCAGGCTGTACTGAAAGAGTTGTCCCCAGGCCTGGAACTGACTGTCGACTACGGCTTCCTGTGGTTCATTGCCCAGCCTATCTTCTGGCTGCTGCAACATATCCACAGCCTTGTCGGCAACTGGGGTTGGTCGATTATCTTCCTGACGATGCTGATCAAGGGGATCTTCTTCCCATTGTCGGCCGCCAGCTACAAGTCGATGGCGCGCATGCGCGCAGTGGCGCCGAAACTGGCTGCCTTGAAAGAACAGCATGGCGATGACCGGCAGAAAATGTCCCAGGCCATGATGGAGCTGTACAAGAAAGAGAAGATCAACCCGCTGGGTGGTTGCTTGCCGATTCTCGTACAGATGCCGGTTTTCCTCGCCCTCTACTGGGTTCTGCTGGAAAGCGTGGAAATGCGTCAGGCACCGTTCATGCTGTGGATTACCGACCTGTCGATCAAGGATCCGTTCTTCATCCTGCCGATCATCATGGGCGCAACCATGTTCATCCAGCAGCAGTTGAACCCGACACCTCCGGACCCGATGCAGGCGAAGGTGATGAAAATGATGCCAATCATCTTCACCTTCTTCTTCCTGTGGTTCCCGGCCGGTCTTGTGCTGTACTGGGTTGTGAACAACGTGTTGTCCATTACGCAGCAGTGGTACATCACGCGTAAGATCGAAGCGGCAACGAAAAAAGCCGAGGCGTAACTTGCTCTGTGGATAACCACACAAAACGCCCCCTAGTGGGGCGTTTTGCTATCTGTCACTTTTGTCTGGATACCGCTTTATGAGCGCACCGCGTGAAACCATTGCCGCCGTCGCCACCGCCCAAGGTCGCGGCGGTGTCGGCATTGTCCGCATTTCCGGGCCGTTGGCCAGTGTCGCGGCCAAGGCTATCAGCGGCCGTGAACTCAAACCGCGGTTCGCTCACTACGGGCCGTTCCTTGATGGGCAGCAGCAAGTGTTGGATGAAGGACTGGCCTTGTATTTCCCGGGGCCTAACTCATTCACCGGCGAAGATGTACTGGAACTGCAGGGCCACGGCGGCCCAGTTGTCCTGGACATGCTGCTCAAGCGTTGCCTCGAGCTGGGCTGTCGCCTGGCGCGACCGGGGGAATTCAGTGAACGGGCCTTTCTCAACGACAAACTCGACCTGGCCCAGGCCGAGGCGATTGCCGATTTGATTGAAGCGAGCTCCGCGCAAGCGGCCCGCAACGCATTGCGATCCTTGCAGGGGGCGTTTTCCCAACGGGTGCATAACCTCACCGAGCAATTGATCGGCCTGCGGATCTATGTCGAGGCCGCGATCGATTTCCCGGAAGAAGAAATCGACTTCCTCGCCGATGGCCATGTGCTGAGCATGCTCGACAAGGTGCGCGATGAGTTATCCACAGTGCTTCGTGAAGCGGGCCAAGGCGCGTTGTTGCGTGACGGGATGACCGTGGTGATCGCTGGACGACCGAACGCCGGCAAATCCAGCCTACTGAATGCCCTGGCCGGGCGCGAGGCTGCGATCGTCACCGAGATTGCCGGCACCACCCGGGATATCTTGCGTGAACATATCCACATCGATGGCATGCCCCTGCACGTGGTGGACACTGCAGGCTTGCGCGATACCGACGACCAAGTGGAAAAAATCGGCGTTGAACGCGCCCTCAAGGCCATTGGTGAAGCTGACCGGGTGTTGCTGGTGGTAGATGCCACCGCGCCTGAAGCGGATGATCCCTTTGCACTGTGGCCGGAATTCCTTGAAGTCCGCCCGGACCCATCGAAAGTCACGCTGATTCGTAACAAGGCCGACCTGACGGGGGAAGCAATTGTCCTCGAGGTCAGCACTGACGGCCATGTGACTATCAGCCTGAGCGCGAAGTCGGCGGGTGAAGGCCTGGAATTGCTGCGCGAGCACCTCAAGGCGTGCATGGGTTATGAGCAGACTTCGGAAAGCAGCTTCAGCGCACGTCGGCGACATCTTGAAGCGTTGCGCCATGCCAGCGCGGCGCTGGAACACGGTCGCGCGCAGCTGACCTTGGCGGGGGCGGGTGAGTTGTTGGCCGAAGACCTTCGGCAGGCCCAACATTCCCTTGGGGAAATTACCGGCGCCTTCAGCTCCGACGACCTGTTGGGGCGGATCTTTTCCAGCTTCTGCATCGGTAAATAATCCCCCCTTTCAAACCGGGTTTGTCCTCGAAGCCTCTCGAGTCCAGCGCAAACCCGGTTCCTCCCCTCTGTTTTTGAAACGATTGCCCTTGATGGCGGCTTACCTGTGGACGCTGCTGCGGTCCATTGCGGCGGTTTTCTGTGAATTAAGCCCTGTGAATAACTGCCATTGAGGTCGGTTGATAAACCCACTCCAAAACTGAAGATAACCGCCGCTGTGGATAACCTGCCCTTTCATCCACAGGCTTACACCGGTTATCCAAGCCCCTCATGGCCAGCTTACCACAGGGTTTTGAATCTCTGTACACTACGTAAAATAAGGCCTACAGCGGGTTATCCACAGAAATGTGGTTCAGTAAGAATAAACATAAAAACAAAGATTCTATAAATTTCTTTCTTTTTTATTTTTTTAACCGCAAGTTCTCCACAGCTGGTTAAATTTTGTGCAAAGGGTTCTTTAGAAAGGGCGAAGTCCCTATACTTGCCGACCTGGCTCGAAAAACGCCCAGGCCAGACTCAAAACCTATTTCCGAATTAACTGAATAAAGCAGGCACGAGGTGCGTGGTGGATTTCCCTTCCCGTTTTGAAGTGATCGTCATCGGCGGCGGTCATGCCGGTACCGAGGCAGCACTTGCATCAGCACGCATGGGGGCCAAGACCCTGTTGCTGACGCATAACGTGGAAACCCTCGGAGCCATGAGCTGCAACCCTGCCATTGGTGGCATCGGCAAAAGCCACCTGGTCAAGGAAATCGATGCCCTTGGCGGCGCGATGGCCATTGCCACTGATAAGGGTGGTATCCAGTTTCGTGTATTGAACAGCCGCAAAGGCCCAGCCGTGCGCGCAACCCGCGCCCAGGCCGACCGAGTTCTGTACAAGGCCGCTGTCCGCGAAATCCTGGAAAACCAGCCGAACCTGTGGATATTTCAACAAGCAGCCGATGACCTGATCGTTGAGCAGGACCGGGTACGCGGTGTCGTCACACAAATGGGCCTGCGTTTCTTCGCCGATTCCGTGGTGTTGACCACCGGGACCTTCCTCGGCGGACTTATCCACATCGGTTTGCAGAATTTTTCCGGCGGTCGCGCCGGGGATCCGCCGTCGATTGCTCTGGCTCACCGTCTGCGTGAGTTGCCATTGCGTGTCGGGCGCCTGAAAACCGGTACGCCACCTCGCATCGACGGCAAATCCGTGGATTTCTCGGTGATGACCGAGCAACCTGGCGATACTCCGATCCCGGTGATGTCATTCATGGGTAACAAGGAACAGCATCCACGCCAGGTCAGTTGCTGGATCACCCACACCAACGCCCGCACCCACGAAATCATCGCGGCGAACCTCGATCGTTCGCCGATGTATTCCGCTGCCGGTGAAATCGAAGGTGTAGGCCCGCGCTATTGCCCGTCGATCGAAGACAAGATCCATCGCTTTGCCGACAAGGAAAGCCATCAGGTGTTCATCGAACCGGAAGGTTTGACCACCCATGAGCTGTATCCGAACGGGATATCCACAAGCCTGCCGTTCGACGTGCAGTTGCAGATCGTGCAATCGATCCGTGGCATGGAGAACGCGCACATCGTGCGTCCAGGTTATGCGATCGAGTACGACTACTTCGATCCGCGCGATCTGAAGTACAGCCTGGAAACCAAAGTCATCGGCGGTCTGTTCTTCGCCGGGCAAATCAACGGCACCACCGGTTACGAAGAAGCGGGTGCCCAGGGTTTGCTCGCCGGTGCCAACGCCGCACTGCTCGCCAAGGGCAAAGAAGCGTGGTGCCCGCGTCGCGATGAGGCGTACATCGGCGTGCTGGTGGATGACCTAATTACCCTGGGCACTCAGGAACCGTATCGGATGTTCACCTCCCGCGCCGAATACCGCCTGATCCTGCGTGAAGACAACGCCGACCTGCGCTTGACCGAGAAAGGTCGCGAACTGGGGTTGGTGGACGACGCGCGCTGGGCCGCGTTCTGCAAGAAACGCGAGAGCATCGAGCTGGAAGAGCAGCGCCTGAAAAGCACCTGGGTTCGTCCCGGTACTGAGCAAGGCGATGCCATCGCGGCGAAATTCGGTACGCCACTGACCCACGAATACAACCTGCTCAACCTCTTGAGCCGTCCGGAAATCGATTATGCCGGGCTGGTGGAAGTGACCGGCCAGGGCGCTGAAGATCCGCAGGTAGCCGAGCAGGTCGAGATCAAGACCAAGTACGCCGGTTACATCGATCGCCAGCAGGATGAAATCGCTCGCCTGCGCGCCAGCGAAAACACCAAGCTGCCTGTGGATATCGATTACACCGGCATTTCCGGATTGTCGAAAGAAATCCAGAGCAAGCTCGGTGCAACCCGTCCCGAGACCCTGGGCCAGGCTTCGCGCATTCCCGGCGTGACGCCGGCGGCGATTTCCCTGTTGATGATTCATTTGAAAAAACGCGGCGCGGGCCGCCAGTTGGAGCAAAGCGCTTGAGTTCGATGGTCACCTCGCAACACGCTGCAGAGTTATCCACAGGTGCCCGTGAGCTCGGCGTCAGCCTGACCGAAGTCCAGCACACGCAACTGCTGGGTTACCTGGCGCTGTTGATCAAATGGAACAAGGCCTACAACCTGACCGCCGTGCGCGATCCGGATGAAATGGTCTCGCGGCATTTGCTCGACAGTCTCAGCGTCATGTCCTTCATCGAAAACGGTCGTTGGCTGGATGTCGGCAGCGGCGGTGGCATGCCGGGCATTCCGCTGGCGATCCTGTTTCCCGACTCGCAAGTGACCTGTTTGGACAGCAACGGCAAGAAAACCCGCTTCCTGACCCAGGTCAAACTTGAGCTCAAGCTGGATAACCTGCAAGTTATCCACAGCCGCGTCGAAGCGTTCCAGCCTGCCGAGCCGTTCAACGGGATCATCTCCCGGGCGTTCAGCAGCATGGAGAACTTCAGCAACTGGACTCGCCACCTGGGCGATGCCGATACGCGCTGGCTGGCAATGAAGGGCGTTCATCCGGCCGATGAGCTGGTAGCATTGCCGGCAGACTTCCACCTCGATAGCGAACACGCCTTGGCCGTCCCCGGTTGCCAAGGCCAACGCCATCTGCTGATACTGCGCCGCACGGCATGATTGGGAACACAAGCAAGAATGGCTAAGGTATTCGCGATAGCGAACCAGAAAGGTGGTGTGGGCAAGACCACCACCTGCATCAACCTCGCAGCATCCCTGGTCGCGACCAAGCGCCGGGTGCTGTTGATCGATCTCGATCCACAGGGCAACGCCACCATGGGTAGCGGTGTGGATAAACATGGCCTGGAAAACTCCATCTACGATGTCCTGATCGGCGAATGCGATCTGGGCCAGGCCATGCACTTCTCCGAACACGGCGGTTATCAACTGCTGCCGGCCAACCGTGACCTGACGGCGGCCGAAGTGGTGCTGCTGGAAATGCAGATGAAGGAAAGCCGTCTGCGCAGCGCCTTGGCGCCGATCCGGGAAAACTACGACTACATCCTGATCGATTGCCCGCCATCGCTGTCGATGCTGACCCTCAACGCCCTGGTGGCGGCCGATGGGGTGATTATCCCCATGCAGTGCGAGTACTTCGCCCTGGAAGGGTTGAGCGACCTTGTGGATAACATCAAGCGAATCGCCGAACTGCTGAACCCTGAGCTGAAGGTCGAGGGCCTGTTGCGGACCATGTACGATCCGCGCCTGAGCCTGATGAACGACGTTTCCGCCCAGCTCAAGGAGCATTTCGGCGAGCAGCTCTACGACACGGTCATCCCACGCAACATCCGCCTGGCCGAAGCGCCGAGCTACGGCATGCCGGCCCTGGCCTACGACAAACAATCCCGTGGTGCGCTGGCCTACCTGGCCCTGGCGGGCGAGATGGTTCGCCGTCAGCGCCGCCAACCACGCATCGCTGCAGCCCAGCCAACTTAAGGAAACCCCATGGCCGTCAAGAAACGAGGTCTCGGACGTGGACTGGATGCGCTGCTCAGCGGTCCGACTGTCAGTTCGCTGGAAGAGCAGGCCGTGCAGGCCGATCAGCGCGAACTGCAACATTTGCCCCTTGACCTGATCCAGCGCGGCAAATACCAGCCGCGCCGGGACATGGACCCGCAGGCCTTGGAAGAGCTGGCACAGTCGATCAAGACCCAGGGCGTGATGCAACCGATCGTTGTGCGGCCGATCGCCGACGGACGTTTCGAAATCATCGCTGGCGAACGCCGCTGGCGCGCCAGTCAGCAGGCCGGGCAGGAAACCATTCCTGCGATGGTCCGTGATGTGCCGGACGAAACCGCCATTGCCATGGCGCTGATCGAGAATATCCAGCGCGAAGACCTCAACCCGATCGAAGAAGCCGTGGCCCTGCAACGTCTGCAGCAAGAATTCCAGCTGACCCAACAGCAAGTCGCCGAAGCGGTGGGCAAGTCCCGGGTGACGGTGGCCAACCTGCTACGACTGATTGCCTTGCCCGAAGTCATCAAGACCATGCTGTCCCATGGCGACCTGGAAATGGGTCATGCCCGTGCATTGCTCGGTTTGCCGGAAAATCAACAGGTTGAAGGGGCGCGACATGTTGTCGCACGCGGGCTGACCGTGCGCCAAACCGAGGCACTGGTCCGTCAGTGGTTGAGTGGTAAACCTGCGCCTGTCGAAGCGGCAAAACCCGATCCGGATATCGCTCGCCTGGAGCAGCGCCTGGCCGAGCGCCTAGGCTCTGCGGTGCAGATTCGCCACGGAAAGAAGGGCAAAGGGCAACTGGTGATCGGCTATAACTCCCTTGATGAGCTGCAAGGTGTTCTTGCGCACATTCGCTGAAACAATTGCTCTTGTAGCGCGCAGTCGGAAATCACTACCTGAAGGTTGAATAGGGGCAGAACCGCCCCTATACTCTGCGCGCATTTTGTCGGCACAAATTATGCCAAGTTATTGAATTCAGGCA
This sequence comes from Pseudomonas frederiksbergensis, assembly GCF_000802155.2. Taxonomy (GTDB): domain Bacteria; phylum Pseudomonadota; class Gammaproteobacteria; order Pseudomonadales; family Pseudomonadaceae; genus Aquipseudomonas; species Aquipseudomonas frederiksbergensis_A. Next base: position 15,765 of record NZ_JQGJ02000013.1, read on the forward strand.
GCCGACCATTGGAGAGCAAAAGCGATGGAAACACGCACGCCAAACCGCTTGCCGTTCCATCGTCTGGCTGTTTTCCCGGTGTTGATGGCCCAGTTCGTCGTTGTACTGATCGCCGCGTTGGCGCTTTGGCAATGGAAGGGAGTCGTCGCCGGATACTCGGGTCTTTGCGGAGGCCTGATAGCCTTGCTTCCCAATATTTACTTCGCTCACAGGGCATTTCGGTTTTCCGGCGCCCGAGCAGCCCAAGCCATCGTCCGGTCTTTTTATGCCGGCGAGGCGGGGAAACTGATTTTGACGGCAGTGCTGTTTGCGCTGACGTTCGCAGGTGTGAAGCCACTGGCGCCGCTGGCGGTATTCGGCGTGTTCCTGCTGACCCAGATGGTCAGCTGGTTCGCTCCCCTGCTAATGAGAACAAGACTTTCGAGACCTTAGGGCGTTTGAGGCAACCATGGCAGAGACAACCGCTTCGGGCTATATCCAGCACCACTTGCAGAACCTGACCTTCGGGCAGCTACCCAATGGCGGCTGGGGCTTTGCTCACACCGCAGCAGAAGCCAAGGAAATGGGCTTCTGGGCTTTCCACGTCGATACCCTCGGCTGGTCGGTCGCGTTGGGTCTGATCTTCGTCCTTCTTTTCCGCATGGCGGCCAAGAAAGCGACTTCCGGTCAGCCTGGTGCACTGCAGAACTTCGTTGAAGTATTGGTCGAATTCGTCGATGGCAGCGTGAAAGACAGCTTCCATGGCCGTAGCCCGGTGATTGCACCGCTGGCACTGACCATCTTCGTCTGGGTGTTCCTGATGAACGCCATCGACCTGGTACCGGTCGACTGGATTCCTCAACTGGCCATCCTGATCTCCGGCGATGCTCACATCCCGTTCCGCGCCGTGTCGACCACTGACCCGAACGCGACCTTGGGCATGGCGTTCTCGGTGTTCGCACTGATCATTTTCTACAGCATCAAGGTCAAGGGCATCGGCGGCTTCATCGGCGAACTGACCCTGCACCCGTTCGGCAGCAAGAACATCCTCGTTCAAGCGTTGCTGATCCCGGTGAACTTCCTCCTGGAGTTCGTGACCCTGATCGCCAAGCCAATCTCCCTGGCCCTGCGTCTGTTCGGCAACATGTATGCCGGCGAGCTGGTGTTCATCCTGATCGCTGTGATGTTCGGCAGCGGCCTGCTCTGGCTCAGCGGCCTGGGCGTGGTGCTGCAATGGGCGTGGGCTGTGTTCCACATCCTGATCATCACCCTGCAGGCGTTCATCTTCATGATGCTGACCATCGTCTACCTGTCGATGGCGCACGAAGAAAACCATTAAGGCCAGTCTCGACTAGTCTGATGTCCTTCCCGGTCAAACGGGAAGGGGCCCGAACGGGCTCGATGAAACGATTTGTTTTACCGCTTTAATCTAAAAAACCTAAACCATACGACGTAAAAGTCGGGAGGAAAGATGGAAACTGTAGTTGGTCTAACCGCTATCGCTGTTGCACTGTTGATCGGCCTGGGCGCACTGGGTACCGCAATTGGTTTCGGCCTGTTGGGCGGCAAGTTCCTGGAAGGCGCCGCGCGTCAGCCAGAAATGGTTCCAATGCTGCAAGTCAAAATGTTCATCGTTGCCGGTCTGCTCGACGCCGTAACCATGATCGGTGTTGGTATCGCTCTGTTCTTCACCTTTGCGAACCCGTTCGTTGGTCAGATCGCTGGCTGATTACTCGGATTTTCCGGGTAATTTGGTGTGATGGACAACGTAACTGCGAGGTGTTGGCGTGAACATTAATGCGACCCTGATTGGCCAGTCCGTTGCGTTCCTGATTTTTGTACTGTTCTGCATGAAGTTCGTATGGCCTCCGGTCATTGCGGCATTGCACGAACGTCAAAAGAAGATCGCTGATGGTCTGGACGCTGCCAGCCGAGCAGCTCGCGACCTGGAGTTGGCCCATGAGAAAGTGGGTCAGCAACTGCGCGAAGCGAAAGCTCAGGCAGCTGAAATCATCGAGCAAGCCAAGAAGCGCGGTACGCAGATTGTCGACGAAGCCCGTGAACAGGCTCGCGTCGAAGCTGACCGTGTGAAGGCTCAGGCTCAAGCCGAGATCGAACAGGAACTCAACAGCGTCAAAGACGCGCTGCGCGCCCAAGTGGGTAGCCTGGCCGTTGGCGGTGCTTCGAAGATCCTGGGTGCCACAATCGATCAAAACGCGCACGCAGAGCTGGTAAACCAACTGGCTGCTGAAATCTAAGCGAGGGCGATCATGGCAGAACTGACCACGTTGGCCCGACCTTACGCTAAGGCGGCCTTCGAGCACGCTCAGGCCCACCAGCAACTGGCCAATTGGTCAGCCATGCTCGGCCTGGCAGCAGCGGTGTCGCAAGACGACACCATGCAGCGCGTGCTCAAGGCCCCGCGACTGACGAGCGCAGAAAAGGCCGCCACGTTCATTGACGTGTGCGGCGACAAGTTCGATGCCAAGGCACAGAATTTCATTCACGTCGTTGCCGAAAACGACCGTCTCCCGCTTCTGCCGGAGATCGCCGCTCTTTTCGACCTGTACAAGGCCGAACAAGAGAAGTCGGTAGACGTGGAAGTGACCAGTGCTTTTGCATTGAACCAAGAACAGCAAGACAAACTCGCCAAGGTTCTCAGTGCACGACTCAACCGGGAAGTGCGCCTGCAAGTCGAGGAAGACAAGTCCCTGATAGGGGGCGTTGTAATCCGCGCCGGCGACCTGGTTATCGATGGCTCGATTCGCGGCAAAATCGCGAAACTTGCCGAAGCATTGAAATCTTGAGTTTGAAGGGGCAGCAGAGCAATGCAGCAACTCAATCCTTCCGAAATAAGTGAAATTATCAAGGGCCGCATCGAAAAGCTCGATGTGACCTCCCAAGCCCGTAACGAAGGCACTGTCGTCAGCGTATCTGACGGCATCGTGCGGATTCACGGTCTGGCCGACGTCATGTACGGCGAGATGATCGAGTTTCCGGGCGGCGTCTACGGTATGGCCCTCAACCTGGAGCAAGACTCTGTAGGTGCCGTGGTATTGGGCGCGTACACGACTCTGGCTGAAGGCATGAGCGCCAAGTGCACCGGCCGCATCCTCGAGGTTCCAGTCGGTAAGGAACTGCTGGGTCGCGTAGTCGACGCACTGGGTAACCCAGTTGACGGCAAAGGTCCGCTGAACAACACCGAGACCGACGCGGTCGAGAAAGTTGCTCCTGGCGTGATCTGGCGTAAGTCGGTAGACCAGCCTGTACAGACTGGCTACAAGGCTGTCGATGCCATGATCCCAGTCGGCCGTGGCCAGCGTGAGCTGATCATCGGTGACCGTCAGATCGGTAAGACCGCTCTGGCGATCGACGCGATCATCAACCAGAAGAACAGCGGTATCTTCTGCGTCTACGTGGCAATCGGTCAGAAGCAATCGACCATCGCCAACGTGGTTCGCAAGCTGGAAGAAAACGGTGCACTGGCCAACACCATCATCGTTGCCGCCAGCGCCTCCGAATCGGCTGCCCTGCAGTTCCTGGCACCGTACTCCGGTTGCACCATGGGCGAATACTTCCGCGACCGCGGTGAAGACGCGCTGATCGTTTATGACGATCTGTCCAAGCAAGCAGTGGCCTACCGCCAGATTTCCCTGCTGCTGCGCCGTCCACCAGGCCGTGAAGCCTACCCAGGCGACGTGTTCTATCTCCACTCCCGTCTGCTGGAGCGCGCATCCCGCGTTTCGGAAGAGTACGTAGAGAAGTTCACCAACGGCGCAGTGACTGGCAAGACCGGTTCCCTGACCGCCCTGCCGATCATCGAAACCCAGGCTGGCGACGTTTCCGCGTTCGTTCCGACCAACGTGATTTCCATCACCGACGGTCAGATCTTCCTGGAATCGGCCATGTTCAACTCGGGCATCCGTCCTGCTGTGAACGCCGGTGTTTCGGTATCCCGTGTAGGTGGTGCCGCTCAGACCAAGATCATCAAGAAGCTGTCCGGTGGTATCCGTACCGCCCTGGCCCAGTACCGTGAACTGGCGGCATTCGCCCAGTTCGCTTCTGACCTGGACGAAGCGACCCGTAAGCAACTTGAGCATGGTCAGCGCGTTACCGAGCTGATGAAGCAGAAGCAATACGCACCGATGTCGATCGCTGACATGGCGCTGTCGCTGTATGCCGCTGAGCGTGGGTTCCTGACTGACATTGAAATCGCCAAGATCGGCAGCTTCGAACAAGCGCTGATCGCTTTCTTCAACCGCGATCACGCCGATTTGATGGCCAAGATCAACGTTAAAGGTGACTTCAATGACGAAATCGACGCTGGCCTCAAAGCCGGTATCGAGAAGTTCAAGGCCACCCAAACCTGGTAAGCCGCAGCGGGAGCCGCAAGGCTCCCGCTTGCTAACCTGATAGGTGTTACATGGCAGGCGCAAAAGAGATTCGCAGTAAGATTGCGAGCATCAAAAGCACGCAAAAGATTACCAGCGCCATGGAAAAAGTGGCGGTCAGCAAAATGCGCAAGGCACAAATGCGCATGGCTGCTAGCCGTCCTTATGCGGAGCGCATCCGCCAGGTGATTGGTCATCTGGCCAACGCCAACCCGGAATACCGCCACCCGTTCATGATCGACCGCGCCGTCAAGCGCGTCGGTTACGTTGTGGTGAGCAGTGACCGTGGTCTGTGCGGTGGCTTGAACACCAACCTGTTCAAGGCCCTGGTCAAGGACATGGCGGTAAACCGCGAACAAGGCGTCGAGATCGATCTGTGCGTGGTCGGTAGCAAGGGTGCGGCTTTCTTCCGCAACTTCGGCGGCAACGTCGTCGCTGCTATCAGCCACCTGGGTGAAGAACCGTCGATCAATGACCTGATCGGCAGCGTCAAGGTGATGCTGGATGCTTACCTGGAAGGCCGGATCGACCGCCTGTCCGTGGTATCCAACAAGTTCATCAACACCATGACGCAACAGCCGACCGTGGAGCAGTTGATTCCACTGGTGGCGACCCCGGAACAGGAACTCAAGCACCACTGGGACTATCTCTACGAACCGGATGCCAAGGAGCTGCTCGACGGCTTGATGGTCCGCTACGTGGAGTCGCAAGTCTACCAGGCGGTGGTCGAGAACAACGCAGCTGAACAAGCGGCGCGGATGATCGCGATGAAGAACGCTACCGACAACGCCGGTGATTTGATCAGCGATTTGCAGCTGATCTACAACAAGGCGCGTCAGGCTGCGATCACCCAAGAGATCTCGGAAATCGTCGGCGGCGCTGCCGCGGTTTAACGGTTCAAATATTCAGAGGATCCAGCTATGAGTAGCGGACGTATCGTTCAAATCATCGGCGCCGTTATCGACGTGGAATTCCCACGCGACAGCGTACCGAGCATCTACGACGCCTTGAAAGTTCAAGGCGCCGAAACCACCCTGGAAGTTCAGCAGCAGCTGGGCGACGGCGTGGTTCGTACCATTGCGATGGGCTCCACCGAAGGCTTGAAGCGCGGTCTGGACGTCAACAACACTGGCGCAGCCATCTCCGTACCGGTCGGTAAAGCGACCCTGGGCCGGATCATGGACGTACTGGGCAACCCGATCGACGAAGCTGGCCCGATCGATACCGAAGAGCGTTGGGGCATTCACCGTCCTGCGCCATCCTTCGCTGAACAGGCCGGTGGCAACGAGCTGCTGGAAACAGGCATCAAGGTTATCGACCTGGTTTGCCCGTTCGCCAAGGGCGGTAAAGTCGGTCTGTTCGGTGGTGCCGGTGTAGGCAAGACCGTAAACATGATGGAACTGATCCGTAACATCGCCATCGAGCACAGCGGTTATTCCGTGTTCGCCGGTGTGGGTGAGCGTACTCGTGAGGGTAACGACTTCTACCACGAGATGAAGGATTCCAACGTTCTGGACAAAGTGGCACTGGTCTACGGCCAGATGAACGAGCCGCCGGGAAACCGTCTGCGCGTTGCCCTGACCGGCCTGACCATGGCCGAGAAGTTCCGTGACGAAGGTAACGACGTTCTGCTGTTCGTCGACAACATCTACCGTTACACCCTGGCCGGTACCGAAGTATCCGCACTGCTGGGCCGTATGCCTTCGGCAGTAGGTTACCAGCCGACCCTGGCTGAAGAGATGGGCGTGCTGCAAGAGCGCATCACTTCGACCAAGCAAGGTTCGATCACCTCGATCCAAGCGGTATACGTACCAGCGGACGACTTGACCGACCCGTCGCCAGCGACCACCTTCGCCCACTTGGACGCCACCGTCGTTCTGTCCCGTGACATCGCTTCCCTGGGTATCTACCCAGCGGTAGACCCACTGGACTCGACTTCCCGCCAACTGGACCCGAACGTGATCGGCCAGGAGCACTACGACACCGCTCGCGGCGTCCAGTACGTGCTGCAGCGCTACAAAGAGCTGAAGGACATCATCGCGATCCTGGGTATGGACGAACTGTCGGAAACCGACAAACAGTTGGTATCCCGCGCTCGTAAGATCCAGCGCTTCTTGTCGCAACCGTTCTTCGTGGCTGAAGTCTTCACCGGTGCCTCGGGTAAATACGTTTCCCTGAAAGACACCATTGCTGGCTTCAAAGGCATCCTCAACGGTGACTACGACCACCTGCCAGAACAAGCGTTCTACATGGTCGGCGGCATCGAAGAAGCGATCGAGAAAGCCAAGAAACTGTAATCCCGGCGCCCGGCAACGGGCGCTAATTTAGGTTGAGGCAATCAGATGGCTATGACAGTCCATTGCGATATCGTCAGTGCGGAAGGGGAAATCTTCTCCGGTCTGGTCGAGTTTGTGGTTGCGCACGGTGAGCTGGGTGATCTTGGTATCGCCCTGGGTCACGCACCGCTGATCACCAGCTTGAAGCCAGGTCCGATTACTCTGACCAAGCAGGGCGGGGAACGGGAGGTGTTCTACATCTCCGGTGGTTTCCTCGAGGTTCAGCCGAACATGGTCAAGGTTCTTGCCGACACCGTGCAACGTGCTGCCGACCTGGACGAAGCCTCCGCTCAGGAGGCCGTCAAGGCCGCCGAGAAGGCTCTGCATGAAAAGGGCGCGGACTTCGACTACGGTTCTGCTGCCGCACGTCTGGCCGAGGCCGCAGCCCAGCTGCGCACCGTCCAGCAGATCCGCAAGAAGTTCGGCGGCTAAGCCGTCAGCTTTCTGTGTGATTGATTAAAAAGGGTAGCCTCGGCTACCCTTTTTTCTTTTTCCGACACTCATTACCTGGTCGCAGCCGCTGACCACCCAGGATTGGTAGCCAGTCATGTCTCTCGAAATCGTTATCCTCGCGGCCGGCCAAGGCACCCGCATGCGTTCGGCGTTGCCCAAGGTGTTGCATCCGGTCGCCGGCAATTCCATGCTCGGTCATGTTATCCACAGCGCACGGCAACTTGATCCGCAGCGCATTCATGTGGTGATCGGTCACGGTGCCGATGCGGTGCGCGAACGCCTGGCGGCGGACGACCTGAATTTCGTCCTGCAAGACAAGCAACTGGGTACCGGCCACGCGGTAGCCCAGGCCGTGCCGTTCATCAAGGCCGATACGGTGCTGATTCTCTACGGCGATGTGCCGCTGATCGAAGTCGACACCTTGCAGCGCTTGCTCAAGCATGTCGCGCCACAGCAGTTGGGCTTGCTGACCGTGGAGTTGGATGATCCTACCGGCTATGGCCGCATTGTGCGCAACTCCGACGGCCAGGTGATGGCGATCGTTGAGCAAAAGGACGCAAACGAGGCCCAGCGAGCAATCACCGAGGGCAACACCGGCATTCTTGCGGTGCCGGCCGAGCGTCTGGGTGACTGGATGAGTCGCCTGTCGAACAACAATGCCCAGGGCGAGTACTACCTGACCGACGTCATTGCGATGGCGGTGGCGGACGGGCTAGTCGTCGCCACCGAGCAGCCGCTGGATGCCATGGAAGTGCAGGGCGCCAACGACCGCCGGCAACTGGCCGAGTTGGAGCGCCACTATCAATTGCGCGCCGCCCGGCGCCTGATGGCCCAAGGCGTGACGCTGCGCGACCCTGCCCGTTTTGATGTACGCGGTGAAGTCAGCGTAGGTCGCGATGTGGTCATCGACATCAATGTCATTCTCGAAGGCAAGGTTGTCATCGAAGACGACGTGATCATTGGCCCGAACTGCGTGATCAAGGACAGCACCCTACGCAAAGGCGTGGTGATCAAGGCCAACAGTCATCTCGACGGCGCGGTCATGGGCGAGGGCAGCGACGCCGGCCCGTTTGCCCGCTTGCGTCCAGGCTCCGTGCTGGAAGCCCGTGCCCATGTGGGTAACTTCGTTGAACTGAAGAATGCCCACCTGGGCGAAGGCGCCAAGGCCGGGCACCTGACCTACCTGGGTGACGCTGAAGTCGGTGCGCGCACCAACATTGGCGCCGGGACCATCACCTGCAATTACGATGGTGCCAATAAGTGGAAAACGGTATTGGGCGAAGACGTCTTCATTGGTTCGAACAATTCCTTGGTAGCTCCTGTGGATATCTCTAGCGGTGCGACCACGGCAGCCGGTTCGACCCTCACCCAGAATGTGGATAACGGGCAACTGGCGGTAGGGCGTGCGCGCCAGCGCAATATCGACGGCTGGAAGCGGCCGGAGAAAATCAACAAGTCCTAAAGTTATCCACAATCCTTCTATGGGCGCGGGCTTGCTCGTGTAGGCATTGGTCCAGCCGATTGGTCGTTGCTGAACCAACGCCTTCGCGAGCAAGCCCGCTGCCACATTCGATTTGCGCAATTTTCTGAATTTTTCTCCCCGCGCCTTGACGACATCGCTTCAATAGGTTTTGATTGCTTACGTTATCTTTCGAATCGAAACTTAAGCCATCATGTCGAAACGCAACACGCCACAGCGCCGTCATAACATCCTTGCGTTGCTCCAAGAGCAGGGCGAGGTCAGTGTGGATGAACTGGCCAAGCGCTTCGAAACCTCGGAGGTTACGATTCGCAAGGATTTAGCCGCCTTGGAAACCAATGGCCTGCTGCTGCGTCGCTACGGTGGTGCGGTGCCGCTGCCGCAGGAGTTGGTGGCCGATAACGGGCAAACCGTCTCCAAGTACAAACAAGCCATTGCCCGGGCCGCCGTGAAGCGGATCCGCGAGCACGCGCGCATCATTATCGACAGCGGCAGCACCACGGCGGCCATGATTCCGCAACTCGGCCAACAGCCGGGCCTGGTGGTGATGACCAATTCCCTGCACGTCGCCAATGCCTTGAGCGAACTGGAGCATGAGCCGGTGCTGTTGATGACCGGTGGCACCTGGGACCCTCACTCCGAGTCGTTCCAGGGACAAGTCGCCGAGCAGGTCCTGCGTTCCTACGATTTCGACCAGTTGTTCATCGGCGCCGATGGCATCGATCTGGTTCGAGGTACCACCACCTTCAACGAACTGCTGGGCCTGAGCCGTGTAATGGCTGAGGTCGCCCGCGAAGTGATCGTGATGGTGGAGGCCGACAAGATCGGCCGCAAGATTCCCAACCTGGAACTGCCGTGGAGCAGCGTCCATACCCTCATTACCGATGATCGCCTGCCCGTGGAGGCACGCGATCAGATCCAGGCCCGCGGCATCAATGTCATCTGCGCGTCTGTCAGCCAGGAGAAATAGCATGTGTGGAATTGTCGGCGCCGTTGCTGAACGCAACATCACGGCCATCTTGCTGGAAGGTCTCAAGCGTCTCGAATATCGCGGCTACGACAGTGCCGGTGTGGCGGTATTCACCAACGACGAGACGCTTGAGCGCATGCGGCGCCCGGGAAAGGTCAGTGAATTGGAACAAGCGCTGGATGCCGAGCCGCTGATCGGTCGCCTGGGCATCGCCCACACCCGTTGGGCCACCCACGGCGCGCCATGCGAGCGAAATGCCCATCCGCATTTTTCCGGCGACCTGGCGGTGGTGCACAACGGCATCATCGAGAACTATGAAGCCCTGCGCGAGCAACTCAAGGCACTCGGCTATGTGTTCACCTCGGACACCGACACCGAAGTCATCGCTCACTTGCTCAATCATAAGCTCAAGGACCTGGTGGACCTGAGCGTGGCGCTCAAGGCCACTGTCAAGGAACTCCATGGCGCTTATGGCCTGGCGGTGATCAGCGCGAAACAACCGGATCGCCTGGTAGCGGCCCGCAGCGGCAGCCCATTGGTGATCGGCCTGGGCCTGGGGGAGAACTTCCTGGCTTCCGATCAACTGGCGCTGCGTCAGGTCACTGACCGCTTCATGTACCTGGAAGAGGGCGATATCGCCGAAATTCGTCGTGATAGCGTGCAGATCTGGGACCTTGACGGCAAAGAAGTGGTGCGCGAGGTCGTGCAATACCGCGACGGCGCCGAAGCTGCCGAGAAGGGCGAGTTCCGCCATTACATGCTCAAGGAGATCCACGAGCAGCCGGCCGTTGTGCAGCGCACCCTCGAAGGTCGGCTGAGCCAGGATCAAGTGCTGGTCCAGGCCTTCGGCCCTCAAGCGGCCGAGCTGTTCGCCAAGGTGCGCAATGTGCAGATCGTGGCGTGCGGCACCAGTTACCACGCCGGCATGGTTGCGCGTTACTGGCTTGAAGAGCTGGCCGGTATCCCTTGCCAGGTCGAAGTCGCCAGCGAGTTCCGCTATCGCAAAGTCGTCGTGCAGCCTGATACCCTGTTCGTGACCATTTCCCAGTCCGGTGAAACCGCCGACACCCTGGCCGCGCTGCGCAATGCCAAGGAACTGGGTTTCCTCGCCAGCCTGGCGATCTGCAACGTCGGCATCAGCTCGCTGGTGCGCGAATCCGACCTGACCTTACTGACTCAGGCCGGTCGCGAAATCGGCGTGGCGTCGACCAAGGCGTTCACCACGCAATTGGTGGGCTTGCTGTTGCTAACCCTTTCGCTGGGCCAGGTGCGCGGCACGCTGGCGGAGGGCGTCGAAGCCAAGCTGGTGGAAGAACTGCGGCGTCTACCGGCTCGCCTGGGTGAAGCCTTGGCCATGGACAGCATTGTGGAAAAAATCGCCGAGCTGTTCGCTGAGAAGAACCACACCCTGTTCCTGGGCCGCGGTGCGCAATTCCCGGTGGCGATGGAAGGGGCGCTGAAGCTCAAGGAGATTTCCTACATTCACGCCGAAGCCTACCCGGCCGGCGAACTCAAGCACGGCCCGCTGGCGCTTGTGGATAACGACATGCCGGTGGTAACCGTCGCGCCGAACAATGAGCTGCTGGAAAAGCTGAAGTCCAATCTGCAGGAAGTCCGCGCCCGTGGCGGCCAACTGGTGGTCTTCGCCGATGAGAAGGCTGGCATGACCAACGGCGAAGGCACCCACGTTGTGCACATGCCGCACATTCACGACATTCTGTCGCCGATCCTCTACACGATCCCGCTGCAATTGTTGTCGTACTACGTGGCGGTGCTCAAGGGGACCGATGTGGACCAGCCGCGTAACCTGGCGAAATCGGTCACGGTTGAGTAAGAACGTCACGCGGGGTGCGCCCCGGTGGTTTTGAACAATAAGGATTGACACAAAACAATAAAGTTTGACACTTAAGAACATAGATTGACACAAGGCTCAAACCCCCGTATCTACGGGGGTTTTCCTGTCCAGGCTTTTCCTTTGGTCTGGATTCATCGCTTCAACTTTTACCGGGTGTAGTCTGGAAAATGTTTTGAATACGGCCGCTTTGGCAGTCGTGTCCTTCTACGACTTTTTCTCGACGCGAGGTGAAGCGGTCCGCATCGACTGAGGAGGCGTGGGTTGCGAGGTCGTAAATTTGCATCACAGCAGGACATTGAACGGCACATTGCAAATGGATTTGGCGAAGGCGCCGGGGCAAGCTACGTGCCTTGGCTGCGGGTACAAGATGTCCCGTCGATTGGTCGTTCGCACAAGATCCAAGGTGTGAGGATCGAGAGGATTCATCACCTCCTGTCAGATCTCGAGCGTTCTTACTTTCTTGTGTGTGAATTTTCTGAAGACGTCGTGGATATCCGGGAGCAATACCCGTTACTACCCACAGAGCGTGCGCAGGCGATAGCGTCGGCGATCGATGTACGTTATCCAAGATACCCTAGAACAACACTGCCTTATGTGATGACAACAGATTTCCTGTTAACTGTTAAGGACCCGAGCGGAAACTTCAAATCGGTAGCGAGGACGGTGAAGTATCGTTCCGATTTAGTTGGCAGCGGCAGTAAAAGAACGCTTGAAAAACTTGAGATTGAAAAGCGCTTTTGGGAAAGCCAAGGTGTTGATTGGAAAATCGTCACAGACGAATTTGTGACACGGGATTTGATCAAAAATCTTGGACTTATCAGAAAATACTCGAAGCTCTCTCGTGATTTAATGAAAGCCCCGTTGCATTCGAATTTTATCGAGTGCCTAGCAAACTCCCGGGAATATTCGTGGACCTTGGCCACCTGTCTAAGAAAAATAGCGTCCCTTCTTTCCATTTCCTACATAGACGCTCAAGCAATTTTCTTCCATCTGGTTTGGAACAAAATACTGAAAATAGATTTGGTTAACACTCCTCTCCACCTTACTGGTCTAGTCCCTGACTTCGAAGTTTCCCCGAGCCCTGTCCAAGTATCGTTGAAGGAGAAAATGTCATGACTGTTCTCGTTAATGACGTCTTCGAGCCTGTAACCGATCTGTCGGTCATCGCTACGATAGCCAGGCTCCTTTACCACGATGAAACGCAAGACTTAGCAGTTGTGATAGATCTAGCTGACCCACCCCGACAGCCGTACGCGGTTGGTCTGGAGGAGCTGCGTCGCTCGATAGCGTCTGGTCACACCAAACCAGCAGCCATTACCACACCAGAGTTTATGCTTGTGCTTGAGGAACAGTTGGATGAGAGAGCCAAGCAAGGCCGGGACGAAAAGTGGGCCGTCATCGCCCCTCTGCTAGATCCTGAATACCCAGGACAAATATTTGTACGAGGTGAGTTAGGCCGACTTGTTAGCAAACGGGCGTCAGAGCTCGGAATCCAGCGGAAAACCATCTATCGGCTTCTTTACCGCTATTGGTCTTATGGTCAAGTTCGCAACTCATTGCTTAACAATTATACGGCAGTAGGTATTGCCGATAGAAAATATGATCCGAGCAGGCCACCAGGGCGAAAGCCTAAATTTCAAGGCGTTCTTACTTCGCCTTCCAAGATGCTCAGTGCCGTTGATAAACGATGCATCCGTGTTGGATATGCTCTTTATGTAAGAGATAAGAAATCTTCTATTTCGAGCGCATATGACGAAATGTTGAGACGATTCTACTCTGTCCGAGACATCTCCAAAAACAGTGAAGAAGAGCTTCGTTTGTTGCCTAGTTCAGAACTCCCCAGCTTGAGGCAGTTCCAATATTGGGGACAGATTTTTTTCGACGAGATTGCAACCGAGCGTGGCCGTAAAGGGTTGAGAAGGTGGTTAAAGGATTGCCGTCCGCTTTCAGGTACCGTTCGCGATTGGCTGCGTGGACCCTGTCATCAGTTCGAAATCGACGCAACGATTGCCGATATTTATTTGGTCAACAGCTACTCTAGACGGATGCTCATTGGTCGGCCCGTCGTTTATATCGTAGTGGATAGTTTCTCCGGAATGATTGCTGGTCTCTATGTAGGATTGGAGGGCCCTAGTTGGAATGGGGCGAGACAAGCGCTGTTCAACGCGTTTACCTCCAAAGTCGAGTTCTGCGCTCAGAACGGCGTTGAAATCAATGCAGATGATTGGAATTGTCACCACCTGCCCCACCAGATTTACGCCGACCGGGGAGAGATGCTGTCACTCGCAGCAGAGGGGTTATCCTCAGGATTGGGAATTGAGATGGGCACTGCTCCACCTTATCGGCCTGATTGGAAGCCTATGGTAGAAAGTCGGTTTGGCATTTTGAATGATTTGACGGGTATCAGATGGCTACCTGGCGGGGTGGCTGCGCGGGACAAAGAGCGCGGCGAGCGAGATTACCGGCTCGATGCCACGCTGAATCTCAAAGAGTTCACCCAAATCCTCATTAATTGCGTGCTCCACTATAACCGGCACCATCGACAGCCTGACCGACTGACTCAAGCGATGATGAATGACGGCGTTGAACCTACGCCCAACGGGATATGGAATTGGGCCTGCGACAACGACCTGATGGAATCCAACAAACGTCCCGACGAGCTGGTTTATCTCCACCTTTTACCCCGTGAGCGCGCGACCGTTCAAAAGGGCGGAGTGATGTTTCGCGGCATGCACTACGTGTGTGATATGGCCATAGAGAAAGATTGGTTTGCCAAGGCTCGCAAAGGGGGCGTTTGGTCAATAGAGTGTTGGTTCGATCCGAACTCTGCGGCACACATTTGGATTCAGGGAGAGGCCAAGCAGTTTATCCGTTGTGATCTTCGACGATCGGATGCCGGTTACGCGAATTACCGCTCGGACGAGATTTTTGATCTGCTCGAAGCCTATCGCCAAAAACCGCCTACTCGCCGGCGAGCCGAGCTGGAAAGCCGTGTGCAGCTTAGCGATCAGGTCCACCAGATCATCAGTCATGCACTCGCAGAACGAAAACTGGAACCTGCTCCGCCCACCAAGGCAGAGGCCACTGGAAACATCCGCGAGAACCGCGCAGAAGAACGTCTCCGTGAGCGTGAAAATGCGGTTGTTCCTGAAGGCGTCAGGGCGGAGCCAGCTTCACTTCAATCTGAATTGACACCGAAAGCGCATGATTCATATGCCGGCGAGCGCACTGCGCAGGTTATCGATTTGCTCAAAAGAATTCGGCCAGGACAGGCAAAATGAAAGGTGCACAGACGTTTGCCAATTACGTCAGACAGGACATTAGTGAGTATGCGGGTAACCCGCTTATCGAAGCTTTGCCTCCGATATTGTCAGAGGCGGCGGCTGTTGAGCTGATCTCGAATTTTCCTCAGCCGGTGGATCCGAAAGAGCTGACTCTCGAAGGAGCCACTCGAATTCACTGTATCGACCGGCTAAGAACCGTGGTACAGCCGTTCTTGCTACATCTGGAATTGGAGGCCCTGTTCTCACTGCTCATTCGTCGAGGGTATGTTGGGCGTAACCCGATGTCGCCCGCTACCGTCCGGCATTTGCATTCTTTATCTGGGGCTCAGCGTTACCACGATGCGTTCAAGTCCACTGCAGAAACGTTTACCGTCGTTGGCCTGAGCGGCATTGGCAAGTCAACGGCACTCCACGCCATTTTGAGCCTTTATCCACAGACAATCCGTCATGAGCGCTATGAGGGAAAGCAGTTTGTTCATACCCAAATCACATGGCTGAAGCTTGACTGCCCTCGGGATGGATCGCTGGCTGGATTTTGTCAGCAGTTTTTTTATGCGGTGGGTGACGCTCTAGGAGACAAGGACTACCACAAGCGCTACAGGCATCGAAACATCAATGATGCGCTGCAACAGATGGAGCAGGTGGCCAGCACATTTTTCATCGGCGCCTTATTGATCGACGAGCTGCAAAACCTCCACCTGGCGAAAACCGGTGGTAAGGAGAGCATGCTGAATTTTTTTCTGCATTTGGTAAACAACATTGGTATCCCGGTCGTTTTCAGTGGCACGAATTCGACGATTAGCTTGTTCTCTGAAGCCATGCGGACTGCCCGCCGAGTCTGTGGTGCCGGTACGCTCGAATTCAAACGCTTCGAAAAGGATGATGAGGAGTGGCGGTTGTTGGTCGAAAATCTTTGGAGCTATCAGTGGTGCAAACAGACTGCTGAGCTGACCGACGAGATTTTTGACATGCTGTATGAGCACACTCAAGGCGTCACAGATTTCCTGGTCAAGCTGCTGGTATTGAGTCAGCGTTATGCGGTCCAGAGTGGCTCGGAGTGTTTGACTGCTGAGATCCTGGTGAAGGTAAGCAACTCAAAAATGCAGATTCTAAAGCCAGCCCTTTCAGCTCTGCGTAGCCGAGATCCGAAGCGGATGCGGCAGTTCGACGATTTGCTGCCGATTGAGGATCAGCTGAGCGAAATGATGGTCTTCGATGGTTTGGCACGAGAGGATCGCCTTGCCTTGCTTCGAAGCGTTGTATCCCGTGAGAAGCCGGCAGACCCATCTCCAAGCATCCTTGCGAAAGACCACCCATCGCCGATTGCTACTGCTGTGGAAAGCTCAGAGGCTAAAGCGCTTAGCGAACATGACGCTCCCCTCGACGCTCTGCGCGCTGCGGGCTGGCTCAACGAGGACCTGTTTGAGTTCTCACCGATGTATCACAAAGCGTGAGTCAGAGGGTGGTGAAGTGCACCTTAAACTCCATTTCTTCCCCGCCGCGTTTCCCGACGAGACGCTGCACAGCGTGATTTCTCGCTACACCCGTCTTTGTGGTGTTCGTAATTGCCAAGCAGCATTTGCCGGACTGAAATCGGCGGCAGCATTTTCACAAAATGTGGCATTCCCGAGCCATCTAGGGGATTTTGTCGACGCGCTACCCAGCGGTACCGAGCTATCGGTAGCCGAGGTCCTCATGCGCCACACATTATTACCCTACTATGCGCCGTTTTTGAGGATGAGCCAGGTTGAACACGCTCGGACGCTGATGACCGCTGATGGGAAAGGCTTGATGTTAAAGCTGGGCGTCAACGCGAGCCGTATTGGATTCGCCTCCCGAGTGCGGTTATGCCCAGAATGTATCGCCCAAGATCAGGCTCAACGGGGAGTCGCTTACTGGCACAGGGTCCACATGCTTCCAGGCGTGCTGGTATGTCCGCATCACGGCACGTCACTCAGGATCCTTGATCCTCGCTGGTCCAGCCGCAGCTCTCGACAACTCAATCTGCCCAATGATGGGAATGTGCAAGCACACACAGTACTCCTCGACACCCCGTTGCGGTGCATGGCGCCGCTTCACGAAATAGCTTTGCGCTCACTTCAGGTCCTTGAGTCTGAAGTCACTGCTTTGTCGGCGGAGGCGGTGCGCTGCACGCTTTTACACAGGGCAACGCAGCTCAACCTTGCTTCTGATAACCATCGCTTGCACCTGCACATGCTGGCGGAGCACATGACCGATTTTTTTGCCGCACTCCCGCAAGAATGGGAATTTTCTATACTCGGGGAAGTTCGTGCAGGTACACCCGCCTCATGGGTCACCAAGCTGCTTCGTACGCCTATAACCTCCCACCATCCGCTCAAATACATTTTATTGGCTGGTGCTCTGGGCATTGACATGGTGAGCTTGCTGCATGGCCAATGCCCTGTGAAACAGGCGGTGGCATGTGGCCCGGAAGCTCACATTAGACTTCCCACGCGTCCTTCTGCGGTGATGCCTGGTCAAGGCCTGGACTGTTCGTCAGCCGCTGTGTGGAGACATGCTCTTGAAGGAGCTGATGCCAAAAAGATCGCTGCGGTTCTAAGCGTTTCATTGGCGTATGTCTATCGTCACATCCGAAATGTACCTGGCGGGCAAGATGATTGGAGGGAGGCACGATTTCACATTGAGCTATGCGCAAGACGCGCGGCTTTCGAGGCTGATTATCGATTTTACAAAGCACATGCATGCAGGGGGTATGCGTGGCTGTATCGCCACGATAGGCAGTGGCTTTCGGAGTCTACTGCAAACCCAAGCCCACATCGTACGCCTCGTCTAAATAGCACCGAAATGTTCGCTGCCCTCGATGCGAGACTGGCCGGCGAAGTCCGTCAGTGTGCTGACGCGCTTTATGCTCTTGCGGGTAAGCCTGTCCGCATTTCGCGTACGAGGATTGGTCGTGAGCTTCATGTCCTATCCCGCTTCGAAAAACAGCTCTGCAAGCTTCCTCTCTGTGCAGCGATGCTCGACAAAGTATGTGAACCAATCGAAGGCTTTCACGATAGGCGTCTGCGATGGGCTAGATGCCAATTGCTCTCGGAGGGCAAGCCTGTATCACGTTCTTCGCTCTACCGGGTCGCGAGCATTCGACCCATGCTGTAATCCAGCTGGACATTCCCCCTCCATCTAAAAAAGTTCTAAATCAATTCACCATAAACCCATTATTTTGCTGTTAATGAAAAAATTCACCTCCAGAAAAGGTCCGGCATACCATCACGATCAGCATGTAAACGTACTAACCCGCGATCAACCGAAATAGTTTTGCAACCGGCATGGGCTGACCTACGCGGGTTTATCGATACGTGTTTTGTATTCGAGGAATACGGGCGCGGCAGGATTTAGATGAATTCACTACGATTCAAAGTTGAGCGGCTGTGTCATTTTCAAATCCAGACCGGATACAGAATTTTAGGGGTTGCATATATACTGCCCCCGGATGCACATTCTCTTCGAGCCCTACCTTTAATCGGTAAATGATGTCTGATCTATTATTTTTCCCCGTTTCGATGCCGGATGAAATGCTTTACTCTCGTGTCACCCGATATCACTATCTGTCAGGTAACAGAACCGCGACGGAAACCTATCGCGATTTGTTCGCATCGAAACCCTTTTGCATCGGTGGCATCGTACCCAAGCAGATCGAGAGGCTCGCGCACAGGCTGCCGGGGCAATCGGAGAGCAATCTCGCAGAGTTGATCAGTAGCAATACTACTTTTCCTGCTTACCGGCCGTTTCTTGGCGTTAAGCAGGGGCCGGAGAACGACGTAGGGCCACTGGGTTATGACGGGGTGGTACGGGTGCCCCGCAGAGAAGAGTCCACCCATGGCAAGGCTAAGCTTTGTCCTACCTGCGTTCAGGAAGATCTGATTGAGCGGGGTTCTGCCTACTGGCATCGATCTCACCAGATACCCGGTGTTGCCGTCTGTTGGCGTCATGGCGACGCATTGATCCATGCCTGCCCCGAGTGCTCTCGCCCGTTCTACCGTAAATTGAAGCTGCTTCCCAATCTGACTGAGCCATGTGCATGCGGCTGGAGCCCGTTAAACAGCGCAGCAATACACAAGGGGTCAAAGATGGAACAGAAAGTCGCTCTGTTCGCACACGATATCCTGCAACGCAATATCCCTCCGATAGGCAGTACGGTATTGAGTTCGTGCTACGTCCGCCAATGCAAGAAGCGCGGATTCATTTTCGGAAAAAATGCGGGTATTGCAAAACTGTTCGACAGCATCCAAAGCGCTTACGGCGACGAGCTTTTGGCGCAAATTGATCCGGCCTATAACACCGGGAAGCATGAGCAATGGATCCGGCTCAAATCAGACAAAGGTCAGCTAAATATGCCGCTCGCGCGGCATTTGATCATTGCTCTTCACTTGTTTTCCAGTGCAGATGGCTTTGAAGAGGCTCTGAAAAATGAGTCTATCCTGCTGAGTGCCGCTGTTTCTCCGCGAGCGCCCAAAGTCGAAGAATCGCGTCTAAGCCAAAAAACTAGATATCGCCAAAAAATCGAGTTGCTTTTAGCGCTACGTACCGATGCCGATATCGAGTACCTCTGGAAGAAGGCGTACAAACCTACGCAATGGATTCTAGAAAATGATAACGCATGGTTAATGGCAAAACTCCATGCACCTAAAAAAGCTACAGTTAAGGTCGAAAAGTCCATCGACTCAAGAGACGACGCCTATGCAGCCCTTATCGAAGCGGGCGTAGATGAGCTGTATAAAGTTACGAAAGATCCGAAGAGAGTGAACATTCGGAATTTACAATCGCTGCTCCCAGGTTCGTTACCTCATGAGCTGGATCTACGCAAGCAGAGGTTCCCTCTTACTTATCAACAGATCAAGATTCATCAGGAGTCAGTATGGCATTTCCGTCTAAGAACTTTAGTGTGGACTGTCTCTGAACTCATCAGGATGAAGCTCCCCGTGAATTACTCGACGGTAAGATTGACCTCAGCGGTATCAAGCAAGGTTTTCCTGGCTTTTTGCAGTTTCTTCGAGTGGGATCTGGAAAGCCTGGCAAGAACCGGGGTCGACGCGGAGGTCCTGCTCAGGTCTACCGGCGTATCGAGGAATTGGGAGGGACCACCGGTTCAAATAAGCTTTTGAGGGCATCTTTGTTCCGTCACCGTCTGCCAACCTTGGGTGTTAACAAAAATCCTATCTGGCTTGAAAGCGTAAATGCGGGGTAGCGTCCACCTTTCACATTAGTAACCTTCGCGGCAGCTTTCTGAAAGCTTTCACTTGTTACTCTTTAACTCAGTAAATTGAGCTTTAGGAGAAAATCATGAAAGCAATGACAGCAGTGAAAGCGTTTTGCGCCGCTTCGATTTTGACCTTATCTTCATTAGCCATGGCTGAAGGAGGCGGTGACCGCGTGTATGGTCGAATGATGCAAGAGAACCAACAAGCAATGGAGCAATATGCCTCAAGGAACGGCAAGACTCCTCCTGAAGTTGTTCATTATGAATATGGTATGAACCTCGATATCCAGAAGGTCGTCAGTGTCACGCAAGCCAATAAAACCTGTGGGGTTGCTCCTTCACGCATGACCTATGAAGACTCTACGGGCAAGCTTAACACCGTGGAATATAAGGTCATGGCCGACAACTGCCCCCATGGAAGCTAGACAATGAAAATTATTTAAGAACTGCATAATTTTCCTTTGTCCGAAACTAGCTTACTGCTCGCTGACGTAGAAGTAATTTTCAGGAAAGCCTGAAGTTATCCACTTTATGAAATCATGTCCGTCAGTCGAGGGGTTTCTAACGTGCAGTAAACAATTGCTCGACCACCTGATACATCCCGCCTCCTTGTTTTTCCTTTGGTTTGGGAGGTGGCTTAGGCGCCCTAGTGGCGCCTTTTTTACGTTCGAAATGAGCTATGTCCTCTGCACGGCCATGACCTTCACCATGCAGGAGCGAGATTAGAAGATCAGTTTTCGGGGTATTCAGCGACGACGTGGTCTGTGCCTGCCTTTGACAAGCCGATTACCTTATACGCGTCATGTTTCCCGTCCACTTCCATTCCTGGGGAGCCGGCCGGCATGCCTGGAACGGCAATCCCGAGCAGGTCATCACGTTTGCTCATCGCAATGATTTGCTCGGCGGGCACGTGACCTTCAACAAACTTTCCGTTGATGGTTGCTGTGTGACAGGACGAGAGCTCAGGAGAAATTCCGAAACCGCGCTTGATCGCGCTCATGTTGGTTTCCACGTGATCAACGACGGTAAAGCCGCTGGCTTCAAGGTGCTGGACCCATTTCTTGCAGCACCCGCAATTAGCGTCGCGATGTACATCGATCGTCAATGGCTCTGCTGCGTGACTGGCTGAACTGATGAACAGAGCCACGAAAGCAGCGAGACGAAGTGCCCGTCTGCGACGAAGAGAATTATTTCGCATGGGTATGTTCCTTCCCATCAGTATGTGTATGTGATTTGGGCTGTACGGTTGGAGTCGGGGCCGCGTCATCTGAAGCTTCCCTACCCTTATGATCGGCGTGGTCAGCAGGCTCCTTTGCAGATGGCGCTGCGGAGGGGCCATGGGCATGTGCCGTGTTTTTCTCGTCATCATGAGCGCGGACTTCCGCCCTTTGGTCGGCAGCACCTGCGCCACTTTGCCCCTGGATCGTTCCATGCTGACCCTCATGGTTGTGCATCACGCTTTCGCCACCACCGTGTTGATGGCCACTGCTACTCGTGATCAGAGCTTTGTATTGCTCTGCATCCAGTGACGGAAGCTGCTGGAGAAATGCAACCATCCCCCATACGTAGGGATCGGCCATGCTTTTGCCCCACGCGGGCATGCCGGTGGATTTGATTCCGTGTTTGATGATCCAAAAAGCTGCAGCTGGGTGCCCGTCGACGCCCAGTTTCGAAAGATTCGGAGGTGCAGGGTAAAGGCTGTTACTCAGTTCGGTGCCTGCAAGCCCCGGAGCCAAATGGCAACCGACACACATCGAGTTGTAGTTGCCAGCACCTTCACGGATGAGAGCTTCTTGGCTCAGGTCGGGGACCTGAATGTCGCGCGAGCGCACGTGTATCGAGCGATCCCGAGCAATAGAAAGTAGCGCGTAGACGGGGGCAGAGTGGGGATCATCCGCCCCGACATTGATCACGCCGAAATACACCACGCCGGCAGCCGCTGCTACGGTGGCCAGACCAGCAGCTATTAGTGCCTTCAGTGTAATCTTCATGCCCGGTTCTCAGAACCACATCCGTATACCGGCGACAAAGCGTGCCTCGCTGGCATCTTCACCTTCCTCACGTGCAAAGTCTGCCGTATTGCCATAGGAACGGCTCCAACTCACCCCGATATAAGGGGCAAATTGGCGGACAATCTCATAACGCAATCGGAGCCCCACTTCGGTGTTGGCTAATCCGGACCCGATGCCGCGCTGAGGGTCATTCTTCCCATAAAAATTGACCTCGGCCGTCGGCTGCAAGATCAATCGATTCGTCAGCAGAATGTCGTAATCGCCTTCCAGTCGAGCAGCCGATTGACCGTTCTCACCGATGTAGGCAGTTGCTTCGGCCTCGAAGTTGTAGAGGGCCATGCCCTGAATGCCGAGTGCGGCCCAGGTTTGAGGGGACCCTGGTTTGAAATCCTGTCGTACACCGGTGACGACGTCCCACCACGGTCCGATGGAGTGCCCCCAGAGCGCGGATAATTCAGCGCTTTCCGTCACGCCATTGGTACGTTCGCCTTCCGAGCGCAACCACAGTCGATCAATGTCACCGCCGATCCATCCTTTCGCATCCCAGGCCAACGCACTACCGTTGTCAGCATCCTGGTATTCAAACTTATCCAGCAGCATGAAAGAGTTGATTGTTTTGTCGTGGACACCATGACCAGCGACATCTGGGAAGGCGGCTGCACGGTCAGCATCGGTAAGAACGGGGATAGGGGTTCGACTGGTTGTCGTCGTCCCTTCATCCATACTTTCCATGCCGGTCATTTGACCGTCGTCCATTTTCATCTTGCTGTGCTCCATAGCCCCCATGTTGCTATGGTCCATCGCTCCCATGGAGCCATGGTTCATCTTGGAGTGATCCATCTCTTCAGCGGCGTGAGCCACGGCAAAGAAGACAGGACTCGTAGAAACTGCCAATACCATCAACGTTGGGCGTAAAAAATTCCTGGTCATGATCTCAATCCGCCTTCTTGTTTTCTTGGTCATGATCCATCGACTCATGGCGCATCTTGGTATGAGGCATCGTCGCGTGATTCGGCGTTGCCTCGTTTGACGTGGTCGCAGTCTTGTTCGGCGCATCCGCAGAAGTAGCAGGTGAAGGATCACCACGTTCTTCGACTGCCAATGCTACGCAGGAGAATCCACCCATCAGGCCAAAGGCAAAGAGGCAACCGACCAGCGATTTACGATTTAGGTGTGTGCTCACAGATCGTCTCCTTTACTCATCAACCCGTACTTCACGGAACATGCCCATTTCCATATGGAAAAGCAGGTGGCAGTGATAGGCCCAGCGACCTAAAGCATCGGCGGTGACTCGATAGCTGCGCTTGGTACCCGGTGGCATGTCGATTGTGTGCTTACGTACCATGAACTTGCCGTTTTCATCTTCAAGGTCGCTCCACATTCCATGAAGGTGGATGGGGTGCGTCATCATGGTGTCGTTTACCAAGGTGATGCGAAGACGCTCCCCGTACTTGAGGCGAAGGGGCTCAGCATCAGAAAATTTGATGCCGTTGAAGGACCAGGAAAACTTTTCCATGTGACCGGTCAGATGCAGCTCAATGGTGCGATTGGGCTCTCGGCCATCAGGGTCCTGGAAAGTGCTCTTCAGATCTGAGTAAGTGAGCACGCGTCGACCGTTGTTCCGCAAACCGATACCTGGATCGTTCAGTTTTGGCGTTGGGTTCATGGCCTGCATGTCAACCAACGGGTTGTTGGTTTCGGACGCTGGGTGAGATTGCATCTCGCCTCCCATGCCCCCCATGCCTCCCATCTGGCTGTGATCCATGCCGGCCATGTTGGGCATGTCACCTTTGTCCATCCCCGCCATCTTGCTGTGGTCCATGCCGGCCATGTTGGACATGTCACCTTTGTCCATACCTGCCATCTTGCTATGGTCCATGCCGGCCATATTAGTCATGTCACCACTGTCCATGCCGGTCATCCCGGTCATGCCACCTTCGTCCATTCCCTGCATCTTGCTGTGATCCATGCCAGCCATACCTGACATGTCACCCGGTTTCATATCGCCGCCGCCCATGCCAGCCATGCTGCCATGGTCCATGCCAGCCATACCGCCCATGCCCATGTCATCCATGGTCAACAGCGGACGCGGATCGATCGCCGGTACCGGTGCTTTCAGTCCTTCACGAACTGCCAAGGTCCCCCGCGCATAGCCGGTTCTATCCATGGACTGGGCGAAGATTGTGTAAGCCTCCTCGGTGGCAGGCTCAACAATCACATCATAGGTTTCTGCCACGGCGATGCGGAATTCATCGACACTGACTGGTTGGACATATTGGCCGTCGGCCGCCACCACGGTCATTTTCAAACCAGGAATGCGAACATCGAAATAGCTCATCGCTGAGCCATTGATAAAGCGCAGGCGCAGCTTCTCGCCAGGCTTAAAAATACCGGTCCAGTTGCCGTTCGGCGCTTGGCCATTCATGAGGTAGGTGTAGGTATCCCCGCTGACGTCTGCCAGATCAGTGGGGTTCATTTTCATTTCGGCCCACATTTTCCGGTCGGCGACGGCAGCAGACCAACCTTGCTTGCTGACGTCGTCGATGAAGTCGCCCACGGTACGTTTGTGGTGGTTGTAGTAGTCCGATTGTTTCTTGAGTTTGGCCATGACGCGACCAGGATCCTCATCGGTCCAGTCAGTCAGCATCACCACATAGTCGCGATTGTATTGAAACGGCTCAGGCTCTTTCGAATCGATGACTATTGGCCCGTAAACACCGGCCTGCTCTTGCAACCCAGAATGGCTGTGGTACCAGTACGTGCCGTTTTGATGCACCTTGAACTTGTACTCGTACATGCCGTCGGGCGCGATGCCATGGAAGCTCAAACCCGGTACACCGTCCATGTTGGCAGGCAAAATGATGCCGTGCCAGTGAATGGAGGTATCTTGCTCCAGACGGTTTTTCACGCGCAGAGTGACCGTCTCGCCTTCGCGCCAACGCAGCAAAGGCCCCGGCAACGAGCCATTGATGGTCATGGCTGTGCGCGGCGAGCCAGTGATGTTTACCGGCGTTTCACCAATAAACAGATCAAATTCGTTGCCGGTGAGGACGCTCGGCAGGCCGGGACTGGTCACTGCCCATACAGGAGTGCGCCACAGACCAAGGCCACCAAGGATGCCGCCGGCGGCCAGGCCTTTAACGAATGTCCGTCTAGAGGTTTTGGAATGCATGCCGTTTATTTCCAATCAGTCAAAAGGGAGCCGTTCAAATCAACCCGTGAGTTGGCAAGATGAGCTTCGCGTACCGAAAAAAAGACGAATTTTTCATTGCAAGCGAGCTCAGAAATTGCCACATCTAAACCACCTTCGTGATTACATTTCTGTCAGCTTGGCCGCGTGCCTGATCGTTCAGCAGTTTTTATGGTCCATCGCTTTGGCTTTGCTTTCAGCGACAGGCGGTTGAGCGCTCTGCGTTTGAGCTACCTGGTACGATTCCATCGAATTCGTCCTGGCCACTTCCATACGTGCGAAAGTCCGGTCACCACCGCCTTCAGCCATGGCCAGAGTGGAAACAGTCAGCGCTGCGACGACGAACAAGGTTTTGATGGTGTTCATATGGGCTACCTCAGATGTGTGAAAATATCCCCTCTGAATCACATCATGGATTGGACTCTTTGGGGGTGAGCAAAAGACTCAGTTGGACTATAAGAGACACCCCCTGTCAGGAAGCTTAGGCCAATATTACAGTTGTGTCAGTTTGGAATATTTTTCTTGAAGTACACGCTATTTAATACGTATGGTCTCCATCTTTTCGCATTGCGCGACTTTTATTGAATATAAGATTGAAGTGTAATCATTGCTTTGGGTTCCATTAATTCTCACGGAGGCGATGTTCTAGGTCTCTGCATTAAAATTAATAGGAGACTTGAATGCTCTGCTGCAACAGCTGGGTGTTCAATGATCAAAGAAGATAGTAATGCCACCGAGGGTGATTGATTGTGAGTATTAATTTTGAGAAAGCATTAGGCTCCGCAGAAAGAGCGTTAGTTTATCGTGGCCAAAGAGCTGAGATCTTAAGTAACAATATCGCGAACGCTGACACTCCGAACTTCAAAGCCCAAGACTTGGATTTTTCTACTGTGCTCGCCAGCCAAACCAAAGAACCTGCTACCACTGCGTTTTCTTTGAAAACAACAAACGCAAAGCATTTTCTTAAGAAAGAATCGGCGGTGGCTATATACGGGCGCGACTTGCTTTACAGCACGCCGGCTCAGCCTGCCTTGGACCAAAATACTGTCGATCAGCAGGTCGAGGTCGCGAAATACACGGAAAACGCGATACGTTTCGATGCCGCTTTTACTCGGCTAAATGGAGCATTCAAGGGTTTGCTCAAAGCTCTGCGCGGTGACTAGCAGCATAGGCGCATGCGAGCCAACTTTGGCCGATACAGCGGCTCAGGTACTTTCGGATTCAAAGGTATTCACCATCAGACGACGCTCTACTCAGGAGCAGGCGTCTCCATTCAATGGCTGATCTTGGAAGGAAAACCAACAGCCTCCACAGCTTTACGAAGCTGTTCCGCGTTTTCGCTACTTTCAACACTCACCTTACCGGTTGATCGATCGACTGAGACCGTAGCGTTGCCGTCCAGTGCCTGGATCGCTCTGGTGATTTTGCCGACGCAGCTGCCGCAACCAATGCCTGATACATCTAAGACGACCATGTTAATTATCCTCGTGCTGAGCGGTGTCTTTTCCCCGCAGCTAAAGCATCGACGTTGACACCGTGGCAAGGTCAACAATTATCTAATCAAGGCCGTGAGCGTCATTTCGAGAAATTTCACAAACTTGACCACCCGGTTGTTAATCAGCTCACTACCGTTTGAACGGATTCGACCAGTGCGCCCTATGGCCCTGGTCGGTTGAGGTCGCCTAACGGCACATTGCGGCTCTCTTGCTTGATCCCTCGATTTTGTAAGCCTCTCGTTCCGTCAAAAAGCTTTGATCTGTCCTCCCGCGAACCTTGCATAGGTATAGGGGGTACGCCTATCATGCGAGCTAATATAGCCAGGGGGGTATCACGTGGGCCACATCGCATCACACAAAGACGATCTTCTTAAACGCGTAAAACGTATTGCCGGACAGATTCAAGCTGTTGAACGAGCATTGGAATCGGATCTCGACTGCGCCAAGACACTCCATCTTGTTGCGGCCACTCGGGGTGCCATCAACGGGCTGATGGAAGAGATCATCGAGGATCACGCACGAGAGCATGTCGCGAACCCTGCGCTCAGCGAAGAAGAGCGTAACAAGGGCGTCGAAGAGCTTCTTGAAGCTATCCGCCGGTACTCCAAGTGAATGCATCCAGGTAAACACGTATGAGCAGGACAGACATCGATTACACACACGACCACGTGTTTCTAGGCTCAGCGCACGACGAGAATGCCAAGCGTACGCTTTGGGTTGTAGCACTCACGGTGGTAATGATGATCGGGGAGATCACCGCCGGCTATATCACGGGTTCGATGGCGTTACTGGCCGATGGCTTCCACATGGCAACCCATGCCGGCGCATTGGGCATCGCGGCGGCCGCTTACGGATACGCAAAACGCCACGCTACCAGCCAGCGCTACAGTTTCGGTACAGGAAAGGTTGGAGACTTGGGCGGGTTCGCCTCGGCGCTGATTCTCGGCATTGTTGCGTTGGGCATTGGCGTTGAATCGGTCATGCGTTTGTTGCAGCCAACACCGGTTCAATTTGGCACCGCGACCCTCATCGCCGTTGTCGGTTTGCTCGTCAACATTGTCAGTGCCCTGCTGCTGGGGCATGGGCACGACCACGACCACGACCACGACCACGATCACCCTCATGCCCACAACGGAAACGACAACAACTTGAGGTCGGCCTATGTCCATGTCATTGCAGACGCGTTGACGTCGATTCTGGCCATCGCTGCATTGCTTGCCGGTCGGTATCTGGGCTGGGTGTGGCTCGACCCGGTCATGGGTATCGTCGGCGCTTTCGTTATCGCGCGTTGGGCCTGGACCTTGATGGGGGTAACTGCGGGCGTGTTGCTCGATCAGACCGACGCCCACGTTGCCGAGGAAATCCGCGAACTCGTTGAGAAACCGGGTGGCGCTACCATTACAGACTTGCACGTTTGGAGGGTGGGTCCTCAAGCGCGCGCGGCGATCGTCAGCGTTCTAGGTGAAGCCACTGTGAACGCCGACAGCATTCGTGAACGTCTCAAACCGGTTCACGAAGTCAGCCACCTGACCGTCGAGTTCCGACAAACATGACTCAGCGCCTGTCCAGCACAGCCTCTATAGGAAACACCGATGCCGCCCGGTAAACGTGAGCTGGCTCGAATCGAGCGCCAGTTGATCGTCACGCTCACCGACGCGTGCGAAACAGCAAAGGACGAGATAAAGGGCTTTATTTGGCTCACTCACACCGCTGACCTAAGTGCGTTGGCTGAAACCCTAAAGGTCATCTGGGTGTTCGAAACCCTGGCTGACAGGAAGCGGGCCGAGATTGATGCGAAGGCCCGCATCTTTGAGTTGACGGCGATCGCCTTGAAAGAGGCCAATCTTGACCTGCCTGTTTCAGACCGCAATGTCCGCTTTGACTCGGAGCAAGAGTGCCAACGCACGCACATAGGCGACTGGAAACGTCGCATGGCTCAACTACATAAAGCTAAGGGGGACTGACCATGGCAAAAGAAATCGAGAATCCTTGTATCTCGGTTTGCCAACTCAGTGGTGATCTGTGTGTGAGCTGCGGGCGAAGCAAGGAAGACATCAGAAAGTGGAAGCGCATGAAGCGGCCTGAAAAAATGGCCGCTGTGCAACGGGCGAATGCGCGCTTAAAGGGACTGAAGAAAGCACATGGATAGCCATTCCCCCGAGTTAAAACCGCTGCAATTTTGAAGGTCAGTCAACTCGGGTATTCCTCAGCCTCAATGCATTGAAAACTACAGATGCAGAACTGACGCTCATGGCTATGGCAGCGATCATTGGCGACAGGAGGTGCCCCGTCAATGGATAGAGCAAACCAGCGGCAAGAGGTATACCCATTGAGTTGTAGAGAAAAGCAAAGCCCAAATTCTGGCGCATGTTTTTAACTGTGGCGACCGAAAGAGCTCGTGCTCGTAAGATCCCCATCAGGTCACCTTTGACCAGCGTGAGTTGCGCGCTATTCATCGCCACGTCAGTCCCCGTTCCCATGGCTATCCCCACATCTGCTCGCGCCAGGGCCGGAGCATCGTTGATACCGTCACCTGCCATGGCCACTTTTCGCCCGTGTTGCTGTAGGTCTGCCACCAGACGTTCCTTGTCTTGGGGTTTGACTTCACCGTGGACCTCTTCAATCCCCATCTCCCTGGCGACAGCCCGAGCGGTAGTAAGCCCGTCCCCAGTAGCCATGATGATTTTCACGTTGTGAGCCTTAAGCTTGGTGACGGCCTCTTTTGAGGTCGGCTTGATCGGATCTGATACGGCCAACAAACCTGCCAATGCGCCGTCGACGGCGAGGTAGATAATACTGATGCCGTCAAGTCGCAACACCTCAGCGCGCTCTTGTAGGGAGTTGGTGCTCACGCCTGCGGCTTCCATCAACGCTGTGTTCCCCAGCTGGAGCTTCTTGCCATCGACAACGCCACTGACGCCGATACCCGAATCCGACTCAAAGGATTCGGGCTTGGTGAGCTTTATGTTCTCGGCTCGGGCGTGATCGACGATCGCATGTGCTAAAGGATGCTCGCTGCCCTGATCAAGGCTGGCAGCCAGGTGAAGGACGTCGTCGGGATTGAAGGTGGGAGTGGCCTCCACGCTGTGAAACACGGGCCGTCCCTCTGTCAGAGTGCCTGTCTTGTCGACAATCAGCGTGTCGATTCTGCAAAGGCTTTCAATTGCACTGGCATCTCTGAACAAAACACCCATGCTGGCTGCTTTACCTGTCGACACCATGATCGACATAGGCGTAGCAAGTCCCAACGCACAGGGACAAGCGATGATCAGCACGGCGACAGCGTTGATTAGACCAAACACCCAACTGGGCTCAGGGCCGAAAAGCCCCCAACCGATAAATGTCATTATCGCAATCGCGATAACACCCATCACGAAGTAGCCGGCAATCGAGTCGGCCATTCGTTGCATCGGCGCCTTGGAACGCTGAGCTCTCGCGACCATCTGTACGATCTGGGACAGCATGGTTTCGGCACCGACCTTCTGGGCCTCCATCACCAGGCTCCCATGCGTATTCAGCGTGGCGCCGATCAGGCTATCTCCAGCTTTCTTCATTACCGGGACTGGCTCGCCAGTGAGCATCGACTCATCCACCGCACTTTCACCCTCAAGTACCGAACCATCAACTGGCACCTTTTCACCCGGTCTGACCCGTAAGTGGTCTCCCAGGTGCACATGTGTGAGAGGAATGTCTTCCTCCTGGCCATCGGCATTGATCCGGCGTGCAGTTTTGGGCGAAAGGCCGAGAAGAGACTTAATGGCGGCGGAAGTTTGTGATCGGGCTTTGAGCTCAAGGATCTGGCCAAGCAACGTGAGCGAGATGATGACCGCTGCCGCTTCGAAGTAAACGCCGATACGTCCATCTTGCATGAAATTGGAGGGAAAACTTTGGGGGAAGAGCGTTGCTATGACGCTGTACAGATAAGCTGCGGCGGTGCCCAACCCAATCAGAGTCCACATGTTGGGACTGCGATTTTTAACCGAGGCCAGTCCCCTTACAAAAAAAGGCCATCCTGCCCATAAGGTCACGGGTGTCGCCAGAGCGAACTCGATCCAGTTTTGAGCCGAACCATGAAGAAGTTGTAACGAGTGACCCGCCATCGCGAGCACGGTTACGACCACGGTTAAGGGCAGCGACCACCAGAAGCGGCGATTGAAATCCCGGAGTTCAGGATTTTCTTCTTCATCAAGCGCCGGCATGACAGGCTCTAGTGCCATGCCACATTTAGGACAGTTACCGGGGCCGGTCTGCCGTATTTCAGGATGCATCGGGCACGTAAATTCAGTGCCCGTTTGTACCGCAGACTCCGGCGTTGTGCTGCCTGACTCGTTGCGCACCACGTGGCCACTGTAGCGCTCAGGGTCCGCTCGAAACTTCTCCTGACATTTCAGGCTACAGAACCGATACGTCTGTCCCTGGTAAGTCTCAGCAAATTTACTCGACGAAGTGACTGCCATTCCACACACCGGGTCATGTAGATCAGCATCATCCCGGGAAGCAGCATGGGTGTGATTATGGTCGTGATGGCCAGAGGTGGTAGGCATGTCTATTCCCCTTGTAAGGTGCTACTAGAAATGAGCATATTCAGTACAACGCTGATTTGCGGCTCCACAGTGGTGCGGTGATGTTTCCGCACGGACCCCGGCTGAGAAGCGTTGCTATGTTACTTGCGACTTAGCGTAGCCAACTCTTGCGTCGGGCCGGCAGAAACAGCCGACTCCGGTTTATTTCAGATCAAATTCGCCGACCATTCCCGATTGGTAATGCCCCGGCACGTTGCAGGCAAACTGAAGCCCTGCACTGTTGTTGAAGGTCCAGATCAGCTCTTGGGTTGAGCCAGGCTCAATCAGGACACTGTTAGGGTCGTCATGCTCCATTGCGACCATCTTCATTCCGCCCATGCCGTGGCTCATGCCGCTCATCTTCCCGGTACCGGTAGGGCTTAATGTTCCGTTCTTGAACATGCTTGCCATTTCTTTCTGGTGTGCTGCATGAGCAGCGGCTTTGCCGATGTTGAACTCATGCAGCAGCGAACCCTCGTTGCGAAGGACAAAGCGGATTGTTTCACCAGGTTTTACGTCAATGCTTTTAGGCTTGAAAAAAATGTCGCCCATCTCGACCTCTACAGTGCGGGTAACGTCAGAGGCCACACCAGGCTGGCCTATGTCGTCTTGTCCATGCCCAGCATTAGCCATAGCCGTAGCAGCGAAAAAAAGGGTCATTGCTGCGATGAACGGGGTAGCGAGCGTAGTTTTCATGGTGACCTCAGGAATACGTGGGAACATTGGCTATGCTAATGATGCTCAGCTGCCAGCTAACTGACTTGGGCATTACTTCTTTGTCAGTTTTCTAAATAGATACGGCGTCCAATTGACGCCGCAACAAGATGCTGACAAGTACTTATCCTGGGGGCGTTTATTGATGGTTTTCTGAAAGCATCAATTTGTGCTCGCGCTGCATCTGGCGCAAAACGTCGTCAACAATTTTGTCGTGCTTCTCCATCCAGGCTAGATGCTGTTGGGGTGACATTGAGGCATCTGGGTGATCGTTGTGGAGCTGGCTCATGATGTCGCCAAGCATCTTCATGTGTTCTGCCATGTGGACGTGACGCTCTCCTTCAGGGGCTTGTTCAGCTTTCATCAACGTGGCCTCGGCCTTGTCGCGCAAACCTTCCATACGCTCAATCACACGATCTCCGCCGCTTTCAGCCCACACAGAAGCCGAGACCAGTATCGAGCTTACAAAAAACAGCATTTTCAGGTGGTTCATCGGGGTAGCTCCTCATGAGGGAATCCGACTTCCATACGATTCATCGCTCAGAGGTCGGTCGAGCACCAATGAAGTGCTCATGTCTGAACCCTAGCCAGCACTCGCTGACATCTACCTGAAGCCAAGATTACTTTTCTGTCAGTTGCTGGTTGGCTGCCAGTTTTCGTTGCAGACTCCGCTTAACCTTTATCTGAGAACGACCTCATGAGACTTCTTGTCGCTGAAGACGAACCAAAAATAGGTATCTATTTGCAGCAAGGGCTCAACGAGGCCGGGTTCAATGTCGACCGTTTCACGAATGGAAAAGAGGCGCTTCAGCACGCTTTGAGCGAAGCCTATGATCTGCTGATTCTCGACGTCATGATGCCGGGTTTGGATGGCTGGGAAGTCCTGCAGAAGGTGCGCGCTTCCGGGAAAGACGTCCCGGTGCTTTTTCTCACCGCCAGAGACCGCGTTGAAGACCGAGTGAAGGGACTTGAACTCGGTGCGGATGACTATCTGATCAAACCCTTCGCGTTTTCTGAATTGCTTGCTCGAGTCAGAACGCTGCTGCGTCGCGGTAGCAGCGCACCTTCGCAAACCTTTATGAAACTGGCTGACCTTGAAGTGGACCTGCTCAAGCGTCGAGCCATCCGAGGAGGCAAACGCATAGACCTTACGGCCAAAGAGTTCGCGTTGCTTGAGCTTCTGCTGCGTCGTCGAGGGGAGGTGCTGCCAAAGTCTCTTATCGCCTCCCAGGTTTGGGATATGAACTTCGACAGCGATACCAACGTTATCGAGGTTGCAGTGAGACGGCTCAGGGCCAAGATAGACGACGATTTTGAGGTCAAGTTGATTCATACCTCAAGGGGAATGGGTTACATGCTCGATGCACCAGATTCGGAGTCGTGATGAACCGGATGTCCCTGACGACTCGTATGAGTCTGATGTTTATGCTCGCGGTAACGGCCGTGCTCACGGTCGCCGGACTCAGTTTCAATAACCTCAGCCGGCATCATTTCAAGATGCTGGATCAGCAGGCATTGTACGAAAAACTCCACTCGACCCAGCGGATCTTGTCCGGGCTGAGCAACATCGATCAATTCAGCGAGGCTAAACCGGAGTTAGAAGCGCTGCTGGGCGCACACCGTGATTTGACTGCGCTTATCATCGATGGCGACGGCAAGGTGCTGTTTGCGGATCCCGGCCCGGTCGACGTTCCGAAGGCGTTTCGAACAACCACAAACACAACCGTCTGGGAATGGCGGGAGCAAGAGCAGATGTTCCGTGGTGTGACTGCGCAATCCGTAGTGACGGGACAAGAAAGGCCATTAACTGTCATGTTGATTTTTGACGTTACGCAGCATATGTCCTTTTTCGAGACGCTCGAACGATGGTTTTGGATAGGGTTGGTGATCAGCGCATTGGTCAGTGCTGCACTCGGCTGGATGGTAGCTAGCAGTGGCATGCGGCCTATCCGCCAGGTCACACGGGTTGCTGCCTCCATGTCAGCAAAATCACTCAAGGAGCGTATTCCCCTGGCACCCGTTCCGAAAGAGCTTCAACAGATGGTGTTGTCGTTCAACGCCATGTTATCCAGGCTCGACGATGCATTTGTCCGGTTATCCAACTTTTCGGCAGACATTGCCCACGAACTACGGACCCCCGTGAGCAACTTGATGACCCACACTGAAGTGGTGCTTTCGAGAAAAAGAAACATCGAGGACTACGAAGACAATTTGTACTCCAATCTTGATGACTTGAAGCGCATGAGCCGGATGATTGATGACATGCTTTTTCTGGCGAAATCTGACAATGGTCTAATTACGCACGAGAGCAAGCCAATAGACCTGGTGGCTGTCGTGGAAAAATTGCTTGAGTACTACCGCCTGTTGGCTGATGAACGAGGGATCGAGCTCAAGGTTTCAGGACGGGGGAGCGTGCGAGGTGATGTTCTTATGCTCCACCGAGCGATTTCCAATCTGCTCTCAAATGCGCTGCGCTACACCTATGAAGGGACGTCAATCAGTGTCGATATTCAGCACAAGGATGCGTCGGTAACGGTTGTCGTGGAAAACCATGGTGAGCCCATTGCACCCGAACACCTTGAAAAGCTGTTTGATCGTTTTTATCGCGTGGACCCAGCGCGGCGAGAAGGAAGTCCAAGCAACGCAGGGCTAGGTCTGTCGATTACCCGATCAATTGTCGAAGCGCACGATGGCAAGATCTGGTGTACGTCAGGCGACGGGAAAACGGCTTTTCATCTTGAGTTTCCGGCCGTCGATTCGACGGTTAGCTGAGCGACAAAACATTTGGGACCAACGGCGTCTTGGCGTTGTGCGTTTAGCTACGCCTCTGCGGATTTTTCAGAGTGATTGAGCTCCCCGGTCCTGCGGTACGCCGTCTCTTTTCAGGCCTTGCTACGCTCAACGATTAGATGCCAAACATCGGATCAAGCTGACTGAAATGTAATCGAACAGTTTGTGATCGTGTGGCATCGTGTTCTCGCACTGTGACGTTAGGGCTAGCGAGTTTCTCCTGTTCAACCTGGCGAAGAGGACGGGGGCTCCGAGTTAATCAACAGTGGTTTTTAAAGAAATTAAAAACTAGTTCCTCCCAAAAAACCTCGAATCAACAGCGCTTGCTGTGAGGAGTCTTGCATGTCATTCCTTAAAACTACGTCCGTGGCCGTTGCAATCACTGCTGGTTTGCTTCTGAGTGCAGTGGCCCAGGCACATCCAAAACTTCTTTCTTCCACTCCGGCAGAAGGCTCGGATGCGGCGGCTCCGTCGAAAATCGAACTGCATTTTTCTGAGAATCTCACCACTCAGTTTTCCGGTGCAAAGCTGATCATGACCGACATGCCTGGCATGCCTAACTCCCCCATGGGTGTAAAGGCCGCTGTCGCTGCTGGTGGTGATCCGAAAACGATGGTGATTACGCCGGCTGCACCGCTGACCACCGGTACCTACAAAGTTGAATGGCGTGCAGTGTCTTCGGACACCCACCCGATCACCGGCAACTTTTCATTCAAAGTGAAATGATCCATGAGCGACTCATTAAATATCGTGGTTCGCTTTGCTCTCTATTTTGACCTGATGTTGTTATTTGGACTGGCCATATTCGGCTTGTACAGTCTCAGGGGAAAGGAAAGGGTATCGGGCACGGTCTTGAACTTTGAGTCGCTTCTTTACGGTACTTCTATTGCAGGTGTAGCTCTGTCCCTTGCTGCGATGTTGTTGCTTGCAAAAGCAATGAGCGGTGTATCGGAGCTTATGGAGCTACATCACCACATTTTTGAAATGGTCATCATGGGCACCGATGTTGGGTTGACCTGGATGGTTCGGATAGCCGCCTTGGTGGGGGCAATTCTGGGCGTCGCGTTGAATAAACGATATCCGACACCCAGCCTCTGGATCGTCACCGCCTGTGGAGCAATCGCGTTGGCCACGCTAGCCTGGACAGGGCATGGTGCCATGGACGAAGGCAGCCGCCGCTACTGGCATTTTCTCAGCGACATTTTCCATTTATTAGCGGCAGGTGGCTGGTTGGGTGCTCTAGCGGCCTTCGCTCTACTGCTGCGGTTGAAATCGCTGAAGGGTGAGGAGGAAGCACGTATTCTTGCCCGCGTGCTGACTGGCTTTGAGTCGGCCGGCGGTGTGATTGTTGCGATCATAAGCGTTACGGGAGTAGTAAATTACCTTTTCATCGTCGGTCCCAACCTTGATGAGGTCATGCTCAGTACCTATGGCCAGTTGCTGTTTTTGAAGATCCTGCTCTTTGCCGGGATGATCGTTTTAGCGACGCTGAACCGCTTTCACTTAAGCCCGCTATTGGAGCGCTCGGTTCGCAATGGTCAATACTCTGTAGCGGTCAATGCCTTGCGCCGCAGCATGAAATTCGAATTCCTGATGGCAATCCTCATCATCTGTCTTGTCGCATGGTTAGGCACGCTAAGTCCTGAAATGGAAATGAGCGCGCAATAGAGGTTTCTGGCAGCTAACCAAGAAGCCTAGAACGTGATTGTTAGCACCATTTCTACTGGCTACACTTCAGCCCATGACACGCTATCTACGGCTTTGCCTGATTTTCCTGATTAGCCTGGCGCTTCCCTTCAGCGGGATGGCGGGTGTTCAGGCGCCGACAGAGCCGTGCCCGATGCAAACCATGGGCATGGCGATGATGGACGGCATGGGCCAAGACTGCTGCCATGACATGAAAAGCCCAACCGAGCACGGTAAACCCTGTAAGCCGGGCCAGGAGTGCAAGACCGGCGGCATGCTGCAAGTCTCCATCATCAAGCCTCCGGTGACCCTGTCGAGCCCCCTCGCAGCGTCCATCTCCATAGATTCCCATCCTGTCCAAACTCCATCAGGGGTATGGCGACCTCCCCGCATTTGATTCCTGTACCACACTGAGCCTCATTCCGCGTCAGGCGGTATGGGATATCTGCGTGCATCTCTCATGAAGCACGCAGTGGATCATCACAGGAATCGTGAACATGAAATCCAAGTGCTATTGCACAGGGCGGCCCCTCGTGGCCATCTTGGCGGCAAGCGTATTGGCCACGCCGAGTTTCGCTGCTGCGTTGACACTCGATGATGCTTTGCAGCTGGCTGAAACCAATGCGCCGTCGCTGACTGCACAAGATGCAAAAATTCGTGCCGCCACTAGTGCAGCCATCCCAGCCGGGGAACTACCCGATCCCAAGTTGCTGGTAGGTATACAGAACTATCCCATTGGGGGGCCGGATCGCTGGAGCATCGATCAGGACTTCATGACCATGCAAATGGTCGGTGTCAGTCAGGAAATGCCGAACAGCGCCAAACGAAAAGCCCGAATCGAGGTTGCTGATGCAGCCATTGACCGCGCTGCCGCTGAGCGTCTGGTCGAACGTCTAAAGGTTCGTCAGGCCACGGCGCTGGCCTGGATCAGCAGCTATTCCGTTGAGCGTAAAGACGCGCTGTTCCAGGACTTCTATAGGGAAAACCGCCTGCTGGCCGATACCGTCCGCGCGCAGATTGCCGGTGGCCGCGCTCAACCTGCTGATGCCGTCACGCCCAAACAGGAGGCGGCACAACTGGAAGAGCAGCAGGACGATCTGATTCGCCAGAGATCGCAAGCCCGAGCAGCTTTGAAGAGCTGGATTGGACCAGCCGCAAACGATAAACCTGTGGGCAGCTTGCCTGAATGGCCTGTAGAAGCCTCTGGGTACTCTCACAACGTTCAACATCACCCAGAATTGGCAGCGTTTGCCCCAATGACCCGCGAAGCGCAGGCCAAGGTGCGCGAGGCCGAAGCGGAAAAGCGGTCTGATTGGAGCTGGGAAGTCGACTATCAGCATCGCGGCCGAGAGTTCGGCGACATGGTCAGCGTGCAGTTTTCATGGGATCTACCACTGTTTCCTGACTCGCGACAAAACCCAAAAATCGCAGCCAAGCATGCGGAACTCAATCAGCTTGAGGCTGAGCGTGAGGTCCTTTCACGCGAGCACACCCAGCAATTGGAGGATGACTTAGCGGACTATGAGCGCCTGAACCGCGCCGTTCATCGAGCCCAGACCAGCCTGCTCCCTTTGGCTAAGGAAAAGGTCGAGCTCACTATGGCCAGCTATCGCGCCGGCAAAGGCGATCTGAACTCCGTCGTGGCCGCTCGGCGCGAGCTTATCGAAGCCCGTCTCAAGCAGATTGATGTTGAAGAGCAGCGTGCTCTCACCAGCGCTCGCCTGTATTTCGCCTATGGGGAGTCCGCTCAATGATCTCTCGAACATGGAAAGGGGTTTTTGTTGTCAGCATCTCAATTGCTTTGGGAGTCGCCGGTGGTTACTGGTTGGCTCAACCGAGGGTGAGCGCAGTACCGGATGCAGCATCGGAGCCGAAGCCGGAGTCCTCAGTCGATCGCAAGGTTCTGTATTGGTACGACCCCATGTACCCACAACAGAAATTCGATAAGCCGGGTAAGTCGCCCTTCATGGACATGGAGATGGTCCCTCAGTACGCGGATAGCAAGGGGGACAGCGCCACTGTTCGCATTGATCCAAGCCTGACCCAGAATCTTGGTGTGCGACTGGCTACGGTCAATCGAGGTGTGTTTGCTTCGAGTCTGGACGTTGTAGGTGTATTGACCTTCAACGAGCGTGACGTCGCCGTCATCCAGGCCCGTACGGCGGGTTTCGTCGAGCGCGTGTATGCCCATGCTCCTGGCGATGTGATCAAAGCCAACGCCGCCTTGGCGGATATTCTTGTCCCGGAGTGGTCTGCGGCTCAGGAGGAGTTTCTCGCACTTAAGCGTAGCGGCGATGCGGGCTTGCTGGCAGCGGCTCGCCAGCGTTTGCGGCTTACCGGGATGCCGGCGGCATCGATTACTCAAGTAGAGCGCAGTGGCAAAGTCCAACCGAACCTGACCCTCACCAGCCCTATCAGTGGGGTGTTGCAAGAACTCGATGTGCGCGAAGGTATGACAGTGGCTGCCGGCCAAACACTGGCACGCGTGAATGGGTTGAGTAACGTCTGGCTGGCTCTGGCGGTCCCGGAGACTGAATTCGGGTCGATACAGCTGGGACAAGTGGCTGAGGCGCGTTTGCCCGCGTTCCCAGGCGTCGTGCTCAACGGCGTGGTAAGCGCGATTCTTCCAGAAACCAATCCCGATAGTCGCACCCTTCGCGTGCGCGTCGAATTGCCTAACCCGCAAGGCCGTCTCAGGCCGGGTATGACCGCACGCGTGAGCCTTAATCGCGCGACGGAGCAAAGTGTGCTGTGGGTGCCGAGCGAGGCGGTCATTCGCACCGGTCTACGTGCCCTGGTGATGCTCGCTGAAGACGCCGGTCGCTATCGTCCCGTGGAGGTGCAACTTGGGCAGGAAAGCGATGGCAAGACGGCGATATTGAAAGGGTTGGAAGAGGGCCAAAAAGTGGTTAGCTCTGGCCAGTTCCTGCTCGACTCAGAGGCCAGTCTTAAAGGCATCGTTGCCAAATCAGAGGAACCTTCACCCACCAGTGCAGCCGCCGCCGGTTTGCATGAAGCGGATGGGCAAATCGTTGAGATCAACGATAAAGAAGTCACTCTCGCTCACGGCCCTTTTAAGACGCTGGGCATGCCTGGCATGACGATGACGTTCCCGCTCGCCAATCCCGCTCTGATGCAGGGTCTTAAAACGGGCGACAAGGTCCGGATAGGTGTGAATCAGACCGACGACGGCTTGCGTGTTGAGCGTCTGGACAAATCAGGGGGCCAGCCATGATTGCAGCCCTGATTCGTTGGTCCGTAACCAACCGATTCCTGGTGCTACTGGCGACGCTGTTTATCACGGCGTGGGGCATTTGGTCGGTGCAGAGCACGCCCATTGATGCGCTACCAGACTTGTCCGATGTGCAGGTGATCATCCGCACCCCGTATCCTGGACAAGCACCCCAGATTGTCGAGAACCAGGTCACCTATCCGTTGGCCACCACCATGCTCTCAGTACCAGGTGCCAAGACGGTGCGTGGTTATTCCTTTTTCGGTGACAGCTTTGTCTATGTGCTGTTCGAAGACGGCACTGACTTGTACTGGGCTCGCTCGCGGGTGTTGGAGTACTTGAGCCAAGTACAAAGCCGCTTGCCGGCCAGCGCCAAGCCAGCGTTGGGGCCAGATGCGACAGGCGTAGGATGGATCTTCCAGTACGCGCTGGTGGATCGCACTGGCGGGCATGATCTGGCGCAGCTACGCGCACTTCAGGACTGGTTCCTCAAGTTTGAACTCAAGACCCTGCCCAATGTGGCGGAAGTGGCCACTGTGGGCGGCATGGTCAAGCAGTACCAAGTGCAGCTTGATCCGCTCAAACTGGCCAGTCTTGGTATTACGCAGGCCGAGGTGACCGAAGCGATCGGCAAGGCCAATCAGGAAACGGGTGGCGCGGTGCTGGAGATGGCAGAGACCGAGTTCATCGTGCGTGCATCCGGCTACCTGAAGACGCTCAATGATTTTCGGGCGATCCCCCTCAAGCTGGGATCGGGCGGTGTGCCGGTGAACTTGGGCGATGTCGCCACGATCCAGTTGGGGCCGGAGATGCGCCGTGGCATCACCGAACTCGACGGCGAAGGCGAGACGGTTGGCGGCGTGGTGATTTTGCGCAGCGGTAAGAATGCTCGCGAGACCATTGCGGCGGTCAAGACCAAACTCGACGAGTTGAAAAGCAGCCTTCCGGCCGGAGTGGAAATTGTCACCACCTACGACCGTGGGAAACTGATTGACCGCGCTGTTGAAAACCTCAGCCACAAGCTCATCGAAGAGTTCATCGTTGTCGCATTGGTTTGCGGGATCTTTCTTTGGCACCTGCGCTCCTCTCTGGTGGCTATTATTTCCCTGCCGGTCGGTGTACTGATGGCCTTTATTGTCATGCGCTACCAAGGGCTCAACGCCAACATCATGTCCCTGGGTGGGATAGCCATCGCCATCGGCGCCATGGTCGATGCTGCTGTGGTGATGATCGAAAACGCACACAAGAAAGTTGAGGCATGGCACGTGGCCAATCCAGGTGAGGAACTGAATGGTGAACGTCATTGGCAGGTAATGACCGAAGCGGCGACTGAAGTTGGACCAGCCCTATTCTTCTGTTTGTTGATCATCACTCTTTCGTTCATTCCGGTGTTCACCCTGCAAGCGCAAGAGGGTCGGCTGTTCGGCCCGCTGGCTTTCACCAAGACCTACGCCATGGCTGCAGCAGCGGGATTGTCAGTGACCTTGGTGCCGGTTTTGATGGGCTACTGGATTCGGGGACGGATTCCTAATGAAAAAAACAACCCGCTGAGCCGCTGGCTCATCCGGATCTACCAGCCGGCTCTGGATGCAGTGCTGCGGCGACCGAGGATCACGCTGCTTGTGGCGGCGTTGGTGTTTTTTAGTGCGCTATGGCCAATGTCGCGCTTGGGGGGCGAGTTTCTTCCGCCTTTGAATGAGGGCGACCTGCTCTATATGCCTTCGGCGCTGCCCGGATTGTCCGCACAGAAAGCGGCGCAACTGCTGCAACAGACCGACCGCCTGATCAAGACCGTGCCAGAGGTCGAACATGTCTTCGGTAAAGCGGGACGTGCCGAAACTGCCACCGACCCGGCGCCGCTGGAGATGTTCGAAACCACCATCCAGTTCAAGCCACAGGAGCAATGGCGACCAGGCATGACTCCGGAAAAACTGGTGGAGGAGCTGGACCGAGTGGTGCGAGTTCCTGGGCTGACGAATATCTGGATACCACCGATTCGCAACCGAATAGACATGCTGGCTACGGGGATCAAAAGTCCTATTGGTGTAAAGATTGCCGGCACCAACCTGACGGAAATCGATTCGGCGACTCAGGCGGTCGAGCGAGTGGCCAAGGGCGTAGCCGGTGTCAGTTCGGCTCTGGCCGAGCGATTAACCGGTGGACGTTACATCGACGTGGATATCGACCGACAAGCCGCCGCCCGATACGGACTGAATATCGCCGATGTGCAGTCGATCGTGGCCGGCGCTATCGGCGGGGAAAATGTCGGTGAAACCATTGAAGGGCTTGCACGCTTCCCAATCAACGTCCGTTACCCTCGGGAGTGGCGGGATTCGCTTAGCGCTTTGGAGCAGTTGCCAATCTACACCCCGCTAGGCAGCCAGATCACCCTTGGCACAGTGGCGAAGATCAAGGTCAACGACGGGCCGCCGATGCTCAAAAGTGAAAACGCACGGCCTTCAGGCTGGGTGTACATCGACGTGCGTGGCCGGGACATTGCATCGGTAGTCGCCGATCTACGTCGGCTCGTCAGCGAGCAGGTCAAGTTGCAGCCCGGCATGAGCCTGAGCTACTCAGGTCAGTTCGAGTTTCTTGAGAGGGCAAATGCACGACTAAAACTGGTGGTCCCCGCCACGCTGCTGATCATCTTCGTCCTGCTTTACCTGACATTTGCACGCTTTGATGAGGCTTTGCTGATTATGGCCACGCTGCCATTCGCTCTCACGGGCGGAGCATGGTTTCTCTATCTGTTGGGATTCAACCTGTCGGTTGCCACCGGGGTCGGCTTTATCGCCCTGGCTGGAGTTTCTGCCGAATTTGGCGTGATCATGCTGCTCTACCTGAAAAATGCCTGGGCCGAGCGTCAAGAGCTCGGTGACAACACAGAACGCGGGTTGATGGCCGCGATTCGTGAAGGCGCTGTGCAGCGCGTTCGCCCCAAGGCCATGACCGTTGCGGTGGTTATCGCTGGTTTGTTACCAATACTTTTAGGAGGTGGTGCCGGCAGCGAGGTGATGAGCCGCATTGCCGCCCCGATGATTGGCGGTATGGTCACGGCGCCGTTGCTGTCGCTGTTCGTCATTCCGGCGGCCTATCACCTCATGCGCCGTCGACGCCTATCCGCTGAGCCTGGCAGGCACTAACGCGGAAAAAATGTGCAAAAGGGGCTGCGCTTGCAGCCTCGTTTGAGTTGCACATCTCGTTGTCATCAGTTCTACGCGCGGTATGTATCGAAATTAGCGAGTTTATGTATTTTGCATAAACTCGCTAATTTCGATACATACGCTGTGGTCAGTGCCATTCCCCACCAGCACTTGCTAGAAAAACGCCCGCTTCCATCACTGCGTTTCGATGAGCCAAAAAAAGCACCCTGCTCAAAGCCGACTTAGCATTCGTCACCCTGATATCTCTCTTGAAATTGAGGCAAATGACCTTAATATGATCTTATCTTGCCGTCATCGTTTTCGATCATGGATGTTTCTCGGGGGGTAGGTCGGAATGGCAGAACAAGAAGACGCAAAGCCTGCGAGTGGGCGCTTTAATACGAATGATGAGACGAAGCGGATCGTATGGACACAGACCGCTGGTCATTGTGAACTGTGCGGCGCAGATCTAACGTTCGACTATCGTGCCGGCAAGCCAATGAAATGGGGCGAAGTGGCGCATATCCTACCCGCCAGTCCCAAGGGGCCTCGGGGACGTGCGGATCATGATGCTGAGGCGCACACAAACGATACTGCCAACCTGATGCTCCTCTGCCCAGGCTGTCATGACAGAATTGATCGTGACGCAGATGGTTACCCTGAAAATAGTTGGAGCCCAAGCTGAAAGAGATTTTGCATAGGGCAATTCTTGAGGGCTTCGACGAAGCTCGGGTGGCGATTCTGTCCCGAGATTATGGGCGCGCTTACTATTGGCTTGAACGTACCCACATCCTCTCACAACGCCGCACTTTGCTACGTGCAAAGTCACACGTCTTGATGCTGTACGTGGGCGTCAAGACACATGATCCTCGGGAGATCCTGGGACAAATAACACGAGTTATCGCTGCACTGCTATTTTCTAAAGTATGAGTGCCTTCGGGGAATGCTGGTCGTGCCCGGGTCAGTTCTTTTCAGGTGATGCCTCTTTCTCAAGAGCTGGAAACTCTTCTGAATGAAGATTGATCCTCATGCGCGGTCTGAGTCGTTGTCGCATCCGCTTACACCCATGGAGAGACATATGAGCGCTGGTCATAGTCACGGTCAAGCACGTGCAGGACATGAGAAAAAACTGTGGATCGCTCTAGCGTTAACGACGAGTTTTATGATTTCAGAGGTCATTGGGGCTTTCATTACCGGCAGCTTGGCGTTGTTATCGGACGCAGCTCATATGCTGACCGATTCCACTGCATTAGCTATTTCATTGGTCGCTATTCAGATCGCCAAGCGCGCTGCGGATAAAAAAAGGACATTCGGATATGCACGATTTGAGATTCTCGCAGCTGCTTTCAACGCGATTCTGTTGTTCATGGTGGCGGTGTACATCCTATACGAGGCCTACCAGCGGTTTAAAACTCCGACAGAAATAGAATCGATAGGCATGCTGATCGTGGCAGTGATTGGGCTAGTTGTGAACCTTGTCTCAATGCGCTTGCTGATGTCTGCCAGTGACGAAAGTCTTAACGTCAAAGGTGCTTATCTGGAGGTTTGGAGTGACATGCTAGGCTCCATAGGCGTGATAGGA
This sequence comes from Pseudomonas frederiksbergensis, assembly GCF_000802155.2. Classification (GTDB taxonomy): domain Bacteria; phylum Pseudomonadota; class Gammaproteobacteria; order Pseudomonadales; family Pseudomonadaceae; genus Aquipseudomonas; species Aquipseudomonas frederiksbergensis_A. The sequence continues at coordinate 60,159 of NZ_JQGJ02000013.1, forward strand.
GCCGCATTGATCATTCGCTTTACCGGATGGATTTGGGTTGACGCGATCGTTGCCGCAGCTATTGGGTTATGGGTCCTTCCCAGAACTTGGATCTTGCTTAAAGAAAGCATGAATATCCTGTTGCAAGGGGTTCCAGAGGGCATCGATATCGCTGAAGTGGAGCTAAGAATAAGGGCGGTTGAAGGCGTTGAAGATATTCATGATTTGCATATCTGGGCTTTGACCAGCGGCAAGAATGTCATGAGTGCACACCTTGTCGTCCAACGTTTCTCCCGCACCGAGCAGGAAATATTAGCTGAAGTAACGCACCTTATGAGCGAAGCGTTCCATATTAGCCATACGACGCTTCAATTAGAGGATTCGCGATTTCATGAAGGGCTCGAAGAAAGCGAAGGTATGCAGCACTAGTAAGATACGTCGCGAACAGCCCATGTCAATGGTAGGGCACGTAAGGGGAAGCCCCCTACACCACCAGAGTATTTCTAGAGGTATGGGGGGATTTGAGTGCGGATTATGCAAGCTTGATATTGAAACTCACCCCTGAACCCGTCTTGCCTGCTGCCAGGAAGTTTGTCCCTCGAGGTTTGGAAAGTTCAGCCTGAAAACAGTAATGCTACCAGGCATGCTCTGAACCTCCGCTGTTCCCTGATGAAGACTCATGATCGATCTGACAATCGCCAAGCCAAGACCAGTCCCACCTTCCGCACGGGAGCGACTGGTGTCGACTCTATAAAAACGGTCGAACAAGTGCGTCAGATGCTGAGGTTCGATTCCTGCGCCTGGATTGCCTACAAGTAGCGAGACTCGTTCGGCATGGCTTTCGATAACAATTGAAATAGATTGGCCGGCCGGGCAGTGGCGTATAGCGTTCGACAGCAGATTCGATATTGCTCGCTGAATCATCAGCCTGTCGCCAATGGTCTTGCCGTTTCCGGCGACGCTTAGGCTGATGCGCTTTTCTTCCGCCGACAGCGAAAACAGATCGACGACCTTCAATGCTTCATCTTCTAACGTAATTGTCTCGAACGGGACGAGCGCCGCTGGATGACTGACTTGAGCGAGGAAGAGCATATCCGAGACGATCCGGGTGACTCGGCCCAACTCTTCGGTGCAAGACTCCAACACCGCTTTGTACTCTTCTGCAGGTCGCTCCCGAGATAGTGTCACTTGTGCCTTCCCCATCAAATTGGTGATTGGGGAACGTAATTCGTGGGCCAAGTCATCGGAAAACTGCGACAGCTGCTGAATACCACTGTCGAGTCGGTGGAGCATGAAATTGATACCATGGGCCAGTTCACTCAGTTCCTGAGGCATTTTGACCACTGAAAGACGATGACTGAGATCTTGGGCCGAGATCATGGCGGCGACCTTTCGAAATTCTCTGAGGGGAGAGAGCCCTCGTTGCACCACAGCCCAAGCGCTAATTCCAATGAGTATCAGTAAAAGCGGTAGAGCAATGATCGTCGATCGAAGATACGCGCTGAGCAATGCTTCATCGTTCGCACTATCCATGGACAGCAAAACGGCGACATTTTTACCATTCTTCAATCGGATGAGTTTGTATGCGGTGAGGAAGTGTCGACCCTCACTATCGGAATTTGAAGAATATGAGAGATTGTCGATGGCGGCATTAGCAGCTTTCAATTCGATTCGTGGATCCGATAAACCAGTTCCGAATTTTAGTACTGGCGTCCTGAGGTTTGTCAGGTCATAAATGGACAAATTTAGATTGTCGTGCCCCATGACTTGATCCAGCAAGGAGTGCGGTTTCGAGTTCACCTCCGCCATATCCTCGTAAAATGAGAGGCTGTGTTCCACCTGCTCCATTTTCTTTTCCAGACTATGTTTCGCCAATTTATCCAGCTCATGCGTAAGCGCGAAAAAGGCCAATATAGCCAGAAACACCACTAACAAGGCCCCCAAGATACTCACCGTCAAACCTAGTCGCATTGACAGGCTCGCCGGCTTCATTCGCGTGCCTCCAATACATAACCAACCCCGCGAAGGGTGTGGATCAATTTGTTATCAAAGGGATCGTCAATTTTGGCCCTCAATCTACGGATTGAAACCTCTACAACGTTGGTGTCGCAGTCAAAATTCATATCCCACACTAAGGAGATGATTTGGGTTCGTGAGAGTACCTCTCCAGTCTGACGCATCAGTAGATGCAGAAGCGCGAACTCCTTGGTCGTCAAATCTATACGCTGCGCGCCACGAAAGGCACGGTGGCGCCCTTGATCGAGCTCCAGATCGGCTACTTTGAGTACCTGCGGTACAGGAATGTGTTCACTTCGACGCATAAGGGTTCGTACTCGGGCAAGCAGCTCTGGGAACTCAAACGGTTTAACCAGATAGTCATCAGCACCCAGATCGAGCCCGCGAATTTTGTCCGCAAGCCGTCCCCGGGCCGTCAACATCATCACCCTGGTATTGCTGCTTTGGCGCAGATGTTCAAGAACACCCCAGCCATCAAGTTCTGGAAGATTAACGTCGAGTATCACCAAATCATAGACATGTTGACGTGCAAGATGAAGTCCATCTGCTCCGGTTACCGCACGGTCGACTATATAGCCACTTTCTGTCAGCCCTTGATGCAAGTATTCGGCAGTTTTAGGCTCGTCCTCAATTACAAGGATTCGCATGATATTTCGCCCTCTTCAATAGGAAGTCAGTTGGGTCAGAAGTGTTATTGTTTTATTTTCTGAGAAGAATTATATAATTCGAAACCATTTAATTTTTTGCGCTTACCGATATCCGGCATTAGATATTAAATAATGATCTTAAAGCCTGTAGCCGCTACAGGGTCAAGCTTAAACCCCCGGTCTTGAGCCATCACAGCGACTCCTTGCGACAACGTGTCGCACTTTGACCGTTGAATCGAACACTGGGCAAGCGCCACACATGGTTAACCAAAATCGACAAGTGCTGTTCGGCAGATACCAGGTTGGTATTTGTTTCGGCATATTGCTGCCCCCACGTTCGAATCTTTCATTCCTCCTATGCTAGTGCAAAAAAAATAGCTGCATCGTTGGATAACGTATTTGTAATTTTTCAGTCACCTTGCTGATAAGTGCAAAACTTTACATTTACGTATAGAGAATAGGCGTTGAAGGAACTATGAAATTGCGTCCGCATAGAAAGTTAACTGCACCCTTGAACATACAAAAGTCCTTACTAGTTGTAGGCTTGAGTTGTATGTTCTTAATGGCAGACACCAGTTTTGCCGCAGTTTCGTCTTCTCAGACGCTGACCATGGATCAGGCACTGGAATCGGCCTTTGCTAACAATCCCGATTTGGCGGCAGCACAATGGGAAATTGGTATCAGCCAAGGAGATCGAAAACAAGCGGGTTTGATTCCCAACCCCGAGCTTTCTTGGGAAGCTGAAGATACCCGACGGAGCTCGCGCACTACGACGGTAATGATCAACCAACCGATTGAGCTTGGCGGCAAGCGCGGAGCTAGGATAGACGTTGCCAGTCGAGCCCAAGACGCGGCTAGTATTGAATTGGAGCGTAAACGCAATATTCTACGTGCAGAAGTCATCCAGGCCTTTTCTAGCGCCTCGACGGCCCAGCAGAGATTGCTCTTATCGCGTCAATCCCTTGTGCTTGCCGAGCGCGGTGTTCGTGTTGCTCAAGGACGGATTAATAGTGGTAAATCATCCCCCATCGAAGGTACACGAGCAGAGGTACAGTTATCTGAAGTGCGCCTAGAACTGCGGCGTGCTGAGCGCGACGAAGCAAATGCCTATCAGCAGCTTGCGCGCGTAATGGGCGCACCGTTGCCTTCGTTTAAATCCGTCGGTGAGTCAGACCGGCCAATGCCCAACGTTCCGGAACCGTCACTGCTGCTCAACCGCATCGGTGAAACTGCCGAATTACGATTGGCAAAACTACAAATTGATCAGCGTGAAGCTTCTCTTGATCTGGAGAAGTCTCAGCGTGTTCCAGATCTCACCGTAAGTGTGGGCAGTCAATACGATGAACGAGAACGCGAGCGTGTGAACGTTGTGGGGCTGTCGATGCCCATTCCGTTGTTCAATCGTAATCAAGGCAATGTACTGGCAGCAGCCCGCCGAGCCGATCAGGCCCGCGACCTTCGCAATTCAAGCGAGTTACGCCTGCGTACAGAAATTCAGATCGCTCTGGATCAGTGGATGACGGCGAACACCGAAGTTACCTCTTTCAATCAAACCATCCTGCCTGCCGCCCAAAATGCCGTCGACACCGCGACCCGAGGTTTCGAAATGGGCAAGTTCAACTTCCTGGATGTGCTCGATGCACAGCGCACGTTGATCAGCGCACGTAACCAATACATCCAGGCCATTGCAGAGGCAACAGACGCCTGGGTGCGCATTGAGCGAGTTTTCGGTGATGTCACTCAATTAACTCGTTCCCAGTGAATTTCATATAACGCTTTTGTACCGCTGCTCAGCACTGCATTGTCACGCTAATCCGTGACTGCCCGATTGAGCTGCGTAGGGAGTTTCCATGGATAAAAAACAAATCTTTGTGATCGCGCTGACCCTGACGGTGGGCATGGGAATCGGCTCATTCTGGGTTGGTAAAACGTCTGCACCGTCCGCCGAAGCTCAGCCTCATGAGGAGCATGGCCACGATGACGACGGCAACAAGGATGCCGGTGGGTCAACAGCTGTAGGCGAACATGCCGAGGGCGAAGAGGAGGAAGGTCACCTGACACTTAGCGAGGAGCAGATTAGCGCGGCTGGCATCCAGTTGGCCGAAGCAAAGGCACACAGCATCAGCCTGTCATTGCCCTTCCCAGGAGAAGTCCGGTTCGATGACGACCGGACTTCCCATGTCGTGCCCCGAGTGCCTGGCGTCGTCGAGTCGGTACATGTCAATCTTGGCCAGCCGGTGAAAAAAGGCCAGCTACTAGCCGTGATCGCCAGCCAGCAAATTTCTGATCAGCGTAGTGAGCAAGCCGCAGCGCAACGTCGTCTGGAGTTGGCGCGTACCACCTACGAGCGTGAGCGACAGTTATGGCAAGACAAAATCTCTGCCGAACAAGATTTCCTTCAAGCCCGTCAGGCTCTGCAAGAAGCTGAAATCGCCCTCAGCAATGCCCGTCAAAAAATCAGCGTACTCAGTGGCAGCTCGGTAGCCAGCGGCGGCAACCGGTATGAGCTGCGTGCGCCGTTCGATGGCGTCGTGGTTGAGAAACACTTGGGCCTTGGTGAGGTTGTCAGTGAAACCACCAATGCCTTCACTCTCTCGGACTTGTCGCGTGTGTGGGTAACTTTTGGCGTCTCCCCCAAGGATTTGAACAAGGTGCTGGTGGGCAAGTCCGTCACCGTCAATGCCCCAGAGTTAAGTGCCGAAGTCACCGGCACCGTGGCCTACGTAGGAAGTTTGTTGGGCGAGCAGACCCGTACCGCCACGGTCCGCGTGACCCTACCCAATCCGAAAGGCGCCTGGCGTCCCGGACTGTTCGTTACCGTGCTGGTAGATACCGATACCCGGCAGACGAAAGTCGCGGTGCCAGAAGTGGCGATCCAGACGGTCGAGGATAAACCGACAGTTTTCGTTCGAACTGATGACGGATTTAAGGCGCAGCCGGTGGAAATAGGCAGTCGTGCGGCGGGTCTGGTTGAGATCACAGAGGGCCTGGAGCCCGGTGTTCAAGTCGCTGCTGCCGGCAGCTTCATTCTGAAATCAGAGCTGGGTAAAGCCTCGGCTGAACACTCCCACTGATCCGCCATTTCCACGAGAAGGTTCTTATGTTCGAACGCCTGATCCAATTTGCAATCGAGCAACGCATCATCGTGCTGCTCGCGGTTCTTCTCATGGCTGGCCTCGGCATCGCCAGCTATCAGAAACTTCCGATCGACGCAGTACCCGACATTACAAACGTCCAGGTGCAGATCAACACGGGTGCCGCAGGTTTCTCGCCACTGGAGACAGAACAGCGAATCACCTTCCCCATCGAAACCGCCATGGCCGGCTTGCCAGCTCTTGAGCAAACGCGTTCGCTCTCACGCTCAGGTCTGTCGCAAGTCACCGTGATATTCAAGGAAGGCACCGACCTGTTTTTCGCCCGGCAATTGGTCAATGAGCGACTGCAGGTGGCCAAGGAGCAATTACCCGAGGGCGTGGAAGCGGTCATGGGGCCGATCTCTACCGGCCTGGGTGAGATTTTCCTCTGGACAGTCGAGGCAAAAGAAGGCGCCGTTAAAGAGGACGGCAGCCCTTACACCCCGACCGACTTGAGGGTGATCCAGGATTGGATTATCAAACCTCAGTTGCGCAACGTTCCCGGCGTCGCCGAAATCAACACCATTGGTGGTTTCGCCAAAGAATATCAAATTGCTCCCGATCCAAAACGCTTGGCGGCGTACAAGCTGACTCTGACTGATCTTGTGACGGCGCTGGAACGGAATAATGCCAACGTCGGTGCCGGATACATTGAACGCAGTGGTGAACAACTCCTGATTCGTGCTCCCGGGCAGGTGGCAACCACCGACGACATTGCCAACATCGTGATGGCCAACGTCGATGGCACGCCGATCCGCATCAAGAATGTGGCAACAGTTGATATCGGCCGTGAGCTGCGCACGGGGGCCGCTACCGAAAACGGTCGTGAAGTCGTGCTTGGCACTGTGTTCATGTTGATCGGTGAAAATAGCCGAACCGTCTCTCAGGCCGTTGCCGCCAAACTGGAGCAAGTCAATCGGTCACTACCTGAGGGGGTGGTGGCGGTCACGGTATACGACCGTACCAATCTCGTGGACAAGGCGATTGCCACGGTCAAAAAGAACCTGATTGAAGGTGCGATCCTGGTCATCGCAATTCTGTTCCTGTTCTTGGGCAACATTCGCGCCGCATTGATCACTGCCATGGTTATTCCTTTGGCCATGCTGTTCACATTCACCGGTATGTTCACCAACAAAGTCAGCGCCAACCTGATGAGTCTCGGCGCGTTGGACTTCGGCATCATTGTTGACGGAGCGGTGGTGATTGTCGAAAACGCGATCCGGCGCTTGGCTCATGCACAACAGCACCATGGACGTATCCTCACACGTTCCGAACGGATGCATGAAGTGTTTGCAGCGGCAAAGGAAGCGCGCCGCCCATTGATTTTCGGTCAGTTGATCATCATGGTCGTGTATCTCCCGATTTTTGCCCTGACCGGTGTTGAAGGGAAAATGTTCCACCCCATGGCGTTTACAGTCGTAATTGCCCTGCTGGGCGCCATGCTGCTGTCCGTTACCTTTGTTCCTGCGGCGATTGCCATGTTCGTAACTGGCAAGGTCAAGGAACAAGAGAACGTGATCATGCGTGGCGCGCGTCGGATGTATGCACCTGCGCTGGATTGGGTCATGAACCACCGATCAGTAGCCTTTGCCATGGCACTAGGCCTCATTGCAGTGTGCGGGGTTGTCGCCAGTCGAATGGGAAGTGAGTTTGTACCGAGCCTCAGCGAAGGGGATTTTGCCCTGCAAGCACTACGCGTGCCGGGCACCAGTCTGACGCAATCGGTAGAAATGCAGCAGCGTTTGGAAAAGCTAGTGCTGGCAAAAGTGCCTGAAGTCGAGCGAGTTTTTGCTCGTACCGGTACCGCAGAGATTGCCTCCGATCCAATGCCGCCGAATATCTCTGACAGCTATGTGATGCTTAAGCCTAAGGATCAATGGCCTGACCCGAACAAATCCCGGGATGAGTTAGTCGCGGATATTCAAAAGGCTACGGCCGCGATGCCCGGCAGCAACTATGAGCTTTCGCAGCCAATTCAATTGCGTTTCAACGAGCTGATATCAGGCGTGCGCAGTGACGTAGCCGTTAAGGTCTTCGGTGATGACATGGTAGTGCTTAACAGCACAGCTGCGAAAATCGCTGCCTCTATGCAGAAGGTCGAAGGAGCTTCAGAGGTCAAAGTCGAGCAGACCACAGGGCTACCAGTACTTACCATTAACATCGACCGTGACAAGGCCGCGCGTTATGGCCTGAATGTTGGTGATGTACAGGACACCATAGCGGTAGCGGTTGGTGGTCGCCAAGCGGGTACGATGTATGAAGGAGACCGTCGTTTCGATATGGTTGTGCGTTTATCCGATGCCATGCGCAAGGACATTGAAGGGTTGTCTACGTTGCTGATTCCAGTACCGGCGCTGGTCAATGGCAATGCAGAACAGATTGGTTTTATTGCCCTCTCAGAAGTGGCAACTCTCGATCTGGTGCTTGGGCCGAACCAGGTCAGTCGCGAAAATGGTAAGCGTCTGGTAATCGTAAGCGCTAACGTGCGAGGTCGGGATATAGGCTCTTTTGTTCAAGAGGCCAGCAGCGCTATTGATCGAGAGGTACAGGTGCCGGCTGGTTATTGGACTAACTGGGGTGGGCAATTTGAGCAACTCCAGTCGGCTGCGAAACGTCTCCAAATCGTTGTCCCGGTGGCCCTGCTCCTTGTATTTGCCCTGCTTTTCATGATGTTCAACAATCTCAAGGACGGCCTCCTGGTATTCACCGGTATTCCATTCGCGTTGACTGGAGGGGTCATGGCTTTGTGGCTACGTGACATCCCGCTATCGATCTCGGCGGGTGTTGGTTTCATTGCTTTGTCGGGGGTTGCGGTGCTGAACGGTTTGGTGATGATAGCGTTCATTCGCAATCTTCGAGAGCGGGGGTATTCGTTAAATTCTGCTATCAATGAAGGAGCCCTCACGCGGCTTCGTCCGGTATTGATGACAGCTTTGGTGGCTTCCCTCGGCTTTATACCTATGGCTCTGGCCACTGGCACCGGGGCAGAGGTTCAACGACCACTGGCCACCGTTGTGATTGGGGGCATCCTGTCCTCGACTGCATTAACGCTGTTAATACTGCCTGCGCTCTATCAATGGGTGCACCGCCACGATGAAGATGAACCCGCAGAAGGGAGAATAACAACCCAATAGTTCTTTTGGTTTTGAGCCCGCTGCGGTTGTTCATCAGCGGGTTTTTTATACCAGGAACGATTACGAATATGTAATCTGAGCGCCACCGTGATGATAGGTTCGCATTGATACCCTAATAGCGTTATCTATATGAGGTGTCAGAATGAAACTTACTAAAATCTTTGCTGTTGCGGGCGCTTTGGCCCTTTCTTCATTCGCTATGGCGGAAGGCGGTGGAGACAGAACATTCGAGAAGATGATGGCGGCAAAAGATCTGGCAATGGAGAAGTATGTGGCGAAACAAGGAAAAAATGCCTCAGTGGTGTCAAGTGACGAAAAGAATGAGAAGGCTAAGTAAGCGTAGCCATGCAGTTTGGAATCAGCCCGCCCCTAGGCTCCTAGTGGCGGGTTTTTTTTGCCGGTTTGATTACATACTTGTAATTTTAGCGCCACCCGGTCGCAATCATTAGCCTGATATTATCTTGACTGTATTAGTTGAGGTGCTGAATATGAAATCTATCAACATTTTAGCTTTGTTCGGAGTTTTAGCTGTCTCGTCAAGCGTGTTTGCAGAGGGGGGAGGAGATAAGGCTTTCGAAAAAATGATGGCTGCCAACACCAAAGCTATGGAGAAGTACGCAGTCAGCCAAGGAAAAAGCGCGCCGGTACCGAAGCGATATGAATATGGAATGAAGGTGGATGTGGTAAAGGTGATCAGTGTGGTGCGGCCTGCGAAAATCTGCGCAGTAGTGCCGGCCGCAATGACTTATGAAGACTCCGTAGGGCAACTAAACACGATCACTTACACTGTAGCTGGAGACTGCCGTAGGCGAGGCGGTTAATACCTGCGCTGTTATATGACAATTAAACGCGCGACCCGCTTCGTTAGTCAAAGGTGTCGGGCGTTTTTGTTTGTTCGAGTTCTGAAAGGCAAAAAAAGACGCCCCGAAGGGCGTCTCAAAATTCACCTTACCAAAGGAGCAAAGGAGCTTCCAAAGGTGAATGGATATGACAACTGAACAGCATTGAGTTTGGATTTTCACAATCTAGCTACTCATCCATAGAACCCCAGCCAGATGCGCTAGCTAAGATTCTATCAACTCACGATAAGTATAAAAAACATAACCTAACGTGAAGATGATTGAAAAATGACATTTCTGTAACTTTTCGAAGGACGGGACGCTCGCACAGCGAGTCATCCCGTTCGATGTCACATGACAGCTAATGGATACTCAACAATCACACGTACTTCATCAAGGTCAGATTCAAACGCTGTAGCACGAGTGTTTGCTTGGCGCAGGCGGAAAGACATGTCCTTCAAAGATCCGGTCTGAACGACATATTTCACCTCAATATCGCGTTCCCAGCGTTTCTGATCGGTCAGCGGATTTCCCTCTGCATCCCGTCGCATGTAGGTTCCATTAGCGTTGGAGTAATCGGCATCGGTGCCACGGGCGTAACGTGTCATAAACGACAGTCCTGGCACGCCATATGTCGTCATATCCAAGTCGTATCGGACCATCCATGAACGCTCTTTAGGCGAGTTGAAATCGCTGTATTGGATTGAGTTGTCGAGAAAAATGGAATCCGATTGGCGGAGGTAGTCGAAGTCGTCGTTACCATTGTTTCGTTGGTGAGACAATGCGACAGAGTGTGCGCCATACTTCACGCCGACTTTAGCACTCCAAATATTATTGTTGAATTCACCTAGCAATTTTTTGCCTTCGTCGACGGCTTTGTAGTAGTTCAAGCCGCCGAATACGGAGAGTTCATCCGAAAGCGAATAGTTTAATCCCGTGCCGGCATAATATTGATTCCAGGCGTCTTTAAGGCGGCTGGAGTAGAGGCTAACGATCACATTCTTGTTCAGATTGTAGTCACCGCCAAAGTAGCCGACCCACGGTGAATTAACAGGTCCGGCATAAAATGTCGCGAAATTGTCGCGCATATTGCTGGAAGTTGGCTGGCTCATAGCGTGAAGGCGGCCCGCCTGAACAGTCAATCCGTCAAAGCTGGTGTTTGTCGCCGTTACGCCTGTGAAACTTTCTGGTAGAAGTCTGGAGTCACCAGCGGCAACGACTGGGTTAGATGGGAATACGTCGCCGACCTTTACTACCGTGTCAAAGGCGCGAATTTTTGCTGCACCTCCAATTTTAGTATATTCGTCTCTAGCCTGCCCATCACTATTGACCGGTAGTACATCGAACGAACTACGGCCACCATTACGCCCGTCACCTGTGTCGAGTTTCAATCCGATCATGGCGAACGCGTCAACACCGACACCCACAGTGCCCTGAGTAAACCCGGACTCGAATTTACTAATGATGGCATGTGCCCAGGCCTCGGAGTAACCGTTGCCCGTTGCACTCGATTGGCCGTTGCGATGATCACGATTGAAGTAATAGTTTCGGTTGAGAACAGTAAGGCTGCTGCCTTCCACAAATCCTTCGGCCTTTTCTTCCGCAAATACCGTGGACGGGCCAGAACTGACAACGATCGCCAACGCGGCCATCGAAAATTTCGTGTTGTTATTCATACATCACTCCTTAGGTTCGGCAGAACTAGAAAGCTCTTCGGCTGGAATTATTGTTTACAGAAAGCAGGATGTGCCTCCCGCATCGTCGCCGAGCTGTATCGTTGCAATCTGGAGATAACGTGGACATGATCAGAAAATTACAATTTTGTAATGTAAATCTGCTTTTTTAAAATTGCCTTTATTTGGAGCGCGTGTCAGCTGATGTGCAGATCTTGTTTGCTACCTTAACGTTCATGGGAGCCTTATGATCCGCAGCGCACCGGGTATTCACACGCAATCTGCGCTCAGATCGTATCGGTCCAACGAAACGCCTTTTTTGACGCAACTGCGAAGCTAATGATGTCCGCCGAGCCAATACGTGGGTGGCTGTATTCGCGGTGAGGTGGGAGCCTGTTGGTAATCCAGAATGTATTACGCTTACTTCGTAGGTGGGAGGGACACGAACCATGGCTTGCCAGCGGCTAGCGACGAGTCCTCCCCGAGCGACATGTACGTACTAGATACGAAATCATCTAAGCTTATCCATGGCTGGGAACGGCTCAAATCGTTACTCGACCAATGCCTAAGCTTCATGCTTACAGCCATTGGCTGACATCTCTGAACGGCCGGAAAGAGCGACTGATGCATTTTCAAACGGCGCGCATACCGGCTGCTTCGCTTTTCCTAGCTATGGGGCTCGAGGGTACGAGATCACCTCTTCGGTATATTCTAAGACGGAGCAGACAAGCTTAAGACAGGAATTGTGCGATCACTGAAGAGACGTGTACGCAAATTAGCGAGTTTATCTCTTTCACATAAACTCGCTAATTTCAGTACATACGCTGTGGTCAGCGCTCTTAATAAGTCGCATTTACCATAAAACGGCGCCGCCATTCCCCCTTCCGTTGGGGTCAAATACGACCTTGGTGCTTAAGACGATTCAGCCTCCGCCACTCTCAGATCTTTCTTGTATTTGGGGTGAATGACCTTAAGATGATTTTATCTGGCCATCATCGTTTTTTTCATGGATGTTTCTCGGGGGTAGGTCGAAATGGCAGAGCAAGAAGACGCTAAAGTCGCGAGCGGGCGCTTTAACACGAATGATGAGACGAAGCGGATCGTGTGGATACAGGCCGCTGGTCATTGTGAACTGTGTGGTACAGATCTAACGTTCGACTATCGTGCCGGCAAACCGATGAAATGGGGCGAAGTGGCGCATATCCTACCCGCCAGTCCGAAGGGGCCTCGGGGCCGCGCAGATCATGACGCTGAGGCGCATACCAACGATACCGCTAACCTGATGCTCCTGTGCCCAGGCTGTCATGACAAAATTGATCGTGACGCAGATGGTTACCCTGAAAATGATTTGAGTGGTTTACACCAAGCGTACATGGAACGCATCCGACTCGCCGCAACGACCCCCGATGGTGGCAGAGCCATTCCTCTCATCGTCCAGAGTCAGCATTTCCAGACTGTCACCGATATTCCCGTTCGCGATCTGTTGACTGCGATGTCTGCTGAGGGATTTATCGCCTTCGATCAAGGCATCAAAATCACTTTCCCTGCACCCGGACCGCGAGGTAGGGACGCGACCTATTGGCAGAACATCAAAGACAGTGTCCAGTATGAGCTGGAGCAGCAACTCAAGCGTCGCGGCGGCACCTATGGAGACTCGCCCGCGCTAGCAGTGGTAGGCTTGGCCGACATTCCGGCTTTGATGATGTTGGGCCAGAGTATCGGCGACCGTTCCAAGCGCTTGATCTTCTCCTTTCATCGCGAGCATCTTTTGCGCTGGCCCGATCAGTCCGCTGAGCCGCCCGTTTTTTTGTTTACACCTCCCTCCGACGGCGACGGGCCACTGGCGCTAGTGCTCTCCATTTCTGCGCAAGTTCCAGTTCGAGACGTGATCGACGCTCTGCCCGGTGCACGTATAGCAGAGCTGTCGATCCCAGAGCCAAGCTATGCGATGGTACAAAACCGTCGGGTGATTCATGCCTTTCGTGACGCACTTCAAATACGACTGAGCCAGCTTGAAGCTCTGACTCCTACCCCTATCCACGTCTTCGCCGCTATTCCTGCTGCATTGGCCATCGAGTTTGGCGCGTTGCTCACAACGCAGCACCAACATACGTACCTGATCTTCGATCGGGACAAAGAAAACCAAGATCGGTTTACGCAAACACTGCAATTGGGCTCGGTGGCCCAGGAGGCTAGGTAGATGCTATTGAGCAACGAACAGACCAAGCGCAGCAGTTGGGAATATTTTCTGCTTCGCGCCGCGCGGGAAATCTCGCTGTCGGAAGCGCAGTACGAAAAAATCAATGACCGCTACTCCCAACTGGAAAAAATCCTCTCGGCATCCGACAACCCGCTGCTCGCTGAGGCCCATATCTTCGTTCAAGGCTCGATGCGGCTGAAAACGACCATCAAGCCAATCCCCGGTGCGCCTGCGGATCTGGACACCATTGATGCGGACGCGATTATCTGGCTCCCTCACGCTCAAGGCGCTAGTGCGAAGGAAGTTCTAGAAGTGATTGAGCAGCGTTTTAGGGAGGGCTCCCGCGTTCAAGAAGAAGTTAAGCAATTACGTCGTGGCATCCGGATCGTTTATGCCGACGAAAATCCAGGTTTCCACATTGATGTCACACCTGCCCGCGCGATCAACGGAAATGGCGAAGCAAACGGCGAGGGTAAGCTGGAGGTTCCGGATCGGGTCACAGGGTGGAAAGCAAGCAGCCCTATCCCTTACTCGAATTGGTTACAGGTTGCCTCTGCCCAGGAAATCTCTCTTGAAAGCTTGGTAATTGCCAAAAGCCAGCGGATGCTCGATGCCGCGACACAAGATCCTTTGCCGCATTATCAGGATTACATCGATCAAGATCCCCTGCGTGCGACCATAAAACTGCTCAAGCGGCATCGCGATGAATGGGCCATCAACACAAGGAGCGCTGATACTCGCCCCATATCCGCTGTCATAACCACTTTGGCGACTCACGCATACCTGGATGTCGTGAAGGAATCGCAGTCGAAGCCCTTGGCGCCGCTCGATGCAATTTTGGAAATCGTTCGCAGAATGCCGCAGCACATCGCGCAAAGAGGTAGCGATTGCTTTGTCTGCAACCCTGCCGATAACGGCGAAAACTTTGCAGAGAAGTGGAATCGACCGGGCGAGGGACAAGGTTATCGCCAAGCATTTGCCAAGTGGCATGCGGACGCCAGTGCATCTGTGTCTCTGGGTTTGGAAAGTTTTGAATCCAACGATTCCTTCGCCGAGGCAGTGAAAAAGAATTTCGGTATTGCACCGGCGCTCATTACGGCAGTGAACAATGAGATCCCTGCGAATTGGACCATGCCCGGCCGACCGGATGGCACTACTCGAAACTCTGCTTCGATGGGTTCGCTCTTCGGAGGGGCCAGCGGTGGCGGAACGTCTCAGTCGAGCGTAAAGCCAGTTGGACGCCTTGGCTGATCCTATTACGACGCCATTGCAGCGCGGAATCGTCGCACTGCGAAATGCCCTAGGTCAGGACGCTGCCGATGCATTGCTCCAGCCCGCACCCATGCGGGCTGACGAAGCGGCGTCCTTTCACTTTCCCTTGCCCATCGATTACACGGGGCAGGAGCGGCGACTGCGTATTGGTTTCCCCTCCAACTTTCCCCGTGGGCTTTTGCGGCTGAACGTCGAACCCTCTCCATGGCTGGTTTGGCCGCATGCCACCAAGTCGGGGCTTTGCCTTCATGGCTTTCAGGAGCGCCCCATCATGGGTTCCTCGGAGGTTGTGGTAGAGGACAGCCTTGCTCGCTTGGCACAGATCGTTTCGTTGTCCAAGATGGGATCAAGCCAGGCAACGCGCGATATCGAATTTCAGAATGAGATCACTACCTACTGGTCTTTTCAGCACGGTCAGTCATTCCAGAACCTCTTACTGTTGGATCGACCTCAGGCTGCCTCGCAGTTGTTTGCGCTCAGCGATCCGCGCCGGGCTGTGCCATCCGGTCAGGAAACGGTTTGGTTAGCATCGAACGTAGCTGCACTCAAAGGGCATTACCGACGGGTTGTCGGGCGTTCCGCTGTCATTCGCGCGGCCGAAACTCCCGGTTTTTACGTCAAGCTTCAGACTTATCCGGATATCCGCACCCCGGATCCAGAAGATTTATTGCCGTGGCTAACGCCCCACCTTAAACCCGACGATGCCGAGCAATTGCTGGCATGGTTTGAGCTGAATGGAACGTTGGCGAGTCGATGGATTGTTCTGGAGCTTCCAGGAGGGGCAGATGCTCCAACATATTGCCTAAATGTACGCTCGCTCGGCGTACAGCAGGAGCGGGGGGCAAAGTTTGGCCTGCGTACAGCGCGGCGCCGGCCAGCTATCGCAAATGCACATCCACCGGCGCTCGTCCGAGCAACTACCCTGGACGTGCTTGATCGAGCGTCCATTCTGTCCCGCGATATAAGCGGCACAGCACAGCGCCTCGAAAATGCTCGGGTAGTTTGCGTTGGTGTTGGCTCGCTAGGCAGTGCGGTGGCAATACAATTGGCACGCTCCGGTGTTGGCCACCTTACCCTCATCGATCCTGACACTCTGGTGTCAGCCAATCTGGGTAGGCACGTTCTGGGAGCGGATAGCCTAGGGAGGCTGAAAGCCTCAGCGTTGAGGGACAAGATTCTGTTAGATCTTCCGACTACAGAGTGCACCGCTTATTCGACTTTCGCCGAAGTAGTGATGAGCAGCAAACCAGAAGTGTTCGATAACGCAGATCTTGTGGTGATCACGACAGCAGACTGGCAGTCGGAGGTCACTGTATGGCGAGCCAAATCCAGCGGCGCTTCTTGGGGACTTTTACAAGCCTGGAGCGAACCGTATACCCAGGTAGGCCACGCGCTATTCGCACCAGCCGGTACCTTTGATGGCCGTCATTTATTCACGAACATCGGCGATTTTCTTCATAAGTTTACAGAGTGGCCGGGAGGCGGTGTGGTTCCACTGCCGGCGTGTGGGGAGAGCTTTATTCCAGGCGGATCACTGGGGATGACCAATATTGCCTCTATGGTGTCGCACACGGCTTTACGCGCATTGACCGGCAACATTGCCACTGCATCTTGGGTCAGCAGTATCTACAGGCCTGAAGATGTGCCGAGCCTAGGAGGCCAATACCGTGGGCCCAAACTGCCAGAGGGGGCGCAGCAACTCCTACTCGAG
The DNA here is from genome assembly GCF_000802155.2 of Pseudomonas frederiksbergensis. Lineage (GTDB taxonomy): Bacteria > Pseudomonadota > Gammaproteobacteria > Pseudomonadales > Pseudomonadaceae > Aquipseudomonas > Aquipseudomonas frederiksbergensis_A. The sequence goes on from NZ_JQGJ02000013.1 coordinate 76,764, forward strand.
CGCGGATGGCCGGAACCTAAGGATGAAATGGTATGACGGATATCGCTTGGCGCTGGCGATGGGCGGAGGTGGATTCCGAGCTATTGGTGTCGCAAGCTGTCGCGGACATCTTGGATAGTCATCGGCAGGGCCTTTTTGGCGTGGAGCGAGGGGGACAGTTATTCGTCAACCCGGTTAATCCGAAAGGGTTGCTGCTGGCCGTGGCCACGTTGCCTCATCGCGCCGATCGGTCAGGCTGGTCTTGGCTAGAGTTGGATGCGGAGCGGTGCCGTCAGGAGATCCAAGCTGCCAACGAACAAGGGTTACGTCTGGTGGGCTATTGGCATACGCATCCCCAATCTGTTCCGGTGATTTCTCCGGCAGACATAGGAAGTTTCTCCAGATTTGCTGCGCGTTACACGCAGGATCTGCCGCACCCAATAGCCGTTATCGTTGGCAAGTCCGAAAAACCAGAAGGCATCAAGGCTTGGTCGTTCAGGGGCGGCAGATATGTTGAGGCAACCTGGCTTAGATAAGCTTCAAGTCGGTGCCATGGGAGGCACGTCAGCGGTTACCTTTACCCGCCAGCATCAGCGCGAAGAGCTCTGCCTGAAAGCGAGCATCATCCAATGCGTTATGGTTCGGTTCGCTGAGTGGCTTCAGCGCAGCGGTCATCTTGGATGATTTTGTTTCCTGCCAGCTGCAACCTACAGCTCCCATGAAGTAGGCCTTCATGTCGATAGCGGTAAAACCAAAGGGGTTGGTATCCAAGTATTTGTGGAAGTAATAGTTGACGAATGACCAGTCAAACGGTGCATTGAGTCCTACGAAAATGACCTTTTGCCCCGTTTTGCAGGACGATTTCAGCCACTTATCAAATGCCAGCATCGCCTGTTGCGGAGCGAGGCCATCGCGCTCCAGCTTCTCCAAACTCAGCCCCGATACTGCCAGCGCTTCGGGGTCGTGTTTCGGACTGTCAGGTCGTAGTTCAAGATAGATGGACGTTTCAGGTTGGGCTACAAGACACGCTCCAATGGAAAGCAGACTGTATTCGCCTGGTATAGGCCCAGACGTCTCGACATCGACGGAAACATAAAGCTCATCAGGGTGCATGTCATATCCTTTCGTGTAGTTACCTGATCACGCTCAGGCTTAGCCATGTGAAGGTGGAAAGGCAGGTATTGCCGTTGACCCATTTTTGCCCTTTCACTCGCTATCCGGCGTTCGAGCAGCGGCAGTGCCTGTCGGTCAGCGGATCGCCGATTCCTTTGGTCAGCTCTGCGCCCAAGCATAATGATGTGTGTCATTCTGATGGCGGATGAGGGCCGGACGATCATGAGTGAAAACGAGCGTTGGATAGTCAAGTGCCAAAAAACTAAGGACGGCACTGGCGACATCATCATCGATCTGCCTCAAGAGTTGCTTGACCAAATGAGGTTAGGTATTGGGGACGACCTGGAGCTAACGGTAGCGAATGGCACATTAGTGCTAACGCCCGTGCACAACGCAACATCAGTGCGGCCCATGGTTTCTGGCGTCCTGCGTCAGGATGCCTATCATGCATATCGCATGCGTCTGGAGAGGCTTCTTCATATCTCTGTCAATGCCTCGGATCTGGACATTCACGACATGATAGTAGCTGGCTTCTCGGTCAGCCTGATCAAAATGCTTTGTGATGATGGAACCTTAAGCGACGAAGAGCGCGACAGAATCATTCACCCCAAAACCCTAAAAACAAGATTGTCAGCCAATCATCTTTTAACGCTGCCTGAGAGCGATCGCCTTTTCCGGTTTGTACATATAACCGCCATGGCCGAGGTGATCTTCGGTGACAAAGTTAAGGCCAAACAATGGCTATCCAAACCCAAAGCCCGCTTTTTGGGAGAAAGTCCGTCATCGATGGTCGCTACAACCTTTGGCACACATCTAGTCGAAGAAATGCTGATTCAAGTGTCGGAGGGCATGTCATTTTGAGCTTCTCGTTCGAATCGGTTTTTTGATCGGCAGGAGGTAGTCATGAATTTGGCAGATTATATTTCAGTGCTTTCTGATGGTGAGAAAATAGACGGATGCGAACTCACCACCCCAGATGCTGTAGCGCTCGCCCGCCTGCATTTCCCTTCCCGTGCCTATTGTCTTGTTACTGATTGGGCGATATTGGATCTCGCCGTCACAACAAGTCAGCGGAAAGCCATTACGGATAGAGAGCTAATTCCTGCTCTCGTTTACGCTTCGACCGTTATCCAAGACAGTAAAGGCCGCTTCGCATCTGGTGATTGGGTCAAAACGACACTGGGTGTTTCCTACATCCACGACTGCTTGTTTCTAACAAAAAACACCGTTTACGTGCTGATGGGGGCCGGCCGAAGGTTGCGCACAGATTTAGACACCGCACTAAGCCTGTGCTGAAAAACTCTATTCCAAACGGGTAAGTGCCAAGTCGCGCTCACATAGCGTTTCGGCATGAATGAACGCCGACGCTGTTGTGTCAATCTATGTTGTTACCAATCGAGCACCGTATTTGAAATGTGACGCGCCTGTGTCAATCTATGTTGCTGTTGTGTGGATCCCGGATCATCCTACAGCCCCCGGTTTACTTGAGGGGCTGTGTCAAACTATGTTGTTGGTAACCACCCGGCGAGACGGTCCGGAGCTCAGCTCTTCCCGAACCAACCCCCTGACTCCAGGGGGTTTTTTTATGGGCGCACGTTAAACGGCGTTTCCTTTTGAGGATCAGCGCAATGACTCGATTCGGTTTTTACCCGGTCCTGTTCGTCGCATTCGTGGTAGGTCCGGAACAACTGCGTTGACAACAGGGAGCAGAGGTGTTGATATCAAGTCATACGACAACGTATGACATAAGAAAATAATAAAAATGAAAGGTGCAGTCATGTTTTCTGCATTTACCGCCCAAAGGGTATGCAGTCCTTCGATGTCACGCTTTAGCGCCGTGCGCCGAACGCTTTCTTTCCTGTCCGAAATGGCCCACGCGGGCTCGCAGCTACTACAGAACGCCTCGTTTTTCACATCCAAGCGCCTTCGCCTGTTCCATCAGGCGTTAGCACTGGGTATGTCCGTTTCTCGCGCAACCTCAACCACACAATGAATCGCAGCACCCGGAGAACAATAATGAAGAAAACACTCTGCGCCTCTTTAATCGCCTCGTTTCTGAGCCTGACCGCCGGCAGTGCAATGGCGGCCGAAGCCGTCGACTGGCCAAGTCGTCCGGTACAGGTCGTGGTAATCGCCAACGCCGGCGGTGACACTGATTTCAACGCACGGATGATGGCCAAGTACTTCACCAAGGTGACCGGCAAGGCCATGGTCGTTACCAACATGGCCGGCGGGGGCGGCACCATCGCCGCCGATGCGGTCAAGAGCGCAGCGCCCGATGGCAACACCATCCTGTTTACCCACACCGGCCAGTTGATCGTCAACGAGGTGGCGGGGCTGTCCGAAGACCGTTTCGATGCGTTCGATATTTCCTGCATCGCTGGCATCGACAAGGGCGCGGTGTTCGTCTCGGCGAAAAGCTCGGGCATCGACAGCCTCGACCAATTGATTGAAAAAGCCAAGGCCAAGCCCGGCACTATCACCTACGGCACCGAGATGGGTAACTTCTCTCATCTGCAAGGCTTGATGTTCGAGAAGCTCGCCGGCGTGAAACTGAAAATGGTCGACAGCGGCACCGTCTCGGAAAAAATCGTTGCCTTGCTGGGCAAGCGCATCGACCTCGGTGCGATCAGCTATGGCTCGGTCCAGGATTACATCTCCAGCGGCAAGATGTCTGCCCTGGGCCAGCCTAACGCCGAGCGCAATGCGCTGCTGGGCGACGTCAAGACGTTCAAGGAGCAAGGCGTGGACCTGGTGCTGGACAAGCCTTACGTCGTCGCCTTTCCGAAAGGCACCGACCCCGCCATCGTCAAGAAGATGGCCGACACCATGAAGAAAATCACCGAAGAGCCTGAGTACGCCGAGGAGCTGAAAAAGTCCTTCAAGCAGCCGGTCAGCTTCCAAGGCACCGAAGAAGCGATCGCCACGTTGAACAAAACCCGCGACAGCTTCATGCAGTTCAAGGACGAGATGCGTAAAGCCAAATAATTTTGCGTAACGGTTCGGGTGCGTGCCGCGCTGGCTAGCACCCGACGCCCGTCCTTCCAAGCAAGAGGAGCCTGTATGGATTCCTATAAGAGAAACGAGCTGATCGCCGGCCTGGCCATGCTCGGCGCCGGCATCGCTTATCTGGTATTGACCCTGAACCTGCCGCGTCGCGGGACGGTCGATGCCGCGTTTGTACCGTTGGTTCTCGCCGTCGCGCTGTGCCTGTTGGGTGCGTTGCAGTTATGGGCCTGGCGGAAACTGCCGGACAAAAGTGCCGAACCTGCGGAAAAGCCCGAGGCGATCGATTACCCAACTGTCATCAAATCCCTGGCATTGGTGCTGCTTTACACGGCGCTGATGGAACCGGTGGGTTTTTTGATCACCACTGCGCTCTATCTCTATGCCCAGTTCATCGTATTGACCCCGGCGGACGAAAAGGTCAAGCACCTGCGATACACGCTGATCGCGGTTGTTTCGGCTGTCCTGATTTTTTACATCTTTCGTCATGGCTTCGACTTGCTCCTGCCTGTCGGTTTATTGGATTTCTAGGGGACGGCCATGATTGAGCTCATGCAAACAGGCTTCGCAGCCGTACTGACACCCTACGTTTTTCTGTTGATCACCCTCGGCGTTGCGGTGGGGATCGTTTTTGGAGCGGTGCCCGGCCTCTCGGCCACCATGGCGATCGCACTGTGCTTGCCGCTGACTTACTCGATGGGGCCCGGTCCTGGCCTGGCGCTGTTGGTGGCGTTGTTCGTTGGCGCCACCTCGGGAGGGCTGATATCGGCGATATTGCTCAACATACCGGGAACGCCGGCCTCCATCGCGACGACGTTCGATGGCTGGCCACTGATGCAGCAAGGCCATGGAGTGAAGGCCCTTGGGATTGGCGTGGTGTTCTCGTTCCTCGGCACGATCTTCAGTATCGCGGCGCTGATGTTCATCGCCCCGATCCTGGCGGAACTGGCCCTGAGCTTCGGCCCGCACGAATATTTCTCTATTGCGATTTTCTCGCTGACGTTGATCGCCACGTTGTCCACCGGCTCGCTGGTCAAAGGTTTGTTTGCCGGCGCCCTGGGTTTTGCCTTCTCCACCGTGGGGATCGCCCCGGTCGAGGCCATCCGTCGCTTTACCTTTGACCTGCCGAGCCTCAATGGCGGCTTCGCCATGCTCACGGTCATGATCGGCATGTTCGCCGTCGCCGAAGTGTTGAAGTTCGCCGAGAGCGCGCGCCTGAGCCACCGGGCCAGACCTCAGCACATCAGCATGAAAGGTGTGAAAGGTTTTGGTTTTTCGATCAAGGAGTTCATCGGCCAGTTGCCCAACGCCACCCGTTCGTCCGTGATTGGCCTGGGCATCGGTATCCTGCCCGGTATCGGTGCCGGTACGTCGAATATCGTTTCCTACATCGTGGCCAAGAAGCGCTCCAAAACCCCTGAAGAATTCGGCAAGGGCAAGATCGACGGTGTGGTCGCCAGCGAGACGGCAAACAATGCCGGCATTGGCGGAGCGATGATTCCATTGCTGACGCTAGGCATTCCCGGTGATACCACCACGGCGGTCATGCTCGGCGGTTTCATGATCCACGGCCTCCAGCCCGGGCCGCTGCTGTTCATCAGCCAGGCGCCTCTGGTCTACTCGATTTTCGCCGCGCTTATCCTCGCTTCGGTGCTCATGCTGGTGCTGGAGTTCTATGGCCTGCGCATGTTCATCAAACTGTTGGCGGTGCCCAAGCACATCCTGCTGCCGATTATCCTGGTGCTCTGTGTGGTCGGCGCCTTTGGCCTGAACAGCCGGATATTCGACGTCTGGGCGGTGCTGCTGTTTGGCTTGCTGGGGTACGGGTTCGTCAAGGCCGGGTTGCCGATTGCGCCGTTCATCATCGGTTTCATCCTCGGTCCGATGGCCGAAACCAACTTGCGCCGCGGGTTGATGCTGTCCGATGGCAACTTCGGCGGCTTCCTGACCAATCCCATCTCGGCGGGTTTCCTCATCCTGGCCGCCGCGTCCATCTCCTGGCACCTGGTGACGGTCATTCGCAACCGTAAAAGTGCGGCCATTGAATTGATGCGCAGCTAGCCCATCGCATCGGCTGCTGCAACGCGCCTGTGTTGCAGCAGCAGAACCCAAACGTTCGGAGCATAGCCATGCAAGACAAGCCTCAACTGTCTTCCGCCGACGAGGACCGCATTGCCTGGGTGCGCGTGGCCTCGGTTTTCCTGCCATTGGCCAACCCCATCAGCGACGCCAAGGTGCTGACCGGTCGGCAAAAACCCATGACCGAAATCGCCATGCTGTTTGTGGAAATCGAAACCAGGGACGGTCACCGTGGCCTGGGGTTCAGCTATTCCAAGCGCGCCGGTGGCCCTGGGCAGTTTGCCCATGCCCAGGAACTCGCCCCCAGCCTCATCGGCGAAAACCCCAGCGACATTGCCAAGCTCTGGGACAAGCTCTGCTGGGCGGGTGCCTCGGTGGGGCGCAGCGGCCTGGCGACTCAGGCGATCGGTGCATTCGATGTCGCCCTCTGGGACTTGAAAGCCAAGCGGGCCAATCTTTCCCTGGCGCGTTTGCTGGGCGCCCATCGCGATTCTGTCCAGTGCTACAACACGTCGGGTGGATTCCTGCACACGCCGCTTGATCAACTGATGATCAATACGGACATCTCTCGGGAGAAGGGTATCGGTGGCATCAAGCTCAAGGTCGGCCAGCCTGACCAGGCGCTGGATCTGCACCGGGTCAGCACCATTCGCAAACACTTGGGGGATGGTTTCCCCTTGATGGTCGACGCCAACCAGCAATGGGACCGACCCACCGCGCAGCGCATGTGCCGCCAGTTGGAACAATACAACCTGGTCTGGATCGAGGAACCGCTGGACTGCTACGACGCCGAAGGTCATGCCGCGCTCGCCCAGCAATTCGACACGCCGATCGCCACCGGCGAAATGCTCACCAGCGTCGCCGAGCACTGGGAATTCATCAAACTGCGCGCCGCCGATTACCTGATGCCCGATGCACCGCGTGTCGGCGGCATCACGCCTTACCTGAAAGTGCAGGCAGCGGCCGAACAAGCGGGGCTGATGATTGCGCCACATTTTGCCATGGAACTGCACATCCATCTGGCCGCCACCTACAGTCGCGAGCCGTGGGTCGAACATTTCGAATGGCTGGAGCCGTTGTTCAACGAACGCATGGAAACCCGTGACGGAAGAATGCTGGTGCCTACGCGGCCTGGCCTTGGGCTGTCCTTGAGCGAACGCGTGGCGGGATGGACGGCGGACCAGATCGAGATCGGGCGGCGCCCGTGATCAGGTCGACGAGGAGCCCGGCATGGCGTTGAGTGCTGAGTTTATCCACAGCATCGAGCAGGTGGTCGGCGCTGCGGGCGTAGTGCGCGATCCGGCCCTCATGGCCAGTTATCTCACCGACTGGCGCAACGCCTACCAAGGCCAGGCCGCGTTGGTGGTCCGGCCCGCCACGACCGAGGAGGTGGCCGCAGTGGTGCGGCTTTGCCACGAGGCCAGGGTGGCGCTGGTGCCCCAGGGCGGCAATACCGGTTTGTGCGGTGGCTCGATTCCGGATGCTTCCGGCAGCCAGGTAGTGTTGTCTTTGACGCGCATGAAACGCATCCGTGAAATTGACCTGGCCAATGAAACCATCACGGTCGAGGCCGGGGTGATTCTGCAGCACCTACAGGAAGCCGCCAGCCAGGCCGGTCGTCTGTTCCCCTTGTCGCTGGGAGCGGAGGGCAGTTGCACGGTGGGCGGCAATCTGGCGACCAACGCCGGCGGCACGGCGGTGCTGCGCTACGGCAACATGCGCGAGCTGACCCTCGGGCTTGAGGTGGTCCTGCCGGATGGACGAATCTGGAACGGTTTGCGTGGGCTGCGCAAGGACAACACCGGCTACGATCTCAAGCATTTGTTCATTGGCTCGGAGGGCTCGCTGGGCATCATCACCGCGGCGGTGCTGAAGCTGTTTCCAGCAACCCACAGCACGGCGACAGCCTGGGTCGCGCTGCCCTCGCCACAAGCGGCGGTGGACTTGATCGGCCATGTGCGCAGCTTGTGCGCGGACCGCCTGACGGGCTTCGAGATGATGTCGCGCCTGAGCCTGGATTTCGTCCTGGACCATGTGGCCGGTTGCACGGATCCCCTGGAATCGAAGCACCCTTGGTACGCCTTGATAGAACTGCGCGACACGGTCTCCGACGCCCCCTTGGCTGCGTTGCTGGAAAACGGACTGGCCCATGCCTTCGAACGCGGTTGGGTCATCGACGCAGTTTTGGCCGGCAGCCAGGCGCAGGCCGCCGCATTGTGGGCGCTGCGCGAAGGTATTTCCGAGGCGCAGAATCACGAAGGTCCCAGCCTCAAGCACGACATCAGCGTGCCCGTGAGCCGCATACCCGAATTCATCGAACGCACAGACAAAGCCCTGCAACAGGACTTCCCGGGTGTGCGCATCGTTTCCTATGGCCACATGGGCGACGGCAACCTGCACTACAACATCAGCAAGCCGGTCGGCGATGAAGACGCCTCGTTCAAGGCCCGCGAACAGGCGATCATGCAAGTCATCTACCGGATGACGAGTACCTTCAATGGCAGCATCAGCGCTGAACATGGACTTGGGCAAGCCAAACCCGACGCGGCGGTCCGCTTCAAGGATCCTCTGGAAATGGAGCTGATGCGTGCCATCAAACGCACGCTGGACCCGGCGGGGCTGATGAACCCTGGCAAGGTCTTTACTGCTGGGCCGGAGTGATCGAATCGGCCGTTACTGGTCTCCCCGCTGAATGCTGGACATCGAGAGGTTCCAGGGCGTCGTCAGGAAGTGGCCCAAGGTTGCGCGCTATCTGGGGATTGCCGCTAGCGAGCAGGAGCGGATAGCGCCAGCATTCGCCCTTGCCCGCTAAACGCTACTCCAGAAAACACCGATCAAAAAGATAAACGCTGGCCGGTTTGAGATTTTCCACCGTGCGTTGCGGGCGTCCGCCGTCGCCGGCTTTTTTGCGGCCGGTTTCCTGCAGATAACCCGCCTCGGTCATCTTCAGCAAACGCTGGCGCATGCTGGTCTTGAGCACCGGCCGATCGAGCACCACGGAGAAAATGCCCACCGCTTCCGGCGCACTGAATTCCGGGCCAAGGAACATCAGCGGCAGGCTGCTGTAGAGGGCTTTGGACAGCAACCGTTCCTGGACCGTGGCCACCAGGCTGTTGTGATCGAAAGGGAGTTTGATCGAGGCGTCAGCGACGTCCTTGAGGGAGAAGAATCCTTGGTGTTCGGCGAGCTGGACCGCTTCGCTGACAATCGCCAGGTAGAACGTCGAGGACGACCAGCAGCGCGGATCGCGGAACGCGTCGCCGACGGTGCCGACTTGTTCGATCCAGGCCAGTGGCATGCCGACTTTGCTTGAATTGCGCAGGCGCTCCACGGCGTCGTTCAGCGTGAGGTCTTCGACGTCACCATTGACCACGATCCCGGGCAGCGCCCAATGGCCGGCGAACGGCTCGGCTTCCCGTCGGTTCAGGAGGATTTCCAGCGCCTGGGTCTCCCGGCAAAAGCGCAGCACACAGAGGTCGATGGTGTGCAGATAACCGCGCGCAGGGGCTGTGCTAGTGGGCATGTCGATTTCCGTGGGTAGCGTAAAGGTCATAGTTTAACGGGTTCATGCCGGGTGCCATCCAGTCGATGGGCAGCGGCTCGCCCAACGCCAGTCGTTCGCGAACCACCGTACTGCGCACGTGGATCTTTTCCTCCACGCGAAGGATGGAAAATCGCTCCAGCAATTCCTGGCCGCGATAGAACGTCGGCAACAGATCCGCGACATCCTGGCCCACCACCAACGCGATCCGCTTGCCGTCCAGGGCCAGGCTGTCGGCGAGGTGAGCGAGCAGGGTGTAGCTGTAGATGGCGCCTTCGACGCCACGGGCGACGACCTGCTCCACCCGGCTCGCACGCACTTCGGCGCAGCACAGTGGCTGGACGTTCTCGACGATCGATTCCAGCCAGTTCAGGCGAACGTCATAGTCGACCATTTGCTTGCCGTATGGATGCCGGAAGCTGGGGGCCACCAGCACGCGCCTGGCCTGGCGTGAGGCCTCGATCATCACCTGGGCGTGACCGGCGTGAGGGGGATTGAAGGCGCCACCATAAAGGGCAATCTCGAACATCGCTTCATCCTCTTTCGGTACATGACGTGTACTCTATCAGCAAAATCTTTTTGATGAAAATATGCTTCGTGCTGATCTTTGAGAACTAAGCATTAACGGCGCATCAGAAATAATTTCTGGAAATGGCTTGTTATGAAAGTACATCTTATGTACTCTCGTGACCATGAAGAGGAGAAACCCAGCATGAACAGCCTGACCCGGAAAACCGCTTCCTTCGATGTCGATGCGCAAAAGAGCTTCACGCCGCTGTGCCCTGATGAGCTTCCAGTGCCGGGCGGTGACCAGATTGCCGGTGAGCTGAATTTCATCGCCTCCCTGGCCAGCCTCCGCATTGGCAGCAAGGACGCTCATTCGCCCCTGGCCCCGTGGGTGGTCGCCGATCGCACACAGATGTTCGTGCCGACTGGGCTCGAGCACGCCGACATTACCTGGGTCAGCCACTGCGTTCCCGGCACCGAAGGCTTCGCCCTGCTGGATCAGCTACCGACCCCCTACGACTACGACTATTTCGTCTGGAAGGGTGTCGAGCCGGATCTGCACCCGTACGGCGCCTGCTACCACGACCTGCACGGCAAGCTGTCCACCGGGGTGATCGAGTACCTCAAAGGCCAGGCTGTGGAGCAGGTCATTGTCGGCGGGCTGGCGTTGGACTTCTGCGTCAAGACCACCGCCCTGCAACTGGCGGCTGCTGGCTTCAGGGTGATCATTCACCTCCCGGCCTGCCGAGCCATCAGCGAGGAGGGGGCCATCCAAGCCATTGCCGACATGCAGCAAGCGGGCGTCGCGGTTGCCGCGACACGTGAAGAAACCCTCCGCCAGGCAAACGCATAGGGAACAGACATGGACAGTGCATTCGATACAAACAGCGGCACCATCCAGAGCCTTCTGGATACCGATTACTACACCTTCACCATGATGCAGGCGGTCTTGCACCAGCACCCGAATGTCGAGGTGGAATATCAGTTCATCGTGCGTTCCAAGGAGCGGCTCGGTCACCTGATTCCGGACATTCGTGTCGAATTGGAGAAGCTCGCCGGGTTGCAGCTGCGCGAGGGAGAGCAGCGGTTTTTGTTCAACAAGCGTTTCCGTGAGTACCTGACGCCGGACTTCGAACAGTTTCTCGGTTTGTTTCGCTTCAATTTGCGCTACATCCACGTTTCGGAAGTCGACGGCCAACTGCACATCCGCGTCCGTGGGCCGATGCTGCACTGCATCATGTTCGAGCAACCGGTATTGGCGATGGTCAGCGAACTGCGCAACCGTGAGAAGTACCCCGAAGTCGAGTTGGCCGACGTCACCCGCAAGCTGTACCAGAAATTCGAATGGCTGGAGAAGAATGCCAGCCGTGAAGAACTCGCCGAGTTTCGCGTTTCAGATTTCTCCACCCGGCGGCGGCTGTCGTTCAGGGCCCAGCGTGAAGTGGTGAATGTCATGCGCAGCGATTTCCCTGGGGTCTTTGTCGGCACCAGTAACGCTCACCTGGCTTACGAGTTCGATCTGCCGCTGATCGGCACCATGGCTCACCAATGGCTGATGGTGCACCAGCAACTCGGGCGCTTGCGCGAGAGCCAGAACGCGGCGTTGGAAAACTGGGTACGTGAGTATCGCGGCCGCCTCGGTATCGCCTTGACCGACTGCATCAGCACCGACTTTTTCCTCAAGGATTTCGACCTGTACTTCGCCAAGCTCTATGACGGCCTGCGCCAGGATTCAGGTGACCCCATCGCCTGGGCTGACAAGGTGCTGGGGCGCTACAAGGAGTTGGGCGTCGATGCGCGGACCAAGGACTTGATGTTCTCCGATGGCCTGAATTTCGAAAAATGCCTGCCGATCCTGCGTCATGTCCGTGGCAAGGCCAAGTTCGGTTTTGGCATGGGCACCAGCCTGGCCTGCGATGTCGACGGCGTCGAACCGCTGAGCATCGTCATGAAGCTGGTGCGGGTCCACGGCGAACCGGTCGTGAAGTTCTCCGACGATCCGATCAAGAACGTCTGCGAGGATGCCTCGTTCCTGCGGTATGCCGCCCAAGTATTCAACGTTGCCCTGATCAATCCACAATTGGGAGCCTGATATGACTTCGCTTGCGCAAGAACGCATCGCCCGGGAGCTGGGCATCGACCGTCAACTCAACCAGGGTGGCGAGGCCTTGGCGATTGCCCGCCGCATTGAATTCATCAAGCAGACCTTGCGTGAGTCGGGCTGCCAGTCCTTGGTGCTGGGGATCAGTGGCGGCGTCGACTCGCTTACCGCCGGTCGCCTGTGCCAATTGGCGATGGAGCAACTGCGAGAGGAAGGTTACGCAGCGCGATTTATTGCCGTCCGGCTGCCGTACAAGGCCCAGGCCGACGAACAGGATGCCCAGGCTTCCCTGGACTTCATCCGGCCGGACTTGATCACCACCAGCAACATCGCCGCGTGTGTTGACGGGCTGATGGACAGCATCGCCATCGATGGCTTGCAGCCCTCGGCCGAACTCATCGACTTTGCCAAAGGCAACGCCAAGGCCCGGGCGCGGATGGTGGCGCAATATGCCATTGCCAATCTGAGCAACGGATTGGTGGTGGGAACCGATCATGGGGCGGAAGCAGTGATGGGTTTCTTCACCAAGTTCGGCGACGGCGCGTGTGACTTGGCACCGCTGTCCGGGCTGACCAAGACCCAGGTGAGATGGTTGGCCGACGCGATGGGCGCCCCCGCGCATCTGGTGCGCAAGGCACCGACCGCCGATTTGGAAGACCTGGCGCCCGGTAAGTTGGATGAAGTGGCGTATGGCTGCAGCTACGAGGAGATCGATGCGTACCTGATGGGCGAAGAGGTGTCGCCGCAGGCGCAACAGATCATTGAACGCGCCTACCTCAAGACGGCCCACAAACGAGCGTTGCCCCGCGTGCCGGTATTGTTGTAATAGATTTCAATGGGACCTTTGGCCTCGAACGGAGTGGCAAATGACACAGGCAATCGGCATCAAGGATCGTGTACGCATCAAGCACGTCGAAGTGCTCTCGGATAATTGGTACATCCTGCGCAAGACGACCTATGACTATCTCGGCCGAAACGGCCAATGGCGCGAGCTGACGCGCGAAACCTACGACCGCGGCAACGGCGCCACCATCCTGCTGTACAGCAAGGCCAAGCAAACGGTGGTGTTGACTCGGCAATTCCGCTTCCCGGCCTTCGTCAATGGGCACGACGGCCTGCTGATCGAAACCTGCGCCGGCCTGCTGGACAACGACGACCCGCAGACCTGCATCCGCAAGGAAACCCAGGAAGAAACCGGCTATGTCGTCCAGGATGTGCGCAAGGTCTTCGAAGCGTTCATGAGCCCGGGATCGGTGACTGAGCGGATCCATTTCTTTGTCGGTGAATACTTCGATGAAGACAAGCAGCACGAAGGCGGGGGCCTTGAGGACGAGGGTGAAGAGATCGAAGTGTTGGAGCTGCCGCTCGACCAGGCACTGGGCATGATCGAGGCGGGGGAGATTTGTGACGGCAAGACCATCATGCTGTTGCAGTACGCCAAGCTGCATCGGTTGCTGGATTGACGACGGGCTTCAGCAGTTGGCGATCCAGGCAGCTTGTTTGCTGATCTCGCCGCTGCCGAACCTTTCACGATAGGCGGAGGGAGCCAGGCCCACTGCGTTGCGGAAGGCTGCTCGAAAGCTTTCCACTGACCGGTAGCCACAGGCTTGTGCGATCCCAGCGGTGTTCTGGTCCGTGCTTTCCAGCAGTTCCCTCGCACGGTTCAGCCGTTCCTGTTGCAGCCAGACTTTGGGTGGCAGCCCGGTGGTTTCAACGAAACGCCGCAAAAACGTGCGCTCGCTCATGGCCACGCGAGCGGCCATGTCGGCCACGCTCAACGGTTGATCGAGGTTTTCGCGAATCCATTGCAACACGCGCGTCAGTTCGTTGCGCGGCGACTTGCACACGGGAGCGACGATGAATTGCGATTGCCCGCCGGTTCGTTGTGGCGCCATGACCAGGCGCCGCGCCACCGAATTGGCGATGTGCGTGCCGAAATCCCGGGCGATCAGATGCAGGCAGGCGTCGATGCCGGCGGCGCTGCCGGCTGAGGTGATCAGCTGCCCCAGGTCGACGTAGAGCACGTTGGGGTCGACTTTGATGCTGGGGAACCGCTCGGCCAACTCTTGTGAGAATTGCCAATGGGTGGTCACGGTCTGGCCGTCGAGCAGCCCCGTTGCGGCGAGTACGAAGACCCCCGAGCAGATCGACAGCAAGCGTGCCCCGCGAGCGTGAGCTCGCCTGAGGGCTTGGAGCAATGCCTCGGGAGGCGGCTCATAGCGACTGCGCCAGCCGGGAACGATGATGGTCTGCGCGGTTTCAAGCGCTTCCAGGCCGGCATCGACGCGAATCTGCAGGCCACCCAACGCATGCATCGGGCCTTGGTCGACCGCGACGATGCGATGGGTGTACCAAGGCACGTCCAGTTCTGGGCGGGGCAGGCCGAAGATCTCCAGGGCGATACCAAACTCGAATACGCAAAGGCCCTCATAAACAAGGATTGCCACTGTTCCGGGATGAGCGTGCATTTGGCGTAAATTCACCGTTTATTGTCGTCTGCTGCACTGTAGCGGACGTTCCCATGTCCCTACAATCGCTGCCAGGCAATCAGGAAACCAAGACGGCTGCGCCCCACAAAGGTGACTGTCGCGTTACCGGTAACCCACCCCATCGCACCGGTAGAGGATTGTCACTTCCAGATTTATTCCTGCTTCTACAGAAGTTCGATGAGTTCGAGCTGCGCGAGTGTGCGCATCTGATTGAGTTCTGTTAAGGGCGCTGCCAACGGATATCGGCGGTGTCGAGGAGTTGTCAGTTGTACCCGGATTAACCTGGACGTTGTAAGGGAATGGAATATGTTGCTGATCCAGATATTGTTTGTGATGTTGTCAGCAAAACTCCTGGGGGCGGTATTCAATCGCTTGGGGCAGCCTCAGGTAGTTGGCGAAATGATAGCCGGTTTTGTGTTGGGGCCGGTTGTACTCGGTCAGCTATTTCCCACCTTTCATCAACAGTTATTTGACAGCACTGCCGTTACACAGCTGAAAGTATTGAGCGAGCTGGGCATCTTGTTGTTCATGTTCGTCATTGGTGCGGAGTTTCGGTTTCCTCTCAAGCAGAGCAAGACGGGCTTCAAGGCCATGGTCATCGGCGCGTTCAGCATCGTTATCCCTTTTTCTCTCGGCGCCGCGATGGCCCCTTGGCTGTTCGAGCACTTCGCCATGCCCGGGACCTCTCGGTTGGGTTTCGTCCTGTTCATCGGCACGGTGTTCTCCGTGACCGCTTTCCCGGTACTGGCGCGGATTCTCAAAGAGCGAGGCATGCTCGGTACACAAACCGGTGCGATTGCCTTGCTGGCCGCCGCCATGAGCGATGTGGTGGCGTGGATGCTGATAGCGGCCGTGGCCATGGTGAATGGCCAGGACGACAACTGGATGGCCCTGTTCTTGCGAGGCGCGTGCCTGTTGTCGCTGGTGGTCTTTTCCTTGCTGGTGCTCAAACCGTTGCTGGCCCGCTGGCTTGCCGCTGAAGGAAAACTCGCGCAACCCATGGTGCTGGTGGCGCTGCTGGCCGGTGTGATGATCTACGGCAGCCTGACCGACGCTCTGCAAGTACACGCTGTGTTCGGTGCTTTCCTGTTCGGCCTGTGCTTGCCCCGGGACCAGCGCTTGCTGGACATGATCATCGAACGGTTGGAACACGTGTCGCTGATCATATTGATGCCTTGTTTCTTTGCCCTCGCAGGCTTGAGCACCACGTCTTCGGCTTTCTCGGGCCTTGGCGTCTGGGTGTTGCTGGTGATCCTGCTGGTGGCTGTCACCGGCAAAGTGGCCGGTAGCGCCCTGGGCGCAAGGCTGGTGGGATGCTCCTGGTCCAATTCCCTGACCGTCGGGGCCCTGATGAATACCCGCGGGCTGATGGAACTGGTCGTGCTCAAGATCGGCCTGGACATGGGCATTATCGGCAGCGAGCTGTTTACCGCCCTGGTGGTGATGACCATCGTCACCACGCTGATGACCGGCCCGCTGATGAATCTGCATAACAAGAAAGTCATCCCCACAGGCACTCCGTTAATCGCGCGAGTGTCGCCCCCCACGGATTTGTAACACCGACCGATAACAATGGAATGGAGCGATAAATGAGCGAACAAACATCCAGCTTGGTCATCGAAGTAATGGAGCAACAACTGGCCAAGCACTTCCAGGCTATTTTGCAAGATGAAAACCGGATGAAGCAGATTCGTAATGAATTTCGCCGCGACGGTTATTTCAACTTCAAGAACTTTTCCTTCCTGCCAAAAAGGATTCTGGAAAACGTTCACAGCGAAGTTCATGCGCTGTTGGATGAATATTCGGTACGTCGCGATGTTACTGTTCCGTCCACCGGTAATACTTACCGCAAGATGTACAACGTCAACCAACCTGAGATTGCCGAAGGCGGGACGTTCATTCCGGCGCTCTACCAATCCGAGTCGCTGCGTAATTTTCTCGGCAACATCGCTGGCGATGACCTGGCGTCCTGCTGGGAGCAAGAGCAATACCTGATCACCAAGCTGAGCCATCCGGGCGATACCCACGGCTGGCATTGGGGCGATTACCCCTACACCATGATCTGGATCATCGAAGCGCCCGAGGACCCTGCGATCGGCGGCGTGCTGCAATGCGTGCCTCACAGCGAGTGGGACAAGCAGAACCCGCAGATCTGGCAGTACATCCTCAACAACCCGATCAAGTCCTACCACCACCTGAAGGGCGATGTGTATTTCCTCAAGTCCGATACCACGTTGCACCACGTCGTGCCGATCCAGCAGGAAACCACTCGGATCATCCTCAATACCTGCTGGGCCAGCGCCCATGACCGGCGAACCGACGTTGCCCACGAAAGCATCGAAGTGATCTGGGACACCAAGGCCCGGTCTGCCGAAGAAGCCTGACGGCAAATCGGCCGGGCGGATGGCTGTCCGCCCGGCTTCATATTTGAAAATCAACGTTGCCCCCGGGGCTCAAGGAAGCAGGCCATGTCCATTACCCAAGAAACCTTTCAATCCGAAACCGCTTACGTCGTGCGCAACGAAGGTGTCGACCTGGAACTCCAGTCGTTCATGGATGAGCAGATCGACTACATCCTCAAGCATCGGGCGACCGAACACCCATTTCTCAACGCCTACGCCGAGCACGGCCTGCCGCCGGAGCAAAGCAAGGTGCTGTACTTGGAAACCCTGCATTACTTCAAGTATCTGCCGTTCTATGTCTGTGGCATTTCCACCATTACCCGTGACGAGGCGGTGTTGCGCACCATCGCGTTCAACGCCCGTGACGAGCTGGGCGAAACCCATTCTCACTCCGACCTGTATCGCAAGTTCCTGCACGACAAGGGCATCAGCGAAGAGCAGATCGAAGCCTACAAATGTCTGCCGAGCACCCAGGCATTGAATGATGGTATCTGCGCGCTCTACAGCAAGCCGCCGCTGCAAAAAGCCCTGGGCGGCCTGTTCGCCGACGAGGCGATGTCGGCCTCGATGGTTTCCAAATACAACGATGGCCTCATCAAGGAAGGCGTCGGCGAACGTGGACGGTTCTTCTGGACGCTGCACATGGAAGTCGAAGTCGGGCATTCCAACGCCGTGTTCAATGTCATGGAAAAACACCTGCAAACGCCGCAAGAGCGCCGTCTGTTCGCCGAAGGCATCGAACAGTACCTGCACCTGATGGAAGTGTACTGGGACGGTATCGAGCGCAAACTCAACGCTGGAGGACGTCAATGACCGCCAAGAATGAATCCGGACAAGGCGTGGCCTTCGGGCTCGGCGCCACGCTGCTCTGGGGCTCGTACCCTCTCTGGTACAAGCCCCTCGCAGGGCTCGATGCCTACCATCTGCTGTCCTGGCGCGTCGTCTTTGCCGAGCTGTTTCTCCTGGCGCTGGTGTTGTTGACCGCCCGGGTAGGAACGTTGCGTTCTACGCTCAAGACGGTTCGCCCGGTGAACGTGCTGACGGTGTCGGCGGTCCTCGGGCTGTGGTGGCTGATGTACATCTACGGGATCATGACCGGACGCGTGTTGGAGGTGGCTTTCGGCTATTTCCTCAGCCCCATCATGAGCATGGTGGTCTCGCGGGTCATCTTCAAGGAGCGCCTCACGTCATTGCAGACCTGGGCGATATTCCTGGCCGTCACCGGTGTGACGTTGATGGCATTCGAGTTGCTGAACCTGCATTCATTCCCATGGATCGCACTGGTCATCGGCTTCTGCTATTCCTTCTATGGCATCTTCAAGAAAAAGGTCCCCGGCGATCCGGTGGTCATCCAGACCTTGGAAATTGCCGTACTGCTGCCATTTGCGGCGCTGTTCCTGGTGCTGGCCCAAG
Organism: Pseudomonas frederiksbergensis; assembly: GCF_000802155.2. Lineage (GTDB taxonomy): Bacteria > Pseudomonadota > Gammaproteobacteria > Pseudomonadales > Pseudomonadaceae > Aquipseudomonas > Aquipseudomonas frederiksbergensis_A. Next base: position 95,394 of record NZ_JQGJ02000013.1, read on the forward strand.
CCCAGGGCGTAGGGCATCAGTTCCTGCAATCGGGTACCCGCGACCTGTTGCTGATCGCGACGGGCCTGATCACGGTGCTGCCGTTGTGGTGGTACAGTCTGGCGGCCAAGCAGTTGTCGATGATCACGCTGGGCTTCTTGCAATTTGTCCCGCCAATTTGCAATTTCCTGTTGGCGGCGTTCGTTTACGGTGAACCGGTCTCGTCGTTGAAACTGGCGGCGTTCTCGTTCATCTGGCTGGCGCTTGCGTTGTTCACGTTGAATTCAATTCGGGTCCAGCGTGCAGCGGCAGCCGCCAGGTTGTCCGTGCAAATGCGTACGGCATGACATACCCGCCCGCGCCGCCTGCAGGCGGCGCGGGTAATTCAGGATAAGGGAATCGAAATGAAGAAAGTCGCCGTGGTGGGTTGCACCGGTGCAGTGGGCATGACCATGCTGCAATTGCTTGAAGACACCGACTACGAAGTGGTCTGCATGGCCTCTGAGCGTTCGGCCGGCAAGCGCTTGAAGGCTGGTAACACCGAGCACCTGATCGAGCCGTTTTCGGTCGAAGGCTGCGCTTCGTGCGATATCGTCTTCCTGTGCGTTTCCGGATCGTTTGCCTTGGAATATGGCGAGCGCCTGGCTGAAACCTCATACGTTATCGATAACTCATCGGCTTTCCGTTATCACCCGGACATTCCGCTTCTGGTACCGCCGATCAATGGTCAGCGCTACAAGGGCGAAAAACTGATCGCCAACCCCAACTGCTCCTCGGCCATTGCGCTGATGGTGCTTGGGCCGCTGCACGACACCTTCGGGCTCGAAAGCGCGATCATTTCCACCTATCAGGCCGCCAGTGGCGCGGGGCAGCCCGCCATGCTGGAGCTGCGGGAAAAGGCCAAGGCGTTCGGCGATTATGGTGATGAAGACGGCAGCGAGAACTTTGCCCATAACCTGGCGTTCAACGTCATTCCCCAAGTCGATTCGTTCGAAGACAACGGTTACACCCGCGAAGAGATGAAAGTGGTCTGGGAGTTGCGCAAGGTCCTGGGCGAACCGGAGCTGGCCATCAGCACCACGGCGGTGCGGGTGCCGACCCTGCGTTCTCACGCCGAGAGCCTGAGTCTGCGATTCAGGAAACCGGTCCAGTCGCTGGCCCAGGTGCGCGAACTGCTTGCCGCGGCGCCGGGCGTCGAAGTGGTGGACGAACCCAAGCAGGGCGTTTATCCGATGCCCATGACGTCGACGTACAAACATGCGGTCGAGGTTGGCCGGATTCGCTACAACCTGATCTACGGCGAGAACGGACTGGACCTGTTTATCAGCGGCGACCAATTGCTGCGTGGGGCGGCGTTGAACGCCTTCGAAATCATGCAGTTGGTCAGCGATTGATCGAACCAGGCATCGAGTGAACCAAACGCGCAACCGCCCCAGCGGCTGCGCGTTTTTGCTTTCAGCTGGACTGCGCCTCGCTGTCGTCCTGCATGTCATCCAGGTATTCCGGCTGGTCCGATTGGTCGGGCAATTCGGTGACGACGCTGAAGTCGCTGATTTCGATTGCGCCAGCCCCATGGCCCAGCAAGTGGAAAGAGAACGCCTTGCGCGGTTGCGGATTATCGAAATGGATGTCCATCACCAGCGGTTGGTCGCTAGTCACCGCCACATCGGTGGGCAAGTCCATTGGCACGTCTTGTTCGAATTCCTTGGCCTTGAGGGAAATGTACGCAGCGTGGCCTTTATCCACGGCGCGAATGGTCAGGCTTACGCGTGTGCGGGTGCCCTTGGGCATCTCCAGATATTGGGCGCCGATCAGGTTGTCGGTCCAATCGTTGGAGACGTGGGCGGGCAACGGGATTTTTTCATTGCTGCCGAATTGGTAATGCTGGTTAAGGGGCGTTGCCAGCAACGTTTGGTCCAAGGCAGTGGCCCGTGCGGCAATCAGCCGGGCCCGTTGACCACCGTATTGCCCGGCGTAAGTGGCACGGTCGGCGATGAAGCCCTCGCTCTTGTAGTCACGGCAACGTTGCAGGAAATCGCATTCGGTGAAGGTGCCCTTGCCATCGTGATAACGCAGCTTGCCGTTGGTGAACGACATGATTTCCCGACCTGTCTCGTAATGCCTGAACATCGAGCGGCCGGACAGTGAAATCGGTATCTCGAAACCAAAGTAATCGAGCACCGAAGCGGTCAGGTCGACATGGCCATGCACCCCTTGCTTGATCGTCGGCAACGGCTCCGGCGCCAGCGTCAGGTTGAACCCCCAGGACGACGCCAGGCGCACGTCATCGATGCCATGGGATTCATCCGAGGTGATGACCACCAAGGTGTTTTCCAGGATGCCCTGGCGTTCGAGGCCCGCGAGGAAGTTGTCCAGCGCGTCGTCCAGGTAGCCCACGGCGGCCTGCTTGGCGGTGTCGTAGCGCTCCAGGTAATCGTCCGGGGCCGAGTAGGGTTGGTGCGTGCCGACGGTCAGCAGGGTGAGCATCCATGGCTTGTCCGTCTGTTGCAGTTGCCCGACATAGTCCAGCGCGCCTTCGAAAAAAGTCTTGTCATCCTTGCCCCAGGGAAACTCCAGATAAGCCGGTCGAGTGAACCACTCCATGCCCAACGTCGTGTCGAAGCCGATGTGCGGCATGATCCGGTCCTTGGCCATGAACCGCAGCCCGGCGCCTTGCAGGAAATGAGTCGAGAACCCGTTCTTGCGCAACTGGGCGGGCAGGCAGGCCTGGTTGCGCTGGGTCTGGTTCAGCATCTCGACGCCCTTGGGCGTGCCATCGTCGAGTTTGTCGTAGTCACCGCACAGCATTGCGTACAGGCCACGGATGGTCTGGTGGCTGTGCAACACGTAGTTGGGCGTATTCATTCCACGTTCGGCCCAGCTACTGAGGCGCGGCATCAGCTTTTCCTGGTAACGGCTTTGCAAAGCCTGGCGGTTGGTCTCCAGGTAGGCGCCGGGAATGCCTTCCAGGGTGATGATCAGGACATTGCGCGCACGGCCCGGCGCGGCGAGCAGCTTTTGCCCTTCCAGATCCAGGCGCGTCAACCCTTCCATGGGCGGAGCCGGTTCCGGCGTGTCGCCTGCCAGCCATTGTTCGAGGTGCTCTTGCCCGGCGGCGACGCTGGCGGTCATGAGCTGGTGGGGCAGGTTGAACAGGTCCCACTGGTCTGCCTCGCTGGGGCGCCAGCTTTGTATGCTGCCATGCACCAGCAAAAGCGCTACGGGCATGGCCCAGGCATGACGTGGCAGGGGCGGCGGCTGGCGGCTTCGATTAGCCCATTGGATGGCTAGGCAGAACGCCAGTGCTGCCAGTGTGGCGGCGGCGCCCCAAGGATGAGCGAAGCCGCCGCTGCTGGAGTTCTCGACGAACTGCGGGTCGATCAGGTACTGGATGTCCGCAGGGGTTGGCATCCGTCCTACTGCGCTGACCAGTTCGATGCTGGCGAGCGTCAGTGCACACCACGCCAGCAATACAGGTAACGCGAGCCACCAGGGACGACGATAGAGCACCATCATCAACAAGGTGCCGATGGCAATATCCGACAGATACCCCAGCGGGTCGGACCAGCCCAGTGCGAGGCGCAGCCCCATGGGGATCAGCAGCACGCAGCCGGCCAGGGCGGCGAGGGTCGCGCGTGGATGGGTCAAGGTTCGGTGGACAATATTCACGGAAAACGGCCTTTCGGTTTTAACCAAACCATCGAAAAACACTGGCCTCTTGCCAGCGAGCCTGTGCTTGGTCATTAAACGGTCACAAAACTGTGCGGGATGGTACCAAGCCCAGCCGCCATTATTGGCCACGATCTGGCGGCCGGCTGCGGTTCGCCGCTCAACGCCTCTACAATGGCGCCACGGCGCGGCTTTCGGCGTGCACAAAACTTGTATCAGGATTTCTCATCGGAGGATGGATGGACAGGTTCCAGGAAATGCAGGTGTTTGTTGCCGTGGCCCAGGAGTCGGGATTTTCATCGGCTGCGCGACGCCTGGGGCTGTCGGCGGCCAGCGTGACGCGCGCAGTGGCGGCGCTGGAGCAACGCATCGGTACGCCGTTGTTGGTGCGTACCACGCGCAACGTCTACCTGAGTGAAGCAGGCCAGCGCTTTCTCGAGGACAGTCGCCGGATCCTCGGTGATCTTCAGGAAGCCGAGGATTCGGCCGCGGGCAGTCACGCCCAACCGCGTGGGCAACTGACCATCACCGCGCCCGTGCTGTTCGGACAACTGTTTGTCACGCCGGTGTTGGTGGACTTCCTGGAGCGCTATGGCGAGGTCTGCGTCAACGCCTTGCTGCTGGATCGCACCGTCAGCATGGTGGAGGAGGGAATCGACGTTGCCGTGCGCATCGGCGAGTTGCCCGACAGCAGCCTGCACGCCGTACGTGTCGGCGAGGTGCGGCGAGTGGTGTGTGGCTCGCCGGATTTCTTTGCCCGCCACGGTCGGCCGCAGCACCCGCAGGACCTTGAGCGAATGCCTGTGGTGTCGTCATCAGCAATCGGCCAGGTCAAGCATTGGACCTTCGTCGAGGCAGGCCAGCCATTGTCCGTCCGCCCCTCACCGCGGCTGGTGGTGACAGCCAACCAGGCCGCCATCACCGCGGCGTGCCAAGGCTTGGGGATGACGCGAGTGCTGTCCTACCAAGTGGCCGGCAACCTTGCAGCCGGTGAGTTGGAAGTCGTCCTGGCGGATTTCGAACTGCCGCGGCTGCCGATCCATGTCGTTTATCAAGGCGGGCGCAATGCGCCGGCGCGGGTTCGCAGTTTTGTCGACTTCTTGGTCAGTGCGTTGCGAGAACACCCAGCCTGGAAAGGCTGATGCATTGTTTCGCCAGCGGAAATAATGGATTGCGCCTACAGGTGATTCTATAGATCCGGGCTTGAGCAGAAGATGACGCCATCGACGCCGTCCTACCGATGGCGTCCTCTCTCAGCGGAGTCGACCATGAACCCGATCAAGCTATATCACTTCCCACTCTCGGGCCACGCCCACCGTGTCCAGCTGATGCTCTCGTTGCTCGATTTGCCTGTAGAGATAAGCTTTGTCGATCTGGCCAAGGGGGCGCACAAACAAGCGGATTTCCTGGCAATCAACCCGTTCGGCCAAGTGCCGGTCATCGACGACAATGGTGTGGTGCTGGCTGACTCCAACGCGATCCTGGTGTACCTGGCAGCCAAATACGGCCAGGGACGTTGGCTGCCAACGGATCCGGTCGGCGCCGCTCACGTCCAGCGCTGGCTGTCGGTAGCCGCCGGACCATTGCATGCCGGCCCGGCTACGGCGCGGCTGATCACGGTGTTCGGTGCCTCTGCCAACGCCGAAGAGGTGATCGCCCGTTCCCACAGTCTGCTCAAGGTCATTGACCAAGCGCTGGGCAACAGCGCTTATCTGGTGGGTGACACCCCGACCATTGCCGACATCGCGGGCTATAGCTACATCGCCCATGCGCCGGAAGGCAATGTTTCGCTGCAGGACTATGCCCATGTGCGCGCATGGCTGGCGCGGATCGAAGCCCTGCCTGGTTTCGTCGGGATGCCGCGTACGGCTGCGGGTTTGCAGACAGAAGTCTGAGCTTCAGGCCGGTCATGGCGGGGGACAACACCCCCGCCAGCGGTTTGTGTAAAAACCTGGAAGCGTTAATCTGCCAGCCTTTCTTGGTTGGCTGCGTTTCATGAACTTTATCCACAGGCTATCGCTGGCCGTTGCCGCGTTGTTTCTGAGCGGCTGCGACCAGCCCGCGCCTACCGTTCTCGACCAACAGCTCTATGTCTGGCAACGCCAGTGGACGCCGGCCCACGAAGGGGCTTTGCGTGAGAGCCGCCGCGATTTTTCCAGCCTGCGGGTGTTGGCGCTGCAGGCGTTTCCCGGAGCAGGTTGGAGCCGGGCGCGTATCGATCCGGCGTTGCTCAAGGCTGATGGCCGACCGCTGGTGGCGGTGGTTCGCCTGGACGGCCAGCTCAAATCCCTGGACCAGGACGAGGTGATCGCACAGATCCAGCAGATGCTGGGCGACTGGCAGGCCCTGGGCCTGGCGCCGTTGGGCGTCGAGATCGATCACGATGCGGGTAATGCCCGGCTACCGGCCTACCGGACCTTTCTCGCCCGGTTGCGACAAGTCTTGCCAACCACGCTCCAGCTCAGCATCACGGCGCTGCCGGCCTGGCTCGACAGCCCCGAGTTGCCTGGCTTGTTGGCGACGGTAGACAGCAGCGTCCTGCAGGTCCATGCCGTCAGTGATCCCCGACAAGGGCTGTTCGATCCGGAGCAGGCCAGACGTTGGGCCGAACGCTGGGGCGACGTCACCACGCGGCCGTTCTACTTGGCTTTGCCGGCCTACGGCGTGGCGCTGCTGACCCCGGAAAACGGTGCGCCTGTGGTGGAAAGCGAAGTGCCCATCGACCGGGGCGGCGAACGTCGGGAGCTGCTGGCCGATCCGCAACAGGTCGCCGGCCTGACCGCGAAGCTGCGCGCCGACCCGCCTGTGCACCTTGCCGGGATCATCTGGTTTCGCCTGCCGCTGGCGGGCGATCGACGGGCATGGAGCCTGACCACCCTCGGCGCGGTGGCCCGTGGCGACAGGCTCGACAGCCGGATGCGATTGCACGTTGAGGAGCGGGGCGGCCTTTACGATATCCGCCTGGTGAACCAGGGCAATCTCGACAGCCCTTGGCCCCAGCGGCTCACGCTGGCGGTAGGCGCGTGTGACGGGGTCGATGCCCTGGCGGGTTATACGTTGCAACAAACCCCCGGAGTGCTTACCTTCACGCGCATTAAGGAAGGCCGCCTGGCTGCCGGTGCCCAACGGGCGATCGGTTGGGCGCGCTGTACAAAAATCGACCAAGGAGGATTCAATGTCTACCCGTAAGTGGCCTCGTCGCCTGCTATGCCTGAGCCTCGGTCTACCCCTGGGCCAGGCGCTGGCCTGCGGGCCGGAGTTCCCGATGCGCCTGCTGGATAACCGGGCCCAATCCTTGGCGGAGTTGCCCGAAGGTAGCTTTCGTTTCGAGGTCAGCCGTCTCGGCCAAGCCATTGCGGGGTTGAAGCCGACCACGGATGCGACGCGCAATCCGGATTACAGTTATGACGATGTCGCTTCCTACGTAGAGCAACGCAACAAAGCCGAACAGCTTGGCCTGACGCCACCGCAACAAGCCGTGATCGAGCGGCTGCGGGCGCTGGGTGATGTCGAGCAGGTCGCCAGCGACGCGGCGAACCTGCCCGCCGAGCTGCGCTTGTACGCGGTGGGCGCGGCGGCTTTCAACGCGGGCGATCACCAGCGCGCCGTCGAATCATTCCAGCAATTGCTGGCATTGCCAGCCGAGGAACGCCGCCTGCGTAGCACTTGGGCGGCCTATTCACTGGGCCGTGCGTTGTTCGCCATGGCCACCGAAGCCGGCCGTGGGGAACCGGCGGTCTTGCAGGATCAGGCGCGCCAAGCCTTCCGCCAGGCCCGAGAGCTGAGTATCGCCGGCTTCAGCGACCCACTGGAATTGGGCGTTGCCAGTCTCGGCGAAGAAGCCAGGGTGGCCTACACCGCCGACGACTGGAACAGTGCCATCGAACTGTACGCGACCCAGAACCTGCAAGGATCCCCAGTCGGCTACAGTTCGTTGCTGCAATTGGCGAGCAACCTCAGATTGGAGTCGGATGGACGCCTTAAAGAGCTGCTCAAGGCCAAGGCCGTCCAACGCCTGGCGACGGCGTACCTGCTCAGCCGCGTCGGCTGGTGGGACGGTGAGGAGCCTTCGGGCGAGAAAGAACTCGTCAAGTTGCTGCAGGCCAACGCCCAAGGCAACCTGGAGGATGCGGACCGCTTGGCAGCGGTCAGTTATCAACACGGTGATTACAGCGGCGCCAAGGCCTTCGTCGATAAAGCCGCGGACACTGGGTTGGCCTGGTGGGTACGCGCCAAACTGGCCCTGCGCGACGGCGACAAGACTGCTGCGGCGGCGGCTTATGCCAAGGCCGCCCAGGCATTTCCAAAAGAGGAATCCTGGGGTGATCGACGCACGCCGGACTGGGACTACGAAACGGTTCAACCCAAGTGCCGGGTCGAAGGCGAAAGTGCAATCCTTGCATTGCAGCGCGGCGACTACCTGCAAGCGTTCGATCAGCTTTATCGTGGCGGCAACAATTATTGGTACGACGCCGCGACAGTCGCCGAGCGCGTGCTGACGGTCGATGAGCTCAAGCAATACGTCGACGCCCAGGTTCCGGCGCCGCCGCCGTTGAGCCAGGAAGATCGGAACAATTACGTACCGTTGTCGGTGGCCGCGAATCTACGCAACCTGCTGGGTCGTCGCTTGTTGCGCGAAGGGCGCTACGAGGAAGCGCCGGCATATTTCGATAATCCCGAACTCCAGGCCAAGGCCCGTAGTTACGGCGAACTGCGCCAGGATGCCGAATCGAAATGGTGGCCGACGAGGCGGGCCGAGGCATATTTCAATGCGTCGGTTGTTGCCCGCAGATCCGGGATGCAATTGCTGGGTTACGAGATGGCGCCCGACTACGCGAGCCTGGAAGGTAACTACAGCTTTGAACCGGTGGAGCTGAAGGTCGGTCCGCTGGTGTCCGACGCTGAAGTTCAACGGCAACAGGCCAGCGCCGCTCAACCGGACATGCGTTATCACTACCGTTTTGTCGCCACGGCGCTGGCAAGCCAGGCAGCCGATCACCTGCCGCACACCAGCCAGGCGTTCGCCGCAGTGCTGTGCAAAGCGGTGGGGTACAACTCGAGCCTTGCAGAGCAAAGCGCGTTGTATCAGCGTTATGTGAAAGAGGGGCCTTACGTGGAATGGGCATGGGACTTTGGCCATCAGTGCCCGGAACCGGCCTTCGACCAGGCCAGCAAGCGCTACGTGACCCAAGCCGTGGCGCCCGTACGCTCGGCGTTGCGGCCGTTCAAGATCTGGTTGCAAATCGGTGGGGCGGTATTGGTGGTTGCTGTTGCGCTGGCATTGATCAGCCGTCGCAAGCGCAAGGCTCGGGTGGCGTCGAGCTGATTAAGAAGCGAACTTGCTAGCGATGAGGCCGGGTCAGTCTGACGCCATCGCGAGCCAGCTCGCTCGCCACCAGGGGAGTGCGGCGCTACATTTGCGTCGCCATCCCCTCCACGTTCATGGCCGCCTGGCGCAATGCCTCCGAGCGGGTAGGATGGGGATGACAGATCAGGGCGATGTCCTCTGCCGACGCGCCGAATTCCATCGCTACGCAGTATTCGCCAATCATCTCGCTGACGCTCGGGCCCACCAGGTGCACGCCGAGGACTTCGTCGGTGTGCTCATCGGCCAACACTTTGGCGAAGCCCTCTGTTTCATGGTTGATCTTCGCCCGGCTATTGGCCGTGAACGGGAATTTGCCCACCTTGTAGGTGCGGCCAGCGGCCTTGAGCTGCTCTTCGGTCTGGCCGACGCTGGCCAGTTCCGGCCGGGTGTAGATGACGTTGGGGATCAGGTTGTAATTGACCTCGCCGGCCTTGCCGACAATTTGTTCGATACAGGCCATGGCCTCATCTTCAGCCTTGTGGGCGAGCATCGGCCCGGACGTGACATCGCCGATCACCCAGACACCGGGCGCTTCGGTGCGGTGGCGTTTGTTGGCGAGCATGCCGCGCGGATCGGTCGTCAACCCGACGTTCTCCAGCCCCAGGCCCTTGGTATAAGGTCGGCGGCCGATGGCGACCAGCACGTAGTCGGCTTCTAGGGTCTGTGCGTCGCCACCTGTCGCGGATTCGACCTGCAACTGCACGCCACTTGCCGAGGATGTGGCGCCAGTGACCTTGGCACTCAACTTGAACTCGATGCCCTGTTTTGCCAGGGCCCGCTGCAAGGTCTTGCCGGCATCCGCGTCCACGCCCGGGCAAATGCGGTCGAGGTATTCCACCACGGTCACCTCGGCACCCAGGCGCCGCCAGACTGAGCCCAACTCCAGGCCAATGACGCCCGCGCCGATGACCACCAGATGACGGGGCACTTCGCCGAGGGACAGTGCGCCGGTGGAATCGAGGATGCGTTGGTTATCAATTTCGACACCTGGCAGTGGCGTGGGCTCGGAGCCGGTAGCAATGATGATGTCCTTGGCGTTCAGTTCAACCTGCGTGCCGTCTTCGCGGGTAACGGTCACCTTGCCGGGGCCGTCGATGTGACCCCAACCTTTGATCCAGTCGACTTTGTTCTTGCGAAACAGAAACTCGATGCCCTTGGTCAGGCCCGCGACGCTTTCGTCCTTCTGCTTCATCATCTGCACGAGGTCCAAGGTGGGGGTGACGTTGATGCCCAGATTGGCAAATTCTGCGCCCTTGGCCGCTTCGTACAGCTCGGAAGCGTGAAGCAGGGCCTTGGACGGCATGCAACCAACGTTCAGGCAGGTGCCGCCGAGTGTGGCGCGGCCCTCGATGCAGGCGGCTTTCAGGCCCAATTGGCCGGCTCGAATCGCCGCGTTATAGCCGCCGGGACCTGCGCCCAGAATGATCACGTCGTAGTTGCTCATCACTGTTCTCCCGCCTGGGTGGTTAAAAAATTATGCACGTAATATGGGCGCTTCCAGAGACGTCGGTCAAGGCCTGCGGGTCAGGCCTTGCATGAAAAATACAAAACGGAAATTTCACAGGGGCCGTTATAAGGTAACGGCCTAGCGGAGCGGTGGCGGCGTTTATCCACAGTCCTTTCTTTTTTCCACAGGCGCTGGAATGTCATGCAAGTCGATCTTGATATCGAAGGGGCTCGGGTGGCCGAGTGGCCGCGCTTCCAGTGCGCTGCCTCGCAAACACGCCGTTTGAAGCGGCTCGCGATGACGCTGGGCGGCTTGGCGGGATTGGGACTGGTGCTGGCGTTTTTCATCGGTTTATTTTCGCCGCGATCCTTGTGGCCCGCCTTGTTGGTCAGCCAAAGCGCAGGTCTGATCGTGCTGCTGGCAGGCGTGCACTCGGCCGGTTGGGTGACGCAATGGCGAAGCGCGGCGCTGGCGCCAGCGGTGGAAAATCTACCGGTTGAAAGCGAACCTGTTGATAACTCGGGTTGGTATGAGCGGATGCTCGAGCGCATCAGTGCGCGCTGGGTTGGCCTGCTCAAGCACATCGGGGCGCCTGCGTTATGGCTTTCCGGGTGGGCGCTTCTGGCGCTGCTGAGTCTTGAGCAAACCTGGAATCTGGAGTTGCCGGCCGCTTCGCTTGGCGTGTCGGGCAGTGTCGGTGCGGTGTTTTCGTTATCGCTGGCGTTCGGCGTGTTGGTGTTTGAACGTCAATTGGCCCAGCAGCCGCCCACCGAGTGGCCGGAAGCGTTGGCGTTGGCACAGCTGGCGCGGGTGGCGATCGTCGTATTGGCCTTCGGTGCATTGTGCCTGCTCTTCGCCGCCGATACGTCTATCTGGCCGATGCGCCTGGCGGTGCTGATCGGGGTGTTGCCAGGGCTGGTCGCGGTGGAGTTCCTGCTGCGCGCCGTACTTTCATTGTTCAGCCCGCGCCGCGACTCCTTGGAGCCGGCGTTGTTGGGCCGAAGTTTTGTCGCCGATCTGCTGTGCTGGCCACCGCAACCGCTGCGGGTCTTGCAGCACGAGTTGCACAACCGCTTCGGCATCGACTTGCGTCAGATCTGGGCGTTCAGCTATATGCGCCGGGCTTTCTTCCCGGTGCTGGCGCTGGTGGCGTTGGTGGGCTGGTCGCTCACCGGTGTGCATGAAGTGGCGTTACAGGAGCGCGGCATCTACGAGCGTTTTGGAGAGCCGGTGAAGGTCTTTGGCCCAGGCCTGCATGCGGGGCTGCCTTGGCCGTGGGGCAGGGTGCTCAAGGTGGAAAACGGTGTCGTGCATGAACTGGCGACCGGCGTCGGCGAAAACAAGGCGCCAGCGAAAGCTAAGCTGGCGGAGGGAGCGGCGCCGGCCATCGCCAATCGTTTATGGGACGCCACCCACGTCAACGACAAATCCCAGGTCATCGCCAGTCGGCATGCCGAACAACAGAGCTTCCAGATCGTCAACATGGATGTGCGCTTCGTTTATCGCATTGGCCTGACGGATGCCGCGGCGCTTGCTGCAACGTACAACAGTGCCGATGTGCCGGCACTGATCCGCAGCATGGCCAGCCGCATCCTCGTGCATGAGTTTGCTTCGCGAACGCTGGACGGTTTGCTTGGGGCGGACCGGGTCAATCTGGCAAACGAAATCGGTAGCGCGGTGCAGGCTGACTTGCAATCGCTCGACAGCGGCGTAGAGATTCTTGCAACCGTGGTGGAGGCGATCCACCCACCAGCCGGCGCGGCGAATGCCTATCACGGTGTGCAAGCGGCGCAGATAGGCGCCCAGGCACTGATTGCCCGGGAGCGCGGTGCCGCAGCGGAACAGAACAATCAGGCGCAACTGCAAGCCAGTATCGCCCATGACCAGGCCCAAGCCACCGCCAGGGAAATCAATGCTGCCGCCGAAGCCGCAGACCTGCGCTTCGATGCCGAACGCAAAGCCTACGCGATGGCAGGCCACGCCTTCGTCCTGGAGCAATACCTCAGCCAACTGAGCCAGGGGCTGGGCAAGGCCGATCTATTGATCCTCGACCATCGTTTGGGTGCTGGCGGCAACGCGCCGACCCTGGACCTGCGTAATTTCGCGCTGCCGGCGGATCCCGCGTCGTCACGTAAACCTGTCCAGCCAGGAGCTGCCCATTGAGCCAGTCTTCGTCACACGATCACCACGACCATGGTGGGCACAATCGCGGCCATGCAGGCCATCACCACGGGCATCATCATCACCACGGCGATTCGCAGCACGCTGGGCCGTTTCCGTGGAGGCGTCTGGGCTGGGCGACGCTGTTGGTGGCGTTTGCCGTTGCGGCCGCCAGCCTGGTGCAAGTGCGCTCGGGGGAGGCCACCGTCATAACTCGTTTTGGGAATCCGGCGCGGGTGCTGTTGCAACCGGGCCTGGATTGGCGCTGGCCGGTGCCTTTCGAGGCGGCGGTCCCGGTCGATTTGCGTTTACGTACCAGCTCCAGCGGTTTGCAGGATGTCGGTACTCGTGATGGGCTGCGGATTATCGTCCAGGCCTATGTGACGTGGCAGGTACAGGCTGACCCGGACAGTGTCCAGCGTTTCATGCGGGCAGTGCAGAACCAGCCGGACGAAGCCGCGCGACAGATTCGCACCTTTGTCGGCTCGGCGTTGGAGACCACGGCTGCCAGCTTCGATTTGGCGAACCTGGTCAATACCGATGCCAGTCAAGTGCGTATTGCCGATTTTGAAACTCAACTGCGCCGGCAGATCGAGCAACAACTGCTCGCGACCTATGGCGTACGGGTCCTGCAGGTGGGCATCGAGCGCCTGACCTTGCCTTCGGTGACGCTCGCTGCAACCGTGGACCGCATGCGTGCCGAGCGCGAAACCATTGCCACGGAGCGTACCGCGATGGGTAAACGCGAAGCGGCACAGATTCGCTCGGCGGCCGAACGTGATGCGCGAATCATGCAGGCAGATGCCGCGGTCAAAGCGGCCGAGATAGAAGCGCAATCCCGGGTCGAGGCGGCGCAAATCTACGGCAAGGCCTATGCGGGTTCGCCCCAGCTTTACAATTTGCTGCGCTCGCTGGACACCTTGAACACCATCGTCAGCCCGGGTACCAAGATGATTTTGCGCACCGACGCGGCGCCATTTCGCGTTTTGGTAGACGGTCCTCCGTCCTTGGAACCAAAGGGCGGGTCCCAACCATGAGTTTGGTTCCACGTGGAACAAACGAATTATCCGATCCGTGGATTCAGGCCGGGCGCCTGACGTTCCTTGCGCTGTATGCGGTCACTGCCCTTGCCGCATTGGCCTGGATGTTCGCCAATGTGCGGCAGATCGAGCCGCAGGACCGTGCGGTGGTTTTGCAATTTGGTGCATTGGACCGTATCCAGAACGCCGGACTTCTATGGGCATGGCCTCGGCCTGTGGAACAAGTGATTTTGGTGCCAGCGGCGGATCGAGTCCTTGAACGGCGCGTAGAAAATCTGCTGCGCTCGGATGCGGCTCTACAGGCTGATCGGGTGGCCAGTTTCGCTTCGCCCGTGCCTGATGCCTTGGCGGGTTCTGGTTATTTATTGACCGGTGACGCGGGCGTGGTGCAACTGGACGTGCGCGTGTTCTACAAGGTCATCGAGCCTTACGCGTACGTGCTGCAGGGCGAACATGTGCTGCCTGCTCTCGATCGGCTGGCGACCCGCAGTGCCGTGGCCCTTGCCGCAGCCCGGGACCTGGATACGATTCTGGTGGCACGCCCCGAGTTAGTCGGCAGCGACAGCCAGGCCGCGGAGCGTCGGGAGCGCCTGCGTGGCGATCTGGTGCAAGGGATCAATCGGCGTCTCGCTGATCTTGCAGCGACGGGGCAGGGGTTAGGGATCGAAGTGGTGCGGGTCGATGTTCAGTCGAGCCTGCCGGGATCTGCCGTGGGGGCCTTTAATGCGGTGTTGACGGCCAGTCAACAGGCCGACAAAGCCGTCGCCAACGCCCGCACCGAAGCGGAAAAACAGTCTCAGTCAGCCCGCCAGGACGCCGACCATGCGTTGCAGGTGGCCGATGCCCAAGCTGGCGAGCGGCTCGCCAAGGCGTCGACCGACACCGCTGCGGTGTATGGCTTGGCGAAGACCCAAGGCAGCGATCCGCAAATGCTGCTGCGCCTGTATCGCGAACGTATGCCGGAGATTCTGCGTCGTGCCGGATCGGTGACTACGCTCGACCCGAAAGACGATTCCCGCCTGATTATCCAGGGAGCCGGACAATGACCGCTCAAGCCTTTGCCTCGCCCATGTTGTCTTCTGCCGAACAGCGGGCCGCCGCTCGGCAATTGACCTTGGCGATGCTTGCCCTCGGGCTGCTTGCCTTGGGGCTGGCATGGCGCGCTTGGTCGCCAGAGCAGAACGGTGTCAGCCAATTGCTGTTGGGATTCGCCTCGCTGCTGGTGGCGGTGCCCGTGATGCGTTCCGCCTGGTACAGCCTGCGATATCCAAGCTTGCACAGCATCACCGACCAGCTCATCGCCTTGGCGATGCTCGGTGCATGGGCCACCGGCGATCTGCTGACGGCCGCACTGCTGCCCATCATCATGATCTTCGGTCACGTGTTGGAAGAACGCAGCGTGATCGGCTCCCAGGAAGCGATCCACGCCCTCGGGCAATTGACCCGCAGCCGAGCCCGGAAGATTGAGGCCGACGGTACGATCATCGAAGTCGACAACGGGACGCTGCGGCCGGGCGACTGGGTGGAGGTCCGCGCCGGAGACCGAGTGCCTGCCGATGGCCGAATCTTCTTTGGCCAAGCGAGCCTCGACACTGCGCCTATTACCGGAGAATCCGTCCCAGTGGAGGCTGTCGTGGGCATGGATGTATTTGGCGGCGCGATCAACCTCGATGGCTTGCTACGCCTGGAGGTGACGCGTATCGGCGATGAGTCGACCCTGGGCAAGGTGATTGCCCTGATGCAAAACGCCGAGCGTTCCAAACCACCGATTACCCGTTTGCTCGAACGCTATGCCGGTAGTTACCTGGTGCTGGTGTTGCTGCTGGCCGCGGTGACCTGGTTTGTCACCAACGATGCCCAGGCGATGCTCGCGGTCTTGGTGGCGGCTTGTCCCTGCGCGTTGGTGTTATCAGCACCGGCGACAGCCATTGCCGGGATTGCGGTGGCAGCGCGCCACGGGATCTTGATTCGCAGCTCGGCTTTTTTGGAGGAGCTGGCGGACCTGACCTCACTAGTCATCGACAAGACCGGGACCCTGACCTACGGCACGTTGCAATTGCAATCGATCCAAAGCGCCTTGGCTGACCGCTGCGAGCTGCTGCCTTTGGCCGCCAGCCTTGGGTCGGCCAGCAGTCATCCCGTCAGTCGCGCGTTGGCGGGGCAGGTGGACCCGCTGCATTATCTGCCGCTTAGCGATGTGCACGAGCGCCAAGGCTTGGGTGTCACCGCCAACACCGGAAGGGGAGAAGCCGCACTCGGTCGCCCCGAGTTGTTTGCCCGGTTGGGTATCGACACGCCAGCCATTCCCGAGCATGACGGCCCGATCGCCGGCCTGGCGCTGGATGGGCAGTTTCTCGCCTGGCTGCTGTTGGCGGACAACATCAAACCGGAAGCACGGGCGGCCATGGCTGAGTTGCGCGAGCTTGGCCTGGGCCGCCAAGTATTGTTGACCGGAGATCGCCAGAGCGTGGCCATTGCCGTGGCACAGCAGGTCGGCATTAACGAATTGCAGGCTCAGGCCTTGCCGGAAGACAAGCTCCGGCGGGTCGAGGCTGAAACAGAGCATGGCTTTCGGCCCATGGTGGTGGGTGATGGCATCAATGATTCCCTCGCGCTCAAAGCCGGCGTGGTGGGTGTCGCAATGGGGGCCGGCGGGGCAGATATCGCGCTTGCATCGGCGGATATCGTCCTGATCGGCAGTGACCTGCGGCGCCTTGGTACCTGTGTGCGGCTGAGTCGGCAATGTCGACGTACACTGCAGGTCAACGTGATCATTGGCCTGGGCTGGACGCTGGCCATCGTAATCTTCGCCGCGTTTGGCTGGCTTGGCGCGGCGGGTGCGATGATCGCTGCGTTGCTGCACAACTTGAGCACGCTGCTGGTGTTGGGTAATGCCGGGCGGTTGCTGCGGTTCCAAGAGCCGTTGTTGAAGATCTAGCGGGTCCGTTGGAGCGAACTGTTCAAGGCGCCCGCAGTCAGTTACGAGAGGGCACTTCACTTCCGGCGGTCACTGCTCAAGACAGTAGAGAAGAAGGCGATAGAAAAAGGCTATAAATTCGATAGGCTGCTATTTTTCTACCATGGTCTACCCTCAGTTCAGGCTTCTGAAACAAAGGGGGGATATTTTCATGTTCGCTCAACTTCCGCCGGCCTTGCAGAATCTGCACCTACCGCTTCGGTTGCGGCTCTGGGATGGCCATGAATTCACGCTGGGTGATGATCCCAGCGTCACAATTGTGGTCAAGGACCCACAAATGGTTGCGCAATTTACCCATCCCAGCCTGGATGCATTGGGAGCGGCGTTTGTCGAGGGAAAACTCGAGCTCGAGGGCTCGATCAGTGAAGTTATCCGAGTGTGCGACGAGTTGAGCCAAGCCCTGGTGGACGAAGACGACAGCAACCTGCCGGTGCGTAACGTCCATGACAAGGAAACCGACGCCAAGGCGATCTCCTACCATTACGATCTATCAAACGCCTTTTATCAGCTCTGGCTCGACAGCGACATGGTGTACTCCTGCGCTTATTTCGAGACCGGCAGCGAAACCCTTGAGCAAGCCCAACAAGCCAAGTTCCGCCATCTGTGCCGCAAGCTGCGTCTGCAACCCGGTGACTATTTACTGGATGTCGGCTGCGGTTGGGGCGGGTTGGCACGTTTCGCGGCGCGGGAGTTCGGCGCCAGGGTGTTTGGCATAACCTTGAGCAAGGCCCAACTCGCCCTGGCCCGGGAGCGGGTCAAGGCTGAAGGCCTGGAAGACCTGGTGGACCTGCAATTGCTCGACTACCGCGATTTGCCACAGGACGGTCGTTTCGACAAGGTCGTCAGCGTCGGTATGTTCGAACACGTCGGGCACGCCAACTTGGCCCAGTACTGCAAGACGCTGTTCGGCGCCGTTCGCGAAGGGGGCCTGGTGATGAATCACGGAATCACCGCCAAGCACACCGATGGCCGTCCGGTAGGGCGTGGTGCGGGTGAGTTCATTGAGAAATATGTATTTCCCAATGGTGAGTTGCCGCATCTCTCGATGATCTCTGCCGAGATCAGCGAAGCCGGGCTGGAAATCGTCGATGTGGAAAGCCTGCGCATGCATTACGCGCGCACCCTCGATCATTGGAGCGAGCGTCTGGAGGACAACCTCGAAACCGCCTCCAGGGAGGTGCCGGAGCGGGCGCTGCGGATCTGGCGGCTTTATCTGGCAGGCTGCGCCTATGCCTTCGCCAAGGGCTGGATAAACCTGCACCAGATCCTCGCGGTCAAGGCCCATGCCGATGGCAGCCATGAATTGCCCTGGACGCGGGACGACATCTACGCGCCCTAAAGAATCGGCGAAATGAGCCGGGCGATCCGCATGCCGATCTTTTGCACGCGGTGGGTCTCCCGGCTTTCCTGTTTCGCGACTTCGTGGGCCTGGGCAAAATCTTTCTCGAGCATCTGCTCCACTTCGCTGGCGAATGCGACATCAACCGTCAGCAGCATCACTTCAAAATTCAATCGAAACGAACGGTTGTCCAGGTTCGCGCTGCCGATCGCGCTTATTTCCTGATCGATCAACACGACTTTCTGATGCAGGAATCCTGGCTCATAACGAAACACCCGCACGCCGGCCCTTACGGCCTCGAATGCATAAAGGCTGGACGCTGCGTAGACGATTTTGTGATCGGGACGTGATGGCAGCAGGATGCGTACATCCACCCCGCGCAAGACTGCCAGGCGCAGCGCAGCGAAGACCGCTTCATCGGGAATGAAATAGGGTGTGGTAATCCAGATCCGCTCGTTCGCCGCATGGATCGCCTCGACGAAAAACAGCGAGCAGGTTTCGTGCGCGTCCGCCGGGCCGCTGGCCAGTAACTGGCAGAGCACGCCGCCGTCCGGGTAAGTATCCGGCAGGATCAATGGCGGCAAAGAACGGGCGGCCCAGAACCAGTCTTCTGCGAACGACTCCTGCATGCTTGCCACCACCGGGCCGCGTACTTCGACATGCGTGTCGCGCCATGGCGCCAGCGGGGGCTTTTCGCCAAGGTACTCGTCGCCTACGTTATGCCCGCCGACAAACCCCAGTACGCCGTCCACGGCTACGATCTTGCGATGGTTGCGGAAGTTGACCTGGAACCGGTTCAACCAACCGCTGCGGGTGGCAAAGGCTTTCACATGGACGCCGCCGTCGCGCAATGCCTGGACATATCGGTGGGGCAGGGAGTGACTGCCGATACGGTCGTACAGCAGGTACACCGTCACGCCTTCGGCCGCTTTCTTCAAAAGCAATGCGTGCAGGCGCTGGCCGAGGCGGTCGTCATGGATGATGAAGAACTGGATCAGGATGGCTTCCCGCGCGCCTTCGATGGCTTGGAAAATCGCTTCGAACGTGGCGTGGCCGTCTACCAGCAACCGCACCTGGTTATTCGCCAGGCAGGGTGCTCGCCCTAGCTTGGGCATGGCGCGCAACGAAGCATAGGCCTGGGAGGCGCGAGCGGTGAGTGCTTCTTCGACCCAGGGTCGCCAGTTCAGCTCGGAAATCGCCTTGCGCATTTCTTCGTTCGCCTGCCGTCGCGCCTTGATGTAGCCGTCGAAAGTGCTGCGGCCGAAAACCAAGTAGGGGATCAACGTCAGATAGGGAATGAACAGCAATGAAAGGGCCCAGGCAATCGATCCTTGGGCGGTTCGCACGGTGAGTACCGCATGGACGGCGGCGATGGAGCCGAGTGTATGGAGCAGCGCGATCAGGTAACCGAAAACATGCGGGCCGTAATAATCCATGGGGCAGCCGAGCTCCTGAAGTTTCATTGCTTAACAGACCATGTTCCGCAGCGAATGTCGCTATTTAATTCACCTGGCCGGGCCTTGAACCGAAGCCTGTGGGCAGCGTCTAACGGCCACTTGTCCTCTGGAGTTTTTGCAATGAAAGTTCGCTTGCTGGGTGTGGCCTTGGCCGTTGGCTTGTCGGTTCCTGTAGCGGCGCAGGCGCAGATGCTTCAACCAGGCCTGTGGGAACTGACGACAAGCAACATGAAAGTCGACAACCAGAACTTGCCAGACCTGCAATTGATCCTCGGCCAGTTGCAGAACCAGATGACACCCGAGCAGCGGGCCATGTTGGAAAAGCAAGGCATTACCATGGGCGGCAAAGGTATTCGGGTATGCCTGACCCCGGAGCAAGTCCAGACGAACGACATCCCGTTGCAGGACCCGCAGTCGGGCTGCAAGCAGCAGATCACCGAGCGAACCGGCAACCAGTGGAAGTTTCGCTTCAGTTGTCCGAAAGCCCAGGGCAGCGGTATCGCGACATTCCAGAGTGATCGCGAATTCACCACCAAGGTCAATGGCACATTCAACGCCACGGGCATCCAGCAGAACGGTAGCCTGGATACCCGTGCCGTTTGGCTTGGGCAGGAGTGCGGGACAGTCAAGCCGAGGGCTTGATCTCAGGGCCGGCTCAATGCCTCGTACAGCGTGTCGAGGTTGTACTCGAACAGTCCGGTAAATGTGCTGGCGGGACCTTTGGCGGCGAGGGCGTCCGAATACAACGTGCCGCCAATGTGCGCGCCGCTTTCATCGGCTATTTGCTTGAGCAGGCGCGCGTCCTTGATGTTTTCCATGAACACAGCCTTGACCTTGGCTTTGCGGATTTGCGTGATCAGCGCAGCGACTTCGGCAGCGGAGGGCTCGCGTTCGGTAGACAGTCCTTGCGGCGCCATGAACTCAATGCCATAGGCCTGGCCCAGGTAACCGAACGCATCGTGAGAGGTGACGATCTTTCGATTGCCCGGTGGTAACGCGCCGAACTTCGCCTTGGCATCGTCGAGCAGGGCATAGATTGTTTTCAGGTACGCCTGGCTGTTGCGTTCGTAGTCTGCTTTGTTGGCCGGATCGGCTGCCTCCAGCGCCTTGGTGATATTGCCAACGTAGAGCACGGCGTTGGCAAGGTTGTGCCACGCATGTGGGTCGGGGATCGTCTCTCCATCTTCGTCCAATGAGCGCGGAATCACGCCCCGGCTGGCACTGATCACCGGGGCACTGGTTTCGGTGCTGGTGACCAGGCGATCCAGCCAAGGCTCGAAGCCCAATCCATTCTTGATGATCACATTCGCTTTCAGCAGCGCCTTGGCGTCGTCTGGTGTGGGCTCGTAGGTGTGCGCATCGGCGTCGGGACCGACCATGTTGACGATCTGGACGTGCTCGCCGCCGACCTGTTGGGTCATGTCGGCAAGGATGCTGAAGCTGGTGACAACCCGCAGCTTTTCGGCGGCGGGGGAGGACATGGACAGCATCAGGCTGAATATCAGGAGCAGGGCGCGCATCGGCAAAACCTCATTGGGATGTAAGCAAGGGGGGCCGGCGCAGCAAGCCGTGCACCGGACCAAATACCACCGACAACAAATACAACGCCCCGGCCACCAGTACGATGGACGGTCCGCTGGGCAGTGAGTAATAGAAGGACAGCAACAGGCCAAGCCAGACCGAGAGGCAACCGAGCAGCGCGGCGATGAGCATCAGCAGCGGCAGGCGACGGCTCCAGAATCGCGACGCGGCAGCCGGCAGCATCATCAGGCCGACCACCATCAGCGCGCCGATGGCTTGAAAGCCGATCACCAGGTTCAGCACCACCAAGGTCAGGAACACGCCATGGGCCAACGGGCCGAGACGACTGACGGTCTGCAGGAACAGCGGATCCAGGGTGTCGAGCAGCAGCGGTCGATAGATCAACGCTATCGCCGCCAGGCTGGCGCCGGAAACCCACAGCATGCCGGTGAGTGTCGGGCCGTCTACCGCCAGGGCCGAGCCGAACAGCAGGTGCAGCAAGTCCAGGCGTTTGCCGGCCATACCGAGGATCAATACACCCGCCGCGAGGGAAATGGGGTAGATCGCCGCGAGGCTGGCGTCCTCCCTCAGCCCGGTACGCCGGGTAATCCAGGCAGCGAGCCCGGCCATGCTCAAGCCCGCGCCCAGGCCTCCGATGGTCAAGGCTGGCAGGCTCAGTCCGGCAAACCAGAAGCCCAAGGCCGCGCCAGGTAATATGCCGTGAGCCACGGCGTCGCCGATCAGGCTCATCCGCCGCAAAATCAGGAACACCCCTAGCGGAGCTGTGCTGCACGCCAACACCAAGCCACCCAGCAAGGCCCGACGCATGAAGACAAACTCTTGGAACGGTTGCCAGAGATGTACGGCAGCAAGCATCAGGCCACCCACGCATGGGGTTGTTGGGCGATCAGGTCGACACTGCGGCCCAACACGCAACCGGTGTTTTTGATGAGCAGTGTATGGGGAACATGTTGGCGTACCGCCGCCAGGTCATGACACACCACCATGATGGTCCTGCCTTCGGCATGCCAGCGATGAATGTGTTTCCACAGAAGGGCCTGGCCTTGTTCATCGAGGGCAGCGTGGGGTTCGTCGAGCAATAGGAGCGGCGCTTCGGCCAAGCTCAGGCGAGCGAGTAGGGCGCGTTGCAGCTCGCCTCCCGACAAAGCCATCAATGGACGATGCTGGAGGCCGCTCAGCGCCCAGTCGTCCAGCGCCGTCTGGAGCAACTGTCGGCGCATGGCTGGCGTGTGGCGATTTCCCCAGGAGCCGGCGGCCACCAACTCTTGCAGATTGATGGGAAATTGCCGATCCAGATGTTGTTGCTGCGGCAGGAACGAAACTCCGCCACGGCGTGGAACATCCAGGCAGACTTGGCCGGACAGCGGTTTTTGCAATCCTGCGAGCACTTTCAAAAGACTGCTTTTGCCCGAACCGTTGGCCCCGATGATCGCGGTGAGGCTGCCTTCCGCTCGCGCCATGACTAGCGGCGGCGTGAGTGGTCGTCCGGGGGCACCCCAGCGCAGTGCTGTGCAGCTGATCATGATGCGCCCCGCGTCCAGCTGCTTCGAGCCACTGCGTCGTGGGCATGCAGGCTCTCGGCGTGAACGACGCGCACGTCCAGCGCGACGATATGGGGTGACCGGGCCAGAGCCGTCGTTAATCGCCGGGCAGCGTCTTCGCAGAACATCAGGTTTTGGCCGTTAGCCAGTGCGAAGGCTTGTTCATCGGCGCGCTTCACGGCGGTTTGTACTGCGGTGCCGAGGGCGGCTTCAGCTTCGTTGATGAGCGACTGCAGCGCAAATTCCTTAACGGCGGCGTCCAGCCGTAGGGTCAATGTCGCCGTGCTGCGTTGGCTATGCGGGGTTGCGACAATGCCATTCGACGACCCCAGCCAAGCGAGGACTTCGGCATGCTCAAGCTGCTTGTTGGCAAAGTCGTCAACGAACTGCTGTTGCACCAGTTGCCGAGCAAGTGCTGCCGAACAGGGACACGTCGAAGAGTAGGGGATCTGAATCTGCAGTTCCACGTGGAACATTTTGTTTTTTAGCTGGGCTTCAATGCTCACCGGATAGCGTTTCCAGCCAGCCAAAGGACTCATAAGTGCCGGACGTTTAAGCAGCAGATCGGTATGCAAGTTGAGGGACGCTGTTTGGGACAAGCCTTCATGGCTATCGAGAAATTGCTGGAGGATTTGGCGTAACAGCGCCGGGGAAAGCGGCGTATCTTCCAACAAGCCCAGCGCCAGATATAAGCGTGACATGTGAATGCCTCGCGCCTCACCATCATCGAGGCTGACGCCAGCGTCGGCCATTGCGCTTAAACGTTGGCCATCAATCAATACCGGTGTCGCGACGCCACACATGCCAACCCAATCAAGGGGTAGGGGTTGACGTGAGATTTGGGCAGCCACGTCCGGCAGCGTTAAAGCGTTCATGGTCAAGATCCATCGAAGAGCTGAAATTCAATGTTATATTATAACAGTGGATTTTAAGAAACCTTTTCCATGAAACGAGTTTCATCTAGCTCCCGTTTGCTCATGTTCCACGTGAAACGTTAGCGTGATGAATTCTGGCAACCGTTCATGCGACCGCAGGTAAATGCGCCTTGGCTACCGCCCGAGCTAGAAAAGCGGTTGAGCGTCGTCCAGCCCACGCGCCGACTGTATCCCACCCAACTTTCACCATCCGAAGCCAATCCCGTGAAGAACGTGAGCTGACCGTAACGGCTATTCGTTTGTGCCCAGTAGCGCCGACCGACGGCTTCAAAACCTCGTAAGTAAGTGGTGTTGCCAGCCGTCGCGACGCTATAGGCATTGCCTTGCAGGTCCACACACGCGAGCAAATTTGCGCTACGGGTGCAGTTTGCCAAGAGCGGAGATTGGGCCGAAGCGACGAATGTCCATAGCAATAAAGGGCTCGCCACTATCAATTTCAAATGAATGCGCATGGATTGATCTCAGATCAATGGAACGGCGGGGCTGGCTGGAGTGTATCGTTATACTATAACATTGGTTCGACCGAACCTTGAAAATAGCCAAACCCAGGTCACGAGCCGTCATCGAAGCGGCCGCCCGATGAGGATATACCGATGCCCAACCGCCTTCCCGTAACCGTACTGTCTGGATTTCTGGGTGCTGGTAAAAGCACGCTGCTCAACCACGTCCTGCGTAATCGAGACAATTTGCGGGTCGCGGTAATCGTCAACGATATGAGCGAGATCAACATCGATGGCAGCGAAGTCCAGCGGGATGTCACCTTGAACCGGTCAGAAGAAAAGCTGGTGGAGATGAGCAACGGCTGCATTTGCTGCACGTTGCGCGAGGACTTGCTCGAAGAAGTCGGACAGCTCGCCAGGGAGGGGCGCTTCGATTACCTGCTGATCGAATCCACGGGCATCTCCGAACCGTTGCCAGTGGCCGAAACCTTCACTTTTCGTGATGAAGAAGGCCGAAGCCTGGCCGATGTGGCGCGACTCGACACCATGGTAACTGTCGTCGATGGGGTGAATTTCCTTCTGGATTACCAAGCTGCGCAAAGCCTGGCGTCACGGGGCGAAACGCTGGGAGATGACGACGAACGCTCGGTCACCGATCTGTTGATCGAACAGATCGAGTTTGCCGACGTGATTTTGATTAGCAAGATTGACCTGATCAGCCGGCAGGAGCGGGAAGAGCTGATCGCGATCATGCAGCGCCTCAACGCCCAGGCGCAGATCATTCCCATGGTCATGGGACAGGTTCCGCTGGGACGAATCCTCAACACGGGCCTTTTCGATTTCGAGCGTGCTGCCCAGGCGCCTGGCTGGCTACAGGAAATGCGAGGCGAGCATGTGCCTGAAACCGAGGAATATGGTATCGCCTCGACCGCCTACCGGGCACATCGGCCGTTTCATCCCGAGCGCTTCTTCAACTTTATCGACCGTCCCTGGCCCAACGGCAAACTCTTGCGTTCCAAGGGTTTCTTTTGGTTGGCAAGCAAACCTGAGGAGGCGGGCAGTTGGTCCCAGGCCGGTGGCTTGATGCGCCATGGTTTCGCCGGGCGCTGGTGGCGGTTCGTACCGAAAAACCAGTGGCCGCAGGACGAAGAGAGCACCGCGGCGATCATGAAAAACTGGCGTGCCGCCACAGGCGATTGTCGTCAGGAGTTGGTATTCATTGGCCAGGACATCGACTTCAATCAACTCACCGCCGAATTGGACGCCTGCCTGCTCACCGACGCGGAAATGGCCCTCGGCGTCGAAAGCTGGCGGCTGTTGCCCGATCCGTTCGGCCCATGGCATGAAGAGGCGGTAGCGTAATGCTCGCGCCGAATCTGAAAAGGACACTACGAACACGGCAGGTCCAAGGCGATACGCCGGGGATACTCACGCAGATCCTGGACGAGGGCACGAACCTGGCGGTCTGGCAGCGCCAGCTTCCCGCACACATCGGCGATTTTGCGGCACTGGTAGTTGCGTTGGACCAGCCGCTGGCCGAATCACGGGTGCTCGATCTGCCGGAGGAGGACACCCAGCCAGCGCTGCACGGTTTGGCTGCAGGTTTCAGCGACCTGCACGGCTATGAAGGTTTCATTGCCGACGTCTCCTGGCTGGTCAGCGCATTCGCATGCCTGTTGGGCGCCCAACGTGTCGGGCTGCGTCTGCGCACGCTGGATAAAGCCATGTGCCCGCGCTTTCACGTTGACCACGTGCCAGTGCGGTTGCTGACCACCTATGCGGGTGTCGGCAGCCAGTGGCTTGAGGAGGGGGTCATGGATCGCCGGCGCCTGGCGCAACCTGAGGCCGAACCGGTGGATCCGCAAATCATCCAGCAGTTCGGTTGCGGTGATGTCGGTTTGCTTAAAGGCGAAAAATGGCATGGCAATGAGGGCGCTGGCCTGATCCACCGCTCGCCGGAACCCGCACCGGGGGAGCGCCGGCTGATTCTCACGCTGGACTGGTTGGCTTAAGGCTTGAGCCAGGTGCCCTGGCTTTGCCCTTCGCAAAATGGCTGCAAATAAGCGGCATCGCTTGCTACGCCGTAATAGTGAATATCCTGGCGGTAGGGCATATTGGCGACTTGGGCGTTACTGCAAACGCCAAACGCGCCGCCAGGACATTGATCGAGGTATTGCACCTCGACCTTCTGGCCGGCAAGGTTTGGCTGGCAGAAACCATCGGCAAACAGCTTCTGTGGAATGTTGCGGTTCTGCTGGCAGACTTTCACATCGAGCCGCTCCGCCTGGCTGTGAACCACGCAGGCCTGGGCCAATGCCTGGTTCGACGTCAATGCCAGTAGTAACCAGCCGATCATCCGCATGTCCACCTCCATCGAAAACCGTCGATTATGTTGCAGCACATTCCCACCCATGTCATCGCCGGTCCCTTGGGCGCTGGCAAGACCAGCCTGATCAGGCATCTGCTGGCTCAGCGCCCGGCTAATGAGCGTTGGGCGGTGCTGATCAACGAGTTCGGTCAGATCGGCCTGGATGCCGCATTGCTGACCCAGGCTGGCGATGGTATCGCATTGGGCGAAGTGGCCGGCGGCTGCTTGTGTTGCGTCAACGGAGCGCCGTTCCAGATCGGGCTCGGGCGTTTATTGCGCAAGGCCCGGCCGGATCGCCTGTTTATCGAACCCTCGGGCCTGGGCCATCCGGCGCAATTGTTGCGCCAACTGAGCCAAGCGCCATGGCTGGGTGTGCTGGCGGTGCAACCCTGTGTGTTGGTGCTGGATGCCCGGGCAATGGCAGACGGTAAGCCGTTGCCCGATGCGCAGCGACAAATCCTGGCGGATGCTGGACTGTTGGTGTTGAACAAATCCGAGACCCTGACACAGGCTGACCGTGAACAGCTGTCGGCTCAGTTGCCTGGGCGGGCGTTGTATTGGACGCAGCACGCAGCGTTGCCGATCGACCGATTGCCAGGCCAGGCGGCTCGGGGTAGCGGGGCTGTGGATAACATGAGCCTGCCCCGAAGCCTGGGACCGATGCCAGCCAGATGGACGGACCCAAGGCTGCCGATCTGCCTGTATCAGCAGCAGGACGGTGCGTGGAGTATCGGCTGGCGCTGGCACCCCAGCCAACAGTTCGACGCGGCGGCGCTGGTGCGTTGGCTACAAGACCAGGACTGGAAACGCGCGAAGATGGTTATCCACAGCGTCGACGGTTGGGTTTCAGCCAATGCCCTGGAGGGGGCGGCGCTGGAGTGGCAAGCGAGTGAGTGGCGTGAGGACTCACGGATCGAGCTGATTTTCGATCAGCCGCAAGACATCGATCGCCTGCAAGCGGGCCTGATGAGCGCTCGGTGTGCCTGAATCAGCCTCGTTTCAAGGCTTCCATTTATTGTGTTCCTGGCGCCACTGGCTCAGCTCGATAACCTCAGCCCTGGGCCGCGTCTGGACCGGTTCAATCGGCGTAGGCGGGGCCTCTTCGAACGGCATCGGATAGGGGGCCAGTTCGATCTGTACGCTGTGGGCACCGAACTGAGTGACGGTGCCGCAATGACGGGTTTCGCCTGTCACCGTGAATTCGAAGTTATAGATACGCGCCAGGCGCCGCCGCCCACTGGCGTCCTTGACGAATCCAATCTTGCGCAGGGCCACGTTGCCGTCCAGCAGTTCGATTTTCAGGTTGGCACAATGTTGCATGACCCGCGCCAAGGCCCGCTCGCGCAAGCCATGGTTATGCCACAGCCAGGCGCCGCCGGTAGCCAGCAGCATCAGCACGAAGATGTTTCCAAGGGTCAGCATGAACAAAGTGCTCCAACAAGTTGCCCTCAGCTTAACTGTGTCGCCGGTCTGTCGTACAGGCTGTGTTTAGTCGCATACTGCGCGGCTTGAATTTCATTCGTTTTACGGAAATTTCCCGCATGAAACGTACGCCTCATCTGCTTGCCATCCAGTCCCATGTGATATTCGGTCATGCCGGCAACAGTGCCGCCGTGTTCCCGATGCAGCGGGTCGGCGTCAACGTGTGGCCTCTCAATACCGTGCAGTTTTCCAATCACACGCAATACGGGCAATGGGCCGGAGAAGTGCTCGCGCCGGCGCAGATACCGCTGTTGGTAGAGGGTATCGCGGCCATTGGCGAGCTGGGCAATTGCGATGCGGTGCTGTCCGGTTATCTGGGTAGTGCAGCCCAGGGACAAGCCATCCTGGCGGGTGTGGCGCGGATCAAGCGTTGCAACCCCAAGGCGTTGTATCTGTGTGACCCGGTCATGGGGCACGCGGAGAAGGGCTGCATTGTCGCGCCCGAGGTGAGCGAGTTCCTGCTGGAAGAAGCCGCTGTCGTGGCTGACATCATGTGCCCGAACCAACTGGTGCTGGATAGCTTCTGCGGTCGCAAGGCGCAATCATTGCTCGATTGCCTGGCCATGGCCCGTGCGCTATTGGCCCGTGGCCCGAAAGTCGTGCTGGTCAAGCACCTGGCTTATCCCGGCAAGCCCGAAGACAGCTTCGAGATGCTGTTGGTAACGGCTGAAGGCAGCTGGCACCTGCGCCGTCCCTTGCTGGCGTTCCCGCGCCAACCTGTTGGGGTCGGCGACCTGACGTCGGGGTTGTTCCTGGCACGGATACTGTTGGGGGACAGCCTGGTGGCGGCATTCGAGTTCACCGCTGCGGCCGTGCATGAAGTGCTGCTGGAAACCCAGGCGTGTGCGAGTTACGAATTACAGTTGGTCCGCGCCCAGGACCGCATCGCCCATCCGCGCGTGCGCTTCGAAGCCACGCCGATCAGCCTTTGATCGATGGAACTCCCCGTGGGAGCGAGTTCGCTCCCACAAGGCTCGCGGCGGCTGGTTAAGGCCCGTCCGCCTTGATTTCCTGATAGCGCCTTTCCAGTTCCTGGCGAATCTGGCGGCGTTGCTGCGCTTGTTCGTAACGGCGTTTCTCTTCGCTGTTCTGCGGTTGCAGCGGCGGGACGGGGGCGGGCTTGCGCTGGTCGTCCACCGCAACCATGGTGAAGAAACAGCTATTGGTATGGCGAACCGAGCGCTCACGAATGTTCTCGGTCACGACTTTGATGCCCACTTCCATCGACGTGTTGCCGGTGTAGTTCACCGACGCCAGGAAGGTCACCAACTCGCCGACATGAATTGGCTCGCGAAAAATCACCTGGTCTACCGATAGGGTCACCACGTATCGGCCGGCGTAACGGCTGGCACAAGCGTAGGCCACTTCATCCAGGTACTTGAGCAAGGTGCCGCCATGGACATTGCCAGAGAAGTTGGCCATATCGGGGGTCATCAACACCGTCATCGACAGCTGGGCGTTTCCGGGTTCCATAACGTTCTCACGGTTCAAGGCAGCAGTTTCAAGGGGGCGCCTCTGCGGGCGCTGGAGTGTGGTTTACCAAGTACCAGGTTCAAGCCACTCCTATCGGGACGCTGCGCCAGGGCTTGCCGTCACGCTTGGGTGGATCTGTTTCCATATATTGCACCGTCTTTTTGCAAGAAGTCCCGGTGTTAACCTGCAAAAGCCCGT
This sequence comes from Pseudomonas frederiksbergensis, assembly GCF_000802155.2. GTDB lineage: Bacteria > Pseudomonadota > Gammaproteobacteria > Pseudomonadales > Pseudomonadaceae > Aquipseudomonas > Aquipseudomonas frederiksbergensis_A. Next base: position 124,809 of record NZ_JQGJ02000013.1, read on the forward strand.
CAAATGCCGGGTAATTCCCACAAAAGGAACGGATCTACCCGACTCCCCAAAGAGTCGTTTCGACAAGGAGCCCCACTATGCACGCCATCAGTTTTATTCAAGACCTGGCGATCATCATGCTGGCGGCCGGGTTGGTCACCGTACTTTTTCATCGCTTCAAGCAACCGGTGGTGCTGGGCTACATTGTCGCCGGCTTCATCATCGGCCCCCATACACCGCCGTTCGGTTTCATCCACGACGAAGAGACGATCAAGACCCTGGCCGAGCTCGGGGTGATTTTCCTGATGTTCTGCCTGGGCCTGGAGTTCAGCCTGCGCAAGCTGTTCAAGGTGGGAGCCACGGCGTTTATCGCGGCGTTCCTCGAGATCGTATTGATGATCTGGATCGGCTATGAAATCGGCCGCTGGTTCGATTGGAGCGCCATGGACTCGCTGTTCCTCGGCGCGATCCTCGCGATTTCCTCGACCACGATTATCGTCAAGGCCTTGAATGACTTGAAGATGAAAAACGAGCGGTTTGCGCAGTTGATCTTTGGGGTATTGATTGTCGAGGACATCCTCGGCATTGGCATCATCGCGTTGCTGTCGAGCATTGCCGTCAGCGGTACGGTGAGTCCCGGCGAGGTATTTTCCACGGTCGGAAAGCTGTCGTTGTTCATGATCGTAGCGTTAGTCATCGGCATTCTGCTGGTACCCAGATTGCTGGCTTACGTAGCGAAGTTCGACAGTAACGAGATGCTGTTGATTACCGTGCTGGGGCTTTGTTTCGGTTTTTGCCTGCTGGTGGTGAATCTCGAATACAGCATGGTGCTCGGTGCGTTCCTGATCGGCGCGATCATGGCCGAGTCCCGTGAGCTGTTGAAGATCGAACGATTGGTGGAGCCGGTCCGCGATCTGTTCAGCGCGATATTTTTCGTGGCCATCGGGCTGATGCTCGATCCGGCCATTTTGCTTCAGTACGCCTGGCCAATCGCAGTGATTACCTGCGCGGTGGTACTGGGCAAGATGCTGTCTTGTGGGCTGGGTGCTTTTATCGCGGGTAATGACGGACGCACCTCACTGCGAGTCGGGATGGGACTTTCGCAGATCGGCGAATTTTCTTTCATCATCGCTTCATTGGGGATGACCTTGCAGGTCACCAGCGATTTTCTTTATCCAGTGGCGGTGGCCGTCTCGGTACTCACGACATTGCTGACCCCGTACCTGATCCGGGGCGCTGATCCGTTATCGGTCAGGTTGGCGTCGGCGATGCCGCTACGATTGAAGCGTGTGCTGGGCATGTATGGCGAATGGTTGCGCAGCATCCAGCCCCAGGGTGAAGGCGCGATGCTGGCCTCCATGATCAGGCGAATCATGCTGCAGGTCGGCGTCAACCTGGCGTTGGTTATCGCGATTTTTGTCTCTGGAGGATATTTCGCCGAACGAATGTCAGCGTATCTGCAGGCATGGGTCAGCAATGCCAGCTGGCAAAACGCGTTGATTTGGGGCGGCGCGCTGTTCTTGTCCCTGCCGTTCCTGATCGCGGCGTACCGCAAGCTCAAGGCCTTGTCGATGCTGTTGGCCGAAATGGGCGTCAAGCCGGAGATGGCCGGCCGCCACACCCAGCGAGTGCGACGCGTGATCGCCGAAGTGATCCCGCTCCTTTCGCTGCTGGTGATCTTCCTGCTGCTGGCAGCCTTGTCGGCCAGTATCCTGCCGACCAACAAGTGGCTGGTATTGATCGCGGTGGCGGCGATAGCCGTGGCGGCACTGCTCTGGCGCTGGTTTATCCGCCTGCATACGCGGATGCAGGTCGCCTTGCTCGAAACGCTGGACAATCACAAGGGATCGTCCGGGCATTGACCTGCACCGGACGCTGGCGAATCAGCTTTCCAACCAGACATCCCGCGCCCAGTGCCAGACCGATTCCCAGGTCTCTTCGGCGATCAGTTCTTCGTCTGCTTGCCACAGCACCACGGTGCCGTCTTCTTCGACGCAGTAATAGTCGTCGCCGTCCTGGCAGATCGGAATCAGGCTGCGGTCGACACCGGCATCCCAGGCGTTGGCGGCCACATCCGGCAGGTAGGTGTGGGATTGCGGATCGGTGACGGTCACCGGTTCCAGGCTTCCATAAACGACATCGCTGACGGTCAGCAAAAACTCCTTGAAGACGAATGGGATATCGATGAACAGTTGTTCCTCGATCTCGACCAGCAAGTCTTCGTCGGGCAACTCCAGCGGGACCGGTACGGGCTCGTTGGCTTCACGCAATTGTTCGATAATTTCTTCCACGTCCGGGGATCCTCTTTCTCGATGGCGCGGGTTTATATGGAGCGGTTTATACAGTAGCTCGCCATAGATGCAACCGCGAAATAGAAAACCCCGGCCTGGGCCGGGGTTCTTTTATTTCAACATGCAAAACGGGCAAAGGTTCAACCGTTCTGGCGAATACCTGCCACCAGCCAAGGCTGGTCGTCGCCCTGCGCGCGCTCCATGTTCCAGCTTTCACTGAACGCTTCGCCTTTGTCGAAGCGAGAATCCTTCGATACACCGCTGAAGGTCAGGGTGGCGATGGTCTTGTCGGCGCGATCGTCGACGCCATCCAATTGCACCTGCAGGTTGTCGATGTAGGTTGACTGGAAGCCATCACCCAGCTCGGCCCGCTCGCGCTTGAGGAACTCCAGCAGTTGCGGGGTCACGAACTCGGAGATCTTGTCCATCTCATTCGCGTCCCAGTGCTGTTGCAGGGCCATGAAGTGGTTGCGCGCGGCTTCGATGAAGCGTTGCTCGTTGAACCAGGCCGGCGCGTTGATGACCGGACGAGCGGCCACAGGCGCTGCCGAGCCACCGAAGATCGAACCGCTGGCAGGCTGCTGGTCGAACACTTCACGCTGCATTGGCGCGTGGCCGGCCGGAGCGAGTTGCTCCTGCTGCTTGCGACGACGAGCGGCAATGAAGCGGAAGACCAGGAAGGCGATGACCGCCATGATCAGGATGTCGAAGATCTGCATGCCCTGGAAGCCGTCGCCCATGAACATGGAGGCGAGCAGGCCACCGGCGGCGATACCGGCCAGAGGGCCGAGCCAGCGCGAAGCGCCGCTGGCCTTGGTGGCCGCGCCAGCAGCACCGGCCGCACCCGCGGTGGCGGCAGTAGACCCGGCGGCAGACGACGGCGCCATCTGGCTGGTCTGGTGAGTCGGGGCTGCGCCCGAGCTTTTACCACCGCCAAAACGCTTGGCGGCATTGGCGTCGATGGCCATCGTCAGGCCGATGCACAACGCCATGGCGATGCTAAGAAAACGTTTCATATAAAGGCATTCCCATTTGTGGATAGCACGCGCGCCATGTTGCACAGGTGAACTGTTGCTGGCTAGCGGCAGAGTGTTTCGGGCTTTTGCGTGACAGGTAAGGTTCAGGTTCAGCTACGCAAGCGGGCCTGTTCGCTTTGGGCTGTAGGAAAGGTAAACAAGTTCTATCGGAAATATTCTGGCGGTCCCAGAACCCTGTGGGGAGCAAGCTCGCACACAGGGTTCCCGCAAGGCCTTTAGATCGCTTCCAGCTTGGCATACCCCAGCATCAGCCATTTGCTGCCTTCGCTGAAGTTGACCTGGACCCGGGCCTGGGCACCGGCGCCTTCGAAGTTGAGGATCACCCCGTCGCCGAATACCGAATGGCGTACGGCCTGGCCCAGGCTGAAGCCGGTTTCCGGAATGTCGCTGCCGCCAAATAGGCTGCTGGCGCTTTGTTGCTGGCTGCCGCCGAACGGTCGACTGACACTGTTGGACAGACGCACTTCCTGGATCAGGCCCTTCGGCACTTCACGTACGAATCGCGACACTTTGTTGTAGGTCTCGCTGCCATACAACCGTCGGGTTTCGGCGTAGGTCATCACCAGGTTCTGCATGGCCCGAGTGATGCCTACGTAGGCCAGCCTCCGTTCCTCTTCCAGGCGCCCAGGCTCTTCCAGGCTCATTTTGTGAGGAAACAGCCCTTCCTCCATTCCTACCAGGAACACATACGGGAACTCCAGGCCCTTGGCGCTGTGCAAGGTCATGAGCTGGATGCTGTCTTCATGCTCATCGGCCTGGGTGTCGCCTGCCTCAAGGGAGGCATGGCCGAGGAAGGCCGACAGGGGGGACAGGTCTTCATCTTCTTCGGTATTTTCGAAGTTGCGCGCGGCGCTGACCAGCTCCTCGAGGTTTTCAACCCGGGCCTGGCCTTTTTCGCCTTTTTCCGCCTCGTGATAGGCGATCAGGCCGGATTGCTCGATGACGGTCTGGGTCATCAGGTGCAGCGGCATTTCCCTGCACTTGGCGGCCAGGTCTTCTATCAAGTCCATGAACGCTTTCAGAGCTCCGGCGGCACGGCCGGTGACGCCTTTGTTGTCGACCAGCAGGCGCATGGCTTCCCACATCGACACGTGGCTATGGCGGGCATGGTCGCGAATCGCTTCGACGGTTTTCTCGCCAATGCCGCGCGTCGGCACATTGATTACCCGTTCCAGGGCCGCGTCGTTGCCGCGGCCCTCGATCAGGCGCAGGTAGGCCATGGCGTTCTTGATTTCCGCGCGTTCGAAGAAGCGCTGGCCGCCATAGATGCGGTAGGGGATCCGCTCGCGAAGCAAGGCCTCTTCCAGCACCCGCGATTGGGCGTTGGAGCGATACAGGATGGCGATATCGCTGCGGGCCAGGCCGGTTTTCAACGCACTCTCGATGGTTTCCACGACATAGCGGGCCTCATCGTGTTCGTTGAACGCGGCGTAGAGATTGATCGCCTCGCCTTCGTTGCCGTCGGTCCACAATTCCTTGCCCAAGCGGCCGGTATTGTTGGCAATCAGCGCGTTGGCGGCCTTCAGGATGCCAGCGGTGGAGCGGTAGTTCTGTTCCAGGCGAATCACCTCGGCATCGGGAAAATCCGCCGAGTATTGATGAATGTTCTCGATCTTGGCGCCACGCCAGCCATAGATCGACTGGTCGTCGTCGCCCACGACCATCAGGCTGTCGCCGCCCTTGGCAAGCAGGCGCAACCACGCATATTGAACGGCGTTGGTGTCCTGGAATTCGTCCACCAGGACGTGTCGGAAGCGCCTCTGGTAGTGCTCCAGCAGCCCCGGGTGGTCGCGCCACAGGTCCAGCGCTCGCAGCAACAGTTCGGAGAAGTCGATGACACCGGCACGCTGGCACGCCGCCTCGTAGGCTTCGTAGATGCTGCGCATGGTCGCCAGGAACAGGTCGCCGCTGGCCTGGATATGTTGCGGGCGAAGGCCTTCGTCTTTCTGCCCGTTGATGAACCACTGGGCCTGGCGGGCCGGCCAGCGTTGCTCGTCCAGGCCCAGTTCGCGGATGACGCGCTTGACCAGGCGTTGCTGGTCGTCGCTGTCCAGGATCTGGAAAGTCTGGCTCAGCCCGGCTTCCTGCCAATGGGCCCGTAACAGGCGATGGGCCAGCCCGTGGAACGTACCGACCCACATGCCGGCCGGGTTGATGCCCATCAGTTGTTCGATGCGATGGCGCATCTCGGCAGCAGCCTTGTTGGTAAAGGTCACCGACAGGATCGAATGGGGCGAGGCGTTCTCGACCTGGATCAACCAGGCGATACGGTGCACCAGCACTCGGGTCTTGCCGGAGCCGGCACCAGCCAGGACCAATTGACGGCCCACGGAGGCAGCAACTGCCTGGCGTTGGGCATCGTTTAGGGAGTTCAGCAAAAGGGAGAGATCATCGCGCATCGAGGCATTCTAGGGTGCGGCGCCACCTCGGGCAAACCGAGCTTTGCGTTGGCCGACAAAACACCGCCTGCTGATGACCGGTCAGTCAGTGCCCGCGAGCATCAGCGGGACGCGCTTGCGATGATCGGAACCCGGTTGAATCGGCATTTTTTTCGTTATTTTTATGAGGCAGGGCAGTGTGGGATGGCCTTTGGCTTGTGTATGCTCGGTGCTCGTTTCGGGTGCACCATGCTCCCCTGAATAAGAACAAGAACATCACCTATGACCCTCAATTCCGATCTGGCGGGCCCCTGTGTCGAGCCGCGGATCATTTGCAAGCAGTACGCCACGGAAATGGCGGTCGAACGCACAAGGTTGTTGTACCAAGGCTCACTGCTGCCCACCCTGTTCATGCTGGTCAATGGCCTGGTCTGCGCGGCGCTGCTGTGGGAGCCGCCGCGCTATTTCCTGGTCAGCGTATGGCTGGTTTGGTTGCTGTCGCTGGTGGCGTTGCGAGTGATCCAGGTGGCTGCTTTCGATTCGGCGATGCCAAGTCGTCAGGCACATCCGGTCTGGTTGCGCATGTTTCTATTGGGTTCTGCCATGACCGGCCTGACGCTTGCCGGTGCGGGTATTGCCTTGGTGCCGGCCGGCAGTTTTCAGCAACAGGCGTGGGTGTTCGGCTTGATCGGCGCGGCGACGCTGTCTGCCAGTGTTGCCTATGCCGTGAGCCTGCCGGCGTTCCTGTCTTTCACCTTGCCCTGCTTGTTGCCGGCCATTGGTTATCTTTTTTGGGGCCCGGACGAACACCAGCGTGGCTGGGGTTGGCTTGGGCTGGTTGTACTGGTTTCGCTGAGTGTCGTCGCTTGGCAGGTCAATCGACTGATCCAGAACGGCCTGTTGCGACGATTCCAGAACCAGGCGCTGATCGAGCATTTGCAGCAAACCCAAGCCCGCGGCGCACAGCTTAACGAGGCGTTGGGCCGGGAGGTCGAGCAACGTCGCTCGGCCGAAGAAAAATTGCGCGCGGCCCAGGTTGGCCTGGAGGCGCGGGTCGCGCAGCGCAGTCTTGAACTGGAGGCCGCCAGCCAGGCCTTGAGCAAGAGCGAGGCGCGCCTGGCCCTGGCCCTCAAGGCCAGTGAGCTGGGGTTGTGGGACTGGAACCTGCAGACCGATGAGGTCCATCACACTCAACTCAAGGAGCTGTTTGGCCTTGAGCCCGAATACGTCACGGCGATGCTCAGTCATCTCACTCCGCGCCTGCATCCCCAGGATCTTCCGGCCCTCAAGCGGGCCCTGGTCGAACATCTCAAGGGCCGCAGCGAGGATTACCAGATCGAATACCGGGTGCGGCACGGCGATGGTCATTGGGTCTGGATCGAAGACCGTGGCCGGGCCGTGGAGCGCAGCGCCAGCGGACGGGTGCTGCGCATGGTCGGCACCCGACGCGACATCAGCACCAGCAAGGAACTCGAGCAGCAACGGCAGCTGGCGGCCACGGTGTTCGAGGCCGCCAGCGAAGGCATTGTGATTTTCGACCCCAACTATGTGCTGCTCGCGGCCAATCAAGCGTTTACGCGAGTCACCGGTTTCAATATCGATGACATGCTTGGGCGCAACGTCGTCAACCTGCCGTGCAGCCGCGACGCGCGCCGGCACTACCCCATCATTCGCCAAGCGCTCAAACAGCATGGCACCTGGCAGGGTGAGTTGGTGGAGGCGCGGGCCAACGGCGAGTTGTATCCACAATGGCTGCAACTGAACGTCGTGCGCAATGCTCGGGGAAATGTCAGCCATATCGTGGGCTTTTTTGCCGATCTTTCGGCGCGCCGCGAATCCGAAGAGCGAATGCGCTACCTCACCCACTACGACGAACTGACCGGGCTGGCAAATCGGTCGCTGTTTCGCGAGCGCCTGAACGAAGCACATCAGCGGGTGCGCCAGGGCGGACGGCGTAGCCTCGCCTTGCTGCACATCAACCTGGATCGTTTCAAGCTGCTCAATGACAGCCTTGGCCATGACATCGCCGACCAGCTTCTACAGAAAGTCGCCCGGCGTCTGATCAATGCACTGCCTGAAGCCGACACCATCGCCCGGCTATCCGGCGATGAGTTCGCCGTGTTGTTCGATGCCTACGGCAATCTCTCGAGCCTGGCGCGAGTAGCGACCCGGCTGGCGACCAAGCTTCGCGTGCCGGTGACCATCGACGGCCACGAACTGGTGGTCAGCGCTTCCATTGGCATCAGCCTGTTGCCTGACAACACGCGGGAAATTGCCACGCTGGTCAGCCAGGCGAACATGGCCATGCAGCACGCCAAGCATCTTGGGGGCAACAATTTCCAGTTCTACACCGACAGCCTCCAGGCCAGCACGCTGGAGCGCCTGCAACTGGAAAATCAACTGCGCAAGGCTTTGGAAGAGAAACAACTGAAGGTCTTTTATCAACCCAAATTGTGCCTGGCGACCGGTCGCCTGAACGCCGCCGAGGCGCTGGTGCGTTGGGATCATCCGACCATGGGCCGAGTCCCGCCGGGGGATTTCATCGGCTTGGCTGAAGAGACCGGGTTGATCGGGCCGATTGGCGAGTTCGTGTTGCGCCAGGCCTGCTGGCAGGCGTGCGAATGGCAGCGCCAAGGGCTTGAGCCAATCAGGGTGTCGGTCAATCTGTCGGTACACCAATTGCGCCAGGGCAAGCTGGTCAGCCTGGTGCGGCAAGTGTTGGAGGAAACCGGCCTGGCGCCCCAGTACCTGGAACTGGAATTGACCGAAAGCCAGTTGCTCGACAGCGTTGAACACATCATTGCCACGTTCCAGCAACTACGTGACCTTGGGGTCAAGCTGGCGATCGATGATTTTGGAACCGGCTACTCATCCCTGAGCTACCTCAAGCGTATCCCGGTGGACTATGTGAAGATCGACCAAGCGTTCATTCGCGGGCTGGGCGAGGGCAGCGTGGATACCGCCATTACCCGGGCAATCATTGCAATGGCCCATGGCTTGTCGCTCAAGGTAGTGGCCGAAGGTGTCGAGCGCCAAGAGCAGCTCGATTTTCTCAGGAATGAGCATTGCGATGAGGTGCAGGGTTATTTGATCAGCCGTCCGGTGGGAGCCGAGGGGTTGGCAGCGTTGTTACGCGCTCAATACGAGGGGTGACTCAACGGCGTATGGATAACTTCCCGTCGGACAACTAAGACCTCCGACGGGAAGTTGTAAAAAGCATGAGCTTAGTGAGTAATAATCACGTTATCGATATGGTGCAGTAGCTGGCCTTCGAAAAAAATGCTTACGCCTGTGACATTGGAGTCGCCCAGTTCTTTGTACTCGACAACCTTGTCTGTAAGTACTTGTAGCGAAGCTCCACCGGCGTTTTGAAGTACCAAATCCAAGCGTAGATCAAAGGATTTGTCTTGTTTTTCGCTCCGTACCAACGTCGGGATAACGCCGGAATTTGCTACGGTTACGGTGCCAAGGGTGCGGAAAGATGCAGCGCCTGGCATACGATCGATTTGCGCGGTCCAATCTTTAGTGGTGATTTTCATAATGGTAATTCCCTGTAGTAAAAGTGGATTGCTTCCTGCGGGACCTAATGTATCGACTTCGACTTGATGGTGTTAGCTTGATTGTCGTTGGTATTGTAAGGAAAGATGAGCTTGCAACGACTTGCTTAGTTGTGTCGTGAAGTCGTCGGGCTGTTAGTGCGGGGATATATTGTTCAAGGGCCTTAAGTGGTTAAGTGATGAGTTCATGATCACTAGACACATTTGAGGTTCAGGGCGGGCCTGGAAGTCAGCGGATCGGTTGCGGGGTTGGTTTGCGCACCGACATAGCCTGCTACATCGGGCGATCCTCGGCCAAAACAAAGGGGCAGCGAGGCAATCCAGTTACGTTTTGGACGGGCAAAGAGCCAATTCTTGTAGTATAACTACAAGCTTGCTACATCCCGGCATCTGCCCATAACAAGAGTCCAGCCCCTTGAACCTGTTGCAACACATCGCCCAGTCACGCCACTTGCTGCGCAAGTCGGAGCTGAAAGTCGCCGATCACGTACTGCTTGATCCTGCGGCCGTGATGCATAGCTCCATGGCCGATCTTGCCCACAGCGTTGGCATCAGCGAACCGACCATCGTGCGTTTCTGCCGGGCCATTGGTTGCTCGGGTTTCCAAGACTTGAAGCTGAAGTTGGCGCAAAGCCTGGCGGCCGGTGCGAGCTTCGGCCAGTTCGCCATTCATGAAGACGATTCGGTCGCCGACTACAGTCTTAAAATCTTCGACACGACGCTGCACACGCTCATGGAGGTTCGCGAAAAGCTCGACCCAGTGGCGTTGCAGAAAGCCGTGACGGCCATGTCCCAGGCCCAGCGTGTCGAGTTCTACGGGTTCGGTGCCTCCGGCGCGGTGGCGGCTGATGCCCAGCACAAGTTTTTCCGGTTGCTGCTGACGGCAGCGGCTTATTCCGACCCGCACATGCAAGCCATGTCTGCCGTCACGTTGAAGCCGACCGATGTAGCGATCTGTATTTCCCAATCGGGGCGTTCCAAGGACCTGTTGATCACCGCCAACCTGGTGCGCGAAAGCGGTGCCTCGCTGATTACCTTGTGTCCGAGCCAGACGCCACTGGCGGAGCTCTCGACGGTAAACCTGGCCATCGACGTGCACGAAGACACGGAAATCTATACGCCGCTGACCTCGCGCATCGCCCATCTGGTCGTCATCGATGTACTGGCGATGGGCGTTGCGATGGCACGCGGGCCGAGCCTGGTCAACCACCTCAAGAGCGTGAAGCGCAGCCTTCGCAGCTTGCGGTTGTCGCCCAAGTCGGTGAAGGCGCTGGACGACTGATCGCTGGCCTGATTGTAGTGAGGAGTTATTTGTGGCGAGGGGATTTATCCCGAATTCATCGTTCTGTAACGGTCGCGCCGCCAAACCGTCATCGCCCACCGTCATCGTAAAGCTCCCGTATACGTCTTGGGAGTCTCGACATGACCCAGTCCTACGAAGAACGCAGCGCCGCCAAAACCCGTCGCCAGCAGGAAGACCAGCGCCGCATGGCGTTCCGTCGTGCCATCGAAGACCGCTATGAGCAACGTCAGCTCCTGGCACAAATCAGCGAATACCCTGACCTTACGGAAATCAACTACTGGCAGGCAACGCCGGCGGCCTCCCGTCGAAACGCTCAACCAGGCCGATGATCTGCGCACGTTCGCCGCGAACGAAGGCCAGGAAGGCATGAGCAACCGGCGACAAGCGCTTGGCCCGGGCCTGCACCAGACACCAACTGCGGTACAGCGGTAGCTCCTCCACCGGCAACTCGATGAGTGCGCCGGACGACAGTTCCCGGCTCACGGCGTGGCGTGTCAACAGCGCCACGCCCAGCCCGGCCACCACGCATTCACGCTGGGCTTCGGCCGACGCCACTTCCAGTGTCTGGGTGAAATGCACCCGTTTCTCCTTGAAGTATTCCTCGCACGCCAGCCGCGTGCCGGATCCCGGTTCGCGTATCAGCAGGGTATAGGGCTCCAGGTCCTGCAAGCGCAGCGGGCCCAGGTGGCACAGCGGATGATCGGGCGGCGCCACGGCAACGATTGGGTTGTTGAGGAACGGCAGGAATTCCAGGCCCATGTCCTGGGGCACCATGGACATGATCACCAGGTCATCCCGATTGTCCGAAAGCCGGCGGATGACTTGGCCGCGATTGACCACCGTAAGGTTCAAATTGACCTCCGGGTGCTGGCGCTTGAACGCGGCGAACAGGTGCGGGACGAAGTATTTGGCGCTGGACTCCACCGCCAGCTTGAGTTGGCCCTGCAGCGACCCCTGCATGTCCGAGAGCTGCATGTCGAGGTTTTCCAGGCGCCCGAAGATGTCCCGGCTGGCACGTTGCAGGGCTTCGGCGGCTTCGGTCATGTAGAGTTTCTTGCCGACATACTCGAATAACGGCTGGCCAATCAGCTCTTCCAAGGATCGAATCTGTAGGCTAACGGCCGGTTGCGTGAGAGACATTTCATCCGCTGCACGGCTGTAGGACCTCAGGTCGCACACCTCGTTGAAAATCTGCAATTGACGCAATGTCATACGCATCAATGACTTACGCATTTTCTAAGCACTCCGGGGCGGGACGGGTAGCTCAACTATAAGTCTTTGCTTATGCATGACCCAATAATTATTCATTTTTGTTAATCCCCAGCCGGGACTAGTGTGGAGCTGCGACCGATTGTTACATCTGGTCACGCATCGGCCTGGACCCCAGGCCGTGGTATCACCGGCTCAAGGGAACCTCCAATTGATAACAAAGATCCTGATCGCCAACCGTGGTGAGATTGCCGTCCGCATCGTGCGCGCTTGCGCCGAGATGGGCATTCGCTCGGTCGCGGTCTACTCCGACGCGGACCGCCATGCATTGCATGTCAAGCGTGCGGACGAGGCCCACAGCATCGGCGCCGATCCGCTGGCCGGCTATCTCAATCCGCGCAAACTGGTGAACCTGGCGGTGGAAACCGGCTGCGATGCCTTGCACCCTGGCTACGGTTTTCTTTCGGAAAACGCCGAGCTGGCGGACATCTGCGCTGAACGCGGCATCAAATTCATTGGCCCGTCGGCGGAAGTCATTCGCCGCATGGGCGACAAGACCGAAGCGCGCCGCAGCATGATCAAGGCCGGCGTGCCGGTCACGCCGGGCACCGAAGGCAACGTAGCGGGCATCGAAGAGGCCCTGGCCGAAGGCGATCGGATCGGTTACCCGGTGATGCTCAAGGCCACGTCTGGCGGCGGCGGGCGGGGTATTCGGCGCTGCAACAGCCGCGAAGAACTCGAACAGGCCTTCCCGCGTGTTATCTCCGAAGCCACCAAGGCGTTCGGTTCCGCGGAAGTGTTCCTGGAAAAATGCATCGTCAATCCCAAGCACATCGAAGCGCAGATCCTGGGCGACAGTTTCGGCAACGTCGTGCATCTGTTCGAACGCGATTGCTCGATCCAGCGCCGCAACCAGAAGCTGATCGAAATCGCCCCGAGCCCGCAACTGACCCCTGAGCAGCGCGCCTACATCGGCGACCTCTCGGTGCGCGCCGCCAAGGCCGTGGGCTATGAGAACGCCGGCACCGTGGAGTTCCTGCTCGCCGAGGGCGAGGTGTACTTCATGGAGATGAACACCCGGGTGCAGGTGGAACACACCATCACCGAAGAAATCACCGGTATCGACATTGTTCGCGAACAGATCCGCATCGCCTCCGGACTGCCGCTGTCGGTCAAGCAGGAAGACATCCAGCACCGTGGCTTTGCGTTGCAGTTCCGCATCAACGCCGAGGACCCGAAAAACAACTTCCTGCCCAGCTTCGGCAAGATCACCCGCTACTACGCCCCGGGCGGCCCGGGCGTGCGCACCGACACTGCGATCTACACCGGCTACACCATTCCGCCGTTCTACGATTCGATGTGCCTGAAGCTGGTGGTCTGGGCATTGACCTGGGAAGAAGCGATGGACCGTGGCCTGCGAGCCCTGGATGACATGCGTCTGCAGGGGGTCAAGACCACCGCCGCGTATTACCAGGAGATCCTGCGCAATCCGGAATTCCGCAGCGGCCAGTTCAACACAAGCTTCGTTGAAAGCCACCCTGAACTGACCAACTACTCGATCAAGCGCAAACCCGAAGAGCTGGCCTTGGCCATCGCCGCCGCCATTGCCGCCCACGCAGGCCTGTAAGGAATCATGACAATGTCCAAGAAGATCCACGTTACCGACACAATCCTGCGCGACGCCCACCAATCGCTGCTCGCCACCCGCATGCGCACCGAAGACATGCTGCCCATCTGCGACAAGCTCGACAAAGTCGGCTATTGGTCGCTGGAGGTCTGGGGCGGCGCAACCTTCGACGCCTGCGTGCGCTTCCTCAAGGAAGACCCGTGGGAGCGCCTGCGCCAACTGCGTGCGGCGCTGCCCAACACCCGCCTGCAAATGCTCCTGCGCGGCCAGAACCTGTTGGGCTACCGTCATTACAGTGACGACGTGGTCAAGGCCTTTGTCGCCAAGGCTGCGGTGAACGGTATCGATGTGTTCCGCATTTTCGATGCGATGAACGACGTGCGTAACCTGCGGGTCGCCATCGAAGCGGTGAAAGCTGCCGGCAAGCATGCCCAAGGCACCATCGCCTACACCACCAGCCCGGTGCACACCATCGAGGCGTTCGTGGCCCAGGCCAAGCAAATGGAAGCCATGGGTTGCGACTCGGTGGCGATCAAGGACATGGCCGGTCTCCTGACCCCGTACGCCACCGGCGAACTGGTGAAAGCGCTGAAGACCGAGCAATCGTTGCCAGTGTTCATCCACTCCCACGACACCGCCGGCCTGGCCGCGATGTGCCAGCTCAAGGCCGTCGAAAACGGTGCCGATCACATCGACACCGCGATCTCCAGCTTCGCTTGGGGCACCAGCCATCCGGGTACCGAGTCGATGGTCGCCGCTCTCAAGGGCAGCGAATTCGACACCGGCCTGGATCTGGAACTGCTGCAGGAGATCGGCCTGTACTTCTACGCCGTGCGCAAGAAGTACCACCAGTTCGAAAGCGAGTTCACCGCTGTGGACACCCGTGTTCAGGTCAATCAGGTTCCGGGCGGGATGATTTCCAACCTCGCCAACCAGTTGAAAGAGCAGGGCGCACTGAACCGGATGAACGAAGTGCTGGCGGAAATCCCGCGAGTACGCGAAGACCTCGGCTTCCCGCCGCTGGTCACCCCGACCTCGCAAATTGTCGGCACCCAGGCATTTTTCAACGTGTTGGCCGGTGAGCGCTACAAGACCATCACCAACGAAGTGAAGCTCTATTTGCAGGGCGGCTACGGCAAGGCGCCGGGTTCGGTGAACGAAAAACTGCGTCGCCAGGCCATCGGCAGTGAAGAGGTGATCGACGTGCGTCCGGCCGATTTGCTCAAGCCGGAAATGACCAAGCTGCGTGGCGAAATCGGTGCGCTGGCCAAATCCGAAGAAGATGTGCTGACCTACGCCATGTTCCCGGACATTGGTCGCAAGTTCCTCGAAGAACGCGAAGCCGGCACCCTGACCCCGGAAGTGCTGTTGCCGATCCCGGAAGCGGGCAGCGTGAGCTCCGCAGGCGGCGAAGGCGTGCCGACCGAGTTCGTCATCGACGTTCACGGCGAAACCTACCGCGTCGATATCACCGGTGTGGGCGTCAAGGCCGAAGGCAAGCGTCACTTCTACCTGTCCATCGATGGCATGCCGGAAGAGGTGGTGTTCGAACCGCTCAATGAGTTTGTTGGCGGCGGCAGCAGCAAGCGCAAGCAAGCCACTGCGCCAGGCCACGTCAGCACCACCATGCCGGGCAACATCGTTGATGTGCTGGTCAAAGAGGGCGACGTGGTGAAGGCCGGCCAAGCGGTGCTGATCACTGAAGCCATGAAGATGGAGACCGAAGTCCAGGCGGCCATCGCCGGCAAAGTCACCGCCATTCACGTGGCCAAGGGCGACCGGGTCAACCCTGGCGAGATCCTGATCGAGATCGAAGGCTGATTTCAACAGCCTCGATGCAACGTTTTACCTCGGGGGAGCAGGTGCTCCCCTTTTTTTCGCCCGTCAGAACATCATTCGCCACTGGCCCATCAACGTACCGTTGCGGTTGTCCTGGCCGGTTTCGCCGCTGTAGTTCAATCCAAAGGTGTGCCGGGGCGAAACGGCCAGGTCCAGTCCCGCTTGCAGCAGAACGCTGTCGCGGTCCAGTTCAACCCCTTCGATCGTATAGGTGCCGCTGCCGCTAACCAGACGTTGGTGGGATGTGCCCCTGACGTTGCCGTACAAGTGTTTCCAGCCGACATCCAGCCGCGGTGTCAATCGCATGCCTCGGTCGAAAACCAAAGGGCGGGCGAGGCGCAGGCCGAGGTCGCTGCTGTAGTGTTCTTGTGCCTGGCCGTTGTACTGCAATGCGGCGTCTCCACCTTTTTCGGTATAGGCATCGCGTCGATAGCGCTGGTAACCCACTTGGACATAGGGTTCGATATCGAAATGCCCAACATCCAGGTTGTAGCCCACCTGCCCAAAGACCTGCTGTGTCGTGGCATCGTAGCGACCCTTCAAGCGATCCCTGAACCCGTTGAAGGCAACGTGGCGCTTGGTGCTGCCGCCATGGCTGCCATACACGGCACCCAGGCGCAGCGCCAGCGGCCCGTCCTGGCGCAAGGCGTATGCGCCCGCGAGCCAACTGTCCAGGGCGCCGTCGAATTGATAACTGTCCAGTCGTGTCTGGGTTTTGCTGCCGATGACGCCCAACCGCCAATTGGAGCTGACAGCCCAGTCGGTTCCCAGCATCAGGCCCTTGGTCGAGTGCTTGAGGGCGAAGTCGCCCAATTGTTTGGCGAGGCTGCCGCTGTTGCCGATGGCCTGGACCCAGACTTGGCCGTTGTCGTATTCGCCTACCGAATTATTTCGGCCCATGGCGGAAAGCATGCCCGCGCTGATCGGTGCGACGCTGCTCAGGGTGGCGTTGCCCAGGTCTGCGGTGTCGTAGCCGCCCAGTTGGTCGATGGCGTCGGCGGCTGTAGCCATATTGGTGCCGAGCAGGGCGTTGATGGCGGCGTTGGGTTTTGGGGCAGGTTTGATGGCTGTCGATTTGGCCGCAAGCTTTGGTTGGGAGCTGGTAGCGGTCAAAGACGCCGTGGGTTTTGATGCTGGGCCGTTGACTGACGGTACGTCGGCCGGAGGTGGCGTAACAGGTGACGTGGCGTCTGGCTCCAGTAGCGTTGCTTCGGCCAGTTCCGGTTCTAAAAGACTATTTGCAAATTCTTTCCCGTTATCGTTGTTCGCGGCGATTTTGAATGGAACGTTGTTACGTTCGAAAACAAGCGCTACCTGCTTTTCTGTGGTGTAGTCAGGTGTTGCTGTCAGGAAGGCAAGTTCGTTGTCGATCTTGCCGAATTCCCCCTCAATCCTTTCCGCCTGGATCACGATGCGCCTGCTTGTGTCGGTATATTCGCCGGGTACGGCGGGGATCTTCAGCGTCGCATTGCCCAAGGTAGCGGTGCCGCCAACCTTGATTGTGGAGCTGCCTTTCTCCGCATCGATTCCATAAACCAGCGTTGCGCTCCTGGATAGCTTGAGATCGTGGATAACCGA
>NZ_JQGJ02000014.1 GCF_000802155.2 Pseudomonas frederiksbergensis
GTCTTCGACAAACCCCGATTCCGCCGCCATGATGGGCAGGGCGGTACTGCTCAGGGCGACGGCGATGAGGCTGGGGAACAGGTGCTGTGTGGGCTTCATGGGCGTTGTCTCTTATTTTTAGTGGACGAAGCGAGTTGTTGCCGCATCTTTTGGGTTGCGAACGGTACAGTTGGGCCAGGTTGTTAAAGCGACCGAGGATCAGCCGGACGGTGCAGGGCGTAGGGACATGGCGTCGAACCTGTTGTTATTGGTTTTGTGCGAGCGATGGTGAAGGGCGGCCCGGGATCGGTTCAATTGCTGTTTGCGGGTTTTGGGCGATTATCGAACGGCAAAAGCACTAGTTGGCTGGATGAGGGTCCTGTGGGAGCGAGCCTGCTCGCGAAGGCAGCCTGACGGTCGGCCCTGCTTTTATTGGCTGGGTACATATCCATTTCTGCGGTAACGGCCGCTGGCGGTTCCGCCCTTACGGCGGCTCACTTTTTTTCAGACGCCAAAAAAAGTAAGCAAAAAAGGCTCGGGGATATGACTCACCCACATAGGTTACAAATCAGTTCACTCACATAGGTAACAGTTTTTAACTGGCAGGGTCGGTTTTCGAGGATCTGGACTGCCGATCTGGTTTCGGTTGAACGCCAACCTCCTGTGGCGAGCTTGCTCGCGATAGCGATCTTACGGCCGCCCAAGGTTGTTGATCAGGTACATATCCATTCCTGCGGTAACGGCCACTTATGGTTCCGCCCTTACGGCGGTTCACTTTTTTTCAGACGCCAAAAAAAGTAAGCAAAAAAGGCTTGCCCCACCACTCGGCACCTCGCCTAGGCGAGGTGTTCCCTCACTCCGGCATTGCTCCGTGGGCCCGCCGCGAAGGGCCATCCATGGCCCAGCGCGGCTATCCCGGCATCCATGCCGGGATGCCCACTCCACAATGCCTGCGTTCGGCCATCGTGGTTAACGGGGCGTCGAGATCAAAAGCAGAGCAAGAGCAAGAGCAAGAGCAAGAGCAAGGGGGCACTTGCAGATCTATGTGGCTGAGCCACCACCTTCGCGAGCAGGCTCGCACAGGAGAAATGCGGTCCTCACCAAAACCAGGCAGGCTCTCTGGCCGCCTGGCTTTGGCTTTGGCTTTGGCTTTGGCTTTTGACCTCGACCTTGACCTTGACCTTGACCTTGACCTTGATCTTGATCTGGGGCGCCCCATTAACCACGATGGCCGCACGTAGGTCTTGCGCAGTGGGTACCTCGGCATGGATGCCGAGGTAGCCGCGCTGGGCCATGGATGGCCCTTCGCGGCGGCCCACGGAGCAAGGCCGGAGTGCGGGGATGCCGAGCCTAGGCGAGGCACCGAGTGGTGGGGCGAAGCCTTTTTTGCTTACTTTTTTTGGCGTCTGAAAAAAAGTGAGCCGCCGTAAGGGCGGAACCGCCAGCGGCCGTTACCGCAGAAATGGATATATACCCAGCCAACAAAAGCAGGGCGTCGCGAGCAAGCTCGCTCCCACAAGATTTGTGGCCGGTCTGACGGACGCGACGACTTTTCCGACGAGGTTTTAAGGTTGCCGCTCGGAAGCGATATCTCTAGCTTGTTCGTGTCGCTGCCCATTCAGCGAGCGGGACTGCAAGCCCGCCGAATTCGTCAGGCGCCAGCGCCCGGACCCAACGTTTCGGGCTCCAATTGATACAGGAGCGCCGCTATGAAAAGACATCATCCTTCTTCAACATCAGAATCCGCCTTCCCCTACAACGACCCCGATCCGGAAAAGCTCCAAGAGGCCGCAGACCGAGCACTCGATTACCATCTGGGCACCCACCCTGATCCCAAACCCAAAACCTCAACTCAAGTTTTCACCGTCATCGATACCCTCGACACCGAGTGCCTGCTAGCAAATCTCAGCGAAACCCTGGCCTCAGCCAGTGCCATGGTCAACGACCTGGCGTTCGATCTGGAAGGCTCGCGGCGGCATGTCGCGCTCGGCGTGGTGCAGATGATTGACTTGAGTGAGCTGTTGGCCAATCGAGCGCTGGATATCGTCGACCCGCGTTAACCAAGTCGCGGTTAAAACACACACAAACAAAAAGCCCACCTTCCGGTGGGCTTCGTGTTTCAACGTTCAGACATCAAATCAGAACAATTTCATCGGTGGCGCTTTCTCCGCCACCGGTTCGTTCTTGCCCGTCTCGGCATTCCAACCACCGCCCAATGCCTTGTACAAATTGACCTCACTGGTCAGTTGCGCAAGGCGGTCGGTGATCAGCGACTGTTGCGCGCTGAACAACTGGCGCTGGGCGTCGAGGAAGGTCAGGTTGCTGTCGACACCGATGCGGTAGCGACGCTCGGCCAAGCGGTAGTAGTCCTGGTTGGCGGCGACGAAATCGGTCTGGGCCTGCAACTGTTCGTTGTAGGTCTGGCGCGCGGCCAGGCCGTCGGAGACTTCCTGGAACGCCGTCTGAATCGACTTCTCGTACTGCGCGACGTTGATGTCTTTCTGGATCTTGGCGTAATCCAGGCTCGCCCGCAGGCTGCCGGCATTGAAGATCGGCAGGTTGATTTGCGGCGCGAAGGTCCAGGTGCCCGAGCCGCCCTTGAACAGGCCGGACAGGTCCGGGCTCAGGGTGCCGGCGTTGGCCGTCAGGCTGATGCTCGGGAAGAACGCGGCCCGCGCGGCGCCGATGTTGGCGTTGGCGGCAAGCAGGTTGCGTTCGGCCTGGAGGATGTCCGGACGACGTTGCAGCAGGTCCGACGGCAGGCCGGCCGGCACTTCGCTGAGCAGGTCATCGCTCAGCGGCTGGGTGCTCAGGTTGGCCGGCAGGCCGGTGCCCAGCAGCAGGGTCAGGCTGTTCTCGTCCTGTGCCACCTGGCGGGTGTAGCGGGCCAGTTGCACGCGGGCGTTTTCTACTGCCGTACGCGCCTGGCTCAGGTCCAGGGCCGAGGCCACGCCGACTTCGGCGCTGCGGGAGGTCAGTTTCAGGCTCTGCTCGTAGGTGCCCAGGGTTTCCTGGGTCAACTTGAGCAGTTCCTTGTCGGCCTGCCAGGTCAGGTAGGCGTTGGCGACGTTGGCCACCAGGCTGATCTGGGTGCTGCGGCGGGCTTCTTCGGTGGCGAAGTAGCTTTGCAACGCTTGCTCGCTCAGGCTGCGGACGCGACCGAACAGGTCCAGCTCGTACGCGCTGATCCCCAGTGTTGCCGAGTAGGAGCTGCTGATCGCCGCTTCACCGGTTTGCGAAGCCCGCGCCGGCACCCGCTGGCGGCTGCCGGAACCGGTGGCCGAGACCGCCGGGAACAGGTCCGCGCGCTGGATGCGGTATTGCGCGGCGTAGGCGTCGATGTTCAACGCGGCGACGCGCAGGTCGCGGTTGTTCTCCAGGGCGACCTGGATCAGCTGTTGCAGCGCAGGGTCATGGAAAAACTGCTTCCAGCCCTGCTCGGCGGCGGCCTGGCCGGGCGCATTGGCCGACTCGTAGGCCGGGCCTTGCGGGTATTGCGCCGCGACCGGTGCTTCGGGCCGCTGGTAGTCGGGAATCAGCGAGCAACCGCTGAGCACGACGGCGGCGATGGTCAGGGAGAGTAGCGACTTGCTCATTGGCCAGCCTCTTTGGAAGTTTCAGGAGTATCGTCCTGGTCGATATTTTTGCGACGACCCAACGACGACACGGTCACGAAGAACAAGGGCACCCAGAAGATTGCCAGGATGGTTGCGGTGAGCATACCGCCAATCACGCCGGTACCGATGGCGTGCTGGCTGCCCGAGCCGGCGCCGGTGGAAATTGCCAGCGGGACGACGCCGAGGACGAACGCCAGGGACGTCATGATGATCGGCCGCAGACGCATCCTACAGGCTTCGATGGCGGCTTCCGCCAGGGTCCGGCCTTGTTCATGGAGTTCCTTGGCGAACTCGACGATCAGGATGGCGTTTTTTGCCGCCAGGCCGATGGTTGTCAACAAGCCCACCTGGAAGTACACGTCATTGGACAGGCCACGCAAGCTGGTCGCCAGCAGGGCACCGATGATCCCCAGGGGCACCACGAGCATGACCGCGATCGGGATCGACCAGCTTTCATACAGCGCCGCCAGGCAGAGGAATACCATCAGCAGCGAGAGCGCGTACAGGGCAGGGGCCTGGGAACCCGACAGGCGTTCCTCATACGACAGGCCTGTCCAGGAGATGCCGACACCGGCCGGCAGCTTCTGGGCGATGGCCTCGACTTCGGCCATGGCTTCACCGGTGGAATAACCCGGCGCCGGGGCACCCAGGACTTCCATCGCCTCCACGCCGTTGTAGCGGGCCAGTTTCGGCGAACCGTAGGTCCATTCGCCTTTGGCAAAGGCGCTGAACGGCACCATGGTCCCGGCGCTGTTGCGTACGTACCACTTGTTCAAGTCCTCGGGACTCATCCGCGAATCCGGCTGGCCTTGAACGTAGACGCGCTTCACCCGGCCCCGGTCGATGAAGTCGTTCACATAGTTACTGCCCAGGGCAATCGACAGGGTGTTGTTGATATCCGAAAGGGTAATGCCCAGGGCACTGGCCTTCTCGTCATCGATTTCCAGCTGGTACTGCGGTTCGTCGTTCAGGCCGTTCGGACGCACCTGGGCGAGGACTTTGCTTTGCGAAGCCATGCCCAGGAACTGGTTGCGGGCTTCCATCAGCTTGTCGTGACCGATGCCGGCGCGGTCCTGCAGGAACACGTCGAAACCAGTGGCGTTACCCAGCTCCATCACCGCTGGCGGAGCGAAGGCAAACACCATCGCGTCGCGGAAGGTGAAGAAGTGCTGTTGGGCGCGGGCGGCAATCTTGAATACGGTGTTGTCGGCGTTTCG
This sequence comes from Pseudomonas frederiksbergensis, assembly GCF_000802155.2. Lineage (GTDB taxonomy): Bacteria > Pseudomonadota > Gammaproteobacteria > Pseudomonadales > Pseudomonadaceae > Aquipseudomonas > Aquipseudomonas frederiksbergensis_A. The sequence goes on from NZ_JQGJ02000014.1 coordinate 4,814, forward strand.
CTCGTCCCACGGCTTTAGCATGATGAACGCCATGCCGGAGCTTTGGCCACGACCGGCGAAGTTGAAGCCGGTCACGGTAAACACCGAGGCCACGCCGTCACCTTCACCGCCGTCCTTGCCCGGGCGCAGCAGGAACTCTCGCATATTGTCCACCACCACCTGGGTGCGCTCGGCACTCGAGCCGGCGGGTGTCTGCACCTGGGCAAACAACACGCCCTGGTCTTCTTCCGGCAGGAACGCGGTCGGGATGCGGGTAAACAGCCAGACCATGCCCACGACAATGATCAAGTAGGCCAGCAGGTACGGGGCCTTGTGCTTGAGGATGTTGCCCACGCCGCGCTCGTAGCTGCGAACGCCACGGTCGAAGTTGCGGTTGAACCAGCCGAAGAAACCACGCTTGGGCGTGCCATGCTCGCCTTTGGGAATGGCCTTTAGCATGGTGGCGCACAGGGCCGGGGTGAAGATCAGGGCGACCAGTACCGACAGGGCCATGGCCGAGACGATGGTGATGGAGAACTGTTTGTAGATCACACCGGTGGAGCCGCCGAAGAACGCCATCGGCAGCAATACCGCCGAAAGCACCAGAGCAATACCCACCAGGGCGCCCTGGATCTGGCCCATGGATTTCTTGGTGGCTTCCTTGGGCGACAGGCCTTCTTCGCTCATTACCCGTTCGACGTTTTCCACCACGACGATGGCGTCGTCCACCAGCAAGCCGATGGCGAGCACCATGCCGAACATGGTCAAGGTGTTGATGCTGAAGCCGAACGCGGCCAGGATCCCGAAAGTGCCCAGCAGTACCACCGGCACCGTCATCGTGGTGATGATGGTGGCGCGGAAGTTCTGCAGGAAGAGGAACATCACCAGGAACACCAGCGCGACCGCTTCGATCAGGGTTTCAATCACACCCTTGATCGATTCGCTCACCACCGGCGTGGTGTCGTACGGGAAAACCACTTCCAGGCCTTGCGGGAAGAACGGCTTGAGATCGTCGACGGTCTGGCGCAGGGCCTTGGCCGTGTCGAGTGCGTTGGCACCGGTCGCCAGTCGCACCGCCAGGCCGGAAGCCGGGGCGCCGTTGAACTGGGCGTTGATGCTGTAGTTTTCACCGCCCAGAGCCACATCGGCGACGTCACCGACGCGCACTTGCGAGCCGTCCGGGTTGACCTTGAGCAGGATCGCCTTGAATTGCTCGGCGGTCTGCAGGCGGGTCTTGCCGATGATGGTCGCGTTCAATTGCTGGCCGGGCAGGGCGGGCAGGCCGCCGAGCTGGCCGGACGCGACCTGGACGTTCTGCGCCGAAATAGCGGTGCTCACGTCCACCGGGGTCAGGTTGAATTTGTTCAACTTGGCCGGGTCGAGCCAGATCCGCATCGCGTATTGGGCACCGAAGACCTGGAAGTCACCGACGCCCTTGGTGCGCGAGATCGGGTCCTGCATGTTGGACACGATGTAGTTGGACAGGTCTTCGCGGGTCATGCTGCCATCGCGCGAAACCACGCCGATCACCATCAGGAAGTTTCTCACCGACTTGGTCACGCGGATGCCCTGTTGCTGCACTTCCTGCGGCAACAGCGGTGTGGCCAGGTTCAGCTTGTTCTGTACCTGGACCTGCGCGGTATCGGAGTTGGTGCCTTGCTCGAAGGTCGCGGTGATGGTCATGCTGCCGTCGGAGTTACTTTCCGACGACACATAACGCAGGTTGTCGATGCCGTTGAGCTGCTGCTCGATGACCTGGACCACGGTGTCCTGCACGGTTTGCGCGGACGCGCCCGGGTAGGTCACTTGGATCGCAATGGCCGGCGGCGCGATGCTCGGGTACTGGTTGATCGGCAATTTGAGGATCGATAGCGCGCCGACCAGCATGATCACCAAGGCGATCACCCAGGCGAAAATCGGACGGTCGATAAAAAATTTCGACATGGTTTACTCCCCTTTGCCGCCGGCGGCTTTGTCAGCTGCCTGAGCGGGGGCCGGGTTCTTTGCGCCAACGTTGGTGGCTTCGGTGGCTTTGACTTCCACCCCTGGCCGTACGTACTGCAACCCTTCGGTGATCAGGCGATCACCGGCCTTGAGACCGTCTTCGATCAGCCACTGGTTACCGACGGTGCGGCTGGCCTTGAGCTGACGCAGTTCGACCTTGTTATCGGCACCGACGACCATGGCGGTCGGCGAGCCCTTGAGGTCGCGGGTCACGCCTTGTTGCGGTGCCAGGATCGCCGCGCTGTTCACACCGGCCTGCAATTGCGCGTGGACGAACATGCCCGGCAGCAGGGTGTGGTCAGGGTTGGGGAACACGGCGCGCAGGGTCACGGAACCGGTGGTCGGGTCGACCGAGACTTCGGAAAATTCCAGCTTGCCCTCATGGGCATACTGGCTGCCGTCTTCGAGGGTCAGCTTGACCGTGGCGGCGTTTTCGCCGGCCTTCTGCAAGCGACCGCTCTCCAGTTCGCGACGCAGGTTCAGCAGCTCGACGGAGCTCTGCGTCACGTCGACGTAGATCGGGTCCAGTTGCTGGATGGTCGCCATGGCATCGGTCTGGCCGTTGCTCACCAGCGCGCCTTCGGTCACCGAAGAACGGCCGATGCGACCCGAGATCGGCGCATAGACCTTGGTGTAGCGCACGTTGATCTGCGCAGTCTGCAGGTTGGCTTCCGACTCCAGGCGATTGGCCACGGCGGTGTCGTACTCCTGGCGGCTCACAGCCTGTTCGTCAACCAGTTGCTTGTAGCGATCGGCAATCGACTTGGTGGAACGCAGGTTGGCCTCGGCGCTCTTGAGGTTGGCCTCATAGACGGCGGGGTCGATCTGGTACAGCTGCTGGCCGGCCTTGACGTCGGCGCCTTCCTTGAACAGGCGCTTGAGGATGATGCCGTTGACTTGCGGGCGCACTTCCGCGACGCGGAACGCACTGGTGCGGCCCGGCAGTTCGGAGGTCAGGGTAAAGGGTTGGGTCTTGAGGGTTACGACGCCGACCTGAGGAGGGGGAGCAGCAGGCGCAGCCTCTTCCTTTTTGCATCCGCTGAGCAGCGATGCCAGGGCGATGGCAGTGACCAGAGCGGTAACAGCTGGCTTGAATTGCATGGAAATCCTCGGGTCCAGGCGCGTAACAGGCGCGCTCGAAAGTGGAAGGTGAAAAAAGAGCGAGATAAGCAATTAGTAGGATGCTAAGAAATATACTTACGTACACGGTTGTTTGTAAACAGCAAAATTGCGTACCATCCGAATTTACAAAAGCCTGACAAAGGCCGGTGCGGATTGGGGACGCATTTTGACAGACGCTGTCCTACAGATTGTCTTGCCGATTCTTACGCATTGCTTACGCATCCTGATTTGAGGTGTTTACTGCCATGGTTCGTCGTACCAAAGAGGAAGCCCAGGAGACTCGCAGCCAGATCCTCGAAGCGGCCGAAAAGGCTTTTTTCGAGCGTGGCGTGGCGCGTACGACCCTGGCTGACATCGCGACATTGGCCGGGGTAACGCGTGGGGCCATCTATTGGCATTTCAGCAACAAGGCGGACCTGCTCCAGGCGATGCTCGATACCCTCCACGAACCGCTCGATGAGCTGGCTCGTGCCAGTGAAAGTGAGGAGGAGCTTGACCCGCTGGGCTGTATTCGCAAGCTGTTGATCCGGTTGTTCCAGCAAGTGGCCCTGGACCCGAAAACCCGCCGCATTAATGAGATCCTGTTCCATAAGTGCGAATTCACCGATGAAATGTGCGACTTGCGCCAGCAGCGACGCGAAGTCAGCCTCGACTGCAATGTGCGCATTGCCCTGTCGTTGCGCAATGCGATGAAACGCGGCCAGTTGCCGGATGATCTGGACCCCGAACGGGCGGCAGTTGCCATGCATGCCTACATCGATGGCATTTTGTACCAGTGGCTGCTGGCCCCCGATAGCTTCGCCCTGGCGGATGACGCCGCACGGTGGGTGGAGATCGGGCTGGACATGCTGCACCTGAGGCCTAGCCTGCGCAAATGAAACAAAATGCGTAATTACGTCGGTATGTGTCAATACTGAGCGCAAGGGTGCTGTTATAAACCGACGCTGCCGTGGTTAACAGGCAATCGACGGCGAATTTTGTAGGAAATTTGTTTCCTTCAGGAAGCGAAGTCGCCCCGTCAGCCCGAACGGGCTGGTCGGCGCCCCACCAAGCCTGTTGGCGGGGCTGCTTTTTTCAGGTCAGTGTGAGTTCCACTGTAAAACGGTAAGGCTCTGCATTCGGCGCGTGGGTGATGCGCGTCGAACAGTTGACCGGGGTCGTGCCAGTGGACATCGCCCTCGCTGTTCGGACGGGAGTCAGTGTCGGCGAGAAAAAGCCAAAGGACGTATTCACGCGCAAGCCAAAGTCGAAGCGCAAACCCAGTGCGTCGTCGCCGAAGTCAATGAAGCTTCTATAAATATCTTTGCTGCGGCTGCCCAGTTCCCTGATGTACGTGTAGTCGATTTTAAATGTCATGCAATCCCAGGGGCGCAGGTCAATGAAGTTTCGCTCGTCGACACTCAGGTCGAGATTGTCCGTGCGTGCTGCAAAGGCGTGATGGGTGTAGTTGTTGATCCTTATGATAAGACGGGTTTTGTTTCGATGAAGGTCTTCTCTTTCCCAGATCTCTACCTTGTTGTCTACTTCGTCTTTCATTTGCGCCTGCATGGCCAGGGCCCTGAGCAGCTCCATGTGATCGTCCGTGCCGAGAGAGGCTGCATATTTGCGCAAGACCTCCAGAGGCGCGTAATTGAAATTTTTCAGCAATTCTTCAAAAGGACTTGTGTCTGCCTGAGGGGCGTTTTCAATAGCGGGATTCATGTCGAGTTCCATCTCAATATAAAGTGATTAATGGTGGGCACACTCGATCGGTTGATGTGTGTGCCGCATCAATATGGAATATTCAAGGAATCCCGGAAAGCGCCAATGCTTGACTGAATATTTAACTGAATAAAAAAGCCCTGACCAAAGTGTCAGGGCTTTGTTGTTTTAACGGGTTATCAAAGTACCGGGTAATCGATATAGCCCACTGGGCCTTTTCCATAGAACGTTTCCGGATGCGGCTCGTTCAATGGCGCGTCGGCTTTCAAGCGTGCCGGCAAATCCGGGTTGGCAATGAACGGCACGCCGAATGCCACGGCGTCAGCCTTGCCTTCGGCCAGCCACGCATTGGCGCTCTCTTTGGTAAAGCGTTCGTTGGCAATGTACGGGCCGCCGAACGCCTGTTTGAGTTGAGGGCCGATGCTGTCGTCACCTTCCTTCTCGCGGGAGCAGATAAAGGCGATGCCACGCTTGCCCAGCTCGCGAGCCACGTAGCTGAAGGTTTCCAGACGGTTCTCATCGCCCATGTCATGGGAGTCTGCGCGTGGCGCCAAGTGAACGCCAACCCGGCCGGCGCCCCAGACTTCGATCGCCGCGTCGGTCACTTCCAGCAGCAGGCGGGCACGGTTTTCCAGGGAGCCGCCGTAGTTGTCGGTGCGCTGGTTCGTGCTGCTTTGCAGGAACTGGTCGAGCAGATAGCCGTTGGCACCGTGGATTTCCACGCCGTCGAAACCGGCTGCCTTGGCATTCTCGGCACCGACGCGGTAGGCGTCGACGATGTCGGCGATTTCAGCGGTTTCCAATGCACGCGGCGTTGGGTAGTCGGCCAAGGGGCGGACCAGGCTCACGTGACCCTTGGGCTGGATGGCGCTCGGCGCCACCGGAAGCTCACCGTTCAAGTAGGAAGGATGGGAGATCCGGCCCACATGCCACAGTTGCAGGAAGATCTTGCCGCCGGCGCCGTGGATTGCCTTGGTCACGTTGGACCAGCCGCGTACTTGGTCATTGGACCAGATGCCCGGGGTGTCCGGGTAACCCACGCCCATCGGCGTAACCGAAGTAGCTTCGCTGAGGATTAGGCCGGCGGAAGCGCGTTGCACGTAGTACTCGGCCATCAAGGCGTTGGGTACGCGTCCGGCGTCAGCGCGGCAACGCGTAAGCGGGGCCATGATGATGCGGTTTTTCAGCTCGATATCGCCGAGTTTGATGGGATCGAAAATTGTTGCCATGAAATACAACCTCGCAAGTGAAGGGGTTAAAAATCAGTGAGTGGCAGGTGCCAGGTCGGCATGGCCGCCCTGGCGGAAAGTAATCAGGGTCACCAGCAGTGCCAGCACGGCCAGCGCGCCGGCGGCGAGGGGCACGGTAGTCAGGCCCAGGCCATGGTCGATGACAGTGCCGCCGACCCAGGCGCCCAGGGCATTGCCAATGTTGAAGGCGCCGATGTTCAAGGTGGACACCAGGTTGGGCGCGGCCTTGCCGAAGGTCACCACGTTGACTTGCAAGGCGGGCACGGCGGCAAAGCAGGCGGTGGCCCAGAGGAACAGGGTGATCTCAGTGGGGATGAGCGCCACGCTGGTCCAGCTCAGTACGGTGGACACCACGGCCATGGTCAGGAAGACGCCCATCAGCGTGTTCGCCAGGCTCTTGTCCGCGAGCTTGCCGCCAATGATGTTGCCCAGGGTCAGGCCGAGGCCGATCAGCACCAGGGTCCAGGTCACGCCACGGGGCGATACTCCGGTCACTTCGCCCAGCAGCGGGGCGACGTAGGTGAACAGGGTGAATACCGAGGCGGAGAACAGCGCGGTCATGCTCAGCGACAGCCACAAGCCAGCGCCCTTGAGCGCCACCAACTCGGAACGCATGTCGAGTTTTTCCTCGTCGCGCTTGGCCGGCAAAAAGCGGATCAGGCCGATCAAGGCAATCACCCCGATGATCGTCACGGCCCAGAAGGTGGAACGCCAGCCAGCTTGCTGGCCCAGTGCGGTGCCCAGCGGTACGCCAAGCACGTTGGCCAGGGTCAGGCCGGTGAACATCAGGGCCACGGCCGAGGCACGCTTGTTGGGCGCCACCAGGCCGGCGGCCACCACCGAACCGATGCCGAAGAACGCACCGTGGCAGAGGGCGGTGACGACTCGGGCGAACATCAGCACGTTGTAGTCGCTGGCAACGGCGCAGAGCAGGTTGCCGACGATGAAGATCCCCATCAACGCCACCAATGCAGCCTTGCGCGGCAGTCGCGCGGTCGCCAGGGCCATGAACGGCGCACCGATCGCCACGCCCAGGGCGTAGCCGGTCACCAACCAGCCGGCGCCAGGAATCGATACGCCGAGGTCCGCCGCCACGTCGGGCAGCAGGCCCATGATGACGAATTCTGTCGTGCCGATGGCAAAGGCGCTCAGCGCCAGGATGAAGAGGGAAAGGGGCATGTTGAATCCTTGTCGGGTCAGAGCTCTTGGCTCATTTGCTGGAGGAACTGTTGGATCACGTCCTCGTTGCGTTTGAAGAAGTGCCATTGACCGACCTTCTGGCTGGTGATTAACCCCGCCCGTTGCAACACCGCCAGATGCGCGGAGACCGTGGACTGCGACAGGCCGCAGCGCTGGTCGATCTGGCCGGCGCAAATACCGAATTCGTGATTGTGCAACTGTTCGGGAAACTGGACCTTGGGGTCCTTCAGCCAGTTGAGGATGTCTCGCCGGACTGGGTGTGCCAGGGCTTTTATTATTTCGTCGAGGTCGAGGGGCATGGGGCAGCTCACATGAATAACGCTATATCGCGATGAGGCGAACCTTAAATCGTTGCTTCGCGATATACCAATATGTATTTGATCTGAAGGCCGCACAAATCGCTATATCGGGTTATAACGATATAGGCGTGGCAGTGCTAAGCTGCCCGTCATGAACTATCTCGCGCACCTGCACCTCGGCGGCCCTGGCCGGGAACAACTGCTCGGCAGTCTTTACGGCGATTTCGTCAAGGGGCCGCTGCAAGGGCGGTACGACCCGCAGATCGAAGCGGCGATTGCCCTGCATCGACGCATCGACATGTACACCGATCGCCATCCGCTGGTGGACATCGCCTTGTCGCGCTTTTCCACGGTGCGGCGGCGTTATGCCGGGATCGTGCTGGATGTGTTTTTCGACCATTGCCTGGCGCGGGACTGGACGTTGTACGGCGAAGGGCCGCTGATGGATTTCACCTCCCGGGTCTACCAGGTCCTCGCCACCGAACCGCAGTTGCCCGGGCGCCTGGCGCAGATCGCACCTTATATGGCCGCGGATGACTGGCTGGGGTCTTATCGGGAATTCGAGGTGATCGAGCAGGTGCTACGCGGCATTTCGCGGCGCCTGTCGCGGCCGGAGGAGCTGGCGGGGGCGAAGGGGGAGCTGGTCCGGCTCTATGAGCCGTTGAGCGAGGACTTTCGGCTGTTCTATCCGCAACTGCAGGATTTTGCGCGAAACCAAGCCACGCCGCAGAATTGATTGTGGAAGCGAGCAAGCTCGCTCCCTAAAGGGAGCCCATGCGGATATGGATCAGGCCGCAATCGCCGCCGGCCGCACCGGTACTGGCTGCTTCTCGGGCATCTCGCCGAACAGCGCTCTGTGCACCGCCTGCTGTGCCTGGAAAGCCAGGGCCGCACGCTCCTGTCCGTGACAGGCAATCGGCTCCAGCAGATGGATTTCCACATCGCCAAGGTCATTGGCGAACAGTCGCATCAAGTGCGACAGCAGATCGTCATCGCCAATGAACGGTGCCAGCAGATCGGGTCCGCCCTTGCGCAGGTAACGGATGGCCACCGGCTGCAGGGCCACATCGGCATCGATGGCCGCCGATAACAGGCGACCGTGGAAGGTGCGCAGCGTGCGGCCGTCGGTGGTGGTGCCTTCGGGGAACATGAGCAGCGGATGGGCCTGCTCCAGATGACGGCTCATCTGCTTGCGGATCAACTGGCTGTCGCCCGAGCCACGACGGATGAACAGGCTGCCGGCCTTGGCCGCCAACCATCCGGCCACCGGCCAGGTGCGCACTTCGGCCTTGGACAGGAACGACAGAGGCGTGAGCATGCCCAGCAGCGGGATATCGGTCCAGGACACGTGATTGCTGACCCACAGCATCGGCTGTTTCGGCAGTTGTCCGTGGACGGTGACGCGAAAGGGCAGGGCGTTGGTCAGCCGCGCCATGAAAAAACGCGACCAGCGCTGGCGGCGCACCATCGAATGAGCGAGTCCCAGGCGTTCCAGCAACCCGAACACACTGGCCATGGCCAGGCCCAGGGTAACGACCAGCAACACTCGCGCGATTCGCGCGTACACCCGCAACCGGCTCATCAGACCGCCGCCTTGAAGTGACGGGCGTAACGCGGGCAGAGTTCGTCGCGCTTGAGCAGGATAAACACGTCGGCCACCTGGAAATCTTCATCCCAGCAAGGTTCGCCGCAGATTTTCGCGCCCAGGCGCATGTAGGCCTTGAGCAGCGGGGGCATTTCGGCGATGACGTTGGACGGTACGTCCAGGGTCGGCAATGGCTTTTTCGGCACGGCTTGCAGGTGTTCGGTGCACAGGTAGCGCTCGCGCAGGCGCTGCATGATGGCCTGGGCCTGAATGCCGCCGTCCTGCATCGGAATGCTCGCGCAACCCATCAAGTAGCTGTAGCCGCCTTCGTTCAGGACCTCGGCCAGCTCGCCCCAGAGCACCGCGATGGTGCCGCCGTTGCGGTAGGCCGGGTCGACGCAGGTGCGGCCGATTTCCAGGATCGGGCCCTGGAGATGGACCAGGCCATTGAGGCTGAATTCTTCTTCGCTGTAGAACCGGCCCAGGCTGCTGGCGGCCTGGTGATCGAGCAGGCGAGTGGTTGCCACGAGGCGGCCGGTGTTCAAGTCACGTACGCCGATGTGGGCGCAGTGAACATCATAGTCATCCATGTCCAGACCCATCTCCGCGCCCTTGAGCTTGGCGTTGAACTCGCCGCTGAAGACGTTGAAGCGCAGGGCCTGTGCTTCTTGCAAGGCCTGGGCGCCGATCAGGCGTTCGGCTTGCAGGCGGCGTTCATTGCCGGTGTCGCTGATGCGGGCGATCTGAGTCATAGCGAATCTCCGTGCGGGATGTGCTCCCGTCTTGGGTTGAGCCAATCGACTTTCTTTATGCAGCCATGTTGTGCAAAGTCAGGCTATGTAGCCCCGGTGTCATCGCCATGAAGCTTTGGTGATGCTTATATGACAGCCTGCGAAGGAGGCCCCGATGCCTTGGCAAACCCTGATCGAACGCAGCGAGCGGCTGCCTGCCTGTGCGGATCTGGCGGAAGGTCATGCCACATTGATGCAGCGCCTGGGGTCGGTCACGCCATTCGAGTTGGCCGTGCTCGGAGCGCGGTCGATGGCCACGCCGGGGCTGGCGTTCCTGGTGGGCTATCAAGCGGCGTTGCGAGCGCTTTGGCCGAGTGCGCCCCAAAGCCTCGGTGCGTTGTGTGCCACCGAACAGCGCAGCTTGCGCCCGGCCGATATGAAGACCCGGCTGACCGACTTGCGAGTGAGCGGGCGCAAGGATTTCGTCACCGCTGGCGATGCGGCCGAATGGCTGTTGATCGCGGCGCGAAGCGAGGCTGCCGACGAGGCACCGCGACTGAACATGGCTGTGGTCTATCCCGGCGAACCTGGCGTGACGTTGGAAAAACTCCCCGCCATTCCCTTGATGCCGGACATCAGCCATGGCCGGGTATTGCTGGATGGCGCATTGTGCGAATTGCTGCCGGGCGATGGCTGGGATGTGTACGTCAAGCCGTTCCGCACACTGGAAGACCTTTACGTACTCAGCGCCATGACTGCCTGGTTATATGGCGTGGGCCAGGAATGCAATTGGCCCCAGGCCTTGCAATTGCGTCTGCTGGCGCTGCTGGCGGGCTGCGCCGAGGTGAGCCGTCATCATCCATCCAGAGCCGCTGGGCATGTGCTGCTGGGTGGGTTGTTCGTCCAGTTCAAGGGGCTTGAGGCTGAACTGGATGATGCCTTGGCCGCCGGGCCGCAAACGTGGCGCGAGATGTGGGTGCGGGACAAAGGGGTGATGGATATTGCGGCGGGGGCGCGGGCCAAGCGGTTGGCCAAGGCGTTGGGATAGCCGGTCGAGCGTCGCGCCCACCGGGGCAACACCCAGAACCTCAAACTGTCATCAACCCTGGCTAGGCTCAGCAGGTTCACCTCTGCGAGCCCCGTGCATGTCCAAAGGCTGGTTGTTGTTCACGCTCTTGCTGCTGACCCTGACGGCCCGCGCCGAAGACTGGCCAGGAGAACAATGGCCGACCGGCCAGGCCCCGAGCGGGCCGTCCATCGAAGCCTTGGAGCAATACGCTTTTGCGCCCAGGGATGATGCCACCCGCCAAGGCATTCGCACCGACGCGTTGCTCGTTATCCAGGACGGTCGATTGGTCTACGAACGCTACGCCGGTCCGACTGACGCGCAGACTCCGCACCTGACCTGGTCCATCAGCAAAAGCCTGCTGGCGACGGTGTTCGGCGTGGCCTACGGTGAAAAACGCTTTGCCCTGGATGATCCGGCAGCCCAGTACTACCCGCCGTTGAAGCGACACCCGGACATGACCCTGGCCGATCTGTTTCATTGGGCGTCTGGCCTGGACTGGCAGGAAGACTACGAATACGCGCCGCTCAATTCCTCGGTCGTGGCGATGCTCTACACCCGCGGACGCCACGACATGGCCGCGTTCACCGCCGGGCATGACAGCTTCAGCCCGCCCGGGCAGGTGTTCCGTTATTCGAGCGGCGACACCAATCTGCTGGCGGCAGCGCTGAAGAATATCGTCGGCCCGGCGCAGTATGCCGATTACCCTTGGACGGCCCTTTTCGAACCGCTGGGCATCCATCATGCGACCTGGGAAACCGACGCCAGTGGCACGTTCGTCGGTTCTTCTTACGCCTACCTCACCGCGCGGGACCTGGCACGTGTCGGCCTGTTGATGCAACGCGATGGCCGTTGGGGCGATCGGCAATTGATTCCCAAGGATTGGGTGACATTCAACCGCGAGCCTTTCGCCAGGTTCCGGGCCGGCCAGGACGAAGCCGTGCCTGGCGGGCACTGGTGGCTCAATCGCGGCGCCGATCCGACGATCCGCCCATGGCCCGACGCGCCGCCGGATACGTTCGCCGCCCTGGGCCATTGGGGCCAGGCGCTGTATGTCATCCCCAGCGCGAGGCTGGTGATCGTGCGCTACGGCGATGACCGCGACGGCAGCTACCGCCACGACGAACTGCTCAAGCGTGCCATGGCGGCCTTCGCCGGGACGGTGCAGCCATGACGCGCAAAGTGTTGCTGGCCATGATGTCGTTGTTGCTCATCGGCCTGTTCGGTTGGGTCTGGCTGGAGCGGGTGGCGTTGCGCGCGTTTCCCGACATCATCAGCGCCTATACCGCTAAGCAATACTGTTCGTGTCGCTATGTCATGCTGCAACCGGCCGATTATTGCCGCGGTTATGTGAAGCAGTCGGTGCCGATCAGCGATTTCCTCGAGACCGTCGAAGCAAAACGCATCACCGTCAACGGCTTGGGGCGTAGCCACAGTGCGCGGTGGATGGGGGCGCGGCAGGGGTGTCGGTTGGAACCCTGAGGTTTGCCGGCTGCCGTTGTGGTTACAAAGACAGTTTGCAAGCGCCCTCGGCCCGGTTAAGGTTCGCCACAGGTTTATCTACCCCCGAGTCTGTATGTTCAAGCGGTCTTTCTCCCACGTTGTCACCACCATGCTCCTGGCCTGCGCCGCGCTGCCGGCCCAGGCCGACTGGTACCTGGACGGTGAATCCTCGCGGCTCTCCTTCATCAGCAGCAAAAACGGCAATGTCTCCGAGGTCCAGCGGTTCCTGGTGCTTCACGGCCAAGTCCAGCCCAAGGGCCTGGCACGGCTGGAGGTCGAACTCGAATCCATCAACAGCGGCATTCCCCTGCGGGACGAGCGCATGCGCGCCGAGCTGTTCGAGATCAAGCGGTTTGCAGAAGCCACCATTACTGCGCAGCTCGACTTGATACCCATCCAGGACCTGGCCAACGGCGCGCAACTGGAGTTGCGCCTGCCGGTGACAGTGGACCTGCACGGCAAGCAGCACGAATACAATGTGCAGCTGCTGGCGACTCGCCTGGATGAGCGCCGTTTCCAAGTGGTCACCCTGGAGCCGGTGGTGCTCAACGCGGCGGATTTCGATCTGGCGCCGGGCCTGGAAAAGCTGCGCAACCTGGCCGGATTGTCGACCATCAGCCTGTCGGTGCCGGTGAATGCGGTGCTGATTTTCACGGCGCGCTGACATGAGCGGCCCGGTCTTTCCCTGGCGTGAAGGCAATCGCTTCGAACTGTTGATCGACGGCCCGCAGTTTTTCCCGCGCATGCTGGTGGAGATCGCCCGCGCCCAGGAGCAGGTCGAACTGGAGTTGTACCTGGTGGAAGCGGGTGCCTGCGCCGAGGCGATGGTCCAGGCCCTTGTCCAGGCCGCCGAGCGCGGTGTTCGCGTGCGCTGCCTGTTCGATGACTATGGCAGCCTGGCGTTTACCCTGGGCCTGCGCAATCGCCTGATCCAGGCGGGCGTCGAGCTGCGCTTTTATAACCGCCTGAGTTGGCGCCGCTGGGTACGCAATCTCTACCGCGATCACCGCAAGCTGCTGCTGGTCGATCAACGCCTGGCGGTGGTGGGCGGCACCGGGGTCACCGACGAGTTCTGGAACCCTTTGGACGACCGCAGCGACTGGCATGAAGTGATGGTGGAAATCGTCGGCCCGCTGGTGCTCGACTGGCAGTTGCTGTTCGATCGCCAGTGGCTTGCCAACCGTCATCGGCGGGCCTGGAAGCCGGCGTCCAATTTCGGCTTGCCGCGTCTGCCCCGCGTTCCGCCGGTGGGCGAAGGCATGGGCCGGGTGGCGTATGCCGACGCCCGCCAGCATCGCGACATCCTGCAATCGCTGTCACGGGCATTGAACAGTGGCCAGAAACGCATCTGGATGGCCACGCCCTATTTCCTGCCGACCTGGAACGTGCGCCGCTCGCTGCGCAAGGCCGCGGCGCGGGGCATCGATGTGCGGCTGTTGCTGACCGGTCCGCGCACCGATCATCCGTCGGTGCGATATGCAGGCCATCGCTACTACCCTCGCTTGCTCAAGGCCGGGGTCAAAATCTATGAATACCAGCCTTGCTTCCTGCACTTGAAAATGGTGCTGGTGGACGATTGGGTCAGTATCGGCTCGTGCAATTTCGATCACTGGAACCTGCGGTTCAACCTCGAAGCCAACCTCGAAGCCCTCGACTCCAGGCTCAGCAGCGCCGTGGCCGCCAGTTTCGAGCGGGATTTTGAGCAGAGCCTGCAAGTGAGCCTCGACACTTGGCAGCGTCGGCCGCTGTGGAAGCGGTTCAAGCAGCGGTTATGGGGGCTGGTGGATCGGGTGGTGGTGAACCTGTTGGATCGGCGAGGCTGAGCGTCCACCGCAAGACCAAGTGAGGAGCGAGCAAGCCCGCTCCCACGGGGTATTGCGGTATTGCTGAATCAGAGCAACTCGAAACTCTGCTGCTTCACATCCTGGGAATCCAGGCCGATCTGCACATTGAACTTGCCCGGTTCCGCGGCGTACTTGAGCTGGGCGTTGAAGAACTTCAGGTCGTCTTCGGTAATAGTGAAGTGAATGACCTTCTTCTCGCCGGCCTTGAGCATCACCTTGCGGAAGTTCTTCAGCTCTTTCACCGGGCGGATGATCGAGCCGGTGACGTCCTGGATGTACAGCTGCACCACGGTTTCGCCGTCGCGCTCGCCGGTGTTTTCCAAGGTGATGCTGGCATCAAGCTTGCCGGTCTTGTTCAGTGTGGTGGACGACAGGGCCATGTCCGACAGGCTGAACGTCGTGTAGCTCAGGCCGTAGCCGAACGGGTAGAGCGGGCCGGTGGTGTCGTCGAAGTATTGGGAGGTGTAGTTGCCTGGTTTGCCCGGCGTGAACGGCCGACCGATGCTCAGATGGTTGTAGTAGGTAGGAATCTGGCCAACCGAGCGAGGGAAGGTGATCGGCAGCTTGCCCGATGGGTTGTAGTCGCCGAACAGCACGTCCGCGATGGCGTTGCCGCCTTCGGTGCCGCTGAACCAGGTTTCCAGAATCGCATCGGCCTGCTGCTTTTCTTCCAGCAACGACAATGGACGGCCGTTCATCAATACCAGCACCAACGGCTTGCCAGTGGCCTTCAGGGCCTTGATCAGCTCGCGCTGGCTGGCGGGGATGTTCAGCTCTGTGCGGCTTGACGATTCATGGGACATGCCACGGGACTCGCCCACGGCGGCCACGACCACGTCTGCTTCCTTGGCGGCTTTCACTGCTTCATCGATCAATACCTGGGCCGGACGCGGGTCGTCCACGACTTCAGGGGCGTCGAAGTTGAGGAAGTTCAAGTAGTCGAGGACCTTCTTGTCGCCGGTGATATTGGCCCCACGGGCGTAGATCAGCTTCGACTCGTCGCCCAATGCGCGGGCCATGCCGTCGTACACGGTGACCGACAGCGCCGGACGCCCGGCGGCGGCCCAACTGCCCATCATATCGATCGGCGCCTTGGCCAGCGGGCCGACCAGGGCGATCTTCGCGGTTTTCTTCAACGGCAGGGTCTGGTTGCGGTTTTCCAGCAGGACCAGGCTGCGGCGCGCTACGTCGCGAGCATCGGCGCGGTGCATGCGACTGTCGGCGTAGACGTCGGCCGGGTCATCCTCGGCCTTGCCGATTCGCAGGTACGGATCCTTGAACAGGCCCATGTCGTACTTGGCGGCCAGCACTTCACGCACCGCATTGTCGATGTCGCTCTGTTCGATCTCGCCGGCCTTGAGCAGCCCCGGCAGTTCCTTGCCGTAGAGCGAGTCGTTCATGCTCATGTCGATGCCGGCCTTGATCGCCAGTTTGGCTGCTTCGCGGCCGTCCCGGGCGACGCCGTGCTTGATCAACTCGAAAATCGCGCCATGGTCGCTGACGGCCAGGCCCTTGAAGCCCCATTCCTTGCGCAACAGGTCGTGCATCAGCCAAGTGTTGGCGGTGGCCGGTACGCCGTTGATGGAGTTGAGCGCGACCATCACCCCGCCGGCGCCGGCGTCAATGGCGGCGCGATAGGGCGGCAGGTAGTCCTGGTACATTTTCACCGGGCTCATGTCCACGGTGTTGTAGTCCCGGCCGCCTTCAACGGCGCCATACAGGGCGAAATGCTTGACGCTGGCCATGATGCTGTCGGCCGCGTTGGCACCGGTGCCCTGGAACGCCTTGACCATCACCCCGGCAATGCGCGACACCAGGTAAGTGTCTTCGCCGAAGCCTTCGGAGGTCCGGCCCCAGCGTGGGTCACGGGAAATGTCGACCATGGGCGCGAAGGTGATGTCCAGGCTGTCGGCCGCCGCTTCCTTGGCTGCGACGCGGCCTGAGCGGTAGATGGCGTCCATGTCCCAGCTCGAAGCCAGGGCCAGGGGAATCGGGAAAATCGTGCGGTGGCCATGGATCACGTCATAGGCGAAGAACATCGGGATCTTCAGCCGGCTGCGCATGGCCGCGTCCTGCATCGGACGGTTCTCATCGCGCGTGATGGAGTTGAATGTGCCACCGATGTTGCCTGCGGCGATCTCCTTGCGGATCATCTCCCGGGGCATCTCCGGGCCGATGCTGATCAGGCGCAGCTGGCCGATCTTTTCTTCGAGGGTCATCTGCTTCATCAGGTTGCTGATGAAGGCGTCCTTGTTCTCTATGGGGGCTGGCAGGTTGTCGGCTAATACGGATTGACTGGCCAGAGTGACAAACAGGCCCAGCAAACACAGCTTCTTCATGAATAATTTTCTCGCAAGCCTAAAGGGCGTTGATCAGGACACGCCGGTCAGCCTAAATGTGAGGAGCGGCTATTGTTGTTCAGGTGTGATCAATTCAATGCAGCACACTTTCGAACCTGTGCCGATGAACTTAGTTTCGCACCGCGCATCTTTTAGCCCATAGACCCGATTCGATCCAGTGCGGCGGCGATTATGCCCCAGACACCGGCAAGATAGGTGGCGGTGTTTTTTTTATGCAATGCAAGGGAGAGCTCGACCTGATGAATCCACGACTGAACCACCCTCGCGGCCTGCAAATGCTGGCGCTGATGTTATTCACCACGCTATTGGCCGGTTGCGGTATCAACAACATCCCGACCCTGGACGAGCAGGCCAAGGCGGCCTGGGGCCAAGTGCAAAATCAATATCAGCGCCGTGCCGACCTGATTCCCAACCTGGTGGAAACCGTAAAGGGGTATGCCCAGCATGAGCAGGAAACCCTGACGGCGGTGATCGAAGCCCGGGCCAAGGCCACTTCGATCCAGGTCGATGCCAGCACGCTGGATAACCCGGAGAAACTCAAGCAATTCCAGCAAGCCCAGGATCAGTTGAGTGGCGCATTGAGCCGCTTGATGGTGGTGTCCGAGCGCTACCCGGACCTGAAGGCCAACCAGAACTTCCTGGCGCTGCAATCGCAACTCGAAGGCACCGAGAACCGCATCGCCGTGGCGCGTCGCGACTTCATCCTCGCGGTGCAAAAGTACAACACCGAGATCCGCACCTTCCCGGGACGCCTTTGGCACAGCGTGTTGTACAGCGATTTACCGATTCGCGAGACGTTCGAGGCCACCAGCCCGAATGCCGAGAAAGCCCCTGAAGTGAAGTTCTGAAAAAACTGTGGGAGCGGGCTCACTCCCACACAGGAGTTGCGATGCGAGTGTTGAAGTTTGGCCTGGTGCTGTTGCTCTGGGTATTTGCAGCCACCGCCCAGGCCCAATTGAGCTTCCCGGCGCTGACCGGCCGGGTGGTGGACACCGCCCAGATGCTCGATCCGTCGGTGCGCTCGCAACTCGATGCGCAACTCAAGGCCCATGAACAGGCAACCGGGGAACAAGTGGTCGTCGTCACGCTGGCCGATCTTCAAGGCGCCAGCATCGAAGACTTCGGCTACCAACTGGGCCGCCACTGGGGCATCGGTCAAAAAGACAAGAACAACGGCGCGCTGCTGATCGTGGCGCGCGATGACCGTAGACTGCGCATCGAAGTAGGCTACGGCCTGGAGGACCGCCTGACGGACGCCCAGAGTTCAGTGATCATCAACCAGGTGATCACTCCGGCGTTCAAGACGGGCAATTTCAACAAGGGCATCAGTGACGGCGTGGCGGCGATGCTCGTGGTATTGGGCGGCAGCCCCCTCGATGAACCGGCTGCGGCGTACAACGGGGATGGTCAGGACGAGGGCGACTTCGTCGAGCGCCACCCAGGGTTGTTCATCTTCCTGGCGATGCTTTTCATCCTGACGATATTTGTCTGCCAAATGCTCGGTATCCTGCCCAGCGGCGGCGGTTCCGGTGGTAGCAGTTACAGAGGCGGCGGTGGTGGCTTCGGTGGCGGCGGGGGCGGCGGCTTCAGTGGTGGGGGAGGCAGTTTCGGTGGCGGTGGTTCGTCGGGCGGCTGGTGACAACAATAATGAGCGGATTTTTTAACACATGGCATTACTGACTGAACACGAACAGCGCAAAGTGGCCGAGGCCATCGCCCGGGTCGAGCGCGACACCGACGCCGAGCTGGTCACGGTGCTTGCCGCCCGCGCCGACGACTACGCCTACATCCCTTTGTTGTGGGCCAGCCTGCTGGCGCTGGTGGCTCCTGGCATCCTGCATTACCTGACGGGCTGGTTGACTATGCACAGCCTGCTGTGGGTGCAGTGGGCCAGCTTCATCGTGTTGTGCCTGGTGTTTCGCATTCCTGCCATCACGACCCACTTGATTCCTCGTTCCGTACGCCACTGGCGGGCTTCCAACCTGGCGCGCCGGCAATTCCTCGAACAGAACCTGCATCACACCGTCGGCAGCACCGGCATGCTCATCTTCGTCTGCGAGGCCGAGCGCTATGTGGAGATCCTGGTGGACGAAGGCATTTCCAAGCGACTCGACAACAGCCATTGGGATGCGATTGTCACTGCGTTTACCCAGCAGGTTCGCCAGGGGCAGACGTTGCAAGGTTTTGTGACCTGCATCGAGGCTTGCGGCGAACTGCTCAAGGAACACGTGCCGGTGACCCATGCGCGTAATGAACTGCCGAATCGGTTGGTGGTGTTGGGCTGAGTGATTTTCTGCCGGACACCGTCGTGGCGAGGGGATTTATCCCCGCTGGCAGCGTAGCCCCTTTAGTCGATAAGCGGTTATGGGTCGAGACCTGTCGTCTGATTCGGGTCTGTTGCGCAGCCCAACGGGGATAAATCCGCTCGCTACAGGAAATTTCCCCGTGCCCCGGCATCGGATCCCCCCTAAAATACCCGCCATTCCCGATCCGCCCGCACCGAGGCCGCTTTTCCATGTCCGCTACCGCAACTCCCGCCCGTCCTGCGCCGGATCACCACGCTCAGTTCATCGAACTGCTGCAAACCAGCCTCGATCAAAACGCGTTCATCAAGCTGGTGCTGGCCAAGTACGCCGGTGACGAACCTGATCTGCAGCGGTTGATCATCAAGCAACTGACGGTCAAGGATCAGCCGTGCTTGTCCTTCGTCTACCGCTACAAGACGCGAGACATCACCAAGAATTTTTCGCTGGCCGAAGGCGTGGAGACCGTCGCCGCGCTGTTGCCGGCTTCGTTCAAGAACGCGCATTTGCTGGCGGTCACCGACGAGGCGCAGCTGGAATACAGCAAGAAGGGCAAGAGCTCGCTGTTCAAGAGCAAGCCCCAGCAACTGCGGGAGGTGCCGTCCGCCGGGCACAACCGTGAGAAGAACCGCTTCCTCGACCTGGGCCGGCCCTTTTTGGCCGACCTGGGCGTGACCAACCACAAACATGAGCTGATCCCGGCGATGTCGCGCAAGTGGAAGCAGATCAACAAGTTCATCGAGGTCTTCAGCCACGCCCTCACGTCTTCGCCATTGGCCTTGGACAAACCGGTGCGAGTCTCGGATTTCGGCTCGGGCAAGGGCTACCTGACCTTCGCCATCCATGATTACCTGCGCAACACCTTGCAGGCCGAAGGCGTGGTCACCGGTGTCGAGCTGCGCGAGGATATGGTCAAGCTGTGCAACGAAGCCGCCGCCCGGCTCGAGCACCCGGGCCTGAGCTTCCAGCATGGCGACGTGCGCAGCGTGGCGCCGAGCGCGGTGGATGTGATGATCGCCTTGCACGCCTGCGACATTGCTACCGACTATGCCATCCACATGGGCATCCGCTCGGGCGCCTCGATCATCATGTGCTCGCCGTGCTGCCACAAGCAGATCCGCCTGCAAATCCAGAGCCCGGCGCTGCTCAAGCCGATGTTGCAATACGGCCTCCATCTGGGCCAACAGGCGGAAATGGTCACCGACAGCCTGCGGGCCCTGTTTCTCGAAGCGTGTGGCTACGAGACCAAGGTGTTCGAGTTCATTTCCCTGGACCACACCAACAAAAACAAGATGATCCTGGCCGTCAAGCGCGCCGAACCGGTGCAGCCGGCCGAACTGCTCGCCAAGATCGAAGAACTCAAGGCCTTCTACCACATCACCGAGCACTGCCTCGAAACGCTGCTGCGGGCAGATGGGTACCTTGCCTGACAACACCGACCGGAACCCTGTGGGAGCGAGACCGCTCGCGAAGCACGGAAACGCGGTGCGCCTGACAACCCGCGCCGCCTGATTCGCGAGCGGGCTCGCTCCCACAAATGTTCACCGTCAGCGCGCTACGATGCAGCCCGTCAGCTCGCGGCGAGGATTTGCCCCCGTTCTGTTACAGCGGACTACCTTTAATGCGTTCATTCCTCCACGCATTCCAAAGGAGCCCATTCCATGGCCGCCAAGAAAATCCTCATGCTGGTCGGCGATTACGTCGAAGATTACGAAGTCATGGTGCCGTTCCAGGCCTTGCAGATGGTCGGCCACACCGTCCATGCCGTCTGCCCGGACAAGACGTCTGGGCAGACTGTCCGCACGGCGATTCATGACTTCGAGGGCGACCAGACCTACAGCGAAAAACCAGGACATCTGTTCGCCCTCAACCATGACTTCGCCGGCGTCGAGGCGACCGACTACGATGCGTTGCTGGTGCCAGGCGGTCGAGCGCCGGAATACTTGCGACTGAACGAAAAAGTCCTGCAACTGGTGCGCGATTTCGACATGGCGGGAAAGCCGATCGCGGCGGTGTGCCACGGTGCGCAGTTGCTGGCGGCGGCGGGCATCCTGGAAGGGCGCGAGTGCAGCGCCTATCCGGCCTGTGCCCCGGAAGTGCGCTTGGCTGGCGGGACGTTCATCGACATCCCGGTGACCGAAGGCCACGTCCAGGGCAACCTGGCCACGGCACCGGCCTGGCCGGCGCACCCGAATTGGCTGGCGGGGTTCCTGACGTTGCTCGGTACGGCGATTACCTTGTAGGCGCCATCGAGAGGCTAGACCTCCACCGGCACCGTCAACTTCGGATCGCCCAGCGGATGACTCTTGGCATCGAAAAAGCGCAGCTGCGTGTCCAGCCCTTGGAATAGCTTGGCGTAATGCCGTTTCTGGTGCTGGATGAACGCCTGGCTGCGCGGGTAGATCGAGAGGGCAACGGTCTTCGGCGCTGCCTGGCGCAAGGCGTGGACGATGTGGTTGTCCTGCTCGCCGAGGGCGTGGCCGAACAGGCAAAGGTTGTCGTGATGGTGCAGCAGTTGGTCGTAGCAGAACGACAGATAGTCGCTGCTGCGGATGGTCTTGAGCTTGTCCTGGCTCGGGCCTTCGCTGACCAGCAACGGTACATCGTCAAGGGTCTTGATGGTGTTGTTGATGGCGAAACTGCCCAGCAGCGTGCCTTCGGTGGACGTGAGCTTGCGTGCCGTCCCGTCCTGGTTGCGCACCAGGTGCAGGCCGCCGTGCAGGTACAAGAGGCGAGGTTTGTCGAGGTGGGTCTGGCTCAAGTCGAAGCTGTGATCGGCGCCCAGGAACAGATCGGTGAACGTCTCGGGCGCGTGCTGTAGCGCCCAATAGCTCAGCAAATCGTAGTTGGTGGTGAACACCGTGCGGTAGCGCCCCAATTCTTGGTTCAGGCTTGCCAGGGTCGAGGGTTGTACCAGCCGCCAAGGAATATGCACGGCGTGTACGGTGTTGATCAGCGCTTCCTTGATCGCGTAATAACGATTGCGCGGCGCGGCGGAGCTGACGGCCAGGGCCTTGTTGACCCGGCTGGTGGTTTTCAATGCCCCCAGCACCTGTTCGAAACTTCGCGTCTGCAGTGCGTCGAACACGCTCAGTTCCGACGCACTCAAGGGTTTTTCCTCGACGGTACGGGCGTTCTCGAACAATGAGTCGTAGCCGAAATCGTCCCACACGGCGCGGCTGGCGCCATTGCCTACCAACAGGCCGCTGAAGGTGGTGTCGGCGCGCAAGGTCTCCCACTCTTCGAGCCGGGCGTCGTATTCCTGGAAATCGGTCATCGCGAAAGTCATCTCAAAACGTGGCAAAGGCAGGGCGTGACTTTATCACGACCCAGTCTTGAGCCAGATCAAGATACGTCGTGACCAGTCGGTCAATCCTGTACGCCCCTGCCGATTCGGCCTCTTTCAGGAGCGTGTCCCCATGAGCAGCACTTTTTTCATTCCAGCCGTGAACATCATGGGCCTGGGTTGCCTCGACGAGGCGATGACCGCCATCCGCAACTACGGTTTTCGCAAGGCGCTCATCGTCACCGACGTTGGGTTGGCGAAGGCCGGTGTTGCCACCAAAGTGGCCGAGTTGCTGGCGATCCAGGACGTCGACGCGGTGATCTACGACGGTGCCAAGCCCAACCCGAGCATTGCCAACGTCGAACTCGGGCTCGGTTTGCTGAAAGAAAGCCGATGCGATTTCATCGTGTCGCTGGGCGGCGGCTCCCCCCATGACTGCGCCAAGGGCATCGCGCTGTGCGCGACCAACGGTGGACAGATCCGCGACTACGAAGGCGTCGATCGTTCCAGCAAGCCGCAGCTGCCCTTGATTGCCATCAACACCACGGCGGGCACCGCCAGTGAAATGACCCGTTTCTGCATCATCACCGACGAGACGCGCCACGTGAAAATGGCCATCGTCGACCGTAACGTAACGCCGCTGATGTCGGTCAATGACCCGGCCCTGATGGTGGCGATGCCCAAGGGCTTGACCGCCGCCACCGGCATGGATGCGTTGACTCACGCGATCGAGGCTTATGTCTCCACGGCCGCCACGCCCATCACCGACGCCTGTGCCCTTAAGGCGATTACATTGATCAGCAACAACCTGCGTCTGGCCGTGCGTGACGGCAACGATTTGCCAGCGCGGGAGAATATGGCTTACGCACAGTTTCTCGCGGGGATGGCATTCAATAATGCTTCGCTGGGTTTTGTGCATGCGATGGCGCACCAGTTGGGCGGCTTCTATGACTTGCCCCATGGTGTATGCAACGCCGTATTGCTGCCCCATGTGCAGAGTTTCAATGCCATGGTATGTGCCGTCCGGCTGACGGACGTAGCCCATGCCATGGGCGCCGATATTCGCGGGTTCAGCCCTGAAGAAGGTGCGCAGGCCGCCATCGCGGCGATTCGCAGCCTGGCCGTGGACGTGGATATTCCAGCAGGCTTGCGGGAGTTGGGCATGCGCCTCAATGACGTGCCGGTGCTGGCTGCCAATGCCCTGAAGGACGCATGCGGCCTGACCAACCCGCGGGCGGCGGACCAGCGGCAAATCGAGGAAATTTTCCGCAGCGCTTTCTAAGCGACCCGGGGCGGCGTGAACCTTGCGCACAGCATCGCCGCCACCGCTAACAACGTGCACAGCACCGCCAGTGGCCAGGCCTGTTGACTCAACAACAGGCTGGCCATGGCACCGATCACCGAAGCCATCAGCTGGTGCAGGAACCCGCTCAATGCCATGGCGTAAGCGCCGGCGATCGGCGAGCCTTCGTTTGCCAGCGACAGGCTGATTGGATAGTTCAGCGACTGGCCAAACACCGCGAAGCAGTACGGCAACCAGAACACAAGCGCGACGCTGCTCAGTGAAACGCTTCCTGCCAGCATGGTCGCGCTGCCGCCCACTACCAAGGCGATGCCCCAGCCCATCAGCCGCCGCTGGCCCGTGCGCAGCACAAAAGCGTTCACCGCGAGCGCGCCCAGCAGATACGCCGCGCTGATCGGCCAGCCCAGCAGCCCGTACTCGATGGGCGACCAGTGGAAGCTCTCCTGCAGAATCAGCGGCGCGGCGGTATTGAAGGCGATGATGACGCCGTAGCCCAAGCCGCCCGCCAAAGCTGGTAATAGAAAACCGCGATGCTGGAGTATCCGTCCATAGATCCGCCACGCTGATTGTCCGTTGCTACCTTCGGCAAGCACCGGGAATGTTGCCGTTGACACGGCGGCGGCCATGACCAGGCTGACCGCGCCCAAGCCGAGAAAAATCGCTTCCCACCCAAACACAGCCTGGATCAGCGAGCCGAGGTATTGGCCGATGCCGAGGGCAACCACAAAGGCAATCGATATCCAGGACAAGGCCTTGGCCAGCAGGTCGCCGCTGAAGCTGTCACGGATCAACACCCGTGCCATCACCGAAATGCCGCTGGCGCCGATGCCCTGGATCAACCTGAACGCCAGGAACGTTTCGATCGTCGTGCCCAGCGGCAACGCCAGGTTCCCCAAACCGTACAGCGTCAATGCCGCCAACAGCACAGGCTTGCGCCCGATGCGCTGGCTCAGGCTGCCCCACATCAGCATCGGCAGGGCCATGCCGATCAGGTACACCGACAAGCCCCACGACACTCGGGACGCATCCGCGCCCAGGGCCTGGGCAATGTCCGGCAGGGCCGGTAGGTAAATGCTCATGCCCAGCTGTGCCAGGAAGACCGTGGTGCAAGTGACGATCAGCGTTGTACGGTTTTTCATCAAGGGCTCGTTTCAAGAACAGATGTCACGTCCGTTGGCTGCCAAAAGATCGGTGAGCCGTTCGCAGAAGGAACGAATCACCTCCGGCTCCATGTCGGCCCGCAGGGTGATGCGGATCGCGGCCTTGTCTTGGGGGACCACCGGGAAAAATACCGCTGAAGTGAAATACCCCAGGTCGGCCAGCTCGACCGCCAGCCGGGTGGCCAGGGCTGCCTCACCGCAGCGCACCAGCCGGATCGCCATGGGGCTTGCATACTGTTCGGTGCGGATGAGGCTGTCGAAGAAGCGGATATTAGCCTGCAAGCGCTCTTGCAGGGCATGGAATTCTTGGCTGCGATGCAAGCGGATCGAGGCCATGCCTGCGCCAATAGCCGCCGAGTTGAGGCTCTGCGACCAATTGGTCGGGCCGCCGTAGCGTTGTACGAGCGTCTTGTGCCGTTCGTTGCCGAACATGGCCAGCCCACCGCTGGCCCCGAATGACTTGGCCAGCGAGGCAACGATCAGGATTCGCTCATCCACCGCGTGGATCCGCGAGCGCACCAGGCCCATGCCGCCAGTCCCGACGGTTGACAGGGCGTGGGAATCGTCCAGATAAAGAAACAGGCCATAACGCTGCTTGAGATACAGCAGGCTGTCCAGGTCCGCCATGCCACCCATGCTGTAGGCGCCGTCAGTCACGTAGGCCACGTTACCCCGGCGTTTGCACGCGTCCTCGAGAAAATCCATGTCGTTATGCGGGCAGGTAATGACCTCGGTTTCATCGGCGCACGCGGCCTTGAGATGGTTCATTGAGTAGTGGGCCTGCTTGTCGAACACCATCAGCGGCGGACGGTTGCCGGTTAGCGCGCCACTGGCCAACAGTGGCAGGATCCCCGCGCTCGCCGCGCTGCATGACAGCGCACTGAGGCAACTGGCACCGAACAGTTCCGACAGCTGGGTTTCGTATTGGTCCAGGATTGCCAGCCGGCTGCGGTTCTTCGAGTTGGCGACACGCAGGGTCCCGGTTTCCCATAGGGTCATCATGGCGCCGTCCAGCAAGGCGGGGTGATAATCCAGGCCCAGGTACGACGTGGTGCAGAAGTGATGCAAGGTACGACCATATTGGTCGACGAGGACGTTGGGCGACTGGACCTCGACATTCAATCCAGCAATTCTGCCGCTTTCGGCGTTCTGCCAATCCTGGTCGGCCAGGGAAATGATTTTGCGATAGTTATTGAAGTGCTGAGTGGGCTGGGCAATCTGATTCATGGCGTGAGTACATTCCTTGGTTGAGCGTTGCTGTCCGTGGGGGCTTGTGTTTCCAGACTTTACAGTCTGATCGGCGGGGCTTTGAATCGGCCGATTCCGGTGTGTTTGAGTGTTACTGGAGACTTCTGCGTAGGACCCTGCCCAGGGGCTTGGACGGGAAATCCGTCTGCCATGTCGGAGCTGCGCCCTGATCCCCGTGCCTGGGGCGTTTGCTATCTTCAGGCGTCTGGGTAACCATCTGTCGACACCCTGCGCTATCCTCATCACTACCGTGGGGTGTACGTCGGCTTCGCATGCCCTATTGGCGTCGTGAACGGGTGATGCCCCGGTTCGCCCATTGCCTCATTATCCGGACGGCTTGCGCGCCATGGACACTCGATATTCCACGCCGTTGGCCAGTTACCTCGATCTGCTGCTCGACGCTGTATGCGCTGTCGATGCCCAGGGGCGCTTCGTGTTCGTCAGCGCCGCCTGCGAGCGTATTCTCGGCTACACCCCCCAAGAGCTGATTGGCCGGGCGATGATCGACCTGGTGCACCCCGCCGACCGTCAGCGAACCCTGGATGCCGCGCGAGAGGTCATGGAGGGCGAGCCCAAGCTCAATTTTGAGAATCGCTACCTGCGCAAGGACGGTGGGGTGGTGCATATCCTGTGGTCGGCGCGCTGGTCCGAGGCTGACCAACTGCGCATCGCCGTGGCCCGCGACATCACCGAGCGCAAGCAGGCGGAGTCCCGGCAGGCTGCGTTATATGCCATTTCCGAGGCGGCCCACGCCGCCGCCGATCTGCTGGCGTTGTTCAAGCGTATTCACTTCATTATTGGCGAATGGCTGCCGGCGCTGAATTTCTCGGTGGCGCTGTATGACGAGCAGTGCGAGCAACTCAACTTTGCCTATCACGTCGACGATCGGGAGCGACAGCCAGAGCTACCGGGCACGGCGGTCGGGCGCTTATGTGCCGAAGTGATACGCAGTGGACAGCCGATCCTGCTCACGCCCGGTTGCAGCGCGTCGCCCGTGGAGTTCTGCGATCTCGTGGCGAAACCCGATGCGCCTTGCTGGCTGGGCGTGCCGCTCAATTCCCAGAGCAGCACGATCGGCGCGTTGATCGTCAAGAGCGCCCCGGACAGCGAGCGCTATACGGAGCAGGACAAGGAACTGCTGCAATACGTCTGCGCCCAGATCACCCTGGCCATCGAGCGCCAGCAACTGCACGCCCGGCTCCAGCACATGGCGCAGTACGACCAACTGACCCAAGTGCCCAATCGCGAGTTGTTGCGCGATCGGTTCAAGGCCGCGCTTGCCGCGGCCCGCGTTGCATCCGGGCGGATGGCGTTGCTGTATATCGACCTGGACCGTTTCAAGCAGGTCAACGACACCTACGGTCACGGCGTCGGCGACATGCTGCTGCAAGCGGTCGCCAGTCGATTGAAGGGGTGCGTACGTGACACCGACACCGTTGCGCGCATCGGTGGCGATGAGTTCGTGGTGTTGCTCCACAGCATTCACAGTGTGGAAGACGCCGACAGGGTGCAAAAGAAAATCCGCCAGGCATTGTCTCAGCCGCTACGGCTGGACGGCCACTGCCTGAACATCGAGCCGAGCATCGGCGTGGCCTGTTTTCCCGACCACGGCACCGAGGACGTGACCCTGTTCCGCCACGCCGATGAGGCGATGTACGCAGCCAAGCGCCACAATCACCGGGCCTTCGGCATCTGAGTCCGCGTCACCGTTCGTCGTGGCGCCAGCGCTTTTTCCAAACCTTGAATCCCGGGCCATTTCAAATGAAATACGGGGTACGCGTGCCCATCATTCTTGCAATACGGAGGGCTGGATCATGCGCGGTTCGAGCAACATTTATCCGGGAAACATTGCCCACGATCGAACGAAGGTGTCCGAAGCGGGTCGCAAAAGTGGGAGAACCACCGTCGCGAGTGTCGATAAAAGTCCGCTGAAAGCCGAGATTGGCCGCAAGCCGGGTCGTACATCTCGCTGAATATCCGTGGTGGTTCTGATTTGCGCGGTGGAACAACCATCGCATTTTCTTTCAGAGGAGGGCGTGACCATGAGCCGGATGGCCACCTTTTTACGCACCACCAGTGTTGTCATGCTGATGGGCCTGGGTGCCAACAGTGCGTGGGCCCAGTCACCTGTCGAGTTCATCAACGATGCGTCCGCCAAAGGCATGGCCGACATCGAAGCCAGCCGCGAGGCGCATTCGAAGGCGGAGTCACGGGAGGTCAAGGACTACACCATCATGGTGATCAACGACCGCACCACCGCCAACCAGCATCTGGCGAAAATCGCCAAGAAACTTGATTTGCCTGTCGCGCCACGGGAAGAAGTGGCGGACAAGGCAAAGACCCTGATGCCACAGGTGGCGGAGGGTGAGTCATTTGAAGCGGCCTATGCCGCCAGCCAGGTCAAGGCCACTGAGGAAGCCATCGAGCAGATCCAGCAACAGGCCCAGACCACCAATGTGCCGGAGATCAAGGCGTTCGCTGACGAAACGCTGCCCAAGCTGCAAACCCATCTCGAGATGGCCAGGGCGTTGCAGGCCAGCCGCTGATCCACCGCACCCGTTTCATGTTCAGGACCGGGGCGCCAGCGTCCCGGCCCGTTTTGCCCGCCGAAAAGGAGAACCTCGATGTCTACACGCCGAGAACCCAACCAATACGCGATGCAGAATCCGCTGACCCAGTATCCGCGTCCGGAATTTCCCGACCAGCCACAGTCACCGCCGGGCATTGACCAGGACATGGTGCCGCAACCCGATCATGGCGAAAAAAGCTACCAGGGTTTCGGTCGCCTGGAGGGGCGCAAGGCGCTGATTACCGGCGGTGACTCAGGGATCGGTCGCGCCGCTGCCATCGCCTACGCCCGGGAAGGCGCGGATGTGGCGATCAATTATTTGCCGAGCGAGGAGCGCGATGCACAGCAAGTCATCGAGCTGATCAAGGCAGAGGGCCGCAAGGCCGTCGCCATTCCAGGTGACTTGAAGGATGAGGCGTTCTGCGTCCAGATGGTGAAGATGGCGCAGCAGCAACTGGATGGCCTGGATATCCTGGTGAATGTCGCCGGTAAGCAGGAAGCGCAAAAAGACATCGCCGATATCACCACCGCGCAATTCGACGACACCATGAAAACCAACATCTACGCGATGTTCTGGATCTGCAAGGCCGCGGTTCCGCTGATGCCGGCGGGAGCGACCATTATCAATACCGCGTCCATCCAGTCCTACGATCCGTCCGCGACGCTGCTGGACTACGCCACCACCAAAGCGGCGATCGTGGCGTTTACCAAGGCGTTGGCCGGGCAAGTCATCAGCAAGGGGATTCGTGTCAATGCGGTTGCGCCGGGGCCGATCTGGACCGTGCTGCAACCCAGCGGCGGACAACCCAGGGAAAAAATTCCCACGTTCGGTTCCCAGGTGCCGATGAAACGTCCGGGACAGCCCGCCGAATGCGCGCCGCTTTATGTGCTGCTCGCTTCGCAGGAATCGAGTTATATCACTGGGGAAGTATTCGGCGTGACGGGCGGCAACCCGTTGCCCTGATGACCGAAAGAGTGCGCGAGTGGCATGCACCGCTCGCGCATCGGCATCAGCACTGGTTCAGGTCGATCTTGTTCTTCGCCTCAACGCCATCAAGGCTCTTGGCCTCGTCCTTGCCCATGTCCTGGTACTGCTTGCGCAGCGCTTCAAGTTGCTTGAGGTCCAGCGACTCGAGGCCGAGCATTGCGTTCTGAGCGTCCTTTGAGGCCCGCAACAATTCGTCCACTTTCAAATGCAGGATATCGGTATCGCGGTTCTGCGTATTCTGGATCAAGAACACCATCAGGAAGGTGATGATGGTGGTAGAAGTGTTGATGATCAATTGCCAGGTGTCATTGAAACCAAATAAAGGTCCGCTGGCTGCCCAGAGCGCCAACAACACAATGGCCCCCAGGAAAGTCTTGGGGCTCCCCGCCCAGAGGGATAGTTTTTGAGCGATTTTGGCGAACGTCATTGCTGTGTTCCTTTTTGGGATGCACCTGTCTGGTGTGACAGCAACGCGTCGGCGAAAATTCTACTTACATTTCAACCGTAAAGCGTCTCCTCGACGTTCATCGTCCCGCACGACGACAGTCGCAACCAATGTCATTCTCGCGGGTCACTCCTGAAAGCCCTCAGCATCGGAGTACGTCATGAATATTGCCCGCACCTTTTGCCTCGCCTGCTGCCTGTTCGCCCTGCAAGGCTGCTTCGACAATTCGGATAACGAGACCAAGGACAACACTGACGGCACCAAGTCTTCGGTGCAGATGCAGGAGTCCAAGTCGCAGAGCAAGTAAGTGATCGAACCTGTAGGAGTGAGTTTGCTCCCACAGGTTCGCGTTTCTTCATGGAACGCTCATCGCCCTTGTTGCAACACCTTGAGCGCCGCCGACGCCAGGAAGCCGGAGCGGCTCTTCTCTTCAGGATGGTGCAGCACATATTCATCGATACGGTTCAGCAGGTAGCCGGGCAGGGTGATGTTGAGCTTCTGGGCCTTGCCCAGGTACTTGGTAATATCGATGTCTACCAAGGCCCATGTGCAACCGGCGTATTGCGGATTGGCCGCATGCAGGGTGACGGTGTTGGCCGATGGAATCGGCGAACCGTCCTCAGCCAGGATCTCGAAATGACCCTCGATCGCCTCCCGTGCCATCGCCATGGCTTCATCCAGGTCGTCGCCTGCGGAAAAACAACCGGGAATATCCGGCACCTCAACACCCCAAGCGTGCTGGTCATCGCCCATTGAAATCGCAATTGGGTAGAGCATTCAATCGTCCTCCGGAAAAGCGGGGCAACCGGGCGCCTGGAGAAGGGCCTGTTGCAAGATACTGATGGCCGTTTTCTTGAGCAGGTCCTTCTTGGGATGAGGAACCGTAACCAGCCCCGGTTTGGTCGGGTGTTTGAAGTGATGGTGGCTACCCCGGATCCGCACCAGGTACCACCCATCTGCAACAATTTGGCTTATCAAGAATCGGCTATTCACAACACCTCCCTGTGGTGTTATTGGTGGGTACTATACCTACTGGGCGAGAATGATCAACACTATAACCACCGTGGGCACGACGGTTGGGGCGAGTGGATCTCTCGCTTGCAGTCTAGAAGCGCCGTTATGGAAGGGGCGGGAGAGGGCGGTTGGCTTTATTGCGAGATGTGAGGTGGGACGCCCGTACAGTTGCGTGGCGAGGCAGCTTGCTCCCGTTCGGCTGCCCGGCGACGTCTGAAATTGGAGCGGTTTCAGGAAACCAGGGGAGAAAAAAAACGGTCACTACGGACCGGCTATTGAAGGGGGCTGCGGACTCTATGAATCGCTTCAGCGGCTATCGCAGCCTACGATTGCTGCACAAACGTCAGCCGCACCGCAAAACCGATCAGCAGGCTCCCAAACAACCACTGTTGCGCGCGCTGGGCCGAAGGCGAGCGTTGGAGCCATCGCCCAAGTGCCATACCCACCAATGCATAGGCGCTGTCGAACAGCAGGCCGACGCCGACCAGCACCACGCCGAGTATCGCAAACTGTCCCAACACCGGCCCGTCCTGCGGATCGATGAACTGCGGCAGCAACACTGAGCAAAACAGCAAGGCCTTGGGATTGAGCAGATTGGTCAGCAGACCGCGCTGGATCGCCTGATGCCATTGCCGCTTCCCTATCGCAGCGGCGTCTCCTTCGAAGCTGGGCAACAAGGTCGTCCGCAAGCATTGAAACCCGATCCAGGCCAGATAAGCCGCCCCGGCCAGGCGCACCACGTCGAAGGTCCAGGGCGCCGTCTTGAACAACACCGAAAGTCCCATCGCTGCCAGCGCGACGTGACACGCCCGGGCAACGCCCAAGCCCACCGCTGTCGCCAGTGCCGCGCCTTTGCCCTGACGGGCGCCGGTTTGCAGCACCAGGATCATGTCCGGCCCAGGCAACAGGTACGCCACCGTCAACGCCATGAAAAACAACCAGAGCTCTGTCATTGCATGCCTGCGCATTCAGTGGATTGGAAGTGCCAGTTTATGGCCGGAGGGCAGGGCAGGTGCTTGCGTAGTCAGCTTCTAAAGCTTCAGGAATTGGCATAACCTGCCAAGTAATCGAGTCAATAAAACGGATAATGCCAAATCATGAAACTTGACGCCTTCGACCGCAAAATCCTGACGGCACTGCAACGGGACGGGCGGCTGAGCAACGTGCAACTGGCCGAAGAAATAGGCTTGTCACCGTCACCGTGCCTGCGCCGTGTGCGGATGCTCGAAGAGGCGGGGGTGATCCGAGGTTACCAGGCCGTCCTTGACCGCGACGAAGTGGGCCTCGGAATGACGATCTTTGTCGGCATCAAGGTCGAACGGCACACCGACGAGCGAGCCGAGGCGTTTCGTCAGGCCGTGACCGCGCTGCCCGAAGTGATCTCGGCGTTCCTGGTGTCGGGTGAGTCGGATTTTCTGCTGCAAGTCGTGGTGCCGGACTTGCGCGCCTATGACCGTTTTGTCACCAGCAAGCTGCTGAAGCTGCCGGGCGTAAGTGATATTCGCAGCAATTTTGCGATCAACACGGTGAAGGCGCCGGGGCCCTTGCCGTTGGGGCATCTGGCGGGGGAGTGAGGCGGTTTTCTATCGTACGCAACGTGCTGTTTTTACCTACAAGCCAAACGGGAATCACCCGCTATCCATAACCGCGCCTATAGGAAATAGTGCTCCGCAGACGCGCTAGATGGCTGGCAATGAGCGATTGAAGTGGGCTGGTTCTCCCGGCATCGCAGAACAAGAAGCTCAGGGCAGTGGCTTAACCCTTAAAAGGAGGATGGATGTTCCAGAACGACCGCGATAATTTGGAACTCGAAGTTCAAGACCCAGCATGAGCCGCAGCCTCGGAGGAGAAAGAGACGTGTCCATACCTCGTGATTATCAAGCGAGCTTCGAGCAACGGCATCAAGAGGTGGAAGCGTTAGCCGAAGAGATGAGACGCCCGGCTCCGACTACAATCCGGGTTACGTTGCTGCCGTTCAGCATCGGTGCTGCCTTCGCCCTGATCGTGTTTACCGTGGTCGCTTTTGTCGCAAAGCAGGTCTGATTCTCTTTGTCACTGCGATAAAAACCTGGCCATCATCGATTTCCAGGTACTTGGTGTAACCGTCAGCGACAGAAACTCCACAAATCCCAGACCAAAAAAAACCGGCCACCAAGAGCCGGTTTTTTCAATCCTCCGTCGAAACCACTACGACGCAGGATCAGAATTCGATTGGAGCGGGTGAAGGGAATCGAACCCTCGTTATCAGCTTGGGAAGCTGGAGTAATGCCATTATACGACACCCGCTCAGAGCGGCTGACTTTGTACCAGATGTCGCTTGGAATTTGAAGTTTTTCTTTCCGGTCGGTCAGGTCATCCGTCTGCGCGAGCCTCAAACCAGAGCGGTCTTCGCGGGCAAGCCTGTTTGTCGGAGGCTTGTCCGCGATGACTTCTTTTCAGATCGCCACTGCATGGTAATCCTGCACGTAGCTGTAACGCGGTCGGCTAGCGTGGTGACTTGGCTTGAGGAAACCCAGCAACGCGTCACGGCTGTCGCGGCAGGCGGCCTTGTGTTCCATGTCCAGGAAGTGCCCGGTGGCTTGCAGCGTGGTGAAGGTGCTGTGCTGGACGTGATTGGCGAAGAGCCTGGCGTCAGTGGCTGAGGTGTACTCGTCCCATTCGCCGTTCAGGAACAGCACCGGAACGTCGACCTTCTTGGCGGCATTGATGTAGCACTGCTGGTCGCTGTGGAGCACGTCGTTGATGTGAAAGTGCATCTGCCCGTATTCATGCTCGGCCAGGCTGCTGACGTGGCGATAGTTGAAGCGCTTGAACAGCGGCGGCAGGTGCTTGCCGATGGTGTTGTTGACCAGGTGCCCGACAAGGTCGCCGTCCAGGCTGCTCAGGTAATCCACACCGCGCTCCAGATAGTCGCGCATCGGTGCGTTGAGTACCGGTGAGAACGAGCTGATCACGGCTTTTTCGATGCGCCGCGGGCGTTGGGCCAATGCCGTCAACGTGGCGGCACCGCCCCATGAAAAGGACAACACGTGTTCGGCGGCGAAGTGGTCGATCAGCTCCAGGAGAATCTGCCCTTCGATTTCCTTCGTCAGCATTTTCTCGTGGCGGTTATGGGCCTTGGACTTGCCCGCGTAGGGCTGGTCGTACAGCACGACGTTGAATTGCGGGTAGAGGTTCTTGGCGGTCTGGGCAAACGACGCGGTAGTGGCCATCGAGCCGTTGACCAAAATGATGGTCTTTTGCGCGGCGTCTGCGCGATAGAACTCCGTGTAAACCCGATACTGACCCTGTATATCCAGCACAGCGATTTCTGGCCTCATGTCATAAGACTCCTGGCAAGCGGGTATGCGCGCAATGAGATTGCACGGGCAATGTGACAGGTAGGCATACGCCTGGAAGATAAGGCCCATGTCGATCCATGACAGTGGTCGACGGGTATTGTTATGGCGGGCAGTTTGCCGGGGGGATGACGCGGAACCTGGGGGTTCCAGCCGGCAAAAAGTTTCTTAGAGGTATGAGGTGACTCATCGGTCACATTTCGGCCGACGGTTTGATTCAAGCAGGGGGGCGAGCGTTGCGCAAGTGCTCTTTGAAAATTGTCGGACACTTCT
This sequence comes from Pseudomonas frederiksbergensis, assembly GCF_000802155.2. Classification (GTDB taxonomy): domain Bacteria; phylum Pseudomonadota; class Gammaproteobacteria; order Pseudomonadales; family Pseudomonadaceae; genus Aquipseudomonas; species Aquipseudomonas frederiksbergensis_A. Next base: position 39,385 of record NZ_JQGJ02000014.1, read on the forward strand.
GCCCAGCGGTCATTTCCTTCAAATCAGGCAGATTTCTTCAGCGCTCAAGGCGCGATACCCACCGGGCTCCAGATGGGAGTCTAGCACCAGCGGCCCCATGCGTTCGCGATGCAGGCGCAGCACCTTGTTGTTGAAGTGACCGAACATGCGCTTGACCTGGTGATACCGACCTTCAACGATACTCAATCGCGCGGACTTCGGGCCCAGCAGCGTCAGTTCCGCCGGCTGCGTGGTCAGGTCCTCGAAAGCGAAATACAGGCCCCGGGCAAAGGTGAGCGCGTACTCGGCAGTAATGGTCTGCTCGGTCTCGACGTAGTAGACCTTCGGCAGCTTGGTCTGCGGCTGGGTCAGGCGTCGCGACCAACTGCCGTCGTTGGTGATCACCATCAGCCCGGTGGTATTGAAGTCCAGGCGGCCGGCGATGTGCAGGTCGTCCTTGTCCGGTTCGTCCAGCAGGTCGAGCACGGTTCGGTGCTGCGGATCGCGTGTGGCGCTGACGCAACCGGGCGGCTTGTGCAACATGAAATACCGCGCCGGTCGGCCTGCTTGCAAGATTTCCCCGTCCACTTCGACGCGGCTGAATTCCCGCACCTGCGCTTGTGGGTCAGTGACGGTCTGGCCATCGATCTGCACCCGACGCGCCACCAGCAGCAGGCGGACCTGCTGGCGATTGAAGCGCGGCAGGTTACTGAGGAAACGGTCGACACGCATGGGCAGTTCAGGCCAGGAGGCGGGGGGGGGGAATCTTACGCGATCGGTTGCGCATTGGCGCGCAATTGGTCATCGACCTGTGCACATCGGGGGCACAGGCAGGATTTATCGCGCAATTCGGTCGGCAATGCCAAAAGCACAGCCGGGTCGATGCTGACGCCGTAGCACCAGCAGGCGCGGTCGGCGGTCTCCGGATCGGCGAGGGTGCAGTCGTTGGCGCCGCCGCAGGCCGGGCAATGATCGGGTTTATTCATAACTGGAGTGAGGCATTTCCACGCAGGTTCGGTTGCTGCCGGTCTGTCGGGCACGTCGCAGCGCATGATCGGCCCGGGACAACAGGCTATGCAAGGTGTCTTCGTCCTGCAAGGTGGTCAGGCCGATGCTGACGGTGACCTGCAATTGCTTTCCGCTGCAAAAATAGCGCTGCAACGCGATGTGCTCGCGAATTTTCTCAGCGATCTTCTGGCCGTTCTGCCCGTCGGTGTCCTTGAGTAGCAGGGCGAAGGCGTCAGTGCCCCAGCGACACACGATGTCCGAATGCCGCAAGGTGTCGGTCAGGTCGCGAGCGAAACCACTCAATAACTGGTCGCTGGCGACGTGGCCGTGGCTGGCATCCAGTTGTTTGAAATTGTCCACTTCCAGCAGCAACGCGCTCAAAGGCTTGGGCTCGCGCTGGGCTTCATGCAGCGCTTGCACCGCCAGGAGGTCGAAGCCCCGGCGGTTGGGCAGTTCGGTCAAGCCATCCAGGATGGCTTGGGCGTCGATGCGGCGCTGGAAATTGGCGATCAGCCGATAAAGCACGACGAGCACCGCCACCGTGACGAGCAGGCCGATCAGCAAGTTGAAGTACAACGCCTTCACAATGTTGTCCTTGAGCGACGTGTTGGCGGCGTAATAAGCCAACAGCGAAGTCAGCAGGAAGGCGGCACCCAGCAAAATGGCGAGCATCAGCACCGGTGAGCGCTGGGCATGCAACGGCGAACGAAGCGACATGGCGATTCCCCAGGAGTGACCCGATGGAATCAAGTCTAGTGGCCTTGCGGGAAAAGATATTCGGATTTGCAGGTTTGCATGATTGTAGGCGAGGGGGATTGTCCCCTCGCCGCAGATTGCTGTTCACTGACGGGTCGTCAGGTAGGCCCGCCACCCGCCTAAATGGCTGATGTCTTCTGCGCCGTCCAGGCCATACGGCTCGCAGATGAAGCCGCTTTCCCAGCGCCCGTCGGCCAGTTGCACCTTGCCCAACCCAAGCGGTGCGGGAATACCGGTCAGGAACGAGCCCAATTCGCTGCTTGGCAGTTCCCAGACTTCAACTTCGATCGCCACGCCCCCCTCGCCAACGCGCAGCATGCCGGGGCGCAGTGGTGGGCCGCCGGCCAAGGCATAGAGGCGGTAATCCGGCGAGCTATGGGTCGCCTCGATCAGCCGGGCGCCGCGTTGCTTGAGTTGCCAGTTCAATGCCAACCCCTCCAGGTGCGCGCCGCACACCACCAGCCGTGCCCGATCATGGCGGGCCGGATGGGCGGGTGTCGGTAAGTCAGGCAGTTGTTGGCGCTGCAAGGCGTCCGCCACACCCAGCAGGTACTGATCGGTGAAGGCTCGGCCGAACAGCGTCACGCCCCAAGGCAAACCGTTGGCCATGAAGGCGCTGGGCACGGCGACGGCGGCGTAGTCCAGCAGGTTCATGAAGTTGGTGTAGTAACCCAGTTCCGCATTGCGCAGCAGTGGTTCGGCCGCGATTTCGGCGAGGGTCACCGGGCGTCCAATGGTCGGGGTGAGCACGCAATCGAGTGTTTCCATCATTCGGTCGCACTGGGCCTTGAGCGCTTGCAAACGGTACTGGGCGCGAAAGGTATCCACGCCGGTCACGGTAGACGCTTTCGCCAATACGGCGCGGATCACCGGCAGTACCGCATTGGCGTCGCGCTCGATCAACTCCCCGGCGACGCTGTAGCGCTCGGCAACCCAAGGCCCCTCGTAGAGCAAGCGCGCGGCTTCGAGGAAGGGCGACAAATCCAGCTCGACGGCTTCGCCGCCCAGGCGTTCGAGGCGCTCGATGGTGTCGCGGAACAACCGTGGGCCTTCGTCGCAACCGAAAAATTCCAGGTCTTGCCGACGAGGCACGCCGAAGCGAAAGCGTCGGGGCGCGCCGAACGCCGAGCTGTCGTTCCATTGCGGATTGCGGCGGCTGTATTCGTCGCGCGGGTCGAGGCGCGCGGTCAATGCCAACAGTTGGCTGGCTTCGCGCGCCGTCGCAGTGAATGTGGTCACGCAATCCAGCGTCCGGCAAGCCGGCACCACGCCTGCGGTGGAGATCAAGCCTTTGGTGGCCTTCAGGCCGACCAGGTTGTTCAGCGCCGCAGGCACCCGGCCTGAGCCTGCGGTGTCGGTGCCCAGCGCAAAACTTGCCACGCCCAGGGCCACCGCCAGCGGCGAGCCGGCACTCGAACCACCGGCCGGATAGTCCGCCAACACGCTGTTGCGACAGGCACCGTAAGGGGTACGGGTGCCGTTGAGCCCGGTGGCGAATTGGTCGAGGTTGGTCTTGCCCAAGGGAATGGCGCCCAGTGCCAACAACTGCTCGACCACCGTGGCCGAACATTGCGGCACGTAGGCAAACGCCGGGCAGGCGGCGGTGGTGGGAATGCCGGCCAGGTCGATGTTGTCCTTGATGGCGAACGGCACGCCGTACAACGGCAGGCTCTCCAGGTCGCGGCTTTCCAATGCCGTTAGATAGGGCTCCAGTTCCTCGGGGGACAGCAGATGGATGAACAGGTGATAGTCCGGGTCGAGTGCGGCGGCCTTTTCCCGCAGGGCCAGCAGCAACCGGCGCGGTGTCGTTTCGCCTTTGCGGTAGGCGTCGCGCAGGTTGTCCAGGCGCAGAGAGATTTTCATCGCGTTAATCCTTTGATTGAGTTCATTCACGTTCCAGCACCACGACACGCTGTCCGGCGCGCACCGCCGAACCGGGTTGGACGCGTACTTCGCGTACCACGCCGGCCATTGGCGCAAGCACCGGGATCTCCATTTTCATGGACTCCAGAATCACCAGTACGTCACCGGCGGCGACCTGCGCACCGACTTGCACCTGGACTTGCCAGAGATTGCCGGCGATGTGGCTCTCGACGCTCAGTTGGCCCTCGCCCAGCAATGCCTCTTCGCTCGGCACGGGGGCCGGCTCCTCGCTGTCGAAATGCGCCTGGCCGCTGGCAATCCAGCGCTCGCGCTCGGCATTGAAGGCCTGTTGTTGCTGTTGGCGGAACGCGCCGATGCTGTCCGCTTCCCGGGCAAGGAAATGTTGGTAGTCAGCAAGGTTGAGTTGGCTGTGCTCGATCTGCAGGTCGAAGCGGCCCAGCGGGAAATCCCGGCGGATACGCAACAGTTCATCGGCACTGACCGGGTAGAAGCGGATCTGATCGAAGAACCGCAGCAGCCAGGGTTTGCCATCAAACGCGGCAACCTCCCGATAACGATTCCACATCTGCAACGTGCGCCCGACAAACTGATAGCCGCCGGGGCCTTCCATGCCGTATACGCACATATAGGCGCCACCGATGCCCACCGAATTTTCCGCAGTCCAGGTCCGGGCCGGGTTGTATTTGGTGGTAACCAGTCGATGGCGCGGGTCCAGCGGGGTAGCGACCGGTGCGCCGAGGTAGACGTCGCCCAGGCCCATCACCAGATAGCTGGCGTCGAACACGGTGTGTTGCACTTCGTCGAGGTTGGGCAGGTCGTTGATGCGGCGGATGAACTCCAGGTTGCTGGGGCACCACGGAGCGTCCTTGCGCACCGTGGTCATGTATTTTTCGATGGCCAGCTGGCAGGCCGGGTCATCCCAGGACAGCGGCAGATGGACGATGCGCGACGGCACTTGCAGGTCTTGCGCGGCGCACACGGCGTCCCATTCGCCAGCGACGATCACCAGCAGATCGGCCAGCGACAGTTGCTCAGGCTGGTAATGAATTTGCAGCGAGCGGATGCCCGGCGTCAGGTCGATCACACCGTGCAGGTGCTTTTGTTCCAGTGCCTGCATCAAGGCGTGGGCGCGGAAGCGCAGCACCAGGTTGAGTTCAGGGGCGCCGATTTCCAGCAGCAGATGAGTGTCGCCAGATAATCTTGCCACCAGGCGGGTATCGTCCTGGCCGATATCCAGTACCACCGGCGACAACAACGTTTGTGTATCCCCACACTCCGTGGCGCGGGAGTCGGTTACCAGTGATCGCGCGGTCGAGATATCCACCGGCACAAACCTCACCTTGTCCCCAGCCTTGAGCTGCCCCAACTGCCAGAGGTCCGCCTCGATCACCGTCACCGGGCAGACAAAACCGCCCAGGCTCGGGCCGTCGGGGCCGAGGATGACGGGCATGTCGCCGGTGAAATCCACGGCGCCGATGGCATACGGGTTGTCGTGGATATTGGAGGGATGCAGGCCCGCTTCGCCGCCGTCGGCACGTACCCATTCGGGTTTCGGCCCGATCAGTCGCACGCCGGTTCGACTGGAGTTGAAATGCACCTCCCATGACGTTTCGAAAAACGTCTGGATGTAGCGTTCGGTGAAATATTCCGGCGCGCCATGCGGACCGTAGATCACGCGGATCTGCCGCACGGCTGGCAATGACAGGGGCGGCTCGTTCACTGTCGGGAACGCGGCGCGCTCATCCAGCGCAGCCAGGTGCAGCACATCGCCGGTGCACAGCGCGCGTCCGCCATGGCCGCCGAATTGGCCGAGGGTGAAGGTACTTTTGCTGCCGAGGTAGTCCGGCACTTGCAAGCCACCCTGCAGGCACAAATAGCTGCGTGCCCCGGCGCCGCTGATGGTGCCCAGGGCCAGCGTTGCCCCGGCGGTGATCGAGAACGGGGTATTCATCGGCACCGCTTCGCCGTCCAGGGCCAGGGCAATTTGCGCACCGGTCACCGCCACCCGGGCGTTGCAGTTGAAACGCAGCAACGGTCCGCTCATGGTGATTTCCAACGCCGCCGCACCTTCGTCATTGCCCAGCAGGCGGTTGCCCAAGCGAAGCGAGCGGCTGTCCATCGGCCCTGACGGCGGTACGCCCACGGCCCAATACCCGAGGCGGCCGGGGTAGTCCTGGACGCTGGTCTGGGTGCCGGGGCTGAGCACTTCGAACGTGTTGGCGCGGTAGGCCAGGGTCTCCAGGCAACGCGTCCAGGGCTGGCCGTTGGCGAAGGGCACGTCGAGAAGAATCTGCTGCAGGTAGGTGCGGTTGGTTTCGACGCCGTATAGCAAGCTGTCTTCCAGCGCTTGGTGCAGGCCCAGGCGCGCCTGCTCGCGGGTCGGTGCCCAGCGAATGATCTTGGCGATCATCGGGTCGAAGTAGGGCGGGATCTGGCAACCAGCCTCCACCCACGTGTCGACGCGCAGCCCTTTGCCGTCGGCCTGTGGGAATTCCACGGCGGTGAGCAGGCCCGGGCTCGGCTGGAAATCCCGGCCCGGGTCCTCTGCATACAGGCGTGCCTGGATCGCGTGGCCGCAGGCTTTCAAACCCGGGCTCAGTTCGCTCAGCGGTGGCAGATCACCGGCGGCCAGTTGCACCATCCAGCGCACCAGGTCCACGCCCCATACCTGCTCGGTGACGCCGTGTTCCACTTGCAGGCGCGTGTTCACTTCCAGGAAATAGAAGCGCCCGGCGTCACTGTCGTAGACGAACTCCACGGTGCCCGCGCTGCGGTAGTCCACGGCCTGGGCCAGTTTGATCGCTGCTGCGCAGAGCTCCTCGGCCATGCCTTCGGGCAGGTTGGGCGCCGGGGTTTCCTCGATGACTTTCTGGTTGCGTCGTTGCACCGAGCAGTCACGCACGCCCAGGGCGATCACCTGGCCCTGGCCGTCGCCGAACACTTGCACCTCAAGGTGCCGCGCCCGTTCGATGTACTTTTCGATGAACACACCGGCGTCGCTGAAATTGTTCTGCCCCAGGCGCTTGACCGCTTCGAAGGATTCGCTCAATTCGGCGGCGCTGCGACACACCCGCATGCCGATCCCTCCACCGCCCGCCGTGCTTTTCAGCATCACCGGGTAACCGACCTGCGAACCTGCCTGCAACGCAGCGTCGAGGCTGTCGAGCAGTTCGGTGCCTTGGAGCATTGGCACGCCGTGCTGCCGCGCCAAGGCGCGTGCGGTGTGCTTGAGGCCGAACACGCGCAGTTGCTCTGGCGTCGGGCCGATGAAGGCGATCCCGGCCGCCTCGCAAGCTTGCGCGAAGGCGGCGTTTTCCGAGAGGAAGCCGTAGCCGGGATGAATTGCCGTCGCACCGCTGCTTTTGGCGATCGCCAGGAGCTTGTCCACCGCCAGGTAAGTGCCCGCTGCCGCGCCTTCGCCCAGGCAATGGGCTTCGTCGGCCTGGAGGATGTGCAGGCTGGCTTCGTCGGCTTGGGCGTACACCGCGACGCCTTGGACCTTCAACTCGCGCAAGGTCCGCAGGATGCGGCAAGCGATGGCGCCACGGTTGGCGATGAGGATTTTTTCGAACATGGCATTGCCCCCTCAGGCATGCGTGCCGCCTGAACTGGGATGCGGGCCGTCCCGCAGTTTTCGATGGCCAACGGGGTCGTCCCCGGCGGCAAACCTCCAAGCACCACACAACCTCTGTGGCAGAGCCTGTGCCGGTGGCGTTCATGCATTTATTTGAGGCACTGCCCCGAGCGGCTCTGGCACAACACGAACAGCCAGCGGCGCAGGCGCGTGAGTTTCAGTCCCATATCAAAAGCTCCGCTGGCGTGGGGTTGTAGGCATTGCACGGGTTGTTCAGTTGCGGGCAGTTGGAGATCAGGACGATCACGTCCATCTCGGCCCGCAGGTCGACGTATTTCCCCGGCGCCGAGATCCCGTCCTCAAAGGTCAGGCCGCCATCGGCGGTGACCGGCACGTTCATGAAGAAGTTGATGTTCGGCCCGATGTCGCCCTTGCCCAGCCGACCGTCGTGGGCGCAGGCCCGCAGATAGTTGTCGCGGCAGCTGTGCATGTGGCGCTTCTCCAGGGCGTAGCGCACGGTGTTGCTTTCCTGGGCGCAGGCGCCGCCGAGGGTGTCGTGGCGCCCGCAGGTGTCTTCGACGATGGTCAGCATCGGTCGGCCGAGGTTGGAATACAGCACGCTGCCGGTGCCCAGGTAAACGCTGTTCTGCCGACGCAAGGTGCGCTGCACGTCGTAGCGTTCCCTGGGATTGGCCAGGCTGTAGAACAGCGTATCGACCGCCTGGTTGCCTTCCAGGTCAAGGATGCGCAAGGTCTGGCCGGCCTTGACCTCGGTCAGCCAAGGTTCGCCGGCGGGAATCGTGGCGCGGTAGGCGGCGGTCTCGAGTTGCTTGTGTGCGGTGGCGATGGAAAGTGACATGGCGGCGATCCTCAGGCGAACAGGCGGTCGGTGTTGATGAAGCCGCGCTGGTTTTCCGGGCGCGATTGGCGGCAATGTTCGGCGACGCTGGGGTTGGCGTTCATCCAACTGAGCTTGAGCGGTTGCGGGGCGTATTGCGGATTCGGGTCCATCGGGTGCTGCAGCGCGGTCAGCACCACCAAGGTATCCATCGGCGCGTACAGCTCGATGTAGTCGCCGGCCTCGGAATTGCCTTCGACAAAGTTAAAGTGGCCGGCTTCGTCGACGTCGACACGGCTGAACAAGTTGAGGGTCATGAGTAGGTCGGACAGGCCCAGCCCCCATTTGCCCAGTTCCACCAGCAGGTTGTCGGTGCCGTTGCGGAAGAAACCGTTGCGCAGTTCCTGATAGCGGCCCTGACCATACTTTTCAGCGACTTCCTCGGCGCAGAGCACACCGCCAAAACTGTCGCTCCAACCACAGGTGTCAGCGGTGATTGCAGCGAGTACCCGGCCCATGTCCGAGTACAGGCAATGGCCGGCGGTGAGCTTGGCGGTGTGTTGGCACTTGAGGCTGTCCGGCAGGTTCAGGCGTTCGGTTTTTTCGTTGGCGTTGAGCAGCGTCAGGCTCACGTTGGCGCCGCCGCGCAGATCGGTCAGGCGCAGCAGTTGGCCGCGCTTGAGCACGAATGAGCGGTGGCCGCCACCGGGCAGCAGTTCTTCGGCGAAGGGGGGAAACAACTGGATCGAATCGGTCATGGAAAATCTCCTTTCAAGCGATACGCAACGTGCCGGCCAGTTCGGCGGGCAGGGCGTGGACGGCGGCACGGGCGGTGCGGCGGTCGCTGTTCAATGGAATGTCGTAGGTGATGCGTGCGCCATAGGCGCCGGGGGCGTGTGGATCGACGCGGACCTTGTCGAACACCAGCAGGCGCGTGCCGAGGCTGAAGCCCTCGGACAGGTCGTGGGTGACCATGAACACCGTCAGTTGGGTCTCGCGCCACAGCGCCAGCAGCAAGGCATGCATGTCTTTGCGGATGCCCGGGTCGAGGGCGCCGAAGGGCTCGTCCAGCAGTAGGACTCGGGGCTTCATGATCAGGGCCTGGGCGATCGCCAGTCGCTGTTGCATGCCGCCGGAGAGCTGCGCCGGGTATTTGTCCAGCGCGTGGCCGAGGCCGACCTTGTCCAACAGTAGCGCAGCCTCTTGGCGAGCCTGGCGCTTGGCACTGCCGAACAAACGCCCCAGCAACGGCGAGCGCGGCAACTCCAGGCCCAGGGCCACGTTGTCCAGTACCGTCAGGTGCGGGAACACCGAATAACGCTGGAACACCACGCCCCGGCTGGCGTCCGGCTCGCCCGCCAAGGGTTCGCCGTCCAGCAGGATCTGTCCGCGACTGGCGCGTTCCTGGCCCAGCAGCAAGCGCAGGAAGGTCGACTTGCCGCAACCCGACGCGCCCACCAAGGTGCAGAACTCACCCTCGGCGACGCTCAGGTTCAAGCGTTCCAGCACGACTTGGTCGGCATACTGTTGCCAGACATTGTTCACAGTAATGAAGCTCATGCTTTAGCCCCCTCGTACCAAGGGAACGCTCGGCGGGTCAGGTACCTGAGGCCCCAATCCATCAGCCAGGCGAGCAGGGTGATCCACACCACGTACGGCAGGATCACGTCCATCGCCAGGTAACGGCGCACGAGGAAAATCCGATAGCCCAGCCCATCGGTGGAGGCGATGGCTTCGGCGGCGATCAGAAACAGCCAGGCCGAACCCAGCATCAGCCGTAGGGAAATCAGCAAGCGTGGCAGCAGTTGCGGCAGTACCACGCGCAGGATCAGGGTCCAGGTCGATGCGCCGAGGGTCTGGGCCTTGATCAGCAGCTCACGGGGAATTTCCCGGGCGCGTTGTTCCAGATCCCGCGCCAGGCATGGCGTGATGCCGATCACGATGAGCATCACCTTGGACAACTCTCCCAGGCCGAAGACGATGAACAGGATCGGCAGGATCGCCAGTGGCGGCACCATCGACACCACGGTGAGCAACGGCGACAGCGGCGTGCCAAACAGCGGGAGCGTACCGGCGGCGATGCCCAGGCACAGACCGGCCAGGGCGCTGATGCCCAGGCCGATCGCCAACCGGCGCAGGCTCGACGCGGTGTCCTGCCAGAGCAGGTAGTCGCCACTGCGAGCATCGGCGGTGAAGGCCAGGCGTTTGACCGCATCGGCCATTTGTACGGCGCTGGGCAGTAGCTTGTCGTTGGGGTTGTCCGTCAACCGTTCGGCCGAGCCCATGAAGTAGGCGAACAACACCAGCGCGAAGGGCAGGATCACCAGCAACAGACGGCTGGGACGATCCGGGTAGCGGTTGATCAGGCGCATGCCAGGTCCTCCGGTCTACAGCTTGGCGTCGGCGGCCAGCTGTACGTAGGTCGGGTCAAAGCGCAGCTTGAGGTTGGCCTTGTCGCCGAGGGTCACGTCGCGGTTGAACGCCATGCCAACTGCATCTGCGTCCTTGGCGCCTTCGCCCAACAAGCCGTGCTTGAACGAAAACTCGGCGACCTTGCCCATGGTGGCGGGCAGTTGTTCGCTGGTGACGAAGGCCAGCGCTTCTTGGGGCGTAGCGAACAGCTTGGTGGTGTCCAGTTGCGCCTGGAAACCCTTGAGATCAGTGCCCGACGCTTTGGCCATGTGTTCCAGCGCAGCGTTGGCGGCGGTGTTCTTGGCGTTCATCAGCGCCACCACTTCGAACCAGGCGCCGGTCAAGGCCTTGCCCAGGGCCGGGTTGTCCTTCAGGGTCTGGGTGTTGACCACCATCATGTCCATGATCTCGCCGGGGATCTGGCCGGAGTTGAACACCTCGCTCACGCCCGGCTGGGCCTTGATGTCCGAGAGCATCGGGTTCCAGGTGGTAACGGCCTTGACCTGGTCGGTGTTGAAGGCGGCCGAGATATCGGCGTCGGAGGTGTTGACGACTTTCAGGTCTTTCTCGGCGAGGCCAACCGAATCCAGGGCGCGCGCCAGCAGGTAATGAGACACCGACAACTCCACCAGATTGACGTCCATGCCCTTGAGATCGGCGACTGTCTTGCCGTCGCCCTTGAGGACGATGCCGTCGTTTCCGTTGGAGAAGTCGCTGACGATCAGCGCGGTGCTGTCCACGCCACCGGCGGCGGGAATGGTCAGGGCATCCATGTTGGTCATGGTGCAGCCGTCGAACTGACCGGCGGTGTACTGGTTGATGGATTCGACGTAGTCGTTGAGCTGCACGACATCGATCTTGATGCCGTATTTTTTCGCCCATTTATCGACGATGCCTTGGCTGCCGGCGTATTCCCAGGGCATCCAGCCGGCGTAGATGGTCCAGCAGACACTGAAGTGGTCTTTTTGCGCGGCGGCGGACGAGAAGCTCATGAGAGCCGAGAGGGCGGCAAGGAGCAGGGCGGACAGACGAAGCTTGAACATGGTGGTTCTCCAGTTGATCAAGGGCGGACAGGAGCAACGCGGCACCGCGAACGGTGGCTTGTCTCCCGGGCTTTTGTCCCGCCGTGTAACCTCAACTGGAGGTCGCCAACTCTCGGACCAGCCACTCGCCAGAGGCGAGCCGGAACCCTAGTCAGCCATTGCAAATTGTGGTGCCGCGAACCTGTGATGACTCCTGCACGGAGTTTGTAAAGCGAGAGCCGTGCCAATTCGGGCGAAGGCCCGTGCCAGAGAGGGCGGCTGTTGTAGAGGGAGGATCGACGGCGGATGTATGCCTGTTTGTGGTGCTGTGGCGCACCGGAAGAGGGCGACGAGTGACATGTTTCGAGTTGTTGCCGCGTCGCACCAGATTCCGAATTCACTGTCAGATTAATCGTCAGTCACCCAATAGATGACTGCCGCCCATCAGCGTCGCTGTTGTGGCCCATTCGCGGTCCAGGAGGCCGCCATGTATCGACGACTGCTCCTCATTGCGTTTCTTGGCCTGACTCTTTCGGCATGCGTGCCTTACTACGACGGAGGCTCGAGCTACTACCGTTCAGAGGTCTACACCTCACCCGGGCCGGCCTATTACAGCGGCGGGTATTATTCGGCACCACGGGGTTATTACGCGCCGCGCTACTACCAACCGGCGCCCCGTTATTACTCGGCCCCGCGTTATTACCAGCACGGCCCGCGCTATTACTCACCTCCAAGGGCGGCGTACCGGCCTTACCCACACCGGGGCGGTTGGGACGGTCGCGATCGGAGTGGCTGGAATGACGACCGGCGTGGCCGGGGCGGGCGTGATCGGGGACATGATCATCGAGGACGTGGTCATGATGGACGGGGCAACCATCGATAATGGACATGCAATAAAAAAGCGGCGCATCAAGCGCCGCTTTTTTATTGCCCAAGGGGTTTACTCGTTGGATAAATCCGCCAACGGATGCCGCCCCTCCCAGGCCTTGTGAAAGTGCGCCTCGACTGCTGCTTCCGGTACATGGTTGATGTCCGGCCAGTGCCAGCGCGGTTTGTGATCCTTGTCGATCAATCGCGCCCGCACCCCTTCGCTGAATTCCGGATGGCGGCAGCAGTTCAGGCTCAGGGTGTATTCCATGCGGAACACGCCGGCCAGCGACAAATGCCGCGCCCGGCTGATCTGCTCCCAGACCAGGTGCGCCGTCAACGGCGAGCCCTCGGTCATGGTCCTGGCTGCCCGGGCGATCAGCGGGTCCGGATGGTCCACCAACAAACCGAGGGCCTTCCAAGCGCAACGGACGTCGCTGACGTCCAGCCATTCGTCGATTTTCTGCCGACGGGGCAACCACTGGGCTTCGGGCAACTGGGCCAGCGCTTCTTGCTGCAAGGCCTTGAGCAGACTGTTGAGTTGCATCTCGGTCTGTTCCTGCCAGTTGAGTTGCAACAAGCCCTCGATCAGGTCGTCCTGCTGCTCATCGAGTAGAAACCGATCGGCCAGGCCCAGGTCGATGGCGTCGCGCGCGTTCATGTGGGCACCGGTCAGGCCGAGAAACAGGCCAAGCTTGCCTGGCAGGCGCGACAGGAACCAACTGGCGCCGACATCCGGATACAAGCCGATACTGATTTCCGGCATCGCCAGGCGACTGCTCGGCGTGACGATTCGCGTGCTCGCGCCTTGCAGCAACCCCATGCCGCCCCCGAGCACGTAGCCGTGGCCCCAGCACAGCAGGGGCTTGGGGTAAGTATGGAGGTTGAAGTCCAAGCGATATTCGGCGGCGAAAAATTGTGCGGCCAGCGGCGGCACCTCGCCAGGGTGGGCGCGGCAGGCTTCCACCAGGCTGCGGACCTCGCCGCCGGCACAAAACGCTTTGGCGCCGTTGCCACGTAGCAGCACGCAGACTATTTGCGGTTCTTTGGCCCAAGCGTCAAGACGATCGCGCAGGGCGTTGATCATTGGCAGGGACAAGGCATTCAGGGATTTTTCGGCGTCCAGGGTGGCGACGCCCAGGCGCGCGCCATTGATGCCGGTGAGTTCTTCGAAGTGCAGATTCATCGTGACCTCGATCAGAAATTGAACCATCAGTATGACTGCTGTGGGGGAAAGTGCCGGATCCGCGTCAGATCAATTGACAAGCCTTGTGGGCTTTCCTAGGGTGCGCCCATTGTTTTTACCGGGTACAACCATGACCGCTGACGACCGTATCAAACTCGAACCCAGCTGGAAGCAGGCACTGCGTGCCGAGTTCGACCAGCCCTACATGGCAGAGTTGCGTGAGTTCCTGCGCAGTGAATACGCCGCTGGCAAGGAGATCTATCCGCCGGCCCCGCTGATTTTCAACGCCCTCAATTCCACTCCGCTGGACAAGGTCAAAGTCGTGATCCTCGGCCAGGACCCCTATCACGGCCCGGGCCAGGCCCATGGACTGTGCTTCTCGGTGCAGCCGGGCGTGCCGACACCACCTTCGCTGGTGAACATCTACAAGGAGTTGAAGCGCGACCTGAATATCGATATCCCCAACCACGGCTATCTGCAAAGCTGGGCCGACCAGGGCGTGTTGCTGCTCAATACCACCCTGACCGTAGAGCGCGCCAATGCCAACGCCCATGCGAAGAAAGGTTGGCAGCATTTTACCGACAGGGTCATCGAGGTGGTCAGTGAACACCAGCCGCACTTGGTGTTCCTGCTGTGGGGCGCACATGCCCAGAGCAAGCAGAAGCTGATCGATGCGACCAAACACCTGGTGTTGACCTCGGTCCATCCGTCACCGCTATCGGCCCACCGGGGCTTCATCGGCTGCGGGCATTTCAGCCGGACCAACAAGTTTCTCGATCAGCATGGCGAGAGACCGATCGAATGGCGGTTGCCGCCGGTTTGATGCGCTAGCGGGCCCGCCGCTCCCACACTGTCAGTGCGTGTCGCACTTTTTTGTGGGAGCCAGCTCGCGAAGAGGGCAACTCGGTCTATCAGGCCGACCCAGGCCTGCGCATCCAATACCGGAACAGCGGCTCTGCCAGGAACAGCACGAACAACAGCCGCATCACCTGCAACGCCGTCACCAAGGGCACCGACAATTGCAGGGTTTCTGCCGTCAGGCTCATCTCCGCGATCCCTCCGGGCATCATGCCCAGGGTCAGCGAACGCAGGTCCAGGTGGGTCAAGGTGCTCAGGCCAAGGGCCGCAAGCGTGGCGATCAGCATCGTCAATACGGTGCCAACCAACGTGCGTCCCATGAACGACGGTGCCCGGCGGAAGAACTGCCGGTTGAAATGACAGCCCAGGCCGCTGCCGATCAGCCATTGGCCGATCTGGCTGCCACCATCGGGCAGGCCGATGTGCAAATCCCAACCGATGCTCACCGCCGCGCTGACCAGCAGCGGACCGAACAACCATGGGTTGGGCTGGCGCAGGCGTTCCCAGGTCCAGGCGAGCAGGGCGCCGGCCGGGAACAGGATCGCCAGCCACAACCAGTCCACCGTGGTGGCATGTTGCACGGGGGTGCCTTCGCCCAGCAGATATTTGAAAGCGGCCGGCACGCACAGCACCACCACCAGCACCCGAAGGCTCTGGCCCGCCGCAACACGGCTGAGGTCCGCACCGTTGCGGGCGCCGAGGTTGACCATTTCGCCGGAACCGCCCGGCATGCTGGAAAAGAAAGCGGTGGCGCGCTCTTCGCCGGTGCGGCGCATCAGCCACACGCTCACCACGCTGGACACGCTGGTGATCAGCGCGCCGAAGAAGATCAGGCCGAAGTGGCTCAGGACTTGTTCCATCACCACCGGCGTGAAGTGCAAACCGATGCCGATGCCCACCACCCATTGGCCGCATTTGCGGCCGCCGGGGATTTCCATCAATTGCCATGGGGTCAGGCAGCGCACCAGGATGATCGCCAACAGCGAGCCGACCATCCAGGGCAAGGGCCAGCCGATCAGGCTGGCCAGATAACCGCCGGCCAGACCGACC
This sequence comes from Pseudomonas frederiksbergensis, assembly GCF_000802155.2. Classification (GTDB taxonomy): domain Bacteria; phylum Pseudomonadota; class Gammaproteobacteria; order Pseudomonadales; family Pseudomonadaceae; genus Aquipseudomonas; species Aquipseudomonas frederiksbergensis_A. Next base: position 54,819 of record NZ_JQGJ02000014.1, read on the forward strand.
AGCGGTGTTCCCCACCATTGTCTGAAGGTTGTTGCCTCAGACATTGGCCAGGGCACGACGCTGGGCGCTACGACGACGCCAGATGCGCAGCAGCGGCAGGAACAACATGATCGCCGTCAGGACCCAGCAACCGGCGGTGATCGGGCTGGACCAGAGGATTTCCAGCGCACCGTTGGAGATCGACAACGCACGCCGCAGGTTCTGCTCCATCAGGCCGCCGAGGATGAAACCCAGCAGCACGGGCGACAGCGGGAATTCCAACTTGCGCAGGATGTAGCCGAAGATACCGATGCCGATCATCAGGAACAGGTCGAACGTGGTGGCGTGCACCGCATAGACACCGATGCCAGTGATGATCGCGATCACGGGCACCAGTGCCCAGTTCGGCACAGCCAGGATGCGGGTGAAGACGCGGATCATCGGGATGTTGAGAATCACCAGCATGACGTTGGCGACGAACAACGAGGCGATCAGGCCCCAGACGATGTCCGGTTGCTGCTGGAACAGCAGCGGGCCGGGTGTGATGTTGTACAGCGACAACGCGCCGATCATCACCGCGGTGGTGCCCGAACCGGGAACGCCGAGGGTCAGCATCGGTACGAGTGCGCCGCAGGCTGCGCCGCCGATGGCGGTTTCCGGGGCCGCGAGGCCGCGCTTGTCGCCCTGGCCGAACGTACCGCTGGCGCCGGCCATGCGTTTTTCAGTCATGTAGGCCACGGCACTGGCCAAGGTCGCCCCGGCACCTGGCAACACGCCCATGATGAAGCCGAGCACGCCGCAGCGCATGTTCACCCAGAACACCGAGGCCGCTTCCTTGACGTTGAACATCATCCGTCCGGTGGCTTTCACCGCTTCCTGGCCGCGGTGGGTTTTTTCCAGCAGCAACAGGATCTCGCTGATGGAGAACAGGCCCAGCACCAGCACGACGAACTGGATGCCATCGGTCAAATGGATGTTGTCACCGGTGAAGCGGTAGACGCCGCTGTTGGCGTCGATGCCGACGCACGACAGGAACAGGCCGATCAACGCCGCGATAAACGTCTTCAGCGGGCGATCGCCAGCCATGCCGCCCAGGCAGACGATGGCGAACACCATCAGTACGAAATATTCCGCCGGTCCGAAGGCAATGGCCCATTTGGCCAGCAAGGGAGCAAACAGCACCATCCCGCAGGTGGCGATGAGCGCGCCGAGGAACGAACTCCACGCCGACAGCGACAAGGCGACCCCGGCCAAGCCTTGGCGAGCCATTGGATAACCGTCCAGCGTGGTCATTACAGTGGACGCTTCGCCTGGGATGTTGAGCAGGATCGAGCTGATACGCCCGCCGTATTCACAGCCCAGGTAAACGGCCGCCAACAGGATCAACGCCGACTCCGGCGGCAGGCCCAGGGCGAAGGCAATCGGGATCAGCAGCGCCACGCCGTTGATCGGGCCCAGGCCCGGCAGCAGGCCAACGACGGTGCCGATCAACGTGCCGCTCAACGCGGTGACCAGGTTGTACGGGGTCAGTGCAACGCCAAAACCCTGGCCGAGATAATTCAGGGTATCCATATCAATTCTCCAGGACGTCGAGCAGGCCCAGGGGCAGCGGCACGTCCATCAGCTTGTCGAACAATAGATAAAGACCAATGGCCATCAGGCTGATGATCACCACGCTCGGTACCCAGCGGCCGCCATACAGGCGCGCCATCGGCACACCGGTGACAATGCTGGCGAGGATGAAGCCCAGGGGTTCGAAGGTCCCGGCGAAGACCAACAGGAGCAACACGCAGATGCCGATTTTCTGCAAGGTTTCGCGGTCCAGTTGCGGGTCGTCTTCGCTGTGTACGACCGGCGTGGGGCGAAACAGCATGTACAGCAGCGCCAGCCCCATCAGCCCGAGTATCAGCAGGGGAAAGGCACGCGGGCCGACGGGTTCATAGGAAAAGGCTGCCTGATAAGGCCAAGCCATCAGCGCCAGGCCGATACAGGCCAGCAACAGCACTGCGGCAACAATACGTTGGATGACGAACATGACTAACTCCTGGGCGGCGCCGGTTGTACCAGCGCCGCCGCGAGAACAGAGGCGATTACTGGATCAGGCCGAACTCTTTGGCCAGCATCTTGTAGTCGGCCACTTGTTTCTTCACGTAGGTATCCAGTTCGGGGCCGGTCAAGGCAAAGGGGAACAGTTCGCGCTGATCGCGCAGCTTGGCGAACTCGTCGGAGGCCAGCAGCTTGTCGAAGGCATTTTTCCACCATTCGTATTCTGCATCGGTGACCTTCGGGCCCAGGTAGAAGCCACGTACCACCGGCCAACGGATGTCGTAGCCTTGTTCCACCGCGGTCGGGATGTCTTTCATTTCCGGCTCGTCCAGGCGCTTATCGGAGAACACCGCCAGCAGACGCATGTCGCCGCTCTGGATATGTGGCATGGAGTCGGAGATGTCCGTACTGCCCACCTGGATATGGCCGCCGAGCAGGGCCGTGGCGATTTCACCGCCGCCTTCAAGGGCCACGTAGCGCAGTTTGCGCGGGTCGATACCGGCGGCCTTGGCAATCAATGCGGTCTGCATCCAGTCCTGGCTGCCGACGGTGCCGCCGGAGCCGATCACCACCGAGCCAGGATCTTTCTTCAGGGCCTGTACCAGATCGTCAAGATTTTTGTAGGGCGAATCGCTTTTCACGGCGATGGCGCCATAGCTGGTGCCGACGGCAGCGAGCCAGCGCACGTTGGTTTCATCAAAACGGCCAAACTTGCCTTGCGCCAGGTTCAGCAACGAACCGCTGGACCAGGCCACCAACGTGCCTGCGTCGGCCGGGCGTTGTGCGACCACTGCGTTGTAGGCCACCGCGCCGACACCGCCGGGCATGTAGGTGACGCGCATCGGCTTGGTCAGCAGCTTTTCATTGACCAGTGCGCTTTGCGCCAGTTTGCAGGTCAGGTCGAAACCACCACCTGGAGCGGCGGGGGCGATGCATTCGGGGCGCTTTGGCTCTTTGGATGGATCGGCGGCGAGCGTTTGCCCGGCGAGCATCAGGCATCCAACGGCAAGGGCTACTTTACGCAGTGCTAGGTTCATTGTTGTCTCCACAGGAGTTGTTGTTTTGTGTTTCAAATCAGGCTTCGCAGCGCATGTACGGTGCAGACTTGCAAACGCGTTTCAAAGACGCGGCAGTGCGGTCTGCGCAGTGGCACAGGCAAGGGTAGTCTGGTTGGGGCAGGAAAGGCGGGTGGGCATTGAAGCCATGAGCTGTAGGGACAGCATGATGAATACTCCGCTTATTGTTTTTATTCGGCGAAAACGCTTCGAGGCGTTTTTCGTTTCGCGAGGTGTCTCGCGACCGGCAGTCGAAACTGTCCGTGGAGCGACTCTAGCGGCCCAACCTTTCGCTAACCTTTCAAAAGCTTTCAGGATGATTTTTGGCTTCACAGTGGCGGATGCGGCTGTAAACTCCGCGCCAAAGAATGGCGCCGGCCATCCCTGAATCGAGGAAAAACCCATGCGTGTTCTGCTCGTCGAAGACCATCTGCAGCTGGCCGAAAGTGTCGCCCAGGCGCTCAAGAGCACGGGTTTGACAGTGGACGTGCTGCACGACGGGGTAGCCGCCGACCTGGCCCTGGGTAGCGAGGAATATGCGGTGGCGATTCTCGATGTCGGATTGCCACGCATGGACGGTTTCGAGGTGCTGGCGCGCTTGCGGGCGCGGGGCAAGACCTTGCCGGTGCTGATGTTGACCGCTCGCAGCGACGTCAAGGACCGCGTCCATGGCCTCAATCTCGGCGCCGATGATTATCTGGCCAAGCCATTTGAACTGACCGAGCTGGAAGCCCGGGTCAAGGCGTTGTTGCGCCGCAGCGTGCTCGGTGGCGAGCGCCAGCAGCGCTGCGGTGGGTTGGTCTACGACCTGGACACCCGGCGTTTTACCCTGGATGAGGAACTGATGACCTTGACCTCCCGCGAGCAGGCGGTCCTGGAAGCGCTGATTGCCCGCCCTGGGCGGGTGATGAGCAAGGAACAACTGGCATCCCAGGTATTTGGCCTGGACGAAGAAGCCAGCCCTGACGCCATCGAAATCTACGTTCATCGACTGCGCAAGAAGCTCGATGGCCATGCGGTGGCGATCGTGACGTTCCGGGGCTTGGGCTATCTATTGGAAACCCGCGATGCATAAGCCCGACAGCCTGCGCTGGCGGCTGCTGCGCAATCTTGCGTCGTTGCTGGTGGTGCTGATGCTCGCCAGCGGCCTCAGCGCCTATTGGAATGGTCGCGAAGCGGCCGATACCGCCTACGACCGGACGCTGTTGGCTTCGGCCCGGACCATCGCCGCCGGCCTTTCCCAGCGAGACGGCACGCTCAGCGCGGACGTGCCTTACGTGGCCCTGGACACCTTCGCCTATGACAGCGCAGGGCGTATCTACTACCAGGTCAACGATATCCACCAGAAGTTGATTTCCGGCTACGAAAACCTTCCCGGTCCGCCGCCGGGTACGCCGCGCACGGACGATTACCCAGCGCTGGCACGTTTCTACAACGCCACCTACCAGGGCCAGAATGTGCGGGTCGTGAGCCTGCTCAAGGCCGTGAGCGAGCCTGAGATGAACGGCATGGCGGAAATTCGCGTGGCGGAAACCGAAGAAGCGCGGGTCAGCATGGCGCGCAGCTTGATGGCCGATACGTTGCTGCGGTTGGGCATGCTGGCCGTGGGGGCGCTGTTGTTGGTGTGGTTCGCAGTGAGTGCCGCGCTGCGTCCGCTGGAGCGCTTGCGCACCGCAGTGGAAGAGCGCCAACCGGATGACTTGCGGCCGCTGCCGCTGGTGGAAGTCCAGCACGAGTTATGGCCGCTGGTGCGAGCGCTCAACCATTTCACTGAGCGCCTGCGCGGCCAATTTGAACGCCAGGCGCAATTCATTGCCGATGCCGCTCATGAGCTGCGAACGCCCTTGGCCGCCCTCAAGGCGCGCCTGGAGTTGGGCTTGCGCGCCAGCGAACCGGCCACGTGGCGCGAAACCCTGGAGACCGCGGCCCAGGGCACCGACCGCTTGACTCACCTTGCGAACCAGCTGCTGTCGCTGGCCCGAGTGGAAAATGGCGCGCGGGCGATTGCCGAGGGTGGCGCGCAATTGCTTGACCTGAGCCAGCTCGCCCGTGAACTGGGCATGGCCATGGCGCCATTGGCTCATGCCCGGGGTGTCGCATTGGCGCTGGAGGCCGATGAGCCCGTCTGGCTGCGGGGCGAACCGACTTTGCTGAACGAGCTGTTGAGCAATCTGGTGGACAACGCGCTGGCCCATACGCCATCGGGTGGTAACGTGATCCTGCGGGTCGCCGCGCCGGCGGTGCTGGAGGTCGAGGATGACGGCCCCGGCATTCCTGAAACCGAGCGGGAGCGGGTGTTCGAGCGCTTCTATCGACGCAACCAGCAAGTGGCCGGTTCGGGCTTGGGGTTGGCGATCGTCGGGGAAATCTGCCGCGCGCACCTGGCACAGATCAGCCTGCATGATGGGCAGGAGAGCGGATTGAAGGTGCGGGTGAGTTTTATCCCTGGTTGACAACAACGCGTAACCCTGTGGCGGGGGAGCTTGCTCCCTGGCCGCAACAGGCTCTGTCAGTAAAACATTGACCGCGCTTCTTCCAGGTCCGCGCAGCGGTCCTGGTTGTCCAGGTCGATGCCCAGCTTCTTGATCGCGGGGACTCCAAACGCGTCGATCCTGCTCAGCGGATGGTCGCAGTCCTTGTAGCAGTACAGCGCGGCAACCTGCACCAGGTCGACATAATCGAGTTGTTTCGAATCCCGGGTGAAATCCAGATACAACCCCGGCAATTTCACCAAGCGCTCCGGAAACTCCCAGACGCTGAGCAGCTTATCCCCCAACACGGGATGGATCGTCTCGATGACATGGTTCAGGCTGACCGGGTCCGACAGTAGTTCGTTGTTGTCTTCGGCATACGTCAGGATCGGCAGCACGCCGATCTGATGCACCAAGCCGCCCAGCGCGGCCTGGTCAGGCTTGAGGTGCGTGTAGCTGCGGCACAGCGCATAACTGACCCCGGCGATTTCCAGGCTCTTGCGCCACACTTCCCGCATCTTTTGTTCGACGACATCGGAGCGGGCATGGAATATCTGCTCCATGACCAGGCCAATCGCCAGGTTGCTGCTGTAGTTGACGCCCAGCCGGGTGATGGCCGTGTGCAAGTCCGTCACTTCCTGCGTGGCGCGCAGCAGCGGGCTGTTGACCACTTTTATCAGGCGAGCCGAGAGTGCCGTGTCACGGCCGATCACTTTGCTCAGATTGCTGACGCTGATCTCCGGATCTTCGGCGGCCCGGCGAATCTGCATGGCCACTTCCGGTAATGTGGGCAGGACCAGATCGTCATTATCGATGGCCGCCACCAAATCCCGCTGGACCTTATCCGCCAAATCGCTCATTTCGGTTCTCTAGGTGTTGCGACAAAATGTTGCGATCAACGCTGGATTTCGCGGTCGCGATCCAGTTCGTAAGGCAAGTCCAGCAATTGTAGCGCGGGGCCTTCCAAAGCACCGAGGTGCAAATTGCCATCCCCTGCCGCTTCGGCCTGCAATACCGCCAGCAGTTCAATGTTTCGCTCGGCATGGGCGGCAATGACGACCTCACCGATGGAGCTGCCGTGAGTGGGGGAAAACAGCGGGGTGCCGGGCTCCGGCAATTCGCTGGCGTCCAGTTGCAGGCGATAGAGGCGACGCTTGAGCTTGCCGAGGTACTGCATGCGAGCGACGATTTCCTGGCCGGTGTAGCAGCCTTTCTTGAAACTCACGCCGCCGACGGCTTGCAGGTTGAGCATTTGCGGAATGAACAATTCGCGCGTGGCCGGCATGACCTGGCCGATGCCCGCACGGACCTGGCCCAGCAGCCAGCGGTTCAAGTCGCCTTCGGCCAGCTCGGCGCCCAGGCGAGTGCGTAGCGTCTCGGCCTGTTCGGCGCGGGCCCAGAGCTCGGCGCGGCCGGGGGAGACGCGAATGGCGATCAAGGATTCCTGGCGGGCCACGCTGTCGGTGTCGGCCGGCAACTCCAGGCCCAGTTCGCTGAGTGCGGTGTCAGCGTTTTCCAATCCGAAGCGAACCCATGCCGGGCTTTCATCGGTGAGTTTGGATTTGGAGAACACTGCGTACTTCTTCAGGTCCGCCAGTTGGGGTTCGAGTAACTCGCTGGCCATCGCCATGAGGACGCCGTCGCCTTCGAGCACGATCCGGAAGCTCGATTGCATCCGGCCTTTTTGCGTGCAACGGGCGCCGAGGCTGGCCCGGGTGTCGCTCAGGTAGTTGAGGTTGCAGGTCAATTGGCCTTGCAGGAATTTGCCGGCATCCACGCCGCGGACCGCGAGAACGCCTTCGTGGGACAGGGTGCAGAAAAAAGCGGAATCAGCCATGGGTCATCGCAGGGTAAAAAGTCTGGTAGACATCATAAGGGGACGCCCTTGAAATGGGTAGTTTACAAAGGTTCGGCGATGACCGACCAAAGCCGTCTGTTCCGCCACGGCCGGGCCTGTATACTTGCGCTCTATTTGAGGAGCGCTCCATGGTCGAAGATGTTGAACTGAATCGCCTCTACTGGCACAGCCGCCGCGGCATGCTTGAGCTTGACGTGTTGCTGGTGCCGTTCGTGAAAGAGGTCTATCCCCACCTCGATGAGGTTGACCGTGCATGCTACGTCCGCCTGCTCGAGTGCGAAGACCAGGACATGTTCGGCTGGTTCATGGAACGCAGTGAGTCCGAGGATCCGGAGTTGCAACGCATGGTCCGGATGATCCTGGATCGTGTCCAGCCCAAGTAATCGCTTCGAATGCCGCTGGCGCGCCTCCAGACGATTGCTGGCGGCGTACCTTTTGGCGCTGGTGCTCGCCCTTGTTTCGTTGTTGCTATTGGCTATCCCCCTCGGGTATGCAGTCGTAGGTATCCTGCTGTGCCTGGGCCATGGCGCCTGGGTACTGCCGCGACATCTGTTATTGACCCATCGGCGAGCGTTTCGTGGCTTGCGTCGCGATGCCGATGGCTGGCAGCTCTGGAGCACCGGGGGCGGCTGGCAGGCGGTGCAGTTGCGGCCCGACAGCCTCGCATTGCCGATGATCGTCGTGCTGCGCTTTCGCCTCCAGGGTGAGCGGCGGGTTCGCTCGCTGTGTGTGCCCCGCGATGCGCTGGCGCCGGATGTCCATCGGCGCCTGCGGGTACGACTCAGGTTCAGCCGGCGTAGGTGGGCGGCACCAGGATAGTGTCCAGCGCCTCCGGCAACAGGTCCGGGTAATCGAGGGTGTAATGCAGTCCTCGGCTTTCCTTGCGTTCCATGGCCGAGCGAATCATCAATTCGGCCACCTGAGCCAGGTTGCGGAGTTCGATCAAGTCCCGGCTGACTTTGTAGTTACTGTAGAACTCATCGATCTCGTCGAGCAGCAGGCGAACCCGATGCTGGGCCCGTTGCAGGCGTTTGTTGGTGCGCACGATCCCAACGTAATCCCACATGAAGCGCCGAAGTTCGTCCCAGTTGTGGGCAATGATCACGTCTTCGTCAGAGTCGGTGACCTGGCTGGCGTCCCACGAGGGCAGGGCGGCCGGGATGGCGATCTGCGGCAATTGCTCAAGAATGTCGGCCGCTGCCGAGCGGGCGTAGACGAAACATTCCAGCAGCGAGTTGCTGGCCATGCGATTGGCGCCGTGCAGCCCGGTAAAGCTGGTTTCGCCGATCGCATACAGGCCTGGGACATCGGTGCGGCCGAATTGGTCGACCATGACGCCGCCACAGGTGTAATGCGCCGCCGGAACCACCGGAATAGGCTGCTTGGTGATGTCGATGGAAAATTCCAGGCAGCGTTCGTAGACCGTCGGGAAATGGCTCTTGATGAACGCTTCGGGCTTGTGGCTGATGTCCAGGTAGACGCAGTCGATGCCCAGGCGCTTCATCTCATGGTCGATGGCCCGGGCAACGATGTCCCGTGGGGCCAGCTCGGCGCGGGGATCGAAGCGTTGCATGAAGCGTTCCCCGTTGGGCAGCTTCAGGTGCGCGCCTTCGCCGCGCAGGGCCTCGGTCACCAGGAAGCTCTTGGCCTGCGGGTGGTAGAGGCAGGTGGGGTGGAACTGATTGAATTCCAGGTTCGCCACCCGGCAACCGGAGCGCCAAGCCATGGCGATGCCGTCACCGCAGGCGCCATCGGGGTTGCTGGTGTAGAGATAGACTTTTGCCGCGCCACCGGAAGCCAGGATGACGAAGCGCGCGCCGTAGGTGTCAACTTCACCGGTGCCGCGGTTGAGCACGTAGGCGCCCAGGCAGCGATCACCGTCCAGGCCCAAGCGTTTCTCGGTGATCAGGTCGATCGCGACTCGCTGCTCCAGCAACTCGATGTTCGGTCGCTGCCGGGCCTGGGCCAGCAGGGTCTTGAAAATTGCCGCGCCCGTCGCGTCGGCGGCATGGATGATCCGGCGGTGGCTGTGACCGCCCTCGCGGGTCAGGTGAAACTCGAAGCCGCCGTCTTCAGTGCCGGACTGCTCATCGCGGGTAAACGGCACGCCCTGGTCGATCAGCCATTGGATCGCCTCCCTGCTGTGCTCGACGGTGAAACGCACCGCGTCCTGATTGCACAGCCCGCCTCCGGCGTTGAGCGTGTCGTCGACGTGGGATTGGATCGTGTCGGCGTCATCCAGCACGGCCGCGACGCCGCCCTGGGCCCAGAACGTCGAGCCGTTGGCGAGGTCGCCCTTGCTCAGTACGGCGATGCGCAGATGCGCGGGCAGGGTCAAGGCCAGGCTCAATCCGGCGGCACCGCTGCCGATTACCAGTACATCATGTTGGAACTGTTGGCTCATTCGAATGATTTCCGCTCAAAGCGACCCGTGAGGGGTTGGCGCCGGACATCCGCTTCAACGGGTCAGGCAGCCTTGCAGCCCACTAGTATATAGAGGGGGGGATCGGCACAATAGCCGGGCAATCATGGCGATGTGAAACCAGCGTGACGGAAAAGCGACACGCTTCGTCGGAACAGGGTTTTCCTGAAATGGCGACAACGCGACGTTTTCGAGGACGGAACGTTGTTTATCTCGTCACGGTTGCCAAATCTTCGTTTCGAAGGGCAGAAAATAGCGGGAACTTTTGCCAAGCGGCTACGTTCAATAGACGGTTGTCTGCAAAAGGGAACAGCGTCGGGTTGGTGCAGGACTTCGATTCGAATCCTCGCCCGGCAGGCCCGGCGACAGATTATTCGCGCAGCCGGGGAATCTCGTGCTGCGTTTTTCGTGCGTGCCGGATCAGAGCGCGCCGGAAACTTGCTTGGAAGGGGGAGAACTTTTGCGAAAAGCCCGAGTCTATGTTTGCAAGCCCGGTCGATTAGTAGTGCAAGCCTCCTTCGAGCTTATCGAGGAGTGTTCATGCTAACCCAGGAAGAGGATCAGCAGCTGGTCGAACGCGTTCAGCGCGGCGACAAGCGAGCTTTCGATCTGCTAGTGCTGAAATACCAGCACAAAATTCTCGGGTTGATCGTGCGTTTTGTGCACGACACCCATGAAGCCCAGGATGTTGCCCAGGAAGCCTTCATCAAGGCCTACCGCGCACTTGGAAATTTTCGCGGGGATAGCGCGTTTTACACGTGGCTTTACCGCATCGCCATTAACACGGCGAAAAACTATCTGGTTTCACGCGGCCGCCGGCCGCCGGATAGCGATGTGAGTTCTGAAGATGCGGAGTTCTACGATGGCGATCATGGCCTCAAGGACCTCGAATCACCGGAGCGAGCGTTGCTGCGGGATGAGATCGAAGGCACCGTCCATCGAACCATCCAGCAACTGCCCGAAGATTTGCGTACGGCTTTAACTTTACGCGAATTCGACGGTCTGAGTTACGAGGACATTGCGAGCGTCATGCAATGTCCGGTGGGTACCGTGCGCTCCCGGATCTTCCGCGCTCGGGAGGCCATCGATAAAGCCCTGCAACCGTTGTTGCAGGAAAACTGAGACAGCGGCGACAGCCAAGAGAGGAACGCCATGAGTCGTGAAGCCCTGCAGGAATCGCTGTCCGCAGTGATGGATAACGAAGCGGACGAATTGGAATTGCGTCGGGTATTGAATGCCTTCGACGATGTTGAAACCCGTGAGACCTGGGCCCGTTACCAGATCGCCCGGGCTGTCATGCACAAGGACCTGCTGCTTCCGCGCCTGGACATCGCTGCGGCCGTTTCTGCTGCATTGGCTGATGAAGCCGTACCGGCGAAAGCCTCCCGTGGTCCATGGCGTAGCCTGGGTCGCTTGGCTGTAGCTGCTTCGGTCACCGTCGCGGTATTGGCCGGTGTCCGGTTGTACAACCAGGACGAGATCGCTGGCGTGCAGATGGCGCAGCAATCCAACCAGCCAAGCCTGGCAACGCCACAGGTCAAGGGGCCTGCGGTACTGGCCGGCTACAGCGAAGGTTCGGAGGCCGCTGGCCCGATGAACAACGGTGTCTTGCAAGGACAGCCAGGCTGGCACGATCAGCGCCTGCCGAACTACCTGCGCCAGCATGCCCAGCAGGCTGCGTTGAAAGGCACTGAAAGCGCGCTGCCTTACGCTCGTGCGGCCAGCTTGGAAAACCGTTAAGGAGGACCATGCGCGCCATACCTCTCTTCTCGCTTCTGCTTGGTGGCTGGTGCGTGATTCCAGCCCATGCTGGCGAGGCTCAAGACTGGCTTAATCGTCTGAGCCAAGCCGAGCAACAGCAAAGCTTCCAGGGCACTTTCGTTTACGAGCGTAACGGTAGTTTTTCTACCCATAACATCTGGCATCGTGTTCAGGATGGTAAGGTCCGCGAGCGGTTGCTCCAGCTCGACGGTTCGGCACAGGAGGTCATGCGCATTGATGGACATACTCAATGCGTCAGTGGCACCTTGATCGCCGGGCTGGGAAATACACCAGATGGCACTGCACGTACGCTCGATCCGCAAAAACTCAAGAATTGGTATGACCTTGCCGTAATCGGCAAGTCGCGCGTGGCTGGGCGTCAGGCGGTCATCGTGGCGCTGACTCCGAAGGACCAGCATCGTTATGGGTTCGAACTGCATCTGGACAAGGAAACCGGGTTGCCGCTCAAGTCCTTGCTGTTGAATGACAAGGGACAGTTGCTCGAACGCTTTCAATATACCCGCCTGAATACCGCCGCACCTTCGGAGGCTGACCTGCAGGCCAGTGCCGAATGCACGGCTGTTGCCAAGGAGCCTGACAAGGCGACGGCAGTCAAGACCGCATGGCGTTCGGACTGGCTTCCGCCGGGCTTTGAATTGACCAGCAGTGTTACGCGAAATGACCCGGACACCAAGGTGCCGGTCAACAGCCTCATGTACGACGACGGCCTGGCTCGGTTCTCGGTATTCCTGGAGCCGTTGAATGGCGCCACTGCCACCGATACCCGTACGCAGTTGGGGCCGACCGCCGCCGTATCCCGCCGTCTGACCACGCCGCAAGGCGAAATGATGGTCACGGTGGTCGGTGAGATTCCTATCGGGACGGCCGAGCGGATCGCGCTTTCCATGCGCTCCGACGTCACGGCAGCCAAATAGCCCAGTGCCCAGGTGATTCGATTGCGCAGGAGGCCGTTAACGCCAAGGCTTGATCGGTATGCGGAAACTTCCTGTCAGCATTTTCATTTGCAAAAAAACGATTTTTTTTCTATTAGGTCAGAGCCGCTCGGCTCTGGCCTTGTCTGTTTGCGGAACAAAAATACCGGAGTATCGTTCTCCCGTGTTTCTGCTCCATATCGCTTAACCATGCTCGTCGTAACGGGAGCCGTATGTCGATACTACGCTTGAAAACCTATCTCTCCATTTTTGCCACCGTGCTTGTGCTCGGCCAGGCCGTTCCTGCCGTGGCGGTCGAATTGCCCGATTTTACGCAATTGGTCGAGCAGGCTTCGCCCGCCGTAGTGAACATCAGTACGACGCAGAAGCTGCCGGAACGTCGGGTAATGGACCCGCAGATGCCCGACCTGGAAGGCCTGCCCCCCATGTTGCGCGAATTCTTCGAGCGCGGGATGCCGCAACCACGGTCGCCGGGTGGTGGCCGCCAGCGGGAAGCGCAGTCCCTGGGCTCGGGTTTCATCATTTCACCGGATGGCTACATCCTGACCAACAACCACGTGATCGCCGATGCCGATGAGATCCTGGTACGCCTGGCCGATCGCAGTGAGCTCAAGGCCAAGCTGATCGGCACCGACCCTCGGTCCGACGTGGCGTTGCTCAAGATCGAAGGCAAGGACTTGCCCGTGCTCAAGCTTGGCAAATCCCAGAATCTGAAGGCCGGCCAATGGGTCGTCGCGATCGGTTCGCCGTTCGGCTTCGACCACACCGTGACCCAGGGCATCGTCAGTGCCATCGGCCGCAGCCTGCCCAACGAAAACTACGTGCCGTTCATCCAGACCGACGTGCCGATCAACCCAGGCAACTCCGGCGGCCCGCTGTTCAACCTCGACGGTGAAGTGGTGGGGATCAACTCGCAGATCTATACCCGTTCGGGTGGCTTCATGGGCGTTTCCTTCGCGATTCCGATCGACGTTGCCATGGACGTGTCCAACCAGCTGAAAAGCGAAGGCAAAGTCAGCCGTGGCTGGCTGGGCGTGGTCATCCAGGAAGTGAACAAGGACCTGGCCGAATCGTTCGGGCTGGAAAAACCCGCCGGTGCCCTGGTGGCGCAAATCCAGGACGGTGGTCCGGCAGCCAAGGGCGGCTTGCAGGTCGGCGATGTGATCCTCAGCCTCAATGGCCAGCCGATCGTCATGTCTGCTGATTTGCCGCACCTGGTAGGTGCCCTCAAGGCCGGGGCCAAGGCCAACCTCGAAGTCATTCGCGAGGGCAAGCGCAAGAACGTTGAACTCACGGTCGGCGCTATTCCGGAAGAGGGCAAGGAGCTGGATTCGCTGCCCAAGTCCGGCGTCGAGCGCAGCAGCAATCGCCTGGGCGTCGCGGTGGTCGAACTGACCGACGAGCAGAAGCGCACCCTGGAGTTGCAAGGTGGTGTGGCGATCAAGGAAGTGCAGGAAGGTCCTGCTGCACTGATCGGCCTGCAACCAGGCGACATCATTACGCACCTGAATAACCAGGCCATCGGATCCGCCAAGGAATTCACCGATATCGCCAAGGCGCTGCCGAAGAATCGCTCGGTATCGATGCGCGTCCTGCGTCAAGGACGTGCGAGCTTCATCACGTTCAAGCTGGCCGAATAAGCCAGTTACCGGCTGAAAAAAACCGCTTCGATATCGAGGCGGTTTTTTTATGCCGGGCTGCTAGGTTCAGCCCATCATGTCCTTGACCATTCGCTCCTGCTCCATGAGCTCTCGCTGCCGTGCGTCGATCCGCGACGACAATGGGAAATTGCTTCCTGCGCGACGTTTGGCGAAATCCAGTTGTTGGATCGCCTGGCGATAGTCTCCCACCAACGCGAAGTACTCGGCGCGGGCCTGGTGCAAGCCGATGATGTTGCCCGACAGGCCGCGTGTCTCGGCGACCATGTACCAGACGTCCGGATCGTCCGGACGGCTTTTGAGCAGGGTTTCCAGCGCTTTTTCCGCATCAGCGGGACGATTCTGCTTGAGTAGCAGGTCGACACGAACTTGGTTGAGCGGGTAATTGCCCGGGTACTGGGTCAGCAGCCGGTCGACACGCGATTGAGCGTCCGGCAGCTTGTTGCTGGTGATGTCCAGATCGACCTGGGCCAGGTTGTAGATGATTTCGTTGGGCGATTTAGCCAGCAAGGGCTTGAGGTTCTCCCGCGCTTCATTCAACTGGCCGCCCTTGATCTGTGCGATCGCCAGGCCATAGCGGGCCACATCGTTCTTTGGATTTTCGTCCAGCAGCGCGCGAAAGCGCTTGGCGGCAAGCCCCGGGGTTTCTTCATACGTCAATTGGACTCGGGCGCGAATCAGCTGATAGCGCATGCTGTCCTCGATCCCCCCCGGCTTGGCCTGTTCGGCGCGGTTACGGGTGTCGGCGATACGCGACTCGGTGACCGGGTGAGTCAGCAGGAACTCGGGAGGCCTGGCATCAAAGCGGTATTGGCGCATCAGGCGTTCGAACATAGTTGGCATGGACCGTGGGTCATACCCGGCTTTTTCCAGGTTCTGGATGCCGATGCGGTCCGCTTCCTGTTCGTTCTGGCGCGAGAAGCGTCGCTGTTCCTGGATGGCGGCGGCCTGGGTCCCGGCGATGGCGGCAATCCCGGCGTCGCCACCGCCAGCGGCGGCGACCACGATACCCGCCAGCAGAGCGGCCATCATCGGCACCTGCATGCGCTGTTGTGCTTCGACGCCACGGGCAAAGTGGCGCTGGGACAAATGCGCCAGTTCGTGGGCCATGACCGACGCGTATTCGCCTTCGGTCTGTGCGTTGAGGAACAGGCCGCCATTGACCCCGACGATTCCGCCAGGAGCGGCGAAGGCGTTGAGCTGCGGGCTGTTGATCAGGATGAATTCCAGGCGCCGGTCATTGACCTGGCTGGTTTCCACCAGCTTGTAGACGCTGGTTTCGACGTAGTCCTTGAGCTGCGGGTCGTTGAGCTGTGAAACCTGGCTGCGCAGCAGAGCCAGCCAGGCGCGGCCCAATTGGTGCTCCTGCTCTGGCGAGACGATGGCAGAACTGGCATCGCCAAGTGACGGCAGGTCGTCGGCGAAGCCCGGTGAGGCGAGCAGGCAAGCGAGCGTCAGCAGGGTGGGGCGCAGAAATGTCATGCACGAAGCCTTAGTCGACAAAGACCTTACTGTAGCCGGACAGCGTGTCCGGGACCAGATATTCTAGGCGGCTCGACGACCCGTTGCGGAGTGAAACAATGATCGATGCTGTAGCCCATGATGCCGAGCTGGACGCCAGCGGCCTGAATTGCCCGTTGCCGTTGCTCAAGGCCAAGCTGGAACTCAATCGCCTGGCCAGCGGTGCGGTGCTCAAGGTAACCGCCACGGATGCTGGCTCGCAGCGCGATTTCCGCACCTTCGCCCGATTGGCCGGTCATACGCTGCTGCGCGAAGAGGACGAAAACGGCGTCTACCGTTACTGGTTGAAGAAAGCCTGAAAACAGGCGACACCCCTTAAGGATTTTTAATGTTCAAAGTGTTACGGGACTGGATTCAGCGCTACTTCTCCGATGAAGAAGCCGTGGTGCTGGCGGTGCTGCTGTTCCTGGCATTCACCGCGGTACTGACGCTGGGCGGCATGCTTGCACCGGTATTGGCAGGGATGGTGTTGGCGTACCTGATGCAAGGTCTGGTCACCACGCTGGAGCGCTTGCGACTGCCCGGTTCCGTCGCGGTAGGGCTGGTGTTTGCGTTGTTCATGGGGCTGCTTTTGGTGTTTCTGGTGGTGATCGTGCCCTTGCTCTGGCACCAGTTGGTGACGTTGTTCAACGAATTGCCGGGCATGCTCGTCAAATGGCAATCGCTGTTGTTGCTGCTGCCGGAACGTTATCCGCACCTGGTCTCGGATGAGCAGGTATTGCAGACGATCGAAGTGGTACGCGGCGAGATCGGCAAGTTCGGCCAGTGGGCGCTGACGTTTTCGCTGTCCAGCTTGCCGTTGCTGGTGAACATCATGATTTACCTGGTGCTGGTACCGATCCTGGTGTTTTTCTTTCTCAAGGACCGGGAAATGATCGGGCGCTGGGTCCGCGGTTACCTGCCCCGCGAACGGGCGTTGCTGACGCGGGTGGCCCAGGAGATGAATCGGCAGATCGCCAATTACATCCGCGGGAAAGTCATCGAGATATTTATCTGTGGCGGCGTGACGTACATCGGCTTTGTCGCCCTGGGACTCAACTATGCCGCCCTGTTGGCGCTGTTGGTGGGCATTTCAGTAGTGGTTCCTTACGTCGGCACCGTGGTGGTGACCGTGCCGGTGGCGCTGATTGCGCTGTTCCAGTGGGGCTGGAGCGATCAGTTCATCTACCTGATGGCGGTCTACGGAATCATCCAGACCCTGGACGGCAACGTGTTGGTGCCGCTGTTGTTCTCCGAGGCGGTGAACCTGCATCCGGTGGCCATCATCTGTGCGGTGTTGCTGTTCGGTGGGTTGTGGGGCTTCTGGGGCGTGTTTTTCGCGATTCCCCTGGCGACGCTGTTCAAGGCGGTGCTGGATGCGTGGCCGAGCAAGGAACCGGTGGTGGCGCCGTTGTTGTAGCTTGAGCAATGGGGTGATGCTGATGGCCCCTTTGCGAGCAAGCTCGCGAAGGGGCCAGTACCGACAGCGGGAATTTCAGCCCTTGTTCAATGCCTGAGCCGCCGTCAACACAGCATCCACATGCCCCGGCACCTTCACGCCGCGCCATTCCTGGCGCAGCACGCCATCCTTGTCGATCAGGAAGGTGCTGCGATCAACGCCCAGGTATTCCTTGCCATAAAGCTTCTTCAGCTTGATCACATCGAACAACTGGCAAACCGCTTCGTCCTTGTCGCTGATCAGCTCGAAGGGGAATTCCTGCTTGCACTTGAAGTTCTCGTGGGACTTGAGGCTGTCCCGGGAGACACCGAACACTTCGGTGTTGGCGGCCTGGAACTGCGCGTACTGATCACGAAAACCCTGGCCTTCGGTGGTGCAGCCAGGGGTGCTGTCCTTGGGGTAGAAGTAGATGACCACCTGCTTGCCCTTGAGGGCGGCGAGGCTCACGGTCTGCCCGCTGGTGGCGGGCGCCTGGAAATCGGTGACCGGCTGGTCGATGGCAACGGCCATGAACGCTTCCTTACATTGGGTTTTGTGGGCGCCACGGTTCGATCAAGGCATCCAGGTTCATCGCGTCGGCGAAATCCAGGAACTGATCGCGCAGCCAACTGATCTGGGTGCCGGCCGGCAATGTCACGGTGAACGTGGCGTTGAGCATGGTGCCGCCGGTCTGCGGGGCCTGGTAGGTATCGCAGGTCAGGTTTTCCAGTTCGACGTGATGGTCCATGAAGAACTGGCACAACTCGTTGATGATGTCCGGGCGGTAGGCCGAACTCACATAAGCCACGTAGGGCAGGGCCTGGGGACGATTCTCCAAGGCGGCGCTGCGTACCACGTTGACGGTGAACGCGTGTTTCTTGGCCAGCACGGGCAGGCTGCCCTCGAGGCGGGCCAGGGCGTCCCAACTGCCGGAGATTTCCAGCACGAGCGCGCTGCACTCGCCATGACGGGTCAGGCGTGACGTCACGACGGCGCAGCGATTCTCATGGCTGGCGCGGCACAGGACGTTAGTCAGCTCCATGGGGTTGGCGCCAAGGGCACTGATAACAAGGAATTGTTCGCGGACTGTGGGGGTGGACATGCAGCATTCCTAAAGCGATGAGCGGTCGGTACGTTTCAGCTCGTTGCGGTGCCAGCCCTGGGAAACCGAACGATTCAAGCCCTTCGTCTTGTGGATGTGCTGCGTTGCAAAGCAACGCGAATACACCGGGACACACGCAGGATCGGGGCTTGTAGCGACGAAAGCGGAGGCTGGGGACCGGCGTATGAGCTTATCGGTACCGATCAAAGCCTGAAGGGTAGCGAAAACCATCGCCAAGGGGAATGGGAGTTCGCTTGTACAAGCATCTTGGCGCCAGTACCATTACGGCTCTCTTTTTCCGGCAGGAGCGGTTTCATGATTGCGGGCAGTATGGTGGCACTGGTCACACCCATGGATGCACAAGGGCGTCTTGACTGGGCCAGCCTCAGCAAACTCGTGGACTTCCACCTTGAAAACGGCACCCATGCCATCGTTGCCGTCGGCACCACCGGCGAGTCGGCAACCCTCGATGTCAACGAGCATATCGAAGTCATCCGCGCCGTAGTCAAGCAGGTCAACGGGCGCATCCCCGTCATCGCCGGTACCGGCGCGAACTCGACCCGCGAGGCCGTCGAGCTGACCCGCAATGCCAAGGAAGCCGGGGCCGATGCGTGCCTGCTGGTCGTTCCGTACTACAACAAGCCGACCCAGGAAGGCTTGTACCAGCACTTCAAGCACATTGCCGAAGCGGTCGACATCCCGCAGATCCTCTATAACGTTCCCGGCCGCACCTCCTGCGACATGCAGGCCGAGACCGTGATCCGCCTGTCCACCGTGCCGAACATCATCGGCATCAAGGAAGCCACCGGCGACCTGAAGCGTGCCAAGGCCATTATCGATGGCGTGAGCAAGGATTTCATCGTGCTGTCCGGCGATGATCCTACCGCCGTCGAGCTGATCCTGCTGGGCGGCAAGGGCAACATCTCCGTCACCGCCAACGTCGCGCCGCGCGAAATGGCCGACCTGTGCGAGGCCGCGCTCAAGGGCGATGCCGAGACCGCACGGGCGATCAACGAAAAATTGATGCCGCTGCACAAGGACCTGTTCATCGAAGCCAACCCGATCCCGGTGAAGTTTGCCCTGGTCGAAATGGGCCTGATGCACGAAGGCATTCGCCTGCCACTGACCTGGCTGAGCACCCCCTGTCACGAACCGCTGCGGCAGGCCATGCGCCAGTCCGGCGTCCTGGTTTAATTGAGGAAGTACAACGCATGAAGCGAATGGCCGGACTTTCCGCACTTGCCTTGATTATCTCCAGCACCAGTGGCTGCGGATGGATCTGGGGACCGGAAGGTTACTTCCGCGACCGTGGTAGCGACTACCTCGAAGCGCAACAGACTGCCCCGATGCAATTGCCGCCGGACGTCAGCGTCGCCAAGCGCCTGGATCCGCTGTTGCCGATCCCGCGCAACGTCGCCGACGACAGCGTCAAGGGTGAATACATTGTCCCGCGTCCGCAGCCGCTGTCGGCCGTGGCCGATGCCAGTGATTACACCCTGCAGAAGAGCGGCGATTCCAGCTGGGTCATGGGCCAGCATCCACCGGCCGAAGTCTGGCCTGTAGCGATCCAGTTCTTCGAGGACAACGGTTTCCGCCTGGACGAACAGCGCCCGCAAACCGGCGAGTTCACCACCACCTGGCAGCGCTCCGATGAACTGTCCGCCGCCATGGCCAAGCGCCTGAGCGCCGCCGGTGTTGCAGCCGACAGCGAAACCCGCGTGCGCGTGCGGATCGAGCCGGGCGTGCAGCGCAACACCAGTGAAATCTACGTCGTCAGCGCCGAGCGTCCCGCCGGCAGCACTGCCGACGTGGCCTTCACCAATCGTTCGGTCAATACCGGTCTCGACGCTGCGCTGGTGGACGACATGCTTGCCAGCATGAGCCGTACCGCCGAACAGGGTGGTTCGGTGTCGATGCTCGCCACCCGCGACTACGACACGCCAAGCCGCGTCAGCCTGAGCGAAGACGGCAGCGGCAACCCGGTGCTCAACGTCGGCTCGGACCTCGACCGCGCCTGGTCGAGCGTGGGGCGTGCGCTTGAGCAGGGCGAATGGCGCGTTGAAGACATCAACCGCAGCCTGGGCCTGTACTACATCAACCTGGCCGAAAAAGCCGAGAAGAAAGACGAGAAACCTGGCTTCTTCAGTGGCCTGTTCGGCAGCGCGCCGGACAAGGAAGAAATCGAAGCCCGCGCCGAGCGCTACCAGGTTCGCCTGAGCAAGGTCGGCGACAACGTCCAGGTCACCGTCGAGAAAAACATCAACACCGTGGCGCCGGCCGATGTGGCTCGCAAGGTGTTGGGCGTGATTCAGGACAACCTGGGCTGATCCGATGCGTTTTGCCGTTCTCGGCAGCGGTAGCCAGGGGAACGGCACGCTGATAGCCAGTGCTGGAACCTACGTACTGGTCGATTGTGGTTTCTCCCTGCGCGAAACCGAGAAGCGCCTGTTGCGCCTGGGTGTACACCCGGCGCAACTGAGCGCGATATTGGTGACCCACGAACATGCCGACCACGTGCATGGCGTGGGTTTGCTGTCTCGGCGCTACAATCTGCCGGTGTATCTGAGCCGTGGCACGTTTGAAGGCCTGCGCAAGCCCATCGAGCCAGCCGGTTTCGTGGCAGGTGGCGAGCAACTGCGCATCGGTGGCCTGGATATCAGCGTAGTCAGCGTGGCCCACGATGCCCGTGAGCCGACGCAGTATGTGTTCAGCGACGGCGAGCGGCGCTTTGGCTTGTTGACCGACCTGGGATCGTACTGCGACAGGGTGATGGACAGTTACCGGGACCTCGATGCGTTGATGATCGAGTCCAATCACTGCCGTGACATGCTGGCCCGTGGTTACTACCCGTACTTCCTCAAGCAGCGGGTCGGCGGGGAGCACGGACATTTGAACAACCACCAGGCAGCGTTCCTGGTGGCCGAGTTGGGCTGGCAAGGCCTGCAACACCTGGTCCTGGCCCATCTGAGCAGCAAGAACAACCTGCCGCAGCTGGCCCGGCAATGTTTTGTCGACACCCTCGGGTGCGACCCGGACTGGCTGCAATTGGCCGATCAAGATTCAGGGCTCGACTGGCGACATATCGCCTAGCCCATCTACTTAGCAAGCGGAGCCCATCATGGAAAAACGTGAAGAACTCTACCGCGGCAAAGCCAAATCGGTTTACAAGACCGACGACGCTGACCGCTTGATCCTGCTGTTTCGCAACGACACCTCGGCGTTCGACGGCAAGCGCATTGAACAACTCGACCGCAAGGGTATGGTGAACAACAAGTTCAACGCCTTCATCATGCAGAAGCTCGAAGCCGCCGGCGTGCCGACCCAGTTCGACAAGCTGCTGGGCGACAACGAGTGCCTGGTCAAGAAGCTGGACATGATCCCGGTCGAGTGCGTCGTGCGTAACTACGCCGCCGGCAGCCTGGTCAAGCGCCTGGGCGTGGAAGAGGGCATGAAGCTCAACCCGTATACCTTCGAACTGTTCCTGAAGGACGACGCCAAGGGCGATCCGTTCATCAACGAATCCCACGTCGTGGCGTTCGGTTGGGGCACCGCCGAGCAACTGGCCCGCATGAAGGAGTTGTCCCTCAAGGTCAACGACGTGCTGACCAAGCTGTTCGATGACGCCGGCCTGCTGCTGGTGGACTTCAAGCTTGAGTTCGGCGTCTTCAGCGACGGCTCCATCGTCCTGGGCGACGAATTCAGCCCGGACGGTTGCCGCCTCTGGGACAAGGACACCAAGAAGAAGATGGACAAGGACCGCTTCCGCCAAGGCCTCGGTGACGTCATCGAAGCCTACGAAGAAGTCGCCCAGCGCCTGGGTGTACCGCTGTAATCGACGCAAGCATCTGATAGCACGGAAAAAATTTCGCTCGGGGGTTCGCTTCCGGCGAATGTGCTGGTATGATGCGCGCCACTGGAGAGATGCCGGAGTGGCCGAACGGGACGGATTCGAAATCCGTTGTACTGGCAACAGTACCTAGGGTTCAAATCCCTATCTCTCCGCCATTATTGTGTATGACTAAGCCCCTGAAATGGTTGAACATTTCAGGGGCTTTTTCGTTTCTGGCGTTTGGTTCAGGTCGGTTCGAGCAGGCTGGCTGAGGTGACATCTTCACCAGTTGATAGGAAGCTTGCCCGTGATTACAAGTTTATCGAACACTTTCTGACCATCACGTGCGGCTTGCCGAACATCAAGAAATGTCAGCTCATTTGGAGCGTTTTTTTTGGGCGTCTTTTTGGCTTTTTTCATGGGACCATCGGAGTCTCCGAGGTGTGATTAATAGAGTGCGGGCAAACTGGAAGGCCAGGGTCCAGCGCCATGGATCCATCCCCGTTGTGCTGCGAAGCGATCCCAGCGTTAACCCAAATCAATCAGACATACCCGGGTCTGGCTTTAGGGCTGCTTCGCAGCCCCGCGGGGCGGTGCGACGTTTCGCTAAATTCCCCTCGCCACAGGGGCTTGCGTCGATTAGCTGATCGGCATCAGCGGAAAAATGTCAGAAGATTCCCCGACGATACGGCGTCAACCCGATACGTTTTATCCAGCTCAACTCCCTCCGCACCCTGAATAACCCCAGCCCTTCACACCAAAACCTTTGTGACAATCAGACTAATGGTCTATAGCTCAAGACAAGGCTGCCGATAGGCAGGTAATCCCCCCGTGTAAGGAATGACACCATGCTGCGGTTCTTCGCCGACTTGGGCTTTCGCTGGAAAATCACTCTGCCGATAGCCTTCCTGGCTGTGTTGCTGGTCTTGATGGGGGGAGCGGGGATGCGCGGCATCAGTCAGGTGACTGAATCCAGCACGCAATTGACCAAACGTTATCTGCCGGCGATCAGTCTGTTGCTCAATGCCGACCGCGATCTTTATCAGGCTTTCGTCGCCGAGCGCAGCCTGCTGGATGGTCATGCCGATGAGCATTTGAAAGCGCTGAGCGCCAGTCATGGCGAGAATGCGAAGCAGGCCTATGACCGCGTGCAGCAATATGCCGCAATGCAACCTGGTGCCGAGGCGCAGGCATTGGTCAGTCAGTTCAATGACAGCTTCGGCAAATGGATGCAGGTGTCGCGGCGGGTCCTCGAACTGTCGGTAGGCGATCCGCAGGGGGCCAGCGCGCTGAGCTTTGGTGACAGTGAGCGCCTGTTCGAAACCATGCGTGACTCCATCGACAAGTTGGGTGAGCTGGAAGATGCAGCGTCCCACCGCGAAGGCGATGCGGCGATTGAAAACGGCGAGGCGGTCGGGGTGCACCAGGGCATGATTCTGCTGGTCGGCCTGTTCGGTTGCATCCTTGTGCTGGTTGCCCTGCCTATGGTGGTGTTGAGCCCGATGCGCCGGCTGCTGCATCGCGTCGAGCAGATTGCCGAGGGTGGTGGCGATCTGAAAGGCCGCCTCGAGGTACGTTCGGCCGATGAGCTGGGCCAGCTCAGCGGGGCCTTCAACCGTTTTCTCGACAAACTGCAACCGTTGATCGCCGAGGTTGGGCGGGTCACCGCAGAGGTGGATTCCGCAGCGCGGGCCATGGCCGATATGGCCGCGACCAACGATCGGCTGATCAGCAGCGAGCACGCGGCGCTCGACCAGGTCAGTACCGCCGCCACCCAGATGAGCGCGGCGGTGCATGAAGTGGCGCATAACGCGGTGAGCGCTTCGGATGCCGCGCAACAGGCGAGCAGCCAGTCTCGTGACGGCGCCGAGGTGGTCAGTAGCACCATCGAGTCGATCCGCCAGTTGGCCCAGGAAGTGGAGAGCGCTTCGGGCACGATCGAGGCATTGGCCCAGGAAACGTCCAGTATCGGCGCCGTGCTTGAGGTGATCCGTGGCATTGCCGAACAAACCAACCTGTTGGCGCTGAACGCTGCCATCGAAGCGGCGCGGGCCGGTGAACAGGGCCGTGGTTTTGCCGTGGTGGCCGATGAGGTGAGGGCGCTTGCGGCCCGCACCCAGGACTCCACCAAGGACATCCAGGTTCGCATCGAGCGCTTGCAGAGCGGTGTCGCCAAGGCTGTACAAGCCATGCACGTGGGCAGCAGCAAGGCCCGCGACAGTGTCGAACGCGCAGCGGGTGTCGACCAGGTACTCAGCGGTACCGGCGGTTCGATCCAGCGGATCAACGACATGGCCGCGCAGATTGCCAATGCCTGTGAGGAACAGAGCAGCGTCACTGAAGAAATAGCCCGCAACATTTCTGATATCCGCGACCTGTCCAACGAGGCGGCCGCCAATTCTGCCCAGAGCATGCACGCCAGCCAGCAGCTTTCCAATCTGTCGAGAAACCTCGCAGAGCTGACCGGCCGCTTCCGCACCTGAGACAGGTGGTGTCGTGGCGATTGACGACCTTCTGCGAGCCCTGCATCAGGACGGTTTTGTCCTGATGCCCGGTGTGTTGGATGCCGGGCAGATCGCCGACCTGCGTCGCGCTATCGACGTGCTGAAACCCCAGCACTGGGATTACAGCGGCGTCATAGATCATTACAAATGCGTGTTCAACCGGGATCCGTTCTGGTTGCCGTATTTGGAAGTGAGCGGCGTGATCGAGCTCGCCGAAGCGGCTTTGGGTGACGATTGCCACATCATCGGGCAGACGGCCTGGCGCTGTCATCCCGGGTTTGTCGGCGCTCCACTGCATCTGGATTACCTGCCGATGGAGCTGCCGCCGGCGCTGTTGGCCGACCCCGGTTTCGAACTGCCGATGCAGGTGTTCACCGCACAGTTTTACCTCGATGACATCGACGCCGACCTGAGTCCGACACGGGTGATACCCGGCAGCCACAAGGCGGGCCGCGCACCCGTGGCGGGTGAAACACACTGGCAAGGGCGTTCGGCGCAGCCAGTATTATGCAGGGCGGGCGATGTGCTGGTTATGCGCAGCGAGTTGTGGCACGCCGGCAGTGACAACCGGACCGCCGACCGCACGCGGTACATGCTCCAGGTGCACTATGGCCGGCGAATGATTGCGCAGAAGTTCTCGCCCTATCTGCACTGGCAGTTCAATCCCGTGGTACTCGCCGCCGCGACGCCTCGCCAGCGACGGCTGCTTGGTGATCATCAGGAGGCGGAGTACGACTGAGCCAGGCGCGCTCAGATCCAGACGTCATTGACCGCCGTTCGCTCGTTGGTTTCTTCACCGGTATTGATGACGCCGCGAGGCTCGATCAACAAGAGTTTCACTTCCCGCTCGGCACTGGGTTTGTGCTCGACGCCTTTCTTGACCACGTACATCTCGCCCGGGCCAATCATGACGGCGCCGTCGCGAAAGTCGATACGCAGCTCACCGTCCAGCACGATGAAGGTTTCATCGGTATCGGCGTGGGTGTGCCAGATGAAATCACCTTCGAGCCGGGCGATCTTGAATTGGTAGTCGTTCATTTCTGCGACAACCTTTGGCGCCCACTGCTCGTGGAACAACGCGTATTTTTGAGCGAAGTTAATGGGGGAGTACTGATTCATCGGGGCACGCTCCTCAACTGGAAAAAGATGAGCGCTACGTTACGGCCCGGGGCGGGGCGGGTATTGGATGATCGTGCAGCTTTTGCAGGGTGACCCATGGGCTTCAGCGCAGCATTTTCAACCAGCGCGCCGGCGAAATGCCGAAGGCTTGGGTGTGCAGTCGGGTCATGTGGCTCTGGTCGAAAAAACCACAGGCCAGGGCTGCTTCGCTCAACGGCAGGCCATGCAATACCAGGCGCCGGGCTTCGTTCAATCGGCGTTGGGTGATGTAGCGATAGGGGCTGGTGCCGTACAGGGCGCGGAAATCCCGTGACAGGCTCCACCGATCCCGACCGCTGGCCTCGACCAGGTCATCCAGGGTGATGGGTTGGCCAAGGGTGTCATGAATAAACAGGCGCGCACGCTCAGCGGCGGGGTAGTCCAGCAGCCGGCGTCCGCGTCGACGACCCGCCGCGACAGCGAGCGCCTGGGCCACATCATAGATGGCGTCGTCTTCCTCCAGCGGATCGAGACGATGCTCCAGCGTATTCAGCAATCTGCGGGTCGCAATGTTGAGCCGGGGATCGTTCGACAGCCCGCCCTCGATGAAGGGCAATGGCCTGCCACCCAGCACTTGTTGGATCAGGGAGGGCTCGATGTAGGACATCCGGTAATGAAAGCCGTCGCTGGTGCCTGCTTCGCCGTCATGAACCTCATCGGGGTGCAACACGATGGTTCCACCGGGCTGGCTATGACGTTTGCTGTGCCGGTAGTTGAAGCTCTGGACGCCGGAAAGCGTAAAGCCGATGGCGTAGGTGTCATGCCGGTGGGCGCTGTAGCCGTGACCACTGAAATAGGCCTCGATGCGCTCCAGTTTCCCCGATTCAGGCGCACGCACCAGCCAGTCGCTACGGTTATCGGGTTGAGTCATGGGCGCGACCTCTCGCTGTTCGCTGCATACGATACTTCAGGATGGTCGGCCCGTGGACGGCTTCAGATTTCTTTTACAGGTGTCTCGCCGTGCGCGCTCTTGATCAACCCGATGACGTGCAGGCAATCAGCCTTGTTCACGTAGGATTCACCGCTGGCGATAGTTTCGTGATTGCCGGCCCTCAAGCGCCAGCGCCATTGGCCTTGTCCGGTGCTTGGGGTGCCTCGGGTCTGTCGGTAGATTTCAAAATACATCGGTTCGCTCCATGCGATTTATTTATTCAGGACATGTTCTGTACATGTCGTCGCAAGCCTAGCCAAGCTGATAATTTTCGCTATTGGCAATACGTTTCCAATGATTGTGAGATATTTCAGAAAATTGCAGGGCCTGCCACACCGACTGGAACCAGGAGCAATGGATGAACCGCAACGAATTGCGCAAGGCCGACATCAACCTGATGGTGGTTTTCGAAACGTTGATGCTTGAGCGTAACGTGACGCGGGCTGCAGAAAAGCTGTTCCTCGGCCAACCGACCATCAGCTCGGCCCTCAATCGCCTCAGGGCGATGTTCAACGACCCGTTGTTCATCCGCGTCGGGCACCGCATGGAGCCGACGGCGCGGGCCGAGGAAATCATCCAGCACCTGTCGCCGGCACTGGACTCGCTGTCGGTGGCGCTGAGCCTGACCCATGATTTCGACCCAGCCAGCAGCACCATGACATTCCGCATCGGCCTGTCGGACGACGTGGAATTCGGCCTGCTGCCGCCGCTGTTGCGCAGCCTGCGCCAGGAAGCGCCCAACGTCGTGTTCGTGGTCCAGCATGTCGATTACTGGCGCATTCCCGACTTGCTTGCCTCGGGGGACATTACGGTCGGCATCAGCCAGACCCGAGGGCTGCCCGCCAATGCCAAGCGCAAGCTGCTGCGGCACATCCGGGCCCGTGTGCTGCGGGCCGATGCCTCGGACACACCGCTGACCCTGGATGAATACTGCGCGCGGCCACAGGTTCTGGTTTCCCATACGGCCAACATTGCCGGCCTGGCTGACGAATGGCTGGCGGAAATCGGCCGCAAACGCCACGTGGTGTTGTCGGTGCCACAGTACAGCGCCTTGCCGGCGTTGCTGGCCGGCACTGATCTGATCGCCAGCCTGCCGGACTACACCGCCACGGCCATGGCCGCTTCCGGCCAATTGTTCTGTGAACCCTTCCCCTTCGAGACGCCGACCGTGGATTTGTCCATGGTTTGGCTGAGCCACGTCGACAACGACCCGGCCGAGCGGTGGCTGAGGTCGCGGTTGGAGGCGTTCATGAGCGAGCGGACGCCTCTGGCGCAAGAAACAAAACCTGCCTGAACGCACCAAGTCGCGGTATGGTTGCGCAAACCCATTCCAACAGTACATTTTCGAATCGGAGTCGAACGCATGCCCCACCTGCACATGGAGTACACCGCCAACCTGACCGAGCTGAATGCCGACGTCGCGCTGTTGCGCTTGAACAATGCGCTGGTGGCATCCGGGCAGTTCGCTGCGGAGTTCGACATCAAGAGCCGGGCCGTGAAGCTCGAGACATTCCGCGTCGGGACCGGCATGGGAGAGCGGGGCTTCCTGCACGTGAAACTGGCCTTGCTCAGCGGGCGTTCGCCGGAAATCAAAAAGCAGCTGGCCGACAGCCTGCTGGCCGTGCTTCAGGACCTGGGCCCATGGCCCGCTGGGGTCAGCGTGCAGTTGTGCGTGGAGCTGCTGGATATTGACCGCGTCCCTTATGCCAAGGCCGCTATCGGCGTTTAAGTCGGGTGGGACGGGGACAATTGTTTAGCGGGTGTTGATCCAGACTCCGCTAAATGATGATTTAACGGTACACGGCGTCGTGTGACGCTTCGACCGAATACTTGCTGTGATATCCCTATGGACGGTTGGCCCGCAGGCCCTGCATACCCGCCACTCGCCGCCAACGGTCCGGCCGGCGGGCACGCACCTGCCGTGGCCCCATCATCTTGCGCGCTGCCTTGTGAATTGGCGTTTTGGGCGCTCTGGCATTGTCGTCATGCGCGCCCTCCAGACCTTTGTATTTCCTGTTGATCCTTGAACCGTGCTCGTCGTTGGCGAGCACAGGCTGACGGCGCCTGGTCGCCCGTCCGACATGAATATACGAGCGTTCCCATGAATCTGTCTTTTGCATCCGAGCAACAGGCCCAGGCGTTCCTGACGGAAAACCCGGATATCGAGCTGTTCGAACTGTTTATTGTCGACAACAACGGCGTGCCCCGGGGCAAGTGGCTGCATCGGGACGAATTACTCGCGGTCTATCAAAGTGGCCGGCCACTGCCCAGTACGATTCTGGGGCTGACCATCAATGGAGACGATGTGGAAAACTCCGGCCTGGTCTGGGACGTCGGCGACATCGATTGCCGGGCCTACCCGTTGGATGGCAGCTTGCAACGCATGCCCTGGCGGCTGATCCCGACTGCCGCGGTGCAAGTCGCCATGCATCCCCGGGAGGGCATGCCGGCGGTCATCGCCGATCCCCGCTACCTGCTCAGCCGCGTCATCGAAGGCTTGCAGGCGGACGGTTATTACCCGGTAATGGCGGCTGAGCTGGAGTTCTATCTGTTGGATGCACAGCGCGACAGCGAGGGCCGACCACAGCCGGCGCGGGACGCCGACGGCAACAGGCCTCGCCATACCCAGGTCTACGGTTTGCGTGAGCTGGAGCAGATCGAGCCCTTCCTTGCAGACCTCTACGCGGCATGCAGGCTACAGGGTATTCCCGCTCGGACCGCCATTTCGGAATACGCACCGGGGCAGGTGGAGATCACGCTTGAACACCGCTCCGACGCCCTGCAAGCCATGGATGAAGCGGTGCGCTACAAGCGACTGGTCAAGGGCGTGGCCCATAGACACGGGATGGCGGCGTGTTTCATGGCCAAGCCGTTCGAGCACCTGGCGGGATCCGGCCTGCACATGCACGTCAGCCTCGCGGATCGGGAAGGCAATAATCTGTTCGCCAGTGAAGCTGCCGATGGCACGCCGTTATTGCGTCAAGCGGTAGGCGGAATGCTCGAAACGCTGCTGGACTCGCTATTGATGTTTTGTCCGAACGCCAACTCCTACCGTCGTTTTCAAAGCAACAGCTACGCCCCGCTGGCGGCGACCTGGGGCGTGGACAATCGCACCGTCAGCCTGCGGGTGCCTGGCGGCCCGGCGTCGTCGCGGCACATCGAGCATCGTATCTGCGGCGCCGATGCCAATCCCTACCTGGCCGCGGCGGCAATATTGGCTGGCATCCATCGCGGCATCCGGGAGCGGCGTGATCCCGGTGCGCCTGTCGAAGGCAACGGCTACGCCCAGGCCGCCCAGTTACTGCCCACCGACTGGCTCACCACCTTGCGCGCCCTGGAGACTTCAACGTGGGCGCGGGACGCTTTTGGCGAGGCGTTCCTCGGTGTGTACCTGGCGGTGAAGCACGCCGAATATCGCCAGTTCATGGGTGAAGTCGGCGAGCAGGATTGGCGTTGGTACCTGAACCAGGCCTGAAGATATTCAGGTTGCTGTTTAAATAATTATTTAAGCGCAACTTTTTCACGAAAAATTGATGGTGGGCTGCCTAAAGTTTGTGTTGCCGTAGAGAAATGATTTTTTCACATTTGCCTACGGCGTCTTCTTTTCAAAGAGCAACTTTCAGGAAGTTTCCGTCCATCATGCTGACTATTAAAGCCGTGCGCCCCGAGTGGGTGACGCTGGTTGCCAGTGCCTTTTTGCTGGTGGGTTTCAATCTGGTCCTGTGGCAGCACCTGTCCACTATCACGGCATCATCGGATGGTCACGGTGTCTTGCTGTGCCTGGCCTTTGGCGTGATGGTGTTCTGCGCGTTCAACCTGGTGCTCACGCTGTTGGCTTTCCGTCCGCTGCTCAAGCCAGTGTTGATGACGCTGTTCTTGATCAGCGCGGGCGTCGCGTATTTCATGGACCAATACGGCGTGTTGATCGACGCCGGCATGTTGCGCAACTTCGCCGAAACCAATGCCACGGAAGTTCGTGACCTTTTGTCGTTTAAGTTGTTTGCCTATTTGCTCCTGTTGGGTGTGCTGCCAGCCTGGTTGTTATTAAAGACACCCATAAACTATCGTCGCTGGCCCACAGAGTTGTTAAGTAAGCTTATTGTCGCCATGGTCACGGCTGCGGTACTCGGCGGGGTGGCGCTGATCAACTACCAGGGCTTGGCGTCGCTGTTTCGCAATCATCATGAGTTGCACTTGATGCTCGTCCCGAGCAATTACATCGGCGCTTCGATCGGCTATGTGCGCGAGCAGGTCGCATCGGCCAAGCAGCCGTTCATTGCCTTGGGCGAGGATGCGAGCCGAAACCCGGCCTGGCAGACCCATTCTCGAAAATCCCTCACCGTGCTGGTCGTGGGCGAGAGCGCCCGGGCCGAGAATTTCGGCATTCTTGGCTATAACCGCGATACCACGCCGCAACTGGACAAAGAGGCCGGCCTGATCGCATTCACCGCCGTGCATTCCTGCGGCACCGAAACCGCCGTGTCAGTGCCATGCATGTTTTCCAACATGGGGCGCAAGAATTACGACGCGAGTACGGCCAAGAACGAAGAGGGCCTGCTCGATGTGCTCAAGCGCGCCGGGCTGGACGTGATCTGGCGTGACAATCAGTCCGGTTGCAAAGGCACCTGCGACCGGGTCACCGTGCAGGACGTGAGCAATCTCAAGGACCCGACGCTGTGCGCCAACAGCGAGTGCCGCGATGAAATCCTGCTCCAGGGCTTGCAGCACTTCATCGACACCCTGGACAAGGACACTGTGCTGGTATTGCACCAGATGGGCAGTCACGGGCCGGAATATTTCAAGCGCTACCCCAAGGAATACGAGCATTTCACCCCGGTATGCGAGAGCAACGCGTTGAACAATTGCAGCCGGGAGAGCATCGTCAACGGCTACGACAATACGTTGGTGTACACCGATCACGTGTTGTCGACGCTGATCGATCTGCTGCGGGCCAACCAGGACAAGGTTGATACCGCCATGCTGTACCTGTCGGACCATGGCGAGTCCTTGGGCGAATACAACCTGTTCCTCCACGGCACGCCCTACATGCTCGCGCCGGAGCAACAGAAGCATGTGGCGATGCTGGCGTGGTTCTCCGACAGCTACCAGAAGTCCTTTGCGGTCGACACCCATTGCCTGCAGTTGAGCCGGGACAAGCCCCTGAGCCAGGACAATCTGTTCCATTCAATGCTTGGGCTGCTGGAGGTCAACAGCAAGGTCTACAACCAGGACCTCGATATGTTTGCCGGGTGCCGAAGCGCGGTGATCGACGGTGTACTTGCCCGGGAATGATTC
Source organism: Pseudomonas frederiksbergensis (assembly GCF_000802155.2). Lineage (GTDB taxonomy): Bacteria > Pseudomonadota > Gammaproteobacteria > Pseudomonadales > Pseudomonadaceae > Aquipseudomonas > Aquipseudomonas frederiksbergensis_A. The sequence continues at coordinate 86,779 of NZ_JQGJ02000014.1, forward strand.
CTACACCTTTTTTTCACGCGGCATTGTTTAACCTGTTGCCCAACCTTCGTGCATGAGCTGTGAGTATGTCCGGGCAACCCCCATCCACCGTCGAGCTTGAATTCGCCAGGCTGCATGAGCAGGAGCATGCGCAGATCTGCCGCCAGCCAGTGCCGCGCCGTTTGCGCCTGACCTTCTGGCGTGACGAACAGCTGGTGCGCAACGCCATGAAAGTCGCCGGTGAGCCGGGGCTGGTGCTGGATGTCGCGTGCGGGGCGGGGCGGTTCTGGCCTGTGCTGGCCGAACATGCCAACCGGGTCATCCTCGCGGCGGCCCCCTCGCCGGACACGCTCGATCATGCCCGCAGCCATCACCCTGGCGCATTGCTCAAGCGGGTCAAGACCTTCCCCAGCTCGGCGTTTACCCTTGGGTTGTCGGGCAATGCGGTGGATTGCATTTTCTGTCTGCAATTGTTTCTGCACATCAAGGCCCGCGAACATCGCCTGGCCCTGTTGCGAGAGTTTCATCGGGTCAGTCGCGACACAGTGATCGTGTCGGTCCGGATCGAAGGGCAATTCAACATCGGCCAAGCGCCGCGCCAAGTCCTGGCTGACAGGAGCGACGTCGAGGCGGAGTTCCTGCAGGCCGGTTTCTCCATCCTGTGGTATCAGGATTTCCTTCCTGGTTTTGCCGTGAAACGGGTTTATGTACTACGTAAGGTCAGTTAATTTTCGATGTAGGACTATTCTTGCGATTGCGTAGGCGATTTCTCTCAAGCTCTTGCTCCGTAGATGCTCGCAATCGCCGACGGCGATATATACTGCGCGCCATTCTTCAAGGGAGAGCCGTGTGGCCATCGATATTCACTGGATTCGCGACAACGATAGCCTCGCTCGGTTTTGCGCCGAATGGCAACAGTTGCCGTTCGTCGCCCTCGACACCGAATTCATGCGGGTCGACACCTTTTATCCCATCGCCGGCTTGCTGCAGATTGGCGATGGCAAAAGTGCATACCTGATCGACCCCTTGACCATCGACAATTGGCAACCCTTGGCCGCGCTGCTGGAGAACCCGGCGGTGCTCAAGGTATTGCACGCCTGCAGCGAAGATCTCGAAGTCCTGCTACGCCTGACCGGCAGCCTGCCTGCGCCGCTGTTTGACACCCAACTGGCCGCCGCCTACCTGAACCTGGGTTTTTCCATGGGGTATTCGCGGTTGGTGCAGGAAGTGCTGGGCATCGAGTTGCCCAAGGGCGAGACGCGTTCCGACTGGTTGCAGCGCCCCTTGTCCGAGACACAGATCAGCTACGCCGCGGAGGACGCGGTGCACCTGGCTGAAGTGTTCGTAGAACTGCGCCCGAAGCTTTCCGAGGACAAGTACGCCTGGGTGCTGGAAGATGGCGCCGAACTGGTCGCCAACTTGCGCCGCGAAGTGGACCCCTATGAGGTCTACCGCGAGGCCAAGCTGGCCTGGAAACTGTCCCGTGCGCAATTGGCCGTGCTACGCGAACTGTGTGCCTGGCGCGAGCGCGAAGCGCGGGCTCGGGATTTGCCGCGCAACCGGATTATCCGCGAGCATTCGCTATGGCCCTTGGCCCGCACCCAACCGGATAACCTCGGCGCGCTGGCGAAAATCGAAGACATGCACCCGCGTACCGTACGTCAGGACGGTGAGTTCCTGCTGGACCTGATCAAGCGCGCCGGCAGCGTGCCGCCGGAGCAGTGGCCACCCGCCGTGGCCGAACCGTTGCCCATCGAGGCCTCGGCGCTGCTCAAGCGCCTCAAGGCGCTGGGGCAGGCTGAAGCCGAGCGCCTGGGCGTTGCCCCGGAACTGATGCTGCGCAAGAAGACCCTCGAAGCCTTGATCAAGAGCGGCTTCCCAGAAGGTCCCTACCAATTGCCCGACTCGCTGCGTGGCTGGCGTCGCGAGTTGATGGGCCAGGCGTTGCTCGACAGCCTGGCCACCGCCGGAGAACAGCCTTGAAACGTATCTGCTCCATTTATCGAAGCTCGAAGAAAAACGAGATGTACCTGTATGTGCTCAAGAGCGACGCGTTGGCCCGTGTGCCGGAGCCGTTGATGGCGGCCTTTGGCAAGGCTATCCACGCGTTCGACCTGGTGCTGAGCCCGGAGCGCCAGTTGTCCCGTGAGGACATCGCCAAGGTGCTGGAGAATCTCGATACCCAGGGCTATCACCTGCAAATGCCGCCGGCCGAAGACGAGTACATCGAGCATCTGCCTGAAGAGTTGCTGCGACGCAACGATCCGGTCTGACAATGCGCGGGGCGCCTGTCCAGGCGCCCCTTGAAATGAAAAATGATTATTGGCGATAGGCCGCAAGGATGGAGCGATACTCTGTCAGCGGTCGTCTGTACTGTTTTTGAAAGGTTTGATTCATGCGCGTTCTGATTGCCGAACACGACCACGCGGTTTATGCCCAGCTCCTGCGCCAGGCTGCACCCGATATCGAGGTGCTGACCAGCGGCGACTCTGCCGAACTGTCGCGGCTCGCCTCCGACTGCCCGGTCTGGCTCGGCCAGCCTGATCTCTTGGCGACGCTATTGCGTCAAGGGCACCAGCCCCGTTGGTTGCAATCGACCTGGGCGGGCATCACGCCGCTCTTGGCAGAGGGCTTGAATCGCGATTATCGCCTGACCCGCGCAGTCGGCATCTTTGGCCAGGTGATGGCCGAATATGTCCTCACCTATATGCTCGGGCATGAACGCGAAGTCCTGGCGCGACTGGTCAGCCAGGTGGAGCGCAAGTGGGACAACCGCCAGGGGCAAAGCCTGGCGGGGCGCAAGGTGTTGATCGTCGGGACCGGCGATATCGGCCAGCGCGTGGCGCAATTCCTGATGCCGTTTGGCGTGCATTTGTATGGCATCGCCAGCGAAGCCCGTGAGTTGGCGCCGTTCATCGAAGTCGGTGCGCTGGCTGACTTGCCACGGCTGGTGGGCGAAGCGGACTACGTGATCAACCTGCTGCCGAATACCCCGGACACCCATGACATCTACGACGCCGCGCTGTTCAAGCGATTCAAGCCCACCGGGTTGTTTATCAATGTCGGCCGTGGCGTGGCCGTGGTCGACGCAGACCTGGTGCAAGCCTTGAAGGAAGGGCATCTGGCCGGTGCGGTCATCGACGTGTGTCGCCAGGAGCCGTTGCCACAGCGGCATCCGTTCTGGACGGCCTGGGGGCTGCTGTTGACCGGCCACAGTTCGGCACCGACCTCGCCGCCGATGATGGTGCAGTTGTTCCTGGAGAACGTGCGCGCCTACCAGGCCGGTGAGGCGCTGCGTGGGGAAGTGGATTTCGCCCGAGGCTACTAAGCTCAAAGTTACTCTGGGCCTATGAGCCACCGTGGCGCGGGCTTCGTGGCCTGACAAGTCCCTGCTACCGACAGTCGCCGACGCTTGGCCTCAAGAGGCCCCGGCACTAGACTGTCGGCCTTTTCACCACGTGATGTTGATGCTCGAGCCATGGCCGCCAAAGTCGAACCGTTCTGGATACGCAAAACCCTCGATCAGCTCGATCCGCAGGAGTGGGAATCGCTGTGCGACGGCTGTGGCCTTTGCTGCCTGCAAAAGCTCGAAGACGAAGACGACAACACCGTCTACTACACACGCATCGCCTGCAAACTGCTGGACCTGAAAACCTGCCAGTGCACCGACTACCCCAACCGCCGCGACTTCGTCCCCGATTGCATCCAGCTCACGCCTGGCAAGGCCGATCAGTTCAAGTGGCTGCCGCCGACCTGCGGTTATCGCCTGGTCAGCGAGGGCAAGGATTTGCCGTTGTGGCATCACTTGGTCTGTGGCGACCGGGATGCCGTGCATCACGAACGCATCTCCCAGTCCGGGCGCATGCTGGCCGAAGGCAGCGTGGCTGAAGACGACTGGGAAGATCATTTGATTTTCCGCGCTGGCTGAACCAAAGACATCGCATCACGGGGAATGCCCATGGCTGCAGGATTTAAACAGGTACTGGCGGTGGGGCTGCTGGTGATGTGCGGACCGTTGTGGGCGGCGCAGAAAGTCGATCTGGATTATCACGTGCACTTGTTGCCGCAGAGCGACCAGGCCGAGGTGCGCCTCACCTTGGCCCGGGGCTCGGCGGTGCGAAGCCTGGATTTCGACCTCGGCGACGACGGGCGCTACAGCGACTTCAAGGCCGACGGTCAATGGCAGTTCACGCCTGGCCAGGCATCACGCGGCGTTTGGCGTCCGGCTGCCGACAAGGCCAGCCTGACGTACCGCGTGCGCCTGAGCGAGTCGCGCAAGAACGGTGCCTTCGAAACCCGCATGACCCCCGGCTGGGCGCTGCTGCGAGGTGATGACCTGGTACCGCCGGCGAAGCTGGATCAGCAGGACGGCGTGGAGTTGGTTTCTCGCCTGGCGTTCGAATTGCCGAGCGGCTGGCAAAGCATCGAGACGGCCTGGCCGCGTATCGGCAAGCAACGTTTTCGTATCGATAATCCCTCGCGCCTGTTCGACCGACCTACGGGTTGGATGCTTGCAGGCAAGCTTGGCAGTCGCCGCACGCGCCTGGGCGAAACTGATGTGACGGTGGCTTCGCCCAAGGGCCAGGGCATGCGCAGGATGGATGTCCTGACGCTGCTGACCTTTGTCTGGCCGCAGGTGCAGGCGGTGGTGCCGCGCCATCCCGCCAAGTTGCTGATTGTCGGCGCCGGCGATCCGTTGTGGCGTGGCGCGAAGGGCGGTCGCGAATCGATCTATCTGCACAGCCGCCCAGCGCTGGTCAGCGAACGGGGCAGCAGTCCTTTGCTGCGCGAACTGATGCAAGTGCTGGCGCGCATCAACGACGATGATCGCAGTGATTGGATCAGCGAAGGGCTCAACGAGTACTACGCCATCGAACTGCTGCGCCGCGCTGGCGGCATGAGCGACGAGCGTTATCAGGCCTTGAACGATCGACTCGCCCGTGACAGCAAGGGCGTCAGCACTTTGCGCGGCGAGCAGGTGAGCCCGGCGATGGTGTCCAGGGCGGTGTTGCTATTGCAGGAGCTTGACCGGGAGATTCGCCTGAAGACCCGCAACAAGCGCTCGCTCGATGATGTGCTGCAAGGGGCGATGCGGCTGGAGACGGTGGATACCGCGGAGTTCGTGCAGCTCAGCGAGAGCATCCTCGGTGGGGGCTCCAGTGTTCTGGATACGCGGTTGCTTCAGTAATACAGTTTTCGCGAACAAGCCCCACAGTTTCGCGCGATGGCCTGGAAGCTGTTGTGGCGAGGGAGCTTGCTCCCGCTGGGGCGCGCAGCGGCCCCAAAAAAAGCCGATGAGCGCTTCGCAATGGAGCGCCAGCCCGGTCAAGCGGGAGCAAGCTCCCTCGCCACGAGACTGTGCAATTCTCAAACTTCTATGGAAGAAAACTTGCTCCGGGGCAAATTCAGAGCCCAGCCTTAGGCGAAACCAACGAATCATTCCCCGTCACCGTAGCCGTGCCAGTCGCCGCCTCGGCATTGGCCTTCATGCGGCTCAGTTCGTCGCCGGCCTGCTCGATGCGGGCACGGGCGTCGTGCAGATGCTGACGATTTCTTTCCAGCATACTTTTGGCCGAGCAGTGCCCGGTAATGCCCCGTGCCAGGGCCATGCCGCCGATTGCCAGCTGAGCCAGGCCGAGCACTCCGCCGCGACGTAGACCCTTGCCCATCATCAGCACCCCACCAGCCAGTGAGCCAATGCGCTCCCAGCCGTGGACGTTCTGCGGGCTGCGGGATTGGAAAGGGGTGGTCTCAACCGGCCCGAACGGATTGTTATCGCTCATGATCTGTCTCCAGTGTGGGGATGTGTATAAAGCTGACTGCCTGAGCGAATCCGTCGTTCCATGGAATTTCCCGCCGGTCAGCGGAATTGCGGTCCCGAGCGAGTGTTGTTGCCTTTGGCCATGCGGTCGTACAACACGACGTTGACCGTGGCTGCCAGGTTCATACAGCCGTTGGTGGGGATGTAGATCACGTCTTCGCACCAGTCGCGGATGTCTTTGTCCAGCGAGCCGTCTTCCGGGCCGAAGATATACAGGGCGCGGTCCGGATGGGTGTATTCGGGCAGGGGACGGGCGCCTTCCACCAGTTCGACGGCCACCGGCACGCAGCCCAGGGGCAGGATTTTCTTCAAGTCATCGATGCCGATCAACGGGATGTCGTAGTGGACTTTCTTGGTGTCGGTGACAAAGTCGGCGGCGCGTTCATAGCGCTTGCCGGTGTAGAACACCGACGCCACGCCGTAGCAGCCGGCGGCGCGCATGACCGAACCGACGTTTTCCGGTGACTTGGGGTTGAACAGACCGATGCAGCTGTAGCGTTTGTTGGCCACGGACGGGAGTGCCTTTGGGAAAAGGCGCGATTATACGGGAACGGGGGAGGGTGGTCAGGTTCGAGATATGTAGTGTTTGTTTGATCGCCATCGCGAGCAAGCTCGCTCCCACAAGATTTTGCGTACGCCGAAATTCAATGTGGGAACGAGCCTGCTCGTGAAGGCGGCCCGCAGGTTCACTCGTCTTTCTTCATCAACCCAGCCAACGCGGCGAACGGGTTATGCGTCGCCTTGGCGATCTTCGGGGTGCTCAGGGAGCCGTCGCCGAAGTATTGCTGGTCGGTGTAGCGCGAATGTTCGTTGTCGTGGCAATACAAGCACAGCAGTTCCCAGTTGGAGCCGTCCTGGGGATTGTTGTCGTGGTTGTGGTCGCGGTGGTGAACGGTCAGTTCGCTGAGGCGCTTGCCGGAAAATTCACGGGCGCAGCGGCCGCAGACGTGTGGGTACATTTTCAGGGCTTTGTCGCGGTAGCCCATTTCCCGGTCGCGCTGGGCGTCGGCGAGGATGCGGTCCAGCTTGGCGGTGTTGGACGGCGGGGTGGACGAACTCATGGGTTCACCTTTGTAGAAAAGACGGATGACGGTTGGACAGAGTTTAGCTTAGCCCTTGAGCTTCTCGGCAATCCAGATGGTGTGGCGGGTGCCTTTGTTGCCGTGGGCGAAGACCTGTACCTCTTCGGCCTTGAAACCGGCCTTCTTCAGCTTGTCGGAAAACTGCCGGTCGGCGCTGGCCGACCACACCGCCAAAACGCCCTTGGGCCGCAGGGCCTTTGCACAGGCGGCGAGGCCACCGGCCGAATACAGCCAACTGTTGGCCTTCTGGGTCAGGCCTTCGGGACCGTTGTCGACATCGAGCATGATCGCGTCGAACCCTTGGGGCTCGGCTTGCAGCACCTTGGCGACGTCTTCCAGGCGGATCACCGTGCGCGGGTCCGACAGCGGTCGCCCGGCCTTTTCGCCCAAGGGACCGCGATTCCACTCCACGACGCCCGGCACCAGTTCGGCCACCACCACTTCGGCGCTCTTGCCCAAGTGCTTGAGGGCCGAGGCGAGGGTGAAGCCCATGCCGAGGCCGCCAATCAACACGCGCGACCCCGGGCGGCCGGCGACTTTGCGGCATGGGATCTCGGCCAAGGCGTCTTCGGAACCGTGCATGCGGGTGTTCATCAGTTGCCCGCCGTCGCCGCCCTGGATCTTGATCACGAAGTCCTCGCCGTACTCGAACAGGCACAAGGCACCGCCGTTGTCGGGAATGGGCGTGGTGTCGAGCAGAACAAAACGTTTCATGGAAATCTCATGGGGAAAGAGCAGACCGGCCCGGCAAGGGCTAGCCTGAAAGCAGACAATAGCCACGGAGCCATTGATGAAGTGCATCATTCTAACGGCCATTGCCCTGACGGCGCTCTCGATAAGTTGCGCCCAGGCCCAGCAACCGACGATTCCGGTCGCGCCGCCGAGCATTCCCGGCTCTCCCGGCACCGCCACGCCCATGCCGTATCCGAAGGTTGCGCCCAGCGGAGTGCCCACGGTGGCCCCAGGGAACGGCCCGCCCCTGCTGCCGCCCATCGAGGTGCCCCGACCGCCGAAAGACCAGCCGATACCGGGAATGGAGCCCAAGCCGCCGAAGGCGAAGTCGCCGGGGGGCTAGACCTGCTGCGAGAGCAACTGCCCGTCCGCCATGCGCAGGCGCTTGGACAGGGAAACGGCGAGGGCGCGGATGATCTTGGCGGCGACTTTGGGCGCGTCGTTGAGCATTTTTTCCAGGGAGTCCTTGCCCAGGTTCAGCAATTGGCAATGGGTGGCGGCGATGCAACTGGCCGAGCGCCGTTCCCCGTCAAGCACGGCCATTTCGCCGAATGCCCGGCCGCTGCGCAGCGTAGCGATAGTGACGGGTTGACCGTCAGGGCCGGTTTTCTGCACGGCCACCTGTCCGGTGTGGAGGATGCACATGAAGCTGCCCGCATCGCCTTCACGGAAAATCGCCTCGCCCTGGGCGACGGTGCTGATGCTGAAGTAACCCGACGCAGCGGCAAAATCGACGGGCAGCAATTGGTCGAACAGACCGCAGTCCATCAGCCAGTCGCGGATTTCGTTGTTCAGTAAGGTCGGTTCTGACATGTCGTGACGGTCTTTTTTCTTGTGTTTGTTGCGGTTCTGGATTGTCTTGAATGTAAGTCAAACCCTTATGGCAGTGCCATGCCCGGGCCCAGCGCATGGAGCTAAGACCCGGCCATCCCACAGAGTTCCTCAGGCCACCCCTAAAACCTTCAACACAAACGCATATTCGAGCGCTACGTCACGCAACCCCTGGTAGCGACCGCTCATGCCGCCATGGCCGGCGCCCAGTTCGGTCTTGAGCAGCAATGGGTTGTCGTCGGTCTTGGTAGCCCGCAGCTTCGCCACCCACTTGGCTGCTTCCCAGTACTGCACGCGGCTGTCGTTGTAGCCAGCGATCACCAGCATTGCCGGGTACGCCTGGGCGCGGACGTTTTCGTACGGGGCGTAGGCCCTGATCCGATCATAGACGTCCGGCTCCTGCGGATTACCCCATTCGTCGTATTCGGTTACGGTCAATGGCAGTTCGGGATCGAGCATGGTGTTGAGCACGTCGACAAATGGCACTTCGGCAATTGCGACCTTGAACAGTTCCGGACGCTGGTTGAGCACCGCGCCGATCAACAGCCCACCGGCGCTGCCGCCGCTGATCGCCAGTTGGTCGGCGGTGGTGAAGCCATTGGCGACCAGGTGTTCGGCGCAGGCAATGAAGTCGCTGAAGGTGTGGTGCTTGTGCTCTTGTTTGCCGGCGCGATACCAGGCTTCGCCCAATTCGCCGCCACCGCGCACATGGGCGATGGCGAACGCCACGCCGCGGTCCAGCAGGCTCAGCCGCGCGTGGGAAAACCACGGGTCGAGGCTTTCGCCGTAGGCGCCGTAGCCGTACAGATACAGTGGCACCGGCTGGCCCAGGGCTTCGCGCTTGACCACCAGGCTGATGGGCACCTGCGTGCCGTCCGGCGCCGTGGCCCAGAGTCGTTGACTGACGTAGGCATCGGCATCGAACGGACCCAGGACCGGGGTTTGCTTGAGCACGACCTGATCGCCGCTGGCCAGGTCCAACTGGCGGATCTGTGCCGGGCGATTCAGCGCCTCGTAGCGCAGGCGGATACGCTCGCTGGCGAACTCGAGGCTGTTCTGTACGTGCAGGCTGTAGGCCGCGTCTGGCAATTGCACCCGATATGTCGGCAAGCCCTGTGGGTGAACTTCGATAATGGGCAGGCCGCCTTCGCGCAGGCTCAAGGTCATGGCCGTGGCGTTCAGGCTCAGGCCATCGATCATCACCGTATCGCTGTGGGGGATCAGGTTCTGCCAGTCGGCCTCGGTCGGCGCCTCGCCGGTGTCGGCGGCCTGGTACAACGCGAAGTTGATGCCGTCGCGGTTGCTGCGGATAAACCACGTCCATTGACCGTCGAGCAGGCCGTGATCGATGTCGTATTCATGGTCCTCCACCCGTGGCGCTACGCAGGTAAACGGCTGCTGCGGTTGCGCCGCGTCGAGCACCCAGACTTCACTGGTGGTCTTGCTGCCCAGGGACAGGATCAGTTGGCGCTCGGAGCTCGAACGGTAGCAATGCAGGAAAAAACGCCCGTCCGGCTCATGGAATACCTCTTCGGCGGCGGTGCCATCCAAACGATAGCGGAACAGCTTGTGTGGCCGATGGGTGTCGTCCAGTTCGCCGAAGAACAGCGTCAGGCTGTCGTTGGCCCAGGTCATGCTGCCGTCGCAGTTCTCGAAGGACAGTTCGCTGACCTTGTCGTTGGATAATTCCTTGACGAACAGCGTGTAGATCTCATCGCCCGTGGTATCCAGGCTGTAGGCCAGGCGCTGGTGGTCGGGGCTGATGCTGAACGCGCCCAAGGCAAAGAATCCGCCGCCGGCCAGGGCGTTCGGGTCCAACAGCAACTGTTCACGGCTCTGATCCACGGTCAGGCTGTCGTCCGCCGGACGCGGGCAGCGGTAATGGCGCGGGTATTCGTCGCCCGCGGTGGTGCGGGTGTAATACAAGTAGGGACCCCAGGGCGAGGGCAGGGACAGGTCGGTCTCGAGGATCCGTCCCTTGATTTCCCGGAACAGCGTTTCGCGCAGCTCGGCCTGGTCGGCAAGCACGGCTTCCTGGTAGCTGTTTTCAGCCTTGAGGTATTCGAGCACGGCGTCGGTGTCGCGGTCCTGCAGCCAGGCATAGGGATCGACACCAGGGTTTTTGTGGGCTATCGGGGCGTCGAAAACGTGGGCAGATCGGGGCATGGAGAAACTCTCGAGCGTAATACGAAAAGGGACAAGTGGCTGGCGGGGTCGGTTCTGTCGTCGGACCGAAAAACTCACCCTGCCGGGCATCCGCAAGACGCCGGGGCAGCCTGACGAGCGAAAAGCCGTTACTATAAGCGCCTCTTTGCCTGCCTTGCCATGGACACCATGACCGAGAACGACTATCTGATTGCCTGGGGCCTGTACGCCTTCGCCGCCCTGGGTTGCCTCCTGGTATGGATGCGCATGACCCGCTTCATGTGGCGCTGGTTGCGCGAGCCGCTGCGGTTGCTGATGGCGGTGTTGCTGTTCAGCCCCACCATCGTCGACCCGGTGAAGGAAAAGGTCGCCCCGGCCTTGGCCATCGTCGCCCTGGACGTGTTGTTCAAGGTGGGCAACAACGTATGGCGCGCCGCGTCCGACTTGCTCATGTACGCCATGATCGCCTTCGGCTTGTATCTGATCGTGGTGCTGATCCGCTTGCCCATCGAACGCGCTGCCAAGGCTCGCAAGGAACGCGCCGCCGCCGCGAAAGCCGCCGCTGCTGCCGAGCCTGACGACGAGCCGCCGTTCGGTGTGGCTGGTGACGACCGTTACGGCCGTCCACCCGTGCCGAGCAACCCCCAGCGTTCGCGTATCGAACCGCGCCTGTAACCGGGCTGCCCCATCCAACGAGGGTTCGAGCATGTGTGAATTATTGGGCATGAGCGCCAATGTGCCGACCGACATCGTGTTCAGCTTCACCGGGCTGATGCAGCGCGGAGGCAAGACCGGGCCGCATCGCGACGGTTGGGGTATCGCTTTCTATGAAGGCCGTGGCCTGCGGCTGTTCCAGGACCCCGCTGCCAGCAGCGAATCGGAAGTGGCGAACCTGGTGCAGCGTTATCCGATCAAGAGCGAAGTGGTGATCGGGCACATCCGCCAGGCCAACGTCGGCAAGGTCTGCCTGTCCAACACGCACCCGTTCGTGCGTGAGTTATGGGGCCGCAACTGGTGTTTTGCCCACAACGGCCAGCTCGCCGATTTCCAGCCGGGCGTGAGCTTCTACCGCCCGGTGGGCGACACCGACAGCGAAGCGGCCTTCTGCGACCTGCTCAACCGCGTGCGCCAGGCCTTCCCCGAGCCGGTGGAGGTGGAGCGGTTGCTGCCGTCGCTGGTCGAGGCCTGCTCCGAATACCGCAGCAAAGGTGTGTTCAATTGCCTGCTCAGCGATGGCGACTGGCTGTTCTGCTATTGCTCGACCAAACTGGCCCAGATCACCCGTCGCGCGCCATTCGGCCCGGCGAGGCTCAAGGATGTGGACGTTATCGTCGATTTCCAGGCGGAAACCACGCCCAACGATGTGGTCACGGTGATCGCCACCGAACCCTTGACCGAAAACGAAACCTGGACCCGCTATGAACCGGGCCAATGGAGCCTGTGGCGACGCGGCGAATGCGTCAGCCACGGCCGGACCGAATAAGGACGTCACGTTATGTTGCTCAGTTATCTACGGTTGGTGCTGTTCGCGGTGGGCTTGCTGGTGGGGGTCCAGGTGCCGGGGTTCATCAATGATTACGCCAAGCGGGTCGAGGCTCACCTGATCGAGGCGCAAACCGGTCTCCAGGGGTTCCAGGGCACCGCCAATCAATTCTTCAAGGGTGACATGCAGGCCTTGGTGGCCCATTACCGCGCCAGCGAAGACCCGATCTTTCGCAGTGACGCCGACAGCCTGAACACCTTGCTCGTGCGCCAGCAGGCACTGGACAAGCAGTTCCAGGCGATGCAAGGCCCGTGGTACATCCGCCTGTTGCAAGTGGCGCTGGCCGCCGATCCGGACATCCGCAAGGAGACCTGGAACGGCTACAGCTACCAGATCCTGCTGACTCCCGAAGCAATGATCTGGGGCATCAGCGGTGCGATGTTGCTGTCGTTCGGCCTGGAATGCCTGTTCCGCCTGATCGACTGGGTGGTATTGGGCGGCAAGCGCCTGCGCCAGGGCCGGCCGATCGAAGAGCGCGACCTGCGCGGGCTCTGACTCGATGGATCAGTGAGCTTGCTGTAGTGAGGGAGCAAGCTCCCTCATCACAAGAGCGGTCCGCTATCCTGGCGATGTACCGTCCAATCAAATTTTTCTTATGACCCGGCCAAGGTTTTATTCGTTGGACGAGATCGGCTGCGCGCTCAAGAATCGGGGCAACGGTCTCCACGTCTGCGTCGTCGAGACTCACAACAATAAAACCGTGGAGAACCACCATGAGTGCACCCGACACGCTCGGCGTCCCCCAACCCCAGGCCCGGTCCGGCCCGTTCGATTGGTACCGCAACATCAACCAGCAGGAACGTCGCACCTTCTGGAGCTGCAAGATCGGTTACGCCCTGGACGGCATGGACACGCAAATGCTCAGTTTCGTGGTGCCGACCCTGATTGCGATGTGGGGCATCACTACTGGCCAGGCAGGCCTGATCCACACCAGTACCTTGATCGCGTCGGCCATCGGCGGCTGGGTGGCGGGCATTCTCTCCGACCGCATTGGCCGGGTCCGTACCCTGCAACTGACGGTGCTGTGGTTCGCGTTCTTCACCTTCCTGTGCGGCTTTGCCCAGAACTACGAACAATTGTTGATCGCACGAACCTTGATGGGCTTCGGTTTCGGCGGCGAATGGACGGCCGGTGCGGTGTTGATGGGCGAAGTCATTCGCGCCAAGGACCGCGGTAAAGCGGTGGGCATGGTGCAATCGGGTTGGGCGCTGGGCTGGGGCATGACCGCGATCCTGTATGCGCTGCTGTTCTCGGTGTTGCCGCCGGAAGACGCCTGGCGCGCACTGTTCATCCTCGGCATCGTGCCAGCGGTGTTCGTGATTTTTGTCCGCCGGTTGGTCAAGGATCCGGAGGTCTACAACCAGACAAAGGCACGGCTGACGCCGGAAAATCCGGCGAAGTTCTACGAGATTTTTGCCCCTGGGATTCTCTTCACCACCCTGCGTGCCTCGCTGCTGACCACCGGTGCCCTGGGCGGTTACTACGCGATCACGTCCTGGCTGCCGACTTTTCTCAAGAACGAGCGTGGCCTGAGCGTCCTGGGCACCGGCGGCTACCTGGCGATGGTGATCGTCGGGTCGTATGTGGGTTACGTCATCAGCGCATACCTGTCGGACATCCTCGGGCGCAAGAAGAACTTCGTCCTGTACGCCATCGGTTCGTTCACCATCGTCCTGCTGTACACCCAAGTGCCGGTGAGCAATAACGTGATGCTCTGGTTGGGCTTTCCCCTGGGCTTTTTCGCTTCGGGGATGTTCAGCGGCATGGGCTCGTTCCTCACCGAACTGTTTCCCACGCGCATTCGGGGGTCGGGCCAGGGCTTCTGCTACAACATCGGCCGGGCAGTGGCGGCGCTGTTCCCACTGTTGATCGGTATCCTGAGCCAGAAAGTACCGTTGAGCGTGGGTATCGGCGCGTTCGCGGCGGTGTCCTACGGCGTGGTGATACTGGCGGCGCTGAGTCTGCCGGAAACCCAAGGCAAGCAGTTGGAAGCCGAGTAACTGATAACCTGTGGGATGCAAATCCCACGGTCTAAGAAGAAAGAACCTACAGGAGCGTTCACCGTGAACCGCCTGCTACTGAATTGCGATATCGGCGAAAGCTTCGGCAGCTGGACCATGGGTCTGGACGCCGAAGTGATGCCCTTCATCGATTGCGCCAACATTGCCTGCGGCTTCCATGCCGGCGACCCGAGCATCATGCGCAAGACCGTCAGCCTGGCCCTGAGCCACGGCGTACAGATCGGCGCGCATCCTGCCTATCAGGACCTGGCGGGCTTCGGCCGCCGTTCCATGGCCTATGGCGCCCAGGAACTGCAAGACTTGCTGCACTATCAGATCGGCGCCCTCGACGGTATCTGCCGAGCCCAGGGCGGGCGCGTCAGCTACGTCAAGCCCCATGGGGCGATGTACAACGACATGATGGCCAACCCGGCGCAACTGCGCGCGGTGATCCAGGCCGTCGCGGCGTACGACCGGCACCTGCCGTTGATGCTCATGGCGACCCGGGACAACCACGCCGCCCAGGCCTTGGGCGACGAGTACGGCGTGACCCTGTGGTTCGAAGCCTTCGCCGATCGCGCTTATGACAGTGCCGGCCGCCTGGTTTCACGGCAAGCGCCGGGCGCGGTGCACCATGACCCCGAAATCATCATCGAGCAGGCGTTGACCATCGCCCGTGGCGATGCCTTGACCGCCAGCGACGGCAGTGTCTTGCACCTGAAGGCCAACACCTTGTGCGTGCACGGTGACAACGCCAGCTCCGTGGCGGCCGTGCAACGCATCCGCGAAGCCCTGGACCGGCAGAGTGCGCCATGAAGCCACGGGTGGAGGTGGTGGCGGTGGACTGCCTGATGGTGCGTCTGTTCGATGGGATCGCCGAGGCCAACATGCCGTGGATGCTCGCCGCCAGCGAACGCCTGCGAGCGGTGTTTGCCGAGCGTTTGATCGACCTGGTCCCGTCCTACACGACATTGATGGTGCATTATGATTTGCTCGCCCTGAACCCGGTCCAGGCGCGCGAATTGATCGACGAGGCGCTGCATAACCTGTCACCGGATGCCCGGTCCGCCGGCCAATGCCACGTGCTGCCGGTGTGGTACGACGCCAGTGTCGGGCCGGAGTTGGGCCTGCTGGCGAGTCGCAGCGGGCTGACGGTGGAGCAGGTGATTCGTCAACACAGCGAGCGCGAATACCAAGTGTTTGCCTTGGGCTTCGCGCCTGGCTTTGCCTTCATGGGGTTGGTGGATGAAGCACTGGCCGCCCCACGCCTCGACACGCCGCGCAAACGCGTAGCTGCGGGCAGCGTCGGGATTGCCGAGCGCCAGACCGCGGCGTATCCGGTGATGTCGCCCGGTGGCTGGAACCTGATCGGGCGCACGCCGACCAGACTGTTCGATCGCGAGCGCGATGGCTACAGCCTGATGCAACCCGGCGACACGGTGCGTTTTGCTCCCGTGGATCACGCCGAATTCATTGCCTTGGGTGGCGACGACACACCGTTGGAGGCCCAGGCATGAGCCGGTTGTTGATCGAGGCCAGCACCCCGCTGTGCCTGTTGCAGGACGCCGGCCGGTTCGGCGTGAGGCACCTGGGCGTGACCCAGGGCGGCGCGGCGGATTGGTTGTCGATGGCATGGGCCAACTGGATGCTCGGCAATGACCTGGACGCGGCGGTGGTGGAGATCACCCTGGGTGGCTTTACCGTGGTGGCCGAAGATGATTGTGTGCTGGCGCTGGCCGGGGCGGACCTGGGGGCGCGGATAGACGGCCAGGGCGTGGCATCGTGGCGTTTCTTCAGCTTGCGCAAAGGCCAGGTGCTGGCTCTCACTCAACCCGTGCTCGGTGCCCGGGCCTATCTGGCGGCCCCCGGTGGTTTTGATGCGCCTGCGGTATTGGGCAGTCGGGCGACCGTGGTGCGGGAGGAACTCGGTGGCCTCGATGGGCGGGGGCGGGCGCTCTGTCGCGGCGAGCATTTGAGCTATTCAGGCCCGGCGACACCGCGGCCCATGCCGCATGTGCGAATTCCAGATTTCCAGCAAGCGCAGCCGCTGGACCTGATCCTCGGCGCGCAGAATGGCGCATTCAGCGGACGCAGCCTCTTCGATGCGTTCAACACTGCGTGGACGCTGGACAGTCGCGCCGACCGCATGGGTATGCGGTTACTGGGCACAGCGTTGGAATATCAGGGGCCGGCGATGATCTCCGAGGGTATTCCGCTCGGTGCCGTGCAGGTGCCGCCGGACGGCCAGCCGATCGTGCTGCTCAATGATCGGCAAACCATTGGCGGATATCCACGCCTGGGTGCGTTGACGCCGCTGTCCCTGGCCCGGCTGGCGCAATGCCTGCCGGGGGCGCAGGTGCGGTTGCGGCCGGTGGTGCAGGCGGTTGCGCATCGGCAACAGGTGGAGTGTTTGCAGGTGTTTTCCAAGCGCTGACAGCTTCGCGAGCAAGCCCGCTTCCACAAGGAATCTACTGTGCGACGCAGATCCAGTGTGGGGCTTGCTCGCGAAGAAGCCCTTACAGGCACCGGAAGACTTTATTTGGAAAGAAACCGCATCCCTTCCTCCAACCCCCGCAACGTCAGCGGATACATGCGGTCTTCCACCAATTCGCGCACGATGTTGGTCGAGGCGGTGTAGCCCCAGGTGTCCTTGGGGTACGGGTTGATCCAGATGAGCTTCTTGTACTTCTCCATGAAGCGCTGCATCCACACATAACCGGCTTCTTCGTTCCAGTGCTCGACGCTGCCGCCGGCCTGGGTGATTTCATAAGGCGCCATGGCAGCGTCGCCGATGAAGATCACTTTGTAGTCGGCGCCGTACTTGTGCAGCAAGTCCTGGGTCGAGGTGCGTTCCGAAGTGCGGCGCAGGTTGTTCTTCCACACCGATTCGTAGACGAAGTTGTGGAAGTAGAAGTACTCCAGATGCTTGAACTCGGTCTTGCAGGCCGAAAACAGTTCTTCGCAGATCTTCACGTGGGCATCCATCGAGCCACCGATGTCGAACAGCAGCAACAACTTGACGGTGTTGCGGCGCTCCGGGCGCATCTGGATGTTCAAGAGCCCGGCGTCCCGGGCGGTGTGGTCGATGGTGCCGTCGATGTCCAACTCTTCGGCCGCACCCTGGCGGGCGAACTTGCGCAAGCGGCGCAGGGCGATCTTGATGTTACGGGTGCCCAACTCCACCTGGTCGTCGAGGTTCTTGTATTCGCGCTGGTCCCAGACCTTCACGGCCTTGCCCTGGCGCTTGCCGGCGTCGCCGACCCGAATGCCTTCGGGGTTGAAACCGCCGGAGCCGAATGGGCTGGTGCCGCCGGTGCCGATCCACTTGTTGCCCCCGGCGTGACGTTCCTTCTGTTCTTCCAGGCGCTTCTTGAATTCTTCGATCAGCTTGTCCAGGCCGCCCAGGGATTGGATCTGCGCCCGTTCCTCGTCGGTCAACGAGCGCTCGAATTCCTTGCGCAGCCAGTCCTCGGGAATCAGCGCCTGGAGGTGATCGTCGAGTTTCTCCAGGCCGTTGAAGTAGGCGGCAAACGCCCGGTCGAACTTGTCGAAATGCCGTTCGTCCTTCACCAGGATCGCCCGGGACAGGTAATAGAACTCGTCCATGTCGGCGAAGATCACCCGCTGTTTAAGCGCGTTGATCAGGTCCAGCAGTTCACGCACCGACACGGGCACCTTGGCGGCGCGCATCTCATTGAACAGGTTAAGCAGCATGGCAATCGCCCTCGCTCTTGTTAAACGAAGAGGATCAGCGGGTGCCGCGACGGCTCATGAACGCCAGGCGCTCAAGCAGCTGCACATCCTGTTCGTTCTTGACCAGGGCGCCGGCCAGCGGTGGAATGGCCTTGGTCGGATCACGCTCGCGCAGCACCGCTTCGCCGATGTTGTCGGCCATCAGCAGCTTGAGCCAGTCCACCAGTTCGGAAGTGGAAGGTTTTTTCTTCAGGCCCGGCACCTTGCGAACGTCGAAGAACACGTCCAGCGCTTCGCTGACCAAGTCCTTCTTAATGTCCGGGTAATGCACATCGACGATTTTTTGCAGGGTGACGCGGTCGGGGAAGGCGATGTAGTGGAAGAAGCAGCGGCGCAGGAAGGCGTCCGGCAGTTCTTTTTCGTTGTTGGAGGTAATAATGATGATCGGGCGCTGCTTGGCCTTGATGGTTTCGTCGGTCTCGTAGACGTAGAACTCCATCTTGTCGAGTTCCTGCAGCAGGTCGTTGGGGAACTCGATGTCGGCCTTGTCGATTTCGTCGATCAGCAGGATCACCCGCTCCTCGGACTCGAACGCTTCCCAGAGCTTGCCCTTCTTCAGGTAGTTGCGCACGTCATGGACCTTGTCCACGCCCAACTGCGAGTCTCGCAGGCGGCTGACCGCGTCGTACTCGTACAGGCCTTGGTGGGCCTTGGTGGTGGACTTGATGTGCCAGGTGATCAGGCGCGCGCCGAAGGACTCGGCCAATTGTTCGGCGAGCATGGTCTTGCCGGTGCCCGGCTCGCCCTTGACCAGCAGCGGCCGTTCCAGGGTGATGGCGGCGTTCACGGCCAGTTTCAGGTCATCGGTGGCCACGTAGGCGCTGGTGCCTTCGAACTTCATCTGCAATTTCCTCGAACGTGTCGTCGGCCCGGCGAGGCGGGGCGCGCGAAATAAATAGCGTGCCCGACTATACCGCGAGGCCCCGCCGACTGTGAACGCAGACGCTGTATTCAGTCTCTGAATGGGGCGTCACATGTTGACTCAGTCTCGGCGCCTTGCCAGCATTTCGTATCGCCAATTTGGCGATACATTCGATGGCATGTCTACTGCGCTGGAAGATCGGCGCCAAACCTAATCCTTTGAGGGCGGCGGCTGCTCGTAGCGGGCATTGAAGGCCTGGACGAAACCGTTGCGCAGGATCTGCAGGAAAGCTTCGAAGGCGCTGATGTCCTGCTGGTGGACATTGCCGCTGAGTTCCACCCGGGTGGCGAATTGGTTCTTGCGTTGGTTCTTGAGGGCCGTTTCGCCTGCGCCGACCAGGGCTTCCCAGACCGAGCGGAAGATGTTCTTGTTATGGTTTTCCACGTCCTGCTGCCAGTCGAACACGTCGACATCACGCAGCAGTGGCTTGATGTAGCCGCTGAGCTTGGCGTTGTCGGCTTCGGCCTCGACCACCAGGTCGCCATGGCCGGCATTGAAATCGAATTTGCCATAGGCCGCGGCGAAATCATTCAGGCGCTTGAGTTCGATGTTCGTCGCCCGAAGGCGGAAATCGAAGTCTTCGAAATTGCTCAGGGGGTCGAAGGTGGCTTGCATCTCCAGGGGCGCATGTTCGGCCACCAGGGCCTTGCCTTCAAAGCGGGCGTCGCGCTTGCCTTCGGTGTCGACCACATTGGTCAGGTTGTAGAAACTGGCGTTGACGTCGGTGGCCCTCAGGTTGACCGGCGGCTTGGAATTGAAATTGCGAAAGGTGACCTTGCCGTCCCGGATACGCACTTCGTTGAAGGTGATGGGCAGCAGTTTTTCCAGTTGCTCGCGCCAGTTGGTGCCCTGGCCGGTTTGGGAATCCTGCCGGTTGGCGCCGCCATCGACAAAGTTGACTTCGGGACGGGCGAACTCCACTTCCGCCACCACCGCATGGTCATACCACAGCGAGTGCCAGCTCACGGACAGGTCGACCAGCGGAGCATCGACGAATGGCACCGGGACCTTGCCGTCGACCTTGACGATCCTCAGGCCGTTGATCCGATAGGCGCCGCGCCAGAGCGCCAGGTCGACATCGACGACCTGGCCGCGGTAATCGCCCATGTCCGCCAGCTTGTCGTTCAGGTAGTCGCGTACCAGGTAGGGCAAGGCGAAATGCAGGGCCACCAGCAGCGCAACGATGGCGACGAAAGCCCACAGTGGCCAGCTGTATCGACGCTTCATGACAGTAGTCTCCGTTGTTAAAGTCATTGACTCCTGTAACAACTGGAACGTTCGGTGCAACTGGACGCCCTTGGGTAACAGGCTTACCTTTAAGCGCTAAATTCCCTCTGCATTCAAGGACCCGGTCATGAGTCGTATATACGCTGACAACGCCCATTCCATTGGCAATACGCCACTGGTGCAGATCAATCGCATCGCCCCGCGTGGCGTGACCATCCTGGCGAAAATCGAAGGGCGCAACCCGGGTTATTCAGTTAAATGCCGGATTGGCGCCAACATGATCTGGGACGCCGAAAGCACTGGCAAACTCAAGCCGGGCATGACCATCGTCGAACCAACTTCGGGTAATACCGGTATCGGCCTGGCATTCGTGGCCGCCGCCCGTGGCTATAAATTGATGCTGACCATGCCTGCGTCCATGAGCATCGAACGGCGCAAGGTGCTCAAGGCCCTGGGCGCGGAGCTGGTGCTCACCGAGCCCGCCAAGGGCATGAAAGGAGCCATCGAGAAAGCCGCCGAGATCATGGCCAGCGACCCGTCGAAATATTTCATGCCGCAGCAGTTCGACAATCCGGCAAACCCGGCGATCCATGAGAAAACCACTGGCCCGGAAATCTGGAACGATACGGATGGCGCGGTCGACGTGCTGGTCGCGGGCGTGGGCACGGGCGGAACGATTACCGGGGTCTCTCGGTATATCAAGAATACCTGCGGCAAACCGATCCTGTCGGTGGCGGTGGAGCCCGAGGCTTCGCCGGTGATTACCCAGGCGATGGCTGGGCAGGAAATCAAGCCCAGCCCCCACAAGATCCAGGGCATCGGCGCGGGTTTCGTGCCGAAGAACCTCGATTTGTCGATCGTCGATCAGGTCGAGCGGGTGACCGATGAAGAATCCAAGGCCATGGCCCTGCGCTTGATGCAGGAAGAGGGCATCCTGTGCGGTATCTCCTGCGGCGCGGCGATGGCCGTGGCGGCACGCTTGGCGGAAAAGCCGGAAATGCAGGGCAAGACCATCGTGGTGATCCTGCCGGACTCGGGCGAGCGGTACCTGTCGAGCATGCTGTTCAGCGATCTGTTTACCGAGCAGGAGACCCAGCAGTAACCGCAGGCCGGATATGGCGGTAGGCGCCATGTAGCGAGGCACGTTTGAAAGCGCGTCAGCCAAGGTTCAGGTGACGCGTGTTAGAAGGTGATTGTTGCGTTTTACTCAACAGAGAATGTTGCGTCAGACGGTTTTTACCCGGGCCATGGGTGTTTAGCATGGCCCTTGGCTACGTCGGGCAGTTGGCGTTGCGTCAGTGGTTTCGAGAAGGAGCTTTGACATGACCGTTTCGTTTATCGCCAAGTCCTCGGTACTGTTGCTGTTCATGGGCAGTACGCTTTATGTGCATTTACGTGGCAAGGCGCGTTTGCCGGTGTTGCGCCAGTTCGTCAACCATTCGGCGCTGTTCGCCCCTTATAACGCGCTGATGTATCTGTTCTCCGGCGTGCCCTCCAAACCTTACCTGGATCGCAGCCAATTTCCCGAGCTGGATGTGCTCAAGGATAACTGGCAAGTGATCCGCGACGAGGCCATGCACCTGTTCGACGAGGGTTACATTCGGGCTGCCGAGAAAAACAATGACGCCGGTTTCGGCTCGTTTTTCAAGAAAGGCTGGAAGCGTTTCTACCTCAAGTGGTACGACAAACCGCTGCCGTCTGCCGAGTTGTTATGCCCCAGGACGGTCGAGCTGGTCAGCCGGATCCCCAACGTCCGGGGCGCAATGTTTGCCCTGCTGCCGGGTGGCAGCCACCTGAACCCCCATCGAGACCCCTTCGCCGGTTCGTTGCGGTATCACCTGGGGCTGTCCACGCCCAATTCCGAGAATTGTCGGATTTTCGTTGACGGTCAGATCTATGCCTGGCGCGATGGCGAAGACGTCATGTTCGATGAAACCTATGTGCACTGGGTCAAGAACGAAACCCCGCAGACCCGCGTCATCTTGTTTTGTGACGTCGAGCGGCCCTTGAAAAGCCGGCTGATGGCCCGCGTCAACCGCACCATCAGCGCGTTTCTCGGTCGCGCGACCGCGCCGCAAAACCTCGACGACGAACGCGTCGGCGGCATCAACCAGGCCTATGCCTGGAGCAAGTCGTTCAGCGACGGTATCAGCGGTCGGGTCAAGCAATTCAAGCGCAGGCATCCCAAGGCGTATCGGGTGATGCGCCCTGTGCTGGCCGTAGCCGTGCTGACGGCACTGGGTTATTGGTTGTTTGTTTAAACATTGCGTTACACAACGGGCGCTGGTTATAGTCAGCGCTCGGTTTTCGGACCCATCCTCCAAGAGATCGGCTCATGCCTGCATTTCCATTCACCGCGGTCGTGGTTCCAGCGTTCTACGCTGGCGTCGTGCCGTGCGGGAATAGGTCGCCTGAGCAGATCGGTCAATACCCTCCACCTGTCAGTCGCTCACCGGTATACGCCTGCGTATCACCGCCGGGTGTTGGCGTTCAGGGCTGATCGGCAACGGTTGCCGTTCCCTGTGCCCGCCTGAAAAAACGACTGGATTTCAGCTTCGGCTGAGTTGGCTTAATGCCTGACTACAGGTGGTTTTCATGTTTTCCTTTTCCAAAAACGCCTTATTGGCGACGGCTTCCACGAGCCTGTTCGTTCTGCTGTGGAGCAGCGGGGCGATCTTTTCCAAACTGGGCCTGGCCCACGCGTCACCTTTCGCCTTCCTGCTGATCCGTTTTGCCATCGCTTTGTGCGCGCTGGTGCTGTTGATTCCTATGCTGAAGTTCAAGCTCCCCAGCACGGGCAAGGCGATGCTGTACGCGGCAGCGACGGGGTTGGTGTTGTTGGGCGCCTACCAGATTTTCTATCTGCTGGCGCTGCAACTGAACGTCACCCCCGGTGTAATGGCGACGTTGATGGGCGTGCAGCCAATCCTTACCGTGGTGCTCATGGAGCGCCAGCGTTCCTGGCAGCGGATGTTCGGCCTGGCGCTGGGATTGGTGGGGTTGGTCATGGTGGTGTTCCAGGGCATCGGCCTGGCCGGCATGTCCCTGGCGGGCATGCTGTGCGGGTTGCTGGCGCTGGTGAGCATGACGGCAGGCTCCATCATGCAGAAACGCATCACCGACAATCCGCTGGGCACGCTGCCGGTGCAGTACCTTGCCGGGCTCGTGTTGTGCGCGGTGTTCGTGCCGTTCCAGCCGTTTCACTTCGAATACAGCATGGGGTTCTTCGGGCCGGTGCTGTGGATGGGGCTGGTGGTGTCGGTATTGGCGACGCTGTTGCTGTACCGGCTGATTGCCCGGGGCAACCTGGTCAACGTGACCAGCCTGTTCTATCTCGTGCCGGCGGTGACGGCGATCATGGACTACCTGGTGTTCGGCAACCGGTTGGCGTTGTTGAGCTTGCTGGGGATGGTGCTGATCATCGTGGGGTTGGTGTTTGTGTTTCGTAAGAGCCGCTAGCCTATAGGATAGGTATCAGGTAATTGCACTACCGCTTTCGCGAGCAAGCCCGCCCCCACAAGGATTGCGAATAACCTGCGGGAGCGGGCTTGCTCGCGAAGCTTTTCGGCCACGCCAACGGACTACCGGCTAGACACCCCAGGCTTCAACACCAACCACAGCGCTGCTGCAATCAACAACCCGCCATACACATGCGCCATGCCCAACGGCTCATCCAGCAACAACGCGCCCCACAACACGCCGAATGGCGGGATCAGGAAAGTCACGGTCATCGACTTGACCGGGCCGATGGAACTGAGCAGCCGGAAATAAAGGATGTACGCCAGCGCCGTGCACACCAGCCCCAGTCCCAGCAAGGACAGCCAGACGCTCCAACCGCCCCAACTGGCCGGCGGCTGGCTGATGACGCTGTAGCCAAACAGCGGCAGCAAAAACACCGTTGCACCGAACATGCTGCCCAGGGCCGAGAGACGGCTGTCCAAGCCACCTTGATGATCGAGCCAACGCCGGGTGAGGAAACCGGCGAAGCCATAGCAAGTGGTGGCAAGCAGGCAGGCGAGGGCGCCCATCAGCAGTTGCAGGTCGAAGGCCACCGGGCCGGCGCGGGTCAGGATGCCCACGCCGAGCAGTCCCAGGAACACACCACTGACCTTGGCCAGGGTGAGTTTTTCGTTGAAGAACAAACCGCCAATCAACACCCCCATCAGTGGCGTGGTGGCATTGAAAATCGCCGAGTAACCGGCTGGCAGCACCTGGGCAGCCAGCGAATAGAACGTTGCCGGAATCCCCGAGTTGATCAGGCCCAGCAGCATCACCACTTTGAGCTTGCCGCGAAAATTCCAGTCGACACGCATCAGGGCGAGGATGACCAGCAGGCCGACGAAGGCGATGGAAACGCGAAAAAACGCCGTGGGAATCGTCCCAATGACCGGGGCGATGATGCGCATGAATAAAAAACTCGCGCCCCAGATGGCGGCCAGTGACAGCAAGCGCAGGATATCGACGAGGTTCACGAATGTGTCCTTCCTTGATCGGGCCGCAAGTGTCGCCCCGCCCAACACCGATGGCAATGGTTGCGTTGCCGAGGGATTGACCTCTAAGCTCAGTCGCCAATAACAAGCATGACCCGCCGAGGTTTACCCTATGTCGCAGCCATGGCCCGCCACCGATATCGCCCGTTCGATCCTCGACGGTTTCGACGATTATCGTGAGCATTTCCGGCAGATCACCGACGGCGCCCGCGCCCGGTTCGAGCAGGCCCAATGGTTGGAGGCGCAGGCGGCTTCGGCGGCGCGCATCAATCTGTATGAAGAGAAAGTCTTCGAAACCGTTGCCAGGTTGCGCCAGGCCTTCGAGGCCGAAGCCTTGATGGACGTCGGTTGCTGGCCGTTGGTGAAAAGCGCCTATATCAGCTTGATCGACCTGCGTTTTGACGATGAATTGTCGGAGACCTGGTACAACTCGATTTTCTGCGGCCTGTTCAGCCATGACCTGATCAGCGACGGCACCATGTTCATCCACACGACCCGGCCAAGCCTGCGTCGTGCCCGCGCAGCCCAGACCCGCATCTATAAACCCGAAGGACAACTGGACAAGATGCTGGCGGCGATCTTCGCCGATTATCGCTTCAGCGAGGATTACGCCGACCTGCCCGGCGACTTGCAACGCCTCGAAAGCCAACTGCGCGAGAACCTGCCGGACTGGGTCTGCAAGGACCCGGAACTGACCGTCGAGTTGTTTTCCTCGGTGCTTTACCGCAACAAGGGCGCCTACCTGGTGGGGCGCATCTATACCCGTGATGATCAGTGGCCGCTGGTGATCCCGTTCTTGCACCGTGAGGGTCGGGGCATCCAGATCGACGCGCTGATCACTGACGAGGCGCAGGTGTCGATCATCTTCTCGTTCACCCGCTCGTACTTCATGGTGGACGTGCCGGTGCCCGCCGAGTTCATCGGTTTCCTCAAGCGCATCCTGCCGGGCAAGCACATCGCCGAGTTGTACACCTCCATCGGGTTCTACAAACACGGCAAGTCGGAGTTCTACCGGGCCTTGATCAATCACCTGGCGAACACCGACGACCGCTTCATCATGGCGCCGGGCGTGCGTGGCATGGTCATGAGCGTGTTTACGCTGCCGGGCTTCAACACCGTGTTCAAGATCATCAAGGACCGTTTCTCGCCGTCGAAAAACGTCGACCGGGCCACGGTCATCGAGAAGTACCGCCTGGTGAAAAGCGTCGACCGGGTCGGGCGCATGGCCGATACCCAGGAGTTCGCCGACTTCCGTTTTCCCCTGGGCAAGTTCGAGCCGGCCTGCCTGGAGGAGCTGCTGGAGGTGGCGCCTTCCACGGTGTCGGTGGAAGGCGACACCGTGCTGATTCGCCACTGCTGGACCGAGCGTCGGATGACCCCGCTGAACCTGTACCTGGAAAGCGCCAGCGAAGCCCAGGTGCGCGAGGCACTGGAAGATTATGGCCTGGCGATCAAGCAACTGGCGGCCGCCAATATCTTCCCCGGCGACATGTTGCTCAAGAACTTCGGCGTGACCCGCCACGGCCGCGTGGTGTTCTACGACTACGATGAAATCTGCTTCCTCACCGAAGCCAATTTTCGGCACATTCCCCAGCCGCGCACGCCGGAAGATGAAATGGCGTCCGAGCCCTGGTATTCCATCGGGCCGTTGGACGTCTTCCCTGAGGAATTCCCGCCGTTCCTGTTCGCCGACGCGGGGCAGCGCAAGCTGTTCGACCAGTTGCACGGCGAGCTGTACAACGCTGATTACTGGAAAGGCCTGCAAGAGGCGATTCGGGCCGGGAAGGTGATCGACGTGTTCCCGTATCGGCGCAAGGACTTGGACAGCGAATAACTCGGCGGCTGAACGAATTCCCCGTGGCGAGGGAGCTTGCTCCCGCTGGTGTGCGAAGCGCACCCCGGCGATTTGATGGCCGGCATTAAATCCAGGCGCCTGCTTCGCAGTCGAGCGGGAGCAAGCTCCCTCGCCACGAAAGCGCCACCGCGCAGCGTCCTGTGCGCAAATCTGCGACAATCGCCCCCTTGCTCAAACCGACGACCCTTGCGTACCTGATGACTGACCAAGCCCCTGCAATCGACAAACTGCTGAAAAACCTCGACCACGCCATGCTTGCTGACCGCCACCGGTTGCGGCGGCAGTTGCTCGAGCTGCGCAAGAAACCCGACGAGGCCAAGCTGGCCCAATGGGTGGCACGCATGCAGGCGTCGTGCGACCAGGTGCTGGCGCGCAAGGCGAGCGTGCCGTCGATTCGCTACGACGACAACTTGCCGATCGCCGCCAAGCGCGACGAGATCAAAGAGGCGCTGCTCAAGCATCAGGTGCTGATCATTGCCGGCGAAACCGGCTCGGGTAAGACCACCCAGTTGCCGAAGATCTGCCTGGAAATCGGCCGCGGCCAGCAGGGCTTGATCGGCCACACCCAGCCACGCCGCATTGCCGCCCGAAGCGTCGCAAGTCGCGTGGCCGAGGAACTGGCCACGCCGTTGGGGGCGCTGGTGGGTTATCAGGTGCGCTTCGAAGACCAGAGCGACGCCAACACCCTGATCAAGCTGATGACCGACGGCATCCTGCTGGCCGAGACCCAAAACGATCGCTACCTCGAACGCTACGACACGATCATCGTCGACGAAGCCCACGAACGCAGCCTGAACATCGATTTCCTGCTCGGCTACCTCAAGACCCTGCTGCCGCGCCGCCCCGACCTGAAAGTCATCATCACCTCGGCGACCATCGACCTGGAGCGTTTCTCCAAGCACTTCGATGACGCGCCAATCGTCGAAGTCTCGGGCCGCACCTTCCCGGTGGAAACCTGGTATCGCCCGCTGACCCTGGAGCAGGACGAGGAGGGCAACCGGGTCGAGGACGACTTGACCGTCGACCAGGCGATCCTCGCCACCCTCGACGAAATCGCCGCCCATGAGCGCAGCGAACGCCGCAGTCCCGGTGACGTGCTGGTGTTCCTGCCGGGTGAGCGGGAGATTCGCGACGCGGCGGAGATGCTGCGCAAGGCCCAGCTCAAGCACACTGAAATCCTGCCGCTCTATGCACGCTTGTCGCCGGCCGAACAACAACGCATCTTCCAGTCCCACC
Organism: Pseudomonas frederiksbergensis; assembly: GCF_000802155.2. Lineage (GTDB taxonomy): Bacteria > Pseudomonadota > Gammaproteobacteria > Pseudomonadales > Pseudomonadaceae > Aquipseudomonas > Aquipseudomonas frederiksbergensis_A. The sequence continues at coordinate 114,395 of NZ_JQGJ02000014.1, forward strand.
CGGGCCGTCGCGTGGTGCTGGCGACCAACGTCGCCGAAACCTCGCTCACCGTGCCAGGCATCCGCTACGTGATCGACAGCGGCACCGCGCGCATCAGCCGCTACAGCTATCGCGCCAAGGTCCAGCGCCTGCCCATCGAGGCGATTTCCCAGGCCAGCGCCAACCAGCGCAAGGGCCGCTGCGGGCGGGTCGAGCCGGGGATTTGCGTGCGGCTGTACAGCGAGGAAGATTTCCTCAGCCGGCCCGAATTCACCGATCCGGAAATCCTGCGCACCAACCTGGCGGCGGTGATCCTGCAGATGCTGCACCTGCGCCTCGGCGAGATCACCGATTTCCCGTTCATCGAGCCGCCGGATGGCAAGGCCATCAGCGACGGTTTCAACCTGCTGCAAGAACTCTCGGCGGTGGACCGCAACAGCCAGTTGACGCCGTTGGGTCGGCAGTTGGCGCGCCTGCCGGTGGACCCGCGCATGGGCCGCATGCTGCTGGAAGCGGCAAAATTGGGCAGTCTCCAGGAAGTGCTGATCGTCGCCAGCGCCATGTCGATCCAGGACCCGCGCGAGCGTCCGCCCGAGCGCCAACAGGCCGCCGACCAGGCCCATGCCCAGTGGAAGGACGCGGACTCGGACTTCGCCGGGCTGGTCAATCTATGGCGCGGTTTCGAAGAGCAGCGCCAGGCCCTGACCGCCAACCCGCTGCGCAACTGGTGTCGCAAGAATTTCCTGAATTATCTGCGCCTGCGCGAGTGGCGCGATTCCCATCGCCAGTTGAGCCTGATCTGCCGCGACATGCAGTTGAGCCTCAACAAGGATCCGGCCGACTACCCGAAACTGCACAAGGCCGTACTGTCGGGCCTGTTGAGCCAGATCGGCCAGAAAACCGAAGACGGTGATTACCTCGGCGCTCGCCAGCGACGCTTCTGGGTCCACCCCTCGTCGGGCCTGGGCAAGAAACGCCCGCAGTGGCTGATGACTGCCGAGCTGGTGGAAACCACCAAGCTGTATGCGCGCATGGTGGCCAAGATCGAACCGGACTGGATCGAACCGCTGGCCGGGCATTTGATCAAGAAAAACCACTTCGAACCTCATTGGGAGAAGAAGCGCGGGCAAGTGGTGGCCTATGAGCAGATCACCCTGTTCGGGCTCATCGTCGTGGGTCGCCGGCCGGTGCACTACGGGCCGGTGGACCCGGTGGTGTCCCGTGAGCTGTTCATCCGCGAGGCGCTGGTGCGCGGCGAGATCCAGTCCAAGGCCAAGTGCCTGAGCGCCAACACGCGGTTGCTGGAACAACTCGACGAGCTCGAAGCCAAGGCTCGTCGCCGTGACATCCTCGCGGACGAGGAAACCCTGTTCGCCTTCTACGATGCGCGCCTGCCCGCCGAGATCCACCAGACCGCGACGTTCGACAGTTGGTACCGGATCAACAGCCAGAAAGACCCGCAGTTGCTGGTCATGCGCGAGGAAGATGTGCTGGCCCGCGAGGCGAGCGAGGTAACGGCCAATCAGTATCCCGACACCTTGCGTGTTGGCGACCTGACCTTGCCGTTGAGCTACCACTTCGAGCCCAACCATCCCCGCGACGGCGTGACTTTGCGGGTACCGGCGCCGCTACTGCCGATGCTGCCGCCGGAACGCCTGGAATGGCTGGTGCCAGGGATGATCGAGGCCAAGTGCATCGCCCTGGTGCGCAACCTGCCCAAGGCCTTGCGCAAGAACTTCGTGCCGGTGCCGGACTTCGTCAAGGCGGCGCTGCAACGCATCACGTTTGCCGAGGGCTCGCTGCCTCAATCGCTGGGCCGTGAGCTGTTGCGCATGACCGGCGCGCGGGTCAGTGACGAAGCCTGGGCCGAAGCGGCGCAGCAGGTGGAAAGCCACTTGCGCATGAACCTGGAAATCGTCGATGGCCAGGGCAAGTTCCTCGGCGAGGGGCGAGACCTGGCCGAACTGACGGCGCGGTTTGCCGAAGCCAGCCAGGCGGCATTGGCGGTGCCGCAAACGGCGAAAAACCAGGAACCGGTGGAGGCGAAAGTCTTCGCGCCGGTGGCCGAGAAAACCCAGCAGAAGATCGCCGGCCTGTCGATGACGGTCTACCCGGCGCTGGTGGAAGAGGGCGGCGTGGTCAAGGAAGGGCGCTTCCCGACCCCGGCCGAAGCCGAGTTCCAGCATCGCCGTGCCTTGCAGCGCTTGCTCATGCAGCAACTGGCCGAATCAGCGAAATTCCTCCGTGGCAAGCTGCCGGGTTTGACGGAGTTGGGCCTGCTTTATCGTGAGCTGGGACGTATCGACAGTCTGGTGGAAGACATCCTTCTGACCAGCCTCGACAGTTGCATCCTCGAAGGCGAGCCGAGCCTGCCCCGTGACGGTGCCGCGCTGGCGGCCCTGGCCGAACGCAAGCGCGGCGGCTGGACCGAGCACGCCGAACGCCTGGCGAAGCTGACCCTGGACATCCTCAAGCTCTGGCATGGCCTGCAAAAGCGCTTCAAGGGCAAGATCGACCTGGCCCAGGCCGTGGCGCTGAACGACATCAAGCAACAGCTCAGTCACCTGGTGTATCCAGGCTTCGTGCGGGAGACTCCGCACCAATGGCTCAAGGAGCTGCCGCGCTACCTCAAGGCCATCGAGCAGCGCTTCGAGAAGCTGGGCAGCCAAGTGCAGAAAGATCGGGTCTGGAGTGGCGAACTGTCGAACCTCTGGGCGCAATACCAGGCCCGCGCCAGCAAGCACGCCCAGGAAGGCAAGCGTGACCCGCAACTGGAGCTGTATCGCTGGTGGCTTGAGGAATACCGCGTGTCGCTGTTCGCCCAGCAGCTGGGCACCAAGGTGCCGATTTCCGACAAGCGCCTGGGCAAGCAGTGGGGGTTGGTGGAAGGGTGATCAGATAACTGGACGACACCACATATCCCCGCTCCCACAGGGTTTTGTGTCGTAAGTAAGGGAGAATGGGCCAAACGCCAGCGTTTATGGCAAACTTCGCGCCTATAAATGCCGGTCCCGTGGTTTTGCGCTTCAATGTCACGGGCGGATCGGAATAAAGCGATGCCAGGACTGCTTCCCCCGGATGGGAAAAGTCCCTTTGCGTGTTGGTACGTCGGTGCCAATACTTTCTGCCTGAACAGATCAGAGACACGACCCATGCATAACGTCGTCATCAGCGGCACCGGCCTGTACACCCCGGCCAACAGCATCTCCAACGAAGAGCTGGTGCAATCTTTCAACACCTATGTCGCGCAGTTCAACGCCGACAACGCCGACGCCATCGAGCGTGGCGAAGTCGAGGCATTGACCGAATCCAACGCCGCGTTCATCGAAAAGGCTTCCGGTATCAAGAGCCGCTTTGTCATGGACAAGGACGGTATCCTAGACCCACAACGCATGACCCCACGCCTTCCCGAGCGCTCCAACGACGAATGGTCGGTGCTCTGCGAAATGGCCGTCGGCGCCGCGAAACAAGCCCTTGAGCGCGCCGGCCGTTCCGCCGCCGACATCGACGGGGTGATCGTTGCCTGTTCCAACCTGCAGCGTCCATACCCGGCCATCGCCATCGAAGTCCAGGAAGCCCTGGGCATCGATGGTTTCGGTTTCGACATGAACGTGGCCTGTTCGTCGGCGACATTCGGCATCCAGGCCGCCGCCAACAGCGTGCAGCTGGGCCAGGCTCGGGCAATCCTGATGGTCAATCCGGAAGTGTGCACCGGCCACCTGAACTTCCGCGACCGTGACAGCCACTTCATTTTCGGCGACGCAGCCACCGCCGTGATCATCGAGCGGGCGGACCAGGCGACCTCGCCGTACCAGTTCGACGTGGTCAGCACCAAGCTGCTCACCAAGTTCTCCAACAACATCCGCAACAACTTCGGTTTTCTCAACCGCGCGGCGGAAGAGGGCATCGGCACCCGGGACAAACTGTTCGTCCAGGAAGGCCGCAAGGTGTTCCGCGACGTCTGCCCGATGGTCGCTGAACTGATCGGCGCCCACCTGGAGGAAAACCAGCTGAACGTCGGCGAAGTGAAGCGATTCTGGCTGCATCAGGCCAACTTGAGCATGAACCAGCTGATCGTGCGCAAGCTGTTGGGGCGCGAAGCCACTGAAGAGGAAGCGCCGGTGATCCTCGATCGCTACGCCAACACCAGCTCGGCTGGTTCGGTGATTTCATTCCACATGTACCAGGACGACCTGCCCAGCGGTTCGGTCGCGGTGCTCAGCTCGTTTGGCGCTGGCTACTCGATTGGCAGCGTGATCCTGCGCAAGCGTTGATCCATCGTCCAACGCAATAAAACTCCTGTGGGAGCGAGCAAGCTCGTTCCCACAGTTTTGTGGCATTTTTGTTATTCCCTTTCGAAGTAAAAAGTTCCGCTGTCATAAAATCTTTATGTGATAGCAACTTGCCTGACACACCCCCCCGCCAAGATCCCCTCCCAACACCAGCGGGCCCAGTTCCGCGTGTTTTCTAACGCATAGACTACCAACTAGGGGAATTCTTCGATGATCCGTAAGCACTTCGCAGGTTTTGCCGCCAGCGCTCTGGCAATGGCAGTAACCGCCCAGGCTTTCGCCGGCACCGTGACCACTGACGGCGCCGATATCGTGGTCAAGACCAAGGGCGGCCTGGAGGTCGCTACCACTGACAAAGAGTTCAGCTTCAAGCTCGGCGGTCGTTTGCAGGCTGACTACAGCCAGTTCGACGGTGTGTACACCAATAACGGCAATACCGCCGACGCTGCCTACTTCCGTCGTGCTTTCCTGGAACTGTCCGGCGTGCTGTACACGGATTGGGCGTACACCATCAACTACGATTTCTCTCACAACGCCGGTACCTCGGAAGACGGTTATTTCGACGAAGCGTCCCTGGCCTACAACGGTTTCAAGCCGGTCTCGATCAAGGTGGGCCGTTTTGACCCGGACTTCGGCCTGGAAAAAGCCACCAGTTCCAAGTGGGTTACCGCGCCTGAACGTAACATGGCGTACGATATGGTCGAGTGGGCCAACAGTCATCAGCAAGGGTTGGGCCTGCAGGCCTCCAGTACTTTCGCTGATTCGTTCTATGCCTCCGCTGGGGTGTTCAGCAAGGACAATAACGACACTGACGGCAACAGCATCAAGCAGGCCAACGGTCGTTTCGTATTCGCACCGATGCACGACGCTGGCAACGTGTTGCACTTTGGTGTGAACGTGGCTTCGCGTGATGTATCCGACGCGGTCTTTGACAACCGTTATCGCACCCGTATGGGGATGCGTGGCGTCGAGACCTTCGGTGGCAACGATGCTGGCGGCTCCACCGGTAATGGAAACCGCCCACTCCTGGGTGGCGTTAACAACTCGGCCGCCGGTTCCTACGATACCGACACTGCTTTCGGCCTGGAAGCTGCTTTCGCCATGGGCCCTGCGTCGATCCAGGGTGAGTACGTTACTCGCAAGACCAAGGCTGACAGCGAAGCTTTCGAAGACATCAAAGGCCACGGCTTCTACGTTCAGGGTGCCTACACCCTCACCGGCGAATCGCGCGGTTATAAAGTGGGTAAGTTTGACGCGATCAAACCACAGAACAAGTCTATCGGTGCCTGGGAAATGTTCTATCGCTACGACAGCCTGACTGTTGAAGACGACAACATCACCACTGCTACCGCGACCCGCGATGTGGGCGATGCTGAGGCCAAAGTACATACCCTTGGTGTGAACTGGTACGCCAACGAAGCGGTGAAGATCACCGGCGCATACCTCAAGGCGAAAACCGAAAACGTGACCAACCGCAACGGCGACGACGACGGCGACGGTTTTGTCATGCGCGCCCAGTACGTGTTCTAAATCGTAACCTGATACACCGCTGCACTTTCATCCGTTACAGCTCCTTTGAACCCCGCCTCCGGCGGGGTTTTTTTATTCTGGATCGGCGATACTCGCGCAATCCGTCGTCTGGATATCGGGGAACCGCATGCCGCTTCACGTCTTGGACAGCTTGTCCGCCATCGCACCACACGAGTGGGACGCGTTGGTGCCCGTCAATCAACCGTTCCTGCGCCACGCTTTTCTCACAGCCCTGGAAGACAGCGCCAGCCTGGGCACACATTCCGGGTGGCAGCCCGAGCACTTGCTGCACATTGAAGAGGGGCGCTTGCTGGCGGCGTTGCCCAGCTATCGCAAATGGCACTCCTATGGCGAGTACGTCTTCGATCACGGCTGGGCCGACGCTTGCGCCCGCGCCGGCATCGACTATTACCCCAAGCTGCTGACAGCGGTGCCGTTCAGTCCGGTCACTGGCCCACGACTGTTGACGGCGCGTGTGGAGGATGGCTTGGAGCTGCTGGGCAGCCTGCCGGGGTATCTGGAGATCGAAGGGCTTTCCAGTGCCCACATCAATTTTACCGATGCCTTCACCGATGCGGCTCTGGCCGGGCAGGAGGGCTGGTTGCAGCGGATCGGTTGCCAGTACCACTGGCAGAATCGCGGCTATCGGGACTTCCAGGATTTTCTCGATGCCCTCAGTTCCCGCAAGCGCAAGCAGATGCGCAAGGAGCGCGAGCAAGTGGCGGGGCAGGGTATCGATTTCGAGTGGCTGGAAGGCCATCAACTCGACGAGGCGCAGTGGGACTTTGTCTACGCCTGTTACGCCAACACCTACGCGGTGCGTCGGCAGGCGCCTTATCTGACTCGCACTTTTTTCAGCCTGCTGGCCGAGCGCATGCCGGAGGCCATTCGCGTGGTGCTGGCCAAGCAAGGTTCACGGCCGGTGGCGATGGCGTTCAGCCTAGAGGCTGGCGACAGTTTCTATGGGCGTTATTGGGGTTGCCTGGCGGAATTCGACCGCCTGCATTTCGAGACGTGTTTCTACCAGGGCATGGATTACGCGATTGCCAATGGCCTGCAACGTTTTGATGCCGGAGCCCAGGGCGAGCACAAGTTGATCCGCGGGTTCGAGCCGGTGATCACGCGCTCGTGGCACTACCTGCGCCATCCAGGCCTGAAAGCGGCGGTGGCGGATTTTCTCGCGCGGGAACACGAGGGCGTAATGGCGTATGCCGAAGAGGCCAGGACAGCACTGCCTTATCGGCAGTGCTGAAGCTGTCCGAGACTTCGTGGCGAGGGAGCAAGCTCCCTCGCCACGAATTTTGTGCAGCACGGACCTAATCGATCCCGACAAACCCACCCGTCTGATGCTGCCAGAGCCGCGCATACAACCCGCCCTGGGCCAACAGTTCGGCATGGCTACCGGTCTCGGCGATGCGCCCCTTCTCCAACACCACCAACCGGTCCATCCTGGCGATGGTGGAGAGGCGGTGGGCGATGGCGATCACGGTCTTGTCTTGCATCAGCGTCTCGAGGCTTTCCTGAATCGCCGCCTCGACTTCCGAGTCCAGCGCTGACGTCGCTTCGTCCATGATCAGGATCGGCGCGTCCTTGAGCAGCACCCGGGCGATGGCGATGCGCTGGCGCTGGCCGCCGGAGAGCTTCACGCCGCGCTCGCCCACGTGGGCATCGAAACCGGTGCGGCCTTCGGCGTCCGAGAGCAACGGGATGAACTCGTCAGCCCGGGCCTTGTGCACCGCTTCCCAGAGTTGCGCGTCGCTGGCGTCGGGCTTGCCGTAAAGCAGGTTGTCGCGAATCGAGCGGTGCAGCAGCGACGTGTCCTGGGTGATCATGCCGATACGTTCGCGCAGGCTTTCCTGGCCGACGTGGGCGATGTCCTGGCCGTCGATGAGGATGCGCCCGCCCTGCACGTCGTAAAGGCGCAGCAGCAGGTTCACCAATGTGGATTTGCCGGCGCCGGATGGGCCGATCAAGCCGATTTTCTCGCCCGGCTTGATCACCAGGTTGAGGTCGCTGATCACCCCGCTTTTCTTGCCGTAGTGGAAATCCACATGCTCGAAGCGCACTTCGCCCTGGGCCACCGCCAACGGCTTGGCCTGCTCGCGGTCGGTGACGCTGACGGGCTGGGAGATGGTCTGCAAGCCGTCCTGGACCATGCCGATATTTTCGAAAATGCCAGTGACCACCCACATGATCCAACCCGACATGTTGACGATGCGGATCACCAGGCCGGTGGCCAATGCAATGGCGCCGACGCTGATCAACGACTGGGTCCACAACCACAGCGCCAGGGCCGTGGTGCCGACAATCAATAACCCGTTCATGCTGGTGATGACCACGTCCATGCTGGTCACCACGCGACCGGCCAACTGGGCTTTTTCGGTCTGCTCTTCAATGGCCTCGCGGGCGTATTGCTGTTCGAAGTTGGTGTGGGCGAACAGCTTCAGGGTGGTGATGTTGGTGTAGCCATCGACGATCCGGCCCATGAGCTTGGAGCGGGCATCGGACGACACCACCGAGCGCTCCTTGACCCGGGGCACGAAGTAACAGAGCGCGCCGATGTAGGCGGCGATCCACATCAGCAGCGGGATCATCAGGCGCCAGTCGGCTTCGGCGAACAGCACCAGGGAACTGATGGCATAGATCAGCACGTGCCACAGCGCGTCCACCGCCTGCACCGCCGAATCGCGCAGTGAGTTGCCGGTCTGCATGATGCGCTGGGCGATACGCCCGGCAAAGTCGTTCTGGAAGAAGTTCAGGCTCTGCTTGAGCACGTAGCTGTGGTTTTGCCAGCGGATCAGGCTGGTCATGCTCGGGCTCAGGGTCTGGTGCACCAAGAGGTCGTGCAGGGCGACGAAGATCGGCCGGAAAACCAGCGCGACTACGGCCATCCAGGCCAGTTCAAGGCCGTGGAGCTTGAAGAAGTCTGCGTTGGGCGTGGCCTGGGTCAGGTCGATGATACGGCTCAGGTAGCTGAACAGCGCCACTTCGATCAGCGCGCCGATCAGGCCGACCACCAGCAGCGCGGCGAAGCTGGGCCAGACCTGTTTCAGGTAATAGGTGTAGAAGGGCAGGACGCGGTTCGGCGGGGCCGAGGTCGGGGCGTCGCGGAAGATGTCGATCAGTTTTTCGAAACGGCGATAAACCATGGGTTACATAGCCCGGGCAGGGCTCTCCTTTTTTTGCTGTGGGCGGCGCGGGATCGCCGATGCCGCCCAGGCTTGCCCTGCGGGTTTAGTCGATGCGCTTGGCCGACTTGATGATCACAGGGTCGATCGGCACGTTTTGCATGCCTTGCTTGGTGGTGGTCTGGGAATTGACGATGATGTCCACCACGTCCATTCCCTTGACCACCTTGGCGAACACCGCGTAGCCGGCGTCGCGGCCCGGATCGAGGAAGGCGTTGTCAGCCACGTTGATGAAGAACTGGCTGGTGGCCGAATTCGGGTTGGAAGTGCGGGCCATCGACAAGGTGCCGCGAACGTTGTGCAGGCCATTGCTGGCTTCGTTCTTGATCGGCTCCTTGGTCTCTTTCTGCTGCATCTGCTGGGTAAAACCGCCGCCCTGGGCCATGAAGCCCGGGATCACCCGGTGGAAAATCGTGTTGTTGTAGAAGCCGCTGTCGACGTACTCAAGGAAGTTCTTGGTACTGATGGGGGCCTTGACCGGGTCCAGTTCGATTTCGATCTGGCCATTGGTGGTGTCCAGCAGTACGTGCGGCGCCTTGGCCGGCTGCGCGGCCATCAGGTTGGCGGCAAAGAGGACGGAGCCGGCGGCGAGGGCGATTTTTTTCAGCATGGGTTCAGTGATCCTGAGTAGTGGAATCGATTGCGATCAAGAATTCGAGCAGGGTTTGGTTGAAGCGTTCGGGTTGATCCAGCGGCGTAGCGTGCCGTGAATCGGCGATGACTGCCAGTCGTGCGTCAGGCAACAGCTTTACATAGGCCTCTTTCAGCGCCACCGGGGTGTAGTCGTGGTCGGCGCAAATGATGAGGGTTGGACAGGCAACTTGCGACAGACGTTCCTGTACGCCCCAGCCGACTATGGCGTCGAAACTGGCGAGATAAGCACGTTTGTCATTCGTTGCCCAGCGCCGGGCCATTTCCAGGCGTAACTGGGTCTGTTCGGGCTTGGGGAACAGCTTGGCGCCGAGGGCCTTGCCGATGGTTTCCAGGCTGAGCAAGCGCATCAGGCTCCAGCGCTTGAACCATTGCCAGCAATCGTCAGGCGTGCGGACCTTGACCTCGGGGGCGCTGTTGACGATGCACAAGCTCTTGACCCGCGCGGGTTCGTCCACGGCCAGTTGAAAGCAGATCATGCCGCCCATGGACCAGCCCGCCAGATGCACCGCGCCCAGGTCGAGGTGGTCGATCAGCGCGCTCAGGTCGGCGCTGAATCCTTCGATGCTATAGCGCTCGCGGGGCTTGTCGGACCGACCGTGGCCGCGCACATCCATGACAATCAGGCGATAGCGGGCGGATAGTACCGGGATCTGTTTTTCCCAGTCACGTGTGCTGGAGCCCAGCCCGTGCACCAGCACCAAGGGCGCGCCATGGCCGTATTCCTCGTAATGCAGGTTGCAACCTTCGTGCTCGAAATAGGCCATCGGCAAGGTCCTTGTCAGGCTTGTTCAGGGGCGGCGAATGGCGCATCCAGCGGCGCGGTATCAAACGTGCGCAGCAGCTCGACCAGGATCTGCGTCGCCGGGCCCAGGGGTTTTTCCTTGTTCGAGAAAAGATAGAAGGTCGAGTTGCGGCTGCCTCCTTGTTCCAAGGGTAGACGCTTGAGCAAGCCTTCCTTGAGTTCTCGTTCGATCATGTGCCGCGGCAGCCAGGCGAATCCCAGGCCGCTGCCGACAAAAGTCGCGGCGGTGGCCAGGCTACCCACGGTCCAGCGTTGCTCGGCACCGAGCCAGCCGACGTCCCTGGGTTGCTGGCGACCGGAGTCGCGGATGACCACTTGCAGATGGCTTTCCAGGTCCTGGAAGTTCAGCTCGCGGTTGAGTCGGTGCAGGGGGTGTTCCGGATGGGCCACCGCGACGAATTCGACGTCGCTCAGTTCCGCGCCCAGGTAGCCGGGAATGCTGAAGCCGCTGATGGCCAGGTCCGCCACGCCTTCGAGCAGCACTTCTTCGACGCCCGACAGCACTTCCTCACGCAACCGCACCCGGCACCCCCGGCTTTGCGGCATGAATGCCGTCAGCGCCCGGACGAGGCGGGCGCTGGGGTAGGCCGCGTCGACCACCAGTCGCACTTCCGCTTCCCAGCCCTGTTCCATGTGGTGAGCAAGGTCTTCCAGTTGGCTGGCCTGTTTCACCAGTTGCCGCGAGCGGCGCAGCAGCACGCCGCCGGCTTCAGTCAGCACAGCCTTGCGCCCATCGATGCGCAGCAGCGGCACGCCGAGCTGGTCCTGCATGCGAGCCACGGTGTAGCTCACCGAGGATTGGGAACGATGCAGCACTTCGGCGGCCTGGGCGAAACCACCATGGTCCACCACCGCCTGCAATGTTCGCCATTGATCCAGGGTCACGCGGGGCGCTTTCATATTGAGCTCCTCTTGTCCTAAGCTGGCGGTCCCTTGGTGGAGACTGCCGAATGAAAAAAATCTGTTGTGCGCTGCTGGCCCTGCTGCCGCTGACTGCGTTTGCCTACCCGATCGACGTGGAAAAACACCTCAACGGCCTGAGCATCGACTACACCGCCTACGACACCGACGCCGACATCGGCTCGATCCAGGTCAACAACTACGGCAGCACCGATGCGACCTGCAAAGTGGTGTTTCGCAACGGCCCGGAAGCGCCGCGCACCCGCACCATCGAAGTCGCCGCCGGCAAGTTCAAGAACGCCACCGCCAAGTTCAACCGCAACATCATCAAGCTGCGCATCGAGCTGACCTGCAAGCCGAAATAGCCGCGGCGGGGCAGTGCCATAAAAGCATGCTCCGCTTATAAACGAATTTATCGATGCTTTGCAGCAATTATTTGCGCTTTTTCATCGATATGATCGCGCTTAACCTTCACTCCATCGACTTACAACCTTCTCAGATGGAGCCTACAAGCCATGTCCCGCGTTCTGATCATCGAAAGCAGTGCCCGCCAGCAAGACTCGGTTTCCCGTCAATTGACCCAGACCTTTATCAACCAGTGGAAAGCCGCGCATCCGGCCGATGAAATCACCGTTCGCGACCTGGCGGTCAACCCGGTTCCGCATCTGGATGCCAATCTCCTGGGTGGCTGGATGAAGCCGGCCGAGCAGCGCAACGACATCGAGAACGCGTCGCTGGAGCGCTCCAACCAACTGACCGACGAACTGCTGGCCGCCGACGTGCTGGTCATGGCGGCGCCGATGTACAACTTTGCGATCCCCAGTACATTGAAGGCTTGGCTCGACCACGTGCTGCGTGCCGGTGTGACCTTCAAGTACACCCCCACCGGTCCCCAGGGACTGCTGGCCGACAAGCGTGCCTTCGTGCTCACCGCTCGCGGCGGCATTCATGCTGGCGGCGCGTCCGATCACCAGGAACCGTACCTGCGCCAAGTGATGGGTTTCATCGGAATCCACGACGTCACCTTCATCCATGCCGAGGGCATGAACCTGGGCGGCGATTTCCAGGAGAAGGGGTTGAACCAGGCCAACGCCAAGCTTTCCCAGGTCGCCTGAGCCGTTAATGTTCGGATAATCGCCGAGTGGTCTAGTGACTCGGCGCTTCCCTTCAAACCGTTTTGCGCATCGAACCTCCCTTTGCACTTATTGCTCCTGAGTGCATCAGCCCGATTGAACGCTTTAGCGAGATCGGGCTTTTTTTGCCTGGG
>NZ_JQGJ02000015.1 GCF_000802155.2 Pseudomonas frederiksbergensis
TCGGACGTGACAGGACGTCAGTAAATCATGACGGGCAGATCGACTTGCAGCGTTTGTAACGCGATAAAACAACGTCAGGCGCCATCGCTAAAACCGGCCCTCTGGCTCCGAATTCCAAGGCAAAACGCAGCCTTGTTTATTCCGCCACAGCCATCCTTCCATCAAGCTACGAATCCTTGCGCCATTGCCTACAACTACGCCAGAATCCGCCCCCTTGTGTGCCTTGACCATGGGTTCTATTGTTTTCCTGCCACTGCCCATCAGTGGTCGGGTTTAGTAGCTCGGTTAGTCATCTACGGTTGCATGAGTGTCATCCAGTCAGGCGTTTGCCTGCACTTGATGGTGGCTGTGCGCAAGGCGCCTTCGGGCGCGCCGGGTTTGGTGACTTTACCGGTCTACTAACTTGCGCACAGCTGCCTCCTTTCGTTTAGTAGCGAGATGGTGGCGGCCCTACTATAGGAAAGTCCCAATGTTCAAACCTACTCCGAACCCTCCAGAGACAGGCCACGCCAAATCCAAAGCAAAAAAGCACGACGAAGCCACCAATCGCGCTTTGGATTACTACCTGCTACCAAAACCGGAAAAGTCCGAAGATGCGTCCCAACCGGGTCAGCTCTTCACCGTCGCCAAAAACGCCGACAACGAATCCCTCCTCGCCAACCTCAGCGAAACCCTGGCGGCAGCCGATGCGATGGTCAGCAACCTGGCTTTCGATCTGGAAGGCCAGCGTCGTCACATCCTCCTCGGCATTCAACAGTTGATTGAATTGAGTTCACTGCTGGCGAATCGGGTGTTGGATAACGTTGATCCGCGATAGCAGGTAAATATCCTTCCCAAAAGCAAACCCGACATCTTGTGTGTCGGGTTCGCTCTATTAATGTTCCAGAAACACGAAAGCCCGCAGAGATTTCGCTCAAGCGGGCCTCGGAAGGTAGGCACGAGAGTCACCCCTCATGCGTTGGGATAAGTATTGTTGCGGGACAATCACTAGGTCAGTCAAATTTGATGAATGCCCGTGATCTTGCAGATCTTTGCGCGACGCGTACATTTCCGAGCATAAAAAAACGGGCCTGCATTCCCACGCAGCCCCGTTTTTTCACCACCTGATCAGCTCAAAACGCCGGCAAAACCGCGCCTTTATACTTCTCAAGGATAAAAGCCTTCACCTCCGGCGTATGCAGCGCCGCAACCAGCTTCTTCATCGCCTCGCTGTCCTTGTCGTCCGGACGGGCCACCAAGATGTTCACATAAGGCGAGTCGTTACCTTCGATCACCAGCGCATCCTTGGAAGGATCAAGCTTGGCTTCCAACGCATAGTTGGTATTGATCAGCGCCAAATCCACCTGAGTCAGCACCCGCGGAATGGTCGCCGCTTCCAGCTCGCGGAATTTCAGATCCTTCGGATTTCCGGTGATGTCCTTGGTCGTCGACAGGATGTTGTCCGAATCCTTCAACTTGATCACCCCAGCCTTAGCCAGCAGCAACAGCGCACGGCCGCCGTTGGTGGCGTCGTTCGGGATCACTACGTTGGCGCCGCCCGGCAGTTCTGTCAGTGCCTTGTACTTGCTGGAATATGCGCCCAGGGGCTCCAGGTGCACGCCGGCCACGCTCACCAGGTTCGTGCCCTTGGCCTTGTTGAACTCATCCAGGTACGGCTGGTGCTGGAAGAAGTTGGCGTCCAGGCGCTTTTCGGCGACTTGTACGTTCGGCTGGATGTAGTCGGTGAAGACTTTGACCTTGAGGTCCACGCCTTCTTTGGCCAATGCCGGTTTGACGAATTCGAGGATTTCCGCGTGGGGGACCGGGGTGGCAGCGACAGTCAGTGTCTCGGCGTGGGCGGAAAACGCGGCGGCGGCAGCGAAGGCAACCAGTAGTTTTTTCATTCAGCTAACTCCTTGTGGGGCGCCTGCTCTTGGCGCCTGCCAGCGAATGGCCGGCTCATGGTTTATTGGCCGCGAGGCCTTATTTTCTAGAGAAATGCACAACCAGTTTGTCGCCTACGGTCTGCAGGACCTGGACCAGCACCAGCAGCAACACCACCGTGACCACCATCACATCGGTCTGGAAACGCTGGTAACCGAAGCGGATCGCCAGGTCGCCCAAACCACCGGCGCCGACCACACCGGCCATGGCCGTGTAGGACACCAGCGTAATCGCTGTCACCGTAATCGCTGCAAAAATGCCTGGGCGGGCTTCCGGCAGCAAGGCGTTGACGATGATTTGCCGCGTCGTTGCGCCCATGGCCTGGGTCGCTTCGATGATGCCGCGGTCGACTTCGCGCAGGGCGGTTTCCACCAGGCGGGCGAAGAACGGTGTGGCGCCGACCACCAGCGGTGGAATCGCGCCGGCCACGCCCAGGGAGGTGCCGGTGATCAACACCGTGAACGGGATCATCACGATCAACAGGATGATGAACGGCAGCGAACGCAGGATGTTGACGATCAGCGACAGCAGCGCATAAACGCCGCGGGCTTCGAGCAATTGGCGCGGGCTGCACAGGAACAGCAGCACCCCCAGGGGCAGGCCGAGCAGCACGGTGAACAGCAGCGAACCGAACAGCATCAGGAAGGTGTCGCCAGTGGCCAGCCAGATTTCCAGCCAGTCGATGTTGGAGAAAAACGAATTCAGCAGTTCCATTAGCGCAGCACCTCCATGTGGACATCGGCCGCGGTGAAGCGGGCGAACGCCGCCTCCATGTCACCGCCGGTGATGGCGAGGGTCAGTTGCCCGTAGGGGGTGTCTTTGATGCGGTCGATGCGGCCGGCCAGGATGCTGTAGTCCACGCCGGTTTCCCGGGCGACGGTGCCGAGCAGTGGCGCGTAGGTCGCGTCGCCCTGGAACGTCAGACGCACGATGCGCCCTGGGACGTGAGCGAAGTCGTCGCGCTGTTCGCTTTCGTCGATCTGCTCGTCTTCCTGGACGAAACGCTTGGTGGTCGGGTGCTTCGGATGCAGGAACACCTGGGCCACTGGGCCTTGCTCGACGATCACGCCAGCGTCCATCACGGCCACTTGGTCGCAAACGCGGCGGATCACGTCCATTTCATGGGTGATCAGCACGATGGTCAGCTTCAGCTCGCGGTTGATCTCCGCCAGCAGTTGCAGCACCGAGGCGGTGGTCTGCGGGTCGAGGGCGCTGGTGGCCTCGTCGCACAGCAGGATCTTGGGTTTGGTCGCCAGGGCGCGGGCGATGCCGACGCGTTGCTTCTGGCCGCCGGACAGTTGCGCCGGGTATTTGCGAGCGTGGTCGGACAGCCCTACCCGCGCCAGCAGTTCGGCGACGCGGCGGTCGATTTCGCTGCGGGACAACTCGCCGGCCAGCGTCAGCGGCAGCGCGACGTTGTCGGCCACGGTTTTGGACGCCAGCAGGTTGAAGTGCTGGAAAATCATCCCGACTTGCTGGCGGAAGCGGCGCAAGCCACCGGCGTCCAGGGCGGTGACTTCTTCGCCGTCGACGATGATCTTGCCGCCCGTGGAGTCTTCCAGGCGATTGATCAGGCGCAGCAGGGTACTTTTTCCTGCACCGGAATGGCCAATCAGGCCGAAGACCTGACCGTTCTCGATTGTCAGACTGGTCGGATGCAGGGCGGGGATATCCCTACCGGCAACCCGGTAGGTTTTATGGACGTTTTGAAACTCGATCACGTAGCGAACCTTGTGGGGCGCGTTGGAAAAGGATCAGCGGTTAGCCGGGCGCGCATTTTAGCCTGTCCGTATAGAGGTTCTTAGCATTTATTTGAGATTGAACCAGCGATTTGGCAATAAGGCGATCAAAGGACATAAAAAAGGAACACAGCGAAACGGTATCGGTCACTCATTAAGCAACTCAAAACATGCCCAGGTACCGTGCCTGGTGCATCGAACTCACGGGTCCTGGCCACGGCGGGGATCGCAACGAGGAGTCATGCCTGATGAGCACTCACAAACCTGCCGGCCCCAGCCAATTGGCGGGGACCGATACCCTGGATCGCAGCAATACCAACGACAAGCTCGAAAGCCTGGAGCAGTTTCGTTCCGACGCCACCGAGCAGGCGTTGCGCACCAACCAGGGCGTGAAGATCGCCGACAACCAGAACACCTTGCGCGCCGGCCCCCGCGGCCCCTCGCTGCTGGAAGACTTCATCATGCGTGAGAAAATCACGCATTTTGACCACGAGCGCATCCCGGAGCGCATCGTCCATGCCCGCGGGACCGGGGCCCATGGCTACTTCCAGGCCTATGAATCACATGCGGCCCTGACCAAGGCCGGTTTCCTACAGGACCCAAGCAAGAAAACCCCGGTCTTCGTGCGCTTTTCCACCGTGCAAGGTCCACGAGGCTCCGGTGACACCGTGCGGGACGTGCGCGGCTTTGCGGTGAAGTTTTTCACTGACGAAGGCAACTTCGACTTGGTGGGCAACAACATGCCGGTATTTTTCATCCAGGACGCGGTGAAATTTCCAGACTTTGTCCACGCGGTAAAACCCGAGCCCCATAACGAAATTCCTACAGGCGGCTCTGCCCACGACACGTTCTGGGATTTTGTCTCGCTGGTGCCGGAATCAGCTCATATGGTGATCTGGGCGATGTCCGACCGGGCCATTCCAAAAAGCCTACGCACCATGCAGGGCTTTGGCGTGCACACCTTTCGCATGATCAACGCTGAAGGCCGTAGCAGTTTCGTCAAGTTTCACTGGCGACCCAAGGCCGGCACCTGTTCTTTGGTGTGGGACGAAGCCCAGAAGCTCGCGGGCAAGGACACCGACTTCCATCGCCGCGACCTGTGGGAATCCATCGAGATGGGCGATTACCCGGAATGGGAGTTCGGCGTGCAAATCGTTGCCGAGGAAGACGAGCACAAGTTCGACTTCGACCTGCTCGACCCGACCAAGATCATCCCTGAAGAACTCGTACCCATCACTCCTTTGGGCAAGATGGTGCTGAACCGCAACCCGGATAATTTCTTCGCTGAAGTCGAGCAAATCGCCTTCTGCCCTGGGCACATCGTGCCAGGCATCGACTTTTCCAACGATCCGCTGCTGCAAGGCCGGCTGTTTTCCTACACCGATACGCAGATCAGCCGACTTGGCGGGCCGAATTTTCATGAGCTGCCGATCAACCGGGCGATTACGCCGGTGCACAACGGCCAGCGCGATGCCATGCACCGCACCACCATCGACAAGGGGCGTGCGTCCTACGAGCCAAACTCCATCGACGGTGGATGGCCGAAGGAAACCCCGCCCGGCCCGCAGGATGGTGGTTTCGAAAGTTATCCAGAGCGTATCGACGCCTACAAGATCCGCCAGCGCAGTGATTCGTTCGGCGATCACTTTTCCCAGGCTCGGCTGTTCTACAAGAGCATGAGCCCTCATGAGCAGGAGCACATCATCGCCGCCTACAGCTTCGAACTGGGCAAGGTGGAGCGGGAGTTCATCCGGGCGCGGCAGGTCAATGAGATCCTTGCCAACATCGACCTGGAATTGGCCGGGCGGGTCGCCAAGAACCTCGGTTTGCCGGCGCCCACCGCTGGTACGGTCGATGTTCCGCAGCCTTCGCTGGAACAATCCCCCGCCCTGAGCCAGGCGAACCTGCTTTCCGGCGACATCAAGACGCGCAAAGTGGCGGTGTTGGTGGCTAACGGTGTCGATGGGGCGATCATCGATACGCTCAAACAGGCTCTGGAGGCTGAGGGCGCCCACGCCAAAGTGCTGGGGCCGACTTCGGCGCCGGTTACTACGGCCGATGGGCAGACGCTGGCGGTGGATGCGTCCATGGAAGGCATGCCGTCGATTGCCTTTGACGCGGTGTTCGTGCCCGGTGGCGCGGAGTCGATCAAGGCCTTGAGTCGCGACGGTGTGGCGTTGCATTACGTGCTGGAGGCCTACAAGCATCTGAAAGCCATTGGCCTTCATGGTGAGGCCCGGCAGTTGTTGGTGGAATTGAAGCTGGAGGTGGATGCGGGGTTGATCGAAGACGCGGATGCGAGCGGTTTTTCGCGATTTTTTGCGGCGACTGCTCAGCATCGGGTTTGGGCGCGGGAGCCCAAGGCGAAGGCGGTTCCGGCCTGATGAGGGCCTGAAGGGGTTTGTTGCAGGACAGGGCGCTTTCGCGAGCAAGCCCGCTCTCACACAAGGTTTGCGAACAACCTTGTGGGAGCGGGCTTGCTCCGGGCTGCGTTCCTACGGAGCTTTTAGGGCTTGCGCGGAGTCAGCACCATCTGCGCTGGCACACTGCGCAAAATCTGTTTCCGCAACTTCAGATCAAACCCCGGATCAAGCTTCTTGACTCGCTTGTCCAGTAACGTCGCCAGCCAAGGGTAATCATCGGTACGCGGCGCCTGGATGCTGACGTCGCACTGATAATTCACCACATCGGCGGCGATGGCATCCAGTTGCCGACGCATTTGCTGAATATCGGCTATGTTGAGCGCAACGGTGGTGCTCGGTGCGCTCGGGTCGATCACCTTGGCAACCGGCTTGGCTTCGGCGGCCTTGAGGTCGGCCTCGGCTTTTTCCAGGTCGGCCTTGCGGGCTTCGGCAATGGCGCTGTTGAACTCGCCGGTCAGCGCCGGAGCCTTGGGCATCAAGGCTCGGGCTCGGCTAAGAGCGGTGGCGGCAGCGTTGACATCGCCTTTTTGCAGGTCGATCTGGCTGCGGCGCAGATACGCCTCGGCCAATTGCCGCTGGTAAGGTTCCAGCGTCGGGTCTTCGGGCGACTGGGCTTGCAAGGCGGCCAACTGGCCTTCAGCGGTGGCCAGCTCATTGCTGGCCAGGCTTTGCTCGAGCTGCGCGATGGCCGGGCCCCGCGGATCGGGAGCCTGGGTGACCGGCGGAGTACTCTGGCACGCGCCCAGCAGTAGGGAAAATGCGACAAGGAGCAGATAACGGGAGGCGAACGGCTTCATTCCTGCGACTCTCTATTTGCGCAAAAAGCGAGCAAGTCTACACCCCTCGACGGGGCAGGACAAAACTCAGCAGAAACAACGCCGCGGCGCTGACCACGATCGAGGGGCCGGCCGGGGTGTCCTTGAACCAGGAAAGGGCCAGGCCACCACAGACCGCGAGCATGCCCAGCAGGCTCGCGCCCAGGGCCATTTGCTCGGGCGAGCGGGCGTGACGCTGTGCCGCAGCCGCCGGGATGATCAGCAATGAAGTAATCAGCAACACACCGACGATTTTCATCGCCACTGCAATGACCACGGCGATCAACAGCATCAGCGCCAAGCGCAGGCTGACCACCGGCAGACCCTCGACCCGCGCCAGTTCTTCATGGACAGTGACCGCCAGCAATGGACGCCACAGCGCCACCAGCAACAGCAATACCGCCGCACTGCCGCCCAGGATCCAGGCGAGATCCGCAGGGCTGATTGCCAGCAGATCGCCGAACAGATAGGCCATCAGGTCGATCCGCACGTCACGCATGAAGCTCAGCACCACCAGCCCGAGGGACAAGGTGCTTGGTGCGAGGATCCCCAGCAGCGTGTCGGACGCCAGCGGCTGGCGCTGTTGCAGGGTGACCAGCACCACCGCCAGCAACAGGCAGCCAACGGTCACCGCGATGGCCGGGCTGAAATCCAGCAGAAACCCCAGGGCCACCCCCAGTAGTGCCGCATGGGACAAGGTGTCGCCGAAATAGGCCATGCGTCGCCAGACCACGAACGAACCCAGCGGACCGGCGACCAGGGCGAGGGCCAAGCCTGCGAGCAGGGCGTACAACAGAAAATCAGCCATGCTTGCAGCCGTCTCCATGAACATGATTGGAAGCAGAAGGGGCACTGACCACCGAACCATGCAGGTCATGGGCGTGGTCATGGTGGTGGTGATAAATCGCCAGGCTTTGTGCGTTCTTTCCGAACAACTCGACGAAGGCCGGATCGCCGCTGACTTGCTCGGGATGCCCGGAGCAGCAGACGTGGCGGTTGAGGCAGACCACTTGGTCGGTGGTGCTCATCACCAAGTGCAAATCGTGGGAGACCATCAGCACGCCGCAGCCGTGGCGGTCGCGCAGGCGCGTGATCAGGCTGTACAGCTCGGCCTGG
Organism: Pseudomonas frederiksbergensis; assembly: GCF_000802155.2. Classification (GTDB taxonomy): domain Bacteria; phylum Pseudomonadota; class Gammaproteobacteria; order Pseudomonadales; family Pseudomonadaceae; genus Aquipseudomonas; species Aquipseudomonas frederiksbergensis_A. The sequence goes on from NZ_JQGJ02000015.1 coordinate 8,017, forward strand.
CCCGCTACGTCGACGCCTTGCACTGGCTCGTCGAGCACCAACAATTCAGGCTCGCGCAGCAGGGCGCGGGCCAGCAATACCCGTTGCATCTCGCCACCGGAGACACTTTGCACCGGGCTGTCGATCACCTGTTCGGCGCCGACCTCCTTCAGCGCCGCCAAGGCCCGCTCGCGATCGACGCCCGGCACCAGGCGCAGAAAGCGCAGCACCGACAGCGGCAACGTCGGATCGACGTGGAGTTTTTGCGGCATGTAGCCGACGCGCAACCTGGGCTTGCGCCAGACGCTGCCGCTGTCGGGCTTGAGCAAGCCCAATACGGCGCGTACCAGGGTGGTCTTGCCGGCGCCGTTGGGTCCGATCAAGGTCACGATCTGCCCCGGCTCGACGCTCAGGTGAATGTTGTCCAGCACGTTCTGCCCGGCGAACGTCACGGCCACCTGCTCGAGGCGGATCAGTGCGTTGCTCATCAGGCCCCCTGGCAGCCGGAGCAGAGGCCGACGACTTCGACGGTCTGGGTGTCGACGACGAAGCCGACTTCCTTGGCGCTCGCGACGATGGCATCGCTGATGGATTTCTGTTCCAGCTCGATGGCGGCGTGGCATTCGCGGCAAATCAGGAACTGGCCTTGGTGGGCGTGCTCCGGATGGTTGCAGCCGACGAAGGCGTTGAGCGACGAAATGCGATGCACCAGGCCGTTTTCCAGGAGGAAATCCAGCGCCCGATAGACGGTTGGCGGCGCGGCGCGGCGGCCGTCCTGCTCGCTGAGCACCGCGAGAATGTCGTAGGCGCCCAGTGGCTTGTGGCTTTGCCAGACCAATTCCAGCACGCGCCGACGCAGGGCGGTCAGGCGCAACCCTTGGCGCGCGCAGATGGCGTCGGCCTCGGACAGCGCGCTGTGCACGCAGTGGGAGTGATCGTGGGGACGACTGGCAAGGGGAGTAATGGGCATGGGCAGCGACGAGATTAGTGAGAGACGTTATTATGTTACCCGTTCTCGTCTCTTCGAGTGGTCATCGTGTCCCGATTTTTTTCGCTGTTTGTCGCTTTTGTCGCAAGTTTCCTACTGATTGGCTCGGCCCAGGCCGACGTCAAGGTGCTCACCAGCATCAAGCCGTTGCAATTGATTGCCGCCGCTGTGCAGGACGGCGTGGCCGTCCCGCAAGTGTTGCTGCCCCCAGGAGCTTCGCCGCACCACTACGCATTGCGGCCCTCCGATGTACGCAAGGTGCAGTCGGTGGACCTGTTGTACTGGATCGGGCCCGACATGGAGGGATTCCTGCCGCGCGTGTTGAACGGTCGTACGCTGCCGTCGGTCGCCGTGCAAGAGCTGCCGGGGCTCAAGTTGCGTCACTTCGCCCAGGACAGCGCTTCCCACGAGGATCATGACGATGATGGGGGCGATGATCACGATCACGACCATCGTCCCGGCACCGTGGACGCCCACCTGTGGCTGTCCCCGCACAATGCGCGGGTGATCGCCGCCAGGATGGCAGCTGACCTGAGCGCCGCGGATCCGGCGAACGCGGCCCGCTATCAAAGCAACCTCAAGGGCTTCAACCAGCGTCTCGATGCCTTGGACGCACGCATCAAGGCCCGCCTGGCCGGGGTCGCGGGCAAACCGTATTTCGTGTTCCACGAGGCGTTCGACTATTTCGAAGACAACTACGGCCTCAAGCACGCCGGGGTGTTCGCCGTGGCTGCCGAAGTCCAGCCCGGTGCCCAGCATGTGGCGGCAATGCGCATGCGCTTGCAGGCGGTGGGCAAGACCTGCGTCTTCAGCGAACCGCCGCTGCGCCCGCGCCTGGCCGAAACCCTGGTGGCCGGGTTGCCGGTGAAACTGGCGGAGCTGGATGCGCTAGGCGGCTACACCCCGGCGACGGCGCAGGGGTATGAGCAGTTGTTGGAGAAGTTGGGGAATGATCTGGCGGGGTGCCTGGAGTCGCTATAGCGCTGCCAAGCGCAAACCCTGTGGCGAGGGGATTTATCCCCGTTGGGCTGCGCAGCAGCCCCCCTGCTTTCTATCTGACGGACTCGCGGCGGCAGCTATTTTTTGGGGCCGCTTCGCGCCCCAGCGGGGATAAATCCCCTCGGCACAACATCATTCGGCGAAAGCCTTCTATTGATACTTAAAGGGCAAAAGGCAACACCGTGTGAACCGTCTGCCGCTGCGCCAGACGCTGCTGAAATTCCATCGGATCGTGAATCAACACATCCTGCCCGGCAAACGATTCGGCAGCAATCAACCGCGACAGCCAGAACCGTACGCACGCCACGCGCAGCATGGTCGGCCACAGTTGTGCCTCAGCGGCGGTAAACGGCCGCAGTGCCGCGTACGCACCCAGCAACGCCCGCGCCCGGGCGCCATCGAGCACGCCGTCGTCATCCGAGCACCAGTCATTCAAGGCGATGGCGACGTCATACAGCATCGGCCCGGAGCAGGCGTTGTAAAAGTCGATCAGCCCGGTCAGGTGCGTGCCTTCGAACATCGCATTGTCGCGGAACAGGTCGGCATGAATGTTGGCCCTGGGTAGCGCCAGGATGCCTACCTTCTTCGACGAGATTTCTTCCAGCGCTGCTTCCAGCAACTGACGCGGCTCGGTATCGAGGTGCGACAGCAGTTTGCCGCCCTCCTCTTGCATCCAGTCCAGGCCGCGATCGGTCTTGCGCTTGATCATATTGTCGCGGGTCGCCAGGTGCAGATGCGCCAGCAATTCGCCGACTTGGGCGCAGTGCTGGGCGTTGGCCTGCTTGATGTGCTTGCCGGCCAGGCGCGGTTGCAGCAGCGCCGGCTTGCCCGCCAGCTCACGCAGCGCGACGCCGTCGGTGGTGCGCAAGGCGTAAGGCACCGGCAAGTCGGCATTGTGCAGCACGTCCAGCAACTCAATGAAGAACGGCATTTCCTGCACCGGGCCACGCTCGACCAAGGTCAGGACGAACTCGCCCCGCTCCAGGCTGATAAAGAAATTGGTGTTTTCGCTGCCGGCGGCGATCCCCTGGAAATCAAGCAGGCGGCCAAGCCCATAAGGGGCGAGAAAGGTTTCCAGCTCGGGCCGAGCCAGGGGGGTGAACACAGACATGGTCAAAAACTGCTCAGTTCGGGCGCCGTGATTGACGCGGCGCCTATTAAAATTAAGAAACTACTTCCACTCAAAGATTTTCCACGAAGGGATCAGCATATCCGGCTCGTCCGAACGGATGAAGTTTGCATCGGTGCCGTCGGCACGCACCAGAAAATAAGGCTTGCCGATCTTGGGCGTGACCTTGATCGCATACAAAAAGCCGTTTTGCCGATATTCCTGGATCGTGTTATCGCCTTCGGTGCGGATGGTGACATCCGGGTCCGCCGAGGGCGCGTCGTCCGCCGCCATGACGGCCAACGGGGTGAATGCAAACAAGCCAGCCAGTAACAGGCGATTTAGTGTACGCATGATAACCTTGTCCCTTTGTCGTCAACGGTCCCGCTATTCTAGCCCCGGACCCGCCGAAAAGGTTGATCCTGCTCATGAGCCAAGCTCCCCTCGTCCTGGTGGACGGTTCTTCTTACCTGTACCGCGCCTTTCACGCGCTGCCACCGCTGACCACGTCCAAAGGCCTGCCGACCGGTGCGGTCAAGGGCGTGTTGAACATGCTCAAAAGCCTGCGCAAGCAGTATCCGGACAGTCCTTTCGCCGTGGTTTTCGACGCCAAGGGTGGGACGTTTCGCGATGCGCTGTACGCCGAATACAAGGCCAACCGCCCAAGCATGCCGGACGACATGCGCGTGCAGATCGAGCCGCTGCACGCCAGCGTCAAGGCCCTGGGTTTCCCGCTGCTGTGCGTGGACAACGTCGAAGCCGATGACGTGATCGGCACGCTGGCCCGCAGCAGCGCCGCGGCGGACCGTCCGGTGGTGATCTCCACCGGCGACAAGGACATGGCGCAGTTGGTCGACGGGCACATTACCTTGGTCAACACCATGACCGGTAGCTCGCTGGATGTGGCTGGCGTGAAGGAGAAGTTTGGCGTCGCTCCGGAGCAGATCATCGATTACCTGGCGTTGATGGGCGATTCGTCCGACAACATCCCGGGCGTCCCAGGCATTGGACCGAAGACCGCTTCCGGCCTGCTGGTGGGCGTCAACGGTGGCCTGACCGAGCTGTACGCGCAACTGGACATCGTCGCCACCTTGCCGATCCGTGGCGCCAAGACGCTGGCCGCCAAGCTCGAAGAGCACAAGGAGATGGCGTTCCTGTCGTACGAGCTGGCGACCATCAAGACCGATGTGCCGCTGGATGTCGGACTCGACGATCTGCAAATGGGCACGCCGGACCACGAGAAACTGGCCGAGCTGTATACACTGCTGGAATTCAAGAGCTGGTTCGAAGAAAACCAGCGGGACGCCAAGCGTGCCGGCCAGGAAATCGTCGACGTTACCGAAGAACAGCCCGGCGCTCCCGAGGCCAAGTACGAGGTGATCCTCGACCAGGCGCGCTTCGACGCGTGGCTGGCCAAACTGGACAAGGCGCCGCTGTTTGCCTTCGTCACCGAAACCAACGGCGGCGATGCCCAGCAATCGCAACTTGTGGGCCTTTCGTTCGCCGTGGCCCCTTTCGAGGCGGCCTACATCCCGCTGACCCATTCCTACATGGGCGTGCCGGAGCAACTGGATCGCGACACGGTACTCATGGCCCTCAAGCCCTTGCTGGAAAACCCGGACAAGCTCAAGGTCGGTCAGCACGCCAAGTTCGAAACCAACATATTGGCCAACTGCGCCATTGGTGGCGACCAGAACAACGGCATTCTGGTCCAGGGCATCGCCTTCGACACCATGCTCGAATCCTACGTACTGGATTCCACCGCGACCCGCCACGACATGGACAGCCTGGCGCTCAAGTACCTGGGCCACAGCAAGACCGATTTCCAGGATATTGCGGGCAAAGGGGTCAAACAACTGAGTTTCGATCAGATCTCCCTGGAGCTGGCCGGGCCTTATGCCGCAGAAGACGCCGACGTGACGTTCCGCCTGCACCTGGCCTTGCAGGAAAAGCTTGCCGCCACACCGAGCCTGGGCACGGTGCTCAACGAAATCGAAATGCCATTGATGCCGGTCCTGGCGCGTATCGAGCGTCAAGGTGCGCTGGTCGATGCCAACCTGCTGGGCGTGCAAAGTGTCGAGTTGGGCGAAAAACTGGTAGCCCTGGAGCGTGAGGCGTTTGCCATTGCCGGCGAAGAATTCAACCTCGGCTCGCCGAAGCAATTGGGCGTGATCCTGTACGAAAAGCTCGGCTTGCCGGTGCTCAGCAAAACCGCCAAGGGCCAGGCATCCACCGCCGAAGCGGTGCTCGCCGAACTGGCAGAGCAGGATTACCCGCTGCCCAAGGTATTGATGCAGTACCGCTCGTTGAGCAAGCTCAAGAGCACCTACACCGATCGCCTGCCGGAACAGATCAACAGCCGCACCGGCCGCGTCCATACCAATTACCAGCAAGCCGTCGCTGCGACCGGGCGCCTGTCGTCCATCGACCCGAACCTGCAGAACATTCCGATTCGCACGGCCGAAGGCCGACGCATCCGCCAGGCCTTCGTCGCGCCGAAAGGCTACAAGCTGCTGGCGGCGGACTACTCGCAAATCGAGTTGCGGATCATGGCGCACCTGGCCAAGGACGAAGGGCTGCTGCATGCCTTCCGCAACGACCTGGATGTGCACCGCGCCACGGCGGCCGAGGTGTTCGGCGTTGATCTGGACGCCGTAACCAACGACCAGCGCCGCAGCGCCAAGGCGATCAACTTCGGCCTGATATACGGCATGAGCGCCTTCGGCCTTGCCAAGCAGATCGGCGTCGATCGCAAGCAGTCGCAGGCATACATCGACCGTTACTTCGCCCGTTATCCCGGTGTGCTGGAATACATGGAGCGCACCCGCGCCCAGGCGGCCGAGCAAGGTTTCGTCGAAACCATTTTCGGTCGCCGGTTGTACCTGCCGGATATCAACGCGAAAAACCCGGCCCTACGCAAGGGCGCCGAGCGCACCGCCATCAACGCACCGATGCAAGGCACAGCGGCCGACATCATCAAGAAAGCCATGGTTGCCGTGGACCGCTGGCTGACCACGTCAGGGCTGGACGCAAAAGTCATCCTGCAGGTTCATGACGAACTGGTGCTGGAAGTGCGTGAAGATCTGGTCGAACAGGTGAGTGGCGAAATCCGCCAGCTTATGGGCGCGGCCGCCACGCTGGACGTCCCGCTGCTGGTGGAAGTGGGCGTGGGTAATAACTGGGACGAGGCGCATTGAGTCTTGCCGGAGAATCGAGCGGACTCTGCGGCGAGGGGATATATTCCCTCGCCACATCAATCACCGCGAATTCGCGAGCGGCCTCATTAGTCCGGAAAATTCCTACAGTTATTTCCAAAAATAATCTGAACTAAACCCGTGAATTACTACTCAGAGATTCTGAATGGCTGGTGAAGCCCTTCAATGCTCCTATGTTGTGTTAAGTGTTGGCAGATATCTGGACCCCGCCCTAGCGGTCCGGAACTTGGACCCCGAACTTCCCCCTCCCCATACGAAGTCCGGGGTTTTTTTTGCCTGGGATTTGGCTATTCAGCCGCCTCGCTGCCCTTGTCTGCCAGTTCCATCCAGTCGGCCAATACTGTGTAGGCCTCTTCCAGCCCCATGCGCTTGGGGGCCGAGAACAGCTGGATGGTAATCGTGTCACCCCAACCCTTGCGGATCTCCGACTGCACTTTGAGCAGGGTATTTTTCGCTGCGCCGTAGGTGAGCTTGTCGGCCTTGGTCAGCAGGATATGCATCGGCATGCCGCTGGCGACCGCCCAATCAAGCATCAAAAGGTCGAAGTCAGTCATCGGATGGCGGATATCCATCATCAGGATCAGACCCTTCAAACTCTCGCGGCTGCCCAGGTAGGCTTCCAGGTGGCGCTGCCAGTGTTGCTTGAGCGGGATCGGCACCTTGGCATAACCGTAGCCCGGCAGGTCGACCAAACGCCGTTCATCGTCTAGCTTGAAGAAGTTCAAGAGCTGCGTGCGACCTGGCGTTTTCGAGGTACGCGCCAGGCTTGCATGGGTCAATGTGTTGAGCGCGCTGGATTTACCGGCGTTGGAACGACCGGCAAAGGCCACTTCGAAACCTTCGTCGTCAGGGCATTGATCGACTTTGGCAGCGCTGAGCATGAAGGTGGACTGTTGGCACAGGCCAAGGATGGGGTTCTTCAGTTGCATGGGATTTCCGATGTGGGCGGCGTCGGGAATGGACGCGGCAAGCTGTGTCGTTTCCGTTTCAGTGACGCCAGTATATAATGCCGCAGATTTTGTGTGCGCTTTGTCCCAGCGTAGGATGAAGCTCACGGGAGCGACCGACCGAAATTGCGCATTAGAACGCAGCTCGTTCCCAACCCTGAAAAGGTCGTTTTATGACGAAATGGCTGCTAGCTGCCGGTGTCTTGATGCCGCTTTACAGCGCTCAGGCTACACAGGATCCGGAAGCTGTGTACAACCGTGTTTGTGGTGCCTGTCATTCCGGCCAACTCCCCATGGCGCCCCGCAAGGGCGATCAGGAAGCTTGGACGCCGAGGTTGGCGAAAGGTATGGAGACGCTGGTGCAACACGTGACCCAGGGTTTCAAGGCGATGCCGCCGCGTGGTTTGTGCATGGACTGCAGTGCCGAGGATTACCGAGCCATCATCCAGTGGATGAGCGAGTAAACCCGGCCCATAACTCTTTAACCCTTAGCCGTAGTTGGATTAGCTGATGAACAAACTGATCGTGAGTCTGCTGTTGACCTTGGGGATATCCGGCGTAGCCCACGCCGCTGGCGACGCCGCTGCCGGTCAGGCGAAAGCGGCCGTATGCGGGGCCTGCCACGGCCCGGATGGCAATAGCATGGCGCCCAACTTTCCGAAACTGGCGGGCCAGGGCGAGCGTTATCTGGTCAAGCAGTTGAAGGAAATCAAGGACGGCAAGCGTGTCGTGCTGGAAATGACCGGCCTGCTGACCAACCTGAACGATCAGGACCTGGCGGACATCGCGGCCTATTTCGCCAGCCAGAAGGGCAGCGTCGGCGCCGCCGATCCGAAACTCGTGGCTCGCGGTGAAGCGCTGTTTCGCGGCGGCAACCTGGAAAAAGGCCTGCCAGCCTGCACCGGCTGCCACTCGCCTGACGGCAAGGGCAACGCCGCTGCCGGTTTCCCACACTTGGGCGGCCAGCATGCCCAATACATCACCAAGCAGCTGACCGATTTCCGCAAGGAAGAAGGCGGTCGCGCCAACGATGGCGACGCGATGACCATGCGCACCATCGCACGCAAGCTGAGCGACGAAGATATCGCCGCCGTTTCCAGCTACATCCAGGGCCTGCACTAAGGCCGTTGCAAGGGGGGCGCCTCTCGCAACGTTAACGCTCGATTAATCTGTCGATGCGAGCATCAAAAGGGTGGCCTTGGCCGCCCTTTTTTGTGGCCGCTGCCGTTACACTAGAGAACTTGAACCCGCGACGGTCTGTCTTAGAAGCACGTCCCGCGAGGCCCCCTCATTGTCCAGGAGTAAAGCATGCGTAATCTGATCATCAGCGCCGCGCTCGTCGCCGCCAGCCTGTTCGGCATGACTGCCCAAGCGGCTGAAAAGCCCGCCGCACCTTATGTCGAACTGTCCAACCCCGTTCCGGTGGCCGTGCCTGGCAAGATCGAAGTCGTGGAGCTGTTCTGGTACGGCTGCCCGCATTGCTACGCCTTCGAACCGGTGATCAATCCCTGGGCTGAAAAGCTGCCATCGGACGTGAATTTTGTGCGCATTCCGGCCATGTTCGGCGGTCCTTGGGACGCCCACGGCCAGATGTTCCTGACGCTGGAATCCATGGGCGTCGAGCACCAGGTTCACGCAGCGGTGTTCAATGCGATCCAGAAAGAAAAGAAACGCCTGACCGATCCTGAAGAGATGGCTGAGTTCCTCGCCACCCAAGGCGTCGACAAAGACAAGTTCCTGGCCACTTTCAATTCTTTCGCCATCAAGGGTCAGATCAACAAGGCCAAGGAGCTGGCAAAGAAATACGAAATCACCGGCGTACCGACCATGGTCGTCAATGGAAAGTACCGCTTTGACATCGGCTCTGCCGGCGGCGCGAATGAAGCGCTGCAACTGGCGGACAAGCTGATCGCCAAAGAGCGAGCGGCCACCAAGGCCGCCGCCAACTAAGCGGGCCCACGGCCATGGCCCGCTGGAGTACCGAGCGCATCGTTGGCCTGCATGAACCGCGGGTCAACGAGCATCATGTCGCGTCCACGGGCCTGCCGGCGGACAGCCGCCTGCGGTTGCTCAGTTTCAACATCCAGGTCGGCATCAGCACCGAACGCTACCGGCATTATCTGACCCGCGGTTGGCAACATTTGCTGCCCCACACCGGGCGCGCAGGCAACCTGCAGAAAATCGGCGACCTGCTCAAGGATTTCGACCTGGTGGCCTTGCAAGAAGCCGATGGCGGAAGCCTGCGTTCCGGCTACGTCAACCAGGTGGAACACCTCGCCCAATTGGGTGCCTTCCCCTACTGGTACCAACAACTCAATCGCAACCTCGGACGCCTCGGCCAGCACAGTAATGGCGTGCTGAGTCGCCTGCGTCCCTGGGCGATCGAAGATCATCCGCTCCCCGGTCCCAAGGGGCGTGGGGCGATCCTGGCGCGTTTCGGCGAAGGCCCGGAGGCGCTGGTCGTGGTGATGATGCACCTGGCCCTCGGCGCTCGCACCCGAACGATGCAGCTGGCGTACATCCGTGAGCTGATCGGCGGCTACAAGCACCAGGTCCTGATGGGCGACATGAACACCCACGCCAATGACCTGCTTCAAACTTCGCCATTGCGCGACCTTGGCCTGCTCGCCCCGCAGCTCGAAGCCACGTTTCCCAGTTGGCGCCCTCAGCGCTGCCTGGACCATATCCTGTTGAGCCCGACCTTGACCCTCGAACGCTTCGAGGTATTGGCGCAGCCTATTTCCGATCATCTGCCGGTCGCGGTCGAAATACGTCTGCCGGGTTCGCTCACGGCCGACGCATTCCCCGCGCTGAGTCCTGCCCCTTGCGGATCCGATGAATGAGCGACGACGCCGAACGCTGGAGAGAGAAATACCTCAAGAGCATCGAACAGCAGGAAAAGCTTGAGCGTCGCTGGGACGCTCGGCTCGACTTGCTGCGTCGGGGGCTGGTGCGCAGCACGCTTGCCGCCGAGGGCACCGACCGGGCAGTGGACCAGTGCATGAAAGAGATGCGCGAAGTGGTGCGCACCGACGACATGGACGCTGCCCTCGCCGCCCTGCTGCCGCGCCTGGAGAAAGCCGTACTCGATTCCGAGCAGCGTCGCGAGACGCGGGTTGAGCAAATGAGCGCCGCGTTGACGGCTTTGGTTGCCCAGTTGCAATCCTTGCCGCTGCCCAAGGACGTCAGCCGGCCTTTGAAGAAGTTCTCCAAGCAATTGGAAGCCCGGGTCGGCCAGGCGCGGGAAATCCCCTTGTTGCTCAGCGAGTTGAGTGGCTTGCAGGGCAAGGCGCTGAGCGCACTGGATACACCGGATGAGCCGAGCCGTCCCGGCCTGCTGCAACGGTTGTTTGGTGGTCACGGTCACGATGAGGTGGCACCCCAGCCGCGCCCATCGTCGGAGCCGGGCCAGCCGAGCCCGACGCCTGGAACAGATGCGAGTGCGCTAACGCCGGCACCGCCCACAGCCGAGACGGTATCCATCCCGCCCGCACCCGCACCTGCGCCCGCACCGAAAGCGGAGCGAGACCACGCGTTCCAATTATCCGAAGCCGAGCCGGTCGAGCCTATTGAAGCAGCAGACGAACCGGAAGGCGAACCGGAAGGCGAACCTGCGCCGGAGCCCGTGACGCCGCCGGCCGCAGCCGTGGCTCAGCCGCCCGTCGAACCGCCGCCCCCGCCCCTTGATGAACACGCCGAACCAACAACCGCGTTCCAGAACCCGGACGAGCTAGTGCCGGAGGCACCCCCGCCGGTCCTCGAAGAGCCGCCAGTTGCGGCCGCCGAATCCAGCGAACCCGCCGAGCCCCTCGCGGCCGATTCCGATGAGGCTCACTACGCCCTGCCCGACTCGCCGGAGCCTTCCTACAGCTCGGTCGCCAGGCATATCGAAGACACGCTGCTGGGCCTGCTTGGCGACCTGACGCTGCCCGAACGTCATCGGCCCCAGGCGGAAGCCATGCGCGAACGTCTGCGCAATGGGCTGAACTGGTATGAGTTGCTGCCGATCCTCGACGATCTGGCGGTACTGATGCTGGCAATCACCGACAGCGGCCAGCATGAATTCGAAGCTTATCTGCAGCGACTCAATGATCGCCTGGAGTCATTCCAAAGCACGTTGCAAGCTGCCAGCGACGACCATGCCGACAATCTGTCGGCCTCCAGGGAAATGGACTCCCAGATTCGTGAGCAAGTGGACGGCCTGCAGAGCAGTGTGCAGCAAGCCGATGACTTGGAAGGCCTCAAGCAAGTGCTGGAGAATCATCTGGAGGGTCTGCTTGGTACGATGGATGAGCATCGCAAGCAGCGTGACCAGCGCGAGAAAGAAGTCTCGGTTCGTCTCAAGAGCCTGGCCGAGCGCGTTGCGTTGATGGAACAGGACGCGCTGATCGTCCGTGAGAATCTGGAAGAGCAGCGCCAGAAAGCCTTGATTGATCCGTTGACAGGCCTGCCGAACCGCGCTGCCTGGACCGAGCGCCTCGAACAGGAAGTTGAGCAATGGCAGCGGCATGGCAACAGCTTGTTGATCGCCATGCTCGACCTGGATCACTTCAAGCGGATCAATGACAACTACGGGCACCTGGCCGGTGACCGCGTGCTGAAGCTCATCGCCTCCGTGCTGCGCAAGCGGATCCGTGGCAGTGACTTCATCGCCCGCTTTGGTGGCGAGGAGTTCGTCTTGCTGGTGCCTGATACGCCTCTTGCGGCCGGCGCGAAACTGGCCGAAGCCCTGCGCGCGGCCATCGAAGCGTGTCCGTTCCATTTCAAGGGCGAGCCGCTGACGGTGACGGTGTCGATGGGCATGACGGCGTTCAAGCCGGGAGAGCGCAGCGAACTGGTGCTCAAAAGGGCCGATGAGGCGCTTTATCGGGCCAAAAATGCGGGCCGTAACCGAGTGGAGTTTGGCTGAACAATTGTTCCATTTTGTGTAACGGCACCGGATCATTTCCAGGTGATACGTTACACTGTTGCATTATTTTCCTGTGTGCCTGTTCTTCGCCATGAAACTTCTCCCGCTCGTTGTTTCGCTGTTAGTCCTGGCCGGTTGCGCGAGCGGCCCCCGGCTGGATACCAGTCATCCGTCGGTCAACCACGACAGCCGTGTCCAGTTCGTCGTGGTGCATTACACCTCGGCTTCCCTCGAGCGCTCCCTGTCTTTACTGACCCATGGCGAAGTCAGCGCGCATTACCTGATAGGCGACGACAAGGACGCGACTATTTATAAGCTGGTGGACGAAAACCGGCGCGCCTGGCACGCCGGCGAAAGTGAATGGCAAGGCCGGACCTGGCTCAACTCCAGCTCCATCGGGATCGAGATTGTCAATCCGGGCTATGTGGACACGCCTACCGGTCGCCTCTGGTACCCCTACAGCGAAGCCCAGGTGCAAGCTCTGATCGCCTTGCTCAAGGACATCACCCGACGTAACGAGATCAACCCGGCCAACATCATTGGCCATAGCGACATCGCCCCCAATCGCAAGCTGGATCCCGGCCCGTTGTTTCCCTGGAAGCGACTGGCGCAGGCAGGCCTTGGTGTCTGGCCGGACGAACGGGCGGTCGCGCTACAGCAGGCTGCCTACGCCGCTCAGTTGCCGAGCGCCAGTTGGTTCCAGGCGGAGCTGGCCCGCCTCGGCTACCCGACGCCTCGCACTGGCGAATGGGACGTAGCCACCCACCAGGTGCTCGCCGCCTTCCAGATGCGCTATCGGCCGACCCGGTTCGATGGCGCGCCAGACGCCCAAAGCGCGGCGATTTTGCAGGTGCTAAACCAGACAAAATAATGACGCTCGTCTGACTGATAGCGCCAAATCCAAAACAGAAGCTATAACTCATTGGTAACTTTCGGATTACTGATGATGACGGCTGCCCGCGAAACGCTGCAGAGTTGGCTGCATCGCCCTATTTTCCTGGCGATGACGGCGGCTGCCCTCAGTACTGTGTTGTTGCTGGCAGGCAGTCTGTTTGTGGTGATGCAGCAAATCCAACAGCGTGAAAGTGACCAGATGAACGCTCAAGGCGAGCGCTTCCTGCTACGCCTGGAACAACTGTTCGGACAGCTGCGCGAGAGCCTCGATGATTTGCAGGCTCAACCGCTGCGTGGCTGTAGCGATGACATGATCGCCACCTTGCAGCAGGTGAGTTTCAATTATCGCTTCGTCTACGAGGCGGCATATATCGACAGTACTGGCATGTGCTCCAACCGTCCGCGCCAGAGCGGTTTGTCCTTGGCGCGAGCACCTGACTTGCGCGGCCCGGCCTACAGCTACTGGCTCAACACCACCACGGAGCCCGATGAAAATCGTGCCGCGTTGATGTTGGGGCGCGGAAATTTTCGGGTGGCAACGTCTCGCGGCCACCTGACCGATGTGGTCGACTTGCCGCCGGGCAGCAGCTTGCTGGTGGTCCTCGATGACGGCGAGCGGGCGATTCCGGTCCTTGGTACTGAACAACACTGGCCACCGGCCGAGCCGTGGCCGCCGAAAAGCCGAAACGCCTTGCAGGTCACGAAATACCGATTGATCTACCGGATGCCAACTGACAGTCCTGAGTACCAGCTGGTGCTGATCGCACCGCGCAACGGCCTGCGCATCCCGGCCAATGCCTGGTGGATGCTGCCCATCAGCCTGGTGCTCGGGCTGGGCATCGGCTTTCAGGTCTTTCTTCTCGCGCGCCAGCGCCAATCGATGGATGCCGAATTGCACGGTGCTATCCGACGCGGTGAGCTACAGGTGCTCTATCAACCGATTTTCGACCTTCACAGCCGCAACTGCGTGGGCGCCGAAGCCCTGCTGCGCTGGCGCCGGCCGGACGGCACGCTGACCAGTCCGGATCTGTTCATTCCGATGGCGGAAGACACCGGGCAGATCCGCCAGATCACCGATTTTGTCCTGCAGCGTTTATTCGATCAGTTGGGCCAGCTATTGCGCGCCAATCCACACCTCTATATTTCCGTGAACCTGGCGGCATGCGACGTGATGGTGCCGCGCATTGGCGATGTGATTGCCCGGCTGTTGGCGATGCATCGCGTATCGGCGCACCAGATCGCTTTCGAAGTCACCGAGCGCGGCCTGGTCGACGTGCTGGTGGCTCGCGATAACCTGCAATCGTTGCGCGACGTGGGGCATCAGGTGCTGATCGATGACTTCGGCACTGGCTATTGCAGCCTGGCCTACCTGCAAACGCTACCGGTGGATTGCCTGAAAATCGACAAGGCCTTCATCGACGCGCTGGGGCACGACGCCGCCAGCAGCGGCGTCGCCCCGCATATCATCCGCATGGCCCACGCCCTTGAGCTCAAAGTCATCGCTGAAGGTATCGAGCATGAGGCCCAGGCGTCTTACCTGAGCAGCGAGGGCGTGAAGTTCGGTCAGGGGTGGCTGTTCGCCCACGCGCTCAGTGCGGTGCAGTTCATCGAACTGATCACCCGCGGGCGACGTCTGGTCGGGCGGCGCATTGATGATGAGGCGTAACGGGCGCTTACACCGTCAAGGCCATGTAGAACTGAGTGCCCTGCCCTGGCCTTGAATAAACGCCCATGCGCCCGCCGTGGAGCTGGACGATCTCCTTGCACAGCGCCAGGCCGAGGCCGGCGCCGCCCTTTTTGCGGCCAACCTGGACGAAGGGCTCGAAAATCCGCCCCTGCTGGCCGTAGGCAATCCCCTCGCCGTTGTCCTCGACGCTGATGATCACCCGCTCGCCGTGGCGTCGGGCCTGCAAGCGGATCTGGCCGTCATCGTTGGTGTGACGCATCGCGTTATCGATGAGGTTGTCCAGCACCCGATCCAGCTGCGCGGCATCGGCGTGAAGGCGCGGCAACGGACCCTGGATCTCGACGAGTAATTCGATACCTTTCGCTTGCGCCTGGCCGGCAAAGCGCATCCTGGCGGCTTCCAACAATTCTTCGATGGAGCAAGGTGCCAACGTGAGCTTCTGCAAGCCGTTCTGGTAACGGGAGAAATTGAGCAAGTCATTAATGAGCTGCATCAACCGCTGCATTTCTTCATTGACGGTATTGAGCAGGTCCGCCTCACGGGACTCTTTGGGAAAATGCACGCGCTCCTGGAGCAGGCCGAAGGCCATGTGCATGCCCGTCACCGGGGTGCGCAGCTCATGAGAAGCCCGCAGGACGAATTCACTGCGCACCCGTTCGAAGGCGCGTTGCTCGGTGACGTCATGCAGCACCATCACCGCGCCGAGAATCTGGCCTTGGGTGTGGATGACCGGCGTCAGGCTGTAGGTGAGCACGCGTGACTCGCCATCCACCTCGATGCTCAAGTCGTCTGGCGCTCGCTCCTGCGTGCCGCCGCGCAGGACCAGTTGCAACTCGTCGTCCAATTCGATACGTCCAAGCGCCTCGCCGAGCCCCTGCCCCAAGCGCTCCTGATCCCAGCCCAGCTGACGTTGGGCCACGGGATTGAGGTGCTCGAGCCGACCTTGGCGATCGATCATCAGCAAGCCATCGTCGATGCTGTCGAGTACCGCTTGCAGGCGTTGCTGGCCGGCGAGCAGCTCATCGACATTGGTCGCCTGATGCTCGCGAAGCGCTTGGGCCATGATGCCGAAACGGCGGGTCAGCAGGTTCAGTTCCGCCGCCGAGGAGATCGGCAGGGTCACTTCGAAATTGCCTTGGCCGATATCGTCCGCCGCCGCTGCCAACGCCTCGATCGGCGCGCCAAAGCGCCGGGCTATGCCGTGGGCGGTGACGAAGCCGATGATCAGCACGGCCAGCCCCACCAGCCCCAGCAGGCTGGAAATCAGCAGGGCACGCTCGCGGGCGCGGTCCTGGGTGTCGCTGATTTTGTTCAGGGCATGGCGATAGCCCTCGATCAGTCCACTGCGCAATACGTTGAATTTATCAGTGAGCGCCTGGATACCCGCCAGCTGTTTGGGTTGCTGGCGAGAATCGTCGAAGGCCTCGAGGAAGCTGATGTAATCGGATTTGGCACGGCTGAAGCTGGCGGGCGGATCCCCCAGCGCCTGCTCGTGTGCAATGCCTTCATCCAGCAGCTCGAAATACTGGCGCTTGGACTCCTCCAGCGCCGCCAGGTTGGGGTTTTCGTCGAGCATGATCATCAACTGGTCGCCCAGCGTCTGACGTAGCTTGAGGCCCAGGTCCAGCAGTACGAAGTTGTCGCGAACGGATTGTTCTTGGGTGTTGGCCATCTGCATTACGCTGACCAGTCCCAACAACAGCCCCAGCAGCGCCACCGTGATCAGCGCCGAAATGCTGAGGAACAACCGTGTGCGCAGCTTCATCGCCAGTTTCATAAGGTGCCGCTCACAGGTTGTATTGCTTGCGTTTGCGATACAGCGTGGACGCGTCGATGCCCAGGGTCTTGGCGGCCTGGTCAAGGGTGTCGGCAGTGGCCAGCACTGCGCCGATATGCGCCTTCTCCAGCTCGTCGAGACTCAGTGCGGCACCGATTCGCGGAGCGTTGTTGACCGGCTGCTCGGCCATGCCCAGATGGCTGATTTCGACCTTCTCCTGGGGGCAGATGATGCTGGCGCGCTCGACCACGTTGCGCAACTCGCGAATGTTGCCCGGCCAGCGGTAGCCTAGCAGCGCTTCGCGAGCCTCGTCGCTGAACCCCCGTGCCGGACGAGCGTACTCCTTGACGAAGCGTGCCAGGAACCGGTCGGCCAGGGTCAGGATGTCCTCGGCGCGTTCGCGCAAGGGCGGCAGGTGCAGGGTAATGACGTTCAGGCGGTACAAGAGGTCTTCGCGGAAACGTCCGTCGCGCACCATGTCCTCAAGATTGAGGTTGGTCGCCGCGAGAATCCGGACATCGGCGCGACGCGTAACGGGGTCGCCGACGCGCTCGTATTCCTTGTCCTGGATAAAACGCAGCAATTTTGGCTGCAGTGCGAGGGGAAAATCGCCGATCTCGTCGAGAAACAACGTTCCGCCATCCGCTTGGTTGACTCGCCCCAACGTACTTTCGCTGGCACCAGTGAACGCACCGCGGCTGTGACCGAACAATTCGCTTTCCATCAATTCGGTGGTCAACGACGGGCAGTTGATGGTGACGCAGGATTTTTTCGCACGTTTGCTCCAGCCATGGATCGCCCGCGCCAGTTCGCCCTTGCCGGTGCCGGACTCGCCCAGGATCAGGATGTTGGCGTCGGTGCTGGCGACCTGCCGAGCGGTTTCCAGCACCACTTTCATCGCCGGACTGTGGGAGTCGAGGCCGTCCTTTGGCTTGCGTATCTCGCCTTCCAAGGCTTCGAGCCTCGCGGACAGTTGGCGCACCTCCAGTTGCTTGGCGGTCGCGAGGCGCAGTTGGTCGGGGCTGCACGGCTTGACCAGATAATCGGCCGCGCCGGCCTGGATCGCATCGACGGCCGTATCGACGGCGGAGTGGGCTGTCACGATGACCACTCGCATCCAGGGTGCCTGGATACGCATCTGTCCCAAGACGTCGAGACCGTTGTCTTCGCCCAGGCGCAGGTCCAGGAAGCACAAGTCGAACACCTGGCGTTGCAGCAGGGCTTCGGCCTGTGCAGCACTGTTGGCGGTGGCGACGCTATAGCCCTCGTCTTCGAGGCAATAACGGAAGGTACGCAGGATGGCGGACTCATCGTCTACCAGCAGAATGCGGCCTTGATGCTCGGTGGCGGATTCCATCTTTCCTACGCTCCTTAATGAATGATGATGATTAGTGTCAGAAAAATCGGGCAAGTTGCATGGTCCATTCTGATCGAATATTACCCACCGAATCGGAATCTGTGGACCTCGATCGTCTAAAAGCCTGATTTCCAGTCAATTTTTCAGCTCCTCAGGTCCCGACGGTTCGGCTCGCTCATTCCGACAGCCATTTCCGACTCGCAATTCAAAAAAGAAATCGACCGAGCCGCTTCCTGCCAATTCGTGCATAACGCACGACGCGCGTCTGGCCCATCGTGCAGGATGCGCTCCGGGTCTTCTTTGGAGTGCTCATAACTATTTGATTTAAAAGGATTTTATGGGTTGTGGATTTCTGGCATGCCGACTGCAATGTTCTAGGCAACGTGGCGTTTCAAGGCGCCTCAACCAGATCACCGCTAGGGTGGGGAGGAGTTTCAGGATGAATCGTCAATGTGCCGCCCAATTTCGCATTTCCCGCCTGCACATCCAGCAGGGGCTGTGGGCTTTTGTCGCACTGCTGGTCACCCTTTTAGCGGGGCAGCAATTGATGCTCTGGCATGAAAGCCAGAAACCGGAAGCGCCACTGGTCTCCACCTACCGCGCCCCGCAAACCCATTTCAGTGCCGCCAGCACGTTGGCGCAGGAATCCGCATCGATGCGAATGATGGAAGTCGACCAGGCGCAGCCCCTCCCCGAGATGCCTCGGGAAGAGCGCTGGGTGTTCTGACAAGAACCGGTCGTCCGTTGTGCCGGAACCCTCGTCGCCAGATACCTAACTAAATAGAAAAGCGTAAGGAGAATCACCATGTTGAGCTGGGCTATTACCTTCCTGATCATTGCCATCATCGCTGCGGTACTGGGCTTCGGTGGTATCGCAGGCACCGCCACGGGCATCGCCAAGATTCTCTTTGTCGTGTTCCTGGTGATGTTTATCGCATCGTTCTTCTTTGGCCGTCGCGGCCGAGGCTGACTATGAGCGTGACATTCAAAGGACTGGCCGCCGCCCTGCTGTTGGGCGGCGGTGCCATGGCAATGGCTGCCAACGACGGTCAAATGCGGGTCAACCAGTTGCTGCAATCCGATCCGCAGTACCGCGAGACCTGGCAGCAGGTCGTCAAGAAAGAGGAGCGCCTGCCCGAGTGGGTGATGAACCTGACGGGCGACGCGGAGCAAATGAATGCGGTCGAGGAAGACGACGATAAATATCTCGTCGGACCTTTGTGCGAGACCCAGGCGACCTGCAAGAGCAAACGCCTGTTCGTGGCTTTCAGTTTCGACAAAGACGAAGCCTATGCCCTGTTGGTGGAAGTCCCTGCGGGCCTGCCCTCCGACAAGTCACCGACCCGTCACGCGGACTACCGCTTTCTCGGCAACCCCGATGAAGGTATGCAAAAACTGTTAATGGAACAGCTCAAGAAAGATCCTAACTGGTACTGATTTCTTGAAGCGGGAAAAGCAACGCTGCTTTTCTCCCTGCGAAGCCCGAGGAGGGCGTAAGCATGACCAGGGGGCTGGGACGTTCTGACCATCAAGGGTCGGAGTGACCTACGGGCACAAGGGGTGCCTGCGAAAGGGCCGGGTCAGGTAAAAGCTGCGACGCAAGTTCGCAAAGTCGTGACGGCTTGGCGAACTTGCGTAGAGCTTATTCCCCAGGCTAGAGCGATTTGCTGCTTCTTTTGCCAGAACCCAACTGGCGCTGCGGCATATTGTCCCGCTCCCCAAGCAATGCTGTTCCAAAGCCGACCGTATATCGGAGAATAGGCGCACGGTTTCGCTTTTCGCCGGTGGCCTGCGACTCAATCCTTTCATCGCCTCTCAAGCAATCCAGATAACGCCCGGCTACGCTGAAATGGCCGGTTGACGGCGTTTATGCCTGATGAAGTGTCGCTTTTGAACCGATTGGGACGTACGTTTCACATCGGTGATCTCATGCCGATTCGGCATAGGGTAGGCGTTTACGGCATTAGACGATCCCCCCTTGCATCGCAATAGTTGCGCCTTTTTTCGCCTGCCAGTGAGCTGCCTTGGGCGCCCGGGGTGACCTTATACGGGGGCAGCAGCGTGAGTCCGTGTCGCCTTTGGCGATCCGTTGATGCTGCTGTCCGAGTCAAACTGAAGTAAGGGTAATGATATGAAGAAGGCAAGACTAAGCCTCGCCTGGCAGATCCTCATCGGTCTGGTGCTCGGGATTGCAATCGGCGCGCTGCTCAACCATTTCAGTGCCGAAAAGGCCTGGTGGATCAGCAACGTACTGCAACCGGCAGGCGATATCTTTATCCGTCTGATCAAGATGATCGTGATTCCAATCGTGATCTCCTCGCTGATCGTCGGCATTGCCGGCGTGGGCGATGCCAAGAAGCTGGGGCGGATCGGCTTCAAGACCATCGTCTATTTCGAAATCGTCACCACCATTGCCATCGTCGTCGGCCTGCTGATGGCCAATTTCTTCCAGCCAGGCAGCGGCATCGACATGAGCACCCTGGGTACCGTGGATATTTCCAAGTACCAGGCCACGGCGGCTGAGGTGCAGCATGAGCATGCGTTCATCCAGACGATCCTCAACCTGATCCCGTCGAACATTTTCGCAGCCGTCGCTCGCGGCGAAATGCTGCCGATCATCTTCTTCTCCGTGCTGTTCGGGCTTGGTTTGTCCAGCTTGCAATCGGACCTGCGTGATCCCCTGGTCAAGATGTTCCAGGGCGTGTCGGAAAGCATGTTCAAAGTCACCCACATGATCATGAACTACGCCCCGATTGGTGTGTTCGCCCTGATCGCCGTGACGGTCGCCAACTTCGGTTTCGCTTCCCTGTTGCCACTGGCGAAGCTGGTGATCCTGGTTTACGTCGCCATCGCCTTCTTCGCCTTCGTGGTGCTGGGCCTGATCGCGCGCCTGTTCGGTTTCTCGGTGATCAAGCTGATGCGCATCTTCAAGGATGAGCTGGTACTCGCCTACTCCACCGCGAGCTCCGAAACGGTATTGCCGCGCGTCATCGAAAAGATGGAGGCGTACGGGGCGCCGAAGGCTATCTGCAGTTTCGTCGTGCCTACCGGGTACTCGTTCAACCTTGATGGTTCGACGCTGTATCAGAGCATCGCGGCGATTTTCATCGCCCAGCTCTATGGCATCGATCTGTCCATCGGCCAGCAGCTGATGCTGGTACTGACCTTGATGGTGACCTCCAAGGGCATCGCCGGCGTGCCGGGCGTCTCCTTCGTAGTGTTGCTGGCGACCTTGGGCAGCGTTGGCATTCCTTTGGAAGGCCTGGCGTTCATTGCCGGTGTCGACCGCATCATGGACATGGCCCGTACCGCGCTCAATGTCATCGGTAATGCCCTGGCCGTACTGGTCATTTCCCGTTGGGAAGGCATGTACGACGATGCCAAGGGCCAGCGCTACTGGAACTCCCTGCCGCACTGGCGCAGCAAAGAGCCGCTGCCGGCAGGGGAAACTTCCAGCCGTTGATCTTCTTGGCAATGCCAACCAAACCCCGGAGAAATCCGGGGTTTGTCGTTTTGGCCAGCCCCGCTATCATTCGCGGCATCTTCCGGGGGACTTAACCGATGCTCAATGGCCTGTGGCTTGGCTTCTTTATCGTGGCAGCCGTGTCGGCGCTGGCGCAGTGGCTGGTCGGCGGCAACGCCGGGATCTTCGCGGCCATGGTGGAAAGCATTTTCGCCATGGCCAAGCTGTCGGTGGAGGTGATGGTCCTGCTGTTCGGCACCTTGACCCTGTGGCTGGGCTTCCTGCGCATCGCTGAAAAAGCCGGCATCGTCGATTGGCTGGCCAAGGCCCTTGGCCCGCTGTTCTTGCGCTTGATGCCGGAAGTGCCCGCCGGCCACCCGGCGATTGGCCTGATCACCCTCAACTTCGCCGCCAATGGCCTGGGCCTGGACAACGCCGCCACGCCCATCGGCCTCAAGGCCATGCGCGCGCTGCAGGATCTGAACCCCAGCCCGACCATCGCCAGCAACGCGCAGATCCTGTTCCTGGTGCTCAATGCATCGTCGCTGACCCTGCTGCCGGTGACGATTTTCATGTACCGCGCCCAGCAAGGCGCGCCGGACCCGACCCTGGTGTTCCTGCCGATCCTGCTCGCCACCAGCGCCTCGACCCTGATGGGGCTGTTGTCCGTGGCGTTCATGCAGCGCCTGCGCTTGTGGGACCCGGTGGTGCTGGCCTATCTGATTCCGGGTGCGTTGGTGCTGGGCGGTTTCATGGCGCTGCTGGCAACCCTCTCGGCCACGGCGCTGGCGGGGCTATCGTCGATCCTCGGCAACCTGACCCTGTTTGGCCTGATCATCCTCTTCCTGGTGGTGGGCGCGCTGCGGAAGGTCAAGGTGTATGAAGCCTTCATCGAAGGCGCCAAGGAGGGCTTTGACGTCGCCAAAACGTTGCTGCCGTACCTGGTGGCGATGCTTTGCGCGGTAGGCGTACTGCGGGCTTCGGGGGCGCTGGATTTTGGCCTCGACGGTATCCGCCACCTGGTGCAATGGGCCGGCTGGGACACACGCTTCGTCGACGCCTTGCCGACTGCCATGGTCAAGCCGTTCTCCGGCAGCGCCGCCCGGGCCATGTTGATCGAGACCATGAAGACCTCCGGCGTGGACAGCTTCCCGGCCCTGGTGGCCGCGACGATCCAGGGCAGCACCGAAACCACGTTCTATGTGCTGGCGGTCTATTTCGGCGCCGTGGGCATCCAACGGGCGCGCCATGCCGTGGGCTGCGCGCTGCTGGCCGAATTCTCCGGGGTGGTGGCGGCCATCGGCGTTTGCTACTGGTTCTTCGGTTGACCTGAGTCGCCCGGCGACCCCTAGGGTTGGGTCGGCGTTGCGAAACGCTGGCCTTGCTCCAATGTCCAGGCCACCACTTCGGCCGTCAACCGGTCGCCGGCCCGGCCAAAGCCGTCCACCACCGCCGGCACTTTCACATCGCTCAACGGCTGGCGCACTTCAAACCGGCGACTGGCCAGGATGCGCTGGTCGAACCCGCGCACCAGCAGCGCGTCCAGCCGAATCACCACGCTGGCCGCTGTGCCCTGGTATTCGGTCTGGAACGCCTGCAATTGCCCGCCCAGCTCCAGGTCCGCTTGCAGGTTGCTGTCGGCGACGCTCAACAGCCTGACGCGTCCATCCTGGGCGAAGCCATCGAGCAGGCGGTTGCGCAACAGCACCGGGGCCGGGTCGCTCCAGCGCGAGGCGGCGTAGCTGCTGAACAGATTGCCTTGGGGGATCACCGCGATTTTCGGGCTGTTGAGCACTTCACTGGCCTGGGGGCTGGCCAGGCGCAACGACCAGTTCACCGCCGTGCCCGCAGATGCCGGGGCCTGGGTGGCGGGCAGGCGATACACATCCGCAGGATCGGCCTTGGGCAAAATCGAGCAACCACCCACCAGGACAAATCCTGCCAGCAAGAGAAGAGGTCGGATCAACCGGTTGGACGGCTTCATGGCGTGAACTCCTTGTCCTTGTCGTTGCCCAGCAAATAGCCGCTGGGGTTGGCATCCAGGCGCCGGGAGATCCCTCGCAGGGCGCTCAGGGTCTCGCGCAGCTCACGCACGGCGGGCGCCAGGGCATTGAGGCCCTGCATGCCGTTATTCAGCGAGTCGCGGTTGTCGTTCAGCAACTTGTCGAGGGTCGCGGTGCTGCGCGCCAGGGACTGCATGGCCTGGCCGGCGTTGCCGAACGCCTGCTTGCCCTGGTCGTTGAGCAAACCATTGGCGTTGCGCATCAACGCCGTGGTCTGCTCCAGCGTGGCGCTGGCCTGTTTGCCGATGGACGCCAATTGCTGCATGGCCTGGCGAATATCGCCGCGTTGCTCGGCAATGACCCCGGTGGTTTGTTCCAGATGCTCGAGGGTCTTGCCCAGGCTCTGGACGTTGTCCGAGGAAAACACCTCATTGGCGTTGTGCAGCAGCAGGTTGATGCTGGTCATCAAGTCATCGCTGTTGTTGAGCAAGCGGGCGATAGGCGAGGGCGCGGCGATGATCACTGGCGGCTCGCCGTCGTGCCCCGTCAGCGCCGGGCTCTGGGGCGTGCCGCCACTGAGCTGGATAATCGAGGTGCCGGTGATGCCGGTCAGCGCCAGCTTGGCCTGGGTGTCTTGCTTGATCGGTGTTTCTGCGCTCAAGCGCACCCGCGCCAGCACCCGGCGTGGGTCGTTCGGGTCCAGGCGCAGGTTGACGACGTCGCCGACCTTGATCCCGCTGTACTCCACCGAGCTGCCCCGGGACAACCCGCTGACCGCCTCGTTGAACACCACTTCGTAATCCTTGAATTCGCTGTCCACGCTGGACTTGGCCAGCCATAAACCAAACAGCAGGGCGCCGGCCACCACAATGACGGTGAACAGGCCGATCAGCACGTGATGGGCTCGGGTTTCCATGTCAAACCTCGTTGGATTGTGTAGCGGCCGATAACGCCGCGCGGCCGCGAGGGCCATGGAAGTATTCGTGAATCCACGCGTCGTCGGTTTCCGACACCTTGTCGATGACGTCGGCCACCAGCACTTTTTTCTGCGCCAGCACCGCCACCCGGTCGGTGATGGTGTAGAGGGTGTCCAGGTCGTGCGTGACCAGGAACACGCTCAGGCCCAGGGCATCGCGCAGCGTCAGGATCAACTGGTCGAACGCCGCCGCACCGATGGGGTCGAGGCCGGCGGTGGGTTCGTCGAGAAACAGGATGTCCGGGTCCAGGGCCAGCGCACGGGCCAGGGCGGCGCGCTTGATCATGCCGCCGGACAGCGAGGCGGGGTACTTGTCTGCGGCCGAGAGTGGCAGCCCGGCCAGCGCGAGTTTCACCGCTGCCAGGTGCTCGGCGTCGGCGCGGCTGAGCCCGGCGTGTTCGATCAGCGGCAGGGCGACGTTTTCTGTCACGGTCAATGACGAAAACAGCGCGCCTTTCTGGAACAGCACGCCGAAGCGCCGTTCCACCCGCGAACGTTGCTCCGGGGGCAGGCTCGGCAAGTCCTGGCCGAACACCCGCACGGTCCCCTCGCTGGGCCGGTTCAGGCCGACAATGCTGCGCAACAGCACCGATTTGCCGCTGCCGGAGCCGCCGACCACGGCGAGAATCTCGCCCTTGTACACGTCCAGGTCGAGGTTCTCGTGCACGCTCTGGCGACCGAAGCGATTGCACAGGCCGCGCACTTGAATCACCGCCTCGGTGGGCGGCCGCAGGGGTTGGCTCACCAGCTCATCTCCATGAAAAACAGCGCGGCCACGGCATCGAGCACAATCACCACGAAAATCGACTGCACCACGCTGGACGTGGTGTGGGCCCCGACCGACTCGGCGCTGCCACTGACCTTGAAACCTTCCAGGCAGCCCACGGCGGCGATCAGGAAGGCAAAGATCGGCGCCTTTACCATCCCCACCAGAAAATGCTGCACGCCAATGTCCGACTGCAACAGCGACAGGAACATGGCCGGGGAAATACCCAGCGACAGGGCACACACGACACCGCCGCCGATAATGCCCGAGAGCATGGCCAGGAAGGTCAGCATCGGCAGCGCCACCAATAGCGCCAGTACCCGTGGCACCACCAGCAACTCGACCGGATCAAGGCCCAGGGTGCGGATCGCGTCGATTTCCTCGTTAGCCTTCATCGAGCCGATCTGCGCGGTGAACGCGCTGGCGGTACGGCCCGCCATGAGGATCGCCGTGAGCAACACGCCGAATTCACGCAGGAACGAGAATGCCACCAGATCCACGGTAAAGATGCTGGCGCCAAAGTCGGCCAACACCGTCGCGCCGAGGAACGCTACCACCGCGCCGACCAGGAACGTCAGCAGGGCGACGATGGGAGCAGCGTCCAGGCCAGTCTGTTCGATGTGAACGACCATCGCGGTCATGCGCCAGCGCCTGGGGCGAAACAGGTTGCGGGCCAGGGTTTCGAGGATCAGGCCGACAAAACCCAGCAGTTGCAGGGTGTCTTGCCAGATTTTGTCCACGGCGCGGCCGATACGCGTCAGCAGCTGGGTCAGCACGCTGACCTGCGGCTCTTTCACCGGCACACAGAAGTCCGTCAGCGAGCAATAGACCGTCTGCAATAGCGCCCGCTCGGCGGCCGGCAAGCTGCAATCGGGGTGCTCGGCGGTCTTGCCCAGCCGTTCGGAGCCCAGCAGTTCCACCAGCAACGAAGCCCCGGCGGTGTCGAGGGCGCCGAGGCCATTGAGATCAATCAGGGTGTTGTCGTCGTATTGGCCGCGCAGCGAATCGCTCAGGCGCTTGAGCTGCGCGTAGTGGGCCAGCGTCCAGTCGCCGCTGACCCATAGCTTCGCCGCAGGGCCGGACGTATCCAGTCGGGCAGTGCCAGTGGGGGATCCGGGGGTCATACGCTCCATGCTCGTTCGACTTGAACAGCGCTACCTAATAGCACGACCGCCGTTATTTTGCTTCGGGTGTGTCGGCGTTCACCGTGAAACGCAGTACACCGATCATCTGGCCATTTTCCGTCAGCACCCGCACTTGCCATTTGCCCGTTGGGTCTTGCGGGAAGTTCTGCTTGTGGGTCCAGGCGCGATAGCCTTCCTTGCGCCCGCCGTGGATGTCCAGGGCGATGCGGTCGACTTCTTTGCCGTTGAATTGCCAGACGTGATAAATCCGCTCATCGAGCCCACGCGGCGCATTGATGGCGGTGTAGGCGTACAGACCGCTGCCGCGAATCTGGGCCGCGCTGACTTCCTTGAGACTGGCGCCCGGCGTGCGGTCTTCCACTTGGGTGCTGATCGCCACTTCGGTCATCCACAGCGTGGCCGGCGGCACCCAGGAGCGCAGCACCCAGCCGGTGGCGCCAATCCCCACCGTAATGCAGAGGATCGCCAGGGCGTTGCGCACGGTGCGGATCGGAAAGATCGAGGCCAGGCTCGGGAACGACAACAACATGGCGATGCCCAGTGCCAACTTGAAACTCTGGTCGGTGGTCAGGTGCAGGATCACCGGTAATGCGGTGAGCAGGGCGGCGAACAGTGTCAGCGTGTGCAGCGCCAGGAACGCCCAACGCCGGGGCGCCAGCCATTTGTAGTACAGCGGATCGGTGATCGAAATCAGCGCCGCGATCGTCAGCAGGCCGGTGAAAAGCAGCTGGCTGCTGTTCCAGGTGGTGGTGATGAAGAAAAACGGCAGGACGAAAAACAGGCTTTCCTGGTGAATCATCTGCGTGGCATAGCGCAACAGCGGCTGGGGGATTTCCCGTTTGAATATCCGCGTGAACAGCCGGGTCATGCTGTTCTCCACCATCAGCCAGAGCCAGCTCACCAGCATCACGATGGCGATCCAGGTCGCCAATCCCTGCTGGCGGTCCACCAGCATGAAACTGCCGACCCCGGAAATGAAACCGCCGAGTGCGATAACCCCTGGGTAGCGCTTCATCAGTTCGAGGATGCGCTGGATAAGATGAGTCAGGTTCGGCATTCGGCAGTTTCACAATAAGTCGTAGGAAATATCCCTGACAGAGTACCACTGTGGGGTCACTCCGGGTCCCGCCGAGACCGACGACGCGCCAGCCATATCAACAGCACCAGCAGCAACGCCACTGACCCGCCGAGGGTCCAGATCAGTTCGTCGTCACCGAGCAGCGGCTTCTCGATGCGCAAGTAACCGGGGTCCTTCAGCAGCTCGCGCAGGGCCTGGTTGGCCTGCTCCAGGCTCACTGCCTGCAGGCGCTCGGCGGGGTTGGTGAAGCGGCCGTCTGCATAATCGCTCAAGGCGCTCCAGTAATAATCGGCCAGCGCACTGTTGCCCTGGACGGCCCAGGACTGGTGGGCGATGGCGGCACGCTTTATCCGCACGAAACTCTCGGGATCCAGGCCGTCCCTGAGCAAAGTGTTGCGCAGCCTCTCCAGCGCTTCCTCCGCTTGGGGCAGGTCTTCGCGGGCCAGGTCGGCGTTGAGGCTCAGGAAACCGACGCCGCCGAAGACTTCTCGTTCCACCCACGGGCCATAGGACAGGCCGTCAGCCAGGCGCAGTTGCCGGTAGAGCGCCCAATCCAGGTACTCCTTGAGCAGATCGAAGGTTTCATCGTGTTGTTCCTCCAGTACAGGCTCCGGGAACAGCCAGTGAAGCTTGGCGTTTTCCCCGGCCATTCCACGAATCAGGTTGCGCTTGGTGACCGCGCTGTAGCGGATTTGCGCCAGTGGTTCGTGGACGCTGGGTTCGACCGGTTCGAGCTCGCCGAAGGCGCGTTCCAGATAGGCCGGCAGCAGCCGATCGAGTTCGCCGACGACGATCAGGGTCATGTTGTTGGGGGCATACCAGGCCTTGCGCACCTGTTCCAACTGGGCGACGGTAAAGCGCTCGACCTCGGCCCGCTCCGCACAACGCAAGCCCAGCTCCACGGCCAATTGGTTGCTGGCCTTGTGGCCGAGGTGCTGGCGGTCGAGCCAGCGTTGCAGATGGGTATAGTGGCCACCGTCCTCGCGCTCGACCACCCGTTTGGCCGCTTCCAGGTTCTTTTCGTCGATGCGGGTACGGGTCAATAACGCCAGTAGCAAATCCAGGATCTTGCGTTGATTGCGCGCTGGCGCCTCGA
This sequence comes from Pseudomonas frederiksbergensis, assembly GCF_000802155.2. Lineage (GTDB taxonomy): Bacteria > Pseudomonadota > Gammaproteobacteria > Pseudomonadales > Pseudomonadaceae > Aquipseudomonas > Aquipseudomonas frederiksbergensis_A. The sequence continues at coordinate 36,404 of NZ_JQGJ02000015.1, forward strand.
TGACGAACGTCGTGTCGGCATTGCTGGTGAAGGCGTTCCATTCGCCACCCAGCGCTTGCATGCGCTCTTCCAGGCCGCCTTCGCCCGTACTGTCGACCCCGCTGAACAGCACGTGCTCGAGCAGGTGCGGCAGTTCCTTGTCGGCGCAGCTGAAGTCGTCAAGGCCCACGCCGACCACCAGCCGAATCGCCACGTGCCCACGTTCAGTGCCGGGCTTGAGCAACACCTGCATGCCGTTGGGCAACAGGTAGCCTTCGACTTGGAAACGGTCCTGGGCAACGACGGGTAGGGAGCCGAACAAAAGCAGGGCGAGTAGCAGACAACGCATAGCGGGCTTCCTGGCGGCTTATGAGATCCATGGTCCGGGCCAATCTTGTTGACTGGCCAAGACGCCAGTCGTTCAAGGCGAGTGGGTGATGTCTGAAATTTCCTCAGCGGCCAGCGCGCCGATCTCAGCCGTTTCCAGCACCACGTAGGCGCTGCCGCAAAACAACGAATTCAAGCGCCGCATGTCGGCGATCAACTCCAAGTGCAGGGAACTGGTCTCCAGGCTTTGTACGACTTTGCGCTGCAGGCGGCTGACATGGGCGTGGGCCATCCGCCGTTCCTGCGCGCGGAAACGCCGTTTCTCGCGCAGCAGCTGACGTGCGCTTTCCCGGTCGGCGCTTAGGAAGACCGACAGCCCCAAGCGCAGATTGGCGGTCAGGTGGCTGTGCAGCCCCGCCAGTTCTTCCAGGCCCACGTCGGAGAACGAGCGCCGTTGGGAGGTTTTCTGCTGCTGGACCTTGCGCAACATGCGCTCGATGAGATCACTGGCCAGCTTCAGGTTGATCGCCAGCTCGATGATCTCCGCCCAGCGACGACTGTCCTGTTCGCTGAGGTCTTCACGGGGCATTTGCGCCATGTAGAGCTTGATGGCGCTGCACAGGGCTTCGACGTCGTCGCTCATGCTGCGCACCTGCTGGGTAATCGCCGTTTGCTCGCCGCGCAGCACGCCGAGCATGGCTTCGAGCATGTTTTCGATCAGGTCGCCGATGCGCAGGGTTTCCCGGGCGGCGTTCGCCAGCGCCAGGCTCGGGGTGGCCAGGGCGGCAGGGTCCAGGTGCCGAGGCGTGGCCGTACCGTTGGTTTCCAGACGCTCCGGCAGCAGCCATGCACAAAGCCTGGCCATGGGGCCGACGCTGGGTAACAGCACCAGGCAGCGCACCGTGTTGTAGAGCAAATGAAAGCCGATGACGGTTTCCTGTGGGCTGAAATCCAGGCTGTCCAGCCAGCCCACCAGCGGATCGAGCACCGGGATGATCAGCAGCAGGCCAATCAGCTTGTACAGCAGGCTGCCCAGCGCCACCTGGCGTCCGGCGGCGTTCTGCATGCTGGTACTGAGGAACGCCAGCACACCGCTGCCGATGTTGGCGCCGATCACCAGGCCGATGGCCACGGGCAAGCTGATCACGGCAGCGCCGGCGAGTGTCGCGGTCAACAACACGGCCGCCAGGCTGGAATAGGAAATCATCGCGAACAGCGCACCCACCAATGCATCGAGCAGGATGTCGCCGGTCAGCGAGGCGAAAATCACCTTCACGCCCTGGGCTTGGGTGATGGGCGCGGCGGCTTCGACGATCAATTGCAGGGCCAGGATGATCAGGCCCAGGCCAATGGCGACCCGGCCCATCTGGCCGAGGCGCGTCTGTTTGCGTGAGAGAAAAAAGATCACCCCGAGGAAAATCAGCAGCGGCGACAGCCACGACAAGTCCAGGGTCAGCACCCGGGCCATCAACGCGGTGCCAACGTCGGCACCCAGCATGGTTGCCAGGGCCGGGGTCAGCGCCATCAGGCCCTGGCCGACGAAGGAGGTGACGAGCATGGCCGTGGCGTTGCTGCTCTGGACCATGGCCGTGACCATGATGCCGGCGATGAACGCCAGCCAGCGCTTGGACATGTTCTGGCCGATGACATGTCGCAGGTTCGAGCCGTAGACCCGCAAAATGCCGGTACGGACGATATGCGTGCCCCAGATCAGCAAGGCCACGGCGGAGAGCAAATTGAGCAGGGTCAGCATGAGGAGCCCCCTGTTAGCGTCCCAAAGGGACAAATTGACGGTGCCACATCGTTTTACTTCTTGTACTTAAGCTGTAGTTGCCGAATGGTTCGGGCGCCAGCATTGCACAGCTAAAGAGTCGTTTGAAACAAAACTGTCATGAAAACCGATCGTCCGGAACGACAGAGATCCTGTGGGAGCGGGCTTGCTCGCTCCCACAGGTTACGCATCCGGGCCCTTTTTCACGGGCATGAAAAAGGGGCTCCAAGAGCCCCTTTCGTTCACTGCCCTATACCTTACTGACCCGGCATGTCCTTGCGCAGTTTCACCGGATCCTGCTGCTTGCGCTTGCGTGCCATCGCCGTACGCATCCTGATGTTGAACGCTTCCACCGCCAGGGAGAACGCCATGGCGAAGTAGACGTAGCCTTTTGGCACATGCACGTCCAGCGACTCGGCGATCAACACGGTACCGACCACCAGCAGGAACGACAGCGCCAGCATTTTCAGCGATGGGTGCTTGTCGATGAACTCACTGATAGTGCCCGCCGCCAGCATCATCACCAGCACCGCCACGACGATTGCCGCCACCATCACCGGTACATGGGAGACCATGCCCACGGCGGTGATGACCGAGTCCAGGGAGAACACGATGTCGATGATCGCGATCTGGACGATGGTGTAGATGAAACTGCCGCCCTTGCCCGAAGGTTCGTCGTTGGTTTCATCTTCGCCTTCCAGCGCGTGGTACATCTCCTGGGAACTCTTCCACAACAGGAACAGGCCACCGAAGAACAGGATCAGGTCACGACCGGAGATGCCCTGGCCGAACACTTCGAACAGATCGGCCGTCAGGCGCATGACCCACGTGATGGACAGCAGCAACAGGATCCGCGTGATCATCGCCAGCGCCAAGCCGAAAATCCGGGTGCGCGCCTGCATGTGCTTGGGCATGCGGCTGACCAGGATCGAGATCATGATGATGTTGTCGATGCCCAGGACGATTTCCAGGGCGGTCAAGGTAAAGAAGGCAACCCATATTTCCGGGTTGGTCAGCCATTCCATGTGAGTTCCTTTGAGCGAGTGTTAGGCCGCGCCGCCCTTCGGTCATCCGAGAGGGGCGACGCAGCGGGCATTGCTTTTATAGAGTGCTGAACAGCGGAAAAATCCCCATCAGCAAGGCGGCGAACATTATGCACAGGCAAACCAGTACTGCCCACTTCAAGGTGAAGCGTTGGTGGTCGCCGAATTCGATCCCGGCCAGGGCCACCAGCAGGTAAGTCGACGGAACCAGCGGGCTCAGCAGGTGGACGGGCTGGCCGACGATGGAAGCGCGGGCCATTTCGACGCCAGTGATGCCGTAATGGCTGGCTGCTTCGGCCAGAACCGGTAACACCCCGTAATAAAATGCATCGTTCGACATGAAGAAAGTGAACGGCATGCTCACCAGCGCGGTGATGACCGCCAGGTAAGGACCGAGGAAGTCCGGAATCACTGCCAACAGGCTCTTGGACATGGCGTCGACCATACCCGTGCCGGACAGGATGCCGGTGAAGATCCCCGCTGCGAAAATCAGCCCGACCACCGCCAGGACGCTGCCGGCGTGGGCCGCGACGCGGTCTTTCTGCTGTTGCAGGCATGGGTAGTTGACGATCATGGCGATGCTGAACGCCACCATGAACAGCACGGGCAGCGGCAACAGACCGGCAATCAGGGTGCACATCAACACCAGGGTCAGCGCGCCGTTGAACCAGATCAGCTTCGGACGGCGGGCGTCCGGGAACTGGGAAACGCTGATTTCGCTGTGGTCCATTTCGTCGCCCGCCAGGTGCAATTCACCCAGGCGCGCACGCTCTCGTTTGCCGTACATGTAGGCAATCGCCAGGATCGCCACGACGCCGGCCAACATGGCGGGAATCATCGGCACGAAGATGTCGGACGGATCAACATGCAGTGCACTGGCCGCCCGTGCGGTCGGGCCACCCCAGGGGGTCATGTTCATCACGCCACCGGCGAGGATGATCAGGCCGGCCATGATCCGTGGGCTCATGCCGATGCGGCTGTAGAGCGGCAGCATCGCGGCCACGCAGATCATATAAGTGGTCGCGCCGTCACCATCAAGGGAAACGACGAGCGCCAGGACGGCGGTACCGACCGAAACTTTCAAGGGATCGCCCTTGACCAGCTTGAGGATCTTGCGCACGGCCGGGTCGAACAGGCCGGAGTCGATCATCAAGGCAAAATACAGAATCGCAAACATCAGCATCACCCCGGTCGGGGCGAGCTTGGTGATGCCTTCGAGCATCATCGGGCCGATCTTCGGCGCGAAACCACCGAACAGGGCGAACAGGATCGGGATGATGATCAAGGCGATCAGCGCGGACAGGCGCTTGGTCATGATCAGGAACATGAACGTGATGACCATGGCGAAGCCAAGGAAAGTCAGCATGGGAAATACTCCAGGCGTGGCGCGGCTATGAAATGCGAACCGGACAGGTCAGCGCGAGATGCAGAGCACGGGACGAACGGATGGAGTGGGTGCAGCGGGACGGGTAGCAGCGGACATCAGAATCACCATTGTTGTTGTTAAAAAGGCCGCACGAGCATGTGAAGACTCGTTTTAGGCCACCGGTCTATTGCCGGTAGGTGGGGCGATCCTAATCGCGCAAGCTTTCAGCAGGCTTTCGCGAGCGAAAGGGCCGACAAGGGACTGGGAGATATCTACAGCCTAAATGTGGGTTTCAAGGGCCAGTCCTATAGGCGAATTCTGAATCTCATGTGAGCTCTCGCTCCTCGCTGTATCCAGGGTATTCAGAATGGTAGGCTTGCCGGCAATTGCGAGTTTTAAACGGAGCTCCTCCATGCTCAACAGTGTTGAATTAGACAATTTCGGTCCGCTGCAGCACTTACGCTGGGGCAAGCTTTCAAACATCAACCTGATCATCGGAGCCAACAGCAGTGGCAAGACATTCCTGCTCAAAGCTCTGTATTGCAGTATGCGTACACTTGAGGAATATCAGCGCGGAAACGACCAGAGAACGGCTGCTGAAATATTGGCTGATAAGCTTTATTGGACGTTCCAAGCAGACAAGATTGGAGACTTGGTAACCAAAAACGCCGACAGTCCGCTGGCCTGTAAGATCAAGGTCGACTCGCGGGAGTTTCGCTATAGCTTCGGTAGGGACACGACTAAAAGCATTACCTCCTTGGAGAATCACGTACCGCCAAGGACCAGCAATTCCATCTTTCTTCCGCCCAAGGAAGTGCTGTCACTGCAAAACATCATCCTGAAAAGCCGCGATGTCGATAAAGAGTTCGGTTTTGACGATACCTATTACGACTTGGCCAAAGCGCTGCGCACGGCTCCAACCAGAGGTAAGAATCACGCCCACTTCGCAAAGGCCAGAGAAAGCCTGGAGGACATGTTCGACGGCAAGGTTGAACTGGATAGCAAGACCAATCGCTGGCAATTCAAGAAGGGCAATCAGAAGTTCCCGATTGGCGCCACCGCCGAAGGCGTGAAAAAAATCGCCATTCTTGACACATTGCTAGGCAATCGTTACCTGTCCAAGGAGTCGGTCGTCTTTATCGACGAACCAGAGTCTGCGCTTCATCCCGTCGCTATCTCTCGTCTAATCGACATCATCGTGTCCCTTGCCGACAGTGGTATCCAGTTCTTCATTGCCAGCCATTCTTATTTTGTTGTGAAAGCGTTGTACCTCGCCGCGCAAAAGCATCAGATGTCTGTACCGGTCCTGTCCTTTGTCGAGCGCTGGTCGGCTGATGATCTGATAGCGGGGATGCCCGATAACCCGATCATTGATGAATCGATCCGGCTTTATGAAGAAGAAGTGGAGCTGGCGCTGGGATGACCATTTCTTTTGTTGAATCAGGCATGAGTTTTGGACCCTATGCGGTAGATGAAGTCTTTCCGATCGAGCAAAGCCCCCTTTATAAACACTTAGGTCAGGGTTTGATGATCGCCGAGTTCGTCCTCATACGCCCCGGACGGGGCGAATCGGAAGAGGTCTGGGTTATTGAAGCCAAGTCGAGTGCTCCCCGGGTCTTTGGCGAGTACGTAGATGAAATACGTCAAAAATTGACAAACTCCGTTCAATTGACCCTTGCCTCTTGCTTGAAGCGTCATCCACACGCCGCGGATCTGTTGCCTGCCCGCTTTTTGGATCTGGATCTCGGAGCTTGCGCATTCAAATGCATACTCATCATCAAAGGTTTCCGCAAAGAATGGTTACCGCCATTGCAAAGTGCTTTAGCCAAAGAGATGAAATCCCTGGTTAAAACCATGGGCTTTAATCCAGGTTCCGTCAGCGTCATCAACGATGACAAAGCGCGTGAGCTGAAGCTTATTATCTGAGAGATCCAGGACGCCGATAGCGCATCCGAACTGGGTTCAGAGCCCCAAAAGATTCAACGGCCGCACCGCGCCCATCCAGATCGCAGGTCGGTGTGATCGACCAGGTCGTCGCCGGTCTCCGGTGCAGGAAAATCACCAAGCCTTTGCGATTCGGGGCCAGCCACGGCAGGACCACGCCGATGTACTGCGGATCGAAGGCCAGCTGACAACTCCAGTCCGGGTGCGGGCCGACCGGGCGTTGATGAACACGGCCCATTTTCAGCAGGAACAACTGCGTCGCTTCCTCACACAGCGCCCGCGCTTGGTCGAGGGTATCGGCGTCGAAATAGACGTGGGCGTAATAGCCCTTGATCCGTTGCATCTGTTACTTCTGGAAAGACCAGCCGAACCCTCTCGGTTAACCGTGTGTCAGAGCCTCTACACGCGGGATAAAAGGAAAGCCAGCCATGAAAAACGCCGAAACCCCGGTTATCAAGGTGGTGCTCTATGGTGCCATGAGCAGCCTCGGCAGTGCGTTGATGGCTGAACTGCTGCGGCGCCAGCATGAAATCATCGCCATCCTGGATGATCTGACGGCCCTCGCGCCGCGCCCGGGCTTGCGGGCCAAGACCGGCGATCTCTTCGATCCTGAACGGGTCAAGCAGAGCGTCGCTGGCGCCAGCGCCGTGGTGTGCCTGTTGAACGCACCGGGCTTGCCGATGAACAGCGAGCAAGTGGAGCGCAGTTTGATCCCCGGCCCGGTGGAGCAGGTCCTGGCGGTGGATGCGCTGATTGCCGGCATGCAGGCGGTGAACATTTCCCGGCTGTTCCTGGTGGGCAATTTCGCTGTGCTGGAAGAGGAAATGGATGATGACTTGCAGCGGCACGCCGCCGAAGAAATCCTCGATGCCCTGAAAAACAGCGCCTTGCAATGGACGCTCATCAACGCGCCCTATGCCGTGCAGGGGCTGGGCATCGAGCATTTCAGCCATGTCAGCACCAGCCTGGAGCCGGGCATGGCCGAATCATTGGAGCGCTTGAGTCGCGTGGCGGTCGGCATCGCTGATGAACTGCGCCTGAACCTGCATGTGGGCCAACATGTGAATTTCGTGCCCGCCGTCTAGGCGTTATAGATCCGTTCCCCGTGGCGAGGGAGCTTGCTCCCGCTGGGCCGCATAGCGGCCCCAAGCTCAAACGGCAATCGACGGCAACGGCAATCCGGTCAACGACTCCGCACTGTTGGCCTGTTCTTCCATCAACCAGTCCACGAATAACTTGATCAGAACGCCCCGGCGCTTGCGCTGGGGCAAGACCACGTAGTATCCCAACCGGGAGAGCACTGTTTCGGCGATCGGACGACACAATAGGCCCTGGGCCAATAAGTTATCCACAAGGTGCCTCCAGCCGATCGCGACGCCTTGGCCGCCGATCGCCGCCTGGATGAGCAGGGTGTAGTTGTCGAAGCGCAATTGCCCTGGCGCCGGCGGCGAGGTGATGCCCAGTTCACGGAACACGCCGCTCCAGTCGAACCAGGCGCTGCTGTTGCCGCCGCGCAAATGCAGCAAGGGAAATTCCGAAAGGTCATGGGCAGGCAACGGCAGGGTACGTTCGCCGAGCAACAGCGGGCTGCACACTGGAAATACTTCTTCGCTGAAAAGCCAGCGACTTTCGCCTTGCTTGAAGCGACCGTCGCCGAACAAGACAGCAACGTCTATATCGGTGCGCAGCATGTTGTGGTTGCGCTCGCTGGTCACCAGGCTCACATCTACCTGCGGATTGGCGGCATGAAACCGATGGAGCCGAGGCATCAGCCAATAGGCGGCAAAGGCGAAGTCCGTCGCCACTTGCAGCACCTCGTGCTGGTGCTGGGCGGTGATCGCAGTCAGGCCAGCATCGATGCTTTGTAAACCGGCCTGGACTTGCTCGAAAAGGATGGTGCCGGCCTCGGTCAATTCGATGCCTCGGTAGATACGGTCAAACAACCGCGTGCCCAGCTGTTCTTCCAACCGCTTGATCTGCTGGCTGATGGCCGGTTGCGTGGTGCCCAGCTCAATCGCGGCGGCCGTAAAGCTCTGCTGGCGAGCCGCTGATTCGAAGGCGCGGAACAGGTCCAGCGACAAGTCACCCAAGGCATCATACATAAGCTGTGCTTATCCTAGTCATTGTCTTGCATGGGCTTTACCCCGAAAGGCATGGGCTACATGCTCAATCGCAGCACTATCGCATAACTGCTCACTATGGAATGCCGCGAATACATGAAGCGCAAGAACATTCTTTTCATCATGGCCGATCAAATGGCCGCGCCAATGTTGCCGATCTATGGTCCGTCGCCCATCAAGTTGCCGAACCTGTCACGCCTGGCCGACCAGGGCGTGGTATTTGATGCCGCGTATTGCAACAGTCCGCTCTGCGCGCCGTCACGCTTCACCCTGGTGAGCGGCCAGTTGCCGAGCAAGATCGGTGCCTACGACAACGCGGCGGATTTCCCTGGAGACGTTCCGACCTATGCCCACTACCTGCGCCGCCTCGGCTACCGTACGGCGCTGTCCGGCAAGATGCATTTTTGCGGGCCCGACCAGCTGCACGGCTACGAAGAACGCCTGACCAGTGATATTTATCCGGCCGACTACGGCTGGGCCGTGAACTGGGACGAGCCGGATGTGCGGCCGAGCTGGTATCACAATATGTCGTCGGTGTTGCAGGCCGGACCATGCGTGCGCACCAACCAGCTGGACTTCGATGAAGAGGTGGTGTTCAAGGCCCAGCAATATCTGTTCGACCACATCCGCGAGGACGGCGACCAGCCGTTTTGCCTGACGGTGTCGATGACTCACCCACACGATCCGTACACGATTCCCAAGGCGTTCTGGGATTTGTACGACGACAGCGACATCCCGTTGCCACAGACCCCGGCGCAAACCGAACTCGACCCTCATTCCCAGCGCCTGCTCAAAGTCTATGATCTCTGGGACAAGCCGCTGCCTGTGGATAAGATTCGCGACGCCCGCCGCGCGTACTTCGGGGCATGCAGCTACATCGACAGCAACGTCGGCAAGTTGCTGCAGACTCTGGAGGACACCGGGTTGATCGATGACACCATTATTGTCTTCTCCGGCGATCATGGAGACATGCTTGGCGAAAAGGGGCTCTGGTACAAAATGCACTGGTTCGAAATGGCCGCTCGCGTCCCGTTGTTGATCAGCGCACCGGGGCAGTTCGCCAGCGCCCGTGTTGGCGCGGCCGTGTCCACCGCTGACCTGCTGCCGACCCTGGTCGAGCTGGCCGGTGGCACGCTGGAGCCAGGTTTGCCGCTGGATGGCCGTTCGCTGGTGCCGCACCTGCAAGGGCAGGGTGGGCATGACGAAGTCTTTGGCGAGTACATGGCCGAAGGCACCATCAGCCCGTTGATGATGATTCGTCGCGGCCAGTGGAAATTCATCTACAGCGAGGATGATCCTTGTCTGTTGTTCGATGTGCGCAACGATCCCAATGAAACGGAGAACCTCAGCCAGTCTCCCGAGCACCAAGCGCTGCTGGCCGACTTCCTCGGCGAAGCGCGTGCCAAATGGGACATTCCAGCCATTCACCAACAAGTGCTCGCCAGCCAGCGCCGTCGCCGTTTTGTTGCCCAGGCGCTGACCCTGGGCAAGCTCAAGAGCTGGGATCACCAGCCGTTCGTAGACGCCAGCCAGCAGTACATGCGCAACCACATCGACCTGGACGATCTGGAGCGCAAGGCCCGTTATCCACAACCCTGCCAATAAACCAATAACGTAAGGGGAAGCACATGCAAAAGTTATCCACAGCACTGGCCGCCGGGCTGTTGGCGTTGAGCAGTGTGTCGGCGTGGGCCGAGCAAAGTTGCGAGACGGTGAAGATGGCTGATCCGGGCTGGAGCGATATTGCCGCCACCAATGCCATTACGGGTTTCCTGCTGGAGGGCATGGGCTACAAGGCCAAGGTCGACACCCTCGCGGTGCCGATCACCTTCGGTGGCCTCAAGGATGGCCAGGTGGATGTGTTTCTGGGTAACTGGATGCCGGCGCAGCAAGGTTTCTATGACAAGTTCGTGGCCAATGGCGACGTCACGCAACTGGCCAAGAACCTGGACGGCACCGAATTCACCCTGGCTGTTCCCGATTATGTCTGGGATGCGGGCGTGCATAACTTTGCCGACCTGAACAAATTCGCGGACAAGTTCGACAAGAAAATCTACGGCATCGGGTCCGGCGCTCCGGCCAACCTCTCCCTTAAGGAAATCATCAAGACCAACGATTTCGGCATGGGCGAGTGGAAGCTGGTGGAGTCGAGCGAGCAGGCGATGCTGGCGGAGGTCTCCCGGGCGGTGAAAAAACAGAAGTTCGTGACGTTCCTCGGCTGGACACCGCACCCGATGAACGTGCAATTGAAGATGCACTACCTCAAGGGCGGCGAGAAATATTTCGGTGACACCGGCAGCGTGTACACGCTGACACGCAAAGGTTATGCACAGGCCTGCCCGAACGTGGGCAAGCTGCTGACCAACCTGAGCTTCACCCAGGAAATGGAAAACAGCATCATGGCTGAGGTGGTGAACAAGAAAGTCAGCAACGCCGAAGCGGCCAAGGCTTGGATCAAGGCCAACCCGGCCGTTCTGGATAAATGGCTCGATGGCGTGAAAACTCTGGATGGCAAGGATGCGCTGGCGGCGGTGAAGGCCAAGCTCTGACAGCTGCGCCGGGCTCTTGTGGCGAGGGAACTTGCTCCCGCTCGGTCGCGCAGCGGCCGCAGAATCAGGGCCTGCTGCGCAGTCCAGCGGGAGCAAGCTCCCTCGCCACGTTGGTTCACCTGATACTCTTGCGCCAAACCCCATCCTTGAGGCCCCATGGCAATCCCCACGCGCCATTCACTCTTTCCCTTCCTGAGTTGGCTGCCCCGGCAGACCCGCGCCAGCGTTGGCCGTGACCTGATCGTCGGCCTCAGCGGCGCGATCCTGGCGCTGCCGCAGTCCATTGCCTACGCCCTGATTGCCGGACTTCCGCCCGAGTACGGACTATACGCGGCGATTGTGCCGGTGTTGATCGCCTGCCTGTGGGGCTCGTCGTGGCATTTGATCTGCGGTCCTACGGCCGCGATTTCCATCGTCCTGTACGCCACCGTCAGTCCCTTGGCCGTGCCTGCGACCCAGGACTACATCACGCTGATCCTGCTGCTGACAGTATTGGCCGGTATTTTCCAGTGGTTGCTCGGGTTGCTGCGGTTCGGTGCGCTGGTCAATTTCGTCTCACATTCGGTGGTGCTGGGTTTCACCCTGGGCGCGGCGGTGGTCATTGCCCTGGGGCAACTGCCGAACCTGCTGGGCCTGGACCTGCCGAATGAAGCCACCGCGTTGAAAAGCCTGCTGATGCTCGCCGGCCATATCGGGGCTGTGGATAAACCTTCGCTGCTGCTGGGTTTGGGGACGCTGGTACTGGGCATCGTGCTCAAACGCTTGCTGCCGCGCTGGCCAAGCCTGTTGATAACTTTGGGCATCAGCAGCCTGGTGGCCTGGGCCTGGCCCGCGATGTTCGGGCATGTGGCGTTGGTCAGCGCCTTTGTCGGGCGCCTGCCGCCATTCACACCGCTGCCACTGGATTTGGATCTGATCCTGCGCCTGCTGCCCGGTGCCGTTGCAGTGGGCATGCTGGGGCTGGTGACCAGCCTCTCCATTGCGCGCTCGCTGTCGGTCCGCTCCGGGCAGTTGCTCGATGCGAACCAGGAAGTCAGGGCGCAGGGACTTTCGAATATCGTTGGAGGATTTTTCGCCGGGTCGTTGTCAGCCGGTTCCTTCACCCGTTCCGGCCTCAGCTATGAGGCAGGTGCTTGCTCGCCCCTGGCCGGGGTGTTCTCGGCGCTGTGGGTGGCATTGTTTGCCGTGGCCGGCGCGAAGCTCATCGCGCACATTCCCATTCCGGCCATGGCGGGCAGTATCCTGCTGATCGCCTGGGGCCTGGTGGACCATCGGGGCATTCGGGCGTTGTACCGGGTGAGTCGCTCCGAATTCCTGGTCATGGGCCTGACCTGCCTGGCCACGCTGCTGTTGGAACTGCAGACCGCCATCTATGCCGGCGTACTCGCTTCGCTGTTTTTCTACCTCAAGCGCACCTCCCAGCCGCGGGTTCACCATAGCCGCGAGGGCGAAGCGGACATCCTGCGGGTGGGCGGCTCGATCTTTTTCGGCGCCAGTCATTATTTGCAAGTGCGTTTGCAGCGGATGCAGGCACAGCGGGTGGTGATCGACGCCCAGCAGATCAACTTCATCGATTATTCCGGGGTGGAAATGCTCCACCAGGAAGCCCGGCGATTGCGCAGCCAGGGGCGTAGCCTGACCTTGCGCAGGGCAAGGCCGCAGGTGGTGGAGGAGTTATTGAAGTTGGAGGGCGCGCAGAAGTGCCCGATTCACTTCGAAGACTAGGGCTCAAGGCAGGCATCCCTCGCCACAGTTCACAGCGCCAGCTGGCGGCGCAGTTCGGCCAGCACCGGCGCGGTATCCGGGCGTACTCCGCGCCACAGGAAGAACGCTTCGCCCGCCTGCTCGGCGAGCATGCCCAGGCCATCCATCGCCACCGCCGCGCCGTGTTCCCGGGCCCAACGGCAGAATGAAGTCGGCTCCTTGCCGTACATCATGTCGTAGCAAAAGGTCTTGCCCGGCTCGATCAGGCTTGCGGCAATCGGCGGGACATCGCCTGACAAGCTGGCGGACGTGGCGTTGATGATCAGGTCCACCGGCTCTTTCAACCAATCGAAACCACTGGCCGAGACCGGGCCCAGGTCGGCGAACAGCTCCGCCAGCAGCTCGGCCTTTTCTACCGTTCGATTGGCGATGATCACCGAAGCCGGCGCCTCGGCCAGCAGCGGTTCCAAGGCGCCGCGCACCGCGCCGCCGGCCCCGAGCAAGAGGATGCGCTTGCCCTTGAGGCTGAACCCGGCGTTGACGGTCAGGTCCCGCACCAGCCCCGCGCCGTCGGTGTTGTCGCCCAGGAGGCGGCCGTCGGCCAGTTTACTCAAAGTGTTGACCGCGCCGGCTCGCTGAGCCCGCTCGGTCAACTGATCAGCCAAGCGGAAAGCATCTTCCTTGAACGGCACGGTGACGTTCGCCCCACGGCCATCGCGGAAAAATCCCTTCGCGCAACCGGCAAAATCCTCCAAAGGGGCGAGCAACGTGCTGTAGTCCAATGCCTGGCCGGTCTGCTCGGCAAACAGGCGATGGATCAACGGCGACTTGCTGTGGCCGATCGGGTTACCCATTACAACGTAGCGGTCCATGGATAATCCCCGTTCAGGCCGTTGCCAGCCAATCGCGATCCTGCAGGAAATAGTCGGTCAACCGCGCCTCTTCGCTGCCCGGCTCGGCTTTCCAGTCATAGCTCCAGCGCACTTGGGGCGGCAGGGACATCAGGATCGATTCGGTACGCCCGCCCGATTGCAGGCCGAACAGCGTGCCACGGTCATAGACCAGGTTGAATTCCACGTAGCGTCCACGGCGGAACTCCTGGAATTCCCGTTGCTTGGCCGTGAACGGGTCGTGCTTGCGACGACGCACGATAGGCAGGTAGGCATCGATGTAGGCATCGCCGATGGCGCGCATGAAGGCGAAGCTGGTGTCGAAATCCCACGCGTTCAGGTCATCGAAAAACAGGCCGCCGATGCCTCGGGGCTCGTTGCGATGCTTGATGTGGAAATAGCTGTCGCACCAGGCCTTGTAGCGCGGATAGACATCCGGGCCGAACGGCTCGCAGGCTTGCTGGGCGATGCGGTGCCAATGCACGCAATCTTCTTCCACGCCGTAATAAGGCGTCAGGTCGAAGCCGCCGCCAAACCACCACACCGGCTCTTCGCCTTCTTTTTCGGCGATGAAAAAGCGCACGTTGGCGTGGGACGTTGGTACGTGGGGGTTGTGCGGGTGGATCACCAGCGAAACGCCCAGGGCTTCAAAGCCGCGCCCGGCCAATTCCGGTCGATGGGCGCTGGCCGAGGGTGGGAGACCGCTGCCAAAAACGTGGGAAAAGTTGACGCCACCCTTTTCGATCACCGTGCCGTTTTCGATCACTCGCGTGCGACCGCCACCGCCGGCGGGCCGGGTCCAGGCGTCCTCGACGAAACGAGTGCCGCCGTCCTCGGCTTCCAGGGCTGCGCAAATGCGGTCTTGCAGGTCCAGCAGATAGGCTTTCACGGCCTCGGTGCGAGTAGTCATGACATCACCTTGATCAGGGCTACGCTGCGCGGCATACACAGGCCGCCGGCAAAATGGGCGCACAGGATAACACCGCATCCGCCCACACCACAGTTGACGAAGATCAAGCTTAGGAGTCCGATAGCAGGCTTGGTAAAAGTCCCACGATAAGGAGAAAGTGAAGATGGCTAAACGCATCCAGTTCAGCGCCCACGGTGGACCCGAAGTGCTCGAGTACGTGGAATACCAGCCGGGCGAGCCCGGTCCGCAACAGGTCCGCGTCAGCAACAAGGCGATCGGCCTGAACTTCATCGACACCTATTACCGCAGTGGTCTTTATCCACCACCGGCCCTGCCGTCGGGGCTTGGCGCCGAAGGTGCGGGTGTGGTCGAAGCCGTTGGTTCGCAGGTCACGCGTTTCAAGGTCGGCGACCGCGTGGCCTATGGCAGTGGACCGCTAGGGGCATACAGCGATGTGCACGTGCTGCCCGAAGCCAACTTGGTTCACTTGCCCGAAGCCATCAGCTTCGAACAAGCCGCCGGGGTAATGCTCAAGGGCCTGACCGTGCAATACCTGCTGCGCCAGACCTACGAGCTCAAGGGCGGCGAAACCATCCTGTTCCACGCCGCTGCGGGTGGCGTGGGCTCGTTGGCTTGCCAGTGGGCCAAGGCCTTGGGCGTGAAGCTGATCGGCACCGTCAGCTCGGCGGAAAAAGCCGCCATCGCCAAATCCCACGGCGCCTGGGAAGTCATCGACTACAGCAAGGAAAACGTCGCACAGCGCGTGTTGGAATTGACTGACGGCAAGAAAGTCCCGGTGGTGTACGACGGCGTCGGCAAGGACACTTGGCTGACGTCTTTGGATTGCGCGGCGCCCCGTGGCCTGGTGGTGAGCTTCGGCAATGCCTCCGGTGCGGTGGATGGCGTAAACCTGGGCATTCTTTCGGCCAAGGGCTCGCTGTACGTCACCCGTCCGACCCTGGCGACCTACGCCAACAACGCCGAAAACCTGCAGCGCATGGCCGATGAACTGTTCGGGATGATCGCCAGCGGCAAGCTTACGGTGGACATCAACCAGCGATTCCCGCTAGCTGAGGCGGCCAAGGCGCACACCGAGTTGTCGGCGCGGCGGACGACGGGGTCGACCATCCTGTTGCCTTGATTCAAAGGCTGCCAAAGAACCTGTGGGAGTGGTTCATCGTTTTCCCTAAGTGAACAGCATGAAACTCCCACAGTGGGTTGTGCACCGGTCAAAGT
This sequence comes from Pseudomonas frederiksbergensis, assembly GCF_000802155.2. Classification (GTDB taxonomy): domain Bacteria; phylum Pseudomonadota; class Gammaproteobacteria; order Pseudomonadales; family Pseudomonadaceae; genus Aquipseudomonas; species Aquipseudomonas frederiksbergensis_A. The sequence goes on from NZ_JQGJ02000015.1 coordinate 52,243, forward strand.
CAGTCCGGGCGCACTACCTTGCCCGTCGCCAGATCACGAATCACGCTCGGGTTCTTGCGTCCGCCCAGGTTGCCGCCCAGGACCAGATCGAGCTGGCCGCGGAAATACTGTTCGACGCGAATCCGCGTGCGCGCCGCCGGCCGGCCTTGTGGGTTGGCTGAGGTGGACACCAGCGGGCCGACCAACGAGCACAAATCACGAACGATTGGATGATCGCTGACCCGTAGCGCGACGGTGTCGTGCACGCCAGTGATCCACTCCGGCAGCAGGTTCTGGTGCGGCACCAGCCAGGTGTTGGGTCCTGGCCAGGTGCTGGCCATGCGGTCCATCCAGGTTTCGGGGAAATCCTCGAACAAAAAATCGAACTGGCGAATGTTGTCAGCCACGAGTATCAGGCCCTTGTCGGGCCGTCGGGACTTGATCGCCAGTAGACGCTCCACCGCATCTTCGTTCCACGGATCGCAACCCAGGCCCCAGACCGCTTCGGTTGGATAGGCAATCACCGCCCCGGCGCGAATTTCTCGCGCGGCTTGTTGCACACGCCAACTGTTGACCATCAAACATTCTCCGCAACGCAATTAAGGCTGTGGGCAGTTTACCGATCTTCCCCATAAAACCTAGCGTGCGAACCAACGTCCGTTGTCACAAATGGCGCGGCCCTCCATTTCCAGCTCGGTCAGCGCCGCCAGCACTTTGGGCAAACCCCAGCCACTGGCGTCGGCCAGCGCCTCGCTGCTCAGCGGCGCGGCGTGCAGCAGGCGCAGCAGCGGATGGGTCACAGGCACAGGCTCGGAGGCCAGCGGCAATCGCTGCCAACCGCGCAACGCTTCAAGGATGTGTTCGACGGTTTCCACCAGCGCCGCGCCGTCACGGATCAACTGATGACAGCCTCGGGCCCCTGGATGATGGATCGACCCAGGAATGGCATACACCTCGCGGCCCTGTTCTGCCGCAAGCCGGGCGGTGATCAGCGAACCACTGGCGACACTGGCTTCTACCACCAGCACCCCCAGGGACAAGCCACTGATGATCCGGTTGCGGCGCGGAAAGTTGCTGGCGTGGGGCGCCGCATCCAGCGGAAACTCCGAGACCACCGCGCTGCCTCGGGAAATCATCGCTTGCGCCAGCCGACGGTTGCGCTGTGGATAAAAATTTTCCAGGCCGGTGCCGAGCACGCCGACCGTGCATCCGCCAACGTCCAGCGCGGCCTGATGCGCGGCGGCGTCGATGCCCAAGGCCAAGCCGCTGGTGATGACAAAGCCGGCTCCGGCCAGGCTGCGAGAGAACGCCGCCGCCGTGTCCATGCCCGGGCGCGATGCGCGTCGACTGCCCACCATCGCCAACTGCGGTTTTTCCAGGATCAAGGGGTCGCCAGCGACAAACAGCAGCGGCGGTGGATCACTGATCTGTGCGAGCAGCGCAGGGTATTCAGGCTGGTCCCACATCAGTAAATGCTGGTCCGGGCCGTCTAGCCAGGCCATTGCGTGGGCGGCGCCGTCGCGTATCTCCGGGGAGCGTCGGGCCTCGGCGCAAGTGGCCGGCAACCCCAGCGCCCGCCAGGCGCTGGCCGGCGCGCTGATGGCTTTGGAGGCCGAGCCAAAGGCCTCCATCAGGGTCATGAAACGTTTAGGTCCTACGTCTGGCAAGCGATGCAAGCGCAGACGGGCCTCCAGTTCCGCAGGCGGAACCGAAGCAGATTCAGGCATTGGCATGTGATCAATCCTTGATCGTTATAGCCCCGTTGAAACGGGAACAAGCTGTGGATAACTCTGTTGGTAACTTGTGAGACCCGTTACGGATTGCGCACCTTGTCGAGGATCGCCAGCGACCGCGAGGCGTACAGCACCAAGCCATAACTGAGCTTGTCGTAGGTGCGGAACACCATCAGCAGGCCGGCGCGTTCGTCCGGAATCTTCACCGAGGCGCCGGTGATACGGTCGCGCACCGTTTCGCCGGTCTTCATCACGGCGAGGACGTTGCCTTCCTCCAGCCCGTCGCGCCGCCCCTTGTTCAGGGTGACCACGTCCATCGCGCCGATCTGCGTCACGCCCCGGGGTACATCGAGGATCAGTCCCTGGATGTCCGTTTTCGGCGCGCTGGGCATGAACGTCGAATTGATCGAGCGCTCTTCGCCGCTGAACAGGCGATCGCCGAGGCGCACCTCCTGGGTTGTGCGTTGCAGGGCCAGGGTGGTGACGTCGCCTTCGGTGGCAACGATTTCGCCGCTGCCGATGTCATCGGCGTTGATGCCCAAAAATTCCTTGGTCTCGGGATCGGTGTAGACCTTGCCCTGGCGGAAGATGCCGTAGGCCGACTGGCTCGTATCGAAGTTGCCGCGGGCGAAGATCGTGTCGCCGGTGCCGCTGAGCACTCGTTCGGCATCACCTGCCACGACATAGGGCGCCCGGTTGAAATCTTCGGCCGTGTCGACGATGCGGTTGCTCAGCAAAAAGCTGTTGATGGCCTGCAGCGGAATGCTCGGGATGGCATCGGCTACCGGTGAACTGCGAATGCGCGGCGACAGCTTGATGGTGCCGCGGGAGGCGCCGCGATTGAGGGTCAGGCGCGGCTGGCCGTTGACGTAGACCAGCGACAGGGTGTCGCCGGGGTAGATCAGGTTGGGGTTTTCGATCTGCGGGTTGGCCTGCCACAGCTCCGGCCATTTCCACGGCTCGCGCAGGTATTTGCCGGAAATGTCCCACAGCGTATCCCCCGTCACCACTGTGTATTGCTGTGGAAAACCTTCCCGAAGTTGCACTTGCCCGTGCGCGATACCGGCCGAGGCCAGGAGCAGCAGGGCGAGTAGTGATTTCCTCATGCGGTGAATCCCTTTATTATGTGCGTTCGCGTAAAACGCCAGAGCCCCCGTGGCTCGCTCTGTTCAAGAGCAACGTTTTACAACGGTAGCCTGCATCCCAAGACACGCCAGGCGAGCCACCCGACTTTACTTCACACGTGCATTTATCAAGCTTATGGCCATTTTGAACATTCTCGAATTTCCGGACCCGCGCCTGCGCACTATCGCCAAACCGGTGGCCGTAGTGGACGACGAAGTGCGTCAGCTGGTCGATGACATGTTTGAAACAATGTATGAGGCGCCAGGCATCGGCCTCGCCGCGACCCAGGTCAACGTGCACAAGCGTATCGTCGTCATGGACCTCTCCGAAGACCGCAGCGAGCCGCGGGTGTTCATCAACCCCGAGTTCGAAACCCTGACCGACGAGATGGACCAGTACCAGGAAGGTTGCCTTTCGGTGCCGGGTTTCTACGAAAACGTCGACCGCCCGCAAAAGGTCAAGATCAAGGCCCTGGACCGTGACGGCCAGCCTTATGAACTGATCGCCGAAGGCCTGCTGGCGGTGTGCATCCAGCACGAATGCGACCACCTCAACGGCAAGCTGTTCGTCGATTACCTGTCTAATCTCAAGCGTGACCGGATCAAGAAAAAACTGGAAAAGATCCATCGCCAGAACGCTTGATGCCCCCCTTCAAAGGCTTGCTGCGGCAAGCCTTTTTCTTTTTGCGACTGCTTTGTAATTGAGAGTTTTCCATGACTGAGCCACTGCGCATCGTCTTTGCCGGCACTCCCGAATTTGCCGCCGAACACCTCAAGGCCCTGCTGGCCAGCCCCCATGAAATCGTCGCGGTTTACACCCAGCCGGACCGGCCGGCCGGTCGTGGGCAGAAACTGATGCCCAGTCCGGTCAAGCAATTGGCTCTGGAAAACGGCCTGCCGGTCCTGCAACCGCCGACCCTGCGCGACGCGCAAGCCCAAGCCGAACTGGCGGCGCTGAAGCCGGACTTGATGGTGGTGGTCGCCTACGGCCTGATCCTGCCGCAAGTAGTGCTCGATATCCCGCGCCTGGGTTGCATCAACAGCCACGCCTCGCTGCTGCCGCGCTGGCGCGGTGCCGCGCCGATCCAGCGCGCCGTGGAAGCCGGCGATGCGGAGAGCGGCGTGATCGTGATGCGCATGGAAGCCGGCCTGGACACCGGGCCGATGCTGCTCAAGGCCAGCACCCCCATCAGCGCCGAAGACACCGGCGGCAGCCTGCACGACCGCCTCGCGCTGATCGGCCCGCCAGCGGTGATCCAGGCCATTGCCGGCCTCGCGGCTGGCACCCTGCAAGGCGAATCGCAGGACGACAGCCTCGCCACCTACGCACACAAACTGAACAAGGACGAAGCCCGCATCGACTGGAGCCGCCCAGCCGTCGAGCTGGAGCGCCTGGTGCGGGCCTTCAACCCTTGGCCGATCTGCCACAGCACCTTGAACGGCGAAGCCCTGAAAGTGCTGGCGGCCAGCTGCGCCGAAGGGAAGGGCGCACCGGGTGAAATCCTCAGCGCCAGCAAGGACGGCCTGGTCGTCGCCTGTGGCGATCAGGCGCTGTGCCTGACACGTCTGCAACTGCCTGGCGGCAAGGCGCTGAACTTCAGCGACCTGTTCAACAGCCGCCGTGAGAAGTTCGCCGTCGGCACCGTTCTCGGCCAAGCGGCGGACGCTTCATGAACCCGCGTCTGGCCGCCGCCAAGGCACTTGCCGCCGTCCTCAGCGGTAAAGCCTCGCTGAACAGTTCCCTGCCGACCCAACTGGACAAGGTCGAAGATCGCGATCGCGGTTTCACCCAGGACCTGGCGTTCGGCACCGCCCGTTGGCAACCGCGCCTCTCGGCCCTGGCGGCCAAGCTGTTGCAAAAGCCGTTCAAGGCTGCCGATGCCGACGTCGAAGCGTTGCTGCTGGTGGGGCTCTACCAACTGCTCTACACCCGCGTCCCGGCCCACGCCGCCATCGGCGAAACCGTGGGCTGCGCCGATAAACTGAAAAAACCTTGGGCCAAGGCCCTGCTCAACGCCGTGTTGCGCCGCGCCCAGCGGGAAAGCGAAACCCTGCTGGCCGAACTCGAACATGACCCGGTGGTGCGCACGGCGCATCCGCGCTGGTTGCAGAAATCCCTCAAGGCCTTCTGGCCCGAGCAATGGGAAGCCATCTGCGCGGCCAACAATGCTCATCCGCCGATGATCCTGCGGGTCAATCGTCGCCACCATACCCGCGACGCCTACCTGGCGTTGCTGGGCGAGGCGGGTATCCCGGCCATCCCATGCCAATACAGCCGCGACGGCATCGTCCTGGAAACCCCGGGCGATGTGCGCGCGCTGCCGGGCTTTGCCGAAGGCTGGATCAGCGTCCAGGACGAAGCCGCGCAGTTGGCCGCCGACCTGCTGGAGCTGGCGCCCGGCCAACGGGTGCTGGACGCCTGCTGCGCGCCGGGCGGCAAGACCTGTCACATCCTCGAGGCCGAGCCGAAACTGGCCGGCGTCGTAGCCGTGGACCTGGAAGCCAAGCGCCTGGTGCGAGTGAAAGAAAACCTCGAACGCCTGGGCCTGGACGCCCAGCTGATCGCCGCCGATGGCCGCGACACCGCGACCTGGTGGGACGGCAAGCCGTTCCAGCGCATCCTCCTCGACGCCCCGTGCTCGGCCACTGGCGTGATCCGCCGCCATCCGGACATCAAGCTCACCCGCCAGCCGGACGACATCGCCGCATTGGCCGTGTTGCAAGGCGAGCTGCTCGATGCCATGTGGTCGACCCTGGACGTAGGCGGCATGCTGCTCTACGCCACCTGCTCGACCTTGCCGACAGAAAACACCGAAGTGATCGAAGCGTTCCTCGCCCGCACCCCGGGCGCCCGGGAGCTGGACATCGCCACCCAGGCCGGCCTCAAGCAGCCCCATGGCCGGCAGTTGTTGGCCCAGGAAGGTGGGCACGATGGGTTCTATTACGCCAAGCTGATCAAAATCGCCGCCGCACGCGGTTAAAACCGATTCGATAGGAGTGAATGGATGAAAATCATCATCCTGGGTGCAGGGCAGGTTGGCGGTTCGCTGGCGGAACACTTGGCCAGCGAAGCCAACGACATCACCGTGGTCGACACCGACGGCGAACGCCTGCGCGACCTCGGCGACCGCCTCGACATTCGTACGGTACAAGGGCGCGGTTCCTTGCCGACGGTCTTGCGCCAGGCCGGCGCCGACGACGCCGACATGCTCGTGGCCGTGACCAACAGCGACGAAACCAACATGGTCGCCTGCCAGGTCGCCCACACGTTGTTCCACACCCCGACCAAGATCGCCCGGGTGCGCGAAGCGTCCTACCTGACCCGCGCCGACCTCTTCGACAACGAAGCGATCCCGGTGGACGTGCTGATCAGCCCCGAGCAGGTGGTGACCAACTACATCAAGCGCCTGATCGAGCACCCCGGTGCCCTGCAGGTGATCGACTTTGCCGAGAGCAAGGCGCAACTGGTGGCGGTCAAGGCCTACTACGGCGGCCCGCTGGTGGGCCAGCAATTGCGCCAATTGCGCGAGCACATGCCCAATGTCGAGACCCGCGTGGCGGCGATTTTCCGCCGTGACCGGCCGATCCTGCCCCAAGGCGACACGGTGATCGAAGCCGACGACGAAGTCTTCTTCATCGCCGCCAAGGCGAACATTCGCGCAGTCATGAGCGAAATGCGCCGCCTCGACGAAAACTACAAGCGCATCGTCATCGCTGGCGGCGGCCAGATCGGCGAACGCCTGGCCGAAGCCATCGAAAGCCGCTACCAGGTCAAGATCATCGAGATGAACCCGGCACGCTGCCGCTACCTCTCCGACACCCTCGACAGCACCGTGGTGCTGCAAGGCAGCGCGTCGGACCGCGACCTGCTGCTGGAAGAAAACATCGCCGACGCCGACATCTTCCTGGCCCTGACCAACGACGACGAAGCCAACATCATGTCCTCGCTGCTGGCCAAGCGCCTGGGCGCGAAAAAGGTCATGACCATCATCAACAACCCGGCCTACGTCGACCTGATCCAGGGCGGCGACATCGACATCGCCATCAGCCCGCAACTGGCCACCATCGGCACCTTGCTCGCCCACGTGCGCCGCGGCGACATCGTCAGCGTCCACTCCCTGCGCCGCGGCGCGGCCGAAGCCATCGAAGCCATCGCCCACGGCGACGCCAAATCCAGCAAAGTGATCGGCAAAGCCATCCGCGACATCGGCCTGCCACCCGGCACCACCATCGGCGCGATCATCCGCGACGAAGAAGTCCTCATCGCCCACGACGATACCGTGATCCAGACTGGCGACCATGTGATCTTGTTCCTGGTGGACAAGAAGCATATTCGCGATGTCGAGAAGCTGTTCCATGTGGGGTTGAGCTTTTTCTAAAAAAACCTCGGTGGATGAGCTCTTCCTGACAAAACAATCTCCGTGGCGAGGGAGCTTGCTCCCGCTGGCCTGCGCAGCAGGCCCAATCCTGCAACCGCCGCGCGGCCAAGCAGGAGCAAGGTCCCCGCCACGGATTCATAGGAGTCTTCAAATGCTCGATTCCCTGGAAAAAATGCTCGCCAAGGGTGTGGATAACTCTCTACTGCGCTTCGGCCTGGGCAAGGGCTACCTCGACCTAGGCGAATTCCCCCGCGCCGCCGAACACCTCCAACGCTGCGTCGAATTCGACCCCAAGTACTCGGCCGCCTGGAAACTGCTGGGCAAAGCCCACCAAGGCCAGGGCGATGCTGCTGCGGCTCGCCAAGCCTGGGAACAAGGCCTGGAAGCCGCCCGAGCCCATGGCGACAAACAGGCTGAAAAAGAAATGACCGTGTTTCTCAAAAAGCTGGATCGGTAGGAGCGGCCACCATCACTTTTCGTACATCCTTCGACTGGAGAACATCCCCGATCCTGCCGCTATTGCTGCGATCGCAAAGAGCCCGACATCAATGCTGCCAATGAATGGCGGCAACACAAATATCACCAAAAAACCCAAGCAAACCAGGGCTATCCCCAGTCGCACCCTGAGCACGTAGCGTCTCACGCAAACATGCAGCAGCAGGATTCCCAAGCCGGCCAGTACATACTGACTATTGAGACTCATAGCTTATGTTTCCTCGGGATTGAATGATGATGGACGAAGTTGAGCGCTGTGGCCCGATACCACCGCTGACTTGAGCACCCAGGCTGACGATTACATCGCCAGTGTGATAGGTCGGTAACAGGTCCTTGGCCCACCTTCGGCCTAAGTAGCCTGCTGCTGGTGCGACAACTTTGCCAATGCCTGGCACTTGACCAGCCACCCCGGTAAAAATCCCAGTGGTAGTGGTGAGAAGATCCATGCGTTGCTCATTGAGCAAATCCCCCTGGCTACGAGTCAGCGGATTGGAAATTCCGACGCTCATGACACAAGGCAGATCCCTGGCGAGCATCTTGTCGTAGAGCTCCACCAGCAATCGGGTGACTTCGAAGTTGGCCGCTTTCGCCTCGCGAAAATACAGCGTTCTGAGCCCGCCTCTGTCTGCGGGCATAACGGTGAAACGGCTTACGCAGAAAGTGATTCCGTGATGGGTGGTGAACTGATACTTATCGAACTCCATTCTTCAATCCTTGATGAATTCGCAAGGCCTTGAGTTTTATTCAGAAATGGAGATTTACATAATGGACAATTCCGATTTGGGCGGGTTGTTTGTCACGTAAAGTTTCCGCAAAGCGTTCGATCCGGTTGTCCTACAGATAATTCTCAAGAGCCTCGCCAGTGGCGGCGGCATAGAAATGATTTGAAACCAATACGCTCGGTGCGCGTATGCATGCAATGAAATCCTGCTCACCTACCATGCGGGCGACGTACTGGTCAGCATCGAGGCGCAGGGAGACGTACATGTCCGTTCATGAAGCGGCGGCGGTTTGAGGAGGTTGGCTGAGGGGGAAAAGCGGGCGGATTAGTATCCGGAATCCGCCCCCCTAACTGCGCAAAGGGGCTTGCGAACGAATACTGCTAGCGACTGACTCCTGATGCTTGTACCGCTGCTTTTGAGAGAAGGCCCAGGTTGCTTCTTGGGTGGGCATTTTCCCCTAGCCAATTAGGAATCAGTGCGCCTTGAGAAGCAAAATGCTCAACGTGCACCACTGTGATTTTTCCATCTGTATAGGCAACTGAGTTGATCATTTTCCAAGCACCAGGGCGAGCGCGGCGAAACAAGCCGTAAGCGGATGATACGTAGTTCAAGTCCGTGCCCAGACCAAACATGACAATGAGGCGAGTTTCTATTGGCAGGTCACGGAGAAAGGTAGTAGTGCAGTTAATTGCGACCGATGTGCCAAACGGGGTAGCAATGAACTTATCCAACATGCCGCCACCCGATCCTTTCCAGGACGAAGATTTACGGTCGTAGCGTTCCACAGTGCAACGAATGAGTGATGCGAAATGAAAGCGTCCGGACTTATCCGCAATAAGATGGTCCACGTTTTTCTTCATCCGATCAGGCTGGTCGGGGGGGATGAGTCCGATGTGAGCCAGAATCTTGCTCACATTGAGGCGACTGCCCTTGTACGCAATTTCGTCGTGAGGGGCGCAGGCGAGCGCCCCAGCCTGCGTCGGGCCCTTGGAGAATCCTAGTACTACGACTTCGGGCTTAGTGCTGCCCCAGGACAAAGGGTTAGCCGTTATTCGCCAATCTCCCTCCGTACGCTTGGATACATCGAATTGTGGCGCGGTATCACTATGGCAGCGCGAGCAGGTGACTCTGCCATGATCAGGTAAGCAACTCATCAATCCTCCGGTGCTGCGATAGATGCCCAAAGTCTGAAGTAACCGGGGCCTATTGGACGGACGCCGCAGCGCCTAACTAACGAGGCAGCTGCTAGCAGCGTAGTTGACGTTTCCCATTTACCATCAAAGTATTCACCGTTCGCATCTGCGGATAAAAACCAAAACCCGACGCAGTACGTCGGGTTTTTTCGTTGGGGGAATAAATATTATTGCCCCGGCTCCACGTTATCCAACACCCGATTCGCCAACAACGAACTCAGCTCAATCAACTGCTGAATCCCCTGCGCCACATGACGTCTCGATCCCTCCAAATCAAACGCCAAATCACTCACCATCGCATCAGCCGAAGCCAACGTCTCAGTGAGGTTGGCAAGCAAACATTCGTTATCGAGGCCTTTCACGACGGTGAATAGCTGGCCTGGTTTGGGCTCGTCTTTGGATTTGTCCGGTTTCGGTAGCAAGTAGTGATCGATCACCCGTTTGGTGGTTTCGTCTTGCTGCTTGGCTTTGGATTTTGCGGATTTGGAAGTGGAATCTGCTTCTGGCGGATTCGGGGTTATTTTGTACATAAGCTTCGGTTCCAGATGTGATGCCGACAACCCGAAGCTACTAAACAATGGGGTGGCAGCTGTACGCAGGTTAGTAGACCGGGGAACCGAAGAAGCCGGCGCGCCTAAGCGCCCTGCATACAGCCACCATCAGAAACAGGGTAGGGCCCTGTTTGAGACGCGCTTGTACAACTTCGATTACCTCGGGCTACTAAACCCGACCACTGATGGGCAGTGGCAGGAAGACAATAGAACCCCGGGACAAGGCGCACAAGCGGGCGGATTCTGGCGTAGTTGTAGGCAAAGGCGCAAGGATGCGTGGCTTGATGGACGTTGTAGGCGGGGGCTGTAGGAGATGAGCGTTTTGGCATGCAGGTGGGTTATTTTGCTCAGTTCAGCAGCACGAAATGAATTGAAATCCAGTCCACCCGTTGCGGAAAATTGCCACCTTTACCCCAAAAGGATACGGGCGATGAAGTTCGAAGGGACTTTCCAATACATGGGCAATCACGGGATCGTCTTCAACGTCTCGCAGATCACCCTCACCGACAGCGAACGTGGACGTTTGCGCGAGCTGCATTTGTAGGGTCGGTGTGCGCACATATACCAATCAAATTTTACCCACCTACCATGCGGGCGACGTACTAGTCAGCATAGCGGCGCAGGTCAACGGCGGCATCGGCCCGCAACGCACCCTCTCGACATTGATCATCAAGACCTGACTGGAGACGTATATGTCCGAAATTACTCAATTGGTCATTGCCTTGGTGGTGTCCTTTTTGCTCGATCGATTCCTCAGACCCTATCTGCTACGCAAGTGGTTAGGCGTCGCGTTGGTGGCTGCGGGTGTGGTTGGCTGCTTTGTGGCAGGTCAGACCCGCATGTTGGGGTTTGATCTGGGGTTGCTGTCGGTTTTTGCCGTGCCGATAGGGATGGGGTTGTTCTCGAAGCGACGGCGGTTTGAGGAGGTTGGCTGAGAGGGCGTTTTGCAAACGCCCACGCCACCACCCCTCAGCTCCCTTCATTGTTGCAACTGGCCGCGTGCTTGAGATACGTCAGGGCTTTCCGCTCACCCATCGAATCAACGTAGGTAATCTGCGCATTCACCAACCCGCAGGTCTGGCCACTGTCTTCAGTCAGCGAGATCACTTTGTCGATGTCCAGCTGCGTGCCGTAGGAATAGCTTTCGCTGGCTGCTTTGTCTTGGGCCAAGGCGGGTAATGCGGCTGCGCTCAGGGCAGTGATCAGGCAAGCGGTAGCGATGGTTTTAAGGTTCATGGTCGTTTCCCTTCAATGAGTTGGATGGCGCTCATTAAAGGCCCGCGAGGTATCTCGGCTGTGTCGAAAAATGCCGTGGTTGGATACGTACGTATCAGAGGTGAATTGCGATACAGAGCGATACAATCGCCACTGTTTTTGCTTGGCGCTGGCTTGATTCAGGGCCGGATAAGCTGAACGACGGTGCGCTGCCAACTGGCAACCGAGCATCCTCACACTGCGCAACTGATGCGCGCATTTCGGAGAGCTGGGCATGGAACATGTCGATCACGTTTTGATCGTGGATGATGATCGTGAAATCAGGGAGCTGGTCGGCAATTACCTGGTGAAGAATGGCCTGCGCACCACCGTGGTCGCCGATGGTCGTCAGATGCGGGCCTTTCTCGAAGCCAATCAGGTGGATCTGATCGTGCTCGACATCATGATGCCGGGGGATGACGGGCTGCTGTTGTGCCGCGAGCTGCGCGCCGGCAAGCACAAGGCGACACCGGTGCTGATGCTGACGGCTCGCAGCGACGAGACCGACCGCATCATTGGCCTGGAGATGGGCGCCGATGATTATCTGGCCAAGCCCTTCGCGGCCCGGGAGCTGCTGGCGCGCATCAACGCGGTGCTGCGGCGCACGCGCATGCTGCCGCCGAACTTTGTCGTCAGTGAAAGCGGCCGCATGCTCAAGTTCGGCCGCTGGCGCCTCGACACCACCGCCCGCCATCTGCTCGATGAAGACGACACGCTGGTCTCGCTGAGCGGCGCCGAGTACCGGCTGCTGCGGGTGTTTCTCGATCATCCTCAGCGGGTGCTGAGCCGCGACCAGTTGCTCAACCTGACGCAGGGCCGTGATGCCGACATCTTCGACCGTTCCATTGATCTGCTGGTCAGCCGCGTGCGCCAGCGTTTGCTGGATGACGCCCGCGAACCGCTTTACTTGAAGACGGTGCGCAATGAAGGCTACGTCTTTACCTTTGCGGTGGAAATGCTTGAGGAGCAGGCATGAAGCTCGCGTTGCAATGGCCCCGTACGCTGGCGTCGAGGCTGTGGTTGGTGTTCCTCGTCGGTCTGATACTCGCCCAGGCCCTGACGTTCGCCGCCCAGTACTACGAGCGCTACCAAAGCACCAAGACGGCGATGTTGGGCAACTTCGAGCACGACACGGCGACGTCCATCGCCATTCTCGACCGTCTGCCTGCCGACGAGCGCCTGGCATGGACCAAGCGCCTGCAGCGTCGCAACTATGATTATTTGCTGCGCGAACATGATCCCGGCATTCCACTCACGTCGAACGATCTCGCTGCGACGGCGGCGCAATCCCTGCAAGTCGCGCTGGGCCGCAACTATGACCTGACCATTGTCGAAATCCCAGGCCCACGCCAGCATTTCCAAGCCCAGGTGCGCCTGGCTGACGGCAGCCCGGTGACCATCGATGTGCGTCCCTCGGTCAAGCCGTTGTCGCCCTGGCTGCCCTTTGTCCTGTTCGGTCAGTTGCTGCTGATGATCGGCTGCACCTGGCTGGCCGTGCGCATCGCCATACGCCCCCTCAGTCGCCTGGCCGAGGCGGTGGAAAACCTCGACCCGAACGCCCATCCCGTGCCGTTGGATGAAACCGGTCCACGGGAAGTGGCCTATGCCGCCCGCGCCTTCAACAGCATGCAGGCGCGCATTGCCGCTTACCTGAAAGAGCGTATGCAGTTGTTGGCGGCGATTTCCCATGACTTGCAGACGCCCATCACCCGCATGAAGCTGCGCGCCGAGTTCATGGACGACTCGATAGAGAAAGACAAGCTGGGCAACGACCTGAATGAAATCGAGCACCTGGTGCGCGAGGGCGTCGCTTATGCGCGCAGTGTCCATGGCGCGACGGAGACCAGTTGCCGCATCAGCCTGGATTCTTTTCTCGACAGCCTGGTGTGCGATTACCAGGACACCGGTCGCGAGGTGAGTTTGCGCGGCCAGAACGGCGCGATCATCGAAACAAGGCCCCATGCGCTGCGGCGGATTCTGGTGAATCTGGTGGATAACGCGCTGAAGTACGCCGGCACCGCCGAGGTGGAAATCGGCGGCAATGCGAGCACCGGCGTATCCATCAGCGTGCTTGACCGAGGGCCAGGCATTCCTGAGGAGATCCTGGCCGAGGTGGTCAAGCCGTTCTATCGGGTGGAAAGCTCACGCAACCGCAGCTCTGGCGGCACCGGCCTGGGCCTTGCCATCGCTCAGCAGTTGACCGTCGCGATTGGTGGAACGCTGAGCCTGCGCAACCGCGACGGCGGCGGGCTTTGCGTGACCCTCGACTTCGGCGTCGATCAGTAGGCCGCGCTGTCTGCAGGTCAGGAACAGTGGCATGCATTTGTAAGCCACTGTATCCAGCGCATCTACGTACTCAAAAGAACGTATAACGGCCGGGTGTCGAACATTTCCGGTACACATGCCCTTGCAAGAATGCTCCCCATCAACTCGCCATCGGATCCCCCGAATGGCGAGCCATGACCTAAGGAGATCTTGCCATGAATACCCAGTCCTCCCGCGCTCAAGCCGCCAACCCAGCCCAGGCCGGCAGCTACATCACCACCCCGGACGGCGTACAGCTCTATTACAAGGACTGGGGTCCGAAAGATGGGCCAGTTGTCACCTTCAGTCATGGCTGGCCGCTGAATTCGGATAGCTGGGAATCACAGATGCTGTTCCTGGCTGAGCAAGGCTATCGGGTGATCGCCCACGACCGCCGCGGCCATGGCCGTTCCAGCCAGCCGTGGGAAGGCAACGACATGGATCACTATGCCGATGACTTGGCCACTGTGATCAACATCCTGGATCTTAACGACGTCACCCTGGTGGGTTTCTCGACCGGTGGCGGCGAAATCACCCGCTACATCGGCCGCCACGGCACCGATCGGGTGAAGAAGGCTGCACTGATCAGCGCCGTTCCGCCGATGATGCTCCAGACCGAAGACTACCCACGCGGCCTGCCGATCGAGGTGTTCGACGGCCTGCGCAAGGCCTCGCTGGACAACCGCTCGCAGCTGTATCGCGACATCGCGTCCGGCCCGTTCTTCGGCTTCAACCGCGACGGGGCGAACGTCTCCCAAGGGCTGATCGATTCGTTCTGGGTGCAGGGCATGCAGGCGGGTCATAAAAACACCTATGACTGCATCGCCGCGTTCTCGGCGACGGACTTCCGTGCCGACTTGGCCAAGTTCGACGTACCGACACTGATCGTGCATGGCGACGACGACCAGATCGTCCCGATTGACGCCTCCGCCCATGCCGCCGCCGAGCTGGTGCAGGACGCCGAGTTGATCGTTTATCCGGGCGCGCCGCACGGCCTGACCGACACCCACAAGGACCGCCTCAACCAGGATTTGTTGGATTTCCTGGCTAAGTAGGCCCATCGCACCCTCCAATAAATCAAAAGGAATGATCATGCTCAATCTCAAATCGCTCTTGGCCGTCACCATCACCGCTGCGCTGGCACTGACTTCCGTTAATAGCGCAACCGCCGCGCAACCCGACGCCACCAAGCCGACCATCGTGCTGGTGCATGGCGCATTCGCCGAGTCGTCCAGTTGGAATGGCGTTGCCGCCCAGTTGCTGAGCCAGGGTTACCCGGTCGTTGCCGCGGCCAACCCGCTGCGCGGCGTGAAGCAGGACGCCGATTACGTCTCGGACATTGTCGAGCAAACCGCCGGCCCGGTGATCCTGGTGGGGCACTCCTACGGCGGCGCCGTGATCACTAACGCCGTGCACGACAACCCCAAGGTCAAGGGACTTGTCTACGTCGCAGCCTTCGCGCCGGACAAAGGCGAAACCGCCATCGAACTGTCCGGTCGCTACCCTGGCGGGACCCTTGGGCCGACCTTGGCGGCCCCGGTGCAGTTGGACGATGGCAATAAGGACCTCTACATCCAGCAGGACAAGTTCGGCCAACAGTTTGCCGCCGACGTGCCTGCGGCGGACTCCGCCCTGATGGCCGCCACACAACGCCCCATCAGCGAGGCGGCATTGAAGGAAGCGTCTGGCGAACCGGCCTGGAAAAAACTGCCGTCCTGGTTCATCTACGGCTCGGCGGACAAGAACATCCCCGAGGCGGCCCTGAAGTTCATGGCCGAACGCGCGGGCTCGAAAAAAACTGTCACCGTCCCAGGGGCCTCCCATGTGGTGATGACGTCCAACCCGCAGAAAGTTGCAGAGCTGATCATTGAAGCGGCGCAGGCCAGCTCCAAGGGCTGATCAGGTGAAGCGGGGCGACTAAAAGCCTCATCCGCTTTTCTTCAAGAAGAACAAAAACCCGGCGCAGGAGGCCGGGTTTTTCGTTGCGCAAAACTAAACCGCTTGCCAAATCTTGTATGGCAACGAGCCATTAGTATGGATAATCCATCTGCGAATCATTAGCATTCACCTAATTGGCTTCCCGTTTCCCCGCAGGTACTCATTCCATGCTTCTTCCATCTCGCCTTACATTGCTTGCTGCATGCTGCTCAGTCAGCTTTCTTACCCAGGCGGCAGAGCCTATTGAATTGGGCGTGACCGACGTTACTGCCGGCGCGGTCAAACCCAACTCCAACACGCTACCAACGCCCTATGCGGGTGGTCAGGTGGCGAGGGGAGGCCAGATGGGGGTGCTGGGCAATCAGGACAACATGGATGTCCCGTTCGTGATGACCAGTTACACCTCGCAGCTGATTGAGGATCAACAAGCGGAAGACGTGGGCGATGTGTTGCTCAACGATCCGTCGGTGCGTCAATCCTATGGGTTTGGTAACCAGTCCCAAGTGTTCGTGATTCGCGGCCTGCCGCTTAACAGCGACGATATTTCCTACAACGGGCTGTATGGCGTCTTACCGCGTCAAATCCTGTCGACGGATGCGATCGAGCGTGTCGAGGTGTTCAAGGGGCCCAACGCGTTTATCAACGGTGTCAGCCCGACGGGCTCGGGCCTTGGCGGCGGCGTCAACTTGCAGCCCAAACGCGCGGAGGACGTCCCGACGCGTCGCTATACCCAGGACATCAGCACCGATGGCCGCATTGGCGAGCATTTGGATATCGGGCAGCGATTCGGCGAGGACAATCGGTTTGGTGCCAGGCTGAACCTGAGCCAGCGCGAAGGTGAAACAGCGATCGACAACCAGGATCAGCGCACCAAGTTGTTCGTGGCGGGCTTGGACTATCGAGGTGACGACTTCCGCATTTCCACCGATTTCGGCTACCAGAAACAGCGTGTCAATGGACTGCGTAACTCGGTGAATATCGGCAGCGCCACCCGCATCCCCACGGCTCCGCACGCGAGCCACAATTATGGACAGGACTGGACTTACTCCGAAACCGAAGACACCTTCGGCATGGTCCGTGGCGATTGGGAGCTGAATGAAAACTGGACCGCCTACCTGGCTGGCGGTGTAAAACACACCCGGGAAACCGGGGTGTACGCCACACCGACACTGGTCGGCAATAACGGCGTAGCGACGATCGGCGGCTCGGAAATTCCTCACAATGAAGACAACACATCGTTCAGTGGCGGGTTGAACGGGCGCTTCAACACGGGCCCTGTTTCCCACCAGGTTGCGATCGGCGGCTCAACGATCTGGACCGAGCAGGAAAACGCCTACACGTTCTATCGTTCCGTGACCGGCAACAGCAATATTTACGACACCCCGAAGCTTCCCAAGCCGACCGTGGTGTCCAGCACTGGCGGTGAAATGGGTGATCCCGGGGTAACCGGCAAAACCCGCAACCGCAGTCTGGCGATCTCCGACACGTTGGGCTTGTTCGATGACAAGTTGCTGGTTACTTATGGTGTCCGTCGTCAGCAGTTGCGTGTTGAAAACTACCGGTACGACGGCACCACTTCCAACGGTTTCCCCAACCCAGCAAACGATGGCAGCCGCAGCACGCTCTACGATGAAGCCGTTACCACGCCGGTCTATGGCATCGTCTACAAGCCCGTGGAGAGCGTGTCGCTCTACGCCAACCGAATCGAAGGCCTTGCAAAAGGGCCGGTGGCGTCTGGCACAGGCATCACCAACCTGGGCGAAGCCTTTCCCCCTGGCCGCACAAAACAGTTGGAAGCGGGCATCAAGCTGGACATGCAGACCTTCGGTGCCAACGTGGGTGTGTTCCGCATCGAGAAACCGTCCGATGGTTACGTCGACAACGTGCAGCGGCTTTATGTGCGTGACGGTGAGCAGGTCAACAAGGGCTTGGAGATCAGCGTCTTCGGCGAGCCCATCGAAGGCCTCCGGTTGATGGCCGGCGGCACCCGCATGACGTCCGAACTCAAAAAAACCGCTGGCGGCCTCAACGATGGCAATCACGCCATTGGCGTGCCGACGTTCCAGCTCAATGCCAGCGTGGATTGGGATGTCCCGGGCATCGAAGGCGCCGCGCTCAGCGCCAGGATGTTGCGCACGGGCGGGCAGTACGCGGATCAGGCTAACAACTTGAGCTTGCCGACGTGGAACCGTTTCGACGCGGGCGCACGTTATAAGATGAAATTCGTGGAGAAAGACCTGACGTTGCGCGTCAACGTGGAAAACATTACCGACAAAAACTACTGGGCCTCGGCAAACGGCGGCTACCTGTCGCAGGGGGATCCGCGCTTGGTGAAGTTTTCGGGGACTGTTGATTTCTGAGTGTTCGTGTGGACCTGAAACCAACCCTGCGTTGGGAAATATCCCCGCAGGGCTGGAATTAGAACTGCATTTTGAACGAAACGGGGCAATGGTCGGAGCCTTTCAGAGGCACAGGAAACTCTGATAACGAGTCTTCTACATAGTGCTTTCTTAATTCACTGGTCATTAATGCGTGGTCAATCAGCCATTTGGAGCCTCCGCCCCGGCATTCGGGTAGCGCCTGGAAATCTTCGGTTGGGCGAAACAAATTGGCAGCCGACGGCTCGCCATCCGAAAGCTCCGCATAGAGACTCACCTTGGGATCCGTTTCACGTTCAATCGGGGCGTCAAATCTACGATTGAAATCGCCAATGACGATTGCAGAAGAGCCCGATCGGATTGCGTTATCGAGCCATGCTTCAAGTGCAGGTGTTTGTTTGCTAAGCACCTCGCACGTTATGACACCGTTAGCTTTGTCGCGCTTGGTGGCGTATCCGCTGTTCAACGCATGATCAAAGCAACCGCTCTTGAGGTGTATCGATAGCAGCTTGATGGTCGTGCCGTTGATCGTCACGGGCAATTCGGCTCCATGTCGAGCATGATTCTTGAAGGCATCTCCAAGTGAATGGACATCACCGAGCGTTCCGACGTTAAGCCCGCTGGATTTTCGGACAACAAACCCAGTGCGCTGTATCCAAGGGCTCTGCATGTTCACGTAGAAATCGTATTCATCCTTCGGCCAGATTTGCTGAAGGGCTTCTGGACTTTCGACTTCCTGAACAGCAATCACGTCAGCGTTCAGCTTTTGCGCTACTGCCTGCAGGTCGCTTATCTGTTCAGGAGACTTGCATTCCCATCGGTAGGGGTGCGTTTCTTCAAGTTTCTCTCGTTCCGCGGCCTTGATTTTCCTGCACTCATCGAATTGGTTTTGGCTAAGAGGCTCTGACCGCTGCCACGCCAAATTCCATGTTGCGAAAGTGACAGTCTCAGCCAAAGCACCACCGGAAAGGCAGCACAGCAGGAGCGGTAAATATAATGTTTTCATGGGATAGGATTCCGAGCACGGCCACAGTAGAGGTCCAAAAGACGGCACTGCTATAGCCGTTTCCCAAGCTTAGCAGCCCAAGAAGAGGGGGGAGGGGAAAGAGCTACCGACGGAAAAAATACTGGAATGGCAGCTATGCGCGAGCTGACGCACAGAAGCTTGTGTGGCGAGGGGCAGGGCAGGCTGCAGTTTCAGTGGGAAGCGTTGTTCAGTTGCTGAAGCTCAAGTTGCCTGGCAGCGCTGGCTTCGAGGTTTGCGCGCTCTTCATCGAGATATCGATAGATGCTTTTCAAATTGGCGATCTTCTCTTTGATTTCCGCCATTTTCTTTTCAATCAACTTGGCGCCGTCAGCACAGTCGATCAGCTCGTTGCGCTGCGCATCCAGAATCTGACCTATTTCCCCCAGGGAAAACCCCATGCTTTGCGCGCGCTGGATAAAGTCCAAGTCCTGCAGCGTTTGCGCTGTGTAGACGCGGTAGTTATTCGTCCGCCGCAGCGGTGAGATCAGGCCGATCTGCTCGTAATAACGCAGCGTATGACGGCTGGCGCCGCTGCGGGCCTCGAGTTCGCCGATTCTCATGAAAAACACCGCTTGACTGTAGAGTTGGGTCGATAGATTACGCTCGATTTCTCACCTTAACCAGGAGCAGGGAAATGGGCGTGGAGTGCTTTGTCACAGGGGGGACCGGCTTCATCGGCCAGCATTTGGTGGCGCACCTGAGTGCGAAAGGTCACACCGTTCGGGTGTTGATGCGTCGCCCGGAGCGACTGGCAGCACTGCGCGAGCAAGTCGACAGTTTGGGAGGGAACGCAACCCAGGTATTTGCCGTGGCGGGCGACCTGGAACGGGACAACCTCGGGCTGAGTCTTGCTGACCGAGAAGTGCTGCGGCACGCCAGCGTCATATTCCACTTGGGCGCTCACTTCGCTTGGGGGCTTTCGGTGGAGCACTCTCGTGCGGTGAATGTTGAAGGGGCAAAGCGCGTGGCGCTGTTGGCGGCCGGGCAAAAAAGCCGCTTGGTGATGATCGGCGGCTACATGCTGAAAAACCATGAACATCTGCAACGCATCGGGATCGATCCTTGTTATCCGCAGCTGACCGATTGGCCTGCCGTCTACCGGCGTGTCGGGGGTTACGAGGGAAGCAAGCTGGAGGCGCATTTTGCGACCCTGGAGGTCATGTCCACCTTGGGCGGGGAGATCACCGTTGTCCATCCCGCGACGGTTTGTGGCCACAGCCGCACGGGGCATATCCTTGACGGCCAGCCTCTGGTGGCGCTGATACGCAATCTGGTACAGGGAAAGCTGACAGCTGTGCCCGGTACCGCCGAGCACTGGCTACCTCTCGTTACCGTGGATTACCTGGTTGAACTGGTGGCGGTTTGTGCGTTTGATCCAGCCATGGTGGGTCAGGAACTGCTGGCGCTTGATGACCAAAGTCCCAACTTGCGAGAACTCCTCGCAGAGGTCGCCGAACCGCTTGGCATAAAGTCGCCCAAGCATCACATTTCGCTGCGATTGTTGAAGTGGCTACTGAGCATTCCTCCCGTCGCGCGCTTCTTGAATACAAAAGCCGAAGCCTTGGACTTTATTCAGACCACCCGTTTTGATACAGCGGCGGTCGAGCAATTCGCCCACAGGCAGGGAATCGCCAAACCGGATATACGCCTGGCTTTGCAGCACACTGCAACGTTCGTCAATTCATATTGCATAGCGCAGGGCACGGCCCGCTGAGGATTCATCAACTCGGACATGCCGAACCATCATGCTTGAAATCGGCCTGTGCTTTTCCAAAGAGCTCATCCGCTCGGGTAGCAAAGCATCCATCGCTTCGGCCGAGTAAGCTGTTTCGGATCCTGATGAGTGACTGACGTGTCGGCGCTTTTGTGGCGAGGGAGTGCATTATTAGAGAGCAAGCTCCCTCGCCTTGGCCTCATTTACGCTTGAGCATCTCCGGCAACTGCGCCACCAGTTTCTGGTTATTCAACGGCGCACGAATAAACCCGCGTTGCTTGCCGTCCGGGCCAATGACGGCGAGGTTGCCGCTGTGATCAACCGTGTAGTTGGGTTTGCTGGTGTCCGCCGGGATGAACGGGATGCTCACTGCGTTGGCGAGTTTCTGCAGGTCTTCCACCGATGAAGCGGTGAGGCCTTTGAATTGCGGATCGAAGTAGCCCAAGTACTGCTTGAGTTGCTTGGGCGTGTCGCGGTTCGGGTCGACGCTCACCAGCACGATCTGCAACTTATCCACAGCCTCGGGCGGCAGTTCGCTCTTGATCTGGCGCAGTTGGGCCAGGGTGGTCGGGCAAATGTCGGGGCAGAAGGTGTAGCCGAAGAACAGCAGGCTCCATTTGTCTTTCAATCCGTCCATCGCAACGGGCTGGCCGTCCTGGTCGGTCATTTTCACGTCCGGCAGGTTGCGGCTCTGGGGCAGCAGGATGATGCCGGCATCGATCAATGCAGTCGGGTCGCCCTGGCCTTTGCTGGACAGCACCTTGTTGATGGTCAGGCCGAGGATCACTGCGATCACGGCCGCGAGGATGAAGACGGTTTTCTGGGTTCGAGTCATAGGCTCAACAGTAAGTAGTGGTCTACGAGCAGGGCGATGAACAGCAGGAACAAGTACCAGATAGAGTACTTGAATGTATTGATCGCCGCGTGCGTCCGGCTGCCACGGTACAACACCACGGCCCATTGCAGGAACCGGGCACCCAGCACCAGTGCGCAAACCAGATAGATCAAGCCACTCATCTGGATCACGAATGGCATCAGGCTCACCGCCAGCAGCACCAAGGTGTACAGCAAGATGTGGATCTTGGTGTAGTGCTCGCCGTGGGTCACCGGCAGCATCGGGATGTCGGCCTTGGCGTATTCCTCTTTGCGGTGGATCGCCAGGGCCCAGAAGTGTGGCGGCGTCCAGGCGAAGATGATCAGCACCAGCAGCAACGGTTCGGCGCTGACATGCCCGGTGGCCGCGACCCAGCCCAGCAGTGGCGGTGCGGCGCCGGCGAGGCCGCCGATGACGATGTTCTGGGGTGTGGCGCGCTTGAGGAAGCCGGTGTAGATGACGGCGTAACCGAGCAGTGAGGCCAGGGTCAGCCATGCGGTCAACGGATTGGTAAAGACCAGCAGCATCGCTTGGCCGGCCACCGCCAGCGCCAGGGCGAAGGTCAGTGCGGCGGCCGGCGAGACCCGGCCCTCCGCCAGAGGCCGTTTGTGGGTGCGGGCCATGACCGCGTCGATGCGTCGGTCCACCACATGGTTGACCGCCGCCGCGCCGCCAGCGCACAAAGCGATCCCCAGGTTGCCGAACACCAGGACCGTCCATGGCACGCCAGCACGGGTGGCGAGAAACATGCCGACCAGCGAGGTGATCAGCATCAGCACCACCACTTTCGGCTTGGTCAGCTCCAGGTAATCGCGCCAGATCGCCTGGCTGTGGCGTTCACCGGTCAAGGTTGCCATGGCATCTCTCCTTTAATCGTGATGGGGGCGACGCCGTGTTTAGGCGAATTGAAGCGCCAGCGCAGCGGGACGTGGTGCCGTACCCGGACCAGGCTGGTCCGGGCGTGATAATTGACCAGCACCAGGGTCAGCAGCAGCGCGGCGCCCCCGGCGTTATGGGCCACGGCCACCGGCAGCGGCAGATGAAACACGACGTTGCTGATACCTAAGGTAATTTGCGCGGCCAGGGCGGCGAGGACCAGCCCCGCCAGTCGGGTCATGCCCACCCGCTTCAATTGCCAGGCCAACCCCAACAGCACCACGGTCACCAGCAACGCGCCGATGCGGTGGGTGACATGGATGGCGGTACGAGCATCGCTGTCCAGTTGTCCACCCAGGTAGTTCGGGCCGATGTGCTGGGTCAGGTGAAAGCCATTGGCGAAATCGGCGGGCGGCATCCATTCGCCGTGGCAGGTAGGGAAATCGATGCAGGCCACTGCGGCATAGTTGGAACTGACCCAGCCGCCCAACGCGATCTGGCCGATCACCAGCAGCAGCCCAGCCGTGGCCCAGTGTTGCAGGCGCTTGGGCACGGTCAGCGCGGGTAAGACGCCAGACAATCTCAGCGTCAGCAGGAACAGCAGGCTCAACGTCGCGAACCCACCGAGCAAATGGCCGGTGACCACCTGCGGCCACAGCTTGAGCGTCACGGTCCACATGCCGAACGCTGCCTGGGCGAAGACCACGGCGAGCAGGAACAGCGGCAGTTTCAACGGCAGGCCGGGGTGGCGACGGTTCGTCCAGGCCCGGGCGGCCAGCGCGGCAATCATCAGCGCCAAGGCACCGGCGAAATAGCGATGGACCATTTCGTTCCAGCCTTTATGAGCCTCCACCGGGGCGTCGGGGAAATGCAACTCGGCATGGGCCAGTTGGGCTTCGCCCTTGGGCACGCTGATGAAACCGTAGCAACCGGGCCAGTCCGGGCAACCGAGGCCGGCGTGAGTCAGGCGGGTGTAGGCGCCCAACAGTACGACAATCAATGCCAGCAGCGTGGCAAACAGCGCGAGGCGAAATCCAGGCTTGGCCATGTCGATGCCCTCATCCGATGTTCGACAGTTTCAGCAGGTGGCGCAGGTCGTTGAGCAAGTCCTTACCCTTGACCCTGGCGTCGTAGCGCAGCACCAGGTTGCTGTGGGGGTCGATGATCCACAGCTGGGCGCCGCCGGAGCCCTGGGCGCCTTTTTGATAGGCCGGCAGGTCCAGCGGGTAGCGTTGCAACTGCGGGTATTCGCGCTGCAATTGGGCGTCGTACTCGCCGTCCAGCGGCTGCGCGATGGCCAGGGCATGGCTGGCGCGGCCGGCATCGCGACCCAGGCCGATCTGCACCTGCCGGGCCAGATAGACCAACTGGCGGCAGTCCACCGAGCATTCTTGAGGCGCGGTGACCAGGATCTGCCAGCGCTGCTCGTCGGCCTGCACGCCGATGTCGGCGCGGGACTGGCCGTTGCCGATCAACTCGCCGTGGTAGCTGCGGCTGTCCGGGACCCAGAACTGGAATTTGTACATGCCGGTGGCGAGGATCATCGGGCCGATCACGCCCAGCACGATCAACAGCAATTGCACGCGCCCCTTGCGACGGCTGCGGGCATCGGGCGCGTCAGACGTGTTGGTTGGATTCATGGTGCTTCCCATGGTGTCTCCCTGCGTTGTGCCATCCGAGATAGAGAAAAAGGCCGAACAGCGCCGCCGCCATGGCGAACCACTGCACGGCATAGCCGATGTGTTTTTCCGGCCCCATGGCCACCACCGGCCAATCGGTCCGGTATGCGCCGGGGCCGCTTTGTTGGCGTAATTCGTAGGCGAAGCCACCACGGTCCAGTTCGGCCCAGAGTTTCTGCGGCTCGATGGCGGTGACCAGCCGTGGCCACGGCGCGCTTGCCGGGTCGGCGTGAAGTTGGAACGTGGCGCCGGGTGCGACGTAGACCCAGGCTTGCAGGTCGACCGGCTGTTCCGGCGTGCTGAAAACTGGCGGGGTGCGGCGATCAGGCCACGGCAGCCAGCCGCGATTGACCAGCAGCCACAGTCCGCTGGCGTGGTCGAGAAACGGTTGCAGCAGCTCGACGCCCACCTTGCCATCGTGCTGGCGGTTGTCCAGGAGAAGGCTGTGCTCGGCGTCGAATTGCCCACGCAGGCTGACCGGTCGAAAGGCTGGATCCGCCGTTTGCGAAAGCTCCACGCTGTCCATCGGCTTGGCCACGCGGCGCTCGGCGTAAGTGTCCATGAGCACACGCTTCTGTTCGCCCCGGCTCAATTGCCAGAACCCCAGGCACACCATCACCGGCACCAGCACGGCTACCACCAATGACGGCACGAGGCCCGGCCGGAAGCCTTTCATGGCGTCGCCCGAAAGCTGTCGAACGGGATAGCTATACTCACGTGCATCGCGTCCCCCCGGAGTGTCCCTAATGCTCAAAGCAGCCATCGCCCTGATGCTGATCGCCACGATTGCCAGCCTGTTCAGCGGCCTGTTTTTTCTGGTCAAGGACGACAGCAGTTCCAATCGCCTGGTCATCGCCCTGGCGATTCGCGTGGCCTTGGCCGCTGTCACCGTCGGCTTGATCGCCTGGGGCTTTTTCAGCGGCCAGTTGGTGTCGCATGCTCCTTGGTAAAGAGCCGCCCTGGTAGCGGCTGCCTCAGAGGATGTAGACGAAGAAGAACAAGCCGATCCACACCACATCGACGAAGTGCCAATACCAGCTCGCTGCCTCGAAGCCGAACTGGTGCTCGTTGTCGAAATGCCCGCGCATGACGCGCATCAGCATCACGAACAAGATGATCGTGCCGATGGTGACGTGGGCGCCGTGAAAACCGGTGAGCATGAAGAACGTCGCGCCGTAGATCCCCGAGCCCAACGTCAGGCCCAGCTCTTTATAGGCGTGGATGTATTCCTCGGCCTGGAAGCCCAGGAAGGCGCAACCCAGCAGCACGGTGATCGCCAGCCATACCTTCAGTGCGCCGCGATGGCCTTTTTTCAGGGCATGGTGGGCGATGGTCACGGTGACGCTGGAGCTGACCAGCAGGATGGTGTTGAGCAGCGGCAAGCCCCACGGGCTGATCACGTCCTTGGGCGGTGGGAATAGCTTGGGATCGGGGTTGTTCAACAACGGCCAGACGTATTCGAAGTTCGGCCACAGCATCTCCGATAAGCCCTTGCTGCCTTCACCGGCCAGCCCTGGCGCCGACACCACCCGCACATAAAACAACGCGCCGAAGAACGCCACGAAGAACATCACTTCGGAAAAGATGAACCAGCTCATGCCCCAGCGGAACGAGCGGTCGAGCTGGGCGCTGTACAGCCCGGCGCGGCTTTCCTTGATGACCGCGCCGAACCAGCCGAACAGCATGTAGGCCACCAGCAGGCCGCCAATGAAAAAGATCAGCGGGCCATGGGATTCCGGGCGCGCCGCCTTCAGGTCGTTGAACCAGGTCGCCAGGCCGTACACCGTGACGAACATCCCGACCGTGGCGATGATCGGCCATTTGCTCTGGGCCGGAACGTAGTAGTGCTCATGAGTTGCCATTTATTGTTCTCCTTATCGGGCACGCTATCGGTCAGTGTTTACAGCCACCGGTGGATGACGAGCGGTGATATCGAACAGCGTGTAGGACAGCGTCAGGTGCTTCACTTCCTTGGGCATGTCCCGGTCGACGATGAAGCGCATGGGCATTTCGATGCGTTCGCCGGGTTGCAGCACTTGCTGGGTAAAACAAAAACATTCGGTCTTGTGGAAATACGCCGCCGCGTTGCTCGGCGAAATGCTCGGCACCGCCTGGGCGCTCATCGGCCGGTCGGTGGGGTTGTGGGCGACGAACACCATCTCGTTGACTGCCCCGGGCTTGACCACCAGCTCATCGCCCTTGGGAAAGAAGTCCCAGACCATGTCCACCGAATTGGTCGACAGGAACTGCACGCGCACCTGCCGGGATTCATCGACGACCTGCTCGCCTTCGTACTGCCCGCCGGTCTTGCCGTTGATGCCGAACGCCTTGCACATCACGTCGTAGATCGGCACCAGGGCAAACCCGAAGATGAACATGGCCACCACCACCAGCAGCAGGCGGGTGACCAGTTTCTTCAGCGAAATCGAATCAGCCATGGTTTTGAGCCCCTACCGCTCCGACATGGGTTCCGTGTGTCATCTATTTCACTTCCGGCGGCGTAGTAAACGTGTGATACGGCGCTGGCGACGGCACGCTCCACTCCAGCCCTTCGGCGCCATCCCACGGCTTGGCCGGTGCCGGCTCGCCGCCGCGGATGGTCTTGATCACGATGAACAGGAAGAAGATCTGCGTGGTGCCGAACATGAACGCGCCGATGGACGAGACCATGTTGAAGTCGGCGAACTGCAGGTTGTAGTCGGGAATCCGCCGGGGCATGCCCGCCAGGCCCACGAAGTGCATCGGGAAGAACGCCAGGTTCATGCCGATGAACGAGAGCCAGAAGTGCAGCTTGCCGAGGGTTTCGTCGTACATGTGGCCGGTCCATTTCGGCAGCCAGTAGTAGGCCGAGGCGAAAATCCCGAAGATCGCGCCAGGCACCAGCACGTAGTGGAAGTGCGCGACCACGAAGTAGGTGTCCTGGTACTGGAAGTCCGCCGGGGCGATGGCCAGCATCAGCCCGGAGAAACCGCCGATGGAAAACAGGATCACGAACGCCACGGCGAACAGCATCGGCGTCTCGAAGGTCAGCGAGCCCTGCCACATGGTGCTGGCCCAGTTGAACACCTTCACCCCGGTGGGCACGGCGATCAGCAGGGTCGCGTACATGAAGAACAGCTCGCCCACCAGCGGGATGCCGACCACGAACATGTGGTGCGCCCAGACGATGAACGACAGGAACGCAATCGCCGCCGTGGCGTAGACCATCGAGGTGTAGCCGAACAGCGGCTTGCGCGAGAACGCCGGGATGATCGAGCTGACGGCACCGAAGGCCGGCAGGATCATGATGTACACCTCGGGATGGCCGAAGAACCAGAACACATGCTGGAACAGCACCGGGTCACCACCGCCCGCGGCACTGAAGAAGCTGGTGCCGAAGTGGATGTCCATCAGCATCATCGTCACGCAGCCTGCCAGTACCGGCATCACCGCGATCAGCAGGAACGCGGTGATCAGCCAGGTCCAGACGAACAGCGGCATTTTCATCAGGGTCATGCCGGGGGCGCGCAGGTTGAGGATGGTGGCGACCACGTTGATCGCGCCCATGATCGAGCTGATGCCCATCAGGTGGATGGCAAAGATGAAGAACGTCACGCTTTCCGGCGCATAGGTGGTGGACAGCGGCGCGTAGAAGGTCCATCCGAAGTTCGGCCCGCCCCCCGGAGTGAACAGCGTCGAGACCAACATCAGGAACGCCGCCGGCAACAGCCAGAAGCTGAAGTTGTTCATGCGCGGCAGGGCCATGTCCGGCGCGCCGATCATCAGCGGGACCATCCAGTTGGCAAGGCCGACGAACGCCGGCATCACCGCGCCGAAGACCATCACCAGGCCATGCATGGTGGTCATCTGGTTGAAGAATTCCGGCTGGACGATCTGCAGGCCGGGCTGGAACAGCTCGGCGCGGATCACCATGGCGAACGAGCCGCCCAACAGGAACATCGAGAAGGCGAACCACAGGTACAGCGTGCCGATGTCCTTGTGGTTGGTGGTCAGCACCCAGCGCATCAGGCCCTTGGCGGGGCCGTGGGCGTGGTCGGCATGACCGTGGTCATCGATCACAGCACTCATGTCCTTTCTCCTTCGAACCAATGGGCTGGACGGCGCGGGGCAACGCGCCCCGACCGGTTGCGAGAACAAACGTCGGGCCGGCTCATTGGCTTTCCGCCTGTTTGAGTTCCAGCACTTCTTTGGGCGTCACCATGTCGCCCTTGTTGTTGCCCCAGGCGTTGCGTTCATAGGTCACGACCGCGGCGATATCGACTTCCGACAATTGTTTGCCGAACGCGGCCATGGAGGTGCCGGGCTTGCCGTGGAAGACGATGTTCAAGTGGTCCTTGATCGGTCCGGTGGCGATTTTCGAGCCCTTGAGCGCCGGGAACATGGGCGGCAGGCCTTGGCCTTCGGCCTGGTGACAGGCCACGCACGTGGTGTGATAGACCTTGTCGCCACGCTCGACGAGTTCTTCGCGCGTCCATTCCTTGCTGGTCAGCTCCTTGAGCTGCGCGGCTTCGGCCTTGCGTTCGCCCAGCCACTTCTCGTAGTCGGGCTTGCTCTTGACCTCCACCACGATCGGCATGAAGCCATGGTCCTTGCCACACAGCTCGGCGCATTGGCCGCGATAGATGCCGGGCTTGTCGACGCGGGTCCAGGCTTCGTTGACGAACCCCGGGATGGCGTCGCGCTTGACCGCGAAGGCCGGCACCCACCATGAGTGGATCACATCGGCCGAGGTCACCAGGAAACGCACCTTGGCATCGACCGGCAGCACCAGCGGCTTGTCGACCTCCAGCAGGTAATGCTCGCCCTTGGCGCTCTGGTTATTGATCTGTTCGGCGGGGGTCGCCAGGTTGCTGAAGAACTCGACGTCCTGGCCCAGGTACTTGTAGTGCCACTTCCACTGGTAGCCGGTGACCTGGATGTCGATCTCCGACTCGCTGGAGTCGTACATCTTGATCAGGGTGGCGGTGGCAGGAATCGCCATCAGCACCAGGATCAGGAAGGGCACGATGGTCCAGAGGATTTCGACGCGAGTGTTTTCGTGGAAGTGCGCGGCATTCTGGCCGGTTGAGCGGCGGTGCATCATCATCGACCAGAACATGGCGCCGAAGACGATGATGCCGATGACCACACAGATCCAGAAGATGGTCATGTGCAGGTCAAACACTGCGTTGCTGATCTGTGTCGCTCCAGGCGCCATATTCACAGTCCAGGCCGCTTGTGCCTGGCTGAAAATCGACCACAACAGGAGGCCCATCCATACGTGTGGATGTCGCGTCATTGCGGGTTCCCCTTATCGTTCTTGTTATCCCGTAGGCGTAAAGCCTGCGGCAAGGGATCGGCTCTTCAGACTGCTTAATTGACTCGCCGCGCCTTGCTGCACATGCAATCGGGTGTCATCAGCTAACTCCATTCCAACCCGAGTATAGACAGCACCTGCAACCTCGCAACGCGACGGCGTAAATCGTTTGAAACAGCCGGGGCTTGCGCTAGGGCCCAGGAATGGAGAAGGATGCGAACCTGAATGATGGCAAACCGATATAACGGCGACGTATCAAGGAAGGGCCGGTTATGAAAAATAGGTCTTAGGAGTTTTTTTGCGCCAGCTAAGTTATGTCATTCCTATTTCATTGCCTGTTGTTTACTGGAGTTGTCATGAACACCGCCGCATTGCGCGAGCAGATCCAAAAAGCCCAACAACACGAGGCCGAGACCGGCCTGTTGAGCCGTCAGCTGACGGCCCAGTTACCAACGCTGCACCCTGCCATCCAGCTGCCGGATGCGAATGCCAATGACGTCCTGGCGCGGTTTGTCGCTGCCTACATCAACGAAGTGCCGGACTTGCTGGATGCGGCCAATGACGTCGCCAAGGAGGCGGGTATCGAGTCGCAGATCAAACCCGTACTGAAGATTGCCGAGCAATACTTTCTCCAGCCTCCGACGATCATGGCCGGGCATGTCGGGCTCAACAGCCTGCTCGACGAAGCCTACCTGGCGCACCGGTTCGTCGAAGAGGTGAACGACCTCTACATCAAGCATTTCGGCCAGCCACTGATCCCCTTGGACATGACGGTCGCCAACCTGATCGCACACCAGTTGATCGGCGAGGAGTTTGCCAACCAGCTCGATGAGGTGGTGCATCACGCTTTCGATGAGATGCTGAACGACGAAACGTTTGCATTGGAATCGGTAGAAACCTACCGCGAGAAACTCAGCAGCCCAGCGACCGGCGCGGCCTGGAAGCGCTGGCCATGCATGTCCCGACGCCTGGGCGTGGGCTTGGAGCTGGATCAGCCGGCGGCTTGATCCTTCGAAAAAACAAAACCCCTGTGCAAGCGGGCTTGCTCGCGAAAGCGGAGCGTCAGGCTACATCCAACTGACTGATCTATCGCGTTCGCGAGCAAGCCCGCTCCCACGGGGCATACGCAGTTCATCGAGAGCCTCACAGAGGCATGGTTAGCTGGCCGCTGCGCCAACCCCAACTGTGGTCCGCAACCGCCCTTCCAACCGGCGCTTTAGCCCGCGGGATTCAATCAGCAGCTTCGAACCCTTGCTGGCATTCGCCCGGCCCCATTCTTCGAGCAATTCCAGGCACGAATGGTCGATGTAGCTCAGGTTATTGAGCGGCACGTGCACTGTCGCGCCTTCGGGTATGGTGCCCAACACTTTGGTCAGCGCCGGCACCTTGAGGAAGGTGGCCGCCCCCACAAGGCGCAGCTCCATCTCGCCTTCCTGCGGCAAGTCGATCAGGCTGATTTTCAGGCGCGAGGCTTTCCAGGCGAGTTTCACCAAGGTCAAGCCGAAGCCGATCAGCACGCCGGTCAGCAGGTCGGTGAAGATGATCGCCAGCGCTGTGGCGCCGTAGGTGAACATCGGCATCCGGCCATAACGGCCCAGGCTTCGAAACGCCTTGAGGTCCACCAATTTGAAACCGGTGTAGACCAGTACACCCGCCAAGCTCGCCACCGGAATGCTTTGCAGCACGCTGGACAGCAACAGCACGAACAGCAACAACCACAAGCCGTGGAAAATCGTCGACATCCGCGTGGTTGCGCCGGCCTGGACGTTGGCCGAGCTGCGCACGATCACGCCGGTCATCGGCAGCGCACCGAGCAGGCCGCAGAGCATGTTGCCGATACCTTGCGCCGACAGTTCCCGGTCGAAGTCCGCCCGTTCACCGCTGTGCATGCGGTCCACGGCGGCCGCCGACAGCAGGGTTTCGGCGCTGGCGATGAAGGCCACGGCGAAGGCGGCGATCAGCACGGTCGGATCCGCCAGGTTCAGCAGGTCCGCCGGGCGCAGCCAATCGATGGCTTCGGCGAGGTTTTCCGGGACTTCCACGCGCTTGACCTGCAAGGCCAGCAGCAGGCTGGCGACGGTCGCCAGGCCGACACCCAGCAGCGCGCCAGGAACGAAGCGCAGGCTGTGGGGGCGAAACTTTTCCCATAGCCACATCACCGCGATCGTCGACAGGCCCAACAGGCCGGCCTGCCAGCCGAAGGTCGGCAGGGCCTGGGCGACTGCCGCAGGGAAGGCCGCGAGGTTATCCAACCCCGAGGGTTTGGGCGCTGCGTCGAGCATCACATGGACCTGGGACAACACGATCAGCACGCCGATACCGGCCAGCATCCCGTAGACCACCGCAGGCGCGGTGACCCGGAACCAGCAACCGAGGCGAAAGCGCCCGGCCAGCAATTGCAGCAGGCCGGCCAGCAACAGGATCGGCCCGAGCATCGCCACGCCATGCTGGCGAACCAGTTCGAAGACCAACACCGCCAACCCGGCCGCCGGACCGCTGACTTGCAGCTTCGAGCCGGCCAGGAAACCCACCACCAGACCGCCGATGATCCCGGTAATCAGGCCTTTGGCCGGTGGCAGGCCAGATGCAATGGCAATCCCCATGCACAAGGGCAGCGCCACCAGAAACACAACCACCGAAGCCAATAGCTCCCGTGGCAGAACAGCTTTTAATTGAGCAGCACGCATGGCGACTCTCCCGAAGTTTTCTTCAGGCATGGCGAGGCCCGCCCGCGTGAAACGCGGGAAGGCTTGGAACCATGCAAGGATGATTAGGAGTGGTTAGAAGCGCGCTTTGGGCGTCGCCACCGGTATCGGATGGCTGCCATCGAGCGGCAGGAAACAGCCCCGGTCCGCGTCAAAGGCTTTGATCTCGCTGGTCTCGATGTTGTACACCCAGCCATGGATGAACAACTGGCCGCTGGCCATGCGAGAAGCCACCGAGGGGTGCGTTCGCAAATGCTGCAACTGCGCGATCACGTTCTCTTCGGTGAGGATAGGCATGGTCTGCTTTTCGTCACCGCACGGGCAGTTGTCATGGACCATGGTCTTGGCGACTTCGGCGTGGCGCAGCCAGGCCTTGACCGTCGGCATCTTTTCCAGGGTATCGGGGTTGAGCACGGCACGCATGGCGCCGCAATCGGAATGGCCGCAGACGATGATGTGCTGCACGCCGAGGGCCAGCACGGCGTATTCGATGGCGGTGGAAACGCCGCCATTCATCTGGCCGTAAGGCGGAACGACGTTGCCGACGTTACGGGTCACGAACAGGTCGCCAGGGGAACTATGGGTGATCAACTCGGGCACGATGCGCGAATCGGCGCAGGTGATGAACATTGCCCGGGGCTTCTGGGCGGTGGCGAGTTTTTTGAAGAGTTCTTCCTGCTGGGGAAAGATCTCGTGATGGAAATGCAAAAAGCCGTCAACAATGTGCTGCAGCGCTGCATCGGCGGTTTCCGCCTCGGGTTGGGCTGAAGCCGACGCAGCCAACGGCTGTTTATCCTTGTCACTCATGATTCATCCTCTTTGAGACGCCAGTGGCTGGTTAAAAAACATCCAGGCCGAAACGCTCGACCCGTCAGTCACTCGATGAACAAGGTAGCGGCCGAAACTTAACTCAAACTGAAATCGAAGGCTCTAGGACAACGATTACAGGGGTGGCGAAACGCTGGCGCGGATCATGCCCAGCGGCCCTTCCAAGCTCAACTTTAATCAAATCAACGACATCTGCCGGCCTGGCGGACAGAAGGCATTGCAGTCGAGATTGTAACCATCACGCCGTTCCAACCCTAAACGTTTCAACGCCTTGGCGAATCGCTGGGCCAGCAACTGCGCGAAAGGACCTTCACCGCGCATCCGCACGCCAAACCGGCTGTCATACAGCTCACCTCCACGGCTCTGGCGCACCAGGCTCAGCACATGGGCGGCGCGCTGCGGGTAGTGCACCTGTAGCCATTCTTCGAACAGCGGCGCCACTTCCAAGGGCAGGCGCAGCAAGACGTAGGCGGCATTCTGCGCACCGGCGGCGTGGGCTTCGGCCAGCAGGCTCTCGATTTCGCTGTCGTTGATCATCGGGATCATCGGCGCACAAAGCACGCCCACGTTGATGCCCGCCTCGCGCATCACTTTTATCGCCCGCAACCGCGCCTTGGGCGCCGCCGCGCGGGGTTCGAGAATGCGCTTGAGCTCATCGTCCAGGGTGGTGAGGCTGATCATCACGTGCACCAGGCGCTGTTGCGCCAGCTCGGTCAGCAGGTCCAGGTCCCGCAGGATCAACGACCCCTTGGTGACGATGGTCACGGGATGTCGATAGCGCAGCAACACCTCCAGGATCCGCCGGGTAATGCGCTGCTCGCGTTCGATCGGCTGGTAGGGGTCGGTGTTGGAGCCCAGGGCGATCGGCGCGCATTGATAGCCGCGCCGGGACAGTTGTTCCTCCAGCACATCGGCGGCGTTGGTCTTGGCGATCAGCTTGGTTTCGAAATCCAGCCCCGGCGACATGTCCCAGTAGGCATGGCTGGGCCGCGCATAGCAGTAGATGCAGCCGTGCTCACAGCCCCGGTAGGGGTTGATGGAGCGATCGAACGGGATGTCGGTGGAAGTGTTGCGGGTGATGATGGTCTTGGCCGTTTCGATGCGTACTTCGGTGCCCTGGGTCGGCGGGACCTCCTGGTACCAGCCGTCATCCTCGGCCACCGAGCGACTCGGGGCGAAGCGGTTGTGCGGGTTGGTCGCGGTGCCGCGGCCGCGGGGTGGAAGAGAGGCGGACATGGAGATACTCCGTTTGCTGTATGTGCATACAGTATTCGCTGCGTTCGATTAAGGCCAGTGCCATTCGGCAGCGCAAACGCTCGATTGCCCTTCACGACGCTTTGACGTCCCGGTCACAGGCTTTTAACCGGAGCGAGCCGACACTGCGCCTCTCCAATCCCCATTATTGGTCGCGCGTGCATGCTCAAGCTCTGTTCCCGTTCGCTGCTTTGCCTGGCCCTGCTCACCGCCCTGGCCGAGGCACCCGCCCAAGCGGCCGATTCCGTTGAAGCAAGGCCCGCTGAATGGGCGCAGCCAGTGGGTAAGCATTACAACCTCTACCAGATGTCACCGACGCTCTTTCGCAGCTCCCTGCCGGACGGCGCTGCGCTGCCCTTGCTGAGCGAACTCAGGATCGGCACGGTCATCAACTTCTTGCCGGAGTCGGACCAGCGCTGGCTGTCCACGCCCGGCATCGAGCAGGTTCAGTTGCCCTATCGCACCAATCACGTCGACGACAGCGACATCCTCAGTGCCTTGCGCGCCGTCCAGGCGGGCGAGGCCAAGGGGCCGGTGCTGATGCACTGCAAACACGGCTCGGACCGCACCGGGCTGGTGGCGGCCATGTACCGGGTGATTGTGCAGGGTTGGAGCAAAGAGGACGCGCTGAGCGAAATGACCGAAGGTGGCTTCGGTGACAGTCATCACTTCAAGGATGGGGTGCGCTACATGATGCAGGCCGATGTCGACAAACTCCGCGAGGCATTGGCGAACGGCGATTGCAGCACCAGCGTCTTTGCCCTTTGCTCCCTCGGGAGTTGGGTCAACTCGACCACCACGGCCCATCACATGGACGCTCAGGTACTTACGCCCGCACGGTGATCGGTCGCCTGCATGAAGGCGGCGATGGATTCGGACAACGGTCGTGAATCGCCCGCCTCGTATATTGCTTGGCGCAACGCCCTCCCAGTGCTCCTATCGAACAATCCGTTGCGCTTGAAACGCTTGAACACGCCATCGGCCAAGTCCTGCGACCAGAGGTAGGCATAGAGTCCGGCGCCATAACCGGTGACCATGTAATCCAACCCGTTTGGCCAGCGTTCGTTGGCGGACGTTGGCAGATGCCCGACCTGTGCGCTGATCTGGTCGAACACTTGCTGGGCTGTGCGCCCGTCGCCGTGGCTGCGGTGCAATTCCATGTCAAACAGCGTGTCGCGTAACGACTTGGCCCTCCCCCAGCTGGTTTGAGTGGTGAGGTACGTCAACAGCTGATCGACAATATGCTCCGGCAGGGAAGCCCCGGTCTGGTGGTGCCTGGCGATACGGAGCAGGCACTGCTTGGAGAAACTCCAGCGCTCCAGCAGGTTTCCGGCAAACTCGGCGGTGTCCCGGGACAGCTCGGATATGCCCGAGATGTCGCGGTAGTCCGCCTTGCTCAGGACATGGTGCAAGCAATGACCGAACTCATGAAACAGGACGCTCAGGTGTTGGTAGTCCAGCAACACCGGCTCGGTGCCGGAGCCGCGTGGCAACCAGGCATGCAACGTCGCGACGGGGTAGCGCGGTCGACCCTCGGCGGTGATGCGGCGGTTTCGCAGGGGGGAAGTGTGGGGGTAACCGTTCAGCCTTCCATTTTCAAAGGGATCGAAATAGATAAAACCGAGGGTATCGCCCCGCTCGTGGACCTCAAACACACGCACCTGCGCATGCCAGGTGGACAGATCCTGGCGCTCGGTGAACTCGATACCGAACAGATCGTGTGCGATCAGCTGCAATTGGTAAAAGGTTGATCTGAGCTCAAACCAGGCGCTGGCCGTCTGTTCTGAAACCCCTGTCGTCTGCCGGCGAATTTTTTCCGCCAAGTACTGGTAATCCCAAGGCTGGAGTTCGCCGAAGCCTTGCTGCGCAGCGAAGGCCGCCAACTGTTTAGCGTCCTGCTTGAACAGCTCTTGTTGTCGCCCGAGTTTTTCCATCAGGAACGCCATGACCTGCTCTGGCGACTGCGCTTGCTCCGGCTCGATCGCCAGTTGGGCATAATTCGAATAGCCCAGCAGCAGGGCGGTTTGATGACGGTCCCTGAGCAATTGCTGCAGTACCTCGCCATTATCGAAGAGGCCTGCATTCGGCCCTTGATCCGACGCCCGAATGCTATAGGCCGTGTAGATTTGCTCGCGCAGAACGCGGTCGTCAGCATAACGAGTGACAATGCGAAACGATTCGTCCGTCAGCCTCAACAACCACCCCGTGCGACCTTTTTCACGGGCGTGCTCGGCCATTTGCAGTTTGAAATACGCAGGTAAGCCCTGCAAACGAGCCTCATCGTCGAACGTTTGGCTCCAGGCATTGTTGGCCTCTTCCAAATGCTCCATGAACAATATTTCGGCGCCACGGATACGCAGTTTCAGGTCTAGCAAGGCCGCTTGTACGTCGGGTGCGAGTGAATGCTGGCGAAGCCGCCGCAGGATCTTCGCCAGCGTTCTTTTTCTCGCGGGTGAGAAATGCAGGGCTATCTGACTGTCAGCCAGGCGTTGGTAGAGCTGGAACAGCTCGGGGTTTTGCTCCAGGGAACGGCGAAAGTCACTCAGTCGTTCGCGGCACTCATGCGCAATCTGCTCCCAGGCGTCTCCCGTCCAGGTTGAGGCCAGGCATTGCAGCACATAGCCAAAGCTTTTCAGCCGTGCATGGATTTCATCCATGGCCAGCACCAGGTCATCCCAGGTCGGATAGGGCGCCTGAGTCTCGATGGTCTCGGCAACTTTGGCTTGGCATTCGACAATGATCTGGTCGAGGGCGGGGGAAAAGTGTTCGGCTTGAATCTCTGAGAACGGCGGCAGGACATAGGGCTGCAGCAGTGGGTTATCAGCGTGGCGCATGGAGACTTCCTGTCAGTCTGGACGTGTCACGACAGTCTGGAGAGGAAGGCGGTTGGCGCTGCGGTACATATTTATCGCTTCCGGGCCGGGCGGCCCGGAAGGTGATGCCGAAGATGTCAGTCGGTTTTTTCTTCAACTTGGGGTTGGGGAAAAACTGCACCGCCTGGACCTTCGCGTCTGGCGTCTTGAGTGCCGAAGTATTGACCCGGGTGCCCAATTCCTTGGGCACCGACAGGCCTTGCTCGTTGAGCGTGTCGGAATAACCGCAGGCCACGCACTCGCGATGGGGCACGCCGTCTTCGTTCCACATCATCAACTTGTCCGGCTCACTGCACGCCGGGCAGACCGCCCCGGCGATGAAGCGTCGTTTGGTAATCACTGGCCCCTCACTCATGCTGCCGCGTCCTCGCTCAGGCCGCTATGGCGCAAGAGTGCGTCAATCGACGGCTCGCGGCCACGGAAGTCGACGAACAGCACCATCGGCTCCTGGGAACCGCCACGGGCCAGGATCGCCTCACGGAAGGCGCGACCGGTGTCGGCGTTGAGCACACCGTCCTCTTCAAACTTGGAGAACGCATCGGCCGACAGCACTTCCGCCCACTTGTAGCTGTAGTAACCCGCTGCGTAGCCGCCGGCAAAGATGTGGGCAAAGCTGTTCGGGAAGCGGTTGTAGGCCGGCGGACGCATCACCGACACCTCGTCGCGCACGCCTTCGAGCACTTGCAAAACGCTGCGACCGTCGCCGTGGGTGGCGTGCAGCTCGAAGTCGAACAGCGAGAACTCCAACTGGCGGACCATCATCAGGCCGGACTGGAAATTCTTCGCCGCGAGCATTTTTTCCAGCAGGTCCTGGGGCAGCGGCTCGCCGGTTTCGTAGTGACCGGAAATCAGCGCCAGGCCTTCAGGCTCCCAGCACCAGTTCTCCATGAACTGGCTCGGCAGCTCGACGGCATCCCAAGCCACGCCGTTGATGCCCGACACGCCGGCATGCTCGACACGGGTCAACAGGTGATGCAGGCCATGGCCGAACTCATGGAACAGCGTGGTGACTTCATCGTGCGTCAGCAGCGCGGGTTTGCCGCTGTCGGCCGGAGTGAAGTTGCACACCAGGTTGGCGACCGGGCTTTGCAGTGCGCCTTCGAGGGTGCGACGACGATCCCGGGCGCCGTCCATCCACGCGCCGCCACGCTTGTTGGCGCGGGCGTAGAGGTCGAAGAAGAAGCGGCCGACGTGCTGGCCGTTTTCCTTGATCTCGAACAGGCGCACGTCCGGGTGCCAGCTGTCGAAGCCTTTCAGCTCTGCAATCTCGATACCGTACAGGCGCTGCACAATAGTGAAGAGGCCGCTCAGCACCTTGTCGATCGGGAAGTACGCACGCAGCGCTTCCTGGGCGACGCTGTAACGCTGCTGGCGGAGTTTTTCGCCGTAGAAGCCGCTGTCCCAGCTTTGCAGGTCGGGGCAGCCCTGTTCGGCGGCGTAGGCCTTGAGTTGTTCCAGGTCCTGGGCGGCGAACGGTTTGCTGCGCTTGGCCAGGTCACGCAGGAAGCTGAGCACCTGGTCGCTGGATTCGGCCATCTTGGTCGCCAGGCTCAACTCGGCGAAATTGGCGAAGCCCAGCAGGTGGGCCAGCTCCTGGCGCAGGTCGAGGATCTGCTCCATTACCGGGCCATTGTCGTTCTGGCCGGCGTTCGGGCCCTGGTCCGAGGCGCGGGTGCAATAGGCCGCGTAGACCTCTTCGCGCAGGGCGCGGTCTTCGGCGTAGGTCATCACCGCGTAGTAGCTGGGGAATTCCAGATTGATCAGCCAGCCGTCCAATTCCTTGGCCTGGGCCGCAGCGGCCATTTGCGCCTTGGCCGAATCGGTCAGCCCGGCGAGGGCGGCTTCATCGGTGACGTGCTTGGTCCAGGCCTGGGTCGCGTCGAGCAATTGGTTGGAAAAGCGGCTGCCTAATTCGGACAACTTGCTTTGCACTTCGGCGTAGCGCTTCTGCTGCTCGGGCGGCAGGTCGATGCCCGACAGGCGGAAATCGCGCAGGGAATGTTCCAGGATGGTTTTTTGCGCCACGTCGAAACCGGCCGCCTCGGGGCTGTTCGCCAGGGCTTCGAACGCCTGGAACAACTCACGGTTCTGGCCCAGTTCGGTGGAGTAGGCACTCAGCGCCGGCAGGCACGCCTCATAGGCTTCGCGCAGTTCCGGGCTGTTGCGCACGGCGTTCAAGTGGCTGACCGGGCTCCAGGCCGCACCGAGGCGATCGTTGAGCTCGTCCATCGCCAGCACCAGGCCGGCCCAGGTAGGCTGCTTGACTTGAGTCTTGAGGATTTCGGCGATGGCGGCACGGTTGTCAGCCAGGATCTGCTCGATGGCCGGTTGCACGTGCTCGGCACGGATCGCCGAGAATGGCGGCAGGTCGTAGGGCTGCAAAAGAGGGTTGTTCACGCTCACGGTTGACACCTTCGCTGGAAGAAACATGGGCCCATCTTAATTACAATCGACCTTCACCGCAGCTAGCAGCGCCTATCAGCCGATAAGAGAGAACCTATCGTGACCCTTCGCACGTACCAGAACCACAGCCCGAAGCTTGCCCGTGGGGCTTTTGTCGACAGCACCGCGGTGGTGATCGGCGACGTCGAAATCGGCGAAGACAGCTCCGTCTGGCCGCTGACGGTCATTCGCGGCGACATGCACCGCATCCGCATCGGCGCGCGCACCAGCATCCAGGACGGCTGCGTGCTGCACATCAACCACGCCGGCCCGTTCAACCCCGACGGCTTCGCGCTGCTGATTGGCGATGACGTGACCGTCGCCCACAAAGTCATGCTCCATGGCTGCTCGGTGGGCAGCCGGATCCTGATCGGCATGGGCAGCATCGTCATGGACGGCGCGGTGGTCGAAGACGACGTCATCATCGGCGCCGGCAGCCTCGTACCGCCGGGCAAGCGCCTGGAGAGCGGCTTTTTGTACGTGGGCAGCCCGGTGAAACAGGTCCGCCCGCTGACCGACAAGGAACGGGCGTTTTTCACCTACAGCGCGGCGAACTACGTGAAACTCAAGGATTTGCACTTGGCCGAAGGCTACGACCAACTCTGAATCCCCTCGCCACAGTTTCATTCATGCCTGTTGAGTGAACTGCACGATCACCTAGGACCCACCATGCACTACCAAACCGTACTCTTCGACCTCGACGGCACCCTCACCGACCCACGGGAAGGCATCACCCGTTCGATCCAGTTCGCCCTGGGCAAACTGGGCATCGACGAACCCGACCTCACCCGCCTCGAACACTTCATCGGCCCGCCGCTGTTGCAGGCCTTCATGCAGTTCTATGACTTCGACGAAGCGAAAGCCTGGGAAGCGGTGAACTTCTATCGCGAACGCTTCAAAGTCACCGGCCTCTACGAAAACCGCGTATTTGACGGCGTCATGCCCCTGCTGGAAACCCTCGGCAGCCAAGGCCGGCAGCTCTACATCGCCACCTCCAAACCCTGGGTTTTCGCCCGGGAAATCGCCCGCCACTTCGACTTCGCCCGGCACTTCAAAGTGATCTACGGCAGCGAACTGGACGGCACCCGCACCAACAAAGTCGAACTCATCGCCCACCTCCTGGCCGAAGAAAGCCTCGACCCGGCCAACACCCTGATGATCGGCGACCGCAAACACGACCTGATCGGCGCCCGCGACAACGGCCTCGACGCCGCAGCGGTGGGGTATGGGTTTGGCAGTTTCGAAGAACTGAACGCAGAAAACCCGGTGCACCACTTCCAGACACTGGATGAGTTGCACCGGGCTTTCCTGTGAAGCTCAAAAACTAAAGACAAGCGAAACGTGGCGAGGGGATTTATCCCCGTTGGGCTGCGCGACGTTTCGCTAAATGCCCTCGCCACAGAAGCTTGCGGTGCGGCGGCTAGCGGGGATCGACGTTATCCAACACGCGATTCGCCAACAACGAACTCAGCTCGATCAGTTGCTGAATGCCCAGTAGGACTTGGCGGTTGGAGCCTTCCATATCAAAAGCCAATTCATTGACCATCGCATCGGCCGAAGCCAGGGTTTCGCTGAGGTTTGCCAGCAGGCATTCATTGTCGAGGCCTTTTACGACGGTGAATAACTGCCCGGGTTGGATGGTTTCTTCAGGTCTTGTGGATTTGGGCTTTAGATAAAAGTCCAATGCGCGGGTGGCGGCTTCTTCGAGTTGCTTGGCATTTAAGCCGTCCAGATAAGGAGAGTTGGGATCTGCTTCTGGAGGGTTTGGCGTTATTTTGAACATGGGTACGTCCTAAAGTTAGGCTGCAACCATCTCGCTACTAAACGAAAGGGTGGCGGCTGTGCGCAGGTTAGTAGACCGGTGACATACCCAAACCGGCGCGCCCGGAGGCGCCAAGCGCACAGCCACCATCAAATGCAGGCGATGCCTGACTGATGAAGCTTGTGCAACCTGTATGTCATCTGGGCTACTAAACCCGACCACTGATGGGCAGTGGTAGGGAAACGATAGAGCCCAGAGGCAAGGCGCACAAGCCGGCGGATTCTGGCGTAGTTGTAGGCAAAGGCGCAAGGAAACGTAGCCCGGTACAGACGTGGCGGACAGAAATTAAACAAAGCCGAAAAGCCAGGCTCAATGAGCGGGTGAGCTTGGCTTTTCTTATGAACATGATGCCTTAGCGCAGAGCTGTGCCTAGGGCGTTTGCGCTTAAGTTTTTAGCAGGGTTGTGCAGTGCCGCTATGCCGTTCATGGCGCTGTGCATGGCTCCAATTGTCGTCAGGTCTGCTTTCGGCCATTAGCCGACGTTCAGTGCGGCCTACTTCCGATAGATTCGAGCATCAGCGCATATCCTCTGCTCTGTTTCGAATGGAATTTGTCACATGGAGGCGTGCTATACAGCAAGCATCACCAAGAACGGAGAATCAACGAAATGAAACCGCCAGCATTCACAGTCAATGCTTTGGGCGTAATGGTGGCCATTTCCGAACTTGGGGTGTCGGTTATCGCTCAGCAGAAAATTGGAACATTCGCAGTCGCATTCGGACTTTTCGAGGCCCACCTAGAGCCAGCGGTTTGGACACTAAAACGTGAAAGCGTGAAGGGGGTTAGGCCTTCCACTGATGGGCCAACTGCTTCTCAGTTAGTCACGATTGTAGGAAATGGCAGGGAGGATTTGAGCCCCGGTGCGAACGAAGTTCTGGCACGCGCTGCCGAAGCAGCTCACAAGTTGATGCACTATCGCCACTCTCTGCTCCACGGCTACTTAGTGCCTCTCGGGGAAACAGCATTTTTTATGCGGAATCCTCGGTGGAACGGTGAGGAGAGGAAGCGACCGTTCGGTGATGCTTCAATCGAGGATTACATTCTTGATATGGCAGCAGACGTCGCATGGGTACTGGTACGGATCATCGCCGTACTGCGAAAGATAAACGACGATGCAGAGACAGAGACGAAGCTCGAGTCCTTTGCTTCAGAACTCACTAGGATCAAACCATACCTAGGAGAGGTTGCACGGACTTATCGCACTACCTGAGCGCTATAGTTCTACGGTGTCGTATGAAAAAGCGACACTTTCGTAGACTCCTTCGATTGACCGATTTTGGCCGGTTGCAGCCCTTCACGAGAGACAGCAATCGGCCAGAAGCAGATATTTGCGATTTCTTTCATGGGCCCCAGCATCGTCATCGTGGCCAGCGACCATGCCGAACTGCATCGTCTCTGGTTCTTTCAACACAAAATTCAATTCCACCACGTTGGCGAGGCTTCCGCTGTATTTAACGGATAAAGGCACGCGGCCAGCTTAAGTTTTGTCAGTTCCATATCCGGCACTTCCGCATATCGCCTCGCTGGTATAGGTGTCGCAATGGGCGCGACGGCTCGGAGTAGGTGGTGTACTGAAAACTTCTAAACCACTGATTTTATTTGACAATATCCTTGCAGAAAATAAGGTGTTGCAGTCCATGCTGGCAAATGGCAATTTCTCATTCGGATCCGGCCATCTTCGAATGGAAACGACATGTCAAACACTTATAATATTTATAAAATTAAGCATCATAAGATTAAAGAACTAAAAGAAAAGCTTAAGTCCGTAGGGCTAGTTGAGCAAAAGACTCTTCAGGCTTTCAATTACTCTAATACTTTTTATTTCTCAGAAAACATTAAAGGGAACGATGTTTGGTGGTGGGAAACCTACAAAGAGTTTTTTAACGATAATATAAAGGAGCCAAAAAATATTTTTAATTTTGGCGTTCTGCTGTGCCAAAATCTAGAGAACGAAGAGAAAATTTATGCTGTGAGCTTAGGAAAGTCCCACTTTTATCTCTCCAAATTTATTCACCTCGATTTTGGGATCGATCTTGCGATTCATGTTGCAGATGAGAGCTCAATATTGCTGAAAAAAAGCCGCTACTTCACGGGCACAAAAAGACAAGACGTGTCCTCCTATCAACATTTTCAGAAAGATAGCTATGAGGCAGGCGAATCGGTCGACCACTTAAAGCTCAAGGCAGCTAACAAGGAAATATGGGGTGAGCGCAATATAATTTTTGCCGATTCCATTCAGATGGATATGGATAAACAACCTTTGGAGTTGTCCGCAATTTTCCAGCTGATTGATGAGAGTTTCTGCGGTGAAAAGATTATACATTTACCTAAGCTTGAATCAGTCGGAGCCGAGGCAACAAGTGAGCTTGACGAGCTATTGCTCGAACACCTCAACAATGCAAGCGGTGAAGTTCTAATTGAAGAATTTCAGGTGCATGGCATAGCCATTTGCTTTAGCTTTCATGATTACGATTATGAAATCAAGGCGAAGGGAGAAAATAGTAACTATCGCAAGGCTTTGGGTAATAGCATTGATGTTCAGTCTATCTCGGACTTCTTGGGAGAACATCCCGATATTACTGACATTAACAACGTTACTGTTCAATTCAAAAACGAAGATTCAAGACGTTTTACGCGATCCCTGAAGGAAATTCTTGACTGCCCAATCGAATACGAAGAGCAACAATATTTCCTAAAAAATGGAGAATGGTTTCTCTTTAATCAAACGTTCATGGAGTACCTGAGGCGATCTTTAGGCAGTATTGATATCAAGCTGGAAGAGCCATTGGTTGAATCCGCATTCATTGCTTGGCAAAAAGAGAAAAGGGAAAATGCGAAACCGGACGATGACAAAGTTGACTATCGAGAGGCGTATTTTAATCAGAAAATATGCGTCGAACGAGGTTGTCTGCTTTTAGATCG
Source organism: Pseudomonas frederiksbergensis (assembly GCF_000802155.2). Classification (GTDB taxonomy): domain Bacteria; phylum Pseudomonadota; class Gammaproteobacteria; order Pseudomonadales; family Pseudomonadaceae; genus Aquipseudomonas; species Aquipseudomonas frederiksbergensis_A. Next base: position 96,605 of record NZ_JQGJ02000015.1, read on the forward strand.
GGTTCTGACAGATATTAAATCACTCGAACAAAAAAGACGTAGCTATCAAGTGGAAGTTGCCGATATCTATAAAGATGGAGAAATTATATCGGTAAAAATCTCAAAGAAGAAACCAGAGCTGATTTACAATATCGAGCAGTCCAGAGATGCCATCACGCTTATAAAAAACAAAACAATAAAATTTGAAGAAAAACTACATAGCGCCGGGCTATGGTTTGTATTTGAAGATGATATTAAAAAAATCACCGACGTTAACTCCATTCAATTCCTTTTGGCTGTGGAGTCTTGGCACAAATTAGTCACGAATCATGGGCTCATCCCCAGAATCTATATATCCAAACACGAAAGAGATGTTGATAAAGAAGGAAAGAAGAAAACGTAGACCTCAACAATTAATTTGAATGTATTGCAGTTGAATCAAATTCTTAGACTCTAACCGTGAAGGCGTTTTTGTTTTGCACGGCACTTTGCTCGAGTCGTTCCACTGGCTTGGATGAGAGAAACATCGAGGAAAGAAAGCATGGAAACCGATGAGGTCTATGAGATCCTAAGAGACGCGAAGGTTCTAGCTAAGCGCTATTACCATCTTACTAAAAAGCCTCTAGGTGTTACTGGAGAGGTCGCAGAGTATGAGGCTGCTCGGATCCTCGATCTCAAATTGGAGTTTGCCAGGCAAGCCGGCTATGACGCTACGGAGGTTAAGGACGGATCGACTATCAAAATTCAAATCAAAGGTCGGTATTTTTCCAATTCTCGGATGCGAGGGGGGCGGGTTGGATCGATCGATTTGAAGCAGTCCTTTGATACCGTTCTCCTAGTGCTACTTGATGCTGATTACGACGCGTTCCAAATTTTTGAGGCGGCTAGGCCTGCGGTTGTGGCGTTACTGACTAGGCCTGGATCAAAAGCTAGGAACGAGCGTGGATCGGTAGGTATTAGCCAATTCAAAGCAATCAGCACACTACGCTGGGAGCGGACAGGAAAATAGGAAAACTTCTTATGGCACGAAACATATCATTGGCGCTACTCGGATCTATCGCTCTTGCTTTCACTGAGCCGTCATTGGCTGAGTCAGGCGTCGTAGTTTTCTATAAATCCGGTTGCGATTACTACATCGTCTCGACTAATCAAGGTTTTTCTCTTTTGGAATGGTACGGAGGGGATGACCCTATGGAGGGCGATACGCTTACCGGGAACATGATGGCGTACGGCATGCAGTCGCTTGTGAACCAAAGAACAGAAAATGAAACTCAGGCATGGGTAGACGATTTCTTGCTTAATCAATACACCGTGCTGCAGTCGTACCAAGAGCAATGTCGCTAGGTCCAGTCATGAGGGAAAAGATTGAAAGAGTGGGGATGGTTTTTTGAAATGAATCTGTCCCATTTTTTACTTTTTCAGCCAAGTGGATGCCAAGAAGCTATGCTTTTAGGCATCCGCGCTCAGGCGCTGTTTAATTAACTTTAGTGCATTAGGGAAGCTCATGGACATCATTACGACGATAAGCACATCGATAACGTTAGCCAAACGGCTACGGGAGATCTCCAAGAATATCGACGACGCCGAGTTCAAAAACTTGCTTGCAGACCTATCTAGTGAACTCGCCGACCTCAAACTAGAGGCCGCTGCTCTTAAGGAACGTATTGCAGCGCTACAGGAAGAGAACGCTCTGTTAAAGCAGACGTCTCCGCCTGCTGATGAAAAGCCTGTAGGAAGAAAATGGGGATGCTATCAATTCGAGGGGGATAGTGTCCTCTACTGTCCGGCATGTTGGGACTCCAAGCGTAAGAAGTCGTCAACCACTCGAGTGAGCACTCGGTTTCGCCACTGTCCTGTTTGCAACGCGCCTATTGGTGCAGGCTAAATACTCATCCACGGGTTAGGCTCTATGCAAGTCACCTGCACTAAATTCGAAGCAGCTTGTCGGCAGTTAAATGAAGCAATTAGCTTATTTTTTGCCGACCATGATCCATTGGCAGTGCGAACACTGGCAGCTGCCTCTCATGGCTTCAGCATTCCCTGGCATGGATAAGCTGGCACGAGAGGAACGTCTCAATGCCGGCCTGAATTTCTTGGCGTCAGCCATCACTAAAGACGGTGACAGTTCTATCAGAAAGAAAAAGCCTCTGGCCTAGAAACTTATCCTCCTGGCAAGAATGCCAAGCCTAATCGGTAGGGCAATCTAAGGCCCCAGCTTCGCTGTGGGGTATTTCGCCACCCTGCACCGGGTGTTTGTGTGGTCACTCACTGATTTTCGATGCTCACTTTGATGCCTGCTTGGCCGGAAGGTGCCGCTCTCAAGCGTCCGCTAATGGCCGATTGCAGCCGTCGCGGAAGATCAAATTAACAGACTCATAGGTATCTAATAGCAAGCGCCCAGCCTATTTCGTTCTCGCCCAGGGCGCCGCCGCATCAGTGCCCCGCAGTTGCGGGACGCATGGGCGGGTGGAGCTTTTTGGTGGTGAGGGACTGTTGGGCTTGTCGTTCAGTTGGATATGCGTCGCTCGATGGGCCGCTATCGCGAGCAAGCTCGCACACAGGGGGAGCTGCGGTGCTTGGAAGGTGGTGCGGGGGCTTGCTCGCGATGAGATCTGTTCAATCGTCAGCAATTTTGGGAGCCGCCAATGCCTCCAGAGCAGCCTTGCGCTCATCAGCCGCCAACCGGCCGAGCTTCTCAACCGCAGTAAAAAACGCAACCCAATCCCCGCCCTCACGCTTGAACAACGCCGCAAACGCCGGTACCCATTGGTCATACAGGCCGAACGGCAGTAATCGGGCATTGTTCATTGGCGCATAGACCCACGCGTCATATCGCTTGTCACCAGCCCATTGCGTGTCGCGCATTCGTTGGTAGTCGGCGCGCAGGCGTTCGAATTCCTCGGCCTTGCGCTGGCGCATCTGCTCGGCGGGCAGAGGTTGGGTGTAGAGGGTTTCCAGGCGTTGGCGGGTATCGAGGATCAGTTGGATGAACTGGTCGCGCTGGCGCAACCGGTTGCCGTTGTCTGGCGCCAGCCCGCGATGGGCGCGCCATTGGCGGGTGCCTTCCTGTTCTACGAAGGTGGCGAAGGATTCGTTGAATGCCGTGTCGTCCTTTACGTAGACGCGCTGGTGCGCCAGTTCATGAAAGATCAGCGTCGCCAGGCGCTCGTCACCCCAGTGCAGCATCGAGCTCAGGATCGGGTCGTTGAACCAGCCCAGCGTCGAGTAGGCCTCTACGCCGCCGATCGACACATCCATGCCCTGCAATTGCTGCAACGCGGCCTCGCCTCGGGCGGCACCCTGGCTGTAATAGCCGCGATAGGCCACGCAACCGGCGATGGGAAAGCAATGGGTTTGCGGGGCCAGGGAGAATTCCGGGGTGGCGAAGACGTTCCAGACGACGAAGGGGCGGCCGATGTCCGCATACAGGCGATAACTTTTGTTATCGGGCAGGTGCAGTTGTTCGCTGGCGAACGCGCGGGCCTTGCGGGCCTGGGCCAGATGAGCGCGCAGTTTCGGATCGCGGGTGGGGTCGGCAATGACGCGGTCGATTGGCTCGCGGGCTTGCAGCAGTCGCACTTGTCCACTGGCGAGTTGGCCGTAATAAGCAACGCTGGTGCAACCGTTGAGTAACAAAAGCAGGAGGGCTGGAAACAAAATCCGCAAAACACGGTCGAGTAACCGATGGCGTGAACGCTGCCTGATCAATTTGGAATCACCCTGGGAAGTCTGCCCACAGACTATCTCGCTTGCCCGGAGCTTCGCTATGCGCGTGTTGATGCTGACAAGTGGCCTGTTGCTGCTGACTGGCTGTGCCGGTTTGCCTGATCCTGATCCCTCCCAAGCGTGGATTGACCTGGGAAACCAACAGGACACCGCGTTGCAAGCGCTGGAAGTCGATGACAAACAGTCCATCGACCGACGTTATTTCGAGGTTCAACCAGGTAGCCATGAGCTGACGGTGCGTTATCAGTTTGCCGTGGAGCCGGGCAACATCGGCCCGGATGCCGAGCCGCTGTGGCGTGATTGTCGGTTGAACGTGAAATTCAAGGATTTCAACGCGGGCCAGCGCTACCAATTGCAGGCTGGCAGCATCGGGTTCCGCCCATGGGCCAAGCTTTACGACCAGCAGCGCAAGGTCGTGGGTCAAGGCACGCCAGCCGGCTGCCAGCAAAGCTGATAAACGCTATGCTCAAGACCTGACTCCAGGATATTCACCATGCGCAAATACATGTTGTTGCTGGGCCTTGTCGCCATGAGCGGTTGTGCTTCGAGCCCGCTACCGCAAGTCGATCCGAACATGGCGTGGATCGACTTGGCCACGCCGATGCCGGGCGGCAAGCTGCTGATGGCCGAAAGCCTGGATGGTCAAAAATCCTCTGACGGACGATTTTTCCAGGTTTCACCGGGCAGCCATGAACTGAAGGTGCGCTTCGACTTCGAGGTTTTTGCCGGCGGTGGGCTGGGCATGCAGGGCGCTCCTCAGGAACGACTGTGCTACATGCTCATGCGTTACGACCATTTCGAGGCCGGCCAGCGTTATCGTTTGGAAGGGCGCAATCTAGCGTTTTCCGCCAGCGCCCGGCTCTATAACGCCAAGCGTGAAATCGTCGCAGAAGATCGACAAGTCAATTGCGTTCCGTAGCGCTGCCTAGCGGTCGTTCTTCTGATAGATGATTTTCTTGGTGCCGTAGTCGCAACTGCCCACCACCATGTTCTGGTCATGGACTTCGTCATTGGTGACGATTTCCAAGGTATAGGACGCCACGTTATTAGCCTGGATCTTCGCTTCGATTTCGGCTTTCAGTTCTTCGCAGGGCTTGGGTGCTGCGAGGGCCGTTGTGGTCAATGCGCAACCGATGACTGCCAGGGCCAAACGTTTCATGCTCGAATTCCTCAATACAGCGCGCACGCCTGTGCGCTGAAACTGCAGACCTGCATTCGATCATATTTGCTTTCGGGTAAATAGCTCGCGGATCAAGAAGATCGCAGCCTATGCGGGGCTGCGATCTTCTCGGTTGGTCAACTCACCAGGGTCGCGTCCAGGGTTATCTTGGCGTTGAGCACCTTGGAAACCGGGCAACCTTCCTTGGCCTTGTTGCTCAGTTCTTCGAATTGCGCCTGGGTGGCGCCGGGAATCCTGGCCTTCAGGATCAGCTTGATTGCGGTGATTGCGAAGCCGCCATCGACCTGGTCCAGGGTCACTTCGGCGTTGGTGTCGATGCTGTCGGCCTTGAGCCCGGCGTCGCCGAGGATCATCGAAAACGCCATGGAGAAGCAGCCCGCATGGGCCGCGCCGATCAATTCTTCAGGGTTGGTGCCCTTGCCGCCTTCAAAACGTGCCTTGAAACCATAGGGCGCTTCGCGCAACACGCCGGTTTCCGTGGAGATGGAGCCGATGCCGGTCTTCAGGTCACCTTCCCAGTGAGCCGATGCTTTCTTGACGATAGCCATATGTGCCTCCTCATGATCCGGCGCGAGGGTTCGCGCCTGGGTATTTTTCAGTGCCAGGATTGTGAGGATAGACCGGTGGATAAAGTTCACCCGGTCGATTAGTCGACCAATTTAGTAGGAAAATTCTTCGCTGCTATTGAAACTCGGGTATATGCCCACATTCATAGGATACACCTAGAGAAACGGCAGGCTTTCGCCCACAGCAAAGCGCCTACGCCGTTGGAGATGCCGGCCCATGAAACAGCTGTCCGAAGTTAAATTTTCAACCCTCGACCTTGTCCCTGTCCGCGCTGACGGCAACGCCGCCCAATCCTTGCGCAACTCGTTGGATTTGGCGCAGCACGTGGAAAAGTACGGCTACACCCGTTTCTGGGTGGCGGAACACCACAACATGGACGGCATCGCCAGTTCGGCGACAGCGGTGTTGCTGGGCTACCTAGCGGGGGGCACGTCGAGCATCCGCGTCGGCTCCGGCGGGGTGATGCTGCCGAACCATGCGCCGTTGGTGATCGCCGAACAGTTCGGCACGCTGGAAAGTCTGTTTCCGGGTCGGATTGACCTGGGGTTGGGGCGAGCGCCTGGTTCCGACCAGATGACGGCCCGTGCATTGCGCCGTGAGCGCTCCGGCAGCGCCGATGATTTCCCCGATGACGTGGCCGAACTGATGCGCTATCTCGGGCCGCGTACGCCGGACCAACGCATCATCGCCATGCCAGGCACGGGCACCAACGTACCGGTGTGGCTGTTGGGTTCGAGCCTGTTCAGTGCGCAGTTGGCCGGGGAGCGCGGTTTGCCCTACGCGTTCGCCTCCCATTTCGCACCGCGGTTCATGCACGAGGCGATCCGTGTTTATCGCAACCACTTCCAGCCTTCAGCCGTACTCGACAAGCCCTACGTGATGCTCGGCGTCCCTTTGGTGGCGGCGGACACGGATGAGCAGGCCGATTACCTGGCGACTTCGGTGTACCAGCGTATCCTGGCGTTGATGCGCGGCCAGAGCCTGGTGCAGCGCCCGCCGGTCGACACCATGAATGGTCTATGGCTGCCCCATGAGAAGGAAGCGGTAGGTGATTTCCTTGGCTTGGCAATGATCGGTGGCCCGCAGAAAATCCGCGCCAAGCTCGAAGTGTTGATCGAGCAGACTCAGGCCGATGAGTTGATTTTCACCAGCGATTTGTACGAACACGCCGACCGCTTGCACTCTTATGAACTGCTGGCGCAGGTGATGAAAGGCTGAATCGCGGCCAATAAAAAAGCCGACGCAATGCGTCGGCTTTGATCTGAACGCGTTATCAGCCGCGGTTGTAGACGATTTCTTTCGAACCGCCCTCGCAGGTGCCGACAACTTCTCCGCCAGCCGCTGCGCCTTTATCGACAATCTCCAGCGAATAACCCGAAGCACCTTTTGCGTCGATCTTCGCTGCGATTTCGCTTTTCAGCTCCTCGCACGGCTTGCCGGCCGCAAACGCCGTACCCGCAAGGCTCAGCAAACCCAGGGCCACCATCAATTTCTTCATCGCTCGCACTCCTTGGTCGGATCAAATAGGGAGGTTTCGTATAGACGTGATGCGCCAGCCATAGCGCATCGCCATTCCCTATGGCACTCCGCCAGCGTGCAAGTTCAAAGCACTCAGCTATTGGCGATTCGGAATCCGACCTTGATGGTCACCTGAAAGTGCGCGGCCCGGCCATTTTCGATATGGCCGCGGGTTTCCGTGACTTCGAACCATTCCAGGTGCTTGAGGCTTTTGCTGGCCTCGGCCAGGGCGTTGTTGATGGCGTCTTCAATGCTGGTGGGAGACGAACCGACCAGCTCGACTTTCTTGTATGTGTGGTGATCACTCATGACGTTCTCCTTGGTGTCTTTAACAGCCTAGCAGCGATTTTTCGCCTTACATGTGGCGCCGTCTACGCTTGGAAAGTTCAGATTTACTGCACTTTCCCAAACGGCCGCAGTCCCAATCCACACACGCTACTCAACCACTGCAGGAGAGAGCCACCATGGCCAGCACTTCGTTACGCAAAGCCTCGTTGCAAAGCATGGAAGCGGAGATCGAGAGTCTGCTCAAGTCGTTGGAAAGCCTGAAGGACGACGCTTCGGACGAGTCGCGTAGGACCCTCAAGTCGCTCAAGGCAAATGCCGAAAATGCATTGAAGCATTCCCGGCATCTGCTCAGCGATGCGTATGAAGAGGTCAAGGTGAAAACCCGTGAAACCGGGATCGCCACGCGCGACTACGCTCAGGAACATCCTTGGACCACGGCCGGCGTCGCCGTCGGCGCGCTAGGTCTGCTGGCCGCTTACTTGCTGTGCAAGCGCGGCGACTAGTCCGATGGGTTCAGCTCATGCCTGAGCCATTGCGCCAATTGCCGGGCGCGCCCGTCCGCGGCGCGCTTGGGCAGCCATAACGCCAATCGTGCCGGGGTTTCACTGAAACCCCACGGCGCGACCAGGCGACCAGCACGCAGGTCCTCGGTCACCAAGGGCTCGGGGGCAATCGCCACGCCAAGCCCGGCCACAGCCGCCTCCAGTAAATAATACAAATGCTCGAAGCCTTGCCCGAACTTCAACGCCTGGGGCTCAAGGGCGTTTTGTTGCGCCCAGGTTGGCCAGGCCTGGGGGCGTGAGGTGGTGTGCAACAGCGGTTCGCCCAGCAGCGCGTTGGCGGGGGCATCGCGCAAACGGGTGAAGCCCCCAAAACGTGGGCTCATCACCGGCCCAATCCGCTCGCTGGCCAATTCGTACACTTGCATGTCGGCCGGCCACGGCGGCTCGGCGAATACCAGCAAGGCATCCAGCCCTGGACGCCTCGGGTCAAGATCGCCCTCACCGGCGGACAGGTGCAGGCGCAAGTCGGGCAGATCGGCATTGAGCCGGCCCAGGCGCGGAATGAACCAGCGCGCCAACAAGCTTCCCGAGCAGCCCAGCACGAACGGAGCGTCCGCTGTGCTTTGCGTCAGCTCCGCGCAAACGGTGCGCAGGCGCTCGAACGCGTCGGCGCTGGCGTCGCGCAATCGCAGTCCTGCATCTGTGAGTTTCAGGCCACGCCCGTCCTTGATGAACAGGCTGATCCCCAAGTGCTCCTCCAACACCTTGAGCTGGCGGCTGACGGCGCCATGGGTGACGTGCAGCTGTTCCGCCGCCTGGCTTACGCTGTTCAGGCGCGCGGTGGCCTCGAAGGCACGCAGGGCGTTTAGCGGAGGAAGGTCGTGGCGCATGGTATCTGTGAGTTTTCCTGACAGGTTGCGGCGATCTTATCGGTTTTCACGCAGGTATGTCAGGGGTAGAGTGACCTCATTGTCTTTCTACGCATTCGCCTGGAGCGCCCGATGACCCAGCCTACGACCCCCTTCAACCTGCGCAGCGGTCCCGATGCCAACGGCCTGTTTGGCGCGTTCGGCGGCCGTTATGTCGCGGAAACGCTGATGCCGCTGATCCTCGATCTGGCCCGTGAATACGAAGTGGCGAAGGAAGATCCTGCGTTCATCGAGGAATTGGCCTACTTCCAACGGGACTATGTCGGTCGTCCGAGCCCGCTTTATTTCGCCGAGCGCCTGACGGAATACTGCGGTGGCGCGAAGATCTACCTCAAGCGTGAAGAGCTGAATCACACCGGCGCGCACAAGATCAACAACTGCATCGGCCAGATCCTGCTGGCTCGGCGCATGGGCAAAAAACGCATCATCGCCGAGACCGGCGCCGGCATGCACGGCGTGGCCACTGCCACCGTGGCCGCTCGGTTCGGCCTGGACTGCGTGATCTACATGGGCACCACCGACATCGAGCGCCAGCAGGCCAACGTGTTTCGCATGAAACTGCTTGGCGCCGAAGTCATTCCGGTGGTGGCCGGGACCGGCACCCTCAAGGATGCGATGAACGAAGCGCTACGCGATTGGGTGACCAACGTCGATAGCACGTTCTACCTGATCGGCACCGTAGCTGGCCCGCACCCTTATCCAGCGATGGTCCGCGATTTCCAAGCCGTGATCGGCAAGGAAACCCGCGATCAGCTGCAAGCCCAGGAAGGCCGCCTGCCGGACAGCCTGGTGGCGTGCATCGGCGGTGGCTCCAATGCCATGGGCCTGTTCCATCCGTTCCTGGATGACAAGAGTGTCGAAATCATCGGCGTCGAAGCGGCGGGCTACGGCATCGAGACCGGCAAGCATGCGGCGAGCCTGAACGGCGGCGTCCCAGGCGTATTGCACGGTAACCGTACGTTCTTGTTGCAGGATGAAGACGGCCAGATCATTGACGCCCATTCGATCTCTGCCGGCCTCGATTACCCTGGCATCGGCCCGGAACACGCCTGGTTGCATGACATTGGCCGCGTCCAATACACCTCGGTTACCGATGCTGAGGCATTGGAAGCGTTCCATAAGTGCTGCCGCCTGGAAGGGATTATTCCTGCCTTGGAAAGTGCCCATGCCTTGGCCGAAGTGTTCAAGCGCGCGCCAAACCTGCCCAAGGATCACCTGATGGTGGTCAACCTGTCTGGTCGTGGCGATAAAGACATGCAAACCGTGATGCACCACATGGAACAGTCCCAGCAGGAGAAACACTGATGAGCCGCCTGCAAACCCGCTTTGCCGAACTCAAGCAACAGAACCGTGCCGCCTTGGTGACGTTTGTCACTGCCGGTGATCCGGATTACGACACGTCGCTGGCGATTCTCAAGGGCCTGCCTGCCGCCGGCGCCGATGTCATTGAGTTGGGCATGCCGTTTACTGATCCGATGGCCGACGGCCCGGCGATTCAGTTGGCGAACATCCGCGCCTTGGGCGCCCAGCAGAACCTGGCGAAAACCCTGCAGATGGTTCGTGAGTTCCGCAAGGAAAATACCGAGACGCCGCTGGTGCTGATGGGGTATTTCAATCCGATCCATCGTTATGGCGTGCAGCGTTTCATTGGCGAAGCGCTGGATAGCGGTGTTGATGGCCTGATCGTCGTGGACATGCCACCTGAGCACAACAGCGAACTGTGCGAGCCGGCCCAGGCTGCCGGACTGGATTTCATACGCCTGACAACGCCCACCACCGACGATGTGCGTTTGCCGACTGTGCTCAATGGCAGCTCAGGTTTTGTCTACTACGTATCGGTGGCGGGTGTGACCGGTGCCGGTGCCGCGACGCTGGAGCATGTGGAAGAAGCCGTGGCGCGCTTGCGTCGGCATACAGACCTGCCGATCAGCATTGGCTTCGGCATTCGTACGCCGGAGCAGGCTGCCGCCATCGCGCGGTTGGCCGACGGCGTGGTGGTCGGCTCGGCGTTGATCGACCATATCGCCAGCGCCGATACGGCGGAACAGGCGATCGATGGCGTGCTGAGCTTGTGCGCGGCCTTGGCCGATGGCGTACGTAAGGCGCGTCTTGGCTGATCGCTGATTCGACTCGCAGCAATGCAAAAGGGGGTTCGGAACCAGGTTCCGAACCCCTTTTTGTTGTTGCTTCAAAGTAACGGTCAGGGCAATTCCAGCCCGCCTCCGGCCTTGTGCAGTTTGCGCAGATGTTCGCCGATTTGCTTCACATTGGCTTCGCTCGCCGCAATTTCAGCTGCGCGGCTCGGCTCAAGTAATGCCCTGACTTCCTTATCCAAGTCGCCGGTCAGCGTTTGAAGCTGTTTCTGGCGCAGGCTGCTTTGCGACTCCAATCGCTGCCATTCGCTGGGTTGTGGCAATCCGTAGCCGCTGCTGCCCAGTAGTTCGGCCGGACGGCTCAAGAAGCCGCTGTTGACGAGGATCTGTTGTAACGTCGCGTTAGCTCGCTCCATGCCGCCGTTCTGAAGCTCACGGGCACCGAGATAACGCTGCTTCACTTCATCCTGGGCCAGCAGCAATTGCCGGCGGAAACTGGCTTGCTCCAATAACAGCAGTGCCGCACTGGTGCGCAGGTCGGCCTGTTCGAACCAGCCGCGGCGTTCGGCGGCGTCCGTCGCCAGCCAGTCTTCGACGGTTTGTTGTGGGATCGGCAGGCTTTTTCTCAGCACGTCGAACATGGCCTGGTAGCGTTCGCGGAATGAGTCGAAGCGGTACCCCAGGCGCAGGGCCTCCTTGGGGTCGTCCAGCACGCTGGTATCGGCCAGGCCACGGCCCTTTAGCACTTCCAGCAGGCCGTTGGGCATTATGCTGTCCAGGCCCTTGAGCTGTTCGTTGTTACTGCCGCTGCGCAACAGCTTCAAGCTTTCCACCGCGCAATTATTGGACAGGAAGTAATAGTTGCCGTCATAGCTCCAATGCATTTCGGCGGCATGTTCGACGGTTTCTTCGATCTCGGTGCGCGACAGGTTCAGCGGTACGGAGGCCAGGCTGCGCAATTCGGTCTTGGTGTATTCGTCGATGACCTGGGCGAGCGGCAGCACGAACAGGCGGGACGGATATTTGCCCACCAGACCGTCCCAACTCGATAGCTGTACGTCGCCGACGAAGGCGCGGTACGACAGCACCAGGTGCTGGTCCAGGTCCAGCCGACAGTCGGGTCCACGTGGCCGGCCCGGTGCGCAGATCACCAGGCGAAGCATGCTATGGCCCCAACGGCTTACCCAGTTCTGGTTGGCTTCGGCCAAAAGGTAATCGATGGCGTATACGCGTTCCGGATCGACCTTGCCCAGTGGCGTCTTGGCAAAGTCGTTGCCGGCATTGAGAAAGGCGAACGAGGTGGCGCAAGTGTCTTTGGCAGCGGGCGCCCAGCCGAATTGCTCACGGTAATAGCGATACAGCGCGGGCCGGCGACAGGCGTAGCTCGGGTCCAGGAGGAAATACTCCATGTTGACCGCGACGAACTCCTTGGGGCTGCTCGTCTCGTAGAGGTCCGGGCTGCGGGCAACCTGGCGGTTGTGCTGCTCTCGTTCACCGCGACGGCCGACATATTGCGGCCAGCCAGCGAGATCGAGCAGGCGCGGATCATCACTGAGCGTGAAACGACGGTCGTTCTGGCCCCGGCAATCATCTGGCAGGCCGATCAACCCGGCGCTGCTGTTACGTCGAGTACAGCGTTGGATCAGCGCACGTTCAGCATTTGGCCAGAGGCGTGAGCGGTCATAGATGTGGGTCAGTTCGTGTAGGACGGTCGCGAGCATTTCCCGGCGCACCGTACCGTGGGGGCGCAAGGTCTTTTGCTTGGCGGCGCTGCCATCGGTGAGGCTGTCCAGCAGGTTCCGGTTGAGGTCCAGCTGTGAGACCAGTGAGGCCTGGCCGTAGGCGTTGGCAGGCATCTGGTCGGTCCAGCCGACATCGATGCGCCGGTCGAGTCGCTCGATGAAACGTGGTGGCAATGCCTGCATGGCTTCATCGAGCAATGCCTGGCTGGCCTGCTGTTGTGCCGGGCTCAAGCCGTCGCTGTTGAGATGTAGCTGGAGGCCGGCCTGGGCGGTGCTGCTCAGGAGCAGCACGACCCCGGCTGTCAGCCAGGCAGCGAGCCGCCTCACAATGCGAGGATAGCTTCGGCGAGAACCTGGTCACTGGCGTCGCGGGCTTCCGGTACGCGGGTACGCAATGTTTCGAAAGCCGCTTCGAGATGCGCACCACGAATCTCGCCATTGCTGGCGACGAAGCTGGCTGCGTCATCGTGGGCTTCGCGGACAATTTTCGAGTCACGAATGGATGTTGTGGTATCAGACGTGAAATCGATCGAACGCTGGGAGGCGCGAACGATGATGTTACTGGTGGCTACCAGGGTATGTGCCTGGGCCACATCGGCCAATACCAGCAGGCCAAGGGCGGCAGCAATCAGCGGGCTACGCATGGAACGACTCCGGAAAATTAAAGATAGCTATTGGACGAGAATTGCCTGTGCCAGTTCAAGGTCGCTGGCGTGAAGTTTCGGCTGGTTCCGGCGCAGGTAGTCCAGCGCCGACTCCAGTTGTGCCCCTCGCAATTGCCCATCACTGGCAATGAATGCGGCAGCGTCATCACGAGCGGCCGCGACCCGTTTATTGTCAAAGGGCGCGGAGGTCACCAGGCTCGTGGCGTAGCCGCTGGCTACCACCTGCTGGGTGAACACATCGAAGGCATGGGCCGGAACAGACCAGCAAAAAGTTGCGAGGAAAAAGGCGCTGTAGAGTTTTGAGTAAAAACGCATGGGACTCGACGGTGGTTGGCGAGCTTGAAGGCTAGCGCAAACCTGCGGGCCAGAGCCAGTGCTGAAACATCGGTACACGCTTGTGTGCCCGATGTTTCATGTTGCATCAAATTACCAGGATGGCCTGGGCCAGCTGCGCATCGGTGGCGTTGAGTTGCGGGGCTTGCTGGCGGATGTAATCCAGCGCGCTCTCCAGCTTCACGCCACGGATGGCGCCTTCGCTGGCCACGAAGCTGGCGGCGTCGTCACGTGCGGCTTGGACGATTTTATTGTCGCGCAGTGATGAGGTTGCGTCGGAGGTTACATCGGACGTGGCCTTGAGTGCGCCGACGATGGAATCAGTGGTCACGATAAAGCTGCTGGCGTTCGAATGGGCGGCCACGGCGAACAGTGCAACCGCGCTGAGCAGGCGAAGACGGGACATGATGGAACTCCTTGGATGATGTGATAGCGGTGCGTGTAGCTGGAAGAGGAGACGCGTGCTCGACTCGCTTCGCCACGTTTGCATCAATAGTAGGACAGATCGGGTTTGCTTACAGCTCTGCTGAGCGTGCCTGAGAAACTGTACTGGTAATACTTGAGGGATATCGTAACTGTTATTGTTCGGCAAGTTTGATGAAATCGAGCCCGAAACGACAAGACCCGTCGCGGTTTCCCGCGACGGGTCTTGTTTTTGCAATTCGGTGCTGGCGGTGGACCCGGTGGGTCAGGGCCAGCGACGCTGAGTTAGCGCCAGAACGGCTTGCTCAGCTCTTCGTAGCGCTGTGCTTCGCTGATACCGGCGTCTGCCAGCAGGCGCGAATCCAGACGAGCCAGTTGATGGCGGCTGGCGATGCGGCGCTGCCACAGCATCAGGTTAGCGATAACGCGAAGAGGCAGGGAAGCCTGGTTTTTTTCAGCTTTGTCTTCGAAAAACAGCTCGGAACTGAGTGTACGTTCCATGGTTGACATCCTTCCGCTTGTGGCGGGATTAGGTAGTGGTTTAACTGGTGCCCATGATCCTCCCGTTTGGCCAGAGTCAGTAGATACAGTTCATCTGTATTGTGAGAGACCAGTTAACTGTTAAAGGGCGGTGTACTGGTCGATATTGATGCAACTGTACCTGTCGGCACTGATTTGGTGCATTTATTGATGGAGTGATGCTTTAGGTAGGAAAAGGCTGTAGGAAAACACCGGTACAGCAGTACAGTTTTTGTCAATTATCAATCCTGACGCCCGGCTTCCCAAAACTGTATTTGCTGTAACGGTGATCCAGCTGTATCAAACCGCGAGCATGCGCCCGGTTGCTTCCAGGTTCATGTGCCAGCTGAGTGCGTCGCGCAGGATATGCGGGGTATGCCCTCCTAAGGTACACGCCGCTTCGAAGTATTCGTTCAGCGCTTGGCGATAAGACGGATGTACGCAGTTGTCGATGATGACTCGCGCCCGCTCTCGTGGCGCCAGACCCCGCAAATCAGCCAGGCCAATCTCGGTCACCAGAATGTCGACATCATGCTCGGTATGGTCCACATGGCTGACCATTGGCACGACGCTGGAAATCGCGCCGCCCTTGGCGATGGATTTGGTGACGAAAACAGCCAGGTGTGCGTTCCGGGCGAAATCCCCCGAACCACCGATGCCATTCATCATTCGCGTGCCACATACATGGGTCGAGTTGACATTGCCGTACAGGTCGAACTCCAGCGCCGTGTTGATGCCGATGATGCCCAGGCGTCGCACCACCTCGGGATGGTTGGAGATCTCCTGCGGACGCAGGACCAATTTGTCCTTGTATTTCGCCAGATTCCCAAAGACATCACTGTTGCGCCGAGCCGACAAGGTTATGGAGCTTCCGGAAGCGAAACTTAGCTTGCCGGCATCGATGAGGTCGAAGGTGGAGTCCTGCAACACCTCGGAATACATCGTCAGCTCTTCGAACGGGGAATCGATCAATCCGCACATCACCGCGTTGGCAATGTTGCCGATGCCGGCCTGCAGGGGGCCAAGCTTGTTGGTCATGCGCCCAGCGGCGACTTCTTGCTTGAAGAAACTGATCAGGTGGTCGGCAATGGCCTGGGTGTCTTCGTCGGGCGGCAAGACCGTGGAAGGCGAGTCTGCCTGTTGGGTGATGACAATGGCGGCGATCTTTTCCGGCGGGATCGGGATGGCCGTGCTGCCGATTCGGTCGTCAACCTTCACCAAGGGGATCGGCAGCCGAGTCGGGCGGTAGCTCGGTATATAAATGTCGTGCAACCCTTCCAGGTCCGGGTTGTGGGCCAGGTTGATCTCGACAATCACTTGCTTGGCAAAAATTGCAAAACTGGCGGAGTTTCCCACCGACGTGGTCGGCACGATATGACCTTGCTCGGTAATCGCTACTGCTTCGATCACGGCAATATCCGGTAGCTTGAGCTGGGCGTTACGCATCTGTTCGACGGTTTCCGAAAGATGCTGGTCGATGAACATCACTTCGCCTGCGTTAATAGCCTTGCGCAGGGTGCTGTCCACTTGGAAGGGCATGCGTCGTGCCAGTACGCCGGCTTCCGTAAGTTGTTTGTCCAAATCGTTGCCCAGGCTTGCTCCGGTCATGAGGCTGATTTTCAGCGGCGTGACCTTGGCGCGCTCGGCCAGCGCGTGCGGCACGGCCTTGGCTTCTCCGGCACGGGTGAAACCGCTCATGCCGACGGTCATGCCGTCTTCAATCAACAAGGCTGCTTCGGCAGCGCTCATCACTTTGTTCAACAACGAAGGCAGGCGGATGCGATCACGATACATGGATGGTTATCTCGGGCTGGAAGCAGGATGCGCAGTCTAGAGAATTCGCGCTGAGCCCGACCCGCTACAAAAGTCGCATTTAAGGCGTCTATTACGGGCGTTTCAGGCAAAACATTGTTACCGGATCGGTAACTTTTCGCCTTGATACAAATCAAAACGCCCCGAAAAGTCGGGGCGTTTTGATGAATTGCTGAAGCTTATTCCACGGCTTTGACCATGTCTTCAATGACTTTCTTGGCGTCACCGAACACCATCATGGTCTTGTCGAGGTAGAACAGTTCGTTGTCCAGGCCGGCATAGCCGCTGGCCATCGAGCGCTTGTTGACGATGATGGTCTTGGCCTTGAAGGCTTCGAGGATCGGCATGCCGGCAATCGGCGACTTCGGATCGTTCTTCGCCGCCGGGTTGACCACGTCGTTGGCGCCGAGCACCAGTACCACGTCGGCCTGGCCAAACTCGGAGTTGATGTCTTCCATCTCGAACACCTGGTCGTAAGGCACTTCGGCCTCGGCCAGCAGGACGTTCATGTGCCCGGGCATGCGACCGGCCACCGGGTGGATCGCGTATTTAACGGTCACACCATGGTGAGTCAGCTTCTCGGTCAGCTCTTTCAGCGCGTGCTGCGCCCGCGCTACCGCCAGCCCGTAGCCCGGCACGATGATCACCGTGTCGGCGTTGGTCAGCAGGAAGGTCGCGTCGTCGGCCGAACCGGACTTCACCGGACGGGCTTCTTTCGAGCCTGCCGGGCCAGCCGCATCTGGCGCGTTGCCGAAACCGCCGAGCAGCACGTTGAAGAACGAACGGTTCATCGCCTTGCACATGATGTACGAGAGGATTGCACCGCTCGAACCTACCAGCGAACCGGCGATGATCAGCATCGAGTTGTTCAGCGAGAAGCCGATACCCGCCGCAGCCCAACCGGAATAACTGTTGAGCATCGACACCACCACCGGCATGTCCGCGCCGCCGATCGGGATGATGATCAGCACACCCAGGACAAACGCCAGGGCCAGCATCAAGGCGAACGCGCCGAGGTTGCCGGTGAACATGAAGGCCAGGCCCAGGCCCAGCGTCGCCAGGCCCAGGATCAGGTTGAGCTTGTGCTGGCCGCCAAACTGTACCGGTGCGCCCTGGAATAGGCGGAACTTGTACTTGCCCGAGAGCTTGCCGAAAGCGATCACCGAACCGGAGAAGGTAATTGCACCAATGGCGGCGCCGAGGAACAGTTCCAGGCGGTTACCGGCCGGAATCGAATCCCCCAGTTGTTTGACGATTCCCAGGGACTGCGGCTCGACTACGGCGGCGATGGCAATGAACACCGCGGCCAGGCCGATCATGCTGTGCATGAACGCCACCAGCTCCGGCATCTTGGTCATCTCGACGCGCTTGGCCATGATCGAGCCAGCGGTACCGCCGACCAGCAGGCCCACGATGACGTAGCCGATGCCGGCGGTTGCCAGCTCTGCCCCCAATTTGTAGATAAGTCCGACGGTGGTAAGCACCGCCAGCGCCATGCCGAGCATGCCGAAAAGGTTGCCGCGGCGGGATGTGGTGGGGTGCGACAGGCCTTTGAGGGCCTGGATGAAGCAGACGGACGCGATCAGGTAGAGCGTCGTTACCAGGTTCATGCTCATTACTTGGGCGCCTCTTCTTTTACGGCTTTCGGGGCTTTTTTCTTGAACATCTCAAGCATGCGGCGCGTCACCAGGAAGCCACCGAATACGTTGACCGCGGCCAGGGCCACGGCGAGGGTGCCCATGGTCTTGCCCAGCGGCGTTACGGTCAGGGCAGCGGCGAGCATCGCGCCGACGATCACGATCGCTGAAATGGCGTTGGTCACCGCCATCAACGGTGTGTGCAGCGCTGGCGTCACGTTCCAGACCACGTGGTAGCCGACATAAATCGCCAGCACAAAGATGATCAGGTTGTAGATACCGGGGGAGATAAGCTCTTCCATTGTCTGAATCCCTGCTTAGGCGTTTTTGCGGATGACTTGGCCGTCGCGGCACATCAGGCACGCGGCGACGATGTCGTCTTCCAGGTTCACGTCGAACTGACCTTCCTTGGTGAAGACCAGCTTCAGGAAGTCCAGCAGGTTACGGGCGTACAGCGCCGAAGCATCGGCCGCGACTTCACCGGCCAGGTTGGTGGGGCCGACGATGGTGACGCCGTTCTCGACAACCACCTGATCGGCCACGGTCAACGGGCAATTGCCACCCTGGGCTGCCGCGAGGTCGATGACCACGGAGCCGGGTTTCATCTGCGCGACGGTTTCGGCGCTTAGCAGCGTCGGTGCCTTGCGGCCCGGAATCAACGCGGTGGTGATGACAATGTCCGCCTGCTTGGCGCGCTCATGCACGGCTTGGGCCTGGCGCTGCATCCAGCTGGCAGGCATGGGCCGGGCATAACCGCCGACGCCGACCGCGCATTCACGCTCTTCGTCGGTCTCGTAAGGCACGTCGACGAACTTGGCCCCGAGGGATTCGATTTGTTCCTTCACCGCCGGGCGCACATCCGAAGCCTCGATCACGGCGCCCAGGCGCTTGGCCGTGGCAATCGCCTGAAGTCCGGCCACGCCGGCGCCGAGAATCAACACGCGCGCCGCTTTCACGGTGCCCGCAGCGGTCATCAGCATCGGCATGAAGCGCGGATAGTAGTGAGCGGCCAGCAGAACGGCCTTGTAGCCGGCGATATTCGCTTGAGACGACAGCACATCCAGGCTCTGGGCACGGGAGGTGCGTGGCGCGGCCTCGAGGGCGAAAGCGGTTATGCCGCGTTCAGCCAGCTTGGCGATGGTTTCGTTGTTGAACGGATTGAGCATGCCCACCAGAACGGTGCCGCTCTTGATCAGCGACAGTTCGCTGTCGCTAGGGGCAACCACCTTGAGAATCAACTCAGCCCCAAACGCATCATTGGCATCGCCAATGGTTGCGCCGGCCGCTGCATAAGCACTATCGATCACGCTGGCCTTGGTGCCAGCGCCGCTCTGGACAGTGACTTTATGGCCTTGGCCGATGAGCTTCTTGATGGTTTCCGGGGTAGCAGCAACCCGTGTTTCACCCGGTTGGGTTTCGAGGGGAACACCAATGTGCACGTCAAATCTCCTGCGTGATCTTATTGAGTAAACCCAGGCACTTCGGATGGTGCGGCTGGGGCGGCCGATCAGCACGATCCCGCCAAACCAGGCGGGGCGCGGCATTTTGCAGGCGAAAATTCAGCCCTTCAAGGGATTATGACGTGTGACGAAAAATTAACTACAAGTCACCCTGTGACCGAATGTCGCAACCCCTGAGCCCAACTGGCCGTGGAGCCTTGTTTTTCAAGCAATACGCGTGCAATTATCATACTTTTCCATTGCTCCTGTGAATGAATAGTCATCCGTTGGGAAATATGGCTCAAGGCCACGTATCTAGGCGGTTGTGGGACGATTGTACCGAGTCCATAACAGTTTAGTTTTATGCGACATAAAGTTATATCTGTAGCGCTTATAATTAGCTGACTACGCGGTTAGGATTGTTATTTTCCCAGCTTATTCAAGGAGATAACCTTCTGCTTGATTGACCAGCCAGTCGCGAAATGCTCGGAGCGATGCAGATTCCACCTTTCGCTCCGGGATCATCAGGTAATAGGCCTTGATGCTCGATAAGGCATTGCGGTTCGCGATTACCAAGCGGCGCTCTGCCAATTCGCGCTGGATCAGGAAAGGCGGGATCAATGCGATTCCCATGTCATGCATGGCCGCTTGGGCGAGCATGGAGAATAGTTCATAGCGCGGGCCTGTCAGGTCTCGTGCGACGTTTAGATGCTGAGAGCTGAACCACTGGCGCCACGCGTAGGGGCGGGTGGTCTGCTGAAGCAACGGCAATTCAGCGATGGCGTCCGGTGTCAGTGCGTTCCGACTGCCCAGCAATGCGGGGCTGCACACCGGCATCGGATTTTCGCCCATCAATTTGTGGGATTCGGTACCGGACCAATCGGCGTCGCCGAAATAGATCGCCGCATCAAAGTCGGTGTCGGCAAAGAGGAAGGGGCGTGTTCGGTTGGTAAGGTTGACCGTGACTTCGGGATGCCGCTTCTGAAAGTCCTTCAAGCGTGGCAACAACCACTGGGTGCCGAACGTCGGGACCACGGCCAGTTCGATTACGTTTGCGCCGGTATGGCCCATGACTGAAAGGGTGTCGCGCTCGACCGCGTCCAGCTGCGTGGCAATCCTGCGACTATAAGAAAGGCCTGCTTCGGTCAGCTTTACGCCGCGTCTTGAGCGTCGAAACAGTTCCACACTCAAGAATTCTTCCAGGCTCGCGATCTGGCGGCAGATCGCTCCCTGGGTGAGCGAAAGCTCCTGCGCGGCCTTGGTAAAGCTTTCGTGGCGGGCCGCGGCCTCGAAACTGACCAGGGCGGCGGTGCTGGGAATCTTGCGGCGCATGTACGGCGACCTCACACATGAAGGGCGTAAACAGCCTTGTTGGCGTTTACGGAGTGAGAAATTAGCACAACAACATGCGGAATCCTCGTTTGCTCTCGTGGGAAACCGCGCCTAGGATCAATCCACGAATTTTCATCTCATTGGCGAGGTTACTCATGGCCGGTAAAGCGAGCTTCAATTGGATCGACCCACTGTTGCTGGACCAGCAGCTCACTGAAGAGGAGCGCATGATTCGCGACACTGCCGAACAGTTCGCTCAGCAGAAGCTTGCGCCTCGAGTCCTGGAAGCGTTCCGCCATGAAAAGACCGATCCAGCGATTTTCCGTGAAATGGGTGAGGTGGGTCTCCTGGGGGCAACCATTCCCGAGCAATATGGCGGCAGCGGATTGAACTACGTCAGCTACGGCCTGATTGCCAGGGAAGTGGAGCGCGTCGATTCCGGCTATCGCTCGATGATGAGTGTGCAGTCCTCACTGGTCATGGTGCCCATCAATGAATTCGGGACTGAGGCACAAAAACAGAAGTATCTACCGAAGCTGGCTTCGGGCGAGTGGATCGGCTGTTTTGGCTTGACTGAACCAAACCACGGTTCTGACCCGGGCGCGATGATTACCCGTGCGCGCAAAGTGGAAGGCGGCTACAGCCTGACGGGAAGCAAGATGTGGATCACCAACAGCCCAATCGCTGACGTGTTTGTCGTTTGGGGTAAAGACGACGCTGGCGATATTCGCGGCTTCGTCCTGGAAAAAGGTTGGAAGGGCCTGAGTGCGCCGGCTATTCATGGCAAGGTCGGCCTGCGTGCGTCGATTACGGGCGAAATCGTCATGGACAACGTGTTCGTTCCAGAAGAGAACATTTTTCCAGACGTGCGTGGGCTCAAGGGGCCGTTTACTTGTCTGAACTCGGCGCGCTATGGCATCTCCTGGGGCGCGTTGGGGGCTGCTGAGTTTTGCTGGCACACCGCTCGCCAATACACGCTGGATCGGCAGCAATTCGGACGCCCGCTGGCGGCGAATCAATTGATCCAGAAGAAGCTGGCCGACATGCAGACTGAAATCACTCTCGCGCTGCAAGGCTGCTTGCGCCTGGGGCGCATGAAGGATGAAGGCTCGGCGGCGGTGGAAATTACCTCGATCATGAAGCGCAATTCCTGCGGCAAGTCCTTGGATATCGCGCGTATGGCGCGTGACATGTTGGGTGGCAATGGTATTTCCGACGAGTTCGGCATTGCTCGTCACCTGGTGAACCTGGAGGTGGTGAACACCTACGAAGGCACCCATGACGTCCATGCGCTGATCCTGGGGCGCGCGCAAACCGGTATTCAGGCGTTCTATTAATAGGAGAACGGCGATGGGCGCGCTTTCGCATCTGCGGGTATTGGATTTATCCAGGGTCCTGGCTGGGCCTTGGGCTGGACAGATCCTGGCGGACCTGGGGGCAGATGTCATCAAGGTCGAGCGTCCCGGCAACGGTGACGATACGCGTGCGTGGGGGCCGCCCTTCCTGAAAGATGCCTATGGCGAGAACACGACCGAGGCGGCTTATTACCTGTCGGCCAATCGCAACAAGCAATCGGTCACTATCGATTTCACTCGTCCCGAGGGGCAGAAGCTGGTTCGGGAGCTGGCGGCGAAGTCCGACATCCTGATCGAAAACTTCAAGGTGGGTGGGCTCGCTGCATACGGTCTGGATTACGACTCCTTAAAGGCTATCAACCCGCAGTTGATCTATTGCTCGATCACCGGTTTCGGGCAGACGGGGCCGTACGCCAAGCGCGCAGGGTATGACTTCATGATCCAAGGGCTGGGAGGCTTGATGAGCCTTACCGGTCGACCGGAAGGAGAGGAGGGCGCTGGGCCGGTCAAAGTCGGAGTTGCGCTGACCGATATCCTGACCGGCCTGTATTCAACCGCTGCCATCCTCGCGGCATTGGCTCATCGCGATCATGCCGGCGGCGGGCAGCATATCGATATGGCTTTACTGGATGTCCAGGTGGCCTGTCTGGCCAACCAGGCGATGAACTATTTGACCACTGGCAAGGCGCCGAAGCGCTTGGGAAATGCGCATCCGAATATCGTGCCCTATCAGGATTTTCCTACGGCTGATGGTGACTTCATTCTTACGGTGGGCAACGACGGTCAGTTCCGAAAATTCGCCGAGGTGGCCGGTCAGCCGCAATGGGCAGATGATCCTCGATTCGCGACAAACAAAATGAGGGTTGCAAACCGGGCGGCCTTGATCCCATTGATACGCCAGGCGACGGTATTCAAGACGACAGCCGAGTGGGTGGTTCAGCTGGAGCAGGCCGGAGTGCCGTGCGGCCCTATCAATGATTTGGCCCAGACGTTTGCGGATCCTCAGGTGCAGGCTCGTGGATTGGCAATCGAGTTGCCCCACGCGTTGGCCGGTACGGTGCCTCAGGTAGCCAGTCCTATTCGCTTATCCAATACGCCGATCGAATACAGAAATGCACCTCCTTTATTGGGGGAGCACACAATGGAGGTGCTGCAGCGGGTGTTGGGGTTGGACAGTGCGGCGGTAGCGACCCTGCGTGATTCTGGCGTCCTATAGATTCCCTTCTATATAGGAGGCGCGATTTGCGCTCGTTTGGTATCTGATTGAAAGAAAACGAAATAAAGGGTTGACGGCAAATTCTGGATGTCTATAATTCGCCCCACTTCCGGCGCAGTCGAAACGGAAAACTCCTTGAGTTTCAATGAGTTAGATGGTTTCGGCAAGCCAGGCGCTCCAGTTCATCGAAGCGCTGAAGGAGTTGATAGAGCGGTGTTGTTTGGCTCTATCGGCGGTTCGATCTTCTCGGTCGAAAGCGGTAAAAAAGAGGTGTTGACAGCAGCGAACAACGCTGTAGAATTCGCCTCCCGCTAACGAGAGATCGAAAGCGCAAGTGGTTGAAGTTGTTAAGGATTTCCAAGCGAAACTTTGAAAACTTCTTAAAATAACCGCTTGACAGATACG
>NZ_JQGJ02000016.1 GCF_000802155.2 Pseudomonas frederiksbergensis
TTTTTTTACCGCTTTCGATCGAGAAGATCGAATCGCCGATAGAGCCAAACAACACCGCCCTATCAACTCCTTCAGCACTTCGATGAACTGAAGCGCCTGACTTGCCGAAACCATCTAACTCATTGAAACTCAAGGAGTTTTCCGTTTCGACTGCGCCGGAAGTGGGGCGAATTATAGACATCCAGAATTTGCCGTCAACCGTTATTTTCACAATTGTGTCATATCAGTCAGAAAGCCCCATAAATACAGAGGCCGACGCCCAAGGGCGCCGGCCTCTTCAGTTACCAACTACAGGCTTGGAAATGCAAATTGTGAAGCTTCATGGCTGGCACGCTGCGGCCAGCGTTGGGTAATGGCCTTGCGACGCGTATAAAAACGCACCCCATCCGGACCATAAGCATGCAGGTCACCAAAGAGCGAACGCTTCCAACCGCCAAAACTGTGATAAGCAACAGGCACTGGCAATGGAACGTTGACGCCGACCATGCCGACTTCAATCTCATCACAGAACAACCGCGCCGCCTCGCCGTCTCGGGTAAAGATGCAGGTCCCGTTGCCATATTCGTGATCATTGATCAGTTGCATCGCCTCTTCCAAGCTGTTGACCCGGACGATACACAGCACTGGCCCGAAGATTTCTTCCTTATAGATGCGCATCTCAGGTGTCACGTGATCGAACAGACAGCCGCCCAGGAAAAAGCCGTCCTCGTGCCCAGCGACACTCAAGCCACGGCCATCGACAATCAATGACGCCCCCGCCGACACGCCCTCTTCTATATAGCCACTGACCTTGTCGCGGTGTTGCCCGGTAACAAGCGGCCCCATGTCCAGTCCGCACGAAGTCCCCGCACCGATCTTCAATGCCTTGATCTGCGGAACCAACTTGGCCACCAGCGCATCCGCCACCTGATCACCGACACACACTGCCACCGAAATCGCCATGCAGCGCTCACCGCACGAACCGTACGCAGCGCCCATCAAGGCGCTGACTGCATTATCCAGATCGGCGTCGGGCATCAGGACTGCATGGTTCTTCGCACCGCCCAAGGCCTGGACGCGTTTACCGCGAAGAGTCCCCTCGGCATAGATGTACTCGGCAATCGGCGTCGACCCGACAAAACTCAGCGCCTTTACTTCCGGCGCTTCAATCAACGCATCCACCGCCGCCTTGTCGCCATGGACCACGCTCAACACACCTTTGGGCAAACCGGCTTCCAGCAATAGCTGGCCAATCAGCAATGTCGAGCTCGGATCACGCTCGGACGGCTTGAGGATGAAGCAGTTGCCACAGACGATAGCCAGCGGATACATCCACAACGGCACCATCGCCGGGAAGTTGAACGGCGTGATACCTGCCACGACACCCAAGGGCTGGAAGTCTGACCAGGCATCAATGTTCGGTCCTACATTGCGACTGTATTCGCCCTTCAGGATTTCCGGCGCGGCACAGGCAAACTCAACGTTTTCGATACCACGCTTGAGCTCACCCGCGGCATCTTCCAACGTCTTGCCATGTTCTTCGCTGATCAATTGGGCGATACGCGCTTCGTTCTGCTCCAACAGTTGTTTGAAACGAAACATTACCTGGGCGCGCTTCGCCGCCGGTGTGTTGCGCCAGGCGGGGAAAGCCGCCTTGGCAACATCGATCGCCTGTTGGACAGTCGCGCGATCCGCCAGCGGAACCTTATGGATGGCTCGGCCAGTGGAGGGGTTGAACACATCGGCCGTCCGAGCGCTGTCGCTCAACAGTTCGCCATTGATCAAATGCGGGATGAGGCTCATGGGGACTCCAGGAAATTCGGTCACCGGACGCTCAACAATGAGCGTCTCTTTATAAAGAAGAAATCAGTCGATCTTGTTCAGCACTTCACCAACCGCATCGAAAAGGCGATCCAGGTCGTGCGGCTTGCTGTTGAATGTCGGCCCGAACTGCAAGGTATCGCCACCGAATCGCACATAGAACCCAGCCTTCCACAGGGCCATGCCCGCCTCGAATGGGCGTACGATCGCGTCGCCATCGCGCGGGGCGATCTGGATAGCCCCGGCCAAGCCAAAGTTGCGAATGTCGATGACGTTTTTTGAGCCCTTCAAACCATGCAAAGCTGCCTCGAAATGCGGCGCGACCTCGGCCACGCTCTGCACCAGGTTTTCCTTCTGCAACAGGTCCAGCGCCGCCAAGCCTGCCGCGCACGCCACCGGGTGCGCCGAGTAGGTATAGCCATGGGGAAATTCCACGGCATATTCGGGCGTCGGCTGGCTCATGAACGTCTGGTAGATTTCGCTGCTGGCAATCACCGCCCCCATCGGAATCGCACCGTTGGTAACTTGCTTGGCGATGCACATCACGTCCGGGGTCACGCCAAAACTGTCGGCACCGAACATCGCACCGGTACGACCGAAACCGGTGATCACTTCGTCAAACACCAGCAAGATGTTGTGCTGGTCGCAGATTTCCCGCAGCCGCTTGAGGTATCCCTCCGGCGGCACCAATACGCCGGCGGAACCGGCCATTGGCTCGACAAACACCGCGGCGATGTTGGAAGCGTCGTGCAGCTCGATCAACTTCAGCAGTTCATCGGCCAAAGCGATGCCTCCCTCCTTCGGCATGCCACGGGAATAGGCGTTGCTGGCCAGCAAGGTGTGGGGCAGATGATCGACGTCAATCATGGCTTGGCCGAACAATTTGCGATTGCCGCTGACGCCGCCCAGGCTGGTACCGGCGATGTTCACGCCGTGATAACCGCGAGCACGACCTATCATCTTGGTCTTGGTGGCCTGCCCCTTGAGGCGCCAGTAGGCGCGAACCATCTTCACTGCGGTATCAGCGCATTCGGAGCCGGAGTCGGTGAAAAACACATGGTTAAGGTTGCCCGGGGTCAGGCTGGTGATTTTTTCCGCCAACTGGAAAGACAGTGGATGGCCGTATTGGAACCCCGGCGAATAATCGAGGGTGCCCAGCTGCTTGGCGACCGCCTCTTGGATTTCCTTGCGCGTGTGTCCGGCGCCGCACGTCCACAAGCCCGACAAAGAGTCGTAGACCTTGCGCCCCTTGTCGTCGGTCAGCCAGCTACCTTCGGCGGCCACGATCAGGCGAGGATCGCGCTGAAAATTGCGATTGGCCGTGTAGGGCATCCAGTGGGCATCCAGCTTCAACTGGCTGGCCAGGGAACCGACAGCGTGTTCGGGCATGTTCATCGACAAAACCTCGCAAGACATAAGCGGACTGAATCAGAGCGTTCTTGCGACTACGTTGCCACGGCGATAAAGTCGGTGAAATCCAGCTTTTCTAACCTTCAGTCAGCGGATCACTAAACTATGAGTCTTCGTCGTTCCGATCCGCTGGCCCAGGTCAGCGACTTCGATATCCGCTTGCTGCGCATTTTCCGCAGTGTGGTGGAGTCCGGTGGGTTTTCCGCCGCCGAAACGGTGCTTGGTATCGGTCGGTCGGCTATCAGCCAGCAAATGAACGATTTGGAACAGCGCCTCGGGCTGCGCTTGTGCCAGCGTGGTCGCGCAGGTTTTTCCCTGACTGAAGAAGGCCGCGAGGTCTATCAATCGGCCCTGCAACTATTGAGCGCGTTGGAAAGCTTCCGCACCGAGGTCAACGGCCTTCACCAACATTTGCGCGGCGAACTGATCATTGGCCTGACGGACAACCTCGTCACCCTGCCGCACATGCGCATCACGCACGCCTTGGCCCAGTTGAAAGAACGCGGGCCCGACGTGCAGATCCAGATTCGCATGATTGCCCCCAATGAAGTCGAACAAGGCGTGCTAGATGGTCGCCTGCATGTCGGCGTGGTTCCCCAAGCCAGCGCCTTGTCAGGTCTCGAGTACCAGCCGCTCTACAGCGAACGTTCGCTGCTGTATTGCGCAGTGGGACATCCGCTGTTCTATGTGGATGACCAACAACTCGAAGACGCTCGCCTCAATAGCCAAGACGCCATCGCGCCAACCTTCCGCTTGCCGGCAGACATCCAGGCCCATTACCAGGCACTGAACTGCACCGCCAGCGCATCGGACCGCGAAGGCATGGCCTTTCTGATTCTCACTGGACGCTACATCGGTTATCTGCCGGATCACTATGCCAATCTCTGGGTCCAGCAAGGTCGGCTGCGCGCCCTCAAGCCCTTGGCGCGTTTCTACGATCTGAGCCTGGCATCGGTCACTCGCAAGGGTCGTCGCCCTCATCTGGTGCTGGAAAATTTTCTCGAAAGCCTGGCAGCAACACGCTGATAGTCTCCACGATACGGCTTTTATAGCGGCAACACTTGTCGGATCCTCGCCGGTGCGCTATGAACGCATTTGGCCCGCACCCACAGACCCAGCCCGGAAACGTCCATGACCTTTGAAGTTCCTGCCCATGGTGGCAAGCCGACCGGCCGCATTCGTCAACAGAACGAAGAGACCATCCTCAGGGCCGCCGAGGATGAGTTCGCCCGTCACGGTTTCAAGGGCACCAGCATGAACACGATTGCCTTGAAAGCTGGATTGCCCAAGGCAAACTTGCACTACTACTTCACCAACAAGCTCGGACTCTACGTCGCGGTGTTGAGCAACATCGTCGAGTTATGGGACAGCACGTTCAACTCCCTGACGGCCGAGGACGATCCGGCGCAGGCGTTGACCCGCTACATCCGCGCCAAGATGGAGTTCTCCAGGCGCCAGCCCCAGGCATCGCGGATTTTCGCCATGGAAGTCATCAGTGGCGGCGAATGCCTGAGTGAGCATTTCAACCAGGATTATCGCGCCTGGTTCAGGGGCCGGGCGGCTGTTTTCCAGGCTTGGATCGATGCAGGCAAAATGGACCCGGTCGATCCGGTGCACCTCATCTTCCTGTTGTGGGGCAGCACCCAGCACTACGCCGACTTCGCCACCCAGATCTGCCGCGTGACCGGTCGCAGCAAGCTGACCAAGCAAGACATGACCGACGCCGGCGACAACCTCATCCGTATCATTCTCAAAGGCTGCGGCCTGACACCTGACCTCTAGGATTACATGCCTTATACCCTCGCCGGCTTTTGTGAGTACCGTGAAGAAATCCGCAAAAGCCGTTTCATTACCCTCGCCGCCCCCATCAACAGTCCCGCCGAGGCCCAGGCCTTTATCGAACAGCACAGCGACCTCGATGCCACGCACAATTGCTGGGCATGGAAACTGGGTGATCAGTACCGCAGCAGTGACGATGGCGAACCGGGCGGCACCGCCGGGCGGCCGATCCTGGCAGCCATCCAGGCCCAGGCCTGTGACCAGGTCGTGGTGTTGGTCATCCGCTGGTACGGCGGAATCCAGTTGGGTACCGGAGGGTTGGCGCGGGCTTATGGCGGCGGCGCAAACAAATGCCTGCAAAATGCCGAAAAGATCGAGTTGATCAGCCGCGTGGCGCTGCACTGCGTTTGCGGGTTCGCGGAACTGCCCTTGGTAAAACTACGTACAGCCGAATGCGGTGGCTTGGTAAATGCCGAGCATTTCACCGCTAACGGCGTGGAACTCCAATTGGCGGTGGGTGAAGAACACATTGAAACGCTGCAGACACGACTGGCCGACCTGAGTCGCGGGCAAATACGCCTGGACCGCCAAACAACCTGATGACAGATGTCCCTCGATTTGCCCACATGCGCTGTGCACCTGCTTGTGGATAACCTGGGCGCATCACGCTGTAACCCTTCTGTCATGCGGCTTTCGGCGATTTGTACGTTTTTTATACACGCGCCTCAAGGGTCGCCGAAATATTCAGGAAAACAAATGGTTGCAGTGCTTTATCGCCTTTAGAAGAAAGCCGCACGAGGCTTATGCCCGACTGTCCAGCTTGCACACAATTACTGTGGAGCAACCTGTGGATAACCCGTTCATGGCTCCGGCTGCACCAAGAGCAGCATGGTTTGCGGCCGCTTGATCATTTTTTAATCAATCGTTACGGTGATTGAGGAAGCTTCCTTGCGATCGACTCGACGCGCTGCGTCACGATCTGAAACAACGGCTCGGTAAACGCTGTCCATTAATCCCATGACCTTTTTTTTCAAGGATGCCCTCATGAATTACGCAAAAAACGCATTGATCATCGGCGCTTCCAGGGGCTTGGGCCTGGGTTTGGTGAAGACCTTGCTCGGCGATGGCTGGAACGTCATTGCCACCGTGCGCAACCCGCAGAACGCAGACGCGTTGAAAGCGCTGGGGCGGGTGCGCATCGAAAAGCTCGACATGGACGACCAACAAGCCGTCATCGCCCTGAGCCAACAGCTCAAGGACGACACCTTTGACCTGCTGTTCATCAACGCCGGCGTCAAGGGCCCGGACAACCAGAGCCCGGGCGGCGCAACGTTGGCGGAGGTCGGCCAGTTGTTCTTCACCAACGCCGTGGCGCCGATCAACCTGGCACAGCGCTTCGTCGGGCAGATTCGCGAGGGCAGCGGAGTACTGGCTTTCATGAGCTCTGTGCTCGGCAGCGTGACCATGCCCGATGCGCCGGAACTGGCGCTGTACAAGGCAAGCAAAGCCGCCCTCAACTCGATGACCAACAGCTTTGTCAGTCAACTGGGCGAGAAATCACTGACCGTACTGTCGCTGCATCCGGGCTGGGTGAAGACGGATATGGGCGGAGAAGGCGCCGACATAGACGTCGAGACCAGCACGCGTGGGTTGATCGATCAGGTCAATGCCTTCGCCGGCAAGGGTGGGCATCACTTCGTCAATTACAGGGGCGAGACGATTCCCTGGTAAAACGCCGCTCCCACAGTAAACCTCGCTGAGCACTGGATGGGTGCCGGATAAACTGAGTAAACTGCAAACCGCGCCCTTCCAAGGGCGCCCCTGGATCAGCAGACAGGGCATCACTGAGCTGGCTAACCTGAACCCACTTTCAGAGGAGCCGGCGACCATGCCTGCGACCCGTATCTGGTTAAAAAATCCCCTCGCCGTCTTCACGGCCAACGACCTCGATGCCCGTGGCGGTCTCGTCCTGCAGGATGGTGCGATCGTCGAACTGCTCGGCCTCGGCCAGCACCCCGACCATCCCTGCGATGTTGTCTTCGACGCCCGCGAGCATGTCATCCTGCCGGGGCTGATCAACACTCACCATCATTTTTATCAGACCCTCACCCGCGCCTGGGCCCCGGTGGTCAACCAGCCACTGTTCCCTTGGCTGAAAACCCTCTACCCGGTCTGGGCACGACTGACACCGGAAAAACTGGCCCTGGCAAGCAAAGTGGCGCTGGCCGAACTGCTCTTGTCGGGCTGCACCACGGCGGCTGACCATCATTATCTGTTTCCGCAAGGCCTGGAGAATGCAATCGACGTGCAGGTTGAAAGCGTCCGCGAACTGGGCATGCGCGCAATGCTCACTCGCGGTTCCATGAGCCTGGGCGAAGCCGACGGTGGCTTGCCGCCGCAGCAGACTGTCCAGCAGGGCCAAGTGATTCTCGACGACAGTCAGCGACTGATCGCCCGTTATCACCAACGAGGCGACGGCGCGCAGATCCAGATTGCCCTGGCGCCGTGCTCACCGTTTTCGGTGACACCCGAGATCATGAGCGCCAGCGCCGAGCTCGCGGAAAAACTCGACGTACGCCTGCACACGCACCTGGCCGAAACCCTCGATGAAGAAGATTTCTGCCTGCAACGCTTCGGCCTGCGCACCGTCGATTACCTGGACAGCGTCGGCTGGCTGGGTCCGCGTACCTGGCTGGCCCATGGCATTCATTTCAATCCGGATGAAATCGTCCGTCTGGGCGCAGCCGGCACCGGTATCTGTCATTGCCCCAGTTCGAACATGCGCCTGGCCTCGGGCATTTGCCCGACACTCGACCTCACGGCCGCCGGCGCGCCACTGGGCCTGGGCGTGGACGGCTCAGCGTCCAACGATGCCTCGAACATGATCCTCGAAGCCCGCCAAGCGCTGTACATCCAACGCCTGCGCTATGGCGCGCAAGCGATCACGCCGGAACGGGTGCTGGGTTGGGCGACCCGCGGTTCGGCGCGATTGCTGGGGCGCAACGACATCGGCGAACTGGCGGTGGGCAAACAGGCCGACCTGGGGCTGTTCAAGCTCGATGAGCTGCGCTTCTCCGGCAGCCACGACCCGATCTCGGCACTGCTGCTATGTGGCGCTGATCGAGCGGATCGGGTGATGATCGCCGGCGAGTGGCGGGTGATCGACGGACAGGTCGAGGGCCTTGACCTGAACGGGTTGATTGCCGATCACAGCCAGGCGGCTCGGGAGTTGATCGCAACATCCTGATCAAACCGAAAACGAATGTGGGAGCCAGCCGGCTCCCACAGAGACTATGACAAGTCAAAGCCCCAGCAACGACAACATCACAAACGTCGCAAACAACACAAAGTGGGTCATGCCCTCGATGGCGTTGGTTTCGCCATCGTTGAGGTTGATAGCGCTGACGATCAAGGTGATGAAGATCATCACCGTCTGCACCGGCGTCATCGCCATCTGGAAAGGCTGGCCGGTATAAAGCGCCATCGCCTCCATCACCGGCACGGTCAGGATCACGGTGGACAGCGACGCTCCCAACGCGATGTTGACCACCGACTGCATGCGATTGGCCAGGGCTGCACGCAGGGCGGTGAGGATTTCCGGCGCTGCGGAGATGGCCGCCACCAGGATAGCCGTGACCACCGGCGGCGCGCCGGAGCCTTCCAGTCCCAGATCGATGGCCTTGGACATGACCTCGGCCAGCGCACCGATCACCACCACGCCAAACACCAATGCGCCGATGGAGAATGCCAGGCTGATGGGTTTCGGCTCGGTTTCCACCGGCTCCTTTTTTCGACGTTTTTCCGGGTAGTTGTAGCTGAAGAAATAACTGTGGGGGCCCACCTGCATCCGCAGGAACAAGGCATACAAGACCATCATCGCGCCGATGGTGAACGCCGAATAATGCTTCCAGTTTTCTTGGGGAATGAACTCAGGCACCACCATCGACACGCCCATCGCGGTGAGAATCATCACGCTGTAGGTGCGCGCCGAATCGTCGTTATAGACCTGCTCGCCATGCTTGAGCCCTCCCATCAACGCCGCGAGCCCGAGGATACCGTTGATGTCGAGCATGACTGCCGAATAAATCGTGTCCCGTACCAGGGTGGGCGATGCCTCGTTACTCATCATGATCGCCAGGATCACGACTTCCACCAAAACCGCCGACAAGGTCAGGATCATGGTCCCGTAGGGATCACCCACTTTTTCCGCCAGGAGTTCCGCGTGATGAGCCACGCGCATGGAGGCAGAAACGATGAAACCGATCAGCACCAACCCACTTGCCAGCGCCACGGCCCGCCCGCTGCCCAGCAGCCAATGTTCCAGCGGGTAGGCAACGAAGGCGGCTATCAGGGCCAACAACAGCAGTTTTTCTTGCTTGATCAACGAGAACATCGCGGGCCTGGCAATGGACGGGTCATGAGCTACTAGACTGTGGCAGGCCGGGAACGTTTCGTGCGGATGCAGCACTGCACAGTGGATCACCCGGTCAGGTTTTACCCGACATCGGCGCCTACCCCCTGTAGAATGCCCGCCATTGATTCGCTGATGAGAAAAAGACATGTACGACTGGCTGAATGCCTTGCCCAAGGCCGAACTGCATCTGCACCTGGAAGGCTCGCTGGAGCCGGAGCTGCTGTTTGCCCTGGCCGAACGCAACAAGATCGCCCTGCCTTGGAGCGACGTGGAGACCCTGCGCAAGGCCTATGCCTTCAACAACTTGCAGGAGTTTCTCGACCTGTATTACCAGGGCGCCGATGTGCTGCGCACGTCCCAGGATTTCTACGACCTGACCTGGGCCTACCTGCTGCGCTGCAAGGCGCAGAACGTGATCCACACCGAGCCATTCTTCGATCCGCAGACCCACACCGATCGCGGCATTCCATTCGAAGTGGTGCTCAACGGCATTGCCGCCGCCCTCAAGGACGGCGAGCAGCAACTGGGCATCACCAGCGGCCTGATCCTGAGTTTCCTGCGCCATCTGAGCGAAGAACAGGCCGAGAAAACCCTCGACCAGGCGTTACCGTTCCGTGACGCGTTCGTGGCCGTGGGCCTGGACAGTTCGGAGATGGGCCATCCACCGAGCAAGTTCCAGCGAGTGTTCGATCGCGCTCGTAACGAAGGTTTCCTGACTGTCGCCCACGCTGGCGAGGAAGGCCCGCCCGAATACATCTGGGAAGCGTTGGACCTGCTGAAGATCCAGCGCATCGACCACGGCGTGCGGGCTATCGAAGACGAGCGGCTGATGCAGCGGATCATCGACGAGCAGATTCCGCTGACGGTGTGCCCGCTGTCCAATACCAAGCTGTGCGTGTTCGACGACATGTCGCAGCACAACATCCTCGACATGCTTGAACGCGGCGTGAAGGTCACGGTGAACTCCGATGACCCGGCGTATTTTGGCGGTTATGTCACCGAGAACTTCCATGCGCTGCACACTCACCTGGGCATGACCCAGGACCAGGCCAAGCGGCTGGCGCAGAACAGCCTGGATGCGCGACTCGTAAAACCTTAAGCCTGGCGTTCATCCCCTGTGGGAGCGAGCAGGCTCCCACAGGGGATCGTGTTCAATCCGCTACTGCGCCTTCGCTCAACTCCTCCAGCGTCTTGCCCCGCGTTTCCATTCCGAACAGCCAGACTACCCCCGCCGCCACGGCAAAGCACAGCGCACCCAGGGCAAACACACCGCCCTGCCCGGTGATGGGAAATACCAGCCCGGTCACCAAGGGCCCAAGCAGCGAACCGATGCGACCAACCGCCGAGGCAAAGCCCGATCCCGTGGCCCGCGCCGAGGTCGGATACAGCTCCGGCGTGTAGGTATAGAGCACCGCCCACATGCCGAACAGGAAGAACTGCATCAACAGTCCGGTGCCGATCAGCAGGCTGACGTTGCCACCAAACACCGCGCTCTGGCCATACAGGAAAGCCATGACCCCGCCGCCCAACAGCGTGATGATGCACACCGGCTTGCGTCCCCAGCGCTCAACCAGCCACGCCGCCATCAGGAAACCGGGGATCCCGCCCAGGGAAATGACCACGGTGTAGTAGACCGATTGCGTCACCGCGAAGCCCGATTGCTGCAACAACGCGCTGAGCCAGGACGTCAGGCCATAGAACCCGAGCAGGGCAAAAAACCAGACGCTCCAGATCATCACGGTGCGCTGGCGGTACAACGGTGACCAAATCTGCGCCAAGGCCGAGAAAAAATTGCCAGGGACAGTCGCCAGCCTCGGCAGGCGAATCGGCTCGGGCAAATCCCGCGTCCCCAACGAAGCCCGGACCTTGTCTTCGATCCGCTTGAGTACGGCATCCGCTTCATCGCCCCGACCGGCCTGTTCCAGCCAACGCGGCGATTCCGGAATGAAGAAACGGATCACCAGGACGAACACCGCCGGCACCGCCAATACCAGGAAGATGTCACGCCAGCCGATCACCGGCAGCAGGAAATACGACAGCACGCCCGCCGCCACGAAGCCCAGCGGCCAGAAGCCGTCCATCAAGGCGATGTAGCGTCCGCGGCGCTTGGCTGGAATAAGTTCGGAAAGCATCGACTGGGCGATCGGAAACTCCATGCCCATGCCGACGCCCAGCAGGATGCGAAACAACGTCAATGTCTCGATGTCCTGCGCGGTGGAACACAGGTAACTGGCCAGCCCCCACAGTACGATGCTCCATTGGAACACCGGTTTGCGTCCAAACCGATCGGCCAACATGCCCGACAGCGAGGCGCCCACCACCATGCCAAAGAAGCTGGAACTGGCCAGCAGCCCCGCCTGGGTCGAGCTCAGGCCGAACTCGGTTTTGATCGACCCCAGCAGGAACGTCATCATGGCGAGGTCCATGGAGTCGAAGAAAAACGCCAAGGCAATGATGATGAATATGACCCGGTGATAGCCGCTGATAGGCAATCGCTCCAGTCGTTCCGCAGCGCTGTAAACGTGAGTGTCCATTTGCATTCCCCAATCCGAAAGAACCCTGGACCGAGTGTGCGCGAACCTCGCCGGCGGTTATTGCTGATTGCGACCTGCCAACAGCCCTAGAGCGCCATTTCCAGGGTGTCCTGCCTGGCGAACCGATGGATTTCCTGCTGGCCGAGGGTGGTCACCTGCAGGGCCCTTGAATCATTTG
Source organism: Pseudomonas frederiksbergensis (assembly GCF_000802155.2). GTDB lineage: Bacteria > Pseudomonadota > Gammaproteobacteria > Pseudomonadales > Pseudomonadaceae > Aquipseudomonas > Aquipseudomonas frederiksbergensis_A. The sequence goes on from NZ_JQGJ02000016.1 coordinate 12,116, forward strand.
GCAAGCTCAGCCAACCCGATTGCATGAACAATTGCAGCAACGCCGCCCCCAGCGCGCCTCCCAGGTGCGGCCGCCGCTCGCTCCAATCGGGACAAGGGCAAGCGATGCGCGCATTGCGATGAGCCAACGCCTGGATGAACAGGCCGTGCCCAGCCAATTGATTGGCGCCCTTATGGGAGACGATCACCCGTTGCTCAAGCTGTTCGAGCCACCCGGCATCCAGCAATCGCTGATAAAGATCAGCCGCCAGGGTCCCGCCCAAATGGTCATCGCAAAGCCTGGCGCGCATCAACGACGCCGGTGCCGTCGGCGCCTTGGTTGGCATGAGGCCGCGCTTGAAAACGTCTGGGATCTGCCGAGGCGTGCTGGCGAGGGTTGCGCTCGCCAACGCCTCGACGGCAGCGCCGATCTCGGGGGCCGCCAGGCGGAAAAACCGCTTGCGACCGCGGATCTCGACTTTCAACAGGCCACCTGTGGACAACCGCCCCAGATGGGCATTGGCCGAAGAGGGCGAAAGCCCGGCCAGCAAAGCCAATTCATCGGCCTGTCGGGCCGTACCATCCATCAAGGCCCACATCATTGCGCTACGCTTTGGGTCGGCCAGCAGCGTGGCAATCTGGCTGATGCAAGGTGCATGTTCCATGTATTCACTCCCTGTTGAATCATCTGTCTACTGCTTTGGGGCATATTGACCCGTGAGAAGGTGCCGCCCAAAGCGGCTGACCGCCTGGAAGACCGGCATGCCCATCCGGACGTCGCTCGTGTCGAGGCAAATGGCGGTTACCCCATTTGCCGTCGTGCCCGTTTCAGCGTCGACACAGGCGGCCGCTAGTATAAGCGTGCGGATCACGCTTTCCTGTCCTCCAGAAACCTTTGGAGGCGATTGTTCCTGAGGGAAAAATCTCTATTTGCACGCGACTAATGGTCATTATCAAAAAAACACTGAAAGAGCCTGTTGGTTTAGCCACTTTTACCCCGTCACCAAATAGCCAAACATGGGCGCCATCGTCCCCACTCACGGAGCCGCTTCATGAAAGCCATTGCCTATTACCAATCACTGCCCATCAACGATCCACAATCGCTTCAAGACATTGAGTTGCCGGAGCCCGTCGCGGGGCCGAAGGACCTGTTGGTGGAGGTCAGGGCCATCTCGGTCAACCCCGTCGACACCAAGGTCCGCCAGAATGTGCAGCCCGAAGGCGGCGCCGCCAAAGTGCTGGGCTGGGACGTGGCCGGCGTGGTCAAGGCCGTGGGCAACGAAGTCACACTGTTCAAGGCTGGCGACAAGGTGTTCTACGCCGGTTCCATCGCCAGGGCCGGCGGCAACAGCGAATTGCATGTGGTTGATGAGCGTATCGTCGGCCACATGCCCAAGACCCTCGGTTTCGCCGAAGCCGCCGCACTGCCGCTGACGGCCATCACCGCTTGGGAATTGTTGTTCGACCGATTGCAGATAAAAGAAAGCCAGGCCGACCTGGGCCAGACCCTGCTCATCGTCGGCGCCGCCGGGGGCGTGGGTTCGATCCTTACGCAACTGGCCAGCCAGCTGACTGGCCTCAAGGTCATCGGCACCGCTTCCCGACCGCAGACAGCGGATTGGGTACGTGGCCTGGGTGCTGACCTGGTGGTCGATCACAGCCAGCCGCTGAGTGAAGTACTCAAGAAGGCCGGTCAGGCCCAAGTGACCCACGTGGCCAGCCTGACCCAGACCGACCAGCATCTGGACCAGTTGGTCGAAGCCTTGGCACCCCAAGGCAAGTTGGCCCTGATCGATGATCCGAAATCCCTGGACGTGACCAAGCTCAAGCGCAAGAGCCTGTCGTTGCACTGGGAGTTCATGTACACCCGCTCTCTATTCGAGACAGTCGACATGCTTGAACAGCACAAACTGCTCAATCGTGTGGCCGGGCTGATTGACGCAGGCACCTTGAAAACGACGGTCGGCGAACACTTCGGCGTCATCAACGCCGAAAACCTGCGTCGGGCCCACGCATTGCTTGAAAGTGGGAAGGCCAAGGGTAAGATCGTGCTGGAAGGATTCTGACTGTTCCAGGCCGTCGCCCCTCAGACAATCCCGTGACGGGGGAGCTCGCTCCCTCGCCACCCAAGCCTGCACCGTCAGTCCGACAATTGACCGTTGTCACAACCGCGCCCGTATTCCGGTCTACACTCGAGGCCTTTGCAACGCAGTCTTTTACACGAGGAGGTCAGCAATGAAGATCCTGATAAAAGAAGTGGCAAAATCCCAGTGGCAAGTGCGCCTTGACCAGCATGTCGTGACCTTTCGCACCGAGGCCGAAGCCCAGGCTTTCGCCAATACCCTGCAAGCGCGCATCCGAGCGCCCCATCACTTTCCCGAACACCAGCAGCGCGCGGCCGGCTGACTCAATTTCGCTGACCCGCCTGGGCAAGCGCCAACGCGTTTTGCAAACGGCGAGTCAGCATTGCCGCGCCGACCACCAACAATCCGCAAAGACTGATGACAATCGCCATCGGCACCGCCGTGCCGTCATGTAGCGCGGCCACCAATGCGGCGGCACCCGCAGCGACGGAAAACTGCAGGCAGCCCAACATGGCCGAGGCACTCCCCGCCCGGGCGCCCTGCCCGTTCATGGCGCAAGCCGACGCATTGGGGAGGATGCAGCCCAGGCTGGCGATGCAGATGAACAACGGGATCAGCAACGGCCACAGCCGCTCCGGCTGGAAGGCGCTGACGGCCAACAGACTCAGCCCGGCAATCCAGTAGACCCAGACCGCGCGGGCCAGCAAGAAAGCCGGGCCGCGCTTGGACAACAATCGCGCGTTGACCTGCGCTACCAGGATGAAACCTGCCGCGTTGGTTCCGAACAACCAGCCGAAGTGCTCGGCGGGCACGCCGTAGAGCTTGATAAATACAAACGGCGAGCCGGCGATGTAGGCAAACATCCCGGCGATCGCGATGCCTCCTGTCAGGGCGTGGCCAAGGTAAACCGAGTCTTTTAGAAGACGACCGTATTGGCGCAGTGCGCCGGACAGCGGTTGGCGGGGCACATGGTCGGGCAGGCTTTCCGGCAACCACAAGGCAACCGCCGTTGCCGCGAGCGCACTGAACAGCGTCAGGCCAATGAAAATCGATTGCCAACCATAGAGGTTCACCAGCAAGCCGCCGAGCATCGGCGCAAGGATCGGCGCCAGGCCCATCACCAGCATCAACTGCGAGAACACCTTGGCCGAGCCCACCGCGTCGCATTTGTCGCTGACCACCGCCCGGGAAATCACCATCCCCGCGCATCCGCCCAACGCCTGCACGAAGCGCGCACCGATCAGCCATTCGAGGCTTGGCGCATAGGCGCAGGCCAGCGATGCCACGGTGAACAAGGCGACGCCCGTCAGCAGCGGGACACGTCGTCCGAAGCGATCCGCCACGGGCCCGTAGGCCAGTTGGCCGAGAGACAACCCCAGGAAATAGGCCGCCAGGGTCAGTTGGATATGTTTTTCATCGGTGCCGAAAGCGATTGCCATCGCCGGGAACGCCGGCAGATAAAAATCGATCGCCAAGGGACCGAAAGCGCTCAAGGCGCCAAGAATCAGAATGGTACGGAGGTTCATCAGGCGTCCAGCTCAGCGTCAGTCGGCAGCCCGACAGTCTAGCCGGGCTGGACGCTCTTGAACATTCCGATAGGTCGCTAACGATTAAAAACGTTCAGGCGGGGCTGGCTTCGTAGCCCTCCTCCCTGATTGCCTCGATCAGCGCCTCCTTCGGCAAGGTGCTCTGGACTTGGACGGTCCCGGCGCCCAGGTTCACTTGCACCTGAGCCCCTGGGTCCTTGGCCTGCACAGCCTGGGTAACGGCCTTTACGCAATGACCACAGGACATCCCTTGAACGTTGAAGGTTTGCATGAAATGACTCCTTGGAAATGAGGTTGCCCGCAGTTTCAAGCTTGCCATCATGGCAAGGTCAAGTTTTCGCAAAAACTGCCGGGCTGGCAATCGGCGTCGTGCTCGGCCAAGCTGCACCTATCAGGATTTCATACCGGAGGTTCAGCCATGCGCTGGTCAGCGTTCAGCCTGTTTTGCATGCTCGGTCTTTCAGCAGTGGCCCCCCAGGCATCGGCTGCCGGCGAAGACTATGGCGTCTTGATCATTTCCCGGGAGCGTCTGGAGGTACCGACCAGTTGCGAAATAGGCGTCTACATCCAGGACCAGTTATCTGGCAGGTTATTCCAGGAGCAAAGCACCTCGTTCAACCTGCCACCCGGTCGGATTTCCTTGCGCCTGAAACTGCTGCCAGGCCAGGCCGCAGGTTGCGCCCCGGGCATGCTCGCTCCAGGATCGCAGGACATCACCCTCAAGGCTGGCGATGTTGTGAAGTACCGCATCGCGGCGAATGAGCAAGGCATGTACCTCAAGCAGGCCGATCTCGGTTACTGACGCCCTGCGAACCCATGTGGGAACGAGCCTGTTCGCGAAGAGGCCGGTCAGTCCGGCACCTTCATCGGCTATGACACCGCTTTCGCGAGCAGGCGCGCTCCGGTAGAACGCAGGGGTCTTCGCAAACTTCTGAACTGGCGCTTGACCTTGCCAACATGGGAAGGTTGATCCTGTGGTCATCCACTACAGGGAGCCTGCACATGTCTGAATCCACCACTTTCGATCTGCCGATCTCCGGCATGACCTGCGCCAGCTGTGCCGGTCGGGTCGAGCGAGCCCTGAGCAAGGTCCCCGGCGCCAGCGCCGTCAGCGTCAACCTGGCGACGGAACAGGCGCGGGTCCAGGCACCGGAAGGCAGCCTGCCGGCCTTGATGGAGGCGGTCGAGCAAGCAGGCTATAGCGTTCCCGCACAGACCCTGGAATTGAACATCGAGGGCATGACCTGCGCCTCCTGCGTCGGTCGGGTCGAACGAGCGCTGAGTAAAGTCCCAGGCGTGAATCGCGCCAGCGTCAACCTGGCCAATGAACGGGCTCATGTCGAGTTGCTGGGCCAGATCGATCCGCAAATGCTCATCGACGCCGTCAAGCGTGCCGGCTACGACGCCAGTGTCAGGCAGGCCGAGCAACCTCAAAAAACCCAAGACGAGCGCCTGAACCGAGAGCGCCTGGCTCTGATACTGGCGATTGTGCTGGCGCTGCCCTTGGTATTGCCGATGGTATTGCAGCCGCTTGGCGTGCACTGGATGCTGCCGGCCTGGGTGCAGTTCGCGTTGGCGACACCTGTGCAATTCATCTTCGGTGCGCGTTTCTACGTTGCGGCTTTTAAAGCTGTCCGCGCCGGGGCCGGGAATATGGACCTGCTCGTCGCCCTGGGAACCAGTGCCGGTTATGGCCTGAGCCTCTATCAGTGGGCAATTGCCCAGCCCGGCAGCATGCCGCATTTGTACTTCGAAGCCTCGGCCGTGGTGATTGCCCTGGTATTGCTCGGCAAATACCTGGAAAGCCGTGCCAAGCGACAAACCGCCAGTGCCATCCGCGCCCTCGAAGCCTTGCGACCGGAGCGGGCAATCCAAGTGATTGACGGCAAGGAACAGGACGTTGCCATCAGCGCGCTGCGTGTGAATGACTGGGTGCTGGTCAAGCCCGGCGAGCGATTCCCGGTGGACGGTGAAGTGATCGAAGGCCAAAGCCATGCCGACGAGGCGCTGATCAGCGGCGAAAGCCTGCCCGTGCCCAAGCAACCCGGCGACAAGGTCACGGGCGGGGCGATCAACGGCGAAGGTCGTTTGCTGGTGCGCACCCAGGCCCTCGGCGCCGAGACGGTCCTGGCGCGCATCATTCGCCTGGTGGAAGACGCCCAGGCGGCCAAGGCCCCCATTCAAAAACTGGTGGATAAAGTCAGCCAGATTTTCGTACCGGTCGTATTGCTCCTGGCTGTCGCCACGCTGATTGGCTGGTGGCTCTACGGCGCACCATTGGAAACCGCACTTATCAACGCCGTTGCCGTGCTGGTGATCGCGTGCCCGTGCGCCCTGGGCCTGGCGAAACCGACGGCGATCATGGCCGGCACCGGCGTGGCCGCACGCCACGGCATTCTGATCAAGGATGCCGAGGCACTGGAGCGTGCCCATGAAGTCGACACGGTGGTGTTCGACAAGACCGGAACCCTGACCTCCGGCACGCCGCGCATTGCTCACTTGGCCGCGCTCGATGGCGACGAAGATGGGCTGCTGAGAATGGCCGGCGCCCTGCAACGGGGCAGCGAGCACCCGCTCGCCAAAGCGGTGCTGGACGCCTGCACCGAGCGCGACCTGGACGTAGCGGATATCAGCGACAGCCAGTCCCTCACCGGGCGCGGCATCGCCGGCACCCTCGACGGACGCCGCCTCGCGCTGGGCAATCGGCGTTTGCTGGAAGAGCTCGGGCTAGGCCCCGACTCGCTGGCCGAGTCGGCGCTGGCCTGGGAAACCGAAGGCCGGACGGTATCCTGGCTGATCGAACAAGCCTCGACACCTCGGGTCCTGGGCCTGTTTGCCTTCGGCGATACTCTCAAGCCGGGTGCCCTGGCGGCGGTGGAAGCCTTGAATCACCGCCGTATCGCCAGCCATCTGCTCACCGGCGATAACCGAGGCAGCGCCCGGGTTGTGGCCCACGCTCTGGGTATCACCAACGTCCACGCCGAAGTATTGCCGGCCGACAAGTCCGCCATCGTCGAGCAATTGAAAAGTCATTCGGTGGTGGCAATGGTCGGCGACGGTATCAACGACGCTCCAGCCCTGGCCGCCGCCGACATCGGCATTGCCATGGGCGGCGGCACCGATGTGGCGATGCACGCCGCCGGTATCACGTTGATGCGCGGCGACCCGCGCCTGGTGCCGGCAGCGCTGGACATCAGCCGCAAGACTTACGCCAAGATCCGCCAGAATCTGTTCTGGGCCTTCGTCTATAACCTGATCGGTATCCCCCTCGCCGCGTTCGGTTTACTCAACCCGGTACTGGCCGGCGCGGCCATGGCGCTGTCGAGCGTCAGCGTGGTCAGCAACGCATTACTGTTGAAGTTCTGGAAGCCTGCAGACCTGGAGGACAAGCGATGAACATCGGCCAAGCGGCCCGCCAGAGCGGCCTTAGCGCGAAGATGATCCGGTATTACGAATCCATCGGTCTGCTCAAGGCCGCCCATCGCACCGACAGCGGCTACCGGATCTACGGCACCGATGACCTGCACACGCTGGCGTTCATCAAGCGCTCCCGGGACCTGGGGTTTTCCTTGGAGGAGGTCAGCAAACTGTTGACGCTGTGGCAGGACCGTCAACGCGCCAGCGCCGATGTGAAGACCCTGGCCAAGCAACACATCGATGAACTGAACCAGAAGATCCGCGAACTGGCCGAGCTGCGCGATACCCTCCAGGACCTGGTGGAACACTGCCAGGGCGACCACCGTCCCGACTGCCCGATCCTCAAGGAGTTGGAATCGGGGTGCTGCAAGGATTGATGCTCCTTGAGGGAGCACCGATAAAAAACCCGGCCTGGGCCGGGTTTCTGGGTCAACCGATCATTGCATCCAAGGCGGAGGCGGCTCCTCGGTCTTGCCTGGCGGCGCATCGTCGGCGGCGCGCACAGCCTGGCGTCGTTCTTCATCCAGCCGCGCGGCCTCGATCTCTCGCATGATCCCGCCAACATCCGCCAGCTCTTCTGGCTCGTCGAACTCACCGGTCAACACGCTGCCCGGGTGCAACGTGCCGGCTTCATAGAGCGCCCACATTTCCTTGGCGTACCGGGTGCGCTTGAGCTCAGGGGCGAAACGGCCAAAGTAGGACGCCATGTTGCCGACATCCCGCTCCAACATACTGAAGGCGTGGTTGTTGCCGGCGGCATCCACCGCTTGCGGCAAATCGATGATGACCGGGCCTGTCGGCGTGAGCAGCACGTTGAACTCCGACAGGTCACCGTGCACCAGGCCGGTACAGAGCATCAGTACGATCTGGGAAATCAGATAGGCGTGATATTCACGGGCCTGATCCGGCTCCAGCACGACGTCGTTCAGGCGCGGCGCTGCATCGCCGTATTCATCGGCCACCAGCTCCATCAGCAGCACGCCTTCAAGGAAGTCGTACGGCTTGGGCACTCGCACACCGGCGTTGGCCAAGCGGAACAGCGCGGCCACCTCGGCATTCTGCCAGGCGTCTTCCGTTTCCTTGCGTCCGAACTTCGAACCTTTCGCCATGGCGCGGGCCTGACGGCTGTTACGAACCTTGCGACCTTCCTGGTATTCGGCCGCCTGGCGAAAACTTCGCTTGTTCGCCTCCTTGTAGACCTTGGCGCAACGCAGCTCATTGCCGCAGCGCACCACATAGACAGCTGCTTCTTTACCACTCATGAGTGGGCGCAGCACCTCGTCGACCAGACCGTCTTCGATCAGGGGTTCAATGCGTTTTGGAGTCTTCATCAGCTTTTATTCTGGGTCCTTTATTACCAAACACGCGAATGACAGGTCGTTATACGGCAATCCTCTCCTCACGGGGAGGGGTTGCGACCTATGAAGCCGCAATGCACACACTGTGCCGGATCAGCTCAACCCCGCCAAATCATAGCCGCCCCCCGTCCTGATGCGGATCATTGGATGGGCATGTATTTGCGACAAAAGCTGACAATGACTCAGTGCTTGAATAATTCGCCTGGGGTGAAACCGAACAATCCCTTGAATGCGGCGATGAAAGCGGACGTCGACTCATAGCCACAGGAAAGCGCCGCGCCGGTCACGCTGTCGCCTCTTTCCAGCGATCCCAAGGAGGACAGCAGCCGCATGCGCTGGCGCCACGCACGAAAGCTCAGGCCGGTTTCGCGCAGGAACAATCGCATCAGGGTTTTCTCCGACATGCCCAAGCGCTCTGCCCAGGCTTGCAAGGTCACATTGCCCTCGGGCTGTTCGATCAGTTCGTTGCACAGCGCCAACAAGCGGGCATGTCGCGGCAGCGGAAGGGAAAACCCCACCTCGGGCAACGCGGCCAACTGGTCCAGCAACACCTGCACCAGGCGCGCCTCCTGGGTATCACCTTGTGGATAGGTGACGGGAAACTGACAGAAGACCTTGATCAGCTCCCGCGCCAACGGTGTGACCTCCAAGACCCGGCAGCGCTCGCCTGCCCACAGGCAAGCCTGGCGATGCACATAAAGGCTGCGCATTTCCGCCCGGGTGGACGTCACCACTTGGTGCTCGACGTCGGCCGGGATCCAAATGCCCCGTTGCGGCGGCGCAAAGAAACTGCCCTCGGCGGTATGCACGCCGAGCACTCCGCTGATGGCATAGGAAAATTGCACCCAATCGTGTCGATGAGCCTGGGTCCACGAACCCGCGTCCAAGCTTTCGACCCGGGCATAAAGTGGCCGGGGCAGCTCCGTCAGGTCAGGAATGCGCCGTTCAAGCTGTTGATGTCCGTTTGTCGGCATTGATTGGCCTTATGTCGCAAGACGACTGTTTAAAGCGACGTTAGGCTAAGTCGACTTCTCATACAACTTGCGGTGCCCCATGCACATCTTCAGACACCTCAAACGCCTGGTGACCGACTGGTTCCTGTGCGGCATGTTGCTTGCCACCCTGCTGGCGTACTTCTTTCCCCGCTTCGGCGCCACGGGCGGCGCGATGCATGCCGAGTGGGTGGTCAATATCGGCATCTTCGTGGTGTTCTTCCTCCACGGGATCAACCTGTCCGGCGAGCAGATCCGCCATGGCTTGAAGAACGTCCGGCTGCATTTGATGGTGCAGGGTTTTACCTTCGTCGTGTTTCCATTGATCTGGCTGGCCAGTGACTGGCTGTTGGGCAGCCATGTCCCGCCGCTATTGATGCTGGGCTTTTTCTACCTGTGCGCCCTGCCCTCGACCATTTCTTCATCGGTGGCCCTGACAGGCAGCGCGGGCGGTAACGTGCCGGCGGCGATTCTCAACGCGAGCCTGTCCAGTGTGTTGGGGATTTTCCTGACGCCATTGCTGCTCAGCTTCGTGGTCGGCAGCGGTGCCGGTGGCATCGACCTGGGCTCGACCCTTCTCGATCTGTGCCTGATGTTGCTGCTGCCCTTGGTGCTTGGGCAGTTCCTGCGGCGCTGGCTGGGCGCTTTTTTCGCCCGATACAAGCGCTACACCAGCATCATCGACAAACTGGTCATCCTGCTGCTGGTCTACGCGGCGTTCTGCAACTCGATGGTTTCCGGGATCTGGCGCGAACAAGGCAATGGCGTGTTGCTCAGCGCCGTGCTCGGCAGCGCCGTGCTGTTGGCGATCATCCTGTGGCTGACCACCCGCACCGCTCGCGCCCTGCGGTTCAGCAATCCGGATGAAATCGCCGCGGTATTCTGCGCGAGCAAAAAATCCTTGGCCGCCGGGGTGCCGATGGCAGCGTTGATCTTCGGCAACAACCCAGGCCTGGGACTGATCCTGCTGCCGATCATGATCTACCACCCCTTGCAACTGATCGTCTGTTCGATCCTCGCCGAACGCTACGCCAGCCGCCAGCGAGCCCAGGCCGCGTCCAAGCGCGAGGCGATGGTCAGCGCTCGATGATGGCCGTCACACCTTGGCCAGCCGCCGCGCAGATGGAAATCAGCCCTCGGCCCCTCCCGGCCGCATCCAACAGTTTGGCCAGGTTGGCGACGATGCGCCCGCCAGTCGCGGCAAATGGATGTCCGGCGGCCAGTGAGCTGCCTTTCACGTTCAACCGGCTGCGGTCGAGGGGGCCCAGCGGCGTGTCGAGCCCCAGGCGGGACTTGCAGTAGTCCGGGTCTTCCCAGGCCTTCAACGTGCACAACACTTGGGCGGCGAACGCCTCGTGGATTTCGTAGTAATCGAAATCCTGCAACGTCAGGCCGTTGCGTGCCAACAAGCGCGGCACGGCGTAGACCGGCGCCATCAGCAGGCCCTCGGCGCCATTGACGAAATCCACCGCCGCCGTTTCACCGTCACGCAGGTAGGCCAGGATCGGCAGCCCGCGGGCCTTGGCCCACTCTTCGCTGCCCAACAGTACGAGCGAGGCACCGTCGGTGAGCGGCGTGGAATTGCCTGCTGTCAGGGTGCCCTTGGCGCTTTTTTCAAAAGCGGGCTTGAGGGACGCGAGCTTTTCCAGGGTCAGGTCTGGGCGCAGGTTGTTGTCGCGGGTCAGGCCCAGGAACGGCGTCATCAAATCGTTGTGCCAGCCTTCGGCATAGGAAGCGGCCATTTTCTGATGACTTTCCAGCGCCAGGCGGTCCTGTTCGTCCCGGGGGATCTGCCAGGCCTGCGCCATCAGCTCACAATGTTCGCCCATGCTCAGGCCCGTTCGCGGTTCGTTGATGCGCGGCAGGTCGGGGACCAGGTGCCGGGGACGCAGTTGCAGGAAGGCCTTGAGCTTATCGGCGGTGGTCCTGGAGCGATTGGCTTGCAGCAGAATCCTGCGCAGCCCTTCGTTGACGCCGATGGGCGCGTCGGACGTAGTGTCCACGCCGCCGGCGATGGCGCTGTCGATCTGGCCCAGGGCGATCTTGTTCGCCACCAGCAGCACGGTCTCTAACCCGGTGCCGCACGCTTGCTGCACGTCATAGGCCGGGGTGCTGGGCGACAGTCGCGAGCCGAGCACGCATTCGCGTGTCAGGTTCATGTCCCGGGAAAACTTGAGCACCGCCCCTGCGGCCATTTCCCCGATGTGCACACCGTGCAGGTTGTAGCGCTCGATCAAGCCTTCGAGCGCAGCCGTCAGCATCGCCTGGTTGCTGGCGGTGGCATAGGGCCCGTTGGAACGGGCGAATGGAATGCGGTTACCACCGATGATCGCGACGCGGCGTAGCTGTGCCATGAAAAACTCCCCTGTATGCGCGAATGTGCGAAATAAGCCTGCTGTAACGTGCCCCAGCCACAAGCTTAGGCTTTATCCGGGCGATCGAACGACCGATTGCCAAACATGGTCCACACTTGGAACCTCATCAGCCGGAGTGTGTTCCATGTCAGACCGATACATAGACTTCGCCAATTCGCCCATTGGCCTGCGTCTGGTTGGCGCGCTGGGCTTGCCCTCGCCGGTGCGCCTGGAACGCTGGCAAGCCGGGCGGCTAAGGCCAATCGAAGGCGCGTTGCTGTTGGGCGGTGGCCCGTTGACCGAACAGGTCGGCACGTTCGCCAAGCGCCTGACCGACGCCATTTTCATCTACGGTGGCGAACCGACGCTGGCGGCCGAATGGATCCCCGGCCACGGCCCGAAAATCAAGGCGGTGGTCTACGACGCCAGCCACTTGGTGCAGGTCGACCAGCTCAAGCAATTGCGCGAATTTTTCCAGCCGCTCATGAAGAACCTCGACCACAGTGCCCATGTCGTGATCCTCGGCCGCGCCCCGGAAAACCTCGGCGATCCGTTTGCCGCCAGCGCGCAGCGGGCGCTGGAAGGCTTCAGCCGGTCGCTGGCCAAGGAACTGCGCCATGGCGGGACGCTGCAGTTGCTCTATGTCGGTGACGGTGCCGACGCGCAGTTGGAGGGCGCCCTGCGGTTTTTCCTGTCGCCCAAGAGTGCCTACGTTTCCGGACAGGTTATCCGCCTCAAGGCCTGCGAGACCCAGGTCCAGGATTGGACGCGACCGCTCACCGGGCTCAAGGCGCTGGTGACCGGCGCCGCCCGCGGCATCGGCGCGTCCATCGCCGAAACTCTCGCCCGTGACGGTGCCGATGTGATCCTGCTGGACGTCCCGCAGGCCAAGGCCGACCTGGACGCCCTGGCCGCACGCCTGAGCGGGCGCAGCGTGACGCTGGACATCTGCGCCGAAGATGCCGCCGCGCAACTGATCGAACACCTGCCCGACGGCGTCGATATCGTGGTGCACAACGCCGGCATCACTCGGGACAAGACCCTCGCCAACATGACGCCCGAGTTCTGGGACGCGGTGCTGGCGGTCAACCTCAACGCGCCGCAGGTGCTGACCAAGGCCCTGCTCGACAGCGGCACCCTGCGGGACAACGGCCGGATCGTGTTGCTGGCTTCCATCAGCGGCATCGCCGGCAATCGCGGCCAGACCAACTACGCCGCGAGCAAGGCCGGGCTGATCGGCCTTGCCCAGGCTTGGGCGCCCAGCCTGGAAGCGCGGGGAATCAGCATCAACGCGGTGGCGCCGGGCTTTATCGAGACACGCATGACCGCCGACATTCCCTTCGCCCTGCGAGAAGCCGGGCGCCGCATGAGTTCGCTGGGCCAGGGCGGCTTGCCCCAGGATGTCGCCGAAGCCGTGGCGTGGCTCGCGCAACCAGGCACCGGCGCCGTGACCGGGCAGGCACTGCGCGTCTGCGGGCAAAGCTTGTTGGGAGCATGACCATGACGAACCAATGGGAGGAGATAAACACTGCGCCCTCGATGTCCGTGCTGTATGCCAAGGCCGCGACACGCCGCAAGATCACTGGTACGGCCCTGCCTGACGTCGGGCTGCGCCAAGTGATCCAGGTCGACCAAAAGAACCTGGCGGCCTATCGCAAGGTGTGCGGTTTCAGCGAAAGCGGGCTATTGCCGCCGACTTATCCGCACGTGCTGACGTTCGCCTTGCAGATGCAATTGCTGACCGCTCGCGACTTTCCGTTCCCCTTGCTGGGCTTGATTCACCTGAGCAACCGCATCCGCGTGCTGCGGCCCATGGGCGGTGTCAGCCAGGTGCGGGCCAGCGTCAACGTCGAGAACCTCCAGCCTCATGCCAAGGGAGCGGTGTTCGATCTGGTGACCCGTATCGAAGATCAGTTGGGACCGTTGTGGGAAGCCGAGAGCCGGATGCTTTGCAAAGGTGTCCAGCTCGACGGTGCGCTGGTAGAGGATCCGCCGTCGTCGGCCCTCGATTTGATAGAGGTGACGCGCTGGACCGCACCCGCGGACATCGGCCGGCAGTACGCCAAGGTGTCCGGCGACTACAACCCGATCCACTTGAGCAGCGCCAGCGCCCGGTTGTTCGGCTTCCCCACCGCCATCGCCCATGGCCTGTGGAACAAGGCACGGACCCTGGCCGCGCTGGATGACCATTTGCCCGAGGCCAACATCGAGATCGAAGTTGCCTTCAAGAAGCCGGTACGCCTGCCCAGCGAGGTGACGTTGCTGGCAAGTGCGGCAGGTTCCAGTGGGCATTTGCGACTGGTGGGCGCTGGAGACCTGGAGCACATGCTGGGAAGTTGGCAGCCGGTTTGATTGTTCCGCATTCAGCGGGGTGGATAGTTGGACAGGATCCGCCCCACCGTCTCGCGCACCTTCGCACTGCGGTCCATCGGGTTGGGTGAATCGCTGAGCAATTGCTCGTCGCTGCCACGCCAGACGAGCTTGCCGTCCTTGCCGTCGAGCAGGTCGATCTGCACGGTGGCGACCTTGTAGCTGAGGTTACGGGTCTCGTTGTACATCGGCCCACCCCAGTAGCCATTCCACGGGCCGCCCCAACCGCCGCCGTAGTTGGTCGTCACCTGTTGCTGGCGATCCTCGACGATCAGGTAGGCCTGGACTTGCACATCGCCGCCAGCACCGCTCGCAGCCAGGCGCAGGCCACGCTGGTCGAGCTGATCGGCGACCGCCTGGCGGATTCTCTGCTCGGTCAGGTCGCTCTTGATGCGCGGGTCGTCCGGGCGATATTGCAGCGCCGGCTCCTTCCAGCTCCAACTGCGGTAGGCCGCGAAATCGCGACTGGTGTCGAAGTCATGGTTGACCTGGTTGGAAGCACAGGCGCCGAGCAACAGGGCAAGGGCAAGCGGGACAAGACGGCGAAACATGGTTTTTCTCCGTTGCGTGAATCAACTGGGAGGATAGGCCGACATGGCCTTTTCCACTGCATCACGAATGGCATCGGTGCGCTCGCTCTGATTGCCCCGCTGGCTGGTCTCGGCGCTGGCGCTCCACACGGGCTGGCCACTGCGAGCGTCGAACAGATCCACCCGAACCACCACGACCTGCTCCTGATAGGTGCGCACCACGGGAACGGTGTTGTACATGCCATACCCCGGCCCATAGCGGTTGTAGCCGCCGTAGTAGCCCGCGTCGTAATCGTCCCGGACCTGGCGCAGCCGAGTCTCCAGGCGCAGGTCGGCGCTGACGAAGAGATCAGCCGGGCGATTATCGTGCAGAGGACGCAGCCCGCGTTGATCCAGGGCAGCGCTCACCGCTTCGGCCACCTGGGCAGAATCCGCCCAGGCAGTGCCCGGGGGCAAGCGCCCATTGAGCCAGGCCCAACTGCGATAACGTCCGTAATCACGGGGCGGCGCCGGATAGGCGCTGCGATCAAACACTTTGGCGGCCTCGGGCGGTGCCGGCGGCAACTGATTGGATGTCGCGACATAAGGGTTGCTGCCCTGGCAAGCAGCCAAGCCGAGGCATACCACCAATAACCCTGAACGACCTTTCATTTCGCTCTCCAATTGCGCTCCGGATCAGAGCGGCCGGCAGACCCAGTGCAGATAGCGTCCCAACCCGGCAAACGCCGGATGACGACGGTGGGCCAGTTCCATTTCCAGCAGTTGCGCCAGTTCCACGCGGCCCTGGAATTCCACTGGCATGTAGTCATGGAAAACCCGTACGCCACTTTGGCTTTCGACCTGCCACAGGCCTTCAAGTTGCGCCGCCAACTCCCGAGGATCAAGCGGCTGTTGCGGGGTCAGGCTCTGTTTCTCGCCAGCCATGGCGTTTTTGCGCAGCTTGCGAAAATGCCCTTTGAGCAAGTTGCGATAGACCAACGCGTCGCGGTTGTAGAACGCCAGCGATAACCAGCCGCCAGGCCCCGTCAATTGATGCAGGACCGGAAGGATCGCGTGGGGCTCGGCCAGCCATTCGAGCACTGCGTGACACAGCACCAGGTCGTAAGGCTCGGTGAGCTGGCCGAGCAGATCCTGCCACGGTGCCTGGATGAACGTTGCGTCCTGCCCTGCCTCGGCAAACCGCTGGCGGGCGCCCTCGAGCATGGGCTCGGCCGGTTCAGCCAGGGTGACCTGGTGACCGCGCTCGGCCAGCCACAGCGACATGTGCCCCAGGCCCGCGCCGATATCCAGGACGCGCAGCGGGCGGTCCGGCAGGGTTTCGATTAGATCGGCCTGGAGCACGGCCAGGCGAATCGCGCCTTTGGCCCCGCCGTAGATTTTTTCCGCAAACCGTGTGGCGAGCTGGTCGAAGTGGCGGTCACTCATGGGCGAACCGCCGTTCGCTGTCGGCCAATTTGCTGCGCACCACGGCGTCCATGTCCAAGCCCAGTTCGCTGCACAGCAGCAACAGGTACAACACGATGTCGCCAACCTCCTGCCCGGCGTGGGCCAATTTATCCGCCGGCAACTGGCGCGACTGGTCCTCGGTCAGCCATTGGAAAATCTCGACCAGTTCGGCCATCTCGACGCTGGCGGCCATGGCAAGGTTCTTCGGGCTGTGGAATTGCCGCCAGTTGTTACGGTCACGGATGGCGTGCAGGCGTTCGGTCAGTTCAACAAGGTTCATCGGGCTCTCCTGAATGCGCATAGCTTCGGGGCGATGAGGAGGGAAGGCAAGCGTCTCGATACGAAGCGGCGAATTGCTCCATAATCGAACGATCACAGCCGCCACCACTCCTACACTCAGGAGCCGATGGCTCGATTCCAACTCTCTCCATCAGGATGCAAACATGCAGGCAGAAAGCTTCTTCGAATGGCTCGGCCAAGCGCTCGGTTCGGTGATCCGTTTCATCGTCGACCTGCTCAGCGGGCTGTTCAACACCCTGGCAAACGCCGGCGGAAATTTTGTCGATGGCCTGTCCCGAACGCTTGGCATGGACACTTCGATCATCAGCATCGTCGCGCTGATCCTCGGGCTGCTGTTGCTGTACTCGGCGATCCGCGCCTTCATGCGGGCGTCGATTGTCATGGGCATCATCTGGCTGGTGCTGGGGTTGTGGTTGCTGAGCTGGATCATTCACTGAAGACCAACAGGGCGACATCAGGAACGAACGCTGCGATAACGCTACAATCGCGCTCCATCCAGGAGCCACCATGTCCAACCTGATCGCCGACTGGCGCGACCGCCTCACCCATCGTCGGGTATGGGCTCTGGCCGCGCCGATGATTCTCTCGAATATATCCGTACCGCTGGTAGCACTGGTCGACAGCACCGTCATCGGCCATCTGCCCCACGCCCATCAACTGGGCGCCGTGGCGGTCGGGGCGAGCTTGTACACGGTGTTGGCCTGGGCAATGGGGTTCCTGCGGATGGGCTCGACCGGGTTCGCCGCCCAGGCAGCTGGGCGGGGCGATGGCGCGGCGCTGCGGCAGGTCTTGCTGCAAGGGCTGCTGCTGGCAACAGGGCTGGCGGTGGTGCTTGGGGCGATCGGGGTTCCGTTGAGTGGCGTGGCGTTGCATTTCATGCAGCCATCGGCCGAGCTCGATCAACTGACCCGGGACTTCTTCCATACTCGATTGTTCGGCCTGCCTGCGGCGCTGGCCAGCTACGCGTTGGTGGGCTGGTTTCTCGGGGCCCAGAATGCGCGGGCGCCGTTGGCGATCCTGTTGGTCACCAACCTGGTGAACATCGCCTTGAACCTGTGGTTCGTGATCGGCCTGGATTGGGGTGTGACCGGATCGGCACGCGCCTCGGTCATCGCCGAGTGGACCGGTGCGCTGGTGGGCCTGGGCCTGGCCCGAAGCACGCTGCGCGCCTGGCCCGGGCGGATCGCCTGGGCGGCCTTGGGCCTGTGGCAGAGCTGGCGACCGCTGCTGGCGGTAAACCGGGATATCTTCATCCGCAGCCTGGTGCTGCAATCGGTGTTTTTCCTGATCACCGTCCAAGGGGCGCGCCTGGGGGACGCGACAGTGGCAGCCAATGCGCTGCTGCTCAACGGCCTGCTGCTCACCGCCCATGCGCTGGATGGCCTGGCCCACGCGGTCGAGGCATTGTGCGGCCACGCTATCGGCGCCCGCGATCGCCTGGCCCTGCGCCGCTCGCTGGTGGTTGCCTGCGGTTGGTCCTTGATCGCTAGCATTGGCTTCGCATGCCTGTTCCTGCTGACGGGGCATCTGTTCATCGACATGCAGACCGACATCGCCGAGGTGCGCGAAACTGCCTACCGCTACCTGCCTTACCTCGCGGCGCTGCCATTGATTGCGGTGTGGAGCTATCTGCTCGATGGCCTGTTCATCGGCGCCACCCGAGCCCGGGAAATGCGCAACGGCATGGTGCTGACACTGTTGCTGGTATTGCCCCTTGCCTGGGTGCTGCAAGGATTGGGCAACCACGGATTGTGGATCACTTTCCTTTCTTTCATGACGCTGCGCTGCCTGACGCTCGGCACCGTCGCCTGGCGTTTGCACCGACACGATGGTTGGCTCGACGCGCGCGCCCGGTGACCGTTCAACCCTGGTTGCCTTGCCATAGCCGTCGCAGATGATCGAGACGCTCACGCTGCGAACCACCCGGCAGCGTCGACGCTGGCTGGGCATCAGGGTATTGCAGGCGCAGCCATAACCATCCGTCGAGAACTGCCTGCTCGCGAAACCCCAGCGCCTGGCCCTGTTGCAGGTAGTCCCAGAGCAACCAATAGTCATGCCCGGTAGAGCGCGACCAGCGCCAGACGTGACGCTCCATCAGGCACTCCTGCAATTTCATCTGCTGCCTGTTGGTGAGGCCATGCTCGTTTTCCAGCGCTGGCACCGGCAGCCTGGGATTGGAGAGTTGTTGCCACCCCTGGCACCCCGTCGTCCGATCGGACCAGGTGCCACCGAACCACCGCAACAGGCTGATCGGCCCCAGCCAACAACTGAGCTCCCGGGGATCGCAGGCATCGAAGAAGTAGCTGGCGGTGTACGGGTTGTAATAACTCAGGAAGGCCTTGTAATGCAGGCCCAGCGTCACCGTCAGCATGCGCCGCAAATGAGCCAGCAAGGACTCGGCTGACGTCGAGCTCACCAACAGCAGGCCAGGCCAGGATCGGGCGTCCAGATGGCACAGGCTGGCCAGCGCTGGTGATTGTCGCAGGTCCACCAGCAATGGTCCGTGCTCCTTCAGCCCAGCAAACTCGGTGCTTTCGAACAGGGCAAAACGTGGCGCCTCGGGGAACTGTTCCCGCAAGCGCTTTGCAGTCTCGGGTGCGCCTGGCACGTCGAGAAGCAACCATTGGGGGGCGGGACCCGGCAAGGTGGCAACGTTCATGGCGCAGCGCCTGCGCCCTGCCCCGTCAGCATGCGACAGGTGCACACCGGCTGGGCACAGGGACTGAAGCGCCCCCCGCCAGGCAAAAGGCATAGCAGGACCAGCGGCTCGCCCCCCTCGATCACGGACAACAAGGGCAAATCGATGCCAGGCGCCCCGGGGATCTGCTCGTCAGCAGGACTCGGGGATTTCGCTGGCACTGTCCGCGCGCTGGGCGCACAACCCAAGAATTCGCTGATCAAGGGACGGTCCGGGTCGCCCTCGATAAAACTCACCAATACTTCGGTGCCCTCGCAAATCTCATCTGCCCCACACGCCAGCAGCTCCGGTGCCAATGGCAGCCAGCAATGGCTGGGGTTGGCACCCTCTCCCTGATAGGCCCAGTCGAATTGCACCGCCACACGTCCGGCCACCCGTGGTTCATCCACCTCCACGACCCAACCGCGTTGCCGGCTCACCATGACAGGCTTGGCCGGGGCCCTGTCCACCACAAACGGTGTGCCCCAGGGAATGGCCTGGAAAAGATTGCCATAGGCGCCCGACTGCTCGCGATGTTCGACCTGAGTCAATAACCAGCGCTGATTCCACTTCTCGCAGCAATGGCCACTCAGCGCCAGGATCTGGCCGGCGCGCAAGTGTCTCAGGTCGCTCCGGCCCTGGGCGACCCATGTCCCGCGAATGTCCGTTTTCACCCCAAAAGCGTGTACTGCGGTGGCCTGTCCTTCAGCGCAATAGGCGGCCTTGATCACCGCCGGAACAAGGCCCGCCGTGTCCGCAAAAACCAGGCATTGCCCGTCCCGGGCGTGATCGAAATGAAAGTGGATATTTGCCTGGGCGCACACTCGCTGGAGGAAATACAGGTCGGATTCGCGGTACTGGGTACACAGATCCAGAGAAGGATAATCGCCACCCAGGTCCAGGCTCACGCTGCGGCCGCTGATGCCATGCCCGGCCAGTACCTGGCGGACGATTTGCGGCACCGAGCAGGCATTGAAGACCCGTTGGCTGAAGCGCTGGGCAAGACATGCCAGCTTCGGCCCGATGCGCACATGGCAGCTCTCGCCATGGTATTGGACGATTTCGTGAAGTTGCCCATGAATACCTTGATCGCCGGTACCGAAACACAACCAGACGTTGCGATACAGCAGTCCTGCCAGGTCCAGGGTCATGTCGCTGACCAACAACTGCACTTCGAAAAAGAAGGGCTCGCTGATGCTTTCATTGCCTGTCAGGGCGACGACAACGAAAGGTTCGGACAGGCCGGCTATCTCCAGACGAAAGGGTAGCTCGCAGGCTGGATCGGACATCGGCGTTTCTCTACAGGAGGGGCGACCGGGCATTCTCGCCGACAGCAGGGATCGAGTAGAGGGCTCAAGGACTATTTAGGAAAGGGACTACATGAAATTAGGACGCTGCCAGTTAAACAGCGTCTAGATGCCAGTAAACACGGCGCACTATTTTCTTCGATAAAAAAACATCGTGGCGAGAAAGCGTGCTCCCTCGCCACGATGAATTGCTCAAGCCTGGAACAGCAGGCCCCTCCAAGGGGCCGCCATCAGGAAGACAGGTAGGACGAACGCGTCAGCCCCAGGCGCAGCGCATCCAGGAACTGAGTGCGCTCGGCCGCCGTGATCCGGGCGCTGGCGCACTTGTCACGGTAGTGAGTCATCAGTTCCTCTGGCGACAGGTGCACGTAGCGCAGCATGTCCTCGATGGTGTCGTGGGTTTCGATACCCGCGTGGTACACACTGCCGTCGGCGTTCTGGTAGATGTTCACCGAGTCGGTATCGCCGAACAGGTTGTGCATGTCCCCCAGGATTTCCTGGTAGGCACCGACCAGGAAAATACCCAGCAGGTAGTCTTCGCCTGGGTTGAGCGAGTGGACCGGCAGGCTGGTCTCGATGCTCTGCTCATCGACGTACTGCTTGATCTTGCCGTCGGAGTCGCAGGTCAGGTCTTGCAGCACCGCACGGCGCAGTGGCTCTTCGTCGAGACGATGCAACGGCAGGATCGGCAGGACCTGGCCGATGGCCCAAGTATCCGGCAGGCTCTGGAACACCGAGAAGTTGCAGATGTATTTGTCGGCCAGCTTGTCGTTGAGCTCGTCCAGCACCTGGCGATGCGAGCGTTGGCGAGCCTTCAGCGAGTTGTGCAGGCGACGGCAGACGGCGAAATAGCACTGCTCGGCCAGGGCTTTTTCCGCCAGGGTCAGCTTGCCGTCTGCGTATTGGGCAGCCACGTCGCTCATGTAGTGGGTAGCGCGCCAGTAAGTCTCGGTGACCATCTCGATGTCGGTCGGACCCAACAGATCCACCAGCCATTGCACGGTTTCCGGCAGGCTTTCCTTGTTTTCGATGACCGGCACGTCATCGTGGTGTTTCTCCACGTCGGTCACTTGCACCACCAGCATGGCGTGGTGGGCGGTCAGCGAGCGGCCACTTTCAGAGAAAATGTGCGGATGCGGCAGGCTCTGGGCATCGCAGAATTCCTTGAGCATGCCCACCACGACACCGGCGTAATCGTCCATGTCGTAGTTGATGGAGCTGGCGTTACGTGAATGCGTACCGTCGTAGTCCACGCCCAGGCCACCGCCGACGTCGATGTGATCCACCGGCAGGCCGAGGTTGCGCAGCTCGCCGTAGTAACGGATCGCTTCCTTGAAGCCATGCTGGTAGTCCGCCAGGTTGGCGATCTGCGAACCCATGTGGAAGTGCAGCAGGCGGATGCCCTGGTCCAGGCCGGCGCCACGGAAGCGCTCGACTACAGACAACAGCTGCGCCGCCGACAAACCGAACTTGGATTTTTCGCCACCGGTGTCGGCCCATTTGCTCGATGCCAGGGACGACAAGCGCACCCGCAGGCCGACCTGTGGCTTGACCTTGAGCGACGCGGCTTCTTCGATCACCAGGCCGACTTCGGACTCTTTCTCGATCACAATGAAAACGTTGTGACCCAGCTTCTGGCCCATCAGCGCCAGGCGGATGAACTCGCGGTCCTTGTAGCCATTGCAAACGATAGTCCCGCCCTTCGGCGCCAGGGCCAGCACCGCCAGCAGCTCGGGCTTGGAACCGGCTTCCAGGCCAATGGACACATTCTGGGTCGCGATGATGTTCTCGATCACCGCTTCCTGCTGGTTCACCTTGATCGGGTAAAGCGCGGTGTATTGGCTCTGGTATTCCAGGCGCGCAATGTTGCTGTCAAACGCACCGGTGAGCTGACGCACCCGGTCTTGCAGGATGTCGGGGAAGCGCACCAGCAAGGGCAGCGAAAGGCCACTCTGGCGCAACTGGTCGACTTGCTCGTACAAATCGATGGGCGAACTGTCGGGGCCGTTCGGACGGACTTCGACGCGACCGGCTTCATTGATCGCGAAATACCCGGCCCCCCAATGGCGAATCCCGTAAACACTGCGGCTGTCCGCAACTGTCCATTGGCTGCCATCGTCTTTGCGTGTGCGTCGTACGGACATCGAAGTCCCCTATAAAGAAGTCAAAATGCACCATCCGGTCGGAGGCTGGCGCAGTCTAGAGAATGGAAATGACGATTTGCCTGTAAGCAAGGTAGACCCTGCCCGCAGCGCTGAGTTTAAAACCCGTTCAGAACAGGCTCTGTGAAAACCATGCGGGCGACTGACGAACCGCGGGTTCGGATCAAGCCGGGGTGGTTTTCACAGAGGCTGCTAGCCGCCGGATTTCTTCGCCTTGAAACCGTGCTTGGTGAGTTCCGCCAGCAGCAGATCGACGTGGTCGCCCTGGATTTCGATGACGCCGTCCTTCAACGCGCCGCCGGTGCCACAGCGTTTTTTCAGCGTCGTCGCCAATTCCTTGAGCGCGTCTTCGGCCAGCGGCACACCCGTGATGGTCGTCACCGTCTTGCCGCCGCGGCCTTTGCTTTCGCGGCGCACGCGGGCGATACCGTCCCCTGCGGGAATGGCAGTCTGCTTGCAGATGCAGGCATCCACCGGCTGGCGGCAATCGGGGCAATGACGACCGGCGTCGGTAGAAAATACCAGGCCGCCCAGGGCGGCGAAGGATGCGGCTTTTTTGGCCACCGGCAATCCTCTTCGGAGGACAAAGACTGGTCGAGGGGCGAAAGTGCCTCGACCGCGAAGCCCCACTCAGGCAGGGGCAGCGCAACTTGGCCGAACGATGTCGGCCAAGCTTGAAAAGTCGCGCAGTGTAACGACAAAAAGGCGACTTGCTAAGGGCCAATCGGCGCCAATTTACAGCTTCTTTGCGACACCGCATTCGCGGGCACGCAAATAGCGCCCAAGGGCCGCCAGGGAGTCTGGACAATAAGGCTTGTGGCGGATTTCATCGAGCACTTGCTCGACTGGCAGGAAACGCGCCTCCAGCACTTCTTCGGGCTGTAGCACCAGCGGGCCGTCCCACACGGCCGAGAACGCCGAGCACCACAGGCGGCTGCCGGTGTCTTCGAAATAGAAATGATCGTGGGCGACCAGTTCCACGCCGCTGACGCCAAGCTCTTCGGCAAGCTCGCGGGCCGCCGATTCGGCGTAGCTCTCGTGCGCCTGCACCATGCCTCCGGCCGCGACGTCCCAATAACCGGGATAGATCGCTTTGCTCAGGGTCCGGCGATGAACGCACAATTCACCAACAGAGTTGAACAGCATGATGTAGGTGCCGCGCCCGATCAGCCCTCGTTCGCGCAGGTCCGAGCGCACCAGGCTGCCGAGCAGGTTGTCCTGTTCATCGACCCAGGCAATGAGCTCTGCATCCGAAGCCGCGCGGTGAGCGGCGTCCCGACCACTTTCGTCCATCGATCAGCCCTGGTTCAGCAACTGCCGCAGGTCGATTACCGCTGCGTTGGCTCGGGAGATGTAGTTGGCCATGACCAGCGAATGGTTCGCCAATACACCGAAGCCGCTGCCGTTGAGGATCATCGGGCTCCAGACCGGCTCTTGCGAGGCTTCCAGCTCGCGAATGATCTGCCGCACGCTGACCGTGGCGTTCTTCTTGGCCAGCACATCGGCAAAGTCAACTTCGATAGCCCTCAGCAGATGAGACAGCGCCCAGGCTTGGCCGCGGGCTTCGTAGAACACGTTGTCGATTTGCAGCCATGGCGTTTCAACCACTTCTTCGTCGACCTGCGGCACTTGGCCCGGCGCCGGAACTTCGGTTTTCAGCGAAGTATTGAGCTTGACCCGGCCAACGCTGGCGGACAGACGCTGGGACAGCGAACCCAGGCGAGTGCCGACGTCACCCAGCCAGTTGTTCAGGTTGTCGGCGCGGGCATAGAACAATGCGCTCTTTTGTGCTGGATCGGAGAGGCGCGCCTGGTAACGGCTCAGAGAGTTGATGCCTTCCTGGTATTCCGACTCACTGGAGGGCAGCACCCAGCTGCGGTTGTCGAAGTTGAAACGCGGTTCGGCCTTGGCAAGGTCGGCATCTTCCGCGGACTGTGACTGCGAACGGGCGAAATCCTTGCGCAGGGCGCGGCTGAGGTCGCGAACCTGCACCAGCACGCCGTATTCCCAGCTCGGCATGTTGTCCATCCACAGGCCCGGCGGGAAGCGGTCGTTGGAAATGTAGCCGCCCTGCTTGGTCAGCAAGGTGCCGGCCACGGTCTTGAGGGTTTCGACGGTGGTGTAGCCAACCACCATTTGCCTGCCGTCCTTTTCGGCCGCCGCCTGGGCGTTCTGCTGCACGGGAAACAGCGCCGGCTCCTGACTCCAGTACCAGCCCACCGCAATGGTGACCAGCAGATACAAACCAATGAGCGTGGCCAGTGCCCGGCTGAAAAACAGCCCGCCCAGGTAGCTGCGGGTGTCCGATTTCGGCTCGGCGGCGCGTTCAGGCGCGCTGCCCGCGCGGTTCTTCCAGTCCAGCATGGCGATGTTCCTTCAATCACTTGAGTTCACGGTTCGACCACAACCTTACATCAACGTGCCTTGGCCGGCATCCGTCGTTGGGCTTATGGGAAAATTAACGCCACCCGACCAACAGAAACCTAAGGGTTTCCCTTAACCCCGCCCGCCATGAATCAGGAGCGAGCCAAATCGTCAGGCAGCCAGATGCCCAATCGAATCATGCTCATCTACACACCGAAGCGATTGGGAAAACAGTCCGTTAGCGCCCTGCAGCCCTTTATTTTCGGCTCTTTAGGCGTATCGGGCAGCCAACCAAAGACCGTACGGTCAGAAACTGAATTGCATCTCTTGGCAGTTTATTGACGTACGACACTCATGTAAGGGAAAAGAGGTGCTAGCATAGAGCCACCAGTCGACCTCAGCATGCCCCTTACTAGTAGTCAGGATATGACCGAGTCAGAAGACCCCAGCCGTGAGCGCCTCAAGCACCACTTTGCCCAGCGGGTAATTCATCAGGCTCGCCAGATCCTCGAGATATGGCAGCGCCTGCAACGCAGCGAGTGGTCGAGTAACGACCTGTCCGAGCTCAGCGAAGCCAATCTGCGCCTGCTGCGCTTTGCCGAGCGTTTCGAACAGCCCGAGCATTGCCAGCTTGCCCAAGGCATCAGCGAGTCGCTGCAGGCGGTGGATGCCAATCGCGGGCGCCTGAGCAGCCAATTGATCACCGACATCAATCGCTTGATGCAGCGCCTGTCCCGCACCGGCTTGCGCCATGGCGACCAACTCGAGCAGACCTTCCTGCCGCCGTTGCGCAAGCCCATCTACGTGATGCTGCAAGACCATGACCGCGCCGAACGGCTGGCCAAGCAATTGGAGTTCTTCGGACTCAGCGCCCATGCATTGAACAGTGTCGCGGCGTTCCGCGCCTCGATGGTCGAGCGCCTGCCCGCGGCGATCGTCATGGATGTGGATTTCAGCGGCCCTGGGGTGGGCCTGACGTTGGCGGCCCAAGCCCAGGAAGGACTCGACCAGGCCATTCCACTGCTCTTCTTCAGCCTGCTTGAAACCGATACGCCCACCCGCCTGGCGGCGGTGCGCGCCGGTGGCCAGGAGTTTCTCACCGGCACGCTCGAAGCCTCGAGCCTGTTGGAAAAGATCGAAGTGCTGACCTGCGTCGCCCAGTACGAACCTTATAAAGTGCTGATCATCGATGATTCCCGCGCCCAGGCCTTGCACACCGAGCGCCTGCTCAACAGCGCCGGCATCGTCACCCGGACATTGATCGAGCCGATCCAAGCCATGGCCGAGCTGGCGGACTTCCAGCCCGACCTGATCATCCTCGACATGTACATGCCCGCCTGCACCGGCACGGAACTGGCCAAGGTGATTCGCCACAACGACCGGTATGTCAGCGTGCCGATCATCTACTTGTCCGCCGAAGACGACCTCGACAAGCAGCTCGACGCCATGAGCGAAGGCGGCGACGATTTCCTGACCAAGCCGATCAAGCCCCGGCACCTGATCACCACCGTGCGCAACCGCGCTGCCCGGGCGCGCAATCTCAAG
Organism: Pseudomonas frederiksbergensis; assembly: GCF_000802155.2. Taxonomy (GTDB): domain Bacteria; phylum Pseudomonadota; class Gammaproteobacteria; order Pseudomonadales; family Pseudomonadaceae; genus Aquipseudomonas; species Aquipseudomonas frederiksbergensis_A. The sequence continues at coordinate 38,547 of NZ_JQGJ02000016.1, forward strand.
GCGCGGATGGTGCGCGACAGCCTCACCGGTCTCTACAACCACACCCACATCCTGCAGTTGCTCGAAGACTGCAGTTTCCGCGCCCGCCGCGAAGGCAAGCCCCTGAGCTTCGCCATGCTGGACATCGACCATTTCAAGCGAGTCAATGACAGCCACGGCCACCCCATGGGCGACCGAGTCATCAAGAGCCTGGCGCTGTTTCTCAAGCAGCGCCTGCGCAAGACCGATTTCATCGGGCGCTACGGCGGTGAAGAGTTCGCCATCGTCATGCCGGACACCGACATTGACGCGGCTTGCAAGGTACTGGACGAAATCCGCCAGCGCTTCGCCGAGATCCATTACCCGGCCCAACCCCAGGATTTGTGGTGCACCTTCAGCGCCGGGGTCGTGGAAATGAGCGAAGCGTCCGACAGCCTGATGATGGCCAGCCAGGCAGATGAAGCGCTGTACCGCGCCAAGCATGCAGGACGAAACAGGGTACAGAGCGCCAGGCAATCAAAGCAAAATGCCACCTTTTCATCGGAATCCACCGATTCGGTCATAAACGTGTAACGCAAACGCAATAACTTCAGGCACTTACGATTCTGCCCCCGGTAGACCCTTGATGCGCCTGAAGCTGCTCACCAATCTCAACACCCTTCTTTTAGTTGCCGTGTGCCTTGGCCTTGGCGCGACCCTTTGGTGGTCGCAAATTGCCCTGGAGCGACCTTACCTGCTGATGGAACGCTACTTGGGCCTGTCCCGGCAGTTCCAGGGCGAAGTGGCGCGCAACATCGAGGATTACCTGGCCAGCGGCGACGCCCTGCGCCTCAGCGCGGCCACCCAAGCGCTGGAGAGCCTGCAAAAGGAGCTGGACCAGTTCCCGCCGGACCTGGCCAAGGCCCTGCGCCCCAGCCTGTCGAACCTCGACAGCTTCAGCAAGACTGATCTGCTGGCCGCCGGCAAACTGGCCGGCGATCCCCAGGCGCTGTTGTTGCAGGCAGAGCGGGAGCTGAGCGCCAGTCTCGATCAGATCTCCCAATACGCCAACGGCGCCCCGGCCTACTTGCCTCCGTTGTTTGCCGCTTCGCAGCACCTGGGCCGGTTGTCCCTGGCGCGGGACAAACTGGTCAGCAGCGGCCGCAGCGAACTGGCCGCCGATGTCGAGCGGGAACTGACGAGTATCCGTGCCCAGGCGCAGCAGCTGGATAACTTGCCACTGCTCGGCGTCACCGCCAGCAGCCAATCGGGCAGCGATGATTTTGCCGCGTTGATGGGCCTGGAAACCCAGGAAAAAACCGTCGCCGAAGACGCCGGCATCGCCCTCAAGCGCGAACTCAACAGCTTGCTCGGCCGCTACCCCGCAGAGTTGGCCCGCACCCGGGAACTGATCCAGAAGCGCACCGAGCTGAGCAGCGCCACGCATCTGAAAATTGCGGATGTGCAGAGGGCCGTCGACACATTGGAACCGGCAGTACGCGCCCAGCACGGGCAGATCCAAAGGGAGGTTCGCTTGATCCAGGGCGTGATGATCGGCCTGATCCTGTTGATCGCGCTGCTCATCGACACCTTGCAGCGACGCCTGGCACGCACCTTGACGCATTTGGCGCCAGCCCTGTCGACCTGGGCCGAAGGGGATTTCAGCCGGGATATCCATGTGGGCGCCAGCAACCGCGAATTGCAAGACATCGAGGCCTCGCTCAATCGTCTGCGCGCTTATCTGGTGGACCTGGTGGGCACCATTCGAGTGAATGCCGAACAGGTCGCGGGGAGCAGTCGCGCCCTGGCCGAGTTGAGCGGCGAATTGCACAGCGGCGCCGAGGACCAGGCCGGCGACACCGCACTGATCCGCGACTCGCTCAGCGAACTGGAAGCGACCATCCAGCAGGTGGCCGGCGATGCCAGCCAGGCCGCGCAGGCCAGTCGCAGCGCCGGCAACGCCGTGGAGCATGGCCAACAGGTCATCGGCTTGAGTCTGGCCGGCCTCCATGCGCTGGTGGGCGAAGTGCAAGGCAATGCGCAGATGATCGAGCAACTGGCCGAGGAGTCGGCAACCATTGGCGGCGTGTTGACGGTCATTCGCTCGATTGCCGACCAGACCAACCTGCTGGCCCTCAACGCCGCCATCGAAGCCGCCCGCGCCGGAGAAATGGGCCGGGGCTTTGCGGTGGTAGCCGAGGAAGTCCGCTCCCTGGCCCAACGCACGGCCGGCGCCACCGCCGAAATCCAGACCCTGATCGCCCGCTTGCAACTGGCCGCGCGCCAATCGGTGGACGGCATGCGTGCCCAGGTCGAACATGCCGAAGCCACCGCCAGCCAGGCCCAGGCAGCCGACGGCGCATTGGATGAAATCGTCGGTGCCATCCAGACCATCGCCGACACGGCGGTCCGCATCGCCGACGTCACCGCCCAGCAAAGCGGCGCCGTCAGCGAGATTCGCGATCACAGCGAGCGGATTCATCAGCTGGGCGGCGATAACCTGCTACGCATCGGCCAAGGCCGGGAACAGGGCGATAACCTACTGGTGCTAGGTGGGCGGCTGCATACCGCTGTGCAGGCCTTTCGGGTTTAACACCCAGAAACTCTATTAACTACTGTGGCGAGGGAGCTTGCTCCCGCTCGGCTGCCCGGCAATCGTAGAACCTGCCTACTGTTTTTTCCGATACACGGTATTGAATGGTCTTGGGGCTGCTGCGCAGCCCGATGGGGTTTGTGGCATGGAGCAGGCTACGGAAATTTGTAACGACCCTCTTCATGCTAGGCTCCCGCCCCCTCAAGAAATTGCAAAAGGAGCATGCAATGAGGGTACCTGCGTCGCCACCCGGCGTTTCTGTCGAAGAAAATATGGCAGTGGCATTTCATAAAAAAAACGTTCTGAAAGCTGGATCGGCTTTTATCTACTCGTGGTTTTACACCCAAGTTAGAAATCGCGGACCTTGGGACTACAAGCAACTATCCGCCGAATACGAAGCCTTTGAAAATTTCAACTACGGTGCCACCGGAACCGCAGCAGGCTTCAGCGAAGACGTTCTTTTACGAGCAGCAGGCCTGGCCCAGAGCCGAGCAGGATCAACCGCGGCAGAGTTCGGCACATGGTGGGGGCGAGCCTTTCGGCGACGATCCGGCCGATCAACGATGGATCAAGGAGGGGATAAAATATGCCAAGTTCAGAAGCTACTAAAAAGCCCGCCTATCTCGCTGTCTTATGTGCATTGCTTGCCCTTGCCCTGGCTTGCATCAGTTGGCTGTGTTTCTTCCCTCGGAACATGCCCCAACTGACAGAGGTCGTCTTGCGAAAACCTTTGTCCAACGGAGCATTTATCTATGGCGTAAAGGATGATCGTGGCGGAGCAACGGTCCCTTTCAGTTATCGCTACTACGTCTATCGAACCTTGGCAGCCGACAGCGACATCCTTGCCGAGTTGAAAACCGCGACGCCATTCCTTGTCACTCGGGATGACTCAATAACCGTCGACATCCAGGAATCGACGATTACGGTGTCAGTTGATAAGGAAGTCTATGCCTACCACAGCGACACCCTCTATCGACATGCCGGGGGTGTCGACTACACACCCGTGAAGATCTATTTGCGTTCAAGTCCAACAGATTGAATGAAGGCGCGAGCTTGCTCGATAGCGGTGGGTCAGCTTGGCAGCCGTCACCGCGAGCAAGCTCGCTCCCATAGGGTTCGGCTCCAACCGTATGACCGGATCAGGGGGCCGGGTCACAAATTTCGCGCAAACATCGGTCAACGTGCTGGCTATTGCAGAGAACTGGACAGTCATAAAGGCTTTGCGGCATAGTCTCCGGGTTCTGACACCTGCTCACAGAGAACAAGGAACAGCAGATGGCGACCCTTTTGGTCCTGCACGGACCCAACCTGAACCTGCTTGGCACGCGTGAACCGGGCGTCTACGGCGCCGTGACACTGGCCCAGATCAACCAGGACCTGGAACAGCGGGCCCGCACGGCCGGCCATCATTTGCTCTATCTGCAAAGCAATGCCGAATACGAATTGATCGACCGCATCCATGCCGCGCGAGACGAAGGCGTGGACTTCATTTTGATCAACCCAGCAGCTTTTACACACACAAGCGTCGCATTACGTGACGCGCTGCTGGCAGTGAGCATCCCATTCATCGAAGTGCATTTGTCCAACGTGCACAAACGCGAAGCTTTCCGCCATCACTCCTACTTCTCCGATGTAGCGGTGGGAGTGATCTGCGGCCTTGGCGCCAGCGGTTACCGACTGGCCCTGGAGGCCGCCCTAGAGCAGCTTGAAAAACAGGCAACAGCTTGAACAACAAGCGTTAAACGCCCCTGACCGACCCTTGGGAGTTGATGATTCATGGATATCCGTAAAGTTAAGAAACTGATCGAGTTGCTGGAAGAGTCCGGCATCGACGAGCTCGAGATCAAGGAAGGCGAAGAGTCCGTACGCATCAGCCGCCACAGCAAGACCCCGGCCCAGCAGTTCTATGCACCGGCCCCGATGCAGGCTCCAGCCGCCGCACCTGCTCCGGCAGCAGCTCCGGCCGCCGCCGCAGCGCCAGCCGCTCCTGCGGCACCCGCACTGAACGGCACCGTTGCCCGTTCGCCAATGGTGGGCACGTTCTATCGCAAGTCTTCGCCAACCTCGCCGTCCTTCGTTGAAGTGGGCCAGACCGTGAAGAAAGGCGACACCCTGTGCATCGTCGAAGCCATGAAGATGATGAACCACATCGAAGCTGAAACCAGCGGTGTGATCGAGTCCATCCTCGTCGAAGACGGCCAGCCGGTTGAGTACGACCAACCGCTGTTCACCATCGTTTGAACCGCGGAGAGCCTTTGATGACTGCGAAGTTGGAAAAAGTTCTGATCGCTAACCGCGGTGAGATCGCCCTGCGGATTCTGCGTGCCTGCAAAGAGATGGGCATCAAGACCGTCGCCGTTTACTCCAAGGCCGACAAAGAACTGATGCACCTGGGCCTGGCGGACGAATCCGTCTGCATCGGTCCGGCGTCGGCTGCGCACTCTTACTTGCATATCCCGGCGATCATCGCCGCCGCCGAAGTGACCGGCGCCACTGCCATTCACCCTGGCTACGGTTTCCTGGCGGAAAACGCCGACTTCGCCGAACAGGTCGAGAACTCCGGTTTTGCCTTCATCGGTCCGAAAGCCGAGACCATCCGCCTGATGGGCGACAAGGTTTCGGCCAAGCACGCCATGATCGCTGCCGGCGTGCCTACCGTTCCAGGCTCCGACGGCCCGCTGCCTGAAGACGAAGAAACCGCTTTGCGCATCGGTCGTGAAGTCGGTTATCCGGTGATCATCAAGGCGGCCGGCGGCGGCGGTGGTCGTGGCATGCGCGTGGTGCACAAGGAAGAAGACCTGATTTCCTCGGCGAAACTGACCCGCTCCGAAGCAGGCGCGGCGTTCGGCAACCCGATGGTCTACCTGGAAAAATTCCTGACCAACCCGCGTCACGTCGAAGTCCAGGTATTGTCCGACGGCCAAGGCCAGGCGATTCACCTGGGCGACCGCGATTGCTCGCTGCAGCGTCGTCACCAGAAGGTCCTCGAAGAAGCGCCGGCACCGGGCATCGACGAGCAGGCTCGCCAGGAAGTCCTGGCGCGTTGCGTCAAGGCCTGTATCGACATCGGCTATCGCGGCGCCGGTACCTTCGAGTTCCTCTACGAAAACGGTCGCTTCTACTTCATCGAAATGAACACCCGTGTTCAGGTGGAGCACCCGGTTTCGGAAATGGTCACCGGTATCGACATCGTCAAGGAGATGCTCAGCATCGCCGCCGGCAACAAGCTGTCGTTCACACAGGATGACGTCGTCATCCGCGGTCACTCGCTGGAGTGCCGGATCAACGCCGAAGATCCGAAGACCTTCATGCCAAGCCCTGGTACGGTCAAGCATTTCCATGCACCGGGTGGCAATGGCGTTCGCGTCGATTCGCACCTGTACAGCGGTTATGCGGTTCCGCCGAACTACGACTCGTTGATCGGCAAGCTGATCACCTACGGGGCGACGCGTGACGAAGCCATGGCGCGCATGCGCAATGCGCTGGATGAGATCGTCGTAGACGGGATCAAGACCAACATCCCGCTGCACCGCGACCTCGTCCGTGACGAAGGCTTCTGCAAAGGCGGCGTCAATATCCACTACCTGGAACACAAGCTGGGCAACCAGCACTGATGTTTCAAGTGGATTAAAAAGACCCCGGCCCACTTGGCCGGGGTCTTTTTTTGCCTCGCAATCAGCTCAGCACAACCATGGAGAACTCGTTCAAGGCAAGCTGTGCCGCCGTCGCCGGCCTGCCCTGCAGGGTGCGAACGGCCCCGTTGGCGGTTGCCATCAGCGGCTCGCTGCGCACGCGCTTCATGAATCCACGCGCCCGCACCGATACCGGATCGGTGCCAAGCCTGGCCCTCGCCAGCACGGGCGTGTAGTAGCGCTCGACCAGATCCTGTGAAGTCTTGAACACGGAAGTGACTCCCGTGCGCAAATCGAGTGCAACACCATAGGTGTTGCCGAAGCAGGAAGAGTACGACCAATGATCCCAGGTAGGCTGCAGGCCCTGGCGCCGCATCATCAGCCTGACCGGTTCGCCGATGTCCGTTCCCGTCAACCAGTCGCCCCCCACCAAGGTAGCGCGAATGTTCCTGGCTGCCCCCCCCAGGCGCTGCTTCACCTCGCGAATACTGCGTTCGATCAGTGCGCGGATATTGTGATCGAAATGAATCACCGCCCCCATCCGAGTGGCCGGGTTGTACAACGAAGCGACCACGCATGTCTGCGCGTTAAGCGAGAACAGGTAGTTGTCCGCCGCTGCCTCGCTGAACCTTGCCACTACGGCTTCACCCTGGAGCGCTCCCCTTGTCACATCCGGGGAAACATGCCCTGGGAACGCCTCACGCAAATCCCTCACTCGTCCCAGGTTGCGCACCTCATCGCTCCCCCCTCTCAGGCCAACCGGGTTGTGTACCCACTTGCCCTCCGCCACCCGGCGTATGGGAAGCTTGTAAAACGCACCGGGACGGCGAGCGTCCACCAGGCACAAACCGTCGAAATAAGCATCCTTCCTGACTTGGTAATACTTGCCCGCGTTTTTTATGTAGTAGGTGCTTTGCGGTTGCGTGGCACTGGGAGGACTGCGATAGGTGCCATGGAAAATACTGTCATCGGTCACCAATTGCAGGTCGTCAGGCGTTTTCCTGAGTGCCTGGCTTGGCTTGAAACGCAGGCCCCTGACGGCCGGCCCGCTTTCCTTGACGGCAACCGTGGTCACGTTTCTCAAGCGCTGGGCAGCCAACGACATAGGCCTGACGAGCAGATTCAGCCCCTTGATGGCCCATCCGAGCGACTTGGCGACCATCCATGGCCCCAGCGTGGCGAACAGCGCCCCCCAAGACACGGCCAGCCAGTGGCCGAGTGCTTCCTGCGTATCGCCTTGCCTGTGCGCGTCGATTGCCTGCGTGGAGGTCATGCCGATAAACATGACGTCCAGCAGCAGCGCAAAGGGAGGGTAGACCATGCAGACGGGAGCAGCCGCGAACAGCAGCCCTTTGACGATCTGATGCTTGATCACCTCCGCACGGCTGGTGGTGATGGCTTGCACATCGGTGATCGCACGCTCGATGTACATATCGTATTGCGCGCTGATATCAACGACCCGGTTCAGCTCGCGCACCCCATCCACACGAATGCTTCCGGCCGCCAGAGCGTTCAGCGATGTGCGCACGGCGTCACGCGCGGTCAGCGCGACTCGCTCCAACACGTAGCCATGCAGCTGTGTCACCACGCTTGCGGTGAATTCAACGTATCGGCGAAAGGCGATACCGTCAGGCGCATCAGGCGTATACAACCAGTAAGCACTCCGGGAAGCAAAATAAGCGAAAACGTACACACCCAACACAACATGACCGCCGATGGTGAAATTCATCACGCCTTCGCTCGCCACCAGGTTTGTGGAATGCACACGCTTGCGCCCAGGCACCCAGCGGCTCAGCAGCGTGACTTGCCGTGCAAGCCATTGGTATTCGTCGTCGCTCAACACCGACTGGCCATAGACGATTCGCAAGTCACGATCCATCCGTGTCAGCAGCATGTAGCGAAAGGCATCGCGGCGCCTGGTGTACTCCGGAGCCTGGCTATCCAGGAACTTGCTGCGGATTTCCCTGGCGTACTGGTCGCCCAGGTAGGCCTGTCGAATATAACTTCCCAGATCGGCGCTGCGGACCTGCCCCAGATCCTGCCCAATCGAGGAACGCACCCCTTTGGCAGGGTGGTCGATACCTGAATTATCGTCATACCCATAGATAGCCAAGTCCAGCAGACTGGCGACCTTCATGTCATTTCCCAACCCCGGGCGGTAATCGATAAGGACCGTTGCAGGATCTACCGGCTCTTCCACGCCCCTGCTACGCATATAAGGTGCAATCGCCTGCGTGACAGTACGCTTGGCAAAGTCCATGAAGACTTCGTAGCCCTCAAGCTGCTCGTTGAAAACCTTCTGATGAACCAGGAACTCCTGGTTCAGGCCGCGGATCATTTGCCGACTGGCAAGCGGCAAAGCGCGATACCAGGCAGGCGAATCACTCAACTCCACCTGCAACAGGTTGTTTGCCAGCCCTGCCAGCACGGCGGCCTCCAGACAAGCCCTGAAGCCGCGTACTGGCCCCCTGGGATCCCGGCCAAGATCCCAATGAGTCGGCTTGTGCATCACACCGATAAAATATTCCCGCGCCTTCCCACGATCAGCCGGAGAGAGCTGCTGCAACAGGTATTCGCGACCGACTTCGCTTTCGATCCAAAGCCCCATTTCGGCGCTCACGGCACGAAGCGAAGGCAACTTGATCCACTCCTGGCCATCCGGTTTGCCGGGGGCATACAGCAGCAAGTCGCTGGCGTCACCCGGGCTATGTTCACGGTAGAACAGCAAGAGATCAGCACAGCGCATCGCATTGGGCAGTACGACATCGCAGACTTGCCGGATGCCGTCTTCTTGCGAGGACTGGCGGACCTCCTCGTAGTCGGCGTTGGTGATCTGGCCGGCGCAACGCGCAACAAACGCACCGTGTCGCAATCGCGTGCCGAACCAATCGAGCATGGCCGTTTTCAAGTCCACGCGGTCATAGCGACTTGAAAGCACCGGCCAATATTCGACAGAAACGTCCAGGCCCGACAGCAATCGTGCGACGAATTCGGGCGCAAGCGCCTGGTTGCGCAACATGCCGCCGTTCTCGACCAGGCGCACCGATATGACGTCCGGCCGAACTGGGCCCGCCGCTACCAACTCGGTCAAAGTGTAGGTTTGCAAGGGGCGACCCACTACGGTTTGCCACTGCAACTGCACCCGAACGCTGTCAGGTTCGACGTCCATGTCCAATTCATGCCTGACGTAATCCTTGACCAAGTGCCGGGCAAAGTCTTTCAGCGAGCCCAGGCCATCGAGTAACTCATCAACCCGGGCCTGCGCCTCGGCAACCTGCTCCTGGAGAACTTCCAGCCGCTTACGTTCCGCGTCGCCCAGCCCCCGCAGCCAGTCCGGCAACTGCGAGCGCGCCAATGCGTCCAGCGCCTGGCGCTCTTGCGCCGTAGCCAACTCGGCCAGTTGGCTCATCCGACGCCAGCCATCCTGGAGCGTTTCGATTTTCCCACGCAGCGCCGCGACATCCCGCCCCACCAGTTGCCCGGGCTGCAAAGCGCTTTCGACCGCCGCCAGATGCTTTTCCAGTTTCTGCTGGATAAGTCTTTCAAGCGAAGCGTCGAGCCCGACTGCTTCCCAATGTCGTCGCAGATAATCCTGGTAATGCCGAACGAAACTCGAGGCGGTACCTTCCACCACCTGGGCAACGGCATCCCGACGCTCGGCCGAAAAGCCCTGGTCGGCTCCGCCTGGCCAGCGATAAGGCGCATCCTGCTGCTCGTCATAAGCCATGAGGGCTTGATCTATCGTGCGCTGCAGCACCGCCTCAAGCAGCGCGCCGATAAAATATGAGTCGACATTGCCCTCGCTATAGTACGTGCGCAACTCGACCAGCAAATACTGCTCCAGTATTTCCAGAAGGGTCATCTGGGCCTGCAGTCGCGAGTCGATTGCAGACTGCCAACGCATCAACCTCTCCAGAATCGCCTGGGGCGTGGACGTTGCCGCTGCTTCGCCGTCCTTGTTTCGCTTCGACTCGGTGATGGTGTCCATACACATCTTTCCTCGTGGTGTGGGACCGGCACCTTATCGACGTCGCGACACACCGATGTCATACATATATATATGGAAACACCACGGTCAGACGCGCCTGACTCGCTTATCCACTTTGACGGCGACCTGGCGTACACTGCGCGCCTTTGCAGCCCCACGCTGCTCCCTGTCGATTTTTCAAAGGTGCCCGCCATGCCTTGGCTGCAAGTACGCCTGGCCATCAGCCCGGAACAAGCCGAAACCTACGAAGACGCTTTTCTCGAAGTAGGTGCCGTATCGGTGACTTTCATGGACGCCGAAGACCAGCCGATCTTCGAGCCCGAGCTCAATACCACTCCCCTGTGGTCCCACACCCATTTGCTGGCGCTGTTCGAAGGTGGCACCGAGGCGGCCAGCGTGCTCGCCCATCTGGAGCTGCTGACTGGCAGCCCGTTGCCCGAACATCACAGCGAGGTGATTGAAGATCAGGATTGGGAACGCAGTTGGATGGATAATTTCCAGCCGATGCGTTTCGGCCAGCGCCTGTGGATCGTGCCAAGCTGGCATGCCGCGCCGGAACCGGACGCGGTGAACCTGCTGCTGGACCCGGGCCTGGCCTTCGGCACCGGGACTCACCCCACCACCGCGCTGTGCCTGGAATGGCTGGACGGCCAGGACCTCAAGGGCTGCAATGTGCTCGACTTCGGCTGTGGCTCGGGGATCCTGGCCATTGCTGCCCTGCTGCTGGGCGCCAAGGAAGCGGTCGGCACCGACATCGATGTCCAGGCCCTGGAAGCGTCCCGCGACAACGCCGGGCGCAACAACATTGCCGACGAGCTTTTCCCGTTGTACTTGCCCCAGGATCTGCCGAAGGTACAGGCCGATGTGTTGGTCGCAAACATCCTGGCCGGTCCGCTGGTGTCCTTGGCGCCACAGCTGTCGAGCCTGGTCAAGCCGGGCGGACGCCTGGCGTTGTCGGGCATCCTCGCCGAACAGGGCGAAGAAGTCGCTGCCGCCTACTCCGCGGATTTCGACCTGGACCCAATCGCCAATCGCGATGGCTGGGTGCGCATCAGCGGACGTCGGCGCTAGAATGACCGCCTGTATCGACCGGATTGCCGCATGACCGACAGCTTCGTCACCCAGTGCCCGCATTGTCACACCAGTTTTCGCGTCAGCCATGCTCAATTGAGCGTGGCACGCGGGGTGGTTCGTTGCGGCTCGTGCCTGCAAGTGTTCAATGCCGCGAAGCAATTGCTGGAGCAGCGCGCCTCCAGGGACGTCGCGCCTCCCACGACTTCCCCGATGAAACCGGCGGTCGAAGCACCACGGGCAATCAGCCAGAAACAATGGACCGCCGCCGAGCTGGACCTCGATGACCTGGACAAGGAACTGGCTCGCCTGGAACGGCGCGACAAACGGGCTCCGGACACCTTTGGACGGCGTCGCGAAGACAACCTGAGCGCCCAGCGCGAGCATTCTGCGAGCGAGCAGGAGCCCTGGGCTGACAGCCTGTACAGCGAGTCTCCCACCGAGCGTGCCGAGGCCGTCATCCAATCCTCGCTGGAACCGTTCGAGCCCCACGAACCTGCCCGACCACCGCGGACCGAGCCATCCTTGTCCCTCGCCCTCGAGCCGCTGGAACCGGAGGATGAGTCCGTCGCCCCGCTGAGCCTCGCGCCGGATGACGAACCCCACGAACACCTTGAGCGCCTGTCCGCCACAGACGACCTGGACGATGAACCGGAGCCGCTGGCGGCGTCGCGCAAGAAACGCGAGCGCCATGAGCCCGGCATACGCGCCGAAGTACTCCAGGACCTTGACGACGACCCATTGCAACTGGACTGGCGCAAACGCCGCTCGCCCTGGGGGCGGCGCTTGCTCTGGAGCCTGTTGGTATTGCTCGGCGCCGCCGCCCTGGCCGGCCAGTACATCGCCTATCATTTCGAGGAACTGGCCCGCCAGGACCAGTATCGCCCGTGGTTCCTGCAGATCTGCCCCGTCATTGGCTGCGACGTCCCCTCCAAGGTCGACATCGCCAAGATCAAGAGCAGCAACCTGGTAGTGCGCAGCCATCCGGAATTCAGCGGCGCCCTGGTGGTGGACGCGATCATCTACAACCGTGCGCCCTTCTCCCAGCCTTTTCCGCTGCTGGAGCTGCGTTTTGCCGACCTCAACGGGCACCTGATCGCCAGCCGTCGCTTCAAGCCCGGGGAATACCTGGGCGGCGATCTCGAGGGCCGCGGCGAAATGCCGCCGCAGACGCCCATCCACATCGCGCTGGATATCCTGGACCCAGGTTCCAAGGCGGTAAACTACAGCCTGAGCTTCCATTCCCCCGAATGAACCCGGCCAGGGTCGGCCGATTGACGGCAGCTTTCTGACTGACCACACCCAGACCAAACCGCTGGCGATAACAAAATAGCTGTTCAGATTTTATCCAATTCGATCTTTATCCAGTCATCGAGAGCGGGTATCATGCCAACCCTTTTTCGAAGTCTCATGATCCGGCCCCACTTCAGGGAAGTCCTATGTCGGCGGTACGCATCGGCCCATATACATTGCAGAACGGCCTGGTTCTCGCCCCTATGGCGGGCGTCACCGACCAGCCCTTTCGTCAGTTGTGCAAACGATTGGGCGCAGGACTGGTGGTGTCGGAAATGGTTACCAGCGACATGAGTTTGTGGAACACCCGCAAATCGCGCCTGCGCATGATCCACGAAGGTGATCCCGAGCCCCGCTCGGTACAGATCGCCGGTGGTGATGCACAGATGCTGGCGGAGGCGGCCCGGGCGAACGTCGAGTTGGGGGCGCAGATCATCGACATCAACATGGGCTGCCCGGCGAAGAAGGTCTGCAACAAGGCCGCGGGCTCGGCGCTGTTGAAGGACGAAGCGCTGGTCACCGAGATCCTGCAGGCGGTTGTCGCCGCGGTTGATGTGCCGGTGACCCTGAAGATCCGTACCGGGTGGGACCGGGACAACAAGAACGGCCTGACGGTGGCGAAGATCGCCGAACAGGCAGGCATTACGGCGCTGGCGGTCCATGGCCGTACCCGTGCAGACCTGTATACCGGCGAGGCCGAGTACGACACCATAGCCGCGATCAAGCAGGCGGTGTCCATTCCGGTCTTTGCCAACGGCGATATCGACTCGCCCGAAAAGGCCCGGTACGTACTGGACGCGACCGGGGCCGACGGCCTGTTGATCGGCCGGGCCGCCCAGGGGCGGCCATGGATTTTTCGTGAAATCGAACACTACCTGCGCACCGGTGAAAAACTCGCTGCGCCGTTGTTGTCCGAGGTGGAACGTATTCTGCTAGAGCATCTGGCCGCGCTGCATGCCTTCTATGGTGAAGTCATGGGCGTACGCATCGCTCGCAAGCATGTGGGCTGGTATCTCGCAACCCTGCCGGGCGCCAGGGAGTTTCGCGCCCGTTTCAATCGTTTGGATGGTACGCAAGCACAATGCGCCGACGTTCAGGCGTTCTTCGCCGAACGTTACAAGAGCCTGACAGGGGACGAAGGGGTGGCCGCATGACGATGATGACCGAGACTTTAGTGAGTGGAACAGCACCCGTGAGCGACAACGTGAATTTGAAACAGCACCTCAATACGCCCAGCGAAGAAGGCCAGACCCTTCGCGGGAGCGTCGAGAAGGCGCTGCACAATTATTTCGCCCACCTTGAGGGCGCTGCCGTCACGGATGTGTACAACCTGGTGCTCTCCGAAGTCGAGGCGCCTCTGCTCGAAAGCGTGATGAACTACGTCAAGGGCAACCAGACCAAGGCCAGCGAGTTGCTGGGCCTGAATCGCGGCACCCTGCGCAAGAAACTCAAGCAGTACGACTTGCTTTAAGCATTCAATCAAACCAGAAAGGCGCCCGCGTAAAAAACGGTCGCCTTTTTTGCTGACTTCCCTTGCTTTTGATGGAACTTGAAATGACCGACCAGACCACCCGCCTGCCGATCCGCCGCGCCTTGATCAGCGTTTCCGACAAGACCGGGATCCTCGAATTCGCCCGCGAGCTGCAACAGCTGGGCGTCGAGATTCTCTCCACCGGTGGGACCTTCAAGCTGCTGCAGGACAACGGTATCGCCGCAGTGGAAGTCGCGGACTACACCGGTTTTGCGGAAATGATGGACGGTCGCGTCAAGACCCTGCACCCAAAGATCCACGGCGGGATCCTGGGCCGTCGCGGCATCGACGACGCCATCATGAATGAGCACGGCATCAAGCCGATCGACCTGGTGGCGGTCAACCTCTACCCGTTCGAAGCCACCATCAACAAGCCTGGCTGCGACCTGCCAACCGCCATCGAGAACATCGACATCGGCGGTCCGACCATGGTCCGTTCTGCGGCCAAGAACCATAAGGACGTGGCGATCGTGGTCAACGCCAGCGATTACGCCAGCGTGCTGGAAAACCTCAAGGCCGGTGGCCTGACCTACGCCCAGCGTTTCGACCTGATGCTCAAGGCCTTCGAACACACCGCTGCCTATGACGGCATGATCGCCAACTACATGGGCACCGTGAACCAGGCCGCCGACACCTTGAGTACGGAAGGCCGCAGCGAATTCCCGCGCACCTTCAACACCCAATTCATCAAGGCCCAGGAAATGCGCTACGGCGAGAACCCGCACCAGAGCGCGGCGTTCTACGTGGAAGCCAAGCCTGCCGAAGTCGGCATCGCCACCGCCACCCAGTTGCAAGGCAAGGAACTGTCGTTCAACAACGTGGCCGACACCGACGCCGCGCTGGAGTGCGTGAAGAGCTTCGTTAAGCCAGCCTGCGTGATCGTCAAGCACGCCAACCCGTGCGGCGTGGCTGTGAGCCCGGACGCCGAAGGCGGCATCCGCCAGGCCTACGAACTGGCCTACGCCACCGACACCGAGTCGGCCTTCGGCGGCATCATCGCCTTCAACCGTGAACTGGACGCCGAGACCGCCAAGGCCATCGTCGAGCGCCAGTTCGTCGAAGTGATCATCGCCCCTTCGGTCAGCGAAGAAGCCCGTGCCATCGTCGCCGCCAAAGCCAACGTGCGCCTGCTGGCCTGCGGCCAATGGTCGGCCGACCGTGCGCCGGCCTGGGACTACAAGCGCGTCAATGGCGGCCTGCTGGTCCAGAGCCGGGACATCGGCATGATCGGCAGCGAAGACCTGAAAGTGGTGACCCAGCGCGCCCCGAGCGAGCAGGAAATCAATGACCTGATCTTCGCCTGGAAAGTCGCCAAGTACGTCAAGTCCAACGCCATCGTCTATGCCAAGAACCGCCAGACCATCGGTGTCGGCGCCGGCCAGATGAGCCGAGTGAATTCGGCCCGCATCGCCGCCATCAAGGCTGAACACGCCGGCTTGCAGGTACAGGGCGCGGTTATGGCTTCCGACGCGTTCTTCCCGTTCCGCGACGGTATCGACAATGCAGCGAAGGTTGGCATCACTGCGGTGATCCAGCCGGGTGGTTCGATGCGTGACGCTGAAGTGATTGCTGCGGCTGATGAAGCCGGCATCGCGATGGTGTTCACCGGCATGCGTCACTTCCGTCACTAACAAGGCAACGGCCGTACTGAAGCCGGCATCTGCTGCGTTGGGGCCGACCTCGATGATGCTCATTGCCAAAAGGCAACTCCGCTCACCGAGGTCCACTCCGCCTTGCATCTACCGGCTTCATTGCGACCTCCTACGGCGCATGACGCCCTAGGCTCCAAACAGAATCAGCGTCATCCGAGGTTTTTGAAATGAATGTTTTGATCATTGGCAGCGGTGGCCGTGAACACGCCCTGGCCTGGAAAGTAGCTCAGGATCCGCGCGTGCAGAAGGTGTTTGTCGCACCGGGCAATGCTGGCACCGCCATCGAAGCCAAATGCGAAAACGTTGCGATCGACGTGCTGGCCTTGGAACAACTGGCCGATTTCGCCGAAAAAAACGTCTCGCTGACCATCGTCGGTCCGGAAGTACCGCTGGTCGCCGGCGTGGTCGATCTGTTCCGGACTCGCGGCCTGGATTGCTTCGGCCCGACCGCCGGTGCTGCGCAGCTGGAGGGTTCGAAAGCCTTCACCAAGGATTTCCTGGCGCGTCACAAGATCCCGACCGCCGATTACCAGAACTTCACCGAAATCGAACCGGCCCTGGCGTACCTGCGCGAAAAAGGCGCACCGATCGTGATCAAGGCGGACGGCCTGGCCGCCGGTAAAGGCGTGATCGTTGCCATGACCCTGGCCGAGGCAGAAGAGGCCGTGCGCGACATGCTCGCCGGCAATGCCTTCGGTGATGCCGGTTCCCGCGTCGTGATCGAAGAATTCCTCGACGGCGAGGAAGCCAGCTTCATCGTCATGGTCGACGGCAAGAACGTCCTGCCGATGGCAACCAGCCAAGACCACAAGCGTGTCGGCGATGGCGACAGCGGCCCGAACACCGGCGGCATGGGCGCTTACTCCCCAGCGCCAGTTGTCACGGCCGAGGTACACCAGCGCGTGATGGACCAGGTCATCTGGCCGACCGTGCGCGGCATGGCCGAGGAAGGCAACGTCTACACTGGTTTCCTCTATGCTGGCTTGATGATTGACAAGGCTGGTAACCCAAAAGTCATCGAATTCAACTGCCGTTTCGGCGATCCTGAGACCCAGCCGGTGATGCTGCGCCTGCAATCGAGCCTGGTGCTGCTGGTCGAAGCCGCCCTGGCGCAGGCGCTGGATAAGGTTGAAGCTCAATGGGACCCGCGTCCGAGCGTCGGCGTCGTGCTGGCCGCTGGTGGTTATCCGGGCGACTACGCCAAAGGCCGTGCGATCAACGGCCTGGAAGCAGCCGCCCAACTGGAAGGCAAGGTTTTCCACGCCGGTACGGCACTGAAGGACGGCCAGGTCGTGACTGCCGGTGGTCGGGTGCTGTGCGCCACGGCCATGGGCATCAGCGTTGATGCCGCTCAGCAGCAGGCCTACAAGCTTGCCGCGCAGATTGATTGGGAAGGCTGTTTCTACCGCAAGGACATTGGCTACCGTGCCATTGCCCGCGAACGTGGCGAAAACCTGGAATAACCCTGCCATTCAGACAGGCAGGAGCCCAGGGCTCTTGCCTGTCTGCTCGGGCGCCGCGCATAGTTATAATCTGGCATCAACCTACGAAGGGATTTCGCCGTGCGCTGGCTCAGGATTGCCATAAGCTTGACCGTTACCCTGCTGACGCTGCTCTGCGTGCCGGCCCAGGCGGCGCCCGGCAGTGGCTGGGCGGTTTTGCTCGACGAACAGGGCGACCTGAAGCTGAGCGACATCCGCTCTGCACGCTATACCAACCAGTTCAGCCCCATTGATCTGGACCACCTCAAGGCAGCCGAACCTGGTGGTGCCCTGTGGCTGCGCTTCCGGCTTTCCCCCGACCGGCATGAACAGATCCTGCGTGTCTTCGCGCCTGATCTATCGCGCCTGAATCTCTATGTATTGGATGGCGACACTCTCGTCGGCCAACAAGTCAGCGGCAACGCCATGCCGCATACCGAACCCATGGTGCCGAGCAGCGATTTCATGCTGCCCTTGCCGCGCAGCGATAAATCGCTGGACGTGTACCTGAGATTGGCATCGCGCTACGAGCTGCGCCCCTATGTCACCTTGCAGCCGGCCGTCCTGGCGGCAGCCAACCAGAACCAGACGCTGGTCTATGGGCTGTTGTTCGGCTGCATCGCCATGCTGATCCTGCACAACCTCACCCGCTACGCCTATACCCGATCACGCAGTTGCCTGTGGCTCGCCGCCTGCGAAGGGTTGCTGATGCTCAGCCTGATATTGCTGCTGAACCTCGCGGGGGCCTGGCTGCCTGATTGGCCGGCAATCCAGACGCCGGGGGCCTACCTGGCCCTGTTGCTGACGGCGCCCTGCGGGCTGATGTTTGCCTATCGTTACTTCGCGCCGCTGGGACCGCACCCGCTGAACCGGCTTCTGCTGGGCGAAATAGTCTTCATCATGCTGTGTAGCCTGTTGCTGCTGTTCGTCAACACGCTGCCACTCAATATCATGACCTACGCCTTGGTGGCCCTGGCTGGCCTGAGCATGCTGTTCGTCAGCGCCTGGCACTGGCAGAAGGGCTACCGCCCGGCACGGTTGTTCGTCGCCGCCATGGTGGTGTTCAACCTGGGTACGCTGATCATCCTTCCGGCCCTGCAGGGGCTGACCGAAGTCGCGCCCCAAGGGCTGATCGTCACGTTGCTGGTCATTATCTGCATCAGTGGCCTGCTGATGAGCATCGCATTGGGCGAACGTCAGCGGTCGATCAATGAAAATCGCTTCAGCGTCAGCCGCGACCTAGCCGCGAGCAACGCCGAGATCAACGCCAAGGCCGAATTCCTGGCCAAGATCAGCCATGAGATCCGCACGCCGATGAATGGTGTGCTGGGCATGACCGAGCTGTTGCTAGGCACGCCGCTATCGGTCAAGCAGCGCGACTACGTGCAGACGATCCACAGCGCCGGCAACGAACTGCTAACGTTGATCAATGAGATTCTCGACATTTCCCGGCTCGAATCCGGGCAAATCGAGCTCGATGATGTGCAGTTCGACCTCAATGCGTTGATCGAGGACTGCCTGAGCATTTTCCGCGCCAAGGCCGAACAGCAGAACGTCGAGCTGATCAGTTTCATCCAGCCCCAGGTTCCTCGAGTCATCAGCGGCGATCCGACGCGCCTGCGCCAGGCACTGTTGAGCCTGTTGGAAAACGCCCTGAAGAAAACCGACGAAGGCGAGGTGCTGATCGTCGTCGCCCTCGACGAACGCAGCGACCAGCCACGCCTGCGCATCGCGGTACAGGACAGCGGGTCGCCCATGGATGCCGAAGAACGCGATACGCTGATGCATGCCGAGCTGCACAGCAAGAATGTTCTGTCCGCCACGCGCCTGGGTGGCAACCTGGGGCTGCTCATTGCCCGGCAACTGATCATGCTGATGCACGGCGAGTTCGGCATCAAGAGCGGCAGCAGCCAAGGCAGCACCTTGTGGCTGACCTTGCCGCTGGACCCGGACCGCCTCGAACATCCGACCGCAGACCTCGATAGCCCCCTGCAAGGCGCACGGGTGCTGGTGGTCGACGACAACGACACCTGCCGCAAAGTCCTCGTGCAGCAATGCAGCGCCTGGGGCTTGAACGTCAGCGCCGTGCCGTCGGGCAAGGAAGCCTTGGCGCTGCTGCGCACCAAGGCTCACTTGCGCGACTATTTCGACGTGGTGCTGCTGGACCAGAACATGCCTGGCATGACGGGAATGCAGCTGGCAGCCAAGATCAAGGAAGATCCGAGCCTGAACCACGACATCCTGTTGATCATGCTGACCGGCATCAGCAACGCACCGAGCAAGATCGTGGCGCGAAACAGCGGCGTCAAGCGCATCCTCGCCAAACCGGTGGCGGGCTATACGCTCAAGACGACCCTGGCGGACGAACTGAACCAGCGCAACAAAGGCCAGGCGCCGAACCTGCCGGTCAATGCCGGCCCTCCCACTCCCGTGCAGGTTCCCAGCGATTTCCGGATCCTGGTGGCTGAGGACAACACCATTTCCACCAAGGTCATCCGCGGCATGCTCGGCAAGCTCAACCTGCAACCCGACACCGCCAGCAACGGCGAGGAAGCCCTCAAAGCCATGAAAGAACAGCGCTACGACCTGGTCTTGATGGACTGCGAGATGCCGATCCTCGATGGATTCTCCGCCACCCAACAGCTGCGTGCCTGGGAAGTCGGTAACCAGCGCACCCGTACGCCAGTGGTGGCGCTCACGGCGCATATCCTGGCCGAACACAAGGAACGCGCCCGCCAGGCCGGAATGGACGGGCACATGGCCAAGCCCGTGGAACTGTCGCAGTTGCGCGAGCTGATTGAACACTGGGTGGCCCAGCGCGATCAGCAGAACCGCACGGCACAAACCTCCTGAGCCGACAGGCGCCGAAACGCCTGATAGACTCCCGTCGTGTTCCTCCTTTCTCGAGTCTTGCCATGCTCCATGTGCTGTTCAGCGTTTACCTGAAGATGCTGGTGCTCTACAGCCCCTTCTTTGTCCTGTCGTGTTTTATCAGCCTGACTCGCGGCTACTCACGCAAGGAACAACGTCGACTGGCCTGGAAGGTGGCGACCGCAACGCTGGTGTCCAGCGTATTGCTGTACTTGTTCGGAAGAGTGATTTTCAGCGTGTTCGGCATCACGGTAGATGCGTTCCGTATCGGCGCTGGCAGCG
Source organism: Pseudomonas frederiksbergensis (assembly GCF_000802155.2). Taxonomy (GTDB): domain Bacteria; phylum Pseudomonadota; class Gammaproteobacteria; order Pseudomonadales; family Pseudomonadaceae; genus Aquipseudomonas; species Aquipseudomonas frederiksbergensis_A. Next base: position 58,899 of record NZ_JQGJ02000016.1, read on the forward strand.
TGCTGTTCATTTCGGCGCTGGGCATGGCCCAAGGCAAATCCGCCGTACAGACCGATAACGTGCAGCAGGACGTGACCATCGTCCCGCTGACGATTCCATTGACCGTCGGCCCCGGCACCATCGGGGCCCTGCTGGTGATGGGCGTGAGCCAGCCGCACTGGGACGACAAACTCATGGCCATCATCAGCATCGCCCTGGCCAGCTTCACCGTTGGCGTCGTGCTTTACCTGTCCAGCCGTATCGAACGGATTCTTGGCGACCAGGGCTTGCAGATTGTCAGCCGCTTGATGGGACTGTTCGTCTGTGCGTTGGCAGCGCAGATCATCTTTACCGGGGTGAAAGGCTACCTGGCGCCGTGACCCTGGCCAGTATTGAACTCAGGCATGCTTGCGACGACTGAAACGCTTGCTCAAGACTTCCCGACGATGTACGCCCAGGTATTCTTCGATTTCCTGCCGGTAGTCCTCGTAACGTGCCGGATTGAAGGTCACGAACGATTTGCCACGGAAGATCTCCCGCGCCGAAGCGCGCCAGTTTACGAAGAGCACGCCACCGTTACTGGAGGACCCGGTCTGTTTGACCGAGCTGGAGGACGCAATCAGAATACCGTTGGACAGTTGTTCGCAAGGAATGACGGATAGACGTGCGCCATCGGCCGCCTTGGCCTGGGTGCCGAACAGATTGAGGGTTTCCTTGTCCTGCTTCAAACCATCGATCGTGGTATTGACCACGGAACCCAGCACTGTCGCCGCGGGGATACTGGCTTTCACGCCGTCGACGATCCCTTTGACGATATCGCTGATCACCAGGTCCATATCCACCTGCAGGGAACTCTCGGAATAGCGGGAGTAACCGTCATCGGCGACGAAACAGCCGAGGTCCTGCAGGCAGCGAATGAAGGCGTCATACCATCCGCGGGTGTTTTTGCCACCGGGCACTTCGAAGTTGGCTTCCATGATCGCCATGGTCATCAGGTTTTCCATGATTGCCATGTTATTGAGCGACATGCCTTGGCCGTAGCCCACCAGTGCATCCCCCAGCATCAGCGCATCCATCTCTTTGGTTGGGTTGTCTTGTAGCGACTGTACCGCCGACCTGCGCATGCGCCGCATAGTCGAAGCCAACGCCTTGCGCCTGTTGATACGTGCACTCACCAGCTCAACGCTCTGTTCAACACTTACGTTACTTTCTAAAATTTCCATGATGCTTCCTTTATTAGATAAACGACCGCTCCTGCGGACAACTCAGAATCTAATTTATCGAACTAGGAATTAACATTGAAAACTAAATACAATATATGTAGCGCAGCCATTCCAAAACAACACATTCAGAGGCCAATAAAAGTTTCAACAGACTTGAATATCCTCACCGCAGCTGTATTCATATAACCTTCTACAACAGCAGACGGATGATTACCATGGACGAACAACCCTTAACCGGACTGGTGACAGGCCCGAATCTTTTTTCATATATCGGCGCGCCTCTTCAGCAAGACCACGACGACATCGCCGATTGCAATAACATAGCCACCGGCTCGGCCGATCTCGGTTATCACCGCTACGCCGATCCCAAGGGCTGGTTCGAGGAGTATGTGCGCACCCTTAATTTCCTGGGCTGGTCGCTGTACCACGACTCTATCTACACAACCACCCAGCATATGGTCTCGGGCTCCGTGGCGGATTTTCTGGTGGAGAGTGCCCAAGGCATGCGTGACTCATCACAGGCCAATGCGATGATCGATACGCTGGATACGCTGAAAACCAGCGAGGCGGCCATGCTGTCGCTGGACACGCAAACCCGCGAGGGCGAGTCATTTCAAATTGTTCCGGCGCGCTACGATTCACGGGGCAATCTGGTTATAGCCTTGTACAAGTTAGAACTGAGCGTCAGCACAAGAAAGCACGGCTTCTTGTTCTGGGAGTGGACAAAGAACTCTGCCAGCATTACCCAGCGAAAGGCATATTTGAAGTTGGACAGAAACGAGCTGGACAAGCGAAGAGCGCTTATCCGAAAGAAGCTGGATACACACGTCATGAGGCGTTTTGCCCTGCGAAAGAACGCTTGATCAAACTTGATTCGAAGCTATTACTTTCACCCGATGGGAGGCGGCGCAATAGATATAAAAGCCAATAGACATATGATCAAGGGTTGCAGCTGATGATGCCTGCAACCCTTTTTGTTCACTCATGGATCGTCCATCTAACCCATCAAGTTGTCGGGACCGCCGTCACCGCAAATACCTTACCCAGGGTTGTGCCGTTCTGGTTATCCGATAAAGCCCTCATACTTGATATCAAGAACGAAAGCTCACAGTGTCGGTCGTCACCGAAACTGAGCAACACATCGCCAAGCAAGTTGTCATCCGTGGCAAATACGTCGCGACCAATCACACTGCGCCCGCTGTCCGGGTCGATGATGACCAAGTGCTCGTCGACTTTGCTGAGCAGCAGTTGGTCGGGTTTATCCAGCTCCCAGATAAACTTGGACGGACTTGTCACCACGCTGCCCAATAAACGTTGACAGTCAAGGATGACCGAGTCGACCAGTAACAAGACCGTCTTTGACAAACGATAAGTGGTCTCCCCCAGCCCCAAGCGCAAGACAAGAGTGCGTACATCATCCGGAACCAGCGGGCGCAGGTCCCCGCTTTTCAAGGCCTGGCCCTCGACGACCATCACTTCCCCCTCACGTAGGACATAAGCGAGTGACGCGGTCTGTTTCGGCTTTGGCAAGAGGCGCAACTTTCCATCCGTTTTATCATGGAGTAATACGTTGTTGTGACTTAAGGTTCCCAACACGTCGAAGACTTGCGGGGCGGCGGACTTGGGAGCCTGGATCAATTTCCCGGTCGCGGCGACGAACCACTTGAGTTGATCGGCATCTTCCACCGTCAGCAGGGCACTGCACGACGGCTGGGCCGCCAGTCGCTCAAGCCCCTCGATTACCCGGTCCCCTTGGATAGCCACCCAATCCTCCGTGACCCCCGTGATCAACGCCGGCTCGCCTTCGCGCAGCGTAACGATCACACCTTCGAAGGTGACGCCCCGAAGCCCCGGCCCGTCGGTGGTCAGTTTGATGAACTGCAGGGGGTCCCATTCGCGTTCGGCGGCGGGTATCGCGCCAGCCTTCAATAACTTCGATCCGTTGCCAAACGCGAGCGTCAACGCTTGCGGGTCGATAAAGGCCTGGCGATACACCACGCCACCGGAAACATCGAACAACCAGGCGGCCTCGCTGTCCGGATTGGCCCTCAACAAGCGGACATCCTTTGCATAGCCGAGGTTAGCCAGCAATAGCCTGCCGCCCATGTACCAGGCGCATAATTTCGAGTCGCCAGCGGCATTGGTCAAACCGGCGATAGCAAAGCTATCAACCTTGTATTTTTCGCCTAGCGCTTCCAGGTCGGACCACCAATGCTGGCGGTCCTTGAGCCACAGCTCACCCACGCCGGCGAATGACAATTCGAATTGAGGCGTCAGGTTGAAAAACAACCCATCGCCATCCACCGCCACATACCCATTGTCGGCAGCCACAATATTGTTCAGTTTTGCGGGACGTTTCCAGCTAACGGTCCATTGCCCCTTGCCCCCCACGAGTGTGCGTTGCTGGTGACAAAGGAACTGGGTGAGTCTGTTGTAGATGATAAAACTATCACCACCATCTACCGGGGGAAGCAACGCCAGATCGGTCAGGTTCTTGATTGAATCGGGCCAGGCACGATAATGCTTGGGCCGTGGCGAGGGCCGGATGATCAAGCGATCACGGCTGCGAATCCATGCCATATCCCGTGATTCGTCATCAATCTTCCAGCAAACCGAAACGAAAGGAGCCGGCTGCCAAACTACGGTATCGAAGGCATGCCCGTTCGACAAATGCGCCTGGACGACAAAAGCCTCACGAAGCACGCTCGACCAGTCTGCCAACGTCTCGGCAGCATTGAAAACCGACTCCAGCCTGTTATCCCGGCCTCGAATCACTGAACTGAGGAGCAGTTTTTCGTCATGGATCAGATAACCCAACACATCGCGGGACCCGTCTTTATGGGCAACGTGCTGTGAGAAACTGATCATACCGCGGGCATCGACCTCGATACTTTGGACCTTGCTCGTCATGCTTTGTGGACACCACAACCAATAACAGCGGATCACCTGGCCATTGTCGGCGTCGACTTGCCAGATTCGCACTTCCTCCGGGTTGTAGAACCAGGCATAGCCGTCGGTCACTGCCCCGAGCTCTGCGTCTTCGACGCCCGGTATCTCATCCCGGATGTAGAGATGACGGTCCTTCTCGGCGTCGTACCAGGCCGTGACGTACCGGGGCTCATCCGGGTCCTCGAACGGAACCAGGTACTGGTGGACCGGCGTATAAGGCGCGACCAGACGATGCTGCTGGGCCAATGTTTTCATGTAATCGTGCGCGGCTTGCGAATCCATGCCAGGTTTCAGTCCCACCACGACATGGGATAGTTCGCCGGCATCAACCTTGAGTATCTGGTCTCGGTTGATCCTTATCAGCATGTCGTTATGCCCCGTTCCGGTAATCGACACCGCAACGTCACCGATGAATAACTTGTCGCTTCCCTCCAGTTGGACGTCGCTTTCCTCGGCCCAGGGTGCATCCAGCATCCATGCCGATTTCAGCGGCGCAGTCGTTTCGAGAATCAGGCTCACGCCTGGGTGGAGCAGCACGGAGCATCGTTTTCCGGCACCGCGAATGTGATATTCGATCTTGTCCATCCAAATCGGCTGCAGCTTGGGCACGAGCAACGAGCGATCGACATCGTCGAGCCAGACATCAACTGTCGTAGGGCGATAATCGGGACTGAAGAGACGATTGAGTATCTGGTGGCTCGGAAACGAATAGAAGGAAAACTGGAACAGCCATTGGCCTTCCTTCTCTTGCCATTTCTCCAAGCGCCGCGCCGTATCGAAACCGGTCCAATGGTACGAATTGGCAAACGGTAGCGCCTTGTATTCATAGCGATAACAGCTATGCGGGATATAGGGCAGGACAATGCCCTGGTTCGCCAGGGGCTTGAATTCGACTTGATCAGGCAGGCCAAGCTCCTTACGGATATCGATCGCCCGGTCGTAATCAAGGATCATGGTCGGCACGCCCAGATGATCGCGTTGCGGATACAGTTTGGGCCCGTCCACCGATAGGGTGGAGCTGCGCAGATCCATCGTCTTGATCACCAGGGACGAGTCGGGTTTCCAGAGCGTGTGGGTGGTATCGAATGTGTAGGCATGGTGGTGAGCCTTTTCGACATCATCGAAGAACAGCCCGACTTGCTTGGCTTGCTCGGCGATCACGGCGAAGCCCTTGACCACCGCCGACACCCCGAAGGCCAGCCCGCCCACTATCACGGCCGCCCCGCCAAGCACCGCCCCGGCGGTGGCGCCGGCGGCATAAGCCCCTCCCCACAACAACAGGCTTGCCGTATCGAAAGCCAACTGAGTGCCGAACTCGGCGCGCTCAACGTCGTTCTGTGTGGTTGCCAATTGGTAGATGTCGAGACCGACGCTCACAAACTGCAGCAGCCCGGCGGTCGCTTCGCTCACGCTGCTTCCCAACGAGGCCTTGATGGCCGGCGCAACGGTACTGGCAATGACCTTTTCGTCTTTCAAGGCCTCCCGAACCAGCTGGACCATAGCGTTGATATCGCTCAGGTGCCCCTGCGCCAATTGCGCATAACCCACATAGGCGTGCAACCGGACCGCCGTCGTAAGGGACCGATCATCCCCTTCGCGGCCCTGTAGCGCGTGCATCAGCGCCAAGATGCTGAAACCGGCATTCAACGTGTGAACGCCACCTACGTGGGTAGGGTCTTCCAACATATCGGGGGTGTTGGCCCCCATGGCCGTAAAATGCTCCGACAGATACCGTTTGATCTGTTTGAAACGAGGATCTTTCGTTTTGGCGTAGGTCACTCGCTGCGGCTGCTCACGATCAATCAGGGTGATGCGGAACCCACCCTCCGGCAGAGCCTCCAGGCTGTCGAACAGGGGCACCAGCGAAGGCGCCAGGTTGTTCGCTTCCCGCAGCTGAGTGGTCGCCTCGCTGATCTGCTGCGCCTGCCTATGGCCGTCCAGTGCCCGCAAGCTGCTGCCCAGTTCGACGTTGTTTTGAAGCGACTGTCCCAGAGCGCTGGCCATCCGTTTTCTGGCCGGGATCAATGATTGCCCAGGCAAGGCTCCAGGCCGAATCAGCTGCGAAACGGTCACTTCACCTGGCAATGCCAGGCTCGACAAACGTGCGCCGTCCAATTCGATCAAATCGAACGTTGTATGACCTGGGCCAAACGCGTCATATCTGGCAGCCATTTTCTGCTCGATGAATAACCGTTCCAACAAGTCCTTGAACATCAAGGTGTCAGTGGGGGAAAACAAACCGATATTTGGATCATAGAGATGATAAGTGCTGCTCGTGCCGTTGAAGACCCGGGCCACGAGCATGGCATGGTTACCCGAGTTGAGCATCAACGTAGCGGTCGCTGACTTGGCTTCGAGCACATCGACGATATTTTGCAGAGTCGAACGTTGCGTGGCGCCGAGGACAGTGTCGAGCTTCACGGTGCCCACCGACTCCAGTATGTTCAAAAACGTTGCCGAGTCGCTTGCGCCATGATCGTTCATCACCGCATAAAACCGGTCGAACAGGACGTCGACCGCCCCCCGGCCTTCCGACAAAGCGGCCGCCGTCACCAAGGACAGCGGGTAACAACGTCCACTTATGGAACCTTCTCTCGAGGTCAGCAGGTCCTGCGGTGCCACCTTCATCCGCGTTTCGGGCAACCCGTCCACGATCTTGTTGACCTGATTCTTCGTTGCTTTGTGTTCCAGTTGAGCGACCCGCTTGACCTCGGCAACACACCGCCCCCACTCGCGCAATGTCAGCCGCTGGTCCAGTGCGTAAGACATCAATTGCGAGGCGGTTTTACCATGCACCGGCGGGTAGTCACCCGTGCTGGCAAGCCCCGCCATGAATTCGGGCGCCCTGGACTGGAGGAGCGTTTGCTCAATTGTCGTATAACCGAAGGCGGTGCCAAACCTGCTGGTATTGTCGGCCAACTTGTCCAACTGCGGTCGAGCCGCTTCAAACCCGTGATTATCCAAAGCCTTCGCACCGATCAAGGGTCCCAACTGCAAGCGCTCCAACGGGCTCAACTCAATGGCAAGCAGTGGGCTTTCGGCATGCCGCTCCAACAACTCGCGAACAGACCGCTGTTTGTTTTGCGGATCGTTCAAGAAAGCCGGTGCAACAACGCCTTGGCTGCTGACATATTGGCGTTCTTCAAAGCTCAGCGGTATGGGCGAATCGAAGGTCTTCGAAACGTCGTGCCCGCGTTGCATGGCATCCTTGAAGGGCTCGCCCAGCTCTGCGGCCAGATGCTGCAACAAATCGGTGGACAAGATCGGGTGCCCCTCGATCGCCGGCCAGCCGCCGTTGAATTCAAGGGTGCTGCCTTTGAGCAATTGTGCGATCTTTCCCGCGTAACGGACCCTGAATTTCCCTTCTCGCCAGGATGTTGTCTCGCGCTCAAGCCAGCTTAGTTCAGGCGCATTCTCTAGCCATGAATGATCGGCCTCCTCCTCCGTAGCGTTGTTGAAACCCATATAGAGTCGAACGGATTCGCGGACGGCCCCAACCACGTCTGGCGTGAAAGCCTTGTCGTTATATTCTTCCAGCCCCGCTCGCAACGCCCCCGGCCCCGTCAGGTGTATCGTGCCTCTAGCCTGGGGCCGGATACCATCACTGAAATAGTCGGACATACTAATCGCCAAATTCTCTGGCCCAAGGTTCATCTGGTCTATTTTGGGCTGGGCGAAGTGGATTCGATCTTTGATCACTTCTATCGCGAGCTCCCACAAGCGGTTGGACTCATGGAATCCGATATTGCTCTTCAAGGCTTGGCGCTCGATCTCGAGCAAAGCCTGATGGTAGGTCTCGAAGCGCCGGATGATGGTCCACAAGGGAGCCGAACCGGGATGACTGACAATCAACGCATTGGATTCGCCCCCCTCGATGGACGGCAAACGCAAGCTGTCGACTGGAACGCTGGTTTGCTTGAACGGAGCAAATACCTGTTCCAGAGGCGGTCTGCTTTTTGCAAATCGCTCCAGCGCATCGCGATCATCTTTAAGAATAAAACGGATGTGATCCTTAAACCCTTCGCCCGACGCCCGGCGGCCAGGCATCCACTCGGGATTGTTGTCGAGCAACAACTGCAACACCCCCCGTCTCGGAGCGGTCGCCAACTGGTTGATATCGATACCTGCAACGTCATCGACAAACGGCGGCAAGAAATCCACGTCGCTGTAGATACCTCCCTCGGCAACTTCAACCAGCATCCGGACAAGATCGGAGGCCGCCGCAAGATTTCCACGCAGGCCCATTTCACGGTGGTAAAACTCCTTCAGCTCAGGAAATGTCGGAAGTTCGGTAACATTGCGCAATTGCAGCCCGTCCTTAACAAGGTCGCGCATGACCTGGGCATTTCTTTCCTTGAGTGCGCGCAGACGACTTTCATCCTGCCCATATCCTTTCACCAATAAGTCGATACGCGCCTCATCCGCACTTTCACCCCGCGCCATCGCTCGATTGATGTGCAAGAACATTTCGCGTTTCAGTGCGGTGATTCTTGCTTCATAGCGATCAGCCAGAACTTCAGGCGAACTCTGCGCCTGATCTTCGCTCACCCATGTCGCTGCTTTTCCCGCTTCGACAATAATCCGCGTGGCTTCGTGCGCCAACAAACCATCTTCGTCATGCCAGACATTCACGACGTAATCGTCCGGCATTACTTTTTTCCAGATATTGATGTAGTCAAGTTGAATCTGGCCCAGCGCCCCACCGAGCCAGACGAAATGCAATTTTTTCGGCACCGCGGTGGCAGGGGGGCGCTCAATACCATTGCGCAGTCGCGCTTCATAGTCCGTGACTCCTCCGACCACCTTTGTCAGGCCAACAGTACGGCCGCTATCGGGCCCCGCTGGCGTACGGCGTCGCCGTCCCCTCCCCTGTAACCCCTCCAACGTTTGCCTGAGCAGGCTGAGCGGTTCGAGCAGTTGCGCAGACCCCATTGAATCGACACAGCCGTCGTAATATCGAACCGCCTCTTCGTATTGTTCACTGTTCTTGTACGGCTCCAATACCCGCTCAAGTTCCTCGCGCGTCAACATGCTGACAAAATCAACATAAACTTCTTTTTCCGGCAACTTAACTTCACTCATTGACAACACATCCCTTTATTGCAAACAAGCAAGTACGCACAACCGACACCATGAGCATCGGCAGACACACCAGCACTAAAAAACAAAAAACTGAAATCGAGAAATAATTACTCACCCGAGCGAGCTTTCAAACCAACTCATCACCCTCAGAGCAATACTGATCGAGACCAACATACTTCACCCAGATGAAACACCACAACAAACCAAGGCTTCCAAAGATTTTCCAAATAAAACAAGTTGAGATATTACAAGCACATCCTCACCGCGCCGGCAGGCATCAGAACTAATACCTGCAACTAACGCATAAAGCCCCGTTCAATTGATTGAACGGGGCTTTATGCGTTAGTTGCAGGAAAACAATAGTAAGAAAAAACACCGCCTGAATCTGTCAGAGCGGTTTGTCGCCATACCAGCGCGGTGTGTACACCCAGTGGCCACCCTCGGCGCGAGGGAACACGCAGGTCGTGGAAGAGCCCACGATCACCAGGGTCCGCATGTCCACCTGATCCGGCGTCAATTGCCCCAGTGTCGTGACGCGCAAGGTCTGGCCGGGCCGGCCAATGTCACGCCCCAGGACGACAGGAGTGTCCGGTGTGCGATGTTGCGCGACGATCTCCAGCGCCCGCCCCAACTGCCATGGACGAGCACGCGAGATGGGGTTGTAGAACGCCAGTGCAAGGTCGGCTTGCGCCGCAAGGTCCAGGCGCTTCTCAATGATCGACCAGGGCTTGAGGTTGTCCGACAGCGACATCACGCAGAAGTCATGCCCCAGTGGTGCGCCGGCCTGGGCGGCCGTGGCGAGGGAAGCGGATACGCCCGGCAGGATCTCCAGATCCACCTGGTGCCAGGCCGGATCACTGGACTCATGCAGTGCTTCGAGCACCGCCGCCGCCATGGCGAATACGCCAGGATCGCCGGAGGACACCACCACCACCGAACGCCCCTGGGCTGCCAGTTCAAAGGCATGCCGGGCGCGCTGCATCTCTTCACGATTGTCGGTGCAGTGTTGCACCTGGTCGGCACGGAAAGGACCGGCCAAGCGCACATAGGTCTCATACCCCAGCACGTCGGTGGCGCGGTCAAGTTCGGCGCGCACGGCCGGCACCATCAGCTCAGCGGCGCCAGGGCCCAGGCCGATCACCGCCAGGCGCCCTCGCGCGCGGCCGATCCGTTGCGGGTCGAGGGGTTTTGCGGCGACGGCAATGGCAATGCTGCCCACGGCCTGGATCGATACCGACTGGCCCAAGGCATCTTCCAGCCACTGCGCGACATCGCCCACGGGCTCGACGAATCGCAACGGTACGCCCAGGGCCGAAGCCGCTTGCTGCAGTTCTGGACGCGCCATGTCGCTGTCCGCCGCCAACAGACAGGCCAGCGACTGCTCCGCGAGATCAGCCTGGGCCAGCGCTTGGGCAATAACCGTGGAGACATCCGCCGTGCCGGCACCTACTGCAATCACGACATTGCGCGGATAGATCCGTAACTCGTCCGCCGCCGGCGCGCCTGCGGCACTGTCGATACGAATCGCCAGCCGCGCCTGCGCATCCTGCGGCAATTGAGCCTGATCCAGCCACGGCGCCGCGCCTTCGATTCGCACCGGTTCACCGGCCAGCAGATCGGACACAAAGCGCTTGCCCTGCTCCAGGTCGCCGAGGCTGTAGCCGCTTGGCGGGTTGAGCAGGCACGTGCCGAAACGCAATTCGCCGCTGGTGGTGATCGCCGGGGCGACTTGCAGCGCTGTCGCAATCTCCCGGGCCATGACATTCACCCCGCCCAGGCCACCCAGCAACGGCACCACGGCGCTGCCGTCCTCGGCCACCGCGAGCACCGGCGGCTCGACGCCCTTCTCCAGCAACAGCGGCGCCAAGGTGCGGATGACGATGCCGGCCGCGCACAGGGCGATGATCGGCGAATCTTGCTGATAGAGCTGGCGAAGTGTTGCGCCGAACTCGGTGTATTGACGATCACAGCCCTCGACCCGACCGGCCAGGCCGTGGATCAAAGCCCCGGGATAACGCTGTTGGATTCGTCGGGCCGTCGCCAGGCTGCCCTGGCCGAGGATGACAATTGCCGCAACCGTTGGAGTCATCCCTGCCACCGTTCGCCAGGGACAATGATCAGCGAGAAATACGGCGAGGACATTGGTTCCACTTCATCCAGCGGCACGATTTTCTGGTTGGCCATGGTGGCCCGTTCCACATACAACGCCCGCCCGTCCATGCCCAGTTCCTGGAGCACCTGGCGAACCTTGGGGAAATTGCGTCCCAGCTTCATGATGACGGCGGCGTCGGCGTCGGCCAGGCGGCGCTTGAGATCGTCGTGGGGCAAGACACCGGAGAGCACCGACAAGCTCTGGTTGCGATAGACCAGCGGCGCACCGAGCACCGAGGCGCCACCGAGCATCGAGCACACCCCAGGGATGACTTCGGCGATGTAACGCTCGGCCAAGCGATCATGCAGGTACATGTAGGAACCGTAGAAGAACGGATCGCCCTCGCAAATCACCGCCACGTCACGCCCTGCGTCCAAGTGCACGGCCAATTGCTCGGCGGCGGTGTCGTAGAAATCGGCGATCACCTGTTCATAGGACAACGGCGCCGGCAGCACTTCGGTGGTGACTGGGTAGACGAGCGGCAGCAACGTCTGCACGTCTTGCAGATGGGCTTCGATGATGCCGAAGGCGTTGCCCTTCTTGCCCTTGGCGACGAAGTACGCCACCACGGGCGATTCGCGCAACAAGCGCAGTGCCTTGACTGTAATCAGTTCCGGGTCACCGGGCCCCACGCCGAGGCCGATCAGACGTCCAGGCTGCTGCATCATTCGATCTCCGTGGCAAGGGCGTTGACGGCGGCGGCAGCCATGGCACTGCCGCCCAGGCGACCTTGCATGATCACGAACGGCACGCCCCGGCTGTTGGCCGCCAGCGCGGCCTTGGATTCGGCGGCGCCGACGAAACCCACCGGGAAGCCGAGGATCAGGGCCGGTTTCGGCGCGCCGGCGTCGAGCATTTCCAGCAGGTAGAACAGCGCGGTCGGCGCGTTGCCGATGACCACGACGCTGCCCTCCAGGTGCGGTCGCCACAGCTCCAGCGCCGCCGCCGAACGGGTGTTGCCCAGTTCTTCGGCCAACGCCGGGACGCGCTCATCGCGCAGGGTACAGATCACTGGATTGTTGGCCGGCAGGCGGGCTCGGGTCACGCCTTCGGAGACCATCCGCGCGTCGCACAGGATCGGTGCGCCGGCGGCCAACGCCTGGCGCCCGGCCGTGCCAGCGCCCTCGGAAAACTGCAGGCCATCGACCGCCTCGACCATGCCGCAGGCGTGGATCACCCGCACCGCGAGTTTTTCCAGATCGGCCGGAATGCGCGCCAGGTTGGCCTCGGCGCGGATGATCGCGAAGGAGTTGCGATAGATCTCCTGGCCGTCGCGGATGTAATCAAGCATCAAGGGGGCTCCGGGGGTGAGCGTCGAGCCAGTGGTCGAGCGCTTCGATAGTCAGATTGTGTGCCTGCAACGCGCCGAAACCCGGCAGCGTGGCATCGCGAAAATACAGGTCATAACGACCGGGGGCGACCGCCAGCAAGGTGGCAGGCGCGATATGGGCCGCCGCGCAGGATCGCGGGCAACCGGAAAGATGGAATTCTAGCGCCTGCCCTCGTCCTTGCAGCCGCTCGGCCAGTCGGCGGGCGTCGGCCTTGGTGTCGGCCAAGGCCTTGGCGCAGCCACTGGAACCGGTGCAGGCGATGAGTTGCGCCAGGGGCTGATCGCTCGAAGCTAAAAACCCCAGTTGCTCAAGCCGCGCCAGCACTTCATCGGCATATTCGCGGCGCACGTTGGGCAGCAACAGGCTTTGCCAAGGGCTGAAGCGAAGGCTGCCATCGCCCTTCTCTCGCGCCAGTTGCGCCACTCCTCGTAGCATCGCTGCATCAAGCCGGCCCAAGGGTGCCACCGCACCGACGTAAACGCGGTCGTCGTACTGGGAATGGACGCCGATGTGCAGGCCATCGATGGACGCACCCCGCTGCCAATCCGGGCAAGGTTGCAGCGGCACGCGGCGAGCCAACCGAGCCAGGAGTTCATCCGCGGGGATGTCCGCCAGCAAGTGGCGCATGCGGTTCTGGTCCGGGCGGGCCAGGTCGAGAAACAGCTCCAGCACCGCCACCACCAGGGCATGCCCCTGGGCCAGGGGCACCCGGCCTGCCGGCTTGTCCAGCGGGACACCGGCCAAGCCGAAGGCCAGCCAAGGCTTGCCGTCGCCGGCCAGCGCCGACAACCAAAGATCATGGTGATGTTCGAGCATCGCCAGCGCTTCGCCACCGTCCAGTTGCACGGCGAACTTGGCCGACAGCTCATGGAAACGCTCATGGGTTTGCAGGGAAACGAGGATCTGCTCGGCCAACGGGCGCGTGTCGAACAGCATCTGCCGATCGATCCCGGCCGAGGGGCTGAGCATCAGGTTGCGCACGTCATCGCCGGCCGGGTTGCGCGGGCCAAGCCCGGCGGCCAGCAATGGAGCGATCAGCGCGTCTTGCTGCGGCCCGATCCCACGGATCTGCAGGTTGGCCCGGTTGGTCGCCTCGATCACGCCATCGGCGAACCGCTCGGCCACAGTGGCCACGGCGTCGGCCTGATCCGCCAGGATGGAACCACCATCGAGCTTGATTCGACATATCCCGCCGTCCAGCGCCTGGACGACACGCAGCAATCCCGGGCAACCGGAGGGGCGTACGACGCTGGAAGATGGACGTTCGTTCAAGGCTGGACCGGCAGGTAAGAAAACGCCACGACGGCGAGGGGTCGCCATTATGCCTGCTTTGCCGGGGGTCATGAAAAGCTTGCTGGTCGGATTAGCTGATGGCGGGGTACACAAATCCCTGGTTCACCACAAAATCCCCTGAGGGAGCGAGCCTGCTCGCGAAAGCGGCCTGCCTGAAAAACGTGACGCAGCCATCGCGAGCAAGAAAATCCCCATGGAGTTTGAAGATTACGGGGTATCCCGCGCGGCTCATCTGCCCAACCGCCGTATGATTTTTACCTTACCAAACAAATACATACCTCGACACAAAGGCGTCTTTGAACAAACAGAGAAACTTCGCTTTATTCATAAGGCAGTCAGTTACTTCATAATCGATAAGGAAATCGAGATATGTCAGAAGATTCAAAAAACTACACTGAACAAGAACTCACAGCGGCATTTGATGACATCGCCCTCGCACTGTTCAAAGACGTCACCGCAGAGCCAATACCCAAGATTCTCGTCGTCGCTGGCCTGCAAAGCTCGGGCAAAACCTACCTGTTGGAAAAAAGTCTGCTGCCCTCCGGGCGCTACGACAATTATGTTCGGCTGTACCTGCCCGAATACCGAGAAAAACATCCCCGCTACACAAGACTCATAGAACACGGTGTTCTGCACGCTTACGAGCACACCGAAGCGTTCATTCGGGACATTGGCAGCAAAATCTTCGAAAGGGCATTCGCTCAAAAATACAACATCGTCATGGAGGCAGCCTTCGACAGCCTGGGTTTCGCAGCTTTTCCTCCAGCGGCAACGAAGGCCGGCTATCAGTTCGAAACGCATGTCGTCGCCTGTTGCAAGGACTTCGCTCATTTATCCAGCATCAAGAGAGCCTTTAAGAGCATCCAGGTGGGTGAAATGGAAAGGTTCGTCACTGTGCCGATGCTCGATGCAAGCCTGGACCATGCCAAAGCGGCCCTTCCTGCGCTGGAGACGGCCACTCAAGCAGTCAGCGGTTCGACGTTCTATTTTTATGAACGTGGATTTGGCGCGTTCAAAGAACGACGTTTACGCGCGCGGAGCACTTATACCAAAGATGCGGAGAGAGACTTGATCATCTCTGGGGACCAGCAAAATTATGCGAGTCTTTTTGAAACAACCACCCGTCGTCCTATCTATGAACTGAAGGACCGAGAAGAAATGGTAAAGGAATGTCATCGGGCGCTACTCGCGACTCAGACATCGACTACACCGATGCCCGACTCCCTGTATCACGATCTTTACAGCTATATCCTCAGGTATGTGTATCGATAGCCCCAACCAAACCGCGCCCACAGGGTCGCGCCTTAACCTGAGGGGCACGGTATGATGGCGGCCCGGTTCGCGGCGGCATACGCCTGTCGATCAACCCCATCTATTCGAGGAACAGAGATGACCCCCTGGCTGACCGTAGTGGGCATCGGTGAAGACGGCTTCAAGGGCCTGGGCCGGACGGCTCGCCATGCCTTGCTGCGGGCGTCACGGATTCTGGGCAGCGCGCGCCAGTTGGAACTGTTGCCACTGTGTATCCGCGGCGAGCGGGAGCTGTGGCCCAGCCCGTTTTCCCTGGAACCGCTGCTGGCTCGGCAGGACGAACCGGTGTGCGTGCTGGCCAGTGGGGATCCGATGTTCTATGGCGTGGGCGCCAGCCTGGCCAGACAGGTGCCAAGTGATCGAATGCTGATCATCCCAGCGCCGTCTTCTTGTTCGCTGGCCGCGGCGCGCATGGGCTGGCCGTTGCAGGACGTGGTCACGCTGTCGCTGGTGGCCCGCCCTCTGGCGGCGCTCAATGTGCATTTATCCACAGGCGTCAGGCTGTTGCTGCTGAGCAACGATCGCCACAGCCCTGCCGCCGTGGCCACGTTGCTGCGTGAACGCGGATTCGGTCCGAGCCCCATAACCGTCCTGGAGCATCTGGGCGGTTCAGCAGAACGACGGATCGAAAGCACTGCGGCGCAATGGCACGATGAGACCGTCGCCGACCTGAACCTGATCGCTATCGAATGCCTTGCCGAACCCTCGACGCGCTCCCTGTCACGCCTGGCCGGCCTACCGGACAGCGCGTTCGAACATGACGGCCAGCTGACCAAGCGCGACGTGCGCGCCATCACCCTGGCCCGTCTCGCGCCGACGCCCGGTGAACTATTGTGGGATGTCGGCGCCGGCAGCGGCTCCATCGGCATCGAATGGATGCGCGCCCACCCCAGTTGCCGAGCGCTGGCCATCGAAGCCGACGAAGGCCGCCAAGGCCTGATCGAACGCAACCGCGACACCCTCGGCGTGCCGGGCCTGCAATTGATCCGCGGCAGCGCCCCGCAGGCGTTGGAAAACCTCGAACGGCCAGACGCGGTGTTCATCGGTGGCGGCGTCACCCGTGAGGGCGTATTGGACACCTGCTGGGCCCAACTCAAACCCGGCGGTCGGCTCGTCGCCAACGCCGTGACCCTGCAAAGCGAAACGGCCCTCATGCACTGGCGCGAACGTCACGGCGGTGAGCTGACCCGCATCCACATCGCCCAGGCCCAGCCCTTGGGCGAATTCGACACTTGGCGCCAGGCGCTGCCGATCACCTTGCTGGACCTGACGAAACCTCTCGATGCGTGACGAAACCGCCGAACAACCCGCCCCCCTGCGCAGCGGCCTGACCACCGGCAGCTGCGCCACCGCCACCAGCCTGGCGGCCGCTCGATTACTGCTGCGCGGCACCGAAGCCGACGCCGTGGAAATCATCCTGCCCAAGGGCAAGCAGGTGCAGATGCGCCTGGAGTTCTGCCGTTTGACCGCACAAGGCGCCGAGGCAGGGACGATCAAGGACGCCGGCGATGACCCGGACGTGACCCACGGCGCCCTGTTGTTTTCCCAGGTGCGCTTGACCGTCGAACCCGGCGTGCGCTTCGTCGCCGGGCGCGGCGTGGGCACGGTGACGCGGCCGGGATTGGTGCTGGGGGTCGGTGAGCCGGCGATCAACCCGGTGCCACGCCAGATGATCAACGATCACTTGGGCCGATTGGCCGAGGAAAACGGCTACGCCGGTGGTTTCGAAGTCACAGTCAATGTCGAGGGCGGCGAAGCCCTGGCGTTGAAAACCATGAATCCGCGACTGGGTATTCTCGGCGGCCTGTCGATCCTCGGCACCAGCGGCATCGTCCGGCCCTTTTCCTGCGCGGCCTACATTGCCTCGATCCACCAGGGCATCGACGTGGCGAAAACCAACGGCTACCTGCACATCGCAGCCTGCACCGGCAACGCCAGCGAAGACACCATGCGCCGGGTCTACAACCTGCCGGAAATCGCCCTGATCGAAATGGGTGACTTCGTGGGCGCCGTGCTCAAGCATGTGCGCAAGGTGCCGGTGGAAAAACTCAGCCTCTGCGGCGGCTTTGGCAAGATCAGCAAACTCGCCGCCGGCCACATGGACCTGCACAGCCGCCACTCGAGCATCGACCTGCCGCAACTGGCCGAATGGGCCGCCGCGATCGGTGCCGATGAGGTTTTGCAGCAAGGCATCCGGGAGGCCAATACCAGCCAGCAAGCCCTGGCGATGGCCAGTGCCGCCGGCATCGCCCTCGGTGACGCGGTGTGTGAACACGCGCTGGCGTTCGCCCGCAGTGTGGTGCCGGCCCAGGTCCAGGTCGAAGTCTTCGCCATCGACCGCCAGGGCGGGATCGTCGGTCACGCCGGAGCCTTCTCATGAAACGCATCCTGCTGCTCGGTGGGGTCACCGAAGCCCTGGCCATCGCCCGCACCCTCGGCCCCCAGCACATCTACAGCCTGGCAGGCATCGGTCGCATCCCCACCGACCTGACCTGCCAGGTGCGCGTCGGCGGCTACGGCGGCGCCCAAGGGCTGGCGCAATTCATCCGCGCCGAGGGCATCGACCTGCTGCTGGATGCGACCCACCCCTACGCCGCGCAAATCAGCCACAACGCGGCCCATGCTGCCCGCGCCTGTGGCGTCCCCTGCTGGGCGCTGCGCCGTCCGGCATGGCAGCCCCGGGCCGGCGATGACTGGCGCGAAGTGGTCGACTGGGCCGAACTGATCCATGCCCTGCAACCCTTCCACCGCCCCCTGTTCACCCTCGGCCGTGAGCCACTGCAACACCTGCATGAAATCCCGCCAGAGCAATTCTGGACCTTGCGAGCCCTGGACGTTTACCCCGGCAATGAACGCTGCGAAGTGATTGGCGCCCGCGGACCGTTTCACATCGAGGGCGAGCGTGAGCTGTTTGAACGGCGGCGGATCGATGTGCTGGTGAGCAAGAACAGCGGCAGCATGGCTACCGAGCCGAAGCTGGACGTGGCGCGGGAGCGGGGGGTACCGGTGTTGGTGTTGAAGCGGCCGGTGTTGGCGGGGGTAGATCGGGAGTTTGGCACGGTGGATGAGGTGTTGCAGGGGCTGCGGCAGTTGGTCTGACAGTCTCCAGCCCTCGCTCCCGCAGAGCTCTGTAGGAGCTGGCGAAGCCTGCGATCTTTTGATCTTCGCTTGAGACTCAAGTGCCGAGGGAAAAGATCGCAGCCTCGCTTCGCTCGGCGGCGGGGACTCCCTCGCCACAAAAGCGCCTACTTGAAGATCTATTGCTACTGTTAACACCAGCCCTGCGACCCTACACCGCACGTGGCCTTTTTACTTCTGCCCCCCGATCAGGCTAAATACCGCCACCTGATCGCCCAACCGAGCGGATTGCCCCATGTCCCGACAACGGCTTGCATTTGCCTGGATCGCCTGCTTCGCAGTGCTGTTCAACATGCTTGCCATGCCGCTTTCCAACAGCGGTGGCGCGACCGCTGATGCACCAGCCGAGCAGCTGTTGTGGGGCAGTTTCTGCTCATCCAGCGGCACGAAAATGGTGGCGATTTCCTTGGGCACGTTCGAACAGGGCACGCCGCAACAGGACAATCATTCGACGATGCAGCATTGCTGGTGCTGCTCAGGTCCGGCGCCGTTGGTGGCGCTCGCCGGACATGCGCCGCAGTTGTATCTGGACGCACAACGGGCCCCTCGCAATACCGTCCATTCACAGCTCGACTCCCCCACGCCGCGCCAGCAATGGCCCAGTCTCAATCCTCGCGCCTCGCCTCTGGCCTGATTCTTCCGCACACACCTGCGTCCTGAATCGTTCCGGAGAACTGCCATGTTGAACAGACTTATCCTGCTGGCCGCCCTGCTGCTTCCCATTGGCTTCGCCCAAGCTCACCAATACAAAGCGGGCGAGCTTGAGATCGCCCATCCATGGTCCCAGGAATTGCCGCCCAACGCGCCGACCGTGGCTGCGTATTTCGTCATCCACAACAGTGGCACGACCGCAGACAAACTGCTCAGCGTCGACTCGCCCATCGCCGGCAAGGCCGAGCTCCATGAGCATGTGATGCAAAACGACCTGATGAAAATGCAACCGGTGCCCGTCGTGGCCATCGCCCCCGGTGCGACCATCACCTTCGCGCCGATGGCTTATCACGTGATGCTGCTGGACCTGAAGGACCGCAGCCTGCTCAGCGACGGCAAGCGTTTCCCCATGACCCTGCACTTCGAAAAGGCCGGGGATGTCACGGTGGATGTCGCAGTGCAGAAAAAGGCACCGGACGGCACCAAGACGCATAAGCACGAACAGTAAGACGTAGCCGCCCCATGCAACCTCGTCGCGCCAGCCTGCCCAACCGCCGCCGTCAGCCCATGAGCCTGACCCGCGGTAGCTGGATCAGCCTGT
Organism: Pseudomonas frederiksbergensis; assembly: GCF_000802155.2. Lineage (GTDB taxonomy): Bacteria > Pseudomonadota > Gammaproteobacteria > Pseudomonadales > Pseudomonadaceae > Aquipseudomonas > Aquipseudomonas frederiksbergensis_A. The sequence goes on from NZ_JQGJ02000016.1 coordinate 78,609, forward strand.
TCGCCATGCTGATGATCTTCATTGGTCCACTGGTTTCCCAGTCGATGCCGATGGATCAACGCATGTCCATGCCTATGAGCATGAACATGGAGATGGGCATGGACATGTCGGCGCACGAAGCGCCGGCAGCCGAGCATTGCCCGCCACAAAGCGAGCACCATGCGCTGTGGGAAAAGTGCGGTTATTGCAGCCTGTTGTTCAATTGCCCAGCGCTACCGGGCGGCCACACCTTCGCCGCCTTCGACACACCCCATACCAACACCTACACCAGCCCTTCCCCACGCCTGGGTCATGCCCGGCCAGCATTCTTCCCCGGTGCCCGTACCCGCGCACCGCCCATCGTCGCGTAAGCCCGACACTTATCTCACCCCGGTCGCAAAAGACAGCCCCAGGCTGCCCGACCGTGTCGTCTACGTCTGTTCGATGGAATCATCATGTCCAGGTTTTCTGCTGGCATCGCTGTGGGCTCTGCCCAGGTCCGCTGCCCTCTGAACGAGCCACCGGTTCGTTTGCGCCAAACCCTCACCGCACTTTGCGGCGTGCTGCTCACCCCGTTCGCGGTGGCCGACGAGCACGAGCATCACGGCCATCAGGTCGAAGAACTGAGCCCGACGGTCATCACCGCCATCGCGCCCAGCTCGCCGCTGACCGTCGTCACCAACCCCAAGGACCCGCGCCAACCGGTGCCGGCCAGCGATGGCGGCGACTACCTCAAGACCATCCCCGGCTTCGCCCTGGTGCGCAACGGCGGCACCAATGGCGACCCGGTGTTGCGCGGTATGTTCGGCTCGCGGCTGAACATCCTCACCAACGGCAGCATGTTGCTGGGTGCCTGCCCGGGCCGGATGGACGCGCCGACGTCCTACATCTCGCCGGAGACCTACGACAAGCTCACCGTCATCAAAGGCCCGCAAACCGTGCTCTGGGGCCCCGGTGCCTCGGCTGGGACCGTGCTGTTCGAGCGCGAGCCGGAACAGTTCGGCGAGCTCGGCACGCGGGTCAACGCCAGCGTGCTGGCCGGCTCCAACGGCCGCTTCGACAAAGTGGTGGATGCCGCCGCCGGTGGGCCGCTGGGTTATGTACGGGTGATCGGCAATACCGCGCATTCGGACGATTACCGCGACGGCAACAATGACACCGTGCCGTCGCGCTATGACAAGTGGAATGGCGACGTCACCCTCGGCTGGACCCCGGACACCGATACCCTGCTGGAGCTGACGGCCGGCAAGGGTGACGGTGAAGCGCGCTACGCCGGGCGCGGCATGGACGGCTCGCAGTTCAAGCGCGAAAGCCTCGGGCTGCGTTTCGAGCGCTCGAACATTAGCGAGGTGCTGGACAAGGTCGAGGCCCAGGTCTACTACAACTACGCCGACCACGTGATGGACAACTACACGCTGCGCACCCCGTCCGGCACTGGGATGATGGCCGGGCCCATGGCCTCCAACGTCGACCGTCGCACCCTCGGCGCCCGCATCAAGGCCACCTGGCGCTGGGCCGATGTGCAATTGATCAGCGGCCTCGACGCCCAGACCAACGAACATCGCCAACGCAGCAGCATGGGCGTGGATACCTACAAGGCGCTGCCGTACACCAAGGATGCCGACTTCCACAATTACGGGGGGTTCGGCGAACTGACCTGGTACGCCGCCGACCGCGACCGAGTGATCACCGGCGCCCGGCTCGATCGCGCCTCGGCCAAGGACTATCGCCAGAGTATCGGTTCCGGTATGTCGGCCCGTCCCAACCCCACCGCCGGCGACACCCGTGCCGACACACTGCCCAGCGGATTCCTACGCTACGAACACGACCTGGACGACAGTCCCGCCACCCTCTATGCCGGCGTCGGTCACGCGCAACGCTTCCCGGACTACTGGGAGCTGTTCTCGGCGAACGTTGGCCCCAGCGGTTCGTTGAATGCCTTCGACGCGATCAAGCCGGAGAAAACCACTCAACTCGACTTCGGCCTGCAATACAAGACCGACAACCTCGAGGCCTGGGCGTCGGGTTATGTCGGGGAAGTCCGCGACTACATCCTGTTCGATTACACCCCCGGCATGATGGGCACCACCTCCCGGGCCGAGAACATCGATGCGCGAATCATGGGCGGTGAACTTGGCGCGGCCTACAAGCTGAGCGAGCGCTGGAAAGCCGATGCCACCCTGGCCTATGCCTGGGGCAAGAACAGCAGCGACGGCAGCGCCCTGGCCCAGATGCCGCCGCTGGACGCTCGCCTGGGCCTGACCTACAGCGAAGACCGCTGGAGCGCCGGCGCCTTGTGGCGGGTGGTGGCGGCGCAGCACCGAGTCGATGAAAACAAAGGCAACGTCGTCGGCAAGGACTACGGCAAAAGCTCGGGGTTCGGGGTCTTCTCGCTCAACGGTGCCTATCGCATCAACCAGCATTGGAAGATCAGCAGCGGCGTCGACAACCTCTTCGGCAAAGCCTACGCCGAACACTTGAACCTGGCCGGCAACGCCGGGTTCGGCTACCCGGCAAGCGACCCACAAGCCATCAACGAACCGGGGCGTACGCTCTGGACGAAGGTGGATATGAGTTTCTGACAACACGGGCGAGGCCTGACACCTGACTCTGTGGCGAGGGAGCAAGCTCCCTCGCCACAGGTTTGTGTTTATCCAAGGCTCACCGGGCGGTTGCGCAGCAACCGCCAAAAACATAACAACCCAATTAGCCCTGCGGAGCGCTTTCTAATGAGCCAACCGAAACCCAATTTCTACAACCTGGCCTGGCGCTGGCATTTTTATGCCGGGCTGTTCGTGGCGCCGTTCATGGTGATGCTGGCCCTGACCGGGATCATTTACCTGTTCAAGCCACAACTCGATCCGCTGATGTACGGCAGCCTGCTGAACGTCCCGGCCGGGCATCACACGCTCGCAGCCGACGACCTGCTCAAGCAGGTCCACCAGGCTTACCCCGAAGGCCAGGTCAAACAGTACCTGCCCCCGGTCAACGCCGAGCGCAGCGCGCAGTTCGTGGTGATCGACAAGGGCCGGGAGCTGAACGTGTTCATCGACCCGTACCACGGCGACGTCCTCGGCGAGCAGGATGCGAAGAGCAACCTGCAAGCCATGGCCCGGGCGATCCACGGCGAGTTGCTGATCGGCACCGTCGGCGATCGGCTGGTGGAAATGGCCGCCGGCTGGGGCGTGGTGCTGGTGGTCTCCGGCCTATACCTGTGGTGGCCGCGCGGACAATCGTCGGCCGGCGTGCTGTGGCCGCGCTGGAGCGCGCGCGGTCGGCTGTTCTGGCGTGACTTGCACGTTGTCGTCGGTTTCTGGGGCGCGGCGTTCCTGCTGGTGATGCTGCTCAGTGGCATGACCTGGACCGGCTTCTGGGGCAAGCAATACGCGGACCTCTGGAACCACTTCCCGGCGGCGATGTGGAACGAGGTGCCCAAGTCCGACGTCGAGGCCGGCAGCCTCAACAACGCCCATCGCCAGACCGTACCCTGGGCCATGGAAAATACGCCGATGCCGATGTCCGGCGACCATGCCGAGCACATGGCCCATGGCGGCATGCATGAAGGCCCCGCCGCGCCGACCGTCAGCCTGCAAGCGGTGCAGGACATCGCCACGGCGCGCAAGGTCGAGCCCGGTTACAGCATCACCTTCCCAACGACCGCGTCGGGTGTGTTCACCATCGCTGTGTTCGCCGATGACCCGCGCAACGACGCGACCCTGCACGTTGACCAGTACACCGGCAAGGTCCTGGCTGATGTGCGCTGGGAGCACTACAGCGTCGTGGCCCGCGCCACCGAAACCGGCGTGATGCTGCACGAAGGCAAGATGTTCGGCCCGCTGAACCAAATCCTCGTGTTGCTGGTTTGCCTGATGATTCTGCTCAGCGCCGTGAGTGGCCTGGTGATCTGGTGGAAGCGCCGGCCCCAGGGCAAGCTCGGTGTACCGCCACTGCGTCACGATCTGCCGACGTGGAAAACCGGAGTATTCATCATGCTCGCCCTGGCGGTGGTGTTCCCGCTGGTGGGCGCTTCGCTGGTGGTGGTGTGGCTGTTGGACCGGCTCGTCACACGGTTCAATCGCCAGCCTGAGATCGCTTCATCTTCAAGCTGAAGACAGTGCGTTAACGGAAAGCGGTGCGAAACCTCTACAATTGCGCCCGCTTTCCAAACCACGAACACCGTTCAAAGGAACTGTGTTTCAAAACAAATGCTGAGTGAATGCATGACCTCCCTAACCCTCTCTCACCTCGCCTGGACGCCCCTTGGTCATGGCCATTGCCATCACCAGTTCCAGCTGCGTGATGCCACGCTGCAGGTGGGGGCAGGGGAGTTTGTCGGGTTGATCGGGCCCAACGGCAGCGGCAAGACCAGCCTGTTGCGCTGTGCCTATCGCTTCAGCCGACCGGAACAGGGCGAGGTGAAACTCGAACATCACAACCTCTGGCAACAGTCCTCGCGCTGGTGCGCCCAACGCATCGCGGTGGTGCTGCAAGAATTCCCCGACGCCTTCGGCCTGACGGTGGAAGAGGTGGTCGCCATGGGTCGAACGCCCTACAAGGGGTTGTTCGACAGCGACAATCATGAAGACCGCCGGCTGGTACGACAGGCATTGGCATCGGCCGGACTCGATGGCTTTGGCGATCACGCCTTCGCCACGCTGTCGGGAGGCGAAAAGCAACGGGTGATCCTCGCCCGCGCCCTGGCCCAGCAGCCGCAGTTGCTGATCCTCGATGAACCGACCAACCACCTCGACCCGCGCTATCAATTGCAATTGCTGCAACTGATCAAGGGCCTGGGCATCGGCACCCTCGCCAGCCTGCACGACCTGAACCTGGCCGCCGCCTTCTGTGATCGCCTGTATGTGATCGAACACGGGCGCATTGTCGCCAGCGGCACGCCCAGAAATGTCCTCACCGCCGAGCTGTTGCGCGAGGTGTTCGGCGTCGAAGCCCTGGTGGACGAGCATCCGCTGTCCGGCTACCCACGAATCACTTGGATAACCCAACCATGACCTTGCGTTTCCTGCTGTCGCTGCCGCTGTTGCTGGGCAGCGCCCATGCCCTGGCGGAAGCCACCCACTACCCGTTGACGATCCAGAGCTGCAACCGCCCGGTGGTGTTCAACGAGGCCCCTCGCCATGCGGTCAGCCATGACATCAACATGACGCAGATGATGCTCGCCCTGGGTCTCAAGCCGCGCATGGTCGGCTACAGTGGCATCAGCGGCTGGAAATCGGTGACACCCGAGATGGCCAGGATTCTCGACGGCCTGCCGGAACTGGCCGCCAAATATACCTCGGTGGAAACCCTGCTCGATGCCAACGTCGATTTCTTCTTCGCCGGCTGGGACTACGGCATGCGGGTGGGCGGCGACCTGACGCCGCAGACCCTGCAACCGCTGGGCATCAATGTCTACGAGTTGACCGAGTCCTGCGCGTTCGTGATGAAGCGTCCGGCAGCTTCGCTGGAGGACACCTACAACGACCTGCGCAACCTCGGGAAAATCTTCGACGTGCAGGATCGCGCCAATGCACTGATCGCCACGATGCAGGCCCAAGTGGCCGACGTGCGCAAGCAACTGCCAACCGAGCGACCACGTGTGTTCCTGTATGACAGCGGCGAAGACCGGGCCATGACCTCCGGCCGCCTCGGCATGCCCCAGGCCCTGATCGATGCGGCTGGTGGACGCAACATCCTCGATGATGTGCAAACCAGTTGGACCCGGGTGAACTGGGAGAACGTGGTCGAGCGCAACCCGCAGGTGATCGTGATCGTCGATTACGGTGAAGTCAGCGCCGAGCAGAAGCAGCAATTCTTGCTGGACAACCCGGCCCTGCAGTCAGTCGACGCGATCAAGCAGCGGCGCTTCATCGTGATCCCCTACGTGCAAGCCACCCCAGGCATCGATAACGTGTTGGCGGTGCAAACCCTGGCGCGGGGTTTCCACGGCCAATGAACGATCGTCGCTACGCCGTCCTGCTGATGCTCCTCGGTGCGCTGCTGCTGGTGTCATGCGTGGTGTCACTGGGCTTCGGGCCGGCGCGGGTGCCGGTGCCCGTGGTCTGGGACCTGCTGCTGCACAAGGCCTTCGGTGTGGGCGAGGTCTATTGGACGCCCGGCCAGGAACATATTGTCTGGCTGATCCGCGTCCCGCGCCTGTTGCTCGGCGCCTTGGTGGGCGCGGGGCTGGCGCTGATCGGCGCGGTGCTGCAAGCGGTCACGCGCAACCCGCTGGCCGATCCGCACCTGCTGGGCGTCACCTCCGGCGCGACCCTGGGGGCGGTCATCGTTGTGTTGCATGTCGGTGAAATCATGGGGCTCCTGACGCTACCCCTCGCCGCCTTCATCGGCGCATTGCTGAGCATGTTGCTGGTATTGGCCATTGCCGCCCGCCAAGGCCGGCTGGAGAGCGATCGGCTGTTGCTGTGCGGCGTGGCGGTGTCCTTCGTGATGATGGCGGCGGCCAACCTGTTGTTGTTCCTGGGCGATCATCGCGCCAGTTCGGCGGTGATGTTCTGGATGCTCGGCGGCCTGGGCCTGGCCCGTTGGGAACTGCTGGCCGTGCCGGCCGCCAGCGTCGGGTTGGGGCTGGTGTTGCTGCTGGGCATGGCCCGGCCGCTGAACGCGCTGATGGCGGGCGAACAAACCGCCGTGACCCTGGGCCTGAACGCGGCGAAGGTGCGGTTGTGGATTTTCCTGATCGCGTCGTTGATGACCGGTGTGCTGGTGTCCATCAGCGGTTCGATCGGCTTTGTCGGGCTGATGGTGCCGCACATTGCCCGCCGCCTGGTGGGCGCCGAGCATCGCCGGTTGCTGCCGGCCTGCGTGTTGCTCGGCAGCCTGTTCCTGGTGTGGGTGGACGTGGCGGCGCGGACGTTGATCGCGCCGGAAGACTTGCCGATTGGGGTCGCTACCGCGGCCATCGGCGGGCTGTTCTTTATCGGTCTGATGCGCCGTCGCTGAAGAGGTGCTTCTTTTGGTAGACGCCGAATAGCTCGGTCCCAAGGCCTCCATTTCGAAAATGCCCAAGCTCGGCGCGAACCAGATCGATGACTAACGCCCGGTCCTGCGCTTTTTCAAGATTGAAATTCCCGCTGTAGGCAAGGTTGACCATTCGCCACAGGAAGCAATTGGTGCGGTAGACATTTACCGGCGTCAGCCAACGTTCAAGGAGCGCAGTAATGTCCTCGCTTCGAATCCCCTCGAAGCACCCAATCGAGTGGTCCTTGTCTGGAATGACAGCATCGACAACCTGGGTATCGGCATTTAACCGGTAGCGCGCCGGCAACGCCGAGAACGCCGCATCGGCGGCAATTATCGCGTCGGGCCACAAGCGATTACCGTTACGTCCCACGGCCTCGCCCACACTCCAGAACTCGCCATCGTTTTTCAAACTGCGGGAGATAAAGAGCATGACTTTTTCCAGCTCTACCAAATGGTGCAATGCCGAAACACAAATAATGACGTCCCACTGTTCATCGGTAGGCACCAGGTTATTCGCATCCGCCACGATCAAATCGAGACCGGTCCCTGGCGGAAACTGCCTTGCCGCGATCTGGAGCAGGTCTTCATTGATATCCAACAGTGACCATTCGATACCTTCGGGAACAGCCGCTGACAAACCAGCCTCTATCCGTGCGGCACCGCTGCAGATGGACAAGACTTTTATTGCGCCGTGGTCCAAGACTTTCTGGCGCAACCTCGCTTGGAAATCGGGAGGGACTTGCGGGACGTTCGCCCTCAGGAGACGAGTCGCATAAGCGTAGGCGACCTCACCTTCAAACGGTTCCAGTATGACAATGTCAGCCTGCGCAGCCTGCCCTGGCGCATGAGCCAGCCCATTCAATCGGCGAACCTTGCGCACAACGCCCCTTGCAGTTTCACTCTGTCGCTGCTGAACGCTTGAGTAAAACGCGTTCCGGTAGACGCTACTGAAGTGTGCTATCTCGTTTTCCATACGCAATGATTGATGTGTTTTCGCCAAGAGCGCCTTCCTCTCTCCCTCCCTGGCGACGCACAAGTCAGCTATCGCCAGCCAGTCGGCCGTAGGATCGTTCTTTGCACCGGGCCCACACGCGACAAGGAGACGGCCACGCTTGCCCGCCAACCAGGCCAAATCCAGATCCACCGTCCTCCATTCCGACGGCGAAGTTGCTCCGCAAAAATGAAACATCCCTATTTGGAACTCGGCCTGAGTTCCGTCTTCAAGAAAAACAACTGAACAGGTGAGTCCATCCAAACTGATGCTCGGTAGAGCAGCCGAAAAACGAACGAATAAGGTTGAATCAGAGAACACCTCCAACTTGCTACTTCGAAGATGCTCTCCAGCGGTGAGAATCAGCGAATACCTTCCTTCCCTCAGGTGCGTCACATGCATCCATTGCGGATGCTCGGCCAATTCAACTTCAGGCGACACGTCGAAAACCGCCGTCTCATCGAGAAGAAAATAGCTTGCAACGCCAGAGTCATTCAAACCGACTTCTCCACTTCAGCACGGTAAAAAATTCAGCATAGTCGTGCGGTCGAGAATCTCACCTTGGATTCATCCGATTCCACGCCCCAATGCGGAGCACCAGATTGCACCAGCGCCCGCGATACGGTCACTGATGGTGCATCGTCATTTTCCGCTCTCGCTGCCAGCCCCACATTTCAAAGCCTTCTCCCGACCGGGCACATCCCTTGCAAAAGCGCCTTCAGCGTTTGCATCTGCCACCGAAAAAAACTCATAAGTCCATGGAGATCGCACAATGAAGCGTCGTAGCTTGATCAAGGCTTTTACACTCTCGGCAAGCATTGCCGCGATGGGCATGGCCTGGACCGTCCAGGCCGCCGAAACCATCAAGGTCGGCATCCTGCATTCGCTGTCCGGCACCATGGCAATCTCCGAGACGTCCCTCAAGGACATGGCGCTGATGACCATCGATGAGATCAACGCCAAGGGTGGCGTGAACGGCAAGAAGCTTGAGGCGGTAGTCGTGGACCCGGCATCGAACTGGCCGCTGTTCGCCGAAAAGGGCCGGCAGTTGCTGACCCAGGACAAGGTCGCCGTGGTGTTCGGCTGCTGGACGTCGGTGTCGCGTAAATCCGTATTGCCGGTGTTCGAAGAACTCAATGGCCTGCTGTTCTACCCGGTGCAATACGAAGGCGAAGAAATGTCGCCGAACGTCTTCTACACCGGCGCCGCGCCAAACCAGCAGGCGATTCCGGCGGTGGAATACCTGATGAGCGAAGAAGGCGGCAGCGCCAAGCGTTACTTCCTGCTGGGCACCGACTACGTCTACCCGCGCACCACCAACAAGATCCTGCGTTCGTTCCTGCACTCCAAAGGCGTGGCAGACAAGGACATCGAAGAGGTCTACACCCCGTTCGGCCACAGCGATTACCAGACCATCGTGGCCAACATCAAGAAATTCTCGGCTGGGGGCAAGACCGCGGTCATCTCCACCGTCAACGGCGACTCCAACGTGCCGTTCTACAAAGAACTGGCGAACCAGGGCCTGAAGGCCACCGACGTGCCGGTCGTGGCGTTCTCGGTGGGCGAGGAAGAACTGCGCGGCATCGACACCAAGCCATTGGTGGGCAACCTGGCGGCGTGGAACTACTTCGAATCCGTGGATAACCCTGCGAACAAGAAATTCGTCGATTCGTGGAAAGCCTACGCCAAGGCCAAGAACCTGCCTGGCGCCGACAAAGCGGTGACCAACGACCCGATGGAAGCCACTTACGTCGGTATCCACATGTGGGCGCAAGCGGTGGAAAAAGCCAAGTCCACCGACGTCGACAAAGTCCGCGAAGCCCTGGCCGGCCAGACCTTCGCCGCACCATCGGGCTACACCCTGACCATGGACAAGACCAACCATCACCTGCACAAGCCAGTGATGATCGGCGAGATCCAGGCCGACGGGCAGTTCAACGTGGTCTGGCAGACCGAAGGGCCGATCCGCGCGCAACCGTGGAGCCCGTTCATCGAAGGCAACGACAAGAAGCCTGACTACGCGGTGAAGAGCAACTGAGCCCATGGGTGTCGGCCCCGGATCCCCGGGCCGACACGACTCCCTTGTGGGAGCGGGCTTGCTCGCTCCCACAAAAGAAGTTTTGCGCAAGGCCAACAATATGCCCACTGCCCTCCACCGCTTGATCCTAGCCATCGTACTATTGCTGCCGTTGGCCTCACACGCCGGCGACGCCGAAGACTTCGTCGCCGCCAACCCGACCCAGCAGGCCAAGCTTTTGGAAGCCTGGGCCGCGCAGCCGGAGCCTGGGCGCGTCGAACTGATCAACGCCTTGCAACAAGGCCAGTTGACCGTCGACGGCCAACCCAAGACCCTGCGTTTGAACAACCGCTTGCGCGGTCTGATCGAAACCGCGCTCGCCAGTCACCAATTACTCGCTGTCGACGCCCGCGTACGCCTGGCCGCCGCGCAGCAATTGCAAAAAAGTGCTCGCCCGGCGCAACTGGCTTTCCTCGATCGACAACTGGCCGGTGAACAGGACGAAGACGTACACGCCGCCCTGAGCTTGGCCCTGGCGAACCTGCAACTGGTGGACACCAACCCGAGCGTGCGCCTCGCCGCCGTCCGCCTGCTGGGGGAAACCGGCGACCCGCTGGCCCGCACTCGCCTGGAAGGCCTGCTTGAACCCGGCGTCGAAACCGATGCCGCCGTGCGCACCGCCGCCGAAACCAGCCTCGGCCAGGTCAAGCGCAAACTCCTGGTCGGCGAGTTGCTGGGCCAGGCGTTCAGCGGCATGTCCCTGGGCTCGATCCTGCTGCTCGCCGCCCTCGGCCTGGCGATCACCTTCGGCCTGTTGGGGGTGATCAACATGGCCCACGGCGAGATGCTCATGCTCGGCGCTTATTCCACTTACGTAGTGCAGATGCTGTTCCAGCGCTTCGCCCCGAATGCCATCGAGTTCTATCCGCTGATCGCCTTGCCAGTAGCGTTTTTCATCACCGCCGCCATCGGCATGGCCCTGGAGCGCACGGTGATCCGTCACCTCTACGGGCGGCCGCTGGAAACCCTGCTCGCCACCTGGGGCATCAGCCTGATGCTGATCCAACTGGTGCGCCTGGTGTTCGGCGCGCAGAACGTCGAAGTCGCCAACCCGGCCTGGCTGTCGGGCGGGATCCAAGTGTTGCCGAACCTGGTGCTGCCGTACAACCGCATCGTGATCATCGCCTTCGCCCTGTTCGTGGTGGTGTTGACTTGGCTGCTGCTGAACAGGACGCGCCTGGGCCTGAACGTGCGCGCGGTAACGCAGAATCGCAACATGGCCGCTTGCTGCGGCGTGCCCACCGGGCGCGTGGACATGCTCGCCTTCGGCCTCGGCTCGGGCATCGCCGGGCTCGGTGGCGTGGCCCTGAGCCAGATCGGCAACGTCGGCCCGGACCTGGGCCAGAGCTACATCATCGACTCGTTCCTGGTGGTGGTGCTCGGCGGCGTCGGCCAGTTGGCCGGCAGTGTGTTCGCCGCGTTCGGCCTGGGCATCGCCAACAAGATCCTCGAACCGCAGATCGGCGCCGTGCTCGGCAAGATCCTGATCCTCGCGCTGATCATTCTGTTCATCCAGAAGCGTCCGCAAGGCCTCTTCGCGCTCAAAGGACGGGTAATCGACTGATGAACCAGCCCCTGATGCTCACGGCCACGCAAAAGGCCGGCCCCAAAGTCACCCTCGCCGTCGGCGCACTGATTCTCGCCGTGCTGTTGAGCCTGCCGCTGCTGTCACTGCTGGCGGTGGACAACCCGCTGCACGTCTCCGCGTACACCCTGACCCTGGTGGGCAAGATTCTGTGCTATGCCATCGTCGCCCTGGCGCTGGACTTGGTCTGGGGCTACGCCGGCTTGTTGTCCCTGGGCCACGGCCTGTTCTTCGCCCTGGGCGGCTACGCCATGGGCATGTACCTGATGCGCCAGGCCGCCGGCGATGGCTTGCCGGCGTTCATGACGTTCTTGTCGTGGACCGAGCTGCCCTGGTACTGGACCGGCACCGACAGTTTCCTCTGGGCGATGTGCCTGGTGGTGCTGGCGCCGGGTTTGCTGGCGCTGGTGTTCGGTTTCTTCGCCTTCCGCTCGCGGATCAAGGGCGTGTATTTCTCGATCATGACCCAAGCCCTGACCTTCGCCGGGATGCTGTTGTTTTTCCGCAACGAGACCGGGTTCGGCGGCAACAACGGCTTCACCAATTTTCGTTCGATCCTGGGCTTTGGCATCACCGAACCAGGGACCCGGGCGGTGTTGTTTTTCGCCACGGTGTTGCTGCTGGTGGCGAGCCTGTTCATTGGCTGGCGCCTGGCCCGCAGCAAATTCGGCCGGGTGCTGACCGCCCTGCGCGACGCGGAAAACCGCCTGATGTTCTGCGGTTACGATCCCCGTGGTTTCAAGCTGTTCGTCTGGGTGTTGAGCGCGGTGTTGTGCGGCCTCGCCGGGGCGTTGTACGTGCCCCTGGTAGGCATCATCAACCCCAGCGAAATGTCGCCGACCAACTCCATCGAGGCTGCCGTGTGGGTGGCCCTCGGCGGGCGGGGAACGCTGATCGGGCCATTGCTCGGCGCGGGCGTGGTGAACGGCATGAAGAGCTGGTTCACCGTGGCGTTTCCTGAATATTGGTTGTTCTTCCTCGGCGCGTTGTTCATCGTCGTGACCCTGTATCTGCCCAAGGGCGTGATCGGGCTGTTGAAGAAAAGGAGCGAATGATGCGCATCACACCCACGGCGGATTTCATGCTCGAACCGATCATTGAATCCAATAAGGATGAAGGCAGCAGCCGCGACGCCATCGGCCTCGGCCAGGCCGCCGGCGTTGGCCTGAACACCCGTCACGGCACGATCCTGACCCTGGAAGACATCAGCGTCAGCTTCGATGGCTTCAAGGCCTTGAACAATTTGAACCTGTACATCGGCGTCGGCGAATTGCGCTGCATCATCGGCCCCAACGGCGCGGGCAAGACCACGCTGATGGATGTCATCACCGGCAAGACCCGCCCCAGCCACGGCAAGGCCTGGTTCGGCGAGACCCTGGACCTGACGACCATGAGCGAAGTGCAGATCGCCCAGGCCGGCATCGGACGCAAGTTCCAGAAGCCGACAGTGTTCGAAGCCCTGAGCGTGTTCGAGAACCTGGAGCTGGCGCTCAAGACCGACAAATCGGTGTGGGCCAGCCTGCGGGCGAAACTGACCGGCGAACAGCACGAGCGCATCGACGAAGTGCTCGAGACCATCCGTCTCACCACCTCGGTCAACCGCGCCGCAGGGTTGCTGTCCCACGGCCAGAAGCAGTTCCTGGAGATCGGCATGCTGCTGGTCCAGGACCCGCAATTGCTGCTGCTCGACGAGCCGGTGGCCGGCATGACCGACGCCGAGACCGACTTCACTGCGGAGCTGTTCAAGACCCTGGCGGGCAAGCACTCGCTGATGGTGGTGGAACACGATATGGGCTTCGTCGGGGCGATTGCCGACCACGTCACCGTGCTGCACCAAGGCAGCGTGCTGGCCGAAGGGTCGCTGGAACAGGTGCAGGACAATGAGCGGGTCATCGAGGTGTACCTCGGTCGCTAGATCTGCAAACGCATTCCCTGTGGGAGCTGGCTTGCTCGCTCCCACAGGGGCCTTGAGGGGGATTCAGGACATGTTGCAAGTCGACAAGCTGCACCAGTACTACGGCGGTAGCCACATCCTGCGCGGCCTGTCGTTCGACGCCAAGGTCGGCGAGGTGACGTGCCTGCTGGGGCGCAATGGCGTGGGCAAGACCACCCTGCTCAAGTGCCTGATGGGCCTGTTGCCGGCCAAGGAAGGCGTGGTGAATTGGGAAGGCAAGGCCATCACCACGTTCAAGCCGCACCAACGGGTGCACGCCGGCATTGCCTATGTGCCCCAGGGCCGGGAGATTTTTGGCCGGCTGACGGTGGAAGAAAACCTGCTGATGGGCTTGTCGCGCTTCCCCGGCTCCGAAGCCAAGGAAGTGCCGGCCTTTATCTACGAATTGTTCCCGGTGCTGCTGCAGATGAAACAACGCCGGGGCGGCGACCTGTCCGGCGGCCAGCAACAGCAGCTCGCTATTGGCCGGGCCCTGGCCAGCCGGCCGCGCCTGCTGATCCTGGATGAGCCCACCGAGGGCATCCAGCCTTCGGTGATCAAGGAAATCGGTGCGGTGATCAAGAAACTCGCCGCCCGCGGCGACATGGCGATTTTGCTGGTGGAGCAGTTCTACGACTTCGCCGCCGAGCTCGCCGATCAGTACCTGGTGATGTCCCGGGGTGAGATCGTGCAGCAGGGCCGCGGAGAAAACATGGAAGCCGAGGGTGTGCGCGGCCTGGTTACGATCTAGTCTTAGCGTCCCGACGATCATCAGAAAATCATGAATCTACCTGTTTCGCCATCCGCCCTGTTCACCCCCAGCTGGCATGCCGAGCTGGAACTGGGCTACGCCCGCTTCGGCGATTGCACGCGCCCGGTACAACGCCGGCACAAAGGCCCGCTGCGGGTGCAGAAGCACCTGTACGCCGAAGGCCCCGAGGTGTGCCAGCACATCATCGTCCACCCGCCCGGCGGGATTGCCGGCGGGGATCGGCTGGACATCTCGGCCCACGTCGGCCCGGGCGCCTGGGCGCAATTGACCAGCCCTGGCGCGGCCAAGTGGTACCGAGCCGCCGGCCCGGCGTACCAGCAACTGACCCTGAGCGTAGCCCCCGGCGCGACCCTGGAATGGCTGCCTCAGGAAACCATCGTGTTCAGCGCGGCCCAGGCCGAACTCAGCACGACCATCGACCTGCAAGGCAATGCCCGGTTGTTCTATTGGGACATGGTTGCCCTCGGACGGCCAGCCAGCGGCGAGCGATTCGACCTGGGGCACTTTCAATCGCGGCTGGACATTCGCCGCGACGGCCAGTTGCTGTGGCATGAGCGTCAGCGCATCGTTGGCGATGACGGACTGCTTGACTCGCCCATCGGGCTGGGCGGTGACCCGGTGTTTGCCACCTTACTGGTGACCGGCGAGATCGACAGCGAGCTGCTGGAGCGCTGCCGATCCCTGGGCCATGCCGTGCGTGGCGACCTGACCCAGTTGCCCGGTTTGCTCGTGGCCCGTTGCCTGGCGAGCGAAGCGTTGTTGGCGCGGGGGTGGCTGATTGAGTTATGGCGGCTGCTGCGCCCGGCTCTGCTGGGGCGAGAAGCTGAACCACCAAGAATCTGGAGCACCTGAATCCGCTTTCCCCCAGCGAATGCGTCTAAAACGACTATTTTTATCTGCCTTATGGATTGCACATGGACCTGACCCCACGCGAAAAAGACAAGCTGCTGATCTTCACCGCCGGCCTCGTCGCCGAACGGCGGTTGGCCCGGGGCTTGAAACTCAACTACCCGGAGGCCATGGCCTATATCTCCGCCGCGCTGCTCGAAGGCGCCCGTGACGGCCAGACCGTGGCCGAGCTGATGCATTTCGGCACCACGTTGCTGAGCCGCGAACAAGTGATGGAAGGCATTCCGGAGATGATCCCGGAGATCCAGGTCGAAGCGACGTTTCCCGACGGCACCAAACTGGTCACCGTCCACCAACCCATCGCCTGAGGCCGCGTCATGACTTTTCAGATTCGTGACGCCCAGCCCTCGGACCTGCCGGCAATCCGCGACATCTACAACGACGCCGTGCTCAACACCACGGCGATCTGGAACGAACAAGCCGTGGACCTGGGCAATCGCCAGGCCTGGTTCAGCGCCCGACGTTCCCAGGGCTACCCGGTGCGGGTGATCATCGACGCCGAGGACAACGTACTCGGCTACGCTTCCTTCGGCGACTGGCGACCGTTCGACGGCTTCCGCCACACCGTCGAGCATTCGGTGTACGTCAGCCGCGACCAGCGCGGCCATGGCCTCGGCCCGTTGCTGATGGCCGACCTGATCGAGCGCGCCAGGGCCTGCGGCAAGCACGTCATGGTTGCCGCCATCGAGAGCGGCAACGCGGCGTCGATTCGCCTGCATGAGCGGGCCGGTTTCGTCACCACCGGGCAGATGCCGCAGGTGGGCACCAAGTTCGGCCGCTGGCTGGATCTGACTTTCATGCAGTTGGTCCTCAATCCCGGGGCGCCACCGCCCGCCGTCGTCAAGGAGTGATACCGATGAACGCCGCCCAGTTGCGTCGAGTCCACGCTGAAAGCTTTGCGCATTATCGCCAGGGCCTGATCGATCTGTTGCTCGACGCCGTCGGGTATGGCGCCAGCGTGGGGTTCATGGCCGATCTCGACGCTGTCCAGGCCCGGGCCTATTTCGACGAGGTCCAGACCAGCCTCAACCAGGGGCACCTGCTGCTGTGGGTGGTGGTCAAGGATGAGCAGGTGCAGGCCAGCGTCCAGCTTGCCTTGTGCCAGAAGCCCAACGGCCGCAACCGTGCCGAGGTGCAAAAGCTGTTGGTGCGCGGCGAGGCTCGTCGTCGGGGCCTGGGCCAGCAATTGATGAGCGCCCTGGAGCTCGGTGCCCGCCAACACAAGCGTGGCCTGCTCTACCTCGATACCGAGGCCGGTTCCGAGGCCGAGGCGTTCTACCGCGCCATGGGTTATACCCGCGTCGGTGAACTGCCCGACTACTGCCAGAGCCCGGACGGGACCTACACCCCGACCGCCATCTACTACAAGATTTTGGGGCAACCGCAATGATTCCAGGGCAATACCAGGTTCAACCCGGCGACATCGAACTCAACGTCGGCCGCCGTACCCTCACGCTGAGCGTCGCCAACAGCGGCGACCGGCCGATCCAGGTCGGCTCGCACTATCACTTCTTCGAAACCAACGACGCCCTGGCCTTCGACCGCGTCGCCAGCCGTGGCATGCGCCTGAACATCCCGGCCGGCACCGCGGTGCGCTTCGAACCGGGCCAGAGCCGCGAAGTCGAGCTTGTCGAACTGGCCGGGCATCGCCGGGTGTTCGGGTTTGCCGGGCGGGTGATGGGCGACCTGGACTGAAGCTCCCTCGCCACAATGGACCGCATACGACTTAAGAACCTCAAGGCGAGCACATGAAGATTTCGAGACAAGCCTACGCCGACATGTTCGGCCCCACCGTCGGCGACAAGGTCCGCCTGGCCGACACCGAGTTGTGGATCGAAGTGGAAAAAGACTTCACCACCTACGGCGAAGAAGTGAAATTCGGCGGCGGCAAGGTGATTCGCGACGGCATGGGCCAGAGCCAACTGCTGGCCGCCGAGGTCGTCGACACGCTGATCACCAACGCGCTGATCATCGACCACTGGGGCATCGTCAAGGCTGATGTCGGCCTCAAGGACGGACGCGTCAAAGCCATCGGCAAGGCCGGCAACCCGGACATCCAGCCCGACGTAACCATCGCCATCGGCGCCAGCACCGAAGTGATTGCCGGCGAAGGCATGATCCTCACGGCTGGCGGCATCGACACCCACATCCACTTCATCTGCCCGCAGCAGATCGAAGAGGCGCTGATGAGCGGCGTAACCACCATGATCGGCGGCGGCACGGGCCCGGCCACCGGGACCAACGCCACCACTTGCACGTCCGGGCCGTGGCACCTGGCGCGCATGCTCCAGGCCGCCGATGCCTTCCCGATGAACATGGGTTTCACCGGCAAGGGCAACGCCAGCCTGCCGGAGCCGTTGGTCGAACAGGTCAAGGCCGGGGCCATCGGCCTGAAATTGCATGAAGACTGGGGCACCACCCCGGCGGCCATCGACAACTGCCTGAGCGTGGCCGACCAATACGACGTGCAGGTCGCGATTCACACCGACACCCTCAACGAGTCCGGTTTCGTCGAGACCACGCTGGCCGCGTTCAAGGGCCGCACCATCCACACCTACCACACCGAAGGTGCCGGTGGCGGGCATGCGCCGGACATCATCAAGGCTTGCGGTTTCCCCAACGTGCTGCCCAGTTCCACCAACCCGACCCGGCCGTTCACCCGCAACACCATCGACGAGCACTTGGACATGTTGATGGTCTGCCATCATCTGGACCCGAGCATTGCCGAGGACGTGGCGTTCGCCGAAAGCCGCATCCGCCGCGAGACCATCGCCGCCGAAGACATCCTTCATGACCTGGGCGCCTTCTCGATGATCAGCTCCGACAGCCAGGCCATGGGCCGTGTCGGCGAAGTCATCACGCGCACCTGGCAGACCGCCGACAAAATGAAGAAGCAACGTGGCGCCCTCCCCGGCGACGGCGAAGGCAACGACAACTTCCGCATCAAGCGCTACATCGCCAAGTACACCATCAACCCGGCGATCACCCACGGCATCAGCCATGAAGTGGGTTCCATCGAAGTGGGCAAGTGGGCCGACCTGGTGCTGTGGCGCCCGGCGTTTTTTGGGGTCAAGCCGACGCTGATCCTCAAGGGCGGGGCGATCGCCGCCAGCCTGATGGGCGACGCCAACGCCTCGATCCCGACGCCGCAACCGGTGCACTACCGACCGATGTTTGCAAGCTATGGCGGCTCGCGGCATGCCACCAGCCTGACCTTCATCAGCCAGGCCGCTGCCGAGGCCGGGCTGCCGGAACAGCTTGGGTTAAAGAAGAAAATCGCCGTGGTCAAAGGCTGCCGCGATGTGCAGAAGACCGACCTGGTCCATAACGACTACCTGCCGAGCATCGACGTCGACCCGCAGACCTATCAGGTCAAGGCCGATGGCGTGTTGTTGTGGTGTGAACCGGCAGATGTCTTGCCGATGGCGCAGCGTTACTTCCTGTTCTGAACCAACAGTTGCCTGTGGCGAGGGAGCAAGCTCCCTCGCCACAGGTTTTCATTGGGTCAAGAAACAGCCGGACCGGCTTAACCCTATAGATCAGTACTTTCCTTCAACGCATCCAGCTCCGATTGAGTCAACGACTGAATCAGCTCCGCCTCCTTGACTTTGAACTGCAAGGCCAGCGCCTCGGACTGAGAGGCATAATCGGCTGCCTCCAGGGTCCCTGCGGCCTTTGCCTCATCCAGTTCAATCTGGTTGGCAATCAGCGTATCCGTCAATGCCTGGAAGGACGTCGGATGGTGTTCCTTCAGGTAATCAATCCAGAAATCCCGTCCCACCAGCGATTGGAACTGCTCAGGCGAATCGTCCAGGGCCAGGACCTGCTCGGCAGCCGCATCAAGCGCCTCTTGCGTGACACCGGCCAGCATCAGGAAGCGTCCGCCTGCGGGCTGTTTGGGCAGTTCCAGTCGCGCCTTCAGCCCGACACGATAGGCCAGGCGAACCTCGACCTCTTCGATCTGCTGTAGGTGTTGGGCCTTCTGCGCTGCCGTAAGATCACGACGCGCATTGATCGCATCACGACGCTGCTGAATATCCTGCAGCGCAATGCGTTCCACCTCATCGAGACGAAACAGCCCTTTCGCCAGGCGGACCAACACCGCCGCCTCATCCGTTCCCCCAGCCAGGGCCCGGGCGTTGTGGATCATCAACCTGATTTCCAGGTAGCTGAACGACAACGCCGCGCGGTCCTCGCACGCCGGGGCGCCGGCCAGCTCGAACAGTTCACGACGCAACTGCGTAGAGTCCCTGGCCGCCTCAAGCATCTGCCAGACGCGCGCCTGGAGGTCCGGGTAGTTTTCTTCGCCCTGATAAGAACCCGCCAATCGATTCAATAACCTGAACAGCTCCTTGGACTGTGGCTCGCGCGCCAGGCTTCGCCACAAGTCCTTTCTTGCCTCCAGTTCGGTGCTTGGCAAATTACGCAACCACTGCTGCACGTTCGAAGGCCTGCCAGGCAGGGCATGACCAAACGCTCCGGGCGAGCGCAGAGCCATCCATTGCGGATGCGTCAGGGAGATGTTCGCCCAGTACTCACCCAAGCGCTGCTGAGTCAGTTCGCTCAACGGATTTCCCTGCAACAGGGTCACGCCATTGAGGCGCGCCGTGATGAGCGCGCGCGCTGGCGGTGGATCAATCAGGTCGTCCGGGACCTCGGTCAACCGATTGTCGCGTAAGTCAACGCGCTCCAGGGGCAGCTCACCGAGGCCGCGGGGCCAAACGCTTATATCGGTGCTTTTCAGATACAGGCCGCGCAAGGCGGGGAAGTGGCTGAAATCCGGCAACCGATCCAGCGGGTTGTTTTCCAGATTGAGGATCTTGAGCTGGGTCAGGTCTTGCAGCGTCCCGACGCTGCGACTGGTCAAGCGGATCTGATTCGACCCCAATTGGAGCCTGGTCAGGCCATTCATTGCGCCCAGGGCGGCGGGTACATCGGTCAGCCTGTTGAGGGTCATGTCCAACCAGCGAAGGGAAGAAAAACCGGTCAGGAAACTTTCGCTGCCCTCTCGCGTAAGTCCCATGTCGTTCAGCTTCAGCGACGCCACATGGCTGAAATTGGCGGTCAGGTCGGGAAGCTCCCCGACATATTGTTGGCTCAAGACCAGTTCATAACCCACCCTGCTGCCGTCCACTGCCGTTACCACCGGGACCTGGCGCCGCCAACAACGCTTGATCCGCTCAGCCACCGCGCGCCTGGCCTGCGGTTCCACCAGTTGATGACGCTGGCGACCCACCTCGCGCCAGCCCGGTGTGTTGGCCCAGAGGTCCAGGTCGCGATCGAGCATCTGCAACTCGACCTTGCGTCGCTTCAGTTCACCGACGGCGCCGTCGCCAAATGCCTCCAGCAAGGCCTGGACTTCTTGCTCGGTGTAGTCCGGGTACAGCTCAAGAACCCGACTTTGCGGGGACCGACTCAACCCCAACCGTTCGCGCAAACCGCCTAGCGGGTAGCCGACCTGGCCGGATGCCAGACGCATCGGCGATATATACGACGGTTTTACCGGCGGTAGCTTCAACAGGCTTGCCAGGGAATCTCGGCTTGCCGGCGCAGCACCGATGGCCTGTTTCAACAGATCGCCCTGATGAATCGAAGGACGGCCCATGGCCTGGCGTTCGGCAGGGCACGCTGCAACGCATCGTAGAGGCTGCCCCAGTGGCTCAGGTCGTTGCCTTGGTCGTCCAAGGACTTGTAGGCACCGCCATCCTTGATCACGTATTTGGTCTGCTGCGCACCCTGTGGCCCGATCGCACCGATCAAGTCGCCCGTGAGGTCATCTGCGCGCAACTCGATGCGCACCGTGTCACTCCATCCCGACAAGGCTTCCAGCGTCGCCAGGGCCAGTCGGGGCGTATCGGCAGTGGCCAGCGGCTCTTGGTACAGCCCTTCGTAGGCGCGGTTCATCCGCACCGTGCGCTGAAAATGACGCAGCTCTTCGGCGATACGCAGCGGGATGGGTTTGGTCTGGGCGGCATCGGCGAAATCCCACTCGGCCATCTGCTGTGTTTCAGCCGATGTGGCACGGGCCAGCATCTGGTCGATTGCCGCGGCGGGGACCGAAGGGAAACGGGATTTGATCAGCGTCGCGCGCGGGTCGCTCGAGAGGTCCTGCTTGGCATAGTAATCGTTGAACAGACTGACTTTTTCGCGCACCACGAGCTCGGCGAGCTGCTTGCGCAACTGACGGACCCGAGCCGGCATATCGGTTTTCGCGATGGCCGGGCTCGCATCGGCCAGCAGGTCGCCGCCGGCGGCATCCACCGCCTCGATCAGGTTTTTCAACACCGAAGGCGTGCGCACGTTCGCTTCGGCGAGGCTGACACCTCGGGCCGCGGCGCCAGCTTGCGGACCCGGTGCGTATTGCCATAGACGCTGGCCCGAGCGATCGACCACCTCCAGTTGCAAGCCTTTTGGCCACGGGCCATAGCGCGTAAGCAGGTGCAGTTGGGTCATCGGCTCGGCTTTGTCGTAGTCCAGCGCCTCCTCGCTTTGCAGTTGCACGGTCAGCGTCTCGATTTGTCGGCAAATGTCGAAACGCGTGAGCGTATCGGCCAGCAACGCCGGCATCGGTGCGCCCTCTAAGTGCATACGCCGCAGCACGTCCTCAGCGGTGCCGCTGGCGATGCGGATCTGCTCCAGCTCCGCCGGGCTGAAATGCTCGACCCGATGCCCCAGCCGTTTCATCAACTTCGCACCCGTCCAGCCATGGGGATGCTCCAGTTCATGGCGCCACGCACCGCTGCCATTGTCTGTCAGCTTGGGCTGATAGGCTTCCGGCCGGGAGGGATGGCGAATGCGATACCGCTGCGTAGCCGGATCCAACTGCACTTCATAGTGCTGGCCATCCAGCGCCAGGATCTGGCGCCCGTTGACCCGGTGCAGGCCTCGCGCGTCCGGCACTGCGCCGGCAGGTGGGACGAGATCGCTCCGGTAGGGGGCCAGGTCCGGACGCCAGAGCCGTGACTCGCCGCTGTCCAATCGGAGCGGTTCCAACTGCTCCACGGCGTTGGACCATTGGATATGCGGCAGCACTGCGGCGCCCGTGGCCACGAACGCGGTGTTGAGGGCGACGCTGGAAAAATGCGCCCACATTTCCTGGGTCTCCCCGCGCTCGAACGCTTCGATGCCTTCAAAGGCCTCGTTGAACATCTGCACCGCCCCTACCGTCAGCATCAGCGGCCCCAGCCCTGGCACAACGAACGCTCCCAGGTTGAGCACATCGATGACCGCGTTCAGATAACTCTCCTGGCGCGCCAGGCGGGCTTTCTTGTCTTCGTCACCAGTGGGCACCGCTACCGCGCGGGCGTCGAGCTGGATCTTCTGGACCTGGCGTAGCCGCAACGACTCCCACAACGGGGCGGGAATGGGCGAAGTGTCCATGGGCAGCCGTCGCAGATTCGATTTGAGCGGGTAGTCGACCAGGCTGTTCTCCTGCTCGGAAGGTTGGTAGAGCCGGTTGAACTGCTCGAAAAAAACGCCTTGCTTGCGCAGCGGGACAAAACGGCTGAAAAAGCGCCGATAGCCGATGCCGTGCAGGCGCCGCCGCGTTTGCGCCATGAAGTCGGCGCTGGAAGCAAACTCCTTCAGCGGCTGCTCGGGATCACCGGGAAGGTAGGCCACGAGCCGCTCGACTCGCCGGCTGTTTTCACGCTCCGGTCCGATCAGCAACGGGCCAACCAGTTCGATATCGAAGACTTTCAGTGACGTGAAGGTCACCGCGCGGTCGTCCAAAGTGATCGCATCCTGATCGCCGACGACCTGTTGCAACATTCGATAAGCCGCCTGACTGATATCCCCCTTGGCCCGGGCGATCTCCATGCTCAGCGCCAAACCTTGCCGGTGATGATCACGCAGTTGGCGATCCAACTGGTTGCGTGATGCCTCGTTTGCCGGTCGCACGATCGCGTTGATGTGTTCTTGATAGAGACGCCCCAGGTCCAATGTGCGGCATAGCCTGGCGAAGGCTTGCGGCGCAATCGGCAACGCCCCCGCCCGAAAGGCGCTGGTGGACGGCATGACCTCCCCACCGTAGAACGGACGCTGGGTGGTGATCAGCGTGCAATCGGCACAACCGGGCCGGTTTTCTTCGTCGGGTTCGAAATTGGCCAGCGCGGCCTCCAGCAATGAAGAGCCGTGGTACTCGTACTGGTTGAACTGGCTATCGCCCTTATCCAGCACGAGTGCGCCGAAGAAATCACCGCGGACTTGCCGTCCGTACTTGCGGACGAAATAAACCTGGTTGACGTCGAGCGTCTGCTTGAATTCAGCCTTGATCGCCTGCTCCAGCAGCGGCTCGGCAAAGGCGCGGATGTCCTGGATATCGGCCAGGACGTTGTCGACCTGATTCAAGATTTCGCGGTAGCGGGAGTGACTGCTCTTGAGGCTGGCCCTGGTTTCGTAGGGGGCCTTTGCGTACCAGTCCGGCAGCTCAAGCGTATGATCGCTCAGCTCCCGCTGGCGCTGCACGATGGCTGCGCTGTACCAACCGGGCACACGCGCCTTGAGCAAATCCAGGTGCAGATCGCGGGCGACAGGCATTACCGGGCGAAGAATGGGTTCTGGCATATCGGGTCATCCTTGATATTTGGAAACCCGAGCCTAACCAGCGCCTCGCCTACAGATGCGGTAACTATTTATTCTCTTGGGCAGGGCATGACGCACGCGGTGCCTGCGCGGCTCAGCCCACCCAACGTCCCAACTGCTGGCGCAGCCGACGGTTCTCGGCTCGCAGTTGCTGGACTTCTTCCAGCAGGTCCAGCGCCAGGGCGACACCTTCCCATTCCAGCTCCAGGTCACGCCGCAGCTTGGCGGCACGCTTGGCCAAGGCCAGTTCGTAATCGGTAAAACGCCAATCCGTCGGGGCCGTGCCATGGGGCTCGAGGATGCCATGCTCGACGATTTCGATCACATGGACATCGGCCAATGCGGCGGCTTCACAGAACTCCACCAGGTTCAGTTCAATGATCGGGTTGTTCATGGTCTGCTTCTCCCAATGCTTCAACTGTCGAGTCTAGCCCCGCCTGCCCATGTGGACACAGACATCACAAGATGTATCAGCAGGTCAGAAATTCTCCCGCGGATCGAACGCGGCTTTCTTCGCCAGCTCTGCCCACAACGCCTTGACCGATTCGTCGCTGGTCTTGGGCATCACGGCCTTGAGCTGCACGAACAGGTAGCCGCGCTCGCCGGCCTTGTTGCGCAGGCCGTGGCCCTTGGCGCGCATGCGCTGGCCGTTCTGGCTGCCGGCCGGGACCTTGAGGTTGATCTTGCCGGTGAGGGTCGGCACCGCTACTTCGGTGCCCAGCGCCAATTCCCACGGCGCCAACGGCAAGGTGATGATCAAGTCCTGGCCTTCAACGTCGAACTTGGGGTGCGGCGCGAAGCGAATGGTCAGGTACAAGTCGCCATTGGCACCACCGCCGACGCCCGGCGCGCCCTGGCCCTTGAGGCGGATGCGCTCGCCATCGGTCACGCCCAGCGGGATCTTCACGTTCAGGCTTTTGCTGGTGTTGCTCACATGCTGGCCGGCCGCGTTGTACTGCGGCACCTGGAAGCTGACCTTTTTCGATTCGTTCGACAGGGTCTCTTCCAGGAAGATCGGTAATTCCATTTCCACGTCTTGCCCCCGACGGCCGGCGCTGCGACCCGATTGTCCGCCACCGAAACCCGGCCCGCGATTGCCAAAGATCGAACTGAAGAAGTCCGAGAAATCCCCGGTATCCTGACCGCCAAAACCGCCACGGCTCTGCCAGCCCGGCGGGCCCTGGAACGGCTGGCCGTGCTGGCCATACCGGCGCAGGTCGTCATATTCGGCGCGCTTGTCGGCGCTTTTCAGCGCTTCATAGGCTTCGGAGACGTCCTTGAACTTGGTCTCGGCGTCCTTTTCCTTGCTCACATCCGGGTGGTACTTGCGCGCCAGTTTGCGATAGGCGGCCTTGATCGTGGCGTCGTCGGCCGTCGGCTCGACACCCAGGATCTTGTAATAGTCTTTGAAGTCCATCGAAGCATCACCATCCGTTATCGATATCGCACCGCCATGCACAGCATGCTCGTGGTACAAACCCCGGAGTTTGACCAATCTCAAGGTTTGTGACCGGGCGGCGCTTCAGAAGTTTATCGGCAGCCGGTGGCGGTTCTTGTGCCCGCCCTGTGGCTGCCAGTGGCCTGTGTGGTCGGTTCGTCAGTTCAAATTCGGATGCCAGAAGTCCCTAGCCAAGACGCTGTGACGAGTCATGGCCCGCTATGGCGAGGAACAGCAACGCAGGCTAGGGGCTTCTGGCATCCGAAGTTGAGCTAACAGAACTGACCATACAGGCCACTGGGCTCATGCCAGAAAGTTTGGGGGTGTCGGGGTGTCTTTCAAGGCCTGTGTTTGCGAATTAGCAGATAACCGGCCTTCGAATCCGCGCCGCACTGACATACACTGCGCGGCCGTTTTTTCAACTGGAACCCGAAAGACATGAAAAACGCATCCCCGGCCCGTGCCTGCGGCATCGACTTTGGCACGTCCAACTCCACCGTCGGCTGGCTGCGCCCCGGCATGGAAACGTTGATCGCGCTGGAGGACGACAAGATCACCCTGCCCTCGGTGGTCTTTTTCAATCTCGAGGAACGCCGTCCGGTGTATGGCCGCCTGGCCCTGCATGAATACCTGGAGGGCTACGAAGGCCGGTTGATGCGCTCGCTCAAGAGCCTGCTGGGCTCCAAGCTGATCAAGCACGACACCAGCGTTTTGGGCACGGCCATGCCGTTCAAGGACTTGCTGGGGTTGTTCATCGGCCAGTTGAAGAAACGCGCCGAAGCCACCGCCGGTCGGGAATTCGAAGAAGTAGTGTTGGGACGCCCGGTGTTCTTCGTCGACGACGATGAACTGGCCGACCAGGAAGCCGAGAACACCTTGGTGGACGTGGCCCGCGCCATCGGCTTCAAGGAAGTTTCGTTCCAGTACGAGCCCATCGCCGCGGCGTTCGATTATGAATCGACCATTGCAAAAGAAGAGCTGGTGCTGATCGTCGACATCGGCGGCGGTACCTCGGACTTTTCCCTGGTGCGCCTGTCGCCCGAGCGGCGCATGCATGACAACCGTCACGCCGACATCCTGGCGACCGGCGGCGTGCACATCGGCGGGACCGACTTCGACAAGCAACTCAGCCTGCAAGGCCTGATGCCGCTGTTCGGCTACGGCAGCCGGATGAAAAGCGGCGCCTACATGCCCACCAGCCACCACATGAACCTGGCGACCTGGCACACCATCAACTCGGTGTACTCGCAGAAATCCACCCTGGCCCTGGGCAGCATGCGCTACGACATCGAAGACACGGCGGGCATCGACCGGCTGTTCAAGCTGATCGAACAGCGCGCCGGGCACTGGTTGGCGATGGAAGTGGAAGAAACCAAGATCCAGCTGACCCACGCCGACCAGCGCCACGTGCCCCTGGACCGGATCGAGCCAGGCCTGAGCGTGGACTTGAGCCGCGCCCTGTTCGAGTCAGCGATCGACGGCCTGTTGGAGCGCGTGCGCAACAGCGTCACGCAGTTGCTCAACGATGCCAACGTGCGGGTCGATCAGGTCGACACGGTGTTCTTCACCGGTGGCTCCAGCGGCATCCCGGCACTGCGCAACAGCGTCTCGGCCATGCTGCCCCAGGCGCGGCATGTGGAAGGCAATATCTTTGGCAGTATCGGCAGTGGGTTGGCGATCGAGGCGATGAAGCGGTACGGAGTCCAGGACTGAACGCCCCTGATCTGGCCGAGCCTGTTCGGGTGGGGCCCGCAGACCAGGGAGCGCAACTGGCCAATTATTTCATTGGTTTCAATTCGCGAAGATTGAAAGTCAAAGATTGAGTGAGCTCTCGATCTTGTTCTTGAACCAGTCAGAGGAATATTGCCCGACGACCGTTTCCGTCTGGATGAGTAGGGTCGTCGGGGCAGACTGGACGTCGTAGTTTTTTTCAAGCATTCCCGTTGCTTCAAATTTCTTCTGCGCCACTTTGACTTTACCGCCAAGGTCCTGGGCCAACTCATCAAGGACATCCTTCATCCTGCCGCTAGCCTTGTTGTCGCTTATGAACGCCAAGACCACCGGAATCTTCGATTGATGCACTTCGACAGTAAATGTCTCGTCATCGATAGTGATTACACTCATGGATATGCTCCTGGTAGCTGGGTTTGCGAGGGATGCAAACCCTTACTCGAAGCTAACGACTCCCGAAATCACCGTCTACTGTCAAAAATAACAGGTAAGACGACGGTGCTATACCATCCCCACCTGCTTCAACTCACTCTTGAGATACGCATAATAAATCGGCCCCGCCACCACCC
Organism: Pseudomonas frederiksbergensis; assembly: GCF_000802155.2. Taxonomy (GTDB): domain Bacteria; phylum Pseudomonadota; class Gammaproteobacteria; order Pseudomonadales; family Pseudomonadaceae; genus Aquipseudomonas; species Aquipseudomonas frederiksbergensis_A. Next base: position 106,157 of record NZ_JQGJ02000016.1, read on the forward strand.
CCGGCAGGCCGAACGCGGCTTCGAACACCAGCATCGCCATCAGCAGTTCCCAGGACTTGGCGCTGATCTGCCCGCCGACGATACGGGCGTTGAGGAAGTATTCGAGCTTGTGGATCACGATCAGGTAACCCAGCGCCGCCACCGCCACCCAGATCGACAGCGACAGGGCAACGACGGTGATCAGCGTGTTGGACATCAGGTTGCCGATCACCGGCAACAGCCCCAGCAGGAACGTCATCACGATCAGCGTCTTGGTCAACGGCAGCTGGATGCCGAACAGCGGCAGCACCACCGCCAGGAAAATCCCGGTGAAGAAGGTGTTGAGCAGGGAGATCTTGATCTGCGCAAAAACGATATTGCGAAACGCCTTGACCAGCAGGTTCAGGCGATCGAACAGCGCGGCAGCCAAGGGCTTGCGCTTGGTCAGGTCGGGGATGCGCTGCAAGGCGATGATGGCGCCCAACACCATGCCAATCAGCAGCGTCACGAACATGTGGGCCGCGTCCTTGCCCACGAGCTGCAAGTCGCTCAAGTGCTTGCTCACCCAATCACCGATCGCCACCCGGAACTCCGCCGCGCTGGCGGGCAGATAAGCATCGATAAAGGGCGGCAACTGACCACGGGCGCGATCGACCACCGCCATGAATTTGTCCAGGGAAGCGCCTGGATTTTCCGCTTCGTGCAGCAGGAAACTGAAAGCCCCGGCGAAGATCAGCGACAGCACGCTCACGACCAGTGTGCCCAGCAACGCCACCGCCAGCCAGCGGGCGCGGCGGCCTTCGATCAGGCGTTGCAACTGCGGGGTGAGCATGTTGACCAGCTCGAACACCAGCAATCCGGCCAACAGGCTCGGCAACAGGCGCAGCGGCAGCACCAGCAACAACCCACCAAAAATGATCACCCAACTGATCACCAACAACACATGACGCTGAGAAAACGTTGGCATACAGCCCCAGGACAAAACGGCGTGAAAGGATCGGCAGTCTGCCAGCGATCCGCTGGCAGCACTAGGGATTGTATCGGCCGATTTGTGCCAGGGTTCAGAAGATTGCGGCGCTCATTTCTTCTTCAGGCACTCACTCATGAACGCCTTGCGAGCGTCACCCTTCAGCGCCTGCTCGGTGGCGGTGGCGTTGCAGGATTTCATGCGCTCCTGTGGGGTAGCCTTGAGGCAGTTGCTCATGAAGGCCTTGCGCTCGTCACCCTTGAGGGCCTTGGCGCTGGCGTCGGCGTTGCAGGTGGTCATCTTGTTCTGCTGCGCCGTCTCGGCGTAGCCCTGGGCGCACAGCAACAGACCGAGCATCAACAAAGGCACACGAAGCATCTTCATGGTGTTTCTCCTGGTTGCCGCACGAGGGTACGGCGATGGGGTGCAGTGTAGACAAGGCCTGTTACACCTTCATCTTTTGACCTTTAGTGCCTGAGCGGCCGCCATCGTCGGATCGCCGCCCGGAGCAAGCTGGCTACACCCCGGCCGCCTTCAACCGCTCGGCATGCTCGACAAACAGCCGGATCGGCTCTGCTCCCTTGCCCACCAGCCCTAACGACTGATTGACGATGTCGAAGTGGTCCAGCGGATAATCATCCCGGATCACGGTCCCCAGGTGCGAACTGTAGCGCCCGACCATGCCGTCGCATTGTCCCGCTTCCCTGACAAAGGTGCGGGCAAACAAACGGCAAGTGCGGTTGGTGCCGTCGAACAGGTTGCGCCCTTTATCGGTCTTGCCCGGCTGCAACGTTCCCGACCAGGAGTAATAACGCACGCCATTGACCTCTTCCGGGCCGTGCCCACCCCAGGCTTGCGGCAAGCCCTGTGGGTAACGCTCGTTGAACAGCGCCACGCCCGCGGTCGTCAGCGAGGCATGGGAGGCCTGCAGGTCAGCCGGCAGCCGAGGTCCGCGATAGCCGGTGTCCAAGCGGCTCATGATGGCGTTGATCAGCCGCAGCAAGGCACTGAGCACCCGGCCCTTGGCGCTGTCGGCCGGATAATGGGTTTGCAGGTAGTCGGCCAGTTCGGAGCCGTGGTTGGTGCCGGCCACCGAAGTGACCGACGCCACCAGGTCCGGGCGCTTGGCCGCGGCGTAGCGGGCACTGAGGGCGCCCTGGCTGTGGCCGATCAAGTTGACTTTGTGTGCACCGGTTTGCTTCAGGATTTCCTCGATCCGCGCCAGCAACTGCTCGCCGCGAACCTCGGATGAGTGCAAGGGCGAGACCTTCACCGGGATCGCCACGGCCCCGCCCCGGCGCAGAGCCTCCACGATGCCATACCAGTACGGATACAACACCAGGCGAATGAAACCGAGCATGCCCGGGACCAGCACCAGCGGGTAACGAGTGGCACAGCGTTGCGACATGGCGACATCCTTGCGATCAAGAGGTGGTCAGCATCAGTACCGATGATGACCAGTCTATGACACCCACGTCACTTCAGCCCGGTCACAGCAGGGCCCAGTCCATCAGAACGTCCGCGCCAGTGCCAGCAAGCGCTGCTCGGCCTCGGCATAGGAACGCGCGAAGCTGTGCTCGGCCGATTCCTCGCCTTCGGCGGCTATCACCGTCACGTCGTTGATGCCGATAAAACCCAGGACCGCCCGCAGCCACGTGTCGGCATGATTCATTGCCTCCAACTGGCCGCCGGGGCCAAAGCCGAAATCGCCGCGACTGGTCACGATTAGCGCCTTCTTGCCCGACACCAGCGGCTCGTACTGCGAAACTCCGTTGTCGAGACTGTGGTTGAACGTCACGCCGATGCGTACGATCTGGTCGACCCAGGCCTTCACACCGCTGGGCACCCCGAAATTGTGCATGGGTGCGGAGATCACCAGGCGGTCATGGGCTTGCAGTTCGGCCACCAGCGCATCGCTCAACGCCAGGTCGGCCTGCATGGTCAACGGTCGCGCCTGGGGCTCGGGATAAAAAGCCGCAGCGATAAAGGCTTCATTGACTGCCGGGAGGACGGTGCGCCCCACCTCGCGGCGAGTCGACCGGGACTGGGGGTTGGCGCCCTGCCAGGCCTGGATGAACGTCTCCGTCAGACGTCGGGAGTGGGAACGCTCGCCACGGGGGCTGCCTTGTACGACAAGAATACTGTTCATCTCTAACTCCTTCGTTGCGACTACAATCGGAACTGCTTTGTGGCCTTTAGCTTGAGTTCCGGTAGCGCTTACTCTCAAATGAGCGTTAGTTCATCGAGATGAACTCATTTCATCCGTGCGGAGATTTGCAATGTTTGCCAGCCTGCCCCTGAACGCCTTGCGCGCCTTCGAGTCCGCTGCCCGCTTGCTCAGCTTCAAGGCGGCGGCTGAAGAGCTTTCGGTCACGCCAACGGCGATTTCCCACCAGATCCGCTCACTGGAAACCTGGCTGGGGGCGCAGTTGTTCGAACGCCTGCCGCGTCGGGTGCGTCTCACCGACGCCGGGCAACGCCTGTTCCACAGCCTGCACGGGGCATTGCTGGAAGTTGCGCAAAGCGTCGACAGCCTCCGTCCGCTGCGCAGCACCACTCATTTGACGATTTCCACCACCGCGGCGTTTGCCGCCCTGTGGCTGGTGCCGCGCCTGGGACGGTTTTATGCGCGCCATCCAAACATCAAGGTGCGGCTGGACACTCATTGCGAGGTCATCGACCTGCATCAGGACGCCAGCGTCGACATGGTGGTGCGCTACAGCCTGGACGGTTACTCGAACCTTTACGGCCTGTGCCTGTTTGAAGAGAGCTTCGGCGTGTATGGCTCACCGGAACAAGTCGCGCTGGCCACCCGGCAGCCGCCGACGCTGATCAGTGTGCGTTGGCACAATTCCAAGCTGTACGCCCATGGCTGGGATGCCTGGTGCACCCAGGCAGCGGAAAACTGGATGAGCCAGCAGCCTTGCATGCGTGAATACGACGAAGAGCACTACGCCTTGCAAGCCGCTATTGCCGGCCAAGGCCTGGTATTGGCGAGCAATATCCTCGCTTCGCAAAGCGTCGCCAGCGGCCTGCTCGTGGGTTATCGCCCGCACGTCCAGGTCAATGGCGCAGGCTACAGCGCGCTGTGCGTGCCGGGACGTGAGCGGCACCCGCCCGTGCGGGCATTTTTCCAATGGGTGGAGGAAGAAGCACGCCTGTCCGGGCACGCGCTGAAAAATCCGGTAAAACTTTTCCAGGACAGCGTCGCTCAGAACTAGAGCGATCGCGCCAGCAGAGCGTGACGCCAAACCGGATCAGCCTCCAGGAGAACGAGATGAGCGACATGCACTTATCCGACGTCACGACCTTGCGCGAACGTGCGCGCCAGAACGTCCAGAACGGCGCGGTCACCGAAGGCTACAGCGCCGACCGCCAGGAAATCATCCGCCTGCTCAACGAAGCACTGGCCACCGAGCTGGTCTGTACGCTGCGCTACAAGCGGCACTACTTCATGGCCACCGGCCTGAAGGCAAGCGTCGCGGCGAGCGAGTTCCTCGAACACGCCAACCAGGAATCCGAGCATGCCGACCGGCTCGCCGAACGCATCGTACAGCTGGGCGGCGAACCGGAATTCAACCCCGACCTGTTGACCCGGCATTCCCATGCCCAGTACGTGGCGGGCAATACGCTCAAGGAAATGGTGTTCGAAGATCTGGTAGCCGAACGCATAGCCATCGACAGCTACCGGGAAATCGTGCAGTACATCGGCGAAAAAGACCCGACCACGCGGCGCATCTTCGAGGACATCCTGGCCCAGGAAGAAGAGCACGCCGATGACATGGCCGATATCCTGGCCGATCTCTGATTCGCCCCAGGGCGTCATCGCCGACCGACCGCAAGTCTGGCTATCGGGTGGGCTTGACGGTCACCGGCGCCTTGCCCGCCTTCATCTGCTCCAGCAACGGCGCGCACTGGTTCGGCTCGCCGCCGCTGGGTGCCACCAGGGCCAACAGCCCAGCCGCCGGCGCGGCGATGACACCCAGGGCAACCATGCCGGCACCGCGCAGCATCAGCGGTACGGCCTTGACCCCTGCGGCAGGCTTTCCAAAGGAACCTCGCACGTATAGCGGCGAGCGCAGGGAAATCAACCGCCAGCCCTTGGACTCGGGCGTGACGGTCAGGTCCAGTTGTTCGGTGGCCATGTTCGCCGTGCCGTCGATATAGATAATCGCGTTCTCGGTATCGAATACGAACAGGCGCGTGGTTGCCAGGCCGGTCTTGATATCGAAATCAGCCGCTGCGCAGTTGATCTTCACTTCCTTGTCGCCAAAGATTTTCCCCACCACGTAGTTGCCCACGTTTAGCCCCGCCAGCTCCATCAGCTCGCGGCTGATGGCGCCGTCGTTGATGAGCATCTTCAGGGTGCCGTTGGACGTGCCCAGCAACGCCGCCACCGAGTTGCCGCGCCCGGAAATATCCGCGTCGCCGTTGAGTTCACCGAAACTGGTCTTCATCGGTTCGAACCCCGGGAACAGCTGCTTGAGCTTGAAGCCTCGCGCGGTCAATTTAGCTTGGCCTTCGAGAGGCTGGGTGTGGCCGTTGAGGCGGATCTGCGCATCGAGCCGGCCGCCGGCCACGCCAAAGCGCAGGGGTTCCAGGCTCAGTTGGCCATCGTTGAGCACCAAATGCGTGTAGAGGTCGGTAAACGGCAACTGCTCGCTGTGGACGATACGCTTGCCGGTGAACTCCACGTCGGCATCCATCACGCTCCAGCGTTCGGTGCGGAATTCTTCCACCGGCAGTACCTTGTCGGACGGCTGTTTGCTGGCGCCCCCACGGGCTTTTTGTTCTGAGTTGGAGTCTGCGCCGATCAGCGGCGCCAAATCGCTGAACAACAACTGATCGGAGACCAGCGCGCCGCTGAGTTTGGGCCGGGGCTGGCTGGCGACATAGGCCAGGTTGCCGTGAATGTCGCTGTCGCCGATCTTGCCGTTGAACGCCTCATAGCGAAACTGGGCGCCGTCCGGCTCACGGAGCTTGGCGATCAATCGACCATCCGTGGAATAAGGGGGCGAATCCGGCAGGGTCACACCCGTCAGCGGATAAAGATTGGCCAGGCTGTTGCCGGCCAGTTTCAAACGCAGATCCAGGGCGCCGAGGTTTTTCGGGTCGGTCAGGGTACCGGCCAGTTCGACGCGGGTATCGGCGATCTTCGCCTGGGCCTGTAGCGGGAAAGGTTGCGCCGCATCCTGCAACGCCAGCAGGCCACCGACCTTGCCGGATCCGCTGAGACTCTGCCCGTGATATTGCCCGTCGACCTTGAAGGCAAAGGCATAGTCCTGGGGTGACGAACCCTGCTCGCGGGTTCTTTTCGCGGTTTTTTCGCCGACGATATCGCTGAAGGGAATCGGCTTGCCCAACGGGTCGACCAACACGTCGAGCCGGGTCTTGAGCGTCTGGTCATCCAGCGTGACGTGCCCCTTGTCAAAACCAATGGCGCCGATGTCCACGACCCAGCTGGACGGTTCGGCGTCCGGGTCCTTCGGATCGAACTGGAAGATCCAGTTGGCGCGACCATCGGCCAGGCGCTGCAGGCTGGCGTCGGGCCCTGTCAGGTCGATACGCGGGATGGCCACCCGCCGGGCCAGCAATGCCAAGGGTGAAACGCGCAACTCAACGCGCTTGAGCGTGACCATCTGTGGGGTCTTCGACCATTCCGGGTTTCCCAGGGTCAGGTCCTCGGCCACCACGTGCGGCCATGGCAACCATGCCCGCCAGCCACCTTCGTCGAGCTCGCGGCGCCAAATCACCGCCAGGTTGCCATTGATTGCGAACGAGCGATGCAACTCCTCGGAAACCTTGGCGTTGAGCGCCGGCTTGATGCGGTTCCAATCGAAAAACGCAATGACCAGCACCAGCACGGCCAGCAGGACAATGAGGCAGGCAAAGCCCCAGGCGAAGATTTTTGAGGTGCGCGTCATGCACAAGGCTCCTGAGGCAAATGGGCGTCCGGACTACGACGCCTGGGCAATCGAACCTGTAGCCGGCTCGTTGTCGATGATCGTTGGACAGGCAAAACGGCCGACAGGTTTACCACCAAGGGTGACGAACGGCACTAAAAAACACACGGGAACCTGACCGACTCGACAGCTACCTGTTACCGCCGCCGCACATTTGCGGGGCGCGAGTGAGTACAAACTACCCACTCCGGGGCGAAAACGCTCCGCTGAAAGCCGCGTTCTAGAGCCTTTCCGCCGAACAATCAATTCCGTTGATTATTACCATTGTGTTTATGAACTTTTATATCGACTTATCGAGAGTAGCATTGCCCTCGTACCCACTTTTTAGCCCTCCCAAGGAGCAACGATCATGAAACGCCAACTACTGATGAGCCTTTCCCTTTCACTGCTGGCCTCGACCGCTTTTGCCCTGCCAGCTTCCGAACAAGCCACACCGCAGGTCAAGGACAGTCAGCCTGTCTACAGCCAAACCGTAGCCGAAGGTGGTCGTGACCGCCTGGAGCAAAAAGGTCTGGTCGAAGACGGTTCCGACCGCACCCCACAGGGCCAGACCTTTGCTGCTGACGGCTCCGACCGCACTCCGGGCCAGACCCTGGCTGCTGACGGCTCCGACCGCACTCCGGGCCAGACCCTGGCTGCTGACGGCTCCGACCGCACTCCGGGTCAAACCCTGGCTGCTGACGGCTCCGACCGCACTCCGGGCCAGACCCTGGCTGCTGACGGCTCCGATCGCACTCCGGGTCAAACCCTGGCTGCTGACGGCTCCGATCGCACTCCACAAGGTCAAACCCTGGCCGAAGGCGGTGGTGATCGTGTAATCGAACGCAACAGCACAGTGAGCTGAGCCCATGGTGG
>NZ_JQGJ02000017.1 GCF_000802155.2 Pseudomonas frederiksbergensis
GGATACCACGCTCATGGTGCGTGGTGTGTTGTTGTCGAGGGGAACCAGAGTGGCGCAGGGCGAAGGGCAGATACCATAGGTAAACCGTCCGTTCTGAATATTCAGAATCATCCTATTAAGGGGCTTTCCTATTCCTTAGGAAGTTGCCTACATGGAGCCGTTTTTTTGCGGATATAAGCGGGGGGAGGGATGTACTGGCCGTGCTTGTTCGCCTTCAGACAGAGCTAAATCAGGTTCGCTAAAACGCCCTGCATGACCCGCACAACGTGATTTGTGCAGGATTGTGCAGGGCGTTTTGCTTGTTCCTGGGTTAATTTAATTGGCTGACGATGCGAGCATTCGCATCCACAAGGCCCGGTGCAGACGCTTGCTTGCGTGTGCACAAGAGAGCCCGATTAGCCTGAGACCGTCTGCGATACCGAACCGATAACCCAACGGCAGATGGCTCGACCCTCATAACTCGATAACGATGCGGGCGTGCCCATGATTACCCTGAAACTCAATGGAAAAGATCACCCACTGGATGTGACCGAGGACATGCCCCTGCTGTGGGCGATTCGAGACGTGGCCGGCTACAACGGCACCAAGTTCGGTTGTGGCATGGGCCTGTGTGGCGCCTGCACCATTCACATCGACGGTGCCCCGGCGCGCAGTTGCATCACGCCGATCGGCTCAGTGAAAGGCCAGAACATCAGCACCATCGACGCGCTTCACGTCGATCCGGTCGGGCAAGTGGTCCAGAAGGCCTGGCTCGACACCGCCGTCGCCCAGTGCGGTTACTGCCAGGGTGGGCAAATCATGTCCGCGACGGCGCTGCTCAAGACCAACCCCGACCCCAGCGACGAGCAGATCGAAGAAGCCATGGCTGGCAACATCTGCCGCTGCGGTACTTATAACCGGATCAAGACCGCGATCCGCCAGGCCTCCACTCACCTGAAGGAGGCCAAGGCATGAGCCGCCTGCCTGATGATTTCGTGCTGAGCAACCTCAGCCGCCGTGGTTTTCTCAAGGGCGCCAGTGCCACCGGCGTGCTGGTGCTGGCGGCCACATGGGGCCTGCCGGATGCCTTTGCCGAAGAGAAGAAGTTCGGCGCCGAGGGCATGCCCCATGGCGCGGTCGATGATCCGAAGGTGTATGTCAGTATCGCCGCAGACGGCAGCGTGACGGTGATCTGCAATCGTTCGGAAATGGGCCAGGGCGTGCGCACCAGCCTGAGTATGGTAGTCGCCGACGAACTGGACGCCGACTGGGCGCTCGTCAAGGTCCAGCAGGCGCCAGCGGACGAAGCGCGTTTCGGCAACCAGGACACCGACGGCTCGCGCAGCATGCGTCACTGGTACGAGCCGATGCGCCGTTGCGGTGCCGCTGCCCGGACCATGCTGGAATTGGCGGCCGCCGCACAGTGGAAGGTGCCGGTGAGCGAATGCCGTGCGCAACTGCACAAAGTGGTGCACCAGCCTTCGGGTCGCGAGCTGGGTTATGGCGAATTGGCTGCCGCCGCCAGCGCCTTGCCAGTCCCGGGACGCGACAGCCTGCGCCTCAAGCAGCCGTCGGAGTTCCGCTATATCGGCAAGGAAGCGAGCCGCGCCATCGATGGTGCAGACATCGTCAACGGGCGCGCGGTTTTCGGCGCTGATGTGCATTTTGACGGCATGCTCTATGCCGTCATCGCGCGCCCGCCGGTCTATGGCGGCAAGGTCAAATCCGTGGACGGCAGCGCAGCGCTGAAAGTACCGGGCGTGGTCAAGGTGCTGCAGATCGAAGGGCGTCCGTTGCCCTCTGAGTTCCAACCCCTGGGCGGCGTCGCCGTGGTGGCAAAAAACACTTGGGCGGCGATCAAGGGCCGCGAAGCGCTGAAGATCGAATGGGACGATGGCCCGAACGCCCGCTATGACTCCATCGCCTATCGCAAGGAATTGGAAGCGGCCGCTCTCAAGCCCGGGAAAGTCCTGCGCAGCACCGGTGATCTCGACGGTGCGCTGACCAAGGCGAGCTCGACGCTGGAGGCCTCGTATTACCTGCCGCACCTGTCCCAGTCCCCCATGGAACCGATGGTTGCCGTCGCCCGGTTCAAGGATGGCCAATGCGAAGCCTGGGCACCGAGCCAGGCACCGCAGGTGACCCGTGAACGCGTGGCCGAGCGCCTGGGCATTCCTTTCGAGAAGGTCACGGTAAACATTACATTGTTGGGCGGCGGTTTCGGGCGCAAGTCCAAACCCGACTTCGTCGTCGAGGCGGCTGTGCTCGCCAAGGAATTCCCCGGCCAGGCCATACGGGTGCAATGGACCCGCGAGGACGATATCCATCACTCGTATTTCCACACCGTCTCGGCCGAATACCTGAAGGCCGGCCTGGACAAGGACGGCATGCCTGCCGCTTGGCTGCACCGCACCGTGGCCCCGACCATCACCGCTCTGTTCGCGCCGGGCATGACCCATGAAGCGCCGTTCGAGGTGGGGATGGGCGTGACGAACATGGCCTACGCCATCCCCAACATGCGCCTGGAAAACCCCGAGGCGGTGGCCCACACGCGGATCGGCTGGTACCGCTCGGTGTCGAACATTCCCCACGGTTTCGCGATCCAGAGCTTCATCGACGAATTGGCCCACAAGGCCGGCCAGGACCCGCTGAAGTACCACCTCAAGTTGTTGGGCCCGGACCGCAAGATCGATCCAAACAGCCTCAACGACAGTTGGAACTACGGCGAATCCCCCGAGCGCTATCCCATCGATACGGCGCGGATCCGCACCGTGCTGGAAACCGCCGCGAAGGCCGCCGAGTGGGGGCGTGAGCTACCCAAGGGGCGAGGATTGGGATTGGCGGTGCATTACAGCTTCGTCACTTACGTGGCGGCGGCACTCGAAGTCGAGGTCAAGGATGACGGCACGGTGATTGTGCACAAGGCGGACATTGCCGTGGACTGCGGCCCGCAGATCAACCCTGAGCGCATCCGCTCGCAGTTCGAAGGCGCCTGCGTCATGGGCCTGGGCAATGCGATGGTTGGCGAAATCAGCTTCAAGGACGGCAAGGTGCAGCAGGACAATTTCCACATGTACGAAGTCGCGCGCATGTCCCTGGCGCCCAAGAAAGTGGCGGTGCATCTGGTCACTCCGCCGGGCGAGGTGCCGTTGGGCGGTGTCGGCGAGCCGGGCGTACCGCCGATCGCGCCGGCCCTGTGCAACGCGATCTTCGCCGCCACCGGCAAGCGTATCCGCGATTTGCCCGTGCGTTATCAGCTGCAAGGCTGGCAACAGGCCAAAGCTTGATGGACAGCGTTGACCTGAACGTATTGCGCAGCGTGCTGGAGTGGCGTCGCGCCGGGCAGCGGGTGGTGTTGTTCACCGTGGTCCAGACCTGGGGCACCGCGCCACGGCCTCCGGGGGCCATGTTGGCCCTGCGCGAGGATGGCGTGGTGATCGGTTCGGTGTCGGGCGGTTGTGTCGAGGATGACCTGATCGCCCGGCTGCACGACGGCCGCATCCCGGCGGACGGCCCACCGGTGCAGTTGATCACCTACGGCGTTACCCGCGAAGAGGCGGCGCGCTTCGGCCTGCCGTGTGGTGGCACCCTGCGCCTGACCGAAGAGCGGGTGGGCGATCCTGGTTGGGTCGCCGAACTGCTTGAGCGCTGCGAGGCCCACGAGATCGTTGCCCGTGAGCTGACGATCACCAGCGGCGACGTGATTCTGGCTGCTGCGAGCAAAACCGACGCCCTGGTGTTCGATGGGCAGGTGCTGCGGGCCATCTATGGTCCACGATGGCGGCTGCTGTTGATCGGCGCCGGGCAGCTGTCCCGCTACGTGGCGGAAATGGCCCGGTTGCTGGATTTCGAGGTGCTGATCTGCGATCCACGCAAGGAGTTCGTCTACGGTTGGGAGGAGCAGCATGGCCGCTTCGTTACCGGCATGCCCGACGAAGCGGTGCTGAGCATCCAGACCGACGAGCGTACGGCCATTGTGGCCCTGACCCATGATCCACGCCTGGACGACATGGCGCTGCTGACTGCCCTGGATTCCAAGGCTTTTTATGTAGGTGCCCTGGGCTCGCGGGTCAACAGCCAGAAGCGCCGGGATAACCTGGCTCAGCTAGGCTTGTCGGCAGCGGCCATCGAACGATTGCACGGCCCCATTGGCCTGCACATCGGTAGCCACACGCCGGCGGAGATCGCGTTGTCGCTGCTGGCGGAAATCGTCGCCATCAAGAATGGCGTGGAACTGCGGCAGAAAAAGCCGCTGTAGGCCGTGGGCGAGGAGGGCTTGTGGGAGAGTCGATCGGTGTGATCATCCTGGCGGCGGGGGCGGGCAGCCGTTTCCGCCAGATCGCGGGCCGCGACAAAGATAAATTGCTCGCCGATTGCACGGGGCGTGACGGTGCCGTGCGATCGGTGATCGAGCAGGTGTTGGTGAATCTGCCTGCATCCCTGGAAAAGCGCGTGCTGGTGACGAGCCAGGATCGGCCACAAGCCATTCGCATGGCCCAGGTCTATGGGTGCGATTTCGTGGAACTGGATTCGCCCGGCCTGGGTGACAGCATCGCTGCCGGCGTAAAGGCTTGCCCGGACCTCGATGGCTGGCTGATGGTGCTGGGCGACATGCCCTTCATCTTGCCGTCGAGCATCGAGCAGGTGGCGGCGGGGATCCGCGAAGATCGCATCAGCGTGCCGGTCCTTGCTGGGGAATATGGGCATCCGGTGGGATTTGGTCGTGGGTTTGGGTCGAAGCTGATGGCACTGACCGGGGATCGTGGTGCCAAGGCATTGTTTGCCGAGGCGCAGGTGCTTGAAGTGCCGGTGGATGATCCTGGCGTGACGTGGGATGTCGATGTGCCGGAGGCGCTGGCCTTTAAATAAAAGCCTCTGGATGGACAGTGATTGTGCGCTGGGCTGTGAATCCGACAATGAATCTTCATGAAGCTAAGTGTTGTGCCAGGTCTCAGCGCTTGTGGATAAGCCCAAAGGCATAAAAAAGCCCCACCTGGCATTACCAGGCGGGGCTTTTTACTGGGCGGTGGAATCAGGCGTGAGGTTTAGGCTCGTGCTCTTTTTCCAGGGCTTCAGTGTGACGCGGTGCGACTTCTTCAGCGGTGGGCTGAGGTTCGTCGAACGCCGGGGCTGGTTCGGCTGGGGTTTCAGCGACCGGGGCAGGGGCTGCCTCGGTGACTTCTTCCACGACCGGAGCCGGTTCGGCAGCAGGCGCTTGAGCGGCGGCAGCGGCAGCTTGTTCGGCTTCCTTCTGCAGGCGCTCGGCTTCACGCTTGCGACGACGTACTTCACGCGGATCGTTTGGAGCGCGACCGTTCGGGGTCAAGGCGCTGACAGGTGCAGGCTCTTCAACCGGGGCAGGTGCCTCGGCGACCACCGGGGCTTCGACCACCGGAGCAGGCTCGATCACCTCTGGCTCGACTGCTTTCACAGGCTCTGGTGTAGGCTCGGGCTCGACAACAGGGGCTGGTGCGGCTGGCTCAGCTGTCCAGTTGAACGCAGTCTGCTCCTCGCGGGCAGGCTCTGGTGCCTTTTCCTCAGCCGGTGCTTCGACGATCGGTTCGGCAGCAACCACTGGCGCCTCGACGATCGGTGCAGGCTCGGCAGCGATTTCAGCGTCAGGTTGGGCTTCACGTGCCGGTGCCAGTTCCACTTCTGGCGAAGCGGTGGCTTCTACCGGCGCAGTGGATTCGACGACAGGCGCTTCAACCGGCGCGCTTTCCACCGTGGCGGTAGCGCGTTCGGCTTGTTCGTGAGCCTGGGCTTCGGCCGGGGCGCTGATCGCGCTGCTGGCAACGGCCGCAGTCACGGCCAGGCCGGCGGCGAGGTCCGCAGCGCTTGGCGCTTCGGCGTTCTCGGTGGACTCGGATTCTTCCGAGCCTTCGATCACGTTGCCGTTGGCGTCGCGCTGGCGCTCACGACGGTTGCTGCGACGACGCTGGCCACGGGAGCGGCGACGTGGACGATCGCCTTCGGCGGTGTCCTGGCCGTCTTCCTGCAACTGCTCTTCGGTGTTCAGCACTTCTTCTTCGCTGGCAGCGGCGGCTGCCTGCTCGGCGCGAGGCTGGCGTTCTTCCCGTGGCGGACGCGGTGCGCGTTCTTCGCGAGGCTGGCGGGCCGGACGCTCTTCAGCAGTGGCAGCAGCGGCCGGGGCAGCATCCAGTGGCTCGCGCAGTTCCCGAACACGTTCCTCACGCTCGCCACGTGGCTTGCGGTCTTCACGCGGTGCGCGCGGCTGGCGTTCTTCACGCGGCGGACGCGGCGCGCGTTCTTCGCGGGCTACGGCTGGCGCTTCCTCACGGACTTCGCGAGGCTGGCGTTCTTCACGCGGCTCACGTGGTGCGCGTTCTTCACGGGGTGCACGTTCTTCGCGAGGCTTGCGTTCTTCGTCGCGACGACCATTGCGGTTGCGGGTCTGCTGGCGACCGTTGCGACGCTCTTCGTTGCGGGCCGGACGCTCGGAGGCAGCAGGCTTGGCGACGGCGGCCGGGGCAGCCGGTTCTTCCTTGGTGGCGAACAGGCTGACCAGCGATTTCACCAAGCCTTTGAACAGGCTCGGTTCCGGGGCTGCGGCTGGAGCGGCAACCGGAGCGGCCACTTCGGTCGGGACCGGAGCGTTGGCGCGGGCCGGAGCGGTCTTGACCGCTGCTTCCTGGCGAACCAGTGTACGGGTGGCGGCGGCCGGCTGGACGTCTTCGACTTCAGCAGCGGCAGCAGCGATCTCGTAGCTGGACTGGTTGGTGTGGGCTTCCGGGCTGTCATCGCGCAGGCGCTGCACTTCGAAGTGCGGTGTCTCGAGATGATCGTTCGGCAGGATAACGATGCGGGCGCGGGTACGCAGTTCGATCTTGGTGATCGAGTTGCGTTTTTCGTTGAGCAGGAACGCGGCAACCGGGATCGGCACTTGGGCGCGGACTTCGGCGGTGCGGTCCTTCAGGGCTTCTTCTTCGATCAGGCGCAGGATCGCCAGGGACAGCGATTCAACGTCACGGATGATGCCGGTGCCGCTGCAGCGTGGGCACACGATGCCGCTGCTTTCGCCCAGGGATGGGCGCAGGCGCTGACGGGACATTTCCAGCAGGCCGAAGCGCGAGATACGGCCAACCTGAACGCGGGCGCGGTCGGCTTCCAGGCATTCACGGACTTTCTCTTCCACGGCGCGCTGGTTCTTGGCCGGGGTCATGTCGATGAAGTCGATGACGATCAGGCCGCCGATGTCGCGCAGGCGCAACTGACGGGCGATTTCTTCGGCGGCTTCAAGGTTGGTCTGCAGGGCGGTTTCTTCGATGTCGCTGCCTTTGGTGGCGCGCGCCGAGTTGATGTCGATGGACACCAGGGCTTCGGTCGGATCGATGACGATGGAACCGCCGGACGGCAGCTCGACGACGCGCTGGAAGGCGGTCTCGATCTGGCTTTCGATCTGGAAGCGGTTGAACAGCGGAACGCTGTCTTCGTAGAGCTTGATCTTGCTGGCGTACTGCGGCATCACCTGGCGGATGAAGGTCAGGGCTTCGTCCTGGGCTTCGACGCTGTCGATCAGCACTTCGCCGATGTCCTGGCGCAGGTAGTCGCGGATGGCGCGGATGATCACGTTGCTTTCCTGGTAGATCAGGAACGGCGCGGAACGATCCAGCGAGGCTTCTTTGATGGCAGTCCACAGTTGCAGCAGGTAGTCGAGGTCCCACTGCATCTCTTCGCTGCTGCGGCCCAGGCCGGCAGTGCGCACGATCAGGCCCATGTCGGCAGGTGCGACCAGGCCGTTGAGGGCTTCACGCAATTCGTTGCGCTCTTCGCCTTCGATGCGACGAGAAATGCCGCCGGCACGTGGGTTGTTAGGCATCAGGACCAGGTAACGGCCGGCGAGGCTGATGAAGGTGGTGAGGGCTGCGCCCTTGTTGCCACGTTCTTCTTTTTCGACCTGGACGATGACTTCCTGGCCTTCGCTCAGGACGTCCTTGATGTTGACGCGACCTTCAGGGGCTTTCTTGAAATATTCGCGGGAGATTTCTTTGAGGGGCAGGAAGCCGTGGCGCTCGGAGCCGAAATCGACAAAGGCAGCCTCAAGGCTTGGTTCGATGCGAGTAATCCGGCCTTTATAGATGTTGGCCTTCTTCTGCTCGCGTGCACCGGATTCGATATCCAGGTCGTAGAGGCGCTGGCCGTCTACCAGTGCAACACGCAACTCTTCGGGTTGAGTTGCGTTAATCAGCATTCTTTTCATGTAGTACCGTCGGTTTCCGGGCTGCCGGAAACGGCGTTCGGCACACACGACTTCTCACGGTCGGTGTCAGGTGCGTCCTGGCGATGGCAGTGCCATTCCAGTGTCCAGCGAGTTCGGCCCAATGATGGCGAAGTCGCGACGGACGCGTCCTGCTTGCTGGTACTCAAGCACTCAGTCAGGAGGAGGAATCAACCGGCGCCTGTGGACGAGATGAAGCGTCTAAATATAAGCCTAGTGCTACACAGTCCGACGGTTGTACATCTCCACCCTACACGTATCCCTGATAATTCGGGTGCTGCCGCGCGCAGAATCCGCAGCGGGTTGGCATTTACCGTGAGCTCCGAAAGGGGAGGTCACGCATCATGGCTAATTTAGGCGTTGTTTCCGAAGCTCTCGCTCGGGGTCGTTCCCGGGTGACTGCACTTTGTGAACTGGCCGTGAATGTGGCGCGCAAGGCGAGTCAGAACTCTGCTTTGCGGCGTATTTCAGGCCTCATGTCACCTGCGCTCGTTACACCTGCAAACTCTACCGTTACGTAGCGAAAGCCCCGTAGGACGGCCTCTCGTCCTCGTGAATTGCGTTGGTCAGGGCCGGTTTTTGACCGCTGGTCCACTGTCCAGCCACTTTTGGCGGCGTTCGCGACTATAGCAGCAATGATTAAGTGCTTCAATTCCATAAAAAATTGTTATGATCGCCGCCATGACGACTACTGCCCCTTCGACCCCTGGCGTTCAACTGCTCGAGGTCTCGCCGGAATATGCCGGCCAACGAATCGATAATTTTCTTCTTGCCCGGCTCAAAGGCGTGCCCAAGACCTTGATTTATCGCATTTTGCGCAAAGGCGAAGTGCGAGTGAACAAAGGTCGGATCAAGCCCGAATACAAGCTCCAGGCTGGTGATGTGGTGCGCGTACCACCGGTTCGCGTGCCGGAACGTGATGAGCCGGTGCCCCTGGCCCAGGGCCTCTTGCAACGCCTGGAGGCCGCCATTGTCTTCGAAGACAAGGCGCTGATCGTGGTCAACAAGCCTGCGGGTATTGCGGTCCATGGCGGCAGCGGCCTGAATTTCGGTGTGATCGAAGCCTTTCGTCAGTTGCGCCCGGACGCCAAGGAGCTGGAACTGGTTCATCGCCTCGACCGCGACACCTCCGGCTTGCTGATGATCGCCAAGAAACGCAGCATGTTGCGCCACCTGCACGAGCAATTGCGCGGAGATGGCGTCGACAAGCGCTACATGGCGCTGGTGCGTGGGCGCTGGGAGACCTCCGTCAAGCAGGTCCGGGCGCCGCTGCTCAAGAGCAACTTGCGTTCGGGCGAGCGCATGGTGGAGGTCAACGAAGAAGGCAAGGAAGCGCTGACCGTCTTCAAGGTGCTTCGGCGTTTTGGCGACTTTGCCACCATGATCGAGGCCAAGCCGGTCACCGGGCGTACCCACCAGATCCGCGTCCACACCCTGCATGCCGGGCACTGCATCGCTGGCGACACCAAGTACGGCGACGACGATTTCTCCAAGGAAATCCGCGATTTGGGTGGCAAGCGCCTGTTTCTCCATGCCTACATGTTGACGGTGCCGTTGCCTGACGGCGGCGAGCTGAAATTGCAGGCTCCCGTGGATGACATGTGGGCCAAGACCGTGGAGCGGTTGAGTGCATCCTGATTACAAGCTGCTCATATTCGATTGGGACGGCACCCTGGCGAACTCTATCGGTCGGATCGTGGAGGCGATGCACGTTGCGTCGGACCGTACGGGTTTTCCCCAGCGTGACGACTGGGCGGTGAAGGGGATCATCGGGCTGGGGTTGCCGGAAGCTATTCGCAGCCTGTACCCGGAAATCGACGATGATGAGCTGATCGTTTTTCGCCAGCATTACGCTGATCATTACATCGCGCTGGAGGCCGAGCCATCCCCGTTGTTCGACGGTGTGGTCGATACCCTCCAGGCCCTGCGGAGCGAGGGTTATCGGCTGGCGGTGGCGACCGGCAAGGCGCGGCGAGGATTGGATCGGGTGCTCAATGCCCATGGTTGGGACGACTATTTCGATATAACCCGTGCCGCGGATGAAACCGCGAGCAAGCCCCATCCTCTGATGCTTGAGCAGATCCTGGCTCATTGCGACATGCAGCCTGGACAGGCGCTGATGGTGGGGGATTCGTCGTTCGACCTGCAAATGGCCCGTAATGCAGGCATGGGTTCGGTGGCCGTCAGTTACGGCGCGCAGACAATCGAGGCGCTGAAGGCCTTCGAGCCGTGCCTGGCGATTGACCATTTTCCTGAGTTGCACGCCTGGTTGAGCCGGCGTGCCGATTAAGTTTTGTTGGAGATGCATGCATGACGGACGAATGGAAGGCGCCGGCCAAGGCGAGCGCCGAGAGCGGTGACGAAAAAAGCTGGAAACTGCTGGAGAAAACGCTGCTGGCCAGTGTCCAGGAGCAGCGTCGTTCCCGTCGCTGGGGGATTTTCTTCAAGCTGCTGACGTTCACCTATCTTTTTGCCGCGTTGATGCTGTTCACGCCGCTGATGAGCCTAGAGAAAGGTGCCGTGAGCGGTTCGGCCTACACTGCTCTGATCGACATTGAAGGCATGATCGCCGACAAGGAGCCTGCCAGCGCGGACAACATCGTCGGCAGCCTGCGGGCGGCGTTCGAGGATCCGAAGGCCAAGGGTGTGGTGCTGCGCATCAACAGCCCAGGCGGCAGTCCGGTGCAGTCGGGTTACGTCTATGACGAGATCGTCCGGTTGCGCGGGTTGCACCCGGATAAAAAGGTCTATGCGGTGATCGCTGATCTCGGCGCTTCCGGTGCCTATTACATTGCCAGCGCGGCGGATCAGATCTACGCCGACAAGGCCAGCCTGGTCGGCTCCATTGGCGTGACGGCTGCCGGTTACGGTTTTGTCGGAACCATGGAAAAGCTGGGTGTTGAGCGTCGGGTCTACACCTCGGGCGAGCACAAATCGTTTCTTGATCCGTTCCAGCCGCAAAAGCCTGAGGAAACCGCGTTCTGGCAAGGCGTGCTGGACACCACCCACAAGCAATTCATCGCCAGTGTCAAGAAAGGGCGGGGCGAGCGCTTGAAGGATAAGGAGCATCCGGAGCTGTTTTCCGGGCTGGTCTGGTCTGGCGAGCAGGCTTTGCCCCTGGGCTTGATCGATGGCCTGGGCAGTGCGAGCTCCGTGGCGCGGGATGTAATTGGTCAGAAGGACCTGGTGGATTTCACCATCGAAGAGTCGCCGTTTGACCGGTTCTCGAAGAAGCTGGGGGCGAGCATTGCCGAGCACCTGGCGATGTGGATGGGCTTCCAGGGGCCGGCGTTGCGCTGATTCGAGCATGACGCGCTTCCTCGCCACGGCTGGTGTTCGATTCAGGGGATCTGAACACCTTCTTCCAGCAACATATCCACAAGGCGAATCAGCGGCAGGCCGATCAGGCTCGTCGCGTCAGGGCCTTCGGTGCTCTGGAACAGGCTTACGCCCAGGCCTTCGGCCTTGAAACTGCCAGCGCAGTCGTACGGTTGCTCGGTGCGCAGATAACGCTCCACGCGAGCCTCATCCAACGCCCGCATGTTCACAGTGAACGGTACGCAATCGACCTGGCATTTGCCGGTCTGGCTGTTAAGCAAGGCCAGGCCGGTCAGGAAGGTCACTCTGGCGCCACTGGCGGCCATCAGTTGCTCATGGGCGTTTTCGAAGGTGTGGGGCTTGCCCAGGATGCGTTCGCCGAGCACGGCGACCTGATCCGAGCCGATGATCAGATGGCCTGGATGGCTGTCGGCCAGTGCCTGGGCCTTTTCCCGGGCCAGGCGCTTTACCAGCTCGACCGCGGCTTCGTCGGGGTGACGGCTTTCGTCGATGTCCGGCGAGCTGCAGACGAATGGTAGTCCCAGGCGGGCGAGCAGTTCCCGGCGGTAAACCGAGCTTGAGGCTAGTAATAAAGGCAGCATGGCTATCTCCGATGGGCAGGAGAAGATTCTAGCCAGGCACGCAAGTGACGGACAGGGCTGAATTTCCTTTGACATGGCCCGGTGCATCCCTATAATGCTGCGCCTATGTTGAATGACCCGATTCCACCTCACGTTGACCCGCGCAAATTGGCTGACCGTGGCACCACCCTCCAAGGTGAACTGCTGCTGGCCGATTTGAAGAGACTCTGCGACCCGCTTTCCGACGATGTCGGTACGGTCCAGGCCAAATTCGTTTTTGAACGAGATGAACGTAAATCTGTGGTGATCCACAGCTTTATCGACACTGAAGTCAAAATGGTTTGCCAGCGTTGTCTTGAGCTGGTCACCCTGCCGATCCACAGCGAATGCAGTTACGCCGTGGTGAAGGAGGGTGCGAATACCCAGTCGTTGCCGAAAGGTTATGACGTGCTGGAACTGGGCGAAGATCCTTTGGATCTGCAGTCACTGATCGAGGAGGAGCTTCTGCTCGCCTTGCCCATTGTGCCTGCTCATCATCCGGAAGAATGCCAGCAGCCGGCGGGAGCAGATGAGCCCGAACCGAGCGAGGACGAGGTAACGCGGTCCAACCCGTTCAGTGTATTGGCGCAGTTAAAGCGTGACCCAAACGTTTAGGAGTTAATCAATTATGGCTGTTCAGCAGAACAAAAAATCCCGCTCTGCCCGTGACATGCGCCGTTCGCACGACGCTCTCGAGGCTAGCACCCTGTCTGTAGAAAAAACCACCGGTGAAGTTCACCTGCGTCACCACGTATCGCCAGAAGGCGTATACCGTGGCCGTAAAGTGATCGACAAGGGCGCCGACGAGTAATCACTTGTCCGCTCAAGTCATCGCGATTGACGCAATGGGCGGGGACTTCGGTCCCCGCAGCATTGTCCAGGCCAGCCTTGCTTGCCTGAATGCCACGCCCTCGCTGCACCTGACCCTCGTCGGTCAACCCTCCCTTCTAGAAGAAATGCTCAGCGGCCAATCGGCTGTGGATCGCGCGCGCCTGTCGATCGTGCCGGCGTCCGAGGTTATCGCGATGGACGAAAAGCCGGCCCAGGCGCTGCGTGGCAAGCCCGACGCATCGATGCGGGTGGCCCTTGAGCTGTTGCGCGATGGCAAGGTCCAGGCGTGTGTCAGTGCGGGCAACACCGGGGCGCTGATGGCGCTGTCGCGCTATGTGCTCAAGACCCTGCCCGGGATCGATCGTCCGGCGATGGTGGCGGCGATTCCGACCCAGCGCGGGTTCTGCCAGTTGCTTGACCTGGGCGCCAACGTCGATTGCAGCGCCGAACACCTGTTGCAATTCGCCGTGATGGGCTCGGTCGCAGCGCAAACCCTGGGCATAGCGCGACCTCGCGTAGCGCTGCTCAACATAGGCACCGAAGACATCAAGGGAAACCAGCAGGTCAAGCTGGCCGCGACGTTGTTGCAAAATGCCCGGGGCATCAATTACATCGGATTCGTCGAAGGCGATGGTTTGTACCGTGGTGAGGCCGATGTGGTGGTCTGTGATGGCTTCGTTGGCAATATCTTGCTCAAGTCCAGCGAGGGCCTTGCGACCATGATTGGCCAGCGTATCGAGACGTTGTTCAAGCAGAGCCTGGCCTCACGGGTGGTGGGCGCCCTGGCGCTGCCGTTGATGCGTCGCTTGCAGGCGGACCTTGCGCCCGCTCGACACAATGGCGCGAGTTTCCTCGGGTTGCAGGGGATCGTGATCAAGAGTCATGGTTCGGCAGGGGTGCAGGGGTTTCAAAGCGCCATCAACCGGGCTGTGATCGAGATCCAGGAGAACCTGCCGGAACGCCTTCATGGGCGCCTCGAAGATTTGTTAACTTAGGCGTTTTCGTCCGACAATGCTTAAATGTGACCGGTCGGTTCAAGCCGCCATCCAACTGTCAGTTTCCTAGCGCCCCCAGGGGCGTCAATTTTTGACGACAAGATCATTAGGGGCTTTGTTTTCATGTCTGCTTCCCTCGCATTCGTCTTTCCTGGACAGGGCTCGCAGTCCCTCGGCATGCTGGCCGAGCTGGGCGCGCAATACCCGCTGATCCTGGAAACATTCAAAGAAGCATCCGATACAC
The DNA here is from genome assembly GCF_000802155.2 of Pseudomonas frederiksbergensis. GTDB lineage: Bacteria > Pseudomonadota > Gammaproteobacteria > Pseudomonadales > Pseudomonadaceae > Aquipseudomonas > Aquipseudomonas frederiksbergensis_A. The sequence continues at coordinate 14,227 of NZ_JQGJ02000017.1, forward strand.
TCGGCTACGACTTGTGGGCGCTGACCCAGCAAGGGCCGGAAGAGCAACTCAATCAAACCGATAAAACCCAGCCGGCCATCCTGACCGCCTCCGTTGCGCTGTGGCGCCTGTGGTTGGCTGAAGGCGGTGCGCGCCCGGCATTCGTTGCCGGTCATAGCCTGGGCGAATACAGCGCCCTGGTCGCTGCCGGCAGCCTGAGCCTGGGTGACGCGGTGAAGTTGGTGGAGCGTCGTGGCCAATTGATGCAAGAAGCCGTTCCGGCCGGGCAGGGCGGCATGGCCGCGATCCTCGGCCTGGATGACGCCGACGTGCTGGCCGCCTGTGCCGAAGCGGCACAAGGCGATGTGGTCAGCGCGGTGAACTTCAACTCCCCGGGCCAGGTGGTTATCGCCGGTGCCAAGGCCGCCGTCGAGCGTGCCATCGAAGGCTGCAAGGCCCGTGGTGCCAAGCGCGCCATGCCGCTGCCGGTCAGCGTGCCGTCGCACTGTGAACTGATGCGTCCGGCTGCGGAGCGCTTTGCCGAATCGATCGCAGCCATCGACTGGCAGGCTCCACAGATTCCCGTGGTGCAGAACGTCAGCGCCAACGTGGCAGCGGACCTGGAGACCCTCAAGCGCGACCTGCTGGAGCAGCTCTACAAGCCGGTTCGTTGGGTTGAATCGGTGCAGGCGCTGGCAGCCAAGGGCGCGACCGAGCTGGTCGAATGCGGTCCTGGCAAGGTGCTGGCAGGCCTGAACAAGCGCTGCGCCGAAGGCGTGTCCACTTCCAATCTCAACACCCCAGACGCTTTCGCTGCCGCTCGCGCAGCGCAAGCCTGAACAGGAGAAGCTTGCATGAGTCTGCAAGGTAAAGTTGCACTGGTGACCGGTGCAAGCCGCGGCATCGGCCAGGCCATTGCCCTGGAATTGGGTCGTCAAGGCGCCATTGTCATCGGCACCGCGACTTCCGCTTCGGGCGCCGAGCGTATCGCCGCGACCTTGAAGGAAAACGGCATCCAGGGCACCGGTCTTGAACTCAACGTGACCAGCGACGAGTCTGTTTCGGCGGTGTTGGCGAGTATCCAGGAGCAGTTCGGTGCGCCGGCGATCCTGGTCAATAATGCCGGTATCACCCGCGATAACCTGATGATGCGCATGAAAGATGAGGAGTGGTTCGACGTTGTCGACACCAACCTGAACAGCCTGTACCGGCTCTCAAAAGGCGTCCTGCGCGGCATGACCAAGGCTCGTTGGGGCCGAATTATCAGTATCGGCTCGGTTGTGGGTGCCATGGGCAACGCAGGCCAAGTAAACTATGCTGCGGCAAAAGCCGGTCTGGAAGGTTTCAGCCGTGCCCTGGCACGAGAAGTCGGTTCGCGCTCGATTACGGTGAACTCGGTTGCACCGGGTTTCATCGACACCGACATGACCCGTGAACTGCCGGAAGCACAGCGTGAAGCCTTGTTGACCCAGATTCCGCTGGGTCGTCTGGGGCAAGCTCAAGAAATCGCGTCCGTGGTCGCTTTTCTTGCGTCGGACGGTGCGGCATACGTCACTGGGGCTACAATCCCGGTGAACGGCGGGATGTACATGAGTTAAATGTGACGGATTGCTTCAAAAAAATGTCATACGAGCTGTCTAAAATCCGTTATAAAGCTGCAATCTATTTATAGGCGGCGGGCCCCAGGGTTCGAGGAGTGAAGCTTTCGGTTGAAAAACCGAAAAGTCTTTCTATACACTTACCCACCGGCCAGCTGCCTGAATTTGTCCATTAGGAGTGAAAACAAGGTATGAGCACCATCGAAGAGCGCGTCAAGAAAATCGTTGCCGAGCAACTGGGCGTTAAAGAAGAAGAAGTTGTGAACACCGCTTCCTTCGTCGAAGACCTGGGTGCCGACTCCCTTGACACCGTTGAGCTGGTGATGGCTCTGGAAGAGGAATTCGAAACCGAGATTCCTGACGAAGAAGCTGAAAAGATCACTACTGTACAAGCTGCTATCGACTACGTTACCAGCCACCAGGCGTAATCGTTTTTAGTCGTCGCTAGCTGTCATGGAAAAACCGCACTGCCATCACGGCGTGCGGTTTTTTCTTTAGGCCTGATGCAAAGTCGTCATTTGAAAAAGGAGAGTGCTGTGTCGCGTAGACGCGTCGTAGTCACCGGTATGGGTATGTTGTCGCCACTGGGCACGGATGTGCCGAGCAGCTGGCAGGGCATTCTGGCTGGCCGTAGTGGCATTGGTCTGATCGAACACACCGACCTTTCTGCCTATTCCACCCGTTTTGGCGGCTCGGTAAAGGGCTTCAATGTCGAGGAATACCTGTCGGTCAAGGAAGCTCGCAAGCTTGACCTGTTCATCCAATACGGCTTGGCAGCCGGATTCCAGGCGGTGCGCAATGCCGGGCTGGAAGTCACCGACGCCAACCGTGAGCGCATCGGCGTGGCCATGGGGTCGGGTATTGGCGGCTTGACCAATATCGAAGAAACCAGCCGCACGCTGCATGATTCGGGACCGCGACGGATTTCTCCGTTCTTTGTGCCGGGCTCGATCATCAATATGATTTCCGGTTTCCTGTCCATCCACCTGGGTGCACAGGGCCCCAACTACGCCATCGCCACGGCGTGCACCACCGGCACCCACTGCATCGGCATGGCCGCGCGCAACATCATGTACGACGAAGCCGACGTGATGATTGCCGGTGGCGCCGAAATGGCCGCTTGCGGCCTCGGCATGGGCGGTTTCGGCGCGTCTCGTGCGCTGTCGACCCGCAACGATGAGCCAGCGCGGGCCAGCCGGCCGTGGGACAAGGGCCGCGACGGTTTCGTCCTGTCCGACGGCGCCGGTGCGCTGGTGCTCGAAGAGCTGGAACACGCCAAGGCACGCGGCGCGACCATTTACGCTGAACTGATCGGCTTCGGCACCAGCGGCGACGCGTACCACATGACGTCGCCACCGGCCGATGGCGCCGGTGCGGCACGTTGCATCGCCAACGCCTTGCGTGACGCGAAGCTCAACGGCGAGCAGGTGCAGTACATCAACGCCCACGGCACTTCGACTCCGGCGGGTGACCTGGCTGAAGCCCAGGCGATCAAGACGGTGTTCGGCGAGCACGCCTATAAACTGGCAGTCAGCTCTACCAAGTCCATGACCGGTCACCTGTTGGGTGCGGCAGGGGCGGTGGAAGCCATTTTCAGCGTACTGGCGATCAACAGTCAGACAGCGCCGCCGACCATCAACCTCGATGAGCCGGACGAAGGCTGCGACCTGGACTTCGTGCCGCATACGGCCCGCAGCATGGACATCGATGTGGTGTTGTCCAACTCGTTCGGCTTTGGCGGCACCAACGGCTCGCTGGTGTTCCGCCGGTTCGCCGGCTGATGGAAAGCTGGGTCGACGGTCAGCCGGCCGACGTCCTGTCGCTGAAAGATCGCGGCCTGGCTTATGGCGATGGGTTGTTCGAGACCATCGCCGTGCACGGCGGCACCCCTGTGCTGCTGGAGCGTCACCTGCAACGCCTGGAAGCCGGATGTCGGCGGCTGGCGTTCAACGTCGATATGCGCGTGCTGAGCGCTGAGCTGATTGCCTATGCCCAGAACCTGGGCAATGGCGTATTGAAGCTGATCGTGACCCGTGGCGACAGCCTGCGCGGTTATGCCGCCGATCCCTCGACCCCGGCCAGGCGTATCCTGCAAGGAAGCCCGCCGGCCGCTTACCCCGCCATTCATGCCGAACAAGGTGTCCGCCTGTTTCCCTGCACGGTGCGTTTGTCCGAGCAGCCCTTGCTCGCCGGTCTCAAGCACCTCAATCGCCTGGAGCAAGTATTGGCCCGCGCCGAATGGAGCGGCATCGAGTATGCCGAAGGATTAATGCTGGACACGTCGGGACGGGTGATCGAAGGCGTATTCAGCAATCTGTTCCTGGTGCATGACGGAGTTCTGTTGACAGCGGACCTGAGCCGTTGTGGCGTAGCCGGTGTGATGCGCGCCGAATTATTGTTTCAAGCCAAGTCCCAAGGCATTGCCACGCAAATCACCGATATCAGCCTCGAACAGCTGCACCAGGCTGATGAGGTCTTTGTCTGCAACAGCGTATATGGCGTGTGGCCGGTACTCGGATACGGTTCGGCACGCTGGTCGGTTGGCCCACTCACCCGTAAACTGCAGACCCTTGCCCGTACGCTATTGGATGCTTGATTCGTGAGACGTAAATTCTTGCTGCTGCTGGAGACCGGACTGGTTCTGGCAGGGCTGTTGATGGGCGCTTCGGCCTGGAAGATTCATTCGGCGCTGCAACAGCCGCTGAACATCACCCAGGAAGAGTTGCTGGACGTGCCCAACGGGACCACCCCGACCGGAACCCTCAATCGCCTCGAAGCCGACGGGCTGATCCGGGATGCGTTCTGGCTGCGGGTCTACTGGCGCTTCAATCTTGCTGGCCAGCCGCTGCACACCGGGGAGTACCGGATGGTGCCGGGGATGACGATGGAGGAGCTGATTGGCGTCTGGAAACGCGGTGAAGTGGTGCAGTACAGCGTGACGTTGGTGGAGGGCTGGAACTTCCGTCAGGTTCGCGCGGCGTTGGCCAAGGATGAAAAACTCCAGCAGACGCTCACAGGCCTGAGCGACAGCCAGGTCATGGATCGTCTAGGCCATTCCGGGGTGTTTCCGGAGGGGCGCTTCTTCCCGGATACCTACCGTTTCGTACGGGGTACGACGGATGCCGATCTGTTGAGAAAAGCCTACGATCGGCTGGACGATGTGCTTGCCAAGGAATGGGCCCAACGTGCTGCCGACGTCCCGTATAACCAGCCGTATCAGGCGCTGATCATGGCTTCGCTGATTGAAAAGGAGACCGGTGTTCCCCGCGAGCGGGGCGAGATTGCCGGCGTGTTCGTACGGCGCCTGCGCCTGGGCATGCTGCTGCAGACCGATCCTACCGTGATCTATGGCCTGGGCGAGCGCTACACCGGCAAGCTCACCCGTGCCCATCTGAAAGAGCCTAATCCCTACAACACCTACCTGATACCGGGCCTGCCGCCAACGCCGATCGCGATGGTCGGGCGCGAGGCGATTCACGCTGCATTGAACCCGGCCGACGGCAATAGCCTTTACTTCGTCGCGCGTGGCGACGGCAGCCATGTGTTTTCCGATGATCTGGAGACGCATAACAACGCGGTGCGCGAATACCAGCTCAAGCGCCGCGCCGACTACCGCTCCAGCCCGGCCCCGGCCACGCCGGAGGATTCGGCACCGATTCCCGCCGCCTCCCCTGATACCGCGCCGGAGGCCGTGCCCCAGGTGCCACCCCAGGACCCGGCCCCCGAACCGGATGCCAGCGAGCCGCCGGACCCGCAATGACTTTGACTAAGGATCGCCCGTGACTGGTTTGTTTATCACGCTGGAAGGCCCGGAAGGCGCCGGCAAGAGCACCAACCGCGAATACCTGGCTGAACGCCTTCGGAGCGCCGGCATCGAGGTGGTACTGACCCGCGAGCCAGGCGGTACGCCCCTGGCCGAGCGGATTCGCGAGGTGTTGCTGGCGCCCATCGAAGAAGTCATGAACCCCGACACCGAGCTGTTGCTGGTGTTCGCCGCCAGGGCGCAGCACCTGGCCGAAGTGATTCGTCCGGCGTTGGCCAGGGGCGCCGTGGTGCTTTGTGACCGCTTCACCGATTCGACCTACGCCTACCAGGGCGCTGGCCGAGGCTTGTCCGTCGAGCGTATCGCTGCGCTGGAAACCTTTGTCCAGGGTGGCCTGAGGCCGGACCTGACCCTGGTTTTCGATCTGCCGGTGGAAGTAGGTCTGGCTCGTGCCAGCGCGCGTGGCAGGCTTGATCGCTTCGAGCTGGAGGGGGCGACCTTCTTCAATGCCGTGCGCAACGCTTTCCTCGAGCGCGCCAAGGCTGATCCGACGCGTTACCTGTTGATCGATGCCGCGCAGCCATTGACCCAGGTCCAGCAATCGCTGGATACAGTGTTGCCGCGTTTGCTGGAGCTTGCCCGTGGCTGAAGCCTATCCCTGGCAGGACGGCCTCTGGCAGCAACTGGCCGGCCGCACGCAGCACGCCCATGCGTACCTGCTGCACGGCCCGGCTGGTATCGGCAAGCGGGCCTTGGCCGAACGCCTGATGGCGAGCCTGCTATGCCTGGCCCCGACGGCTGCGAATGCCTGCGGTGAGTGCAAGTCTTGCCTGCTGCTCAAGGCTGGCAGTCATCCGGACAACTACATACTGGAGCCTGAAGAAGCCGACAAAGCGATCAAGGTCGACCAGGTCCGTGACTTGGTCAGCTTCGTGGTCCAGACCTCGCAGATGGGGGGGCGCAAGGTTGTACTGATCGAGCCGGTGGAATCGATGAACATCAACGCCGCCAACGCCTTGCTCAAGAGCCTCGAAGAGCCTTCCGGCGATACCGTGCTGTTGCTGGTCAGTCACCAGCCGAGCCGTTTGCTGCCAACCATCAAGAGCCGTTGCGTGCAGCAGGCCTGCCCGTTGCCCAGCGAGGCAATGAGCTTGCAGTGGCTGGCCCAGGCCTTGCCTGACAGCACCGATGAAGAGCGTGGCGAACTGCTGACCCTGGCCGCCGGCTCGCCGTTGGCGGCCGTCAGCCTCCAGGCCCAAGGTGTACGCGAGCAGCGCGCGCTGGTGGTGGACGGGGTGAAGAAGCTGCTCAAGCAGCAACAATCGCCGACGCAATTGGCCGAAGGCTGGAACACCATTCCCCTGTTGCTCCTGTTTGACTGGTTCTGCGATTGGTCGAGCCTGATCCTGCGTTATCAGCTCACCGAGGACGAAGCCGGCCTCGGCTTGGCCGACATGCGCAAAGTGATCCAGTACCTGGCGCAAAAAAGTAGCCAGGACAAAATCTTGAACATTCAGGACTGGATCCTTGCCCAACGTCAGAAGGTGCTGAGCAAGGCGAACCTCAATCGCGTGTTGTTGCTCGAGGCGTTGTTGGTGCAATGGGCGAGTTTGCCTGGTCGAAACTGACAGGCACGACCTAGACTGAGCTCAATCGCAGCGGAGATCAGCATGAACGAACCTGTCAGTCCCGGGCCACGCAACGGCATCCTGTCCCTGACCATCAAGGACAAGTCGGTGCTCTACGCGGCCTACATGCCATTTATCAAGAACGGCGGCCTGTTCATTCCCACCAACAAGAATTATCGTCTGGGCGACGAGGTGTTCATGCTGTTGAGCCTGATGGACGAGCCGGAAAAGATCCCGGTCGCTGGCAAGGTGATCTGGATGACCCCCAAAGGCGCCCAAGGCAACCGGGCTGCCGGCGTTGGCGTGCAGTTCAACGAAGGTGACAACTCGGCCCGCAACCAGATCGAAACCCACTTGGCCGGAGCCCTCAAGTCCGACCGTCCCACCCATACGATGTAGCCTGGCCCTTTATGCTCGTAGATTCTCATTGCCACCTCGATCGCCTTGACCTTGCCGCCCATGGTGGCTCCCTTGACGCCGCCCTGGATGCCGCCCGCCAGCGGGGAGTAGGGCATTTCCTCTGCATCGGCGTCAGCGCTGACAACGCCGCCGACGTCAAACGCCTGGCCGAACGCTATGAAGATGTCGATTGTTCGGTGGGCATCCACCCGCTGGATGTGCAACCCGACGCCACGCCCGCCCTGGATTGGCTGTTGCAGGAGCTTGACCACCCGCGCGTGGTGGCCATCGGCGAAACCGGCCTGGACTATCACTACGAGCCGGAGGCTGCCGAGGTCCAGCAAGCGTCGTTCCGCTTGCACCTGGAGGCTTCGAGGCAGACCGGCAAGCCAGTGATTATCCACACCCGTGGCGCCCGGGCCGACACCTTGGCAATGTTGCGAGACGCGGCGCTGCCCCACGCCGGCGTATTGCATTGTTTTACCGAGGATTGGGACATGGCCAAGGCGGCCCTGGACATGGGTTATTACATTTCCCTGTCGGGCATCGTCACATTCCGCAACGCCGACGCCCTGCGTGACGTCGCGAGCAAGGTGCCGGCCGATCGTTTGTTGGTGGAAACGGACTCGCCTTACCTAGCGCCCATTCCCTATCGCGGCAAGCCAAACCTTCCGCAGTATGTACGGGAGGTCGCGGAGTACCTGGCGATGCTGCGCGGGCAATCCTATGACCGGTTCGCGGAGCAGACCACGGAGAACTTCAAGCGGCTATTCCCGTTGGCTCGGGTCCGTTGCGCAAGGGCCTGAAACCGGGGCAAAAAAAACCCGGGTTCTGGGGGGGGAATCCGGGTTAAGACCATTAGGAGTAAAACAAAGGCACGCGGTCCGTTGGTACCTTTATCAGCGCGCCACTTGGGGGAGATGTCGCGCCGACAGTTCAAGTATTGATCACTATGGCAACGCGTCCAGTTTGACCAGGGTGGTTTTTAAACAGATTTGGAATAGTTTCGCTTCGGATAAGTTCTCACTGCCAGCAAAGCCTGCCCGGGCGGCTCGCTGGGGTTAAGCGCAGAAGTGGGGGGCGCACGGTTTTCTGAAGAACTATGGCCCTGCGCGGATGATCCGTGCATTTTTGCGTAATTTAGGCATAATACCGGGCTTCGAATTTTGACCCTTCAGACCTTTTTCTTATGCATAAAGAACCCCGTAAGGTCCGCGAGTTTCGTCGCCGCGAGCAGGAAATCCTCGACACCGCGCTCAAGTTGTTCCTCGATCAGGGTGAAGACAGCGTCACCGTCGAGATGATTGCGGATGCCGTGGGTATCGGCAAAGGCACGATCTACAAGCATTTCAAATCCAAGGCCGAGATCTATCTGCGGCTGATGCTCGATTACGAGCGGGATCTGAACGAGCTGTTGCATTCGGCCGATGTCGATAAGGACAAGGAGGCCCTGTCCCGGGCGTACTTCGAGTTCCGCATGCGCGACCCGCAGCGTTACCGCTTGTTCGACCGCCTCGAAGAGAAGGTGGTCAAGGGCAACCAGGTACCGGAGATGGTCGAGGAGCTGCACAAGATCCGTGCCTCGAACTTCGATCGCCTGACCCTGTTGATCAAGGGCCGGATCAGCGAAGGCAAGCTCGAAGACGTTCCCCCTTATTTCCACTATTGCGCTGCCTGGGCACTGGTGCACGGCGCCGTGGCGCTGTACCACTCGCCGTTCTGGAGCAATGTGCTGGAAGACCAGGAAGGCTTCTTCCAGTTCCTGATGGATATCGGGGTGCGCATGGGCAACAAGCGCAAGCGCGATACCGATACCCCGAGCAGTTGAGGCATTCAGCTGCTTGATTGCGCCATGTCCGCTTACGTGGCGCAGTGCCCCAGGAATATACTCAGGCTTGGGTCTTGCGAAAACCTGATTTCTAGGTCAATTTTTACGGGCTCGATTTTTCTTTCGCCGGAGTGATCCATGATCGTTGACCGTCAAGGCAGGCGTTTTCGCAATTTGCGGATCAGTCTGACCTCAGCCTGCAATTACGCTTGTACCTACTGCGTGCCTGATGGCAAGCGGCTGGTGGCTGCGCAGGATGAACTGTCGGCTGAGGCCATGGCACGTGGCGTGGCCTACCTGATCGAAGCGGCCGGAATCGAGCGGTTGCGCATCACCGGTGGTGAGCCGCTGGTCAGCCCCAAGCTCGAGCGTTTCATGACGGCGGTAGGGCAGATGGGCCTCGAGGACATCAGCCTGACCACCAATGGACAATTGCTGGCCAAGAAGCTGCCCTTGCTGGTAAACGCCGGTATCCGCCGCATCAACGTTTCCCTCGACACCCTCGACCCCATCGCCTTTCGCAGCATCGCCCGTGGAGGCGACCTGGCGACGGTGCTTGATGGCATGGAGCAGGCCGGGGCGGCGGGCATGAAGATCAAGGTCAACATGGTGCCGCTGCGCGGGCAGAACCTCGATCAGGTCATGCCGTTGCTCGAGTACTGCCTTGAGCGTGGCTACGAGTTGCGCTTCATCGAGTTGATGCGCATGGGCCACCTGGCCAAGGACTCCAATGCGTTTCTCCAGCAGTTCGTCAGCCTCCAGCAACTGCTGGCCCTGATTGGCGACCAGTACGAATATCTGCAAGCCGATGCGCCCGTCGATGCCACGGCGGTGCGCTACGAAATTCCCGGGCTGGGGCACTTCGGCGTGATCGCCAACGAAAGCGTGCCGTTTTGCCGGACCTGTTCGCGGCTGCGCTTGTCTTCCACCGGTTGGCTGCACGGCTGTCTGTCGTCGAGCAACCGTCATTACGTCGGCGATCTGCTGGACAAGCCCCGTCACCAGGCGCTGCCGGCGCTCCAGCGCCTGTTGGTCAAGGCGCTGGGCGACAAGCAAGAAGTGGCGTTCTCCGGTGGCGCAACCATCATGAAGATCATTGGCGGTTAAGTGGGCTTTCCAAGCTGAAAATCCAATCAGCCCAAGGACTGGCGCAAAAGCTGCATCCAATGGCCATTCGCCGGTTTTCCGTCACCGGTTTTTGGAGGATAGGATGCGTAGCCTGTTTTTGCTGCTGACCGTTTTGACGCTTGGTGGCTGCATGAATGTCAGCGATATGGGGGAGGGCGTTCGTTATCACATGAGCGATGCCGGCCTGCTGGACCATAGCGACAGCCGCCGTGTGAACAACCTGCGCATTCAGCCGGATTCCTTCATCTACATTGCCCAAGGAGCTTTCGCTCCGCCAGGCAGCGCCTATCCGCGGCCCAATGTCGTGGCTGAAGAAGCCTTCAATGGTTTCATCGAATATTTCCCCATGGTTCGTCGCGCCCGGGTCCCCGAAGGCCTCGACCAAGCCATGGGCGAGGCGCGGGCCGCTGGTGCCCATTACCTGCTTTACACCCGCTTCGCCAAGGCGGACAACCGCATCGGCAACACCGACGAATGGTTGGATGAAGAGGCGGTGGACCGCCTGGGTGTCGACACCAGTGTGATTCAAATCATGTTGATCGAGACCAGCACCCAGTATTTGATTGATACTGCACGCATCAAGAGCCGTGGCGGTTTGCTGACGTTGCACGACAAGCAGCCACAGGATCTCATTGCCGCGCCGTTGCGTGAGTATGCCCGCAGCTTGTTGGGAATGAGCAACGAATAAATAGAAGGAGGCACCATGAGCGGACCGCAAAAAGCCAATGACCTGCTGGGGCAGATCCCCAAGAGCAAAGGCCTGCCGCCGGTCCACTTGTGGAACCCTGACTTCTGCGGCGACATCGACATGCGCATCGCCCGCGATGGCACTTGGTATTACCTGGGGACGCCCATCGGACGCAAGCCGATGGTCAAGCTGTTCTCCACCATCATTCGCCGCGACGGCAATGATTACTTCCTGATTACCCCTGTGGAAAAAGTCGGCATCAAGGTCGATGACGCGCCGTTTGTGGCCGTGACCCTGGAGGTCGAAGGGAACGGCGAAGGGCAGTTGTTGCGCTTCACCACCAATGTCGATGAAACCACCGAGGCCGGCCCCGAACATCCAATGCGGGTGATGATCGATCTGCAGACCCAGGAACCGGCACCCTATGTTCATGTGCGCAGCAATCTCGAAGCGCTGATCCATCGCAATGTCTTCTATCAACTGGTGGAGCTGGCCGTGAGCCGCGAGATCGATGGGCAACGATGGCTGGGCGTCTGGAGTGGCGGCGAGTTTTTCCCCATCGGCCTTGAGCCCTGACCCTCTGGGCACCGAGGCGCCGCTATCGCAAGCAAGCTCGCCCCACAGGTGAGAATGCAAAAATTCAAATTGACACCCAATCATATGATGATTAGCGTGGGCGCCTAACAAAAAAACGCCCACGGGGTATCCATGTCCAGCAGTTTTCACGCATCGACCGTCGATTGGCTCGGGGGCTGGATCGCCGCCGGCCAGGTCAAGCCTGGGCAAACCATCAAGGTCGAAGCAGACTTGGGCGAGCAACTGGGTGTCAGCCGCACGGTCATTCGCGAAGCCATCAAGACCTTGGTCGCCAAAGGCATGCTGGAAGTCGGGCCGAAGGTCGGTACGCGGGTACTGCCGGTGCGCCGCTGGAACCTCTTTGATCCACAAGTCGTGGGCTGGCTGTCACGCAGCGGGTTGCCGGAGAATTTCGTCGACGATTTGCTGGACCTGCGCCGTACCATCGAGCCCATGGCGGTGCGCTGGGCATGTGAACGGGCGACGGCAGACCAGGTGCAGGCGATCCGCCTGGCCTATCATGCGCTGGAGCGGGCGGTGGACAGCGGTGCGGATTACAACCGCGCCGACCAGTTCTTTCACGAATGCATCCTCGCGGCCAGCCATAATCAATTCATCGAACAAATGGTCCCGGCCCTCGGCGCGTTGCTGGCGGTTTCGTTCGAGGTGTCCGCCGCCGACCCTGACGAATTGCGTCGCACCTTGCCGATCCACAAGGATATCGCCGAAGCCATCGCGGCCCGGGACGCGACGCGAGGCGTCTGGGCCTGCATGACGCTGATCGATAACGCAGACCTGGCCATCAAGCGTTTTTACCCCGATGTAATGGCCGGTCGAACAGACAACGCCGGCAAAGCCGGGAACAGGAGGTTTTGATGAAGTGGACGGCGGTGACGGAGCATCGGGCAAAGCTCGGCGAGGGGCCTTTCTGGGATGAGCCGACCCAGGCACTGTATTGGGTCGATATCGCCGGCAAGCAAGCCCTGCGGCTGATCGGCAAGAATGTGCAGATATGGCAGATGCCAGAACACATCTCCGCGTTCATTCCGACCCAGAGCGGCGATGCCCTGGTGACGCTGAGCAGTGGCGTCTACCGGTTGGACCTGGATTCGCCAGGCCTGGAACCGCGTCTGAAGTTGCTGTGCATGGCGGACCCCCAGCCAGGCAATCGCGCCAACGAAGCCCGCTGCGATGCCTTGGGCCAACTCTGGCTGGGCACCATGCAGAACAACATCGGTGAGGATGGCGAAGACTTGCCCATCGAGCGACGCTCCGGCGGGCTGTTCCGTGTCGGCGGCGACGGTCGCGTGATGCCGTTGCTGCGTGGCCTGGGCATTCCCAATACGTTGTTGTGGAGCCCCGATGGCACGACGGTCTATTTTGGCGAAAGCCTGGACGGAACGCTGTATCGGCATTTTATCTACCCCGATGGAAAACTGGCGCCCGCTGAAGTCTGGTTCGGACCCCATTCCCGTGGCGGACCGGATGGTTCGGCGATGGATGCACGGGGCTATATCTGGAACGCGCGCTGGGACGGCAGTTGCCTGTTGCGCCTGACCCCGGACGGGCAGGTCGATCGGGTGATCGAACTACCGGTCAGTCGCCCGACCAGTTGTGTGTTCGGTGGCGAAGACCTGAAGACGCTCTACATCACCAGCGCGGCGAGCCCACTGGGCCATCCGCTGGACGGTGCGGTGCTGTCCATGCGCGTCGATGTACCGGGTATGGCTTGCACGCGGTTTGCGGGATAGATCCCATAATATGGGATGTAAATATATATATTGAGATTATTTGGCGGTCGGGTTTATAGTCGGCTCCATCAGCAATACGCACTCACACTTAAAAAAACAACACAGGTGAAGTGATGCATCGTTTTTCTCCCGCCCGCCCCAGCGGCGTTCGCGAATCAGTGTTGACTCGACAGCTTTTGCACCGGCCATCGGTAGATGGCCGGTTTTTGTCGTGTTTTCGTGCAGGAGACGCGGTCCATGGCTGAAGCGCTTCGCTTGCCGCCCGTGCCTGAACCTGTGAAGGGCGAGCGACTGAAAAACAAGGTCGTGCTGTTGACTGGCGGAGCCCAAGGCATCGGCGAGGCCATTGTCGCGGCGTTCGCTTCGCAACAGGCCCGGCTGGTGATCAGCGATATCCAGGCTGACAAGGTCGAAGCCGTCGCCGCTCATTGGCGCGGCCAGGGCGCGGATGTGCAGGCGCTCAAAGCCGACGTTTCGAACCAGCAGGATTTGCACGCCATGGCCCGCCGGGCTGTCGAGCTGCACGGTCGCATCGACGTGCTGGTGAATTGCGCTGGCGTCAATGTGTTCCGCGATCCGCTGGAAATGACCGAAGAGGACTGGCGCCGTTGCTTCGCCATCGACCTGGATGGCGCCTGGTACGGTTGCAAGGCCGTGTTGCCGCAAATGATCGAGCAGGGCGCGGGCAGCATTATCAACATCGCGTCGACCCATTCGTCCCACATCATTCCTGGCTGTTTCCCGTATCCCGTCGCCAAGCATGGCCTACTGGGCCTGACCCGTGCCCTGGGCATCGAGTACGCACCCAAGGGCGTGCGCGTGAATGCCATCGCGCCGGGCTACATCGAGACGCAACTGAACATCGATTACTGGAACGGTTTCGCCGATCCCCAGGCCGAACGCCAGCGCGCACTGGACCTGCACCCGCCGCGGCGCATCGGGCAGCCGATCGAAGTGGCGATGACGGCCGTGTTCCTGGCCAGTGACGAAGCACCGTTTATCAATGCCTCATGCATCACCATCGATGGTGGACGTTCGGTCATGTACCACGACTGAATATTCTTGGATTGCGGTAGGAAACTTCGCCTGTAATCCAATCATCATACGATATGACTATTTAAACCTATGCTGTGCAGTAACACGTTTTGACCGGCCAGCCTGCGCAAATCCACCGACGGTGGAGCAGATCCCTGGACGTTTGGCTTTCAATAAAAAAACAAGGAGTCAGCTATGAAACATCGTCGTGGGATCCGTTCCCTGTGTCGCGCCGCCCTGGCGGTGACCGCGTTCAGCCTCAGCAGCCACTTGCTGGCGGCCGAAGCGGTAAAAATCGGTTTCCTGGTCAAGCAGGCGGAGGAGCCTTGGTTCCAGACCGAATGGGCGTTCGCGGAGAAGGCGGCCAAGGATAAAGGCTTTGAGTTGATCAAGATCGCCGTGCCTGACGGCGAGAAGACCCTCTCGGCCATCGACAGCCTCGCCGCCAACGGTGCCAAGGGTTTCGTGATCTGCCCGCCGGACGTGTCCCTCGGCCCGGCCATCATGGCCAAGGCCAAACTCAACGACCTCAAGGTGATCGCCGTCGACGACCGTTTCGTCGATTCCAAAGGCAAGTTCATGGAAGACGTGCCGTACCTGGGCATGGCCGCGTTCGAGGTCGGCCAGAAGCAAGGCGCCGCCATGGCCGCTGAAGCGAAAAAGCGCAACTGGGATTGGAAAGACACTTACGCGGTGATCAACACCTATAACGAACTGGACACTGGCAAGAAGCGCACCGACGGTTCGGTCGATGCCCTGAAAAAAGCCGGGATGCCGGAAGACCATATCTTGTTCGCTGCGCTCAAGACCCTCGACGTTCCCGGCAGCATGGACTCCACCAACTCGGCGCTGGTGAAGCTGCCAAGCGCCGCGAAAAACCTGATCATCGGCGGCATGAACGACAACACCGTGCTGGGCGGCGTGCGCGCCACCGAAGCAGCCGGGTTCAAGGCAGCCAACGTGATCGGTATCGGCATCAACGGCACCGACGCCATCGGCGAGCTGAAGAAACCGAACAGTGGCTTCTTCGGTTCGATGCTGCCAAGCCCGCACATCGAAGGCTACAAGACTGCCGAAATGATGTACGAGTGGATCACCGCCGGCAAGGAACCGCCGAAGTACACCGCCATGGACGAGGTGACGCTGATCACCCGGGAGAACTTCAAGCAAGAGCTGGAAAAGATCGGCCTGTGGAACTGACGGTCGGTTGATTCAAAAGCGGCCCCGGTCACAAGCGTGATCGGGTCGCTTGATCTCTGTAAGTTCGAGGTGGTTATGCAAGCGCAAACAGCGACACGGCAACACAGCATCGGCGGCAGCTTGCGGTTCAACGGGATCGGCAAGTCCTTTCCCGGCGTGCAGGCGCTGGCCAATATCAGTTTCGTCGCGCATCCGGGGCAGGTTCATGCCTTGATGGGCGAGAACGGCGCGGGCAAGTCCACCTTGCTCAAGATTCTCGGTGGCGCCTACATTCCGAGCAGCGGTGACTTGCAGATCGGCGAACAGACGATGGCGTTCAAAGGCACCGCCGACAGCATTGCCAGCGGTGTGGCGGTGATTCACCAGGAACTGCATCTGGTGCCGGAAATGACCGTCGCGGAAAACCTGTTCCTTGGCCATTTGCCGGCGCGTTTCGGCCTGGTCAATCGTGGCGTGCTGCGCCAGCAGGCGCTGACGCTGCTCAAAGGCCTGGCGGACGAAATCGACCCGCAGGAAAAAGTCGGTCGCCTGTCCCTTGGCCAACGCCAACTGGTAGAAATCGCCAAGGCCTTGTCCCGTGGCGCCCATGTCATTGCCTTCGACGAACCGACCAGCAGCCTGTCGGCCCGGGAAATCGACCGTTTGATGGCAATCATCGCCCGCCTGCGGGACGAGGGCAAAGTGGTGCTGTACGTCAGCCACCGCATGGAAGAGGTGTTCCGCATCTGTAACGCGGTGACGGTCTTCAAGGACGGCCGTTATGTCCGGACCTTCGAAAACATGAGCGAGCTGACCCACGATCAGTTGGTCACCTGCATGGTCGGTCGCGATATCCAGGACATCTATGACTATCGCCCTCGGGAGCGCGGCGATGTGGCGCTGCAAGTGAAGGGCCTGCTGGGGCCGGGTTTGCGCGAACCGGTGAGTTTCCAGGTGCACAAGGGCGAGATCCTCGGCCTGTTCGGGCTGGTCGGCGCCGGTCGTACCGAGTTGCTGCGTTTGCTCAGTGGCCTGGAGCGCCAGAGCGAGGGCAGCCTGGTGCTGCATGGCAAGGAACTGAAACTGCG
Organism: Pseudomonas frederiksbergensis; assembly: GCF_000802155.2. Taxonomy (GTDB): domain Bacteria; phylum Pseudomonadota; class Gammaproteobacteria; order Pseudomonadales; family Pseudomonadaceae; genus Aquipseudomonas; species Aquipseudomonas frederiksbergensis_A. The sequence goes on from NZ_JQGJ02000017.1 coordinate 30,867, forward strand.
TTCACCCCGGGATGCCATCGCCGCTGGCGTGCTGCTCTGCCCGGAAGATCGCAAGAAGGAAGGCATCATCCCGTTGGGCAGCGTGGGCGAGAACATCAACATCAGCGCTCGTCCGGCGCATTCCGCGCTTGGCTGCCTGTTGCGTGGCGACTGGGAGCGGGGCAATGCCGACAAGCAGATCAAGTCGTTGAAAGTGAAGACCCCAGCGGCCAGCCAGAAAATCATGTACCTGTCCGGCGGCAATCAGCAGAAGGCGATTTTGGGCCGCTGGCTGTCGATGCCGATGAAAGTCCTGCTGCTGGACGAACCGACCCGTGGCATCGATATCGGCGCCAAGGCCGAGATCTACCAGATCATCCACAACCTGGCGGCCGATGGCATCGCGGTGATTGTGGTGTCCAGCGACCTCATGGAGGTGATGGGCATTTCCGACCGGATCCTGGTGCTCTGTGAAGGGGCCATGCGCGGCGAGTTGCCACGTGACCAGGCCGACGAATCCAACCTGCTGCAACTGGCGCTGCCGCGCCAACGCGTTGCCGACGCGGCGAACTGAGAGGTAAATCATGACCATTCAAAACAATGCCCTGCCAACGGCACGCAAGCCCCTCGACCTGCGCCGTTTCCTCGATGACTGGGTCATGCTGCTGGCGGCCGTCGGCATCTTCGTGCTCTGCACCCTGCTGATCGACAACTTCCTGTCGCCTCTGAACATGCGCGGCCTGGGCCTGGCGATTTCCACCACCGGCATCGCGGCCTGCACCATGTTGTATTGCCTGGCTTCCGGGCATTTCGACTTGTCGGTGGGTTCGGTGATTGCTTGTGCCGGCGTGGTTGCAGCTGTGGTGATGCGCGATACCGACAGCATGCTTCTGGGCGTGAGTGCGGCGTTGGTGATGGGGCTGATCGTCGGCCTGATCAACGGCATCGTGATTGCAAAACTGCGGGTCAATGCACTGATCACCACCCTGGCGACGATGCAGATCGTCCGCGGCTTGGCCTACATTTTTGCCGACGGCAAAGCCGTGGGCGTGTCCCAGGAATCGTTCTTCGTCTTCGGCAACGGCCAGATGTTCGGTGTGCCGGTGCCGATCCTGATCACCATCGCCTGCTTCCTGTTTTTCGGCTGGCTGCTGAACTACACCACCTACGGGCGCAACACCATGGCCATTGGTGGCAATCAGGAAGCCGCGTTGTTGGCAGGGGTGAACGTTGATCGGACCAAGATCATCATCTTCGCCGTGCATGGCTCGATTGGCGCTCTGGCTGGGGTGATCCTGGCGTCGCGCATGACTTCCGGCCAGCCGATGATTGGCCAGGGCTTCGAGTTGACCGTGATTTCGGCCTGTGTACTGGGCGGTGTTTCGTTGAGCGGCGGCATCGGCATGATTCGCCATGTCATCGCCGGCGTGCTGATCCTGGCGATCATCGAGAACGCGATGAACCTGAAGAACATCGACACCTTCTATCAATACGTCATCCGCGGCTCGATTCTGTTGCTGGCGGTGGTAATTGACCGGTTGAAGCAGCGTTGAAGGTCAACGGAGGCTGACTCGCCGCCATCGCGAGCAAGGCCGTTCCCACAGGGTTTGTGCCAGGGGCCAAGGTCTCGGCACAGCGCAAACCGGTGTAGGAGCGGGCTTGCTCGCGAAGGCGTCCTCCCTGGCGCCAACAGTCATCTCGCCTTGCGCAACGCCTCAACCAACTCCTGCTTGCGCATCTTCGAACGCCCGGGAATGTTCTTTGCCCGGGCTTCCTTCATCAGGCTGTCCACGGTCTGGGCCTCATGGGAGGCATTGCTGGTGCGCGGATGGCCTTCGCGCGACTTGGCTGCGCGGCGCGCGGATTCCTTACGGTCGGATTGCTTCGCCTCGGCCGGTTTTTTCTTTCCGGATCCGCCAGAGCGCTCACCACCTCCGGACTGCTTGTTTACCGTCGCCCAGGCCCGAGCCTCGGCTTCGCCTTCCGAAACACCTTTTTGCTCATAGCTCTCTTCGATGTGCTCGGCCTTGCGTTTTTGCTTGTCGGTGTATTTGTCTTTGCTTCCACGAGGCATGGGACCGTACTCCTCGACGTCTGGGAAAAGTTACTGGCTGGCGGCGCCGCCTTCTGAACCCGAACCTCCGGTGGTCGTTTTCGAACCCACACCGGTATCGGCATTGTCGGGCGTGGTGGAGTCCGGTGTGTTCATCCCGCCTTGACGGCCGGTGTCGTTGCCTTGGACCCGCGGATCGGTGCCGGTGGCGGGCGGCTGGCCATTGTTCAAGGTGCCGCCCGTGCCATCAGTATTCAACTTGGGTAAACCTTGGGTGGCAGGTGAATTGGGTGCCTGAACCGGGTCGGTCGGCCCGGTGCCACTGGTCGTGGCAGCGAAAGCCCCCGAAGATATCAATGCTGCGAAGGTGAATGCAGTCAGCCTTGAATTGATCATGGTGTCGCCTCCAATTTTGGAATGCTTGCCAGATTTTTGGCCGCGCTGCAGCGGGGTTGGTGCCAGAGGGGCGACGAACGGCGCTGTGGAAGTTGTCTGCAGAAGATGTGACGAGCGCCGCCTGGCGGCTTAGTATGGCGCTTTCAATTGGCGACAAGGCCCGTACATGTCCATCGAGATCCGTCCTGCGCAACCCAGCGATGCGCCTCAAATCCTAGCCTTCATCACCGAATTGGCCGATTACGAAAAGGCCCGCCACGAAGTTATCGCCAGTGTTGCCGACATCGAGCGCAGCCTGTTCAGCGAGGGCGCAACGGCCCACGGGTTGATCTGCCTGCGTGATGGCGTGCCGATCGGTTTCGCGGTGTTCTTCTTCAGCTATTCCACTTGGCTGGGCAGCAACTGCCTGTACCTCGAAGACTTGTACATTACGCCAGAGCAGCGCGGTGGCGGGGCAGGGAAGACGTTGTTGCGGCATTTGGCGAAGATCGCCTGCGACAACGATTGCGGTCGCTTCGAGTGGAGCGTATTGGACTGGAACACCCCGGCCATCGAGTTCTACAAATCCCTCGGCGCGCAACCGCAGGAAGAGTGGGTGCGCTATCGGATGGATGGCAAGGTGCTGCGCGATTTTGCCAACGGCAATTGATCATGCGTATGAGTCGGACGCGTACTCCGTGAATCCGGGACGCTGTTCGAGCCGCTTGCAATAGGCGGCTACCGCTGGGTAATCCGGACGCTCCATGGGCGTCTGGCGCCAGCGGTGCACGGACAGGCCAATGAGCACGTCGGCTAAGGAAAAGTCCGCGCCAGCCACGTAAGCGCCAGTGTGGTTCAGCTGTTGTTCCAGCAACCCCATTTTTTCGTTCCAGCCTTTGACGCCGGCAGCGATGAGTTGCGGGTCCTGGAAATCCGGGTGTTTGCGCACCAGCCCATAGAACGCATCACCCCATGACGGATTGAGTTCCGTGGCTTGCCAGTCCATCCACTGCTCGATGCGCGCTCGTGCGGCAGGTTCGTTGGGAAGCAGATCGGTGCGCCCGTGCTTGCCCACCAGATAGCGGCAAATGGTGTTCGACTCCCAGAGCACGCCATTCTCGTCGATGATCACCGGCACTTGGGCGTTGGGATTCAACGCCAGGAACGCTGGATCATGGGTCGAGGAAAAGCCGATGCCCCAGTCTTCGCGCTCGTAGGCGATTTCCAATTCCTGGCAGGTCCACAACACTTTTCTGACGTTGATCGAGGAGGTGCGGCCGAGGATCTTCAGCGTCTGTCCCATCACTTTTTCCCTGAGTTGTCTGGCTTTCCGATTAGAAACGTAGCAGGGGCTGGGGGTGGATGGCGATAGTTTTACCGTTGCTATAAAAATCCCAATATATGGGAGTGATATTTATATATTGAGATTTTATGGTGCCCGGGTTTATAGTCCGCCTCACTCACTGTCCAATAAACAAAACAGGTGAAGCGGATGCAGGCGCAATTGATCGCGCTCGATTGGGGGACCACCTCATTACGGGCTTACAAACTTGCCGCGGGAGGCGAGGTGCTCGAACAGCGTTCGCTGTCGTCGGGGATCATGCAGTTGCCGTCCGGGCCGCGAACCGTGGCCGGCCAGGTCTGCACCGACGGTTTTGAATTGGCCTTCGATGAAGCCTGCGGCGACTGGCTCGATGCGCAGCCAGGCTTGCCCGTCATCGCTTGCGGCATGGTTGGCAGCGCCCAAGGTTGGCGAGAAGCGCCTTACTGCGATACGCCGGCAAACGTCGCCAATCTCGGACATTCCCTACAAGTCATTCGGAGCCTTCGTGGTGTAGATGTTCACATCGTGCCAGGCGTGATCCAGCGTTCCCGGCTGCCCAATGTGATGCGCGGCGAAGAAACCCAGGTACTCGGTGCGTTGCATAGCCTGCCGAACGAAGCGGTGCTGATCGGCTTGCCGGGCAGCCATTCGAAATGGGTAGAGGTAGCCGACGGCTGCATCGTTCATTTCGACACCTTCATGACCGGCGAGATCTTCGCCGTGCTCAGTGACCACAGCATCCTCGGCCGTACCCAGCAGCGAGACGTGGCGTTCGACGGCGTGGCTTTCGATCGTGGCGTACAGGTCGCGCTGTCGGCGGACGGGGAAATCGGCCCGTTGTCCACCGTGTTCAGCGCCCGCAGCCTGGGCCTGACTGGCGAGCTCGGCGCGAGCGCCCAGGCCGACTATCTGTCGGGTGTGCTGATCGGCCATGAGCTGACGGCCCTGGCCGCCGTGCAGCGTCAGCGACGTAACAGCGTTCACTTACCGACGGTGGTGCTGATCGGCAACTCTCAATTGTGTGCCCGTTACCAACGGGCTCTCGATGCCTGCGGTTTCGCCCGGGTGACCTTGGCCGAACAGGCCACCGAGCGCGGTTTATGGCAGCTGGCCGTGGCGGCCGGGCTGCTCGAATCCACCGCATCGCGTTAAACCTGACTGGAGACCTGACATGCTCACACAAGCATTGGCGCATAACGGGCTGATCGCGATCCTGCGCGGCCTGCGCCCCGAGGAAGCGGCATCTATCGGCGAAGTCCTTTATGCCGCTGGATTTCGTGTCATCGAAGTGCCGCTCAATTCCCCTGAGCCGTACGAAAGCATTCGCATCCTGCGCAGTACCTTGCCCGCCGATTGCCTGATCGGTGCCGGCACCGTGCTCACGCCGGAACAGGTCGAGCAGGTGAAAACCGCTGGCGGCCAGGTGATCGTCATGCCTCATAGCGATCCGAAGGTGTTGCGGGCGGCGAAAGCGGCGGGGCTGTACCTGTCGCCGGGCGTCGCCACGCCGACGGAAGCGTTCGCCGCACTGGCCGAGGGCGCTGATGTGCTGAAGATGTTTCCCGCCGAGCAAATGGGCCCGGCGGCGGTCAAGGCCTGGCTTGCGGTGTTGCCGACCGGGACCGTACTGGTGCCGGTGGGCGGGATTACCCCGGACAACATGGCGGTGTTCGTCGAAGCCGGCGTCAAGGGTTTCGGCCTCGGTTCCGGGCTGTTCAAGCCGGGCCTGACAGCGGATGAAGTGGCGGTGCGCGCCAAGGCCTACGTGGCCGCATGGAATGCCTTGAACTGAAGACTTTTCCAGCGCCCCGCGCGCTGCATCTGACAAGAGAGACAACAAGATGAAAATCACCAAGCTGACCACGTTTATCGTTCCGCCGCGCTGGTGCTTCCTCAAGGTCGAAACCGACGAGGGCGTGACCGGTTGGGGTGAGCCGGTGGTCGAGGGCCGTGCCCACACGGTGGCGGCCGCCGTCGAGGAATTGTCCGACTACCTGATCGGCAAAGACCCACGCAATATCGAAGACATCTGGACCGTGCTCTATCGCGGCGGCTTCTACCGCGGCGGCGCCATTCATATGAGCGCCCTGGCCGGTATCGACCAGGCGTTGTGGGACATCAAGGGCAAGGCCTTGGGCGTGTCGGTCAGCGATTTGTTGGGCGGCCAGGTGCGCGACAAGATCCGTGTTTACTCCTGGATCGGCGGCGACCGGCCGGCGGACACCGCTCGAGCGGCGAAAGAGGCGGTAGGGCGGGGCTTCACCGCGGTGAAGATGAACGGCACCGAAGAGCTGCAGTTTCTCGACACTTTCGAAAAAGTCGACCTGGCCTTGGCCAACGTGGCGGCGGTGCGCGATGCGGTGGGGCCGAACGTCGGCATCGGCGTGGACTTCCACGGTCGGGTGCACAAGCCGATGGCCAAGGTGCTGATGAAGGAACTCGACCCCTACAAACTGATGTTCATCGAAGAGCCGGTGCTCAGCGAAAACTACGAAGCCCTCAAGGACCTGGCGCCGTTGACCAGCACCCCGATTGCCCTGGGCGAGCGGTTGTTCTCGCGCTGGGATTTCAAGCGCGTACTCAGCGAAGGCTACGTGGACATCATCCAGCCGGACGCGTCCCACGCCGGCGGCATTACCGAAACCCGCAAGATCGCCAACATGGCCGAGGCCTATGACGTGGCGCTGGCGCTGCATTGCCCGCTGGGCCCGATCGCCCTGGCGGCGTGCCTGCAACTGGACGCGGCTTGCTACAACGCGTTTATCCAGGAGCAGAGCCTGGGTATCCACTATAACGAGAGCAACGACCTGCTGGACTACATCAAGGATCCTCGAGTGTTCGACTACGACCAGGGCTTCGTGAAAATTCCGAACGGTCCCGGCCTGGGTATTGAGATCAACGAGGAATACGTCATCGAGCGCGCGGCCATCGGCCACCGCTGGCGCAACCCGATCTGGCGCCATGCCGATGGCAGTTTTGCCGAGTGGTGATTGCCTCGGAGCCCACATTTCCATGGCGAGGGAGCAAGCCGCCTCGCCACGGTGGTTGACGTGATCGCTCATTAGCTTCGCCCTCAATAAACATAAAAAGAGGCACCTCACATGCAAGCGCACACCCTGAGCGCGCAGGCGTCGTTGGTGACGCCCAGCCGCAAGCGTTTTTTCATCATGGTCCTGCTGTTTATCACCGTGGTGATCAACTACCTGGACCGCAGCAACCTCTCGATTGCCGCCCCCGCACTGACCAGCGACCTGGGCATTGACCCGATCCACGTCGGGCTGATTTTTTCCGCGTTCGGCTGGACCTACGCCGCCATGCAGATCCCCGGCGGCTGGCTGGTGGACCGGGTGCCGCCGCGCATCCTCTATAGCGTGGCGTTGCTGTTGTGGTCGGTGGCCACGGTGATGCTCGGTTTCGCCGCCAGTTTCATTGCCTTGTTCGTGCTGCGCATGGCCGTTGGTGCCCTGGAGGCGCCGGCCTATCCAATCAACAGTCGCGTGGTCACTACCTGGTTTCCCGAGCGCGAGCGAGCCACGGCGATCGGTTTCTACACCTCCGGACAGTTCGTCGGCCTGGCATTCCTGACCCCGGTGCTGGCGTGGCTGCAGCACGCGTTTGGTTGGCACATGGTGTTCGTTGCCACGGGCGCGGTGGGCATTCTCTGGGCGGTGATCTGGTACGCGGTGTATCGCGAGCCGCGGGATTTCAAAGGCGCCAACGCCGCCGAAATCGAGCTGATCCGCGAAGGCGGCGGGCTGGTGGATATCCAGGCCGAGACCGCCAAGGTCAAGGCCAAATTCAGCTGGACCGATCTGGGTATCGTTCTGACCCAACGCAAGCTCTGGGGCATCTACCTGGGCCAGTTCTGCCTGAACTCCACGCTGTGGTTTTTCCTGACGTGGTTCCCGACCTACCTGGTGAAATATCGCGGCATGGACTTCATCAAGTCCGGCTTGCTGGCGTCGTTGCCATTCCTCGCGGCATTTGTTGGTGTGCTGTGTTCCGGGTTCTTCTCCGACTGGCTGATTCGCCGCGGCGCCACGGTGGGGTTCGCGCGTAAATTGCCAATCATTGGTGGGTTGTTGATTTCCACGGCGATCATCGGCGCCAACTACGTCGAATCGACGCCGCTGGTCATCGCATTCCTGGCCTTGGCTTTCTTCGGCAATGGCCTGGCATCGATCACCTGGTCGCTGGTGTCGACCCTGGCGCCGGCAAGGTTGCTCGGGTTGACCGGCGGGGTGTTCAACTTCATCGGTAACCTGGCGGCCATCGCCACGCCGATCGTCATTGGCTTCCTCGCCAGCGGCGATTCGTTTGCCCCGGCCATCACCTATATCGCGGTGCTCGCACTGGCCGGCGCGCTGTCCTACATCCTGCTGGTCGGGAAGGTCGAGCGCATCGAGTTGTAGTCCGACGGGACGGGCGACCATAATGCCGCCCGTTCCCCGCTCACTGTTGAAGGCCGCCATGCAGCAAGACGATCCAAAAACTATCAAGGATGCCGCCCCTACCGGCACGCAGACATTGCTGCGCGGCCTGGGCGTGGTCCAGGCGGTCGCCAGTGGCGCCCGCGACTTGAAGGAAATCGCCCGGCTGATCGGCACCACCCGCAGCACCACCCATCGCCTGGCCAGTTGTCTGGTGGATGAACGTTATCTGCGCGTGGTGCCGCAAGTGGGTTACCTGCTGGGGCCGAAGTTGATCGAGCTGGGTTTCCAGGCCCGGGAAGAGTTGCCGCTGGTCAGCCTGGCGGGGCCGTACCTGGACGAGTTGTCGGCGCTCACGGGGGACACCGTTCACCTGGCGATTCGCGAGGGCGACGAAGTCTTGTACTTGCTGAAAAATCCGGGGCGCAACGGCCCGGAAATGCGCTCGCGTGTGGGCCATCGCATGCCGTTGGCGCGGACCGGGATCGGCAAGGCCCTGATGCTCGATGACTCCCAGGAGCAATGGAAACGGCTGTATGAAATCAGCCTGCCGGCGGGTGGGAAAAATCAGTTCTGGCCCCAGCACCAGGAGCAATCCTGGGAGCAGTTCCAGCAACGAATGGTGGAGTATGTGGCGGGGGGCTATGCCTTCGACCTAGAGGACAACGAACCGTCGATCCGTTGTGTGGCGGCGCCGATCCGTGACGCCGGCAAGCGCATCGTCGCCGGTATCAGCATCGCCAGCACCGTGCCTTACATGCCGCTGGAAAAAATGGCCGAGCTGATCCCCCTGGTCAAAGGGGTTACAGCCCGGCTGTCGGCGGAACTGGGCGCCAAGGTTTGACGAACGTCAGGCCTTGAGTGTCGCCATGTCGATGACGAAGCGGTACTTCACATCCCCGGCGATCATGCGGCTGTAGGCCTCGTTGATCTGGCGGATGTCGAGCATTTCAATGTCGCAGCTGATGTTGTGCTCGGCGCAGAAATCCAGCATTTCCTGGGTTTCTGCGATACCGCCGATCAGCGAGCCGGCCAGCACTCGGCGACCCATGATCAGCTTTGCCGCGTGTACCGGTGGGTCGACCGGCTCGACCAGGCCCACGATGATGTGCACGCCGTCGAAATGCAGCGTGTCGAGGTAGGGGTTGAGGTCGTGCTGCACCGGGATGGTGTCGAGCAGGAAGTTGAAACGTCCGGCAGCGGCCGCCATCTGTTCGGCGTCGGTGGACACGATCACATGATCCGCGCCTTGGCGACGGGCTTCCTCGGCCTTGCTTGCCGAGCGGGTGAACAGCGTCACTTCGGCGCCCATGGCCTTGGCAAACTTGATACCCATGTGGCCCAGGCCTCCCATGCCCAGCACGCCGACCTTGTCACCGGCCTTCACGCCATAGTGCTTGAGCGGCGAATAGGTGGTGATGCCGGCGCAGAGCAGCGGCGCGGCGCTGGCTGGGTCGAGTGTCTGCGGGATGCGCAGTACAAAGTGCTGGCTGACCACGATGCTGTCGGAGTAGCCGCCCATGGTGTGGCCGCCACTTATGCGGTCCGGGCTGGCGTAGGTCTGGGTCATCCCTTCCAGGCAGTATTGCTCCAGGTCGGCCCGGCACGCTTCGCATTCACGGCAGGAGTCGACCATGCAGCCCACGCCCACCAGATCTCCGACTTTGTGACCGGTGACATTCGCACCGACGGCGGTGACTTTTCCGATGATTTCATGGCCGGGCATCAACGGGTAAACGGCGATGCCCCATTCATTGCGGGCCTGGTGGATGTCGGAGTGGCAGACCCCGCAGTAGAGAATATCGATCGACACATCGTCGGCGCGCGGGCTGCGACGCTCGAACTTCATGGGGGCGAGGGGGGTGGTGGCCGATTGGGCGGCATATCCGATGGCTGTGTACATGATGGACCTCGCTGAGCAGTGAACGGTGAGGGGTTCATTCTGGGAGGCATGGCGGCAGGCGGCGATGGTGAATCCTACGCCTGTCATGCCTAATCCTCCGGCGTTGGCCAGGATTTGATTCCATGTGACGCCAGACCTGCGATGATGGTTTCATCCCATTTTTCGTGAAGTTTTCGCCCATGTTGTTGACCCGCCATCTCGATGCCAATGCCACGCTGGTTTCGCTGATAGAACCCTTGGCGACCCGCGACGGTTTTGTCCCTACGCGACTGCCTGGCGTGCACGCGCTGCGCGCCAGCCAGGACGTCGCCCGTGGCCCGCAGCTCTACGAGCCGAGCCTGGTGATCATTGCCCAAGGTAGCAAACTGGCGTACCTGGGACCGCGGACAATGGAATATGGCGCGGGGCATTATCTGATCCAGGCCCTGCCGGTGCCGTTCGAATGCGAAACCTACGCCATGCCCAATGCTCCGCTGTATGGCATTTCCGTTGCGATCGACCGGGCGATGTTGGGGGAATTGGTGCTGGCCATGGGGTTGATGCCAGGTCGGAATCTGCCGCCCCAGACGCCGGAATCCATGACCTGCGCAGTGCTCGATGATGCCATGCGAGGGTGTGTCGAACGCTTGTTGCGCTGCCTGCACGATCCACTGGAATGCCAAGTCATGGGCCAGGCGCGGCTACGGGAATTGCTATTCGTCGTGTTGCGCGGGCCCCAGGCCGATGTGCTGCGGGCGCTGGTGGAGCAGCAGGGCCAGTTCGCCCGGATTGCCGCAGCCCTGAGCCATTTGCATGCGCACTTCACCGAGCCGCTGAACGTCGAGACGCTGGCGAGTCGCGCGAACATGAGCGCTTCGACCTTCCATGAGCATTTCAAGCGCAGCACCTTGCTGTCGCCGGTGCAGTACCTCAAGCGTTTGCGCCTGCTCAAGGCCCAGCGGCTGCTGCTCTGTGAGGGCATGAGCGTGGCCCAGGTCGCGCATCAAGTGGGGTATCAGAGCCCGTCGCAGTTCAGTCGGGAGTACAAGCGTTACTTCGAGCGCAATCCTGGGGAAGAGCGCGCCGCCTGAGTCTTTGAAAATCCCTTGTGGGAGCGGTGTTTGTTGGATTGCAGGTAATAAAAAGGCCCCCATTGCGGGAGCCTCGATGTTCAGCGTGTCGGCTTACATGTTCGGGTAAGTCGGGCCGCCGGCGCCTTCCGGGGTGACCCAGGTGATGTTCTGTGCAGGGTCCTTGATGTCGCAGGTCTTGCAGTGAACGCAGTTCTGGGCGTTGATCTGGAAACGCTTCTCACCGTCTTCCTTGGTGATCACTTCGTACACGCCGGCTGGGCAGTAGCGCTGGGCCGGTTCGTCGTACAGCGGCAGGTTCTTGCTGATCGGGATGCTCGGGTCGGTCAGCTTCAGGTGGCAGGGTTGTTCTTCTTCATGGTTGGTGCCGGAGATGAACACCGAGCTGAGCTTGTCGAAGCTGATCTTGCCGTCCGGTTTCGGGTAGTCGATCTTCTTGCACTCTGCCGCCGGTTTCAGGCAGGCGTAATCCGGCCTGGTGTCGCGCAGGGTGAACGGGATCTTGCCACCGAAAATGTTCTGGTCGAGCCAGTTGAAACCGCCACCGACGATCGCGCCGTACTTATGAATCGCCGCGCCGAAGTTACGGCTGGCGAACAATTCTTCATACAGCCAGCTGCTCTTGAAGCTGTCTACGTAGGCGGTCAGTTCATCACCGCCTTCGGACTCGGCGAACAGGCGATCGGCCACGGCTTCGGCGGCGAGCATGCCGGATTTCATGGCAGTGTGGCTGCCCTTGATCTTGGCGAAGTTCAGGGTGCCGAGGTCGCAACCGATCAGCGCACCACCCTTGAAGACCATCTTCGGCAGCGAGTTCAGGCCGCCCTTGCAGATGGCACGGGCGCCGTAGCTGACGCGCTTGCCGCCTTCCAGGTACTGCTTGAGCACCGGGTGATGCTTGAGGCGCTGGAACTCGTCGAACGGCGACAGGAAGGTGTTGCTGTAGGACAGGTCGATAATCAGGCCGACCACCACCTGGTTGTTTTCCAGGTGATAGAGGAAGGATCCGCCGGTGTTCTCGGTGCCCATGATGTCCAGCGGCCAGCCGGCGGTGTGCACCACCAGGCCGGGTTGGTGCTTGGCCGGGTCAATTTCCCAGATTTCCTTCAGGCCGATGCCGTAGTGCTGGGCGTCGGCCTCGCTGTCCAGATTGAAGCGCTTGATCAATTGCTTGCCGATGTGGCCACGGCAGCCTTCGGCGAACAGCGTGTACTTGCCACGCAATTCCATGCCAGGGGTGTAGAGGCCTTCCTTCGGGTGGCCTTCGCGGTCGACACCCAGGTCGCCGGTGATGATCCCGCGCACCACGCCGTTTTCGTCGAACAGCGCTTCCTGGGCGGCGAAGCCGGGGTAGATTTCCACGCCCAGGTTCTCGGCCTGCTGGGCCAGCCAGCGGCACAGGTTGCCCAGGGAAATAATATAGTTGCCTTCGTTGTGCATGGTCTTGGGCACAAAGAAGTCAGGGATTTTGCTCGCGGCCTCGGCGTTTCTCAGGACATAAATGTCATCGCGTACGACCGGCGTATTCAGTGGCGCGCCAAGTTCTTTCCAGTCCGGGAACAGTTCGTTCAGGGCGCGGGGTTCAAACACCGCGCCGGAGAGGATGTGCGCACCGACTTCGGAACCTTTTTCGACCACGCAGACGCTGATTTCCTTACCGGCTTCGGCGGCCTTCTGTTTCAGTCGGCAAGCGGCAGACAGGCCAGCGGGGCCGGCACCGACGATGACCACGTCGAATTCCATGTATTCGCGTTCCACAGGCTATCTCCTACTCAAGGCTCACAGTTTTTTCTAATTGGAGGTTTGGCGTTGCATCCGTTGTTTCCTTCGCGAAGCGACGAAAGCGACAATGGATGAGACGCGGGTCTCTCTTAAGCGGCGCATTATATCTACACCACTCTCAGGGTCCAATACAAACGTTTGTTTGAAATTGCCGCAGGCCTGATAAATCACTGACGTACGGCTTATGACTGACCATTTTGCCGTATTGACCGGAATAGGCGTTCCGGTCAAGATACGGGCGGTTTTGCGCTCGCCGTAGGCTGACTGTTGGTTCCAAGAGCACCTCTAAAAACAGGGCGAAGGCAGCACGAAGTGACGTATTGCGTGGTTGCGACGCGCAGTTTACACGCCGCGATAATGAATGACTCATCGGTCATCACTGACGAATGGTCTTCACTCCCGTGAGCAAAGGTCATGTGTGGTTCATGCCGGCGTTTTTAGAGGTGCCCTTGCGCCCATGATCATCAACCGCCAGGTTCGCCCAGGCGACTTTCTTTTCACCGGAGAGTAACGAGGAATCCATGAAGGTTCTTGTAGCTGTCAAACGAGTGGTCGACTATAACGTCAAGGTTCGCGTCAAGGCGGACAACTCCGGCGTCGACCTCGCCAACGTCAAGATGTCGATGAACCCTTTCTGCGAAATCGCCGTAGAAGAAGCCGTACGCCTGAAAGAAAAAGGCGTGGCGACTGAGATCGTCGTCGTTTCCATCGGCCCGACCACCGCCCAGGAACAACTGCGCACCGCGCTTGCGCTGGGTGCCGATCGCGCCATCCTCGTCGAATCCGCCGAAGACCTGACTTCCCTGGCTGTTGCCAAGCTGTTGAAAGCCGTTGTCGACAAGGAACAGCCACAGTTGGTCATCCTTGGCAAGCAGGCCATCGACAGCGACAACAACCAGACCGGCCAGATGCTCGCCGCGTTGAGCGGCTACGGCCAGGGCACCTTCGCGTCGAAAGTCGAAGTGTCCGGCGACAGCGTTGCCGTGACCCGCGAAATCGACGGCGGCGCGCAGACGGTTTCCCTGAAACTGCCGGCCATCGTCACCACCGACCTGCGTTTGAACGAGCCGCGTTATGCGTCCCTGCCAAACATCATGAAAGCCAAGAAGAAGCCGCTTGAAGTGCTGACGCCTGACGCTTTGGGCGTTTCCACCGCCTCCACCAACAAGACCCTGAAAGTCGAAGCGCCGGCTGCACGCAGCGCGGGCATCAAGGTCAAGTCGGTGGCTGAACTGGTCGAGAAACTGAAAAACGAAGCGAAGGTAATCTAACTATGACTATCTTGGTAATCGCCGAACACGATAACAAGGCGCTGGCTCCGGCCACGCTGAACACCGTTGCTGCCGCCGCCAAAATCGGTGGTGATGTGCACGTACTGGTAGCCGGGCAGGGCGCAAGCGCCGTTGCCGAAGCCGCTGCGAAAATCGCTGGCGTGGCAAAAGTGCTGTCGGCCGACAACGCCGCCTACGCGCATCAGTTGCCGGAAAACGTCGCGCCTCTGGTCGCCGAGCTGGGCAAGGGCTACAGCCACATCCTGGCTGCCGCGACCTCCAACGGTAAAAACATCCTGCCTCGCGTCGCCGCTGCACTGGATGTCGACCAGATCTCCGAGATCATCTCGGTCGAAAGCGCCGACACCTTCAAGCGTCCGATCTACGCCGGCAACGCCATTGCCACCGTGCAATCGACCGCTTCGGTCAAGGTCATCACCGTCCGCGCCACCGGTTTCGACCCGGTAGCCGCCGAAGGTGGCTCGGCTGCCGTTGAAGCCGTAGGCGCTGCCCACGACGCCGGCATTTCCAGCTTCGTCAACGAAGAGCTGGCCAAGTCCGATCGTCCTGAGCTGACCGCTGCCAAGATCGTCGTTTCCGGCGGCCGTGGCATGCAGAACGGTGACAACTTCAAGCACCTGTACGCCTTGGCCGACAAGCTGGGCGCCGCCGTCGGTGCTTCCCGCGCCGCGGTCGACGCAGGTTTCGTACCCAACGACATGCAGGTCGGCCAGACCGGCAAGATCGTTGCGCCACAGCTGTACATCGCCGTCGGTATCTCCGGCGCGATCCAGCACCTGGCCGGTATGAAAGACTCCAAAGTGATCGTTGCGATCAACAAGGACGAAGAAGCGCCGATTTTCCAAGTGGCCGACTACGGCCTGGTGGCGGACCTGTTCGAAGCCATCCCTGAGCTGGAGAAGCTGGTCTAATCCGGCGTCTTCACTTATAAAGAGCCCGGCCCTTTGGCCGGGTTTTTTATTTTTCGCTTCCGGGAGCTCAGTGCCATGGATCTTCGCCGTTTGGCTGGCTATTCGTTATTGTGGGCGGTGGCCTGCGTGCCAAGCCTGTCTGTCGCCGCTGGCAAATGCGAGCGCCTGATCGCCACCGGCAGCCCTGATGCGCCACCCTATCTTTGGCAGGATCCCCAGGACCCCAGGCACCTGATCGGTGCTGGTGCCGACCTGTTGGAGCAGGTGGCGCAGGCGCTGGGGATCAAGATCGAATTGCTTTACGCCGGCAAGCGCGCCCAGGCGTTGGACGAGGTGCGCAGCGGACGCATGGACCTGCTCGCCGATGCCCCATTGACCACGACCGGACTGCAAGCCCTGGACTACGTGCATCCGCCGCTGCTGGAGAACGATTACCTGGTGTGGACTCGCAAGGATTCGACACTGGTCATCGAGCGGCTGGAGGATCTTCACGGGCATCCCGGCGCCTTGTCGGAAAAGGCCCGCATGACGGAGGGATTTGCCGTCTTCGCTGAGCAGAATCTAACCCTGACCCGTACACCCAACCTGACCCAGGCCTTTCAGAAATTGCTCCTGGGTGAAGTGGAATATGTACTGGCGGGGCGTTATTCCGGCCTGGCGATGGCGCAGACGCTGGGGATGGCGAGCGACCTGCAAGCTGCGCCACAACCGATGGACAAGCCGGGCCTGTTCCTTGCGCTTTCCCATAACTCCGCCTGCAATGACCCATGGTTACGCGGACAGCTGGCGCAAAAGATGACAGAATTGGCCGCGTCCGGCCTGACGGAGGCTGTGTTGCAGCGCAACCTGGAGCGTTGGAGAACACAGTTGAAGCCACCCGTCATTGCCCCAAAACAGTAGGGAACATTAGTGACTATTCGACCTCTTTTCGCTGCCCTGGCCGTTCTGGCTCTGGCGGGTTGCGCAGCCGATCCGGCGCCGAATGAACAGATCCGCCTGACTGAGCAGGCCATTGAGCAGGCCCGTGCAGTGGGTGCAACCACCGATGAAGTGCCTGAATTGAAACTGGCTGAAGACAAATTCGCACGCGCCAAGTCCAACATGGCGGATGAATCCTATAAAAAGGCGCGTATGCGCGCCGAGCAAGCCGAACTGGATGCGCGCCTGGCCGAAGCGAAGGTGCTGACCCTCAAGAGCCAAGAGCAACTGAACCTGCTGGATACGCGCATCAAGCGCTTGCGCAAACAATTGCGGGAGGATGCCCAATGAAGCACTCCCACGTATTGGGCGGCCTGGTCCTTGCGGGCCTGGCCAGCTTGTATGGTTGCGCCGGGCAGCGCAGCGAAGTGGCGCTCGAACAAGCCAACTCCGATTTCCAGAAGGTCAAGGAAGACGCCAATGTACTGCGTGCCGCCCCCCGGGACGTGATTCGGGCCGGCGAATCCCTGGCCCGCGCGGATCGCTTGTCCAGCTATTGGGGCAGCGGTGAGGACGTGCAGCACTACGCCTACCTGAGCCAGCGCTACAGTCAGATCGCCCGTGAACACAGCAACCAGGTGCTCAACGAAGAGCGCGCAGCGAAACTCGAACTGGAGCGCCAGCGCCTGCAGTTGGCACTGCGCGAATCCAAGTTGCTGAGTGTCCAGCAGCAGGGCAAGTGGCTGGAAGAGCAGATCATGGCGATGGCCACTACCCAGACCGATCGCGGCCTGGTGATGACACTCGGGGATGTCCTGTTCGACACCGGCGAAGCCGAGCTGAAGAATTCGGCCAATCGCGTGGTGCTCAAGATCGTGCAGTTCCTGCAACTCAATCCCAAGCGCGTGGTACGCATCGAAGGCTACACCGACAGCACTGGCGGCAAGCAGGAAAACCTCAAGCTGTCCCGCGACCGTGCGCAAGCCGTAGCGGACGTGCTGGTGGACCTGGGCATTGACGAGAAGCGCATCCAGGTCGAAGGTTACGGTGATCAATACCCGGTGGACGTCAACGCGAGCGAGCGTGGCCGGGCGCAGAACCGCCGCGTTGAAATTGTGTTTTCCGATGAAAAGGGCCAGCTCGGCGCTTCCCGCTGAGGGCGGCGTTACTGGAAAACCCGGCCCCTTCGAGGCGCCGGGTTTTTTTTCGCTTTGTGCATGAGATGAGTACAGTTGGGGCTGTCAACCCACTGTACTGTCGAGTAATCTGGCAACTGTCCCAGTACACTTCTAAACTGTGCCGGTAAAATTTCCGACAAGAATAAAATGCCTGCGAAATCGAGTACTGCGTCATGACCAACCTCCTGCTCTATCAACGTATTGCGCAACAGTTGGCTGAAGACATCCGGCGCGGCGTGTATCAGCCCGGAGAACGCGTGCCGTCGGTGCGCAAGATGAGCTCGCAGCTCAACGTCAGCCACGCCACGGTGCTGCAGGCCTACGCCAATCTTGAAGACCAGGGGCTGATTCGCGCGCGGCCGCAATCGGGCTACTACGTGCACCAGACGCCGGCCTTGACCGCGCCGACGCCGGACATCGCCCGGGTCGAACGTCCCGGGTTGGTGACACGCAGCAGCATCATCCAGCAGGTGTTGGTCGAGTCGCGCCGCGAAGGCGTGTTTCCGTTGGGCGCGGCGGTGCCGAGCGTTGATTATCTCCCTGTCCGGGCATTGCATCAGCAATTGGCCAAGGTCACGCGCTTCCACAGCCCACGGGCCTTCAGCTACATGTTCAGTCCCGGCTTCGAGCCGTTGCGCCGGCAAGTCGCGATCCGTATGCGTGATGCCGGCGTCGTGGTGGACCCTTCCGAGGTAGTGATTACACACGGCTGCGTCGACGCCCTGCAGATGTCCCTGAGGGTGCTGACGCGTCCCGGGGATCTGATCGCCGCCGAGTCGCCCACTTACTACGGGTTGCTGCAACTGGCGGATCTGTTGGGCCTGAAGGTGATCGAGATTCCCAGCGACCCGGTCACTGGCATGAGCCTTGAGGCCCTGCAACTGGCGGCTAACCAATGGTCGATCAAGGCGTTGGTGCTGACCACGCGCTTGAGCAATCCCCTCGGCGGCACGATGCCCGAGGAGCGGCAAAAGCAACTGCTGCGCCTGGCATCGGACTTTGACATCCAGATCGTCGAAGACGACATTTATGGCGAACTGATGTTCGAACAGGGCCGGACCAAGGCATTGAAGGCCTACGATCGCTTGGATCGAGTGATCTACTGTTCGAGTTTTTCCAAGACCCTGTCACCTGGCGTTCGGATTGGCTGGATGATCGCCGGCAAGTTCCAACAAGAGATCCAGCGACTCCAGACCTTCAGCACCCATTCGGCATGCAGTGTGACGCAGATGGGCATCGCGGCTTACCTGGAGAACGGCGGTTACGACCGGCACCTGCGCTACATCCGCCAGGAGTACCGCAAGAATCTCAGTGCCTTCCAGTTGGCGGTGCAGCAGTACTTCCCGGAAGGCACGCAAATGAGTCGTCCCACCGGAGGTTTCATCCTTTGGGTCAGCCTGCCGGGGCGGGTCAACACCCAGGAGCTGCATGTCCGTGCACTGCAACAAGGCATCAGCATCGCGCCTGGGCTGATTTTCAGTAACACCGAGCAATTCAACCACTGCATCCGCCTGAACTGCGGCACGCCCTGGAATCGCGAGGCAGAGCGGGCCTTGATGACGCTGGGATTGCTGGCCACTCAACTGTGCCAAGAGACCGCCAGCGGGTTATTTTAGAAATCAACGGGTTAGCCCTATGTGCTTGTCAGCGCCTCGATATCGGGCGAGCATGGACGTCTCTGCCGTAGGTGTCGTCGTGTCTATGAAAGCCATTGTTCCTGCCGCCTGGGTTTTGATCGGCCTGTTGAGTGCCCTCCAAATGGGAAGTGCGGTGGCAGCTCCGACGCAGGAGAAGCCTGCCGCCAGCGCCACCAAGGACACCCCGAAGAAAACGGCCGAGGTCAAAAAGACGGTCAAGAAGGCAGCCGCCAAAACGGCCCCCGCAAAGAAAAAACGCGCGCCTATCGCCTCCAAGAGTAAATCGGCCCGTGAGGTCGCCAAGACCCCGTTGCCGCCGGCCAAGCTGGACTTGAGCCTGCCACATGAGATGGTTGACCAGCTGCAGCCACCCGGCAAGACGCCCCTGCCCAAGCGTGAGCCGCTATTGCCGTCCATGTTCGGCGACAAACCAGGCCCGTTCCAACTCAACGGTCGTCTGTTGAGCAACGAGATGCAGCTGCCGCTGCGCAATCAGGAGCGCAACGAAGTGGAAGGCGCGGCGCTGGAGTTCGAATTCAAGCAATGAGCCCGTGGCATGTTGCTGTTCGTCGCTGACTGCCGAGTCATCCTGCCTACAACCAAAAAAACACCTGCACGGCAATTTAAAACGAGTGTTTTAGCCGTTACCCTGTGTCCTGTTACCCAACGTTACCTGTCGTGAGGATCCTGTCGTCATGAAGTGCCGAGAAGGCTGTGGCGCCTGCTGCATCGCCCCTTCCATCAGTTCTCCCATCCCTGGCATGCCCCAAGGCAAGCCGGCGGGGGAGCGTTGCGTGCAGTTATCGGCAGACAATCTCTGCCAGATTTTCGGCCAGCGGGAACGCCCGGCGGTGTGCTCGGCGTTTGAAGCGGACCCTGAGGTCTGCGGCAACAACAGCGAAGAAGCCATTCGATTGATTGGCTGGTGGGAGCAGGTCACGGCAGCGTAGTGGGACAACGATCGAGAATGATCTGAACGAACTTGGACGATAAGGAAAACAATTATGGGTTCGCTGCATCGTATGGCTGCTTTGTGTGGTTTGACCGTCTTGTTGGCAACGGCTACCGCCCAGGCAGAAGACTGGCAGGTCGCCAAGGATAAGGAAGGTATCCAGGTTTCGCTGAGCGAGGTACCTGGCTCGAAGTACAAGGCCTATCGCGGCGTCACCGTGATGAAAACCACCATGGCCAAACTGCGGGCCCTGCAGGAAGACGTCACGGGCGCGTGCGCGTGGATCCATGAATGCAAGAGCCAGAAGCTGCTCAAGCATGAGGGCGACAAGAGTTGGACGTATACCCAATTCAATACGCCATGGCCGGTCACGTCCCGTGACTCCGTGCTGGAAGTCACGACCGTCGAAGGTGCTGATGGTAGCTTGACGCGCAACCTCAAGGGTGTGCCCACCTATGCCCCGCAAGAGAAAGGCTTCGTGCGCGTGACGCAAGTCGATGGCTTCTGGAAGTTCACGCCCAAGGGAGCGAACCAGATCGAAGTGATTTATCAGGTGCACACCGAGCCGGGTGGTGATGTTCCGTCCTGGCTGGCCAACAAGTTCGTGGTGGATGCGCCGTTCAATACGCTGAAAGCACTGAAAGAACGCGCTGAAAAATAAACAGCAGCTTCATTGAAGAAACCGCCTTTGAGGCGGTTTTTTCATTGGAACCGTCAGCGAACTCAGCGGAACGATCGTTTCGCCGCCAGTGTCGAGATAGAGGTAAGCCCGGCCACTCCATCGATCAAGGAGACACTGATGCAAAAGTGGGAAATCACCTTCGTTGACGATCACGGCGAAACGATCGCCGAGCAGTTTGATTACGCCCAGGAGCCCACGATGGAACAAGCTGCACAATTGATTCGTGAAAAGCTGGTGCCTCTCTCGAAAGAGCTGGACCTCAACGACCTGGAAGGTCGCACCGACGATCCCACAGTCAAGAGCCTCAAAACCCAAAACAGCATTGAAATCATCAGCATTAAACCGATTTCATGAAATCATTGTCTGGTCCCGCTTGGCAGTGGCGATGACTTGAAGCTACTCTGCAATCGAGATCAGCGAAAGGATCGCCAAGGTCCGGTCTTGTCAGCTACATGCTTGTGTCCCGACGGCCAATTGATGCCGTACTGCTTGTAACCGCAGGTTGCACGCACGGGAAGACGGAAAGTCTATCCATCGGTCTGAGGAGGACGTTTCATGAGCACAGCCTATCAAGAAGACATCAGCACCAGCGTGCTGCGCCGCATGAAAGAAGGCGGTTTCGATTTCTCCCAATTCCATCCCATCGAGTTCTACGCCATCTTCCCCGACGAGGAGCGGGCGCGCAGGGCGGCAGGTCATTTTCGGGGGGAGTCGTTGAATGCGCAGATCAGCGCTCGGGACGATGGCGCCTGGTCGCTCGAACTGAGCCGGGTGATGTACGCCACTTATGATGACATCGGCGACTTCGAGTTGAACTTCGAAGCGGTGGTCGAGCCCCTGGGTGGCATTATCGAAGGGTGGGGCGTCAAGCAGGAGATCCGCCGCCTGCAGGCCTGACACCTTTTCCCTGCATCACAGCAACGGCTGACCTTTGTGTCGGCCGTTTTCATGTCTGGCCCCGATCAATTTATCTGCAGCCAACCACGATCATGAGTCGACTATGCTCTGGAGAGCAACGTTTTGCGTCGCAATGAAGCGAGGCAGGCCGGACAGGGATATTCGCCGCACCACGAGGGTGCTCGGCCTGTCGAGGGATAAACCAAGTCGTTGATCATAAAGCGTTTATGCCGCTGGCACGGGCCTTGCGACGCCTGAGCCAGGGTGACAAGGAGTACGGCATGAGCCGCACTGGTTTTGATGAGATGTACGATGCCGACGGCCAGGTCCGCCCCCACTATCGTGCCTTCGCCCGTTGGCTGGCCGAAACACCCGATGAACTCCTGGCCTTGATCCGTTCGCGGAACGCATCGATCTGTGCGGTCGTCGAGGCGCTCCGTTCGTCCTCTCGGGTCGGGAAACGCGCCTGGTGCCGGGCGGCCTGACCCGCGTGGCGCTGCGCGAAGGTTCCCTGGTGGTCAACTCGTCCCAGGGCGGTGGTACCAAGGACACCTGGGGGGTCGAAGAATGAAGGAACCGACATGTTAAGCAGGACCGCCTCGGATCTTTATTGGATGTCGCGTTATCTGGAGCGGGCGGAGAACCTCGCACGGATGCTCGACGTCAGCTACTTGCTGTCATTGATGCCCCAGGACGGGCGTGGCGACGGCTTGCATGAACTGGCGATGCCGCTGTTGATAACCGGTACGCTGGAGGATTACCGGGACAGGCACGGCGAACCCCATGCCGAACGCTTGCTGCATTTTTTCGCGCTGGAAGCAGCCAATCCGGCAAGCATCTACAGTTGCCTCGGCTCTGCGCGGGCGAGCGCACACGCGGTGCGAGGGCGAATCACCGCCGACATGTGGGAAAACGTCAACGCGACCTGGCTGGAGATTCGCGACATCGCCGAGCGAGGCCTGGGGCGCTACGGCATGAGCCGTTTTTGTGAGTGGATCAAGGAACGATCGCACCTGTTTCGAGGCGCCACCTACGGCACCATCATGCGCAACGATGCGTTCCGTTTCATTCGGCTGGGGACCTTCATCGAAAGGGCCGACAACACTTTGCGCCTGCTCGACGCCCGCTACGAAATGGCCGGCGACCAGGCCGACGCGGTCAGCGACGGGACCGCCCACGCCTACTATCAGTGGAGCGCGCTGTTGCGGGCACTGTCCTCCTTCGAGGCCTACACCGAAATCTACCGTGACGCCCCGGTGGCGCGCCATGTGGCCGAGCTGTTGCTGTTGCGCGCGGACGTGCCGCGTTCATTGCGCGCCTGCACCGAAGAAATCGACCAGATCCTCGCCAGCCTGCCGGGTACCAATGGGCGCGCGGCGCAGCGCCTGGCGGCGGAAATGGACGCACGCCTGCGCTACACCGGCATCAGCGAAATCCTGGACGGTGGGTTGCATGCCTGGCTCACCGAATTCATCCCACTGGTTCGTGAACTGGGCGATGCCATTCACAGTTCCTACCTGGAGGTCTTATGAGACTCTCGATCAGCCACGAAACGGCCTACCACTACGAAGACCAGGTTCGCGCCAGCATCCAGTACCTGCGCCTGACACCGCACGACAGCGAACGCCAGCATGTGCTGAGCTGGCAGCTGGATCTGCCCAGGCCGGTGCGGTCGCAGCTCGATCCGTTCGGCAACATCCTGCATGTGCTGACGTTGGACGAGCCCCACGAAACCATCATCATCGGTGCCCGTGGGCAGGTGGATATCGACCCGTTGCACGAAGCCGAGCATGAAAGCCGTTCGGCGCTGCCGTTCTTGCGCTTCACCCGGCTTACTGAGGCCGACGATGCGCTTCGTGTCTTCGCTCAAGCGCAATGCAAGCAGCGGCGGGATCGCTCGGCGTTGATCGACCTGATGCACGGGCTGAACCAGCACATGGCCTACACGCCCGGCGCCACTGAAGTCGAGACCAGCGCGGCCCAGGCCTTTGCCGGGCGCAGCGGGGTGTGCCAGGACCATGCCCATGCGTTTCTCGCGTGCGCTCGCAGCCTGGGTGTGCCGGCGCGTTATGTCTCGGGCTACCTGTTCAATGAGGACAGCGAACACCTCGCCAGCCACGCCTGGGCCGAGGCGTGGCTCGATGACGCCTGGTACAGCTTTGACGTGACCAACCAACTGGCTCGCCCGGAGCGACACCTGAAGTTGGCGGTGGGCCTGGATTACCTCGATGCCTGCCCAGTGCGTGGCATGCGCCGAGGCGGCGGATATGAACAAATGCACGCAAAAGTGCTGGTGACGCCCGCGCCGGTGATTACGGTGCAGCAGCAGTAACGGACGGAGCTTGTGGCGAGGGAGCTCGTGCCCTCGCTACGCAAGCAACTACTGTTTCAACGGCTGCTTGCGTCCTGCCATGTGCTTCAAATACCCGACCAACTGATCCAGCTCCGGATCGGGGAGCACCGCCGCGGAGAATCCCGGCATTTTGCCCTGGGGCCAATGGCGCAGGCCTTGAGGATCACGGATGTAACGCTTGAGGAAATCTTGCGAGAAGTATTCCGTAGGGTTGAAGGGAATGTTCAGGTCGGGACCAAACTGCGCGTCACCGGCGCCGTTGAGACGATGGCAGGCCAGGCAGTTTTTCTGGAACAACTCGAAGCCTTTGTTGACCGGATCGTCCTTGGCCAGGCTCGGCGAGGGCAGTAGGGCCGGGAACCGATCGGCCACCGCCGACAGGCGCTTGATACTTGCCACTGCGTAGGGCCATTGCTCGGGGCTGATAGGGCCCGCTTGTGGATCGGTCCACACCAGATAGAACGGGCCGGCGCTTTTCTTGCCTTCTCCCAAGGGCGGCCAGGGTTTGGCCGGGTCCTCGATCGCCAGCCACGCGCGGGCGCCGTTCGCATTGAGCAGTGGCGCCGCGGGCATCTCGGCCGCGAAACCGTCCAGGGCCACGGCTTGCAGATGATCGTCAGGTTTTATCCCGGTCAACAGCGAGGCCAACGGCACGGCGCGATAGGTCATCGGTTTCTTGTAGGAAACGTCTTCGTTGATCTGGACCGTTTGCGCTTCAGGATGCTTGAGCAGCTCTTCGGTTTGCCAGGTGCGGGCGCCCGCGCCCAGATCCAGCGCCAGTTGCGCCGCGTATAGAGGGCTGCTGATCAGCAGCGCCCCAATGACGATAAATGCTTTCAAATGAATCGCCTTCCATGTCGAGGGGGAGCGCAAAGGTTGGCACAGCCACCGTTGCCGGACAACGAACCCTCTCACATTTATTGGGCGAAGCAACGTCTGATGATGCGGACACCGCGCGCCTGGTTCAGCCGATCACTTTAGTGATATTCGGCAAGATCAACAGCAGCGTCGTGGCGAAGAGAATGAGTCCGGCTTGACGAACTTTCGAATGTTTGAACATGGCTGACCCGCCTTTTTTGTTATTTCCTGAGGCCAGCCTGCGTAACTCCGTGACGGCTGGCGGTGCACTTCCTGTGTGACAAGCGCCTCGGCAAAACCCGACGACTTTCTTGTACAAGGTTTACATTAGGGGCCGCAGCCCACTTGGCTTAGATCCAATTAATATCAGGTTAGCGCTTGACGCTATCAAAAAGACATGAGGCCTATTGCCAGCTGCTTGCCGGCCCTTTTGCTAGACAGCTTGCTTACCTGAAACGGTTAACCCGATAGCTCGCTACCGTTCGTCTGAGCGTGCCTGTCAATGCCATTGAGCCTTGAGGTCATTGCATCCGCGGCCGCTGGGCTTAAGGTTGGAGATGTTCTAGATTAGCCGATGGCGGCTTGAGGATGTCATGACCGAAGCGATGATTTTTGACGCATTACGCACGCCTCGCGGCAAGGGTAAATCTGATGGCGCCCTGCACACCGTCAAGCCGGTGACCCTGGTCAGCGGGCTGTTGACCGCGTTGCGCGAACGCACCAGCCTGGACACCAGCCAGGTAGACGATATCGTGCTCGGCTGCGTGACGCCGATTGGCGATCAAGGTGCCGACATTGCGAAGACCGCCGCCCTGGTGGCTGACTGGGATGTCAGCGTGCCTGGCGTTCAGCTCAACCGCTTTTGCGCCTCGGGCCTGGAGGCGGTGAACCTGGCGGCGATGAAAGTGCGCTCCGGTTTCGAAGACCTCGTAGTGGCGGGCGGCGTCGAGTCCATGTCACGGGTGCCAATGGGCAGCGATGGCGGCGCATGGGCGCTGGACCCTCAATCCAACTTGCACGGTCATTTCGTTCCCCAGGGCATCGGCGCCGACTTGATCGCCACCCTGGAGGGCTTCAGTCGCGAGGATGTCGATGCCTTTGCGTTGCAGTCCCAGCAAAAAGCCGCGCGGGCGCGGGGAAACGGTTCGTTCGATAAATCACTGGTGGCGGTGCGGGACCAGAACGGCATCGTGCTATTGGATCACGACGAATTCATCCGCGCCGACTCGACGCTCGAAGGCCTGGGCAAACTGCGGCCAAGCTTCGAAGCGATGGGCCAAATGGGGTTCGACGCCACGGCATTACGCGTCTATAGCCATGTCGAGCGGATCAATCATGTGCACACCCCGGGCAACAGCTCGGGCATCGTCGATGGCGCGGCGCTGATGCTCATCGGTTCCCAGGCCAAAGGCCGCGAGCTGGGGATGCAACCCCGGGCGCGGATTGTCGCCACCGCCGTCACCAGCACCGAGCCGACCATCATGCTCACGGGCCCGGCCCCCGCCACCCGCAAGGCGTTGGCGAAAGCGGGGCTGCGGGTCGAGGACATCGACCTGTTCGAAGTCAACGAAGCCTTCGCCTCGGTGGTACTCAAGTTCATCAAGGACATGGCCATCGACCCCGCCAGGGTCAACGTCAACGGCGGCTCGATCGCCATGGGCCATCCGTTGGGCGCCACCGGGTGCGCAATCCTCGGCACGCTGCTCGATGAACTGGAGGCGCGTCGCCTGCGTTATGGCCTGGCGACGCTGTGTGTTGGCGGCGGCATGGGTATTGCCACTGTCATCGAACGCCTCTGAGCCCCGACTTCAAGGAACACATTTCATGACCGATGCCATTCGTTACGAAACCGGGCCGGACCGGATCGTCGTGCTGACCCTGGACATGCCGGGGCAGGCCGCCAACACCATGAACGCGGTGTATCGCGAGGCGATGGCCGCCTGCGTTGCTCGCCTGAGCGCCGAGAAAGACTCGATTGCCGGCGTGATCATCACATCCGCCAAGCAGACTTTTTTTGCCGGTGGCGACCTGAACGAGCTGGTCCAGGTCGACAAATCCCAGGCCCAGGCTTTTTACAAAACGGTCTCTGACATCAAGGCGCAACTGCGCGCGTTGGAGACCCTCGGCAAACCGGTGGTCGCCGCTATCAACGGTGCGGCCCTGGGCGGTGGCTGGGAAATCTGCCTGGCTTGCCATCAACGGGTGGCATTGGATCACCCGTCGGTGCTGATCGGCCTGCCGGAAGTCACCCTTGGCCTGTTGCCGGGCGGCGGCGGTGTGGTGCGGATGGTGCGCTTGCTGGGGCTGGAAAAGGCCTTGCCGTATTTGCTCGAAGGCACGCGGGTTCGTCCGCAACAAGCGTTGCAGGCCGGCCTGATCGATGAGCTGGCGGCCGATCGCGACGAGCTATTGGCCAAGTCCAGGGCATGGATCCTCGCCAACCCGAGCGTGGCCCAGCCGTGGGACAGGAAGGGCTATCGAATCCCTGGGGGCACGCCGTCCGACCCGACCGTCGCCCAGATGCTGGCGATCGCGCCTTCGATCCTGCGCAACAAGACCCAGGGTTGCCTGCCGGCACCGGAGAAGATCCTCTGTGCCGCGGTGGAAGGCGCGCAGGTAGGCCTTGATGCGGCGCTGCTGATCGAAACCCGTTATTTCACTGAACTGGCAACCGGACAGGTGGCGAAAAACCTGATCGGCACGTTCTGGTTCCAACTCAACGAGATCAAGGCCGGAGGCTCTCGCCCCCCAGGCTATGCGCCTTTTCTGACAAAAAAAATCGCTGTGCTCGGCGCCGGAATGATGGGCGCGGGTATCGCCTATGTCGCAGCGACAGCAGGCATTGACGTGGTGCTCAGGGACGTCGATCTGGCCGCAGCACAGAAGGGCAGGGCGCGCGCGGCGGCACTGCTGGACAAGAAAGTCGCCCGCGGCCAACTCACCGCGCAACAGCGCGACGCCACGTTGGCGCGGATCCAGCCGAGCGACAGCGATGTGGACCTGGCCGGTTGCGATCTGATCATCGAAGCCGTATTTGAAGACCGCGCCCTCAAAGCCAGCGTGACGGCCGCAGCCCAGGCGGTGGCCGGCCCGGACGCGGTTATCGCCTCCAACACCTCGACCTTACCCATAACCGGCCTGGCGAGGGCAGTGCCGGACGAGGGCAAATTTATCGGCTTGCACTTCTTCAGTCCGGTGGAAAAGATGCCCTTGGTCGAGATTATCCGGGGCGCCCGTACCAGCGACGAGACGCTCGCCCGTGGCTTTGATTTTGCCCGGCAAATCGACAAGACACCGATTGTCGTGAATGACAGTCGTGGTTTTTTCACTTCACGAGTGTTTGGCGCCTTCATCCACGAAGGCATCGCGATGCTCGGCGAGGGCGTGAGTGCGCCAATGATCGAAACCGAGGCACGCAAGGCCGGGATGCCGATCGGACCGCTGGCTGTCTGCGACGAAGTTTCCCTCAGCCTGATGAGCCATATCCGCGCGCAGGCCGCCATCGACTCGCGAACAGAAGGGAAAGCACCGCCCGAGCACCCCGCATTCGCCGTGATCGACCTGCTGCTCGAAGAATACAAGCGGCGTGGTAAAACGGCCGGGGCCGGTTTTTACGAGTACCCCGCCCAAGGGCAGAAATACCTCTGGCCGGGGCTCAAGGAGCGTTTCGAGAAACCTGCCGGGCAAATTCCTGCCCAGGATATCCGGGATCGCCTGCTGTTCATCCAGGCTTTGGAAACCGTCCGCTGCGTCGAGGAGGGCGTTGTCACGTCGACGGCGGATGCCAATATCGGCTCGATCTTCGGTATCGGATTCGCGGCCTGGACAGGCGGGGCCTTGCAGTTCATCAACCAGTACGGTTTGCAGGCGTTTATCGCCCGCAGCCAGTACTTGGCCGAACAATATGGGGAGCGTTTTGCGCCACCCGCCTTGTTGCTGGAAAAGGCCGCCGCTCAGGCACTGTTCTGACCGCGCATGGGACTTGCCTTGAGACGGTGTTTCAGGGCAGGCTCTGGGGTGTGCAATATTCCCATCATCGTGTCAGGTATTTTTTATGTCGCTACGCATCTGCATTCTGGAAACCGATGTCCTGCGTCCAGAACTGGTCGACCAATATCAGGGCTACGGGCAGATGTTCCAGCGCCTGTTTTCGCAGCAGCCCGTAGCGGCCGAGTTTGTCGTGTACAACGTGGTGCAAGGGCAATACCCAAGCGATGATGAGCAGTTCGACGCTTACCTAGTCACCGGCAGCAAGGCGGATTCCTTCGGTACCGATCCGTGGATACAGACGCTCAAGACCTACCTCATGGACCGCTACCAACGTGGCGACAAGTTGCTGGGCGTCTGCTTTGGTCATCAACTGCTGGCGTTGTTGCTGGGCGGCAAGACCGAGCGCGCCAGCCAGGGTTGGGGGGTGGGCACCCATCGCTACAAGCTCGCGGCCAAGGCCCCGTGGATGAACCCGGTGATGGAGGAGTTGACCTTGTTGATCAGCCATCAGGATCAGGTCACCGAGCTACCGGAAAACGCCACCGTCATTGCTTCGAGCGATTTCTGCCCGTATGCGGCCTATCACATCAATGATCAGGTCCTGTGCTTCCAGGGCCACCCGGAATTCATCCACGATTATTCCCGCGCCTTGTTGGAGATTCGCCAGCAACACCTCGGCGAAAAAATCTACAGCCAGGGCGTGGCGAGCCTCGAACAAGAGCATCACGGCACCACCGTGGCCGAGTGGATGATGCGGTTTGTCGCCCACAAGCCTACAACCACCCCGACCGCTTGAAGCTTGCCCACAGCGCGGTACATCCCACCCCGATGAACCCGAGCACCAGGAAGTACCCGTAGTGCCAGGTTAGCTCCGGCATGTTCTCGAAGTTCATCCCGTAGATGCCGGCCACCGCCGTCGGAAACGCCAGGATCGCCGCCCATGCGGCGAACTTGCGTTGCACCACGCTCTGGCGTGAGGCTTCGAGCAGCACGCCGATTTCAATGGTCTGGCTGGCGATGTCCGCCAGGGTCGCCAGGTCTTCCATCTGCCGCGTGACATGAATCTGCACATCGCGGAAGTACGGGCTCATGTTCTTGTCGATGAAGGGGAAGTCCAGGCGCTGCAGCTCTTCGCTGATCTCCACCATGGGCGCTGCGTAGCGACGCAGGCGCAGCACGTCGCGGCGCAGGCTGTGGAGGTTCTGGATATCTCGTTCATTCAGGGCGCTGCACAACACGTTGCGCTCAAGCTCGTCGATCTCGGCATGAATGGCTTCGCCCACCGGCTGGTAGTTCTCAATGACGAAATCGAGAATTGCGTAGAGGACGAAATCCTCGCCATGCTCCAGCAGGATCGGACGAGCCTCACAACGCTGGCGGACATGGGCGTAGGACGCCGAATGACCGTTGCGGGCGGTAATGATGTAGCCCTTGCCTGCGAAGATATGGGTTTCGATGAATTGCAGCTTGCCGTCCTTGCGCACCGGCGAATACGTGACGATGAACAGCGCATCGCCGAAGGTTTCCAGCTTCGGGCGGCTGTGCTTCTCCATCGCATCTTCAATCGCCAGCTCATGCAGGTCGAACTGGCGTTGCAGGTTGGTCAGCTCCTGGGTGCTGGGCTCTTCGAGGCCGATCCACACGAAGTGTCCGGGCTTGGCAGCCCAGGCGCTGCCTTCGTCGAGGGTGATATTGGTAATTTTCTTCCCGGCGCTGTAAACCGCAGCAGCAACAACTCTACCCATGATGATGGTTCACTTCTTCTTGGAAATCTGGCAGTGGCAGGCAGCGTCCAGCTTAGCGCGCCACGCTGATTGAGAGTCAGCAAAATCCGCTGAGTTCGCCGCAAAAGAAAACCCGCCGTATGGGCGGGTTTTCTGTTCAGCCGATCTGCAACTGCCGGTCCATCGTCTCGATGCACTCGCGCATCTGCTCACGGCATTGGGCGATGAGGCGGGGCATGTCATCCATGCTCAGGCCCGTTGTAGGAATCGCCGGCAGAGAGCGTATGAGAATGTCGCCACTGCGCCAGCGATTAAGCTGCATATGCTTGATATAGGTGCTGACACACACCGGGATGATTGGCACCCCGGCGGCAATCGCCATCTGGAACGCGCCTTTCTTGAACGGCAACAACTCCTCGCCCAGGTTGCGCGTGCCTTCCGGGAACACCCAGATGGAGGTGTCCTCGTGCTGCAAGGTGTGGGTGGTGGTCAGCATCGACTTGCGGGCCTTGATCGCATTGCCGCGGTCAATCAACACGTTGCCCGCCAGCCAGAACAACTGACCGAACAGCGGCACCCATTTCAGGCTCTTCTTGCCAATGCACACGGTACGACGCGGCACCACGTTGCCGAAGACGAACAGATCATAGTTGGACTGGTGATTGGCGATGATCACGCTGCTATGGGCTTTATTCATCAGCGTGTCGACTTCGGCCTTGACCCGCAGGCGCAGGATCCACATCGCAGGGACTGCATAGAGCCTGGCGCATAAACGGCTGTTGTCAGGATTGAACGGCCGGCAAACACCGAGAATCACACCCAACACACCCGCCAGGATAAAGTGCAGGCCCATCAACGACATACGCAGTGCAAACAACATCAACAAGGCCCATTGGGACAAAAGGTGGCGCAGTGTACGGATGTGCACTGTTTTCAGCAATTGTCCCTATAGAGGGAGGAGATGGACGATGTTTAAGCTGATGTTTCGAAACGCTGCGCAACAAGCGGCTTAGAGCGGTTGCCGATTTTCAAGCCGCAGGTGTCGTAGACCTTGCTTCAACCACGGTTCAGCCCATGTATTCCTGATCCAGCAATATCGCGCTGTCCAACGCATCCAGCAGCGCCTTGCGAACCTTCAGCTTGGTATTCTTGTGGGCGGTCATGTTGATTTTCTTCAACTGGCGTGCCGCTTCCAGTGCCGCGGCCTGCAATTCATCCGGCGACACCACTTTGTCGAAAAAGCCCGCGTCCACGGCGCCCTGGGGACTGAACATCTCTCCATTGATGACCGAGCGGTGGAACGCCGATTTGCGCAACCGGTCCCGGGCCAGCTCGATGCCCGCATGGTGCATGGTCATGCCAATCTGCACTTCGTTCAGACCGATGGTGAACGGTCCCTCGACACCAATGCGGTAGTCCGCCGACAACAACAGGAACGCACCCTTGGCCACGGCATGCCCGGGGCAAGCGACAACGACAGGGAAGGGGTGGGACAGCAAGCGGCGGGCCAGGGTCGAACCGGACGCCACCAGACTCACCGCTTCCTTGGGGCCGGCGGTCATCACTTTCAAATCGTACCCGCCCGACAAAATTCCCGGTTGCCCGGTAATGATCACCACCGCGCGATCGGCCACCGCCTGGTCCAGCGCGGCGTTAAACGCGACGATCACATCAGGCGAAATGGCATTGACCTTGCCGTTGTTCAAGGTCAGGGTCGCGATACCGTCTTCGAGATGGTAGGCAATCAAGTCGCTCATGACTTTATTCCTTGTAAGAAAGATGAAGCAGACGTTACCCACCGTCGCAGGCCAGGTAAAGCACCGTGACTGACTCACCGGTCAGCCCCGCCCCTCCCAAACGGCCTTGCCCGCCCCACAGGCCGCGCCCGCTTCTTAACTTCGGTACGCAGACAAAGCCAGAGTTTGGCCGGTTTGCCATGCTCCGGCCCGATTGAAACGCTGCCAGCCTTAACCACATGAAAATTCTGAAAAAAAGCTTTGCCATCGCAAAGGCTTTCGACTACATTAGCGCGCCTCGACAGACTGAACAGTTTGCCGAGACACGGTGAAGTGTCCGAGTGGCTTAAGGAGCACGCCTGGAAAGTGTGTATACAGGAAACTGTATCGAGAGTTCGAATCTCTCCTTCACCGCCACATTCTACAAACACAAACCCCTGATTTTCCTAGAGAAAGTCGGGGGTTTGTGGTTTTTGGTGTCTGGAAAAGGGCGATATGGGAACGATTTGGGAACAGCCACGCTTCTGTTCTGGCTGACACGGCCTGATCCCGAACAGTTTTCGAGGAAAGCTGTTTCAACAGCCAATCCAAAACAACGACCCGATCACCAGGATGTCTACCGCCAACACGGACAACGGCCAGGACCTCCCATGACCCACCCCCGAATTGGCTTCGCCTGCCAATACCGACATCCTGATCGCGGCCTCTCGGTGGCTGCGCTAAAGACAATCGAAGCCCCCTTCAATCCGCGCACCACGACGTTACGATGGATGGACAGCGTCTCTCCACGGGTCGCCCGCGACAAGCTGTTGGAAATCATCACGCACAACCTCGACGCGCAGTTGCGCCTTATCGCCTACGTCGCCGAGCTGCCCCCGACCTTGCGCATGCTTCGACTGAGCAGCGATCTGTTGCCGTTCTATAGTCATCCGAAAGTGAGCGCGTTCTATCAGGACCCTGCCATTCAAAGCCAACTGGAAAAACGCTTCGGCGCGATTGGTGCGCTGGCGCGTTCAGCGGATATCCGGCTGTCCTTTCATCCTGGCCAATATTGCGTGCTGGGTTCGGATAAGCCGCCGGTGGTGGAGAACAGTCTCGCCGAGTTCGAATACCACGCCGACATGATCCGGATGATGGGCTTCGGTCAACGTTTCCAGGATTTTAAATGCAATGTGCACATCGCCGGGCGGCTAGGGGGCGAGGGGATACGTTCGGTCTGGCCGCGGTTGTCAGAGGTGGCGCGCAATTGCATCACCTTCGAGAACGATGAAAAGACCTACGGAGTGGATGACTGCCTGCAACTCTCCGATCTGGCGCCCGTCGTGCTGGATATCCATCACTGTTGGATCAACGAGAACGATTACATCGCGCCGGATTCCCCACGAGTCGATCGCATCATTGAAAGTTGGCGCGGCGTACGGCCCACCATGCATTACTCGCAACCACCGGAGCGACTGCAGGAGTTGGGTTTCGATGCAGACGATAAGCTTGAGATGGAAGCGTTGTTGAAGGTGGTGTCCAAGCGAGACCTATACGGCCACAGCGCGCAAATGTGGAATCGCTGGACGAACCAGTACGCCCTCAGGTTTCTGGACCGGTTCGACATAATGTTGGAGGCCAAGGACAAGAACGTGGCAGCGCAGGATTTTTATGAGGACGTTGTCCAGCGTTAATCGAATGACAAAATACGGGCTGGCCCAACACCAAACAGCATCAGGCAACCGCGCAGCAGTATCGAGCAAAGACCTTTTCTCATGGGCCGTTAAGGTTTTCTTGAAAGAACGTCTCAACTTAATTGCTGTGGGAGAACATCATGACCAAGTGGATGAGTTTGGCTTGGCAAGCCCGAGTGCTCGCACTGTCTTTCCTATTCTCAGCTGGCAGCAGCTGGGCTTCGGAAAGCGTTCAAGACACTAATACGGATCTGGTCCGCCAGGCTTTTGCGAATTGGCAGCAGGGCAAAGGCACGGTGTTCGACCTGCTGGCGCCCGATGCGAAATGGACGGTGGCTGGGACAAGCCCTGTGTCCGGTGTCTACACCAGCAAGGCTGAGCTGGCCCGAGCCGTGCGCCCGATCACCGCTCGGTTGGCTACGCCGATTGTCCCAACGGTGCAAAGCATCATCGCTGAGAACGATGTCGTGGTTGTTCTCTGGCGTGGCACAGCCACAGCACTTGATCACAAGCCCTATAACAATACTTATATGTGGCACATGACGCTCAAGGACGGGCAAATCATACAAGTGACGGCATTGTTGGACACTTATGTCCTGGATGAACTCATGCGTCGGGTGACGCCAGCGCAATAACTTTTACAGGATCCCGCGTCGTCAGGATGATCCGCACCCCCATGACCACCCCAACCAGCACCGCCGCAAGCCCCGACGTTTCCAGGAGCGTCGGCAGCCGGCCGTGAAACCACAAGCCAAGCAGCGTCGCGAACAGCGACTCCAGGGCGATCAATTGCCCGGAAAGCACCATGGGCAAACGCCGCGACGCGGCGTTCCAGGCCCAGGCCCCGACAAAGGATGACATCAACGCGATCACGAAACCCCAGAGATATAAATGCCCCGCAACGGGAACGCTGAAACCCAGGCTCGGTAGTTTGAACAGGTCGAACGCTTGTACCACCGGTAACAAGCACAAGGTGCCCAGGCCGGCGCCAGTCATCATGAGGCCGGTCCACGCGCCAGACGCGTGGGCTGGCAGCGTGAGCAAGGCGCGCTGGTTCAACCAACTGAATGCGAGCCACAAGATCACGGCTCCGATTGAAAACAATAATCCCATCAACCACGATCCGCCGCCTGCAACGGGTTGATGGAGCGCGCCGAGATTCGACAGCAGAAGTCCGACCGTCAGGAATATCAGTGGGATCGCCAGTTTGCGCCACTGGAGGGTCTTGGAGGTGGCGTTGCCCAGCAGCGCCAGCAATACCGGCACCATTCCAATGAAGGCCGGGGTCAGCACCGGCCCGCCGAAAATGATGCCGGCGGCGATGCACGCGCTATAACCGAGGTAGCCGATCACGCCCAGGCTTGCGCCCAGAAGCACCTGGTCGCGATGCAGTAGCCTCAACTGGGCCCGATAAAGCAGCACGACACCCAGGCCCAAGGCACCGGCAATCAGGAACCTTACGACCAACAAATCATGGATCGTATAGGCGCCGGTGACGTAGGGCGCGATGAAATTCAACGCCCAGCTCAGTGTCGCGACGATTGCGAGGGCTACACCGGCGATGAGGTTTGAGTGCGTCTTCAATGTC
The DNA here is from genome assembly GCF_000802155.2 of Pseudomonas frederiksbergensis. Classification (GTDB taxonomy): domain Bacteria; phylum Pseudomonadota; class Gammaproteobacteria; order Pseudomonadales; family Pseudomonadaceae; genus Aquipseudomonas; species Aquipseudomonas frederiksbergensis_A. The sequence goes on from NZ_JQGJ02000017.1 coordinate 66,172, forward strand.
AGGCAGGTTCTCCGATACGCCACCAATGAACGTCGATTTCATCATCGGTATGCGGTTCAATGTACTGAGCGCCTTCAGTGTAGGTCGTGAAACGATGTGATTGGAAGTTGCGGTGGCTGAGTGTGCAACCTGGCTTTTCCGACTCAAGCTGGCAGCATCCGCTCTGCAGGACGCCACAACATCAAAAAAGGAATTTACCTTGGGAATCATCCCCACCTTCCAAACCCGCCGCCTCATCCTCACGCCCTTGGCGCTGACGGACGCACCGGCAATTCAACGGCTATTCCCACATTGGGAAGTGGTCCGTTACCTGGACCGCCGCGTACCCTGGCCTTACCCGGCTGACGGCGCGCTGACCTACGTGCGCGACCATGCGCTGCCCGCCGTTGCCGCCGGACGCGAGTGGCACTGGATGATTCGTTTAGCCGAAGAGCCCACACAGCGCATCGGCAACATCAGCCTCTACGACCAGCCAGGCAATAACCGCGGTTTCTGGCTGGCACAGCAATGGCAGGGAAAAGGCTACACGCGCGAGGCTTGCGCGGTAGTCAACGGCTATTGGTTCGAAACGCTGGAGCGTCCGGTCATGCGAGTGCCGAAGGCGGTTGGCAACCTGGCTTCGCGCAAGATTTCGGAGCGTGAAGGGATGCGCATGATCGGGACGCAGCAGGGTGATTTTGTCTGCGGGGCGTTGCTAAAGGAAATTTGGGAAATGACGCTTGAGGAGTGGTCTAGGGCAAAAGCTGCGTCAAGGACACCCAGTTGTACCTGAATGAGCCCAGATTGCTCCGAGTCACTTTGGCCAGACCCATACCAGGATCAAATTCATGCCGCTGAACTTCCACAAAATGCACGCCAACGGCGATGACTTCGTTATTGTCGATTCACGAAACTCGGCCAGTCCGGTGACAAGTGCCATAGCGCAGCGAATGGGCGATCGCAACCGCGGGGTGGGCTTCAACCAACTCGCGGTGCTGCTCGATTGCGACGATGCCGCTGCGCGGTTGATTTTCTGGAATGCGGATGGCTCCGCACTGGATGTTTGTGGCAGCGCGACGCGGGGTGCGGCGGACCTGCTCATGCGCGAAGCAAATGTGACTTCGCTGATGCTGCGCACTCACCGTGGTCTGCTGACTTGCGAACGTACCCCAACCGGCAACATTTCAGTCGACATGGGCGTACCGCTTTTCGACTGGTCGGACATCCCTTTGGCGCAAGCAGTGGACACCGCTGCCTTGCCACTGGCTGGCAATCCAGCCGCGTGCAGCATGGGTAATCCGCACTGCACCTATTTTGTCGATGATCTGGCCGGCCTTGATATCGCGACGGTCGGACCGGCTATCGAAACCGACGCTCTATTTCCACTCAAGACCAACGTTCATTTTGTCCAGATCATTGATCGCAGGCACATTCGATTGCGCATCTGGGAGCGTGGCGCCGGGGTCGCGCTGGGTTCAGGTTCTTGCTCCTGTGGTGCGGTTGTTAACGGAATTCGTCGGGGTTTGCTGGACAGCACCGTCGAGGTTGAATGCGATGGCGGAAGTGTGACCGTGCAATGGGATGGCGTGGGGTCTGTCTTTCTTGTCGGGCCGGTGGCGGCGAGTTTTTCGGGGACGATGAACGTCGGCTGAGCGGTTTGGGTTTCTGACACCAAAGGGTTGATCGGAAAGTTATGTGCTATTTTCCAGGATACGGTCCTGGCGCCCGGAATGTCTGAGCAAAATCAGGTCAGCCAAGCTACCAGACGCGCTTCACATTAATGTTTATCACCTCACCCGCTGGTAAAGATAAGCAAGGCGATGAGAATCGCGAGAAGTGCGAGCATCACAAAGCCGCCGACGACAACCGCCCAACCCCAGGCAAAACCGCTCTCTCCCTTGAAACGGCCACCGCTGAGTAGGCGAAGGATGAATGCGCCAATCCGATGTGCCAACGTGTTGATCAGGCAATCAAAAATGTATTTTGGTCCCGGCATTTCAGTCGAGACGGCCAATGGCACGTGCAAGATTGGCGCGTGCCTGCTGTTCGAATGCGTCGAAGTATGCTGCGGTCGTATAAATGCGCCCGCGTGACAGGAAGCCTTCAAGCACTTGGCGCCGTTTTTGGCGGTATACAGGCAGTGGAACAAGCTGATACTCGCTGCGGATTTGCTGATCGTATTCCTCGAACCGTTCGAACGATGCCCCCAGGATCGCCAGATCCGTGTCCACCAGCACCGCTTCGTCTGCCGACGCTGGGGCACCGTCGTGTCGCGTCACCATGACCAGGTCGTAAAGCCTGCGTCGCGTTTCATCGCCCAGGCCGCCATCACGTGCCACGTCGTCCAGCCATTGCGCACTGCGCAGCTCGTTGTCGCTGCGCAGAGGGTCGTAGATCGCATCATGGAACCATAGCGCGAGGTCGACTTCGGCTGGGGCTTGGCAGGTAGCGTTGACGCACTGGCGCACCTGAAGGCATTCCTTCAAATGCTGCAGGTTGTGGTAAGCGCGATGCGGCTCGCTGTAGTGTCGAATGAGTGTTTCGTACGTTTCTCGTGACGCGTTTTCAACGCCCAGCTCCGCCCAGACACAAGCCCAGGCGGCGAGCCCTGTGCCCTCGGCCACGACGAGGTCGCCGTGTGTGCTGGCCGGGAGTGAACCGTTCCCTTCTGGCGAACCCGTCATCGTTCCTCCTGCGCTTCAAAAAATGAAAAAAGGCGACACCCAACAAGCTTGAACGAGGATCCATCCTGGTGGCTCCAACCATAGGGTGCTTTCAGCCTGAGCATCGGCGCAACCGTCTATCGCGTCCTTCTTATCTGCACAGACATGTTTTGAACTAGTCGGCGTTCCCTCCGAACGAAAACATCAGTAGGTGCGCATAACGAGGGAATTTCATGGCTGGCGCACCGACTCTGCCCTGGAGGTGTTCCAAATGAAAGCATTGCGCTGGCATGGAAAAAAAGATATCCGCTGTGATGACCATCTGCCCGATCCGACCATAGAAGACCCGCGAGACGCGATTATCAAGGTGACCTCGTGCGCGATTTGTGGCTCGGACCTGCACTTGTACGACGGCTTCATGCCCGGCATGAAGCATGGCGACATCATGGGCCATGAGTTCATGGGGGAAGTGGTGGAAGTGGGCTCGGCCAACAAGAAACTGAAGATTGGCGATCGCGTGGTGGTGCCCTTTACGATTTGCTGCGGTGAGTGCGATCAATGCCGCCGAGGTAATTTCTCGGTCTGTGAGCGCAGCAACCGCAACAAGGACCTGGCCGACAAGGCCTTCGGCCACACTACTGCCGGGCTGTTTGGCTATACGCACTTGACCGGCGGCTATCCTGGCGGGCAAGCCGAATATGTGCGGGTGCCTTACGCGGACTTCACCCCGGTCGTCATCCCGGACGGCCTGACCGATGAGCAAGTGCTCTTTCTCGGGGACATCTTTCCTACCGGATGGCAGGCCGCCGTGCAATGCGATATCCAGCCTACCGACACCGTGGCCATCTGGGGCGCCGGCCCAGTGGGGCAGTTTACCGTGCGCAGCGCGGTGATCCTGGGGGCCAAGCAGGTGGTGTGCATCGACAACGTGCCCGAGCGCCTGGCCATGGCCAAGGCCGGGGGCGCCATTACCATCAACTTTGATGACGAGAGTGTCCTGGACCGCTTGGCCGAGCTGACGGGTGGCAAGGGGCCAGAAAAGTGCATCGACGCGGTAGGCATGGAATCCCATGCGACCCGTTCGTTCGACTCCCTCTACGATCGGGTCAAGCAAGCGGTGATGCTGGAGTCCGACCGCCCCCACGTGCTGCGCGAGATGATGTACGTGTGCCGCCCCGCTGGCACGCTGTCCATCCCTGGAGTGTATGGCGGCTTGATCGACAAAATCCCGTTCGGCGCCGCCATGAACAAGGGCCTGACTTTCAAGATGGGGCAGACCCACGTGAACCGCTGGACCGACGACCTGCTCCAGCGCATCCAGGAGGGACAGATCGACCCGAGCTTCGTCATCACCCATACCGTGAGCCTTGAGGATGGTCCGGACATGTACAACACCTTCCGCGACAAGAAAGATGGCTGCGTGAAGGTGGTGCTCAAGCCTTGAACCTTCCGCTCCCCACGTTGCCTTGAGAAAATGCTGAACCCGTGGCGAGGGAGCTTGCTCCCGCTTGACCGGGCTGGCGCTCCAGTGCGGAGCGCTCACAAAATGGGGGCTGCTATGCAGCCCGGCGGGAGCAAGCCCCCGCCACGATTCGGCATGACCCTCGCCTGCGTCAGGGCTATTCCCAAAGACATGTAGGAAACTGCCGTAATCCTTCCGCCCATTTTCCCCAATTGCTGTCCATTTGCAGCCCGACACTTCCCACAATCCAATCGCGATTTCCCACTAAGCTCTGGATAATACGCGTTTGCTTGAGGTCACAAGCGCTCCCCCTCCATGGTTTTTTTGGCGGCTGAGAAGGATCGAACGCATGACAGATTGGCTCCAGAGCTATGGAGAAATGGCTGAACGGGTGCGAAGCCATGACTGGGAAGGCACGCCGCTGGGGTTGCCTGAGCAGTGGCCCGATGTGCTGAAGACGACAGCGGCGCTGAGCTTGGCCTCGCACTTTCCCCAGGCAATTGTGTGGGGACCGGACTTGATCACGCTATACAACGACGCGTTTGCGCCCATTCTTGGCAGCAAGCCCGAGGCGCTGGGGCGGCCGTTCAACGAGGTCTGGCAAGAAGCCTGGAGCGATATCGGACCGATCGTGGAAGCGGCGTTCAATGGGCAAGCGACCTATATCGAGAACTTCCCGCTGGTCATCGAGCGCGGCGACGGCCCCGAGCAAGCCTATTTCACGTTCTGCTACAGCCCCATCCGCGATCAGTTCGGCAAGGTCGTGGGCATGCTGGACACGGTTACCGAGACGACTTCCACGGTACTCATGACTCAACGGCTGGCGGTGCTTGATGCGATTGGCAGCGCCGTGGCGAATGCCACGGATCCGCAAGTCATCATGGCGACCACCGCGCGCATCCTCGCGGCGCACCTCAACCTGTCCAACTGCGCCTATGCGGATATGGATGAGGACGAGAACGGTTTTACGATCCGTGGTGATTGGGCGAGAGCTGGTTCGCCGAGCATCAAAGGGCATTACCGTCTGGCGGATTTCGGCCGGTTGGCGGTTACCAACCTGCGCGCCGGCAAGCCATTGGTGATCAACGACAACCTGGCGGAGCTGGCGCCAGAGGAAGCGGCAGCGTTCCAGTCGATAGGAATCGCGGCCACTATTTGCGTGCCGCTGATCAAGGACGGTCGTTTGACCGCCCTGATGGCGATCCACGACAAAACGCCCAGGATCTGGTCACCGAACGACCTGACGTTGCTGCTGGAGGTCACCGAGCGATGCTGGGCTCACATCGAGCGTGCTCGTGCGGACGTCGCGGTGCGTGAAGGCCTGGCGGCCCTGGCCGAGCTGAACGCGACTCTGGAGGAGCGAGTCGAGGAGCGCACCACGCGACTGAAACAGACTGAAGCGGCGCTTCGCCAGTCGCAAAAGCTCGAAGCCATCGGCCAGCTCACCGGTGGCGTGGCCCATGATTTCAACAATCTGTTGACCATCATCCGTTCTTCGGTCGACTTCCTGCGCATGCCCAACCTGTCCGATGAGCGGCGGCAGCGCTACATGACAGCCGTTTCCGAGACGGTGGAGCGGGCTTCGAAGCTGACCAGCCAGTTGCTCGCGTTTGCGCGGCGCCAACCGTTGAAGCCGGAAATCATCGACGTGGGCAAGCAAGTGCAGAGCCTGGGGGACATGCTCGAAACCGTGACCGGGGCTCGCATCCACGTCAAGGTCCAGTTGTGTGACCGGCCTTGCTACATCCGCGCAGACCTGAGCCAGTTCGAAACGGCGCTGATCAACATGGCCTTGAACGCCCGGGATGCCATGAACGGTCAGGGAACGCTGTGTTTGAGGCTCGATTGCGGTCACAGCATGCCGCCGATCCGGGGCCATGCCGGGGCGGGGCAAGCCTTTGCCGCGATCGCTCTTGAGGACACCGGCACGGGGATCACGCCGGACATACTCGAGCACATCTTCGAGCCGTTCTTCACCACCAAGGAGGTGGGTAAAGGAACAGGGCTGGGGTTGTCACAGGTCTTTGGTTTTGCCAAGCAGTCGGGAGGCAACGTCGATGTGTCGACCGTCGTCGGGAAGGGCACGGTATTCACGCTGTATCTTCCGGAAGTCGAGCCTGAGGAAGTACAGGCGCCCGGACGGGAGGAAACCACGCATCTGGTCCTGGAAAAAGGCCGGCGTCGGGTATTGGTGGTGGAGGACAATCTGGAAGTGGGGCGTTTTGCCAATCAGATCCTGCAAGACCTTGGGTACGAAACGGAGTGGGCGACCAATGCCGAGCAGGCGCTGGAAATGATTGGCCCGGATGCGGCGCGGTTCGACGCCGTCTTTTCCGACGTCGTGATGCCAGGCATCAGCGGTATTTCCCTGGCGAGGGAATTGCGCAAGCGTCGCCCGGACCTGCCGGTGGTGCTGACCTCTGGCTATAGCGAGGAGTTGGCCCGCAGCGGTCATGAGGGTTTCGAGTTCTTGTCCAAACCGTATTCCGCGGACCAGGTTTCCAGGGTGCTGAGCCGGACCATACTGGGTGCGGATTAGGTGTTTCTTTTTTGAAACAGTGGGTTCCGTTCGTCAGCCTGGGTTGTTGTGGATATGCAGTCTGTTGATGACCGGCTAGTCTCATTGGCGTGAAGGTCGATATTTCCAGGCAATCGGTTGTTGCCGGTATCGGCCTCGTCGAAAGGGGAAATGCGATGGGAGCACCATACAGCGAGGAAAATGGCGCCGCGTATCCGGTCAACGAAGGTTTACAGTGTGGTCAGGCGGCTTATCGATCAGATTTTGGCGACGAGCCCATCAAGTCCATCAGGACGAAAGTACCCAAGGTGCAGCGAGGGGAAAAAGCCAAGTTCCTGCCCCGTATACCCATCAGGAAATAATCGTCAGCGCAGCCCCGTCACCGAATGGGGCTTTTTTTGCACGTCGGTTTGTAAAATTAGGATGTTTCCTAAGTGTTTTTTATTTTTTTCCTACAGACAATTGCTTTCACGTTTCTTTCACACTCGACCGCGTAGTCTGAGCTCATCCGTTAGAAAGCAGTACCTGCCCGTTTCCCCAGCGGGCTTTTTTTTGCCTGTCATAAAACTACCTTCCTGTTTGTGGTCCAACCGTCATGGCTGTTGCGGTTTGGCGTACACTCGCGCCCGCGCGCGCCGGCCCTTTTTCCCCGATGCGGCATTCTTGAGGTTTTTATCATGCGTTTGACTTTGTCCACCTTGGTGCTTGGGCTTGTGCTCGCTCAGGGCGCGATGGCCGCTGGCGACGGTACTGCTGCGGTCGGCGGTGGTCTCGGCGGTGTATTGGGTAATGTGGTCGGCCAGCAGATGGGCGGCAGCACGGGCGCCGCGATTGGCGCGGGTGTCGGCGGTGCGGCCGGCAGTGCGGTGGGGGCTCGCAAGGGCAGCCGTACGGAAGCAGCCATCGGTGGTGGCCTGGGTTCGGCGGGCGGTTCGATCGTCGGCAACCGTTTGGGCGGATCGACAGGATCCACCATCGGCGCGGGTATCGGCGGGGCTGCCGGCGGTGCGTTGGGCAGCAATCTTTCCAACGACAATGATGGCCATTCGGGCGGCAAGAAGCACAAGCACAAGAAAAAGCATCGCTGAGTGAGCACGCATTAAAAAAACCGGCCTAGTGCCGGTTTTTGCTTATTGGCATTTGGCCGGAACGTTTGCGTTCCCATCGCCTCGAATTCATACATTCACTTGCGATTGTGAGGTCTGCCATGACGCCGGAAACCGAAGGCAAGGAAGAAAAAGGCCCGTCGGGTGTTCCCTTCATCAATGATCCGGGCGTCAACGATCCGGGCAACGAAGATCCCGGTTCCCTGATGGATGATGCCCAGGTTCCCTTGATCGAGGATGAAGATGCCGAGCTTGAGGACGAATCCTACGACTGAGTCGTCTTGCTCCGATAACTGCGCCACCAGGAGGTTGAAATGACTGCCGACACGCCCATTCCCGAAGACGATGAAACGCCGGAGTATCCATTGGGCTCACCCACCGACCCGCTGGGCCGCAATCAGCGGCCACCTGATGACGAGGACAGCGGCGTCGAGCAGGTTCCAATCGACGACCAGGACGTCGAGGCGGCTCCGGAAGATCCGGATATCGCCGGTGACGATGCTTCGGGCAAGCCCAGCTGATCACTTCCGCCCGTCGATTTTGCGGCACCATCGGCGCGCCAGGGTTGCCAGACATCAGGTAATCATCTGAAAAGGAGATTGACCATGATGAAGGTAAACCTGACGGCCGTGGCACTCGCTGGCGTCCTTTCCGCCAGTTCAATGGCAGCTTTTGCCCAGTCTTCGGATAACGCGCCCGTGGACAAGGGAGGCATGCCACCCTCGACCCAGATGGACGCCGGATCCACCACCGAGACTACCGGCAACGCCTTGCCACCCGGCTCCGTGGGAGGAGGCAACGGCGGTGATGCCAGCGGCAGCAGCACCAGTCCGGGAACCGGCAGTGGTTCCACCAGCGGTGGCAGCACGATGGGGGGCGGTTCCGGCACAGGCAATGGAACCGGTAGCAGCGGCGGCAGCGGAAGCGCAAGTGGCAGCTCAAGCGGCGGCGGATCGGGCTCCGGTTCAGGGAGTTCCGGCGGTTGATGCACCAACCGACTGCTGATCATCCAACCTAAGGGTGGCGAGGGGGCTTGCAGCAGCCACCCCCTCGCCATCGTCACGAAAATTTCCCATTGCCTGCACCGAGCGCGCCTCGCTATTCTGCTGAATCCTTTAAGGCGAACACGCTGCGCCGGGCGCACCTGAGCCATCCCTGGAATGTTGTGTTGATAACGGATCAGATGCAATGAATGCACCGCTGAAAAAGTTTGGCCCGATCAAGGCCGTGATTTTCGACATGGATGGCTTGCTGCTGGACACCGAAGGCATCTATACCGAGGTCACCTCCATCATCGCCGAGCGCTACGGGCGCACGTTCGACTGGAGCGTCAAGCAGAACATCATCGGGCGCGGCGCCACGGACCTGGCCAATTACGTCGTCCAGGCGCTGGAATTGCCGATCACCCCGCAAGAATTCCTGATCATTCGCGAACCCTTGATGCGCGAGCGTTTTCCCCATGCCCTGGGAATGCCTGGGGCCGAAGAACTGGTGCGGCATCTCAAGGCTCACGACGTTCCGATTGCGGTGGGGACGAGTTCGGCGCGCCAGTCGTTCGAGCTGAAAACCACCCTGCATCGGGATTGGTTCGCGTTGTTCGACTTTATCGTGACGGCAGATGACCCGGAAGTCGGTGCGGCCAAGCCGGCGCCGGATATCTTCCTCACTGCGGCCCGACGCCTGGGCGTCGAGCCTCGCGATTGCCTGGTGTTCGAGGACTCGCCGTTCGGCGTCACGGCGGCGAAAGCGGCGGGCATGACTGCCATCGCTATCCCGGACTCGGCCATGGCTGATGAAAAGTACGCCCACGCCGACGCGATCATCCGTTCGCTCAAGCTGTTCCAGCCAAGCCTGTGTGGGTTGCCGGAACTGGAGTGGGCTTGAGGCAAAGGGCTGCTGGGCACCCCTGCGGTTTGGCTTGGATCAGGCGCCGAAACCACCGTCGATGGTCAGGCTGGCCCCGGTGATGTAGGCGGCTTCCGGGCCCGCGAGGTAGGCAACGAAGCTGGCGATTTCCTCTACCGTGCCATAGCGACCCACTGCCATCAGGTCTATCAGGCTGGAGGCGAAGTCACCATCGGCCGGGTTCATGTCGGTGTCCACCGGGCCGGGTTGCACATTGTTGACGGTGATTCCCCGTGGGCCGAGGTCCCGCGCCAGGCCTTTGGTCAGGCCCACCAGCGCGGACTTGCTCATGGCATACGTGGCGCCGCCGGTGAAAGGCATGCGATCGGCGTTGGTGCTGCCGATGTTGATGACGCGTCCACCTTCGCTCATGTGTCGCGCAGCGGCCTGGGTGGCGACGAATACGCTGCGCACGTTGATGGCCAGGGTCTGGTCGAAATCTTCCAGCTTGAACTCGTCCAGCGGCGCCATCGCCAGCACGCCTGCATTGTTCACCAGGATATCCAGCCGGCCGAAGGCTTCGACTGTGGCCGATACTGCGTTGCGGATGGCCTCGGCGTCGGCGCTGTCGGCCTTGATCGCCAGGGCTTTGCCGCCGGTTGCGGTGATGCTGTCTTGCAATGCTTCGGACTTGGCGGCGGAGCTGACGTAGGTGAAGGCTACTGCCGCACCTTCCGCCGCCAGGCGCTTGACGATAGCGGCGCCGATGCCGCGGGAACCGCCTTGGATCAATGCGACTTTTCCACTCAGTGCTTGGGTGCTCATGTTGATGTTCTCCAAAGGTGCCAGGGCGAGATGCCACGGTGGTGGGGCGAGTATCGAGACTGGGTGACCCGCTGTGTAGACCTATATTGTTATAGTCTGTGTAAACCAAAAGTTTATAGTGGGCGCCATGGAGAGTTTCAGCAGTATCGAATGTTTTGTTCGCAGCGCCGAAGTTGGCAGCTTTGCCGAGGCTGCGCGTCGCTTGAGCCTGACGCCCGCGGCAGTCGGCAAAAGCGTGGCAAAGCTGGAAGCGCGCTTGGGGGTGCGGCTGTTCCAGCGCAGCACTCGCAGCCTGGCGTTGACGGAGGCCGGCCAGCTTTTCCTGCGGGAAGTGGGCAGCAGCTTCGCTACGATCCAGAACGCCGTCGCCAACCTCGCCAGCGCCGGTGGCCAGCCTGCCGGCACCCTGAAGGTGAGCATGGGCACGGCGTTTGGGCGGTTGTACGTGGTGCCGTTGTTAGGGGAATTCCTGCGGCGGTATCCGGCCATCAGCCCGGACTGGCATTTCGATAACCGCCAGGTAGACCTGATCGGCCAAGGCTTCGATGCGGCCATCGGTGGCGGTTTTGAACTGCCTCAAGGCGTCGTCGCACGAAAACTCGCCGTGGCCCACCGGGTGCTGGTTGCGTCCGAGGACTACTTGAAGAAACATCCCGGGATAGTCGAGCCTGAGGATCTGGCGCAACATCGGGGCATCTTGATTCGCTCGCCACAAACCGGGCGTGTCCGCTCATGGCAATTGACCAGCTGCCACCACCAGCAGAGCCCGCTCATGCTTAAACCAGGCATGACCATGAGTGACTCCGAGGCCGATTGTGCCGCCGCAGCGCAGGGGTTGGGCATCGGTCTGGTCAGTATGCCGATCGCCGTTCCCTTTCTGCAGAGCGGCGCAGTGCAACGGGTATTGCCGGACTGGTACGTTGATGACGGTAACATTTCGATCTATTACGCCGAGCACAAATTGCTGCCAGGCAAGACCCGGGCCTTTGTGGATTTCATCATCGAACAGTTTGCCGAGCAGGGGTTGGCCGAGCGGTTCAGTGCCGTTTGAGCCAGGCTCCCATCGGAGGATTTCAGCGGCCGCATAAAATATGCTCGCCGCGAAACCTTTGGCGGAGAGCCTGCGCGCGAAGGGTGCGATGCGGTCTAGCGCTGGAAACTCACCGCCCGAACCGCCCCGGCCAGCCCACGATGTTCTTCGGCCGAGGCGTCGCATAGGTACGCACTTTCGAGGTGGACAGCCCCAGCCGAACCAGCGATTCGGCAATCGTCACCGCGGCCGTTACACCATCGACCACCGGTACGCCGGTGCGCTGGTGGATCTGCTCATCGAGCCCGGCCATGCCGCCGCAACCCAGGCAGATCACTTCCGCTTTTTCCTGCCTGACCGCCAGTTCGGCTTGCTGCACGATGGCTTCAACCGCCCGTTGCGGGTCCTGCTCAAGCTCCAATACCGCCAGGCCGCTGGCCCGAACCGAGGCGCAACGGTCGAACAGGCCGGAGAGTTTGAGACGGTCTTCGATCAGCGGCACGGTGCGATCCAGCGTCGTGACCACCGAGTAGGCATGGCCCAGGAACATCGCGGTGCTGGCGCCAGCGTCAGTGATGTCCACCACCGGCACGTCGAGCAATTCCTGCAAGCCTTCGCGCCCATGCTCGCCGTAACCCGCCTGGATCACCGCATCGAACGGCTGATCGTAGGACATTACCCGATCCATCACGGCAATGGCTGCCAGGTAGCTCTCGAAATTGCCTTCGATGGAATCGGCACCGAAATGTGGCGTGAGCCCGATGATCTCGGTGCCCGGCGCGGCGACGGCTTGGGCCTGTCGAGCAATGGCCTGGGTGATGGATTCGGTGGTATTGACGTTGACGATGAGAATTCGCATGAAGAGTCCTTTCGGTAGCTTCAACAAGGATTCGGTGCTGACGTCCCCGTAGTGGACGTCGCGCTGCGTAACGAACCGCTATAACCCGGGAGCGATCAAACAGTCTTGGATTTGGCGATGATGTTGCCGGCATGCAGCCCGCATTCTTTCTGCGTAGCTTCTTCCCACCACCAGCGGCCTTCGCGCTCATGTTGGTTCGGCAGGACCGGGCGGGTGCACGGTTCGCAGCCGATGCTGATGAAGCCGCGCTCATGCAAGCTGTTATAAGGCAGCTCAAGCATGCGGATATAACCCCAGACTTCTTCGCTGGTCATCTGTGACAGAGGGTTGAATTTGTACAGTGTGCGCTCCGGCGTCGAGAACGCCGTGTCGATTTCCAATACCGCCACCTGGCTACGGGTACCCGGGCTCTGGTCGCGGCGCTGCCCGGTGGCCCAGGCACGAACGTCAGTCAGCTTGCGTCGCAATGGCTCGATCTTGCGGATGCCGCAGCACTCGCCGTGGCCGTCCTTGTAGAAGCTGAACAGGCCTTTTTCCTTCACGAAAGGGTCCAGTTTCGTATGGTCGGGCGAGATCAATTCGATGTCGATCTTGTAGTGTTCGCGCACCTGGTCGATGAACCGATAGGTTTCCGGGTGCAGGCGGCCGGTGTCGAGGCTGAACACCTTGACGTTCTTGTTCAGCTTCCAGGCCATGTCTACCAGCACCACGTCTTCGGCGCCGCTGAAGGATATCCACAGATCATCGCCGAATTCGGCGAAGGCCAGCTTGAGGATGTCCTGGGGGGACTTGTTGGCATAGGTCGTGGCGAGTTCCACGACGTCAAACGATGGGCTCATCAGGGCGGCTTCCTACAGGTCGGTGGCGCTGGGCGCTCTATATGGGGCTGATGTTAACAAAAGCAGCCGGGGCTGGCGCGTCCCTGTGCGTTGCGCGTACTTCGACGAATGGCTAGAGTCGGCAAGCCTTTTATTCGCCAACCGATAAACATCAGAAAAATGGGAGTGTCTTGTGGAAATTGCCTGTCTCGACCTGGAAGGTGTGCTGGTCCCGGAGATCTGGATCGCCTTCGCTGAAAAAACCGGGATTGATTCCCTCAGGGCGACCACTCGGGACATCCCCGACTATGACGTGCTGATGAAGCAACGGCTGCGCATCCTCGACGAGCATGGCCTCAAGCTTTCTGATATCCAGGAAGTCATCGCCACCCTCAAGCCGCTGGATGGCGCTGCCGAATTTGTCGATTGGCTGCGCGAGCGGTTCCAGGTGGTAATTCTTTCCGACACCTTTTATGAGTTCTCCCAACCGCTGATGCGTCAGTTGGGCTTCCCGACACTGCTTTGTCATCGCTTGATTACCGATGAAGGCGGGCGGGTGACCGGCTACCAGTTGCGTCAGAAAGATCCGAAGCGTCAGTCGGTCCTGGCCTTCAAGAGCCTGTATTACCGGGTGATTGCGGCGGGGGATTCCTACAATGACACCACGATGCTGGGCGAAGCCGACGCCGGGATTCTGTTCCATGCGCCTGAAAACGTGATCCGCGAGTTTCCGCAATTCCCGGCGGTGCACACGTTTGCCGAGCTGAAGCAGGAGTTCATCAAGGCCTCGAACCGTTCCTTGAGCCTATAAACGCAACTTCCCGTGGGAGCGGGCAAGCTCGCTCCTGCAGTGCTATGTGTTGTTCAGGATGTATTAAAGATCTTGCAAGGTGTCGAGCAACACCCGAACCTTGGTCATCGACTCCTGATACTCCGCCTGCCAATCCGAATCCGCGACAATCCCGCCGCCGCCCCAGCAACATACCTGCCCATCCTTGACCAGCAGACTGCGAATGGCGATGGAGCTGTCCATCTCCCCGCGCACGTCCAGGTACAGCAACGAGCCGCAGTACAGTCCGCGTCGGGTCGGTTCGAGTTCGTCGATGATTTGCATCGCGCGGATTTTCGGCGCGCCGGTGATCGAGCCGCCGGGGAAGCTGCCCGCTATCAAGTCCAAAGCGTCTTTATCGTCGGCCAGTTCACCGGTCACGCTGCTGACCAGGTGATGCACATTGGGGTAGCTTTCCAGGCTGAACAACTCTGGCACGCGCACCGAGCCGATGCGGCAGGTGCGGCCCAGATCGTTGCGCAACAGGTCGACGATCATCAGGTTTTCCGCGCGGTCCTTGGGGCTCGCCAGCAGCTCGGTGGCGTGGGCCGCGTCTTCCTCGGGCGTTGTGCCACGGGGGCGGGTGCCCTTGATCGGCCGGGTTTCGACGTGGCCTTCGCTGACCTTGACGAAGCGCTCCGGGGACAGGCTCAGTATCGCGTCACCCTCCGACAGGCTCTGGAAGCCGGAAAACGGCGTCGGGCACGCCGCCCGCAGCGCTTGATAAGCGGCCCAGGCATCACCCTGGCATTGGGCGCGGAAGCGCTGGGCAAAGTTGACCTGATAACAGTCGCCGGCCTGGATGTATGCCTGGATGCGTTCGAATGCCTGTCGATAGGCTTCGGCGCTGAGGTCCGGCGTCATCGGTCCTTCAAGATTGAACCGGGAAATGGGCGCCGGGGTTGGCTGGCTGAACAGCGCGATCAGGCGCTGGCGTTCGCCTTCGCCACAATGTGGGTGAAACACCAGTTGGCTGGTGCCCGCCTGATGGTCGCTGACCAGCGCCCAGTCGTACACGCCAAAACGTGCGTCGGGCAATTGCAGGTCGTCCGTGGCGTAGGACGGCAACGCTTCCAGGTGTCGGCCAAAGTCGTAGCTCAAGTAGCCGATCAGGCCGCCGGCGAAGGGCAATTGCATTGTCGTAGGCAGTTGCGCGTGGCCCAACTGCGTCAGATGCATGCGAAGCCGTTGCAGGAAAGCGCTGCCACTCTCGTCCGGCAACACCGTCAGTTGTTCCAGCGGCCAGGCGCTGAGCAGGTCGTAACGCCCACGTTCGGCACTTGGCCGGCCACTGTCGAGCAACACGCTGCCGGGGGCATGACGGATTGCCGCGAAATACTCGGCGGGGTTGGTGCGGTAGGGCAGCGGGTGTACGGAGCAGGTTGGCATGGGCGGGGTGGGTCAGCCGTTCAGGCGGGGGGAGCGATTGTAATCCCCTGTAGGATTTGCTCCTAGGGGGATGTCGGAGATGAGCACGTCTGTGGCAATCAAAACTATTTCTGGCGAGGTCTTTTTAACTGTGAGGAGGGGATAAATCCCCTCGCCACAAGGTCCGCCATGTTCCAAGTCATCGGGAACGAGATCACCCCTCGACAGGTGGAATATGCCCAAACAGTTCCTGGGCAAATGCCACACGCTCCTCCACGGTTTCGATAACGCCGCGGGCCTTGAGTTCTTCCAGGCGTGCTTCCACGGCGTGGGTGCGCAGGGTCAGGCCGCAGTCGTTGGCAATCTGGATGTTCAGCCCCGGCCGGGCGTTCAGCTCCAGGATCAACGGGCCTTTTTCTTGATCCAGCACCATGTCGACGCCGATGTAGCCCAGTCCGCACAACTCATAGCAACCGGCGGCCAGTTTCATGAAGCCGTCCCAATAGGGCAGTTGCACGCCGTCCACCGCGTTGGTGGTGTCGGGGTGCTTGGTGATGATGTTGTTCAGCCAGGTGCCGCGCAGGGTCAGGCCGGTGGCGAGGTCGACGCCCACTCCGATGGCGCCCTGGTGCAGGTTGGCCTTGCCGCCGGACTGACGGGTCGGCAAGCGCAGCATGGCCATCACCGGGTAGCCCATCAGCACGATGATGCGAATGTCCGGCACGCCTTCGTAGCTGATGCTCTTGAAGATCTGGTCCGGCGTCACGCGGTACTCGATCAGCGCCCGGTCACGGTGCCCGCCTAACGAATACAGGCCGGTGAGGATGCTCGACACATGGTGCTCGATTTCCTCATGGCTGATGATCTTGCCGGACACGGTGCGGTAGCGGCCTTCGAAGCGGTCGGCGATGACGATGATGCCGTCGCCGCCAGCGCCCTGGGCCGGCTTGATCACGAAGTCGGTGCGCCCGCCGATGATCTCGTCGAGCTTGTCGATTTCCTTCTCGGTGGAGATCACCCCGTACAGCTCCGGCACGTGGATGCCGGCGGCGATGGCCCGTTCCTTGGTGATGATCTTGTCATCGACGATGGGGTACAGGCTGCGCTTGTTGTACTTGAGCACGTAGTCGGCATTACGCCGGTTGATGCCCATGATGCCCCGGGCTTCCAGGGCCTTCCAGGTCTTCCAGAGGCCGAACATCAGGAGTCAGCCTTGACGAAGGCCTTGAACCGTACCAACTCGGTCAGGCGATAGCCGCGATAACGACCCATGGCCAGCATGAAGCCCACCAGGATCAGCAGGATTGCCGGGAAGGTGAATACGAAATAAACCAGTTCCGGCACGCTCATGATCAGGTGCGCCAGGGACGCGGCGAACAAGGTGCCGATGGCGACTTTCATCGCGTGGCCGGCGCCACGTTCTTCCCAGGTGATGGACAGGCGTTCGATGGTCATGGTCAGGATCACCATCGGGAACAGCGCCACGGACAAGCCACGCTCCAGGCCCAGCTTGTGGCTGAACAGGCTGATGGCGGCGATCAGCACCACCACGAACGTCAGCACCACCGACAGCCTCGGCAGCATTTGCAGCTTGAGGTGCTCCAGGTAGGAGCGCAGCGACAGGCCCAACGTGGTAATCACCGTAAACAGGATGATGCCGAAGCCCAGTTGGGTCTCGCGGAAGGCCAGGGCGATCAGTACCGGGGTGAAAGTGCCGAGGGTCTGCAGCCCGATCAGGTTGCGCAGCACCAGGATCACCAATACGCCGATCGGGATCATCACCATGATCATGAAGGTTTGCTGGGTCTGCAGCGGCAGGCCGTAGAGCGAATATTCGAGGAAATTGGCGTCGGTGTTCTCGTCCGTCAGCTTGGCCAGGCGAATGGCGTTCATTTCGCTGTTGTTCATGCTGAAGGTCACGGTGGCTTTCTTGCCGCCATCGACAGTGATCAGGTTTTCATCGCCGGTCCACCACAGCAGGCGGTCGGTCGGCAGGCCTTGCTCGCCGGTATCCGGGTTGAAATACAGCCAATCGGTGCCGTTGAAGCTGCGCAGCCACAACTCGGGTGTCTGCGGCTGGTCGGCCACCAGGCGGATGGTGTGGACCTTTTCCACCGGCACATGGGCGATGGACAGCACCAATTCGACGATCCTTGCCTTGTTGCTGGACGACGGATCGCCGGCCAGCAACAGCTTGACGTTGTCGTCGTTGAGGTTGTTCACCCGCTTGATCGCTTCGCTGATGAAGGTCTCGACGTCGGCCGAGTGCTGGCGGATCGGCGCGAGCAGGGCTTCGGCGGCCAGTTTTTCCGGACCTTCGACGGCGATGCTGTCGCGGAAGGTCGGGCCCTTGACCTTGGTTTTCTCGGCGCTGTAGCGCTTGGTCAGCACCAGGCGGTAATAAAGGGTCTGGTTGCCTTTGGCGCGGCGGGCCGACCACGTCACCTTCCGATTGCCGTCGACCCGGTTCACCGCAACACCGTAATTATTGGAAATGAAACTCTCGTTGAGGCTCACGTAGTCGCGGCTCAACGGCGGCACGAACATCTGGATCTTCACCGGATCCTTGGCGTTGGGCACGAATTCGACCTTGGCATCGATATTCCACAGGTCGTCGGTGGCGTCTTCGGTCACCGGAATGCCGAGCACGAAAATCTGATAGGCCGTCACCGACAGGCCCAGCACCACCAGGATGGCGATCAGCATTTTCAAATGGAGGGTAAGGGAGCGCATTGGAATTACTCTGCGGTATGAGCGGCATTGGCGCAGGCGGGTTTGCCGGCAGCGTATTTGAGACTGGGGTCGACCAGCGCGTCGAAACGCTTGAGCGCCTCGGAGCCGATCAGCAACGGGTATTGGAAGGCGCTGCGGTCGGTCAGGTTCACTTCGATGCTTCGCAGGGCCGAGCCCATGCAGATGTCCAGTTCGATGACCGGCCGGGCCGTGTATTTCTTGCCTTCTTCCGGGTCGTAGTCACCGGCGCGACGCTTGATCTTGCTGACACGGGCCAGCGGGCGTTCGATGGGGTGCGAATGGGCCGCGTCGATGGCCAAGTAGAAACGCACCCAGGATTCGCCATTGCGCTTGAAGCGCTTGATGTCCCGAGCGCTGAGCGAGGCCGTCTTGGCACCGGTGTCCAGCTTGGCGGCAACCTCCAGGTCAATGCCCTGCAGGGCCGCATATTCGTTGAGGCCGTACACGGTTTTTTCGCCCGCCGCGGCGAGCCCCGGCAGGCACAAGAAGCAAAAGGCAGCGGATAAGGGCTTGAGTGTCATAAATCCTGGTGCGCAGCGTTCCGTTTTTCGGTTCAGGCCCTGGCATTGCTGCACAAGCTCCTAGGTCGCCTTCTCTATATAGGAGAGGGGGCAATTGCGGCGGCATTCTAGCACGGTGGTTTTCTGGCGCCACCGCTGGCCGGAGGCTACATCTCTTCATGCAGCCGGGTTATCGCCGGGGCGTTTATTAGACGATTGTCGACAATATCGATTTTTGTTTTGACGCATAGGGGGATTTTGGTTAGTTTTCGGCGTATTGATTTTAAAGGTGTCGACAATATGCTCGATCAGCTCGAATCCCCGGTGATGGCTCAGGACGACTCGGAAACCCTGTCCGAGAACGTCTTCCGGCGCATCCAGGCCGCCATCGTCAAGGGCGAGATCGCCCCTGGCAGCAAGATCTCCGAGCCCGAGCTGGCACGTACCTACGGCATCAGCCGCGGGCCGTTGCGGGAGGCGATTCACCGCCTGGAAGGCCAGCGCCTGCTGGTGCGCATCCCGCATGTCGGAGCGCGAGTGGTCTCGCTGAGCCATGCCGAGCTGCTGGAACTCTACGAAATCCGTGAATCCCTTGAAGGCATGGCCTGCCGCCTGGCGGCCGAGCGCATGACCGTCGAGGAAATCGACGAGCTGCGCCAGGTCCTGGAAACCCACGAACGTGATGCGGCGTTCCAGGCCGGTGTCGGCTATTACCAGCAGGAAGGCGACTTCGACTTCCACTATCGGATTATCCAGGGCAGCGGCAATCGCACCCTCACGCAAATGCTCTGCGGCGAGCTGTACCAACTGGTGCGCATGTACCGCATCCAGTTTTCCACCACGCCCAACCGCCCGCGCCAGGCCTTTGCCGAGCACCACCGGATTCTCGATGCCATCGCCGACCGTGACGGCGAACTGGCTGAATTATTGATGCGCCGGCACATCGGCGCGTCCAAACGCAACATTGCGCGTCATTTCCAGGACAGCGCCGCCACTGAACGAGGTGAGTCATGAGCAACAGCACTCCAGGCCAGCGTTTCCGCGATGCGGTCGCCAGCGAGCATCCGCTGCAAGTGGTCGGCACGATCAACGCCAACCACGCGCTGCTGGCCAAGCGCGCCGGTTTCAAGGCGATCTACCTGTCGGGTGGCGGCGTCGCGGCCGGCTCCCTCGGCGTGCCGGACCTGGGCATCACCGGTCTGGACGACGTGCTGACCGATGTGCGCCGCATCACCGATGTGTGCGACCTGCCGCTGCTGGTGGACGTGGACACCGGTTTCGGTTCCTCGGCGTTCAACGTGGCGCGCACGGTCAAGTCGATGATCAAGTTCGGCGCGGCGGCGATTCATATCGAGGACCAGGTCGGCGCCAAGCGTTGCGGCCATCGTCCGAACAAGGAAATCGTCTCCCAGCAAGAAATGGTCGACCGCATCAAGGCCGCCGTCGATGCCCGCACCGATGACAGCTTCGTGATCATGGCCCGTACCGATGCCTTGGCGGTGGAAGGCTTGGAATCGGCCCTGGACCGCGCCGCCGCGTGCATTGAGGCCGGTGCCGACATGATTTTCCCCGAGGCCATCACCGAGCTTGAAATGTACAAACTGTTTGCCAGCCGCGTGAAGGCGCCGATCCTGGCCAACATCACTGAATTCGGCGCGACCCCGCTGTACACCACCGAACAACTGGCCGGTGCCGACGTGTCCCTCGTGCTGTACCCGCTGTCGGCGTTCCGGGCCATGAACAAGGCTGCCGAAAACGTCTACACCGCGATCCGCCGCGACGGCACGCAACAGAACGTCATCGACACCATGCAGACCCGCATGGAGCTTTACGATCGCATCGACTACCACACCTTCGAGCAGAAGCTCGATGCGTTATTCGCGGCGAAGAAGTAAGGCGCGACTCCCTACAAATTCAAGAAAATGGAGACAGCAACATGGCCGAAGCAAAAGTACTCAGTGGCGCCGGGCTCCGTGGTCAGGTGGCCGGGCAAACCGCATTGTCCACCGTGGGCCAATCGGGCGCCGGCCTGACCTATCGCGGCTACGACGTCCGCGACCTGGCGGCTGACGCGCAATTTGAAGAAGTGGCCTACCTGCTTCTATACGGCGAGCTGCCGACCCAGGCCCAGCTGGACGCCTACACCGGTAAACTGCGTCAGTTGCGCGATTTGCCCCAAGCCTTGAAAGAAGTGCTGGAGCGCATTCCCGCCGACGCCCACCCGATGGACGTGATGCGCACCGGTTGCTCGTTCCTGGGTAACCTGGAGCCCGAGCAGGATTTTTCAGAGCAACACGACAAGACCGACCGCCTGCTGGCCGCGTTCCCGGCGATCATGTGCTACTGGTATCGCTTCAGCCATGAAGGCCAGCGCATCGATTGCGTGACCGACGAAGCGTCCATTGGCGCCCACTTCCTGCACTTGCTGCATGGCAAGAAGCCGAGCGAGCTGCACGTCAAGGTGATGAATGTCTCGCTGATCCTCTACGCCGAGCACGAGTTCAACGCCTCGACGTTCACCGCCCGGGTCTGCGCTTCCACGCTGTCGGACCTGTTCTCCTGCATCACCGCGGCCATCGGCTCGCTGCGCGGTCCGCTGCATGGCGGCGCCAACGAGGCGGCGATGGAAATGATCGAGCGCTTCAGCTCTGCGCAGGAGGCCATCGAAGGCACGCTCGGCATGCTGGCGCGCAAGGACAAGATCATGGGCTTCGGCCATGCGATCTATAAGGACAACGATCCGCGCAACGAGGTGATCAAGGGCTGGTCGAAAAAACTCGCTGAGGAAGTGGGCGACACAGTGCTGTTCCCGGTCTCCGAGGCGATCGACAAGACCATGTGGGAACAGAAGAAACTGTTCCCCAACGCCGATTTCTACCATGCCTCGGCGTACCACTTCATGGGCATCCCGACCAAGTTGTTCACGCCGATCTTCGTCTGCTCGCGCCTGACCGGCTGGGCCGCCCACGTGTTCGAACAACGCGCCAACAACCGCATCATCCGACCGAGCGCCGAATACACCGGCGTCGAACAGCGCAAGTTCGTGCCAATCGAACAACGCTGAGCTGGAGGTTCTAGCGCTGCTACTGAAATAACCGAAGACCCTTGTGGGAGCAGGCTCGCTCCCGCAAGGAATGTGTTTGTTTCAATGGTGCGCCACCTTCTGAAACCACCGTGACCCGAGTCCTGACGATGAACACAGAATTTCGCAAACCGCTGCCCGGCACTTCGCTGGATTATTTCGACGTTCGCGGGGCCGTGGATGCCATTCGCCCCGGCGCCTACGACGGCCTGCCGTACACCTCCCGCGTGCTGGCGGAAAACCTGGTGCGGCGCTGCGACCCGGCCACGCTGCGCGAGTCGCTGCTGCAACTGATCGAGCGCAAGCGCGACCTGGACTTCCCATGGTTCCCGGCGCGGGTGGTGTGCCATGACATCCTCGGCCAGACCGCCCTGGTCGACCTCGCCGGCTTGCGCGACGCCATCGCCTTGCAGGGCGGTGACCCGGCGCAGGTCAACCCGGTGGTGCCGACTCAGTTGATCGTCGACCACTCGCTGGCGGTGGAAAGCGCCGGTTTCGATCCCCAGGCCTTCGCCAAGAACCGTGCTATCGAGGACCGGCGCAATGAAGACCGCTTTCACTTCATCAACTGGACCAAGAAGGCCTTCAAGAACGTCGATGTGATTCCGCCAGGCAACGGGATCATGCATCAGATCAACCTGGAAAAAATGTCACCGGTGATCCAGCAGCGGGACGGCGTGGCCTTCCCGGACACTTGCGTGGGCACCGACAGCCACACGCCCCATGTCGATGCCTTGGGCGTTATCGCCATTGGCGTCGGTGGCCTGGAAGCCGAAAGCGTCATGCTCGGTCGCGCCTCGTGGATGCGCCTGCCGGAAATCGTCGGCGTCGAACTGACCGGCAAACTGCAACCGGGCATCACGGCCACGGACATGGTCCTGGCCCTGACCGAGTTCCTGCGCAAGCAGAAAGTCGTGGGGGCGTGGCTGGAGTTCTTCGGCGAAGGCGCCAGTGCCCTGACCTTGGGCGACCGTGCGACCATCTCCAACATGGCCCCGGAATACGGCGCCACGGCGGCCATGTTCCATATCGATCAACAGACGATCGATTACCTGAAACTCACGGGGCGCGAAGACCAGCAGGTGCAGTTGGTCGAGAACTACGCCAGGACCACGGGCTTGTGGGCCGACAGCCTTAAAGGCGCGCAATACGAACGTGGCCTGACCTTCGACCTGTCGTCGGTGGTGCGCAACATGGCAGGTCCCAGCAACCCGCACGCCCGCGTCGCGGTGTCGGATCTGGCGGCCAAAGGCATCTCCGGCCAGTGGGACGATGTGCCAGGCCAGATGCCCGACGGCGCAGTGATCATCGCCGCGATCACCAGTTGCACCAATACCAGCAACCCGCGCAACGTGATCGCCGCTGGCCTGCTGGCGCGCAACGCCAATCGCCTGGGCCTGGCGCGCAAGCCGTGGGTCAAGTCATCCCTCGCACCGGGTTCGAAAACCGTGGCGCTGTACCTGGATGAAGCCGGCCTGACGTCCGAACTCGAGAAGCTGGGCTTCGGCGTGGTCGCGTTCGCCTGCACCACCTGCAACGGCATGTCCGGCGCGCTGGACCCAGTCATCCAGCAGGAGATCATCGACCGCGACCTGTACGCCACCGCAGTGTTGTCGGGCAACCGCAACTTCGACGGGCGTATCCATCCGTACGCCAAGCAGGCGTTCCTGGCGTCGCCGCCGCTGGTGGTCGCGTATGCCATCGCCGGGACCATTCGCTTCGACATTGAGAAGGATGTGCTGGGCGTGGTGGACGGTCGCGAGATTCGCCTCAAGGACATCTGGCCGAGCGACGAAGAAATCGACGCCGTGGTGAAGGCCTCGGTGAAACCGGAGCAGTTCCGCCAGGTGTACATCCCGATGTTCGCCATCCAGGAAGACACCGGGCCGAAAGTGACGCCGCTGTACGACTGGCGCCCGCAAAGCACCTACATCCGTCGTCCGCCGTATTGGGAAGGCGCGCTGGCCGGTGCGCGGCCGCTCAAGGGCATGCGCCCGCTGGCCGTGCTGCCGGACAACATCACCACCGATCACCTGTCGCCGTCCAACGCCATCATGCTGGACAGCGCCGCCGGTGAATACCTGGCGAAAATGGGCCTGCCGGAAGAGGACTTCAACTCCTACGCGACTCACCGTGGCGACCACCTGACCGCACAACGGGCGACCTTCGCCAACCCGAAACTGTTCAACGAAATGGTCGTTGAGGACGGTAAGGTCAAGCAGGGTTCCCTGGCGCGGGTCGAGCCGGAGGGCAAGGTGATGCGCATGTGGGAAGCCATCGAGACCTACATGGAACGCAAGCAGCCGCTGATCATCATCGCGGGTGCCGACTACGGTCAGGGATCGTCGCGGGACTGGGCAGCCAAGGGTGTGCGCCTGGCCGGTGTCGAGGCGATTGTCGCCGAAGGCTTCGAGCGTATCCACCGCACCAACCTGGTGGGGATGGGCGTGTTGCCGCTGGAGTTCAAGCCCGGCACCGATCGCAAGACCCTGGACATCGACGGCAGCGAAATCTATGACGTGATCGGCGAACGGACCCCGCGGGCGACGTTGACGTTGGTGATCACTCGCAAGAACGGCGAGCGCGTCGAAGTGCCTGTGACCTGCCGCCTCGATACCGCTGAAGAAGTGTCGATCTACGAAGCTGGGGGCGTGCTGCAACGCTTCGCCCAGGATTTCCTCGAGTCGGCGGTGGCCGTTTAAATCGCTTGGGTGGCCGCTGTTCCGGCCACCTGTTTTTTCAGGAGTTAGAGCATGGCTCACTCGCCTCAAATCAAGATCCCCGCGACCTACATGCGTGGCGGCACCAGCAAAGGCGTGTTTTTCAGCCTGCAAGACCTGCCCGAAGTCGCCCGCGTTCCTGGCCCGGCCCGGGATGCCCTGTTGCTGCGAGTGATCGGCAGCCCCGACCCGTACGAGAAGCAGATCGATGGCATGGGTGGCGCGACGTCCAGCACCAGCAAGACCGTGATCTTGTCCAAGAGCGCCCGGGCCGACCACGATGTCGATTACCTGTTCGGCCAGGTCTCCATCGACAAGCCGTTCGTGGACTGGAGTGGCAATTGCGGAAACCTGTCGGCGGCGGTGGGGTCGTTTGCCATCAGCAGTGGCTTGGTGGAGCCCGGCCGGATTCCGCAAAACGGCGTGGCCGTGGTGCGGATCTGGCAGGCCAACATCGGCAAGACCATCATCGCCCATGTGCCGATCACCGACGGCGCGGTGCAGGAAACCGGTGATTTCGAGCTCGACGGCGTGACCTTTCCGGCGGCCGAAGTGCAATTGGAGTTCATGGACCCGGCGGCCGAGGAAGAGGGCGGTGGCGGCTCGATGTTTCCCACCGGCAACTTGGTGGATGACTTGGAAGTGCCCGGTGTTGGCACTTTGAAGGCGACGCTGATCAATGCCGGGATTCCTACGATTTTCATCAATGCTCGCGATGTGGGCTACACCGGCACCGAACTGCAGGGCGCTATCAATGGCGATCCCAAGGCGTTGGCGATGTTCGAAACCATCCGCGCACATGGCGCCTTGCGCATGGGCTTGATCAAGCACTTGGACGAAGCCGCCCAGCGCCAGCACACCCCGAAAGTCGCGTTTGTCGCGCCGCCGGCGGATTACCTCTCGTCCAGCGGAAAAGCCGTGGCGGCGGGCGACGTCGATTTGCTGGTGCGGGCATTGTCCATGGGCAAGCTGCACCACGCCATGATGGGCACCGCCGCCGTTGCCATCGGCACCGCCGCGGCGATTTCCGGCACTTTGGTGAATCGGGCGGCGGGCGGTATCGAGCGCAACGCCGTGCGTTTCGGCCACCCCTCCGGCACCCTGCGCGTCGGCGCCAAGGCCAGCGTGGTCAATGGCGAATGGACCGTGAAAAAAGCCATCATGAGCCGCAGCGCGAGGGTGTTGATGGAAGGATTTGTGCGGGTGCCAGGTGATGTTCTGAACTGAGTCGAAAAACCTGTGGGAACGGGCTTGCTCGCGAAAGCAGTGCATCGGCCAACACAGATGTTGGATGTGCTGGCCTCTTCGTCGGATCGCCGCCCGGAGCAGGTCCGCGCCCACAGCGGCCTGTTGTCAGCCTCCGGTCAGTGCAGTGACAACCAGCCCCACATTATTCTCCAACTCCGCGACCGGGTCGGCACCATCGGTGTTCAGCACCAGCAGTTGGCTACCGCCTTCGGTGATGGCTGCCTTCAGCGCATCCGAGGGCTGGCGATGATGCAGCACCAGCGCCACATCGTTGTCTTTCAATGTGGTCGTCAATTGTTTGAGGGCTTCGGGCTTCCACTCGGTGTCAGGGCGGGTGTCGGTGCTGATGCCATCCAGATTCAATCCACTGATCAAGTAACCGAAATGCTCGCTCAGGCTGACCACGCTCAGGTTGTCAGCGCTGGCGAGGCGTTTTTCGCTGTCGGCGCTGAGTTTGAGCAGGCGTTGCTTGAGGGCCGCCAGGTTGGCGTCGATTTTCGTTTTGTCCGCCGGGGCCAGGCGCACCAGGTCGGCGGCGATCACGTCGGCCATCCGCCCCAGGTTATGACTGGCCATCCACGGCTGGCTCGCCAAACCGTCAGCCATGCCCGGTTGCACGGCGATACCGGGCAGGGCGCCGTCCACGGGGCGGGCCGCGTCGACTTCGACGATGCGTATATTGCTGCGTCGGGCCATGGGGTACAGCGGATCGTCCGGCCATAACGAGCGCAGGCCGATCACAGCGTCGGCCTCGCGGGCCAGTTTGTTCAGCGCCGTCGCGCCACGGCCACTGAAGTAGGCGCTCTGGCGGGTGCCGGGCAGATTGTCCGGTGCCGCCCGCTCCAGGCTGACCTCGGTCCCCTTGAGCAAGGCCTCGCCCAACCCGTAGGTGACCGGCAACGATGCCAGCAGACGGACCTTTTCAGCGGCGAATGATGAAGTGACGGCCACGCCGCACAACGCGACGGCCAGGGTCAGTTGTCGCAATGAAAAAACCATTTATCCAAGATTCCCTTTGAGGCTGGGGACGACGCCACGGGCGATGGCGCTCAGGGCGAAGGCGATGCCGGCTACCAGAATGATCGCGGCGCCGGACGGGATAGGCAGGTCGAACACAATCGGCGCGAGAATCCCGCACAGGGTGCTGACCGTGGCAATCAGCACGGAACACCAGAAAAAACCTTTCAAGGATTGGCTGAGCAGACGCGCCGCCGCCGCCGGAATCACCAGCAACGCCCCCACCAGGATGGCGCCGATGACTTTCACCGCCGCCACGGTGATCAACGTCACCAGGACTACGAACAGGTAGTCCAGGGTCTTGACCGCCACCCCGCGCACCGCCGCCAGTTGCGGGTTGAAGCTGGCGAGCATGATGCGGTTGTACAGCGGCAACGCCAGGGCCATCACCAACGAACCGACCACCGCGAGCACCAGCAGATCGTTGCCGTTGACTGTCAGCACTGAGCCGAACAATACGTTTTCCAGGATGTGCACGTTGATCTTGCCCGCCAGGATCAACAGCAAGCTCGCGCCCAGTGCCAGGGACACCGACAGGAAGACGCCAATCAGGGTGTCGGGCGCGAGACCGGTGCGGTTGCGCAGGTAATTGAGCAGGATGCCGAACAGCAGGCAGTAGCCGAACAGGCTGCCGTACGGCCCGGTGTAGGGTTCGCCGAGCAGGATGCCAATCGCCACGCCGGTCAGCGCCGCATGGCCCACCGCCTCGGAGAAAAATGCGAAGCGCTTGACCACCACCAGCGTGCCGAGGCCGCCCAGGACCGGGCCGATCAACAGCCCGGCCAACAACGCATTGACCACAAACCCGTAGGCCAGCGCCTCGGGCAAATATCCTGACGAGGCCCAGCCCTGGACCATCAAACGAAAGGCTTCATAACTCATCAGGCTGCGCTCCCGTTCGTGCGTGGGTGGGTGGAAAACAGCGTCAGCAGCCGCTCCGGGGTCAGGGTCTGGCGTGGCGGGCCGTCGAACAGTACCCGGCGATTCAGGCCGGTGACCCGATCGGCCAGGCGTCCGACGGCTTCCAGGTCATGTTCGATCCACAGCACGGTAATCCCGGCCTGGCGCCAGTCCTGCAACAACCGTTCGAACACCCGGATGCCGGCCTCGTCGAGGGCTGACATCGGCTCGTCGAGCACCAGCAATTGCGGCGAAGGAATCAAGCCCTGGGCCAGCAATACCCGCTGGCGCTCGCCCCCGGACAGGGCGCCCATGCGCCGCTTGCGCTTGTCCTGCATGCCGACCTGTTCCAGGGCCTGGCCGATGGCGCCGGCGTAATGCTTGCTCAAGCCGAGGAAGGCCGGTCGCCGCTGACACATCGCCGCCATGAAATCATCCACCGTCATCGGCAGGCCCCGGTCGAATTCCAGTGCCTGGGGCACGTAGCCGATCACCCCGGGTTCGCCCGGCCATTGCAAGCTCAGGCGTCCCTGGTGTGGCATTTGTCCGAGCAAGGTCTTGATCAGCGAACTCTTGCCGCCGCCGTTAGGGCCTACCAGGGCGTGGACGCTGCCGGGTTTCACCTGGAAACACACTTGGTCGAGGATCGTGGTGCGCCCCAGCTCAAGGCTGATGTCGGCGAATTCGATCAACGGGCCGGATTGTTGCTGGATAAGGGTTTCCTGCACCGTCATGCGCCGGACTCCTGGATCGCCCGGACCACGGTGTCGAGGTTGCCGGTCATCTCCTTTTCGTATTTCTCGGCGCTGTATTCACCGTAGGAAATGTGCGAAAGCGGGTACAGCTTTACGCCCGATTCACGCTGGATGGTGTCGACGTAGGTGGACGGAAAATCCATCTCCGAGAAGATCACTTTCACATCCAGTTCACGCAGTTGGTCGATGGTTTTTTTCAGCTGGCTGGGACTCGGTTCGATGCCATGGGCCGGCTCGACCACGGCGGTCACTTCCAGGCCGAATTCGCGCAGCAGGTAATCGTAGGCGGCATGTACGGTGGCGACCCGCAGCTCGGCATTCGGCGCCTGGGTCAGCTTGGCCAGGGCATCGGCGCGCATCTGCCGCAGGCGCTTGCCGTAGGCGCGGGCGTTTTGTGTATAGGTCTTGGCGTTGTCCGGGTCGAGCTTGCCCAGCTCCCGGGCGATGTTGTTGACCTGGGCAATGGACGCGCTGATGGACAGGAACGTATGCGGGTTGACGACTTTGCCCGCGCCCCGGGCGGCAGTGCCGGTGGCGGCCAGCAGGGGCACGTTTTCGTTGGCTTCGATGACCTTCACGTCCGGGGTTTCGCTGGCGGCGATCATGCGGTCGGCGAAATCGTCGTGGCCGACGCCGTTGAGCACGATCACATCCAGGCCGCTGATGCGCTTGATGTCCTCGGCCCGAGGTTCATAGGCGTGAGGATTGAACCCGGCCGGGATCAACGGCACGACCTCGGCCTTGTCGCCGACGATGTTGGCCACGTAGCTGTAATACGGGTGCAAGGTGATACCGATGCGCAGGCGATTGGGCGCTTCGGCGCTGGCCAGCGGGGCGAGCAGGCAGGCCAGCAGGCCAATCACCAGCAGGCGCAGGAATGGGCGACGTGGAGATGCGATAGACATGGGCAAGCGGTCTTCTCTTGAATGAGGGGCGTTGGGTCAATGCCGGTGCTGGCGAGTCACGCCGGCATCGAACTGCGCGACGATCTGCTGCCAACCGGCGACGGACAGGGCTGCGTCGTCGGATGCGGCAGGAGCGGTCGCAGGTTGGCTGCGGTTGAGCCAGATGTCCGGGGGCGCGTCGGGCGATTCGCTGATGCGCATCAGAAAGGAGCCGGAGACGGAAGGGTTGGCGCTGGCGCCAAAGTAGGCGTCGTCGCCCAGTAGTTGCCAGGCGTGGCCGCCGCGACTGACAGAGCTGGCATCCTGGGCGAACGGGGCA
The DNA here is from genome assembly GCF_000802155.2 of Pseudomonas frederiksbergensis. Taxonomy (GTDB): domain Bacteria; phylum Pseudomonadota; class Gammaproteobacteria; order Pseudomonadales; family Pseudomonadaceae; genus Aquipseudomonas; species Aquipseudomonas frederiksbergensis_A. The sequence goes on from NZ_JQGJ02000017.1 coordinate 95,674, forward strand.
AAGCCTTCGTCCGCCAACGCTTGGGGGGCGGGAAGGGCTGGCTCGCTTTCGCGCAGGATGCGGATCTCGTCCAGCGTGACCCGCAGGTCGGCGTAGATCCCTTGCTCGGCGGCGCTGAGGTCGCGACGGGCATCCAACTGGTTGCTTTCCAGGTGGGCGACCTCCTGGGTTTCGCCGTGCCAGGCCACCACTGACCCGGCCCCCAACACGATGATCAGGCACAACAGCAGGACATAAAGGGTTTCATGGCCGGCGCCGGCGGGGCGGACAACCTGGAGGGTCGGTGTGCTCATGGGGCCTCGATGTCGGCTTGGTCGATTTCCACGACGTGGCCGGGGCCGGCGTCGAAGAGGACGTAGAATTCGGTGCTCGGTTTCTTGAAGGTCAGCGTTGAGTCGGCGCCGAGCTTGCCAGGGACCAGGATGGTTTCGTCGTAGCCAATCACATCCAGCGTCACCCCGGGGGCACCACTGCCGTCGGAAAAACCACCGGTGCATTGGATCTGTTCGGCGTCGATGGCCTTGCACTCGCACATAGGGTTGTGAGCCAGTGCGCTGGTGCTCAAGCCTGCGCACAGCAGCAGCGCCAGGCTGTTGAGAGAGGCGCGGAAGGTCATGGTTGGGCTCCTTGGGTTTTCAGCCAGGCGACAGTGGCCGGGGAGGCCTGGTTCAGGGGGATGGAGGCTTGATGCATCGAGCCGTCCCAGCCTTCGAGGGTGATCCAGAGCTCGGCGTCTGGCTGGGTCTTCTTGGGCACCGGCAGCATGGCGCCCATGCGATAGGGCGAGCCGAAGAAAATCACCCCGGCGGCCCGCAGGCTGCGAGGCTTGCCGATGCGCAGGTAGGTGGCTTTCACCTGGCTGATGCAGCGTTGGCACAAAGCGGCATTGAAGTGCTTCATGGGGCCGGCGGGGCCCTGGGTACGAGGGGCTTCGTTGCGAAATTCCGCCAGGTGCAGGCTCCACGGACCCACCTGGATCTCGCCGACTTCCCGCTCGCCGAGCCCTCCGTCGCCTCGGAACAACGCCGCTTCCGACAGGTACTTGGGCATGAAGCCCAGGGGAATCAGCAGCAACAGCACATTGAGATGGAAGCGCCATTTATGCCAGAACCGGCCCAGGCGTGCAGATGATATGGTTGTGGTGGACGGATTCACAGGTTGCCCTCCGGCGAGTCACGGTGGAGGGAGGGTTGCAATGGCGATGCGATACGAGCAGGCCGGGCAGGTTTCTGGCTGCGCTTGACGGCGTTGGCAGTGGCCAAGGCCGTGCGTTTGGTCCAGATCAACAATCCGCTGAGGACCATCATGCTCAGGACCAGGCCGAAGAAAAACCAGATGAGCTTGATCCAGAGGCCGCCGAAGTCCCCGGTATGCAACGGCCGCATGGATTCGGTGACGAACTCCAGGGCCGTCCGGTCCGACAACAATCGCGAGGCGTCTACCTCGCCGTTGTAGGGATTGATGGTTGCGGTCTGGAACATCAATGGATACCAGCCCCGTCCGCCGATTTCGAGGTGGCTGTAGGCGTTGCCGGGCAAACTGACGAAGCTCGCCTCCAGTCCCGGGATCTGTTGCCGGGCGATCTCGATGGCCCGGTCCAGGTTCAATTGCGGGGGAGCGGTACCATCGGCCGACAGCGGAACGCTTTCACGGGCCACGACCGGGACGACGGGCGCGCTGGAAATGGAGATCCCGTTGTCGGCCAGTGTGGCTTCGATCAGAAACCAAGTGCCGGTCACGGAAATGACCGCGATGAACCAGATCGACCAAATGCCACTGAGCCGATGCAAATCGCCCCAGAAAATCCGCGCGCCGTGGCGGATACGCAAGGTCGGGCGCAGGAAACCTTTCCAGAAGCGTTTGTAGACGACGAGGCCGGTTACCAGTGAGGCGAGCATCGGCAGGCCGAGGAAAGACACCAGGTACCAGCCCCAGCTGTAGCCGTTGGTGAACGGCACCAGCCACCAGCCATGCAAGGCGCGGGTAAAGCCCCGGAAATTGAACGCCGGAGCCGATCCCTGGATGACACCGCTGTAAGGGTTGACGTAGACGGTGTCCGGGCGCCCGTCGGGATACGTGACCTTGGCTTCCAGGGCAAAATGCGATTCATCCGGACGCACGATACTTTGCACCTGGGTCAGCGGCTGGGCTTGCTTGATGGCAGCCCTGACCTGATCGTAGCTAAGCAATGTGGCGTCATCGCTGGGCTTGCTGGCGCGCATCTCAGGGTTCGCCAGCCAGACGATCTCCTGGCTGACCACCGCCAGGGTGCCGGTGACACAGACGATCAAAACGAAAAACCAGATGGGCAGCGCCAACCAGCTATGGACGAGAAACCAGAGTTTGGAGCGGGACTTTTTCGACATGATTGAACGTCTTGATTCGATGAAAGGTTCCGTGTCACGGGCTTCGCAACACCCTGAACCCTGGAAAGGCAGGTCGTGGCTTTTGCCGACGCGGCCTGCTGCATCTAATTAAGACGAACGAGTCACTCAAATCCTGAAGGGAAAGATGAAAGAAAATGTTTCGCGTTAGCGATAAGCATCGAGTGTCTTCTTCAGTCCGGGGCGTAAATCTCCCTCGCCACGGGCTCGCCCAACAAATGTGCCCCTGGCCCTCGCTTGCCCAGTACGTCGCCCTGATTACGCAACGGGCAATTTTCCATCGAGAGGCAACCGCAGCCGATACAGCCGTTCAGCCGATCACGCAGGGCGATGAGTTGATTGATGCGCTCATCCAGATTTCGACTCCACTGCTCTGACAAGGTTTTCCAGTCGGCCGCGGTCGGGGCACGATTGTCCGGTAGGTTTTGCAGTGCCTCGCCAATCTCAGCCAGGGGAATACCCAGGCGTTGTGCGACTTTGATCAGCGCCACCCGCCGTAGCACTTCCCTGGGGTAGCGACGCTGATTGCCCTGGTTGCGGGTGCTTTTGATCAGCCCCTTGGTTTCATAGAAGTGCAGCGCGGTGACCGCCACGCCGCTGCGAGCGGCGACTTGGCCGACGGTGAGCTCTTTGTGGACATTGATAGGCTTTGTCACTTCAATCACCGCTTGACCTTGACTTAACTAGAGGTTTTACCCTGCAGGCCTTCGGATCGCAAGATTCGCCTTATTTCAATGGGGGGACCTTCCATGCAATCGCCAACCAACGAGCGCACCTTCACACAGTTGATTGAGTTCGATATCGAGCCTCAATGGCTACAGGCGCTGGTGACCGCCCTGTCGGAACAGACCGAGCGCCTGGCGCGGGATTTTCCAGGCTTTCTCAGCGCCACTATCCAAGCCAGCGAGGACGGAAGGCGGGTGCTCAATTGCCTGCAATGGCAAACCCGCGAAGCTGGGGACGCGGCGTTTCGAAGTGTTGAACATGGCGAGGGAAATTTCTGGCGGCTGATCCAGCAGCATCGGGCCAAAGCGGTGACGTTCGGCTCTTTCCAGGTGCTGCGCAACATCGAGCGCAGCCTGGATGATGCTCTGCATTGCCCGTGGCTCAACCAAGCGCAACGAGGAATACGAGAGGGCGATAGCCACTATCAAAAGCGTTGATTTCTGCCGTTGCGTGCCGGCGGGTAGCCTTTGTTCATCGCCCCACTAAAGAACATTGGACGCCCGCCATGAATCGTATCCTTGCTGTCTTGCTGCTGTTGACCGTCACCGTGTTGAGCGGTTGCGCCTCGTCCTCTCCGGAGCTGCGTCCCTATACCGCCGAGGAAACCCGCGAGCTGGCCCTCGAAGCGTTGAATCGCCGGGGTCTTTCGTTCGAGGAGTATCACGCCAAGAAAGCCGAATTGCTCGGCACATCGCAGAAGAACGTCGGCTTCGATGAGCGTGGCGAAATGAATGCCGAGCGGACCGTCCAATTGCTTGGCCGGCCAGGCTGAAAGACTGTACCGCTCGAAGTTTTGCCTAACTGTCCATGGGCGGGCGCCGGGACGTGGGGTAGGGTCATCACCTGACTGCCCCCGACGGATTGACGTGCCATGACCCTCTCGCTTGACCTTCTGCTGGGCTTCGCCCTGTTTGCCCTGGTGACCTCGATCACACCAGGCCCCAACAACACGATGTTGCTGGCCTCGGGTGTCAATTTTGGTTTCAACCGTACCATCCCTCACATGCTGGGTATCACCTGTGGCTTTTTTTCCCTGGTGCTGGCGGTGGGCCTCGGCCTGGGCGCGGTGTTCCAGACGTATCCATTGCTCTACACCCTGTTGCGCTATGTCGGCGCGGCATACCTGATCTATCTGGCATGGAAAATTGCGCATTCCGGCCCCGTCTCGGACAACGCTGCAGGCGACAACAAGCCGATCAGTTATTGGGGCGCGGCGGCGTTTCAATGGGTCAATCCCAAGGCCTGGATCATGGCCATCGGTGCAATCAGCACCTATACACCACTGCAAGGCTATTTTTTCAACGTGGTGGTCATCGCGGCGGTGTTTGCCTTGATCAATCTGCCAAGCGTCAGCCTGTGGGTGGTATGCGGCAGCCTGCTGCGCAATTTGTTGCGTGATCGTCGGTGGCTGCGCCTGTTCAACTGGGGCATGGCGCTGCTGTTGGTCGCGTCGCTGTATCCGTTGTTGCTCGAAAGCATGAGTTGATGGCTGAGCTTCGACGCGATGCCTGCTAAGCTCGCTGTTCCAGGAGCGTTCCTACGCACTTTTAAATGAAGTCCGACTTCTTTAAGGTCTTGATCAGGTAAAGCTTGTCTCGAACCCAACGAGGGCACCCTGGTCCCGGAACCGGCTCTGCGAGTTTCCTTATGAATAAGCGTCCTTTGTATTTTGATTACGCGGCCACCACGCCGGTGGATGAGCGGGTGATCCAGGTCATGGTCCAATGCCTGGGTTTTGACGGCAATTTTGGCAACCCTGCCTCCAGCTCCCATGCGTTCGGCCAGGAGGCACGACGTGCCGTGGAGCAGGCGCGGGAACAAGTGGCCCGTTTGGTTGGCGCTCAAGCCGATCAGATCGTCTGGACTTCAGGTGCCACCGAATCCAATAACCTGGCCCTGAAGGGGGTGGCCCAGGCGCGCGGTGCGCGTGGGCACGTGATCACCAGCTTGATCGAGCATAAAGCAGTTCTTGATACGGTCCGGCAGCTTGAAGAGGGCGGTGTCGCGGTGACTTGGCTGGCGCCGGGAACCGATGGCCTGATCAATCCGCAATCTGTCCGCGAGGCGTTGCGCGAGGACACGTTCCTAGTGTCGTTGATGCTGGTGAACAATGAGCTGGGGACCGTCAACGACGCCGTCGCCATCGGTGAGATCGTTCGAGAGCACGGCGCGCTGTTTCACATGGACGCCGCCCAGGGCGCGGGGAAGATGAGCATCGACCTGGCCCGTTGGCCGGTGGATCTGATGTCTTTTTCTGCACACAAGATCTACGGTCCCAAGGGCATCGGCGCGCTTTACGTCGGCGATCGTGCACGGCCGCGGGTGTCGGCTCAGATCCATGGCGGAGGCCATGAAGGTGGCTTGCGCTCCGGTACATTGGCGACCCATCAGATTGCGGCCATGGGAACGGCGTTCGAACTGGCGTCGCAGTCATTTGACGAGGAGCTCGCCAAGATCGATCAATTGCGCAATCGTTTGCTTGAGCCGCTGTTGACGTTGCCCGGCGTATGTATGAATGGCAGCCCGAGTTGCCGAATCCCTCATACGCTGAGCCTGACGTTTAATGAAGGCGAATTCAACCCGGCGACGTTGGGCTCCTCGATTGCGTTTTCCGCGACGTCGGCCTGCAACTCGGCGCAAAATACCCCATCCCATGTCCTGCTGGCCCTGGGGCACGATGCACGTGCGGCCGGGCGGACCATTCGCTTGAGCCTGGGACGTTTCACCAGCGAGCAGGACATTGACGAGGCGGTGCGGTTGATCAAGTCCGCCTGCGCCGCTGCCCCGGCATTTTGGGTGTAACCCTTGAGCCGAACACGTTCGGCGTACGAACAATAAAATTGAATTAGCAGGAGTGATGATGAGTACCGAGCCTTCGACCCCAGGACAGATTCCCCAGCGCCTGGTCCGAATCCGCCAGTTGATGCGCGAAGAGGGCATCCATGCGCTGCTGGTGCCTTCGGCCGACCCGCATCTTTCGGAATACTTGCCGGGCTACTGGCAAGGTCGTCAATGGTTGTCCGGGTTCCATGGCTCGGTAGGTACTTTGATCGTGACCTTGGATTTTGCCGGGGTCTGGGCCGATAGTCGGTACTGGGAACAAGCCACCAAGGAGCTGGAAGGCAGCGGGATTGAGTTGGTCAAGCTTGTTCCAGGTCAGCCCGGCCCATTGGATTGGCTCGGTGAACAAACGCCCGAGGGGGGTGTGGTAGCGGTTGACGGAGCAGTCATGGCCGTTGCGTCGGCCCGGACGCTGAGCAGCAAGCTTGAATCGCGTGGGGCGCGGTTGCGTACCGATATCGACCTGTTGCATAAGGTCTGGACCGATCGTCCAGCCCTGCCGAATCAGCCCGTCTACGCCCACCTGCCGCCACAAGCGACGGTAAGTCGTGTGGAAAAACTGGCCAAGCTGCGCGAATCGCTAAAGGAACGCGGCGCCGATTGGCACTTCATTGCCACCCTGGATGACATTGCCTGGCTGTTCAACCTGCGCGGCGCGGATGTGTCGTTCAACCCTGTGTTCGTCTCCTTTGCCTTGATTGGCCAGCAACAGGCGACGCTGTTCGTTGCCTTGGACAAAGTCGATGCGGCACTGCGTGCAACGCTTGAACAGGATGGCGTGACGCTGCGCGATTACAGCGAAGCCGTTGTCGCGCTGCGTGAAGTGCCAAGCGGTGCGAGTCTGCAGATTGATCCGGCGCGGGTCACCGTCGGCTTGCTGGGTAACCGGGACAGTGGCGTCAAGCTGGTCGAAGGGCTCAACCCGACGACGCTGGCCAAATCCCGCAAGACCCCGGCAGATGCCGAGCATATTCGCCAGGCAATGGAGCAGGATGGTGCCGCTCTCTGCGAATTCTTCGCCTGGCTGGAAAGCGCCTGGGGCCGTGAGCGCATCACCGAGCTGACCATCGATGAGCATCTGACCGCGGCGCGCATGCGTCGGCCGGATTTCGTCTCCCTGAGCTTCAATACCATCGCCGCGTTCAACGCCAACGGCGCGATGCCTCACTACCACGCCACGGAAGAAGCGCACGCCGTCATTGAAGGCGATGGCTTGCTGCTGATTGATTCGGGGGGGCAGTATCTTGGCGGCACCACGGACATCACGCGCATGGTGCCGGTCGGAACGCCGACACCAGAGCAGAAGCGTGATTGCACCCGAGTCCTCAAGGGTGTGATTGCCTTGTCGCGGGCCAAATTTCCCCGAGGCATTCTGTCGCCTTTGCTGGATGCCATCGCCCGCGCGCCAATCTGGGCCGAACAGGTGGATTACGGCCATGGCACCGGTCACGGTGTCGGTTATTTCCTGAACGTCCACGAGGGGCCGCAGGTCATTGCCTACCAGGCCGCCGCCGCGCCGCAAACCGCGATGCAACCGGGGATGATCACGTCTATCGAGCCCGGCACTTATCGGCCAGGTCGTTGGGGAGTGCGTATCGAGAACCTGGTGCTCAACCGCGAGGCGGGGAGCAGTGAGTTCGGTGAGTTCCTGTCCTTCGAAACCTTGACGCTATGCCCGATCGACACCCGCTGCCTTGAGCCATCCTTGCTGACCCAGGACGAAAAAGACTGGTTCAATGCGTACCACGCCGAGGTCCAGCGTCGATTGAGCCCGTTGCTGGAAGGCGACGCGTTGCAATGGCTGAACATGCGGACCGCGACCATCTGACAAAAACGGTCAGGCCAGGGCTTCACGGACGAAGTCGAGCCGATCCTGGCCAAAGAACAATTCGTTGCCGACGAACATGCTCGGTGCTCCAAACACACCTCTACGGATGGCTTCTTCGGTGGCATCCTTGAGATGGTCCTTCACGTGTTGGTCGGTGGTCAGGGCGAGGACATATTCAGGATCGAAGCCACCTTCGTTCAGGGTCGTCGCAACTGTCGCCGGATCGTTGAGGTTGCGGGCGTCCACCCAGAGGGCGCGGAACAGGCAATCGATAAAAGCCTCGAAGCGGTCCGGATGGCGCAATTGCATGCCGGTTACGGCGCGCATCAGCAGCAATGTGTTGATTGGAAAATAGGGGTTGAGCTTGAACTCAACGCCATAACGGATGGCAAAGCGATTCAAGTCCTTGAACAGATAGGGCCCCTTGGCCGGCACGGTAACAGGGGAGGCGTTGCCAGTTGCCTTGAAGACGCCACCTAGCAACATGGGACGGTAGATCAGTTCACTGTCCGTTTGTGCGCAAAGCGCAGGCAACTGGGTGTAGGCGAGATAGGTGGTCGGGCTGCCGAGGTCGAAGAAAAACTCTACGGATTTGCTCATGGGGGCTGCTCTCTTATTGTTATGAGGGGAGGCTTACCAGCGTTCGCTCCAGGGGCGCAGGTCCAGCTCGAAGGTCCATGCGTCGCGGGGCTGGGTATGCAAATACCAATAATTCTCGGCAATGTGTTCCGGATCGAGGATGCCGTCCTCCTCCCTGGTTGCATATTTTTCCGGGAAATTGTCACGGATAAACGCAGTGTCGATGGCACCGTCCACTACCACATGAGCCACATGGAGGTTCATCGGGCCTAGTTCACGCGCCATGCTTTGCGCCAGCGCTCGTACGCCATGCTTGGCCCCGGCAAACGCGGCGAACCCTGACGCGCCGCGCAATCCTGCCGTGGCCCCAGTGAACAGGATTGTGCCGCGTTGGCGCTTGACCATGCGCCTAGCAACTTCCCGCGCATTGAGAAATGCGGAGAAGCAAGCCATCTCCCAGATCTTGAAGTACTTGCGAGCCGTCTCTTCCAGAATGCTGCACGGCACATTGGCGCCGATATTGAAGATGAATGCTTCGATCGGCCCGACCTGGCTTTCTATCTGCTCGATCAGCGCGATGACATCGTCTTCCTTGCGCGCATCGCAGGCGTACCCGTGGGCTTCACCCCCTTCGGCCCGAATACTGTCCACCAGTGGCTCAAGTTTGTCGGCGCTTCGACGCGTGACGCAGGCCACGAAACCTTCCCGGGCGAAACGCCTGGCTATTGCCCCACCCGTGGCATCGCCGGCACCAACAACCAGTACGACCTTCTTGTTATTCATGGTTAGCTCCATTGCTAAACGATCGTTAACTAAACGGACGTTATGTTAAGGTCGGGCGAACGTCAAGGTGTACATCAGAGGCAAGACGATGCGTTATTCAGCCAACCACAAGATGGAAACCCGCGAAAAGCTGCTCGCGAGCAGCGCCACCTCCATCAAAAAGTCCGGTTTTGCCACGGTAGGCGTCGATGGCTTGATGAAGGCAATCGGGCTGAGCGGCGGTGCGTTCTACAGCCATTTCTCGTCCAAGGATGAGCTTTTCAGGGCCATTGTCGAAAGAGAACTCGCCCAGAGCCTGGACCGTTTGAACGGTGAGGGGGGCATGGACGCAGTAAAGTTGCAGCGTTGCCTCAAGCAATACTTGAGCATGGGCCACGTTGAACAACCCGAGGCAGGGTGTGCATTGCCGGTGTTGGGGGCAGAGATTGCACGTTCGGATATGCAGGTACGCGAGGCGGCGCAGACTTGGATCTGCCGGCTGCATGAAGGCTGGGCGCGAATCTTAGGAAGCGATAGCTTGGCGTGGTCGGTGTTGTCGCAATGTGTCGGGGCGTTGGTGGTTGCGCGCATGCTTGCGACTCCCGAGGTCCAACGCGATGTCCTCAAATCCAGCTATGACGAAATCAGCCGTCGTATCACCGACCGACCGTTTGACTGATCCCTGCTTATTTGCAGATGACGATCATGCTGCGACTGGTATACCCGGCGGGGTTGAGTCCGAATGGATAGTCTCCCGGCTCCTCGACGGTATCCCCCGATTTGGCGATCACCTTGTAGTTCTTTGGGGCGCATGAATTGGCAGCGGTGGCGGCGCATTGCTCCCAGGATGAAGTCAGCCCAGAGCAATTGATGTGCAAGCCCTTTTTACCGCGCTTCATTTCGGTTTTCGAAGTCGCCGCGCAGCCCGCAATTGCCAGTATGGCGATCAAGATCAAAATTCGTTTCATTCCCGTCCTTATGCCGTCGTGGATCTTGTGTCTACGTACGGCTGTGTTCGCTCTCGCTTGAAGCGTTCATGACGTCCTGTATGAAAAAATCCATGTCCAGCATTAGGTTACGAGGCTAAACATGGCCTAAATGGGCGGCAAATACCAGACCTATGATCAAACTGATTAATCTGCCGCAATGACGGGTTTGGCGGCATCGCCCATCGTCAGCGTTGCGCCGACTGACGCAAGGATAATGCAGGTAATGGCGGCCCACTGCGCCAGCGATAGGTATTCCTGAAGGAACACCAGTCCCGACAAGGCGCCGATCGCGGGCTCGACACTCATCAGCGTGCCGAACGTGCGGGCGGGAATTCGGGTCAGGGAAATCATCTCCAAGGTATAAGGGAGGGCAGTAGACAGAATGGCCACCGCAATGGCGATTGGAATAAGACTTGGTGTCAGCAGTGCGGCACCGGCGTGCACAATGCCAATGGGCGCGACAAACAGTGCGGCGATCATGACCCCTAGTGCAGCGGTCTGCACGCCGTTGTCCGCGCCGGCTTTCTGGCCAAACAAAATGTACAGTGCCCAGCACACGCCTGCGCCCAATGCATAGCCTGCTCCGATCAAGTCGATGCTGGTGCTGGCGGCTCCGTTGGGTATGAGCAGCAGCAGGCCGACCAACGCCAGGGCAATCCAGAGAAAATCAATCGCCCGACGTGACGCATAAATCGCAACCGCCAGAGGGCCGGTAAACTCCAATGCCACCGCAATGCCCAGCGGAACGGTACGAAGTGACATATAAAAGAGAAAATTCATGCCCCCCAGGGCCATCCCGTAGACCAACACGGTGCGCAAGGATTGGGCTGTGAGTTTGGCCCGCCACGGGCGTAGCAATAACAACATGATGATGCTGGCGAAAATCAGCCGCAGGGTCGTCGTGCCTTGCGCGCCTACTATCGGGAACATGCTCTTGGCGAGGGAAGCGCCGGACTGGATGGAGGCCATGGCGACCAGTAGCAAGGCAACCGGAAATAAAGAAGAGGCCAGGCTTCGATTGGGTGGAGTCATTACGGGGTGTCATCCAATGAAAAGGGCAGGGGGGAAGTGGATTGAGCAATATAGTGCGCATTTCAAGCGACGTAGTCTATATATAAGGCGCCCTTGAGCTCTTTCATCCATAAAGATGGAGAAAGACACAACAAAGGGTTGACGGCAGATTCTGGATGTCTATAATTCGCCCCACTTCCGGCGCAGTCGAAACGTAAAATTTCTTGAATTTCAATGAGTTAGATGGTTTCGGCAAAGCAGG
>NZ_JQGJ02000018.1 GCF_000802155.2 Pseudomonas frederiksbergensis
GCTTAAAGTGGCCATTACCGCAGCAATGGATATACACACCGACCGGGAATTGCTTAAAGGATCGCCACACCCCGGCGGCATAGCTATCCACCCGACAGCCAGGAATCAACCAGGCAATGCAGCCTGCTTACGACTGGCCGCCGCCGTCACCGCATAACCCAACAACGCCGCCAGAATCGACCCGGTGAGAATCCCCATCCGGTCCATGCCCGCATAGTCGCTGACACCCGGCTCAAACGCGAGGGAGCCAACAAACAGACTCATGGTGAACCCGATCCCACACAGGATTGCCACCCCCAGGATCTGCCCCCAATTAGCCCCGGCGGGCAGGCTGGCGATGCCGATCTTCACTGCCAGCCAAGTCAAGCCGAACACACCGACGGTCTTGCCCAGCAACAGGCCGATCGCAATGCCCATCGGTACATGATGGGTGAAACTCTCGGCGGTCACGCCGCTCAGGGACAGGCCCGCGTTGGCAAAGGCGAACAGCGGCAGGATGCCGTAGGCCACCCAGGGATGAAGGGCATGTTCGAGTGCCAGCAGCGGCGACGTTTCGGCGTTTTTCGTGCGCAGTGGAATGCAGAAGGCCAGCGTCACACCCGCCAGGGTGGCGTGGACGCCGCTCTTGAGCACGCAAACCCAGAGGATCAGCCCGACCACCATGTAGGGTCCGAGCTTGACCACGCCCATGCGGTTCATGGCCACCAGCGCCGCGATGCAAGCCGCAGCCAGGCCCAACGACAGCGTCGACAGGTCGCCTGAGTAGAACATTGCAATGATGACGATGGCGCCCAGGTCATCGATGATTGCCAGGGTCATCAGGAACAGCTTGAGCGACACCGGTACTCGCTTGCCCAGCAAGGCCAACACGCCGAGGGCAAAGGCAATATCGGTGGCTGTCGGGATCGCCCAGCCGGCCAGCGCGGCAGGGTTCTCGCGGTTGAGGAACCAATAGATGAGCGCCGGAACCAACATGCCGCCGATCGCCGCTGCGCCCGGCAAGACGATCTGCGACGGCTTCGACAGTTGTCCGTCGAGGACCTCGCGCTTGACTTCAAGACCGATCAGCAGGAAGAACAGCGCCATCAGGCCATCGTTGATCCACAGCAACAGGGGCTTGGCGATCTTCAAGGCGCCGGCCTGGGCCACCACCGGTGTGTCCAGCAAGCCGTTGTAAAGCCAGTCCAGCGGCGAATTGTTGATGACCAGGGCCAGGACGGCGGCAGCGATCAAGAGAAGGCCGCTCGCCGCTTCCAGTTGGAAAAAACGTGTCATAGAGCTACGTAGAGCCAAGACTGCTCTCCATTCATCGAATCAAAAGATGGGCTACCCTAACCCGTACTGTTAGTTGTTAAAACAAAAGTTATATTCTTTTTTGTTATATGCTGTTACAACGCTTGCGCCGGGCAATCGGGCAGTTGCCGGGCATATTGGACCTTAGCTGTACCTGTGCGGGATGTCGGTTTTTTCCTAAGCTGGCGTCTCGTATTTGCGAACCAGATCGTGCCCCGCGGCTATCGGTCTGCCTGCGTCGTACCGATCCAGCGAGAAAACACCATGAATGACCACCGTCAGTGGGCGCGTGAAGCCATCCGTATCATCGAAGCGGATTTCCAGCGCAGCGCCGATACGCACCTGATCCCGCTACCCTTGCCGGGACTGCCGGGCATAGAGCTGTATTTCAAGGACGAATCCAGCCATCCCACCGGGAGCCTCAAGCATCGATTGGCTCGCTCGTTGTTTCTCTATGCGCTGTGCAACGGCTGGCTCAAGCCCGGTGCGCCGGTGATCGAAGCCTCCAGCGGATCGACGGCGATTTCCGAAGCTTACTTTGCCCGATTGCTGGGCCTGCCCTTCATTGCGGTAATGCCCGCGAGCACCTCCCGGGAAAAAATCGCACAGATCGCCTTCTATGGCGGCCAAAGCCACTTGGTGGACGATCCTACGCAGATTTATGCCGAATCCGAACGCCTGGCGCGTGAGCATGACGGTCATTTCATCGATCAATTCACCTATGCCGAGCGCGCCACGGATTGGCGCGCCAACAACAACATCGCCGAGTCGATCTTCCAGCAGATGCGTTTCGAGCAGCACCCGGAACCGGCCTGGCTGATTTCCAGCCCCGGAACCGGTGGCACGACTGCTACCCTGGGACGCTACGTACGTTATCGCCAACACTGTACCCGTGTGCTGTGTGCCGACGCCGAACGCTCGGTATTTTTCGATTACTACCGCAGTGGCGACGCCAACCTGCGCCTGGATTGCGGCTCGCGGATCGAAGGCATCGGTCGGCCACGGGTCGAAGCGTCGTTCCTGCCCAAGGTCATCGATGCGATGGTCAAGGTCCCCGACGCCCTGTCCCTCGCGGCCATGCATTACCTGGCCCAGCGGCTGGGGCGCCGGGTCGGCGGGTCCAGCGGCACCAACCTGATCGGCGCATTGATCGCCGCGAAGGGAATGGTGGACGCCGGAGAGTCGGGGTCGATCGTGGCGATTTTGTGTGACGGCGGCGAGCGTTACGCCACGACTTATTACGATCCGGCGTGGCTCAAGGAGCAGGGGTACGAATTGGACGTATTGATCAGCGCCGTGGCTGCGTGTGCGGAGCGCGGAGAAGCGCTGCCGGAGAATGTGTTGCGGGCCAACATTTGAATCACTGCGATCGCCTGTGGGGGCGAGCAAGCCCGCTCCCACAGGTCCGGGGTCACGCCTCGAGACCGAGGATATCCCGTGCCACCGCTTCGGCAATGCGGATTCCATCCACGCCCGCCGACAGGATCCCGCCCGCGTAACCGGCGCCTTCGCCAGCCGGGAACAGGCCCTTCACATTCAGGCTCTGCAGCGTTTCGTTGCGAGTGATGCGCAGCGGCGATGAAGTGCGGGTCTCGATGCCGGTCAGCACGGCATCGTGCAGTGAATAGCCGCGGATTTGTTTCTCGAACGCCGGCAACGCTTCACGGATGGCTTCGATGGCGAAATCCGGCAGGGCCAGGGCCAAGTCACCCAAGGCAACCCCTGGTTTGTAGGACGGTTCGACGCTGCCCAGCGCCGTGGACGGCTTGCCGGCGATGAAGTCGCCCACCAGTTGCGCGGGGGCTTCATAGTTGCTGCCGCCCAGTACGAAGGCGTGGGACTCCAGGCGCTCCTGCAACTCGATCCCAGCCAGTGGACCACCCGGGTAATCCACTTCCGGGGTGATGCCTACAACGATGCCGGAGTTGGCGTTGCGCTCGTTGCGTGAGTACTGGCTCATGCCGTTGGTCACGACGCGGTTCGGCTCGGAAGTGGCTGCCACCACAGTGCCGCCCGGGCACATGCAGAAGCTGTACACGGAGCGGCCATTCTTGGCGTGGTGCACCAGTTTGTAATCGGCGGCGCCGAGCTTCGGATGGCCGGCGTATTTGCCCAGCCGTGCGCTGTCGATCAGCGATTGCGGGTGTTCGATGCGGAAACCCACCGAGAACGGCTTGGCTTCCATGTACACGCCACGGCTATGGAGCATGCGGAACGTGTCACGGGCGCTGTGGCCCAGGGCGAGGATCACATGTTTGGAATGGATCTGTTCACCGCTGGCAAGCTCGACACCGACCAATTGGCCATCTTCGATCAGCACATCGGTGACCCGCTGTCCGAAGCGGACTTCGCCGCCCAGCGCGCGAATCTGCTCACGCATGTTTTCCACGACGCCTGTCAGGCGAAACGTGCCGATGTGTGGCTTGCTCACGTAGAGGATTTCTTCGGGCGCCCCGGCCTTGACGAACTCGTGCAGCACCTTGCGGCCGAGGAATTTCGGATCCTTGATCTGGCTGTAGAGCTTGCCGTCGGAGAATGTCCCCGCGCCGCCCTCGCCGAATTGCACGTTGGATTCAGGGTTGAGCACACTTTTACGCCACAGGCCCCAGGTGTCTTTGGTGCGCTGGCGCACTTGCGGGCCGCGCTCGAGGATGATCGGCTTGAAGCCCATCTGCGCGAGCAACATGGCGGCGAAGATGCCGCACGGGCCGAAGCCGACGACGATCGGTCGTTCGCCCAGGTCTGCCGGTGCCTGGCCAACCATCTTGTAGCTGATGTCCGGCGCTTCGCTGACGTTACGGTCATCGGCGAACTTGCGCAGCACGCTGGCTTCATCGCGCACCGTCAGGTCGATGGTGTAGATGAAGCAAAGCTCGGAGGATTTCTTGCGTGCGTCGTAGCTGCGCTTGAACAAGGTGAAGTCGAGCAGGTCCTCGCTGGCGATGCCCAGGCGTTGCACGATGGCGGGACGCAGGTCTTCTTCGGGATGGTCGATCGGCAGCTTGAGTTCGGTGATTCGTAACATGACAGGATCCGGTTCGCGGGGCACACAACTGCGCCAGGGCGTGCTTCAAACCGGTGATTATAAGCTGCATTCCCTGTTTCCCGTGAGGTTAAAACAGCCGTGCAACGAGTCAGTCGTCCCGTGCACCACCGAAATAGGCACAACCGCGCTGGACCTGGCCGTTGACCCGCAGTTCAGCGCTCATGTGTTGCACGCTGCCGCTGGCGCTGTCGACGCAGCGCGCCGGGGTAACCCAGAGCTCGACTTTCTGGCCGTTGGCCTCGGTGCCGAGATTGAAGCGGCCATCGCCCAGTTGCTCCTCGACGTAGGGCACCGCCAGCGTTGGCTGGCCTTCGCGGTCCAGTACCAAGCCCTTGCCGCTGGCCTTGAGCACCCATTCCGGGCCGTGGCCCGCGGCGCGCAGGGCCAAGCGTTTGAAATCCACCTCTTCACAAGCCGTTCCCGAGCGCTCCAGGCGATACAACTGCTCGACGTCCAACTGGCTGTCGGTGCCGGCAGCCGCGCTGGAAACGATGCGACCCCGCATATCGGCAAACAGCTTGCCGCGATCATCCGCCAGGGTGGCGGCCTGTTGCAGGACGCTGGTGCCGCCGGTGTCATTGATGATGTAACGGCGCTGTTCCTGGCATGGCTGGAACACCAGTCTGCCATCCGCCGCCGTCAGTTCGCCTTGCATGCGCGTCTGCCCGGCATGGGATGCGCTCTGGCGCGGGGCATCGAGCAATTGGCAGCCGGCGAACAGCGGGAGGAGGGTGACAAACAACAGGGAACGAGCGGCACGCATCATTGGGTCTCCAGACAAGTGCCGTCACGTTACTCAGACTGTTCCTTCATCACAAGGGGTCAGCCCACGTGAAAGGTCTGTCCGGTTTGCTGGCCTTCGACACTCTTGGCGTAGGCCAATGCCACCTCCGCTGCGGGAACCGGCTTGTAGCCAGGGAAGTACGGCGCATATTTGTCCATGGCTTCCAGCAGCACATTCGGGCTCACCGAATTGATCCGCAGCCCACGTGGCAGTTCGATTGCCGCCGCGCGTACAAAACTGTCGAGGGCGCCGTTCACCAGCGCCGCCGAGGCGCCGCTCTTGATCGGGTCGTGGCTGAGCACGCCAGTCGTGAGGGTGAAGGATGCGCCGTCATTGGCGAATTCACGACCGATCAGCACCAGGTTGACCTGGCCCATCAGTTTGTCCTTCAAGCCGAGGGCGAAGCTCTCCTCGGTCATGTCGCCCAGGGGCGCGAAGGTGACGTTGCCTGCGGCACAGACCAGCGCGTCGAAGCGTCCGGTTTTCTGGAACATGGCGCGGATCGAGGCACTGTCGCTGATGTCCACCTGCACGTCACCGCTGTGGCGGCCGATGCGCACGATGTCGTGGCGGGGCGATAACTCGTTATCGATGGCCGAACCGACGGTGCCGTTGGCGCCGATCAACAGGATTTTCATGGCTGTTCCTCATTGGGGTTGAACGAGGTTGCAGTCTAGAGTGGATTTTCCTGGGGATAAGCGTGCTAATAGGAAACCTTTGGTTTTCAATTGGAAACAATCCAGTGAGCGAAATTGACGACCTTGCAGCGTTTGCAGTGCTGGTGGAGGCTGGAAGTTTCACCTTGGCGGCGCAGCAATTGGGATGCAGCAAGGGGCAACTGTCCAAGCGCATCAGTCTTCTGGAAGAGCGATTTTCGGTGCTGCTGCTCCAGCGTACGACACGACGCTTGAGCCTGACGGCGGCGGGGGCGGCGCTGCTGCCCCAGGCCCAGGCGTTGTTGGTCCAGGTGGAAAGGGCGCGTCAGGCGTTGGCGCGCCTGAAGGGCGATATTTCCGGGCCGGTGCGTATGACCGTTCCGGTTTCGTTGGGCGAAACGTTCTTTGAGGGGTTGCTTACGGAATTTGCCCACAGCTATCCCGATGTGCAGATCGAGCTGGAGCTCAACAACGGCTACCGCGACCTGTCCCGCGATGGCTTCGACCTGGCGATCCGCTCCGATGCGGCAATCGATGAGCGATTGGTGGCTCGCCCATTGTTGGCCTGGCATGAGATGACCTGCGCCAGCCCGGCCTACCTGGAACGCTATGGCGAGCCCGAGAGTCCCCACGCCTTGGCGGAGCACAAGTGCCTGCTCAACAGCCACTACAGTGGCCGGGAAGAATGGTTGTATCACCAGCAACACGAATTGCTCCGGGTGCGAGTGTCCGGGCCGTTTGCCAGCAACCACTACAGCCTTTTGAAGAAAGCCGCCTTGGCGGGCGCCGGCATTGCCCGTTTGCCGTCTTACCTGCTCAACGATGAATTGGCCGATGGACGCCTGCGCTGGCTGCTGCGCGACTATCAGACCCGGCGCATGCCGATGTACCTGGTCCACCCGTATCAGGGTGGGTTGCCCAAGCGGACGCAGGTGCTGGCTGATTATTTGATGGCGTGGTTCAAGAGGAGTGGGGAGGCGTTGGATCGGTTGTAGAGTGAAAGGCGCTATACCTGTGGCGAAGGAGCAAGCTTCCTCGCCACAGGTGTTTTCGCTGAACATCGGGGCGAAAAAAAACGGCCCGAAGGCCGTTTTTTTCATCGAGGCGGAATCAACCGCCCAGGTACGCCTCGCGCACTTTCGGGTCGGTCAGCAGCGCTTCACCGGTGCCTTGCATCACCACGTGACCGTTCTCCAGCACGTACGCCCGGTCGGCGATTTTCAGCGCCTGGTTGGCGTTCTGCTCCACCAGGAACACCGTCACGCCGTCCTTGCGCAGTTGTTCGATGATGTCGAAGATCTGCTGGATGATGATCGGCGCCAGGCCCAGGGAAGGCTCGTCGAGCAACAGCAGCTTGGGCTTGCTCATCAGCGCACGACCGATGGCGAGCATTTGCTGTTCGCCACCGGACATGGTGCCGCCGCGCTGGGTAAAGCGCTCTTTCAGGCGTGGGAAAAGGTGCAGGACCTTGTCCATCTGCTCCTGATAGTCGCCCTTGTCGGTAAAAAAACCGCCCATGGCGAGGTTTTCTTCCACGGTCAACCGGGCAAATACCCGACGACCCTCAGGCACCACGGCAATGCTCTTGCGCATGATCTTCGCCGAGTCCTGGCCCACCAGTTCCTCACCCATGTAGCGGATGCTGCCGCTG
Organism: Pseudomonas frederiksbergensis; assembly: GCF_000802155.2. Classification (GTDB taxonomy): domain Bacteria; phylum Pseudomonadota; class Gammaproteobacteria; order Pseudomonadales; family Pseudomonadaceae; genus Aquipseudomonas; species Aquipseudomonas frederiksbergensis_A. The sequence continues at coordinate 7,431 of NZ_JQGJ02000018.1, forward strand.
TGGGCCTGTGGCGAACCGCAAAGGGTCATCAGCAACGTTGACTTGCCGGCACCGTTGGCACCGATCAGCGTGACGATTTCGCCCTGGCGGACCTCGACGTTGACGCTGTGCAGCGCCTGGATCTTGCCGTAGAAGGTGGAAACGTTTTCGAACTGCAGCATTTACGCTTCCCCCAGGTAGGCTTTGATCACTTCAGGATTGTCGCGGATCTGTTCCGGCGTGCCGTCGGCCAGGGGGGTGCCCTGGTTGATCACGACGATGTGGTCGGAAATGCTCATGACCAGCTTCATGTCATGTTCGATCAGCAGCACGGTGACGTTGTGCTCCTCGCGCAGCACGCTGATCAGCGCCTTCAGGTCTTCGGTTTCCTTCGGGTTCAGGCCGGCGGCCGGTTCGTCGAGCATGAGGATCCGCGGGCGGGTCATCATGCAGCGGGCGATTTCCAGGCGACGTTGCTGCCCGTAGGCGAGGGTGCCAGCGGTACGGTTGGCGAACTCGGTGAGGTTGACCTTGTCCAGCCAGTACCCGGCGTACTCCATGGCCTCGCGTTCGCTCTTGCGGAACGCCGGGGTCTTGAACAGGCCGGCAAAGAAGTTGGTGTTCAAGTGACGGTGCTGGGCGATCAACAGGTTCTCGACCGCCGTCATGTCCTTGAACAGCCGCACGTTCTGGAAGGTCCGCACCACGCCCTTGCGGGCGATGTGGTGGCCGGGCAGGCCCTGGATCGGCTCGCCGTCCAGCAGGATGGTGCCGCCGGTGGGCTGGTAGAAGCCGGTCAGGCAGTTGAACACCGTGGTCTTGCCCGCGCCGTTCGGCCCGATCAATGCAACCACTTGTTTCTCTTTGACGGTCAGGGCCACGCCGTTGACCGCCAGCAAGCCGCCGAAGCGCATGCTCAGATTTTCAACCTTTAGGATCTCGCGGCTCATTTGCGCAGCTCCATGTGGGGGCGTTGCATAGGCAGCAGACCTTGAGGACGCCAGATCATCATCAGCACCATCAAGGCGCCGAACATCAACATGCGGTATTCACTGAATTCACGCATCATTTCGGGTAGCAGGATCATCACGATCGCCGCCAGGATCACGCCCAACTGCGAGCCCATCCCGCCCAGCACCACGATGGCGAGAATGATCGCCGACTCGATGAAGGTGAAGGACTCGGGCGTCACCAGGCCTTGGCGAGCCGCGAAGAAACTACCGGCGAAACCGGCGAACGCTGCGCCAAGGGTAAAGGCCGACAGTTTGATCACGGTCGGGTTGAGACCCAGGGCACGGCAGGCGATTTCGTCTTCACGCAGCGCTTCCCACGCACGGCCGATCGGCATGCGCAGCAGGCGATTGATGACGAACAGCGCGGCCAGGGCCAGGAGCAGGGCAACCAGGTAGAGGAAGATCACCTTGTTGATCGAGTTGTATTGCAGGCCGAAGTACTCGTGGAAGGTCTGCAGGCCTTCGGCGGCTTTACGCTCGAAGGTCAGGCCGAAGAAAGTCGGCTTCTCGATATTGCTGATGCCGTTCGGGCCACCGGTAATGTCGGTCAGGTTGCGCAGGAACAGACGGATGATCTCGCCAAAACCCAGGGTTACGATCGCCAGGTAGTCGCCGCGCAAGCGCAGGACCGGGAAACCCAACAGGAAACCGAAGGTGGCGGCCATCATCCCGGCGATCGGCAGGCAGATCCAGAAGCTCAGGCCGAAGTAGTGGGACAGCAGCGCGTAGCTGTAGGCGCCGACGGCATAGAAGCCGACGTAGCCCAGGTCCAGCAGCCCGGCGAGGCCTACGACGATGTTCAGGCCCAGGCCCAGCATCACGTAGATCAGGATCAGCGTGGCGATGTCCACCGCGCCGCGCGAACCGAAGAACGGCCACACCAGTGCCACGACGATCAGGCCCAGGACGATCCAGCGCTGGGTCGATGGCAGGGTCAGGAAGTTGCTGGCCTTGGCCGGGATTACCGGAACGCCGGGCGATGCCTTCCATGCGGCGCTGATCTGGGTGCTGAACAGCACGCGCAGGAACATCAGCACGGAGCACACGGCGATGGTGGCGAGGATGGCCGGGCTGGTGCCGTGCACTTCCAGGTTGATGCCGACGATGGTCAGTTTGAGACCGAGTACCGGGTAGGCCACGGCCCAGACCAGCAGGGCGCTGAAAAGCGCCGATTTGAGATGCCTAGTCATACTTTTTCAACCTCCGGGCGGCCCAGGATGCCGGTCGGCCGGAATAACAGAACCAGAACCAACAAGCCGAACGCTACGACGTCCTTGTACTGGTCGCCGAAGATGTCGGCGCCAAAGGCTTCCGCCACGCCCAGCACCAACCCGCCGAGCATGGCGCCGGGGATGCTGCCGATGCCGCCCAGTACCGCGGCGGTGAAGGCTTTCAGGCCGACGAGGAAGCCGGCGTTGGGGTTGATCACGCCGTATTGCATGCTCAACAGCACCGCCGCGATGGCCGCCAGGGCCGCACCGATGACGAAGGTCAGGGCGATGATGTTGTTGGTGTTGATGCCCAGCAGGTTTGCCATCTTGATGTCCTCGGCGCAGGCACGGCAGGCGCGGCCCAGGCGGGAACGGGAGATGAACAGCGTCAGGCCGAGCATGGCGACCAGGGTCACCACGAACACCACGATTTGCATGTAGGAAATCAGCACTTCATGTGCCCCGCCTGGCCCGATGGCGAAGTTGCCCGGAATCAGGTTGGGAATGGATTTGTCCTTGGAGTCTTGCGAAAGCAGTACCGTGTTCTGCAGGAAAATCGACATACCAATGGCGGAAATCAGCGGGATCAGACGGTTGCTGCCGCGCAGGGGGCGGTAGGCGATCCGTTCGATGCTGTAGCCATAGGAACTGGTGACCACGATGCTCGCGATGAAAGCCGCGGTCATCAACAGCGGGACACTGTCGAGTCCCATCATGGCCAGCCCGGCGATGGCGATGAACGCCACGTAGGAGCCGATCATGTACACCTCGCCGTGGGCGAAGTTGATCATTCCAATGATGCCGTAGACCATCGTATAGCCGATGGCGATCAGGGCATACGTGCTGCCAACGGTCAGGCCGTTAACCAGCTGCTGGAAGAAGTGATAGATGTCAGGCATTACAGCGCTCCTAAAAACCTGATACGCATTTCACTGGTGGAGTCATTTTCCCGCCCGGGGCCCGTGGATCTTCATCCACTTCGAACACGGGTTTTGCCAGCGAACCGCTGATGACGGTTTTGAGATTTTCAGGTGGGGAGACTGGCGGATCACGCCAGCGCGGCCCAATACATTCAAAACAAAGCCCACGGCACGCCGTGGGCTTTATTGGCAGTCAGTCAGGCAGGGCCTTACTGAGGCGAAGCTTCGGTTTTAGGTTTGCCGAAATGCCACTCGTAAACCACGAACTTGAAGTCCTTCAGGTCGCCGTTCTTGTCGAAGCTCAAGTCACCGGTCGGCGTCTTGAAGGTGCCGGCGTGGATGGCTTCAGCCACTTTTTCCGGGTCTTCGCTTTTGGTGGAAGTGATGGCCTGGGCGATCACTTGCACAGCGGAGTAGGACGGGAACACGAACGGACCGCTCGGGTCTTCTTTCTTGGCCTTGAACGCGTCAGCCAGGGCGACGTTGGCTGGATCCTGGTCGAAGGATTTCGGCAGGGTCACCAGCAGGCCTTCGGAAGCTTCCTTGGCGATTTGCGAAATGGAGTCGTTACCCACGCCTTCCGGACCCATGAACTTGGCCTTCAGGCCTTTTTCCTGGGCTTGACGCAGGATCAGGCCCAGCTCTGGGTGGTAGCCGCCGTAGTAGACGAAGTCGACGTTGGCTTGCTTGAGCTTGGCGATCATCGAGGAGAAGTCTTTGTCGCCGGCGTTTACGCCTTCGAATACGGCAACCTTGGTGCCTTTCTTCTCGAGGGTGGCTTTCACCGCGCTGGCAATGCCTTCACCGTACTGCTGTTTGTCGTGCAGGACCGCAACGACTTTCGGCTTGACGTGGTCGGCGATGTAGTTGCCGGCCGCTGGGCCTTGGGCGCTGTCCAGGCCGATGGTGCGGAAGATCATCTTGTAGCCACGGGCGGTGATGTCCGGGCTGGTGGCCGCTGGAGTGATCATGATCACGCCTTCGTCTTCGTAGATGTCCGAAGCCGGCTGGGTGGAGCTGGAGCACAGGTGGCCGATGACGAACTTGACGCCGTCGTTGACGACTTTGTTCGCGACCGCGACCGCTTGTTTCGGATCACAGGCGTCGTCGTATTCAACGGCGACCAGTTGCTTGCCGTTGACGCCGCCCTTGGCGTTGATTTGCTCGATCGCCATCTTGGAGCCGCTGAACTGCATGTCGCCGTATTGGGCTACAGGGCCGGTTTTCGGGCCGGCGATGCCGATCTTGATGGTGTCGGCGGCAAACGAATGGCTGGCAACCCCGGCCAGAACCATAGCGGCAAACAGTTTGGAAATCTGCTTAGTAGCCTTAGTCATAGTGCTCCACTCATGCTGTTGTAGTTTTTATAGTCCTGGCGCCGTAGCAGCAGAACCGGGTCAGATATCTTGGATATCCTCGCGGAAAATGCCCCCGGCAACTGTACCGGTACAGTGTAGAGCGCCGATTGTTGGCAAGGGAAGCTGGCGCTTGGGGGCAAAACCTGAGGGTGTCGCTTTATTGAAAGAAAAAGACAGATTCGCGGCGGGGTTTGTCCGGTCAAATCGGCAATCCTTGGCTTTGCTGCGCTTTTCGATCGATGCTGCAATTGCAACCGGGTTTTGCTGCCAGACCACCGACGTTATCATTCGCGCCGATTTCTTTTCCGGACAGCTCCCATGAATCAAGAACCTAGCACCCTCTATGCCAAATTGCTCGGTGAAACCGCATCTATCACCTGGAAAGAGCTGGAGCCGTTCTTTGCCAAGGGTGCCCTATTGTGGGTCGACCCGGCATTGGATCTGATCGCCGCAGCCGAAGCCGTTGCCCAGGACGAAGGTACCAAAGTCGCCGCCTGGCTGGGCGCCGGGCAGGTCGCCAAGCTATCTGAAACGCGGGCGCTGGATTTTTTCGAGCGTGATCCACAACTCTGGGCCGTGGTGGTTTCGCCTTGGATCATGATCCAGGAAAGGGCATCGAATTGATCGATGCACCAAATTGAATCGTCCCGTGGCCCGGTTGAAAGTGTGTAGGTGAGTAGCGAGACGTCAGCCTGCCGTGGCGAAACGCCACAAGGCAGGGTGACGTATACGTAACGGGAACAGTTTATCGAGCAGCCTTTTGGCTGCTTAATTGTTTCTGGATGTTGTTTCTGCGGTGTCGCTCAAGGCCCCTTCGCGAGCAGGCTCGCGAATCGGGGCGATACGGTGGCCTGCCTCAATAACTCTTGCCCGTATGGTTATTGAGGGAAATAACCTTGGTCTTGCCGATCCGGTGACGGTAGATCTCGCGCAGGTACTTGATGGATTTCTTCACGCAATCCCGGGACAGGCGGATGTCGTTGATCGAGACGAACTTCTCCTTGTCGCTGATCAGCTCACGGTACTTCTTCTCGTACATCGGCTTGATCGCGTACCAGTTGGTGTCGAGGATCTTGGCCGGGTTCTCGAATTCATTGAGCAGATCGTCGATGCGTGCTTCGTCGAAGTCTTCATTGATGATGAAGTCCAGGATCGAATTGTCCAGCGTCTCGTCGAAGCGGTACGGGGTGCGGGCGAAGCAGCGCTTGATAAACGCCACGATCAGGGTCAGGAAGTCGTCCGACAGGCACGGGCTCTTGGCGATCAGGGTGGTCAGCGACAGGTTGGCCGAGGCGCCGATCACCAACGCGTAGCGCTTGAGGGTAGTGTTGGGGAACAGGCTGTTGAGGTGGGTCTTGAGCCGGTTCAGGTCCATGTAGGACAGTTTGTAGTCCTTCGGCAACGAGACGATCGATACCACCGACGAGCAATTCTTGAAGAAGTGCAGGTCGTGCAGGGCCGCAGCGTCGTAGCCGGAGTTCTTGTATTGCTCCAGCGAGGCGCGGTAACGCTTGGACTCGATGGGCAACAGGCTGATGCCCTCGATGGCCTGGGTGACTTTGTTGAAGTGCGGCAGGTCGATGGAGCGGAAGAACAGGTCGTCGATGTTCAGGCGCGGCGGCTCTTTCTCGAATACCTTGAACTTGTCACCGCTCGGCGCCGGCGTTTCCGGGACGACAGACTCGGCATAGGCGATTGCCACCGGGCCGGCCAGGCTCATGAACAAGTCGTTGGCGTCCAGGCGAATGGTTTCGCCGATGTCGATGCCGGCGCGACGGAAGTAGTTCTGGTCGTAGTCGGTGGTGACGGCCTGGGCCGTCAGGATGTTGAAGATCTGCTGGGAGATGTATTGGTTGGCGTGCTTCTCCATGGCATTGACATCAATGTTCTGGATGTTGCCGTCATCGCTTTCTTCGGCGTAGCGCATGATGTCGTTGGAGATCAGCATCATCGCGTTCCATGGACGGATACGCCCCATCACGCTGGCTTCGCTGCTGTCTTCGTTGGCGAAGTTGTACGAGAAATCCCATTCTTCCGAGAGGTATTTGCACAGCAGGCGTCCGGCGTTGATGTGCAAGGCCTCGGACATTTCGCTGCGATGGTCGGAAATGTTCGGCAGCACGCAGATGCCGCTGGTGAAGATCGGCTCGAAGACGAAGGAATGGCCGCTCTTGCTGTCATGCTCGTCCATCGGCTTGGTGTCGAACGTCTTGTTCATGTACGAGTACTGCTGGGCCAGGCCGAACTCCGAGGCCATGCCCGAACCGGTGCCGCCGCCGGCACTGAAGATCGAGAAATACAGGCGCGACTGGTTGGCCTTGATGCCGCAGCTGTCGATCAGGTACGAGTGGATCATTTTCCAGTCGGGGCTGGAAAAACGCTGGGTGTCCTTGTTCAGGATGATCTTGGCCAGGTACTGGCCGAGGATCGGCGCGTTACCGGCACCGCCGGCATGGACTTCCGAAAGGTCCATGATTTTCATTTTGCTGTAGTCGCGCAAAAAGCCACTTTTCTCGCCCTTGCGCGAGAAACGGATGCGCCCGGCGATGTCCTTGTCCAGGTCGCCGAGCATGACCAGCGGTTCCACCAGGAACACCGGTTTGCTGGCCTTGCCGGTGCCCAGGCGCAGGTTGCGCATCCACTGGGCCGGGCGATAGCTCTTGTCACCGTAGTTCTTGTCTTCGGCGTTGAATTCGTTGAGGTAGAACTTGCGGGCGTTGTAGACCAGCTCCGCGACGTCCAGGGCGATATTGGACCCGCAGCGCCCCAGGCCGATCAGGCACACCGAAGGGAATTCCTGCTGGCCACGTTCGCTCTCGTCGTCCACCAGATGCGGCGGGCGCGGGAACACGGCATCGCGCAGGCCGTCGAGGTTGTCGAGGATGCGGTCGGTGTTGGTCTCGGTGAAATACAGGTATTGCTGGGTGGCCAAGGATCGTGAGCTGCTCGACAGTGTCGAGGTTTCAGGGCCGTTGGCGGCTGGGCTCAGGGTCAGATCGGAAACCGCAGTGGCTGTTTTTTTGGAGGTCATTGTGCGCCGTATGCCTGGACTGGTCGGATCGACGATCTGGGTCGTCGAACCATCGCGAATGGGAACTCGCGTCCTTTGATGGCGACGCGAGTGTCGGCCCAAGCGTTCAGGGCTGCAGCCTGAGCAGCGCTCGGGAGAATCTATTCCTGATCATGTTGGATCGGCCATCGCCCGGCGTTCTTTAATCATGAACAGGCAAAATGATGGCAATTGTTACAGCAAATTGACCAACGTCATGAAACACGCCCTGCGCCATGGTTCGGTATCAGCCATGCGAATGATTGGAGACAGCTCGCGCCCGGCTGTCTAGATTGCAGACTCCGGGCTCGGATGCCTCGCCCAACAATAAAAAGAGACGGACCCATGCAGAACTCGACCCAAGCGGCGAATGCCTGGCGCATTCTGTTCCTGCTGTTCCTGGCCAACCTGTTCAATTTCTTCGACCGTACCATCCCGGCGATCATCATCGAACCGATCCGCATGGAATGGAGCCTGAGCGACTTCCAGATCGGCATCATCGGCACCGCGTTCACCATCGTCTATGCCATTGCCGGCTTGCCGCTGGGGCGTATGGCCGATACCGGCTCGCGCAGCAAGTTGATGGGCTGGGGCCTCGCGGCCTGGAGTGGACTGACGGCGGTGAACGGCCTGGTGGGCAGTTTCTGGGCGTTCCTGGTGGTACGCATGGGCGTGGGCATCGGCGAGGCCAGCTATGCACCGGCGGCCAACTCATTGATTGGCGACCTGTTCCCGGCTCACCGCCGGGCGCGGGCGATGGGTATTTTCATGCTGGGGCTGCCGATTGGGTTGCTGCTGGCATTCTTTACCATTGGCGCGATGGTCAAGGCCTTCGACAGCTGGCGTGCACCGTTCTTCATTGCAGCGGTGCCGGGGTTGGTGCTGGCGGTGTTCATGTTTTTCATCAAGGAGCCCAAGCGCGGCGCGGCGGAAACCGTGCAAGTGTCCCAGGAAAAGGTCAATAAACCGGTTCGCCGAGTGCTGGCGATTCCGACCTTTCTCTGGTTGGTGCTGGCGGGGCTTTGCTTCAACTTCGCCACCTATGCCTGCAACTCGTTCCTGGTGCCGATGCTGCAACGTTATTTCGGGATGCCGCTGCACGAGGCGGCCGTGGCCACCGGCATCATGGTGGGCGTGACGGGATTGTTCGGTCTGACCCTGGGCGGCTGGGTCGCGGACAAGATCCACCAGCGCGTGCCCAACGGGCGCCTGCTCTTTGCAGCGTTCAGCCTGGCCATTTCCACCGTCACCACGGCGTGGGCCCTGCATGCCGGGCGCATAGAGATCGGTGTGTTCGTGGCGGTGTTCAGCGTCGGTTGGCTGTTTGCCTATAACTTCTATACCTGCGTCTATACCGCGATCCAGGACGTGGTTGAGCCGCGCCTGCGCGCCACGGCGATGGCCTTGTATTTTGCCGGGCTGTATTTGCTCGGCGGCGGCCTGGGGCCGGTGGTGGTAGGCGGCCTGTCCGACTACTTCGCCCACACGGCAATGGCGGCCGCAGGCGCCCCGCAAATGACCGAAGCGTTCAAGGCCATCGGCCTGCACGACGCGATGTACCTCATCCCGGTGGCGCTGCTCCTGACCATGGTGTTCCTGTTCCTGGCGTCACGCTGTTTCGTGCGCGATGCCAAGCGGATGAAGGATGGGATGAGTGCAGTGGTGGTGCCGGAGGGTGTGGTGGCGACAGCCTAGTGCGATTTTGTGACAACGGTGCTTTTGTGGCGAGGGAACAAGCTCCCTCGCCACAGAGGTGGTGTGTTACAGGTTACTCAGCCTTGTCATCCCGGCCTCGCAACAGGCGGTTGGGCATCGCCAACGCTGCCGCCAACCCCAGCAGCGACACCGCCGCGCTAATCATAAGCAAGTGCCGGAACGTCGCCTGCAATTCTCCACGCAAGGCATTCCGTGCCTCGCCCGGGGCAGCGTTTAGGCCATCGAGCAGCACGTTGCCGGAATGCCCTTCGCCGAGCAGCGACGAACCGGCGAGTTGGGCGAAGCTTGAATCCTGCAGCAAGGCCAGCAGCAACGCCGACATCAAGGCCACGCCCACCGCGCCGCCGAGAGAGCGGAACAGGTTGGTGGTGCTGGTGGCGACGCCGATGTCCCGTTGCTCCACCGCATTCTGCGAGCCCACCAGCGACGTGGGGAATTGCATGCCGGAGGCGATGCCGCTGAGCAACATGAACAGGCTGCTCAGCCAGAACGCAGCGGGCGGCGTGAAGGCCATGCCGAGGATCGCGAACGGAAAGAGCAGGGCGCCGCTGAGGATTATCGGTTTGTAGCGCCCGGTGACCGAGGTCCGTCGACCGGCGAAATACGCGCCGATCGGCAGCCCCATCGCCAACGGCAACAAGTGCAAGGCCGCGCTGTCGGCACCGGCGCCGGTCACGCTCTGGAAGCGCAACGGCACCAGCACCGTCAGGGAAATCGCCTGGAAGCTGGTGAAAAACACCGTGCACCAGCACAGCACCGCGCTGCGGTTCACGAACAAGTGCATGGGCAGCAACGGCTCGCGGGCGCGGCGTTCGTGCCAGGCGAAGAGACCCAGCACAACCACGGCGCCACCCAGCAGCCCGAGCACCTCGCGGCTGTGCCAGGCGTGGCCCTGGCCGACCTGGGTAATGCCTGATAACAGGGATGTCAGGCCGATGATCAGCAACACGGTGCCCAGGTAGTCGATGATCGGCGTGCGTTGCGGCACCGGCAGCCCCACCAGGGCGCGCCGGGCCACCAGCCAGGCGCCCAGGCCCAGCGGCAGGTTGATCCAGAACACCCAGCGCCACGACAGGTACTCGGTCATGTAGCCGCCCAGCACCGGCCCGGCGACGCTGGCCACCGCGTACATGCTGCTGAAATAACCCTGGTAGCGACCGCGCTCGCGGGGCGCGATGATGTCGCCGATGATCGCCTGGCTCACCGAAATCATGCCGCCAGCGCCGATGCCCTGGAGGATCCGCGCCAGCACCAATTGCTCCATGTTCTGGGCCAGGCCACAGAACAGCGAAGCGAGGGTAAACAGGCCCATGCCGAACAGCATCAGCGGCCGCCGGCCATACAAGTCGCCCAACTTGCCGTAGATCGGCACCGCCACGGTCATGGCGACCATGTAGCCGGAGATCACCCAGGCCAGCAGGCTGACGTCCTTGAACTGCGCGGAAATGGCCGGCATCGAGACCGCGACGATGGTCTGGTCCAGCGCACCGAGGAAAATCGCCAGCATCAGCGCCACCAGCACGCTGCGGATGGCGGGTTGCGGGGCTTGAGGCGTATCGAGCTGAGTCAAGGCAAGACCTGCGGGCATCGCGCCAGGCGGCGCGGGGACGAAGCCCGCAGTTTAAATCGGTAGCCGGCTATTCGATAGCCTCGTAAGGAAGGCCGACGTAGTTTTCCGCGATGGTCTTGCGGCCCGCCTCGGAGTCGACAAAGTACTCCAGCTCCGCTTCGCTGATGCGCTGGTTGAACGCATCGTCATCGAAGCGGTGCAGCATCGAGGTCATCCACCAGGAAAATCGTTCGGCTTTCCAGACCCGTCGCAGGCAGATTTCGGAATAGCGTTCCAGCAGATCCACACGGCCGTCGCGATAGACCTTGAGCAAGATGTTGAACAATGTGCTGACGTCGCTGGCGGCCAGGTTCAGCCTATTGGCGCCGGTCGGCGGGACGATGTGGGCGGCGTCGCCCACCAGGAACATCCGTGCGTATTGCATCGGTTCGACAACGAAGCTGCGCAGCGGCGCGATGCTTTTTTCGATGGAGGGGCCGGTCACCAGCGCTTCGGCCAGATCGGCGGGCAAGCGGTTTTTCAGTTCGGCCCAGAAACGCTCGTCCGGCCAGTCGGTCACTTGTTCGGTGGCGGGCACCTGCAGGTAATAACGGGTGCGAGTCCGCGAGCGCATGCTGCACAGGGCAAAGCCCCGCTCGTGGCGAGCGTACACAAGTTCTTCATGGACGGGCGGGGTGTCGGCGAGAATGCCGAGCCAACCGAACGGGTAGACGCGTTCGAAGACCTTGAGTTTTTCCGCCGGGATCGATTGCCGCGCCACGCCATGGAAACCGTCGCAGCCGGCGACGTAATCGCAGTCCAGGCGCCAGGTTTCGCCGGCGTGTTCGAAGGTCACGAAGGGGTGATCGGTCGTGAGGTCGTGGGGCTGGGCATTGTCGACCTGATACAGCGTCCGCGCGCCTGATGCCTCGCGCGCCGCCATCAAGTCGCGGGTGACTTCGGTCTGGCCGTAGACCATGACGTTCTGCCCGCCGGTCAGGCCCTTGAGATCAATGTGCACGCGGCGGCCGTTGAGGACCAGTTCAAAGCCATCATGGGGCAGGCCCTCGGCGTCCATGCGCTGGCCGACTCCGGCCTGGCGCAGCAGTTGCACCATGCCCTGCTCGAGTACACCGGCGCGGATGCGGCTGAGTACGTAGTCGGGCGTCTGGCGTTCGAGGATCACGGTGTCGATCCCGGCGTTGTGCAATAACTGGCCGAGCAGCAGCCCAGAGGGGCCGGCGCCGATAATGGCGACTTGGGTCTTGAGGGTTTTCATTGTTGTTATGACTCGCAAGAGGCACGCGACCAGGGTCGACGTTTATTTTTAGTAATCCTGGCGTGCATTTTTCGCTTGCGGACCTGTCAATTGAAGGGGAAAACTGCGCTGAAACCTGTACTTTCTGCCAATCGGTGCGATTACCGCCCGTAACCCGAGGCCGATCCTCGTTATGAAGAAAACTGAGCTGCCTTCGATCCCGGTGTTCAAGCTCTATGGCGAAAGCCAGGATTGGCCCACGCCGGACCTGCTGCACTGCGAAACCATTTCCAGCCGCAGTAGCGAGCACCAATGGGAAATCAAACCCCATCGGCATGCCGACCTGTGCCAGTTGCTGTTTGTCTTCAAGGGCGAGGCAGAGCTGGAGATTGAAGGCCAGCGCACCCGGCTTGACGAGCCGGCGGTGCAGATCCTGCCGCCGCTGTCGGTCCATGGTTTTCGGTTTTCCGAGGATGTGCAGGGCTATGTCGTGACCCTGGCGGCGCCGCTGGTCACGCACCTGCAAGGGCAGTTGGGCCATTCGGTCAACATCCTGGCCCAGGCCGAAGCCTACCCGGCAGGGGAAAATGCCGATTACCTCAACAGTTTGTTCAGTGCCTTGCAGGCCGAGTACGTCGGCCATCAACCGGCCCGGGAAATGCTCATGCATGCATTGGTCAGCGTGATCATGGTCTGGGTCAGTCGCCAAGTGATGAGCCGGCGCACCTCGACCCAGCGCCCGCAACGAGCCCGGGAATACCTCAACGGGTATATCCAGCTGGTGGAAGAAACCTATCGCCAGCACGTCAAGGTCGAAGACTTGGCCCATCGGCTGGGCATCTCGGTGTCCCACCTCAACGGCACCTGTCGCGAACTGGCGGGGCAACCGGCGTTGCAGATCATGCATGAGCGGCAGTTGCTGGAAGCCAAGCGGCTGCTGACGTATACCGGCATGACGATCTTCGAGATTTCCGAGATGCTCGGTTTTTCCGACCCGACCAACTTCACCCGGCTGTTTCGCCGGCGAGTCGGCATTTCGCCAAAGGCCTTCCGCGACCGGCTCAAGACCGATCAGCGGGACGACTGAGGCCGCTTCAGCGCAGAGCGTTCAGGGATGCGTTGTGCGGTATGCAGCGTTCGAAGTTGCAACTGGCGTAGTCTCGGGGCAACTGCCTGGCCTGCTCGACCCGATAAGCCGCGGTGCCATACAGCGCGAGCGTGGCGGTGCAGGTCAGGAAAATGGCGAGGCGTCTTCTTGTTTTGATGTTCATGGCGATGACCTCTGAACGAATACCCGGGGGTACTGTTTTCAGCATAGGTCAGCTATGGCGGGTTGCCACTGAGGTGGGTCTCGTATGTAGCTCGATATTCAGAACAATGATGGCGGCCAGGTGCAGGGATTGATTGTGGCGAGAAAGCAAGCTCCCTCGCCACAGATGCTTTTCATGACCGAAAGGGTGTGTCAGGGATTACTCCAAATGCTCAGGCTTCATCGGGTCTCCCGGCTTGACGTCCAGTTGCTGGCGCACGTCTTGGAACATCTCATCGTAGTACTTGTGCATCGAGCCAATGCTGGCGGCCTTGGGCAAACCGTATTGCTGGGCGATGCGGGTGGCATGGCGAGCAAAGTCGAAGGCTTGGTCCTTGGCCAGGAAAAACGTCTCGTCCACGTTCTTGTCTTCCACCGTGCCATGCAGGCGAAATGACATGCCCTTTCCCTCCTTGGGATCCTGTGCAATCTCGTAGTCGATGCACAGGTTATAGCTGAAGTCATCCTTGTTCAGCGCATGGCGCTCCATGTGCAGGTGTCCGGGTTGGAACGTGGCCATCAGCGTCTCTCCTTTGAATGCATGGAGAACGGCAGACACCGCGCCTGCCGTATAAGTTTTCCCGTTACCGATAAACAATTCCTGGCGTCGCCGTGCTGATACGCGTGCCCGCCGTGCCCTGGACGATAGCATCGATGTCTGAAAGCGACCCGATCACCGCGACCTTGCCGGTATTGCGGGCAAATTCGCAGGCGGCTTGCACCTTCGGCCCCATGGAGCCGGCGGCGAAACCGAGCCGTTCCAAGTCGTCGGGGTGGGCCTGGGCGATGGCTTTCTGGGTCGGCTTGCCGAAGTCGATGAACGCCGCGTTGACGTCGGTGGCGATGACCAGCAGATCGCTTTCCAGTTGTTCGGCCAGCAGCGCCGAGCACAGGTCCTTGTCGATCACCGCTTCCACGCCTTGCAAGTTGCCGTGGGCGTCATACATCGTCGGGATGCCGCCACCACCGGCGCAGATCACGATGCTGCCTTTTTCCAGCAGCCATTTGATCGGACGGATCTCGAAGATGCGCTTGGGCCTGGGGCTGGCGACCACGCGCCGGAACTTGTCGCCGTCCGGGGCGATGGCCCAGCCTTTTTCGGCGGCCAGTCTTTGCGCTTCTTCCTGGCTGTAGACCGGGCCGATGGGCTTGCTCGGGTTCTGGAACGCCGGGTCGTTGGCGTCCACTTCAACCTGGGTCAGCAGCGTGGCGAAGGGCACTTCGAAGTCCAGAAGGTTGCCCAGTTCCTGTTCGATGATGTAGCCGATCATGCCTTCGGTCTCGGCGCCGAGCACGTCCAGGGGGTACGGCGTGACCGAGGTGTAGGCCGCCGCCTGCAACGACAGCAGGCCGACCTGCGGACCGTTGCCGTGGGCAATGACGAGTTCATTGCCGGGGTGGATCTTGGCGATCTGTTCGGCGGCGGTGCGGATGTTGCTGCGTTGATTGTCTGCGGTCATGGGTTCACCCCGACGCAGGAGGGCGTTACCGCCCAAGGCAACGACGATACGCATGGTGTTGTCCTTTCAGGTTAGGTGTTGATCGTTCCCATGCGGAGCGTGGGAACGATCACGCTTCAAGCGTCTAGATATCCGCCAATGCCGCCACCAGGATCGCCTTGATGGTGTGCATGCGGTTTTCCGCCTGTTCGAAGGCGATGTTGGCCGGGGATTCGAACACCTCTTCGGTCACTTCCACGCCGTTGGCCAGGTTCGGGTAGCGCGCGGCGATGTCCTTGCCGACCTTGGTTTCGCTGTTATGGAACGCCGGCAGGCAGTGCATGAATTTCACCCGGGGGTTGCCCGAGGCCTTCATCATTTGCGCGTTGACCTGGTAGGGCAGCAATTGCTCGATGCGCTCGTCCCAGGCTTCCACCGGTTCGCCCATGGACACCCAGATATCGGTGTGGATGAAGTCCACGCCCTTGACGGCTTCCCGCGGGTCTTCGGTGATGGTGATCCGTGCACCGCTTTCGGCGGCGAAGGCCTGGCATTGGTCGATGAAATCCTGGTGCGGCCACAGCGCTTTCGGCGCGCCGATGCGCACGTCCATGCCGAGCTTGGCGCCGATCATCAGCAGCGAATTGCCCATGTTGTAACGCGCATCGCCCAGGTACGCGTAGCTGATGTCATGCAGCGGCTTGTCGCTGTGCTCGCGCATGGTCAGGGTGTCGGCAATCATTTGGGTGGGGTGGAATTCGGCGGTCAGGCCGTTGAACACCGGTACCCCGGCGTACTTGGCCAGCTCTTCGACGATCTCCTGTTCGAAGCCCCGGTATTCGATGGCGTCGAACATCCGCCCCAGGACCCGGGCGGTGTCCTTCATGCTTTCCTTGTGGCCGATCTGCGACGACACCGGGTCGATGTAGGTGACGTGCGCGCCCTGGTCATGGGCCGCGACTTCGAAGGCGCAGCGGGTGCGGGTCGAGGTCTTTTCGAAAATCAACGCGATGTTCTTGCCCTTGAGGTGCGGCTGCTCGGTGCCGGTGTACTTGGCACGCTTGAGGTCGCGGGACAGGTCCAGCAAAAAGTGCAGCTCGCGGTTGGTGTGATGCATCAAGCTCAGCAGGCTGCGGTTGCGCATGTTGAAAGCCATGGTGGATCTCCTTGGGTGTCGGTTATCCCCTGGGCCATTCTCGATAAAAACGGCCCAGGCTCGAAGGTCAGTAATCGATCGGGTCGCGGATGATCGGGCAGGTCATGCAATGGCCACCGCCCCGGCCCCGGCCCAGTTCGCTGGCGCTGATGGTGATGACTTCCACGCCGGCCTTGCGCAGCAGAGTATTGGTGTAGGTATTGCGGTCGTAGCCGATCACCACGCCTGGCTCCAGGGCGACCACGTTGTTGCCGTCGTCCCATTGCTCGCGTTCGGCGGCGAAGCTGTTGCCGCCGGTTTCCACTACCCGCAACGCTGGCAGCTTGAGGGCGGCGGCCACGGTGTCGATAAAACTGCCTTCCTCGCGGCGCACATCGATGCCACCGGGTTTGCTCTCGTCCGGACGCAGGGAAAACGCCACGATTTGGCTGACGACTTCCGGGAAAACCGTGACCAGGTCGCGGTCGCAGAAGCTGAACACGGTGTCCAGGTGCATGGCCGCGCGGGATTTCGGCAGGCCGGCGACAATCACGCGCTCCACGGCTTTGTGCTTGAACAGGTTCAGCGCCAACTGGCCGATGGCTTGGCGGGACGAGCGCTCGCCCATGCCGATCAACACCACGCCGTTACCGATCGGCATCACGTCGCCGCCTTCGAGCGTGGCATTGCCGTGATCGTGGTCCGGGTCGCCGTACCAGATCTGGAAATCGGCCTGGGTGAACTCGGGGTGGAATTTGTAGATGGCGCTGGCCAGCAGGGTTTCCTGGCGGCGCGCCGGCCAGTACATCGGGTTCAGCGTCACACCGCCATAGATCCAGCAGGTGGTGTCGCGGGTGAACTGGGTATTGGGCAGTGGCGGCAGGATGAAGCTGGAGTGCCCGAGGAAGTCGCGGAACATCTGGATAGTCTTGCCGCCGAAGCTGTCCGGCAGGTCATCGGCCGAGACGCCGCCGATCAGGAATTCAGCGATATGGCGCGGCTCCAGGCTGCGCAGCCAGGCGCCGACTTCATGCACCAGGCCCAGGCCCACCGAGTTGGCGGTGATCTTGCGCTGCAGGATCCAGTCCAGCGCTTCGGGGATGGCGACGATGTCAGTCAGCAGGTTGTGCATCTCCAGGACGTCGATCCCGCGTTCGCGCATCTTGGTGACGAAATCGAAATGGTCGCGCTTGGCCTGGTTGACCCAGATCACATCGTCGAACAGCAACTCGTCGCAGTTGTTCGGGGTCAGCCGCTGGTGGGCCAGGCCTGGGGAACAGACCATGACTTTGCGCAATTTTCCAGCTTCGGAGTGGACGCCGTACTTCACTTTTTCCGTGGTCATTACCGTAATCCTCCAGATAAATGCATCAGCGTTACAGGGTCAGGAAGCCATCGTAGAGGCCGTAAGCCGCCACCAGGGCTCCGATGATCACAGCAGCAAAAATCAATTTTTCGATCGAGGTGAAAACCGGTTTGCCCAACTCGCGCTTGGCCTTGGCGAACAGAATCACGCCGGGGGCATAGAGCAGGGCAGAGAGCAGCAGGTACTTGACGCCGCCGGCATAGATCAGCCAAACCGCATAGATCAGGGCGATGGCACCGATGAACAGGTCCTTGCGCCGCTCGGCCGCGAAGCCTTCGTAGGTCTCGCCGCGCACCGCCAGCAACACTGCGTAGGCCGCCGACCACAGGTAAGGCACCAGGATCATCGAGGTAGCGAGGTAGATCAGCGACAGGTAGGTACTGGCGGAAAACAGCGTGATGACCAGGAACAGCTGAACCATCGCATTGGTCAGCCACAGGGCGTTGGCCGGCACGTGGTTGGCGTTCTCGCGGCGCAGGAACTCGGGCATGGTGTGGTCCTTGGCGGCGGCGAACATGATTTCGGCGCATAGCAGCACCCAGGACAGCAGGGCGCCGAGCAGCGAAATGATCAGGCCGACGCTGATCAGCACCGCGCCCCAATGCCCGACGACATGCTCCAGCACGGCGGCCATGGACGGGTTCTGCAACTTCGCCAATTCAGGCTGGGTCATGATGCCCAGGGACAGCACATTGACCAGCACCAGGAACAACAGCACGGTGATGAAACCGATGACGGTGGCCTTGCCGACGTCGGTGCGTTTCTCGGCGCGGGCGGAAAAAATACTCGCGCCCTCGATGCCGATGAACACCCACACGGTGACCAGCATCATGTTGCGCACCTGGTTCATCACGCTGCCCAGGTCCGGATTTTTCAGGCCCCAGATGTCAGCGGTGAAAATCTCCAGCTTGAAGGCAAATACCGCGATCAGCACGAACAGCAGCAGCGGCACGACCTTGGCGACGGTGGTCACCAGGTTGATGAACGCGGCTTCCTTGATGCCACGCAGCACCAGGAAATGCACCGCCCACAGCAGCACCGAGGCGCCGATCACCGCGGCGACGGTATTGCCCTCACCAAAAATCGGGAAAAAGTAGCCCAGGGTGCTGAACAGCAACACGAAGTAACCGACGTTACCCAGCCAGGCGCTGATCCAGTAGCCCCAGGCCGATGAGAAGCCCATGTAGTCGCCGAACCCGGCCTTGGCGTAGGCATACACCCCGCCATCCAGATCGGGTTTGCGGTTGGCCAGGGTCTGGAATACGAACGCCAGGGTGAGCATGCCGACGGCGGTGATGGCCCAGCCGATCAACACCGCGCCGACATCGGCACTGGCGGCCATGTTTTGTGGCAGGGAGAAAATTCCCCCGCCGATCATCGAACCCACTACCAGCGCGACCAGCGCACCCAATCGAAGTTTTCCGGGGGTATCAGACATTTGCGAGACTCCAATGCAGGAGAAGAGAGTCAACAGACTAAGTCGATTTGAAAGTTGAATTGCTGATCTGGATCAGTGCATGACAACATTCCATTGTTAATGAACAACTTAAGGCGTCCATTGGCGTGTATAAATGCTTGAAAGGCCCATTCCAGAGGCTTTCGGTCAGGTCGTTGGACGATTGCTTTTTCGTAGGATATTCACGCTAGTTGATTTCCACCGAGTCGCAACTATTTTGTAGATGGCTGTCTTGCAACGCTATTGAGGGCCAATGGCTGATAAATAAGACAACGGACTTTGAAACGCGCGCGTTATTCAAAATGGCTATTGGGCTTTTATTTAATTATTAAATAGCGAGGGGAAATGTCGCCACCGATTGAAAAGTTGCCGCTGGGCGCATTGATCGCACTGGTGGTGGGGTCGATGATCGGTGGTGGAATTTTTTCCCTGCCGCAAAACGTCTCGGCTCGGGCCAATGTCGGTGCGGTGTTGATCGGCTGGGCCATCACCGCCGTCGGCATGCTCACCCTGGCGTTCGTATTCCAGACCCTGGCCAATCGCAAACCGGCGTTGGACTCGGGCGTGTATGCCTACGCCAAGGCAGGGTTCGGTGACTATATGGGTTTCTCATCCGCCTGGGGCTACTGGATCAGCGCCTGGATGGGCAATGTCGGTTACTTCGTGCTGCTGTTCAGCACCTTGGGCTATTTCTTCCCGGTGTTTGGCCAGGGCAACACGCCGGTGGCCATCGGCTGTGCATCGTTGCTGCTATGGGCCGTGCATTTCCTGGTGTTGCGGGGCATCAAGGAGGCGGCGCTCATCAACCTGGTGACCACCGTGGCCAAGGTTGTACCGCTGTTGATGTTCATCGTCCTGGCCGCCGTGGCCTTCAAGGCCGAGGTGTTCACCCGCGATATCTGGGGCGCGATGAGTCCGGAACTGGGCAGCGTGATGGACCAGGTGCGGCACATGATGCTGGTCACGGTGTTCGTGTTCATCGGTATCGAAGGCGCCAGCGTGTATTCGGCGCGGGCGCAGAAACGTGCGGACGTAGGGCGGGCGACGGTGATTGGTTTCCTTGGCGTACTGGCGTTGCTGGTGCTGGTGAATGTGTTGTCCCTGGGGGTCATGAGCCAGCCGGAACTGGCGCAATTGCAGAACCCGTCCCTGGCTGGCGTGTTCGAGCACATTGTCGGGCCTTGGGGCGCTTTGCTGATCAGCCTGGGCCTGGCGGTGTCCCTGCTGGGGGCGCTGCTGTCCTGGGCATTGTTGTGCGCCGAAATCCTCTACGCCACCGCCCGGGACAAGACCATGCCTGCATTCCTGACCAGGGAAAATGCCAACCATGCGCCGGTCAACGCGCTGTGGTTGACCAATGGCATGATCCAGCTGTTCTTGCTGATCACCCTGTTTTCCGCCGGTACCTACACCAGCCTGATCTACCTCGCTTCATCAATGATCCTCGTGCCATACCTGTGGTCGGCGGCCTATGCGGTGCTGCTGTGCGTGCGAGGGGAAACCTACGAACGGGCCTCGGCCCAGCGTATGAAAGACCTGTGCATCGGTGGCGTTGCGTTGTGCTACGCGGTGTGGCTGTTGTACGCCGGCGGGGTGAAATACCTGCTGCTGTCGGCGTTGTTGTACGCGCCGGGGGTGATCCTGTTTGCCCAGGCCAAGCGGGAACAGGAACAGCCCTTGTTCACCGCTGTGGAAAAAGGCGTTTTTACCTGCGTGGTGTTTGGGGCAGGCGTGGCTGCGTATGGGTTGTACAGTGGTTTTTTGGCGTTGTGAGGTTCACCACCGGGCCCGATGTGCCCCCAGTTCCGCCGCCGGCAAGGTCCATTGCAGCGGTGTCCCGGTGATTTTCACGGGCACCTGCAGCCGGTGGGCTGGTCCCCATGGCGTCTGTTCGATCACCAGGCCCTGATCATCTTCGGCCTCGGCTCGCAATGGGCTTGAGTCCCCTGCGCCACGCTCGACCAACAGCTTTGCCGTGCGCGCCAGCGACAAGCGTGCCGAGCCGCCGTGGCCGCTTTCGAGACGGCGGGACAGTAGCACCAAGGCGCTGGCCGCCAGCAAATAGCCGGTGCCATGGTCCAGCGCTTGTACCGGCAGCGGTGTCGGTTTGTCGGTGTGTTTCCAAGCCATGCCGGCTTCGGCAATGCCACTGCTCATTTGCACCAGGCTGTCGAAGCCGCGTCGGTTCTGCCACGGGCCGCTCCAGCCGTAGGCGTTGAGGCTGACGTCGATCAGGCCCGGGGCCAGTTTCCGGCACTGTTCGGCGCCGTAGCCCAGGCGCTCCAGGGCGTCGGCACGGTAGCCGTGCAGGAGAATGTCGGTGTCCTTGAGCAGGGCCTCGAACGTCGCGCGATCCTCGGCTCGATGCAGGTCGAGGCGGGCGCAGCGTTTGCCCAGGGTGACTTCCGGGACCACGCCGGGCTCGTTCCAGGTCGGCGGGTCGATGCGCAGCACGTCGGCACCGAGGCCGGCAAGGAAGCGGCTGGCGACGGGGCCGGCCAGTACGCGGGTCAGGTCCAGGACCTTGAGTCCCGCCAGTGGCTGGGTCACGGAGCCGAGCCAGGGTTTGTGCTGTTCTGCAATCGTTTCACTCAGATGCACCAGCGGCTCGGCGTTCACCGCCATGCCTTGAGGGTGGGTTTGCCAGGCCTGCCACGAACGCATTTGCGCGGCGCAACCGTCGGCGTCGACCACGGCCTGTTCCAGCTCGGCCTTGTTCCAGCGGGCCACCCTGGCCGCCATGTCGGCGCGGTCGGTGCAGGTGCCGAGGACTTTTTCCGCCGCCAGGCGATGATGCGGCGCGTTGGTGTGCAGGCGAATCCAGCCGTCGGCGCAGGCATAGTCGCCGGCCACCGGATCCCACATCGGCGGCACGTGCCAGCCGATGGGGCGTAGGGAGGTGGCGAACCAGAACGACGCCAGCCGTCGGTCGACTTCGACGGGTGGCAGGCGGCCGGTTTGCTGGTGGATGAGCGCTGCGGTGGCTTGGCCGGCTGCGGCGATGCTGGCACTGGCCAATTCCGTGACGGCGAATGCGGAGGGCAGGGCGCCTTCGCCGCTGAAAGTGATCGGGGTCGTGGGTAAGCCGAGCGCGGTTTGCACGGACGTGAGCAGATCTGACATCGAAAGCCCTCCAGTACGAGAGGGCGATCATAGTTCAAAAATCCGATGGGGGCCGCTTTGCGGCCCAGCGGGGGCAAGCTCCCTCGCCACGAGAGCCCTGTGCCTGTTCCGGGCGCGACCAGATCCACAGGTTGCCAAGGCCCATGCCGGCGAGCGCCAGGTAGACCGGCCAGCGGTGGTCGAGTATCACCAGCATCAACCCGGCACACAGCAGCATGCTGGCGGTGGCACCGACCTTGGCCCGGCGCGCGATGACCTTGCCGTTGTGCCAGTTGTGCAGCATCGGCCCGAACAGCCGATGGTTTTCCAGCCAGGCGCTCAGGCGTGGCGAACTGCGGGTCGCGGCCCAGGCGGCCAGGAGGATGAACTCGGTGGTCGGCAAGCCGGGCACGACGATGGCGACCAGGCCGATCGCCAGGCTGGCGTAGGCGAGCAGGGCGAAGAGCAGTTGGGTGAATTTCGCGGGGCGGTTCATCGGCGTTTTTCAGTCATGCACCATCCCTGTGGGAATCAGGCCAGTTCGGCCGCATAGGCCTGTTCCAGCAGTACGGTAAACCGGTTGAAGGCATCCAGCGCGCCTTTGTCCGCCTCGGCTTCCTGCTGTTCGGTGAAGGCCAGGCCATCCAGGGTGCGGGTGAAGATTTTCCAGCCTTCGGCACGCCCGCCGGCAGGTTCGGCCAGGTGTCGGGCGCCGAAGGTTTCGCTCAGGCCCAGGCCCACGGCACGCTTGATCAGGAACGCAGCGCCAAGCTTGGACCCCTCGGAAACGAACAGCCAGCCCAGGGCTTCGGCCTGGGTCGGATTGTTCACCGCACCGGCCACCGGCGCGGGAACTTCGGTGTCCAGGTCGGCGAGATCCGCCTTCGCTGCGTCGGCACGGCAGCGGGCTGGCAGGTCGGGAATCAAGGCGGACAGTTCGGCGTCGTTGTACAGCGCCACCAGTTCCGACTGGAACAGGTACTGGGCGACGACGAAGCGGGCGAAGCTGGTTGGGGTATCGAACGGGGCGTGGGCCTTGACCTGCGCGTCGAGCTTGCTGTGGGGCTCGTGGGTGATCTGGTTCAGGCGTTGGGAACGGGAAACGAGACGTTGGGTGGTCATGAAAAAATCCTTCGAGTTGGAACATCGTGGCAAGGGAGCTTGCTCCCTCGCCACAGGGCATTTGGCTTGTCGACAGAAATCCTGTTCAGATATCCCAGATCAGGTTCACCGCGAAGTTGCGCCCAGGCGCGGTCAGGCGATCGAGGTTGGCCGGGCTCAGCACCGCCGCTTCGCCGACGCTGTCGTAGCCGCGCACGTCGTCCCACAGCCAGTACTTCTTGTCGGTGAGGTTGTAGAGGCCGCCGCTGACGGTGACGTCGTCGGTGACCTTGTAGTACCCGCTCAGGTCGAGGATGCCGAAGCCCGGCGTCTTGAACTGGCTGCTGACGCCATCAGGGGAGTTGAAGTTGCTGTCGTCGACACGGTTTTTCTTCTTCACCAGGGTCCAACTGAGCAAGGTGCCGAACTGCGCCTGGTCGTAGCCCAGGCCGAACACGCCGGTCAGCGGATTGACGCTGTTGAGCGGTTCGCCGGTGTCGTCGTTGCGGCCATAGAGGTAGGCCAACGAGCCTTGGGTGTAGAGCCCCCGTGGCGCGCCCAGCACGTCCAGGTCCAGGCGCCCCTTGGCTTCGATGCCCTTGATGGTCGCGTGTTTGATGTTGTTGCTCTGGAAGGTCAACTGGTTTGACCCCGGGGTGATGGCGTCTTCGTTGATGAAGTCGCGGTACTTGTTGTAGAACACCGCCACGTCGAACGAGCCGGAGTCGAAACGGCCGCGCAGGCCGGTTTCGTAGCTCTTGCTTTTTTCCGGTTCCAGGTCGGGATTGGGTTCCACGCTGTAACCCGCGCCTGGGTTGTCGAAACGACCATACAAAGCCTTGGCCGTCGGTGTGCGGAAGCCCTCGGCGTATTGGCCGTACCACGTGTATTGGTCGGTCAGGGCATAAGTCAGGCCGAACTTGGGCGAGACGCGATGCCAGGTCTTGTTTTCATCGCTGACGTCACCGCCGGCGGTAGGGTCTACGGTGCTGAGGAATTCCTCGGTCAGGTGCGGCTTGAGCCGGGTGTAGTCGTAGCGCAGGCCGGGCGTGAAGGTCCATTTGTCCCAACTGATCTGGTCTTGGGCGAACAGGCTGTAGGTGCTGATGGTCGGGTCGGGAAAGTCGCTGGCTTTTGCCAGCACGTCCCGCGTGCTGATGGCGCCAACGGTGGGGCAGCCCACGCCAACCGCCAGGCACACGCCGTTGCCGCTGCGTGAGCCGGTGACTTTCTGTTGCTTGAGCGTGGTGCCATAGGCCAGCGCATGATCGGTGTCGGCAATGCTGAATGACTTGTCCAGCTGCGCGTCGAACACCCACTGCTTTTCTTCATATAGCGTTTCCCGTGTGCGCAGTACTCGACGAGTGATCGGGAAGTAGAACTCGGCGGTGCTCTGGTTGGTCTTGGCGATCTGGTGGTTCAGGCTCCACTTGATGTTGTCGGCCAGCAAGCTGTCGAGGGCGAAGCTGTGCTCTAGACCGAAACGTTCACGGGTGATGGTGTCGTTGCCGGTGCGCCACTGGTACATGCCGCCGGGCAGGATGGAGGCGGGAATGGCCGGTTGGCCGTTGGCGTAGGGACCGCCGTAGGCGCTTTTCAGGTCGGTGTCGCGATCATCCTTGTACTTCTCGTACACCAGGCTCAGGCGTGCGTCATCGCTGTAGTCCCAGCCGAGTTTGGCCAGCACGTTGTTGGCGCGCACGTCTTCCGGGTTGGCCGCGGTGCGGTCCAGGCCGATGCCATTGTTGCTGCCGTAGGATTCGGTTTCATGGCCGTCGCGCTGGCTGTAATGCAGCAGGCCGTCGAATGGCCCGTTGCGACCGGCGACCGTGGCGGACTTGAGCCAGCTCTCATCGGCGGAGCTGTAGCCAGTCTTCAGGCGTGCACCGACGTCCTGGCCGGGCTTGATGATGTCATCCGCATCGAGCGTGAAATAACTGACGACGCCACCAATGGCATTGCTGCCGTACAGCACCGAGGCCGGGCCACGGAGGATTTCCACGCGCTTGATGATTTCCGGGTCGACATAGTTGCGCTGGGTCTTGGCATAGGGGCCATTGAAGAAACCGCCGGGCACTTCCACCCCATCGATCTGGGTCAGTATCCGGTTGCCGTCGATGCCGCGGATGTTGTAGCCGCTGATGCCGCCGCGCTGGCCCGCGCCGCCCACCGAGACGCCAGGCTCGTAGCGCACCAGGTCCTTGATGGTGTTGACGTTATTGCGATCGAGTTCCTGGCGATCGTGGACGGAAACGGTGCTCGGTACGCGGGTGATGTCCTGTTCCTGGCGGGTGGCGCTGATGGTCACCTGTTGCAAATCCAGCACGTTGCCGGCGCTGCGTTTTTCCAGAACGATGTTGTTGCTGCTCAGTTTGCGGTAGCTCAAGTCGGTCCCCACCAACAGGCGCTCCAGGGCTTTTTCCGGCGACAGCGAGCCGTTCACACCCGGCGAGGCGATGCCTTCGGCCAGTTCAGCCGGCAAGCCTACCTGCCAGCCCGTGACGGCGGTGAATGCGTTGAGCGCGGAAACCAGGGGTTGTCGAGCGATGTTGAAGGTGTAGTCGCCCATGTTGTGGGCGGGCGGTTGCCCGGCGGCGAGGGCCGCCGGCACGGCACCGGCCATCAGGATGGCGGCGGTCAGCAATGACAGCGCGCAGGAAGGTGCGAGGAACCGGCAAGTAAGGCGAGAGGACATCGATAGCGCTCCGTGTCGCATCTGTTATAGGTGCAGATCGGCATCGTGAAGATGCGAATCAATTGCATTGGCTATAACGAGACGAACCAGCGAGGACTATCGAGTAAAAATAATTCTCATTTAGTTCAAAATCACCAACGCCGGGAATTCCTGCAGCCGCGCGGAGGTGATGTGGGCCAGGGAACGGACCACATCCAGCGGCTGGTCGAGGCGGTAGTTGCCCGTCACCGCGACGTTGGCCAGCCGTTCGTTGGTGTTGATGATCCAGCCTGGGTAGTAGCGTCGCAACTCTGCCAGGACCTGGCTCAGCGGCCGGTTTTCGAACACCAGCCGACCTTGGACCCAAGCCAGTTCCGTTCCGGCATCGAGCCGCGCCGGCCGGTCGAAGCCGTTGGGGCCGATGCGGATGCTTTCTCCCGCCGACAGCCGTACGTGGGTGTCATACCGGGTGGCCCGCAGGTCGATGTCGCCGCGCTGCACCTGGACCTGCGCGACGCCGTCCACGTAGCGCACGGCAAATGAGGTGTCACTGACGCTGGCGGTGACCGGACCGGCGTCCAGCTCCAGCGGCAGGTGACGGTTGGCCGGCACCTCGAAGAATGCTTCGCCCTTGTAGAGTCGGGCCACTTGCCGATGTTCGTCGAACGAACTGGAGAAAGCCGAATCGGTGTTGAGCAGGACCTTGGAGCCGTCTTCCAATTGCAGTCGCTGGCGCTCACCGACCACGGTCAGGTGGTCGGCCTGGAAACGCAGCGGCAAGTCGCTGAAATTGAACAGGCCCAGCACCAGCACGGCAGCGGTGGCCAGGGGTTTCCAATGGGCGCGCAGGCGCGACAGCGCGGTGACGTTTGGCCGATCCCGCAGTTGCCGGGCGCTTTCGATAATCTGCGGGCCATTCCAGATCGCCTGCGCCCTGGCGAACGCTTCGCCATGGCGTGGATCGGCCGCCAGCCAGGCCTGGAAGTGTCGGCGTTGCTCCTCGCTGGGGCTTTCGAGCAGGATCAACCAGTCCAGCGCCTGGTCCATGGCGTGGGCGGTGTCCTGTGCCCCGGCGGCTTCAGGTGGGCGATGATTGTCCGTCACGGTGGATTCTCATTATTGGCGGCAGGCACACGCTACAAGCCGCAAGCGGTAACTGGCAAGCCTGCATCCGGCATTCGGCTTGTCGTCATGGGTTGCGTTCGGCCACGGCCACGCAAATGGCCATGATCAGTTTCAGTTCTTTTTGCACGGTGCTCAGGGACACGTCCAATCGTTGCGCGATGTCTTGGTAACTGTGGCCATGCAGTCGACTGAGAATGAAGACCTGCCGTTGGCGCGGGCTGAGGGATTGCAGGCTGACATTGAGGCGTTCGAGCATTCGTTCGGCATGGGCGGCGTCTTCGGCGCTGCTCTGGGGAGCGATCACGTTGTTCACGACGTCCTGCGGCACGTCGTCGACCAGGGTTCGCGACTGGATTCGCCGCGCGCGCAAATGGTCCAGCGCCAGGTTGCGGGCGGTCTGGAAGACAAAGGGTTCGAGATGATCGACAGTGCGCTCGCTCAGGGCGCGGGTGACGCGCAGGTAGGTTTCCTGCAGCAGGTCCTCGGCGGTGCTCGGGTTGTTGACCATCCGTTCGAGGGTGCGCAGCAGCGGGGTACGCTGGGCGAGAAAGACGTGGTGAAAACGCGATTGACTCACGATAGGGCCCGATCCGGTTCGAGCAGATGATAATGCTTATCATCTGCGTGACGGGTCAAGCCTTCATTTCGTACCGCAGAACCACTGTTGGAGCGAGCCTGTTCGCGAAAGCGTCAGTTCAGTCAGCAGAGAGTCGACCGGGATACCGCCTTCGCAAGCAGGCACGCTTCCACAGGGAAAGCCATTACTGCCGTATCGGTTACTCCGCGTTACACAACGCCAGGCAGTTATCCAGCATGCGGTTGGAGAAGCCCCATTCGTTGTCGTACCAGGCCAGTACCTTGAGCAGCTTGCCACTGGCCTTGGTGTGGTTGGCGTCGAAGATCGACGACAGCGGGTTGTGGTTGAAATCGCTGGAGACCAACGGCAGGGTGTTGTAGCCGAGGATCTTGGAGTGCTGGCTGGCCTGCTTGAGCAGCGCGTTGACTTCATCGGCCGACGCTTCGCGCTTGAGCTGCACGGTCAGGTCCACCAGGGACACATTGATCACCGGGACGCGCACGGCCATGCCGGTCAGCTTGCCCGCCAGTTCCGGCAGCACCAGGCCCACGGCTTCGGCGGCGCCGGTCTTGCTCGGGATCATGTTCTGGGTGGCCGAGCGGGCACGGTACGGGTCGCTGTGGTAGACGTCCGTCAGGTTCTGGTCGTTGGTGTAGGCATGGATGGTGGTCATCAGGCCGCTTTCGATGCCCAGCTCGCGGTGCAGCACCTGGGCCACCGGGGCCAGGCAGTTGGTGGTGCACGACGCATTGGAGATGATCTGGTGGGACTGGCGCAGGATGTCATGGTTGACGCCATACACGACGGTGGCGTCGGCGCCCTTGGCCGGGGCCGAGATGATCACCTTGCGGGCGCCTGCGCTGATATGCGCGGCAGCCTTGGCACGGTCGGTGAACAGGCCGGTGCATTCGAACACTACGTCGATCTTCTCGGCGGCCCAAGGCAGTTCGGCCGGGTTGCGGATGGCGCTGACCGAGATGCGGTCGCCGTTGACCGTCAGGCTTTCGTGATCGTGCTGGACGTCGGCATCGAAAGTGCCATGCACGGTGTCGAACTTGAGCAGATGGGCATTGATCGCACTGTCGCCCAGGTCGTTGATGGCGACGATCTGCAAGTCGCGACGATAGCCTTGGGTATACAGTGCACGAAGGACGTTGCGGCCGATGCGGCCAAAACCATTGATTGCGATTCGAAGAGTCATTAACTGCGCCGCCGTCGATTTGTTGTTGGAATTACAAGATTATTCGCATAAAAATAGAAAACAAGCCTTTTTAGTGGCAATATTTTGTTTTATCTACAACGAGTGACCTGTATCAACTGGTCCGATTGGTCAAAAACCGTTTGTCGCCTCGCCTTGGGCACAGCATGCAGCGGGCTTTTGATCAGCATAGACAATCAGGTCGCCACACCCGTTAGCCTGGAGTTCTACACATGCATCCCCGCGTACTTGAGGTCACCGAACGGCTTATCGCCCGCAGTCGCGCTACACGCGAGGCTTACCTTGCACTGATCCGCGGTGCAGCCAGCGACGGCCCGATGCGTGGCAAGCTGCAGTGCGCCAACTTCGCCCATGGCGTGGCCGGTTGCGGCACCGAAGACAAGCACCACCTGCGGATGATGAACGCCGCCAACATCGCCATCGTGTCGTCCTATAACGACATGCTCTCGGCCCACCAGCCGTACGAAACCTTCCCCGAACAAATCAAGAAAGCCCTGCGCGAGATCGGCTCGGTCGGCCAGTTCGCCGGTGGCACGCCAGCGATGTGCGACGGGGTGACCCAGGGCGAGGCGGGAATGGAATTGAGTCTGCCGAGCCGTGAAGTGATCGCACTGTCCACGGCGGTGGCGTTGTCCCACAACATGTTCGACGGCGCACTGATGCTCGGCATCTGCGACAAGATCGTCCCGGGCCTGATGATGGGCGCGCTGCGCTTCGGTCATCTGCCGACGATCTTCGTGCCCGGCGGGCCGATGGTCTCGGGCATTTCCAACAAGGAAAAAGCCGATGTGCGCCAGCGCTACGCCGAAGGCAAGGCGACGCGCGAAGAGCTGCTGGAATCAGAGATGAAGTCCTACCACAGCCCCGGCACCTGCACCTTCTACGGCACCGCCAACACCAACCAGTTGCTGATGGAAGTGATGGGCCTGCACTTGCCGGGCGCCTCGTTCGTGAACCCGAACACGCCGCTGCGCGATGCCCTGACCCGTGAGGCAGCGTTCCAGGTCACGCGCCTGACCAAGCAGAGCGGCAACTTCATGCCCATCGGCGAAATCGTCGACGAGCGCTCGCTGGTCAACTCCATCGTCGCGCTGCACGCCACCGGCGGCTCCACCAACCACACCCTGCACATGCCGGCCATCGCCATGGCGGCGGGCATCCAGTTGACCTGGCAGGACATGGCCGACCTCTCCGAGGTGGTGCCGACCCTGAGCCACGTCTACCCGAACGGCAAGGCCGACATCAACCACTTCCAGGCGGCGGGTGGCATGTCGTTCCTGATCCGTGAGTTGCTGGAAGCCGGTTTGCTTCACGAAAACGTCAACACCGTGCTCGGTCACGGCCTGAGCCGCTACACCCAGGAGCCGTTCCTCGAGAATGGCGAGCTGGTGTGGCGCGACGGCCCGATCGAAAGCCTCGACGAAAACATCCTGCGCCCGGTGGCCCGCGCCTTCTCGCCAGAAGGCGGGTTGCGGGTGATGGAAGGCAACCTCGGCCGTGGTGTGATGAAGGTGTCGGCCGTGGCCTTGGAAAACCAGATCGTCGAAGCCCCGGCCATGGTGTTCCAGGATCAGCAGGACCTGGCGGATGCGTTCAAGGCCGGACTGCTGGAAAAAGACTTTGTCGCGGTGATGCGCTTCCAGGGCCCGCGTTCCAACGGCATGCCCGAGCTGCACAAGATGACACCGTTCCTCGGTGTGCTGCAGGATCGCGGCTTCAAAGTGGCGCTGGTGACCGACGGGCGCATGTCCGGTGCGTCGGGGAAAATCCCGGCGGCCATTCATGTCAGCCCCGAAGCTTATGTCGGCGGCGCGTTGGCTCGGGTGCAGGAGGGCGATATCATCCGCGTCGATGGCGTCAAAGGCACCTTGGAACTGAAGGTGGACGCCGAGGAATTCGCCGCGCGCGAACCGGCCAAGGGCCTGTTGGGCAACAACATCGGCACTGGTCGCGAGCTGTTCGGTTTCATGCGCATGGCCTTCAGCTCGGCGGAGCAGGGCGCCAGCGCCTTCACTTCTGCCCTGGAGACGCTTAATTGAAACTGGCTTTGGTCGGTGACATCGGTGGGACCAATGCGCGTTTCGCCCTGTGGAAAAACCACAACCTGGAAAATATCCAAGTGCTGGCGACGGCGGATTACGCCTGCCCGGAAGATGCCATCAAGGTTTACCTGAGCGGCATGGGCATGGCGCCGGGGGCGATTGGCTCGGTGTGCCTGTCGGTGGCCGGCCCCGTGAGCGGTGATGAGTTTCGCTTCACCAACAACCACTGGCGACTGAGCAACCTGGCGTTCTGCAAGACCTTGGAGGTGGAGAAGCTGTTGCTGGTCAACGACTTCTCGGCCATGGCCCTGGGCATGACCTGCTTGCGTCCTGGTGAATACCGGGTCGTTTGCCAGGGCACTCCGGAGCCCATGCGTCCGGCGGTGGTGATCGGCCCGGGCACCGGGCTGGGTGTCGGGACGCTCCTGGACCTGGGCGAAGGCCGCTTCGCAGCACTGCCGGGCGAGGGTGGTCACGTCGACCTGCCGATGAGCAGTCCGCGCGAGACCCAGCTCTGGCAACACATCTACAACGAGATCGGTCACGTCAGCGCCGAAACCGCCTTGAGCGGCAGCGGCCTGCCCCGTGTCTACCGGGCAATCTGTGCGGTGGATGGCCATGAGCCGGTGCTCGATACCCCGGAATCCATTACCGCCGCCGGCCTGGCCGGGGACCCTGTTGCGCTGGAAGTCCTTGAGCAGTTCTGCCGGTGGCTGGGGCGCGTGGCGGGCAACAACGTACTCACGGTGGGCGGGCGCGGCGGTGTCTACATCGTTGGCGGCGTCGTCCCGCGGTTTGCCGATTTCTTCCTTGAGAGTGGCTTTGCCAAATCCTTCGCCGACAAGGGTTGCATGAGCGATTATTTCAAAGGCATTCCGGTCTGGTTGGTGACGGCGCCGTACTCCGGCCTGATGGGCGCGGGCGTGGCGTTGGAGCAGTCGACCGCAGTTTGAAATATGAAATATCCCCCCTTGTGGGAGCGAGCAGGCTCGCTTCCACAAGGGGCTCTGTGTGTTTGTAGAACCCGTCCATCAGGCATAATCGCCCCCAATCCAAACAACAAGGACGAGGCCCCGTGAGTTCAGTGAACAAATCGATTTTGTTGGTCGACGACGACCAGGAGATTCGCGAACTGCTGGACACTTACCTCAGCCGTGCGGGTTTCCAGGTGCGCACCACGCCTGATGGCGCCGGGTTTCGCCAGGCCTTGAACGAGGCGCCTAGCGACCTGGTGATCCTTGATGTGATGTTGCCCGACGAGGACGGCTTCAGCCTTTGCCGCTGGGTTCGCGAGCACCCGCGCCAGGCCCATGTGCCGATCATCATGCTCACCGCCAGTTCCGACGAGGCCGACCGGGTCATCGGCCTGGAGCTGGGTGCCGATGATTACCTGGGCAAGCCGTTCAGCCCCCGTGAATTGCAGGCGCGGATCAAGGCGCTGCTGCGTCGGGCGCAGTTCGGCCAAGAGCGGCCGGGCGGCGACGTACTGGCCTTCGATGAGTGGCGGCTGGACATGGTCAGCCATCGGTTGTTTCATGCCGACGGGGAGGAGGTGATTCTCTCCGGCGCCGATTTTGCCCTGCTCAAGCTCTTCCTCGACCACCCTCAGGAAATCCTCGACCGCGACACCATCGGCAACGCCACCCGTGGGCGCGAGCTGATGCCCCTGGACCGGATCGTCGACATGGCGGTCAGTCGCCTGCGCCAACGCCTGCGTGACACGGACAAACCGCCGCGGTTGATTCGTACGGTGCGCGGCAGCGGTTATCAGTTGGCGGCCAGTGTGGTTGCCAGCAATGGTCACTGAAACGATCAGGAAGATTGTCAGGCGGGTGCCGGTGCCGCGCTCGTTGCTGGGGCGGATGCTGTTGCTGACCCTGCTGGTCGTGCTGTTCGCCCAGACATTGTCCAGCCTGATCTGGGTCTCGCAATTGCGCGCCACCCAGCTTGAAGGACTGGTCACCAGCGCCCGCAGCCTTGCCCATTCGATGACCGCCACCGTCAGCTATCTGCGCTCGCTGCCCGTGGCTTATCGGCCCTTGGTACTCGACCAGTTGCGCAGCATGGGCGGCACACGGTTCGTCGTCACGCTCAATGACAAGCCGCTGGGCATGGACGTGCTGCCCGTGACACCGCGCAAACTGGCGGTGCTCCAGGCCGTGGACGACGTGCTGCGGCGCTCCCTGGGTAGCAACACCGACATCTCCGTCAAGTTCGTCAGCCCCGAAGACCTGCGGATCTTCAACGGCGGGCTCAAGCTCGACGAGCTGCCGCGCTCATGGGCCCATTACGCGTTGACGCTCGAGCCGGTGAACCCGCCGGTGCTGGTCACGCAAATCCAGATGGCGCCGGGTGAATGGCTGTACATCGCCTCGCTGCTGCCCGAACCCTATACCAGCCTCGAAGAACAGGACCTGCCCAAGCAGCAGGTGGGCTTCATCGTGCTCACCAGCAGCTTGTTGCTGTTGTTCATCGGCTTGCTGGTGCACTGGCAGAGCCGGCCACTCAAGCGCCTGGCCCGGGCGGCGCGGGACATGTCCCTCGGCGCTGAAGTGCAGCCGGTGGCCGAGGGCGGCGGCAGCGAAGTGGTGGAAGTGGGCCGGGCGTTCAACGCGATGCGCGAGCGCATCAGCCGCTACCTGACCGAGCGCAGCCAGTTGTTCAGCGCGATTTCCCATGACTTGCGCACGCCCATCACTCGGCTGCGGTTGCGGGTCGAGCTGCTGGAAGATGAAAACCTTCAGGCCAAGTTCGGCCGAGACCTCGACGAACTGGAGCTGCTGGTCAAGGGCGCGCTGCAATGCGTCAAGGACACCGATATCCATGAAAACATCGAGCCGGTGGACCTCAACCATGTACTGGACTGCCTGGTGGAACCTTACCTCGCGCCCAACGGCAACGGCCGGGTCACCCAGGATGGCCGGGCGCTGGCGCCGTATCCCGGCAAGCCGTTGGCCCTCAAGCGCTGCATCGGTAACCTGATCGACAACGCTTTGAAATACGGACAAAGGGCGCATCTGCACATCGATGACGATGAAGCGGCGTTCATCCTGCACGTCGACGATGAAGGGCCGGGTGTGCCGGAACAGCGCCTGGAGCAGGTCTTCGAGCCGCACTTCCGGCTCGCCGGGCAACAACAAGGCTACGGCTTGGGGTTGGGCATCGCCCGCAACATCGCCCACAGCCATGGTGGCGAAGTCAGCCTGCAGAATCTGCGCGAGGGCGGGTTGCGGGTGACGTTGCAGTTGCCTCGGAGTGTGGATTAGTCGGACCGAGTCATCGTTCTTCGCGAGCAGGTCCAACACACTCCCGTCCCAATGTCACAAGTCGGTGACATAACTCGTCCCTTTCGTTACCTGCCGCGCATCTCCCGTTGTTTAGACTCCCCGGGTCAAAACAACAAAAAAGGTATCTCGATGGACACCTTCCAACCGGCCTTCAGCAGTTGGCTGAACGCTCCTGCCCACCAGCAATGGCTCGCTGCCGAAGGCTTGCGGCTGTTGGCGTTCGCCAAGGCCTCGAAGCTGCCGGACGGTTTCGGCAACCTGGACGAGCTGGGGCGCCTGCCGGCCAATGCCCGGGCCGAAACCATGAACACCGCGCGCATGACCCACAGCTTCGCCATGGCCCACATCCAGGGCCTGCCTGGGTTTGCCGAACTGGTAGATCATGGCGTGCAAGCCCTCATGGGGCCGCTGCGCGACGCCGAGCATGGCGGTTGGTTCGCCACGGCCAATCCGGCTGAAAACGAGACCGGCAAAGCCGCCTACCTGCATGCTTTCGTTGCCCTGGCCGCCAGCTCCGCGGTCGTGGCCCAGCGCCCTGGCGCCGAGGCCTTGCTCAACGAAGCGGTGCGGGTCATCGACGAACGTTTCTGGTGCGAGGAGGAGGGCGCCATGCGCGAATCCTTCAACCGCGACTGGCGCGAAGAAGAGGCCTATCGCGGCGCCAACAGCAACATGCACGCCACCGAAGCCTTCCTTGCCCTGGCCGATGCCACCGACGACCCGCGCTGGCTGGTTCGTGCGCTGCGGATCGTCGAGCGGGTGATCCACGGCCATGCAGCCGCCAATGATTACATGGTCGTGGAGCATTTCGACCGCGACTGGCAGCCGCTGCGCGAATACAACCACGACAACCCGGCCGATGGGTTTCGTCCCTACGGCACCACCCCAGGCCATGGCTTCGAATGGGCGCGGCTGCTGCTGCACCTCGAAGCCGCGCGCGTGCAGATCGGCATGCTGACGCCGGGCTGGCTGGCCCAGGACGCGCAAAAACTCTTCGACCAGAACTGTCGCCATGGCTGGGACGTCGATGGTGCGCCAGGCATTGTCTACACGTTGGACTGGGACAACCGCGCCGTGGTCCGCCATCGTCTGCATTGGGTGCATGCCGAAGCGGCAGCCGCGGCCAGCGCCTTGCTCAAACGGACCGACGAGGCGCAATACGAAGCGTGGTACCGGCGTTTCTGGGAATTTTGTGACAAACATTTCATCGACCGCTGCAATGGCAGCTGGCATCACGAGCTTGATCCGCAGAACCGTCCCAGCGCCGACATCTGGCCGGGCAAGCCTGATCTTTATCACGCCTGGCAGGCGGTGCTGATTCCACGTCTGCCGTTGGCACCGAGCATGGCGTCAGCCTTGGCGCGGTTAGCCGATCCCGCACCTGTGTAACCATGTCGTGACATATCCGCGTCCCTTCGTTACCTGCGAAGGGATAACCCCTGATTAGAATCCATGCAGCGCAAGCACCAGACTTGCATGCATAACAACAAGAAAGGTACTTCTAGATGAATGCGATTTCTCGCCTCGCTACTGTCATTTCTCTTGCTTCCCTGCTTCCCGTCGCAGCATTCCCTGTCACTGCTCTTGCCGCCGAATCGAAAGGTTCCGTGGAAGTCGTCCACTGGTGGACGTCAGGTGGCGAAAAAGCCGCGGTCGATGTGCTCAAGGCCCAGGTAGAAAAAGACGGCTTTACCTGGAAGGACGGCGCTGTCGCCGGCGGTGGCGGCTCCACCGCCATGACCGTACTCAAGAGCCGTGCGGTGGCAGGTAATCCACCGGGCGTCGCCCAGATCAAGGGGCCGGACATCCAGGAATGGGCGACCACGGGCCTGCTCGACACCGACGTCCTGAAAGACGTTTCCAAGGCGGAAAAATGGGACAGCCTGCTCGACAAGAAAGTCTCCGACACCGTGAAGTACGAAGGCGACTACGTCGCCGTGCCGGTGAACATCCACCGCGTCAACTGGCTGTGGATCAACCCGGAAGTCTTCAAGAAAGCCGGTATCACCAAGAACCCGACCACCCTCGAAGAATTCTATGCCGCCGGTGACAAGCTCAAGGCCGCGGGCTTCATCCCGCTGGCCCACGGTGGCCAGCCATGGCAGGACAGCACCGTGTTCGAAGCGGTGGTGCTCTCGGTCATGGGCGCCGAAGGCTACAAGAAAGCCCTGGTCGACCTGGACAACAAGGCGCTGACCGGTCCGGAAATGGTCAAGGCACTGACCGAGCTGAAGAAAGTCGCGACCTACATGGACGCCGACGGCAAGGGCCAGGACTGGAACCTGGAAGCAGCCAAGGTCATCAACGGCAAGGCCGGCATGCAGATCATGGGTGACTGGGCCAAGAGCGAATGGACCGCCGCGAAGAAAGTCGCCGGCAAGGACTATGAGTGCGTAGCGTTCCCGGGTACCGAGAAGGCCTTCACCTACAACATCGATTCCCTGGCGGTGTTCAAGCAGAAAGACGAAGGCACTGCGGCGGGCCAGCAGGATATCGCCAAGGTCGTGCTGGGCGAGAACTTCCAGAAGGTCTTCAGCATCAACAAAGGCTCGATCCCGGTGCGCAACGACATGCTGGCCGACATGGGCAAGTACGGTTTCGATTCCTGCGCCCAGACCGCCGCCAAGGACTTCCTGGCAGACGCCAAGAACGGCGGCCTGCAACCGAGCATGGCGCACAACATGGCAACCACGCTGGCGGTACAAGGCGCGTTCTTTGACGTGGTGACCAACTACATCAACGACCCGAAAGCCGACCCAGCAGACGCGGCCAAGAAGCTTGGCGCAGCGGTTCAGTCTGCGAAGTAATCAGCGCCGCGATCCCTTGGGGGAGCGAGCGTTTGTGGTGAAGGGATAAATCTCCTCGCCACAAAAGCTCGCTCCCACATGGGATCGCCCTTGTAACCCTGTTTTTTGGATTTCCCCATGAGTTCTGTTGCTGTGTTCAGCAAGGCCTCGCCGTTCGATGCATTGCAGCGCTGGCTACCAAAACTGGTGCTGGCGCCGAGCATGTTCATCGTCCTGGTGGGCTTCTATGGCTACATCCTGTGGACGTTCGTCCTGTCGTTCACGACTTCGACTTTCCTGCCTACCTACAAATGGGCGGGCCTGGCGCAATACGCACGGCTGTGGGACAACGATCGTTGGTGGGTGGCCAGCAAGAACCTCGCGGTTTTCGGCGGGATGTTCATTGGCATCACCCTGGTGATCGGCGTGCTGCTGGCGGTATTTCTCGACCAGCGTATTCGCCGCGAAGGTTTCATCCGCACCATTTACCTGTACCCGATGGCGCTCTCGATGATCGTCACCGGTACCGCCTGGAAATGGCTGCTCAACCCGGGCATGGGCCTGGACAAACTGTTGCGTGACTGGGGTTGGGAAGGCTTCCGCCTGGACTGGCTGATCGACCCCGATCGCGTGGTGTATTGCCTGGTGATCGCTGCCGTATGGCAGGCCTCGGGTTTCATCATGGCGATGTTCCTGGCCGGCCTGCGTGGGGTGGACCAGTCGATCATCCGCGCCGCGCAGATCGATGGCGCGAGCATGCCGCGCATCTACTGGAAAGTGGTGCTGCCGAGCCTGCGCCCGGTGTTCTTCAGTGCCGTGATGATCCTTGCGCACATCGCGATCAAGAGCTTCGACCTGGTGGCGGCCATGACGGCCGGTGGCCCGGGTTACTCCTCCGACCTGCCTGCCATGTTCATGTATTCGTTCACCTTCAGTCGCGGCCAGATGGGCATGGGCTCGGCCAGTGCAATCCTGATGCTCGGTGCGATCCTCGCGATCATCGTGCCTTACCTGTATTCCGAGCTGAGGGCCAAGCGTCATGACTAGTCTCGCTGCGAAACCTTCCATCAGCCTGAGCCGCATCGCCATCTACGCGGTGCTGATCCTCGCGGTACTGCTTTACCTGGTGCCGTTGGTGGTCATGCTGTTGACCAGCTTCAAGACGCCGGAAGACATCAGCACCGGCAACCTGTTGAGCTGGCCGACCGTGGTCAGTGGCATCGGCTGGGTCAAGGCCTGGGGGACCGTCAATGGTTACTTCTGGAACTCGATCAAGATCACCGTGCCAGCCGTGCTGATTTCCACCGCCATCGGCGCGTTGAACGGTTATGTGCTGTCGATGTGGCGCTTCCGTGGGTCGCAGTTGTTCTTCGGCCTGTTGCTGTTCGGTTGCTTCCTGCCGTTCCAGACCGTGCTGCTGCCAGCCTCGTTCACCCTCGGCAAGATGGGCCTGGCCAGCACCACCACGGGCCTGGTGTTCGTCCACGTCGTCTACGGCCTGGCATTCACCACGCTGTTCTTCCGTAACTACTACGTGAGCATTCCCGACGCGTTGGTGAAGGCTGCGCGCCTGGATGGTGCCGGATTCTTCACGATCTTCCGGCGGATCATCCTGCCGATGTCGACGCCGATCATCATGGTCTGCCTGATCTGGCAGTTCACCCAGATATGGAACGACTTCCTGTTCGGCGTGGTGTTCTCCAGCGGCGACTCCCAGCCCATCACGGTGGCGCTGAACAACCTGGTCAACACCAGCACCGGGGCCAAGGAATATAACGTGGATATGGCGGCGGCGATGATCGCCGGGCTGCCGACCCTGCTGGTCTATGTGATCGCAGGCAAGTATTTCGTGCGCGGCCTCACGGCTGGCGCGGTCAAGGGGTAATCATGGCTACGCTTGAACTACGCAATGTAAACAAGACCTACGGCGCGGGCCTGCCCGACACCTTGAAAGACATCCAATTGTCGATCAAGGAAGGCGAATTCCTGATCCTGGTCGGTCCTTCGGGCTGCGGCAAGTCGACCCTGATGAATTGCATCGCCGGCCTCGAGACCATCACCGGCGGCGCGATCATGATCGGCGACCAGGACGTCAGCGGCATGAGCCCGAAGGATCGCGACATCGCCATGGTGTTCCAGTCCTACGCGCTGTACCCGACCATGAGCGTGCGCGAGAACATCGAGT
The DNA here is from genome assembly GCF_000802155.2 of Pseudomonas frederiksbergensis. Taxonomy (GTDB): domain Bacteria; phylum Pseudomonadota; class Gammaproteobacteria; order Pseudomonadales; family Pseudomonadaceae; genus Aquipseudomonas; species Aquipseudomonas frederiksbergensis_A. The sequence continues at coordinate 46,287 of NZ_JQGJ02000018.1, forward strand.
TCGGCCTGAAGATTCGCAAGATGAAACAAGCCGACATCAACGAGGAAGTGGCGCGGGTCGCCAAGCTGTTGCAGATCGAACACCTGCTCAACCGCAAGCCAGGCCAGCTCTCCGGCGGCCAGCAACAGCGCGTTGCGATGGGACGTGCCCTGGCGCGGCGGCCGAAGATCTACCTGTTCGACGAACCGCTGTCCAACCTCGACGCCAAGCTGCGGGTCGAGATGCGCACCGAAATGAAACTGATGCACCAGCGCCTGAAGACCACCACGGTCTACGTCACCCACGACCAGATCGAAGCCATGACCCTGGGCGACAAAGTGGCGGTGATGAAGGACGGGATAATCCAGCAGTTCGGCACGCCGAAGGACATCTACAACAACCCGGCCAACCTGTTCGTGGCGAGCTTCATCGGTTCGCCGCCGATGAACTTCATCCCGTTGCGCCTGCAACGCAAGGACGGCCGCCTGCTGGCCTTGCTCGACAGCGGCCAGGCCCGTTGCGAGTTGCCGTTGGGCATGCAGGACGCGGGTCTCGAGGACCGCGAAGTGATCCTTGGCTTGCGCCCGGAGCAGATCGTGCTGGCCGGCAATGAGCCGAACGGCTTGCCGACCATTCGCGCCGAAGTCCAGGTCACCGAACCCACCGGTCCGGACACCCTGGTGTTCGTCAACCTCAACGACACCAAGGTCTGCTGCCGCCTGGCGCCGGACGTGGCGCCGCAGCCGGGGGAAACCCTGACGTTGCAATTCGATCCCGCGAAAGTGCTGCTGTTCGATGCCAAGTCCGGCGAGCGCCTGGGCGTGGCTGCGCAGCCGCAGGCTGGAGACCGACCTGCCAATGTGGCGCAGTTCAAAGGCCGGTGAAGAACACATGGGGGATTGAGTTTGTTCCCACCAAAAGGGGTATGCGGCGAGTGGGGGACCACCCGTCGCAATCGTTGTAAACCGCGTTAGATAAAAACAGTTAATAACAATAAAGACGAGGATGTAGGGATGAAGAAGAACAACAATGCCCAGCTTATCTGCCAGTTGTCAGCCGTTGCGGCGATGATGCTGGCCGGTAGCGCACACGCTGCCGACGCGTTCAGCGCCGATTCGCAGTGGATGACGGGCGACTGGGGCGGTGAACGGACCAAGCTGATCGAGCAGGGTATCGACATCAAGGCTGATTTCGTCGGAGAGATGGGTGCCAATCTCGATGGCGGCTACAATGATGACAAGACCGCGCGCTGGTCCCAGCAGTTTGGCCTGGGTGTAGCGCTCGACCTGGAAAAACTGGCGGGCTGGAACGATACCGAAGCCAAGATCCAGTTCACTCGCCGCGATGGCCGCAACATTTCCAACGACCGTATCGGTGACCCGCGTGCCGGCACCCTCAGTTCGTCCCAGGAAGTCTGGGGTCGCGGCCAAACCACGCGCCTGACCCAGTTGTGGATCAAGCAGAAGTACTTCGACAGCAAGCTGGACGTGAAGGCCGGTTACTACGGCGTGGGCGAGGACTTCAACACCTTCCCTTGCGACTTCCAGAACCTGGCCTTCTGCGGTTCCCAAGCAGGTAACTGGGCCACCGGCATCTGGTACAACTGGCCAATCATGCAGGCGGCGATTCGGTTCAAGTACAACATCACCCCTGAGCTCTATGCACAGATCGGTGCGTACAACCAGAACCCTTCGCAGCTGGAAAACAACAACCGCTACAAGCTCAGCGGCAGCGGGACCGAGGGTACGCTGATTCCGGTCGAATTGGTCTGGTCGCCCAAGCTCAACAACCTGCCGGGCGAATACCGTGTCGGTTACTACAAGAGCACGGCCAAGGCGGACGACGTTCGTGAGGACGACAACGGCGGCGACGCAGCAATCACCCGTAACCCCTATCGCAGCCACAGCAGCAAGGACGGCTACTGGTTCGTCATGCAACAGCAGCTCACCACCCACAACGGTGACGCTTCGCGTGGCCTGAACATTGCCGCCAACGCCACCTTTCACGACAAGGAAACCAACATCGTCGACAACTACCAGTCGCTGATGTTCGTGTACAAGGGACCGTTCGATGCACGTCCAAAAGACGATGTCGGCATCGGCTTCTCGCGTATCCATGTCAACGAAGATGTGAAGAAAAACGCCGAGCTGACCAACGTTGCCAATGGCGTGACCGATTATGACGATCCGCTGTTCTCGCCACTGCGCAGCACCGAGTACAACTACGAAATCAACTACGGCTTCCATGTCACCAACTGGCTGACCGTGCGTCCGAACCTGCAATACGTCACCCACCCGGGTGGTGTTGATGAAGTGGATGACGCGCTGGTGGCCGGCCTGAAAATTCAGTCGGTGTTCTAACGCTGTTGCGATAAGCTCTCCTCTATGTGCGCATATTTGCGGATGGCCAAGGCTGTCCGCTTTTTTTTGTGGAGTGCGTCGTACCTCCTTGACCATCCCAGGACCGCGGCCCATGCATGAGCATCCGCTACAACGCTTTTTCAGATCCTTGCGCGAGCGTCCGGTGTTTGCGTGGGAGCGCTATCAGCAGCGTGACGTCTTGGTTATCGATCATCCGCTGTGCCAGGCGGTTTTCAGTCGCCAGGGTGCGCAATTGCTGCATTTCCAGCCGCGAGGCCAGAAACCCTGGTTGTGGTGTGCGGCCAAGTGGCCGCAGGTCGGCGCGATACGCGGCGGCGTGCCGGTGTGCTGGCCTTGGTATGGTCGCCATCCGAGCGAAAACGCCTGGCCGTCCCATGGCTGGGCGCGTCTGATCGATTGGAAATTGCTCGACAGCGCCAGCGATGACGATGGCGTACACCTGCATTGGCAATTGCAGTTGTGTGACTGGCAAGTGGACCTGTATGCCGACCTGGGCGAGCGCATGGAGTTGCGCTTGAGCACCGAGCATCAGGACAGCCTGCCTTGCCAGTTGAGCCAGGCCTTGCACGCGTATTGGCGTATTGGTGACGTTGGTGAGGTAGCGCTGTCTGGGCTCGAAGGCGCCCAGGGTTACGACCAGTTGAGCCGTGCCGCTTGCCAGCAGGAGGGCGAGTTGCGGGTCGAGGGCGGCTGTCAGAGGGTGTTCCAGCATGACGGCGAATTGCAGCTCAAGGATCACGCCTGGCAGCGCGAACTGCGCATCGACACCGGAGAAAGCGCCGACACGGTGGTTTGGCATCCCGGTGCGCGGCCCCTGTTGGGGGTAAGTTGGGATGAGGTCAGCGAGTTCGTTTGCGTCGAAGCGGCCAGTGGCGGTACAGCAAGCCTGTGCCTGGCGCCCGGGGAGCGAGCGCATTTGAGTTTGCAGGCGCGGGTGGAGGCTTAGCTCTGGATGATCGTTCCCGCACAGAGCGTGGGAACGATCGGGACGGGGTCAGTTGAATTCATCCCCAACCGGGTAGCGGCTGGCATTCAGGCTTTCCTTGATCTTGCGCAGATGCGGCTGGAAGTCCACGCCGCGGCGCAGGGTCATGCCGGTGGCGAGCACGTCCAGTACGGTGAGCTGGATGATCCGAGAAGTCATCGGCATGTAGATATCGGTATCTTCGGGCAATGGAATGTTCAGGCTCAAGGTGCTGGCCTTGGCCAATGGCGAACCTTCGGCGGTCAGGCCGAGTACCGATGCGCCGTTCTCCCGGGCGATGCGCGCAACCTCTACCAGTTCGCGGGTGCGCCCGGTGTAGGAAATGATCACGAACAATTCGCCGGTATGGGCCACCGAAGCGATCATGCGTTGCATCAGCACGTCGGCATGGGCGGTCACTGCCAGGTTGAAGCGGAAAAACTTGTGCTGGGCATCCAGCGCTACCGGCGCCGATGCGCCGAGGCCGAAGAAGTGGATCTGCCGCGCCTGGATCAGCAGATCCACCGCGCGGCTGATCAAATTTGGATCAAGGGCCTGGCAGGCACTGTCCAATGAGGCAATGGCGCTGCCAAAGATCTTCTGGGTATAGGCTTCGGGGTTGTCGTCGGCTTCCACGGCGCGGCTGACATAAGCCGCGCCGCTGGCCAGGCTTTGGGCCAATTGCAACTTGAGTTCCGGGTAACCGCTGACACCGAACGAGCGGCAAAAGCGATTGACGGTCGGTTCACTGACCGAGGCCGCCTGGGCGAGGGCGGCAATGCTGAAGCGGGTAGCCTGCTGTGGGTTGAGCAGGATCACCTCGGCCACCTTGCGTTCGGCCTTGTTCAGGTCTTCCAGGCGACTCTGGATCTGCTCCAGTAGATTTCGCACGCGGTCCATACAAGATTCCTAGAGATGACGGGTCTTTGATACGACCCTTTGCGGTGGCCTATCCTACTGATGGCTCCGACGGACCACCACTCGGAATCGGTATTTTCGAAAAATGTTGTGGTTATTACTACATTTTTCCTTGAGTGATGCCTTGAAAAAAGGTATTTGTAGCTTAACTTGATAAAAGAACAAACATCATGCATTCGATTACGGTTGAACCGTGCACTTTTGCCTTGTTCGGCGCGCTGGGCGACCTGGCGCTTCGCAAGCTGTTTCCAGCCCTTTATCAGCTCGATGGCGCCGGCCTGTTGCACGAAGACACGCGAATCCTGGCGCTGGCCCGCGAACCGGGCAGCGAACAGCAGCATTTGGCGTTCATCAGCACCGAGCTGCGGCGCTATGTGGGCGATAAAGACCTCGACGAAACCGTGATCGAACGCTTCCTGGCGCGGCTGACTTACCTGCACGTCGATTTCCTCAAGGCGGACGATTACGTCGCGCTTGCCGAGCAGGTCGGCTTGACCCAGCAACAAGTCATCGCCTACTTCGCCACTCCGGCGGCGGTCTATGGCGCGATCTGCGAGAACCTGGCGAAAGTCGGCCTCAGCGAAAACACCCGTGTCGTGCTGGAAAAACCCATCGGCTCGGACCTCGAGTCGTCGCGCAAGGTCAACGACGCCGTGGCGCAGTTCTTTCCCGAGAACCGCACTTACCGCATCGACCATTACCTGGGCAAGGAAACGGTACAGAACCTGATCGCGCTGCGGTTCGCCAACAGCCTGTTCGAAACCCAGTGGAACCAGAACTACATCTCCCACGTGGAAATCACCGTGGCCGAGAAGGTCGGGATCGAAGGGCGTTGGGGCTATTTCGACAAGGCTGGCCAACTGCGTGACATGATCCAGAATCACCTGCTGCAGCTGTTGTGCCTGATCGCCATGGACCCGCCGGCCGACCTGTCCGCCGACAGCATCCGTGACGAGAAGGTCAAGGTGCTCAAGGCCTTGGCGCCGATCAGCCCGGAAGGCCTGACTACCCAGGTGGTGCGCGGCCAGTACATCGCCGGCCACAGCGAAGGCAAGGCGGTGCCGGGATACCTGGAAGAGCCGAATTCCAATACCCAGAGCGACACCGAGACGTTCGTTGCCTTGCGCGCCGATATCCGCAACTGGCGCTGGGCGGGTGTTCCGTTCTACCTGCGCACCGGCAAGCGCATGCCGCAGAAGCTGTCGCAGATCGTGATCCACTTCAAGGAACCGTCCCACTACATCTTCGCTCCCGAGCAGCGCCTGCAGATCAGCAACAAGCTGATCATCCGCCTGCAACCGGACGAAGGGATTTCCTTGCGGGTGATGACCAAGGAGCAAGGCCTGGACAAGGGCATGCAATTACGCAGCGGTCCGCTGCAACTCAACTTCTCCGACACCTACCGTAGCGCACGGATTCCCGATGCCTACGAACGGTTGTTGCTGGAAGTCATGAACGGCAATCAGAACCTGTTTGTTCGTAAAGATGAAATCGAAGCCGCGTGGACGTGGTGTGACCAGTTGATCGCCGGCTGGAAGAAGTCCGGTGATGCGCCCAAGCCTTATGCCGCTGGGTCATGGGGGCCGATGAGCTCCATTGCACTGATCACGCGGGATGGGAGGTCATGGTATGGCGATATCTGAATTGAATCTGCCCCAGGGTGTCACTGCCCTGGAGTTCAAGAGCCCGGTGCTGCTGGCGCAAAGCCTGGCCCTGAGCGTGGCGCAGCAACTGCGCGCCGCGATCGAGGCCAAAGGCGCGGCGACCCTTGTGGTGTCCGGCGGTCGCAGCCCGGTGGCATTTTTCCAGCACTTGGCCAAGGAGGCGCTGGACTGGTCGAAAGTGGTGGTGAGCCTGGCCGATGAACGCTGGGTGCCGGTTGAACATGCCGACAGCAATGCCGGCCTGCTCAAGCGTTATCTGCTCCAGAGGGCCGCGGCCAAGGCGCAGTTCCTGAGCCTCTACAGCGCCAGCGCCAACCTGGAAGCCGCCGCCGAACAGGCGGATCGCCGGCTCGCCGAGCTGCCGCCGATTGACGTGCTGATACTGGGCATGGGCGATGACGGCCATACCGCTTCGCTGTTTCCCGGCAGCCCGAACCTGGCTGAGGCCCTGGATCAAAATGGCGTCCGCCGTTGCTGGCCGATGCTCGCGCCGACGGTACCGCATCAACGCCTGACGATGAGCCGTGCCTTGCTGGCTTCGGCCACGCACAAAGTCCTGTCGATTTCCGGTCAATCGAAATTGACCACCCTGAACGCTGCAGTGGCCGGTGACAACGTCGCCGATATGCCGATCCGCGCGTTTCTGCAACCTACGTTAGAGATTTACTGGTGCCCATGAACCAAGGATCAGCCGCTATGAAAAACCCATCCTCGACCGTTTCCATGGCGGACAAAGTGACGCTGATCGACAGCCTCTGCGCCAAGGCGCGGATTCTGCCGGTGATTACCATTGCGCGTGAACAAGACATCCTGCCGTTGGCCGATGCCTTGGCCGCTGGTGGCCTGACGGCACTGGAAGTGACCTTGCGCTCGCAGTACGGCCTCAAGGCCATTCAGGTACTGCGCGAGCAGCGCCCGGAACTGGTGACGGGCGCTGGCACGGTGCTCGATCGTCACATGCTGGCCGCCGCCGAGGCAGCCGGTTCGCAGTTCATCGTGACGCCGGGTATCACCCGGGACTTGCTGGAGGCCAGCGTCCAGAGCCCGATCCCGTTGTTGCCGGGGATCAGCAATGCCTCGGGCATCATGGAAGGCTATGGCCTGGGCTATCGCCGCTTCAAGTTGTTCCCGGCGGAGGTCAGCGGTGGCGTCGCTGCCATCAAGGCGTTGGGCGGGCCATTCGGCGAAGTGAAATTCTGCCCGACCGGCGGCGTGAGCCCGGCCAATATCAAGAGCTACATGGCGTTGAAAAACGTGATGTGCGTGGGCGGCAGTTGGATGCTAGATCCGGAGTGGATCAAGAACGGCGACTGGGCCCGTATCCAGGAATGCACCGCCGAGGCACTGGCGCTGCTGGACTGATTGTCTTACCGAACTTCGTTGTGTGTTCTACGGCTTTACGGTGCGCTTGGTCGGCGCACCGTTTTTTTTTTGCCTGTATTTTTGCAGCGAGCACGCTGGCTCTGTGGCGAGGGGATAAATCCCCTCGCTACAACTAGATTCGGCTCAGGTCGGTCAGCGCTCGGGTCAACCGCTCGATATCACGGCCCAAGGTAATCAACCCCGGCGTAATGCGAATGCAAAGGCCGACGCTGGTCTTGCGCACCACGGTAAAAATCCCATGCTCCTCGAGCAACCGATCAGCCATCGCTTGCTGGTCAGGCTGGTGGGTAAAACGCATTGAAGTGATGCCGCAATAGAGGCGCCGGTCGTCCGGCGTCATGACCTCAATGCCCGGCACGTCACGAACGGCGTTTACCCACAAGTCCCGCAGATGACAGAGCCGTGCGCCCTTGGCCGATGCTCCGCCCAGGGCACGGTGCTCTTCGAATGCCAGGGGCAGCGTCAGCAACGCCGGAATGTTGGGCGTACTGTGAGGCGTGCGCGAGCGTATGTCGGTGGGCGGGTAGTGGCTCTCGTCCATGTCCGGGTCGATGTCGGCCAGCCGGTGTGGCGCGATATAGAGGAAGCCCAGCGCCAAGGGGCCGCCAAGCCATTTCTGCAGGTTGAACCCGGCAAACTCAATGCCGAGTTTCTTGAGATTGAAATCGATCTGGCCCAAGGCGTGGGCACCGTCGAGAATGATATCGACCCCGAATTCCCGTGCTGTCTCGGCGATCGCCTGGACCGGCATCACCAGGCCGGTCAGATGGTTCACATAAGTCAGCGCCATCAGCTTCAGGCGCGGATAACGAATGAAGGCTTCTCGGTAAGTGCCTACCAGTGCGTCAAAACTGGCAGGGTGCGGATGGACCAGCTCGACAACCTCGGCGCCGCGCTGGCGGGCCAGCCAGCGCATCGCGCTCTTGACCGACTCGTATTCCACATCGCTGATCAATACCTGGTCGCCAGGCTTGAGCTTGTTGTAATTGCGAATCAGCGTCTGCAGGGCGTCAACCGCATTGTTGGCCAGTGTCACGGTGGACGCTGGGGCGTGGATCAGTTGCGCCACTTCTCGGCGTATCGCTTCGCCATGCTCCTGGTCGAATTGTTGGCGCACATAAAACGAATTGCCGCGGTTCACCAGCTCGATATTGCGTTGATATTCTTCCACCACCGTACGCGACATCCGGCCGAAGTAACCGTTTTCGAGATTGAGGGGCCCATCGGCGTCGACATCGTAGCGACCGACAAAGGTTTCCCAGAAGGTTTCATCATGGGCGCGCAGCGTATTTTCGGGCATGGCGGGGCTCAATCAGTCAAAGGCAGCATCAGTAGCCAGGTTTGGGCAAGCCATGTTTGGCTCGCAGCGGGTCCAGCAGGTCCGACAGGCCGTTGTGGTCGATTTCCTGCATCAACGCCAGCAAGCCGCCCAATTCCCCGTGGGGAAAACCCTCCCGTGCGAACCAATTCAGATACTGGCCCGGCAGGTCGGCAAGGATTCGGCCCTTGTACTTGCCAAAGGGCATCTGGCGGGTGACCAGCAGTTCCAGCTTTTCCGGATTCATAGGCGAATGTCTTGTTGAAAACCATCGGCAAAATACAGGCATTCTGCATGCAGGCCAAATGACAGATCATGCAAATAAAGCGGATACAGAAATTGCGTTATTTTATAAATATTTGATTTATAAGGGTTTTATGTTGGTTCGGTGGCTGGCATGGGCGATGCAATATTCCTTGCAGGTTTTTATTCACCAAGCAAAGGAACTGAAAAATGACTGACATCAACAAAGAATCCATCTCTGTCTTGAATGACCTGATCGAGACCAGCAAGGATGGCCAGGAAGGATTCAAGACCTGCGCTGAAGACATCAAGCACCCTGAACTCAAGGCACTGTTCGTCAAGCGTTCCGCCGACTGCGCCACTGCTGCGGCCGAGCTGCAAGCCGCCGTACGTTCCCTGGGCGGCGATCCGGAAACTTCTACCAGCGTTGCCGGTGACCTGCACCGTCGTTGGGTCGACGTAAAATCGATGTTCACCGGCAAGGACGAAGAAGCGGTGCTGAACGAGGCCGAGCGCGGCGAAGACCACGCGCTGAAGGCTTACCGGGAAGCGATGGAGAAGATCAACAAGCACAACCTGGAGGGCATTCGCGACCTGGTGGAGCGTCAGTACCACGGTGTGCAACGCAACCACGACCAGGTCAAGGCCCTGCGCAACCAGGCGCGCGCCAGCTAACACTTGCGTGTGACGAAAAACGCCAGCTTGCCTGGCGTTTTTTTATGGAAGCGATCCGGGGCGAGGAACGCTTTCTATCAGCACAAATCCGCAAGAGAGTTTGTCAGATCTCTCAACAATCAACGCTGGACGTCAATAGATAGCTACCTAATAATTGCATCGCATTTTCCACGATCTATCGTTACGTCATCCCAAGAAGAGTTTTGCGCGTGCCCATCACCTTTCAGGCTCTGTTCGCCCCTGATCGCCTCGCTGTGCAGTTCGCCATCAAGACCGTGCTCGGTGGTGGCCTGGCGTTGTGGCTGGCGTTGCGCTGGGGATTGGAGCAGCCGTCATGGGCGCTGATGACGGCGTTCATCGTGGCCCAGCCGTTGTCCGGCATGGTGGTACAGAAAGGCTTGGCACGCTTGGTCGGGACGGCGGTGGGAACGATCATGTCGGTGGTGTTCATGGGCTTGTTCGCCCAGGCGCCCTGGTTGTTCTTGCTGGCGCTGGCGTTGTGGCTGGGCGTGTGCACGGCGTGTTCGACGTTGTTGCGCAGCGCCTGGTCGTATTCGTTCGTGCTGGCGGGCTACACCGTGGCGATCATTGCCCTGCCGGCGATTTCCCATCCGCTTGGGGTATTCGATCAGGCCGTGGCGCGCTGTACCGAGATCAGCCTGGGCATTACTTGCGCCACCTTGACCAGTGCCTTGCTCTGGCCGTTGCGGGTTGAACGGCAACTGGCGGATCAGGCCCGCGCCGCCTGGCAGAGCGGCATGCAGGCAGCCCGCGCCACCTTGGCAGGCGATGCCCAGGCACGCAAAGGCTTGCTCGAAATTCTCGGCAAGATCGTCGCGGTAGACGCCCAGCGCGAACATGCCTGGTTCGAAGGCCGATTGGGACGCCAGCGCGCCCGGTCCATCAGCGGCTTGAGCCAGAAACTGTTGATGCTGCTGCGCCTTTCCCGCTCCGTACGCCGGCAATGGAAACAGCTCGAGCCCCAGGAGGCCGAAGCGCTGCAGCCGTGGATGGACGAGGTACAGCAAGCCCTCGACGCTGACAGCGCGACACTGCACGCACTGCGACCGCGGGTCTGGGACGCCTCTCACGACTCCCGGTTAAGCTCGGCGCAAAGTTATTGCCTGGCACGTTTCGCCTTGTTGCTCGACACCGCCCTGGCGGCTTGCGATGCGCTGTCGGCGGTGCAAGAGGGCAGGGCGGCGGCCGATCCCCCACGCACCCTGGCGCCGCATCGGGACCTGTCCTTGGCGATGGTGTTCGGCGCCCGCAGCGCCCTGGCGTTCCTGGCGGTCGCGTGTTTCTGGCTGGCGACTGCCTGGCCGGCTGCTTCGGGTGCTTTGCTGCTTACTTGCGTGGTGTGCAGCCTGTTCGCCAGCCGTGAAAACGGTGCGCAGATCGGCATGAGTTTCTTGCGAGGGATTCTCCTGGCGGTTCCGACCGCGTTTGTGATCGGTGAAATCATGCTGCCGCAATGGAGCAGCTTCGCAATGCTCGGCATGGCCATGGGCGTGCCTTTGTTCCTCGGGGCGCTGTGCATGGCCAAGCCGCCGCTCTACGCGACCGCCACCTCGTTCTGTCTGCATTTCGTGGTGCTGGTCTCGCCGCTCAACGCCATGAAGTACGACGTTGCGACTTTTTTCAATAACGCCCAGGCCATGATGATCGGTGTTGGCGCAGCGGTGTTGGCATTCAATCTGTTGATTCTGCGCAACCCGGCCTGGCACAGCCGCCGGTTGCTGGCGGCAACGCTGGATGACCTGGTGCGCTTGACCCATCGCAGTCTGCGCGGCGCCGAGAGCTGGTTCGGCGGGCGCATGGCCGATCGTTTGCTGCAACTGGCGCGTCACTATCCCGAGCTGCCGGTGCCGTCGCGCAGTCGTTGGGACGATGGTTTGCTGGGCCTGGACATCGGCGACGAATTGCTCCATCTGCGCTTGAGCCTGGCGGTCGCCCAGGTTCCGGAAAGTCCAGCCCAGCGCCATTATTTCGAAACGTTGGAACAGGTGCTGGAGCGCGGCCCGGCCGGCGACCAGGGCGACGCATTGGCCCAGGCGAGCGACGAGTACTTACGGGTGCTTTCGCAACAGCCGGCGAGCGACGCGCTGAAGCTGGCCCAAGGCGCCGTGGTGCAATTGCAAAACAGCTGGCGTGCCTGGTGCCGCCAGCACGAATCTACAGAAGGGAAACATAGCCATGGGCTTGCGTGAGTGGTCGATCGGCGGGGTGTTGCTCAGTCCGTTCCTGATTTATGTCGTGCTCGCCTTGTTGGTGACTGGGGGCCTGCGCCTGTTGCTCAGCCTGGTGCCGGCCGGGCGCTGGATCTGGCACGAAGCGTTGTTCGACTGCGCCCTGTATGTCTGCGTCCTGACTGTCATTACCCGGGTCCTCGGACCGTTATAAGGAGTTGAACATGCGTACTTCCGTACGTGTCGCCGTCACGCTGAGCGTGGTGGCCGTGGCGATCTTCGCCGGCCTGCATTTGTGGCAGTACTACATGCTCACACCCTGGACCCGGGATGCACGCATCCGCGCCGATGTGGTGGTTATCGCCCCTGACGTTTCTGGTTGGGTGCGTGAACTCAAGGCCGTGGACAACCAGCCAGTCAAGGCGGGGGATCTCTTGCTGAGTATCGATCGCGAGCGTTTCGAGGCCGCATTGGAGAAAGCTCGGGCGGTGGTCCAGACGCGCCAGCAGCAATTGAGCCTGCGCGAACACGAAGCCAGCCGCCGGGCGGCCCTGGGGCCCCAGGCCATCAGTGCGGAATTGCGTGAAAACGCCCAGATCAATGCGGGCATTGCCCGAGGCGAACTGCGCGAGGCCCAGGCCGAGGCCAAGGTTGCGGAGCTGAACCTGGCCCGCAGCCAGGTCCTGGCCCCACGTAGCGGTCACATCACCAACCTGCGCCTGGCCCAAGGCAACTACGTGAATGCCGGCCAACCGGTCATGGCATTGATCGATGATTCAACGTTCTACGTGCAGGCCTACTTCGAAGAAACCAAATTGCCGAGGATTCGCGTCGGCGATCCGGTCAAGGTCTGGTTGATGAGCGCCGGCCATGCCCTGCAAGGCCATGTGGAAAGCATCAGCCGAGGCATCACCGACCGCAACACCAATCCCGATGCGCAACTGCTGGCGGAAGTCGAGCCGACCTTCAACTGGGTGCGCCTGGCCCAGCGGATCCCGGTGCGGATCAAGCTGGACAAGGTGCCGGAGGGCGTGAGCCTGAGTGCCGGGATGACGGCGAGCGTGCAGGTCCTCGACACTGCGCGATAACTTGTGGCGCGGGGATAAATCCCCTCGCCACACATCACTTACTTTGGATCGCAATCAACCGACAGTAATCGCCGGCAACTCCGGCAACGTCACAGTCTGCTGCTTGCGCGGTGCGAGGATTTCCGCTTCGCCGTCCACCACCAGTTCATCGCGCTGATTGAATACGCGGGTCGCAATGCGTACGCGGAATTTTGGCAGTTTCTCCAGGATCTCCAGGCGTACGGTCAGGGTATCGCCAATCTTCACGGGTTTCTGGAAGCTCATCTGCTGGCCGATGTAGATAGTGCCCGGCCCAGGCAACTCGCACGCCACTGCCGCGCTGATCAGTGCGCCGCTGAACATGCCATGGGCAATACGCTCCTTGAACATGCTGGCGGCGGCGAACTCGGCGTCCAGGTGCACCGGGTTGTGATCGCCGGACATGGCGGCGAACAGCTGGATGTCGCGCTCTTCGACGGTCTTGCTGTAGCTGGCGGTCTGGCCGACTTCGAGGGCTTCGTAAGGGATGTTGGTAACCTGGGTCATGTCTGGATCCTGTGACGTGTAGAGAAAAACGCTGCAAACCTACTCGCTGCGTGGCGGCCGCCGATGGCTCAGGGCCTGGGCAATCCAGGCCAGCACGTCGGCGGTCACTTCATCGCGGTTGGTTTCGTTGAACAGTTCGTGCCGGGCCTGCGGATAGATCTTTAACTGCAAATGCTGGTTGCCGCCGTCGCGCAGGGCATCGGCCAGATCTTTCAGACGCTTGCCTTCGCTCACCGGATCACATTCGCCGCCGATCACCAGCAACGGCAGGCCTGGATCGATCTGCGCGAGAGTGGACGCTTTGCTGATCTGCTGCAACCCGCCGAGCAGGTCGACCCACAGTTGATTGGTGCAACGAAAGCCGCATAGCGGGTCCTGGACGTACTTGTCCACTTCCGCGGGGTCGCGGCTGAGCCAGTCGAAGGGCGTGCGCACGGGTTTGAATTTTTTGTTGAAACTGCCGAAGGACAGCCACTCGATCAGCGCGCTGCGCCCTGTGGGTCCCTGGCGTCGTCGCTCGAAACGGGCGATCAGTCGCGCCGCGCCGTAAAGCGCCACGGGCTGGAAATTCGAGCCGCTGAGGATGGCCCCGTGCAGGCTGGCGCTGTGGTGTAACAAATATCCCTGGGCGATATAACTGCCCATGCTGTGGCCCAGTAGCAGGATTGGTATTTCTGGATGTTGCTGGCCGATTTGGTGGTTCAGGCTCGCCAGGTCGCCGACAACCTTGGTCCAACCGTCGTGGTCGGCGAAGTGACCGAGGATCGCTGCTTCGCCGGTCTTGCCATGCCCACGCAGGTCCGGCGCGTAGATGCCATAGCCCTCATCGCACAGTGCCTGGGCCAGGCGCCCATAGCGGCCGCTGTGTTCGGCCATGCCGTGGGCCAGCATGATCACCGCCCGCGGGGCGGTTTCGGGTAGCCACTGATTGACGAACAAGCGGCTATGATCGGTCGCGGTCAGCCAGAACGTTTGGTGGATCATGGCGGTTCCTTTGCACAAAGTCAGACGCAGCGTCGCTGCATTGTATAGCGCATCCGTTGCGTCTCGCCTGAACAGGCCAAGGCAATTCAGGAAGATTCACACAATCTATGACGCAAGTTGCCATATTTGCCTGATTGGCCATAGCTGCTAGTGTCCCATGAGCTCCGCCTGTGCAAGCGATACGCAAGCGGTCCCCGGATATGTTCAGGTAAAGAGGACAAAAACAATGCAGCCTGATTTCTGGAATGACAAACGCCCGGCCGGCGTGCCCTCGGACATCGACCTGAGTGCCTACAAGTCGGTTGTCGAGGTGTTCGAGCGTTCCTGCAAGAAATTCGCCGACCGTCCGGCCTACAGCAACATGGGCGTGACGCTCACCTATGCCGAGCTGGAGCGCTACAGCGCGGCCTTTGCCGGCTATCTGCAAGCCCATACCGACCTGGCGCCGGGCGATCGTATCGCCGTGCAGATGCCCAACGTCCTGCAGTACCCGATCGCGGTCTTCGGCGCCCTGCGCGCCGGGCTGGTGGTGGTCAATACCAACCCGCTTTATACCCCCCGGGAAATGCGTCATCAGTTCAAGGACTCCGGTGCCCGGGCGCTGGTGTACATGAACCTGTTCGGGCAGAAAGTCCAGGAAGTGCTGCCCGACACCGACCTGCAATACCTGATCGAAGCGAAGATGGGCGACCTGATGCCCACCGCCAAGGGCTGGCTGGTCAATACGGTGGTGAGCAAGGTCAAGAAGATGGTCCCGGACTATTCACTGCCCCAGGCCATTTCCTTCAAGAGTGCCTTGCGGCTGGGACGAGGCCAGGGCATCAAGCCGCTGAGCGTCGGCCTCGACGACATTGCCGTGCTGCAATACACCGGTGGCACCACCGGCTTGGCCAAAGGTGCCATGCTGACCCATCGCAACCTGGTGGCCAACATGCAGCAGGCCCGCGCCTGCCTGGGGCAGATCGGCGACGACGGCCAGCCGTTGTTGCGCGAGGGCCAGGAAGTGATGATCGCACCGCTGCCGCTGTATCACATCTATGCCTTCACGGCGAACTGCATGTGCATGATGGTCACCGGCAACCACAACGTGCTGATCACCAATCCCAGGGACATCGGCGGTTTTATCAAGGAGCTGAAGAACTGGCGGTTTTCGCTGCTGCTGGGGCTGAACACGCTGTTCGTCGCGCTGATGGACCATCCTGATTTCAAGACGCTGGATTTCTCCAACCTCAAGGTCACCAACTCAGGCGGCACCGCACTGGTCAAGGCCACCGCGGAGCGTTGGAAGCAGATGACCGGTTGCGGTATTACCGAGGGCTACGGGTTGACCGAAACCTCGCCAGTGGCCAGCGCCAATCCTTACGGTGGCAAGTCGCGCCTGGGCACGGTGGGGCTGCCGGTACCGGGTACGCTGATGAAAGTCATCAGCGACGACGGCGTCGAGCTACCTTTGGGCGAGCGCGGCGAGCTGTGCATCAAGGGGCCGCAGATCATGAAGGGCTACTGGAACAAGCCCGAAGCGACCGCCGAAGTGCTCGACAGCGAGGGCTGGTTCAAGTCCGGTGATGTCGCGGTGATCGATCCCGATGGGTTCGTGCGCATTGTCGACCGCAAGAAGGACATGATCATCGTCTCGGGTTTCAACGTGTATCCAAACGAAATCGAGGACGTGGTGATGGCCCATCCGAAAGTCGCCAGTTGCGCGGTAATCGGCGTGCCGGACGAGCGTTCGGGGGAGGCGGTGAAACTGTTCGTCGTGGCCCGTGAGTCGGGGGTCAGCCTTGAAGAGCTCAAGGCGTACTGCAAGGAGAACTTTGCCGGCTACAAGGTTCCCAAGCACATCGTGTTGCGGGAATCGCTGCCGATGACCCCAGTGGGCAAGATCCTGCGCCGGGAACTGCGCGATATCGCCTGACGATAAACAGCCTGTCCAGTACTAGATCCTGTGGGAGCCTGCTCGCGAAGCGGTATGACAGCGCCAGAGATATGGACTGGCACGCCGCTTTCGCAAGCAGGCTCGCTCTCACAATATTCAGGTATCCAGCGAAATCATACGGGGCTTAGAATTTTTACTCTAAAAATGACCATTGAATATTCTTGAGTCAAGTTTATGACTGTAGGGGCCGTTTTTGGCTCTAGGCGACCCTTGGCAAAGCTGCTACTCTCGGCGCGCTTTTGTGACTTCTCGGCCTTTATCCAAGCCAGATTCACCAATAGACACACACCAATAATAATCGCATCAAATGCGGTGAGAATTCGCGTTGCTGAGGAGTGGGGCTTCCATGATTGAAAACTTTTGGAAGGATAAATACCCAGCTGGGATTGCTGCCGACATCAATCCAGATGAGTATCCGAATATTCAGGCGGTGCTGAAGCAATCCTGCCAACGCTTCGCCGACAAGCCGGCATTCAGCAACCTCGGCAAGACCATCACCTATGGTGAACTCTACGAGTTGTCCGGTGCCTTCGCCGCGTACCTGCAACAGCATACCGATTTGCAGCCGGGCGATCGAATCGCCGTGCAGCTGCCCAACGTCCTCCAATACCCAGTCGCTGTGTTTGGTGCCATCCGCGCCGGCCTGATCGTGGTCAATACCAACCCGCTCTACACCGCGCGGGAAATGGAGCACCAATTCAACGACTCCGGCGCCAAGGCGCTGGTGTGCCTGGCAAACATGGCGCACCTGGCCGAAAGCGTGGTGCCCAAGACTGGCGTCAAGCACGTCATCGTCACCGAAGTGGCCGATTTGCTGCCGCCGCTCAAGCGCCTGTTGATCAACAGCGTCATCAAGTACATCAAGAAGATGGTCCCGGCTTATCATTTGCCCAAGGCCATCAAGTTCAACGACGTGCTGAGCAAAGGCCACGGCCAGCCCGTGAACGAAGCCAGCCCGACCAGTGATGACGTGGCGGTGCTGCAATATACCGGCGGCACCACCGGCGTGGCCAAGGGCGCGATGCTGACCCACCGCAACCTGGTGGCGAACATGCTGCAGTGCAAGGCGCTGATGGGTTCCAATCTCAATGAAGGCTGCGAAGTACTGATCACGCCGCTGCCGCTGTACCACATCTATGCCTTCACCTTTCATTGCATGGCGATGATGCTGATCGGCAACCACAACATCCTGATCAGCAACCCGCGCGATTTGTCGGCGATGGTCAAGGAACTGTCGAAGTGGAAATTCAGCGGCTTCGTCGGCCTCAATACTTTGTTCGTGGCGCTGTGCAACAACGAAGCCTTCCGCAAACTGGATTTCTCGGCGCTGAAGGTCACCCTGTCTGGCGGCATGGCTCTGCAATTGGCAGCGGCGGAACGTTGGAAAGCGGTCACCGGTTGCCCGATCTGCGAAGGCTACGGCATGACCGAAACCAGCCCGGTGGCCACCGTGAATCCGATCCAGAACATCCAGATTGGCACCATTGGCATCCCGGTTCCGTCGACGTTGTGCAAGGTCATCAACGACGCGGGCGAAGAACTGCCTTTGGGTGAAATTGGCGAATTGTGCGTGAAAGGCCCGCAAGTGATGAAGGGCTACTGGCAGCGCCAGGATGCCACCGACGAGATCCTCGACAGCGAAGGCTGGCTCAAGACCGGGGACATCGCGCTGATCCAGCCGGATGGCTACATGCGCATCGTCGATCGCAAGAAAGACATGATCCTGATCTCCGGCTTCAACGTTTACCCCAACGAGCTGGAAGACGTGTTGGCGGCCCTGCCGGGCGTGCTGCAATGCGCGGCCATCGGCGTACCGGATGAGAAATCCGGCGAGGCGATCAAGATCTTCATCGTCGTGCGTCCGGGCGTCACGCTGACCAAGGAACAGGTGATGGAACACATGCGCGCCAATGTCACCGGCTACAAAGTGCCCAAGTCGGTAGAGTTCCGCGATGCACTGCCGACCACCAACGTCGGTAAGATCCTGCGGCGCGAGTTACGTGATGAAGAGCTGAGGAAGTTGGGGCTGAAAAAGTAAGACAGCCGCCAATAAAAAGCCCCGCGATGCGGGGCTTTTTATTATGGAGCGCTACAACCGGAACTGCGCGAAATCCAGGTTGGTGCCACCCGGCCGCATGTCCTGCAGGTAGGAATCCTTGTCGGCACTGAGTTCCAGGCTCAGGGCGGCCTTGCGTTTGCCCTGGTTGCGCACTTCCAGGCCTTCCATTTTTTCTCGCAGGAATACGGTTGGCACCTTCAGGTGCAACAACTCGTCGGTGGCCGGTGTGTGCAACAGCAGATGAATCCATTCGTACTGCCCGATGGCCAGGCGAGCCACCGGAATGTCGAACCAGAAGATGTTGCGGTTGCGGTTCAGTTCGCTGAAATGGCAGTTGTTGACACCCAGGACGGCGCCGCCCAGTTGCTGGTTCCTGCGGGCGATGGCCTGCTTTTTGTCGAGTTTCATAACGTTCCTACGGGATTGGAGCTTCGGGCCAGGCCGGAATAGAGAGGCATTCTCGACGGTTGCCGGGCAAACATAAAGCCCCGCCTGTGCGAACGATGAAACTTGCCTCGTGAATCGCCGGTCAATTCTGCGTCGGCGGGAAAAACGCTGACAGTGTTCCAAAGTCGCCAAACCGGCTACTTTGATGTAGAAAACGGCCCTTGAGTCGCCACGGACTCCTCTTTCTTGCGGCGAAAGGAGACGCTTATGATGTTCCCGGCCTTGAAAGGCTTGCCCCTGCATCGCGTGATGATGCGCACGGTGACAGAGTTTCTCGACGACGAGATGTCGACCTATGCCTCCGCGCTGGCATACCAGATGCTGTTTTCGCTGTTTCCCTTCATTCTTTTCCTGATTGCACTGATTGGCTTCCTTCATCTGCCGGATTTCTTTTCCTGGCTGCGCCTGCAATCGGAACTGGTGCTGCCGCCCCAGGCGTTGGAGCAAGTCAACCCGGTGATCGACCAGCTCCAGCAATCCAAGGGCGGATTGCTCTCGGTGGGTATCGTGGTTGCGCTGTGGACCGCGTCGGCCGGCGTGCGATTGATGATGAGCGCGATGAACGCCGCCTACGACGTGGTAGAGGGACGTCCGGCCTGGAAGCGCTTTCCGCTGTCGATTCTCTACACCGTCGGCATTGCCGGCATGCTGCTGGCCGCCGCGGCCTTGATGGTACTGGGTCCGCAAGTGATGGGTTGGATTGCCGCGCAGATCGGGCTGGAGGAATTCATCGTCACGGTCTGGACTATTGCGCGCTGGCCGGTCATCGTGTTTTTGCTGATGGTGGCGGTGGCGCTGATCTATTACGTGATGCCGGACGTCAAGCAGGAGTTTCGCTTCATCACGCCGGGTTCGGTATTGGCTGTTGTGGTGTGGATCATCGCGTCCCTGGGCTTCGCGTTCTACGTCAAGACCTTCGCCGACTACAACGCCATGTATGGCAGTATCGGGGCAATCATCGTGCTGTTGTTGTACTTTTATATCTCGGCGGCCGTGCTGTTGCTCGGTGCGGAAATGAACGCGGTGATCGAGCACATGTCCGCCGAAGGCAAGGATCCTGGCGAAAAGAACCCCGGCGAGCACGAAAAACAGCATGTGTCGGGCCTGGGGCGCGACCATTCCATCCACCACACCCACACTGACGAAGCCCGACCATGATTCGCGAAATCCTCAAGATGGGCGACGAGCGCCTGTTGCGCATTGCCCCGCCGGTGCCGCCGGAAATGTTCGACAGTCCCGAGTTGTGGCAGTTGATCGACGACATGTTCCAGACCATGGAAAGCGTCGGCGGCGTCGGCCTGGCGGCGCCGCAGATCGGTGTAGACCTGCAACTGGTGATCTTCGGCTTCGAGCACAGCGAGCGTTATCCCGATGCCGAGGCGGTGCCGCAGACAATCCTGATCAACCCGTTGATCACGCCGCTGAGTCCGTTGATGGAGGAAGGCTTTGAAGGCTGCCTGTCGGTGCCAGGCTTGCGCGGCGCGGTGGATCGCTACCAGCAGATCCGCTACGAAGGTTTCGACCCCAAGGGCGAGCCGATCGTGCGCATCGCCTCGGGCTTTCATGCGCGGGTGGTCCAGCATGAATGCGACCACCTGATCGGTCGCTTGTATCCGTCGCGCATCACCGATTTCAGCAAGTTCGGATTCACCGAGGTGATGTTTCCGGATCTGGACCCCACGGCCGACGATTGAACATCCACACACCTCTGATATGAGCTGCACCTTCAGGACTGTTTATTCCGCTTCAGTCCCATCGCGATCATCGGCTTGCTGCGCGCATAACGACTCAGGCGCTCGGCCATCGCGTAGGGCAGGTCAGGGTCGAAACCGAACCCTTGTCGCTCGTAAAAACGGCGTAGATCGGGGTGGCAAAACAACCACACCGGCGCGTCCAGGTTTTTCACCGCTTCGGCGATCAACCGCCCCGCGATGCCCTGCGTGCGGTACGCCGGGTCGACAAACAGCCCCGTCAGCCAATGCCCACCCGAAACCGGTCGCAGGCACAGTGCTGCGACGATTTCCTCGCGCCGCGCCACCCACAGCTGTGCGTCGCGCACGGCTTTCATCGAGGATTGATGGGCGCGGTAGAACTTGTTCATCAACGGCCACAGGGGTTCGTCGAGACGTGTGCAATGGAATTCGGACATGGCGCAGGTGCGGTGGGGAATGAAAGCGGGGGATTGTAAGGGAGCAAACAATGCGCCGGGAGACTCCCGGCGCTTGTCTGACGGATTCACAGCGAGGCGAGGAACATGTCCGTGGCCGGGTTTTTCTCATCCGACCGGCTTTCCTGGGCTTTTTCAACCTGTGCCATTGCCGCCTTGTCCTGCATGCGCTGGGCAATTTCCTCGCCGACCGCCAGCTGCTTCTCGGGCGGCATCGCCTCGTATTCCTCTTCGGTAATGCCCATCTCTTCGAGGATGCTGTCGCGCAGGCGCTCTTCCGGCGTCTTGCTCATGTAGTCCTTGAACTGCGCCATGGCAGAGCTGATGTCTTCAGGGGCTGAAGAGCCAACCGTCTGCAGTTGCACACGGGTCTTGGCGAAGGCTTCGTCGACGTTGTCGCTGATGGCGGTAGCTGCGTTGACCTGTTGTGTGGCTTGTTCCGTCGCGGACTCCTGGACCTGGGCGCCATGGAGGTTATCGCGCAGCGCTTGTAGCGCGGCGCTCTGAAGGCCGCTGGCGGCTTCGGCGGCAGGGTCCCTTTCCGACCGCTTGATCGGCATGATCATCGCTTGCTGTTTGGCACTGACCAACATGATGTGTACCTGTGGGTAATGGCTGAGCGATGGGCAGGAGCATTTCCCGTGCCATCGCCGCAGGGGCCCGTATTTCAAGGGCTGCGGGAAAGTTGCTTGCAGCGGAGGCGGCCAATCCTTGCCGTTCGTCGGCAGGGATCGACCGCATCGTGCCGAGCCTCAGGTACTTTCGCGAACCTTGAGTTCGAAACCCAGGTCCACGACCGGCTGGGCAATGCGATTACCAGCCATCAACGTGAGCATCTGCTCGGCGGCGCGGCGGCCAATGGCTTCCCGCGGGGTGCTGATGCTGCTCAAGCGCGGGACCATGTGAGCCGAGGCGGGCAGGTCGTTGAAGCCCAGGATCGAAACCTGCTCGGGGACCTTGATGCCATTGCGCAACGCTTCGAGCAGGGCACCGTGCGCCAGGTCATCGTTGCCGAAGAAGATGGCGTCGACGTCCGGATGGCTGGCCAGCAGTTGCAGGAATAACTCGCCGCCCAGACCCACCGATGACGGGCGAGGGGTAAGCACTTCCAGATCAGGATCGTAAAGCCCGGCCTTCTGCAGCGCGCGACGAAAACCTTCGCCGCGCAGCAACGTACGTTGGTCCAGTTGCGCGCCGATGTAGGCCAGGCGCTTGCGACCTCGGGAAACCAAGTGCTCGGCGGCGGTCTCGCCGGCCTTGAGCTGGGAAAATCCCACGCAGTTGAGGCCGGCGCCAGGGTCCAGTTCCATCATGTACACGCATGGAATGTTGCTGGCCTCGATCATGCGCCGGGCGCTTTCGGTACGGTCGAATCCGGTCAGCAACAAGCCACGGGGCTGGTAGGCCATGTAGTTGCGCAGCAGGTTTTCTTCTTCATCCCGTGAGTAGTGGTAGTTGCCGATCACCACTTCGAAGCCCTTGGGCCGCAGGACCCGATGGATGGCTTCCAGGGTGTCGATGAACAACAGGTTGGACAACGACGGCACCAGCACCACCACCGAATGGCTCTGGGCCGAGGCGAGGGCGCGGGCGGCGGGGTTGACGACATAGTTGAGCTCCACGGCGGCCTGGCGGACTTTTTCCACCAATTCAACGGCCACGGTGCTGACGCCGCGCAGGGCCCGAGAGGCGGTGATGGGGCTGACACCGGCCAGGCGTGCGACTTCATTGAGCGTGGGGCGACCGGTGGTGCGTGTATTCTTATCGTTTTTAGGGACGGTCATCAGGGCGGCTTGCCAAACAAAAATCAAGGCACTAAGGTAGCGCTGTCTCGACGCGCCTGCAAATGCATGAACGGGGGTTGCCTGATCCTCCAACCGTTGGTGTCGTGGACGAACATGCTGCAACCACAAAAATGACAAGAAGGCGTCGGCAACTTCTGCTTTTGCTGCGGTGTCATAACTGGCAAAGGTAGCGCTGTCTGCGCGCTGAGGTGTTACATGAATAATCCAATCACCGCCCTGGTCATCATGGGCGTTGCCGGTTGCGGCAAAACCTGCGTCAGCCAGGCCCTGTGCCAATTGAGCGGCGCCACCGCCATTGAAGGCGACACGTTTCACCCTGCGGCCAACATCAAGAAGATGAGCGCCGGTATTCCCCTGAATG
The DNA here is from genome assembly GCF_000802155.2 of Pseudomonas frederiksbergensis. Classification (GTDB taxonomy): domain Bacteria; phylum Pseudomonadota; class Gammaproteobacteria; order Pseudomonadales; family Pseudomonadaceae; genus Aquipseudomonas; species Aquipseudomonas frederiksbergensis_A. Next base: position 69,373 of record NZ_JQGJ02000018.1, read on the forward strand.
ACGATGACCGTGCCGGCTGGCTCGACAGCCTGTGCGACGAGTTGCGCCGTGTCGACGCGACGGGTGCACGCCCGGTGCTGACCTGCTCGGCCCTCAAGCACAGCTATCGCGAGCGTCTGCGCAGTGCCTTGCCGGGCCTGGGTTTCGTATTCCTTGAATTGACCCCCGAAGTGGCCGCCGACCGTGTTTCCCACCGTCCCGGCCATTTCATGCCGTCGACCTTGATCGACAGCCAGTTTGCCACCCTTGAATCCCCTGTCGGCGAGCCCCTGACCCTGGCTCTGGACGCGTCCAGCCACAGCATCGACGAGCTGGCCCGCCAGGCTTACGTCTGGTGGTTGGCCCACGGTTTGAAGCTCGCCAGTTGAGTTTCATAAAAATCGCGTCAGAAAGATAGCGCTGTCCCGACGGCCCATAAATAACTGCTTCAATAACAACAACAAATCAGGAGACACCTCCCATGTTCGGCATGTCCCACGAGACGTTCCTACTGCTTGATGCAGTGGTCACGGTGATCGGACTCATCGTCCTCATCACCAAGTTCAAATTCCACCCGTTCATTGCGCTGACCATCGCCGCCGCGTTCCTCGGCCTGACGTCGGGCATGCCGACCGGCACCATCATCAAGGCGTTCCAGGACGGCTTCGGTGGCGTGCTGGGCTTTGTCGGCATCATCCTGGCGCTGGGCACGATGCTCGGCAAAATGATGGCCGAGTCGGGCGGGGCCGACCAGATCGCCCAGACCCTGATCCGTGCCTTCGGCAAGGATAAGGTGCAGTGGGCGATGATGTTCGCTGCGTTCCTGGTGGGCATCCCGCTGTTCTTCGAGATCGGCTTCGTGCTGCTGATCCCGCTGGTGTTCATCGTGGCGCGCCGTACCGGCGTTTCGATCATCAAGATTGGTATCCCGTTGCTGGCGGGTCTTTCCGCAGTCCATGGCCTGGTGCCGCCGCACCCGGGTCCGCTGCTGGCGATCGGCATCTTTGGCGCCGACATCGGCAAGACCATTCTCTATGGCCTGATCGTCGCGCTGCCGACTGCCATCATCGCCGGCCCGATCTTCGGTACGTTCATTGCCAAGCACATCCCCGGCCATCCGAACCAGGAACTGGTGGACCAACTGGCTCGCGAGACGAACTCCGCCGAGCTGCCTAGCTTCAGCATCACCTTGATCACCGTGCTGTCGCCGGTATTCCTGATGCTGCTCAAGACGTTCGCTGACGTGGCGCTGCCGGACGGCAACCTGTTCCGCGTCTGGATGGACATGATCGGCCACCCGATCTCGGCACTGTTGCTGGCATTGCTGCTGTCGCTGTACACCTTTGGCTACAAGCAGGGCATCGGTTCCAACCAAATGCTCAAATGGCTGGACGCCAGCCTTGCACCGACCGCCGCGATCATCCTGATCATCGGCGCTGGCGGTGGCTTCAAGCAGATGCTGGTGACCAGCGGCGTGGGCGATGTGATCGGCCACATGGCGGTGAGCGCGCAGATTTCGCCGATCCTGTTGGCGTGGCTGGTGGCTGCGGTGATCCGCATCGCCACAGGCTCGGCGACCGTGGCGACCATCACCGGTGCCGGGATCGTGGTGCCTGTCGTTGGGATGATGCCAGGCGTGAACCGTGAGCTGCTGGTACTGGCGACCGGTGCCGGTTCGTTGATCCTGTCCCACGTAAACGATGCAGGCTTCTGGCTGGTCAAGCAGTACTTCAACATGACCGTGGCCGAAACGTTCAAGACCTGGACCGCGATGGAAACCATCCTGTCGGTGGTGGGCTTGATCTTTATCTTGCTGCTGTCGTTGGTGATCTGACAACCACTGCAAAATAACTGTGGGAGCGGGCTTGCTCGCGAAGACGATTTAACACTCAACCTGTTTGTTGACTGTCAGTCTGCCTTCGCGAGCAAGCCCGCTCCCACATTGGGTCTTGTGTCAGGCGCCAGGTTTGCTTACCAACCCATCCGCCCGGAACATCCCTCGGATTCCCCGCACCGCCTGGCGAATCCGGTCCTGGTTCTCGATCAGTGCGAAGCGCACGTGATCATCCCCGTATTCCCCGAACCCCACCCCCGGCGAGACGCAGACCTTGGCCTCGGCCAGCAGCTTCTTGGCAAATTCCAATGAACCCATGTGCGCATAGGCTTCGGGAATCTTCGCCCAGACGTACATCGACGCCTTCGGGTTTTCCACCATCCAGCCCAGCTCATGCAGGCCCTTGACCAATACATTGCGGCGTTGGCGGTACTGCTCGGCGATATCGCGCACGCATTGCTGGTCGCCTTCGAGGGCGGCGATGGCGGCCACTTGCAACGGAGTGAAAGTGCCGTAGTCGTGGTAGCTCTTGATCCGCGCCAGGGCGTTGACCAGTTCCGGATTGCCGACCATGAAGCCGATGCGCCAGCCGGCCATGTTGTAGCTCTTGGACAGGGTGAAGAACTCCACCGCGATGTCTTTTGCTCCCGGCACTTGCATGATCGACGGGGCTTTCCAGCCGTCATAGACGATGTCGGCGTAGGCCAGGTCGTGGATCACCAGGACATCGTACTGCTTGGCCAGGGCGATGACCCGTTCGAAGAAGTCCAGCTCCACGCACTGGGCGGTGGGGTTGGACGGAAAGCCCAGGATCATCATCTTCGGCTTGGGGATCGAGCCGCGAATGGCCCGCTCCAGTTCGTCGAAGAAATCCACGCCAGGCACCAGCGGCACCGAACGCACCTGGGCGCCGGCAATCACCGCGCCGTAGATGTGGATCGGGTAGCTGGGGTTGGGGACCAGCACCGTGTCGCCCTGGTCCAGGGTGGCCAGCATCAGGTGCGCCAGGCCTTCCTTGGAACCGATGGTGACGATGGCTTCGCTTTCCGGGTCGATGTCCACTTCATAGCGGTCTTTGTACCAGCGCGAAATGGCGCGGCGCAGGCGCGGGATGCCTTTGGACGTGGAATAGCCGTGGGTGTCTTCACGCTGGGCGACAGTGACCAGTTTTTCCACGATGTGTGGAGGCGTGGCGCCGTCTGGGTTACCCATGCTCAAGTCGATGATGTCTTCGCCGCGCCGACGCGCAGCCATCTTCAGCTCGGCAGTGATATTGAATACGTACGGGGGGAGTCGATCGATGCGCGCAAAGCGGCGCGGCGAACCTTGTTCGGCCATTGTTGCCTCGAAATACGTGAGCGCCCGGAACCGTCCGAGCGACGTTGGCCACTGCGGTGGCCTGCGGCGCAAGATAATCGGCCTGATATCAAATTGTCCAGTAGCCGCGCCGAACATTTTTCGACGACACTGTCGCCCTGGCTGCAGGGCCACCGAACGACCTTGCGGACGGCTGAATACGCATACCCAATCCTGATGGAATGAACAATGGAATTTTCCAGCGGTTTCCTGCTGAGCCTTTCGCTGTGCCTGGACATTGGCGTGGCCAACATCGCGATGATCACCCTGGCGATGCAGCGGGGCTATTTCCAGGGCTTCGCCTTGGGCCTTGGCACCTGCGTGGGGGACTTGGTCTACGCAATCCTGGCGTTGGCCGGAATGACCGTTCTGTTGCAATACGAAGCGGTGCGTTGGGTGTTGTGGATCGGCGGCTCGGTGCTGCTCCTGTATTTCGCCGCGAAGATGATTCATTCGGCGATCTATCACAGCGCGGTGCTGGCTGAGGCGGGCGAGACTCGAGGCAACTCGCCGCGCCAGGAATTTTTCCGCGGGATTTTCCTCGCCATGTCATCGCCCAGCGCCATCCTCTGGTTTGCCGCGGTGGGCGGGACGCTGATCGCCCGCTCAGGTGGTGGCACGGTGCTCAGTTCGGCGTTGTTCCTGGGTGGATTCCTCAGCGCCGGCCTGCTGTGGAGTGCGGGGCTGTGCCTGGCAGCGACCCAGGGTGGAAAATTGCTGGGCGATAAATTGCTGCGCTATTCCTATTGGGCATCAGCGGCGATCTTCTGTTATTTCGCGGTCTATGTGATTGTTTCTGGTTATAACGAGTTCGTAGGAAAAGTAAACGCGGCCGGCTTGCCCGGACTTTGACAAGCGAAACGGCCTGGCAATTACGGTTTGGCTTCTATACTGCCAAGCCCGACTTCAGATTTTCCGGAGTGTTGAAGCAATGGAAACGCAAGAACGCGTTAACGCAGCCGAGCCTCGCTTCGAGCAGGGACGCTTTCAGCTCATCGCCGGTTTCGGCGCGCGTTTTACCCAGGACACCGCCGAGGACATCCCGCAGCTCTGGGAAAAATTCCTGCCTTGGCTCGGCAAGGTTCCGGGGCAAAAAGATGAAGTAACCTACGGGGTGTGCTGCAACCCGGACGGTAAGGGCGGCTTCGAATACATCGCTGGCGTGGAAATCAGCCGCCTCGACGATCTGCCCGAACAATACCGTTGGATCGAGGTCCAGCCCGGGCCGTACGCAGTGTTCGAGCACAAGGGGCCGCTGAAAAACCTGCCGGAGACCTTCCAGTACATCTGGAAGGAATGGCTGCCGCAATCCGGCCATCAGGCGGCTGATGAGCCGGAGTTCGAGCGCTACAGTGAAGATTTCAACCCTCGTACCGGCGAAGGCAGCCTGGAAATCTGGATACCCCTCAAGCCAAAGTGACTTGGTCCATTGGTCCTTGAGCGCGAAGAGGGTTGTTCAATATAGGCTGGCCTGCACCCGGGCAGGTGTCTCGCGGTCGTAGGCCTCGGCATCGAACCCCTCATCCAGACGCTTGTGGATCGCTCCGGCGCTAGGGACTGTCGAGCGATCAAGGTGGCGCTCCGGGTTCCACAGCTGCGAGCGCACGATGGCCTTGGAACAATGAAAAAATGCCGCTTCGACCGTGACCAGCAATACCGTGCGAGGCAGCTTCCCATCGACTGCGAAGCGCTCGAGCAGCTCGGGTTCGGCGCTGACGCGCGCGCTGCCGTTGACTCGCAACGTTTCGCCGATCCCGGGGATAATGAACAGCAGCGACACCCGCGGGTCATGAAGAACGTTGCGTAGGGTGTCGATGCGGTTATTGCCCGGGCGGTCGGGGAGCGCCAAGGTGTGTTCGTCGAGGATCTGCACGAAACCCGGTGCGTCGCCACGGGGCGAACTGTCCAGGCCATCCGGCCCTGCCGAGCCGATGACCACCATTGGCGAGGCCCGGACCATCGCCTGGTAATCCTCGTTGAGAAAAGGGATCTGTTTGCGTACTGCCCGTTCATGGGGCTGGCCGTAGATGGCTTCCAGTTGTTCAATCGATGTCAACATGGTTCAGGCCTCCCCGGCGGCAGATTCGTCTGGCTGGAACACCAAGCCCATCCGCCGTTCATAACCGATGCGGCCCTTGTAGGCTTCTCCGCTGTCGACCCAGCCCAGCCGGGTATAAAGACCAATGGCCGAGTCGTTGTCCGCATCGACCGACAGCTCCAGTCCCTTGATTTCCGGCCACGCCGCGCGAGCCGCGGCGGGTAGCGCTTGCAGGCAGGCCTTGCCGTAGCCTTTGCCCTGGGCGCGATGGTCGACTTGCAAGGCGTGCAGGGTCGCGCTGTGCTCGTCGGCCCAGGCCGGCAGCACGGGCGGACGCTTGAGCAGCAGGAAGGCCACCGGCACTTCGCCGGCCAACAGCGCGAAACCCTTGACCCCTGGGCCGGGCTTGGACAGCAACGTGTGCAGCGCACCGTGGATGTCGCCGGAGAATTTGATTTGTTCGGGGTGGATTTCGATGGATTCGACCTGTTGCCGTTGCAGCGGGGTCAGGTCTTCATAAGGTACGAGCTGAGCGGTCACGAAAACGTCCGTTGTTTGCTGACAGAATGGACCTTGGATTCTAGCGAAATTTTTTCTTTGGATTATTTTTGTTTAGCTGTCGATTTGCCGTTTCTCCAATCGACAAAGGGTGTCTCTAACAAAAACCTGCGGAGAATCACCATGAATACCCAAGCTGCCGAAACCGAAATCCAGACGCTGATCGACACTTATCGCCAAGCCGTGATGGCCAAGGACGTGAAGAAGGTCATGGCGCTGTATGCCGACGACATTGTTTCATTCGATGCCATCCAGGCCCTGCAATTCAAGGGCAAGGTCGCCTACCAGGCTCACTGGGAGGCCTGCATGGAGATGTGCCCGGGCCCGCACAAGTTCGATTTTCACCAGGTCCAGATCAGCGCGGCTGATGACATTGCGTTCGCCCATTGGTTGGCCTATTGCGGTGGCACCAACGAAAAAGGCGAGGAACAGGCCTGCTGGATGCGCGTGACGGCCTGCTACAAGCGTTCGGCTGGGCAGTGGAAAATCGTCCATGAGCATTGGTCGGCGCCGTTCGATCCGATGGCCGGGACAGCGATTTTCGACCTGCAGCCCTGAGCGGCTGCGGTTCGCTTCTGCCATCCTTGTCGATCAGCCTGATCACGGAGCTTTCCATGAAGTATTTATGCCTGGTTTACAGCAACGAACAGGTCCTGCATAACTCGGCGGACAGTCCCGAGGACGCCGAGTGCATGGACTACGCCGAATCGATCCAGCGCAGCGGCCGGATGGTTGCGGCCGAAGCCCTGGAGTCGGTGCAGACCGCCACCACGGTGCGCATGCGCGGCGGCAAGCTGTCGATCACCGACGGCCCGTTCGCCGAAACCAAGGAACAACTGGCGGGCTTCTACCTGATCGACGCCAAGGACTTGAACGAAGCCATCCAGGTCGCCGGCAACATACCGGCGGCCCGGGTTGGCTGCGTCGAGGTCCGGCCGGTACGCCAACTGAATGTCTGAACAATGGTCATCGACAGGATCGCCTCCATGAGTCTTGAGCCAGCTTGCTCCACACGATTCAACAGTCCGTCAATCCAAGGCCATCCCGATTGATGTCGGCCGAAGCGGTCAAGGCACGGGTCGAGCAGGTCTACCGGCAGGACTCGCGGCGAATCCTGGCAACCTTGATTCGCCTGCTGGGGGATTTCGACCTCGCTGAAGAAGCCCTGCACGAGGCCTTCTTCATCGCGGTCGAGCGCTGGCAGCGCGACGGAGTACCGGACAATCCGCGGGCCTGGCTGGTATCGGCCGGGCGTTTCAAGGCGATCGACAGCCTGCGTCGGCGGGCGCGCTTCGTGGCGTCGCAGCCGATGTTGATTGCACAGATCGAGGCATTGGAGCAGGCCGAGTGGAGTGATGAAGACGTGGAGGACGATCGCCTGCGGCTGATTTTCACCTGTTGCCACCCGGCCCTGGCGGCTGACGCGCAGGTGCCGCTGACGCTGCGTGAAGTGTGTGACCTGACCACCGAGGAGATCGCCCACGCCTTTCTTGCCGCGCCAGCGGCCATTGCCCAGCGCATCGTGCGGGCCAAGGCGAAGATCCGCGATGCGAAGATTCCCTACCAGGTGCCGTCCCGCACGGAATTGCCCGAACGACTCGACAGTGTCCTGCGCGTGATTTACCTGGTCTTCAACGAGGGGTACTCGGCGTCGATGGGCGCCGAGTTGATCCGCGAAGACCTGACCCGCGAAGCCATACGCCTGGCGCGCCTGCTGGTGGAGCTGTTGCCGGAAGCCGAAGTCATGGGGTTGCTGGCGTTGATGCTGTTGCACGAATCGCGGCGACCGGCGCGGATGTCGATGGCCGGTGAGCTGGTTTTATTGGATGAGCAGGACCGATCGCTGTGGGATCAGGCAATGATTGCCGAGGGTTGCGCCATGGTCGAGGCCGCGCTCAATACCCGGCGGTTCGGACCTTATTGCCTGCAAGCGGCGATCGCTGCGGTGCACGCCGAAGCGCCGACAGCGCAGGAGACCGACTGGCCGCAGATCGTCGGCCTCTACGATGTGCTGCTGCGTGCACTGCCTTCGCCGGTCATCGAACTCAACCGCGCGGCCGCCCTCGCCAAGCGCGACGGGCCGCAGGCTGGGTTGAGTTTGGTCAATGGAATACTCGGCCGGGGCGATCTGGACGACTACCACCTGGCCCATTCGGCGCGGGCGGAGTTCTGTCGACAGCTCGGGCGGGTGGAAGAGGCGAGGGCGGCGTATCGACGTGCGCTTGAATTGACGCAGCAGTTGCCGGAGCGGCGGTTTATCGAAGCCCGGCTTGCCGGGTTGCAATAAGGGAGGCCGAGCACAGGGGTCCCTTATGTCCGTGCGCTGAAGACACGTCAAACAAAAAAGGCGACCCGAAGGTCGCCTCTTTCAATCGTCCGGCGTTGATCAGAACTCGTGATCAGCGCTGTCCGGGTTCAGGTCGCTGATGCCCAGCTTGCCGGCGGCCTGTTCGATCGAGCCGGTCTGCTTGACCAGCGCGGCGATGGCGTCGCGTACGATCTGGTTACCCGCAGTGTTGCCGGCGGCGATCAGTTGGTCGTAGTGCTCGCCCTTGTTGGCGTGATCGACCATGACCTGGATCTTGGCTTCGGTATCGGCCAGGTCGGCCTTGAGCGCGGTGTCGGCGGCCGGGTCGGCTTTCGCCACCAAGGAGGACAGGCTGGCGCCGGTCAGCTTGGTGCCGTCTACGCGGGTGTATTCGCCCAGGTAAACGTTACGCACACCCTTGGCATCGTAGAAGTGCGAGTTGTGGGTGTTGTCGCTGAAGCAATCCTGTTCGTCTTCCGGAGAGTTGGCTTCCAGGGAGACTTTCATGCGCTCGCCCGCCAGTTCGCCCAGGGACAGGCTGCCCATGCCGAACAGCATCTTGCGCAGGCCGCTTTCGGCCGGTTCGGCTTCCAGGGTGGCGCGGTAGTTGTCGGCCACGTTCGGCTTCCAGTTGCCGACCATTTCCTGCAGGTCGTTGACCAGCAGCTGGGTGACGGACTTCAGGTAGGCACGACGACGATCGTTGTGGCCACCAGTGGCGCCTGCGCCTTCCAGGTAGTCGGAGGCCGGGCGATTGCCAGCGCCAGGGCCGGTGCCGTTGAGGTCCTGGCCCCACAGCAGGAATTCGATGGCGTGGTAGCCGGTGGCAACGTTCGCCTCGGAACCACCCAGCTCGTTCAGGCTGGCGAGTTTTTCCGGGGTGATGTCCTTGACGTCGACCTTGTCTTCGCCGACCTGGACTTCGGTATTGGCGATGATGTTGGCGGTGGCACCCGGGTTACCCAAGGCGTGCTCGTAGGATTTATCGACGTAGTCGATCAGGCCTTCGTCCAGGGGCCATGCGTTCAGTTGACCTTCCCAGTCATCGATGATGGTGTTGCCAAAGCGGAACACTTCGCTCTGCAGGTAAGGTACGCGCGCGGCGACCCAGGCAGCCTTCGCGGCTTTCAGGGTATCGGCGTTCGGCTTGGCCAGGAAGGCGTCGACGGCGGTTTGCAGGGTTTTCGCGGTGGATTCGGCATCGCTGTAGACGGCGTAGACGATGTCGGCGTAATGCGCGACAACTGCCTTGGCGGCGGCTTCGTCGATCTTGCCAGCGGCAGCGGGGGCCGCCGGTGCAGCGGTGCTGGCGGCCGGCGTTGGCGCTTGCGGCGCGGCGGCCTTGTCTTTGCCTTCGCCGCAACCGGCGAGGGAAATAGCGATGGCCAACAGACTGGCGGTAGCCAGAGGCATACGAATCATGGCGAACATCCTGCTTCGGTGATGAATGGGACAGGCGCGAGGTCGCGCAAAACTGCGACATAATGCGAAAGATTTGCATTATGTGTAAAGGGTTGTGGCTGTAAATATTTCTTATTTGATAATGCAGGTAGCCGCCTTTCGGCGGCGTCTGTAGGCAATGTCGGGTTGCGCTTGCAGTAGGATCAGACGATGGAGGCCTTGATGCGCTCCGCCTGTTTCAGATAAAGGCCCAGCTCCCGCGCCGGCAGGGGTTTGCTGTAGTAGTAGCCCTGGCCTTCATGGCAGCCCTCGGCAATGATGTAGGCCTCTTGCTCGATCGTCTCTACGCCTTCGGCAATAACCTGCATTCCCAGGCTCTTGCCCAGCTGGATGATCGCCCGGACGATGGTTGCATCGTCTTCGTCATCGAGCAGGTCCTGGACGAAGCTCTTGTCGATCTTGATCTTGTCCAGCGGCAGGCTCTTGAGATAACTCAGCGACGAATAGCCGGTGCCGAAATCATCGATGGCAATCAGCGCACCGGAACGGCGCAGGCTCAGCAGGTGCTGGGCCGCGGTGGTAATGTCTTCCATCAGCCCGGTTTCGGTGACTTCAAGTTCCAGGCTGCGTGGCGGCAAGCGGTACATCTGCAGGAAGTTGTTCACCACCCGCGGCAGTTCGGCGTGGTGCAACTGCACCGTGGACAGGTTGACCGCCATGCGCAGGTCGACGAAGCCTTGGTCATGCCAGTCGCGCAACTGCTTGCAGGCCTGGTCCAGTACCCATTCGCCGATGGCGATGATGGTGCCGTTCTGTTCGGCCAGGGGAATGAACAGGTCAGGCGGCACCAAACCATGCTCAGGATGGTGCCAGCGAATCAGCGCCTCGGTGCCCACCACGCGCAAGTCGCGATAGCTGATCTGTGGTTGGTACACCAAAGTGAACTGCTCGCGTGCCAGGGCTTCACGCAGGTCCTTTTCCAACTCGCGACGACGGCGCATCTCACTGTCGACGCTGGCGATGTAGAACTGGTAGCGATTGCGTGACCGGGTCTTGGCCAGGGTCATGGTCTGCTCGGCTTTTTGCAGCAGCTTCTCGGTGCTGTCGCCGTCTTCGGGAAACAGGGTGATACCGATGGTCGCCCGCAGGCGGATTTCCTGGTCATCCAGCGCGAACGGCGCTTCCAGGTCATCGAGGATGCTCTGGGCCAGCTCTGCGGCCTCATAGGGTTGTTAGATATCGGCCTGGACCAGCGCAAACTGGTCACCCCCCAGTCGCGCCAGTGCGCCGAGGCGTCCGCTGTGGGCGCGCAGCCGATCGGCCAGGGCCAGCAGCAATTGGTCACCGGTCTGGTAGCTGAACTGCTCGTTGATGCTCTTGAAGTCATCCAGCCCCACGCACAGTACCGCGACGCGACGTTGCAGGCGTCCGGCGTCCACCAGGATCTTGTCCAGTTGCTGTTGCAGTTGCTGGCGGTTGGGCAGGCCGGTCAGGAAATCGTACTGGGCCATGCGCAACAGGCTGTTTTCCGCCTCATGGCGCAGGTGGGTATTGCGCTCGATAGAGGCCAGCAACTGGTTGGCAGTGTTGATCCACAGGCCCAGTTCGTTGTGCTCGTGACCCCGTAGTTGTGGGATCTTGTGGGCGCTGGGGCGGTCGGGGTTTATTTCGGTCAGGTGCTGGATGATTCGCGACAGTGGCTTGGTGAGCAGCCAGTGGTAGACCAGGTACAGCACCAGGCCCATGGCCAGGGCGCGCAACATTCCGGAAATGAAAATGATGACTGAACTGACGATAAAACCCTGGCCGTAGGTGGCGGTGTCCAGCGTAATGCTCAGGTCGCCGTAATATTCGCTGTAGGGCCCGCGGCCCACCAGTTGAGTGGTGAAGGTTCGTTCCTGGCCCAGGATCAGATCGGTCAGCCAGCGGCTTTCGGACTGCTGCAGGGGCCGGGTTTTTTCGGCGAGCATGGTTTCGCGCGGGTGGCCGATGGACGCCATGCGCACGGCTTCGTCCTGGAACAGGCCTTCGATCACCTGCATGCCCATCTCGCGGTCGAGGCTGTAGACCGCCTGGGTAGACGGGTCGCGGAACATATCGAGGATGCGCTGGGCGTCTTCGGCGACGGCCCGGTTGGTTTTGTAGGCGTCGAAAACGATCTGGGCGCAGCTCAACACCATGCCAACGATCAACGCCGAGAGGAGCACGACCCGGAGCAACTTCACAGACAAGCTGTTTTTGAGTTCCAGCTTCAAAGAGGGATTCCTTGTTCCGTGCGGGTAGCGTCAAGTTGCCATGAGTATTGGCAATCCTGTGATGTCAGTCAAAGGGACAATCAAACACAAGGGATTTCGCCTGAAACCTGGCCGTTATACGGTGTTAGCAGAGTGATTACTCTACGACCATTGTTTCGGTTGGAGAGGCCTGCAACTTGAGGCTTGGCGGGTTTTTTTATTGGTTTTCAGACGCGAGGTCATTTGCCGACGGCAAAGCCTTAATGGGCGCGATAAACCCGCGCAAAAAAAACGGCGCATTCCATGACGGAAAAGCGCCGTTTTCATTGGCATCACAACTTACGCAGTGAAGGTCTTGCCTTCGAACTGCTCAGCCACGAACTTCCAGTTGACCAGGTTCCAGAACGCCTCGACGTATTTCGGACGCACGTTGCGGTAGTCGATGTAGTACGCATGTTCCCAGACGTCGCAGGTCAGCAGCGGGGTGTCGCCGCTGGTCAGCGGGTTGCCGGCGCCGATGGTGCTGGCCAGGGCCAGGGAACCGTCAGCTTTCTTGACCAGCCAGCCCCAGCCGGAACCGAAGGTGCCGATGGAAGTCTTGCTGAATTCTTCCTTGAACTTGTCGAACGAACCGAAGGCTGCGTTGATGGCTTCAGCCAGCGCGCCGGTAGGTGCGCCGCCGCCGTTAGGCGTCAGGCAGTTCCAGTAGAAGGTGTGGTTCCAGACCTGAGCGGCGTTGTTGAAGATACCGCCCGAGGAAGTCTTGACGATTTCTTCCAGGGTCTTGCCTTCGAACTCGGTGCCGGGCACCAGGTTGTTCAGGTTCACGACATAGGTGTTGTGGTGCTTGTCGTGGTGGTATTCCAGCGTTTCTTTGGAGATGTGTGGCGCCAGTGCGTCGTGTGGGTACGGCAGCGGCGGCAATTCGAAAGCCATGGTGATTCTCCTAATCAGGTCAGTTGCGGTGAGCGCAAGGCCGATCACGGGCGGCCAGACTAGCGCCGGGGAGTTTGTACTCTTTGCGGCGCAGGAGTCGGATCATAGCACCGGGGGTGCGGCATAACCACGCAACAACTGTGTGGAATAGAGGTTCCAGAGCGGTTTGGAATATCAGCCCGATACGATCAGTTGCGCTGCCACCGTGAACATCATCACCGCCACCAGCAGGTCGAGGACGCGCCAGGTCGTGGGGCGGGCCAGCCAGGGGGCGAGCCATGCGGCGCCCAGGGCCAATGTGGAAAACCACAACAGCGAAGCACTGGCCGCGCCCACGACATAGGCGCCAGGCACGCTCTGCTGGGCGCCGAGGGAGCCGATCAGCAGCACGGTGTCGAGGTACACGTGCGGGTTGAGCAGCGTGACCGCCAGCGCGCTCAGCAGCACGGTTCCCAAGGACCGCGCGACCTGCTTGTCATCGCGCTGCAGGCTCTGTCTCGAACAGGCCCGACGCAGCGCCTGACTGCCGTACCAGAGCAGGAACGCAGCACCGCCCCAACGAGCGATCGAAAGCAGCAGCGGGCTCTGGGCCAACAGCGTCGCCAGGCCGAACACTCCGGCGGCGACCAGCAGCGCATCGCAGGCGATGCACAGCGCAGCCACCGGCAAGTGATGCTCGCGGCGCAGGCTCTGGGCGACAACGAACGCGTTCTGCGCGCCGATCGCCATGATCAATCCAAGGGCCACCAGCAGGCCATTCACATAGCTTTGCCACATAGCGTCGTCACTCCAATGGTTCACAATTGCTGGCCATTGTCCGGCTCATAGATGTATAAGAAAAACCAATCTTGCTGATCGGCCATAAGGAAAAATGATGTTTGACTACAAACTGCTTTCCGCCCTGGCAGCCGTCGTCGAGCAAGCAGGCTTCGAGCGAGCCGCGCAGGTGTTGGGATTGTCGCAATCAGCCATCTCCCAGCGGATAAAACTGCTGGAAGCGCGAATCGGCCAGCCCGTGCTGGTGCGTGCCACGCCCCCGGTGCCTACCGAAATCGGTCGTCGGCTGCTCAACCACGTGCAACAGGTCCGATTGCTGGAGCGCGACCTGCAAAGCCAGGTGCCCGCCCTGGACGAAGAGGGACGGCCGGAACGCCTGCGCATCGCACTCAACGCCGACAGCCTGGCCACGTGGTGGGCCAGCGCGGTGGGGGAGTTCTGTGCCGAGCAGCATGTGTTGCTCGATCTGGTGGTGGAAGACCAGACCGTAGGTCTCAAGCGGATGCGCGCCGGAGAAGTCGCCGCTTGCCTCTGCGCGAGCGAGCGCCCCGTGGCCGGTGCGCGCAGCGTGTTATTGGGGGCCATGCGCTACCGGGCGCTTGCCAGCCCCGCCTTTATCGCTCGGCATTTCCCCGAGGGGGTGCGTGCCGACCTGCTGGCCCGCACGTCGGCCCTGGTGTTCGGTCCGGATGACTTCCTGCAGCACCGGTACCTGGCTGCCCTCGGGGTCGAGGGCGGCTTCGAACATCATTTATGCCCATCGTCCGAAGGTTTCATTCGCCTCATCGAGGCAGGGCTTGGCTGGGGCCTGGTGCCCGAGCTGCAAGTGCGCGAGGCACTGGCACGCGGCGACTTGGTGGAACTGCTGGCAGATAAGCCGATTGATGTGCCGCTGTACTGGCATCATTGGCGCAATGGCGGTCAGTTGCTCGGTTTGTTGACCGAACAACTGATTGCAGCGGCAAGCAGCAAGCTGCAAGTGTTGAGCTGATCGCAACTGGCTCGCAGCTCGTGGCTTGTGGCTCGAAATTGGTCTAGGAGCACTTCATGAAAATTCTGGTCACCGGCGCAAGCGGCTTCATTGGCGGGCGCTTTGCGCGTTTCGCCCTGGAGCAAGGCCTGGGGGTTCGGGTCAATGGTCGCAGGGCTGAAAGCGTCGAGCATCTGGTGACGCGTGGCGCCGAATTCATCGCGGGCGACCTGGGCGACCCGATGCTGGCCCGCGACCTGTGCCGCGATGTCGACGCCGTGGTGCATTGCGCCGGTTCGGTGGGGCTCTGGGGACGCTACCAGGACTTTCACCAGGGCAATGTCCAACTCACCGAAAACATCGTCGAGGCTTGTCTCAAGCAGAAGGTCCGGCGATTGGTGCACCTTTCCTCGCCCTCCATCTACTTCGATGGTCGTGATCACTTGGGATTGACCGAGGAACAGGTGCCCAAACGCTTCAAGCATCCCTACGCCGCCACCAAATACCTGGCCGAGCAGAAAGTCTTTGGTGCCCAGGAGTTCGGCCTGGAAGTACTGGCCTTGCGTCCGCGATTCGTCACCGGCGCCGGCGACATGAGCATCTTTCCGCGCCTGCTTAAAATGCAGCGCAAGGGGCGGCTGGCCATTATCGGCAACGGCTTGAACAAGGTGGATTTCACCAGCGTACAGAACCTCAACGAAGCGCTGCTGAGCAGCCTGCTGGCCACCGATTCGGCCTTGGGAAAAGCCTACAACATCAGCAACGGGGCGCCCGTTCCGCTGTGGGATGTGGTCAATTATGTGATGCGGCAGATGGAAGTCCCGCAGGTCAGGCGTTACCGCTCTTATGGGCTGGCCTACAGCGTCGCGGCCCTTAACGAAGGGTTTTGCGCGATCTGGCCCGGACGGCCTGAACCGACGCTGTCGCGCCTGGGCATGCAAGTCATGAGCACCAATTTCACCCTGGATATCAGTCGTGCCCGGCATTATCTCGATTATGATCCGAAGGTCAGCCTGTGGGCGGCGCTCGATGAATTCTGCGCCTGGTGGCGCAACCAGCATGGCCGCTGATCGCCCCGTCATGAACCGAGTGCCCGGTTCGGGGTCAATGGGTGCGGCGGGCGAGGGGGTTATACTCGCCGCATCGAGTCACCACCGATTTTCCAAAGGTTGAACCCATGCCCACGCGTAACGATGCCAACGACGACTTCGACGATGTACCGAGCCTGCGGATGCGGGCGGACATCCCCGATGACGATGACTTCCTGAGCAACCGCCAGCCCCACGTGCAGGCGCGTCCGGCGTCCGTCGCCGCGGCCAAGGTCAAGGCTCCGACCACCGGGCCGCTGTGGGCATTGGTCGGCGCCTTGCTCTGCGCACTGGCTTTCCTGGCGTGGTGGAGTTTCCAGCAGATTTCCATGATGGAACAACAATTGGTGGCCACTCAGGAAAGCTTCGCCCGGATCAGTGAGGACGCGGCTGGTCGCCTGCAGGACATTTCCGGCAAGGTGGTCGCCGGACAATCCAACGTCATGAGCGACAGCGAAGCCTTGAAACTGCAGATCAAACAGTTGGAAAACAAGCTGCAGGAGCAAAACCGGCAATTCGAGGGCAAGCTGCAAGAGCAATATAAGGCGCTGCAAGGCGCGTTCGGCCCGTCCGCCGACCTCGACACACAACTGGCCAAGATGATCGCCCAGGCTTCGCAACAGGAAAACACCAACACCCAGCTGCAAGCGTCCAACAAGGAACTCCAGGCCCAGGTCAAGGCGTTGGCGGCCGAAGTGTCGGCCTTGAAGAACCAAGGCGAGGGCGGTGCCCTGGATGCCCAGCTCAAGAGCATCGGTGCCGACATCACGGCCTTGAAACGCGCCACTTCCAACTCGGCCATCGACCGTCTGGAGCAAGACATGGTCGTGCTCAAGAGCCAACAGGAAAACCGTTCCGGCAACACCGCCGAGTTCGATGCCTTCCGTGGCCAGGTGACGCGCAACATCAACACCCTGCAATCGCAGATCCAGTACCTGCAACAGCAACTGAGCAACCGATCCCAGTAACGAACCCTGTGCGAGCCTGCTCGCGAAGACGCCAGCCTGTCCGGCATCTTCATTGAGCTGATGTTGCCATCGCGAGCAGGCCGCTCCCACCGGGGTTGCAGGTTCACCTGCAACAGTCCGCTGAATACTCGAACATTACCCTGCGGCGTCTACGCTCTTGGAACACCAACAAGAACGAGGGCGTGCCCATGGGTTTTATTCGAAGGACGGCCTGGCTGGCTGCGATGATGGTGCTGATGCTGGGACAGGCCCAGGCTGCTACGCCGGATGACGGCCAGGCTGCCCGGACGCTGCTCGAAAAGGCCCTGGCTTATTACCATGACCAGGGTGACAAGGCGTTTGCCGCGTTCAGCCGCCAAGGCGAATTCGTCGACAAGGACCGCTACGTGTTTGTGGTCGATACCGAAGGCGTGATGCTTGCCAGCGGCGGGCCCTCGTCCGCGCTGATCGGTCGAGACGTGTCCGAGGTGTTGGGGCCGGATTTACGCAAGGCTTTCAAGGACGCCCTGAAGATCCCTGAAGGCAGCGGTATCCAGCAGGCCGAGTACCGCTGGCACAACTGGGCGGATGGCAAGGTCGAGCGCAAGCACGTGTATTTCCAACGAGTGGGCGAGCGGATCCTGGCGGTCGGCTACTACCTGCCCAGGGCGTCGGCCGATCAGGCCAGGGCGCTGCTGGACAAGGCCGCCGGTGATCTATCGAAGAACGAGAAAGCCACCCTGACGGCGATCAATTCCCTCAAGGGCGGCTATCTTCAGGACGATCTGTATGTCTTTGTCGTTGATCTCGATACTCGCCGTTATGTTGGGCACGGCACTAACCTGCGCCTGATCAACACCGATTTCACCAAGGTCAAGGACCCGGATGGGAAACCGGTGGGCGAGCCGATCCTGGGCATGATGGGCAAGCAGGAAACGGGGGAGTACGAATATCGCTGGAAGAATCCGGT
Organism: Pseudomonas frederiksbergensis; assembly: GCF_000802155.2. Lineage (GTDB taxonomy): Bacteria > Pseudomonadota > Gammaproteobacteria > Pseudomonadales > Pseudomonadaceae > Aquipseudomonas > Aquipseudomonas frederiksbergensis_A. Next base: position 86,769 of record NZ_JQGJ02000018.1, read on the forward strand.
GACGGGGAGGGTTGAAAACAAGCATGCGTATTTGAAGAAGGCGGGACGGTTGTTGGTGGCGGTGGGGTATTACAGTCCTTGATCTTTGGTTTCTGGGTGTATAGCAGCTGCCGCAGCAACGGCTATACACCCAAGACCATGAACCCAGCCGAAATCAGCCCGCCACCAATACCCGAATCGCCTCCAACCGCAACGCCGCCTTCTCCAGCATCGCCAACCCTTGCTCACGCTGCTGGCGCAAGGCCTCCAGCTCGCTATCCCGAACGGTAGGGTTGACCGCTTGCAGGGCGGTCAAACGTGCCAATTCTTCTTCGGTATCAGCCGCAAGACGACGTTGAGCCTCGGCCACGCGCTCGGCATGGCGCGGGGTGATCTTCTGCTCGCCGGCGTTGATCCGCGGCGCGAGCTGGTCGCGCTGGGCCTGGATGAACTTGTTGGCGCTGGCGCGGGGCACGCTTTCGAGCTGGTCGTTCAGGGTTTCGAACGAGACCCGGGCGGCCAGGTCGTTGCCGTTGGCGTCCAACAGGCAGCGCAGGGCGGCCGGTGGCAGGTAGCGACCCAGTTGCAGTGAGCGCGGCGCAACCACCTCACTGACATAGAGCAGCTCCAGCAACACAGTGCCGGGCTTGAGCGCCTTGTTCTTGATCAGCGCCACGGCGGTGTTGCCCATGGAACCGGACAGCACCAGGTCCATGCCGCCTTGCACCATCGGGTGCTCCCAGGTAATGAACTGCATGTCTTCGCGAGACAAGGCCTGGTTGCGGTCGTAGGTGATGGTCACGCCTTCGTCGTCGCCCAAGGGGAAGCTGGCGTCGAGCATTTTTTCGCTCGGCTTGAGGATCAGCGCGTTGTCGGAGTGGTCCTCGCTGTCGATGCCGAAGGCGTCGAACAAAGTCTCCATATAGATCGGCAGGGCAAACTGGTCGTCCTGTTCGAGAATGGCTTCCACCAGCGCATCGCCTTCACCCGCGCCGCCGGAGTTGAGCTCCAGCAGGCGGTCACGGCCGGTGTGCAGTTCGGCTTCCAGGCGCTCGCGTTCTGCGCGGGCCTCGTCGATCAGCGCTTGCCAATCGCCATCGTCGGCTTCTTCCAGCAGCGGCAGCAGGCGCGGGCCGAACTGGTGCTGCAAGGCATTGCCGGTCGGGCAGGTATTGAGAAAGGCATTCAGCGCTTCGTGATACCACTGGAACAGCCGCGCTTGCGGGCTGGTTTCCAGGTAGGGCACGTGCAGCTCGATTGTGTGTTTCTGGCCGATACGGTCCAGGCGGCCGATCCGCTGTTCCAGCAGGTCCGGGTGCGACGGCAGATCGAACAGGACCAAGTGATGAGCGAACTGGAAGTTGCGACCTTCACTGCCGATTTCCGAACAGATCAATACTTGCGCGCCGAATTCTTCATCGGCGAAGTAAGCGGCGGCGCGGTCGCGTTCCAGAATGTTCATGCCTTCATGGAACACCGTGGCCGGGATGCCGGAGCGTACGCGCAGGGCATCTTCCAGGTCCATGGCAGTTTCGGCGTGGGCGCAGATCACCAGGACCTTGGTGCGCTTGAGCATTTTCAGCTGGTCGATCAGCCATTCGACGCGCGGGTCGAATTTCCACCAGCGCTCTTCTTCGCTGGCGTCCGGCTGGGCCTGGAAGCTGACTTCCGGGTACAGCTCGGCGTGATCGCCCAGCGGCAGTTCGAGGTATTCGTCCGGGCAAGGCAGCGGATAGGCGTGCAGCTTGCGCTCCGGGAAGCCCTGTACGGCGGCGCGGGTATTGCGGAACAGCACCCGGCCGGTGCCATGGCGGTCGAGCAATTCGCGAACCAGGCGGGCGCTGGCTTCGATGTCGCCATCATTGACGGCGGTCAGCAGCGCTTCGCCTTCGTTGCCCAGGAAACCATGGATGGTCTGGTGGGCTTCGGGCGACAGGCGACCTTTGTCCAGCAGTTCCTGGACGGCTTCGGCCACCGGGCGATAGTTCTCGCTTTCGGCGCGGAAGGCTTGCAGGTCGTGGAAGCGGTTCGGGTCCAGCAGGCGCAGGCGGGCGAAATGGCTGTCCTGGCCCAATTGCTCCGGCGTCGCGGTCAGCAGCAGTACGCCGGGAATGGTTTCGGCAAGTTGCTCGACCAGTGCGTATTGGGGGCTGACATGGTCTTCATGCCAGACCAGGTGATGGGCTTCGTCGACCACCATCAAGTCCCAGCCGGCGGCAAACAGCGCGTCCTGGGCCTTCTCGTCGTCTACCAGCCACTCCAGCGCCACCAGCGCCAGTTGGGTGTCTTCGAATGGATTGCTGGCATCGCTTTCGATGAAACGTTCTTCGTCGAACAGCGCAACCTGCAGATTGAAGCGTCGGCGCATTTCCACCAGCCATTGATGCTGGAGGTTTTCCGGGACCAGGATCAGGATGCGGCTGGCGCGCCCGGAAAGCAGCTGGCGGTGGATGATCAGGCCGGCTTCGATGGTCTTGCCCAGGCCCACTTCGTCCGCCAGCAGCACGCGTGGCGCAATGCGATCAGCCACTTCGCGGGCGATGTGCAGTTGGTGGGCAATGGGTTGGGCGCGGACGCCGCCCAGGCCCCAGAGCGGGGACTGCAATTGGCGGCTGGTATGTTCCAGGGTGTGGTACCGCAGGGAGAACCAGGCCAGTGGGTCGATCTGGCCGGCAAACAGGCGGTCGCTGGCCAGGCGGAACTGGATAAAGTTCGACAGCTGGGTTTCCGGCAGCGTGACGACTTCGTTCTGCCCATTCAGACCGTGGTAGACCAGCAATCCGTCGACATCGTCGACTTCGCGCACGGTCATTTTCCAGCCTTCGAAATGAGTGATCACGTCGCCCGGCGAAAACCGAACGCGGGTCAGGGGCGCATTCCGTAGCGCGTACTGGCGAGTGTCGCCAGTGGCCGGATAGAGCACGGTCAACAAGCGGCCATCCTGTGCCAGAACGGTGCCTAAACCCAGCTCGGCTTCGCTGTCACTGATCCAGCGTTGCCCCGGTTGATACTGCTGCGCCATGCTGCCTGACTCCCGCCGTGAAAAAGCCGGCTATCTTAACGGAATGAGCCGCCAGACCAAAGGATTTACGCACATATCCCGGCCTCATGCAGGCTTGCCCCGTCAACCTGGCCAAGGGAACTTAAACGGGTTGCGCGATCAAACAAGCTTGTGGGCCGGCAGGGCGGAATGCCAACCGGGTCACAACTTTCGGACCAGCGGTTAAAGCTGGCCCCGCCACAGCCGACAACCTGAAGACAGGAGACCTTTATGTTGCCACCCATGCTTCCTTTGAGCGCCGTACCCGTTACCGCGCAGCAGGATCCGATCCGTCCGCGACCGGATATTCCGCCCGTGGTCCCTGTCCAGCAAAGCTCCAACGAAAGCACCATCGACCTGCAAAAGCGTGATCCTGAAGAAACCGCTTTATTGCTGCGCGAGGAACAGCGTCGCCAGCAGGACCGGGAACGGCGCCGCCGTGAAGCCGATGAAGATCCCGAGGAGCACCTGGCGGTGCCGGGCACCGAGCTGAACGCCGATAACACCGTGCCGGTCGTACCGCTGGTGGAAGGAGAGGCGCGCCAAGGCCTGTGGGTCGATATCCAGATCTGATCCAGGCCTGCCGAGACGGTCGGGCTGGTCAAGGCCGGCTACAGTCCGCATCATGGGCGCATTCGCAATTCACCGTACGATGCCGACACACCATGAGCCAAGAAAACAAGCTGATTGACCTGGGCGCTGAGCGTGCCAAGCGCGTTCACGACCTCAATGAAAAACGCCTCAATGAAGTTCGCCAGGCTTTCGAGCAGGCCATGCCGCTGGGCAAACCAAAGAAAAAACCGAAAAACAAACCGAAAAAGCGCTAAGCCCCCCTCGATTCATTGATGCAGATCAGTTATTCCCCCTCCTTTTCGCTCCGTCGCGAGCGTTATTGACGCCGGTCAATTTTCATCCAGGCCTGATTGGTTAACTTGGCTCCAACGAAACAGGGGCAAGACCAGGAGGCCAGTCATGTTTTTCGATAATGTGGTGTTTGCCGGTGTGTTGACGGTTGGCCTCATGTTCGTGTTCTTCGCAGGTTTTGGATTATTCATCTGGAAAGATGCACACAAGCGCAAGAAGCCGTAGGTCTTTCCAGCGACAACGAGCACGCAAGGCATTTTGGGCGACTTCGGTCGCCCTTTTTTTTGGGCAGACTTTCCTGTTTCACACAAAAGCCATTTGTGGGAGCGTGCTCGCAGGAGTCAGGTGTCCGGGCATAAAAAAAGGTGCGAACCGCAAGGAACGCACCTTTTTCAATTACTGCCGAGGGCTCAGCCGCTGATGGCCTTGGACGCCAGCCAGAACAGCGCCGCCGACAGCGCCACTGTCGCCGGCAAGGTCAGCACCCAGGCCAGGAGGATGGTCTTGACCGTGCCGCCTTGCAGGCCGCTCTTGTTGGCGACCATGGTGCCCGCCACGCCGGAAGACAATACGTGAGTGGTGGAAACCGGCAGGCTGAAGATGTTCGCCGCGCCAATCATGCAGGCGGTGGTGATCTGGGCCGACATGCCTTGGGCGTAGGTCATGCCTTGCTTGCCGATCTTCTCGCCGATGGTCAGTACCACGCGTTTCCAACCGACCATGGTGCCAAGGCCCAGTGCCAACGCGACCGCCAGGATTACCCAGAACGGTGCGTATTCGGTAGTCGCCGTCAGGTCCTTGCGCAGCTTGTTCAGGTCGTCTTTCTCACGCGCCGCCAAGCCTGGCAGCTTGCCGACCTTCTTCGCCGTGTCATCCAGGCAGAGCAAGTAGCGGCGCACCTCGATACGGCTTTCCGACGGCAGCGAATGATAGTCCGCAACGCCTTTCAGCGTGTCGAGCAGCGCGTTGATGGTCGGTTCGGTCTGTTGCGGGTTGCAGCGGAATTTCTCCGGCAGGTCGCCTTCGACGCTCTTGCCCAAGGCGAGGAATTCGCCAAGGGACTCACTGTTACGCTTGTAGAACTGGCTCAAGTGCAGGGTCGCGTCACGAGTCCGCTCGATCTGGTAGGTGGTGCTGTTCAGGTCGAGAACGAACTGTGCGGGCACGATACCGATCAACACCAGCATGATCAGGCCGATACCTTTCTGGCCGTCGTTGGAGCCATGGACGAAGCTGACGGCCATGGCGGAGATCACCAGTACCAGGCGATTCCAGAATGGCGGATGTTTCTTGTCGTCGATCTTGCGGCGCTGTTCCGGCGTCTTGTGCATCTTCGACAGCGGGCGCCACCATTTCAGACTGATCAACACCAGGGCGGCGATCAGGAAGCCGGCCATGGGCGAGAACACCAGGGAAGCCCCGATATCGATCGCTTTCTGCCAATTCACCCCATCGCGCAGCGCAATGTCGTTGATCAGTGCGTTGGCCAGGCCGACGCCGAGGATCGAGCCGATCAGGGTATGGGAGCTGGACGCAGGGATACCGAAGTACCAGGTGCCCAGGTTCCAGGTGATGGCCGCCGCGAGCAGCGAGAACACCATGGCCAACCCGTGTCCGGTGTTCACGTTGATCAGCAGTTCCACTGGCAGCAAGTGAACGATGGCATACGCCACCCCCACGCCACCCAGCAGCACGCCGAGGAAATTGAACACACCGGAAAAGAACACCGCCAAGTGAGGCGGCATGGCTTTGGTGTAGATAACAGTGGCAACCGCGTTAGCGGTGTCATGAAAGCCGTTGATGAACTCGAAGGCGAGGACAAAAGCCAGGGCGAGCAAGAGGCTCACGAGCACCCAAGCATCCAGTCCGCTGAATAAATCGATCATGAAGGTTTTCTGACCCGGTCATAAGGGGGCGCGATTATGCCAGAAAACCTCACTAATCGATGCATTGCCTGCTAATCGGTAACAATCTTCTGCTAAGCGACCGGGGCCGGGCCTGTCCCGTGCGGGGTCCGTTTGGGAGGCGCAAGCCTTTGTTTACAAGGCCAAAAGCCCTGTTGCCGGGTTCGCCTCGGTTGGGACCAGCAGGGGGAAAAAAACTGAAGGGAGGAGCGATCTTTCCAGTTCCCCGACCGATGGCTGGGCAGTAAAGGTGGCCCGCTTTTGGCGGGCATTCCTTTGCGAATCCGGCCTGGGTGGCGACCGGACACGGTCGGCAAGAACATCAAGTGCGCGAGGTCATCCTTCTTCGGTCTTGAGTTCCTTCTCCATCTTTTGAAGTTCCTGGCTGAAAGCCTGGTCCTGAACGGTGGCGCGTTTACGCCAAGGTTTGCGTTCCGGCTCGGGCTGCGCGGCGTAGGTGGTGATCTCCCCGCCGTAGACTTCCTTGTAACGTTGTTCCTGGCGCTCAAGTTCCGCGCGCAGTTCGTCTTTCGTCACAGTATTACCTAATGAATTGAAATTAATCTGGTGATACGCACTGCATGCGGTCATGCAGACGGCCACGGCACCAGAGCTGACAGCTGACGTAGCATCAGGACTTCGGGATATTGCCGATACAGGGGAAGCGGTCATGGGTGCTTCACGCACCGGCTGCCGGCACAACAGTAGAGAACTGCAGTGCCTGCGGACAGGACAGGCCGAATGGCCGCACCGTCACTGAGCGCATTATAGCGGTCCATCTGAATAACACTATCGGTAAAAGTTAAAACAACCGTCGCCTTGTGTGAACCAATGTTTGTTTGTACTAGTTGTGTCAACAGAGTTCCGAGACGTGCCACAAGTTCAATAATGGGCGTGCGTTTGCCAATTCAATCGCCAGGCTGTTTTATTCTCAGCTGAGCGAGCGCATTGGCACGGTATCGAAAGGCGCTGGGTCGTTCGCGCGAATTGCGATTATCGGTCGCCGGTTCGATAATCGAACGGTCTTGGTGGCCAAGTCCTTGCCTCTGGGCCGGGCAGCCGCTTGTAATAGCCGTCAATCTCCCGAGGACCGGACATGAATGACCAATTGCGCAACGCCTTCACGTCAGTAGCGCCGCCGATTGTCGCCTCGCCGGCCAAGCGGATCCAGGCCATGACGGGCGATCCGGATTTCATGACCTCACTCGCCCGTGGGCTGGCCGTGGTCCAGGCTTTCCAAGAGCGCAAGCGGCACCTGACCATCGCTCAAATCAGCCATCGCACGGAAATTCCCCGCGCGGCTGTCCGCCGTTGCCTGCACACCTTGATCAAGCTCGGTTATGCGACCACGGATGGACGTACCTATTCATTGCTGCCCAAAGTCCTGACCCTGGGCCATGCCTATCTGTCGTCGACGCCGTTGGCCGTGTCCGCCCAGCCCTATCTGGATCGCATGAGCGAACAGTTGCATGAGGCCTGCAACATGGCCACGCTCGAAGGCGACGATATTCTCTACATCGCCCGGTCGGCGACGACCCAGCGATTGATTTCCGTGGACTTGTCCGTCGGCGGCCGGCTGCCGGCCTACTGCACGTCCATGGGCAGGATCCTGTTGGCGGCTTTGGATGACGCTTCCCTGCGCGATTACCTCGACCATGCCGATCTGCAAGCCAAGACCAGCCGGACCCTGCATACACCCGAGGCGCTCCTTGAATGTTTGCAGCAGGTTCGTCAACAAGGCTGGTGCATCGTCGATCAGGAATTGGAACAGGGCCTTCGCTCGATTGCCGTGCCGGTCTATGACGCGTCGGGCCAAGTGGTCGCGGCGCTGAACGTCAGCACCCATGCCGGGCGTGTCAGCCGCAATGAGTTGGAGCAACGCTTCCTGCCGGGCCTGCTGGGGGCCAGCCGCGATTTGAGCGCGCAGCTGTTCTCTTAACCTGTTCGATAAACGCACACACTCGGCTGTGGCGAATTGACGGTATTCGCCCGGCCTCATTAATGTCGCGCAGCGTCATCTGGCGTTTCTTGCGTGGAATAAAAATAAAATGAACCAGCCCCAGACTTCCGTAGGCACTTGCCTCGATGTGCAGTCCTTCATCAATGCTCAACCGATCTCGCGTTATCAATGGCGCGTGGTCATTCTCTGTTTCCTGATTGTTTTCCTCGACGGCCTCGATACCGCGGCAATGGGCTTCATCGCGCCGGCCCTGTCCCAGGATTGGGGCATCGACCGGGCCAGCCTTGGGCCGGTGATGAGTGCCGCGTTGATCGGCATGGTCTTCGGCGCGTTGGGTTCCGGCCCGTTGGCCGATCGCTTTGGGCGCAAAGTCGTGCTGGTCGGGGCCGTCGTCCTGTTTGGCGCGTTCAGCCTGGCCTCGGCCTACAGCACCAATGTCGACCAATTACTGGTGTTGCGTTTCCTGACGGGCCTGGGCCTGGGCGCTGGCATGCCGAACGCTACGACGCTGCTTTCCGAGTACACGCCGGAGCGCAAGAAGTCACTGCTGGTCACGAGCATGTTCTGCGGCTTCAACCTTGGCATGGCCGGTGGCGGTTTCATCTCGGCCAAGTTGATCCCTGCATTCGGCTGGCACAGCCTGCTGCTGATTGGCGGCGTCCTGCCATTGATGCTCGCGGTCGTGCTGTTGTTCTGGTTGCCGGAGTCGGCGCGTTACCTGGTGGTGCGTAACCGTGGCACGGACAAAGTACGCAAGACCCTGGCGCCGATTGACCCGCCGACCATCGCTCAGGCGTCCAGCTTCAGCGTGCCGGAACAGAAAACCGTTAAGGCGCGCAATGTGTTGGCGGTGATTTTCTCGGGCACGTACAGCGCGGGGACGTTGTTGCTGTGGCTCACCTATTTCATGGGCCTGGTAATTGTTTATCTTCTGACCAGCTGGTTGCCGACCCTGATGCGCGACAGTGGCGCGAGCATGGAGCAGGCGGCGTTCATCGGCGCGCTGTTCCAGTTCGGTGGGGTGCTTAGCGCCGTTGGCGTGGGCTGGGCGATGGACCGGTTCAATCCGCACAAGGTCATCGGTATTTTCTACCTGATGGCCGGGATATTTGCCTACGCGGTAGGGCAGAGCCTGGGCAATATCACTCTGCTAGCGACCTTGGTGCTGGTGGCCGGGATGTGTGTCAACGGCGCCCAGTCGGCGATGCCGTCCCTCGCGGCGCGTTTCTACCCGACCCAGGGCCGGGCCACCGGTGTTTCGTGGATGCTGGGCATCGGCCGGTTCGGCGCTATCCTGGGCGCCTGGATGGGCGCCACGCTGCTGGGGCTGGGGTGGAACTTTGAACAGGTCCTGACCGCGTTGGTCATCCCCGCAGCCCTGGCGACCACGGCGGTGGTGATCAAGGGCATGGTCAGCCATGCGGATGCGACCTGAGATTTTCTGAGCCTGAGTCCTCACCTGTGGCGAGGGAGCAAGCTCCCTCGCCACAGGTCCCGCGTGTTTTCGATGGCAGGGCAAATCGATAGCCAAACAACAATCTGTTCGATAAACGCACACTGTGTCGATTATCGGATTGTTTTGCCGTCTTCCCGAAGCTTAATCTTCAGCCACTCCGGCGCTTGATCTCGCGCTGCTTCTTCATGTCGGTCTACTGGAAAACGGGAGCCTGCCCCATGGCTGAAATCCTTTCGCTGCACGACGCGGTGAAGCAATTCGTCAACGACGGCGATACCGTCGCGCTCGAAGGCTTCACCCACTTGATCCCGACAGCGGCGGGTCATGAAATCATTCGTCAGGGCAAAAAAGAACTGACCCTGGTCCGCATGACGCCCGACCTGATCTATGACCAATTGATCGGCGCCGGTTGTGCTCGCAAGCTGATTTTTTCCTGGGGGGGCAACCCTGGCGTGGGCTCGTTGCACCGGTTGCGTGACGCGGTGGAAAAACAATGGCCGCACTCACTGGAAATCGAGGAGCACAGCCACGCCGACCTGGCCAATGCCTACGTCGCCGGCGCCTCCGGCCTACCGTTCGCGGTGCTGCGAGCCTACGCCGGTTCCGACCTGCCGAAGGTCAACCCGCTGATCAAGAGCGTGACCTGTCCCTTCACTGGTGAAGTCCTGGCCGCCGTGCCTTCGGTGCGTCCGGACGTTACGGTGATTCACGCGCAGAAAGCCGACCGCAGGGGCAACGTGCTGTTGTGGGGCATCCTCGGCGTGCAGAAAGAAGCCGCCCTGGCTGCCAAGCGTTGCATCGTCACCGTGGAGGAAATCGTCGACGACCTGAACGCGCCGATGAACGCCTGCGTGCTGCCGACCTGGGCATTGAGCGCCGTGTGCCACGTCCCCGGCGGTGCTCATCCGTCCTACGCCCACGGTTACACCGAACGTGACAACCGTTTCTACCAGGCGTGGGATCCGATCGCCCGGGACCGTGAGACCTTTACCGCATGGATCAACGAATACATCCATGGCACCCGGGACTTCAGTGAATTCCAGGCCCGATTGGCAGCCGCTTCGCAGGTGAAACCATGAGCTACTCCACCAACGAAATGATGACCGTCGCCGCGGCGCGGCGCTTGAAGAACAATGCCGTGTGCTTCGTCGGCATCGGCCTGCCGTCGAAAGCGGCCAACCTGGCGCGGCTGACTTCGTCACCCGATGTAGTCCTCATCTACGAATCCGGCCCGATCGGTGCCAAGCCCAGCGTATTGCCGCTGTCCATCGGCGACGGTGAACTGGCTGAAACCGCCGACACCGTCGTCCCGACCGGTGAGATTTTTCGCTACTGGTTGCAGGGCGGACGTATCGACGTCGGTTTCCTCGGCGCGGCCCAGGTCGACCGTTTCGGTAACATCAACACCACGGTGGTGGGCGACTACCATCAACCGAAAGTGCGCTTGCCGGGTGCCGGTGGCGCGCCGGAGATCGCCGGTTCCGCCAAGAGCGTGCTGATCATCCTCAAGCAGTCGGCGCGTTCGTTTGTCGACAAGCTGGACTTCATCACCTCGGTCGGTCACGGCGAAGGCGGCGATTCGCGCAAGCGTTTGGGCCTGCCGGGCGCCGGCCCGGTAGGGATCATCACTGACTTGTGCATCATGGAGCCGGAGGCCGGCAGCCATGAATTCGTGGTCACCTCCCTGCATCCCGGCGTCACCCGCGAGCAAGTCATTGCGGCCACCGGGTGGGCGATCCGTTTCGCCGATCAGGTGCAGACTACCGCCGAGCCGACCGAAGTGGAGCTGCGCGCATTGCGCGACCTCGAAGCCCGTACCGCGTCGGCCCATGGCCAGACACCGGGAGAAGCCTGATGCGCGACGTTTATATCTGTGATGCGATTCGAACCCCCATCGGCCGGTTTGGTGGCGGTTTGGCCGCCGTGCGTGCCGATGACTTGGCGGCGGTGCCGATCAAGGCACTGATGGAGCGCAACCCATCGGTAGATTGGAACGCAGTGGACGAGGTGTTTCTCGGCTGCGCCAACCAGGCCGGCGAGGACAACCGCAACGTGGCGCGCATGGCGCTGCTGTTGGCGGGCCTGCCGGAAAGCATTCCCGGCGTGACCGTCAATCGCCTCTGCGCCTCGGGCATGGACGCCATCGGCACCGCGTTCCGCGCCATTGCCTGCGGCGAGATGGAACTGGCCATCGCCGGCGGTGTTGAATCGATGTCCCGCGCGCCGTTCGTGATGGGCAAGGCCGACGCGGCGTTTTCCCGCAACATGAAGCTGGAAGACACGACCATCGGCTGGCGCTTCATCAACCCATTGATGAAAGCCCAGTACGGCGTGGAAGCGATGCCGCAGACAGCGGATAACGTGGCTGACGATTACACAGTCTCCCGCGCCGATCAGGATGCTTTCGCCGTGCGCAGCCAGCAACGGGCGGCAGCGGCCCAGACATGCGGTTTTTTCGCCGAGGAAATAGTGCCGGTGCGCATCGCCCATAAAAAAGGCGAAACCGTGGTCGAGCAGGACGAGCATCCCCGTGCGGACACTACCCTGGAGACCTTGAGCAAACTCAAGCCGGTCAATGGCGCTGACAAGACTGTCACCGCCGGCAACGCTTCGGGAGTCAACGATGGCGCGGCGGCACTGATCCTGGCATCGGCCGAAGCGGTGAAAAAACATGGCCTGACGCCGCGCGGCAAAGTGCTGGGCATGGCCAGCGCCGGCGTTGCGCCACGGGTGATGGGCATCGGCCCGGTGCCGGCGGTGCGCAAGCTCACGGAACGTCTGGGCCTCGCGGTGGCGGATTTTGATGTGATCGAGCTCAATGAAGCGTTTGCCAGCCAGGGTCTTGCGGTGCTGCGGGACCTGGGGCTGGCCGACGATGCGCCGCAGGTCAACCCGAACGGCGGCGCCATCGCCCTCGGCCATCCCCTGGGCATGAGCGGGGCGCGGTTGGTGATGACGGCGCTGCATCAATTGGAAAAAACGGGCGGCAAGAAAGGCCTGGCGACCATGTGCGTCGGCGTCGGCCAAGGTCTGGCGCTGGCGATCGAACGCGTCTGACGGTCGCTCTACTAATAAGAACCGAGGAATGCTTCATGACTGACAAGCCTGGTTACCGTCGCCCGCAAGCGGGCACTCAGCCGGAGTACCTGCACCCGTCCTACCAGTCCACCAACCTGCGCTCGCCGTCGAAGCCGCTGGTGTATTTGCCCCATTCGCTGTCGGAAATTACCGGCCCGACCGTAGGTGCTGATCGCCTGAAGGAAAAGGACCACGACCTGACCGCCCAGCATGCCGGTGAGCCGCTCGGCGAGCGGATCATCATCCACGGACGCGTGCTGGATGAGCATGGCCAGCCGGTGCCGGGCATCCTCGTGGAGATCTGGCAGGCCAACGCCGCCGGTCGCTATAACCATGACCGCGACAACCATGACGCGCCGCTGGACCCGAACTTCACCGGCACTGGTCGCACCGTCACCGACGCCGATGGCTGGTATCAGTTCCAGACCATCAAGCCCGGCGCCTATCCGTGGGGCAACCACCACAACGCCTGGCGCCCGGCCCATATCCATTTTTCACTGTTCGGGCCGAGTATCCTGACGCGCCTGGTGACGCAGATGTATTTCCCGGGCGACCCGTTGCTGGAATACGACCCGATCTACAACTGCGTGCCGGACACCCGTGCCAAGGAACGCCTGATCGCCCGTTTCGACCTGGAAAAAACCGTCCCTCACTACGCCCTCGGTTATCGCTGGGACATCGTCTTGCGCGGCCGCGATGCCACGCCGATGGAGAAATAAGATGACGCTCAACGCCACTACATCCCATACCGTCGGGCCTTACTACCACATCGGCCTGACGTGGCTGAACCGTGAAGACCTGACCGACGCCCAGACCCTCGGCCAGCGCGTGGCGATCACCGGGCAGGTGGTCGATGGCAATGGCCAATTCGTCAACGACGCGATGCTGGAAGTCTGGCAGGCCAACGCCGCCGGCAAATACGCCCATCCGGAAGATGACCAGGACAAACCCCTGGACCCGCACTTCGAAGGTTTCGGCCGGGTGCCGGTGGATGCCGAAGGGCGCTTCCGCTTCACCACCATCAAGCCGGGCACTGTGCCGGGGTTGGGCGGTACGACCCAGGCGCCGCATCTTGTGGTGCTGGTGTTCGCTCGCGGGTTGGTCAAGCACTTGCTGACGCGGATCTACTTTGACGGTGAACAGGCCAACGAAGCTGACCCGCTGCTGGCCTGCGTGCCCGAGGAGCGTCGCGGCACCATCATCGCCAAGCCGGATGCGTCGGGGATGTATCAGTGGAATGTGATCCTGCAGGGCACGGATGCCGAGACGGTGTTCTTCGATTACTGATTGAAACCCGTGGCGAGGGCGCACCGCTCTGAGAGCGCGCTTGCTCGCGATGGCGGCGCGGTGCTTGAAAGCCTGTTTGTGGAACGGGACTGTTACGAAGTGTGTCTAGACGTCGTCAGTCCCCAACGAGTGAATAGCCTATGACCACCCCAATCAGCCACTACACCGGTGAGGAGCGCAGCAAACGCATCTTCGCCATCGTCGGTGCCTCATCCGGCAACCTGGTCGAATGGTTCGACTTCTATGTCTATGCATTCTGCGCGATCTATTTCGCGCCGGCGTTCTTCCCGTCGGACAACCCCACCGTGCAACTGGTCAACACCGCAGGTGTGTTCGCCGCCGGGTTCCTGATGCGGCCCATCGGTGGCTGGATTTTTGGCCGGGTGGCGGACCGTCACGGGCGCAAGAATTCGATGATGATCTCAGTGCTGATGATGTGCTTCGGCTCGTTGCTCATCGCCTGCCTGCCCACCTACAACGACATCGGCGTCTGGGCGCCGGTGCTGTTGTTGTTCGCTCGTTTGCTGCAAGGCCTGTCGGTGGGCGGCGAGTACGGCACCACCGCCACCTACATGAGCGAAGTCGCACTGAAAGGCCAGCGCGGCTTCTTTGCCTCGTTCCAGTACGTGACGTTGATTGGCGGCCAACTGCTGGCGGTGTCGCTGGTGGTGATCCTGCAACAGTTTCTCAACGAAGACGAATTGCGTGCCTACGGCTGGCGGATCCCGTTCGTGGTCGGCGCCGTGGCGGCGTTGATTTCCCTGTTCCTGCGCCGCTCGCTGAAAGAAACCAGCAGCAAGGAAATGCGCGAAAACAAGGACGCCGGCAGCATCGCGGCGTTGTTTCGCGACCACAAGGCGGCGTTCATCACCGTACTGGGCTACACCGCCGGCGGTTCGCTGATTTTCTACACCTTCACCACTTATATGCAGAAATACCTGGTGAACACCGCCGGCCTGCACGCCAAGACCGCCAGCTACATCATGACCGGCGCGCTGTTCCTCTATATGTGCATGCAGCCGCTGTTCGGCATGCTGGCGGACAAGATCGGCCGGCGTAATTCGATGCTCTGGTTCGGTGGCCTGGGCGCGCTGTGCACGGTGCCGATCCTGCTGACGCTCAAAAGCATCAGCAGCCCGTTCCTGGCATTCGTCCTGATCACGCTGGCGCTGGCGATCGTCAGTTTCTACACCTCCATCAGCGGCTTGGTGAAAGCCGAAATGTTTCCACCTGAAGTGCGCGCGCTGGGAGTAGGGTTGGCCTACGCGGTGGCGAATGCGATTTTTGGCGGATCGGCCGAATACGTCGCCTTGAGCCTGAAGGCCCAGGGCATGGAAAACGCCTTTTACTGGTATGTCACGGTGATGATGGTGGTGGCGTTTCTGTTCAGCCTGCGCCTGCCCAAGCAACCGGCGTATTTGCACCACGACCTTTGACCCAACCGCGCCGGCCGTGAGGCCGGCGCACCCAAGGATTGTTTATGAGCGAACGACCGGGCAATCAGCTGTTCGATGCCTACTTCACCGCCCGCGACATGCGCGAAGTGTTCTGCGATGCGGGGCGGGTGCAAGCCATGCTGGATGTCGAGGCTGCATTGGCCCGGGCACAAGCGCGAGTGGGGTTGATACCCCAGGACGCCGTGGCGCCGATCGAGAACGCCTGTCGTGCCCAGCTGTACGATTTTTCGGCGTTG
This sequence comes from Pseudomonas frederiksbergensis, assembly GCF_000802155.2. Classification (GTDB taxonomy): domain Bacteria; phylum Pseudomonadota; class Gammaproteobacteria; order Pseudomonadales; family Pseudomonadaceae; genus Aquipseudomonas; species Aquipseudomonas frederiksbergensis_A. Next base: position 102,030 of record NZ_JQGJ02000018.1, read on the forward strand.
AGCGAAGCGATTGCCAGCGCCGGCAATTCGGCGATCCCGCTGGTCAAGGCGTTGGGCAAGCGCATCGCCACCGACAGCGCCGAAGCTGAGCGTTACGTGCATTTGGGCGCCACCAGCCAGGATGTAATGGACAGCGGGCTGGTGCTGCAACTGCGCCAGGCGTTGGGCCTGATCGAGTATGAGTTGGCGCAACTGGCGATCACCCTGGCCCGACAAGCCGAACGTTATGCCGCGACGCCGCTGGCCGGACGCACCTGGCTGCAACACGCCACGCCGGTGACCCTGGGCATGAAGATCGCCGGTTGGCTGGGGGCAATCACCCGCAGTCGCCAACGCTTGCGCGAACTCAAGCCGCGCTTGCTGGTGCTGCAATTCGGCGGCGCGTCCGGGACGCTCGCTGCCTTGGGTGAACATGCTCTGCCGGTCGCCGAGGCGCTGGCTGCCGAGCTGCAATTGGACCTGCCGGAACAGCCGTGGCACACCCAGCGCGATCGCCTGGTGGAGTTCGGTGCGGTGCTGGGCCTGATCGCCGGCAGCCTGGGCAAGCTGGGGCGCGATATGAGTTTGTTGATGCAGACCGAGGCCGGCGAAGCGTTCGAACCCTCTGCGGCGGGCAAGGGCGGTTCGTCCACCATGCCCCACAAGCGCAACCCCGTGGGAGCTGCCGTGCTGATCGGCGCGGCAACACGGGTGCCTGGCCTGCTGTCGACGCTGTTCAGCGCCATGCCCCAGGAACACGAGCGCAGCCTGGGCCTGTGGCACGCCGAATGGGAAACCCTGCCAGAGATCTGCTGCCTGGTATCGGGCGCGCTGCAACAGGCGCGCCTGCTGGCCGACGGGCTGGAGGTGGATGCCGTTCGCATGGCCCGCAACCTGGAACTGACCCAAGGGCTGGTGCTGGCTGAAGCGGTGAGCATCGTCCTGGCCCAGCGTGTGGGGCGTGATACCGCGCATCATCTGCTTGAACAATGCTGCAAGCGCGCCGTGGCCGAACAGCGGCATCTGCGCGCTGTGCTCGGCGATGAACCGCAAGTCACCGCACAGTTATCCGCGACCGAGCTGGACCGCCTGCTCGACCCGGCCCATTACCTGGGACAAGCCCGGACCTGGGTCGCCCGGGCCGTGGCCGAACACCTTGCCTTGAACGCCTGAAAGGAGATTGTTGTGGGATTCGTCAAACTCGCCGAGGGCGATCTGAACTACCGATTGGACGGGCCGGAAGATGCACCAGTGCTGGTGCTCTCCAACTCCCTGGGCACCGACCTGCATATGTGGGACGAGCAGATCCCGGCCTTCAGTGAACACTTTCGTGTGCTGCGTTTCGACACGCGAGGTCATGGCCAGTCGCTGGTGACCGAAGGCCCCTACAGCATCGAACAACTGGGTCGCGATGTGCTGGCGATGCTTGATCAGTTGAATATCGACAAGGTGCATTTCTGTGGCTTGTCCATGGGCGGGTTGATCGGTCAATGGCTGGGAATCAACGCCGGCGAGCGGCTGCTCAAACTGGTGATCTGCAACACCGCAGCCAAGATCGGCGACCCATCGGTGTGGAACCCGCGCATCGAAACCGTGCTGCGCGACGGCCAAGCGGCGATGGTGGCGCTGCGTGACGCCTCGATTGGCCGCTGGTTTACGCCGGACTTCGCCCAGGCGCATCCCGCGGCGGTAAAGAAAATCACCGACATGCTGGCTGCGACCTCGCCCCAGGGTTATGCGGCCAACTGCGCGGCGGTGCGTGATGCCGATTTGCGCGAGCAACTGTCGTCGATCCGCGTGCCGTTGTTGGTCGTGGCAGGCACCGAAGATGCGGTGACGCCGCCGTCGGGCGGGCACTTTATCCAAGCGCGCGTCAGTGGCGCCGAATACGCCGAGTTCCATGCCGCGCACCTGTCCAACGTCCAGGCTGGCGCTGCTTTCAGCGCGCGGGTGCTGGATTTCCTGCTTGATTCTGGCCGTGCCTGAGGAGTTTTTTGTGGACGAGAAACAACGTTACGACGAAGGCATGCAAGTGCGCCGCGCCGTGCTGGGCGATGCCCATGTCGATCGCAGCCTCAATGCCCTGACCGAATTCAACAGTGAATTCCAGGAGATGATCACCCGCCATGCCTGGGGCGACATCTGGACCCGCCCGGGCCTGCCGCGCCATACCCGCAGCCTGATCACCATCGCCATGTTGATCGGCATGAACCGCAACGAAGAACTCAAGCTGCACCTGCGCGCCGCCGCCAACAATGGCGTGAGCCGTAGCGAGATCAAGGAAGTGATCATGCAGAGCGCCATTTATTGCGGCATTCCGGCGGCCAATGCCACTTTCCATCTGGCCGAGTCGGTCTGGGATGAACTGGGCGTCGAATCGCGGGATTAAGACATTTCCCCGATCCCTGTGTGCGAGCCTGCTCGCGAAAGCGGTGTGCCAGTTAGCGATGATATTGGATGTGCCAAAGTCATCGCGAGCAAGCTCGCGATAGCGATAGATAAGCCAACATCAATGCCGACTGGCCCACCACGTCAGCTTTACAGCAAACTGATTGGATAGCTGACGATCAATCGGTTCTCATCGAACTCATTGGTGCTGAAATCCCGACGCATCGTCGAGTTACGCCACTTCACATTCAGGCTCTTCAGCACACCGCTCTGCACGGTGTAGGCCAGCTCACTCTCGCGACCCCATTCCTTGCCATCATCGACGGTGGCGGTGTGCACGTTGTCACCGCTGATGTAGCGGTTCATCAGGGTCAAG
>NZ_JQGJ02000019.1 GCF_000802155.2 Pseudomonas frederiksbergensis
AGAACGCCAGGAGGCCCGCTACGGCGGCAAGGGTGGGCCCAAGTGTTGTTGAATTGAGCTAAACCCCATGTGGGAGCGGGCTTGCTCGCGAAAGCGGTGGGTCAGTCGCCATTGATGCGGCTGACATCCGTCTTCGCGAGCCGGCTCGCTCCCACATTGGTTTGTGCTTTTCTTTAATTTCGAAGCAGGAGATCCAGTTTGTCCTCTCCCATCCCGGTCACGATCCTCAGCGGCTTCCTCGGCGCGGGCAAGACCACGTTGCTGCGTCATCTGCTCAAGGCCGAGCACGGACTGAGAATTGCCGTGATCGAGAACGAATTCAGCGATGCCGGTATCGATACCCAGTTGCTGGGCGAAGAGCCGGTGCAGGTCATGACCCTGGCCAACGGCTGCGTTTGCTGCACGATCCACACCGACCTGACCAAGGCCCTGTACCTGTTGCTCGAACGGCTGGACAGCGGCGAAATCCATTTCGACCGTTTGGTGATCGAGTGCACCGGCCTCGCCGATCCGGCACCGGTAGCACAGACGTTTTTCATCGACGAAGACCTGCGTGAGCGCTACATACTCGATGGCATTCTGACCCTGGTAGATGCCGCCCACGCCGACACCCACCTGACCCAGGCCATTGCCCAGGCCCAGGTCGGATTTGCCGATCGCTTACTGCTCAGCAAGACAGACCTGGTCGACGCGGCGCACGTCGAGGCCCTTGGCGAACGCTTGATGCGCATCAACCGGCGGGCACCGATCCGAGTGGTCGAACACGGCAAGATCGACCTGGCCGAATTGCTGGATATCCGTGGATTCAATCTCAATGCGGATCTGGGCGCCGGGCTCAGCCTTCGTCCGGTTGGCAAGGCAACCACGGGCGATCGCATCAGCAGCCTGGTCCTGCGCACCGACAAGCCGCTGGACATCGACAAGCTCAGCGAATTCATGAACCAACTGCTCGAAGAGCACGGCAAGCAGTTGCTGCGCTACAAGGGGGTGCTGAATATTGCGGGCGAGTCCCGCCGATTGGTGTTCCAGGGCGTGCTCAAGTTGTACGGCTTCGATTGGGACACCGAATGGGCCCCAGGCGAAACCCGTGAAAGCGTGATCGTGTTTATCGCCGATGAACTACCCGAAGAGAAAATCCGCGCAGGTTTCGAGGCCGCGTTACGTTGACCGAAGACCCTCAAAGGCTTGTCCCGGTAACAGCGGCTGGCTGGAAACACGTCGCCGCTGTGCAGCGTCGTCAAAGTAGGCTCAGGAGAAAAGTTATCTTGGATTTTTCTTCTGTCTCGGCGAGGTAAAGATAAGGCGAGCCGCGCACCTTTAATCCGCCTATGTATTTATTGTTTTGTGTCATCAGCGAGACAGGCGAATGGGCGGCGGTATTGTTTTCCCGCGTAAGCGTTCGGTTTTGATGATCCAGGAGTGTAAGCACTGTTGGACTGCCGAGCTTTGGACCATCGACTCCTAGAGTCTCCAGCCAGCTTTTCCTGATGAGCTTGTCGTAGTGCTTGCCAGTGTTTTTGATGACCAGCTTATAGCCACCCACGGCGGGGCGAAACTGTAGCATCAGAGGCGCGGTGACGACGCCTGGTACTTTTGGCTTCATGCCAAGCAGATTGGAATGATCGCGGGTTTGCCGCCTGCCGCTGTAGAAACCTCCGCTGAACGCGGTCACGGTAACCATGGTCGGTTGGCCATGCAGTAGTTCAAGGAAGTTGACTTCAGCATCAAGCATGCTGAGCGTTGCTTCGAAAGATTTATTGTCCATTGGCCGTCGAGTCCTTTCTGGCTGGTGTAATGGGAATCGAAGGTTAATGGGTTTTCTTTCGTTCGCGGGGATGTATGTATTGCCAGTCGTTAAGTCTTTCCTGACTGTCTGGTTTTAGATTGAGAAGATGTTTCCTTGAATAACAGGCATAAAAAAGCCCGCATCTTTCGATGCGGGCTCGTTTTTATTGCAATCTTAATTAAGCGCCATAGACCGGCAGCTTCTTGCAAATAGCCTTGACCTTCTCACGCACGGCGTCGATCACCGCTTCGTTGTTCAGGTCCGCCAGGATGTCGCAGATCCAGCCGGCCAGTTCCTTGCACTCGGCTTCCTTGAAGCCACGAGTGGTCACGGCCGGGGTGCCGAAGCGCAGGCCCGAGGTGACGAACGGGGAGCGTGGATCGTTGGGCACCGAGTTCTTGTTGACGGTGATGAACGCTTTGCCCAGCGCAGCGTCGGCGTCTTTGCCGGAGATTTCCTGCTTGATCAGCGAGAGCAGGAACAGGTGGTTTTCAGTACCGCCGGACACCACGTCGAAGCCGCGCTCGATGAACACGCCGGCCATGGCCTTGGCGTTCTTCACCACTTGTTGCTGGTACGCCTTGAACTCAGGTTGCAGGGCTTCCTTGAAGCAGATCGCCTTGGCTGCGATCACGTGTTCCAGCGGGCCACCTTGGGCGCCTGGGAACACGGCGGAGTTCAGCTTCTTCTCGATGTCGGCGTTGGCGCGCGCCAGGATCAGGCCGCCGCGTGGACCGCGCAAGGTCTTGTGGGTGGTCGTGGTGACCACGTCGGCGAACGGCACCGGGTTCGGGTAGACGCCAGCGGCAACCAGGCCGGCCACGTGTGCCATGTCGACGAACAGGTAGGCACCGACCTTGTCGGCGATTTCGCGGAAACGCGGGAAGTCGAGGACTTGGGAGTAGGCGGAGAAGCCGGCGACGATCATTTTTGGCTTGTGCTCGAGGGCCAGGCGCTCGACTTCGTCGTAGTCGATCAGGCCGTTGCCGTCGATACCGTACTGGACGGCGTTGTACAGCTTGCCGGAGGAAGAAACGCTGGCGCCGTGGGTCAGGTGACCGCCGTGGGCCAGGCTCATGCCCAGGATGGTGTCACCGGCCGACAGCAGCGCCAGGTACACGGCGGCGTTGGCTTGGGAACCTGCGTGTGGCTGGACGTTCGCGTAATCGGCGCCGAACAGTTGCTTGGCACGGTCGATGGCCAATTGCTCGACCACGTCGACATATTCGCAACCACCGTAGTAGCGCTTGCCCGGGTAGCCTTCGGCGTATTTGTTGGTCAGTACCGAGCCTTGAGCTTCCATCACCGCGGGGCTGGTGTAGTTTTCCGAAGCGATCAGCTCAATGTGCTCTTCCTGGCGCTGAGCTTCTTGCTCCATGGCGGCAAAGAGATCGGCGTCGTACTTGGCAATAGTCAAATCACGGCTGAACATGGCGGTCCTCAAGGATCGGGGCAGAAAAGGGGGGCATTCTACCTCAACCGGTTTTGGAAGGCATATGAAAGGGCGTCATGTCTTGGACGAATGGGGTTCATGCGCCATTCAGCGGTGTCCAGGCCGGCTTCATCGCAAGCAAGCCCAGGCGCCTCGGAATTTCAGTCGAGCATGAACAACGCATCATTGCTGAACTGCGCTTCAAACCGATTCGCCGGCATCGGCCGGCCAAACAGGTAGCCCTGGACTTCGTCGCAGCCATGTTCGCGCAGGAAGTCCAGTTGCTCGTGGGTCTCGACGCCCTCGGCGATCACCGCCAGGTTGAGGCTGTGGGCCATGGCGATGATCGCTCGGGCGATCTGCGCGTCCTGCTCGCCGGACGGTAGGCCGTCGACGAAGGTGCGGTCGATCTTCAAGACGTCGATGGGAAATTGCTTGAGGTAGTTGAGCGATGAATAACCGGTGCCGAAGTCATCGACGGCAATGCTCAAGCCCAGGTTCTTCAAACCGGCGAGGATCTGCATCGCTTCGCTGACCTCGCGCATCAGGATACTTTCCGTCAGTTCAAGCTCCAGGCATGCCGGCGGCAGCCCGGTGCTGCGCAGGATATTGGCGATGCGCGTGCCCAACTGGCCGTCCGAGAATTGCCGGGCGGAAATATTGACCGAGACCTTCGGCACCCGGACCTTGGTCTGGTGCCAGGTCCTGAGTTGTCGACAGGCTTCGCTGATGACCCAGTCGCCGACGTCCACCACCAGCCCGAGTTCTTCGAGCACCGGGATGAAATCCCCCGGCGGCACCAAACCGCGTCGTGGATGGCGCCAGCGCAGCAGGGCTTCGGCACCGGTCAAGCGTTTGCCGTCGCCGCTGAATTGCGGTTGGTAATACAACACGAACTCATTTTGCTCCAAGGCATGGCGCAGGTCGCTTTCCAGTTCCAGGCGCTCCAGGGCGCTGGCGTTCATGTCGGCCTGGTAGAACTGGAAGTTGTTCTTGCCGCGTTCCTTGGCGTGATACATGGCCGTGTCGGCGTTCTTCATCAATTGGCTGAGTTCATTGCCATCCTGGGGGCTCAGGGCGATGCCGATACTGGCGGTGACAAAAAACTCGCGGCCTTCGAGCACGAATGGCCGGACCAGGCTCGCAAGGATCTGCTCGGCCACCGTGATCGCCCGGTTCAGTGCCATTTCGCGGCTGGCACGCGGTTGCAGCAGCAGGGTGAATTCGTCGCCGCCCATGCGCGCCACGGTGTCGTCGTCGGCGACACAGCCGAGCAGGCGCGTGGCCATTTCCTTGAGCATCCGGTCACCGGCCGCATGGCCAAGTGAGTCATTGATCGGCTTGAAGCGGTCCAAGTCGAGGAACATCAGCACTACCCAGCTCTTCTGCCGCTCGGCCGATTGCAGCGCAGTGTGCAGGCGGTCCTGGAACAGCGTGCGGTTGGGCAGGTGGGTCAGGGCGTCGTAGTAGGCCAGGCGATGGATGCGCTGCTCGCTGGCCTTGCGTTCGCTGATATCGCTGAAGAAACACACATAGCTGGCCAGGTCGCCTTCGTCGTCGAGCACCGCCGTGATGCCGACCCAGGCCGGGTAGTGTTCGCCGTTGCGGCGCTTGAGCCAGACTTCGCCTTCCCAGGTGCTGTGCTGTTCCAGTTGCTTGAGCACATAGCGCAGGTGCGCTTCCTGCTGGTCGTCAACGGTCAGCATGTTGGGCAACTGGTCCAGTACCTGCGAGACGGCATAACCGCTGACGCGACTGAACGCTTCGTTAGCCTGGACAATGTAGCCGGCCGGGTCGGTGATCAGGATCGCCGAGGTCGAGTGCTCGAATACCGTGGCGGCCATGCGCAAGTCCTTTTCGGCGCGACGCTGCTGGCTGATGTCGCGACCGACGCCGAGCACGCCTTCGAACGCACCGTTGTCGTCCCACACCAGCACTAGCCGCAGCTCGATCGGGATCTTGCGTCCATCGGCGCGCAGGCAATCGAACAAGAACAACTGGGTCTGCATCTGGTTGCGCAGCTCGGTCAGTTGCTCGGGCTTGTCGAGAGCCTTGCTGAGCCGGTCCATCAGGCTGTAGATGCCGGTCAGTTGCTGTGGATTGGCGATGGTTGACTGCCAGCCGTTCTGGAAGATCGAGTCGGCGGTGTAGCCCAGCACCGCCTGGACGGACGGGCTGACATAGTTGAGCGAAAGCTTGCTGTCGGTCGAGAAAATCACGTCACTGATACTCTCGGCGAGCATCCGGTAGCGTTGTTCGCTGTCGCGCAGCGATTCGCTGGCTTCGATCTGCTCGGTGACGTCCTTGGCCACGCCGATGATCCGCGTCACCTGGTCATGACGGTCCCGGGCCAGCGCCTGTTCACGGACTTCGAAACGGCGCCATTTGCCGTTGCGATGGCGAAAGCGCAACTGGCATTGCAGCAACTGTGTATAGCCGCCGCGTCGTTGTTCCTGGCGCAGCGTGTGATAGTGATCGGCATCGTCGCTGTGCAGCAGGATTTCCCAGAAATACTCGCCCATCTGGTGCAGTTCGGTACGGTCATAACCGAGCGTCTGGCCCAGGTGGTGGTTGCTGAAGATCATCCGCTGGCTGATCACATCCTGCACATAAAGATGATCCGGAACGGTACGCACCACATCGGACCAGAACCCTTCGCGCTCGAGCAAAGACAGTTCGATCAGCTTGCGGCTGGTGATATCGCTGATGCTGAGGATGACGGCGTTATAGTCGTGCTGCGTCTCCGGCAGGCGCAAGACCAGCCACAAGTGCTGGTCTCGGCCATGGGCGTCCTGGATCCTGATTTCCAGTTCCAGCTGTTTATGCGAATCGAGCAGCGCTTCGATCAGTTTCGAACCGACCGGGTTGTTGTCCTTTGCCGCATTGCCAACCAGCAATTGCCAGGCTTGCTCGCACGAATCGACATTGAGCAGCTTCAACGCCATCTGGTTGACTTCGGTGACGTGGACTTGCTGCTGCAACTGTTCGAGCTGTTGTGGGACCTCCAGCCAGGCACGCAACTGGTCGCCGCTGTGCAATCCGGCTCCGGCAAAGAATGCCTTGAGGCCGGAAAGGTCAAGCACGCAAAGGGCCACGCCGGTGCCTTCGAAGATGTCCTGGTAGCGACGGCGTCCTTCGTGCAACTGCCGCTGGCGTCGGCGCATGTTCAGCAGGGCAATCACCGGCAACAGCGAAAACGCCAGCCCCAGCAGGCATTTGCCGATGAAGGCAGGGAGCAGTTGCTCAAGCACCTGGCGTCGGTCGAATAACCCGCGCAGTTGCCAGTCGCTACTGCTCAGGGGCACGGTCAATACGGTGTTGCTCAGGTCTTGCGGGGTCAGTTGGGTCGGGGTGAGCGCGGGCAGGCTTTCGTCGCGGCTGATGATTTGCTGGTTGAGACGGTTCTCCACCAGCCAGAGAGGCCGCAGGCCCGTATCGGCTTGCTTGGTCAAGGTCGAAAAGAAACTGGGTGTCAGGCGCAGGGCCCAGTATCCGCGAGAGCTGCCGCTGGCCTGGTGCAACAGCAGGTGCACCACGGAACCATCCTCGGCGTTGCTGAAATAGTGCGCCTGGGCGTGACTGCGTCGCACCAGTTCGACCAGGTAGTTGGCGTCGTGGCTACCTGCGTCACTGTCACTGAGCACTCGGCCGGAGGGGCTCAACAGCGCCAGGCTGCGCAGTTCGGGCAATGATTGCTGGAGCTTGCGCAACAGGGCCTGCTGTTCGTCGGCGCTTTGCGGTTGTTCGACGATCGGTAGCAGGTTAAGGGCTATTTGCGCATTCAGGGCCATGTTCAGGCTGACTTGCGCGGCGAGGTCGGCGGTGTAGTCGATGGTGTACTGGCGTTGCTGCTGCTGGGTTTCGCGCAACTGGTCGAGCAGTTGCCAGAAGAGTAATCCCAGCAATAACAGCACCAGCGAGGCCAGCGCGCCCTTCAATGTCCCGCGCAGGGGCAAGCCAGGCACAGCGACGGGCGCGCTTGGGGACGGTGGCGAAGTGACGTTGGACAAGCTGTAATCCTGCGGTTTGCTGGACTGGCGCGACGTGCACTATAAGCCGGACGCCCGAAGGGCGGCTAGCATGCCTTGACTTGTGGCAAAGTGCCAGCCCTTGGCGGCTGGACCTTGACCGACGGTTGAGGTAGCTTTGCCGGTCAAACAAGAGCGTTCCAGCTCCAGATTCCCAGGCTCTATCGGCCCGCAGGCATTGATAATCATCAACTGCCCGCGCCGCGCATGGCCTGGCTCGTTCTTTTCACCTGTCACTGACGCTAGGTTCACCATGGCTCAATACGTCTTCACCATGCATCGGCTGAGCAAAGTTGTTCCGCCGAAGCGGGAAATCCTGAAAAACATTTCTCTGTCCTTCTTTCCCGGCGCCAAGATCGGCGTACTGGGCCTCAACGGCTCGGGTAAGTCCACGCTGCTGAAAATCATGGCCGGCGTCGATAACGAATTCGACGGCGAAGCCCGGCCGATGCCGGACCTGAACATCGGTTACCTGCCGCAAGAGCCCCAGCTGGACCCGACCAAGACCGTCCGTGAGGTGGTCGAGGAAGCGGTCAGCGTCATCAAGGACGCCCAGGCGCGCCTGGACGAGGTCTATGCCGCCTACGCCGACCCGGACGCCGACTTCGACAAGCTGGCCGCCGAACAAGCCAAGCTCGAAGCGATCCTGCAGGCCAGCGACGGCCATAACCTGGACCGTCAGCTGGAAGTGGCCGCCGATGCGCTGCGCCTGCCGGCCTGGGACGCGAAGGTCGAACACCTCTCTGGTGGCGAGAAGCGCCGCGTGGCCCTGTGCCGCCTGCTGCTGTCGGCCCCGGACATGTTGCTGCTCGACGAACCGACCAACCACCTGGACGCCGATTCCGTCGCCTGGCTCGAACATTTCCTGCACGACTTCCCAGGCACCGTGGTTGCGATCACGCACGACCGTTACTTCCTGGACAACGTCGCCGGCTGGATCCTGGAACTCGACCGCGGCGCGGGCATTCCGTACGAAGGCAACTATTCGGGTTGGCTGGAAGCCAAGTCCGATCGTCTGGCCCAGGAATCCAAGCAGCAGTCGGCCCATGAAAAAGCCATGAAGGAAGAGCTGGAGTGGGTGCGCAAAGGCGCCAAGGCCCGCCAGTCCAAATCCAAGGCACGTCTGCAACGCTTCGAGGAAATGCAATCCCAGGAATTCCAGAAGCGCAGCGAAACCAACGAGATCTACATTCCGGCCGGCCCGCGCCTGGGTGACAAGGTCATCGAGTTCAAGAACGTCACCAAGGGTTATGGCGACCGCGTGTTGATCGACAACCTGTCGTTCGCCATGCCAAAAGGCGCCATCGTCGGTGTGATCGGTGGTAACGGCGCGGGTAAATCCACGCTGTTCCGCATGCTGATGGGCAAGGAAACGCCGGATTCGGGCACCATCGAGATCGGCGAAACCGTGCAGTTGGCCTGCGTCGACCAGAGCCGCGAGGACCTGGACGGCAGCAAGACCGTGTTCCAGCAGATCTCCGACGGTTCCGACCAGATCCGCATCGGCAACTATGAAATCCCGTCGCGCACTTATGTCGGTCGCTTCAACTTCAAGGGCGGCGACCAACAGAAGTTCGTCAAGGACTTGTCCGGTGGTGAGCGCGGTCGCTTGCACCTGGCGTTGACCTTGAAGGAGGGCGGCAACGTCCTGCTGCTCGACGAACCGTCCAACGACCTCGACGTCGAAACCCTGCGTTCCCTGGAAGAAGCCTTGCTGGACTTCCCGGGCGCCGCCATTGTGATCTCCCACGATCGGTGGTTCCTCGACCGTGTGGCGACTCACATCCTGGCGTACGAAGACGACTCGCAAGCGGTGTTCTTCGAAGGCAACTACACCGAGTATGAAGCCGATCGCAAGAAACGCCTCGGCGAAGCCGCTGCCCAGCCGCATCGCGTACGGCACAAGAAACTGGCCTGATTCGGTCGGTTGCATGAAAAACGGAGCCATCATCGGGCTCCGTTTTTCATGGGCACAACCCACTGTTGGTTCGCTCAGGCTGACATCGCGAAATCGAGCGAGAGGATATTGGGAATCGTTGGATCTATCTCATACAGCAAGGCATAGCCTGCGCCCGTAATGCCAGTCAACAGGCTGACGTCGGGCACTCTATCGCGATCGAGAAACGGGCCTTCGAAAAACTGCCGTGCGACCTCTCCAAGAGCTTGTCTAACCCTGGCGATGCCCTCGGGATTGTCCGAATGCCGATACCATTCATACAGGCAGATCAGATTGCCGAAATCGCCATGGCACAAGCTATAGCCCCCGCCGAAGCCGTGCTGCCATAGATTGTTCTCGCAGCGCTGGATGTCGTCGAGCACCGTCTGCCGGGTCGTTTCGTCCAAGGCGTCGCCCATCGACTTCATGAGCTGTTGCCTGGCGATGAGGATGCCACCGTCTCCGTGGCACCATTTGGAGGCATGGTCCACGGGCCCCTGGTTTCTCAGGTCGAGCCAGAAACCGTCTCGACTCAAGCGGTTTTCCCCCGCCAGCACTTGGATAGCCAAAGGCACTAGCGTCTTATCGCCGGTCGCGTCATAGGCTTTGCACAAGGCATGAATGACACCTGAAAGGCCATGGGACAGGCCGGTCAGAATCACGGAGCGGTCATCGCGTCGCAGAAGTTGGCCGTCTTCAATCAGTAATTGGTCCTTGATGTAGTCGACCATGCGCCGGATGGCAGGCCTGACATCCGCCTGACTCGATAATGCATGGACATTGGCGAGCAGCGTTATCGCACCACAACAACCGCCCAGAAAGTCGAAATCGTAATTGTCCGGCGGCACTTCCATCAGTCGGGCCAGCAGCTCGGCAATTTCCTTATCGTGTTTTGGCTCGCTCGTTATCTGCCGACGATTGATCAGCAGATAGAGATAAGCTCCCAGGCCATGATAGGCGCTGACGGTCAGGTCCGCGCTGAAGAAGCCAAAATGATGCTCCAGTGAGTTCAACACTTCATCCAAGAGCGACAACCAGTGCGGTTTGCCGCTTACCTTGAACAGGCTCAGATAAAACAACCCAATCCCGGCGATACCGGAGTACAACCCGTGTTCCATCGGCAAAGGGTATTGCCGGTGAGTCGTCGGGTGGGTATGAAAAGCCAACCAGCTGACGTCCATTGCCGTTCCCTTGAGGGCAAGTTCTTCGAGGCGGGAGCTGATAGTCGATATCGCGTCGAGTCGGTCCGGCCGGGGCGACTTTTCAGGGGCCGCACACGTCGCGGTAACCCGGGAAGGCGGATGTCCTAGGGCTTCAGGAAATAGACTGATCTCGATCAGCGTGCGTTGCAGTGCCCAGTCCCCGCGGGAGAGGTTGGATATTTTCCGCAGACAGCTTTTTATAGGTGGCTCGACGCCAGCCATCTTTATTTCTTGACCCTGTGCACTCGTAAAATGATCGGCAGTTAGTGGCATGGTGAAACATGGGATGCAGGACCGGTGCAGGTCGGCTATTTCATACCGCGGGATGGCTTTTTCCCGAAGGGGCTCTTTCGAATCCTTCCACAGGGTTGCGAGCAGAAGCTCCCTGTCGAGCATGTTTTGCGTAAAGCGTGGATGGCGCAGCAGCTTGATGAAATCAGCGTAGCGTTGAGAGTTCTTGAGCAATACGCGGGTAGACAGTTCGCCAGCGGATAGTTCGAGCATCTGCATGATCGTTTGCCGATGATTCATCAGCTCGCCATAGGCATAGTCGAAACCTTGGAGCAGTTGTGCCCTGTACGTTTCGGGCCCCTTGCGTTCACCCTGCAACAGTGGCAAATGCTTCTGCGTCGGCTGGTGCTCGAATTCGACCTTGCGCAGGTGGTAAAAGCCCTTTTCGAAAACGAGGGATTGACGGGTAGAAATGAAGAGTGCTTGCCGAGTCAGCCCGCTCTGGTCGTTATTGGAATTCTGTGAAAAGGGCACAAGGCCGCTGGAACAGACCGATTGTTGGATCACGTTGAAACTATTGGACAATGCACAGCCAGCGGGTAATCCAGTGAACAAGTTACTGGTGGAGGCAGTGAACAGGCACTCCAGGTCAACCATGACCGGGTTGCTTTTACAGGCAATGATGTTTTCAAAGTGGAAGTCGATGCCGTTCAATGCGTGGATAACGGCTATCTGTGCGCCCATTTTCTTGTAAAACAATTCAACGTCCGCTGCGTTGTCGCAGGGTAGATGATTGATTGTTTCAATCCAGCTATGCCGTTCGCGGCTGAGGGTCCGTGGCGATTGGATAAAAAAACAATCGGCGCCTGTCGATTCGTGCAACCGTTCAAGAAGGCGATTGAAAAACAATGCCTCACGACTTGCCCTCGGCTTATAAACCAAGGTCGTCGCGCCAATATAAATTTGGCAAACCGTTTCGCCGCGGCCATGGGGATCCCCTAGGCCAAGTTCAATGGCATTGATTTGCCGGGAAGTAACAGAGAATTCAGTTTCCAGTGAATGGATATCGACTGCGAAGTCGAGAATGACCTTGTAAAGGTAATCATGGGCATCTTCCAGCAGATCAAACAGCAGGGTCGCCAGTACCGGATAAGTCTCGAAGAACCCTTTTAGTGGTGATGCGCGTAGCTGTTCATTCAAACTGTCCAGGTCTATGTTGTCGCCTTCCGCAATGCGCGTATTCAAGTAATGAACCAGGCTTTGTTCTGACAGGCGCGCTATTCGGGTCACGACGTAAAGTTCGAGGCCCGTGAAAAAGCTGGATTCGTCAATATACGTCGAGGCGCGCGAGTAGCGCCCATCCGCCTTGAAGGTTTCAATGAAGTAAAGGAAAAAACGTTGGCTAAACCAATGAAAGTTTTCCTTATCGCTCGAGCAAATTGTCGTTTCGATAGACAGGCGCTCGAACCGAGCGATTTTTTCCCTAAGTAGATTCAGGGCGGTTTCGCCATCAACAGGCAAAGGCTGCTGATTGACGGGTTCATTGATATACGAAATCAATTGTTTCCTGCCGGTCCCGAAGTGCTCCAGCAAGGGCTGGTCGTCATCGTGCAGGCGAGATAAATTGTTTTCAAACAGGGCGATGTTACTTTTGGAAGAGAATCGATATCCCCCTCGCTGATCCAGCTTCAACGCATTGACAAGCATGCCGTGGTTCCTGATCTGGATAGAGCAGGCGATGCCTGCTCTATATTTCTAGCTATTGCAGGTTCTAGCTGTCGGTCGGATTAACATCCAAATGACTTGGTAGAACCAATGCAGTGTCTCGCGATCTTCGGGCACCAGAAGACATACGAACCGGAGCGTGTAAAGTTGCTCAGGGAGAAAGAGGGGCTGCCCCCTGTAATGCTGGTCTGTTGCGCAGGGCTGGACTCAGCACAGAATGGCGGTGCATTGTATGGTGCCGCACTCGACAATAGTCAGTGCTGCTGATGCGGTACTTGAGTTGCCAAGATCTTGAAAGGACTTCAGATCGCTTTCGAAATCGCCGGACATGGCAAGAATCTGTTCGTTCATTATGTAATTCCTATGGCTGGTGTCACGCACTGGGTGCGGATTAGTGGCAGTGAAAGGTGAAGGATTTTACGTTGATGTGGGAATCTTTTGTTTGATGGTATGCCTTGAAGTCGATATCGAAATTTCCAGACATTTCCAGCAGTTGATGGCTGATCATATAAGTATCCTTTGATTGTTCTGGTGCGCCGATAGAGGCGAGGCAAACCATAACATGGCACTCGGTGGGTAGAAACTTGTTGTTGTGGCCTGATGTTGCAGTTGTGTTTTGCTACAAACTTGTCGTGTGTTGCTATAAGTATGTAGTGGGGTTTAGTTGGTCGTGGTCAGCCAGCGTTTATTTCGATAACTTCAATGATGAGATGGCCGGCTGGTCGCTGCCAGGTTACTTCATCCCCTACCTTGGCCCCCAGTAAAGCCCGGCCCAGCGGCGAGCCCCAATTGATCAATCCTCCGGCCGCATCGGCCTGGTCTTCCCCCACCAATTGCACGCGCTGCGCCTGACCGTGCTCATCGGCAAAGGTTACCCAATGCCCGATCCGCACCTGATCTGTAGCATTCGCTGTAACAACCTGGGCGCTTTGCAAGCGTCGGTTGAAGTACCGCAGATCTCTTTCGATGTCCGCGATACGCTGCTTGTCCGCCCGCTCGCCCTGGGCAGTCTGTTGGCTATGCAATTGCTGCAACTCGGCGACCCGTGCCTGCAATTGAGCAAGCCCTGTCGGCGTGACGTAGTTGGGTTGCGCGCTGATCTGGCGTTCGACCGGTTGATTGGCCTGGGCGGCGGCGTTGTCTTCGTTGACGAAAGCGCGACTCATAGGTTTCTCCTCTGTTGGAGTTTGGGCCATGGTCGCAAGGTTTTGGTTTCGACGAATGTCTCAGAGCGACTCACTGCGAGCGATAAGCCCGGGCGGCGTCGCGATCTTTCTCTTGTTGCCAGGCACGTTCGCGATCGTCCCAGTGGCGTTCGCGGTAGTCGTTACGCTCTTCACTCTCGCGCATGGCCTGGCACTGGCGAAAACCGTCGCTCCAGCCTTCGGCGTAATGTGCGTCCTTGAGGTAACGTGGCACATCTTTCCTGAACTGGCCGGTAATCGCCCCGGCTGCTTGTCGGCCACTGCTGCAACCATCATCGAAACCGTCTGCAAAGGCAGGCGGAAAACCTCGGGCGATCAAGTCCTCGCGGGTGGTTTCGCAGCCGCCGAGCAACATCAACACACCCAGTACCACCGTCGCACGCCACATGTGCTGTCATCCCGACCGATCCACTCATGACAGAAGTCTAGAAGTGGATTCGTCAGAAAGGCGTGAAAGCGCGGTGATCAATCCGTTCAGTAGTGATACCACTTCACTTCAAGCATCACCTCGTTCTCCGGCGAGGCCAATTGGCTGAACTCGCGCTGGGCGCTCAGGCGCAGGCCGAGGTTGCGGGACAGTTCCCACTGCTGGTTGAGGCTCACGCTACGGCGCACTTCGCCGTTGACGAAATAATCGCCCTTGGCTTCCAGGCTCAGGTTGCCCAGCGGGTTTTTCCACAGCACACCGCTGTTGAACCCGGCAGCCGGGGCGATGAATTGGGCGAAGTCATTGTTGTGCTCGACTCGCACCGTACCCAAGGCAAAGCCCAGCACATCTTCGCCCAGCGCCCAAGTGCCACCCGCGCCGCCATTGACGTGGCTGACCAAGGTTTCATCGTCGTGTTTGCCCGGCACCCGCTCCAGGCCGCCGGTGACCTGCCAGGAAAGCGGTTGCAGCAGCTCGTTGCGCGGGGTCAGGGAACGGATGGTCGCCAAGTCCAGTTGTTGCACTTGCCAGTCGTTGCCTTCGTATTGGCGCAGCTTCAACTGGAGGATTTCAATCTGCGCCCCCAGCGGGAAGCTTTCGGCATTGTCGTTGAGGTCGTGATAGGCCATGCGCAGGCCGTACTCACCAAATGCGCGGTCGCCCCGTGTGCCCAGGCCGGCCTGCCAGGTGCGCGACTCATGGCCGTCTTCCGGCAGGCCCGGTTGTGGGATGTCGAGTTCCGGCGCGGGGTTCTGGTTGATTGCCCGCAGCAATTCGAAACTGCGCTGGGCCCGCTGTGGATCGCGCTCCTGGCCATTGGCGCGATAGCGCTCCAGACGATAGGCGGCATCGATGATCAATGCCTGGCGCTCGCGTGGTAATGCCTTGAATTCCCGGGTCTGCAATTGTTGCTGGGCGGCGCTGACTTTCAGCACCCACTGCTGTTCCTCATCGCTCAAGGGCTCGGCGCGGCTGAGCAGCTCTCGTTCACGGGACGGCCGGTACTGGATGCTTTCCACCAGTCCGGCTTCTTTCACTGCCTTGACGGTGTCGGTGGGAATCGCGGTCAGCGGGAACTGTTCGGTCAGGCGCAGGCTGGGGCGCGCGACTTGCAGCAATTCAAGCAAGCGATAGGAGCAGTTTTCGTCGAAGAAAAAGTAGTCGAACTGGATCTGCTTGAGCTCCCACACATGCTCGACCATGCGTTCGGTCTCCGCCTGGCTCAGGTTGAGGCGGTATTCCCACAGGTCGCGGTTCTCGAGGCTACGGTACTCGGAGAGTTTTTCCTGATAGGGCACCAGGGCGAACAGGCCGGGATAGCCGCCCATCAGGCCTTTCCAGGCGTAGAGGATGCTGTTGTCCGAACCTTCGATGTAGGCGCCGAAGTTGATTGCGTAGCTGAGCAGGGCGGTCTTGTCGCTTTGCACATCGGCCTGGTCGATGCGCAGCAGGGTGTGACCGAACATCGAGGACGGGCTGTTGAGGTACGCGGCGGGGAAAATCATCACCGCGCTGTGGGGCGAAACGTCCTTGAACCACTGCGTGTAATCGCTGCAATTGACCGTCGGCAGGTCCGCCAGGTCGAGCTGCGCCTTCAACCAGCGGGTTCGCGCCGGGTATACGCATTGCGCGTGTTGCTGGCCGGCGCTGGCCGGACCGTACAAGGCTTGGAGCGTGGCGGTCAGTTCGCGGTCGGGATGCTGGTTGCCGTCGGGTGCCAAGAAGAATTTCTTGTCGCTGATGTAGCTGCGCCAGCCGCCGAGCTTGGCGGTTTCGTAGTGGCCCAGGGAAATCCAGAAGCGGTCATTGGTCAGTTGCTGCAAACGTTGAGGGTCGATATGAGGCGCGGCGGATAGCGGGGCGCACACACAGAGCGCCAGCCAGGCAAGGCGTTTGAGCATAGTCGGCTACTTGGAAAGTCGAAAAATAAAGACCGAGAGGGCCCCAAAAAGAAAACCCGCTCCCCGAAAGGAGCGAGTGATGCCGAGCTTAAGCTTGAGTCGCGTACTTGGCCAGGCGAGGGTCGTTTTTCAGCACGGCCAGGGTATTGGTATGCACGTCTTCTGCAGTCACGTCAGCTTTGCTGAAGATCTGCTGGAAGTGCTCATGGGTCACTGCGGAGAAGTGTGCGCGATCTTCCGGCGCCACACCCAGTACCACGGCGTAGGTGGTCAGCGCTTCACCCTGACCCTTGGCCATGTCTTCGGACAGCTCGTTCATCATGCCATTCATGGCCAGCCAGGATTTGCCGCCGTAGGTCAGCGCGGCGTTGGTCGAGCAGCCGTTGGTGCCGGAGGTCATGCCGAAGGTGGCGTTGCCGGAAGTGCCGTTGGTGGTGGATGCGAGGAAGTGAGCCGGGGTGCCACGCTGACCTTCGAACAGCATGTTGCCCCAACCGCAATCCGGGCCGCCCGGCGCCTGAGCCATGGCGTTGATGGATACAGCGGTGAAGAGAGTACCGAGAAGAATCCGTTTCATAGCTATGTTCTCTTTATGTGCATACCAATGGACAGGGTCTGGCCCCTACAGCAGCCAGTGGGCCGGTTATTGTTCCAGCCGCGCAGTTTGGAGTTTAGGCACGATCCGAGGGTTCCGTGACATTTTGCAAAAACATTACGGCAAATCCATTGCTTGCGCGGCTCTGCCCAGGGTTTTTCCCTCGACTATGCTTTGGTCTCAGGCGCTCCTTGCCAGTCAGGTACGGGCAGCGCCAGAATGCCGCTATCTGCCCCGCCTGATGTAAGGAAGCCCGATGCCTGATCCTGTTGCTGCCAGCTTGCGTCTAGCGCCCGAAGCGCTGACCCGTCCGTTTTCCGCTGAACAGTTCAGCTTCTCTACCACTAATGATCTGGAGCCCTTCCGCGGTGTGCTTGGCCAGGAACGTGCGGTCGAAGCATTGCAGTTCGGTGTGGCGATGCCACGCCCCGGTTACAACGTATTTGTGATGGGTGAGCCCGGCACCGGCCGGTTCTCGTTCGTCAAACGCTACCTCAAGGCCGAAGGCAAGCGCATGCAGACCCCGGCGGACTGGGTCTATGTCAACAACTTCGACGAGCCACGCGAGCCGCGCGCCCTGGAGCTGCCCTCCGGGACGGCGGGCACGTTCATAGGCGATATCAACGGCCTGATCGACAACTTGCTGGCGACATTTCCGGCGGTGTTCGAACATCCGTCCTACCAACAGAAAAAGAGCGCCATCGACCGCGCCTTCAACCAGCGCTACGACCGCGCCCTCGATGTGATCGAGCGCCTGGCGCTGGAAAAAGACGTCGCGCTGTACCGCGACAGCAGCAACATCGCCTTCACACCGATGAGCGAAGGCAAGGCCTTGGACGAAGCGGAGTTCGCCCAGTTGCCGGAGGCCGAGCGCGAGCGATTCCATGAGGATATTTCCGGCCTGGAGGAGCGCTTGAATGAAGAACTCGCCAGCTTGCCGCAGTGGAAGCGCGAGTCCAACAATCAGCTGCGCCACCTCAACGAAGAAACCATCACCCTGGCCTTGCAGCCCTTGCTGGCGCCGTTGTCGGAGAAATACGCCGAGAACGCCGCCGTGTGCGGTTATCTGCAAGCCATGCAGGTCTATCTGCTCAAGACCGTGGTCGAGCAGTTGGTCGACGACAGCAAGACCGACGCGGTCGCCCGCAAGCTGCTGGAAGAGCAATACGCGCCGAGCCTGGTCGTCGGCCATCCGGCGAGCGGTGGCGCCCCGGTGGTGTTCGAGCCGCATCCGACCTACGACAACCTGTTCGGGCGCATCGAGTACAGCACCGACCAGGGCGCGCTCTACACTACGTATCGGCAGTTGCGTCCGGGTGCCCTGCACCGTGCCAACGGCGGGTTCCTGATCCTTGAAGCGGAAAAAATGCTCGGCGAGCCGTTCGTGTGGGATGCGCTCAAGCGTGCCCTGCAATCGCGCAAGCTGAAAATGGAGTCGCCGCTGGGGGAGCTGGGTCGCCTGGCGACGGTGACCCTGACACCGCAGCACATCCCGCTACAGGTCAAGGTCGTCATCATCGGCGCGCGCCAGCTCTATTACGCCTTGCAGGACCTAGATTCGGATTTCCAGGAGATGTTTCGCGTGCTGGTGGATTTCGACGAAGACATCCCGATGGGCGATGAGAGCCTGGAGCAGTTTGCCCAGTTGCTCAAGACCCGTACCTCGGAGGAGGGCATGGCTGCGCTGACCGCCGATGCGGTGGCGCGCCTGGCCACCTACAGTGCGCGCCTGGCCGAGCACCAGGGGCGCCTGTCGGCGCGTATCGGCGACCTGTTCCAACTGGTCAGCGAGGCGGATTTCATTCGCCAACTGGCCGGCGACGAAATGACCGACGCCGGCCACATCGAGCGCGCCCTCAAGGCCAAGGCCACCCGCACCGGGCGCGTTTCGGCACGAATCCTCGACGACATGCTGGCGGGGATCATTCTCATCGACACCGATGGCGCGGCCGTGGGCAAGTGCAACGGGCTCACGGTGCTTGAGGTGGGCGACTCGGCGTTTGGCGTGCCTGCGCGGATTTCCGCCACGGTGTACCCGGGCGGCAGCGGCATCGTCGACATCGAACGGGAGGTCAACCTCGGCCAGCCGATCCACTCCAAGGGTGTGATGATTCTTACCGGGTATCTGGGCAGCCGGTATGCCCAGGAATTTCCCCTGGCGATCTCGGCCAGCATCGCCCTGGAGCAATCCTACGGCTATGTGGACGGCGACAGCGCATCCCTCGGCGAGGCGTGCACGCTGATTTCAGCTTTGTCGAAGACTCCGTTGAAGCAGTGCTTCGCCATCACCGGCTCGATCAACCAGTTCGGTGAAGTGCAGGCGGTGGGCGGGGTCAACGAGAAGATCGAAGGGTTCTTCCGCCTTTGCGAAGCCCGTGGGCTGACGGGCGAGCAGGGGGCGATCATTCCCCAGGCCAACGTCGCGACCTTGATGCTCGACGAAAAAGTGCTGGCCGCCGTGCGCGCCGGGCAGTTTCACGTCTATGCCGTGCGCCAGGCCGATGAGGCATTGAGCCTGCTGGTGG
Organism: Pseudomonas frederiksbergensis; assembly: GCF_000802155.2. Lineage (GTDB taxonomy): Bacteria > Pseudomonadota > Gammaproteobacteria > Pseudomonadales > Pseudomonadaceae > Aquipseudomonas > Aquipseudomonas frederiksbergensis_A. The sequence goes on from NZ_JQGJ02000019.1 coordinate 18,994, forward strand.
GGGAACCCGCCGGTGAGCCGGACGAGAACGGCGAGTTCCCTGAGGGCAGCGTTAACGCTCGCGTAGTGGAGCGGTTGCGGGTCATTGCGGAGATGATCAGCGACGAAGATATCAAGGAAGCGGAAAAGGAAATGGCGCAGCAGGCGCTGGTGGAGGCCAAGCCGGCGTAAAGCTTTCCTGACCGCCGCAAGACCGGTGGGAGCGAGCAACGTCGCTCCCACCGTATTGTTGTGGATGATTCCCCATAAGCGTCACCAGTTTGGCGTCAATATTCACACTGTGACCGCTCGGCGTATTCTGGTCTCGAAATCCTTCGTTGCTGGAACTTTTCTCCTATCCTCAGTTCAAGGATAACGAGAGCCATCATTGGATCGAAACAGCCCGCTCACGGGCTGAATACCGGATCTACCCGAGGGGCGCCGCCATGTCGCGCAACCTTTGCCTCACTCGCCAATGCCTGGGCCTTGTGACCCGCATTGAATGTGCTGTCCGCCCGCTGGCTGGAGATACGGGCATGTGGACCGTACTCTTCGCCGCCGGAATGGCCGGTGAACAACCTTCCGCCATCAAGGCCCAAGGGCCGTTTCCGGGGCCGACCGCCGCAGAAACCATTCTCGACACCATCGTCCAGAACCTGACGACCCATGGTTATGAACTGGCTGACGATCCGCAGATCTGGTCCCTGCACATGCAGGCGCAACTGCGGGAAATCAACGGTGGTCGCTGTCGCAACGTCGGCGGTTTCGAGTTTCGTCCGCTTCAGTGAGTCGTTTCCGAACACGCTCGGCCAGTCACCTGTGGGCCGGACCGGCGTTTGTCGGTCAGGTCTTGGCTGATATACTCGCCGCGTTTTTTCAGCCCTGGTGAGACTCAATGGAACGCTTTATCGAAAATGCAATGTACGCCTCCCGTTGGCTGCTGGCGCCGATCTACTTTGGGCTATCGCTGGGCTTGCTGGCCCTGGCGCTGAAATTCTTCCAGGAAGTATTTCACGTCATCCCCAACGTGTTCTCCATGGCCGAGTCCGAGCTGATCCTGGTGCTGCTGTCGTTGATCGACATGGCGCTGGTGGGCGGTTTGCTGGTCATGGTGATGATCTCCGGCTATGAGAACTTCGTCTCGCAACTGGACATCGGCGACGACAAGGAAAAACTCAACTGGCTGGGCACGATGGACTCTTCGTCGCTGAAGATGAAGGTCGCGGCCTCGATCGTTGCCATTTCCTCGATCCACTTGCTGCGTATCTTCATGGACGCCAAGAACGTCGATCCTGACCACCTGATGTGGTACGTGATCATCCACATGACGTTCGTGGTGTCGGCATTCGCCATGGGCTACCTGGACAAACTGACCAAGCACTGAGATCCAGCCGCGATTCTGAAGCAGCGCCCGCCTGTCGAGAGACAGGCGGGCGTTGTCGTTTAGAGGGGAGGGCGCGCGAGCGGTTCGTCCGCGCCATGGCATCTGTGCTAGTCTGCTTGCCCTTTTGGTTCCGGGCGCTCCGGGAGGCGCTGTGTCACGCACGGCAACTTTCCGGGCCGTCCGCACAGCGGAGCAGCATGATGTCCGAAGTTAACCTGTCCACCGACGAAACCCGCGTCAGCTACGGCATTGGCCGTCAGTTGGGCGACCAACTGCGCGACAACCCGCCACCGGGCGTGAGCCTGGACGCAATCCTGGCTGGCCTGACCGACGCGTTCGCCGGCAAGCCGAGCCGCGTGGGCCAGGACGAGATGTCCGCCAGCTTCAAAGTCATCCGCGAAATCATGCAGGCCGAAGCGGCCGCCAAGGCTGAAGCCGCTGCTGGCGAAGGCCGTGCGTTCCTGGCTGAAAACGCCAAGCGTGAAGGCATCACTACCCTGGCTTCCGGCCTGCAATTCGAAGTGCTGACCCAGGGTGAAGGCGCCAAGCCGACCCGTGAGGACCAAGTGCGTACCCATTACCATGGCACTCTGATCGACGGCACTGTATTCGACAGCTCCTACGATCGTGGCCAGCCAGCCGAATTCCCGGTAGGTGGCGTTATCCCAGGCTGGACCGAAGCACTGCAACTGATGAATGCCGGCAGCAAATGGCGCCTGTACGTGCCGAGCGAACTGGCCTACGGCGCTCAAGGCGTTGGCAGCATTCCACCGCACAGCGTGCTGGTGTTTGACGTCGAGTTGTTGGACGTCCTGTAAGGCCCTGCCCGGTTTAATTGCCGGACATGAAACTGTGGGAGCGATGGTGCGGCAATCCGACTTGCTCGCTCCCACAGGGCTAAGTGTTTCATCCCTGGAACCTGCCGCTGAAATCCCCCGTTGGGCGCAACGCCCGGGCATAACAGAACAGGAACAGGTTTCGCACCAATTCCTTGAGTACCAGCGGCTCGCTGGAATTGAGGCTGCTGAGGTCCAGGTCTCCTTGGTCCTTCAGCTCGCTCAAGGCTTCTTCTTCAAGCACCGCACAGACTTCCCCGGTTTCCCGATGCAGGATCCTCAGGTAGGGATGTGGGCGGTCCAGCCAGGCATCGATCAAATAAGTCATGGTTCTCATCTCCTTGATGGGTTCGATGAGAATAATTCTTATTCGCTAAATAGCAAGTCTCTATTGGCGCAACGATTGTTTTTCTGACGATGGGTTGTGATAGCTCAAGCGGGCTGGAGCGAGCGTGCTTGCACAAGAGGGGGGCGGCGCGGGGAGGGCAAAGCGCCATCCCACGCGGGGCGCGGGATGGGAGTACAGCAGGTTCAGACTTTTCTGACGAACTCGGATTTGAGCTTCATCGGGCCGATGCCATCGATCTTGCAGTCGATGTCGTGGTCGCCGTCGCACAGGCGGATGTTCTTGACCTTGGTGCCGACCTTGACCACCAGCGAGGTGCCCTTGACCTTGAGGTCCTTGATCACGGTGATGGTGTCGCCGTCCTGCAGGACGTTGCCGACCGAATCCTTCTTCACTGTGTCGTCGGACGGCGTTTCAACTTCACCGCTGGCGGACCATTCGTGGGCACACTCCGGGCAGACCAGTTGGGTGCCGTCTTCGTAGGTGTATTCGGAATTGCATTTCGGGCAGGGAGGCAACGTGCTCACTAGGGTTCCTTGGGTATCAGGAGGGCAAAAGGGCGCACATTATATAGGGTTTTGTTGCTGGGATGGGTGTTCGCAGTCCCGTGGCGAGGAAGCTTGCTCCCTCGCCATAAAAGCTCGCCTTGATCGGCCAGGATCAGTGCGTACGGGCGACCGCAAACTCGCTCAGTTCCACCAGCGCATCGCGGTATTCGCTGGCGGGCAGGGCATCGAGGCATTTGATCGCGCGGGCAACGTAGTCTCGGGCCAGGTTCGCGGTGTACTCCAGCGAGCCGGAGGCTTCGACTGCGACACGGATGCTTTCCAGGTCTTCGATCCCGCCTTTCTGGATCGCCTGGCGGACCAGCGCCGCCTGTTCCGGCGTGCCCTCGCGCATGGTGTAGATCAGCGGCAGGGTCGGCTTGCCTTCGGCCAGGTCGTCACCGACATTCTTGCCCAGGGTCTCGGCGTCACCCTTGTAGTCGAGCAGGTCGTCCACCAACTGGAACGCGACGCCCAGGTGATCGCCGAAGGTGCGCAGCGCTTCGCTCTGCTCGGCGGTGGCGCCGGCCAGGGCCGCGGCGCTGTGGGTCGAGGCTTCGAAGAGCATCGCGGTCTTGCCGCGGATGACTTCCATGTAGGTTTCTTCCGTCGTGCTGGCGTCGCGCACCTTGGACAGCTGCAATACTTCGCCTTCGGCAATGATGCGCGTGGCCTGGGACAGGATTTTCATCACTGGCATCGAGCCCAGCTCGACCATCATTTCGAACGAGCGTGAATACAGGAAATCACCCACCAGCACGCTTGGGGCATTGCCCCACATGGCGTTGGCGGTCGAGCGGCCACGGCGCATGCCGGACATGTCGACCACGTCGTCGTGCAGCAGGGTCGCGGTGTGCAGGAACTCGATGGTGGCGGCCAGCAGGCGCATGTCGTCGCCTTCGCGGCCCAGGGCCTTGCCGCACAGCAGCACCAGTAATGGACGCAGGCGCTTGCCACCGGCCGACGTGATGTAATCGCCGATTTTCGATACCAGCGGCACTCGGGAAGTCAGCTGCTTCTTGATGATGCCGTCGACGGCACTAAAATCGTCCGCCACTGCGCGGTAGAAAGCTTGGGGTTGCATCAGCGACAGGCGCTCCAGAAGGGTTGCGCGGCATGCTAGGACCCACGTCCGCAGGTGTCAAGGCGCGACCAGACCCTGTTAAAGCTGCTGCGCTCGGTAATCCTGCGTCAAAAACAGGCTCGGAATACGCATTTACAGCCTGTAAACTCCGCTTCCTCGTCTGTTTTTTCCTTGTCTTCCCTTCGCTCGCGACGCTTTAACAGTGTCTGGTCGCTACTTGCAAGGCTCCGTTGCCTTGCGTACAATCGCGCACCCTGAACTTCCTGGGCAGCACCTGCCTTACGCAATTGCATCCGGGCCTTCCAGCCCATGCAGCCATGCCAGCCAATACCTCTTCCTATAAAGCGCTGGGTGAGCAGGATTATCGGAGAAATACCATGTCGTACGCAGTAATTGTTACTGGTGGCAAGCAATACAAGGTCGCCCCAGGTGAATACCTGAAGATCGAAAAACTGGAAATCGCTACCGGCGAATCCGTGACTTTTGATCGCGTTCTGTTGGTCGCCAATGGCGATGACGTGAATATCGGCGCTCCAGTCGTTGCTGGCGCTACCGTTGTGGCTGAAGTGATCTCCCAAGGTCGTCACGATAAAGTCCGCATCATCAAGTTCCGTCGTCGTAAGCACCACATGAAGCGCATGGGCCACCGCCAGTGGTACACCGAGATCAAAATCACCGGTATTCAGGCTTAATTTCAGCCTAATTCCTCACTAGGAGAATTGAACTCATGGCACACAAAAAAGCTGGTGGTAGTACCCGTAACGGTCGCGACTCAGAAGCCAAACGCCTTGGCGTGAAGATGTATGGCGGCCAGAAAATCATTCCGGGCAACATCATCGTGCGTCAGCGCGGCACCCAATTCCACGCCGGTTACGGTGTTGGCATGGGTAAGGATCACACCCTCTTCGCTAAAATCGAAGGCGTGATCAAGTTCGAAGTAAAGGGCGCGTTCAACCGCCGTTACGTGAGCGTTGTCGCAGCTTAATTGCGAGATCGCTGGAAAAGCCCTGTCTTGCGACGGGGCTTTTTCGTTTGTGGGGTGAGTCTCTTGCAAAACTGTTTGTATGGGCTGTCGGCGCTGCGGTTGGGCGTGTTTTCAGGTCGCTGCGCTCATTTTTGCAAGAGTCTTATGTCTTGTTTTTTTCGGCTCGTCCGTACGGCGAGAGGCGTGTGTCATGAAGTTTGTTGATGAAGTATCGATTCGAGTAAAGGCTGGCGACGGCGGCAATGGTTGCATGAGTTTCCGTCGGGAAAAGTTCATTGAAAACGGTGGTCCGAACGGTGGTGACGGGGGCGACGGCGGCTCGATCTACATGCTCGCCGATGAAAACCTCAACACCTTGGTGGATTACCGTTACACCCGGCACTTCGATGCCGAGCGTGGCTCCAACGGCGGCAGCACCGACTGCACCGGCAAGAAGGGTGAAGACCTGATCCTGCGCGTGCCGGTCGGCACCACGGTGATCGATTCCGCCACTCAGGAAGTGATCGGCGACCTGACCAAGGCCGGCCAGCGTCTGCTGGTGGCCCATGGCGGTTGGCACGGCCTGGGTAACACCCGTTTCAAATCCAGCACCAACCGTGCGCCGCGCCAGACCACGCCAGGAAAGCCCGGCGAGCAGCGCGACCTGAAACTGGAAATGAAGGTATTGGCCGATGTGGGCCTGTTGGGTCTGCCGAACGCCGGTAAAAGTACCTTCATTCGCTCGGTGTCGGCGGCCAAGCCGAAAGTGGCCGATTACCCGTTCACTACCCTGGTGCCGAACCTGGGCGTGGTCAGTGTCGATCGCTGGAAAAGCTTCGTGATCGCCGACATTCCGGGGCTGATCGAAGGTGCTTCCGAGGGTGCTGGCCTGGGGATTCGTTTCCTCAAGCACTTGTCCCGTACCCGCCTGTTGCTGCACCTCGTCGACATGGCCCCGCTGGATGAAACCAGTGCTGCCGATGCCGCCGAAGTCATCGTCAACGAACTGACCAAGTTCAGCCCGGCCCTGGCCGAGCGCGATCGTTGGCTGGTGTTGAACAAGTGCGACCAGATCCTCGAAGAAGAGCACGAGGAGCGGGTCAAGGAAATCGTTGATCGCCTGGAGTGGGAAGGTCCGGTCTACGTGATCTCGGCCATCGCCAAGGAAAACACCGAGCGCCTCTGCCACGACATCATGCGGTACCTGGAAGATCGCGCCGACCGCCTGGCCAACGACCCGGCCTACAAGGAAGAGTTGGCCGAGCTCGACCAGCGCATCGAAGACGAGGCTCGCGCCCAATTGCAGGCGCTGGACGACCAGCGTGCCCTGCGTCGCAGTGGCGTCAAGTCGGTCCATGACATCGGTGACGACGATTGGGACGAAGAAGATGTGGATGATGAAGACGGTCCGGAAATCATCTACGTCCGCGACTGATGCTCCTCGGTTGAAATCGGATCTGTGGGCGCGGGCTCGTTCCCACAGGTTCAAGTGTTTCAGCGCGGTGTTATCATCGCAGCCAGCCGGTTTCCAAGGCGCCGCTCGATCGAGCGGCGTTTTGGTATCTGTAAAACGCAAATACGAATAATCCCATGGGCGGCGCTGGGTCGCGCCGTTCGCTGGCAAAGGTTGAAGATGATGCGGAGCAAGGTGACGGGTGCGCAGCGCTGGGTCGTGAAGATCGGCAGTGCACTGCTGACAGCGGATGGCAAAGGCCTGGATCGCCAGGCAATGGCGGTGTGGGTCGAGCAGATGGTGGCCTTGCATGAGGCTGGCGTTGAGCTGGTATTGGTCTCTTCCGGGGCCGTGGCCGCCGGCATGAGCCGCCTGGGCTGGACGTCGCGACCCAGCGCGATGCATGAGCTGCAGGCTGCCGCCGCCATCGGCCAGATGGGCTTGGTGCAGGCTTGGGAATCGAGCTTCGCCGAGCATGGTCGCCATACCGCGCAGATCCTGCTGACCCATGACGACCTGTCCGACCGCAAGCGCTACCTCAATGCCCGCAGTACGTTGCGGGCGCTGGTGGAGCTGAAAGTCATCCCGGTGATCAATGAAAACGACACGGTGGTCACCGACGAGATCCGTTTTGGCGACAACGACACGCTGGCTGCGTTGGTGGCGAACCTGGTGGAGGCGGACTTGCTGGTGATCCTCACCGACCGGGACGGCATGTTCGATGCCGACCCGCGCAACAATCCCGATGCCAAGCTGATCTACGAGGCCCGTGCCGACGACCCGGCGCTGGATGCTGTGGCGGGTGGCACCGGCGGTGCGCTGGGGCGTGGCGGCATGCAGACCAAGTTGCGCGCGGCGCGCCTGGCGGCTCGTTCCGGGGCGCATACGATCATCGTGGGCGGCCGGTTGGAGCGGGTGCTTGATCGCCTGAAGGCCGGCGAGCGTATCGGTACCTTGCTGTCACCTGAGCGCGGCATGCTGGCGGCGCGCAAGCAATGGCTGGCCGGGCACCTGCAGACCCGTGGCACGTTGGTGCTGGATGCCGGGGCAGTGTCGGCCTTGTCGCAGGGTAACAAGAGCTTGCTGCCGGTGGGGGTGAAGCTGGTCCAGGGCAGTTTCCGTCGGGGTGAGATGGTGGTGTGCGTGGCGCCGGACGGTCGTGAGATCGCCCGTGGCCTGGCCAATTACAGTGCGCTGGAAGCACAGAAAATCATCGGTCAGTCGTCTGATGCGATTGTCGGTCTGTTGGGTTATATGGCGGAGCCTGAGCTGGTTCACCGTGACAACCTGATCCTCGTCTAAGGAAAAATCATGGGTTTGGCAAAAGGATTGATCGGCTTGCTGTTGGCGATGCCATTGCTGGCTTCGGCCGAGGAAATTGGTCAGGTATCGACCGTTTTCAAATTTGTCGGGCCGAATGACCGGATCGTCGTCGAGGCGTTCGATGATCCCAAGGTCGATGGCGTGACCTGTTACCTGTCGCGAGCCAAGACGGGTGGGGTGAAAGGTGGTCTCGGGCTGGCCGAGGATCGTGCCGAAGCATCCATCGCCTGTCGGCAGGTTGGACCGATCAGCTTCAAAGGCGAGCTCAAGGACGGCGAAGAGGTGTTCCGTGAGCGCACTTCGCTGGTGTTCAAGACCATGCAGGTGGTGCGTTTCCTCGACAAGAAGCGCAATACGCTGGTGTACCTGGTCTACAGTGATCGCGTGATCGAGGGCAGTCCGCAGAATGCGGTGACGGCGATTCCGATCTTGCCTTGGGCGCGGGCTCAATAACCTACGCAAAAAAACTGTGGAAGCGAGCAGGCTTGCTCCCGCAGTTTTTTTGCGATGTGCGGACAAAACGCAGGCAATAAAAAACCGACCCTGAGGTCGGTTTTTTAACGAGCGCGTCGCTTAGGCAGCAGCGGCAACGTTCAAGGCCTTTACGTGGCCATTCAGGCGGCTCTTATGGCGAGCAGCCTTGTTCTTGTGGATGATGCCTTTATCGGCCATACGGTCGATAACTGGCACAGCCAGAACGTAAGCAGCTTGTGCTTTTTCAGCGTCTTTTGCGTCGATGGCCTTGACTACGTTTTTGATGTAGGTACGGACCATGGAACGCAGGCTGGCGTTGTGGCTGCGACGCTTCTCAGCCTGTTTTGCACGTTTTTTGGCGGAAGGTGAGTTGGCCACCGTCGAGCTCCTCGAAAGACTTTTTAGGAAATAGCAAACAAAATAGGCCGCGAATCATGCCGATGAGTTGAGGTCTTGTCAAGGGCGGGTGACACGTTCCGCTGAATGGCAGGTGCGGCGCACCGAATGATTTCTTTCCGGCGTGCGACCTGTAAACTCGCGGGCTTTGGCGCTGTGCTGTTTAGCGGCGCGGAGTATCGCATAAGTGGGCGCATTGTTCGCCTGCTGTTTATCGACAGGCAAAAACTCTTTTCATGAACCTGCTCAAATCGTTGGCTGCCGTCAGCTCTATCACGATGCTTTCCCGCATCCTGGGTTTCGTTCGCGATACGCTGATTGCCCGGATCTTCGGTGCCGGAATGGCCACCGACGCCTTCTTTATCGCGTTCAAGTTGCCCAACCTGCTTCGGCGAATCTTTGCCGAAGGGGCCTTTTCCCAGGCCTTCGTACCGATCCTGGCGGAATATAAAAGCCAGAAGGGCGACGAAGCGACCCGCACATTCATCGCCTACGTGACGGGTTTGCTGACCCTGGTGCTGGCGCTGGTCACGGCCGCCGGCATGCTTGCCGCACCTTGGGTGATCTGGGCCACCGCGCCAGGCTTTACCGATACGCCGGAAAAATTCCAGCTCACCTCCGATCTGTTGCGGGTGACCTTTCCTTATATATTGCTGATCTCCCTGTCGTCGCTGGCCGGGGCGATCCTCAACACCTGGAACCGGTTCTCCGTGCCGGCCTTCGTGCCGACGCTGCTCAATGTCAGCATGATCGTGTTTGCGTTGTTCCTGACGCCGTACTTCGATCCGCCGGTAATGGCCCTGGGTTGGGCGGTATTGGTGGGTGGCCTGGCGCAGTTGCTGTATCAACTGCCGCACCTCAAGAAGATCGGCATGCTGGTGCTGCCGCGGCTGAACTTGCGCGACAGCGGCGTCTGGCGGGTCATGAAACAGATGTTGCCAGCCATTCTCGGCGTTTCGGTGAGCCAGATTTCCCTGATCATCAACACCATATTTGCCTCGTTCCTGGTGGCCGGTTCGGTGTCATGGATGTATTACGCCGACCGCTTGATGGAATTGCCATCCGGCGTACTGGGCGTGGCGCTGGGCACGATCCTGCTGCCGACCCTGGCCAAGACCTACGCCAGCCAGGATCGCCATGAGTATTCGCGGATCCTCGACTGGGGGCTGCGCCTGTGCTTCGTGCTGGTCCTGCCTTGTGCCTTGGCGCTGGGGATTCTCGCCGAGCCGCTGACGGTTTCGCTGTTCCAATACGGTCAGTTCAATGCCTTTGACGCATTGATGACCCAGCGAGCGTTGATCGCCTATTCGGTGGGACTGCTCGGAATCATCGTGATCAAGGTCCTGGCGCCGGGTTTCTACGCCCAGCAGAACATTCGCACGCCGGTGAAGATCGCGGTCTTCACCCTGGTAATGACGCAACTGTTCAACCTGCTGCTTATCGGCCCCCTGGCCCACGCCGGCCTGGCCCTGGCGATCAGCGCGGGTGCCTGCCTCAACGCCGGCCTGCTGTTCTATCAGCTGCGCAAGCAGAAGATGTATCAACCACTGCCGGGCTGGGGCAAGTTCGGCTTCAAGCTGCTGGTCGCCGTGGCGGTGATGTCGGCGGTGTTGCTGGCGGGGATGCATTTCATGCCGGCTTGGGGCGAAGGGCAGATGCTTGAGCGTTTCCTGCGCCTGGGCGTGCTGGTCGTGGCGGGCGTGGTGGCATATTTCGGCATGCTGCTGCTGATGGGATTCCGTTTGCGCGACTTCAACCGCAAGGCCTTGAGCTGAGCGCGCGCTCATCCATGATCACAGGCCCGACGGCGGTTTTGTCGGTTCGATCACTTTGGGTTACGGTGTTGCCTGTCACCGACCGCCGGGTGTGGTTATAATCGGCCACTTTATGAGCAAGAAGCGCGTTATGCAGCTGGTTCGAGGCCTCCACAACCTGCGTCCCCGACATCGGGGCTGTGTCGCCACTATTGGCAACTTCGACGGTGTCCACCGTGGCCACCAGGCTATCCTGGCGCGGCTGCGCGAGCGTGCGCTGGAGTTGGGCCTGCCCAGCTGCGTGGTGATCTTCGAGCCGCAGCCACGGGAATTTTTCGCCCCGGACACCGCCCCGGCCCGTCTGGCCCGGTTACGCGACAAACTGCAACTGCTGGCCGCCGAAGGCGTCGATCGGGTCCTTTGCCTGGCTTTCAACCAGCGCCTGAGCCAGCTCAGTGCCGCCGAGTTCGTCGACACAATCCTGGTGGATGGTCTCGACGTGAAGCATCTGGAAGTTGGCGACGATTTCCGTTTCGGTTGCGACCGGGCCGGGGATTTTGACTATTTGCAACAGGCCGGCATCGCCCAGGGGTTTACCGTCGAAGCGGCGCAGACCGTCGAAATGGATGGTTTGCGCGTTAGCAGCACCCAGGTCCGCAATGCCTTGGCGGCGGCCGACTTCGAATTGGCCGAGCGCTTGCTCGGCCGCCCGTACCGGATTGCCGGGCGGATCCTGCACGGGCAGAAGCTGGCGCGCCAACTGGGTACGCCAACGGCCAACGTGCAGCTCAAGCGACGTCGCGTGCCGCTGACCGGGGTATTCCTGGTGAGTGTCGACATCGACGGCAAGACCTGGCCCGGCGTCGCCAATATCGGCGTACGCCCCACGGTGCAGGGAGATGGCAAGGCCCATCTCGAAGTACACATTCTGGATTTTGCCGGCGATCTGTATGACCGGCGTTTGACGGTGGTTTTCCACCAGAAGCTGCGTGAAGAGCAGCGTTTTGCCTCTCTGGAGGCGCTCAAGACGGCGATCCATGCAGATATCGCCGCCGCCCGTGCCCTTGTCGCAACCAGCGCCAATCGCTAATGAAGAGCCTTAAATGACCGACTATAAAGCCACGCTAAACCTTCCGGACACCGCCTTCCCAATGAAGGCCGGCCTGCCTCAGCGCGAACCACAGATTCTGCAGCGTTGGGACAGCATTGGCCTGTACGGAAAGTTGCGCGAAATTGGCAAGGATCGTCCGAAGTTCGTCCTGCACGACGGCCCTCCGTATGCCAACGGCACCATCCACATCGGTCACGCGCTGAACAAGATTCTCAAGGACATGATCATCCGCTCCAAGACCCTGTCGGGCTTTGACGCGCCGTATGTCCCGGGCTGGGATTGCCACGGCCTGCCGATCGAGCACAAGGTCGAAGTGACCCACGGCAAGAACCTGGGCGCCGACAAGACCCGCGAGCTGTGCCGTGCCTACGCCACCGAGCAGATCGAAGGGCAGAAGTCTGAATTCATCCGCCTCGGCGTGCTGGGCGACTTCGCCAACCCGTACAAGACCATGGACTTCAAGAACGAAGCCGGCGAAATCCGTGCCTTGGCGAAAATCGTCGAGGGCGGCTTCGTGTTCAAGGGCCTCAAGCCGGTGAACTGGTGCTTCGATTGCGGTTCGGCCCTGGCCGAGGCGGAAGTCGAGTACGAGAACAAAAAGTCCTCGACCATCGACGTCGCGTTCCCGATCGCCGATGAAGACAAGCTCGCCGCGGCGTTCGGCCTGGGCAAGCTCGCCAAGCCCGCCTCGATCGTGATCTGGACCACCACGCCGTGGACCATTCCGGCCAACCAGGCGCTGAACGTCCACCCGGAATTCAACTACGCCTTGGTTGACGTCGGCGACAAGCTGCTGGTGCTGGCCGAAGAGCTGGTCGAATCCTGTCTGGTCCGCTACAACCTCCAAGGTTCGGTGATCGCCACCGCCCCGGGCTCGGCGCTGGAACTGATCAATTTCCGCCATCCGTTCTATGACCGTCTGTCGCCGGTGTACCTGGCCGACTACGTAGAACTGGGTGCGGGCACCGGCGTGGTTCACTCCGCACCGGCCTATGGCGTCGACGACTTCGTGACCTGCAAGAAATACGGCATGGTCAACGACGACATCCTCAACCCGGTGCAGAGCAATGGCGTGTACGTGCCGTCGCTGGAGTTCTTTGGCGGCCAGTTCATCTGGAAAGCCAACCCGGCCATCGTCGACAAGCTGACCGAAGTCGGCGCGCTGCTGCACACCACCGTCATCGAACACAGCTACATGCACTGCTGGCGCCACAAGACCCCGCTGATCTACCGCGCCACCGCGCAGTGGTTCATCGGCATGGACAAGCAGCCCTCCAGCGGCGACACCTTGCGCCAGCGCTCCCTCAAGGCCATCGAAGAGACCCAGTTCGTGCCGGCCTGGGGCCAGGCGCGCCTGCACTCGATGATCGCCAACCGTCCGGACTGGTGCATCTCCCGCCAGCGCAACTGGGGCGTGCCGATCCCGTTCTTCCTGAACAAGGAAAGCGGCGAGTTGCACCCGCGCACCGTTGAACTGATGGAAGTCGTGGCCAAGCGCGTCGAAGCCGAAGGCATCGAAGCCTGGTTCAAGCTCGACGCCGCCGAGCTGCTGGGCGACGAAGCGCCGCTGTACGACAAGATCAGCGACACCCTGGACGTCTGGTTCGACTCCGGCACCACCCACTGGCACGTGCTGCGCGGTTCGCACCCGATGGGCCACGAGAGCGGCCCACGCGCCGACCTGTACCTGGAAGGTTCGGACCAGCACCGTGGCTGGTTCCACTCGTCCTTGCTGACCGGTTGCGCCATCGACAACCACGCGCCGTACCGCGAGCTGCTGACCCACGGCTTCACCGTCGACGAGTCCGGCCGCAAGATGTCCAAGTCCCTGGGCAACGTGATCGCGCCGCAGAAAGTCAACGACACCCTGGGCGCCGACATCATGCGCCTGTGGGTGGCGTCCACCGACTATTCCGGCGAGATGGCCGTTTCCGAGCAGATCCTGCAGCGCAGCGCGGACGCTTACCGTCGCATCCGTAACACCGCGCGCTTCCTGCTCTCGAACCTGACCGGCTTCAACCCGGCCACCGACCTATTGCCGGCCGAAGACATGCTCGCCCTGGACCGCTGGGCCGTGGATCGTACTTTGCTGCTGCAACGCGAGTTGCAGGAGCACTACGGCGAATACCGCTTCTGGAACGTCTACTCCAAGATCCACAACTTCTGCGTGCAGGAACTCGGTGGTTTCTACCTCGACATCATCAAGGATCGCCAGTACACCACCGGCGCCAACAGCAAGGCGCGCCGTTCGTGCCAGACCGCGCTGTTCCACATCAGCGAAGCGCTGGTGCGCTGGATCGCCCCGATCCTGGCGTTCACCGCCGATGAGCTGTGGGAATACCTGCCGGGCGAGCGCAACGAGTCGGTGATGCTCAATACCTGGTACGAAGGCCTGACGGAACTGCCGCAAGGCTTCGAGCTGGACCGTGCGTATTGGGATCGCGTAATGGCGGTCAAGGCGGCGGTCAACAAGGAAATGGAGATCCAGCGGGCGGCCAAGGCCGTCGGCGGAAACCTGCAGGCCGAAGTGACCCTTTATGCCGAAGACGCCTTGAGCGCCGACCTGGCGAAGCTGGGCAACGAGCTGCGTTTCGTGCTGATCACCTCCACCGCCAGCGTTGCACCTTTCGTGCAGGCGCCGACCGATGCGGTGACCACTGAAGTCAGCGGCTTGAAGTTGAAGATCGTCAAGTCGAACCACACCAAGTGCGCCCGTTGCTGGCATTGCCGCGAAGACGTCGGCGTGAATCCGGAGCACCCGGAAATCTGCGGTCGTTGCGTCGACAACATCAGCGGCAGCGGCGAGGTTCGCCACTATGCCTAATGCAGCGGGCCGTTTCGGTCGGTTGGGCTGGCTCTGGTTGAGCTTGCTGGTTCTGGTCATCGACCAGGCCAGCAAGTACTACTTCGAGAACGCGTTGACGATGTACCAGCAGATCGTGGTCATTCCCGACTACTTCAGCTGGACGCTGGCCTACAACACCGGCGCGGCGTTCAGTTTCCTGGCCGACAGTTCGGGCTGGCAGCGTTGGCTGTTCGCCCTGATCGCCATTGTGGTCAGCGCCGTGCTGGTGGTCTGGCTCAAGCGCCTGGGGCGTGACGAAACCTGGCTTGCCGTGGCGCTGGCCTTGGTCCTGGGTGGTGCGCTGGGCAATCTCTATGACCGGGTTGCCTTGGGGCACGTGATCGATTTCATTCTGGTGCATTGGCAGAACCGCTGGTATTTCCCGGCGTTCAACTTTGCCGACAGCGCCATCAGCGTGGGCGCCGTGATGCTCGCGTTGGATATGTTCAAGAGCAAGAAAACCGGAGAAGCCGTCCATGACTGAGCAGCGTATCGCTCAAAACACCGAAGTGAAGCTTCACTTCGCCCTGCACTTGGAAAACGGCGACACCGTCGACAGCACCTTTGACAAGGCACCGGCGGTGTTCAAGGTCGGCGACGGGAACCTGCTGCCGGGCTTCGAGGCGGCTATCTTCGGTTTCAAGGCCGGCGACAAGCGCACCGTGGTCGTGCCACCGGAAAACGCCTTTGGTCAGCCCAACCCGCAAAACGTGCAGACCATGCCACGCTCGCAATTCCAGGACATGGAGTTGTCCGAGGGCTTGCTGGTGATTTTCAACGACGCGGCCAATACCGAATTGCCGGGTGTGGTAAAGGCTTTCGACGACGCCCAGGTGACCGTGGACTTCAACCATCCATTGGCGGGCAAGACCTTGAATTTCGAAGTGGAAATTCTTGAGGTCAAGGCGGTTTAAGGTTTAACGGCAATTATCGCCCCCACAATACCTGTGGGAGCGAGCTTGCTCGCGAAAGCTGACTCACAGCCACCGTCGAGCTGACTGACCCACCGCTTCGCGAGCAGGCTCGCTCCCACAGACACGAGGCACAGCATGCAAATCAAACTCGCCAACCCCCGTGGCTTCTGCGCCGGCGTGGACCGGGCGATCGAAATCGTCAACCGCGCCCTGGAAGTCTTCGGGCCGCCGATCTACGTGCGCCATGAAGTGGTGCACAACAAGTTCGTCGTCGAGGACCTGCGCAATCGCGGGGCCATTTTCGTCGAGGAACTGGATCAGGTGCCGGATGACGTCATCGTGATCTTCAGCGCCCACGGCGTGTCCCAGGCGGTGCGTACCGAAGCCGCTGGCCGTGGCCTGAAAGTGTTCGACGCCACATGCCCGCTGGTGACCAAGGTGCACATCGAGGTCGCGCGCTACAGCCGCGACGGTCGCGAATGCATCCTGATCGGCCATGAGGGCCACCCGGAAGTCGAAGGCACCATGGGCCAGTACGATGCAAGCAACGGCGGCGCGATCTACCTGGTCGAGGACGAGGAAGACGTGGCGGCACTGCAGGTGCGCAACCCGGAAAAGCTTGCCTTCGTCACCCAGACCACCCTGTCCATGGACGACACCAGCCGGGTCATCGACGCCTTGCGTTCGCGCTTCCCGGCCATTGGCGGACCGCGCAAGGATGACATCTGCTACGCCACCCAGAATCGCCAGGACGCGGTCAAGCAACTGGCCGACGAGTGCGACGTGGTCCTGGTCGTCGGCAGCCCGAACAGCTCCAACTCCAACCGCTTGCGCGAGCTGGCCGAGCGCATGTCCACCCCGGCCTACCTGATCGATGGCGCCGAAGACATGCAACGCAGTTGGTTCGACGGCGTCGAGCGGATCGGCATTACCGCCGGTGCGTCCGCCCCGGAAGTCCTGGTGCGCGGCGTGATCCAGCAATTGCAGGCTTGGGGCGCAACCGGCGCCGATGAGTTGGCTGGCCGTGAGGAAAACATTACGTTCTCGATGCCGAAGGAATTGCGCGTCCGCTCCCTGCTTTGAGTCCTTTTGCACACAAGGCCTGCTCGGCCTTGATACTTTCCAGGCGGACGCGACCGGAAGGCGCCAGTATCACTTGATGATGGCTGACCGGCCCGCGTTTGGCGCACACATGCAGCGTGCCGGCCTGGAACGAGCCATTGGAGTGGAGCGCTTCGCCCTGGCTGCCGAACCTCACCCTGCGTTTGACCGGCGAGTTGCCGATCACCCGGGCGCGTGCAGTGCGCTCCATCAGCAAGGTTTGCTCCTTGTCGTCCAGCATGATCCGCCAGCCGTTGCCCCAATCGTTGTCTATCCCTTGTATCAATACACGACGGTTGCGCGTGATGGCTTCGCTGCGGGCGCTGCGCAATCCGCTGAGCAGCAACTGCGCCGTGTCCTCGCGCTGGATGGATTCGATCAGTTCTTTGTAGCTTGTGCCGGCCCAAGGCAGAACAATCGCGGCAATTGCCAGTCCCATAAGCAGTTCGAGCAGGCTGAAGCCCTGTTGGTACATGACGTCTCCTCCCTGGAGATTGTGGAGCGGACTAAAAACTTATGAATCATTGGTGGCGAGGGGTTTTATCCCCGCTGGGCTGCGAGCAGCCCCCAAACCAGGCCTCGCGGGGTTCAAGCAGGAACGAATCAACATCATTGGGGCTGCTGAGCAGCCCAGCGGGGTTAAATCCCCTCGCCAAAGGTTGCACATATGGCGGTGGTTTGTTCTAGCGTTGTAGAAGCAGGTATAGCCGACGGCAACGGAGGGCATCGATGGATCTTCGTACAAAAGGTTTCACGCTGATCGAGCTGCTGGTGGCCCTTGGCGTGCTGCTGATCCTGATCACCATGGCGGTGCCGTCGTTCACCGGTTCGCTGCAAAGCAGCAAGGCCGATACGGAGATCGGCGACCTGCGCCGCGCCTTGAACTTCGCGCGAATGGAAGCGATCAATCGTGGCATTACCACGCGCATTCGCCCGACGACGCAGGGCGGTGCCTGGAGCGGTGAATTGATCGTGTACGACAACACGGGCAATCCGGCCAACCCGACCGATGTGTTGCGGGTTGTTCCAGCGATGGGCAGCGGCGTGACTCTGACGCTAACCTCAGAAGTGACCGGTATCGATTTCAACAACCTGGGCGGATTATCGGCACCGGCCACTCCGGTGGGCTTCAGTTACGTACGGGGGGCGCAGAGCAGGACGCTCAATGTTTGCCTCAATGGACGCATTGTATTGGATGGAAGTTGCGGATGAAGGGTTGCAGTAGAAGAGCGCAGGAGGGCATGACGCTGATCGAGGTGCTGGTGGCGGTGCTGATCCTGGGCGTAGGCTTGCTGGGGGCGGCAATGGTCCAGCTCAACGCGCTCAAGTACACCGACAGCTCGCGCATGACCAGCCAGGCCAGCTTCATCGCCTATGACCTGCTGGACCGCATCCGCGCCAATTCCGCCGCCGACTACACCATCACACCGCCCACCTCGCCCAATCTCAGCGTGACCCGGGACCAGGACCTGTATGACTTCAAGACCAACATCGTCGCCTTCGGCGGCGCCACGGCAACCGGCACTGTCGCGCTGAACCAGCGGGTCTACACCATCACCATTTCCTGGGACGATGCCCGGGCCGCCAACACGACCGATGCGGCCGAAGCACGGCGCAGCTTCGTGTTGACCAGCCGCGTCGCCGTCGATCCGGTGGCGACGCCGCCATGAACAGACGCAGCCGGGGCTTCGGCCTGATCGAATTGATGATCGCGCTGGTGATCAGCCTGGTCGTCGTGTTGGGCGTCGTGCAGATTTTCATCTCCGCCAAGAACACCTATGTCAGCCAGAACGCTGCGGCGGTGATGCAGGAAGACGCACGGTTTGCCTTGAGCAAGATGGTCCAGGAGATTCGCATGGTGGGCATGTTTGGCTGCCTGGCGAGCATTACCGATGCCTCTTCGAACAACGATTTCGCCGCCAGCCAAATCACACCGATTCGCTGGGACAACGCCAACCGCAGGTTGACCCTGGTGACGGCCGACATCGGCAACAGCGGCGGCACGCCGGCCTGGACCATCATTTCCGATTGCCGTAACACGGCGACCGCCTACACCGACGCACGAATCCCGGCGAGCGGGCAGTTGGCCTTTCCGATCCGTCGGCTGGTCTACGGCTTCACCAACAATCAACTGCTCCTGGGCAGTGGCCGAGGTAACCCGACCATGGCGGTGCTGGTGGACAACGTGCGGGCGTTCGACGTGATGTTTGGCGTGGCCGGCAGCGCAACGGACATCGCCGCCAGCAGCTACAGTGCCAACCCTACCGACCCGGCGCTGATCCGCAGCGTGCGCCTGACGCTGACGCTGTTCGATCCAAAGAACAGCGTGCGCGACCAGACCTTCAACGTGGTCGCCGCCTTGCGCAACCGGCTGCTATGAGGAGGCAATCGATGAACTCGACAAGCCTCAAGCATCGCCAGCGCGGTATGGCGTTGCTGGTCAGCCTGGTCTTTTTGCTGCTGCTGACGCTGATCGGCCTGTCGTCGATGCAGAGCGCCACGCTCCAGGAAAAAATGACCAGCAGCGTCATGCAGCGCAACCAGTCGTTCCAGTTGGCCGAGGCAGCGCTGAGAGTGGGGGAGAGCGCGGTGCAGGTCGAGACGTATTCATTGCCGGTCTGCACCACCACGGCCCAATGTGCCCCACCGGCCGAATCTGCGACGGTGAACGCGGCGGGGCGCAACTCGTCGTCGGGCGTGCTCTGGGTGGCTGCCGCGGGCGGGTTTTATGGCGTGCAGAACATCGGCACGACGGTTACGGCAGTCAACGTGCCGATCAATACCTCGGCGACGCTGTACCGGATCACCGCGGTGGCTGTAGTGGGCAATAACCAGCGCAGCGTGGTGGAGAGCATCTATGCGAAATATTAGGGCGCTGCGGGGCTGGTTGTGGGGAGTGTTGCTCAGCCTCTACCTGACGGCTCCGGCGTACGGCTTCACGCCTTCTGAATCACCATTGTTGAGCGCGGCGGCGGTGACGCCCAACGTGATGCTGCTGATCGACGATTCGGGGAGTATGAACAATATTATCTGGGCGGCGGGGTTTGACCCGGCGGCGACGCAGACGCGCACGTTCGCGTGTAACTCCAGTAGCAGTTGCAACGACAGATATGAGTTGGACCTGGACGATTCGAACATCCTGTTGGTGGGGCTTTTACGGGGCGGCTGCTCGTCTGGTTGGCACGGCTTCTATCGATCCGGTATCGGGCGGATCTGTCTGCGGCTGCCGGATCCCGTGGGTGGCGGTAACACCCGTTATACTGCCCGGTACCTGGCCTATCTGGTGACCCTGGCCAACGGCTCCAGCCGGGACTTCACCACGGGCACGATTCCCAACGACTACCGAATCAACGTCGCGCGGGATGTCTCGACCGACCTGGTCGCCAACAACCGCGCCCTGCGCATCGGCCTGGCCACCTTCAACCCGCCCAACAGCAGCAATTCGGGCCCGGGTGGCTATATTGCCCGGGCCATCAGCGATCTATCGCCAGTGAGTGGCAGCGTCACCCAGACCCAGGCCAACAGCAACTACAGCGCCCTGATCAATGCCATCAACGGCCTGGGCGCCGTGGCAAACACCCCATTGGCCGAAAGTTACTACGAAGTCACTCGCTATTTCCGTGGCATGGCGCCGTATTACAACGGCACCCCCAGCACCTACACCAGCCCGATCCAGTATCGATGCCAGAAGAACTTCGGTGTCGTGATCACTGACGGCCTGCCCACTTATGACCGAACGTTTCCGACCAATGACCCACAGGGCGGATCCCGCCTGCCTAATTGGGACGGTATCAGCAGCAACGACGGAGCCGATCCGCTCGGCAATGCGGAGGGCGACACGCTTTACCTGGATGACATCGCCAAGTTCGCCTTCGACATCGACATGCGCTCCACCGGTACCGACGTCACGGGGAAAAGTTGGGATGGGGCCGAATTTGGCCGGCAATATCTCAATACCTACACCGTAGGATTTGCCGTTACCAACCAGATGCTCTCCGACGCCGCTCGTTATGGCGCGGGCAAATATTATCCGGCCACCAACAGCGAGGGCCTGAGCTCGGCGCTGTCATCGGCCCTCAGCGACATCACCTCCAAGGCCGGTTCTGGAGGCGGCGGCACCAGCAATGGCGCCACGCTTACCAGCACTTCGAGTTTCTACCAGACCACCTATGATCCCAAGGATTGGCGCGGCACCATAAGAGCGTTCGGCTTCAACTCCACGGGAACGGTCAACACGGCGGCGGCGCAATGGACCACCGATACCGCCATCGTGCCCGGCGCAACGGCGCCGATCTATCAGTCCTGGAACACCGCGACCAACGTGCCGGTAACCCTGGCCTACGGCAACTTCTCGCCGGCCCAGCAGGCCAGTTTGAGCCAAGGCCTGCCAACGGGTGTCACCGGCAACGACCTGGTGGAGTGGAGCAAGGGTGTCAACAGGACCGGGCTGAAGGTGCGCAGTGTCTTGCTCGGGGACATCATCAACTCTCCGCTGGTGCTGGCTTCACCCAACGACCAGACCGCTTCGGACCTGGTGAACGACACCAGCTACAGCACCTACCTGACGACCAAGGCCGCGAACATGAACGCCAGCCTGGTGGTGAACGCCAACGACGGTTTCTTCAGTGTCATCAACAGTACGAACGGAACCCGGCGTTACGCTTATATGCCATCGAGCGTCCTGCCCTCATTGCAGTTCATCGCTGATCCCAGCTACATCAACGGCGTGAGCCATAAGTTCCTGGTGGACGGGCAGGTCGGCGTCTTTGATGCGCAACTGGGCAGCGTCTGGAAAACCCTTGCCCTGGGGGGAACCGGCGCGGGTGGCCGGGCTTTCTATGCGGTGCAGCTGTTCGATGCATCGGCGGGCAACGCGATACGGGCGTTGTGGGAGATCAGCGCGCCGACCGTTGCCAACACGGCCAACGCATTCAATGACCTGGGCTACGCCTACGCGCGCCCTGAAGTGGCACGGCTGGCGGATGGCCGCTGGGCCGCTTTCATTTCCAATGGTTACGGTAGCAATACCGGTGTGGCGGCGCTGTACGTGGTGGACATTCGCGACGGTTCGCTGATCCGGAAAATCGTCGTCAACAGCAGCGAAACCAATAACGGCCTGTCCTCGGTCAAGCTTCGGGTCAACTCGCAGAACGTGGTGCAGGCCGCCTACGGTGGTGACTTGAGAGGACGGATGTGGAAATTCGACCTCAGTGGTACTTCTCCGAATACCTGGGGCCTGGCATTTGCCGGCCAGCCGTTATTCACCGCGCCCGGTGGCGCAACGCAACCGATCACCGCACAACCCCTGCTGGCGGAGAACCCTCAGGGAGGCATCCAGGTGTTTTTCGGCACGGGTAAGTTCAATGAGTCCGTGGACAAGCTAAACAAGGATTTGCAGGGGTTCTATTCGATCTGGGACGCTGCCGGCGGCACGGGGCAGATGACCGTCGCGAACCTGCAGGCCCAGTCGATCACCAGTATCTTTTCCGGTACCACCGGGCAATTTGTCACCACCAGCCAGAACAACGTCGCTTATCCCACCCAAAAGGGCTGGTATCTGCCTCTGATATATAACAACGCGTTGACCGGTGAGCGGGTGATCAACCCGGCCAACCTGGTGCTTGGACGCGTTGTCTTTACCACCGCCGCCGTGGACACCACCGACCCTTGCGCCAGCTTTGGTACCGGCAAACTGATCGAAGTGGATGCGTTCAACGGTAAGATGCTCAACTATGCGGTACTCGATACCAACAACGACGGTTCGCTCAACAGCCTCGACACGATTTCCGCGGGGGTGGTGTTCACGGGCGGTATCCCGACCCTGAGCGCCGTCGTCAGTGCCAACGGGGCCACTAACATGATCGTGAACGATTCCGGCGGCGGTATCACCGACCTGCTGGGCAAAGCCGTCGGCGGCAGCCGCCGCATCATGTGGCGACAAATACAGTGAGAGGCAAGGCATGCACAGATCCAACCGTGGTTTCACCTTGATCGAAATCATGATCGTCATTGCGATCATCGGTATCGTGATCACCATCGGCTATCCGAGCCTGACCGAGTACATGAAAAAGGCCCGGCGTACGGAGATCGCCTCGCTGTTGTCGGAGCAGGCGCAGATCCTCGAGCGTCATTACTCGAAGAACAACGTCTACACCAACGCGACCGGCCTGAGCACCGGCAATGATTTCTACACCATTACCCCGACGACGCTGACGGACCAGGCCTTTACTCTTACAGCCTTGCGCAAGAGCGGGTCGTCCATGGCGACGGACAAATGCGGTGATTTCACGATCAACAACACCGGCAAGCGGGACATAGTCAACTCCGCCGCCGACGTGACCGCCAAGGATTGCTGGGGCCGCTGAGTTTTTCTTTTTCCGGGCGCTGTCTCGCGCCCTCTGTCTTGTGAGCCGAAACAGAACATGACCAAGCAACAGCAAGTGGTGATCGTTGGCGGCGGAGTCATTGGCCTGCTGACCGCATTCAATCTCGCCTCCGAAGGGCAGCGCGTCGTCCTGCTGGACCGTTCCGGCGTTGGCCAGGAGTCATCCTGGGCCGGTGGCGGTATCGTTTCGCCGTTGTACCCGTGGCGTTATAGCCCGGCGGTCACTGCGCTGGCCCATTGGTCGCAGGATTTTTATCCACAGCTGGGCGAGCGCTTGTTTGTCGCTACCGGAATTGATCCGCAGGTGCATGTCACCGGCCTGTATTGGCTGGACCTCGACGACCAGGACGAAGCGCTGGCCTGGGCCGAGCGGGAAGGGCGTCCGCTGCGGGCTGTGGATATCTCCGAGGTCCACGACGCGGTGCCGGTGCTCGGTTCGGGATTTTCCCGGGCGATTTACATGGCGGACGTGGCTAATGTGCGTAATCCGCGATTGGTGAAGTCGCTCAAGGCAGCCTTGCTGGCGCTGCCCGATGTCACGCTTCATGAGCACTGCGAAGTCAGTGGATTCATTCGCGACGGTGGACGTGTGGTGGGCGTGCACAGTTCTGCTGGTGAAATTCGTGGCGATGAGGTGGTGTTGGCCGCCGGTGCCTGGAGTGGCGAGTTGCTCAAGACCTTGGGCTTGAAGTTGCCGGTCGAGCCGGTCAAGGGCCAGATGATTCTCTACAAGTGCGCGTCGGATTTTCTATCGAGCATGGTCCTGGCCAAGGGCCGATACGCGATTCCGCGTCGTGACGGGCACATTTTGGTTGGCAGTACGCTGGAGCGGGAGGGCTTTGACAAGACGCCTACCGACGCGGCGTTGGAGAGCCTGAAGGCTTCGGCGGAGGCGCTTATTCCTGAGCTTGCCGATGCCGAGGTGGTGGGGCATTGGGCCGGGTTGCGGCCGGGGTCGCCGGAGGGGATTCCCTATATCGGCGTCGTGCCGGGGTTCGAGGGTTTGTGGTTGAACTGTGGGCATTATCGCAATGGGTTGGTGCTGGCACCGGCTTCGTGTCGGTTGTTTGTGGATCTGATGTTGGGGCGGCAGCCGGTGGTTGATCCTGTGCCTTATTTACCTTCTGGGCGGTTGTAATTCGTGTACATATCCATTGCTGCGGTAACGGCTGCTTAGGGTTCCGCTCTTACAGCGGGTTACTTTTTTGGCGTCTGAAAAAAGTGACCCGCTGTACACCGTCGCGGCCGGCATTGACACCGAATCCCTCCTCACCAACCTCAGCGAAACCCTGGCCTCAGCCAACGCCACCATCAGCGACCTGGCCTTCGACCTTGAAGGCTCACGACGACAAATCGCCCTGGGCGTACAGCAACTGATTGAACTGGGGTGAATTGCTCGCCAATCGAGTGCTGGACGAGCAGGTACCGGTGGGCTAAAGAAATCGTCGGGTAGAAGGATTGTTCCGTGGCGAGGGGATAAATCCCCTCGCCACAAAGATTTGTATGGCTCTGGCTGAGCTGGATGAACTCGTACTCAATCCAACCCCAACTTCTTCAACCGATATCGCATCGACCGAAACGACAACTTCAATCGTTGTGCCGCCGCCGTGCGATTCCAGCGGGTTTCCTCAAGCGCCTGGAGGATAACCTTGCGCTCGACATCTTCCAGATAGTCTTCCAGGTTATCGACCCGCACCAGATCGGGATTCGCCAGGTCACCAGCAGCGTTGCTTTCGGCAAGCCGCAAGTCGTCAGCCTCGATCTGATGGTGTTCGCAAAGGGTATAGGCTCGTTCGAGCATGTTCTCCAGTTCTCGCACGTTGCCCGGAAAGCGATAGTTGCGCAGGGCCTCGAGCGCCTGTGGATGCAGCGTCGCCGCAGGATTGCCGGTGCCGGCGGCGAGGCGCTGGAGCATGTGGTTGGCCAGTGGTTCGATGTCTTCACGGCGTTCGCGCAGGGGCGGGACGCGCAGCTCGATGACGTTCAGTCGGTAATACAGATCCTGGCGAAAGCGCCCGGCGGCGACTTCGGCGTCCAGGTCTTTATGGGTGGCGCAGAGAATACGTACGTCCACTATTTCTTCCTGCTGCCCCCCAACGGCGCGCACGGCTTTTTCCTGGATGGCCCGCAAGAGCTTGACCTGCATCGTCAGCGGCAGGTCCGCCACTTCGTCGAGAAATAGCGTTCCGCCGTGGGCGGCCTGGAACAGTCCGGGTTTGTCTTCGATGGCGCCGGTAAAACTGCCTTTGCGGTGGCCAAAAAACTCGCTTTCCATCAGCTCCGTGGGAATCGCCCCGCAGTTGACCGGCACGAAGTGCTGGCTGGCCCGCGGGCCTTGTTCGTGGATCAGGCGGGCGACCAGTTCCTTGCCGCATCCCGACTCACCACTGATATATACCGGTGCCTGGCTGCGGGCCAGTTTTTCGATGTGGTTGCGCACGCTGCGCATCGGTGGCGAGTCGCCCAGCAGGCAGCGCTCTACGGTCGCGGTGGGCGTGGTGCCCGGTGACAGGCGCAGGGCGCTGCCGATGAGTTCGCGCAGGCGGGCCAGGTCGACGGGCTTGGTCAGGAAATCGAAGGCGCCGGCCTTGAGGGCATCGATGGCGACTTCCAGGCTGCCGTAGGCGGTGATCATCGCCACGGGCAGTTGGGGATAACATTGCTGGATGTGTTTGACCAGCTCCAGGCCGGTGCCATCGGGCAGGCGCATGTCGGTCAGGCACAGGTCGAAGGCTTCGCCCGCCAGCGTCGATTGCGCCTCGGCCAGGTTCTTGGCGCTGCGGGTGTCGAGTTTCATCCGTCCCAGGGTCATTTCCAGGAGTTCGCGGATGTCCGGCTCGTCATCGACGATCAGGATTCGTTGCCGTGAGCGTGTATTCAAATCTGTTTCCGTCCGTGAGCAAAGGTGATGCGAAAGCAGCCGCCGCCTTGGCGTGGTTTGAAGTCTAGGCGGGCCTGGTTGCTTTCGCACAGCTCACGGGACAGATAGAGCCCAAGGCCGGTGCCCTGGTGGCTGGTGGTGAAGAAAGGTTCGAACAAGTGCGCCTGCTGGTCGGGCGTCACGCCGGGACCGTTGTCGCGGATGTCCAGTGCCGCCAATTGGCTGTGCGGATCGATGAACAGCTCCAGCCAGGCTTCGGCCCGTTCATGGGCCATCGCGCTGTGGCGCCAGGCGTTGCGTAGCAGGTTGTCCAGCACTTGCGCCAATTGGTCGGGGTCCATCAAGGTGATGTAGTCGCCCGGGGCGATGTGCAGGTGCAACTGTTGGTGTGGCGCCGCGCTTTCCCGGGCTTGTTGGACGAATTGCTCCAGCCAGGCGCGTAGATCCAGGCGTTGCGGCGCGGTTTGCTGGCGGCGGGACAGTTGCAGGACATTCTCGATGACGCGGTTCATACGTTGGGAGTGATCTTGAATAATCTGCGTCAGACGCCGGTCCGCGTCGTTCAGTTCCTCGGATTCACGCAGCAATTGTGCGGCGTGGCTGATTGCCCCCAGTGGATTGCGGATTTCATGGGCGATACCGGCGGTCAGGCGCCCGAGGGAAGCCAGCTTCAGTTGCTGGGCGTGTTGGGCCACCTGGGCCAGGTCTTCGAGGAATACCAGGATCTGTTGCTGGTCTTGTGATCCCAGGGCGATGAAGCTGGGCTGCAACGTCAGGCCGCTGCCGCTGATGGTCAGGCTCTGCGGTCGCAGGCTGGGGTTGTTCAGCCACAATTGCAGCCGTTCGACCAAGGCGCTTGATGAGTCATCGATCCGCTGGCCGATCAGGTCATGCATACCCAGCAGGTTCAAGGCGCTTTCGTTGGCCAGTTGTACCTTGCGTTGGCGGTCCAGGACCAGGATGCCGGTGCGCATGCGTTGCAAGATCAGTGCGTTGAGCGCTTCGAGGCTGAGCACTTCGCTGGCCCGTTGCTCGGCAAGGGTTTCGCTGGCTTCCAGTCGTCGGGTCAGGCGTTGCACCAGCAAGGCAGCGGCAAAGCACAAGGCGCCCAGGGTGCCCGCCTGCAGATAACTGCTGGGCCGGCTCGAATCACTGAGGCCGAGCACCAAGGTCGAGCCGACGATGCCGAGGGTGGCCACGGCAGCGAGTAACAGGCCGATCCGGCCTCGCAGCAAAGTATTGCCGATCGCCACCGAGACAATGATCAGGTTACCAATGGCACTGGGAGCACCGCCTGCGACGAAGAACAACCAAGACAACAGCGAGACGTCGGTCAGTGCCAGGCCAAACAGTCGGGCGGGGTGGCGGGTGTTTTCGAGGAATACCACCAACAGGATGTTCAGGATCAGGTACAACCAGCTGCCGCTGCGCAGCAGATCGTCGTTGGCGAACTCCAGGAGGCGGTTGTCCATGTTGCTGGAGATCAACAGCACCAGCGTGATGCCGATGCTGAGGCGGTACAGGTGATAAAGACGCAGCAGGCGCTGCGCCTGTTTGACGCGGGGGCGTTCGGCCTCAGCGATCACGAGTACCCGGGCCTTGCTCGAGATGAGCCTGGCTGCAATACCATTGTTGCTCGAGCGCCAGCGCCCGGTCCCGCGGCAGGTGTACGCCGCAATGGGCGCAGCGAACCATCGGCGGGGCATCCTGCTCGCGGGGCGAGTTGGGCGCGGAAGAGGCGCCCTTGAACTTGCGCCACAGCCATATCGCGGCGGCAATCAATACGATCCAGAACAATAGACGAAGCATGGTGGGCGGCTTTTTGGCTAGAGATCAGGCAGTTTAGCCAAGGACAGGAACGGCGCACAGCGCAATAAAACCCGGGCACAAAAAAGGAGACTCGCAAGTCTCCTTTTTTCATCGGGTCGTGTCTTAGTCAAACAGGCCGAAGGTCATGTAGCTGAGCCAGGAGCGGTCGCTGGACTCGCTTTCAGGTTCTTCTTCCTCGATCGCGTCGCCATTTTCATCTTTTGGCTTGAGCTCGTCCGGGATGGCTTCCTTGGCGTCCTGGAACTGACGCTGGACGTCCTGGTTGGCGCGGGTTTCGCCCGGCGGCAGCGGAGGACGGGACTCGATCAGGCCCAGGGTCGCCTTGCTCAGCCACGAACGGTTGTCGGCTTCGGCGACGCGTGGGGTGAACTGGCCGTCGACCAGGGAAGGGTGGTCAGGGTAGTTCAGCTTCAGGGTTTCCAGGCTGGTGGCCGCCAGGTCGTCCAGGTGCAGGCGCTGGTAGGCTTCGGTCATCACCGCCAGGCCGTCGCCCACCGATGGGGTTTCCTGGAAGTTTTCCACCACGTAGCGGCCACGGTTGGCGGCGGCGACGTAGGCCTGGCGAGTCAGGTAGTAATCAGCCACGTGGATTTCGTAGGAAGCCAGCAGGTTGCGCAGGTAGATCATGCGCTGCTTGGCATCCGGCGAATAACGGCTGTTGGGGAAGCGGCTGGTCAGCTGGGCGAACTCGTTGTAGGAGTCGCGCGCGGCGCCCGGGTCACGCTTGGTCATGTCCAGCGGCAGGAAGCGCGCCAGCAGGCCGACGTCCTGGTCGAAGGAGGTCAGGCCCTTGAGGTAGTAGGCGTAATCGACGTTCGGGTGCTGCGGATGCAGACGAATGAAGCGCTCGGCGGCGGACTTGGCAGCTTCCGGCTCGGCGTTCTTGTAGTTGGCGTAGATCAACTCCAGCTGGGCCTGGTCGGCGTAGCGACCGAACGGATACCGCGACTCCAGCGCCTTGAGCTTGGCGGTGGCGCTGGTATAGCTGTTGTTGTCCAGGTCGTTCTGCGCCTGTTGGTACAGTTCGACTTCGCTCAGGTTTTCGTCTACGACTTCCTTCGACGAGCAAGCAGCAGTCAATGCGAGGATGGCGATCAGCAGCAGGTGTTTCACTTGCATGGCGGCTTGCGTCCCTATGACGGCCGCTGTCTTGGGCGGGGCCGTCCTGTTATGATGAGCGCCCCGTTGAAAAGCCTCGGGGCAAAAGACGCCGTATTTAACCACAAGCGCGCAGCCGAAACCAAAGGCTGTGCCGACGCCCAGTCCGAGCATGTCCGATAAAATAGAACTTCGCGCAGAGGTGCCGTCCGAATTGGGCGGCCAACGCCTCGATCAAGTCGCCGCCCAACTCTTCGCCGAGCACTCTCGCTCGCGCCTTTCCGCCTGGATCAAGGACGGTCGCCTGACAGTGGACGGGGCGGTGATCCGTCCGCGCGACATCGTCCATGGCGGCGCCATCCTCGAGCTGACCGCCGAACAGGAGGCCCAGGGAGAATGGGTCGCCCAGGACATTGCACTGGACATCGTCTATGAAGACGACGACATCCTGGTGATCAACAAGCCTGCGGGTCTGGTGGTTCACCCGGCGGCCGGTCATGCCGACGGTACGTTGCTCAACGCCTTGTTGCACCATGTGCCTGGCATCATCAACGTGCCGCGCGCCGGTATCGTGCATCGCCTGGACAAGGACACCACTGGCCTGATGGTGGTCGCCAAGACCATCCAGGCGCAGACACAGTTGGTCACACAGCTGCAAAGCCGGAGTGTCAGCCGCATCTATGAATGCATCGTGATCGGTGTGGTCACCGCCGGTGGCAAGATCAACGCGCCGATCGGCCGTCACGGCCAGCAACGCCAGCGCATGGCGGTGATGGAAGGTGGCAAGCAGGCGGTCAGCCATTACCGCGTGCTTGAACGCTTCCGTTCCCACACCCACGTGCGGGTCAAGCTGGAAACCGGGCGGACCCACCAGATCCGTGTGCACATGGCCCACATCAATTTCCCATTGGTCGGTGACCCTGCCTACGGTGGTCGCTTCCGTATTCCGCCGGCTGCCAGCCAGACCATGGTCGAGTCGCTGAAGAATTTCCCGCGCCAGGCGCTCCACGCGCGTTTCCTGGAGTTGGATCACCCGACGACCGGTAAGCGCATGAGCTGGGAATCGCCGCTGCCGGATGATTTCGTCTGGCTGCTGACGTTGCTCAAGCAGGACCGCGAGGCGTTCATCGGATGAATGACTGGCTGATGCCCGACTGGCCCGCGCCAGCCCGGGTCAAGGCCTGCGTCACCACCCGCGAGGGCGGCGTCAGCCTGGCGCCGTTCGACAGCCTCAACCTGGGTGATCATGTCGGCGACGACCCTTCGGCCGTGGCCGAAAACCGTCGCCGCCTCACCGATCAATTCGCGATCACTCCGGCTTGGTTGCAGCAAGTCCATGGCATTGACGTGGTCGAGGCGGATCCTACTCGGGTCGCCACCGCCGATGCGAGCTGGTGCGCCACGCCGGGCATCGCTTGCACGGCAATGACGGCGGACTGCTTGCCGGTATTGTTCTGCAACCGCGCCGGAACCCGGGTCGCGGCGGCCCATGCCGGTTGGCGCGGGTTGGCAAGCGGTGTGCTGGAAGCCACCCTCGACAGCCTCGCGTTACCAGCGGATGAAACCCTTGTCTGGCTCGGCCCGGCCATCGGTCC
Organism: Pseudomonas frederiksbergensis; assembly: GCF_000802155.2. Lineage (GTDB taxonomy): Bacteria > Pseudomonadota > Gammaproteobacteria > Pseudomonadales > Pseudomonadaceae > Aquipseudomonas > Aquipseudomonas frederiksbergensis_A. The sequence goes on from NZ_JQGJ02000019.1 coordinate 49,291, forward strand.
GCAAGCGTTCGAAGTCGGGCCGGAAGTGCGCGAAGCATTTATTGCGCAGCATACCGACGCAGAGCGGGCCTTCCAGCCCAGCCACAACGCCGGCAAGTTCCTGGCCGATATCTACGCACTGGCGCGCCTGCGCCTGGCGGAACGGGGCATTACCGCCGTGTACGGTGGCGGCTTGTGCACAGTGAGCGACCCACGCTTCTTTTCCTACCGGCGCAACGCCCGCACCGGTCGCTTCGCTTCCTTGATCTGGCTCGAACGCTAGACTTCCCTGATCTGTATCAACAGCGCGCTGCTTGAATCTTCCAGAATCGGCCACATCTATAGCGGTATCTGGCAGGTTTCTTCATTCAGGATGTTTCTTAGGTCCGGCCTGCTCAAAAGGAAGGTGACCCATGCGTATCGACCGTTTAACCAGCAAATTACAATTGGCCTTGTCCGACGCCCAGTCCTTGGCCGTCGGCCTGGACCATCCCAGTATCGAACCGGCGCACTTGATGCAAGCCATGCTCGAGCAGCAGGGCGGCTCCATCAAGCCGCTGCTGATGCAAGTGGGCTTTGACGTCAACAGCCTGCGCAAAGAGTTGGCCAAGGAACTTGACCAACTCCCTAAAATCCAGAATCCGACCGGTGACGTGAACATGTCCCAGGACCTGGCGCGACTGCTCAACCAGGCCGACCGGCTGGCCCAGCAGAAGGGCGATCAGTTCATCTCCAGCGAACTGGTGCTGCTCGCCGCGATGGACGAGAGCAGCAAGCTCGGCAAGTTGCTACTCGGCCAAGGCGTGAGCAAGAAAGCCCTGGAAAATGCGATCAATAACCTGCGTGGCGGCGATGCTGTCAACGACCCTAACCACGAGGAAGCCCGTCAGGCCCTGGATAAATATACGGTCGACCTGACCAAGCGCGCCGAGGAAGGCAAGCTCGACCCGGTGATCGGCCGTGACGATGAGATCCGTCGCACCATCCAGGTCTTGCAACGGCGCACGAAGAACAACCCGGTACTGATCGGCGAGCCCGGCGTGGGCAAGACCGCCATTGCCGAAGGCTTGGCCCAGCGCATCATCAACGGTGAAGTGCCCGATGGGCTGCGGGGCAAACGCCTGTTGTCCCTGGACATGGGGGCCTTGATCGCCGGCGCCAAGTACCGGGGCGAGTTCGAAGAACGGCTCAAGGCCCTGCTCAATGAACTGTCGAAGCAGGAAGGGCAGATCATCCTGTTCATCGACGAATTGCACACCATGGTCGGCGCCGGCAAGGGCGAGGGCTCGATGGACGCTGGCAACATGCTCAAGCCCGCGCTGGCCCGCGGCGAGCTCCATTGTGTCGGTGCGACCACGCTCAATGAGTATCGCCAGTACATCGAGAAGGACGCTGCACTTGAGCGGCGCTTCCAGAAAGTGCTGGTGGATGAGCCGAGTGAAGAAGACACGATCGCCATCTTGCGGGGCCTGAAGGAGCGCTACGAGGTTCACCACAAGGTCGCGATCACCGATGGCGCGATCATCGCGGCGGCCAAGCTTAGCCATCGCTACATCACTGACCGTCAGTTACCGGACAAGGCCATCGACCTGATCGATGAGGCCGCCAGCCGCATCCGCATGGAAATCGATTCCAAGCCTGAGGTGCTGGATCGGTTGGAGCGGCGCTTGATTCAACTCAAGGTCGAATCCCAGGCCTTGAAGAAAGAAAGCGACGAAGCGGCGAAAAAACGTCTGGAGCGGTTGCAGGAAGAAATCGTTCGTCACGAGCGCGAGTATTCCGACCTCGAGGAAATCTGGAACTCGGAGAAAGCCGAGGTCCAGGGTTCTGCGCAGATCCAGCAAAAGATCGAACAATCCCGCCAGGAACTGGAAGCGGCTCGTCGCAAAGGCGACCTCAACCGCATGGCCGAGCTGCAGTACGGGGTGATCCCGGACCTGGAGCGCAGCCTGCAAATGGTCGACCAGCACGGCAAGAGCGAAAACCAGTTGCTGCGCAGCAAGGTCACCGAGGAAGAGATCGCCGAAGTGGTGTCCAAGTGGACCGGCATTCCGGTCTCGAAGATGCTCGAGGGCGAGCGTGACAAGCTGCTGAAAATGGAAAGCCTGTTGCACCAGCGTGTGATTGGCCAGGAAGAAGCGGTGGTGGCGGTGTCCAACGCCGTGCGCCGGTCCCGCGCCGGTTTGTCGGACCCTAACCGTCCGAGCGGCTCGTTCATGTTCCTCGGCCCGACCGGTGTGGGTAAGACCGAATTGTGCAAGGCGCTGGCCGAGTTCCTCTTCGATACCGAGGAGGCGATGGTGCGCATCGACATGTCCGAGTTCATGGAGAAGCATTCCGTGGCTCGCTTGATCGGCGCACCGCCGGGCTATGTCGGCTACGAGGAGGGCGGTTACCTGACCGAGGCCGTGCGTCGCAAGCCGTACTCGGTGATCTTGCTCGATGAGGTCGAGAAGGCTCACCCGGATGTGTTCAACATCCTGCTGCAGGTATTGGAGGACGGTCGCCTGACCGACAGCCACGGGCGCACGGTGGACTTCCGCAACACCGTGATCGTGATGACCTCCAACCTGGGCTCTACGCAGATCCAGGAACTGGTGGGTGACCGCGAGGCGCAACGTGCTGCGGTCATGGACGCGATCTCTACGCACTTCCGGCCGGAATTCATCAACCGCGTCGACGAAGTGGTGATCTTCGAGCCACTGGCTCGCGATCAGATCGCCGGCATTACCGAGATCCAGCTGGGTCGCCTGCGCAGCCGCCTCACCGAGCGCGAGCTGAAGCTGCAACTGAGCGACGAGGCGTTGGACAAGCTGATCGCGGTGGGTTACGACCCGGTCTACGGCGCGCGGCCGCTCAAACGAGCGATCCAGCGCTGGATCGAAAACCCGTTGGCGCAGTTGATTCTGTCGGGGCGCTTCATGCCGGGCGAAACCGTGACCGGTACCGTGGAAAACGACGAAATCGTCTTCAACTGAAGGCCGGCACAGCCGGATATTGGAATGGCCTCGCCTTGCGAGGCCATTTTTTTCATCAGGCCGTTGAACTCAAAGGAAAAGACTTGTAAAGTGCGCCCCGCAGTACGTCACCCCAAGGGCGACTTCTCTCCGGGAAGGAACCTAAAATAAGTTGCAAATCATTGTCTTGAAAGCAATTTAAGGGGTTGACAGAGGTTTTGAAGATTGTAGAATAGCGCGCCTCAGACACACGAACGCAGCGATGCAGACGGGTCGAAGAGGTTGAAGCAAGCTTCAACGCTGTAGCGGTAAATTGCAGTAACTTGAAATATCAGTTCCGTGATAGCTCAGTCGGTAGAGCAAATGACTGTTAATCATTGGGTCCCAGGTTCGAGTCCTGGTCACGGAGCCATTTCAATCGGGGTATAGCGCAGTCCGGTAGCGCGCCTGCTTTGGGAGCAGGATGTCAGGAGTTCGAATCCCCTTACCCCGACCATATTTGGGTCGTTAGCTCAGTTGGTAGAGCAGTTGGCTTTTAACCAATTGGTCGTAGGTTCGAATCCCACACGACCCACCATTTTTGAAACCAGTTCGCTGGAATCGAATCTTAAGATCAGAGGCCAAAAGCGCTGATCGAGGAAGGCGACTTGCGAAGGTCGCCTTTTTTTACCGGGGTATAGCGCAGTCCGGTAGCGCGCCTGCTTTGGGAGCAGGATGTCAGGAGTTCGAATCCCCTTACCCCGACCATATTAAAAATCCTCGTATCGAAAGATACGGGGATTTTTTTTGCCCGCGAAAAAGCAGATGGCTTCAAGTCGTCGTACAACCTGCCGATAACCCGCCGACAGGGCACGTATCGATCGCCCTCCTTCAGGCCAACAACAATAAAAGGCGCCCGTCATGTTCCTTCGCCAATTGAATATCGCCCGCCGCGCCGCGCTGGGTTTTGCCTTGATCGCCGTACTGGTGGCGCTGCTCGGGGTATTTGCGCTGGGACAGATGTCGAGCATCCGCGACAGCGAGGTCGCGGTGGAAACCCAATGGCTGCCCAGCATCCGTGGCGGTGACGAAATTCGCGAATTGATGCTGCGCATTCGCACCATTTCCCTGCGCATGGCCCTGGACCAGGACCCGAAGAATATCCCGGTGTATCGCGGCCAGATGGATACCCGCGACAAAGAACTGAGCGAAAAGATCGCCAGTTACGACAAGCTGGTCATCACGCCGGAAGGCAAGGCGCTCTACGACCAGTTCAAGCAGACCTTTGCCGCCTACCGTTCGGGCATTGCCCAATCGTTCACCTTGGCCGAGCAGGGGCGTCGGGATGAGCTGATCAAGCTGTTGCTGGTGGACATGAAGACCGTAGTGGACGGGTCGGGCAAGCAGCTCAATGATCTGGCGCAATTGTTCTCCAGGCAGGTGTCGATCGAGAGCCAGAAATCCCAGGAGCATTACGTCAACTCGCGGATGATCGTCAGCCTGTTCGTCGTGCTGGCCGCCCTGGCGACGGTCGTCCTCGCGATGCTGCTGACCCGCAGTATCGTCAAGCCCTTGGGTGAGGCGGTGAACGCGGCGGAGAACGTAGCACGTGGCGACTTGACCCGCCCGATCGAGACCCATGGCAACGATGAAGTGAGTCGTTTGCTCAAGGCCTTGGCCACGATGCAGCAGAACCTCCGTCAGACCTTGCAAAGCATCAGTGGCTCTGCGGCTCAACTGGCGACCGCTGCCGATGAGCTGAATGCGGTCACGCTCGACAGCACCCAGAGCCTGCAACAGCAGAACACTGAAATCGAACAGGCCGCCACTGCCGTCACTGAGATGACCACCGCCGTTGAGGAAGTCGCGCGCAACGCCGTTTCCACCTCCGACGCCACCCGTCTATCCAGCGAGTCGGCGACGTTGGGGCAGGAGCGGGTCAGCGACACCGTCGAGGCCATCAGCGCGCTTGCCGATGACGTGCAGGTTACAGGCGGCCTGGTGCAGTCACTGGCCAGCCAGTCCCAGGACATCGGCAAGGTGCTGGATGTGATCCGGGCCATTGCCGAGCAGACCAACCTGCTGGCCTTGAACGCGGCCATCGAAGCGGCCAGGGCGGGGGAGAGCGGTCGTGGTTTTGCGGTGGTCGCCGACGAAGTGCGAGCCTTGGCTTATCGCACGCAGCAATCGACCCAGGAAATCGAGCAGATGGTCCAAGGCATGCGTAACGGCGCCACCCAGGCGCTCGACTCCATGCAGGCCAGCTCCAGCCGCGCGGCGAGCACGTTGGCGATGGCGGAACGGGCGGGCGAGGCATTGCAGACCATTACCGCGTCAGTGCACCAGATCCACGAACGCAACCTGGTGATCGCCAGCGCCGCCGAGGAGCAAGCGCAAGTGGCCCGTGAGGTGGATCGCAACCTGGTCAATATTCGTGATCTGTCCGTGCGCTCGGCCACCGGGGCGGACCAGACGAGTGCGTCCAGCCATGAGCTGTCACAACTGGCGAATTCGTTGCGCACGATGGTGCAGCGGTTTCAGGTTTGATTGAAACCAAGTACTGACGGTGCCGCCGCGTTCCGACGAAGGCGATGGATGCCTCAGTGCAACTTCAGCCGCGGCTCGGTCCCGCGCCCGATCTTGCTGCCCAACATCAGCATCGCCGTGCGGAACACGCCATACAGTGCCATCTGGTGCATGCGATACAGCGAGACATAGAACATCCGCGCCAGCCAGCCTTCGAGCATCACGCTGCCGGTCAGGTTGCCCATCAGGTTGCCCACCGCCGAGAAGCGCGACAGCGAGATCAGCGAGCCGTAGTCGGTGTATTTGTATGCCGGCAGGGCCTTGCCTTCGATCCGCAGCTTCAGCGATTTGGCCAGCAGCGAGGCTTGCTGGTGCGCGGCCTGGGCGCGTGGCGGAACGTTGCGGTCGCTGCCCTGTTGTGGGCAGGCGGCGCAATCGCCGAAGGCAAAGATGTTTTCGTCGCGAGTGGTCTGCAGCGTCGGCAGCACTTGCAACTGGTTGATCCGGTTGGTCTCCAGCCCATCGATCTCCTTGAGGAATTCTGGCGCGCGAATCCCGGCCGCCCAGACTTTCAGGCTTGCACCGATCACTTTGCCATCCGCGGTGATCAGGCTGTCGGCGGTCACTTGGCTGACGGCGGCATTGGTCATCACGTTGACGCCGAGCTTTTCCAAGGTCTTGTGCACCGGCCCGCCGATGCGTTCCGGCAGGGCCGGCAAGACCCGTGGGCCCGCCTCGATCAGGGTTATGTGCATGTTCTCCGGTTTGATCCGGTCCAGGCCGTAGGCATGCAATTCGTGGGCGGCGTTGTGCAGCTCGGCCGCGAGTTCGACGCCAGTCGCGCCCGCTCCGACGATGGCGACGCTGATGCGCTCGATGACATCGGTCTGCCCTGCATGGGCACGCAGGTAGTGGTGAAGCAATTGCTGGTGGAAGCGTTCGGCCTGTTTGCGGGTGTCGAGGAACAGGCAGTGTTGCGCCGCGCCTTCGGTGCCGAAATCGTTGGTGGTGCTACCCACCGCGATCACCAGCGTGTCGTAGCCCAGTTCCCGGGCCGGCAACAGTTCTACGCCCGCCTCGTCATAGGTGGCGGCCAGTTGGATTCTTTTGTTCTCTCGATCCAGACCGCTCATGCGCCCGAGCTGGAACTCGAAGTGGTTCCATTTTGCCTGGGCGACATAGTTGAGTTCGTCTTCGGAGGAGTTCAGGGAACCGGCGGCGACTTCGTGCAGCAGCGGTTTCCAGATGTGGGTCAGGTTCGCGTCGACCAGCATTACGCTGGCCGTACCACGCTTGCCCAGAGTCTTACCCAGACGGGTAGCCAACTCCAGACCGCCGGCGCCGCCGCCAACGATGACAATACGATGAGTCATGGGGATATCTCGCAAGGCTAAAGGAATTCGGTGCCGTTACCTGTGCGAGCGTCGATGACAAAAAGCGGCTCATAGCGTCAGGTAACTGATCAATCGGCTCAACAGGCCCAGGCCAATCGTGATGGCCAGTACCACCACCAGGAGCATCCACGGCCGGAAAGGCCGGCGCTCGACTCGGTGCTGGGACAGTTGCAGGTACTCTTCGACATGCTTCTGGTCATCTGGGTTCAGGCGGCTGGTCATATTGGCCTCGTCAGGTAGACGTTGCGGAATGTGAAGACGTTACAGCGTCCGGCTATCCGGCATTGAAATTAGCGTAGCCGCTCGCCGGGACAGGTTCGACGCAAAGGCTGTCATCCAGGCGAATGATTCCGCTTTGTAGCACCCGCGCGGTAATTCCGCCATGGCCGCGTACGGCCTGGAAGGTGCCTTCGCCGAGGTTTCGTTCCAGTCGTGCACAGGGCTGGCACCAGCCGGTGGTTTCGAAGATCGCCTGGCCGATGCGAAAACGCCGGCCCTTGAGGCTGAACAGGTTGATCCCGCTCACTACAATATTGCGCCGCAGTTCTTGAGGCTGCACCGGCTGACCCTCGGGACGGCCCATCAGTGAACTGATCACGGCCAGGTGCTCCCATTGAATCAACGTCACTTGCCGCGCATTGCGAATGCCGGGGCGGGCGTGGTCGCCGGTCAATCCGGCCTCCAGGCGCGCCTCCACGGCGTCCAGTTCGATCATCGGCGCATGGCCCTGGGGACGCACACCGATCCAGCGCACGCGACCTTGTTGTGGCACAGCGGCGATCAATTCCTGCAATGGGCTCACAGACTGATCCCCACATCGAAGACGATGCTGCGGCCCAGGTTGCCCCGCAGGAAATCAGGTGCATCGGGGTGGGCGAACAGTACCCGGGCGAAGGTCGGCCCAACCAGCGACAACGAGCGCCAGCCCTGGCGCAGGTATTCGGTCGGGGGCGGGAAATGGCTGTTGAGGTCCAGGACTTCGCGCTTGAGACTGGCGAACGCGATGATGTCCAGCTCCCCCAGGTCCATGCCGCGCTCGGTGTAGTTGTGGGCTTTCTTGCGCAGGGTCGGTGCCAGCCTCATCAGGAACTCATTGGCCGGAATCCGCCGGGGCTTGGCCTCGCGCCGCACCAACTGGCTCAGGGAAAAGGCACTGCGGCGACGCTGCAATTCGTCGCGCCACTCGTCGTTGAGGCGGCGGCCTTCATCGAGCACGAAAAACACTTCGAAATTCGCATCGCGGAACAACACGTCTGGCGGCTCACCAGCGGGGGCGAACTCATCGGCGCGATAAGGCACGTTCAGCCCTTGCAGCAGGCGCTGGCAGACCCAACGCTCACGCTCCCATTTGCGGGCGTTGGAGAGGAAGGCGTTGGCTTGCTCGGCCGCGATGGTCAGCAGGCGTAAATAATCGGAGTCATCCATGAGCCCAAGCTTAGCGTTCAATTGCTACAAGCCCAAAGCGTTGCGTTGATTAATGGCGCCCAAGCGCGCAGGTGTAGACTGCCGGCTTGAATCTCAGGGCGGCCACGGAGTCTCTGATGCAAGGGCATGCCAAAGGAGTTGATCGATGATCGGTGCCGAGTTGCTCTCGCCGCAAACCCTGGCGGTTGGCTGGCTGATCTATGTGCCGGCGATAGCCTGGGCGGTGGCGCGCGCGCCGTGGGTCGAGCTGTTTACCGACAGCCGCCGTCAGCACCTGCTGTTTGGTACGGTGTTCGCCCTGTTCATGTTGTGGCTGGTACGACGCGACTTCGACACTGGCGTCTCGTATCACTTCATCGGCCTGACCGCCGTCACCTTGCTGCTGGACTGGCCGCTGGCGATTCTTGGCGGGCTTATCGCCCAGCTTGCGCTGGTGCTGTTGGGGCGCCAGGACTTGATAGCCGTTGGCATCAATGGCGCGCTGTTGATTCTCTTGCCGGTGCTGATCACCGAATGCTGCGCAATCCTGGTGGAGCGTGCCCAACCGCGCAATTTGTTTGTGTATATCTTCTGTTCCGGTTTCCTGGCGGCCGCGCTTTCGGCGCTGGTGTGCCTGCTGCTGGGGCTGGGCCTGCTCTGGCATGACGGCATTTTCGTCATGCCTTACTGGCTGGAGGATTTCATTGGCTACCTCTGGCTGATCATCTTCCCCGAGGCCTTCATCAACGGCATGGTGGTCAGCGCATTGGTGGTGTTCAGCCCAGAATGGCTCGAGACTTTCAACCGCACGCGCTATCTGTCGGCGCCCTGGAACGATGACGACAAGCCTTGATTCACGTCAAGGCTGCGCCGCCTGCCGCCCTTCATGCTTTGGAAAACTTTCAGGAGTGCCAACATGAGTGTTTATGAGTGGGCGAGGCAGGAAATCCGGCGTAGCCACGATGCAGCGATGGAAATCGGATTCGATCCGGGCTTGAGCCTGCGGGCCTTGCTCAGTGCCATCGTGCAGCAGAGCAAGACCGTCCGCAGTGTGGATGACCTGGCCGATGAGCTGAGTTTCCTGGCGGAGAATCTCGACGATAACCAGGATTACGGTTTCATGCGGCCCTGAGGAATCAATGGTGGGAGCGAGGATTGAAGTCTTCGCTGAACAACTCATCCTCGGCATCCGTGGCCACGGGAATCTTGTGTTCTTCCGACGCCCAGGCGCCCAGGTCGATCAGCTTGCAGCGATCTGAACAGAACGGCCGGAATTTGTTCTCAGGGGTCCATTCAACCGGGGCGCCACAGGTTGGGCAATCGACGATTGGGGGTTGGCTCATGGTTGGCCTCCACGCAAGGTAAGGTAAAAGTGATGCAGGCGTTCGACCTCGCTGTGCAGCCAGGCAAGGTCGCGGTCGTTGACCAGCACATCGTCGGCATGGCTCAGGCGGTCCTGGCGGCTGGATTGGGCCTTGAGGATTGCCTGGACCTGCTGTTCGCTGGTCTGGTCGCGCTGCAAGGTGCGTTCGACCTGCAGTCGTTCAGGCGCGTCGATCACCAGGATCCTCTGGGTCATCGCGTATTGTCCCGACTCGATCAACAGCGGTGATACCAGGATCGCATAGGGTGATTTTGCCTGGCCCAGGTGATGGGCGATTTCGTCGGCGATCAGCGGATGCAGCAGCGTTTCGAGCCAACGGCGCTCATCGGCATCCTCGAAGATCAGCGTGCGCAGCGCCGACCGATCCAGCGTGCCGTCTGCCTGCAACACGCCAGGACCGAAGTGCTCGGCAATCTTTTCCAGTGCCGGACGTCCAGGTTCGACCACCCAGCGCGCCGCATGGTCGGCATCGACCGTGTGCACGCCCAGGTCGATAAAGTGCTGGGCTGCCGCGCTCTTGCCGCTGCCGATGCCACCGGTCAGGCCGAGAATCCAGGGTTTTTTCAAAGGGCTGCTCATTAGAAACCGACTGACTGCCAATAGAAGTCGGTTATTTGACCACCCCAGAGCAACGCAATCCAGCCGGCAATCGCCAGATAGGGGCCGAAGGGGATCTGTGTCGATGTCGGGGCGTCCCGCATGCGCAGCACAATGACGCCGACGACAGCGCCCACCAGCGAAGACAGCAGCAGTGTCAGCGGCAGGATTTGCCAGCCACCCCAGGCGCCCAGCATCGCCAGCAGCTTGAAATCGCCGTAGCCCATGCCTTCCTTGCCGGTGATCAGCTTGAACACCCAGAACACCGACCACAGCGCCAGATAACCCGCCACCGCGCCCCACAATGCCTGGTGCAGCGAGACGAACAGCTCGAAGCTGTTGACGATCAGCCCCAGCCACAACAACGGCAAGACCAGGGAGTCGGGCAGCAGTTGGTGCTCGGCGTCGATCAGGCTCATGGACAGCAGGCCCCAACTCAGCACCATCGCCATCGCGGCGTGCCAGCCGAAGCCGAAATGCCAGGCAAGGAACGCCGACAGCGCGCCGCAGGCCAGTTCGGTCAGGGGGTAACGCTTGCCGATGGGCGCGGCGCAACTTGAACAGCGGCCGCGCAGCATCAGGTAGCTCAACAGCGGGATATTTTCCCAGGCCCGGATACGGTGACCGCAATGGGGACATTGGGAATGGGGCAGCATCAGGTTGTAGACCGGACCAGGGGCTTGCGCCGGCAGGCCCAGCAGGTCCTGGGCTTGCAGGCGCCATTCGCGGTCGAGCATCTTCGGCAGGCGCCACACCAACACATTCAGGAAACTGCCGATGATCAGCCCAAGCAGCAGTGCGGTGAGCACGAACGCCAAGGGGTAAAGCACGAAGAATTCGCTCAAGGGCATGTCAGATCGCAGAGCCGAGTTGGAAGATGGGCATGTACATGGCAACCACCAGGCCGCCGACGACCACCCCCAGGATGACCATGATGAAGGGTTCCATCAGGCTGGTGAGGTTGTCCACCAGATTATCCACTTCGGCTTCATAAAAACTTGCCACCTTGTCGAGCATGTCGTCCAGCGCGCCGGATTCTTCGCCGATGGCGGTCATCTGGATTGCCAGGTTCGGGAAAATGCCGGACGTACGCATCGAGAAATTCAACTGCATGCCGGTCGAGACATCCTGTCGAATGCGTTGCACGGCACGCTTGAACACCACGTTGCCAGTGGCGCCCGACACAGAGTCGAGGGCTTCGACCAGTGGCACGCCGGCGGCGAACGTCGTCGACAGCGTACGGGCGTAGCGAGCCACGGCGGACTTGTACATCAAGGCGCCGACCAAGGGCAGCTTGAGCAGCCATTTGTCTCGCCAATCACGAAAGGCCTGGGAGCGCTTGAGCGCCTGCTTGACACCGAAAAATCCCCCCACCAGCCCGCCCAGCAATACCCACCACCATTCTTGCAGGAACTCCGACAGGCCGATGACCATCAGCGTGAAAGCCGGTAGTTTTGCGCCAAAGCCTGAGAAGACCGACTCGAACTGCGGCACGACCTTGATCAGCAGGATGCTCGTGACCACCGCCGCGACAGCGATCACCGCGGCAGGATAGGTCATGGCTTTCTTGATCTTGGCCTTGAGGGCTTCGCTTTTTTCCTTGTAGGTCGCGACGCGGTCCAGCAGCGTGTCCAGGGCGCCGGCTTGCTCGCCGGCGTCCACCAGGTTGCAATACAACTCATCGAAATACTGTGGGCATTTGCGCAGGGAGGCGGCGAAGCTGTTGCCGGCGGCGACTTCCTGTTTCACCTCGTCCACCAATTTGCGCATATTCGGATTGTCGAAGCCCTCGCCAATGATGTCGAACGCCTGCAACAGCGGCACGCCCGCCTTGAGCATCGTCGCCATCTGGCGGGTGAACAGCGCGATGTCCAGCGGCTTGATGCGCTTGCCCTTGCTGAATATCGACGTGGATTTCTTGCGAACCTTGCCCGGGTTGATGCCTTGTTTACGCAGCTGTGCCTTGACCAGTGCCGGGCTCTGGCCGGTCAGTTCGCCGGACATTTTCGTGCCTTTGCGGTCTTTGCCTTCCCACGTATAGACGTCGGTTTTTACTGCCTTGACCGCCATGTTCAATCCTTGGTGACCCGGTTGATTTCTTCGAGGCTGGTGATGCCTTGCATCACTTTGAACAGCCCCGAGGTGCGCAAGTCGTTGAAGCCGTCCTTGCGCATTTGCAGATCGATTTCCAGGGAGTTGCCTTCGGCCATGATCAGCCGTTGCAGCTCAGGCGTGTTCTTCACCACTTCGTATACCCCCACGCGACCCTTGTAGCCGTTGTTGCACTGTTCGCAACCGACCGGCTCATAGATCGTGAATGAGCCGATGCGTTCCCGGGGGAAACCTTCCTTGAGCAGGGTTTCCTCGGGAATCTCGATGGCTCTTTTGCACTGGGCACACAGCTTGCGCGCCAGGCGCTGGGCAATGATCAAGTGCACCGCCGTGGCGATGTTAAAGCCAGGGATGCCCATGTTCTGCAGGCGGATCAGTGTTTCGGCGGCGCTGTTGGTGTGCAGGGTGGACAACACCAGGTGCCCGGTCTGTGCGGCCTTGATGGCTATCTCGGCAGTTTCCAGGTCGCGGATCTCACCGACCATGATCACGTCCGGGTCCTGGCGCAGGAACGAGCGCAGGGCATGGGCGAAATCCAGGCCCTGGCGCGGATTCACGTTGACCTGGTTGATGCCCTCCATGTTGATCTCCACCGGGTCCTCGGCGGTCGAGATGTTGATATCCACGGTATTGAGGATGTTCAGGCCGGTATAGAGCGACACGGTCTTGCCCGAGCCGGTCGGCCCGGTCACCAGGATCAGCCCTTGCGGTTGCTTGAGGGCCGCCATGTACAGGTCTTTCTGCTCCGGTTCGTAGCCCAGGGCGTCGATGCCCATTTGCGCGCTGGAGGGATCGAGAATCCGGATGACCACTTTTTCGCCCCAGAGCGTGGGCAGGGTATTGACCCGGAAATCGATGGACTTGGTTTTCGACAGGCGCATCTTCAACCGACCGTCCTGGGGCTTGCGTCGCTCGGAAATGTCCAGGCTTGCCATGACTTTCAGGCGCGCGGCAATGCGGTTGGCCAGTTGGATGGGGGGCTTGGCGACCTCCCGCAGCATGCCGTCGGTACGCACCCGCACCCGGTAGGTTTTTTCATAGGGCTCGAAGTGCAAATCGGAAGAGCCGCCCTTGATGGCATCCAACAGCATCTTGTTGACGAAGCGCACCACGGGCGCATCGTCGCCGTCCTGGCCGGCGATGGTGTCCTGCTTGCGGTCGTCGATCGACTCGATGTCCAGGCCGTCGAGATCGACATCCGTCATGCCCTCCAGCCCGGTGCTGCTGGATTCGAAGAATTTCTCGATGGCGTCGCTGAGCTTGTCGTCTTCCACCAGGATGGCTTCGGTGGTGAGGCCGGTGCTGAACTGGATGTCGTTGATGGCTTGATGATTGGTGGGGTCGGAAATACCTACGTACAGCTTGTTGCCGCGCCGCCATAGCGGTAGCGCGTGGTGCTGGCGCACCAGTTTTTCGCTGACCAGGCCGGTGGGCTGGTTGTCCTTGTCGAGGCTGTTGAGGTCCAGCAGGGCGATACCGAAATGCTCCGAGGCAATTTCCGCCACCTGGCGACTCTGGATCATTTTGTTTTGCACCAGGTAACTGACCAGGGGCACTCGATTGCGCTGGGCCTGTTGAAAAGCCTGCTGCGCGCTTTGTTCGGTGATCAGTTCAGCCAACACCAATTGCTTGGCCAGGCCGCTGAGGGCGATGTCATTCATGGGGATACCGGACGCGGACTGTTCTTGATTTATAGCCTAGTCAAGCATCGGTGCCTGACCAGCGCACAGAGGTGACAAAAAGCGTCAGATAGTGCGGTTGTTGGGGTGCCACGTAGGTCTTTTGCAGACAGGAAAGCCTTGATTGGCGGGGCTTCCAGGGTTGGCATGCGCTCTGCAATGGCCGTTTCAGGTCATGAGATTTCGACTCATGCATGGGAGATGTCTATGAGAAAGCAAAAGGGTTTTACGCTGATCGAGCTGCTGATCGTGGTGGCGATCATTGGGATCCTGGCGACGTTTGCGTTGCCGCAGTATTCAAAGTATCAGGCGCGAGCGAAGGTGACGGTCGGGCTGGCGGAGGCTTCTTCGTTGAAGGTGCCGGTTGAAGACTTGCTGAATAAAGGTACAACACCAACCGCTACCAACACGGGCGTACCTGCATCAAGCAATAATTGCACAATGGCTGTCGCAGGTGATGCTGCTGCCGGGACCGCCACCATCACTTGCACCATCAAGGAAGCGCCTTCTTCCATCGTAGGTAAAACGATCACTCTCAGTCGTCTCGGGACGGGTGCCTGGAGTTGTGCTTCTAATGTTGCTGAAGAGTTCTTGCCAGCGGGCGGCTGCACCGTAGCGGCCGGCGGAGCCGGTTGATCGCTTAAGCGAGACCCAACCGAAGCCCCGCATCTGCGGGGCTTCGTCATATTACGGAACGAGCAATTCCCCTTCTTAAAATAAATCTCAGGAATTCATAAGCTTAGCAACCCACCGAAACCCGCAACTTGCATGTACTAAATCCCTCGGTCATGCAATTTGCATGATAATGAAAAAAGCCGCTTCGCTTAACTTACTGATTAATAACGTTTTTTACATTGTTTCAAAACTGGCACAGCCTTCGCACTACTCCTGACAACCTGCCGCGATGCACTTTCGGCAGTTTCTGAGAAAAACAGGAGTTACTCGTATGAAGAAGTTCGCTATCACTGCCGCTGCTGCCACTGCACTGACCCTGACCATGGCTAGCGCTTTCGCCGAGACCACTCAAGCAACTCAGGCCCCGATGATGCTGGCTGCGGGCGAAGTGACAGAGGCTAAGGAAGACGTTTCCGATACCTGGATCACCACCAAGGTCAAAGCCGACCTGGTCACCGAGAAAGGCATTCCAGGCTCCGACATCAAGGTTGAAACCAACAAGGGCGTCGTGTCCCTGTCTTCGACCACTGTCCTGAGCGATGCGCAGAAAGACACCGCCGTCGCGATCACCAAGAAAATCAAAGGCGTCAAAGCCGTATCGGCTGATGG
Source organism: Pseudomonas frederiksbergensis (assembly GCF_000802155.2). GTDB lineage: Bacteria > Pseudomonadota > Gammaproteobacteria > Pseudomonadales > Pseudomonadaceae > Aquipseudomonas > Aquipseudomonas frederiksbergensis_A. The sequence goes on from NZ_JQGJ02000019.1 coordinate 64,586, forward strand.
CCTGAAATCCGAGTAAGGAAAGGCTTCTCGCCTGGACGGGAGAAGGCGCGGCAAGCGGGCTGGGTTATACGCTTGCCGTCGCTTTGGAGTTCATGCGAAAGGCCACACGGACGTGGCCATTACAGGCCCCCGGCATTCGTGCCGGGGCCTGTTCTATTCTGGGAAAGAAAAAGTGCGCCAGGCAGGGAAATCGCCGCTCCTTCCGCGAGCAGGTACTGTCAGCAGAGGCCTGCAGGGAATAGCCCAGTCACCGCCCACGGCTGCTGGTAATTTCCACCAGCCGATTCCTCTCGAAGCGCAAGTACTGGTACATCCCGCTATTGGGCCCGTAGGTCCATTCCTCCACCGGGTACTCTTCCCTGCGGTTGACGCTGCGTTTGTAGCCCAGGTCATCCCGCGCCGCCGGCTCGCCACATTTGCGCAACACCTCGCTCGAGCGATCGCCGACGCTGACCAGGTGGCTGCCACAGCGCAGTGTAGTGGCGGCCGAGGCATGGCCGGCGGCAAGCAACAAGCCCAGGCCGAGTCCGTACAGGTACTTCATTTCATTCCGCATCCAAATGCATTGGCGTGATGACGGTGCCGTCTTTTTCGGCCTGGCCGAGGCTGGCGTCGATGAAGTACACGCGGTCATCGGCCAGCTTGCCCTTGTCCACCAGGAAGTCCTTGATGCTGCTCGCCCGCTCCTGGCCCAGTTCGCGCAACAGCACATCACTGCCGCTCCAGAACTTGATGACGCCTTCACGGAGCTTGTCGGTGCGAGCCTTTTTATCCAGTTGCGTCCATTCAGCCGGTGGCTGGGTCTTCAGGCGAGTGCGATAGATGCCTTCCAGCAGCGGGGCCTTTTCATCTTCCGGTACTTGCAGCAAGGAAGCCTTGGCCGGCACTTTATCGCCACGGCGCTGCAGCATCTTGTAGTAGTTGTACTGGTATTCGCGCTCCAGGCGCTGGGCGGCGAGCAGCGGTCCGTCGCTGCTTTCGGCGGCGGTGCCTTCGATTTCCAGACGCAGTTCCGGACGTTTGCCCAAGGCTTCGGACAACTTGAGCAGCACGCTTTGGTTTTCCTGGCTCAGGTCGCTGGACCCCGGGGCGAATGCCACGCTGCCCAAGTCTTCCGAGCCGCCGCCGGCCACCAGCCCGCCGATCAGCTTGAAGGGCGCCTGGGCCGCGCGGACCACCAGGTTGCGCAGGGTTTGCCAGACAATCGGCATGACACTGAACTGCGGGTCATTGAGGTCGCCGGAAACCGGCAGCTCGATGGAAATCCTGCCCTCCGAATCCTTGAGCAGGGCGACGGCCAGTTTCAGCGGCAGGCTCACGGCGTCCGGGCTGTCGACTTTCTCACCCAACTGCAATTGCTCGACCACGACTTTGTTGTCAGCCTGGAGCTGGCCCTTGGTGATCCGGTAGTGCAGGTCGAGATTGAGACGGCCCTTGCGGATGCGATAGCCGGCGAACTTGCCGGAGTAGGGCGTCAGGGTCGTCAACTCGACCCGCTTGAAACTGGTGGCGATATCGAGGCTGGCCATCGGGTCGAAGGGGTTGACCGCGCCCTTGATGGTCACCGGTGCGTAGCGGTCGACCTTGCCTTTGACGTCCACGGTGGCGGGCTTGGCCTGGCGGCTGTCGATGGTGCCGATCTCACCGTTGAGTTGCTGGATGGCCGTGGCGAAGTTCGGCGTCAGGCTGAAGTCGGCGAAGTTGGCCGAGCCGTCGTTGATGGCAATGGCACCGACATGAATGCCCAAGGGCTTTTCCTTCGACGCCGGTTTGGCCGCGGTGTTCTTGGCAGGGCTGTCGGCGGGTTGCGCGATCAACAGGTCATCGACGTTGGTGGTGCGATCGTCATTGATCATGAAGCGCGCGTAGGGCTGGAACAGATTGACCTTGTCGATCGACAGGCTGTCGCCATGCTGGTAGTTGAGGCCTTGGAGTTCCAGGCGTTGCCATTTGAGGAAGTCGCGGGTCTTGAGTGTGTCGAGCGTATGCAACTGATCGACCTGGGCACGACCGGTGACGGCCAGTGCCAACGGCTCGGTGCTCTTGAGGTCCACCACCAGGTCGCTGCCGAGCATCCCGGAGCGAAGCTCCAGGCGAATGAACGGGTTGATGTAGGCCTGGGCGACTCGCAGGTCGATGTCCTGGGTCTTGACGTTGAGCTTCGCGGTGACCGGGTTGAGGTTGACTACGCCGTCGGCGAGGATCTTGCCCTGCTTGCCCAGCCCCGTATCCAGCTTGAGGTTGAAGGGCGAGCCATTGAGAGTGTCGTAGTTCTGCAGGTCGAGGTTCAGCGGGCCGACTTCCAGGGCCAAGGGCGGCTGGGCCTGGCGGTCGGCCAGGTGCACTTGGTAGTTGCGCAACTGCACGTCCTTCAGCAGTACTTGCCAAGGCTTGCTGGGTGCTGTCGGCTCAGGTTTGGGCGAGTCGGCGGCTGCCGGGGCCGAGGCCGGTTCTGCCTTCACTTGCGGTTTGGCTGGCTGGCTGGCGAAGAGCTTTTGCCAGTCCAATTGTCCGTCTGCTTCGCGAGCGGCCCAGGTTTCCAGCTTCTGGCTGCGGATCTTGCCGACGATGACCTGTTGCTTCGCCAGGTCCAACGAGGTTTCGCTCACGTCCAGGCGCTCCAGCCTTGCCAGCGGGCGGCCGTCAGGCGCCTTCATGGCGAAGGGCGCGACGCTGACGGCCGCGTTGCTCAGCAACAGTTCCGTGCCCTTGGCGAGGTTGAGCTTGTAGTCGGTGCTGAGGTCCAGCACGCCGTTTTCCAACACCAGCGGCACCGCGTCGCGTACATAGGGCCAAAAGGCTTTCATCTGGCCGCCTGTGATCTTGAGCGTGCCTTGGGACGATATCGGGGTGAGGCTGAAATTACCGGTCCAGTCGAGCTGACCGCCGTTGGGGCCTGCGGCCACCAAGGTCATGTCGGCGCTGTCATCGGGTAACGTGCTGAGGTTTTTCAGCTCGAAGTCGAGGGCGTCGTAGAGGAATTCAATGGGCTCGCTGGGGCGCAAATCCTGAAAGTGCACGTAGCCGCTGGCGAGCTTGATCCGATCCACTCGCAGGGGAAACGGCTTGGCCTGCGGGTCGGCCGGGGTTGGCTCGCTGGGCGGCAGCTTGAACAGGCCCAGCAGGTTCAACTGGCCGTCCTTGGCGAACACCACTTCGGTCTTGGGCTTGTCCAGTTCGATGTCCGCCAGGTGCAGGGCGCCGGTCCAGAGGCTGTCGGCTTGCAGGTTGGCGTAAAGGCGTTCGAAGCCGACCTGTTCCTTGCCCGGCTCGCCGATCATCAGCCCCCACAAGGTCAATTCAAGGCTGAAAGGGTTGAGTTCGATGCGCTGGATCTGGGCCGGCACCGTGGCATGGGCGGCCAGTTGCTGATTGACGATGCGCAGGGCAATGCCCGGCAAGATCAGGAAACCCAACAGGCTGTAGAGGGCCAGTGCGGTCAACAGGGCGCCGAAAGCGCGAATCAGTCCTTTGGGCATGTGTGGCTTCGTCTGGTATGAATCGGAGTGCCTTGGAGTATGGCATGCGTTTACGGTTCCGAAGCCACTGTGTTTTATCAGATTTGTCCGTTTTTTCCGTGGGATTGCCGAGGCGTGCTCAGAATTGAAGGATCAACGTTTTAAGGGGTGGTTGCTGATCCTGCGACGGGAAATCGTCGCCGGGTGCCAGCACGCTCCACTCGCGGACCGGGCGGCCAGCCTTCTGCGCGCAACGCAATACCTGTTCGCGCCATTCATCCATGGACACTTTCGCCAGGTTGTTGCAGCAGATCAGCACGCCATCGTCGGCGGTGGCAAGCAGCGCCGGCTTGAGCAGGCTTTGATAGTCGCGCAATAGATCGACGGTGCCGAATGCGCTCTTCGCCCATGCGGGTGGATCGAGCAATACCAGATCGTACTGACGCTGTTCCAGGCGTACGTAGCTTGGCAGTTTCTGTCCGCGCCGTTGGCTGATGGGCAAGCCGGCCAACTGGCGAATCGCTGGGAAATAATCCGATTGCACGAACTCCATCGCTGGTAGATCGGGATTGAGCAGGCCATTCTCGCGCCCCACCGCCAGGTTGCCTTCGGCGAAGTCCAGGTTGCAGACCTCCCGCGCGCCACCGGCCGCGGCGCTAAGGCCTACGCCACAGGTGTAGGCGAACAGGTTCAGCACGCTTTTGTCCCGGCTGTGCGCCTTGACCCAGCCGCGGGCGTTGCGCAGGTCGAGGAACAGCAACGGATCCTGGCCGGCATGGCGGCCGCGAACGCGGTAGTTCAAACCCCATTCATGCCCGACGAGGTCTTGCAGGGCGGCTTCGTCGGCCTGATAGACGCTGTCCTGGCGGTCGATACGCGAATTGCCCCGGGCGCGATCGTTGTAGACCAGCAGGGTGTCCAGGCCCAGGTATTCATTGACGATGCCGTGCAGTTGCAGCAAGGGGTCGAGTTCCAGCGACTGATGGAAACTCTGCACCAGCAGTTGCGGACCGTAGCGGTCGACGGTCAGGCCGGGCGCGCCTTCCTGGCTGCCGTGGAACAGGCGATAGCAGTCGGTGCCTTGCTGGTGCAGTTGGCCGAGCAGGGCCTGGCGCTGGTCGAGGGCGGCGCGCAGCGCCAGATTCAAGGAAGACATGCCGGGCGCGCCTTAGAGAAATGAGGCGCGGGAGTTTAGCAGCTATGAAGGATCGGGTTTGAGGTTGCACAAGGTTACGAGTCAGACACCGTCCTGTGGCGAGGGAGCAAGCTCCCTCGCCACAGGTTTTTGCATAGCCTCAGCGATTCAAGCGCTTGTCGATCAAGCCCTCCACCACGCTCGGGTCGGCCAGGGTCGAGGTGTCGCCGAGGCTGTCGAGCTCATTGCAGGCGATCTTGCGCAGGATCCGGCGCATGATCTTGCCCGAGCGGGTCTTCGGCAGGGCCGGCGCCCACTGGATCAGCTCCGGCTTGGCGAAACTGCCGATTTCCTTGCTGACATGGGCCAGCAATTCCTGCTTCAGCGCGTCGTTGGCCTCGACGCCGTCCATAGGCGTTACAAACGCGTAGATGCCCTGGCCCTTGAGGTCATGGGGGTAACCGACAACCGCCGCCTCGGCAATGTTGTCGTGCAGTACCAGCGCGCTTTCCACTTCGGCGGTGCCGATGCGGTGGCCCGAGACGTTGATCACGTCGTCGATGCGGCCGGTGATCCAGTAATCGCCATCTTCGTCGCGGCGGGCGCCGTCGCCGGTGAAGTAATAGCCGGGGTAGGGCTTGAAGTACGTATCGACCATGCGTTGGTGATCACCGTAGACGCTGCGAATCTGCGCCGGCCAACTGGATTTGATCGCCAAGACCCCGCTGCCCGGGCCGCTGATTTCCTTGCCGGCCTCATCCAGCAGCACCGGTTGCACGCCAAACATCGGCCGAGTGGCGCAGCCCGGCTTGAGCCGTGGCGCGCTCACCAAGGGGCTGAGCATGATGCCGCCGGTTTCGGTCTGCCACCAGGTATCGACAATCGGGCAGCGTTGCTCGCCGACGACGTTGAAGTACCATTCCCACGCCTCGGGGTTGATTGGCTCACCGACGCTGCCGAGCAGTCGCAGGCTCTTGCGAGACGTTTCCTGCAGGGGCTTGGCGCCTTCGCGCATCAGGGCGCGCAGAGCCGTCGGCGCGGTATAGAAAATGTTGACCTGGTGTTTGTCGATCACCTGCCAGAAGCGCGAGCTGCTTGGGTAGCTCGGCACGCCTTCGAAGATCAACGTGGTGGCGCCGTTGGCCAGAGGGCCATAGACAATGTAACTGTGGCCGGTGACCCAGCCGACGTCGGCGGTGCACCAGAAGACCTCGTTGTCGCGGTAGTCCAATACGTACTTGAAGGTCATCGCCGCTTGCAGCAAATAACCGCCGGTAGTGTGCAGCACCCCCTTGGGCTTGCCGGTGCTGCCGGAGGTGTAGAGGATGAACAACGGGTCTTCGGCGTCCATCGGCTCGGGCGGGCAGTCGTCGCTCATCTCATGCGTGGCCTGGTGATACCAGAGGTCGCGACCTTCGACCCAATCCACCTCGGCCTGGGTGCGCTCGACGACCAATACGGTGCTGACGTTCGGGCAGCTTTCCAGCGCCTTGTCGACATTGCGCTTGAGCGGTATGAAGCGCCCGCCGCGCACGCCCTCGTCGGCGGTGATGACGGTGCGGCAATCGGCGTCGAGAATCCGGTCGCGCAGCGAATCCGGTGAAAACCCGCCGAATACCACTGAATGCACCGCACCGATGCGGGTGCAGGCGAGCATGGCGTAGGCTGCTTCCGGGATCATCGGCATGTAGATACACACCCGGTCGCCTTTTTTCACCCCACGGCTTTTCAGCACATTGGCCAGTCGGCAAACGTGGTGGTGAAGTTTTTTGTAGGTGATCTGTGCGGATTCGGCGGGGTTGTCGCCTTCCCAGATGATCGCTACCTGGTCGCCGCGGGTCTCCAGGTGACGGTCGATGCAATTGGCGGTGACGTTCAGCTTGGCACCGGCAAACCAGCTGGCCTCGCCATTCTTGAGGTCATAGCGCTGGACGGTCTGCCACGGCGTCATCCAGTCGAGAAAGCGCGTGGCCTGCTCGGCCCAGAAGGCGCTGGGGTGTTCGATGGATTCCTTGTAGAGCCGCTTGTACTCGTCTTGACTCAGTTGCGCAGCCCGGCGGACGGCATCGGCTTGGGGGTACTGGCTGATATCGAACATGACGGTTCCTTATTCTTGTTTTGCGACAAGATATAAAGATGCGCCCAGTGAATATCGAGTTCAAGTTCTACATGGAACCAGTGTGGGAGCGAGCAGGCTCGCTCCCACAGGAGCAGCGGTGAGCTGTGGAGCGGCGATACGATCAGCCGCGATGACGCCCGCGGAAGTAGTTGATCAGGCCTTGGGTCGAGGCGTCTTCGGCCGCGGTTTCTTCGCTGCCCACCAGACGGTTGTAGACACCTTTGCCCAGCTCCTTGCCCAGCTCCACGCCCCACTGGTCAAAGGCGTTGATGCCCCAGACCACGCTTTGTACGAAGACCTTGTGCTCATACAGCGCGACCAGCGCACCGAGGCGGCGCGGGCTGATGCGTTCGACCACCAGGGTGTTGCTCGGACGGTTGCCCGGGATCACCTTGTGAGCGGCCAGTTTCTGGACTTCTGCTTCGCTGGCGCCCTTCTCGCGCAGCTCGGCCTCGGCTTCGGCGCGGGTCTTGCCAAGCATCAGGGCCTGGCTCTGGGACAGGCAGTTGGCGTACAGCCACTGGTGATGGTCGGCAACCGGGTTGAAGCTGACGATCGGTACGATGAAGTCGGCCGGGATCAGTTGGGTGCCTTGGTGGAGCAACTGGTGGTAGGCGTGCTGGCCGTTGCAGCCCACGCCGCCCCAGATGACCGGGCCGGTATCGGTGGAGACCGGCGTGCCGTCCTGGCGAACGCTCTTGCCATTGGACTCCATGTCCAGCTGTTGCAGGTGCTTGGTGATGTTTCGCAGGTAGTGGTCGTACGGCAGGATCGCGTGGCTCTGCGCACCCCAGAAGTTGCCGTACCACACGCCCAGCAATGCCAGCAGCACCGGCATGTTCTGTTCGAACGGCGCGCTCTGGAAATGCTGGTCCATGGAGTAGGCGCCGGACAACAATTCCTTGAAGTTCGACATGCCGATGGCCAGGGCGATCGGCAGGCCGATGGCCGACCACAGCGAGTAGCGCCCGCCGACCCAGTCCCACATCGGGAAGATGTTCTCTTCACGGATGCCGAATGCCACCGCGGCGGCGTTGTTGCTCGACACCGCGATGAAGTGGCGATACAGCTCCGCTTCCGAACCGCCCTGTGCCAGGTACCAGGCGCGTGCAGCCTGGGCGTTTTTCAAGGTCTCGAGGGTGTTGAACGATTTCGACGAGACAATAAACAGCGTGGTTTCAGCGCGCAGTTTCATCGTCAGCTCGTGGAACTCGCTGCCGTCGATGTTCGCCAGGTAATGGCAGCGAACGCCCTTGTGCGTGTAGGACAACAGCGCTTCGGATACCAACTGTGGCCCGAGGAACGAGCCACCGATGCCGATGTTCACCACGTCAGTGATCGGCTTCTCGGTGTAGCCGCGCCACAGGCCGTCGTGGATGCGGCCCACCAGGTCGGTGATCTGGTTCAGCACCTTGTGCACGTCCGGCATCACGTTGACGCCGTTGACCAACAGCTTGTCGCCGACCGGGCGACGCAGGGCGGTGTGCAGGGCGGGGCGGTTTTCCGAAGCGTTGACGATCTCGCCTTCGAACAGCGCCTTGATCGCGCCCTGGAGGTCTACTTCGTTCGCCAGGCCCACCAGCAGGTCGCGGGTCTGGGCGTTGATCAGGTTCTTCGAATAGTCGAGAAACAGGCCGCAGCTCGATAGAGTGAATTGGTTGAAACGCTGCGGATCGGCATTGAACGCTTCGCGCATGCTGAAATCCTGCATGGCTTTGCGGTGGTCATTCAGCGCTTGCCAGGCGGGCAGAGCGGTCACGTCTTGAGGAGTTCGGTAATACGCCATCGCTGCGGGTTTCCTTTTTACTTGAACGACCTTTTGTACACTAAAAATTCCGGCGCGGCTCGAAGCGGGCGTCCGGACAACTGCGTCGACATGATCGCCAGGCACAGGGCGACTACAGTAAACCTCGCGTTGCGATCTGTCTTGACTTTGTCTGACAGTTTCCCGGTACTTTTTTATACAACTTGAGCTGGAAGGGGCCGACAGACGGAGATAATCAACTGTGGGAACGAGCTTGCTCGCCCCCACGGGGGAGAAGGGGGAGCGGGTGTTCCGATCAGGCAACCTGGACCGCAATGGCGTTGCTGGTGTGGCTCAGTTCGTTGCCCGGCGCCATATACAGCATGCGCGGCTTGAAGTTGAGCAGCTCGGCTTCGCTGTAATGAGCGTAGGCGCAGATGATGACGCGATCGCCGACCTTGGCCTTGTGCGCGGCGGCGCCGTTGACGGAAATCATCCGTGAGCCTTCCTCGCCACGGATAGCGTAGGTGGTGAAACGCTCGCCGTTGTCGACGTTATAGATCTGGATCTGTTCGTATTCGCGGATGCCCGACAGGTCCAGCCACTCACCGTCAATGGCGCAGGAGCCTTCGTAATCGAGCACGGCGTGAGTGACTTCGGCGCGGTGCAGCTTGGCCTTGAGCATGATGGCGTGCATGGGTGTTTCCTCTGGTCGGGTCCAAACGGCGGGCAGTTTGCCCGAAGGCAGCCGAAGCGGCAATAACACCGCTTGATCCCTGCGGGAGCGAGCTTGCTCGCAATGGCGGCGCGTCAGTTGGCATGGATGTCGCCTGGCGAATCGCTATCGCGAGCAAGGTTTTGGGATATCAGGCGGGACCGTCGAGATCCAGGTGCAGGTTGTCGATCAACCGTGTCGTGCCCAGGAAAGCGGCGGCCAGGATGACCAGGTCGCGATCCTCGCTCACAGCCGGGCGCAAGGTCTTGGCGTGGCGGATTTCCAGGTAGTCGGGGCGCAGGCCGGCCGCTTCGAGTTGCTTGAGGTGCTCGCCGATCAAGGCCGGATAATCTCGATGACCTTGCTGGATAGCTTCGGCGATCTGGCTCAGGACGCGGTAGACCACTGGCGCGACGGCGCGCTGCTCAGGGCTGAGGAAGCCGTTGCGCGACGACAGCGCCAGGCCGTCTTCGGCGCGAACGGTCGGCTCGCCGATGATCTGGATCGGCATGTTCAGGTCATGGACCAGGGCGCGGATCACCGCCAGTTGCTGGAAGTCTTTCTGGCCGAACACTGCCAGGTCCGGCTGGACCATGTTGAACAACTTGCTGACCACCGTTGCCACACCCTCGAAATGCCCCGGACGGCTGGCGCCGCAGAGGCCTTCGGACAACTGCGGCACGCTGACCCGAGTCTGTCCGGCCATGCCGTCGGGATACATCTCCTCGACACTGGGCGCGAACAGCAGGTGGCACCCGGCCTGGAGCAGTTTTTCCTGGTCGGCGGCGAGGGTACGGGGATATTTGTCCAGGTCTTCGCCCGCGCCGAATTGCAGCGGGTTGACGAAGATACTCGCCACGACGAAATCGGCTCGCTGCGAGGCTTTGGTCACCAGGGCCATGTGCCCGCTGTGCAGGTTGCCCATGGTCGGGACGAAGGCGATGCGCTTGCCCTCGCCGCGGGCGCGGGCCACGGCGGCCCGGAGTTCGCGTACGGTCTTGACGGTGTTCATGCGGAGAATCCGTGTTCTGCGCCCGGGAAGGATGCGGCCTTCACTTCGGCGACATAGGCTTGCAGGGCTGCCTGGATAGAAGGTTGTCCAGCCATGAAGTTTTTCACGAATTTCGGCACGCGACCGGTGATCGACAGCCCGAGCATGTCGTGGAGCACCAGCACTTGGCCGTCGGTGGCGTTGCCGGCGCCGATGCCGATCACCGGGATGTTCACCGCCTGGGTAATTTCCTGGGCCAACTCGCTTGGCACGCATTCGAGCAGCAGCATGGCCGCCCCGGCCTGTTCCAGCGCAATTGCATCGGCACGCATCTGCCGCGCCTGGTTTTCGCTGCGGCCCTGGACTTTGTAGCCCCCGAGGATATTCACCGCCTGGGGAGTAAGGCCCAGGTGCGCGCACACCGGGATACCACGCTCGGCCAGCAGGCGGATCGAGTCGGCCAGCCACAACGCGCCTTCGATCTTGACCATGTGCGCGCCGGCCTGCATCAGCATGGCGCTGTTGGTCATGGTTTGTTCGAGGGTGGCGTAGGCCATGAAGGGCAGGTCGGCGAGGATCAGCGCATCGGTGTTACCGCGTTTGACGGCGGCTACGTGATAGGCCATCTCGGCGGTTGTCACCGGCAAGGTGCTGTCGTGACCTTGCAGCACCATGCCGAGGGAATCGCCCACCAGCAACACTTCGACACCGGCCTCGTTGCAGGCATGGGCGAAGGTGGCGTCATAGCAGGTCAGCATGGTGATTTTTTCACCTTTTTGCTTGAGACCTTGCAGCGTGGTCAGGGTAATAGCTGGCATGAAAAAGTCCTCATTAGGCGCTCGAATACAGGCGCACCTTCTAAGCGTGGTGCTTGTAAGGCCTGGATTGCGCCCATTAGCGCCGCGTTGGCGGCGACGGGACGCCTATAGTCGTGAGGAGTACCGGGGAAGTCAATTGGATGTGTTACCGCCGGGTGTTACCGTGGTTACTGATGCGTTTCAGCGTCGAGGGGCGTTCCGGATCTGACTGCCTGGTCCCGGATCCCATAGGTGGATCTGTGTCAGTTCGGGGCTAGGCGTTCCAGTCCTGCGAATGGGCACGCTGCAAGGAGGTCCCGTAGCAGGCGTCCATCAGCCAGGCGCAGGTCGGCGGGCGCCAACTCTGCCAGGGGATAAAGTACGAAGGCCCGGGCTTGCATGTGGTAGTGCGGGACCTTGAGGCGGGGTTCGTCGATCAGCCGATCACCAAACAGCAGGATATCCAGGTCCAGCGTCCTCGGACCCCAGCGCTCCAGGCGCTCGCGACCCTGTCCGGTTTCGATCGCTTGCAGCGCATCGAGCAGGTCCAGCGGTGCCAGGCGGCTGTCCAGCGCCGCCACCGCGTTGGTGTAGCGCGGCTGGCCGGGCAGTAGGGAATCGCTTTGATAAAACGCCGAAACCCCAACCAGTTGGGTGTCAGGCAATTGCGCCAGTGCCTGGATGGCGCTGCGCAATTGTTCGGTGGGCTCGGCCAGGTTGCTGCCCATGCCGATGTAGATGCGTTCCATCGCTTATTCGCCCGAGGCGCTCGGTACACCGGCACGCTTGCGCTTGGCACCGCTGCTGCGACGGCGCTTGCGCGGGCCACTGGTGCCGTCATCCTTGCCGCTGAGCTCACGGATCATGTCGCGGCGTTCGCTTTCATTGGCGTCCTGGTAATCGGTCCACCACTCGCCCAGGCCATCGGTCTGTTCGCCGGCGCTTTCGCGCAGCAGAAGGAAGTCGTAGCCGGCGCGGAAACGTGGATTGTCCAGCAGCAGGTCGGCACGTTTGCCGCTGCGCCGGGGCAGGCGTTCCTGCATGTCCCAGATCTCGCGGATCGGCATCGTGAAGCGTTTTGGAATGGCAATGCGCTGGCACTGTTCGGCGATCAGCTCGTGAGCGGCTTCCTGCATCGCCGGGATCGGCGGCATGCCGCGTTCCTGCAGCCGCAAAACGCGGGCGGGAAGGGCCGGCCAGAGCAAGGCGGCGAACAGGAACGCCGGGGTTACCGGCTTGTTCTGCTTGATGCGCAGGTCGGTGTTGATCAGTGCTTCGCTGATCAAGGTGTGGGTGTAGGTCGGGTTGTATTCCAGCGCCTCGGCACTGGCCGGGAACAGCGGGTCGAACAGTTGCAGGTCGACGAGCATCTCGAAGGTGTCTGCGGCGTTGCCCGAAAGGAACAGCTTGAGCACTTCTTCGAACAGGCGCGCCGAGGGAATTTCCCTGAGCATGGGGGCCAGGTCGCGAATCGGCAGGGCGCTGTGCTTCTCGATGCCGAAATCCAGCTTGGCGGCAAAGCGCACGGCCCGCAGCATGCGCACTGGGTCTTCCTGGTAGCGCTGCTTGGGGTCGCCGATCAGGCGAATGAGCCGATTCCGGATGTCGTGTACGCCGTTGGCGTAATCGAGGATGCGCTCGCTGACCGGATCGTAATACAAGGCGTTGATGGTGAAGTCACGGCGTTGCGCGTCTTCTTCCAGCGTGCCGTAGACGTTATCGCGCAGGATGCGTCCGCTTTCGTTGCGAGAAGACTGGTTGCTGTCTTCGTCTTCATCACTCTGCGGATGGTTGGCACGGAACGTCGCCACTTCGATGATTTCGCGGCCGAAGTGGATGTGCACCAGCTTGAAGCGGCGCCCGATGATTCGCGCGTTGCGGAATTCGGCGCGTATCTGCTCAGGAGTGGCGCTGGTGGCGACGTCGAAATCCTTGGGGGTGATGTTGAGCAGCATGTCGCGCACGCACCCACCGACCAGATAAGCCTGGTAGCCGGCGTTCTGCAGGCGTTCGACGATGTTCACCGCGTAACGGCTGAATTGTGCCTTTTGCAACGAATGCTGGCCGCTATTGAGCACTTCAGGCGTGCTGCGTATGTGTTGCGTACGACGCAAGGGAGAACGGAATGACTGGAACAGCTTCTTCAGCATGGGATGCACTGTTTGAAGGAATATTCGGCCATAAACGAAGAATGGCCGCATGATGGGCGGGGATTCTAGCATTTAGTCGAGGGATGGTGTAGGACACAGGAGTTTTGAGTTGCAAGCTTCGAGCGACAAGCTTGTAGGACGCGGGGAAGGCGGAACGACAGAAACCACAAGGGGAGCCGAAGCTCCCCCAGAATTAGTTGCGTGCTCTGTTTTTATTATTGGTTTCGGGCTTCTTGTTTTTGTTGAGTGCCCGCGCCACGAGGTTTTCCCTTCGTGACCCTCCCAATCGGGAGCCAAGAGCAAACGGATTGCTTTGGTCGCTGTGTTGCAGTGATCAATCGATCCAACCAGTTCAGGCACCTGTCTTGAGACAGTTTTTATTGTTCTCGGCCTGGTTGTGGGGCAAGCCCCAAATACAACGCCTCTCCAAAAGAATCAGTTAGCTACGCCTCTCGCCGTCTTGTTTTTATTGTGCGTGAGTCGATTCGTCTTATTTTTATTGTCTTGTGCATTGCTTGTTGTTGTTCTTGTACCAAAGCTATAGCAGGGTGCGTGCCAACTTTTGCAAGGCCCCGCGAAACCGGGGGTTCCGTGGTCATGTCGCGTTTTTCGGGGCGAAAAAAAGCCGGGGTTTCGTTACCGTAAACCCCGGCTTTTGTTACGTGAAAAAGCTGAGGTAACAGTTTTTTCACATCCAGCGGTGTTACCTGGGCACCTCAGCTTTCGCTGGTAGCCCCGGTCTTGCGCCGTGGAATCCCCAGGCGCTGACGGCGTTCCCACAGGCATTTTCGGCTTACGCCCAGCTTGCGTGCCAGTTCCGTCTCGGTCATGTGGTCCTGGTGCTCCAGGACGAAATGCTGGAAGTAGTCTTCCAGTGACAGGTCCTCGGTGGGCTCATGGCTGGTGTTGTTCGCGCCGTTCTGTTGCGGCGCCAGCCCGATGAACTCTTCATCGTCCAGGTCGCTCAGCTCGATATCGATGCCCAGCAGGTCGGCAGAGATTTCCGGGCTCTCGCACAGGATCACCGCGCGCTCCACGGCGTTTTCCAGCTCCCGCACGTTACCGGGCCAGGCGTAATGACGAATCGCCTGCTCGGCGTCCGGGGCAAACTTGAGGTCGGTGCGGTTGACCCGCGCGCTCTGGCGGGCAAGGAACGCATTGGCGATTTCATTGACGTCCGCACCACGTTCGCGCAGGGGCGGCAACTTCAGCGCGATGACGTGCAGGCGATAATATAAGTCTTCGCGGAACTGACCGATCTTCGCCAGGTTTTTGAGGTCCCGATGGGTCGCCGCGATCAGGCGCACATCGACCTTCTGCGATTGCACGGAGCCGACTCGACGAATCTCGCCTTCCTGCAGCACGCGTAGCAGCCGCGCCTGGGCTTCCAGGGGGAGCTCGCCGATCTCATCGAGAAACAACGTGCCGCCGTCCGCCGCTTCAACGAGGCCGGCGCGTCCGGCGCTGGCGCCTGTGAACGCACCTTTTTCATGGCCGAACAGCTCGGACTCGATCAGGCTTTCCGGAATGGCTGCGCAGTTCACCGAGATCATCGGGGCCTTGGCTCGGCGGGACAGGTTGTGCAGCGCCCTGGCCACCAGTTCCTTCCCGGTACCGGACTCACCCTGGATCAGCACGTTGGAGTCGGTCGGTGCCACTTTTCGGATCTTGCCGTAGAGGTCCTGCATTGGCGGGCAAGAGCCGATGATGCCGATTTCGCCGTTACTGTTGCTGGCGCCCACTTTACCGGACGCCACGGCTTTGCCGTTCGTCGCGTCCGTAGGTTGGCTGCTCGCCGTCTGTCGGTCTCGCAGTATTCGGGCCACGGCCTGGAGCATCTCGTCGTGATCGAAAGGCTTGGCGATGTAATCCACCGCGCCCATCTTCATCGAATCGACCGCCGAGCGAAGGCTGGCGTAACTGGTCATGATCAGCACGGGCGTGCCCTGGCCGAGCTTGATCAGCTCGGTACCCGGGGCGCCAGGCAGGCGCAAGTCACTGACGATGAGGTCAAACGTCGGAATACTGAAGCGTTCTTGTGCTTCCTGCACGGAACCGGCTTCGCTGACCTGGTACTGGTTGCGTTCCAGCAGGCGGCGCAAGGCGGAGCGGATAATTGTTTCGTCTTCGACGATCAAAATGTGCGGCATTGATTCGATTCTCTCGACGGTCTCAGTTCACAGCGGACGTCGCTTCGACATGACGCGGCAAGGTCACCCGGATACGGGTGCCGCGTTGGCTCTGAACATCGGCCGGGCTGTCGATGGTGATTTGTCCATAATGCTCTTCAACGATGGAATAGACCAGTGCAAGGCCCAGACCGGTGCCTTCGCCAGGATCCTTGGTGGTGAAGAAGGGTTCGAACAATCGGTCCATGATGTTCTGTGGAATACCGCTGCCTTCGTCTTCGACGATCAGATCGACGGTGTGTTCGAAAGCCTCGCTCTTGACCCGTACCGCGCTGCCGGCCGGTGAGGCGTCGCGCGCGTTGGACAGCAGGTTGATCAGCACCTGGGCGAGCCGTTGGGGGTCGCCGTCGACCCAGTGTTCCGGGTCGCACAGGTTGAAGAACTGGACTTCAAAGTTGCGCCGGTTGAGCGCCAGCAGGCCGATGGCGTCCTGGGCCACTTCGGCCAGGCATACCGGCTCGTCGTTGTGCTGGTGACCGCCGGCATGGGCGAAGCTCATCAGCGATTGGACGATGCGCGACACGCGCTTGGTCTGCTCGAGGATCTGGCCGCTGATTTCCGTCAGTTCGCCGTCGTCCTCGCGCTCTTCGCGCAGGTTTTGCGCCAGGCAGGCGATGCCGGTGATCGGGTTGCCGATTTCGTGGGCCACTCCGGCGGCCAGTCGACCGATACTGGCCAGGCGCTCGGAGTGGACCAGCTTGTCTTCGAGCATCTGAGTGTCGGTCAGGTCTTCCACCAGCAGCACCAGGCCGCTGTTGCCTGGTGCCAACGGCTCGTCGATTGCTGCCTTGTGCAGGTTCAGCCAGCGGGTCTGGCCGTCCAGGGCAAGGTGCTGTTTGTGCAGGTGCTCGTCCGGCAGGTCAATGAAACCCTGCAGCAAGCCTTTCCATGGCTCGCCCAGCGTGCTCAGGCGCGAGCCGACCACCCGCTGGGCGGCGATTCCGGTCAGCTCTTCCATGGCCCGGTTCCACATCAGGATCTCCTGATCCTTGGCCAGGGAACACACGCCCATCGGCAGTTCCTGCAAGGTCTGGCGGTGGTAACGGCGCAAGGCGTCCAGTTCGGCGGCCAGGCCGGTGAGGCGCGAGTGGTAATCCTCCAGGCGGCTCTCGATGAAATGAATGTCTTCGGTGACATAGTTCTCGCCGCCGGCCTTGTAGGGCAGGAACGTCTCGACCATGTCCTGGGCCACGCTGGGGCCCATCAGGCCGGACAGGTTGGCTTCGATCCGGTCCCGCAGGCGACGCAAGGCATACGGGCGACGTTCATCGAAGGGCAGGTAGAGATCGCGCAGAGCCTGCTCGACTTCTTTTTGCGCGGCCTTGGCGCCGAGGGGCTTGGCCAGTTGGGTGGCGAATTCCTGGGGCGAGGCCGCGTGCAGTTCGCGGCGTTGCGGGCGTCGCACGTTATCCACCGCGCAGGCTTCGGCGGCGCTGGCTTCTTCGCTGCTGGCGTTGGTGAACAGTGAAATCAGGGTGAACATCAACACGTTTGCCGCCAGCGAGGCGATGGCCGCCATGTGCCAACTGGTGTCGTCGAGCACATAGATCATGTTCAGCAGGGGGATATAGAAGCCCTGCAGGTTGCCCATCAATGGCAGCAGCATCGCCACCAGCCAGACCAGGATTCCCGCCAGCAATCCGGCGATGAAGCCGCGCCGGTTGGCGGTCGGCCAATACAGCACCGACAACACGCCGGGCAGGAATTGCAGGGTAGCGACGAACGCGACGATGCCCAGGTTCGCCAGGTCCTGCCCGTCACCTAGCATGAGGTAGAACCCGTAGCCGGCCATGATGATCGCGACGATCAGCGCACGGCGGGTCCATTTCAGCCAGCGGTAGATGTTTCCTTCCGCAGGTGGCTGGTAGAGCGGCAGCACCAGGTGGTTGAGGGCCATGCCCGACAGCGCCAGCGTGGTCACGATGATCAGGCCACTGGCTGCTGAAAGGCCGCCGACATAGGCCAGCAAGGCCAGCGCCTCGTTATTGGCTGCAATGCCGATGCCGAGGGTGAAGTACTCCGGATTGGTGCTGGCGCCCAGCTTCAGTCCCGCCCAGAGGATCAGCGGCACCGCCAGGCTCATCAACAGCAGGAACAACGGCAGGCCCCAACTGGCGCTGACCAGCGAGCGCGGATTGAGATTCTCCGTGAAGGTCATGTGGTACATGTGCGGCATCACGATCGCCGAGGCGAAGAACACCAGCAGCAGCGTGCGCCACGGGCCTTCTTGCAGCGGTGTATGCAAGGCGGCAAGGGCGGTCTGGTTCTGCAGCAGCCAAAGCTCGAGCTGCTGCGGGCCATCGAACACGCCATACAGGGCATAGAGCCCAACGCCGCCGATGGCGATCAGCTTGATCACCGACTCAAAGGCGATCGCAAAGACCAGGCCTTCATGTTTCTCCCGGGTGGCGATGTGCCGCGAGCCGAAGAAAATCGTGAACAGGATGATCAGGACGCAGAAACTCAAGGCGACGCGGTGTTGCACCGGTTCACGGGTCAGGATACTGATGGAATCGGCGACGGCTTGCATTTGCAGCGCCAGCAAGGGCAACACGCCGACCAGCATGAAGATCGTCGTCAGCGCGCCAGCCCAGGTACTGCGGAAACGAAAGGCGAACAGGTCGGCCAACGAAGACAGTTGGTAGGTGCGAGTGATTTTCAGGATCGGATAGAGCAACACCGGCGCCAACAGGAACGCGCCGGACACCCCGAGGTAACTGGACAGGAAACCATAGCCGTACTGGTACGCCAGGCCGACAGTGCCATAGAACGCCCATGCACTGGCATAGACACCCAGCGACAGGGTATAGGTCAGCGGGTGGCGAATGATCGCGCGCGGGATCATGCCTCGTTCGCTGATCCAGGCCACGCCGAACAGCACTGCCAGGTAGGCGGCGCTGATCAGGATCATCTGGGTCAGGCTAAAGCTCATCGGCATCTTTTTGGCTCTGCAGGATGAAGGTCACGACGATCAGGATCAGCCAGAGCAGATACGGTCGATACCAGGCACCCGTGGCATCGATCCACCAATCCATGATGGCCGGGGAGAACAGGTAAATCCCCACTACCAGGAGCAGGACCAAGCGATAGATGTACATCCCGGCCTCTCTTTTTTAAGCACGTGCCCGAAAACGTGCGGCGATGGTAACGGATGGGCGCCAAGCTGCAAGGGCCGTCAACGTATTTGCGCTTCGGGCATGCTCAGCGTGCGAGGGATCTTGCCCGCATCCCAATGAAGAATGCCCCAGGCCAGCAACTCCTGTGGGCTGGCATCGACCAGTTCCGGCGCCGGTTGCTGGCCGAGTGCGCGTAGCGCCCTTAGCAGCAGTGGTGTTGCCTGATCGGCCGTCAGGGGTGGCGAGCGATAGGATTTGCCGAGTTTGTGCCCGTCCGGCTGGGTGATGAGCGGCACATGCAGATAACGCGGTTGTGGCAACCCCAGCAGTTCCTGCAAGTACAGTTGGCGCGGCGTGGAGTCCAGCAGGTCGGCGCCGCGGACAATATCGGTGACACCTTGCCAGGCGTCATCCAGGACCACCGCCAATTGGTAGGCATAGAGCCCGTCGCGACGACGAATCACGAAGTCGCCGGCCTCGCGGCCCAAATGTTGGCGAAATTCGCCTTGGACGCGATCGACGAAGTGGTATTGGAGTTCGGGAACACGCAGCCGGATCGCGGCGTCCCCAGTATCGTGACCGGCGTTGCGGCACAGTCCCGGATAAATACCTTGGTACGGTTCCAGTTGCTTGCGCGAGCAGGTGCAGGCGTAGGCCAGGCCTTGGCTGAGCAACCGATCGATAACCTGCTGGTAGGCGTCGTGGCGCTCGCTCTGGCGCACCATTTCGCCGTCCCACTCAAATCCGTAGCTTTCCAGCGCCTTGAGAATCGCTACTTGCGCGCCGGGCTCTTCCCGGGGCGGGTCGAGGTCTTCCATGCGCAACAACCAGCGTCCGCCCACGGCCCGGGCGTCGAGGTACGATGCCAGCGCGGCGACCAGCGAGCCGAAATGCAGGTGACCGCTGGGGGTGGGTGCGAAGCGTCCGATGTAGTCAGTCATAGGGCGAATGTTACTGGGTGCGGGCGGTAGGCATGCAATTTGGACAACGAAGCATATTCCCTTGTGGGGGCGGGCTCACCAGGCTTGGGGAAAGCATCGCAAACAAAAAACGGAGCGTATGAACGCTCCGTTTCGATGACAGCCCCGGCGATTACTTGCCGACCTGTTTTTCCTTGATTTCCGCGAGGGTCTTGCAGTCGACGCACATATCGGCGGTCGGACGCGCTTCCAGTCGCTTGACGCCAATCTCGACGCCGCAGGACTCGCACCAGCCGTATTCTTCGTCTTCGATCAGTTGCAGCGTCTTGTCAATTTTCTTGATCAGCTTGCGTTCACGGTCGCGGGCACGCAGTTCCAGGCTGAATTCTTCTTCCTGGCTGGCACGGTCGGCCGGGTCAGGGAAGTTGGCAGCGTCGTCCTTCATATGGTCAACCGTGCGGTCGACTTCCTGCATCAAGTCCTGTTTCCACTTGTTCAGGATCTTGGTGAAGTGCGCGCGCATGGGGGCGCCCATGTACTCCTCGCCCTCTTTCGGGACATACGACTCGAACCCGCTGAGCGATTGATTTTGATTCTGCTTTGCTTGGGTGGGCATGAATGGACCGCCTCTACTCTTGTAATCCACTACGCAGGATTGCTCCATCACCGACACCTGCCGGCCCTGCGGCTGCAAGCGGGCGAACTTACCAGATCAAATCAGCCCGCGCTACTCCCGGTTGTCGAGCCTGGAGCGGCTGGGGCCTGCAAACCGTGGCCGGCTCCGGTCCGGTGGGGTTGCAAACCTGCTCAGTACTTGATTTTAGTCAAGCCTGGGTTTAACGCTGGACTGATTTCCAGCGATCTACGGGCTAGGACCGTTTTAGCTTTGCGCTCGTTCCCGCACCCGTTCCGGAGTTGGGTAGAATCGGTTCTTTTTTCGCGAAGGACGGCCCAATGGCCCAGCCCTACAGCGCACGCAGTCGTGCCATCGAACCTTTCCATGTGATGGCGCTGCTGGCGCGTGCCAACGAATTGCAGGCCGCCGGGCACGACGTCATTCACCTGGAGATCGGCGAGCCGGACTTCACCACCGCCGAACCGATCATCCAGGCCGGCCAGGCTGCCCTGGCGGCGGGCAAGACCCGCTACACCGCGGCCCGGGGCATTCCGGAGTTGCGCGAGGCCATCTCCGGTTTCTATGCGCAACGCTACGGTGTGGACATCGATCCCCGGCGCATCCTGGTTACGCCGGGCGGTTCCGGTGCCTTGCTACTGGCCAGTGCCTTGCTGGTGGACCCGGGCAAGCACTGGCTGTTGGCCGACCCTGGCTACCCGTGCAACCGCCATTTCCTGCGGCTGATCGAAGGCGCGGCGCAATTGGTGCCGGTGGGACCGGACGTGCGTTACCAACTGACGCCGGATCTCGTGAATCGCCATTGGGACCATGACAGCGTCGGCGCCCTGGTAGCTTCCCCGGCCAACCCGACCGGGACGATTCTCTCCCGCGATGAATTGGCTGGCCTGTCCAAGACGATCAAGAGCCACAACGGCCATTTGGTGGTCGACGAGATCTATCACGGCCTGACCTATGGCACCGACGCCGCCAGCGTGCTGGAAGTCGATGACGATGCGTTCGTCCTCAATAGCTTTTCAAAATATTTCGGCATGACCGGTTGGCGGCTCGGCTGGCTGGTGGCACCTCCGGCGGCCGTCGGTGAGTTGGAGAAGCTCGCGCAAAACCTCTACATCAGTGCTCCAAGCATGGCGCAATACGCGGCGCTGGCCTGTTTCGAGCCCGCGACCATCGAGATTTTCGAGCAACGTCGCGCCGAGTTCGCGTTGCGTCGCGACTTCCTTTTGCCGGCCTTGCGCGAGTTGGGGTTTGGTATTGCGGTAGAGCCGCAAGGCGCGTTCTACCTTTATGCCGACATCAGCGCTTTCGGCGGCGATGCCTTCGCGTTCTGCCAGCACTTTCTTGAAACCGAACACGTGGCGTTCACGCCCGGGCTGGATTTCGGTCGCCATCAGGCCGGGCACCACGTGCGGTTCGCCTATACCCAAAGCCTGCCACGGCTTCAAGAAGCGGTGGAGCGAATTGAACGCGGACTGCGGAGTTGGCAAGGCTGATGCTATTTTTCCCAGCGTTGGAAGAGGGGCGTCTGATTCGGCGTTACAAGCGTTTTCTCGCCGATATCGAGACCGTTCACGGCGAATTGCTGACGATTCATTGTCCCAACACCGGCTCGATGCTCAATTGCATGGCCGAGGGCGCGCGCGTCTGGTTCAGTCGTTCCAACGACCCCAAGCGCAAGTTGCCGGGCACTTGGGAAATAGGCGAAACCCCTCAGGGTCGCTTGGCCTGTATCAATACCGCGCGGGCCAATTCGCTGATCGAGGAGGCGCTGCGGGCCGGCGTCATCGGTGAACTGAACGGCTTCATCGGGCTCAAGCGCGAGGTGGCCTACGGCATGGAGAACAGCCGTATCGACTTTCGACTCGATTACCCGGATCGCAGCTCGGCCTGGGTTGAGGTGAAGAGCGTCACGCTGGGTTTCGGCGGGACGAATGTGGCGGCGTTTCCCGACGCGGTGACCCTGCGCGGCGCCAAGCACCTGCGAGAACTGGCCTGCCTGGCGCGTGAAGGTGTGCGCGCGGTGCAGCTGTATTGCGTGAACCTGAGCGGTATCGAGGCGGTGCGCCCGGCGCAGGAAATCGATCCGGTGTATGCCGCGGCGTTGCGCGAGGCGGTGGCCGCGGGGGTGGAAGTGCTGGCCTATGGTGCCACGCTGACGCCGGAGCAGATGTGGATCGATCGCCCGCTGCCGGTGTTGCTAGAACTCGACCCAGATGCCTTGGTCGTCCTCCCGGCTGTCTAGCGCTGTGAGGAACTGTCCCGCGCAAGGGCCGGCGACGCATTCGCCGCTTTCGATCAGGAACAGTGCGCCATGGGTCGCACATTGGATGAGACTGGCGCTGGCGTCGAGAAACTGGTCGGGTTGCCATTCCAGCGGCACGCCACGATGCGGGCAACGGTTGAGATAGACGTAGGCTTGGCCTGCGCGCCGCACAGCCAGCAACTTGCGCCCATCCATGTCGAAACCGCGACTGCCGCTTTCAGGCAGCTCGGCGGTGGTACAAAGAAATTTCATGTGTGTCTCTAAATGTCATGAGGATGGGCTCTTTGTGGGAACGGCCTGCGTGCGAATGCTGCGTGTCGGTGTTCTTGGTGTGGGCTGGCCCACTGCATTCGGGAGCAGCCTCGCTCCCACAGGGCTACGTCCATCAAGTTCGATGCTTGACGGTCAAATGAAAACAATTATCAAATGGCGCCTCCTTCGCAGGTGGCATTGAGGATACTTGTCCAAGCCCGATCCTGTGGAAAACTTCTTTGAGGAAGCTGCCCGATGCGCCTGAATCTCCGCGTTGCTGCGCTCTGTGTCGTCTTGCTGGTAAGCCAGGGCGCGTTGGCGGCTGATCTGCCGCAGCGCTGGGTGAGCGCTGGCGGTGCCTTGTCCGAGTGGGCCTGTGCGTTGGGTGGTGAATCAAAATTGGTCGGAGTGGACACGACCAGTCAGCATCCCGATTCGCTGCGAGCGTTGCCCGGTATCGGCTATCAACGGCAACTGTCGGCGGAGGGCGTGCTGAGTTTGCGTCCGCAGATCCTGGTGGGGACCGAGGAAATGGGGCCGCCTCCAGTGCTGGCGCAGATTCGGGCCGCCGGGGTGCAGGTCGAATTGTTTTCGGCGGCGCCAAACCTGACCGCGCTCCAGGACAATTTGCGCCATTTGGGCCAGCTGTTGGGAACCGAGGACAGGGCACGAGCGATGTTCGAGGATTATCAGATGCGCCTTTCCCAGCACGGCGCCCGCGTAAATGAAGCCCGGCTCAAGCAGAAGGCGCCGGGCGTGTTGCTGTTGGTGGGCAGCGCCGGCGGCAAGCCGCTGATTGCGGGCAAGGACACCGCTGCGGATTGGCTGTTGCAACAGGCTGGCGGCCACAACCTGGCGACCCATAGTGGTTATAAACCTTTCTCCGTGGAAACCCTGGCGAGCCTGAATCCCGAGGTGCTGATCTTCGCCGATCGTGCCTTGCGTGGCGAAGAGGCGCGTGTGGCGCTGTTCAAGGAGAATCCGATCCTGTCCTCCACGCGCGCCGCCAGGGATGGGCGCGTCATCGAGCTGGACCCGACGCTGTTAGTGGGCGGGCTGGGCCCACGTTTGCCGCAAAGCCTGGTGACGCTGACCAACGCGTTCTATCCGGTCCAGGTGCCATGACGGCGCTGGTCAGGCCGCGCACTTTGTTTATAGGGCTGGGCCTGCTGTGTCTGCTGGCGTCCTGGCTGTCCCTGGCGTTGGGGCCGGTGAGCTTGCCACTGTTCGATACGTTGCGCGCCGCCCTGCGCCTGTTGGGTTTGCCGGTGGCCGGGGATGGCCTGGAGCAGGCCGAGCTGATCCTTGGCCAGATTCGTCTGCCACGGACCCTGCTGGGGTTGGCGGTGGGCGGGGTGTTGGCGTTGTCCGGCGTGGCGATGCAGGGGTTGTTTCGCAACCCGTTGGCTGACCCGGGGTTGGTGGGCGTTTCCAGTGGTGCAGCGTTGGGTGCAGCGTTTGCCATCGTCGCTGGTTCAGCGCTGGGCGGTGTGCCCGAAGCGTTGGGCCCCTACGTATTGTCCTTGTGCGCGTTTCTGGGCGGGCTCGGGGTTACGGCGCTGGTCTATCGCCTTGGCCGGCACAACGGCCGGACGCATGTCGCTACCATGCTCTTGGCCGGTATCGCCTTGACCGCGCTGTCCGGTTCGGCGGTGGGCTTGTTCACCTACCTGGCGGACGACGCAACCTTGCGCACCCTGACGTTCTGGAACCTGGGCAGCCTCAACGGTGCCAGCTACGCACGGTTGTGGCCCTTGCTGCTGGTCAGCGCCGGCGTGGCGGTCTGGCTGCCACGTCGAGCCCGCGAGCTCAATGCCCTGCTGCTCGGCGAGTCGGAAGCCGCCCACCTGGGCATCGATGTCGAACGGCTCAAGCGTGAGCTAGTGTTCTGCACCGCCCTCGGCGTCGGAGCCGCAGTTGCGGCAGCAGGCATGATCGGTTTTGTCGGGCTGGTGGTGCCGCACCTGGTGCGGTTGATGGCGGGGCCGGACCATCGCGTCCTGCTGCCTGCGTCGGTGCTGGCGGGGGCGAGCCTCTTGCTGTTCGCCGATTTGGTGGCGCGTCTGGCGCTGGCCCCGGCGGAACTGCCAATCGGTATCGTCACGGCTTTTATCGGCGCGCCGTTCTTTCTTTATCTGTTGCTGCGGGGACGCGCCTGATGTTGCGAGCGCTAAACCTGCACATTCGCCGCGGACATGAAACCGTGCTGGCGGAAATTGATCTCCAGCTCAATCCTGGCGAAGTGTTGGGCGTGCTCGGTCCCAACGGGGCGGGTAAAAGCACCTTGCTCGCAGGTTTGTGTGGAGAAATGCGCCCGGCGCTGGGAGAGGTCTGGCTCGATGATCGACCGTTGACGCAGTGGAACGGCAGCGAGCGCGCCCGTCGCCTGGCGGTGCTGCCACAGGTCTCGACGCTGGATTTCGCATTCCGAGTCGAAGAGGTGGTCGGCATGGGACGGCTACCCCACCAGAGCGGTCGGATACGTGACGGGCAAATCGTCGAGTTGGCGTTGCAGGCTGCCGATGCAGCGTATTTGCAAGGTCGCAATTATCTGAGCCTGTCCGGCGGTGAGCGACAGCGGGTCCACCTGGCCAGGGTGCTGGCCCAATTGTGGCCGGGCGAGGCGGGGCAAAACCTGCTGCTGGACGAACCCACTTCGATGCTCGATCCGTTGCACCAGCACACCATCCTGCAAGCGGTGCGCGAATTTGCCGGTCGCGGCGCGGCGGTGTTGGTGATCCTGCATGACCTGAACCTGGCGGCGCGCTACTGTGATCGCCTGTTGTTGCTGGCGGCTGGCCGGCCGGTGGCCCTCGATACGCCTCGGCAAGTGTTGCGCCCGGAGCCGCTCAAGGCGGTGTTTGGCCTGGACGTGCTGGTGCAATCCCATCCGGAGCGCGACCATCCCTTGATCATTGCCCGCTGACACTCGCTGGAGGATACCGACGTGCGCTTGATCCTTATCCTGGCATTGGCAATGTTGAGCGCTTGCCAGAGCATTGCGCCACCTCCGCTTGGCGGACGGATTCGTGATTTGCACACCGGTCAGTCAGTCACGCCCCAGACATTGGTCGAGCGCCTGGCGGACGCGCAGCGGGTCGTCGTCGGGGAGCAACACGACAATCGCGATCACCACGCACTGCAACGTTGGCTGCTCCAGGCCTTGGCCGACCGGCGAGCCCAAGGCAGCGTGCTGCTGGAGATGTTTACGCCGCAGCAGCAGCCACGGGTCGATGCGGTTCGCCAGTTGCCGGCCTTGCCGAAAGATTTGCCCACGGCTTTGGACTGGTTGCCGGGTTGGGATTGGAGTCTCTACGGGCCTGTGGTCGAATTCGCCCTGAGGCAATCTTATCCGGTGTTGGCAGCCAACCTGGACAGCGCGCAAATCCAGCGCATTTATCGCCAGGCTCCCGCCACGGAGGGTGCCCATGCCAATTCGGACGTTGTGAGGGACGTGCTACTGAAGCAGATTCGCGAATCCCACTGCGGGCTTCTACCGGAGTCGCAGATGCCGGCGATGTTGGCCGTGCAGCAGCAGCGCGACCGGCGCATGGCCGAGCGATTGCTCCAGGCTCCCGCGCCGGCGTTGTTATTGGCTGGCGCCTGGCATGGCCGCAAGGATGTGGGTGTGCCGCTGCATGCGTTGGACCTCGGTGCCAACAATATGCCGATCGTGCTGATGTTGGCGGAAGAGGGCGCCAACGTGACATCGGCCATGGCGGATTACGTGTGGTACACCCCGGCAATGCCGCCGCAGGACTACTGCGCGCAAATGCGTGGAGGCGATGCGAAGTAATCTTCCAGGCAAAAAAAGACCCGGCAAGAGCCGGGTCAAATAACCGTGATTAGCCTGATGAGGAGATATCTGAGAGTCCGAACCAAGGGCTTTTCAAATATCGACCAGTCTCGCGACCGGATGTGGTAATCATAGCGATTCTCATTTCCAAGTCAAACATTGTTTTTCGATTGCCCGGTATTTCTCGGCGAGAGCGAGTGGGCGTGGGCAAAAAGCGTTGTCAGGCCTTGTGACGCGCTGAGATGGCATCCAGCTGCTTGTTGAGGGCTTCCTTTCGCTCAGCGGGAATATCATTCCAATGCATGTCCATCAGCGCGCCCTCTATGGCATACAGCAATACCTTGGACGCACGGAACCCGCGAGTGCGAACGGCACGGTACGCGTCCACCGCGCCGAGCCGCCGCAGATCAGAGGCGCTGTGGATGCCCACGGCATGGAGCCACTGGGCCGATGTCTTGCCCAGATTCTTCAGGTGTTGCAGTTCATCATTCATCGAGCCTCCTTGCGACGGCCGACTGGTGCAGTGGGCAAGCTTTTCAGGAGTGTAGCGCTCAGTAGGAAAAGCGTGATTCTTTGGTCGGAATCGACGAAAAAGCTTCTAAGGCATTACGCACGATGAATGGAAATGCAGGTCATCCAGCGCAGGCGGGGGCGCTGGAGATTGTCTGGTGTCGCACGCAGGTGCTGTTGTTTCAGCGAGTGCGGTAACGCAGGCGAGTACCGAAATTCATCGACATCAAGATTTCGTCGGCAGACAGCTCCGGCGGGAAATAGGTGCCCGAGATTTGCGCATGCGCCAGGCTCGCGCCTTCCAGCGACGACTTGCGGAAATCAATTCCGCGCAAATCGGCGGAGCGGAAGTAGGCGTCCGTGAAGTCGATGTCGTCGGCGTCCAGTTCACGAAGGTCCAGGCCTCGAAAATCGCCGCCGCGCATGTCGATGGGACCTTGAGGACGTTCGGTGTTGAAGCCGGCAATGTCATCTTTGCGCAACAAGGCATAAAGAGGGGAATCGAGAAGCTTTGGGTGGCTCATGGCATGTCACCTGATGGTTTTATGACGCCAGTATAGTGCCACTATTTGGCGGCCGTGAAGCCGGGCGTCGCTTCACGGCCGAAATAGTTTTACAGGCCTGGCAAGCGCTGGCGGATCTGCGCAACCACGACATCCAGCGTGCCGCTTTCGTTGGTTTGAACGCGTTTGCTGCACAGTATTTCAGCCGGCGACAGTGCTTCGCGACTGGCCTGCTGCGCTGCGATGACGGCCAGGTTGGCGTCGGAAGGGTCCTTTTGGTCGGCTTGGCGCTGGGCCAGCCGGCTTTCGATCACCGCTTGCGGCGCATCGCAATCGAGGATCAGGAAAGGAGCGCCCGTGCCCTCGGCGATCTTGGCCGCGGCGTCGCGCTGGTCATGCTTGAGATAGGTGGCGTCGATTACCACCGGGAACCCCGCGTGGAGGATCGCGTCGGCGATCTGGTGCAGGCGGGCGTAAGTGGCGCTGCTGGCGTCGCTGTTATAGATGCCGGCTTGCGGGTCGTTCGGCACTTGCTGTTCGCCGAACAGGCGCTTGCGTTCCACGTCCGAGCGCAGGCGAATCGCACCAAGCGCTTCCACCAGGCGCATGGCCACGTGGCTTTTGCCAACGGCGGAAACGCCATGGGTAATAGCAAGGAAGCGCGAAGGTATCGTGCTGTAGCTTTCCGCCAGGTTGGCATAGTTGCGGTATTGGCGCAGGGTCGTTGCACGCTGCACCGGGTCGGCTTCGGCGGGCATGCTGAACAGCGCGACCTTGGCGCGGACCAGGGCGCGATAGGCCTTGTAGAAATTCAGCAGTTCCAGGCCGTCGTAGTCGCCGGTCAGCTCCAGGTATTGGCTGATGAAACGTCGCGCCAGGGACTTGAGACCCCGGTCTTCAAGATCCATCGCCAGGAAGCCCGTGTCGGCGTAGACGTCGGTGAAACGGAATGGCTCGTTGAACTCGATGCAATCGAAAATCACCACCTTGCCGTCGATCACGGTGGCGTTGCCCAGATGGATGTCGCCATGGCATTCGCGAATGAAACCGTCGGCCTTGCGTTGCGTAAACAACGGCTTGAGGCGTTCGAAGCTGGTTTGCGCCCAGGCCTGGAGCGCCTCGAGCTGAAGCAGGTCAGCCTTGTCACTGAGGAATGGGCGGATTTGTTCGAAGTTCTGCCGCACCGGCGCCATGACGCTGTCTGGTGTGCCCGCCGGATTGTCGGCAGGTACTTTTGGCGTGGAGAGGTGGAACTGGGCGATTTGCGCGGCCATTTCATCGATGTGCGCGGTGGTCAATTCGCCATTGGCCTGTAGCGTGCTGAGCAGCTCGCTCTGGGGGAACTGGCGCATCTTCAGGGCGTACTCGATGGCGGGGCCGTCGCCGCCAAGGATTGGTTCTTCGTCGCTGCCGGTAATCGGCAGCACTTCCAGGTACAGATCCTGGGTCAGGCGCTGGTTCAGGCGCAATTCCTCGGCACAAAAGTGTTTGCGCGCGTCGAGGCTGGTGAAGTCGAGGAAGCCGAAATTCACCGGCTTCTTGAACTTGTAGGCGTAGGGACCGGTGAGCAATACCCATGAGATGTGGGTTTCGATGACCTGGAACCCTTCGACGGGGTGCGGGTAAAGGGCCGGGTTTTGCAGGGCAGCGATCAGTGATTGGCTCACGGGCGATCCTTCAGAGACTGGAAAATTCAAGGCGGTCATTATGGCCGCAAGCCGCGCTAACGCAAACCTCGGCGGACTCATGTTGAACCACGACAAAGTGCGTATAATCCGCCGCCATGACTCGTACCCGATCCCCCCGCACCCCCAAGAAACCACCCGCCAGCCGCCTGCGGCCCTGGTTGGGCTGGGCCCTTAAACTGAGCCTGGTAGGCCTTGTCGTGCTTGCCGGTTTTGCCGTCTACCTCGATGCCATCGTCCAGGAGAAGTTCTCTGGCAAGCGCTGGACTATCCCGGCGAAGGTCTACGCACGGCCGTTGGAGCTGTTCGTCGGACAAAAGCTGAGCAAGGTTGATTTCCTGACTGAGCTCGACGCCTTGGGTTATCGCCGCGAAAGCGTAGCCAATGGTCCGGGTGCGGCCTCGGTGAACGGCAACACCATCGACCTCAACACCCGTGGCTTCCAGTTCTATGAAGGCATGGAACAGGCGCAACCGGTGCGGGTGCGCTTTTCCGGCGACTATGTTGCCGCGCTGACCGGTGCCAACAACGCGAGCCTGTCGGTGGTGCGCCTCGAGCCGCTGCTGATCGGTGGCCTTTATCCGAAGAATCTCGAAGACCGGATCCTGATCAAGATCGACCAGGTGCCGCCGTTCCTGCTGGAAACGCTGATCGCTGTCGAGGACCGTGACTTCTACCATCACTTCGGTGTCTCGCCCAAGTCCATTGCCCGTGCCGTTTGGGTCAACACTTCGTCGGGGCACATGCGCCAGGGCGGCAGTACCTTGACCCAACAGTTGGTCAAGAACTTCTACCTGACCAACGAGCGCAGCCTGACCCGCAAGCTGACCGAAGCCATGATGGCGTTGTTGCTGGAGCTGCACTACGACAAGCGGGAGATTCTGGAGGCGTACCTCAACGAGGTCTTCGTCGGCCAGGACGGCCAGCGTGCGGTGCACGGTTTCGGCCTGGCCAGCCAGTTTTTCTTCAGCCAGCCGCTGTCCGAACTCAAGCTGCATCAGGTGGCGTTGTTGGTGGGGATGGTCAAGGGACCGTCGTCCTACAACCCGCGTCGTAATCCGGAGCGTGCCCTGGAGCGGCGCAACCTGGTACTCGACCTGCTGCAACAACAAGGTGTGGCCACGGCCGAGCAAGTCGAGGCGGCGAAAAAAATGCCGTTGGGCGTGACCAAGCGTGGCAGCCTGGCGGACAGCTCGTTCCCCGGTTTCATGGACCTGGTCAAGCGTCAGCTGCGGCAAGACTACCGCGACGAAGACTTGACCGAAGAGGGCCTGCGCATCTTCACCAGCTTCGACCCGATCCTGCAGATGAAGGCCGAAGCATCGGTCAATGACACCTTCAAGCGATTGGCGGGGCGCAAGGGTTCGGACGAAGTCGAAGCGGCCATGGTCGTGACCAATCCGGAAACCGGTGAAGTCCAGGCGATGATCGGCAGCCGCCAGGCCAGCTTTGCAGGGTTTAACCGGGCCCTGGACGCGGTGCGGCCGATCGGCTCGCTGATCAAGCCGGCGGTTTATCTTACGGCGTTGGAAAAGCCGAGCCAGTACACGCTGACGAGCTGGCTGTCCGACGAGTCGTTTTCGATAAAGGGCGCGGACGGCCAGGTGTGGACGCCGCAGAACTATGACCGTCGTCCCCACGGCACGGTGTTCCTGTACCAGGGGCTGGCGCACTCCTACAACCTGTCGACGGCTCGCCTCGGGCTGGAAGTCGGCGTGCCGAATGTGCTCAAGACCTTGGCGCGCCTGGGAGTAAACCGCGAGTTTCCGGCATTCCCGTCGATGCTGCTGGGCGCCGGTGGCCTGACGCCGATCGAAGTCGCGGCCATGTACCAGACGTTGGCCAACGGTGGCTTCAATACGCCGATGCGCGGTATCCGCAGCGTGCTGACTGCCGACGGTGAACCGCTCAAGCGCTATCCGTTCCAGATCCAGCAACGCTTCGACCCGGCTTCCATATATCTGATCCAGAGCGCCATGCAGCGGGTCATGCGCGAAGGTACCGGCAGTTCGGTCTATAACGTGCTTCCGCGGACGTTGACCCTGGCGGGCAAGACCGGCACCAGCAACGATTCGCGCGACAGCTGGTTCGCCGGTTTCAGCCAGGACCTGCTGGCGGTGGTCTGGCTCGGACGTGATGACAACGGCAAGACACCGTTCACCGGCGCCACCGGTGCGTTGCAGGTCTGGACCAGCTTCATGCGCAAGGCCGACCCGTTGCCGCTGGACATGCCGCAACCGGACAACATCGTCCAGGCCTGGGTTGATTCGCGCACGGGCCAGGGTTCCGATGCCAATTGCCCGGGCGCCGTGCAGATGCCGTATATTCGCGGCAGCGAACCGCCGCCTGGTGCAGCCTGCGGCGGCACGAATCCCGCCGAATCGGTGATGGATTGGGTCAAGGACTGGATGAATTAAGCAAAGAGGGTTTCAAGTGAACAAGTGGTTGATTCCAGCGGTAACCGCCGTGGCTTTGCTCAGCGGCTGTTCTACCGTACAGCGCGGTTCGATTCCGGTTGTCGACTCCGGTACGGCCGTCTCCAATAGCGAGCGGGTTTCGGCCAATGGTGGTTTCCGTCAAACGACGGTGAAGCGGCCGGTGCAGGGCCAGGCCCAGGCGATCCCGCAAGGCGACACCGGTGTGGTGGTGATGGTGCCCGGAGGTGGCGCGACAACTTCGGCACCGATCAGCAGCACGCCGATCACCCCAGGCCCAATCACACCGGGGCCTATTGAAACCTCGCCGATCAATCAGGGCAGCTACAGCATGCCGTCGACACCGAGCAGTATTCCGTCGGCCAGCGCTGGAGGCTTGTCCGCCGATGAGCAACTGGACGGCCCGGTATTGGCGCTGTTGACCACGGCGCAACAGCAGCAGGCCGGTGGCGACCTCAACGGCGCTTCCTCAAGCCTCGAGCGGGCGCAGCGTGTCGCGCCGCGTGAGCCGCAGGTTCTGTATCGACTGGCCCAAGTGCGCATGGCCCAAGGCGATGCGCCACAAGCTGAACAGCTTGCCCGTCGCGGCCTGACATTTTCCAGCGGTCGTCCGGCACTCCAGGCGAGCCTGTGGGAGTTGATCGCCCAGGCGCGTGAGAAACAAGGCGATTCGGCGGGCGCCGCACTGGCCCGTCAGAAGGCAAAGGTTTCCCTCTGATGGATGGACGTTTTCCAAAGATCGCCGACCAGTTGCTGCTTATCGAGCGGGAACTGCGGGTTCAGGGCTGGTGGAGCGATGTTCCCCCCTCGGCCGAGGCGCTGGCGAGTGTCGAGCCGTTCGCGGTCGACACCCTGGACTTCGAGCAGTGGCTGCAATGGATTTTCCTGCCGCGGATGAAGGCCATCCTCGAGCAGAATCTTCCATTGCCGAATGCCTCAGGGATTCAGGATATGGCTGAAATGGTCTTCGCTGCTCGCGATGTACGGGGCAGGGATCGGCAACTGCAGGTCCTGCTAAAAGAGTTCGACCAGTTGATCAGCGCCGCCAGATGACTGTCTTCACTGGCAGTTCTCTTCAATTTGCGCGCGGGTTTCATCGATGCGCTGGCGCCGCTCTTCATCAGTTAGGCGGCGCATTTCACCTTCCACCTCTTCCCGTACCCTGGGGTTGTTCTGTAGCTGCGCGAGGTTGGTCCGGGCCTGTTCGCAGAAAGCCTTTAACTGAGCCTCCTGCTCGGCCACCTGTTGTTTGACCTGCTGGTCGATGGCTTTCTGATCGCCAACGACTCCTCCCGAAGCTGGCGCCGCCGGTTTGGGCGCGGGCGTTGCGGATTTGCCCACGGTGGTCGCGTCTACGCCTTCGGGCGGTTGGGCGCCGAAATGGGTCACACCTTGGGCGTCGACCCATTTGTAGATCTGGCCGGCCATGCTCATCGGGCTCAGGCCTAGCAGCAGGGTGGCGGTCAATAACATCGTTCGCATGCTGTTTCCTTGTCCTGGGTTGCGCAATCGAAGCTAACAGAGTAGCCGTTTAAAGGTTTTTTCTTGCGTTCTCATGTGCTTACTTCAATAAAGCACATTGACGACTTGACTTGCAGAGGGCGAAACAGAAGAATCCAAAGTCCGCTGTAGAGGGACTGCCAGAAGCAGACCCACTCGGCAGATCATGAGGCGCACATCCGCGCCGACCTGTTACACCCGCAACGCGTTACCTCGCGCTGGGTGGGAAAGGCCCGCAACACTTGGGACGATCCCAATACTTGCTCAGTCAGTGCTGACGTAGTCGGCGACCACCGTCGCTCATGCTCTGCCGAGAAGTAAACCTATTAAGACCCGTCCCCTTTTCGTGGGTCGGTATTCTGGCGTTTTAGAGGTGAACAACGTGGAGCTTTTATCTGGCGGTGAGATGCTCGTCCGCTTCTTGCGTGACGAAGGCGTCAAATATATCTACGGGTACCCCGGTGGTGCTCTTCTTCATGTCTATGATGCCCTGTTCAAAGAACCGGAAGTGACCCACATCCTGGTTCGCCACGAACAAGCGGCCACCCACATGGCTGACGGCTATGCCCGCGCCACCGGCAAGGCCGGCGTGGTCCTGGTGACATCCGGCCCTGGCGCCACGAACGCCATCACCGGTATCGCCACGGCCTACATGGACTCCATCCCAATGGTGATCATCTCTGGCCAGGTGCCCAGCACCATGGTCGGTACCGATGCGTTCCAGGAAACCGACATGATCGGTATCTCCCGGCCGATCGTGAAGCACAGCTTCATGATCAAGCACGCTTCGGAAATCCCGGAGGTCATGAAGAAGGCTTTCTACCTGGCCGAATCCGGTCGTCCGGGCCCGGTCGTGGTCGACGTGCCGAAAGACATGACCAACCCGGCCGAGAAATTCGAATACATCTACCCGAAAAAAGCCAAGCTGCGCTCCTACAGCCCGGCTGTGCGCGGTCACTCGGGGCAGATCCGCAAGGCCGCGGAAATGCTGCTGGCGGCCAAGCGCCCCGTGCTTTACTCCGGCGGTGGCGTGATTCTCGGCGGAGGGTCTGCGCCGCTGACCGAATTGGCGAAGATGCTCAACCTGCCGGTCACCAATACGCTGATGGGCCTCGGTGCCTATCCAGGCACTGATCGCCAGTTCATCGGCATGCTCGGCATGCACGGCAGCTACACCGCCAACCTTGCGATGCACCATGCCGACGTCATCCTGGCGGTCGGTGCGCGTTTCGACGACCGTGTCATCAACGGCCCGGCGAAATTCTGCCCGAATGCCAAGATCATCCACATCGACATCGATCCGGCGTCGATCTCCAAGACCATCAAGGCCGACGTGCCGATTGTCGGTCCTGTAGAAAGCGTGCTGACCGAAATGGTCGCGATCCTCAAGGAAATAGGCGAGGCTCCGAACAAGGATTCCGTCGCCAGTTGGTGGAAGCAGGTCGATGAATGGCGCGGTGATCGTGGCCTGTTCCCCTACGACAAGGGCGACGGCAGCGTGATCAAGCCGCAGACCGTCATCGAGACGTTGTGCGAAGTGACCAACGGCGATGCCTTCGTGACGTCGGACGTGGGCCAGCACCAGATGTTCGCGGCGCAGTACTACAAGTTCAACAAACCCAACCGCTGGATCAACTCCGGTGGCCTGGGCACCATGGGCTTCGGATTCCCGGCGGCCATGGGCGTCAAGTTGAGCTTCCCGGACAACGATGTTGCCTGCGTGACTGGCGAAGGCAGTATCCAGATGAACATCCAGGAACTGTCGACCTGCCTGCAATACGGTCTGCCGGTGAAAATCGTCAACCTGAACAACGGTGTACTGGGCATGGTTCGCCAGTGGCAGGACATGAGCTACGGCAGCCGTCACTCGCATTCCTACATGGAATCGTTGCCGGACTTCGTCAAGCTGGTCGAGGCCTATGGTCACGTCGGCATCCGCATCACTGACCTGAAGGACTTGAAGTCCGGGCTCGAAGAAGCCTTCGCGATGAAGGATCGACTGGTGTTCCTCGACATCCAGGTCGATACCAGCGAGCACGTCTACCCGATGCAGATCAAAGACGGCTCCATGCGCGACATGTGGCTGAGCAAGACGGAGCGTACCTAATCATGCGACACATTATTTCCTTGCTTCTGGAAAACGAACCGGGTGCTCTGTCTCGCGTAGTGGGCCTGTTCTCGCAGCGCAACTACAACATCGAAAGCCTGACCGTGGCGCCAACCGAGGACCCGACCCTGTCGCGTCTGACGCTGACCACCGTGGGCCACGATGAAATCATCGAGCAGATCACCAAGAACCTGAACAAGCTGATCGAGGTGGTCAAGCTGGTGGACCTGTCGGAAAGCGCTCACATCGAGCGCGAACTGATGCTGGTCAAGGTCAAGGCCACCGGTGCCCAGCGCGCCGAGATCAAGCGCACTACCGATATTTATCGTGGGCAGATCGTCGATGTCAGCGCCAGCGTCTATACCGTTCAGTTGACCGGTACCAGCGACAAGCTCGACAGCTTCATTCAATCGATCGGCACTGCCTCGATTCTGGAAACCGTACGCAGTGGTGTCACCGGGATTGCCCGTGGCGACAAAGTACTGAGCATCTAAACCAAATTAGCGAATGGCCTGAATGGCCGGATATAGGGGAAATTCATGAAAGTTTTCTACGATAAAGATTGCGACCTGTCGATCATCCAGGGCAAGAAAGTCGCCATCATCGGCTACGGTTCCCAAGGCCACGCCCAGGCGTGCAACCTGAAAGACTCCGGCGTTGACGTCACTGTTGGCCTGCGTAAAGGCTCGGCCACCGTTGCCAAGGCCGAGGCCCATGGCCTGAAAGTGACCGACGTGGCTTCCGCCGTTGCCGCTGCCGACCTGGTCATGATCCTGACCCCGGACGAGTTCCAGTCGGCGCTCTACAAGAACGAAATCGAGCCGAACATCAAGAAAGGCGCCACCCTGGCCTTCTCCCACGGCTTCGCGATCCACTACAACCAAGTCGTGCCTCGCGCCGACCTCGACGTGATCATGATCGCGCCGAAAGCCCCAGGCCACACCGTACGTTCCGAGTTCGTGAAGGGCGGCGGTATTCCTGACCTGATCGCGATCTACCAAGACGCCTCCGGCAACGCCAAGAACGTCGCCCTTTCCTACGCTGCTGGCGTGGGTGGTGGTCGTACCGGCATCATCGAAACCACCTTCAAGGACGAGACCGAAACCGACCTGTTCGGCGAGCAAGCCGTTCTGTGTGGCGGTACCGTCGAGCTGGTCAAGGCCGGTTTCGAAACCCTGGTTGAAGCCGGCTACGCGCCAGAAATGGCTTACTTCGAATGCCTGCACGAACTGAAGCTGATCGTTGACCTCATGTACGAAGGCGGTATCGCCAACATGAACTACTCGATCTCCAACAACGCCGAATACGGCGAGTACGTGACCGGTCCGGAAGTCATCAACGCCGAGTCCCGCCAGGCCATGCGCAATGCCCTGAAACGCATTCAGGATGGCGAGTACGCCAAGATGTTCATCAGCGAAGGCGCCACCGGCTATCCTTCGATGACCGCCAAGCGTCGTAACAACGCCGCGCACGGTATCGAAATCATCGGCGAGCAACTGCGCTCCATGATGCCGTGGATCGGTGCCAACAAGATCGTCGACAAAGCCAAGAACTGAGTCGCGAGCTTGATCGGAAAACGCGGCCCAGGCCGCGTTTTTTCGTTTGAGCGTCGGCTTCTGGTATAAAGCTGCATCGTTTGGGGTAGAACCGTCGTCCCAGGCACCTGTCGAATTTTTTCACACCGTTGCAAGGTATTGTCCATGAGCGAACGTCCCGACGAGTCGAATCAGGCTCCTGACGCCGAAAGCCTGTTGCCCATCGATGAGCATGTCGAAGAGGGCCATGACGCTGAAGGCCGCAAGGTCCGGCATCGTGGCATCTATCTGCTGCCGAACCTGTTCACCACTGCGAACCTTTTCGCCGGGTTTTATTCCATCATCAGTTCCATGAGTGCCCAGGCCGCATTGAGTGCTGGTGACAGTGCCGGGGCGAGTCGTTACTTTGCGTTCGCCGCGATTGCGATTTTCGTCGCCATGGTGCTCGATGGGCTGGACGGGCGCGTGGCCCGCATGACCAACACCCAAAGCGCATTCGGAGCCGAATACGATTCGCTGTCGGACATGGTTGCGTTCGGTGTCGCTCCTGCGTTGCTGGCGTTCGGCTGGGCGCTGGGGGACATGGGCAAGGTCGGTTGGATGGTTGCCTTCATCTATGTAGCGGGTGCCGCGTTACGCCTGGCGCGTTTCAATACCCAGGTTGGCACTGCCGACAAGCGCTACTTCATCGGCCTCGCCAGTCCAGCGGCGGCTGGTGTCGTAGCGGGGGTGGTCTGGGCGTTCAGCGACTACGGAATCCAGGGTTCGAAGATGTCCTTCCTGGTTGCGCTACTGGTTGCGGCGGCCGGGATGCTTATGGTCAGTAACATCAAGTACAACAGTTTCAAGGAGCTGGACCTGAAGGGGCGCGTGCCGTTCGT
Source organism: Pseudomonas frederiksbergensis (assembly GCF_000802155.2). Lineage (GTDB taxonomy): Bacteria > Pseudomonadota > Gammaproteobacteria > Pseudomonadales > Pseudomonadaceae > Aquipseudomonas > Aquipseudomonas frederiksbergensis_A. Next base: position 102,021 of record NZ_JQGJ02000019.1, read on the forward strand.
TGCAATCCTGGCCGTGGTGCTGGTGTTTGCCGTGGTCTTCAGTGATCCGCCACGTATTCTGCTGCTGGTATTCCTCGCGTACGCCGCTTCTGGCCCGGTGCAATATTTGTTGCGTCTGCGCCGACGCTAAATGTTGCCTTAATCTAATTTCCCCCATACTCCGCAGTCTATTGGTGCATCTCCCCCCAATACTGCGGAGTCGTCATGCTGATCAAGATCCCCAAGTCGTCCGATTGCCATGAGTCGGACGTCACGCCAGAATCCCTTTATCTATCCCGTCGCCAGATGCTTGGGGCTACCATGGCTGGCCTCGCCATTGGCGGTTTGCCGCGCTGGGCCGGTGCCGTCGACGCGGTGCGTTATCCTGATGTGGAGCCCGGCAAGGCGCCGTCCTGGTTTGTCGAAAAACTGCCTTCCGTCCAATGGGGGGCGGTCACGGTCAAGAACGAGTCCGTTACGCCGTTCAAGGACGCCACCCATTACAACAACTTCTATGAGTTCGGGACCGACAAGGGAGATCCGGCGGCAAATGCTGGCTCCTTGAAAACCGAACCCTGGAGTGTGGTAGTGGACGGGGAGGTGGGCAAGCCGGGGCGCTATGGCCTGGAAGACTTCATGAAACCTTACCAATTGGAGGAGCGAATTTATCGACTGCGCTGCGTCGAGGCCTGGTCTATGGTCATCCCCTGGATTGGTTTCCCCATAGCCGCATTGCTCAAGCAAGTCGAGCCGACGTCCAAGGCCAAATACATTCGTTTTGAAACGTTGCAGGACCCCAAGACCATGCCTGGGCAACGTTCAGGTTTTGCGCTGATCGACTGGCCCTACGTGGAGGGCTTGCGGATGGACGAGGCCATGAACCCGCTGGCCATCCTGGCGGTTGGCATGTATGGGCGTGAGCTGCCTAACCAGAATGGTGCTCCGTTACGGTTGGTGGTGCCGTGGAAATATGGCTTCAAGAGCGTGAAATCCATCGTGCGCATCAGCCTGGTGAGTGAGCAGCCCAAGACCACTTGGCAAAGCATCGCATCCGATGAGTACGGCTTTTACGCAAACGTCAATCCGACCGTTGACCATCCGCGCTGGACCCAGGCTCGGGAGCGTCGTTTACCGAGCGGCCTGTTCAGTCCTAATGTGCGCGATACGTTGATGTTCAACGGATACCAGGATGAAGTTGCTTCCTTATATGCAGGAATGGATCTGAGGAAAGACTACTGATGCGTTTCCTGGCATGGCGGCTCAGCGTTTTCGTCGCAGCGGCGATATGGCCTTTGCTGTGGCTTTACGAAGCGTTGGTGAATTCGTTGGGGCCAGATCCGGGCAAGGTGCTGGTGGATCGACTCGGGTTGGGAACGCTGGTTTTACTGCTGATCACCCTGAGTATGACGCCGTTGCAGAAATTGACGGGGTGGGCCGGGTGGATAGCGGTAAGGCGCCAGTTGGGGTTGTGGTGTTTTGCTTATGTCGTGCTGCATTTGAGCGGCTATGCGGCGTTCATCCTCGGGTTCGATTGGTCGCAGTTGGGCGTCGAGTTGAGCAAGCGCCCCTACATCATTGTCGGGGCGCTGGGCTTTCTTGGCTTGCTGGCCTTGGCAGCAACGTCCAATCGATACAGTCAGCGGCGACTCGGACCTCGCTGGAAAAAACTGCATCGCCTGGCATACCTAATCCTCGGGCTTGGTTTGCTGCATATGTTGTGGATCGTGCGGGCGGATCTCAAGGAGTGGTCCATATATGCCTCTATAGGTGGGCTGCTGTTGGTGCTGAGAATTGGGCCAGTTGCGCGGCGAATCCCTCGTTTAACGGGGAAGAAGATCCCTTCGGTAATAAAAACGAAATAAAGGGTTGACGGCAAATTCTGGATGTCTATAATTCGCCCCACTTCCGGCGCAGTCGAAACGGAAAACTCCTTGAGTTTCAATGAGTTAGATGGTTTCGGCAAGCCAGGCGCTCCAGTTCATCGAAGCGCTGAAGGAGTTGATAGGGCGGTGTTGTTTGGCTCTATCGGCGATTCGATCTTCTCG
>NZ_JQGJ02000020.1 GCF_000802155.2 Pseudomonas frederiksbergensis
GTCGGCGGCATGCCTGAACAGATCCGGTATATGGAGCTGCGACCCAGCCGCCCAGGCCGCAAGCCTAAATGTCATTGCGGCTGCGGGACGCCAAAGACCCACCATGGCATGACCAACGGCGTTTGCCTAACGAGTGGCTGCGAGCTGTACATCCGTCGCTGGACCAAAACCGGCAGCGCGCGTCTCAACCCAATTCAGCAGTAACCCCTCCCCCTTCAAAGTCAGCCGCTATAGCGGCAAGGAAAAGTGTTGCCGTGAGCATCATCGACGACGTAATGACGGACAAAATCACCCTGCACGGCCTGGGCTTTGTGCAAGTCCAGCTCGAAGGCAATCAGCGCCTGCACGTATGGCACCCTGAGCTCCCGCGCCGGGCATGCTTCAAGCACTCAGCGATCCATGACCACCGCTTCAACTTCACCTCGCGGGTGATCGTGGGCAAGCAGATCAATCGCTGCTATGAGTTAGAGCGCTGCGACGATGGCGGGTTTGTGCTGTATCTGCATGAGGGCGCCCGCACACCAGGTGGCGGTAGGCCGTGGACTCCAGACGGCCGCGCCCACCTGATACCGGATGGCACGATAACCGTGGAAGCCGGCAACGACTACAACACCCGGGCATACCACTACCACCGAACCGAGCCAGGCGGCGATGGTCGAGTCGCCACGATCATGGCGAAGCGCGGCGAATACCCGGAGGGCGCCCACTCGACCTGCACCTACGGCGTTCAGCCGGATACGGACTTCGACCGGTACCAGTGGTCACCGGCCAAGCTCTGGGAAATCGTGTCCGATGTGATGCTCGGCCAGAAGGTGACGCCATGACCATCGACAAAGCGAAATATGAACGCCTGATGGGCGTGTGCCAGAAGGGATACCCAGCATCGAACATTCACGTCGAGTACGCAAACAACACACTGTCCGAGTGCTATGGGGCGATTGGAGCTCTGCTGGCTGAAGTGAAGAAGATCGACGCGGACCGCAAAGCCTGCTGGGCAGAGTTCAAGGTACAGGGCCGCCAGCTCGACCAACTCAAGGCCGAGAACGAAGCGCTCCGCCAGGCCCTCCAGGCCATCACCACCCAGGTAGACGGAAACATCCGCCCCACCGTCCGCGACTGCATCAACGGGCAGAACAACGTCCAGGACATCTATGGTTACTGCGATCAGATCGAATCGATTGCAGCGGCAGCGATGAAGGAGCCGCAGCCATGATCCTCCCCCTGCTCTACATGGCCCACCTGATATACAGGGGGCCGAGGCCATGAACGACCAGCAGCTTCTTGAGTTGGCGGCAAAGGCGGCAGGAATAGGCCCTGTTCTCTGCTATGAGTCGGCGCGGAACTGCCTACGGATCGGTGACAGGGAGAGCTACCGCCTGTGGCGACCGCTAGATGACGATGGCGATTCGTTGCGACTGGCTCTCAAGCTCGGGATCTGCATCGTCTTCATGGAAGAGCACGACTCGGTTGGTGCTGAGCACTCTCTACACGGCGTGATGATTATCGAAGCCATGGACGATTTCGGTACGCGCCGCGCAATCGTCCGGGCCGCCGCTGAAATCGGCAAAGCCACCTCCTAACCCCACTCCACCTACAGCCTGCCGGTGAACGGCGGGCGAGGAATTCTATCGCCATGAATACCGATAGGAACCAGCGGCGCCTGCTGGAAAAGCAAAACGCCAAGTTGCCGCCATACCTCCAGCGAATGCCGCCGGAACAGTGGCCCGGATTCAAGCCGCCTGACCTGATCGAGGTTTGGCGATCCCGAAACTTTCTCGTTCAGATCTACGCGGAGCCGGCAGGCTACCAGCGTATGAGCATCTGCCGGTCGATTCACAACGGAGACAGCTGGGTAGACCAGGTTACCTGGGACGAATTGATGCGACTCAAGCGCGAGTGCGGTCGCGGTGATGCTGATGCGGTTGAAGTTTTCCCCGCAGACCAGGACATCGTGAACGTCGCGAACATGCGGCACTTGTTCTTCCCGCCAGAGCCGCTGTCCTTCAAGTGGAAGGCGCTGCGATAACCCTCACCACCTTCTGCCGCCACGCGCGGCATGGAGCATCATCATGGCAAAGGTCATTGCCCAAATTACGGCCAGGCTGCCGCGCCTCATGGAGGCAGGCGAATACAGGAAGCTGCGCTACGCCGGCGGTAAGCCGAGTCTGCAGCAGTTGAAGAAATGGATTGAGGAAGGCGAAGTTGTGGGAGAGGTAAAAGGCGGGATGTATTTCGTGGATCTTCAAGCGGTTGTGCTGGGGTCGAATGATCCCCTGCTCGCCAAGATGATGGAGGTGGGCTGATGGCTCCGCCGCGCGCCAGGACAATCAAGAACCGGGATCTGCCGGCCAACCTTTACCCGAACGGGAAATATTGGCAGTACAAGAACCCGATCACCGGCAAGAAGACCAGCATCAATAAGCCGATGGCGGAGGCCATCAAGCTGGCCAACGCCGCCAACGCGAAGTTGCTGCCCTTGCTGGCCGACGACGGCGCGCTGCTGGCAATGCTCACAGGCGAGGCCGCGCCGAAGTTCAGCGGGTGCCTCGATCGTTTCGAGAAGGAATGGCTGGGCACCCGAAACTATGCCGAGCGGACGTTGAAGGAAATCAAATTCAAGTTGGCCCGGTACCGGGATGACCTGGGCGATTTGATGATGGGGCAGCTCGACGTGCTGACCGTGGCCGAATACCTCGACGGATTCGAGAACAACGCCTACACCAAGCACCGCGGCCTGCTCGTTCAGATCTTCGCTTTCGCGGTGGCCAAGGGCTTGTGCGAACGCAACTCGGCCGAGCTGACACTGATCAAGAAAGAGGCGGAGAAAAAGCGCCAGCGCCACACAGTCGAAGGTTTGAACACGATTTTGAATTACGTGGGGACGCCGATCTGGCTGAAGCGCGCTATCCGATTGGGCTTGCTGAGCCTTCAGCGGCGGGAGGATATCGTGATGTGGCCGAAGTCAGCCGTTGACCTCGAGCAGAACACCATCAAGGTGTCGCCCGGGAAAACACAGAACTATGGGAAGCCGGTGCACCTGGAGATCGCCATGGGGCCGGCGCTGCGCGAGGTGGTCGCTGAGTGCATGCGGTCGCCCGTCGTGTGCCCGTACCTGATCCACTACTCGCCGAAAGCCCGCAAGCGGTCGCAGCTCGACGCCAAGCTGCACTGGAACGCCGTCACGCCCGACTACCTGACCAAGTCATTCGCCCAGGCGCGGGATGAGTCCGAGGCATACAAGGACATACCGGCCGGCGAGCGCCCCACCTTTCACGAGATTCGGGCACTGGGCGCGTGGCTGTACGAGCAGCAGGGTTTCCCGCAGGAATACATCCAAGGGCTGATGGGTCACGCGGACGTCAAAATGACTGAACACTACCAGGCGGGCCATGGTGATGACGCCGTGGTGTACATGCGGGTGAGCGCCGACCTGAAGGTGTGAGCGGTGGGCGTTTGCCCAAAATATTCCCAAAGTTTGCCCAAAGGCCAGACAACAAAAAAGGGCCCACCTTTCGGTGAGCCCTTCTAGACCGCCCAGCAGAGCGGATTTTGTTTGGTAGGCGCGATTGGACTCGAACCAACGACCCCCACCATGTCAAGGTGGTGCTCTAACCAACTGAGCTACGTGCCTGCTGTGAGGCGGCATTTTACGGAATTCCAAAGGGGTGTCAACACCTTTTTTCACCTAACCCTATGAATATGCAAAATATTTAATTACCCCGCCGCGACGAAGATTCGGCGGTGGCTGGCGGCGGATTTTTATCTCGGGTAGGATCGCTGCATTCGTAAAAAATATAAAACAGAGGTTCCAGAATGGCGAACACATCCTACCCAGCGTCCTATTACGCCGCATCGGCCAACCCGGCGCCGTCACGCCCTGCCCTGCAGGACGATGTCGAAACCGATGTGTGCGTGATCGGTGCGGGCTATACGGGGTTGTCTTCTGCGCTGTTTCTGCTGGAGCACGGTTTCAAGGTCACCGTCCTTGAGGCAGCCAAGGTTGGGTTCGGGGCTTCGGGTCGCAACGGCGGCCAGATCGTTAACAGCTATAGCCGCGACATCGATGTGATCGAGCGCAGCGTCGGCCCGCAGCAGGCGCAGTTGCTGGGCAACATGGCGTTCGAGGGTGGGCGGATCATTCGTGAGCGTGTGGCAAAGTATCAGATTCAGTGTGATTTGAAGGACGGCGGTGTATTCGCCGCCCTCACCGCTAAACAGATGGGCCACCTGGAGTCGCAGAAGCGTTTATGGGAGCGTTTCGGTCATACGCAGCTGGAGTTGCTGGATCAGCGGCGTATCCGCGAGGTGGTGGCTTGCGAAGAGTATGTGGGCGGCATGCTGGACATGAGCGGCGGGCATATTCATCCGCTTAACCTGGCTCTGGGCGAAGCGGCGGCGGTTGAATCACTGGGCGGCGTGATCTATGAGCAGTCGCCGGCGGTGCGCATCGAGCGCGGTGCCAGTCCGGTTGTGCATACGCCGCAGGGCAAGGTCAGGGCCAAGTTCATTATTGTGGCGGGCAATGCTTACCTGGGCAATCTGGTGCCGGAGTTGGCCGCCAAGTCGATGCCTTGCGGTACCCAGGTGATCGCCACCGAGCCGTTGGGCGATGAGTTGGCTCATAGGCTATTGCCTCAGGATTATTGCGTCGAAGACTGCAACTACTTGCTCGACTATTACCGGCTGACAGGCGACAAGCGCCTGATTTTCGGGGGCGGCGTGGTGTATGGCGCGAGGGATCCGGCGAACATCGAGGCGATCATCCGGCCGAAGATGCTCAAGGCGTTTCCGCAGCTCAAGGATGTGAAGATCGATTACGCCTGGACCGGAAATTTCCTGCTGACGCTGTCGCGTCTTCCGCAGGTCGGACGGTTGGGAGATAACATCTACTATTCCCAGGGCTGCAGCGGTCATGGCGTCACGTATACGCACTTGGCGGGCAAGGTGCTGGCAGAGGCGCTGCGAGGGCAGGCGGAGCGTTTTGATGCGTTTGCGGACCTGCCGCATTACCCCTTCCCCGGTGGTCAGTTGTTGCGTACGCCGTTTGCGGCGATGGGGGCTTGGTATTACGGGTTGCGGGATAAATTGGGGTTCTGAAGCCGCCAACACCATGGGCTGCTTCGCAGCCCAGCGGGAGCAAGCTCCCTCGCCACAGGGCTTGTTCCAATCTCCCAAATTCCGGAAACAAAAAACCCCGGTCTTTCGACCAGGGTCTTTGCTATCGACTAGAAGGAGCTTTGCAGCTTTCTTCTTAGCTTCAAGGCGTTCAGTGGGCCTCGAAGCAGATATGGCGCAGCGGACGGGACTCGAACCCGCGACCCCCGGCGTGACAGGCCGGTATTCTAACCGACTGAACTACCGCTGCGTATCGCTGTGGACTTGCGTCCAGTTAACTCGTCTGATCAAAACCCTTGGGTCTGGATCTCGAACCAGGCGAACCTGCTTCGGAAAATATGGCGCAGCGGACGGGACTCGAACCCGCGACCCCCGGCGTGACAGGCCGGTATTCTAACCGACTGAACTACCGCTGCGCGTCGGTGGAGGCTTTTGACAGCTTCCATCTTGCTTTCACAAGACTCTCAAGAAACATGGTGGGTGATGACGGGATCGAACCGCCGACATTCTGCTTGTAAGGCAGACGCTCTCCCGGCTGAGCTAATCACCCTTTGCTGCGTTGAGGCCGCGAAATTTACGCAGGTACCGATGCTAAGTCAATAGCAGCGTTGAAGTTTTTTCAGAACAGTTCAACGACACCCGCTACCGCGCTCACTCGTAAATCATTTTCTTGGTCATGCCGCCGTCCACCACGAAGTCCTGCCCCGTGACGAAACCGGCGTTGCGCGACAGCAGCCACGCCACCATGGCCGCCACGTCCTCTACCGTGCCTACCCTGCCCGCCGGATGCTGGGCGTGATCGGCATCGGTGAGCGGCTGCGCACGACGTTGCGATGGGTCTCGCGCGTCGATCCAGCCAGGGCTGACGGCATTGACCCGGATCTCCGGCCCGAGGCTGATCGCCAAGGCGTGGGTCAGGGCCAGCAGGCCGCCCTTGCTTGCCGCATAGGCCTCGGTGTCCGGTTCGGACTGCGCGGCACGGGTCGAGGCCAGGTTCACGATGGCACCGTTGTGGGCGCGCAGGTACGGCGCGCAATGCTTGGCCAGCAGCATCGGCCCACCCAGGTTCACCGCCAGGACCCGGTTCCAATGAGCCAGGTCGAGGCTTTCCAGGGTGATGTTGTGCGGGTCGGCGATAGCCGCGTTGCACACCAGCGCGTCGAGCCTGCCGAACTGCCCAAGTACTTCCGCAATGCCAGTGGCAACCTGCGCCTCATCCGACACGTCCATGGCGATGAACCAGGCATTGTCACCCAGGGTTTTCGCCACCTTGGAACCGCGTTCGCGATCCAGGTCGGTCAATACGACCTGCCAACCTTCACAGATCAACCAGGCGGCAATACCGAGGCCGATGCCCCGCGCGGCGCCCGTAACCAATGCAACCCGGCCATGAGTACCGCTCGGCGGCGTTGCCAACTCGATCACAAGGCCGCCAACCCGCGGGCCAGGTCGGCTTGCAGGTCCGCTACGTCTTCCAGGCCGACCGCCACGCGGATCAGGCTGTCACGAATACCTGCCGACTCCCTCTCTTGGGGCGACAGGCGACCATGGGACGTGGTGCTCGGGTGGGTAATGGTGGTCTTGCTGTCACCCAGGTTGGCAGTGATGGAAATCAACCGGGTCGCGTCGATGAAGCGCCAGGCGCCCTCCTTGCCGCCCTTGACCTCGAAGCTCACCACCGCACCGAAACCGCGCTGCTGGCGCAAGGCCAGTTCGTGTTGCGGATGGCTCTTGAGGCCGGCGTAATGCACCTTCTCGATGCCGTCCTGCTGCTCCAGCCACTCGGCCAGGGCCTGGGCGTTGGCGCAATGGGCCTTCATGCGCAGGCCTAGGGTTTCCAGGCCCTTGAGGAAGATCCAGGCGTTGAACGGGCTGAGGGTTGGTCCGGCGGTGCGCAAGAAACCAACAACCTCTTTCATCTGCTCGCCACGACCGGCGACAACACCGCCCATGCAACGGCCCTGGCCGTCGATGAACTTGGTGGCCGAATGCACCACCACGTCCGCACCCAGCTTCAGCGGCTGTTGCAGCGCCGGGGTGCAGAAGCAGTTGTCGACCACCAGCATGGCACCCTTGGCATGGGCGATTTCCGCCAACGCGGCGATGTCCACCAGTTCGGCCAGGGGATTGGAAGGCGACTCGACGAAGAGCAGCTTGGTATTGGCCTTGATGGCGGCATCCCAACCGGACAGGTCCGCCAAGGGCACATAGTCGACTTCCACGCCGAAACGCTTGAAGTACTTTTCGAACAGGCTGATGGTCGAACCGAAAACGCTGCGCGACACCAGCACATGGTCGCCGGCGCTGCACAGGCTCATCACCACCGCCATGATCGCAGCCATGCCGGTGGCGGTCGCCACGGCTTGCTCGGCGCCTTCCAGGGCGGCGATGCGTTCCTCGAAAGCGCGCACGGTTGGGTTGGTGTAGCGCGAGTAGACGTTGCCCGGCACCTCGCCGGCAAACCGCGCCGCCGCATCGGCAGCCGTGCGGAACACATAGCTTGAGGTGAAGAACATCGGATCGCCATGCTCGGCTTCCGGCGTACGGTGCTGGCCCGCGCGAACCGCCAGGGTATCGAACGCTACGCCTTCAAGGTCGCTGTCCAGCCGACCGGCATCCCAATCCTGACTCATGCTGCCACTCCTGTAATCGGTTAAACGCAAACCGGCCCCTCGGGGCCGGTTCGTGACTCAGTTGTTGTACAGATCGATGATCGCGCTGACCGCCTGCGTCTTGGCCTTGGACGCGTCGTTACGCGCGTTCTCGATCCGGTTCAGGTAGGCCTCGTCGATGTCGCCGGTGACGTACTTGCCGTCGAACACCGCGCAATCGAAGTGCTCGATCTTGACCTTGCCGCCGCCCACCGCTTCGAGGAGGTCCGGCAGGTCCTGGTAGATCAGCCAGTCGGCGCCAATCAAGTCGGCCACTTCCTGGGTCGTGCGGTTATGGGCGATCAGCTCATGGGCACTCGGCATGTCGATGCCGTAGACGTTCGGGTAGCGCACGGCCGGGGCCGCCGAGCAGAAATAGACATTCTTGGCACCGGCTTCGCGGGCCATCTGGATGATCTGCTTGCACGTTGTACCGCGCACGATGGAATCGTCTACCAGCATCACGTTCTTGCCGCGGAATTCCAGCTCGATGGCGTTGAGTTTCTGGCGTACGGATTTTTTCCGTGCAGCCTGGCCCGGCATGATGAAGGTACGGCCGATGTAGCGGTTCTTCACGAAGCCTTCACGGAACTTCACGCCCAGGTGGTTCGCCAGTTCCAGGGCCGCGGTGCGGCTGGTGTCCGGGATCGGGATAACCACGTCGATGTCGTGGTCCGGACGCTCGCGCAGGATCTTGTCGGCCAGCTTCTCGCCCATGCGCAGGCGCGCCTTGTAGACTGAGATACCGTCGATGATCGAGTCCGGACGCGCCAGGTACACGTGTTCGAAGATGCACGGGGTGAGGCACGGGTTGGTCGCGCACTGGCGGGTGTGCAGCATGCCGTCTTCAGTGATGTAGACCGCTTCGCCCGGGGCCAGGTCGCGAATCAGGGTGAAGCCGAGCACGTCCAGGGACACGCTCTCGGAGGCGATCATGTATTCGACGCCTTCGTCGGTGTGGCGCTGGCCGAATACGATCGGACGAATACCGTGCGGGTCGCGGAAGCCGACGATGCCGTAGCCGGTGATCATCGCCACCACCGAGTAGCCACCCACGCAACGGTTGTGCACGTCGGTCACGGCAGCGAACACGTCTTCTTCGGTCGGCTGCAACTTGCCGCGCTGGGCCAGCTCGTGGGCGAAGACGTTGAGCATCACTTCCGAGTCGGAGTTGGTGTTGACGTGGCGCAAGTCAGATTCGTAGATCTCCTTGGCCAGTTGCTCGACATTGGTCAGGTTGCCGTTGTGCGCCAACGTGATGCCGTACGGAGAGTTGACATAGAACGGCTGGGCCTCGGCCGACGTCGAGCTGCCCGCTGTCGGGTAACGCACATGGCCGATGCCCATGTGGCCGACGAGGCGCTGCATGTGACGCTGGTGGAACACGTCACGCACCAGGCCATTGTCCTTGCGCAGGAATAACCGGCCGTCATGGCTGGTCACGATACCGGCAGCGTCCTGGCCGCGGTGCTGGAGCACGGTTAGCGCGTCATACAGCGCCTGATTGACGTTCGACTTACCGACGATACCGACGATGCCACACATGCGACGCAACCCCTACTTAATGGATCTGAACTGAACAACACTCACTGCGGCGTTTTGGCCATCGGCAAGAGTTGTTCCTTGAACGGTATTTCAGCGGGTACGCTGATACCGCTGGCAAGCCACTGACTGCTCCAACCCAGGATCAGGTTCTTGGACCAGTCTGCGACCAATAGAAATTGTGGCACGAGCCGGGACTCCTGCCACCACGTATCCTGTTGTACCGGCCCCAGGCTCAACAGCCCGACGGCCACGACCACCAGCAACGCGCCACGCGCCGCGCCGAAGGCCATGCCCAGGAACCGGTCCGTCCCGGAAAGCCCGGTGACGCGAATCAGTTCGCCGATCAGATAATTGATCATTGCGCCCACCAGCAAGGTGGCGATAAACAAGATGGCACAGCCCGCGATCACGCGAGCCGACGGGGTTTCGATGTATCCGGCGAGGTACTGGGACAACGAGCCACCGAACATCCAGGCTACGACTCCCGCGATGATCCAGGTCAGCAGCGAGAGCGCTTCCTTGACGAAGCCGCGGCTCAGACTGATCAAAGCGGAGATGGCGACGATTGCAACGATCGCCCAGTCAACCCAGGTAAATGGCACGGTGCAGCCTACAGACGGATAAGGCGGCGCATTTTAGCAGAGCGCAGGGCTATCGGTAAGCTGCGTGATTCAAATCAGCTGAATGGCGGTCAACCGCGCTCTGGCTGGAAGCGCACCACAAAACCCTTGAGGTTCTGCTGGCGATTGAGCAAGTCGCGCAGGCGGTCGGCCTCGGCACGCTCGATCAACGGACCGACAAAGACCCGATTCTTGCCATCGGCGGAGCGGATGTAGGCGTTGTAGCCCTGGCTACGCAGGTTTTTCTGCAGTTTTTCAGCGCTGTCACGGCTGGTCAGGCTGGCCAGCTGCACCGACCAACTGACGGAGAGGCCGTTGGCATCCACGCGGCTCTGCGTGGTATCCGGCTTGGGGGCCGCCGTGATCGGCTGGGTTGGCGCCGGCTTGATCGCAGGGGCGGGCGGGACAGGCGTTGGCGCTACAGCGGGTTTGCCAGGCGCTGCCGGAGCAGGCGCTGCGGCTGCAGGCGCGGTCGGCGTGGAAGCAACCGGCGCGGCAGGATCGACGGATTGCTCGGCCAATTCCGCGTCGCTCGGCACAGGTTCCTGGGGCAGCGCCTGCGGTTCGGGCACCGGCACCGGATCGACCTGCACAGGAGGCACCGAGGGCGCCTGGGGCGCGGCGGGCGCATCAACGGTGACCTGGCGCTGCTCGTCCTGACGGGAAAACAGCATCGGCAGGAAGATCACCGCCAGGGCCACCAATACCAGGGCCCCGACCATGCGCTGCTTGTACGCCTTATCCAGCAATGCCATCTGCAGCTTCCTCCGTGGAGCGCCGGGCCAGCCATTGAAGGGCCTCGGCGACGCAAAAAAATGAGCCGAACAACAGGATTTCGTCATCGGCCGTCGCCAGGGCACACTGCCCTTCCAGCGCGTCGGCCACGCTGCCATAAGCATCCACCGAAGCGCCACGATGCTGCAAGGCTGCCTGCAACTCACTGGCAGGACGCGAACGCGGCGAATCCAACGGCGCCACGGCCCAGTGCTGGACACTAGCATTCAACGCATCGACAACGCCATCCAGGTCTTTGTCCGACAGCAGGCCGAACACCGCCAGGCGCTTGCCTGCCACCGGACGACGCGCCAGCCGTTCCGCCAGATACTGCGCGGCGTGGGGGTTGTGGCCGACATCCAACAGCAGATTGAGGCGCTTGCCTTGCCAATCGAACGAGCGGCGATCAAGACGACCGACGACGCGGGTCGCCTGCAACGCCTTGATGATTTGCCCGGCTTCCCAAGGCAAGTCCATCAGCAAGTAGGCCTGCAATGCCAGTGCGGCGTTTTCCATGGGCAGGTCCAGCAGCGGCAGATCGTGCAGCTCGACGGGGTTGCCCCGGACATCGCTGCCACGCCATTGCCAGTGCTGCTCGGTCATGGCCAGGTCGAAATCCCGCCCGCGCAGAAAGAACGGACACCCCAGTTCGCGGACTTTATCGAGCAACGGTTGCGGCGGATCGAGATCGCCGCAGAGTGCCGGCGCGCCCTGGCGAAAGATGCCGGCCTTCTCGAAAGCCACGGATTCTCGGGTATTGCCCAGGTAATCGGCGTGATCAACCCCGATACTGGTGACCAGCGCGATGTCCGCATCCACGAGATTGACCGTATCCAGCCGCCCACCCAGGCCAACTTCGAGCACCACGGCGTCCAGGCCCGCACGGGCGAACAGCCAGAATGCCGCGAGGGTGCCCATCTCGAAATAGGTCAGGGAAGTCTCGCCCCGCCCGGCTTCCACCGCCGCGAAGGCTTCGCAAAGCTGGGCGTCAGTGGCTTCGACGCCGTTCAGCTGCACCCGCTCGTTGTAGCGCAGCAAGTGCGGCGAACTGTAGACGCCGACACTCAGCCCCTGTGCCCGCAGCAGCGAGGCCAGGAAGGCGCAGGTCGAACCCTTGCCGTTGGTGCCGGTGACGGTGATGACCCGGGGCGCCGGCTTGGCCAGTCCCATGCGGGACGCTACCGTTTGCGAGCGCTCCAGCCCCATGTCGATGGCCGTTGGATGCAACTGCTCGAGGTAGGCAAGCCAGTCGCCCAGGGTGCGTTGGGTCATAGCCCGGCAGGCACTGGCGGAACGACGATCGGCTCGATCGGTGCGGCGACGAACTTCGGCGTCGGCAGGCCCATCAGCTGCGCCAGCAGGTTACCCAGGCGCGGACGCAGCTCCTGGCGATGGATGATCATGTCGATCGCGCCGTGCTCCAGCAGGAATTCGCTGCGCTGGAAGCCTTCCGGGAGTTTCTCACGCACGGTCTGCTCGATCACGCGCGGGCCGGCGAAGCCGATCAGGGCTTTCGGCTCGCCGACGATCACGTCGCCCAGCATCGCCAGACTGGCAGAAACACCGCCGTAGACCGGGTCGGTCAACACCGAGATGAACGGAATGCCTTCTTCACGCAGGCGCGCCAGTACCGCGGAGGTCTTGGCCATTTGCATCAGCGAGATCAGGGCTTCCTGCATCCGCGCGCCACCGGAGGCGGCGAAGCAGATCATCGGGCAACGGTTTTCCAGGGCGTAGTTGGCGGCGCGAACGAAGCGCTCGCCGACGATGGCGCCCATGGAACCGCCCATGAAGGAAAATTCGAAGGCCGAAACCACCACCGGCATGCCCAGCAGGGTGCCGCTCATGGACACCAAGGCGTCTTTCTCGCCGGTCTGCTTCTGGGCCGCGGTCAGGCGATCCTTGTACTTCTTGCCGTCGCGGAATTTCAGGCGATCCACTGGCTCCAGGTCGGCACCCAGCTCCACGCGACCTTCTGCGTCGAGGAAAATATCGATACGGGCACGCGCACCGATGCGCATGTGGTGGTTGCACTTGGGGCAAACGTCCAGGGTCTTTTCCAGCTCAGGACGGTACAGCACCGCTTCGCAGGATGGACATTTGTGCCACAGACCTTCAGGCACCGAGCTTTTCTTCACCTCGGAACGCATGATCGAAGGGATCAGTTTGTCTACCAACCAGTTGCTCATGCTTTCTTTCTCCAGTACCGGCGGCCCGAACGCTCTGGTTCGCGGCCCCGCGTATGCCCTTGAGCTCAAATTCATTGTGCGGCGAGGATCGAAGACCGTCACGGTCAGTGCGCAACATGACCTGCAACCAGCCCAACAATCCCCTGCCATCCCGGCAACCGCTACGCCGCGGTTACCCTTACGCTATCGGCCCGCCCGGAGGCGGCGCCTGCCTGTTTTGTACAGTGCAGGTATGGACGGCGGCAGTCTGCCAGCCGTCACATTGACTACTGGCTGCCGCGCACGGCCGCCATGAACGCCCGGATCTTCGCCGGGTCCTTGATCCCCTTGGCCAGTTCCACCCCGCCGCTGACGTCCACGGCGTACGGACGAACCTGGGCGATGGCCGCAGCCACGTTGTCCGGCGTCAGGCCACCGGCGAGGATAATCGGCTTGTCCAACCCCCGCGGCACCAGCGACCAATCGAACGCTTCGCCGGTCCCACCCGGGACGCCCTCGACGTAGCTGTCCAGCAAGATACCGCTGGCCCCGGGAAAGGCCTCGCAACTGGCCGCGATGGCGTCGCCTGCCTTGACCCGCAAAGCCTTGATGTACGGTCGATGCCAGCCTTCGCAATCAGCCGGGGCCTCGTCGCCATGGAACTGCAGCAAGGCCAGCGGCACCGCGTCGAGAATTTCGCCCAGCTCGCAACGGCTGGCATTGACGAACAGGCCGACCGGCGTGACGAAGGGTGGCAGGGCCTGGATGATCGCCCTCGCCTGCTGCACCGTCACCGCCCGCGGACTCTTGGCGTAGAACACCAGGCCAATGGCGTCCGCCCCGGCCTCGACCGCCGCCAGTGCGTCTTCGACCCGGGTGATTCCGCATATCTTGCTGCGAACGACCGGCATGGTGAGTAAAACCTCAGGCAAATCCGTGAAAGTCCCGGATGGTAACAAATGCAGCGGAGGGCGTCAGCCGTCGAGTTCCGAGAAGCCCGTGAGGAAATGTGGCCCGATGTAACGCTCCGGCAATTGGAATTCGTCGTGATATTCCACCTGCACCAGGTACAGGCCAAACGGATGCGCCGTCACGCCACCCGAGCGACGAATGCGGCTCTCGAGCACTTCCTTGACCCATTCCACCGGCCGCTCACCCGCGCCGATGGTCATCAGCACACCGGCGATGTTGCGCACCATGTGGTGCAGGAACGCGCTGGCGCGGATATCGAGCACGATCATCTTGCCGTGACGGGTCACGCGCAGGTGATGCAGCTCCTTGATCGGCGACTTGGCCTGGCACTGGCCGGCCCGGAAGGCGCTGAAATCATGCACACCGACCAGGTATTGCGCGGCCTCGGCCATACGCTCGACATCCAGCGGACGGTGGTTCCAGGTAATTTCCTCGTTCAGGTGCGCGGGGCGGATCTGATCGTTGTAGATGACGTAGCGGTAACGCCGGGCGATGGCCTTGAAGCGCGCATGGAAATGAGCCGGCATCGCCTTCGCCCAACTGACGCTGACATCGTGCGGCAGGTTGATATTGGCGCCCATGACCCAGGCCTTCATCGAGCGTTCGACTTGGGTGTCGAAATGCACGACTTGCCCGCACGCGTGCACGCCGGCGTCGGTGCGACCGGCGCAATGCAGCGACACGGGTGAATCGGCGACTTTGGACAGCGCGTTTTCGAGGGTTTCCTGCACCGTCAATACGCCGGAGGCCTGACGCTGCCAGCCGCGATAGCGCGAGCCTTTGTACTCCACGCCCAAGGCGATCCGGAAAAAGCCGTCGGCCGCCATTTCGGCGGCCGGGTTGTCTATGTTTGCCAAGGAATTACAGCCTGCTGAGGTACGCAAAGGCGGGCATTATAAAGCGGGTGAAGCGGGATGCCAGTGCAACCGTGGTTCCTGTGCGGGATGGACCGGTGCCTTCAACTCCAATGCAAACAAAAACGGCAGCCTCACCGGCTGCCGTTCTTGTTATACCGCCGACTCACGCCAGCCGCGACAACATCTCCTTCGCTTCGCTCTGCTGGGTGGCATCCCCTTCGCTGAGCACTTCGCCGAGGATATCCCGGGCGCCGTCGTTGTCGCCCATGTCGATATAGGCCTGGGCCAGATCGAGCTTGGTCGCCACTTCGTCGGTGCCGCTGAGGAAATCGAAGTCCGGCTCGTCGTCGGCTGTCGCCAGGGCGTCCTCAGCGGTAAACGTTGGCTGGCCGAGGTCGTCGGACAAGCGATCCAGCTCGGCGTTGACATCGTCCAGCTCGGATTCGAAGGCATCCTTCGGCTGCTCGTGCGCGTCCATCTCGTCGGCCAGGGACAGATCGAAATCCGCTGGCAGCTCAAGATCGTCGGCCGGCGTGTCATCCAGCACAGGCGTTTGGGCGGCGGGAATGTCCAACCCCTTGAGGTCGTCATCCAGGTCCAGCAGGAAATCTTCATCAGCCAAGGCTGGCGCCGGGGCATCGGCACCCAGGTCCAGATCGAACTCCGACAGATCGTCGAGGCTTTCGCTGGCCTCGGTCTGCTGCTTGAGCACCGATTCGAAACTCAGGTCATCGTCTTCCGGGAACGCGTCCAGCTCGGCGATTGGCTCGGGGGTTGGTGCGACCGGAGTGGTGTCCATGTCCTCCAGGCTCAGGTCGAAGGCGCTGTCGAGTTCTTCGTCGGTTGGCGGTTTATCTTCCAACAGCTCCTTGACGTATTGAGCATCCAACTCAGCGGCCACGGCTGCCGCGGCCAGGCCTGCGCCAGCGGCGACTGCCATGGCCGGGAAACGGCTCTTGAGTTGTTCGACCTGGGCGTAGTTCTCGCCATTGGCGACCAACTGGCGTTCCTGGGCGACAAAGGCATCGCGGTCGCCCTGCTGGCCATAGACTTCCATCAGTTTCAAACGCAGGTCACTGCGCTGGGGCTCGGCCTTGATGCCCTGTTCAAGCAAGTCGACGGCCTGGTTCAAACGACCACGATCAATGTGCGACTGCGCCTGGGGCAATACGTCGTCCGAGCGGTCGGCGGCCGGAGCCACCAGCGGTGCGGCGATGGGGGGCGTGACCACCACGGGCGCAACCACCGGGGCTGGTTTCGGAGCCGGGGCTGGCTTTGGCTCGAGTTTGACGCTAGGCGGTGGTACTTCAATGCCCTCGAAGCTGCTCGGGGGCAGATCGAGCTCCGGGGAGAAGTCGGCCTCCTCCTCGAGGGCTCGGGCCATGCGCAGATGTTTCTCGGCTTCCTGCTGGGCCTTGCGGCGACGGGCCAGGAGCAACAGCAGCAGCAACAGGACCAACGCACCGCCGCCGATCAGTCCCAGCAGGATCGGATTGGTCAGCAGGTCGTTGTACTTTTTCTCGTCTGCGGCGGCCGGCACTGGCTCGACCGGAGTGACAGGCGGGGTTGCTTCAGGGGCAGCCTGATTTTCCGGGGCGGGTTCCTGCGAGGGTGCCGCTGGCGCGGGGGTCAGTTGCGCCGACATTGCCGGCGTCGACTCGCCGGCGGGCGGGACCGCGCCGCCCTCGGCCTGCATTTTCGCCAGTTGATTGTTCTTCAGCTCGATCAGGCGCTGCAGCTTGTCCAATTGGCTCTGCAGATCGGCCATGCGGCTTTTCAGTTCTTCGTTGTCGCGACGAGCTGAATCGAGGCTTTCCTGGGTCACCGCAAGCTGGTTGCTCAATGCCTGGGCATCACCAGCGGCGCCTTTACCCTTGGCGCCCGCCTTCGCCGATTCGGCGGAAACCAGGCTCAGGTTATCGCGCGCAGCGCCTTGGGCAGGGGCGTTTTCGCCGCCGCCACGCCGGGTGGCGTCCAACTGCTGGCGGCCACTGCCCGCCCCGCCACGACGCCCCTGACGCCATGCAGCGTTCTGGGCTGCCACTTCGGCGATGGCCTGGGGTTGCGGCAACGCCGTGCTTTGCACCGGATCGGGCAGGCGCAATACCTGGCCGGTCTTGAGCAGGTTGATGTTGCCGTTGATGAATGCGTTCGGGTTCAACGCCTGGATCGCCAGCATGGTTTGCTGCACCGAGCCGCCGTTGCGCACCTTGGCAGCGATTTCCCACAGGGTATCGCGCGGCGTGGTGGTGTATTGGGACGGCTTGGTAGCGCCAGTGACCGGCGCGGAGACCACTTGGGGAGGCTTCGCCCGAGCGGCGTCGGCGGCCTGAGGCGAGAATTTGGAAGGATCGAGCAGTACGCTGTAGTCGCGCAGCAAGCGGCCGTTGGGCCACATCACCTGCACCAGGAACTTGACCATCGGCTCGGATAACGGCCGGCTGGAAGTCACCCGAAGGACACTCCTGCCGTTGGCGTTGATCACCGGTGTGAAGCTCAAATCGTTGAGAAAGGCTTGGCGATCAATGCCCGCCTTGGCGAACTCTTCGGGCGGGGCCAGGCTCGGCACCACCTCGGCGGCGGTCAGTTGCTGGACATCGAGCAGTTCGATTTCGGCCACCAGAGGCTGGTTCGGCGGCGACTTGAGGGTCAATTCCCCGAGCCCGAGCGCTTGCGCCATACCGGAGGACAGCGCCGAGGCGGCCGCTATTGCTAACACCAGTTTGCGAACTTGAACCATAGCCTCTTCCTTTGTTTGAACATTCCTCGGCCAGCGAGAAGGTATTGATGCCGCTGCCGTAAGGCATTGCGCGCAGCCCCGATGCGACGGCGCGCGCGATTGTTTCACTCATGCCCGGGAGCAATCCCCGGGAGGAATGTTCGCCTTCAGCACTCTGACCAAGCATAGCGCCCAGCTAGAACCATTCGACAAATTGTTGCCAAGTATCTTTTACAGCAGGTCTTTTATCAACAACTCAGCCACCTGCACCGCATTGAGCGCCGCGCCCTTGCGCACGTTATCCGACGTCAGCCACAGATTCAGCTCCGACGGATCGTCGATGCCGCCGCGCACGCGACCGATATAGACCACATCCTGACCCACCGCATCACCCACCGGTGTCGGGTAATCACCCGCCTCGACCAGCTCGATTCCCGGCGCTGCTTCCAGGGCGGCATTGACCTTCGCCAGGTCGATGGGGCCGGCAGATTGCACAGTCACGCTAAAGCTATCGCCAAAAAACACCGGGGCTTGAATGCAAGTGACGGAAATCTTTAACAAAGGTTGCCCAAGCACCTGGCGCAATTCACGCACGAGACGTCGTTCCAACTGCGTATGACCCTGCTCATCAGGCGTACCTACCTGGGCCAGCAGGTTGAACGCCACCTGTCGGTCGAAAAATTTCGGTTCGAGCGGACGGACGTTCAGCAATTCGGCGGTCTGGCGCGCAAGTTCGCTCACAGCCGCTCGGCCTTGGGCAGACACGGCGAGGCTGGCGGTCAGGCTGATGCGCTGCAAATCCAGGCATTGGCGCAGCGGTGCCAAGGCGACAGCCAGCACCGTCGCCGAGGCGCTGGGGCTGCTGACCTGGAACGGCTTGGACAGGTTGGCCAGCACCTGCGGGTTGGCTTCCGGCACCATCTGTGGCGCCTGCTCCGGCGGCAGCGCGCCAGACAGATCGATCAACGCACAACCGGCGGCGGTGGCACGTGGCGCGAAGCTCAAGGTTACCGCCGGGCCGGCGGCGAAGAATGCCAGCTGGACTTTGCCGAAATCGAATTCGTCGACCTCGCGCACCCGCACGTTTTTGCCGCGGAACATCACCGAACTGCCAGCCGATTCGCTGCTGGCCAGCAGGTGCAGGTTGCCGATCGGGAAGTCGCGCTCTTCAAGAATCTGGACGAGGGTTTCGCCGACAGTACCGGTGGCGCCGATCACGGCAATATCAAAGGACTGGCTCATGGGTCTACCTCAGGTAAAACGTGGGGAGCGGCACTTTACCGGGTGGTGGTTGGGCAGGCAATTGAACACAAGAGAACCTGTGGCGAGGGAGCTTGCTCCAACCCCATATGAAAAACCCGCACCTCTCACAAGGCGCGGGCTCTTTCACAGCAGCTATCGATCAACGCTCGAGCAGGATCCGCAGCATGCGACGCAGCGGTTCGGCCGCGCCCCACAGCAGTTGGTCGCCGACGGTGAAGGCACCGACGAACTGCGAACCCATGTTCAACTTGCGCAGACGGCCCACCGGTACGTTCAGGGTGCCGGTGACCTTGGTCGGGCTCAGCTCCTGCATACTGGTTTCGCGATTGTTCGGCACCAGCTTGACCCATGGGTTGTGCTGGCTGATCAGGCCTTCGATGTCGGCGATCGGCACGTCTTTGTTCAGCTTGATGGTCAGCGCCTGGCTGTGGCAACGCATGGCGCCGATGCGCACGCAGATGCCGTCCACCGGGATCGGGCTCTTGAAGCGACCCAGGATCTTGTTGGTTTCGGCCTGGGCCTTCCACTCTTCGCGGCTCTGGCCGTTAGGCAGCTCCTTGTCGATCCAAGGAATCAGGCTGCCGGCCAGCGGCACGCCGAAGTTCTCGGTCGGGTAGGCATCGCTGCGCATCGCCTCGGCGACCTTGCGGTCGATGTCGAGGATGGCACTGGCCGGGTTGGCCAGGTCATCGGCAACAGCGGCGTGGGTCGCGCCCATCTGCTTGATCAGCTCACGCATGTTCTGCGCGCCGGCACCGGACGCCGCCTGGTAGGTCATGGCGCTCATCCACTCCACCAGACCGGCTTCGAACAAGCCGCCCAGGCCCATCAACATCAGGCTGACGGTGCAGTTGCCGCCGATGTAGTTCTTGGTGCCCGCATCCAACTGCTGGTCGATGACCTTGCGGTTGACCGGGTCGAGGATGATCACCGCGTCGTCCTGCATGCGCAGGCTGGAAGCGGCGTCGATCCAGTAGCCCTGCCAGCCGGCTTCACGCAGTTTCGGGAACACTTCGCTGGTGTAGTCGCCGCCCTGGCAGGTCAGGATCACGTCGAGGGTCTTGAGCTCGTCGATGCTGTAGGCATCCTTGAGCACACCGGTGTCCTTGCCCACGGACGGGCCCTGGCCACCAACGTTGGATGTGGTGAAAAACACCGGCTCAATGAGATCGAAATCCTGCTCTTCCAGCATTCGCTGCATGAGCACGGAACCGACCATGCCGCGCCAACCGATCAGACCTACACGTTTCATCGCAACTACACCTTTACAAAAGTGGGCCACCGTCGAAGCGGTGGGCCCGAAAGATTACAGATTCCGCAGCGCGGCGACTACTGCATCGCCCATTTGCTGCGTACCGACTTTGGTACAACCTTGCGACCAGATATCACCGGTGCGCAAGCCTTGGTCCAGGACTACGCTGACGGCTTTTTCGATCGCGTCGGCGGCATCGTTCAAGTTGAAGCTGTAACGCAGCATCATCGACACCGACAGAATGGTCGCCAACGGGTTGGCAATGCCCTGCCCGGCGATGTCCGGCGCCGAACCGTGGCAAGGCTCGTACATGCCCTTGTTGTTGGCGTCCAGGGAAGCGGACGGCAGCATGCCGATCGAGCCGGTGAGCATCGACGCTTCGTCGGACAGGATGTCGCCGAACATGTTGTCGGTGACGATCACGTCGAATTGCTTCGGCGCGCGGACCAGTTGCATCGCGGCGTTGTCGACGTACATGTGGCTCAGCTCGATGTCCGGGTAATCCTTGGCCACCTGCTCGACCACCTCACGCCACAGTTGGCTGGAAGCCAGGACGTTAGCCTTATCTACCGAGCACAGCTTCTTGCCACGCACGCGGGCCATGTCGAAGCCGACCCGGGCGATACGGCGGATTTCGCTTTCGCTGTACGGCAGGGTGTCGTAGGCCTGGCGCTCGCCATTCTCCAGCTCACGGGTGCCGCGCGGGGCGCCGAAGTAGATACCGCCGGTCAGCTCGCGGACGATGAGAATATCCAGGCCGGAAACGATTTCCGGCTTCAGGCTCGAGGCATCGGCCAGTTGCGGGTAAAGAATCGCCGGGCGCAGGTTGCCGAACAGACCCAGTTGCGCACGAATCTTCAGCAGGCCGCGCTCAGGGCGGATGTCGCGTTCGATCTTGTCCCATTTCGGGCCGCCCACGGCGCCCAGCAGCACGGCATCGGCGGAACGGGCACGGTCCAGGGTTTCATCGGCCAGGGGCACGCCGTGCTTGTCGATGGCCGCGCCACCGATGACATCGTGGCTGAGTTCGAAACCCAGGCCGTACTTATCGTTCGCCAGCTCCAGCACCTTGACCGCCTCGGCCATGATTTCCGGGCCGATACCGTCACCTGGGAGAATCAGAATCTGCTTGCTCATGCTTTCCTCATTTGCTCTGTCGACACGGGCCTGGGCTTCGTAGCCAAGGCCGGGCCGGGAAAAATGCTATCGCTCGGCCCACAGCACCAGTACATCTGTACTGAACGAACCATCGGCCTCAATCTCAAAATATTCACGCACTTCGTCGCCCATCGAGCGCTGCAGCTCAAGAATCGCTGCGCGCATCACCTCGGGGGTGCGCATGCGTTCGACCCAGGAGCGGTACTCCAGGCGCAGGCGCTGGCGCGAGGTGCTGCGGGTGTGCAGCCCCGCTTCGCTGACCTGGTGCAACCACTCGGCAGCCGAATAGTCGCGCACATGGCTGGTGTCGCGCAGTACTTCGATGCTTTGCAGGTACGTGTCCAGCAACGGCGTGCCCGGCGACAGGATGTCGATGAACGCCACCCTCCCGCCCGGCTTGAGCACCCGGCGCACTTCCCGCAATGCCAGGCCGAGATCGCTCCAATGATGCGCCGAATAACGGCTGAAGACGAAGTCGAACTCAGCGTCGGCGAACGGCAGGCGCTCGGCGGCGCCACGGACCGTGCTGATATTGCCCAGGCCGCGCTCAACCGCTGCGGCGGTCACCACGTCCAGCATTTGCTGGGAC
The DNA here is from genome assembly GCF_000802155.2 of Pseudomonas frederiksbergensis. Taxonomy (GTDB): domain Bacteria; phylum Pseudomonadota; class Gammaproteobacteria; order Pseudomonadales; family Pseudomonadaceae; genus Aquipseudomonas; species Aquipseudomonas frederiksbergensis_A. The sequence continues at coordinate 21,684 of NZ_JQGJ02000020.1, forward strand.
AGGTCGTAGGCCACCACTTCACCGGCCAGCGCCGCCACGTGGAAACTCACATGGCCGGCGCCGCAACCCAGGTCCAGCACCCGCGCATCGCCACGGCCGGCCAACGCAGCTTGTAGCAGCGCGAACTCGGCGCCTTGGGCGTGCACGGCACTGCTCAGGTAGGCCGAGGCTTGTTCGCCGAATTGCTTTTGTACGACTTGGCTGTGGGCGGTGCTGGTCATGGGACCTTCCTTTTGGGGTGTAGCCTTGTGGTGTCAGTACTGCTCGCGAAGCAATTTCCGATCAATCAAGCATCGCGAAACAACCAAGGCTGGCTTGCCCGATGCTTGGCCTCGAACGCGGCAATCGCCTCGCCGTCCTGCAAGGTCAGGCCAATATCATCCAGGCCATTGAGCAGGCAATGCTTGCGGAACGCATCGATCTCGAACCCCAACACCTTGCCATCGGGACGGGTCACCGTCTGGGCGGCCAGGTCGATCTGCAATTGATAGCCGGGATTGGCCTCGACCTGCTGGAACAGTTCATCCACCTCGGCGTCGCTGAGGATGATAGGCAGCAAGCCGTTCTTGAAGCTGTTGTTGAAGAAGATGTCGGCGTAGCTCGGCGCGATGATGCTGCGAAAACCGTACTCTTCCAGGGCCCACGGCGCGTGCTCGCGGCTCGAACCGCAGCCGAAGTTCTCCCGGGCCAGCAACACGCTGGCGCCTTGGTAGCGTTCGGCGTTGAGCACGAAATCCTTGTTCAGCGGACGCTTGGAGTTGTCCTGATACGGCTGGCCGACATCCAGGTAGCGCCATTCGTCGAACAGGTTCGGGCCAAAACCGGTGCGCTTGATGGATTTCAAGAACTGCTTGGGGATGATCTGGTCGGTGTCGACGTTGGCACGATCCAAAGGCGCGACAAGACCGGTGTGCTGGGTAAAAGCTTTCATGCTGCGCTCCTTCAGATCAATTCGCGGACGTCGACGAAACGGCCGTTGACAGCCGCCGCGGCGGCCATCGCCGGGCTCACCAGGTGCGTACGGCCACCGGCGCCCTGACGGCCTTCGAAGTTACGGTTGGAGGTGGAAGCGCAATGCTCGCCCGACTCCAAACGGTCCGGGTTCATCGCCAGGCACATCGAGCACCCTGGCTCACGCCATTCGAAACCGGCTTCGAGGAAAATCTTGTCCAGACCTTCCGCTTCGGCCTGGGCCTTCACCAGGCCCGAGCCCGGCACCACGATCGCTTGCTTGATGGTCGACGCGACCTTGCGCCCCTTGGCGATCACTGCAGCAGCGCGCAAGTCTTCGATCCGCGAGTTGGTGCAGGAACCGATGAACACGCGGTCGAGTTGGATGTCGGTGATCGCCTGGTTGGCGCTCAAGCCCATGTATTTCAAGGCGCGAACAATGGAGTCGCGCTTGACCAGGTCCATTTCCTTGGCCGGATCCGGCACGTTCTGGTCCACGGCCAACACCATCTCAGGCGAAGTGCCCCAGCTGACTTGCGGCTTGATCTGCGCTGCGTCGAGCTCGACCACGGTGTCGAATGTGGCGTCCGGGTCAGAAACCAGGTCTTTCCAGGCTTCGACCGCCATGTCCCATTCCGCGCCTTTTGGAGCGAACGGACGACCCTTGACGTATTCCACGGTTTTTTCATCGGCGGCCACCAACCCGACGCGCGCGCCGGCTTCGATAGACATATTGCAGATGGTCATGCGGCCCTCGACGGACAAGTCGCGGATCGCACTGCCGGCGAATTCGATGGCATGGCCGTTGCCGCCAGCGGTGCCGATCTTGCCGATCACCGCCAGGACGATGTCCTTGGCGGTCACGCCGAACGGCAACTTGCCTTCGACGCGCACCAGCATGTTTTTCATTTTCTTGGCGACCAGGCACTGGGTGGCGAGCACATGCTCGACCTCCGAAGTGCCGATGCCATGGGCCAGGGCGCCGAATGCGCCGTGGGTCGAGGTGTGCGAGTCGCCGCAGACCACGGTCATGCCGGGCAAGGTCGCGCCCTGCTCCGGGCCGATGACGTGGACGATGCCTTGGCGCACATCGTTCATCTTGAATTCGACGATGCCGTATTCGTCACAGTTGTCGTCGAGGGTCTGGACTTGCAGGCGCGAGACCTGGTCGGCAATGGCTTCGATGCCGCCCTTGCGCTCCGGCGTGGTCGGTACGTTGTGGTCCGGGGTCGCGATGTTGGCATCGATGCGCCACGGCTTGCGCCCGGCCAGGCGCAGGCCTTCGAAGGCTTGCGGCGAGGTCACTTCATGGATGATGTGACGGTCGATGTAGATCAGCGCCGAGCCATCGTCGCGCTGCTTGACCAAATGCGAATCCCAGAGCTTGTCGTAGAGCGTTTTGCCGGCCATCAGACGGTTTCCTCATCAGCTTGTTTCTATGCCCTGGGTCTTGAGCGGCTCAATGACCCCTTGGCTTGTGAGGCTGATGTTATGAGGCTACATTAAATAACTCAAATTCATATTTTTCATACTTTGCATAACCAACAGGAATTCGACCAAGACGGCCATGGACCTAGCCAACCTCAACGCCTTTATTGCCATCGCCGAGACCGGCAGTTTCTCCGGCGCCGGCGAGCGCCTGCACCTGACCCAGCCCGCCATCAGCAAGCGGATTGCCGGGCTGGAACAGCAACTCAACGTGCGCCTGTTCGATCGACTGGGCCGTGAAATCGGCCTGACCGAAGCCGGTCGCGCCCTGCTGCCACGGGCCTATCAGATTCTCAACGTGCTCGACGACACCCGTCGCGCCCTGACCAACCTGACCGGAGAAGTGACCGGGCGGCTGACCCTCGCCACCAGTCACCACATCGGCTTGCATCGCTTGCCCTCCTTATTAAGGGCGTTCACCCGACGCTACCCACAGGTGGCATTGGATATTCAGTTCCTGGATTCGGAAGTGGCCTACGAGGAAATCCTCCACGGCCGCGCGGAACTGGCGGTCATCACCCTCGCCCCCGAGCCCCACGCACTGGTGAGCGCCAAGCCGGTATGGGACGACCCGCTGGATTTCGTCGTAGCGCCGGAACATGTGCTGCTGGAAAACGGCGCGGTGACCCTGGCGGACATCGCCTTGCACCCGGCGGTTTTCCCGGGCGGCAATACATTCACCCATCACATCGTGCGGCGGCTGTTCGAAGCCCAGGGCCTGACCCCGAATATCGCCATGAGCACGAATTATCTGGAAACCATAAAAATGATGGTCTCCATCGGCCTGGCCTGGAGCGTCCTGCCGCGCACCATGCTCGACGAACAGGTCGCGCGCATTCCTTTGCCGGGCATACAGCTCAGTCGCCAGCTAGGCTATATCGTGCACACCGAACGGACGCTGTCGAACGCAGCACGAGCTTTCATGGCTCTACTGGACGCACAAATCGATCTGCCAGGGACAAGGGCATAAGTTGTGCTACTCCTATAGGGCCACTACGCCTGTGCATAACGCCCACCCGCCCAAGGCCCGCTAGAGAATGCCCAAACCCGCCGACCATCTTCCGCCCCTGCCGCGTATCCAGGCGCTCGACCCGAAGCGATCCGAGCAGAGCTGGGACAGCGCGCCACAGTTGCTGGCCGCCCTGAACGGAGCGCGGCTGGGGGCCTGGTCGTGGGACATCGATACCGGACAGATCAGCTGGTCGCGGGGCACCCAGGCGCTGTTCGGCTTCGATCCGCGCCAGCCGTTGCCAGCGGACGTCGATTACCTCGACCTGCTGCTGCCCGAGGACCGGGCACGGGCCGTGCGCGCGTTTCACGCGGCGGTGGCCGGCGCACCGCTTGAGCAGGCCATGCACCACCGCATCGTCTGGCCCGATGGCAGCCTGCACTGGTTGGAAATCAGTGGCAGCGTATTGCCCGACAAACATGGCCGTCCGCGCATGATCGGGGTCATCCGCGAGATAACCCACCAGCGCGAGCGGGAACAGGCGCTGCGCAGTTCGGAAAAACGCTTCGCCACGCTTTTTCATCTTTGCCCGAACATGGTCTTGCTGACGCGCCAGGAAGATGGACTGATCAGCGAAGCCAACCAGTACTTTGAAAGCCTGTTCGGCTGGCCGGTGCATGATGTGATTGGCCGCACCACCCTGGAACTGGGCTTGTGGGTCGACCCCACGCAACGGGCAAAACTGGTGGAAGCGACCAAGGCCAAGGGCGAACTGATCAGCATGGAAGTGGAGTTTCGCGCCAGTAACGGCCAGGTCCACAACGGCATCCTCAGCGCACAGAAAGTCGAACTCGAAGGCCAGCCTTACCTGCTCAGCACATTCCTCGACACCACCGAACGCAAACTCGCCGAACAAGCCCTCAAGGACAGCCAGGAACGCCTCGACCTGGCCCTCGACTCAGCGCAACTGGGCACTTGGGATTGGCACATTCCCAGCGGCATGCTCTATGGCTCGGCCCGGGCAGCGCAGCTTCATGGCCTGGAGCCCAAGGCATTCCACGAATCGTTCGACGCCTTTTTCGAGGGTGTACCCACCGAAGAGCGCAACAACATGCGCAACGCCTACCGCAGCCTGCGTGAAGGCCCGGCGGGCAACTATCAATTGACCTATCGCGTGCAACTGCCGGACGGCAGCTCGCGTTATCTGGAAAGCCGCGCCCGCCTCTATCGCAACGACGACGGGAGCCCCCTGCGCATGGCCGGGACCTTGCTGGACATCACCGACCAGGTGGAGCGGGAGCAGAGCCTGGCGGCGTCTGAGGAGAAGTTCGCGACACTGTTCCAGGTCAGCCCCGACCCGATCTGTGTCACTCACCAGGACGACGGCAGGTTCCTGGAAATCAATTCCAGCTTCACCCAGACTTTCGGCTGGGCGGCCAGCGACGTGATCGGCCTCAGCGCCGACGAGATCGGCCTGTGGGACGCCTCGGGCAGCAGCCTGCAACGCATAGAACGCGTCATCCGCGAACAATCGCTGAGCAATGTCGCCATTGTCGTCCACCACAAGAATGGCCAGCCGCTGACCTGCGTGATATCCAGCCGGCAGATCAACGTCGGCAACCAGCCCTGCATCGTCACCACGCTGCGAGACATCACCCAGCAACAGCGCTCCGAAGCGGCCCTGAAGGCCAGCGAAGAGAAGTTCGCCAAGGCGTTTCACTCCAGCCCTGACGCCATCACCATCACCGAACTCGAAAGCGGTCGTTACCTGGAGGTCAACGATGGTTTTTGTCGCCTGACCGGCTACCGCGCCGACGAAGTGATCGGCCACACGGTCTACGAAGTGGGGATCTGGGCCGAAGAAAAACAGCGCGCCGCCCTGCTGGCCGAACTGCAGCTAAAGGGCCGCGTTCTTCACCAGGAAATGCTCGGACGTAACAAGCGCGGGGAAATCCTCACGGTGGAAGTGTCGGTGGAGCCCATCACCCTCAACGAAACAGCCTGCCTGCTGCTGACAGCCCGGGACGTCAGCCTGTTGCGCAACGCCGAAGCGCAGATCCGCCACCTGGCTTACCATGACCCACTCACGAACCTGCCCAACCGTGCATTGCTGATGGACCGCTTGAGCCAGCAGATTGCCTTGCTCAAGCGCCACAACCTGCGCGGAGCCTTGCTGTTCCTCGACCTGGACCACTTCAAGCACATCAACGACTCCCTTGGTCACCCGGTGGGCGATACCGTGCTGAAGATCATTACCGCACGCCTGGAAGCCAGCGTGCGCCTCGAAGACACCGTGGCGCGGCTGGGCGGTGATGAGTTCGTCGTGCTGCTCAGCGGTCTTGAAGGGACGCGCGCCATGGTCGGCCAACAGGTACAAGACCTGGCCGATACCCTGCGCGACCTGCTCTCGGAACCGATGTTCCTCGACGGGCAACGCCTGCAAGTCACGCCCAGCATCGGCATGGCGCTGATTCCGGACCACGGTTCCACACCGACCGACTTGCTCAAGCGCGCCGACATCGCCCTCTACCGCGCCAAGGATTCGGGACGCAACACCTCCCAGATGTTCCACACCACCATGCAAAAAGCCGCCAGCGAACGATTGCGCATGGAAACCGATTTGCGCCAGGCCTTGGCTCGCAACGAATTCAGTTTGCATTTCCAGCCCCAGATCGATGCCCGGGACAACCGCATCATCGGGGCCGAGGCGCTGGTGCGCTGGCATCACCCCGACCTGGGCGCGCAATCGCCCAACGAGTTCATCAAGGTATTGGAAGACAGCGGCTTGATCCTGGAAGTCGGTACCTGGATCCTCGATGAAGCCTGCAACGGCTTCAAGCAGCTGATCGCCAAGGGCAAGGTCGATCCAAAACGGTTCAAACTGTGCGTCAACATCAGTCCCCGGCAGTTTCGCCAGAATGATTTTGTCGAACGCATCGAAAGCAGCCTCGCCAGCCACGGGCTGCCCTACTCCCTGCTCAAGCTGGAGATTACCGAAGGCATCGTGATCCATAACCTGGACGACACCATCTCCAAGATGCGCCGGCTCAAGAAACTGGGCGTCAGCTTTGCCATGGATGACTTCGGCACCGGCTATTCGTCGCTGACTTACCTCAAGCGGCTGCCAGTGGACACCTTGAAAATCGATCAATCCTTCGTGCGCGATGCCACCAGCGACCCCAACGACGCCGAAATCATCCGCGCCATTGTCGCCATGGCCCACAGCCTGAACCTGGAAATGATCGCCGAAGGGGTGGAGACGCTGGAGCAACTGCAGTTTCTGCAGGGGCTCGATTGTCATTTGTACCAGGGTTACCTGCACAGCCGGCCGTTGCCACTGGAGGCGTTTGAGCGGTTGCTGCCCTAGCCTGTGCAACCCAGGCAGAAGGCTTTTGTGGCGCAGGGTTTATCCCCTCGTCTTGCAATGACTCCAAAAACGAAGAAGGGCGCCCTCAGGCGCCCTTCTTCAGTTGCGATGGATCAATTCTCCAGCGCGGGTTGCTGCTGCGCACCGTTGATCGGGATGCGCTTGGCCTTCGCCTCTTCCGGTACCACGCGCAACAGGTCGATGCTCAACAGACCGTTGCTCAGGCCGGCGGCCTTGATCTCGATATGATCCGCCAACCGGAAGGACAGCTTGAACGCACGCTGGGCGATGCCCTGGTGCAGGTAGGTCACGCTGTCGTTGCTGGCCTCGCGCTTGCCGCCGCTGATGGTCAGCACACCTTTTTCCACTTGCAGGTCCAGGTCTTCTTCCCGGAACCCGGCGGCGGCGACTACGATGCGGTATTCGTCATCGCCGTGTTTTTCCACGTTGTAGGGTGGATAGCTGCTGCCCGGTTCGTTGCGCAGGGCGGTTTCGAACAGGTCGTTGAAACGGTCGAAGCCCACCGAGGAACGGAACAGAGGGGCCAGCGAAAATGCAGTACTCATGATTCAAATCTCCTGAAAGTTCAGCAAGTTTTTTTGTCTCCGCGACCCGAATTCGGCATCGCGTATCCCCTATCTAGGGACCGCCAAAAACTTTTCAAGAGCTTTTTCTTAAATTTTTTTCAGGCCGCCTCGGTGCGCTGCACACCCAACAAATGGCCTACCGCGTCCAGGTCGGTTTCCCGCCGCACGGCACTGAACAGCTCAACCGCCTCCGGATAATTTCGCGTCAACATCGCCAGCCATTGCTTCAACCGGCCTGGCGCCTGGCGTGGCGTCAGTTGGTCGACCACTTGCAGCCAGAAATCCTGGAGCATCGGCTGCAGGTCGGCCCAGGACATCTCGGTGACTTCTTCACCGGCCCGGGCGGCGGCGATCTGCCGGGCCAGGTCGGGGCGGGACACCAGGCCGCGACCGAGCATGATGTCTTCGACACCGCTGATTTCGCGGCAGCGACGCCAATCCTCGACACTCCAGATATCACCGTTGGCGAACACCGGCACCTTGACCACTTCCTGGACGCGGGGAATCCACTCCCAGTGGGCCGGCGGCTTGTAGCCGTCGACCTTGGTCCGCGCATGCACGACGATATGGGCCGCGCCGCCCTCGGCCAGCGCCGTGGCGCAGACCAGCGCGCCGTCCGGGCTATCGAAGCCCAGGCGCATCTTGGCGGTGACAGGAATGTGTTTGGGCACCGCACGCCGTACATGCTCGACGATCTCGTTGAGCAGCTCCGGCTCCTTGAGCAGCACTGCCCCGCCCCGCGACTTGTTTACCGTCTTGGCCGGACAGCCAAAATTCAAGTCGATCACCTCAGACCCCAGCTCGCAGGCCAGCGCCGCGTTTTCCGCCAGGCACACCGGGTCGGAGCCCAGCAATTGCACCCGCAGGGGTACGCCCGCGGCAGTTCGGGCGCCGGTCAGCAATTCCGGGCCGAGCTTGTGGAAATAGGCGGGCGTGAGCAGACGGTCGTTGACGCGAATGAACTCGGTGACACACCAATCAATGCCGCCAACACGGGTCAGGACGTCACGCAGGATGTTGTCGACCAACCCCTCCATGGGCGCCAAGGCAATTTGCATGGAAAACACACTCAACGAAAAAACGTGCGGCAGTTTAGCGGATTTCCTGCACAAAATCGGCAAATCGCCGCCGAGCCTTTGTGGGAACGAGCTTGCTCGCGATGGCGGTGGATCAGCTTGCGAAGGTGCTGGCTGTACCGCCGTCTTCGCGAGCAGGCTCGCTCCCATCCAGGCTTAGCGCCACGCCATAACCCTCGATAAACTCCGGCGGCATGCGCTTGGGTCGGCCGGTGGAAAGTTCGATACAGACAAAGGTGGTTTGGGCCCGCAGCAGCGTGGTGTTATCGCTGGGCCGGACCAGTTGGAAGTGCCGGGTCATTTTCAGGCGCTGGTCCCAGTCGACGATCCAGGTCGCCAGCTGCAGTTCGTCGCCCTCGTAGGCCGCTGCCAGGTAATCGATTTCATGCCGCACCACCGCCATGGCGCGATCCAGCCGCCGGTACTCCACCAGGTCCAGGCCCAGGCGCTGGGAATGCCGCCAGGCGCAGCGCTCCAGCCAAGTGACGTACACCGCGTTATTGGCGTGGCCCAGCCCGTCGATGTCTTCTGGATTGACCTGAAGATCAATAATGAACGGCGTTGCCCGATCCCAGCCCATGCCCCTCTCCCGGTCGAATTTGGATCGGGGCAGTGTACCGGATGCTCAAGCCGATTGCCGCGCTTGCAGGCTGCGTCCTGCCAGCAGTGATAACACCCCATCAATGACACGGGGATCGGCCAGGACTCGCTGGTGCCCGCCCTCGGGCAAGCGCAGCAGGCGGCTGTCGAACCAGGCTTCATGGATCAGTTGCGATTCCTCGACCGATACCGATGTATCGTCCTCGGCATGGACAATCAGCCCCGGAATATCCAGCTGGTATTGCGAGACATCCATCTTCGAAGCCTGCATGCCCACATCCTGCTCCACCTGGCGAATGAACGCCGAGCGCGCCCTGGCGGGCATTCCCATCATCCGGGCGAACCCACGCAACACGCCGAGGATACGCGCCGGCGCGGCGATACTCACCAGCGTCTCGGTTCGCAGCCCCAGCTGGACCGCCAGCATGGCACTGGCGCCGCCCATGGAGTGACCGATTACCGCTTGCAGCGGCGGCAACTCGGCTGCGGCTTCGAGCATCGCCCGGGCAAACAACGGGACATTGGCCTCGCGACCCGGCGAGCGACCGTGGGCCGGTCCATCCAGCGCCACCACCGTATAACCGGCGTCCACCAGCGCGTTGATCAACGCTGCAAATTGGGTCGGCCGCCCTTCCCACCCGTGCATCAACAGGACCGCGGGGCCTTTGCCCCAACGCAAGGCAGACAGGCCGAAGCGCAACGTGATGCGCTCGGACGAGGCCAGCAATGGCAGTTCCCAGGCCCGTGGTGGCAGGTTGCGCGGACTCATGAAGACCCTGCGCATGCTCTTCGCCACCAGCCGCGGCGCGATCCAACCAAGGGTGCCATTGACGCCACGAATCCAGCTCAACCTGTCCATGCTCATCTCCAGGGCTTGCGCCTTAGCTCAACGCACCGCCGACTTGGCGGCGCGCAGTAAACGATCCGATAACTCACCCGGGCCCAATGCCCGTGCCAGGGCCAGGCCGCCGACCATCAAGGCGATGTCGGCCAGGGCTTTGTCGGCGTCTTCGGGGCTGGCGGCCAACTGCGCGACCATCAGCTCGATATGCTCGTTGAGAACTTCACGAAACGCGTCCGGCAGCCGCCCGAGCTCGCCGACCGATGCCGGGATCGGACACGCTTGCTCGGTGGAATCACGGTGCTTGCGCGACAGATAGAACGCCGCGACCAATGCGCGCCGCTCTTCACCCGTCAGCTCGGCATCCATGTCGGCGATCAAGCCACGGCGGCGATTCAACAATTGCTTGAACGCCTCCAGCATCAACGCATCCTTGCTTTCGAAATGGGCATAAAAACCACCCACCGTCAGGCCGGCTGCGCCCATCACCTCGCCCACGCTCGGCTCGGCCGGCCCGCGCTGGATCAGCGCATCGCTGGCGGCCTTGAGAATGCGTTCGCGGGTTTGTGCTTTTTTATCGCTCATCGTTGCCTCCGAATATTACGATTGAAATATTATTCTCATAATAAATTTCCGCAAGCGAAATAGTGACCGCTCGTCAGAAGTATTTTTCGAGGATAAGGGAATTGGCTGAATGCCAGGCAAACAAAAGGGCCATTCAAGAATTGAATGACCCTTATAAAATCCCGCAGAGCGGGTAATCGTGGCGTCCCCTAGGGGACTCGAACCCCTGTTACCGCCGTGAAAGGGCGGTGTCCTAGGCCACTAGACGAAGGGGACACAAACCTTCTGAACATGATCAGCGCTGAGTACTGATCGCTTCAAGGCCGGTGTGGCCAAACCTTGAAGTGTAAATTGGTGGAGCTAGACGGGATCGAACCGTCGACCTCTTGCATGCCATGCAAGCGCTCTCCCAGCTGAGCTATAGCCCCGGATTTTTCGCCTCGCGGCGGAGCGACATCATCTTGCAACATCGCTTCTGTAAAACTGGCGTCCCCTAGGGGACTCGAACCCCTGTTACCGCCGTGAAAGGGCGGTGTCCTAGGCCACTAGACGAAGGGGACGCAAACCCTTCTATACAACTGATCAACGCTGAGTGTTGATCGCTTCAAGGCCGGTGTGGCCAGGCCTCGAAGTGTAAATTGGTGGAGCTAGACGGGATCGAACCGTCGACCTCTTGCATGCCATGCAAGCGCTCTCCCAGCTGAGCTATAGCCCCTCATCGCTGAGGACGGGGCGAATCTTAAGGGCGTATCGGAGGGCTGTCAAATTTATTTTCAAAGAATTTGAAAATTTTTTGCCGGGATAACAATCACTTACCGACAAACCCCGGAAAACCGGGGCATGCCCTGCTCCATCGACCGCTTAAGCAATCGCGCCCAGCAGTTTTTCCCACTCTTTGTTTTCCTTCTTCGACACGCCACCGAGCAGATCGATGGCTTGGCGCAGGCGGAAACGGGTCAGGTCCGGCCCGAGGATTTCCATTGCATCGAGCACCGACACCGAGCTGGCCTGGCCGGTAATGGCGGCGAACATCAACGGCATGGCATCGCGCAATTTCAGTTCCAGCGATTCGACCACGGCCTGGATGGTCGCGGTGATGCTGTCCTTCTCCCACTGGCGCAGGCTTTCGAGCTTCCACAGGATCAACTGCATCAACTGCCGCACCTGGTCGCCCGAGAGTTTCTTGGATTCGAACAACTTCGCGTCCGGGGTCACGCCACCGGCGAAGAAGAAGCCGGCCAGCGGGGCGATCTGGCTGAAGGTCTCGACCCTGCCCTGCACGTGGGGAGCGATCTTCATCATGTACTCAGGGTTGAACGCCCACTTCTGCACGCGTGCGGCGAACTCTTCCACCGGCAGGTCACGCAGCCACTGGCCGTTGAGCCAGGAGAGTTTCTCGACGTCGAAGATCGGCCCGCCCAGGGAGACACGCGACAGATCGAAGTGCTCGACCATTTCCTGCAGCGAGAACTTCTCACGCTCGTCCGGCATCGACCAGCCCATGCGCCCCAGGTAGTTGAGCATCGCCTCGGGCATGAAGCCCATGCGCTCGTAGAACGTCACCGAGGTCGGGTTCTTGCGCTTGGACAACTTGCTCTTGTCCGGGTTACGCAGCAGCGGCATGTAGCACAGCTGAGGTTGTTCCCAGCCAAAGTACTCATAGAGCAGGATCAGTTTCGGCGCCGACGGCAGCCATTCTTCACCACGCAGAACGTGAGTGATGCCCATCAGGTGATCGTCGACCACGTTGGCCAGGAAGTACGTCGGCAGGCCATCGGTCTTCATCAGCACTTGCATGTCCATGCGATCCCACGGGATCTCGACATCGCCACGCAGCATGTCCGGCACCACGCAGACACCCTCGGTCGGCACCTTCATGCGGATCACATGGGGCTCGCCAGCGGCCAGGCGACGGGCGACTTCTTCTTTGGACAGCAGCAGCGCGCGGCCGTCGTAGCGCGGGGTTTCGCCACGGGCGATCTGCTCGGCGCGCATCTGGTCGAGCTCTTCGGCAGTGCAGAAGCAAGGGAACGCATGCCCCATGTCCACCAATTGCTGACAGTACTGCTTGTAGATCTCGCCACGTTCGCTCTGGCGATACGGGCCGTGCGGGCCGCCGACGTCCGGGCCCTCGCTCCAATCGATGCCGAGCCAGCGCAGGGCGTCGAAAATCTGCTGTTCCGACTCGCGGGTCGAACGCAACTGATCGGTGTCCTCGATCCGCAGGATGAACTCACCACCGTGCTGCTTGGCAAAGCAATAGTTGAACAAGGCGATGTAAGCGGTGCCGACATGGGGATCGCCAGTGGGCGAAGGCGCGATGCGGGTACGGACGGTGGTCATGGCATGTCTCGGAAAGAAGATAAAAGCGAAGATCAAACAGGGGGCGAATGGTAACAGGCGATGGTGGGCCGGCTCCAGTGAGAGCGGGATTTGTGTGGCCAACCATTCAGACTGAGCTGCCCCATTCGCGAGCAGGCTCGCGAATGGGGCTATGAGGACACCTCAATGCTCAGACAGCCAACAACCGCTCCCGCAACTTGCCAATCTCATCACGCAACTGCGCCGCCGCCTCGAACTCCAGGTCCCGGGCCAATTGGTACATCTTCTCTTCCAACTGCCGGATCCGCTTGGTGATTTCGCTCGGCGAGCGCAGTTCGGCCTCGTAGCGGGCGCTCTCTTCGGCGGCCTTGGCCATGCCTTTGCGCTTCTTGCTGCGCGAGCCAGGCACGGTGGCGCCTTCCATGATATCGGCGACGTCCTTGAACACCCCTTTGGGCGTAATGCCATTGGCCAGGTTGAAGGCGATCTGCTTGTCGCGGCGGCGCTCGGTCTCGCCGATGGCCCGCTCCATGGAGCCGGTGATGCGATCGGCATAAAGAATTGCCCGACCGTTGAGGTTACGGGCCGCGCGACCGATGGTCTGGATCAATGAGCGCTCGGAACGCAGGAAACCTTCCTTGTCGGCGTCGAGGATCGCCACCAGCGACACCTCGGGCATGTCCAGGCCTTCACGCAGCAGGTTGATGCCCACCAACACGTCGAAGGTGCCCAGGCGCAGGTCGCGGATGATCTCGACCCGCTCCACCGTGTCGATGTCCGAGTGCAAGTAACGCACCCGCACGCCGTGGTCGGCCAGATAGTCGGTGAGGTCTTCGGCCATGCGCTTGGTCAGCGTGGTGACCAGCACCCGCTCCTCCAGCGCCACGCGCTTGGTGATTTCCGACAGCAGGTCATCGACCTGGGTCAGCGCCGGACGCACCTCCACTTGCGGGTCCACCAGGCCCGTCGGCCGCACCACTTGCTCCACCACGCGGCCGGCATGCTCGGCCTCGTAGTTGCCCGGGGTGGCCGAGACGAAGATCGTCTGCGGGCTCACGCTTTCCCATTCGTCGAAGCGCATCGGCCGGTTGTCCAAGGCCGAAGGCAGGCGGAAACCGTATTCCACCAAGGTTTCCTTGCGCGAACGGTCGCCTTTGTACATGGCGCCAACCTGCGGAACGCTGACGTGGGACTCGTCGATCACCAGCAAGGCATCGGCTGGTAGGTAGTCATACAAGGTGGGCGGCGGCGCACCCGCCGGGCGCCCCGACAGGTAGCGCGAGTAGTTCTCGATACCGTTGCAGTAGCCCAGCTCCAGGATCATCTCCAGGTCAAAGCGGGTGCGCTGCTCCAGGCGCTGGGCTTCCACCAGCTTGTTGTTCGAACGCAGGTATTCCAGGCGTTCTTGCAGCTCGGCCTTGATCCCTTCGATGGCATCCAGCAGGGTTTCCCGTGGCGTCACGTAGTGGCTCTTGGGGTAGAACGTGAAGCGTGGCAACTTGCGGATCACCTCGCCAGTCAGCGGGTCGAACGCCGAAATGCTCTCCACTTCATCGTCGAACAACTCGATGCGAATCGCTTCCAGGTCCGATTCTGCCGGGTAGATGTCGATCACATCACCGCGCACCCGGAACGTCGCCCGGGCGAAATCCATGTCGTTGCGGGTGTATTGCAAATCCGCCAGCCGCCGGAGCAAGGCACGCTGGTCGAGTTTGTCGCCACGGTCCACATGCAACACCATCTTCAGGTAGGTTTCCGGGCTGCCCAAGCCGTAGATGCATGACACCGTGGTAACGATGATCGCGTCCTTGCGCTCAAGCAACGCCTTGGTCGCCGACAGCCGCATCTGTTCGATGTGGTCGTTGATCGAGGCGTCCTTCTCGATGAAGGTGTCCGACGACGGAACGTAGGCCTCGGGCTGGTAGTAGTCGTAGTAGGAAACGAAGTACTCCACCGCGTTGTTCGGGAAAAACGCCTTGAATTCGCCGTACAACTGCGCCGCCAGCGTCTTGTTCGGCGCCAGCACCAAGGTCGGGCGCTGCACCTGGGCGATCACGTTGGCGATGCTGAAGGTCTTGCCCGAACCGGTCACGCCCAGCAACGTCTGGTGCGCCAGACCGGCCTCGATGCCTTCGACCATCAGCCGGATGGCTTCCGGCTGATCGCCGGCGGGCTGGAAGCGGGTGACTAGCTGGAATTCAGACATAACATAACCCCTGGGTTCACTCCTGTCGGCCAGGCGACGGGAACGAGAAAGACCGAAACGACTGACGTCGCCCGATGAAAAAGCTGGAATTCATACAATGTGGAGGTGAATGCCTTCGCTTTCAAGACGAACGTCCTACACGCCTTGCAGGCTTTGACGCTGCGAAGAGACTAACGGTCGAAAAAAAATCGAAAATACTTACCGTAAACACCGAATAGCCTGTCGCCGTGTTCGGTGATGGCCTCTATACTAGCTCCCCGTTTGTGCACCGCTCTAGTGCATCCGGCTGGAGCGCGACACGTCCCCTCACTCTCCATTCAGAGCCGCGCACTAATGAGCCTGTTTTCCGCTGTCGAATTGGCACCACGCGACCCCATCCTGGGCCTCAACGAAGCTTTCAATGCCGACACCCGTACCAATAAGGTCAACTTGGGCGTAGGTGTTTACTGCAACGAAGAAGGGCGCATTCCATTGCTGCGCGCCGTGGTTGAAGCCGAGACGATTCGCGTGGCTCAGCACGTTTCCCGTGGCTACCTGCCGATCGACGGCATCGCCGCGTACGACCAGGCAGTCCAGACCCTGTTGTTCGGCAAGGACTCCCCGCTGATCGCTTCCGGCCGCGTCATCACCACGCAGGCGGTGGGCGGCACCGGCGCGCTGAAGATCGGCGCCGACTTCCTCAAGCAACTGCTGCCTGACGCAGTCGTGGCCATCAGCGACCCGAGCTGGGAAAACCACCGTGCGCTGTTCGAAACCGCCGGCTTCTCGGTGCAGAACTATCGCTATTACGACGCCGCCACCCACGACGTGAACCGCAGCGGCCTGCTGGAAGATCTCAACGCCCTACCCGACCGCTCGATCGTCGTGCTGCACGCCTGCTGCCATAACCCGACCGGCGTGGACCTGAGCCCGGAAGACTGGAAAAATGTCCTGGCCGTGGTCAAGGCCAAGAACCACGTGCCTTTCCTGGACATGGCTTACCAGGGCTTCGGCAAAGGCATCGATGAAGACGCCGCAGCCGTGCGCCTGTTCGCCGAGTCGGGCCTGACCTTCTTCGCCTCCAGTTCGTTCTCCAAGTCGTTCTCCCTGTACGGTGAGCGTGTTGGCGCCCTGTCGATCGTCAGCGAGTCGAAGGAAGAAAGTGCCCGCGTGCTGTCCCAGGTCAAGCGCGTGATCCGCACCAACTACTCCAACCCGCCGACCCACGGCGCCAGCATCGTCGCGGCCGTGCTCAACAGCCCAGAGCTGCGGGCCCAATGGGAAGAAGAACTGGCCGAGATGCGCCTGCGTATTCGTGGCATGCGCGACCAGATGGTGGACATGCTGGCCAAGGCCGCCCCGCAGCACGACTTCAGCTTCGTCGCACGCCAGAGCGGGATGTTCTCCTACTCCGGCCTGACCGTTGAACAAGTGACACGCCTGCGCAATGAATTCGGCATCTATGCCCTGGACACCGGCCGCATCTGCGTGGCCGCACTGAACCAGAACAACATCGAAGCAGTGACCAAGGCCATCGTCCAGGTAATCTGAGCCTCGATGGTTTGAAAAATGGGAGGCCTTGGTCTCCCATTTTTTTCGGGCGCCCTTGTGGCAAGGGGATTTATCCCCCTCGCCACAACAGATAGTGATCCTGCGAGAGCTGTGTGAAGCAGTAACATGTGATACTTGGATGTCACCTCCACAAAAAGCTCTTCCAGCGATCAACTCAAGCTTGACTTCTCTTTTCCAATCAGTAACATACGCGCCATTCCGCGATAGCTCAGTTGGTAGAGCAAGTGACTGTTAATCACTGGGTCCCTGGTTCGAGTCCAGGTCGTGGAGCCAGACAGCAAAAGACAAAGCCCCTGAATCGAAAGGTCCAGGGGCTTTTTCGTGGGTGCTTTTCGACGTGAGCGACCGCCTGTGGCCGCGGACCGCGTACCTGAGGTCGCTACCAGAACAATAATTTGGCGCCAACCTGGCATTATGGTCTGAATCCTGCTTTCCTTTTTCCGAAAAGCCCAGCTGTCACGCCAGCGTCATGGCAGTGCCGCAAACTGCCCCTGTCCGCCACAGCAGCTTCATAACAACAAGGACGAAGCCATGCCCACACAAAACCCTCACCGCATCGTCGGCCTGTGCACCTCCAGCAAGGTGTACAACGCGCTGACCGAACTCAAGCACCTGGAAGGCCACCGCAGCGCCAAGTTCCTGTCCTTGCTCGCGGAAAACCTGGTTCGCAAGGGCCTGCTCAGCGAGCAGGAAGTGGTGCACATGCTCGACTTGGTGGTCGATTGAGCGGCATCGATTCCTACTATTGAGACCGTTGATTTTTCTCCATCCCGCATGAAACGTAAGGTAACCCCATCGATTGATGGAGGTTTCCCATGCCCAAGGTTCAAATCATGTCTGTCGTTGGCAGCGCCGTTCCCGCCCCACTCAGGGAGCGTGGCCTGTTGGCTTGCTGGTATCTGGTGCAGGACGGCGTGACCGTCAGCGGCCCGCTGACTTCACTGCCCGCCGCCCAGGCCATGTCGCAACGTATCGGCCCCTACCTCCTCCGCGCCTAGGGCAACTGCACCCGAGGCGTGTTTTCGACGAACAGCGCCCAGCACGACATGAACAGTGCGGCGATCAGCGGGCCGATGACGAAGCCATTCAGGCCGAACACCGCCAACCCGCCCAGCGTCGAGACCAGGACCATGTAGTCCGGCATCTTGGTGTCCTTGCCCACCAGGATCGGCCGCAAGAAGTTGTCCACCAGGCCAATCACGAATACGCCGAACAGCGTCAGCACCACGCCCTGCCAGATCGCCCCGGACAACAGGAAATACACCGCCACCGGCGCCCAGACGATGCCCGCCCCCACGGCCGGCAACAGCGACAGGAACGCCATCAGCACCGCCCAAGGCAACACCGTCGGGATGCCGAGCACCCAGAAGATCAAGCCGCCTAACGCGCCTTGGGTGATCGCGACCAGCAGGTTGCCCTTCACCGTCGCCCGCACCACGCGGTTGAATTTCAATTGCAGGCGGCGCTTCTGGTGCTCGGCCAGCGGCACCGCCGAGCGCACCTTGCGTACCAGTTCCGGCCCGTCGCGCAGGAAAAAGAACAGCAGGTAGAGCATCACGAAAAAACTCACCAGGAATTGGAACGTGCCCTGGCCGAAACTGAACGCCTGGGTGGCGAAGAACTCGCTGCCCTGCATCGCGCTCTTGACGATCTTGTCCCGCAGCCCGTTCAGGTTGCCCAGGCCGAAACGGTCCAGCAGGTGCTGGAAGTACGGTGGCAATGCGTCCTTGAAGCGCGCCAGGTAATCAGCAACGTCCAGCTCGCCGCTTTCCAGGCTCTTGTAGAGGGCCGCACCTTCCTGGACCAGCAAGGTGCTGATGACGATCACCGGCAAGATAGCAATCAGCATGCAAGTGGTCAGGGTCAATAGCGTCGTGAGGTTGCGCGGCCAGTTGAGCTTCAATTGCAGGCGCCGCTGCAGTGGCGCGAAGACGATGCCCAGGATAACGGCCCAGAACACTGCCCCGTAGAACGGCAGCAGGATCCAGACGAAGGCGATGCTGACCAGGATCAGCAACAACATCTGCGACTTGTTTTGGAGGTTCTTGCGGTTCATTGGCTTTCCATTCCTTGGCAGATAAACATTAGTCCGCCAGGATTCGCCGGAGTGCCGTCGCGTCTGTTGCGCAGCCTTGATCCAGATCAATACCACCGGGCCGGCCATGGCCTACCCTCGCCGCTTTTTGCGGTCCGACGCCACCATGCACCTCGTAGCCCCCGAACTGCTCGCCCCTGCCGGCACCCTGAAAAACATGCGCTACGCCTTCGCCTACGGCGCCGATGCGGTCTATGCCGGCCAACCGCGCTACAGCTTGCGAGTGCGCAACAATGAATTCGACCACGCCAACCTGGCCTTGGGCATTCATGAAGCCCAAAGCCTGGGCAAGCGCTTTTATGTGGTGGTGAACATCGCCCCGCACAACGCCAAGCTACGCACCTTCCTCAAGGATCTCGAACCGGTGATCGCGATGGGCCCGGACGCACTGATCATGTCCGACCCGGGGCTGATCATGCTGGTTCGCCGGCATTTCCCACAGATGCCGATCCATCTGTCGGTGCAGGCCAACACGGTGAACTGGGCCAGCGTCGAGTTCTGGCAACAGCAGGGCCTGAGCCGGATCATCCTCTCTCGCGAGTTGTCGCTGGAGGAAATTGCCGAGATTCGCCAGCAGGTGCCGGCCATGGAGCTGGAGGTGTTTGTCCACGGCGCGCTGTGCATGGCCTATTCCGGACGCTGCCTGCTGTCGGGCTACCTGAACCGGCGCGATGCCAACCAGGGCAGTTGCACCAACGCCTGCCGCTGGAAATATTCGGCGCAACCGGCAGTGGAAAATACCGTGGGCGACATCGTCCAGGTGTATCAGCCGGAACCGACCCTGGGCCTCGGCGCGCCGACCGACCAAGTGTTCCTGCTGCAAGAGGCCAACCGCCCGGACGAATCCATGCCGGCCTTCGAGGACGAGCACGGCACCTACATCATGAATGCCAAGGACTTGCGAGCCGTGCAGCATGTGGAACGCCTGACTCGCATGGGCGTACATTCGCTGAAGATCGAAGGCCGGACCAAGTCGCACTTCTATTGCGCGCGCACCACCCAGGTATATCGCCGCGCCATCGATGACGCGATGACTGGCCGTGAGTTCGACCGCAGCCTCATGACCGACCTCGAATCCCTCGCCCAACGCGGGTACACCGAAGGTTTCCTGCGTCGCCATGTGCACGATGAATATCAGAACTACCAGAACGGCAGCTCGGTGTCGGAGCGCCAGCAGTTCGTCGGCGAACTGACCGGCGCCCGCCGTGAGCGCATGGCCGAAGTACGGGTGAAGAATCGCTTCGGCCTGGGGGATCACATGGAGCTGATGACGCCCAAGGGCAACTTCCACTTCGACCTGCATCAGTTGCAGAACGTCAAGGGCCAAGGCATCGACGTCGCACCGGGAGACGGGCACGTGGTGTATGTGCCGATTCCGGATGCGGTGGATTTGCGGTTTGGGTTGTTGATGCGGGATGTGCGGGAGTTGGCTGCCTGATCATTGTGGCGAGGGGATAAATCCCCTCGCCACAACAGCGCTCGACTTAAGTTGGCGGAACGACTTGCCCGGATCAGATCCGGAACTGCCCCACCAATTGGCCCAGGCGCTGACCCAGGTCGGCCAGGCTGCGGGAGGTCTGGGCGCCGCGTTGGGTTTCGTCGGCAACGCTGTCCACGGCCACGGCAATCTGATGCACGCTGCGGTTGATTTCTTCGGCCACGGCAGTTTGTTCCTCGGCCGCGCTGGCGATCTGGGCGTTCATCGAGTTGATGGTGCCAATCAACTGCGCCATGGTGTCCAGTGACGCGCCGGCCTCGTTGGCCCGCTCCGAAGTGCCATCGCCGGCCTCACTGGAACGGCGCATCGCCTCCACCGCCGCATGAGTACCCGATTGCAGGCGATCGATCATGCCCTGTATTTCCTGGGTGCTTTGCTGGGTCCGACTGGCAAGGGCGCGGACTTCATCGGCCACCACCGCAAACCCACGCCCCGCCTCACCGGCACGTGCGGCCTCGATGGCGGCGTTCAGGGCCAGCAAGTTGGTCTGCTCGGCGATGGAACGAATCACCCCGAGCACACTGACAATCGAAGCGACGTCCTGTTGCAGGCTGTCCAGGGACACGCCGCTGCTGCGAATATCGTTCACCAATGCATGAATCTGCTGGATGCTGCCGGCCACCACGCGCTTGGCCGACTGCCCTTCTTCGTCGGTCTGCTGGGCCGCGACGGCAGCGCCCTGGGCACTGCGGGCGACTTCCTGGGCGGCGGACGACATCTCATTGATCGCTGTGGCGACCTGGTCGGTTTCGTGGCGCTGACGCTCCATCGCCTGCTCGGAGCGCTGGGCCTGCTCGGAAACTTGCGTCACCAGGCCGGTCAATTGCGAGGTCATGTCAGTGATCTGCCGGACCAGGCCGTGGATCTTGTCGACGAAACGGTTGAACGAACCGGCCAACTGGCCCAGTTCATCCTGGCTGGTGATCGCCAGGCGCCGGGTCAGGTCGCCCTCGCCCGCCGCGATGTCGTCAAGGTTGTCCTTCATCAGGTGCAAAGGACGCAGGATGGTATTGGCGAGCACCAGGCCCACGACTGCAATCACCAGCAACACGACGGCGGCGATCCCGACGATGCTCAGGATCACACCTTGCAGGCGGTCGTGGACCTTGGCTTCCACCAACGCCACCTGGGCTTCGATACCGTCCAGGTTGACCGAACTGCCTACCGCCAGATCCCATTTGGGCAGGTATTCGGTGTAGCCGAGCTTGGGCACCAGGTCCTTGCTGCCGGGCAGTGGCGAACTGTATTCGAGGTAATGCGTGCCGTCCTTGGCGACTTTCACCAGGTCACGGTTGACGTAGACACCGTTCGGGTCGCGGTTGTCCTTGAAGCTTTTGCCCACGCCATCGGGGCTGTTGGCCTTGAACAGACGAATGGTCTCGGAGTCATAGCCGAAGAAATAGCCGTCCTTGCCGTAGCTGATATTCGACAAGAGCTTGATCGCCTGGGCGCGTGCTTCGTTATCGCCTGGCGCGGCGGCATCGTAGAGCGGCTTGATGGCTGTCAGCCCGACCGCGACATAATTCTGCAGCGTGGCCTTGGCTTCGCTGAGCAGGCGCTCGCGGGTCTGCTGGACTTCTTTGCTGGCCTGTTCCTTCAAGATGAACGCAGTGGTCAGGCTGATGATCACAGCGGACAGCAATACCGGGAGTATCGCAAGGGACAGGACTTTAGCCTTCAGGCTCAGGCGCATGCTGTTCACTCTTGTAGGTGTTATTGGCGTGGTTAGCTGGGTTAACGGCAGGGCACGGCAAAACTGTAGGACAGGTTTAACCGGCTATCGCGAACTGTCAGCAGCATGCTCGCTTGCTCGCGAAGGGGGGCGACTCGGTCCTTGAGTCTTGTTGGTCGACCTTACAACACCATCGCCGCCACCCAACCAAACGCCAGCAACGGCAGGTTGTAGTGGATGAAAGTCGGGACCACGGTGTCCCAGATATGGTGATGCTGGCCGTCGATGTTCAGGCCGGAGGTCGGGCCGAGGGTCGAGTCCGAGGCGGGCGAGCCAGCGTCGCCCAGGGCGCCCGCGGTGCCGACGATGCAGACGATCGCCAGCGGGCTGAAACCCAGTTGCAGGCACAGCGGCACGAAGATAGTCGCCAGGATCGGCACCGTGGAGAACGACGAGCCGATGCCCATCGTCACCAATAGCCCCACCAGCAACATCAACAACGCGCCGACGCCCTTGTTGTGGCCGATCCAGGCCGCCGAGGCTTCCACCAGGCTCTGGACTTCACCGGTGGCCTTCATCACCTCGGCAAACCCCGAGGCCGCGATCATGATGAAGCCGATCATCGCCATCATCTTCATGCCTTCGGTGAACAGGTCGTCGGTTTCGCGCCAACGCACCACCCCCGAGACCGAAAAGATCAGGAAGCCCGCCAGCGCACCGATGATCATCGAATCAAGCAGCAGCTGGATGGCGAACGCCGCCGCGATCGCCAACCCCGCGACCAACAGGCTCAGCGGGTTGTAGCGCACCGCCACTTGCTCGGCACGAGCGATTTTCTTCAGGTCATAGACGCGTTTCTTTCGGTAGGTGATAAACGAGAGGATCAGGCCAAACACCATGCCCAGCGCCGGAATACCCATGGCGTGGGTGATGTTGATGCCGCTGACGTCCACACCGCTGCGAGCGACATTGGCCAGCAGGATCTCGTTGAGGAAGATATTGCCGAAGCCCACCGGCAGGAACATGTAGGGCGTGATCAAGCCGAAGGTCATCACGCAGGCGATCAGGCGGCGGTCCAACTGCAGTTTGGTCAGCACGTACAGAAGCGGCGGCACCAGCAGCGGGATGAAGGCAATGTGGATCGGCAGGATATTCTGCGATGCGACGGCCACGGTACCCAGCAGGCCGATCAGCACCCACTTGACACCTGTGCCGCCGGCGACGTCCTGGCGGTCGACCATGGCCAGGGCTTTGTCGGCCAGGGCGTGGGCCATGCCGGACTTGGCGATCGCCACGGCGAAAGCGCCCAGCAGTGCGTAGGACAACGCCACCGTCGCGCCGCCACCCAGGCCGGCATTGAACGCCTTGAGCGTCGCCTCGATCCCCAGGCCGCCCGTCAGGCCGCCCACCAACGCGCCGACAATCAGCGCGATCACCACATGCACGCGGGACAGGCTGAGCACCAGCATGACGCCAACCGCAGCAATTACTGCATTTATCATCGTTACCTCAAAGCACAGCGATGGAAAGCCACCGGACAAAAAGGTCGCGACTTTGCAGGAAGCGGCGGCAAGCTGCAAGGGTCATGCGGCGGGTTTTGCGGTAATGCCGTCACTCTTGAGAGAGCGGGCTTGCTCGCGAATGCGGTGTATCACTCAGACATTATTAG
Source organism: Pseudomonas frederiksbergensis (assembly GCF_000802155.2). Taxonomy (GTDB): domain Bacteria; phylum Pseudomonadota; class Gammaproteobacteria; order Pseudomonadales; family Pseudomonadaceae; genus Aquipseudomonas; species Aquipseudomonas frederiksbergensis_A. The sequence goes on from NZ_JQGJ02000020.1 coordinate 45,120, forward strand.
CTGGCACACCGCTTTCGCGAGCAAGCCCGCCCCCACAGGACATCAGCGCTTGGGCAATTCGATCACGACCTTCAACCCGCCCCACTCGCTGTCATCCAAGGCCAGCATCCCGCCCCAGGTGTCGACGATGTCCCGCACGATGCCCAGGCCAAGGCCGTGGCCATCGGTCTGCTCATCCAGCCGCGTGCCCCGGCTGAAGACCTGGTCGCGCCGCTCCGCGGGAATGCCTGGGCCATCGTCCTCCACGGCCAGGCTGAACCCGTCGGCCGTCTCGACAATGGTCAGGCGCACTTCGGCGTCGGCCCATTTGCAGGCGTTGTCCAGCAGGTTGCCCAGCAGCTCCAGCAGATCCTCACGATCCCAGGGCAGCTGCAAGCCAGGCGGCGCGAGGTAAGCCAAGTGCAGATGCTCGCCATGGATCATGTTCAGCGTTGCCAGCAGCCCCGGCAGTTCGGCGTCGCAATCCAGGTGTGCGCCGGGCAAGGCATCGCCCGACAACCGGGCGCGATTGAGCTCGCGGTTCAGGCGGTGGCGAACCTGTTCCAGCTGGTCGAGCAGCAGCTTGCGCAATTGCGGATAAGGGTCGAGCTTTTCGTTCGAGGCCAGGCTTTGCAACACCGCCAGCGGGGTCTTCAGCGCATGGCCCAGGTTGCCCAGGGCATTGCGCGAACGCTTGAGGCTGTCTTCGGTATGAGCCAACAGATGATTGATCTGCGCCACCAGCGGCTCCAGTTCCCTGGGCACTTGTTCGTCGAGTTGCGAACGCTGCCCGCGCTGCAACTGGGCGATCTGCTCCCTGGCCTTTTCCAACGGACGCAACGCGCGTTGTACCGTCAGGCGCTGGAGCAAAAGGATCAGCAGCAACCCCGCCAGGCCAAGACCCAGGCCTACTTGCTGCATTCTCAGGAAACTGTCGCGCACGGGCGTGTAGTCCTGGGCCACGCTGATGGAAATCGCCTGGCCCAGGCGCCGATAGTCAGTGCGCAGTACCAGCAGCCTCTGGCCTTCGGGGCCCAGTTGCAGGTTGCTGTGCAGGCCCGGATGGTCGAGCCGGGGCAGCTCCTGGTCCCACAGGGAGCGGGAGCGCCAATGCTCGTCGGCGAAATCGATGCGGAAATAGTGCCCCGAAAACGGCCGTAGATAGGCGGGCGACAAGCGCCGCTCGTCCAACTGCAAACCTTGCGGGCCGCGCACCAGGGCCACCAGCAGGTTCTCGCTGTCGTTGCGCAGCCCCGCTTCCAGATAACGCTGCAAGCCCAGCTCGAACAACCACAGGCTGGTCTGCGCCAGGACGAGGCCGACCACGACCATCACACCGATCAGCCCAAGGCTCAGGCGCCGCTGGATGGATCTCACTGGGCCTGCCCGCCGAACAGGTAGCCCTGGCCGCGACGGGTTTCGATCACGCTGCGCCCCAGCTTGCGCCGCAGGTGGTTGACGTGGACTTCGAGCACATTGGAATCACGCTCGGTTTCGCCGTCGTACAGGTGCTCGGCGAGATGACTCTTGGAAAGGATTTGCTCGGGGTGCAGCATGAAATAGCGCAACAGGCGAAATTCGGCGGCGGTCAGTTGGACCTCCGCGCCGTCACGAATCACGCACTGGCGTCCTTCATCCAGGTGCAACCCGGCCGCCTGGAGCGTCGGTTGGTTGGCCTGGCCGTGGGAGCGACGCAGCAGCGCCTGGATGCGCAGGTGCAGTTCTTCAGGATGAAAGGGTTTGGTCAGGTAATCATCGGCCCCGGCCTTGAGCCCTTCGATGCGCTCGGCCCAGGAGCCGCGGGCGGTGAGGATCAACACCGGCGTGGCCAGGCCACCGGCTCGCCATTGCTTCAATACCTCGAGCCCCGGCACCCCGGGCAACCCGAGGTCGAGGATGATCAGGTCGTAGGGCTCGCTGGTGCCCTGATACACCGCATCACGACCATCGGCCAACCAATCGACCGCATAACCCTGCCGGGCCAGCCCGGCCATCAGCTCGTCGGCCAGGGGAACGTGGTCTTCCACCAAGAGCAGGCGCATCAGTCTTCCTTATCTTTGAGTAAACGGCCGGTTGCGGCCTCAAGGTCCAGTTCGCGCACGACGCCGTCGGTATCCAGCAGCTCGACTTCATAAATATAGACGCCGTGCTTTTCCTCCAGCTCGGCCTCCAGCAGCTTGGCGCCAGGATGGCGGTCCAGCGCTTGTTGCAACAGTTGCTCCAGCGGCAGGATCACGCCCTGTTGGCGCAACTGCAGGGCTTCGTCCTGGTCCAGGTCCCGGGCCATGGCGAGCGAACAGAACGCCAGCAGCGCCAGCGCCCAACGACTGCGGGCGCGTAGATTAAACTTCATTAGGTATCCTGATGATTCTTGAGCACCTCGCCGCTAGTGGCGTCGAGTTCCAGGTCCCACTCGATGCCATCGGCATCACGCAGGTCCACCTTGTAACGGTACTTGCCGTATTCCTCTTCCAGCTCGGTATCGGTCACTTCAGAGCCGGGATGCGTGGCCAGAGCAGCGGCCTTGAGCTTTTCAAGCGATTGAATGGTACCAGCGTCCAGCAGTTTTTTGATCTCGTGATCATGGAGGTCTCGCGCTTGCGCCAGGCCAGCGCCAAGAGCCATGAGCGTCGCGAGAATAAAGGCAGTCAGGCGGTTCACGGGTTCTCTCCTTTTTATAATCATCACCGGAAACTGTATCGGGGTGAACTTAACTGAAACTGAATTGCCATCATGGGACCCACATCAATGCGGGAGCTCCCACCGCGTCGTGTGTCGCTATAATCAGCCGCTTGCCAGTATTAGAGACCGGTATGACTGCCATCCATATCAAATTCCCCGCCCTCACCCTCAAGGCCGGTCCCCGTGCCTTCAAGCGAATCCGCGAGGCCGGCCTCAACGCCGCCGACGTTGGCATCCTGCCCGGCGCCGCCGGTGGCCCGAAAGCCTTGGGCATCCAGGGATTGGACCTGGCCCTGTTCGGCGAATGGCTCCCTGCGGCGCCTCGGGAACGGTCGCTGATCGGCGCCTCGGTTGGCTCTTGGCGCTTTGCCAGCGCGTGCTTGCCGAACGCCGCCGAAGGCATCAGGCGCCTGGGCACTCTGTATAACGAGCAGAGTTTCGCCAAAGGCGTGACCATGGCCGGCGTCAGCCAAAGCTCCCAGCGCATGCTGGACGATCTGCTGGAAGGTCGCGACCTGACGATCCTCGACAACCCCCATTACCGGCTCAATATCATGGTGGTCAAGAGCCACGGCCTGCTGTCACAAGACCACCGAGGCCGGCTGGGCCTCGGGTTGTCGTCGGTGATCGCCGACAACCTGCGAGGCCGTGCGCGCCTGTCGCGACATTTCGAACGGCTGATCGTGCACGACCCACGGTTGGCGCCACCGCTGCATCCCCTGACAGACTTCCCTTCACGCTTCGTGCCCCTGGTGGCCGACAACCTGCGCCAGGCCTTGCTGGCGTCGGGCTCGATCCCGATGGTGATGGAAGGCGTGCGCGACCTTCCCGGCGCCGGTGCCGGCACCTACCGCGACGGGGGTTTGCTGGACTACCACCTCGACCTGCCCTACAGCGGCGAGGGCATCGTCCTTTATCCCCATTTCACCGACCGGGTCATCCCTGGCTGGTTCGACAAAGGCCTGCCATGGCGCAAGGGCAGCGCCGAACGCCTCCAGGACGTGCTGCTGCTCGCCCCGTCGCGCGAATACCTGGCCCGCCTGCCCTACGGCAAACTGCCGGATCGCAACGATTTCAAGCGCTTCATGGGCGATGACCCGAGCCGCCGTAGATACTGGCGCACGGCGATGGACGAAAGCCGCCGGCTCGGCGACGAGTTCCTGGAGCTGACGGCCAACGGTGGATTGGGCGAGCGTTTGCTGACCCTTTAGTCAGCATGCTCGCGCATCACAGCGTCAAAGGCGCGACGTCTTGGATTAGAGCTTGTTTGAACGAGCCAAATAAGACCAAAATAAAGCCCTTTTAAAGGAGCCAATTTTATGCAAACCGTTTTGGCTGATGTGGCCGTCAGCGTATCTGAACTGAAAAAAATCCATCTGCGGTCCTGAGCGGAGCGAACGGTTCGCCTGTGGCTGTGTTGAACCATAACCGCGTGATGGGCTACATGGTACCGGCCGATGTCTACGAGGCGATGATTGAACGCCTGGATGAATTGGAATTGGCCCAAGTGGTCAAGGCACGGCTTGAGGCCAACGAAACGCCCGTTCGCGTTTCAATCGATGATCTGATAGGCGAGGCTGAGGCTGATATAGCCAATGGGCGTTGAGTATGGTGTTGAATGGAACCCAAAGGCCCTGAAGTAACTCAAGAAACTGGACGGCGCTATCCGTCTACAGCTATTGAAAAAGCTTCGGGAACGACAAAAGCAGCCGCGGATACTGGGCGATGCCCTTCACGCAATGAAGGATTGCTACAAGATCAAGTTGCGCGGGGCTGGGTATCGACTCGTCTATCGAGTAGAAGACGAAAGGATCATCATCCTGGTGATAGCGATCGGCAAGCGAGAGCGTAGCAACGTCTACGATTCGGCAAAGACCCGCTAGGAAGACTGCGTTTGCTGACCCTTTAGTCAGCATGCTCGCGCATCACACGGATCAACCTGATAAACTCCGCCGCCTGCCTCGCGACCGCTACCTTAAAGAGCCTGAACCTGTGGAAATCTTCAAAGAATTCACCTTCGAATCCGCCCACCGCCTGCCCCACGTGCCCGAAGGCCACAAGTGCGGCCGTCTGCATGGCCACTCGTTCAAGGTGGCGATCCACCTCAGCGGCGACATCGATCCGCACACGGGCTGGATTCGCGACTTCTCGGAAATCAAGGCGATCTTCAAGCCGCTCTACGAGCGCCTGGACCACAACTACCTCAACGACATCCCTGGGCTGGAGAACCCGACCAGCGAAGTCCTGGCCAAGTGGATCTGGAATGAATTGAAGCCGCTGCTGCCGGAACTCAGCGCCATTCGCATCCACGAGACTTGCACCAGCGGCTGCATCTACCACGGCGAATAAAACCGGCTCAGTTCCCTGGCAAGCCTTCTGTGACAAGGGGGTCTCCTTGCTGAACCGCATTGGCCTATGCTTGATCCCCTGAGCCATTTTCAGTGGAGTATCAAGCATGACCAACTGGCCGCTGGATCAGGTCTACGACTTCAACGGACATTCCATCCGCTACGCCATCCACGGCGACGGCCCACCGCTGGTGTTCGTCCATGGCACGCCGTTCTCCTCTTATGTATGGCACCGGATCGCGCCGCTGTTCTTTGCTACGCACCGGGTGCACTACTTCGACCTGCTGGGTTATGGCCAATCCGCGCAGCCGGATGCCGACGTCTCCCTCGGCGTACAAAACCAATTGCTCGCCCAGTTGCTGGAATACTGGAACCTGGAGCGCCCAGACGTGGTGGCCCATGACTTCGGCGGTGCTACCGCACTGCGTACGCATCTGCTCGATGGCAAGGATTACCGCAGCCTGACCCTGATCGACCCGGTGGCGCTGTCACCGTGGGGTTCACCTTTTGTCCAGCATGTGCGCCAGCATGAAACGGCGTTCAGCGGCCTGCCCGATTACATCCAGCGGGCTATCGTGCCGACTTATATCCGCGGCGCGATCAAGCGAGACATTCCGGAGGCAGAGTTGGCGCCCTACGTTAAGCCGTGGCTTGGCGAGCCGGGCCAGGCGGCGTTCTATCGGCAAATTGCCCAGATGGATGAGCGCTATACGCGCGAGGTCGAGGCCCTGTATCCGAAGGTGCGCTGCCCAACGCAAATCCTGTGGGGCGAAGATGACCAATGGATCCCCATCGAGCGCGGCCGGTCGTTGCACGGGATGATTCCCGGGGCGCTGTTTCAGCCCGTGCCAAGTGCCGGACACCTGGTCCAGGAAGACGCGCCGGAAGTGATTGTCGCGGCGGTCTTGCGGTTCCTGGCATTGCCTCTTGCCTGCTGAAGGAGCCGCTCCCACAAGCGAACCGCATGTACCGTGCGGCCTGTGTTCCAACTTGAACCACCGCCGCACCGCTTTTGATCCCTCCAGCCACCCTGTTCCAAGGATTTGTCTATAAACAACCGGCAATCACTCGCTTGGCACGGCCGCTGCACGCTTGCGACATTTCCTCACCCGCAAGGACCCGCCACATGACACAGAACGATCCCGGTAACGACTACCCGTTGAGCGAAGTCCCGATGCATGCCCGCAAGGGCCTGGCCTCCACGGCCATGGTGTTGCTGGGCTTCACGTTTTTCACCGCCACCATGTTCGCCGGCGGCAAGCTGGGCGTGGCGTTCGGTTTCGCTGACATGCTCGGTGTCATTGTCATCGGCAATCTGCTGCTGGGTCTTTATGCCGCAGGCCTGGGTTACATAGCGTTCAAGAGCGGGCTCAATTCGGTACTGATGGGCCGTTTCTGTTTTGGCGAGGTGGGCAGCAAGCTCAGCGACTTGATCCTTGGCTTTACCCAGATCGGCTGGTACGCCTGGGGCACGGCCACCGCGGCGGTGGTGCTGGGCAAGTATTTCGAGTTGGGCCAGGGAACTGTGCTGGGGCTGATGGTGCTGTTCGGCCTGGGGTTCTGCGCCACGGCGTATATCGGCTATCGCGGGCTGGAGATCCTCTCGTACGTCGCCGTACCGGCCATGCTGTTGCTGTTGATGCTCTCGATGTGGGTGGCGACGCAGAAGATCGGCGGCCTCGACGGGCTGCTGGCGGTGGTACCCACAGGCAGCCTGGACTGGTCGACCGCGATCACCCTGGTTTTCGGCACGTTCGTCAGCGGCGCCACCCAGGCAACCAATTGGACCCGGTTTTCACGTTCGGCGAAGGTCGCGGTAATGGCGAGCCTGATCGGGTTTTTCCTCGGCAATGGCCTGATGGTGCTGATCGGCGCCTACGGAGCCATCGTCTACCAGCAGCCCGACGTCGTCGAAGTGCTGTTGTTGCAAGGCTTCGCCATGGCCGCGATGGCGATGCTCTTGCTCAACATCTGGAGCACCCAGGACAACACCATCTACAACTTCGCCGTGGCCGGTTGCAACCTGCTGCGCACGCGTCGACGCAGGGCGGTCACGCTGGCTGGCGCAGCGATCGGCACCCTGTTGGCGCTGCTGGGGATGTACGACATGCTGGTGCCCTACCTGATCCTGCTCGGCACGGTCATCCCGCCGATTGGCGGAGTGATCATGGCCGACTTCTTCTTCCGCTGGCGTGGACGCTATCCGCGCTTGGCGCAGGCGCAACTGCCTGCTTTCAACTGGCCTGGGTTGGGTGCCTATGCCGTCGGCACCGTCGCAGCTTTCAATTCGCCATGGGTCGCGCCACTGGTAGGAATCGCCACCGGCGCGCTAACGTATGTGTTATTGATCGGCGTAACAGGCACTCGTACCGCTGACGCGCCCCTACAAGACCTATAAAGGATTCGCCTGATGCACATCATCAACGCCCGCCTGCGCAACCGCGAAGGCTTGCATGAGTTGCACCTGGAAAACGGCCTGATCGCCAGCATCGCTCGCCAGACCGAGGCCCCCAGCCTCGGCCCCGAAGACATCGATGCCGGTGGCAACCTGGTCGTGCCGCCCTTCGTCGAACCGCACATTCACCTGGACGCCACGCTGACCGCCGGTGAACCGCGCTGGAACATGAGCGGCACGCTGTTCGAGGGCATCGAGTGCTGGGGCGAGCGCAAGGCCACCATCACCCACGAAGACACCAAGACCCGCGCGAGGAAGACCCTCCAGGCCCTGGCTGCCCATGGCATCCAGCACGTGCGCACTCACGTCGACGTGACGGATCCGGCACTCACCGCCCTCAAGGCAATGCTCGAAGTACGCGAAGAGACCCGTCATCTGGTCGACATGCAAATCGTCGCGTTTCCCCAGGAGGGCATCGAGTCCTACCGCAACGGCCGCGAGCTGATGGAAGAAGCGATTCGCATGGGCGCCGACGTGGTGGGCGGTATCCCGCATTTCGAGTACACCCGCGACCAGGGCGTCAGTTCGGTGAAATTCCTCATGGACCTGGCCGAACGCACCGGCTGCCTGGTGGACGTGCATTGCGATGAAACCGACGACCCGCACTCGCGCTTTCTGGAAGTGCTCGCCGAGGAAGCCCGCAGTCGCGACATGGGCGCACGCGTGACGGCCAGCCATACCACGGCAATGGGCTCCTACGACAACGCCTATTGCGCCAAGCTGTTCCGCCTGCTCGGGCATTCGGGTATCAGCTTCGTATCGTGCCCGACCGAAAGCATCCATTTGCAAGGACGCTTCGATACCTTTCCCAAGCGCCGCGGCGTCACGCGGGTCAATGAGCTGCTCGAAGCCGGGATGAACGTATGCTTCGGCCAGGACTCCATCGTCGATCCGTGGTACCCGCTGGGCAACGGCAACATCCTGCGCGTGCTCGAAGCGGGCCTGCACATCTGCCATATGCTCGGCTATCGCAACCTGCAAAGCGCCCTGGACCTGGTCACCGACAACAGCGCCAAGGCCATGGCCCTGGGCGAGCGCTACGGGCTGGAGCCTGGTCGCCCGGCGAACCTTCTGGTCCTCTCGGCCGACAGCGACTACGAAGTGATCCGCAGCCAAGGCCTGCCGCTTTACTCGATTCGCAAGGGTGAGGTGTTGATGAAGCGGCAGATGCCGGTGGTGGAGTTCGGGCCGCAACTGACCTGAGCCTTCCCCCATTTGCTCGCGATGGCGGTGGGTCGGTTGCATTGATACTGAACCTGCCATTGCTTTCGCGAGCCTGCTCGCGAAGACGGCTTCGGCCGCGCTGCAAAATGTCCAGGAACCCTACGACACAAGCCGCGCCGCACCAAACAACCTGACCCGCATCAGCTCACCCGCCTCTTCTTCCAGCAGGATCGGCGCGGTGCCGCCCGGCATCACGACCCTGACCACCCCGGCCTTCACCCAACCCACCCGCCACGCAGCACTCGCCACGGCGCTGGCGCTGGTGCCCGACGATGCGGTAGGGCCTTCGCCGCGTTCGAACACCCGCGCAACGATTTGCCCTTCGCCGTCGCGCCACGCCCATTGCAGATTCACCCCCGCCGTACAAGGAATCCCCGACCCACCGGGCGCCGCAAAGGCAATATCGGTCAAGGGCTGCGACAACACCTCGGCACGCATCTGCGAAAGACCCGGCAATGCCTCCAACGCATCGACCAACGTCACGCAATGAGGATTGCCAATGCGCACGAACTGGCTAAAGCCCCACGCCGTGTCCAACACATGGAGCGCGGGCACACGGCTCACGTCGCACTGATTGAACACCACGCTTTCGATGCCTTGAGCAGCCACGGCCCGGGGGCCGAACAGCGGCGCGCCCAAGTCCAGCCAGAAGCCTTGGCCTCCTTCGAACTCAGCAGCGTGAACCGAGGTTTGCAACGGTGAGGGACCTTCGGGTTTGTCGTGATGGACCTGTAGCAAGCAACCCTCATCGCCAGGCAGCAAACCTTGCTCCTGCAAGGCCAGGGAAAAAATCGTCAAGCCATTGCCGCTACGCTCGGCCAGCGTCCCGTCGGTATTGACGATCAACAGATCGAACGGCGGCCCGTCCTGGAACGGGCCAATCAGCAGGCCATCGCTGCGATGAGCCTTGGCATGGGGCGGCGCTTCGCCCGGCGCCCATGCGCAAAATGCTTGCACGGCGGCAGCGCTCCAGGTCTGGCGCGTTTGCGCGGCCTGGGCGGCAGATACCGGCAGGTCGATTCCCTGGGCACGGATTTGCCGTGGCGAAACAACGCCATAGATATTGCCGCGTGCATCGTAGAACTGTGCCATTGACCAAACCCGGATCGACCAGCAAGAACCGCTACTGTAGGCCGGCGAAGGCTGCGGGGGCAAAGCTTGCCGGCCACCCGGACATTCGCGTCGGCACCTTGGGGTCGCAGCGAGGTCAGTGGATATGCAAGCATAGGCCCCTGCCCGCTTCACCGCACCGCACGAAAGCCAAGGACGATTCATGACCGCTATTACCCCGCCACCTACCTTTGCTCCAGGCCGCCTGGAACAGATGTCCACCCGTATCGCCTACCTCATCGCCGGCATCGGCATTGCCGCCTGGGCACCGCTGGTGCCCTACGCCAAGGTGCGAGCGAACCTGGACGAAGGCACCCTGGGGTTGCTGTTGCTGTGCCTTGGCGTCGGGTCGATCCTGGCGATGCCGATTTCCGGCGCCCTGGCGACACGGTTCGGCTGCCGCCGGGTGCTCAGTGGCGGCACGCTTTTGGTCTGCCTGGCGTTGCCGTTGTTGGCGACGATGAGTTCCTTGCCGTGGCTGGTGACGGCGTTGTTCCTGTTTGGCGCCGGGCTCGGCACCGTGGACTCGACCGTGAACCTGCAAGCGGTCATCGTCGAGCGCGCCAGCGGCAAGACCATGATGTCGGGCTTCCACGGCATGTTCAGCCTCGGCGGGATCATTGGCGCGGCCGGCGTAAGCGCCCTGCTCGGCCTAGGGCTTTCGCCGCTGGCGGCGACGCTGGTGGTCAACGCCGTGCTGTTGGTGGCGCTGCTCAAGGCGGCGCCGCATTTGCTGCCCTACGGCAGTGAAAGCTCGGGACCGGCGTTTGCCATTCCCCACGGCGTGGTGCTGTTTATCGGCATCCTGTGCTTCATCGTATTCCTGGCCGAAGGCGCGGTGCTGGACTGGAGCGCGGTGTTCCTGACCACCGAGCGCGCGGTGGACACGGCCTACGCCGGGCTGGGTTACGCCGCGTTTGCCCTGACCATGACGGTTGGCCGTTTGATGGGGGATTCGGTGGTGCATCGGCTGGGGGCCAAGCGCGTGATCATCTACGGCGGGTCGATCGCGGCTGCAGGATTCCTGATGGCGACCGTCGCACCCATGTGGCAAGCGGCGCTGCTGGGCTACGCGTTGGTCGGCGCCGGGTGTTCGAACATCGTACCGGTGCTGTACACGGCCGTTGGCAAACAGACGCTGATGCCCGAAGCCATCGCCGTGCCGGCCATTACCACCATCGGTTATGCCGGCATCCTCGCGGGGCCGGCATTAATCGGGTTTGTTGCCCATGGCAGTAGCCTGGGCATCGCGTTTGGCTTGATTGCGCTGTCGTTGGTGGCGGTGGCGGCCAGTGGGAAGGTGTTGAAAGTCTGAGGTCTCACACCATTTTCCATGGCAAGGAGTTTTCTGTGGCGAGGGGACTTATCCCCTCGCCACAGGGGTACGGGTCAACCCTGGTTGTTCATCAAAACCCCACGCTCGCCTGCACGAAGAACGTCCGCGGCGCGCCGACGTAGATACCTGAGTTGTTGTCGCTGGAACGGGTGTAGTACTGGTGGTCGAACAGGTTCTTGACCCCGGCGCCGACTTTCAGGTTCGACAGTTGCTCGCCAAAGTCGTAGCCGGCCCTTACGTTCCAGAGCATGTAGCCGGGCATATCGCCGTACTGGCCATCGGCGCTGCCGTCGGTGATGTAGTTATCCGTGAAGCTGCCATCGGGATTGACGCTATTGCCCGGCGAACGCTGCTTGGACTGGGCGAAACCGTCAAGATTGTAGGTCCAGCGATCGACCTCGTAGCGCAGGCCCACGTTGACCACCTGACGGGAATAGAACGGAAGGTCACGGCCCTTGAAGCTTGGGATATCCCCTTCATAAGTCGCGCGGGTGTAGGTGAAACCTGCATTGGCGGTCAGGCCTTCGAGGCGCGGATCGAGCGCGGCCATGTCGTAGTGCGCCGAGGCCTCCAGCCCCTGGTGCTTGGTCGCGCCCATGTTGGTCCAGCCGACATCGTTGCTGATGTACTGCAACTCGTCGTCGAAGTCGATGTAGAACAGCGTCACTTCGCCGCCCCACACGTCATCGTTGTAGCGCGTACCGATCTCGTAGGTCTTGGCCTTTTCCGGGCTCAGGCCATTGGCGGTGTTGTTGCCAGAGCCGCCCTGGCCCAGTTGGAAATATTGCAGGCTGCCGAACGAGGTCTCGTAGTTGGCGAACAGCTTCCAGGCGTCGGACAGGTGATACATCACACTCAGGGCTGGCAGCGGTTCGTTGCTGTCGATGCTACGACGCTTTTCCTGCACGGGACGGCCGGCGGTGTCGAGTACCGGGCGGTCGTGCCATTGTGTGCTGATGCTTTCGAAGCGAATGCCTGGGGTGATGGTCCATTTGCCCACATCGATCTTGTCATCGATGTACACCGCGTGGGCTTCGGTGCCACCGGTCCGGTCCTGGTAAACGTGACCGTCGGAACCCGGACGCACCACCGGTTCGTTATTGCGCAGTGCCAGGCGGCTGGCCTCTTCGTGCATGCCTTCCTTGAGGTATCGATAACCGACGCTGGCTTCCTGGGTGGTGGATCCCAGGTCGAACACGTGGGATACCCGAGGCTCGATGCCAAAGGTGTAATAGGTGCGCGGATAGGACACGAGGTTGCGCTGGTCCCGGGACGCGATGGTGCTGCCACGGTAGCTGTCGGAGTAATAGGTCAGCACTTCCGCTTGGGTGCGATCGCTGATTTCACGGATCCACTTGAACGACACATCCTTGCGCCGACCACTGAAATTGTCCCAGTCGCGGTCGGACTGGTACGGGTCCGCGTCGTACTGGGCCTGGGTCAAGCCGCCAGGCATGTCGGCCTTGGCGTCGTAGTAATGGAAATTCAGCGAAAAGTCATCGACCTCGGTCGGAGCCCAATGGGTCTTGAGAATGACGTCGTCGATGTCGTTGTCGTTATTGCTTTTGCGATAACCGTTGCCGTTGACGCCGGAGTACAACAGCGCCACGCCCAGGCCGTTGTCAGCGGTGCCGCCGAGGAACGCCGTGTCGATGTGCTTCCAGCCGCCGCGTTGGGAAGTCTCCAGGGTGCTGCCGATTTCCCCGGTGGCTTGTTCCGGAATGGCGCGGGTGACGAAGTTGATCACCCCGCCGACGTTCTGCGGCCCGTAGCGCACCGACCCGGCACCGCGCACGACGTCGATGCTGTCCAGGTTGCCCGAGGAAATCGGCGCCATGGACAATTGCGGTTGGCCGTACGGCGCAAATGCCGCGGGTACGCCGTCGATCAATACCGTGGAGCGTGGCGACAGGCGCGAGGTGAGGCCGCGCACCCCGACGTTCAGCGAAATGTCGCTGCCGCCCGTGCCGTTGGCGTCCTGCACTTGCACACCGGGCACGCGACGCAGCACATCGCCGACGTTCATGGCGCCCTGCTCGACCATCGCTTCGCGGCGGATCACGGTCCGTGCGCCGGCGTGGTTCTGCACCACTTCGGCATTGGCATCGCCGAGCCAGTCACCGACCACCTGGATGTCGGTGGTGCCCAGTTCCAGCGGGCCGCCGGCGGACGCCGATGGGGCCGGCAGGACGGTTACCGAGTCGTCATCGATCTGGTATTGCAGACCGCTGCCCTGCAGCAACTGACCCAGGGCCGCCTCCGGGGACAAGTGGCCTTCCACCGCCGGGGCTTGCTTGCCGGCGACCAGGTCCGCGCTGAAGAACACCTGCAGTGAGGTCTGCTGGCCAAGCTGGCTCAGCGCCTGGCCCAACGGTTGCGCCTGGATATGAATGGCCGTGGCGACCTGGTCGGCGAAGGCCTGGGGCAACCCGGCGCTGACAGCCAGGGTCAGGGCCAGCGGCAGCCAGCGTGGGGAAAGGCATCTGTTGTTTTTGGCGGGAGTTTTCACGTCGAACCTTGTCCTGTCGAATCGCAAGAATACGCGTCTGTTAATGCAAACCAGTTGCAGTTGGACAAGAAGACGAAGAACTCGAAAAAAACCTGAATCTATTTCGAAATTATTTCCTGACTGCCGTCGTCCAGGGTGCGCACGGCCACCGGCAGGATATTCGGCAGCGCCTTGAGCAACGCCTCGGGATTGTCCGAGCGGAACACGCTGGTGAGGCGCAAGTTGCCCACCGCGGCATTGGCGACCCGCAGCGGTTTGTCGCGATAACGGGACACTTGCTCAGCGACGTCGCTCAACGGCGCGTTATTGAACACCAGCTTGCCGTTGCGCCAGGCAGTGAGCTCATCGGCATTGATCGCGTAGGGCGCGGCGACCTTGCCCTGGGCATCGATCCGCGTACCGAGGCCAGCGGTGAGGTTGATGGGGAAGTCGCGTCCTTGGACCTTGACGCTGCCCTCCTCCACCGCCACCCGCGTACTGTCGGCATCGCGGCGCACATCGAAGCGCGTCCCGGTCACCGTCACCTGGCCGTTGCCCGCATCGACGGTGAACGGACGACCGGCATCATGCTCGACCCGGAACAACGCTTCGCCCTCGACCAGCTCCACCCGGCGTTTGCGATGCTCGAAAACGACGCGCACATGGCTTCGGCTATTGAGGTCGACCAGCGAGCCGTCCGGCAGGGCCACGTGCCGGCGTTCACCGAGGACCGTGGCGAATTCGCCGCGGTAGTCACTCGAAGCGCCCAAGCCACTGAACAGTCCCAGCCCGACAGCCACCGCCAGCAACCCCGCGGCCACTGCGTAACGCAGCAGCGGTCGGCGTTTCGCACGCTCGGCGGGTCGCTCGCACAATGCTTGCAGGCGCTCCCTGGGCAACAGATCCGTTGCGCTCCAGATGCCTTGCAGCAATTGGATCTCGTCGCGATGGTTGGCGTGCTCGTCCAGCCAGGCCTCGAAACGCTGGCGCTCCTCGACGCTCATGACCGGGTTTTGCAAACGCACGAACCATTGCGCCGCCTCGTCGCGAACCCTGCTCTGCCCGCACGGGCATTCACGGCTATCCATCATGGAAGGGTCCTGTGGCTCAGGTGGAAGAGGACGACGGGTCATTGATCTGGCCCGTCCAGGCGATCACGCAGATGGCGCAGGGTGCGGATCATATACTTTTCCACCATGTTTTTTGACAACCCCAGGCGTTCGGCGATTTCCGCCTGGGTCAGCCCCTCGATCTTCTGCCAGACGAACACCGTGCGGCAATTGGCGGGCAATTCGGCAAGCGCCCGCTCGATGGAGTCCGCCAGTTGGATCGCGTGCATGTAGTGCTCCGGGTCGCCCGCAAGCGATTGACAGGTGTCGAACGCCACTTCCTCCAAGGCGCCTCGTCGATCTTCCCGCCGATAACCGTCCACTGCAATATTGCGCGCCGTCTGGTGCAGGTAGGCCCGTGGCTGCTCTACTTGCGCCGAATCGGATTCGAGCACCCGCACGAAGGTATCGTGGGCCAGGTCCTCGGCCTGCTGGCGATTGCGCAGGCGACGGGTCCAGGTGCCGATCAACTCTTCGTAATGCTCGAGAAAGCCGGGTCTGCGGGGCAGCTTGGGGATCATCGCGGCGCGCTGTGGAGACGGGGCGTGAATAGTAATGCTTCCTATTAATAGGAAGCAAACGTCGCCCGACCGGCTGGTACGAAATAAAAGTGTGGGAGCGAATTCGCTCCCACAGGGGACGGTCAGAAGCGGCACACCGCCGCCGCCCCGGTGTCGGTTGGCATGACATGCTCAGGCGGCACCACGACGACTTCGCCGCCTTGGCGTGTCACTGCCAGGATCAGTTCGTCCAGCACATCCGGCGCCTGTTCATCGCCGGACTCGTCGATGATCAACCGGCCTTTTTCCGGGTCTAGCTGGCCAGGCACCTGCCGTTCCGCCTCCACCAGCAACATCGCGACGCGGCCTTCCCAGGCGGCCTTGGCGATCTCGGCCAGTTTGTCCAGCGCACGCCCTTGCCCGACCGCGACGCCATAGCGGTTCAGGCTGTCGACCACCTGATCGGCGTGGCTGTGGGCCATGAGCTTGGCGCATTGGAGGCGCAACTCTTCGACACTCAGCCTCGAAGGATCGCCCTCGATACCCTGCGCCAGCAGGTGCTGGTTATGACAGACGGCACGGAACACCGCCTGATTCTCCGGCAGCGCCACCAAAATCATCGGCAGGCCTGAAGGTTGCGAATGGTATTGCAGGATGGCTTTGTCCACGGCACGGAAAAACCGCTCGCGATCCAGGTTGATTTCGTCCTGCTTACCGCCGCCAGCCGACTCGTGCATCATCGCATCGCCCCGTTCGCCGCTGCGGCTGAAACCATTGGGGAAGCCCTGTTGGTCACCCGGCGTCAGCTCATCGCCCAAGGCCTCGTTCTGGTTGCGCGGGACCTGCTCGGCCAGCTCGATTTTCTCCAACTGCTCCGAGGAGCCTTCATAAAGCCAGACTTCATTGCGCGTCAGGCACAACGCTTGATAACGCTCGGTGGACTGGACCAGGCGCAACAACGGCTTGAGATAAGGATGGCTGTTGGCGAACGCACATTCCGGCAAGCGCTGGCTCACCGAGATGACTTTGAAATAGTCGCGGGCACCGAACACCGCGATGCCGTCGCGATTGGAATTCCAGATTCCCTGGTCCTCCACCAGTGCCAGGAACGGCGCGAGCAACGGCGCACAATCCATGCCTGGGTGCTGTTGTTCCAGTTGGGTCTGCAGGTCGCGCACCAGGTTTTTATAGCGGATCGGGTCCTGGCTGCGCTCGGGGAATGTCCGGTGGGTGGGCATGTACAACGAAAGGCTCGGCTGTTCGTCGAACGCCAGGAGTTCGGCCAGCACCTGCCGGCTGAAGGGTTGATGAGCGGTCATGATCGTCTCCTTTATTCTTTGCCACGAGCCTCTTGGTTTTCGAGGAAGTCCTCCTCCAGCATGGCGTCCACCATTTGCGACGGCGCCTCATCGACCGGCGCGGTCACGCGGCCCATCGATTCGACGGCGGGGTTGAGCTTGCCGATCTGATGATCGAGAGCGTGCAGCATTTTCTCGGCAGCGCCCTCCACCGCCAGCTCCAGGCTCGGGGCCTTGTGGCTGACAGACATTGACGAAAGGCCCTGCAAACGTGCCTCGATCTGGCAGCGCTTGTCGGCGTCACCGCCCTTCTGGGCATTTTCATCGCTGACGTGAATTTCGACGCGAGACAGGTGGTCTTCGAAACGCTGCAACGCGTCCACCACCGTACTGCCGACCCATTCCTGCAGACGAGCACTGCCTTCGATATGGTTGCTGTTGACTTGAACTTGCATGATCGACTCCTTTGCAAAAGACGGCTGGCGCCGCCTGTTGTAGGTAGAAGAAGATCAAACGGGCGAAGTTCCCGGCGCGGGATGACCGGAGCCTGGACGGCTGGTAATGACTGCTGTGGGAGCCTGCTCGCGAATGCGGTGCAACAGTTCGTGCATCATCGACTGTAACGCCACTTTCGCGAGCAGGCTTGCTCCCATACGGTGTTGCCTGATCTCTCAAGCCTCCGGCATTTTCCGGAAGCCCACCGCCAAGCGATTCCAACCGTTGATGGCATTGATCGCCACGGTCAGGTCGACCATTTCCTTGGGCGTGAAGTGCTCGTTCAGCAACTCGTAATCGGCGTCGGGCGCATGGGTCTCGCTCAGGCGCGTCAGGGCTTCGGTCCAGGCCAGCGCGGCGCGCTCACGGCCGGTAAAAAAAGGCGTCTCGCGCCAGGCGGTCACGGCGTAAAGGCGTCGCTCGGTCTCGCCGTCCTTGCGCGCGTCTGCGGTGTGCATGTCGATGCAGAACGCACAGCCATTGATTTGCGAAGCACGCAACTTGACCAGCTCGATCAGGGATTTTTCCAGGCCCAGTTTCGAGACCGCGTTCTCCAGGCCCAGCATGGCTTTGTAGGCGTCAGGGGAAGCGGCATAAAAATCGATACGCGGTTGCATGATGAACTCCTGAACAATGGGTGTGGCGCTACGTTAGCCCTGCGCTGGCGCCGGGCAAATAGCCAATTGTTGGGAAGTTCGGGTGGCCAATGGAAGGCCGGGGCCTGCGGCGGAAAAGCCTCAGGCCCGGCTGCGCAGCCATTGCAAAAAGCGCTTCTTGGCGACCGGCTTGGGCAGTTCGCGGGTCAGGTTCTGGGCCAGGTGGATGCGCACGTCCAGCAGGTTTTTCATGGCCTCGCCGATGTCGCGACGAGCCTCGAGGCAAGGCTTGAGGTAGCTGTTCTCGATGCGATACAGCGTGCAGAAAGTCTTCGCGGTAAAATTCGCCAACGCCGCTTGTTCGGCGACGATCCCCGCTTCGCCGATCACCTCCCCCGGCCCCATGCGCCCGCCTTCGATGGGTTGGCCGTTACGCAGAAGACTCACGCTCACCACGCCGGATTCAATGATGAACAGATGGTCGCTGACCTCCCCGGCCGCCAGGATCACGTCGCCGGCGCGGAACGTCTGCAGCGTCATGTTCTGGCTGAAGGTGTCTTTTTCGTCCGGGCGCAGCGTGGAAAAAATGCTCGAACTTTCCAGCAACGCCCGAGGACGCGACACCGCCATCGCCGCCGCGCTTTCGCCGCTGGACAGCAAGCTCACGCCCGATGCGTGCAAATGCCGGAACGCCAGGTCGAAGAGTTGATTGCGCACCTCGCGCTTCTGCCCCATCGAGGCCACGAATCCGCTGATCTCATATTCAGCCCCGGCGCTGCCAGTGGTTTTGAGCGTGACGCTGGGGGCCGGGCTGGCGAGCAACGCACGGCAGCCGATCATCGCCCGCTCCAGTGCTTCGATCACCTTCTGCGGTCGCGCATGGGGGCTGACTTGGACGCTGATGGACAGGCCATGCATGTCGCTGGGTCGGCTGAAATTGACGATCTTGGCTTTCGCCGCCAACGAATTGGGGATTACCGCCATGCTGCCCTGGGAGGTCTGCAGTCGCGTGGCCCGCCAGTCGATGTCGGTGACCCGGCCTTCGGTGCCATCGATGGAAATCCAGTCATCGACTTGGTACGGCTTGGTGGTGTTGAGCACGATGCCGGAAAACACATCACTGAGGGTGCTCTGCAAGGCCAGGCCGACGATGATCGCCATCGCGCCGGAGGTTGCCAGCACGCCCTTGACTGGCAGGTCCAACACATACGCCAATGCCGCGATGACCGCGACCAGGAAGATCACCGCGCCCAGCAGATCCTGCAACAACCGCCCCGTATGGCCGACCCGTTGCATCATGACCGCGCCGATCATCACCGTCAGCGTACGCGCGGCAAACAACCACCAGGCAATCTGCAGGCCGGTCGCCGCCAAGTGCCGAGGCACGTCTTCAACCCACTGCGCAGTCTGCATCGGGTTCAGGCCTTCGTTGAACAGCAGCATGCTGAACAACATGAAAATGACCAGCCGCAAACCGATTTTCCAATAAGTCCGTTCGGCACTGACCAACCGCCACGCCAGCAAATCGAGCACAAGCAACGCCAGGGCACTGAGCAGCGGGTGGTCGGTGATCAGGGAGAACATCGGGGACAGCTCCGGGAAGGTCGTTGGCGTGAAGATTGGCACAGAATGATCACGCTGTAGAGATCACCGCAAGGCTCGCACAATGGATTCGCGATGCTGCTTGACTAGCCATCCATCCGCCCAAAGCGCCCGGAATGGAAATCTTCAAACGCTTGGTGGATTTCCTGCTCGCTGTTCATCACGAACGGACCATGGCCGACAATGGGCTCGTCGATGGGCTCGCCGCTGAGCAGCAACACCACGGCGTCGTTATCGGCTTGCAGATTCACCTGGTCGCCGGTCCGATCGAACAAGGCCAGTTGCCCCGCCTCGACTCGCTCGCGCCCATTGACCTGGACCGTACCCCGCAGCACCACCAGCGCCGTGTTATGGCCCTCTTGCACATCGAGGCTCAGGTCCTTGCCACCCTTCAAGCGGATATCCCAGACATTGATGGGCGTGAAGGTCTTCGCCGCGCCCCGATGCCCCTCGAAGCTGCCGGCGATCAGCCGCAGGCTGCCGGCGTCATCCTTCAAGGCGATGTCGGGGATGTCACCCTTGAGCAGGGTCTGGTAGCCGGCCGGCGCCATTTTGTCCTTCGCTGGCAGGTTGACCCACAGCTGGACCATCTCCATGAACCCGCCCTGTCGGGCGAACGCTTCGGAATGAAACTCTTCATGGATGATCCCGGAGGCAGCGGTCATCCATTGCACGTCGCCGGGGCCGATCTTGCCGCCGCTGCCGGTGGAGTCGCGATGCTCCAGTTCGCCCTGATAGACGATGGTCACGGTTTCGAACCCTCGGTGAGGATGCTCGCCGACGCCCCGGCGCTCGGTGGTCGACGAAAACTCGGTGGGCGCCGCGTGGTCCAGCAGCAGGAAGGGGCTGATGTGCTTGCCCAGGTTGTCGTAGGAAAACAGCGTACGGACCGGGAAGCCGTCGCCGACCCAATGCGGCCTTGGGCTGGTATAGAGGCCGATGATTCGTTTCAAGCTGCGTCTCCAAATCTGGTGTTGCGATTCGATGGACACAGCTTAAAACCCATACCGTTGATGCACCAGACTGCAAAAACCGACCTGAGCGTTCTATCTGCAGAACGATGAATGTCAACCTAAAGAGAAGATTGCGCCTGGAATCTAAAGCTGATTGCGCTTGGCAAACTCCGACAAGCCCACCAGGGAATTCAATCCGAGCTTTTCCAACAGGCGCGTCTTGTAAGTGCTGACGGTTTTCGGGCTCAGGAACAAAGTCTCGGCGATGTCCTTGCCGCGCATGCCCATCGACAGCATCCGCAGGATTGACAGCTCACGGGTGGAAAGACTTTCCAAAGCCTTCTGCTCGGAGCGTTGTTGCAGGTCCAGCCTGACGGATGTCTTCGGAAAATAGGAATAGCCGGACTTCAAGGCATGAATGGCCTTGATCAGCTCCTTCAGGTCACTTTTCTTGGTCACGAACCCCCTGGCTCCGGCCGAGATGCACCGGTTGCAGAAGTGCTGGGCATCTTGGGAAGTGAACACCAGCACAGCGCAATCGGGAAACTGGCCGGTGATCCAGACGAGCAAGTCCAGACCATCGAAACCGTTCATCACGAGGTCCAGGATCACCACGTCCGGTTTTTCCTGCTTGATCCATGCGCGGGCATCGGAGACGCCATGGACCTCGCTGATTTGGCTGAATCCCTCGTTCTCGCACACCAGCCGCAGCGCCCCTCTAATGACTGGGTGATCGTCCACAATTAATACTTTTTTCAAGAAAGCTCCCCAAGGCAATGCAAACGGTGCCGACGCCATGACTGCATCGACGGTGACACAGGTAAATGGCAACGCCACCTGTAAGGTCTGACAGTGCGGACCAGCGGTGCAGTCAGGTTCCGTGACGCTGTCCGACGGTGCGGGCCCAGGACGGAACCGACTCATTGGCGGCCGGGTCGATGCTTTTCATCAGGCGCTGCACCAGAACCGCATCGGGCAGCCGGGTGCTGCTCACCTGGAGAAAAGGTCGGGGCGTCGCCGGCATGCCCGGTTGGGCGTTGTAGATCAATACATGGCGAACCTGCGGGTTATCGACGAAGAATCCGGGCAGGTCCAGGGTGTCATTCGCTAGGTTGGCGTTGATGAGGATCAGGTCGAACAGCTCGCACCCGTAATCCACCAACGTGAGGAACTCATGCTCATCGCTCACGGGAGCGATGCGGAAATAGCCTTGATGATTAAACAGGCGTTCAAGTTGCATCCGATGATAATGCTCAGGATCGGCAATCATGATGCGTAGTGCTTTATTTGGCATGGCAGGCATTCCAATGGCAACGCGGCAGGGACGAACCGGCTCGGGAACGTTAAGTCGCGTCAGGCTAGAGGAAGGTCGTCAGAGGCGCTGTAGGACAATTCTCAAAAACCGAGGGAAAAAGCGCCAGTCGATCTACGGTTTTACCCATTACATTAGCGCTGATGGCTGGAAGCATCGGCGGAACCCTTTTTCCCTGCGGTGTAAAGACGCTTGCTTGCCAAGTGAGCCTCCAACCGTTCAGCCAGGTGGAGCATTGCCCGGCGCAACTCATCCACCGCGTCGGCGAGCGCTGCCACGTCACCCGCATGGCAGGCTATTTCCAAGACCTCGCAAGCGGCGATCAGCCGTCGAGCCTGGAAGATCCTCGCACCGCCCTTGATCCGATGCGCAAGGTCGGCCAACCCGGACACGTCGTGGCGCGAGAGCAATGGCTGTAACCGCGCCTTGTCCTGGGCATTGCTGGCGACCAGCTCCACCAACAGTCTCTCGATCGAAGCCCAGTCGCCGCCAGTCAACTGCTCAAGGCTGGTCAAATCGAAGTCCTCGGCAGCGGCGCCGTTAGCCGCGACCAGTGCCAGGCGCTCATCCAATTGCTTGAGGCTGAGGGGTTTGAACAGGCAATCGTCCATTCCCGCCGCAAGGCAACGGTCCTTTTCCTCGGGCTGGGCATTGGCCGTAAACCCGATGACCGTGGTCGCCGGCAAGCTGCGGACCCGCTCGTCGTCGCGAATGGCGCGGGCCAACTCGTAACCGCTCATCAGTGGCATGTTGCAGTCGGTGATGACCGCATCGAAATGTCCGGCGCGCCACGCACTCAACCCATCGGCGCCATCTTCCGCTTCCACCACCTGATGGCCCAGGTGGTTCATCTGCCGGACCAGTAACAGGCGGTTGGCCGGGTAATCATCGACCACCAGGATGTTCAACGCCCGGGCCGGCACCACCGGCCGGACCTCGCCCACCGGCACTTCGCTGCCGCCTTCAAGCAATGGCAACGCCAGCCGAATCTCAACCTGAGTGCCCTCCCCCGCCACACTGTCGAGCTGCAACGTGCCGCCCATCATTTCGCACAAGGTGCGGCTGATGACCAACCCCAACCCGGATCCGCCGCGAGCCGCCTGGGTGCTGTCGCCAACCTGGCTAAAGGGACTGAACAGGCGTTGTTGGTCATGTACCGCGATTCCGCGACCTGTGTCTTCGATCCGCAGGCGGATGGCCAGGCGCTTCCCCCCCTCGTCCGGTTCGGCTCGCAAAACCAGGCGCACCTGGCCGTGCTCGGTGAATTTGATGGCATTGCTCAACACGTTCGACAGCACTTGCTTGAAGCGCAGCGGGTCAATGGACACGTCCTGATTGCTCGCCGCATCAACATCCAGTTGCAGGCGCAACTGTTTTTGCCGGGCCAAGCCCTCGAACATCCTCGCCACGGCCTCGACCAGCGCCCGCAGATTGGCGCGCTCGGGTGCCAGCGACAGCCGTCCCGACTCGATGCGGGCAATGTCGAGGATGTCGCCGATCAGATCCAGCAAGCCGTGGGCGGCACTGGAAGCAGCTTCGAGGGCGCAGCCGTCCACGACGCCTTGCTCTGCGTTTTTTTGCGCCATTTCCAGCAGGCCGATCACGGCGTTCATCGGCGTACGGATTTCGTGGCTCATGGTCGCCAGGAACGTAGTCTTGGCACGATTGGCATCATCGGCGCTGGCCTTGGCCACGCGCAATTGCTCAAGCAACCGCCGCAAGTAGACAACCCAGCCCAATGCCAACAGCAACAGCAGCGCGGCGATGGCGAAACCTTGGACAATGGCGGTGCGGTGGCGCAGCCAATAACTGTCGTCGATCACCACTTCACTGCGCCAACGGTTGGTCAGCTCATCCATTTCCTCAGGGGAAATGCTCAGCAGCGCCTTATCCAGAATCGAATGGAGCTGCGCTGCGTCCCGGCTCGTTGCAAAAGCGGCACGCATGGGCTCCGTGCCGACGGTGCTGGTGACTTGCAGCTTCTCGCGGTACTGATGAGAGATCAGGTAGCGAGCGCTGATCAGCGAATTGATCGCGCCGTCCGCCGTGCCCGCGGCAACCATGGCCATGGCGTCGGCCATGTTTTGCGCCGGCACCAGTTGTACCGAGGGAAACTGCTCCAGCAGGTATCCGCGCAACACGCTTGCGCGCACCAGCGCCAACCGCTTGCCGGCCATCCGGTCCAAGGTCAGCGCATCCTTCGCTTTGAGCGGCACCACCAACACGAATGGATTCGTCAGGTAGGGACGCGTAAAGCGCAACTCGTCTTCAAGCTCGGCGCTGGGAATCCCGGTTGCCAGGACGTCGGCCTCGCCGCTGGCGATCCGGTTGATCAGATCATCCACCGAGTCGCCACGCTGGATGTCGAATTTCAGCCCGGTGCGCAAGCTGATCCGGGCCAGTACATCGGCCCCGATGCCACGCAAGCGGCCTTGCTCATCAAAGAACGTCAACGGCAGGAAATTTTCGCTGACGGCCACCTTGATCCGCGGATGCGCATCGAGCCAGCGCTGTTCATTGACGCTGAAATGCAGCGCTTGCTGGCCCGGCACGCTCGCACCGCCGGCGCTCCATCGTCGCAGGATGCCCATGCGCTCGCCGATGGGAATGGCCTGCAGCGCGGCATTGACGATGCGCAACAGACGTCGGTTGTCGCGACTGACCGCGAAGGCGAACGGCTGCACTTCCATGCGGGAAAAATCCACCAGCTGGATGTTGTTCAGATAATTCTTGCTGATCAGGTAATGGGCGCTGATGGAATCTCCCAGGTAGACGTCGGCCTGGCCGAACGCCACGGCGCCAATGGCGCTCAGCGTCGAGGGATACAATTGCAGGGTGGCGTCGGGATAGAACGCCTCGACCCGGTCCGGTGGCAGGTAGTGATAGAGCATCGCCACCCGCTGGCCTCCCAGTCCTGCGGGCAAGTCCTCGCTATCGTCGACGCGGGCCACCAGCATGGGCACATCATCGGCATAGGCCTGGGACATCGCCAGCGCGGGATCGCTGGCTTCGAAGCCGTTGGCGGTGCCGAGCATATCGATTTCACCACTGCGCAGTGCCTGGAGCGACGCGTCCCGCGAGGCGTACCGCCGCACCTGGATCTCGACGTTCAGCAACTGACTGAGCAACTGGGCGTAGTCGGCCGTCAGGCCTTCGTAATCGTTGCCATTGCCGGTGATGCTGAAGGGCGGGTAATCCGGTGCCGAGGCGCCCAGCAACAACGCGCCTTTGCGTCGCAGCCACGCCCCGTCAGCCTCGTCCAGGGTCACCGAATAATCGCTCACAGTGGAACGCCCGAGCACTTGCAGCGACTCGGGTGTCGCGCCCACCTGTGGCGTCACACATGATAAGCCCAGCCCTATCGCGGCCAGGCCTGCGCGCAGAAACAGCATCATTCGATCAGGTTTCGCTTGGCGAAATCGGCCCGGAACGCTATATCAGCGACCGGCTGATCGGTTCGGACTGCCAATGCGAGGGAACAGCGAACCGTCTACGTTCCTCCCGGGACAACCAGGAGGGACGTGAGATCAGTATAGGAAGCTTCTCGATAATTTCCTGTGGATACGCACGTATCGGCGAAACTTACGCCGTGGCCAGCTTCAGGTCCCGCACCGAATGCTCCTGGCCACGATGCTTTGCGTGCTCATACAGCGAGCCGGCAATCTCATCGGCGCGCACCGGCAGGATCGACAACAACGTGTCGCTCAGGCCGTGGCTGGCCTGGCAGAAGCCCTGCATATAGATCGCGGCCTTGCAGCGCTCATCGGTGATCAGCTTGTAGTTGCGGTCCACCTCGAAGTCCCCCAGGTATTGCGCCAGCGGCTCCAGCAAGGTGCGGTGCATCTGGCGTTCGTACCCCGTGGCGAGCACCACGGCGTCGTAACGACGTACCGTCAGCTCGCCAGTGGCGTTGTTGCGCACCGCCAGCTCCACGCCATCCTGCGTCGCGGTGGCTTTCTCCACCTTGGTCAGGGTGTGGAACGCATGTCGAGCGATGCCAGAGACTTTCTGGCGGTAGAAAATCCCGTAGATGCGCTCGATCAGGTCGATGTCCACCACCGAATAGTTGGTGTTGTGGTACTCGTTGACCAGCCGCTCGCGCTCGCTGTGGGGTTGTTGGAAGACGAGGTCGGTGAACTCCGGCGAGAACACTTCGTTGACGAATGGGCTGTCATCCGCGGGCTTGAGGGCCGAGCCGCGCAGGATCATGTCGACCTGCACCGATGGGAAGCTGTCGTTGAGATCGATGAAGGCCTCCGCCGCGCTCTGCCCGCCGCCGATGATGGCGATTTTCATTGGCTGGCCGCTCACGCACGGTTGGCAGGCCATTCGCTCAAGGTACTTGGAGTGATGGAACACCCGCGCATCATCCTTGAACGTCTTGAACGCCTCGGGAATGCGTGGCGTACCACCGGCACTGACCACCACCGAGCGGCTGATGCGCACCCACTCTTTACCTTCGCTGTCGAGGGAAATAACCCGCAGGGCTTCGACCTGCTGGTGATGCAGCACCGGTTCGATGCGCAGCACTTCCTCGCCGTAACGGCTCTGCCCGGCAAATTGCGCCGCCACCCAGCGCAGGTAGTCGTTGTACTCCATGCGGCACGGGTAGAAAGTCCCGAGGTTGATGAAATCCACCAGGCGGCCATGGTGCTTGAGGTAATTGACGAACGAGTAAGGGCTGGTGGGGTTGCGCAGGGTCACCAGGTCCTTGAGGAAGGAAATCTGCAGCTCGCTCTGGGTCACCAGCGTGTTGCCGTGCCAGCGATAGTCAGCCTGTTTATCGACGAACAGTACGTCCAGTTCGCCCTGCACCGGGCCACGCTCTTGCAGCGCGATGGCCAGCGCCAGGTTCGAGGGGCCGAAGCCGATGCCGATCAAGTCGTGAACGTGGGGCGCTGCAATTGCCTGAGTCATGTCCAGTGTCCTCTGGAAAAGCCCCTCAACAGGGCACGAAAGCCGGTGATCTGTTCGGCACGCGTCCAGCCGCCAGATCGTCTGTTCAGAGGAACGAGGAGAATGTCAGGAAATTTACCGCCGAGGGGTTCACGCCGGGCGGATCAGGTCGCATCCCACTGCCGTACGCGAACGCGGCAATGCTTCATGGCGTTGACGATGTGTTTTTCCACCAGGGCCCGGGAAATGCCCAGCCGCTCGGCGATCTGCGGGTGGGACAGGCCTTCGAGCTTGCGCAGCAGGAAGCTCTCGCGGCACAGCGGCGACAACTCGGCCAGGGCGCGTTGCAGCATGTCCAGGCGTTGGCCATGGTCGAGGCTGGCATGGGGCGATGGGGTGAAGAAGCGTTCTTCTGCGTCGAGCACGTCGAGAGACTCGGTTTGACGCAACGTGTTGCGTCGATGCCCGTCGATCACCAGGTTCAGTGCGGTGCGATACAAGAACGCCCGCGGCTGTTCGATGGGCGTATCGCTGGCGCGCTCCAGCACCCGCACGTAAGCGTCATGCACCACATCTTCGGCCGCCTGGCGGTTGCCTAGCCTGGCGTTCAGGAAACACACCAGTTCTCGATAGTAGTTTTCCAACATGACTCCCCTGCGCAGTGACTGCGACAGCTATCCCTGTGCCCCTCGGCATGCCAGAAACACATGGCACGATGGTGGCAGATTCAATCGCGTAATTTATAGTAATTCTCATATAGATTTAAAGCTTTGGTTTGTATCTGGGCCCAATCGTTCAGTTGATGAGGCAGCAGAACCCGCTTTTGTGGCGAGGGATCGGTGTCGTTTCAAGTGCTGCCCAGTGTTTCGCTCCTTAAATTCCCGCCCACAACGCTCGTTTACCAGAACAGCCTCCCGTCCCGCCCCTCCGTGCGACGGGCCCGACACCACCGGCCGGAACCCTGCATGAAACGTCCCCGCCTCACCCGTCCCGCCTGGCTCCTGACCTTCGCCCTGCTGCCTGCCATGGCCTTCGCCGCGTGGCAGGCAGTCGGGCCGGGCCGTGAGCCTGTCGCCACCGCCCCGGTCACCCGTGGCGATATCGAAAACAGCGTCACCGCCCTGGGCACGTTGCAGCCGCGCCGCTATGTCGACGTCGGCGCACAGGCGTCCGGACAAATCCAGAAGATTCATGTCGAGGCCGGCGACGAGGTCACGGAAGGCCAATTGCTGGTTGAAATCGACCCGTCCACGCAAAAAGCCAGGCTCGACGCTGGGCGATTTTCCATCGAGAACCTCAAGGCCCAACTCCAGGAGCAACGGGCCCAGCACGACCTGGCGCAGCAGAAATTCCGGCGCCAGCAACAACTCAAGGCCGGCGGCGCCACCCGCGAAGAAGACCTGCAGACCGCCCAGGCCGAGGTCCGGGCAACCCAAGCGCGCATCGACATGTTCCAGGCGCAGATCCGCCAGGCCCAGGCCAACCTGCGCAGCGACGAGGCCGAGTTGGGCTATACCCGCATTTATGCGCCAATGAGCGGCACGGTCGTCGCCATCGGCGCCCGGGAAGGCCAGACCCTCAACGCCCAGCAGCAGACGCCGTTGATCCTGCGCATTGCCCGGTTGTCGCCGATGACGGTCTGGGCCGAAGTCTCGGAAGCCGACATCGGCCACGTCAAGCCGGGCATGACCGCCTACTTCACCACCCTCGCCGGCGGCGGTCGGCGCTGGAGCAGCACCGTACGGCAAATCCTGCCGGTGCCGCCGCGTCCGCTGGAAGCCAGCCAGGGCGGCAGCCCCTCCGGTGGCCGCAGCGGTAGCGAGCGGGTGGTGCTCTACACCGTGCTGCTCGACGTGGACAACACTGATCGCTCGTTGATGACCGACATGACCGCCCAGGTGTTTTTTGTTGCGGCCCAAGCCAAGGACGTACTGACGGTGCCCATCGCCGCATTGCACGATGCCGGTCAGGTGCGGGTGCTGGCCGGCAACGGCGATGTGCAGATGCGCACCGTTCGCACCGGCATCAGCGACCGCCTGCGCACGCAGATCCTCGACGGCTTGAGCGAAGGCGACCGCGTACTGATCGGTCCGGTCAGCGGCAGCGGAGGCTGAATGGACACGCCCCTGATCGAACTGCGGGACATTCGCAAGGCCTACGGCGGCGGCGACAGCCCTCGGGTGGAGGTGCTGCGCGGCATCGATTTGTCCATTCATGCCGGGGAGTTCCTGGCGATTGTCGGGGCGTCCGGCTCCGGCAAATCAACCTTGATGAACATCCTCGGCTGCCTCGACCGCCCCACCAGCGGCGAATACCGCTTCGCCGGCGAAGACGTCGCCAGGTTGGCCAGCGATGAACTGGCCTGGCTGCGCCGCGAAGCGTTCGGCTTCGTGTTCCAGGGCTATCACCTGATCCCGTCCGGCACGGCCCAGGAAAATGTCGAGATGCCGGCCATCTATGCCGGCACCTCGGCCGCCGAGCGCCACGCCCGGGCCAGCACCCTGCTCGAACGCCTGGGCCTGGCGAGCCGCACCGGCAACCGGCCCCATCAACTCTCCGGCGGCCAGCAGCAGCGGGTGTCGATTGCCCGGGCCTTGATGAACGGCGGCCACATCATCCTCGCCGACGAGCCCACCGGCGCCCTCGACAGCCAGAGCGGCATCGAAGTCATGGCCTTGCTCGACGAACTGGCGAGCCAGGGCCACGTGGTGATCCTGATCACCCACGACCGCGACGTCGCGGCCCGGGCCAAGCGCATCATCGAGATCCGCGACGGATTGATCATCAGCGACAGCGCCACCGCCGCACCGCAGGCCAATGCCAAGGCGTTGCAGGCCGTGGACCTGCGCCAGCGCCTGAGTGCCGGCAGCGAACACAACGGCGCCTGGAAAGGCGAATTGGTGGACGCGGTACAGGCGGCCTGGCGGGTGATGTGGATCAATCGCTTCCGCACCGCCCTGACCCTGCTCGGCATCGTCATCGGCGTGGCCTCGGTGGTGGTGATGCTGGCCGTTGGCGAAGGCAGCAAGCGCCAAGTCATGGCCCAGATGGGCGCCTTCGGCTCGAACATCATTTACCTCAACGGCACGGCCCCCAACCCGCGGGCGACCAAGGGCATCATCCGTGAACAGGACATCGCCGCCCTCGCCGCACTGCCCGAAGTGCAACGCATCATGCCGGTCAACGGCAAGAACGCCAGCGTGCGTTTCGGCAACCTCGACCACACCAGCTATGTGGGCGGCAACGATACGAATTTCCCGACCATCTTCAATTGGCCGGTGGCCCAGGGTGCCTACTTCAGCGACGCCGACGAACGAGGCGCGGCAGCCGTGGCGGTGATCGGCCACAAGGTCAGGCACAAGCTGCTCAAGGACGTCGCCGATCCGATCGGCCGCTACATCCTGATCGAAAACGTACCGTTCCAGGTCGTCGGCGTGCTGGCGGAAAAAGGCGCCAGCTCCGGCGATTCGGACGCCGACAATCGCATCGCCGTGCCCTACTCCGCCGCCAGCGTGCGACTGTTCGGCACGCACCATCCCGAATACGTGGTGATCGCCGCTCGTGACGCGGGCAAGGTGAAAGAGGCCGAGCAGGCCGTATCCCGCACCTTGCTGCGGCTGCACAATGGCAAGCAGGATTTCGAGCTGACCAACAACGCCGCGATGATCCAGGCCGAGGCGCGTACCCAGGGCACGCTGTCGCTGATGCTCGGCGCCATTGCGGCAATTTCGCTACTGGTGGGCGGCATCGGCGTGATGAACATCATGCTGATGACCGTGCGCGAGCGGACTCGGGAAATTGGCATTCGCATGGCCACCGGTGCCCGCCAGCGCGACATCATGCGCCAGTTCCTCACCGAAGCGGTGATGCTCTCGGTGGTCGGTGGATTGGCCGGTATTGGCCTGGCCCTGCTGGTGGGCGGAGCGTTGCTGTTGGGCAAGATCGCTGTGGCCTTTGAATGGCTGGCAGTATTCGGCGCCTTCGGTTGCGCGCTGGTCACCGGCGTCGTCTTCGGTTTCATGCCCGCCCGCAAGGCCGCCCGCCTCGACCCGGTCGCGGCCCTCACCAGTGAATGAATCCCACCCTATGAAAGCGCACCTGACCCTCTTGGCCGCCAGCCTGTTGCTGGCGGCATGCGGCACGCCTTTGTCGACGCCTGACAGCGGCATCCAGCCACCTGACGCTTGGCAGAGCCTCGACACTCCCAGCGCCCGAGCGGATAACCAACAATGGTGGACACAGTTCGGCAGTCCGCAACTTGATCGCTTGATCGAACAGGCACGCCTGGGCAGTTTCGACCTCGCGGCCGCCATGGCCCGGGTCCGCCAGGCCCAGGCCAGCGCAGTGATCGCCGGCGCGCCGTTGCTGCC
Source organism: Pseudomonas frederiksbergensis (assembly GCF_000802155.2). Taxonomy (GTDB): domain Bacteria; phylum Pseudomonadota; class Gammaproteobacteria; order Pseudomonadales; family Pseudomonadaceae; genus Aquipseudomonas; species Aquipseudomonas frederiksbergensis_A. Next base: position 75,873 of record NZ_JQGJ02000020.1, read on the forward strand.
GGAGATCACCGCCGGGCTCAACGGCAATCGCCAGGAACTGCTACACGGCAAAGGCTACAGCCAGTTGGACGTCGATCGGAACAACCGCACCATCGATTACTACGACGCCCACCTCAGCGCCAGTTATGAACTGGATTTCTGGGGCGCAAAACGCGCGGCCCGGGACAGTGCGCTGAACACTTTATCGGCCACCCGATTTGATCGGGCGACGGTGGAACTGACCCTGCTCAGCGCCATCGCCAACAGCTACAGCCAAGCCTTGTCATTGCGCGAGCAACAGCGCATCGCTGAACTGAACCTCGCCAACGCCCGCAATGTGCTTGATTTGGTGCAAACCCGCTACGACGCCGGCAGCGCCACGGCGTTGGAACTGTCCCAACAAAAGAGCCTGGTGGCGGCCCAGGAACGCCGCCTGCCGCAAGTGCAACAACAGGGCCGCGAGGCGATGATCACCCTGGCGGCACTGTTGGGCGAACCGGTGCAGTCACTCAAGCTCGACAATGAACCCTTCGACGCATTGCGCTGGCCCGCCATCGACGCCGGGGTGCCCAGCGATCTGTTGCTGCGCCGTCCCGACATCGCCGCCGCCGAAGCACGCCTTGGTGCCGCCCAGGCCGACATCACCGTCGCCCGCGCGGCCATGCTGCCCTCGGCCACCCTGGGCCTGAGCCTGGCCACCGGCGCCGATATTGCCGACCAATTGCTGCGCAACAACGTCTACAACCTCAGCGCCGGGCTGGCCGCGCCGATCTTCAACAACGGTCGCCTGAAGGCTGAGCGAGACAGGGCCACCGCCCGCCAGGAAGAACTGCTGGAGGCCTACCGCGCCGCCATCATCAACGGCTTCGCCGACGTCGAGAAAGCCCTGAACAGCATCCACGGCCTGGACCAGCAGCGACAATGGCAGCGCGAAGAACTGAACCAGGCCCAGACCGCGTTCGACATCGCCCAGCGCCGCTACCAGGCCGGCGCCGAAGACCTGCTCACCGTGCTCGAAACCCAACGCACGCTGTACGCCGCCCAGGACATGAACGTGCAGTTGCGATTGGCGCGGGTGCAGGCGAGCGTGGCGTTGTACAAGGCGTTGGGTGGGGGTTGGCGGGTGATGTAGAGCCCAAACCCATCTTCAAAGCCAAGTCATACAGTGTGGCTAAGGCTATCCCCTGTGGCGAGGGAGCTTGCTCCCGCTGGGCTGCGCAGCAGCCCCAATAGGCAGCACCTCGGTGTGTCTGGTGTGTTGGAGGGGACTGGCTTTGGCTCTATTTATTGGGGCATGTAGGACTCCCGAGTAAGGCTACGTTGCCTTGCGTCATTGCCTACAACTACGCCAGAATCCGCCGGCTTGTGCGCTTGGTTCGTGGCTTTTACTGTTCTCGGGTCGCTGTTTCCAGCGATCGGGTTTGGTAGCCCGCGAGTCAACTAGGCGCAAGCGCCACCTCTTGCAGATGCTCCCTGGGCATCTGTTTCATGGTGGCCGTGCGCAGGGCGTCTTCGGGCGCGCCGGGTTCCTAGTGCTCCGGTCTACCAACCCGCGTACGGCCGCCACCCAATCGTTTGGTAGCGAGGGTGTCGGCTCCTGAAAATGAATACTAGGAGTTTCACCATGTTCAAGATCACCCCAATCCTCCCGACGACGATTCCAAAAAACTCGACGAAGCCGCCGACCGCGCCCTCGCCTACTACCTCGACCCCAAGCCCGAAACACCCAAGCCACCACCGGACCAGTTATTCACCGTGGCGGAAGGCGCGGACATGGAGTGTCTATTGGCCAACCTCAGCGAAACCCTCGCCTCGGTCAATGTCATGGCCAACGAACTGGCATTCGATTTGGAAGGCGCACGACGAAGCTTTGCCCTGGGGATCCAGCAGATGATCGAGCTGAGTGAGCTATTGGCAAACCGCGCCCTGGACATCGCCGCGCCGCGCTGACACCTCACAACAAATCTCAAGCCAAGTGACTTTGTGGCGAGGGGATTTATCCCCTCGCCACAAATAGGCCCCTCACCACAATGACATTCATCCCGCTAGAAAGCGGTTAAACCACCTTGGCCTTGAGATTGCGCGCATACCACGGCCGTTGCGGCACGCGGCGGAACAGTTGCGCCAGCTTGTCGTCATCGCTGCCAAACGTAATACGTAACGCCAACTTCATGGTTTCCGGGTCCATCTCCACCGAACGTCCGGCCTGCAGGCCCGGCGTGGTGCTGCAGCCATGGGTGTCCGGACCCAGCCACGGGTCGGCGATTTCGACCCAGCGGCCCGGGGCGAACCAGGGCACGCCGTTGACTTCAAGCCGACTCACTTCGCCCGGATGGAAACGTTCATGGGCCCGGAACCAGTCTTCGATGCGATCATCGATCCAGCCGTGGAAGGCCCAGAACACCGGGTTCACGTGGGAAGAAAACGGATCGCCGAGAAAGTCGTTTTCCGGCTCGAACCAGCGCTGGGCGAAGTCCGCCTGATCACGGGCGAACGGCACCGGATGGCCGTTGGACGGATCACGCGGCACCGACGCCCAGCGCATGTGCAGCCAATCATGCAGGCCCAGTTCCACTTCCGAACCGAACTGGCCCAAGGTCAGTTTCGACAGATAACGCGGATCGCGATAACGGGATTCCCAGACCTGGAAATTGCTGTGATAGGTCTCGGCGGTCTTGATGTCGCTGACCCACTGGGCGTATTGCTCGTCGCCACGGGCCAGCCAGGTCGGTGGCAGCGCCGTCCCGTCGACGTTATCGAAATACCGGGCAAAACCCAGGCGATCACGCTCCAAGTCGGGTTGTGGCAATGGAAAGCGTGACCATGACGGCAGCGGTTGGAAGGAACGTGCGGTGCCGAGCATATGCCGGTGCATGAAAAAGAAATCCACCCCCGAGCCGTTGCGATCCTTGCGCGGCCCACGGGCATCACGCTCGTTTTCCCGCGGCCCGGGTTGCCAGCCGATGCCACGCAGGGCGTCGCGTTTGTCTTCGTCGAGGGTGTGCCACTTGTCTCGCGAGGCATGCCAGAGTTGATGGAACAGCCGGTGCTGCGGCGACACCAGCCAGGCCAGCAGCCTGGGACTCAGCGGTGTCCGCTCCCGGGCTTCGGGAAACCGCTGTTTGACGGCGACGAACTGATTGTCGAGTTCCGGCAGCGCCAACGGGCGATCCAGCCGCAGTACCCGGCCACTGAGGGTGGCCGTGCCAGCGTTGCCGAAACCGGCCCAGACTTCGTCGAGGGTCATGATGAACTCGTAGTCCGGCATGCCATGCCCGGCGCCGATCAAGCGCCAGCTCAATTGCTTCGGATCGCTGCCAGCCAAGTCGCCCAGCACCCGATAACGCGGCTCATCCCCAGCACGCAGGCGTTCGGCGGTGTCGACGCAACCCACCAGGCCTCGGCCTTTGTGGGCGATGTCGAGGAACACCTCCAGGCTGTCGTCCGGCAAGCCGTCGAGGCCGGCATCGCGCCCGCTGAAACGGATCGTCCAGACGCCCCGCATCGTGTTTGCCCGACGCTGTCCGGCGACGTCCGCCACATCGAAGGAAGCCTCGCCGGGTGTGATGGTCGGGTCCGGCCGGGTCAGTTCGCGATGTCCGTAATACACCGCAGGCACGGCGGCACCGGTCAGCGCCAGGCCTGCCATGAACCATCGTCGAGAAATCGTCATTGCCTTACCTGTGTTCGCCCTGGGGTGGGCTTTATCCAAGCTAGAACGATGGCTGGGTCGAGAAATTTACAGGCCCCGCCATGGCGGTACCCAGGACACCTAAATTTCCCGCCCGATCACTCGTTCCCCCCAGATAGCAAAGGCCCCCGCGCCTGTCCTTCCAAGGCGAACCAGACTGAGATCGGCAATGACAACACCACGTTCTAGAAAGGCTCTTTTTACCGGCGTACCCCTGGCCCTGGCGCTGGTCGTCGGTGCCGGACTCGCGGCTTGGGACCATTGGTGGCGGGACAACCCCGGCTACCCCGTCAAGGTCATGGAGCAAGCTCGGCAATTGCACGAACGGCTGTTGTCCTTCGACAGCCACATCACCGTGCCGCTGGACTTCGGCACCGCCGGCAACGAAGCCGACAAGGACGGCAAGGGCCAGTTCGACCTGGTGAAAGCCAATCGCGGCCACCTCTCCGGCGCCGCGCTGACGATCTTCGGCTGGCCCGAACTGTGGAACGGCCCCAACGCGCCGCACAAGCCCACCGCAGGCTTCGTCGAGGAAGCGCGCAACCAGCAGGAGGTGCGCTACAAGATCATCACCGGCCTGGTCCGCGACTTTCCCAACCAGGTCGCCATCGCCTACACCCCAGATGATTTCCGTCGCCTGCACGGCGAAGGCAAGTTCGCAATTTTCATCAGCATGCTCAACGCCTATCCCCTCGGTCACGACCTGAGCCTGCTGGACCTGTGGACGGCGCGGGGCATGCGCATGTTCGGCTTCAGCTACATCGGCAACAACGACTGGGCCGACTCCTCGCGACCGCTGCCGTTCTTCAACGACTCGCCCGACGCCCTCGGCGGCCTGTCGGACATCGGCAAGCAAGCGGTGAAGCGCCTGAACGACCTGGGCGTGATCATCGATGTGTCGCAGATGTCGACCCAGGCCCTGGAACAAGTCGCGCAACTGAGCCGCACGCCCTTGGTGGCCTCCCATTCCGCGCCACGGGCGATGGTGGATATCCCACGCAACCTCAGCGACAAGGAAATGCAACTGATCAAGGCCAGCGGCGGCGTGGTGCAAATCGTTGGGTTCTCCCAGTACCTGCGCCCGCTGACGCAAAAGACCCAGGACAAGCTCAACGTCCTGCGCGAGCGCTTCGACCTGCCGCCGCTGCCCAACCTGGCGATGGCGCTGATGCCGGGCGACCCGATCATTGCCGCGTGGCCGGAGCAGAAATTCGGCGAATACGCCGGCCAGCTCTACGGCATTCTCGAGGAAGAACCCAAGGCCAGCCTCAAGGATCTGGGCGATGCCATCGACTACGCCGTGCGCAAGATCGGCATCGACCACGTCGGCATCAGTTCGGACTTCAACGAAGGCGGCGGCGTCAAAGGCTGGGAGAACGTCGGCGACATCCGCAACGTCACCGCCGAGCTGCTGACCCGTGGTTACTCCGAGGCCGACATCGCCAAGCTGTGGGGCGGCAATTTCCTGCGGGTCTGGGATCAGGCGCAGAAAGCCGCAAGCCCGGCCATCGCCTCGACGCACAAGGCCGTCCAGCCATGAACGAGCGCCGCGCCTTCCTCAAGCAAGCCGGGATCCTTGCCGCCGGCCTGCCATTGGCCGCGAGCCTGCCCTGCTCTGCCGCTGCCGACCCACTGCCACCGCTGTCCCGGGACAAATGGGCGCAACTGCGCTCGCTGTTCAACCAGGACCCGGACTACCTGCACTTCTCCAACTTCCTGGTCACCACCCACCCGCGCCCGGTGCGCGAGGCCATCGAACGGCACCGCGCCGCCCTGGATAAAAACCCCGGGCTGCTGATGGACTGGGACCTGGGCGTCACCGAAGAGCGCGAAGAAAACGTGCGGACCTGGGCCGGTCGTTACCTGCAAGCGAACCCGAAGCAGATCGCCCTCACCGGCAGCACCACCGAAGGGCTGGCGATGATCTATAGCGGCGTCCATGTGCGACCCGACCAGGAAATACTCACCACCGTCCACGAACATTACGCCACCCACACCATCCTCGACCTGCGCAAGCAACGGGACGGAACACGGGTACGCAAGATCAAGCTGTTCGAGAACGCCCACGAAGCCACCGAGGCTCAGATACTCACGGCCATCGAGCGCAATATCCGCCCAAAAACCCGCGTATTGGGCATGACCTGGGTGCATTCGGGCAGCGGCGTGAAGCTGCCCATCGGCAAGATCGGCGCCCTGGTGGACAAGCACAACCAGGGCCGCAGCGATGAACAGCGCATCGTTTACGTCGTGGATGGCGTGCACGGTTTCGGCGTTGAAGACCTGAGTTTCCCGGCGATGAATTGCGATTTCTTCATCGCCGGCACCCACAAATGGATGTTCGGCCCACGCGGCACCGGCGTGGTGTGCAGCCGCAGCGAAGAGGTCAAGTACGTCACGCCGATCATCCCGACCTTCTCCGAAGCCACGACGTTTTCCACCACCATGACCCCGGGCGGCTACCACGCCTTCGAGCATCGCTGGGCGGCGGACGAAGCGTTCAAGCTGCACCTGCAATTGGGCAAGGCCGAGGTCCAGGCGCGCATTCACGCGCTTAACACTTACCTGAAGAAACGCCTGCTCGCGCTGCCGCAGATCGAGCTGGTGACGCCGCTGAGCCCCGAACTGTCGGCCGGTTTTACCTTCTTCCGGGTCAAGGATCGCAAGAGCGATGAGATCGCCGCCTACCTGATGCAAAACCGCGTGGTCGCCGATGCCGTGCATCGCGATGCCGGACCGGTGGTCCGCACCGCGCCAGGGCTGCTCAACACCGAAGCCGAGATCGACCGCTTCATGGCGCTGCTGGGCAAAACACTTTGATAACTGATCGAGAGCAATCGATGAACCGTTTTTTATTGAAGACAATTCCGGCGTTGGCCCTCACTGCCCTGTTGCCCTCCAACGCCCAGGCGTCGCAGCCGGGCCAGGTGTTCCGCGACTGCAAGGACTGCCCGGAAATGGTCGTGCTGCCCACCGGCACCTTCCAGATGGGCACGCCCGAGGACGAAGTCGGCCGCGAGCCTGACGAGGGCCCTATGCACCCGGTGACGTTTGCCAAGCCGTTGGCGATCAGCCGCTTCCAGGTGCTCAAGGGCGAATGGTTCGCCTACCTGCGCGATACCGGCTACGTGATGCCCGACGGCGACAAGCGCCCCGGACGCGCGTGCCAGGCCGGGGTTCCGGAGTACCAGGGCAGCGACCCACGCAAGCAATACACCGACCGGCACCCGGCGGTGTGCATGGATTTCGAAGAAGCCAATGCCTACGTGGCATGGTTGTCGAAAAAGACCGGCAAGCCGTACCGGTTGGTCAGCGAATCCTTGCGCGAATACGCCGCGCGCGGCGGCAGCAGCGGCCCGTTCCCTTTCCCGTTCGACGAAGGCAAGGACTACAGCATCGCCCAGCACGCCAACACCTACGGCGCCGCCGATGGCTACAACTTCACCGCCCCGGCCGGCAGCTTCGCGCCCAACGCCTTTGGCGTGTACGACATGCACGGCAACGTCTACGAATGGACCGCCGATTGTTTTAACGAAAACTACACCGATGCGCCGATCGACGGCAGCGCCGCGCTGGCAGGCAACTGCAAGGTGCGGCGTATCCGTGGCAACGACTGGGGCGAAGCGCCGGTGTTTTCCCGTTCGGGCAACCGCAATGCCGTTTTTTCCGATGCCCGCGGTGACTGGCTGGGGTTCCGGGTCGCTCGGGATATGTAGATCAACCTGACCACTGAAGAGCCGCTTTTTGTGGCGAGGTTGGTGCCTCGTTAAATCCCCTTCCCCTCCAATCGTTCCATAGATGGGCGCGCCCCAACCGGCGTGCCGCTGTCCTTCAGCCCATGCGGTGAATGCCCGCGATGGTCTTCGCCTTTTTCTTCAAGCAGGGAAACCTCCATGAGCCAACCAACCCGCGGGGTGATCAGTGAACTGTTCATCCTGCTCAAACCCTTCCGGCTGATTGTCGCAGGCTCCATCCTGCTCGGCATGCTGGGTGGCCTGAGCATCACCGCCCTGCTGGCAACCATCAACGATGCGCTGAACGCCGAAGCCGGGCCGACGCCCCAGGTGTTGGCGACCTTCGCCGGCTTGTGCGTGGCGGCGCTGCTGACTTCGATCCTGTCGGACATCGGCACCAACCACGTTGGGCAGAACATCATCGCCAGCCTGCGCAAATCCCTCGGCCAGAAAGTCTTGCTGGCGCCCATCGAACAGATCGAGCGTTTCCGCAGTCATCGGCTCATTCCGATCCTGACCCACGACGTCAACATGGTCAGCAACTTCGCGTTTTCCTTCGCGCCACTGGCGATCGCCTTTACCGTCACCCTCGGTTGCCTGGGCTACCTGGCCTACCTGTCGCTGCCGATGTTTGCGCTGCTGCTGGTGGCGCTGGTGATCGGCACGGTTATCCAATACGTGGCGCGGGCCCGTGGCATTCGTGGCTTCGAAGCGGCCCGCGAGGCTGAAGACGCCCTGCAGAAGCACTACAGCGCAATAGCCGCCGGTGCCAAGGAGCTGCGCATCCACCGCCCACGCCGCCAGCGCATGTTCAGCCAGCGCATCGAAGCCACCGCCGAGCAGATCTGCGACACCAACATCCGCGCGGTCAACACCTTCGTGGTCGCGAAGACCTTCGGCTCGATGCTGTTTTTCGTGGTCATCGGCCTGGTCCTGGCCTTGCAATCGCTATGGCTGGGCACCGACAAAGCGGTGCTCAGCGGTTTCGTGCTGGTGTTGTTGTACATGAAGGGACCGCTGGAGTACCTGGTGATGACCTTGCCGGTGATCAGCCGCGCCAACATCGCGTTCAAACGCATTGCCGAACTGTCCGAGCAGTTTTCCTCCCCTGAGCCGCACCTGCTGCTCAACGATAAGAACGCCCCGAAGCCGACGATCCAACGGCTTGAATTGCGTGACGTGCACTACGCCTTCCCTGCGGTGGACGGCAGCCAGGCCTTCGCCCTCGGACCGGTCAACCTGTCCATCGCCCAGGGCGAGATCGTGTTCATCGTCGGCGAGAACGGCGGCGGCAAGACCACGTTGATCAAACTGCTGCTGGGCCTCTATGCACCCCAGGGCGGCGAAATTTTCCTGGATGGCGAGCCGGTATCGGCGGCGGGCCGTGACGATTATCGCCAGCTGTTCACCACAATCTTCGCCGACTATTACCTGTTCGATGAGTTGGTGCAGGGCGACCAGCAGGTGCCCGGGGACGCCAACCGCTACCTCGATCGCCTGGAGATCGCCCACAAGGTCAGCATTCGCGATGGGGCCTTCAGCACTACCGATCTCTCCACCGGCCAGCGCAAGCGCCTGGCCCTGCTCAACGCCTGGCTGGAAGAACGCCCGGTTCTGGTCTTTGACGAATGGGCCGCCGACCAGGACCCGGTGTTCCGGCGGGTGTTCTACACCGAGCTGCTGCCGGAGCTGAAGGCCCTGGGCAAAACCATCATCGTCATTTCCCACGACGACCGTTACTTCGACATCGCTGATCAACTGGTGCGGATGCAGGCCGGTCGGGTGGTCAGTGAAAAGGTCCCGGCAGCCTTCGCCTGAACCTGCCCGACGCCAATGCCGTTTACCGCGAGAACACCATGAACGAACTGCTAGATGATGATCTGCTGGCGCTGCTGCTCGATGAGGCCACCGACGGCCTGCACGCCCGGGCCAGTCGCCGCAGGCTGGATCGCGCGCCGCTGTCTTTCGCCCAGCAACGCCTGTGGCTGGAACAACAGCGAGATCCGACCCGCTCGGCCTACAACCTGCCCCGGGCGTTGCGCCTGACCGGCGAGCTGAATGCCGATGCCCTGGAAGACGCGCTGAATCGCGTGATCGACCGACACGACATCCTGCGCACCGCGTTCATTGAAATCGACGGCGCCGCCACCCAGGTGGTCGAGCGCAGCGCTCGCCTGATCCTACATCGCGAAGACCTCACCGGGCTCGACCAGCCGGCGCTTTCCCGGCACATCGAGCAACACGCCCGGCAACCGTTCGATCTCACCCAGGCGCCGCTGATGCGGGCTACCTTGCTCAGTTTGAGCCGTGCCGAACATGTATTGCTGCTCAATATGCATCACATCGTTTCCGATGCCTGGTCCAACACGATCCTGATGCAGGACATGACCCAGGCGTACGGCCGGGCTCTGCTGGGTGATCGGTCTGCGCTGCCACCGTTGCCAATGCAATATGCCGACTACGCAACCCACCAGCGCGGCGACTATCTGCAAAGCGCTGCCTGCCGACGCAGTGGCGAATACTGGGGCGAGTACCTGGGCCATGATTTGCCCGCCCTGGAATTGCCCCAGGACTTCTCGCGCAGTGCAACCCAACAACACAGCGCCGGTCGCGTACACGTATCGCTGGCCCCGTCGTTGGCGCAAGCGCTGGAGAATTTTTGCCAAGGCCAGGGGCTGGCGCCGTTCGTGGTGGCGCTGGGCGCCTGGCAACTGCTGCTGGCCCGCTACAGCCGCCAGGACGATTTCACCGTCGGCGTCCCCAACGCCAACCGCAACAGCCATGAAAGCCAGGACCTGGTGGGTTTTTTCGTCAACAGCCAGGTGTACCGGGCGCGAATCGACTCGACTCGCAGCGGGTTGGACTTTCTTCGGGCGCTGCGCGGGCAATCCCTCGCCGCGCTGGAGCATGCCGATTACCCGCTGGAATTGATCCTCGATCGATTGGGTGCCAACCCGTTGTTCCAAGTCCTGTTCAACTGGCGCACCGGGTCACAGGCGGCGTCGCTGCCAAGCCCGGATCAACTTACCCTGGAGTTCCTCGACACCGGTGAAGGCCAGGCCAAGTTCGATCTGTCGCTGGATGTCGACTATTCACAACAGCAAATACTCGCGACGTTCGAGTACAGCCGTGACCTGTACCGCACGACCACCATCGAGCGCATGGCCGAGCATTGGCAGAACCTGTTGCGGGGCCTGATCGAGGCGCCCGACTGCGCTGTTGGCGAGCTGCAATTGTTGAGCGCCGATGAACGCCGGTTGACCCTCAACGACTGGAACCGCCAACCCACCCAACTGTGCAGCGAAGAATGCCTGCACCGAATGATCGAAGCCCATGCCGCCCACACAGGCGAGGCGATAGCCCTGACATTCGAAGGGCAGCATCTGAGCTATGCCGAGCTCAACCGACACGCCAATCGACTGGCCCATCGCTTGATCGAGCAAGGCGTTGGTCCCGACGTGCGGGTGGGCATCGCCGTCGAGCGGACGCCGCAGATGATCATCGGCCTGCTGGCGATTCTCAAGGCCGGCGGCGCCTACGTACCGCTGGACCCGGCCTACCCGGCCGACCGACTGGCCTACATGATCCAGGACAGCGGCGTCAGGCAGATCCTGACCCAGGCCCATCTGCTTGAGTCACTGGCGTTGCCGGCTGGCATCGACTGCCTGCTGCTGGAACCGAGCGATGCCGATCACGCCTGGCCTGAGCACAATCCCGCTGTGCCCATGGATCCGGACAACCTGGCGTACGTGATCTACACCTCCGGTTCGACCGGCAAACCCAAGGGCGCATTGCTCGCGCACCACAACGTCATTCGCCTGTTCCGTGCTACCGAGCAGTGGTTCGGTTTTGACCACCGGGACGTGTGGTGCCTGTTTCATTCCTACGCCTTCGACTTTTCCGTTTGGGAGATCTTCGGTGCCCTGCTGCACGGTGGTCGACTGGTCATCGTGCCCCACGCCGTCAGCCGTTCGCCCGAGGATTTCCATGCCCTGCTCTGCCAGGAAAAGGTCACGGTGCTCAACCAGACGCCGTCGGCGTTCAAGTCATTGCTGCAAGTGGCCTGCGAACCTCGACAGCCTCTCATCCATCAATTGCGCCAGGTCATTTTTGGCGGTGAAGCGATCGATGTGCAGAGCCTGCGCCCTTGGTTCGAACGTTTCGGGGACCAGTCACCGCAATTGATCAACATGTATGGCATCACCGAAACCACCGTCCATGTCACTTGGCGGCCACTGTCGATGCAGGATTTGCATAGCCAGGCCGCCAGCCCCATCGGCGAGCCCATCGTCGACTTGTCCTGGTATCTGCTCGACGCGCACCTGAACCCGGTGCCCAAGGGGTGCATCGGTGAGCTGTATATCGGTCGCGCCGGCCTGGCCCGTGGTTATCACCAGCGTGCCGACCTCACCGCCAGCCGTTTCATTCCCGACCCGTTCGACCCGCTGCCGGGTCGACGCCTGTACCGCACCGGGGACCTGGCCCGCTACCTCAGCGACGGCAGCATCGAGTACATCGGGCGCCTGGATCACCAGGTCAAGATCCGCGGTTTCCGGATTGAACTGGGCGAGATCCAGGCGCGCCTGCAAACGCTGCCGGGCGTGCGCGAGGGTGTGGTGCTGACCCACGACGGCCCGGGCGGCCTGCAACTGATCGCCTACGTCATCCCGACGCAACCGGCCAGTGCCGAGCTGCGCGAAGACCTGCTGACTGCGCTCAAGGCGCAATTGCCGGACTACATGGTGCCCAGTCATCTGTTGTTCATCGACCACCTGCCGCTCAATGCCAACGGCAAGCTCGACCGTAAGGCCTTGCCCGAACCCGACGCCACCCTCCGGCATTCGAAGTACGTGGCGCCCCGCACGCAGTTGGAAGAAGCCTTGGCGCAACTCTGGCAGCAGTCCCTTAAGGTCGAGCGCGTGGGTATCAGCGACAGTTTCTTTGAGCTGGGTGGGCATTCGATCCTGGCGATCGAACTGATCGCCAAGCTCAAGGCGACCCTGAACATCACCGTGCGCCTGCAGGAATTACTGGCCAACCCGAGCATCGCCGAGCTGGCGCTGTTCATTTCGCAAAAACACCGCGAGCAGACGCAATGCCTCGTCGCCCTGAACAACGCGCCCGCGAGCGCACCGCAGTTGTTCTGCCTGCACCCCAGCGGCGGCATCGTGTTCTGCTACCAACCGCTGGCGCGCAAACTGCAAAACCAGGCGCGCACCGTTGGCATCATGCACCGCGGCTTCAGCGAACCCCATGCAGGGCCCGAGGCCTGGCAGCAGATGATTGCCGACTACAGCAAGGAAATCGTCAGCGCCCAACCGCAAGGCCCCTATCACTTGATGGGCTGGTCCCTGGGCGGGACGATCGCGTTCGACATCGCGGCGATGCTGGAAAGCCAGGGGCACACCGTTGGTTTTCTCGGGTTGGTGGACAGCACCATCCCGGAACATTTGTATCCCTCAGGATTGCCGCGCCATCGGTATTTGGCGGGTGGCGCAAAAGACGATGCTGCCTCCCAGGATCTGCTTGAAGCCATTGAGTATCTTGACCTGCTGTTCCCGTCACTGACGGAGCGCACGGCGGCTTATCGACGGGAACATCCTGGCAGTTCAGTCAAGGCATTCCATGAATGGGCGGCCGGCCAGATCGAGCCTGAGCGAGGCGACTTGCTGTCGATCGTGCAGAGCGTCAAGGAAGAGGTCATGAATGCCCAGGCGTTCTCCGTGCACGATCGATTGCTGGAGGCCTTCGAGGGGTTCAGCTTCAAGCCGGTTCGGGTACGGCCCAGTTGCTGGTGGACACAAGCGGAGAAAACCGCCGATGAATTGGCATTCTGCGAAGCCCTGCTGATGGAACACAGCCTGACGGGCGAGCTGCAATGCTCGGTGCATTCGCCGTTGCGCCATCGGGGCATGATCTTTGATGAGGGATTGCTTGGGGAACTGGTCGAGGCTTTTCTGGCCAGTACGGTAGAAAAGCTCTCTTAAGCAAAAAAGAAACCGTGGCGAGGGAGCTGCGGCTAGCGTGGAGGCTGGGGCAGCTCGATGTCATCCAGTGCTCGATTAGCCAGAAGTGTTCCTAGCTCGATCAATTGCTGAAGCCCCAACGCCACGTGCCGTCGCGAGCCTTCCAGATCGAAGGCCAGGTCGTTGGCCATGGCATTGGCGGAAGCTAGGGTTTCGCTGAGAGTGGTCAGTATGGATTCGGTGCTGAGGCCCTTGACTACGGTAAAGACATGGCCTTCCAAGGTATCGGGCTTGACGGCCGCATCTGGAGACAAATGAATATTCAATGCCCGGTCGGCTGCCTCGCGTTGCTCTGCCGAGTCGAAGCGTGTGTATGAGGATAGGTTTCGGCTTTTCCGGGGGGATTGGGGGTGATCTTGACCATGACGTGCAGCTCCATTCAAAAGTGGAGTTCACCATTTTCTGCGACCAAGCAGAGGGGTGGCGAACTGTACGCAGGTTGGTCGACCAGGGAATGGAACCCGGCAGGGCCGAAGCCCTCCCACGCACAGTCAGCCATAAGGCAGACAGCCACTCGCGCGGCTGAGAGTGCGCCATTCTAACCCTGGGCGACCAAACCCGGTCGCTGATTTTGTAGCGACGGACAAAGCCTATCCCCAGCGCTTGCGAACCACCAATCGACACGACTCGTCAGAAATTTCCGGCTCGCCACATTTTTTGTAGGAACACTCTTTCCCGTCGCGAGGGAGCTTGCTCCCTCGCCACGGTTTTGTGTTTTCAGCCAGATTGACCGCATAAAAAAACCGATCCGCACAAGGCGGGTCGGTTTTTCTGTCTTTGCAGGAAATCAGAACTGCGGCGTGTACTTCACGGTGAACATCAGATTACGTGGATCGCCAAAGTTGTTGTTGCCATTGAGCTGGTTGTAGGCCGGGGTGATGTAGGTCTTGTCGAACAGGTTGTTGGCATTGACCGCCAACCCGATCTCCGGCGTCAGCTGGTAGCCGACACGGGCATTCCATACGGTGTAGCCCGGTACGTCATAGTTGAGATCGTAGACCTGCGTATGGCTTTGGGTGGTGAAGCCCAGGCCGGCGCTGGCGCGGTTCCAGTCGCCGGTGAACTGGTAGTTGCCCCAGACGCGCAGCATGTGTTTCGGCGTCCAGGTACTGAAGATGCTGCCTTCATTGTTCGGATCTTCGAGGTATTTGGTGGTGTTGTAGGTATAGCCCGCGAACAGCTGCAGGTTATCGATCACCTCACCGCTGATCTCGGCCTCGATGCCCTGGCTGCGCACTTTCCCCGCCGCCTCGGAACAGTTCAACCCAACGCAGCTGGGGATGTTGACGGCACGGTTCTCATGGTCGTAGCGGAAGACCGCCAAGGACGTGTTGACCCGCCCGTCCATCAACTCACCCTTGAGGCCGACCTCATAGTTCTTGCCGACGATGGGCTTGAGTACCGAACCGTCGGGATCGACGTTGGTCTGCGGCTGGAAGACGTCGGTGTAGCTGGCGTAGACCGCCCATTCGCGGCTCAGGTCATAGACGATGCCGGCATAGGGCGTGACCACGCCGGTTTCGGTTGAGGTGCTTGGGGTGTTGGGCGTGATACCGGTTGCCCTTTCGGTCTTGGACTTGTAGCTGAAGTCGTACCAGCTGACCCGCGAGCCGAGGATCAGCGTCAAGTCGTCCACCGGCTTGACGCGCCAGGTGCCGTACACGCCTTTCTGGCGGACGTCGTATTTGCTGAGGGTGCCCATGCCACCCGGGCTATTGATCAAGCCTTCATAGCTGATGTCGGGACGGTTGTTATCAAGGTCGAAAATGAAGTCGCTGCTGTTGTTGAACGTGCGGGCGTATTTGTCATCCGTCTCCAGCTGGGAGTAGTTACCGCCGAGCATGACCTCCTGTTCCATCGACAGGGCTTCGAATTTGCCGACCAGGTTCATGTCCAGGCCCACTTTGGTGGACTGGAAGTCGGTGACGAAGTCGGCATATTGCACACGGCTGCCATCGGGCAGCAGGCCGCCCGGGCTTTGGGTGCGCTGGTTTTTCGCCTGGTTGTCCTCGGTCATGTGCACGGCGCCGACCTTGAATGCCCAGTCCTCGTTGAAGCGATGCTCCAAGTCGGTGTACAGGGTGGTGACATCGATATCGGAACGGTTCCAGCGCGCGCCGGTGTAGGTGGAGCGCGACACGTCCGGCATCGAGCCATCGGCGTAGCGTGGCAAGCCGCGGATGTTGCCGCGCGATTCGCCATTGGACTGGCTGGCCGCGAAGCCCAGGGTGGTGTCTTCACTCAGGTCGATGTCCAGCGAGCCGTACAACGAGTGGGTCTTGGTCCACGCGTGATCGACAAAGGAATTGCTCTGGTCTTCATCGGCGACGATACGGCCACGGATGTTGCCGGCGTCGTTCAGCGGGCCGCCAGCGTCCAATTGCAGGCCGTAGTGATCCCAGGACCCGGCCTTGCCGGTCAGGGTCACGGTCGGTGCATTCTGGCCACGCTTGCGCACCAGGTTGACAGCGCCACCGGGGCTGCCGGTGCCTTGCAGCAGGCCGGACGCGCCACGGAGGATTTCCAGGCGGTCGAAGAAGATCAGGTCCTGGGTCGCCCAGTTGCCCAGCGAGTAGGTGTTACGCGGGATCGGCACACCGTCGTACTGCCAGTCATCGATCTGGAAACCGCGCGACGACAGAATCATGCCCTGGCCGACGCCCTGCAGGCCGACGATGCCGGTGGTCTGGTTGACGGCATCCTTGAGGCTGACCAGGTTCTGGTCATCCATCTGCTTGCGCGTCATCACCGTGACCGACTGGGGAATTTCCTTGAGGGTGTGGGTGCCCTTGCCGATCGTCACGGCATTGCTGGTGTATGAGTTGCTGCCTTCGGTCGTCGCAGCCAGCTGTTCGGCGTTGATGGTCGTTGCGCCCAGTTCCAGGCCTGCGGCAGAGCCCTTCACCAACATCAAGGTGTTGCCCTCGAGGCTGTGGCGCACGCCCGTGCCCTTGAGCAGTTCGGTGATGGCCGCCTGCGGGCTCATCTTGCCGCTGACGCGATTGCTTTTCAGGCCGGCCAATTCGTCGGCGTTGTAGATCACTTGCTGGTTGGTCTGCTGGCCGAACGCTTGCAGCGCCTGCGGCAGCGGTTGCGCAGGGATGTTGATGTTGACGTCTTGCGCCATCACCTGGGTGCTCAGCGGCAACACACAGACCAGACCCAGGCCCGTCAACACCCGGCGCGAACGCAGGCCGCGGGACATGACCAGTGCCTTGAACAACGGTTTCAACTCATGAATTGCCGACATCGTGCTCTCTATTATTGGTAGAAGTGAAAAGTCCATGGGGGCCGAATGGCCTGCCGTTCGCCAGCACGGTGCAACTGCTGACCGCCCCCTCCCCGGGACAGTCATCCGCCTGGACGACAGCGAAATTTTTTCCTGGACACAACCGGCGCCTGGGCTGCCCTGCCCGAGCCGATTGGCCGCATACCTTAGTAAGACGCAGCACGTGGAAGAAACCGGAATGAGTTTATTTATCATTCGCGAAAAATATAAAAAAAAGCCGACGCTTGAAGGCGTCGGCCTTTTGTTCATGCCCTGTCAACTACCTTGCGCGGCCTTGGCGGCTTGCAGTTGCCGAGCCTGTTCGGTCAGCCGAGCCTTTTCCTCTGGGCTCATCGCCTCCATGCGCAGGCGTGCCTGGGCGATCTTCTCCAGTTGCCCGGGGCTGTTCTCGTGGGCCCGCAAGGCCGTCGCCAGCGACGCCACGGTCGGATGATCGAAGACCAATCCCGGATGGATGTCGCACTGCAACAGCTTGCGAATGCCGGCCACCAGCTTGATCACCAGCAGCGAATGACCGCCGGCAGCAAAGAAGTCGCGATCGATGCCCAGTCGCTCAAGGCCAAGCAACTGCGCCATGCGCGCAGCGAGCAATTGTTCGAGTCCATCACGGGGTGCGACGCCCTCTTCATCGCCCGTTGCGGCCGCCAACTGCTGCAACGCCTGGCGATCGATCTTGCCGTTGGCCAGCCGTGGGAAGCGTTCGATCAGGTGCCAATGCTGCGGCACCATCACGCTGGGCAAGCGTGCGTTCAGTTGTGCCCGCGCGGCGTTCAGCACATCAGAAGGCAAGCCTTGCGGTGCCACGATAAAGGCCTGCAAGCCCTGCTCGCCCGGCAACACCAGCGCTTCGGCCACCTGCGGCACGCCCAGCAACTCGGCCTCGATCTCCGCCAGTTCGATACGGAACCCGCGCACCTTGACCTGCTGGTCGCGCCGCCCGTGCAACTGAACCCCGCCTTCCGGGCGGTAACGCGCCAGGTCGCCGGTGCGGTACAGGCGCTGCGCAGGATCGAACGGACTCTGGATGAACATCTGTCCGTCGGCCTCGGCATTCAGATAGCCCCGGCACAGTTGCGCGCCGCCCAGGTACAACTCGCCCAGCACGCCCACCGGCACCAGCCGCCGCTCAGCATCGAGGATGTAGGCCTGATTGTTGCCCAGCACCTGGGTCAACGCCGAACAGTCCTCGGCAGCGCCCTCCAGCGACACCGGATGAATCATCACCCCGACCGTGGCTTCCGTCGGCCCATAGTGGTTGAACACCTGGCAATCGCTGCGCAACCGGGCGATGCGTTCGATCAACGTCGGCGCAATCGGCTCGCCGCCGAGCACCAGGGTGCGCGGCAATGCCGCCTGCTCGCTGTCAAGCAACGCCGCGAGGTGCGACGGCACGATCTTCAGGCAATCGATTTAATGCTGCCGGATGAACGTGGCAAACAGCGCGCCGTCCTGCATCTGCTCGTCACTGGCGACATGCAGCGTTGCGCCATTGAACAGCGCGCCAAACAACGCCGTGTTGCCCAGGTCCGCCGCCACGGTGGAGCTGAAGGCCAAGTGTTTGCATTGATCCAGCGCCAAGGCCTGGCTGGCCTGGGCGGTGTAATTGAGCAACTGCCGATGCTCGATCACCACGCCTTTGGGCGCACCGGTGGAGCCGGACGTGAACAACACATAGGCGATGTCGTTGCCCTTGGTCGCCAGTGCCGGCAACGTCGCGTTCGCTGGGCTGAGTCCGTCCAATGCCAGCGCCTTGTGCGACTGGTCCTGCCAAGCCGGCAGGTGCGCCGCGCCGGTGAGCACTAACGCGGCGCCCGCTTGTTCCACCATCAATGCCTGGCGAGCCTGGGGCCATTGGGTGTCCAGTGGCAGATACGCCGCACCGATGCGCCAGCTCGCCAGCATGGCGACCACCAGCTCCGCCGAGCGCGGCAAGGCCAGGGCAACGATCGAACCCTCGCCCAGGCCTTGGTCCTGGAGGCCGAGGGCCACGCGTTCGATCTGTGCGTTTAGCTGACCGTAGCTCCAGGACTGATGGGCGTCGGTCAGCGCGATGGTGTCCGGCGCATGGAGCGCCAGGTCGGCAATGCGCCGGGGAAGATAGCGGTTATCGGCCAGCGCCTGCATCGGCGGGTTGATCGCGCGCAGGCGTGATTCCTCGTTGCGCCCCAGTAGGTTGAGCTGCGCCAGCGGCGTCTGCGCGGCCGCCAGGATCGAGGCCAGCAGCACGTCGTATTGTTCCAGCACAGCGGTGGCGGCGGCTTGCGAATAACGAGCGTCGGCATATTGCAGGTCGATCGCGGCAAGCCGCTGGGCATCGTCCAATTGAACCTGCAGCAGCAGCTCAAGCGGATCAGCCTGCACAGGCGACGATCCCGTCCACTCCAGGCTGTTGTCGCCGTGGACGAAACTTGCCGCAGCGACCGCGAAACCATAGGCGGGATGCGCCGCGTCCGGCGCCAGTTCCGGCGTCCAGTATTCCTGCCAGGTGCGATGGGCTTCGAGCCGCATCGCCAACTCTTCCAGCCACTCACTGAACGGCGCGCTGGCCGGTAATGGTATGCAAAGCGGCAGGGTTTTCTCGAACATGCCGATGGCATGGGCGAAGTAATCGTAGTCGCTGCGGCTGTCATGACGAACGCCCACCAATGCCTGGTCGGAGCCGCTCAAGCGCCCCAACAGCAGCCACCACGCACCTTGCAATAGGGTCGTCAGCGGTTGCCCCAGCTCGTCGGCCAAGCGCTGCAAAGCATCGCGCCGGGCCGGTTCCAACGCCAACGACACACGCGCATCGGCGGTCCCGCTGCCGGCGCGGCGTGCCGCCAGCCATGGCGTGTCGATCTGCGCCTGCAAACCTTGCAGATGTTGCTGCCAATAGGTCCGCGCGGTGGCGGCATCTTCATCGAGCACCACTTCGCTGCGCCATTGCAGGTACTGGCCGAACTCGCCTGGTGCTTCGTCTTCCGACACCTGGCCCGCGTAAGCCTGGCGTACCTGTCCAAGCAGCAAGTTCATCGATGGCGCATCGGCACTGTAACGGGCGATGCCCAGCAGCAGTCGCCATTGCCGTGGCGCCAAACGATAAAGCACGGCTTGGACACCGGCCGATTCGCCGATAACAAAAGCCTGGCCGAGGATTTCGTTGATCTGCGCCTGGACTTCTTCAGCGGATTGTTCGCTTGGGCTTATCTTCAGCGCAAAGCGCCCGGCATGGGCTACCTGGCGCAGGCCGTGGAAACCGGCGACCTTGACCAGCCGCGCCAGCAACATCGGCTGCTGCGCCGCCAGTGTGTCGAAGGCGTCCTGCAATCGCTGCGGATCAAGATCGCCATCGATGACCACGCTCACCCAGCGCAAGGCCTCGCCACGAGTCGTCGTGCCCGACAGTTGCTCAAGCGCCCATTGCTGCTCGGGCGACAGGGCGAAACCCGCTTCCTGCGTGTCCATCATCACCTCGTTCATGCTCCGGTTTCCTCGGTATTGAATGCGCCCCGGGCGGATTGCCCAACGGTCGATGGCCGTTGCAGGCTGGCGTGGTCGTACATATCGCCCATGGCGACGACGATCTTGCGTGGTCCTTCGAACGGGTCGCGGGCGTGGGCCACCAGCATGTTGTCCAGCAGGATCACATCGCCTTTGTGCCAGTCGAAACGCACCGCGCAGGCTTCGTACAACTCACCGATACGGGCCATCACCTCGTCTTCGATCGGTGTGCCGTCGCCGTAATAGACGTGCCGGGGCATGCGCTCCAGGCCGTACATCGACAACAAATCCTGGCGCACGTCCGGCTCCAGCCAGTAGATGTGATGCAGTTGTACCTGGTTGAAGAAGGATTTTTCCCCGGTGATCGGGTGCGTGATGATCGCCGGCCCTGGCGTGCGGGTCTGCAACTCGTCGTTGTCGAGCCAGCGCCACTGGATGCCGCCTGCCCGGCAACGGGCCTCCACTTCGAGGCGATCCTCGGTCTTGAAGAAGTGCTGCCACGACACGTCGAGCTTGTCGGTGAAGGTGCGCACGTACAGCAGCCCCTTGTCCTCGAACTTTTCGCGAAGGTCCGCCGGCAGCTTTTCATACATCAGGCGGCAGTCCACCACCGGGGTCGCGCCGCCGACGGGCGCGGCCTGCTCGCAGTAGAACATCTGCTTGCGCGGCCAGCGGTCCTGGTGGGAGCTCTCGTTGTGGAACAAGATCATCTTGCGTTCCGGGTACGGGGTGGAGCGGTAGGTGTTCTTGCCCCCTTCCTTCTTCGGCAAGTCGCCGTACTGGCCGTACAGCCCCGGTTGGATCGCTTCGGCGAACGCTTCGAAGCCCTGGATGCCATCCAGCGCGAAACCACGGAACAGGATGCCGGCGTGTTCGGCCAGTTTCTGCTCGATCGATGGTCGGTTCTGCCGGATCCACTCGATGACGTCCAGGTGCGGCTCGCCGGGCTCCAGCATCAGAGGGAAACGCTGAGGCGCCGCCACCAGCGATTCACGCACCAACGCTGGACGCGGCCGCGCGGCCGGGGTTGCCGAGCGCTTGAGGAACTTGCCCAGTTTGTCGGCCTTGGGCCCCGGGGCGTTGGTTGGCGCGGCGGCTGTCGCCACGTTGTCGACTGGCATGCTGATAGCTCCCAATTGAATGTCCTGATCAGCGACGATCTGTTCCAACAGGGTCGTCCAGGCCCGGATCAGGTACTGGATGCGCTCATGTCCGAACAAGGCTGTGGCGAATTGCCAATTACCGCGCAATTGCCCTTCTTCTTCGTCAACGAACAATGCCATGTCGAATTTAGAATGGTTCTGCAGCGCCGGCAGGAACTCCACGCTCAAGCCCGCCATGGAGCGTGTGCGCACCGGCACGTTGTTCATCACGAACAACACCTGGAGCAACGGGTTCATGCCCTTGTGACGAGGCACGCCGCAGGCGTCGACGATCTGGTCGAACGGCAAGTCCTGATGCTCCAGCGCGCCGAGCAGATCGTCCTGGGCCTGGGCCAGGAATCGGCTGAAGGTCACGCCCGCATCGAAGCGCGAACGCAGCGGCAGGACATTGACGAAAAAGCCGATCAAGCGCTCCAACTCAGGTTGTTCACGCCCGGCCACGTCAGCGCCCACCACCAGGTCCTGCGTAGCGCAGTGGCGATGCAACAACACTTGGAACGAGGCCAGCAGCGTGCTGTACAGCGTGACGCTGGCCTCGCTCGACAGCCGCCGCAATGCTGCGCTGAGGTCGACAGGAAGTTCGAACTGCAACGCATCGCCCTCATACGACGCCGTCTGCCCACGAGGATTGTCCAGCGGCAAGTCGAGACGCCCGTTGTAACCGTCGAGTCGTTGCTTCCAATAGTCGGCCTGGCGCGCCAGCACGCCCTGGTCTTCCAACGCCTGCTGCCACAGGGCGAAGTCATGGTATTGGACCTCCAGTGGCGCCAGCGGCATCGGTTCATGCCGTGAAGCGGCTTCGTAGATCTGCACCAGCTCGTTGATCAACAACCCCATGGACCAGCCATCGGAAATGATGTGGTGCATGGCGTACAACAACACATGCTCGGTCGGGCCCAGGCGCAGGATCCGCCCGCGCAGCAGCGGCGCCTGTTCCAGGTCGATCGGAATGCGGGCATTGTCCAGCGTCGCCTGGGCCACGCGTTCCTGCCGTGCACCGGGCGAAAGCTCGGACAGATCGACCAGCGGGAAATCCAGCTCGACTTCGTCGGCAATCAACGCCAGTGGATCGCCTTCGTCGTCCTGGACATACGCGGTGCGCAGCACGGCGTGACGGCGCGTCACTTCGGCAAAGCTGCTCATCAGCCGCTCGACCGACAACTCGCCGCACAGGCGCAGCGCCATGGGCATGCCATACGCCGAAGTACCGCCGGACAGTTGCTCGGCGATCCACAACCGCCGTTGCACCAAAGACAACGGTGCCGATTGCCTTGGCCCATGGGCCTTGAGCCGAACCTTGCTGGAGTCGCCTGCGCGCACGGTTGCGTCACCGGTCTCGCTCATCAGCGCCGCCAGTGCGCTGAGCCGTGGATGATCGAACAGGTCACGCAAGCTCAGCGGATTACCCGTGAGTTTGCGCAGCCGGGAGATCGCCTGGGTCGCCAGCAATGAGTGACCGCCGCGCTCGAAGAAATGATCGTTGCGCCCAACCTGCTCCACTTCCAGCACTTGCTGCCAGATGTCGGCGATCCGTTGCTCCAGTTCGCTGGCGGGGGGCGCGTAACCGTTTTGCGTCACCCCGGCCTCCACGCCCGGCAACGCCTTGCGATCAAGCTTGCCGTTGGGGGTCAGCGGCAACTGGTCGAGGAACAGCCAGTGGGCCGGGATCATGTAGTCCGGCAGATGCTCCTTGAGTCGGGCCTTGAGTGGATCGCGCAGTGTGTCGGCGTCCGTCGAGGTCACCACGTAGGCCACCAGTTGCTGGCCGCCCGGCCCTTCCTGGGCGAGCACGGCGACTTCGTTGACCTCGGGCTGTTGCAGCAGCCGCGCCTCGATCTCCCCCAGCTCGATGCGGAAGCCGCGGATCTTCACCTGATGGTCGATGCGACCCTGGTATTCGAGCACGCCGTCGGCGCGATAACGGCACAGGTCGCCGGTGCGGTACAGGCGCTCGCCCGTGGTGGAGAACGGGTTGGGCACGTACTTCTCGGCGGTCATCGCCGCTCGCCCGAGGTAGCCCCGGGTTAGGCCGGCGCCGCTCAGGTACAGCTCGGCCGAGACGCCCTGGGGCACCGGTTGCAGGTTGGCGTCGAGGAGGTAGCTGGCGGTGTGCTTGAGTGGGCGGCCGATGTTGGCCGTGCCGCCTTGGGTACGGCGGGTCCAGGTTGAGTAGGTGGTGTCTTCGGAGGGACCATAAAGGTCATAGACATGCTCGATTCCCTGTGGGTAAAGGGCATCCACCAGGCTCTGCTTCAGTGGCTCACCGGCCAGGTTGATGATGCGCACGCTGTGCGGAATCTCCCCATTGCGCTGCAACGCGGCGATCGCCGAGGGCACGGTGTTGATCAGGCGCACCTGGTCGCGGGCCGGCAGGTGCGGCAGTTCCAGGGCGTTGCGGGCGATGATCAGCGAACCGCCGTTGGCCAGGGTGACGAACAGCTCCCACACCGACAGATCAAAGCAAACCGAGGTTGAGGCGAGTACGCCTTGGATATCGTCGCGGCTGTAGACGGATTTGGACCAGTCGATCAATGCCAGGACGTTGCGGTGGGCGATGGCCACGCCCTTGGGTTTGCCGGTGGAGCCGGAGGTGTAGATGACGTAGGCGAGGTTGTCCGGTGTGACCGTTGTGACCGGTGCGGTGAAGGGATATGAGGTCAACTCGATCCGATCCAGCATCAGCACTTCAGTCTCGGCCGGAACCGTCAACGTCAAGGCCACCGACTGCTCGGTCAACAACACCCGCGCCCGACTGTCATCAAGCATGTAGGCCACGCGTTCGGCCGGGTAATCCGGGTCCAGCGGCACGTAGGCGCCGCCCGCCTTGAGCACTGCCAGCAAGGCGATCAGCAACTGCTCGGAACGCGGCATCGCCACGCCCACCCGCACTTCCGGGCCGACGCCCAGTTCGATGAGCTGGTGGGCCAGGCGATTGGCGCGGCCGTCGAGCTCGCTGTAGCTCAGGCGCGTGTTGGCGAAAGTAACC
>NZ_JQGJ02000021.1 GCF_000802155.2 Pseudomonas frederiksbergensis
GTCTCCCTAGCTTCGACCAGAGCTCATCGCTGAGCAGTAATCGGGGCATTGCAAACTCGTTTTGTTTCGGTTTGAGAACATCACAATTTGAGTTGGCTTTTTATCAATGGGTTAGCTTGTAACATCAACAGACCTAGCAGCCTTACGGAATAGGATCACACTCATGCAGCAATTCACTATTCGAACCCGACTTTTAATGCTAGTCGGCGCTATGTTTATCGGCTTCATAACTATCGAGTTGATGGGATTCAGTGCTCTTCAGAGAGGGGTGGCAAGCCTGAATACGGTCTATCTAGATCGAGTCGTTCCGTTACGTGACCTGAAAACCATCGCCGACCTGTATGCAGTGAAAATCGTCGATAGCAGCCACAAGGCGCGCAGCGGCCGCATGACCTACGCCCAAGCCGAGGATGAGGTGAAAGAAGCCGAACGGCAGATCGACACCCTATGGCCCGCCTACCAAAAGACCCAAATGATCGATGAGGAGCAACGTTCAGTAGACGCACTGGCCAAGCTTGTTGATGCGGCTCAAGAACCTATTGAACGTTTGAAAGGCATTTTGGAACGTGGTGACAAAGCGGCACTCGACACCTTTGTCGAAAATGAAATGTATCCTTTGATTGATCCGCTTTCGGAGGGGCTCAGCCATCTGACCCAAATCCAAGTGGAGGAATCAAAGCGTGTCTATGACGCCTCCGTTGTCCTGTATGACTCTTCCCGCACCATGTTAGCGCTGCTGCTCTTGGGAATACTAATTTGCGGTAGTGTCTTCGCCATGAGGCTTATACGTAGCATCATCCATCCTTTGACAACCCTTAAGGATGCAGCGGCTCGTGTAGCTCTTGGCGATCTGAGCCAGTCGATTCAAGTGAGCGGTCGCAATGAGGTTACCGACGTGCAGCGGTCGGTGCAGGCGATGCAGGCTAATCTTCGCAATACCTTACAGGATATTCAAGGCTCGGCGACTCAATTGGCAGCTGCTGCTGAAGAACTTCAGACGATCACCGAGAGCGCAGCTCAGGGTATCCACCGGCAAAATGATGAGATACAAATGGCGGCCACGGCAGTAACCGAAATGTCCGCTGCAGTGGATGAAGTCGCAGAAAATGCCAACCGCACATCCAATACATCACACGAAGCGATGGATCTGGCAGACGTGGGGCGCAAACAGGTTGTGCTAACCCGCGAGATTATCGATCAGCTCAGCAGCAAGCTTAATGAAACCACCAGAACCGTCTTCCGCCTGGCTGAGGAAGCATCGAACATCGGTCTTGTAGTGGACGTGATCCGTGCCATTGCCGAGCAAACCAAATTGCTTGCCCTCAATGCTGCGATTGAGGCCGCCCATGCTGGTGAGGCAGGTCGTGGTTTTGCGGTAGTCGCTGACGAAGTTCGCAATTTGGCACAACGCACCCAGACCTCTACTCAAGAAATCGAACGAATGATTTCTGCCATTCAGAGCGTGACGCAAGAGGGTGTTCGTGACGTGCAGCAGAGCTGCGAGTTTGCTGCACGCAGTCAAACGATGTCTAGTGAAGCTGATCAGGCGCTGACCTTGATTGCCGAGCGGATCACGGAAATAAATGGAATGAATTTAGTGATTGCCAGCGCAGCAGAAGAACAAGCCCAGGTGGCGCGAGAAGTCGATCGGAACCTGGTTGCTGTTAGTGACATTTCTGAACAGAGTACCGCCGGTGTTCAGCAGACCTCCGAGGCCAGTGAAGAGCTGGCGCGCTTGTCCGCAAATCTTAACAATCTAGTCAATCGCTTTAGCATGTAGCCCTAGCAGCCTTTCGGACTTGAATTAATGAATGGGCGGAGCATGGCAAAGGCGAAGCGAATTGCTCACTATTTAGGCGGTTTTAACCGGTAATTGCCCTGTGTTTCCTGAAATCGAGCGGATTTGGCCTCTGTTCACGCATAGTGGACGGATTGCGGGCGCAACGCGGCCATGCGTTTCAAGTTCCACGCCAGGCACACCAAGGTCCATTCGTTCTGGACATTCGCCAGCCCGCGCAGCAGGAACTGGCGGAAACCCATCACCGACTTGGTGATCCCGAATACCGGCTCCACCGTCTGCTTGCGCAGTGCATAGGTCGCGCGCCCGGCCTTGGTCTTGAGTCGGTGCTTCATGTGCTCGACCGGGCTGGCCGGCTCCTCCAGCGCTGCCGGCTCGCGCTCGCGCCAGTGCCGATGGTGGGCGTCCCGGCCAACGGCAAGCAGTGGCTCGATCCTGGCGGCCTGACAGATTTCGACGTTCTTTTCACTGAAGTAGCCGGTATCGCCCAGCAATTGCCCCGGCTGGTTCAGCCCCTCGGGGAGCGCCTAGAGCTTGGCCAGCATCGGCGCGACCTGTTCCTTGTCGTTGCCCGCCTGGGTCACATGCGGCGCCATGACCAGCATGGATTTGCTATCGACCAGCGCTTGGGCGTTGTAGCACTGCTCGAAGCCGCCCCCGGCCACCTTCATGATGCGCGAGTCTTCGTCGGTCAGATTGATCTGTTCGTGCGCGTGCGGGCCGACCTGCGGCGGCTTCGGCGGCTTGCCGCCGGGTTTCTTGCCACTGGCCTCGCGCTTGGCCAGCTTGGCCTGATACTCGGCCTGCTCCCGCTCGAAGCGTTCCCTGGCCCGCGCTTCGATCTTGGCCTTGGCCTCTGCGATAGCGGCCAGACGGTCTTCGCGCCGCTTGAGCTCGTCGGGCAGGCTGACCCCGCGGGGAGGTCGCTCTGGTCGGCCGCTTCCGCCAGGTCGAGCATCTCCTGGACTTCGGCCATAAGCTGGGCCTCGATCTTTTCGGTGTGGCCATAGGACAGGGCACTGTGCCGCGAGGCATTGGCGTGGATCTTGGTGCCGTCCAGACTGACCGAGCCAAAACGCGAGACTTGGCTATCGCGTGCGATTTGCAGCACCTGCACAAAGGTCGCGGCGAATTGCTCGCCGTGACGGCGGCGGAAGCTGGCCAGGGTGTCGTGATCCGGATGCTGGTTGCAGGCGATAAACCGGAACGCCAGAGAGTCATAGCTGGCTCGCTCGATCTTGCGGCTTGAATACGCGCCTGTGGCATAGCCGTAGATCAGCAGCGACAGCAGCATCGCCGGATGGTAGGCAAGGCTGCCGCGGCCCGCATAGGCGCGCTCCAGCTTCGACAGATCCAGGCCCTTCACGACCTCCACCACGTAGCGCGCCAAATGTGACTCGGGCAGCCAGTCTTGCACCGACGGTGGGAGCAGGTAGTCGGTTTCGCGGTTTATCGGCCGAAAGCGGCTCATACAGTCAGGGTCCAGGGGCGATGCGCAATTCTACCGGCGAGGGGGAAAGTCCGACAGGCTGCTAGGGGCTGTTGCCGTTTCGCGCTAAGCAATTGATATATAAGAGCAAACTTGTAATTTTGAAGCTCTGACCCAACGTCGATACGAGTTTGCAATGCCCCGATTACTGCTCAGTGATGAGCATTGGTCGAAGCTGCGGGAAATTCTGCTGCACAAGGCCATCTACAACAAGCGTGATCTACGAATGACCGGAGGGCATGCGCATTGACTGCCAAGTGGATTTTGCTTGTATTGCCAACACGGCTTTTGCCAATGGCTCCAGAGTGTTCACTGGCCTCCGTACCAGCACTATGCTGACGACAGCGCTGCTTCAAAACGTCAACAGACCCTAGCTGCCGCGCTTGTGGCGGCAGTGCAGGAATGGCCGCCGGCTTGACTGGCTGCGATTCGAGCGGCAAGGGCGGCGGCTGCCCCGCGCAGGCTGTCAGCAGAAGCGCGAGCAGCGGCAGCATCAGCCGTGGCTTGATCGATCGTGTGTTGACCATCTTGGATCGCCTTGTTGATGGAGAGTTGACGGGCTTGTTCTCTGGCGCGCTCGGCGGATTCGTTCGCAGCCAGCGCCTTGGCGTCCAGGGTGTTACGGTCATTCCACCGGACTTGCCCATTCGGCATCCTTTACCGAAAGGTCGTGATGGAAGGCACCATACAGCGCGCCAAGCACCAGCAGCACCGCAGCTATATAAGGGAGGAGTCGCAGCAGGAGAGCGTTCATGCCAGCACCTTCAGTGCGGTGCTGTAGGAGGTCAGGCGCTCGGCATAACCGTTCAGCCCGCCGTTGATGCGCCCAGTGATCATCTCGAACGAGCCTGAGTCGGCCAGTGCGTCCAGGTTCCGCGAGTTCCAGAACCACGCCGCCGACTTGCACGCCCACTCGGCCTGCTCCAGCAGCTCAGGGGTTCGAAGCAGTCGGTCGTCGCCGAACAGCGCCTTGCTGCACGCAAAATAGTTGTCGCGGCCCGTCACCTGAATCAGGCCACGCCCGCGGTACTTCTGCCCGTCACCGTCAGCCTCTGGCGTATTGCTCAGCCGCTTGGCCAGCGTCCCTGTATCGTACTTACTCAGGTACTGGTCACCGCCCAGCTCCTTCACAGTAACCGTCTGGCCAGCTCCCTCTCCTGACGACCCTCCAAATTAGCCAAGATAGTGGACACCATTTTTTAGTGGACACTGTCTTGGATACAGTTGCCCCAGCCCGTCGAGCCGGTCGTCGCCCCAACTTTTCGTTGGACTTTAAACGCCAAGTCGTCGAAGCCACCTTCCAGCCGGGAGCTTCGGTGTCGTTGATTGCTCGCGAACATGACGTCAATGCCAACCTGGTTTTTCGCTGGCGGCATCAATATCAGCAAGGGTTATTCGGCGCCGTCAGCCAGAGCGCAACGCTTTTGCCCGTCCAGTTGATTGAGGCGCCAATCGATCTGCCACAAGTCCTCCAGCCACAGGCGGAGTGTCATTCCGAGATCGCAGTTGAGGTCGGAAAAGCCAAGCTGCGTATCACGGGCGCACCCGATCCGCAGTCGCTGCAATTCGTCTTGCAGCAGCTATTGCGATGATTGCCCCGCCCGCTGGAACCCGTATCTGGATCGCCGCAGGCGTCACCGACATGCGTCGTGGCTTCGACGGTTAGCGGCACTGGTGCAGACACAGCTGGAAGCCGACCCGTTCTCCGGTCAGATCTTCGCCTTTCGCGGACGACGCGGTGACCGGATCAAGCTGTTGTGGTGGGATGGCGACGGCTTGTGTCTGTTTTGCAAACGGCTGGAACAAGGGCGCTTCGTCTGGCCACAAGCAACCCGCGGCAGCGTATCGCTAACGGCTGCGCAGTTGTCGATGCTGTTGGAAGGCATTGATTGGCGCAGGCCAATTCGTACAGCACCCGTCCTCGCGGTCTGACTTGCCGCGCTGAAAAAAACCCCAGTAACATGCGTTCATGACCCTCGCGACCGACTCCCTGCCGAACGATCTTCAAGCCTTGAAGACTCTGGTCTCTGCCCAGCGGGCAGAGATTGAGCGCTTGAAAATGATGATCGCCAGGCTGCGTCGTATGCAGTTCGGTCGCAGCTCCGAGCAACTGGACGCGATGATCAATCAGCTCCAGTTGAGCCTTGAAGAGCTGCAAGTCAGCCAAGCCGAAATGCCACCGCCAGTCGAACCAGCACCTCGCGCAGTTCCGCGCCGCAAACCATTGCCCGAACACCTGCCTCGCGAAACTCACGTGCATCAGCCCGAGTCGCAATGCTCGGGCTGCGGTGGGAAGCTTCGCTATTTGGGTGAGGATGTGTCCGAAGTGCTAGAGTACGTTCCGGCACGTTTCAAAGTCATTCGCCGTGTTCGTCCGAAGTGGGTTTGCCGCTGCTGCGAGCACATTGCCCAGGTGCCGGCGCCGAGTCGTCCGATAGCCCGAAGCCTTGCAGGGCCGGGGTTGTTGGCCCATGTGCTGGTCTCCAAGTTTGTCGATCATTTGCCATTGTATCGGCAGTCCGAGATCTACGCCCGTGAGGGCGTGGATCTGGAGCGTTAAACCCTGGCCGACTGGGTCGGCCAGAGCAGTCAGTTGCTCAGGCCACTGATCAACGCCCTTGAGCACCACGTCATGAGCGGCCACAAAGTCCATGCCGACGACACGCCGATTGGCGTGCTCGCACCGGGAAACCGCAAGACAAAAACGGCTCGCCTATGGACGTACGGGACGACCGACCTGCGGGTGACTCGACACCGGCTGCGGTTTGGTTTGCCTACTCGCCGGATCGCAAGGGGCAACATCCCCGCGCTCATCTCAAGGGCTTTAGCGGGATCTCGCAGTCTGACGGCTACGCCGGTTTTGCTCAACTGTATGCGACAGGCACTATTGAGGAAGCTGCGTGCTGGGCTCACGCCCGGCGCAAGTTTTACGATGTTTACAAAGACCAGGCTTCGCCACTTGCCGGCGAGGCGCTACAACGGATTACGGCCCTGTATGCCATCGAGAGCGAGATTCGAGGGCAACCGCCCGACCAACGAAAAGTGGTTCGGCAAAGCCGGGCCAGTCCGCTGCTGGAACAACTGCACGCATGGCTTAACCAGACGCTGACTCAAGTATCGAAAAAATCTGCATTGGGCGGTGCGATCCTCCATGCCCTCAATCGGTGGCAGGCGCTGACGCGCTACTGCGATGATGGCCGGATCGAAATCGACAACAATGCCGCCGAACGCGCATTGCGCGCCGTCGCATTGGGTCGCAAAAATTACCTGTTTGCCGAGTCCGATGCGGGAGGAGAACGAGCGGCGGCGATCTACAGCCTGGTGGGTACCGCCAAGCTAAACGGGTTAAATCCTCAGGCCTATCTGACCTACGTGCTTGAGCACATCGTCGAACATCCAGTTAACCGGGTGGGCGAACTGCTGCCCTGGAATATTTCCTTGAACCACACTGACCTCTGCGAGGCCGCCTGATCCATGGTTAAAACTGTCAGCCTACCCAAGCCTGCACCTGATCTCTTGCTGTTGCACATTGAGCTGAAGTGGATCACACCGACGATCTGGCGTCGTTTCGTAGTCCCTGAAAACATTACCTTGGGCAAGCTGCATCACGTGATTCAGGTCGTGATGGGCTGGAGCGACAGTCATCTGCATGAGTTTGAAATAGCAGGTGAAAAATACGGGATTCCCGATTCTGATGGCTGGGGGCCGCCGGTGAATCCAGAAGCTCGCAAGACATTGGTCAAAGCGCTGTTCGGTAAAAAGACGCTTGACTATCTCTACGACTTTGGTGACAGCTGGGATCACCGAATCAAAGTCGAGAAAAGGCTACCTGCCATCACAGCCCCTCAACTGCCGTATTGCATTGAAGGTGCCAATGCTTGCCCGCCGGAAGACGTAGGTGGGGTGCCGGGTTACGAGGATTTTCTAGAGGCCATGGCAGACCCCAAGCATCCAGAACACGACGACATGGTGGGTTGGTAGGGTGAAATATTTGAGCCGGCGGCATTTGACTGCGAGCGCGTGAATCAGTGGTTTAAGAGGATCAAGATTTGAGTTGCAAGACGGTGTAGTTCGGACGCTTACCATTGGTCGACTGGATATCAAAGTCGCGGTGTTCGATCCGGTGTTGTTTGTCTTCCTCAACCGGGCGCGCAACCGGGTGAAAATTCTCTATTGGGGTGTGTCACGAACGCAGGCATAAGCCAGCGGTGCTGTATTAAAGATGGGAGTAGGCCTCCCGGAGTCTGCTTGCAGGAGCCGGCTTCAAACCACCCAGTGCTGCTGCGTTCAAAAGGCGTAGTGGTGAGCTACTGTGGAAAAGGCGCCGATAACGGCGTCAGGTACGTGTTGAGAAGATGAGCGAAAGCAAACCGTCCGATGACGCATCGTTAAGGATTCAAGCGCTGTCAAAACCGAGGTCGCCCAGTAGCCTCGGGATCAGTCTGGAGGCTACCTGCCTACCGTCCAGATGGCAGCCGGTGTATAGGCGGCATGAGCTCAATACAGGCTTTGATATGGAACGTGAGAACCTGGCCTTTGATGCCAAGGGAAATGACAAGCAGCTACTACCGTGAGGAAGAATACCGATGCAAAGGTCTAGGGGCGGAGCCATTCGTAGTAGTGATGAACCTCTTGTAATGAGAGCGGAGCGAAGGGATGGCGTTGCCCGGCTGACTTGTACCGTCAACTCGCAATGGCGAGGAGGAGCGGTATGAGCACAGCAAAGTCGTACAACATTTCCAAACTGACAGTTTGGGAAGCCTACCAGCGTGTGAAAGCCAATCGAGGAGCTGCTGGGATAGATGAACAGTCTATTGCCAAGTTCGAGCAGAAGCTGCAACGGAACCTGTACAAGGTCTGGAACCGGATGTCATCCGGTTCTTACTTTCCACCGCCTGTACGGCAGGTGGAAATTCCGAAGCAATCAGGAGGAAAACGCAAGCTGGGTATTCCAACGGTAGCGGATCGAGTGGCCCAGACGGTCGTCAAGCTGCTCATCGAGCCTGGGCTTGATTGCCTTTTCCACAAGGACTCGTACGGGTACCGGCCGGGAAAGTCTGCCAAACAGGCAGTAGAGATCACCCGCAGACGCTGTTGGAATATGAGCTGGGTAGTGGAGTTTGATATCAAGGGAGCTTTTGATCATATTGATCATGAGTTACTGCTCAAAGCGGTCAAACATCACATTAAGGATGAGTGGATCATCTTGTATATCGAGCGATGGCTTAAAGCTCCGTTCGAGACTGCAAATGGCCATCGTGTGCCGCGTGAAAGTGGCACACCCCAAGGCGGTGTGGTCAGCCCATTGTTGATGAATCTGTTCATGCATTATGTGTTCGATGCATGGATGCAGAGGACTTATCCGAGATGTCCCTTTGCACGCTATGCCGACGATGCGGTGGTTCACTGTCGCAGCGAGCAGCAGGCGAATGAGGTCATGGGTGCTATCAAGGCACGCTTGGAGGAATGCCTGCTCAGCATGCATCCGGATAAATCGAAGATCGTCTACTGCAAGGACAGTAACCGCAAAGCAATCTACCCGACGACGCAGTTCACGTTTCTGGGATTTACCTTTCGACCACGAGAGGCGTGGGGCAACAATGGACGCCGGTTTACCAGCTTCCTGCCTGCGGCCAGTGACGAAGCACTGAAGAAAATGCGACAGCAGACTCGCTGCTGGAATATCCAGCGGCAAACACCGGCCAGCCTTCTGGATCTGTCAAAACAGTACAACGCGACCCTGCGTGGGTGGTGGAACTACTATGGCACTTTCTACAAGACGGTAATGCGCAAGGTGTTCAATCATTTTGATCTGAAACTGCAGCGCTGGGCTCGTCAGAAATACAAACCATTAGCGGGGCACAAGCGCCGCAGTGTTGATTGGCTCAATCGTATGAAGAAAGCGTGTCCATCGTTGTTCGTGCACTGGCAAGTCTATGGAAATGATGTACGACTGGGCAACGGGAGCCGTATGAGTTGAGAGGCTCACGTACGGTTCTGCGAGAGGCTGGAGGTGAAACTCCTCCGGCCTACTCACCAGCCCAACGGCTTCTGCCTGTGGCTCAAACGACTGGATGCCGAGCGGTTCAAAACATCGCCCGATGATCAAGACTAAGCCATTGTGCTGACGGTTCAGGAATTGAACTGGCTGTTGGATGGTTTCGACCTGTGGCGCAACCGCCCGCATCAGGTTTTGACGCCGCGTTTTGTGACCTGAGCCGGTATAATCCACGGCATGATTTGCATGCCCGAAACTCTTCCTGACGATCCTGTTTTGCTCAAGCAGCTAGCATCCGCTGTAGCTTACGGATCTATTTGAGCGTATCACTCAGTTCGGACGCAGGCACCACGGCTTCACCGGCACTGACCGCCGACAAACTGCCGTATTGGTAAAGCTTGCGCCAGTGGAACAATTGATTGGCATTGACGCCGTTGCGCCGGGCTACCACCGAAACGCTTTGTCCTGGCTCAAGGCTCTCGCGGACCATCGCCAGCTTTTGCTCCGGGCTCCAGCGTCGTCGCCGCTCCTGGCCGAGTAGTTCACCACTCTGTCGTAGTCATAAACATAACCGTTTGCCTATCCCTTATCGTAGGGAGAAACGGTGTCCTGTCTTTCAGGGGGCTCGTTCACTGGTTTGGTGACTGCATGTCTGGCAAACCAGGCGGTTACGACTTGTTCTTCATGCTCGGTGGGTACCGCAAAACCGAGCCTGTTCATGGGTCCCTGTAGGGCGGGTGCAGCACACCTGCTCGGCGGTAGTGGGTTGCACCCGCCCGTTTAGAACTGCTCGGCGGTCAGCCCGTATAGCGACGAGCTGCCGCCACGAACGCTCGTCTCCAGGCTCAGGGTGCGCGGCAGCAGGCGGACGAAGAAGAACTCGGCGGTAGCCAGCTTGGCGCTGTAGAAGGCGTCGTCTTCGTGCTGTTTGCTTTGCGCCACGGCCGCCATGCGTGCCCACATGTAGGCGTAGGCGACGTAGCCGAACAGGTGCAGGTATTCCACCGAGGCGGCGCCAACCGAGTTCGAGTCGGCCTTGGCCTGCTCCAGCAGCCAGCGGCTGACCGCCTCCAGGCGCTCCAGCGCTTCCACCAGACGCTCGCCGAACGGCGATTCATGGGCATGGGCGAAATCGCGCACTTCGCCAGCGAACAGGCGCAGCGCGGCGCCGCCGTCGGCCACCACCTTGCGCCCGAGCAGGTCGAGTGCCTGAATGCCGTTGGTGCCTTCGTAGATCTGCGCGATGCGCACGTCGCGCACCAGTTGCTCCTGGCCCCACTCGCGGATATAACCGTGGCCACCGAACACCTGCTGGCCGTGCACGCAACTTTCCAGCCCGGTATCGGTGAAAAAGGCCTTGGCTACCGGGGTCAGCAGGGCGGCCAGCGCCTCGGCGTTCTGCCGCTCGCTGGCGTCCTCGGCGTACTTGGCCAGGTCGAGCTGCTGGCCGACGTAGCAGGCGAAAGCACGACCACCTTCGTTCAGCGCCTTCATGGTCAGCAGCATGCGACGCACGTCGGCGTGGACGATGATCGGGTCGGCGACTTTGTCGTGGTTGACCGGGCCAGTGGCTGCACGGCTCTGGATACGCTCGCGGGCGTAGCTGACGGCCGACTGATAGGACGCCTCGGCGCAGCCGATGCCTTGGATACCGATGGACAAACGCTCGTAGTTCATCATGGTGAACATCGCCGCCAGCCCCTTGTTGACCTCGCCGATCAGGTAGCCGGTGGCACCGTCGAAGTTCATCACGCAGGTGGCCGAGGCCTTGATGCCCATCTTGTGCTCGATGGAGCCGCAACTCACCGCGTTGCGCGCGCCGAGGCTGCCATCGCCATTGACCATCACCTTGGGCACCAGAAACAGCGAGATGCCCTTCGGCCCGGCCGGTGCATCCGGCAGCTTGGCCAGCACCAGGTGGATGATGTTCTCGGTCAGGTCCTGCTCGCCGCCGGTGATGAAGATTTTGCTGCCGGTGATCGTGTAGCTGCCATCGGCCTGTAGCTCGGCGCGGGTGCGGATGATGCCCAGATCGGTGCCGGCATGGGCCTCGGTCAGGCACATGGAGCCGGCCCAGCGGCCCTTGTACATCGGCGGCAGGTAAGTGGACTTCAACTCCTCGCTGGCATGGGCGTCGATGGCCAGGCAGGCGCCGGAACTCAGCGCCGAATACAGCGCGAAGCTGGAGCCGGCGGCGTAAAGCATTTCCTCGAAGGCCACGGCGAGCATCTTGGGCATGCCCATGCCGCCGTACTGCGGGTTACCGGACAGGCCGACCCAGCCGCCTTCGGTGTAGGTCGCGTAGGCCTCGCGAAAGCCGGCCGGGGTGCGCACGTCGCCGCCTTCCCATTGCGCGCCTTCCTCGTCACCGCTGCGGTTGAGCGGGGCGATCAGACTGCCGGTGACCTTGGCCGCTTCTTCGAGGATGGCGTAGGCGGTGTCGGCCTCGACGATGTCCGCCAGGGCCGGCAGGCGTGCCCACAGACTCGGCGCTTGGAAGACTTCATGGAGAACGAAGCGCATGTCGCGCAGCGGGGCGTTGAATTCGGGCATGGTGCAACCTCGACAGCGGAGGCGCCGCGACAGGCGCGGCGCTGGGTGTACGAAAGAACTCAGTCGGCCTCGGCCGCTTCGTTCGGTTTGTCCTTGATGCTGGTGAATTTAAGCAGATGGGGGCGTTCGACCAGAATGTACAGTGCGGCTCCCGCAGCAAGGCCCCAGCCCGCCCCGTAGA
The DNA here is from genome assembly GCF_000802155.2 of Pseudomonas frederiksbergensis. Classification (GTDB taxonomy): domain Bacteria; phylum Pseudomonadota; class Gammaproteobacteria; order Pseudomonadales; family Pseudomonadaceae; genus Aquipseudomonas; species Aquipseudomonas frederiksbergensis_A. Next base: position 12,020 of record NZ_JQGJ02000021.1, read on the forward strand.
CGGCGAGCACCACACCCATGGTGCCGGCGATGCCGCGCTCGGTGTTGTTGTTCAACTGCTCGAAGCCGACCATCAGGCAGATGTAGCCGGTGAGGATGAACGTCAGCGACAGGGCGATCGGCAGTACCGGCTGGAAGAAACTGACCAGCGGCAGCATGAACAGCGCGGCGAAACCGGTGATCCAGAAGGTGCCGGCACCGCTGTAGATCGAGTCTATCGCCTTGCGGCCGTACTTGTAGCGCTCGGCCATGGTCGCCGCCACTGCCGTCCACAGCGGGCCGGCCAGGCCCCGGTAGGGCGCGAAGAAGGCATGCAGGGCGTTGCGGATGGCGGTCACCAAATGCGCGCGGTCGACGTTGTTCTCGATCACCTCGTCGGTGCGCAGTTCATCGGCGCGCTGCATCAGCGACTGGCCGACGATGATGTGGCCGAAGGCGATCACCGCCGTGGGCACGGCCAGCATGAACACGTCGAGGCCGGGGAAGCCGACGTTGAACGGCAGGTAATTCCACATCTCGCCGAAGGCCGGTGCGGTGATGCCCCGCTTCACGTCCTGCATCTTGTACTCGCCCACGCCGATGCCGATGAAAGTGGCGATCAGCATGCCCGGCACCATGCCGTAGTTGACGATCTTGCGCGCCATCGGCACGCGCTCGGTCAGGCTTTTGAACGACACCGAGAACATCAGGTACAGGCAGATCAGGCTGCCAAGGACCAGGGAGAGCGGCATGTTGGCCAGGCGGCCACCGGCGCTGATCTCGCCCATCAGCGCGGCGATGCCGGCACCGATGATGATGCCGCCCTTCATCGAGTTGGGGATCAGCCGCACCAGGGCGCTGCCCAGGCGGGTGACGCCGAGGACGAGGAAGATCACGAACACCAGGAGCTGCAGGGCGAACAGCGCCTGGATGGCCTCCAGCCCGGTTCGAAATTGCCGAGAAACAGCAGCACCACCGGGATGCCGGGGGTGATCCAGCCGGGTACGAAGGGCACGCCGAGCAGCGCCGGTAGCATGAAACCGATGCCGCACACCACCACGTAGGCCAGGGCCACGTCATAGGGCAGGCCGAGGTATTTCTCCAGCAACGGGATCATCGCCAGGCTGACCACGAACATGATCCGCGCCTGCAGCATCTCGGCGGTTTCCCAGCGGTAATGCACGAAGGGTAGACGCACCTTGAACGGGCCGAAGGGCCAGTAAGGTTGTTCGTCGCCGTCACGGCGCTTGAAAATTTGCATGAGGGCTCTCCATCGGCCGCCAGGGCCGGTTCTTGTTGTTTTGAAAACGGTTCATTCACCCCTCTCCCAACGGGAGAGGGGCCGGGGGAAAGGGCCGCTTTTACAGCGCCTTGGCCATGTCGCGCAGGACGAACTTCTGGATCTTGCCGGTGCTGGTCTTCGGCAACTGGGTGAAGACCACGGTCTTGGGCACCTTGAAGCCGGCCAGGTGTTCGCGGCAGAAGGTCATGATCTCGCTGTCGCTGACCTGCTGGCCGGTCTTCAGGGTGATGAAGGCGCAGGGCGTCTCGCCCCATTTTTCGTCCGGACGGGCGACCACGGCCGCCTCCAGCACCGCAGGGTGGCGATAGAGCACGCCCTCGACCTCGATGGTGGAGATGTTCTCGCCGCCGGAGATGATGATGTCCTTGAGGCGGTCGCGGATTTCCACGTAGCCGTCGGCATGGCACACGCCCAGGTCGCCGGTGTGGAACCAGCCGCCCTCGAAGGCCTCGGCGGTGGCGCTGGGATTCTTCAGGTAACCCTTCATCACGGTGTTGCCGCGCATGAAGATCTCGCCGATGGTCTGGCCATCACGCGGCACCGGCTCCAGGGTTTTCGGGTAGGCGACCATCACCCCCTCCAGGGTCGGGTAGCGCACGCCCTGGCGCGCCTTGATGGTGGCGCGCTCCTCCAGCGGCAGTTCATCCCATTCGGCGTGCCAGGCGCACAGCGTGACCGGGCCGTAGACTTCTGTGAGACCATAGACGTGGGTCACGGTGATGCCCATCTCTTCCACCGCACCGATCACCTTGGCCGGCGGTGCGGCGCCAGCCACCATGGCCTTGACCGGATGATCAATGGCGGCCTTGGCTTCGGCCGGCATGTTGACCAGGGCATTGAGCACGATGGGCGCGCCGCACAGGTGAGTGACCTGCTCGTCGCGGATCAGGGTGAGAGTCTTCGCCGGGTCGACGCGGCGCAGGAACACATGCACGCCGGCCAGGGCGGTGATGGTCCAGGGGTAGCACCAGCCATTGCAGTGGAACATCGGCAGGGTCCACAGATAGACCGGGTGGTTGCCCATGGCCCAGGTCATCTGGTTGCCCATGGCGTTGAGGAAGGCGCCACGGTGGTGATAGACCACGCCCTTGGGATTGCCGGTGGTGCCGGAGGTGTAGTTGAGGCTGATGGCCTGCCACTCGTCCGCCGGCCACTGCCAGGCGAATTCGGGGTCACCCTTGGCAAGGAAGGCCTCGTAGTCCAGATCGCTGACCGCCTGGCCTTCGCCGTACTCCGGATCGTCGACATCGATTACCAGCGGCGGGTGGTCGAGCATGCCGATGGCGGCGTGGATCACGTCATAGAACTCGCGGTCGGCGATCACCACCTTGGCCTCGCCATGCTGCAGCATGAAGGCGATGGCCTCGGCATCCAGACGCACGTTAAGGGTGTTGAGCACCGCACCGATCATCGGCACACCGAAATGCACTTCGAGCATCGCCGGGATGTTCGGCAACATCACCGCCACCGTATCGCCCTTGCCGATGCCACGACCGGCCAGCGCCGCGGCCAGGCGCCGGCAGCGCGCGTAGGTTTCGGCCCAGTTACGCCGAATCGAGCCATGCACCACTGCCGGGTAGTGTGGGTATATCGCCGCAGTGCGTTCGATGAAGCTCAGGGGGCTGAGGGCAACATGGTTGACGGCGGCGCGGCCGAGGCCCTGCTCGTAGATCGACATGGCGGATACACCTTTGGCTGATTGTTAGCTCTGGTTATTCCGGTAATGATGCAGGCATTACCGAATGCTTCTGGAGATGATTTATAGGTCATTTCTGTATGGAAGTTGTACCAAGGAGCGATTGCAGGGGCTGAGTGCAACACGGTTATTGAAGTGAAGTCGGAGCATCATACCGCATAGCCATGGCTTCTTGCATCACCTCGCCCATGACTTCTATCGGGCATTTAAAGTCGAAGCGTTTTCGCGGGCGCATGTTCAATTGTAGCGCAATGACATTCAAGCCCTGGCTGTGTACCGACAGATCCGTGCCCTTGGGCAGGTACTGCGAATCAGGCCGTTGATGTTTTCGTTGCTGCCGCGCTGCCAGGGGCTGTGCGGGACGCAGAAGTAGATCGCCACACCGGTTCTCTGGGTGATCTCGGCGTGCCGCGCCATTTCACATGGGCAGCCAAGGAAGGCGCAGACCATGGCTACTACGCTTTCGTAATTTCTCCGCTGGTTAGTCCAGTCCCGGCCTGACCTACGCCAAGTCGTCCTAGCTGCAAGCCTGGCACATCCGCGCCAAACCTATTCGGCGGCCCTTGGCCGAGCTGTCACCACCCGAGTGCTGAACGGTGCGTACTGGTCGGATATGTGGGTGTACAAAAGCCGTCCCGGCTCGCTACCGTACTTGGGGTGTACCACCCAAGCTACCGGCAACACGGGCAAGCCGGTGGACGGTGAGCTGCTGCAATACCTGTCGCCGTTGGGCTGGGAACACATCAACCTGACCGGCGATTACGTTTGGCGGCAAAACCGCAGGCTGGAGGAAGAAAAGTTCCGGCCGCTACGGCTGCCCAGAAAAACCTTAGCGCGAATGAAAGGGACTTTCCCGTCCTGAGGCCGCGGCGATATTCGCGAATCGGCATCCAGATGCCATGATGAAGTTTCAAACCTGCATCAAAAAAACAGGAGGGAAGCCCATGCCAATTATTACGGTGGGAATCGATCTAGCCAAGGCCGTATTCGCCGTTCATGGCGTCGACGAGGCTGGTAGAGCAACCTTGGTGAAACCGAAGGTTGCGCGAGACCAACTGGTGCCATTGATCCCCCAGTTGCCCCCGTGCTTGATTGGTATGGAGGCTTGCTCAGGCGCTCATCATTGGGCAAGGGTATTCGCCAGCACGGACATACTGTTAAGTTGATAGCCCCTAAGAGGGTGTAGACAAAATAAACTAAACTCACTGCTCCCTCTGCTTGGATCACCATGAAGTCATGCCTCGAACCGGACGCCCTCCCGCTATTGCTGCAGAGCAGTACCCGCTGCTAGTCAAGCTTGCGCACGCTCATCCTTTTTCCAGCCAGGCTGAACTAGCGCATGCTTCCGCGCCGCAACAGGCATCACTGCTCATCCCGATACATTTGCAAAAGCTTTGAAGCTGGCTGGAATTACACGCGCGAAGCAGCGTGCCAGGGCAGCTTTGTTTCAGCCGAACCTCGCAAATCCTATGGCTACAACGAAACGCACAGACGCCAGTTGCCGGAGCAGCGATATCCCAGCTGCCTGACTGATGCTGAATGGGCGTTAGTCGCCGATTTGTTTGAAGCTCAGGGTGCTCCTGGCGGATGCTGCCGCGCGAATTCCCTCCCTGGGACATGTCTACAAGACCTTCCGCCGGTGGAGTCTGCAGGGTAAATTCGAGCAAATGCATGATCGCTTACGCGCGCAATGGCGGGATAGGGACGATCGCGATGGTTCGCGGTCAGCGGCTATCCTGGATTCGCAATCGACCCGCAGTTCTCCCCAGGGAGGGGACAGTGGCTTCGACGCTGGCAAGAAAGTGAAGGGGCGCAAGCGAAGCCTGATCGTGGATACGCTGGGGCTGTTGCTGGCGGTGAGTATCAGCGCAGCCAGTGTGCAGGATCGCGACGCAGCGGATGACGCCGTGGCTTACTCAAAGGAGAAATACCCGTCCTTGAATACACTGTTCGTTGATAGTGCATACGCGGGGAAATGGGCTCAACGCATGAATCAAACCCATGCTGTCGATGTTCAAGTAGTGCGCGGACCAAACAATAGAAGGGCAGGGCAATGGTGCTCGCAGCAAGGCGACCTATTCACGGTTGCACCGCCTAAAACCGGCTTCGTGGTGATGCCCAAGCGATGGGTAGTGGAGCGCACTCACGCTTGGAATGAAAGGGCTCGACGACTGATCATGTACCATGATCGCCTGTTTGCTGTGAGCGAGGCCTGGGTCTGGCTTGCGGAGGCACGGATGCTTGCGCGCCGGCTCACGACATAATTTTGTTAGGCGTGCAAAGACATTTTCGCCCAAGTGCCGGTATCGATAGAGCCCCCTGTCCAGATCAGCGTTGCCCTTGATCGAGTTGCGCTTTCTCGGGAGCACCGAACAAGCGTCCTGAGCCTCGAGTTGCTCGCGAATTCGCTCACTGTAATAGCCCTTATCCACCGCGATCACCTCGGCAGACGGTAGCTGTGCGGTCGGCTCGAGGCGGCCGTGCAGTCGTTGATGTCGTTTCCAGTGATTTCGAGCGCCACAGGCAAGCCATGCGCATTGACTGCCAAGTGGATTTTGCTTGTATTGCCTACACGGCTTTTGCCAATGGCTCCAGAGTGTTCACTGGCCTCCGAACCAGCACTATGCTGACGACAGCGCTGCTTCGAAACGTTAACAGACCCTATCACCATGGGATGGATAGTTTTACGCGAGCGTCTTTCATATCGTTTCCGTGTGCTGCAGTTTGTTGTCGGCAGACTGTGAGATAGGGGTTGTTCAAAGGAACGTCATTGAACAGCCGCAGAGGGTCATTTAGAAGGTAACCATGCAGCCTACGTGATTTGCGCGGTCCGGTGACTTCACAGGACCAGATGTTCAGGCCGTTATCCTGCTTTCGGTGTATCTCCAGCTTCTCAAAGCGCTTCTGCACCCACTGCCAATCCGCCACCTTGTCTTCTTTGGCGAAGACGGCTGACTGTGGGTGTTCCTGTGCGTAACGTTGAAACAGCCCAGGACTCACCAGGTACACGGTATCGGCCACGGTATGCACCAGAGCCTTCGCATCATTGATGATCAGCTTTCGGTTCTCAATGTGCTGGCGCAGCCAGACCATGAAGTGATCGCCTGACGGTGGGGGTTGTGAGCCTCGTTCCTGTGAGGCAGGTGCCGATGACGTAGCAGGCACATCAATTTTTTCTTGAGTTGGCTCTTGTTCAGAGGGGGCGTCCGGTGGTGGCGACAGAATTGGCGCGGTATTTGGTGTGCTGAACAATGCTAGTAGATCGTCCAGGCCATCCGCAGGGGCTGCGGTTGCGGCTGGTGTGACTGGTGCGGATGAAGGTGTTCCGGTCGCGGTTACCGTAACTTCCTCGCCACTGGGCGATGTGCTGCGGCCGGACGTTGCTGAAGCAACTTCTTCCTGCGCCGCCTCTTCCTGTACCACCTCTACAATGCCACTGAATGGGGGTGGGCGCTCTGCGCTTTCCCAGATCAGGGCGGGGGCCAGCCGCAGCAAGGTGAACGTGTGCGACCAACCACTCTCACTCGTGATTACTGCCTTCCAGATGGCCTTGTCATCGGCTGTTGGCTGAAGCATTCCGTGATCTTGCAGAACGTTGAATACTGCGGTGTTACTCGATGGGATGCCTTCGATGCCTTGCGAAAGCAGATGCGCGCGCAGCTTGTCTGAGACGGTCTTGCTGACGAGCCATAAGGCGTCCTGTGTCAGCCAGCCGTCCGAGGCCTGTGGCTGGTTCAACCTCAGCTCCTCCTTGAGCAGGAAGCGCAGGCCTTCCAGCAGTTTGCGTTGCAGTGCATGTTTCGGCGCCGCCATCGCCCTGGCCGGATCGCCCCCCAACTCCTGAGCGACCGACGCACGGTCAGCTTGGGTGACGAGCTCACCGAGCACGCCGGCATGTTCATATCGGCCTGCCAGCACATACAGTAACGACGACCACAGAGCGGGATAGTCGCTGAGCCAGTCCAGGATGTGACCATCAAGCAGGCGGTTGTAGAGTAGTCCGGTTGCGGCACTGTGCAGCCGGTACTCACGCTCCTTGCGATAGCGGAAGCGGTACGGATGCAACAATGGTCCGTGCCAGGGGTGCCAGGTGTTGCCGTCGGCATATTCCACATGAAGGTCGACGGCGATCTTGCCAATGTCGTGCAGGAGCGCTGCGTAGGCAATGGCGGCTGTCCAGGCTTCGGCTTGTGCTACTTGGTCCTCGGGCGTCGTGCCGGCAGGAAGTAAATGTGACTGCCGCAGCTTCAGTGCATAAGCGACGATTTCCAGCCCGTGGTCGAGCATGCCGCCTGGATAGGCATGGTGATGGCTTTCCGACGCGGGGAACTGCTGGACCAGCTCGGCGTAACGTTCCAGTGGTGCGAGATACAGGGACCTGAACTGCTTGCGTGAGAGCGAAGTACGTTGCCATATGTGTTCCAGCAACTTCTGCCGGCGTGGGGTGGCCAGCAGCGATGCGGCCGACTCCGGCCGCGTCAGCCCCTTACCTTTTACAGCCGCTTCCGTGGGCGCCATCGGTGCCGACGCCGAGCGTTGTCGTTGGAACAGCGCGAACATGATGTCACCTGAAGTTGCGGTGGATGGGTAAGCCTTTTCCTTTTACGGGTAGAGCCTTTCCCCTTGCCCCCATTCCATTGACCCTTTCCAGCCTTTGACCTTTATCGAAGCCTTTACATGTAGCTCGGCTCGGGGAATCGCTCTACAAGCTATCCGACACGGGGTCAGTCCTTTTTTTAGGTAAGCGCGATCCGCCTACCGGCGTCTGAAGATCTCGCCAATCTGTCTTGACGAGGAAAGGAATATTCCTTACAATCGGAACAACTGTCATCCAAGGAGCACGCCACGCCATGCCAGCCATTCATGAACTAGCCACGCTCACATCGAAGGGCCAGATCACGCTGCCCAAGCCGATCCGTCAGGCGTTGGGCGTCGATACCGGCGGCAAGGTAGCGTTCGATCTGGGCGAGGATGGGCAAATTGTCGTCACCCGCGCGAATGCCGAGCACGAAGATCCGGCCATCGGCGCGTTTCTGAGTCTGTTGGCTCGCGATATCGAGGCTGGCCGGCATGTTCGCGGGTTGCCGGACGAACTGGCTCACGCCATGCTGATGCAGGTTGGGCATGACGTGAATCTGACCAACGAGATTGACGGCGAAGTTGCGCTCTGATGCAGCGGCATGGATGGACGCTACTCTTCCACGACTGTGTGATCGAGCAGATGCAGAAACTGTATGTCGCCGCGCAGCGCGCGGAGCAGAATGACCCGATAGGAGTTGCATCCAATGCCAACGTCAAGCTGTTCCGAGCCCTGAGCCAACTGGTGCTTGAAATCGTTCCCGGTGAGCCGGCGCGCGATGAGTACCGTCAAGGAAATACACTGGGGCCGGAATACCGCCACTGGCGAAGGGCCAAGATTGGGAGACGATTTCGGCTGTTCTTCCGTTACGACTCGAGGGCGAAAGTGATTGTCTACGCTTGGGTCAACGATGAGCAAACGCTGCGGTCCTCGGGGAGTAAGTCCGATCCGTATGCGGTGTTTGAGAAGATGCTGGGCCGTGGAAATCCGCCAGACGACTGGGACGCGTTGGTGACAGCCAGCCGGCGGGATTGGAGCAAACTGGAGTAATTGTTCAAGGCGCGTAGCAGGTGATGACTATGAGTACAAGAACTCGCATCAGCAATGCAGAACGCTTCGGCCGCTGGCTCGGCCGCGGATGGCGTGCTTATGTACGCAGAGAGCGGCGCGTATCGGGCTGGTTGGCTGCGCAAGACGTGCCTACGCCAGCGGCGGCTGGATTGATCTGGGGCGTCAAGCTCGCGGTACTGGCTGTGCTGCTCTATACCGTTTTCTGGCTGGCTCTGCTGCTGGTGTTCGGCGTGGCCGCAGCTGGGGTGGCCCGCAATATCGATTGGGATGTTGAGCAGGAGACCGAGTGGCGCACAGGTGCTAGCGGATTCGGTTTGTATCGTGGCGACGTTCGCATCGATATTGGCGATCCTAACGAGGACGATTGATACGCCGGACTCGCTCTTTATTTCAGGGGGCTCGAAATCGTCCCCGGTCCCTTAGAACCAGCGGTTTTTGCCCCATCCGTTCCCATCGTCATTATCTGGACAAGATTTCCAGCGCGTACACCAGCCCAGCTTAATGCTCCTACCCAGAATCCGGGCAACACAATGAACATCGTCCCCATGACGAAGTTCAGCAACAGATCGCCAAAGGCGTTGTTCAACCCCATCACCGGATCGAAATTAGTGACGGGCCGGTTCCAACCCCAGCCCGAGCCGTAGAGCGCGTCGAGGATGGTGCTGTCGATCCAGCGAGCGAGCTTGAACCAGAAGTCGACGAAGAACAGCGCGAACTGGACCATGCTGACGGTGACCACCGTCTTCAGGTCGTAGGTGCCCATCAACAGCACCAGCGGGATGAAGATCACCAAGGCCATCTTCAGCAGCGACAACACCATTGGCAGGGCCTGGCGCACCACGTCCATCGCCGGAAATGCAGGAACGGCTCCCACCGCAAGACCTACGTCGCCCGCCGTGCGGGTAACGATGTTCGGCAGGGTCTTGTCGATCTGGCCACCATAGTCGGTGTAAACCGTTCCCTGATTGAGCTTCTGTTGGCGCGGGGAGGCGATCGCACGGATCACCGAGTCATCCACTTCGGCACGACTCAAGAATCCGGCCCATCCGGCCATTCGGTTGAGCAGGCTGGGGTCGACTTGGGCCAATAGCCGTGTGCGCAACCCGTTACTGCCATCGCTCCACCACTGATGACATGTTGGATAACCCGCGCCGCTCGGCACCTGTGCGAGCCCGGCGTCTCGGTTGCTATCGTAGGGCCAGCCATCACGGGGTGTCTTGGCATGGTATGTGTCGTAGAAACCGTTGGTGTTGACGAAGTAACTGGAGCCGATCCAGGTCACGTCATGCACCTGTGCTTCATCCAGTTCCGGTCGACTCATGAACAATTTCGCCCTGGCGGGTCCATAGCAGTCGTGGGTAAAGTCCGCCACGTCCTGCGCGAGGACAGGGTCGGCAATGCGCGTGGCGTTGATCTCCATCCTCATTTGCCGCAGATCTGTTCCGCACGGGATCGCTGCCACCGAGGCCCCTGTCACCGCGCGGGAGAGCGCATGCATGAAGGCCCACCACACCGGCACCTTGGCACTCTGGTTGTTGAGCGTGCTGAATGACTGCGACCAGCCGGTATCCGTAGGTTGCGGAATATTAACCTGGCACTGTGCCGATCGCGCCTGGTCGTACTTGATCGTGCCGAGGTCAATATCGATAAACGGGATGCCGGCGAACATCAGCACGACGATGGCCACCCAGATGCGGTTCTCTATGCGCATCGAGGACAGTACGCCCTTATTGCCTTCATCGGCCCCTTCAGTACGTGCTTTGAGCCATTCCTGGATAATAATGGCTATAAAGGGAATGGCGAACACGCCGCTGGAGACCAGCACCGACCAGATGCCGTTGTGGACGATCCAGGCAACCAGCGTCAGGTAATACTCCAAGTAGTCGGTCGTGAAAAGCGTCATGTTCCAGGTCTCCCGCTAGACCGCCTGCATCAGCAGGCTGGCCTCCAGTGCGATGATCGCGATGACGCCGGCGATCTCGGTACGTAGCAGCCGGCGCTGTGTCGAGGCATCAGATTCGCGTGCCAGCAACCGACGGCGCATCCACACCCAGCCATAGACAGTCGCCCCGTAGAGGCAGAACCGCCACAGCAGGAAGTAGCCAGCCGCGTTCGTCAGCCAGCGTTCCCAGCCGGCAATGCTGCCGACCAGATAGAGGCCAGCGATGTTGGCCGCCACTGCCAGCGCAACGAGCAGCAGCGTCCATAGCAATGCCCTGGCGACACGGCTGTTGAGGGGCCAGCGCGGGCGTAGCGATGCTGCGTTCATGGCGTGCCTCCTGGATGGGAGCGCTGTAACTGGTTGAGGCGATCCGGCACCGGGTCGCCCTCGTAGATACCACGCGAGCCTGACGCGCGTGTGCCATGGCGCTGAATGATCGTCATCGGCGAGTTGTTTGCCAGCTCGCGTCTGATCTCCAATTCGGTTTTGAGGTTGAGGATTTCGCGGTCGAGCGTGTCGCTTTCATGATTGACCGCATCGACGGCCAACTGGTTGGCCGCGACATTGGGTTCTTTCTTGCCGGTCAGCAGCGTACGTTGCAGCAGCAGAGCCTTCTCCAATACGGAGGACAACGCGACCTCCGAGGCCAGACGTCTGGCCAGGATGTCCTGGTCGGGTTCATCGCGCAGCGCTTCGATAACGCCGCGGGTAACCGGCAAGGATGTACTGCCGGCTGCACGCAAGTTCTCAGCGGTGGTATGGCGGGCGCCGCTGATCAATTCCTGCAGCGTTTCCAGCTTGGCCTCGTACTCTTCCTGAATCAGCGGCGTCAACCCGACGCCTGGCACGGTCTGGGTCTTGGTGCAGATCGCGCAGGTGCGCTGCTCCTGTTCGCCGAGCACGCGTGTGGCCCAGTCGGTGGCCGCTTGCGGCGACGACCAGGTCTGGCAGGCCAGGCTATTACAGCTCGTCGGGTCGATGGATGTTGGGTCGGTTGCACTGCGGCCATTGACCAGGTTGTAGCCGGCACGCGTTACATCGCGGATCACTTTGATCGACGGCTGGCCGGCACCGCCAGCATTGCCGCCGCCCACCCACGGCACGCCATCCTTGCCCCGGCTGGTCTCAGCCTGTTCGATGGCTGACACCGCGTCAGTGCTCGCAACCGCCTGGCGCAACGCCATCCCCTCGGCGAGCTGGCTCCAGCTCATCTGTCCGCCTGCCGTGTCGGCCATCTTCTCGGCCATCGCGCGGCAGGTCAGTTTGGAACGATCGAAATCGAGCCTGGCCTGAAGAATACCGTTGGTCAACAGGTTGTAGAGGCCGGGGTCTGCCCGCTGAATGATCAGCGCCGGCAACGATGCGACCGCGCTCGTCGCGTTCTGGATCACGCTGCTCATGATGTTCTGAAAGCCATTGGTGAGGCCGTTGAGCTGATTCTGGATGGTGGTGCTGATGTTCATGTCACCGCACATCAGGTTGCTGTTCCAGCCCGCGCCCACACCGAGAGCATGCATGCCGGCCGCGCGGCTCATGGACACCGCGCTGCCGCCACCAATCGAATACATGAGGTCGTCGCCAATCACGCTGCCGCTGTTCTGGAAACCGTTGGGTTGGGCCGATACCAGATTGCTGACCAGCACCAGCGCGCTGGCCAGAAGGGTTATCTGCCACCGCAACGGCAAATGGAAGAGGGTGACAGGACGCTTCATTGTTTTCCCCTCAGTTGAAGTCTGTACTGCCGAGGAACGTCTGCCCGCGGCGTTCGCAACAGCTGTATGGGCGCCAAAGCGCCCAGGCATAATCACCTTGCTGGGCCTGGGCCAGCGGTTCGCTGTGGGGGAACACCATGCAGCGGTTGGAAAGACGCGGCGTCAGCTCCTGCCACTTGCCGGTCGAGGCATTGCTTTCCTCCAGCGCTCCGGCCGGCCAGTAACCGGGCTGCGAGTTCGCGAGCAATGGCTGATAGACATGCAATTGCCCCCGCCGGGTGACGATGTCCCCGGCGCGTTGGGCGACCACGGCGCCGGCCTTGTAATCGTCGACCTGATGCAGAAATCCGCCGCGCGGATAGATGGCGCCCCACAGGTTGAACGTGCTGCGTGTGCCGATCTCGCGCATGCCCGGAATCAGGGCCTCTGGGTACACGGCTTCGGGCACGTTGTAGCGCCAGGCCACGGTGTCGAGCGTGCTCAGCAGGTACGGCATAAACGCAGTGCCGGCACCTTTGCAGGCGTAACCTGAGGTGCTGGCAAATTGGCCGAACACATGGCCGCCGGGATGGCCGATCACGTCGGCGTTCTTGAACTTCGCCATGTTGCTTTCATTGTCATGGTTCGTCGTGCCGTCGCCGCCTGCCTGGGCCGTCACGTTGGGGGCGCTCATGGCCCGCACTTCGATCCACGGGTTCTCACCGGTGTTGGAGTAATTCGAAACCACGGCATCCGGAATGTAGTGGCGCACCTTGGTGGACGTCCGCACCGAGCAGCCGAACGGCGTACAGAACAGCCAATAGCAGATCCCTACCACTCGGTATTCCAGGCACGATGGGGACAAAGTGGAAGACACGATGGTCGCGGTGTTGAGCGCGAACGATGACGAGGCGGCAGTCAACAAAATGGTGGCGATGCCGGTACGCCGAAGACGGGCGCACTTCATGGTTGAGTCCTTCGGTAGGCCTCGATGCGTGCGATCGCCTTGGCGACGCCCGGCTCGCCATAAACTACGTAGCGTTGATCCACGACGATGGCGGGGAGAGAGGTAATGCCCAAGCTCCAGGCATCGGTCACGTCCTGGTAGGTCCTGGCCAGACGCTGCTCCAGCGCGGGGCCGCCGTGCTTGAGGCGCTGCTGTACCAAGAGTGACGCTTGCTGGACATCACGTGGAAGATCGGTCGACAGTTCGGTTTCAATACGCGCGGGTGCATCCAGCTCGATCAGTCGGTCAGGTGTACCTTGCACGGGATGTTGGCGGTCGGTGATGACCCAGATATCCATTGCACTAGCCGCAGAGGCACACAGCGCAATGGCCAAGGCCAGGCACCTGTTCGGGCCGGGGGAAAGAGAACACAACATGGCGCAGCATCCGGTGGTTCATGACCTCGGTAGTGCAACGCATCGCGCTTAACGCGACAACAAACAATCAGAAATGGGAGGTGCCCGGTTTCCATGCACCTATGAATCGCGGTATTTCGTGGACAGCAGATGCCCCATCGAAAGCATCGCTTCCGATGGGGTGTTGGAGCGTCAGCAAGCTGGCGCGAAGAGGATCAGATCAATCCGTGTTCGGCGAACGAATAAGGATCGCCTTTCCCGATGATGAAGTGATCCAGCAGACGGATATCGACCTGTCCCAATATCTCCTTCAATCGCTGGGTCAACGTTTCGTCCGCCGTACTGGGTTCAGTGCAGCCGGAAGGATGATTGTGGCAGAGCACCAGAGCGGCGGCGTTATGGTCCAGACAACGCTTGAGCACCACCCGTGGATAGACGCTGGCGCTGTCGATGGTGCCTTGGAACAAGGGCTCGTAGGCCAACACCTGATGCTTCGCATCGAGAAACACGGCGCCAAAGACTTCATGCGGCTGTGCTGCGATTTTCAGCTGCAGGAAATTGCGCACATCCTCCGGGCTTTGCAGCGAGGGGCCACGCTTGAATACTCGCTGCTCAAGGATGAGCAATGCCTGTTCGATGATTTGGTCGTCGTCCGGTGTCGCGATGCGATTGAGTGAAGCATGACCACTGATCATGGCGAGGGATGTGGACATGGGAACCTCCTTAGGAATTGGAGGCAGCCGTCCCTGGAGGGCGGACCCTCCGGAGACAATGACGATAGGCATCCGCCACCGTTTGCACGGATGACCGTTCGCTCGGGGGATGCGTGGCGAACTGGCGTGCAGTCAACGCGGTCGAAACCGCGCCATAGCCTTGAAGACCGCGGGCTATCTGGGCATGTCGCCGACAACGTCGGCAGGCATTTGGTGATGAATTTGTGCTGCGTTTGGCGCTGTACCGTTGGACACCAGTAGGTCCAATGCCGACAGCAACGCGTCGCCTTCGGCCGGGCCGGCCAGGGTCAGTGACTGGCCGCTGTGGTGGTCGATCAGACGCAGGGTCGGGGTGGCGCTCACGCCGCCATGGCGTGCTTCGTTGGCCTGCCCCTGGATGATGGTGTCGGGCCGCTCACTGGCGAGGCAGGCTTGCACGGTTGGGTCCTGGCCGTGGTACTCGGTGTCGGGCGGCAGGCCCTGGCCGTCGCTGCGGGTGTGCTGGTAGATCCAGGTGATGGCTTGCCAGAACGCATCATGGCCCTGGGACTCGCCGATGCATTCGGCCAGACGCGCCTGTCGAGTCGCTGCCGGCTCGTGCATGGCTAGCGGTAGGTGGTGCCATTGCAGATTCACCTCCGGGTGCTGGTCGATCCAATGCCGCAGGATGGGATCATAGGCCTTGCAGTAGGGGCATTCGAGGTCGGCGTATTCGACAATGGTGAAGCGCGCATTCATGCGTCCATAGCGCCAAGGTGGGCCGGCCGGGTGCTGGGCAGCGGTGGCGTCCGACGCGTGGGTTGACTCATGCGACTCGTCGGCCCACGACCAAAGCCAGAGCACGAGCAGGCCAGCAATCACCCAACCCAGCAGCCAGACTCCGCACGGCCACCGACGGTAGAGGAGGAAAGTGGGCGAAGGCATGGCGGAATCCTCGACGTCAATCAAACAGGTCGTAGCGCAGCGGCTCGATGCCCCGCGCCCGGTCGATCTGGTCGGCAACGCGTAGCGCGGCTTCCAGTTCACTGATGCCGTGCTGCTGCATCAACTGAAAACGTTCGGCTTTCTCTTCGGGTTCCGTCATTGCCAGCGCCAGGTACAGGCTGGGGGGTACCGCACGGAACAGCAACTCCATTGATTTTGACAAAATCACCCCCTCCGTGAATTTTCCGGCTTCCTTGCGTGCGGACAGCATCAGGGCCTTCTGCGAGGCGTTCAGTTCACGAAACCGGGCAATCTTCTCCACCTCGTCCGGGGGCATACTCAGGCAAATCCACCACTCGATCATGTTGAGCATGGGTTCGGCGGCTTTCGGCAGGTCGTCTAGGTTCTGCGTTGCCAGCCAGTACCAGGCGCCCAGTTTGCGCCACATCTTGGTGATCTTGACCACATAGGGCGCGAGCAGCGGGTTCTTGGTGATGATGTGGCCTTCATCGGTGACATTGATGATCGGGCGGCCGAGGAACTGGTCGCGCTCGGCGATGTTGTTGACGGTGTTGATCAGCGAAATGTAGGCAATCGACAGCTGCGCGTTGTAGCCCTCGCGCGCGAACGTCGCCAGGTCGACAACCGTGATATCGGCCTCTGGCCAGGGCGTACCCGGCCTGTCGAACATCTCGCCATCGACGCCCTGGCAAAACATGTCCATCGCATCGGCCATTTCCAGCAGACGGGTACGACGTGTCTCGGGCAACGTCGAATCACGACCGCGTTCGCGCAGCGCATTGCGTACATCACGGGTCAGTACCATGCGTGTTTCTGCCATGCAGCGATGGGCAGCTTCGAGGATGCACTGGCGGATCAGGCTGCGATCGGCGCGGGTCATCCTGGCTTCCTCTTTGTCCTCCCCGCCGGTGATCATCAATCGTGCGGTGATCTCCAGTTCACCCAGCACATCACGTTGCTCGTCAGCACTGGCATCGCCCTCGGCGGATTCTTCATCGAGCGCGTCGGCATCGAGTGTCTGGACCTGGCTGGGCGTGTCGACCAGGCGCCAGGCGTCGGCGAAGGGCGCAAGGCTCACGCCTGCACCGGGCGAAAGCCTGACGCGATGCACCGTCAGCCCCAGGTGCGCGGCGAACTCACCGTAGAGGCCAAAGCTGTTACCGGCTTCCACGATGAACAGCCGTGGCCGGTAGATGGCGGTGATCTGGTTGAGGATGTTGTTGAGCGTGGCCGACTTGCCTGAACCGGTGGGGCCGAACAGGAACAGGTGTGCATTCATCTGGCGGTCGAGTCGGTTCAACGGATCAAAGGTGATGGTGCCGCCGCCACGGTTGAAGAAGGTGATCCCGGGGCGGCCGGTGCCGGCACTGCGCCCCCAGGTCGGTGCCAGGTTGGCTACATGCTGCGCGAATATCAGCTGCGTGTACCACTGACGTTTGTCTTTGCCCGGGTCATAGACACAGGGCAACCAGCGCAGATAGCTGTTGAGCGGCGCGACTTCATCTTCTTCGCGTACCGGTTGCAGGCCTGCGTTGAGCAGGACGTTGCCCAGTTGCAGACCGCGGGTATCGAGGTCTGCCACGTCCTGACCCCGCAGGTAGAACGCCAGCGAGGCGCGATACAGTTTGTGTGCACTGCCAATCAGGCCGCGCGCCTGCTGGACGTCCTTCAATGCCTGTTCCGAGGCCAGGGTTTCACCAACCGCCTTTTTCGCCAGGTGATTCAGGTGCGCCTCAAGAATGTCCTGCGGCGTGACGACCATCGTCAGGCACATCACCGTGTCTTCGGGCATTTGATCCATCAGGGCATTGATCGCATCACCGCCCTTGCGGGTTTCACCGGTGATGTGCCCGGTGTTGGGCGGCGTGCGCAACCGGTCGACAACAACGGTCCGGTGGGGCAGGTCGTCGAAGTACCACAGGCCGTTTTCGACGTCAGAGCGGGGCTGGCCGAAAAACAGGCGCTGCGCGAAATCCGTACCACTGGCCAGTTCCAGCTCGCCGGGCTCGGACTCCGTCGGATAGCACGTGAGGCGGTAGAAGCGTTCGCGGTCTTCTAACGTGGGGCCGAGCATTGTCGGCCGAGGGTTGAACCAGAGCACCAGCCAGGCATGAATATCTGCCGCCTGCAGGCGACGGGCGCGTATGCCCGCATTGGACAATCCACCGACCAGCCGGTCGCAAATGACATTCAATGCCTGCTCGGGGGATTGCCCGCGTCGGGCGGGCGCACTCCCAGCACGCCGATACACCACCAGGCGGACGCGGCGCGTTTGGCCGCGCCAGGGTAGCTTGGTGACTGTGCGGTCCTCGAACAGGCCACCCTGTTTGGCAACGGCCCGCAGATGGTGACCGAAAAAGCGCAGGTAGAACTCGCTGAAGGCGCTGCCCTGTGCCCGTGGCTGGAGATAACTGCGCAGGGAGGCAAGGTACGGGTTCCAGTCGGTCTCGTCCTGAGCGTAGAACTGCATCACCCAGGGCGATTCATCCAGTTCATCGAAACTGTCCTGTAGCGCGTTTTCCAGGGCGGCGCGCGCCTGGGCAAGCCAAGCTGCCTCACGTCCCTCCGTACCGACGGGCATCAATTCAAAAAATGCCGCGACGGAGACGCCGTCTTCGAGCAGCATGCATTTTGAATCGGGCAGGTATTCGACCCAGGGCAACAGATCAGCGAATGAGGGCGCGACGTCATAAAGCGCCTGCTCGTCGGCCTGTGTTGCAGGACGCCGCGGCGCGGCACCGGGCTCGCCCGGCGCCGGAATGCCGTGAGTCTGCAGTTCGGCAACATGGCACTCCCAGGCATCCGGCGTTGGCCTGTCTGCCTCAGCCGCCTCAGGTACGCGGGAAAATGGCCAGCGCATCAGTAGTTCTCGACCCGTTCACCGGGCATGGCGTACTGGACCCGCTGGTACAGGGGAAAGACGGTCGTGTACCCGGGAACGGGAGCGGGATCAGTGCCTGCCAGATGGGGAAAGACGTACATCACAAGGTCTGGATTGGGCAGGCGGTGAAACTGCCGGTAGATCTCGTTCTGTGCGGTGCGGGTATAGCTTGCGTTGACAGTCGGCGCCGCGTTCACATCGTCTTGCCTGAGTGACCGGCGCAGCGACTGCCGGGCGTCCAGCAACTGCTGGGCACTCTGCCCGCCACGCGCGGCACCGCCGGTCTCCTCGTTCCAGATATCGAGCATGGTGTTGCCGTCATGCGGCAGCATCTTTTCCTTGCTGGTCAAGCAGCCGGCCAAGGCCACGGCCAGCATGAGGACCGTTAGGCCGTTAATCCAGATCCTGCGCATGGGTAGCTCCTCCTAAACGGTGATCGACGCGACGACCTTTGGGGGCGTAGTCGATGGTGAGGGGTTGTTCAAGATGGACGGCGACCTGGGCGCCGGGCTTGACGTAGACGGCTGCGAAGGCCTGCCCGTAGAGCTTGTTCACCCACTGCGACATGTCCTGCACACCGCCCGCGAGGATGCGGCCCACCGCTTCGTTGCCGGTTATACCCACGGTGCCCATCGAACCGTTGTTGTTGGCCACCACGGCGAAGCTGTCATTGTCCGATTTGATCAGCGATGCGGCCCCGGCACCCGCCGCAGTAATCAGCGCCTGACTGCCGAGGTACTGCTGGGCGTTGCTGCGGCGTTCACCTGAAACGCACGGGATGCCATAGGGATCGCTGATCCAGCCCAGGCCCTCCTGGGTAGCGTTGCTGCCCCTGTTGTCCTGCTGCCAGTTGCCACTGCGCTCGCCCTCTTCGGGCACGGTGCGGATGGTGCCGTCATGGAACACGAACGTCACACTGCGGACCTGGCCGCGCACGCAGGACAGCGTCCAGTCGCCTGATGCGGTACCGCTGACCACCGCGCCGGACACCTCGGGGAGGTCGATGCCGTTGGCGGTGAGGTTGTCGGGACCAATGAGGATCTTGAACGGGTAGGGGTCATTCACCGTACCGTCCACCGGCACGCGCCCGATCAACGCAGTCATCGCAATCGAGCCCATCAGCGTGGCGTTGGTTGGTACGGTGTAAACCGGCGTTGCGGTGGACACACTCGCCGCCTTGCTGCCAGCTTCCACGACGGTCTCCCGGGTCGCTTCCAGCGTTTTCTGCGCGGGCCCGAAACGGGTGGGGAAGCTGAAGCTGTCGCGCTTGCCGGAGGCGCTACTTTTGTCATCGCGTCTGGCATCGTCCGGTTCAATCCAGTGAATACCGTCACTGCCGAGTCCATCGCCGTCCCCGGGTTTCAGGCCCAGCCCGATGGGAAGGTCGGCATCGCCACGTTGACTGGACAGCCCTTCGATTTGGCGCTGCAGGTCTTGCAGCAAGCCCTGAGCTTGCTGCCGCTCGCCGGAGACCTGTTCACGGTCGTTGCGCAACTGGTTGCGCTCAGTCTCCAGCGCACTTTGGATGCGCCGGTCAATTGAGCCTTCACGCTGACGCAACCGCTCGTTTTCAGACTTCTGCGTTTTGTTGTCCGCCATCGCACCCTGCAATTCGGTACGCAGTTGCTTGACCTGACCTACCAGCGTCGCCACGGTGTCGCGAGGCGTATCGCCTTCGATACCCAATGCCTTTGCCTCTTGCGATGTCAGCCGGGGAGTGCCGTCATTGACCGGTTGGGCGTTACCGCCGGAAAACAGCTTGATCCCGACGAACACCAGCAAGAGCGCCATGGGCACCATCAGCCACTTCAGCAGACCGTTACCTTTCATGACGAACTCCGTCCTTCGGGGCAGGCGTTGAGGGGGACGGCAGATTCAGCGCCGCATTGATCGGGCTCACTCTCGGCAGCAGAGATTCGGCCACGCCATGCCCCCGGGTCACCAGGTAAACCACCGAGGTGTCTTCCGATGTACCGGCAGGCCCCAGGCTTGAATGCTGAAACGTTGCGGTCGTGAAATCACCCAGCAGTTCGCGCGGATCGAGGGCGAGCCAGCGGGTCGACCTGTTGACCAACCTGACGGCGGTCACCCGCAGATCATCCAGCCGCCAGGCGGCGATGGCTCTGGCCTGAACGGGCAGGGTGGGCAGCAGCGCGTCTAGGGGCAGATGGCGGCGCAGGTTCACGCGCGTCACGCCAGGAACGGACTCGACCGTGCGCAGCGGGGCGTACAGGTTCTGCGCGGCGTAGCGGGTCAGTACCACGGGCACGGGTGTTTCATGAGCGGCGCGAGGCGGGCTGGTCGTCTCGGCGCTGCCATCAGAAGCCTGGGATGTCTGCGCCTCGCCGTAGCGTTGAGCCGGGCCCTCAGCCTCAACAATACGCACCGGCTCCATCGCTGCCCGACCTGCTTGAGCGGGCTCGGCAACGATGTCCAGCAGGATCAGTGTCCCGTTGTCAGCATCCTGCAGTTGCAGGCGTGTTGGTTCGATGGGCTCACTGGCGCGCAGATAGAGTGCACCACCGGCACTTTGTACCCGCAGGCGGCCGGCGAGCGTGGTAGGCACCCCCACGCGGACGTTGCGGTCGATGAACACGATCCGCTCCTGATCCACGACCAGGGAAACCGCCAGGGGCAGGCGCTCCCAGCGCAGGATCTCCACGGCGTGGACTGTCGGCGACAGCACAACGGTGAGCAGCAGGCTGAAGGCACAGAGCAGGTGTTTCATGGCGTCTCTCCCATAGCGCCACCCAGCCCGCCCGGCGTTGTGCTGGCAGGTGTGACGGGGGCGGGGGTGATGATGCGTTGCGGCGCGCCGCTGTAGCAGTCCAGGGCCAGGCCGAAAGGGTTGCGCTCGGGGTCGACGTCCACCCGTACGACCTTGAGCGGGTAACGAACCAGCGCTCGTTTGACCTGCTCGGCGCCGTAGTACTCATCCGCCGTCACATCAAGCGTGACGATCCAATCGCGGTCGGAGACGACTTTCACTCGCTGGGCCGGGTTCTCGCCGTAGCCACGCCCCGGAATTTCATAAATGCCTCTTACCCGCTGGCGTAACTCACCTGCCGTACGACGGTATTCATAGTCATTGCGCAGAAAGGTTTGGCAGGCAGGGGTGAAGTAGGGCGCAAGTACATGAATGTTGCGCGCATAGTCTTCGTCACCGTTGGTGGGCCAACGCTGGAGTTGCTGCCAGATGTAGAACGAGAAGGCGTAGACGCTTTCGGGTGGCACTTCCCACCATTTCCGGGTACTGCCGGAGCGCAGGTCGGGCGGGACGTGCACGGTCAGGTCACGCGGTGCGCTCCACCAGCCGCCGCCCATCACCAAGGCGATAACAAGTAGTGCACCAAGCCCCAGCCGCAAGGTCTTGATGTGCGACTGGAGGTGAGTGATTTCGTTCTTGAACCGGCTCACGCTGCCTTGCTCCTGCGCGTGCTCCAGTAACCCGATCGGATCACTAACGCGTGCGCGCCCACAAAAGACGCTAAGGCTGGATGACGCTGTGCAATACGCCACTGCAGTTGGCGATACAGCCAGGTATCGGGTCTGCCACGTTTCTGGCGACGCAGCATGCCTCCACCTGCCAACACCCCGGCAGCGATGCCCAGCATGATGGCCGTGGGCACGATGGCGATCGTCGAAAATACAAAGGCCAGCGGCACGCCAACCACCAGGCTGCCTGCTGCCGATAGCCCGGCGCAGATCCACAGCTCATCCGCGGTAAGGCCGCGGACGACCACGGGGTGACGGTTGAGACGGTGTGGAAGAAACACCACCGTCCCGTCAGGCCGAATGTCCTGATGCGTGCTCATGGCATGACTCCTAGAGCACGCCGGTGGCTTCAGTGAGCAGCCAGACACCAACGACCAGCAGGACGGCGCCCACGGCCACCGTCAGGCCGAATTGCCCCCAGGTTTTGCGGCCCGTGTGGATTTCCGCATAGGTACCGTAGGCGTGGTAGCAGACACCGACAAACATCGAGGCGACCACCAGCAAGGCAACAAGCATCACGATGTCGTAACCGTAATTGCGCAGCGTCTCCATGATGCCCGAGCCGGTGCCCCTCGACGGTTCTTCCAGGGTTGGGAGGTCGGCCCGGGCAAACGTCGGCAGCATGGCGAGTGTGGATGCCGAAGCCAGGACGGCCATACGTGCCGAATGCAAGCGATACGAGAGCAGGTTCATGATGTGAGCCTTTGCGTTAGGAGAGCAGGAAAAAAGTCAGCACCACGTACATCGCGATAAACCTCACCGCAACGCCGACGAACTGACGCTGGGAAATCCGCTGTTCCGACACGCCGACATAGGCTGTGCGCAGGGCCCATACGCCCCACAGCAGCAGGGTTGCGAACACGGCGCCGAGCAGTACGCCGGCGACAGCAGAGGGGGTGAAGCCTCCATTGGCCTGAAAGGCGGCAAGCTGGTTGGCGTTCATCGGTCATCCTCCTGTTCGGCGTCCTGGCGGTAATCGCCAAGCAGTGCAGAGGGATCGCGTGGCTGTGCACGCTGAGGCGTCAGGTAGTCGTTGATGCCCGACCGCATGCGCTGCAGGTCGGCATCCAGACGCCGATAATCGAAGTGATAGCGGGAGCGTGACTCGGGAGCGGTGCTGGCGGATTGTTTGGCCAGACGGTCAAGCAGGTCGAGTTGGCGGGCGACGGCCGCCAGGTGTTCACGCTCATACCCATCGTCAGTTGCAGCGGCGAGCTGTGTGATGAAGATACTGGTGAGCAGCAACGCTACGACAGGACGTCGCCATGCGTAAGCCGAATTGTGAAACCTTGCCATTGCGCCATTTCCGATGGGCTCGAATGGCTCGATGCTGCGGGGATGGCTGGTGGAAAGCCGCAAACAATGGGGAGTTACTCCTCACCACTTTCCTTACACATTTTTTTGGTGGTGTTGCGTTGTGCATTCTGAAGAGAGTGGCAGGGGCGACTGTTTCATCGCAGAACAGCTATCTCTTCATCTGTGTCTCTGCGTATCGAAATCGTGGACGCTAAGGGCTGATATATTGTCAGATTTCACTTTAGCATTCTGATTGGAGTGCTAATCGCTTACTAGCGCTCCCATGGGATGTTTATTGACAACAGTAACGAGGCGTGAGGTAATTGTTCTCATAGGAACTGATAATAGCCTTAAGCGTTCCTATGAGGATGATAAATGAGTACACCACTGCCGTTACCCGTCGAGCGGGCGCTCCGCAAGCTCGGCAGCGACATTGAGCTTGCACGCAGGCGTCGACGGATTTCACAGGCCTCGCTTGCAGAGCGAATGGGGGCTTCTGTATCCACTGTTCGGCGCATGGAGAAAGGGGATATGCGGGTGCCTATTCATTTCTTCGCCCGCGCCTTGCACGTGTTCGGTGAGGTACAGGCGCTGGCCAACCTGCTGGATACGGCGCACGACGACATCGGGCTGACGCTGATGGATGAACAATTGCCTAAACGTGTACGCAGTAAACCGCCGGCATCGGGGGCATTATGAAATCGGTTACTTCAGTTCGCCAGCAAGTCCAGGTCTGTCTTGGTAAGGCGGGAATAGCTGTTGGCACTCTTATTTACGTCAAGCAGGGACGCCGTGAGAACACCACCTTTGCCTATGAGCAGGGATG
Source organism: Pseudomonas frederiksbergensis (assembly GCF_000802155.2). GTDB lineage: Bacteria > Pseudomonadota > Gammaproteobacteria > Pseudomonadales > Pseudomonadaceae > Aquipseudomonas > Aquipseudomonas frederiksbergensis_A. Next base: position 35,798 of record NZ_JQGJ02000021.1, read on the forward strand.
GTTGGGGAATCAGGAGGGGTTCAATGTTTCTGCCGATCTCAGCCTGATCTCGGGTTATCAGCCACGTAGATCTCCCTCAGCTCACGATTCGGTCTTTCATTTCGCCATTGCCGATACGACACCGGACGCTTGGGGACGCCGGGTCATCGCACGTGACCATGCCAAGCGTCGTAAGGGTAATCCATCGCTCGCGTCGCTGACAGAGATGGACTACCTGCTGGCGGTTGACGATTTCAGCCGGATCGGCGCGCTGAGACTGCGTGATCAGAACGGACATTATTGCCGGACGATTGAAGATGGACGGCGCGCTACACCGCCACTGCTGGAATTGCAGCGCATCTACCAGGCCAGCCGGGCAGTTGAGAAAGGTCAGGAAAGCACTGAAGATTTGCGTTACCTTCAGGGCAAAGGCACATCGCTCGGCGGGATGCGCCCCAAGAGCACGGTGGTCGATGAGGATGGCGCACTCGCCATTGGAAAATTCCCAAGCGTGAGCGACACCCGTAGCGTGACGCGCGGCGAAGTGCTGGCCTTATGCTTGGCAAAACAAGCAGGTATCAATGCCGCGCCGGCCCGTATCATAGAGCTGGATGGCGTACCGGTCGCTATCATCCGCCGTTTCGATCGCGATGGTGCTGATGGGCGTATTCCATACCAGTCCGCCGCGTCTTTGCTGCAGGCGTCGCGCGAAGAGGATCGAAGCTATACTGAAATTGCCGATGCTATCCGTTCCGTGGGGCATGCACCGACCGTAGATGTGCAGCAGCTATGGCGGCGACTGGTTTTTAACCTACTGATCACCAATGTGGATGACCACCTGCAGAACCATGGCTTTCTTCATGTGGAAAAGGGGCTCTGGCGGCTGGCACCGGCATTCGACGTCAATCCCTTCCCGGACAAAGAGCGAGAATCGAAAACCTGGCTGTCGGAGGAGGATGGACCGATCACCAATCTTGAGATGCTGCTGGCGCGGAGCACTTATTTTTCGTTGAGTCGGGAGGATGCGTTGGCCGTGCTGGCAGAAGTGTATGACGCCGTGCTGGACTGGCGGCAGATGGCGCTCAGTGCAGTGGTGGGGTTGCAAGCGAGCGAGTTGGACGATTTTGCGCCAGCGTTTGAGCACGAGCAAATGGAGGCGGCGCAGGCATTACTGGCCTGAAATACCGGTCAGCACTTATAGGTATTTTTTGAAGCTGCCTGCTGCGAGGTCTGTTGCGGCACCTAACAGAATTGCGCAGGGAACCAAGATAAGAAGCGGGTGTGCGCTGACGGGCAGGGTCAGGTAAAGGACCCAAGGCATGACGGCGAGAGGCATCAGACTGGCCTTTGCCCGGTGGTAGACAAAGCCTGACTCACGGCCCGCACCAAAGCGCCTGATGTCCCGCCGCACCAGGCCATCGACCAGTCCGACGAAAGCTGCCATCAGGAACAGTGGGATGGTCAGTACCAGCACCAGCAGCCGGACGAGGAACACCAGTAGCGTGTACGCACTGGCGATCAGGTCGTTCTCCAGATACACATAAACCTGACTCAGATAAAAACGGAAATCCCGACCCGTTCCCTGGCTGGGTGAACTGGCTTTGGCCGATGCGTCGCGCATCCAGTCGATGAGTCCGCTTTTGACGAACACCCATTGGTAAGCCGTTTCTACCAACCAGGACGCCGTTTGTCCCGGTTCCTGCACCACGGCGCTGCGTGTGAAGTGTTGTGAGAGTTGCGTCAGTTCGTAGTCCAGCATGCCTTGCGCGTGCCGCCAGCCTTGATCTCCCCAGAACAGGTGCATACCCACACATTCGATCACGATGGACAGAAACAAAGACCCCAAAAGCACGGCCACAAACCGGAATGGCAGCGTGATGATGCCGGTGATCAAACCCTGCTGTTGGGTCTGCTGGCGCTGCGCTGTGTTGGCCGGGTCACTCACGGTTGCGCCTCTCAGCAGTCGTTTCGGCGGTCGCCATATGCCGGAACCCGTCAAGTAGGTCATCAGGCAGGGGGGCATCCTGCAGGCCCGGTAGTGCTTTGCTGTCCCACCAGTCACCCGCCTCGACGTAGTGTTGGCGCATGTACCCAGCAAGCTGCTGCAGGTCCCTAGGCATCACTTCGTCAGGGTCGGGTGCCGGCAGCGGCATGCGGATCTTCCAGAGGTTGCCGCCCTCAATCAGTGCAAAGCACTGCCCCTTGGGCAGGCCGACAACATGGGCGGGTTCGATCAGGGGCACACTCGTCGTCGTGATGCGGTCCTGGGTGTTGCTGGTAAAATCGGTCTTGCCATGAATGTCGGAGCTGTCGGTGGCGCCGCTCATCAGTGAAGTGGTGTACACCTCAACCTTGGGCAATTGCTTCGTGAGTAACTCGGCGGTCGCAGTTTCCCGCACCCTCAACATAAACAGATTGTTGAAGTTACCGACCACCTGACCGGCTTTGGCGCGGTTGCCGATACGCGCTTCAATGTCACTGAGCGTTTGCGTGTAGGCGGTGACCTGGAGACCGGCACCGCCGCCTTTGTTGACCATGGGGATGAACTCATCACCCATCAGTTCGTTGAACTCGTCGGCGTGCACGTTGATCGGTACTTTGACCCCAGACGCCGTGCCGGGTAGACCATCGTCAATACCGAACTTGTAGATGTGTCCAGCGACCGACACCAAGTCGCTGAACATGCTGTTGCCCACGGCGGCTGAAACCTCGGCATCCGAGAGCGCATCGAGGCCCACATACACCACGGCCTTCTTCCGGATAATCTGCATCCAGTCGAAAATGGGCCGCGGGTCGGCCAGATCGGCATAGTTCGGGGCCAGCAACTGAGAGATCTTGCCGGTCGTGAGTTTTTCCAGCAGGGGCAGCAACGAGGCGACAATTTTGTCAAAGTAGGTGCGGTCGTAACGCACCGCAGACCTCAGCCCATCCAGTACCGGATCGTAGACCCTGACCTGTGACAGGTATTGTTCGAGCGCAATGACGCGCTTCTCGCGGCCGATCATGTTGCGTGGAATGTTCTTGTCGTTGAGCCTGGCCTCGATCTGCACGATGACTTCCCAGGCCTTCGGCTCGTTGCTCGCGAAGTAGTGCTGGGCGTATTCGATAAACAAGGCATCGATGTTCACCACGTGCCGCTGGATCAGCAGGTAGTCGGGCCGCTGCCCCAGCTCGACGAGTGCACGGGCGATGATGTTGACGAAGCGCCAGGCGAACTCGCGAAACGCTGCGGAATTACCCTCGCCGGAGAGTTGGCCGGCAATGCGCGTGGCCACCTCGCTGATGCGACCAAACCGTCCCACGGCGTTGTAACGGGCGGAAATATCTGGCCAGCCGAGGTGGAAAACATAGAACTCGCCCTCGCGCCCGGCGCGTTTGGCCTCGACATACATGCGCTTGAGCAGGTCCGCATCGCCTTTGGGGTCGAAGACGATGACCACTTCATGCTCGCCGGCTGCGTTACGCCGCCGGATGTCCTGGGTGATGAACAGCTCGGCGAGTCTTGTTTTGCCCACCCGCGTGGTGCCCAGGACGAGTGAATGCCCAACCCGTTCCCCCAGCGGCAGCGTGATGTCCACCTCATGCGGTTCAATGCCATGCAGGCGCGGCATGCCACCGACTGGAGGTAGCGGCCGCGCCGGATTAAATGGGCTGTCCCAGGTCGTCAGTCGGGCAAGTTTTGAGAGTGGAAAGCGTGCGAATTCCAGCCGCTCTTCCAAACGGCGGGCGATGCGGTAGGCGGCCGTGGGTTCCACATAACGACGAAACTCGGGGCGGTACGTTTGCATCAGCCGATGCGTGTGCCGCTGATCCCAGCGAAACCCTCGGCCGATGAACAGGCGCTGCTGACTGACCGGCACAGCACGGCTGGTCATCACGTACTTCGGCAGGCGGCGGATATTGCGGCGGTAGCGCAGGATGGCCCAGGCTTCCCGCAGGCGGATCGAGCCAAAGGCGAAGAATGCCAGGGCCGAGCCCAGGCCGAGCAGCGGATTGAGCGCGAGCGACCATGGCGCCACCAGGCACAGAAGCGTGGCAGCGGCGCAGACGACCACGGTGTACAGCTCCACCGCTGGCCGTAGTAGGACTTCCACCGCATGAGGCTGGGCCATGGCGAGCGGCTCACTGCTCAATTCCGGTGGCAGTGACCAGCACGGGGTAATGGCGCAACCCCAGACGTTCTGCGAGATCGTCGCCCGATACCGGCGACAGTGTCAGGCCCGGGACCAGCCTGCGCAAGGTGGCAAGGGCGTTGGCAGATGCCACGTTGACGACCAAGCCGACCGCCTTCAATTTGCCCAGGATTGCTGCGCGCTCGCGTAACCATTGGCGCGAGTGGTCGTCATCGCCGACCAGAAACATTGGCCGCAGCCCGGAGGCCTGGATGACCCTGCGCGGCTCCTCCCCCGGCGACAGCCGCCCGGAACGAACCGGCAGCATGTCTGTTTCGCTGAAACGTTGCTGTGACGGATGAGGTGCGGAGAGGGAAGGAGCTAACGGCTGGTCCTGGCCTGGTCGTAGATTCAGTGATTGGTAGTAGGGCCATGCCGAAACACCGCCACGGTCTTCGACCACGATCAACGAGGCGGCGTCTGCGAGCGCTCCCCCGGTGGCCAGGCATAGCAGGCCGAACAGCGATGGGGCGGCGATTCGCAGAGGAGGATGGAGCTTCATAGTGTTTTTCTCCTGAGGGCGTTTTCAGCGAGGGCGCCGCCGAGCACGCGCTGCAGCTGCTTGTGCACTCTCATGCGGTAGCGGGCAGCCGGTGCCCCACCTGCTGGGCGGTGGTAGCGTCCAATGGCGAGCAGCCAGTCCTCGCCGTCGGTGTGCTGTTCGCGCAGAATTTCCGCTGCGATAGCGAGGTTGCGATATGGGTCGAATAGATCGCAGGGCTGCGGGTAGCGGTGCTTCTGATAACCCAGATTGATCTGGCCGAGGCCGGCGTCGACCCGTGTGGGAGGAGCCTCCCGCAGCGCCTTTTGCAGACCCGTACAGGCTTTGGCGCGGGAACTGAAACGGCGCGATACGCCTGCCACGTTCAGAGTCCAGGGCCATGGCACCAGCCGGCCATCGCGTTGCAGGCCGCTCTCCTGCAACGCCACCGCATACAGTACCGCAGAGGGAATGCCAGCCCGGTGAGCGGCGATCTGGTACGCCGGAGGCGGTACGTCCTGCGCGCCGGCGGGGACGACGATGGCCATCCACCCCAGTACCACGAGCCGATGACGCCAGCGGGTCACTGCCGTTGCCATTGGCCACTGACCTGTCGCACAACGGCAGGCAGGTCCCCCGGCAGGCCCAAAGACAGCCACCGACCGGCATCGTGGTTGAGCGTGATTGAACCGTTGCGTACGCGATCTGGATTGATACTGGCGCGTTTTGCCCAGTCGCGAATGAGCGCGTCGTTGGCGCGGCTGCCAACCATGTAGAGGTCGAAGCCGACATCGGATACCTGCAACTGCTGAACCGCCAGGCCACAGGGCGCGCAGCCGTCCTTGATGAACACGGCGATGCGGTCGGTGCTGTTGGCGGTGGTGGAGGAACTGCTTGGAGTATGGCCGGGCAGGGTGACACGTTGCATGCCCGGGTGTAGACGTTGCCAGGCGGTGTCGTAGGCCCGCTGGTATGCCAGCGTCTTTTCGACGCGGCGGGCTTCAACCTGAACCTGCAACTCGGCATAGCGGTCGCGTTCTTCCTCGGCGCGCGCTTCGATGCCGAGTGCGGTCAATGGGTCGAGGTTGGGCGAAAAAAGGCCCAGCGGTCCCTGCATCAATTGGCGATAACGAGCCCATTCCTCCGTGCGCAACCCCCAGTCACGAGCCTGTTGTTCATCGCTGATGCGTGAGGTCGCTGTTTGTTCCTCGCTGGGCGCGACGGTGGAGGCGATCGTGCGAGCGTTCTGTGCGATTGCCGGAGAGAGAAAGGAGACGGCCAGGCTCAGCGTTAACGCGCGGAAGACGAGAGTTTTGTTCATCCGGAGCCCCTATGGCAGCGTCAATCGATGCGTCTGACCGTCGTTCTCGCGCTGGAACACGGCGGTCTGGCCATCGATGGCTTGCAGGCGCCAGCCGCTGTCGGTCTCACCGGGACGCAGGACGCGCATCTCGGAAAAGGCGGCAGTGCCGGTTGGCAGTATCGACAGAAATCGTTCGCCGCCGCGAAGCTCAATCCCCATAACCGTGAACGGTAGGTTTGCTGTTTGGGTCGGCTTTGTCGGGTATGTCACACGGGTGTGCACCGGTACTGGAGTCGTCTGGTTGGGTTTATCCAGACGGGTGGTCAACTGGTCGATGCGTGTTTCCAAGGAAGACAGGCTGGCTGCTGTCAGACGTTGCTCGAGTCCGATTTCGATGGCGGTCATTCGTTGCTCAAGTGTTTTGCTATCAGTCTCATAACGGGCCTGGGTCAAGGCAACAGGTAGTTTTAGCAGGGCGTCGAGGCGCTGGCTCAGATCAGTCAGCCGAGCCTCCAGGGCAACAACCTGGCTACCCTGAGCGCTGGCACTGGTCTGGGTGGCCAGACTCGACAGCGAGACGTGGTTGATGATCGTCGCTGCGCTAATCAGGATCAGCCATGCGATGCCAGCCGCACGCAACAGCATGCTGCGGGAGTCGCCTGGGGTGGATTGAAATCCCCTCATGGCCTGGCCTCCGTTTTCAGTGGAGGCCGCGCTATGTCGACAGGGGAGACCGGTCCGGATTGGGGAAGGGCGCCACCGGTGGTGGGATGTGCTGCGCGTGTGAAGCAGATCCGGCGTGCGCCGTCGTCGACCTCCAGATCCCAGGCAGGACCGGCCAGCGTGAGCAGGGCATCACGCAACAACAGCGGGCCCAGTCGGTAATGCGAAGCCGGTAGCGGGAGCGCATTCAGCGCTGCGATATCACTGCTGGAACACAACTGGTAGCCAGAACGGAGCAGGACATGACGCAGGGCGTCCCCCACGGTGGCTGTGCGTGTCTCGGGAACGGCCACATCGACGACCTGAAGCAGCAGGTCCTGTTGCGCTGATGCCGGGGCCAACTCGACCAGGGTGTACCGGCCATAACGCACCACCGGGGTGAACTCCGGCACCCCGCGCGCGGACGCGCTGGGACCGTTCTTTGCGGGTTCTGCCGGAGTGGGCGGGGTAGGCGCGGATGCCGTCGTGCAGCCGTTGGTTAGAGCAGCTGTTATCAGCAGGCAGAGTAAGACCCTGCTGGGGTGATTTTGGCTGAATGCTGGCATCGGTCGATTCTCTGGAGCGTGGAACCGACACCATCGCCTCACAAGGCCGGTGTATCAGTAAACAATAGGATTCGCCGAGTCACCAGATTGATCATGCCTTTGGCCTCGCTCGGAAACTCTGCCTTAGGCGAAGGGGGACAGGGGCCGAGTTAGGCCCCCGGGCAGTGAAAAAAGTGACTGACCGGTACTGGCGACCGGAAGTCGGTAGATAATGGCAAGAGCGGCCTCAGCGTTCCGACGGTAGCCGGATCATGGTGGCACTGCGGTCGGCCTCGGACATGATGCTAAGGCTGATTTCGCGGGTGACCACGTAGAATGAATTGAGCTGCCCGTCGATCTTCAGCGCGGCGTTGTTGGCGTACCATGTCTCGTCGGAAACCTGGCCCCAGTCACCACGCGCATGACGTTGAAAGAACGGCATTGGATCAAGGCGACCTTCACGCATCAGGCGATCGACGCCCTTGCTGAAGATCAACGCGCCAACCGGAAACAACAGCTTGGAGTGGCGGCGGTGGTATCTGGATGAATGTGCCATGGAAGTCTCCTTGTTGAGGACCACAGCACCCTTGGGGGGAAGGGCCCCAACGGGTGATAAACTGAAATCTCGGCCTTCAGGGGGCAACTGTCTCGACGAGTAATTGAATGATCGTGAGACTGCGTTGCTCGTCAGTGTTAACCACCAACGCTAAATCACCACTGGTGGCACGGTGCTCATTGGGCGGAGAAGGGCTGCGCGGAGCGCAGATGTGGTATCGAAGGTTCATGGTAAAGCTCCTTTGGGATAAAGAAGTCGGTCCGTGGATGCGCAGTAGCGGATGCACGAGGCATGGTGATGTCCTTACGAAGAAGCTAGGACGGCACCAGCCCGCGAGGCCAGTACAGTCCTTTGGGGATTGAAGAGCGCTCTGGCAGGAGCGATGTGTGAGAATCGCTGACTCTGCTCGGAGTGGGCAAAGTCAGCGAGCGGTCAAGCTTTGAGCTGTCGCAAACCTTCGGCCAGCAACCACAATGCCCGATTGAGGCGTACGTTTTGATCGATGCCTTGCACCGGGCGTGTGCGTTGATGACGACCGTTGGCAGTCCGGCCGGACAGACCTCCTTTGACCAGATTTTCCTGTACTCGGTTAAACACCGACCACAGATCCGTGCGTTGGTCATCGAACCGGCGTGTCGCCAACACCTGGCTTTCAGTGATCGGCAGCACCTTGTCCGGGCTGTCGTACTTGAGCATCAGTGCCGAGCGCGCAAAGACCTCTGCTTCGCCATCGTCGAGCGTGATAGCTCGCATGGCTTCGTGGGAGTCCTGTACTTGGTCGAAGCCACGCAGGACTTCATAGGCGCCCTCGATGACATGTTCCGTCACGTTGCCCTTGTGAGGCACGCGGACGTCACCGACGATGTTGCCGCACACCAGACCGTTTTGGCAGACAAAGCGGAACATGCCCGCCAGCATCTGATAGCTGCTCGTACCGTCGTGACTATTGAGCAAGATAATTTCATTGGCCTCTTTGCCATTGATCTGGCTCGCATGACGAAGCCGGAGCATGTGCTTGGTGAATTCACGACGGTCTTCGTGACGCACGCGGGTCTGGCACACCATGAAGGGCTCGAACCCTTCATCGCGTAGTTTCGCCAGTACAGCGCAGGTCGGTATGTAGCTGTACCGTTCGGAACGGCTTTCATGCGGGTTTTCCGCGAAGATGGAAGGGGCGATTGCGCGGATCTGGTCATCGGACAGCGGATGATCAGCACGTAGCACGGGGGAACGTGAAGCAAAACGAGAGGCAAGTTGCATGACAAACTCCTTGAAAATTGAGCAGCCGACAACGACTGGCTAGGAGCCAGGCGAGCACGGGTGCATAGGACAAAAAGCCCCGCGATGCAGGGGTTGGACGAAAATTGGCAGGAAGAAGCCCATCTGCATGTCGGTCGTACCGATGCGGATGGATACGCCAATGGCGTAATAACCCAATAGGCAATGAAGGAAGTCCGGGGCTAATGTTGGCCCGATATCAACCGCACGAGGGTTGAATCGAAGGACCACCCCGGCGTTACGGATCAGAACGACTCGGCCAGTACCGGTGTTTGTGCATCGGTGGCTTCGTCGACAGGTTCTGCAACAGGCTCGGAGATTTCCGAAGCGGGTGCTTCCTGGCTGACAGGTGTTTCGGAAGCCGCTGGGGCTTGCGATTCGCTTTCATCGGCCTTGGTCGATTTCGGCTCGGCCTTGTAAACCAAAGCACTGTCGACCTTGATCCAACTGATGAACAGCAGACGGGCCTTGAGGCTCACTCCCTGTTCGCCTGCACGTTTACCTTTGGTGTAGGTGAACGTATCAGCCCACAGGTCGCTGAGTCGGAACCCGATCATCACTTTCTTCTCCGCCTCGACGGCCTCGATGCAGCGACGAACCAGGTGTTGTGCTTCCGAGCCCGATACGCGCGTATCAAAACGCACGTACGAGACGTTGTCGCTCGGACCATTGAGCGCTGCGATATCGCAGGCCAGGAACGGATCACCTTTCTTTGGCTTCACTTCGCGAACGCGATTGAGATAACCGAGGCCGGTGATGTGAAGATCGAAAAAAGTTTTTTCGGATGAAGTGGTCATGGTGAATCTCCAGACTGGCAGGACAAGAGTGCGGAGACACACCGACCCGGACGGGAGGTGTGTAACCCCCGCGTGGGTTGATGGATCCTGGGATCAGGTACAACTAGACTGGCATCACCATCGAAGACTCGATGGGCGTTCGCATCTGGGATGCCGAGTGCGAACTGGATTGATCAACGCGGACGGAACCGCGCCGTAGTCTTGAAGATCGTGACCACCTGGGCATGTTGCTGACAACGTCAGCGGAACATGGCTGTAACGTGGCACCCGTGGGATGTGCCCGCTACCGGAAATCGGTACTGGCGTGCATCCCCATTGTTCAGTCACCACAAAAATAGGCGATGGACGCTTCGTCGGAATCGAGCATGTCGCGCTGGTGGGCGGCGAATCGGGCCAGGTCGGCATAGGTCGGGCCATCGTCGCGAAAGCGGGCGCCGCTGGGTTTGCTGGCAAGACTCAAAGACTCCATACGTATCCACCAGACGGCGGACCCCGGTTTGGCCTTGAACAGTGCCAGCCGCTGTCCCTGCGGCTTGAGAAAGCACAGATCGCAGTTGCTTTCGAGCGCGCGGCCGTTCACGGTCAGCAATGCCAGATCGAAGGGCTGGGCCTACCAGAAGGCGGTCACCTCGCGCACGCTCACGCCAGCCTCGGCCAACGGCATGCACATCGTCTCTCTGCTGGACTCTGTGGAATGACCGCGCGTCCTGATCTTCGCCACGCGGCGCTGCTCGTCAGCCCGGATGCCGATGAACTGATCCCAGTCGGTCCAACCCAAACTGCGTACGAACTTGTGCATTTCACGGATTTTCAGGGAGGTGGTGCAGCCCCCATCTACCGGGTTGGGCAGGTACTGGCGCTTGCGGATTAGCGCCTCGAAGGGTTCGCCTTGCCGGCTGTGGCTTGCGAAATCGACCACCGTGACGCATCGCGGTATTCGAGCCAGTGGATCGGCACCTGCCACCGTACGCTGCACTCGCGCACGAAACGCAGCGTGGCCTCCACTTCCTTGCCGGTGTTGGCGAAGCAGACTACGGTATCCGCAGGCAGGCCCGCATTGGCTTGCAGCACTCGCCACAGCATGTAGGCGCTGGTGCGACCGCCGCTGAAACTGATACAGGTGGGTTGGTCAATCTTGAATGGGTCGCGCATGTGAGCTGTCTCCAGGCTGGTGTGCCGACAGGCACCGACGGCAGAGGGAACTCCTTGTGAAGGGAACGAGAGACAGGCATGCGGTAACATGGCCGTTGTTCAGAAAAAGGCCCCCGGATGGAGGCCTTGTGATCAGGTGGTGAGCTAGCCTTTACCAGGCTTGGACGCAACGGCTTGCAGCGAAAGCTGTGTCGGCGTGGCCGACAATTCAAGATCGTCTTCACTGTTGAGGATGCGGGTGAAGACAGCATCGTGAGGATCAAGAAGCTCCCCGAAGTCATCCCCGCCAAGCTCGGTGCGGGCGAGTTCCCACCAGTCATCGAATGGATCGATGTCGGGATCGCAGCCAACGGCGTAGGCCAGCAGTTTTTGCTGCCCTTCGGGTGTACGCTCGCCGAACTCGGCCAGGAAATACACCCCATGATCCTTGGCGAGGATGAGGCGACCCTTGTGAGCGATAGCCTCGGCCAGCACGGGACGCAAATCTTTACCTTTGAATCGCAACATGGTGGTCTCCATTGCTTGAGGAAAATGCTTCCCGCCAGGAAGGCAGGAAGCTGGACAGGTAAGGAGTGGTGTTGGGCGACTGATCAATGCCGGATCGGCTTGCGCCCGTCCGACAGGATTTCCACCTGGATCTGCCGCCAATGCCCGTCGTCGATCAGGTGTTCCAGCGTTTCGCCGAGCATGTCAAAGTACACCTCGTCCACGCGCTGGATGAGTTCATCAGCGTGGCGCAACTCCACGGCGTAATGGTCGCCGGCACGGTCATAGAGCACCGTAACGCGGCCCTGGAATTTCTCCGTGGAGACCGTGAAGCTGATCGCGGGTGGCGTCTCGATGATGTTGTTGGGCAACGGGTCGACCCAGGTGAAATCCCTGGCCTTGGCATCCACCAGGAGGTGGGTGATGCGCCGGAAACCATCGGGAGCGGGCAGTTGCTCCAGTTGATGAACGAGTTCCTGCAACTCCGGGCAACGCAGTTCAGGGGCCGGCAACTTGGCCGGTGCTGATCCGAGAATGTGTGTCTCCACCGTGTATGGAGTGCCGTCTGAGGCCACTTCTGTGCGCTCTTCGGGCGTATCCGCGCGAAGACCGTCGAAGCGGCGACGAACACATAGGGTTGGACTTGTACCTTGGTGCCTTCGTCGGGTTCCTGGCTCACCTGGTGGCGATCCAGTACGGCGAATTCGGCACGACCGATCTTGACCACAATGACCTGATCGGTCTTGGCGACAATTTTGCCCTCGAAGGGCTGCGGGTCCATACGGACGCCGAGCGAGGATTCCTGCGGAAGGTCTTCGTAGATGCGGAACTTGAAGCTGCGAACATTGCGCGGAACATGGGCCGACACCAACGCTGGTATCTGCGTGCGAATGGATGAGTGATCCATGGGGAGACTCCTTTGAGGAAAACAAGGGACTCCTGCCCGCAGGGAGGGTATCCCTTGGGGGGGGGTAAATAGATGCTGCGTGCATCAGGGAGCACAGTGACCAGCGCGCAAAGCCGCACCGAAGTCTTGAAGGTCTCGACTACCTGGGATGGTGCCGGCTACGCCAGCAAACCTGTGTGCAGAATGACATCTGCCACACGGCGGTAGGCCCGCGTCAATCGGCAACCGGCGTGCCCCGTATTTGTCGTTTTATCCGAGCAGAAAAAAGCCCCTCGGTTGAGGGGCTAGAAGGTATGTCGTGGCAAGGGTCATTCTTCGTACAACGGCAAGCCGTCGAGTACCGGTGCGTCGGCGTCGAAGATTAGGATGCGGGCATCAGCCAGCGCGGCCAGAAGAACATTCACCAGCGACTCCGGCATGCCTTTGTCGCATTGTGCCGCAATTGCTCGGCGGTGATGCTTCGACGTACTGCAGGTTGGCATCGGTCCAGGGCGTGGCAATCACCTTGACGCCGATCGCTGGGCTGTATGGGATCCGGAAAGCGACGAACAGAAAGCCGATCGGCGTGGCGATGTCTGCAAGCTCTGTCAGGTAGCAACCCGCTTCTTCGGTGATGTGCGCCGTGCTGATTTCCCAGCATCGGCTGTAGAAGCAAGTCTCAAAAGTCAGGCGCCGTACAACTTCCCGCGCGTCCTCAGCGGCGTAGGTATCGCCGATGTGGATGGGCTGCCCGGCATCGCCGCCGAGGACGGCGTAGACCACCGAGCGGACGATTCCTTCGGTTTGGCACTTTGCCTCAAGGTCGTCGCCGACCTCCTGGCCTTCCGTGATCAGCGCGAAGTCGTTGCATAGGATGCAGGGAAATTGCGCGATTTGATCGTCCAGAAGGTGTGCTTGGCTGGGATGAAGTTGCCGCCGTACGGGCGGGCTGTCGTCTTCATAGGTGACGCAGAGAGTACGAACGACATGCAGGTTTTGGTAGCCTCGGATGAAAGGATTGGGAGTCTGCATGGTATTTCTCCAGCAGAGGTTAGGCGGAGCCCATCCCCAACTGGGGATCGGGTCCCAGTGGGTGAATAAATGCAGGTGCTTCAGTCGAAGCACTCAGCTCGGAGGTATCAAGCAGAAGCTGCGCAACGTGCGCTCGCAGGATCGCTTGAATATGCAGGTCGGAGATGCCGACAAGTAGGCTCACCGTCTAGCGCTTGAGTAGGCATGATGTTTCATCGATCTGGTTCTGCAGCACGGCCTCGCGCAGTTGTTCGCCGAGATTCAATGCCTGTGTTGAGTCGTGGGTGGAATATCACCTCGTTGCTGATGACGCAGCCATGGCCGCTGAACTCGAATAGTCGTGATTTGCTGCACAGTGCCATGGGAGCCTCCAGAAAACGATGCGCTATAGGCGCGGTGGATTGAATTCGCGTAAGCCGACACGACGGCAGTTCTGAACTGGTTAATGCCATGCGGCGAATGCAGAAACGCGGGGTTGCGCGGGAATGAAGAGCATCGGCGCTAGGTGTGGCGCACGTCCGCGTAAAACGATGCGAAACGGACTGGATCGGTCTACGTGGAACCTCCACGTTGCAGTCTGAGGACCGTGGCTGCTGGCATGGTGCTGACCGGAGTTAGCAACAGATGGTGGCAGAATGGCAAAGCGGCTTCATGGCGTCTGCCGACAATAGGCTTTTTACGCACCCGTGTTATTGCAAGACCTGTTGCAGGTGTCGTCCGAGCTAGGCCGCAAGACACGGCCATTGAGTTGCCAATGGCTTTGCAGCGAGGTGCACGCGATACGGCACCAGGGTGTAGTCGTCCGGTATGCCTTAAAGGCGGCACTCCTTGGGCATTAGCCGGAGCCCGCGTCATTGGTACCTGTCCGCTGTGCCGGGGTATTCCCGTAGTAGCAGAAATAGGGTTTCGTAGTTCGGCACCGGTATGGGGCTTTCGTCATCATTACCGGTGCTGACGCCTAATTATGGCTACATGCCACTCACCCTGTTCGGCGGCCAAGTGCATGACTTTGATGCGGCGGCACACGCTGCCGTACCGAAGGGGTTGAAGGTGCATATGTCCATCTTCTGTTCTGGTTGTGGCGAAGTCACCTGGTTCTGGACAGGTCGCAGGCAGACGGCGTTCAAGATGCAGAGAGGAACAAGGCGCTGGAGGCAGTACGTCTCCAGCGGGGGACAGGGATACCACCTGTGGCTGTCGCAGGGACTCTGGCCGTCGTCAACGCCTGTCGCTGGAGCAGATCTCACCCGACCCGTTTCGTGGCTGGGGTCGATATCTTTCGGCGCACATCCGCGCACAAAAGGAGCCCGTTGTTGCACCGGCGGGCACCGGGGGAGAACACCGTCGTCCCCGAAGGGTCTCCTGGCATCTCGCGCTCAAGGTGCCAGGAGACCCTTCGGGCCGGACGTAGAGAGTGCCGATCAATAGGCCGTGCATCCGGCCGGGCAGGAAAGCACCTTCAATCCTCCCGACGACACGAGCCGCTGGAGAGGTACATGCCATTGCAGAAGGCGGGGGCATGCTTGGGATGCCCCGCGGGTAGCGGGGCCATGCCTGACAACCGCTGGAAAACGCGGCTGGGGCAGGACGTGTCTGGCAGGCGTCAGGAAGCTCTGGGAGCGATCCGCCGCTTGCGCGAAGCGGCTCGCTTGCCACCGGACGATTCGATTGCTACGGTGCCTTTACAGTCGGGATAACGGTTGCACGACCAAAAAGGGCCGGTTTTTCCGGTGCGCTGCCGCGTCGCTGCACCACACAATGGGCACGCCGGACCTTCGGGAATCTGGATGGACAAGGTGATGTCACGGTACTGTTGCACCAGTTGCGTGATCCAGACCGATTGCTTCTCGATGAAGGTGTCCAGGGTCAACTGACCGGTTTCGATCATGTCCAATGCCTGTTCCCAGATGGCGGTCGTGCCCGGGTCGGCGATGGCCGCTGGAACTGCGTCGATCAGGGTGAAAGCCGCCTCGGAGGCGCGGACGGATCGACCTTTTTTGACCAGGTAGCTTCGGCCCAGCAAGCCGTTGATGATATTCGCACGGGTGGCCTCGGTGCCGATGCCCGTGGATTCCTTCAACTTCTGTTTCAGGCGTGGGTCGGTCACCAGTTTGGCGACACCCTTCATGGCTTTGATCAACTCACCCTGCGTGAACGGCTTGGGTGGCAGTGTTTTCAGCGCTTTCAGATCGACTGAGCCGACCTGGCAATGTGTGCCCTCGGATAGCCGCGGCAGGACCTGGCTACGTTGGGTAGGCTCGTCGTCCGTATTGTCGGGTGCTGCTGGTCCGCTGTTGATTAACGCCAGGCGCCATCCCAGGACGGCAACCTGCTTACCCGTCGCCTGCAGTGTCTGGCCGCCGCCTGACATCGTGGCGACTGTTCTGTCGAACTCATGGTGAGGTAGAAACTGGGCCAGGTAATGCGAACGGATGAGCCGATAAACGGCTTGCTCCTTCTCCGACATGACAGAAAGGTTGGTCGGCTCCAGCGTGGGAATGATGCCGTGGTGAGCAGTGACTTTCTCGTCGTTCCAGGCGCGTGAGCGTTGGGTGCGGTCGAGTTGGTCGAGCAAGGGGCGTAGGCTGGGATCAGTGGCGAGGATGGCGTTGAGTACCGTCGGCACTTCGGCCAGCATGCTCTCCGGCAGGTAGCCTGAATCCGAGCGAGGATAGGTGGTCGCCTTATGCGTCTCGTACAGCGATTGCGCGATGTCCAGTGTTTCTTGCACGTCGAGGCCAAACTGGCGCGAACAGACCTCCTGCAACGTGCTGAGATCGAACGGGAGAGGCGCGACTTCGCGGACCCGCTCGGTTTCAACGGACAATACCTGCGCCTCACGAGCGCCGCCGATTTGGCTTACTGCCTGCTGGGCCGTTCGTTGGTCCAGGCACCGACCTGCAGCATCGGTGGTGGCGTCGGGCGGCATCCAGTTCGCGGTGAAAGAATTGCCGGCGTACGATAGCTGCACGTCGACGGACCAAAACGGAACTGACACGAACCGCGCGATCTCGCGGTCGCGATCAACCACAAGACCCACCGTGGGCGTCTGCACACGACCGACTGAGAGGACGCCCTGGTAACCGGCTTGGCGGCCGAGCACCGTGAACAATCGGCTGAGGTTCATGCCGATCAACCAATCGGCACGAGAGCGGGCGAGTGCCGAGTAATACAGCGGCAGGGTCTCGTTCGAAGGCTTGAGCGCGTCCAGCGCTTTGCGAATGGAGGCGTCATTCAATGCCGACAGCCACAGCCGTTGAATGGAGCCACGGTAGCCGCACAGATCGATGATTTCGCGGGCGATCATTTCGCCTTCGCGATCAGCATCGGTAGCAATCACCAGTTCGCTGGCCTGGCCGAGCAATTGTTTGACGACCTTGAATTGCGCGGCAGTGGAGGCCTTGACCTCGCTGCGCCAGTGCTCGGGAAGAATGGGAAGCTGTTCAATGGACCAGCGCTTGTACTGCTCACCATAGGCTTCCGGTGGTGCCGCCTCGATCAGGTGACCGATGCACCAGGTCACGACAATGCCTGGTCCGTTGTAGCAGCCAGTTCCGCGCTGTTTCGCACCCAGCACACGCGCGATGTCTTTGCCTTGCGAAGGCTTCTCGCACAGATACAGGCGCATGCAACCTCCTCGGAAATAGCGTGGTATCCATCGAATGAGCATCAGCATGTCCGTGGAGACCGCGAGAGACAGCAAACAAGGTGGATTCGATAATGACCGGCTTGTTGGCCCTGGGAGACAAGATTGCGGGAGTTGAGTCCAGGGTAGTTCAGGAGATCGCCAGAGCAGGCGCTTCGTTTTGGGCGCGCGCGTGGACCTCAGTGGACGTCCATGGCGCTATACCCTGGGTATAGCGGTGTCCGCTGAAAGCCGGTACTTGGGAGGCCGATAGGCGCTGGCGCATTGAGGGCGACCATCGGTTGCTACAGCCGCCCTCGGATCAGGCATCCGGTTCTTCACGCCACTTCAGATAGTCACCCACACGAAAGAAGCCAGCAGCGGCCGCATTGCGCTCAAGCGTCCATGCTGTCTCGCCAGGACGGATCAACACCTATAGGTCTTCGGAGACGTGCGCTGTCGGGCCATCACAAGAGGCTCCTTGACGACCATCGGGCGGGTCGACTGCTTCGAGGTCGCCGTCTTCAAGTTCGTCATCGCCAGAGTACTCCTGGTCGTCAGCCTCCCAGGGCTTTGCAGCCCACAGGGCATGAAGCTCTTCATCGCTCAGATCCTCGCGCAGCAAGTAGCACAGTGCGTCAGGATGGACCTCTTCAATCTGTACATTGAATCGCGTGGCGAATCGACGCCGTGCAGCCTCTTCGGCCTCGGTCTGGGCTTTCTCATAGGCTTCGATCTCGGCCCAATACGTGGACTCTTCCTCGTCGTACTTGATCTGCGCTGCGATACCTTGTGCTGTGTCAACCCGGTGCTGCGCCTCGATGAGCTTCTGGTCAGCCTCGGCACGCGTCAGGACCTCCGACCAGTCGGGTGCCGGGGAGCCGGTGTCAGCCACAGTAAGAAGCGTGTTCTGGTAGTCGATGAAGGCTATGTTTTCGCCAGGAACCGGGTCGACGACGACAGGGTCGTTGCTGACATCTTCGATGGTCGGGGGAAGGCCGCGTTTCTCGCGACCGCTGCCGGCACGGTCGACCAGATAACGTTCACGCCAGGCCTCGCCGCGCGCTCGCTTTCCATCGCCCTCCATGCTCGTGGTGTACTTCATCAGCCACAGGTGCATATAGCGCTGGCGTTGCTCGCTGTGTTGCAGCGCCAGGTCATGGAAGCGACGATAGAACGCTTCATCGTGGCCGCAGTCGAGGCTGTCGCCTTCGTGGGCAACCTCGTGCTCGATGAGAGAAAAAATATAAGCAGCGCTCCTGAGCGGACTGGACTTGAGCCGCTTCACAAGGGTCACGTCGACGGCGATGTAACTGCTGCCGTCGGTCCACGCCTCGGCGATGTTGGACTGCCCGAGCAGAATGTGAAGCGATTTACCCTCACGCACTTGCCCCCCGTACGCAGGCTGGCCACCCGTGCACAGGGCGGCGTAGTGATGCAGGCACCAGCGCAAAGCAGTCCAGGCGCGGCGTGTCTCGCGATCGAGCGCATCTTTCTCGGTCACGATGCTGGTCCGCTCAATGAACGCGTCGCGCAGTGTTGAAAACGCGATCAAGTCCGGCACGTAGAGGCCGTTCAGCCACCAGTACGGTGTGCCGTTCTGCTCCACGTCGTGGCGCAGGTTGGCGTGGACCCGAATGATGCAGTCGAGAAAATCCTGTGCGTTGTAGCAGCCGAAGCGGTCGAGCGTGGTGGGGTGAACAATCACGGCGATACCTTCGCGGGCGATGGCTTCCCCCTTCGGGACCTCGAAGGCATTTTCTACGACCGCGAACCTGCCGCCTTGCCGCTGGTTGTGGCTATAACGGCATTTGCGCAGAAAGTCCTCCAACGACACGTGCCGCTTGCCGGGCAGAAGCGTGACGACCTCTTCCCTGGAGTAGATTTGAACGATGTTGGCATCGCCCGAAAGCAACGCCCGCGCAGATTTTTCACGGCGAGCCTCTGTTTTACGGTGATCACCAAGACGGGACTCCGTCTGGTCAGCCATCTGGCCAAATTGCCTGGCAATTGATTTCCACACCGGGCAGGTCTTGCGCAGGATTTCGGTGCGGGAGACGTTCAGGCCGATTGCCTTTTTGGAAACGATGAGGCCGCCAGCACCCCACAAATGCGCGGGATCGTGACGCACCAGTACGCCCTTGTTGTAGATGGCAACCGCGCCGTCCGCTTTCACCCGATACCAGGCGAACTCGTCCTCGGCATCCCAGCGCTCGGTGCGCGGATCGCGGGTGATGCGCTGGCCATTCAGCTCAACGCTGACGGGGGTGTAACGCACCAGGTCCCGAACCTCCTGGATGGCCGACATCAGCTCCGCATCACTCAGGACTTCGTACCAGTCGCCAGAGATCGAACAGCCCGGCGACGCGTCCTGGAGGTAGTCAAGATCGTAGTGATAGCCCATCGCACGTGTATCGACGGTCATCCTCCAGGCATTGGAGCGCCAGACTGTCTTGGCATGCGCCATGATCTGGCCGCGCCCGAGGCGGAAACGGCCGTAGGTGGCGTCGCCTTCATCGTGTGGCGTGCCGAACCGACCGAAGTACCGAACGACATCGTCGCGGCTGGCAAAGCCCTGGCCGTCGTCGCTGCAGGTGTAGCCACTACGGGTCAGTGAAAGATGCACAGAGCTGGCCCTGGCATCGACCGAGTTCATTAGCAACTCGATGAGGGCTTTGCCGATGGAGCCCGCCTGGCTGTAAATGATGTGATGGATGATCTGCGGATCGAGCTCGAATGGCAGACGCATGGACCCTCCTTGTAGCGTTAGGTCAAGATATTGATGAATACGCCGTCCATTTCATTGCTGATCGCAATAGAGTCCGGCATTCGACCTGTGCACCGGGAGAGAATGGACACGCGACCATTGATGCCGGTGATTACCGGGGTTGTCGAAAACCTAACCGAGCCATCGCTCATCCGTATTCAGCGTGAGTGGGTGTGAGCAGATCGACGTAAGCGGCGAGTGATGGAGTGCTCAGGAGGTTCAAGCGTGTCGTGAGATGGAACATCGGGGGCATCGTCATGTACCGCGGACAGCAATCTCAGTGGACGTCAGTGGAGCAACTTGAGATGATTCAGACCCAAGCGGGTGGGTACAAAGTGGTGAGACAGCGAGTAATGGCCATTAAGCTGCCCCCTGATCAGCCGAAGAAAGACACTATGCAATGGGCCGAGCGTTAGTGACGATTTGCAACGAGAGTGAGGTGATGGCGAAGACACTTACCGATGCATACCTGGTGCTGCTGTTGGCGGCGACCATCCACGGTACGGATGCCGCCGTGCGGGATACGGCGAAGCGCTGTGCCAAAACGCTGCCGAGAAGCAGGCGGGAGGTGATGTACCAGATAGTCGACAGCAAGGAACCGCTCAAACTTGTGTTCCATATCGCGGAAAATTTGGACTGATGTGGCAAGCGAGAAGCGTCTGCAAGAGTAGCCGGAAGCGATGAGGCCGCGAATGGAGGCCGTAAGGTTGGTTCTCCGGAAACTTCTCCATGTGCCGCGAGCGGTGGATCTCAGTGGAACGCCATGGACGCTGGCTGTTGCCCGGTGAGCGACTGGTGGTTGACGCAATCGCTCAACGGGAAAGGGGCACGCAGGGCGGGAATGATCACTCGTTCTCGGCTGGCTCCGCTGCCGCGGGCTTGGCCCCGAGCACGACAGACTCAATGCGATAAGGCAGGATGCCAGCGCGACGCGCTTCGATCTTGAAGGTCACGCGCTCGTTTTCGTCCGCATCCTCCCAATCGTCTTTCACCGCCCGACCTTCGACCAAGACGCGCATGCCCTTCTGGTACAGCGCGGCCCAGCGCTCGGCGTCGCGATGCCAGATCTCGACCGGCGCCCAGAACCCACCGCGATCTTCAAAGCCCTCCTTGGTAGGCACGGGATTGTCGAAATAGACATTCAGGCGTAGCAGCCTGCGCGGCTCATTGTTGCCGTTCGGAAACTCGCGGAATTCTGGCGCAGAACCGATGTTGCCCTCGCCGTAGAAATGCGTGCTCATGGGTGCGACTCCTTGGGGGTGGTGGCGTGGACACGCCGTTGGTAAGCCCCCTCGACGTGGACCAACTTGCTGGCGCACTCCGAGGTTTGGCGAACGATGCTGTGAGTGAGGCTAATCTGCAGGTTCAGCACGATGCGCTGCACCTCCATGGCGTAGAGGTCGTCGATCAGCGATGCCGGTGTGCCGGGGCTGGCAAGCAGCTCCTCCCACAACGCCGTACCCATGCGCGAGCGATCAAGGTTGCGCCAGCGCAGAAAGGTCGTGCCTGCGCCAGTGGTTTGCTGGGCCAGTTGCACAGGAAGGAGGTTGAAGGGGTGGCTGCGGGCCTGCGACAGCACCTTGCGCTGCGCCAGTCCGATCAGATCGTCCCGCAGTGCTTTGCACTGGCTGGCCCAGGTCGCAAGCTCCCCATTACCTTTAAAAGGTTTTAAAAGGCCTTTTAGGTAGCCTGCGTGTTCCAGCCGCTGGAAGTCCGCCTGTTCCAGTGCCAAGAAGCGGTTGGATGCGGTCATGCTGGGTGGTCCTCGCGGTCCAACGAGACGGAAGAATCTTCGCCCAGAGGTCTCCCGGCAGATACGGCTGGCTCAGCCGCGTCGGGTTCACCGGCTGGCGCAATATCGGAGGTTGTTGACGGAGTTAGCGCCGCAAAAGGGGCACGACGGATGAGCGGCGGTGCGAAGCGTGAACGGCGCGTGCCTTCCAGCACGTCCTGCGGCAGTTCACCGTATTTCTCCAGGGCGGCACGCGCCGCGGCGTTGTTTGCGGCGAAATCATCGCGCTTCGTACCGGAGTAGCGGTACTGCTGCGCCAGGCTGAAAAGGCTGCGCAGCGCATGTGCGCCCTCATTGAGCCAGCGCTCAAGGGTGCTGCGCTCAATCAAGGCGGTGTGATGCGCCAGGATCAGGCGCCGGGCCAGGTCGTCGTAGTCGGCCAGCAGATAGACCGCCATGAAGCCGAGTTGCGAGGCCACGAACAGGGGTAGCTTTACCGGCTGGACGTTGAGGTTCTCGCCCAGACTGAGTGCCGCCGGCACATCGGCCAGCGCCTGATCAACCTGTTCGCGTAAGGTCTGAAGCTGTTCTTTGGTGGCGCTGAGCTTGTCCTCAATGCGCAGCATCCACCAGTCGGAGTACGGATCATCCTGCTCGGCGCCGCGTTTGAGCTTGGTCATGATGGCGACAAAGCCGTTGAGCCCGACAATGCCGGGTTTGCCCTCGGAGGGCGCGCGTCCATGCCAGATGCGAGATGCATGATGGGTATGTAGCGTTAGCGACATGGCGCTGCGCAGTGACCCAAGGTTCAACTGCAGGGGAGATTCGGGTTCGGTGGCCATCGTGACGACTCTCGGTGAAGAAACGAGTCGCCAGCATCGGCATTGGCCGGAAGGGTGTCAGTCATCAAACCGCACCGCATGACCGCCTGTTTGTGAATTCGCACTGCCGCAGTGGAATCTTGCACCTCCCTGCGGATGAGAGGGTGGCGTGAGGCATTCTGCGTCCGTTGCCCGACACCGTTGCCGGAAGGCAGCCTGTTCAACTATACCAGTGGTATAGGCGACGGTGGCTTTCGGTGGACTCTTCAAGCTGATGACCTGAGGCTGGAGGTGATACGTTGCAAGGAAGGCAGTCTGTTCAACTATACCAGTGGTATAGGCGACGGTGGCCTTCGGTGGACTCTTCAGGCGAATGACTCTGCGGCTGGAGGTGATGCGTTGCAAGGAAGGCAGCCTGTTCAACTATACCAGTGGTATAGGCGACGATGGCCTTCGGTGGACGCTTCAGGCGGAAGACCCCGGGGCTGGAGGTGATGCATTGAAGGGAAGGCAGTGTGTTCGACTATACCAGTGGTATAGGCGATCATGGACGTCGTTGGACTTGCTGGCAGAGGTATAGGACAAACCCTGAGGTTGAGCATTGGCAAAACGCCATTGACGCCCCGTGGGTGCTGCTTTCACCTGCCGAGCAGAGAGCGCAGCCTTGCGATGTTCTTTCGGGCGACTTCAGGGGCGACAGCCTGCGTTGGCGGTGGCTGTGAGGGCTGGCTTACCGGGGGGCTGGTTGTCTTCTGACCGACCCAGGCGTGAAACTCACCCTTCATGGCCTTCTGAATGATGCCAAACAGGTAGCCCGCAGGGCTACGCACCGAGCTTGCCCGACACCGCCCATCCCATTCGTCGAGGATGGCCTGGTGCAACTCGGTATCCACGGGCTGCAATGCAGTCAGCGCGCCTAATTGCTGCTCTGCTTTGAGTGACAGGAAGCGTTCGGGTAGGCGAAGTTTCCCCCGCTCGCGCGGTACTGTACGTACTTCTTTTAATTCTTTTTCTTTACGTACAGTACTATCGGTCTTCGGATTCCGAAGTGAGTCGGTTTTACTGGGTTTTACGCCTGCTTCGGATTCCGAAGTCGGGGGGGCGGATTCCGAAGTAAGTCTTTGGGACCTTCTTCGGATTCGTGGTCATCCCCAGGTTGTGGATAACGTTGCTCTTCGGTCCAGCCTTGCGCAGCCAATCGCTGCGACAGCACCCGGAGCCTGCTCGGCAGTATCCGCCCGCTGAGCAGCGGGTCGTCGGCCATTTCTTTGAGCGTGTGCACACCGACACGCTGGACGGACTTGCTGGCGCGATTCAATGCCTGGCTGACCAGACCCAAATAATCCGGGTCGAGCTGAATGGCTTCATAGGGCGTCAGGGGCTCGTCATGCAGCACATAGAGATTGCCCTGTATTTGTCCTGTTTTCGGATCACGACGGCGCCTCACCAGACTGATCCAGCGCGTCAGGCGCAGCAACGTTAGCGCACGCGCGACGGTCTCATGGGACGCACGGGCCGTGCACGGCATTGAGGCCAGATAGGGGCAGAGCTGATCGTAGGTGGGGAAGGCGGTGACCCCGTCATCGTTGAGCAGCAGACGAAAGACCTGCCAGGCATTTCGTTCAAGCGGGGTCAGCCGGTTATCCAGCAGCAACGCACGTGGCACGCTGTCATGGCGGTTGCCGCTGAAGATGAATCCATCAGAGGGAGGGGTTGCCGGAGTCGGCGCCGGTGTTGTGTCCGGGGGAGGTTGCATGTGCTGCAGTGCCTGGTCGAATAGCTCCCCCAGCGATACGGGACCGCGTGAATGACGTGGACTGCCCATCAGACCAGCCCTTCATCAATCCACCCTCGGATAGCGCTCCAGATCACTGAGATGGGCAGGCCCGTGCATTCGGCAAGATCGGCTGTAATCACCAGCACTGCCATGTCGTCGTTCAACGCGGTGCCACGGCCTTTAACGGTCTCTGACCAGCGATGCCAGAGATCAGCGTCCTGTTCTTCTGACAGGACCGGATGCCGGCCCTTGCGTTTCGGTAGCCCGATGACGTCGCGCCTGAGGGCGATCTCCTGGTGAGTCAAACCGTAGAACTTGCTGATGAGTTCCGTGCTCGCGCCCAACCGCAGAAGCCGATCGATTTCTTCAATCTCCCGGGTGACATCATTCACTTGGCTCAGGAGATGATGCAGCACCTCCTGGTTCACGCTCACTGAGCACCATTTAACGGTCGCGTTGGCCAGGAGACTGGCCATGGCCGGGTGCTTGAGCGCCTCCAGCGCCGTGTCGTCGAATCCCATGGATTTTGCCCGGCGCAGCTGGCCGTTGCGCAAATCATGGAGTGCTTGCGCGATCACGGCCTGATTGAGCGGATGGGGATCGGGCATGGCGGCCGTCCTCATGATCCGTTCATGGCGGTGTCGCCATCAGTGATGCGGGCCTCGATGTCCAGCAATCGCCTGGCAAGCCTCAACAAGCGGAAAAGCTTCACCAACCCACTGTCGCTCAGACGCACGACTTGCTGCGATGAGGGCGTGCGCACCTGCCCCAGTAAAAGAGTGCCCAGGTCCTCGGCCAGTTGTGCTGTGTTGATGCGTACAGGCAACGTGCCGACCGGCTGATAGGGGGCGCTCAAGGCATGCAGCAGTGACAGTAACGCGCCAGGGAGATTTGATGGCGTGTCCAACTCGCCAAACGTTCGTGCGCACGTGAAGCCGATGCCCTCGTTGCAGGCGGCGATGCCATCATCCCGACCCGCTTCGTTGGCGATCTCACGCGCGAATTGAGCGATGTGGATGCGCAACCGATCGGGTGTATCGAGGCTGGGATCGATGTACCAGACATCCGAGATCGGATAGAGACCTCCCGCCTGGACAGGGATGGCCTGCAGGACGTTTGTTCCGAAATCAGGTGGTGCCTCGCCGGTGTGGTCAGCCACCAGTCGCTGGATCGACTGCAGGCGATCGGTGGTCTCGGCAGGCGAAACGATATGTTCCTGAAACAAGGCCGAGCGATCGTCCTTGTCCTGTTGATCCTCAACCGCGTCGGCCGGAGGACGTGTTGCCGAT
The DNA here is from genome assembly GCF_000802155.2 of Pseudomonas frederiksbergensis. Taxonomy (GTDB): domain Bacteria; phylum Pseudomonadota; class Gammaproteobacteria; order Pseudomonadales; family Pseudomonadaceae; genus Aquipseudomonas; species Aquipseudomonas frederiksbergensis_A. Next base: position 61,178 of record NZ_JQGJ02000021.1, read on the forward strand.
ACACCTTGGAGCGTATGGGGCTCGCTTGCAGATGTTCGGGATGTCTCCGTCGTCCGCGGTGTGGATGCTGACGGAGGCTGTGCGACCGTCGATGGCAATGTTGGCTGGCTCGTGGGTGTCTGTCCGGTAGTCGCCGTGCTGGACGTGTTGTGGGGGGCACTATTTAGCAGTTGCCAGCGTTTCTCGGAATCGGTGATCTCGAATGCCAGCGTGTCATAGTCCACCCCAAGCAAATCGGCCATTTGACCGATCAGCTCATCCTGTACTCGCTGCGCCGCAAAGCTCCCTGGGGAGTCAAATACCATCAGGACGTCCTGGAACAGCGTCGCAAAATCAATGCTCGCACTGTTTCTGGTCATGCGCGCATCCCAGATCCGGGAACCGGCCCTACGCAGGCTGGTCAGTTGCTCGACTTGGGGGCGCCCGAGGCCGGCATAGAGCACCTTCGGTATCGCGGGCAGCAGGAACTGGATGGCCTCCTGCATGCGGCTGATGTGGGGCTGAGGCACGGGGTAGCCATCAGCCTTGAGGCGTCGGGCAAGCTCTGACTGCGACAGCGATTTACCATCCTCCTGCTCATAGAGCTCACGGACTTTTTCAACACCCATGGCACGTTCGATAAACGACAGGCCACCGTGAAGTTCGTTTTCTGCCAGATGTCCCGTCAGGGCAACGATCTCACCGCGCTCCGGCCATGGGCGGAACAGGCAGCCGATACGGAAGAATCGCTCGTCTTTGCTCTCACGCCACAGATCGCGCAGTACCGCCAGGCGCGTGTTGCCGCCGTTACGGATGATGTAGTGATCGGCACCGGGGCGTCGGGTGATCGGCGGGGGGGCATCCAGCCCTCGCTGGCGGATGGACGCTTTGATCTCCTCGTACAGCGGATTGCGCGTCAGCCTCGGATCGAGCTCATAGGAGCGCAACTGGTCCAGCGTCACCACCATTGGCGTGTCGGCGATCGGATCGCTCATCGAACTCGCTACCGGGCCGTTGCGTGTGAAACCATCGCTCAGGAGCTTGCTGGCGATGTCTTCTGGGGAGGCATCAGTCATAGTCAGCCGCCTCCTGGACATGGTGCTCGACCACGGTGGCGTGACGTTGTGCGCGCCGCAGCATGGCGCGCGCATTGCATTCTGCCCGGTGATCGCTGGCTGTCGCGCTGGTATAAATCGGCGGTAAGCCCGGCTTGACCAATTTCAAGTGCCCGCCAGGTGTTCGGGAGACATTCCAACCCTCGCTCAGGGCATGTTCAATCAGCGGAAGGAGTCGCTTGTGGCCACGGGCCAGTTCATGGGCGTTCGACATGAGAATGTCTCCCCTCACACTTCCCGGTGACCAGGGCGAACTGTTCCTGCCATTGCGGGCACAGTTCGCTGGCCAGCCCGCGGACAATGTCCAGTGCGGCTGCCGCGACTCGGCCAGTGGGCCGTCGGTGCTCAACCCTATGGACCGGCAAACCACGCGTTGCCGCTCGGGGAAATGCCTCGATCGCGGGGATCTCGGTACGCAGGACGTGAACCCCTTCCTGATCTCGGTAGATCAAACGCAGTGTCTGTTGGATCAGCTTTGCATTGGCTGACACCGCGGGTACGCGGTTGAGCAGGAGATGAAGGTGTGGCGGGTTAATGCCCAAATGCCTATAGGGGGCGATGTCTTCGATGAGCTGCAGAGTGCCTCGGCGCATTTCACGCGCGGCGAGGATCTCGGGGGTTACGGGCGAGACCGCCTGCTCGGACGCCAGCACGGCCATCTCGAGCAGCACACTGCGAGCGCCTTGAGTATCGAGTAGCACCAGGTCGTAATGCGGCTGTAACACCGGTAGCAGGTGCCGCAGTCGAAGCCGCCCATCCGGGGCATGCAGCAAGAGGGTGTTTAACTGTCGATGCGCGTCATTGGACAGAATCACGTCCAGCCGGTCTATGACGGTGCGCGATACCAGCCGCGCAATGTCGCGCTCGTTGAATGCCAGCAGCTCATAGATCCCGCATGGCGCGCGACGGGCAAGCTCGTAGTAGGATGACAGCGTCGGCTGCATATCAAGATCGAGCAGCAGAACCCTTAGGCCGGCATCGGCAATAAAGCCGCCGAGGTTCGCGGCTACGGTGGTTTTTCCTACGCCGCCTTTGGTCGAGATAACAGAAATCACCTGCATGGCGTGCTCCTCTTTGGTAAGGAATGGGGAGCTCAGTCAGGCGCGTTCTTTAAGACGGTCAGTGATCCACTGGTCGATCTCAGCGGAGTCCCAGCCAACGGCACGGACGCCAAGTTTTATGGCTTTGGGGAATTGTCCCGCCTTCATGAGGCTGTAAAGATAGGCACGCTTGAAGCCTGTCTTTGCCTCGACTTCAGGCCGGCGGAGAATGCGCCGCTCCGTAATCGGAGCCGAGTTCTGTTCAGACATAATGGTCACTCCTTAATGCTCAGTGGCACGTGTTGGGCGTGACCCGTATTGAATCGATGTCACCCCTGACGCACATCAAACAATAGGATTGTGCTGACCGTCGTATTCATGCTTCGTCATTGAAGCTAAGGCTGCGAGGCGAAGCATTGCGGCCAACGCTATCCGTGGAACTGACACTGTTAAAAGGTTCGGCGTCTTGATAAATAGTCCGTCTGGCGGACGCTCGCTGTTTAATCTATGCGCGAGTGAGCGCGACATTTTCTATCATGCGGGCGACAAAAAATGTCCGTCAGTAACGGTAGGTTGCGATTGACAAGCGCTACAAGCTAGCGCGCTTGTGCATGAGCCGGTGCACACCAAGAATTCAAAGGCTATCCCCATTATCTCGCGACGATGAAGGGAATATTTGGGTCGTGCCCCAGACAAAAATGTATGGAACTTAATGTGAGAGTCCAGATCTGAGGATTGGGTGATCATTCTTGCTCACGCATCGGTCATGCTTCCCCGATTTGTTGCGCTCTTTTAATGAAGCGCTTCAGCTCTGCTGAAATTGGCCTCTCCGGTACAACGATGAATGTTGCCGTGTCGGGGATATCGTCGATAGCCGGCCGAACAATGACGTCAGGGTGGTTGTAAATGGAAAGCTGCGATTCCAACCCGATACCAATGCCATAGCCAGCGGCCACCAGCATCATCATGGGCTCATGACCAGAAACATGTTCAGCAATGTTGGGAGAGGGCAGCGAGTCGTCCTCAAACCAATGATTAATGACATTACGTCCGCCGGCGCAACGTTCAGGATGGCAGAGAATCAGGGGGTACCGGAGTGCTTCCCCAAGAGGCACTTTATCCAGGGAAAGCAGTGGATGGTGAGTCGGAATAGCAATGGCAGGGCGTTCGGCCCAAACCCTAAACTTTGTGAGTCCATTGGTGGCTACTGTGCTGTCGACAGTGAAACCCGCATCTATCTCGTCGTGTAAGAGCGCTTTGTGCATCTCGTTGACAGTCATTTCAACAATCCGAATCTCGGTGGTAGGTTCCTCCTCTCGGCATCGAGCCAGTAGCTGTGTCAGCCGAGGCTGAGCCAGGCTATCGGCGATGGCTATACGTACCCTGCCGCGATAGCCCTGGGAGGCCGATTGCACTCGTGTCAGGGCGTTATCCATGAAGGCAAGTACGCGGCGAGCCTCTTCACGGAAAATCTCCCCAGGCCAAGTCAGCTGTATACGCCCCTTGGTGCGATGGAGCAGTCGGACACCGAGATAGGATTCAAGATCTCTTATGGCTCTGGACAACGGGGAAGGTTCGATGTGAACTCTGGCCGCCGCACGAGCAAAGCTTTGTTCTTCAGCGACGATAAGGAAATAGCGCAGGTGACGTATTCTCATGGTGTATCTTCCTTGTTGGTTGTTGACATGCTCTTTGACCGCGAGCAGTGCTCTGTTATTCGCGCACTGGTAGTGGTTTCGGTGAATTGCTGTGTGATGCAATCCATAAGTTTTGACGTGGCCAAAGTGGACATGCACAAATCGCAATTGTGTGACTGCTTCCTGAAGTGTTGATCCTACCGGCGCCGCTGCGTGACCCTGCCGTTGCGAAAGGTGCTTGATCGGTGGGGCGGGCCAGCCGTGCGCGTTGGTGCTTTGCCGAGCGCAGATCACTGCTGGCAATCGCCGAGACGTTGCGTTACGAGCGGGGCTTGGGCTTGGGCTGGTCTGAGGATGAGGGGCGGCCTGTCATGACACCCTCACATGCACTGCCGAGCGACCGTCTCGTTGGGGCAACGAGGTCTTATTGCCCCTCCACGAACAACTCGCCTCAGGGACGTGTGAAGGGTGAGTCATGGTTGTTGTTGGCCGTCTGTGGCCATCAATGGAAAAAAACTTGGTTTAGGACTTGCCAATGGGCCAGAACAAGTCCACAATAGCGTCCATTCCTGAGATAGGAAGCAAGGAAAACCTTTTTAAATCATAAGGTTAGAGGCTAGATTCTAGTCCCGTTTCCCGCTCCAAATTCAAGAAAACGCCGCTCATTAGAGCGGCGTTTTTTTATGCGCGCAAAAAACTCCTATCCCTCCAGGCTTTGCACCAGGCTTTCCAGCGCCTCTTCATCGGGGGGCGGCGGTGCAGCGCTCGAGCAGCGTACCTGGTACGCGAGACGGTATTCACTGGGCGTGCAATTGGCGTACTGCTTGAAGGCGCGGGCGAAGTAGGACGGGTCCTTGAAGCCGGCCTCATAGCCAATGCTGGTGATGGGCATCTGGCTGTTGTCGAGCAATTCCTTGGCGAAGCTCATGCGCTTGTTCAGCACATAGTCGGTAAAGCCCAGGCCATTGGCCTCCTTGAACACGCGGCTGAAGCGGAACGTGGTCATGCCGCAGCGCTTGGCGAGGTCGCGCTGGTCGATGCTGTCGCGAAAGTGCTGGTCGATGTACAGCATGATGTGGCTGAGGGCCTGGTGCTTCTGGTGCCCGGAGGTCAGGCGAATGCTGTCCGGCAGCGTCGGGGAGTGGTCGATCTGGGAGGTCGAGCCTCGGCCGCCGGATTGGCGACGCAGCTCGCACAGTTGCGTCACAGCGGTCAGGTAACGCTTGCGCTCGGCGGTTGTCAGGGGAAGCACCATGTATTCCCAGACGCTCGAGCGCATGGCCCAGACGGCGAGTTCCTCGGAATGTTGCACCGTGAACATGGTGATCGGGATGGCCGGGACCGTGCGCTTGATGTCCAGCAACCGCCTCAAGCCCTGGGTGTCCGGGCGATCGAAGTGGATACAGATCATGTCGGCCTGCACACCGGTGGGCAGCAGCGCGTTTTTCGCCAGGGCGCAGTCGCACGCTTGCTCGAACTGGCTGACGAGTTCCTTGGTGGAACGGTCGTGAGTCAGATCGAACCACAACAGCTTTGGCTTTCCAGTCAGATTTGGCGCCATAGGACGACTACTCGGTGGCTCTTCCTGCCCGTTAGCTAGCAGTATTGCCAATGTGCTATCAGTTTGCCGAATTAATTTTTACAGGCCCCTCGTCCTTTAGTGCTGCGTCCCTCACGCGCCGTTGCCAGCGTTGCGCAAACAGCGGCGATCGCCAGCCGGACAATTTTACGTCCGGCGCAAAATAATCCTAGCGATGTGCAAAATCCTCCTAACGACAATACCGGCCCGCTGACTAGGGTTGCATCAGGCAGTTCGAAATGTACTGCCTCTTTGAAAACAACCCCGATGAGGTGTGCGAAATGACTCTTCAAACTATCAAGGCTTCGGTATTGAAGTTCGCCAAAGATGAAGACGGCCTGACCATTGTGGAATACGCCGTTGCCGGTGGGTTGATCACGGTGGCCGTGGCCGCGATGTTCGTTTTGCTGGGCGGCGCCGTGAACACCCGTATTACCGCGCTCTGCGCCGCCGTGAAGGGCGCTGCCTGCTGAAACCAGCACCCGCATCGCAATGGGGCCAAGCCCATCGAGGCGCCGGTTTCCAATGTGTCTGATAAAGGTTCGAAGTGTCGGCTTGATGAACTTCGGGTTGTTCTTTATCGGCCTGTTTTCGTAACCGTTCAAGTGAGGCAAACAACATGAAAGTTCAACAGATCAAAACTTCGATAGTTAAATTCATCGATGATGAAGATGGCCTGACCATTGTGGAATATGCCGTCGCCGGTGGGCTGATCACGGTGGCCGTTGCCGCCATGTTCGTCCTGTTGGGTGGTGCCGTGAACGATCGGATCACTGCGCTTTGTGCCGCAGTCAAAGGCGCTGCCTGCTAACCCCAACCGCCCTATGGAGACGCATCATGTCCATGGAATTGCTGGTAACGACGGTACTGCTGCTAGGACTGCTGGGCGTGGCGGTGGTAAGCGATCTGCTTCGCCACCGCATCCCCAACAAGCTGGTCCTGCTGGGCCTTGCCCTGGGATTGGCCAGCCAGGCGTATACCGGCGCAATCGGCGGGCTGGGCGACAGCCTGTTGGGCATGCTGATCTGTTTCGCGTTGTTCCTGCCCATGTACGCGGTGGGTGGCATGGCCGCCGGCGATGTCAAGTTGATGACCATGGTGGGCAGTTTCCTACCCTTTCATTACGCACTGTGGGCGGCGCTGTTCAGCCTGATCGCCGGCGGTGTGTGCGGTTTCCTGATTGTCCTGGCCCGCGGCCAACTGCTGCAGACCCTTGAGCGCTACTGGTTGAGCGTCCGCGCCCAGGCCTACCTCGCGCCAACGGCGGACGAGGTCGCCGGCAAACCGTTTCCCTACTCGATTGCAATCCTGATCGGCACTTTGAACAGCGTTTACTGGCAACTGGTTGCCGGCGGCTGGGGAGTCTAGTCATGCACGTCATCAACGATAGCGATGCCTACCCCAGTGAACGCGAAGCGGTGCAGCGCCTGGCGCCGCAGCCGTGCACCATACGCGACACCGGCCTGAGCGACAGTTTCCTCGGCGAACTGGTGTGCAAGCACCTGCACGATGGCGGAGTACTGGACATGTCGCGGCTGGTGGAGCGCCTGGCCCTGACCGGCGCGGTCCTGGAGGAAGTCCTGGCGTTCCTGCGCAAGGACGGTCGCGTCGAAGTGCTCGGCCAATTGGGCCAGGCCGGCGGACAAACGCTGCGTTATGGGCTGACCGAACGCGGCCGCAGTTCAGCCCGCGACGCCTTGGCCCGCAGCGGCTACATCGGCGCGGCGCCGTTCCCGGTCAGTACCTATCGCTCGCTGATCAAGATCCAGACCATTCACCACGGTCGCATCACCGCCAAGGACATGAACCAGGCCCTGGCCGGCATGGTGCTCAGCCAAGGCATGCTCGATCAACTGGGTGTCGCGCTGAATTCCGGGCGGGCGATCATGATCTACGGCCCGGCGGGCACCGGCAAAACCTACGTCAGTAGCCGTTTGATCCGGCTGTTCGCCGAGGCCATCTGGGTGCCTCACGCGATTGTCATCAACGAATCGGTGATCGAGATCTACGACCCGCAGGTGCACCAGCGCCTGGACGACAACAGCCAGACGAACAACCTGATGCTCAACGAAGGCATCGATCGTCGGCTGTTGTGCTGCAAGCGCCCGATCGTTATCACCGGCGGCGAGTTGACCATGGAACAGCTGGACGTGCGCTACGACCCGTTCACCCGGCAATACCAGGCTGCCCTGCAACTGAAGGCCAGCAACGGACTGTTCATCATCGACGACATGGGTCGCCAGCGCATGCCCCCGGCCGAGCTGCTGAACCGCTGGATCGTGCCGATGGAGGAAAAACGCGACTTCATCAACCTGGGCGGCGGCCGTCACTGCGAGCTGCCGTTCGACCTGGTGCTGGTGTTTTCCACCAACCTCAACCCCTTGGAGCTGGCGGACGAAGCCTTCCTGCGGCGCATCGGCTACAAGGTGCAGTTCGGCTATCTCAAGCCGGACGAATACGAGCGCATCTGGCGCCAGGAATGCGAGCGCCTGGGCATCGCACACGACCCGCTGCTGGTGCGCTATGTCCTGCAACGGCTGTATGGCGGCGAAGGCATGCCGCTGGTGCCTTGCCACCCTCGCGACCTGTTGAACATGGCGCTTGACCGCCAGCGTTACCTGGGCGGTTCCGGGCCCCTGTTGCCGCAAGAGCTGGAATGGGCCTGGCACAACTACTTCGTTCAGCTCGACTTCCTTTGATCTGGAGATACCGACATGAGCTCTCGTACGCTTCCGCTGATAGGCGTTTCCCTGGTAATGGGCCTTGGTGCCGCATGGATGGCTGACTCCTGGCTGAGCGCGCGACTCAACGCGTCCCCCGACGATCACCTGCGAAGCGTAGTGGTCGCGACGGTGGAAATCCCCTTCGGGCAAATGGTCGAGGCCCAGCAGGTCACGACCGTACGCATGCCGATGGACACGATTCCGGACGATGCGTTCGACAGCAGCGACAAGGCCGTGGGCAAGATCGCCACCTTCGACATCCTGCGCGGTGACATCGTGCGCGGTGCCCGTCTGAGCGAACATTTGGGCGGCAGCACCCTGGCCTCGCTGATCGCGCCCGACAAACGGGCCATATCGGTGCGCGTGGATGACGTGGTCGGTGTCGGCGGCTTCCTCTTGCCGGGCAACCGGGTCGATGTGCTGGCGACCAAGACCACCAGCGCCGGCAGCAACAGCGCGACGTCGCGGACCCTCCTGGAGAATCTGCGGGTGCTGGCAGTGGACCAGACCGCTGGTACGGACAAGACGCAACCGGTGGTGGTGCGGGCCGTGACCTTGGAGATGTCCGGCAGCGAAGCGGAGCTGCTGGTTACCGCACAGACCGAAGGCAAGCTGCAGCTGGCCTTGCGCAACCCCCTGAACCTGGAGAAGAAAGCCGTGGCCGTCGCGCCGCCAGCCCCTGCGCCGGTCATGGCGATGGCTGCCGCGCCGGTGCCAAGGCCAGTGGTGCAGCGCAGTGCCAAGCCGCAGGGCGGGGCGATCACGCTGATCCGCGGCGTGGAAAGCAGCGTGATCAATGTTCGCTGAATGACTGACCCGTGCCAGGCCTCCCAGGGCAGGGCGATACCGATCCTCAACGGTGTAGATGAGGGCTCGATGATGAATGCCAGTATCCGGCAGCCGTTGACGCTGCCTCGACGCCAGGGAGGGGCGGTAAGTGTATTGATGGTGATCGCGTTGGCGGCGATCGGCATGATGGCGGCGCTGGCGTTGGACGGCGGACACATGCTGCTGAACAAGACGCGGCTGCAGAACGCGGTGGATGCCGCGGCCCTCGGTGGCGCCAAGACCCTTAGCCAGGTATCCGGCGGCATGAACATGGCCAGCACGACCCGTGCGGCGGCCTTGGACACCCTGAGCAGAAACGCCAACGCCGTCGGCAACGCTGAACTGGCCACCGCCGTCGCCGGGAACCCGGGTGCCTTTGCGGCGGTGGAGCTGTCCAGCAGCGTCTACGGCCCGTTCTCTTATCCCGGCCCGTCGGACGCCAAGTACGTGCGGGTTTCGGTCCCCAGTTATCAACTCAACGGCTTCTTCTGGAGCTTCGTCCAGTCCGTGGGCGACGGCAGCCTGGGCGGCAAGGCCGTGGCGGCGATTGCCACCGCAGGGCCCAGTCCCACAGCGCCTTGCGACCTCGCACCGTTGATGGTCTGTGGCGACGCCAGCCAGTACGACCCGGCCGCCGGTAACTTCTGGAGCTACCACTTTGGCGACCTGGTGGTACTGAAAACGGCGGCGGGCAACACCTCGCCCATCGGGCCGGGCAATTTCCAGTTGCTTGATTTTGGCTCCGGTGGCAGCACGGTCCGTCAGGACCTGGCCGGCGGCGGCTCGGTCTGCCGCGCCGTGGGAGACACCGTCCAGACGTCGCCGGGCAATACCGTGGGTCCTGCGTCCCAAGGCTTGAACACGCGCTTTGGCATCTATAACGGCCCGGTCAGTGCCTCCGACTACCCGCCGGATCTGGTCACCTCTTCGAGCTCGCCGGCCATGACCTACAACGACACGCTCGCCCAGGCGCAGTACAAGGGCCAGGCGGTCACCTCGAGCGGCGGCGATTTGTCTGCGGGCGGCGAGGCGATCCCTGACTACAACGACTGGCGAGCCCAGGTTTCCGCCTGTGTGGCTGGCAGCGGCACGGGCTGCCAGAGCAACGGTGTCTTCGAGCGTCGGATGCTGAAAATCGTGGTGGGCAATTGCACCGGCAAACAGGGCGGCTCGACGTCCATTCCGGTGCTGGGGTTCGGCTGCTATTTCGTTGTGCAACCAATGAACGGCGGCGGCACCCAGGCGCAGATATTCGGCCAGTTCGCCTACGAATGCGAAGGCGACAACGTCCCGGGGCCGACCCCGAGCAGCGACGCCGGGCCGCAGATCATCCAGCTCTACAAAACCTATATCAACGGCAGCAGCACGCCGAGCACCGACTCGTAGGAGGCGTCATGACACAGGCCCCTTTCAAATCACCCTGCGGCCAGCAAGGCGTGGCGCTGGTGGAGTTCACCCTGGTGCTGCCGGTATTGCTGTTGCTGTTGCTGGCCTTCGGCGAGTTCGGCCGCATGCTTTACCAATACAACGTGCTGTTGCAGGCCAGCCGCGATGCCGATCGCTTCGTGGCCGGCCAAGCGTGGAACGCCACCCTCGGCACGGTTTCCCTCACCAGCACACTGCAGGCCCAGACCAAGAATGTCGCGGTCTATGGCGTGCCGAGTGCCACCGGCACCGCGGTGGTGTCCGGGTTGACCACCGACCATGTGCAAGTCGTCGCCGAAGGCGTCGACCATGTACGTGTCACCATCACGTTTACCTTCTGCCCGGTGATTGGCGCGGGCAGCTGCAGCGGATCGATTCCCGGTTTCTTCGGCAGCGCCATGTCCTTGGGCATCCCGCTGGTCGCGACCACCGTCATGAGGGCGTTGTGATGAACCGCAAGCAGATGGCCGGTACTTACATCGTCGAATTCGCGTTCGTGGGCCTGCTGGTGTTCACCCTGTTGTTCGGTGTGCTGGAGATGGGGCGGCTGTATTTCACCGTCAACGCGCTGGATGAAGCGGCGCGACGCGGAGCGCGCCTGGCGGCGGTGTGCAACATCAGCGACCCGGTGATCCTGCGCCGGGCCATCTTCAACGCCGCGACGGACTCAGGCGCCAGCCAACTGATTGGCAGCCTGACCACCGCGAACCTGGCGCTGACCTATCTGGACGTCAATGGTGCGGTGGTGGCGAACCCCGCCGATACGTCCGGTGCCAGCGGATTCCGCGCGATCCGCTACGTGCGGTTGAGCGTCCAGGATTTCGTTTTCAACCTGTTTATCCCCGGGCTGGGCGTGCCCATTACCTTGCCTGCCTTCAGGGCAACCTTGCCGCGGGAAAGCCTGGGGCGCCATATCGATTCAGGGGAGATCACACCATGCTGAACACTCGGGAAAACCCGCTGACGAGCGCCACTGGCAAGGCCGGGCTGCGGATACTGATCAGCAGCCGCGACGCCGCGTCCCTGCGTGACCTGCAATGCGTCTGTCAACGCATGCCGTGCCTGGAAGTGAGCACGCGCCTGGTCAGCAACGGCCATGTCGATCCGCTCTATGGCCTGGACCGCATGCCTGACCTGCTGTTGTTGCGGGTCAGCCATTTGTGGCGTGAAGAATTGTCCGCCCTGCTGCAGCGTCCGGCCCATGAGCGCCCGGCGATGCTGGTGTGCGGCCTGTTGGGAGAACAGGAGGGCATGCGCCTGGCGATGCAGGCCGGCGCTCGCGACGTGTTGCCCGAGCCGTTCGCCGATACGGAACTGGTGGCTGCGTTGAATCGCCTGGTGGCGGAGGTCCGCCTGGGCAGCGGCAACGAAGGCAAGCTGATTGCGGTGATCGGCGCCAAGGGCGGCTCCGGTGGAACCCTGGTGGCGTGCAACCTGGCCCAGCAGCTCAGCGCCCGGGCAGGCAATACGCTGTTGCTGGACATGGACCTGCAATTTGGCAGTGTGACCCATTACCTGGACGTGGCGCAGTCCCACAGTCACCTGGACGTGCTGCAACAGGTCGAGGATATGGACGGCGTTGCGCTGCGGGGTTTCTGCAGCCACTTCAGCCCGACCTTGCACGTGCTGGGCGGCCGGGCCGGCGAACTGTGCCTGCCCCAGGACGCCCAGCCGGAACAGCTCGACACCCTGTTGCAATTGGCCCGCTCCAGCTATGACTGGGTGGTGGTGGACCTGCCGCGGCAGATCGATCATCTCACCGGCTCCGTGCTGGAGCAGGTGGACCGGGTCTACGTCGTGCTGCAGCAAAGCGTCAGCCACCTGCGTGACGCCAGTGCACTGGTGCGGGTTCTTCGCGAAGACCTGGGTGTGCGGGGCGACCAGTTGCAGATCGTGGTCAACCGCTACGACAAGAACGCCGCCGTCAGCCTCAAGGACATCGGCGAGGCGCTGCGTTGCCCGAACCTTTCGAAATTACCCAATGACTTCAACCTGGTCAGCCAGAGTCAGAACACTGGCGTGCCGTTGGGGCTGCATGCGCCGAAGGCGGCCATTACCGTCGCCTTGCGCGATCTGACCGAAGACCTGGTCGGTCACCAGATGGCCTCGGACAAAGGCCTGCTCAAACGCGCCTTCAACCGTTTCTTCGGGGGATGACCCATGATCAGTGATTTTCGCAACCGCCTGCGCAAACAGCCCGGCAAACCCGCTGTCTCGATGGTCGCCTCGCACGGCGACAATGCACCAGACCCGGCCGAAGGACTGATGGCCTGGGAACATGCGATTCCCGATGTGCCCTATGAAACCCGCAGCCAGGTCACCCCGGTGGAAGCCGAATGGCGGGAAAAGATCTACCAGCAGTTGCTCAAGGTCATGGACCTGTCCTTGCTCGATGCCCTCGAACAGGCCGAGGCCACGCGGCAGATCCGCGACATCTGCCAGCGCTTGCTTGAAGAACACTCGGCCCCCGTGAGTACGGTCAGCCGACAGTTGATCATCAAGCAGATCACCGATGAAGTGCTGGGGTTGGGGCCGCTGGAACCGCTGCTGGCCGACCACAGCGTGTCCGACATCCTGGTCAACGGTTTTGCCTCGGTCTATGTCGAGCGCTTCGGCAAGTTGCAGCGCACCGACGTGCGCTTTCGCGATGACCAGCACCTGCTCAATATCATCGACCGCATCGTTTCCAGCCTCGGGCGACGCATTGATGAATCCTCCCCATTGGTGGACGCCCGGCTCAAGGATGGTTCGCGGGTCAACGCGATCATTCCGCCGCTGGCGATCGACGGCCCAAGCATGTCGATCCGGCGCTTTGCCGTGGACTTGCTCAACACCGATAGCCTGATCCAGGTGGGCACCATGACGCCGGCCATTGCCTTGCTGCTCAAGGCCATCGTTCGCGGGCGCCTGAACGTGTTGATTTCCGGTGGCACCGGCAGCGGCAAGACCACCATGCTCAACGTGTTGTCGAGCTTCATCCCGCACAACGAACGCATCGTCACCATCGAGGACTCCGCCGAACTGCAACTGCAACAGCCTCACGTGGTGCGCCTGGAAACCCGGCCTTCGAATATCGAGGGACGCGGCGAGGTGAGCCAGCGTGAACTGGTGCGCAATAGCCTGCGGATGCGCCCGGATCGCATCGTCATCGGCGAGGTGCGTGGCGCCGAAGCGATGGACATGCTCACGGCCATGAATACCGGCCACGACGGTTCCCTCACGACGATTCACGCCAACACCACCCGGGATGCGTTGGGTCGCGTCGAAAATATGGTGTCGATGACCGGGGCGACATTTCCCATCAAGGCCATGCGTCAACAAATTGCCTCGGCCATCGATGTGGTGATCCAGCTGGAGCGTCAAGAAGACGGCAAGCGTCGCGTCACCAGCATGCAAGAGATCAACGGTATGGAAGGTGAGGTCATCACCATGACCGAGATTTTCTCTTTTGCGCGCCATGGCATCGGCGAGCACGGGGAGGTCCTCGGTGAATACAAGCCCAGCGGCATGATCCCGGCCTTTCGCGATGTACTGGCCAAGCGCGGCATCGAACTGCCTCTGAGCCTGTTCCGACCCGAGTGGATGGAGGGCCGGCAGCCATGAAAGGTATCCCGGGTGAATTCATCCTGATGTTCCTTGGCATGGTCTTCATTGCCGTGTTCCTGCTGTCCCAGGGTGTGGTGGTGCCGGTGTTCGGCGAGGCCGGGAAAATGCGCAAGCGCATTCGCGGTCGCCTGCACGTCCTGGAGAAAGCCAACCACCTGCCCAATATGCAGACGGTGCTGCGGCAGAAGTACCTGACGCGCCTATCGCCCCTGGAAGCGCGGTTGGAACAGCTACCGTTCATGGCCCACCTGACACAGCTGATCGAGCAGGCCGGGCACGAGTACCGCGCCTACAGGGTGATGTTGCTCGGCCTGGCCCTGGGGGCGGCGGCGGGTGCCTTGGTGCTGATCGTCTGGCCGATCTGGTGGGTGGCGCTGTTGGTGGCGTTTGCCGTGACCTGGTTGCCGCTGTTCAAAATCATGCGTGATCGCAACAAGCGTTTCGCCGCGTTCGAGGAAGGCTTGCCGGACGCGCTGGACGCCATGTGCCGGGCCCTGCGCGCCGGACATCCGTTCAATGAGACCCTGCGCCTGGTCGCCGAGGAGCATAAGGGCCCGGTAGCCCAGGAGTTCGGTATGACGTTCTCCGACATCAACTACGGCAACGACGTGCGCAGGGCCATGCTCGGCTTGCTGGAGCGCATGCCGAGCATGACCGTGATGATGCTGGTCACCTCGATCCTCATCCACCGCGAGACCGGCGGCAACCTGACCGAAGTGTTGGAGCGCCTGAGTCGCTTGATCCGCGGGCGTTTCCGTTTCCAGCGCAAGATCAGGACGCTGTCGGCCGAAGGGCGGATGTCAGCCTGGGTGCTGGTGGCGATTCCTTTCGTGCTGGCGGTCGCCATTGTGGTCACCAGCCCCAGCTATCTGCCGGTGCTGCTCAATGATCCGATAGGCCACAAGCTGATCATCGGTGCGTTTGGCGCCATGTTGGTCGGGATCTACTGGATTAAAAAAATCATCCGGATCCAGGTTTGAGCGCTATCGCGCCCAGAGGTGACAGTCATGGACTATATGCTTGGGTTGTTCAGTCGATTTACCGGTAGCGAAGAACTGGCGCGCCTGTTGTTCGTCACGGTGATCGGCGTCAGTGCGGTGTTGGCAGCCGGCGCCGTCCTGTTGCTGATGCTCGGTCTGCAAGACCCGGTGCAGCGCCGCCTGGCGCTGATCAAGCGCGGTTACGCCGACGGCGCGGCGGGAAAGGAGGCACCAGGGAACCTGCAACTGTTGCTGGAGCGCGTCGGCCAACGTTTTGCCCCGGCCGAGGCGGCCCAGGCCTCCGCCACCCAGATGCTGTTGACGCATGCCGGCTATCGGTCTGCCTCGGCCGTGCAGATGTATTGGGCCGTGCGCCTGATGTTGCCGCTGATGTTGGTGGGGGTTGCGTTATTGCTGCTGCCGCTGGTCAAGGTATCCCTGGCCATCGGCCTGTTGGGCATCACGCTCATGGCCGGTGTTGGCTGGCTGCTGCCGGCGCTGTATGTCGGCAAGCGCAAACAGGCACGGCAAACCCGGTTGCGCGGCGCGTTTCCGGATGCGCTGGACTTGATGGTGGTCTGTGTCGAGTCGGGACTGGCCCTGCCCACGACGATCGAGCGGGTCGCTGAAGAAATGTCGGTCAGCCAGGTCGAACTGGCCGAGGAACTGGCCTTGGTCAACGCGCAGATCCGTGCGGGCATCACCAGCACCGAAGCCCTCAGGCAACTGGCCGTGCGCACCGGCCTGGACGATATCCAGGGCTTGGTCAGCCTGTTGGCGCAGAGCATCCGCTTTGGCACCAGCGTGGCCGATACCCTGCGCATCTACGCCGACGAGTTTCGCGACCGGCGCACCCAGGCAGCCGAAGAAATGGGCGCCAAGATCGGCACCAAGCTGATCTTCCCGCTGATCTTCTGCCTGTGGCCAAGCTTCTTCCTAGTCGCCATCGGCCCCGCCATGATCGGCGTGTTCAGGGCTTTCGGGAATATGTAGGAAAAACCAATCTCCCACAGTTTTTTGTGTTGTTCCGTTATTTCATGTTCCGCCAGAGATCCAGTGTCGGAGCGTGCCTGTTCGCGAAAGCGGTGCGACAGGCAGTGCAAGTGTTGGGAATGAGCCAGCAATCGCGAGCAACCCACTGGCGCTGTGTGGCCCGGCGGGCCAGGTCAGCCTGACACTGCACCCGTGGCGAGGGAGCTTGCTCCCGCTGGACGCGCAGCGTCCCCGGCCTGTTCAGTCAACACCCACAAACCAAAAGATCGCAGCCTCCGGCAATTCCTACATCGAGCGTAGGGTTGCCGGAGGCTGCGATCTTATAGTCTTGAACGCTTCATTCACTCTTGCTGACATCTCCCCCCATGTCCTGGTCAAAGAACATCGGGATCGGGTAGGTGAAGCTGTTGAGCCAACGCTGCATGGCCAAGTCGCGCTCGGCAGCCGATACGGTTTGCAGGTGGGTGGAAGCAACGACGCCACGAATCTGCAGCTGCATCCAGCTTTCGGTGCCTTGCTGTGCCGCCGAAGATGGGCCAGGCTCGATGGCCCAGGCGCTGGTGGACAAGCAAGCCATGCATACGATCATCAATTGTCTGGTTTTCATTTCCTGGACTCCTCGTAACGCGCTACTTGACCGCGCCGGTTGAGGCATCGACGACCTCGGTCGAGCGGTTTGATGGTGAGGTCACTGCGTTATCGGCCGAGCCCCTGATTCTTTCCGCGCGGGCTTGGGCATCAGCGATCTGCTGGGGGCTCAGCCTGGCCATGTTCGCGAGCTCGGCCGCCTGCTTCCAATTGTCCTGGTAGATCAGCAGGGTCACCATGTTGAACGCCGCCAGCGTGTCCGACTGGCGAAGCTCCATGGCGGTCATGAACTCGAAGCGGGCTTGTGGGATCCGGCGTTGGTTGAGGTAGACGACCCCCAGGTCATTGCGAATCTTTCCTTCGGTAGGGGCCATTTTCGCCGCGCGTTCGAGGTGTTCCGTGGCGCTGGCGTTGTCATGCCTGGCGGCAGCCAACTGGCCCAGGCCATGTTCCGCATCGGCGGCCAGGCAAGTCCCGAGCAGGCTTTTGTACAACGGCTCCGCGTCGCTGCGTCCCATCAGCCGCAGGACGCGAGCCTTGCGCAGGCGGACCTGGACCAGATCTTCAGGCAGCCCTTCAAGATTTGCGAGGCTGGCATACAGACGCCCCTCGTTGGCCATGTCATCGGCCAGGTTGAGGGCCAGTTCCTGGTCTGAGCCGGGCTTGGCGCACTGGGCCGGGCTCGAGGCCACGGTGCCGTTGCTGGCACAACCGGCGAGCATCAAGGACGCCGCTACCGCGATCATTGCTTTCATGGCATGCCCCCTGGGAGCCGGTTGATTTGCGCACTTCAAGTAAGCGCTCATTGGGACAACCCGCTGCGGTTGTCGAACTCGCCGTTTTCCAGGAAATACATGCGATAGAAGTTCGGGTCGTAGTTGCGCAGCTGTTCACCGGGCAGCGTCGGCAGTTGCGCATCGGCGGCCAACGGTTGGACCAGGTGCGGGGTGACGATCATCAGCAGCTCCCGCTCTTCGCGATTGATGGTGTTGTCACGAAAGAACGCGCCGAGTATCGGCACATCGCCCAACCCAGGGAGTTTGTTTACCTGCGAGCTGTTGCGGGTGCTGATCAGACCGCTGATGACGAAGCTCTCGCCGTCAGCCAGGGCAATGCTGGTATCGGTGCGGCGTACGGTCAGCGCCGGCACCAGGGTCCCGGCAATGTTGACCGCGTTGGTGAAATCCAGCTCGCTGACCTCAGGCGCCACTTTCAGCGCAATGCGGTTTTTACCAATGACCGTGGGGGTCAAGGTCAGGCGAATGCCGAACTCCTTGTACTCGATGGACACGTTGTCGCTACCCGCGCTGGGCACCGGAATCGGCACCTCGCCACCGGCCAGGAAACTCGCGCTTTGCCCGCTCAGCGCCACCAGGCTGGGCCGTGCCAGGGTATAGGCAAAACCGCTGCCCTCCAGGGCGTTGATCATCAACAGCGTCTTGCCGGTGGCAAACGACAAATTGAACATGTCGTTATTGACGGGTAGCGAAGGCCGGACGATACCGCCCACCGTGGGCAAGGTCCTTGGCGAGCCGAACAGGAAGTTGCCACGGGTGCCGAAGATCGAGGTCGAGGCTTCCTTGAGCTTGGTGCGGCTGACTTCGACGAAACGGATGTCGGTCTGCACCTGGGCGAGCAGCATGGGGTCTTCGGACGGCACGCTCGCGGCGCTGGTCAACGCTGCGGTGGCTCGGCCGGTGACGAAGATCATGCTCTGGCGCGGGATCTTCGAGCAGGCGGTCCAGACCATCAGGCTCGTGGCGCCGGGCATGAGCCCGGTAAGGATGAAGGCATCGTTGCCGCTGGGCTGCACGTCGGCGACTTTGGGGTCGCCCACCGCCAGCTTCGTGACAGGGGCCAGAATACGCAGTTCATTCTGCAGCCCTTGGCCGACCTCGAAAGTGGCGGGCAAATTTTCAAGTTGCGAACAACTGTCCGCCGCGGCATGAGCGGCATCCAGGCCAAGGCCCATCCAGAACAAGCAATGAATGAAGCGTCTTACGGTGGGCGGGGTGCAATGAGTCATGAAGTGATCCTCGATAGAGAGGCCATCCCTAGGCAATCAATTGCCTCGGATCACTTAAGGGGCCCGGGCTGCCCCTTTGTCTCTGACTGTTGCTGATTATTACTGTCAGGGGGCGACGAAAGGCGCCCCGAGTTCTGCTGTTGTGACAGTAGTACACCCATGGCAAAGCGCCACGACCCAAATACTATTTTCGTCTGAAATCTGACGGAAGGAGAGAGAGCCCAAAAATAGCGTCAATAAAACGTTATTCGGGGCTTTTTACGAGGGTGACGAAATTGACGGTCGAATGAAAATCGAATCGATTAACCGTCCTTGATCCATGAAAAAGGCCCGCAGGGTTCTACACTATGCGGGCCTTTGCATTGCTGTTTGCGATCAGTGCTTGCTGTCCTGATCCGACATCGCCAGCAATTGTTTTTCCTGGTTCCAATCGAAGGGCTCGTCGTTTTGCTCAGCTTCGAAACGACGTTCCTCCAAGGCCTGGTACAGGTCGATTTCTTCGTCGGGCATGTAGTGCAGGCAATCGCCGCCGAAGTACCAGAGCAAGTCACGTGGGACCAAGTGGGCGATCTGCGGGTAACGGACGATCACCTGGCACAGGAGGTCCTGGCCCAGGTATTGGCTTTCGATCGGATCGACCGGCAACTGAGCGCGCAAATCATCAAAGCGCTCCAGGAATAGCGCATGGCTTTCTTCGGGAACCTGTTCGGCCTCACCCACGGCGACCAGGATGCTGCGCAAGTGGTCAAGCAAGACGAGGTGATCGGCAACGACGTTGGACACGAGATAAGTCCTCAAGAGCAAAACGGGCGCAGGAGTATAAAGTGCCTGCGCCCTCTTTTACATGCTAGTCCGACCGGATCACCTGACTTTGTCCTCGGCAAGCGTAAGCGCTTGCTTATCAAAATCATCGACATCGATGACTTTACGCCTTGCCGCTTCGGCTGCGCGCAGGGTCTGGGCCTCACCGGCTTGCAGCACGCCCGCTTGCAACGCTGCGTCGAAAAGGTGCTCTCCGGGGGCCGGGTCGAGTTGACCCTGCTTCATCGCCACGTGCAATTTCTTGTGAAGCGGATGGGCAGCGGCCAGCAGGTCGGCGGCATGTTGCAGAGCGCCCACCGGATCGTCCTGCGACTGCGGGCGATAGCAACCTTGAAGCAGTTCTTCCAGGGTCGGATCGCCCTTGGCTCGCCCAATAACGGCGGCGACTTCGGCGTCCAATTTGTCGCTCGGCCCTTTGTGACGCCGGCCGAAAGGGAACACCACCACACGCAACAGGCAGCCCAGCACGCGGTTGGGAAAGTTGCTCAGCAGTTCGTCCAAGGCCCGCTCCGACTGGCCCAGGCTTTCTTCCATGGCCCACTGGAACAGTGGCGCCATGTGGTCCGGCGAATCGAGGTCGTGGTAGCGCTTGAGTGCAGCCGAGGCCAGGTAAAGATTGCTCAACACATCACCCAGGCGGGCGGATAAACGTTCGCGGCGCTTGAGCTCACCTCCCAGCAACATCATGCTCAAATCCGCCAGCAGGGCAAATGCCGCCGCTTGGCGGTTGAGGGCGCGGAAGTAGCCTTGGCTCAGGGCGTTGCCCGGCACGTTGTCGAAATGCCCGAGGCCCAGGTTCAAGACCAGCGTGCTCGCGGCGTTGCTGATGGCAAACCCGATGTGCTTGAGCAGCAATCCGTCAAATTCGATCAGTGCCTGGTCTTTGTCCTCGCGGGTGGCCAGGGCCATTTCCTTGAGCACGAAAGGATGGCAGCGGATGGCCCCCTGGCCGAAGATCATTAAATTGCGCGACAGGATATTCGCGCCCTCGACCGTGATGAAGATCGGCGCGCCTTGCCAACTGCGCCCCAGGTAATTGTTCGGGCCCATGATGATGCCTTTGCCGCCGTGAACATCCATGGCGTGGCTGATGCATTCGCGGCCACGTTCGGTCAGGTGGTACTTGAGGATCGCCGACAGCACCGAAGGTTTTTCGCCGAGGTCCACCGCGTTGGCCGTCAGCATGCGCGCGGCGTCCATCAGCCAGGCGTTGCCGCCGATGCGCGCCATGGCTTCCTGGATGCCTTCGAAAGCTGACAACGGCACGTTGAATTGTTCACGCACCTGGGTGTACTGGCCGGTGACCAGGCTGGTGAACTTCGCCGCGCCGGTACCGACCGCGGGCAGGGAAATCGAGCGCCCGACCGACAGGCAGTTCATCAGCATCATCCAGCCCTTGCCGAGCATGGCCTGGCCGCCGATCAGGAAATCCAGCGGGATGAAGACATCCTTGCCCCAGTTCGGTCCGTTCATGAAGGCAGCGCCGAGGGGCAGGTGGCGACGGCCGATTTGAACACCGGGCGTATCCGTGGGGATCAGCGCGAGACTGATCCCCAGGTCCTCTTCGTCGCCCAGCAAGTGGTCCGGGTCATAAGCCTTGAAGGCCAGGCCGAGGAGGGTGGCGACCGGGCCGAGGGTGATGTAGCGCTTTTCCCAGTTCAAGCGCAGGCCGAGGGTTTCCTCGCCTTGCCATTCGCCTTTGCAGATGATCCCGGTGTCGGGCATCGCCCCGGCGTCGGACCCGGCCAATGGACCGGTCAGCGCGAAGCAGGGAATGTCGTCGCCCCGGGCCAGTCGCGGCAGGTAGTGGTTGCGTTGTTCATCGGTGCCGTAATGCAGCAGCAGTTCCGCCGGGCCCAGGGAGTTGGGGACCATGACGGTGGAAGCCAGGTCGCCGCTGCGGGTCGCGAGTTTCATGGCTACCTGGGAATGGGCATAGGCGGAGAATCCTTTGCCGCCGTATTCCTTGGGAATGATAAGGGCGAAGAAACCATGCGCCTTGATGTGTTCCCAGGCTTCGGGCGGCAGGTCCATGGCCTGGCCGATCTGCCAGTCGCTGACCATTGCGCAGAGGGCTTCGGTCGGGCCGTCGAGGAACGCCTGCTCTTCTTCAGTCAGTCGAACCTTGGGGTAGGCCAGCAGCGTGTCCCAGTCCGGCCGGCCGCTGAACAGTTCGCCATCCCACCACACCGTGCCCGCGTCGATGGCGTCTCGCTCGGTCTGGGACATGGGCGGCAAGGTTTTCTGGAACCAGTCGAACATCGGCGCGCTGAAATGTGTGCGGCGCAGGTCTGGCAGCAGCAGCGGAGTGGCGATGGCGGCGAGCAGCAGCCAGAGAACGAGCATCAGCCATCCGGGCGCATGGCTGGCGATGCCCATCACCACCAGATAGATCGCGACGATGCCCAGCGCCGGCAGCGGGGCGGTGCGACGATGCGCCAGCCAGGCGACCCCGACGACCAGAACCAGTATCCACAACAACAGCATAAGTGATCCTCCGTGAACCAAGGCGAAACCGACCTCCAGAGCTTAGACGGCCCCTGCAAAACCGGCAGTAGGCGCGATGTGATTGATTCGTGGGAAACCCTCGACGTATCGCGCCAGTCTGGTTGGCAACAGCCGTGGGAAATCGTTCGTCACCAAAGTGAGAAAACGCCATTGTTTGGCGCAAATGCCTTGTCGGCCCAGGGCGACTGCCGGCGCGCATTCGCGCGATGATTTGAGCCATTGCTGATCCGGCGTATGCTGCTGCGGCATTTATCCAACGAGGAAAGCCGTGATGCTGAAGATCTGGGGCCGGAAGAATTCATCGAACGTGCGCAAGGCGTTGTGGTGCGCCGAAGAGTTGGGATTGGCCTACGAGGCCATTGATGCGGGGGGCGCGTTCGGTGTGGTGGATACGCCTGAATACCGCGCGAAGAATCCCAACGGCCGGGTTCCGATGATAGAAGACGATGGCTTCGTGCTCTGGGAGTCGAACACCATCGTTCGATACCTGGTGGCGCGCCATGCCCCGGGTTCGGCCTGGTATCCCGCTGATGTACAGGCCCGGGCCGAGGCAGATAAATGGATGGATTGGACGACGTCGAGTTTCGCCACACCGTTTCGAACGGTGTTCTGGGGCGTCTTGCGCACCCCGGCCGAGCAGCAGGATTGGAGTGCCATCAAGGCCGCTATCAAGGAATGCGATGACTTGTTGGCCATGGTGGAACAGACGCTGGGCGAACAGCCTTACCTTGGCGGTGACGAAATTGGCATGGGCGATATTCCCCTGGGCAGTTTCATTTATGCCTGGTTCGAGATGCCCATCGAGCGTGCCGCGTTGCCCAATGTGCAAGCCTGGTACGCACGGCTCCAGCAGCGTCCGGCCTATCGCAAAGCCGTCATGACCGCGTTGACTTGATAGTTACTATCGACACGCTTCACTGTACTTGCACGACGACGCCACGCACCATTGCCTTCGTACGCCATGGTTGTATTGCTCGCCGTGCGCCCTTATCTAGTGTTCTTTCCCCCTTCTTGGTGCGTAATCCAATATGAGTTCCGCTCTGTCCATACGGCAGTTAACCAAAACCTACGGCAACGGTTTCCAGGCCCTGAGTGGTATCGATCTGGACGTAGCCGAAGGTGACTTCTTCGCCTTGCTTGGCCCTAACGGCGCCGGCAAATCCACCACCATCGGCATTCTTTCCACCCTGGTGAACAAGACCAGCGGCACGGTCAATGTCTTCGGCCACGACCTGGACCGCGAGCCCGCCGCGCTCAAGCGCTGCATCGGCGTGGTGCCCCAGGAGTTCAATTTCAACCAGTTCGAAAAAACGTTCGACATCGTCGTGACCCAGGCCGGCTACTATGGCATCCCGCCGAAGATTGCCAATGAGCGCGCCGAACAGTACCTGACCCAATTGGGCTTGTGGGACAAGCGCGACGTGCCGTCCCGTTCATTGTCCGGCGGCATGAAGCGACGCCTGATGATCGCGCGCGCGCTGGTGCACGAACCGCGGTTGTTGATCCTCGACGAACCGACCGCGGGCGTGGACATCGAGCTGCGCCGTTCGATGTGGACCTTCCTGACCGAGCTGAACAAGAAGGGCATCACCATTATCCTGACCACGCATTACCTGGAAGAGGCCGAGCAGCTGTGCCGCAACATCGGCATCATCGACCACGGCACCATCGTCGAGAACACCAGCATGCGGCAACTGCTGAGCCAATTGCATGTGGAAACCTTCCTGCTGGATCTCAAGCATGACCTGAGCGTCAGCCCCCAGCTCGTTGGTTATCCGGCGCGGCTGCTGGACGGCCACACCCTGGAAGTCCAGGTCGACAAATCCGTCGGCATCACCGGCCTGTTCACCCAGCTGGCCCTTCAGAACATCGAAGTGCTGAGCCTGCGCAACAAGACCAATCGCCTTGAGGAGTTGTTCGTGTCCCTGGTGGAAAAAAACCTGGCGAAGGTGGCCGTATGAGTTCCGAACTGCGCCCCAACCTCATCGCTCTCAATACCATTGTCTACCGTGAAGTCCGACGCTTCATGCGGATCTGGCCGCAGACCTTGCTGCCGCCGGCCATTACCATGGTTCTGTACTTCGTGATCTTCGGCAACCTGATCGGCCGGCAGATCGGCGACATGGGCGGCTTTACGTACATGGACTACATCGTGCCGGGCCTGATCATGATGTCGGTGATCACCAACTCCTACGGCAACGTCGTGTCGAGTTTTTTCGGCAGCAAGTTCCAGCGTTCGATCGAAGAACTGATGGTCTCGCCGGTTTCGCCCCATACCATCCTGATCGGGTTCACCTTGGGTGGTGTGTTGCGAGGGCTGGCGGTGGGTTTTATCGTGACGCTGCTGTCGTTGTTCTTCACCGATCTCCAGGTGCATCACCTGGGGGTGACGATCCTGGTGGTGGTGCTGACGGCGACGATTTTTTCATTGCTGGGTTTCATCAATGCCGTGTTTGCGCGCAACTTCGATGATATCTCCATCATCCCCACGTTCGTGCTGACGCCGCTGACCTACCTGGGCGGGGTTTTCTATTCGATTTCCTTGCTGCCACCGTTCTGGCAGACCGTATCGCTGGCCAACCCGGTGTTGCATATGGTCAACGCGTTTCGCTATGGGATCCTTGGGGTTTCGGACATTCGCATCAGTATCGCGATTACCTTCATGGTGGTGGCGACGGTGGTGCTTTATGTGGGATGCGCGCGGTTGTTGGTGAGTGGGCGGGGTATGCGGACCTGAGGTGATCCTGGGTTGTCGTTATCCTGCGGGTATGAAAAACCGTTTCTTCGGTAATCGAAGAAACGGTTTTCATAAGCACTCACATCCGACTTCGCTTGCGTCGCCGCCACTGCCTCGCCACCCACCATCGCCAATACGCCATGGTCACAAAGTAAGCCAGCACCCCAAGCACCAGCCCCGTCACCACCGAACCCAGCAAGAACGGCTGCCACAACGTCGACAGCTGATTGGTGATCCATTCCCACGTCAGCTCGTCAGGCAGCGTCCGGGCCGGCACGTCCATGAGCCAGGCACCGGTTTGATAAGTACAGAAGAACACCGCCGGCATGGTGATGGGATTGGTCAGCCAGACCAGGCTCACTGCAATCGGGATGTTGCCACGGACTGTGACGGCCAGCGCTGCGGCCAGCAGCATTTGCAGGGGAATCGGCAAGAAAGCGGCAAACAGACCGACGGCCATCGCCCGAGCCACGGAGTGGCGATTGAGGTGCCAGAGGTTGGGGTCGTGCAGCAGGGTGCCGAGAAAGCGTAAGGATTTGTGTTCCCGAATGCTCGCTGGGTCAGGCATGTAGCGTTTGAATAGGCGCCGGGGCATAAGGACTTCTCGGTCGGATCACAGCAGTCAGGCCGCAAGTATGTCCGGATTCTACGGCTGACAGATTCAGACTTTGTGACAATTGATAACGCGCAGGGTGCCCTGGAACGTCTAAGCCTGAGAGGGAACTCTCAAGGATGGGCTTATGCGCACGGCAATGGTCGCGCTTGCACTGGGGCTGCTGGCTCCGACTTTCCTACCGGTATTGCCACCGTTCTGGTTGATGGCAGCCATGTCTTTAGCGGCATTGCTGGCGTTGCCGACGCGTGCGTACCTGGCAGGCGTTTTTTTCATTGGGCTGGCCTGGGCCTGTTTTTCGGCACAGATTGCATTGGACGATCGGCTGTCCGTCGCGCTGGAGGGGCAAACCCGCTGGGTCGAGGGCCGTGTCGTCGGGTTGCCGCAACACAGCGATGGCGTGGTGCGTTTCGAACTCGCGGATGCGTATTCCCGGCGCACGCGCTTGCCGACATCGATGCGTCTGGCCTGGTATGGCGGGCCGCTGGTCAACAGTGGCGAAACATGGCGCCTGGCGGTGAAGCTCAAGCGCCCCGCGGGGCTGCTCAATCCCCATGGCTTCGACTATGAGGCCTGGCTGTTGAGCAGGGGCATCGGCGCCACCGGCACCGTCAAGGATGGATCGCTGCTGCAGCCGGCCCAGGGTGCCTGGCGTGATGGGGTCCGCCAGGCGTTGGCGAACGTCGACGCCCAGGGTCGTTCCGGTGCGCTGTTGGCGCTGGTCCTCGGCGACGGCGCCGGGCTGAGCCGCGAAGATTGGCAGGTGCTGCAGGACACCGGCACTGTCCATTTATTGGTGATTTCCGGGCAACACATCGGCCTGCTTGCCGGCCTGGTCTATTTGTTGGTGGCCGGCGCGGCGCGTCATGGCGTTTGGCCGGCGCGTTTGCCGTGGTTGCCCTGGGCATGTGCGCTGGCCTTTGCCGCGGCCCTGGGCTACGGCTTGCTCGCCGGCTTCGAGGTGCCGGTGCGAAGGGCCTGCGCAATGATCGGCCTGGTGCTGCTATGGCGCTTGCGCTTTCGCCAGGCGCAACCGTGGTGGGCCTGGCTGGCGGCGTTCGTGGGCGTGTTGGTGCTGGATCCGCTGGCGAGCCTGCGGCCAGGGTTCTGGTTGTCGTTCGCCGCAGTGGCGATATTGATGTTCACGTTCGGCGGTCGCCTGGGTCCCTGGCGTTGGTGGCAGACCTGGACTCGTGCCCAGTGGTTGATCGCCCTGGGGCTGTGCCCGCTGTTGCTGATCCTGGGACTGCCGGTCAGTCTCAGCGGTCCGTTGATCAACTTGCTGGCGGTGCCTTGGATCAGCCTGCTGGTGCTGCCCTCGGCACTGCTTGGCACGGCGTTGCTGCCGATACCCTTCGTCGGTGAAAGCCTGCTCTGGATCGCCGGCGGGCTGCTTGATCTGCTGTTCAAGGGGCTCGCCCTGGCTGCGGGGCAGGTGCCGGCCTGGGTGCCTCCCGCCGTACCGCTTTGGGCGTGGTGCATTGCGGCGTCCGGTGCGCTGCTGTTGTTGCTGCCCAAGGGCGTGCCGCTACGCCTCCTCGGGTGGCCGATGTTGTTGCTGATCGTTTTTCCTCCAGGGGAAGAAGTGCCCATGGGCCAAGCCGAAATCTGGCAATTGGACGTCGGCCAGGGGCTGGCGATACTGGTGCGCACCCATCGGCATACCTTGCTTTACGACGCAGGCCCGCGCTTTGGCGAGGCGGATGCCGGCGAGCGCGTGGTCGTGCCGACCTTGCATAAGCTTGGCGTGCAAGAGATCGACCTGATGTTACTGAGCCACGCCGATGCCGATCATGCCGGTGGCGCCCAGGCCGTGCGCAACGGATTACCAACGACCCGGGTCATCAGCGGTGATCCGCAAGCGCTGCCCGGCGATTTACAGGCGGGTCCGTGCAATAGCGGCGACAGTTGGACATGGGACGGGGTCAGGTTCGAGCTCTGGCGCTGGGCTTCGGCCATCGAAAGCAACCAGAAATCCTGTGTCTTGCTGGTCGTGGCTGGCGATGAGCGACTGTTGTTGACCGGCGACATCGATACCCACGCCGAGCGCGCTTTGCTCGAAGGCCCCCTGGCGGGGCCGATCCAATGGCTGGCGGCACCGCACCACGGCAGCCGCAGCTCATCGTCGATGGCGCTGCTGGCGCGGCTCAAGCCTCATTCCGTGTTGATCTCCAGGGGACGAAGCAATGCTTTCGGTCATCCGCATCCGTGGGTGATGGAGCGGTACCGCAGGTTGGGCCTGTCGATCCTCGACAGTGCCGAGCAGGGCGCCATTCGTCTGCAACTCGGTGCCTTCGTGCCAGCGCATACCGAGGCCGGCGTTCGGCGCTACTGGCGTGACCGGCTGGCCGCAGGGGCTTGGACAGAACATTGACCCAGCTCATCGGACATGACCCTGTTGTCGGCGGCGCGGGTCTGCACCGGGCGTCTGTATGATAAAGTGGCGCACTTTTTCGAGGGGGCTGTCACTGTGTGGGAATTGGTCAAATCCGGCGGCTGGATGATGTTGCCGATCATTCTGAGTTCCATCGCGGCACTGGGTATCGTTGCCGAACGCCTGTGGACCTTGCGGGCCAGTCGCGTGACCCCGGAGCATTTGCTCGGGCAGGTCTGGGTCTGGATCAAGGACAAGCAACTGAACAAGGACAAGCTCAAGGAGCTGCGGGCCAGTTCGCCGCTGGGTGAAATCCTTGCCGCAGGCCTGGCCAACTCCAAGCATGGTCGCGAGATCATGAAGGAATGTATCGAAGAGGCGGCGGCCCGGGTCATCCATGAACTTGAGCGCTACCTCAATGCCCTGGGCACCATCGCTGCCATGGCCCCGTTGCTGGGTTTGTTGGGCACGGTACTGGGCATGATCGATATTTTCAGCGCGTTTACCGGTACCGGCATGAGCACCAACGCATCGGTGCTGGCCAGCGGTATTTCCAAAGCGTTGATCACCACCGCAGCCGGTTTGATGGTGGGTATCCCCTCGGTGTTTTTCCATCGCTTCCTGCAGCGCCGCGTCGACGAACTGGTGGTGGGCATGGAGCAGGAAGCCATCAAGCTGGTCGAGGTGGTGCAGGGTGATCGTGACGTGGACCTGGCCGGGGGCAAGAAGTGAAATTCCGCCGCAAACCACGGGAAAACATCGAGATCAATCTCGCGTCGCTGATCGACGTGGTCTTCATCCTGCTGCTGTTTTTCGTCGTGACCACCACTTTCACCCGGGAAACCCAGCTCAAGGTCGAACTGCCGCAGGCCGTCAGTGGCTCGCCGGCCGAAGACCAGCAATTGAAAAACCTTGAAGTCATCATCAGCGCCGAGGGGACGTTCTCGGTGAACAACCAGTTGCTGCCCAAAAGTGACCTGGCGAGCCTGATCGAGGCCCTGCAGAAAGAATCCGGCGGCGACACCAACCTGCCGCTGTCCATCAGCGCCGACGGCAAGACGCCTCATCAATCGGTCATCACCGCCATGGACGCGGCCGGCAAGCTCGGTTTCAGCCATCTGCGCATGACCACGGTCGAGGCGGCTCCCGCACCCTGATGGCCATGTCCGATCGATTGCTTGCCGCCTGGTATGAAGGGCATCGCGCCCTTGAGCTACTGCGGCCACTTGAATGGTTGTATCGACGCGTCGTGGTCGGCAAGCGCGAGCGATTCCTGGCAGGCGAGGGTGATATCTACCAGCCCCCCGTGCCGCTGGTCGTGGTCGGTAATATCACCGTTGGCGGTACTGGCAAGACGCCGTTGATCTTGTGGATGATCGAGCATTGCCAGCGCAGCGGCCTTCGGGTCGGCGTGGTCAGCCGGGGTTATGGCGCCAAGCCGCCGCAGTTGCCTTGGCGAGTCGAGGCCAGCCAGGGCGCCGACGTCGCGGGTGACGAGCCGCTGCTGATCGTCCAGCGCACCGGGGTGCCGTTGATGATCGATCCCGATCGCAGCCGCGCTGTCCAGACCTTGTTGGAAACCGAGCCGCTGGACCTGATCCTGTCCGACGACGGCATGCAGCACTATCGCTTGGCGCGGGACCTTGAACTGGTACTGATCGACAATGCCCGTGGCCTGGGCAATAGGCGCTGCCTGCCCGCCGGCCCGTTGCGCGAGCCAGTCGAGCGCCTTCAGTCGGTCGACGCCGTGCTGTTCAACGGCGCCGCCGCTGATCGCGAGGACGGCTTTGCCTTCGAGTTGCGGCCTACCGCCCTGGTCAACCTGGCCAGCGGCGAACGGCGCGCCCTCGATCACTTCCCGCCCGGCCAGGCCTTGCACGCCGTGGCCGGCATCGGCAATCCGCAGCGTTTCTTCAAGACCCTTGAAACGCTACACTGGCGGCCAATACCGCACGGGTTTGCCGATCACGCCGAGTACAGTGTCCGGGCCTTGAGCTTCACGCCGTCCCTGCCGGTGGTCATGACGGAAAAGGACGCGGTCAAATGCTGTGCCTTCGCCGCGCCCGACTGGTGGTACCTGGCGGTGGATGCAGCTCCTTCGCCGGCCTTCTCGGCCTGGTTCGATACGCAGCTGATGCGCCTGTTGCCGGATCGACTCTTGCCTTAAACGTTTTATCCAGGGGATTTTTTCATGGACACCAAACTGCTCGATATCCTGGCTTGCCCGGTCTGCAAAGGCCCGCTCAAGCTCAGCGCCGACAAGACCGAGCTGATCAGCAAGGGCGCCGGCCTGGCCTATCCGATTCGCGACGGCATCCCAGTGATGCTCGAGAGCGAAGCTCGCACCCTGACCACCGATGAGCGCCTGGATAAATGACTACGGTGTTTACTGTTGTTATTCCGTCGCGCTTCGCTTCGACGCGTTTGCCCGGCAAACCGCTGCTGTTGATCGCCGGCAAGCCGATGATCCAGCACGTCTGGGAGCAGGCCAGCAAGAGCAGTGCCCAGCGCGTGGTGGTCGCGACGGATGACGCGCGCATCGAGGAGGCCTGCAAGGGCTTTGGCGCCGAGGTGGTGATGACTCGCGAGGACCACAACTCCGGCACCGATCGCCTGGCGGAAGTGGCTGCGAAACTCGGCCTGGCGCCCGATGCAATCGTGGTCAACGTGCAGGGCGACGAGCCGTTGATTCCCCCAAGTGTCATCGATCAGGTCGCCGAGAACCTCGCGGCCCACCCCGAGGCACGCATGGCCACCTTGGCCGAGCCGATCGAGGATCTGCAGGCGCTGTTCAATCCCAACGTGGTCAAGGTGGTCAGCGACCTCAATGGCCTTGCGCTGACCTTTAGCCGCGCCACCTTGCCCTGGGCACGGGAAGCCTTTGCCCAGCATCCCGACGTGCTGCCCGCAGACGTGCCGTTCCGCCGTCATATCGG
Source organism: Pseudomonas frederiksbergensis (assembly GCF_000802155.2). Lineage (GTDB taxonomy): Bacteria > Pseudomonadota > Gammaproteobacteria > Pseudomonadales > Pseudomonadaceae > Aquipseudomonas > Aquipseudomonas frederiksbergensis_A. The sequence goes on from NZ_JQGJ02000021.1 coordinate 91,687, forward strand.
CATCTATGCCTACCGCGCCGGCTTCCTCCAGGACTTCGTCGCGTGGGGGCCATGCTGGCTGGAGAACACCGAAGCCTTGGAGCAACTGCGAGCGTTGTGGCATGGCGTGCGGATCCACGTGGCCGACGCCCTGATCGCTCCGCCTACCGGTGTCGACACTCCCGAAGACCTCGAGCGCGTTCGTCGCCTGCTGGAGGCTTGATGCGGGTTCTGTTCGTCTGTCTTGGCAACATCTGCCGCTCGCCCACTGCCGAAGGCATCTTGCGCCACAAGTTGCGCGAGGCCGGGCTGGAGGGGCAGGTGGAAGTCGCTTCCGCCGGCACCGGCGACTGGCACGTCGGCAAGGCGCCGGACAAACGCAGCCAGGCCGCGGCGCTGCGGCGTGGCTATGACTTGTCCGCCCAGCGGGCCCGGCAGGTATCCCGCGCCGATTTCGCGGCTTATGACCTGATCCTGGCGATGGACAGCACCAACCTGCGCAATCTCAAGCTCTTGCAACCGGCCAATGCCCGTGCGGAGCTGGACCTTTTCCTGCGTCGTTACGAGGCCGAACTCGATGACGTGCCCGACCCGTACTACGACGGCGAGCAAGGTTTCGAGCAAGTGCTGGACCTGATCGAGCGCGCCACGGATCGTCTGGTGATCGAATTGAAGGGGCGGCTATGACCTTGCAAGTCCGGGCGGACGTCAGTCTCAAGCCATTCAACAGCTTCGGCGTGGATGTCTGCGCCCGTTTGTTTGCCGAGGCCCAAAGCGATGCGGATGTTCGTGAAGCCCTGGCCTATGCCGCCGGCCACGACGTGCCACTGCTGGTGATCGGCGGCGGGAGCAACCTGTTATTGACCGGCGACATCGATGCACTGGTGTTGCGCATGGCCAGTCGGGGGATCCGACTGCTCAGCGATGAAGGCGAGCGGGTGGTGATCGAGGCCGAGGCCGGCGAGCCGTGGCATCCTTTTGTCCAGCACACGCTGGCGCAGGGTTGGGCGGGCCTGGAAAACCTCAGCCTGATTCCCGGCACGGTGGGTGCGGCGCCGATGCAAAACATCGGTGCCTACGGTGTGGAAATAAAGGATGTCTTCGCCGGCCTCACCGCGCTGGATCGCTACACCGGCGAGCTACGGAATTTCACCCTCGACGAATGTGCTTTCGCCTACCGCGACAGCCTGTTCAAGCAGCAGTCGGATCGCTGGCTGATCCTGCGGGTGCGTTTCGCCCTCAGCCGTATCGCGCATCTGCACTTGGAGTACGGCCCGGTGCGCCAACGGTTGACCGAACAAGGCATCGACCAGGCAACGCCCAGTGATGTCAGCCGCGCTATTTGCAGTATCCGCAGCGAAAAACTCCCAGACCCGGCCGTGCTGGGCAACGCCGGCAGCTTCTTCAAGAACCCGTTGGTGCCGGCCGCTCACGTGGCGCATCTCAAGGATCAGTACCCCGACCTGGTGGCTTATCCACAGCCTGGCGGGCAAATGAAAATCGCCGCCGGCTGGCTGATCGAACGGGCTGGCTGGAAAGGCTTTCGCGAAGGCGACGCCGGCGTGCATAAGTTACAGGCGCTGGTGCTGGTCAATTACGGCAATGCCACCGGGCTTGAGCTGCTGGACCTGGCTCGACGGATCCAGAAAGACATTGCCGAGCGGTTTCAGGTTGATCTTGAGATGGAGCCTAATCGGTACTGAGGGGAGCAGATCGGCAGTTGGGCTTGGCATGGTCATGCGACTCAACTGGTGGGCCGGGATAACTGGGCTTATCCCGGCGCTTCTTCAGCTCGCTCCGTATCTGTTCTTCCGGGCGAAGTGCTAACAATCCGATAATTCAACAAGCAGCCTTGACTGTTCTTCCATCAGGTTCGTACTGGTACTGCCGGTAATTAAAGAATCCTTCCCGCTGCTGTCCCACGCAGAAAACCGCATCATAGAAAAGTATGCTATGACGAACCGGGTTGGCGACAATAAGGTTCATTCTCGCGTAGTACGTGTCCCCGGGTCTCAACGCCTTCGGCGCCACCTGCTCGTGGTATCCAGGCGGCAAAAAACCATAGGAAACACAACCTCCAGGTTCTAGATGGATAGGCGTGCCGTTTTGGGCCAGTTCAATTTCCCACATTGGCTTGCGCCTCCCCTCTCGTAGACTTTTCTCGGACACCCATATTGAGTCAATCCTTACGCTGTTCTGGGCTGCTTTTGGAATACAAATGAACATCTTTCCTTTATCTGAATCGATAACCGCTTCGCCCGGCATTCCCCATGGGGTCGCCTCGACTGAAGAAGAGAGGGCGCTCGACGCAACGAAAAAAACCGATATGAAAGGCCTCATGACGTTGCTCAGCTAGGCAAAAGGCGTTTGTTAAACGGATTGATCATGAGGTCCTTTAATACTAGTGCCAATAGGCTCGGATCTTTGGTTCGATTGTGGCGATTCCAGACGGAGTTTGGTTCGTGCTCAACGCAGATCAAATAGTAGTCCGAAACAATCTCTCCCTGTTGTTCCAAGTTGTACTCCGAAAATGTGCTGTCGTTGTGCAACGTATATTCGTAGGCTGCCGCCCCCCTGCTAGTTACCGTCATGCCTGATTTTTTTACTGGGAAACCCAACTGGTACTGCCACACATGCGTCATTTCATGCATGAACAGCGCTTTATCACGACCATTGCCCGTTGAGGAGAAATCGTCCCTGTAGTACTCAGTACTTGCTGGGTAGTACATTTCCCCATTGGGTGTAACAGCCGTATTCTGGAACCCCAGAAACAACCACCACCCACCGTGATGCACTTTGACTTTCGTATAGTTAATTGCATCCTTGAATACGGTTCTAGCCATGGCGATCTCTCCCGCCGTCAGCGCCCGTTTCTTGCCTTCAGGCAGTGGCACGTTTCGGGCGGAGGTACCGACATTCGTATCGTTGGTAGAAACTTCCAAGGGCTTCAAATCAACTTCCAGTGACGTCTGGGCATTAAGTGCCGCGCAGCAGAAAGACTCCACTTTTTCAGGAGGGAAGAGCTTCAACTGAGTGACCTGTATTGGTTTTTCGGTCACGAGGCGCTCCGTGTAACCCTGTTCATCCGTCACGCCTTCTACAGTGCTGCCGTCAGCCAAGGTGAGTGAATATTTGAGGTTGCTTGCCAACTCACCGCTAGAACTGATCAAGCGAAGTTGTTCGTCGTAAACTGCCTCAGGCAATTCAACCCGCAGATTTCCCGGCACCAAGGTATTGACGCTCATGGTCCGCCCATCCCTGTCCGTTACCCCATTGAACACATCCCCCTGTTGAGTCGTAACGCGATAGCGGGCAAACGGCATTGCTGCCTGGGCGTGGTCTTTCAGCGTATAGCCGGCGGCATAACCGGCCGGTAATGGGGAGGCAGGGGTATGCAGGCTGGCCCCTTGGGTTTTTTCCACATGGGAGGCCTTCAAATAGACGTTGCCCGGTGCACCCAGCTCGATATCACCGTCTTTCAGGCGGATGTAGGCGCCACCGCAGTTGAGCACCAGCTCCTGCGGTGCGCTGATTTCCACGCGCCCTTGAACACTTTCAATTTTCACATCGGTCTTCGCCAAGGCGTGAAGATCATTCCCTTGAGCATGTAGCTCGATCTTTCCTCCGGCAGATTTGAGTTGTATCCCAGCTTCCTTGGCCACTACGCTGATGCCGCCTTGCGCGGTGGCGGTGATGTCGTGGCCCGCGCTGATATCAGCGTTGTGCGCAGCGATGATGCCAACGCTTTCGGCGCCGGAGGCCAGGCATACGGCTTCAGGGCTGACCACGCCGATCCCGCTTGGCGCATGCAGCAGTACGCCAGGTTGCT
>NZ_JQGJ02000022.1 GCF_000802155.2 Pseudomonas frederiksbergensis
GCGGCGGCCCACGGAGCAATGCCGGAGTGAGGGCACACCGAGCCTAGGCGAGGTGCCGAGTGGTGGGGCAAAGCGTTTTTGGTTACTTTTGGCTGGTCCGGCTCCCGGCTCTTCCAAAAGTGACCCGCTGTAAGAGCGGAACCCTAAGTGGCCGTTACACAAAAAACGGATATACACACAAAGCACGCCGAAAAAACCGGGAACCCCATGGCCCTAACCCCACACCACCCAGTCCCAGCTCTCCCTATAGAAGGCCTGATCGGAGTGATAGCCCCCGCCGGCCCCGCCCCCCTGGACACCGAAAAAGCCACCCAATGGATGCGCGCAAGGGGCCACGAACTGCGAGTCTTCCCAGGCGTCTACGAAAAAGACGGCTACCTCGCCGGCAGCGACGACACACGCCTCAACGACCTGCACACAGCCTTCGCCGACCCAGAAATCAAAGCCATCATCTGCCTGCGCGGCGGCTACGGCACCCCCCGGCTGCTGGATCGCATCGACTTCGACCTCATACGCCGCAACCCCAAGCCATTCGTAGGCTACAGCGACATCACCGCCCTGCACCTGGCCATCAGCCGCTACGCAGGCTTCGTAACCTTCCACGGACCGCTGCTCAACGCTGACCTCCTCGGCGACAAGGAACCCCCAACCGTCACCTCGTTCTTCAGCCTGCTACGTGGGCAGGTGAAAGTCGGCAGCCTGCTGAGCCACCCCGCCGCCTACCCGTTGATCACCGTCGAGCCAGGCATCGCCCACGGACGCCTGCAGGGCGGCAACCTCTCGATGATCGCCGCGACGATGGGCACGCCTTATCAGATCGACGCCGAAGGGGTGATCCTGTTCATCGAAGACGTTAACGAACCGCTGTATCGCATCGATCGACTGCTGACCCAATTGCGCCTGGCCGGCACCTTGGCGAAATTGCGCGGGGTCTTGGTAGGTGATGTGGCCGGGGTGGATCTTGAGGCGTTGAATCGGTTGCTCAAGCAGACCTTCGCGCCATTGCGCATTCCGGTGCTGTCCGGCTGGCGCAGTGGACACTGTGACCCGAACCTGACCTTGCCCATGGGGGCGTTGGTGACGCTGGATGCGGGGGAGAAGCGGTTGGTGTTGGATCAGGATGTGGTGGTCGGTCGCTAGTCTTTAGCGTCTGCACATCCGTCATCGCGAGCAAGCTCTGCCACAGGCTGACTGGGAACCCTGTGGAAGCGAGCCTGCTCGCGAAAGCGGTAGCCGCCTTGCGGCAATTCAACGGTTACGCAACGCCTCCAGCAACTTGTGCGTCGGATACCCGTCCGCCGGCCAGCCAAACGACTGCTGGGCGCTGCGGATCGCCTTGCGGGTGTTGGCGCCGATGATGCCGTCGGGGTTGCCTGCGTCGTAGTTGTGCTTGCCCAGCAGGGTTTGCAATTCGATGCGTTCGCTGCGGCTCAGGGGCAGGTCGTCTTTGGGCCATGAGCCGTCGATCAGCCCGGCGCCACTGAAACGCTCCGACAACAGGCTGACCGCCAGCGCATACGATGAAGAGTTGTTGTACTTGAGGATTGCGCGGAAGTTGTCAAGCACCAGGAACGCCGGTCCGCGATACCCCGCAGGTAATAGCAGGGCCGCCGATAGTTGCTCGGAGCCGGCCGGTGGCTGGGCGCCGTTGGGCAGGCTCACCCCCAGTTGCAGCCATTCGGAGACGGGCTTGCGAATCGTGCCGTCGGCCAGCGGATAGTTGAAACCTTCCTTCAGCCGCACTTCGAACCCCCACGGCTGGCCACGCTGCCAGCCGGAGCTCTGCAAGTAATGCGCGGTCGAGGCCAGGGCGTCGGTAGAGCTGCCCCAGATGTCGCGGCGCCCATCACCGTCGAAGTCCACTGCATGGGTGTTGTACGTGGTGGGAATGAACTGGGTCTGGCCCATGGCACCGGCCCAGGAGCCGAGCATTTTTTCCGGGGTGATATCGCCTTGTTGCAGGATCTGCAGCGCGGCGATCAGTTGTGCATGGGCAAAGCCCGGACGCCGTCCTTCGTAGGCCAGGGTCGCCAGGGAGTTGATCACCGACTTGGTGCCCTGGAACTGGCCGAAGTTGCTCTCCATCCCCCACACCGCGACCAGCGCCTGGCGGTCGACGCCATAGCGTTGTTCGATGCTTTGCAGGATCTCGGCGTGTTGCTGGACCAGCGCCTGGCCCTTGCGTACCCGCAGGGGGGACAGTGCGCCGTCGAGGTATTCCCACACCGGCCGGGTGAATTCAGGTTGGCTGCGATCAGCCTTGATCACGCTCATGTCCGGGCTGACGCCGATAAATGCACGGTCGAACAGGTCGGCGCGAATCCCGGCGGCCAGTGCCTGTTTGCGAAACCCGGCCTGCCATTCGGCAAAGGTCTGGGTGGGCGCGATGGCAAGGTCATCCCCGGTGGGTATGACAGGCGGCACGATCGCTGGCGCTGTCACGACGGGAGCGGTCTGGAGCGGCTGGGCGTCGGCGGCGGTGGGTTTTTCGGCGCAGGCGACAAGCAGGACAATGCTTGTGGCGGCAATCAATTGGCGCAAGGGCCAACCACGAGGAAGACAAAAGGGCATTCACGGGTCCAGAAAATCAAATCAGATGCTGACCTTAACATGCGAAAGGGCTGTAGGGCTTGTCCGGGTGTTTCAGGCCGCCAGAAAGCAAGAAGCCTCCCAGTTGTCAGACTGGAAGGCTTCGCGGCGGTAGCTGCCTTTGCCCTTGGCGGGCCGTTCCTGGCGGCTGCGGAACAGGGGTTGGGCGACGATGGACTTGGCCTTGTTGGGGCCATGCCTGGATGGCTTTTTGCTCATGATTCAATCTCTCTTGGGGATGGTTTTCGCGAGGCAAATAATGGGACAGGACTGGGGATTTGTCCAGTCCCTGGGTCGTGCAGGATATGTCATCTGAATGGAGAACTTTTTGTGGCGAGGGAGCAAGCTCTCTCGTCACGGGTGCCGGGTCATTCGGCGGGTAATGGCAGCCGTTGACCGGCCATCAACAGCGACAACCGACTGAGGCTCATCCACGGCGAGCCGGCGGCCTGGCCCTTGATCTGCGCGTCGATACGCTGGGCTTCCAGTAGCAATTGCGCCCAGCGCGATGCGGAATACCGCTGGAGGGCCTTGCTCATCAGCGGTTTGCGCTTGTCCCACACCGGAGGGCGGGCCTGGCTGAAGGCCTTGTCCAGCGGTACGCCTTGGCTGTATTGCAGCGACAGGTTCGCCAACAAACGCAACTCCCGGGCCAGGGCCCAGAGGATCACTGGTGGCTCGACGCCTTCGCCCCGCAGGCCTTCGAGCATGCGCAGGGCATGGGCGGCTTCGCCGTTGAGGATTGCGTCGGTCAGCCCGAAGACATCGAAGCGGGCGCTGTCGGCCACGGCGGCCTGGACAGTTTCCACGGTGATCTGCCCGCCCTCGGCCATCAGCTTGAGCTTTTCGACTTCCTGGGCGGCGGCCAACAGGTTGCCTTCGACCCGGGCGGCAATCAGCTCGACCGCATCCTGGCTGGCCGAGAGGCCGGCCTGGGACAGGCGCTGGCGAATCCAGCTCGGCAACTGGCTGACGTCCACCGGCCAGATCTGCACGAACTGGGTTTGTGGGCCTTCGACCAGCGCCTTGCCCCATTTGGTTTTCTGCGCGCTGCCGTCGAGTTTCGGCAGGCTGATGAGCAGCACCGTGTCTTCGGCGGGCCGCGAGCAATATTCGATCAGTGCGGCGGCGCCTTTGTCACCGGGTTTGCCCGAGGGCAAGCGCAGTTCCAGCAGGCGTTTTTCGGCGAACAGCGACATGCTTGCCCCGGCCTGCAACAACGTGCCCCAGTCGAAACTGGCGTCGGCGGCGAACACCTGGCGCTCGTCGAAACCCTGCTGGCGCGCAGCGGAGCGAATCGCGTCGGCGGCTTCCTGGCACAGCAACGGGTCATCGCCGCTGATGATGTAGACCGGCGCGAGGGCGCCTTGCAGATGTTTGCCGAGTTGTGCGGGGGCCAGTTTCATAGGGCGCTGTTCAGGAGAGAAGGCAAGCGGGGCGCCGGAGCGCCCCCGCAAGGCTTATTGGGCAGGGATTTGCATCGGCGACTGCTGCGGGGTTTCCGCTTCAGCCTTGCGTGCCGCTTCCAACGCCTCGGCCTCTGCCTTGGCACGGGCGTCGGCGGTCTGTTGCAGTTGGTCCAGTTGGGCCGGGCTCAGCTGTTGCAGGCGCAGCATCATGCGCTGAACGAGTTCACGGCGCATTTCGCCACGCACTTCGACAGACTCCTGGTCGGAGCCGGTGATGTTGTTGCCGTCATGCAGGTAGACCTTCTGCACCTGAAGCTTGTCGTTCAGCAGCGACAGGTCGTTGTGACCGCGAATCTCGTAGTTCAGGACGTTGGTCAGCTCATACTCGGCCGAGCGACCAGCGCCGGCATAGCTGAGGCTGCGCTGGCTCTGCTGTTCGCTCGCCAACACCAGCTTGTACGGCGCGCCGGTGTAGACCTTCACGCCGCTGTTCTCCAGCGTCTGGCGCAGCATTTTCACGGTATCGCCGTAGGCGTCGCGTGCGCTAAGGTCCAGTTCCTTGATCGCCAGCTCGGTGGTGCCGGTGCCGCGCAGTTGGAAGCCGCAGGCGCTCAACAGGACGGCCAGGCCGACTACCAGCAGATTACGTTTGATCATCTTGTTGCTCCCCTTGAACCCTATGGGGGTCGACCACGCGACCCCGCAGGTTGTATTCGGCGCCAGGCTCCAGCCTGGCGCCTGATCCAATTAGCTTGCGACGATGTTGACCAGCTTGCCGGGCACGACGATCACTTTGCGAATCGTCAGGCCGTCGACAAAGCGCAGCACGTTTTCGTTGGCCCGTGCAGCGGCTTCGACTTCCTCGCGAGTGGCGGCGGCCGGCATTTCGATCTGCCCGCGCAGCTTGCCGTTGACCTGGATGACCAGGGTCAGGCTGTCCTGCACCAGCGCGCTCTCGTCCACCAGCGGCCAGCGGGCGTCGATCACCGGGTCGGCGTGACCCAGTCGATTCCACAGCTCGTGGCTGATGTGCGGCGTGATCGGAGCCAGCAGCAGCGTCACGGCTTCCAGGCCTTCGTGAATCAGTGCGCGATCCTGCTCGGTGCCTTGGGCAGCTTTCTCCAGCACGTTCATCAGCGTCATCACCTGGGCGATGGCAGTGTTGAATTTGTGGTTCTGGCCGACGTCATGGCTGGCCTGCTTGATGGCCAGGTGGATCGAACGACGCACGGCTTTCTGCTCGTCGTTCAGGCTGGTGACGTCCAGTTTGCCCGGCAGGCCCTGGGTGACGTGGGCTTGCGCCAGGCGCCAGACGCGCTTGAGGAAGCGGTGCGAGCCTTCGACGCCCGAGTCGGACCATTCCGCGCTCATGTCAGGTGGCGAGGCGAACATCATGAACAGGCGGCAGGTGTCCGCGCCGAACTGGTCGATCATCGACTGTGGGTCCACGCCGTTGTTCTTCGACTTGGCCATTTTCTCGGTGCCGCCGATTTCCACCGGCAGGCCGTCGGCGATCAGCTTGGCGCTGATGACCTTGGCCTTGCTGTCGCGTTCGAGTTCGACGTCGCTCGGGTTGAACCAGGTGTAGGCACCGTTGGCTTCGCGACGATAGTAAGTCTCGGCGATCACCATGCCTTGGGTCAGCAGATTCTTGAACGGCTCGTTGGAGCTCACCAGGCCTTCGTCGCGCATCAGCTTGTGGAAGAAGCGCGCGTAGAGCAGGTGCAGAATGGCGTGTTCGATGCCGCCGATGTACTGATCCACCGGCAACCAGTGGTCAGCCGCCGATTTTTCCACCAGGCCACCTTCAAAGTGTGGCGAGGCATAGCGTGCGTAATACCAGGAGGACTCGACGAAGGTGTCCATGGTGTCGGTTTCACGCTTGGCCGGTGCGCCGCATTTCGGGCAACTGCACTCATAGAACTCGGGCATGCGTGCCAGGGGCGAACCGGCGCCGTCGGGTACGACGTCTTCCGGCAGGACCACCGGCAGTTGGTCTTCCGGCACCGGTACGTCACCGCAGGTGTCGCAATGCACGATCGGGATCGGGCAGCCCCAGTAGCGCTGGCGGCTGATGCCCCAGTCGCGCAGGCGGAACTGGGTACGCGAGGCGCCGAGGTTCTTCTTGATCAGGGCCACTTCGATGGCATCGAACGCGCCGGGGAAATCCAGGCCGTTGAACTCACCGGAATTGATCAGCTCGCCGTGTTCGCCATAGGCGTCCTGCCAAGGTGCCGGGGTCTGGTCTCCGGCGCTGGTGCGCACGACCGGTTTGACCGGCAGGTTGTACTTGTGGGCGAATTCGAAATCACGCTCGTCGTGGGCCGGCACGGCCATCACGGCGCCGTCGCCATAGTGCATCAGCACGTAGTTGGCGACCCACACCGGCAGTTTCTCGCCGGTGAGCGGGTGCTCGACGAACAGCGAAGTCGGCAGGCCTTTCTTCTCTTGGGTGGCGACGTCGGCTTCGGCGACGCTGCCGCCCTTGCATTCGGCGATGAACGCCTGCAGCTCGGGGTTGTTCTGTGCCGCCAGGGTCGCCAGCGGGTGCTCGGCAGCGACGGCCACGTAGGTGGCGCCCATCAGTGTGTCGGGGCGGGTGGTGAAGACTTTCAGGGTGCCGGCTTCGCCGATGGAGGCGACGTCGTACGGGAACTGCACTTCCATGCCCCGGGACTTGCCGATCCAGTTGCGCTGCATGGTCTTGACCTGCTCGGGCCAGCCGGTCAGTTCGTCGAGACTCTCCAGGAGTTCATCCGCGTAGGCGGTGATCTTGAAGTAGTACATCGGGATCTCGCGCTTTTCGATCAGCGCGCCGGAGCGCCAGCCGCGACCGTCGATCACCTGCTCGTTGGCCAGCACGGTCTGGTCCACCGGGTCCCAGTTCACGGTGCCGTTCTTGCGGTAGATCACGCCTTTTTCGAACAAGCGGGTGAACAGCCACTGTTCCCAGCGGTAGTAGTCGGGCTTGCAGGTGGTCACTTCGCGGGACCAGTCCACCGCCAGGCCCAGGCTGCGCAGCTGGGTCTTCATGTAGGCAATGTTTTCGTAGGTCCACTTGGCGGGCGCCACGTTGTTCTTCATCGCGGCGTTTTCCGCCGGCATGCCGAAGGCGTCCCAACCCATGGGTTGCAGGACGTTCTTGCCTTGCATGCGCTGGTAGCGGGAGATCACGTCGCCGATGGTGTAGTTGCGCACGTGCCCCATGTGTAGCTTGCCGCTGGGGTAAGGGAACATCGACAGGCAGTAGTATGTCTCCTTGCCTGGCTGTTCACTGACTTCAAAGGACTTTTGCTCGTCCCAGAACGACTGGGCGGCGGCTTCGATTTCACGGGGCTGGTAGTGTTCGTGCATGGCTACTTTTGTACTGAATGGGGTGGCCCAATCCTCTTCGTTGCCATGCTGGACGCTGATGACGCCGAATGCGGCGTTTTCGATGCCCAGCCAAGCTGGAAGTGGAGTTACAGGAAGCGCCGTAGCATACATGACCGCGCTCTGCCGAGGGAAACCCTGATTGCTGCCGGACCCTCGCGAAGCTTGCGCCACACCCGTGGCGACGACGGGCGTCCAGGGCCGTTGGTCGCGGCGTCCTGCCGGTTTGCCCAGCGAAGCTAAGCTTCTCAATGGGGAGTGAGTCTTATCTTCAATGAGGTGAGGGATGGTTGAATCACAACGAAAAGTCGCTACACCTGAGTTATATGAAAAACTGATCGATCGTCTCGGGGTGGCCCTGGACGCTGCAAGAACCGCCGGTCGCTTGCGTGATGAACGTCCGGCAGAGCTGGAGCTACGCGGCCTGAGCCCCGCAGAGTTCGAACTGGTCAAGGCCTACCTGGAGCAGGTCGGGCACCAGGCCCCCGCAATCGGGCCCCAGGCAAACAAGCGTCTCGATGCGCCCCGTTCGGCCAAGGTTGTATGGCTCAAGGACCGGACGCCTGATAAGGATGCTGTAAAGGTCCGGTCACTGCAGTTCAAGTAGAGCCGGATTCACGCGTGTCGCTTTTTTTTGATTCGAGATTTTTAGAATCTGTTGTCGCCTTTCGGCAACCCACCTAGGCTTCGGGCATCTATGGAGATGCCCGATGCCATTTCGCTATTTCATCAAACAACTTTTATTGCCGCCCGGCATTCTTTTGTTGCTGCTGGCGCTCGCCTGGTGGTGGCGCAACTCACGGCCGCGCCTGGCCCGCTGGTGTTTTGCCGTGGGGCTGGGTGGTTTCTGGTTGATGAGCCTGCCGGTGATGGTGCAATGGAGCGCCAAGGCATTGGAGCGTGAACCGCCCCTGCTGCCTGGAGAATGGACGACCCTGGCCCAGCGTGCCGATGCCATTGTGGTGCTGGGTTCCGGTCGTGAGCGCGGCGACCTGGCCTGGGGCGCCGACCAGCCCACCGGCATCGGCCTGGAGCGACAGCGTTACGCGGCGCGGCTGGCCAAGGCGTCCGGGCTGCCGGTGCTCACCAGCGGCGGCTTGCACTACGGAACCCCGCCCAGCGAGGCGAAGCTGATGGCCGACTCGATGCTCGATGACTTCGGCGTGGCCGTGCGTTGGCAGGAAGAGCGTAGCCGCACCACGTGGGAAAACGCCCAGATGGGCGCCGAGATCCTGCTGCCCGCAGGTATCAAGCGAGTCGTGGTGGTCACCCAGGCTTGGCACATGTCGCGGGCGGTTTGGAGTTTCGAGCGTTCGGGTTTTGAAGTGGTGCCGGCGCCTGTCGGGTTCCTGGGTCAGGACAACGCCCGGCCACTGGGTGGCTGGATGCCGGAGTTCAAGGCGATCTGGCAATCCGGGCAGTTGATGAACGAGGCGGCGGGGCTGGTGGGGTATTGGTTGTTCTATCGCTGACACACCGCGTGGAGCGAAGTGATAGCTGTTGTGGCGAGGGAGCAAGCTCCCTCGCCACAGGGTTTTCATTCACATGGGGAACGAGTTAAACCGTCTTGGCCATCCGGCTCGCCACCAACGCCCAGCCCAGCAGCAACACGCACAGGAGGATCAGCGGCCACGAGCGCCATTGCAGGTACGGCGTCAGTTCGTGCATCGGCACCACTTCGCCATAGAGGATGCCGCGTTGGAACTGTGGGATCTGTGCGGTGATCTGGCCGAAGGGGTTGATCAGGCCGGTCACGCCATTGTTGGTGGCGCGAATCATCCAGCGGCCGGCCTCCAAGGCGCGCATCTGGGCCATTTGCAGGTGCTGCAGCGGGCCGATCGAGGTGCCGAACCAGGTGTCGTTGCTGATGGTCAGCAGCAGGTCGCTTCTCGCTGAGAGACTGGCGGCGAATTCCGGGTACACCACTTCATAGCAAATGAACGGCGCGATCTGGTAACCCTTGGCCTGGAGCAATGGCTGGTCAGCCGGGCCACGGGCGAAATCCGACATCGGCAGGTCGAAAAAGGCGATCAGCCCACGCAGCAGATCCTGCAATGGCACGTATTCGCCGAAAGGCACCAGCTTTTGCTTCAGGTAAGTGCCGTCACCTTCGCCGGTCACGGTGATGCCATTGAAGTAGCGTTTTTCGTGGCGCACTTCCTGGCGAATCGGGACGCCAGTGATCAGCGCTGAACGCCGCTCGGCGGCGAAACTGCCCATCATGTCCAGGTAGCCCTGGGCCGATTCCTTTAAGACCGGCACGGCGGTTTCCGGCCAGACCAGCAGATCGACGCGCTTGGAGGTGAAACTCATGTCGCGATACAGCGCCAGTTGCGCGTTGAGCTGCTCGGGATCCCACTTCATGCTTTGTTCGATGTTGCCCTGGATCGCCGCGACACTCAGCGGATCGCCCGAAGGGCTGGTCCAGGCGTGTCCTTTGAGCGCGATGCCGGCCGCCCATGGGCCGATCAGCAACGCCACGCCCGCGACGATGAAGGCCTTGCGTCCGGAACGCAGCAACCGGGGCGCGTTGTAGAGCAATGCGGCGGTCAGGGCCAGTGTGAAGGAAATCAGCCACATACCTCCCAGCGGCGCGAGGCCGGCGAGCGGGCCGTCGAGCTGGCTGTAGCCGGAGTAAAGCCAAGGGAAACCGGTCAGGAACCAGCCACGAAACGCTTCCTGGCCCAACCACAGCGCGGCGAAGGCCAGGGCATCGGCCAATGGCGCCTCGTTACGGCGCAACCAGCGCGCCCAGAGCCAGGCGGGCAGGGCGAAGAACCAGGCGATGGCGGCGATGAACAGCAGCATCAAGAAGCCGGCGAGCAGCACCGAGGCGCCGCCGAAGTTATGGATGCTGACGTAGATCCAACTGGTGCCGGCGCCAAACAGGCCAAAACCGAAGCACCAGCCACGACCCAAGGCCTGGCGCGGTGAAAGCTCACGCAGCCCGGCATAGAACAACCCGACCGCCAGCAATGCCAGCGGCCAGATGTCAAAGGGCGCCAGGGCCAGGGTGGTGATCGCGCCAGCCACCACGGCCAGCAGGTTACCGGGCCAGCCGGGGCGGGTTATCCAGCGCATTTTTGTCCTTAGCGGGTCTTGAAAGGGTTATCGGCCAATGGGTGACAGGCGCAGCAGATGGATCCGGCGGCTGTCGGCATTCAGGATGCGGAAGCGCCAGGAGCCGATCTCCGTCGTTTCATTGCGCTTGGGCAGGTGGCCGAAAGCACTCATCACCAGGCCGCCGACGGTGTCGAACTCATCATCGGAGAATTCGCTGTCGAAGAACTCGTTGAAGTTTTCGATCGGCGTCAGGGCCTTGATCAGGAAATCACCGCTGGGCAGTGGCTTGATGTAGCTGTCTTCCTCGACATCGTGCTCGTCCTCGATGTCGCCGACGATCTGTTCGAGCACGTCTTCAATGGTGACCAGCCCGGCCACGCCGCCGTATTCGTCGATGACGATGGCCATGTGGTTGTGGTTGGCGCGGAATTCACGCAACAGCACGTTCAGGCGCTTCGACTCGGGCACGAACGTGGCCGGACGCAGCAAATCCTTGATGTTGAAGCTGTCGCCGTTCTCCTGGAGGATCAGCGGCAGCAGGTCCTTGGCCAGCAGCACGCCCATGACATCGTCATGGCTCTCGCCAACGACCGGATAGCGCGAGTGAGCGGAGTCGACCACGGCGGGCAGGAATTCGCGGGGAGTCTGGGTCGCCTTGATGCTGACCATCTGCGAGCGCGGGACCATGATGTCGCGCACTTGCAGGTCAGCCACCTGGATGGCGCCTTCGACGATGGCCAGCGCTTCGCTGTCCAGCAATTTGTTCTGGTGTGCATCGCGCAGCAGCTCCAGCAGCTCCTGGCGGTTTTTCGGCTCATGGGCAAAAGCCTGGGTGAGCTTGCCCAGCCATGACTTCTGCCCGTTGGTCGATCGATCTTCGCTCATAGCGATTACTCTGAATCCTTTGTCGTTACAGTTGATGTATCAGTGTTCGTCGCCGGCATACGGGTCGGGATGATCCAGCTCGGCAAGCAACGTTCGTTCCAGTGCTTCCATCTCTTCGGCTTCGTCATCTTCTATATGGTCGTAACCCAGCAGATGCAAGCAGCCGTGAATCACCAGATGGGCCCAGTGGGCCTCGGGGGCCTTGTCTTGTTCCGCCGCTTCGCGCTCCACCACCGGGACGCAGATCACCAGGTCGCCCAGCAGCGGTATGTCGAGCAGTTCATCGGGTACGTCGGCGGGAAAGGACAACACGTTGGTGGCGTAGTCCTTCTGCCGCCAGGTGTGGTTCAGCTCCCGGCCTTCGGCTTCGTCCACCAGGCGGATCGTCAGCTCCGAGTCGGCGCTGCGCTGGCGCAGGGCCAGTTCGCACCATTGGCGGAACTGCGCTTCGCTGGGGGCGGGGTGTTCGCAGGCCACTTGCAAGTCGAGTTCAAGCATTGTGGCGATTGCCTTTGCTTTCGGCCGAATTTTCATCGGCGCGCTGCTCGAAACGCTCGTAGGCTTCGACAATGCGCTGCACCAATGGATGGCGCACGACGTCCTTGGGCATGAAGTGCGTGAAACTGATGCCTGGCACGTCCTTGAGGACCTGGATTACATGGTTGAGCCCGGACTTGGTGCCTCGGGGCAGGTCGACCTGGGTGATGTCCCCGGTGATGACAGCGGTGGAGCCGAAGCCGATCCGGGTCAGGAACATCTTCATCTGCTCGACGGTGGTGTTCTGGCTTTCGTCGAGGATGATGAAGCTGTTGTTCAGGGTCCGGCCGCGCATGTAGGCCAGCGGCGCGACTTCGATGACCTGGCGCTCGATCAGCTTGGCGACGTATTCGAAGCCGAGCATTTCATACAGCGCGTCGTAGAGCGGGCGCAGGTATGGGTCGATCTTCTGGGTCAGGTCGCCGGGCAGGAAGCCGAGTTTTTCACCGGCTTCGACGGCGGGGCGCACCAGCAGGATGCGGCGAACCTGTTCACGCTCCAGCGCATCGACGGCGCAAGCCACGGCCAGGTAGGTCTTGCCGGTACCGGCCGGGCCGATGCCGAAGTTGATGTCGTTGCCGAGGATTTCCTTCACGTAGCGCTGCTGATTCAAGCCGCGAGGGCGAATCATGCCTTTTTTCGTGCGCAGGGCCACGGCAGGTTCCGCTGGGGCGTGGTTGTCGAGCTCTTCGACCGCCGATTCCTGCAGGAACAGGTGGACCATGTCCGGAGACAGCTCGCTCGCCTTGGTTTCCCGATAGAGACGGCGCAGCAGGTTTTCCGCGGAGGTGGTGTGCTTGGGGTCGCCGATCAGTTCGAACTGGTTTCCGCGGTTGCGGATCTCGATGGCCAGGCGCTGTTCGATCAAGCGCAGGTGCTCGTCGAATTGCCCGCACAGATTGGCGAAGCGGCGAGCCTCAAAGGGCTCGAGAATGAAACGATGTGGTTCGATGGGTGCGTTCAAGGTCGTTTTTAGCCGCCCAGGGGCAATTAAGATGAAATCAAGGATAACGCCAGTAGGCTGGGTGCGAAAGGTCTTAAGCAGGCGAATCTGATCACAGGGCTTGGCACGATTCGCTGTGGGGGCGCGCTTGCTCGCGATGGGGGGTCTCACATCCAACATGGATATTGGCTGTGATACCGCCTTCGCGAGCAAGCCCGCCCGCAGGGGATTGTGTTGTTACTGGACCAGCGAACCCCGCAGGGAGTGCGGCTGCGCGGCGTCGATGTGCACGTCGGCGAACTGGCCGATCAGGGCCGGGGTGTCGCAGCGGAAGTTGACGATGCGGTTGTTTTCCGTGCGGCCCTGCAGTTCGCCCGGGTCTTTTTTCGAATAGTCAGTCACCAGGATCCGCTGGACGGAGCCGACCATTTGTCGGCTGATCTCGAAACCTTGCTGGTTCAGACGATGCTGCAAGGCGTTGAGTCGTTCCTTTTTGACTTCTTCCGGGGTCTCGTCCGCGAGATCGGCTGCCGGCGTGCCGGGGCGTTGGCTGTAGACGAAGGAATAGGAAAAATCGAAGCCCACGTCTTCGATCAGCTTCATGGTCTGCTGGAAGTCTTTCTCGGTTTCGCCGGGGAAACCGACGATGAAGTCCGAGCTGATGCAGATCCCAGGCACTGCCGCGCGCAACTTGCGCAGCTTGGATTTGTACTCCAATGCCGTGTGGTTGCGCTTCATGGCCGCAAGGATCCGGTCGGAACCCGATTGCACTGGCAGGTGCAGGTGCTTGACCAGCTCGGGGACTTCGGCGTGGGCCTGGATCAGGCTGTCGGAGAACTCCAGCGGATGAGACGTGGTATAGCGGATGCGGTCGATGCCATCCACCGCCGCCACCACGCGGATCAGCTCGGCGAGGTCCGCCAGGCGCCCATCATGGGTCAGGCCGCGATAGCCGTTGACGTTCTGCCCCAGCAGGGTCACTTCACGCACGCCGTTTTCCGCCAGGTGGATGATCTCGGCGATCACATCATCGAACGGCCGGCTGACTTCTTCGCCGCGGGTATAGGGCACCACGCAGAAGGTGCAGTACTTGCTGCAGCCTTCCATCACCGACACATAGGCGCTGGGGCCGTCGATGCGCGGCTCGGGCAGGTGGTCGAACTTTTCGATTTCAGGGAACGAAACGTCGACTTGCGGCAACTTGGTCACGCGCGCGGCGTCGATCATCTCGGGCAGGCGGTGCAGTGTCTGCGGGCCGAAGACAACGTCCACGTAGGGCGCACGATCACGGATGGCGGCGCCTTCCTGGCTGGCGACGCAGCCGCCGACCGCGATGACCATCTCCGGGTTGGCGAGCTTCAGTTCACGCCAGCGGCCGAGCTGGGAATACACCCGGTCCTGGGCGCGCTCGCGGATCGAGCAGGTGTTGAGCAGGATTACGTCCGCGTCTTCGGCGCGGGCGGTAACTTCCAGGGCCTGGTGTTCGCCCAGCAGATCGACCATGCGCGAGCTGTCGTACTCGTTCATCTGGCAACCGTGGGTTTCGATGTAAAGCTTCTTGGCCATGGACGGGGTCATCACGTGATTCAAAGAACCGCGCATTATAGGCAACAAGTCCCCCAGTTCCTACCGCTGTGCGAGCAGTGGCTATGCTATAGTTCGCGCCCTCATTTTTACCCGCCGATGTGTTTCGCCAGCCATGACCAAACGTGAAGCTCCAATCTACAAGGTGATTTTCCTCAACCAGGGCCAGGTGTTCGAAATGTACGCCAAGCAGATCTATCAGAGTGATCTGTGGGGTTTCCTGGAAGTGGAAGAATTCGTCTTTGGCGAGCGCACGCAAGTGGTCGTCGACCCGAGCGAAGAAAAGCTCAAGGCGCAGTTCGAAGGCGTGGTGCGCAGCTTCGTGCCGATGCATTCGATTGTGCGCATCGATGAAGTCGAGCGCCTGGGCACGCCGAAAATCAGCGAAGCGCGCGGCGCGGTCGGCAATGTGATGCCGTTTCCGATGCCGATGCCCGAGAAGTAAACCTGTCGATAAGTTGAGCGCAGCCCTTTGTGGCGAGGGAGCAAGCTTCCTCGCCACAGGGGCCGCAGTGAATTCAGGGCAGCGGCGAGAAGGGCGTACGCCCGTCGGCGTTCTGCAATTCCATCAGGTACTTGCGAAAGATCTGCCCCAGCACCTGGGTGGCCACTTCCAACTCATCCCGGGGCATCTGCTCGGCGACCTCGTCGGCGGTGTCCAGGGCTTCTTCGGCACCATTGACCGCCGCCATCTTCAACACGATGTAGGCCTGGACATTGTTGGCCGGTACACCTTCACCATGGAAGAACATGCCGCCGAGCTTGAACTGCGCCTGGGCATGGCCTTGCAGCGAGGCTTTTTCGAAGTAGTTGAGGGCTTGCTTGAGGTCGCGGGGCGCCGCCTTGCCGTCGTAGTAGAACTCGCCCAACTCGTATTGCGCTTGCGCGTCGCCCGCGTCGGCCGCTTTTTGACAGGCGTCGAGTGCCGGTGCGAGATCTTGTGGCTGGGTGTTGAGGGTGCAACGGCCCATCGCCGGGATCAACAACGAGTTACCGCCTGCCTGTGCATGAACGAGCAGGGGCTGAAGGAGCAACAGGCAGCCCAAGGCAAGGGTGCGGCCGGTGCGGTTCATGGGAATCGACTTACCTCTGAGGGGCGCGTGGATCCTCCGGGGGATCCAATAAGCGCGCATTATGAAATAAGCGGGGCCATCCTTACAAAGTCTTTACTCGTTTTTCTACTGCAAAGGAACCGCAGCGACGGTTTGTTGGGCAGATCTGTAAGAAAAGGCAAGGTAGGCCATGGCCAATAACTGACGCTGGTGTCAGCCAACGTCAGTTATCCACAGGCTTATTTCAGCGCTGCGAAGGCGCGTTCAGCTGCGTCTAGGGTGATCTTCAGTTCCGCCTCGCCATGGGCAATGGAAGTGAAGCCGGCTTCGAACGCGCTTGGTGCCAGGTAGACGCCGCCTTCGAGCATCAAGTGGAAGAAGCGCTTGAAGCGGTCGGCGTCGCTGGCCATCACGTCGTCGAAGGTCACGATGTCATCGGCGCCGCTGAAATACAGGCCGAACATGCCGCCGGCCTGGGTGGTGACGAACGGAATGCCTGCCGCATCGGCACGCACTTGCAAGCCATCGAGCAGGCGCGTGGTGAAGTCGGTCAGTTCGGCGTGGAAGCCCGGGCGGCTGATCAGGCGCAGGGTGGTCAGGCCGGCGGCCATCGCCAACGGGTTGCCCGACAGCGTGCCGGCCTGGTAGACCGGGCCCAGTGGCGCGATGCATTCCATGATCGCGCGCTTGCCGCCGAAGCAGCCGACCGGCATGCCGCCGCCGATGATCTTGCCGAAGGTGCTCAAATCCGGCGTCACGCCGTAATGGGCCTGGGCGCCGCCGAGGGCGACGCGGAAGCCGGTCATCACTTCGTCGAAAATCAACACCACGCCATGCTGGTCGCACAGGCTGCGCAGGCCTTCGAGGAAACCCGGCGCCGGCGGCACGCAGTTCATGTTGCCGGCCACCGGCTCGACGATGATGCACGCCACTTCCTGGCCGACTTCGCCGAGCATCTTCTCGACTTCTTCAAGATCGTTGAACGGCAATGTCAGCGTGTGTTTGGCGAACGCCGCCGGCACGCCCGCGGAGCTTGGCACGCCTTGGGTCAACGCGCCGGAACCGGCCTTGACCAGCAGGCTGTCGGAATGGCCGTGGTAGCAGCCTTCGAACTTGATGATGCTGTCGCGGCCGGTGTAGCCGCGGGCCAGGCGGATCGCACTCATGGTCGCTTCGGTGCCGGAGCTGACCATGCGCACCATTTCCATCGACGGCACGATGGAGCAGACAAGGTCCGCCATCTCGGTTTCCATCGCGGTCGGGGCGCCGTAGGACAGGCCGTGTTCCAACTGCTTGCGCACGGCATCCAGCACGTCCGGATGGCTGTGGCCCAGGATCATCGGGCCCCACGAGCCCACGTAGTCAACGTAGCGCTTGTCGTCTTCGTCGGTGACGTAGGCGCCTTCGGCATGCTTGAAGAACAACGGGGTGCCGCCGACGCTCTTGAACGCACGAACGGGCGAGTTCACGCCGCCGGGGATGTGTTTCTGGGCGTTGGCAAACAGGGTTTCGGAACGGGACATGGCAGGGCTCTCGAAAACGGAAAATGACTATTTGATGTGCAGCAGGTCGTTGAAGGCGCGGGCGCGGCGCGTCACGTCAGCGGTGCTGTCGGCGCCGAACAGGCCGTGGACCACCGCAAGCAGGTCGACCCCGTGGGCCACCAGCGGGGCGGCATTTTCCAGGGTGATGCCGCCGATGGCGCAAATCGGTACATGCAGTTTGATGTGGGCCTGTTCGAGCAGTTCAAGGTTTGCGCTGGGCGCCCCGGGCTTGGTGCTGGAGTTGAAAAAGCGCCCGAACGCGACGTAGCTGGCGCCTTCGTTGACGGCCTGTTCGGCCAGCTCCAGGCTGGCGTGGCAAGTGGAGCCGACGATTGCCTTGTGGCCCAGCAACGCCCGCACCGGCGCCAGCGGGCCATCGGTCTGGCCGAGGTGGACGCCGACGCCAAGGCGCGCGGCCAATTCGGCGTCGTCGTTGATGATCAGCTGAGTCTTGTAGCGCTCGCACAAGTTGCGCAGTGCTTCGGCTTCGCGCAGGCGCCGGGCTTCGTCGCTGCTTTTATCGCGGTACTGCAGCAGGGTCACGCCACCTTCCAGTGCGGCTTCGACATACGCGAGGAACTTGCCGGCCAGCAGTTGGCTGTCGGTCACGGCATAAAGGCCACGTAATTTCATTCCACAGCTCCTGTGCTACGAGCAGAAATCCAGCGGCAGGCGACGCGGTACGAACTGGCCTTTGCCCAGTTGTTCGGCATCGCGCAGGGTACGCCAGGTATAGTCCAGCGCTGTCTTGACCGCGCTGGCGAGCTGTTCGCCCTGGGCCAGCCGGCCGGCGATGGCGCTGGCGAGGGTGCAGCCGGAGCCGTGATAGCTGCCGGGTAAGCGCTGGCAGGTGAACGTCTCGCGGTGTCCGTCGCGGCTGTACAGGCGATTATGGACTTCATGCTCGTCGCCGTGGCCGCCGGTGATCAGCAGGTGCTTGACGAAGGGCAGCAATTTTTCTGCGCATTCATCGGCGCTGCCTTCGGGCAACTCGGCGAGGATGCGCGCTTCGGGCAGGTTAGGCGTGGCGATGATAGCCAAGGGCAGCAGGCGTTCGCGCATGGCGTAGCCAACTTCATCCTTGCCCAGCCGTCCGCCGCCGCCGGCACGCAACACTGGGTCGCAGACCATCGGCAGCTGTGGGTGTGCCTGGAGCAACTCGACCACCGTGTCGACCATTTCCAATGAGCCGAGCATCCCCAGCTTCACCGCCGCGACGGGCGAATCGTTGAGCACGGCATTGGCTTGCGCCAGCACCCACTCGCGATCGAGCACGCGGAAATCGCTGACGTTGACCGTGTCTTGCACGGTTAGCGCGGTAACGGCCGGGGCGGCGTGACATCCCTGGGCGAGCAGGGCTTCGATATCTGCCTGCAAGCCGGCGCCACCACTTGGGTCGTGGCCGGAGAGACAGAGGACAACGGGGCGAGAGCTGTAGATATTCATGGTGCGCGAGCTTATCACCAAACCTCTTTTATCGGTGATCGGGCGCAGAGGGATTTGCTGGCGATTATTTTTGTGGTCCGCCGGTTGGCAACTTGACCAAAGCAACAGCTCTATCTCAATGCTTGGCGCTGAGACGCCCGTCCTAGAGCCTTTTGTCGGAAAAATTTCCGTGGTGCAAATTGGCCATCAACGGCTATGCTACGGATGGATCCAACCAATAACAGGTAATGCCGGTTTTACGTCTACTCAGGGAATGGGGGGCTTCCTGACTCAACCGGACAGGCCACGCTGGGGCTTAAATGCGCTATTTGCTGATGTTGCTGCTGTGCTTGTCCCCCTTGGCAAGTGCGCTCGAATTTGATGACTCTACCCAAAACCTGCCTTTGGGCCATGCATTGCAGGTCTTTGAGGATGCCAGCGGCACGGCCTCCATCGATGAAGTCCTGGCCCAGGCCGCGGCCGGTCGTTTCAAACCCCATGACAAAGCCACGCTCAATGCCGGTTACTCACGGTCGGCATTCTGGTTGAAAGTGGATCTGCATTATCGTCCGGCCAATCCCGACGCCCAGCGAACCTGGTTGCTGGAACTGGCGTATCCGCCGCTGGATCACTTGGACTTGTACTTGGCCGACGGCAGCGGGGCGTATCGCCTGGTTCGCCAGACGGGCGATGCACTGCCGTTTGCCAGCCGCGAGGTTCGCCAGAACAATTACCTGTTCAGCCTGGATTTCCAACCGGGACAACGCCAGGTCGTGTATCTGCGGCTGCAGAGCCAGGGCTCGATCCAGGCGCCGTTGACGCTGTGGTCGAGCACCGCGTACTTGGAGCAGCAGCCGGTGCGCCTGTATGTGTTGGGAACCATTTATGGCGTGTTGCTGGGGATGCTGGTCTATAACCTGTTCATTTACTTGAGCGTGCGCGACACCAGCTACCTGTATTACATCTTCTATATCGCCTCGTTCGGCCTGTATCAGTTGTCGGTCAACGGCGCCGCGGTGGAGTATTTCTGGCCGGACAATCCGTGGTGGGCCAACGCTGCGACGCCATTCTTCATCGGCTGCGCGGGGCTGTTCGGCAGCCAGTTCGCCCGCAGCTTCCTGCAAACCGCGCAATACAGTCGTTGGGTCGATCGAGTATTGCTTGTGCTGATTGCCTACAGCGCCGTGGTGGTGGGGCTGTCGCTGATGACCAGCTATGCCCTGGCGCTACGCCTGGCGACAGCGTTGGCCCTGGTGTTTACCGTGGTGATCTTTGGCGCCGGGCTGTTCGCCTGGTGGCGTGGCCTGCGGGTCGCGCGTTATTTCATCATTGCCTGGTCGGCGTTCCTGCTGGGAGGCATCGTCAACACGATGATGGTGTTGGGTTACCTGCCGAACATTTTCCTGACCATGTACGCCAGCCAGATCGGCTCAGCCATCGAAGTGGCGCTGTTGTCCCTCGCCCTGGCGGATCGCATCAACGCGATGCGCGAGCAGCAAGCCCAGACGCTGTTCGACGCCGGCCAGAAACTCGAAGTGCTCAACCAGCAATTGGCCCAGGGCAACAAACTCAAGGATGAATTCCTCGCCACCCTGACCCACGAGTTGCGCACGCCAATGAACGGTGTGATTGGCTCTCTGGAGTTGATGGAAACCGTCGAGATGGACGCGGAACTCACCCAGTATCAACAGACGGCGGCCGGTTCGGCGCGGGACATGATGCGCATGGTCAACGGTATGCTCACGCTCACCGAGTTGCAGGCCGGCAAGCTCAAGGTCTACCCGGCGCCGTTCAGCCTGCGCGGTGTGATTGACGCCTTGCAGGTGCAGTTCGGTGCCAACGCGGTTGCCAAGGGCCTGGATTTCAAGGTCGACATTGGCCCCGGCCTGGCGGATCGATTGGTCGGTGATAGCGGTAAACTGGCCCAGTGCCTGGAATGCCTATTGGACAACGCCATCAAGTTCACCCGCTCGGGTGGCGTTGCGCTGCGGGTCAGCGGGCGGCCGTCGGAGCTGGATCGTCTGGTGCTGTCATTCGCCGTGATCGATACCGGCATCGGTTTCACCGATCTGGGCGAGGCGACGTTGTACCAGCGCTTCTTCCAGCTCGATGGCTCGATGACGCGCGAATACGGCGGCCTTGGCGTGGGCTTGGCGATCTGTCGCCAGTTGGTCGAACTGCTCGGCGGGCGCCTGACCCATATTTCCGAGCCGAGGCGCGGCAGCCGTTTCCAGCTCGACGTGGAATTCGACATCGCGTTGCCAATGGCCATCTCGACGCCATTTTCCTTCAGCGGACGCCGGGATCCGCGCCAGCCCCAGGATTGCACGGTGCTGCTGGCGGACGACAACACCGTCGATCAGTTGGTCATGCGCGGCATGCTGCTGAAACTGGGCTATCGGGTGCGCACCGCCGACAACAGTCGAGCGGCCCTGGACCTGCTACAGGGCGACAGTTTTGACGCGGTGCTCCTCGATTGCCAGTCGGCGCCGCCGGACGGGGTTTCACTCTGCTGCCAGATCCGCGCGCTGTCCGGTTGCGAGGATTTGCCCCTGCTGGTGGTCAGCCCGAACATCGAGCAGGAGCGTTGCCCCTCCGGGGCCTTGGTCGATTATTTGAGCAAACCGGTGAAATTCGAAGTGCTCCAGGCGATTCTGCAGCGACGCGTGCTTTGTCCAAAACAGGGTGAAAGCGCCGATATTTAGGCGGATATGCCACTTTGATCGGCCTGGGGGCGGTGCTTAACTGAATCCCTGCTGGCCGACCGAGGAGCCCCGCCATGAACCTGCATCAGTTCGCCGAAACCCACGACGTCACGAATCAGCCGCCGTCCCTGGACGGCGCCAACCTGTACCGCATCGATCTGCCGTTGCAACAGTGGTCTCGACGCTTCGGTGCTGATTGGGCGCAGGCGCGGATCGATGCCTACGGTGCGCTGGCCGGCGGGCCGTTGATGGAAGCGGGATTCCTGGCCAACCAGAACAAGCCGGTATTTTCCAGTCACGATCGCTACGGCCACCGTATCGACCTGGTGGAGTTTCATCCTGCGTATCACCAACTGATGCGTACCGCCGTCGAGCACGGCTTGCCCAGCCTGCCGTGGGCCCATCCGCAACCCGGCGCCCATGTCGCCCGCGCGTCGATGACTTACCTGCACAGCCAGGCCGAAGCCGGAACCGGTTGCCCGTTGACCATGACTTTCGCGAGCGTGCCGGCGCTGCGCCTGCAACCCGATCTGGCCGAGCATTGGGTGCCGAAAGTGCTCGCCACCGAATACGACCCGCGCAACGTCGGCATCGCCCACAAGGCCGGGGTGACCCTGGGCATGGCGATGACTGAAAAACAAGGTGGCACCGATGTGCGCGCCAACACCACCAAGGCCTATCCGGTGGGCGCCAGCGGACCGGGCCAGGCCTATGAACTGGTGGGGCATAAATGGTTCTGCTCGGCACCGATGTGTGACGCCTTCCTCACCCTGGCCCAGACCGACAAGGGCCTGACCTGTTTCCTGCTGCCGCGTCATCGCCCGGATGACACACGCAATCAGTTTTATATCCAACGGCTGAAAAATAAGCTGGGCAACTGCTCCAACGCGTCCAGCGAAGTCGAGTTCCGTGGCGCACTGGCCTGGATGGTCGGTGAAGAGGGCCGAGGCGTGCCGACGATCATCGAGATGGTCGCCATGACCCGTTTCGATTGCATGGTTGGCTCCAGCGCCCTGATGCGCCAGGCCTTGACCCAGGCCAGCCACCACTGCGCGCACCGCCTGGTTGGCGGCAGGGTTTTGAGTGAACAGCCGCTGATGCAAAACGTGCTCGCCGACCTGGCTCTGGAAAGCGAAGCCGCGCTGGCCCTGAGCCTGCGCATGGGGCGGGCGCTGGATCATCTCGACGACGCACACGAAGCCAAGTTCGCTCGGCTGGTGACGGCGGTGGGCAAGTACTGGATCTGCAAGCGCGCCCCCGCGATGATCAACGAAGCGGCGGAATGCATGGGCGGGGCCGGCTACGTCGAAGACAACATCCTGCCGCGCCTGTACCGTGAAGCGCCGGTCAACTCGACTTGGGAAGGGTCTGGCAACGTGCAATGCCTTGATGTGTTGCGCGCCTTGTCCAAGGAGCCCGGTGTGCTGGAGGTCTTGTTCAGCGAGTTGGGCGACGGCCACGGCGACAAGCGCCTGGCCGGGCACATCCACCAATTGCACGCAGCCTTCAAGGACACCGGCGACATCCAGTACCGCGCCCGGCAATTGACCGAAGATATCGCCGTGGGCCTGCAAGCCAAGCTGTTGCTCGAGGCGGGGAACGGCGAGGTCAGCGATGCCTTTATCGCCAGTCGCCTGGGCTCGACTGGTCGGGTATACGGCGCCCTGCCTCGGGGCTTGAATGTCGAGGCGATCGTCGCCCGCTCGACCCCGCAGGGGTTCTGAAACAACCCTACCTATTGTGGAAGCGATCGAGTCCAATACGCCACTGTTCCCGTCCGGCGGCGATGCAGGCAAGATGAAGGCCTGCAAGTCAGAACACAGGAAGCTGATCGTGACCGAAGCGTTTATTGTCGTTCAAACCGCCGAACAAGCCGTGGATCGGCTGGCGGCCCTGCACGAGCGTGCGACCACTGCGCTGAACCAGGCGCTCAAGCGTTATCTCAAGGACCGCGTCGAGCCGGATGCCGAGCAACGGGCCTTGTTTCGCTACCCGGCCCTGCGCTTGACCTATCATTGTCACGGCGAAGTCCCGCAAACCACTCGCGCCTACGCCAAGGTCCAGCTGCCCGGCACTTACAGCGTCACCGTTACCCACCCGGCCGCGTTTCGCAAATACCTGCTGGAGCAGCTCGTGCCGTTGATGCACGACTTCACCGTCACCGTCGAGGTGGGTGTCAGCGAGCAGAACATTCCGTACCCGTATGTGGTGGAGCAGGGCGACGAACTCGCCGGCTCCGGTGTGACTGCCGCCGTGCTGGCGCGAGTCTTCCCTAGCACCGATTTGTCAGCTGCCACTGATGGCATCGCCGACGGTCTCTACGATTGGGAAAACACCGATCCGCTGCCCCTGGCGCTGTTCGACGCCGCACGGGTGGATTTCTCGCTGCGTCGCCTGGTGCACTACACCGGCAGCGACTGGCGCCATGTGCAGCCGTGGATCCTGCTCACCAACTACCACCGTTATGTCGACCAGTTCATTGTCCACGGCCTTGAGCAATTGCGCAGTGACCCGCGCTTCGTGCGGATGGTGTTGCCGGGTAACGTGATCATCGACAAGAACATGGATCACGGCGAAGCCTCTGCCATCGCCGCGGGCGTGGTCTGGCATCGCTATCAGATGCCGGCCTATCACTTGCAGGCCAGCGATGGCCATGGCGTGACCCTGGTGAACATCGGCGTCGGCCCGTCCAACGCCAAGAACATTACCGACCACCTGGCCGTGCTCCGTCCGCATTGCTGGCTGATGATCGGTCACTGTGGCGGGCTGCGGCAGTCCCAGACCATTGGCGACTATGTGCTGGCCCATGCCTACATGCGCCGCGATGGCATTCTCGATCGGGTGGTGCCGCCGAACATCCCGATCCCGGCCTTGGCCGAAGTGCAAATGGCACTCCAGCAGGCGGCGGCGAACATCACCGGCGAAAAAGGCGATGAGCTGAAAAAACGCCTGCGCACCGGCACCGTGCTGACCTATGACGATCGCAACTGGGAATTGCGCTGGGCCCAGGAACGGCCATTGATCAACCTCTCCCGCGCTGTTGCGGTGGATATGGAAAGCGGCACCATCGCCGCCCAGGGGTATCGCCTGCGGGTGCCTTACGGCACGTTGCTTTGCGTTTCGGACAAGCCACTGCACAGCGAGATCAAGCTGCCGGGCTCGGCCAACGCGTTCTACGAGCGGGCGGTCAACCAGCACCTGAAGATCGGGATCGCCGCGCTGGATCTGTTGCGCAACGAACTCAACTCGTTGCATTCGCGCAAACTGCGCAGCTTCGACGAGCCGCCGTTCCGCTGATCGGGTAGTGGTCATTTAACGGTCGGGCCACTAGCATGGTCGGCCCAGACCGTTAGATGTTGTCGCTGCCATGCCCCGTCCGCCCCGTCCCGTTTCCCGCCGCCCTGGCGCGAAGCCTCCAGCCTCCGCCCCGCGCCGCGTGGCCAAGGCGCCTCCGGCCGAGCCGAAGCTGATCCTGTTCAACAAACCCTTCGATGTGCTGACGCAATTCAGCGACGGTGAAGGGCGCGCCACGCTCAAGGATTTTATCGACGTGCCCGGCATCTACCCGGCCGGTCGCCTGGACCGTGACAGCGAAGGGCTGTTGTTGCTCACCAACGATGGACAGTTGCAGGCGCGCATCGCCGACCCCAAGCACAAACTGGCCAAGACGTACTGGGTCCAAGTCGAGGGGGAGCCGAGCGACGAACAGTTGCAGCGCCTGCGTGCCGGTGTGGAATTGAACGATGGCATGACGCTGCCGGCCGAGGCCCGCCAATTGGACGAACCGCAATTGTGGCCGCGCAATCCACCGGTGCGCTTTCGTAAAAGCGTACCGACGTCTTGGCTGGAATTGGTCATTCGCGAAGGGCGCAACCGCCAGGTGCGACGCATGACTGCTGCCGTGGGGTTGCCGACCTTGCGCCTGGTGCGGGTCAGGATTGGCGACTGGACAATCGAAGGCCTCGACCAAGGCCAGTGGAAGGAAGTGCCAGCGCGTCTATAACGTGCCGGACTCGATCAGGCCGATCACCACGCTCTTGATGATGAACGCCGCCACGCCCAGGCCCAGCACGAAAAACAGGATGAACGAACCAAAGCGTCCGGCCTTGGACTTCTTCGCCAGGTCCCAGACGATAAAGCCCATGAAAATGATCAGGATGCTGACCAGGCCGGTCATCATCCACTCTTCGAAAACAGCAGGATCCATCGGGGCACTCCGGCGTGGACGCGGTTGTAAAAAGGCGGGGCGAGTATACGGCATGGTGGCCGGGTGCAGGATTGGGCTGCGGCGGTGTGTCGCAGCTGTTCATCGCGGGCTGGAGATCTTGTGGCGAGGGCGCTTGCTCCCGCCGGGTTGCACAGCGACCCCAAAAAAATCTGACCGGTTCCTGATTGCCAGTGGAGCGGTTTGCGACTGCTGCGCAGTCGAGCGGGAGCAAGCTCCCTCGCCACAAAAGCGGTCAGCTACGCAGATGCGTCAACGGTAATTCAGTGCTGTTGAGCACCTGGTTCAGCACAAAACTCGATCGCACGCTGGTGACCCCTTCGATCCGCGTCAGGTGCCCCAACAGCAGCTTCTGGTAATGGTCCATGTCCGGCACCACCACTTTGAGCTGGTAGTCCGCGTCGATGCCGGTGACCAGGCTGCACTCTTGCACTTGCGGCAGGTTGCGGATCGCGGCTTCGAAGGTCTCGAAGCGATCGGGGGTGTGGCGGTCCATGCCGATCAGCACGTAGGCCGTCAGGCTCAGGCCGAGCATCTTGCGGTCGAGCAGGGCAACCTGACGGGTGATATAGCCGTCGTCTTCCAACTGCTTGACCCGCCGCGAGCACGGCGAGGGCGACAGGCCGATGCGTTCGGCCAGTTCCTGGTTGGAGATACGCGCGTCGCGCTGCAATTCCGCCAGAATACTCAGGTCGTAACGGTCGAGTTTGCTCATCGAGCGGGCCTTTATCTGGTTAATTGCGTGAGATTATCCATCCAAGGCTAAAAATTGCGCAAGTGGAGTTTAATCCAGCAATATTCGCAATCGGCTGCCGACGCCTCGGGCCTATGCTTACCACCAAGATCACTGCTCGGACAAACAGTCCAGTGCAGCCCGCCCAATCCGGCCGGCTGCGGTCGCAGTACCCACCGGTACTGGCAGACCCCCGAGCTGCACACTGTCCAGAAGACGGCGTGAGGTGAGCCGACGTCAAAAGCGTCGCGCACGGACGAAGTTCTCAAGGGGAGGCCGACGGGCCTCCCTTTTTTATGCCTGCGAAATAAAGCCCACGGCTGATAACCTATCGCAGAACCGGCCTGGGCTTTCCCCAGTCTTACTTTCAGGCCCCGAACCGTTGTGAGGAATTTCATGAAGTCGCGCATCTGGCGTTTGGCAGGTGTTGGTCTGTTGTGGGCAAGTGTCAGTGCGCAGGGAATGGCCGACGATCAGCAAAACCGTGGCGGCCCCGAAGGCGGCCCAGGGCAGAACGGACGGGGTGGCAATGGCCAGGGGTATCCAGGCCAGCCCCGGCAGCCAAGCAACGAGATCATCCGGGGCGACAACAGCCGACAGTTCGAGGTCAGGCCGCAAAATCCGGGTGGGCAGCAGTATGATCGCCCACCACAAGATCCCAATGCTTACGATCGCCCGCCGCAACAACAACCCGGCAATAACCTGCCGATCCAGGGCCGGCCCGACAGCGTGACCCAGACCCGTGAACCACAACCGGGCTACTATCGCGACATCCCGCGTCGCAACGATGGTTACCCGAATGCAGGCCCACGTCCCGGCCACGAGGGGCGTCCCGACCAGCATTGGCCTGGCCGGCCCGACGGCCATGGCAACGGCTGGGGGCCGGGACCGCAATATCGCCCGGGGTATGTGATCGACCGTTTCCCTGACCGCAATTATCGCGTGCCCTATCGCGGCCACGATTATTTCTACTCCGGTGGCTACTGGTATCGCCCCCAAGGGCCACGTTATGTCGTGGTCCAGCCGCCACGGGGCATTCGTACCCGCTACCTGCCCGACTACGCCCGTGAGGTCTGGATCGGCAGCTCCCTGTTCTTCCTTGCCGCCGGCGCTTATTACATCTACGAAGCCAATACCCGGGATTACGTTGTGGTCGATGCGCCGATCGCCAACCCGCAGCCGCAACCGCAGGGCAACAGTTTTGATGTGGTGGCTTATCCGGCGAACGGCCAGTCCCGGGAGCAGGTCAACCAGGACGGCTACGATTGCTATCGCTGGGCGGTGCAGCAGAGTGGGTTCGACCCGCGCAACTACACCTACCCGCCGGCGCCGGAAGTGGTACAGACCTACCGCCAGGCGCAGGGCAATTGCTTGAGTAGCCGTGGGTATCAGGTGACGTACTGATCACTCGAAATGGAAAAAACGGTTCCCTGTGGCGGGTTCTGTGGTCGGCATCAAGCGCTGGCGCGCTTCACCACTTCCGACGGATCGGCATGCACCAGCACCTCGGTCTTCGGGTAAGCGCGATGAATCGCATCGGCGGCCTGGTCGCTGATGCCGTGGGCTACCGACAGGGTCAACTCCCCGGGTAATTCCAGGTGCAACTGCACAAACCAATGGTTGCCGGAGATCCGCGTGCGCAGGTCATGGGCGCCGAGCACGCCGGGCACCGCACAGGCCAGCTCCAGCATGTGCCGGCTGACGTCGGGCGGCAGCTCTTCATCCATCAGCACGGCGAAGCTTTCCCGGGCAATCTGGATGGCGCTCCACAGGATATACGCCGCGATGCCGAGGCCGAACCAAGCGTCGAATTGATACCAGCCGAGTCCAGCCAGGACCAGCGCCACCAGGATGCTGCCGTTGAGCAACAAATCCGAGCGGTAATGCAGCGAATCGGCGCGCACGGCGTTGGAGCCGGTGGCGCGGATGACCCGATGCTGCAGCGCCAACAGGGCCAGCGTCAGGACCAGGGAAAACACGATCACGCCGACGCTCAGCCAGGGCGCGTCCACGGGGAGTGGGTTCTTCAAGCGCTCGAAGGCCTGCAACCCGATCAGTACCGCACTGCCACCGATAAACAGTGCCTGGGCCATGCCGGCCAGGGATTCGGCCTTGCCATGGCCGTAGCGATGATCGTCATCGGCAGGGCGCAGCGCGTAGTGCACCGCCAGCAGATTGAGCAGCGAGGTGACGCCGTCCAGCGCCGAGTCGGTCAGGCCGGCGAGCATGCTTACCGAGCCGCTGAGCCACCAGGCCAACGCCTTGGCGAGGATCAAGACAAGTGCCACGGCCACCGACGCCCGGGTGGCCAGGCGCAACAGGCGAGCGTGTTCGGTGCTGGTGGTCATGGCGCGGTCTTCCTTGGGTTACGCCCGTTATGCGGCGGGTATGAGACCGAACGCGGCCAATTGCTGGACGTTGCCCTTGTGCTGGATAAGGCGAGGATCGTCCAGCGGGAAGCTGCGGCCCAACTCGCTTTCCAGGATCGCTTGCAGCTTTTGGTTATTGACCGTGCCGTCGGGGTTGATGGCCGGCTTGAGTTTCTCTGGCTCGATCTGGACGCTGCGGCCCGGTTCGAAATAGATCGCGCCGGTGGCGAAGTCGACGGCGAAGGCGATCAGGCCGGGGATGATATAGAACAGCAGGCCGACGGCATCGAGGGCGGCGATGGCCGGGTCGATCTTGCCTTCGATCTGGCCGCGACGGTCCGGGTAGAAGATCGAGCCACACGCGCTGATCTGGGTCAGCAGGGTGGCGACCAGGACGCCGCCGATCACGCGAAAGGGAATACGCATAGCAATCTCCTGAGCAGGTATGGGCGTTGCTGGTTGGAGTCCAGACCACGCTAAACAGTTCGCCGTTATACTCGGCCCTCTGTTTTGGAGCCAGCATGA
The DNA here is from genome assembly GCF_000802155.2 of Pseudomonas frederiksbergensis. GTDB lineage: Bacteria > Pseudomonadota > Gammaproteobacteria > Pseudomonadales > Pseudomonadaceae > Aquipseudomonas > Aquipseudomonas frederiksbergensis_A. The sequence continues at coordinate 28,961 of NZ_JQGJ02000022.1, forward strand.
TTTCTTTGCCGATTGATGAAGTTTTACCCACCCTGCGCCAAGCCCTGGCCTCGCGCCACGAAGCGGTGCTCGAAGCGCCCCCCGGCGCCGGTAAAACCACCCGTGTTCCGTTGGCCCTGCTGAACGAGCCCTGGCTGGCCGGGCAGACCATCCTCATGCTCGAACCCCGGCGCCTGGCGGCACGGGCGGCGGCCGAGCGGCTGGCCAGCGAGCTGGGGGAAAAAGTCGGAGAAACCGTCGGCTACCGGATTCGCCTCGACAGCAAGGTCGGCCCCGATACCCGCATCGAAGTGGTCACCGAAGGCATCCTCACTCGCCGCCTGCAAGATGATCCGGCGCTGGAAGGCGTGGGGCTGCTGATCTTCGATGAGTTCCACGAGCGCAGCCTCGACGCCGACCTCGCCCTGGCCTTGAGCCTCAATGGCCGCGAGCTGTTTCGCGAAGACCAACCGCTGAAAATCCTGCTGATGTCCGCGACCCTGGAAGGCGAGCGCCTGGCCGGTCTGTTGGACGACGCGCCGATCCTGCGCAGCGAAGGACGCATGTTCCCGGTGACGGTGCGTTGGGGGCGGCCGTTCCAGCCCGGCGAGTTCATCGAGCCACGGCTGGTGCAGACCGTGCTCGAAGCTCTGCACGATGAAACCGGCAGCGTGCTGGTGTTCTTGCCTGGGCAAGCGGAAATCCGTCGCGTTCACCAACAGTTGGCCGATGCCCTCGGCGACGGTGGCAACGTGTTGCTGTGCCCGCTGCACGGTGAGCTGGACCTGGCGGCCCAGCGCGCTGCCATCGATCCGGCGCCGCCCGGCCTGCGCAAAGTCGTGCTGGCCACCAACATTGCCGAAACCAGCCTGACCATCGATGGCGTGAGAGTGGTGATCGACGCCGGACTGGCCCGGGTGCCGCGTTTCGATCCGGGCAGTGGCATGACCCGGCTCGACACCCAACGTATTTCCCGGGCCAGCGCGACCCAGCGGGCCGGTCGCGCCGGGCGCCTGGAACCGGGGGTGTGCTATCGGCTGTGGTCCGAAGACCAGCACGAACAATTGGCCGCCTACGGCAGCGCCGAGATTCTCTCAGCGGACCTGGCCGGGTTGGCCCTGCAATTGGGACGCTGGGGCGTGACACCGCAGCAACTGGTCTGGCTCGACGTCCCGCCTGCCGCTGCTTATGCCCAGGCCCAGGACCTGCTGCAACGTCTCGGCGCACTCGACGGCGGCCAACTGACCCGCCACGGCCAGACCATGGCCGAACTGCCGGCCCATCCGCGCATTGCCCATCTGCTGTTGCGCGGCCAGGCGCTGGGGCTGGCGGACATGGCCTGCAACGTCGCCGCGCTGCTGGGCGAGCGCGACATCCTGCGCGGCGCCGGGGCGGATCTGCACAGCCGTCTGGTCTTGTTGTCCGGTGAGGAGCGAGCAGCACGCGGCGCCCAGGGTGGCGTGCAGCGGGCGCGGCAATTGGCCCGGCAATATCGCGGCTATTTACGGGGCAAGGCCGAGGAGGCCGTCGCCGATCCCGATCATCCACGCTGGCTCGGTGCATTGTTGGCGTTGGCCTATCCGGATCGTGTCGCCCAGCAACGGCGCCCCGGCGGTGCGGAATATCGCCTGGCCAACGGTCGTGCGGCGCTGTTCGCCGAGGCCGACAGCCTGATGAAACAACCCTGGCTGGTCATTGCCGATTTGGGCAGTCGCCAGGGCCAGCGGGAAGAGCGGATCTACCTGGCGACGGATTTCGACCCGGCCCTGTTCGATTCAGTGCTGGCCGAACAGGTGCAGACGGTCGATCAACTGGACTGGGACGAGCGCGAAGGCGTGCTGCGGGCCGAGCGTCAGCGCAAGGTCGGCGAACTGGTGCTCAGCCGCGAGCCGTTGACCGGCCTGGATGAGGCGGCCCGCAGCCAGGCACTGGTCAATCTGGTCCGGCGCAAAGGCCTCGAACTGCTGCCGTGGACGCCGGAGTTGCGGCAATGGCAGGCGCGGGTGGCGCTGTTGCGTCGGCTCGATAGGGAGAGCAAGGGCGAGAGCGAATGGCCGGACGTCAGCGATGCGGCGTTGCTGGAAAGCCTCGAACACTGGTTGATGCCTTACCTGGGGCGTGTGTCGCGACTCAGTCATTTCGCCAACCTGGACCTGTCGAGCATCGTCCACAACCTGCTGCCCTGGCCATTGCCGCAACGCTTGGACGAACAGGCGCCGCACCATTTGAGCGTGCCTTCCGGGTCGTCGATTCGCCTGGATTACAGCGAACACCCGCCGATCCTGGCGGTGCGCTTGCAGGAACTCTTCGGCCTGTCCGACACCCCGCGCATCGCCGGCGGACGGCAGGTGGTCAAGCTGCACCTGCTATCGCCAGCACGTCGACCGGTGCAGGTGACCCAGGACTTGGCGAGCTTCTGGCGCAACACCTACGCCGAGGTGAAGAAAGACCTCAAGGGACGATATCCCAAGCACTACTGGCCGGACGACCCGCTGGTGGCGGAAGCGACGGCGCGGGCCAAGCCGCGCAAGTGAAAGGGCCCAAGGTCTGTAATCTGAAACACAGCCCCCTTGGGAGCGAGCAGGCTATCCCACAGTTTCTAAAAGCTGTCACGGCATCGCCGGCAACAGAAACCGCGCAATCACCGGCAAATGATCGGAGATGCGCAACGTGTCATCCTGCCGCACCTGGGCCTGGACCCGCTTGAGGCGCGGGCTGTAGAACAGGTAGTCGACGGTGCGGTCGGGGCCGTTGAGGCCGGGGTCGTTGGGGTAGTGGGTCAGCCAGTGTGCGCGGTCGATGCCACTGGCCTCGTTGTTGGTGGGGATCATCGGGTATTTGTCCCACAACAGGTGCAGCTCGCTGTCGGCGGAGTAGGGCGAGCGCTGTTCGGTTGGCAAACGCCGGTATTGGCCCAGGGGCAACAGGTTGAAATCGCCGCCGATCAGCCAGGGCGTGCCGGCGGATTCAAGCTTGTCGAGGGACTTGGAAACGGCACCGATCTGTTTCTGCGCGGTGTCGTCCGGTTGCGTGGCCCGCTCCAGGTGCGTATTGAGCACCGCCAGCTGCCCCCCGCCGTCCAGGGCCAGGTAACTCACGAGCAGGGCGTTTTTCGGCTGGAACTGGCGGCTGATGAAATTCCCATCAGCCACCGGCAATTGCACTCGCTCGGCGTGGTCGATGCGGTAGCGGCTCAGCGTCGCCAACTGCCGGCCGACGCTGCCGAAGATCCGCGGGTTAGGGATGAAGTCGGCTTTCCAATCGAACGCGCTGGTGCCGCACGGGTAGAGGTCGGCCAGGCGCTCCTGCAACAGCTTGAGCTGGTCCTGGTAGTCGCTGGCCTTGGCGCCGTTGTCGAGTTCCTGGAGCAACACCACATCCGGTTGCTCGTCGCGAATGACCCGGGCCACTTCGTCCAGGCTGAAGGCCATGTCTTCCGGGGTCGGGCTTTCATCGTTGCCTTGGGCAAGGTCGTGCCAGAACACGTAGCGCTTGCCGGCCAGGAATTGCACGTTCCAGGTCATGACCTTCAAGGCTTGGCCGGGCATCAACGGTGCGGCGTTCGCGGCGCAGCTGACGGGCAGCGTTTCCCGGGCCTGGGGACGCCACGTCAGGCCATAAACCGAAAAGGCTCCGATGCCGATAATCAACAACAGGCCCAGCAGGGCGTATCGCAGCAGACGGGTCATGACTGAGGTTTTTCAGCAATCAACATGAACATGCGGAACAGTACCACCGTGGTAAACAGTTGCAGGAAGCTGTGGATGCTGTCGACCAGCAAACTGACCAAGGGGTTCTGCGGCGGCGGATACACCGAGACGCTGGCGCCCTTGAGCAGCCACAGCGGGATCATCACGGCCAGGATGCACAGCAGGATTCGCCAGAAATGACCGCGACTCATGCGCAGGCTTTCCTTCATCGCTGCCAGTGGAGTCATGCCTTTGAGCACCAACAGATATTCACCGAAGGCCAGGACGACCATCAACCATAGCCCCGGCAGGAAATACAACGAGATGCCAATCAGGATCAGCAGCGTATTGAGGGCGGTCAGCAAGGCGAAGCGTGGCCATTGCAGGAGCGAGGCGGCGAGCAGGTCGCGGGGGCGAGGGGCTTCGCCACGACTGCGGGCGTCAAGAAACAGAATCAACGCCGCCGTGTACAGCGGGTACACCAATAACCCGACGATCACGCTGTAGCCGGAAAAACCGTCGGCCCCGACGGCGCTGTCCACCCCTTGCTGCAGCACCGCTTCGAGTATCACCAGCGGCAGGCACAACTGGGCGATGCGGCCCAGATGGCGCTTGAAAAAATACAAGGAGTCACGCAGTACTTCTAACGGATTCATGGGTCGGTATCGCAGTTCAGAAAAGCGGTCCGACACTTTACCCATCAGCTGCCCGCATAAACAAACGTAAACATCAGGTAAAGACCGTTGAAAGCGTCTTGGCGGACCCCATTACTGACGGGCACCGGTCTTGTGCGGACCGGCTTGGTTTTTTATCCGGCAATCTGATGAGGTCGCCATGAACAGCGAAGAACAAACCCTGATCGATGGACTGTTTTCACGGTTGCAGCAGGCCGAAAAGGATTCAGCGCCACGCGACGCCCAGGCCGAGGCGCGGATCAAGGAGCATTTGGCCAGGCAACCTGCGGCGGGCTATTTCATGGCCCAGGCGATCCTGGTGCAAGAGGCGGCGATCAAGCGCCTGGACGAGCAGAACACCCAACTCTCCCAGCAGATCGAACAACTGCAAGCGCAGTTGCAGCAGTCCCGCAGCCAGGCATCCGCGCCAAGCGGTGGCGGTGGTTTCCTCTCAAGCATCTTCGGCGGCAGCAACCGCGATTCCCGGCCCGCGAGCGCGCCGGCCCCCAGCGGTGGCGGCTGGCGCGAACCGGCACGCCCATCGTTCAATGCGCCGACACAGCAAGGCTTCGGTGCCGCGCCGGGCAACTATGGTGCGCCGCAACAGCAAGCCCCGGCGGCGGGCAGCTTCCTCGGCGGAGCGCTGAAGACCGCCGCAGGCGTGGCCGGTGGCGTGATGTTGGCCCAAGGCATCAGCAGCCTCTTCCACAGCAATCAACCCCAGGAAATCGTCGAGGTTCTCAAGGAAGAACCGGCCCAGCCCGTCAACGACACTGCCAACAGTGGCGACAATGGCTGGGGCGATGAGCCGCGCGTGGCTGACAGCGACACCTATGGCAATGACCAGGGCGGTTTTAGCGACGCGGACTACAGCGACGATTCGTCTTTCTTCGGCGACGACGACTCCTTCGTCTGACCCGCCATTCGTCCGGGGCGCCCTGGCGCCTCGAGGCGATTACTCGCAGAACATTCCTCGAGGCTGGCATACTGGGCGACTTTTCGGGCCGGGTGGCCTACGCGCGTGCGTATCAACGAGGAAACGCGGTGAAAAAAATTGCAGTGTTCGCCGATGTCCAGAACCTCTACTACACCGTACGCCAAGCCTATGGTTGCCATTTCAACTACGCCGCGCTGTGGGCTGATGTGAGCAAGCAGGGGCAGATCGTCGAGGCCTACGCCTATGCGATCGATCGCGGTGACAGCAAGCAGCAGCAATTCCAGCAGATCCTGCGCAACCTGGGTTTCACCGTGAAGCTCAAGCCTTACATCCAGCGCAGCGACGGCTCGGCCAAGGGCGACTGGGACGTGGGCATTACGCTCGACATCATGGACGCCGCCGATCACGTCGATGAGGTGGTGCTGGCCTCCGGCGATGGCGATTTCGACATGTTGCTAGAACGCATCATCAGCAAGCACGGCGTGCAAGCGGTGGCCTACGGTGTACCGGGGCTGACCGCCAATTCACTGATCCGCGCCGCCAGCCGCTACGTGCCCATTGAGGGCGCGCTGCTGCTCAAGAATTGAACTTCAAGGAGCCCCACGGGTTTGGAACGCATCGCAGTCATCGACTTTGAAACCACCGGCATTACCCCGAGCAGCGGGTGCCGGGCCACGGAAATCGCGGTGGTGATGCTCGAACAAGGCCGGATCGTCGACCGCTACCAGAGCCTGATGAATGCCGGCGTCCGCGTACCGGCCTTCATCGAACAGCTCACCGGCATCAGCAACGCCATGCTGCGCAGCGCACCCCCGGCGGAAAAGGTGATGAACGAGGTCAACGAATTCGTCGGCATCACGCCGCTGCTGGCCCACAACGCCGCGTTCGACCAGAAGTTCTGGGACTTCGAGCTGGGACGCATCAAGCGCACCCGCTTGCAGAATTTTGCCTGTTCACTGTTGCTGGCCCGGCGTTTGATGCCGGCGGCGCCGAACCACAAGCTCGGCACCCTCAACGTGTTCGCCGGCTTGCCCCACACCGGCCAGGCCCACCGGGCCATGGCCGACGCCGAAATGGCCGCCAACCTCACCGCGCACCTGGCCTCGGAATTGCGGCAAAAGCATGGGCTGCGGGAGCTGTCCCATGATTTGCTGTGCAGTTTGCAGAAAGTGCCGGCGGCGAAAATCAATGAGCATCTCAAGCGGCATCGCGGGTTCTAAGCACTCAACATTAAAAGTGTATGGCTCGGATAAACAGGTTTTGTAACTTAATTTCTGTCGAGCGCCTTTTTAGAATGACGGGTTTCATCGTCCTGACTTCGAGTTGAACATGCCTGGCACACGCCGTTTTCCCTTGCCGTTGATCGCTGCCTTCTTCGCCTTGTACGTCATCTGGGGTTCGACCTACCTGGTGATTCGCATTGGTGTGGAGTATTGGCCGCCGTTGTTGCTGGCGGGGATTCGTTTCGTGATTGCCGGTTCGCTGATGTACGGCTTCCTGCGCTGGCGTGGGGCGCCGGCACCGACCTGGGCGCAGTGGAAGGCCGGAGCACTCATTGGTGTGTTGCTGCTCACGTTTGGCAATGGCGCGGTGAGTGTGGCCGAGCACACGGGGGTGGCGTCCGGCGTCGCGGCGCTGGCCGTGGCGACCGTGCCTTTGTTTACCCTGCTCTGCGGTTATTTCTGGGGCGCGCGTAATACCCGCCTGGAGTGGGCCGGGATTGTATTGGGGCTGATCGGCATCGCCATGCTCAACCTCGGTTCCAACTTGCAATCGAGCCCGCTGGGGGCGGCCTTGCTCGTGTTTGCGGCGGCTTCCTGGGCCTTCGGCTCGGTGTTGAGCAAGCATGTGTCGTTGCCGGCGGGGGCGATGGCCAGCGCGGTGGAGATGCTGGTGGCTGGCGTGGTGCTGTTGATCGGCAGCTTCGCCTGTGGCGAGCGCCTTGAAAGCATGCCGCCGCTGGAAGGCTGGTTTGCGCTGGTCTACCTGATCGGTTTCGGTTCGATCATCGCCTTCAATGCCTACATGTACCTGCTCAAGCATGTGCGTCCGGCGGCGGCCACCAGCTATGCCTACGTCAACCCGGCGGTGGCGGTGTTGCTTGGGATCGTCTTCGCTGGGGAGACCATCGGCATCGAAGAAGCCGTGGCGATGCTGGTGATCATCAGCGCCGTGGTGTTGATCGGGTTGCCGCAGTGGCGCAAGCCCAAGCCTGCACCGGCCGAATCCTGATTTAGGGTAAACTGCCGCGCATTGCACACCCTGCGCTGATTTTTCCTACGGTACCTCCATGACTTTCGCCACCCTTGGCCTGATCGAACCCCTGTTGCGCGCCCTCGAGACGCTCGGCTACCAGACTCCGACCCCGGTTCAGGCCCAAGCCATGCCTGCCGTGCTCGCCGGGCGCGACCTGATGGCCGCGGCCCAGACCGGCACCGGCAAGACCGCCGGTTTCGCCGTGCCGCTGTTGCAGTTGCTGACCACCGAAGGGCCGAAGGTCGCGGCCAACTCGGTGCGGGCGCTGATCCTGGTGCCGACCCGCGAGCTGGCTGAGCAGGTCCATGAAAGCGTGCGCCAGTACGCGCAGAACCTGCCATTGAGCACCTACGCGGTGTACGGCGGCGTCAGCATCAACCCGCAGATGATGAAGTTGCGCAAAGGTGTCGACCTGCTGGTTGCCACGCCGGGTCGATTGCTCGACTTGTTCCGCCAGAACGCGCTGAAGTTCAATCAGTTGCAGACCCTGGTGCTGGACGAAGCCGACCGCATGCTCGACCTGGGTTTCTCCGAAGAGCTGGCGAATATCTACAAGGCCCTGCCGAAGAAGCGCCAGACGCTGCTGTTCTCGGCGACCTTCTCCGATGCCATCCGCTTGTTGGCCGGGCAGATGCTCAACGACCCGCTGAGCATCGAAGTGAGCCCGCGCAACGTTGCCGCCAACACCGTCAAGCAATGGGTGGTGACGGTGGACAAGAAGCGCAAGCCGGAGCTGTTCGTTCACCTGATGCGCAAGCACAAGTGGAAGCAAGTGCTGGTATTCGCCAAGACCCGTAACGGCGTCGATGCACTGGTGGAAAAACTTCAGGGCCTGGGTGTGAATGCCGATGGCATCCACGGCGACAAGCCCCAGGCGACCCGCCAGCGTGCGCTGGATCGTTTCAAGGCCAGCGAAGTGCAAATCCTGGTAGCCACCGACGTGGCCGCCCGTGGCCTGGATATCGAAGATTTGCCGTTGGTGGTGAACTTCGACCTGCCGATCGTCGCCGAGGACTACATCCACCGCATCGGCCGGACCGGTCGGGCGGGCGCTACCGGGCAGGCGATTTCCCTGGTCTGCGCCGATGAAGTGAACCTGCTGTCGGCCATCGAGACCTTGACCCGTCAGACATTGCCCCGGCAGATGGAACAGGATTTCGAACCGGAACACCGCGTACCGGAGACCGATGCCAGCGGTCAGGTCGTCAAGAAGCCGAAAAAGCCGAAGAAACCGAAAACCCAGGGCAGCGGCGGCAAGCGCAACCTGGGCAAGTGGGTGGACAGTGGTGACTCGGCGCCGGTGGAACCATCGGTCAAGCCTGTGCGAAAAGTGCCGGTGTTCAATACCGGGCCGCGTAAGCGCAAGCCTTGATGGTCTGCTGCGCCCCGGTTTCAATCCGGGCGCTGTAACCACTCCAACATCCCCAACCCCGCTGCCCGGCCACTGGCAAAGCATGCCGTGAGCAGATAGCCGCCAGTCGGCGCTTCCCAGTCGAGCATCTCCCCGGCGCAGAAAACCCCGGGGAGCTGCTTGAGCATCAGCCGTTCGTCCAAGGCTTCGAACGTCACGCCGCCGGCGCTGCTGATGGCTTCGTCCAGTGGACGGGTTTTCACCAGCGTGACCGGCAACGCCTTGATCGCCTGCGCCAGCCGCGCCATGTCGGCGAAGCAATCGGCCGACGTCAGCTCGCGCAACAGCGCCGCCTTGACCCCATCGAGCCCAAGTTGGCTGTGCAGGTGCTTGGCCATCGAGCGTGATCCGCGTGGTTTGTTCAAGGCCTGGACGAGCTTGTCCACAGGCCGGCCCGGCAGCAGGTCCAGATGGACGGTCGCGCTGCCGTGCTGGTTGATGGCTTCGCGAATCGCTGCCGACAGGGCGTAGACCAGGCTGCCTTCGATGCCGGTGGCGGTGATGACGCATTCGCCGAGACGTGGCACATCGTCGTTCAGGCCCATGGCGATGTTCTTCAGCGGGGCGCCGGCGAACTTGCCGATCATCAGATCGCTCCAGGCCTCGACGTCGAACCCGCAATTGCTCGGCTGTAAGGGCGCCAGGGTCACGCCGCGCTGTTCCAGCGCCAGCATCCATGCACCGTCGGAACCCAGGCGCGACCAACTGCCGCCACCCAGGGCCAATAACGTCGCGTTGGGGAGCAACGTCTTTTCGCCGTCCGGGCTGGCGATGCGCAGGCTGCCGTCGGGATTCCAACCCAGCCAGCGGTGGCGCGTGTGGATCACCACGCCGGCGTCCCGCAGGCGCTTGAGCCAGGCGCGCAGCAGCGGGGCGGCTTTCATGTCAGTCGGGAACACGCGCCCGGAGCTGCCGACGAAGGTATCGATGCCCAGGCCGTGAATCCATTGGCACAACTCATCCGCGCCGAATGCTCGCAGCAGCGGGGCGATATGCGGCGCGCGCTCCCCGTAGCGGGACAGGAAGGCTGGGAAGGCTTCCGAGTGGGTGATGTTCATGCCGCCGACACCCGCCAGGAGAAACTTCCTGCCCACCGAGGGCATGCCGTCGTACAGGTCGACCTGGACACCGGCCTGGCTCAACACCTCGGCCGCCATCAAGCCGGCTGGTCCGCCGCCGATGATGGCGATGCTTGGGGGGCAAGATGAGATGGTCGAGGTCATGGTATGAACTGCGGAAACTAGGAATGGCGCGGCATTCTATCAGCACAAATTCCAAGGCAGGTGGTGTTCTTGAATGAGCTGGTCAAAAAACAACCAAGTCTCTGCAAGCCATAGTCAGCAGCGGCTGCGAGCCGTTTCGCTCAGGTTATCCACAGGCCGCTCCACAGGCATTGTGGGTAACGCGCCCAGATTTCAATGACAGCCTGATGACGTCCAGACCTTTTGTGCGCTGTGATGCAGGATCCCGTGGCGCCGGGCCAGGGCCTTGCGATCCTTGCTATAGCCGCCGCCGATGACACCGACCACCGGAATGTCCCGTCCAAGGCAATGGCGCATGACGCTCTCGTCCCGGGCGGCGAGGCCCTCGTCGGTCAGTTTCAGGTAGCCGAGGGCGTCATCCTTGTGGACATCGACGCCGGCGTCATACAGCACCAGGTCCGGCTGATAGAGCGGCAGCAGGTAATTGAGCGCATCCTCGACGACTGCTAGGTAAGCGGCATCGTCCATGCCCATCGGCAGCGCAATGTCCCAATCGCTTTGCGCCTTGCGTGCAGGAAAATTCTTTTCGCAGTGCAGGGAAACTGTCACCGCATCCGGGGTGTCATGGAGTATTCGAGCCGTACCGTCGCCCTGATGCACGTCACAGTCGAAAATCAGCACCCGCGAGACCCGGCCGCTGGCCAGGAAGTAACGGCTGATCACCGCCAGGTCATTGAAGATGCAGAACCCGGCCGGGTGGTCGTAGTGGGCATGATGGGTGCCGCCGGCCAGGTGGCAGGCCAGTCCGTGTTCAAGGGCTTGTTCAGCGGCAAGGAGTGAACCGCCCACGGCGCGTACCGTTCGCCGCGCCAAGGCTTCGCTCCAGGGCAGGCCGAGTCGCCGTTGGTCTTCGCGAGACAACTCGCCACCCATGTAGCGTTCGATATAAGCGCGGTCATGGGCCAGGGCGAGAATCCCCGGCGGGCACAGGGCGGGACGCAGCAGATCCGCATCCGTAGTCAGGCCGGTCTCCACCAGGTGATCGCGCAGCAGGCGGAACTTGTCCATGGGGAAGCGGTGTTCCGCTGGGAACTCGGGGCTGTAGTCTTCGTGATAGATAAGCGGCAGGGGCATGGTGTTTTCAGCTGCGAATGAGTGAAGGATCCTACCAGCGATGTAGACTCTGGGCATGGAAAGGGAGTGAAGATGGAGCCGATACTGGAACTGGAAAGCGCGCGGCTGATTCTGCGGCAGTGGCGCGACGATGATTTGCCGGCATTTGCGGCCATGTCTGCCGATCCGCAAGTGATGCGTTATTTTCCGGCACCCTTGAGTCGCCTCGAAAGCGCTGCGTTGATCGGCCGCGTGCGTGGGCATTTTGCCGAGCACGGTTTTGGCTTGTGGGCATTGGAGCGCAAGGACACTGGAGCGTTCATCGGCTTTACCGGGCTGGGCGTGGTCGGTTTTGATGCGCATTTCACCCCGGCGGTGGAGATCGGCTGGCGCCTGGCTCGCGAACATTGGGGGCTCGGTTATGCCAGCGAAGCGGCTTGGACGGCGTTGCGCTGTGCCTTCGACCGCCTGGGGCTCGACGAAGTCGTGGCGTTTACCGCTGTGGATAACCTGCCGTCACAGAAGGTCATGCAGGCCATCGGCATGCAGCATGATCCGGCGGATGACTTCGAGCATCCAAAGCTCGCGGTCGGTCATCCATTGCGTCACCATGTGCTCTATCGCATCAATCGTGAGCAGTGGTTGCAGACTCTGCACGGTTAGCCGACACGGACGTTACAATGCCCGCCAAAATGGCCCGGGCCACTATCGATCCGCCGCCGCAACCTGGATTGCGCGGTTTTTGCGCTGTGTGAGGAAAGTCTGAATGAGCCACGTGTTGGAAGATCTGGTCGACCTGCTGACCCTGGAACCGATCGAAGAGAACCTGTTTCGCGGACGCAGCCAGGACCTCGGGTTTCGCCAGTTGTTCGGCGGCCAGGTGTTGGGCCAGTCATTGTCGGCGGCCAGCCAGACCGTGGAAGAGGCGCGCCATGTGCATTCGATGCACGGTTATTTCCTGCGTCCGGGCGATGCGGCATTGCCGGTGGTCTACCAGGTCGATCGCGTACGGGACGGCGGCAGCTTCAGCACCCGTCGGGTCACGGCGATCCAGAAGGGCAACCCGATCTTCACCTGCAGCGCCTCGTTCCAGTATGACGAGCAGGGTTTCGAGCACCAGAGCACCATGCCCCAGGTTGTCGGGCCGGAAAACCTGCCGTCCGAGCTGGAACTGACCCAGCAGCGCGCGCATCTGTTGCCCGAGCACATGCGCGAAAAACTGCTGTGCCCCAAGCCGATCGAGGTGCGCCCGGTCACTGAAAAAGACCCTTACAATCCGCAACCGGCCGATCCGGTCAAATACGTCTGGTTCCGTGCCGATGGTGCCTTGGCGGACATCCCGGCCCTGCACAAATACCTGCTGGCCTACGCATCGGATTTCGGACTGCTGACCACCTCGATGTTGCCCCACGGCAAATCGGTATGGCAGAAGGATATGCAGGTCGCCAGCCTTGACCATGCGTTGTGGTTTCACGCCGACCTGCGCGCCGATGACTGGTTGCTCTATGCCATGGACAGTCCGTGGGCCGGTAACTCCCGTGGGTTTTCCCGGGGCAGCGTGTTCAATCGCGCCGGGCAACTGGTGGCCTCGGTGACCCAGGAAGGCCTGATCCGCCATCGCAAGGACTGGGCATGAGCCTGGTCGATGTACGGCATTGGGTATTTGACATGGACGGCACGCTGACCGTCGCTGTGCATGACTTCGCTGCGATCCGCGTGGCCCTGGCAATTCCGGCCGAGGACGACATCCTTACGCACCTGGCGGCGTTGCCCTCGGCAGAAGCAGCCGCCAAGCACGCCTGGCTGCTGGAGCACGAACGGGACCTGGCGCTGGGCTCCAAGCCCGCGCCGGGGGCGGTCGAGTTGGTGCGTGAGCTGGCCGGGCGTGGTTACCGCCTGGGCATCCTGACCCGCAACGCCCGCGAGCTGGCCCACATCACCCTCGAAGCCATCGGGTTGGCGGATTGTTTCGCGGTGGAGGACGTGCTCGGCCGCGACGAGGCACCGCCCAAGCCGCATCCCGGCGGCCTGTTGAAGTTGGCCGAGGCATGGGATGTGGCGCCCGGCTCGATGGTGATGGTGGGGGATTACCGCTTTGACCTGGACTGCGGTCGTGCGGCGGGGGCGCGGACGGTGTTGGTGAACCTGCCGGACAATCCCTGGCCGGAGCTGACAGATTGGCATGCGCGCGATTGTGGGGAGCTGCGGCGGATGCTTTTGGCTTGAGAGGCGGATGAAGCCCTGTTGGTCACCATAAAACTCACTGCCCGAACAACACCCTCAACCCTTCCGGCGAATTGAACATCCCATCCCCATCATGCCCGACCCCGGGCACTTCGATCAGCCGCTGGTTCAGCCCCTGCGGATGGCGGCGTGTCAGGTAATCGAAAAAGAAATGCCCGCGCAGCAGTCGATACGCGCCCTGGGTCTGTGCTTCACAGCTTTTATCCAGCGCTGGGTGTTCCGGGTCGATGTCCTGTTGTCCCAGCAAATAAGTGATGTCGCGCTTGATGTAGTGATCTTCGAGTTGCGCGGCTGTTTGCCCGGCAGCGTAGGCGGGCAGCTGCTCCAGGCCGTATTTCCAACGGTTGAAGGAGGGGCAGCTGGCGGGTGCGAATGCCATGGGCCGTTGGGCGTCCAGGTAGGCATACGATGATGGATTGGCTATGACGAACCGTGGTGCGATGCGATACGTGCCACGGGCGAGCAGGGCATAGCGCTGTACGACTTGGGCGCCACCGGAATGACCGGCAATCACGATCTCCTTCACTTCCGGAAATTGCTGCCGGTCGCTGACCCGCGCCACGATGTCGTCCAGCACTTGGAATGAACTGACCGGATTCGGCCCTGTGGACAGGCCGCCCGCCATCCAATCGTTGCCTTGCCAGCGCAGGAGATCGGCGGGCAGTTGATGGCGCGCCACGTCCTGTTCGTTGAGAAACTGCGGGGCGATGACCAATGTCGTTGCGGTTTGACCGGCCTGCGCGGCGGCCCTTTCGCCGCTGCGAAGATACGTGTCGGCATTGCGCAGCCTGCCGTGGATGATGATCAACACCCGCTGGATCGAAGCCGGCGGGGGGCTCACGGCAACGGCCATGATCCCGCCCTTGAACAGCAGGCGACCCTGGGCGACCGTCTTGACGGCGTGTTCTTCGGCCTGGACAACGGCGCTGCAGAGCACCAGCCAGATCAGCGCCACCCACTTCATCTACAGGTTTTTCGCCGCAAAGGTGTCGCACTGGCTGACCTGGCCCTGGGCGAAACCGGTCTTGAACCAGCGCACCCGTTGCGCCGACGTGCCATGGGTGAAGGAATCCGGCACCACGCGGCCCTGGCCTTGCTGCTGCAGGCGGTCATCGCCGATGGCATTGGCGGCGGTCAAGGCTTCCTCGATATCCCCCGGCTCCAGCCAGTTCAGGCGTTTTTGCGCATGGTTGGCCCAGACACCGGCCAGGCAATCGGCCTGCAATTCCTGGCGCACCAGCAGACCGCCGTCGCCTTCCATCTGCCGGCCTTGCTGGCGCGCCTCCTGGATTTTTGCCGAGACGCCGAGCAGCGTCTGCACGTGGTGGCCGATCTCGTGGGCGATGACGTAGGCTTGGGCGAAGTCCCCGGCGGCGGAGAAGCGCTGGGACATTTCCTGGAAGAAACTCATATCCAGGTAGACCTGCCGGTCCGCCGGGCAGTAGAACGGGCCGGTCGCCGAGGACGCCAGGCCGCACGCCGAGTTGACCCGACCGCTGAACAGCACCAGTTTGGGTTGTTGGTATTGGCGTCCGGCCTGCTGGAAGACTTGGCCCCAGGTATCCTCGGTGTCGCCGAGGATCGAGCGTACGAATTCCGCCTGCTCATCGTTGGCCGGTGGCGCCTGGCGGGTTTGCGAAGAGGTGGGAGCGGAACCCTGGTCCATTTGCCCGGCGAGTTGTCCCAGGATCTGCATGGGGTCCTGGCCGGTGATCCAGCCAATGCCGACGATCAGCAGGATGGCGGTCAGGCTCAAGCCCTTGCCGCCGCCGAACCGCATCCCGCCACCGCCCCCACCGTCACCACGGGCGTCCACCACGTTGTCACTGCGGCGACCTTTTTTCCATAACATGTGGGAAATCCTCTGAATGGCCCTGCGAAGAGATGACTGCCGTGGCGATGAGTCTAGCTTTCTGACGCCCAAGGTGCGCGCCGCGCTTGAGCAGTCAGGCAACTGCGAGGGATTTTGGTTCATCGGCGAGCCAATCCTGTCTGGCCGCGCAATTTTCATTACACTTGGGATCCAGAACTTATCGGAACCCTCGCTGGCCCAATAACTGCACTGTGCATCACGGCCTCGACATCAAGCAACGCAGGTTTCCTTCATGACCCTCAGCACTCCGCTCTCCGGCGTCAATCAGGCTTTCAAGGGCATCGTGCTTATTCTGGTCGCAACGTTTTTGTTCTCCAGTCACGACGCGTTGTCCAAATATCTCTCGGGTTTTTATCCGATCGTCATGGTGGTCTGGGCCCGTTATGTGGTGCACACCTTGTTGATGGCGGGGATTTTCCTGCCGCGCTCGGGGCTACGGGTGCTGCGCACCAAGCGGCCGTTGTGGCAAGTTGCCCGGGCGTTGTGCCTGTTGGGCACCAGTCTGTTCTTCACCACGGCGCTGATGTACATCCCCTTGGCGGAGGCGACCGCGGTCAACTTCCTTGCGCCCGTGCTGGTCACTGCCTTGTCGGTACCGCTGCTGGGCGAGCACGTGACGCGCGGTCAGTGGATTGCGGTGATCTTCGGTTTTATCGGGGTATTGATCATCGTTCATCCTGGTGGCGATCTGTTCACGCCGGCGGTGCTGTTGCCGTTTTGTTCGGCGCTGTTTTTCTGTTTCTACCAGCTGCTCACCCGCAAGCTCGCCGAGATCGACAGCCCCACGACCAGCAACTTTTTCGCCGGGCTGTGCAATACGCTGGTCATGAGCGCGTTGGTGCCGTTCTTCTGGCAGGTGCCGAGCGCGACCCACGGGTTGATGATGCTCGCGCTGGGCGCTTGCGGCATGACGGCGCACTTGATGCTGACCCAGGCCTTCCGTTTCGCCGCCCCGGCGCTGCTGGCGCCGTTCGGGTATTGCCAGATTGTCTTCGCCGGGTTGCTGGGCTGGTTGTTGTTCAGCCATACGCCGACGTTGACCACCGTGGTGGGCATCGCCTTGATCTGCTTGAGTGGGTTGGCGGCGGCGTGGCAACAGCGGCGGGCATAATCACCGGCTATACACGGCCTGATTGCCCGACGCCCGGTATCAGTTTTCCAGCGTCGGCACCTTGCGCGGCGCCATGAAGTACATCCAGGCCAGCGCGATGAAGTACATCGCCGGGATCAGGGTGAACAGCACGGTGTAATTGTTGTTGGTGATCGTGAGGATGTGCCCCACCAACTGAGTCATGAACATCCCGCCGATGGCCGCGCACATGCCGCCGAAGCCAAACACTGTGCTCATCATGTGCTTGGGCGTGTAGTCCATCACCAGGCTCCAGATGTTCGCGGTCCAGGCCTGGTGCGCGCCAATGGCCAAGGAAATCGCAAACACCGCCACCCACAGGCTGCTGGAGCCGGCGGCCATGATCACGCCAACGATGCAGCAGGCGAACAGCAGCATGGACATCAGTCGCGCCTTGATCGGATTGACCCCGCGGCCAATCAGGAATGACGAAAGGATCCCGCCGCCGACGCTGCCGAAATCCGCGGTCAGGTAGATGATGATCAGTGGGATGCCCATCTGGGTCACGTTGATGCCCAGGTTGTATTGCTGGTTCAGGAACGGCGGCAGCCAGTAGAGGTAGAACCAGAACACCGGCGCAGTGATCGAGTAGGCCAGGGCGAACGCCCAGGTGCCGCGCATGCGCAGGATTCGAGAGAAGGGCACGCGGGCCTGATCCGGTTCGTCCTGGGCCTGGATGTAGTCCAGTTCCGACTGTTTCACGCTCGGGTGGTCTTCCGGGTTGAAGTACTTCAGGCCCCAGAACACCAGCCAGATCCCGCCGAGGGCGGCCATGCACAGGAACGCGGCCTGCCAGCCCCAGACGTGCAGGACCAGCGGCAAGAGCATGGGGGTGAACATCGCGCCGACGTTGGTCCCGGCATTGAAGATGCCGGTGGCCACGGCCCGTTCGCCAGCCGGAAACCACAGCCGCGTGGTTTTCACACAGGCGGGGTAGTTGGCGGCTTCGGTCAGGCCGAGGATGAAGCGGCAAACCATGAAGCCCACCGCCGAGGTCGCGAGGCCGTGGGCGCCGGTCGCCAGGCTCCAGAGCAGCACGGCGCAGAAGAACACCCGCTTGACGCCGATCCGGTCGATCAACCGGCCTTGCAGCACGAAGCCGACCGCATAACCGACCTGGAACCAGAAGTTGATATTGGCGTAGTCCATCGCCGTCCAGCTCATTTCCTTGGCCAGGATCGGTTGCATGACGCCAAGGGCGGCGCGGTCGATGTAGTTCAGGGTGGTGGCGAAAAACACCAGGGCGAGCATGCCCCAACGGGTCTTGCCCACGCCCATCGCGCCACGGATCTTGTCGCCGATGCTACCGCTGGCGGCAACCGGGCCGTGGGCCAGGCGAGAACTTTGGGAAGGAATCATAAGGTCACCCGTTCTTTAAATTCTTATGGTGTGGTCTGGGTCTGCATTGACGCGTTGGCTATCAATGCGGGGGTCGATGGTGGGCAGTGGACAAAAAATCGTCAATTCGCTGATCGGCCATAGTGTTCGATAATCGCCCAAAAAACTAACCGGATGGTACATATTAAATTGCCCAAAGGAACCGGCAGCCCAATAATCGCCTGACTCTTTCAAAAAGCGGCGCATTTTTTTGTAGCCGACGCCTGTCCCGGGAGCCGAAGTCATGCAGCGTTCCATTGCCACCGTTTCGTTGAGCGGTACCCTGCCGGAAAAACTCGAAGCCATTGCCGCCGCCGGTTTCGACGGCGTGGAAATTTTCGAGAATGACCTGCTCTACTACGATGGCAGCCCTCGGGAAATAAGGCAGATGTGCGCCGACCTAGGTATCGCCATCACGCTGTTCCAACCTTTTCGCGATTTTGAAGGCTGCCGTCGCGACCGCCTGGCGCGCAACCTGGAACGGGCCGAGCGCAAATTCGATTTGATGCAGGAGCTGGGCACCGACCTGGTGCTGGTGTGCAGCAATGCATCGGCTGACAGCGTTGGCGATGAGCAGATCCTGATCGACGATCTGCGCCTGCTGGCGGAGCGGGCCGGCGCGCGCGGCTTGCGCATTGGTTACGAGGCGTTGGCCTGGGGCCGGCACGTCAATACGTATCAACAGGTCTGGAACATCGTGCGCCAGGCCGATCATCCCAGCCTCGGCGTGCTGCTCGACAGCTTTCACACGTTGTCCCTCAAGGGCGATCCGAGGGCCATCGCCGAGATTCCCGGCGACAAAATCTTCTTTGTGCAGATGGCCGATGCGCCGATCCTGGCGATGGACGTGTTGGAATGGAGCCGGCATTTCCGCTGCTTTCCGGGCCAGGGAGAATTCGATTTGCCGGGTTTCCTCGCGCCGATCATCCAGAGTGGCTACTGCGGGCCGCTGTCGCTGGAAATCTTCAACGACGGTTTCCGCGCCGCGCCGCCCAGGGCGAATGCGGCCGACGGTTTGCGTTCGTTGCTGTACCTGGAAGAAAAGACCCGCCAGCGCCTGGCCGAGCAAGCGCCGGCGCAAAAGCCTGACATTCTTTTTGAAACAGCGCCGGCCAGCGAATACGACGGCATCGAGTTCCTCGAATTCGCCGTGGACGATAACCTGGGCGCCAAGCTCGCCCATTGGCTGGAGCGCCTGGGTTTCGTCAAGGCCGGCCAGCATCGTTCCAAGAACGTCAGCCTGTTGCGCCAGGGCGATATCAACCTGATCCTCAATTGCGAGCCGTACTCCTTCGCCCACAGCTTTTTCGAAGCCCATGGCCCGTCGTTGTGCGCCATGGCGGTGCGGGTCAAGGACAGCGCCAGTGCCTTGAAACGGGCCGTGGCCTACAAAGGCCAGCCGTATCGCGGGCTCGTCGGGCCCAATGAGCTGGAGCTGGCGGCGGTGCGCGCCCCGGACAGCAGCCTGATCTACCTGGTGGACCAGGACGCCGACGTCTACGGCACCGATTTCAACCTGCAACCCGCTGCGGCCATCGGCGCCGGGCTCAAGCGCATCGACCACATGGCGATGGCGCTGCCGGCCGACAGCCTCGACAGTTGGGTGCTGTTCTACAAGAGCCTGCTGGATTTCGAGGCTGACGACGAAGTGGTGTTGCCCGACCCTTATGGCCTGGTAAAAAGCCGTGCCCTGCGTAGCCGTTGCAGTTCGATTCGCCTGCCGCTGAATATTTCCGAGAATCGCAACACCGCGATCTCACATGCGCTGTCGAGTTATCGCGGCTCCGGCGTGCATCACATCGCCTTCGATTGTGATGACATCTTTGCCCAGGTCAGTCGGGCCAAGGAGGCCGGGGTGCCTTTGCTCGACATCCCGCTCAACTATTACGACGACCTGGCGGCGCGTTTCGATTTCGACGATGAGTTCCTTAGCGAACTGGCGTATTTCAACGTGCTATATGACCGTGACGCCCAGGGTGGCGAGCTGTTTCATGTCTATACCGAGCCGTTCGAAGGGCGGTTTTTCTTTGAGATCATCCAACGCAAGAACGGTTACGTCGGTTATGGCGCCGCCAACGTCGCGGTGCGGCTGGCGGCGATGGCCAAGTCCCGTAGCGGTGGCTTGCGGCATGCCAAGTTGTAGGGAAATCGTAAACGCTGCGGTAATGGGCTGTGTCGTGGCTTCCTTCAGTGCACGGTGCGGCCCATAATCGCCAGCCTGTGCAGTGATGGCCGTGAGCCCCGCAATGACTATGAATCCAGAGCTTTCCGCAGCGCTCGACGAACCTGTCGCCACGCCGCGCAAGAGTCGCAAGAACAACCCGGAAAAGACCCGGGAGAACATTCTTCAGGAAGCCATCGTCGAGTTCGTCCAGCAAGGCCTGGCCGGCGCCCGGGTCGACGCCATCGCCGAGCGCATCCACACCTCCAAGCGCATGATCTACTACTATTTCGGCAGCAAGGAGCAGCTGTACGTCGAGGTGCTGGAAAAACTCTACGGCGATATCCGTACCACCGAGAGCCGCCTGCACCTGGCGGAACTGGCCCCGGTGGATGCGATCCGGCGCCTGGTGGAATTCACCTTCGACCACCACGACCGCAATGTGGATTTCGTGCGCATCGTCTGCATCGAGAACATCCACAACGCCGAATACGTGAAACAGTCCGGTGCGATCAAGGCGATGACCAATACCATCCTCGATTCACTGGGCGTGATCCTGCGTCGCGGCGCCGAAGAGGGCGTGTTCCGTGCCGGCCTCGAACCACTGGATGTGCATCTGCTGATCAGTTCGTTCTGCTTCTACCGGGTGTCCAACCGCCAGACGTTTGGCGAGATCTTCCAGATCGACCTGTCGGACGAAGCGGTCAAGCAGCGGCATCGGCAGATGGTGTGTGAATCGGTGCTGAGATATTTGCAGGCGTGATCGTGAGCTGATGCAGACTGTGTGGGGAGCTTGGTCGCTCCCACAAGGAATTCTGGCCAGGCTTTAGTGATTCATGCCCTGGAAATGCGCCAGCATCCGCTGCGCATCCGGCGCCACGCCGCTGAACAGCTCGAACGCCTTCACCGCCTGGAATACCGCCATGTTGCCGCCGTCCAGCGTGCGGCAGCCGAGGGCGCGGGCGTTGCGCAGCAGTTCGGTTTCCAGCGGGAAGTAAACGATTTCCGCCACCCACAGATCACCCCGCAACAACTCGGCCGGCACCGGTGTGCCCGGCAGTTTCGCCATGCCCATGGGCGTGGTGTTCACCAAGCCGTCGGCTTCGGCCATGGCGGTGGGTAGGTCATGCCCGGCACGAGCACGGCCTGTGCCGAAGTGTTGATTCAAGTTGTTTGCCAATGCCTCGGCACGGCTGATCTCGACGTCGAAAATGCTCAATGTCTCTACGCCCTCCAGAAGCAACGCATGGGCCACCGCCGCGCCGGCGCCTCCTGCGCCCATCTGGACCACCCGCTTGCGCGCGACATCGCCCAGGCCACGACGAAAACCTTCGGCGAACCCCAGGCAATCGGTGTTGTGGCCGATGCGCTTGCCATCCTTGAGCACCACGGTATTCACCGCACCGATCCCGCGGGCCTCGGGAGACAACTCGTCCAGCAGCGGGATGATCACCTGCTTGCACGGGAAGGTGATGTTCAGGCCGGTGAAGTCCATGCGTTCGGCGGCCATCAGCAAGTCGGGCAGGGCGCTGCTGTCGAGCTTCAGCGCATCCAGATCGATCAGTCGATAAAGGTAACGCATGCCTTGGGCATCGCCTTCGCGCTCATGCAGCGCCGGCGTGCGGGACGCCTGGATACCCGCCCCGATCAGGCCGGCCAGTACAGTGACGTTCGACATGCGCATCAACCCTTCAACCGCTGACTGAAATGTTCAAGGGCCAGGCGATAACCATGGCTGCCAAACCCGCACATCACGCCAATGGCGACGGATGAGACAAAGGAGTGGTGACGAAAGGTTTCCCGGGCGTGGACGTTGGACAGGTGGACTTCGATGACCGGTACTTCACTCGCCACCAGGGCGTCGCGGATCGCCACCGAGGTGTGGGTCCAGGCCGCCGGGTTGATGACGATACCGGCGCACCGGCCTCGGGCGCCGTGAATCCAGTCGAGCAGTTCGCCTTCCTGATTGGTCTGGCGAAACTCCACGGCCAGGCCGAACTCTTCGGCGGCGCGGCCACAGAGCGAGGAAATATCAGCCAGGGTTTCGTAGCCGTAGGTTGCCGGCTCGCGGGTGCCGAGCAGGTTCAGGTTCGGGCCGTTGAGCACCAGAACGATCGGAGGCATCGCAATTTCTCCACAATTTTTATTGTTGGTGTCGGCGGGGTTTCAGCCGGTGGAGATAAATTGTACTAGATGGTTAATTTGGTCAAATAAAGCAGCCGACACCGGGCAATAAGTGTTCGATGATCGAACATGACCACTGTGGGAGGTGAGGGAGAGACAATGGTGGCGAGGAAGCTTGCTCCCTCGCCACGAAAGTCAGCGCCGGGTCAACAACACGCCGGACTCCATGTGATGGGTCCAAGGGAATTGATCGAACAACGCGCAGCGCGTGATGCGGTGGGTGTCGTTCAGCTGCGCGATGTTCGCGGCGAGGGTTTCCGGGTTGCAGGAGATGTACAGGATGTTGTCGAAGCGCCGGGTCAGTTCGCAGGTGTCCGGGTCCATGCCGGCGCGAGGCGGGTCGACGAAGACGCTGCCGAATTCATAGCTTTTGAGGTCGATGCCCTGCAAACGACGGAACGGCCGGACTTCATTCAAGGCTTCGGTCAGCTCTTCGGCCGATAGGCGCACCAGCGTGACGTTATCCACCGCGTTTTCGCTGAGGTTGCTCAGCGCGGCGTTGACCGAGGTCTTGCTGATTTCGGTGGCGAGGACTTTTCGCACGCGGGTGGCCAGCGGCAGGGTGAAGTTGCCGTTGCCGCAGTACAACTCCAGCAGATCGTCGCTGCGATCGCCCAGCGCTTCGTAAGCCCAGTTGAGCATCTTCTGGTTCACCGTGCCGTTGGGCTGGGTGAAGGCGCCTTCAGGTTGGCGATAGCTGAACGTACGACCCCCTACCTCAAATTTCTCCACCACATAGTCATGGCCGATGACTTCGCGCTTGCCCTTGGAGCGGCCAATGATGCTGACCCCCAGGTCGGCCGCCAGTTTCGACGCGGCAGCGTGCCAGTGCTCGTCCAGCGGACGGTGGTAACACAGGGTGATCATCGCGTCGCCGGCCAGGGTGGTCAGGAACTCCACCTGGAACAGCTTATGGCTCAGGGGGGCGCTGGCCTGCCAGGCGGCCTTGAGTTGCGGCATCAACTGGTTGATGCGCAGGCTGGCAATGGGGAATTGCTCGATGAGGATCGGCGTGCGCTTGTCGTCCTGGGAAAACATCGCGTAATGGCGTTCGCCGGCCTCGCGCCACAGACGGAACTCGGCCCGCAGGCGGAAGTTCTCCAGCGGTGAGTCAAACACCTGCGGCTCGGGAGCATCGAACGGGGCCAACAAGTCGCGCAGACGGGCGACTTTGCCCTGCAACTGGGCGGCATAGGCCTGGGAATCAAAAGTCATGCGTTGAACCAACCCAACTTGATAACGAACAGGATCGACAGGATGACCAGCGCCGGGTTCAGCTCACGGCCACGGCCGGACACCAGTTTAATGGCTGTCCAGGCGATGAAGCCGAAGGCGATGCCGTTGGCGATGGAATAGGTGAAGGGCATCGCTAAGGCAGTGATCACCACCGGAGCGGCCACGGTGATGTCGTCCCAGTCGATTTCCGCCAGGCCCGAGGTCATCAGCACAGCGACGAACAACAGGGCCGGAGCGGTGGCAAAGGCCGGGACGCTGGCGGCCAGTGGCGAGAAGAACAGCGCAAGCAGAAACAGGATCGCCACCACGATGGCGGTCAGGCCGGTGCGGCCGCCGGCGCTGACGCCCGCCGCCGATTCGATGTAGCTGGTGGTGGTGGAGGTGCCCAGCAGCGAACCGGCCATGGCGGCGGTGCTGTCGGCGATCAGCGCACGACCCATCTTCGGCATGTGGCCGTCCTTGCCCATCAGCCCGGCGCGCTTGGCGACGCCGATCAGGGTGCCGGAGTTGTCGAACAGGTCGACGAACAGGAAGGCGAAGATCACGCTCACCAGGCCAATGTCCAGGGCGCCCTTGATGTCCAGTTGCAGGAACGTCGGGGCCAGGGATGGCGGTGCGGAAATGATCCCGCCGAATGGCGTGAAGCCCATCAGGATCGAGACGACGGTGACCGCGAGGATGCCGATCAGCACCGCGCCGCGCACTTTCAAGGCTTCGAGGGCGACGATCAGGACGAAACCGAGGGTTGCCAGGATCGGCGCCGGTTGCTTCAAATCGCCAAGGCCGACCATGGTCGCCGGGTTTTTCACCACGATGCCGGCATTGTTCAGGGCAATCAGCGCCAGGAACAGGCCGATACCGGCAGCGATGGCCGAGCGCAGCGGCAGCGGGATGCTGTTGATGATCCATTCGCGGATGCGGAAGATCGACAACAGGAAGAACAGCACGGCGGAGACGAACACCGCGCCCAGCGCCACTTGCCAGGTATGGCCCATGTGCAGGACCACGGTGTAGGTGAAGAAGGCGTTCAGGCCCATGCCCGGCGCGAGGGCGATCGGGTAGTTGGCGATCAGGCCCATGACCGTGGAGCCAATGGCCGCCGCCAGGCAGGTGGCGACAAACACCGCGCCCTTGTCCATGCCGGTTTCGCCGAGGATGCTCGGGTTGACGAACAGAATGTAGGCCATGGCCAGGAACGTCGTGACGCCCGCCAGGATCTCGGTCCGCACGTTGGTGTTGTGTGCCTTGAGTTGAAACAGCCTTTCCAGCATGTCTGCTCCCCGTGGCGCGCTCGGCGCCGTGAATGTATCGACCTCAACAGCAAAGCACAGGGCGCCGACGGCGCCCGGGTTTTTATGTGGGTCGGAAAAAGCCGCGCATCATAGCAGCGCGGCGAACTGGCTGCGATCCTCGGTGTGCGTCGCAAAAGTGTGCAGACGCAAAAGTTGGGCCATACTGCGCGCGATTCCGGGAGGTCAGTATGAATTGCATGAAGAACATTGCATTGGCCTGCGCGTTCGGCCTGGGGCTGTCCGTGCCGAGCGCGCACGCCGCGTCGGCGCCACCGCTGAGCGAGGTCAAGGTGCTCAAGGTCGAGTCGCCGGCCTGTGGTTTCGAGGACGTCTCTGCGCAACAGGCGCAAACCCGTTGCGACCATAGTGGCCCGCATATCAAGGTCTACGTGCTGGAAGTCGGCATAGGCCACCAGCCGAATGTCACGCTGGACGGCTTTGAGGTCGACGGCACCCGTTCACCTGTGTGTGCATTTGATAATGGGAACCTCAATGACTGCTCGAGCGGAGCCCGGCGAACGGTCGGCTATTTGTACATCTTCGATCTCAAAGGCAAGCAGGAAGGCACGTTCAGCTTCAGCAACGTGTCGATCAACGCGCCGGGCAACCGGATGTCGACCCAGCTGTACATCAAATGACATGGCTGGGCGAGCTTCAGCTGACAGGGCCCGGCAAAGCTGACTAGTCTTGAAAGATCACCCAGCGGAGAGTGCCCATGATTCCTGGAACCAAGATCCCCCGAATCCTGATTGCCGTGGCGGAAGGCGTTGACGATCTGCAGACCGTGACTCTGATCGACGTGTTGCGCCGGGCGCAGCTTGAAGTCGTCGTGGCGAGTATCGAGGGCCGTCGCATGCTCACCTGTGCACGCGGCACGCGCCTGACCGCCGATGGCATGCTGGTGGACGTGCTGGTGCAGGATTTCGACTTGATTGTCTTGCCGGGCGGCATCATCGGCGCGCAACACTTGGCGGCCCACCAACCGTTGCAGCAACTGGTCAAGGACCAAGCGGCGGCCGGGCGCTTCTTCGCCGCCATTGCCGAAGCCCCGGCGTTGGTGCTCCAGGCGTTCGGCGTGCTGCGCCAGCGTCGCATGACCTGCCTGCCCGCCGTCAGCCAGCAACTGTCCGGGTGCAGCTTTGTCGACCAACCGGTGGTGGTGGACGGCAATTGCATTACCGCCCAGGGCTCGGCCGCCGCCCTCATGTTCGCCTTGATGCTGGTGGAGCAACTTGCCGGCAAAGGCGTGAAAAGCGTGGTGGCGGCGGAATTGCTGGCCTGACAGCATCAAGCGTGATGGGCAAGGGGTTCGATCAGGGGTTGCTCGCGCTGCTCGGCTTGCCATAAGTCATAGTCGCTCTGGACGCCTAGCCAGACTCTTGCCTTGCCGATACCCGCGCGTTCCAGGCGCACGGCAAGGTCTGGACTGACCGGTGCATGGCCGTGCAATACCCGGGAAAGGTGTGGTCGAGTGAAGCCGAGGTGGCGCGCCAGTTCGGTCACTGTGATGCCCAACTCGGGCAACACGTCCTCCAGCAATGTTTCGCCAGGATGTGGCGGATTGTGCATGGGCATGTTCCAGCCTCCTGTCAGTGGTAGTCGAGGTAGTCGACCAGTTCGATGTCGGACTCGATGAAGCGGAAGACAATTCGCCAGTTCCCCGAAACGCTCAGCGACCAATATTCGACCAGATCACCCTTGAGCGAATGCAATCGCCATCCGGGAATGTTCAAGTCGCTTGGCATGCGTGCCCTGTCCATGAACTGAAGCATGCGAGCCAGGCGTTTTCCATGGTCTGCACGGATACCGCGCGTCGAACCCGTTTCAAAGAAGAGCCTGAGGCCTTTGTGCTGGAAGGATTTAATCATGGAATTGAGTGTAAGGCGATACATTACAGTCTGTGCGGTACATATGTAACGCACAGACAGGCTTGCCTCGTGCATTGGGGAGCGGGCAATCGCCTTGAACGCTCACCCCACCGCGAAGTCGTACCCCTTATGACGGCGGTTTTCCAAAACGCCGCGTGTACGACCAACCGTGAGGTGTTCCATGAGCGCGACCTTGTCCGAAGCGACGCAGGCGGCCTTCGTCCGTCATCCGATACGTCTGACACTCAATGGCGCGGTGCGTGAGTTGCAGGTGCTGCCCTGGACTACGTTGCTTGATTTGCTGCGCGAACAACTGGACCTGGTGGGCAGCAAAAAGGGCTGCGACCATGGCCAATGCGGGGCCTGCACGGTGCTGCGCGATGGCAAGCGGATAAACGCTTGCCTGACCCTGGCGGTGATGTGTGATGGCGCCGAGTTGACCACTGTCGAGGGCCTGGCGAACGGCGACGAGTTGCATCCCATGCAACGGGCGTTCATCAAGCATGATGCGTTCCAGTGCGGCTATTGCACGCCCGGGCAGATCTGTTCGGCGGTGGCGCTGGCCAACGAGGGACGGGCGCGGACGGGCGCCGAAATCAGCGAGCTGATGAGCGGCAATCTCTGCCGATGCGGCGCCTACAACAACATCCGCGATGCCATCGAAGAAGCCCTGCCGCTCTGCCAGCAGACGGGAGGTGAGTCGTGAATCCCTTTCGCTACAGCAAGCCCGACACGCTGCAGGCCGCCGTGGAGCTGTCGAGTGCCCATTCACGCTTCATCGCTGGCGGCACCAATCTGCTGGACCTGATGAAGGAAAACCTCACCCGCCCCGAGCATCTGATCGATATCACCGGACTGCCCTTGGCCGACCTCAGCGAAACGCCCTCGGGCGGGGTGATGATCGGCGCGCTGGTGAGCAATGCCGACCTGGCCTGGCACCCTTGGATCGAGCGTCGCTATCCGTTGCTTTCCCAGGCCATCCTCGCGGGTGCTTCGCCACAGCTGCGCAACATGGCCAGTACCGGTGGCAATCTGTTGCAGCGCACCCGTTGTTACTATTTTTATGACGCCAGCGTGCCGTGCAACAAACGCAGGCCCGGCAGCGGCTGCCCGGCCCGAAGCGGCTTGAACCGGATTCACGCGATCCTTGGCGCGAGCGATCAATGTGTCGCGACTCACCCCTCCGACATGTGCGTGGCCCTGGCTGCACTGGATGCGGTGGTCCATGTGCTGGGGCGCGGAGGCCCACGGACAATCGAGTTCGCCGACTTCCATCGCCTTCCCGGCGACGCCCCGGACCGGGATAACCAGCTGGCCGATGACGAGTTGATCACCTATATCGAGCTGCCGCCCGCCGGTTTCGCCGAACACAGCCATTACTTGAAGATCCGTGACCGCGCGTCCTATGCCTTCGCGCTGGTGTCGGTCGCGGCCGCGCTGGAGCTGGACGGGCCGGTGATTCGCCAGGCGCGCCTGGCCTTGGGCGGCGTAGCGCACAAGCCTTGGCGCGATCGAGCCGTCGAGAGCTGGCTGGCGGGCCAGGTCGTCAGCCGCGAGACCTTCACGGCGGCCGCGGATGCGCTGTTGCAGGGCGCCGAACCGCTGGAACACAACGGCTTCAAGGTCAAGTTGGCGCGCCGGGCGATTGTCCGCGCCCTGAGCGATGCCGCACTGGTGGGAGGAACCGCGCGATGAATGCACCGAGCAAAACCATAGGCAAGCCGCTGGACCGGGTCGACGGCCTGCTCAAGGTGACCGGTCGCGCCCGTTATGCCGGGGAATATCCGGAAGACGGCTTGTTGCACGGCAGTGTCGTGTCCAGCGCTATCGCCCGGGGACGCGTGGTGGGCATCGATGCTTCACGCGCCTTGGCGCTACCGGGCGTCGTCGCGGTGATTGATCACACCAATCGGCCGAAGGTCGCCAGCTACGACGAACCCTACCAGGATGCCGACGCGGCGGAGGGCTCGCCGTTCCGGCCATTATTCAATGACCAGATCCTCTACAGTGGCCAGCCGCTGGCCCTGGTGGTGGCCGAGAATCTGGAACTGGCCCGTTATGCCGGCTCGCTGGTTGAAATTGAATACGAGGCCGAGGAGCATCAGACCGATCTGACCATCCTGCAAAACGAAGCCCATCCAGCGCCGGCCGAACTGCCCAAGCCACGTGGGAATTTTCAGGGCGAGTATGCGAGTGCCGCCTTGAGTGTGGATGTGTCCTACAGCACACCGATAGAGCACCACAACCCGATGGAGCCCCATGCCTCTACTGTGTTGTACCAACCTGACGCAAGCCTGCACATCCACGACAAGACCCAAGGCACTCAGAACTGCCAGGCGTATGTGCAAAAAGTGTTCGGGCTGGAGAAGGAGCAGGTGCGCGTGTTCGCCGCCTACGTGGGCGGCGCGTTCGGTTCCGGCCTGCGCCCGCAATATCAATTGGCGCTCGCGGTAATGGCCGCGCTGGCCCTCAAGCGTTCGGTGCGAGTCAGCCTGACGCGTCAGCAGATGTTCACTTTCGGCTATCGCCCACGGACATTCCAGCGCGTGCAACTGGGCGCTGCGGCCAACGGAAGGTTGCTCGCCATAGCGCACACCGCCGTCGGCCAGACCTCGCGTTTCGAAGATTTTACCGAGCACGTGGTGGAGTGGAGCGGCATGCTCTATCACTGCGATAACGTGACGTTGACCTACAAACTGGCACCGCTGGACGTCTACACGCCGTTGGACATGCGCGCGCCCGGCGCGGCCCTGGGATTGATCGGGCTGGAATGCGCCATGGACGAGTTGGCCTGCGCCCTGGCGATCGACCCGGTGCAGCTGCGCCTGATCAACTATGCCGAACGCAACGAAAACGAAGGCAAGCCCTATTCCAGCAAGGAGCTGCGGGCCTGTTACGCCCAGGGCGCCGAGCGTTTCGGTTGGAGCAAGCGCAACCCCGAACCGCGCAGCATGCGCAACGGCCGGCAACTGGTGGGTTGGGGCATGGCTGGCGGCGTGTGGGAGGCCATGCAGCAGAAAGCCAGCGCCCGCGCCTCACTGAATGCCAACGGCAAGCTGACCGTCAGCAGCGCAACGACGGACATCGGCACCGGCACTTACACCGTCATGACTCAAATTGCCGCCGAGGCGTCAGGCGTTTCCCTTGAGGATGTCACCTTTGTTCTTGGCGACTCGTCGTTGCCGACTGCACCGTTGCAGGGCGGTTCGTTCACTGTCTCGTCGGTGGGCACTGCAGTGCAGCAAGCCTGTGAGGCTCTGAAGGAAAAGCTACTCGCCGTGGCCCGTCAATCTTGTCCCGCCTTCAGCGGCGCGACCCTGGAGCAAGTGACCTTCGCCGACGGTGAGCTGCGCATGGGTGAAGCCAGCGTCGCATTGGCAGATCTGGCGCAAAAAAGTGGCGAAATGCCGTTGCAGGCGGAGGTTTCCACCGGGCCGGATGAAAAGCGCCAGGCTTATGCAACCGCCACCCATTCGGCGGTCTTTGTCGAGGTGTGGGTGGACGAAGACCTGGGCACGGTGAAGGTCAATCGGGTGGTCAGCGCCATCGCCGCCGGGCGGGTAGTCAATCCGAAGACTGCCCGCAGCCAGATTCTCGGTGGGGTGGTCTGGGGTGTTGGCATGGCGTTGCATGAAGAAACCCTGACCGACCATGCCCTGGGCCGGCACATGAACCACAACCTGGCCGAGTATCACGTGCCGGTCAACGCTGACATTGGTGATATCGATGTGATTTTCGTCGAGGAACACGATGAGATCGTCAACGCCCTCGGATCCAAGGGCGTCGGCGAAATCGGGATTGTCGGCGTGGCGGCGGCGGTGGCGAATGCGATCTACCACGCCACGGGCAAACGGGTGCGGGACTTCCCGATCACCCTCGACAAGCTGCTCTAGGCTTTCGCCTCGTCCACCGGTTCGTGCATTCGGTCGCGGTTGGCCAGGGTCGGGAACAATTTGATCCAGGCCCCGGTCACCAGTAGCGTGCCGACGCCGCCCATGACCACCGCAGGCACGGTGCCGAACCAATGGGCGGTGAGGCCGGACTCGAACTCGCCCAACTGGTTCGAGGCACCGATAAACAAGCCATTCACTGCACTGACCCGACCGCGCATTTCGTCCGGCGTTTCCAGTTGCACGAAGGAGGCGCGGATCACCATGCTGATCATGTCCGCCGCGCCCAGCACCACCAATACCGCGAGGGAAAACCAGAACGACGTGGAAAGTCCGAACGCAATGGTGGCAACGCCAAACACGCCTACCGCAGTGAACATCACCCGGCCGACCTTGCGTTCGACGGCAAAGCGCGCCAGCCACAACGACATCAGCAAGGCCCCCACCGCCGGCGCCGAACGCAGCAGGCCCAGGCCCCAAGGGCCGGTGAGCAGGATGTCCTTGGCGAATACCGGCAACAGCGCGGTGGCGCCGCCCAGCAGCACCGCGAACAGGTCCAGGGAAATCGCCCCGAGGATGTCCGGGCGGCTGCGAATGAAGCGGATACCAGCCAGCAGCGAGTCAAGGGTCGCCTTGCCCTTGTTCAGTGGCGTCTGCCGGGCCGGCAGGTTGAGCATCAGGCAGCAAGCAATGACATAGAGCAGCACGGTCGGCCCGTAGACCCAGACGCTGCCGAAGGCATACAGCAAGCCACCAAGGGCCGGGGCGACGATGGTGGCCGACTGTTGGGCTGATTGCGCGGCGGCCACGGCGCGGGGAAACAACGCTGCCGGCACGATGCTCGGTAGCAACGCTTGGGTGGTCGGCATTTCGAAAGAGCGGGCTGCGCCGAGCAGGAACGCGAGGAGGAAAATCATCTCGCGTGTGACGTTGTCGGTGGCGCTGCCAATCGCCAGCGCCAGGGCGATCAGCGCCTGCAACGTTTGGCAGATCGCCGCGATCTTGCGTCGATCGTATCGATCCGCCACATGCCCGGTGTGCAGCATGAACAGCACCCGCGGGGCAAATTCCACGAGGCCGACAAGCCCGAGGTCCAGGACGTTGCCGGTCAATTGGTAGAGGTTCCAGCCGATGGCGACGGTCAGCATCTGGAAACCGCTGGCGGTGAATATCCGGGCCAGCCAGAAGGCGATGAAGGGACGATGGTGACGGAGCAGCAAAGGCGCTTGGCTGGGCATCTATGACGGGGTCCGGTGATGAAGGCATCGAGATTATCACCCGACTGTAACTGGAAGTTGCGGTGGCGAGAAAAATAGTTAGCCAAACATCGATATTGGCTGAGGGAACAGTTGGGGCGAGGTGATTTATCCCCGCAGTGCTTAGCACTCTCCAAAACTGCGGCTGCTGCGCAGCCTAGCGGGGATAAATCCCCTCGCCACAACAACTTTGCCCATGCCCTGGGCTGGTGGGACAACCTGTCACGCGACAAAAGACCACGCCATCCATCGGCAATATTGGGACTACTCTTTGAGCATTGCTTGACCCAGGTCAATTCCCTTCTGGGGCGTTGTGCTGGCGGCCATGCGGCCAAAGTCCTGCGTTGTGACGGTTTAAAAAGAACGATTTGAAAAGCATCGCACTCCATATCCCAGGGGGCTGTGATGCAAGCCCCGCCCGCAGCCGGTTTTACCTGACAGAGGAAGACTTATGTTCGGTTTGGAGGCGCTCGATCTCGCCCGAATCCAGTTTGCGTTTACCATCTCGTTCCACATCCTGTTCCCGGCCATCACCATTGGCCTGGCGAGTTACCTGGCAGTGCTCGAAGGCCTGTGGCTGAAGACACACGACGACACCTACCGCGACCTGTATCACTTCTGGTCGAAGATTTTCGCCGTCAACTTCGGCATGGGCGTGGTGTCCGGGCTGGTCATGGCTTATCAATTCGGCACCAACTGGAGCCGCTTTTCCGACTTTGCCGGGGCGGTCACCGGGCCGCTGCTGACGTATGAGGTGCTCACGGCATTCTTCCTCGAAGCGGGCTTCCTCGGCGTGATGCTGTTTGGCTGGAATCGCGTGGGTCGGGGCTTGCACTTCTTTTCCACGGTCATGGTGGCCGTCGGTACGCTGATCTCGACCTTCTGGATCCTGTCCTCCAACAGCTGGATGCAAACCCCGCAAGGCTACGAAATCATCGATGGCCGGGTCATTCCGGTGGATTGGCTGGCGGTGGTGTTCAACCCCTCATTCCCATATCGACTGCTGCACATGTCGGTCGCCGCGTTCGTGGCCACGGCATTTTTCGTCGGCTCTTCAGCGGCTTGGCATCTGCTTCGCGGTCGCGACAACCCGGCCGTTCGCCGCATGCTGTCGATGGCGATGTGGATGGCCTTGCTGGTCGCACCCGTGCAGGCGGTTATCGGTGATTTCCACGGTCTCAACACACTCAAGCACCAGCCGGCCAAAATTGCCGCCATCGAAGGACATTGGGAAAACGTCGGTGACGAACCCACGCCGCTGATTCTGTTCGGCTGGCCGGACATGAAGGCCGAGGAAACCAAGTTCGCCGTGGAGATTCCGTACCTGGGCAGCTTGATCCTCACCCACTCGCTGACCGACCAAGTGCCGGCATTGAAGGAATTCCCGCCTGAGGATCGACCGAACTCGACCATCGTGTTCTGGTCGTTCCGGGTCATGGTCGGCCTGGGGCTGCTGATGATCTTCACCGGCCTGTGCAGCCTCTGGCTGCGCCGCGGCGACCGGCTCTATCAATCTCGCCCGTTCCTGCACCTGGTGCTTTGGATGGGGCCGTCCGGGCTGATTGCGATCCTGGCCGGCTGGTTCACCACGGAGATCGGGCGCCAGCCGTGGGTAGTCTACGGCCTGATGCGCACGGCCGATGCGTCGTCCGGCCACAGCTTTGCGCAAATGAGCTTTACCCTGGTCATGTTCGTGGTGGTGTATTTCGCGCTGTTCGGCGCCGGGCTGAGCTACATGATGCGCCTGGTGCGCAAGGGGCCGGTGGCCCACGAAGCCGAGCCGAGCGACGGTGGCCCGGGCCAGAAACGCACCCCGGCCCGTCCATTGTCGGCTGCCAACGAAGGCGACGACGAAGTGGACCACAACGACAGCTCGAACAAGGGGAATTGAGTCATGGGTATTGATCTTCCGCTGATCTGGGCCGTGGTCATCATCTTCGGCATCATGATGTACGTGATCATGGACGGCTTCGACCTGGGGATCGGCATTCTTTTCCCCTTCATCAAGGGAGAGCGGGATCGCGACGTGATGATGAACACCGTCGCACCGGTCTGGGACGGCAACGAAACCTGGTTGGTGCTGGGCGGGGCGGGGCTGTTCGGCGCGTTTCCGCTGGCCTATTCGGTGGTGCTCTCGGCCTTGTATTTGCCGCTGATCCTGATGCTCATCGGCCTGATTTTCCGGGGCGTGGCGTTCGAGTTCCGCTTCAAGGCCAGGGCCGAGAAGCGGCACCTGTGGGACAAGGCGTTCATTGGTGGTTCGCTGACCGCGACGTTCTTCCAGGGTGTCGCGCTGGGGGCCTTCATCGATGGCTTCGAAGTGGTCAATCGGCAGTATGCCGGCGGTTCCCTGGACTGGTTCACGCCATTCACCATCTTCTGCGGGCTGGCGCTGATTGCCGCCTATGCCTTGCTCGGCTGCACCTGGTTGATCATGAAGACCGAAGGCAAGCTGCAAGAGCAAATGCACGACCTGGCCAGGCCGCTGGCGTTCGTGGTGCTGGCGGTGATCGGCATCGTCAGTATCTGGACGCCGCTGGCCCACGCCGATATCGCGGCGCGCTGGTTCACCCTGCCGAACCTGTTCTGGTTCCTGCCGGTGCCAATCCTGGTGTTGGTGACCATGTACGGGTTGTTCCGCGCCGTGGCACGCAATGCCAACTACACGCCATTTATCCTGACGTTGGTGCTGATCTTCCTGGGCTACAGCGGCCTTGGCATCAGCCTGTGGCCGAACATCGTGCCACCGTCCATTTCGATCTGGGACGCCGCGTCACCGCCACAGAGCCAAGGCTTCATGCTGGTCGGCACGTTGTTCATCATTCCGTTGATCCTGGTGTACACCTTCTGGAGCTACTACGTGTTCCGCGGCAAGGTGACCCATGATGATGGCTACCATTGACCGACCCGGGAGGTGCCGAGGATGGCCAAGCCTGACTTGAAAGACATCGAGGCCGCTGAAAAGAAACCGTTATGGCAGCGACTCGGTTGGCTGGCGGCGATTTGGGCCGGCAGCGTGCTGGCATTGTTCATCGTCGCCAGCCTGATGCGGATGTTCATGAATGCGGCAGGGTTGACCACCCACTGAAGTGGCTATTTACGGGCCTTGAGAATCACGAACTTCGGCGTGGCGGCGACCTGTTCGACACCGCGGAACAGCCGCGCCAGTTTGCTGTGGTAGCCCAGGTGGCGGTTGCCGACGATGTACAGCGCGCCGCCGACCACCAGCGCTTCGCGGGCCTGCTGGAACATTCGCCAGGCGAGGAAATCGCCTACTACCTGCTGTTGATGAAACGGCGGGTTGCACAGCACCACATCCAAAGACTGTGCGTCTTGCCCGGCCAGGCCATCGCCGGCCCTTACGACCACCTCGCGCTCGCCCAGGGCGGCTCGCCAGTTTTCGGCGGCTGATTGCACCGCCATGTACGACTCGTCCACCAGTGTGTAGCGGGCCTCCGGGTTTTGCAGCGCACTGGCAATGGCCAATACACCGTTGCCGCAACCCAGGTCCGCGACACGGGCTGAGCCCAGGTTTTTTGGCAGGTGCGGCAGGAAGGCGCGAGTGCCGATGTCCAGGCCTTCGCGACAGAACACGTTGGCGTGATTGAGCAGCTCGATATTCGGCTCATCCAACGCATACCGAGTGGGGTAGGGGGAGACGGCCGGGGGCCTCGGTTGCGGCGTGGCAATCAACAGGCGGGCTTTCTTTACCGCCAAGGAGGCTTGCACCGAGCCGATGTAGCGCTCCATCAGGTCCCCTGCGGCCCGGGGCAAATGCTTGACCATCGCGCCAGCGATGACCTGGGCGCCTGGAGCGAGTTGCCCTTGCAGCCGGATCAGTTGTTCTTCCAGTAGGGCCAGGGTCTTGGGCACCTTGACCAGGACGCGGTCGAAAGGCCCTGCCAATGCTTCGCTGGCCGGCACGATCGGTACCGCATCGAAAGGCAAGCCGTTGCGTACCAGATTCTTTTCCAAGGCCTGCAGCGCCAGGAACGAGTCGCCACTGCTGGTGACCTGGACCTTGCCTGCAAGGCTCGCCGCCAGGGCGCCGAAGCCATCGTTGAGTACCAACACCCGAGTCTGCGCGTCCGGTTGTTGTTCGGCCAGGTACGCAAGCAAGTATCCATCGGCCGCGTCGAATGCTTGCAACGGTTCGTTCTGCTGTTCGGGTTGGCGGATCAGATCGAGTTGGGCGAAGGGAGTATCGAGCAAGGGCATGGTTGGGACTCTGGCAAATCAACGAGTGTCCCGCTGCCTTGGGATGGTCTTTCAGCGGGACCTCCTGAATGAACTGCAACGCGGTCTGGGCGTCATCATTCAAGTTGGGCCGTGAATGGTACGTTTTTTTGCCAGGCATTACTCGCAGGTTTTTCAGGAAGGGCTGTTGAGCTAGATCACATGGATGTGCGCAGCTTTCGCCACCGCCGAGATTTTATTGGTCACGTTCAGTTTTCGCATACAGCTGCAGACATGGAAGTTAACGGTGCGCTCGGACAGACAGAGAATCCGGCCCACTTCCGACGCAGTCTTCCCTTCGGCGGACCACCTCAACACTTCGATCTCCCGGGGCGAGAGATGACACGTCAGCGGGGGCGTCATATGGTCGGATAACTTTTTGCCAGCCAGCGCGTGCAGTCTCTGGCTAGCGAAGATGGCATAGCCAAGATTGCCATAGTGTTCTTCGGCCTCGATGGGGCAATGGGTCCTGGCGAGGCTGAACAGACTGTAATGGGTACCGTGTTCATCATGCACGGCTTGGGTCCAGCCGTGTGCGAGGCCTTGTCGGTTGAGTTCCTGCCATAATTGGGGGGCTTCGGAGAAAACCTTCTCGCTCCATAGGATTGGCAAGGAAGAGTGATTGCAATGCGCTATTACTGGGTCATTTGAAGCGTAGCCGTTCTGTTCATAGAGTCTGTCCCATCCATACGGGTAATTATTCATGTTGATCTTGCTGGTATATCGATCAGGGGCACCTGAATAAGCGGCAAACGCGCAATATTCAAAGCCTTGATAATTAAAGAAATCCAATACCAGTCGATAGGCTCTTTGCAAGTCCTTCTCACAGGATAGTTTTCTCAATTGCAAGTGCTTCCACTCGTCCATTGTCATTCTCCTTGGGGGCTCATCAACGAGGTGGATCCAATCCATGACGCGCAACTGAGTGTGGGACTTTTCCTAACTTGCGGTTAGATTTTTTTCTTTTGTTCGGTGTTGCGGCTATTGAGGAAGGCACTTATCTAACAATGTTTTGATACATGCCTATTTATTTTGTAGAACTTTATCGGGTGCTGTACAAGTAGGGTGGCTTAACGCTATCAGTTGTGCAGGGTGGTTAATATCTTCACTTTGCGGGACACTGTGGGCCTTGTTCGATTGGAGTGCCCCATGACCGACAACGCAGACAAGTTTACCCGCCAGACATTGGTCGATGTACAACCATTGACGCCTCACTTGTTTACTCTACGCACCACTAGGGACCGTGGTTTTCGTTTCCGGGCGGGACAGTTTGCCCGGCTCGGTGTCGTCAAGTCAGATGGAAGCACCGTCTGGCGCGCTTATTCCATGGTGTCATCGCCGTTCGACGAGTTTCTCGAATTCTTTTCGATCGTCGTCCCAGGTGGCGAATTCACCAGCGAGCTGAGCCGCTTGAAACCAGGGGATAGCCTGCTGGTGGAGCGCCAGTCCTTTGGTTATCTGACGCTGGACCGTTTTGTCGACGGTCGCGATTTATGGCTGTTGTCCACCGGGACAGGCGTCGCGCCGTTTATTTCGATCTTGCAGGATTTCGAAGTGTGGGAGAAATTCGAGCGGATCATCCTCGTCTATAGCGTGCGCGAGGCCAGGGAGCTGGCGTACCAGAAGCTTATAGATGAGTTGTCACAGCGAGATTACCTGGCCGAGTACGCCCATAAGTTCAAGTTCATCGCGACGGTCACTCGTGAGCAAGTTCCGAATACGCTCAATGGGCGCATTACCACGTTGATCGAAAATGGCGAGCTGGAACGGGTCGCCGGTGTCGCGCTGACGCCTGAATATTCCCGGGTCATGCTCTGCGGCAATCCCCAGATGATTGACGATACGCGCAAGCTGCTCAAGGCCAGGGGCTTGCAACTGAGCCTGACCCGTCGGCCTGGCCAGGTGGCGGTGGAAAACTATTGGTAGAAAAATGGCGTCCCGCGGACGCCATTTCAACACAGCAATGATCAGGGCCGTTCGTTCTGGGCCTTGAGCAAGTCACGGATCTCGCTTAACAGCTGTTCTTCCTTGGTCGGCACAGGGGGCGCGCTCGGAGCGACGGCTTCTTCGCGCTTGAGCCGGTTGATGGCCTTGACGCCCATGAAGATCGCGAACGCGACGATGATGAAATCAACCGTGCTCTGGATGAATTTGCCGTAGGCCAGCACAACTGCGGGCGTATCGCCCTGGGCGGCCTTGAGCGTAATGGCCAGGTCACTGAAGTCCACCCCGCCGATCAAGAGGCCGATCGGGGGCATGACGACGTCACCGACGAATGACGAAACGATCTTGCCAAAAGCGGCACCGATGATGATCCCGACGGCCATGTCGACGACATTGCCTTTGACCGCGAAGGCCTTGAACTCGCTTAGCACGCCCATGAGTTGTTCCTTGTGAAAGATGAGTTGAAACCCGCAGTGTAAGCCAGCCATCGGTGTCTCGCTCGACATGACGCCTTACACCGCTTGCCTGTTTATCGACCCGTCCCCCCGCAAAAAGTTTACAAAGTGCCACCAATCGCGCGTGATACGTGGTTTCGGACTGATTCCCTACATTGTTTTTTCTATCAGGATGGTACGGTATTTCTATTTAGGTTTTTATTTTCCGAGCACTAGCCTCTAAAAGGCGCACATGGATGCGCTTATAAAATTAGAGGAAACTTCAATGAACACTTCCCTTGGCCTCGGCGCTATGTCCGGTCGCCGTTCCCTTGTCGTCCTGACCGCCAGCCTGTTTTCCCTGTCCGTCAATGCCGCCACGCTGACCCGCGACAACGGTGCGGCGGTAGGCGACAACCAGAACTCGCAAACCGCGGGCCCCAATGGCCCGACCTTGTTGCAGGACGTGCAGCTGATCCAGAAACTCCAGCGGTTCGACCGCGAACGTATTCCCGAGCGTGTCGTGCATGCCCGTGGTACCGGTGCGCATGGTGAATTTTCCGTGTCCAACGACCTGAGCGACCTGACCAAGGCCAAGGTCTTCGCGGCAGGCCAAGTCACGCCGGTGTTCGTGCGTTTTTCCGCCGTGGTGCATGGCAACCACTCGCCTGAAACATTGCGCGACCCGCGTGGCTTTGCCACCAAGTTCTATACGGCGGATGGCAACTGGGATTTGGTGGGTAATAACTTCCCGACGTTTTTCATTCGCGACGCAATCAAGTTTCCTGACATGGTCCATGCGTTCAAACCCGACCCGCGAACCAACCTGGATGACGATTCCCGTCGTTTCGATTTCTTTTCCCATGTTCCGGAGGCGACTCGTACCCTGACCGAGTTGTATTCCAACTCCGGAACGCCAGCCAGTTATCGAGAGATGGACGGTAATGGCGTGCATGCTTACAAACTGATCAACGCCAAGGGCGAAATCAGCTATGTAAAGTTCCATTGGAAAAGTTTGCAGGGCATCAAAAATCTCGACCCGAAAGAAGTTGTGAAAGTACAAGGGCAGGATTACAGCCATATGACCAACGACTTGGTCAGTCATATCAATAAGGGGGACTTTCCCAAGTGGGACTTGTACGTTCAGGTACTCAAGCCACAGGAGTTGTCCAAGTTTGACTTCGACCCATTGGACGCAACGAAGATCTGGCCGGATGTTCCTGAGCGAAAAGTCGGACAAATGGTCTTGAACCGTAATCCGGCGAATGTTTTCCAGGAAACCGAGCAAGTGGCAATGGCGCCGGCGAATCTGGTGCCGGGTATCGAGCCTTCGGAAGATCGGTTGTTGCAGGGCCGGGTGTTTTCCTATGCCGATACGCAAATGTACCGGGTTGGGCCGAACGCGCTGCAGTTGCCGATCAATGCACCCAAGGTCGCTGTCAACAATGGCAACCAGGACGGCGCGATGAATTCCGGCAAGACCAGTACCGGCGTGAACTATCAACCGAGCCGCTTGATGCCACGTGAAGAACAGTCCTCGGCGCGCTATAGCCAGGCCGAGCTGACCGGCAGTACCCAGCAGGCGAAGATCCAGCGTGAGCAGAATTTCAAGCAGGCCGGCGACCTGTACCGCTCGTTCAACCAAAAGGAGCGCAATGACTTGATCGAGAGTTTCGGTGGGTCTCTGGCGACCACCGATGAGGAGAGCAAGCACATCATCCTGTCGTTCCTCTACAAGGCCGATCCTGAATACGGGACCGGTGTGGCCCGTGTTGCCAAGGGTGATCTGGCGCGAGTCAAGGCGCTGGCCGAGAAGCTGAGCGACTGATTCGCTTGTGGGAGCCGAGCGGGTTCGGCTCCCACAATCTTGAATCCCATGGAGAGGCATGATGCGTAAATTCCTTTTGTTGATATTCATCACCGGGTCATGGGCTGCGCTGGCCGATCAGGTTCCGAGCGCCGATGCGGAAGAGGTGCGGGCACAGCTGCAAGATTATTATTTCGATGCCGCCCGCCGGGGCGATGTGCCGATGCTCGAGACCTTCATCGAGGCCGGCTACTCGCTCGACACGCGGGACGAGAAGGGCTACACCGCGCTGATCCTGGCGGCTTATCACGGTCATGGTCCGGCAGTTGAGCGCCTGTTGGCCGCCGGGGCGGATGCTTGTGCCCAGGACCAGCGTGGCAACACTGCGCTGATGGGGGCGATCTTCAAGGGCGAAGTGCAGATCGCCCGTCGTTTGTTGTCCACCGATTGCAGCCCGGACCAGCGCAACGGCGCGGGGCAAACCGCAGCGATGTATGCCGGTCTGTTCAAGCGTGGCGAGTTGCTCGATGCCTTGAAGGCCAAGGGCGCCGATCTGGAGGCGAGGGACCCGTTGGGCAATACCCCGGTGGATCTGGCAAACGGTGAAATCAGAATGCCGGCCCCGCATTAGAGCCCGACTGTTATCATCGCGGTTTTTACCCGGAGTTCAGATGGCCAAGGCAAAGCGCATGTACGGCTGCACCGAGTGCGGCTCGACCTTTCCCAAATGGGCCGGCCAGTGCAGCGAGTGCGGGGCCTGGAACACCCTGACCGAAACCATGGTGGAAAGCGGCGGCGCAGCGGCGCCCACCGGTCGCACGGGCTGGGCCGGCCAGCAGGCGCAGATCAAGACCCTGGCCGAAGTCAGTGTTGAAGAAATCCCGCGTTTTTCCACGGCGTCCGGTGAACTGGACCGCGTGCTGGGCGGCGGCCTGGTGGACGGTTCAGTGGTGTTGATCGGCGGCGATCCGGGCATCGGCAAATCCACCATCCTGCTGCAAACCTTGTGCAACCTCGCCACACGCATGCCTGCACTGTATGTCACCGGCGAAGAATCCCAGCAGCAAGTTGCCATGCGCGCCCGACGCCTGGGATTGCCCCAAGACCAACTACGGGTCATGACCGAGACCTGCATTGAAACCATCATCGCCACGGCCCGTCTGGAAAAACCCAAGGTGATGGTGATCGACTCGATCCAGACGATCTTCACCGAGCAACTGCAATCGGCCCCGGGCGGCGTATCGCAAGTACGCGAAAGCGCGGCGTTGCTGGTGCGCTACGCCAAGCAAAGCGGCACGGCGATTTTCCTCGTAGGGCATGTCACCAAGGAAGGCGCGTTGGCGGGGCCGCGGGTGTTGGAGCACATGGTCGACACCGTGTTGTATTTCGAAGGCGAATCCGATGGTCGCCTGCGTTTGCTGCGGGCGGTGAAGAACCGCTTTGGCGCGGTCAACGAGCTGGGTGTATTTGGCATGACCGACCGGGGGCTGAAAGAAGTCTCCAACCCCTCGGCGATTTTTCTGACGCGTGCCCAGGAAGAAGTTCCTGGCAGTGTGGTCATGGCGACGTGGGAAGGCACCCGGCCGATGTTGGTCGAAGTGCAAGCGCTGGTGGATGACAGCCATCTGGCGAATCCACGTCGCGTGACGTTGGGGCTGGACCAGAACCGGTTGGCGATGTTGTTGGCGGTCCTGCACCGGCATGGTGGGATTCCTACCCACGACCAGGACGTATTCCTCAACGTAGTGGGCGGGGTCAAGGTGCTGGAGACCGCATCTGACCTGGCCTTGATGGCGGCGGTCATGTCCAGCCTGCGCAACCGGCCATTGCCTCACGATCTGTTGGTGTTTGGTGAAGTGGGATTGTCCGGGGAAGTGCGACCGGTGCCCAGCGGGCAGGAGCGGCTCAAGGAAGCGGCCAAGCACGGCTTCAAGCGCGCCATCGTGCCCAAGGGTAACGCCCCGAAGGAAGCGCCGGCGGGGTTGCAGATCATCGCGGTGACACGCTTGGAACAGGCGTTGGATGCGTTGTTCGAATGATACGGAGGTTGGTCCTTCGCCACAGGGGGCAGCGACGTATTCAAATGTGGATCAACGCCGCCAGTTCCCGCTCCAGTTCATCATGATCGGCCAGATTGAGCTCCACCAGTCGACGCAAATGGGCGATGGAATCCAGGTCGATGTGCTCGCAGACGAAGCCCAGGTGACCGTGGTCATCATGAGCCAACCGGACTTCCATCTTGACCTCCGCCTCGGGGCTCAGGTGGATGTCGGCCATGAACGGCTCCTCCGGATCTCCGAGCCAAGGCCGGGGCTTTTTGATCAGTAGCCCCTTGAGGGACAAGTCCAGCAACTTCACCGGCCAGATGAAAGGCCCTTGGCTCAGTTCGGTCTTGGCATGGAATTCAATTCGTACGAAGCGGCGGCGTTCGCTCATTACTCATTCCCCCTGGAGATTCACTGACTATAGACCCAACTGGCGCGCCGTCGTTGCCGTTCGGTCAGTGGCCGACGAATGTCGGGGTATGGCCTTTGCGCGGGTTAGCGCTAAACTCCAGTGGCTATCTTTCTTGTCCACCCTGGCCGGAATATATAAATGAAAAACAATAATAGCCCGCTACGCCATCTGCCCTGGCTACTGCTGGCCGTCTTGGGAGCGTGTGCCTTGGG
>NZ_JQGJ02000023.1 GCF_000802155.2 Pseudomonas frederiksbergensis
CCTCTCGGCGATCATGCTTGGGCTGTATTCCGGCTTCATCCTTCTGATCGCCTACGGGCCGCATATTCTCGGGGCCAAGATGTCCCCCGGATCCACCATCACCTGGGGTATCCCTATCGGGGTCGGCCTGATTCTGTCGGCCTTCGTCCTGACCGGTATCTACGTGCGACGTGCCAACGGCGAGTTCGACGACCTGAACAATGCGATTCTCAAGGAGGCTCAGCAATGATCCGGCGTCTACTGGCTCTTTTGAGCATTGCAGCATTTGCACCGGGTGCCTGGGCGGCTGACGCCCTGACCGGCGCCGTGCAGAAACAACCCCTCAACGTCGCGGCTATCCTGATGTTCGTGGCGTTCGTTGGCGCGACCCTGTACATCACGTACTGGGCGTCGAAGAAAAACAACTCGGCGTCCGACTACTATGCGGCCGGCGGCAAGATCACTGGTTTCCAGAACGGCCTGGCAATTGCCGGTGACTACATGTCGGCGGCGTCTTTCCTGGGGATTTCCGCGCTGGTATTCACCTCCGGCTATGATGGCTTGATCTACTCCATCGGCTTCCTGGTGGGCTGGCCGATCATTCTGTTCCTGATCGCCGAGCGCCTGCGCAACCTGGGTAAATACACTTTTGCCGACGTGGCGTCCTATCGCCTCGGGCAAACCCAGATCCGCAGTCTGTCCGCCTCCGGCTCATTGGTGGTGGTGGCGTTCTACCTGATCGCGCAAATGGTTGGTGCCGGCAAGCTGATCCAGCTGCTGTTCGGCCTGGACTACCATGTCGCGGTGATCCTGGTGGGGATCCTGATGTGCCTCTACGTGTTGTTCGGCGGCATGCTGGCCACCACCTGGGTACAAATCATCAAGGCGGTATTGCTGCTGTCGGGTGCGTCGTTCATGGCCCTGATGGTCATGAAGCACGTCAACTTCGACTTCAACATGCTGTTTGCCGAAGCGGTCAAGGTTCACCCTAAAGGTGAAGCGATCATGAGCCCTGGCGGTCTGGTGAAGGATCCGATCTCGGCCTTCTCCCTCGGCCTGGCGCTGATGTTCGGCACCGCAGGCCTGCCCCATATCCTGATGCGCTTCTTCACCGTGAGCGACGCCAAGGAAGCGCGCAAAAGCGTGCTGTATGCCACTGGCTTCATCGGCTACTTCTACATCCTGACCTTCATCATCGGCTTCGGCGCGATCCTGCTGGTCAGCACCAATCCGGCCTTCAAGGACGCGGCAGGTGCCTTGCTGGGCGGCAACAACATGGCGGCGGTGCACCTGTCCAACGCCGTTGGCGGCAGCATTTTCCTGGGCTTCATCTCGGCGGTGGCGTTCGCGACCATCCTGGCGGTGGTAGCGGGCCTGACCCTGGCCGGTGCCTCGGCGGTGTCCCATGACCTGTATGCCAGCGTGATCAAGAAAGGCAAGGCCAACGAGAAGGATGAGATCCGCGTCTCGAAGATCACCACCATTGCCCTGGCAGTGCTGGCGATCGGCTTGGGCATCCTGTTCGAGAAGCAGAACATCGCGTTCATGGTGGGCCTGGCGTTCTCCATCGCGGCGAGCTGCAACTTCCCGGTGCTGCTGCTTTCGAT
This sequence comes from Pseudomonas frederiksbergensis, assembly GCF_000802155.2. Classification (GTDB taxonomy): domain Bacteria; phylum Pseudomonadota; class Gammaproteobacteria; order Pseudomonadales; family Pseudomonadaceae; genus Aquipseudomonas; species Aquipseudomonas frederiksbergensis_A. Next base: position 1,587 of record NZ_JQGJ02000023.1, read on the forward strand.
GTACTGGAAGAAGCTGACTACCCGTGGCGCCATGATCGGCGGCTGGCTGGGCCTGGTCAGTGCCGTGGGCCTGATGATCCTCGGCCCGACCATTTGGGTACAGATCCTGGGTCACGAGAAGGCTATCTTCCCGTATGAATACCCTGCGCTGTTCTCGATGATCATTGCGTTTACCGGCATCTGGTTCTTCTCCATCACTGACAAGTCGGCTGAAGGTGCCAACGAGCGGGCGCTGTTCTTCCCGCAGTTCGTGCGTTCACAGACTGGCCTGGGGGCGAGTGGGGCGGTTAATCACTGATGTAGAGACAAGTGTTTGAAGAAATACCCCGGTCGAGAGGCTGGGGTATTTTTTTTGTGTGCGATAGCTGTGGTTTGAGTAATGAGGTCTTCGCGAGCAAGCCCGCCCACAGGTAAGGCTGTTCACTTAAGGCTGTGGATTGGGGTAAGGGTGTATATCCGTTACCGCGGCAACGGATCTGTACCCAATCCAACCCAACCCCAAAGAAAACGGCACTCCCTCGGAAAAGCGCCGTTTCCTTAAGTGAACAGCACTACGCTCCCACAGGGGATTTGCGTCATACACAGGGTCCAGTGTGTGCGAGCTCGCTCGCGAAGGTGTCGGACCAGTCGCCGCGGATATCAAAGGGGGCACAAACAAAACAGCCCCTGCTCTTATATAAGAAGCAGGGGCTGGTTCAGTACAGCGTGGGACCTATCGCAAGGCAGGCCTTACTTGCGGTCTTCCAGCTTGGTGATGTCACGCGACTCGTAGCCGGTGTACAGCTGGCGCGGGCGGCCGATCTTGTACGGGCTGGAGAGCATTTCCTTCCAGTGGGAGATCCAGCCCACGGTCCGCGCCAAGGCGAAGATCACGGTGAACATGCTGGTTGGAATGCCGATCGCCTTGAGGATGATCCCCGAGTAGAAGTCGACGTTCGGGTACAGCGAGCGCTCGATGAAGTAAGGGTCGGTCAGGGCGATCTCTTCCAGGCGCATGGCCAGTTCGAGTTGCGGATCGTTCTTGATCCCCAGTTCCTTGAGCACTTCGTCGCAGGTCTGCTTCATGACGGTGGCGCGCGGATCGCGGTTCTTGTAGACCCGGTGACCGAAGCCCATCAGCTTGAACGGATCGTTCTTGTCCTTGGCCTTGGCGATGAACTTGTCGATGTTCGAGACATCGCCGATTTCATCGAGCATGGTCAACACCGCTTCGTTCGCACCGCCGTGGGCAGGGCCCCAGAGCGCGGCGATACCGGCGGCGATACAGGCGAACGGGTTGGCACCCGACGAACCGGCCAGGCGCACGGTGGACGTGGAGGCGTTCTGCTCATGGTCGGCATGGAGGATGAAGATCCGGTCCATGGCCTTGGCGAGCACCGGGCTGATCGGTTTGATCTCGCACGGGGTGTTGAACATCATATGCAGGAAATTCTCTGCATAGGTCAGGTCGTTGCGCGGGTACATCATGGGCTGGCCCATGGAGTACTTGTAGACCATGGCTGCCAGGGTCGGCATCTTCGCCACCAGGCGGATCGCGGAGATTTCGCGATGCTGGGGGTTATTGATGTCCAGGGAGTCGTGGTAGAAGGCCGAGAGGGCACCGACAACGCCGCACATGACGGCCATCGGGTGGGCATCGCGACGGAAGCCGTTGAAGAAGGTCTTCAACTGTTCGTGAACCATGGTGTGGTTCTTCACGGTGCTGACGAACTGGGCCTTTTGCTCTGCGGTCGGCAGCTCGCCGTTGAGCAGCAGGTAGCAGGTTTCCAGGTAGTCCGATTTTTCAGCCAGTTGCTCGATCGGGTAGCCGCGGTGCAGCAGGATGCCGTTGTCGCCGTCGATATAGGTGATTTTCGACTCGCACGAGGCGGTCGACATGAAACCTGGGTCAAAGGTGAAACGGCCCGTGGCCGTCAGGCCCCGTACGTCGATTACATCGGGACCAACGGTGCCGGTTAAAATGGGCAGCTCGACGGGGGCTGCGCCCTCGATGATCAACTGCGCTTTTTTGTCAGCCATGTGGCCTCCTATTAATGCTTGGAATCATCAGACAGACCCCCCACGCAGGGCCCGCACCACTATAGTGAGATAAATCCGAATGTCAATTTGCCTAAAGTCTTGCTCCAGAAGGCTTTAACCGGACTTTTTCCGCGAAATTGCCTGCCGTTTACGCCTTTTGCGCTATATGTGCAATGCGCTATTAGGGGAAGGTGAACGCGTTGTCATTAGTAGCCTAACTGTCTATACTCGGCCACCGACCGCCAGGGGCTTTTGGGCCTGCTTTCTTGGGGGTCGTCACTCCCTGGGTGGTGAGTACCTGACCAGTGCGCGCCCCAACAACTTTGCCCTGATTGTTAGGGGCTCTTCAGTGTGAAAAAAAAGCCGTGAAAAGCCAACGACCTGTAAACCTAGACCTAAGGACCATCAAACTCCCAGTCACTGCTTACACGTCCATTCTTCACCGTATTTCCGGTGTCATCCTCTTCGTCAGCCTGGCCATCATGCTTTATGCATTGGACAAGTCGCTCGATTCGGAAGAAGGCTTCGGTCAGGTGAAAGCGTGTCTGACCAGTCCGCTAGCCAAGCTAGTGATTTGGGGCATCCTGTCCGCCTTGCTGTATCACCTGGTTGCCGGTGTGCGCCACTTGATCATGGACATGGGCATCGGTGAGACGCTGGAAGGCGGCAAGCTGGGCTCGAAAATCGTTATCGCCGTTTCCGTGGTGGTAATCGTTCTGGCAGGAGTCTGGATATGGTAACCAACGTCACGAACCTTTCGCGTTCTGGCCTTTATGACTGGATGGCGCAGCGTGTGTCTGCGGTCGTTCTCGCGGCTTATTTCATCTTCCTGATCGGATATGTCGTAGCCAACCCCGGCCTGGGCTATGCCCAATGGCATGAACTGTTTGCAAACAACTGGATGCGTATCTTCAGTCTGCTGGCACTCGTCGCACTGGGCGCCCACGCCTGGGTCGGCATGTGGACCATCGCGACCGACTACCTGACGCAAATGGCGTTCGGCAAGTCGGCGACTGCCGTACGTTTCCTCTTCCAGGCAGTATGCGGCGTTGCGATGTTCGCTTACTTCGTCTGGGGTGTGCAGATTCTCTGGGGTATCTGATTCATGGCTAACATTCCAACGATTTCTTTCGACGCCATCATCATTGGTGGTGGCGGTGCCGGCATGCGCGCAGCGCTGCAACTGGCACAGGGCGGTCACAAGACTGCCGTGATCACCAAGGTTTTCCCGACACGTTCGCACACCGTTTCCGCCCAGGGTGGCATCACCTGCGCCATCGCTTCGGCCGACCCGAACGATGACTGGCGCTGGCACATGTACGACACCGTCAAGGGTTCCGACTACATCGGTGACCAGGACGCTATCGAATACATGTGTCAGGAAGGCCCGGCTGCGGTGTTCGAGCTGGACCACATGGGCCTGCCGTTCTCGCGTACCGAAACCGGCCGCATCTACCAGCGTCCGTTCGGTGGCCAGTCCAAGGACTACGGCAAGGGCGGCCAGGCTGCGCGTACTTGCGCGGCGTCCGACCGTACCGGTCACGCTCTGCTGCACACCCTTTATCAGGGCAACCTGAAAGCCGGTACCACGTTCCTGAACGAGTACTATGCCGTTGACCTGGTGAAAAACCAGGACGGCGCTTTTGTCGGCGTGATCGCGATCTGCATCGAAACCGGCGAAACCACCTACATCCGCTCGAAAGCCACCGTGCTGGCGACTGGTGGTGCAGGCCGTATCTACGCGTCCACCACCAACGCCCTGATCAACACCGGTGACGGCGTTGGCATGGCCCTGCGTGCGGGCGTGCCGGTACAAGACATCGAAATGTGGCAGTTCCACCCGACCGGCATCGCCGGCGCCGGTGTACTCGTCACCGAAGGTTGCCGCGGTGAAGGCGGTTACCTGATCAACAAGCACGGCGAGCGTTTCATGGAGCGTTATGCGCCGAACGCCAAGGACCTTGCCGGTCGTGACGTCGTGGCTCGTTCGATGGTTAAAGAGATCATCGCCGGCAACGGCTGTGGCCCGAATGGCGACCACGTGATGCTCAAGCTCGACCACCTCGGCGAGGAAGTGCTGCACAGCCGCCTGCCAGGTATCTGCGAACTGTCCAAGACCTTCGCTCATGTCGACCCAGTCGTTGCGCCGGTCCCAGTGGTTCCAACCTGCCACTATATGATGGGCGGCGTTGCCACCAACATCCACGGCCAGGCAATCACCCAGAACGCCGAAGGCGTGGACGAAATCATCCCTGGCCTGTTCGCAGTAGGTGAAGTGGCGTGCGTATCGGTTCACGGTGCCAACCGCCTGGGCGGCAACTCGCTCCTCGACCTGGTGGTCTTCGGTCGCGCTGCCGGCCTGCACCTGGAAAAAGCGCTGACCGACGGTATCGAATACCGCGACGCCAGCGACACCGACATCGATGTGGCGTTGAAGCGTCTGGCTGGTCTGAACGAGCGTACCGAAGGCGAAGACGTCGCCACCCTGCGTCGCGAGCTGCAAAGCTGCATGCAGAACTATTTCGGTGTGTTCCGTACCGGCGAATACATGCAGAAGGGTATTGCCCAGCTCGCACAATTGCGTGAACGAATCGCCAACGTGAAGATCAACGATAAGTCGCAGGCGTTCAACACTGCACGTATCGAAGCGCTGGAACTGCAGAACCTGCTGGAAGTGGCCGAAGCCACCGCCATCGCCGCAGAAGTGCGTAAAGAGTCCCGTGGCGCTCACGCCCGCGAAGACTTCGAAGACCGTGACGACGAAAACTGGCTGTGCCACACCTTGTACTTCCCGGGTGAAAAACGCGTCGCCAAGCGTGCCGTGAACTTCTCGCCGAAGACTGTTCCGACTTTCGAACCAAAAGTCCGGACTTATTAAGGGTGACCGCTATGTTGCAAGTCAGTGTTTATCGCTACAACCCTGATCAGGACGCTGCGCCGTTCATGCAGGACTTCCAGGTCGATACCGGTGGTAAAGACCTGATGGTGCTGGACGTGCTGGCGTTGATCAAAGAGCAGGACGAAGGTTTCTCCTATCGTCGCTCGTGCCGCGAGGGCGTTTGTGGCTCCGACGGCATGAACATCAACGGCAAGAACGGCCTGGCCTGCATCACGCCGCTGTCGGCCGTGGTCAAGGGCAACAAGCTGATCGTTCGCCCGCTGCCAGGTTTGCCGGTCATCCGTGACCTGGTCGTCGATATGAGCATCTTCTACAAGCAATACGAGAAGGTGAAGCCATTCCTGCAGAACGACACGCCGGCTCCGGCCATCGAGCGTCTGCAGTCCCCTGAAGAGCGTGAAAAGCTCGACGGTCTGTACGAGTGCATCCTGTGCGCTTGCTGCTCGACCTCGTGCCCATCCTTCTGGTGGAACCCGGACAAGTTCCTGGGCCCGGCCGCCCTGCTGCAAGCTTACCGCTTCCTGGCAGACAGCCGTGATACCAAGACGTCCGAGCGTCTGGCCGCACTGGATGATCCGTTCAGCGTATTCCGCTGCCGCGGGATCATGAACTGCGTCAACGTCTGCCCGAAAGGCCTGAACCCGACTAAGGCCATCGGTCACGTACGTAACATGCTGCTGCAAAACGGCGTGTGATTCAGCTGCTGTACCCGTAGAACCGCTGTACCCGCAGAGGCGAGGGCGTGGGCTTCAACCCACGTCCTGGCTATAACCAGGACAGTCGCTCACAAAGCGGCGGTTCTTATTTTGAAGAAATGAGACAAGCAGGGGCATCCGGGCTGGTACCCGGACTATCAGCGTGATCCTAAGTGGCTTGTTTTAGTCGCTGCACTCGGACTTCTGCAAGTTTGCTCGGTGTTTTCGCCGGTGGTGTTCCCCTAATCGAGGGTGACCAAGCATGCAAGAAAGCGTGATGCAGCGCATGTGGAACAGTGCCCACCTCTCCGGTGGTAACGCTGCCTATGTGGAAGAGCTCTACGAGCTCTACCTGCACGACCCTAACGCTGTGCCAGAAGAATGGCGCACCTACTTTCAGAAGTTGCCGGCTGACGGTAACTCTGCCACCGATGTTTCGCACTCGACGATTCGCGATCATTTCGTGCTGCTGGCAAAGAACCAGCGCCGCGCTCAACCGGTGTCTGCCGGCAGCGTGAGCTCCGAGCATGAGAAGAAGCAGGTTGAAGTGCTGCGACTGATCCAGGCCTACCGGATGCGTGGCCACCAGGCAGCCCAGCTTGACCCGCTGGGGCTGTGGCAGCGTCCTGCACCTGCAGACCTGTCGATCACTCACTACGGCTTGACCAATGCCGATCTTGATACGACCTTCCGTGCCGGCGACCTGTTCATCGGCAAAGAGGAAGCGAGCCTACGCGAAATTCACGAAGCGTTGCAGCAGACATATTGCCGCACCATCGGCGCTGAATTTACGCACATCACCGATTCCGAGCAGCGCCAGTGGTTCCAGCAGCGTCTGGAAAGCGTTCGTGGCCGTCCGACGTACTCCGCCGACATCAAGAGCCACTTGCTTGAGCGCGTCACCGCCGGTGAAGGCCTGGAAAAATACCTGGGTACCAAATACCCGGGCACCAAGCGTTTCGGCCTGGAAGGCGGCGAAAGCCTGATTCCGATGCTCGACGAGCTGATCCAGCGTTCCGGTTCCTACGGCACCAAGGAAGTCGTCATCGGCATGGCCCACCGTGGCCGCCTGAACGTACTGGTCAACACCTTCGGCAAGAACCCGCGCGAGCTGTTCGACGAGTTCGAAGGCAAGAAGAAGGTCGAACTGGGCTCCGGTGACGTGAAATACCACCAGGGCTTCTCGTCCAACGTGATGACTACCGGTGGCGAAGTCCACCTGGCCATGGCCTTTAACCCGTCCCACCTGGAAATCGTTTCCCCGGTGGTCGAGGGTTCGGTCCGTGCCCGCCAGGATCGTCGCAACGACCCGACCGGTGAGAAGGTATTGCCGATCTCCATCCACGGTGACGCGGCATTCGCTGGTCAAGGCGTGGTCATGGAAACGTTCCAGATGTCGCAGACCCGCGGTTTCAAGACCGGCGGCACCGTGCACATCGTGATCAACAACCAGGTCGGTTTCACCATCAGCAACCCGCTGGACTCGCGTTCCACCGAGTACGCAACCGACGTCGCGAAAATGATCCAGGCGCCGATTCTCCATGTGAATGGCGATGACCCGGAAGCCGTGCTGTTCGTGACCCAGTTGGCCATCGACTACCGCATGCAGTACAAGCGCGACGTGGTGATCGACCTGGTCTGCTACCGTCGTCGCGGCCACAACGAGGCCGACGAGCCAAGCGGTACCCAACCGCTGATGTACCAGCAGATCGCCAAGCAGCGCACCACCCGTGAGCTGTACGCCGATCGCCTGACCCAGAGCGGTGTTCTGGATGCTGCCCGCGTCCAGGAAAAAGTCGATGAATATCGCAACGCCCTGGACAATGGCCTGCACGTTGTGAAGAGCCTGGTCAAGGAACCGAACAAGGAACTGTTCGTGGACTGGCGTCCGTACCTGGGCCACGCCTGGACCGCTCGTCACGACACGCGTTTCGATCTCAAGACCTTGCAGGAACTGTCCGCCAAGCTGCTGGAAATCCCGGAAGGCTTCGTGGTCCAGCGCCAGGTCGCGAAGATCTACGAAGACCGTCAGAAGATGCAAGCCGGCGGCCTGCCGATCAACTGGGGTTACGCCGAAACCATGGCGTACGCGACCCTGGCGTTCGAAGGTCACCCGATCCGCATCACCGGCCAGGACGTAGGCCGTGGCACTTTCTCGCACCGCCACGCGGCGCTGCACAACCAGAAAGACGCCAGCACCTACATCCCGCTGCAACACCTGTACAAAGGCCAGCCACGTTTCGACCTGTACGATTCGCTGCTGTCCGAGGAAGCCGTCCTGGCGTTCGAATATGGCTACTCCACCACCGAGCCGAATGCGCTGGTGATCTGGGAAGCCCAGTTCGGCGACTTCGCCAACGGTGCCCAGGTGGTGGTCGACCAGTTCATCACCAGCGGCGAGCACAAGTGGGGTCGTCTCTGCGGCCTGACCATGTTGCTGCCACACGGTTATGAAGGGCAGGGACCGGAGCACTCGTCGGCACGTCTGGAACGCTACCTGCAGCTGTGCGCCGAGCACAACGTCCAGGTTTGCGTACCGACGACTCCGGCGCAGATCTATCACCTGCTGCGTCGCCAGGTCATCCGTCCGCTGCGCAAGCCGCTGATCGTGCTGACACCGAAGTCGCTGCTGCGTCACAAGCTGGCAATCTCCACGCTTGAAGACCTGGCCGAAGGCTCGTTCCAGACCGTCATTTCGGAAATCGATACCCTGGACGCGGCGAAGGTGACTCGCCTGATCCTGTGCAGCGGCAAGGTCTACTACGACCTGCTGGAAAAACGTCGTGCCGAAGGCCGCGAAGACATCGCCATCGTGCGTATCGAGCAGCTTTATCCGTTCCCGGAAGAGGACCTGATGGAGGCCATCGCGCCTTACACCAACCTCACCCACGTGGTGTGGTGTCAGGAAGAACCGATGAACCAAGGCGCGTGGTACAGCAGCCAGCATCACCTGCGTCGCAGCATTGGCAACCATAACAAGGCCCTGGGCCTTGAATATGCCGGTCGTGACGCTTCGGCTGCACCTGCTTGTGGTTATGCATCGATGCACGCCGAGCAGCAGGAAAAACTGCTGCAAGATGCCTTCACTGTTTAACGCCTTCGCGCTGACTGAAACCGAATTTTAAGGACCCACAGATAATGGCTATCGAAATCAAAGCCCCGTCATTCCCGGAATCGGTTGCCGATGGCACCGTTGCCACCTGGCACAAGAAACCAGGCGAGGCCGTCAAGCGTGACGACCTGATCGTCGACATCGAGACCGACAAGGTCGTGCTGGAAGTGTTGGCCGAAGCTGACGGCGTGCTGGGCGCAATCGTTGCCGAAGAGGGCGCTACCGTTCTGTCGAACCAGGTCCTGGGCTCGATCGAAGAGGGCGGCGCTGCCGCCGCCTCTCCAGCAGCCGCTGCACCGGCTGCTGCCCAGGCCGCTGCGCCTGCTGCTTCGGGCGAAGACGATCCAGTCGCTGCACCGGCTGCTCGCAAGCTGGCTGAAGAGAACGGCATCAACATCGCTTCCGTTGCCGGGACCGGCAAGGGCGGTCGTGTGACCAAGGAAGACGTGGTGGCAGCCGTTGCCGCCAAGAAAGCCGCTCCAGCCGCTGCACCGGCCAAGCCAGCCGCGCCTGCCGCTTCCGCGCCAGTATTCGCTGCCGGTGACCGCGTTGAAAAACGCGTTCCGATGACCCGCCTGCGTGCCAAGGTTGCCGAGCGTCTGGTTGAAGCCCAGTCGAACATGGCGATGCTGACTACTTTCAACGAAGTCGACATGACCGAAGTCATGGCCCTGCGTTCGAAGTACAAGGACCTGTTCGAGAAGTCCCACAACGGCGTACGCCTGGGCTTCATGTCGTTCTTCGTCAAGGCTGCCACCGAAGCACTGAAGCGCTTCCCGGCCGTCAACGCGTCGATCGACGGTTCTGACATCGTCTACCACGGCTACGCCGACATCGGTGTTGCTGTTTCCAGCGACCGTGGCCTGGTGGTTCCGGTCCTGCGCAACGCCGAACTGATGAGCCTGGCCGAAATCGAAGGCGGCATCGCCACCTTCGGCAAGAAGGCCCGTGACGGCAAGCTGTCCATCGAAGAGATGACCGGCGGTACGTTCACCATCACCAACGGTGGTACATTCGGTTCGATGATGTCGACCCCGATCGTCAACCCGCCACAAGCGGCTATCCTGGGCATGCACAACATCCTGCAGCGTCCGATGGCGATCAACGGTCAGGTCGTGATTCGTCCGATGATGTACCTGGCTCTGTCCTACGATCACCGCCTGATCGACGGCAAAGAAGCCGTGACGTTCCTGGTCACCATCAAGAACCTGCTTGAAGATCCGGCTCGTCTGCTGCTGGATATCTGATTTTCGCCGCGAGGGCCGGTCTGTCGACCGGCCTCTTGCTGAAACAACCGGTTTCGTCCCTCGACGGTCACCACAAGTGATCGTCCGGTTTGATTCGAAAAGGAATGACTCATGACTCAGAAATTCGACGTGGTAGTGATTGGTGCGGGCCCTGGCGGCTACGTAGCGGCCATCAAGGCTGCGCAACTGGGCCTCTCCACTGCCTGCATCGAGAAATACACCGACAAGGAAGGCAAACTGGCCTTGGGCGGTACTTGCCTGAACGTCGGTTGCATTCCATCCAAGGCGTTGCTGGACAGCTCCTGGAAATACAAGGAAGCAAAAGAAAGCTTCAACGTTCACGGTATCTCTACCGGTGAAGTGAAGATGGACGTCGCCGCGATGGTTGGCCGCAAGGCCGGTATCGTCAAGAACCTGACCAGCGGTGTTGCCACCCTGTTCAAGGCCAACGGCGTGACCTCCATCGAAGGCCACGGCAAGCTGCTGCTGGGCAAGAAAGTCGAAGTGACCAAGCCTGACGGCTCGGTTGAAGTGATCGAAGCCGAAAACGTCATCCTGGCGCCAGGCTCGCGTCCGATCGACATTCCACCGGCGCCAGTCGACCAGAAGGTGATCGTCGATTCCACCGGCGCGCTGGAATTCCAGACCGTGCCAAAACGCCTCGGCGTGATCGGCGCCGGCGTGATCGGCCTCGAACTGGGTTCTGTATGGTCGCGCCTCGGTGCTGAAGTGACCGTGCTCGAAGCCCTCGATACCTTCCTGATGGCTGCCGATACCGCGGTCTCCAAGGAAGCGCTGAAAACCCTGACCAAGCAAGGCCTGGATATCAAGCTGGGTGCTCGCGTCACCGGCTCCAAGGTCAACGGCGAAGAAGTCGTGGTGAACTACACCGACAGCAACGGCGAACAGACCATCACCTTCGACAAGCTGATCGTAGCCGTTGGTCGTCGTCCAGTGACCACCGACCTGCTGTCCGCCGATTGCGGCGTTGAAATCGACGAGCGCGGTTTCATCGCGGTCGATGACCATTGTGCTACCGCCGTACCGGGCGTCTTCGCCATCGGTGACGTGGTTCGCGGCATGATGCTGGCCCACAAGGCTTCGGAAGAAGGCATCATGGTCGTCGAGCGCATCAAGGGCCACAAGGCCCAGATGAACTACGACCTGATCCCATCGGTTATCTACACCCACCCGGAAATCGCATGGGTCGGTAAAACCGAGCAGGCCTTGAAAGCCGAAGGCGTTGAAGTTAACGTCGGCACCTTCCCGTTCGCAGCCTCCGGCCGTGCCATGGCAGCCAACGATACCGGTGGTTTCGTGAAAGTCATCGCCGATGCCAAGACGGATCGCGTATTGGGCGTTCACGTTATCGGCCCAAGCGCTGCCGAGCTGGTACAGCAAGGCGCGATCGGTATGGAATTCGGCACCAGCGCTGAAGACCTGGGCATGATGGTCTTCTCCCATCCGACCCTGTCCGAAGCCTTGCACGAAGCGGCCCTGGCCGTGAATGGCGGCGCCATCCACGTGGCCAACCGCAAAAAGCGTTAAGAGATAATAAGAAACCACGGCGGTTCGGCCCGTCGTGAGCCTTGCGCGCAAGACTCACCGCGGAATGTCCGCTGGACGCAGTCTTGCGTAGCTGCCCCGGTTGACCGGAACGCTACGCAAGCAGCAGTCACAGGTGGTGCGGCACCACAACGGTGCAGCACCGAATGCGCAGTACCTAACGAAGACGGTAATAAGCATGAATCTTCACGAGTATCAGGGTAAGCAGCTGTTCGCTGAGTACGGCCTGCCAGTATCCACCGGCTACGCTGTAGACACCCCGGAAGCGGCAGCAGAAGCTTGCGACAAAATCGGCGGCAGCGAATGGGTTGTCAAAGCCCAGGTTCACGCCGGTGGTCGCGGTAAAGCGGGCGGCGTCAAGCTGGTTCGCAGCAAAGAAGACGCCAAAGCCTTCGCACAGCAGTGGCTGGGCAAGCGTCTGGTGACTTACCAGACCGACGCCAACGGTCAGCCAGTCACCAAGATCCTGGTTGAATCGTGCACTGATATCGCTAAAGAGCTGTACCTGGGCGCTGTCGTTGACCGTTCGAGCCGTCGTATCGTGTTCATGGCGTCCACCGAAGGTGGCGTGGACATCGAGAAAATCGCTCACGACACCCCTGAGAAAATCCTCAAGGCCACCATCGATCCACTGGTTGGCGCACAGCCATTCCAGGGTCGCGAGCTGGCATTCCAGCTGGGTCTGGAAGGCAAGCAGGTCACTCAGTTCGCCAAGATCTTCGTAGGCCTGGCCAAGCTGTTCCAGGACCACGACCTGGCGCTGCTGGAAGTGAACCCGCTGGTGATCAAGGCCGACGGCGACCTGCACTGCCTCGATGCCAAGATCAACATCGACGCCAACGCCATGTACCGTCAGCCTAAGCTGAAGACTTTCCACGATCCGTCGCAAGACGATCCGCGCGAAGCGCACGCTGCCAAGTTCGAACTGAACTATGTAGCCCTGGAAGGCAACATCGGCTGCATGGTCAACGGTGCCGGCCTGGCCATGGGTACCATGGACATCGTCAACCTGCACGGTGGCAAGCCAGCCAACTTCCTCGACGTGGGCGGTGGTGCTACCAAGGAACGTGTTACCGAAGCGTTCAAGATCATTCTGTCCGACACCAACGTCGCTGCAGTACTGGTCAACATCTTCGGCGGCATCGTTCGCTGCGACATGATTGCCGAAGGCATCATCGGCGCCGTGAAAGAAGTCGGCGTGAAAATCCCGGTTGTTGTTCGCCTCGAAGGCAACAACGCTGAGCTGGGCGCTAAAGTACTGGCAGAAAGCGGTTTGAACATCATCGCTGCTACCAGCCTGACCGACGCTGCTCAACAAGTCGTTAAAGCTGCGGAGGGCAAATAATGAGCGTCCTGATCAACAAAGACACCAAGGTTATCTGCCAGGGCATTACCGGTTCGCAAGGTAGTTTCCACACCCAGCAAGCCATCGAGTACGGCACCCAGATGGTTGGCGGCGTAACGCCGGGCAAGGGCGGCACCGAACACCTGGGCCTGCCTGTCTTCAACACCGTCAAAGACGCTGTAGCTGCCACTGGCGCCACCGCCAGCGTGATCTACGTTCCGGCTCCTTTCTGCAAGGACTCCATCCTTGAAGCAGCGTTCGGCGGCATCAAGCTGATCGTCTGCATCACCGAAGGCATCCCGACCATCGACATGCTGGAAGCCAAGGTCAAGTGCGACGAGCTGGGTATCACCCTGATCGGCCCTAACTGCCCAGGCGTGATCACTCCAGGCGAATGCAAGATCGGCATCATGCCAGGTCACATTCACTTGCCAGGCAAGGTCGGTATCGTTTCCCGTTCCGGCACCCTGACCTACGAAGCCGTCAAGCAGACCACTGACGCCGGTTTCGGCCAGTCGACTTGCGTCGGCATCGGCGGTGACCCGATCCCAGGCTCCAACTTCATCGACATCCTGAAGCTGTTCCAGGAAGACCCGAAGACCGAAGCGATCGTCATGATCGGTGAGATCGGCGGTTCCGCTGAAGAAGAAGCCGCTGCCTACATCAAGGCAAACGTGACCAAGCCGGTTGTTTCCTACATCGCAGGTGTGACTGCTCCTCCGGGCAAGCGCATGGGCCATGCTGGCGCAATCATCTCTGGCGGCAAAGGCACTGCAGACGAGAAGTTCGCTGCACTGCAGGACGCAGGCGTGAAAACCGTGCGTTCGCTGGCAGACATCGGCAAGGCCCTGGCCGAGCTGACAGGCTGGGAAATGAAGAAGTAAGCTTCGGCTGACTTTTTTGTTCCAGCAACAAAGGCCACCTTCGGGGGGCCTTTGTCGTTTCTGGCCTTTGGGCATGCTGACCTGCCTTTGTGGCCTGCACAAACTACAGCGACCCGGAAAAATAGATATGTAAACGCGACACGGAAACGTCGTGTATCGGATAGTTCGCCCTGTAACAGTGCGTTTTGCGTCCAAATTCGTTAGTCTGGCGGCCAATTTTGCGACCGCAGCCCACAAGGTAGCGACGCGCTAAACGGGTCGATCCCATACGGATCGGCAGCATTTCCCTCACCCCTCAGGGAAATCCCTCTCTAAATTCCGATTCAGTAGTGTGGTTTCCTTAATGAAAGTGTTGAAAGGCCAGGACATCCTGGCGCTTGGTTTCATGACATTTGCCCTGTTCGTCGGGGCCGGCAATATCATCTTCCCGCCTATCGTCGGTTTGCAGTCCGGACCTCATGTCTGGATGGCGGCGCTGGGCTTCCTGGTCACCGCGGTCGGCTTGCCAGTGATTACCGTCGTTGCGCTGGCCAAGGTCGGCGGGGCGATGGATGCGTTAAGCAGCCCCATCGGCAAAATCGCCGGCGGGTTGCTGGCGGCGGTGTGCTATCTGGCTGTCGGTCCGCTGTTCGCCACGCCGCGTACCGCCACCGTGTCGTTCGAAGTCGGCCTGGCGCCGCTGACCGGCGAAAGCCCGCTGGCGCTGTTTCTCTACAGCGCGGTGTATTTCCTGCTGGTGTTCTTCATTTCGCTCTATCCGGGCCGCCTGTTGGATACCGTGGGACGCTTTCTCGCACCGTTGAAGATCATCGCCTTGGCCGTATTGGGCATCGCTGCGTTTGCCCTGCCAGCCGGTAATATCGGCGTGGCGACACCCGAGTACGTGGCGGCGCCGTTCTCCCAGGGCTTTATCAATGGTTACCTGACCATGGATACCCTTGGCGCCTTGGTGTTCGGCATCGTCATCGTCAACGCCATCCGCTCCCGTGGCGTCGAGTCGCCGGCCTTGATCACCCGTTACGCCATCATCGCCGGGCTGATTGCCGGGGTGGGCCTGGCGCTGGTCTACATCAGCCTGTTCCGCCTGGGGTCCGGGAGCCACGAAGTGGCGGCGGGCGCGACCAATGGCGCCGCCGTGTTGCACGCTTATGTACAGCACACCTTCGGCAGCCTGGGCAGCGGTTTCCTAGCGGTGTTGATTTCCCTGGCGTGCCTGGTGACTGCGGTCGGCCTGACCTGCGCTTGCGCCGAATACTTCAGCCGCGTCCTGCCGTTGTCCTACAAGACCTTGGTGGTGATCCTGGCGGCGTTCTCGCTGCTGGTGTCCAACCTGGGCCTGACCAAGTTGATCGCTTTCTCGATTCCGGTCCTCACCGCGATCTACCCGCCGTGCATTGCCCTGGTGGCCCTGAGCTTCTGCAAGGATTTCTGGCATGAGCAAGGGCGCATCGTCGGCCCGGTCATGCTGGTGTCGTTCCTGTTCGGCTTGATCGATGCCCTCAAGGGCGCCGGGTTGGCGGATTGGATGCCGACGGAACTGGCCCACCTGCCGCTCAGTGAACAGGGCCTGGCCTGGCTGGTGCCTTCGGTCATGACCCTGGTGGTCGCGGTGGTGTGTGATCGGTTGCTGGGCAAGCGGAGCGAAGCGTTGGCGTAAGCGACAACAGGCAACTCCACCGGCAAGAACCGAAATGCCCCGTATCAGTCGATACGGGGCATTTTTCTTGAGTGCATGTCCGTGGATTGTGGAAGCGAGCCTGCTCGCGAAAGCGTTGGAACTGCCGACAATGAAGTGACGGTTATACCGAAATCGTCGGATCGCCGCCGCAGCAGGCTTTCTCCGCCAGGGTTCGCTGATACTATTGCCACCGATTTTGTTTCTGCCACAGGGAATTGCATGTCATTCATCCAAGCCAACCTGATCCATCTCCTGGCCGCGGTATGGTTCATTGTCTGCTGGGCCGGCTATACCCGTTACGCCTCCTGGAAAGCCCGCGACACGGCCTGCCTGGCCAGCGTGATGCACTTGTACCGTGAGGACTGGATGCGTCGCATGCTGCTGCGTGACAACCGAATCGCCGACGCCAGCGTGATCGGCAACCTGGAGCGCAATGCTTCGTTTTTCGCCTCCAGCACGCTGATCATCCTGGCCGGTATCCTGACGGTGCTGGGAGCATCCGATCGGGCGGTGTCGTTGCTGGCGGACCTGCCACTCGTGCAACAGGCCTCCCAAGGCATGGCGGAAGTGAAGCTGCTGTGCCTGGCGCTGGTGTTTGTCTATGCGTTCTTCACGTTCAGTTGGTGCATGCGCCAATACAATTTTGCGGCCGTCCTGGTGGGATCGGCGCCGATGATTGGCGAGCGGCACGTGTCCGAGCTGGAGCGCAAGGCCTTCGCTTCGCGGGCCGCGCGGGTTATTTCCATGGCGGCCAACCAGTTCAACTTCGGCCTGCGTGCTTATTACTTTGGAATGACCATGTTGGCCTGGTTCGTCAGCCCCTGGTTATTCATGTTGATGAGTGCCGGCGTGGTGTTTGTGTTGTATCAGCGCGAATTTCATTCGGACGTGCTGGACGTCATGGTCTATACACCTACCGAGGCGCCAGCGCCTGAAACCGTCAAGGAAACCGCCTGACGGCGCCGCTGCTTGTTGAATCGCATGCAAAAGAAAACCCGCACCAGGCGGGTTTTCCTTTATCGCTAAAACCGTATCAGTTGGTTTTAGGTGCGGTAGCAGGCGCTTGTTCCTGCTGGGCGGCACTGTTCGATTCAGACTGAGCTTTGGCAGCTTCGGCGTTTTCTTTCGCCGCGTCGTTCACTTTATCCTGTGCTTTGTTCATGTCTTGCTGAGCTTGCTCAGCGTGTTGGTTGGCATCTTGAGCTTTGTCCTCGGATTTTTTATCGCAGGCAGCGAGACCGAGGGAGGCGGCCAACATCAAGGCAATAGCAAAAGTCTTACGCATGGGGTGTTTCTCCTTATGGATATAACTACTGGCCTTTTGAGCACGCACCCTCTGGTTAAGTTCCTCTTTTGCGCTAGATATATAACTTTGCAACCAGCGGAACTTTATTGCACACAACTGTTGTCGGCCGCCTTCACACATCAGGGCATTTACGAATATGGCTGAAGATCCCGTTTTTGAGCGTGCGGCCCGCTTCTTGTCGGCGCTCAGGCACTGTCATGTGCTGGGCATCAAACTGCACAGCGCCAGTCGCGAAGGGCTCACGCTGGAGCTGCCCTTTAGTCCGCATATTGTCGGCAATCCCCTGACGGGAATTGTCCATGGCGGAGCGCTGACTTCGTTGATGGATACTGCCTGCGGTATGTCGACCTTATGTGTGCTGCCGCAATTCGAAGTCTGCCCGACATTGGACCTGCGCATCGACTACATGCACGCTGCCATGCCCAACAAGGCCATTTATGGCTTCGCCCAATGTTATCGGGTCACGCCGGATGTGATTTTCAGCCGGGGATTTGCCTACCAGGACGATCCCGAGCACCCCATCGCCCATGTGGTGGGCACGTTCATGCGCCTGGGTGACGGCGCTCGGGGAATAAAGAGGAGTGGCCTGACGGCTGCCGCGCAAAAGCCATGACCAATATGACCGAAGAGCACCTGCGCCAAGCCTGCGAGCAAGGCGACTTCGCGATGCTGCTGGCCTCGATTCCCTACGCGCAACTCATCGGAGTCGAATGCACGCGCCAGGGCGATGAGCTGCTGTTTCGCCTCCCGGCCAATAAGGACAACATTGGTAACCCTTTATTGCCCGCCATCCACGGTGGGGTCATCGCCGGTTTCATGGAGCTGTCGGCTGCGGTTCATTTGCTGATCGCCACTCGTGCGACCGGTGTGCCGAAAATCATCGATTTTTCCCTGGATTACCTGCGCGCCGGGCAGTTTCGCGACACCTATGCCAAATGCCAGGTCTGGCGCCAGGGGCGGCGCGTGGCCAACGTGGCCATTACCGCCTGGCAGGAAACCGAAGCCGAACCCATTGCAACGGCCCGGGCCCATTTCAAGATACCGGCCCCTTCCAGGCCGACCGACACTTGAAATCATCGTCGTTGCCCCCACCTTGTGAACATCCCGCCGCCAATCTCTGCGAGGCGGACACCACCATCCACTTGGAGTTTGATGACCATGAGCGTGGAAACTCAAAAGGAAACCCTGGGCTTCCAGACCGAGGTGAAGCAACTGCTGCACCTGATGATTCACTCGCTGTATTCGAATAAGGAAATTTTCCTTCGCGAGCTGATTTCGAACGCCTCCGACGCTGTCGACAAATTACGTTTCGAAGCGCTGTCCAAGCCAGAATTGCTGGAAGGCGGCGCCGAGCTGAAAATCCGTGTGAGCTTCGACAAGGACGCCAAGACCGTCACCCTCGAAGACAACGGCATCGGCATGAGCCGCGACGAGGTGATCACGCACCTGGGCACCATCGCCAAGTCCGGCACCGCCGATTTCATGAAGAACCTGTCCGGCGACCAGAAGAAAGATTCCCACCTGATCGGTCAGTTCGGCGTCGGTTTCTATTCGGCGTTCATCGTTGCCGAGCAGGTCGAAGTGTTCAGCCGCCGTGCCGGCCTCGCCGCGAGCGAAGGCGTGCACTGGTCGTCAAAGGGCGAGGGCGAGTTTGAAGTCGCCACTGTCGACAAGGCTGACCGCGGTACCCGCATTGTCCTGCACCTCAAGTCCGGCGAAGACGAGTTCGCCGATGGCTGGCGCCTGCGCAACATCATCAAGAAGTACTCCGACCACATCGCGCTGCCGATCGAGCTGCCGAAGGAAGTCACCGCTGCCGAAGGTGAAGAAAAGCCTGAAGTGGAATGGGAAACCGTCAACCGCGCCAGTGCCCTGTGGACCCGTCCGCGCACCGAGGTGAAGGACGAGGAATACCAGGAGTTCTACAAGCACATCGCCCATGATTACGAAAACCCGCTGAGCTGGAGCCATAACAAGGTCGAAGGCAAGCTGGAATACAATTCGCTGCTGTACGTGCCGGCCCGCGCGCCGTTCGACCTGTACCAGCGCGAAGCGCCACGCGGCCTGAAGTTGTATGTGCAGCGCGTGTTCGTGATGGACCAGGCCGAATCGTTCCTGCCGCTGTACCTGCGCTTCATCAAGGGTGTGGTGGATTCCAACGACCTGTCGCTGAACGTTTCGCGGGAAATCCTGCAGAAAGACCCGATCATCGATTCCATGAAGACAGCACTGACCAAGCGCGTGCTGGACATGCTGGAAAAACTGGCGAAGAACGAGCCAGAGCAGTACAAGAGCTTCTGGAAGAACTTTGGCCAGGTCATGAAGGAAGGCCCGGCCGAAGACTTCGCCAATAAAGAGAAGATCGCCGGCCTGCTGCGTTTTGCCTCGACCCAGGGCGAAGATGGCGAGCAAATCGTCAGCCTGGCCGACTACCTGGCTCGCGCCAAGGAAGGCCAGGACAAGATCTACTACCTGACCGGCGAAACTTATGCACAGGTCAAGAACAGCCCGCACCTGGAGGTCTTCCGCAAGAAAGGCATCGAAGTGCTGTTGCTGACGGATCGCATCGACGAGTGGCTGATGAGCTACCTCAACGAGTTCGACGGCAAGAGCTTCGTCGACGTGGCCCGTGGCGACCTGGACCTCGGTAACCTGGATTCGGAAGAAGACAAGAAAGCCGCCGAAGAAGTCGCCAAGAGCAAGGAAGGCCTGGTCGAGCGGATCAAGACTGCGTTGGGCGAAGCCGTCAGCGAAGTGCGGGTCTCGCATCGCTTGACCGATTCCCCGGCGATCCTGGCCATCGGCGAGCAGGACCTTGGCCTGCAAATGCGCCAGATCCTCGAAGCCAGCGGTCAGAAAGTCCCGGACTCCAAGCCGATCTTCGAATTCAACCCTGCCCACCCGCTGGTCGAGAAGCTCGACAGCGAGCAGAACGAAGAGCGTTTCGGCGACTTGTCGCACATTCTCTTCGACCAGGCGGCCCTGGCGGCCGGCGACAGCTTGAAAGACCCGGCGGCCTATGTCCGTCGCCTGAACAAGCTGTTGGTTGAACTGTCAGCTTAATCAAGTTGAAGGAAAAACCCGCTTCGGCGGGTTTTTTCATTTCCATTGTTCCGCCAAGGGGAGTCAATCATGAGTCAGATTACGGTTCGTTCGGTGGTGTACCAGCTCGATGGCCAAACCTATGAAAGCCGCCTGGCCTTCGATACAAATCAGCAAGGCCCGCGCCCGGGGTTGCTGATGGCACCGAATTGGATGGGGGTAGGCGCGGGGGCCGAGGAAATCGCCCGGTCGGTGGCGGCGAACGGTTACGTGGTGCTGATTGCCGACTTGTATGGGCAGACGGTGCGCCCAACCAATGCCGACGAGGCCGGTGCGGCGATGATGCCGCTCAAGAATGACCGGGCCCTCTTGCGCAAGCGCATGCAGGCTGCGTTCGAGCAGTTGCAAAGCCAGGGCGAAGCGCAGGTTGACGTTTCAAACCTGGCCACGTTCGGCTTCTGTTTTGGTGGTTGCTGTGCCCTGGAACTGGCTCGCACCGGTGCACCGCTCAAGGCTGCGATTTCGTTCCACGGCACCCTGGATACGCCTGACCCGGCCGACGCCCAGTACATCAAGGGCGCGGTGTTGGTCATGCACGGCGCCTCCGACCCGTTGGTGCCGAAAGAGCAACTGCCGGCCTTCGAAGATGAAATGAACGCGGCTGGGGTGGATTGGCAATTGCTGAGCTACGGTGGCGCGGTGCATTCCTTTACCGACCCGCAGGCCAACGTGCCGGGCAAGATGATGTACAACGCCAAGGTCGCCGGGCGCGCGTTCCGCGCGATGCACAATTTGCTCGATGAAGTGTTCAAGGGTTGATGGTCTTGCATAACCCCGTGGCGAGGGAGCAAGCTCCCTCGCCACGTTGCGCGTACCACTAGGGCAGTTCGATCCGCTCGCTTTCCCCGGGCACGGTTGGCCAATCCCCGGCCGCCCAGCGCCGGCGGGCTTCGTCTATCCGGGCCGGGTCGCTGGAAACAAAATTCCAGTTCATCCGCCGTGGCCCGTCCAGGGGTGCACCGCCGAACAGCACGGCATGGCAATCGCTGTCGGCGAACAGTGTCATTTCCTCGTCGCTCGGTAATATCACCAAGGAGTGGGTTTCTACCGGCTCCCCATCCAATAGCGCCTCGCCGCTCAGCACATACAGGGCCCGCTCCGCATGCTCGGTGGGAATCAGCAGCGTCGTCGCGGTTTGCAGGTGAAGTTCGGCATACAACGTAGAGGACAGCACCGGAACCGGCGATTCGAGGCAAAAGCCTGACCCGGCGATCATGCGAATGCTGACGCCCAGGTTCTCGCTGACTGGGAGGCTGCTGGCCGGATGGTGACTATAGTGCCCAGGGCCTTCTTCTTGGGATTGGGGTGAAGCCAGCCAGACTTGCAGCCCATGCATGACAAATCCACGCTCCAACAAGGCTTGTGGAGTGCGCTCGACATGGGCAATCGCGCTGCCAGCGGTCATCCAGCTGACGTCTCCGGCGTTTACCACCTGATCGGAGCCGAGGCTGTCCTTGTGCTGGATCTGTCCTTCGAACAGGTAGGTGAGGGTGGAGAGGCCGATATGCGGATGCTGGCGAATGTTCATGCCTTTACCCGCCGCGTAGGACGTCTGCAGCATGTGATCGAAAAACACGAAAGGTCCCACGCTGCGGCATTTGGCGGACGGCAGTGGTCGAAGAATCGGCTGGCCTTCCACGTCTTCTGCACGGGGGCGAACGATCAGGGGAGCGGTCATGGTGGCTTCCAGGTTGAGCGACGAATGCGCAGAGCATAACCGAGCTTGCAACGCACGGCAGCCAAGGCTGAACCCAGGCGGGACGGCGGGGGTCTATGCTGCTCATGGCCTTTGGAGAATCCCCGTGCCCTTGATCCGTTTGATGCTCGCCTGTTTGCTGGCCGTTACCGGCAGCGCCGCCGTGGCTCGCGAATATGCCTACAGTGACGCGCACCTGCATTACGTCGATTTCTTCCAGGAAAGCGCCGGCATGCCCAAGCTCCTCAAGGCAATGGCGGACAATCGCATCGAGCACGTCATGATTTCCGGCGTGCCGGTGGCGAAGAAATGGCATGAAGACGAACCCAAGCGCCCGCGTTATTACGCCGGTGATGATGCGGATGCCTATTGGTACAGCGCCACCGATGTGATCGTTGCGGCGGCGGTATCCAAGCTCCCCGCCGAGCAACGCCAGCACTTCCATCCCTTCCTGTCGGGCTTCAACCCCAACGACAAGAACTCCGATGCGCATATCCAGCGCATGCTCGATCTCTATCCGGGGCTGTGGCAAGGCATCGGCGAAGTATTCACGCGTCATGACGACCTGACGGCGCTGACCTCCGGCGACACGCCGCGGGCCAACAACGAGGCCATGACGCGCATCTATCACCTGGCGGCGGAGAACGATCTGCCGGTAATGCTGCATTCCAACATCACCTCCAAGCGCGAAAGAAATCCGCTGTACCTGGCAGAAATCGAAGAACCGTTACGCAATCATCCACACACGCGGTTCATCTGGGCCCATGCAGGCACGAGCATGGAGATTCACCGACACCAGACACAGTTGCCCTTCCTGCTGCCTACCCTGACGCGGATGCTTGAGTCTTATCCCAATCTTTTCATCGACCTGTCCTGGAGCATGCTCACGCCGTATTTGCTGGATGAGACCGGCAAGCCCCGGGATGAGTGGCTAAAGCTGGTGGAGCGCTTCCCGGAGCGCTTCATGGTGGGGTCGGACGTGGTAGGACGATTCAACAAATTGGGTAAGGAATTGCGCAGCTTCGATCCGTTCCTCGATGCGTTGCCGGAAGACGTGGCGAGGAAAGTGGCGCGGGATAACTTCCTGGCAGTGTTGCCCCGTTCAGTCCCGCGTTGAGATTGCCCCTCGCCACAGAAGCGATCTGCATGAACTTGGCTTTGTCATCAGCCTGTCACCCCCGCGTCATACCCTCGCGCTCATCTCAATCAAGGAGCGCACCATGCACCTCACCCGTCCAAGCGCACTGCTCGCGCTGTTGTTGACCTGCGGCCTGGCCCAGGCGGAAGTTCGTGTCGAAGGCCCAGTGGAGTACGGTGTCTTTGAAGGGCCCCAAGCCGAGCTGCAATCGGGCGAGCGGGTCCTGCGTCGCAGCAATGAGCAGATCCGCCAGACCGAAAGTGTTCCGGCCAAGCTGGGCACCAAGTTCGGCATGCGCTACCAGTTGGCGGGCAAGGTCGCGGATGACCAGCCGTTGACCCTGTTGTACTTCACCCCCGGTATCCGCACCCCCGACGGCGTGCGCCACGACAAGTTCGAAGTCATTCAGAAATTGGTACCCGGTGCGCCTCAGGATGTCATGGCCTACGAATTCACCGAAAGCCACGAAGTGGTGCCGGGGGAGTGGCGGTTCATGGTGTTCCAGGGGGATCGGTTGTTGACGCAGCAGCGGTTTGTCGTGCGCTGAATTCCACCCACTGTAGGTCTCATGTGGGGGCGAGCAAAACCGTCCCCACAAAGAACCCAGGCATATTTGCCAGGCAAAAAAACGCCCCGAACCAGTCGGGGCGTTTTTCTGTGCGGCGTAGCGGCGGGGCTTACTTGCCCTGCCAGCGCTTCATCACCAGGGTGGCGTTGGTGCCACCGAAGCCGAAGCTGTTGCTCATTACAGTATTGATGGTGGCGTTTTCACGAGTCTTGGTCAGGATCGGCAGGTCGGCCACTTCCGGATCCAGCTCGTCGATGTTGGCCGAACCGGCCATGAAGTTGCCTTCCATCATCAGCATGCAGTAGATCGCTTCGTGAACGCCGGCGGCGCCCAGGGAGTGACCCGACAGGCTCTTGGTGGAACTGATGGCCGGAGCCTTGTCACCGAACACTTCACGCACGCCTTTCATTTCCGCAACGTCGCCGACCGGGGTCGAGGTGCCGTGGGTGTTCAGGTAGTCGATAGGTGTGTCGACGGTGGACATGGCCATCTGCATGCAGCGCACGGCACCTTCGCCGCTTGGCGCAACCATGTCGTAGCCGTCGGAAGTGGCGCCGTAGCCGACGATTTCCGCGTAGATCTTCGCGCCACGGGCCAGGGCGTGTTCCAGCTCTTCGACCACGACCATGCCGCCACCGCCAGCGATGACGAAACCGTCACGGTCGGCGTCGTAGGCACGGGAAGCGGTTTGCGGGGTGTCGTTGCGTTTGCTGGAGAGGGCGCCCATTGCGTCGAACAGGAACGACTGGCTCCAGTGCTCTTCTTCACCGCCACCGGCGAAGACGATGTCCTGCTTGCCCATCTGGATCTGCTCGACAGCGTTGCCAATGCAGTGGGCACTGGTGGCGCAAGCGGAGGAGATCGAGTAGTTCAGGCCCTTGATTTTGAATGGCGTGGCCAGGCAGGCCGAAACGGTGCTGCCCATGGTCCGCGTGACGCGGTAAGGACCAACGCGCTTGACGCCTTTCTCGCGCAGGATGTCCAGCGCTTCCATCTGGTTCAGGGTCGACGCGCCGCCGGAACCGGCGATCAGGCCGGTGCGCACGTTGGACACCTGTTCGTCGGTCAAGCCGGAATCAGCGATGGCGTCCTTCATGGCCAGGTAGGCATAAGCCGCCGCGTGGCCGACGAAACGGTAGATCTTGCGATCGATCAGCTCTTCGAGGTTGAGGTCAATGGAGCCGGAAACCTGGCTACGCAGACCCATTTCGGCATATTCCGGGTTGTACCGGATGCCAGGGCGACTTGCACGCAGGTTAGCGGAGACGGTCTCTTTGTCATTGCCCAGGCACGAAACGATGCCCAGACCAGTGATAACGACGCGGCGCATGCGGATAACCCTTAGAAGTTGTCAGTGGAGGTGAAAACGCCGACCCGAAGGCCTTCGGCGGTGTAGATCTCGCGACCGTCGACAGCCACCGAACCATCGGCGATGGCCATGTTCAGCTTGCCCTTGAGGACGCGTTTGATATGGATGTTATAGGTGATCTTCTTTGCGGTCGGCAGGACCTGACCGAAGAACTTCACTTCGCCCGAACCCAGGGCGCGACCGCGACCCGGCAGGCCTTGCCAGCCGAGGAAGAAACCGACCAGCTGCCACATGGCGTCCAGGCCCAGGCAGCCCGGCATTACCGGATCGCCTTCGAAATGGCAGGCGAAAAACCACAGGTCCGGAGTGATATCCAGCTCGGCGACCAATTCACCTTTGCCGTACTTGCCACCCTCGTCGCTGATATGGGTGATGCGATCCACCATCAGCATGTTCGGGGCGGGCAGTTGCGCGTTACCTGGGCCGAACAGCTCACCGCGACTGCAGCGCAGCAGATCTTCCCGAGTAAAGGCGTTTTGTTTGGTCATGCGAGCTCCTCAATAGTCCCATGCGGCAGGGTGGGGCAAATCTTCCCGGCCGATCGAAGCGTTCACGCCTCGAGTCGGCAGCCTACTCATAGACTATTGCGTTGTAGTGAAAGTCACAGCACACGGGAAAATCGATGTACACCTGTGCACTGAAATAGTTATTCCTTCCCCGATCGAGGCGTGGCCGGGTGCTTAAGACTGCCGCACTTTCGACTTTCACGCCAGTCGCAGATGGTCCAAGGGACTGCATTTACCCCACCCAGCGCTGCAGAATCTGCTGCAAGTCAATTCGTTTGAAGGGTTTGGCCAGGTAATCGTTCATGCCTGCTGCCAGGCAGGCTTCGCGGTCACCCTGCAGGGCGTTGGCGGTCAGGGCAATGATGGGCACCTCGGTGCAGCCGGGCAATTGACGGATTTGCCGCGTGGCTTCGTAACCATCGATCACCGGTAACCGGCAATCCATCAGGATCGCTTCGAAAATCAGGCTCTCGGCGCTGCGTACGGCCTGGGCGCCATCGGTGGCGACGCTGACCTTGAAGCCGAGGCTGCGCAGCATCGCTTCGATCACCGTCTGGTTCACCGGATTGTCCTCCACCAACAAGACGTTACGGCCTTCTCCATCGCCAGTTCCTCCCGGCAGGCGTGGGGTCAGCGGCGCGGGGGCCTGGCGCGACAGGGCCAACGGAATTTCCAGGGTAAACACGGAGCCCTGGCCCTCCTGGCTCTGCGCTCTGAGCGTGCCACCCATGCGTTCGGCCAGGGTGCGGGCAATGGGCAAGCCCAGGCCGGTGCCGCCGTAGCGCCTCGAAATCGAACTGTCGGCTTGCTGGAAGGCATCGAACATGCGCTCCAGGCTTTCGGCCGGAATGCCGATGCCGCTGTCGCGCACCGTGCAGGTGAACCACAGCAGTTCGTGATCCAGGGCTTGCCATTGGCACTGCACGGTAACGCGCCCCTGGTCGGTGAATTTCAGCGCATTGCCGATCAGGTTGACGAGGATCTGCCGGATCCGCGTCGGGTCGCCTTGTACCTGCAGCGGCTTCATGTCGGCGGGGACCAGCAGGTCCAGGCCCAGCTTGCGCTGCGCGGCGCTGTGCTGGAACGACTGGGCGCAATTGCCCACCAGCTCGGCCAGGTTGAACGGGATATGTTCCAGCTCAAGTGCAGAGCGTTCGATGCGCGAGAAGTCGAGAATGTCGTTGATGACCTTCAACAGGTGCTCGGTGGATTCCGATGCCAGCGCGGTGTATTCGTGCTGCTCATCGGTCATGTGGGTGGTTTCCAGCAATTGCAGCATGCCCAGCACGCCATTCATGGGCGTGCGCAGCTCGTGGCTCATCATCGCCAGGAATTCCGACTTGGCGCTGTTGGCCTTTTCCGCTTCCTCCCGGGTCTTGATCAATTGCGCCATGGCCTGGTGTTGTTCGCGGCTTGCTTGTTCGAGGCCCGCGGCCAAGTTGTTGATATGGCGCGACAGGGCGCCCAACTCACCGTCGTCGACAATGGGCAAGGGCATGCTGTAGTCGCCCTGTTGGATAGCCTTGACCGCATGACCGATGTCGCGAATCGGCTGCGACAGGCTCGCTGCCAGGCGGCGCGCCACCAGGAACGTGAACAGCAGCGCAAACAGGGCCAGGACCGCGGCCTTGAGCAGGATCTCCTGCTGCCGTTGGCTGAAGGCGTCGTTGGACATGCCGACAATGACGCGGCCCAGGTAATCCTCGCCTGGCGCCTCGGTGGACGGGGTGTTGCCCTGCAGGAAGTCATTGTTCAGGGTAATGCGCTGCAGGCGAACCGGGGCCTGGAATACTTCGACCTGCTGGGAATGATTGTGGGTTTGCGACGGTTGCTCGACATACACCAGGACCCGCTCAGTGCGGTCCTGGACTTCCAGGAAACGCACGTGAGGGGTGGCGAGCGTGGCCGTGAGCAGGCTCTCCAGTACGTCGTTGTTGCCCGAGATGACACCGTACTCCGCAGCCGGAGCCAGCTGATTGGCGATCAGTTGCCCGGTGTGGTTGAGTTCCTGGCGCAGGTCCTGGATTCGCACGAAGGTAAAAAAGCTGATCAACAGCACCGTCAGCAGGAGTGCCGGGCCAAGGGCTACGAGTTGGGTGCGGGTATTGATATCCCAACGGCGACGCAAGGTCATGGGCGGTGTTCTCCTTCTGCCAACTGCGCAGCGACGGATTCGGCGTCAATCGGTTCGATCCCCAGCGAGCGGGCGACCTGTTGATTGCTCAAGACTTTGAAGCGGGGCGGGTACAGGCTGCGCGGCCAGGTGGAAGCGGGGCGGTCCAGCAGTTCGTCGAGTATCGCCAGCCAGTCTTCCTGGTCGCTGTAGGTACTGGCCAGGCTGCCGGCCTTGACGAAGGCGGCGCTCGGCCCTATCAGCGCGCGTTGCCGGGCGTAGCTGCTGAGCAGCAGGTTCTTCACGGTCTTGGGGTTATAAAGGTCGGGGTCGTCCAGGCCCAGCAAGACATCGCTCTGGCCCAGCAGGTTCTGCAGCGGGCGGCTGTCGTTGGTGTCGTCCCAGCGTTCGCTGACGATCTCCAGGCCCAGCGGCAGCGCGGCCTGCTGAAGGTCCTTGAGCAGGAACTCGCTGTGCCTGTCGTACAGCACGCCGACCCGTCGCACTTGTGGCAGGACTTGACGAATAAGGCGCAATTGCCGGCCCATCGGCGGATCGCTCCAGAGCAGGCTCAGGTGGCCGGGTACCCCATCGCCCAGGCGTTCCCGGGCCTGCTGGCGACTGATGCGCAGCACCAGGGTGGCCGGTCCGCGAGGCGTTTGCAGGCGCCAATCGAGGCTCGGTGGGTCGAGCAGGATCAGGCGCACATCGTCAGGCAACCGATCCGGCGCCGGCAGGTTGGCCAAGGGAGCGAATCGCACGCGATCCTGGGGACGCCGGGCCTGCAAGGCCTGGGTAAATGACTGCACGCCGGCGCCGTCCTGGGCGCCAGTCAACAGGATCTCAGCGGCGCGGGCCTCGAGCGTGACCAGCAGGCTGGCAAATACCAGGCACGGCAACCACCACAGGCCGCCACGAAAGGGCGTCGTGCAAGGTTGGCCCCGGGCCATCTAGAAGGACAACTCCGCGCTGAAATACACGACATGGCGGGAGTCGTAGCGGTTGTCGGCGAACGTGGTTGGCTGATCATCGAGGCGCTGTTGCAGGGTGCCTGCCAGTTCCAGGCTGGCCTTGCCCAGGGGGATGCGCCGGGCGAGACGGGTATCGACCCGTTCGTAGCGATAGCCATTGAGGGCGTCGGCGGCGTAATAGAAGACCGCGCTGTTCCAGCCCCGGCCCCAGTCGCGCAGCCAGCCGGCCGAACCGCTGTTGCGTGCGGTCAATTGTTCGTCGAGGGGATTGCTGGCCTGCGCATCGACATAGGCGTAGGTCAGGCGCAGCCGATCGGCTTGGGTCACCCGCCAGTCGAGTTGGGTCTCGGCGCCGCTGAATTGCGATTCGTTGCTGTTGCTGGCGATGTACTGGTTGTTGCGCAACGGTTCGCTGATCATGCCGGTGATTTCGTCATGGAACAGCTTCACGTCCACCGCCAGGCCCCAATCCAGGAAGTAACCGTTGTAGCCCAGTTCCCGCGAGCGCATGTGTTCTTGGTCCAGGTTCCCCGGGCCGCGCGTGCGCACGAAATAACGGGCGCTGTCCTGGCCGAAGGCGGTGGGCCGCAGGTTGGTGACCTGATAGCTCCAATTGACGTTGTTCTCGAACATGTCCGGCGAGCGCACCGCCTCGGAGTAGACGGCCCTTAGGCCGTGTCGCGGGGTAATCAGGTAGTTGATCGCCATCCTTGGGGTCAGCGAGCTGCCCGTCAGGCGCGTGTCCTCGAACATCGCGCCACCCTGCAGCAACCAATGTTCGCTGGCTCGCCATTCGAGCTGGCCGAACAATCGGTAGGTGGTGTCATCCAGCGTGCCGTTGAAGTAGGTCTCCGAGTCGGCCCGGTCGTAGCGATAATTCGCCCCGGTGACCAGCCGCAGGCTGTCGGACAGGCTGAGGGTGTCCTGGATTTCCAGGTCATAGCGCGACTCCCGGGCGCTCTGGTCGATGTCGCCGCACAGCGTGCGGGAAGCGCCGTTGCGCCATTGATCGAGCACTTGATTGGCCAGCGCCTGTTCCTCGGCGGTGCCGGCGGGCGCCCCCGTGCCCAGGAAACTCGGAATGTTGCGCGCCAGTTTCTCGGCATAGTTGGGGTTGAGCTGCCATAGGTCGGTCAACTGCGGGCTGAAGGACACCTCGGCATCGCAGGCGCGCCAGGTCTGCTGGCGATCCCAGTGTTGCATCGAACCCTGTACGTAGAGGCTGTGATTGGGGGACAGGTCGAGGTTCCAGCGCAGCGAACCGGCGTAGTCCTTGGCAGTGACGTCGGAGTTATCACCAGCCGCGGTAATCCCGGCGAATACTGGGCGATAGGTGTAGGGCCGCTGATTGGTTCCCTCCTTGGCGTTCAATTGCCAATCGATGCTCTGGTATTCGTCCAGGGTTTGGCTGACTGACAGGTTGAAGCGGTTCAGGCGCCGGCTGTCGCGGTAGTCGACGCCGTTGCGATCGCTGTCGAAGCCGTCGTCTTCCTGGCCGGACAGCGAAAGTCGCATGTCACCGTTTTCCCAGCCACTGCCTTGGCTGGCGTACCAGTCGTTGATGCCGTTCTGGCCCCGGGTCATCTTGAAGCGGGTGCCGTGGCTGTCGGCGGGAGCGCGGGTGATGATATTGACGACGGCCATCAGGGCGTTGGCGCCGTAGCTGACGGTGTTGGGCCCGCGAAAGACCTCGATCCGCTCGATGTCTTCCATGGCGACCGGTATATCGCTCCAATCCACCGTCGCCAGGCCGGAGCGGTACACCGAACGGCCGTCGATCAGCACTTGCATGCGCCGCGCTTCGCTGGCGCTGGTGCCGTGGTAGTTGACCGTGGCCTGGTTGCCGCTGAGGTTGCCGACCATCATGCCGGGCACCAGGCGCAACAGTTCGCTGATGTCCCGGGCACCGCTGCCCTTGATTAATTCGCTGTCGAGCACGGTCATGCTGCCCGGTACCGCCGCCGGCGACTGTTTCAGGCGCGTGGCGGTCAGAACCTGGGGGAGGGGCTGGTTATCCACAAACAGGTCGTCGGCCACCGCTGGCGGGCTGATGATCAGCGCCAATAACAGGGATGAACCTGGACGGGAGGGGCCAACGGACACGGCACAGCCTTTGGATAAGAAGAAGGATGGCGGGCATGTTAACCGAGCCGAACGACTTTTCCATTCACGTTGACAGCATTTTCCTAGGGATTGGTGGTCAGCTTCCTACAGCGATGGGTAATTGCGGACGGGGCTGGTCGCGCTCCGGCTGCTCCGTATAATGCCCGGCATTGCCACTTGGTATGGAAGAGCGGATTGCATATGACTGAACAGCGCCCGATTGCGGTCCTGGGAGGCGGGAGTTTCGGCACCGCCGTGGCTAACCTGCTGGCGGAGAATGGTCACGCGGTGCGCCAATGGATGCGTGACCCGGAGCAGGCCGAGGCCATCCGGGTCAACCGGGAGAATCCGCGTTACCTCAAAGGCATCAAGATCCGGCCAGAAGTCGAACCGGTTACCGATCTACAGGTCACGCTCCAAGGCAGCGACCTGTTTTTCGTCGCCTTGCCCTCCAGCGCCCTGCGTTCGGTGCTGGCCCCCCATGCCGAAAGCTTGAGCGGCAAAATGCTGGTGAGCCTGACCAAGGGCATCGAGGCGCAGACCTTCAAACTGATGAGCGAGATCCTCGAAGAGATCGCCCCCAAGGCGCGAATCGGCGTGATCTCCGGGCCGAACCTGGCGCGCGAGATTGCCGAACATGCCCTGACGGCAACCGTGGTGGCCAGCGAAGATGAAGCGTTGTGCCAGTGCGTCCAGGCTGCACTGCATGGCCGCACATTCCGCGTCTATGCCAGCGCCGATCGTTTCGGCGTGGAACTGGGCGGGGCGCTGAAGAACGTCTACGCGATCATTGCCGGCATGGCGGTCGCGCTGGGCATGGGCGAGAACACCAAGAGCATGCTGATCACCCGGGCACTGGCGGAAATGACCCGTTTCGCGGTCAGCCAGGGCGCCAATCCGATGACCTTTCTCGGGCTGGCCGGGGTCGGTGACCTGATCGTCACCTGTTCCTCGCCCAAGAGCCGCAACTACCAGGTGGGGTTTGCCCTCGGCCAGGGCCTGAGCCTGGACGAGGCCGTGTCGCGCCTGGGGGAAGTGGCCGAAGGGGTCAACACGCTCAAGGTACTCAAGGCCAAATCCCAGGAGGCCGGCGTGTACATGCCGCTGGTCGCCGGTCTGCATGCGATCCTGTTCGAAGGGCGCACGCTGGAACAGGTGATTGAACTGTTGATGCGTGGCGAACCCAAGACTGACGTCGACTTTATTTCCACCAGTGGTTTCAACTGAGCCTCTTTTTACCGCAAGCAGGAGCGAACCATGAACGATCCGAAAGGGCAGCCCCAATACGAATCCATCCTGCTGCGCGTGCTATGGATGGTGATTTACCTGTTGGTCTGGCAGGTGGCGCAATTCATTCTCGGCGCCGTGGTGCTGGTGCAACTGATTTACCGGCTGATCTACGGCGCACCCAGCGCCAGCCTGATGAATTTCGGCGACAGCCTGAGCCAGTTCCTGGCGCAGATCGGCCGTTTCGGCACCTTCCACAGCGACCAGAAACCTTGGCCATTCGCCGACTGGCCGACCCCACGTACACCGGAAGGCGAAGCGCCCCACGCAGTGGCGCCGGCTCCGCATCCGGTCCGGGATGAGGAGCCGAAGCTATGAAACTGTGGGTATTGCGTCATGGCGAGGCCGAGCCGCACGGGGCCCGTCCCGATCCGGAGCGGGTGTTGACGGTCCGTGGTCGTGAGGAAGTGTTGCTCAGCGCCGGTCGGCTGATGGGCGAGCCATTGCAGGCCATTTATGCCAGCCCTTATGTGCGCGCCCAGCAGACCGCGCAGTTGATGCGCGAGGCCCTCGGATTCGAGCCCGAATTGATCACCGTAGACTGGTTGACGCCGGAAACCCGACCGGCTGACGTGTTGAAACACCTGGACCATCAGGACAATGTACTGCTGGTCAGCCATAACCCATTGGTGGGCAGCCTGCTGGGTTTTTTGCAGCACGGTCATTTGCAGCAACCTGAACAAGTGTCGACGGCGGGCTTGGCCGAGCTGGAAGGCGACCTGCTGCTTGCCGGTGCGATGAAGCTCAAGGAACTCAGGCATCCCTGAGCAGCCGGTGGCCGGTTGAACAAAACAAGAAAATCACATAGGAAGGCAACGATGAGTCTGTGGCGCACTATCCCGAATATCGAACAACTGAACGCCGCCGGTAAAAACACCATCAGCGAAGTGCTGGATATCCGTTTCGAAGCCTTCGACGACGAATCCCTGACCGCGAGCATGGTCGTTGATCACCGCACCCACCAGCCGTTCGGCCTGCTGCACGGCGGCGCTTCGGTGGTGCTGGCCGAGACAGTGGGTTCCATGGCTGCCTATCTGTGCGTGGACACCAGCAAATTCTATTGCGTGGGCCTGGAGATCAACGCCAACCACCTGCGTGGCGTGCGCAGCGGACGGGTCACGGCCACGGCCCGCTCGATTCACCTGGGCCGCACCACCCAGGTCTGGGACATCCGCCTGGTCAATGACGACGGCAAAGTCAACTGCGTATCGCGGCTGACCATGGCGGTGGTGCCGTTGGGAGAACAGCCGCCAGTGCGTTAATGTCTGCCGGGCTGGAGCAGTCCGTTGTGGCGAGGGCAGGACTCCATATCCCAACCCCGGCGGTCATCATTCCTGTCAGTTACGGTCATTGCTGCGCCATCGGGTTCTGCGGACAATCGGTCGCAGTTCTCGCAATGGATCGGTCACTATGTCGCAACAGGTGTTTTTCGCTCACGCCAACGGTTTCCCTTCGGCTACGTACGGCAAGCTGTTCGCCGCCCTGGCGCCGCAGTACGAGGTTGCGCACCTTGAGTTGCATGGCCATGACCCTCGATTCCCGGTCGATGACAACTGGAACAACTTGGTGGACGAGCTGATTCATCATCTGGAGCAGCAACCGGAACCGGTGTGGGGTGTGGGTCATTCCTTGGGGGGTGTGCTGCATCTGCACGCGGCGTTGCGCAGCCCTCAGTTGTATCGGGGCGTGGTCATGCTCGATTCTCCAGTGCTGACCCGGGTGGACCGTTGGCTGATCCTGGCCGCCAAACGCCTGGGCTTCATTGATCGCCTGACGCCGGCGGGGCGGACCCTGGGGCGGCGGGAGGAGTTCAGTGACCTGGAGTCGGCCCGGGCTTATTTCGCCGGCAAGACGCTTTTTCGCGGTTTCGACCCGGAGTGCTTCGAAGCGTACCTGCAACATGGCTTGCAACCGGTGGGTGATCGGTTGCGGCTGCGCTTCGACCCGGCGACGGAAATCAGCATCTACCGAGGTGTGCCGCATACCAGCCCCGGAAAGGCTCGAAAACTCGAAGTACCGCTGGCGGTGGTACGGGGGCGGCAGAGCCGAGTGGTGATGCGTCATCACGCCCGGTCGGTGGGCCGTATGCCCTTTGGCGAGTCGCTGAGCATGCCTGGCGGCCACATGTTTCCTCTGGAGCGTCCGCAAGACACTGCCAATCTGCTCAAGGACCTTTTCCAGCGCTGGGAAGGGCGCCGCCCATGAGCGTCGTTGAAGAAGTCCGCCTGAGCCTGCCTCATATCGAGCTGGCGGCCCATCTGTTCGGGCCGGAAGATGGCCGGCCAGTGATTGCCCTGCATGGCTGGCTGGACAACGCCAACAGTTTCGCCCGGCTGGCGCCCCGGTTGCACGGCGTGCGGGTGATCGCCCTGGACATGGCCGGCCATGGTCATTCCGGGCACCGTCCACCTGGCGCCGGCTATGCCTTGTGGGACTATGCCCACGATGTGCTGCAAGTCGCCGAACAGTTGGGCCTGCAGCGTTTTGCCCTGTTGGGGCATTCCATGGGCGCCATTGTCTCGTTGGTGCTGGCCGGTGCCTTGCCGGAGCGGATCACACACTTGGGCCTGATCGATGGGCTGATTCCTCCTACAGGCAAAGGCGACAATGCGGCGGAGCGCATGGGCATGGCCCTGCAGGCGCAGTTGGATCTGCAACAAAAAAGCAAACCGGTCTACAAGACCCTCGACCGCGCTATTGAGGCCCGAATGAAAGGGCTGGTGGCGGTCAGTCGCGAAGCCGCCGAATTACTGGCCCAGCGCGGCCTGATGCCGGTGCCTGGAGGCTATACCTGGCGTACCGACAATCGCCTGACCCTGCCGTCCCCGCTGCGCCTGACCGACGAGCAGGCCATGGCTTTCGTGGCGCGGGTCGCCTGTCCTGCCCATCTGGTGGTTGCGGCCGAGGGCATGCTGGGGCAACACCGGGAATTGCTGGAGCGTCTACCCTTCAGTCATGAGCAGGTACCTGGCGGCCATCATCTGCACCTGAACGATGAGGTCGGTGCCGCGCTTGTAGCAGACTGTTTCAATCGGTTCTTCAGCGTTTCTTGACTTGCGCCGGACAAGTGTCGAGGCTGGGCGGGTTGAAAGGGAGCCAACCATGACTGATACCTGTCCACTCGCCTTGCTGCGCATTGACGAACGCCTTTGCGTCGCGCGGACCCTGGCGAAGCCGATCCAATGAAACTGTCCATTCATTCATTCGTCCTGCTGGCGCTGGCCAGTTTCGGCCCGTTATCGCTGGCTGCCGATGTGCCGGGCAGCCAGGATCTGGAAAGCGTGCCGCGCATGCCCGACGCGCAGATCGTCGATTATCGGCAAACCAGCGACCTGGAGCGTATCTACCCCATGGGGTCGATCCGCAAGATCAGCGGCCAGCTGCGTTTCGACGGGCAGGTGGATGCCCGTGGCAACGCCACCTCGGTGACTTATGAACTGCCGCCGGAACATACCGCCACGCAGGCATTTACCGCTGCCCGCGAAGCGTTGCAGAAACAGGGCGCCGGGCTACTGTTCTGGTGCCAGGCCCGCGATTGTGGCGAAAGCAGCCTGTGGGCCAACGAGGTATTCGGCAATGCCAAGCTCTATGGCGCCGATAATGGCCAGGCCTACCTGTTGCTGCGCCTGGCGCCGCCGGCGGACAACACGCTGATCGCGCTGTATGCCATCACCCGTGGCAACCGCAAGGCCTACCTGCATGTCGAGCAGTTCGAAGCGAGCGCGCCGTTGGGGGATGTGCTGCCGACCTCGGCCACGTTGTTGCGCCAGCTCAAGGACACCGGTGTGCTGGACTTGCCGCGTCTTGCCGGAGAACCGGAAGATGCCTGGTCGCGCCTGCTGTCCCGGGCCTTGAACCTGGACACTGGCCTTCGGGTCAGCATCGCCGGCCCACACGCCGAGGCGTGGCGCCAGGCGCTGGTCGGGCAGGGCGTCCGGGCGGCCAGGATGGAGGCGTCCGGCGCTGACGCGGCGGGCTTGCGCCTTGAGCTGTTGCGATAAGCTGACGGGCAAACGCGTTTGCTGTCGTTAGCCCGGCCTTGTTCATTTTTCGAGACTTTCCATGCTCAATAACGATCGACTGTTGGTGCAAATCCTGCTCCTGGTGTTGTTCGGCGCCAGCCTCTGGGTGATGGCGCCGTTCTGGTCGGCGCTGTTCTGGGGCGCGGTGCTGGCTTTCGCCAGTTGGCCACTGATGCGCCTGTTGACCCGTTGGGTCAACGGTCGTGAATCATTGGCCGCGGCCCTGCTGACGGTGGGCTGGATGTTGCTGGTGGCGGTGCCGCTGGTGTGGCTGGGGTTCAACCTCGCCGATCATGTGCGCGATGCCACGGCGTTCATCAGGGATGTGCAGGTCGATGGCCTGCCCGAAGCGCCCGACTGGCTGGCCGGGGTGCCGCTGGTGGGCGGGCGGCTGGTCACCCTCTGGAACAGCATCGACCAGCAGGGTGCGGCGATGATGGTCTCCATCAAGCCGTACCTGGGGCGTGTCGGCAATTGGTTGCTGGCGCGTAGCGCGCAGATTGGTGGTGGGATCCTCGAGCTGACACTGAGCATCGTGTTCGTGTTCTTCTTCTACCGGGACGGCCCGCGCTTGGCAGCATTTGTCCAAGGGCTGCTGGAGCGGCTGATCGGCGACCGTGCCGGGTACTACGTCGAGTTGGTCGCCGGCACGGTGCAGCGAGTGGTCAATGGCGTGATCGGTACTGCCGCGGCCCAGGCCGTGCTGGCGCTGATCGGCTTCCTGATCGCCGGAGTGCCGGGGGCGCTGGTGCTGGGCATCGTCACCTTCCTGCTCAGCCTGATTCCCATGGGGCCTCCGCTGGTCTGGATCCCCGCCACGGCCTGGCTGGCGTGGAAGGGCGAGTATGGGATGGCGGTGTTCCTCGGCATCTGGGGCACGTTCATCATCAGCGGCGTGGACAACGTGCTCAAGCCTTACCTGATCAGCCGTGGCGGAAACCTGCCGCTGGTGATCGTGTTGCTTGGGGTGTTCGGCGGACTGATTGCCTTCGGCTTTATCGGGCTGTTCATCGGCCCGACCCTGCTGGCGGTGGCGTACAGTTTGCTGACGGATTGGAGCAAGAGCCAGGCGCGGTAACGCAGCGGTTCAGGCCACGCGGGGCAAACGAATCACCGCAGTCAATCCGCCTCCGGGGGTTTGCTCCAGGCTCAATTGTCCGCCCAGGCGTTCGGCGGCCTCCCGGGCGATGGTCATGCCCAGGCCGACGCCACCGGAGTTGCGATTGCGCGAACCCTCCAGGCGAAAGAATGGCTCGAACACCGCTTCGCGCTGGTCTTCAGCGATGCCGGGTCCATGGTCAATCACCCGGATCAGCAATTGGTGCTGCTGGTCTTCCAGGACAATCGATGCGTCGCCAGCGTAGCGCAGGGCATTATCGACGAGGTTATTGATGCAGGAACGCAGCGCCATCGGCTGCACCTGCAAGGGCGCACAGTTGCCGCTGGCGTGGACATTGGCGCCTTGGTCCTGGGCGTTTTCGCTCAATGACTCCACCAGGGCCTGCACGTCCATCCATTGCCATGCCTCGCTGGTGCGTTGCTCATGCAGATAGGTCAGCGTGGCATCGAGCATGGCGATCATATCGTCCAGGTCTTGGCGCATCTGATCCTGCAACCGGGTGTCGTTGATCTGCTCCAGGCGCAGCTTGAGCCGCGCAAGCGGGGTGCGCAGGTCATGGGAGACCGCGCCAAGCATGCGCGAGCGCTGCTGCACCTGTTCACGGATCCGTTGTTGCATCAGGTTGAACGTATGGGCGGCTTGGCGGGCCTCTCGCGGACCCGTTTCCTGGAGTGGTGGGCTATCGAGGTCCTCGCTCAGCCGTTCGGCGGCATCGCTCAGGCGTTGGATCGGCCGGGTCAGGAGCTTGGCGCCGTACCAAGCCGCAACGATCAAGCACACAAACTGAAATGTCAGCGGCACCACAGGCCCGCCGAACCATGGGCGTGTGCCCGGTGGCGGGCCGGAGCGCGCGGAACCTCCGGCTTGATGGGAGAATTCCGGTGGCGGCCCGGGAGGTGGCGGCTTGTCGTAATGAAAGAACCAGGCAAAGGCCAACAGGTGCGCCAGCACGATCGCCACCAGCAGCATGCCGAACAGGCGGCCGAACAGGGAATCGACGCGCAGGCGCATCAACCGATATCCCGCGCATCGAACAGGTAGCCTTCACCGCGCACGGTCTTGATCAGCTGTGGGGCCTTGGGGTCGTCACCCAGTTTCTGGCGCAAGCGCGAGACCAGCAGGTCGATACTGCGGTCAAACGCCTCGATCGAGCGACCGCGGGCGGCGTCCAGCAGTTGTTCACGACTGAGCACTCGGCGCGGACGCTCGATGAACACCCACAGCAGACGGAATTCGGCGTTGGATAGAGGCACCACCAATCCATTGGCAGAGACCAACTGGCGCAGCACGCTATTGAGTCGCCAGTTATCGAAACGGATATTGGCCCGCTGCTCGCTGCGGTCATCGCGCACGCGGCGAAGGATGGTCTGGATTCGCGCCACAAGCTCCCTCGGCTCGAAGGGTTTGGCCATGTAGTCATCTGCGCCCAGTTCCAGGCCGATGATGCGGTCGGTGGGCTCGCAGCGCGCTGTCAGCATCAGGATGGGAATGTCCGACTCGGCCCGCAACCAGCGGCACAGCTGCAAACCGTCTTCTCCTGGCAACATCAGGTCCAGGACGACCACATCGAAATGTTCGGCCTCCATTGCCTGGCGCATGGCCACGCCATCGGTTACGCCACTGGCGCGGATGTTGAAGCGGGCCAGGTAGCCGATCAGCAATTCGCGGAGCGGTACGTCGTCATCGACGATCAGCGCGCGGGTGCTCCAACGCTTATCGTCGTCGGACGCTCTTGGGTCGCCAGCATTTGCAACAGGGGTGTTCTGCATGGGGGCGTCATCTGCCAGTTGGGCTGCCAACCGCATAGAAGGCGGCGAGGGCGTGGTTTGAGCATAAGCTTCGGACGGTGGGCCGTGAAGCGGTTGCGGCGGCGCAGGGTAGCGTCCCGTCGTGTTGCGTGCGTGTCATGAATGTATCGGCCCTGACACAAATGGCCGAAAGGACAATCGACGATTTACCGATCATTGGGTCCCGCACGGGCGCTGGTTCCGCTACAATGCGCGCCGATTTCGACTTGCCTGAGAGCCCGCTCATGTCCGCCTGCCAGACGCCTATCATCGTCGCCCTGGATTTTCCTACCCGTGACGCCGCCCTGAAGCTGGCCGACCAATTGGACCCCAAGCTTTGCCGGGTCAAGGTCGGCAAGGAGCTGTTCACCAGCTGTGCGTCGGAAATCGTAGGGACGTTGCGTGACAAGGGATTCGAGGTTTTCCTCGACCTGAAATTCCATGACATTCCCAACACTACCGCCATGGCCGTCAAGGCTGCTGCGGAGATGGGCGTGTGGATGGTCAATGTGCATTGCTCCGGTGGCCTGCGCATGATGGCTGCCTGTCGTGAAGTGCTGGACCAGCGCAGTGGCCCGAAGCCGCTGCTGATCGGCGTGACCGTGCTGACCAGCATGGAGCGTGAGGACTTGGCAGGGATCGGCCTGGACATCGAGCCCCAGGAACAAGTGCTGCGCCTGGCGGCGCTGGCGCAAAAGGCCGGGATGGACGGTCTGGTCTGCTCGGCGCTGGAAGCCGGCGCCCTGAAAGCGGCCCACCCGTCGCTGCAACTGGTGACACCTGGGATTCGCCCGGCCGGCAGCGCGCAGGATGACCAGCGGCGCATCCTGACCCCGCGCCAGGCCTTGGACGCAGGTTCCGATTACCTGGTGATCGGTCGTCCGATCAGCCAGGCTGCCGATCCGGCCAAGGCGCTGGCTGCGGTTGTGGCTGAACTGGCCTGACCAGGATGCTGTAAACCTTGTGGGAGCGAGCTTGCTCGCTCCCACATTTGTTTTATGTCAGGCCTTGGGTATCGGGTCTCACCGTATGTTTCGCGTCAGACCTTCAACACCAACTTCCCGAAATTTTCCCCACTGAACAATCTGGTCAGTGTCTCGGGGAAGGTTTCCAGCCCCTCGACAATGTCCTCCTTGCTCTTGAGCTGCCCCTTGGCCATCCAGCCGGCGATCTCCTGCCCGGCGGCGGCGAACTGCGAGGCATAATCCATGACCACGAAACCTTCCATCCGCGCACGGTTGACCAACAGCGACAGGTAGTTTGCCGGGCCTTTCACTGCTTCCTTGTTGTTGTATTGACTGATGGCGCCGCAGATCACCACGCGGGCCTTGAGGTTCAGGCGGCTGAGCACCGCATCGAGAATATCGCCGCCGACGTTATCGAAATACACATCCACGCCTTTGGGGCACTCGCGCTTGAGGCCGGCGTGAACGTCTTCGCTCTTGTAGTCGATGGCACCGTCGAAGCCCAGCTCATCGATCAGGAACTTGCACTTGTCGGCACCGCCGGCAATGCCGACCACACGGCAGCCTTTGATCTTGGCGATCTGCCCGGCGATGCTGCCTACCGCGCCGGCGGCGCCAGAAAGCACCACGGTTTCACCGGCCTTCGGCGCGCCGACATCCAGCAGGGCGAAATAAGCGGTCATGCCAGTCATGCCCAGCGCGGACAAATAACGGGGCAGTGGCGCCAGTTTCGGATCGACTTTATAGAAACCGCGCGGTTCGCCGAGGAAGTAATCCTGCACGCCCAGGGCGCCGTTGACGTAATCCCCCACCGCAAATCCCGGGTTATTCGACGCAACCACCTGGCCGACCCCCAATGCCCGCATGACTTCGCCGATGCCCACCGGTGGGATATAGGACTTGCCCTCGTTCATCCAGCCACGCATGGCCGGGTCCAGGGACAGGTATTCATTCTTGACCAGTATCTGGCCCGCTGCCGGTTCGCCAACCGGGACTTGTTGATAAGTGAACGTCTCGCGGGTCGCGGCGCCCACCGGGCGTTTGGCGAGCAGGAACTGGCGGTTGATCTGGGCGGTCATGACAGGCACTCAAGATGAATGGAGCTTTGTTGATAGACCCTTGATGCGTTCACCGCAAGGTTTGCCTATCCAGCGAATGCGGGTTGATCCAAAACGGTGATGATGCCCTGGGTGGTGTTATCACTGGCGTTCATGCAGAGCCAACCGGCGATTGGATAGTGCTGCCGTGCCGTTGCGGTCGGTGGCTAAATCGCAGCGTCAGTAATTCTTCGAGGCAGGATCATGAGCATGACGTTTTCCGGACAGGTCGCCGTGGTGACGGGCGGCGCGGCGGGCATTGGCCGCGCCACGGCCCAGGCGTTCGCGGCGCAGCACCTCAAAGTAGTCGTCGCCGACCTGGACGTTGCGGGCGGCGAGGGCACGGTGCAGTTGATTCGCGAGGCGGGTGGCGAGGCTGTGTTCGTGCGTTGCGACGTGACGTTGGAAAGCGATGTGCGAGATCTCATGGACGAAGTCATCGCCGCGTACGGTCGCCTCGATTACGCGTTCAACAACGCTGGCATCGAAATCGAGAAGGGCAAGCTGGCCGACGGTACGCTGGATGAGTTCGACGCGATCATGGGCGTCAACGTCAAGGGTGTCTGGTTGTGCATGAAATATCAGCTGCCATTGCTGCTGGCCCAGGGTGGTGGCGCCATCGTCAACACGGCCTCCGTTGCAGGGCTCGGGGCGGCGCCGAAGATGAGTATCTACGCGGCTTCCAAGCATGCCGTCATCGGGTTGACCAAGTCGGCGGCGATTGAATATGCCAAGAAGAAAATCCGTGTGAATGCGGTATGCCCGGCGGTGATCGACACTGATATGTTCCGTCGGGCCTATGAGGCGGATCCGAAAAAAGGCGAATACGCCAACGCGATGCATCCAGTGGGGAGAATCGGCAAAGTCGAGGAAATCGCCAGCGCCGTGTTGTATTTGTGCAGCGATGGCGCGGCGTTTACCACGGGGCATTCGTTGGCGGTGGATGGCGGGGCTACGGCAATCTAGCGTGAGTTGCCGTCTCGTGATAGGACAAAGCCCGCACTGGTTGCGGGTTTTCCTTTAAGAACGAAGGTTCCCTTGAGGGTTCCGCCAATGTATTTCAAAGAATGAGAATGAGGCGTTTTCGCGCCTTTCTCTTACATCCTCCCACATCGACCTGTGCTTAACTGTTTGTGCAAATAAAACAAACGCTTAGGAGCTTGGTTACTCATGGAGTTGAGAATCGACCGGCAGGCCCTGGTGCCCGTCGTGCAGCAAATTGTCGACGCGTTGGCTGGCTGGATTCGACAGGACGCGGTGGAACCGGGGACTCGCCTGCCATCGATCAGGCAGCTGGCACGGGATAATCTATTAAGTCAGGCCAGTGTCCATGAGGCCTGCCAGCGCCTGGTCGCCCAAGGTTTGTTGGCGTCACGTCACGGCTCGAGTTTTTTTGTCGCCCAGGCCGCTTGCGTCGCCGGGGGCTCGGAGCTCGTCTGGCCGCAAGACGGAATGCCGGGCCAGAAGGCCCCGGTAGACCCTGCTCGTCACGTATTGAAGTTGGGCTGCGGTGGGCTTCCCGAGAGTTGGCGCGAAAGTGATGACCTGGGTTATGCGATCCGTCAGGTCACGCGGACCGACATGGCGGGGCTGTTCAACTACAACACGCCACTGGGATTACCCGCCCTGCGCGAGCAACTCGCCAAGCGGTTGAAGCAGCTGGATATCGATGCCGATGAAAATCGCATCCTGACCACCCAGGGCGCCACTCACGCGCTCGACCTGATCGTGCGGACACTCCTGCGGCCCGGGTGCAGCGTGGTGGTGGAGAGCCCCGGCTATTCGAACCTGTTCAACCTGCTCAGGCTGCACAAGATAGACATGATCGAATTGCCCAGGACACCGCGTGGCCCGGACGTCGATGCCCTCCAGCGTTTGCTGGTGATCCATAGGCCCAGCGCTATTTTCATCAACAGTGCCTGCCACAACCCGACCGGCAGCAGCCTGGCACCGTCCGTGGCCCAGCGGCTGCTGCAACTGGCCAGCGAGCACGCCATGTTGGTCGTCGAAGACGATGTCTATGCCGATTTCCAGGGCTCAACGCGGGCCCGATTGGCGGCACTGAATACCGATGTGATCTATCTGGGCAGTTTTTCGAAGACCTTGAGCAGCTCTTTACGCGTCGGCTTCATAGTGGCCGAGCCGTCCGTTGTCGCGCGCCTGGGCGAGGTCAAGGAGATCACCTGCATGGGAGCGTCGCGATTCGCCGAGTCGGTGCTGGCGAGCCTCCTGGTCAACGGCGCCTATCGCAAGCTGGTTCAGCGCCAGCGCCAGCGACTCAATGCCGACATGGCGGTGACGTTGCAACTGCTGGAAGACGCCGATTGGAAAGTGTTTGGCAAACCGGCGGGTGGCCTTTTCATCTGGGCGCGTCCGCCGTCGTGTGACTATGCTCAGTTGCAGCATCTGGCCGGGCGGTGCGGCATTCAGTTGTCCTCTCGCACAGCGTTCAGCCCTTCGGGTGCCGAGACGGATTGGCTGCGGGTCAACGTCGCCTATGCGCGGGATCCCA
The DNA here is from genome assembly GCF_000802155.2 of Pseudomonas frederiksbergensis. Taxonomy (GTDB): domain Bacteria; phylum Pseudomonadota; class Gammaproteobacteria; order Pseudomonadales; family Pseudomonadaceae; genus Aquipseudomonas; species Aquipseudomonas frederiksbergensis_A. The sequence goes on from NZ_JQGJ02000023.1 coordinate 44,694, forward strand.
GGGCCTTGGCATTTTTCCGAGCCACGGCCCTGGATCGACCTCAAGTGTCCTGAAAACGACGCGCCTGTAGCTTTTTGCCATTATTCCGACGCCAGCATCTTGTGTTGCGGGGTGTCTCGTTGCGAATCTGCAAATCAACACACATCGGCAGAGGATTGGGCGCAATGATTTCGGCCGTGCAAGGACGTTTTGCCAATCTGGGTATGGCAAAGAAATTGGGTATCGGGTTTGTCCTGGTGTTGCTGCTCACCGCAGTGGTGGCGGCCATTGGCGTCTGGTCCCTGCAAACCATCAGCCATCGGTTCGCGGGTTTGAAGCAGATGTCGTTCCTTAACAGCGAGTTGCTCAAGGTCCGGCTGCTGGAGCAAGACTTTGCCTTGCGCTCCGACCCCAAGACCGCCGATGCCCTGCGCCAGGGCGTCGATGGGTTGATAGCCCTGGCGAATGAACTCAAGGCGCAGTCTGCCAGCAATGTACCGGTGATGGATGATGTCCAGCAGGCTTTGGCGGCCTATCGCAAGGCTTTCGACGAATTCGTCGGGCTGAGTCAAAGCAAGGACCTCGCCTTGGAGATGGCCAGTTGGTCGGTTTCCAGCGTCGCCAATAACCTGGATGTCTTGCAGGCGGGGCTGGCCGATGACGGCGCCTATACCCTGAAGGACTCCGAGGGCAAGGAGGGTGTGCAATTTATCGAGCAGGCCAACCAGGTCAGCGAAGTGTCGCGACTCATGTTGCAGTCGATGAACGAAGCGCGTGTTCGGCTGGACCAAAGCCGCAAAGGCAGTGATGAAGCCGCTGGGCAAGGCAATATCGAACAGGCCGAGCAGGCCATGAAACTGGCTGAAGAACTCAAGGAGGCGGTCAAGGATCCTGGCTATCAAACGGTGCTCAACGAAGTCGCCGGGCACATCGCCGGGTTCAACCAGCAACTGGCGGAATACACCGGCCTGCTGGCCAAGGAAAAAATTGTCTACCAGCAATTGCACGAACGCGCCGATCAGGTGGTGGCGCGGGTCGACCAGGCGTTCAGCGCCGAAGACAGCGCCATGCACGCGGAACTGAAGAAAAACTCGCTGATGATCATCGGCTCGTCGGCCTTGGCCCTGTTGGTGGGGTTGGTTGCGGCCTGGGTGATCACCCGGTTGATTGTCACCCCGCTGCGCAGCGTGATTCGTGTTGCTCAGCAGATAGCCGCCGGTGACCTGAGCGCCAAGGTCGAGGTGACGCGCCGGGACGAGATTGGCCAGTTGATGTTGGCAATGCAGCAGATGGGGGCCGGGTTGAGCAGTATCGTCAGTGGTCTGCAGTCCGGCATCGAGCAGTTGGCCAGCTCTGCCCAGTCATTGTCATCCGTCACTGAACAGACCAACCTGGAAGTCAGCAGCCAGAAAGAGGAAACCGAGCAGGTCGCTACGGCGATGAACCAGATGACCGCCACCGTGCACGATGTGGCCCGCAATGCGGAGGAGGCGGCGCAAGCGGCGCAGACAGCGGATGACAAGGTTGAAAGCGGCCAGCAGGTGGTGCGCCAGAGCATGGTGCGTATCGAGCAATTGGCTGACTCGGCCACGATGACCAGCACCAGCATCGAAAGCCTGAGCGCCGAGATACAAAACATTGGCACCGTGCTGGGCGTGATCAAGAGCGTGGCCGAGCAAACCAACCTGCTGGCCCTCAACGCCGCCATCGAAGCGGCCAGGGCCGGTGAGCAGGGCAGGGGATTCGCGGTCGTGGCCGACGAGGTGCGGGCGCTGGCCAGGCGTACGCAACAGTCCACCGAGGAGATCGAGCGCCTGGTCGGTGCGCTGCGCTCAGCTGCACAAGCCTCCGTGCAGCAAATCCAGAGCAGTGGCGAGCTGGTGAAAATGGCGGTCAGCGACGCATTGCAGACTGAAAGCGCTCTGGGCAGCATCGCGGCGGCGGTGTCATTGATCCAGCAAATGAACCAACAGATCGCCGCGGCCGCCGAGCAACAGAGTTCCGTGGCCGAAGAAATCAACCGCAGCGTCACCAGCATCCGGGCGAGCGCCGATCAATCGTCCATTGCGATGCAAGGCAACGCCGCTTCAAGTATCGAGCTGGCGCAGCTTGGGGTTGAGTTGAAAGCAATGGTGGGGCATTTCAGATTGTGAATTGGCGGTGGGCTGCCATCGCTGTTGCTGGCAGGCCAATCCACTCAGCATCTTCATCGACGGTCACACCGCCTTCGCAGCAGGCTCGCTTGCAACAAAAAAGCGGTGTGCCACCAGGATCAGGTATCGAGGCGTGGGCGACCCGGCATCGATGGCGAGGCCCAACGATCAGTCGTAAACCTTCTTCTTCTTCCACTCATCGTTGGCCTCGTCTTCCTTCAACCCTTCGGTCAACTGGTTCACCTCACCCTCCACAGGCTGAGTGCTGGCCAGGACCTGGGCGTTGGCCCGCGCCAGGAGCTTCTCCAGATAAGCCAACTGTTCGGCATAGACCTGCGGTTCCTGCTGCTTGCGCAAATACTGGACACCGCGCTCGAACGCCAGTCGAGCCTGCCCCGGCTGCTCCTGCTGCAAGGCCTGCTGGCCGAGGTTGTTGAAGAATTCGATGTGCAGCAGCACCAGGATGTGCCGCACCTCACGGATCCAGCGCTTGGCCTCGTTGGGCGGGAGGAACCCGTCCTGGGCGGCGCGAGTGATCTGGCCGTGCAGGGCCTCGAGCAGGAACCGCACATCCTTGGCCTTCGCTTCGGTCTGGATCGGCGCCGGCGGGTTGTTCACCGGAATCGACTCACCCTGGGCGGCCAGCGCCGTCAGTTCGTCCAGTCGAGCCTTGACCTGAGCGTTGGACTTGTCGAGATTGAGCAGGCGCTGGCAGACATTCAGCTCAAGACGCGTGATCAAGAGCTTCAGGGCCGGATTCATCAACTGGCCGGGGAAGGTTTCGGTGAGCTCGCCACAACGACGCAAGCGATCGTTTAGCTCAACCTTGGTACGGACCTTTTCCAGCTTGTTGTTTTCCACCACATGGTTCATGTAGCCAATGGCGATCAACAGTGCGATCCCGGCTACGACGAGCAGGGTGATCATGAGTGGTGTCACCGGTAAGACCTCTTTAATAGGGTACGCATGTCATGAGTGTAGTGGCTTGGCTTTTAAGCGCATAGGCCCGAACGACGCGATTAGACGGGCGTCGTGCTGTTTATGGAGCTTGTAGCGGAGTAGGTGCACATTGCCACCATTTGCCTGGCGCGACTATAACGCCTTGGCGGGCGACAGAATATAGGCGCCAGAGACCGGACGAAGAAAATCTGCGAAGCCGCCCCAAAGCGGGCGAAGTCATTGATTTAAATAAATTTATATTCGGGGGTTGACGACCCTCCAATCCATCCATAGAATGCGCGCCACTTACAGCGTAAAGCACTCAGCTAAACGCGATAAGCAGTGAATGTTGTACGTGTGTCCCCTTCGTCTAGTGGCCTAGGACACCGCCCTTTCACGGCGGTAACAGGGGTTCGAGTCCCCTAGGGGACGCCAATGCGGGAATAGCTCAGTTGGTAGAGCACGACCTTGCCAAGGTCGGGGTCGCGAGTTCGAGTCTCGTTTCCCGCTCCAATTTAAACAGCGTTGCTTTCGGGCAAGGCTGAGTGAAGCCAGAGCCGACATCTTCGGATGCGGATTTGGGCACTGAAATACACACCATGTGTTTCAGTTAGTGTGTCCCCTTCGTCTAGTGGCCTAGGACACCGCCCTTTCACGGCGGTAACAGGGGTTCGAGTCCCCTAGGGGACGCCATTTGCGGGAATAGCTCAGTTGGTAGAGCACGACCTTGCCAAGGTCGGGGTCGCGAGTTCGAGTCTCGTTTCCCGCTCCAAATTATGGTCTGCAGAGTTCCATTGGGTTCTGTAAGTCGTTGAAATCAGGGCCTTTGGGTCCTTTTTTCATTCCAGTGAGTTCCACTGAAAACTACCGACAGCCACGACTTTTAAGTCCATTTTTAAGTCCATCAATATGGGTGTCGCGGTTTCCGGATTGTTGCTGGAGGAGCGAGGCCTACGCGACAAGTATCTAGTCCTGACCAAGAGTTCAGGAGCTAGAACATGGCACTCTCAGATCTGGCTGTCCGGCAAGCAAAAGCAACCGGAAAGCCCTACACCCTCGGTGACCTTGATGGGCTATCCCTGGCGGTGGCACCTGAAGGCGGCAAGTCGTGGCATTACCGCTACTACTGGGCCGGTAAGCAGAAACGCATGTCGCTGGGCACTTACCCCGAGGTCAGTCTCCGGGAGGCTCGTTCTTTGCGCGACGAAGCCCGAGCTCTTTTGGCCAAGGGCATCAACCCCCGAGCACACCGTAAGCAGAAGCGGCAGTCCGTCCGCCTCGCGGACGAAAACACATTCAAGGCAGTGTTCGACAAGTGGGTCGAGCATCGTAGTCTCGTCCTTAAGGAAGGGCGGCAGAGCACGATCTCACAGATCCAGCGTATCTTTGTCAAAGACGTCCTTCCTGCTCTTGGGAAGCGCTCAATCTACGAAATCCAGCGGTCCGACCTGCTGGAGGTCGTGGCGAGGATAGAACGCAGAAAGGCGCTCACCACTGCCGAAAAAGTCCGGACCTGGTTTCGGCAAATGTTCCGTTACGCATTGATCATCGCTCCCGGGTTACCGCTGAATCCGGCGTTCGATCTGGATGTCGTCGCGCTGCCTCAGTCGCCTGTACGCCACAATCCATTCCTGCGCATGCCCGAGCTCCCGGCCATGCTCCAAACACTACGCAAGTACCCCGGCAAGTTGCAGACCCAGCTTGGCCTTCGGTTGCTATTTTTGACGGGAGTGCGTACGGGGGAGCTGCGGTTGGCGATGCCGGATCAATTCCATTTCGATAAGGGCCTCTGGATCATCCCCCCAGAAGTGGTGAAACAGCTGCAGCTTGAACTGCGCAAGGAGGGCAAGCGCCCCGGTGATATCCCGCCCTACATCGTGCCCCTTTCTGTGCAGGCTGTAGAGGTCGTTCGCCACCTGCTGGATCAAGTGAAGCCGGCCCAGCGGTACCTGTTTGCCCACTACAGTGACTTGAAAAAGCGCATCAGCGAAAACACGCTTAATGCCGCGCTGAAACGGGTGGGGTACAAGGATCAGCTGACTGGCCATGGCATCAGGGGGACCATTTCCACCGCACTCAACGAAATTGGTTACCCGAAGGTCTGGATAGATGCGCAACTCTCGCACGCCGACCCTGATAAGGTGAGCGCAGCGTACAACCATGCCGAGTATGTCGAGCAGCGCCGCAGGATGATGCAGGATTGGGCCGATAGACTGGATCTCTTTGAGCAGTGCCAGGTTGAAGCGGCTAGCATGCCGATCACCATTCACCTAGAAGGTGTTCCGCAGTTGGCGGGAGGTTTTGATGAAGTGGTCCCTACCGCGACGCGGGCTCCCATCCTAGGGGTGGCAAGCGCAGGAAGCGCAATGCAGACGCTGCCTGCAGCCGCTCAACGCCTATCGGCTGTTTCAGGATCAGCGCCTGGGCTTTCGGATATACAGCGAGAGCGAATGGAAATGCTGGAGATGTTCAATGCACCACATAATCTCCCGGCGGCGGTGTTTGCTGAGATGGCTGGTAAATCACGCAGGTGGATCAGCCACGAGGTTCAGGCCAAAAGAGTGCTTGCGTTGAGCCTGGGTAACCAAGGGCGGCGCGTTCCAGATTGGCACCTAGATCCTCTGAAACATAAGTTGGTGCAGGCTGTTCTGAAGCATTCGCAGGACGCTGATTCCTGGGCGATTTACCGAGCATTACTGAATCCCCATGGAGTACTGGATGGCCGCGCGCCGATTGAGGCCGTTACGTCAGCTAATTTCCATGAGGCTGTTATGGCCGCGTGCTTTACTTTGAGGAGTAGCGAGAGCGCCTCTCTTCAAAGCGCATAGAAAAGGACCAGTTACGAGTTCCGGGCCTTAAGGGTTGGCTGGGAAACTAAATACAGCAGCCCGTGGCTGCATAGCTGAAATTTGTAGTCGAAACGATATAGTGGCTGCGAACCTCGACGCTTGATCGTTAGCTTGCTATCATATTTTTACATTCCGCCATGTTGAGATGCTTGAGGAATTAGAAGCCCTGACGGCCACGAACCGTCAGGGCTTTGCTTTGCCAGCCAAATGTTCAGCTGGAAGGTGGCCGCGGAGCATAGGATGAGGTTGGAGGGCCTTGATATGATTGCGAAGAACAGCGAGGGAAAACACCGCTCGAAACGGGGCTATTCTCGCAGGGCATCAATACATTGCGGATCAGCTTATGATCCGGGGAGATCGAAAATTACATAGGCGCCGTTCGTATCTGGCACCAAATGTAGACTTGGTTGAAGTAAATGTTGCCGGCACGAAAGGACCGTTAGTCAACGATCGACTCGGGGCACCACACCTTCGACCAAGGGCTTGAGAATCAGTCATGCATGAGCCAAGGCCTCAACTAAATAGCTGTGAGTGAACATTGCTTTTGGCCCTTTCTTGAGCCGCCTTTGGCGCTGATTCTATTCGCCGCTGGCGATAATGCCCTTTATAAAGTTAGTCAGCTTCTCTGCCAAGTGCTGCTCGGCCACTTCATTGTTGTTCCATGGGCACTGCCCGTAGATCATTCCAATGGCCGCATGGGTGATCAGTAAAATCGCCTCGCCAAGCTGGTCTGTCTCTTTATATTCAGCGGCAACATCGGCTGAGTACGATCCAGCGCCTGGATCTGGGTTATTTCGTCAACCGACAACGCCAGAGCGTTATCCGGCGGGTTCAGGTAGAGCCCAACCACATCGACTACCTCTCGGCAAAATGAGGGTCGTTACTAATTTTGAACGTGGGGTTTGGGGAGCAATGGAACCAAAAACCAACGTAAGCCCTACCAGCGCTTTTCAGTTCCTTCTTCCCAGGCGTCCATCTCAGGTGCCATGATGAAGATCCCAAACCTGCATCAAAACCACAAGAGGGAAAGTCCAATGCCCCATGTGACTTTGTTCGACCATCAAATCTGATGGCTGTAAAATAAGAAGTACGACTCAATGCCGTCATTCGGTTCTTGGATGCCAGCATTTGAATAGTGAATCACTCGAATCCCCACTCGCTGTGTATCTCCAAGCTTCAAACCCGCACCAAGCCTGTCCTCGAAATTGAAGGATGAACCGAATTTCTGATCGCCAGCAGTAGTGCCCGAAAACATTGCCACACCAATGCCTGCTTCAACGAATGGCTTGACATAGCCCTGCCCAAATTCATACACGAATACTGGCGCAAATGAGAGTGAATGACGCCCTCCCGCCTCATCACCAGCTTCCCAGTAGGTGTACCCAAGATCCCAGTAGCCAGTCAGCTTGCCCGTTGAGCTTTCTAACCAGGACTTGTCCCAATCGAACCCTACACCGGCCCTAGCCGTGAGGCCGCCTTGGCTAGTCGCGCCTAAGGCTCCGGAGATCTCCGTGGCTTGGGCACCAAAGGTGACAGTGGCCAAAATCAATGCGGTCAGCAGCATTTTTTTCATTTTAAGTTCCTGTGAGCTAAACGATTAGGTGATGGACGATAAGCGTCAGCCGCATGCATATAGCCAAATAATTCAGCTTTTTACAGGGGCTACTCATTCATAGTGGGCGTCGTTCACACCTGAAATTAACAGAGTCCGCGCCAAGGTCGCCAATAACATCTGGAACCCGGTGCCTTCCATACGCTCTGTGAGCTACCTTGCCGATCTTCTCGGGTATCGCGAAATCAGTCAATACTAGATCGATGTCCGGCGATGCCAAGGTCAAGGCTGCAATCTTGTTGCTCGCCTGAAGGACTCTATGGCCCATCGTTTTGAGGAGATTAGCTGCCACCTCCCGGACTAATTGTTCGTCATCCACCAACAGAACCTGGTAGAGATGGGTGCCCGGAGGTAGGAACTCGTCAGGCTTGCTCGACGTGCCCCTAAGCGTTAGTGCCCCGAAAAGGGGCGGATTGATGGAAGCGGTAGTTTGAGCTGGGTACTCCTAGCGAGCACGGCGGTTTTCGATTGCAAGCCGTTACACAATTTTCAGCTCAGATTAACTGCAATTGACGGAGCCGTCTGGCTCACATTAACTGCTACTGGCCGGTCTTCGGCCCATATCAAATCGGCGGCCCTGCTGTCGTTTTCGGAAGGCGAATGCACGAAACATCAGAAGTCAACTGCACTACAGATCATGGCAGCATCATTTGCCTTCAATCAGTTCGCCGAACAGTTCCTTGACCTTGGCTTTGGCATCGGTCAGCGCCACGCGGCCCTGTTCGGTGATTTCATACATCCGCCGATCACGTCGACCGGTGCGCTCATGCTGTGAGGTGAGATAGCCTTTCTTTTCCAATCCGTGCAGCATCGGATACAAGGTGCCCGCACTAATCTCGTAACCGTGGTGTCGCAATTCCTCGATGATGCCGAGGCCGAAGATGGGTTCTTCGGCTGCGTGATGCAGGATGTGCAAACGGATCAATCCGCCGTAAAGGTCTTTGTCGGTCACGCTCGGAACCTCACAGGGTCACGCTCAACAACCAGCCCGCGACACCACTACCAACTACGACCAGCCAGGGCGGCAGCTTCCAGAACATCAGGGCAACCAGTGCCACAAGGGCCAAGCCGAAGTCTTGCGGTACGTGAATCGCGCTCGTCCATACCGGTTGATAGAGGGCTGCCAGCAGCAGGCCAACCACGGCCGCATTGATGCCCAACAACGCCGCTTGAGTTCGGGTGTTGCGGCGCAGACGTTCCCAGAACGGTAACGCACCCACGACCAGCAGGAAGGACGGCGCGAAGATCGCCAGCAGGCAGACCAAGCCACCCAACCAGCCGGAGGGTGCCTGGTTCATCGAAGCACCGAGAAACGCCGCAAAGGTGAACAAAGGGCCAGGAACGGCCTGCGCGGCGCCGTAGCCTGCCAGAAATGCGTCATTGCTGACCCAGCCGGAAGGCACCACTTCGGCTTGTAACAGCGGTAGCACGACGTGCCCGCCACCAAAGACCAGTGATCCGGCCCGGTAAAAGGCATCCACCATCGACAGCGTCTGATTCGGGAACATGGCTGTCAACAACGGCAACCCCATCAGTAGCGCAAAGAACAGCGTCAGCCAGAACAAGCCAACGCGACGCCGGATGGCAATCGGCAACGGATCATGCGGTGCCCCCTTCTGAGGTTTGAATAGCGACAGGCCAATGACCGCAGCAATGGCGATGACCCCCACCTGCCCCCAGGCGGACGGCACCAGAAGAACAAAACAGGTTGCCGCCGCCATAATGGTGATGCGCGGTGCGTCTGGACAGAGATTGCGAGCCATTCCCCATACGGCTTGTGCGACCACCGCCACGGCGACCACCTTCAATCCGTGCAGTACACCGGACGGCATCGCGTCCCCGTAGCTGGCAATGCCCAGCGCAAACAGGATCAGCGCAATCGCTGAAGGCAGCGTGAAACCCGCCCACGCAGCCAACGCCCCGGCATAGCCGGATCGGGACAGCCCAATTGCGATGCCGACCTGACTGCTGGCCGGCCCCGGCAGGAACTGGCAGAGGGCGACCAAATCCGCATAGCTGCGCTCGGTCAACCACTGCCGCCGCATCACGAACTCATCGCGAAAGTAGCCCAAATGGGCAATCGGGCCGCCGAAGGAGATCAGGCCCAGTCGGAGAAAGATCAGAAATACAGCCCAAGGGCTGCGGTCAGTCTTGGTGGTATCGGTCATGGTCGCATCTTGATTTCTGGTTTCGTTGGGCCATAATAATCGAATTTCGATAATGAAACACGATACATAAAGGTACGCATCATGGAACTCGTTCTGATCGGCCTTGCGGCGCTGCTGACATCAGGGCTGACCTTTTTCTCAGGCTTCGGTTTGGGAACGATCCTGATGCCGGTGTTCGCGCTGTTCTTCCCGTTGCCGCTAGCCATCGCGGCGACTGCTGTGGTGCATTTCGCCAACAACCTCTTCAAGTTTGGACTGATGGCCCGGCAAGCCGATTGGCCTGTCGTGGCGAAGTTCAGCGTGCCTGCGGCTATCGCGGCGATTCTTGGTGCAGCATCCCTGACGTTGTTCGACCGACTGCCGGCCTTGTGGCAGTACAGCTTCGCTGACTCGGCTTTCGAGATCACACCTGTGAAGGCGGTTATCGGCGGTTTGATCGTGCTGTTTGCACTGCTGGAACTATCCCCGCGTATTCAAGCACTGGCCTTTCCTTCACGCTGGCTTCCCGTTGGTGGGGCGCTCTCGGGCTTCTTCGGAGGGCTCTCAGGCAATCAGGGTGCATTGCGCTCGGCGTTTCTGTTGAAAGCTGGCTTGTCCAAGGATGCGTTCGTGGCGACGGGGGTTGTCTCGGCGGTGATCGTCGATGCCGTGCGCCTCGTGGTGTATGGCACCGCCATGCTTGCCGGTCAATTTTCCCAGGCTCAGGCACTGGTACTGCCTGTTGCCGTTGGGACAATCTGCGCATTCATCGGCGCTTTCGTGGGCAAGCGCGTCTTGCAGAAGGTCACGCTGCGCACGGTACAGCACACCGTTGCTATAGCCATGCTAGGCATAGGAACGGGGTTGGCCCTTGGCTTGCTCTAGGGGCTCCCAGCATCCGGCTGGATGTTGGGGTCATGGCTTGCTAAGCAGTTTCTCGCCATCTGAGCGCAGTTCACCCTTCGGCGAGATATGCCGGTACAGGGTCTGCCGCGTAATGCCGAGTTCTTGGCACAGAACGCCGACCTTGGTTTCGGGCTGCCCCATCGCGGCCATCGCCAGCCGCAGCTTGGCGGCAGTCATCTTGAATGGCCGACCACCTTTCCGGCCACGCGCCCGTGCCGAAGCTAGGCCCGCAATCGTGCGCTCGGCAATCAGTTCGCGCTCAAATTCGGCCAACGCCGCGAAGATGCCGAAGACCAGCTTGCCGGCGGCGGTTGTGGTGTCGATGGCCGCGCCGTGGCCGGTCAGCACCTTGAGGCCGACGCCGCGCCCGGTCAGATCGTGCACGGTGTTAATCAGATGCCGCAGATCGCGCCCGAGCCTATCCAGCTTCCACACGACGAGCGCATCCCCCTCCCGCAGCGCCTTCAGGCAGGCCGTCAGGCCAGGGCGATCCTCGCGCTTGCCGGACGCCTGATCTTCATAGAGCTGCGCCGGATCGACGCCGGCCGCAATCAGCGCGTCGCGCTGCAAATCGGTGGCCTGGGAGCCGTCCGCCTTCGATACCTGGATGTAGCCGATCAGCATGTTTCTCCTGTCACATATACGTTCGTTTTGTCGAACCGTTGCATTGCCCGTTGTGGTTGGCGTATAAACACATAAACACCTATTAGCGGAGAACGCCATGAATACCATTCGCTGGAATGTCGCCGTCTCGGCCGACACCGACCAGTCGCTTCGGATGTTTCTGGCCAGCCAGGGCGGTGGCCGGAAAGGCGACCTGTCGCGCTTCATCGAAGAGGCTGTGCGGGCGCACATCCTGGAACTGAGCGCCGAGCAGGCCAAGGCCGCCAATGCCCATCTGAGTGAGGCAGAATTGACCGACGCGGTTGACGAAGCGCTCGCCTGGGCACGTAAGCGCTGATGCGGGTCGTGTTGGATACCAACATCCTGTTCAGCGCCCTGATCTCGCCGCATGGCGCGCCCGATGCGATTTACCGTGCCTGGCGCGCCTCGCGTTTCGAGGTGGTGACCTCGTGGATGCAGCTCGATGAAATTCGCCGGGCCAGCCGCTACCCCAAGCTCCAGGCCATTCTTCAGCCCGCCAAAGTGGGAGCCATGATCAATAACCTGCAACGGGCTGTGGTACTGGAGCGTTTGACCATCGAGGTCGAAGCCGATGATCCGGATGACTCGTTTCTGCTGGCCATGGCCTTGGCAGGCGATGCGGACTACCTGGTGACCGGTGATCGCCGCGCTGGCCTGCTGCAACGCGGGCACATCGAGCGCACGCGGATCGTCACGCCCGCCGTGTTCTGCGCCGAGGTGCTGTGATCGATGCCGGTCGGTTTTCTGACTCAGGAGCAACGCGACGGTTTTGGCCGCTATGTCGATGCCCCCAGCCGTGAATAACTGGAACGTTACTTCCACCTGAGCGATGAAGACCGTGAAGCCGTCCAGGTGCTGCGGGGTAACCATAACCGCCTGGGTTATGCCGTTCTGCTGACCACCGTCCGCTTCGTGGGAGTTTTGCCGGACAAGCCCACCGCCGTGCCAGTGGAAGTTTTACATGTGCTTTGTCGCCAGCTTTTCTGGAAGCGCTGCTGCGCGACCTGTTTAGCAAATGCGGATAAGGCTGACAAAAAGGCGTACACGCATGCGCAGCCTGAAAGACCCTTATCGGGCGGCCGCGGCGGTCGCCGACGCGTGTAAGGTCGTGCTGGATAGCTCGATCAGCGATGACAGCGTGCGCGCCCGGTTTTTAACGACCTGCCGAGGACTACCCTGGAAAAGGCTCTGGAAGAGGTCAATGCGCTGATCCGTCCGGTCGATGACGTGTATTTCCTCGCACTGGAAGAGCGTTACCGCAGTGTGCGCCGCTTCCTGCCTGCTCTGCTCAAGCACATCCGCTTTGGCTTCAGCCCGGCCGGCAAGGGCGTGGCCGCCAGCCTCGACTGGTTGCAACTGAGCTTTCCCCATAGGAAACCGGAGGATGATGCGCCGCAGGAGATCGTGGCCAAGGGCTGGCAGAAGCAGATTACCCGAGAAGATGGTTCCCTCGACATGGGCGCCAATGTGTTCTGCACGCTCGATGCCCAGCGTACCACGCTACGCCGCCGCGATGTCTTCGTCTCGCCCAGTTGGCGCTATGCCGATCCCCGTCTCGGTCTGCTCGACGGGGCCGAGTGGCTGGCGGCGCGGCCGATCATCTGCCGTCGCTGGGCCTGAACATCGACGTCGGCACCACCCTGGACGCGCTGAGCGCGGAACTGGACGCCACTTGGCAGGCGGTGACCGCCCGCCTGCCCGATAACCCCGCGATTCAACTGAGCGAGAACACCGAGGGCAAGACTGAGCTGTCGCTCGGGGCGCTGGACAAGCTGGACGAGCCCAGCGCGTTGCTGCAACTGCGTGCGGCCGTGGCCGACTTGCTGCCGCGTGTCGATCTGCCGGAAATCCTTCTGGAGATCGCTGCCCGCACCGGCTTTGCCGAGGCGTTCACCCATGTGTCCGAACGCAATGCACGGGCCGACAACCTGGTCACCGGCCTCTGCGCGGTGCTGCTGGGCGGGGCCTGCAACATCAGCCGGGAACCCTTGATCCGCAACGACAATCCGGCGTTGCGCCGTGAACGACTGTCCTGGGTTAGCCAGAACTATATCCGTGACGACACCCTGTCAGCGGCTAACGCCATTCTGGTGGGTGCGCAAAGCCAACTGGAGCTGGCTCAGGTCTGGGGTGTGGTGAGGTCGCCTTCGCCGATGGCATGCGCTTCGTCGTACCGGTGTGCACCGTGCATGCCGGGCCCAACCCGAAGTACTTCGGTAGCGGCCGGGCGTCACCTGGTACAACCTGATCTCCGACCAGTTCTCCGGCCTCAAGGCCATCACCGTGCCTGGCACTCTGCGCGACAGCTTGGTACTGCTGGCCGTGGTGCTGGAACAGCAGACCGAGTTGCAGCCGACGCAAATCATGACCGACACCGGAGCCTACAGCGATGTGGTGTTCGGGCTGTTCCGCCTGCTTGGCTACCACTTCAGTCCGCGGCTGGCCGATGTCGGCGGTACCCGCTTCTGGCGCACGCGCCCGGACGCGGACTACGGCAAGCTCAACGGGCTGGCCCGCCAGTCGGTCAAGCTCGACCTGATCGCGCACCCTGCAAACCGGGGATCGCACCACTCGGTTAGTCCAGGCGCTGGCCGAGTTCGGGCGGATCGAGACAACCCTGCACACGCTGACCTACATTGATGGCGAGTCCAAGCGCCGCGCCACCCTGACCCAATTGAATCGGGGCGAAGGCCGACACAGCCTGGCCCGCGCCGTGTTCCATGGCAAACGCGGCGAGTTGCGTCAGCGCTACCGCGAAGGCCAGGAGGACCAGCTCGGTGCCTTGGGCCTGGTGGTGAACATCATCGCGTTATGGAACATGCTCTACATGACGGCGGCCGTGGAACGGCTCAAGCAGCACGGCTACCCGGTGCTGGAAGAGGATTTGGCCCGGTTATCACCGCTGATCTACTAGCACATCAACATGCTCGGGCGGTATTCGTTCGCGGTGCCGGAAGAAGTCGCGCGCGGCGAGCTGCGGCCGCTGCGCAATCCAGACGACGATCTGTGATCTGAACCGGTCTGCGCTTTATGCATCTGCGGGTGCCTATAACTACGGCTGTGTCCAACCAAACTGAGGAGCAGGCCGACGTCGAACTTTAGGCGTAGCACCTCTCGGATTTTACGCATGGATATACGCTCCACGACAACCTCTTCAACCTCTTCGCTTCGATAGAAGAGGTCGGTCGATGGTAATGAATAGTCCTGAGTCGCTGCCTGCCTGAGCGTAGGTCGGAACTGTGAGAAGTCACTGGTCTAAATGCTCGTAGAATCGGTGTCCAAGTGCGCATGGAATTCCCATAGAGTCATACGTGTTCAAGTTAAGCCCGCGCTACAAGCGCAGCTTGCGACGGATTTTCTCGACCCGGTTACTGTTTAGGCTTTGCAACTCCTGACGCTCACGCAAGGTGACGATGTAACTCTCGCGGGTTCGTAAAATATGCCGGCTAAGCAGCGTTGCCAGCGCACCCTGCTTTCCCGTCTCAGCCAGTTCGATCATCCGGCGATGATCGTTGAACGAACGGTCTGGCTCGTGTCTGGCACATCGAGCCAAGTGGGTGCGCAAAGCCGCGACACGACCGAGATTACGTTCGTAAGCATCCACTAAATAACGATTGGCGCTGAACTTTAAAAAGCTTAAGTGAAATTCAGTGTCGGCGGCGCCATAGCTCAAACGGTCGTTCTGCTCCAGCGCGCTGATCATCTGCGTCAGCGCGCCACGCATCGCCTGGAGCGTGGCTTGAGGGTTGCGCTCAAACGCACGGCGTGAGGCCTCGACTTCGAGCGTTACACGATGTTCGCACAACTCGACAATATCAGCCTCGGTAGGGCTGAACACGAAGCTGCCTGACTTAGCGACCACGTTCACCAGTCCCTCGGTCTGCAGCAGTGCCAGCGCCTCGCGCACCGGCGTGCGGCTGACCTCAAAGGCCGCCGCCAAGCTTTCTTCAGAAAGCGCCTCCCCCAAATCCAGACGTGCAGAGACGATAGCTTCACGGATATTGGCGGCCAAGCGTACGACGAGAGATTTTTCTACGGTTTTGCTCATTGGATCTACACAGGTTTTCATCGCCGAGCTATGGCTCAAGGCTGTGATCACAATGATAACGGAACAGCGCCTTTAAACTTGTATACTAGTTGTTGTACCCTAGATTATTACACCAACAATAAAATGGACCTTCCAATGTCTACTCACCATGCGCTTCAAACATCTCCCATGCCCACCCTGCTCGATGCTTTACGCGAGCTGCTCGGTGAGCGATTGAGTACAAGCCGTACCGAATGCGAGCAGCACGGGCGCGGAGAGTCTTATCATCAGACATTACCGCCGGACGCAGTGTGTTATGCCGAGTCCACGGCCGAGGTTGCGACTATCGTCAAACTCTGCGCCGCACAGCGGGTGCCGATAATTGCCTTTGGTGCTGGCACGTCGCTGGAAGGCCATGTGGGTGCCGCAATTGGCGGAGTCTGTATTGATCTGAGCCGCATGCAGAGAATCATCGATGTTCGTCCCGACGATCTGGATGTGACTGTCGAAGCAGGCGTCACCCGCATGCAACTTAATGCCGAACTGCGCACCACTGGCTTATTCTTCCCGGTCGATCCAGGGGGAGAAAGCACCTTAGGCGGCATGGCGGCAACCCGGGCATCAGGCACTAATGCAGTGCGCTACGGGACAATGCGCGAGAACGTATTGAACCTCACCGTGGTATTGGCCGATGGGCAAGTGATCAAGACCGGTGGCCGTGCACGCAAATCTGCTGCCGGTTACGACCTCACGCGATTATTCGTTGGTTCGGAAGGCACGCTGGGTATCATCACTGAAGTCACGCTGCGCCTTTACGGCATCCCTGAAACCACCTGCGTGGCAGTGTGCACTTTCCCGACGATTGCCTCGGCGGTGAGTTCAGTGGTTTCAATCATTCAATACGGCATCCCGGCCTCTCGCGTTGAGTTGCTGGATGCGCGCACGGTGCAGGCGGTAAACCGCTTTTCCCAGATGCGGCTGACGGAGACGCCGACACTTTTTTTCGAGTTCGCGGGATCCCCGGCCAGCGTGGCGGAACAAGTCGAGCTGACGCAGGAAATTGTTGAAAGCAACGGTGCACTGGGTTTCCAGACTGCAGCCGATGCTGATGCCCGCAGTGCGCTATGGCGTGCCAGACACAATGTTCACTATGCGATGCAGTCCATGCGCCCGAATGCGCGAATCTGGAGTACCGACGTGTGTGTGCCGATTTCAGCGTTGACCCAATGCATCGCCGAAACAGCTGAAGATGTCGCCAAGGTCTCATTTTTCGTAGGCGTAGTCGGGCATGTGGGCGATGGCAACTTCCACTTGGGGTTGGTGGTCGATCCGGATAATGAAGCAGAAATGGCTGAGGCCGAGGCTCTCAATGAGCGTGTAGTAGAGCGTGCTATTGCGCTGGACGGCACATGTACCGGTGAGCATGGAATTGGTTCAGGGAAAATAAAGTATATGGCGCTGGAGCACGGTGCAGCAGTTGGAGTAATGCGTTTGATCAAGCAAGCGCTAGATCCCTTAGGACTGATGAACCCCGGAAAAATCCTTCCCGAAGCTTGACGCCCAGGGTGAAAGGCCACGCCTTCAACATCGGCATGCCTGTACTGGAGGCTTTTGGCTGGGTATTGGTAACAGTGCAGGGTAGAATGCCCACCCCAATTGTTGACTGCGCCAGTGCCTATGAAACCTCCACGCCAACTCGCCAGCCAAACCCTCTTTCGTGGGCTTGAGGTCGTCGATGCTGTTGCTGATGGCCTCACTACGCTTCCAGAGATCAGTGCTCGTCTGGCCGTTTCGGTCAGCACGACTCATCGCTTGGCCTCTGCGCTCGTGCAGATCGGTTATCTTCGTTTCGAAGCACGAAAGGGCTACAGCCTCGGACCGCATTTAATCGAGCTAGGCTTCAAAGCCCATCGCCAGTCCGACTTGGCGACCCGTGCCCGTCCGCACTTGCAGGCCTTGGCCGACCTGACCCACGACACTGTGCATTTGGCTACGATGCTGGATGAACAGGTAGTATATCTAGACAAAATTGCCGGTTCGCGCGCCGTGCAAGTCAGTTCGTTGATTGGTGGCCGCAAGCGCCTCTGCAGTACGGGTGTTGGCAAGGCATTGCTACTGGACGAAACGGAGCAGCGTTGGACTGAGCTGTACCGGCAAGACACGGCCAGTGGTTTTTGCGAAGCCAAGGACGAGGCAGACTGGTTGGCGTTAATGCGCGGGTATGTGGCTGAAGGTTATGCATTTGACTTGGGTGAGGATGACGAAGCGATTCGCTGCGTTGCTGCGCCGATTCGTGATGCCAGTCGCCAGATAGTCGGTGCCGTCAGCGTATCAAGTACGGTTCAGTACATGGATGCCGCGCGGATGCAGGCGCTGATTACAGTCGTGCAAAAGAGCGCAGCGTGTATCGGTCGCGAATTGGGCGGCGGATACACGCTGTAGCTCAAATCGGTTAAACAATCCCCGTGGTGTAAAACAGCACAATGGCTAGCCCTGCAACTAGGGTCTTGATGGTGGTGATGGCGAAGATATCGCCATAAGACTGGCGATGTGTCAGGCCACATACGATTAACAATGTGATGACTGCGCCGTTGTGCGGCAGCGTATCCATCCCGCCGCTAGCCATGGAAGCGATGCGGTGGAAAACCTCTAGAGGTATGCCTGCTGCATGCGCCGAGGCAATAAAAGTCTCGGCCATGGCTCCAAGGGCGATACTCAGTCCCGCAATAGCAGAACCGGTCAGCGCCGAAAGCACCGTAATTGAAATAGCCTCATTTAACAGTGGATCAGGAATCGCTTTGAGTGCTGCGGCTGCGACGACGAAGCCTGGGAGAATTGCCATCACGGCTCCGAAACCATATTCAGTCGCACTGTTCATGGCAGCCAAAATCGACCCTCCAGCTGCAGCTTTACTGCCTTCAGCAAATTTTGGCAGGATCACATGACCACGTGTAAGCATCAGCGTAATAATGCCTGCGAGTAGTCCGCCAAGTACCGACCACACTGCCGCGTAGGTTTTAATGTCGATGACAACGGCCGCGACCATGCCGCCGATGCTCAGGCTGTACTTATCCCCATAAAGCTGCGGAATCAGTCGGATCAGGTAGAAGTTGACAACGCACACCACCAGCAGAGGCAGTAGAGCTATCAGTGGGTGGGATAGTTTTTCGTCCAGATCGGCAGACAGTGGCTCGTTGATATGGCCCATACCATAACCTTCTCCGGCGCGCAAGGCCGCGCGTCGGCGCGACTCTAAATAGAGCATGCCCGCAACGAAAATCATCACCCCGCCAATCGTGCCCAGCCAAGGGGCCGCCCACGTGCTGGTCTGAAAAAAAGTAGTAGGAATAATATTCTGTATCTGCGGGCTTCCGGGCAGCGAGTCCATAGTGAAGGTAAACGCGCCCAGGGCGATTGCGCCTGGTATCAGACGCTTGGGAATCTGGCCTTGACGGAACAACTCGGCGGCGAACGGATAAACCGCAAACACCACAACATTCAATGAGACGCCGCCGTAAGTCAGAATTGCGCATGCCAGCACAATCACCAGCACAGCTCGATGACTACCCACCAGACGGATCAATGCGGCGCTAATAGCGCGTGAGTTACCTGAGATTTCGATCAGTTTTCCGAATAGCGCCCCAAGTAGAAACACCGGGAAAAAGTTCTTAACGAACATCGCCACCTTTTCCAAAAATATAGCGAAATAGGCGGGTGCTACTGCTGCAGGTTCTGTCAGCAAAATTGCACCTAATGCTGCAATAGGGGCGAAAATGATGACGCTGAATCCGCGGTAAGCCATGAAAATCAGGAACGCCAAAGCGGCAAGGATGACGATAACGTCCATCTGAAAAGCTCCACATTATTTTAGTTATTTTGGGGGGGGTACAACTGTCTAGCGAGTTGCTGGGGGCGCTTCAATGCCACGCCCCAGCACGCAGCTCAATCCTTCTTCAGCAAATCCAGAGCAACATCAACGATCATGTCTTCCTGCCCACCTACCATGCGTCTCTTGCCTAGTTCGACCAGTATGTCCAGGGTCTTGAGACCGTATTTCTGGGCGGCAATCTCGGCATGACGTAAGAAACTCGAATACACCCCGGCATAACCCAATGCCAGAGTTTCGCGGTCTACCCGCACGGGGCGATCCTGCAACGGGCGAACAATGTCATCGGCAGCGTCCATCAGCGTGTAAAGGTCGGTACCATGATTCCAACCAAGGCGCTCGGCAGCAGCAATGAACACTTCCAGCGGCGCATTTCCAGCTCCCGCCCCCATACCCGCAAGACTGGCGTCTATACGATCGCAACCTTCCTCGACGGCGGTAATGGAGTTGGCGACACCTAGACTAAGGTTGTGGTGAGCATGCATCCCGGTTTCGGTTTGTGGATTGAGCACCGCCTTGAATGCACGAAAACGATCCCGTACATCTTGCATATTCATCGCACCGCCAGAGTCGGCCATGTACACGCAGGTGGCACCGTAGCTTTCCATCAATTTGGCCTGGGCTGCCAACTGTTCGGCCGGAATCATGTGGCTCATCATCAGGAAGCCGACGGTGTCCATACCCAACGCACGGGCGTACTCAATGTGCTGCTTTGAGACATCAGCTTCGGTGCAATGGGTCGCGATACGGACCACCCTTGCTCCAGCGTCGTAGGCTGCCTTCAAATCGTGAACAGTGCCTATACCTGGTAGCAGAAGGGTTGTGATCTTCGCGTGAGTGATGACATCTGCGGCAGCTTCAATCCATTCGAGATCGGTGTGAGAGGCAAAGCCGTAGTTGAAACTTGAGCCTTGCAGGCCATCACCGTGAGCCACCTCAATCGAATCGACACGAGCCTTGTCCAGAGCGCGGGCGATATCCTGTATGTTTTGCAGCGAATAGTGATGGCGAATGGCATGACTGCCGTCGCGCAGGGTCACGTCAGAGATATAAAGTTTTTTGCCAGGGTTGAACGTCATATCAGTGTCCTCAGGCGTTCAGCATTGACTGCGCCATGCGCTCGGCAGTGGCCAAGGCAGCGGAGGTCATGATGTCGAGATTGCCAGCATAAGCAGGTAGGTAATGGGCCGCGCCTTCGACCTCAAGGTATATCGAGGTTTTAAGACCTGAGAACCTGCCAAGTCCTGGAATATTCACCGGGGAATTTTCCGGGACGAGGTCGAACTGCACTTTTTGTTTAAGACGATAGCCCGGAACGTAGGCCTGAACAGCTGCGGCCATTTCAACTATGGACGCCTCTACCTGAGCTTGATCAGCCGCTTCGGACAACACAAAGACGGTGTCGCGCATCATCAATGGCGGCTCGGCCGGGTTCATGACGATGATTGCCTTACCTTTGGCTGCGCCGCCGATCACTTCAACGGCTTTGGACGTGGTCTCGGTGAACTCATCTATGTTGGCGCGAGTACCGGGACCGGCTGATTTGCTGGCAATCGAGGCGACGATTTCGGCGTAGTGCACTTTGGCCACGCGTGAAACTGCTGCGACCATTGGGATAGTGGCCTGCCCCCCACAGGTGACCATATTGACGTTGAGCCGATCGAGATTTTGTTCGAGGTTAACCACCGGGACACAGTAAGGGCCGATTGCGGCAGGAGTCAGGTCGATCAGGCGGATACCGGGTTTGATTGATCGCAGGAAAGCATCGTTGTTCACGTGAGCCGCCGCCGATGTGGCATCGAATACAAAATCGATGTCTTTAAACACCTCGAGGCGAGTCAACCCTTCAACTCCTTCATGAGTTACTGCTACACCCATTCGTGCAGCTCTGGCTAGACCGTCAGAGGCCGGATCGATACCGACCATCACCGCCATCTCCAAATACTTGGAGTTACGCAGGATCTTGATCATCAAGTCGGTGCCGATATTGCCGGAACCAACAATGGCGACTTTCAGCTTTTGAAAACCCACCATGCTCCCCTCTCTTGTGATTGTGATTTCGAGGCAAAGGCGAACAAGCCGCCTGTGACGTTTCGCGTGCAGATTAGAATTTAGCCCTAAAAATGTCAATATATGATTATTAATATCATATATTGATATTTCTGGCGGATTAGGCTCTTGATAAGACTGAAAGCGTGGGGAAATGTTGTTGGAGATGTGTGCAGGGCGTTGCCGCTGGCCGAAAATCTATGGTCACCCCATTTTTTGCAATACTGATTAACGGATGAAGTGGTTGGCTTGCTTAAATCTATCCGGCGTCCAATTGGGGCTTGCCCCGCGCCACGATGAGAGTCGCGCCTGGCGATCCTTAAAACTGACGCGGCTTCAAAAGCCGATTTTCGGGTCAGGATCTTCGTCAGGCCGGTTGGCCGCTCACATCATCTTTTGTTCAGCTATCGCAAAACCTGAAGGATGAATCGTGGTACTGCGGCAACAACAGGGTCAGGCGCTCAAGGCGTCTGGCCCTGCTTCGTATTGGGTATGGTGCGCGGCAATCGCCCACGCTATACGGGCTAATTTGTTGGCCAGCGCACAGGCGACCACGTTGGAATGACGTCGTGTCAGCAGCGAACGTACCCAGTCGGCCAGCGCCCCTTTCTGACGTTCTATGTGCTGCAGGTAGACCCTGGCGCACTGCACCAGCAGGCGGCGCAGGTTCTTGTCGCCACGCTTGCTGATGCCCAGCAAGTTTGCCTTGCCGCCGGTGCTGTACTGTCTGGGTACCAAGCCCAGAGAGGCAGCAAAATCTCGGCTGCGACCGTATTGCTGGCCATCGCCCATTTCTACAGCCAGCAGGCTGGCGGTGATCGGCCCCACACACGGCATGCTCAGCAAACGACTGCCCAGATCATCGTCAGCCAGTTGGCCGGCCAGCTCTTTGTCCAGTTCCTTGATCTGGCCATAAACGAAGTGATCGTGCAGACGCTGCAGCAGCATCGTTAACCGAACAGGCAGCTCGTGCTCCGCCAGAACACTGGACAAGCGCTTCATGATGGCCAGCCCTTGGGGCAGGCTTATGCCGAATTCCAGCAGGAAACCATGCATCTGATTGACCGCCTTGGTGCGGTCGCGGATCAGCGACTCGCGCAGGCGATGCAATACTGAAAGGGTTTGCTGGGCCTCGGTTTTGGGCGAGACGAAGCGCATCGTCGGGCGTGAAGCCGCCTCGCAGATCGCTTGTGCATCAATGAAGTCGTTTTTGTTGCCCTTGACGAAGGGCCGCACGAACTGCGGGGAAATCAACTTGGCTTGATGTCCCATGGCCATCAGCTCGCGAGCGACAAAATGCGCTCCGGCGCAGGCCTCCATCACAACCGTGCAGGCAGGAAGGTTACCGAAGAATCGCATCATCTGCTGACGCGAGAACTTCTTGCGAAACAACTCACGACCCGGCTTGTCCTGGCCGTGCAGGTGGAACGTATGTTTGCCGAGGTCGATACCGACCAGTGCTAAATCGCTCATGGTGATGGTCTCCAAATAAAAACACCCTGCGAAAGCGTAGCCCTCGCAGGGTGTGGGGGTGACCATCTCATTACTGACCAGTGGGGATGCGGACAAAAACTTGGACTGGTTATGCCGCGAGGCCCAGGCTCTCACGATACTCAACGGGACTGAGAGCGCCCAGGGATATCTTGATTCGTTTCTCGTTGTACCAGCGAATGTACGAATCCAAGGCCTGAATGAACTGCTCGATGCGCGATAACCAGCCGGGCCAGCGGTAGTGAGCGCCACGATCGGAGTGAACAATAGGCCGTTTATCGTTGCTGGCCACCGTTTCGACAGCGGCATCCAGCATCGTGTTCACAAGCTCTGCGTCGGGACGCGTGCCGATCGACCAACTGATTACCTTCCCATCGAAGCAGTCGATCATGGGGGACAGGTATACCTTGCCGGCTGGGATCTGGAACTCCGAGATGTCGGTCAGCCATTTCTCATTCGGAGCTAGGGCCGTGAAGTCGCGGTTGAGGAGGTTTTCCGGCGCCGGACTGATCTCCCCGAGGTAGGAACCGTATCGACGCCGTTTCGGCTTGGCGGCGACTAGGCACTCCTGCTTCATCACGCGCTGCACCACCTTCTCTGAAAGGCGCACACGCTGCCTGCTCAACGAAGCTCGCATCCGACGGTAGCCATAGCAACGGCGATTGCGCTCGAATATGTCCGCCATGGTACGACGCACTTCGGTGTACTTTTCCGCGACCTGCATTCGGGCTTGATGATAGAAATAGGAGCTTCGGGTCAAGCCCAACGCGTCAAGCAGGTCTAAGCAAGAAGTACCTCTGCCTTAGGGCATCAGCCAGCAATGTCTTCTACCGATTGGTCAGGACTTGCCGGTTGATGCCCGTCTCTTTTTTATGAGTTTATTCGCCCTCATCAACAGGTCATGTTCAAGCTGCAAACGGCGCACATCAAGCTGGAGAGATTCGAGTTGCCGCTGCAACTCCTCTCGTTCCGGTGACGATGAGGGTTCAAGTCGACACTTCATGGATGGGGAAACCTTTGGGCCGAGTAGCTGGTTTTTCCAGTTGTACAAGGTCGGCCTGCACACGCCCAGCTTTTGAGTCAGGGCTTTCGCACTTTCTTTTCGAGTGCACAGCGCGATGACCGCTGCCTTCTTCACTGCTGGCGGTCGGGCTAACCCGTCTGATCGACCGACATTACGCGTATGCAACTGGGGGTGCATTTCGTAAATCCAGGCACGCAAGGAATCCCGCGCGGGGTAGCCCAACACCTTGATGGTAGCGGCGATGTTGCGACCGTATTGGAGATAGTGCCCGACAGCCTTTTCCCTTTGGGTCAGTGAATACTTCGACTTCGCGTTCTCGTAGCCGCGCGGCAGGTCGAGGCATCGCTCATACTCTGCGTGCCAGCTCTTCAAAGAGTTCTTCGTCAGGAAGCCCAACTGACGAATACTTGCCCCGATTAGCTTGCCCAGTTTGATGTAGAGCTTGACCGCTCGGATACGGTCTTCGTATGAATACATGAACTGCCACCAGGTAGTTCAACATTTCCGCCGCATGCACGATTAGCCGCGACGACGCAAGGTGTCCGATGGCAACTCGCCGAAGGTGCTCTTATAATAATTGGCGAAGCGTCCGAGATGCAGGAAACCGTAGTCGAGGGCGACTTCGGTAACGTTGCTTACTGCGACTTGCGGGTCACTCAGGCGGGCACGGATTGCCTCAAGTTTGCGCTGACGTATAAAGCGCATGGGTGTGGTGCCAGCGTGCTTGTCGAATAACGCGTATAGCGAGTGTACACCGATATGCACTAGATCAGCCAATTGTTCAAGGCTGATACTCTGCTTAATGTTCTTCTCGATCAATTCTTCCAGGCGGTTGAACGACTGACAAGCGCCCTCCAACGGCTCGCGACTGACATTGCTAATCGGCAGGCTGAGCAGCTTGCTTACTATAATCTTGGCGTAGTGCTCCTTCACCTGAAAAATAGACAGATCAGTTTCCGCCTCCTGACAGACCAGGCTCAGCAATGTAAGGAAGCCGTCCAGTTGCTCGCGCCGATGAATCTGGTCAAAGCGCACCCCCTCGCTCGGGTAACTCCACTTGTTTTCGCTGCAAACCTTTCCGATGAAACTGGCCGGCAGCTTGATAATGAACTTCTCGTAGCAGCCCGAGTAGGTCAGATCGAACGGGGTGTGAGGGTTGAGCAACAACAAATCACCGGGGGCAAGGCCGCGTTCCTCACCGCAGCTTCGCCACATGCAGCGCCCCTTGAGCACGATATGTAAATGGTAGTGAGCCTCTCGTTCCGGCGAAGTGATTTGCACTCCGCTACCGTAACTCATCTGGAACAAATCCAAGCTGCCTAAAGTACGGTGCATCAGGCTAGCCTCTGAATCACTAGTGCGGCGCTGCATGACCCGGTGGGCACCCACATGCTCGTTGGCATAGCCTGACACTACATCAACAGAATTTTTGGAGAAAATCTGGCTCTTCTCATGTAGCAAACAAAAATCCATAAGTCATTACGCTCTTATAATTATATGCGTTGAGACGAGAATTCGCAGAACGAGTGGAACATTGCATTTTTACAACATTTTTCATCTTTTCAC
>NZ_JQGJ02000024.1 GCF_000802155.2 Pseudomonas frederiksbergensis
GGCGCCGTGATCAATATCGCCGCCGGCCAGACCACTGGCACCGTCGCGGTCGATACCCCGGCCAACGACGTCTATAACAACGGCAGCACCGTCAGCGCCACGATTACGGGCACAACCGGTGGCAACTTCGAGAACCTGGTGCCGAGCACCACGCCAGCCGTCACCACCATCAACGATTCGGCTGACACCACTGGCCTGACCCTGTCCGCGTCCTCCGAAGTGACCGAAGGCGGCCAGATCACCTACACCGCCACGCTGACCAACCCGGCCCAAACTCCGTTAACCGTGACCCTGAGCAACGGCGCCGTGATCAATATCGCCGCCGGCCAGACCACTGGCACTGTGGCGGTCGATACCCCGGCGAACGATGTCTACAACAACGGCAGCACCGTCAGCACCACCATTGCCGGCACGTCCGGTGGCAACTTCGAGAACCTGGTGCCGAGCACCACGCCTGCTGTCACCACCATCAACGATTCGGCTGACACCACCGACCTGACCCTGACCGCCAGCGAAACCATCACCGAAGGCGGTCAGATCACCTACACCGCCACGTTGAGCAACCCGGCACAAACGCCCGTCACCGTGACCTTGAGCAACGGCGCGGTCATCAACATCACCGCTGGCGCAACCACTGGCACCGTCGCTGTGGATACCCCGGCGAATGATGTCTATAACAACAGCAGCACCGTCAGCACCACCATCGCCGGCACCTCGGGCGGCAACTTCGAGAACCTGGTCCCAAGCACCACGCCAGCTGTCACCACGATTACTGATTCGGCTGATACTACGGACCTGACGCTGTCCGCGACGGGCACCGTTGCGGAAGGTGGTTCGATTGTTTACACCGCGACCCTGACCAACGCTGCGGGCTCGCCAGTAACCATCACCTTGAGCAACGGCGCCGTCATCAACATCGCCGCTGGCGCCAAGACCGGCACCGTAACCGTCGATGCGCCGAAGGATGACGT
Organism: Pseudomonas frederiksbergensis; assembly: GCF_000802155.2. Classification (GTDB taxonomy): domain Bacteria; phylum Pseudomonadota; class Gammaproteobacteria; order Pseudomonadales; family Pseudomonadaceae; genus Aquipseudomonas; species Aquipseudomonas frederiksbergensis_A. Next base: position 972 of record NZ_JQGJ02000024.1, read on the forward strand.
CTACAAGGACTCCGGCAAGGTTGAAGTCAGCATCGATAAAGCCACTGGTGGCAACTTCGAAAATCTGGTGCCGAGCACCACGCCTGCTGTCACTGACGTTACCGATACGCTCGATACTTCGACTGTCAGCCTGACTGCCACACCTTCCGTAGGCGAAGGCGGCACCGTGGTTTACACCGCTTCGGTGAACGCCCCGGTTACTGGCGCTCCGCTCGTCGTGACCCTGTCGAACGGCCAATCCATCACCATCCCCGTAGGCGAAAGCTCCGGATCGGTGAACTTCACCGCACCGAACGACGCCCTCGCTGGCGGCAGCAACCTCAGCGTCAAGATCGACGACGCCAAGGGCGGCAACTACGAAAATCTGGAAATCGATGGCAAGCCTGCGGATACCGCAGTCACCGATACCCAAGACACGACTGGCCTGACCTTGTCCGCGACCGATACCGTTGCGGAGGGTGGTTCGATTGTTTATACCGCCACCCTGACCAACGCTGCGGGCTCGCCAGTAACCATCACCTTGAGCAACGGCGCCGTCATCAACATCGCCGCTGGGGCCAAGACTGGCACCGTGACCGTCGACGCGCCAAAAGATGATGTCTACAAAGATTCCGGCAAGGTTGAAGTCAGCATCGATAAGGCCACCGGTGGCAACTTCGAAAACCTGGTGCCGAGCACCACGCCTGCTGTCACTGACGTTACCGATACGCTCGATACTTCGACTGTCAGCCTGACTGCCACACCTTCCGTAGGCGAAGGCGGCACCGTGGTTTACACCGCTTCGGTGAACGCTCCAGTAACTGGCGCTCCGCTCGTCGTGACCCTGTCGAACGGTCAAAGCATCACCATCCCTGTAGGCGAAAGCTCTGGATCGGTGAACTTCACCGCACCGAATGATGCCCTCGCTGGCGGCAGCAACCTCAGCGTCAAGATCGACGACGCCAAGGGTGGCAACTACGAAAACCTGGAAATCGACAGCAAACCTGCGGATACCGCAGTCACCGATACCCAAGACACGACTGGCCTGACCTTGTCCGCGACCGATACCGTTGCGGAGGGTGGTTCGATTGTTTATACCGCCACCCTGACCAACGCTGCGGGCTCGCCAGTCACCATCACCTTGAGCAACGGCGCCGTCATCAACATCGCTGCTGGCGCCAAGACCGGCACCGTAACCGTCGACGCGCCGAAGGATGACGTCTACAAAGACTCGGGCAAAGTCGAAGTCAGCATCGATAAAGCCACCGGTGGCAACTTCGAGAATTTGGTGCCGAGCACGGCACCTGCCGTAACCGACGTCACCGACACCCTGGACACCAGCACCGTTTCGCTCACCGCGACTTCGACGGTTGGCGAAGGCGGCACCGTGGTTTACACCGCTTCGGTAAACGCTCCAGTAACTGGCGCTCCGCTCGTCGTGACCCTGTCGAACGGTCAAAGCATCACCATCCCTGTAGGCGAAAGCTCTGGATCGGTGAACTTCACCGCACCGAACGACGCCCTCGCTGGCGGCAGCAACCTCAGCGTCAAGATCGACGACGCCAAGGGCGGCAACTACGAAAATCTGGAAATCGACGGCAAGCCTGCGGATACCGCAGTCACCGACACCCAAGACACGACTGGCCTGACCTTGTCCGCGACCGATACCGTTGCGGAGGGTGGTTCGATTGTTTACACCGCCACCCTGACCAACGCCGCAGGCTCGCCAGTAACCATCACCTTGAGCAACGGCGCCGTCATCAACATCGCCGCCGGCGCCAAGACTGGCACCGTGACCGTCGATGCACCGAAGGATGACGTCTACAAGGACTCCGGCAAAGTTGAAGTCAGCATCGATAAAGCCACCGGTGGCAACTTCGAAAACCTGGTGCCGAGCACTGCACCTGCCGTTACCGACGTCACGGACACCCTGGACACCAGCACCGTTTCGCTCACCGCGACTTCGACGGTTGGCGAAGGCGGCACCGTGGTTTACACCGCGTCGGTGAACGCCCCGGTAACTGGCGCTCCGCTCGTTGTAACCCTGAGCAACGGCCAATCCATCACCATCCCCGTTGGCGAAAGCTCCGGCTCGGTGAACTTCACCGCACCAAACGATGCCCTCGCTGGCGGCAGCAACCTCAGCGTCAAGATCGACGACGCCAAGGGCGGCAACTACGAAAACCTGGAGATCGACGGCAAGCCTGCCGACACGACCGTTACGGACGTTCAAGACACGACTGGCCTGACCCTCTCGGCAACGGACACCGTCGCCGAGGGCGGCTCCATCGTTTACACCGCCACCCTGACCAACGCCGCAGGTTCGCCGGTCACCATCACCCTGAGCAACGGCGCCGTCATCAACATCGCCGCCGGCGCCAAGACTGGCACCGTGACCGTCGACGCGCCGAAGGACGATGTCTACAAAGATTCCGGCAAGGTTGAAGTCAGCATCGACAAGGCCATTGGTGGCAATTTCGAAAATCTGGTGCCGAGCACCACGCCTGCTGTCACTGACGTTACCGATACGCTCGATACTTCGACTGTCAGCCTGACTGCCACACCTTTCATAGGCGAAGGCGGCACCGTGGTTTACACCGTTTCGGTGAACGCCCCGGTAACTGGCGCTCCGCTCGTCGTGACGTTGAGCAACGGCCAATCCATCACCATCCCTGTAGGCGAAAGCTCCGGCTCGGTGAACTTCACCGCACCGAACGACGCCCTCGCTGGCGGCAGCAACCTCAGCGTCAAGATCGACGACGCCAAGGGCGGCAACTACGAAAATCTGGAAATCGACGGCAAGCCTGCGGATACCGCAGTCACCGACACCCAAGACACGACTGGCCTGACCTTGTCCGCGACCGATACCGTTACGGAGGGTGGTTCGATTGTTTATACCGCCACCCTGACCAACGCCGCAGGCTCGCCAGTAACCATCACCCTGAGCAACGGCGCCGTCATCAACATCGCCGCCGGCGCCAAGACTGGCACCGTGACCGTCGATGCACCGAAGGATGACGTCTACAAGGACTCCGGCAAAGTTGAAGTCAGCATCGATAAAGCCACCGGTGGCAACTTCGAGAATTTGGTGCCGAGCACGGCACCTGCCGTAACCGACGTCACGGACACCCTGGACACCAGCACCGTTTCGCTCACCGCGACTTCGACGGTTGGCGAAGGCGGCACCGTGGCTTACACCGCTTCGGTAAACGCTCCAGTAACTGGCGCTCCGCTCGTAGTGACGTTGAGCAACGGCCAGTCCATCACCATCCCCGTTGGCGAAAGCTCCGGCTCGGTGAACTTCACCGCACCGAACGACGCCCTCGCTGGCGGCAGCAACCTCAGCGTCAAGATCGACGACGCCAAGGGCGGCAACTACGAAAACCTGGAGATCGACGGCAAACCTGCGGATACCGCAGTCACCGATACCCAAGACACGACTGGCCTGACCTTGTCCGCGACCGATACCGTTGCGGAGGGTGGTTCGATTGTTTATACCGCCACCCTGACCAACGCTGCGGGCTCGCCAGTCACCATCACCTTGAGCAACGGCGCCGTCATCAACATCGCTGCTGGCGCCAAGACCGGCACCGTAACCGTCGACGCGCCGAAGGACGACGTCTACAAGGACTCCGGCAAAGTCGAAGTCAGCATCGATAAAGCCACTGGTGGCAACTTCGAAAACCTGGTGCCGAGCACGGCACCTGCCGTAACCGACGTCACCGACACCCTGGACACCAGCACCGTTTCGCTCACCGCGACTTCGACGGTTGGCGAAGGCGGCACCGTGGTCTACACCGCTTCGGTGAACGCCCCGGTAACTGGCGCTCCGCTCGTAGTGACGTTGAGCAACGGCCAGTCCATCACCATCCCCGTTGGCGAAAGCTCCGGCTCGGTGAACTTCACCGCACCAAATGATGCCCTCGCTGGCGGCAGCAACCTCAGCGTCAAGATCGACGATGCCAAGGGCGGCAACTACGAAAATCTGGAAATCGACGGCAAGCCTGCGGATACCGCAGTCACCGACACCCAAGACACGACTGGCCTGACCTTGTCCGCGACCGATACCGTTGCGGAGGGTGGTTCGATTGTTTATACCGCCACCCTGACCAACGCTGCGGGCTCGCCAGTCACCATCACCTTGAGCAACGGCGCCGTCATCAACATCGCTGCTGGCGCCAAGACCGGCACCGTAACCGTCGACGCGCCGAAGGACGACGTCTACAAGGACTCCGGCAAAGTCGAAGTCAGCATCGATAAAGCCACTGGTGGCAACTTCGAAAATCTGGTGCCGAGCACCACGCCTGCTGTCACTGACGTTACCGATACGCTCGATACTTCGACTGTCAGCCTGACTGCCACACCTTCCGTAGGCGAAGGCGGCACCGTGGTTTACACCGTTTCGGTGAACGCCCCGGTAACTGGCGCTCCGCTCGTCGTGACGTTGAGCAACGGCCAATCCATCACCATCCCCGTAGGCGAAAGCTCCGGCTCGGTGAACTTCACCGCACCGAATGATGCCCTCGCTGGCGGCAGCAACCTCAGCGTCAAGATCGACGACGCCGAGGGTGGCAACTACGAAAACCTGGAAATCGACGGCAAGCCTGCCGACACGACCGTTACGGACGTTCAAGACACGACTGGCCTGACCCTCTCGGCAACGGATACCGTCGCCGAGGGCGGCTCCATCGTTTACACCGCGACTTTGACCAACGCCGCAGGCTCGCCAGTAACCATCACCCTGAGCAACGGCGCGGTGATCAACATCGCCGCTGGGGCCAAGACTGGCACCGTGACCGTCGATGCGCCAAAAGATGATGTCTACAAAGATTCCGGCAAGGTTGAAGTCAGCATCGATAAGGCCACTGGCGGCAACTTCGAAAACCTGGTGCCGAGCACTGCACCTGCCGTTACCGACGTCACGGACACCCTAGACACCAGCACCGTTTCGCTCACCGCGACTTCGACGGTTGGCGAAGGCGGCACCGTGGTTTACACCGCTTCGGTAAACGCTCCAGTAACTGGCGCCCCGCTCGTTGTAACCCTGAGCAACGGCCAATCCATCACCATCCCCGTAGGCGAAAGCTCCGGCTCGGTGAACTTCACCGCACCAAATGATGCCCTCGCTGGCGGCAGCAACCTCAGCGTCAAGATCGACGACGCCAAGGGCGGCAACTACGAAAACCTGGAGATCGACGGCAAGCCTGCCGGCACCACTGTTACCGATGTGCAGGACACCACCGGCCTGAGCCTGAGCGCCACCGGTTCGGTCGCCGAGGGTGGCCAGATCACCTACACCGCGACCCTGACCAACGCTGCCGGTTCGCCGGTCACTATCACCCTGAGCAACGGCGCCGTCATCAACATCGCCGCCGGCGCCAAGACTGGTACCGTAACCGTCGATGCGCCGAAGGATGATGTCTACAAAGATTCCGGCAAGGTTGAAGTCAGCATCGACAAGGCCACCGGTGGCAACTTCGAAAACCTGGTGCCGAGCACTGCACCTGCCGTTACCGATGTCACCGACACCCTGGACACCAGCACCGTTTCGCTCACCGCGACTTCGACGGTTGGCGAAGGTGGCACCGTGGTTTACACCGCTTCGGTAAACGCTCCAGTAACTGGCGCCCCGCTCGTTGTAACCCTGAGCAACGGCCAATCCATCACCATCCCCGTAGGCGAAAGCTCCGGCTCGGTGAACTTCACCGCACCAAATGATGCCCTCGCTGGCGGCAGCAACCTCAGCGTCAAGATCGACGACGCCAAGGGCGGCAACTACGAAAACCTGGAGATCGACGGCAAGCCTGCCGGCACCACTGTTACCGATGTGCAGGACACCACCGGCCTGAGCCTGAGCGCCACCGGTTCGGTCGCCGAGGGTGGCCAGATCACCTACACCGCGACCCTGACCAACGCTGCCGGTTCGCCTGTCACCGTGACGCTGAGCAACGGCGCCGTCATCAACATCGCCGCCGGCGCCAAGACTGGCACCGTGACCGTCGACGCGCCAAAAGACGACGTCTACAAGGACTCCGGCAGTGTCGAGGCAACGATCAAGACGGCCACTGGCGGCAATTTCGAGCATCTGGTACCGAGCACCACGCCAGCGGTGACTTCCGTCACCGACACCCCTGACAACACCACGGTCAGCATCACTGGAAGCACATCGGTCACCGAAGGGCAGGCGGCTACCTACACCGTCAGCCTGACGAACCCGGCGCAAACCGAGGTGACGGTGAAGATCGTCTACAGCGGCACCGCCGCCGACGGCACGGACTTCACCGGTGTCTACACCGTGAAGATTCCGGCCAACGCCACCAGCGCCAACTTCAACGTGGCCACCCTGGACGACAAGATCACCGAAGGCACCGAAAACTTCGTGGTCAAGATCGATTCGGCCACCGGCGGCAACTTCGAGCACCTGGCCGTCAGCGGGACCAACGGCAGCGTCAGCACCTCGATTATCGACAACGACGCGCCACCGGTACTTGACCTGGACGCCAACAACTCCAGCGGCAAGACCGGGACCGATTACCAGGTGACCTTCACCGAGGGCACCACCGGCCCAGGCGTGTCGATTGGCGATACCGACCTGAAGATTACCGACCCGGACAGCACCATGCTGACCGGCGCTACCATCGTGCTGACCAACCGTCAGCCCGGCGATGCGCTGAACCTGGGCAACAGCGTCAACGGCATCAGCATCAACGCCAACAGCACCGACGGCAAAGTCGTCCTGACGCTGACGGGCAATGCGACGCTGGCCGACTACATGCAGCAGATCAAGAACATCAGCTTCATCAACAACAGCGAAGATCCGAGCACCGTACCGCGCATCATCACCGTGACGGTGACCGACGGCACGAGCTATTCCAACACGGCGACCACCACCGTGAACGTGGTCGGGGTCAACGACGCGCCAGTAGCCACCGGTGGCGCGGTGACGGGCACCGAAGACACTTCGCTGGTCCTCGGCTGGTCGACGTTCGGCATCAGCGACGTGGACAGCGCCGCCGCCAGCCAGGGAGTGAAAATCACCGGTCTGCCGGGTGACGGCAAGTTGCAGTACCTGGACGGCGCGACCTGGAAGGACGTGGCTAACAACCAGACCTTCACCAAGGCCGACATCGACGCTGGCAAGCTGCGCTTTACACCCGACGCCAACGAATCCGGCGCCAACGGCAACCCGGCCGGCGTGGGCAACCAGAAGGCCGACTACGCGCAGATCAGCTTCCAGCCAACCGACGGCCAGACGCTGGGCAATACCGGCACCGTGAAGATCGACATCACGCCTGTCGCCGACGCGCCGACCCTCAACGTAGCCGGCAACAATGTGACCTCCACCGGTTTGATCAAGGAAGTCTGGACCGGCCTGTCAGGCCTGGGCACCGATGGCAGCGGCGCGCCGTCCGGCACGCTCAAGTCGGTGATCGATGCCGCCGGCACGCCGAACAGCAGCACCACCGTGGGCAACGTCCAGAACGACGGCAACGTCAATCCGGGCACCGCGTCGAAAACTTCAGGACTGATTTTCCTCGAGGCCGGCAAGACCTACACCTTCAGCGGCACGGGCGATGACAGCCTGCTGGTGACCATCGGTGGCAAGACCGCCGCGGCAACCACTTGGGGTGCGGGCGGCCAGTTGAACGGTTCGTTCACACCGACCACCAGCGGCTACTACACCCTGGACATCTACCACCACAACCAGACCGGCCCGGGCAGCTACGACGTGAACCTGTCGGTCAACGGCAGCGCGCCTGTGGACCTGAGCAATGCCGGCGTGCCGCTCTATACCGGTGTCGCAGATCTGGTGAATGCCGGTGTCACCGTCTCCGACCTGCACGGCACCAACGGCGAAGGCTACTACGACGGCTTCAAGCTCAACGAAGGCGCCGAAGGCGGCAGCGTGAACCTGTCGAAGATCACCACCGCCCTGACCGACACCGACGGCTCCGAAAGCCTGAGCGTGAAGATCGGCGGCATGCCGGAAGGCAGCGTGTTGAGCGACGGCGCAGGCCACACCGCGACCGTGGGCGCCAACGGCGAAGCCTCGGTCACTGGCTGGAACCTGGGCAGCCTCAACCTGACGCCACCAACCTACTTCAACGGCCAGATCAACCTGACCGTGACCTCGACCTCCACCGAAGCCCTCGGCGGGTCGGCGACGACCATTGCACAGATCCCGGTGACAGTGCATCCAGCCGTCTACAACGCTGCGACCGCCACTTCCGGCAATGACAACGTCACTGGCACCGACGGCAACGACATCATGGTGGCCGATATCGGCGGCCTGACTGTCGTTCCCGGGGTCAACTACAACATCGCGTTCATGGTCGACAGCTCCGGCAGCATGAGCGAATCGTCCCTTACTGCGGCCAAGAACTCGCTCACTTCGGTGTTCAATACGCTCAAGCAAAGTATGGGCAGCAATTCGGGCACGGTGAATATCTTCCTGGCGGACTTCGACAAGCAGGTCAACAAAACCGTTTCGGTCAACCTCAAGGACCCGAACGCGCTGGCATTGCTCAAGAGCGTCCTGGACTCGATGGTTTCCGGTGGCGGCACCAACTACGAAGACGTGTTCAAGACCACGGCCAACTGGTTCAAGAGCAGCGAGGCCATGAGCAACTCCGGTGCGAAGAACCTGACGTACTTCATCACCGACGGCCAGCCGACCTACTACCAGAGCGGCGAAGAGACAAACCCGACCATCTACAACGGAGTGACGCTCGACAGCCTGATCACCACCAGCAACTACAAGCTGGGCCAGACGTTCAGCGCCACGTTGGACAGCACCCACCGCGTCCAGGTCGACGAGTCAGGGAACCTCACGCTGCAGACCTGGAAAAAGTCCTGGGGCGGCTACTGGAGCGAAGAAAGCCTGGGCACGCTGCGCGCCCAAGGCGACGGCACCTATGAGCTGTCGTACCGCGACGGGACCGGCAACAGTACCGACTCGGCGACCACCAGCAACTCCGCGAGCGCCTTCGCGCTGTTGAGTTCGGTGTCGGGCGTGGAAGCGATCGGGCTGAACAAGGACGTGACCCTGTCCGACCTCAAGCCCTACGACTCGGACGGCAAACCGCAAACCAACATCGACCCCAAGGACCTGGCCAACTCGATCATCGGCCACACCGAAGCGACGATGCCAGGTGCCGATACCGTCAACGGCGCGGACGGCAACGACATCCTGTTCGGCGACCTGGTGAGCTTCAACGGCATCGCCGGCGAGGGTTACCAGGCCATCCAGTCGTTTGTCGCCCAACAAAGTGGCGTGGACGCGAGCAAGGTCACCACCGCCAACGTGCACCAGTACATCACCGAGCACTACACCGCGTTCGATGTATCCGGCGCCCATGACGGCAACGACACCCTGCTGGGCGGCGCCGGCAACGACATCCTCTTCGGCCAAGGCGGTAACGACTGGCTGGACGGTGGCAAGGGCAATGACATCCTGCTCGGCGGCAGCGGCAGCGACACGCTCATTGGCGGTAAGGGCAACGACACCCTGATCGGAGGCCTGGGCGGCGATACGTTTGTCTGGAAGTCCGGCGACACCGGCAATGATGTGATCAAGGACTTCAAGGCCGGCGACGGTGACCGGATCGACCTGCGGGACCTGTTGCAGGGCGAAACCGGCAGCACCATCGACCACTTCCTGAAAATCAGCACGGTTGATGGCGTGTCCTCGCTGCAAGTCAGCACCACTGGCCAGTTCAACGCGGCCAACGGTGCGGCGGCGACGCCTGATGTGACGATCAAGCTTGAGGGCAACAACTGGTCGAACGTCAACCTGAACTCGTTGATCGCCGGCAGCGACCCGACCATCAAGGTCGACCACAACAACAGCTGAAGCTGACACAAAACCGTGGCGAGGGAGCTTGCTCCCTCGCCACGATAAGTGTTCATACTCCCCCTAAGTTGGCTATGCTGCCCAGCATGACGCCGCTTCATACACGAGGGATGCCCGATGTTTTATGTGCAACGCGATGCACAAGGCCTGCTGGTGCGCGTAGAGGCCACTGCTTACGCCGAGGCCACCGAAACCTTGCCGGCCGACAACCACGAGATCCAGGACTGGTTCGCCAACCAGGCGGTGGAAAACAGCCTCAAGCAGCTCAAGCAGAGCGACCTGGAGATGATCCGGGTACTCGACGACTTGATCCAGGTGCTGACCACCAAAGGCGTCATCCGCGTCACCGATCTGCCAGCCGCGGCCCAGGCCAAGCTGATGGACCGCAACCAGGCCCGTGAAGCCTTGGGAGGGCTGAGCCGGTTGATCGATGATGATGAGAAGGGGTTGATCTAGGCTGCCACGTCGCTCCAGGCAGTACACGGCGCCCTCGCCACAAACTTTTGGTGTCTGGGCTGACGCCTTCGCGAGCAGGCTTGCTCCCCAGGGGAGAACCGCGATCACCAAGGAAACAGGTCTGCTTCAGGCCGCCTCGTCCAGCTTTTGATCTGCCAGGCCCCGTTAACCACGATGGCCGAACGCAGGCATTGCGTAGTGGGCATCCCGGCATGGATGCCGGGATAGCCGCGCTGGGCCATGGATGGCCCTTCGCGGCGGGCCCACGAAGCAATGCCGGAGAGAGGGCATGCCGAGCCTAGGCGAGGCACCGAGTGGTGGGGCAAGCCTTTTTTGCTTACTTTTTTTGGCGTCTGAAAAAAAGTGAGTCGCCGTAAGGGCGAAACCCTAAGCCGCCGTGACCGAAGCAACGGATATGTACCCGGTCAAAAACCTAACCAACAACCATCACCCCCAACGCCGAGGCTCCCCAACCAACTGCCCCTGCACCCCAAACAACCCCATCTCACGAATCACCGCCAACTCCCCTTCCGTCTCCACCCGCTCGGCAATCAACGGCAGGTCGATACTGTGAGCAGCACGCTGAATCGCCTCGATGAACAGCCGCTTATCGCTCTCCTGATCAATGGCCCGGATGTAGCTGCCATCGATCTTCAGGTAAGCCAACCCCAGCCGCGACAAATTACCAATCATGCTGAATCGCCCGCCAAAACGCTGCAGGCTCAGGGAGAAGCCAAGCTCGCGCAACTGCCGGGTCAACTGCTCCAGCACCGCTTGCTCGGGCAGTTGTTCTTCACCGATCTCCAACGTCAGGCGCGACCCAAGGTTTGAGTGGGCCCGCAGGATTTCAAAGACCTTGTTCAACGCCTGGGGATCAGCCAGGGTCGCGGATGACAGGTTGAGCGCCAGGGACTGGTCATGCCCGGCCATCTGCTTGAGCACCTGTTCGAGCATCAAGCGGTCCAGGCGCGACGTCCAGCCGAAGCGCTCAAGCCACGGCAGGAATCGTCCGGCGGGAATGGTCTGGCCCTGCTCGTCAAGCAACCGCGAAAGCACTTTGTAGTGCAGCACGACTTGGGTGTCCTGGGCGGCCACCACCGGCTGGAAGTACAGTTCGAAGCCTTGATCGCTCAGGGCCCGGTCGAGCAGGTTGTGCCAGGCATGATGATCATCGCCCACGCTGGCTGACGCGCTGTGTTCCAGGCAGGCCCAGCCCGGTTCGCCCTGGCTTTCGGCCTGGGCCAGCGCCTGGTCGCCGAGCTGGAGCACCGCTTGCGGCGAGTCGCCATGCACGAACGGAGCAAGCCCGATGGACGCCACCGATGCCACATCGGTCGCGCCAGTGGCGTGCAAGCTCGCCAACGCGCCTTCCAGATTCTGTGCCAATTGCAGCGCTTCCTCGCGCACCAGCCCAGGTGCCAGCACGGCAAACTCGCCGCCACGAATACGCGTCACCAGATTGTGGGTTTCGGGATACCGGGCACATTCACGCGACAGCTGCTCGCCCACGGCCTTGAGCAATTGGTCGGTGCGCTGCCCGCCCAGCCGCTGGTTCAGACCGGCGAGGTCCCTGACCCGCAGCAACAACAGGTAACCGGAACTGGCCTGCTCCGGGTTGCTCACCCGGGCATGCAACTGCATCTCGAAATAGCGCCGGTTGGCCAGCCCCGTAAGGTTGTCCTGGTAGGACTCCACCCGCAATTTCTCACTGCGCTCAGCCTGCTCCTGGAACAGCGCCTTGAGCTTCTCGACCATCTGGTTCATCGCCTGCACCACGCGCCGCAGTTCAGGCGTGCGTGGCAACTCCGGCAGACTCAGGAATTCACGTCGGGCGATGGCATGGGACTGATGCACCATGTAATCCAGGGGCTTGAGTTGGCGACGCAGCAGCAAGGCCCCCAGCACCGCGCTCACGGCGCCGCACAGCAACAGCCAGCCCAGGCTGCCCAACGCGCTTTGCCAGAGCTTGGCGAGGGCGAACATCGGGTGACTGACCACTTCGACCCGCGCCGCCTGCTCCCAACCGCGGCTGACGATCGCATCCCCGCCGGCGGGCTCCAGGCCGATGAGCTTGATGAACCACTGCGGTACATTGCCCGCATCAGGGGTGCCGGTGCGCTCGACCAGGGTTTTATCGGTCGTCACATCGACCACGCGGATGCTTGCGTAGTAGCCGCTGTCGAAGATCGAGCTGACCATCAGCTCGACCATCGCCGGGTCATCGATGTTCGGCGTCAATGACAGCGCCAGCGCCGTGGCCGCGTCCTGGGCATGGGAACGCAGCTGATTGACGTACTGGGTCCGCGAGCTCTCCAGGCTGACCATGAAGCTGCCGCTGAAGGCAACCACCAGGAACAGACAGATAGCGATCAACAGCTGTTTGAACAAGGACATCTGAGCGCGCGCTCCTAGTTAGTCGTCTCGACCGGAAAACCTTCGGCCTGCATTTTCTTCAACACATCCTGCCACCGGGACAGGCGCTTGGTGTCGCCCACTTTCTTGTTGCCCTTGCCTGACAGCCAAAGTCCTTCGGCGTTGAAAGAGTAGACCGGCAGCAAGTCGGTTCGCTGGCTGGCGGGCTGGATGCCGTCGATCAGGCTGTCGAGGACCAGCGGCATGGCATCGGGAGTGGCGTAATACGTCAACACCATGTGCGCCCGGTTCTGCCGCAGGGCCTTGACGTAGGTGATGCGCAGCTTGTCACTGGACACCCCGAGGTGACGCAGGCTGAAATACTTGGCTATGGCGTAGTCTTCACAATCGCCAGCGCCCTTCCACAGGGCCTGGATCGGGGTTTCCCAATAGTCGACCTCACGCCACAAGTCGATATCTTCCACATAGCGCACCTGTTTGTTGAAGAACAGGTTCACCACCTTGAGCTGTGCCAGCTCCGGGATCTGCTTCTGGGTTGCCAGCAATTGCTGCCACGCATCGATTCGTTGCTGCCCTTCGCCCAGCGGCCCATATAACGCTTGCGCCCGCCGGCTGATCTGCGCAAAGTCCCAGTCGGCCCGCAGCCCGCCCAGCATCACGCCGGCCAGCAGCAATGCCGAACACAGCCAGCGCAAGGACCTGAGGACCGGGGAAGGTGCAGCCAATGGAATACGTCCGAAAAGGGCCGTTGGAAATTCGTTGGATGGTGAAGCCTGGACCGGCAAAAGACAATGGCAGGTTGCAATCACCACAAGCAGACTAAACTTTAGTTCAGGAACCGGCGCCGCGAATTTTGACGGCTTGGCAATCTGTAACTAATGTTGGCTTGGATCCAATTATTCGTTACTACCAGTCAGGTGTTGTCGTGACACAGAAGCCCAAACCGTTAAGCACCATCCAGGTCAACGGACCCATTCCCGCTGCCCAGGCCCGCGCAATCATTGAAAGCTCGTTGCGCGAAGCGATTCTCGACGGCCGCCTGCCCAGCGGCACTGCGTTGCGCCAGCAGGAACTGGCCGACCTGTTCGGGGTCAGCCGCATGCCGGTACGCGAAGCGTTGCGCCAGCTCGAAGCACAATCTTTGCTCGACGTGGTCCAGCACAAGGGGGCGGTGGTAGCCCCGCTGATCACCAGCAGTGCGGTCGAAACCTATGCGCTGCGTTCGGTCCTGGAAGGCTTTGCCCTGCGCCTGTCCATTCCGCTGCTTGACGACAATGACCTGGCCTTGGCCGCCCAATACATCGAGCAACTCGAAGGGCAGACCAACTATGCCGAGATCGCCAGGCTCAACCGCCTTTTCCACATGTCGCTCTACCACAAGGCGCCCAATGCCAAGCTGCTTGACCTGGTCGAGCGCGAACTCAACGAAGAGGAACGCTTCCTGCGCTTTCACCTGTCATCCATGGGCCTGGGCAAGCTCACCCAGGATGATCACCGCGCGATGCTCGCCGCCGCGGCAGCCAAAGACGTCGCTCAAGCGGTGCATCTGCTCGAAGAGCATCTGGAAAAAGCCTCCGTCACCATGCGTCGCCACCTCGAACGCTAGGCGAGCCCCAGCCCCCGCGCCGGCCACTTGGCCGGCGTAGTACTTTCTTACACACGTATCCACATCCCGAATCGCCCACTGGACGCGGCCCGGCCGCGGTCGCGATTCGTCCCTGCATCAGTTCAATGGAACTGCTATCGATTTGGGCTCACTCTTGCGTTTATCGGTTCAAAAACAGACCTGAAGAAGTCAGCGCCCGGCGATAGCCAGGCGAATCGAAGCCACTACGCAAGGAGCGCCGCACAACTGGCGGGATGACCTGGAGGTCCGACCGGGATTCCGCCCATAAAACCCTAACTTCCTATTCCGCCAATCCCTGAAGTGCTCCGAGTGAGGCATTCACTCGAACCATTCGATTCTGATCGTTATAAATCGGAAGGGGTAACTTCGCGCCAATAAAACTTATATATAAAAGTTTTATCCAGCCTCTTCGCGCCCAATAAAACAGCAACTTTAAATAATAAAAAAATAACTTGCAGAGCCTTTGATACATGTACTAATTTTTTACTCGCCGCGTTGCCATCGACCGCCTACAAGCAGCACGAAAGGCCCAGGCTTCAAGCAGCACAGCCATAAGCAAGTATCAGATCGAAGTTCCAAGAGAACATGGATTCCGGTTCAGGCACTCGCTCGCCCTGACAAAAACAGGCGAGCAACTTCCGGATAAACAACATTGATGAGGACGTTCAAATGCAGCCAACCAAAGAACAACTATCTCTGAAAAAGCACGAACTTGGTGAACACCCGGTTTTTTCTGAAATAACATCAATCGACTTGTTGCGCCGCTTTATGGAAAGCCACGTTTTTGCCGTGTGGGACTTCATGTCCCTGACCAAGCGCCTGCAACGGGAACTGACCTGCGTTCAACTGCCATGGCTGCCACCCGCCGATCCCCATGCTGCGCGTCTGATCAACGAAATCGTCCTGGGCGAGGAATCCGACGACCGTCCCGGTGCCGGCTACTGCAGCCACTTCGAACTGTACCTGGACGCCATGCGCGAAGTCGGTGCGAATACACAGGCGATTGAACAATTCATCGCGCTGCAGCAAGAAGGCGTCAGCCCCGAAACGGCGCTGGACAGCGTCGAGGTAGAACCGGCAGCGGCGCGCTTCGTGCGCCAGACCCTGCACACCGCCCTGCACGCCCCGGCCCACAGCGTGGCCGCCGCCTTCGTGCACGGTCGCGAAAGCGTCATCCCGCAGATGTTCCAACGCATGCTGGACGCTTGGGGCATTGGCCTGGATCAGGCGCCGACGTTTCGTTACTACCTGCAGCGCCATATCGAGGTGGACTCCGAAGACCATGGCCCGGCAGCGGAGAAACTGCTGGCGCGGCTGATCGATGGCGACCCGCAGCGCGAGCGCGAAGTCCTCGCCGCCGCTCTGGCCGCCGTCCACAGCCGCACAGCATTGTGGGATGGCCTGCGCCTGAGCATGACCCAGCAGGTTGCGCAGGTGACGCCATGAATGCCATTCAGTACCAATCCTTCGCCGACGCCTGGGAAAGCCGTGCAACGATCCGCACCCGGCCACGACGCCGGGTCGAGGATGACGACAAGCTGATCTTCCCCATGAGTCGCCAACCCATGGTGCATAGCCAGACCTTCCTGACCCATTGCCCGCAACTGCGTGATTTTGTCTTGGTGCAAAGTCTCTACAAGTTCATCAATGACGTGGTGATTTTCGAAACCGAGCTGGTGGATCACACCGCCCGACGCATCGCCAAGAACCGCTTTGGCATCGAGTTTCCGTTCGCCTGTCGCTACGACGCGATGACCGTGGTGGTGGACGAGGATTACCACGCATTGGTGGCGATGGACTTCATGCAGCAAACCATCGACATGACCGGCATTTCACCGATCCCGTTGCCCCAGCAGATCGAGCTCAGCCGCGCGATCCCGGCGACACTGGCGCGAACGCCGGAGCATTTGCTCAGCGCCGTGGAATTGATCTGCATCGCCATTGCCGAGAACACCGTGACCAACGAAGTGGCAGCCTTTGCCCGGGACGATTCGGTCAAGGCCTCGATCAAGGGGCTCATGGCCGACCATTTGCTGGACGAAGGACGGCACTCGGGTTTCTGGACGCGGCTGGTACAGATTTACTGGCGCACCGCGCCTGAAGAGGACCGCCAGGCAATCGCCCGATTGATGCCCGGCTTCATCGCCGACTACCTGGCGAGTGATCTGCAACAGGCGTTCGATTTCGAGCTGATCAACCATCTGCCCATCGACGAATCGGCACGCCAGTCGCTGCGCGAAGACGCCCGGGCGCTGGCGTACCCCATCAACCGTTTTCACCCCTTGGTAGGCAACATCACGCGTTTTTTTCGCGGCAGCTCGATGCTGGCGTCAACCTGCGTGCGCGATGCCCTGGCCGATTACCTGACCCCATGAGGACCTTCCGATGAGACGCCTCGAAATCGCAGTGTCTGGCCGCAGCCAGGCCCTGGCCGAACTGGCCCGGGAACTTGAACAACACGGCCATGGTGTCGTGGATTTGCAATCACCGGCCAGCCATGGCGCGATCGACCTGGTGATCGACGACGGCACGGCGCCATGCTCCATCGCGGCGGGTTTTCAGCTTCAGCTGCGCGTGGCACTCCAAACAGTGCCGGGCCAGGCATTGCCGCAACCGGTGGTGTTTTTCCGTGACGGGGCGCAGCGGTTGCTGATCCAGGAAGCGATCACTGAACCGAGCGACGGCAACGGCCAGTCGCTGCGCCAGCATGCAACAAGGGCACTGGTCGAGCACGGCGCACGGCTGGTCAGCCACTTGTCGCGCGATGAATGTGGCTTCGACCAGTGGCCGACGGCACGGCACGAGCCTACCGGCCAGCCCGAGCAGGCGCTCGATGCGCTGGAACCGCTCGCGTTCGAGCACCGTCTCAACCGACCTGCGGTAGCGTGGCTGCTGGCAGCCGCGAAGGTGCCGGTGATGCACGACATCGAGCAGCGGATGCTCGACGACGCGTCAAAACCTGCCCTGCGGGTCGAGGGCCAGCTCATCGACTACAGGACCTTGCGCGATTCAGTGCTGCAACTGCAGGAGGCCATAACGGCAAGCATGCGAGGAGCAGCCGATCGCCCAAGGGTGATTGGCGTGTGCCTGCCTAAATCGGCGCGACTGTATGCGGCGATCCTGGCGGTGCTGGGGCTCGGGGCGGCGTACCTGCCGCTGGACCCGCAACACCCCGCGCAACGCCGACGCTTCATTCTCGACAACGCCAAGGCCGACCTGTTGCTGCACGACGGCGACAGCGACCTGGGCGAGTGCCCGACGCCGACGCTGAATGTCCATCGGCTGCCTCCGTCCAAGCCCGGCCTCCCGGCTTCGACGATCCGTCGCGTGGTGGATGCCGACGACCCGGCCGTGGCGATCTACACGTCCGGCACCACCGGCCAGCCCAAGGGAGTCTTGCTCAGCCATCGCAACCTCAGCCATTTCTGCGCCTGGTACGGTGATCATGTGGGGCTGCGGCGCGACAGTCGCGCATTGCAGTTTTCCACCATCAACTTCGACGCATCGTTGTTGGATATCCTGCCGACCTTCATCCAAGGTGGGCTGCTGGTGGTGCCCAGCGAGGACCAGCGTCGCGACCCGCAGCGACTGGAGGCGTTGATTCGCGAAGAGCGCGTCAGCCACGCCTTCCTGCCGCCTGCGCTGTTGAGCGTGATGCCGCTGGAAGGGCCCCTGGGGCTGGCGCACCTGATCACTGGCGGCGACGTTTGCGAGCCTTACGTGATCGAGCGACTGGCGCCACAGTGCCGCTTCCACAACATCTATGGCCCGACGGAAACCACGGTGCTGGCGACTACGCGGCAATTCGCCGTCGGTGACAGCAACCGCAACCTCGGCACGCCCATCGCCAACGGCCGCGTGCTGATCCTGGACGAACAACTGCAACCGGTGCCACAAGGCACGCCTGGCGAGTTGTACATCGCCGGGCCCGGGGTCGGCCTGGGATACCTGAACGATCCCGCGCTGACCGCCAGCCGTTACCTGGACCTGACGCTGCCCGCCGGGCAAACACTTCGCGCCTATCGCACCGGGGATATCGGCCAGTGGACCGACAACGGAATCGAGCTGTGCGGCCGCCGCGATAACCAGGTGAAGATCCGCGGCTTTCGGGTCGAGCCCGAGGAGATCGAACATTGCCTGCGCGACAGCCAGGTGTTCCGCCAGGTGGCAGTGGGTGTCGACGAGCGACGGCGGATCCTCGCATTCCTGGCGAACCCCGTTGACGATCGACCCGGCGCGGCGCTCCACGTCCTGCGCCAGCATGTGCAGGATTCGCTGCCGAGCTACATGCACCCAGCGGCCTACATCGAGCTGCCCAGCCTGCCTTATACCAGCAATGGAAAGGTTGATCGCCGGGCATTGCTGGCGTCGGCGGGATCGGTCCAGACGGGTCAGCAAGGGCGCCAGCCGCAAAATGCCTTGGAGACGCAACTCCAACAGCTATGGGCCGAGTTGCTGGAGTTGCCGGCCGAGGACATCGCCACCGACGAGAGCTTTTTCAACCTTGGCGGGCATTCGATCCTGCTCTCGCAATTGCTGCTCAGTATCCGCCAGTCGTTTGGCCGCAGCCTGTCAATCAACCGCTTCATCGAAGCACCCACGTTGATCACTTTGGCAAAGTTGCTCGACGGTCCCGAACAGAGCGATCCATCGACCCTGAGCCCCCAGGCCTTCATCGACGCCGAAGCCGAACTCAACCTCGATCCGCTGCCCATCAGCCAGTGCGGTGATGTACATAAAGTGATAGTGACCGGCGCCAACAGCTTCCTCGGCGTGCACATCGTCGAAGCGTTGCTGGCGTGGGGCGCCACGGAAGTGGCGTGCCTGGTGCGAGAATCCGGCGGGCAAAGCGCGGCCCAGCGCTTCGCCCAGGCCCTGCGGGAAAATCGCCTTGAGCATCTGGACCTGAGCCGTGTCAGCGTCTACGCCGCCGACATCACCCAACCGCAATTGGGCTTGCCGGACGATACCTACCAGCGCATCGACAGCACGTTCGGCGCGTTGGTGCACAACGCCGCCCACGTCAATCATGTGCTCGACTATGAGTCCCTGGCGCCGGACAACGTCGAGCCGATCTTTGAATGCCTGCGCCTGTGCGAAGGGCGCAGCAAAAAGATCTTCAACTTCGTCTCGACGCTGTCGGCCTCCAGCACCCTGGACGCCAACGGGCAGGTGCTGGAGCAGCCCGCCGCCACTACACCACCGATCTACATCAAGAACGGCTACAACCTGTCCAAATGGGTCGGCGAGCGGATCCTGCAACGGGCCCGGGACCTAGGCGTCCGGGTCAATCTGTTCCGCCCCGGCAACATCAGCTTCAACAGCCAGACCGGGGTTTGCCAGCCCCACAAGAACCGCTTGATGCTGATGCTCAAGGGTTCGATCCAACTCGGCCAGGTGCCGGACCTGTCGCTCAATTTCGACCTGATGCCGGTGGACTTCCTCGCCCGTTTCATCGCCTTCCACGCCAGCCGTTACCAACCCAACCAAGCCGTCTTCAACCTGCACAATCCCGAGCCCTTGAGCTGGGACGCGTATGTGGCGTCGTTCCGCGACAGTGGCCGGGAATTCTCGTTGGTCAGTGTCGCTGACTGGCAACAGCAGCTGGCGCGGGTCGACGCCGACAACGCGCTGTTCGGTGTGCTGGGTTTCTACCTCAACGGCTTTGAGGAAGACATCGGCGACATCTCGCTCATCCGCCATGACAACGCCCGTTCCGGCGTGCGGCAGATGGGTGCCCATTACCCGGAAAAGTCCCCGGCCCTGCTGCGCCGCGGCGCCGATTACCTCAAGGCCATCGATTTCATCTGAAACAACCCAACCCAACGCAAGGAGCAAGACCATGAGTGCTTTTCAACCCGACACCCTGATCAAGAACCCTCAAGCCTGCCATATCGAAACCTCGGTAGAAGTCCCCGCCGATGCGGCGCAAGTCTGGGACATGGTGGGTGATTTTGGCGGTTTCAACCGTTTCATCCCGGCGCTTGAGCGCATCGAAATGACCGGCAAAGGCGTGCGTTCCCTGCGCAAGAAGATTTTTTGCGATAGACAAAACCTGGTGGTGGAGCAACTCAACAGCCGTGACGACCACGCCATGCACATGACCTGGACGCTGATCTACAACACCCTGGGTATCGACAATCTCTGGGCGGCAATGCGCGTGGAGCCCCTGGGCGACAACCGTTGCCGCGCCACCTGGACGATCATTGCCGACCACACCGAGGCGCATACGCGGGAGGGGTTCAGGGATTTCCTGCAAGGCTTCGCCGATGAGGCGATGGGGAATGTGCGCAAGCAGTTTGCTGACCGGGCCTAATCGAGGCAGCCCGCGCCCCCGTGGCGAGGGAGCTTGCTCCTTCATCACAGGGGACCGGGTTGGATCGAGTAAGGACTGGTGCGCCTGGATCAGATCTTGAAGCTGTCCACCAGTTGCTTCAACCGATTGGCCTGCTGTGACAAAGCATCGCAATCCTTCAGGGTTTCGTTGAGGTTGGCGACGCTTTGCTGGTTCAACAGGTTGATGTGGCTGACGTCCATGTTGAGGGTCTCCACCACGGCAGTCTGTTCCTCGGTCGCGGCGGCCACGGACTGGTTCATGCCGTCGATTTCGCCGATACGCTGGGTCACGCTGACCAGGCGCAGGCCGGCCTGGTTGGCCACCTCCACGCTTTCTTCGCTGGAGGTCTGGCTGGCATTCATCGTCGATACCGCTTCACGAGAGCCGACTTGCAGCGACGTGATCATCTTGTGGATTTCTTCCGCCGACTCCTGTGTACGGTGCGCGAGGTTGCGCACTTCATCGGCCACCACCGCAAAACCACGTCCGGCCTCACCGGCACGGGCCGCTTCGATGGCGGCGTTCAAGGCCAGCAGGTTGGTTTGCTGGGAGATGCCCTTGATCACGTCGAGGATGTGCCCGATGTTGTCGGTGCTGGCGTTCAGGGTTTCGATCTGGGTGCACGACAGGCTGATTTTCTGCGACAGCTCGGTCATGGCCTGGATGGTTTTTTCCACCACTTGGCGACCGTCGTCCGCCTGTTCGCTAGCGCCACTGGCATGTTGCGAAGCATCGGCGGCGTTACGGGCGATTTCCTGGGTCGCGGCGCCCAATTGATTGATCGCGGCGGCCACGCTGTTGGTGCGCGCGCTCTGCTCATCCGAACCGACAAGCGAGGCGTTGGAAGACGTCATCACCCGTTGCGACAAGTCATGGACCTGCCGCGTGGCGGAAGACACTTCAGCGATCGAGGCGTGGATACGCTCCACGAACTGGTTGAACGAACCACCCAGCACCGCGAACTCATCCTTGCCCTGCACCACCAGGCGCCGGGTCAGGTCGCCTTCACCCTGGGCGATGTCCTGCATGGCGCGACCCATGGTGGTCAACGGACGCATCAACACCTGGATCAACAGGCTCAGCAGCAACGCAATCACCGCCACCGCGACGAACATCGCAATCAACGCAGACGTGCGGAAATGGCTTAGCGGTGCGTAGGCCTTG
The DNA here is from genome assembly GCF_000802155.2 of Pseudomonas frederiksbergensis. Lineage (GTDB taxonomy): Bacteria > Pseudomonadota > Gammaproteobacteria > Pseudomonadales > Pseudomonadaceae > Aquipseudomonas > Aquipseudomonas frederiksbergensis_A. The sequence continues at coordinate 22,761 of NZ_JQGJ02000024.1, forward strand.
CTCTTGTCGATCGACAGGCCGATGTACCACTCGGCGCCCGGCAAACCGGTCACCGGGGTGAACGAAAGGATGCGGTCCTCACCGTTCAGCTCGACTTCCTGGATGCCCTTGCCGATGCGCACCGGGGTGCCGGGGTAGATGTCCTTGAGGTTTTTCATCACGTGGTCTTTGTCCGGGCTGACGATCACCTGACCGTCGCCGCTGACCAGGAACGCATGGCCGATACCACCGAAATCCACGGAGTTGATGATTTTCACCAGGGTTTCCAGGCTCAGGTCACCGCCCACAACGCCAAGCAGCTCGCCGTTGTGCTTGACCGGCAGGGCAATGGTCACCACCAGGCCACCCACCGCTGCCAGGTAGGGCGGGGTGAGCATGGTTTTATCGGCGGCGACGGCCTGCTTGTACCAGGGACGCTGACGCGGGTCGTAGCCGTCGGGCATCTTCGCATCGGGCCGCTGGGTGAACACGCCGGTGTTCTGGCCCACGTAGGTGAACTGGAAGTTCGAAGTCAGCGCCGGCTGGTCCACGAGCCCTGGCAAATCGGCAGCAGCGCCTTGATGAGCGATGTTCTGCGCGAGGTTTTCCAGCACCAGCACGCGCCCGCTCATCCAGTTCTGGACGCTGCTGGCCGTCAGGTCGCCGGACTGCTCGATGGACGACTCAAGGCTGCGACCGATGGTATTGCGTTGCAAATAATCGTTGTAGAGCGTGAACAGGGCAAAAGCCAGGACCACCACACCAGAGGCGGCCAGGAGGATTTTGTGGCTGAACTTGAGATTCATGGATGAGGCTTCTTATGCAGGGTGAGGGGTGCATTCCGGTTGAAAAACTTCCATGTACTGATGGGGGCAGATTGGATCCGCTCCATTTTGGTGCACGCTTACCTTGCTGTCGGCCAGCGCCTGGAAAAGATTAGCCGGTTGTACAATTGTCCGACGAGATGACCACTGAATCGGCAGGAGTCCACGGCGAACGGTGGTTGCAAATTTGCCGGGCGCTGATGACAATGCGACCTATTATCATTTGTGACCCAGGCTGTCGCGTTCATGTCTTCTCCCCAGTTTGCAGTACAGGCGCTCTACAGCAGCCACCACGGCTGGCTCCACACATGGCTGCGCAACCGATTGGGCAATGCCGCCGATGCGGCCGACCTCGCCCAAGACACTTTCGTGCGCCTGCTGCAACGCACCGAACGCCTGGAACTCAAGGCACCCCGCGCGTTCCTGCGCACCATCGCCCAGGGCCTGGTGATCGATCATTGGCGTCGCGAAGAAATCGAACGCGCCTACCTTGAGACCATCGCGCATCTGCCGCAGGCCCAGACCCCCAGTACCGAAGCCCAGGCGTTGATCGTGGAACTGCTGGAGGCCATTTCCCGCATGCTCGAAGGGCTCAAGCCGAAAGTTCGCAGGGCGTTCCTGCTTGCCCAGTGCGAAGGCATGACCCACAAGCAGATCGCCGAGCAGATGGGGATCTCGCTGCGGTCGGTGGAGCGCTACGTCGCCGATGCGCTGTATCACTGCTACGTGCTGCGCTATGAAGATTGAGCCGATGGAACAACCATCGCGCGGTCGCGGCCCGTCGCAGCAGGTGGTCAAGCAAGCGATCCATTGGCTGCTGCGCCTGCGTAACCATGCCGCCAACCCGATCCTGCGCCAACAGTGCGACGCTTGGCGCATCGCCCATCACGATCACGAGTTGGCCTGGCAACGGGTGCAGTCGCTGCACAGCGAACTCAGTTCCAACCTGCGCGCCGTGCCCGGTGCTCATATTGCCCTCGACACCCTGGAAACCAGCGCCCAGCGCCTCGGCCGGCGCCAGGCCCTGAAGCTGTTGTCCGGCGTTGCCGTGGTGGGGGCCGCCGCGTGGTTGGGCAAGGACCTGGGCTGGCAGCCATGGAATGCCGACTTCGCCACTGCCACGGGCGAACGACGCGGCTTCCAACTGCCGGACGGCACACGACTTGAACTCAACACCTACAGCGCCGCCGACCTCGACTACACCGCCAGCCAACGCCTGATCACACTGGCGCGCGGCGAAATCATGGTCACCTGCGGTCGTGATCCCGAGCGCCCGCTGCTGGTGAAAAGCCAAGAAGGTCTGTTCGAAGGGCTGGCGGGACGCTTCGTCGTGCGCCAGGAAAGTGGCTGCACGCGCCTGACTGTCACCAGCGGCCGGGTCGCCATTGGCTCGCATCGTGGCAGCGATGGCGCGCCGATCCAAGTGGAGGCCGGGCAAAGCTACCTCGTCAGCGCAACGACAGTGACCTTGGCGCCGCCCCAGGACATGGACGCCGGCGCCTGGGCGGACGGGTTGATCGTCACGCGCAACATGCGCCTGGAAGACTTCCTCAACGAGGTCGGCCGCTACCGTCGGGGCTACTTGAAATGCGCCGCTTCGATCGCGGACCTGCGCTTGTCGGGCGTCTTTCGCCTGGACGACATCGACAAGATGCTGGCCGTGCTTCCCCGCACGCTGCCTGTGCAACTGCATTATCGAACCCGCTGGTGGGTCACGGTGGAACGTGCGGCCTGATTTTTTTGGCGGGTTTTGCGAAGGCGTCCGGCTAGGACTGTAAGCAACGTTTATCTGCCTTCAGCGACTCCAACGGAAACCCATAATGACTGAGCGCGTATCCTTCAAGACCTCCTTCGGCCGTTCCTCGCAAACCAGCCTCTTGCGCCAGGCCGTCCGCGCCGCGCTGCTGAGCACCGCGCTGGGCGCCAGTGCCGTGCCGATGCTGGCTACCGCCGCGCAGGACGGCGTCACCGCCAGCCGCCAGAGCTACAACATTGCCGCAGGTCCCTTGGACGAGGTGCTGAACCAGTTCGCGCGCCAGGCCGGGATCACCCTGGCAAGCACCCCAGGGCAAACCGCTGGCCGCCAGTCGCCGGGCCTCAAAGGTGAGTATTCGGCAGACCAGGCCTTGGACCAATTGCTCAACGGCTCGGGCTTGATTGCGGTCGGCCAGGAGGGCAGTGGGTACGTATTACAAACCCAGGCCGTGGACGGCACACTGGCGCTGCCGACCACCGACGTCAAGGGCTTCGCCCTGGGTAACGCCCTGGGCAGCATGGCGGGCTACAACGCCACCCACAGCCAAGTCGCGACGAAAACCAGTACCGCCCTGCGCGAGACGTCGCAAAGCGTATCGGTGGTGACGCGCGAACAAATGGACGACCAAGGCGCGCAGACCGTGTCCCAGGCGATGCGCTACACCCCTGGCGTGCTGACCAACCCCTACGGCGCGACCCATCGCTACGACTACGTGGCCATGCGCGGCTTCAACGACGGCTCGGTGGACAACATCTACCTCGACGGCCTCAAGTCCATGGGCGACAGCGGCACCTACAGCTCCATGCAAGTCGATCCGTATTTCCTCGAGCGGGTCGATATCCTCAAAGGCCCGTCCTCGGTGCTGTATGGCCGCAGTTCTCCGGGTGGCCTGGTGGCGCTCACCAGCAAGAAGCCGCTTTACGAGGCATACCATCAGGTCCAGGCCACCGTCGGCACCCAGGGGCAGCGCGGCGTGGGCTTCGACTTCAGCGGGCCGGTGGACGATGAAAAACGCATCGCCTATCGCCTGATCGGCCTGGCGGACACCTCCGACACCCAGTTCGATCACAACAAGGAAAAGCGCTTCACCCTGGCGCCCACCGTCAGCATCGACTTCACCGAGGACACCTCGCTGACCCTGCAAGCCTACCTGCAGCACGAACCCGACGGCGGCTACCACGGCGGCGTGCCGGCCGATGGCGCGTTGCACAAGCGCAATGGCCGGCGGATCTCGGAGAACTTCTTTGAAGGCGAGCCCGGCGTCGACGTTTACGAACGTGACCAGCAATCGTTCGGTTATCAATTCGAACACCGTTTCAACGACGTCTTCACCGCCCGGCAGAACTTCCGCTACCTGGACTCAGACGTCACCAACAATCAGGTCTACGCCTATGACTGGACCACGCCGACCAGCAACGAGCTGAATCGCTATTACACGGGTGCCGAAGAAAAGCTGCATTCATTCATCGTCGACAACATGCTGCAGGCCGAATTCTTCACCGGTGCCACCAAGCACACGGTGCTGATGGGTGCGGACTACCAGCGGCGCAAGACCGTGGTCGATTGGACCAGCGGCAGCCTCGCCCCGATCAACGCCTTCGACCCGGTCTATGGCAACTCAGCCATCACTTACTTCAGCCCGACCAGCTACGTGCGGCGCCTTGAGCAGACCGGCGTCTATCTGCAAGACCTCATCGAAATGGACAAGTGGCGCTTCTCCCTGGGCCTGCGCCAGGATTGGGTCGAGACCTCGGATGAAAACCGCATCGCCGAATTCGGTCGCCCCGAAGGCACCGAGATCAATGACAAGCGCACCAAGCTCACCGGTCGCGTCGGGGCGCTGTACCTGTTCGATAACGGCCTGGCGCCGTACATCAGCTATTCGGAGTCGTTCAACCCCAACTCCTACGCCGACAGCGCCGGCAACCCGCTGGCGCCCACCGACGGCAAGCAATGGGAACTGGGCTTGAAGTCCCAACCGCCAGGCACGGATGATTTGTACACCGCCTCGCTGTTCCGCATCGACCAGGAAAACCTCGCGACCAAGCTGCCCCAGGAAAACTTCTATCGCGCCGTCGGCGCCGTTCGCTCCCAAGGCCTGGAGCTGGAAGCGCACGTGCAGTTGACCGAACAGTTCAAGGTGCTGGGCAGCTACACCTTTACCGATATCGAATATTCGAAATCGATGATCAGCACCCTGAGCACGCCCACCGACATCATCGAAAACAAAGGCAACTCACCGACCCAGGCCCCACGCCACATGGCCTCGGTGTGGGCCGACTACAAGTTCGACAGCGGCACGCTCGATGGCCTGCGACTGGGCGGCGGCGTGCGCTATGTGGGCGCCAGCTGGGTCGACGCGGAGAACACCATGAAGGTGCCTTCGTACACGCTGTTCGATGCGTCGGTGGGGTATGACCTGGGCAAGGTCGGCTTGAAGGGCGTAGATGTACGCTTGAACGCCAACAACCTGACCAACGAAACCTACATCGCCTCGTGCGCCAGCCTGAGCTTTTGCTACATGGGTGAAGAGCGCAACGTGGCGGCTACGGTGAGTTATCAGTTCTGACTGGTTCTCAGACCTGATTCATTCCCTGTGGCGAGGGAGCTTGCTCCATCGCCACAGGTTTACCTTCGCTCATAGAGGGAGCGATCAGGCCTGAACCGTCTCCGCCTTTTCCCTCGCGACACCGTCCTCGCCCGCAAACCGATTCGCCCGCCCGAACGTGCCGTAATCGTTGAACCGCACGCCCATCTCCCGCATCACCTGATGCGCCACCGGCACCGTCAGTTGCCGAATGTAGAACGGCTCCTTCACGACGAAGTGGTGGATGCCATGGCTACTGCCGAAGTTAAAGCAGAACGCCTGCAGCGGCCACAACCACCAAGGGTTCAACACCTGGGTCTGCTGGATGACATTGCCCGGCTCGATGTCGCCGTAGTAGTGCATGTTCGAACTGATGAAGTGCAGGCAAAAGGTGCGCAGCACATTCGGGCCGATGATCACCACCGCCGCGATGTCGATCACCTGCATCGTCGCCAAGGTACTGGCCGACCAGTCGATGGGGCTGCCAAGCAACCCGGCCACGGCGTTGGCGCCATGGAAACCGAGGAACACGTACCAGGCGCCCCAGTGCAACAGCGCCAGCGGGAAGTACACCTTCAACGTGCGCTTGAGAATGCTGCGCTTGTGCGCCCAGGTCTTGGCTCGCAGCAGGCGGATGAACGCCGACATCACGTTGTCACCCACCATCAGCAAACGCGCCAATCCCCACGGTTCGCCGTTGGTGATGGCGCGTTCTTCCATGTCCGCTTCGCTGCCGGAAACCTTGTGATGGTTGAGGTGCAGGTGGCGGCGGATCCACGGGTTGATGGTGCTCGGCCGCGCCAGCCACACCAGGCCCATCATCAGGTTATGGGACATGCGCTGCTTGCGGAAATACATGCTGTGGATCAGGTCATGCTCCAGCTCGTGGGTCAGGGAAGCGAAAAAAGCGTTGAGCAAGAGGCAGGCCCAACCGGCCAGCTCGCCGTTGATGTAGAGCAGCGCCGAGCCGATCATCCCCGCCAGGGCGAACGCCAGGATGCCCGCGCCCAACGCGTCCTGGTGCCGCAGGATCGGGTAGCGCCGGCGCAGTTCTTCGCCCCGGGCCAGGACAACCTGGCGGATGTGGGCGGCTCGCTGTTGTGCATTCAATCGCTCGGGGCTTGCGCAAGTGCCGTGCATGGCTTACATCCTCTGTTAACGATGTGCTCATCCTGCCGGGCGTTGTCCCATCGGGTGGTAGCCGTAAACGCCAACCTGTTGACCGCAAGCGCCAATTGTCATGACCGAACCCACCTCCCTCGCCAGCTGGACCCGCGCCCTGCGCAAGCAGCTCGATGCGCTGGGCCTGGACAGCCAAGCCTTATGCGTGGAGGCGGGCCTGGACCCGGTGTTGATGGACGACCCGAACGCCCGTTACCCGCTCTCGGCCACCACGCGCCTGTGGACGTTGGCGGTGCAGGCCAGCGGCGACCCGGCGATCGGCCTGCGCGTGTCGCGCTTCGTCAGCCCCACCACGTTCCATGCGCTGGGCTACGCCCTGGTGGCCAGCGGCAGTTTGCGCGAAGTATTCGAGCGGATCGTGCGGTATCACCCGGTGGTCAGCGATGCGCTGACCTTGCAACTGAGCCGCGGCGAAGACCGCTATCGCTTCAGCCTCGATGTGCCGACGGGACGTCCCGCCCCCGCCTTCGAAGCCATCGACGCGTTTGCCGCGATCTATGTGCGTACCTGCCGCAACCGGCTGGGCCGCGACTACGCACCGCTGGCGGTCTACCTGCGCCGCCCGGAACCGCTGGACCCCAGCCCATGGCACAAGGTGTTTCGCGCACCGGTGCATTTCGATGCCGGCCAGGACAGCCTGGAATTCAATCTGGTGGATTTCGACAGCCACCTGGACGACGCGAACCCGGAGCTGGCCGAACACAACGAAACCGTGCTCAAGCGCACCCTCGCCCAGCTCCAGCCGCTGACCTGGGAACGCAAGGTCCGCGCCGCCATCGAAGCCCAGTTGCCCGAAGGCGAACCCAGCGCCGAACGCATCGCCCAGACCATGCACCTGAGCCTGCGCAGCCTGCAGCGACACCTGGCAGACGAGGGCTGCCGCTTCGACGCGCTACTGAACGAATGCCGGGAGAATCTGGCGCTGCTGCATTTGCGCGATCCACAGTGCTCACTGAGCGAGGTCAGCTATCTGCTCGGCTTTGCCGACACCAGCAGCTTCAGCCGCGCATTCAAGCGCTGGACGGGCATGACGCCGGGGCAGTTCCGGGATGGGTTGCGTTAAGGATTTTCAGTGCCGGGCAGGGCCCTATCGCGAGCAAGCTCGCTCCCACATTGGAAACGGTGTGACCGCAATAGCTGCGACAACACCAAGCCCCTGTGGGCGAGCTTGCTCGCGATGACCTTCGCCCAGAGAACCCAAGCCCTGTGGCGAGGGTCAGTCGGCGCTGGGTTTAAGGCTGCGTGCAAGGCCCGATGTCCAAGCGTCGACCATTGCTTCCCCTGTCGCTCGGAACGGCTGATGACTATTCATGTAGCGACGCATTTCGACCAAGGCGACATCCATTCCATGAACCACCTGCTCCAACAATTCTTTGCAGCGCTTCTCTGTCAAGTTGCAGGCTGAGCGACCAAACCCCATCAGCATCTTATATTTCGGCCACGCTTTGGAGCCGCCCAGCAGGAGCGCCATGTTGTCATTACGAATGTAAACCGCAGTACTGACCAGGTCGTAGGCGGGTGCGAGCCTGATAGATGCGTCAGCGCCACAGTGGTCATAGAGCACCCCGAAATTCTTCAGGTGCGCATCACCATTTTTCAAACCAGCCGAAAGCGCCACGATTTTAAACAGAGACTCCAGCGCCTGATTGAGCTTATGAGGTGAAACGTACGCCTTGATCTGCCGGGCCGCGCCTTCATACGAACCGTCGTATTTGGTTTTAGAAGGAGAGCCGTTGAGCACACAGAAGTCCTCAAAGCCCAGGTATTCGCCAGCGCGTGATAAATCAAAACGCTTCACGATCAGAAATTTACCGCGTTCACTGAGCTCGAACTCCGGCACCTCAAGCCCTGCATGCAATGCGGCCCGCATACAAAAAAACTCGTTGGCGGCCAGCTCGGGAAACTCGTCCGCGCGAAAAGCCTTGATCAGGTGTGTGGCACCCCGGTGGGTCAAGCGATCGACTGTCGATGCGCTATCGCGTATGAGTACCTTGGGTTGTACGCCGGACACGCCCGAATACTGCCCATAGGTGTTCAGCAGATCGTCGAACAACCCCTCGGCCCCGTCGTGTACAAGCAAGTCAGCCAGACTGGTTTCAGGCGGCCCGGCCGGAATCTCCAGACGACCAATGCCCACCCGACCCAATTGATGAGGCCCCACGATGGCAAGCATGGCGAAGTCGTCAAAGCCTCGTACCGCTTTGCTGAAGCGGCGAACCAACTCATCACGCAAGGCACCTTCCGGCAGGTTCATCTCAAAAATGGGTGGTACGCCGGGTGCCCATGCGTAGCCTTCAAGACGCACCGGCATGGTCAGCGAAACCGACTGCTCCTCTTGCGCCCCCGTGGAATAGGCAAACACAGATTCACTGCGCTGCTGGCCCCGCCCAAGAACGCCAACCGCTGTTTTACTGATGGTGACTTGCAACCTGTCCAGGCCTTGCTCGTCAGCCATGGAAAGCATCCTTTTTCAGTGAGTCGAGCGTGGGACGTTTCGCAGGGCGAGCGACAGCTGTCAACTCGTAGCCAAAACCGTTGAGGATCGCTTCGACCTTGCGGATACCGACTTCCGCAATCGTGTTGTTTTCGATGCCGGAAATCGTGGCACGGCTCATGCCGTACTGCGCGGCCAATGCCTGCTGGGAGAGGCGGTGTTCTTTTCGAAGTCGCCTTATCAAATCGCCGAGGTTTTCCATCGCACTTTCCGCATCATATACAGTGCATGTCTATTAAATTTAGCGATATGCACTGTATTTAATTCATATTTATCTTGAAGTGTAGCGCATAAACATGTGTGTGGGAGCTTGCTCGCGATGACCTTCGCCCAGAGAACCCTCGCCACGGATGCCGCGTCGGATTCAAATCGCGGTCAATGCCCGCAACCCCTCGATGTCTAGAATCTCGATCTCGCCATATCCCAGATGAACAATGCCCTGCCCCTGCAAATCCTTGAGGATCTGGTTGGTGGTCTGGCGCGACAGGGAAAGCATCAGCGCCAGTTGTTCCTGAGGCAGTTGCAAGATCCGGCGCGCCGAATCGATTTCGCCGTAGCCCTCGGCGATCATCAGCAGGCGGTGGGCCAAGCGGGCCGGGGCGGGCATCAGGCTCAAGTGTTCGAGATTGATGAACGTCAGGCGCAGCTTGTGGCTCATCAGCAAGGCAAGATGGCGCCAATACACGGGTTGTTCTTCCAGGAAGGCCAATAGCGCAGCCTGTGGCACATGCAGCAACGAACATTGCCCGACGCCCGCCGCATCATGGGTTCGCGGCTGCCCATCGAACAGGCAGATTTCACCGAACCAATGAGGCGTCTCCACCACGCTCAGCAGCGCTTCCTTGCCCTGCTCGCTGACCGCGCCGATGCGCACCGCGCCTTCAAGCACCGCGTACAAGCCGCAGGGCGAATCGCCGCGCTTGAACAACAACTGCCCCGGCGCCAGGCGGCGCACCCGCGACATGCCCAGCAGACTATTCTGTAACTCAGCAGGCAGGTGGCTGTACCAATGGCCGGTCAGCAGATGCGTGTGCCAGGGGTGCGAATTCATGGAAACTCCGGGACAAGTGTCGGCTAGCTGACAGAGCGCCTCGTGAAACCTGTTCATCATGAAGGCATCACCTCAGGAGGAACAACAATGAAAAGCCTCGTCGATCACCTCAGTCAATACGCGGCCTACCACCGCGACCCGCGCAATATCGCCAGCCACTTCATCGGCATCCCGCTGATTTTTGTCGCCGTCGCGGTATTGCTGTCACGGCCGGGATGGCCGGTTGGCGCGGTCCTGGTTTCTCCCGCGCTGCTGATGGCCGTGGCGAGTGCCTGGTTCTATCTGCGCCTGGAATTGCGCCTGGGTGTGCTGATGACCGTGCTGCTGAGTCTCGCCGTCTGGCTGGGCCAGGTGCTCGCCGCGCAAAACACAGCGCTATGGCTGGCCAGCGGCCTGGGCATGTTCGTGGTGGGCTGGGTGATCCAGTTCGTCGGTCACTATTACGAAGGGCGCAAACCGGCGTTCGTCGATGACCTCACCGGCTTGATCGTCGGGCCGTTGTTCGTGGTGGTCGAGGCGGGATTCATGCTGGGCATGCGCCATGATCTCAAGCAGCAAATCGAGGCGCAGGCGGGGCCGGTAAGAATCAATCCGAAGCGAGCGGCTGCCTGAGGCCGCCTTCGCGAGCAGGCTCGCCCCCACAGCGGATCTGCGCCGTACACAAATCCCTTGTGGAAGCGAGCCCAGCTCCGGGCGGCGTTCCGACGAAGCCTTTAAAGATTGGACACCTTCTGCCAGACCTTCGGCTTGAAGAACAACGTCTCGCCCTTCGCCAACCCCACCAGGCTGTCGTGGTCCTTCACCACTTCGGCCTCGATCAGTTCGCTCTGGCCCTCCACCTTCAACGTCACCCGGGTGGTGGCGCCGAGCGGGCGGATGTCGCGCACTTCGGCGGCGTGGTGGTCTTCCAGTTCCGAACGCGACAACGAGACTTCATGAGGACGGAACAGCACATGCCGGTCCTCCCCCAAATGCAGGCGGTTCGAGTCGCCGAGGAAGTGGTAAACAAAGTCGCTGGCCGGGTTTTCGTAGACGTCTCCTGGTGAGCCGATCTGCTCGATCACGCCCTTGTTCATCACCACGATCCGGTCGGCGACTTCCATGGCCTCTTCCTGGTCGTGGGTCACGAACACCGAGGTCAGGTTGATGTCCTCGTGCAACCGCGCCAGCCAGCGGCGCAGTTCCTTGCGGACCTTGGCGTCGAGGGCGCCGAACGGTTCGTCCAGCAGCAATACCTTGGGCTCGACCGCCAGGGCACGGGCCAGGGCGATACGCTGGCGCTGGCCACCGGACAACTGCTCCGGGTAGCGGTCGGCGAGCCAGTCCAGTTGGACCATGTTCAGCAGTTCGTGGACCTTGGCCGCGATCTGGCTTTCGTTCGGGCGCTGGCCCTTGGGTTTCATGCGCAGGCCGAAGGCGACGTTGTCGAACACCGTCATGTGGCGGAACAAGGCGTAGTGCTGGAACACGAAACCGACGTTGCGATCACGCACGTCGTGGCCGGAGACGTCCTCGCCGTGGAAGACGATATTGCCCTGATCCGGCGTCTCGAGGCCGGCAATGATTCGCAGCAACGTGGTCTTGCCGCAACCCGATGGCCCGAGCAGCGCCACCAACTCGCCGCTCTGGATGTCCAGGCTGATGTCGTCCAGGGCCCTGAAGGCGTTGAAATTCTTGCTGACGTTACGGACTTCGATCGACATGACTTATTCCTCCGCGGCGCTGTCGCGCAGGCGGTTGATTCGGTTTTCGCTCCACTGCTTGAGCAGCAGGATGAAGAGCGCCAGGATCAGCAACAGGCTCGCCACGGCGAACGCGGCCACGTGGTTGTATTCGTTGTAGAGGATCTCGACGTGCAGCGGCAGGGTGTTGGTCACCCCGCGAATGTGCCCGGAGACCACCGACACCGCGCCGAACTCACCCATGGCCCGGGCGGTACACAGCACCACGCCATAGATCAGGCCCCACTTGATGTTCGGCACGGTGACATGCCAGAACATCTGCCAGCCATTGGCGCCCAGCAGGCGCGCGGCCTCTTCTTCCTGGGTGCCTTGTTCCTGCATCAGCGGGATCAGTTCGCGGGCCACGAACGGCACGGTGACGAAGATGGTCGCCAGGACGATGCCCGGCAGCGCGAACACGATCTGGATATCGTGATCCTGCAGCCACGGCCCGAACAGGCCCTGGGCGCCGAACATCAGCACGTAGACCAGGCCCGCGATCACCGGCGACACCGAGAACGGCAGGTCGATCAGCGTCACCAGCATGCTCTTGCCGCGGAATGAATACTTGCTCACGCACCACGCGGCACTGACGCCGAACACCAGGTTCAGGGGCACCGAAATCAACACCGCGAACACGGTGAGCTTGAGCGCCGACAATGCGTCAGGCTCGAAGATTGCCGCGAAGAAAGTCCCAAGGCCGGACTTCAAGCCCTGGGACACCACAATGAACAACGGCAGCAGTAAAAACAGCGCAAAAATCAGCCAGCCGAGGCCGATCAGCACGCGCCGCGACGTCGCACTGCCACGGCGAGCGGCGTTGGTGGAGGCAGCGGAAATAGACGATTGGGACATGATTCGCGCCTCCTTATGGGGTTTCGATGCGCCGCTGCAGCAGGTTGATCAGCAGCAACAGGACGAAGGAAACCACCAGCATCAGCACGCCGATGGAGGTGGCGCCGGTGTAGTCGTATTGGTCGAGCTTGACCATGATCAGCAGCGGCAGGATCTCGGTTTTCATCGGCATGTTGCCGGCGATGAAAATCACCGAACCGTACTCGCCCACGCCTCGGGCAAAGGCCAGGGCGAAGCCGGTCAACCAGGCTGGCAACAATGCCGGCATCAGGATATGGCGGAACACCTGCCACGGTTTCGCGCCAAGGCAAGCGGCGGCTTCTTCGACTTCACGGGGAATGTCGGCCAGCACCGGCTGCACCGTGCGCACCACGAACGGCAGCGTCACGAAGGTCAGCGCCAGGGTGATGCCCAGCGGAGTGTAGGCGATCTTGAAACCCAGGTCGGTGGCAAACTGGCCAACCAGGCCGGTCGGCGCGTACAACGCCGTCAGCGCGATACCGGCCACGGCGGTGGGCAAGGCGAACGGCAGGTCGATCATCGCGTCGATGATTTTGCGGCCGGGGAAGGTGTATCGCACCAGCACCCAGGCCAGCAACGTACCGATCACGCCGTTGATGATCGCGGCGTACAGCGCGGTGCCGAAACTGAGCTTCAGGGCAGCCAACACCCGCGGCGCCGAAATGATCGCCCAGAACTGTTCCCAGGTGAGTTGGGCGGCGTGCACGAACATCGCCGCCAGCGGTATGAGCACAATCAGACTGAGGTACACCAGGGTGTAGCCCAGCGTCAGCCCGAAGCCGGGTATGACGGGGGATATGCGACGCGACATAAAGGTCCTTGGTTGTGTGGCAAGCTCCCTCGCCACAATGAATCCGGGTCTGTTGAGCTTACTGCGCCTGATAGATCTGGTCGAACACACCGCCATCGTTGAAGAATTTCGGCTGGGCAGTCTTCCATCCGCCGAAGTCCTTGTCGATGGTCACCAGTTCCACCTTCGGGAACTGCCGGGAATACTTGGCGGCCACGTCCTTGTCACGCGGGCGATAGTAATTCTTCGCGGCGATTTCCTGCCCGGCCGGGCTGTACAGGTGCTTGAGGTACGCTTGGGCGATCTCGGCATTACCCTTTTTCTCGGCATTCCTGTCCACCACCGCCACCGGCGGTTCGGCGAGGATCGACAGCGACGGCACGACGATGTCGAACTTGTCGGCGCCGCCGTCTTCTTTCAGCGCCAGGAACGCTTCGTTTTCCCAGGCCAGCAACACGTCACCCTGACCGTTATTGACGAACGTGATGGTCGAGCCACGGGCACCGGTGTCGAGGATCGGCACGTGCTTGAACAGCGCTTGCACGTATTCCTTGGCCTTGGCTTCGTCGCCACCATTGGCTTTCAGGCCGTAGGCCCAGGCCGCGAGGAAATTCCAGCGAGCGCCGCCGGAGGTCTTCGGGTTCGGCGTGATGACCGACACGTCATCCTTGATCAGGTCGCCCCAGTCCTTGATGCCCTTGGGATTGCCCTTGCGCACCAGAAACACGATGGTCGAGGAGTAGGGTGTGCTGGCGTCCGGCAGGCGTGTTTGCCAGTCCGTCGGCAGGGACTTGCCCAGCTTGGCGATTTCGTCGATGTCGCCGGCCAGGGCCAGGGTCACCACATCGGCGCGCAGGCCATCGATCACCGCGCGGCCCTGCTTGCCCGAACCGCCATGGGACTGCTGGATTTTCACCGTGTCGTCCGGATGCGCTTTCTTCCAGAAGCTGGCGAATTCGGCATTGTATTCCTGATAGAGCTCGCGGGTCGGGTCGTAGGACACGTTGAGCAACTCGTAATCCTTGGCAACCGCGGAACCTGCAAAAACAGCGCTGGCCAGGGCGGCCAAGGCATAACGGCGAATCGACGACATGGTGAAAGCTCCTGGAATTCTGGTTTTTATGGCTTCTGGAATCGGCTGGCTTGCAGGAAGGATCGCCGCCTGCGACAGCTCCCGCGACAAAGCCCCCTGCTGGGAGCTGCCGCAGGCGGCGATCCTTTAACTCGGTTTCTGACTCGGTTGCTGCAGGCGGAATTTTTCCTTGCGCTCGATCTGCACCACCTGCGCGTTGTGCACGGTGATCTCCACCGCGCCAAAGCGTAGATCGCGCAAGGCGCTCTGGATCTCGCGCAAAATGGTTGCTTCGTCCTGTCCGTCAACGCTACGTAGAGATGCGCTCATGCTGCTGCTCCTTGAGTTGAATGCCTGGCAGTGGGCGGCACTGCTTGCGGCGTGGGAGCAATACTAGATAAGTGCTGATATTCTTAAAAAGACTATTTAAGAATTTTTATATAACCAAAATCACAACCCGAATGGAGGGTCCTACGGCGGCTCTGATTGCGGGTCTTTTGCCCTGCCATATCGTCGGAGATTTCCTTCAAACCGTGGTGCCGTTGATGAACTAGGCAGCACTGCCGAGCGCCGCTAACCTCTGATCGTCATCGCAAAAAACGGTGACACGGACGTGCAAGTCCGGGTAAAACACCAACCCTTGATGCTCCTAGCCATTCGTGGCGCATTCGCGCCCGTGTTTTATGGCGGCTGTGTTCGGGAGATCTTCGGATCTGCCGAGTTTTTGGGTAGGGTTGCTCGGTCTTGCACACTCGCACACAGCTGCCACCCTTCATTGCGTGCAAGCGATCCAGGGCGGTTCTCTATAGGAAACCTACCCATGTTCAAACCTACGCCAAATCCGCCGAAAGACGGCCATAAATCCCGCGTCGAAAAACTCGAAGAACAACGCCTCGAAGACGCCACCAACCGCGCCCTCGACTACTACCTCAAGCCCAAACCCGGCTCACCGCCGCAACCCGACAAAGACCAACTCTTCATCGTCTCCCCGCACATCGACACCGAAACCCTGCTCGCCAACGCTTCCGAAGACCTGCTCTCCATCAGCACCATCGCCGCCGACCTGGCCGACGACATCGACGAATCACGCCGCTGCGTCGCCCTGGCGATCAGTCGCATGGCCGATGGGGTGCAGTTGTTGGTCGAGCGGGCGTTGGATCATCTGGAAACGCAGGGGATGGCGGCGACTGGCGCCGAGGGTTAGCGCAGGTATTGACGCAGACTGAACATCGCCATCGTCGCGAGCAGGCTCGCTCGCTCGCGATAGCAGAGCGGCTGTCGATTTGTAGGACGCGTGACCTTGCGTTGTACGAGCTTTCCTATTCTCTCCAAATGCCCTGCCGCAGGGATTGCACCCGATCAACTCCCCATCGTTTTATGGGTCGCCTCGATGGAGGGGAAATCTAATGAGCAAGGGTTATTACATTGGGCTCGGTGACCAGACCACCTGTGGTGGGAAGGTACTGGATGGGGACGCACGCAACAGAATGAATGGTATCGCTCGTGCCCGTGAAGGTGATCCGGTTTCTTGTGGCAAGGACGGGGAGACTTATCGGATTGTGGGCGGGATATCAGGCATGACCAGCAACGGCCGGCGTAACGCCGGCTCGCTGGACAGCGTCAGCAGTTGCCCTTGTAACGCCAAGTTGATTCCATCGTTACTCTCGGCCACTTACAGAAAAGCCGGCGCTGCACCGCAAGCCGGCCGAGCCGCTGAATCGGTTTCGCAGCCCGCGAACACCGTTCCCGCTGCGTCGCGCCACTCGGGTTTTGCCCCTTCAAGCAACCCGGCATTCGCGGCATTCACCCGCATGGAACCCCAGGAACCGGGCTTCTACGTCGTCCCTAAAAGCGTGAGCCGTGAAGCCTTGGAAGCCACGTTATTCCCCGCGCCCGACCCGCAGGTGATGCGCAAATTCCGAGCGTTGAACCCTCACCGCGATGTTGTAAAAGCCGGTTCGATGATCGTGCTGAGCGACCCGAACAATCTGCAATGCACCCGCGAAGAAGCTCAGGTGATGGCGGCAGCGGAAACGGTGAATGCTGCGCTCGAAGACCTGACAGCCGAACAAGCCGATTTCATGCACCGCCACGCAGCCGAGATCGCCAGCTTCACCGGTCAGACCTCGACTTGGCTCGGTGTCAGCGCCGTGGTGATGGAAAAACACTTGGCCAGCCTGCGCGATACCTTGCAAGCCATGGAACGCTTGCATCAGGACAGCTATCGCCAGCACGGCCATCTCAAATCACCGCAATTCTTTACCGAACGCAGGCTCCTGCTCGCCCAATTGGATGCTCACTTGCTGAACTCCACCCGCCTGCGCGGCCATACGACACTGGGCGATCACCCCAAGCTGAAAACCGCCCTTGGCATTTCCAGCCGTAGTCTGGTTCATCATTGGGACAAGGCTGGCGCGCCGGGGCAGATACCGGGGTATGCGACACATGTGGAGAGCATAAGTCGTGCCGCAAAATATATGCAGATGGGTGGGTATGTCGGCATTGGGATTGGTGGCGTGTCTTCAGTGCTCGCGGTACAGGAAGTTTGTAACGGAGGCTCTGAGGCGGCTTGTGAGAAAGTTAAGTTCACTGAAGGGGGAAAATTCGGCCTATCCACTTTTGGCGGTGCTTGGGGTGGAAGTATAGGTCTATCAGCCAGCGGGCCGCTCTGCTTGGTGCTTGGTGTCTCTACTGGTATTGGGGGTGTCATTTGTGTCGCGGCCGTAGTGGGCGTTGGTGCTTGGGCGGGTACAGCTGCTGGAAGTATGGGAGGCGAAAAAATAGGTGATGTTATGTACGAGATAGCTTTGCCATGACGCTGGGGGAGTTCTGGAACTCTTCGCTGTCTGATTGGATTGTGTTGGCTATGATCCCCTTGAATCTTGCGTGCTTGATGTTCAGTCTGTATCTAATTCGCCATCATTTAGACACCATGATGGCCGCTTTGAAAAACAGCCGTTTCATATACCTTTGGGCCCCCGCTTGGCGGAATCGAGGCTGCTTTGGAGGATTTGTGCTGCTAAGTAAAATTGCCGGGATGGTGATATTTTCGAATGCGTATATCCGCATCGGGGATGTGGACGCCGTTGATATCAAACATTTCCCACACTATCTGAAACGTCTTCTCATCATTGATATAACGTTGATGACCTTTACTTTGGTATGGATGGGCGTTGTAGCTGCACTGATCAAGTTCAAATGAATCTATCAATACCAGCAGAACTGACGCCATCGCGAGTTGCTCGCGACGGCGTCAGTTTTGTCAGCAATTCCATGGGGGATCAGACAATAGGCGCCCGATCCCAATCCAACTGCGCCGCCGCCACCGGTCGCCCAAACCAGTACCCCTGCCCCAACTCACAAGCCTGGCCCAGCAGAAACGCCGCTTGCTCGCGCTGCTCGATGCCCTCGGCATGCACCTGCATGCCCATGCTATGGGCCAGGGCGATGATCACGCGCACGATCGCCACGTCATCTTCGTCCCACGGCAGCCCGGCGACAAAGCCCTGGTCGATCTTGAGTTTCTGCACCGGTAGGCGCTTGAGCCGCAGCAGCGATGAATAACCCGTGCCGAAGTCATCGATGGCCAGGCGCACGCCCAATTCGCGCAAGCGGTGCATTTGTTCAAGCGCGACTTCCGGGTCTTCCATGACGGCGCTTTCGGTGACTTCCAATTCGAGGAAGGCCGGATCGAGGCCAGTCTCATGAAGTACGCGGGCGACTTGCTCGTACAATTCGCGACGGGCGAACAAGCGGCTGGACACATTGACCGCGACGAACGACAGGACCACGCCGGCCCGCTGCCACTGGCACATCTGCCGACAGGCCTGTTCCATGACCCAGGCGTCAACCTGGGCGATCAGCCCCGTACGCTCGGCGATCGGAATGAACTCGGCCGGCGAAACCAGCCCACGGATGGGATGCTCCCAACGCACGAGGGCCTCGACACCAACCAGGCGGCTGGTCGCCAGGTCGTGCACGGGTTGGTAATGCACGCGCAATTCCTGTTGCTGCAGGGCACGCCGCAGCTCGAAAGCGACCTCGACCCGTTGCTGAGCGTGAGCGGTGAGTTCTTCGGTGTACAGGGCGTAGCCATCCCGCCCGCTGCTCTTGGCCTTGAACAGGGCCGAATCGGCGTTACGCAACAATTGGCCGGCGCTGAGGGCATCGCCGGGAAACAGGCTGATACCGATGCTGGCGTTGATAAACAGCGACTGCTCGCCGAGCTGCAACGGCTCTTTCAAGGCATCGAGGATGCGCCGGGCCAATGCCGCCGCCTGCCCAGGCTGCGAGCAGTTTTCCACCAGCACCGCGAATTCGTCGCCGCCCAACCGAGCCAGGGTGATGCCCGGCGCGAACAGATCGAGAAAACGCTTGGCCACGCCTTTGAGCAATTCATCACCCACGGTGTGGCCGAGGCTGTCGTTGATGTTCTTGAAATGGTCCAGGTCCAACAGCAGCAGTGCGCACCCGCGCTTGTGAAGCTGCGCCGACGCCACGGCCTGCTCGGTGCGATCGGAAAACAGCAGGCGATTGGGCAGGCCGGTCAGCGGATCGTGATGGGCCAGGTGCGCCAGCTCATGCTCTGAATCTTTGATCGCGCTGATATCGGAAAACACCGCGACGTATTGGCTGACTTCGCCGTTGTCATCAACAACGGCACGGATGGTCTGCCATTGCGGATAGATCTCGCCGCTTTTACGGCGGTTCCAGATTTCGCCGCTCCATTCCCCGCGGCTGGACAGTGAAGCGAACATCTCCCGGTAAAACGCCTGACCATGCCGGCCCGACTTGAACAGGTTGGGTTGCCGGCCCAGCACCTCGTCGCGGGCATAACCGGTGATCGCCATGAACGCCCGATTGACATGCACGATCAGGCCTTGACGGTCCGTGACCAGGACGCCTTCGCGGGTGCAATCGAACACGGCGGCGGCCTGGCGCAATCGCTCCCGGTCGACATCGCCCCCGCCCTTCGCGAAACAACGCGCGATCCGCACCCGAGCCATGAAAATCAACCCGGCGCTGACCAGCACCCAGGCATAACCGTTGATCAGTTGCCAGCGAAGCCGGTCGGCGGAATGATCGAAGAAACTGCTCAATAAATAACCAACCAGCTGCAACCAGGCGATCGATACCACGAGGTAAAGCAGTGCCCCACGCATGGCACTGCGGTGCGAGATGGTCATGCGGCCGTCCATGTCCCTGAAATTTGACGGGATTATAGAGGAAGAAACATCCTGCCACTCTTATCTGAAAGGCCGACTGGTTTTCTCTCTCGGGCTGGTGATAATGCAACGGCAGTTTCTATTTTTATCGAGGGCCCTACAGCCTATGTGGTACGAAGGTTTTCTTGGCTTGTCGCCCTGGTCGCTGGTGGCAGTCACCCTGCTGATGACCCACGTGACGATCATCAGCGTCACGGTCTACCTGCACCGTTATTCGGCTCACCGTTCCCTTGAACTGAACGCCGGCCTCAAACATTTCTTTCGTTTCTGGCTGTGGCTGACCACGGCGCAGAACACCCGCGAGTGGACCGCCATCCACCGCAAGCACCACGCTAAATGCGAAACCGAGGATGACCCTCACAGTCCGGTCATCAAGGGCCTTTCCACCGTGCTGCGCAAAGGCGCCGAGCTGTACCGTGCCGAAGCGGAAAACCCGGAAACCCTGCGCATCTATGGCAAGAACTGCCCAGAGGACTGGATCGAACGCAACCTCTACAGCCGTTACCCGCTGCTGGGCGTGGCGATCATGGGCGTCATCGACCTGCTACTGTTCGGCACCATTGGCATCACCATCTGGGCCATCCAGATGATGTGGATTCCCGTATGGGCCGCGGGCGTGGTCAATGGCCTGGGGCATGCCGTGGGCTATCGCAACTTCGAATGCCGCGACGCGGCGACCAACCTGGTGCCTTGGGGCATCCTGATCGGTGGCGAAGAGCTGCACAACAACCACCACACCTACCCCAATTCCGCCAAGCTGTCGGTGCGCAAATGGGAGTTCGACCTGGGCTGGGCCTGGATCAAGGTGTTCAGCTTCCTGCGCCTGGCCAAGGTCCAGCGGGTCGCGCCGATCGCCCATCGGGTCGAAGGCAAGGGCCACCTGGACATGGACACGGCCATGGCCATTCTCAACAACCGTTTCCAGATCATGGCCCAGTACCGCCGGCTGGTCATTGCGCCGCTGGTCAAGCAGGAACTGGAAAAGGTCGATCACTCTGTCCGCCACCAGTTTCACCGAGCCAAACGCCTGCTGTCCCGGGAAACCAGCCTGCTGGACGACCGTCACCATGTGCGCATCCAGAACATGCTGGAGCACAGCCAGGCGCTGAAGGTGATCTACGAAAAACGCCTGGCCTTGCAGCAGATCTGGGTCAAGACCAGCAGCAACGGCCACGACATGCTCGCGGCCATCAAGGAATGGGTCCACGAAGCAGAAGCCAGTGGCATCCAGTCCCTGCGGGACTTCGCCGACCAGCTGAAAACCTACTCGCTGCGGCCAGCCACGGCCTGACCTGACCTGACCTGACCACACCATGTGGGAAGGGCTTTTTTGTGGCGAGGGAGCTTGCTCCCGCTGGGCTGCGCAGCAGCCCTTCTTTCCTTGTGAGCGCTTCGCGCTCAAGCGGGAGCAAGCTCCCTCGCCACAGATTCAATACCTGGCATCTTACGGGCTAAATCCCCCGCCCTTCGTCGCCTGAAAAGGAACTTCGCCCACAATCCCCTATCTCAAGAGCACTTCGCCATCCTGGCGGGCTTTGGAGTGAGCGCGTGCAAATCCATAGCAATGCACGTTCCTTGAGATTTGTGCCAATGGTCGATAAGAACCTACAGGATTCATCCCAGCCGCATTGGCCCGAAGCGGCGCAGACGCTCATGGCGCTGATGCATGCCCAGGGCGAAGTTGCGCGCCTGAGCGAGCGGGAGCAGCTGTTCAGTTCGCTGTTGGTCAGCGTCAATGCGGTGCTGTGGGCGTTCAATTGGGAGACCCGGCAAGTGCTGTATGTCAGCCCGGCTTACGAGCGGATTTTCGGCCGGCCCGCGGGGCTGGTCCTGGCGGATTACAACGAATGGCGTGACGCCATCTACCCGGACGATCTGGATTACGCCGAGCGCAGCCTGGCTGAAGTGCTGGTCAAAGGCGCGGTCGAAGACCGTGAGTATCGGATTATCGCCGCCGACGGCCAGATTCGTTGGCTAAGCGACAAGTGCTTCATCAACCGTCAGGCCGATCCGGGACAACCAGTGATCGTCGTCGGCATTGCCGAGGACATCACCGAAAAAAAGCTGCTCGAAAGCGAACTGCAGCGCCTGGCGACCACCGACGTATTGACCCAGAGCAGCAACCGTCGCCACTTCTTCGAATGCGCCCATCGCGAATTCGAGCAGGCACGGTTGCAAGGCACTCCCATGGCATTCCTGTTGCTGGACATCGATGATTTCAAATTGATCAACGACACCTACGGCCATCAGGAAGGCGATACGGTGTTGCAGAAGATCGCAGAGAGCGGACGGAGCGTGCTCAGGCGCGGTGACCTGTTCGGACGGATCGGCGGTGAGGAATTCGCCGCTGTGTTTCCAGGTTGCGCACCGGACATGGCGTTGCAGGTCGCAGAACGCTTGCAGCGGGAGATCCAGCGCTTGGCGTTCCGCTGCGGCGAGCAGAACTTCGGCATCACTGTCAGCCAGGGCTTGACCGGGATCACCGCCGAAGACCAGACGCTCGATAGCCTGTTCTCCCGCGCGGATGCGGCCATGTACGAGGCCAAGCGCCAGGGCAAGAACCGCATCATCGCGGCTTGATCAGACTTCACCACTTAACCGTGTGCGAGCAGGCTCGCTCCCATGCGGTTAACGGGTGGTTTTACTGGCGGCGCAATCGCATCAATTCCGGTAGCCCTATCTTCAGCAAACGCGCCGTGCGCCCCCCAGCCAGCTCTTCAAGCCCCTCATGGGATGGCAGATGGGCCAGTTGCGCGGCCATGTTCATCACCAGCGCCTCGCGGGAATAAACCCCGCCGCCGAGGCCATACACTGCCGCGATCAACTCTCGCAGTTCCAGGGGCAGGCGCCAGCGGGCGCGCAGTGCCGAGCCGAAGCCGGCGCCGAACGCTTCAAGCGAGTCCCCGATTTCCTCGGGCTCATCCAGGTCGCCCCCGGCCTGCTTCCATTCTTCCAGGCAACGCAGCAACGCCAGATCGCCCAAGCGATGCAACAGGCCGGCGCAATAGCAGCGTTCCTGCTCCAGATCGAGCAGGCGTGCCATTGTCCGAGCGTACTCTGCGGTGTGCAGCGACAATTCCCAGTAGCGTTCGGCATAGTCTGCCAGGCAAGGATCACTCAGCCGGGCACAACGCTTGAGCGTCAAGCCCAGGATCAGATTCATGCTCTGCCCGGTACCGAGCTGGTGCAGCGCCTGGGCCAGCGTCTGTACCGGCCCGCCACCCTGATGCTGCGCGGCGCTGTTGGCGGCGGCAATCAGCACGGCGGTAATCTGCGGGTCGGCGCGAAATTCGTCTCCCAACAGCTTCAGGTCCAGGCCACCGGGATTGAGGCAACGCTTTACCGCCACTTGCACATCGGCCATCAACGGCGCGCCTTCGGCAAAATCCCGTCGACGCTCCAGGAAAGTCGCCAATGTCAGCCCAGGGCCCGGGATGGGCAAGGCATTGGAAGTATCTTCACCACTCAAGAGCAGGCCTTGCAGCCGTTGGGTCAGGTTCTCCCGGTTCAACGGTTTGGTCAGGTACGCCGTCGGCGCCAGCGGCAACACCTCGCGCACGCTGGCGCTGTCATTGCGCTGGCTAACCAGGATGAAAGGCAACGCGGGTGAGCGACGCTGCTGGCGCAAGCCGCGCAGGATGCTCAAGCCATCGACGCCCGGCAGCTCCCAGTCGGCGATGATCAAGTCATATGGGTGGTGGGCAAGCAATTCCAGGGCCTGCTTTCCTTCGCCACAGGTGTCCACCCGAGCGTCGCAGCGCACCGCTGACAACGCCTGCTCCAGCAGCTCCCTGGACGCCGGGTCGGCCTCGGCAATCAGTACACGCGGTCCAGCAGGTAAATCCACAGCCGTCATGCCGCATCGCTCCCATGTAATACATGCACCTTAGACAATAGTGGTCGTTCCAGACAGCTCAACCACATCGGGAACCTGTTCCCGGATATGAAAAAACCCGCCGAAGCGGGTTTTTTGTGGGTCAGTGCACAACTCAGAGCTCGTAAATATCAGAGTTCGGAGAAGCACTCTTCGATGATCGCCAGGCCTTTGTCCAGTTGCTCGTCCGGCGCGGTCAGCGGCACCAGCACCCGCAGGACGTTGCCGTAGGTGCCGCAGGACAGCAGGATCAAACCCTTGTCACGCGCCTTGGCAACGACTTGCGCCACAGCGGCGGCGTTCGGCTTGTGGCTGTCGCCATTTTCGAACAGCTCCACGGCGATCATCGCGCCCAGGGCACGTACTTCACCAATCACCGGATATTTCTTCTGGATAGCCTTGAGGCCAGTCACCAGGCGTTCGCCCACGGCCTTGCAGCGATCCAGCAGGTGTTCTTCTTCGAACACTTCCATCACCGCCAGCGCTGCGGCACAAGCGATCGGGCTACCCGCATAGGTACCGCCCAGGCCACCCGGCGCGATGGCGTCCATGTACTCGGCCTTGCCGCAGACACCGGCCAGCGGGAAGCCGCCAGCGATGGATTTGGCGAAGGTGGTCAGGTCGGCGGCAACGCCCATCTGTTCCATGGCGAAGAAAGTACCGGTACGACCGGCACCGGTCTGCACTTCGTCAGCGATCAGCAGGATGCCGTGCTGGTCGCACAAGGCGCGCAGGCGCTTCATGAATTCCTTCGGCGCCACGTAGAAACCACCCTCGCCCTGGACCGGCTCGATGATGATGGCGGCGATGTCGCGTGGCTCGGCGTCGTTCTTGAAGATGCGTTCGATGCTGGCGATGGAGTCGTCGATGCTCACGCCATGCAGTTCGTTCGGGTACAAGGCGCGGAAGATACCGCCAGGCATCAGGCCCATGCCGGCGGAGTACGGCACGACTTTACCGGTGAGGCCCAAGGTCATCATGGTACGGCCGTGATAAGCGCCGGTGAACGCGATCACGCCGGCACGGCCAGTGGCGGCGCGGGCGATTTTCACGGCGTTCTCCACCGCTTCCGAACCGGTGGTCACCAGCAGGGTTTTCTTGGCGAAATCACCTGGGACCTTGGCGTTGATTTTTTCGCACAGTTCCACGTACGGCTCGTAGGCCAGGACCTGGAAGCAGGTGTGAGTCAGCTTGTTCAGCTGTGCGGTCACGGCGGCGATGATCTTCGGGTGCACATGGCCGGTGTTCAGCACGGCGATACCGCCAGCGAAGTCGATGAATTCACGACCTTCAACGTCGGTTACCGTGGCGTTCTTCGCCGATTCGGCGAAGATCGGGTGAATCTGGCCGACGCCACGGGGAACAGCGGCGGTGCGGCGGGCCATCAAGTCAGCGTTAGTCTTGCTCATTACAGTCCTCATTCGCCGCTCATCGGTCGGCGTGGCTCAAGGAATACATGGCGGGGAGGCAACTGCGACAGCATGCGATGATCGACTGCCGCAGCGTTCCGGCCACAAGAAACAGAACGGGTGAAACGCGCAAAGGGACAGCGCTCTCGTGCCCTTTGCGCTTGAAGCAGATCAGATACCCAGGCAGAGGTATTTGATTTCCAGGTAATCCTCGATGCCGTACTTGGAGCCTTCACGACCCAGGCCCGAGGCCTTGATGCCGCCGAACGGCGCGACTTCGTTGGAAATCAACCCGGTGTTGACGCCGACCATGCCGTATTCCAGGGCTTCGGCCACACGGAACACACGGCCCAGGTCGCGGGCATAGAAGTACGAAGCCAGGCCGAACTCGGTGTCGTTGGACATCGCGATCACTTCGGCCTCGTCTTTGAAGCGGAACAGCGGCGCCAGCGGGCCGAAGGTTTCTTCCTTCGCCACGGCGGCATTTTTCGGTACGTTGGTCAGGATGGTTGGCTCGAAGAAATTGCCCTCCATCGCCTTGCCACCCGCCAGCACGGTTGCGCCCTTGCCGACGGCATCGGCGATATGTTCCTGGACCTTGGCGACGGCTTTTTCGTCGATCAGCGGGCCAGTGGTGGTGCCGTCTTCCAGGCCATTGCCGATCTTGAGCTTGGCCACTGCGGCCTTGAGTTTTTCGGCGAACGCGTCATACACCGAATCCTGGATGTACAGGCGATTGGCGCAGACGCAGGTCTGGCCGTTGTTGCGGTATTTGGAAATGATCGCGCCTTCGACGGCCTTATCCAGGTCAGCGTCATCGAACACGATGAACGGCGCGTTGCCGCCCAGCTCCAGGGAAACCTTCTTGATGTCCTTGGCACATTCGGCCATCAGCTGGCGACCGATCTCGGTCGAGCCAGTGAAGGACAGCTTGCGTACGATCGGGTTGCTGGTCAGCTCGCCGCCGATGTCGCCAGCACTGCCGGTGACCACGCTCAGCACACCTTGCGGAATGCCGGCACGGTGCGCCAGTTCAACCAGGGCCAGGGCCGAGAACGGGGTTTGCGAAGCGGGCTTGATGACCATGGTGCAACCGGCGGCCAGGGCCGGGCCGGCCTTGCGGGTGATCATCGCGGCCGGGAAGTTCCACGGGGTAATGGCTGCGGTCACGCCGATCGGCTGCTTGATCACGATCAGGCGCTTGTCGGGCTGGTGGCCCGGAATCACGTCACCGTAGATGCGCTTGGCTTCTTCGGCGAACCATTCGATAAAGGAGGCGGCATAAGCGATTTCGCCCTTGGCTTCGGCCAGCGGCTTGCCCTGCTCAAGGGTCATCAGGCGACCGAGATCGTCCTGGTTTTCGATCAGCAATTCATACCAGCGGCGCAGCTTGTTGGCGCGCTCCTTGGCGGTCAGTGCACGCCAGGCCGGCAGCGCCTTGTCGGCGGCTTCGATCGCGCGACGGGTTTCGGCAGCGCCCATCTTCGGCACAGTGCCCAGTACTTCGCCCGTTGCCGGGTTGGTGACCTTGATCGTCTGACCATTGTCCGCATCGACCCAAGCGCCATCGATAAAGGCTTGCTGGCGGAACAACTGGGTGTCTTTAAGCTGCATGTCGGCTTTCCTTAACAGCACCGCGCGCACGCGGAGCGAATTAGAGTTGTAGAAAGGCGCCTTATGGGCTGCCGTCAGGGAAATCATTCACCGGGCTGAAGCACAGAAATAACGCACATAAGCACAGACGTGCGGTTCAGCACCCAGACAAGAGCGTTTGAAATCTCAAACGAATCCTAGGGCCGATGGGGTCCGAGGACAATAGTCTGTTCGAAAAAAAGAACGAAAAAGCCTGATTTGCCTGTTTTTTCTGATCAGCGTAGCCAACAGCCGCAGAGTGAGGCAGAAACAAACGGCAAATCAGCAGCATGGACGCCTGCCATGCTTATGAGTATCATGGCGCCCGCGTTGCACCAGTAGCTCAGCTGGATAGAGTACTGCCCTCCGAAGGCAGGGGTCGTGGGTTCGAATCCCGCCTGGTGCACCATACATGGAAAATCAAAAGCCCCAATCCTAACGGATTAGGGCTTTTTTTATGGAGCTCTCTACCCCCCATAGGAGCCTGCAAGTAAGCAATTCAGGCATTAAAAACCCCTGAGCGGTATCAGCGCCGCAGCGCATCAACCGACAGGGGCCGTGTTGCAAATAACTAAAGAGGCCAGGTTTCCATCGCCAACCGACTCGGGCAGACATTCAGTGGTCGAAATCGGCCTCGAGTTGCTCAGGAGCCGGCTCAATATCTCCTAAGGACTTCACCACAAGTCCGCATTTCTGAGCTTTGGAGTAAAGACCCACATCATGAGTCCAGACTTCATCAGCGTTGGTTGCTAGAGCAGTAGCAATTATCTGGCGATCAAACCGTAACTTGGCTTTCGTTGCTGCCGGGTCAAGCACCTTCAGCTCATTGTCATCGACCATACGAGCACATTCGACCGCGGCGATCTGATCGAACGATATGATTTCAAAACACGAAAAACCGTTTATGACATCCAGATGGCTCTGGTGAAAATTCCGATCAATGCCCACCAGATACTCAGCCAATGCAGGTGTTGGTATCAACACCGTCCCACCTCTTGCGTCGACCATTTCGATCAGCGCTTCAGCCCTAGCCTCGGCCAAGACGATACCGTCCTTGGCATTTCCCAAGGCTTGGACGAGAACGTTGGTATCGAGAACTATGCGCACCTCATCCCCTTAGGTTCTGAATCGTTCCATGGGATCATCCATCTCGCTCCAGGTGATACCACCCAGTTCCTTGAGTTGGGTAACCGCACTGCGCAAAGAGGTTTTTTCAAGCCTCTCGTAGGACTGAATGAACATTTTTCTCAGCCGCCAGCCGCCATGCGGTCGACTTTCCCACTCACCCTTTCCATGAACGCGAACATACTTGAACAAGAGCTTGCCCAGTTGTTCAGCCAATACCGTATCGGCTTCACAAAGAAGAGTTTCGCCACCAGCGCCCTCAAGCCGAACAGGAACCGTCTCGTCTTTTCCACCAACGACATACAGGCGCCCTTGAACGCTACCCTGCTTGATGACGACCATGGGAGGGGGAGCGGTCTTTGCTTTGGGGAATTGAAGGATGTTCGCATCTGCGGCTTGCAAGACACCATCCACTCGATCTTGCTCCATCAATGCAGAGAGTTGCAGGTACGCCTTTCTTGCACGCTTGGGCCCAACTCCCTGAGCGGCCTCACGCACCCTGTTCAGCACGTGGGGGTACTTGTCGTCTTCCACCCAAGTATTCAGGCAAACACAACCTTCGGTGACAGAGTCGAAATGAACATTATCTTGCGAGCCGAAAAGCTCTGCGAGCTCGCACAGATAATCCGTCAAGCGAGCCATAGAGAGCTTGCTTGGGTCGGTTCCGTCGAGTTCGAGCATCAGCTTTTTCATGCTGGCGAGTATAGTTCCGCTCATGTGATCCTGCTATGCCTGCATTTGTAACGTGACTCCCGAGTGTCGTCCGCCTGGCAAGTGCCCCTTCAACTTTTGGGATCAGTGATGTTCGAATACCCGGTCTTTATGACCGGGCGTTTTTTGTATGCGTTGGTTTCGCTCAACGCTTGCGCAACGCCTCCAACCGCGCCGGCAAGTCCTCCTCGGGAAAGCGCTTATGCAGCGCCAGCAGCTTCTCATCAGCCGCCTTGCTCTCACCCGCCTCACGCAAGCGCAATATCTCCAGCAAGCCTTGCTCCAGCGATGGCAGTGCAGCCGGCGCGGATTTGCTCATCTTCGCCGCTGGCTTTTCCGCCAAGGACTGCATCGGGCTTGCCGGCGCCCGGGCCAGTTCGCCTTGGGGTGCCATGCGGATGATCGGCGCGGGGGCGGGCATGGCCGGCGGTGCTGCGGCGGCGGCGGATTCTTGCTGGTCGGCGGAAAACTCCATCGAAGCGGGTGAGGCCAGCTCGTCGTGGGGCACGGGCGAACGCAGCACCAGGCCGATCATCAGCGCCACCCCGGCGACCGTGGCGAACGCCATTTGCCAGCGCGGCCGTTGGCAGGCTTGCAGCCAGCGCTGCCACAGGCTTGGCGTGGGCGGCGGGGCTTCACGCTGGGCGGCGGCGAGGATAAAGGCGTCCAGGGAGGGCGGCGGTTCGCCGCTGGCGTGCTGGCGGAAATGCTCGATCAACATCTGGTCGTCGGCATCCGATGTGTGTTTGCGGTCGATCATGCGGGTACCTCCTCGGCCAGCAGTCGATGCAGTTTCTGCTGGGCGTAACGCAAGCGGCTTTTCACCGTTTCCAGCGGGGCGCCGGTCAGGGCAGCAATCTGCGGCAGCTCCAGGTCGCCATGCAGGCGCAGCAAGAAGACTTCGCGCTGGTCCTCAGGCAAGGCCTGCAACGCAGCATCGAGACGCGCCTGGTCGCGACTCAGGCTCAGCTGTTGCTCGGGGCTGCTGGTGTCGTCGGGCTGGACGTGGAGTTGCTCGTCGTAGCTGTCGTGCAATGGGTTATGGACACTGTGTTTGCGCCAATGGTCGATCAAGCGATTGCGGGCAATCTGGAACAACCAGGTACGAAAACTCGCCCGGCCTTGTGGCTGGGTGGTGCTGCGAATCAGGCTGAGCCAGGTGTCCTGGAAGATTTCCTCGGCCAGTTCGGCCTTGTTGCTCAAGGACACGAGAAAACGATAAAGCCCCTGCCGATGACGTGCATACAGGGCTTCGAAAGAAGCCCCGTCGCCGTTGCGGTAGCGGGCCAGCAACGCTTCGTCGCTGGGTGAATCAAGCGCAGCGGGCATGTCCGTGTCGAACTCCTTTCGGTGATCAAGGTGCAGGCTTGAGGCTCTGCGCAAGTTCCACCAACTGCACAAACTCGGCGCGCAACCCGAACGGGTCATCGCCACGGGCCGAGCGCGCCAGTTGGGCGGTGTCCTTCAGGCTCATCGTCCCAGTGTAGCGTCCATCGCCCTTGAGCTGTTGGGCGAAGGCCGCCACGGCTGCGGAGAAACGCAGGTCGTCGCTGGGCTTGCGGTCGTCTTGCACGCTGGCGATGGGATGTTCGATCAATCGACTGCTACCACCCTCTGCCGGTTTGTAGCGCACGCGCAACATTGCCAGTTCAGCCGAGGTGCCCTCCGATTTAGGCGTACTTCCATAGCGCAGCGGCTCCAACCAACCCGGCTGGCCCTTCGGAACGATTTCATACAAGGCTGTCACCGTATGCCCGGCGCCGATCTCGCCCGCGTCGACCTTGTCGTTGTTGAAGTCCTCACGCTTCAACGCGCGGTTCTCATAACCGAGCAGGCGATACTCACTGACCTGGGCGGGGTTGAATTCCACCTGCAACTTCACGTCCCGCGCCACCACCGCCAGCGTGGAACCGAGCTGGTCCACCAGAACCTTGCGCGCCTCGAGCAGGTTGTCGATGTAGGCGTAGTTACCATCACCAGCGTCAGCCAATTGCTCCATCAAATGTTCGTTGTAGTTGTCCACACCAAAGCCCAGGGTCGTCAGGGAGACGCCGCTTTTACGCTGGTCGACCGCCATCTGCTTGAGGCTGTCGAAATCACTGATGCCAACGTTGAAGTCGCCATCGGTCGCCAGGAGGATGCGGTTGATGCCTTTATCGATAAAGCTCTCCCGGGCCATCTGATAAGCCAGCTCGATACCCGAGGCGCCTGCGGTGGAACCACCGGCGTTGAGCTGGTCGATGGCGTTGCGGATCTTCACCTTGTCACGGCCCGAGGTAGGCTTGAGCACCACCCGGGATTCGCCGGCATAAACCACCAGGGACACCCGATCCTGGTCGCGCAGTTGATCCACCAACAATTTCAGCGTGCTCTTGACCAGCGGCAGGCCTTCGCGGCGGTCCATGGAACCGGAAACGTCCACCAGGAAGACCAGGTTGGCCGGGGCCAGGTCCGCCACGGCGCGGTCGCTGGCCTTGATGCCGATGCGCAGCAAGCGGGTGTGGGGGTTCCACGGCGATGGGGCCACTTCGGTGGTCACGCCGAAGGGTGAACCGACAGTGGGCGGGGCGTAGCTATACGGAAAATAATTGACCATTTCCTCCAATCGCACCGCACCTTCTGGCGGCAGGCTGCCTTGATTGAGGAAACGTCGCACGTTGGCGTAGCTGCCGGTATCGACATCCACGCTGAAGGTCGAGACCGGCGTCTCGGCGACGCTATGGATCGGGTTGTCGGGACGTTTTTCGTATTGTTCTCGCGGCTCCGCGCGATAGCCGGCGGCGATCGCATCGTTCGCCACACTGGGGGCAGGCATCGCTGCCGGCTTCGTGAGCATGCGCTTGACCGTCGACTGACGCACTTCAGCGATCTCGCCTTGCGGTACGACGCTCGGTGCCACGGACACCGGTTCGGATGGAATGGCCGTCTCACGGGAGGAAGACAACCCACAACCGGCCAACGCCACCAGCAAAGTCACGGCGAAGCCTTGGGCAGCAGGACGCATAAAAAGAAGTGGACGGGACATGGGCTGAACCTCGTGAATGAATGATCCGTTCACAGAGTCAGACGCAGGTCATACGCGGTTCGGGTTAATGACCCAGATATTTTTTTGCAACGCCGTGCAGACAGGGCTGGCCACCTTAAAAAGTCGCCAGCCCGATGCCGCGATTGGAGCAATCGCCAGCACGCTACAGCAGGGATTGCTAGCGGGACGGAATGCCCCGCAGGTCGTCGTCGATGAATCCGCTCAAATGACCGGTGTAATAGTCTTCGACATCAGAGTTGCCTCTGTTCGTCAGGGCACCCGCAATGCCTCTCATGGCCTCAAGTTGCCCAACCGCCCCTCTCGGCATCAACCCCTGGCGGGCCTGGGCAAAGTGCAACACCTCGACATCGGCCTTCTTCACCTTGACCTGGTAAGAGAAATCGACACTGGCCAGATACGTACCGTCGGCAACGATATTGTTCATGAAGCCACCTTGGGTATCTTGAATACGGCGCGCATAGACGGCATTGATATCCAACAGATAGTCAGCGGTTTCCTTGCTGGAGGCATAACGATTGCCATCGAGCAGGCGGACGATCAGGTCGGTGTGCAACTTGTCGCGAACTTTTTCGTCGGGCAGAAAGCGTTCGTTTTTGCCGACGACTTCAACGTTGAACGTGTCGATCCAATAGGTGGCGGTCTCGGGGATCGCCACCGGCGCAGGGGAAATGTAGTAATCGGGCTTGGAAGCGCAGCCTGCCATAAGGCAGAGGGCCAGGAAGAGACTGAAGACTCGCATGTTTGAATTCGTCCTTGAGAGGTAGCGGCATAATGGCGGCTGCATTCTACGGGGTTTGAACCCGCGCTCAAGTTGTCTGGCCCTTTAGCGCGGTTCCGTCTCACTCAAAGCCAATTTCCACCACCGTTTTTCCCGCCCCGCGCCCTTCGGCTACCTGGGCAAACGCTTCATTGACTTCCCCCACCAACATGGTTGTACGCCGCGGACATTCGCCAGGGAACGGTCGTACCCCTGCTTGCCGATTATCGGCCCACGGCGCTGCCCATCAATGCCGTATTCAGCCAGGACCGACGCCGCTCGGCGCGAACCCGTGCCTTCGTGGATTTTCTACGCGAGCGTCTTTGAGAGGTCCACGTCACAATCTCACGATTCGCACACCAGCGAGCGCTGGACAGCCTTCGTGTGCCGCCCCGGAAAATACGCAGCAGCGCCGACGCCCACCGCGCCCATCACCACGCAATAGCCCACGCACACCCACGGGCTCCATGGCACCAGCGCGATCAACACCAACGGCGTCATGCTGGCCCATAAGGCGTACGCAATGTTGTAGGTGAGCGAGATGCCGGACACGCGGATTTTCGGCGGGAACAGGCTGACCATCACCGACGGCACTGCGCCGACCACGCCGCAACCCAGGCCGGCGACAGCGTAGGCCAGGCCCAGCCAGGCGCTGCCGCTGATCAGGCTGGCGTAGAGCACGCTGATGCCCAGGGGCAGCAGCAGGCTGTAGAGCATGACGGTGCGCCAGGCGCCGATGCGGTCGACGATCAGGCCGGCCAGGACGCAGCCGATGTTCAGGAACACGATGCCGAGGCTGCTCAGCGCGAAGGTGTGGCTGGGGGTCAGGCCGAAGCTTTTCTGCATCACGGTCGGGGTGATGACGACGAACACGACCACGGCGCTGGTCAGCACACAAGTGAGAATCGCAGCGGGCAGCAAGGCGTGGCGATGCTCGCGCAGCACCGTACGCAACGGCAGTTCCGCCGCGCCCTCGCGATTGGCTTGCAGCGCCATGAAAATCGGCGTTTCGCTCAGCCAACGGCGCAGCCAGACGCCGATCACGCCGAATACCCCGCCCAACAGGAACGGCAGGCGCCATGCGTAGTCGAGGATTTCCGTCGGGGTATAGATCCGCGCCAGTGCCGTGGCGGTCAGGGCGCCGAGCAAGTAGCCAAAGGTCAGGCCCGCCTGGAGAAAGCCCAGGGCATAACCTCGATGCCGCAGCGGCGCATGCTCAGCAACGAACACCCATGCGCTGGGCACCTCCCCGCCTACCGCCGCGCCTTGCAGGATACGCAGCGCCAACAACAGCAACGGGGCGAAATAACCGATTTGCGCGTAGGTCGGCATCACGCCGATGAGCAGGCAAGGCAACGCCATCATCAGGATGCTCAGGCTGAACACCCGCTTGCGTCCCAGGCGATCGGCGAAGTGCGCCATGAGAATCCCGCCCAAGGGCCGCGCCAGGTAGCCCGTGGCGAAAATCCCGAAGCTTTGCAACAGGCGCAGCCACTCGGGCATTTCCGGCGGAAAGAACAACTGGCTGAGGGTCAGGGCGAAGAAGACAAAAATGATGAAGTCATAGATTTCCAGCGCACCGCCGAGGGCAGCGAGGCCCAACGTCTTATAGTCGGATCGGCTGAATCGCGCGTCTGGCAAATGGGTGTTGGCGGTCATAGGCATGTTTGGAAAAAGTGTAGGAAGACGACGGCTCAGGCAGCGGGACCTTTGTCCACGGGCGGTGTCGACGGTTGGCCTGGCTCGGCGTCGATGGCCTCGTCAGCAGGCAGGAAATCCTTGCGGCTCTGGGCGATGGCCCGGCGTATCTCATCGCCCTTGGTGGGGCAATTCTTGAGGCGGGCGATGCCATCGGTTTTCTGCGTCATCGCCATCCTCCGGCATGAGTGATCAGGGGCCGATAGTGCTCGCTTTTGGCGCTTGATGCCAACTTACGTGACGATTGGGGCTGATGCGCAGCCCCGCGCGAGCAGGCTCGCTCGCCACGGCGCCGAGACTTGGTCAACGGTGATAGCGGCGTACCACGCTGCTGTTGCGCAGTACATGGCCCTTGAGTTTTTCCATCAACTGGGCGCGCGTGAGGCCGGCGGGCAGGGCGTCGGGCGGCAGGTCCAGGGCGAATATCTGGATCAGGTAATGGTGGGCGCTGTCACCCACGGGCGGGCAAGGGCCGATGTAGCCATGGGTGTTCTTGCTGTTGAGGCCGCTCATGCCCTCAAACGTGGATTTAGTGCCCGCGCCTTCTCGAATCTGCCGGGTACTGGCCTTGATTCCGTAATGGACCCAATGATCGACGCCCTGCCCACGCTGGCCGTCGGGGTCGAGCATGACGATGGCGTAGCTGAGGGTGCCTGGCGGGCCGGCGTTCCAGCTCAAGGCCGGAGAAATATTCTTGCCGCCGCATTGGTTGGCGTCGCTGGCGGCTGCGGCGGTGAAGAGGCGGTCGTCCGACACGCCGGGAATGCTCAGGGTAAAACGCTCTTCAGCCTGGACCGCCCCTTGTGCACACAGCACGAGGGTGACGGCCGCGAGCCAGGAGGAAAGGAAAGTCAATCGGGTCATACCGGGCACCTTGATGCGGTTCAGGCCAACGACGGCCTGCGAACTATAGCCCCAGCGCCGCCCCGGTTGCAGTGACAATTGCGCTGAACCTCGTTCCAATCCATCGACTCCAACGGGAAACGCCTGCCGGAGAACGACCATGCCCATGCATCAAGTCGCCCGCCTCGCTGATATGCGAGAAGACCGCGGCCTCGAAGTCACCCTCAACGACAAGCCCATCCTGCTATTGCGTGTTGGAGGACAGGTGCGGGCGTTCCAAGGTAAATGCCCTCATGCTGGGGCGCCTTTGGCCAAGGGCGCCGTTTGCCACGGCAGGCTGATCTGTCCTTGGCACAAGGCGGCGTTTCGCGCCGAAGACGGCGCCCTGTGCGAGCCGCCGGCCCTCGACAGCCTGGAGCGCTACCACGTCGAGGTGCGAGGCGATGAAGTCTGGATAGATGACCAGCCACTGCCGGACGAAAAAATCCCTCCAGCCGACGACCCGCGCACTTTCGTCATCATCGGTGCCGGCGCGGCCGGCATCGCGTGCGCGGCAGCGTTGCGCGAGAAGGGTTTCGGCGGCCGGATCCAGCTGATCGACCGTGAGCCCGAAGCTGGCTACGACCGCACCGTTCTAAGCAAATATGTGCTGGCTGGCGACATGGCGGTGGAGCAAACCCCACCCCTGCGCGATGAAACTTATTTCACCCAGCAACGCATCGAACGGCGCCATGGCCAGGTGACCGGCCTGGACGCTGACGCGCGCCGAATCCACCTCGCCGACGGTCAAGCATTAGCCTACGACGCTTTGTTGATTGCCACCGGCGCAGAGCCGAAGACGCTGGATGTGCCCGGTATCGATTTGCCGCAAGTCATGATGCTGCGTTCCCTGGCGGATACCCGGCAAATCCTCGACCGTGCCCGGCCGGGGCAACAAGCGGTGATTATCGGTGACAGCTTCATTGCCATGGAGGTCGCCTCCTCCCTACGCAAGCGCGAAATGAGCGTGACCGTCCTGGCCCGTCACCCGGTGCCGTTCGCCGCGCAGTTCGGCGACAGTGTCGGCAACGCGATCCTGGCTCGGCACCGAGCCAACGGCGTGGTGTATCACAGCGAAGGCGAAGCGGCGCGAATCGAAGGCGCCGGCAAGGTGGAAGCCGTGGTGCTGGACAACGGCCAACGCTTCGCGGCGGACCTGGTCATTGTCGGGGTCGGGGTGCGCCCGGCCACGGAGCCTTTCGCCAACCTGCCACGGGAGAAAGATGCGTCATTGCGCGTCGACGATGGCATGCGCGTAACCGATGGCGTCTGGGCCGTTGGCGACATCGCTACGTTTCCTCTCAACGGTCAGCCCCGGCGCATCGAGCACTGGCGGCTGGCCCAGCAACAGGCCCGCATCGCCGCGACGAACATGCTCGGCGGTGAAGAGCATTACCTGGACGTGCCGTTCTTCTGGACGTATCACTTCGGCAAACGCTACGACTATCTTGGCCATGCCGAGCAGTGGGACGAAGTGCAATTCAAGGGCACGCCCGAGCATCCGCCCTTTATCGCGTTGCTCGGCAAGGACGGCCTCGTCGCGGCGGTCGTGGCCTGCGATGAAGGACGGGCAATGGCGGCGCTGGCACAGCGCATGAAACAACCGCTGCCCGTGGACGAGGCCTGGCGGTTGGTCCGGGACTTTTCATCGTAGAGCGCTTCCAGACGCTGATCTTTCTATGCCGAATGATCGGCCGGCAGATGAATAACCTGTGGTCGCTCCAATGGCGCCAGGGGCGGCGGCTGCAAGTCCGGGCTCAGCAGATGGAAATGCG
Organism: Pseudomonas frederiksbergensis; assembly: GCF_000802155.2. Lineage (GTDB taxonomy): Bacteria > Pseudomonadota > Gammaproteobacteria > Pseudomonadales > Pseudomonadaceae > Aquipseudomonas > Aquipseudomonas frederiksbergensis_A. Next base: position 59,227 of record NZ_JQGJ02000024.1, read on the forward strand.
GCACCACGTGACTGATGTCGCCCTCCTGGTTGTTATGGATGATCTTCGAACCCGGCTGGCGCAGCGTTTCCAGACGTTCGTCTGTCAATTTGAAACTCATGCTCAGGCCCTGATCGTCCACCGCTGGCCTGGGCAGCCTGCGCTGGGCAAAGCTGCGGCTCTTGCGCTGTTGATAACGCGCCCAGGTGATCAGGATGATTGCGTTGACCAATGCGATCCAGCCGTAGATCTGCAGCGTCCCCAGGGTGTCGAACAACGAACCGCCCAGGCGCGGGCCGGCGTGGCTGTCGAACAACGGCCACAGCCCGTTCACCAGCAGGTATAACAGCCCGACCCAGGCCAGTACGGTAAAGAGCACATCGATGATCACCAGAAAAGGTCGCTGGCGGGTCCTGATAATTTTCATCGGATCACTTCCTCTTCTTCGTCATCGAACGGTTTGATTCCGCGATCCGGACTGATCCAGCGCGCACGTTTCTGATGCTGACCGAACAGCACCTTGGGGAAACTCACCAGCGTGGTGAACAGGCTGATCAGCCAGAACACCAGCGGGTACCAGACCACCCAGAACATGGTGTGCCACAAGCCTTTTTCGTAGCGACGATCGATCAGGATGCTCACCGCGAACTGCATCAGGCACACCATGGCCAGCAACAGGCCGGTGAAAGCGGGCGGCATCAGATGGTCCACGGCGATAGCCGCTGGCATCTCGACGAATTTGCCGGCGCCCCAGAAGATCACCGACAGCAAAAAGGTGAACGCCCAACCGGTGGACAGGCAGTATTCGAACAGCAGCGGCCACAGGTAGCGATGGCGGTATTGCCAGATGCCACGGATATTCTTGAACAGCACCTCGGCGCCACCCTGGGCCCAGCGCAAGCGTTGCCGCCAGAGGCCGCGCAGGGTTTCCGGCATGAGGATCCAGCACAAGGCGCGGGGCTCGTAGAAGATGCTCCAGTGGTCCAGTTGCAGCTTCCAACTGATGTCGATGTCTTCGGTGATCATGTCCGGGCTCCAATAGCCGACCCGGTGCAGGGCCGTGCGCCGGAACGCGACGATCACGCCGGACACGGTGAAGATCCGCCCGAAAACCCGCTGGGTGCGCTTGATCAAACCGATGATCGAGGAAAACTCGCCGACCTGGACCCGGCCCACCAACGTCGAACGGGTGCGGATGCGCGGGTTGCCGGTCACCGCGCCAAGACGGGCGTTGTCCAGCATCGGCGCCACCAAGTAGGCACAGGTATTGGGCGCCAGCAGCGCGTCACCGTCGATGCACACCAGGTATTCGCTGCGCGCGGCGATGGCGCCCATGCGCAGGGCCACGGCCTTGCCCTGGTTTTCCGCCAGGTGCAGCACGCGCAAGCGCGGGTCTTCAACGGCCAGTCGGTCGAGCACCGCGGCGGTGTTGTCCTTGGAGCCGTCGTTGATGGCGATGACTTCGATGTTCGGGTAATGCTGGCCCAGCGCGGCGTGGATCGTGTCGGCAACGTTGTCGCCTTCGTTGAAGCACGGGATCAGGATGCTGATCAGCGGCTCGCCGGCCAGGGGCGGCGGCAACGTGTCGTCCTTCCACGGCCAATGGCGCTCCCAGTGCAGCCAGAAATACAGGCCACCGGCGATCCACAGGCCGGACATGAACAGCGGGTAGAAGAACACGAAGTCCATCAGGAATTGCCCGGTGACCAGGAAGATCAGGCCCAGGGGTACCCCAAGGACAATCGCCAGCACCAGCACGGCGAGCAGTCTGTCGAGCATGTCAACGATTCCATTTGTTGGAGAGCGCAGGCCGCACGGCTTTCACGGCGGGCTGGTCTTCGATGAAGTTGTCCGGGTAATAGCCGAAACTGGTCACGCCCTGACGCTTGAGGCGCCCCATCCAGTCGGCCAATTGTTCACCCTCGATGTCTGCCACCGGCTTGCTGTGCCAGTCGCGGGCCTGCAGTTCGAATACCGTGCGCTTGAGCGCACCAGGGCGAGCCTTGATGGTTTCCACCAGCCGTTCGAGCCAGGGGCCCGATTGTTCGCGGGTCTGTTTTTCCATCAGCGGCATGGCCATCGGCGCCGTCCAATCGTAGGCACCGAGGAAGTCGTCGAGGTTTTGGGCGAACCAGGCTTCGCTTTGCGGGTTGAGCATCGGCTCGGCAAAGATATTGCGCGCGGTGCGGACTTCCGGGCCGCGAATCGCGCGGACCTTGGCCGTGAGTTCGGCGGTGAAATCAATCAGGTAGCGGCTCTTGAAACGGGTCCAGCGCTGCATGGCCGCCGGATCATCGCGCAGGGTGGCGATGGAGGTTGGCAGGCCGTTGGCGGCATAGACTTTCATTGCGGCGGGGCTGGCGTCCTCGAAATCGGAGAACACCGCGTCGTCATGGTAGAGAACGCCGTCCACCGAGCTCATCCGCGCCAGGTCTTCGTAGATCTCGCCGATGATCCTGCGCACGCTCGGGTCGAATGGCGACAGGCGTACGTATTGATCCGGGGCGATGCCGGTCTTGCCGGTTTCGGGATCCCAACGCTGTACGCGCGGCAACTTGGGGTCCAGGGCAAAACTGAGCACCGGCATCCAGGCATAGACCTTGACGCTGGCTCGAGTACGCAGTTGCCATGCAACACGGTCGAACAGATCGGCGCGCACCGGCAGGTGACGGTTAGGGAAGTACAGCGAGTGAACCAGGCCATCACCTTTCGGGTCGGCGAACGCTTGCAGGAACACCGTGTTGGCGCCCAGGTCGTAGATGCGCTGGACCAGTTTGCCGACGTTGGCCTCCTGCTGCACGGGATCGGCGTCGTAGACGTAATCCAGGTCGACGTGGACCACCCGCATCGGGTCCATGGTTTGCACGGAGACGACGCTTTCGGCGAAATGAGCGCCGTCCGGATCCGATGCCACCAGAAAGCGCGGGCCGCTCATCAGGTTGTCGAGGCTGTCGAGGCCATCCTCCAGGGTCAGGGCCATCTGGTAGCCCTGGCTGCCGATCACCTGCAACGCGGTGCCGTCCGCCTCCCCGTATGGCCAGACCCAGATGCGTGGGCTGTAGCCGGCAGCGCTGCGGATCTTCTCGGAAATGGCCGCCACATCCTTGCGCAGACGCGCCTGGAATTGCGCCTCGGTTTCATAACGACCCGTGGCCGGATCGTAGCGTCGGGTGGTCGCCGCCGGCTGTTGGTTGCCTTGCGGGTTGGCGAGTACGCCTTTGTGATTGGCATCGGTATGTGCGGCGATTTCCACCAGGCCCGATTTCGAAACCTCGCGAACCTGCTCCCAGGTCAGGAACTCGGAGCGTTTGCGTGGCACGCCGGCGAAATCCACCGTCTGGTTCATCGGCGTATCGATCCAGCTGCCAACCGGGGCGAGGATCGCCGGCCAGTTGTAGGCGCGCAGGATCGGCATGACGCGGGTATAAAAGCTTGAGTAGCCGTCATCGAAACTCAGCAGCACCGCGCGCGGCGGCAGTTCCGGACCGCCGTTGCGGGCCGCGATGATCTGGTCGACCGTGACCGGCTGATAGCTGTTCTCCCGCAGCCAGGCCAGTTGTTCGACCAGGCGTTCCGTACGCACGGCTACCAAGGCCTGGTCAGGGTCGCGGTCCTCGACGTCGTGGTAGGCGATGCCGAGCACGTGGTTCTTCGGCCACGGGGCATCGTTTGCCGCCACGGGCCGTTGCGAAGGTGGCGCGAACGCCGGGGCCTGCTGGGCACAAGCGCTGATCAGCAAGACTCCCAGCAGAAGGATGAAGCGCGACATGACGGGCATTTTCAAACTCTTCTAGAAGCGGTAAGTGAGGTCGACAAGCAGGCGCAGATCGCTTTCACGATCGCCGTCGTAAGGGCGGTTGAGCCAGCTCAGCGCGGCCCCGGCTTCGAGCACATCGTTCCAGAGCAGACGCTGGCCGTAGCCGAGCAATCCCATGGCACCGGTGCTGTAGTCACGCTGGCTGTAGGTACCGGCCCCGACCTGGAATTGTTGGCTCCAAGTGGTTTCATAGCGGCGGTACAGCACGTGGTTGGCGCTCACGGTCGGCATGACGCTGAAGTCCGACTTCGGATTGAAGTACGGCACTTCATCGGAACTGCTGTTGCGACTGGCACCGACTTCCAGGCCCAGCTCTACTTGCAGCCTCGGGGCGCTGTAGATGCCCTCGCGGCCGGTCAGCAAGGTCTCGAGGCGATTGTTGCCGTCGCTGAAATGAGACGGGCTCACCGCCAGTCGCCATTCGCGGCTTTCATTGGCGCGCCAGCGAACGAAACCGCTCCCGCCATTGGCGCGAATACCGCTGTTGAGGGCCCGCAACGGCGTATTGGCCGAGAGGTAATCCAGGCTGCCGCCGTACTGCCAGTGATCGTTGATGTCCCGGGCCATGGCCACGCGAGCGCCTTGTTTTTCACCGGAACCGTACGAGTGGTTGGAGACTTCCGCCTCCAGGGTCATGTCACGGGTGCGTCGCTCCACGCCCAGGCGCTGCCATCGATGATGACCGGTGCCTTCTTCGAAGTCGCCAGTAGCGTAGCCGGCACCGCCGAACAGGCGCCAGTCTTCGTCGATGGGCGGGCTGTAGAGCAGCGTTTCGATACCGAAATCCCGGCTGCCCGTCACCGCGCCAGCATCGCCGTTGCCACCGCCGTAGCTCTTGCCGGTATAGGCTTCGATGCGCAATTCGGCCATGTCATGGACCTCCCGCTGGCGTTGCAGGCGTTTGACATGGGCGTTCTCCGGGTAACGTGCAACCACGTCATCGGTGAGCGCATCCATCTGCCGCCACTCCTGCAGGTCCATCGCCGCCCGGGCCTGGGAGATTTCCAAGTCGCGATTGCGCGGTGTCGTGGCCTCGACTTCCTTTAGCAGGCTTTCCGAGCGCCGCGGCCAGTCACGGGCCTGATACAGATCGGCCTGGGCCAGGCGCAGGCCAATGTTACCGGGCCCCTCATAAACGAGACTCTCCAGCCGCGCTTCGGCGGAAGGCAGGTCGGCGCCATAAGTGCCCGCTTGCGCGGCAAGCAGCTGAGCGTCCATCCATTCGTCGTTGGGGTTACCGATTGGCAGGCCCTTGAGTTCCACCCGAGGCGGCTGCGCTTTCGCCAAATCTTCGGCCAACGCGCGTGCCTCTTCGGATTTTTCGCTTTCCAACAAGGCGTAATAGAGCGCGGTACTGTCTTCAAAGCGGTCCGCAGGGTCGGCATCTGGCGCGGTCAGTACGCGGCGGTACAGCTCGACGGCGATTTCCGGTTCACGTTGCTCCAGATAGGAAGAGGCCACCCACCGCAGGGCATAAGTTGGAATGCTGATCCCTTCATCAACCAGCTTTTGGTATTCGGCAATCACTTCTGCCCGACGAGCGCGGACGTTGAGGGCACCCATGCGATCGATTCGCCACCTCAGCACGTCCTCATGGGCCTCGGCCACTGGCGACCAGGTGGCGAGCAACTTGTCGTAATCGGCCAACGCACGGTCAGCGATGACAAAACGCTCCTTTTCGCTGCGGCTGGCCATATCCGCCAGGCGCACCCGCTCGGCCGCCACATCGCCTTCGAGCCGGCGCTGCACACCGCGGTCGATCAGCCCGGGCTGAAGACGGGCCAGGCGCAACGCCGGCTCAGGCAACCTGGCGCGTTGCAAGGCGTAGACGTATTCGCGTGCGACTTCAGGCTTGTTATTCCCTGCACGAATGAAGGCTTGATCGTATTCGAACAGCGCTTCGTAGGGATTGTCAGCGCGCGTCAGGGCATAGCCCAACGCCAGCCGGCGCATCGGATCATCAGGCTTGGCGGCAACCAGGGCCTTGGCACGGCTGACGGCTTCATCGGGCTTGCCGGCATCAGCCTGGGTCAAGGCCAGGCCCAGTTGCAGGTCGGCATTTCGCGGATCGATGGCCAAGGCCCGGCGATACAACTCGATCGCCGGATCCCAACGCTTCAGGTTGCGATAGGCCCGGGCTGCTGCGGTCAGGGCCTGGACCGGCAAGTCGCGGTAACGACCTTGGGTTTCGTAGACATTTACCACTTCGGCATCGAGACCAGCCCAACTGGCGATTTGCAGGTGATCGCTGATTTGCGCGGTACTGGCTTGCTCGGTCGGCACTTGGCGCAATGCAGTCAGCGCAGGCGCGTAATGGCCCGAGCGGGCATCAAGCACCATCTGGTCATACGCGGGATCGGCAAGCGCCGCTACCGACCAGCACAGTTGGCTGCACAGCGCGACGCGAAACAACGGGCGCAAACCGAATTGAATAAAAGGACCCACAGTACGCGGCATTCGTCAGCATCCTTACATGGCCAGCCGGGTCGCAGTGCCCCCTTGCCCATCAAACAGGAGGCCGGATCAAAGGAACCCAGCCAAGCTCTAACGGGCTTAGTCTGGCATTGCGCGAAGGGTCATTTTCCGGAACGCCATAATTCTTCAGAATCCCTACAGATTTCAGCGGTGAAGTTTTCGACGAGCAAAAAAAACCGGCCCGTGCGCAGGGCACGGGCCGGTTTTTGGATGTTGCTTTAGAGGTATTACTGAACGGCGACGCCGCCGCCCAACTTACTCATTACAAACGCCGAGAATTGTTCAACGGTCATTTTCTGGCCGTTGAAATCGACTTGATTGTTCGCGTAGTGCAAGTTGGTGACCACGTCGTTGCCTTCCAGCTTCGCCAGCTCGGTACCCACAGCCATGGCGCTGAACATGTCGCTGGTGGCGGTGGCCTGGTCAGCGATCAGCTTGGCGTCCGTCTGGCCTTCCATTTGCGCCTGCACGGTCAGCAGGTCCACCAGCATTGGCTTGGACACCTTCACCTTGAAATCCAGCAAGGCGAGCAACTGACGGCCCAGTTCATCCGGCGGCAGGTCCATGGATTGCGGCTTGGCCAGGTCTACGATCAGGCTCGCGCGGCTTTCACCGTTTGCAGTACTGAACGACAGGTTCTCCAGGGCGACTTGCGGGGCGCCAGCGAGGAGTTTCTCCATGTCTGCCTTGACCTGCGCCTCTTCCGCCTCGGTCAGCTCCAGCTCTGGCGCCGGCTCACCGGCTTCAGCCGCCTCGGCAGCGGCTTTCTCGTATGGCTGCAGTTTGGCCTGGTAGACCTGCATCAGCGACATGGTGGCCGGGATGTCCAGGTTCTTCAGGCTTACTGCCATCTGCGCCGAACCGATGACTTTATCGTTGAACGACAACTCACCGATCTTGTAGTCGGCACGCCCCGAAGCGCTGGTACCGTTTTCAGAGCTGTTGTTCTTCATTTCGAAGTTCTTCAGGCCCAGTACCGATTTCTGTTCGCCGAAACTGGTTTTGCTGTTGCTCAACAGCAGGGTGTTATCACCCATGTAATAGCCGTAGGTGCTCTTGGTCAGGTTGCTGGCTAACGTCAAGCCGCCGAACTCGACTTGCACCGGTGTCTGATCTTCGGCGACAGTGGTCAGCTTGAAACTGTCCATATAGCCGTCGGCCTTGAGCTTCTGCGCTTGGGCGCTGGCGGCCACATCGATTTTCAAGCCGGAGAAGATGAGCTGGGATTGTTCATCCAGTTTGGTATCCAGCGGCAGCAGCTCGAATGTACCGTTTGTGGACTGGTCGTAGCCCAGGTTGAACACGCCTTTGAGCGGCGATTTATCCTTGGCGGCGACAAACCACTTTTCGGTCAGCGGAGTCCGCTCCAGCTCGGTGTGGCTGGTCGCCATGACCGGCAGCCATTTGAGCGTCATCAGACGGGAGAACGGCAGCGGTCCGTGTTCGATATTGTCAACGAACAGCAGCTCAACGGGTTCGCCGCCAAACATCTCGCCTTCGCCCTTGAGACGATAATGAGCGGTACTGCTGAATGTCCCCCGGTCCAAGGACACCAGCTCGATCGACGCGGTACCGTTGGAGCCGGCCAACGCCGTTTGAATTTGTTTGTTGCTGTCGGCAATCGCGGTATTCAGCACTCCTTCCAGCTTCGTGCCGGTATACCAGGCGCCACCTGCACTGATAGCACCGATAACCACAACAATTCCGAGAAGTACGCTTGCTGATTTATTCATGAGTGACCCGATCGTATTCCATGGTTGAAAAAGTCGCCGTCTTCCTTGACCCGCAAAGGGCTGTGGCTCGACGCGGCAAAAGTGGTGGGGAGATTAGCATCAGGCAAGCCAGCAAGCCCAATGTTTAAAGGGGAAAAAGCGTGTTGTTGAGAAATGGTCTACGAATATTGGACTTCGATCTCGTCCAGTTGATGATCAAAAGTCTTGAGCCGTGCCGTCCAGGTGTACACCAGTACTTCAAAATCACGATTGATCACTGCTGTACTCGATGAGTCTGCACGCCCATCACAGAAATCCAACTGGTAGCGCTCCCGAGCCATGGCGTTGGCGACATCGCACAGTTCACGCGCATTGTTGAGCCAGTGCCAATCGTCCTGCGCGACCTGCTCGTCCAAGGCCGCGCATTGGACCTTCAAAGCTTCGAGACTTTTTTCCAACGGCGTACCGGTGAGCTCTCCCATTACCTCCTGAAAGGTGCGCCCCGGTTGCCAATAGCTGCCCCAGAAATAACGGTCGAACACCGTTTCGACCCTGCGCAGCGCGACCTTGGTGTCCCAAATCAATACCAGGGTCTTGCCTTGCTCGAGCTGTTTTTTCTTGATGCGTTGGCCTTGCAGTGAGGCCCAGGCAACCACCCCGATGGAAATGACACCGATCAGCGCGGACGCGCTATCGAGGAAAATCAGTGCCTTATCGATCTGATGAGTCAGCATGACGCCATAGAAGTAGGTGGCCGAAAGCAGCACCAACGCTGCAATAGCGCACCAGAAGCCAGGAGCATAAGGGTTTTTCATTATTGGAATCCCCATGACCAGTCACGTCGCGGACCGTTGCTACCAACGCCCAACAATCAAAGCATAGCAATGGCCTGGGGGTTTGCCGGAACGCGGCGGCAATTAGAGCGTCGATCCGACTGCTGGCTCCAAAACGACAAAACCCCTGTCTGCATTGCAGACAGGGGTTCTGGGAATTGAATCTTGACGATGACCTACTCTCACATGGGGAAACCCCACACTACCATCGGCGATGCATCGTTTCACTGCTGAGTTCGGGATGGGATCAGGTGGTTCCAATGCTCTATGATCGTCAAGAAATTCGGTGTCCAACCCGTTAAGAAGCAACGTGTCGGTGAAAATCAAAGACTTCTACT
>NZ_JQGJ02000025.1 GCF_000802155.2 Pseudomonas frederiksbergensis
CGGGCTCAACGGGTACCGGTACACCCTGAACCCGACGGGGTGGGTGGATCCGTTGGGGTTGTCATGTTGCCCTGGCGATACTGAGGCCGATGGGCCGTACAGCGAAATTGTGCCCGGGGGAGGTTTGGCTGCGCATGAGGCTCGCGGTGGGCACCTGATTGCAAAGCACGTAGGACGCTCTGAAGCTCAACTAAGAGAACGTCTTGACTCCGAACCTCACGTACCTATCGCATCTACATTTCCTGATAGAGCAACGGCGGAGTCAGCGGCCTCCAGTGTTTTGAAAACGAAGAAAAAAGAAATAGAAATTTTTTTGAGTGACACGTTAGAAAAGTCGCTTCTTCTACAGCAATCCTTCCCCTCTCCCGTCGGGGTCGGCGTTATACGTAAAACTGGCAAATTGGAACCCCTTTCGGTTGTGACTTTGGTCCTTAGGAAGTCCAACAAATCGCCTACCGGATATAACCTACACACAGGATTCGTCGAAAAAAATGAAAAATAAATACCCTAAACTCTTTCAATTTCTTGGCTGCTATTTCCACCAAGACTGGATGTGCGACTCATCGGACCCTGATGACATCATCAGAACCTATATAGCGGACTCGGCGCCTCAAAACATTAAAAACCCTCAAAGAAGAAATTTCAACGCTACTTGCAATCAGTCTTGACGAAGAAAAACTTAGAGAACTTATCATGGACAAAATGCCTTGTAACTATTGCTATTGGCTAGACTGGGAATCAGGAAAAATTTGGCTAACTCATATCCTTGACATTATGAATAACGACGATGCACTTCCAGATCACCCATAAGAGGACACAGCCGCACGTAGGTTAGCAGGCCGAGGCGAAGTCGTTTGGGCGGCGCACTAAAACGGCTACCGCAAACTCACCGGACTGCGCCACGGCAACGGCCCCCGTCTGGAACAACCGCTGCGTTTCCTCAACCTAAAAATCCGTGCCACTAGGAAGCCAGTCACAAAATTGCCCTTCAAAAAATATAGACTCTAACAGTTCATCCTTGGTGACCCAACAAAAGCCCAAACAAAAAATATTATTTAGAACGGTGCTAGATAACGCTTCTGGCGGCGCTTCCATTCTCTATCCTAAAAAAATCGACCAGAGCCTTCTTGAAATGACTCCCCTTCCGAAAGATGCAGCATATATAGACGCCCAGCCCTCTTCGCCCAAAAAAACAACATTTTACGTAGTCTCAAAAAATAAACTGCTCGTAATGTTCTGGCTGACGCTAGGCCTGTATATTTTTTACTGGACATATAAGAACTGGAAGACTTACCAAACCGCCACCAACACAACGGTGTTCCCTCTGACTCGTACACTCCTGGGACTATTTTTCATACACTCCTTACTCATGAAAATTCATCATCAGGGAAAAAACCTCCAAAAACAATATAAATGGAGCCCGCGACTGCTCGCTAGCGGACTAATGCTTGCTTTTATCTTAACGATTTACTCTTCTCTACTCCCCTACAGCATAGGAGCACAATACTTATTCCCACTCATAGCCAAAGCCCTATGCTTTTATTGCTTAATACAAGTGCAGTCAGCAATAAACCACGTGGAAAATGACCCAGAGGGACAGCAAAACGCCAATATCACCATACCCAACTGCATATGGATTTCGTCACTAGGGTTCGGACTACTGCTCTGGATCATCATAATTTTTATTTTTCTTGGTGGTACATCCCTCTCATGTTTTCCCTGGCCAGATGGATGTTCTTATAGTTTAAGTATCTCAAACTGAAAAAGATTGCCATTGAGGGCCAAAGTCAACAGCACCCCGTTAAACATGTACTGAATGAAAAAAGGCCTTGCCAAGCAAGACCTTTTTTCATTTGAAGGGTAGGTACGTCCCCGCCCCTAGCTCACCTCAACAATATCCAACGCCCGATTCGCCAACAATTCACTCACCTCAATCACCTGCAAAATCCCCAGCGCAACATGTCGCCTTGATCCATCCAGATCAAACGCCAAATCACTGATCATTGCCTTAGCCGAAGCCAAGTTTTCACTCAGATTCGCAAGCAAACACTCAGAGTCAACGTCCGGATCGATACGAAAAATGGTGTTGGATTTGTCGGGAGTTTCGTTTTTGGGCTTGGGTTTCAGATAGAAATCCAAAGCGCGAGTGGCAGCATCGTCGATTTTTTTGTTGCGAGCGGACTGTGCACGAGAGACGTGTTCATCTGCGTCCGGAGGATTGGGAGTAACTTTTGCCATTATCTTGCTTCCTGTTCTGGAGCCATCACCCACTCGCTGCTAAACGAGGGAGGCGGCCGTACGCAGGTTAGCAGACCGGGGAAACAAGAAACCGGCGCGTCCGGGGACGCCCTGCGCACAGCCACCATCAAGTGCAGGATGAAGAACTCCTGACTGGATGACGTCTTGCAAAACCTGTTTCACCACGAGCTGCTAAACCCGATCACTGATGAGCAGTGACAAGATTCAAGCTACCGGCATGGCCCCAGGAGCACAAGCCGGCGGATTCTGGCGTAGTTGTAGGCAAAGGCGCAAGGCGGTGTCGGCAAGCTATCAATGCTGCGGATTTCAGGGCGACGACTGTAAGAAAACGGAACCCAATCCAGGTACCCGAGCTCAACTCCAAAGAGACCAACCTCCACTCGGAGCCCGCCACCATGAACCACCCAACCCTCACCTTCGCCCAACTCCACCCCGGTGATCGCTTCACCCTGCCCGCCGATCACAGCTTATTTACCAAGCTCACCGACAGCACTGCCCGTGAGCACAGCGTGCATTCGATCAATCTGAAGGAAGAAGGCTACGGTTACGCCGAAGACCCTATAAAAAACCTGCCCGGGGAAGCACCGGTCGAGTACGTCCCGGTGGGCGGTCCATTGCGGGCTGGAGGCTAGCGCTCAATATCGACGTTATAAACGCCGCGACATCAGCCACTGCTCCCTGCCCCACGCCTCGAAGGGCTCCAGCACTTCCCAGCCAAGCTTGGCGTAGTAATCCCGTTCACTGTGGGTGTGCAGGTACAACGTCGCGAACCCAGCTTCTTTGGCATGGTTGCAGATGCCTTCGATCAATCGCGCGGCGAGGCCTCGGCGGCGGGCGTCCGGGTGGACGAATACGCAGGCGAGCCAGGGGCCGAGGTCAGGGCGGTCGGGCAGGTCGTCGTTTGCCAGCGAGGCGCCGCCCAGTAGCTGGTCGTGTTCCAAGGCGATAAGGCATTTCCAGCGACCATCGCGCTGCCCTGCCGAGAATTCCTCCTGCCAATGACCGAGTGATTGGTGGGCGAATTCGTAGGTGAATTCCCGATACAGCCATTCGGCCATCAGGTTGCATTTATCCATGTGGTTGAGGAGCCAATCCACTCGCAGCATTTTTACCGTCCTTCTGTAGTCCTTTTCCACCGCGTATACGGGCGCAGATGCCTACCCGCGCGCATTCCCAGCAAATACCCACCAGCAAAGTCTCAACCTATCGTAATCTCGCATCTGCACAAGCCCTGCCCCGAATTCGGCCGAGATCCCAGTCCATATGCCTTCCATCTATCAACTCAAGCCCGCCTTCCAGAATCTGCTTCGCCCCGCCGTCCAGCGCCTTTACGACAAGGGCGTCACCGCCAACCAGGTGACCTTGCTCGCGGGCGTCGTTTCCGTGCTGGTGGGGGCGGTGATCGCGTGGTTCGCCAGTCATCCGTGGGTGTTCATCCTGGTGCCGGTGTGGATGTTCCTGCGCATGGCGTTGAATGCGGTGGATGGCATGCTGGCGCGGGAGTTTGGCCAGCAGTCGAATCTGGGCGCCTACCTCAATGAGCTATGCGATATCATCGCCGACGCTGCCTTGATCCTGCCTTTTGCCCTGTTTCCCGATACCAGCCTGTTGCTCGTGTTGTTGGTCACGCTGTTGGCGTTGTTCAGCGAATACGCCGGTGTGTTGGGGACGATGGTCGGCGCTTCGCGGCGCTATGACGGGCCGATGGGCAAGAGTGATCGCGCCTTTGTGTTTGGCGTGCTGGCGACCGGTATTGCCCTGGGTTGGCTCGGGGCGCTGTGGGTTGATGGTGTGATGGCGGTGGTTGCCGCCCTGCTGGTTTATACCTTGGTCAATCGGGTCCGCCATGGCCTGAGCCAAGTGACGGAAAACGCTCCCTCAGCATAAGGAAGTTGCAATGCGTGAAGCCCAGGAACTGACGTTCACCACCCACGACGGCGTGGAGTTGTTCTACCGGCACTGGCCGGCTGTCGAGGCCACGGCGGGTGAACCCCGCCAGGCCGTATTGTTGTTTCACCGCGGCCATGAGCACTCCGGGCGCATCGCGCATTTGGTGGATGAGCTGGATTTGCCCGGGTTCGAGTTTTTCGCCTGGGACGCCCGCGGCCACGGCCAGTCGCCCGGCGAGCGGGGCGACAGCCCGAGTTTCGCCACCAGCGCGCGGGACGTGCAGACCTTCTGCGATCACATCGGCGCGGCACACCAGATCGACGAACAGAACATTGCCGTAGTCGCACAAAGCGTCGGCGCGGTGATCGCTTCCACCTGGGTCCACGACTATGCGCCGCGCATTCGCTCGCTGGTGCTGGCGTCGCCGGCGTTCAAGGTCAAGCTCTACGTACCGTTCGCCCGTCCGGGCCTGGCGCTGATGCGCAAGTTCCGTGGCAATTTCTTCGTCAACAGTTACGTCAAGGCCAGGTTCCTCAGCCATGACCCGGAGCGAGTCGCGTCCTACGACAGCGATCCGCTGATCACCAAGGCCATTTCGGTGAACGTGCTGCTGGGCCTGTACGAAGCCGCCGACCGGGTTGTAGCCGATGCCCAGGCGATCCAGGTGCCGACACAGTTGTTGATTTCCGGTTCCGACTTCGTCGTGCATCGTAAACCCCAGGAACAGTTCTTCGAGCGGCTGGGCAGCCTGCACAAAGAGAAGCACATCCTGCCGGGCTTCTTCCACGACACCCTCGGCGAGAAAAACCGTGCGCCAGCCATCGCCAGCGCCCGCCGCTTCATCCTGCAAAACTTCGCCCGTCCGCTGGAGCGCCCTTCCCTGCTGGACGCCGATCGCCTGGGCGTGACCTGCGCCGAAGCCGAAACCCTGGCGACGCCGCTGCCGCACAACTCGTTGCGTGATCTTTACTGGCGCATGACCCGCGCCAGCATGCGCTTTGGCAGCAAATTGTCGGCCGGGGTGAAACTGGGCTTCGACACCGGCTTCGACTCCGGCAGCACCCTGGATTACGTGTACCGCAACCGCCCAACCGGCACCTCGGCCCTGGGCAAGATGATCGACCAGAACTACCTGAACTCCATCGGCTGGCGCGGCATTCGCCAGCGCAAGGTGCACGTCGAAGAGCTGCTGCGCCTGGCGATGGCCGAGTTGCGCGCCCAGGACCGCGAGGTGCGTATCGTCGATATCGCCGCCGGTCATGGCCGCTACATTCTCGAAGCGCTGCAAGGCGTCAGCCCGTTGCCGGAGTCGATCCTGCTGCGCGACTACAGCGACATCAACGTGCGTGACGGCAGTGCGCTAATCCTTGAGAAAGGCCTCGGCGACATCGCGCGTTTCGTCAAGGGTGATGCGTTCGACCGCCAGGATCTGGCGGCGCTCGAACCGAAACCAACCCTCGCCGTGGTGTCGGGCCTGTACGAACTGTTCGCCGATAACCAGATGGTCGGTGGGTCCCTCGCCGGCCTGGCCGAAGCGGTGGAGCCTGGCGGTTTCCTGGTCTACACCGGCCAGCCATGGCACCCGCAACTGGAACTGATCGCCCGCGCCCTTACCAGCCACCGCGCCGGCCAGGCCTGGGTGATGCGTCGGCGCACCCAGGCGGAAATGGACCAATTGGTCGAGGCGGCAGGTTTCCGCAAGATCACCCTGCGGGTCGATGAGTGGGGCATTTTCAGCGTTTCGCTGGCGCAGCGGGTTCAGTAATGAGCGCCGTCATCGCTCCGGCCCGCGAACCCGCGCTGCTGAAACCGGCGGTGCTGTGGCTGCTGTTGTTGGCGCCGCTGTTCTTCACCACGTACGGCTTCGCCACCTGGGTCACGGCCCAGCGTGACGACGTCGGCAGCCTGGTGTTCGACTGGGAAAGCCACATGCCGTTCATGGCCTGGACCATCGTGCCGTACTGGTCGATCGACTTGTTGTACGGCTTGTCGTTGCTGCTGCCCAACAGCCGCGACGAACTCAAGCGCCACGCGCTGCGTCTGCTCACGGCCCAGGCGATTGCGGTCAGTTGCTTCCTGCTCTGGCCGCTGACGTTCACCTTCCCGCGACCGGAAATGGATGGGGTGTTCGGTTGGATGTTCGACGTGCTGGCCGGCTTCGACAAGCCGTTCAACCAGGCGCCGTCGCTGCACATCGCGTTGCTGGTGGTGCTCTGGGTCTGTTATGAGCGCCACCTGCAAGGCGTCTGGCGTTGGTTGATGCACGGCTGGTTCGCCTTGATTGGCGTGTCGGTGCTGACCACTTACCAACACCATTTTGTCGACGTGCCGACCGGTGCGCTGGCCGGGTGGTTGTGTGTCTGGTTGTGGCCGCTGGACCGGCCGAGCCCGCTGTTCAGTGCACGACTGACGACAGATCCGGCCCGTCGGCGCCTGGCCCTGCGTTATGGCGTGGGTGCCGCCGCGTTGTTCACGTTGGCGTTTGCCTTCGGTGGCGCGTGGCTCTGGCTGATCTGGCCGGCGGTGGCGGTGCTGATGGTGGCGCTGAATTACCTGCTGTTCGGCGCGAGCGGGTTCCAGAAGCGTGAAGACGGTCGACTGAGCCCGGCGGTGCGCTGGTTGCTGGCACCTTATCTGGCGGCGGCGTGGATCAATTCCCGCCTGTGGACGCGCAAGCACCCACAGCCGGATCAGATCATGGATGACGTCTGGCTCGGGCGGATTCCTACATCGGCTGCCCTGAAGGACAGTCGGTTCAGCGCGGTGCTCGACCTCTGCGCCGAGTTGTCCATGGACAGCACGGCAATCGCCTATCGCACCGTGCCGGTACTCGACCTGACGGCACCGACTGTCGAGCAATGCCTGGACGCCGCGCAGAAAATCGAGCACCTGCGCCAGCATGGGCCGGTGCTGGTCTGCTGCGCCTTGGGTTACTCGCGCAGCGCCACCGCCGTGGCGGCTTGGTTGTTGAGCACGGGCCGCGCTGACAGCGTGGACGCTGCCATTGCGCAGATCCAGCGTGTGCGCCCACGTGTCGTCCTGCACAAGGCCCATCGCCAGGCGTTGGGGCAAATATCCGCGGGCTTCGGGGAATGGTCATGAGCAGTGACATCGAACTGCACACCGTGGCGAGCCTGTTGCGCCGCGGTCAATCGCTGGACCATTTGTCCACCGGACTGACGCTGCTGGCGGCGCTGATCGGCCTGGGCCAATGGCTGGTGGGTAGCGTCGATCCGTGGCTGCTGTTGCTGAGCTTTGGCGTGTTCGTCCTCGGCATGCAGGAAAAATACCTGGCGTTTCGCGTGGCCCTTGATGCCGATCTGTTTCAGATCGTCGCGGATGCCAGCAAGCCGCTGACCGAACGCACCCAGGCATTGGACGAGGCTCTTGCCAATCTCGGCCTGCAACCGGTCGAGCGTGGCGGGCGGTCCTGGCCTGAGCGCAGCCATGGTTCGATGCGACTGCTGCGCCGCCAAGCCTGGCTGGTGACTATCCAAGCGCTGTTGACGGTGAGCTTTGTCCTGGCGAGTCCCTGGCTGGTTTACTCGGGTCTTGGAACTTAAACAGGAAGATGAATGGCTTCTGTGGCGAGGGAGCTTGCTCCCGCTGGGGGGCGAAGCCCTCCCCTATGATCTGCCTGATAAACCGCGACCTCAGTGTTAGGGCGACTTCGTAGCCCAGCGGGAGCAAGCTCCCTCGCCACATTGTTTGCCTGCGATAGATGTCGCATAACTTCAAGCTTTCAGGACAAGGAATCCTCATGTTCGAACCCGTGGTCGCCAACCTCATCACCTCCGCCGCGCGGATGGTCACCGGCGCGCGTAGCCTGTGGCTCGGCTGCGCGCCGACGCCGGTGCAGCGGATCTACTTCGCCAACCACAGCAGCCACGGTGACTTCGTGTTGCTCTGGGCCTCGCTGCCGCCAGCGCTGCGCAAGCTCACCCGTCCGGTCGCCGGGGCCGATTATTGGCAAACCAGCCCGATGCGCCGCTACATCATCAACCGGGTGTTCAACGGCGTGCTGGTGGATCGCGAGCGCAAGGATCCTTCCTGCAACCCATTGCAGCCGATGCTCGACGCGCTGGAAAACGGCGACTCGCTGATCATCTTCCCCGAGGGCACGCGCAATCCGGATGAAGGCCTGTTGCCGTTCAAGAGCGGGATCTACCACCTGATGAAAAGCCATCCCGAGGTGGAGGTGATCCCGGTGTGGATCGCCAACCTCAACCGCGTCATGCCCAAGGGCCGCGTGTTGCCCTTGCCGCTGCTGTGCACCACCAGTTTCGGCGCGCCGCTGTGCATCGAAGAAGGCGAAAGCAAAGAGCAATTTCTAGAACGCAGCCGCGCCGCGCTGCTGGCCCTGGCCCCGGAGCACGTCTGACATGGATAGATATACCTTGATGTTGTTTGGCGGGATCGGCGCGATTCTGCTGCTGGCTTCGTTGATCGGTTTCATTCTCAAGCTGCGGACCAAAGGCGCGCCGAACTCGGTGATCGAGAACCTCAACGCGCGGATCAACGCCTGGTGGATCATGGTGCTGGTGATCGGTATTGCGTTCTGGCTCGGCAACGCGGCGGTGATCCTGCTGTTCTACGCCGTGTCGTTCTATGCCTTGCGCGAATTCCTGACGCTGACCCCGACCCGGCGCAGTGACTACCCTGCCCTCGTGGCGGCGTTCTACCTGGCGCTGCCGCTGCAATACCTGCTGATCTACTACGACTGGTACGGCCTGTTCTCGATCTTCATTCCGGTGTACGTGTTCTTGCTGTTGCCGATCCTGGCGTCGCTGGGCGGCGACAGCACGCACTTCCTCGAGCGCGCTTCGAAAGTGCAGTGGGGGTTGATGATCGCGGTGTTCTGCATCTCCTTCGTGCCCGCCCTGCTGACGCTGGACATCGCTGGTTTTGAAGGGCGCAACCTGTTGCTGATCGCTTATCTGGTGATCGTGGTGCAGCTCTCGGATGTGTTGCAGTACGTCTGCGGCAAGCTGTTCGGCAAGCACAAGATCGCGCCGAACCTGTCACCGTCGAAGACGGTGGAAGGTTTTGTCGGCGGCATTTTCCTGGCCTCGCTGATCGGCGGCGCGCTGTGGTGGATCACACCGTTCAATCCGTGGCAGTCGTTCCTCATCGCCTTGCTGATTAACCTGCTGGGCTTTGCCGGTGGCATCGTCATGTCGGCGATCAAGCGCGACCGTGGCGTCAAGGACTGGGGCCACATGATCGAAGGCCACGGCGGCATGCTCGACCGGCTGGACTCGGTGTGCTTCGCCGCGCCGATCTTCTTTCACCTGGTTCGGTATTGGTGGACTTGAGGTACTGACACACCGCTTACCTGTGGCAAGGGAGCAAATTTCCTCGCCACAAAGGCGGTTCGCCGGACGATTTAGTGCGCCAACATATTGTGGTGCACGCTGTACATGATCCACAGCGACAGCCCCACCAGCAGCGCAATCACCACCGCCGAGAACGCCAGCGCCGTCACGTTCCAGCGCTGCTGCGGCGAGAAATCCAGGTGCAGGAAGTAGATCAGGTGCACGACGATCTGGATCACCGCAAAGATCGCCACGATCGCCGCCGTCATCGGCTTGGGCAATGTGGGATACATCACCAGGGCGAAGGGAATGACGGTGAGGATGACCGACAGAACGAACCCGGTGAGGTAGGATTTTGCGCTGCCATGGCTGGCATCGACGCTGCTCTGATGACTGCTCATTACATCACTCCAAACAGATAGACCACGGTAAACACGCAGATCCACACCACGTCGAGGAAGTGCCAGAACAGGCTCAGGCAGCCCATGCGGGTGGCGTTGACGGTGGTCAGGCCTTTGCGTTGGACCTGGAACATCACGACCGCCATCCACAGCAGGCCGGTGGCGACGTGCAGGCCGTGAGTGCCCACCAACGTGAAGAAACCCGTGAGAAAGGCACTGCGGTTCGGGCCGTAGCCTTCGGCGATGAGCTTCTGGAACTCATGGATTTCCATGCCGATAAACGCCAGGCCGAGGACGAACGTCAGGCCGAGCCAGGCCAGCACCTTCTGCTTCTGGCCGGCACCCAGGGCGAGCATGGCGAAGCCGTAGGTAATGCTGCTGAACAGCAGGATGAAGGTTTCCGCGAGGACGTAGGGCAGCTCGAAAATGTCGGCGGCGCCAGGGCCACCGGCAACGCTTTGCCCAAGCACCGCATAGGTCGCGAACAGCGTTGCGAACAAAATGCAGTCGGTCATCAAGTAGATCCAGAACCCGAACAGGGTCATGGAGCTGGCGTCCGAGTGCCCGTGTTCGGATTCCGGCGCAGTGGCGTTTGGCTGGACGAGATTGGACATGATCAAGCCTCCGCCAACATCTTGATGCGCTGGTTTTCAATATGTGCCACCTCCTCGGCAGGCACGTAGTAATCGATGTCGTCATCGGCGCTGCGCCAGATCACCCCGCCGATGGTCGCCACCAGCCCGACGATCGCCAGCCACCAGATATGCCACACCAGGGCAAAGCACATGATCAGGCTGAACAGGCTTATGACCAGCCCCATCGCGGTGTTGCGCGGCATGTGGATGGCTTGGAAATCCGCTTCGACGGCGGTCTTTTGGCCACGCTCCTTCATGCCCCAATAGGCGTCGATGCCCTCCACCACCGGTTGTTGGGCGAAGTTGTAGAACGGCGGTGGCGAGGCAGTGGACCATTCCAGCGTGCGACCGTCCCAGGGGTCGCCCGTCAGGTCGCGGTTCTGGTGACGCTGGCGGATGCTGAAGTAGATCTGCAGGATCTGGCAGACCACACCGCAAAGAATGATGCCCACGCCCAGCAACTCCGCCAGCAGCCACGGTTCCCATTCGGGCACGTTGAAGTGGTTCAAACGCCGGGTCATGCCCATGAAGCCAAGGAAGTACGACGGCATGAAGGCGAAGTAGAAGCCGATGATCCAGCACCAGAACGCCGCCCGGCCCAAGCGGTCGTGAAGTTTGAAACCAAAGGCCTTGGGAAACCAGTAGGTCAGGCCGCAGAGATAGCCGAACACGGCGCCGCCGATGATCACGTTATGGAAATGGGCGATCAGAAACAGGCTGTTGTGCAGCAGGAAATCCGCGCCGGGCACCGCCAGCAAGACACCGGTCATGCCACCAATGCTGAACGTGACGATAAAGCCCACCGTCCACAGCATTGGCGTTTCAAAGCGCACCCGCCCGCGGTACATGGTGAACAGCCAGGTGAATATCTTCACCCCGGTGGGCACGGCGATGATCATGGTCATGATGCCGAAGAAGGCGTTGACGTTCGCCCCCGAGCCCATGGTGAAGAAGTGGTGCACCCAGACGATGAACGACAGGATGGTAATGACAATCGTCGCCCATACCAGCGAGTGATAGCCGAACAGGCGCTTGCGGCTGAAGGTCGACGCCACCTCGGAAAAGATCCCGAACGCCGGCAGGATCAGGATGTACACCTCCGGGTGGCCCCACGCCCAGATGAGGTTGACGTACATCATCGGGTTGCCGCCCAGCTCGTTGGTAAAGAAGTGCATGTCCAAGTAACGGTCGAGGCTGAGCATGAACAGCGTCGCGGTAAGGATCGGAAACGACGCCAGGATCAGCACCGCCGTGCACAGCACCGTCCAGGTGAACACCGGCATGCGGAAAAGCGTCATGCCGGGTGTACGCATTTTCAGGATCGTGACGAAGAAATTCACCCCGGTGAGCAGCGTCCCGACCCCGGATATCTGCAATGACCAGATGTAATAGTCAACCCCGACCCCGGGGCTGTAGGAAAGCCCCGATAGCGGCGGATAAGCGACCCAACCGGTGCGGGCGAACTCACCGACCGCCAGGGAAATGTTCACCAACATCGCCCCGGCGACGAACAGCCAGAAACTCAATGCATTGAGGAACGGAAACGCCACGTCCCGGGCACCGATCTGCAAGGGCACGACGATGTTCATCAGCCCCACCACCAATGGCATCGCCATGAAGAAGATCATGATCACGCCATGGGCGGTGAAGATCTGGTCATAGTGTTCCGGTGGCAGATAGCCGGGCGAACCGTCGGACGCCATCGCCTGTTGCGTGCGCATCATGATTGCGTCGGAAAAGCCACGCAGCAGCATCACCAGGCCGACGGCGATGTACATCACGCCGATGCGTTTGTGATCGACCGAGGTAAACCACTCTTTCCACAGGTAGGTCCATTTGCGGTAGTAGGTGATGGCACCCATGCCGGCCAGGGCGATCAGCCCCACCACTGCAAGGGTCCACATGATGATCGGCTCATCCGTCGGGATCGCCTCCAGCGTCAGTTTTCCAAACATTCCTTACTCCTGCGCTTTGCGTTGAGCCCCGACGGGTGAATCGATGCTGCCCTGCATGTGCTCCATGCGATGCTCGACTTCACGGGAACGGTTCATGCCTTCGTATTTATCGATGATGCTCTGGAACAAGTCCGGCTGGACCGAGGCGTAGTGCTCCACCGGGTGCTTGACCGTGGGTCGGGCCAGTCGGGCGTAGCTGTCCTTATCCAACCGCCCTTGTCCTGCGCGCACGCTGGCAACCCACTTCTCGAAACCCGCCGCATCGGTGGCCAGGGTTTGGAAATGCATGTCGGAAAAGCCCGGGCCGTTGTAGTTGGCGGCGATGCCTCGGTATTGCCCGGCCTCGTTGGCGATCAGGTGCAGTTGAGTCTGCATGCCAGCCATGGCGTAGATCTGCCCGCCCAGCGCCGGAATGAAAAACGAGGTCATCGCGCCATCGGAGGTCACGCGAAAGTTCACCGGTGTGTCCAAAGGCATTGCCAGCTCATTGACCGAAGCGATGCCCAGTTCCGGATAGATGAAGACCCATTTCCAGTCCGCAGCGATGACCTGCACCACCAGCGGCTTTACGTCGGAATCCAGCGGCCGGTAAGGGTCCAGCGCATGGGTGGACTTCCAGGTGACCACGCCGAGAATGATGATGATCACCAGCGGCACGCCCCAGACTACCGCTTCGATCTTGCGCGAATGCGCCCACTCCGGCGTGTACTTCGCCTTTGTGTTGGAAGCGCGGTATTTCACGGAAAAGACGAACGCCATGACGATGACCGGCACCACCACCAGCAACATCAACAATGTCGAGAGAATGATCAAGTTGCGTTGATCGACGCCGACCTGTCCCTTGGGATTGAACAACACCATGTCGCAACCACCGAGCAACAGCAGCCCGCCGACCAGCAACAACCTTGATAAGTAACAAGGCAGTCGAGTTCGCATCTCTTACGCTTCGTTTATGGGTTGCTTGCCAGTTGCCGAGTGATCTTGTCTTTGATCGACAGGCGCTGTTCCTTGAGTTTGCGCAGGTCGTCATCCTCGACGTTGCCCGCTGAAATGGATTCGGCGGCCAATACTTGGTTATCCAGATCCATGTACTCATCCAGCAGGCGATCAAGTTCCGGATCCTGCTGGCGACGTTGTTGGACCGCCTCTTTACTGCAATTCAAATCCTGATAAAGATCATGAGAAGCAGGCATGGCCTTCTCCTTTTACAGTGTTGTTGGGGTACACGATTTTTAGAATTGGCCCCCTCGGCTAAGTTGAGAGAAACATCTGGAAACGGTGACGAACGGCATCGCGCACAAAAAAAAGCCCACGAGACGTGGGCAAAGGGAAAGCGGTTATGTCGCAGGCCGAGTCAGGAGGATTGCTTACCTGCGGCCGAAGGCATCGCCGTGGAATCAACCCGGACCGTGCGTGATCGAAGCATTGCCTTCTCCCACTCCGTGGCATCGTGGCTGCAAAAGATTTCGACGTGCCCGTTTTGAACCCGCGCCAGTTCCCGCAGGCGATCCTGGTTGTGCATCCGTGCCGAACGGTAGGTGTCCATCATGTATTGATAGAATTTCAGCCCCGGCGGACGGTGGCGCTCGGCTTGATGGACTTCATCGTGGAAGAAATAGGCATCGCCGGCATGCAGCAGCCAACCGTCGGGCGTGCGCACGGCAATGCCGGCGTGCCCGGCCGTATGGCCTTGGAGCGGCACCAGGAAAATGTCCTCTTCTTCGGCCCCGATGAGCGCGCGCACCGAGTCGAAACCGAACCAGGTGTCGCCGTCCGGGGCATAGAACTCCCAATTGTCGATGCCCTGCCACTGACGTGCCTGGAACCGCCGCCGGCTGATCCAACTGTCGGCGGAGCGCGCCGCCGCCATTTCGTCGCGCATCACGTGAACCCGGGCCTGGGGAAAATCCTGGAGCCCACCGGCGTGATCGAAATCCAGATGGGTCAGGAGAATATGCCGAACGTCATTGGCATCGAAGCCTAGCCGCCGCACTTGTTCCAACGCGGTAAGGCGATGTTCGAACTTGATGTTGTTGAACGCCCGGAAAAATCGGCTCAACCGCTCGGGGGTCTGCACATCGCGCTGGCCAAAACCGGTGTCCACGAGGACCAGGCCGTTGCTGTCGGTTTCAATCAACAGGCAATGGCACACCAGGCACGCCGTCAGTCCTCGACTGTAGCCATCGAACAACTTCCCGCCCACCGGGCACATGCAACCGCAGTTCAGGTGGTGGATATGCATGTGGGCCTCCTGTCACGAATGGCGCGTCGATTTCCGTTTTTTCATGAACTCTTTTGAAATCGACAGGAACGCGACAGGCGCAATTCCGCAAAGGCGACAGGCGGTGGCTATGTCCAGGCAAAGATGCCCTGGGTGGGAGCTTGCTCGCTGCCACGCAGGGGGATCAATCGAGGATCAGGTGCGGCAGGAACCGACTGGAATCCTTGGTGATCAGGCTATTGTCTTCCCGCACCCCGATACCGGCGGCCTGGTCGCCGATGACCCAGGAACCGATCAGGGTGTAGCTGTCGCCAAAGCGTGGCAGTGGCGCGAACTCCTGGAGGATGAACGGCGCATCGGTATACGGGCCGTCCTCTTTGACGATCAAACCATCAGTAGTCTGCAGCTCGATATTGGCGCCTTCCCGGGAAAAGAACGGCTTGCGTACCCAGCCCTTGGGCACCGCTTTGCTCGTGTCGGTATCCAGGTGGGCGGCGAGCAGGTTCGGGTGGCCTTTGTTGAACTCCCACAACAGCGGCAGGATGCCTTTGTTGGAGATGATCGACTTCCACGCCGGTTCGAAAAACTGCGTATCGCATTGGGCTATCGCAGCGCCAAACGGCTCGTGGAAAATGAACTCCCAGGCATGCAGCTTGAACAGGTGCGGAATCCAGCGCTCTTGCAGATCGACGAAACGTCCTTCACTGTTGAGGCCGATGTCTTCGATATCGATGTGCCGCGATTCGATGCCGACTTTTTCCGCGATCAGGCGCAAGTAATCCGTGGTGCCCTTGTCTTCCACCGAGCCTTTCATCGAGGCGAAATAGAACGGCTCCTTGAGCTGCAACTGGGCAAAGGCCTGGTGCAGCTTGGTATCGATGCTGTTGAACTGGTCGGCATGGGCCGGCAGCACACCGCGCTCGATGCATTGCTCCAGCCAGCCCCACTGGAACGCCGCCGCCTCGTAGAGGCTGGTCGGCGTGTCGTAGTTGAGCTCCAGCAATTTGGCGGGACCGCTGCCGTTGTAGGAGAAATCCATACGCCCATACAGGTGCGGGTGGCCTTCCAGCCATGACGTGCGAACCAGGTCGAAGAACGGCGCCGGAATACTCAGGCGCTCCAGCAATTCTTCGCTTTGGACAACGCGGGCCACGAGGTCCATGCACATCTCATGGATCTCGGTGGTCGGGTCTTCCAGGTCATCCTCGATTTGCTTGAGGGTGAATTGGTAGTACGCGCTTTCGTCCCAATAGGGTTCGTCGTCGATGGTGTGGAACAGAAAGCCGAGCTGCTCGGCGGTCTGCTTCCAGTCAGGACGCTCTGCGCACTGGATCTTCTTCATGACGCTGGTTCCTCAACCGCCGGAGCTGCTCGAACCGCCCCAACCGCTGCGGGCGCTGGACTTGCTACCGAAACCACCGCGAGACGTAGAGGACGCGACGGACATTGGCTTGCTGGTCTTGATGGAGTCGGTGTAGCTGCCGTACCGCGCCTGGTTGGACTTGTTGAAGGTCGAGCCCCTGGAAACCCGCTGGCTGAGCGTCGAGGACCCGAAGTTGCCCCGATCGTCGCGGTAGCGGTAGACCGGCTCGGAGTAATAGCTGTTGCGGTTGCCGCTCAGCATGTTGCCGATCAGCATGCCGGTCAGCAGGTTGCCGAAGCCTGAACCACCGACGTTCGCTTCCGACGCCGGCAATTGGGCCCGGGCCGCATCGACCTGCGATTGCGTAACTTCGCCGTCGGCGCTGAGCTCGAAACCACCGAGCTTGGGGATGAACTGGCCACTCGAGTCCTGCTGGCACCAGTCCGGGACAAAGTCGGCATCGCAATCCGCCTGGCTGGCGTACGTCGGCGCGATGCGACGGTGCTCGGCCATGGCGGTCATGTAGGCGTCGGCGCAAATGTCCACCGGCAGCTTTTCATCGACACATTGCTGGACGGATTGGAAGTTGTACTTCTTCTGCAACTTGTAGGTTTTTTCCGTTGGCCCGCAGCCAGATATCGCCAGGGCGACCGACGCAGCCAGCGAAAGCTGGACGTACTTGCTTCGTTTCATCGGGATCTCCGTGGCGCGATCAGTTCGTGGAAGGCGTCATGCACGCGGCGTTCAACATGCCGACGCTGATGGCCACGGCGGCGATATAGATACCGGCGGCGATTTCACCGTTCTTGATGCGCGCCGAAGCCCCCTTGAGGACCAGGCTGGTCATCAGGAACGCCAGCAACTGAACGACAGCTGCGATCACTGCCCAGACGATGAAGTCCAGCATGTTGATCGAGTAGGCAATCACATTGCTGGCCGGAATGGCGAAACCGATGACGGCGCCGCCCAGGGCGATGGCCGCCGCCACGTTGCCCGAACGAATCAGTTCGAATTCCCGGTGCGGTGTGACGCGGGTGTAGATGAACTGGAACAGCGCGAACAGCACGGCGGCGCCGAGGATGTACATGACAAAGCCAAGCACGGCGGCTTTGTTCAGGGAAATGGAGAGCGCTTCAAGCATGGACTTCTTCCTTATTCAAAAAGTGTTCAGGTCAGTGGTGTACAGGGAAATACCCAGCGAAGTGCTCAGGCTGACGCTGCCCTCGGCGTCTTCTTCGACGGAGAACAACAGGAACTCCCGGCGATCCGTCAGGCCGGTGTCGCGGGCGTACAGCATCGAACGATGTTCGACGTTGTAGGACTCGTCCGGATTGCTTACGCGCTCGCTCAACGCCACCAGTTCTGTCTGGCCCGCCTCGGTGCCCCATTCGCGGGTGTACTCGACGCCGTCATGGTTGTAGGTCGGCAGGCCGATCAGGCTTTCGGGGCCGGCGAGGCGACGCAACTCCGCTTCACTGTTGATCGTGACGTAGCTGAGGTAGTTGAACAGGATCACCGACTCGACCTGCCCGGCGACGTCGCCGCTGGTGTGCACCTGCAACCAATAGTCCTCATCGTTCATGTAGCAGCGCGACAGCCAGTTCGACTGCCCGAGGTCGACGATGCCCAGGCTCCAGATCTGCTGGTTGCCCGGGATGACCACGCTGCTGTTGCCGTCGAGCAGCAACTTGAGCGTGGTGTCGAACATGACTTGCTTGCCGGAGGACAGGCCCAGCGGCCCGGTGACAGGCGCGTGGTTGCTGGCTGTCCTGTTCGCATTCGGGGCCTCGAGCCCCATCAACTGCTTAAACCACCCCATGGGAAATTTCCTTGAGACGCGCCGAGGCGATGTAGAAGAGTTCGCCGCCCACCACACGGGTGGCGCCGGGCGGGTTGATCGACGGTTGGCGGGCGCCCTGGGCGCGGTAGCCGATCAGCGTGGCGTTGTGCTGTTCTTTCAAGCGGGTGTAGAGATCGCCGAAAGTCGCTTCAAACGCCTCGGGCAGTTTCATCAGGTACTGGGTGGCGCCTTCGCCGACACAGAGCAATTCATTGATGACCACTGACGAGCCCGGGTCCTGGGAGGCACGCACCAGCATCTCGATCGCCATGCTGGAGGTGCATTCCAGGCTCGGCGCATAGGCGCTGGCGAGGGCGGCCACTTCGCTGTCATTGAAATGGGCGACGACATGCCCGACAGGCTCCAGTCGATTGACCGCCAGCACGGTGGCCAGGGTCAGGTCGTCGGAATGAGTGCGCACGAGCACGCGTTCGGCACCAGGCACGCCGGCACGCTGCAGCAGCGCGACGGAGGACAGGCTGTCGCCCTTGATGTACGTGGCCTTGCCGGGCATGGGGTTTTCTTCGAGATCGCAATCGCAGATGACGATCAGGTTGTCATTGGACGTTTCGTCCTGTAGCAGCAATTCGATGACTCGCTCGCTGGAGGCGCCCTCCCAGCCGATGAGCACCGTGTGGCCGGCCTTGCCGGTGAAATCGCCTTTGCCCTTCATGCCTTTTCTCCATACATCGATGACGCTGCTGGTGGTTTTGCCGATGACCGTCGTCAACAGGGCAATGCCCCCGAGCATGATCCAGGTCGCCACGAAAATTCGCCCGGCGGATGTCTGTGGCAACAGATCGCCATAGCCGACGGTCAGCGTGGTGGTGAGATAGAAGTAGATAAACGTGGCGGCGGTGATGAGGTGCTGCTCGCCCAGCAGCACCAGGCCGATCCAGGCGATGGACAGGTGCACGCCCAACGCAATGGCCAGCCCTGCCCAACCGAAGCGATGGAAGAAGGACGAAGCGTACGTGCGCAACAGAAGGAAAATCGACATTTCGTCCCTGACTCCGTGGGGCGTGGTTCCTGGCGGGATAATCGCTCTGAGTGCCTGAGCGTAGTGGCCGGACAGCATTAAACCTGTTGCGGGGCTTGGATAGAAGTACCTGTGTAACAATAAATCCGATGAGCAGGCGGGCCTGGCTCAATCCTTGTGGCGAGGGGATTTATCCCCTCGCCACAGGTTTTGTGTTCGGCCTGCCTCGATTTTACTCAGCCGATTTTTTCTTCAGGCGTTCCAGGATCGCATTGGCGCTGCCTTCGTTCGGCGTGATGCCGGCATCACGCAGCTTGCGCTCCAGGTCGGAGCCGGTCGAAGCCTCGGCCAGCTCGTCTTGGGCTTGCAGTTCAGCGGCACGTTGCTGCTGCTTGGCTTGCAGGCGGTTGAGGGTCCCGACGGCGGTTTCCAGCTTGCCGTTGGCGCCGCCGCTGGCGATCGAGGCACTGACCTGGGCCTTCTGCACGCTTTCCCGGGCCTTGGCCATGTCCACCTGCTGGCGCAGGCTCTTGATGCGGCTTTCGGCCTTGGTGATGTCCTTGCGCATGTTGTCCGCGTAACCGCCGAATTCGGTCGCGTGCTTTTGCTCGGCGTCCAGTTCGTTGGTCAGGGTCGAAATGGCTTCGGCCACTTCCAGCGCCAGGTCTTCGCGGTTGGCCTGGATCGCGGCCAGGGCCTTGGCTTCCAGGTCCTTGATCTTGGCGTTGTATTCAGCGACGCGATCGGTCGCCAGCTTGTGCTTGGCCATGATGGTGACCAGCTCGCGCTTGGCATTGGCCAGCGCGGTGTCGGCGTCGCGGATTTCCTGGTCGAGGATGCGCAGGGCCTGTTGGTCGACGATCGATTCGCCGACTTCGTTGGCACCGCCACGCAGTGCGGTGAACAACTTGCTCCAGATGGACTGAGTCATTGGATGGTTCCTGTTCGGCGAATTAAATGAAGAAGCGTTCGAAGGCTTCGCTGGCGCGCTGGACGTTGTCGACGAGGGTTTTGACCTCGGTGACGACGTTGGTCAGGCTGGAGTCGGAGCTCAAGGCACCGAACATGTTGTAGACGACCTGTCCGTTGGGCATGGTCTCGATGCCGATGGACGACAGCGGGAACATCTCCCGACTGCGCAATACGGCGTCGTTGAATGCCGCGACATCGTTGATCGACTCGACGTCCACCAGCACGGTATCGACGATGATCTGGTCGCCGACCACGGCGATGTAGATTGGCAAGCCACCGAAGTCATTCATTTCCAGCTTGATGCTGGACTCGGAGCCTTGGACGAGGGAGAGGGTGATGTCGTTCGCGATCACTTCGTCCAGGGCCTGAAGGGCGCTGTAGAGGCGATCGATGTTCCAGTTGTTACCTGCGCTCATGTAATCCTCCGACATGAATGGGCCAGCCAGAATCGGTTGGCGTAGCTGTTTCTCCATTTGCTTGAGCAGGCTTCGGTTTTCAGGAAGCACCCAAGTCTCGTGTTTCACATACCCGGCGGCACTCAGGCCCGCGCGCATCTGCTTCATGTAGAAGCTCGACGGCTTTTTCGCGGAGGGTTTGGCGCGCTCTCCCGTGCGGCTCGCTGAATCGGTCACAGACCCGTCACGCGGATCTGATGGAGAGCTGGTTGGCATGGTACGGACCCCACTGTGAAAAACTCACGCGTGAGAAACACTACAGGCAACTTCACGACCTCACAATAGCTCACGCGTGAGATTTTTCTTGTCACAAATGCTGATCCCACAGGTCTACGGATAGCTGAAACTCTTGACCAACGTCAGCTCGCCCACCGCCCGCATCGGCACCACGAAGGTTTCCATCTTCTCGCTGGGCGTGCCCTCTTCGGTGATGACGGTGACTTTCGCCGTGGTCAGGGCTTGTTGCGCCTGCGCCACTGTTCCGCCCTCTTCGCCGTCTTCTTCACTGCCGTACCCGCCGCCGTAGTAGTTCACATACACCAGGTACTGCCCTTTGATCGGTGCCGGCATGGCAACGATTTCCGGGCCGTAGCCGGTGGTGACGTCGACATCCAGGGCGGCGCCGTTGGCGATGGCGCGGTCGCCGTACCAGACGTGCCCGCCATCGGGCGTGACCAGATGCAGATCCAGGTCGGTGCCGTCGCTGTCCCAGGTCAGCAACACCCGCAACTTGGCCGGGGTGGCGCCGCCGCTGGTGTTGAGAAATTGCGTGCGGTGGCGCTGCTGGCCATCGGCGCTGCGCACCTCAACGCTGTTGCTGCCATTGGGAAACGAGAATGGCCGGTCGAAGCGCCCTTCCTCGTCGAGCTTCAATGGCAAGCTCACGCCGTTGACAATGAGTTGGCCCGGCTCATTGCTCTTCGGCGTGCCTTTGATCTGGCCGGTGATGCGGGCGGTATTGGCCTGGCCCTGGGGCGTGTTGACCGACGAGGCCGGGTAGTTGACGGTCTGGCTGAAGCGTTCGCCCTCGCCCCCCGGCGCGCCGCTGCGCCAGCCGCCGACAGGGGTTTCTAGCTTGAGAGTATCGAGCTTGTCGGGGTCGGCGGCCATGGCCGGTGGCAACGCGGTCAGGGCGCATAGCAACAGCAAGACCTGTGGATAACGGAGTGTCATGGTCTATTCCAGCAAGAGGTGACGGGCGAGCCCTTCGATGTAGTTTTCGTCCTGGCCATTGGGGTGAGCTTCAAAGGCCAGGTGCAGATATTCATGGGTCAGGTCGAGGCGGTCTTGCAGCGACAGCACGCCGCGCACGTAGATGCGTTGGCGCTCGCGGTCGACATACGGCCGGCCGAAGGCGACGCGGCACACCGCGAAGGCACTGATTTCGTTGTAGCCCACTTCGCTTTCCAGCCGTTGGCGCCAGCCACGTCGCTGCTTCAACAGCCAATCCTGCGCGGCGGGCAATGCTTCGCAGGAAGCCACGGGGTTGTCCCAACGACTGAGGCTGGCGCGCGGGTACGCATGCAGCAGGATCGCGTCGTAGCGTTGGCCGCTCTTGGCCTGCTCGACAGCCTGGGCCCAGGACAATTTGTCCGGACCGGGTTGATCGGAGTGGTAGGTGACATCGGTGCCAGCCAGGACCAGGTCGCTGGTCCACGCCGCGATGGCACGGTTTTCAGGCGCCGCCGGACGTGGCGCGACGCGCTGGCGATGGCTGCTGTCGTCGATGCTCAGGCAATCGCCATTGCGCTGGGCGTTCTGCAGCAGGTAGGTGCGAATTGCCACCGCCAATGCCTTGGCCGCTTCGGCGGGTTCGGCCTTGGCTTCGCGCTGCAACACCCGGGCGACGTATTCCTCCCGGTCCAGTCGCGCCACCAGCTTGCCGGGCAACAGGAACAGTTCGCCGTCGCTGTGGATGTCCAGTTGGTTGCCGTTGGTGAATTCGACGCGGTAGTCCCCGCGTAATTGACCCGGCGTGGCTGGGCGCTCGCCGGCCATCACTCGCTGCAACGGATAGCGGGCAAACAGGTCGACTTCCACGCAGCGCCCGGTTTCCGCCGGCCAGCGGGACGGCAGCGCCGTGGCCAGGCCATCGCCATATTTCTTCAGGACCTGCTGGCTGGTGCCGCGCCCACCGGCCCACACCGGCGTA
This sequence comes from Pseudomonas frederiksbergensis, assembly GCF_000802155.2. Lineage (GTDB taxonomy): Bacteria > Pseudomonadota > Gammaproteobacteria > Pseudomonadales > Pseudomonadaceae > Aquipseudomonas > Aquipseudomonas frederiksbergensis_A. The sequence continues at coordinate 22,438 of NZ_JQGJ02000025.1, forward strand.
CCATCGACCAGCCAACCGGCGAAACCGCCCTGGCGCGACGAAGGTCCCTGATCACCCAGCCAGCTCCAGGTCTTGACCCGCAGGCGACTGCCCAACTGGCCGACCAAGCGGCCATCCGCCGCGCCAAGCACCACATCGAGCAGAACCCGTCGGGCCTGCTCCTGGGCCGGCAGCGTCGCCAACGCCTTGAGCAGCTCGGCCACCGGCACCTGCGTTTGCGGCTGCAAGGCCGGCAGGTCCGACAGCCATTTCGGCGCCTGACGCGCCTGCCAGTAATCCCGCCAGTTCGAGGCCGACAGCCCGAGCCGCTGCGGTTCGAAATACAGACCGCAGGACTTCACCAATGCCTGGTCGCGGCCAATGCTCTGCCCGGCGCTGCAGCAATAGACTTCTTCTTTCGACTCGCCGCGACATTCATAGACAGGTTCACGAGCATTGGTGTCCACCAGCCAGGCGTAGACAAACAGCTTCCACAGGCTGCCCAACGGTGCTTGCAAGGAATCGGGCAACGGCTGGCGATCCAGTACCTGGGTCTGGCTCACGCGCACCAGTTGACCGTCGAAAGCCAGGCGCAATGGCTCCTCCTGCGCTGTCGCCAGCGCAGGAATCAAGCACAACAACCACCAGCCCCAAGGCCTGCGCATGTCAGTTGACCGTCACCTGACCCAGCGCCGGTTTCTGTTCGCGCGCCTGGTTCTGTGGCGCGTAGACCTGAGTGAAACGCACCGGCGGCAAGGTGAACTGCCCCTTCTGGGAGAAGCGCACCAAGTGCCGCAGGCGCAGCTCGCCACTGAGGGCGTCCACGGGCACTGCGTAAGCCATATGGCCCGGCTCGAAGCGCGCCTTTTCCAGGGACGTCGGCTCGCTGTCGGCCTTGCCCATCAATTGGATGCCCCACGTGGTGCGCTCCACATCGGCGCCCGGCGGCAACGGTACTTCGAGCATGCCGTAGCGCAGCGGCGTCGCGGCCTTGCTGTTGATGATCACCTCATCCAGGTAGAGAGCGTCGCTGGACAACGGCTTGTTGCCCACGGCTTCGAGCTTGAAGATGAAGGCCTCGTCGCCCGGTACCAGGCGCGACAAGCGACGGGTAATGGACACGGCCATCGGCGCCGCGGGTGCTTGCTGGCTCTGGAAGCTCAGTGCCGCTTGCAACGGACGCTCCTGGGCGCCGGTCAGGGTCAGCTGCGTTGGAAGCTGCGCGCCCTGCCATTGCCAGTAGGTTTCACCGGTCGCACCTTGCTTGGCGACCCAGCCTTCGCCCGGCGCCAGGGCCACGGCCGGCGCGGCCTGTTCGATGCTGCGTTGCAACCATGTCAGGGCCAGGGCGCGCTCCAAGGTGGACTGTTGCGGCAGCACACGTTCCAACAGAGCCGTGGCGCGGGCCTGATCGAAGCCCTGAAGCGACAGCAGCAAAGCCTCGACGAACGGCTGCGAGCTCAGCTCCAGTTGCTGTTGCGCGGCGTCGGCCTGGCGGCTGAAGGCCGTGGGCAACGGCACCTTCGCCTGCTTGGCGAGGGACGCCGTCAGCACGCGGGCGCTGGCCAGGCCAAGGGCCGAATCCGGCGCGTACATGACCAGGCTGTCTTCACCGCTGTCCAGCACGCTTTCGGTGCTGTCTTCACTGGCTTTCGCCAGATCATCCATCAGCCCGCCGAGCAAGGTATTGACCGGCAACTGCATCTGCTTGGCGAACGACAGGATCAGCGCTCGCTGCAGCAGCGGCGTATCACCGGCCTGCTTGGCATAGACCTCCAACACCCGCTGCCAATGTTCCGGCGGCAGGTTCAGGTCCAGGGCCTTGCTGGCGTGCCAGTCGGCGTAATAGGCGTAGGCGGTGAGGAACGCGTCAGGCTCACCGTCCTGGCCCCACCAGGTGAAACTCGCCGAAGGCCCGGCCATCTGAACCAGGCGCAAGCGGCTGTTTTGCATGATCAACCGCAAGCGATCGCGGATCTGCGGGTTCGACGCCAGGGTCGGATACGCGATGCTCAACGGCAGCAAGCGGCTGGCGGTCTGCTCGACGCCGCCATAGGGATAGCTCAGCAACTCATCCAGGGCCGAACGGAACAGCGCTTGCGGGCTGTCATCCAGGCGCAAGCGGATATCGCTGGCGTCCGCCGGCAGGTTCAGCGGCGTGTCGCCGCTGGCCACGTCGAGGCGCTGGCTCTGGGTGACTTGCCAACCGTTGCCGCTGGCATTGAGGTGCAGGGCCAGGCTGTCCTGGGTTTCACCGTTCAGTTGCAATTGGACGCTCAAGTCGCCGCTGCTCAGTTCCAGCGCCGGCAACGCCACGTAGTTGATGCCATTTTTCAACTCCGCCACCACACGCTGTTCAGCGCCGGCGTAGCGGATCAGCAACTCGGCTTTCAACGGCTTCTCGGATTGGCTGAAAGCGAACAGGCCCAGTTGCGGCTTGTCGCCCATGCGGAAGCGAGTCGGGCCGCTCCACTTCAGGTACAGCGGTTTCTCCGAGGCGATGAATTGCTTCTTCTGGCCCACCTGGCCGTCGTCCGCAATCGCTTTCGCGGTGATGCGCCAGCGAGTCAGCGAGTCCGGCATCTTGAAGGTAAAGCGCGCCTTGCCGCTGGCGTCGGTCACCAGCTCCGGCTGCCAGGCGGCCGTGTCGACGTCTTCACGACGCGGCCGCTCCAGCACCTTGACCCCGCGCTCGCTGCGGTTGGCCTTGCCCGGTGCGCCAGGGCTGCCCGGCAACGCCACGTCGTAGCTGATGAACGACAGGCTGGCGCTGGTGCGCACGTTGTTACGGCGCGGGTGGTAGAAGAACTGATCGATGGTCGGCGCGACTTCCGGTTGCAGCGCGTAGACCATTTCATCGACGACGCTGACCGTCAGGTGCGCCGGGATCGCCTTGCCGGCGAACTGGGTACCCAGGTCGACGGTCACCGTGTCGCCAGGACGATAGGTGGCTTTGTCGGTGGTGATCGCTACGTCGATCTGCGGCGCAACGACCTTGATGCCGGCGTTCTGGAAGCTGTATTGGCCGCCCTTGGTGTACAGCACGGAGAAGGTCAGGTTCGGCGCGAAGTTATCCTTCACGGCGATGCGTGCGCGGTACTGGGTATCGCTGAGCTTCTCCATTTTCAGCCAGTCAGCGCCTTTGGAGAGCATCGCCGTGGCCTCGACCTTGTCCCGCTCCAGGGACAACAGTGCATCGTTGACCGGTTCCGGGAAGGTGATCAATGCCAAGGCTTCGTCACCGGTCTTGTATTCGGTTTTATCGAGGACGATTTCGACCGTGCCCGGAACAGCCTTGATGCCTTCGCCCGTCACTGCGTGGCTCGCCGCGCCGATGACCCGGCCATGATCGTCCTTGAGCGTCAGGTTGTAGGTGCCGGGGCGGTCGAAGGTCAGGCTGAAGCCATTGTCCTTGGCGGCGAGCTTGCCTTCGCCGGTGGTCTGGTCTTCCAGGCGCACCCAGGCATAGCTGCCCGGCGTCACGGCTTTGCTTTGTTCGTTGCCGCCTTCGTTGGCGTAGCTGAACGCGACTTTCTCACCCGCTGCGCTGAAACGTCGAGGTGCGCCCAGGCGGAAATTCGCCGCGCCGCGGTCGATGAGGATTTCCTTGGTGGTCTTGACCCGGTACGCCGCGCCATCGCTGGCGAACACGGTGAGGGTGTAGCGGCTCGGCTTGTCGGCGGCCGGCAGATCGAGCGTGGCGTTGCCCTTGTCATCGGTGGTCACTTCGCTGCTGGTCAGCTCCACCGGGAATTGCCCGAGGTATTGCAGCTCGTTATCGACCATCGACAGTTGCTGGGCCCGCAGGCTCAGGCTGACCTTAGCGTTCACCACCGGTTTGCCGTCCGGGTAGAGCAGCACCAGGTTGCCCTTGACCGGCTCGCCGGTGCGGTAATCCTGCTTGGCCAGGTTCAGCGCGATCTCGAAGTGCGGCTTGATGTATTCGGCGACGCGGAAGGCGCTGCTGTAGAGCTGGTCCTTGTAGCGCAAGCGCAGCTCATAGCCACCGGCCACGGCATTTTCCGGCAGTTGGAAACGGCCTTGTGTACCAGCCTTGGAATCGAGCTTCAGGGCCAGGGTTTGCAGCGCCGTGCCGGTGGCGTCGAGCACGCTGACGTTGACGTCGGCGGCGGTCGGTTGCACCGAATCGCGGGCGTTCTTGAACTCACGACCGACGATTTTCAACGACACCCAATCCCCCGGCCGATACAGCGGGCGATCGGTGAAGGCATAGAGCTTGGTGTCGTAGATTTCGCTGTCGTAATAGAAGTTCTCGGAGACGAATACCCCGCCCTCCTCGTCTTCACCAATGACGAACGAACGCTCCGGGCTGACGTGCTTGAGGCGCAGCAAGCCGTCTTCGTCGGTGGCACCGCTGCTCATCACGCCCAGGCCGTCGGTCCACAACACGTTGACCTTGGGCACCGAACGCCCTTCATGCTTGCGCGCGGCCCAGACCAGCAATTCGTCACCGGCAATCTTGCTCACGGCCACGGTGTTGGAGACGAAGACCATGGTGGTCGCGCGGTACTTGCCGATCAGCGCTTCCACCAGGTACAGCCCTGGCTTCAACTGGCCCAGCGGCACATAGACGTTGCCCGGCGCGACGCTGACGAACTGACTGGACGAACCGGCCAGGTTGACCCCGGCTGGCGGCTGGATCGGCTTGGCCTGCCACAACGGATAGCGGAACTGACTCACCACCGGCAGGCCCGGGATCAACGCGAATTGCGCCGGTGCGTCGTACGGCGTCGGCGCAACCAGGGCGTTGCCGATCTTCAGCTCCGGCACTTCCTCGGTGACCTGCTGGCGCGACTCGTAGGAGAACGCCCGCTGCATCACTCGACGGGACTTGCGGTACCAGTTGTCCCACAGGTACGCGAGGGTGTTGGACAAGCCTTCACCCTTGAACTGGCCATCGCTGACCACGCGATGCAGGTTCTTCTGGCGCTTGAGGAACTCCAGCGGTTTTTCGATGCGATAGACGCGGATATCGGCACCGCCGTAGGGCTCCATCCGGAACCGACGGTAATCGCGACCCGGGGCTTCAAGGCGGACCATGGCCTGCTCGTCGCTGGCAAAGCTGCTGTCGGCCAGCAGGAAAAAGCTTTCACCGGACACCGGCGTGTAGCCGCTGGCCTCCACCGTGTCTTCAGCATTCACCAGGGGCGCCAGCAACAGAGCGAACAGCAGGGGCAGTTTCGAACACAAGCGCAGCATGCGGGCACCGGTCATTGGGTGAGAAAGTTGAGTCGATAGACGCCGATGAAGTTGGGGTTGGCTGCGTCGGGTATCCATCGGGTGTCCTTCCAGTTCATGAGTTGTTGCAGGCTTGCGGAGCGCATGCCGTTGTCGGTTGGGGTGGTGGTGCCGGTGTGATAAGCGATGTAGCGGCCCATCCAGATCATCAGATGCTGGTCATCGCCCTGATCGAAGAACATCAGGTCGCCGGGGCGGGCCTGGGTGACATCCCGGCCCACCAGGCGGCTGTTGAACTGGATCAGCTTGATCGCGTTGACGTAGGGGCCGACCTTGCCGCCGCCCTGTTGCCATTGCTGGGCAAGGCGTCGTTGCTCATCGCTCAGCGGCAGTTCCGGCGGCAGGTAGCGATTGGACAGGCCATTGCTGCGCAACCATTTTTCGTCATGGACCTTCAGCGCTTCATTGGCCGCGAAACGCACAAGGCCGGCACAGTCCTGCTGGTACCAGCGCGGGCTCGGGCCTTTGGTCAGTTGTTCCTGGGCAATGCGCACGAACCAGGCGCGAAAGACCTGGGATTGCTGTGCATCCAGCGCCGGCGCCTCGACGGCAAGCGCCGGCCCGACGAGCAGCAGCGCCAGCAGCAACCCACACGCGCGCTTGCCGATCAGTCCTGTCACAGCGCTTTCCATTCCAGCGGCAGCCACTGCCAGTGGCCGTCCGGCTCGCTGCCTTCAGGCAATGTCAGGGCGTACTTGCCGTAGCCGCCGAGGGTGCGCAGCTTGGGGATCAGGTAGGTTTGCGCGGCGTTGTAGAACACCGGCTCCATGTCCTGGGGCAGGCTGTCGAGGGTTTCGCGCTGCATCAGTTGCGCCATGGACTCCGGGCCGAAGTAGACCGGCATCAGCAGGTCCTTGGGCACCACGTCGGCCATGGGCGGGAAACGTTTGTCGAGCGTGCCGAGGGCCTTGTCCACCAACTTGTCGTCGAGGGAGAACAGCAAGGTGGAACCGTGGCGCGCCAGGCTGACGCGCATGAACGCCTTGCCGGTGATCGCCTCGGGTTGCTCGGCTTCCTTGGCCGGATACGCACCGAAGTTGGAGCTGACCTGGCGTTGCCACTGGTGCATCGAACCTTCTTGCTTCTCCACTACCGGGAAGGCGTGTTCGGCAACGTTGTTTTCATAGGCGCCGACCATCGAACCGAACAGGTTGCCCAGGTCGGCGTCGAGCTTGCCGTCGTCTTCGTTCAGGCTCGCTACCAACAGCGGCGTATACAGCCGCGAATCAGCGTACCAGCACAGGCCCGCCGCGCCCGCCACATGATCGACCATGGCCTGGGCGGCTTTTTCCTCGGCGCCGAGTTTCACCAGCAACGGTTTCTGCTGTTCAGCGGCCAGGGGCAACGCTACGCAGGCGCTGGCGCCCATGGGCATGGCTTGCCAGATGGGCTTGAAGTCAAAGTCAGGCTGGTTCTCCACTTCGTCCATGGCCAGGAAGCTGTGCCAGCCCTTGTCATCCATGTCGAAGCGCAAGCCGGCGAAGTTCGGGATGAACCGCTGGTAACCCATGGCAAGCACGCTGGCGTTGACCGAGATGCGTTGCTTGACCTCTGGCGCCTTGGCCGTCAGGCCGAACGCTTCGGGGAACAGCTTTTCCCCGGCCAGCAGCGCCTCCAGGGCCTGGGTCGAGACCATGCCACGTTCGTCGGTAGGGCCATGGCCTGGGTCGTAGAGCTTGGTCGGGTTGGACAGCACGACCAGCTTGTCGCCATGGGAGGCGAAAACCAGGGATTTGCTGGCGTTATAGCTGAGCTGGTAGAGCGCAACTTCATCGCCGCTCACCTTCAAGTCACCCAGCTTGCTCAACTGGGTGTCATCCAGCGCGACTTTCGCCAGCGGCTCCAGCACCTTTGCCAACCCGCCGCGATCCATCACCAGCAAAAAATCCTTGAGACGGCCGTCCGCCCCGCGCCACAACGCCACGTCCGCCGGCTGGTCGAAAAGTTGCTCGATCAGGCTGTCCTGCAGCTTGAGGTCATGCTCGTAGATGATCCGGCGCAGGCTGCCGATCAAGCCCAGGCGGTCGGCATGGGCTTCGTAATAGAAAACGAAGTCTTCGGTGAGCGTGGCCTTGAGGAACGGCACCGCCAACAGATCCTTCGGCAACTGGCTCAGGGAATGGGCCTCGATCAAGCCGTCGGGACGACTCACGCCGAGTTTTTCCAACGCCAGCGCCATGGGCGGCGCCTTGGGCTTGGTCATGAACCAGCCCAACCCGCCGGCCGCCCCGGCCACCAGGCACAGCCCGAGCAGAATCACCGGCCAGCGGCGTGCAGGTTTGGCGACAGGTGTCGGCGTGGTCGGGGAAGCAGTGTTGTCGCTCATATTCACAAGGGCCTATTCATCCGTGGAGCGGAGTACTTAATAGTTGAACGTCTTGACCAGCAACAGATCGCCAATGGCGCGCAGGGGCACGACAAAGGTCTCGCGTTTTTCATCGACTGTGTTTTCGTTGAGCACCAGGTTGATCTGCGAGGTGATCACCTCGTTCTGGTTGCTGGTTTCATCGAAGTTGTAGCCGCCGCTGCCGTAGTTGCCCCAATAATTCACGTAGACCAGGTAGGTGCCATGCATCGGCGCGGTCATGGTGAACATCTCGGGGCCGGGACCATCGACGCCGTCCGGGTCGAGGCCACCGCCGTTACTCAGGGCAGGCTGGCCGAAAAAGGCATGTTGGCCGTCGGGTGTGACGATATGCAGGTCGAGTTCGGCCTTGGGGTCGTCCCAGCCCAGCACCACGCGGATCTGAGCCGGGGTGCGCAGGTTGTTGGCTTCGTAGAATTGCACTCGCTTGAGGGATTGGCCTTCGGAGCTGCGCACCTCGACGCTGTTGGAGCCGGCGCCAAATGCATACGGCCGGGCGAAACGCCCCTCGTCATCGGTGTAGAGATTCAGCGGATTGCCGTTGACCGCCAGGCTGTGGGGCTGGCGCGCCGTGCCCATGGCCTTGAGCCGGCCTTCGATCATGGTGCGGTTGCGCTGGATGCCGCGATCGATGGGCGGCGTCGGGTAGGCGACCTGGGGGTTTTCCGTGCGATCGAGCAAGCCGTGGTAACGCCAGCCGCCGACCGGCTCCGACATTTCAGCGGAAGGCCCGGCCCACGCCTGCGGCGCGCCGAGCAACACGATCAATAAAGAAAGAAAACGCACGTATGCCTCCTGCCATGCACGACGCAACCCGGCGCTGATCCTCAGCGCGCTTGTCATTATTCAGGTTTCGTCTGAAGGCCCCGTCGCAAGGGGGCCGTAGATGGCGCGAAGAGTATCGATTTGACAGTTTTTTCACAATCGGGGAACGCGCGATTCTGTGTGGGAAATCACGTACTGAGGGGGGCGTGAGCCGAATAGAGGATTTATTCGGCTCACGAAATGAGCCGAATAGCGCTATTATTCGGCTCATTCGTCTTGAAGAGCAGTTGCAGCGGTTTGTCGACTGGTTCGAGGCGAGCCGTCATCAGACCGACCTCGACCCGTTGTTGCGAGCCGGCATCACTCATTTCTGGTTTGTCACCCTGCACCCATTCGACGATGGCAATGGTCGCCTGACCCGCACCCTGACCGACCTGGCACTGGCCCAGGGCGAGGCCCAGGCGATCCGCTTCTACGCCATGTCCGTAAGCATCCTGGATGACCGCGCCGGTTATTACCGAATCCTTGAAAACAGCCAGAAGGCCACGCTGGATATCACCGCCTGGCTGACCTGGTTTCTGCAAACGCTGTTGCGCAGCCTGCATACAGCGATGGCGCAAATCGAAAGCGTGCTGGGCAAGACACGGTTCTGGCAGGCCCATCGCGCCTCAGCTTTCACCTCTGAACAGACCAAAGTGCTTAACCGGCTACTCGATAGAGGTGAAAAAGGGTTCGAACAGGGGATCAGTGCCGCTCAATACCAGGCCGTGGCCAAGGTCTCAAAGGCGACGGCAACGCGACACCTGGCGGAGTTGCTGGAAAAAGGCTGCCTGGCGCGGATGCCCGGTGGCGGACGCAGTACCCGGTACAGAATCAACTATCCCGCTGATTGAGATCATCTGCGGCGAGGGGATTTATCCCCTTGCCACAGGTTCCGACATCCTTGCTGATCGGGGTGACGCCCGGCGGTCCTGATTTGCCCGAACACCCCATGTCTGCTAGTGTCGCGCCGGTTTAACAGTCAACCGGAATAGCCGCCATGGCCCGCAAAAAAGCTGCAATGGATTTCGAACAATCTCTGGCCGACCTGCAAACGCTGGTCGAGCGCCTGGAGAACGGCGAATTGTCGCTGGAAGACTCGCTGACCGCCTTCGAGCAGGGTATCGGCTTGACTCGCGACTGCCAGGCAGCGCTGGCCCAGGCCGAACAGAAGGTGCAGTTGTTGCTCGAACGCGACGGCGAGCTGACCGAAGAGCCTTTCGATGCGGAACAGCCTGAATGATCGGCGCGTATCAGGCCAGCAGCCAGGCCCGGGTCAATGCTGCCCTGGATACCTTGTTCAGCGCCCCGGGCCCGGAACTGGCGCGCCTGTACGAAGCCATGCGCTACAGCGTGATGAACGGAGGCAAACGCGTGCGCCCGCTGCTGGCCTATGCCGCGTGCGAAGCCTTGGGCGGCCAGGCCGAACAGGCCAACGGCGCAGCCTGCGCGGTCGAGCTGATCCATGCTTACTCTTTGGTGCATGACGATCTGCCGGCCATGGATGACGACGACCTGCGTCGCGGCCAGCCAACGACCCACAAGAAATTCGACGAAGCCTGCGCGATCCTGGCCGGCGACGGCTTGCAGAGCCTGGCTTTCAGCGCCCTGCTGGACCCGGCCCTGAGCGATTGCCCAGCACAGGTTCGCCTGGATATGGTCAACGCCCTGGCATTGGCGGCAGGCCCGGCCGGAATGGTCGGCGGCCAGGCCATCGACCTCGGCTCGGTGGGTTTGAAGCTTGATCAAGATGCGCTGGAATACATGCACCGGCACAAGACCGGCGCCTTGATCGAAGCCAGCGTCCGGCTCGGCGCCCTGGCCAGCGGCCGGGCCACGCCCGCACAACTGCAAGCCTTGCAGACCTATGCCCGGGCCATCGGCCTGGCATTCCAGGTGCAGGACGACATCCTCGACGTCGAAAGCGATACCCAGACCCTGGGCAAGCGCCAGGGCGCCGACGTCGCCCGCGACAAGCCGACCTATCCGGCCCTGCTGGGTCTTGACGCCGCCAAGGCCTACGCCCTGGAATTGCGCGACCAGGCGCTGGACGCGCTGCGACCGTTTGACGCGGCAGCCGAGCCGTTGCGCGACCTGGCGCGGTATATCGTCGAACGACGCAGTTGATACACGGTCAACCCATTTAAGTGCGTATCGGCCAACTTCCGGCCGACGCGTGGGCAGCTTGCGATGCATAAGGTAAACTGCCGCCTCTTTTATACCTATAACGATTCGCCTGATGCCCACGACGTTCCAAGAGATTCCCCGCACACGCCCGGCCACGCCCCTGCTGGACCGCGCCAACACGCCGGACGGCCTGCGTCGCCTGGGTGAAGCCGAGCTGGAGACCCTGGCCGATGAGTTGCGCCTGGAACTGCTCTACACGGTCGGCCAGACCGGTGGGCATTTCGGCGCGGGCCTGGGCGTCATCGAGCTGACCATCGCGCTGCATTATGTGTTCGACACCCCTGACGACCGGCTGGTGTGGGACGTCGGCCACCAGGCGTATCCGCATAAAATCCTCACCGGTCGTCGCGACCGCATGGGCACGTTGCGCCAGAAGGACGGCATCGCTGCCTTCCCGCGCCGCTCCGAGAGTGAATACGACACCTTTGGCGTCGGCCACTCCAGCACCTCCATCAGCGCCGCCCTGGGCATGGCGATTGCCGCCCGGCTGCAAAACAGCGAGCGCAAGGCGATTGCCGTGATCGGCGACGGCGCACTGACCGCTGGCATGGCCTTCGAGGCGCTCAATCACGCGCCGGAAGTCGATGCCAACATGCTGGTGATCCTCAACGACAACGACATGTCGATCTCGCGCAACGTTGGCGGGCTGTCCAACTACCTGGCGAAGATCCTCTCCAGCCGCACCTACGCCAGCATGCGCGAAGGCAGCAAGAAAGTGCTGTCGCGCTTGCCCGGCGCCTGGGAAATCGCCCGCCGCACCGAAGAATATGCCAAGGGCATGCTGGTCCCCGGCACGCTGTTCGAGGAACTGGGCTGGAACTACATCGGCCCCATCGACGGCCATGACCTGCCCACGCTGATCGCCACCCTGCGCAACATGCGCGACCTCAAGGGCCCGCAGTTCCTGCACGTGGTCACCAAGAAAGGCAAAGGCTTCGCCCCGGCGGAAGTCGACCCGATCGGCTACCACGCCATCACCAAGCTCGAACCCCTGGACGCCCCGGCCGCCGCGCCGAAAAAGGCCGGCGGGCCGAAGTATTCCGGCGTGTTCGGCCAATGGCTGTGCGACATGGCCGCCGCCGACCCGCGCCTGGTGGGCATCACCCCGGCGATGAAGGAAGGCTCGGACCTGGTGGCGTTCAGTGAACGCTATCCGCAGCGCTATTTCGACGTGGCGATTGCCGAACAACATGCCGTGACGCTTGCGGCCGGCATGGCCTGCGAAGGCGCCAAGCCCGTGGTGGCGATCTATTCGACGTTCCTGCAACGCGCCTACGACCAATTGATTCATGACGTGGCGGTGCAGAACCTCGATGTGCTGTTCGCCATCGACCGTGCCGGCCTGGTGGGCGAAGACGGCCCGACCCACGCCGGCAGCTTCGATTTGTCTTACCTGCGTTGCATTCCCGGCATGCTGGTGATGACGCCAAGCGATGAAAACGAACTGCGCAAGATGCTCACCACCGGCCACCTGTTCGATGGTCCGGCGGCGGTGCGCTACCCGCGCGGCACCGGCCCGAACGCGACGATCGAGGCTGGCCTCGAACCCATCGAGATCGGCAAGGGCGTGATCCGCCGCCAAGGCAAGCAAACCGCCTTGCTGGTGTTCGGCGTGCAACTGGCCGAAGCCCTGAAAGTCGCCGAGAAACTCGATGCCACCGTGGTCGACATGCGCTTCGTCAAACCCCTGGACGAAGCCCTGGTACGCGAGATCGCCGGCAGCCATGAGCTGCTGGTGACCGTCGAAGAAAACGCCATCATGGGCGGTGCCGGCGCAGCGGTCAGCGAATTCCTGGCGCGGGAGAACATCCTCAGGTCAGTGCTGCACCTTGGGCTGCCGGATATCTACGTCGAACACGCCAAGCCAGCGCAGATGCTGGCCGAATGCGGGCTGGACGAAGTGGGGATCGAAGCGGCGGTGCGGCTGCGGTTGCAGCTGTTGGGCCTGTAAGCCCAGCCAACGCTAGCCCCTGTGGGAGCGAGCTTTCTCGCTCCCACAGGGGCCTTGTGCATATCTGATATCCGGAACCCCATGAAACGCCGCCTCGCCCTCACCCTCGCCCTGTTCCCTGCTCCCGACCTGCTGGCCGACACCTTCGAACGCGACCAGGCCCTGAAGCTGCCCGACATCCTGATCAGCGCGAACCGCCAGGTCGAGGCCCGCAACGACAGCAGCGCCGCCAATACAATCTTTACCCGCGACGACATCGACCGCCTGCAACCGGCCAGTGTCACCGACCTGCTCAGCCGCGTGCCGGGCGTGCAAGTGGCACCGCTCGGAGGGCGTGGCAGCCTGCCGGGGATCTACATCCGCGGCACCAAATCGGCCCAGAGCCTGGTGCTGGTGGACGGCCAGCGCATCGGCAACGCCACCTCCGGCGACAGCAACCTGCAACGCCTGAATATCAACCAGATCGAGCGCGTGGAAGTGCTGCGTGGCTCGCGCTCGGTGATCTACGGCGCCGATGCGGTGGGCGGTGTGATCCAGATATTCACGCGACGCGGCAACGATCAAGGCCTGCAACCGCGCCTGCACCTGGGCGCCGGCAGTCACCAAACCTGGGAGCGCAGCGTGGGCCTGTCCGGAGGCGACGAGCAAACCCGTTTCAACCTGGGCGCCAGCCTGGACGAAACCGAGGGCACCAACCGGACCCATGAGTCTTACGCCAGCGATCGAGACGACGACGCCAACCGCAACCAGTCCTTCAGCCTGAGCTTGAGCCACGCCGCCAGCGACGACCTGGAAGTCGGCCTCAACCTGCTGGATAACCGTGGCAAAAGTGAATACGACAACCCGTTCGGCCGCTTCGATCCCAACACCTTCGAATCCTTGCCCCAGCAACCCTATAGCGAATTCGCCGTGAGCAGCTTCAGCAGCTATGTAGACGGGCGGGTCAACGAGGCCTGGAAGTCCCGCCTCGAACTGAGCCACAGCGAGAACCGCGAGAAAACCTTCGACAAGCTCAGTGAAGTTCGCGAAGTCTTCAACACTTACCGTGATTCGGTGACCTGGCAGAACGATGTGACGCTGGACGAGCGCAACAGCCTGGTCCTGGGCGGCGACTGGTATGAGGATCGGGTCAACAGCAGCACACCCTTCGACGAAGACAGCCGCTGGAACCGCGCGGCGTTTGTCCAACATCGTTTCCAGGCCGATACCTTTTCGACAGAGCTGGGCCTGCGCCGCGACCAGAACCAGCAGTTTGGTGGCCAGAACAGTTGGAGCGGCACCCTGACCCTGCCGGTCAACCCGGACAACGATGTGTTGCTGACCTACAGCGAAAGCTTCCGCGCGCCCACATTCAACGACCTGTACTACCCGGACTACAGCAACCCGGGCCTGAAACCCGAAACGGCCAAGAGCTACGAACTGCAATGGCGCAGCCAACTGAGCGACAGCGCGCGCCTGGAGGCTTCCCTCTACCGCACGGACCTGGAAGACGCGATCATCTTCGGCAGCAACTCTCGTCCGCAAAACGTTGCGTCGGCGAGGATCAACGGCTTTGAGACGACCCTGCGACAGGAATTGTTCGGTTGGCAGGGCAACCTGGGCCTGGCCATCATCGATCCACGCGACCGCGACAGCGGCCACACCCTGGCCCGCCGCGCCCGCCGCACGTTGAGCCTGGACCTGGACCGACAATTCGATCGCCTGGGCCTCGGTGCCACCTGGCAAGCGGTGAGCAGCAGCTATGACGATGAGAACAACCGCAATGCGTTGGGCGGCTATGCCCTGTTCGGGTTGCGTGGCAGCTGGGCTCCAAGCCGGGAAGTGAAGCTGGAGATGAAGGTGGATAACCTGTTGGACAAGAGCTATAGCCGGGCGCTGTATAGCCATGACGGTGGGCAGTATGGGTATCGGGAAGAGGGTCGGGCCTGGTTGTTTGGGGTGACTTGGACGCCCTCTCTCTAATCCACACCTCGTAGAGCTCGCGAAGGAGGCACCGCGGTTTTACCTGTCCGGTGCGATCAACCCGCACAACCGCGCCGTCGCCTCGATCATCTGCCCGCTCGGCCGCTCCAGCCCTTTGTCATCGACCCGCAAAAGTCGCCCCTGCGCCACCGGCCAGGCTTTCCAGGCGTCGAGCTGTGCCTGATCCGTGGCCAGGATCATCTGCGGTTGACGCTGTAACACCGACTCCACACTCACCTGCGGCGCCGGTACGCTCAGGTCAGCAAACACATTGCGCGCGCCGCATACCGCCAGGGCGTCACTGATGATCTGCCTGCCGCCGACGGTATACAGCGGTCGATCCCAGACCTGATAGAACACCGGTACTGGCGTCTCCCTCCTATAGCGTTGGCGCAGTGCCTCAAGGCGCAGGCGCAACTGCGCCGCGCGTTGCACGCCCCGCTCCGGGCGGCCGAGTTGGGTGGCGATGTCCTGAATTTGCGTGATGAGCTGATCGAGGCCGTGAGGCTCGGCGACGTAGATCGGGATGCCGAGTGCCTTGAGCTGCTCACGCTGGGCCGGTCCGATACTGCCGGGCCAGAGCAGGAGCAGATCGGGTTTCAGGCTCAACAGGCGCTCGATATCCAATTGGCCGTAACGGCCAACGGAAGGCAGGTCTTTGAGGATCGGCGGACGCTCACCGCCATCCAACACGCCCACCAGCAAATCAGCGGAGTCCAGTTCAACGACGATTTCAGAGAGCGAGGGCGCTAGGCTGACGACGCGGGAAGCGGCCACCGTCGAGGCGCTGGCGGCCAGCAAGAGGACCGCCAGCCAGAAACGCATCAACCGAGCTGACGCGGAATGCGATAAAGGTAGAACAGCACGGCGGTGGATAACGCCAGCAGCACCAGCGGCACCGCCTCAAGGCCGACGAACACCGCCAACGCGCCAATCCAGGCCGGCAGGCCGGCCACCAGGAAGGCGGCGCGGCGCCGCGCCGCCAAGGTGATCCAGGCCTGGGGTTCTTCAGGTGTATCGAGGGATTTTTGCGTGGCGATCAGGGCGTTTTTATAGCCGCCGAAAAACCGCAGGCTGACAAACATCGACGCCATGCCGGCGATAAACAACGGCATCGCCAGCACCGGCAGGATCGCCTCGCCCTGGCCAAACACGGCGTTGATCACGAACAGCGGCAGCAAGGCCAGCGCAAGGTACTGCCACCAACTGACGGCCAACCGCCGCCGGACCTGGCCGCGCGTCACGCCCGGTCGACCTCGCCCTGGTGCTCGTTGCCCATCATGTGATCGAGCTTGCTGGCCTTGGTTGCCAGGTAGAGCTTGTTGTGGGGATTATGGCCGGTATGAAGCGGCACGCGCTCGGCCACCACGATGCCCATGTCGGTCAGCGCCTTGACCTTGCGCGGGTTGTTGGTCATCAGCCGCAAGGACTTGATACCCAGGTGCTCCAGCATTGGCAGGCAGATGCTGTAGTCGCGCAAGTCGGCGGCGAATCCAAGACGTTCGTTGGCTTCCACGGTGTCGGCACCGCCGTCTTGCAGTTCGTAGGCGCGGATCTTGTTCAACAGGCCAATGCCACGCCCTTCCTGGCGCAGGTACAGCAGCACGCCGCGACCTTCCCGGGCAATGGCTTGCAACGCGGCTTCCAGTTGCGAGCCGCAATCGCAGCGCTGGCTGAACAAGGCATCGCCCGTCAGGCATTCGGAATGCAGGCGACCAAGTACCGGAGCGCCATCGGCGAAATCACCCAGGCTCAGCACGACGTGCTCGCGACCGGTGGCTTCATCGAGAAAACCATGCATGGTGAATTGCGCAAAGGGCGTTGGCAGCTTGGAAGCGGCAACAAAAACGACAGGCACCGGTGTGCTCCTGATCTAGTACTGGAGATTCGCAGAGGCGGGCATTGTAACAGCACGATCCGACGGACGCTTAGGCTGAATTACTGCCTATTAGCATCGAAAAGTTTGATCACGGCTTCGGTGGCTTGCCGCTCTCGTCAAAGGGATAGGGTTGTTTCCACCGCTCGAAGATCGGCTTCAACCGGCCGTTCTTCACCAGCACTTCCATGCGTCGGTCGAACAACGCACGCAACGCACGTCCATTCTCGTTGTTGGCAAAACCCAGGTACAACGGCAGGTTGATCAGCGGCGAGAGCTTGTATTGCTGGGGATCGCTGGCCTTGGCGAGCACATCCTGGATTTCCATCAACGCATCGATATAAAAATCGGCACGATCATGATCGAGCATCGGCAGGATACCTACGGACCGATGAATCTCGTTGAAACGCCGTATGTTGGGCAGGTAGTGGTTGTACTCGTAGCCGCGCATCCACACGAGCCGATAATTACCGACCGTCGCCAACGTCGGCGAGGGCTTGGAGGCGAGCCCCAAGGCATAGATGTGATCAATGTCGTAGTGCCAATGAGGATAAAGCACGCCTTCGGATTCATCGCGATAGGCGCCCACCTGGGCGTCGACTTCGCCACGCTGCACCAACCCGATCGAACGGGTATAGGGCACGCTACGGGTTTCCAGCTGGACGCCCTCGGGCTCGAACACTTCACGCAGTATGTCCCACGCCATGCCCTGCCCGTCGGCCTGGGTGTAATCGGCCCATTCTTCACTGGCGGCGCGAATCTTGCCGGGCAGCGGCGCAGACTCGGCCACACGCACGCCGAACAACACTCCGATACACAGCAATAGCAAAAATGCGCGGCTTACGCCCATGCCTGGTTCCCTCAGGTGAAACACCACACCAACCCTTGCATTGCAAGCCAGGCAAAAACGCCGGCCAGCACGTCGTCGAGCATGATGCCGACACCCCCGTGTACCTTCCGGTCGATCCAGCGGATCGGCCATGGCTTGAGGATATCGAAGAAGCGGAACACCAGGAAACCCATCAACAACCAGTGCCAGCCTTCAGGCACCAGCCACAAGGTGATCCACATGCCGACCATTTCGTCCCAGACGATACCTTCATGGTCATGGACCCGCAGGTCATCCGCCACTTTGCCGCACAGCCAGAAGCCAAACAGCATGGTGATGCCCAGCATCAGCCAGTAGCCCCAATCCGGTAACATCTGCCACAACGGTATAAAGGGTAGCGCAACCAGTGAGCCCCAGGTGCCCGGAGCCTTGGGCAAGGTGCCCGAACCGAAGCCAAACGCCAAAAAATGCCAGGGATTGCGCCAGACCGAGGGCGGAACGAATTCCGCCGGAACCTGGTTGGGATGATCTGTCACGGTGTCTCCCGAAAATGTTGATAGCCCCGTATCTGCGGGGTGATGTCGCGTCCAAGGCTGTCGACCAGCATGACGCCCTGCCCCGCCGTGACATTGCCGACCACATGGATCGGCCAGCCTTCGGCCAGAAGCGCCGACAATCGGACCGACGGCACGGTGAACAGCAATACGTAGTCGTCCCCGCCGCTCAGGGCGGCGTGTTGCGCGTCAGACTCGCCAAGCAACGCCAGCAGAGCGTTGGACAACGGCAGCCGGTCACGTTCAACCCTCAACGCGACGCCGGACGCCAGGGCAATATGCCCACAATCCGCCAGCAGGCCATCGGAAATGTCCATCGCCGCGCTGGCCTTGCCCCGCAGTGCCAAGCCGAGGCCGATTTGCGGTCGCGGTGACCAGTAATGCGCCAACAACGGCTCGGCCACCGCAGGTTCGGCGCTGCGCTGGCCGAGCACCAGCGGTAACGCACCTGCGGCATTACCCAGTTCACCGCCGACACAGAGCAGATCGCCGGGCTGCGCGCCGCTGCGGGTCAAGGCCTGGCCGCACGGCACGTGGCCGAACACGGTCAAGGTCAGGCTCAGCGGGCCCCGGGTGGTATCGCCCCCCACCAACGCCACGCCGCATGCCCGGGCCATCTCGCTCAACCCGTGGGCATACGCCTGTAGCCAATCGGCGGTTACCGTCGGCAGGGTCAGGGCAAGGGTAAAGGCGAAAGGGCTGGCACCCATGGCGGCCAAGTCACTGACCGCCACGGCCAGCGAGCGCTGGCCGAGCAGGAACGGATCGCAGGGATCCGGGAAATGCACACCGGCGACCAGCGTGTCGGTGGACACCGCCAGCTGTTCCCCGGGAGGAACGGCCAGCAAGGCGCAGTCATCACCGATCCCGAGCGCAACGCCCTCGCCGCCCTGCGCGCAAGGCGCGGCAGCGAAGTAGTTACGGATCAGCTCAAACTCGCCCATAGTCAGTCGTTACAAGCGCCAGTCAGCGCTTGAACGCCTTCACTTCAGCTTCACGCAGGCGCGGGGCGAGCTTGTCGAGCACACCGTTGACGAACTTGTGACCATCGGTGGAACCGAAGACTTTCGCCAACTCGATCCCTTCGTTGATCACCACGCGGTACGGTACGTCGACACGCTGCATCAGTTCCCAGGTGGACAGGCGCAACACCGCCAGCTCGACCGGATCCAGCTCATCGATGGTCAGGTCCAGGCAAGGTGCCAGGGCGTTGTCGATTTCGGTCTTGTGGGCCGGGACGCCGTGCAGGATTTCGCGGAAGTACGCGCCATCGACATCACTGAAATCGTTATCGACCCGAAACTGCGCTTCGATCTCGTTCAGCGATTGCTTGGCCATGTGCCATTGGTACAGGGCCTGGGTCGCCAGCTGACGCGCTTCGCGGCGCTTGACGCTCTTCGAAGGCTTGCCGGCGTCCGCGGGCTTTGGATCGCGCGGGTTGAAACGATCACTTTCGTCGCTAATCACTTGGCCTCCAACTGTGCCAGCAGGCTGACCATTTCCAGGGCGGACAGGGCAGCTTCGGCACCTTTGTTACCGGCCTTGGTGCCGGAACGTTCGATGGCTTGCTCGATGGAATCGACGGTCAGTACGCCGAAGGCAACCGGCACGCCGAATTCCATGGACACTTGGGCCAGGCCCTTGGTGCATTCGCCAGCTACGTATTCGAAGTGCGGAGTACCGCCACGAATGACCGCGCCCAAGGCGATGATCGCCGCAAACTCGCCCTTTTGCGCGACTTTTTGCGCAACCAGCGGAATTTCGAAGGCGCCAGGCGCACGGATGATGGTGATGTCGCCTTCGCTCACGCCATGGCGAACCAGGGCATCGACCGCGCCGTCGACCAGGCTTTCAACCACAAAGCTGTTGAAACGGCCGACTACCAGCGCGTAGCGGCCCTTGGGGGCGATGAAGGTACCTTCGATGGTCTTCAGGGTCATTCGTCAGATCTCTTAAAGAGCCGGAGCACGTTCTATACGCGCTCCTCAATGATATTAGCCACGAATACAGGGCTGTGGATCCCGTCATCTCGTTCACTTGCACACCTTCTGTGGCGAGGGAGCTTGCTCCCGCTTGGGTGTGCAACCCCCACAATGGGGCCGCTACGCAGCCCAGCGGGAGCAAGCTCCCTCGCCACAGATGGATCTAACAAGCCTTAACGATAATGCCGAAATCACGGGCCATTATTCGGAGGGCACGTATTCTACAACTTCCAGATCGAAACCGGATATCGCATTGAACTTCATCGGCGCGCTCATCAGGCGCATCTTGCGTACGCCCAGGTCACGCAGGATCTGCGAACCGGCACCGACAATGCTGTAGGTGGTCGGTTTTTTCACCGGTTGTTGCTCGGTGGTTTCGCGGATATGCGCCAGCAGCACGTCGCCATCGAGCGGGTGTCCGAGCAGCAGCACCACGCCGCTGCCAGCCTCGGCCACCGCGGCCATGGCGGCGCGCAGGCTCCAGCGGCCCGGCTGCTTGACCATCAGCAGGTCGCGCAGCGGGTCCATGTTATGCACGCGAACCAGGGTCGGTTCTTCAGCGCAAACAGTGCCCAGGGTCAGCGCCATGTGCACGTCGCCTTCCACCGAATCACGGTAGGTCACCAGGTTGAACTGGCCCAGCTCGCTGTCCAGCGGTTGCTCGGCAATCCGCTGAACGGTACGTTCGTGGATCATCCGGTAGTGGATCAGGTCGGCGATGGTGCCGATCTTGATGTCGTGTTCGGCAGCGAAAGCTTCCAGCTCGGCGCGACGGGACATGGTGCCGTCGTCGTTCATCACCTCGCAGATGACCCCGGCGGGCTCGAAACCGGCCATGCGCGCCAGGTCGCACGCCGCTTCGGTGTGGCCGGCGCGGGCCAGGGTGCCGCCGGCCTGGGCCATCAGCGGGAAGATGTGGCCGGGGCTGACGATGTCTTCGGCCTTGGCGTCGGCGGCCGCAGCAGCTTGCACGGTGCGCGCGCGGTCAGCGGCGGAGATACCGGTGGTCACGCCCTCGGCAGCCTCAATCGACACGGTGAACTTGGTGCCGAAGCCCGAGCCGTTGCGCGGCGCCATCAGCGGCAGCTTCAGCAGCTCGCAGCGCTCGCGGGTCATCGGCATGCAGATCAGCCCGCGGGCGTGCTTGGCCATGAAATTGATGTGTTCGGCCTTGCAGCATTCGGCGGCCATGATCAGGTCGCCTTCATTCTCGCGGTCTTCGTCATCCATGAGGATGACCATCTTGCCTTGGCGGATGTCTTCAACCAGTTCTTCGATGTTATTGAGCGCCACGCGGCACCCCCTTGCGTCAGGATTTGAGGTAGCCATTGGCGGCCAGAAAACTTTCAGTGATGTTACCCGGCTTTTGTGGGGAGCCAGGCTCTGCGGCCTTATCGCCCAACAACAGGCGCTCCAGGTAACGGGCCAGCAGGTCGACTTCCAGGTTGACCCGGCGACCTGGCCGGTACGAAGCCATGATGGTTTCGCTCAGCGTGTGCGGAATGATCGTCAGCATGAACTCGGCGCCATCCACCGCGTTGACCGTCAGGCTGGTGCCGTCGACGGTGATCGAGCCTTTATGGGCGATGTATTTGGCAAGTTCTTTCGGGGCGCGAATGCGAAACTCGACGGCCCGGGCATTATCGGTACGCGAGACCACTTCACCGACACCGTCGACGTGGCCGCTGACCAGGTGCCCGCCCAGGCGCGTAGTGGGCGTGAGGGCTTTTTCCAGGTTGACCGGGCTGCCACTCTTGAGGTCGTTCATCGCGGTGCAGTCGAGGGTTTCGCGGCTGACATCCGCCAGGAAACCGTTGCCCGGCAGCTCGACGGCGGTCAGGCAGACGCCATTCACGGCGATGCTGTCGCCCAACTTGACGTCGCTCAGGTCGAGCTTGCCGGTTTCGACATGGACCCGCACATCCCCACCCTTGGGGGTGAGTGCGCGAATGCTGCCGATGGATTCGATGATGCCGGTAAACATGGAGTCCTCCTCGAGAACGGGCCGCCGCTTGAGCGAAAGCCGGAAATTATACGCTCGCCAGCGCAACGGGGACGGCAATGACTCGCCAGTCATCGCCCACGGCGCGAATGTCGATGATTTTCAGCTGTGGCGCGTCCTTCATGTGCGCCAGTGGCCAGTCCAGCAGCGGTCGCGCTGAAGAGCCGAGGAACTTGCCGGCAACAAAGATCTGGAACTCATCCACCAGGCCTTGCCGGGCAAAGGCTCCCGCCAGGCGCGGGCCGGCCTCCACCAGCACTTCGTTCACGCCTCGGGCCGCCAATTCAACCAACAGGCGCCGCAGATCGACCTGACCGTCTTCATCCGCCACGATCATGCATTCGGGACCGTTGGCGTACTGTTCTTCCACCGCCATGCAAGTAGCGACGAGCGCCGGGCCGGCCTTGAAGAACGGCGCATCCAGCGGCACCCGCAGGCGCCCGTCCACCAGCACCCGCAATGGCGGACGGCTCATGACCAACGCGGTCTGCTCGGCATCGAGCCCCAACTCATCGGCGCGCACGGTCAGCCGGGCGTTGTCCGCCAGCACCGTATCGGCGCCGGTCAGCACCACGCTGGCCTGGGCGCGCAGGCGCTGGACTGCCGCGCGTGCGGCGGGGCCGGTGATCCATTGGCTCTCACCGCTTTCCATGGCGGTGCGGCCATCGAGGCTCATGGCGAGCTTGACCCGCACGAACGGCAGGCCGTGCTCCATGCGCTTGAGAAAACCTTCGTTGAGCTTGCGCGCTTCGCCTTCCAGCACACCGCTTTCGGTGGCGATGCCGGCCTGGGCCAACCGCTGCAAGCCGCGCCCGGCGACTTCGGGATTGGGGTCCTGCATCGCGGCCACCACCCGCGCCACGCCGGCATTGACCAACGCATCGGCGCACGGCGGCGTACGCCCATGGTGGCTGCACGGTTCGAGGGTCACGTAGGCCGTGGCGCCCCGGGCATTGTCGCCGGCGGCGCGCAGGGCATGGACTTCGGCGTGGGGCTCGCCGGCGCGGATGTGCCAGCCTTCGCCGACGACCTCGCCGTCCCGCACGATCACGCAACCGACCCGGGGATTGGGGTGGGTGGTGTAGTGACCGCGCCGCGCCAACTCCAGGGCGCGAGCCATGTAGTGGGCGTCGAGGATGGCCTGCTGCGCCGAGGCGGTCATTCTTTTACCGGCTCGCGGGCCAGGCGGTCGATTTCCTCGCGGAACTCGTTGAGATCCTGAAAGCGCCGGTATACCGAGGCGAAGCGGATGTAGGCCACTTCATCGAGCTTTTGCAACTCGGCCATCACCAGCTCGCCGACGACGAGGGACTTGACCTCGCGTTCACCGGTGGCCCGCAGCTTGTGCTTGATGTGCACCAGCGCCGCTTCCAGGCGCTCGACGCTCACCGGGCGTTTTTCCAGGGCGCGCTGCATGCCGGCGCGCAGTTTTTCTTCATCGAACGGCTGGCGACTGCCGTCGGTCTTGATCAGGCGCGGCAACACCAGTTCAGCGGTCTCGAACGTCGTGAAGCGCTCGCCGCAGGCCAGGCATTCGCGGCGGCGGCGGACTTGTTCGCCCTCGGCGACCAGTCGCGAATCGATGACTTTGGTGTCGTTGGCACCGCAGAAGGGACAGTGCATGGTGGCAGGCAACAAAAAAAGGGAGGGCCATGGTAGCGCATCCCACTGGCAAGACAAGCCATAGGGTTTACGGTATACAGACGGGCTTATCGCCAGATCCATGGAATTCACCTTGCTGGAGCTACCCATGCCGCTACGATCCATTGTTTTGCTCAGTCTTTTCAGCCTGCTGATGGCGTGCAGCAGCGACGCCCCCAAGCCCACCCCGCCAGCCCCGGCGCCCGCGCCGAAGCAGGCCCAGGAAAAGGCTCGGCAGGCCACGGAGCTGGGCCCGCTGCCGGCGCACCAACGCGAGTTGAGCGGCACGTTGCAAGGCGTTCCGGCCGGGGCCGAGGTCGAGCTGGCGCTGTTGGTGATCGATGACAAGGATCGTCCGCAGCAACTGCTCGCCAGTTCCAGCCTGATCGGCAACAACCGTGCCCTGCCCTTCCACCTGCGCTTCAACCCCGAAGCGTTCCCGGTCGGCGCCCGTGTGGAACTGCGCGGCCGCGCCAGCCAGTCGGGGCAACTGATCCTGCACTTGCCGGAACAACGCATTGCACAGCCGACCACCCAGGCGCTGGGCGACCTGCAATTTGTCAAAGCCCCATGAAGGCACCGCAGCACCTGCAGGATGCGTTGGGCGAGTTGCTTGGTGATGCGCGCCTGGTGACATGTCCGTTGCCCGGCACTGACCTGAAGTTGTGGCTGATCGACGGCGACAACATGGACCGCGCCTTCAGCCCGGAGGAAACCCGACGCATCCTCCACGAGCCGCCCTATTGGAGTTTTTGCTGGGCCAGCGGCCTGGCGATGGCCCGTTACCTGGTCGAACAGCCACAGTGGGTCGAGGGCAAGCGAGTGCTGGACTTCGGCGCCGGCTCCGGCGTGGCGGGGATCGCGGCGATCAAGGCAGGGGCGCTGGAAGTGGTGGCTTGCGATCTGGATCCGCTGGCGATTGCCGCGTGCCAGGCGAATGCATTGCTTAATGGCGTAACGTTGAGCTATTCGACGGATTTTTTCGCCGAGGCAGATCGCTTCGATCTGATCCTGGTTGCCGATGTGCTTTATGACCGGGCCAACCTGCCGCTGCTCGATCAATTCCTCAGCCGTGGCCGTGAAGCGCTGGTGGCCGACTCCCGGGTGCGGGATTTCCAGCATCCGCTGTATCGGCGCATCGAAATGCTCGAGGCCATGACCCTGCCGGACCTGGCCGAGCCGGAGGAGTTTCGGCATGTAAGCCTGTACCACGCGCGGCGTGGCTAAAAGCCTCACGCGCCGGCTCGCGAACGCAGCCTACCATGCGCCGCAAGCCCTGACTTTCGGCCACCCCCCACCAAGCCGTATAGTTGCCCCATTCAAGCGTTCTACGAGACTCCCCATGACCCAGGACACGCCTTACATCTTCGACGCCACCACGGCCGATTTCGACCAGTCGGTGATCGCCAACTCTTTCCACAAACCGGTGCTGGTGGACTTCTGGGCCGAGTGGTGCGCGCCCTGCAAGGCGCTGATGCCAATGTTGCAAGGCATCGCCGAGAGTTATCGGGGTGAACTGCTGCTGGCCAAGGTCAACTGCGACATCGAGCAAGACATCGTTGCCCGCTTCGGCATTCGCAGCCTGCCGACGGTGGTGCTGTTCAAGGATGGTCAGCCGGTCGACGGTTTTGCCGGGGCCCAGCCGGAATCCGCGGTGCGGGCGATGCTCGAACCCCATGTGCAGATGCCGCCTCCCGCCGCCGCCGATCCGTTCGAACAGGCCCAGGCGCTGTTCGATGACGGCCGTTTCGCCGACGCCGAGGCCGTGCTAACGGTGCTGCTGGGCGAAGACAACACCAACGCCAAGGCGCTGATTCTCTATGCGCGTTGCCTGACCGAGCGCGGCGAGCTGGGCGAGGCGCAGACGGTGCTCGACGCGGTGAAAAGCGATGAACACAAGGCCGCGCTGGCCGGCGCCAAGGCGCAGATCCAGTTCCTCGGCCTGGCCAAGGATCTACCGGACGCCGCCGACCTCAAGGCGCGTCTGGCGAAAGATCCACAGGACAATGAGGCGGTGTACCAACTGGCGATCCAGCAACTGGCGCGCCAGCAGTACGAACCGGCGCTCGAGGCGCTGCTCAAGCTGTTCATCCGCAATCGCAGCTACAGCGAAGGCCTGCCCCACAAGACGCTGCTGCAAGTGTTCGAACTGCTGGGCAACGACCATCCGCTGGTGACGACCTACCGTCGCAAGCTGTTCGCCGCGCTTTACTGACCGACCCAGCTGTAGAGCGGCGTATCCCCGCCGCTCAATACCTTGACCTCGGCGCTATGGCGCAGGCGCACCAACAGGCGCTTGCCTGACGAGGCGCTACCGGTCAGGCCTTCGAGTTGTTCCAGCAAGTCCGGGCCGCTCAACTGCCCGGCCTTGCGCAGCAGCTCCCGGGCGATCTGCCACTGGGCGTCGTCCTGATTCGTCGATTTGGCGGGAGCCGTCGTCGCCCCCTCTGTTTTGGCGACTTGCAACTGTGCGCCGAGCTGCGCCCAGTCGCCTTCATCCATCTCGATCGTCAAGTCCACCGGCCACTCACCGACCGTCCCGCGTATCCGCAACATCAGCGTGCTCCTGAAGATTTCATCTGCCCATGCTCCCATGGGCCTTGCGCGACGCCAAGCAGACGGTCAAACTCTCCGCGTTTTCGTTATAAGATTACATAACCTTTCCGGAGATTCGTCATGCGTCGTTTGCTGCTTGCCTTGCCGTTCGCCCTGCTACCGTTGGCTGTCGCCCATGCGGCGGCGGAGCATGACCACGATCATGATCACGAGCACGGCAGCCTGGGCGCCCATGAACACGGCGTCGCCCGGTTGAACGCGGCACTGGACGCCCAGACCCTGGAACTGGAGCTGCAAAGCCCGGCGATGAACCTGGTGGGCTTCGAACACGCCGCCACCAGCGATGCCGACAAGGCCAAGGTCGCTGCCGTACGGGCGCAGCTTGAAAAGCCCCTGGCGTTGTTCAATCTGCCCGCCGCTGCCAAATGCACCGTGGCGCAGCAAGAGCTGGAAAGCCCGTTGTTTGGTGATGAACCGGACCACGATCACGACCATGACGAAGACGCCGATGGCGACGAGCACAACGGCGAGCACAGCGAGATCCATGCCCACTACCAACTCACCTGCGCCGCCCCGGGTGCACTGAAGAACCTGGATCTGGCGACTCTGTTCAAAACCTTCCCAGCCACCCAGAAAATTCAGGTACAACTGATCAGCCCGAGTGGCCAGCAAGGCGTGGAAGTGACGGCCAAGGCGCCAGCCCTGAAATTCTGATTCTGCGCAAGACCCAAATGTGGGAGCGGGCCTGCTCGCTCCCACAGGAATTCCCGTTAACCTGAAAAATCGGCGCTATGACCCAAGCACTCATCGAATTGGCCGACCTGGGCTTCAGCTGGCCCGGCCATCCGCCACTGCTGGATATCCCGGCGTTTCGCCTGGAGGCCGGGGAAACCTTGTTCCTCAAGGGGCCGAGCGGCAGCGGCAAGACCACCTTGCTGGGGCTTCTAGGTGGGGTGCAAACGCCGGATCGCGGCAGCATTCGCCTGCTTGGCCAGGAGCTCACCGAATTGGGCGCGGGCAGCCGCGACCGTTTTCGCGTGGACCACACCGGCTACATCTTCCAGCAGTTCAACCTGCTGCCGTTTCTCTCGGTGCGCGAAAACGTCGAACTGCCCTGCCATTTCTCCAAACTGCGCGCGCAACGGGCCATCCAGCGCCACGGCAGTGTCGATCAAGCCGCGGCCACGCTGCTGGCCCACCTCGGCCTGACCGATCCAAGCCTGTTGGAGCGTCGCGCCGATGCATTGTCCATCGGCCAGCAACAACGGGTCGCCGCCGCCCGCGCCTTGATCGGCCAACCGGAACTGGTCATCGCCGACGAACCCACCTCGGCGCTGGACCACGACGCCCGGGAAAACTTCTTGCGGCTGTTGTTCGCCGAATGTCGCGAAGCCGGGTCGAGCCTGTTGTTCGTCAGTCATGACCAGAGCCTGGCCCCACTGTTCGACCGCCACCTCTCGCTGGCCGATCTCAATCGCGCCGCCACGCACCTCGAGGTCTGAGATGTATTTGTTCCGTCTAGCCATGGCCAGCCTGGCGAACCGCCGCTTTACCGCCATCCTCACCGCGTTTGCCATCGCGCTGTCGGTCTGCCTGCTGCTGGCGGTAGAACGGGTGCGCACCGAAGCGCGGGCCAGTTTCGCCAGTACCATCAGCGGCACCGACCTGATCGTCGGCGCCCGCTCCGGTTCCGTGAACCTGCTGCTGTACTCGGTGTTTCGCATCGGCAACGCGACCAACAACATTCGCTGGGACAGCTTCGAGCAGTTCGCCAACAACCCGAAAGTGAAATGGGCGATTCCCATGTCCCTCGGCGATTCCCATCGTGGTTATCGGGTGATGGGCACCACCGAAGCCTATTTCGAGCATTACCAGTACGGCCGCCAGCAACATCTGGAATTGGCCGATGGCCGGGCGTTCGCCACCGATCCGTTCGAAGTGGTGCTTGGCGCGGAAGTGGCCGAGGCGCTGCATTACAAGCTGGGGGAAAAGCTGGTGCTGGCCCACGGCGTGGCAGCGATCAGCCTGGTCAAGCATGACGACAAGCCTTTTACCGTGGTCGGGATTCTCAAGCGCACCGGCACGCCGGTGGACCGCACGTTGCACATCAGCCTCGGCGGCATGGAAGCCATCCATATCGATTGGAAGAATGGTGTGCCGGCCCAGGGCAACGGCCGTATCAGCGCTGACCAGGCGCGCAACATGGACCTTACGCCGAAAGCGATCACCGCGTTCATGCTTGGCCTCAACAGCAAGATCTCGACCTTCGCCTTGCAACGCGAGATCAACGAGTTCCGTGGCGAGCCGCTGCTGGCGATCCTGCCGGGGGTGGCGCTGCAGGAACTGTGGAGCCTGATGGGCACGGCGGAGAAAGCCTTGTTCGTGATTTCGCTGTTCGTCGTGTTGACCGGATTGATCGGCATGCTCACGGCCATTCTCACCAGCCTCAACGAACGCCGCCGAGAGATGGCGATCCTGCGTTCGGTGGGCGCGCGGCCGTGGCATATCGCAAGCCTGCTGGTGCTTGAAGCTTTCGCCCTGGCGCTGGCCGGCGTCACCGCCGGGCTGGCCTTGCTGTACATCGGCATCGCCGCCGCACAGGGGTATGTGCAGTCCGCCTATGGCTTGTATTTGCCGCTGGGCTGGCCAAGCGAATATGAATGGACGCTGCTGGCTGGCATTCTGGTCGCCGCCCTGCTGATGGGCAGCGTGCCGGCCTGGCGCGCCTATCGCCAATCGTTGGCCGACGGCCTGTCGATCCGTCTATGAGGACCTTGAAGATGCCCCGCGCCCTGCTTGCACTGCTGATGATGGTCGCCCTGCCGCTGTGGGCCGCCGAGCCGAGGGACCTGGCCTGGTCGGAAATGATCCCGCCGGACGCGCCGCCGGAAGTGCCGAACATGACGCCACTGCACGACCTGTCGAAGATGAGCGATGCCCTGGCCGCAGAATCCGCCCCTGCGGCCAAGCAGGACATGCCCAACGCCCCGGTGGTCAAGGCCCTCGACGGCCAGCAGATTCGCTTGCCCGGTTATATCGTGCCGCTGGAAGTCAGCGAGGAAGGCCGCACCACGGATTTCCTGCTGGTGCCGTATTTCGGCGCCTGCATCCATGTGCCGCCACCGCCGTCGAACCAGATCGTGCATGTAAAAAGCGAACTCGGGGTCAAGCTCGACGAGCTGTACCAACCGTACTGGGTCGAAGGGCCGATGCAGGTCAGGCCGTCCACCAGTGAACTGGCCGATGCCGGGTATCAGATGGAGGCGCAGAAGATTTATGTGTATGAACTGCCGGAGTGAATCCGGCTATTAGGTATTGCCTGTTAGATAGCTTGCTCGCGAAGGGCCCCTCAAGGTTTGCTCATCATCATTTCATTGAGCTGAGTCAATTAAACACCCCCTGACTCATTGAGCTGAGTCAAAAGACCGGACCAGACGGCTTCGTACCATGGGACATCAATTTTCGATGCCCTCTGGAGCCCCTATGAACAAGTCCTTGCTCAGCGCTTCCCTTATCGCGCTCGCACTCGCCGCCCCACTCGCCCAGGCCCACACAGCTGGCGACATCATCGTTCGCGCTGGCGCCATCACCGTCAACCCGGACGCCGACAGTTCCAGCGTCAAGGTCGACCGTGGCCCACTGGCCGGCGCCGACCTGGGCGGCAAGGCGACCATGAGCAGCGACACCCAGCTGGGCCTGAACTTCGCCTACATGCTCACCAACAACTGGGGGATCGAGCTGCTGGCGGCCTCGCCGTTCGAGCATGACGTAAAAATCAAAGGCACCGCCCTCGGCGCCGCGAACAACAAGCTCGGCACCCTCAAGCACCTGCCGCCAACCCTGAGCGTGGTCTACTACCCGCTCGACGCCAAATCGGCTTTCCAGCCTTATGTCGGCGCGGGCATCAACTACACCTGGATCTATGACGAGCATGTCGGCAGTGAAGCCAGCGCCAACGGTTTCAGCAACTTCCGCGCGAAGAACAGCTGGGGCATGGCGTGGCAAGTCGGCGCCGACTACATGCTGACCGACAACATCATGATCAACGGCCAGATCCGCTACATCGACATCGACACCACGGCCTATGTCGACAACAACGCCGTGGCCGCCGGTACCCGCGCCAAGGTGGATGTCGATGTTGATCCGTTCGTCTATATGGTGGGGTTGGGTTACAAGTTCTAAGCCCTGCACGATAGTGAGATGACTACACACCCCGTGGCGAGGGAGCAAGCTCCCTTGCCACAGGTTTCACTTGCCGCAAAAGCGATGCATGACTCATAAAAAGGCGCCCCGAAAGGCGCCTTTTTATGTCGAGGC
>NZ_JQGJ02000026.1 GCF_000802155.2 Pseudomonas frederiksbergensis
CTGGGCCATGGATGGCCCTTCGCGGCGGGCCCACGGAGCAATGCCGGAGTGAGGGCATGCCGAGCCTAGGCGAGGCACCGAGTGGTGGGGCAAGAGCGTTTTGGTTACTTTTGCGCTTTTCAAAAGTGACCCGCCGTAAGGGCGGAACCAAAAGTAGCCGTTACCGAAGAAACGGATATACACACCACCCCAAAAACCAACGCTAAAAAATCAGGACCCGAGCAACTCAGCCTTGACCAACTTAGCCTGCTCATCAGCATGATACGAAGACCGCACCAACGGCCCCGAAGCCACGTTCTTGAACCCCATCTTGTACCCCTCCTCTGCAAACCAAGCAAAGGTATCCGGGTGCACAAACCGCTGCACCGGCAAGTGACTACGGGAAGGCTGCAGATATTGGCCCAAGGTCAGCATGTCGATGTCATGTTCACGCATGCGCTTCATGACCTCGATGACTTCCTCATCGGTCTCACCCAAGCCCAGCATCAAGCCGGACTTGGTCGGAATGTGCGGCATCATCTGCTTGAAACGCTGGAGCAAGGTCAACGACCACTGGTAGTCCGAACCCGGACGCGCGGCCTTGTACAGGCGTGGCACGGTTTCCAGGTTGTGGTTGAACACATCCGGCGGCTCGGCGGCGGTGATTTCCAGGGCGATGTCCATGCGGCCACGGTAATCGGGCACCAGGGTTTCCAGCTGCACGTTCGGCGACAGCTTGCGGATCTCGCGGATGCAGTCGGCGAAGTGCTGGGCACCACCGTCACGCAGGTCGTCGCGATCCACCGAGGTGATGACCACGTACTTGAGCTTCAGGTCGGCGATGGCGATGGCCAGGCTTTGCGGCTCGTTGGCGTCCAATGGCTTCGGACGGCCGTGGCCGACGTCGCAGAACGGGCAGCGACGGGTGCAGATGTCGCCCATGATCATGAACGTGGCAGTGCCGCCGGAGAAGCATTCGCCCAGGTTCGGGCAGGAGGCTTCTTCGCAGACGCTGTGCAGCTTGTGCTTGCGCAGCAGCGCCTTGATGCGGTCGACTTCCGGGGAAACCGGGATGCGCACGCGGATCCAGTCGGGTTTCTTCGGCAGTTCGGTGGTCGGGATGATCTTGACCGGGATGCGTGCAACCTTCTCGGCGCCGCGCAGCTTGACGCCGGCCTCTACCTTGGCACGCGGGGCCGGACGTTCGGTGACGTCCAGCGTCGGGATCATGGTTTGCACTGCATCAGTAGTCATATCAGTCGATTCCGCCCGTGAGGGTCGTCTGCTCAGCATAGTCGAGGTGTTTGACGAGCTGCGCGCGCAGCCGGGCACTTACCTCGGCAAATTCAATCGATCCTGTGTGATCGCGCAGCTGGGTCATCGCCAGCCCTGCGTAGCCACAGGGATTAATCCGTCGAAACGGCTCAAGATTCATGTCCACGTTCAGCGCCAGGCCGTGAAATGAACAGCCATGGCGGATACGTAGCCCAAGGGAGGCAATTTTCGCCCCATCGACGTAAACGCCCGGCGCATCGGGCTTGGCCGCCGCGCCTACCCCGTAGCTGGCGAGCAGTTCGATCAGGCATGTTTCCATGCGGGTGACCAGCTCACGCACGCCGAATCCCAGCTTGCGCACATCCAGCAGCAGGTAGGCAACCAGTTGTCCGGGCCCATGGTAAGTCACCTGCCCTCCCCGGTCGACCTTCACCACCGGGATGTCGCCAGGCAATAACAGATGCTCGGCCTTGCCGGCCTGGCCCTGGGTAAACACCGGCGGGTGCTCCACCAGCCAGACTTCATCGTCGGCGGTAGTACCGCGTTCGTTCGTGAAGCGTTGCATGGCATGCCAGACCGGCTCGTAAGCCATCGTGCCCAGCTCGCGAAAGCCCAGCGTGCCAGCCATCACAACACCATGTGCACGAAACCGGTCGCTCGCAGATCGCTGTTGATGTCGTAGAGCTGTTCCTGGCCGGTGGCAATGATGTGCAACTGGATGGTCGTGTACTTGCCGTTGGTGCTCTGGCGCTCGGCCAGGGTCTTGTGGTCAACGGTGGCGTGTTTTTCAAGGATCGCGATGATCTTGTCCTTGAAGCCCACACCTGTGTCGCCGATAACTTTGATCGGGTAGTCCTCGCAAGGAAATTCGATCTTTGGCGCCTTTACTTCGGAATCTGTCATGGCGTAACGGCCTCGCAAGTCGTGGTAACGAACATGGCCCCGTGCCGCAAAGGAACGGGGCCATGCAGGTCAACACTTGAAATCAGTTGAACAAGCCGTAGAAGAATAGACGGATGCTATCCCACATGCGGCGGAAAATACCACCTTCCTCGACCGCGTCCAGCGCGATCAGGTCGGCGCTGTGCACCACTTTGTCGTCCAGTTTGACTTCGACTTTACCGATCACGTCGCCCTTGGCGATCGGCGCGGTCAGTTGCGGGTTCATGGTCATGCTGGCGGCGAGCTTCTTGAGCTGGCCTTTAGGCAAGGTCATGGTCAGGTCTTGGGCCAGGCCGGCCTTGACCTGGTTGGTCGAGCCTTTCCAGACCTGGGCCTGGGCCAGTTCGGTGCCCTTCTGGTAGAAGGTCTGGGTTTCGAAGAAGCGGAAACCGTAGGTCAGCAGCTTCTGGGTCTCGGCGGCGCGGGCCACTTCGCTGTTGGTGCCGAAGACCACGGCAATCAGGCGCATGCCGTCACGAACAGCCGACGACACCATGCAATAGCCGGCTTCCTCGGTGTGGCCGGTCTTCAGGCCGTCGACTGTCTTGTCGCGCCACAGCAGCAGATTGCGGTTGGGTTGCTTGATGCCGTTCCAGAAGAATTCCTTCTGGGAGTAGATGGCGTAGTGCGCCGGGTCTTCATGAATGATTGCCCGGGCCAGGGTCGCCATGTCGTGAGCCGACGAATAGTGCTCCGGGTTCGGCAGGCCGGTGGGGTTCATGAAGTGGCTGTTGGTCATGCCCAGGTCGGCGACGGTCTTGTTCATCATGTCGGCGAACGCGTCTTCGCTGCCGGCAATGTGTTCGGCCAAGGCGACGCTGGCGTCGTTACCGGACTGGATGATGATGCCGTGCAGCAGGTCGCTGACGGTCACTTGCGAACCGACCTTGATGAACATCCGCGAACCGCCGGTACGCCAGGCGTTTTCGCTGACGGTCACCGGATCGTTTTCGCCGATCTGGCCACGACGGATTTCCAGCGTGGCGATATAGGCGGTCATCAGCTTGGTCAGGCTGGCCGGTGGCAGACGCTGGTCACCGTTGTTCTCTACCAGCACCTCGCCGCTGCTGGCATCCATGAGCACAAAGGATTTGGCGGCCAATTGAGGGGGCGCCGGCATCATCTCGACCGCGAACGCGGCTGGTGAGAGGAGCAGCGGGACTAGCAGGCAAAGGCGTTTGGCAAAGGTGGTGATGTTCATCCGTCTCTCGAAATCGCTAATGGAAACTGCCCGGGGGCAATACTGAACAGGCAGCCTTCTAACGGGCCGCCGCGCATTATAGTTGCTCACTCACAACCCTTGCCGGGCTTTTGTTATTCGTAGAGCCAACAACCTGACCCGCTCGAACCGCAAGCGGGCCATCATTCAAATCATTCTGCGGTGACCAGGCTCGGCGAACCGAGATTGGCCAGGCGCACGCTGTTCTGCACCTGCTGGACCTCACCCGGAGAACCGATCGGCCCCAGGCGCACCCGATGCAGTGTCTGCTGGTTGCGCACGATCGAGCTGATGAACACCGGCGCGCTGACCATCGAGCTCAGCTTCGACCTCAGCAGCTCTGCAGCGTCCGGGTTGGCGAACGCGCCCACTTGAAGATACTGGCCAGACGCTGTTGCAGAAGCGTTTTTTTTTGCATCGATCTGCACGGGCACCACGGCCGCCGCGTGTTGCTGCGGCGGCGGCGTCCACTGCTCGACCGTACCGGTGGAAGCCGTCACGGTTGGCGCGGCATTCTGCGCCACTTTCGGCTCGTTGAGCATCAAAGGCGCCGGACGGCCGCGTTGGGCCCACCATTCCTGCGGATCGATGCCCTCGACCTTGACCCGGGCGGTGCCGGTTTCAGCGTAACCGAGCTTTTTCGCCGCCGCATACGACAAGTCGATGATGCGGTCGGAATAGAACGGCCCACGGTCGTTGACCCGCAGGATCACCGTCTTGTTGTTGTCCAGGTTGGTCACCCGCACGTAACTGGGCAGCGGCAGGGTCTTGTGGGCCGCGCTCATGCCGTAGAGGTCGTAGACCTCGCCATTGGCGGTGTTCTGGCCATGGAACTTGGTGCCGTACCAGGAAGCCGTGCCCGAGGCGACGTAGCGCTTGGATTCCGCCATCGGGAAATAGGTCTTGCCCAGCACCGTGTACGGGTTGGCCTTGTAGGGGCCGGTGTGCAGGGTCGGCGTGGCGTCGGGAATGCGCGAGACATCCACGTCCCACCATGGCGCGCCGTCCTTGTGGGCCCGGTTGATGTCCAGGCCCGGCGTCGCCCGCACGACGTTGGTGTTTTTCTGGGTCGGTGCGCGGCTGGTCGAACAACTGACGATCAGCAACGACAACGCCGCCAATGCCACCAGCTTGAGGGGCCTGGCTTTCAGGGGTTGATAGGTAGGCAATGCCTGCATTATTTGACGCCCCGTGCTTTGACCAGCTCTTCAGACAGTTGATATACAGCCATGGCGTACATCACGCTGCGGTTATAACGCGTAATCGCGTAGAAATTCTTCAGGCCCATCCAATATTCAGGGCCCTGCTCGCCTTCCAGGCGCATCGCGGTGACCGGCATGTCATCACGCAGCGCATCATGACTCGACCAGCCCAACGCTCGCAACTCCCCGACGGTTTTCGTCGGCTCGATGCCTTCGGTCAAGCCTTGGTCCACCTGCTCGCCACGCACCTCGGCCCGGCTGACCACCGGCTCGCCGGCTTCCCAGCCGTGACGCTTGAAGTAGCTGGCAACACTGCCGATGGCATCGGTCGGGTTGGTCCAGATATTGATGTGGCCATCGCCGTCGAAGTCCACCGCGTAGGCGCGGAAACTGCTGGGCATGAATTGTGGCAGGCCCATGGCTCCGGCGTAAGAACCCTTGAGGGTCAGCGGATCGACCTGCTCTTCACGCGCCAGCAGCAAGAACTCACGCAGTTCCTTGCGGAAGAACTCGGCGCGCGGCGGGTAATCGAAGCCCAGGGTCGACAGCGCGTCGATCACCCGGAAGTTGCCGGTGTTGCGGCCAAAAAAGGTCTCGACACCAATGATCGACACGATGACCTGGGCCGGCACGCCGTATTCCTGCTCGGCCCGGGCCAGGGCCGCCTCGTGCTGGCGCCAGAAGTCCACGCCCCGGGCGATACGCGCCTCGGTGATGAACATGGGCCGGTATTCGCTCCACTGCTTGACGCGCTCGGCAGGCCGGGAAATCGCGTCGAGGATCGACTGCTTGCGCTCGGCCTCGCGGAATACACCCATCAGCTGCTCGCCGGCGAACCCGTAGTCACGGGTCATTTCACCGACGAATTCGGCCACTTGCGGCGAACCTTCGTATTCGCCCGCCAAGGCATGTGGCGCACCGCCCAGGAAGCCGACCAGGCCGACCCACGTCGCATATCGCGTCGACCAGCCACGCATTGCTTGCATTGAACTCTTCACCTTAATCAAACCTGCGCGATCCACTTGCGGTGGGTATGGATCGACATCAAAACCCCAAACGCTGACAGTAGCGTCACCAGCGAAGTTCCTCCGTAGCTAATGAATGGCAACGGCACCCCCACGACCGGCAGCAGGCCACTGACCATACCGATGTTGACGAAAACATAAACAAAAAACGTCATAGTCAGGCTGCCCGCGAGCAGTTTGCCGAACAAGGTCTGGGCCTGGGCGGTGATCACCAGGCCTCGCCCGATCAATAGCAGATAGATCAGCAGTAGTACGCAGATGCCCACCAGGCCGAACTCCTCGCCCATCACGGCGATGATGAAGTCGGTGTGGCTTTCCGGCAGAAAGTCCAGGTGCGACTGGGTGCCCATCAGCCAACCCTTGCCGAACACACCGCCGGAACCGATGGCGGCCTTGGACTGGATGATGTTCCAGCCAGTGCCCAGCGGATCGCTTTCCGGATCGAGGAACGTCAATACGCGTTGCTTCTGGTAGTCGTGCATCACGAAATACCACATGGCAACCGACACCGGTACGGCGGCGGCGATCACGCTGAGGATCCAGCGCCAGCGCAACCCGCCCATGAACAGCACGAACGCACCGCCGGCCAGGATCAGCAGCGAAGTGCCCAGGTCCGGCTGGCGCACGATGAGGATGAACGGGATACCGATCAGCAACAAACTGATACACACATGCTTGAGTTGCGGCGGCAACGAGCGCTTGGCCAAGTACCAGGCGATGGTCGCTGGCATGATGATCTTGAGGAACTCCGAAGGCTGGAAACGGATCACCCCGGGAATGTTGATCCAGCGGGTGGCGCCCATGGCGTTGTGACCCATGATGTCCACCACCACCAGCAAACCCACGCCGACCACATAGGCCAGCGGCACCCAGCGCGCCATGAAGCGCGGCTCGAGTTGGGCGATGACGATCATCGACACCAGGCCGATGCCGAACGAGGTGGCCTGCTTGGCCAGCAGGTCCCAGTTCTTGCCACTGGCCGAATACAGCACGAAGAGACTGCCGGCCGCTAGCGTCAGCAGCAGGATCAGCAACGGGCCGTCGATGTGCATGCGCTGCAGCAAGGTAGCGCGACGGCGCATCACATCTTCACTCGAGAGGATGCGGTCGAAATTATTCTTCACGGGCCGTAGCCTCCGCGCTGATCGGGCTTGCGAATTCGGGCTTGAGCTGGCCGTGCTCATCCAGCAGCCAGGCGT
Source organism: Pseudomonas frederiksbergensis (assembly GCF_000802155.2). Lineage (GTDB taxonomy): Bacteria > Pseudomonadota > Gammaproteobacteria > Pseudomonadales > Pseudomonadaceae > Aquipseudomonas > Aquipseudomonas frederiksbergensis_A. The sequence goes on from NZ_JQGJ02000026.1 coordinate 6,842, forward strand.
CCATGACCTGGCGCACCACCGGAGCGGCGACGCCGGAACCGGACTCACCGTTCTCGACCATGACCGAGACGACGATCTTCGGATCGTCGGCCGGCGCAAAGCCGACGAACAAGGCGTGGTCGCGGTGACGTTCCTGGACCTTGGAGCGGTCGTACTTCTCACCCTGCTTGATCGCCACGACCTGGGCGGTACCGCTCTTGCCGGCAATCCGGTATTGCGCGCCGATGGAAGCCTTGCGCGCCGTCCCTCGGGCACCGTGCATCACCTGTTGCATGCCGATGTTGACCTTCTGCCAGTCCGACGGATTGCGCAGGATGATATCCGGCACCGGGTCCGGGTCCACCGGCTTCTGGCCTTCGATGGTCTTGGCCAGGTGCGGGCGATACCACTTGCCTTTGCTCGCGACCAGGGCCGTGGCCTGGGCCAGTTGCAGCGGCGTGGCCTGCATGTAGCCCTGGCCGATCCCCAGGATCAGGGTTTCACCGGGGAACCAGGCCTGGCGGCGGGTAGCGCGCTTCCACTCCCGGGACGGCATCAGGCCCGGTGACTCTTCGAACATGTCCAGGGACACTTTCTGGCCGAGACCGAACTTGTTCATGTAGGACGACAACCGATCGATCCCCAGCTTGTGGGCCAAGTCATAGAAGTAGGTGTCGTTGGAGCGCATGATCGCCGTTTCCAGGTCCACGTAGCCGTCACCGGTGCGGTTCCAGTTGCGGTATTTGTGGTCGTAGTTCGGCAGTTGGTAATAGCCGGGGTCGTAGACGCGGCTCGACGCCGTGACCACGCCGGCATCCAACCCGGCAATCGCCACGGCCGGCTTGATGGTCGACCCCGGCGGATAGAGGCCGCGCAGCACGCGGTTGAACAGCGGTCGATCGATGGAATCGCGCAGCTCGGCGTAGGCTTTAAAGCTGATGCCGGTGACGAAAAGGTTCGGGTCGAAGCTGGGCTGACTGACCATCGCCAGGACTTCGCCGGTGTTGGGGTCCAACGCGACCACCGCGCCACGCCGACCGCCGAGTGCCGCTTCAGCGGCTTCCTGCAACTTGATGTCCAGGCTCAGGACGATGTCCTTGCCGGGAATCGGGTCGGTGCGCTTGAGCACGCGCAATACGCGACCTCGGGCGTTGGTCTCGACTTCCTCGTAACCTACCTGGCCGTGCAGCTCGGCCTCGTAGAAACGCTCGATGCCGGTCTTGCCGATATGGTGGGTGCCGCTGTAGTTGACCGGATCGAGGGTCTTGAGCTCTTTCTCGTTGATCCGCCCCATGTAGCCGACCGAGTGGGCAAAATGCGCCCCCTGGGGATAATGCCGCACCAGTTGCGCCACCACCTCGACGCCGGGCAGGCGGAACTGGTTCACGGCAATCAGCGCGATCTGCTCTTCGGTCAGCTCGAACATGATCGGCACCGGCTCGAAGGGGCGCCGGCCCTGGCGCATGCGCTTCTCGAAGATTGCCCGATCCTCGGGCGTCAATTGCAACACTTCGACAATCACGTCGAGGACTTTCTGCCAGTCGCCGGAACGCTCGCGAGTCATGCTGAGGCTGAAGCTGGGCCGGTTGTCCGCCACCACCACGCCGTTGCGGTCGAAAATCAGTCCGCGAGTCGGCGGAATCGGCTGCACGTGGACGCGGTTACTCTCCGACAGGGTCGAGTGGTACTCGTACTGGATGACCTGGAGGAAATACAGCCGCGCAATCAGCACGCCGATCAGCGCGACCACGGCAATAGCGCCGAACACGACGCGGCCTCGCACCAGGCGGGCGTCTTTTTCGTGGTCCTTGATGCGGATCGGCTGGGGCATGGGGGCAGGATTACTTGTGATAAGGGTGCCCGGACAAGACTGTCCAGGCACGATACAACTGTTCGCCGATCAGGATCCGCACCAGCGGGTGCGGCAACGTCAGGGGCGACAACGACCAGCGTTGATCGGCCCGCGCACAGACTTCCGGCGCCAGCCCTTCCGGGCCACCGACCATGAAGTTGACCGTACGCGAATCCAATCGCCAGCGATCGAGCTCGACCGCCAATTGCTCGGTGCTCCAGGGCTTGCCGTGGACTTCCAAGGTGACAATGCGCTCGTTCGGCCCGGCCTTGGCCAGCATGGCTTCGCCTTCCTGGCGGATAAAGCGCGCCACGTCAGCGTTCTTGCCGCGAGTGTTGAGCGGAATTTCCACCAGTTCCAGGGCCAGCTCGGACGGAAGACGCTTGGCATATTCATGCCAGCCTTCTTCCACCCACTTGGGCATGCGAGAACCGACGGCGATCAGGCGCAGTCGCACAGCGATCCCTTATTGCTGGTCTTTGTTGAGCTTGGTGAAGTGCTCATGGGTGTTTTCCGGGCTGTGGTGCGCGGCACTGGCAGAGCGGCTCTGCTCGGCGCCGGCCCACAGGCGTTCCAGGTCATAGAACTGGCGCGCCGAGGCGGTCATCATGTGCACGATGACATCGTCCATGTCCAACAGGACCCAGTCGCTGTCGCCCTTGCCTTCTTCACCCAGCGGCTTGACGCCCTGGGCCTTGACCGCTTCGCGGACCTTGTCCAGCATCGCGCCGATCTGGCGGTTGGAGGTACCGGTTGCGATGATCATGTAGTCGGTGATGCTCTGCTTCTCGCGAACGTCGATCACCTGGATGTCCTGGGCCTTGACGTCTTCCAGGGCCGCCACGGCCACCTTGACCAGCTCTTCGCCGGACAGCGCCACGCCGGTGTGCGCTTCTACCGGCAGCGGGGCGCTCTTGAAGGTGCCCTTGCGCTTTACTTTGTTCAGGTCTTTGTCAGTCATAAAAAACTCGTTTTGCTCATGTGTTCGGCTGCTCGGTACACGTGGATTCGTGTCGGCGGAGCACGCCTTGTTCAGTTCGACGCACGGTACAGACCGTGCGCATCGATGTAGGCCAGGACCGCGTCGGGCACCAGGAAACGTACCGACTTACCGCTGGCCAGCAGTTGACGGATCTGGGTGGCGGATACCGCGAGCGGCGTCTGCCAGACGAATGCAATCTGTCCGCTCGGCCCCTTGAGGGCCAGCGGGTCGCTCACCGAGCGCGCCGCCAGCAGGTTGCGCAAGGCATCCGGCGGTTCGCTGTCGGCATCCGGGCGTTGCAGCACCAGGATGTGGCAATGCTGGAGCAACTCTTCCCAGCGATGCCAAGTGGGCAGGCCGCAAAATGCGTCCCAGCCCAGAAGCAGAAAAACCTGGGCATCGGCGGCCAGTTCGGCGCGCATCAGCTCCAGGGTATCAATGGTGTAGGACGGTTTGTCCCGCTGCAATTCGCGGGCGTCCACCACCAACGGCGCCACACCGGCCACCGCGCACTCGACCATCGCCAGGCGATCCCGGGCCGACACCTGCGGCGTATCCCGATGAGGCGGCCGGGCACTGGGTGTCAGGCGCAGCTCGTCGAGGGCCAGCGCGTCGGCGACTTCCAGCGCACCGCGCAAATGGCCGATGTGCACCGGGTCGAACGTACCGCCCAGGATACCGATGCGCTTTGGCGCGATCGCCGTCACAACGGGCATCGTCATGGAGGCCAGTGGGTCGAGGTCGCCCAAGTCAGGCCGGCTCCTGTCCGCGCAACTGGCCATCACCGACCACGATGTACTTCTCGCAGGTCAGGCCTTCCAGACCCACCGGGCCGCGGGCGTGCAGCTTATCAGTAGAAATGCCGATCTCGGCACCCAATCCGTATTCAAAGCCGTCGGCGAAGCAGGTCGGGGTGTTGATCATCACCGAGGCCGAGTCCACTTCCGCCACGAAACGCCGGGCTTCGCCCTGGTGTTCGCTGACAATGGAGTCGGTGTGGTGGGAGCCATGGCGATTGATATGCTCGATCGCCTGGTCCAGGCCAACGACCACGCGGATCGACAAAATCGGCGCCAGGTATTCGGTGTCCCAGTCTTCTTCCGTGGCCGCGACGGCCTCGATGATCGCCCGCGTGCGTTCGCAACCGCGCAGTTCGACGCCTTTTTCGCGGAACTGGGCAGCCATCGACGGCAGGAAATCCTTGGCTACGGCCTGGTCCACCAGCAGGGTTTCCATCGCGCCGCAGATGCCATACCGGTAAGTCTTGGCGTTGAAGGCAATGCGCTGGGCCTTCGGCAATTCGGCGTGGGCGCTGACGTAGACATGGCAAATTCCATCCAGGTGCTTGATCACCGGCACGCGGGCGTCGCGACTGACCCGTTCGATCAAGCCCTTGCCGCCGCGCGGCACGATGACATCGACGAACTCGGGCATGGTGATCAGCGCGCCGACGGCCGCGCGATCGGTGGTTTCCACCACTTGCACGACGGCGGCCGGCAGGTTGGCTTCGGCCAGGCCGCGCTGGATGCACGCCGCAATGGCGCGATTGGAATGGATCGCCTCGGAACCGCCACGCAGGATGGTCGCGTTACCGGACTTCAGGCACAGGCTCGCAGCGTCGATGGTCACGTTCGGCCGCGACTCGTAGATGATCCCGACCACGCCCAGGGGCACGCGCATCTTGCCGACCTGGATACCCGACGGCCGATAGCTCATGTCGCGGATCGCCCCGACCGGATCCGGCAGTGCCGCGACCTGACGCAGACCGACGATCATGCCGTCGATGCGCGCCGGGGTCAGCGCCAGGCGTTCGAGCATTGCCGGTTCCAGGCCGTTGGCCCGGCCAGCGGCCAGGTCCAGCTCGTTGGCGGCGGACAACTCGGCGCGAGCAGCGTCCAGCGCGCTGGCGGCGGCCTGCAGGGCGCGGTTTTTCTGCGCGGTGCTGGCACGGCCGATGACGCGCGACGCTTCGCGGGCGGCGCGACCCAGGCGGGTCATGTAGTCAAGAACGGACTCAGTCATGGTCTGTGTGGTCTTGGCAAAGAGGAAAGCGGCAGATTATAGCTGTCGTAACCCTCGACTAACAGCATGGACTCGCAGCGGTGACCGGCGGAGGCGCAAAACAGGCCTCAATCGTGACGGCTTCCAGGAATGTTCAGCGGTAATTAAGCTTTCCGTTGTTATCATCGCGCTACTTTTGGCCCGACTTCATCCATCGCCATGACCGAATCCCGTCCCGTGCCCATTGCTTTGCCACACGCTTTTTTTGACCGAGACGCCCAGGAGCTCGCCCGGGACCTGCTGGGCAAAGTCATTCGCCACAAGGTGGGCGGCCTCTGGCTCAGCGCCCGAATCATCGAGACCGAAGCCTACTACTTCGCCGAGAAAGGCAGCCACGCCTCCCTGGGCTACACGGAAAAGCGCAGGGCTTTGTTCCTGGACGGCGGGCACATCTATATGTACTACGCTCGCGGCGGCGATTCGCTGAACTTCAGCGCGCAAGGCCCGGGCAATGCGGTGTTGATCAAATCGGCGTATCCCTGGGTCGATGCCATCAGCGGCCCGGACAGCCTGGCGCAGATGCTGCTCAACAACCCCGACGCCCAAGGCCGGCCACGTTCGCCGCAAAAGCTTTGTGCCGGGCAGACCTTGCTATGCAAGGCCTTGGGCCTGAAAGTGCCGGACTGGGACGCCAAGCGTTTCGACCCTGAACGGTTGCTGGTGGAAGACGTGGGCGTGCCGACGGTCAACGTGATCCAGACCACTCGCCTGGGCATTCCGCTGGGACGGGACGAACACCTGCCCTACCGCTTCGTCGAGGCCGCCTACGCACCCTGGTGCACCCGCAACCCGCTGCGGCGTGGACAGGTCGAGGGCCGGGATTATTTTTTGCTTTGCTGATGAAATAGGGCGCCTGCCGCTCCCACAGTAAAAGAGCATGCAGCTTGAATAAACAATGGAGTTGTCTTTATGGGCCCATGGCTCGATAGCATTACCGGCTGGCTGGCCGTAAACCCGCAGTGGCTGGCGGTGGCGGTGTTTGTCGTGGCTTGCGTTGAATGCCTGGCCATCGCCGGGCTGATCGTGCCGGGCACTGTCTTGCTGTTCGCCATTGCAGTGCTCGCCGGCAGTGGCGCGTTGTCCTTGGGCGAGACCTTGCTGCTGGGGCTTCTCGGCGGATTGCTGGGGGACCTGGTGTCGTACTTCCTCGGCCGGCATTTCCACCAGAACATCCGGCGCCTGCCCGGGCTGCGGCATCATCCAGAATGGATGAGCGCGGCGGAAAGCTATTTCCAACGCTACGGCATCGCCAGCCTGCTGGTGGGGCGCTTCATCGGCCCGCTGAGGCCGATGCTGCCGATGGTGGCCGGGATGTGCGACATGCCATTCCCGCGCTTCGCCATCGTCAGCGTGGTGGCGGCGGCGGGCTGGACCGTGGCCTATCTGTTGCCGGGCTGGGCCACCGGGGCGGCGTTCCGCCTGCCGCTGCCCGAAGGTTTCTGGCCACAAGCCGGCGTGGTCATCGGCAGCATCGCCGTGATGCTCGGCCTGAGCGTCAACAGCAGCCTGCGTCGCCATCGCCATGCCTCGGCGATCATCGCAAGTGTTGGCCTGGTAATCCTGATTGGTATGTTCATCGGTTTCCGCTACCTGACCGCCTTCGACCAGGGACTGATTGCACTGGTCCAGGAGCATCGCAGCGCGACGCTGGACGAGATCGCCGTGACGTTCACGCTGATCGGTGAATTGCGCTACATGCTGATCGTCTGCAGCCTGGTGACCGGGTTGCTGCTGTTGGCACGGCAATGGCGCCAGGCAATCTTTGCCGGGGGCACGATGCTGCTCACGGCCCTTGCCAATACCGGCTTGAAGTTGTTTTTCGCCCGGGTGCGCCCGGAGATCCTGAGCGAACCACTGACCAGCTACAGCATGCCCAGCGGCCACGCCTCCGGCGCCTTCGCGCTGTTCTTGAGCCTGGCGATCCTGGCCGGCCGCGGACAACCGCCGCGCCTGCGCCTGACCTGGCTGTTGCTCGGCTCGCTGCCGGCGCTGGCCATCGCCCTCTCGCGGGTCTACCTCGGCGCCCACTGGCCGAGCGACATTGTTGCTGGTGCCATGCTCGCCGCCACCGTCTGCGCCGCCGTCCTGTGGCTGAGCCAGCGCCAGGAGCCGCTGCGTGCCATGTCGCCGAAAGTCTGGTGGCTGGTCCTGCCGGCGCTGATGGCGGCCTTCAGTTTCTTCGCCCTGCGGCATCTGCCCCATGCGATGTTGCGGTATGCCTATTGATGCTTGGCGAGGGGAACGAGCTGGAACGCAATCCTTATGGGGACGCTGATATTCCCATATCAGCGTGTCAGGCAAACAACTCGCCCTGCAACTCATCGAGCAACGCCTGGATCGCATCCAGGCGCTGTTGCGGGTCGTCGAGTTGCAGCAGGTCGATCTTGTCCAGTTCATTGAACGGCAGCAGATAGGCCAATTGATTGGCGAGGGACTGCTGGCCCGTGGCTTCGGTGCCCATGTTCAACGCCTCCACCATCGGATGTTCGGCCAGGGCCTTGAGCAGCGCCACAAGGTCGGCATCTTCGTCCTGCAACGGTTGCTCCGGTTCGTCTTCCAACCACTCGACCTGTGCCACGGTGAGTTGATCGGCCTGGACGCTGCTGCTGTGCACGAGGAAACGCCGTCCACCTTGCACGCGAATGCCCAGCAGGCCGTTTTCCTGCTGGGAAAAATCGGTGATCAGCGCCTCACACCCGACCCGTGCATAGCCATCGGGCGCGATGCCGACTTCCTCGCCATCGAGGATGCACACCACGCCGAAACCTTCGCCTTTTTTCATGCAGCGCCCGATCATGTCGAGGTAACGCGCCTCGAATATCTGCAGATCGAGAATGCAACCGGGGAACAACACGGTGTTCAACGGAAACAGCGGCAAGCTCATAACTCGTTCCTTAAACCGTCATCGACACCACCAGCGGCAGCAACACCGCCGTGGCCACGCCCATCAAACTCATCGCCAGGGCCGCGAAAGCACCGGACTCCTCGCTTTCCTGCAACGCCACCGACGTGCCCACCGCATGGGCAGTCAGGCCCAGGGCCATGCCCCGCGCCTCAGGACTGTGGACACCCAACCGGGTCAAAATGCTCGGACCCAGGATCGCACCGAGTACGCCGGTAATCAGCACGAACACCGCCGCCATCGCCGCGACGCCACCGATCTGCTCGGCCACCAGCATGGCGATCGGCGAGGTTACCGACTTGGGCGCCATCGTCATCAGGATCATGTGCTCGGCGCCAAACGCCCAGCCCAGCACCACCGCAGAACCGGTGGCAAACACCCCGCCTATCACCAGCGTAGTAAAAATCGGCCAGAACAATTGACGGATTCGCCGCAGGTTCAAGTACAACGGCACCGCCAGCGCCACGGTGGCCGGCCCGAGCAGAATGCTCAGGATCTCGGTGCTCTTGCGGTATTCGGCGTAGCTGATACCGCAGCCCACCAGCACGCCGATCAAGACCAGCATCGACATCAATACCGGCTGCAGAAACACCCAGCGGGTCTTTTCGAACGCCGCCAGCACCAATTGATAGGCGCCCAAGGTGATGCCGATGCCGAACAACGGATGGTGAATGACCGAGGTCCAGGCGCCCTGCCAATCGAACATCATGGCGCGTCCTCCGGTTCGACACTGTGGCGCCGGGCCAGGCGCTGCATCAGCACCCCCGTCAACGCCACCGACAGGACCAGCGAGAGCACCAGCGCGCCGACAATCGCCCAGAAATCGGCGGCGATCGCCCGGGCGTAGACCATCACCCCCACCGCCGGCGGCACCAGCAACAACGGCAGGTAACGCAGCAGGCTGCTGGCGGCCAGGTTCAACGGCTCGCTGACTTCGCCGCGAGCGATCAGGTAGCCCAGCATCAGCAACAGGCCAACGATCGGCCCCGGCAGGATCGGCAGGAACAAATGGTTGATGGCAGTGCCCAGCAATTGGAACAGCACCAGCCAGGTCAGGCCCCGTAGCAACATCCGCTCTCTCCCCGCAACACGTGTCCAAAGAATGCGCCGGCATTATAAGCACGCCCGCGCTATGGTTCGGCATTCGTAAAAAGCATGGTCGATGACCTTCGCGGTCGGCCATGTTGATCTACAGTGGTTCTCGGGGGCGCAGATCCCCGTTCCATATAAGCAGGACAGATGAACCAAGGAGAGTCTCAATGCCCTATGTTCCCGTTACAGCGCTCAAGGATTATGTCGGCAAGGAACTTGGATGTTCCGATTGGCTGACCATTGATCAGGACCGCATCAATCTGTTCGCCGAAGCCACCGGCGACTTCCAGTTCATCCACGTCGACCCGGTCAAGGCCGCGCAGACCCCATTCGGCAGCACCATCGCCCACGGTTTCCTGTCGCTGTCGCTGATGCCCAAACTGATGGAAGACATCCTGATCCTGCCCGAGGGCGTGAAGATGGTCGTCAACTACGGGCTGGACAGTGTGCGCTTCATCCAGCCGGTGAAAGTCGATTCCAAGGTCCGGCTCAAGGTCGACCTGGTGGACGTGACCGAGAAAAAACCTGGCCAATGGTTGCTCAAGGCCACCGCCACCCTGGAAATCGAAGGTTCGGAAAAACCGGCCTACATCGCCGAGCCGCTGTCGCTCTGCTTCGTGTAGCCCCTCGCGGTCGCGAAACCGCTCATGCAGTTTCGCATCGCTTCAACGCGCATAGCTGCGGCATACTCGTCGCCTGATTACCTGGATCCTGTTATGCGCGCACTTGTACCCCTGACCCTGGCCCTCCTGCTCACCGCTTGTGGCGATGGCGAATCGCTGTTGCCTCCCGACGCGCGCCTGCCCGATGGTGGGCGTTATCGCGGCGACTTGGTGGACGGCCTGTTGCAAGGCCAGGGGCGCATCGACTACCCCAACGGCAGTTGGTACGCCGGCCAGTTCGACAAGGGCCAGTGGCATGGCACCGGTGAGTGGCACGGCAGTAACGGCGAGGTCTATCGCGGCCAATTCGAGCATGGGCTGTTTCACGGCCAGGGCAGCCTGACCACGTCGACCAGCAGCTACACCGGCGGCTTCAAGCTGGGTCGGCGGGACGGCGAAGGGACGCTCAAGGAAAACGGCATGACCTACCGGGGCGAGTTCAAGGCCGACCGATATTCCGGTCTCGGACGCCTCGAACTCGACGATGGCAGCCAGTACCAGGGCCCATTCGTCAACGGCAAGCCCAACGGCGAAGGCCAGCGCGTCGATGCCAGCGGCAACCAGTTCACCGGGCATTTCGTCGACGGCCAACTCCAGGGCAAGGGCACGTTCAACAGTGCCGACGGCGACGTCTACATCGGCGGCTTCCGGAATAACCAACTCAACGGTCGCGGTCGCTACGAAAATGCCGACGGCGATGTCTGGATCGGCCAGTTCAGGGACGGCGCGCTGACCGGCAAGGGCGAATTGATTGGCGCCGACGGTAGCCATTATCGGGGCCACTTCAATGAATGGCGTTTCACCGGCGAAGGCCGGCTCAACCTGCCCGATGGCAGCTTCTACATCGGCCAGTTCGAAGGCGACAGCTATCACGGGCGCGGCACCCTCGTGCTCACCGACGGCACCGTGCAAGGCGGCACCTGGGTCAACGGCCAGAGGATACGCGACGCCGATGGCAGGCTGCTGCCGGACGTGCTTGAGAGAGGCATCCTGGCCCAGGGCCGGCTTCTCGACGACGCTCTCGCCAGCATCCCGGCCTCGACGCCGGCAGTGGAGCTGTACAGCCTGACCCTGGGCGGCGACGGCAAGCAAAGCGTGTTCCTGCGTGAATCCGACTATGTTTCCAATATGCTCGCCAGCCGTTTCGGCGCGTTCGGCCAGATCCGCCTGGTGAACCACCGCGACCACCTCGGCGACCGGCCCATGGCCAGCCGCGAGAGCCTACGCCGCGCCGCCGCCACCTTGGCCGAACGCAGCGGCCCGGAAGACCTGGTGTTCATCTACCTGACCAGCCACGGCACCAGCGAGCACGAACTGGTGCTCGACCAGCCGCGCATGGAGCTGGCCGACCTGCCGGCCGATGAACTGGCCGCGGTGCTGGCGCCGCTGAAGAATCGCGACAAGATCGTGGTCATCTCGACCTGTTATTCCGGTGGTTTCATTCCGGCGCTCAAGGATGAGCGCACGTTGGTCATGACGGCATCCCGGGCTGATCGGGTGTCGTTCGGTTGTTCCGAGGAGGCCAACTTCACTTATTTCGGCGACGCTCTGTTCGCCCAGGCGCTCAACCAGACCGATGACCTGGAGCAAGCCTTCAAGCGCGCCAAGGGCATCGTTGCCGAACGCGAGCAGGCGGACAATTTCGAAGCATCGGAACCGCAGATCTGGGCGCCGAGGACGGTCCTGTCCCACTGGCAATTGCTGCGCAAGCAACAGGCGCGAAAAGCATTGCAAAGTGCTGCACTGAACGACGAGGGCAAAAAGAGCAACTAAGCTGAATCGTATCAAGGGGAGAAACACTATGTACTTGACGCCTCAGCATGTTTTGCTCGCCGGCGCGACCGGGTTGACCGGGGAACACTTATTGGACCGGCTGCTCAATGAGCCGACCATCACCCGGGTACTGGCGCCTTCGCGCCGGCCACTGGCCGAGCATCCGCACTTGGAAAATCCGGTTGGGGAACCGGCCGAGTTGCTGCAACGGCTGGAGGGCCCGGTCGACATCGCGTTCTGCTGCCTCGGCACCACCATCAAGAAAGCCGGCTCCGAACAGGCGTTTCGCGCGGTGGACCTTGACCTGGTGGTGGCCTTCGCCAAACGTGCCCGGGAGCTGGGCGCACGGCATCTCATCGCGATCAGTGCGTTGAATGCAGACGCGAAGTCATCGATTTTCTACAACCGGGTCAAGGGTGAAATGGAGGCAGCCCTCAAGGCCCAGGACTGGCCGCAGTTGACCATCTGCCGGCCCTCGCTGTTGCTGGGCGATCGGGTAGAACCGCGTTTGGCGGAGCAACTCGCCGGGCCTTTGTCCAAGTTGATCCCGGGCAAATACCACGGTATCGAAGCCTGCCAACTGGCCCGGGCCATGTGGCGCCTGGCGTTGGAAGAGCAGGATGGGGTGCGGGTGGTGGAGTCGGATGAGTTGCGCAGGCTTGGCAAATAGCCTGCCGCCCGGGACAACAAATGATCCCTAGCACACCTGCATTTTCAGCTTGTCGTTACAGCCCACCCGTGGCCTGGAACCCCACTCCCAGCGCCGTAAACAAGGACAACGGCAACAACAAGGTATCCAGCAGCGCACTTCCCGGCAGGTCGAGGCCCGGATAGCTCGGCGCCTCGGCACCAAAACGGTCCTTGGCGCAGCAGCCTCCATTGAGGGCGTACAAGTCCAGGCGTGTCCCGGCATAGACCACCGGCGCTCCTGGCTTGGCGGCGTCGAGGGTGCGAGCGGTGGCGCAGCCGTTCAGTTGCAAGGCCAGCAACACCGCCAGCAGCTTATTCATCGCAGCTCAAATGATGCTCGCCCCAGCGCGGCAACATATCCTGGGGAATGTTCAGCAGGTTAAGGATCCGTGCCACGACAAAGTCGATCAGGTCGTCGATGGTCTGCGGCTGGTGATAGAACCCCGGCGAGGCCGGCAGGATGGTCACGCCCAAGTTCGACAGCTTGAGCATGTGCTCCAGATGAATGCTCGAATACGGCGCTTCCCGCGGCACCAGGATCAACTGGCGGCGCTCCTTGAGCGTGACGTCGGCCGCACGCTCGATCAGGTTGTTGCAGGCCCCGGTGGCAATCGCCGAGAGTGTGCCGGTGGAACACGGCACCACCACCATCGCCGCTGGCGCGCCGGAGCCCGAGGCCACCGGCGACATCCAGTCTTCCTTGCCGTACACACGAATCTGCCCCGCCGCCGCACCGGTGTATTCGGTGAGGAAGGCCTGCATCATCTGGGGCTTGGCTGGCAGGGTCACGTCGGTCTCGGTGGCCACCACCAGTTGCGCGGCCTTGGAGATGAGGAAATGCACCTCGCGCTCCTCGCGCACCAGGCAATCGAGCAGGCGCAAGCCGTACTGGGCGCCGGACGCACCGGTCATCGCCAGCGTGATGCGTTCCGGGCCACCGTCCTGCAAAAGCGTGCTCATTTCAGCGCCTCGGCCAGTTTGCCGTGCAAGCCGCCGAAGCCGCCGTTGCTCATGATCACCACGTGGGTGCCGGGCTGGGCCTGGCTCTTCACGCGCTCGATGATGCCTTCCAGGGAATCGCTGACAATCGACGGCACCGTGCACAGCGCGGCTGTAGCGCCAAGATCCCAGCCCAGGTTGGCCGGTGCGTACCAGATCACCTGGTCGGCATCGACCACGCTTTCCGGCAGGCCGTCGCGGTGGGCGCCGAGCTTCATCGAGTTGGAACGCGGCTCGATGATCGCAATCAGCGGCGCATCACCGATGCGCTTGCGCAAACCGTCGAGGGTGGTGGCGATAGCCGTCGGGTGATGGGCAAAGTCGTCATAAATGGTGATGCCGCGCACCTCGGCGACTTTCTCCATCCGCCGCTTCACGCTCTTGAACGCGCTCAACGCGGCGATGCCCATCGACGGCACCACGCCGACATGACGAGCCGCCGCCAAGGTCGCCAAAGCGTTGGCAACGTTGTGTTGGCCGGTCATGTCCCACTCAACCACGCCTTGGGACTGGCCCTCGAACATCACTTCGAACTCAGAGCCGTCTTCCTTGAGCAATTTCACCTGCCACTGCCCGCCCGCGCCGGTGGTTTGCACCGGGGTCCAGCAGCCCATTTCGATGACGCGCTGCAACGCCGGCTCGGTGGTCGGATGAATCACCAGGCCTTCGCTGGGGATGGTGCGCACCAAATGGTGGAACTGTCGCTCGATGGCCGGCAGATCGGGAAAGATGTCGGCATGATCGAACTCGAGGTTGTTGAGGATCGCCGTGCGTGGACGGTAGTGGACGAACTTCGAGCGTTTATCGAAAAACGCACTGTCGTATTCGTCGGCCTCGATCACGAAAAACGGCGTGCCGCCCAAGCGCGCCGATACCGAGAAATTCTGCGGCACGCCACCGATCAGGAAGCCCGGGCTCATCCCGGCGTGCTCCAGCACCCAGGCGAGCATGCTGCTGGTGGTGGTCTTGCCGTGGGTGCCGGCCACGGCAAGGACCCAACGGCCCTGCAACACGTGATCGGCCAGCCACTGCGGGCCCGAGACATACGGCAGACCTTTGTTGAGCACGTACTCCACCGCCGGGTTGCCACGGGACATGGCGTTGCCGATGACCACCAGGTCCGGCGCCGGCTCCAGTTGCGCCGGGTCGTAGCCTTGGGTCAGCTCGATGCCCTGAGCCTCCAGCTGCGTGCTCATGGGCGGATAGACGTTGGCGTCGGAACCGGTCACATGGTGGCCCAGCTCTTTGGCCAGGACCGCCATCGAACCCATGAAAGTGCCGCAAATACCGAGAATATGGATGTGCATAGTCGACCTCGTAAACATGGCCGCAGGTTAGCGTAGGGAGGGGAAAATCGCACCTTGTGTTTCAGCCCCCGGTACACAGGCGGCTGACCGCACAACAGCAGTCAGCAGTCAGCAGTCATCTGATTAATTATCAGTGGTTCAGCGGGCAATCGCGTGTTTACGCAGCTTGCGGTAGAGGGTATTGCGGCTGATGCCCAACTGTTCCGCCGTGTGGGTCATGTGCCAGCGCTGGCGCTCCAGTGCATCGAGCAGCGCCAGGCGCTCGGCGTCTTCCAGTGGCCGTTCCGCCACTGCCTCGACCGCCGCAACCGGGCGCTGGCGGATCATCGCCGGCAAGTCCTCCAACCCGATCCGCCCGCCGTCGCACAACGCAGCAAGGGTACGCAGCACATTGCGCAGTTGCCGCACGTTGCCCGGCCAGTCGAACCCCAGCAACGCCTGGCGCGCCGGTTCGTCGATAAACACCGGCTCGGCACCGCTCTCTTCAGCCAAGAGGAAGTCCAGCAACTGCGACTTGTCACTGCGCTCACGCAACGCCGGCAGCGGGATTTCCAGGCCATTGAGGCGGTAATACAAATCCTCGCGGAAACTGCCATCGCGCACCCGATCGAGCAACTGTCGGTGGGTGGCACTGATGATGCGCACGTTCACCGGCTCCGGTTCGCCGCCGATGGGCACCACCTGGCGATCTTCCAGCACCCGCAGCAACCGAGTCTGCAAGGCCAAGGGCATGTCGCCGATTTCATCGAGGAACAGCGTGCCGCCGTCGGCCTGTTGCAGCTTGCCGCGCATGCCCTCCTTGCGGGCGCCGGTAAAGCTGCCGCCGCGATAACCGAACAGCTCGCTCTCGATCAGGCTTTCCGGAATGGCCGCGCAGTTGAGGGCGACGAAGTTTTTCCCCGAGCGCTGGCTGGCGTGGTGCACCGCCTTGGCAAACGCCTCCTTGCCGGAGCCGGTCTCGCCATGGATCAACAGCGGCACATCGCGCTCGTAGACCCGCAGCGCCTTGCGAAAATGCTCCTGCAACGCCGCATCCCCCAGGCAGATCCCTGGCAGACGCGCGGGCTCGACCACTTTGAAGGCCGGCGCGACTTGCACCGGCACGCTGCGCGGTTGGCCGCGCAACACGGCGAACAAATGCCGGCCATCGCGGGTACGCAACGGCCAACTGGCGCTGGCCTGGGCGCTGGCCCGGCCCATCAGCTCATCCAGCGAACAGTCGAAGAAGTCCTCGACCCGCTGGCCAAGCAAGCCGCCACGCATGTGCCCGAGCAGGTTCAACGCGCTCTGGTTGACCGCGCAGATCCGCCCTTCGCCGTCGAACGCCATCAAGCCTTCGCTGAACAGCCCCACGGACTCGGCCTGCAAGTGAAAGCGCAGCAGCCATTGATTGTCGAAGCAACGAAGGAAATAACAGCTCTCGATCATCTTCGCCGAGAGGTTGACCAAGGCCATGGTGTGGAATTGGCTCTGGCGCGACACGTCCGGTCGGGCCGAGGACACGTCGAGCACCGCCAGCAACTCACCCTGGGGATCGAACACCGGGCTGGCCGAGCAGGTCAGGCCGGTGTGGCGGCCACGAAAGTGTTCTTCCTGGTGGATAGTCAGGGCCTGGCGTTCCACCAGGCAGGTGCCGATGCCGTTGGTGCCTTCGCAGGCTTCGCTCCAGTCGGCGCCGAGCCAGAGGCCGGCCCGTTCGAAAATCTTCCGTTCGCTGGGGGCGGTGACGCAGTTGAGGATCACGCCCCGGGCGTCGGTCAACAGCACCGCGTGGCCGGCGCCGGACAGTTGTTGATGCAGGCTGGTCATTTCCGTGCCGGCGATGTGCAACACCTGTTGCAAGCGCTCGCGGCTCTCCAGCACCCGGCCATGTTCGAGCACCGTCGGCGCCAGGTTCTGGGCCGGGTCGAGGTGATAGTCCTCGAGGCAGCGCAGCCAGGAACGGGCAATCGACGGATCGCTGCCAGGGCCCTGCAAATGGGCCTTGCCCTGGGTGACCGTCAGGACTTGCTGGGCATGGCGACTCAAATGGTTGCTGTGCATTTCTTATTGTTCTCCCCGAGGGTAGCGGTCCTCAGCATCCTCCAGCCCACCGACCTTTGCAATGCTGGCGCGACCTGCCAGTCACAGACTGTCTCAACCATGGCACAAACTGTCACACGCTGCGTATCGCAAGCGTGACACAGGCCCTCCGTTTATCCGACGAACTCATCCTAAAGTCTTGATTTCCGGGCCCTGCAAGGCAATGGCCCAACCTTTGCTCTAGGCTTAAGTACCAGCGCGAATTTGCGCGGCTCCCTAATAAGCACAAAAGCCAAGGAGAACTCATCATGCGTTACGCTCACCCCGGTACTGAAGGCGCTATCGTTTCGTTCAAGGCTAAATACGGTAACTACATCGGCGGCGAGTTCGTCGCGCCTGTCAAAGGTCAGTACTTCACCAATACATCCCCGGTCAATGGCCAGCCCATTGCCGAATTCCCGCGCTCCACGGCCGAAGACATCGACAAAGCCCTGGACGCCGCCCACGCTGCCGCCGATGCCTGGGGCGCCACCTCGGTCCAGGCCCGTTCGCTGATTCTGCTGAAAATCGCCGACCGCATCGAAGCGAACCTCGAAACCCTGGCGATCACCGAATCCTGGGACAACGGCAAGGCCGTGCGCGAAACCCTCAACGCCGACATCCCCCTGGCTGCCGACCACTTCCGCTACTTCGCCGGTTGCCTGCGGGCCCAGGAAGGCGCCGCCGCCGAGATCGACGGCAACACCGTGGCCTATCACATTCATGAACCGCTGGGCGTGGTCGGGCAGATTATTCCGTGGAATTTCCCGCTGCTGATGGCTGCCTGGAAACTCGCCCCGGCCCTCGCCGCCGGTAACTGCGTGGTGCTCAAGCCCGCCGAGCAAACCCCGCTGGGCATTTGCGTACTCATGGAACTGATCGGCGACCTGCTGCCTCCCGGCGTGCTGAACGTGGTGCAAGGTTTCGGCAAAGAAGCCGGCGAAGCCCTCGCCACCAGCAAGCGCATCGCCAAGATCGCCTTCACCGGTTCCACCCCGGTGGGCTCGCACATCATGAAATGCGCCGCCGAGAACATCATCCCGTCCACCGTAGAACTGGGCGGCAAGTCGCCGAACATCTTCTTCGAAGACATCATGCAAGCCGAGCCGAGCTTCATCGAGAAAGCCGCCGAAGGCCTGGTATTGGCCTTCTTCAACCAGGGCGAAGTCTGCACCTGCCCATCCCGCGCCCTGGTGCAGGAGTCGATCTACGACGAATTCATGCAAGTGGTGATGAAGAAGATCGAACAGATCAAGCGCGGCGACCCGCTGGACACCGACACCATGGTCGGCGCCCAGGCGTCCGAGCAGCAATTCGACAAAATCCTTTCGTACCTGGAAATCGCCAAGGGCGAAGGCGCCGAACTGCTGACCGGCGGCCAGGTGGAAAAACTCGAGGGCAACCTGGCGACCGGGTATTACATCCAGCCGACCCTGCTCAAGGGCACCAACAAGATGCGCGTGTTCCAGGAAGAAATCTTCGGCCCGGTGGTGAGCATCACCACCTTCAAGGACGAAGCCGAAGCCCTGGCCATCGCCAACGATACCGAGTTCGGCCTCGGCGCCGGCCTCTGGACCCGCGACATCAACCGCGCCTACCGCATGGGCCGGGCGATCAAGGCCGGTCGCGTGTGGACCAACTGCTACCACCTGTACCCGGCGCATGCCGCGTTCGGTGGCTACAAGAAGTCCGGCGTCGGGCGTGAAACCCACAAGATGATGCTCGACCACTACCAGCAAACCAAGAATCTGCTGGTGAGCTACGACATCAATCCGTTGGGGTTCTTCTAAGTAAAAAGGGCGGGGCAGTTCATGCTGCTTCGCCCTTTCATAGCTATCGCGAGCTCTCCCTCCCACAGGGCAAAAAACAATAAAAACAGGTAAACCCTTATGCCAAGCGATCATGCAAACCCGCAATCGGCAACGTCCTCGGTCGACTTCGAAAAAGTCGGCTCCGAATATTTCCAACAACGCGAACTGAAAAAAGGCGCGGCGGGCTGGGTCCTGCTGGTGGGCCTGGGCGTGGCCTATGTCATTTCCGGCGATTACGCCGGCTGGAACTTCGGCCTGGCCCAGGGTGGCTGGGGCGGGATGTTCCTCGCCACGCTGCTGATGGCCGCGATGTACCTGTGCATGTGCTTTTCCCTCGCCGAGCTGTCCTCGATGATCCCCACCGCCGGCGGCGGCTACGGTTTTGCCCGCAGTGCCTTCGGGCCCTGGGGCGGGTTTCTCACGGGCACGGCGATTTTGATCGAATACGCCATCGCCCCGGCGGCGATTGCCGTGTTCATCGGCGCCTATTGCCAGTCTTTGTTCGGCATTGGCGGCTGGATGATCTACCTGGCGTTCTACATCATCTTCATCGCCATCCACATATTCGGTGTCGGCGAAGCCCTCAAGCTGATGTTCATCATCACCGCCGTCGCCGCCCTGGCGCTGGGGGTTTTCCTGGTGGCGATGGTGCCGCACTTCAACGTCGCCAACCTGCTGGACATCCCCGTCAAGGACGCGGTGGGCGCCAGTCCGTTCCTGCCGTTCGGCTACGTCGGCGTCTGGGCGGCCATTCCCTATGCGATCTGGTTCTTCCTCGCCGTGGAAGGCGTGCCCCTGGCCGCTGAAGAAACCAAGAACCCCAAGCGCGACCTGCCCCGCGGCCTGATCGGCGCCATGCTGGTGCTGGTGGCCTTCGCCCTGCTGATCCTGGTGATCGGCCCGGGCGGCGCCGGCTCGAACGCGCTGATGGCCTCGGGCAACCCGCTGGTGGAAGCCCTGGCCAAGGCCTACGGCGGCTCGACCTGGATGGGCAGCTTCGTCAACCTCGTCGGCCTGGCCGGTTTGATCGCCAGTTTCTTCTCGATCATCTACGCCTACTCGCGGCAGATCTTTGCCTTGTCCCGTGCCGGCTACCTGCCGCGCAAACTCTCGGAAACCAATAAAAGCAAAGCACCGGTCCTGGCACTGGTGATCCCCGGCATCATCGGTTTCGGCCTGTCCTTGACCGGCCAGGGCGACCTGCTGATTCTGGTAGCCGTGTTCGGCGCGACCATCTCCTACGTGCTGATGATGGCCGCGCACATCACCCTGCGCATCCGTCGCCCCAAAATGGACCGGCCATACCGCACGCCGGGCGGCATCTTCACCTCGGGCGTGGCCCTGGTGCTGGCGTGCATCGCCGTGGTGGCGGGCTTCCTGGTCGATCCACGGGTGGTGATCGGCGCCGCGATCATCTATGGAGTGTTAATTGCTTACTTTGCTTTCTACAGTCGGCATCACTTGGTCGCAGGCACGCCCGAAGAGGAATTCGCGGCCATTCAAAAAGCCGAAGAAGCCTTGCACTAAGCCGTAACGTGCCGAAAACCACGGCGCCGCCCAGCGGCGCCGTCACGGAGAACCTGTATGGCCAGCTTTGCACACACGGTCGGCGCCCAGACCTACCGCTTCGATAGCCTCAAAGACCTGATGGCCAAGGCCAGCCCGGCCCGTTCCGGGGACTTCCTGGCCGAGATCGCCGCGCTTAACGATGGCGAACGCGTGGCCGCGCAAATGGCTTTGGCTGACTTGCCCCTCAGCCATTTCCTGCAAGAAATGCTGATTCCTTACGAGGCCGACGAAGTCACCCGGCTGATCGTCGACACCCACGATAAACAAGCCTTCGCCGCCGTCAGCCACCTCACCGTCGGCGGTTTTCGCGACTGGCTGCTCAGCGAAGCCGCCGATGAACAAAGCCTGCGGGCACTGGCCCCAGGCCTGACGCCGGAGATGGTCGCCGCCGTCTCGAAGATCATGCGCGTGCAAGACCTGGTGCTGGTGGCGCAGAAAATCCGCGTGGTCACCAAATTCCGCGGCACCCTCGGCCTGCGCGGGCGCCTGTCCACGCGCCTGCAGCCCAACCACCCTACCGACGAACCCGCCGGCATCGCCGCGAGCATCCTCGACGGCCTGCTCTTCGGCAACGGCGACGCCATGATCGGCATCAACCCGGCCACCGACAGCACGGCCTCGATCTGCGCCATGCTGGAAATGCTCGACGCCATCATCCAGCGCTACGACATCCCCACCCAAGGCTGCGTGCTGACCCACGTCACCACCTCCATCGAAGCGGCCAACCGTGGCGTGCCCCTGGACCTGGTGTTCCAGTCCATCGCCGGCACCGAAGCGGCCAACGCCAGTTTCGGCATCAGCCTGAACATTTTGAAGGAAGGCTACGACGCCGGGCTCAGCCTGAATCGCGGCACCTTGGGCAACAACCTGATGTATTTCGAAACCGGCCAGGGCAGCGCGCTGTCGGCCAACGCCCACCACGGCGTCGATCAGCAGACCTGTGAGACGCGGGCCTACGCCGTGGCACGACATTTCAACCCGTTCCTGGTGAATACGGTTGTAGGCTTCATCGGCCCGGAATACCTGTACAACGGCAAACAGATCATCCGCGCCGGCCTCGAAGACCACTTCTGCGGCAAGCTTTTGGGCGTGCCGATGGGCTGCGACATCTGCTACACCAACCACGCCGAAGCCGACCAGGACGACATGGACACCCTGCTGACCCTGCTGGGCGTGGCCGGGATCAACTTCATCATGGGCATCCCCGGCTCCGACGACATCATGCTCAACTACCAGACCACCTCGTTCCACGACGCCCTCTACGCCCGCCAGACCCTGGGCCTGAAACCGGCGCCGGAATTCGAAACCTGGCTAGCGAACATGGGCATCTTCACCCAGGCCGATGGCCGGGTGCGGTTCGGCGATAACCTGCCGCCGGCGTTTCGTCATGCCCTCGCGCATTTGGGATAAGCCGCATTTTTATGAGTGAGTTGCCCATGGATAAAACACCTGTCGATTCGCAAAACCCCTGGCTGAACCTGCGCACCCTGACCCCGGCGCGCATCGCCCTGGGCCGCACCGGCACCAGCCTGCCCACCTCGGCGCAACTGGACTTCCAATTCGCCCACGCCCAGGCCCGCGATGCCGTGCACTTGGCGTTCGATCATCAGGGCATTCGCGCACAGTTAACCGAGCGCGGCCGTGAAAGCCTGTTGCTCCACAGCGCGGCCAGCGACCGCAACAGCTATCTACAACGCCCGGACCTGGGCCGACGGCTCGACGACATTTCCGCACAAATGCTGCAGGACTACGCGGCGGCCCATCCCGGCGGTGTGGACTTGGCCATTGTCGTCGCCGATGGCCTGTCGGCGCTGGCGGTGCATCGCCATACGTTGCCGTTCCTGGCGCGGCTGGAAGAACAGATCGCCGCTGAAGGCTGGTCGGTGTCGCCCGTGGTCCTGGTGGAACAGGGCCGCGTCGCCGTGGCCGATGAAGTGGCAGAACGCCTTGGCGCAAAGATGTCGGTGATCCTGATCGGCGAACGTCCCGGCCTCAGCTCCCCCGACAGCCTGGGGCTGTATTTCACCTACAACCCCAAGGTCGGCCTGACCGACGCCTACCGCAACTGCATCTCCAACGTCCGCCTCGAAGGTTTGAGCTACGGCATGGCGGCCCATCGCCTGATCTACCTGATGCGCGAGGCCTGTCGCCGGCAGCTTTCGGGGGTGAATCTGAAGGACGAAGCCCAGCTTCACACTCTAGAGTCGGAAAACGCTGCCGATATGAAAGGTAATTTCCTACTGGCGCCGCCCCCAAGCTGAACCTGTATCGCAATTGCGCTTTTGATCCGCTTTCAGGCAGCATCTTGGCACGGCAGTCCGCCGTTGTTGTCAGACTTCATGTCGACCTTTGCAGACGAGACCTACCATGCGGATTATCCAAGCGACGCTGGAACACCTGGACCTGCTGACCCCGTTGTTCGTCAAATACCGGGAATTCTATGGCTCGCTGCCGTTTCCGGATTCGTCCCGGGCCTTCCTGGAAAAACGCCTGCGCCGCAAGGAATCGGTGATCTACCTGGCCCTGCCCGATGACGACGACAGCAAATTGCTCGGCTTCTGCCAGCTCTACCCAAGCTTCTCGTCCCTGTCGCTCAAGCGCGTGTGGATCCTCAACGACATCTACGTCGCCGAAGACGCCCGCCGCCAACTCGTCGCCGACAACCTGATCCGCACCGCAAAAAAAATGGCCAAGGAAACCAACGCCGTGCGCATGCGCGTCTCCACCAGCAGCAACAACGAAGTGGCGCAGAAAACCTACGAGTCGATTGGGTTCAAGGAAGACACCGAGTTCAAGAACTACGTGTTGCCGATCAGCGAAGGGCTTTGAGCCCTAGGGCTGCCCGCGGCAACCCTGGCCTAACTCCCGTGGCGAGGGGGCTTACTCCCTCGCCACAAAAGCGGTCTGAGCCACACCTCATCCAGCCACTCCCTCAGAAATTCCCAGCTACAAACTCCCCCCGCACTCCCCCCGCCCCACCGTATAATGCCGCTCTTTCCAGCTTGTAAGAAAAAGCTACACACCCTGTAGCCATACTCAAAGCCAGACCCACCAGCCCCGCCGAGCCGGGCCGCCACCAAGGTGTTATGCATGGATTTCAACCCCCTCGACCTCATTCTGCATCTCGACGTCTACCTCGACATGCTGGTGACCAACTACGGGACCTGGATCTACGCCATCCTGTTCCTGGTGATCTTCTGTGAAACCGGCCTGGTGGTCATGCCGTTCCTGCCGGGCGACTCCCTGCTGTTCATCGCCGGCGCCGTCGCCGCCGGTGGCGCCATGGACCCGGTTCTGCTGGGCGGCCTGTTGATGCTCGCGGCGATCCTCGGCGACAGCACCAACTACCTCATCGGCCGCACCGCTGGCGAAAAACTGTTCAGCAACCCCAACTCGAAAATTTTCCGCCGCGACTACCTGCAACAAACCCACGACTTCTACGACAAACACGGCGGCAAAACCGTGACCCTGGCGCGCTTCCTGCCGATCATCCGCACCTTCGCGCCCTTCGTCGCCGGCGTCGGCAAAATGCCTTACCCGCGCTTCTTCGGCTTCAGCGTACTCGGCACCATCCTGTGGGTCGGCGGCCTGGTGACCCTCGGCTACTTCTTCGGTAACGTGCCGTTCATCAAGCAGAACCTGTCGCTGTTGGTCATCGGTATCATTCTGCTGTCGCTGCTGCCGATGATCATTGGCGTGGTGCGCAGCAAACTGAGCCAGCGCGCCTCGAAAGCCCAACCGCGCTGATCGCCATGTGGTCCCTGAGCAACTGGCGCCGTCGACGCACCCTCGCCAAACACCCCGTGGCCGATGACACCTGGCAGCGGGTGCGCCAGCAATTGAGCTTCCTCGATGGCATTAGCGCCGCCGAAGACCAATGGCTGCGGGAAGCCTGCGTGCTGTTCCTGCACGATAAACACCTCACCGCCCTGCCCGGCGTCGAACTGCACCAGGAACAACGCCTGCTGCTCGCCGCCCAGGCCCAATTGCCGCTGATGCACCTCGGCGACCTGAATTGGTACCAGGGCTTCCACGAAATCGTCCTCTACCCCGACGACTTCCTCAGCCCCCAGCGCTACCGCGACGCCAGCGGCATCGAACACGAATGGGACGGCGAACACAGCGGCGAAGCCTGGCCCCAAGGCCCGATCATCCTGGCCTGGGACGGCGTCATGGCCAGCGGCGGCTGGGACGGCTACAACCTGGTGATCCACGAACTGGCGCACAAACTCGACATGCTCAACGGCGACGCCAACGGCCTGCCACCGCTGCACGCCGACATGCGCGTCAGCGACTGGGCCGACGCCATGCAACAGGCCTTCGACGACCTCGACCGCCAACTCGACCACAACCCCGACGCAGAAACCGCCATCGACCCCTACGCCGCGGAGAACCCGGCGGAGTTTTTCGCCGTCACCAGCGAATACTTCTTCAGCGCCCCAGACCTGCTGCACCAGGCCTATCCACGAGTGTATGAACAGCTCAAGGCGTTCTACCGCCAGGATCCATTGGCCCGGCTGCGGCAACTTCAGGCCGAAGATCCGGTCTATCAGGCGTCATACTAAGGTCTCCAGGCTTTGCACGAAAAGTCGCCGAGCGGCGATCAGGCAAGGCGAAAACAGGCGAGGAAGCGGAGTTGACTGGTTGTCAATGAGCATTCCGAGCCTGTTTTCAACACAGCCTGATCGTCGCGCAGGCACTTTTCGTACAAAGCCTAAGACCCTGGTAGCGTGGCAACAGCGGCCAAATATGCCTATAATCGCCGCCACTTTTTGGTCAATCCGACCAGTCATCTGGTCAATTAACGGGGGCACCGCCCAATGAGCTACAGCAAGATTCCGGCTGGCAAAGACCTGCCGAACGACATCTACGTCGCGATCGAAATCCCGGCCAACCACGCCCCGATCAAATACGAAATCGACAAAGACAGCGATTGCCTGTTCGTTGACCGTTTCATGGCCACCCCGATGTTCTACCCGGCCAACTACGGTTACATCCCCAACACCCTGGCCGACGACGGCGACCCCCTCGACGTGCTCGTCGTGACCCCTTACCCAGTCGCCCCAGGCTCGGTCATCCGCGCCCGTCCAGTCGGCATCCTGAACATGACCGACGACGGCGGCGGCGATGCCAAAGTCATCGCAGTGCCACACGACAAACTGTCGCAACTGTACGTCGACGTGAAGGAATACACCGACCTGCCACCGCTGCTGATCCAGCAGATCGAGCACTTCTTCGCGAACTACAAAGACCTCGAAAAAGGCAAATGGGTCAAGATCGAAGGCTGGGCCGGCGCAGACGCCGCCCGCGAAGCCATCACCAAGTCGGTTGCCGCCTACAAAGGCTGAGTCGAACTTGAAAAAAACCCCGGTTAACCGGGGTTTTTTTATGCCTGGAGCATCATTAATACCACTTCGTATTGGCAGTGTTTAAATGTGTTTAACGCGCCAGTTTCGATTCCTGCAAACGGAAAGATCATCTTATAAATTTGCACGACATGTTTATTGCCGAAAGCCCAGTCGCCCCTAAACTTTCCGTTTATGAAAATACATTCCAGTGGCGACCGCTTCAGAGCCCTTCTCAAAGAAGCCAATATCCGATCCGCCGACTTCGCGAAGTTATACGGCGTTAAGTCGCAGCACGTGAACAACTGGTTCAACCGTGGCATCCCGCCTGCGCGCATCTACAGCATCGCCGGCCTGCTCACCGTCAGCCCGCAATGGCTCGCCACCGGCGAAGGCCCACAGACCCCACTGGGCCTCGGCCCCGGCACCACCTATGAAGCCGCCGAAAACGACGGCGTCTACAGCGTGGCGGAACCCATGGACATCGAACTGCCTTTCTACAAGGAAGTCCCCATCGCCCCCGGCGAAACCAAAACCCACATCACCGAAATCCCCGACCAATCCATCCGCCTGCCCCGCAGCCACCTCGAATCCCTCGAAATCGACCCCAGCGACGCCATCTGCACCACCATGGTCGGCGACAGCATGGCCGACCGCATCGAAGACGGCTCCACCCTCGCCATCGACCGCGGCCTGACGCAAATTGTTGATGGTCAAATCTATGCCCTCGAACACGACGGCATGCTTCGGATCAAATACCTGCACCGCATCCCCGGCAACCGACTGCGGCTGCGCAGCCACAACAGTGCTGCTTATCCGGATGAAGTCTTCAGCGCAGAGCAGATCGACGCACAACACATCCACGTGATCGGCTGGGTGTTCTGGTGGTCAACCCTCAACAAACAGAGACCGCCGGTGTTCGACTAACCCCGGCATCCACCGCAGCTCCCCGTGGCGAGGGAGCTTGCTCCCGCTGGGCTGCGCAGCAGCCCCCTGCTTTTCCCCTGAATCACCCTAACCCAATGATTCCACACCACTTACCACTGGGATTCCAAACCAAACCCGCGTATCCTCCGCCCCACATTTGCGAGCCCATGCCTCGCACCGACAAGGCAGATCACTTTCTGACCAAGTCCCACAGCCGGCCGCAAGAGCCGGATGTACGTTTTGAAGGCTGGTAAGGTTCGTCAAAAACGAGCTGAATCAGTCAACGAGAAGCCGGCCATAAGCCGGCTTTTTAATTGTCCGCGGATATCCAGAAAAATCCATATCAACCCCCAACTAATCAACAAGCCCGCGAATACACATCAGCCATGAACAAGGGCATGAGTGTGTAAAAGCGGACTTGATTTATCTGGGGACGTGAGGTTTATCCGTCATCTCAGCGTTCGGCTCTTCGACTGCCAGTTTTTTCACTGCCTTGTCAAAATCACTTTCAAACAGTCGACCCTGCACAATTCTGTATTTCTCAAACTCGCTTTCCGCATGTGTCTGGGCAAGCTTGGCAGAAACTTTGCCGTTGTTTTGCAGCACTTTCCGCTCATCAAACTCCAGGAAGGCATCCAACCGCTTGGCCCAACCTCCATGGTCATGGGAATCTTGCGGCGGGCACGGTCTTCAGCCAGCTCCAGATAGGCGTTGACGATACGACCCAATGACCCCAACTCGTCCTTGCTCAGATAGTTCTTGGCTACGGCCACATCGGTTTTCAGGATCCTACCTTCGAATCCGTTCGCCCAGGATGTCAATCCCATATGCGGCTTGCTGTTATCGGCCCGATTGTGGATCAACTCTGCGGCCGTATAGCCGTGAATGGCGTAATGGAGCTTGTTCTGCGTTGGCGAAGAACGCCTTAGTGGTCGGCGCATCCTTGTTGCAATCCGCGCTGGTGGCGTAGATGTCGGTGATTTTCTGGTAGAAGCGTCGCTCGCTGAGGCGAGTCTCACGGATTTCCTCCAACAGTTGCTCGAAACAGTCCTCGCCCGGGAAGCTATCGTTTTCCATGCGCTGGCGATCCAGCACATAATCCTTGATAGCAAACCCACGTAGAGCGCCGGTTGCCCACTGGCGGAACTGCGTTGCACGTATGGAGTTGACCCGATAACCGACGGAAATGATGGCGTCGAGGTTGTAGAAGTCCACCGTTCGGGACATCGTCCGTAGACCCTCCTGCTGAACTATCCGGAATTTCCGGATAGTTGCCTCAGGCGCGAGTTCATGGCTGCCAAAGATGTTCTTCAGGTGCTCGCTGACGGTGCGCACATCCACCCCGAACAGCTCGGCCATTAGCTTCTACGACAGCCACAAAGTTTCGTTCTCGTAGCGAGTTTCGATGCTCTGCTCGCTGGCTTGGCCTGTGAAGATCAGGAATTCGGCCGTGCTGTTACGGATTGAGGTGCGTCTGCCACTCATTGCACATCCCCCCCAGAGCCTGGCAGGTTCCACATAGCCGACAACGCTTCAGCTTGTTGCAACACCGTTTGCACCGCTGCGTCCTGTAAATCTGGCGGATAACCATATTTACGCAGGATGCGCTTGACCAACACACGCATTCGCGCCCGTGCCGAATCTCGGCGCGCCCAATCCACTGAAATGTTGCCTTTCAGACTTATTAGCAATTCGTGAGCAATCACCTTGAGCTTGTCGTCACCTATCACTTGCACCGCTGAATCGTTCTCGGCGAGCGCATCGTAAAAAGCAATTTCATCCGCGCTCAGGCCTTGTTCCTCGCCCCGTGCACGCGCAGCGCGGATGTCCTTGGCAATCTGAATCAGCTCCTGCAACACCTCGGCGGTGGTGATCGCATTGGCATGGTAGCGTGCAATGGCATCTTCCAATCGTTCTGAGAATGCCTTGGTCTGCACAATGTTGCTCTTGCTGCGCGAGCGAATGCCGTCATTGATGAGCTTGCGCAATGCCTCCAGCGCCAGGTTCTTCTTTTCCATCTGCTGCACTTCAGCGAGGAACTCGTCGGACAGGATGGAAATGTCCGGCGATTGGATGCCGGCCGCCTTGAGGATATCTACGATCTCGGTGGAAACCACCGCCCGGCTGACGATCTGCCGGATGGCTAAGTCGCGCTCCTGTGTGCTGATACCCGACCCCGTTGCGCTTTTGGTCAACGCCTCGCGGATGGCCTGGAAGAAGCCGACTTCCTCGCGAATGGCACGCGCTTCATCCGAGGCAGAAGCCAGTGCGTAGGCCGTGGACACGGCGAGCACTGCGTCCTGGTAACGACGTTGTGCGTTCTTTTTTCCTTCGTCAGTCGTTTCTGCTGCCGCCCATTTTTGTTGCTTATCCAGAATCCACTCAATGGCGCCAGCCATCATTACCAAGCGCTGCTGCGGTGTGCCACCCAAAGCTGTGAGATAGTCGAAGCCGTGGTACATGTCGCGCACCACTTCGTACCTCTCCCTCATCTGTGCTATGGCCTGTGCCTCGTCGATGCCGGTGTTTTCCTTGTCTCGCGGTGAATATTGCGCCAGCGCTGATTTCAGATTTTGGGCAATGCCGATGTAGTCGACAATCAAACCGGCAGGCTTATCGCGAAACACGCGGTTGACCCGTGCGATGGCCTGCATCAAACCGTGTCCCTTCATCGGTTTGTCTACATACATGGTGTGCATGGACGGCGCGTCGAAGCCAGTCAGCCACATGTCGCGCACGATCACCAGCTTCAGCGGGTCGTCCGAGTCTTTGGCTCGCCTGGCCAGAAGGTCGCGCCGAGCTTTGTTGCCAACATGCGGTTGCCACTCCGGCGGATCGCTGGGCACACCGGTCATCACGATCTTAACTACCCCCAACATATCGTCATCGTTATGCCAGTCAGGGCGCAGTTTGATGATTTCCTTGTACAGATCAACGCAGATTTCGCGGCTCATGCACACCACCATCGCCTTGCCATCCAGGGCTACGACACGCTCCTCGAAGTGCGTTACCAAATCTTGTGCCACTAACGCCAACCGCTTCTGGCTGCCGACCAGCCGCTCTACTGCGGCAGCTCGTCCTTTGAGCTTTTCCTTTTCATCTGCAGTTGCATCCTCGAACAGAGCTTCGACTTCTAGGTCCAGTTCGGGCTTTTCGCTTTCATCCAATTCAATGCGTGCTAGCCGCGATTCGTAATAGATCGGCACGGTTGCCCCATCTTCGACGGCGCGACTGATGTCGTAGATGTCGATGTAATGGCCAAACAATGCCGGGGTATTCACGTCAGTGGCTTCGATGGGTGTGCCGGTGAAACCGATGAAAGAAGCATTGGGCAGCGCATCACGCATGTATTTAGCAAAGCCATAGGAGACTTCGCCGGTCTTCCTATCCACCTTGGCCTTCAGCCCATATTGGCTGCGGTGCGCCTCGTCGGCGATAACCACTACATTGCTGCGTGCAGTCAACGGCTCGCTCACTTCGCCGAACTTCTGCAAAGTGGTAAAGATTACTCCACCGGAGGCACGTGCGAGCAAATTCTGCAAATCTTCACGGCTCTCAGCCTGCACCGGCGTTTGCCGGATCAAGTCCTTGCACATTGAGAAGGTGGCGAACAACTGGTCATCCAAATCATTACGGTCGGTAAGCACTACCAGCGTCGGGTTCTTCATCGCCGAGTGCTGTACCAGACGACCGGCATAGAAGGCCATCAGTAAGCTCTTGCCGCTGCCCTGAGTGTGCCAAATCACGCCTGCGCGCCGGTCGCCATTTGCCTGCGTCGCCACACTGGGCAATCCATAATGTCCAGGTTCTTCGTGTACATTTTGACTTCGGCTGGCGGCTCGGATGGTGGACTCGACGGCGTGATTGACCGCGTGATACTGGTGATAACCAGCAATGATTTTGACCAATCCACGCCCGGTCTCTCCGAAAGCGGTAAACCAGCGCAGCAGGTCGAGAAGGCGTTGCGGCTCAAACACGCCTTCGATCAGTGTCGGTAATTCGGGCTGGCCTTTGGGCAAGACATCCTTGCCGTCAGTGGTACGCCACGGCATGAAACGTTCCAAATCGGAAGACAGTGAGCCAACCCGTGCCGCTATGCCGTCGGATGTGACCAGCACGACATTGGTGTGGAACAGCGTGGCGATCTGCTGCTTATAGGTCTGCAGCTGATTGAACGCCCCCACTAGGTTCGCACCCGCACTGCCAGGCGCTTTCAACTCGATCACTGCCAGTGGCAGACCGTTGACGAACAGCACCACGTCCGGCCTGCGCTTGTATTGACCGCTGATGATCACGAACTGATGCACGGCCAACCAATCGTTGTTCTCGGGGCGGTCGAAGTCGAGTAGGAACACCTTGCCGGCAGTGAGTACACCGTCGTCTGCGTAGTATTCAACATCAACGCCATCGGTCAGCAGCTTATGGATACGGCGGTTTTCTTCTAGCTGGTTCGGCAGTTCGCTCTGGGTAAGCTTGCGGATGGCATCCGCCCTCGCTTCCGTTGGAAGCTGCGGATTGAATCGCGACACAGCGTCCTCCAGTCGCGTTTGCAGCATGGCGACATCATGGCTTTCACGCTCCGGCGCACTGCCATCCGGGCCGATGATGTTGTCTGAGACAATGGCGTAGCCCAACCTGCGTAGCTGTTCGAGCAGGGCTTGCTCGACTGCGGCTTCGGATAGAAAAGCCATCAGCGTTGCTCCTCATTAGAAGATGTTTGTCGTGCCGGAACGACTTTCCTTATGTGCTCCTCTATTGAGGTTGCCTCAACAAATCGAATCTGTGCCTCAGCGGTTTTGGCCAATACTCCCATGTGCTTCTTGATCTCAGTCAGCGCATCAGCAATCTTGACAATGGATGGCTTTTCGACAATTCCTGGAAGCCCGACATACGCCGAGACATCCAAAAGATATTTTTCAGTGTGTAACTTCTTCTCCCCGGCAGCACGCCAGCTAACCTTGACGTAAAAAGGCTTGAGCTGCCGGCTGACGTTCACATCTTTGGGCCTGAACAGATTGAACCCGATGGCAAAGGTAAAGCTGAACTTCTCTCCCTGACCAATCATGGTCAGCGCGGGGCGCTCCTCGGCGTGCTTGAACAGAATCTGATAATTCTCGAAATCGCCAGCATCACGCTCGAACGAATAGCAGACACCCAAGGCCGGGCCTGTACCTACATTGGAAAATGCAAGTTGCAAGGCTCCATTACCGTCGGGGTGTGGCTCGAAATGGGCGACCACTTGAGGCAGGCTGCCAGCCTTGCGCAACGCGCGGTTTTCACGCAGCAGTGCATAAGTAAATCCGGTGTAGATCAGGGTGGAAAACCCGCCCACTGCGGTTCCAACTACCGCCCAGTCCCAGGCCATCACGCTCCTCCTTGTTCCGCGTTTTGCTCCGTTGCAGTAACAGGAGCGTCGCGTGCAGCATTCAATGCTTCGATATATGCATCTCGGTCAAGCTGGTAGAGCAAACGGCTGACGGAAACATTGAGAGGGAAGGAGTCATTGCCAGGCAGAAGAATCCGAAACTCGGGATTGCCGTCATCGTCCATAATCAGCTCCAACCCGATATGAGCGTCAATTAGCTGGTTGAATTCTCCAAACCGTTCCCACGGTTCGCGCGAATTGACCGGATCTCGCTGTGCTTCTAGATAGGCTTGGTGCAGAAACATTACCAGAGCATCCGCCGACAAAACCGCCGTGCGGCGATGATGAATGGACAGTTTGGCAAGAAATCCGTCCCGCCCATGACTGACCGGCCCAGATTCGTTCCGTAGATCACCCAGTGCTGTCGTCAGCTTATGGTGTTGCGATACCAACTTGAGGAATTTATTGTTCTGATTTTCGCCAAGCTTCAGCACACGCACTGCGGAACTGACCCATTCACCGAAATCCGGAGCAGTAGCTTTCGGCTTGACGGGGTGGGTAGGCGAATCCAGTTCATCCACAATGATGCGGCAGAATACTTCAACGATGGATTTCGCGCAGTCGATGCACGCATCGTTGTCCTGATCCAAAGTGCGCTCCAGTGCCTCGAAGGTCTGCTGCAGCATCGGAGCATCACGCCAATATAGGCAAGCCTCACGGATGCCAAGGCACCAATCGAGACTCATGTTGTTTCTCCCTGGAAACGTTCCGCATCCCTTACACGAAGCTTGCCTGAAATCAACTTGGGGAGCAGGGTATCGCGGAGTTCGGCGAGAGTGCGAGATTGGCGCTCGTTCTTTGCGATTTTTTCAAGCAATGGCGAAACGCACTGTGCAAACCTAGCAATAGTTTCTTCATCTGCAATGACGACGCGCGTTGCTGCAACGACCTCTGCACGTACAGCTGGATATGCTCCACCGTCGGCAAGATTCGCCAAGACGTCAATATTGTCCGGCGCAACTGCGGCAAGATACACAAGGGCTGCGTACTCGTCCCGCTTCGGGCGAAGCACCGCAAAGCCCGTGCTGCCGGTCAAGCCATTCTCGCCTATGAGTGCGTAGGAACCATTGCCCGGCCGCACCGTGCCGACAATCGTGTCGTTCGGTCGCAGTACGCGCTGTGCGCGACTTGGTGCATCTTTTGCCTTATACGGCGTGACGCTCTCAATATGCCCCCATTTCGTGTTTGACAAATCGACATAGCGGATTTCATCAGGCCTCGTTTGCTTTGTCCACGCCTCAGGATTGAGTACAGCCAAATCCGTAAGCGTCCCAACACGCCACATCTTCGGAATCAAACCTAGTTCTGATTCCTGCATGTCCTCTAGGAGCACATCATCGAAATCAACAAACCAGGACTTAAACAGGGCGAATGCCATCGCTTCGAGCGTCAGGCTCATGCGTCGGTTGAGTTCTATTTTTTTTGAGTACAGAAAATAAGTATCGCCAATTAATTTCTGGCTTGCATGATCAAGGACGGGAATCTGTAACTTGTCAAAGTCGCCCTTTTTAAAATGCGGAATCAAAGTTCCGACATGCATGTTGTCGATTTGATTTTGGACGTAAGACGAGCGCAAGACAGCTAGGAGGTACTTCGGATAAACCTTCTTCGGGTCTGCCCGAACGGCGACCATGTCCTGTGCAATGCAAAAATCAACTGGATCCGGAACCAAGTTGGTGCGTCCAGGGCTACCTTTGCAGACGAACAAAATATCGCCGGGCTGCGGATGTCCGCGAAACCACGTTCGGTGCGTTTCATCATTGACAAATCGCGTAGTTTCGTATTTTGGGTACAGACTGTCGTTGCTAATACAGTTGGTCGCAATCAGTGGTAATCCAGTATCACCCACAGGACAGGTTCTTCCACGGTTATCGACAATCGTAGAAAGAAGTTCGGTAAATGGAATAAGATCAGCCACCATAGCCAAACCTCCTCAGATTAGCTTCGATGAGTACATCAAGCTTCGCTGCGTCCGATTTCTGTTCACGCCATTGCGCCGCAAGGCGCTGCATCTTTTGATCGAATGGCTCGCTGTCATCTTCCTGTGCAGCGGCTCCAACGTAGCGTCCCGGTGTAAGCACATGGCCGTGCTTGCGAACTTCGTCGAGCGAGGCGGATTTGCAGTAGCCCGGTACATCGGCGTATGCATCTACTCCCTTTTCACCACGCCACGCATGGTAGGTCGTTGCAATCCTGGCGATCTGGTCATCGGTCAGCTCGCGCCGGGTACGGTCAACGAGCACGCCCATATTGCGCGCGTCGATAAACAGGATTTCGCCACGTCTATCACGCAACTTGCTGTTCTGCACCAGCCCGTTGCTGCGATCCTTGGCCAAAATCCACAAGCAGGCCGGAATCTGCGTGGAGTAGAACAGTTGTCCCGGCAGCGCGACCATGCAGTCCACTGAGCCCGCCTCGATCATCGCCTTGCGAATCTCGCCTTCGCCACTCTGCTGGCTGCTCATTGAACCATTGGCCAACACCACGCCAGCAAAACCATGCGGGGCGAGGTGGTGGTGGATGTGCTGCAGCCATGCATAGTTGGCATTTCCCACCGGCGGCACGCCGAACTGCCAACGTACGTCATCGCGCAGGCGCTCGCCGCCCCAGTCTGAGATGTTGAACGGCGGGTTGGCGAGGATGAAGTCGGCCTTCAGGTCGCGTAGCTCGTCCTTGTGGAAGCTGCCGTCGTTGTTCCAGCGGATATCGCTGTCAATTCCACGCACTGCAAGGTTCATCTTGCATAGGCGCCAAGTAGTGTAGTTGCTTTCCTGGCCGTAGATGGCAATGTCGCCGATACGCCCGCCGTGCTCGTTCACAAATTTCTCGCTTTGCACGAACATGCCACCGCTGCCGCAGCATGGATCGTAAACGCGACCTTTGTACGGCTCGATCATTTCTACCAGGGTGCGCACTACGCTGCGCGGCGTATAGAACTCACCGCCGCGCTTGCCTTCGGCACCGGCGAACTGACCGAGAAAGTACTCGTACACGCGGCCCAGCACGTCCTTTGACTTGTCGCCCCTCTCGTTCAGCGCAATGCCGGAAATCAGGTCTATCAGCTCACCCAGCATCACCTTGTTGAGCGCGGGACGGGCATAGTCCTTGGGCAGTACGCCTTTCAGGGACTCATTGTCCTTCTCGATGGCGCGCATGGCATCGTCGGTCAGCGTGCCAATGCTCGATTGCTTGGCGTTGGCTTGCAGGTGCGACCAGCGCGCTTCCTTGGGCACCCAGAAGATGTTGTCGGCAAGGTATTCGTCCTTGTCCTCCGCCGCCAGCGCATCTTCGGCCAGCAGTTCTGCGTGGCGAGTCTCGAAAGCATCCGATATGTACTTGAGGAAGATAAGGCCGAGAGCGACATGCTTGTAATCGCTGGGCTCCATGTTGCCGCGCAATTTGTCAGCGGTTTTCCACAGTTTGTCGGCATAGTCGAGTTCAGATATAGGTGTCTGACTCGAAGCTGCCCGCGTTGCTTTGGGCTGTACAGCCTCAGGTTTAGGAATATCGTTAAGGGCAACCGGCGTCTGTGTCGCCGTCGCCAAAACAACCGAACCGCCTCGCCCACGCCCAGGGCGGATTTGACCAACGTCGATCAGTTGCCGCTTGATGCGTTGATAAGTGTTGTCCTGCCAGCCCAGCGCTTCAAGTAAGCGTTGATTGCCTGCATTGCCGCCCAAGGAGGTCAACATGGCGATGAAGCGTTCAATCAATTGTTCAGTAGATGTCACTTGTTATCCCTATGGCTTCAAGCGGGCCAATACAGTCGCTTCAGCGGTACAATTCGTTTGGTTTCGGCATCGGTGGCGTCGTAGTGCTCGATCAGCGCACGGACCACATGGTCCAGCGTCCACATCGCCAACGGGATGGAGGCTCGGTCGGCCTCGTACAGGGCGTCCCTGGTAAAGCCACCGGTGCCGACATATAACCCACGATCATCCTTGTGGCGGCCGCCAAGGAAACCACGAATATCCTGGCTACCCATCTGTCCTTTGCGGTGCTTGACCTCCACGACGATGCGCGGGTGTTCAAAGCCGAAGCCGTCCGGCGAGGCAACGATGTCCTTGCCTCGATCCGATCCGGGCGGCGAAATCTGGGTCTTGTAGCCCATGGCCCGGAGGATACCGGCGACCAGCTGCTGCATGTCGTCCCAGTCGAGTTCGTTAACCCGGTCCTTAATGCGTTCCAGCGCCTGGGAATCGATGTCAGCCAGTGGGTCGGCGATGACTTCTGCGGCCTCATCTTCCACGGCCGGCACAGGTTTGCCTTTCAGCGCAGCCAATATTTCGGATGCTGCGCTGGATGACACCTCGAACAGGGTCAAGGTCGAGCCCAGACTATTCTTAGTACCAGTGCCCAAGCTGTCGCGTGGTAACTCCTGTGTTTGCCACTGCATTTGACGCGTCAGCGGCATGCCTTGCTCGGCCCATTCCGGGTGGTGTTCGGCTGGGCCAGTTACATTGCCGATCGAGTACAGGCGATTGGCAGGTGAATAGGTGATGACCCAATCGCCATTCTGGATGTCGTTGACGAAACGCCAGACCTGAGATGCGCCCGACACCACCGTGCCTTGTTTTGCCTGTGGCTCGGCGGACTGATACAAGATGATTAATTGCTTGCGCCCTACGCCGGGCTTGGCATGAGCCGCCAACTGGTTCCAGCCCACAGCGATCACGCCGCGCTCACGGAAGGTGTCATACAGACTGCCGCCATCGCCGCGTACCATCCACATCCGTGCCATCGCATTCCCTCTCGTATTCATAGCCATCAATCCAGCACGACCAGAAATTCGGTCACCAGCGCAGTCGGCTGAACATCCCTAACATTGCGCTGCAGCGAAACTAGTCCGTAATCCGCCATCAATTTCAGGGTGCGCGACAGGTTCGGAACCTTGCGGCCACTCAGTTCAGCCAGTTCGGTAAGAGACTTGGGTTGTTTGTCATAGATCAGATGCAGCAGGCGTCGGTTGTCGTCTGATAGCACCGCAGCCAGTGATGCCAAGGAGGGGAACCAAATGCTCGGGGTTTCGCTTTCCCGGGGCGGCGAGCCTTCTGGCTGCCGGATCCCCACAATGCAGCGTTTCATGATCGCGAACCCTATAACACGTTGACTTACAACTATATCAGTGCCTGATAATCATCGTCGATCCCAAATACCTGCCACAAAGGGAAAGACAATCAAAGGGACAGCGGCTCTACCCCAAGCCCTCCCACGCCCCCGATGGGCCCCACACCACCCGATTGGCCGACGGCGCTAGGCCGTGGATGGATTACTTGGCCAAGAAAACTTCCCTTGGTGCAGACAGCGTGCCGCCAACCAAACGCATAAGCCATCATGCATCAACACTTTCATGCGACTGCCTAGGCGATTGGCAAACAGATGAACACAGTGCGGCTGCGCCGCATCGAAGACCGTCACTACACGGGCGAACGCTTTTTCGGGGCCGGAACGCATATCCATCAGTGCGATAGCCAACCAGACCGCATCAATGCGAATCATGGGGCAAATCCACGGACAAAGCGGGAATAACTCTCGGTATCGGAGGACCGCCATTTCACCATGAGTGTATGCTCGCCAAACGACAGCTCATGATCGCCGACGCAGATGGTCTTTTCGGTTCGACTTTCACCGGAACAAACGCCGGCAAGGCTGAGGGTGGCTGCCCCCCGTAAGCGGTAGCCACTTACGAATAACGTTGGCGTGATGCCATGCCTGATGATAATACTAGAACTGGTTGCACTGGGTTGCAGGTATTCCCGCACGACCTGAGCTTTGAAGGGGTTTGGGTAAGAGTTTCGTTGGCGCATTAAGGGCTATCGCTTCGCTGAATCTCCGTAATTGTGCAAGCACCTCTTGCACAATTGGAGCTCATCGCTTCAGGGACTCTCGGATACAAAAAGGTCTTGCTAGCAAGACCTTTTTTCATACCTGGGGTAAGCGCGACCCCTTGCTACCTCACCTCAACAATATCCAAAGCCCGATTCGCCAACAATTCACTCACCTCAATCACCTGCAAAATCCCCATCGCAACACGCCGGCGCGATCCATCAAGATCAAACGCCAAATCACTGATCATGGCATTCGCCGAAGCCAGGTTTTCGCTGAGACTCGCAAGCAAACATTCCGAATCAACATCCGGGGCGATACGGAGAATGGAGTTGGGATTGTCAGACGTTTCTTTCTTCGGCGTAGGCTTCAGATAAAAATCCAAAGCCCGTTCAGCAGCTTCATCAAGCTTCTTGTTACGAGCAGTCTGAGCGCGAGATACATGCTCATCTGCAGTCGGAGGGTTCGGTGTAATTTTTGCCATCGACTTAGGTTCCTTAAATGATGCTGCAACCACCTCGCGACTAAACGAGAGGGCGGCAGCTGTGCGCAGGTTAGTCGACCGGTGAACCTAAGAATCCCGGCGCGCCCGGGGGCGCCCTGCGCACAGCCACCATCATTACAGGAACAGCAAAGCCTGTCCGACGGGGACTTGTTACGCCTTAGGTTGAGACGGGCGACTAAACCCGATCACTGATGCTCAGTGACAAGACTCAAACTACCGAAGGGCCCCAAAACGCACAAGCCAGCGGATTCTGGCGTAGTTGTAGGCAATGGCGCAAGAAAACGTCAGTCGCGCCCTGGATTCCAAGCGCCCAATAAACACCGCGCCGCGCCCCCCCGCCAAGAGAGGATAACGTGTCGCCGTTTTGCGATTTCTGCGACACGTTCCCTACTCATGTCGCTACCGACGACATGAGAACAAAATGTGTCGTCAAAACGGCGTTTTAGCGACATGACGGGTAAAGCGACTTCTGGGGATTGACTCGCCCCTCATCCCAACACATTCAAACAAACCACCTTCGGCTGGGTCATTTCCTCATACGCAAACCGCACCCCTTCCCTGCCCAAACTCCCAAACTCCCAAACTTGGAACCATCAACGGCATCGCATCAAACCGGAAATCCAACGAGTCATTGATCACCACGCCCCCCGCCTCGATCCGCCGCGCAGCGCTCATCGCCGTGGACAAATCATTGGTGAAAATCCCAGCATGAAGCGCGTACTCAGGCTCGTTCGCCAACGCGATCGCCTCATCAAACGTCTCGAATACCTGCAACACCACCACTGGCGCGAACGCTTCGTTGCCCCAAATCCGGCTGGAATGATCGACATTTTCCAACACAGTAGCCGCATAACAATTGCTCTGACGCCGATGCCCGCAGAGCAACGTGGCGCCTTGCTGCAGCGCTTCGTTCACCACCTGTTCGGCGTTCTGCGCAGCCTGTTGGGTGATCATCGGGCCGCTGAGGAGTTTGGTCGCGCTGTGGATCACCACGTCGACAGCCAGTGCCAACGGGGTCTGGTTCAGCGGCGTGGCGAAGGTGTTGTCCGCCACCACCAGCGCGCCGACGCGTTTAGCCGCGGCGACCAGACGTCGATGTCGTCGTAACCGTACGCGGCGCTGACGACGATGGGAGTCTGGGTGGCGTTGTAGGGATGCCTGACTTGCTCCCCGCCCCACACCGCTCGGGTGCCCGCTCCTGCGTTGATTAGCCCTGCGCTGTCAGGTTTTTTGTTGTGACTACTCGTACTGAGGGGGCGGACGTTGAGCCATCCGCCGGAATCTGAGGCCAATATAGGGAAAAGCCGCGCCCCCCGAGAAACGATGTTATCGGTGCCAAAGGGGTGGTTTTTTTAATGGCTGGACGCCTTGGTAACTTGCCTCCTGTGGGCTTCTTGCGTGCGCAGGGCCAATTAAAGATTTGCCCTACAGCCACTGCCGCCTTCCCTGACTTATTTCTCTGGCTATCCCCGGCAAAGTCTCGCGCCTTCCTGCGCTGCGAGATGTCCGAATGCGTTTCCCTGACAAGACTCCGTCTATAAGCGGCGCCATTGGTACGCTGGTCCTGACCGTCATGAACTCGCCCGATGCCGAGGCGGTGCTAAAGGATTTTCGCAATTGCCTGGGCGACTACGACACCTGGGCGGAAAAGTTCTGGAACGGCCAGACGCTGGACATCGAGCAGGTTTTCAAGGTGGGCAACGAAGTGTCGCTCGCGCCTGCGAAGGACGGCGGCAAGCAAGCCAGCGCGGTGGTGGCGAGCTGTCCGGCACAAGGCCCGCTGACGCTGGTGCATATGTTCCAAGCCTCGCGTTTCGTGCCGATCGGCGACACACCGGTGGTGC
Organism: Pseudomonas frederiksbergensis; assembly: GCF_000802155.2. Lineage (GTDB taxonomy): Bacteria > Pseudomonadota > Gammaproteobacteria > Pseudomonadales > Pseudomonadaceae > Aquipseudomonas > Aquipseudomonas frederiksbergensis_A. Next base: position 46,454 of record NZ_JQGJ02000026.1, read on the forward strand.
TCGAACCCATCATTCGGGACGAGTTGGGGAAAGAAACGTTTGGCGATCCCATCCCATACGTCATCGGCCCCAGCGGCATTCTGGAAATATCCGAATGCGACCGTGGCCAACGTTATCGCATCAGCTTTTTTCCAAATATCACGACCGGTCATGTCCAGGCGCTGTATGCCTCGTATCAAACAGCGATCGGCGAGCTCGAAGGCTGGCTGAAAGCCGAGTGGAAAGCGTTTCAACCGCTGTGGAAGGAGCATTCGGCAAAAGGTTTCCTGGATCGCTACAACACGTTGCAGGACGCTCAGCTGCGTGGCTTTGAAAACGCTTTGTATAAGCTGTGGGACGACGTCAAACAGATCTTCGATCTGCTGGCGGACCTGCAGGCCAACAGTGAAAAGTTGCTGGAATACTTCACCGAGGCCGAACTTGAGCAACTGCTGAAAGCTTCATCCGAAGCGATCGCCAAAGCGCTGATGATCGTGAGCGATGAGCCCTTGCTCTTCGTTTACACCGCGGCGTTCATCAGCTGGATGCGGATGTTGCCGCCCCGGTACTTGGCCGAAGCGCTGGGTGAAATGCGCGCCTCGATTCTGATCAACCTCATCTTGGCGCGTTTAACCGCTGGCCTGGGCGTCGGCCTGCGAATGAGCGGCAAGGTACTACGTCATGTCCGTTCGGAGCGTGTTCGGACATGGCTGCAGGCGTCGAGCCAGCGCCTAGGCCAACTCGGTGGTGACAGCCTTAACGCCCATGCCGATGTGCTCAAGCCGGTCGTGATTGCCGGCCGAGGCCCATCCGTAGGCCCCGCTCCCGTCACACCGTTGCACATCACCGCAGGGGATTCCCCACCGCTGTCGGTCAGCAACCCGGCTCCGGTCGTGCGGGAAAAATCCCAGCCCTCTACTCGGCTGAGCAAACAAGAACACCACGACGACGCCTCCACTCAATCGACAAACCCCAACGGCGACCCCGCCGACAGCGCCGCCCAGACCCGCACCAACGGCTGTCCGGTGTCGATGGTCACCGGCGAAGAACTGCTGACCCTGGACGACGGCACCCTCGACGGACGCCTGCCGTTTACCTTCACCCGGCTCTATCGCACCAGCGCCGCCGAACTGGACATCGGCCTCGGCCGCGGTTGGAGCCATGCCCTGGCCCATCGCCTGTTGCTCGAAGGCGAGCAGGTCATCTGGATCGACCAGGAAAACCGCCGCACCGCCTTCCCCCGCCCGAGCCTGCAACGCCCGGCGATCCACAACAGCCTGGCCCGCGCGGCCATCTACCTGAGCAGCGAGCCGGACGAACTGATCATCGCCCAGCCCGGCGAAGACACCCCTTTCCTACACTTTCGCGACGGGCATCTGATCGCCTTGAGCGATCGGTACGACAACCGCCTGACCGTCCAGCGCAACATCTACGGCGACATCAGCCGACTGGACAACGGCGCTGGGCGCTGCCTGCGCCTGCGCTATGAACACCGCCACCTGGTCGCCATCGACTATCAGACTTATCACCCAGCACCGACCCGCGACGAAAGTTGGCGCACTGAACAAACGCTGGTTTCCTACCGCTACGACGG
>NZ_JQGJ02000027.1 GCF_000802155.2 Pseudomonas frederiksbergensis
CGATGATGCGATCCACTTCCTGTTCGGTCGTGACCAGAGGAGGAGCAAAGCCCAGGATTTCACCGTGAGGCATAGCACGAGCGATCAAGTTGCGATCACGGGCTGCTTTCGAGATCCGTGCACCAACCTTGAGGGCTGGGTCAAAACGCTTCTTGGTGGCCGGATCCGCTACGAACTCAATGGCGGCCATCATGCCCACACCACGCACTTCGCCGACGATTGGCAGCGAGGAGAAGGTCTCCTGCATCGACTTTTGGAAATACTGACCAACCTTGTCGACGTGCGCTGGAATGTTCTCACCCTCGACGATGTCGAGCACAGCGTTTGCTGCCGCGACACCGATAGGGTGGCCCGAGTAGGTGTAGCCGTGGGAGAAGGCACCAACGCGATCAGCGCCTTCCTCCATCACCTTGTACACCTTCTCACCAACAATCGAAGCCGACAGCGGTGCGTAGGCAGAAGTCAGGCCTTTAGCTACGGTGATCAGATCAGGCTCGATACCGTACTTGTCGCAGCCGAACATGGCACCAGTACGGCCAAAGCCGGTGATCACTTCGTCAGCGATCAGCAGGATGTCGTACTTTTTCAATACAGGCTGAACAGCAGCCCAGTAGCCTTCTGGCGGAGGGGTAATACCACCGGTTCCGAGCACAGGCTCAGCAATGAATGCGCCGATGGTGTCTGGGCCTTCACGCAGGATGAGCTCTTCGAGTTCACGTGCACGGCGGGCAGAGAATTCCAGCTCAGTCTCACCTGGCTCGGCGCCCCAGTAGTAGTGAGGAGCACCAGTACGCAGGATGCCTGCAATCGGCAGATCCATGTGGTCATGGTAGAACGACATGCCGGTCATGGAACCAGAAACTACGGAGCAACCGTGGTAGCCGCGCTCACGAGCAATGATCTTCTTCTTGTTCGGCTTACCGCGCAGGTTGTTGTAGTACCAGACCAGTTTGGCTTGGGTCTCGTTGGCATCCGAACCGGACATGCCGTAGAAGACCTTGCTCATTTTGCCCGGAGCCATCTTCACCAGGCGGTCAGACAGGCGAGCGAGCTCTTCCGTGGTGTGCGCAGCATAGGTGTGGTAGTACGCCAGCTTGTGGGCTTGCTTGGAGATCGCCTCGGCGACTTCGGTACGGCCATAGCCGACGTTCATGCAGTACAGGCCAGCGAAGCCATCGATGTACTCACGCCCAGTCGCGTCAGTGATAGTGATCCCTTTCGCGGTTTCGATGATTGTTGGATCACCTGCCTTGCCAGAGGCAAAGTCTTTCAGCTGGGTGAACGGGTGGAGCACTGCACCGCGATCTTGTTGGGAGATCAAATCTTGCTTTTGCTTATCCATTTTTCAATCCTCTTGTGATTTTTACAGGCCGCCGATGCAGACGTATTTCAGTTCCATGTACTCAGCCAAACCGTGCTTCGAGCCTTCACGGCCCAAGCCCGATTGCTTCCAGCCGCCAAACGGGATTGGTGCGCCGGTGAACTTCGGAGTGTTGAGTGCGACCATGCCGTACTCGAGTCGGTCAGATACTCGGCAGGCACGACGAAGGTCGTTGGTGTACACGTAGGCAGCGAGGCCGAACTCGGTGTTGTTGGCCCTGGTCACTACTTCATCTTCGGAATCGAAGGGCAGGATTGCCGCCACGGGGCCGAAGGTCTCTTCGAAAGCGATGTCCATTTTGTCCGTGACGTCAGCCAGAACAGTCGGAAGGACGAAGCTGCTACCCAAGTGATTGTCGATACCGCCGCAGGTGAGTTTTGCACCCAGCGAGAGAGCATTCGAAATCTGCTCTCGGCACTTGTTGGCAACCGTTACCCTAGTCATTGGGCCGATATCGACGCCCTCTTCAAGGCCATGGCCAACGCGTAACTTCTCGGTGGCCTTGGTGAATTCCTCTACGAATTGACCGTAGATGTTGCGATGCACATAGATGCGATTCGCGCCCAGGCAATCTTGACCTGAGGTTGCGAACTTGGCGCCAATGCAGCCTTCGACAGCCTCAGCAATCGAGGCATCATCGAAGACAATGAACGGAGCATGGCCACCCAGTTCAAGGGATACTTTCTTGACCGTATCCGCAGACTGACGCAGCAGAATCCGACCAACCTCTGTGGAACCGGTGAAACTGAACGCACGGACTGCGGAGGCGGCCAAGAGACGAGCCGATATCTTCGGTGCATCCCCGGTCAGCACCTGGAACACACCACCAGGAATACCAGCTTCTTCAGCCAACCGGGCGAGAGCCAGGGCAGACAGCGGAGTTTCAGGCGCCGGCTTGACGATCATCGGGCATCCAGCCGCCAGTGCAGCAGCAGCCTTGCGGGTGATCATGGCGCTGGGGAAGTTCCAGGGCGTGATGGCCACGGTTACACCAATCGGCTGCAGCTTAGTGACCAACTGGCTGTTCGGGAGATGACTTGGAATTGTCTCGCCGTAGCAACGCTCACCTTCTGCCGCAAACCACTCGACAAAGTTCGCGCCGTAATTGATCTCTCCGCGTGATTCGCTGAGCGGCTTACCTTGCTCGCAGGTCATGATGACCGCCAAATCTTCTTGGTTCTCACGCATCAGTGCTGCCCATTTACGAAGGACTGCACCACGCTGTGTCGGCAAGGTGTTCCGCCAACCATCGAAGGCACGCGAAGCGGCTTCGACGGCCAGATCTACCCAGGACTCGTCGCAATGGGCTACCTGCGCGATCACCTGGTCATTAGCTGGATCAGTGACGTCGAGCGAGCCCTCGCCAGTAACCCAGCGCCCATCAATGTAAGCCCGAGTTTCAAGCAGGTCATTTCGACGAAGCTTATTGAGGGCGGAGGGCGCAAGATCTTTCATTTTTATATGCCTCGAAGAGATAAAGCTGATGTTCGATGAGGATCATTCTATGTCTGGCTTGACGCTGGAAATATGAGTAATCCAGCCCGTGTGCGCAGTAATACTGTGATTTTTTCACAGTTGCGCAGCTTTCCTGCGTCATTTATCAGAGATGCGATTTCAGGTCTGTAGGTGCATAAGAAATGATTGGAACAAAACCAATTAGGTGTAGAAAAACAAAAAAGGCTGCACTTGGCAGCCTTGTTGAAGGGGCAGATGTTTAAGAGGTTTTCTCAGCCAGAACTGCGATTGTGTCACCGCACTGCACAAGCCCCGGGAAGTGACGGCAGGCAAGAAGGCCGTCACGTTGGGCCTTGTATTCGGTAGGTGCCACACCTGTTCTTGTGACGTCGTACACTCGAGCAATCACATCGCCTTTGGAGACCTGATCGCCCAGATTGAAGCAGTATTCAATGAGCCCGGCATGCTCGCTTGCAATGAAGCAATTGTCGTCAGGCATATCCAAGAAGATGCTGTCCTGTGCAATATCAAGATCACCCATGACCGCCCCTGCATGAACCAGGAAATTTCGTACCCCGCGCTCTGCAATTTTAATAGTGGTGGAGCTGGCTGTACCCCCACCACCAAGCTCGGTAGTCACAAAGATTTTACCGGCTTCTTCGACAGCCGTATCAAACATGCCCACGCTATCGATTTCCAGCATTTTCATGCTGTAGGGAGCCGCGAAAGCATCCATTGCCCGTTCGCCTTTCTGCTGTTGCAGCTTGTCCGGCAGAATATGAACAGCGGCAAATGGAATGAAGTCCAGAGTCTTGCCGCCAGAGTGGATATCAAGGACGTAATCCGCCAATGGCAACAAGTGTCGCTGGATATAATCAGCAATTTTTTCCGTAACTGTCCCGTCAGCCTTACCTGGGAAGGTACGATTCAGATTCCCGCGATCAATCGGAGAGGTTCTGGAGGCGTTTTTAAAAGCAGGATAGTTCATGAAGGGCAAAATAATGATTCGCCCTCTGACTGTTTCGATGTCCAGTTGATTGGCCAGCTTGGTGAGTGCAATCGGGCCTTCATACTCGTCGCCATGATTGCCGCCAGTGAGGAGCACAGTCGGGCCGATCCCGTTTTTCATGACGGTGATAGGAATCATGATCGCACCCCACGCAGAGTCATCACGTGAGTAAGGCAGCTTCAAGAACCCGTGCGACACCCCTTGTTGGTCGAAATCGATAGTTGGCTTGATGGGACTAGGTTTCATTGCATATTCCTTATTTGTTTGTCGTTCAAGTAGGCTAAGGCTCAGCGCAGCGGCTATGACTCGACCCAACAGGTGTAACCAGTGCGTAGGGGTGGTGCACTACTAGCATTGGCATTTAGCTTTGTTGGCTGACGTATCTGATGTACACTCAGCTAACGCAACTGACACATTTTCATCAAGTATTAGTAGGGGTGAGAAACTCATGGAGCTTGATAGGATTGACTTACGAATTTTAAGTGCCTTGCAAGTCAACAATAGGCTCACCTCTGAAGAGCTTGGTGATTTGGTCGGTTTATCTTCCACGGCCTGCCAGCGCAGGCTTAAGCGCCTGCGCAGTGAAGGGGTCATCGAGAGCGACGTCTCCATCATCAACCCTAAGGAAATCCTGAAAAAGACTTCCTGATTTTGGCAAAATACCCGGACTCCACCCGCCGAGTTTTCCGATGAAGCAAATGACCTTCGCCGACGCCGAGTACGCCGGCAAGCGCAAGCAGACCCGCAAAGAGCTGTTCCTGATCGAGATGGATCAGGTGGTGCCGTGGAAGGGGTTGATTGCCCTGATCGAGCCGCACTACCCGAAGGGTGAAGGCGGTCGTCCGGCGTATCCGTTGATGGCGATGCTGCGCATACATCTGATGCAGAATTGGTTTGGCTACAGCGATCCGGCGATGGAGGAAGCGCTGTACGAGACCACCATCCTGCGCCAGTTCGCCGGGTTGAGCCTGGAACGCATTCCTGATGAAACCACCATCCTCAACTTCCGTCGCCTGCTGGAAAAACATGAGCTGGCGGCCGGCATCTTCGGTGTGATCAACGGTTACCTGGGTGATCGTGGTCTGTCGCTGCGCCAGGGCACCATCGTCGATGCCACACTGATCCATGCGCCGAGTTCGACCAAGAACAAGGACGGCAAGCGCGACCCGGAAATGCACCAGACCAAGAAAGGCCAACAGTTCTACTTCGGCAGTGCGACCTGAAAGTCGCATGGGTTTCTGTTCCGCAGGTTAACGCCCGACGGAACCGACTGTTCCACCACTCGTTCCCTACCCAGACAGGCGTGGCCGGTAACAGCCGGGTCTGAAGCTCTGGGGACAATGTAACCGCCGATATTTCGGTAGGTCGAACCGCGAGGCCAGACTGAATCTGCCAGCATCAAGGCGGAGAGGCGCTAGGGATGAACAGGTACGGCTAACACAAGTGAACCTCATATAAACGTCGTCATAGTAGCCAAGCCAAAGATGCTGACAGGCTTGTACCAAAAGGTGCGCGGCCAGGCAGGGGCTCTTACCGATAGCCCCTCGTGGATGTGGTGCCGCCGGCGAAATCGAGGAGCCCGACCCGTTCGGAAATCCATGCGGAACAGGGTAAGCCCGTAGCGTTGCCGACTTCGGCAGGTGAGCTGTAAAGCAAGCTGTTGATGCTGCGGGTAAAGGAATGTGGAAAAAGCGAAGGTCACCCTGTAATGGGGTGAATACAGATTGAAACATCATCTGGCGCGAAAGCGAGCAGACTTCCACACGGTCTTCCATGGCGAGAAAACCTGATCAATCGTTGCACGGAGGAAAGCAGATGGCAGTGCTCGCACCCAATGCGCAAGCAACGGCGAGCACTGGTGCGCCTTCGAACTTCATATCGGCCTGGCCCCAACACTGGAACCAGATCGAGTCGCAAGTGAAACGACTCCAGGTCCGTATCGCCAAGGCAACACGAGAAGGCAGGTGGGGCAAGGTGCAAGCCTTGCAGCGACTGCTGACTCGCTCGTTCAGCGGCAAAATGTTGGCCGTGAAGCGAGTGACGGAAAACAGAGGCAAGAGAACACCGGGCGTTGATGGCAAGATCTGGTCGACTCCGGTGGCAAAATCGACGGGAGCACAAGCGTTACAGCATCGGGGCTATCGGCCTCAACCGCTGAGACGCATCTACATACCCAAAAGCAATGGCAAGAAGCGTCCGCTGGGGATTCCAACGATGCGGGATCGTGCGATGCAGGCGCTGTGGAAACTGGCACTTGAGCCGGTTGCCGAAACGCGTGCAGATCCCAACTCCTATGGATTTCGGCCGCAGCGATCCACTGCCGATGCAATCGCACACTGCTTCAATGCACTAGCGAAACGTGGTTCGGCGCATTGGGTGCTTGAAGGTGACATTCGAGGCTGCTTCGACAATATCAGTCACGATTGGCTGCTCACCAACGTACCCATGGATAAGGTGGTTCTGCGCAAATGGCTTCGAGCGGGGTATGTCGATCAGGGAGCCTTGTTCGCAACGGAGGCAGGAACCCCGCAAGGGGGGATCATCTCTCCGGTACTTGCGAATTGGACGCTGGATGGCCTGGAAGATGTCGTCTATGCAAGCGTGGCTTCGACAGCGCGCAAGCGTAAGCCATTCAAGATACACGTCGTACGATATGCCGATGACTTCATCATCACAGGGGCCACGAAAGCTGTTTTGCAACATCAGGTTCGTCCTGCAATTGAGGCGTTCCTGAAAGAGCGAGGCTTGGAACTCTCTGATGAAAAGACTCAGATAACGCATATCTCGCAAGGCTTCGATTTTCTGGGCCAGAACGTACGCAAGTACGCCGGCAAGCTACTCATCACTCCGGCTCGCAAGAGTGTGAAGGCATTGCTGGATAAGGTGCGGGAAATCGCGAACGCAAACAAGACGGCGACTCAAGCTAACTTGATCTTGACCCTGAACCCGGTGATCCGAGGATGGGCCATGTATCATCGCCATGTTGTCGCCGCCAAGCGTTTCGCATGGATCGACCATCAGATTTGGCAAGTGTTATGGCGCTGGGCAGTTCGCCGGCACGCCATGAAAAGTGCCCATTGGGTAAAACAACGCTACTTTCGTGTCGTGGGTCAACGGCACTGGGTTTTCGCCACCCAGGAGAAAGCGCGCGGCATGAGTCAACCCGCTTGGCTGTATGCCGCCGCCAGTGTTTCGATCGTGCGGCATATCAAAATATGCAGTGCAGCGAACCCGTTCGATCCGGCATGGACGTTTTACCTTGAGCGCCGAAGAGCGCATCGTCAGGTTACCCAGTCTCACTCAGGCTGCTGGAAGGCTTGAGCCGTATGAGGGGTGACTCTCAAGTACGGTTCTTAGGGGAGGCAGGAGTGGTAACACTCCTGCTTTACCCGACTGAAGGCGCACATCGGCGTGGATGACGAGTCGGGCCTGGTGCACAGCGTGGTGGGTACGGCGGCCAACGTTGCGGACGTTACTCAGGTCGACAAGTTGCTGCATGGCGACGAGAACGTGGTTTGTACGGACGCGGGCTACACCGGCGTTGAGAAACGTCCAGAGCATGTCGATCGTAAGGTTATCTGGCAGGTGGCGGCACGCCGCAGCACCTACAAGAAACTCGATAAGCGCAGCGCGCTGTACAAGGCCAAGCGCAAGATCGAGAAGGCCAAGGCCCAGGTACGCGCCAAGGTCGAGCATCCATTTCGCGTGATCAAGCGGCAGTTTGGCTACACCAAGGTGCGTTTCCGGGGGCTGGTGAAGAACACCGCGCAACTGGTGACGCTGTTCGCCCTGTCGAACCTATGGATGGCACGCCGACATTTACTGACGAATGCAGGAGAGGTGCGCTTGTAATGCAGAAAATGGCGCGGCGAGGTGCTCGCTGGGGCCAGAAACACCGAAATGAGCGGGCGATTTGATCGTTTTTTGATCGGTTTACCGCTTTCAAAATCAGCGTAGGCTGAAGTCAGTCAGAAATACAGGGCTATTTCAGACCATCCCTAAATTGGATGCTCTGAGGCTGACCTCACCTAATCCGAAACGAAACGCAGCCTTCAAAACAGCGTACAGAAGGACTATGCCAGCTAAGGTTCGAGTCTACTGGCTGCCTGCATCAAGTTGCAACAGGCCTATCCAGACCTTCTGTATACAGAATATTTAAATAATGTGTACTATCAGCCTTCCTGAGCTTTAACCCGTGCAGCAACTCTAAGGATGCAAGTTCATCGTTGATATCGTTCGGCGTTCACCGTACTACTGGAGAGAAATCAATACAGAGCAGCCCTTCGCATTCGCGAACGCTGGTTGGCAAACGAAAGGTTCACTTAGCTGGCGGCAGACTGGATTGGCTACCACAATGAGCGCCGCAAATTGTGGCCCAATCTTCTCGCTGGCAAGTTGATACTCAAACAATTGGCATGCATGGTGAGCGGTGGGCAGCACTACTTTAGTTTACATTCACTTGGCCGTATGAGCGAAAGGATGTGGCGCTATGTGGGGAACTTAGGCTTGGCGAAGGACGCTCTCGACTTGGTGATGCCCTGCTATCAGTACGACCACATGATGCGCAGCCACTGTCACTCAAGTTTAATTTAGCCAAGTGCATGGCATGTCACCTGCACCCTTTGCAGAGCGCCCTACATATTCACGCCCCTAGGTTTAAATTTAGAAGCGTGTTGCCTCTTCACTAAGCTTCCAAATGGGGCCTGTCAAATGATGGCGAGCAAATATTTCAATCGCCTGGTGAACAGTCCACTTAGTCCAGTCTGCGTCGGCATGGCGGGCGTACCATTCTGCCGCAAAGTCCCAAACTTGTTTGATTGGGCGAACGTCGCCTTTCTGAATCCCTCTAATGGAGCACCACTCATCCACTTGGTCTTCGTCACGGAACAATAACTGAACAGAGCAGGTGTAGATGACATTATCCCAAGCTTGTTTCATTGGGATTGGGAAATGGACAACGTAATCGGTATCCAGCAGTTCACCGTTCTCAATCTCTATTGTTACCTGATCATCAATTGCACCCAACCTGGTCTCAATGATGGCCGAGCCACCTGCGAGGTGAACTACCCCTAATGAGCACCAAGCGCAGTTCCCCCACCATTTGCGATCACCTGAAGTCACGACGCATGTAGTGGGTGCAGCCGAGAAAGGGTGGGCAATCCAAATTTCATCGGAGTTTGGGTGGAGTACCACACCATGGTTGTCGGCGAGAGTACGTAGAGCGATCCGCGCTTCTTCTTCTTTACAATTAAAGCGTTTGGCGAGTTCCAGAACTTTCGGGGGACGCTGATGCTGAAGAAAACTGGAGATAATGGCTTCGTGTAGATTGGCGTCGTTCATGATGATTTTCCTTTCTGTAACAGGAGTACAAATGTCGAACCTTGAGCTGCGCCCCAGGATTGATTGTAGCTAATCTAGGCGTTGATAGCCTCTGGAGGCCTATGTGCAGAGGTGCACCGCTTCATTGAAGGGGAGAACGCAGTACTCGCGCACCGATGCCTGTTGGGTGACTACACCTAGATCGAACTCAGCGCGACCAGGTTTCGATACGACTTATCGACATAAAGAAGTGGATCAACCTCAGTCACGGCTATATTCACGCTGCATACCTCGGCGATGAAAATCGTGTGAGTGCCATGCGGTATCTTTTTGACAACTTTACAATTGAATGCAGCCAATGCGTCACCTAGAACGGGAGCCCCGGTACTGCCGACAGACCATGTTCCGCGCTTAAATCTGAGGTCGCGTGATTTTGAGCTGCTAAAATGCCCAGCGATCTCTTTGTGAGAAGTAGAGAGCACATTGACGCAAAGAATTTCTGACTCATAGATAGGGTCGTGCGCTGAGGTTGAGGTGTTCGCGCATACCAATAACGTTGGAGGCTCGGCGCAGACCGAAGTAACAGCTGTTGCAATGAACCCATGATCAACTCCTCGCGAGGCCGTTGTAATCAGTGAGACTCCGGCAGCGAGCCGTCCCATACCACCTTTGAATGCGTCAATGATATTTGAGTTACCACATGATGCTTCTGCTGGAAGCTGGATATTTGAATCAAGCATTTTTTTGATCTCCGAGAGAACGCTGAGTGGAGTTTTTTACCAGTGTAAAGGCGACACTCGACAACACAACGACCATGCCGAAAATTGCGATCGCGGGCGGTTGTTCATCCATAAATAGCCAGCCAAGAAAAATACCGACCACCGGGTTTATGTATGCAAAGCAGGAGACTATCGATTTCGAGAAAATCGCTGTTGCTCTAACATATGAAAAGAAAGTCGCAGCTGAGATCACGGTACCAAGGTACAGCAACGACAGCAAAGTGTTGGTTGATGGTGCTGAGGGCCAGGTTTCCTTTGCAAACCATGAGTATAACAATGCCCACCCTCCCCCAAATACCAACTGCAGACCTGTGGCGTAAACAGCATTCAGGGTAAGCATCAGTCTATTCTGCAATTGAGTTGCAACAACCCAAGCAATCGGGGCATAGAATAATGCCAAGGTGGCCGACAGCGAGGCATGTAAGCCATGGGTGTCGGCAGAGAACGCCGGATATAGAATAAGCCCTAAACCTATAAAGCCAAGAAGCAGGCTTATCCCGCTTGTCGAATCAGACTTTCTAAATATGAACTCGTACGCAGCAGACCAAAGCGGTATTGTCCCCATGGCCATAACAACGAAGCTGGACGGATACTCCGCTACTGCAATGAATGCCCCTCCATTCCCAAACACCCAGAACAGTGCACCTGCTACCGCACATATAAATAGGTCGCCTGGACTTACTGGCTTTAAGCACTTACTGAGGAGGGCCACAAATAACAAAATCCCCCCACCCAACAAAAGCCTCAAGGATTGCAGTTGAAAAATGCCGAAAGCCCCGGCCCCTTCAATGCCGGCTTTCATGACTAAATAACTGGTTGCCCAAATTACATAGATCATAAAGAGATGAAAGTAATCTGTCTTTCGGCGAAAATTGTTCATGCCTATGCCTTGAACTTTGCGTAGTTAAACCGCGTTCGCCCGTAGGCGGGAGGATTTCGAAGCGACAATTTCAATCTCAATACGCCCCGCCACCAGCGGTGCGCCGACGGTTGTCCGGCAAGGGTAGGGTTGATTGAAACGCGCCTTGAAGACTTCGTTCCACGCTGGAAAGTCATTAACTGGATCCGCAAGGAAACAGTTGACTTTTACGACGTTATCCAGAGACAAACCCGCTTCTTCAAGAATTAGCTCATATGCATCCAAGGCACTTTTAGCATGCTCCTCAATGTCCCCCCCTTCGAGCAAAACGCCACTTTCAAGATCTACACCAGCCCAACCGCTGAAGTAAACAAGCTCACCTGTATCGATGGCCAGAGAGTTTTTGATGCTCAGCCCGTTAGCAACTTTGTTCAACGCCGGTACGTTGTTGAAGATTTTCATAACTGTTCTTAGTTCCGTAAGGTTGTCGGGTTATTCATTCTCACGCACGCAAGGTTTCCCTAAGCGTGGTGCCTGGGTACTCCTTACGGAAAACTCCTCGTTCCTGCAGAATAGGGACTACTGCCCGAGTGAAGTCTTCAAAAGAGCCTGGCATAGTGGTCGGGGTTAAGATAAAACCGTCGCAGCCTTTACCTTCGAAATAGGCTTGCAGTTGATCAGCAACGCTTTCGGGAGTGCCGACAACTTGAGGGCAAGACTCACTGGTGGCGAAGCGCCGCGCTGCATCACGCAGGCTCAGATTTTCTGATCGTGCGCCTTGTAGAATTACCTCTAGAGAGCCACGGGATCCTTCCTCAACAACAATGTCGTTGACCGGCGCATCTAGGTCAAACTCATTGAGATCGACACCTACGTGACCCGAAGCTAACGCAATTGCAACTTCAGCATCTACCAGGCTATTGATATATTGTTGCTTCTCTCTCGCAATGGCTTCCGTTTCCCCGATGATTGGGTCAACAGATGTTAGAATTGCACACTCGTCAGGAGATCGACCAAACTTGGCCATACGCTCCTTAATGTCTTTGTAGAACTCTTGCATATCTGGAAGCGAGTGCTGAAGCGTGAAAATCACTTCCGCATACTGTGCTGCGAAGTCACGCCCCCGAGGAGAAGAGCCAGCTTGCATGATGACAGGACGTCCTTGATCGCTAGGCGGCACTGAAAATACTCCATCTGTGCCTACATATTTACCGCTCATCACGGTGCGACGGACTTTTGTTTTGTCGATAAACTCACCAGAAGTCTTGTCTACAACAAGAGCATCCGGACTCCAGCTGTCCCAGAGATTAATACATGTATTCAGTACTTCTTCGGCCCGATCATAGCGCTCGTTCCGAGGAGGAAGCTTATCGATACCAAATACTTTTGCTTCACGGTCACTAACGGAAGTTACTACGTTCCAGGCTACCCTCCCCCCACTCAACAAATTGAGCGTCCCGAGCTGGCGGGCGATACCATAAGGGGGAACGAAGCTGGTGGAGAAAGTAACGCCAACTCCAATGTGCTTGGTGGCCCGAGCCATCGCCGAAGCGACAGGAACAGGGTCTAGCAACGAGATTTGCCCCCCGCGAGCCATTAACGTCGGATGAAGGAAGGATACCGAGTCTGCAAAAAAGAAGGCATCGAACTTACCTTGTTCCAAGGTTTGCGCCAGGGACTCCCACCAGGACAACTCCAAAAAACGATTCTCGGTTTCAGGATGACGCCACATACCATGGTGGTGCGAGGTAGGGCCCGTCATCAGATAGGCCACTAAGTGCATTTGTTTAGACATTTTATATCCTCAGTGTAGACGTTACGAGCCAAGTCTAGCACTGAGCGTGCCAAGATGAATTATTACTGTATGTATACGATTTATATGTATATTTTTTTTGCCTTTCCCTTACCCTTGGAACAGCGAGATGTACGCGCGCACCATCTGAGCACACACCGTTCCATATCAGTGCATTCACATGTGTATACACATGTATCAAGGATCAGTTCATGCATTAGCTTTTTCGTCCATTGCCCTGATCAGTTGTGTATCGGCACAGCGGTGAAAACCGGTTGGAAGTATAGAAACTGGGACTGGTTAGGGGATCTCGATGCGTGGTGCTCAACTGCGTACCTAGCCGGTTTAAGCAGATGGCTAATAATCATTGGGCGAATGTACATGGTGAAATACAATTTGGAGGCTAGGGTTGTTGAGGGTAATCGAGGTGGGCAGTGGCGCTCTTTCTGTTTTCCAGTAGTCAACAGTATTGAGGGATAGATGATTAAGGCATGAGTGGTTTACTTAAAACAGACTAAAAGTACTGCCGTGCTGTTGCCAGCAGACTTGAACGATAGAAAATACGGAATAGAAGAATAAAACCCATATGAACTTTCCAGGGTCGCTCTCAAGAGCAGAAGAGTGATAACTGGGACGTCTGGGATTTGCCGTGCTCAAAGAATGAATTGACAGGTATCGCTGCAGTACCAATCTCGAAAAGATTTGGCTGTAAAACACCTTCAGCGGGTATAGTATTGACGCCTGCAGCGTACAGTAATTTACTATTTTGTAACCCTGAAGTAGCACCACCACGTTTAGCCTAATCGCTGAGATACAATAACTCATCACAAGCTCAGACTTTCATAGGGTAAAGCGATGGTGCGTAATCTATGCCCTCAATGAGTTGCTTCGCCCCCAAGGTACAGCGAACGCATGTCAGGATCTGCCAACAGATCAGCCGCCTTCCCGTGCATGGCGACCGTTCCTAGTGAAAGAATGTACGCTGTATCGGATACATGTAGTGCCTCAAACGCGTTTTGCTCAACCATTAGTATGCATATGCCATCCCGATCTCGGATTATACTAATAGCTTCGAAAACCTCGTGCATCATGCGTGGTGATAACCCCGCCGATGGCTCATCCAGTAATAGAATGCTAGGCTCTGAAATTAGAGCGCGTGCCAAGGATAGTAGTTGGCGCTCTCCTCCAGATAGCGCAGACGCTCTCCGATTCAATTTTGCGGCCAGGCTAGGATACTGTGCCATCAACTCGTCGAATCGACGCTCGGAGTCAATTTTTCTCATTAGACGCCCTCCGAGTGCGATGTTTTCACGCACAGACATGGTCGAAAATACATTGTCTGTTTGCGGAACAAAGCCAACACGGTGATTACATACTTTCTCTGATGTTCGAATATGAGTGACGTCTTCGCCAGACATTCTAACTATGCCGCTACGCGGCCTAACAAAACCTGCGATACACTTCAACAGTGTTGATTTTCCACAGCCATTTGGCCCTAAAATGGTCACAATTCGTGCTGGGTTTGCAGTAAGGCTTATACCGTTTAAAATATCGGGCCCATCGCCGTAACCTGCGCGTACGCTTTCAACATTAATCAACTGGCACCCCCTTGTCCCTTGCTTTTCCCAAATATGCTTCGACGACTTTAGTGTTAGACGTCAGTTCGCTTGGTTTGCAGTCAGCAATGACTTCGCCTCGATCAAGCACGATGCAGCGATTGCAGATTTCACGGATAAAGTGCATGTCGTGCTCAATGATTAACATGGATACTCCGTGTGCATTTACGCTGCGCAGCAGTCGAACCATGTCGTGTCGTAAGTTTGGATGTACGCCAGCAGTGGGCTCGTCTAGGCAGATCAACTTCGGCTTGTTTCGAAGCGCCAGGGCGATTGATAAAAGTTTCTTCTGACCGCCAGACAAGGAAGCTGCTCTAATATTTCGCACATTCATGAGCCCTAAGTTCTTAAGTAGCTCATGCACTTCCCTGACCTCCTCTACTGAGGTACGGATGATGTCTCTTATGTTTTTGGGCGGAGCTCCGCCCATTAACACTTCTTCGACCGTCATGCGCGTGGGCATCGACGGTAACTGAAACGTCCTGAGCAGTCCTTGTTGCACAATGTGTTCAACTGACGCCGCTGAAATATCTCGGTTGTCAAACCCCACCTTTCCACTATCAGCACTGGTAAACCCGGAAATCAGGTTGATCAGGCTGCTTTTACCACATCCGTTGGGCCCTAACAGCCCGACAATCTCACCCTGGGCTATTGAAAAGTTTACGCCGCGAAGAACGTGGTTCTCGCCGTAAGATTTTTGTACGTCATGTAGTTCAAGAAGTATTTTATGCAAGGCGAGCACCTCCTACTTTTTCTGGCACGATCCCTGACTTTTTCCAAAGAATAAAGCAGATTAGTCCAATTCCAGTAACCGCCAATCTAATTGCCGCCACAAATTCGGTCGGTAAACCGAGGGCATCTTTGACAAAAGGTATCAGCGCAAAAAGTAATTGAAGTAAGAACGCGCCAACTAACGCACCAAGATGATTACCTTGGCCTCCGATGATCACCATTGCCCATATAATGAAAGTATCGGCGCTCAGCAATTGGTCAGGACTGACGAAAGACGTATATTTAGCGTAGATAATACCTGCTGCCGCTGCGAACAGTGCCGAGATCACCATGCACTGCCGCTTGAGTCGCAAAGTATTGTATCCGAGGGATTGTGCCAATTGAGGCTCTTCACGCATGATCTTCAAGCCTAATCCATATCGCCCAGTGGTAAACCATCTAAATGATAGGTAGCTGATGAAAAGTAGCGCCAAGCATGTTACCGCCACCAGGATCTGTTGCACTGATTGATCAGCATGCGGATACAGAGAGGGGATTCCGCTGATACCTTGGGCTCCACCAGTGAGCCATTCCTCATTCGTAAGCACAATCCGGATTGTTTCGGCAAGAGCCAATGTTACGATTCCCCAGTAATCTGCCTGCAGATTTTTCCCAATACTGGCGAATGCATATGCGATAGCGATGGCCGATCCGATGGCAATGCCGAAACCGGCAATCAGTCCTAAGTCATACTTTACCGCTAAGGCAACAGCATAAGTACCGCAGCCAAAAAAGGCCACCTGCCCGAAGTTCATCAGCCCGGCGAATCCGGCCTGGAGGTTGAGGCTGAGTGCTAGGACTCCATATATGGAGGAGATTATTAACACATGCACAATAAATTCAGACACGTTTCACCTCATTTACGAAAATGCCACGCGGGCGCCAGAGCAACGTGGCAACAAGAAGCAAGAAAGAGGCAGCTGAGGCATAGGCTGCTGGAAGGAAGTACAACGACTGACCGGTCAACGGCCCAAAGTTTATATTTGTGATCAATGTTTCGGCTGTCGCGATTACGAGAGCTCCTACAATTGCGCCCAGAGGGTTTCCAAGTCCGCCGAGGATAGCAGCTGAGAAAACAGGCAATAACATTTCTGTCCCAGTTTGCATGCTTACCTCCCCTTTCAGGGCAAGTGTAATTCCACCGAGCGAAGCTAGTAGAGCACTCAGGGCAACGACAACGCTCTTCGACTTTCTTGTATCAATACCAGTAGCATCAGCAAGTAATGCGTTAGTAGACGTGGCCCTGACACAACGTCCAAGATCGGTTTTATAGAGTAGCAAGGCAAACATAATTAATGCTGTAACGGTTATACCCACTGAATAGAGCTGCAGCTCGGTAACTCTAACGCCGAATAACTTCAGGGGCTTTAGAACTGCAGTATTAAAGCGCGCCGGGTTAGGCCCTACCATGACTAAAAATACTGCAGAGAGTAACATACTGACGGCCAAGGAACCGATCATCGCTGTCGAGGAGCTAATCTTCAACATGGGGTTGAATATGTACTCATTGAGGAATGTCGCCAATATGATTGTAGCGCCACAGGCAACCACGACGCTGGCTGAAATGGGCACTCCGGACTTCTGGAGGGCGATACTAAGCAGCGCACCCGCCACAGCATATTGGGTCAATGCAATGTTTGGAAACTTCATTAGTGAGTAGATTGCACTCATTCCTACGGCAATCAATATAAGATCACACGACCGTAGAATTACATCAATTATGAACTGGATCACGAGGCACCTCGCACGTGCACAAACTCAGTACGGCGATCGTAGAAGATATCGCCATACCGTTATTTTAATCTTGGTGACGTTAGGCTTTAGTCTGCTACTGGCTTTCCATTAACCATACGCATTCTTAAGTAAGGTTGTACCGTGCGTTGGCCGCTTGAGTCGAATGTAATGTCACCAGTTGCACCATTGAATCCATTGCCTACTTTAAACATCGCCTCGGTGACTTTAACGGGATCCGTTGATTTGGCTTCATTTATTGCTGCTGCCGCGATCATGACAGCATCATAGGCAAAGCCGTTATAAGTTGAGGCGAAATCCATCTTGAATTTTTCTTTGTAGGCTTTCTCGTACTCAGCTCCATTGGGCCCTGTGTAGTTCAGATCTACACCTGTTTGGCCCTCAGTGAAATTTGGATCGCTGTCGGCAGTGCACATTGTCAGATAGATGCCATACCATGGCGTATCACTTAATCCCAGCTCAAATGACTCTCGATTTATTGTGGAGGACTCTTTTCCGTAGGCTGAATAAACGTAAAGATCTGGTTTACTCTGCTCAAGTTGTTGCAACTCTCTTCGGTATGAAGTTTGGCCCTCGGCATAGAGTATGGTTGCAACAACTTCGCCGCCAAGCGCTTTGTATTTCGTGGATAGTACTTCAGAAATACCTTGACCATAAGCATTGTTTGGTACGAATACCGCTATCTTTCGTTTACCTGAGGCATAGATATCCTCGGCTGCATAGCTTCCCAGGATATCATCCAAGCCTAATACGCTAAAAACCCCGCGACCCAGTGATCGCATTTGTGTGCTAGAGCCTGCGATATTGATATGCACTTTTCCCTGTTGCTGTACATATTCAGCCACTGGAATAGTAACGCCCGATCCAAATTCCCCGATAATAACTGGAGTTTTATTGATGGCGATTAGCTTCTTGGCGGCGTCAATTGCTGTCGGAGTGCGTCCACCAGAGTCCTCTACAATAACTTTCAGTGGACTGCCAAGCACCCCACCGTTTGCATTGATCTTCTCTACTGCTAGATCCACTCCTCGGCGCTCATCTTCACCGCCGGTCGCGCTCGAACCGGACATCGGCAATATCGCACCCATCACAACCTCTTCGGCAAAAGCCGGGCCACTCAAAGCAAAAGATATCAATGTAATCGGAATCAGCTTGTTCATACTATTTATCTCTTTCCAGGATGAGACTGGAATCGTTAAAGCAAGCTGTGTGCCATAGAATTCCTGGCGCTCTATGCTTATGATTTATAAGTTTTTTTTGAGCCAATAACTCTGTTTATTTCCAGAGAGCACGCTGCCTGCACAGACAGTGAGCACACATGGCTCCAACATGGTGCGCACAGATGTGTATACACTTTGCTCTTGCCACTCCTCTACGCGTTTTTTGAAACGGAAGGCTGGGCCATCAGGTCGTGCTGGGGCGCGCGATAATCTGGTATTCGTTTGGCTAGGCCCGCCCCGGTCACCAGAAGGCGGCCCTCCTCTACAAAGGCCTGTTCGATAGCCGCCCCAGTTACAGGCTCGGATTTGGCGTTGCCAGCAACCATGGCAGCTCCCGATTGCTGCGCAATGCCGAGACAGCAAACGAGAAAAGCGGCACCACCTTCGATGATCCCAGGTACGTCCCTGAGCAGCACACCATGTATGTGGCCGAACTCAATCTCTATTCTGACAACACTGAAATAGCGCCTTTTATAGGATCAGTGAATGAACTGAGGAGAAGCACTCTTATCGTTGGGCACCATTGCCGCTTCTCTAGCGGTGTAAGACCAAGAGGACTGGCCACGGACTTCATGCTTCAGTGGTTGAGGAGCATGACCTGAAAGAGTTCGTGAGCGGGATAGATGAGAGTCAGATCATCATTGAAGAAGATCAACGTTCCCGCCTGCTCAAGGCCGTCAAACCTCAGGACAGTATTGCTATGATGCTCCCCTCATCCATGCTTTCAGTTGCGGAGTCGTTTATCTGGCGGTGGGATATGGCGCCCGCGCAGTACTGACTTCTCGACCTGGTGCAGCGCTCAATGTCAGCCGCATCTCAGGGGCCGCAATGATTGTCATCGCTGTCGTCCTCGCGGCTGAACGTCTGACCATTTAATAGAAGGTACACCAATGCTTGAACAGACCACCGCCCCCTACGCTAGCCAAAATCGTGGGAGGGTAAGAATCCCTCATCTACAACAGATGAAGGCGCGGGGCCAAAAATGGGCCATGTTGACCGCTTATGACATGTACACCGCAGCCATATTTGAAGATGCAGGAATTCCTGTGCTTCTGGTCGGTGATTCAGCCGGTAACAACGTCTTCGGCTATGACTCGACCCTGGCAGTAACTGTTGACGAAATGCTGCCCTTAGTCAGCGCTGTCTCGCGGGCGACTAAGCGCGCATTGATCATTGCCGATCTGCCTTTTGGTTCGTACCAGGGGTCACCTGAGCAATGCTTCCATACAGCCGTGCGCTTTATGAAAGAAGGTGGTGCGCACGCCGTTAAGCTCGAAGGCGGGATTGAGATGCTCCCCCAGGTCGAGAAGCTGGTGGCCGCAGGGATTCCAGTGATGGCCCACATCGGATTCACCCCGCAGGCAGAGCATCAACTGGGCGGTTACCGTATCCAGGGCAAGGGCTTAGACGCGCAACGGTTGATTGATTTAGGGATGGCTTTTGAGCGCGCAGGGGCGTTTGGCCTGCTCATTGAGATGGTGCCAGGTCAGGTTGCAAGCCGGATCACCGAGGCAGTTGGCATTCCCACCGTTGGAATTGGGGCGGGGAACGGCTGTGACGCTCAAGTACTGGTATGGCAGGACATGGCAGGTCTCCGGCAAGGTCAGTTGCCTCGATTCGTCAAGCAATACGCTGATATGCGAAAGGTTTTGAATGACGCTGCTCAAGCCTTTGCTGAGGATGTCCAGTCAGGATCATTCCCAGGATCTGAGCACACTTTTTGACGCGGCAGGAGAATTCAATTTACGCGATACGCCAGAAGGCGATTGAAGGGCTTGAAGAGGGCGACACATTCGAGGTCAAGCGCACCTTCGGATAAGAGCTTCGTTGGCGCATGGAAATCCTGGCGACAAGGGTGGTCGCGTCCGCTTAAAAATACGCGGACACCATCGCCCTTAAAGCTGGAGTTCGGAAGGTGAGTTCACCGGACGCTTACAATTGTTAAGGGTAAGCGTCCGGCCAACTCACCTTGCGTGAGTTAGCCGGCACATACTAATGCGACAACCACTTCTGATTTCACTGGCAGTCGGAGCAATCTACCGTTTAATAAAATGTTAAACATAGGCACGCTCCCATCGTTCAGAGCAGCTCGTGACCAGCGGCAAGCGCAGTAAAATCAGCAGATTTCCTCTATGGTACTCCATACATATGCAGCAATCAGAGGTAACACGAAGACTTGCAAAGCGAAGCGATAGCCTGAACAGCCCTTATGCCGGCGTCACCAAAGCAGCAGGGTATAACTTACGATGAGACGGTTCTCGTCCAGGTCGTTGCCGAAGTTGGTCGAGCGAAGTGTCGCATTGCGCCATTTCACACCCAGGTTTTTCAGTGGCCCGCTCTGAATCACGTAGGCGATATCCGTATCGCGCTCCCATTCTTCACCGTTTCCCCGCCCGGCTCCAAGCTCGACACCGTCACCGGTCACATATCGAGTCATGAAAGTCAGGCCGGGTACACCTATCACAGCGAAGTTGTAATCGTAACGAGCCTGCCAGGAGCGCTCTTCGCGGTTGCCGAAGTCGCTGATCTGCACAAAGTTTAACAGGTAGGCATCGCTGCCATTCACATAGGCAAATCCAGTTTCACCGCTCATACGCTGGTAACCCAAGCCCAAAGCGTGACCGTCGTTGGTGTAGGTGACCATGCCGCTGAAGGACTTGTTGTCGATGTTACTGCCACCCTCGTTCGAGGAACGTGCGAAGCGCAGGTCGCTCTTTAGGCTCTGACCCGCCCCCAGTGGAAGCAGGTAGTTCAGGTTCAACTGATGCTGCCGGTAGAAGTTCTCCAAACGACCATAGCCGTAACCAGTGGTGAGGTTGTCGCTCCACTTGTAACTGAGGTTGGCGAAGTCGAAGGCGTCACTGGTGGTGCTGGGTGCGCGGATGTTCTTCATGCCAACCGTGGTAATACCCATGTCCTGATAGTCGGAGGAGTCGCGCTGGTTAACCTGGCGCAGGTGGCCCGCGTCGAATGTCAGACCATCGAGCTCCAACGAAGTGAGCTGGCCGCCTTCGAAGGTCTGCGGCAGCAGTCGCGAATCGCTTGACAGCAAAACTGGCAGCTTCGGGATCAGAGTGCCAACCTTGAGGGTGCTCTTCGAAGCGCGAAGCTTAGCGGTAAGGCCATATTCACCGTATTCGTCTTGGGCGCGGTTAGGGGCTTCCCGGTCGCGCTTCAGAAGGCCGGTACCGGCACGGTCTGGGCTGGAGTCTAGCTTGACGCCGAGGATACCGATGGCATCCAAGCCTACCCCGACTGTGCCTTCGGTGAACCCGGATTCGTAGCGCAGCATGAATCCTTGAGCCCACTCTTCAGCCTTGGCCTGGGCCGCGTTGTCCTGGCGGAAGTCACGGTTAAAGTAAAAGTTTCGCAGCTCCAGGCTGGCCTTGCTGTCCTGCAAGAACTCTGCGCTAGCCGGGGCGGTGAAAAACACTGCACTACTACCCAGCAGCAGACCAGAAGTGATAGGGGTGAGCTTCATTCTTGCCTCTTTTTTGTTTTGATAGTTAGAAGCTGTGCCGGCACCAAGTGACCGGCCAATTTAAACTTTCATGATTTTCGGATAGGACATCAGCATTAAGGACTGGCCCAATTCGCTGATTACATAAATTTAAAATTAATCCTGTAGAAAGCAACTCCTGCACCTTGTGTGAGGCGCTGCATCTTAAGGCACTATTCAATATATCTTTTAGAACAGCTTTAGATATGAAGGTAGAACCAGTCGATAAACTACCCACACCTCAACAGATGCGCTACCGAGATGTGAGGTAGAGGTCAAACACGGTTCTCAACCACCTGTAAACTGGGGTTACCGTTCAAGCTGTTTACCCGCAGTCTCATTCAGAAAGAGCAGAGACAGGAGGCTCAACAACGCAGCGCCTGCGAGGAAGTACCCCGGCATAAGCAAGTTGCCGGTCGAGCCGATCAAGGCTGACGAGATAAACGGCCCCAGACCACCGCCCATAATAGCTCCCAAGTTGATAGCAATTGCCATGCCGGTGTAGCGAACACGAGTAGGGAATTGTTCAGCATAGGTTGGATAACCAACAGACTGAATAATTGGCATAGGCAATGTGGCAATCAGCAGTGCCAGGCCGGCAACCCAAATCGAGGCACCATCCATCAATGCCATCATAGGAACGACGAGAAGCACATAACCGCCAAAGCCGATGGCGAGCGTGCGACGGCGTCCCAAACGGTCTGATACAGCACCCCAGAACGGCATCATCGCCGCGACGATGAAACTGATGCTCGCGATTGCCCAATAGACATGCGACTTTTCAAACTTCAGATAGGTAGTCAGATAGATGTTCATGAAGACGATACCGATGAAGTAACCGACGTTCTGTCCAAAAGCCAGGATGAACACACGAACAACCTTGCCCAAATGCTTGGTCATTACCTCGCGCACGGGCGCCGCAGGTGGCTTGTCCTTCTTCAAGAACTCCTGGTATTCAGGGGTCTCTTCAACGTTATGACGCAGCTTGCAGGAGAGCAGCACCAATGGCACACACAGTAAGAACGGGATCCTCCAACCCCACTCCTGAAGAGCCTCAGGGGACAACACGAGCGTGACAACACCACATACGCAGGCTGCAGTACCGCCACCAATGGCCACCCCGACGGGCGTGAAAGAGCCGAAGAAACCTCGTCGGTGAGCAGGAGCTGATTCGGCAACGAAAGCGGCCGCACCAACCACTTCTGCGCCTGCAAAGAAGCCCTGTGCCAGACGGATCAGTACGAGGAGAATAGGTGCGATGATCCCTGCCTGAGCTGTGGTTGGTAGGAAGCCAATCAGAGTCGTGGAAAGGCCCATGCCTATAACAGTGGTGAGTAGTACACCACGACGACCGATCCGGTCACCTAATCGTCCAAGGATGATTCCCCCCAACGGTCTAGTGAGAAATGCACTACCGAACACAGCAAGCGATGCGAGCAGAGCAGCTGCTGGATTGTCACCTGGGAAGAACAACGGCGCGATAACTGCGGCCATGTAGCCATAAACGCCGAACTCGTAATATTCGACTGCCGTTCCGGTGGAGGCCGCGATTGCAGCTCGTCGGCTGACAGATTTACTGTCAGACACAACGGAAGTAGAAAGAGAATCGGCAGCGGGCACGGAGTCCACTCCCTCTGGAGCCACTGTAGGAGACATAAACCACCATTCACGAAACCAACGGATTGTTAGTTAGACGGACAGAGCCGCCTGTTTATGTGTTTGCCGTTAGCAAACTGGTTGTGATTGGCAGTAATTGAGACGCCGACAGGCGAGCTCTCTGACTGTCTTATTCTTGTTATTCAGCGACATTTGGCTACGAGCTCCAACGCCGCGCAGTCCATTACTTGGCAAACAGCTGCCTTAATCCTATGAAATCTATAAGCGCAGGAATCAATAGGCACAGCATCGCCATCCACCGCACCGCTGCGAAAAGATTTATAGCTAACAGTCTCTTGATGCTCTCTTCTCACCAGTATTTACTGGAGAACTGGAAGCCTACCCAAAGGGTGCTCAACCACCCTTGGACAGAACAAGCGCCTGACCGCACAAGAAATAGTCAGATAAAAAGTCGTAAACAAGGAGTGCAACGTGAAACTGAGAAATGGTCATCATAGGCTCCAGTCTTGTCTTTTTTATCAAGCACCGAAAGCTATCACTCTCGGTTCGCTGCCTTGCGCCTGGAAATCATCATAAAGCGAGCTCACGACCAAAAAAACAATATATATTTTTGATTTGAACAAAAATTTTTTGTTGATTAGCCATGAACCCAAGTCCCAGATAAGGGCGGCCCGCCACGAATGCAGGGCGTTACGCATACGAGCCATCGCACCATCCCGGGTTGGGGCATAGCTAATCACTTTACCGATCAACGAGTCGTAGTTCGGAGGAACGGAGTAGCCACTGTAGAGATGAGAATCAACGCGAATGCCGTGGCCACCAGGCGCATGGAACTGCTTCACCTTGCCAGGGCTTGGCATGAACGTGTCTGGATCTTCAGCATTGATCCGGCACTCGAAAGCATGACCCAGGATCTTCACATCGCTCTGCTTGATGGTCAGCGGATTGCCCGCTGCAATGCTGAGCATTTCCCTGACGATGTCGACGCCGGTAATCATCTCGGTAACCGGGTGCTCAACCTGTACCCGGGTGTTCATCTCGATGAAATAGAAGCGGCCATTTTCATAGAGGAACTCGAAGGTGCCAGCACCCCGGTAACCGATCTCAATGCATGCATCAACACAACGCTGAAGCACCTCAGCCCGTGCCTTCTCATCGATCTGAGGAGCCGGCGCCTCCTCCAGAACTTTCTGATGGCGCCGCTGCAGAGAGCAATCTCGGTCGTAAAGATGGATCGCGTTGCCCTGGCCATCCGAGAGCACCTGCACTTCAACGTGCCGAGGGTTTCCTAAGAACTTTTCCAGGTAAACAATCGGGTTACCGAAGGCAGCACCTGCCTCAGTACGCGTTAGCTTGGCCGACTTGATAAGGTCTTCCTCGCGATGAACGACACGCATCCCTCGACCGCCACCACCACCTGCTGCTTTGATGATGACCGGATACCCCACCTCGCGAGCGATTGACAAGGCAGTTTCTTCATCCTCAGGCAGGGCACCATCTGAGCCTGGCACTGTTGGAACACCAGCACGCTTCATCGCATCTTTCGCCGAGACCTTGTCACCCATGAGGCGAATCGTCTCTGCCTTCGGGCCGATGAACGCGAAGCCTGATTGCTCAACCTGATCTGCAAAATCAGCGTTCTCAGCGAGGAAGCCATAACCTGGATGGATAGCAGTAGCGCCGGTCACCTCTGCTGCCGCGATGATCGCTGGCACGCTAAGGTAGGACTTGACCGACGGAGCAGGGCCGATACATACCGTCTCGTCCGCCAAGCTCAGATGCATCAACTCACTGTCAGCAGTGGAGTAAACAGCCACGGTCTTGATATCCATCTCCTTACACGCACGAACGATGCGCAAGGCGATCTCACCACGATTGGCAATAAGGACTTTGTGAAGTTTTTTACTGGACATCCCTCACACCTCACACGATGGAGAACAGTGGCTGGTTGAACTCCACTGGCTGACCATCTTCAACCAGGATCGACTCGATGGTGCCGCTGAATTGGGCCTCAACGTGGTTCATCATTTTCATCGCTTCGATGATGCAGAGAGTGTCCCCCTTCTTCACTACCTGACCTACCTCGGCAAACAGTGGAGCCTCGGGCGAACTCTTGCGATAGAAGGTACCCACCATCGGCGCGAGCTGAACATTGCCCTTCAGTTTCGGGTGAACCGACTCAGGCTCCCCTGCTGCAACTGCGGGAGCCACAGCAGGAGCAGCACCAGGCGCGGACGAGTTGTTGTGATAATGCTGTACAGGCGCTTTGTTGTGGCGGCTGACGCGGATCGAGCTGTCGCCTTCTTTGATCTCGACCTCGTCGACATCAGACTTCTCGAGGATAGAAATCAGGGTGTTGAGCTTTTGGATATCCATGGGCTTTTATTCTTGGTAATAGGTAAAAAGAATTCAGGCAAATTGCGGAGCGCGGACGGTCACGCCTTCTCGGATCAGCGCTTCCCGGATCGCTCGTGCGAAAGCGGCAGCACCTGGCTGATCCCCATGAATGCAGAGAGTGTCAGGGCGTACAGGCACCTTTGTGCCGTCGACAGCAACCACATGGCCCTCTCGTAACATGCAAAGCACCTGAGCCACGGCTTGGTCGGCATCCGTAATCATTGCGTTGGCCTGACCACGAGGGGTCAATGAACCGTCCGCCTGATAGGTACGATCACCGAAGACTTCATGTCGGACAGCCAAGCCAACCGCTTCTGCGGCTTTGATCAGCTCGCTATTTGCCAATCCGTAAAGATAGAGACTCGGATTGAAATCCCGCACCGCTTCGCAAATAGCCTTGGCCAGGACAGGGTCAGCCGCCGCTTGGTTGTACAAGGCGCCATGTGGCTTAACGTGCTGCAGCGTTGTGCCTTGGGCCGCGACGAAGGCGTTCAAGGCCCCCACTTGGTAAAGGACACACTCGTATGCTTCATCTGGACTCAATGCCATCTTGCGGCGACCAAACCCTTGCAGATCCGGGAAGCTCGGATGGGCACCAACCGCGACACCGCTGTTCACAGCAGCCGCTACCGTGCGGCGCATAATTCGGGGATCACCAGCATGGAAGCCACACGCGATATTTGCCGAGGTGATCTGGGCCAGCACAGCCTCATCATCACCCATGCGATAGAGGCCAAATCCCTCGCCTAGGTCACTGTTGAAATCGATCTCAGGCATAATCTCGCTCCAGTTGCGTCAGCATTTGAGCGCGCTTCACGGCGATACGCTGAGCTTCCTCCAACGTGGTGAGTTCGAAACGAACTACTTCGCCTGGGAGCCGCTGAGCCAGCAAAGGAAGGTCAGCGCTGATTACGTTGGCAATACGCGGATAGCCCCCAGTGGTCTGACGATCCGCCATGAGTACGATGGGCTGTCCGCTCGGCGGCACTTGCACTGTCCCAAACGTCACCGCTTCCGAGAGCAGTTCCAGTGGTTCAACCAGCGTCAGTGCAGCACCCTGCAGGCGGTATCCCATACGCTCCGAATCATTGCTGATGCTGTAATCGCTATTCAGCAGGTTCTGCCGAGCCCCTTCAGTGAAGGCCTCCCACTCGCCACCAGGAACCACGCGGATGGCTACGCCTGCTTCCCGCTCGATGGAGCGCGTCAACGCGGCAGGAAGCACAATTCGAGGTGCATTTCGGAAACTGGACGCAAACCCGAGGCGATCACCAGCCACCAGAGCTCTCCCCAGCACGCCGTTGTAGGCTCCGCGCCGGTATGTGCTCACGCTCCCAAGCACTTTCTCTACGGTGAAACCACCCGCAACCGCGAGGTAGGAACGGGCGCCAAATTTACGTTGACCAAACTCCAGGACTGAGCCTGGCTTTGCCCTCACAGCCTGATTAGGTTGCAGCGACTCACCATTGAGCTTTGCACCCAGGTCAGCACCGGTGATTGCTATCAATGCTCCAGCATCGAAGCGCACTGTTGGCCCCTGAAGAGTTATTTCCAAGGTGCCACGATCCAGTGTGTTTCCAACTAGAAGGTTTGCCAGCTGCTGGGCCAAAGCATCCATAGGGCCGTTCACCGGCACGCCAATATGCTGATATCCGGCTCGACCAGTATCCTGAAACGTAGTGCAGAGAGCCACCTTAGCATCTCAAGGAGACTTGGCTTTCATCAAAGCCTTTATCGCTGCGAGCTTCTCCTCGGAGGATCTACCGTCCACTGCATCGACAATGCTCTGGATCGACTGAAGGGTTGTGGACGCATTAGGTTCAGCTTTCAAAATCGCCTGAATTTCTGGGTCTTGTGTAAGGTGAATGTAGGTTGAAAGGGTGTCCTTAGAGGCGTGGTACGAATCCTTGCGCACAATAGCCATTGCCACATCCAAGATGTTGGCTTTGGACATTTTCGAAAGCTTACTGATGTTTTGTGCAACCAGTATTGTGAAGTAGCGGTGTCGAAAGTTGTGATATGAAATTCCTTGAAGTATGTCCTTGTGTTTGGATGCGTTTGCAACCACCCGGTAATAAGAATTGAATGTCTTGCGTGACATTGGAAGGCCGCTGCCCTCGCTAACAAAAATTTTGTCATGAAGCACGCTGTGTGGATGCAACTCGTGAGTGAGTTTGACGAATTTGTATAATTCTAATAACTCAGCGTCAGGGATCAATACTTGCCGTAAGCACCCCTTATACTTGCCTTTGAGGACTGGGATATTTTTAACGGGATCTTTGTTTTTGAATGCGTCGATGATTGAGCTCGCGGGTATATTAATCGCTTCTTCGATCCGGCACCCTGTGAATTCCAATAGAGTGGCAAGCGTGTACCATCTATCTATGACATACTGATTTGATGTGTAGTCATGAATAGCTTCGTGCCAAGCGTTTAGCTCGTTATTTCGAATAAAGCTTACCGGTTCGGCTGGTTTGTCTCTAAGCTCGTCTATGCAGGGGTGAGACAAGAAGCGTACTCTGCGTTTCTGAAAGTTATAGTGTTCTTCAGTGGCGTTAATTTGAAAGTTGTGCTCGCTCGGGTCTGTCGTAATAAGTTTTGTAAACTTGTTTTCTTTTTGAGTGTGCTCTAGTAGAAATAATATTTGTCTTATAATTCTTTTGATGGTTGTTGGATTGCTATTTCCTGATTTTTTCTTGAAAGTAACAAAGTCGTATAGGTCTTCGTCGGTTACATCAAAAATTCTTAGTTTGTGCGAGTCTAAGTATTCCTGGAAGGTGTTAAGTGTTTCGGCTCGGCTAAATATTGTTTTTGGTAGAGGGCGTGCTCCGTAGCTATGGGGGCCACCGCCATATTGCGTTAGATAGCTATTCATCTCCCAGCAGAAATTCCCATTTGAGTCAAATAGCAGGGGGAGCGGTGGGGGAGTCGTATGGCCATGGTTGAAAAGGAAATCAAGTCGCGGAGCCTTTGCTGTGTGGATCATGGCTTCACCAAAGTTAAATGCGCTCTGTCGAGTGTCTGTGTATGGCTTTTCAGGACTTGCTGATATCGTTGGTCTTGGCGAGTTTGCTCATCCACTCTGTCAGCTAGCTGCATATAAGCTCGGTAAATCTCGGCAACTGTATTTGTTAAATAGTTGATCTGATTCTTCAAAGTCGTCACTTCTTCTTGTTGGGAGCGCTTGGTTGTTCGGGGCTTGGGTAAAGGTGTATCCGGAAGGGTGATCATTGCATTATAAATCTCAAGTGCTTCCGCTAATTGCCCTGAATACTCTATGTTGTACGGCTCCTGTGAGGTGTTATATGAGCATGATGAAACCTCTAGAGCAGCGTCTTCCCACGCTAGCGCAGCCTTGAAGGGGATGCCTCTCTTGCTTTTCAGTGCGTCGAGAGTAGGTAGCCTTTGGTGTTCTTGTGAGGCCCTCCTGATAAGGACGATTTTGTTGAGCAGGCTTTGAGTTTTGGCCTGCTTCTCCATTAGCTTAGCTTGCGAAGTCTCGCCTTTAGAATAACGACTCATGTTATTTGCTCGCGTATACAAAGATTTTTTCGTTGTTCATGATTTTAAGTTTGATGTCGCGGTGGTTGGCCAGTTCGTTAAGGTGCTCGGACAAAAGTGCATGGTCACCGAGTTTTACATCTGGCTCGCACATAGCCAGTTCTTCCAGTAAATCTTCGTCAACCAAAACATCCTTGCCCACATTTCCCTCCAGGAAGTCGGTTAGAAATTCGAGAGTATCTCGCTCCCAGTCAGGTTGGTTTGAGATGTCAGCATAGTAGAGCGTGACACTCGGTTCAACGTGGCCCATCATCCAACGCAATGGTTCAATCTCAGTGTTTCCGCTCAGGTAGAAGAAAAAAGCAGCAAAGAACCGCCTAAACTGATGGGGGCGCGCATACCATCGCGTTTCACCTGTTGTTGGTACTTGAATCCAATCTGAGTATTGATCGAGTATTTTACGAAAGGTTGTCTCGTTTCGGTCTTTTCCTTTTTGTGCGCCAGAGGGCCAAATTGTGTTCATGCCTGGGTGCCGACTCTCCATGAACTCAATATAATCGTAAATGAAGTCCCATATGACTTTAGGGATTGGGCGCTTTATGATTTCCAGTTCATGGCTATTGCTGGCTTTGGGGGTTTTTAGTTTTAAGTCCCATAGGCCATCCAGTTTAGATATAGTGAGGCAGTCTGCATCCAGTAGAGCGGCGCTTAATACACGGCATGCGGAGAATGTATGAATCAAGATGCGGGTTGTAATAGCGTAGAAATCGATCAGTTCGTCGGTGGAGATGTGTTCTCTGAGAATCGAGTTGCGGGTGATGCCGCCTCTGGAGCTGCCGCATTTTCCATATGTTTTGATGTTTAGGTGCCGCAGTGCCTTAGGCATAGGCACAGCCTCAAATGTTTGTGTCTTGAAGATATCCACATTTGACCTGATTGTGCTCGCGGCATACCTTCCAATAATTTCCCTGGCGTAGTAGTCGTCAAGCTTCTTAATGTACTCTCGAATGTGTGGCCAAAGGTCGCGGTGAAAAACAATCGCGTTACTAATGTAGTGAAATGCTATGTTTGCGGGCATTAAAGGAGTCTGGGTTTTCTCCAGAAACCTTCCAGAGACGCTGTTGAATGCGTCGGAGATTTCATGGGTTCCAACCTCAAAGCGTTGACTTTGTTGTTCTTTGGTGGCGTGCAAATAGGTTAGGTTCGTGCACTTGTTTTGTATTGTAGAGATGCTAAGGCTGTCTGCTTCTTCATCTTCATCGGCAGTGTAGGTGCAGATGAATTCGCGGCAGATGTCTATATTGCTGCTCTTGAGTTTTTGGATTAGGATCTTTTTGGTAATCGGGGGGATATTCATTTCTGAAATTAGCGGCACTATATTTTTCAGCCCTCTCGATGCTGAGCCTAGCTGTGAGTCAAGCTCAGCGATATTAATGCCCATGAGTGTTAAGTCGTGAGCTTCAAGGAATGTTTTGATGTCGTCTAGTTTGATGTCAGCCAATGTGAGGATCTTGGGGGCCTGGCTTGAGCGATGCCGAGCCTCATACACATGATCGGCAATCTCAAAGGCTGTCCTTACAAAGGGAACGAGTGCATTTGGTCGTTTTGACTTCGAACTTTCAATTAGGGCAATAGCTGATGACTGTAAGTCTTTAATAAAGAGATTCCACACCAGGTCTGTTGTAGATGAGCCGTCAAATAGCTGGTAATCGAAGCTGATCTTTACATAGTGCCTGGTATTAGGGTCTTCTGAAGCAGATACTCTTGTGCCGGTTTTCGGGACATACCATTCCATTTTAGTGGAGGCTGGGTGAAGCCAGTTAGGAAGAGTGACTTGAGAGGGTGTTACCGATGGATTGATCGTCGTGGCTTTTTGGTTAGTCATCAACTGATACCTCAAGGAGATCAAAGTTAAGATGCTTAGGCTTGGCGTCAGCAAGCAGCTTGATCATTTTTCGGCTGCCCTCATCCTGGATCTTTGTAATAATCGTCTTGCATGTCGAAATGAGGCTTTCATCTTTGCCGTATGTCGCATATGAAACGATTAGTTCAACCGTTTGGGGCGAGCATAGAAAATACAGCATCTGGCTTGAATTGCTCGCTGCGGTTCCGGGTCTATCAGCCCTGAGCCTCTTTACACCGTCAATGAGTTGGGCCATTGCGATTGAGCAACCTTCTCCTTGGTGATTGGTTTCAGTGGGAACGTTCCCTTCCGCGATAAGTAGCTGAATATTTTGATGGTCGCGTACTCTCTTGCGGTATACGAACTCTTGTATTGACGGGGGGACGTAGTTTCGCAAGGCGGTAAGTAACGAATTCCCAAGATATAGGCTCGTTTCCAAAGTGTCCCCACCGCTTTCGATCCACTTCAGGAGGCCGCGTGATACCCTGATTTTGGGCATTGTGGGTTCAGCGTCACCTACCCAGGAGGGCAGTGAATCAATAATTGCTTTGAAAGTGTTCTTCCGTCTCGTGTCTAGGATGCGGTAGAGTTGCTCATCCCCTTGACGAGTGGGGCTAGAACCATCCATGACAAAAAGATAATTAGAGTTCAAAGCTTTTGAATGTTGAGCTCTCATTTGTAGAAGCATCCATAACGCAGTGTTAGCGTCGATATTTTTCGCTTCGATCTCAATTTCATCTGTAGTCTTGGGTGCGTGGCGAGTAATCAGCTTGTTCGCCCTGGGTTTTAGGGTGGTGACAGTGATCCCGCCGTCCTCTCGAATCGTGACAAATTGCCCGTCTTTCGTTTTCTTGACCTGAGCGTTTGCCAAGTCTGAAACATTGATTCCGAGTTCATCGATAATGATGCACATGGCGGCTACAGCAAAATCTTCGGTAATGCCTAAATAAGACTTAACTTCCATCGAAGACCAAGAGTATATATGGTGTGCGCCAGGAAAAGACTTGCGGGTAAATAAACCATCTTGTTCTTGGGCTAGGTACGCAACGGAATTAATGAAGCCGTTTGGGTGTGATGGAGAGAAAAAGCTTATGTGTTGGCCTGATCCAAATGCTCGGAGGTTGGGATCCAGGTTGTCCGTTGTGAGTCGAATGGCAGCCAAATCGCTTTTACAAATCATGTCTGGAGCTTTCAAAAACCGAGCATAGCCCTCTGCTACCATGCGTTTGCATTTGGATAGGATAATGATTCTATGTTTTTCGATTTGTTGAGCAATCTCATTCAGAGCCATTTCCATGGATGGTGCATTTACGGCATCTTCCAAGGTCAGATAACCTAGAATGTTACATTCTTTTTCTGAGAACACATCTGATGAATCAGGGTTCGGTAAGATCAGCGCATTGCTAGGCAGCTTTTTAGCTTTTTGAAGCCTGTTCAAGTAATGACGAACAGTCGAGTAGTCAGAAATAACGGTTACTTCTTTGACGGGCTTGCCGGTAGTTTCTGATACTGCATTACGTCTATCAGAGAGAAATATACGGCATGCATTGGTTATTACTACGGGATTCTGATGCCACTCTGGGTCGAGCTGATGAGCGATGAGGAAGAAATCGCGGATGAAGGGTGCCCGCCTCTTCGGGGGATGCTTTTCCACCCAGGCAAGGATGTCTTTTGGGCAGCAGGTTCTGATACCATCAATGAAATTTTCTGGCTTCCTGCTCATCGCTTTCCTACCTGAAATGGGTTCGGATAGGAAGTGTAGATTGGGATTAGGCTTCCGCAAGGGTGAAAAGCATGAACAGTATGGCTTTGCAGCGCATTGGTTTCGTAGGCACCAGCCTATATGAACCCCTGCCCGTACTGCTTCCTCTGCAGGCTCGCCTGATGTCCCAGGCCCTGCGCAAGATCACCGGTAACATCAAGAACGCCAACTGCCTGGTGATCTTCATCAACCAGATCCGCATGAAGATCGGCGTGATGTTCGGCAGCCCTGAAACCACCACCGGTGGCAACGCGTTGAAGTTCTACGCCTCGGTTCGCCTCGACATCCGCCGCACTGGCGCGGTGAAAGAAGGTGATGAGGTTGTCGGCAGCGAAACCCGCGTCAAGGTCGTGAAGAACAAGGTTGCATCACCGTTCCGTCAGGCTGAATTCCAGATTCTGTACGGCAAGGGCATCTACCTCAACGGCGAGATGATCGACCTGGGTGTGCTGCACGGTTTCGTAGAGAAGTCTGGCGCCTGGTATGCCTACAACGGTACCAAGATCGGTCAGGGCAAGGCCAACTCGGCCAAGTTCCTGGCGGACAATCCGGAAGTCGCGGCGGCCCTCGAGAAGCAGCTGCGCGACAAGCTGTTGAGCCCGGTCGCAGACGTCAAGTCCGTGGCTAATCGCGAGACCGCCGATGACATGGCTGACGCCGATATCTGACCGATCCGATGACCGCCGTACTCGATACCCTCGTCGCGGTGCGGCGAACCGCGATGGACTTGCTCGCTAGGCGCGAGCACGGACGAGTCGAGCTGACGCGTAAGCTGCGTCAGCGCGGCGCTCCTGATGAGTTGATCGACACCGCCCTTGACCGTTTGACGGAAGAGGGGCTTTTGTCGGAAGCGCGGTATCTTGAGAGCTTTGTCTCTTATCGCGCCCGCTCCGGCTATGGTCCGATGCGGATCCGCGAGGAACTTGGCCAGCGTGGCTTGCAAAGAGCGGATGTCGAACTTGCGTTGCGCGAAAGCGGTATCGATTGGCAGGAACAGTTAACCGACACGTGGCGCCGCAAGTTTTCTGGGCATCTGCCTGTCGACGCGCGGGAGCGAGCCAAGCAAGGCCGTTTCCTGGCGTATCGAGGCTACTCCATGGAAATGATCAATCGCTTGTTCAGCGGTCGCAGCACGGATGACTAAACAAAAACGGCCCGCTATTTCGATAGCGGGCCGTTTTTTATGGGCTCACGTCACCTTGATCGGCTCCCAGGTGAGGGGATGAGCCTTGGTGGCGGGTTGCGCCCAGTTTTCCGGGAGGTTGATGTAATCCACCAACTCCCTTAGGCGGCCATGGTCTCGGGCATTGAACGTAAATGCCAGTCGCGTCAGATGGCTGAAAGGCGCTTCCTCGGGTTCTTCGCCGCTATAGGCATGCTGATGGAAGCAATCGTTCAAGCACAGGTCGGCGAATTCGACCTGCATTTGTTGCAACGCCTGTTCATTCAGCTTGTGATTCATGCGAATCACGAACTGATGCTTGAGCCAGCGGCTGGAATGGAAGTTGCGGTAGAACTGGTTGATTTCCTCCACGGCGTCTTCGGCGCTAGACACCAGGCGCATCAATTTCATGTCGGTCGGCAGGATGTAGCGGTTTTCCTCCAGTTGTTCTCGGATGAAATGCAGCGCGCCTTGCCAGAACTTGCCTCCGGGCGCGTCCAATAGCACCACCGGCACCAATGGGCTTTTGCCCGTCTGCACCAGCGTCAGGACCTCCAATGCTTCGTCAAGGGTGCCGAAACCACCCGGGCAGAGCACCAAGGCATCGGCTTCCTTGACGAAGAAAAGCTTGCGAGTGAAGAAAAAGTGGAACGGCAGCAGGTTCTGCGTGCCCTCGACGGTCGGGTTCGCATGCTGTTCGAAGGGCAGGGTGATGTTGAATCCCAGGCTATGTTCCCGGCCTGCGCCTTCATGGGCCGCAGCCATGATGCCGCCGCCCGCGCCAGTGATCACCATCATGTCCGAACGAGCCAGCGCCGCGCCCAGTTCGCGTGCCAGCCCATACAACGGATGCTCGATGGGCGTTCGGGCCGAGCCAAAGACCGTGACCTTGCGGCGACCCTTGAATTGTTCCAGCGTGCGAAATGCGTGTTCCAGTTCCCGCAGGGCCTGGAGCGTGATCTTGGCATTCCAGCGATTGTGATCTTCCTGGGCCATGCGCAGCACGGTCAGGATCATGTCGCGGTAGATGGGGAGGTTGGGACTGTTGGGTGACACCAGGTTGAGTTGCTCTTCGACCTTGCGGGTGAGGTCGTGGCCATGGTTCTCAAAATGACGGCTGAGCAGGTCATTCGGTTTGTACGGCATTCAGCTTCTCCTTCTGAACAGAACCCCCGGCTCCAACGAGAGATTCGTCAGGGCCACGACACCTCCTGTGCCGTTGTCAGTCCGGGCGCGTGCCCGGGCGTTAACCTGGCTCGACGCAATGTGCAGCAAGGCGGCCAAGCCATCCAACGGGTCCTGCTGTTTCCCTTGGATGAAAAACGGTTACACGTCGCGTATCAGCGAGGGCAGCCTCTTTCTGCCCGGTAGGAAAACGATACCTTGAATCTAGCCTTTAGCGTTGATATTAGCTGTCCAGATCATGGCGCTCGAATGTGAAGGTTTGCAACTTTCACTGTAGTCCTGCCGTTATCGGTCGCTCGCGATGGGGTCAGCGCTGGCGTCGGATAACGTACCGCTCGTCAGGTCGCCGACGGGGTGCGTACCGCTCTGATTTACTCAATAACAGGCGTGCCAAGGCAATTCGGCGTCCAGGGCTGGGCGTCCGCGCGATGAAATGAAGCATTGATGGGCAGGGAGGCGGGAGAGATGACCAGAGTAACTCTGGAGCTCGACGGGCAGTTGTACCTGATGCTGTTGGAAGCGGCTCAAGCCAA
Source organism: Pseudomonas frederiksbergensis (assembly GCF_000802155.2). Taxonomy (GTDB): domain Bacteria; phylum Pseudomonadota; class Gammaproteobacteria; order Pseudomonadales; family Pseudomonadaceae; genus Aquipseudomonas; species Aquipseudomonas frederiksbergensis_A. The sequence continues at coordinate 35,513 of NZ_JQGJ02000027.1, forward strand.
TCGGGTCAGCCTGGAAGAGGAATGTTGCCGTCGGCTGGAAGGCCGGGAATGGCGCTCACGCTATTTGCAGGCGCTGGTGGCGGAACTGCGCGCCGACGAAGAGCAGCGGCGCGCGCGCACGGGGTGATTATTTCTTGGTCTTGGCCGGTTTCGGGCAATCCGATTCCTGGAAGCGTTCGGTGGCAACCGGGCGGTTGGTCTTCACTTCGGTGAACTCGTAGCGCATGGTCGCGCCTTTGGCCATCAGCTTGCGGAAACCCGGGTTGGTGCACACCGTGGAGCCCAGTTGGAAATAGACCGCCTTGGGATCCGCGCGCATTTTCTGGGCATGACTGCTTTGCACGCTGAGATGGTTGATCAGTTCGGTACCTTCGACGGTGTAGCCCTGATCGAGAATATCTTCGTTGATCGCCCGCGGCGTGCCTACGCTGCTTTCCTTGGCAACGTTCTGCAGCATCTTGTTCAGCTCGAGTTCTTTCAGCGACGCGGCCTGAGCGCTGATGGACGTCGCCAGCAGAACGGCAACGGTTGGAACGATAAGGCGCAGCATGAAACTCTCCTGGTTCAGTAACTGGTGGTTCGACCGGTCACGTGACTGTGCGTTCAGTGGCGGCGATTATAGGGAAGCCGGGTTGGAGGGTACAGGTTTACCCGCTCTGGTAGACTGCCGGCCTTCTTTGCCCTACCGAGTGTTGTTCGTGTCGAGTTTTCCTGTCTGTGGGCAGTGCCCGCGATGAGCCTTGTTTCCAACGCCGTAGCCCGTTTGCGCGACCAGCGCGTCGATGAAGGCATCAAGCCGCTCCAGGCCCGAGGGTGGCGCGCGCCCCGTTGCGGCGCGTGTCGGGTAATCGAAAGTCATTGCCTGTGCGCCTGGCGTCCAAGTGTCGAGACCCGCTCCGGCGTTTGCCTGATCATGACCAATAAAGAAGTCTTCAAGCCGAGCAACACGGGTTGGCTGATTGCCGATGTGGTGCGCGATAACCATGCCTTCATCTGGTCGCGTACCGACGTCGATGAGCAACTGCTGGCGTTGTTGAACGACCCGCAATGGCAACCGTACCTGGTGTTCCCGGGGGAATATGTCGAGCCGTCGCGGGTTACGCACACGGTTGACCTCGCCCAGGGCAAGCGTCCCTTGTTCATCCTGCTGGATGCCACTTGGACCGAAGCGCGGAAGATGTTCCGCAAGAGTCCCTATTTTGATCGGCTGCCCATCTTGAGCCTGCTACCCGACAAGCTGTCGCGCTACCGCTTGCGGCGCTCGACCCGCAGTGAGCATCTGTGCACCGCCGAGGTCGCGGCGCTGTGCCTGGAATTGGCGGGGGATAGCGACGCGGCATCGGCCCTGGACGCCTATTTCGATGTCTTCAGCCAGCATTACCTGGGCGCCAAGCGCCAGCAGGAAGTGGATGTGTCGACGCCAGCCCATGCCGAATTACTGCCCTTTGTCCGCTCGGCTCAAGAACTGTTGGCCTAATAGTGGCCCATACTGGAGACAGCGGTGGCCGTGCTGCTTGACCACCCCGGCTTCGCTGGGCATGCTTGGCGCCGACCAGGGTGCGGGCTGGAGTTTAAGATGCTGTGATTGGCGTCGAACGTGCCCCTGTAGATAGCGCCGAATGGCGGTATCTTGAGTTATATGGCGAGGCGCGAATGCATCGGGCCTGCCTTAAAAACAGGATCATTTGAAAAATGGCCACATACGAAATCCTGATTGCCGATGACCATCCGCTTTTTCGCAGTGCATTGCATCAGGCGGTGACCCTGGGCCTTGGTTCAGATGTCCGGTTGACGGAGGTGGCCAGCATCGCGGAATTGGAAGCCCGGCTGGCGGAAAAGGCCGATTGGGACTTGGTTCTGCTCGACCTGAACATGCCCGGCGCGTATGGTTTTTCAGGCCTGGTGCTATTGCGTGGACAGTACCCGCAGATTCCGGTGGTGATGGTCTCGGCCCAGGAAGAGGCCTCGGTGATGGTCAAGGCTCGCGAATTCGGTGCCAGCGGGTTCATCCCCAAATCCAGCTCCCTGGAAATGATTCAACGGGCAGTGAAGGCCGTGCTCGATGGCGATGTTTCCTGGCCGCCGCAGGCGTTCGAAGCGGTGAGTGTGTCCGAGGAAGCCAAGGCCGCCAGCGAAGGCCTGGCCAGCCTGACGCCGCAGCAGTTCAGGGTGCTGACCATGGTGTGCGAGGGACTGTTGAACAAGCAGATCGCATATGAGCTGAATGTGTCGGAGGCCACCATCAAGGCTCACGTTACGGCGATCTTTCGTAAATTGAACGTGCGCACCCGGACCCAGGCCGCCTTGTTATTGCAACAACTTGAGTCAATATCGCCCCAATCGTAGCGCCTGAATTCACGCTTTTTTGACTGCGTTTACAGTAGCTTCTTCACTCTTTTCGATCAGTTGCCCACCCTATGTCACCTTTCAAGGGCCAAACCGGCCTGAAACGCATCCTCAATGCCTCCGGCTATTCCCTGGACGGGCTGCGTGCAGCTTTTGTAGGCGAAGCGGCGTTCCGTCAATTGGTCCTGCTCAACGTTATCCTGATCCCTTTGTCGTTTTTCCTGGATGTCAGTCGCGTCGAGCAGGCACTGTTGATCGCGGTGTGCCTGCTGGCCTTGATCGTGGAGTTGCTCAACTCGGCGGTGGAGGCGGCCATCGACCGCATTTCCCTCGAGCGGCACCCGTTGTCGAAGAACGCCAAGGACATGGGCAGCGCCGCCCAGTTCGTCGCCCTGACGATGATTGCCTTGGTCTGGGGTTTGGTACTGCTCTGACTGTCAGGCGATGGCAGGCAGGACGATCTCGTCGCTGCGCTGGACCCCTGCGGTGAATGCCCGGCAGAGATCGAGGAATTCACGCATGGCCGAGGTCTGGTATTTCTGCTTGTGCCAGATGAAGTAGAACTGCCGCGCCAAGTCCATGTCCGGGGTTTCCACGGCGACGAGACTGCCGCGGCGGAAAGCGTCACGCAGGGCCAGGCGCGAGATGCAGCCAATCCCCAGGCCTGATTCCACGGCGCGCTTGATCGCTTCGGTGTGTTCCAGCTCCAAGCGAATATTCAGTGCGCTGCGGTGATGGCGCATGGCCTGGTCGAAGGTCAGTCGCGTTCCGGAACCCTGTTCACGGAGGATCCAGGCCTCGTGGGTCAACTCTTCCATGGTCGCCTGTCCACGCTTGGCCAATGGATGCTGGGGCGCGCAGAACACCACCAATTCGTCTTCGACCCAGCTCTGTACCTCGATGTCTGGATGGCTGCAGTCGCCTTCGATTAGACCCAGATCAATTTCATAATGGGCAACCTGGTGCACGATATTGGCAGTATTTTGCACGTGCAGCTTCACCTGGCTTTCCGGATGACGCTGCATGAAACCACCGATCAGCAGGGTCGCCAGGTAATTGCCAATGGTCAGCGTGGCGCCGACCGCCAGTGAGCCGAAACCGGATTTGCCGTTGAGCAAGTCTTCGATCTCCTTGGCCTGGTCCAGGAGCGCCACGGCTTGGGGCAGCAACTGCTTGCCCAAGGCGTTGAGGCTCAGGCGCTTGCCGGCCCGATCGAACAGTTGGCAGCTGGATTGGCGCTCCAATTCAGTGATGGAGGTGCTGGCGGCCGATTGCGACAGATTGAGCAGGCCCGCGGCACGGGACACGCTTTCCTGCTGGGCGACGGCGACGAAGACTTGAAGTTGACGTAGAGTAAATCGCATATCGATATAACCGATAACCCTTATCTTAATAATCCATTTAACAGATATTGTCGCCGCCATTAGAATGCGATGCAATTGCGCAGATTATCGGCGCAGGCATCATTTCCAGGAGTCCCCCGTACATGAGCAACATGAACCACGAGCGTGTCCTCAGTGTTCATCACTGGAACGACACTCTGTTCAGCTTCAAGTGCACCCGCGATCCGGGCCTGCGCTTCGAGAACGGTCAGTTCGTGATGATCGGCCTGCAGCAGCCCAACGGCCGCCCGCTTATGCGCGCTTACTCGATTGCCAGCCCGAACTGGGAAGAGCATCTCGAATTCTTCAGCATCAAGGTTCCCGACGGTCCGTTGACTTCCCAGTTGCAGCACCTGAAGGAAGGCGACGAGATCATCATCAGCAAGAAGCCTACCGGCACGCTGGTACTGGACGACCTCAAGCCTGGCAAGCATTTGTACCTGCTCAGCACCGGTACCGGCCTGGCGCCTTTCATGAGCGTCATCCAGGATCCAGAAACCTATGAGCGCTTCGAAAAGGTGATCCTGTGCCACGGCGTGCGTTACGTCAATGAAGTCGCCTATCGCGAATTCATCACCGAACACTTGCCACAGAACGAGTTCTTCGGCGAAGCGCTGCGTGAAAAGCTGATCTACTACCCGACCGTGACCCGCGAGCCGTTCGAGAACGAAGGCCGACTCACCGACCTGATGCGCAGCGGCAAGCTGTTCCGCGACATTGGCCTGCCACCGATCAACCCGCAGGATGACCGCGCGATGCTGTGCGGCAGCCCAAGCATGCTCGACGAGACCAGCGAAGTGCTCAACAGCTTCGGCCTGACCGTTTCGCCGCGTATGCGCGAGCCGGGTGACTACCTGATCGAGCGGGCGTTTGTAGAGAAGTAAGCTGTATTTGTAGTGACTGACACCAGTTGCGCCATAAAAAGCCCGCGCCGCCTGTTGAAGGCTGCGCGGGCTTTTTCGTTTTCGGGTTTTATTTAACCGCAGGAACGACTTCCAACACCCGGATCATTCCCGGCTCCGGATAATGCCAACGCACATCCAGGTCCCAGAACTGCGCACCGTATTCCCTTTCAGCTGTAGGAACCTGATACGCCGGGCGTGGGTCTTGGGCCAGGCATTGTTCGATCAGCTCCACCAAGGGCTCTTCGAGGCGCACGGCGTGGTCGCGCGCTTGAAGCAGGGCAGTGTCCGCCCATTGCACCGCAATCAAGTCAGGCGCGGCGCTGGCGATGCTGTTGGTGGCAGAGCCGATGATGTCGGCGTAGGGCACGTAGGGCTTGATATCGAGCACGGGCGTGCCGTCCAGCAGGTCGATTCCCGATAGCCACAAGCGACCGGCTTCGACCCGTTCCAGCTTCACCACCGATTGGCCGATGCCGTTGGGGCGGTGGGTGGCGCGAGTGGCGAATACGCCCATGGATTTGTTGCCGCCCAGGCGCGGCGGTCGCACTTTCAAGCGCGGCTTGTCTTCCAGGGCCTGGTGGAACAGGAACAGCAACCAGACATGGCTGACCTGCTCCAGGCCCTGCACCGCATCCCCTTGATCGAACGGCGCCACCAGTTCCAGCACCCCGCGCGCGGCCGGGGCCAGTTGCGGTTGGCGCGGAATGGCGAACTTCTCCTTGAAGCAGGAGCGGACGAAGCCGATGGGGGAGACGTTGTAAGTCATGGGTTGGGTTCGGGGCAGGATGGAGTGGGCATCATAGCGCGGGGCAAGGATTGACACCGTCCGCTTTGGCGAGAGCATATTTTTTGTGGCGAGGGGATAAACCCCCTCGCCACAAGAGCTCTGCCGACATCAGTAGCGCGTCAAGAATCGACAGCCCTTCGGCATTAGCCGCGCACGCGCAGCGTCAGGCCCTTGAGGAAATTGCGCAGCAACTGATCGCCGCACGGGCGGTAGTTGGTGTGGCCGAACTTGCGAAACAGCGCGCTCAGTTCCGGCTTGGACACCGGGAACTCGGCGGCCTTGAGGATGGCGTGCATGTCGTCTTCCTTCAGCTCGAAGGCCACGCGCAGTTTCTTCAGGATGATGTTGTTAGTGACCGGTACTTCGATCGGCTGTGGCGGACGGCTTTCATCCTTGCCGCGCTTGAAAATCACCAGGCCATCAAGAAAATGAGCCATGACCAGGTCGGGGCAGAACACAAAGCCTTCTTCCTCATCTTTCTTGAGGTAGCCGGCCAGGTCCGCCAGGGTGACGTCCAGGCCGCCCAGCTTGATGATCTCGATGACTTTCTTGTCGCTGATGTCGAGCATGTAGCGCACGCTGCGCAGTACGTCGTTGTGAATCATGTGTGCAATCCTGATGAATCGGCAGTGGGCGCCCGGTTCGGTGCGGCGCCGGGGAAGTTAGAATTTCTCTTTGGCAGACAGGTAGCGCCACTGGCCCAGGGGCACCTTGCCGATGGACACGCCGCCGATGCGGATGCGGCGGATGGCGACGACCTTCAGGCCGACGGCCTGGCAAAACAGCGCGATCACGCCCGGTTGCGGGTTTTTCATGGCGAAGCGCAGGCGGTTTTCGTTTTGCCAACTGGCCTTGACCGCCGGCAACTCCTTGCCTTTGTAGGTCAGCCCGTGGTTCAAGCGATTGAGGCCGTGGGCGACCATCTCACCCTCGACCTCCACTACGTATTCCTGCTCGATCTTGGCCGCGTCGGCCGTCAGCTTGCGCAGGATTTTCCAGTCCTGGGTAAACACCAGGAGCCCACTGGCGCCGGCCTGCAAATCGGCGCTGGCGGTCAGGCGCAGGAAGTGGCCCTTGAGCGGCCGCTTGCCGAAGCGATGTTCTTCGCTCAAGGTCTGCGGTCCCAGGGTCGCCATGGCCGTGTCGACGTCCATGCCCGCCGGGACGTTCATCAGGATGGTCACAGGCTCCGGCGCGGTGGCCTTGGCTTCGGGGTCGAGTTCGACCTTTTGGGTGGTGACCTTGAACTGCGGTTCATCGATGACTTCGCCGTCCACGGTGACCCAGCCGCCCTCGATGAACAGCTCAGCCTCCCGACGGGAGCAGCCGACGAGTTCGATGAGACGCTTGGAGAGACGAATCGGGTCAGTCATGACGGGGCCGTAACAAAAAGGGGTGGGCATTGTACCTGTCTGGCGCCGGTTAATCGCGGGTCCATTTGCCTCATGCCGTTTTTAGCCGCGCCCAGCCTTCAGGTCGGGCTGCTTGTAACGCATGTGCAGCAGCGGGTAGGGCTGGTCCATGCCATCCTTGGCCGAACGACCGACGACCTCGAACCCTTGCTTGAGGTAGAAACCGAGGGCCTGAGGGTTCTGTTCATTGACGTCCAGTTCATCGGCGTTCAAGTGTTCGATGGCATAGCGAAGCAATTGTTTGCCCAGGCCTTGGCCGCGATGCTCGGGGTCGATGAACAGCATTTCGATCTTGCCGGCCGCGACCCCGGCGAAGCCCGTGATGCGCTGTCGTGAATCCCGGGTGCAGATGAGCATCACCGCGTCCAGGTAACGCGTGAGCACGAGGTTTTTCAGCAGCTCGATATAGCTGTCGGGCAGGAAATCGTGGGTGGCCCGTACCGATGCCTCCCAGACGCGGGTCAATTCCTGGTAATCGCTCGGTTTCGGTGTGCAGATGACCGAATGCTGGCGCATGTCCGCCTGTTCCTTGTGGTGGAGTTTTCATGTCTGCATACGATAGCCGTAAAAAAGCCCCGCATCTTGTTGCAAGAGCGGGGCTTTCAATTTTTTGGTTGTTGGAACAACCCGTCGTGAATCTGCGAGGCTGCAGATCAGCCGATCTGCTCAGCCCACAAATCATACTCGTCGGCGTCGGTAACCTTGCACCAGACCTTGTCGCCCGGCTTGAGGTTGTTGCCGTTGTCGATGAAGACGTTGCCGTCGATTTCCGGAGCGTCGAAGAAGCAACGGCCCACGGCGCCTTGTTCGTCGACTTCGTCCACCAGCACTTCGATTTCGCGGCCGATGCGCATCTGCAGGCGCGCCGAGCTGATGGCCTGCTGGTGCGCCATGAAGCGCTCCCAACGGTCCTGCTTGACGTCGTCCGGCACCACATCCAGGTTCAGGTCATTGGCCGGTGCGCCTTCGACGGGCGAGTACTGGAAGCAGCCGACGCGGTCGAGCTGGGCTTCGGTCAGCCAGTCCAGCAGGTACTGGAAGTCTTCTTCGGTTTCGCCGGGGAAGCCGACGATGAAAGTGGAGCGGATGATCAGGTCCGGGCAGATTTCACGCCAGTTCTTGATGCGCGCCAGGGTCTTGTCTTCGAAGGCCGGGCGTTTCATGGCCTTGAGGACTTTCGGGCTGGCATGCTGGAACGGAATGTCCAGGTACGGCAGGATCTTGCCGGCTGCCATCAGCGGGATCAACTCGTCGACGTGCGGGTACGGGTAGACGTAATGCAGGCGGACCCAGACGCCGAGGGTGCTGAGGGCTTCGCACAGCTCGGTCATGCGGGTTTTCACCGGCGCGCCGTTCCAGAAGCCAGTGCGGTATTTCACGTCTACACCGTAGGCGCTGGTGTCCTGGGAAATCACCAGCAGTTCCTTGACCCCGGCCTTGACCAGGCGCTGGGCCTCGTCGAGCACGTCGCCCACCGGGCGGCTTACCAGTTTGCCGCGCATCGACGGGATGATGCAGAAGCTGCAGCTATGGTTGCAGCCTTCGGAAATCTTCAAGTAGGCATAGTGGCGCGGGGTCAGCTTGATGCCTTGCGGCGGCACCAGGTCGATCAGCGGGTTGTGGTCCTGGCGCGGCGGCACGACTTCGTGCACGGCGTTGACCACTTGCTCGTACTGCTGCGGCCCGGTCACGGACAACACGCTCGGGTGCACGTCGCGGATATTGCCTTCTTCCACGCCCATGCAACCGGTCACGATGACCTTGCCGTTTTCCTTGATGGCTTCACCGATCACTTCAAGGGATTCGGCCTTGGCCGAATCGATGAAGCCACAGGTGTTGACCACCACCACGTCGGCGTCCTGGTAGGTGGACACAACGTCATAACCTTCCATGCGCAGCTGGGTCAGGATGCGCTCGGAGTCGACCAGCGCTTTCGGGCAACCCAGGGATACGAAGCCAACCTTGGGATTGGCTGGCGCGGTAGTGGTGGACATGTCTAACCTCGGTGTAAGGGGGATCGTCTCTTGTCGAGACAGGGCGCCTGGCGCGCCTCTGATCAAAAAGTGCGCAATTCTATCCGTGGTCGTCGCACTTGACCAGCTTTATACCGGGAAATGCGACGAGTGCTGCGCTATGCTTCGCGCCGTTGCCTTCTGGCGATTGTTGCAGTCAACAAAATGTCTGTAACAAAGCGTAAAACAGCCCATGCTGTTTCACAAAGCGTACGGCTTCTTTCAAGAAGGCAGGTCTGCAAATCAGGAGTGTTGGATGGGTCATGCAAGTAGTCAGGCGGCGGGCGCCGAGCATTCGGCAGCCAAGCCGCTGAGCATGCTGGTCGCTGCGGTCGGGGTGGTTTATGGCGACATCGGTACGAGCCCGCTGTATACCCTTAAAGAAGTGTTTTCCGGTGGTTATGGCGTGCCCGTCAACCATGACGGGGTACTGGGGATCCTGTCACTGATTTTCTGGTCGCTGATCTGGGTCGTGTCGATCAAGTACATGATGTTCGTCCTGCGCGCCGATAACCAGGGCGAGGGCGGCATCATGGCGTTGACCGCCCTGGCACGGCGCGCGGCGGCTGGCAGGGCACGGTTGCGTACATTCCTGGTGGTCTGCGGCTTGATCGGTGCTGCGCTGTTCTATGGCGACAGCATGATCACCCCGGCGATCTCGGTACTTTCGGCAATTGAAGGCCTCGGCTTGGCGTTCGAGGGCATCGACCATTGGGTGGTGCCGCTGTCGTTGGTGGTGCTGGTGGCGTTGTTCCTGATCCAGCGCCACGGCACCGCGCGGATCGGCATCCTCTTCGGCCCGATCATGGTGACCTGGTTCCTGGTCCTGGGGGCCCTGGGTGTGTATGGCATCAGCCAGCATCCCGAAGTGTTGCAGGCCGTAAATCCGGCGTGGGCCGTGCGCTTTTTTGTCGTGCACCCGGGCATGGGCGTGGCGATCCTCGGCGCCGTGGTGCTCGCATTGACCGGCGCCGAAGCGCTGTATGCCGACATGGGCCACTTCGGCCGCAAACCGATCGCGCGCGCCTGGTTCCTCCTCGTGCTGCCAGGCCTGATGCTCAACTATTTCGGCCAGGGCGCCTTGCTGCTTGGCGATCCGGAAGCGGCACGCAACCCTTTTTATCTGTTGGCACCGAGTTGGGCATTGCTACCCTTGGTGGGCCTGGCGACGCTGGCCACGGTTATTGCCTCGCAAGCGGTAATTTCCGGCGCGTTTTCGCTGACACGCCAGGCGATCCAGCTCGGCTACATCCCGCGCATGTACATCCAGCACACTTCCAGTGCCGAGCAGGGCCAGATCTACATCGGTGCGGTGAACTGGTCGCTGATGGTCGGTGTGGTGCTGCTGGTGCTGGGCTTCGAGTCGTCCGGTGCGCTGGCTTCGGCCTACGGCGTGGCGGTGACGGGCACGATGCTGATGACTACGATCCTGGTCTCCGCCGTGATCCTGCTGCTGTGGAAATGGCCGCCGCTGCTGGCGGTACCGGTGCTGTTCGGTTTTCTGTTGGTGGACGGGCTGTATTTTGCCGCCAACGTGCCGAAGATCATCCAGGGCGGTGCGTTCCCGGTGGTTGCCGGCATCGCGTTGTTCGTGTTGATGACCACCTGGAAGCGTGGCAAGCAGCTGCTGGTGGAGCGCCTGGACGAAGGGGCGCTGCCGCTGCCGATCTTCATCAGCAGCATCCGCGTCCAGCCGCCTCATCGGGTGCAGGGCACGGCGGTGTTCCTGACCGCACGCTCGGACGCCGTGCCTCACGCGCTGCTGCACAACCTGTTGCACAACCAAGTGCTGCATGAGCAGGTGGTGTTGTTGACAGTGGTGTACGAAGACATCCCCCGCGTACCACCGCAGCGGCGCTTCGAGGTCGATGCTTACGGCGACGGATTCTTCCGCGTGATTCTGCACTTCGGCTTCACCGACGAGCCGGACGTGCCCGAGGCGCTCAAGCTCTGCCATCTGGATGATTTGGATTTCAGCCCGATGCGCACGACGTATTTCCTCAGCCGCGAGACGGTCATCGCCTCCAAGCTCGAAGGCATGGCTCGCTGGCGTGAGTCGTTGTTCGCCTTCATGTTGAAGAATGCCAACGGCAACCTGCGTTTCTTCAATCTGCCGTTGAATCGGGTGATTGAGCTCGGGACACAGGTGGAGATGTAGACACCGGGAAACAAAAAGCCCTCGTTGCCTTACGGCGGCGGGGGCTTTTTTGTGGGAGGCTCCTGGGCATTCGGTCGGTTGGTTTTTTCTTGACTTGATTTGTGTCTGATGTGACGTAATATTTCGCAGATAAAGATGTGTATTTAAATACGCATATTCAGGTGGAGGGAGGTGGGACATGGCAGCACTACTGGAGCGGGCTGATCAAGCGATATCCGTTACTGCAATGGTCAGGGGGTTCAGCGCGAAGCTCAAGGAAGTATCGAGTCGTGCAACCGAAAGGCTGGTGATCTTCAAGGACAATGAACCCGCAGCGGTGATCATCAACGTCGATGCATATCAGGAAATGCTCGATGAGCTGGAAAACCTTCGCGTCGAGGCGACGGCTCGCGAACGGCTGATCAGTTTCGATCAGACCAAGGCCGTCAGTCATGAGGATATGCGGGCGCGGTATGCCAAGAACGACTGAAGGGGCGGTGAATGGCTTGGGACGTTATTTACCATCCGGAGGTTCAAGACGATCTGGATCAGTTGGGTGCTGCGGCGGCGAACCGTATCCTTGATGTCATCGAAGAGCGGATCATCAATGGCGAGCCGGACAAAACCGGCAAGCCGCTCAGGGCCAGCCTGGCTGGATGCCGAAGGATCCGAACGGGTGATACTCGAATTGTTTACAGGGTCGACGGAAAAGCCATTCAGGTGCTGATAGTTGCCGTTGGCGCGCGGCGAGATAAAGAGGTGTATGACGCGGCAGAACGTCGCCGTTAACAAAAGCCCCCATTGCCTTGCGGCGGTGGGGGCTTTTTTCGGGTTTG
>NZ_JQGJ02000028.1 GCF_000802155.2 Pseudomonas frederiksbergensis
GAGAGAATCCAGGCGAACTTTTCTCGTTTCTTCACCAGCTCCTTGAAGCGCGGGCTGTTTTGAATCGAGAGGTAAATGCTGTCGTTCATTGTTTTTATCCTCGCAGCACAGATTTATTTGGAACAGCTCTACTCTATGCGGCTCAAGACCAGGTTCCAGACGACCTTAGTATTAGAACGACATGACGGTATGCCAGCTTCCTACAATTTTCGTAGCTTCCCCTGTGGGAGCGGGCTTGCTCGCTCCCACAGGGGTTGCGCTGGACTAAGGATCTGCAAGCACAAAAAAACCGCATGACACAACGTCATGCGGTTTCAGGAACAGCGAAACCAGGTCGATTACTTGCCGGTCCACTCCTTCACACGATCAGGATGCTTGGCCACCCAATCCTTGGCCGCGGCGTCCGGCTTGGCGCCTTCCTGGATCGCCAGCATGACTTCGCCGATCTCGTCTTTCGACGCCCACTGGAACTTCTTCAGGAACCCGACCACTTCCGGTGCCTTGGCTTCCAGGCCCTTGCTGCCGATGCTGTTCACAGTCTCAGCCGCGCCATAGACGCCTTTCGGGTCTTCCAGGAAGCGCAGTTTCCATTTGGCGAACATCCAGTGCGGCACCCAACCGGTGACGGCGATGGACTCGTTCTTTTTCTCGGCCCGGGTCAGCTCGGCAATCATGCCGGCGCCGGAGCTGGCCTTGAGTTGATAACCGGTCAGGTCGTAATCCTTGATCGCCTGTTCGGTCTTGAGCATCACGCCTGAACCGGCGTCGATGCCGACGATGCGTTTCTTGAAAGAGTCATCGGTCTTCAGGTCTTCGAGCGACTTGGCCTTGACGTACTCCGGCACGATCAAACCGATTTTCGCGTCCTTGAAGTTAGGGCCATAGTCGACGACCTGGTCCTTGTTCTTGGTCCAGTAATCGCCATGGGTCACCGGCAACCAGGCCGATAGCATCGCATCGAGCTTGCCGGTGGCAACGCCCTGCCACATGATCCCGGTCGCGACGGCTTGCAGCTTCACGTCATAGCCGAGTTTCTGCTTGATCACTTCGGCGGCCACGTGGGTAGTCGCGACGCTGTCGGACCAGCCGTCAACGTAGCCAATGCTCAGGGTTTTGGTCTCGGCGCTTGCCAGGGTGGAGCTGATCGCCAGTACCAGTGCGGCACCTGCGCCCAAGATTCGTCGCATCTTCATCGTTACTTCCCCGAAAGTGCTGCGCTCGACGGATGCCGAGCGGCGTCAACGTATTGTTATGGTGCACAGCGCCCCCATCACGCTCGCCTGCAAACCGGTCCGAACGCCAGTGGAGTACTGACTGACTGATCATCAACCTGCGCCGATCTGGAACCTGCTCTGTCTGCGACGCTGAAGCAGCGAGAAACGACATCAGAAAGCCATTAACTGTGCTCGATGTCATGACGGAGGGAAAAAATGCGGGGTACTGGAAAACCTTAACGCGAATTGCCGCGAACAGGGTTGGCGAGCCGACCACGCAGCCTTGAAAGCGCCTGTTCTCCAAGTTGAAGAACAGGCGCCGTGATAGATTAGCTGCAATCGCCGCCGACTATTGACTCAATCTCACCCGGCGAGGCACCGTCACGCTCTTGTATGTCCTTTTTGGGTGGTAACTTTGCCACGCCGACATGTTGAAGAATTCGGACTGCGGCACCTCTCGACCGGCAAGGAAAAACCTCACATTTTTTTGAACTTCTGGAGTATTTCGGCGCCTGTACAAATATCTGATTTCAGAAGCCGTAACGCTAGTTCCGCCATCAGGTTTTTTAGAAACGATATCACCCACAGTCTCCATCAGACCGTCGATAGCAAAAAGCACTTTTTTGTTACGCTGAAAAATCTGAAACTCCAACCCAGCCTTGCTCGAGCGACGCCACATCGGCACGTTGATATCGAAAAAATTCCCCACCCCCTTTTCATCTTTCTGAAAATAACGGTTGGTGATTGCAAAATTCTTGTAAGCAATACCACGAGGATAATCCACCAATTCCGCCTTGATTTGACTATTTTCATTATAAACGCCCGCTGTCACAGTCGGCCCAAACGCTGCGTCCGTCAAATCGTTCTGCTTTAATACATTGCGTTTTTTTACCATTTCGAACCGACCGAGTTCAAGACTCCAGGATAGCACTTTGGAAAACTCTTTATGCCCTGCCCTATCTAATGCCTCCAGAGCAAAAGCGCGGGGCTCACGTAACCCGAACAGAATATCCCCTTTCTCGAAAGCGTTTACCAAATCAGCGTAGCTTGAATCAGCATCGTTGACTGGAATAATTTCCAGACCCAAACCGTCAAAAAATGTTACGGGACTATTGGCGGCCATCCGGTACAAATTTAAACCATCTGCTGCGCCATTTGGGTCCGGGCTCAACCATTGACACCACCATGGCACGTAATACCTGAAACCGAAATAATACAAACCAGTCAAGTCCAACTCCTTACCCGAATAGCGCCTTATTTTGCTGTTCGCCTTGACCCTATCGCTACCCGCCCACCAAGCAGTACAGCCGTAACTGTAGAAAACCTCTTCACTTATGATCTCTCCGTCGCCATCCAACTCGATGCAGTTTGAGCCAATCTGATCAACCAACGAGTATTGATAGATAACTGGATCACTACCAACCTGCTGGATTGCACGAACATTACATAATCCCGCATCTACATGGACGTCATGGGTTTCTTTATCAACACTGGAGCGAATTTCAAGAGCCCCCAGATAACGAGTTTCCGAGCGACTTGTTAACTCTCCTGCGGGTACCGATCCAATTTTCCTTCGCCGCTGCCCCGTATCGTCGTAGATATAAGTTTCCGAACCTGCCGTCAACCCGAAACGACTCGTCCCTCCCGCTTTTTTGAGCTGATTTCGTTCATCCCATTCCAGATCTTGTCCCGGTAATAGCTGTCGCTTGTTACCGTTCAAGTCATGCGCCAAAGCGATCTCTTCTTCAGTCGGTAGATCTCCGTCAATCTTTTCAGCGAGCGAGCGATTACTATATTTCGACACACCCATCCGCTGAGTGCGACTTCCCAGCGCCGCACAACGAAGCAGTTTTATCAAATTACCACCGGAGTCGTAGCTAAAAACCTCCGTGTAATTTTCCAACTGATTCGGATCAACTGGAGATTGTAAATCGGGTAAGCAAGGCCCGACACCACCACCGATTACTTGCCAACCGGTGGCGCGAACCAACTGATAGAGCGTGTCGTAACAGAACGTTCTTACTGGTTCGATTTTCTGGTTACGAAAGTAGCGAACAGGTAACGCCCTGTCTTCGATGGATATTATATTTCCCACGCGATCGTAGCGATAGATCAGATGCTGTAAAGGGGAGCATCCCGGTCGATAGGACCTCAACTCTTCCAACCGCCCATCTGCGGGACAATAAGCTGCAGAGCAAACCACCCTATTTGCCAGCCTCTGATGGACAATATGGTTTGCAGCATCATAAAAAATATCACCCACAACCTCTTCAGTTTCTCCTCCTAGCTTCATGTTCAGTTTTATTCCGGCCAGCTGACCACCCGCTGTGTATTCAAATAGCCGCGCATGTTGTCTAGCATCAATTTCACAAACCAGCTGTGATACAGCATTGTAACGAGACAGGGTCGTGCTTCCCTCGTCTTTTTCATGAAGCTGATCACGCTCAGACTCTAGGTCGGGCCAATGCGGTTGCTCTGCGCTTTCCAAAAAATGCCGAGTGTTTACAAGCCTATCGCCTTGCAAGGAATAGGATCGAGAGAAAACCGTCCCAGCGCCATCATCAACCCTGATTATTCTTCCGCTTTGATTAAAGTTAACAAACGCTTCGTCATTGCCAGCATATGAGTAGAAAGCACTATTCCTTGGACCCTTGTCAATTTGTCTCACAGACTCTTTGACCGGCCGTAGCTGATTGTCGTATTCAGTTTTTACGTGAGTAAAATTGCTATCCCAACATTCACATCGCTCGCCAGCAACGCCTGGCAGATACAGGCGAATCCCCGCGTCAACACTATTAATAAGCAAAGCCCGTCCAGAAAGGCTATAGATATTCTGAACATTCGGCGAAATATCAGGCTCCAAATCCATAAGCTTAAACAGCCGAGGGTCATACTGTTTTATACTTCGCCCAGCGAAATCGTTGATTTGATAGGTCACTCGCTTTTCGAGAGGATCTGCGGCTACCGCACGATGATACGCTGCAGAACGAACAGTTAAACGACGAGAATCGAATACAGTTAACGTTGGCGTCCGAAAGTGCATGGCGGTGTCCCTCCAAGAAGATAGTCGCAACGACACACACCTATTTAATACCCGAAAATAACTATTTCAACTGTCAGAAATAACAGGTCTGTAAACGGTGAATCCCAGCCTGCAATGTCGATCACCTCCCGCATGCTTGATCAGGCAAGCCGGCAGCTCCACTAGCCGCCACCACGCCCCAACGTGTATTGTCCCGCTACTATTGCGCCCCGTTCGCGCTTGTTTTTCAGCCGTCATGGCACTTGGCTTCGCTGCGGTGGTCATAGGCTGCGAACCTCATTCGGCACCTTCCTCTAAGGGATCCAGTCATGCTCCGTTCCTTGCGCTTCGCTGCCCTCCTCGGCGGCCTTATCTTGAGTGCGTCCGCGCTGGCGGCAGATATTGACGCCGCCAGCTATGGCTACCCCTTGACCAACCCGTTCGAGGCGACCATCGCCACCACGCCGCCGGACCTGCGCCCGGAGCTGCCGCTGATCGAGGACATCAATCAATCGGACCACAGCCTGACCCTGCGTCCGGAACGCGAATTCATCCTGCCAGACAATTTCTGGCCGGTGAAAAGCCTCACTTACCGCATGGCTACCCAAGACAAACCCGCACCGCTGATCTTCCTGATCGCGGGCACTGGTGCGCGCTACGACAGCACCCTCAACGAGTACCTCAAGCGCCTCTACTACAAGGCCGGATATCACGTGGTGCAGCTGTCTTCGCCCACCAGCTTCGACTTCATGAGCGCCGCTTCGCGCTTCGCCACTCCAGGCATCACCAAGGAAGATGCCGAAGACATGTACCGGGTGATGCAGGCCGTACGCGCGCAGAATCCGAAAGTGCCCGTCACCGAGTACTACCTGACCGGCTACAGCCTCGGCGCCCTCGACGCAGCCTTCGTCGCGCACCTGGACGAAACCCGCCGCAGCTTCAATTTCAAGAAGGTGCTGCTGCTTAACCCGCCGGTGAACCTCTACACGTCAATCACCAACCTGGACAAACTGGTCCAGACCGAGGTCAAGGGCATCAACAACACCACCACGTTCTATGAATTGGTGCTGAACAAGCTGACCCGCTACTTCCAGCAAAAAGGCTACATCGACCTCAACGATGCCCTGCTCTATGACTTCCAACAGTCCAAGCAGCACCTGAGCAACGAGCAGATGGCGATGCTGATCGGCACCTCGTTCCGTTTCTCGGCGGCCGATATCGCCTTTACCTCGGACCTGATCAACCGTCGCGGCTTGATCATCCCACCCAAGTTCCCGATCACCGAAAGCACCAGCCTGACGCCGTTCCTCAAGCGTGCTCTGCAATGCGATTTCGACTGCTACCTCACCGAACAGGTGATCCCGATGTGGCGCGCGCGCACCGACGGCGGCAGCCTGCTGCAACTGGTCGACCAGGTCAGCCTGTACGCGCTCAAGGATTATCTGCAGGGCAGCTCCAAGATTGCAGTCATGCACAACGCCGACGATGTGATCCTGGGTCCGGGTGACCTGGGCTTCCTGCGCAAGACCTTTGGTGATCGCTTGACGGTTTATCCATTGGGCGGCCATTGCGGCAACCTTAACTATCGCGTCAACAGCGACGCCATGCTGGAGTTCTTCCGTGGCTAAATATCTCCTGCTGATCGCCGCGTTAATGAGCGCGGGCATGGTCCACGCCGATAACAGCAAGGCCGACGCGCCCGTAGTGGTGGACTCGGACGGCTTCAAGGAGCCGCTGACCAAACTCAAGTTCAACCCGGGCCTGGATCAACGCGAGTTCGAACGTTCGACCCTCAACGCGTTGAACGTCTACGACCCGCTGGAATCCTGGAACCGCCGGGTCTATCACTTCAACTACCGCTTCGACCAATGGGTGTTCCTGCCGGTGGTGGACGGCTATCGCTACATTACCCCGGGCTTCGTGCGTACCGGTGTGAGCAACTTCTTCAACAACCTGGGAGACGTGCCGAACCTGATGAACAGCCTGCTGCAATTCAAGGGCAAGCGTTCAATGGAAACTACAGCGCGACTGTTGCTCAACACCACCGTTGGCATCGCCGGCTTGTGGGACCCGGCTACCGCCATGGGCCTGCCACGCCAGAGCGAAGACTTCGGCCAGACCCTGGGCTTCTACGGCGTGCCGGGCGGCGCGTACTTCGTACTGCCCATTTTCGGCCCGTCGAACCTGCGCGACACGTCGGGCTTGTTGGTGGACTACACCGCCGAATCGGCGATCAATTTCCTGAACGTCTCGCAAGTCAGCTCCAACCACCCGGAACTGCTGCT
This sequence comes from Pseudomonas frederiksbergensis, assembly GCF_000802155.2. Lineage (GTDB taxonomy): Bacteria > Pseudomonadota > Gammaproteobacteria > Pseudomonadales > Pseudomonadaceae > Aquipseudomonas > Aquipseudomonas frederiksbergensis_A. The sequence continues at coordinate 6,522 of NZ_JQGJ02000028.1, forward strand.
CCTGCGCGGCGTGGACAGGCGCTACCAGACCAGCTTCCGCTACGGCCAGCTGAACTCGCCGTTCGAGTATGAAAAAGTGCGCTACGTGTACACCGAGTCGCGGAAGTTGCAGATCGCCGAATAGGCACACGCCCTGACAAAAAAAGGCCATTCGATGGAAAACGAATGGCCTTTTTTATTACCGCTGTCTAAGCGTCCAGCCCTATTCAGCTAACTGCTACCGGCTGGTCCAACGGGTCCAGGCCGTAGTTGTTCGGCCCTTTCGTACCGCTTGCCGCCAAGCTGATAAGCACGATGAACGGACCAACCACTGGCACTAGTCCCCAGAAAATATTCAGCCCGCTTTTATTCATGTCGTGATAACGCCGCCACGTAACAGCCAATCGAGGGCAAACGGTCAGAAGGCAATAAGCCGGATACAACAATAGGAAGTAAATCTCCTTGTTCAATCCGGTGGCGATACCAAACCCAAAGAAAAGCAACCCCAAGCAGAACTCCAACAGGAAGAACATCCAATACTCTTCTCTGCTTGCGCGCCCTCTAAACGTTGCGTACTGCCGCATCACTTGCCAATACCATTTCATCAAATGCTCCCTTCGCTGGCGGAAAATTTATTCGAGCCAATACCGGCCGAATAGCGCGGGGGAGTTTATGGAAGCCCTCAATCGATAAAAGTAGGAAAAGCCTGAAAGCAGTGTCTTAAAAAGCAACGCTTCAGCCCCTCAGGGCCTTCCAGACCTTACCCACCGCCAACACACCGGCCAGCACCACCGCCCCCGCGACAATCCCCGCCACCGCATTGAGCAGCATCGGCACGATGAACCCGGCGCCACCGGCACTCGCCGCAACGCCTTCGATCCAGTGGTGCACCACTGGCACGCCGTGGGTAAGGATACCGCCGCCCACCAGGAACATGGCCGCCGTGCCGATCACCGACAGACTTTTCATCATGTAGGGCGCTGCGCGCAGGATCGCCCCGCCAATTTGCTTGGCCGCCTGCCCCGGCTTCTGCGTCAACCACAGGCCCAGGTCATCAAGCTTTACGATCCCCGCCACCAGGCCATAGACACCCACAGTCATGACAATGGCGATGCCCGACAGCACGATCACCTGCTGGGTCAGCGGCGCATCGGCGACAGTGCCGAGGGTGATAGCGATGATTTCCGCCGAAAGGATAAAGTCGGTGCGCACCGCGCCCTTGATCTTGTCCTTTTCGAAAGCCACCAGATCGACCGCCGGATCGGCCACCGCCTCGACCAGATGCGCGTGCTCAGCCTCGTCTTCGGCCTTGCTGTGAAGGAATTTGTGGGCGAGTTTTTCGAACCCTTCAAAACACAGATAGGCGCCGCCCACCATCAACAGTGGCGTCACCAGCCACGGAACGAAGGCACTGATGGCCAGCGCCGACGGCACCAGGATCAGCTTGTTGATAAAGGAACCCTTGGCTACCGCCCACACCACCGGCAGTTCCCGCTCGGCCCGCACGCCGGAAACCTGCTGGGCATTGAGTGCCAGGTCATCACCGAGCACGCCCGCGGTTTTCTTGGCGGCCATCTTGGTCATCAACGCCACATCGTCGAGCACGGTGGCAATGTCGTCGATCAGTACCAGCAAACTGCTTCCAGCCATGGAGGGGCTCCTTGAACAATAATGCTGCGCAGCATAGCGCGAGCGGCGCGTCCTTGGGGCATTCTTGAGCGTCGCGCGAGGCCGGTGCTACCATGCGCCACCGCCAGAACAGGCAAGGAACCCCAGGGTTTATGAGCACAATCCGCGAGCGCAACAAAGAACTGATCCTGCGTGCCGCCAGCGAAGAATTTGCCGACAAGGGCTTCGCCGCGACCAAAACCAGCGACATCGCGGCCAAGGCGGGCTTGCCCAAACCCAACGTCTATTACTACTTCAAATCCAAGGAAAACCTCTACCGCGAGGTGTTGGAAAGCATTATCGAGCCGATTCTCCAGGCCTCCACCCCCTTCAACGCCGATGGCGAGCCGGGCGAAGTGCTGAGCCACTACATCCGCTCCAAGATCCGAATTTCCCGCGACCTGCCCTTCGCCTCGAAAGTCTTCGCCAGTGAAATCATGCACGGCGCCCCGCACCTGAGCGCCGACCTGGTGGAACAGCTCAACGCCCAGGCCCGGCATAACATCGACTGTATCCAGACCTGGATCGACCGCGGCCAGATCGCCCCGATCGACCCCAACCACCTGATGTTCAGCATCTGGGCCGCCACCCAGACCTATGCCGACTTCGACTGGCAGATCACCGCCGTGACCGGCAAGGCCAAGCTCGATGAAGCGGATTACGAAGCGGCGGCGCAGACGATTATTCGGTTGGTCTTGAAGGGGTGCGAGGTGGACTGACGCAGCCTCCGGTCGCGTGAATGTCAGGCCTCGCTACCCATCAGCCAATGCAACGCCTGGGGCAACGAAGTTCTCCAGTCGTCAGGATAACGATGTCCTGCCTCATGTTCGACCGACCTGACCTTGTTGTCTCCAGCTTCACTGAACAGCTTGCGAAACTCTGCGCTCATTTCCTGGTTGCTGGCCGCCTCCATCTTGCCGTGGATCACAACCACTCTTTTCCCTTGAGCCAGGCTTGTAGTCGGGGTCGACTGCAACCCCCCGGGCGAAATCAGAAGCGCGCCAGCATAATCATCCGGGTGCTGCGCCAGCAAAGCCCCAGCGTGTAGAGCCCCTTGGGAGAAACCCATCAGGTAGATTTGCTTCCGGTCAGTGCATTGTCGCGTGGCCAGTTTTTTCAATCCGGATTGAACAGCTTGATGCGTGCCTTCGAAACCCGGACCGATCCAACGGAAGCTGTCGACACTGTCGGTCATTTCAGTACCGTTGATGCCCAAGAGGATCGCGCCGGTGTCCGCCAGCGACTGATAATCTTCGCCAAGCTCACCGTTGCCGCCGTATCCATGCAGCCGAACCACTACCGGTCGGCATACTGAAGACGCTGGAATACCGGAAGGATTGAGTACCGAAATCGCGCCTACTTTGTCGCGGGCGATTTGCTCGTAGCGGTTCTGGGTGTTGGCCAATACTCGCTTGTATGTGGACGTCTGGCGCAGACCGATCAAGTTCCGGTCATCGGCCATCAACGGACCGAACCACATGCCACGCTCATCGGCCACCTTCAAATAGCGCTCTGCCAGTTTGTAATCACCGCGGTAAGCAAACAGCGAGGCGACCTTGTAAGGCGCCAGCATTTGTTTGGGATCCTCACGAACCGCCGCCAGATAAACAGCGATGGCTTGCAAACTGTCGCGCCGCTCAAGCTTTTCTCCCCTTGCGATCAGGTCTTCGGCGTCATCGGCATTCATCAGCGCAGCGACTACCGGTCTAAGCGCCTGATAGGCAACCTCATCGACATCCACCTCTGCGGCTTTCAAAAGGGGGGTACAGAGGGCCACTGTCATGGTCAAAATGATGCGAAATAGCGTATTCACGCAAATCTTCCTTGATACAAAACGAGAGGGCGGCAGCTTATCGATGCGCCCCCGCTTCGTCATCGCCGCCCTGGCGAATGACTCCATTTTTTTACATCAAGACGTAACCCCCGCATCCGCCCTCAACTGCACCGCCTCCACCGCCCTCACCGCCACCTGCTCGTCCACATCCGAAACATCGCCGCTGACACCAATCGCCCCCAGCACCTTTCCCTCCTGATCCCTGATCAATACCCCACCCGGGGCTGGCACGATGTTGCTTTGGCCCAGGCCGTGCAACGCGGCAAAGAACGCCGGGCGCTGTTGGGCGTCCTGGGCGAGCAAGCGGGAGCCCTTGCCCAGGGCGATGGCGCCCCAGGCCTTGCCGATGGCGATCTGTGGGCGAAGCAGGCTCGCGCCGTCTTCACGCTGCAAGACGACCAGATGGCCGCCGCTGTCCAGGACCGCGACGGTCAAGGGTGCGGCACTGATTTCACGGCCTGCGGCAAGGGCTTGTCCGGCCAGGTTGACGGCAATTTTCAACGTTAGAACGCTCATGGGGTGCTGTCCTTCTTTTGTTATGGGAAAGCCATGGAGCTTCACTTTCAGCAAAAACCAACCCATCAAATAGAACACAACAGATTAGTTTTTTGTATACAAAAATTCGAACAAATCACCTTTTATGGCTTTACACATGTAGCAAATCAGGTCCTCCTGCGAATGAAACAGGTGCTTGAGGAAAGGGATTGACCTGCCATGCTTGCCATGAATACACTCTGCCGCACAGCCACTTGTATACAATTACAAAACGTAAAGAGGCACAAACCAATGAGCAAAATGAGAGCAATCGAAGCCGCCGTCCTGGTGATGCGCCGTGAAGGCGTGGACACCGCCTTCGGCATCCCGGGTGCTGCGATCAACCCGCTGTACTCTGCCCTGCAAAAGGTGGGTGGCATCGATCACGTCCTCGCTCGGCACGTTGAAGGCGCCTCGCACATGGCCGAGGGCTACACCCGGACCAAGGCCGGCAATATCGGTGTGTGCATCGGCACTTCCGGACCGGCCGGTACCGACATGGTCACCGGGCTCTACAGCGCATCGGCCGACTCGATCCCGATCCTCTGCATCACCGGCCAAGCGCCCCGCGCCCGTATGCACAAGGAAGATTTCCAGGCGGTGGACATCACCAGCATCGTCAAGCCAGTGACCAAGTGGGCCACCACCGTCCTGGAGCCGGGCCAAGTGCCGTATGCCTTCCAGAAAGCCTTCTTTGAAATGCGCTCCGGCCGTCCAGGCCCGGTGCTGATCGACTTGCCGTTTGATGTGCAGATGGCCGAGATCGAATTCGACATCGACGCTTACCAACCGCTGCCCTTGGCCAAGCCCGCGGCCAACCGCGTGCAGATCGAGAAAGCCTTGGCGATGCTCAATCAGGCTGAACGTCCGTTGTTGGTGGCCGGCGGCGGCATCATCAATGCCGATGCCAGCGACCTGCTGGTGGAATTCGCCGAACTGACCGGCATCCCGGTCATCCCCACCTTGATGGGCTGGGGCACCATCCCCGACGATCACCCATTGATGGTCGGCATGGTCGGCCTGCAAACCTCCCATCGCTATGGCAACGCAACACTCCTCAAGTCGGACGTGGTACTGGGCGTCGGCAACCGCTGGGCCAACCGTCACACCGGCTCGGTGGACGTCTACACCGAAGGTCGCACGTTCATTCACGTGGACATCGAGCCGACGCAGATCGGCCGCGTGTTCACTCCGGACCTGGGCATCGTTTCCGACGCCGCTTCGGCCCTGACGGTGTTCATCGAAGTCGCCCGCGAATGGCAAGCCGCCGGCAAGCTGAAGAACCGCAGCGCCTGGTTGCAGGATTGCCAGCAACGCAAGGCCAGCCTGCAGCGCAAGACGCACTTCGACAACGTGCCGGTCAAGCCACAGCGCGTCTACGAGGAAATGAACCAAGTCTTCGGCAAGGACACCTGCTACGTCAGCACCATCGGCCTGTCCCAGATCGCCGGGGCGCAGTTCCTCCACGTCTACAAGCCACGCCACTGGATCAACTGCGGCCAGGCCGGCCCCCTGGGTTGGACCATTCCGGCCGCGCTCGGGGTGGTCAAGGCCGATCCGAGCCGCAAGGTCGTGGCGCTGTCGGGCGACTATGATTTCCAGTTCATGATCGAAGAGTTGGCGGTGGGGGCTCAGTTCAAGTTGCCCTACATCCACGTCGTGGTGAATAACTCCTACCTGGGCCTGATCCGCCAGGCCCAGCGCGGTTTCGACATGGATTACTGCGTGCAGTTGTCGTTCGACAACCTCAACGCCCCGGAACTCAACGGCTATGGCGTTGACCACATCGCCGTGGCCGAGGGCCTGGGTTGCAAGGCCCTGCGGGTTTTCGAACCGTCCGGCATCCAGCCGGCGCTGCGCAAGGCCCAGGACATGATCGAAGAGTTCAAGGTGCCGGTGATCGTCGAGATCATCCTGGAACGGGTGACCAATATTTCCATGGGCACTGAGATCAACGCCGTCAACGAGTTTGAAGACCTGGCGCTGGTGGGCAACGATGCACCCACAGCCATCTCATTACTGGACTGAGGCTCGCCCCACAGGGGCCTGCCAACTATTTACAGGAGACCACCATGCCGCGTTTCGCCGCCAACCTGTCCATGCTGTTCACCGAACAGGAGTTCCTCGCCCGTTTCGAAGCCGCCGCCAAGGCTGGTTTCAGTGGAGTCGAATACCTGTTCCCCTACGATTACAGCTCCGCCGAAATCAAGGCCCAGCTCGACGCCAATGGCCTGACCCAGGTGCTGTTCAACCTGCCGGCCGGCGACTGGGCCAAGGGTGAGCGCGGCATTGCCTGCTTGCCGGACCGGGTCGAGGAGTTCCGCGCGGGGGTCGACCTGGCGATTGCCTACGCAAAAGTGCTGGGCAATACCCAAGTCAATTGCCTGGCCGGGATTCGTCCGCAGAAGTGCGACGAGGCCCTGGTGGAAAAGATCTTCATCGCCAACCTGAAGTACGCCGCCGAAAAGCTGCAAGGCGAAGGCATCAAGCTGGTGATGGAAGCCATCAATACCCGCGACATCCCAGGCTTTTATCTCAACAACACCGCCCAGGCCCTGTCGATCCGCGAGCAGGTGGGCAGCGCCAACCTGTTCCTGCAATACGACATCTATCACATGCAAATCATGGAAGGCGACTTGGCCCGGACCCTGTCGGCGCACCTGGGCGAGATCAACCATGTGCAACTGGCGGACAACCCGGGCCGCAACGAGCCGGGCACGGGCGAAATCAACTACCGCTTCCTGTTCGAACACCTGGACCGCATCGGCTACCAGGGTTGGATTGGCTGTGAATACAAGCCGCTGACCACCACCGAAGCGGGACTGGGCTGGCTGAAAACCCATAACGCGATCTGACCCACAAGAATCCGTGGGCACTTTAATAAAAGAGGATTTTCTCATGGCTAAAATCGGATTCATCGGCACCGGCATCATGGGCCACCCCATGGCATTGAACCTGCAAAAGGCCGGTCACAGCCTGTTCCTGTCCCAGCACCACGACCCGGCCCCGGCCGACCTGCTGGCCGGCGGCGCGGTGGCGTTGGCCAACCCGAAGGAAGTCGCCCAGGAAGCCGAATTCATTATCGTCATGGTCCCGGACACGCCGCAGGTCGAAGACGTGCTGTTGCGCGCCGACGGCGTGGCAGCGGGCGTGGGCAAGGGCAAAGTGGTGATCGACATGAGTTCGATCTCGCCGTCCGCCACCAAGGCCTTCGCGGCGAAGATCAATGAAAAAGGTGCGCAGTACCTCGATGCCCCGGTCTCCGGCGGCGAAGTCGGTGCCAAGGCCGCGACGCTGAGCATCATGGTGGGTGGCGACAGCGCCGCCTTCGAGCGCGCCTTGCCGCTGTTCCAGGCCATGGGCAAGAACATCACCCTGGTGGGCGGCAACGGCGACGGCCAGACCGCCAAAGTGGCGAACCAGATCATCGTCGCCCTGAACATCCAAGCCGTGGCCGAAGCGCTGTTGTTCGCCTCGAAAAACGGTGCCGACCCGGCCAAGGTTCGTGAAGCGTTGATGGGCGGTTTCGCCTCGTCGAAGATCCTCGAAGTCCACGGCGAACGCATGATCAAGGGCACCTTCGACCCGGGCTTCCGCATCAGCCTGCACCAGAAGGACCTGAACCTCGCCCTGCAAGGCGCCAAGGAACTGAACATCAACCTGCCCAACACCGCCAACGCCCAGCAAGTGTTCAGCACGTGCGCGGCGATCGGTGGCAGCAACTGGGATCACTCGGCGCTGATCAAGGGGCTGGAGCACATGGCGAATTTCTCGATCCGCGACAACTGACACGCCCTTCCCCCTTGTGGGAGCGAACTTGCTCGCCCCCACAAGGGATCTGCGTTGCCCTTCAAATAACAAAAATCCCGGGAGCCCGCCATGTCGGTCGATCCGCAACAACTGCTGCGCGAGCTGTTTGCCACAGCCATCGACGCGGCGCATCCGCAGCAAGTCCTCGAACAATACCTGCCCAGCGACCGCAGCGGTCGAGTGATCGTCATCGGTGCCGGCAAGGCCGCGGCGGCCATGGCGCAAGTCGTTGAGCGTTGCTGGCAGGGCGAAGTCAGCGGCCTGGTCGTGACCCGCTACGGCCATGGCGCGCCCTGCCAGAAAATCGAAGTGGTCGAAGCCGCTCATCCCGTGCCGGATGCCGCAGGCCTGGAAGTGGCCGGACGGGTGCTCGAACGGGTCAGCAACCTCAACGAAGACGACCGCGTGATCTTCCTGCTGTCCGGTGGGGGCTCGGCGTTGCTGGCCCTGCCGGCGGCTGGCATTACCCTGGCCGACAAACAATCGATCAATAAAGCTTTGCTCAAATCCGGCGCGACCATCGGCGAGATGAATTGCGTGCGCAAGCATCTCTCTGCGATCAAGGGCGGACGCCTGGGCAAGGCCTGCTGGCCGGCGACGGTCTACACCTATGCGATTTCCGACGTGCCCGGCGATCTCGCCACGGTCATCGCGTCCGGCCCCACCGTCGCCGATCCCAGCACCTCAGCCGAGGCCCTGGCGATTCTCAAGCGCTACGCCATTGATATCCCCGCCTCCGTACGCAACTGGCTACAGAGCCCGGAATCGGAGACCGTCAAGCCCGGCGACCCGAGCCTGGCCCGCAGTCATTTCCAATTGATCGCGCGCCCCCAGCAATCCTTGGAAGCCGCAGCCGTGAAGGCACGCCAAGCGGGTTTCAGCCCATTGATCCTCGGTGACCTGGAAGGCGAATCCCGGGAGGTGGCGAAAGTCCACGCCGGCATTGCCCGGCAAATCGCCCTGCACGGCCAACCCTTGGCAGCCCCGTGCGTGATCCTGTCTGGCGGCGAAACCACAGTCACCGTGCGCGGCAATGGCCGTGGCGGACGCAACGCCGAATTCCTGCTGAGCCTGACCGACAGCCTCAAGGGCTGTCCCGGCATCTACGCGCTCGCCGGCGACACCGATGGCATCGACGGCTCCGAAGACAACGCCGGTGCAATCATGACCCCGGACAGCTATCGCCGCGCCGCCGAGATGGGTCTCAGCGCCAGCGACGAGTTGGACAACAACAACGGCTACGGCTACTTCGCCGCGCTAAACGCGCTGGTCGTCACCGAACCGACCCGTACCAACGTCAACGACTTCCGCGCGATCCTGATACTCGAGAACCCTAAAAATGACGCCTGATAAAAAGGTCAAGATCCTCGCGACCCTCGGCCCCGCCACCCGCGGCCTCGATGATATTCGCGAACTGGTGCAGGCCGGTGTGAACATCTTTCGCCTGAACTTCAGCCACGGCGACCATGCCGACCACGCCCAGCGCTACCGGTGGATCCGCGAAGTCGAGCAGCAGCTCAATTACCCGCTGGGCATCCTGATGGACTTGCAGGGCCCGAAGCTGCGAGTCGGCAAATTTGCCGACGGCAAGGTCCTGCTGCAACGCGGCCAGGCCTTGCGCCTAGACCTGGACCCGACACCGGGCGACCAACGCCGGGTCAACCTGCCCCACCCGGAAATCATCGCGGCGCTGGAGCCGGGCATGGACTTGTTGCTCGATGACGGCAAGCTGCGCCTGCGGGTAACCGCCGGGCATGCCGACGCCATCGACACCGAGGTGCTCAACGGCGGCGAACTGTCGGACCGCAAGGGCGTGAACGTGCCCCAGGCCGTCCTCGATCTGAGCCCACTCACCGCCAAGGATCGTCGCGACTTGAGCTTCGGCCTGGAGCTGGGTGTGGATTGGGTGGCGCTGTCGTTTGTGCAGCGTCCCGAGGACATCCGCGAAGCGCGCGCGCTGATCGGCGACAAGGCGTTCCTGATGGCAAAGATCGAGAAGCCGTCAGCGGTAAGCCAACTGCGCGAGATCGCCGAATTGAGCGACGCAATCATGGTTGCCCGCGGTGATCTCGGCGTCGAAGTACCGGCCGAGAGCGTGCCGCAGATCCAGAAAAACATCATCGGCACCTGCCGCGCCCTCGGCAGACCCGTGGTAGTGGCGACGCAGATGCTCGAGTCGATGCGGTTCTCCCCGGCACCGACCCGCGCCGAAGTCACCGACGTCGCCAACGCCGTGGCCGAAGGTGCCGATGCGGTGATGCTGTCGGCGGAAACCGCTTCCGGCGATTACCCCCTCGAAGCCGTGCAGATGATGAGCAAGATCATTCGCCAAGTTGAAAACGGCCCGGACTACCAGGCACAACTGGACGTCAGCCGACCGAAAGCCGAGGCCACGGTGTCGGACGCCATCAGCTGCGCGATCCGCCGGATCAGCAATGTCCTGCCGGTGGCGGTGCTGGTGAACTACAGCGAGTCGGGCAGTTCCAGCCTGCGCGCGGCGCGGGAACGGCCGACGGTGCCGATTCTCAACCTGACGCCAAATCTGCAGGCCGCCCGCCGCCTGACCGTGGCCTGGGGGGTGCATTCGGTGGTCAATGATCGACTGCGGCAGGTGGACGAGGTGTGTTCCACGGCGCTGGAAATCGCCCAGGCCCAAGGCATGGCCCAGCGTGGCGACACTTTGCTGATCACCGCAGGCGTGCCGTTCGGGCAGCCGGGGTCGACCAATTCCCTGCGTATCGAGACGTTGATCTGATTTTTTGTGGCGAGGGAGCTTGCTCCCTCGCCACATTACTCCCTATCCCTGACCCATCATGCCCAACCATTCTTCCAGCACTCACTGCCCCGACTGGGCCACCGCCCTGCTTAACGGTTTCAGCCAGATTTTTCTCCAGCGCCATCCGCTGTGCGGAATGCTGTGCCTGTTGGCAATCTTGCTCACCGCGCCGACTTTGCTCGGCGGCGCGCTGCTGGGCGCAGTAGCCGGACTGTTGACGGCGCAGCGACGCGGTTATGCCAAGGAAGATCGGCAAGCCGGGTTGTTCAGCTACAACGGGATCCTGCTGGGATTGTTGTTGAGCCTGGCACTGCCCTGGTCGGTCTTGCTACCCCCCCTGATCATTGCCGGCGGCGGCCTCAGCGCAATACTCACCCAGCAATGGCTCAAGCGAACCCCTGGCCCGCGCTGCCTGCCCACCTATACCGCGCCATTCGTGGCGCTGGGCTGGTTGCTGCTGAGTTTCGCCCCGCCGTCGCCCGCCTCAGCGTCCGTGGAAATGACACTTCCCAAGCTGCTGCTCGCTCCTTTGAATGGCCTCGGCCAGGTCATGTTTCTCGACCAGCCGCTGGCCGGTGCGCTGGTCGTGGTCGGCCTGCTGATCGCCGATCGCCGCGCCGCTGGCTGGGCGCTGCTGGGTTCCATCGTCGGCCTTGCGTTTGCCGTGCTGCACCACGACAGCGCCCAGGCCTTATCGGGGCTGGGCGGCTATAACCCGGCGCTGGTGGCCCTGGCCCTCGGCCAACACACCCGCAAGCCATGGCTGCCGCTGGCGGGCATTGCCCTGGCGGTCGTTCTCGCACCAGGTTTCGCTGCGTTGGGCGTGGCGCCACTGACAGCGCCGTTCATCCTCGCCTGCTGGCTGGTTCGTGCGACTGGCCGACGCTGGCATCAGGCAATCCTCGACACCGCGCCTTGCGCTCTGCGGGGCAATCGCCCTAGGCTTCGCTGATTATCGATTCAGGCGAAGGTCATGGATAACAGCAACAACTGGCGTGAACGCCTCTACGTCATCATTTTCCAGACCGATACCGTGGCTGGCCGACGCTTCGACAGCACCTCGCTGCTGATCATCCTCGCCAGCCTGGTGATCGTGATGCTCGACAGCATCGACAGCGTTCACAAAAACTACGCGGCCCTGCTGGCTTATATCGAGTGGGGCTTCACCTTTATCTTTCTGGTGGAGTACGGCCTACGCTTGTACTGCTCGCCGAAACCGCTGCGCTACGCGTTCAGTTTCTATGGCCTGGTGGATCTGCTGGCGATCGTGCCGGGCATCCTGGCGCTGTACTACAGCGATGCCCAGTACCTGCTGATCGTTCGAATCATCCGCATGTTGCGGATTTTTCGCGTGCTCAAGCTCAGCCCTTACCTCAAGCAGGCCAACTATCTGCTGGCCGCGCTACGTGGCAGCAAGCAGAAAATCATCGTGTTCCTGGTCAGCGTATCAACGCTGGTGACCGTGTTCGGCACGCTGATGTACGTCATCGAAGGGCCGCAGCATGGCTTTACCAGCATTCCCAAGGGGATCTATTGGGCTATCGTGACGCTGACCACCGTGGGCTTCGGCGACATCGTGCCGAAGACGCCGCTGGGACAGGTCATTTCGTCTTTAGTGATGATCACCGGCTATTCGATCATCGCCGTACCGACGGGTATCTTCACCGCTGAACTCGCCACCGCGATGCGCGGCGACCAACTCCAGCATGACTGCCCGGTGTGCAGCAAAAACAACCATGAACATGGCGCCGCCTTCTGCTCCCGTTGCGGCAATGCGCTGTTCAAGAAAATGGAATAAGCAAAGCATTTTTAAATACTTGAAGGCCTATAAGCTAATCGCTAGTGTGCTGGCTTATCGCCCGCCTCCCAATAAAAAGGAATTCGCAGTGAAAAACTTCCTTGGCGCCTCCCTTCTCGCCGCTGGCCTGACCTTCGGCAGCCTGGCCAACGCCGCCCCAACCCTGCTGAACGTTTCCTATGACGTGATGCGCGACTTCTACAAAGATTACAACGCCGCGTTCCAGAAGCACTGGCAAGCCGAGCACAACGAGAACATCACCGTGCAAATGTCCTTCGGCGGCTCCAGCAAGCAAGCGCGCTCGGTGATCGACGGGCTGCCGGCGGATGTCATCACCATGAACATGGCCACCGACATTAACGCCTTGGCGGACAACGGCAAGCTGGTTCCGGAAAACTGGGTCACCCGGCTGCCGAACAACAGCGCACCGTTCACCTCGGCCACGGTGTTCATCGTGCGCAAGGGCAACCCGAAAGCGCTCAAGGATTGGCCCGACCTGCTCAAGGACGGCGTGCAAGTGATCGTGCCAAACCCGAAAACCTCCGGTAACGGCCGCTATACCTATCTGTCGGCGTGGGGCTATGTGCTCAAGAACGGTGGCGACGAGAACAAGGCCAAGGATTTCGTCGGCAAGTTGTTCAAGCAGGCGCCTGTGCTGGACACCGGTGGCCGCGCCGCGACGACAACGTTCATGACCAACCAGATCGGCGACGTGCTGGTGACCTTTGAAAACGAAGCGGAAATGATCGCCCGCGAGTTTGGCCGCGACCAGTTCGAAGTGGTCTACCCAAGCGTGTCCGCCGAAGCCGAGCCACCGGTGAGCGTTGTGGATAAAGTGGTCGAGAAGAAAGGCTCCCGAGAAGCCGCCGAGGCGTATCTCAAATACCTGTGGTCGCCCGAAGGCCAGGAAATCGCCGCCGCCAACTACCTGCGTCCACGGGATCCGGCGGTGCTGGCCAAATACACCGACCGCTTCCCGAAAGTCGACTTCCTGTCGGTAGAGAAAACCTTCGGCGACTGGCGCACCGTGCAGAAGACCCATTTCAATGACGGTGGGGTTTTCGATCAGATCTATAGCGGGCAATGAGGTACTGATACAGCCAGTCCGGCAAACAAGCCCTTGTGGCGAGGGAGCTTGCTCCCTCGCCACAAGGGCATTCGCTGAACCATTAACCACAGGCATGACTGATATCAGTCGCAAAGCCCTGTTCCAGAGCCCTGCAAATCTTTAGCCTCACGCCATCCTTTCAATTGATCGATGAGATTGCCATGAGTGCCCATCCCTCCTCGCCCGGCGTCACCCTGACCCGCGGCATGGTCCTGCTGTTCGCCTTCTGCTGCGGCGCGATCGTTGCCAACATCTACTACGCCCAACCCATCATCGAACTGATCGCCCCCGACGTCGGCTTGTCCAGCACCATGGCCAGCCTGATCGTCTCGCTGACTCAGATCGGTTATGCCCTGGGCCTGTTTTTCCTGGTGCCGTTGGGCGACCTGCTGGAAAACCGGCGCTTGATGATCCTCACCACACTGGTAGCGATAGCCAGCCTGCTGGGCGCGGCGTTCACCGAGCAACCGAACGTGTTCCTCATGGTCTCGCTGCTGGTGGGCTTCAGTTCCGTCTCGGTACAGGTCCTGATTCCGCTGGCCGCGCACCTGGCGCCTGAGGAATCCCGGGGACGGGTCGTCGGTGGGATCATGGGCGGCCTGTTGCTGGGGATCCTGTTGGCTCGGCCGGTCTCCAGCGTCATCGCCGATCATTTCGGCTGGCGGGCGATGTTCATCATCGCGGCCGCACTGATGGCGGCCATCAGCATCGTCCTCGCGTTGACCGTGCCCAAGCGCCAGCCCGACCACAGCGCGTCCTACGTCCAATTGCTGGGCTCGCTCGGCACCTTGTTGCGCCAGCAGCCGCAGTTGCGCCAGCGAGCGTTTTACCAAGCCTGCATGTTCGCCACGTTCAGTCTGTTCTGGACCGCCGTGCCCTTGGAGCTGGCGCGTAACCATGGCCTGTCACAGACGGAAATAGCGCTGTTCGCCCTGGTCGGGGCCATCGGCGCCATCGCCGCGCCGATTGCCGGTCGCCTGGCGGATGCCGGTCATACCCGGATCGCTTCGCTGCTGGCGATGCTGTTCGCCAGCCTGAGTTTCCTGCCGGCCTTCATCCATCCGGCCTACAGCGTGATTGGCCTGGCGGTGACCGGCGTGGTCCTGGATTTCTGCGTACAGATGAACATGGTCCTGGGCCAACGCACCATCTACGCCCTCGACGCCAAGAGCCGCAGTCGACTGAACGCGCTGTACATGACCAGCATCTTCGTCGGCGGCGCATTCGGCTCGTCGATTGCCAGCGCTGTCTATGAACACGGTGGCTGGCTGTGGGTAGTGATCGTCGGCAGCGCCTTCCCGCTGCTGGCATTGCTGCGCTTCTTGAGTGCATCGCAAAAAACGTCGTTGGCAACGGCCTGATACCGACGCGCAAAAAAAAACGCCCGACAGGTCATGGCCTGTCGGGCCTTCTTTTATTGGAGAGTTATTGGAACGGTCAGACGCGCACGTTGCCACGCGGCCCTGCAATCGCCCAGATGATCAGGCCCAATACCGGCAGCAGGAGGATCAGCAATACCCAGAGGACCTTCGCCCCGGTTCCCGCGCCACTCTTGAGTACATTGATGATCGCCCAGATATCGAGCGCCAGGATAATCAGGCCTACCAGGCCGTTGAAAGTGGAACCCATGGTGTCGCTCCCGAATGGTGATATGCCCACTTAGGATAGCGGCGCCAGGGCAAGGGTTCCGTTTTATTGCGTCAGACGTGGACCGCGATCTTGAGCGCTTCAAGGGACGGAGCCGCGGCGATGCCCACCTCGGCGCACAATTGCAGTACGCGCGGCACGTCATTGCCGTACACCAGCACCATTTGCAATTCATCGTCCAGCAATTGGCTGAAGTTCATCAGCACATAGCCGCCATTTTCCTTGTTCAGGCTGCTCATCTGGATCTGGATGCGGTTGAGCGCGGTCAGCGCTTCAGTCTTCGCCAGTTGCTTGGGCTTGAGGTTGAACGCGACGCCGGGGCCGAACGAGGCGACAATCTGCTCGAACAACTCGACATAGGTATCTGCCTGGAACAACACGGTATCCGGCAGGCTTCCCACCACCACCCACTCCCCTAGCGGGATCGGGAAGGTGTCGTCGTAGTTGATGTCCGGATTGGCCGCCAGGAAAGCCACTGGGTCCGCGTAGGCCTGGGCCGCCTCATCGGCAATCGTCTCGATCTGCGCCTCGCCCAGGCAGCCGGAGCTGATTTTGCTGATGAGTTCGACGAGTGCGGCTTTCATTGGGCTATTCCTGTGGCGATGTATTTTTGCGGGGGCGAAGGATAGCGCATCCCCCACTCCCTTTGGCGAGGTCAGCCCAACAACTTCTCCAACTGCGCC
Source organism: Pseudomonas frederiksbergensis (assembly GCF_000802155.2). Lineage (GTDB taxonomy): Bacteria > Pseudomonadota > Gammaproteobacteria > Pseudomonadales > Pseudomonadaceae > Aquipseudomonas > Aquipseudomonas frederiksbergensis_A. The sequence goes on from NZ_JQGJ02000028.1 coordinate 22,359, forward strand.
GTGGTATCCACCGCGCCCATGGTCCTGGCCGCATCCAGGGCCGAGACGCCGTTGGCATCCTTGGCCTTGGGATCGGCGCCTTTACTGATCAGGTAATCGACGATTTCGACCCGGTTGAACATCGCCGCCATCATCAATGCCGTGCGACCGTCGAACGAGGAACCTTCCACTTGCGCGCCGCCATCCACCAAGGCTGAAACCACCGCCAGATCACCCTTGAAAGCCGCACCGGCAATCGGGCTCTGGCCGTTGTCATTGCGGACTTCCGGATCGGCCTTGTGCTCCAGCAAGACTTTTACCGTCTCGACATGCCCGTGGTACGCGGCCAGCATCAGCAAGGTATCGCCCTTGTGGTTGCGCAGGTTCGGCGGCAAGCCTTTGCTCAACAGCGCGGCCATCATCGCGGCGTCGCCCTGGCGGGCAACGTTGAAAACCTGCTCCGCAAATTCCGCTGCCTCTTCCGGGGTCATCTGGCGGCTTGTATCGGACATTGGGAAAACTCCAGTTGGCTCATCGCAAAGCCGCTAGTTTCCCGAGGGACCCTGCGCCTGTCATCCCTTTTTTCTCTGCAACGGCCATAGCCAGAATCAATAGCGAAAGTGTCCGCCCTGGATCCCCATCGACAATTGCCGGTCCACCCGCACATAGGTCGAGCTGTCGGGCAGCCAGGCGTAGATCGGTTCGTCACCCGCCAGGCACGGGTCGAAAGCTTCGGCCTTGAGGCGCGTCTTCTGGTACTTGAAGGTGCCGGTGGTGTCCATCTTCACTTTGATGCGCAAGAACAGTGGTACCGCATAGGCGGGCAATTTGCATTGCAGAAACCGCAGCAGTTCGTTGAAGTCCAGGGTCGCCAGGGATTCGGCCGGGGTAATCGCGGCCATACCGGCGCGCCCATTGGTGCCGTTGATCTCAACGCCATAGGCCACCGCCTCGGCAATCTGCGGATGCTGGAGCAGCACGTTCTCGACTTCCGTGGTGGAAACGTTTTCGCCTTTCCAGCGATAAGTGTCGCCGAGACGATCGACGAATTGCCCGTGACCGAAGCCAATACTGCGCAACAGATCACCGGTATTGAAATAGCGGTCGCCAGGGACGAAGACGTCCCGGTAGATGGTTTTCTCGGTCTTCGCCGGGTCGGTGTAGCCATCCAGCGGCGCCTTCTCGTCGATGCGCGCCAATAGCAGGCCCGGCTCACCCTTGGGGACTTTTTGCATGCGTCCTTGCAGGTTGCGCAAGGGGGTCCCGCTGTCGTGGTCGTACTGCACCAACGCCCAGGCCATCAGGGAAAAACCGACGGTATTGTCAAAATTGAGGATATTGGTGAAGCCGATGTTGCCGTCGCTGGCCGCATAAAGCTCACAGATATGCCCGACACCGAAACGTGTCTTGAACGCCGCCCAGGCGCCAGGGCGCAGGCCATTGCCGATCATCTTCGTCACGCGATGCTGCCGGTCCGTGACGCTCGCCGGCTGGTCGATCAGATAGCGGCACAGCTCCCCCACGTACCCCAGGGTAGTCGCGCGATATCGACGCACGTCGCTCCAGAACTGGCTGGCGCTGAACTTGCGGCGGATCGCGAACCCCGAGGCTCCGCAGATCGCCGCGCCCCAGCAGACGCATAACCCGGTGGCGTGATACAGCGGCAGCGTGCAATAGACGATGTCTTCGGGCTTCATGTCCAAGGCGATCAGGCCGAAACTGGTGGACGTGCGCATCCAGCGCCCGTGGCGGAACACCCCTGCCTTCGGGAGGCCCGTGGTGCCGGAGGTATAGAGGTAGAAACAGGGGTCGTTGAAAAATACTCGCTGGCTGTTGGCTGGGTTCTCGCCTGGGTATTGCTCGCTTGCGTGAGTCAGGTCGACAAATCCGCACGGCACCGTGTCGCTCTGCTCGTCAGCCACCCACCAGGTTCGAGCGTCCGGCAGCCCGGTCCGACCGCGCACATCGTTGAACACAGCGACCCGCTCATCCCCGACCACCACCGCAACAGGCGTGACCAATGCAAGGCTGTGAACCAGGGCATCCTCGGTTTGCGAGGTGTTGATCATCGCACTGACGGCGCCGACCTTCGCCACCGCGAGCACGGTGACCAGCAGCTGTGGGCGGTTCTCGATAAAGATCGCTACGCAATCGCCCTTCACGATGCCTTGCGCCAACAGGTAATGGGCGATGCGGTTGGCCTGCTCGTTGACCTGTGCATAACTCAGCACCGTATCGCCGCACAGCAGCGCCGCGCCTTGGGGATTGCGTTGCGTGGCCTGCTCGAAGCACCAACCCAGGCCACAGGGCTGGGTGGGGTCCTGGACGTTTGCGAGTTTCATGCCTTTGACAATGCGGGGAACAGCGCTGGCAATGGCGGGCAACTTGCGCAGCATCATGCCCCAGGTAATGGCGTCGCTGGGTGTACGACTCATGGGTGATCCTTCCCCGGCCGACCTTATGGGTCGCGGTTCTTATGTGGGGTTACGCGAAAGCTGGATCGAAAGTACGCCAGCGATTCCAAGGCTGTACATGCGGTTTTTGCAATGTTTTGTATCCGCAGCCTTGGAACAGGCGAAACGTGAGCGCGGGGACACGGTTTGGTTCCAAAAATAATCGCCCGACCACGCAAAATGCAGGATGCACGATGGCCGTTCATGCAAGTTGCACGAAAGCGAAAATCAACCAAATTCATAAGTCTTTGTTTTTTAAGCGCTTTACGATCAATCGAATGCTGGCACAGACACTGCAACACCCCCTCCACGGTTTGCCACACCATGGAGCAATGAACGATGAATATGATTCAAGAGAAGTTTGCATCGCTGTTTTCCAACTACGAAGTCACCACTCAGGCACGCCCGGATGGCGGGATCCTGCTGACCTTGCGCAACAGCGACGGCAAACTGTTCAAACGCACGATTTCCTACGCGCAATTGCACGCCGGGGACCAATTGTCCTGGGCCATCAGTGCGATTCGCCGCGATCTGGCTGAACAAGCCAGCGAGTTGCCGCCGGTGGCGATGCTGCAGAGCCAGCATCGCTTCGCGCTACCGACCTACCACAGCGCCTGACACGCTGTGTTGGGATCAGGCCTGGAACCTCGGTTCCATGGCCTGATTTTTTTTGCCCGACCTTCAGGCGCCGAACCGCGACGGCTCGATGTCGGCAAAGCTTGCCACGGTCTCATGACCGAGCAGTTCGCCACTTTCCCGCGCCAAGCCACAGGTGGCCATCCCGGCCTCACGGGCCGCGTCCAGTTCCTGGACGATGTCCGACAGAAACAGGATCTCGGCCGGCGCAATGCCCATCGCCTCGCTGATCCGCTGGTACGACTGCGTCTCTCTCTTGGGCCCTGACGTGGTGTCGAAATAGCCGCTGAACAACGGCGACAAGTCGCCTGCCTCGGAACAACCGAAAATCAGTTTTTGCGCCTGGATCGAGCCCGAGGAATACACAAACAGCCGATAGCCTTGCTGGTGCCAGTCTTTCAGCGCCTGCACCGCATCCGGATAAACGTGACCTTTCAATTGGCCGGCCTGGTAGCCCTGCTCCCAGACCATGCCCTGCAACGCCTTGAGCGGCGTGGCCTTGCGGTCCTCGGCGATCCAGCCCAGCAGGATCGCGACGACCCGCTCGATGTCAGCGTCCGGCTCGCCGCTGTCTCGACGCACAGCGTCCAGTTGTCCGGCCACGTCGGCGCGTCCGGCGTTGTGCCGGATAAAGTCCGGCAGGTGCTCGGCGGCATAGGGAAACAGCACGTCGAAGACAAAACTCACCGCGCTGGTGGTGCCCTCGATGTCGGTGAGAATGGCTTTGATCGTCACGAAGTCAATCCTCCAGGCGCGGGAAGCGGCTGGCGATGTCGTCGCCAGTGAATTTGGCGACCCAGCCTTCCGGGTTGTTGAACAGGCGGATGGCAACGAAATGCGGGTGTTCGCCCATATCGAACCAGTGCGGCGTGCCGGCGGGCACCGAGATCAAGTCGTTTTTTTCGCACAGGACTGCATAGACGTAATCGTCGATGTGCAAGGTAAACAGGCCACGACCGGCGACGAAGAATCGCACCTCGTCCTCGCCGTGCCGGTGCTCATCGAGGAACTTGGCTCGCAGTTCGGCTTTCTGCGGATGGTCGCTGTTGAGGCTGATGACATCGACCGTGACGTAGCCGCGCTCGATCATCAGCTTGTCGATCTGGGTCTTGTACGCAGCGATCACCTCATCCTGGCTGGCGCCGGGCTGGATTCTCGTCGCAGCTTCCCAACGGTCGAACCGCACGCCTTTTTCGGCCAGGGTCGAGGCGATGTCCTCGAAATGGGTCAGTACCTTGTTCGGAATCTCGGGACTCGAGACGTGGTAGACGGACAGGCTGCTCATGGCAATGGCTCCAGCAATTATCGGTTCAGGAGTGCGCGGGTCTTGAGTTCGCACTCGAACAGGAATTCAAACGCTTCGATCTGGCGCAGCGCATCGTTCATGCCCGGCCCCCAGGTGTACAGGCCGTGGCCGCGGATCAGGTAGCCGACGCAATCGGGATGCGCCTCCAGCCAGGGTTGGACTTTGGCGGCCAGGCGCGCGATGTCCTGGTCGTTGTCGAAAATCGGTACCCGAACGCGGGATTCATGAGTCGTGACGCCGCTGAAGGCTTTTTGCAGTTCATAGTCTTCAAAGTCGATGAAGGCTTCGCGGGTCAGGCGCGACAGCACCGTGGCATTGACCGAATGGGTGTGCAGCACTGCACCGATCTGCGGGCGCCAGCGATACAACTGTGTGTGCAGCAAGGTTTCGGCCGACGGTTTCTTGCCCGGTTCCAGGCTGTTGCCATCCAGGTCGGTGGCCAGCACATCGTCGATACCCAGTTGCCCTTTGTGCTTGCCCGATACGGTGAGCAAGGCCTGGTCAGCGGATAAACGGGTCGAATAGTTGCTGCTGGTGGCCGGCGACCAGCCGCGACCGTACAAAAAACGCCCGGCGTCGATGATGTCCTGGGCGAGCTGTTCACGGGTAAGGCTCATGGCCTGTCCTCTTGCATGCGTGTGGCAATGATAACGGCTGCAGCGAAGGCTGCGAGGCTGGCGATGTTGAATGTCCAACCGGCGCCCAAGGCATTCCAGCTGTAGCCGGAATACAGTGCGCCCAACGCCCCGCCAGTCCCGGCAAGCGCGGCGTACAGCGCCTGGCCCTGGCCTTGCTGGCGCGGGCCGAAACTACGTTGCACGAAATGGATGGCAGCGGCGTGAAAACTGCCGAACGTCGCCGCGTGCAACACCTGAGCAAACAACAGTACCCAGAGGAACTCGGCCAGCGAGCCCAGCAGCAACCAGCGCAGCGCCGCCAGCAGGAAACTGACCATGAGCACCCGCCGCACGGAAAACCGCGCCAGGATCCGGCTCATGAACAGGAACACCAACACCTCGGCCACAACGCCGACGGCCCAGAGCACGCCGATCAACCCACGGCTATAGCCCAGGCGCTCCAGGTGCAACGTCAGGAAGGTGTAATACGGCCCATGGCTCATTTGCATCAGGCCGACGCAAGCATAAAACGCCAGCACGCCCGGATTGCGCAATTGCCGCAGGAAACCGTCCCCGGCCACCCGCGGCCCCTGCACCGGCTGGGCGTTGGGCACCCAGAAGCTGCTCAGCACGATGCCGCCCATGATCAAGGCCAGGGCCACCGGGTAGATGTCCAGGCTCAGCCATTGGAACAAGCGGCCAAGGACAACCACGGTGATGATGAAACCGATGGAGCCCCACAGGCGGATCTGGCTGTAGCGCGAGGCTTGCCCGCTCAAGTGGGCCAGGGTGATGACCTCGAACTGCGGCAGCACCGCATGCCAGAAGAACGCATGCAGCGCCATGACCATCGCCAGCCAGGCGTAGCTTTTGTCGATGAAGATCAGCGAAAAGCTCAACAGGGTGCAGATCGCGCCGAACCGCACGATCGCCAGGCGCCGGCCCGTGTAGTCCCCCAGCCAGCCCCAGAGGTTCGGCGCCACGCAGCGCATCAGCATGGGAATCGCCACCAGCTCGCCGATGCGCGCCGCGTTGAATCCCAGGTGATCGAAGTACAGCGCCAGGAACGGCGCAGTCGAACCGAGCAAGGCGAAATAGAACAGGTAGAAACTGGAAAGCCGCCAGTACGGCAACGCCGCCATGATCGTCAGGCCACGGCGGTCGGCAGGCCAGCCATCAAAGCTGACCCAGCACCGGCGTGCCGACTTTGACGTCGGCGTTCTGGCCGCGATGGCGCAACAGATGATCCATCAGCACGATCGCCATCATTGCTTCGGCGATCGGCGTGGCGCGAATGCCCACGCACGGGTCATGGCGGCCCTTGGTGATGACATCGACCGGGTTGCCATGAATATCGATGGAGCGGCCCGGCGTGGTAATGCTGGACGTCGGTTTCAGCGCCAGGTGGGCGACGATCGGCTGGCCCGAGGAGATGCCGCCGAGGATGCCGCCGGCGTTGTTGCTCAGGAAACCTTGCGGGGTCAGTTCGTCACGGTGCTCGGTGCCGCGTTGGGCGACGCAGGCAAAACCGGCGCCGATTTCCACGCCCTTCACCGCGTTGATGCTCATCAGCGCGTGGGCCAGTTCGGCGTCGAGGCGATCGAAGATCGGCTCGCCCAGGCCAGGCATCACACCTTCGGCGACCACGGTGATCTTCGCACCGACCGAATCCTGGTCACGGCGCAACTGGTCCATGTAGGCCTCCAGCTCCGGCACTTTGTCCGGGTCGGGGCTGAAGAAGGCATTCTGCTCCACCGAATCCCAGGTCTTGAACGGGATTTCGATCGGGCCCAGTTGGCTCATGTAGCCGCGGATGACAATGCCCTGGCTCGCCAGGTATTTCTTGGCGATCGCCCCGGCCGCCACGCGCATCGCGGTTTCCCGGGCCGAGCTGCGTCCGCCGCCGCGGTAGTCGCGCTCGCCGTATTTGTGGTGGTAGGTGTAATCGGCGTGAGCCGGGCGGAAAAGGTCCTTGATGGCCGAGTAGTCCTTGGACTTCTGGTCGGTGTTGCGGATCAGCAGGCCGATGGCGCAGCCGGTGGTGCGCCCTTCGAAGACGCCGGAGAGGATTTCGACTTCATCGGCTTCCTGGCGCTGGGTGGTGTGGCGACTGGTGCCGGGCTTGCGGCGGTCCAGGTCACGCTGAAGGTCTTCCAGGGAAATCTCCAGGCCCGGCGGGCAGCCGTCGACAATGGCGACCAACGCCGGGCCATGGCTTTCGCCCGCGGTGGTGACAGTGAACAGCTTGCCGTAGGTATTGCCGGACATGCAGGGTGCTCCGAGAAATCGCTGAGAGATCGAGATGGGCGCCAGTATACGCAGGCTCCCCGAGTAGTTCATCCTCGAACCTTATCGGTGCCCGCCAGTCCAACCGGCACCTTCGCAACTCATGGCGTCATGATGTTAAAACTGATCGTGTTGAGCCTTACCCTGTTCACTGGCCTGGCCTGCAGCCTTGCCCAGGCCACCGTGCTGCAACGTCCCATCAGCCTCGACACTGGCAACGGTGAACTTTTCGGCTCCCTGCTTCTGCCAAAATCCGACACGCCGGTGCCCGTTGTCCTGATCATTTCTGGCTCAGGCCCTACGGATCGTGACGGAAACAACCCCGAAGGCGGGCGCAACGACAGCCTCAAGCGCCTGGCCTGGGTGCTCGCCCGGCAGAATATCGCCAGCGTGCGCTACGACAAGCGCGGCGTGGCTGCCAGCCTCGCGGCCACCCCGGACGAACGCAACCTGAGCGTCGAAGCCTACGTTGCCGATGCCGTGGCCTGGAGCCACAAGCTGGCCGCCGATCCACGACTGGGCCCGTTGATCCTGCTGGGCCACAGCGAAGGCGCGCTGATTGCCAGCCTCGCGGCGCCCCAGGCCAACGCGGCGGCGGTCATTTCGGTGGCCGGCAGCGCCCGTCCGATCGACCAGGTCTTGCGTCAGCAACTCAGCGCCCGCCTGCCCCCGCCGTTGATGCTGCGCAGCAACGAGTTGCTCGACAGCCTCAAGGCCGGCCGCCCCGATCCCAATGTTCCCCCTCAATTGCAGGTCATCTTTCGCCCAAGCGTGCAGCCCTACCTGATGTCGCTGTTCCGCCAGGACCCGGCCCAGGCCTTCGCAGCCTTGAAGATGCCGGCCCTGATCATCCAGGGCAGCCACGATATCCAGGTCAGCATCGACGATGCCCGGCAATTGAAAGCGGCCAAACCCGACGCGGAGCTGGCGTTGATCAAAGGCATGAACCATGTGATGCGCATCGTGCCCAACGACGTGAAGCGGCAACTGGCCTCCTACAAGGATCCGAACCTGCCACTGGCGGCGGAGCTGGGGACGCACATCCTGCGCTTTATCGGCTCGATCGTTGCCCATTGAGCACGTGGGGCCGCGATACAGGCCAATTGCCCTCCAGTCCTGGCAAAAACGGCCGATAAACCGGTGTCGGACAGCGCAACGGCTGTCGACAAGCCGGCCTGGACAGGATTTTTGCCGTTATGACTGAAACTCAGACTTCTCCCGACACCGCCGCCGAAACGGCCGCGCCAGCAGCTCCATCGGCGCCAGAGCTGCCTTGGGCGGACGTTGAGGCCGAGCACCACAAGATGCTCCGGCTGGCCCCGCTCAAGACCGACCGCGCCACCGGTGCGCGGCCCTTGCGGTTTGTCGAGTTCAGCTATGCCGAACGCCACAGCAAGGAACGCAGCTTGCTGCGCATGATCATCCGCTTGCCTGGGCAACGGGTGCGCAAGGAGCAGAATCATCTGGATGTCTGGGCCGATCATGTCGAGAAGCGCCTGTTCTTTTCGCCGGACAGCTTGCAAGTCGAGCCCTTGAACCGAGGCATCGGCCGCTTCCTCGCCGCGCAAGGGATCACCTGGGCCAAGAAGCGCTGGTCGGGCTATCGGGTCGAAGGCACCGATCTGAACAACAAGGACGCGCTGAACGAAGACACCCGCCTGCGCCGTGATCACTTCCTCAAGGCCCACGGTTTCGAAGTGGTCTATGCCGACGCCCAACATCTCAAGGGCAGCGTCAAGCAAACACAAGTCGGTGACCTGCTGGGCGACTGGAACGCCGAGAAGCTGCAATTCGTCGAGATCCTCGAAGCCGCGCAGATGCTGCAACAGGCCGAGCAGAACCTGGCGGAGCAGGAAGTCAAACTGCAGAAGCAGGAAGAGAAGGTCAATAAATTCAAGCGTGAAGACACTGGCCTGCGCTTCACCATCACTTGCCTGGTGGCGTTTGCGATGTTCCAGGCAGGGCTGTTGATCTGGATCGCTACGCGGCATTGATCACAGCGTTGAACGCAAGGGATAGCTTTGATCCCGTGGCGAGGGAGCAAGCTCCCCGCCACCAACGCAGCCCGCCGATGAACGGACTCAAACCCGCGAAGCGAACAACGCCTGGTGCTGGCGGCACTGTTCGGCACTGAGCATGAACACACCGTGCCCACCGCGCTCGAACTCCAGCCAGGCGAAGTCGACTTCCGGGTACAGCGCCTCGACATGCACCTGGCTGTTGCCCACCTCGACGATCAACAACCCTTTTTCCGTCAGATGATCAGCCGCTTCGGCCAGCATCCGACGTACCAGGTTCAAGCCATCGTCGCCACAGGCCAGGCCCAGCTCAGGCTCGTGCTGGTATTCCTGGGGCATGTCGGCGAAATCCTCCGCATCGACATAGGGCGGGTTCGACACGATCAGGTCGAAACGTTGCCCCGGCAACCCATCGAAACCATCGCCCTGGACCGTAAACACCCGTTCATCCACACCGTGGCGCTCGATGTTCTGGTTGGCGACTTCCAGCGCCTCGAACGACAGGTCGGCCAATACCACCTCAGCCTCGGGAAACTCATAGGCGCAGGCAATCCCGATGCAACCGGAGCCAGTGCACAGGTCGAGGATTCGCGCAGGCGCCTGGCCCAACCAAGGCTCGAAGTGTTTTTCAATCAACTCACCGATGGGCGAACGCGGAATGAGCACGCGCTCGTCGACGATGAACGACATCCCGCAGAACCAAGCCTCGCCCAGCAAGTAGGCGGCTGGGATACGCTCTGCGATGCGGCGGTGCAACAGGCGCTGCACGTGCACCAATTCCTCGTCTTCGAGGCGGCAATCCAGGTAGCTGTCGGCAATTTCCCACGGCAGGTGCAATGCACCCAACACTAGTTGGCGCGCCTCGTCCCAGGCGTTGTCGGTGCCATGGCCAAAGAACAGATCCTCCCCATGGAAACGGCTGACGGCCCAACGGATATGGTCGCGCAGGGTACGAAGGCGGGAAGTGATCACGACGGCAAACTCCAGAAAAATCGACGGGCGAGTCTACCAGCCAAACGTGTGCCTACCCAAACGCGACCCGAAGCCTAAAGAAAACAGTGTTTCAAACGTAGGAATCATCCGTTTTCTGCGCGCCCCATTGAACAAGCTGTCGATCTTGACAAGGCTGTAGGCCAGCAACGACGGCGCTTGCGATGGAAGCGATTCACAGAACCGCTCCGCCAGAGGAGAATGTCGCAAAAGCCCCACTCGAAGGAGCCCCAGAATGTCCGTTCCAAAAACGATGTTTCAACTCAGCGGCCGCGGTTACGCAGCGGCCAACCTGAGTCAAGCGACGCTGATCATCATCGATGCCCAGAAAGAATACCTCGCCGGTCCCCTGGCCCTGAGCGGCATGGATGCAGCAGTCGCGAACATCAAGCAACTGCTCGGCGCAGCCCGGTCCGCCGGGCGGCCAATCGTGCATGTGCGCCACTTGGGCACCCATGGCGGGCTGTTCGATCCACAGGGCGAGCGCGGCGAGTTCATTCCGGGCCTTGAACCCCTGGGCGACGAAACCGTGATTGAAAAACTGCTGCCCAGCGCTTTCCATGGCACCGACCTGAAGAAGCGCCTGGAAGACCTCGGCCCCCTGGACCTGATCGTCTGCGGTTTCATGAGCCATTCCAGCGTCAGCACCACCGTGCGCGCCGCCAAGAACCTGGGTTTCCGCTGCACCCTGGTCGAAGACGCCTGCGCCACCCGCGACCTGCCGCACAAGGGCGGCGTGCTCAGCGCCGAACACGTGCACCAGACTGAAATGGCGATCATGGCCGATAACTTCGCCACGCTGGCCCTGACCCGCGACTTCACCTGACAGCTTCGGTGAGCGGCTTGCTGCGCCGCTCATCCGCAAAAGCCTCTCATTTCCTTCAATTGACCTAGTGTCAGGAACAACCCGAACATCTTCCGGTCGAAGGGCCGATACCCATTGAGGAAGGTCGGAATGAAGATATCCGATGGTTTTGACGCACGTCGCTTGCGGCCCAAAGGCCCGAGCAACTGGCGATTTCGTATCGGCGCGGGGTTCGCGGCGCTGCTGGCAACGCTGGGTGTGCTGCTGGCGATGGCCGGTGCCGCCAGCCTGCTCGGCCGCCCGCCCGCGCTGGGCGAGCTGAACGCCACCCCGCTGGGTTCGGCGATCATCCTGGCAGTCGGCCTGTTGGTACTGCTGCTGGGCGTCTGGCTCTGGCGCCGTTGCCGCCGTCGCGCCCGCCAATCCCTGGAGCTGGCCATGGCTCCGCACCTGATGAAAAAGCACGACTGATCCCGCCATCCGACGTTTTGTCGCGCCCTATCCCACCGGAGTTGGGTAAACTGGCCGGCCTTCGCGGAGGCTGACATGCAAGACGACGACTTTTCCCTGTTCAAAAGTGCGATCCAGGGCGTAAAACCAATCAAACACGATCGCGCCGAAACGGGCAAACCCAAGGCCGATCGCGCACAGATCGCCAAGCTGCGCCAAGCCGCCACCGTACGCACCGACGCCACGACCGTGGACGGGTTGTCCGATCAGTTCGTCATCGACGTCGGCCCTGAAGACGAGTTGATGTGGGCGCGCGACGGCGTACAGGAAAGCCAGATGCGCAAGCTCAAGGTCGGCCAGTTTCCTTTCGAAGGCAGCCTCGACCTGCACGGCATGACCGTCGAAAAGGCCCGGGAGACCCTTTGGGCGTTCCTGGCCGAAGCCACCAGATTCGAAATCCGCTGTGTGCGCGTCACCCACGGCAAGGCCGTGCGACTGGACGGCAAGCGGCCGATGATCAAGAGCCACGTCAACACTTGGCTGCGCCAGCATCCGCAAGTGCTTGGCTTCACCTCCTGCCAGGCGAAACACGGCGGCGCTGGAGCGGTGTACGTGATGCTCAAGCGCACCATGATGGAAGGCCGCGACGAGTAACCCCTCGATTGCCGAGCTTGCAGCGCCGTGTCCGCCACCGTACCCTTGCCCTTTGCGTAAAATCCCACAGGTAGTTTCATGTCTCTGGAACAGAATTACACCGCGATTCTCGGCCAACTGGGCGAGGACGTTTCCCGCGAGGGCCTGCTCGACACGCCCAAGCGCGCTGCCAAGGCCATGCAGTACCTTTGCCGCGGTTATGAACAGACCCTGGAAGAAGTCACCAACGGTGCCTTGTTCAGCTCCGATAACAGCGAGATGGTGCTGGTCAAGGACATCGAGTTGTACTCGCTGTGCGAGCACCATTTGCTGCCTTTCATCGGCAAGGCCCATGTGGCCTACATCCCGAGCGGCAAGGTATTGGGCCTGTCGAAGGTTGCGCGCATCGTCGACATGTACGCCCGTCGCCTGCAGATCCAGGAAAACCTCAGCCGCCAGATCGCCGATGCGGTCCAGCAGGTGACCGGTGCCCTGGGCGTGGCGGTGGTGATCGAGGCCAAGCACATGTGCATGATGATGCGCGGTGTGGAAAAGCAGAATTCCTCGATGATCACTTCGGTGATGCTCGGTGAGTTCCGCGAAAATGCGGCGACCCGCATGGAATTCCTCAGCCTCATCAAGTAAGTCGTCCCCACGAAGAAAACCGGCATTGATCGCCGGTTTTTTTTCGCCCATGAAAAATCAGGTAAGCTGCGCGCCCTCTTCTTCCCGCCGTGAGGCTATAACGTGATCGTCAAAGCGCTTCGAGTTGGCCTGGGCCAGCTCATCATCTTCATCGACTTCATCACCCGCCCCGGCAAGAAACAGCGCCCGGCCCAAGCCCAGGCGCAAGTTGACCAGGCGGCTCGCGGGCTTACGCTGTATCAATTCCATGCCTGCCCGTTCTGCGTGAAGACTCGCCGTGCCCTGCGCCGCCTCAACGTGCCGGTGGCCTTACGCGATGCCAAGAACAACGAGCAGGATCGCCAGACACTGCTGGAACAAGGTGGCCGGATCAAGGTGCCGTGCCTGCGTATCGAGGAAAATGGCGAGACCACCTGGATGTATGAGTCCAAGGTGATCATTGATTACCTGGATAAGCGGTTTTCGGCGGTCTGAGGATTTGTGCTGGGGTTGATGGCCCTTCGCGAGCAGGCTCGCTTCCCACATGGAAATGCAATCTTCCTGTGGGAGCCTGCTCGCGAAGCGGCCAGAGCAATCACTCCAACGTCAAGCCGCCTTCGCGGCCAAAGCCTCCCGCACCACCCCCGCCAAGCGCTTCAAACCTTCATCCAGCCGCGCCGGATCGATGTGGCTGAAGTTCAGGCGCAAATGCCCAGGATGCGTGTCCGGCTCTGGAAAGAATGGCTCACCCGGCATGAACGCCACGTCCGCCTCCAGCGCCTTGGCGAGCAAGGTCCGGGTGTCCAGCGGTTGCTTGAGCGTCAGCCAGAAAAACAATCCGCCCTGCGGCATGTTCCAGTCGGCAATGTCGGCAAAATGCCTGTGTAGCGCAGCCTGGAACCGATCGCGCCGATCCCGATAGAAATTCCTGAGTTCATGCATATGGTTGCGGTACTGCTCGGTGCCGATCCATTGCAGCGCCTGCCATTGGCCGATGCGATTGGTATGCAGGTCCGCCGATTGCTTGAGCCGCAGCAGATGCGGGAACAGGTCCGGACTGGCGATCAGATACCCGACCCGCAGGCCCGGCAACAGGGTTTTCGACACGGTGCCGGTGTAGATCCAGCTGGCCTTCTTCAGGCGACTGGCGATAGGTGTGGCGCTGCCGCCGTCGAAGGTCAGTTCGCGGTAGGGCTCGTCTTCGACCAGCGTCACGCCGAATTCATCCAAAAGCGCCGCCACTGCGTCGCGCTTGGCCTCGCTGTAGCGAACTGCCGAAGGGTTCTGGAACGTTGGGATCAGGTAGATGAACGCCGGGCGATGGCGCTCCAACCGGGCGCGCAACTGCTCCAGGTCCGGGCCGTCCGTCTCAAGGGGCACGGTGATGCAGTCAGCGCCGAACAGTTGGAAAATCTGCAGGGCCGCGAGATAAGTCGGCGCTTCGAGCATGACCTCGGTGCCGACGTCGATGTGCAACTTGGCCGCCAGATCGAGGGTTTGCTGGGAACCGCTGACCACCAGCACCTGGTTAGCCTCACAGGCCAGGCCCAACGATCGCGCCTGTGCGGCCAGTGCTTCGCGCAAGGCCGGCTCACCTTCGCTCATGCCGTATTGGCCCATGGACAGCGGCATTGCCTCCCACTCCACCTTTGGCAGCATGGCCTCCGCCGGCAGGCCACCGGCGAACGACATCACTTCCGGGCGCTGCGCCGCGGCGAGGATTTCTCGAATCAAAGAACTTTTGAGGCGCGAGACACGTTCGGAAAAAGCCATGGGGTCACCTGTAGCGAGGCGTTGGAGAAATAAGTCAAACTGCTTGACTGAAACTACTCCGTCATCTCTGGAAACGTCAATATGCTTGACCTTAAAAACCCGACATCCCAACAGATGGCCATGGAAGCGTTCTTCTTTGGTTACCAGGCGTTTACCGCCAAGGCGGATGAAATGCTCGAACGCCGTGGCTTGAGCCGAGTGCACCAGCGCATCGTTTTTTTCATTGCCCGCTACCCATCCTTGAGCGTAAAGGAGCTTCTGGCGTTGCTGGGTGTGACAAAACAAGCGCTGAACATGCCGTTGAGGCAATTGATGGAGATGCACCTGGTCAACAGCGTCGCATCCGAGACCGACAAGCGTAAGCGGCTGTTGGCATTGACCGACGAGGGCCAGCGATTTGAACAGGCACTGCGCCGTGAACAGGTGAAATTGCTGGAGCGGGTGTTTGCCGAGGCTGGGGAAGCGGCGGTGGATGGCTGGCTGGCGGTGAACCAGGCGCTCGGGAAATCTGGGGACTGAAGCCTCCCGCGCTGGCGATATAGCCCTATCGCCAAATTTTTCGTCGACAATACAGAAAACATTATTTGCTTTATTTGTATACAAAAGCATAATTCGCTTCGTGCGAGTTCCTGACCAACAGGTCAACAACTACGCCAGCCTTACCTGCCTCAAAGCCTCGCCACCACCCTCAGGGGGCGTGCGGTGCCGGAAATAACAATAAAACTCTTGAGGAGTACTCGCTGTGGAAAGCCGCAAACCCGAAGCCCAGACCTTGGATCTTTCGCCGCCGTCACGCAATGGCTGGCTGGAGCGTATCTTCAAACTCAGCTTGCATGGCACCACGGTGAAGACCGAGTTGATTGCCGGCCTGACGACGTTCATCACCATGGCCTACATCATTTTCGTCAACCCCAACATCATGGCCGACGCAGGTATCGATCATGGCGCCGCGTTCGTCGCCACCTGCATCGCCGCAGCGCTGGGTTGCCTGTTGATGGGCCTCTATGCGAATTGGCCGGTGGGCCTGGCGCCGGGCATGGGTTTGAACGCCTTCTTCACCTATACCGTGGTCGGCACCATGGGCTACAACTGGGAAACCGCCCTGGGCGCCGTGTTTGTTTCCGGCGTGCTGTTCATGGTGCTGACCTTGTCGCGGGTGCGTGAATGGCTGCTCAACAGTATTCCGGTGAGCCTTCGCTACGCCATGGGCGCGGGGGTCGGGCTGTTTCTCGGGCTGATCGGCCTGAAGACTGCCGGCATCATCGTCGACAGCCCCGCCACGTTGATCAAGCTGGGCTCGCTCCATGAACCAGGACCGCTGCTGGCTGCCGTGTGTTTCCTGATGATCGCCGTGCTGAGCTACCACCGCGTATTTGGTGCGATCCTCATCAGCATCATTGCCGTGACGCTGGCCGGCTGGGGCCTGGGGCTGGTGCACTACAACGGCGTCATGTCCGCGCCGCCAAGCCTGGCACCGACCTGGATGGCCATGGATGTGGCCGGCGTGTTCAACGTCAGCATGATCAGCGTGGTGCTGGCGTTTCTGTTTGTGCACATGTTCGACACCGCCGGCACCTTGATGGGCGTCGCCCAGCGCGCCGGCCTGGTCAAACCCGACGGCAAGATCGAAAACCTGTCCAAGGCGCTGAAGGCCGACAGTGCTTCCAGCGTCTTCGGCGCCATGGTCGGCGTGCCGCCCGTGACCAGCTACGTGGAAAGCGCCGCCGGTGTCGCGGCCGGTGGCCGCACGGGGCTTACCGCCGTGACAGTCGGTGTGCTATTTATTGCCGCCATGTTCTTCGCACCGCTGGCCGGGATGATCCCGGCCTACGCCACCGCGGGCGCCTTGATCTATGTGGCCATGCTGATGATGGGCGGCATGGCCCACATAGAATGGGACGAAGCGACCGACAGCATTCCGGCGATCGTCACCGCAATCATGATGCCCTTGACCTTCTCGGTCGCCGATGGCATCGCCCTGGGCTTCATCACCTATGTCGTGCTCAAGGCCGGCACCGGTAAACACAAGGAAATTTCCGTCAGCCTGTGGGTGCTCTGCGCGATCTTCATCGCCAAGTTCATCTTCTTGTAAGCGGCACATGCCTTACCCGCCTCACCCCGTTGGGTGGGGCTTTTGTACATCAGGAGCAAAGCAATGAATCTGGAAACCTGGTTGTTGTTCAGCGGTGCCGCCTTGGTGGTGATACTCATCCCAGGCCCGTTATCGTTGCTGATGATCAGCAACAGCCTGAACTACGGCCTGCGACGCGCCTATCCGGCGTTCCTGGGTGGAGTCATCGCCTCGATCTGCCTGTTGAGCGCCTCGGCTCTGGGGCTGGGGGCACTATTGCTGGCCTCCGAACAACTGTTCAGCGCGCTGAAGATTGTCGGCGCGCTGTACCTGTTCTACCTCGCCTGGCAGAGCTGGCAGCAATCGCGCCAGCCATCCGAGGGCGCCGAAGTGCCGCAGGCTGCCGCGGTTCCTCGTTTCCGTGCGCTGTTTGGCCGGGCATTCGTGTTGGGGGCGAGCAATCCGAAAGACATCCTGTTCTTTGCCGCATTCCTGCCGCAGTTCCTCAGCGCCGAACAGCCCTTCCTGCCACAGTTGCTGATCATGATCGCCACCTGGACGGTGCTCGATCTGGGTTGCAAAGTCATGTACGGGCTCAGCGCCCACGGAGCGGCACGCTACTTGCGCAGCGGCAAGGGGCAAAGCTGGTTCAACCGCATCAGCGCCGGGCTGTTTGGCAGCGCCGGCGCGGCCTCTCTCCTGTCCAACCATTAAGCTTGCACTCGAACCGTCTTATGGCCTGGCCATGGAAGGCTGGGAAAACATATCGCAACACCCCTTCGATATACATGTTCAGGAAACTCGTTGGATATTAGGGTTTTCCACTCGAACATGGATGTTCCGAATGCTTGAAAATCCCCCTCGTCCCTCGCCGGACGATCTTGCCGTGGTGGTTACCGATATTGGCGATCGCGCCAACGAACGGACCGCCAGCACCCTGGACTTTGGCCTGGCCGATGATGTGCCGGCTGATCGAGAACGAAAACGCAGGCGTGCCCAACTGGCCGTCGTGGACGAGTTATATGGCCCACTGAATATCGCTTCCTTGACCGTGACCCGCTCCGCCTTGGATGCGTTGGGCGCAACGATTGATGGACAGCCCCTGAACGGCCAGAACACCTTCTTGCGTATACCCAATCGATTCTTCGTCAACTCGCTGCAGTTCAGCGCGGACGCTATCGAAGCGCAGATAAGATCGATCGTCGATCCCGAAGATTACCGATTGACGACATTGCTGTTCGAACTGGCCTGCCAACGACCTCTCGCCGCCCCTCCCCTGCTGATTCAAACCGCCGATAAGCCTGCCCCGGCTAGCCTTCAAGGAAAACTGGATAAAATCCTGAGCTACGCCCAAAAGCTCAACATCCCCCAGGCCCTCCAACACACCACACTGGCCTGGGCCAACAAGGCCAAGAGCACAACCATGTCCCACACAGGCCTGGGGCTGCAGGCCTTTGGTGTCTACAGTGGTTTGCGAGGGCTGCAGGACGCTATCAAGAACAAGGACGACTACAACGTTGTCTTCAACAGCATCAGTCTCTCCGCGGAAATGACATCGATCGCCGTCGAAGACGCCGTCGTCAGGCAAGCCACGCGCATGTTCACGGCCGCTCAAGGCGCCGCCAAGGATTTCGCCCAGACACAATTGGCTTTGCGACTGCGCCGTGGCGCCGGGCTGATTGCCAGCGCACTGACGCTTCCGATCGACATTGTCAGCGCAGTCGACGCCTTCAAGGCGGCAGCTAAAAGCACCGGCAGGCAAGCGACGGACCATTACGTCAGCGCAGCCCTGAGCATCACCAGCGCGGTGATGACCGTGGGCATAGGCGTAGCAGCGTTGGCCGGCTTTTCCGCCGCCGGCCCAGTCGGCCTGGTGGCCGGCCTCGCCCTCGCGGTCGGGTCGCAGATCTGGGGGGCCGTCCGCCAAGTCGAAGAGATCGACGAGTACATCGAACTCACTGCCTATGAGCGCCTTCGCACCGGTTGGCTCGCGTTCTGGCTTCTGGAACCGGACCAGGAAATCCAGAACCGCTACATCATTGCCAAAGCCACCACCGAACACACTAAACAGCTCCAAGCCGAAGCGGCTCTCCTGTTGAAGGGACCACTGAAGGACACCACCGAAGCCATCGTGAACGGCGCGTTCCATGTAGAACTAGAAGAGGTGACTTTCAATTCAACCTCGTGGCTGACCGGTGAAAAATATCTCGAACACCATCAGCGACCGAAGATTCTAGACGGCGACGATACGGTCGATGCTCGTAATGGCGTCAATATCGATACGCCCGGGGCCACGATCGGCGCATCGGCCATGCATAAAAATGTCCACTGGAATATCGGCGACGGCAACGACACCATCCTGGGCGTCGAAAAAAAGCAGAACACCTTTCGCTACGGCAACGGCATCAAACACCTGAGCGGTGGTGAAAAAGACGATGTGTTCATGTTTGAAGGAACCAACGCGCTTCCCAACAAGCTGGAGGATAGTGTCGGACCCAGCTCGCTGGATGGCGGGCAAGGTAGCGACACACTCATCCTGGCGGGCCGGCCCGAAGGTCATCAGCTATCGAAACGGGGATACCGTGTCGATCTCGCTGGCGACCAGGTGTTCATTATCAAAGCCGACAACACAGAGCATCTCCAGACCGTACTGAAGAGTATCGAGAACATCGAGATCCACGAAGGTGGCACAAATATCATCAAGGGCACGGATGCCGCCAATATCATCAGGTCCCAGGGCCATGACAGCATCGAAGCGGGTGGCGGCGATGACAGCATTTATCTCCTGGGTGCAAATAACCTTGAGGCCGATGGCGGCCCCGGAAACGATTCATACGTCATTGCTCATAAACCCGGCTGCATAACCCTGAAGGAAGACGGACTGGATAGCAGCATTGTCCTGCTGAACTGGAGGGCAGATTTGATTGAACACTGGCAGGTCACGGGACATGACCTGACCATTGCCTCGGTTTTCGATTCGAATGATATGGATGCTCGTCACGTCGTCATCAGGGATGTGTATAAAACTGTTGGGCATCGCCGGCACCTCAACAACAAAAAGCTGATTTTCCTGACAAAAGAGGGTTACCAGCTCGCGCCAGACTTGCCTGACGTACTGGAAGGGAACGCTTCTTACAAGGCCAGCATTGTTGTAACCAAGCAAGGCACCCCCAGGAACCCTTCCATCTTGCTGGATAAAGGGACATCGATAGTTCCTCGCGACAAAGACAGCGATTACTTTTTTTCGCGCTTTGTCGGCGAAACCACAGTGGACATCAAACAACCTAGCCCCTACGCCACGACGCTCCATGTGGACTATTCAAGCGCCGAACTGACGCAAATCGAAGCCCACTACACTATCCATCTAACGAAGGACGGCGATCTCGACACCCTCCGGTATGGGAAGTGTGACCTGACGTTGCACTTCGGCAACAGTCGAGTACACATTGCGAACCTGGCAAGCTCCGATGAACGTTACACCGCCAGGGTGGCCGACCGGCGCTTGTATTCCAAGCTGAGGTTGCAACACGTTTTCATACTGGTCATGCAGGATGGAAAGTCCTATAGGCTTGCTCCCGCCTCTCCCGCCCCCGCGGTTTTCCTGGACCGCAAAATCACCAAAGCAGCCCCACTGGCCTGGACATCTGACCTGCCATTGCCACTCCCACCGACAAAGCACACCTACGCCTTCCGCCTTCCAAGGGACAAAGAGCCCTTCGTCATGGGTACCCAGGCGACATGCGCCCAGTTGACGCCGCCTCCTGTGTTGACGGGTGTTGAAGTCCTGATAGGTGAAGGCTCTACCTATCTGGTTCATTTGAAGCCACACATGACGCTACGCCTCTGCACGCCGGGCGCCCTGGCAACTGCGACGCCTCGACTGCCAGTGGCGTCCACTTGGGAACTCGACGCCACTGGCCTTGGCCACGTAACGATAAAGCTGCATCCCCAGTTGTTGCAGATCGGAAGCGTGCTCATTCATCTACCTGAATATGGCGCGCAAGACCTGATCGACCAGATAAACATCATCACTGCCAACGGCGTCGTCCATGCCGTCGACATCCTCTTTGAAAGTGTCGATGCAGACGCCATCGATGCCCGATATTTTCGCCCCCCGAAAACACCCAGCGAAACACTTCCAGTGGAACTGTCCACACTGGCCGCCACGGAAATAAAAGTACGCAATATTGCCGTCAGGGATGGTTCGGCAGGGACCGTCACCTACGATCTGGAAAAACGGACATGGTGCCTGCGTACGGATCGACTCCGCCTGCTGAAAGCGAGCGAACTCAAGAAGGTCAACCTGTGTGAACACCACATCGTTCGATTTCAGGATTTCATCCAGCGCAACCTCGACGAAACCGCCGTCTTTTCCATTGATGTATTGAAGACCCTGCGCAGCGTGTTCGTCGAGCTGTCAGAAAGGGTGACACCGACAGAAGCTGACGACCTTGAAGTTGCCACGATATTGCTCGGGGCTTTCAGCAGAACCCATTTACCCACCGAACGGTATCTCGGACAGGACATCGATCCTTTACAACTCGCCATTCAGCTCACTCTCAAATTCCTGAAACACAGCCACTAACCGGTAAATCCCTTTGCGATACATAAGTACCGCATCTGCAGCTCGAGCCTCGACGAGAATCGATATTCGAGAGCCCCTGCTCGGGCGATTTGCATTTTCATTTCTTACAAGAGACGAACGAACTGAATGGCACCTCCAAAAAAACCCCGACGCAGTGCCGGTACTTCCTCCGAAACCGGCCCTACTGCGCCCGACACGGTACCGGAAAGACCTTCCAGGCCGACAAGGCCATGGAACCCTGATACAACGCAGGATTCCGCAACGGGCCAAGCATCCGGATCGGATGCCGCGCCCTCTCCCACCGTCGTGATAGCCAACCTAAGCGCATCCGCACCCACGGCCGGTCCAAGCGCCTCGACCTCCTTGACTCGTTATTATCTCAGGAACGCTTTCTCCGACAGGCTACCCGTCGCAGACACCGCAACCGGAATCCGGACGTTTGGCACGCGCTCGTATGTCACCTTGGAAAGCGGTGAGACAGTCCAGGTGGCAAGGGATTCCGAACAACATTTCAGGGCCAAGCTGGACAGTGAGCTCCTACCTTCAGGCCCCCGCCTGGAACGCATGCCGGGCAGCTCACTCTGGCGTCAGCAAGGCGCCATGACACGAGACCAGGGGCCCCAACAACCCTCCATGCTCGACAGCTGGCGCATCTCCCCGGCGTATGCAGCATCCGATCGCATCACCATAGACGGCCATCACTACCAGACGGTGGAGAACGACAAGGCGAGGCGACGCTCCATTATCTATATCAAGGACCCCAGGCATCGTCCTTATGACTTCGATACGTTTGAAAACCTTCTTTTCTTTCATTTGCATGAGCAGCCTCGTGCCGCCATCCAGATACCGCCCGATAACCACTGGACGATTGATCCGAGACTTCCTTTTGAAAAGCCGCTGGTGGGCTATGCCATCGAGTTCTTCCCGGAACTGAGGGCGGACACCCAGAGCAAGTTTTCACGCAGACAATTTGAACTCGCCAACGACAGTTATTTCGCCGATGCTCGGGGATTGACCACGCTGAGACAGGTGTTCAACAACTGGAAGGATAAAACGGCCTCGCTGCACCCAGTGTTGACCGATCCTCTTCTGATGCTACCGACACTGCCCGTCTCTGCGGAACTTGCAGGGTTCAATCGTTCTCTTCAATTGCCACCGCCCTCCCCGACCGGACCATTGGCCCGACTGGACTTCGATCCGAGCTTTTTCTTGCCGCCGTCACGTACCTTCCCAGTGATAGCGGATGATATCGAGCTCATGAAATTCATGACCGAACGACTTGAACGCAATGGCTACACGGTTTTCCCGGCCCGTTCGTTACCGTCTTTTCCCAACGTGGTGTTCAAGCGCGCAGAGCATGACTTCATATTTTTCATGACACTGCATCGCACAGAAACCCAAGACATCATCATCCCGCGTATCAACCCAAGGGATTTCGGCATTGCGTTGTCAAATCAACTCGGTCACGAAACCATGAATGCAATGGAAAATGCCCACAACGACAATAAGCTCATCAGCCTCAGGGGCGGCATCCAGACACTTCCCAGCCACGATACGCCAACAGGGACGGTGTTCATCGTCAGGGATAATACATAGACGCCAAGTGCACCTGTCGCCCACGTTCAAAAAGACACGC
>NZ_JQGJ02000029.1 GCF_000802155.2 Pseudomonas frederiksbergensis
CCCACACTCCCGGAGCTAATCGACCGGGTCACCACCGATATCAGCGGGCGGGTGACCGGCGTTCAAAGCGCCGTGCTTCGCCGCTCACTGCTCGGCGTCCTGGCTCGCTCAGAGGCCGGCGCCGTACATATGCTGTACGGTTTTCTTGAGTGGGCAGCCAGGCAGGCGATCATTGATACATCCGAGAAGGAGTACCTCGAGCGCTGGGCCGCCATCTGGAAGGTGTTTCGCAAGGCCGCCGATTATGCGACGGGCGCGGCACTGCTCAATGGTGCCGTGGGCTCTACGGTGCTGGCCGGGACTATTCTTCAGCGACAGGACGGCGTTCAGTACCGCGTCTTGGCTGATGGGATTTTCGCCGGTTCGACGCTGCAGCCCACAGTTGTTGCCATTGAGGCTGGTGCAGCCGGCGATGCGCCGGCGGGTACCCCACTCTTTCTGCTGTCGCCGGTGGCTGGCGTGCAATCGACGGGATCTGCCGCAACAGATATAGAGGGTGGGCTCGATGTTGAAACTGATCCTCAACTGCTCAGTCGTCTGCTGAAGCGAATTCGACAACCACCGCATGGTGGCGCCGCCGCAGACTACGAGCTCTGGGCGCTCGAGGTACCTGGTGTAACGCGTGTCTGGGTGTATCCGCTGCAGATGGGCGCTGGTACGGTCACCGTGCTGTTTGTGTGCGACGGCGAGTCCAACATCATCCCGACCCCGGCCAAGGTTGCTGAGGTCCAGGACTACATCGATGCGAGGTGCCCTGTGACTGCCGAGGTATACGTAGTCGCTCCGGTAGCGGACCCGCTAAACATGACCGTGAAGCTTTCGCCGAACACTGCCGCCGTACAGGCTGCAGTTCGAGCCGAAGTCGCCGACCTGATCGTTCGAGATGCGAAGCCCGGTGATCCGATCCTTATCAGTCGCCTGCGTGAAGCTGTTTCCATTGCAGCTGGCGAATCGGACAACGCCATCGTGACCCCGACAGCTGACGTTTCGCACGCAGCTGGCCACATGGCGGTCCCTGGAACCATAACCTTCTCCAGCTTTTAAGGAGGCGTAATGCCGACAGCTGCCGACTATCTGGAGCAGCTGAAAACGCTGCTACCCCCCGGTCAGGCATTCCCTAGGGATGCCGGCACCACGCTGCATGACCTGCTGGATGGAATGTCGATCGAACTTGCCAGGGTTGATGCCCGCGGCGAGACACTCCCGATCGAGGCGAACCCAGCAACGACCGATGAGTTATTGAGCGATTGGGAGCGGGTTGCCGGCCTGCCAGACAAATGCTCTGGCGCTCTCGAAGAGACACA
This sequence comes from Pseudomonas frederiksbergensis, assembly GCF_000802155.2. GTDB lineage: Bacteria > Pseudomonadota > Gammaproteobacteria > Pseudomonadales > Pseudomonadaceae > Aquipseudomonas > Aquipseudomonas frederiksbergensis_A. The sequence goes on from NZ_JQGJ02000029.1 coordinate 1,305, forward strand.
GCAGGGCCGTAAGAACGCGCTTCTCACCAAGCTCACAAGCACGGGCGGTCAATCTGTGGCGTACTTCATCGAGTTGGCCAGCGCGCTCGGGTACACCGTAACCATTGAAACGTTCCGACCCTTCCGCGCTGGCGCATCGCGTGCCGGGGATTTGCTCACCAATGGGGCCTGGGTCTTCACCTGGCTCATTCGTGCGCCAGAAACCTCAGTGATTTCGTTCAGAGCCGGTCGATCTACCGCAGGTGAGCGCCTGCGGACATGGGGTAACGACACCCTAGAATGCAAAATTAATCAATTGAAACCGGCGCACACGATCGCGCTCTTCGCCTACGGAGATTGAAGCATGCACAGAATTGACGGGCCTGGCGCCACGCTCGACAACAAGTTCACTGATGGCGATCCAGTGGGAGGCGTTCAGGCGACGCTTGTCACTGAAGATTGGCTGAATGACGTTCAGGAGGAAATAATTAGCGTTCTCGCCGATCAGTCGATCGCTCCGCTCAAAGGGGTTCAAACTCAGCTTCTTGCTGCAATTAAGTCAATTGCAGCAAATATTGTGCAAGCGACCGAGAGTATTCTGGGCGGCGCCAAGGTTTCAACGCAGTCGCAAATCAATGCCGGCACGGACGACGCGACTTTCGTAACCCCCAAGAAGCTTCGTGCAGGGTTTGCCAGCAACTTGGCGGCAACGGGATACATTGCTTTTCCTACCTGGCTGGGCGGATTTATAATTCAGTGGGGCGGGGCAACATTTCAGGTTGGAACGTCCATTACCCAAAGTAGTGGGATGCTTCCGATCGCTTTTCCCAATGCGCCATTTAGAATTTTTGGATATAGAACGTCCGAATTGCAGGCTTCAAATAGCCCCACGACAGATCACTATTTCACCGTAAATGGTACGTCATGGTTTGTAAACCACGTTCGAGCAGCCGGAAGTGTGTCGGTTCCTTTCGCTTATATTGCCATTGGTTGGTGAGGAGATTTCATCTATGATGTATTTCAATAATGGAACTGGTGGTTTTTACAATGATAAATTGGGAGGCGTTCCAGTTGGTTCCGTGAAGTTAACTGATGATGACTATCAGGAACTACTGTTGCTGGTAGAGGCAGGTAAGAAAATCACAATTGATAGTAATGGCTCGATCATTGGTGTTGACCCAGAACCGCCAGCGCCTCCTACGAGAGAAGAGGTCGAAGCTATGCGGCTCCGCGCATATGCCGATGCTGTAACTGGTTCCGATCGTTACTTTTCCGAGGCAGCGAGGATGCAAATAATGGGGGACGAGGGGTGGGAGCAGGTTCGTGACCAAGGCATTAGTCGGTACGCTGAGATCCAAAATGATCTCGCATGGCCGCAATAGATACTTAGGCTAAATATCGGTTGCTAGACAAGACAAATTCTCTTTATGTCGATAGGATGCGGAACAAAAATTTTTGAAGGGCAAGGAATGACCGTTAAAGAGAGAGATTTTTCCGTTGGAATCGACGTCGCAAGAGCGCTAGCGTGCCTCCTAGTGGTAGTGGTTCACATTTCTGCTACGGATTTTTACGCTTTCGGGCCTAGATGGTGGCCTGCTAATTTCTTCGATTCAATCGCTAGGATCGCGGTACCAGTCTTTTTCCTCATATCTGGTGCGCTAGTTCTCGTACCTGAGGAGCCTATTGGAACGTTCTATAAAAAGCGAATCGGTAGGGTGCTCCCGCCGTTGATTGTGTGGTCGGTTGTTTACGCAGCAGTGTATCGAACCCCAGGTGTCACTCCGATTGACTCGTTGCTCAACATAATTAAAGGGCTTTCCTCCGGACATCTCTGGTATTTTTACGCAATCATAGGGTTGTATTTGAGTGCGCCTTTCTTGGGGAAAATTTATAGGGCTTCCAGTCTTCTTGAAAAGCGACTGTTTTTGTTGTTCTGGGTTTTTGTGAATTGCGGTGTTCCATTGTTTCGCCCATTGCTGGACTCTTATTATGATCCGAGAGCGCCTTACCATCTTCAGATGTTTATAGGGTATTTTGGGTTTTTGTTTATGGGTGCCTATTTGTCTGAGAGGTCCGTTCAAAAGTCGTCGAGTTTAGAGGTTGCTAGTTATTTGTTCTTGTTTGTGTTTGGTTGTGCTATGACAATGTGGCTAACCTATACGTTTTCATTTAGGGTAGGTCAGCCTGTTCAAACTTTCTATGGGTACTTGTCATTGTTCGTTGTTGTTGCAGCGGCGGCATTCTTCAAGTTGTCTCTCATGATAATGGCACTTCCAAAAAATATTGGCAAGATTATAGCCTTGGTGTCAAGTTGCTCGTTAGGCGTATACTGTATCCATCCGCTTGTAATTGACGGTATTGAGAGCTTATTTGCGCTAGAGCATAGAATTAGTTCTACTTGGTTCAAGATACCAATTGTTGCGTTTATTGTGTTTGTGGTTTCAGTTGTAATAGTGTATTTCGCTAGGAAGATGGCGTTCATGCGGCGAATTATTTGAAGTCACAATTTGTTTTTTAAGACCCCGGATATCCGGGGTTTTTTTTGTCCTGGAGAAAAGCACATGCCTGTAACTGAAAAAGATCGCGACATTCTCGCGCGCACTATTTGGGGTGAGGCACGGGGCGAGGGAACAGCAGGGCAGATTGCTGTGGCCTGGACCATCCGCAACCGCGTGTTTGATGGAAAGGAAAAGTCGTGGTGGGGAGAGGGCTACGCCGGCGTCTGCCAGAAGCCTTACCAGTTCAGCTGCTGGAACAAGACCGATCCGAACTATCAGTTCCTGATCGGCGTGAAGCAGATCCCGTTCCGCGAACTGGCTCAATGCCGTATCGCTGCTGACCAGGTGATCGACGGAAAGGTGCCAGACCCGACTGGTGGTGCCACGCATTACTACGCGACCAGCATCAAGGCGCCGGCCTGGGCGTCGAAGGCCAAGCAGACACTGAAGCTCGGGCACCACGTATTCTTCAAGGACGTCCCGTGACAATCGCCGCGTGGCGCTTGATTGGCGTGATGGCGTTGGCGCTCGCCGGCTTCGGCAGCGCCTGGCAGTTTCAGGACTGGCGCTACGGCCGGCAGTTGGCCGAGCAGGCCAGACTGCACGGCGAGACGCTGAACCGACTTGCAATGGCCGGCGCAAACGCGCAGAAGGCCGAGCAGGACAAGCGCCTGGCGCTCGAGCAGAGGCTGGCGGCCAGTGAGAAAACCCACTTCGAGAAAATGACCAATGCACAAAAAGATCAGGCTCGTTTGCGCGATCGCCTTGCCACTGCTGATCTGCGGCTGTCAGTCCTCATCGACGCGGATTCAGCCGGTAGCTGTGACGTGCCAAAAGCCACCGGCGCCGGCGGCGTGGATCATGCAGCCGTACGAGCCCGACTTGACCCGGCGCATGCTCAACGAATTATCGCCATCACCGACACCGGTGACCGTGGACTGATCGCGCTGCAGGCGTGTCAGGCGTATGTGAAAGCGCTGGCTCAATGACGAGCAGCTGATCCTTCAATGATGATGAAGAGGGCTTCAATCGTGGCAGGGGTTAAGCAGCGAGCAGCTTCCAGTCCCTCCACAAAGCCTTCTGCTCGCTCGACCGCCAAGCGGATATCGACCTCGCTTTGAGCAGCCGAAACCCTTTGAACATGAGCGGTGAGCTTGCTGTGGAATGAGGGTGGAAGTGCCAGGTCTTCAAGTTTCTTCATCAAGGGGGATCCATACATCTGTGTTACAGAAATGAGGGTTTTACCGCGTTCGGCAGGACGCCGTAGATGGGCTGGACATCTGTCTAAAACTACCGAGCATTAACGCGGTTTCATTGATGCGAAGACGCGTCTTCTCGTGCTTGGGTTTTAGACAGGAGCCAATGCAGGCCCTTGCAACACAAGGCCTGCACGCCGTTTCCATCCATACTGCTGCATCATCGGCGTGTGGGAGGACAGGTCGTTCACGGCTGTATTCATGGGTGTCAGGCAAAGCTCGTTGGAAGGTGTGGGGCAAAAGGAGGGGCATCGGCCCGGCTTTTCCGCGATGGGCGCAAGGTTAACATGGGTGGTCGGGGGGGACCCAGTTTGGGATTGGGTGTATATCCGTTGCCGCGGTAACGGCTACTTATGGTTCCGCCCTGACGGCGGGTCACTTTCGAAAAGCGCGAAAGTAACCAAAGCGCTTTTGCCCCACCACTCGGTGCCTCGCCCAGGCTCGGCATGCCTGAACGAAGGCATTGCTCCGTGGGCCGCCGCGAAGGGCCATCCATGGCCCAGCGCGGCTAACCCGGCATCCATGCCGGGTTGCCCACTGCGCAATACCTTCGTTCAGCCAGCGTGGTTAACGGGGCGCCCCAGATCAAAAACAAAACCGAGGCGGCCTGATAGCCGACCTGGCTCTCCCGGTCGTACACCCATCATATCTGTGGGAGCAAAGCTTGCTCGCGATGACGGCAACCAATATAACTTAGTTGTCACTGAACTACCGCTATCGCGAGCAAGCAAGCTCCCACAGTGATGACTCGGGCTTCTCTAGGCGATGTAGCCTTGTTTTGCGCTTTTGAAGGATGGGTTTGGAGTCTTTTCTTAGAAGCCTGTAGGGCGAATTCCCGATGTGTTCAGTAGGGACATCAGATAGGGAGCCAGCCTCCTGTGGCGAGGGGATTTATCCTCGTTGGGCTGCGTAGCAGCCCCTGAGTAGCTAGCGCACCTGGCGTGGACTTTAGGGCCGCTTCGCGCCCCAGCGGGGATGAATCCCCTCGCCACAGTGAATCAAATGAGGCTTAAGTGAGGCGTATTGCATATTTATGCAAAACAGCATTTGTCTTCTGCGAAAAGAACAAGCACTATGCGCGTTATGCAAAAACGCAACGTTTCTACCGTATTAAGAGCATTGCTCGATCAGCACGGGATCTCCCCCACGGAGCTTCACCGGCGTACCGGCGTGCCTCAGTCCACCCTCTCGCGGATCCTCAGCGGCAAGATCGTCGACCCTTCGGATAAGCACATCTCGAAGATCGCCGAATATTTTGCCGTGAGCACCGACCAGTTGCGCGGGCGCGCGGACGTTGTGCCTGCCGGCAATGTCCGCCGCGACGAGCCGCATTCCGAACTCAAGGACATTAGCCTGTGGGACGACGAAACACCCGTCGAAGAAGACGAGGTGTCGGTCCCTTTTCTGCGTGAGGTTGAATTGGCTGCTGGATCAGGAAGATTCGTCATCGAGGAAAGCGAGCGCTCCAGCCTGCGCTTCGGCAAGCGCAGCCTGCGCCACAACGGCGTGCAGTTCGACCAGGCCAAATGCGTGACGGTACGCGGCAACAGCATGTTGCCAGTGCTGCGCGACGGCGCCACGGTTGGGGTGAATGCCGGTAAATGCGGGATCGGCGACATCGTCGACGGTGACCTCTACGCCATCAACCACAACGGCCAACTGCGGGTGAAGCAGCTTTATCGCCTGCCCACCGGCATCCGCCTGCGCAGCTTCAACCGCGATGAGCATCCGGATGAGGACTACACCTTCCAGGAAATGCAGGACGAGCAGATCGTCATCCTCGGTCACGTCTTCTGGTGGGGCATGTACGCCCGCTAACCCTTCCGCTGTCAGATAAAACCCGCCGTCGTGCGGGTTTTTTTTCGCCTCGTGAAAACTCACACCCCCGCATTTACAAGGGTTTCATGCATTTGCGCATTCGCAACGCATAAATAAATGCATTTACGCATTGACTGTATATGCATCCATGCATATTCTGTGTCCAAGCCGCTCGACAAAGCGGCTGGCAACAAAGCTCTTTAGTTCCACCAACAGGCAGCGATGAACCGGCCTTAACGGTTCAGAGGGTTGGCAACTGGCCCGGGTGTGCAGCGTAAAGCACCAGAAGCAGTTATCCGGCGGGCAGGGACCGCGGCCGGAGGAACAATTTGAATGGATCCGTACCGCGCCAGTCGCGCCGAAAGATCAAGCGCATTACTGAAAAGCCTGGGTAACCGGGCTTTTTGGAATGCCTGTGCCGTGAGGTGCTTCAAACCGCCGCCAATGGGAGGGCTTTCGATGCTGAAGGATTTCAGATGCGGTCACTGCAAAAAACTGCTGGCCCGCATGGGCGAGCACACCGAACTCCAGATCAAGTGTTCCCGGTGCGGGACGTTGAATCATGTGAAGGCCGTTGAGCCTCGAGTGAACGCCAGCGAGCGAGATGAGCGCTGTTGATCAACCGCGCGATCAATCGATAACTCAAGAGGTGAATCATGAATCGTTTCAAGAAATATATCGCCCCGCTGTTGCTGTCCATTGCGCTGCCCGGTGTCGGGAGCAACGCCAGCGCCGCCAACCTTCTGGTCAACGGTAGCTTCGAACAGCCGGGCTGCAGCGCGAGTTGCATATTGAATACTCCGGCGAAAGCCAACTTTATTACGGGTTGGACGACGTTTCTGTCTGGAGCCGAGTACTTCAATATGCCGGCCTCGATCGGTGGTTCTGTGGCGGCGGATGGCGTCGTAATTGTCGACTTGGCTAACTATGTCTATAGCAACGGCGGTGGCATTCAGCAGAACTTCGCCACCGCAGTCGGCGCCAAGTACCGCTTGACCTTCAGCGCGGGTAATTCGCGCTACGCCAGCCGCTCCGGCGACGGCACCATCCAAGTCAAGGTGGCGGGGCAGAGTGTCACCTTCAACACGCCATCGGCGAAAGGTACCGCCGTGGAGTGGAGCACCATCACGTATGACTTCACGGCCACTTCGGCTCAAACGACTTTGGCCTTCTCCAACGAACAGAATCCTTACGTCAACTTCGCTTTCATTGACAACGTCATCGTTGAGCGACTGTAGAGCGTCGCCCGTCTTCAATGACCCCGCCCCAAACGCTCATCACTCACCCCCAGGAAGCCTGACATGACAAACGAGCAACAAGCGTTGCTGGACATGCCGATCTGGCTGGTCATCATGCTCGCCCTGGTGGGCGGGGTGACTGGCGAGATGTGGCGTGCCGATAAGGAGGGCGCCCGTGGCTGGTCGCTGCTGCGTCGCCTGGCGCTGCGTTCCGGTGCCTGCATGGTCTGCGGCGTCTCGGCGATCATGCTGCTGTACGCCATGGGCTTCTCGATCTGGGCCGCGGGCGCCTTCGGATGCCTGACCGCAATGGCCGGGGCGGACGTGGCCATCGGGCTTTACGAACGCTGGGCCGCCAAGCGGATGGGCGTCAGTGCGCCACCGCCGCGTGATTCCCGTTCCGACCAACATTGATCACTCGCTAATGATCTTTGTGCCGCCATAAAAAAGGAGGCCTGGATGCCTGCCGTCCTCGAAAAACCGTCGCAGTTGTTCTCGGCCATCGCCCAGACGCTGCGCACCACTTATCCCACCTTGAAAGTCGGCAGCCCCCAGGATTTCGATGGGACCGACGACCAACCCTGGGTGCTGATTGCCATCGAGCGTGATGCCCCCGGCCACCGCGCCAACGACGGGCGTATTGCTCATGTCCTGACGGTTTCCCTGCAAGTCGTCATGGCCGTTCCAGGATGGGAGGCCTGCGACTTGGCCGCGGAACTCAAGCATTTGGTCATGGATAACCGCTGGGGGCTGTCGGGCGATCAATGCGACATGCCCACGGAACTCGATGGCCTGCCGTCCGAGTTCATCAACCCGGCACGGCAATACACCGCCTGGACCCTTTCCTTCACCCAAACCCTGTACCTCGGCCCGACGCTGCTGGATGACCCGCTGGGCATTCCGTTGTTTGCCCGCACCTGGGAAGTCTCGAACATCGACGACCCGGACCAATACACCGCACTCGAGGGCTGAGCCATGTTTGATGCGCTGTTACGGATGCATCTGGGGCCGATCATCGAGCGTCTGGCGCAGATGGAAACCGAGCTGGAAGACTTGCATCGACGTGCGGAAAGTTTCTGCCGCATCGGCGTTTGTCAGGAAGTCGACGCGGCCAGCAACACCTGCAAAGTCAGCCATGGCGGACTGCTGACCCCGGCGATCCGCTTTTTCAACCCGAGCGCCGGCGCCCAGAGCGAGTCGCGGATTCCGTCCGTGGGCGAGCAATGCCTGTTGCTCAACCATGGCGGCGGCGAGAGCGGCGGGCAGGCGGTGGCGTTGTTTGGCCTCAACGGTGGTCAGTTCCCGCCCGTCTCGACCCAGGCCTCGCTGACGCGGCGCCTCTATCAGGACGGTACGGAAAACGGCTACGACCACGCCAGCCATATCCTGCACTGGCAAAACGGCCCGGCGGCGTTCAGCGGCTCCCGTGAAGCCCTGCAGTTGAACATCGGCCCGTCCCGGCTGGCGATGACGCCCGAGGCCATCGAACTGCAAGTCGGCGCCGTCGGCATTCGCCTCGACGCCTCCGGTGTGCACTTGAGCGGCCCGGTGGTGGATCACCAGGGGCGCGTCATCAGTACCGCATAAGAGATTTCCTCATGATTGGACTCGATCGAAACACCGGCGCCACGGTGGACGACTGGCTGCAGTTCGTTCAGCGCGCCACCCGGGCGCTGACCACGCCGTTGGGCACTCGCCAGAAGCGCCCGTTGTATGGCTGCGCACTCACCCAATTGCTGGGGCAGAACCTCGGCGACGACCTGTTGATCCTCGCCCAGAGTCACGCGGCCCAAGCGTTCTACAACCCGCACAACGGTATCGATGATTTCGAGCCCCAGGTCATCGTTGCCAGCCGGCACGGTGCCGGGTTGCTGCTGCGTTTCGCCGGTATCTGGAAAAACCGCAAACAGACTTTCGAGGTGATGACATGAGCATGTTGATACCCGGCCAGAACCAACTGGCCGAACCGGCGATCGTCACCGTCGACGCGTTCGAGGACTTGCTCGCCGAGTTCAAGACCTTTGTGGTCGAGTACGTCGCCGCACGCTCTCCGACGAGCGCCGCCAAGTTGGTGGACAGCCTCGAGAACGAAAGCGAACTGCTGACCCTGGCCCTCGAGGCGTTCTGCGTCCGGCTGCAAACTCACGAACGTAAATACAACGCCCGTATCAAGCAGATGTTGGCGTGGTGGGCCACCGGCACCAACCTCGACGCTCGCCTCGCGGACATGGGCCTTGAGCGCCAATTGCTCGACCCGGGCGACCCGACCGCGTTCCCGCCCGTTCCACCGGTCTACGAGAGTGATGACGATGCGCGGTTGCGCTATTACCTGGCGCCCCACGCCCCGGCGGCCGGCTCGCGCATGCAGTATCGACGGGAGGTTTTCACCCTGGGGCAACGTCCGACGGTGAAAGTCGAAAATGCCTCGGCGGGTGTGGTGACGGTCACCTACACCTTCGACCCGGATAGCTACGCTGCCTAGATCAAGGACGGCAACGGACGCCGTACCGCGCCCGGCGAAGTCACGGTCACGGTGCTGTCCCGCGACGGCGATGGAACGCCGTCCGAAGCGCTGCTCGACGGCGTTCGCGAGCACTTCGCCCGACCGGATGTACGACCCGAGACGGACTTGGTCATCGTGCAGGCCGCGCAAATCAAACCTTACAAGATCCGCGTCGTGGCGAAGATCAATCCTGGGCCTGACTCAGGCCTGACCCAGATTGCCGCACAGCAGCAATTGCAGGAATACGCCGAGGCCTGCCATCGCCTGGAAGGGCGGGTGGACCCCAGCTGGATCGACTACACGCTGCACAGCGCTGGCGCAGTTCAACTGCAGATTCTCGAACCGCTTGCGCCGGTTGTGACGACGGCTTTCCAAGCGCCGTACTGCACGGGCGTCGAGGTCGAGGTGGATACGTTATGACTGACGACACATCTCGGCCGAGCCTGCTACCGGTCAACAGCTCACCGCTGGAGCGGGCGCTGGATCTCGGGTTTGCCCGGCTGCTGGAACGCATCGATCCGCCGTTTCCCGAACTGATGAACCCGACGGCCACGCCTTTGGCGTTTTTGCCGTATCTCGGGGCCGACCGCGGTGTCAGTGAATGGAGTTCCAAGGCGCCCGAAGCTGAAAAGCGCCTGACCGTTGAACTCGCCTGGCCCACCGCCCGGCAGGCCGGGACACGAAAGGCGCTGGAAAATGCGGCCAAGGGTTTGCAACTGATGCCTGAAGTGCGCGCCTGGTATGAGCAAACGCCACCCGGCCCGCCCTACAGTTTTTCCGTCAGGGCGTTTACCGAGCAGCCCTACAGCGAAGCCATCGACGCCCGTCTCGACCGTCGCCTGGCCGATGCCAAGAGCGAGCGTGACACCTTGAAGGTGTCTGTCGGCTTGAGCGCATTCGGCCGGTACGTCATCGGTGCCGCCACGCTGTGCGGCGAACTGACCACGGTTTATCCGATTGTCATCGAAGGGCTGCAAGCCTCGGGCCGGGTCTTCATGGCCGCCGGGCTCTACACCGTCGAAACCTCCATTATTTATCCACAGGGGTCCTAAATGGCCGACTACTACACCCTGCTCACCGATGCGGGGATCGCCTACGAAACTGCCTGCAAGGCGGCGGGCACACCGATCAAGCTGTCGCAGATTTCCGTCGGTGACGGTGGCGGTGCCGTCTACAACCCTGCGGCAACCGCTACTGCACTCAAGCGCGAAGTCTGGCGCGGGCCGCTCAATGCGCTGTTCCAGGATGAGAAAAATCCGAGTTGGTTGCTCGCTGAAGTCACCATTCCGCCTGAGGTGGGCGGCTGGTATGTGCGTGAGGCCGGGATCTGGACCGATACCGGGATCCTGTATGCGATCGTCAAGTATCCGGAGTCGTTCAAGCCGGTATTGGCGACGTCCGGCTCGGGGAAAGAGTTTTACATCCGGTCGATTTTCGAGACGAGTAACGCTGAGCTGGTGACGCTATTGATTGACGATACGGTGGTCAAGGCGACGCGGGCTTGGGTTGCAAGTTACGTCGCTGATGAGCTGGCCAAGCTCGACAGGAAACAATCTGTGCGGGTGGCCACGACAGCCAACGTCGGGCTGAACGGTGCGCAGACAGTCGACGGTATTGCTGTGGTTGCTGGGGACCGGGTTCTTGTTAAGTCTCAGACCTTGGCGAAAGATAATGGCATCTATGTGGTTGCTAACGGTGCTTGGATCCGGGCTAAGGATGCTGATTCAAATGCCGATGTCACTTCGGCACTTATCGTTTCCGTGGAAGCTGGGGCTACGCTTGCCGATACGATCTGGCAACTCATTACTGATGGCCTAATTGTATTGGGAACTACGTCGCTGACGTTCCAGGACATCACGGCAGGGTATGCCCGTTTGTTGTCGCCAGCATTTGGAGGCAATCCTACGGCACCGACACCACCGCAGTTCGACAGCTCGCTCAGGTTGGCAAGCACTGCCTTTGCAAAACGGATGGGTGTCGAGTATTCGGTTTTTGTCCCGCTTCCTGTCAGTACCGCACTGGGGGCGTCGTACATAGGCGGGATTGCATCCGTCTCATCCGCTACGCCGATCAATATTACATTGCCTCCGACCACTGGGGTGGCGGAGGGCGCTACTGTCGAGGTGGTGAACGCTGGGGCTTCTAGCGTTACTGTCCTGGCGGCCGGCACCGACGTTTTGGCTTCCCCGGTCATGGCAGGGACTACAGTCGTTCTGGGTACAGGGGACAACGCCGAGTTCGTGAAGGTTTCGGGGACGTGGCGTTTGCGTGGTGGGACCGCGGCGCTTAAATACGCTGCTGTTTTCGCGGCAGGACTGACAGCTAATGGATACCAAAAGCTTCCAAGCGGCTTGATTCTCCAATGGGGCTCTGTGGATATATCAACCTCGGCTAAGGTCGTAACGTTCCCGATTGCCTTTCCAGCGCTTTGCAGCGCTGTAACTTTGAGTATGTCGGCGACGGGCGTTCCCACTTCGCAATTCTGCTCAATTACGACAAAAAACAATTCCAGCTTCACGGTGGTGGCAAATGCAGGAAACCCCGCTTGTTTCTGGCATGCCATCGGTTACTAGGGGAGAAGTTTATGTTTGCTTCAAAATCAACCCGCGGTTTCTATGATTCTGCAATCCATGACTCTATGCCATCTGACGTAGTCCAGATTAGTTCTACATTGCATGCTGAGCTGCTGCTTGCGGAGAGCGGGGGTAAGATTATCGAGTGGAATGATGACGGGTATCCGATAGCCGTGGATCCACCGCCAGCCAGTAGGGAGGAGTTGGCTGTTGTCGAGCGAATCTGGCGTGATCAGCAACTATCTGAGACGGATGGGGTTGTGGCGCGTCATCGTGATGAGCAAGAGAGCGGAATGGAGACTTCATTGGGCTCAACGAAGTACAGCGAGCTTCAGGCCTACCGACAGGCTCTTCGCAATTGGCCGGAAGTGAGTGAGTTTCCATTGATTGAACACCGACCTGCTGCCCCGTCATGGTTGGAAGAGCAAATCCACTGAGCGCCCCGCACCGACGGGGCGTTTTTTTACCCATCCAACACCCAAAGCCCCTCCCCGAAGGGGCTTTTTCATATCCGGAGAAACCCAAATGGCACCACGCCAAACCTATACCGTGCTCCTCCCATTTCCCACCGGAGGCGGGCACTGGTCGAGCGTCGGCCAGGAACTCGATCTGCTCGACGTCGAGGCCAGCGCGTTGTTCAGCGCCGGTCGCCTGGAACTGAAAAAAACCGAGGCCGGCGAATCGGCTTCCGCATCCATCCCGGCCAAAAAGGCCACCACCAAAAAGGCTGAATAACCATGGCTGAGGTTTTGAACTTCGAGCACAACGGCATCACCGTCAATGCCACCGAATCTCCCGAGGCCATGGGTGGCCTGGGGGATAACGTCATCGGGCTGGTCGGCACCGCGCCGAATGCCAATCCGTTGATTCCGAAAAACACCCCGTTCCGCATCAACAGCTTCACCACCCAGGCCCAGCTGGACCCGACCGGTGCCGAGGCAGGTACGTTGTTCCACGCCGTCTACCAGATTCTCAAAGTGGTCAAGGTGCCGGTGTATGTGGTCATCGTCGAAGAGGGCGCCACCCTGGCCGACACGCAGAACAACGTGATCGGCGGCATCGAGGCGCAGACCGGGCGCAAGTTGGGCCTGGCGGCGTTGAGCGGCGTCGCTGAAGACCTGACCATCATCGGCGCGCCAGGCTTCACCGGCACCAAGGCCGTGGCCGGCGAGTTCGCTTCGTTTGGCAAGCGCATCAAGGCCCGTGTGGTGCTCGACGGCAAGGATGCCTCGGTCGCCGATCAAGTGACCTACAGCCAGGAACTGGGCGGCGCGGACCTCGGTTTCGACCGTTGCCTGGTGGTGCACAACATGCCGGCGGTGTACTCCAAGGCGGCGAAGAAAAACGTCTTCCTGGCCCCGTCGAGCCTGGCGATTGCCGCGCTTGCCAAGGTCAAGCAATGGGAGAGTCCGGGTAACCAGGTGACGTTCGCCGAAGACGTTTCCCGCACCGTGGAATACAACATTCTCGACACCTCCACCGAAGGCGATCTGCTCAACCGCTACGGCGTCAGCTACTACGCCCGGACCATCCTCGGCGGCTTCTCGCTGCTGGGCAACCGCTCCATCACCGGCAAGTTCATCAGCTACGTCGGCCTGGAAGATGCCATTAGCCGCAAGCTGGTGAAGGCCGGCCAGAAAGCCATGGCCAAGAACCTGACCAAGTCGTTCATGGACCAGGAGGTCAAGCGCATCAACGACTGGCTGCAAACCCTGGTCGCCGACGAAACCATTCCTGGCGGCAGCGTTTACCTGCACCCGGAATTGAACAGCGTCGAGAAGTACAAGAACGGCACCTGGTACGTGGTCATCGACTACGGCCGTTACGCGCCGAATGAACACATGATTTATCAACTCAATGCCCGCGATGAAATCATCGAGCAGTTCCTGGAGGACGTTCTCTAATGTTTACCAACCGCGTGAGACAGGCCATCGCGGCCACCCTGCAAGGCCTGCCGTTGTCGGCGACTGTGGAAGATTTCACCCCGCCGAAGATCGAATTCGACATGGAAGAGATGCGTGGCGGCCGCTTCATTGGCGAGGAAATGGCCAAGGGCGGCAAGGTGCTGACGGCCAAGCTGACCCTGCAAGGTCTCGGCCCTGAAGTCATGCTGGCGCTGGGCGTGAGTGTTGGTGACGACATTCTGCTGAACGTGCGCGAGGCCGGCCAGGACCAGGACGGCAATACCTGGTTCACCTACCACACGGTGGGCGGCAAGTTGAAATCCCTTGAGGAAACCGCGCTGAAAATGGGCGAGAAGCCCAAGACCAATCTTGAGCTGTCCTGCCGCACTTACAACCGCCTGGAAAACGGCGTGCCGGTGATCGACATCGACGTGCGCACCCAGAAGTTCGTGCTCAACGGCGTCGACATTCTTGGCGATGCCCGTCGTGCGGTGTTGCTGCCTTAAGCCTTTGCCAGCCGGCAGATGCAGTCCCCTGTGGGAGCAGGCTCGCTCCCCGCAGGTTGTCCGCTGAATCACCAAGGAATTGATTTCATGTCCTGGATACCTCCTACCCATGAACTGTTGTCGCCGATCACCGGTGACGACGGTTCGCAGATCGAGCAGCTCACACTCAAACCGCTGTTCTACGCCGCGCAAAAAGACGCCCTGGCTCGCGCTGGCGATGACGAAGACGAGCAGTTCTTCGAGCTGGCCAAGTTGGCCACCGGCCTGTCGGGCAAGGAACTCGACCAGCTCAAACGCCCGGACTACGTGAGCATTGCCCAGTACGTGCACGAAATGTCCACGCGCCCGGCGTCGTATTTTCTGGATGACCCACAGGCCGATCCTGACCAGGTGCAGCTGCTGCAACCGCTCGACGTCGCGGGCCGCAGCCTGACCTCGTTGACCCTGGAAATGCCGGTGCTGCGTGCGACCAAGGCCATGAAAAAGCTGAAGACGGCCAAGGAGCGCGCCGAGTTCATCACCGCCCATTGCACCGGCCTGATGATTCCCGATCTCGATCTTTTAAGCGTGCCCGACTGGACCCAGTTGCAGGTACGCATCGACGATTTTTTAAACAAACCGGCGGACTTCTTTCGGAGCGCGACATCGAAGTGATCCTCGATGTGGTGCCGCTCATTTACTCGGTAAGTGAGGCGGAAATCCTGGAGTGGGACGCCGGCAAGGCCTTGCGCCGCTACGACATCGCGATCACTCGCCTTGGCGTGAAACAGGAGTAGAACAGGATGGCAGACAATACGTTTTCGCTGTCCGGCGTGGCGAGCATAGGCAGCGTATCCGAAACATCGGGGCTGAACCTGGCATTGACCACGGCCAGTCTCGACATCCGCCTGCTGGTGTCGGAACAGGTCAAATTGCGGGAAACGCTGACATTGCTGAACGTTGCCTTGTCACAGCAGCAGTCGTTGCTCAAGGCAAGCGGATCGACGGCCGCTTCAAGCAGCGAGCCGAAATCCAAGCTAAAGGCCGAGGTTGAACAAAGCGCACCACCCGATCGACGCAAGTCTTCCATTGCCTTGGAGTTGGCGATGGTTGAGCTCAATCTGGTGGCGAAACTGAGCAAGGACCAGCTCTCTGGCATGGCGATCGCCAACCTGAAGATGGCCAGCGAAAAACAGGTGGCTCCCAGCGGGGCGACAGCGGTGCAACTCGCGCAGGTCGAACAGGTAGCGGCGAAAGCAGGTATCGGCAGTGGCCTCGAACCAGCCAGGAAGCAGGACGAGTTGCTGAATTTCACTCGCGACAGTGCGGTCATGGCGTCGGCGTTCGGGCTTGATGTCAAGGCTGCCAGCGAAATGTTGCTGGCCTGGCGCACAGCGCTGGATCTGGACCGGGGACAAAGCCTGGGCCTGGCGGATGCGACCAATCACCTTGGCAACAGCGGCCTGAATGTCAAAGCGGCCGATATCGGCTCGGTCGTACAACGCGGTGGCGAGGCTGGCATCGCCGCGGGCATGACCCCGCAGCAAGTGGCGGCCCTCGCGGCAGCGTTCCTGAACAGCGGCGTGGACAAGGCAGGCGCCGGTGAGGCTTTGAACGTATTCACCACGGTGCTGGCCAAGGGGAATGCAGCTTCACCGCAGCAGCGTCAGGCCTGGACCGAGCTGGACCCCAGGTTCAATTCGGCGATGGTGGCCGACGGTTTGCGTACGGACGCATCGGGAACCATCACCCTGGTGCTTGAAGCTCTGAAGAAAAAACCTGCCGAAGAACAACAGTCGCTTGCCAAGATTCTGTTTGGCGATAACACGGCGATCCTTGAGCTGCTGAAAAAACCGCAAGACACGCAGAAAGCGTTTGCGCTGGTGTCCGAGCGGACCACTGACGGAGCGTTGCCGAAGTACGACGGCTCCGTTGCCAAGGCCGCCGAAACGCTTGGGGATACGTCACAAGGACGATGGAACGCTCATCAGGCGAATCAGACGCGCCTGTCCTCGGCGGTTGGCAATGCGCTGATGCCGGTGGATGACGGTTTGACGGCCTCCCTCGATACAGTGACGGGCGGTTTGAGTTCGCTGGCAGAAGCGTCGCCGAAGGCTGCAGCAGGCGTTGCGCTTGCAGTCGCGGCCGTAGCCTCTCTGGTGGCGCTGCTTGGCAACGCTGTGTTGTCGGAGGGGCTTTCGAGGGTGGGCAAAAAGGTCCTGGACCAGACCGCCGCTCGCCTGCCAGAAAGCGTGGGGGACGTAATCGCCGACGCTGGTGACGGTACCCGCAAGGGCAAGGGCGGCAAAAAAGGAGCGCCCCGCGTGACCAGGACCAGGCCTGCCGGCAGGGCGAGCCGTTTGATGGGGGCCGTGGCCAAGGCCCAACCCCTGGTCAGCAAAGCAGCGGCACCGCTAATGGTGGTCAGTGCCGGATACGATGCCTACAAAGGATTGCGCGACGGCGACGACAAGGCCGTTGGAGGTGCCGTCGGCCAGATGACCGGAACGGTCGTTGGGGCGGCGATCGGGTCGTTCCTTCTGCCTGGAATCGGCACCGCAATCGGCGGTTTCGTGGGCGGTATGGCCGGTTCATGGCTAGGCGAGCAACTGGCGTCGCCCAGTGATCGGCTCAAGGCGCCAGAGGCGGTGACCCAAGACTTGATCAGCGCCCAGACCACAGCCCAGACCACCACTCAACAGAACAACATGACCGCCAACATCTACATCAACGGCCAGGATCAGGCCAGTGCAAGTCAGTTGGCGAACCTGGTCGTGCAACAGATCAGTGGCCAGTTCGGCCTGACATCCATGCCCAACACACTGGCCATGCGCAGTGACGCTGCCCTGACCGACGGAGGTACGTGATGCGTCAACAAATGGCCCTCGGCAGTTTCATCTTTGGCCTGTCGAGAAATTTTGCTTACCACCAATTGGTACACACGTCGGATGGCGGCTGGAAAAACATCGACATCCTCACCAGCAAGCCCAAGTCCAGCCAGATCGGCCAAGGCCTGCAAGGGCTGACGATCACCGGCAAATCGATGTACGCGACCGCCATGGATCGCCTCGATGAGTTGCGCGCTTTGCAGGCGCTGCGCGTCCCGTTGCCGTTGGTCGACGGCATCGGTCGCAACTGGGGTCTGTGGCGGATCAATAATGTCACGGAAACCCAGACCGCAATCATTGATGACGGCACGGCGATGGTGGTCGGTTGGGTGGTTGATTTGACGGAGTTCGCCAATGCGTAGGGTTCGAAGTATCGCCGGTGATTCGGTGAATCTGCTGCTGTATCGCGAGCTGGAGCGTTGTGACGACGTCGTCGAGGAGGCGCTCTGGCAGCTCAATCCGGGGTTGGCTGAATGGGGTCCGGTATTGCCTGCGGGCATATGGGTGGTCTTGCCGGAAGTGGAGCTCAAGCCCGTGGCAACCCCACCGGTTTCGGCCTGGGATTAAGGAGGCGACATGTCATTGGGTTTTACGCCTGCGGTGGAAATTTATGGCGCGAATGCCGCGCTGCTCAACGAGCGCCTGCTCAAGTGGGAGCATGTCGACGCGGCGGGGATCGAGTCCGATCAACTGACGCTCACCATCAGCCTGGACGGGCTCGAAGGGTTGCCCAGCCTGGGCGGGAAAATCGGCCTGCGGGTGGGTTATCTGGAGTCGGGACTGGTGGATAAAGGCGAGTTCGTCATCACTCGGCGCACGCCGTTCCTGTTTCCGCTGCAACTCGTTCTGGTGGCCATGGCGGCGCCGTTCAGCGCGGCGGACCAGACGGGCTTCAAGCAACGCCGATCTGTCAGCCATGGCCCGACGACTCTGGGGGCGCTGTTTCGTCAACTGACCTCCAGGCACGGGTTTTCGCCCCGTGTGGCGCCGGACCTGTCGCTGATCAGAATCGAGCACGTCGACCAGTCCAACGAAACCGACATGGGTTTCCTCACGCGCCTTGCCCACCGTTATGACGCCGTCGCCAAACCGGTCAACGAGTTGTATGTACTGGCCCGGCGCGGTCAGGCGAAGTCGTTGTCGGGCAAGGTCCTGCCCGAGATGAAACTGTCAGTGACGACGAACAATCGTCCGGGTGATCACGCTTTCATTTCGGCCAAGCTGGATGAAACCGCGCGGGCAAAGTACGACGGTTGCAAGACCACTTGGTGGGATGCGGCGGCGGGCACGCTTCGGGTCGAGGAGAGCGGAATCGCGCCGTTCAAGACCCTGCGCCAGCGCTTCCAGAGCGCAGAGGAAGCCCGCGCCGCCGGTGAAGGCGAGGTGCGCCGGATGTTACGCGAAGCCTTGAAAGTGAAGATCGAATGCCCCGGCAATCCGGGGTTGTCCGCCGAGGGCATCGTACTGCTGGACCCCACCTGGCCGGATTTCATGCGCGGGCGCTGGTCGATCGACAAGGTCACCGCCAGCGGCGACCGGGAAAAAAGCTACCGCTGCAGCATCGACGCGACCTGCCTGGACGCCAAGGCCTGACCCTACCCCCTGTGGGAACTCGCGATAGCGGTATCCCATTCAACATTTCTGCTGCCTGACCCACCGCCATCGCGAGCAAGCCCGTTCCCACGGGGTTCGCTCGCACCTTCAGATACTGGAGTCCCTCGATGAAGATCACCCCGATCCTCACGCAACTGCGTGAGCAATGCCCCACGCTCGCCCATCGCGTGGCCGCAGGCTTTGACCTCGCCACGCTGCAAGCCGAGGCCCCGCTGCAAACCCCCTGCGCCTATGTCCTGCCCACCGCCGACATCGCCGGCAAGAACGCGGCGCAAAACGTCACGCTGCAAGCGGTGCGTGATCGCTTCGATGCGGTGCTGGTGCTTGACGCCACTGACGCGACAAAAGCGCTGGATCTGTTGCACGACCTGCGGGCCGAACTGTGGCGGGCGCTGGTGGGGTTCAAGCCGGGCGCTGAGTACACCGGCGTCGAGTACGACGGCAGCGAACTGGTTTCCATCAACAGCAGCCGTGTGTCGTACCGGCTGCGCTTTTTCGCCGAGTTCCAGCTGGGCCGCAACCTGGCGAGCCAGCCTGCCGAAAGCTGGCACGAGCGTGAACTGGACGGCTTGTCGTCCTTTACCGGGGCCACCGTGCGGGTCGATGCCATCGATCCGGCGGACCCCAACCTGAAACATCCCGGCCCCGACGGGCGCGTGGAACTGACTTTCTCTGGAGACGTAACCCCATGAGCAAACGCATCACCGTGCTGCCGGCCCCGGGCCGTGCCGTACCGGACCCGGAAGCGGGCGATCTGTTGCCCCTCGAAGGCCGTGAAGTGCCGGACAACGCCTGGTGGCGTCGACGTCTGGCCGATGGCGATATCACTACCAAAACCGTGAAAGCGGCAAAACCACAGGGAGCCAAATAATGGCGATCGGATTCAGCAACATTCCCGCGGACATTCGTGTTCCGCTGTTCTACGCCGAAATGGACAACTCGGCCGCCAATAGCGCGTCATCGGCCATGCGCCGGTTGATCGTCGCCCAGGTCAACGACAACGTTGCGCCGGCCGAGGTCGGCAAGCTGGTGCTGGTGTCCAGCGTCGCGCTGGCCAAGAGCATCGGCGGGCAGGGCTCGATGCTCGCCGCGATGTACGACACCTGGCGCAAGACCGACCCGCTCGGGGATATCTGGTGCCTGCCACTGCACAATGTCGAGGGTTCGATCGCCAAGGGCGTGCTGACCCTCACCGGCGCCGCGACACAAAGCGGCGTGCTCAACTTGTACGTCGGCGGTGTGCGTGTCCAGGCGGCTATCGTCAACGGCGCCACGGCGGCCCAGGCCGCCACTGCGCTGGCGTTGAAAATCAATGCCGCCGCCGATCTGCCGGTGACTGCCGCGGCCGCCGAAGGCGTCGTGACCCTCAGCGCCAAATGGACCGGCGACAGCGGCAACGACATCAGCCTGCAGTTCAATCGCCTGGGCAAGAGCAATGGCGAAGACACCCCGGCGGGGCTGACCACCGCCATCACCGCGATGACCGGCGGCGCCGGTGTGCCGGACCAGACCGCTGCAGTCGCGGCCCTGGGCGATGAGCCGTTCGAGTTCATCGCCATGCCCTGGTCCGATGTATCGAGCCTCAACACCTGGCAAGCGGTCATGGACGACAGCACCGGCCGCTGGTCCTGGGCCAAGCAGTTGTTTGGTCATGTCTACAGCGCCAAGCGCGGCACCCTCGGCACCCTGGTCGCCGCAGGTCAGGCGCGCAACGACCAGCACATGACCATCCAGGCGCTGGAAATGGGCGTCCCGCAACCGTTCTGGGTACAGGCCGCTGCTTTGGCGGCTCGCACTGCGGTATTCATCTCTGCCGACGCCAGCCGTCCAACCCAAAGCGGCAGCCTGCCAGGCCTGGACCCGGCGCCGGCCAGCGAGCGCTTCACCCTGACCGAGCGTCAGTCGCTGCTCAACTACGGCATCGCCACGGCCTATTACGAAGGCGGCTACGTGCGCATCCAGCGTTCCATCACCACGTACCAGAAAAATGCTTTCGGCCAGGCTGACAACTCCTACCTGGACAGTGAAACCATGCACCAGTCGGCATTCATTGTTCGCCGCCTGCAAAGCGTGATTACCAGCAAGTACGGTCGCCACAAACTGGCCTCGGACGGTACCCGTTTCGGCGCCGGCCAGCCCATCGTGACCCCGAGCACCATCCGCGGCGAGTTGATCGCGCAATACGCCAAGCTCGAACTGGAAGGCCATGTGGAAAACGCCGAGCTGTTCGCCGAGCACCTGATCGTCGAGCGTGACAGCCAGGATCCGAGCCGGATCAATGTGCTGTTCCCGCCTGACTACATCAACGGCCTGCGGGTGTTCGCGCTGCTCAACCAATTCCGCCTGCAATACGACGCCGCTGCCTGACAGTGATGCTCAATTGCTTGATTCAGCCCACCTCGCGTGGGCTTTTTTATTTGAAGGGAGAAACACCATGGGTCAACTGATTGCGGGCACCTGCTACGTCAAAGTGGACGGCGCTCAACTGACCATCAATGGCGGCTGCGAAGCGCCACTGATGTTCACCAAACGCGAAACCGTCGTACCGGGTTTCTACAAGGAAACCGACATCGCCCCGTCGTTCAAGGTGACGGCACTGCACACCGCGGACTTCCCGCTCAAGCAACTGGTGGCTGGCACCGACATGACCGTCACCTGCGAATTCAACAACGGCAAGGTCTACGTGCTGGCCGGCGCCTACCTGGTGGAAGAACCGGTATCCAAGGGCGACGACGCCACCATCGAGCTGAAATTCGAAGGCATCAAGGGGACCTGGCAATGACTGACGTCGTGACCTTGAGGGTGGCCATCGAGGCCCACGGCGAGCCGTTGAGCGAGCTGACCCTGCGCCGTCCGACGGTGCAGGAAGTCCGGGCGATCAAGGCGCTGCCGTACAAGATCGACAAGAGCGAGGAGGTGAGCCTGGACATGGACGTCGCGGCCAAATACATCGCGGTGTGCGCCGGTATCCCGCCGTCGTCGGTCAACCAGTTGGACCTGGCTGACCTCAATGCCTTGAGCTGGGCCGTCGCGAGTTTTTTCATGAGTGCGGCGTCGCGGCCATCGGCGACCTGATCGCCGCCGCCTATGACCTGGCCTGGTTCTGGAAGGTTGACCCCGAACAGATGATGGCCAGGCCACTGGACGTGCTCCGGGAATCCTTGGAGCACGCGCAACGGATCAATGCGATGCAGCAGGTGCAGTGATGGCAGACACAGAAAAGGTAGAGAAAAAAGCAGTGCTGCTGACGGGCATCGATGAGCTGTCACCCAAGCTCGCGAGCCTTCGTGCGAAGGTCGCGGGTTTCAAGCAGAACCTCGATGCCACGGGGTTGGGCAGCCAGGACATTTCCGCGCTGCTGCCCAGCGGCGGCCTGGCCCAACCGTTCATGGACGGGCTCAAGTCGGCGCTGGCCTTCAAGGGTGAAGTCGGCGCGGTGAACGCGGCGGCCAGCGCCCTGCAGGCGCCCGAAGCGCCTCGTGTGGCGGCACAAAGCCTGGATGGATTGAAGACTTCCATCAGCAACGTGTCGGTGCAATTCGGTTCGGCGCTGGGGCCTGCGGTGAACACGGTGGCGGTCGCCTTGCAACCGATGGTCAGCAGCGTGGCCCAGGTGCTGCAGGACAACCCTCAACTGGTCCAGGGCCTGGCGACGGGCGTTGTCGCGTTCAACGCGATCCAGACCGCGGTCAGCGGCGCGAGCCAGGCCATGGAAGTGGTCAGCCTGGCCATGAAGATGAACCCCATCAGCTTGATTGCCATGGGCATCGCCTTGGCGGCAGGGATGATCATCGCCCACTGGACGCCGATCTCGGCGTTTTTTGCCGGGCTCTGGCAACGGCTCGCGCCGATCGTGCTGCCGATGGTCGAGTTCTTCAAGACGATGTTCGCCTACACCCCGATGGGGCAGGTGATCAGCAATTGGGGGCCGATCAGCGGTTTTTTCGGCGCGCTCTGGAATGTGATCGTGGCGGCGGCAACGCCGGTCATCGGTTTCATGCAGACGCTGTTCGCCTGGTCACCCTTGGGTTTGATTGTTGCCAATTGGGCGCCCCTGACCGGCTTGTTCGCGGCGATCTGGGATCTGCTCAAAGCCTTGACCGTGCCGGTGATGGACGCCCTTAAAGGCCTGTTCGACTGGACGCCGCTGGGATTGATCATGGCCAACTGGGGCACGATCGGCGAGGTCTTCGCCGGGATCTGGGAAGGCATCCGCAACCAGGTGTCGATCATGCTGGCGGTGTTCAGCGGTCTGTTCGACTGGTCGCCCATCGAGGGCCTGACTCGACAATGGGGGCCGGTGGGCGAGTGGTTCAGCCAGTGGTGGAACGAGTTGCAGGCGGTGATCGCGCCGATCAAGGCGTTTTTCAACGGCGGCTTTGGCGAAATGATCACCTCGTTTACTGGCAAGGTCGAAGGACTGACCGAGGCGCAACGCGCCACCAATGCCGAAGGCAAGGGCGAGTTGGCGCCGGCGTTTTTTGGCGGGGCCGGCGACCAGCCTTCGAGCCTGGCTCCTGTGAAAACGTCATTGGCACCTGGGGCGTTGCCGCAAACTTCCAGCCATCTGGTGCAACAAAGCGCCGCCAACAACCGCACGCAACTCGAAGGCGGCCTGACCGTGCGCTTCGAAAACGCGCCGGCCGGGTTGCGCGCCGATCCCCCGCAGACCAATCAACCGGCCCTGGCGGCGAGTTCGCGCATCGGCTATCGCTCACTTTCCACAGGAGGCTCCAATGAGCTGGCGTGATCGTTTGTTGCCGGCGTCGTTTCGTGGCGTCGGGTTCTGGGTCGACCAGGCGAAAACCCCGGTTGGCCACAAGGGCCAACTGCATGAATACCCACAGCGCGACCAGCCTTTTTTCGAAGGGCTCGGCCAGCAGGCGAAGATTCATGAGCTGACCGCGTTCATCGTCGGCCCCGATTGCCTGGAGCAGCGCGACAAGCTGCTCAAGGCCTTGGAGCAGGGCAGCGGCGAGCTGGTGCACCCGTGGCTGGGACGCCTGCAGGTCAAGGTCGGCGAGTGCGACATGACCCAGACCCGCCAGGACGGCGGGCTGGTGACGTTCGCCCTGAAGTTCTACCCCGACCAACCGCTGCCTTTTCCCTCGGCCACGATCAATAGCCAGAAGTTGTTGCTGGTCTCGGCCGACAGCTTCCTGGGGTCGGCCGTGCGACGCTTCGAAGACGCCATGACCTTGATCAAGGCCGCGCGGATCGGCATTGCGGACCTGCGCAACAGCCTCAAGGACATCTACGGCGTGATCGAGCAGGAGCTCAAGCCGCTGATCGAGACCTATCGGCAACTCAGCGATCTGGTCAAGGCGGTGAAAGAATTGCCCAAGGAAGTGGTGGCCGAGTTCAAGGGGTTGCTGGGCGACATCCGCGAACTGAAGGACTTTGCCCGTGACGGCTATCGCGGCGTGATTGCCAGCGTGTCGCAACAGGTGGAGGCCATTGGCAAGTCCGACGCGCCCAAACTGACCACCGGCAAGGACACCACGGCGGCGGCCCAGGCCGTCGCCAACCTGGTGCAGGACACCTTGCTGGTGCAGGCCGCGCAATGGATTGCGGCGATGCCGGTGGCGGCGCCCGCGGTCAAGTTGGGCGCCACGCCTTCAGTGGCGCAGCAGGCCGTGCAACCGGTCCAGCGCCGGGACGTTCCGGTCGCCGACGACGTACTGGCGCTGCGCGATGCCTTGAACGATGCGATCTGGCAAGCCTCGCTCAAGGCTGACCCGGAGCACTACCAGGCGATGAACAACCTGCGTCAGCAAATGGCCGCGCACCTGACGGCGGTGGCGTCTTCGGGCGTGAGGCTGATCAGCCTGTCGTTCAAGCAAAGCCTGCCGGCGTTGGTGGTGGCCTATCAGCAATTCGCCGATGCCACGCGAGTGACCGAAGTGACCCAGCGTAACGGCGTCGCCCATCCTGGTTTCCTGCCGCCCAATGACCTGAAAGTCTCGGGGGAATAAACCATGGATGAGCTCGATAATGCCGTCTCGCTGACTGTCGGCGGGCTGGATTACGGCGGCTGGAAAAGCGTGGAAATCAGTGCGGACCTGGAGCGCCAATTCCGCACCTTCAAACTGGACATCACCTGGCAGTGGCCGGGGCAGACCCAAGCGGTGCCGATCCGTCCGGGCGATGAATGCCAGGTGCGCATCGGTGCCGACCTGGTCCTCAGCGGCTATGTGTTCAAGGCACCGGTCAGCTATGACGGCCGGCAGATCAGCCTGAGCATTGAAGGTGGCTCGAAAACCCAGGACCTGGTGGACTGCGCGGCCATCAATCGCCCGAGCCAATGGCGCGGGCAAACGCTGCTGAGCATCGTCCAGGCCTTGGCGGCGCAATATGGCGTGGGTGTGGTCAGTGAGATCCCCGAAACCGCGCGGCTGAGCGAACACAGTATCGTGCCGGGGGAAACGGTCTTTCAGTCCATCGACCGATTGCTGACGTTGTTCCGCGTGTTCTCCACCGACGATGCCCAAGGGCGTGTGCTGTTGGCCAAGCCCGGCAGCGGTGGTCGGGCCAGTGATGTGTTGGAGTTGGGCAAGAACATCCTGTCGGGCAACGCACCGATGGATTACAGCCAGGTGTTCTCCGAATACCGAGTCATCGGCCAGCACAAGGGCAACGACGAGCAGAGCGGGGCGGCGGTGAGCGAAGTCGCGGGCACCGCTACCGATCTGGGCTTCAAGCGCAAGCGGGTCACGGTGATCAGCGAAGCAGCGCAATTGACCTTCGAACTCGCCCAGCAACGGGCCGATTGGGAAAGCGCCATCCGCAGCGGCAGGGCCCTGGCCACCACCTATCGCGTGCAAGGCTGGCGCCAGGCCAACGGCGATTTGTGGCGGCACAACACCTTGGTGCGAGTGATCGATCCGGTATTGGGGTTCGATGGCGACATGCTGATTTCCAAAGTGACCTACTCACTGTCGGCACAAGGCTCCGTCACCACCCTGCAAGTTGCGCCGCCCCATACGTTCGACGCGAACCCGGTGCCGCCGAAGGCGTGAGCCTGCGTTCACCGTGTCCTGCTGTTAAACCTGATTCCGAAGGAAAACCCCAATGAGCCTACTGACCCGCCTCCTGGCGCGCGGCACTGTCGTGCTCGCCCACTCGGCCACCAAGTTGCAATCGCTGCAAATGCGCCTCACCGCCGGCGAAGTGAACGACGACATGGAGCACTTCGAACCCTACGGTTTCACCAGCAACCCACTGGCCGGCGCCGAAGGCATCGCCACGTTCCTGGGGGGCGATCGTTCCCATGCCGTGGTCCTGGTGGTCGCCGACCGCCGCTTCCGTCTCCAGGCCCTGGCCCCGGGCGAAGTGGCCCTCTACACCGATGAAGGCGACAAACTCCATTTCAAGCGCGGCCGGGTCATCGACATCCAGACCGCCACCCTGAACATCCGCGCCAGCAGCTCGGTGAACATCGACAGCCCGGTCATCAACCACACCGGCAAGATCGTCTCCCAGGGCGATCAGGTCGCCGGCGGGATCAGCCAGATCAAACACGTGCATGTCGGCGTACAGGCCGGCACCGGCCAGACCGGCGCGCCGGCGGGAGGCCAATGATGTTCATCAGCCAGAACCTGCACGCCGCGCTGACCCGTTCGGTGCTGATCAGCCTGTTCACTTGGCGCCGCGCCGCTGATGACGATGCCGTCGATGACGAGGAGCGTTTCGGCTGGTGGGGCGACACCTTTCCCACCGTTGCCGACGACCGCATCGGCTCGCGACTGTGGCTGTTGCGAAGGGTCAAGTTGACCCGCCAGACCCAACTCGACGCTGAGTTCTACGCCCACGAAGCCCTGCAATGGCTGATCGACGACGGGCATTGCAGCGCTATCGACATCATCAGCGAACGCCTCGACGCCCAGCGCCTGAACCTGCGCACGGTCCTGACCCTGGCTGACGGCGAGCGCCTGGACATCAACCCCGACCACAGTTGGCAGGTGACCTATGCCGTTTGAAACCCCTTCGCTGCCGGTGCTGATCAAACGCGCCCAAAGCGACCTGGCCAGCGATTCGCTGCGCCAGTCCGATGCCCAAGTGCTGGCCCGCACCCTTGGCGGCGCTGCCTATGGCCTGTATGGCTACCTGGATTGGATCGCCGAGCAGATCCTGCCGGACAAGGCCGATAAGTCCACCCTGGAACGCATCGCCGCCCTGCGCCTGAACCAGGCGCGCAAGGCCGCCCAGGTGGCCACGGGCAGTGTCAGCTTCACCGCTACGGCAGGCAGAGTGCTGGACGTCGACACGCTGCTGCAATCGAGCGATGGCCGTACGTATAAAGTGACCACCGCCCGCACCACCAGCGCTGGCCTGAACACCGCCGACATCGCGGCCCTGGACGCCGGTAGCGTGGGCAATGCCGATGCCGGCCTGGTGTTGACGCCCGTGCAGCCGTTGCTGGGCATCGGCAGCAGCTTCACCGTGCTGGCGCCAGGGTTGACCGGCGGTGTTGCCCGGGAAAGTCTTGAATCCCTGCGGGCCAGGGTGATCCGTTCCTATCGCGTCATTCCCCATGGCGGTTCGGCCCAGGACTATGAAACCTGGGCCCTGGAATGCCCGGGCATCACCCGCGCCTGGTGCCGTGGCAGCTACCTGGGGCCGGGCACCGTCGGCCTGTTCGTGATGCGCGACGACGATCCGCAACCGATTCCCAACGCCGAGCAACTGAAAGAGGTGCGGGCCTATATCGAGCCCTTGCGTCCGGTGACCGCCGAGCTCCATGTGCTGGCGCCAACGCAAGTGCCGGTGAACTACCGCCTGCGCATCACCCCTGACACCAGCGCCGTGCGGGCCGCCATCGAAGCCCAACTGCGTGACTTGCATAACCGCGAAGCCGGCCTCGGCGAAACGCTGTTGCTGAGTCATATCGCCGAAGCCATCAGCAGCGCCACTGGCGAAACCGACCACAAACTCAGCGCGCCGGTCGCCGACGTCGTTGCCGCCAGCAACCAGTTGCTGACGTTCGGAGGCTGCACATGGCTGGCATAAGAACCGCCGAACAGTACCAGGCCCAACTGCGCAGCCTGCTGCCCAGCGGCCCGGCCTGGGACCCCGAGCGCGTGCCGGAACTGGACGAAGTGCTGCAAGGCATCGCCCAGGAACTGGCCCGCCTCGACGCCCGAGCCGCCGACTTGCTCAACGAAATGGACCCGGCGGGGGTGAGTGAGCTGGTGCCGGACTGGGAGCGGGTGATGAATCTGCCGGATCCGTGTCTTGGCGCTACGCCGCTGTATGACGATCGTCGCCTGGCGGTGCGTCGGCGGTTGTTGGCGGTGGGCAGCCAGGCCATTGCCTATTACGTGGAAATCGCCAAGAGCCAGGGTTATCCCAACGCAACAATCACCGAACTCAAGGCGCCCCGCATGGGCCGCGCACGTTTCGGCGAGGCGCATTTCGGCACTTGGCAGGCGCAATTCATGTGGACCCTCAACACCGGCGGCCGCCTACTGCTGGGTCGGCGCTTTGGCGCCAGCTACTGGGGCGAACGGTTTGGCGTCAACCCTGGCTCGGCCTTGGAATGCCTGATCCACCGCAGTGCACCGGCGCATACCAAGGTCCACATCAATTATGACTAGGGAGTAGACGGATGGATTATCCAAAGAGTGTGCCCAGCGCCGGGTTGGTGAATGGGAAGTTCGTTGATGAAAACCCATTGACCGGGACGCCGGGATCTTTGATTCCGGCGGATTGGGGAAATGGGGTGACGCAGGAGATCGTGAACGTCATCAAGGCGGGAGACCTGACGCCAGATGAAACCAGAAATGATCAATTGCTCGCGGCGATCCAGTCGGTCACCGCCAAGGGCTGGAACCAGGATCTGGCGCTGCCGATCGCAGCGTTGCCGCTGCCAACGATTGCCACACCCGACGCGCGTATGGCCGTCACACCAACGGCGCTCTCAACCAGCGGCGGGCGTGTCTCGATTCCGGCGGGCGTATATATCAGTATCGGGCAAGAGGTGGTGAGCGGACGCTTGGGCCGATCACGAACCTTCATGACGACGGCTTGGAGCAGCGCCGATTTGTTGCCCAGCGCCAGCTATTTTCTAAGAGCGCAGGTGATCGGTGATGCGCTGACGTTCTATATGCAGCGTGGAAGTTTGTATGACCCGGCACCGGAGTCCATGAAGGGCACCGTCAACGGTGCATCCGGTGGCGGGTTTGCGTCCACGCCGCTGGATATGTGCCTGGCCTGGGTAATAACTGGGGCGCCGGGCTCGTTGCCGACGATTCGTACGATCTATAACCGTGCTCAGTTGAGCTGGACGCAAACGGTGAATGGAACGGGGGTGGTTTATCTGCCGCTGGATCCACATGCGCGTGCGGCGCGGCTGGTAGCGGGTAATCCGACGCCTGTTTCGAACACTGTGACTTCGCTAATCTTTGTTAAAACCGGATGGGTTGGAGGCAACTACACTTGTCTGACGCCCGCCGCGTCAACTCCTGCCAACAATGCCGTGGGGTGGGCAAACCCCGAAGCTGCGATATTGGGAACTTGCATGCTGTTCTCCAGTAACGTTGTCAATGATGTAACAGTTTCCACGGTCACGGCCAGTTTTGACCACACACAACTGCGTTCGCTTTGGCAGTCATACCAGGCCGAGCACACGCTGGGCGCAACCAATGCCGAGAGCGACGAATTGCTATTGAGCATGGGGATCAAAGAGCACCAGGCGTTGACCGATTACAGCGTCGGCATCGGCATCAATTTTACCAACGCAGTCAATGTCCACCTGTCCTGGGAGCTGATCCGATGAAAGTCATTCAAGAGCTGCACCAGTACGAAGATGGACTTCGTCCGCCTGCGCCTTCCTCCGCTCATATCTGGATGGACGATACCTGGGTGCTTTGCGAAGAGAATGCTGCCGAGCAGTTGCATCAGGAAGCCGAACGCCTGTGCACCAGGGTAGATGCCGCTGCCGACCATGCCCGTCGCACGTTGGCCGGTGATCCCCTGCGTGCCTTGGAGTACCAACAAGCCGCCCTGGAGGCGCAGGCCTTCAAGGACCAGGGCTACCCGAAAAAAGCGGTGCCGTTGTCGGTTTCCGCTTGGATCGTCAAAGGGCGTACAGCTAGGCAGGCGGCGGATCAAATCCTCGCCAAGGCCGCTGAATTCGACGCGAACCTGGTGGCGCTTCGCGAGCTGCGCCTTAAAGCCAAGGCACAGATTCGTGCGCACATGGCCAAGGGCAAGGCCGATCTTGCGGCTCAAGTCGCTGATGATGTGCTTGCGACCATCCGAGCATTTCCCCTTCAGATTTAAGCACAGTCTCATAGAGAGAAACAAAACATGGATTATCCGAAAAGTGTTCCCAGCGTCGGGCTGGTGAACGGGCGGTTCGTGGATGAAAATCCGCTGGCGGGCACGCCCGGATCGCTGATTCCGGCGGTCTGGGGCAATAGCGTCACCCAGGAGATCCTGGGCGTGATCTCCGCCGCTGGCATCACACCGTCTGAAGCGGACACCGGCCAGTTGATCAAGGCGTTGCAGGCTATTCTCGGGCGTAGCAGCCCGATGCGGTCGGTGGTGACGCGGTTAACGGCTTCTAAATCGTTGGCGCCCGACGAGCTGGGGCTTGTGCTGATTGATGCCAGTGCTGGTGCGAACACAGTGACGCTTCCTGCGGCCAATGCGGCACTTGGCATTCGTGATGTGATTGTGCGGCGTGTGGATAACAGCGGTAACCGTTTGACAGTACGGGCCTCCGGTAGCGACAGAATTCGCTTTCATACCCATTTGGCGGCCAATGGCTATCCGTTTCTGGTGCTGATGGGCGGGGGTGACTGGTGGCATCTGCGCAGTGATGAAGCTGGGGTTTGGTGGCCGGTGGGGCGGTTCGATGCGACGGCCTTGGGGCGTATTTCCTTTGAGTGCACGCGTCAGGTCATTCCCGGTGGGTATGCGGTGCTGAATGGAAATTTGCTGGTGCGTAGTGATTGGCCGTGGTTGTGGGATTACGCGCAATTGTCCGGTGCGTTAGTGAACGAAGCCAGCAGGTCGGGAAATGAAGGCGCGTGGACGAGCGGTGATGGCGCCACCACGTTCCGGATTCCTGATATTCGCGGCGAGTTCTTGCGCGTGTTGGACGAAGCCCGAGGCGTAGATATTGACCGTTCGGCGGGCAGCAGACAGATGTATGCCCTTGAAAGCCACAACCATTATTTGCCCACCAGCTCGGGCAGTGCTAACCGCCCTGGTCCTGCTATTGCTGATGCGTCTTGGGACGTCACCCGTGACGTCAATGCCGCGCCTGCAACAGGGATAGTCGGTACGACTTATCCCAATCCATTGTTCTTTTCCGGCCCGGAGATGGTAGGCAATATCGGGAGTTTCGGCACTGAAACCCGTCCCAGGAATATCGCCTATCCCGCCCGAATCAAATTGATCTGAGGTGACCATGTTTATTTATCTGTTTGACGCAGCCGGTGTGCTATCGGGGCCGGTAGAGCTTTCCGTGACCCCTGGGATGGGCATTCAGATCCCCGGCAACGGCATTCAACTTTCCTTTGAACTACCCCCGGCCCAAGAGCATCATTCCTGGGTCATGGTGAACGGAGTTCCGAGAGAAATGGTGGACTGGCGTGGCTTGGTGTATCGCAAGGACAACGGCGCTCTTCTGGAGTGGACCGAGTTCGGTGAGTTGCCAGATACCTACACAGCCGAACCCTGGCCGGGTAGTTACCATGTGTGGCGAGAGAATATGTGGGTATTTGATGAGGCGCAACAGCGGGCTGATCTCAAACGGGAAGCCTTGGCAAAACGCGATAAATTACTGCGTGAGGCCGTTCAAAGGATTGCTCCTTTGCAATACGCCGAAGACATCGGCGACGCCAGCGACCAGGAACAACTGGCGCTCATGGAGTGGAAACTCTATAGCGTTGAATTGAATCGCATCCAGCATCAGGCCGGTTTTCCTACCGATATCATCTGGCCTGTCATGCCCGAGCCGGCCGCTTAAGCAACCCACGGCAGAACATCAAAACTTTCTTAATTTATCGTGCCACTGCGCATTAACGGTGAGGCTCTATATCGCCTTCATTTTGATCGCCGGCCAATATGGAAATAAAAATTGGATTACCCAAAAAGCATACCCAGTGCGGGTTTGTCTAACGGCAGGTTCGTGGACGAAGATCCCAGGGCAGGTACGCCAGGCTCCCTGATTCCCGCCAGTTGGGGCAATGGTGTGACGCAGGAGTTGCTGAGTGTCATTCAAGCAGCAGGACTAACGCCGTCGGAACAATTGGATAACCAGCTGTTGACGGCTTTGCGTAGCAGCGGATTATTCACCACCGCTCCCCAGTTTGATAATGATAGATCCGTGGCTACCACGGAGTTTGTAAAACGCAGTGGCGTTCAGTATTCCGGCTTTTTTGCTTATGCGGTCAGTACGGCGCTGACACAAACCCATATTGGCGCAGCCGTCAGTTTTGCCAGCACTACGGCAATCAACGTCACGCTGCCCAGTACAGCGGGAATCCTGCATGGGGCGACACTTACATTGATCAACGTAGGGGCTGTTGTGAACGTATCGGCAGCCTCGCCTACCGATACGCTAGGGCCCTCGTCCTCAGCGCTCGGCCCCATTGAGTTGGGCCGTGGTGAAACGGCGGAATTCGTCAAACTGGACAATCAATGGCGGTTGATAGGCGGCACCGTCCTTTTGAAATACACCTCAATGTTTTCAGGCCAGTTGGGCAATCCGGGTTACCAAAGGTACGCAAGTGGAAACATCGATCAGTGGGGTTACGGCGTAACAGATGCCAATGGGGAAGTGTTCGTTACTTTTCCTATTTCATTTCCCAACGCCTTTGTGTCGGTTGTCGCGAACCATGTAGGCGGTGATATAGCCACGGTGATAATGGTGGGTGGAACCGCAACCCGGCAAGGCGTGCGCCTGAAGGCCCGAGACCATCTGGGACACCTGGGAGCAGGTTGGGGCATTACATACTTTGCGAAGGGTTATTAAATGAATGAACTTACCTTATTGTTCAGTCCAAGCACTTGCGGAGCGTATGTTCCCAGCATCAATCATTCCGATATTCCCGGTGATGTGATTGAAATTCCCAAGGCTTACTGGCTCTCGCTTCTTCAGCAACTCGCAGTTTCGCCCAAGCGTGTTGCAGCCAACCCCGACAATGGTTATCCGATTCTCGTCGATCCTCCCGCTCTGACACAGGCCCATGCATCGGAAAACGAATATGCGTGGCGTAACGCCCAGCTCACAGCAACCGACCGCCTCATCGCAAGGGATCGCGACGAAATGGACGACGGCGGCGGTACGACGCTGGATCAGACGCAGTACACGCAACTCCAGGCTTATCGCCGGGCGCTGAGGGACTGGCCCCAAGATGAGCATTTTCCAACCATTGAATATCGTCCGGTCACGCCGCCCTGGCTGGTCGGACAGCTTTGATCATGTACCTGCGATGACCTGAACATGGACCTTACCCAACAGCAACTCATCAACATCATGCCCAACGCCCGCGCCCAAGCGGGCGTTTTTATTCCTGCGTTGAACACCGCCATGTCGCGCCATCGCATCGACACACCCAAGCGCATGGCTGCATTCCTCGCCCAGGTCGGTCATGAGTCCGGGCAATTGCGCTATGTGCGGGAGTTGGGCAGCGAGCAATACCTGAGCAAATACGACACCGGAACCTTGGCCGTTCGCCTGGGCAACTCGCCCGAGGCCGACGGTGACGGCCAAAGGTATCGCGGTCGGGGATTGATCCAGATTACCGGCCGCGACAATTACCTGCGTTGCAGTCAGGGGTTGTTCGGTGACGAACGCCTGCTGGCGTTGCCGCAGCTGCTGGAGCAACCGCAATGGGCCACCGAGTCTGCCGCCTGGTTCTGGGAGCAGGGTGGCTTGAACGAACTGGCCGACCGTGACCAGTTCAACAGCATCACCCGCCGTATCAACGGCGGCTTGAACGGCTTGGAGGATCGCCTGCAACTCTGGGCGCGGGCGAAGGCGGTGTTATGCCAACCTTCGGCATGATGCCTTTTTCGTCACGTGCCGTGGGCGTTGTCGTGTTGCTCGGGCTGCTGGCCGGCGGTCCGGCGCTGCTTGCGTGGCGGTTCCAGGACTGGCGTTACGCTCAGCAAATGGCCCGGCTCGCACAGGCCCAGGCCGAAACCCTGAATCAAATCACCCAGGCGGCTGCGGTGCAGCAGAAGGTCGAGCAGGACAAACGCCTGGTCCTGGAAAAACAACTCTCCAGCAGTGAACAAACCCATTACCGAGCCCTGAGCGATGCCCAACGTGACCAGGATCGCCTGCGCGATCGCCTTGCTACTGCCGATGTCCGGCTGTCAGTCCTCCTCGACGCCGACGATGTTGCCGCCGGTTGTGCAGTGCCTGCCGCCCCCCGCACCGGCGGCGTGGATCATGGCGCCCCACGCGCCCGACTTGACCCGGCGCATGCTCAACGAATTATCGCCATCACCGACGAGGGTGACCGCGGACTGATCGCCTTGCAGGCCTGCCAGGCCTATGTGAGGGCCCTACGCCAGTAATCCGCCGAGCCTTGCATGCTTCGAATGCTCGTGTACGGTAGGCGCCAGTCGCGTCGAATCAGGAGAGCATCATGGACGACATTACCGAGTTGGCCGCTGAACTGGGCAGGCGCTTGCAATTGCTCAATGCCCATGTCACCACCGCCGAGTCCTGCACCGGTGGCGGAATTGCCGAGGCGATCACCCGGATACCGGGGAGTTCGGCCTGGTTCGAGGCCGGTTTCGTCACGTATTCCAATCGCCAGAAGACCCAGCAGTTGGGTGTGCCCGGCGAGCTGTTCGAAAAAGTCGGTGCGGTCAGTCGCGAGGTGGTGGAGGCCATGGTGCGGGGCGCCCAGCGACAAAGCCTGGCGCGCTTTGCCGTGGCGGTCAGCGGCGTGGCCGGGCCGGACGGGGGCTCGCCGACCAAGCCGGTGGGCACCGTGTGGCTCGCCTGGGGCGTTGGCGAGGCGGTATTTAGTGAGCAGCGATTCTTTCCGGGCAACCGCGACGAGGTCCGCCGACAAACGGTGAAGGCCGCGCTAGACGGGCTGTTACAACATGCCACCGCAGAAATCTCAAATCAGGGGTAGGCGATCCCTGATCGCTGTGGAATAATACTGGCTACTTATACAGGTGTTGGCCGCCAGGCCTTATTGATTACGTGAGGACTTTAATGGACGACAACAAGAAGAAAGCCTTGGCTGCGGCCTTGGGTCAGATCGAACGTCAATTCGGCAAGGGTGCCGTAATGCGTATGGGCGATCAGGACCGCCAGGCTATTCCTTCCATCTCCACCGGCTCCCTGGGCCTGGACATCGCGCTTGGCATCGGCGGCTTGCCAAAAGGTCGTATTGTTGAAATCTACGGTCCTGAATCCTCCGGTAAAACCACGCTGACCCTGTCCGTGATCGCCCAGGCCCAGAAAGCCGGCGCGACCTGCGCCTTCGTCGACGCTGAACACGCCCTGGACCCGGAATACGCCGGCAAACTGGGTGTCAACGTCGACGACCTGCTGGTTTCCCAGCCGGACACCGGCGAACAAGCCCTGGAAATCACCGACATGCTGGTGCGTTCCAACGCGGTTGACGTGATCATCGTCGACTCCGTGGCGGCATTGGTGCCGAAGGCTGAAATCGAAGGTGAAATGGGCGACATGCACGTGGGCCTCCAGTATGCAGTATTCGGAATCGCAGCATAGTTTTGGTTCACTTAGGAGGTATCCCTTCCCTCACAAGGGATACGCCCTAAGCTAATCAGCAATATTCGATTAATCCTAATTTGAGTGGTCGACGAGAATGGATCAGGCAAAAAACAAAGCGTTGGAAATGGCTCTTTCTCAGATCGAGAAGCAGTTTGGTAAGGGTGCCATCATGCGGCTCGGCTCCGACCGCACAATGGATATCGATGTTGTCTCGACCGGTTCTCTGGGCCTTGACATCGCTCTGGGCGTGGGCGGTCTGCCGCGTGGTCGTATTGTTGAAATCTACGGCCCAGAGTCTTCCGGTAAAACTACCCTGACTCTTTCCGTCATTGCTGAAGCTCAGCGTCAAGGTTTGACCTGTGCATTCGTCGATGCTGAGCACGCCCTTGATCCAATCTATGCCGCCAAACTTGGTGTGAATATCGATGATCTTCTGTGCTCGCAGCCTGACACTGGCGAACAGGCACTTGAGATCGTAGACATTCTGACTCGTTCGGGTGCGGTCAACGTTATTGTCGTCGACTCCGTAGCTGCTCTTGTTCCGAAAGCTGAAATTGAAGGTGAGATCGGGGACTCCCATGTTGGCCTTGCCGCCCGAATGATGTCGCAGGCGATGAGGAAGATCACTGGTAACCTGAAGAACTCCAACACTATGTGTATCTTCATTAACCAGATCCGTATGAAGATCGGCGTGATGTTCGGCAGCCCGGAAACCACCACCGGTGGTAACGCCCTGAAGTTCTACGCTTCGGTACGTCTGGACATCCGCCGTACCGGTGCGGTCAAGGAAGGCGACGAGGTGGTTGGTAGCGAAACCCGCGTTAAAGTGGTCAAGAACAAAGTTGCTGCTCCATTCAGGCAAGCCGAGTTCCAGATCGTTTACGGCCAAGGTATCAGCAAAGCCGGCGAGATCGTTGACCTGGCAGTTTCCAATAACTTCGTTGAAAAGTCTGGCGCCTGGTACTCCTTCGAAGGCAACAAGATTGGTCAAGGTAAGGCCAATACCATGAAGTGGCTGCTGGAAAACAAGCCTACCATGGACAAGCTGGAAGGTATGATTCGCGACAAGTTGATGTCTAAGCCTCAGACTGAAACCTCTGCCAATCTCGCAGCTCTGGAAGAGCCAGCTGACGACTATTGATACCTCACAGCACCTCCAGGTCGCTGCAGGTAGTCGCTAGTTAAGTTGCTGTTCCCCATAAAGCCTAGCTCCCCAGCTAGGCTTTTTATTTCGTGTAAAACTCAATATCTCCCCCTTCAAGGTGAACTACCGTTCGCCTCTCGCCCAGCTTGACTCTAAAAAATCCCCATCGAATTCTTTTGTGATCAAAACAGCTTTCCCCCACCACAATCCAAAACGGATACACTCGTCCTAGGCGATCTGCCATCACCATAATCGGCTTTCGTAACGGACACATCCATGGACTACGCACGCATCAGGGGCAAGGACTCAGGTAAGCATCTGGCCTTTGAGGAACTCGTTTGCCAGTTAGCTCGGCGTGAGCCTCAGGCCGCTGGCGCTGAGTTCAGACGAGTGCACGGTTCAGGTGGGGATGGTGGGATTGAAGCCTATTGGGTGCTTCCAGGCGGTTCTGAGATTGGCTATCAAGCCAAATACTATCTAAAGTCGAGCGAGATCAACTGGGCCAACTTGGATGACTCTGTGCAGCAGGCGCTTAAGACTCATCCCAATCTGACAGAGTACGTAGTGGCCTTGCCATGTGACTTGACCGACAGGACTGGTAAGCAAGTCAACGGTAAAACTGGCTGGGATAACTGGACAGCTAGAAAGGCCAAATGGGAGGCGCTCGTACCGGAGGGCCGATTTGTGCAATTCGTGCCCTGGACGGCATTTGAGTTGAGTGATCGGCTGATTCAACCTTCTGCTGACGGGCTAAGAAGATATTGGTTCGGGGATGTTGAATTTTCCGCCCAATGGTTCGCTGATAACTTGGAGATCGCGGTCACATCGCTCGAAGAAAGGTATCATTCCGATGATCATGTTGAAGTCTCATCGGAGCGGCTGTTCAAGGTAAAACTTCGAAGTGCCGAAATAATTCAAGAGGTCAGCGACATTTTCGGTGCTATCTCGGCTGTAGGTGGCATTGGTGACGTGCAAGTCAAGGTGGGCGAGACCGATCAAGAATCTATTGATTTTATTGAAAGCGGTATAGGGAGATTACTTCAGCTTCAGTCGCGCTTTGATGATGATCCATGGCGTGTATGGCCTGTTAGAGATACGCTTGAAGTAACAGATCAAGTCCTCGATGCAGTGAACCAACTCAATATTCGTTTATGGCGCACCAGTCGAGATGGCTCACAAAATGAATCGAAGCTTGAGGCCTTAGCAAGCGCCATCAGAGCATTGAGAGGTTTCCTCAGGAGGCGAGATGTCGCGTCCGAGACAAGAAAAAGCATACTCTTGTACGGGAAAGCCGGAAGTGGCAAGTCGCATTTATTAGGCCGTATTGCTGAGGAAGCAATTAACACTGGTACTTCTGCTATTTTGATTCTTGGGCAACAGCTCACTAAAGATGATATATGGAATCAAATAATGCGGCGGGTTGGTGTCACAGGCGCGATTCCTGATACGTTCCTTCAGGCGCTCAGCGCGTCCGCTGAAGCCTCGAAGCGTCGCGGCTTGATTTTGATCGACGCTATAAATGAAGGGCCAGGATATAAACTGTGGCGGCATGAGCTAGCCGGCTTTATCGCAAGGGTGGAAAAATTTCCAAACTTGGTCGTTGTCTTCAGCTGCAGGACGGAATACAAGGCCTATGTTGTACCTGGGTCGGTCGAGCAATGGGTTGCAGCAGTCGAAGTGCGCGGGTTTGTAACATCTTACGAGCAGGCTAGAGCAGCAAGGATGTACCTCGGTAAGCGAGGGATTTCGCAGTCAGATACTCCATGGCTAGCAGTAGAGTTCGTCAATCCGTTGTTTCTGAGGAGTGCATGTATAGCGCTCAAGAAAGCAAATCAAAAGTGGTTCCCGAAAG
This sequence comes from Pseudomonas frederiksbergensis, assembly GCF_000802155.2. Lineage (GTDB taxonomy): Bacteria > Pseudomonadota > Gammaproteobacteria > Pseudomonadales > Pseudomonadaceae > Aquipseudomonas > Aquipseudomonas frederiksbergensis_A. Next base: position 39,780 of record NZ_JQGJ02000029.1, read on the forward strand.
GTCTAGTCGGAACTAGAAAGTTGGCGGTTGCAGAAGCTGAGTGCAACACGGTTATTGATTTGAAGCTGGAGCATGATGCCGCATAGCCATGGCTTCCTGCATCACCTCGCCCATGACTTCGATCGGGCACTTGAAATCGAAGCGTTTACGGGGGCGCATATTCAGCTCCAAGGCGATGGCATTCAATTGCTCTTGACTGTGTACCGACAAGTCAGTCCCCTTGGGCAGGTACTGGCGGATCAGGCCGTTGATGTTTTCGTTGCTACCGCGCTGCCAGGGGCTGTGCGGGTCGCAGAAGTAAATAGCGACCCCTGTCTGCTGGGTGATTTCAGCATGCCGCGCCATCTCCCGGCCCTGGTCGTAGGTCATGCTCTTGCGCATCGCCAGCGGCATGCTGTTGAGCGCTGCACTGAAGCCCTCCATCGCCGAGGTCGCCGTTGCGTCGTTCATCTTCATCAGCATCAGGTAGCCACTGGTGCGCTCCACCAACGTGCCTACCGACGAGGCGTTGGCCTTACCCTTGATCAGGTCGCCCTCCCAATGCCCCGGCATCAGCCGGTCTTCGATCTCTGGCGGGCGAACATGAATGCTGACCATCTCAGGGATCTGGCCGCGCCGATCCACGCCACCAGAGCGCGGCCGGCGCGTCGTCTTGCCTTGGCGCAGGCAGACGATCAGCTCCTTGCGCAACTCGCCGACCGGCAAGGCATAGATCGCGTTATAGATCGTCTCACGACAGACGTAGGCATCTCTGAGGTTGGGTATGGTCATGCTGCGCAGCTTGCCGGCAATCTGCTCGGGAGACAAACGCTTACGCAGCATGTGGGCCACCAGTTCGAAGCGCTCGCTGCCCGGCACAAGCTTGCGCTTGGGGCGACAAACCTGGCGCCGAATGTTCATCTGTTGCTGGGCGCAGCGGGCCGAGTAAGCACCACTACTGCCTCGATTGCGCTTCAGCTCTCGGCTGACGGTCGAGGGCGACCTGTCAATCAGGCGAGCAATGCCGCGCAGGCTGAAGCCTTGAGCTTGACTGAGTTGAATGATGGCGCGCTCTTCGACGCTGAGTTCGGAATAGGACATAGGGGCAGCACCGTACCGGAAAGGTCAGGTGTTGCACTCAGTTTTCGCGGCCGCCGTTCATACCTGAGCAAAGAAGCTCCAATACGCTTTCGACCGCCCATACCCTTGAAACAAAAAAAGCCCGCTTGAAGGCGGGCTTAAAACGAAGAGGGTAATTCAGCTGGCATCATTGCCAACGTTGATGGCTCAGACCTTCAGCTCATCAAGGACGCTCAGCACAGCTTCGTGTGCGATGCTGATGAT
>NZ_JQGJ02000030.1 GCF_000802155.2 Pseudomonas frederiksbergensis
TAAGACTCTTCCAGAGTCGGCTCGATGAACAGGAAAGCCCCCGCTTAGCGGGGGCTTTTTTATTAGGTTGACACCTATCAGGGGCGTCTATAGAATTGCGCCTCCTTTTAACGGGCGTATTGCGCCCGGTGGGAATAGCAGCCGGAGTCTGAAATCCAATGCAAAATCAGCAAATCCGTATCAGGTTGAAGGCTTTTGACCATCGCCTGATCGACCAATCCACCCAGGAAATCGTGGAAACCGCGAAACGTACTGGTGCTCAAGTGCGTGGTCCAATTCCACTGCCTACCCGTAAAGAGCGGTTCACCGTTCTGGTCTCCCCGCACGTCAACAAAGACGCGCGCGACCAGTACGAGATCCGTACTCATAAGCGCGTTCTGGACATCGTCCAGCCAACGGATAAAACCGTTGATGCTCTTATGAAGCTCGATCTTGCGGCCGGTGTGGAAGTGCAGATCAGCCTCGGCTAAGACTCGGTCTTAGTCGTGTAACGCTCTGAAATGGGCGGCCATAGCGGGTGAAAGCCCCGTACACTCATGAGGTTTACAACATGACTATTGGTGTAGTCGGTCGTAAATGCGGTATGACCCGTATTTTCACCGAAGAAGGTGTCTCCATTCCGGTCACGGTCATTGAGATCGAGCCGAATCGCGTCACCCAGTTCAAAACTGAAGAGACCGATGGCTATCGTGCAGTGCAAGTCACTGTCGGCGAGCGTCGCGCTTCGCGTGTAACAGCAGCTCAGGCTGGCCACTTCGCCAAGGCGAACGTAGCCGCTGGTCGTACCGTAATGGAATTCCGCCTTGAAGAAGGCGAGTACCAGGCCGGCGATCTGATCAACGCTGAAATCTTCGCCGCTGGTCAACTGGTTGATGTAACCGGTCAGTCCAAAGGTAAAGGCTTCCAGGGTACGATCAAGCGTTGGAACTTCCGCGGGCAAGATAACACCCACGGTAACTCCGTATCCCACCGCGTTCCAGGCTCTATCGGCCAGTGCCAGACTCCTGGTCGTGTATTCAAGGGCAAGAAAATGTCCGGTCATATGGGCGCTGAGCGCGTGACCGTGCAGTCCCTCGAAGTAGTGCGCGTGGACGCTGAACGCAATCTGTTGTTGGTCAAGGGCGCTGTTCCTGGCGCTACTGGCGGCAACTTGGTTGTACGTCCAGCAGCCAAGGCTCGCGGTTAAGGGGAAGCTGACATGCAATTAAATGTAAATGACGCTCAAGCGATCGAAGTTTCCGAACTGACATTTGGCGGCGAATTCAACGAGACGCTGGTTCACCAAGCAGTCGTGGCCTACATGGCCGGCGGCCGTCAGGGTAGCAAGCAGCAAAAGACCCGTTCCGACGTTTCTGGTGGCGGTAAGCGCCCATGGCGTCAGAAAGGTACTGGCCGTGCTCGTGCCGGTACTATCCGTAGCCCAATCTGGCGTGGCGGCGGTACCACTTTCGCAGCTCGTCCTCAGGATCACTCCCAGAAGCTGAACAAGAAGATGTATCGCGCAGCAATGCGTTCCATCCTTGCTGAGCTGGTGCGTACTGATCGTCTGGTCGTGGTTCAGGACTTCGCTGTTGAAGCACCGAAAACCAAAGATCTGCTGAACAAGCTGAATGGCATGGGTCTGACTGACGTCCTGATCGTGTCTGACGCTGTTGATCAGAACCTGTACCTGGCTGCTCGCAACCTGCCACACGTCGATGTTCGTGACGTGCAGGGTTCCGATCCGGTCAGTCTGATCGCATACGACAAGGTGTTGATCACCGTGTCGGCCGTGAAGAAATTCGAGGAGCTGCTGGGATGAACCAGGAACGCGTATTTAAAGTTCTGCTTGGCCCGCACGTTTCCGAGAAGGCTACGGTTCTGGCAGACAAGAAAGGCCAGTTCGTTTTCAAGGTTGCAACCGATGCAACCAAGCTGGAAATCAAGAAGGCCGTCGAAAGCCTGTTCAGCGTGAAAGTAGAGCGCGTTACTACCCTGAATGTTCTGGGTAAGAGCAAGCGCACTGCTCGCGGTCTGGGCAAGCGTAATGACTGGAAGAAGGCAGTTATCTCCCTTCAGCCAGGCCAAGATCTCGATTTCAGCAGCAGTGCTGAGTAAGGAAGGGGTGCATCATGGCAATCGTTAAATGCAAACCGACTTCCCCTGGCCGCCGTTTTGTGGTCAAGGTGGTCAACCAGGAGCTGCATAAAGGCGCTCCTCACGCACCGCTGCTCGAGAAAAAATCGAAGTCTGGTGGTCGTAACAACAATGGCCGTATTACCACTCGTCACATCGGTGGTGGTCATAAGCAGCATTACCGTCTGGTCGACTTCCGTCGCAACGACAAGGATGGCATCGCTGCCACCGTCGAGCGTATCGAATACGATCCAAACCGTACTGCTCACATCGCTCTGCTGCTGTACGCAGATGGCGAGCGTCGCTACATCATCGCCCCTAAAGGCGTGAGCGCTGGCGACCAGCTGATCGCAGGTGCCTTGGCACCGATCAAGCCGGGCAACGCTCTGCAACTGCGTAACATTCCAGTTGGTAGCACCGTACACGGCATCGAATTGAAGCCAGGTAAAGGCGCACAGATCGCTCGTTCCGCTGGTGCTTCGGCTCAGCTGATCGCTCGTGAAGGTGTCTACGTGACCCTGCGTCTGCGTTCTGGTGAGATGCGTAAAGTACTGGCTGAATGCCGTGCGACCCTGGGCGAAGTCTCGAACTCCGAGCACAGCCTGCGTTCGTTGGGTAAAGCTGGTGCCAAGCGCTGGCGTGGCGTTCGCCCAACCGTTCGTGGTGTTGCCATGAACCCGGTTGACCACCCACATGGTGGTGGTGAAGGTCGTACCTCTGGTGGTCGTCATCCGGTATCGCCATGGGGCTTCCCGACTAAGGGCGCGAAGACTCGTGGTAATAAGCGTACCGACAAAATGATCGTCCGTCGTCGCAAGTAAATAGAGGGATACGACAGTGCCACGTTCTCTGAAAAAAGGTCCTTTTATTGATCTTCACCTACTGAAGAAGATCGAAGTGGCGGCGGAAAAGAACGATCGCAAACCAGTTAAGACCTGGTCGCGTCGTTCGATGATCCTGCCACAAATGGTCGGTCTGACCATCGCTGTACACAACGGTCGCCAGCACGTCCCAGTTCTCGTGAACGAAGACATGGTCGGCCACAAACTGGGCGAGTTCGCCGGTACCCGCACATACCGTGGGCACGTGGCTGACAAGAAAGCCAAGCGTTAAGGGGTAAGGAAATGGAAGTAGCCGCTAAGTTGTCGGGCGCTCGAATCTCCGCCCAGAAAGCCCGCTTGGTCGCCGACCAGATCCGCGGGAAGAAGGTGGGCGAAGCGCTCAACCTGTTGGCTTTCAGCAGTAAGAAAGCCGCCGAGATCATGAAAAAAGTGCTGGAGTCGGCCGTAGCCAACGCAGAGCATAACGAAGGCGCAGACGTTGATGACCTGAAGGTCAGCACCGTTTTCGTCAACGAAGGGCGTTCGCTGAAGCGCATCATGCCACGTGCCAAAGGCCGTGCTGATCGCATCGTCAAGCGGTCTTGCCATATCACTGTCAAGGTTGCTGACAAGTAACGGAGTCGAAGAGATGGGTCAGAAAGTACATCCCATTGGCATTCGCCTGGGAATCGTCAAGGAGCACACCTCCGTCTGGTACGCAGACGGTCGGACTTATGCGGACTATTTGTTCGCTGATCTGAAGGTGCGTGAGTATCTCCAAGACAAACTAAAAAGCGCGTCCGTCAGCCGTATCGATATCCATCGTCCGGCTCAGACTGCACGTATCACCATCCACACCGCTCGCCCAGGTATCGTTATCGGGAAGAAAGGTGAAGATGTTGAGAAACTGCGTCAGGACCTGACCAAGCAAATGGGTGTGCCTGTGCACATCAATATCGAAGAGATCCGCAAGCCGGAACTCGACGGTATGCTGGTTGCGCAGAGCGTAGCTCAGCAGCTGGAGCGCCGTGTAATGTTCCGTCGCGCTATGAAGCGCGCTGTACAGAACGCAATGCGCATTGGTGCCAAAGGCATCAAAATCCAAGTGAGCGGTCGTCTCGGCGGTGCTGAAATCGCACGTACTGAATGGTATCGCGAAGGTCGTGTGCCACTGCACACCCTGCGTGCCGACATCGACTATGCCAACTACGAAGCTCACACCACCTACGGTGTGATCGGTGTAAAGGTTTGGATCTTCAAAGGCGAAGTAATTGGTGGTCGCCAAGAAGAACTGAAGCCACAAGCACCAGCGCCTCGTAAAAAAGCTGCTAAGTAAGGGGTACGCCAAATGTTGCAACCAAAGCGTACGAAGTTCCGCAAGCAGATGACCGGTCACAACCGTGGCCTGGCATTGCGCGGTAGCAAAGTCAGCTTCGGCGAGTTCGCGCTGAAGTCTGTTGCTCGTGGTCGTCTCACCGCTCGTCAGATCGAGTCAGCGCGTCGTGCTCTGACCCGTCACGTAAAACGTGGCGGCAAGATCTGGATCCGTGTGTTCCCGGACAAGCCTGTCACCAAAAAGCCACTCGAAGTTCGGATGGGTAAAGGTAAGGGTAACGTGGAATACTGGGTTGCCCAGATTCAGCCAGGCAAAGTCCTGTATGAAATCGAGGGTGTTTCTGAAGAGCTGGCGCGTGAGGCTTTCGCCCTGGCTGCTGCAAAGCTGCCGCTCGCCACCTCCTTTGTTAAACGGACGGTGATGTGATGAAAGCGAATGAACTTCGTGAAAAATCAGCACAGCAGCTGAACGAGCAACTGCTCGGCCTGCTGCGCGACCAGTTCAATCTGCGTATGCAGAAGGCAACTGGCCAGTTGGGGCAGTCTCATCTGCTCTCGCAAGTTAAGCGTGACATCGCTCGCGTGAAAACTGTGCTCAACCAGCAGGCAGGTAAGTGATCATGGCTGAAGCCGAAAAAACTGTCCGTACGCTGACTGGCCGTGTTGTCAGCGACAAGATGGACAAAACCATCACCGTTCTGATCGAGCGTCGCGTTAAGCACCCGATCTACGGTAAATACGTTAAGCGTTCGACTAAGCTGCACGCGCACGACGAAACCAATCAGTGCCACATCGGCGACAAAGTCACTATTCGTGAAACTCGTCCGATGGCCAAGACCAAGTCTTGGGCGCTGGTTGATGTTCTCGAACGCGCTGTGGAAGTCTAAGGGCTAGGGGTCGGAGAAATTATATGATTCAGACTCAATCCATGCTCGATGTGGCCGATAACAGCGGCGCTCGCCGCGTTATGTGCATCAAGGTGCTGGGTGGCTCCCATCGTCGTTACGCTGGTATCGGTGACATCATCAAAGTTACCGTCAAGGAAGCAATTCCTCGCGGTAAGGTGAAGAAAGGCCAAGTGATGACTGCTGTAGTAGTCCGCACTCGCCACGGTGTTCGTCGTGCTGACGGCTCCATCATCCGCTTTGATGGCAACGCTGCTGTTCTGTTGAACAACAAGCAAGAGCCAATCGGCACCCGTATCTTTGGGCCAGTGACCCGTGAACTTCGTACTGAGAAGTTCATGAAGATCGTCTCGCTCGCCCCAGAAGTGCTGTAAGGAGATCCGACATGCAAAAGATTCGTCGTGACGACGAGATCATCGTGATCGCCGGCAAGGACAAGGGTAAGCGCGGTAAGGTGCTGAAGGTTCTTGCTGACAACCGTCTGGTTGTTGGTGGTCTGAACCTGGTCAAGCGTCATACCAAGCCTAACCCGATGTCGGGCGTACAGGGCGGTATCGTCGAGAAAGAAGCGCCACTGCACGCTTCCAACGTCGCCATCTTCAACGGCGAAACCAACAAGGCTGACCGCGTTGGTTTCAAAGTAGAAGACGGTAAGAAAATTCGTGTCTTCAAGTCGACCCAAAAAGCGGTTGATGCTTGAACACTGCTAGGTAGAAGACCATGGCACGACTAAAAGAGATTTACCGGAAGGAAATCGCACCGAAACTTAAGGAAGAACTTAAGCTTTCGAACGTGATGGAAGTTCCGCGCGTTACCAAAATCACCCTGAACATGGGTCTGGGCGAAGCGATCGGCGACAAAAAAGTCATCGAGCACGCAGTTGCCGACCTGGAAAAGATCACCGGTCAGAAAGTCGTTGTGACTTACGCTCGGAAATCCATCGCTGGCTTTAAAGTCCGTGAAGGTTGGCCGATCGGTGTCAAAGTGACCCTGCGCCGTGAGCGTATGTATGAGTTCCTGGATCGTCTGCTGTCGATCTCCCTGCCTCGGGTTCGCGACTTCCGCGGCCTGAATGCCAAGTCCTTCGATGGTCGCGGCAACTACAGCATGGGCGTGAAAGAGCAGATCATTTTCCCGGAAATCGATTACGACAAGATCGACGCTCTCCGCGGTCTGGACATTACCCTGACCACCACTGCTCGGACGGATGACGAAGGTCGCGCACTGCTGCGCGCTTTCAAATTCCCGTTCCGCAACTGATTGGAGTAGGAAAATGGCCAAGAAGAGCATGAAGAACCGTGAGCTGAAGCGTCAGCTCACCGTTGCCAAGTACGCCACCAAGCGTGCAGCGCTGAAAGCTATCATCGTTGATCTGAACGCAAGTCCAGAAGCGCGTTGGGAAGCTACCGTAGCACTGCAGAAGCAGCCACGTGACGCCAGCGCCTCGCGCATGCGTAACCGCTGCCGCCTGACTGGTCGTCCGCACGGCGTGTACCGCAAGTTCGGCCTCGGTCGTAACATGCTGCGTCAAGCTGCAATGCGTGGTGACGTTCCAGGTCTGGTCAAAGCCAGCTGGTAAGCACTGTCAATGTCACGATGTTCGGGGTCGAGAGATCCTGACGATCGGTGACCTTGAAAATGAATCAAGCCCCTTTTGGGGCTTGATTCATTTCTGGGGTGTGTCTAGAATACCCGGCTCGCCTGAGCCCGTGTTTTTATTGCGCGGATGCGCTCGGCGATACGTACTAGCCGAAAGGCTAATTTTTTGTGTATTAGGAGCGTCTAGCCCATGAGTATGCAGGACCCGTTAGCGGACATGCTAACTCGTATCCGTAATGCCCAGATGGCTGAAAAGTCCGTCGTAAGCATGCCATCTTCCACGTTGAAGGTAGCTGTTGCCAAAGTCCTGAAGGACGAAGGTTACATTGCGGGTTATCAGATCAGCAGCGAAATCAAGCCTCTGCTGTCCATCGAGCTGAAGTACTTCGAAGGCCGTCCGGTCATCGAGGAAGTGAAGCGCGTTAGCCGTCCTGGCCTGCGTCAGTACAAGTCCGTTGAGGATCTGCCAAAAGTTCGTGGCGGCCTGGGCGTGTCTATCGTCTCCACCAACAAAGGTGTGATGACGGATCGTGCTGCGCGCGCTGCCGGTGTCGGCGGCGAAGTTCTTTGCACTGTGTTCTAAGGGGGGATAAGCATGTCACGCGTCGCTAAGAACCCCGTTAAGCTGCCAGCCGGTGTCGAAGTCAAATTCGCAGGCCAACAGCTTTCGGTGAAGGGTGCCAAGGGCACTCTGCAACTGAACATCCATTCGTCCGTTGAGATCGTTGAAGAAGCTGGTGAGCTGCGTTTCGCTGCTCGCAATGGCGATCAACAGACTCGCGCAATGGCTGGTACCACTCGTGCGTTGGTAAACAACATGGTCCAAGGCGTAAGCCAAGGCTTCGAGCGCAAGCTCCAGCTGGTCGGTGTTGGTTACAAAGCGCAAGCAAAAGGCACAGTGCTGAACCTGGCTCTTGGCTTCTCGCACCCAGTGGATTATGAACTGCCGGAAGGCATCACCGCTGAGACTCCTAGCCAGACCGATATCCTGATCAAGGGCATCGACAAGCAGCTGGTAGGTCAAGTGGCCGCCGAGATCCGCGACTTCCGTCCACCAGAGCCGTACAAAGGCAAAGGTGTGCGCTACGCGGACGAAGTCGTCCGTCGTAAAGAAGCCAAGAAGAAGTAGGGCATAGCAAATGACCGACAAAAAAGTTACTCGACTGCGTCGCGCTCGCAAAGCACGCCTGAAAATGCACGAACTCGAAGTCGTGCGTCTCTGCGTGTTCCGCTCGTCGCAGCACATCTACGCCCAGGTCATTTCGGCCGACGGCAACAAAGTCCTGGCAAGTGCCTCGACTTTGGATAAAGAACTGCGTGATGGCGCCACTGGCAACATCGACGCGGCCACTAAGGTTGGCCAGCTGGTCGCTACGCGTGCTAAAGCCGCTGGCGTCTCGCAGGTGGCTTTCGACCGCTCTGGCTTCAAGTACCACGGCCGCGTCAAGGCGCTGGCTGATGCTGCTCGTGAAGCTGGGCTGGAGTTCTAAGTTATGTCAAATAACGACCAAAAGCGCGACGAAGGCTACATCGAGAAGCTGGTTCAAGTTAACCGCGTAGCCAAAACCGTTAAAGGCGGCCGTATCTTCACTTTCACCGCGTTGACCGTGGTTGGTGATGGTAAAGGGCGTGTTGGCTTCGGCCGTGGCAAGTCGCGTGAAGTGCCTGCTGCGATCCAGAAGGCAATGGAAGCTGCTCGCCGCAACATGATCCAGGTTGATCTGAACGGCACCACCCTGCAGTACGCAATGAAGTCCGCCCATGGCGCTTCGAAGGTGTACATGCAGCCTGCTTCTGAAGGTACCGGTATCATCGCTGGCGGCGCTATGCGTGCTGTCCTCGAAGTTGCTGGCGTTCAGAACGTTCTGGCCAAGTGCTACGGCTCGACTAACCCGGTAAACGTGGTTCACGCCACTTTCAAGGGTTTGAAAGCAATGCAGTCTCCTGAATCCATTGCCGCCAAGCGTGGCAAAAGCGTCAAGGAGATCTTCTGATCATGGCTACCGTAAAAGTTACGCTGATCAAAAGCATGACCGGCCGCATCCCTAACCACAAACTGTGCGTTAAGGGTCTGGGTCTGCGTCGCATCGGTCACACTGTAGAAGTCCTGGATACTCCCGAGAATCGCGGGATGATCAACAAGGCTTACTACATGCTGCGTGTCGAGGGTTAATCGATGAAACTCAATGATCTGAGTCCAGCGCCGGGTTCCCGTCGCGAAAAGCATCGTCCGGGCCGTGGTATCGGTAGTGGTTTGGGCAAGACCGGTGGCCGTGGCCACAAGGGTCAGACCTCCCGCTCCGGTGGCACCATTGCTCCAGGCTTTGAAGGCGGTCAACAGCCGCTGCATCGTCGCCTGCCGAAGTTCGGTTTCGTTTCCCTGAAAGCCATGGACCGCGCAGAAGTGCGTCTGTCCGAGCTGGCCAAAGTGGACGGCGACATCGTCACCGTGCAGTCCCTGAAGGATGCCAACGTGATCAACCAGAACGTACAGCGTGTGAAAATCATGCTGTCGGGCGAAGTTGCTCGTGCTGTCACCATCGGAAAGGGAATCGGCGCCACCAAAGGTGCGCGTGCGGCTATCGAAGCAGCTGGCGGCAAGTTCGAGGAATAAATGGCTAAGCAAGGTGCTCTCTCTGCGCTCGGCAAAGGCGGTATGTCTGAACTCTGGGCTCGTCTGCGTTTTCTGTTCCTGGCGATTATCGTCTACCGAATAGGCGCACACATCCCGGTTCCAGGTATCAACCCGGACCGACTCGCGGACCTGTTTCGACAGAATGAGGGGACCATTCTTAGCTTGTTCAACATGTTTTCCGGCGGCGCGCTGGAGCGGATGAGTATCTTTGCACTGGGAATCATGCCGTACATTTCGGCATCGATCATCATGCAGCTGATGTCCGCTGTCAGTCCGCAGCTGGAGCAGTTGAAGAAGGAAGGTGAAGCTGGCCGTCGCAAGATCAGCCAGTACACCCGCTACCTCACTGTCGTCCTCGCTCTCGTCCAGGCTGTTGGCATGTCCATCGGTCTGGCGGGGCAGGGCGTAGCGTTCACTGGTGACTTTGGCTTCCATTTCGTTGCGGTAACCACGTTTGTGGCAGGCGCGATGTTCATGATGTGGCTGGGTGAGCAGATTACTGAGCGTGGTGTTGGCAACGGTATCTCGATGTTGATCTTCGCAGGTATCGTCGCCGGTCTTCCGAGAGCGATTGGGCAGTCTTTCGAGTCTGCGCGTCAGGGCGATATCAACATCTTTGCTCTGGTTGCCATCGGTTTGCTGGCAGTAGCGATTATCGGTTTCGTGGTGTTCATCGAGCGTGGTCAGCGTCGTATTGCTGTTCACTACGCCAAGCGTCAGCAGGGCCGCAAGGTGTTTGCTGCGCAGACTAGCCACTTGCCGTTAAAGGTGAACATGGCCGGCGTTATTCCGGCCATTTTCGCGAGCAGCATCTTGCTGTTCCCGGCTTCGTTGGGTGCCTGGTTCGGCCAGTCTGAAGGTATGGGCTGGTTGCAGGACATCTCGCAGTCGATCGCTCCTGGTCAGCCGTTGAATATTCTGCTGTTTAGTGCAGGGATTATTTTCTTCTGCTTCTTCTATACGGCGTTGATGTTCAATCCGAAAGACGTAGCGGAAAACCTGAAGAAGTCCGGTGCCTTTATTCCGGGTATCCGTCCTGGTGAGCAGTCGGCGCGCTACATTGATGGCGTTCTGACTCGTTTGACCTTGTTCGGTGCTCTTTACATGACGGCCGTCTGCTTGCTTCCCCAGTTCCTGGTGGTTGCGGCAAACGTTCCGTTCTACCTTGGCGGGACCTCGTTGCTGATCGTGGTCGTGGTTGTGATGGACTTCATGTCCCAAGTACAATCGCACCTCGTTTCGCACCAGTACGAATCCCTGATGAAGAAAGCCAACCTGAAGGGCTACGGCAGCGGCATGTTGCGCTGAGTAGCGTCCATAAGGTTCGAGGAGTTGGTGATGAAAGTTCGTGCATCGGTGAAAAAGCTGTGCCGCAACTGCAAGATTATTCGCCGCGAAGGTGTTGTTCGGGTAATTTGCAGCGCGGAACCGCGTCACAAACAGCGCCAAGGCTGAGTGTGATTGTGCTTTAAGCCCGGCAGCTAGTGCGCTGCCGGGTTGATTATTTGTTATTACAGCGATATTATCTCGCGCCCTATTTCTTGGCTTCCGGGGCGTAGGTAGCTGTCAATTGGAGTCCCACTGAATGGCCCGTATTGCAGGCGTTAACATTCCAGATAACAAGCATACTGTTATCTCGCTGACCTACATCTATGGTGTTGGTCGCACTACTGCACAGAAAATTTGTGCAGAGACTGGGGTCAACCCAGCCGCAAAGATCAAGGATCTGAGCGACGAGCAAATTGAACAGCTGCGTGGCGAAGTGGCGAAGTTCACCACTGAAGGTGACCTGCGTCGCGAAATCAACATGAAAATCAAGCGCTTGATGGACCTCGGTTGCTATCGCGGTCTGCGTCATCGTCGTGGTCTTCCAGTACGCGGTCAGCGTACCAAGACCAACGCGCGTACCCGTAAAGGTCCGCGTAAGCCGATCCGCAAGTAATCGCCCCAGCGAATCGACAGGAATTTAATCATGGCAAAACCTGCTGCTCGTCCTCGTAAAAAAGTTAAAAAGACAGTGGTTGATGGCATCGCCCACATCCATGCTTCTTTTAACAACACCATCGTGACCATTACCGACCGTCAAGGTAACGCTCTTTCCTGGGCTACCTCCGGTGGTTCGGGTTTCCGCGGTTCCCGCAAGTCCACCCCGTTCGCTGCTCAAGTAGCTGCTGAGCGTGCTGGTCAAGCTGCGCTGGAATACGGCCTGAAAAACCTCGACGTCAACGTCAAAGGTCCAGGTCCAGGTCGTGAATCCGCAGTCCGCGCTTTGAACGGCTGTGGCTACAAGATCGCCAGCATCACCGACGTGACGCCAATCCCGCACAACGGGTGCCGTCCGCCGAAGAAGCGCCGCGTGTAATCCAGGAGATTGTAAAGAATGGCTCGTTACATTGGTCCAAAATGCAAACTCGCTCGTCGCGAAGGCACCGATCTCTTCCTGAAGAGCGGCGTGCGCGCGATCGAATCGAAGTGCAACATCGAAGCAGCACCTGGTATCCACGGCCAACGCCGCGGCCGCCAGTCCGACTACGGCACCCAACTGCGTGAAAAGCAGAAGGTCCGTCGTATCTACGGCGTTCTCGAGCGTCAGTTCAGCGGCTACTACAAAGAAGCTGCTGGCAAGAAAGGTGCAACCGGCGAAAACCTGCTGCAACTGCTCGAATGCCGCCTGGACAACGTCGTATACCGTATGGGTTTCGGTTCTACTCGTGCCGAATCCCGTCAGCTGGTATCGCACAAGTCGATCAGCGTTAACGGCCAGACCGTGAACGTTCCGTCCTACCAGGTTCGTGCTGGTGACGTGGTCGCTGTTCGCGAGAAAGCAAAGAACCAGCTTCGCATTGTCCAAGCTCTCGATCTGTGTGCCCAACGTGGCCGCGTAGAATGGGTAGAAGTAGACACTGAGAAGAAGTCGGGCGTTTTCAAAAACGTTCCAGCTCGCAGTGATCTGTCCGCCGACATCAACGAAAGCCTGATTGTCGAGCTCTACTCCAAGTAAGGGCTAGAAAATAGGTGCATCCATGCAGATTTCGGTAAATGAGTTCCTGACACCCCGCCATATTGATGTGCAGGTTGTCAGTCCAACCCGCGCCAAGATCACACTCGAGCCTCTCGAGCGTGGTTTCGGCCACACCCTGGGCAACGCGCTGCGCCGCATCCTGTTGTCCTCAATGCCCGGCTGTGCAGTAGTCGAGGCCGAGATTGACGGTGTGCTCCACGAGTACAGCGCCATCGAAGGTGTACAGGAAGACGTAATTGAAATCCTGTTGAACCTTAAAGGTCTGGCTATCAAGCTGCACGGTCGTGACGAAGTTACGCTGACCTTGTCGAAGAAGGGTTCGGGGGTGGTTACCGCTGCCGATATTCAGCTGGATCATGATGTCGAGATCGTTAACCCCGATCACGTAATCGCTAACCTGGCGTCTAACGGCGCCCTGAACATGAAGCTCACCGTAGCTCGTGGTCGTGGTTATGAACCGGCAGACTCGCGTCAGAGCGATGAAGACGAAAGCCGCAGCATCGGTCGCTTGCAGCTTGACTCTTCGTTCAGCCCGGTTCGCCGTATCGCATACGTGGTGGAAAACGCCCGTGTCGAACAGCGTACCAACCTGGACAAGCTGGTTATTGATCTGGAAACCAACGGTACCCTGGATCCTGAAGAGGCTATCCGCCGCGCTGCAACCATCCTGCAACAGCAGTTGGCTGCGTTCGTCGACCTCAAAGGGGACAGTGAGCCAGTGGTTGTCGAGCAGGAAGACGAGATCGATCCGATCCTGCTTCGCCCGGTTGACGATCTGGAACTGACTGTACGTTCGGCTAACTGCCTTAAGGCGGAAAACATCTACTACATCGGCGACCTGATTCAGCGTACCGAAGTAGAGCTGTTGAAGACTCCGAACCTTGGCAAGAAATCCTTGACTGAAATCAAGGACGTTCTGGCCTCCCGCGGTCTGTCCCTCGGCATGCGCCTCGACAACTGGCCGCCTGCAAGTCTTAAGAAGGACGACAAGGCGACTGCCTGATCGTCGTAATCACCGAACGTTGTGTTTGGTAAGGAATGAACCATGCGTCATCGTAAAAGTGGTCGTCACCTGAGCCGCACCAGCTCGCACCGCAAGGCCATGTTCCAAAACATGGCGGTGTCGCTGTTCGAGCACGAGCTGATCAAAACTACACTGCCGAAAGCCAAAGAACTGCGCCGCGTTGCTGAGCCGCTGATCACTCTGGCCAAGACAGACAGCCTGGCTAACCGCCGCCTGGCTTTCGACCGTACTCGTTCGAAAGCTATCGTTGGTAAGCTCTTCAACGACCTGGGCAAGCGTTACGCTACCCGTGAGGGTGGCTACCTGCGCATCCTCAAGTGCGGTTTCCGCGCTGGCGACAACGCGCCTATGGCGTACGTCGAGTTGGTTGATCGTGCTACTGCCGGCGAAGCTGTAAGCGCCGAGTAAGACGACAGTCTGTAACGAAGAACCGGGCCTAGTGCCCGGTTTTTTGTGCGCGTAGGAAAAGGGCTTATTCATACAAGCTTTGTGTGGGGCGCCAACGCCACTATATGAGGTTGGGTTCCTTGGTAGATAATTTCTATTGGTGCGCACAATTTAATGAATTTGTGACCGTCATGTAGTTGGTCGATACTCCTCACCAGCCGATTAGCCGGCAGTCCGAAGACCGACCTAGGAAGAATTGAGCATGAGCCAGATCAAAACGCTTACGACCGCCAGTGGCGCTCCTGTCGCCGATAACCAGAACTCTCGCTCCGCAGGCCCTCGCGGCCCGTTGCTGCTCGATGATTTCCACCTGATCGAGAAGCTGGCTCATTTCAACCGTGAAAACATTCCCGAGCGTCGCGTGCACGCCAAAGGGTCGGGGGCCTACGGCACCTTTACCGTTACCCGGGACATCACCCAATACACCAGCGCCAAGCTGTTCGAGTCGATCGGCAAGCAAACCCCTACCTTCCTGCGGTTCTCCACCGTGGGCGGCGAGCGTGGTTCGGCCGACACTGAACGCGATCCGCGCGGCTTTGCCCTGAAGTTCTATACCGAGGAAGGCAACTGGGACATCGTCGGTAACAACACGCCGGTATTCTTCATCCGTGACCCGCTGAAGTTTCCAGACTTCATCCACACCCAGAAACGCCTGCCGCAAAGCAACCTGAAAAGCGCCCAGGCGATGTGGGATTTCTGGTCGCATTCGCCTGAGGCGCTTCACCAGGTCACCATTCTGTTTTCCGACCGCGGTATTCCTGATGGCTACCGTCATATGCACGGGTTCGGCAGCCACACCTACAGCCTGATCAATGCCCAAGGTGAACGTCATTGGGTGAAATGGCACTACAAGACCAAGCAAGGCATCAAGAATCTCGCGCCGGCCGAAGCCGCGCGCTTGGCGGGTATCGATCCGGATTACGCCCAGCGTGACTTGTTCGAGGCCATCGAGCGCGGTGACTTCCCGAAATGGAGCGTCTGCATCCAGATCATGAGCGAGGCCCAGGCCGCAGCCCATTACGAGAACCCGTTTGATGTAACCAAGACCTGGTCGCAGAAGGAATTCCCGCTGATCGAAGTCGGTGAGCTCGAACTCAATCGTAATCCCTTGAACTACTTTGCCGAAGTAGAGCAAGCGGCATTCGGGCCGAGCAACATGGTGCCGGGCGTAGGCCTTTCACCTGACCGCATGCTCCAAGGCCGGGTATTCGCGTACGCCGATGCGCACCGCTACCGCGTGGGGACCAATCACCAGCAACTGCCGGTGAATGCTCCGCGTAGCCCGGTCAACACCTACCAGCGCGACGGCGCCATGGCGTTTGGCAGCAACGGCGGCGCGGCTCCAAACTATGAGCCTAACAGCTACGTCGAGGCGCCGAAGCAAGCCCCGCGCTACGCGGAACCGGCCTTGGCCCTCAGCGGCGCGGCGGATCGTTATGATCATCGTGAAGACACTGATTACTACAGCCACGCAGGCGCGCTGTTCCGCTTGATGAATGATGAGCAGAAGGCGCTGTTGATCAGCAATATTGCCGGTGCAATGGCAGGTGTGTCGGCTGACGTGGTTGATCGTCAACTGCAGCACTTCTTCAAGGCAGACCCTGCTTACGGAGAAGGTATCGCAAGGGCGTTGGGCGTAGAGCTTAACTAAGTCTAAACGAGAAGCAGAACCGCCCTCAATTGGGCGGTTTTTGCGTTATTTAACCTGCTTTTCTTGGATTTTCCTCACTTTTGTTGCGCCCGGTGAGTGACCTTGCAGTCAGCTTGGTTCAAACTACAGCCTTTCAAAGCTTGTGGAGATGTAGGGCGATGCAAGGTCACCCAGACGTAATCGATTACCTCAACACGTTGCTGACCGGCGAACTGGCGGCCCGTGATCAATATTTCATCCATTCGCGGATGTACGAGGATTGGGGTTTTACCGAGCTCTACGAACGTATCAACCATGAGATGGAAGAAGAGGCCCAGCACGCCGATGCATTGATGCGCCGGATCCTGATGCTCGAAGGCACGCCACGCATGCGTCCGGACGACCTGGATATCGGCACCACGGTGCCCGACATGCTCGCTGCCGACTTGCGCTTGGAGTACAAGGTCCGCGCTGCGCTGTGTAAAGGGATTGAGCTGTGCGAACAACACAACGACTACGTAACCCGCGAAATCCTGCGCGTCCAGCTCAACGACACCGAAGAAGATCATACTTACTGGCTTGAAAAGCAGTTGGGTCTGATCAAGCTGATCGGATTGGAGAATTACCTGCAGTCGCAGTTCTGATTCAGCGATTGTGGGAGCACTCGCTTCCACAGGAAAACAAAAAGCCCCTGGCTCGTTGAGATACCAGGGGCTTTTTCGTGCTTGGGGAAATCAGTCCCGATCACGCTCCAGCAGCGGCTTGAGATAATACCCAGTGTGGGACTGCTTCATCTCGGCCACTTGTTCCGGCGTCCCCACGGCAATGATCTGGCCACCCTTGGAACCGCCCTCCGGGCCCAGGTCCACCAGCCAGTCAGCGGTCTTGATCACGTCCAGGTTGTGCTCAATAACCACTACGGTGTTGCCGTGATCGCGCAGACGATGCAGCACATCGAGCAGTTGCTGGATATCGGCGAAGTGCAGGCCGGTGGTCGGCTCGTCGAGGATATACAGGGTCTTGCCGGTATCGCGCTTGGACAGCTCGCGGGATAGCTTGACCCGCTGCGCCTCGCCACCGGACAAGGTCGTCGCCGACTGCCCGAGCTTGATGTACGAAAGGCCAACGTCCATCAATGTCTGGAGTTTACGTGCCAGCGCCGGTACCGCGTCGAAGAACACCCGGGCCTCTTCGATGGTCATCTCCAGGGTTTCGTGGATGTTCTTGCCCTTGTACTTGATCTCCAGCGTCTCGCGGTTGTAGCGCTTGCTCTTGCACACGTCGCATGGCACGTAGATGTCAGGCAGGAAGTGCATTTCCACCTTGATCAAGCCATCGCCCTGGCAGGCCTCGCAGCGCCCACCCTTGACGTTGAACGAGAAACGCCCTGGGCCGTAGCCCCGTGAACGGGACTCCGGCACGCCGGCGAACAGTTCTCGGATCGGGGTGAACAGCCCGGTATAAGTCGCCGGGTTGGAGCGCGGCGTGCGGCCAATCGGGCTCTGGTCGATGTCGACGACTTTGTCCAGGTGCTCCAGGCCCTTGATGCTGTCATGAGCGGCAGCTTCCAAGGTCGTGGCGCCGTTCAGGGCCGTGGCGCTGAGGGGGAACAGCGTGTTGTTGATCAGTGTCGACTTGCCGGAGCCGGACACACCGGTAACGCAGGTCAGCAGGCCGATCGGGATCTCCAGGTCGACGTTGCGCAGGTTGTTGCCGCGGGCGCCCTTGAGGGTCAGCGACAACTTTTTGTTGCGCGGCGTACGCTTGGCCGGGACCTTGATCTTCACCCGGCCCGACAGGTATTTGCCTGTCAGCGAGTCAGGATGCGCCATGACCTCGGCCGCTGTTCCCTGGGCGACGATATGGCCCCCATGCACGCCAGCGCCAGGACCGATGTCCACTACATAGTCGGCCAGGCGGATCGCGTCTTCATCGTGCTCGACCACGATGACCGTGTTGCCGATATCCCGCAGGTGTTTCAGCGTTCCGAGCAGCCGGTCATTGTCCCGTTGATGAAGGCCAATGGACGGCTCATCGAGGATGTACATGACGCCCACAAGGCCGGCGCCAATCTGGCTGGCGAGACGAATACGCTGGGCTTCGCCGCCGGACAGGGTGTCCGCGCTGCGGTCGAGTGTCAGGTAGTCCAGCCCAACGTTCACCAGGAACTGCAAGCGCTCGCGAATCTCCTTGAGGATCTTGTCGGCGATTTCGCCCCGGCGCCCCGTCAGTTTGATTCCCTCGAAGTAATCGGTGGCGTCGCCGATCGGCAGGCTGGTTACCGCCGGCAGGGTTTTCTCGCCGACCCACACGTGCCGCGCCTCACGGCGCAAGCGGGTGCCACGGCAATCCGGGCAGGGCTGGGTGCTGAGGAACTTGGCGAGTTCTTCGCGCACGCTGGCTGACTCGGTCTCGCGGTAACGCCGCTCCAGGTTGGGCA
The DNA here is from genome assembly GCF_000802155.2 of Pseudomonas frederiksbergensis. Lineage (GTDB taxonomy): Bacteria > Pseudomonadota > Gammaproteobacteria > Pseudomonadales > Pseudomonadaceae > Aquipseudomonas > Aquipseudomonas frederiksbergensis_A. The sequence continues at coordinate 17,974 of NZ_JQGJ02000030.1, forward strand.
CGATGCCTTCGAACGGGTGGGAGCGCTTGACGATATCGCCCCGGTCGTTCAGGTATTTGAAGTCGACGTTCTGCGAGCCGCTGCCGTGCAGGATGAACTTCTGCTGTTCGGCGGGCAGCTCGTTGAAGGGCTTGTCCAGGCTGAACTTATAGTGGGCCGCCAGCGAACCGAGCATCTGGAAATAGTAGACGTTACGCCTGTCCCAGCCTCGAATTGCGCCTTCGGCCAAGGTCAGTTCGCCATTGACCAGGCGCTTGGTGTCGAAGAACTGCTTGACCCCCAGGCCATCACAGGTCGGGCACGCGCCGGCCGGGTTGTTGAAGGAGAACAGCTTGGGCTCCAGCTCGCTGATGGCATGGCCACAGATCGGACAGGCGAAGCGCGCGGAGAAAATCATCTCTTCACCCGGTTCGTCGTCCATCGGCGCAACCAGGGCGATGCCGTCGGCCAGCTTCAGGGCTGTCTCGAACGATTCGGCCAGGCGCTGTTGCAAGTCGGCGCGGACCTTGAAGCGGTCCACCACCACATCGATCGAGTGCTTCTTCTGTTTATCCAGCTTCGGCAGTTCGTCCAGCTCGCACAGCTTGCCGTTGACCCGCGCACGTACGAAGCCTTGGGCGCGCAACTCTTCGAAGACCATCAAGTGCTCGCCCTTGCGCTCGCGGATGACCGGCGCCAGGAGCATCAGCTTGCTGCCTTCGGGCTGGGCCAGCACCAGGTCGACCATCTGGCTGACGGTCTGGGCTTCCAACGGAATGTCGTGGTCCGGGCAGCGAGGAATACCGACCCGCGCATATAGCAGGCGAAGGTAGTCGTAGATCTCGGTAATGGTGCCGACCGTCGACCTGGGGTTGTGGGAAGTCGATTTCTGCTCGATGGAGATCGCCGGCGACAGGCCTTCGATGGTGTCGACATCGGGTTTTTCCATCATCGACAGGAACTGCCGGGCGTAGGCCGACAGCGATTCGACATAGCGGCGCTGGCCTTCGGCGTACAGGGTGTCGAAGGCCAGGGATGATTTACCGGATCCGGACAGGCCGGTGATGACGATCAGCTTGTCCCGGGGCAGGGTCAGGTCGATGTTCTTCAGGTTGTGGGTACGGGCCCCACGAATCAGGATCTTGTCCAAAATGGCCTCGCTCGGCGGGCGTCGAAAACGTAGGAGTATACGGGTAAATACTGGATGGATACACACTATCAAGTGTCATGCATGAAGACTGCGCGGCAAACGGTCGCCATATACCCCCTCAATCGATGGGACTGGTAGAATCCCCGCCGGTTCACACGAGGTTTTTCCATGCACGATCCCCACAGCGAACGCATGAGTAGCGGCGAGACCCGCGCGGCAAGCGGCCTGGCCCTGGTGTTCGCCTTTCGCATGCTGGGCATGTTCATGGTGTTGCCGGTACTGGCGACCTATGGCATGGACCTGGCGGGCGCGACCCCGGCCCTCATCGGGTTGGCGATCGGCGCCTACGGCCTGACCCAGGCCATTTTCCAGATTCCCTTTGGCATTATTTCCGACCGTATCGGTCGCCGTCCGGTCATTTATCTTGGCCTCATCGTCTTCGCCCTCGGCAGCGTGCTCGCGGCGAACGCGGACTCGATCTGGGGCGTGATTGCCGGCCGGATCCTGCAAGGGGCGGGTGCGATTTCCGCCGCCGTCATGGCCCTGCTGTCAGACTTGACCCGCGAACAGCACCGGACAAAAGCCATGGCGATGATCGGCATGACGATTGGTCTGTCGTTCGCCGTCGCCATGGTCGTAGGACCGTTGTTGACGCGAGCCTTTGGCTTGTCAGGCCTGTTCCTGGCAACCGGTGCCATGGCATTGGTCGGTATCCTGATCGTTGCGGTCATCGTGCCGCGCTCCACGGGGCCTTTGCAGCACCGCGAATCCGGTGTGGCCCGCCAGGCGTTGGTGCCGACCCTCAAGCATCCTGACCTGCTGCGCCTGGACCTGGGCATCTTCGTGCTCCATGCCATGCTGATGTCCAGCTTCGTGGCCCTGCCGCTGGCACTTGTGGAAAAGGCCGGCCTGCCCAAGGAGCAGCATTGGTGGGTGTACCTGACGGCACTGGTCATTTCGTTCTTCGCGATGATCCCGTTCATCATCTATGGCGAAAAGCGACGCAAAATGAAACGAGTTTTACTCGGCGCCGTCGTGACGCTCATGCTCACTGAGCTATTCTTCTGGCAGTTCGGCGACAGCCTACGGGCCTTGGTGATCGGCACTGTGGTGTTCTTCACCGCGTTCAACCTGCTGGAGGCATCGCTGCCGTCGTTGATCAGCAAGGTTTCACCGGCGGGCGGCAAGGGCACGGCGATGGGGGTTTATTCCACCAGCCAATTCCTGGGTTCGGCACTGGGCGGCATCCTCGGCGGCTGGTTGTTCCAGCACGGCGGTTTGTCGGTTGTGTTCCTGGGATGTGCCGCGCTGGCTGCACTTTGGTTGGCCTTTGCTGTTACCATGCGCGAACCTCCGTATGTGACGAGCCTGCGCTTGCCGTTGTCGCCCGAAGCCATCCGCGAAGCAGGCCTGGCCGAGCGCCTCAGGGCCGTCGTTGGAGTAACCGATGCAGTGGTGGTCGCCGACGAGGCGGCCGTGTATATCAAACTGGACACCGAATTATTGGATCGTGCGACGCTTGAGCGCCTGGTGAACAACCCGGCCCCGGCAGCGTGCGAAGCCTAGGAGAACGTTATGGCCCGTGGGGTTAACAAAGTCATATTGGTCGGTACTTGCGGCCAGGATCCAGAAGTTCGCTACCTGCCTAACGGCAACGCCGTGACCAACCTGAGCCTGGCGACCAGCGAACAATGGACCGACAAGCAAACCGGTCAGAAGGTCGAGAAGACCGAATGGCACCGCGTGTCGATGTTCGGCAAAGTGGCCGAGATTGCCGGCGAATACCTGCGCAAGGGTTCGCAGGTCTACATCGAAGGCAAGCTGCAGACTCGCGAGTGGGAAAAAGACGGCATCAAGCGCTACACCACCGAAATCGTGGTCGACATGCAAGGCACCATGCAATTGCTCGGCGGCCGGCCGCAAGGCGACCAGCAGCAAGGTGGCAACAACTACCAGCAGTCGGCTCCGCGTCAGCAAGCCCCTCGTCCGCAGTCGGCGCCACAGCCACAGCGCGAACGCCCGGCTCCGCAACAGGCCGCGCCGCAGCCGGCTCCGGATTTCGACAGCTTTGATGACGATATTCCGTTCTGATCTGCAGCTTTTTCAGAACGATAAATATGAGAAGCGAAGCCATTGATTTGGCTTCGCTTTTTTTTTGCTTTCAGGTTTTTCGGAAAATTAGCCGGTTCTGAGTCTTTACCATTCGTAGTTGGAATGAGCGCGTCGTTCCGGGCAAGGAACCGGGTGAAGGCCTATCATTGTCATTTCCAGCCTTCGTTGACATTTCACTCGTCTGGGCTGTGCATCACTTCGCTTGAAACTGCACTTGAGACCATTGTGCGGAACTCTCGCCAGGCGAGCCTTACGTCCGTTGAGCCTTCATGAGTTCCGAGGCAGGAGCCATCACTTCAGGGAAGGAAGTACGGTATGACATTACTCATCGGTGGGCGTCGAGTTGCCAAACCTGACGACGAGCCAAAGGCCTCCTCCAGCGTTGACCCGGGCGACTACGAAGAAGCTGCGCTGGCACAGCAATTGACTGAGGCTCTGCAGTCGAAGGGCATGCTGGAGCAGGCACATTTGGTGGTGGCGCTCGGCCTGTTTAGCGAGTACGTGCGTCAGCCGAAAGAAGAGAGTTTCACCTCGATAGAGGCGTTGGCGATCCATCTCCTCGAACGGCAGCAGGCGAAATCCCCTTTGACGCCTGATCATGAGGCTGTACCGGTTTTCGGCAAGGCCTTTGAAGCGTTGAGGAACGGCGGGACGTTGTCGCAGGTTGCGGTGGGCGGACAGAAACGAGTATTTCAGTTGGACGCTCACCCCGATATTTTCATGGCGGTTGCAAAAGACAGCAGCAAGGATCAGGAGGTAGCCCGTCAGGCAAGATTGATGAAAGATCTACCAGCGTCAGGGGTGCGGTCGCTGACGGTCTCGGAGGTCTTTGAGCATGATGGGAGAAAAGCGTTCTTCTCAAAAAAAGTGGAGGGGGCAGAAGGCGCAAGGATATTGAGTGGGGTCAGCACCATGCAGCAATTGACCTTGGCAAAGTCCACGCTGGTATCGGCCTTGAAGAAAAAAGGAGTCTTCACAGATTCCACCAAATTGGCCGTTACGGTCTCTGATTTGGAGGCCATCAGGGAATATGCAACCGAAAAGCCGTCTTTTACTTGGGATCTACAATGCATCGTCGAATCCACTACCGGGCATTTGATTATTCATGATCCTTCCAGAACCGATGGCCCATCAGCAGGCGCAGCGGCAGCTCAAAGAGAAGCTAAAGCGCTAAAAGATCTCGCAATGGTCGCTTCCGTGCTGAAAGAGCAGTTAGCGAAGCTGAGCGCAGTAAAGAAGTAATCAGTGCTCACCCATTAAAACCACGGCAGGTCCTATGAAAAAAACCGCGCTTCGGTCCCCGAGGCGCGATTTTTTTCTGCTCGGTGGTTAAGGCCTACCGACAGCCAGGAACTGCTCGGTACTCACCACATTCGCATAGGCAAACCCCAGCGCCGACATGAACGCAGCGTGGACATGGGCAGCAGGGACGACGAGGCCGTTGAATTCCAGGTCGCGGCTGGCACAGGCGTCGTGCACCACCGTGACTTCGTAGCCCATGTCCGCCGCAGCGCGGGCAATGCCGTCGATGCACATGTGGCTCATGCTACCGACGACAACCAACCGCTCGATGCCGTGCTGTTGGAGGATTGCTTGCAGTTCGGTTTCGCGAAATGAATTGACGAAGTGCTTGAGCACCACTGGCTCCTCGGCGTGGTTGAGTACCTTGGGGTGCAACTGTGCGCCTTTGGAGCCTGGGGTGAAGAAAGGCGCGTCGTCGGATGTGAATTCGTGGCGGATGTGCACCACGCTGTCGCCGGCCTGGCGAAAGGCTGCGATCAACCGGGCGGCGTTATCGGCGGCGGTGTCGGCACCGACCAGGGGCCATTTTCCCTGGGGGAAGTAGTCGTTCTGGATATCGACTACGATGAGCGCTTGCTTGGACATGAGGACTTCCTCGATCAGGTTGGGTAGGGCGCCAGTATTGGCGTTCACCGCCGGGTCGAGAATTGGCCGCAACGACAATAAGCGAGGGAAAACTGACAATGGCGCAGGAAAGGGCGTTCGTCGAACTCGGCGTGCTGATCTACCCCGGCGCGCAAATGGCCGCGGTGCACGGTTTGACCGATCTGTTCGCCGTGGCGGATGGCATCGCGGCGGAGCACGCCAGTGCGCAACTGCGGCGGCTGCGCGTGAGCCACTGGCAGACGGCGGGCGGTGAATTGCCGTCGCGGGTGTTTGCCAGTGATGCCGGTCCGGACCTGCCCTTGGTCGCGTTGCTGATCCCGCCATCGATTGCAGGCTTCAATGAAAACGTTGCCACGCCGCCGCTGATGGATTGGCTCCGGGCGCAGCACGCCAGCGGCACGGTTCTGGGCGGGGTTTGCGTCGGCTCGATCCTGCTGGCCGAAAGCGGTTTGCTGGACGGGCGCAGCGCGACGACCCACTGGACCTCGGCCAAGACCTTTGCGGCGCGCTATCCGAAGATCAAGCTCGACGCCGACAAACCCATGGTCGATGACGGCGACCTGATCACCACCGCCGGGCTCATGGCCTGGTCGGAGCTCGGGCTGCGGCTCGTGGACCGCTTGCTCGGGCCCAGCATCGCCACGCGCACCGCGCAATTTCTGGTGATCGAACACAGCGACAGCGCGAGCCAGTGCGGCAGTAATTTTGCGCCGATCCTCGGGCATGGCGATGGTGCGATCCTGAAGGTACAGCACTGGTTGCAACGCAGCGGCGCGGTGGATGTTTCCCTTGGCGCAATGGCCGAACAGGCAGGGCTGGAGGAGCGCACCTTCCTTCGCCGGTTTCGTGCGGCCACCGGCCTCAAGCCCACCGAATACTGCCAGCACCTGCGGGTTGGCAAGGCCCGGGAAATGCTGGAGTTCACCAATGGCACCATCGATCACATCGCCTGGACCGTCGGTTACCAGGATCCGTCTGCCTTTCGAGCGACTTTCAAGAAAATTACCGGGCTGGCGCCGAGTGATTATCGGGCCAGGTTTGGCGTAAGCCCTCAAAACGCCGGCAGAAGCTGAAACACGGGAAAAACCGGAGCTGGCGTCGTGCAATTTGCCGGGCAGCTGCTGGCAGTCGTGCAGAATGAAACAGGCCCGGTGCCACATCATCCGCTCATCCCCCCGTTTCCTCGACCGTTCGTCCCCCACCGAGCCGTTGGCCTGATCTCTGCAATCCTTATAGCTACGGCTATTGAGCGCAGTTGAAAGGACAACGCATGACCCAGATCCCTCGTGACAAATGTGTAGTGGCCCACTCGGTCAATCCCCAGGCACCGCTGCATGAAGTCGAGACCAACCGGGCACTGGCGCGCTGGTTGGCGAACATCCTTGGCCTGGAATACGGCGGCAGCTATGACAGCCACAAACACGCCGGGCGAGATTTGTACCTGCTGCCCACACAAACCCTGATCGGGCCGGAGGCTGCGTTGCGCCTGGGCGTCAAGGGACCGGATGACCTGTGGGGCGGTTACGTCGACCACGATTTCATCTGCACCAAGGCGATTGCCCATGGTCTGTTGAACAAGGACGCAGTCGCGCCGAAGGGCTGGTCACCGCTGTTCGCCAAGCTGACCCGGGGCGTCGTGCTCGACGGCGTCAGCGTGTTTTCGCTCAAGGATGCGCGCCAGGCCGCCGAGCATTTGCTGTACGCCGGGCCGATCCGCTTCAAGCCCATCCATGCTTGCGCCGGACGTGGCCAGCGGGTTATCCGGAGCGTCGCGCAATTCGATGAAATCGTCGCGGCTCCAGACGCCCAGGCATTGTTCAGCGAGGGCATCGTGCTGGAACAGAATCTCAGTGAGGTCAAGACCCAGAGCGTCGGCCAAAGCTTTATCAACGGCAAGGTCTTGAGCTACTGCGGCGTACAGCACCTGACCCGCGACAACGAAGGGGAAGAAGTCTACGGCGGTTCTGACCTGCTGGTGGCGCAAGGTGGCTACATCGAGCTTCTCGGCCTGGAATTGCCGGACGATGTGCGCGAAGCGGTGCGGCTGGCGCAGGTATTCGATGATGCCGCCAACCAGGCTTTCCCATCGTTCTTTGCGTCGCGGCGCAACTATGACATCGCCCAAGGGACGGACACCGGTGGCCAGCCTCGCGGCGGCGTGCTGGAGCAATCGTGGCGAATGGGCGGCGCCAGCAGCGCGGAGCTTGCCGCGTTGCAGGTGTTTGTCGAGGACCCCTCGATCCGCGCGGTTCGGGTGTCCTCGATCGAGACTTACACCGACCAACCGCTGCCGCCGGGCGCCACGGAGGTTTATCGCGGCGCGGCGGAGAATGGTGATTTCCTACTCAAATACGTAACGGTCCAATCCTATGACGGCTAGAAGTGAAACCATCCAGATTGCGATTGATGATGAGCATATGAACGGGACCTTCCTCAGCCCCAAGTCGAAGGTTCCCGGCGTGTTGTTTGTCCACGGTTGGGGCGGCAGCCAGGAGCGTGATCTTGAACGGGCCAAGGGCATCGCCGGCCTGGGCTGCGTGTGCCTGACCTTCGATTTGCGCGGGCACACCGGGGGCGCAGGAATTCCCCTGTCACGGGTCACCCGCGAGGACAACCTGCGCGACCTGCTGGCGGCCTACGACCGATTGCTCGCCCACCCGGCCCTCGACACCTCGGCGATTGCCGTGGTCGGCACCAGCTACGGTGGATATCTGGCCTCGATCCTGACCTCGTTGCGACCGGTGCGCTGGCTGGCCCTGCGGGTGCCGGCGCTGTACCGCGACGAGCAATGGCACACGCCCAAGCGCGATCTGGATAAAACCGATCTGCTGGATTATCGCAGCACCCTGGTCCACGCCAATACCAACCGCGCCTTGCACGCGTGCTCGCAGTTCACCGGCGATGTGCTGCTGGTGGAGTCCGAAACCGACGACCATGTGCCCCATGCCACCATCATGAGCTACCGCGCCGCCTGCCAGCAGACTCATTCGCTGACCCACCGGATCATCGACGGCGCCGACCATTCCCTGAGCGACCCCGTGTCACAACAGGCCTACACGTCGATCCTGGTGAGCTGGATCACGGAAATGGTGGTGGGCGAACGGTTGAGCATCATTCAGGAGCGGTAGACATGTGGCGTCCAGGCGGGCCTCTTCGGCGGATCGCTGGCGGAGCAAGCCCGCTCCCAGCCCAGGCCAGGCGCTACATCACTTGACTCCAGGCTTGACCCGCAGCGCCTTTGCCTTCGCCTCGATCACCAGGTACATCACCACCGTGATCAACAACGGCAAGATGAAATAGATCGCCCGGTAGGCAATCAATCCCGCGATCAGGCTGCCTCGCGATACCTCATGCTGCAACAGCGCGACGAACACCGCCTCCAGCACCCCGAGCCCGGCAGGAATGTGCGTGATGACCCCGGCGATGCTGCTGATCAACAGGACCCCGAGCACCACCGGGTATTCGAGCTTGCTCGGCAGCAACGTAAAGATCACCGCCGCCATCAACGACCAATTCAACGCACCCAGTGCCAGTTGCAGCACGGCCATGCGCAGGGAAGGCAGGTTGATTTCCATCCCGCGAACCGTCCAGGCCCGGCGCTTGGAGAAGCGGCAGGCCAGCAGGTAGCTGGCGCTTGCCAGCAACAACAGCACGCCCACGCCTTGCAGGGCATTGCTGCTCAGCTTCCAACCCGGCGGCATGGTCACCAGGCCGCTGCTGAAAACCACGCCGGCCAACGTCATATAACCGAACCAGTTGGTGGCGAGGCTTAGGCCAAGGATCTTGGCGATATTGCCTGTGCTCACCCCCAGCCGCGAATACAGCCTATAGCGCATGGCGATGCCACCGACCCAGGCGCTGAGGTTGAGATTGAAGGCATAGCTGATCACCCCCACCGGCAAGATCTGCCGCCAACCCAGTTTCTGTCGGATGTACGTACGGCCGATCAGGTCGAAGCAGGCGTAGGTAATAAAACTGGTGATGGTCAGCGCGGCCGCGATGACCAGCGTGCGCAGCTTGAAATCCGCCAGCGTCGTAAAGACTTCGGACCAGTCGATGCGCCGCGCCAACGCGGTGAACAGCACGATAAGCAGCAGGAAAAAGGCCAGGGTCAGCGGGCGTTTCCAGCGGCTCCAGCGCGATTTTGGCTTGGTCTGTTCCGGCGCATGGGCGTCTCTCGGCGCGGTGTGCGCTTCAGAGTGGTTCATGGGGTTCGCTCCGGACCGCCGTCGGCGGTGAAAAAGGTTTCAGACGCGGTTTATGGGCCGGCAGCCATCCGGCCCAAGCCGGAAAATGACGCAGGAAGTGGAACACCATGAAACCGATGGTCATGCGCCAGAGCAGCCCACGCGGGGCATGGTTCTCCGGCATGACGGTGCAGTGATTGCGGCTCAAGTGATCGAGGCGCTCGAACAGTTCGCGGTTAAACCCGCGGTCGCGGATCAGCACGTTGGCTTCCAGGTTCAGCGACAGGCTCAACGGGTCGAGGTTGCTCGAACCGACGGTGCTCCAGTCCTCATCCACCAGGGCGACCTTGCCGTGCAGCGGTCGCTCGCAATATTCATAGATCGTCACGCCGGCCTTGAGCAGATAGTTGTAGAGCATCCGTGCCGCGAGCTTGGCGATCATCATGTCCGGTTGCCCTTGCAGGATCAGCCGCACCTCCACACCACGTCGCGCGGCATTACGGATCTCGCGCAACAACCGATAACCGGGGAAGAAATAGGCATTGGCAATTACCACCCGGCGCCGGGCGCTGCGCAGCACTTGCAGGTAGACCTCCTCGATGTCGGTCTGATGCTCGTGGTTATCGCGATAGACCAGGCGCACCTGGCCGTCATGGTCATTGAAGGCCAGCTCGGTGCGGCGGCTGCGGCGACGTTGCCACCAATACTTGGCCCGGGCCGGACGCCCGGTTTGCAGCAGCGCGAAGTGATGGATGTCCACCACCGCCGGGCCTTTGATTTCCACCGAATAATCCTGCTTGGCTTCGGGGCCGAAGTCGCCCAGGTGGTCAGCGGAAAAGTTAATCCCGCCGATGAATGCGATCACGCCATCCACCACCACGATCTTGCGGTGCAGGCGGCGGAACCAGTTGGTGCGGATGCCCAAGTGCCGCGGGGCCGGATCGAACATCTGCAGGCGTATCCCGGCATCGCTCAACGAGGCCAGGAAGTCGGTGGTCAGCTCGCCGCAACCGAACCCGTCGAGGTTGACGGTGATGCGTACGCCGCGCTTGGCCGCATCCACCAAGAGGTCCCGCAGTTCGAAGCCGACCTTGTCCTCGAACAGAATGAACGTCTCCAGGAGAATTTCTTCCTGGGCCCGGCGAATCGCCTCGAAAACCCGTGGGAAATATTCCTCGCCGTTTTCCAGGAGCGTGACGCGGTTATTACCGTGCCAGCCGTATTCGATATCGGCCAGCGCCGGGTTGCGTTCGGTCGGCGGCACCTCGACTTTTTCCACCGTTGCCTTGTTCATCGTCGCGCTCATAATTCGATCTCCACCGACAGCGGTGCGTGGTCGGAAAGGTGCGACCAGGGCCGTACATTCAGGACTTGGGCGTGATGGGCCTTGAGGTTGCGCACATAGATGCGGTCCAGCCGCAGGATGGGCAGGCGTGCCGGAAAACTGCGAGCCGGTTTGCCCCACTGTTCGGCGAAAACTTCGCGCAAGCCGCAGGGCGCGAGCAAGTCATTGGCCTTGCCGCGCCAATCGTTGAAATCCCCCGCGACAATCACGGGGGCCTCGGGTGGCAGCTCGCCCAGGCGTTGGCAAAGCAACTTCAACTGTGCGACACGATGGCCTTCGCGCAGCCCCAGATGGACGCAAATCGCATGCACATCCCGCCCCCCATCGCCGTTCGGCAGGCGCAACACGCTGTGCAGCATGCCGCGGCTTTCATGGCCGCTGATGGACACGTCGAGGTTGTCGTGGCGGATGATCTGGAATTTCGACAGCAACGCGTTGCCATGGTCACCCGCGGGGTACACGGCGTTGCGCCCGTAGGCGAACTGCGGCCAGAGGGTGTCGGCGAGAAATTCATATTGCGGAATGCTCGGCCAGTTGCTGTAGCGCTGGGGATGGTGCTCATGGGTGCCATGCACTTCTTGCAGGAACACCACGTCGGCCGACACGCTGCGCACCGCTTCGCGCAGTTCCGGCAGGATGAAACGTCGGTTCAGCGCGGTGAAGCCTTTGTGCGTATTGACCGTCAGCACCGTGAATCGATTGACTTGATCGAGCAGCCGCTGCGCCGAATCCTGCAACGGCTCGCGGGTGGCTTCGCTGGATTCTGGCGTGCTCATGGCAACACTCCTTCTGCCGGGCGCACACCGGGAGCGGTGGCGAGATTCTTGTCCAGGTCGAAGCGCTCCAGCAGGTGACGCGCGTCGTAGGGCGCGCGGACTTTGATGTCGTTGTCGAAATAGCAGAACACTTCCCGGCTCTTGCGCGCCCGGGGTTTTTTTTTCGGATCGATCAACTGTGCGTCGCTCGGCTGTGTGCCGTGGCTCCAGGCCTCGATCCGGTCACCCCAGCGCTTGAGCGCTTCGTCGGTGTAGCCGCTGGCGTACAACTCTTCGGCACCGTGCAGGCGCAGGTAGACGAAGTCGCTGGTCACGTCCTCGCGATAGGGCCATTTCCCGGCAGTATCCGCGACCACAAGTGCGACGTCGTAGCGTTTGAGCAGGGCGACGAAGCGTGGGTCGATAAAGCTATCGTGGCGAATTTCCACGGCATGGCGCAGCGGGCGCTTTTTGTCCGTCTCGGTGCTGGCATGGCCGTCCAGGCGCGACTCGTGCTCCCGGGCCAATGCGGCGGCGGCCTGGGTATCGTGGGGCAATTGCTTGAGGAAATCTTCAAAGAGCTCGGGATCGAATTTGAAGCTGGGCGGAAACTGCCAGAGGATGGCGCCGAGTTTTTCCTTGAGCTCCAGCACCCCGGAAGCGAAGAAATTCGCCAACGGCTTGTGAATGTCGCGCAGGCGCTTGATGTGGGTGATGAAGCGCGGCGCCTTGACGCTGAACACGAAGTCCGGCGGTGTCTCGGCGTACCACTGGGCATACCGCTCGGGACGTTGCAGGGCGTAGAACGATCCATTGATCTCGATGCTGTTGACCGCTCGAGAGGCGAATTGCAGTTCCCGTTTCTGCGCCAGCCCCTTGGGGTAGAAGTCTCCCCGCCAAGGCGTGTAGCGCCAACCGGAAATGCCAATGTGGATCGCCGTCATGTATCCCTCCCGTGCCAATGACCTCGTACCGCCTGTGTCTTTTGATGACCGCCGGGCGGGCTGGAAAGTTTCGGTGGTCTTACCGGCGGAGGGAGCTGAGCGGATTCTGTGGCGAGGGAGTTCCCGCCGCGTCGCGCAGGGAACGGGTCTTGTGGCGAGGGGAAATCCCCTTGCCACAAGGTATTTGTATTGCCCTTGAGAGCGAACTTGCCGGCCTGATGTTGATCAGTTCCTTACCGACCCCCGTGAAGGAGCCCTGCGTCTTGTCTCGATTGAGCGCTGTATTGCTGCTGTTGCTGCTGGCCATGACCGGCACCAGCGCCTACGGGACCGCTGCGGTCCCCGGCATCTCCAAACCCGCCGAAGCCCCGGCCGAGCCTGAGCCGTTGGTGCAAGGCGGCTTGTTGGGGGCCATCAGCTCCAGCATCGACGACGTCCAGGACAAGCTCGACCTCGACCAGAGCCTGGTGGACGCCTGGCGCCTGCGGGCGGATCGGGCGGTGGACGAGGTGGATCGGCTGGTGGACCAGACCTCCCGTTCCTCTTGGCGCGTGGCGGGCGATTTCCTGTTGCTCTCCGGCGTGTGGCTGGGGACGTTTGCGCTGATATGGACCGGCGCGCGATTGCTGGTGCGCCGCTTGAGTCGGCGCCGCTGGCTACGCACTCGCCAGCGGGTGCTGGACCTGCTCGGCTACCTGCTGCCCTACACGTTGCCTGCCGTGGCGTGCCTGCCGCTGACCCTCTATGTCAGCCATTTCCTGCAAGTCTCGGTTGGCCGGGCCTTGGCGTTGTGTTTCGCCTACGCCACCAGCAGCGGCATCGTTTCCACCTCGGTGCTGCTCTGCGTGATCGTGATGTTCAATGGCGGCCACAAACGGCGAGCGGTGGCGATCCTCCGTCGATTCAGCCCGCGGCCGTTGTTCATGATCGGCTTCCTGGCCGCGCTCAGCGATGCCTTGACCAGCCCGCAGATCGCTCGGCAGCTGGGCGGCAATATCACCAGCAGCATCGCGGTCTTCACCGGGCTGTCGGCTTCGATGATCTTTGGCTGGCTGGTGATCCACATGCGCCGGCCGGTGGCCCACCTGATCCGCAATCGGCCGCTGGCCCAGCGTCTCAAGCAACCGGCGTTGCAGGAATCGCTGCGGATCTTTTCCGGTCTCTGGTACTGGCCGATCCTGCTGATGGTGCTGGTGTCGGCGGTGAGCCTGATCGGGGTCGGCGAGGACAACCAGAAAGCCCTGCGTTGTGCCTTGTTCACCACGATCCTGCTGATCGCGACGGTGTTTCTCAGCACCGTGTTCCAGCATGTCTTCAAGTCGCCCAAGGCCGAGGCCATCCAGCGCAACAGCGCCTACAAAGGGCGGCTGTTGAGCCTGTTGCACGCGTTGTTGCGCATCGTCATGGCGGTGGCGTTCATCGAGATCCTCGGGCGGATCTGGGGCGTGTCGCTGTTTGAGTTCGCCTCACGCAACGCCGTGGGACGGGCGATCAGCGACTCCCTCAGTCGCATCGGGCTGATTTTCCTGGTGACTTGGCTGACGTGGGTGGTGCTCGACACGGCGATCCAGGAAGCGCTGAAGCCACCACTCAACAAGCGCGGCGCACGTGCGCCCAGCACACGGGTCAAGACCATCCTGCCGCTGCTGCGCAACGCGGCCAAAATAATCCTGGTGGTGATTTGCGCGATCACCACCATGGCCAACCTCGGCATCAACGTCGCGCCATTGCTCGCCGGTGCGGGCGTGGTGGGGCTGGCGATCGGTTTCGGTTCGCAGCAACTGGTGCAGGACGTGATCACCGGGCTGTTCATCATCATCGAGGACACGCTGTCTATCGGCGACTGGGTGGTGCTCAGTTCCGGCCACGCCGGCACCGTCGAAGGCCTGACCATCCGCACCCTGCGCCTGCGCGACGGCAAGGGTTTCGTGCATTCGGTGCCGTTCGGGCAAATCAAGGCCGTGACCAACCAATCCCGGCAATTCGCCTTTGCATTTTTCTCGGTGCAGTTCACCTACGACACCGACGTGGACCGCGCCATCGAACTGATCCGTGAAGCCGGCGATTCGATTTCCGAGGACCCGTTCCTCAAGTTCAACCTGCAAGGGCCGCTGGATGTATTCGGCGTGGACAAGATGGACCTCAACGGCGTGGTCCTCACCGCCCAGTTTCGCACGGTCTCGGGCGGGCAGTACGCCGTGAGCCGGGCGTTCAACCAGCGGTTGAAAAAGCTTGTGGATAACGAACCGTCGGTGCACTTCGCGCAGACTTATCCACAGCAGGGGGTATTGCCGAAGCGGTTGGATACGCAAGTCGAAAATTCAGCGCCTTCGACGCAGGCACCCTCGAAGCCTTCCGATCAGCCTGCCCGATAACCGTGGCTAAAGGTGTTGAATCAGCTTGGCGCGAATCTCCGCCATCGCTTGGGCATCCAACCCCACAAACAGATGTTGCTTGCCCGCAACCAGTGCCGCCACCGGCAACCCATCCCGATACACCAGCCGATTGCTCGCCAGTGCCGGTACTTTCGCCCCTGGAAGCAGGGTGCCGGCGAGGTTCAAGGGATCAACCCCGCACACCGCCACCAGGCTGCCATCGGTGGGCCGACGCCTTGCGTCGCGCAGCAGCGGGATGGCTTCGGGCAAGGCGAATTGTTCCCCGGCCAGCCCGCTGACGAAACGCCCGCCACGAATCTCGCCCCGTGCCTCCAACCGATGAAACGTGCGCAGCAACTCACGCCAGCTCGGCAGCCATTCGGCTTCACGCTCCAGCAAGCGCCAGAACACCACCCCATAACGGCGCAGCAGGGTCATGGCGATGTGTTCCAGGGTGTCGGGTGGCGTGGGCGTGGGCGCGGGCCGGTTGCCGGGTTCTGCCCCTGGCGTTGGCGAACTACGGCGCAGCAAGGCCCAGCGCCCGGCATCGTCCATGCCGCCGACAAACGCCCCGCGCCCGCGCCGGCTACTGCGGGCTTGGCGTTTGCTGGCGGGGGTGATCAAGGCCCGCAGCCCGGCGAAGCTGTCGGCGTTCACCAGCCCGGCGCCGACCAATTCCTGCAAGGCGGTTTCCAGCTCGCTGCGCAGCAGGTGCGCCTCGTGCAGCAGCTCATCGAAAAACAAGGCGCCGTGTTCACTCAATGCCTGATGGACTTTCTGTGTCCTGGGCGACAGCTCGCCGACTGGCGTCTGCTCAGCCAGGCTGCTCCAGAGCGCGACCTTGGCGCGCGGCAGCAACACGATCGGCGTGCTGCGCAAAGCGCTTGTGGACAACTTCTGGCGGGCGCTCAGGCGCGTCCAGACGAACTTGCCGCTGCGGCACAGTTCGTCGAGCCAGCTTGGTGAATAGTCCTTGATCCGCGCCGGCAAAAGGTCGCTGTCCCAGGCCGAGGCGGCAGCCGGGTAGCCTTCGAACTGGCTGATGATCGATGGCAGCACGGCGCTGCCCCGGCCCTGGCTGGACGACGACAGATGTTGCCAGTCGAACAGGAACCGCATGAAATCCTGCAGCATCACCGGCTCGATTTCCCGGCGCAGGCGCTTGACCGTGTAGCGGTGGATCCGTGCCAGCAGGTGTCGCTCGCACCATTCCTCCTGGGCGGTGCCCGGCGTGAAGCGACCGCGCAGCACGTACCCTTGTTGTTCGAGCTGGGCCAGGGCCTGGGTCGCTTGTGCCGGCGACAGCCCGAGCGGGTAGGCGATTGCGCTCAACGGCTGCGGGCCAAAGGCACTGAGCCGCGCGCGGAGCACTTCCACCATGGCCTCGTCGCTACCCCACGGCTCATCAAAACCCGGCAGCGGTGTCAGCGGCGGCTGCCATTGGGCTTGTGGATAAATCGCCTGCAGGCACGTCAGCCGCTCCAGCGGTACCCACAGGCCGCGCTCGTCACTGATCTGAATGTGGCTGGCGCGACCGCGCTCGGCCAGGGTCCGCAAACCGTCCAGCCACGACGGCTCGGCGCTGGCCTCGCTGTCGGCGATGCAGGCTAGGCTCATCAGCGCTTCGTGGATTTCATCGACATTGGTCGGCGTCGGCCAGGCCTCTTCCCGCACGGCCTGGATGGCCTCGGCGTCCAGCGCACCGAGGTCGTCGGTGGATTGCGGATCACTCCAGCGCCGGTTGATCACCGCTTGGGTGCGGCGCTCTTCCAGCGGCGCGTCGTCAAGAAAGGTGTAGGGCCGAGCGCTGAGGATTTCTGCCGCCAAAGGCGAGGGTGCAGGCAGGTCGCGGCTGACCAGGCGAATCGTGCCCGCTTCCATGCGCCGCAGCAGGGCCAGCCAGCCTTCGCTGTCCATGGCTTCGTGCAGGCAATCGTCGAGGGTCTGTTCCACCAGCGGGTGGTCGGGGATTTCACGCTCTCCGGCCAGGTTCTCCAGGCAGGCGATCTGGTCCGGGAATACGCTGGCGATCAAATCCTCACTTTTCATGCGCTGGATCTGCGGCGCGACTTTGCGTCCACCGGTGTAGCGCGGCAACGCCAGGGCCACGCCGGCGTTCCAGCGCCAGCGCACGCCGAACAGCGGCGCGTCCAGCACCGCCTGGACCAGGATCTGCTCGGCGCTCTGGCTGTTGAGGTAGCGCCAGACTTCGTCCAGTTCGAAGCTGTGGCTGGTGGACAGCGACAGGACGATAGCGTCCTCGCTGGCAGCAGCCTGCAATTCGAAGTTGAAGGTGCGGCAGAAGCGCTTGCGCAGGGCCAGGCCCCAGGCGCGATTGATGCGACTGCCGAAGGGCGTGTGGATGATCAGTTGCGTGCCGCCGGACTCGTCGAAAAACCGTTCCATCACCAAGGTGTCCTGGGACGGCAGGGCGCCGAAGGCCAGACGCGCCGGGGCCAGGTAATCGACGATCTGTTCGGCGCTGGCGAGGTTCAAGTGCAAGGTGCCGGTCAGCCAGTCGAGGGCCGGTTGCAAGTCTCCCGGCGTGGCGCCGAGCAGTTGATCCAGCTGGGCTTGCAGGCGGGCCACGGCCTGGGACAACTCGGCGCTGCGCCCGGGGGCTTCGCCGAGCCAGAACGGAATGGTCGGCGGTTGGCCCTGGGCGTCCTCGACGCGCACGCGGCCGGTCTCGACGCGGATGATCCGGTAGGAGGTATTGCCCAGTTGGAACACGTCGCCGGCGATGCTCTCGACGGCGAAGTCCTCGTTGACGCTGCCGATGTTCAAGCCTTGGGGTTCGAGCAGCACGCTGTAGTCGGCGTTGTCCGGAATGGTGCCGCCGCTGGTCACCGCTGTCAGTTTGCTGCCCCGGCGCCCGCGAAGGGTCCGGGTGACGGCGTCGCGGTGCAGGTAGGCGCTGCGCACGCCTTGTCGGCCATTGAGGCCTTCGGCGAGCATTTGCAGCAGGGCCTGGTAATGATCTTCGTCCAGCTTTGCGTAAGGCGAGGCGCGGCGGAACATCTCCAGCAACGCCTGTTCATGCCATTCCTGGCAACTGACCTCGGCGACGATCTGCTGGGCCAGGACATCCAACGGCGCCTTGGGGATGTGCAGGATGTCCAGCTCGCCACGGCGCACGCAGTCGAGCAAGGCGGCGCATTCGATCAAGTCGTCGCGGGTGGTGGCGAACAGGCGTCCCTTGGGCGTGCCGCCGACCTGATGGCCGGAGCGTCCCACCCTTTGCAGGAACGCCGAGATCGAACGGGGCGAGGCGATCTGGCAGACCAGGTCGACATCGCCAATGTCGATGCCCAGCTCCAGGGACGCGGTGGCGATCAGCACCTGCAATTCGCCGCGCTTGAGGCGTTGCTCGGCGTCGAGGCGAAACTCCTTCGCCAGGCTGCCATGGTGGGCCGCCACCGCCTCCTTGCCCAAACGCTCGCTCAGGTGGCGACTCAGGCGTTCGGCCAGGCGCCGCGTGTTGACGAACACCAGCGTGGTTCGGTGCGCCCGGGCCAGTTCGGCGAGGCGGTTGTAGACCAGTTCCCAGACGTCATTGGCCATCACCGCTGACAGCGGCACCGGCGGCACCTCGATGTCCAGGTCCCGTGGGCGGGCGTGGCCGATGTCGACGATTTCGCAGGTGCGGCCTTCGCCGACGAGGAACCGCGAGACCGCTTCGATGGGCTTTTGCGTGGCAGACAGGCCGATGCGCACCAGCGGTTCGGCGCACAGCGCTTGCAGCCGTTCCAGGCTCAGGGCCAGGTGGCTGCCACGTTTGCTGGCGGCAATCGCATGGATTTCATCAACAATCACCGTGCGCGTGCTGGCGAGCATCTGCCGACCGGAATCGGAGCCGAGCAGCACATAAAGCGATTCGGGCGTGGTGACCAGGATGTGCGGCGCGGTCTTGCGCATCGCCGAGCGTTCTTTTTGCGGTGTGTCGCCGGTGCGTACGGCGGTGGTGATCGGCAGGGGCGGCAACCCCATCTGTTGCAATTGCTCGGTGATGCCGGCCAGGGGATTTTGCAGATTGATCTGGATATCGTTGCTCAAGGCCTTGAGCGGCGAGACATAGACTACCAAGGTCTGGTCCGGCAGGCCGCCTTGTTCCAGGCCGCGGTGCACCAGGTCATCCAGCACCGCGAGAAATGCGGTCAGGGTCTTGCCCGAGCCGGTGGGCGCCGCGACCAGCACCGAACGTCGCTGGCCGATCAACGGCCACGCCCGGGCCTGGGCGGCCGTGACCGCCGGGAAGGTCTGGCTGAACCAGGCGCGAACGGCGGGGTGAAAGCCTGCCATGGCGTGGTCGGCTGCAAGGGGCAGATTCATACGGGCAGTTTAGGCGGGTGGGGTGGGGTGGATGCAAGTGGCGCAACCGCCTGGAAGGACGGCCAACCCGGCGATCTGCACATTACGGATGACGGTTGCGCACTAAACCCGCAAAATGCAACGATTCCGACGACGCCCTCGGGCGTTGTCGACCAAATTCTTGTGCCAACAGACTGGGCCTGCTGACTTTATGCGAATGCGCCTTATGTTACTGGGCGGCGGAAATGCCCTTGGGCAGGCGCTGATTCGCCTCGGTGCAGAAGAAGACATCGGTTTTCTTGCCCCCCGCCCACCTGAAGACGGTTGGGATGCCGCGAGCCTCACGCAGTTGCTCGACGACACCCGGCCGGATGCGCTGATCAACCTGGCGTACTACTTCGACTGGTTCCAGGCTGAAACCGTCAGCGAGCAGCGCCTGGCCAGCCAGGAGCGGGCGGTCGAGCGCCTGGCGGAACTGTGCCAGCATCACAACATTGTCCTGCTGCAACCGTCGAGCTATCGCGTGTTCGATGGCTCTCGGGCCACCGCCTACAGCGAAAAGGACGAGCCCGTGCCGCTGGGCCTGCGTGGCCAGGCGTTGTGGCGCATCGAGCAAAGCGTGCGCGCCACCTGCCCGCAACATGTGCTGTTGCGTTTTGGCTGGCTGCTGGACGACAGCGCCGACGGCATCCTTGGCCGTTTCCTGGCCCGTGCCGAGCAGCCCGAAGAGTTGTTGCTGGCCGACGATCGGCGGGGCAATCCGACGCCGGTGGACGATGCGGCGCGGGTGATCATCTCGGTGCTCAAGCAACTCGATTGCGCGGCGCCGCTGTGGGGCACCTACCATTACGCCGGACATGAGGCGACTACGCCGCTGGCGCTAGGCCAGGCGATTCTCACCGAAGCCCGCGCATTGCACCCGCTGGCCATCGAGTCGCCCACACCCCAGGCCCATGCTGCAAGACCGGACGCCGCGGAAGAACCGCAGCACGCAGTCCTGGCCTGCAAGAAAATTCTGCACACTTTCGGGATCAAGCCCCGCGCCTGGCGCGCAGCACTCCCGGGCTTATTGGATAGGTTTTATCGCCATGGCTGAAGGCCCTGTTTTAATCACCGGCGGCGCGGGTTTCATTGGTTCGCACCTGACCGACGCCTTGCTCGCAAAAGGGCATTCGGTCCGCATTCTCGATGACTTGTCCACCGGCAAGCGCAGCAACCTGCCGCTGGAAAATCCAGCCCTCGAACTGATTGAAGGCGATGTCGCCGATGCCGCGCTCGTCGCCCGTGCCATGGCCGGTTGCAGCGCCGTGGCGCATCTGGCCGCGGTGGCCTCCGTGCAAGCCTCGGTGGATGACCCGGTGCGCACGCACCAAAGCAATTTCATCGGCACCCTGAACGTCTGCGAAGCCATGCGCCAGAGCGGTGTGAAACGGGTGCTGTTCGCCTCCAGCGCAGCGGTATATGGCAACAACGGTGAAGGCCAGGCCATCGGTGAAGACACGCCCAAGGCGCCGCTCACGCCTTACGCGGCGGACAAATTGGCCAGTGAATTCTATTTCGACTTCTATCGTCGCCAGCACGACCTCGAACCGGTGGTGTTCCGCTTCTTCAACATCTACGGCCCGCGCCAGGATCCGTCCTCGCCGTATTCAGGCGTCATCAGCATTTTCAGCGAACGTGCGCAGAAGGGCCTGCCGATCACCGTGTTTGGTGATGGCGAGCAGACTCGGGACTTTGTCTACGTCGAAGACCTGGTGGATGTGTTGGTGCAGGCCATCGAAAAGCCCGAGGTGGAAGTGGGCGCGGTGAATGTCGGCTGGAACCAGGCGACAACCCTCAAGCAGATGCTCCAGGCCCTGGCTGTGGTGGTGGGCGACTTGCCTGCAATCAGCCATGGCCCGGCACGTTCCGGAGACATCCGCCATTCGCGGGCCGACAACGGCCGTTTGTTGGCGCGTTTCCGCGTTCCGAAGCAAACGCCGATGAGCGTTGGGCTGGCACGGTTGTTGGGGCGCTGAGTTCAGCC
>NZ_JQGJ02000031.1 GCF_000802155.2 Pseudomonas frederiksbergensis
TTTAAGCCAAAAAAAAGGCGCCCTCCCATTCAGAAGGAAGCGCCGTTCTTTCTCTTACCGACTCAAAGCTTAGTGCGATACGCGACTCGTACCACCCACGGTGGAAATCCGCACCCGCTCACCCACACGGAACACCTCGTTCTCCTGAACCTGCTGCACATAGGCACGCATACTGCCGTCATCTTCACGCACAGTAATTTCCACACCCTGGGTACGGGTCAGGCCTTCTTCGGTAGCGGAACCAATCAAGCCACCGGCCACGGCACCGATCACAGCAGCAACGATGCTGCCACGGCCACCACCAATAGCGCTGCCGCCGACACCACCGACCACGGCACCCGCCGCGCCGCCGATCGGGGTCTTGGTGCCTTCGATCTTGACCGGACGCAGGGACTCGATAGTGCCCATGCGAATCGTCTGGACGCGACGCGCTTCGTCACGGGAGTAGGAGTCACCGGTCAGGCTCGACTGACAGCCAGTGAGCAACATCGCCATCGTGGAAAAGGAAGCAACCAGCAAAACAGACTTACGCATAGCATCAAACTCCAAAAGACAGGGATCCATTAAACTCTCCGGCTTGACGCCTGTCACGGCCTTGCCGGGATAAAATTGTTTTCATTCAGGTGGGATACAGGCGCACCCGAAAAATTCACCAAACAATAGCGCCAAAACCAAACATCAGCGTCACCGCACCAGGAATCTCCATGGATTACTTCATCATAGTCGCTACCACCCTAGCGGGCCTGTACTTCCACTGGTGGCTGTACGTACGCATCAAACGCTGGATGGACCGCGACCTGGCGCTATCATTGGCCGGGCAGGATGAACCGAAGAAGCGCTATATGCTGGAGCAACTGGCCCGAGCCCGCGAACAGGGCGTCAAGCGACGGGACCTGCCGCAATGGCTCCAGGCCGCGGCGGCGGGTTATCCGGTCAAGGCGCCAGGCGCTCGCGAATCCAATCCGCCCCTTGCAGGCGGTAGTTGAGACGATCGTGAAGACGACTCGGGCGCCCCTGCCAGAACTCGATGCGCTCGGGCAGCAAGCGATAGCCACCCCAATGCTCGGGGCAATGGGGTTGGCTGTCGCTGAAACGCTGCTCGGTAGCCTTGAGCAAATCTTCCAGCTCACCGCGCCCGGCAATCACCCGGCTCTGCGGTGACGCCCAGGCACCGAGGCGGCTGCCCAGTGGCCGGACCTGGTAGTACGCGTCCGACTCCTGCGCGGTGACTTTCACGACCTTGCCTTCGATGCGCACCTGGCGCTCCAGGGTCGGCCAGAAGAACGTCATGGCCGCGTACGGATTCGCCGCCAATTGCTGGCCCTTGGCACTGTCGTAGTTGGTGAAGAAGGTAAAGCCCTGGGCGTCCAGCCCCTTGAGCAGCAGGATCCGGCAATGAGGACGACCGTCGGGATCCACTGTCGCCAGGGTCATGGCATTGGCTTCCACCGGGGCCTGTTCGGTTTTCACCGCGTCGGCGAACCATTGGTGGAACAGCGCGAACGGCTCGGCCGGGGCTTGCGCCTCGGCCAGGCCATCACGGGTATAGTCACGGCGCATATCAGCCAGCGTTTGGGTCATGGCGCGTTCCTTGTGATCAGCCAATCACTGTTTTTTGGAGGTGTCGGCGGCAGCGACTTTTTTCCCGTCGGCTGCGGCCTTGGCCGGTTCAGGTTTCTTCGCCGGCGTGGTCTTCTTGGCCGGGGCTTTTTTCGCCGGGGCCTTTGCAGGAGCCTTTGCAGGAACCTTCTTGGCGGCGGCTTTCTTGGCAGCCGGGGCGGCGGCCTTTTTCGCCGCCGGGGCCGGCGCAGGCGCTGCGGGCTTGATGTCCTGGGCCGCCACCATGGTTACCGGTGCAGGGGCCGGCATGTTGTACTTGCTCAACAACGCGACCATGGTATTCGCCGGGGTGACCAGCAACTCGACACGACGGTTCAAGGCCCGACCCTCGACACTGTCGTTGGCCGCACGTGGCGCCGCCGAGCCCATGCCGCGCAGCATCAGGCGATCACGCTGCAAGCCGCTGAGCCGGAAGATCGCCGCGATGGACTGGGCGCGTTCCTGGCTGAGTTTCAGGTTGGCCGGCGCCGCGCCCGACGTATCGGCATGACCGAGGATCAACACTGCCGTTTGCGGATCGGCCTCGAGAATTTTTGCGACGCGGGTGAACGGACCGAGGGTCACCGGCAGCAGCATGGCCGGGCGGTCCGGGTTGAACGAGCCGTCCGCAGGGGCGGTGACCACCAGCACGTTATCGCGGCGCTCCAGTTCAAGCTTGCTGTCCTTGATGGCGGTGCGCAGCTTCGGCTCATAATCGTCGAGCCAGGCCTGGGTGACTTTCGGGTCGGGCATCGGCACGGCCTTGGCGGTTTCCTGCTTCTCGCCGCCGAACGGCCACCACCATTTGCCATTGCTCTCGGCTTGCGCCTTGGCAACGGTGGCCGGCGCCTTGGTTTCAGGCTTGGCCGCGGGTTTCACTTCTTCTTTCTTGGCAACATCGGCACCGTCATCGGAAGAGAACGGCCACCACCAGTGCGTCGCGCCCTCGGCCTTGGCTTGCGGCGCCACCGCGGCGGGTTTCAAAGGGGCCTGCGGGGCCGTGTCCTTGGTCGCGACCTTGTCGGAGGAACCGAACGGCCACCAGCCACTGCCGCCCTCGGCATCATTTTGTGGGTTTTGTGCGCAACCGGTAATAGCGAAGCACAGCGCCAGAGCGAGGGTTTTATTCGATGACATTGGATATCCACAAAAATGATCTGAAGTAAAAAACAAAGGCCATGTTCCGGCCGCATAAACAGACGCTTGGAAAGCGAAAAGAACACCTGGTTCCTGTATCCACTACCGTCAACGGCGTTTTATAGACAAGTGGCAAGCACCCGCGCAAGGTGCTGCGCACGCGGGTCCATCAAGACGTAGGGCCCGAGCGTGTTGGTTACGAAACCGAACGCAACGTCATGCTCAGGATCGGCGAAACCGATGGAGCCCCCTGCCCCGGGATGACCGAATGCCCGCGGCCCGAGGCCGTAGGTGGCGTTTGGCACATCCGGTTGATCCAACATGCAACCCAGGCCGAAACGGGTCTGGGTCAACAACGTTTTATCTTCGCCAAAACTGTGCTGGCGAGTCAGTTCGTCGAGCATTTCACCTTCCAGCAAAGTGCCGTCCAGCAGGCCGGCGTAGAACCCGGCGAGACTGCGGGCGTTGCCATGGCCGTTCGCCGCCGGCTGCTGCATGCGCCGCCATTCCGGTTTGTTGGTACTCGTCATGATCGATGGCGGGTTGGTGAAGGCCCGGGTGGTCATGGCCGTCGGCTCGCGCATCGTGACCTGTAACAGGCGCTGGGCCGCGGCATCACCGACGTTGCCTTTGCCGCGCGCGATATGCGCCACGCGATGAAACTCTGCATCGGCCAGACCTACGTGGAAGTCCAGCCCCAGCGGTTTGGCAACCCGGGCCACGATGGACTCGCCCGGACCGCGGCCATCGGCCCTGCGCAACAGTTCGCCGACCAACCAGCCGTACGTGATCGCGGCATAACCGTGGCCCTCGCCGGGCGTCCACCAGGGTGTTTCAGCGGCCAAGGCATCGACCATGGCTTGCCAATCGTAAAGTGCCGCGGGCGCCATCAATTCCCTCAGCGCCGGTAGGCCGGCCTGATGGCAGAGCAACTGGCGCAGGGTGACGGATTGCTTGCCCGCCGCCGCAAACTCAGGCCAGTAGCGAGCGACCGGCGCGTCCAGTTGCAACTTGCCTTCGGCCACCAGTTGCAAGGCGGTTACGGCGGTGAATGTCTTGGTACAGGAAAACAGATTGGCGAGGGTGTCGCTGTGCCAAGCCTCATGACCATCCTTGTCGGCGGTGCCGGCCCAGAGATCGATGACCGTACGCCCACCCACCTGGATACACAACGCCGCGCCGCGCTCCTGGGGATCGTCGAACAACGCCGCGAACGCTTCACGCACCGATTCGAATTGAAGCTCGTAATGGCCTTGAATTTGCACCCGCAACTCCCTTGAAACAAAGGCTTTTTCAACTGGCTGGCATTGTTTCAGCCATTGAGGTTTTTGGGAACCTTCGTGAGACGGCTGGTTAAGCGCAGTCTTGCGTGGCGAGCGCGCTGGCTTCCCGCCACGCAAGACCCGTCAGGAAATTTCCCGCCGAAACGGTGGCAGCGCGTTAAGGATGGCCTTGCCATAACGTTGGGTCACCAGCCTGCGATCGAGCAAGGTGATGGTCCCGCGGTCTTCCTCGGTACGCAGCAAGCGACCGCAGGCCTGGACCAGTTTCAGCGAGGCGTCCGGCACGGAGATTTCCATGAACGGATTGCCGCCCCGGGCTTCGATCCATTCGGCCAGCGCCGCTTCAACCGGGTCGTCCGGGACCGAGAAGGGTATTTTGGCGATCACCACGTGCTCGCAATAGGCACCGGGCAAGTCGACGCCTTCGGCAAAACTTGCCAGGCCAAAGAGTACGCTGGAGTCGCCACCGTCGACGCGTGCCTTGTGCTTGTTCAAGGTCTCCTGCTTCGACAGGTTGCCCTGGATGAACACTTGCTTGCGCCAGTCACGGTCGAGACCGTCGAACACGTCCTGCATCTGCTTGCGCGAGGAGAACAGTACGAGGGTGCCACGCGAACCTTCCACCAGATCCGGCAAGTCACGGATGATCGCGGCGGTGTGGGCGGCGGCGTCCCGCGGGTCGGCCTTGAGGTCGGGGACTCGCAATACGCCGGCATCGGCATGGTGGAACGGGCTAGGGACCACGGCAGTCACGGCGATTTTCGGCAAGCCGGCGCGCATGCGG
This sequence comes from Pseudomonas frederiksbergensis, assembly GCF_000802155.2. GTDB lineage: Bacteria > Pseudomonadota > Gammaproteobacteria > Pseudomonadales > Pseudomonadaceae > Aquipseudomonas > Aquipseudomonas frederiksbergensis_A. The sequence goes on from NZ_JQGJ02000031.1 coordinate 4,804, forward strand.
AAACGGTCGAACGTGCCCAGTGCGGTCAGCGTGGCGGACGTTACCAGCGCGCCGTAGGCCACGTTCCACAGGTTGCGCCGCAACATGTCGGCCGCCAGGATCGGGCTGGCATTGACCTCGATATCGAACAGCGAACCGCTTTCGGCCAAGGTCAGCCAACGCGCCATCGGCGGGTTATCTTCCGGATCTTCGGTGGTAAAGGCCGTCCACAGCTCCCAGTTGCCCTGTGAGCGAGACAGCAGGCTGCCGAACAAGGGGTACCATTCCTCGGCCTGGTTGCTGGCGATGCCGATATTGACCTCGCCATCCATGCCCTCCTTGAGCAGGTCGGTCAGGCGCGTGAACAAGTCAGTCAGGCGCGCGAAGCCCTTCTTGAGCTCGATGCCCATCTCGCGCATGTGCTCGGGAATCACCCCGCCGACAAACCGATGGCGTGGCCGCTCCCGACCCTCGACGTCTTCGCCAGGCTTGAAGTCAGCCACCTGCTCGCACGCAGTGAACATGAACTGCTGGTTCGTCTTGATTTCCCGCGCCAGCTCTGGCACCTGCTCGATGAACTTGCCCAGGTCACCTGGTAGCGGGTGCTGGGCCAGCAGCTTGGTCAGGTTCTTGGCGGTGCTTTCCAGCCAGTCGGCGGTGGAGCGCAGCCGGGTGTAATGGGCGAAATGGCCGATGGCCTTGTCCGGCAGGTGGTGGCCTTCGTCGAACACGTAGATCGTATCGCGCGGGTCCGGCAGCACCGCACCGCCGCCCAGGGCCAGGTCGGCCAGGACCATGTCGTGGTTGGTGACGATCACATCGACCTTGCCCATGCCTTCGCGCGCCTTGTAGAAAGCACATTGGCCGAAGTTAGGGCAGTGACGGTTGGTGCACTGGCTGTGGTCCGTGGTCAGGCGCGACCAGTCGGCGTCTTCCAGGGCCGTGGACCAGCTGTCGCGGTCGCCGTCCCACTTATTGCCGGCCAGTTTCTCGATCATGCTGGTGAACAGTTTCTGACTGGCCTCGTCGACCTCGATCTTGAAGCCTTCCTCTTCGAACAACTGAGCCGTCGCGGTCTGGGCCTGGCCTTCCTGCAGCAACATGTCGAGCTTGGACAGGCACAGGTAGCGCCCGCGACCCTTGGCAAGCGCGAAGGTGAAATTCAGCCCGCTGTTGCGCATCAGGTCGGGCAGGTCCTTGTAGACGATCTGCTCCTGCAGGGCGACCGTGGCCGTGGCGATCACCAGGCGCTTGCCGGCGGCCTTGGCACTGGGAATCGCCGCCAGGCTGTAGGCCACGGTCTTGCCGGTACCGGTGCCGGCCTCCACCGCCACCACGGCGGGCTCGCCATTGCGCCGGCCCTCGTCGTCGGTGTCGATGTCGCCCAGGACTTTTGCCACTTCGGCAATCATCAGGCGCTGGCCATATCGCGGCTTGAGGCTCTTGGCTTCGAGAAAACGCGAATAGGCGCCCTGGATCGTGGTTTTGAGTTCGGTGCTGATCATGGATGGTCGGGCGCTAAAAACGCTGGATAAATTTTCAGTGGTTCGAATCGGCGGCTATCATACCCCGCTAATGAATCCTGCGCAGAACGGAGTGACCCGATGACACCCTTTGCCCTCGTCTACACCCTGCATTTACTGGCGGCCCTGATCTGGGTCGGCGGCATGTTTTTCGCCTGGATGGTCCTGCGCCCCGCCGCAATCACGGCACTGGAGGGCCCTCCCCGGCTCAAGCTATGGGTAGAAGTGTTTCAGCGTTTTTTCGTCTGGGTTTGGGTGGCGGTCGTACTTTTGCCGATCAGCGGCGTGGGCCTGATCCACATGCGCTTCGCCGGCTTCGAAACCGCGCCACGTTATGTCCAGGTGATGATGGGGCTGTATATCGTGATGACGGCCCTGTTCATCCGCATCCAGGGCCTGCAACTGCCGGCATTGCGCACCGCCGTGACGGCCCAGGATTGGCCGACGGGCGCGGCGATGCTGGGCAAGATTCGCCGATTGGTAGGTATCAATCTGTTGATCGGCTTGCTCGTGGTGGCGATCGGCGCGGCGCGGCCAATGTTCTAAACAACCCATTGGCCTCCCACAGGTCCGGTTCCTGTTTTATTCAGAACCGCTGCACCGTCACCGCGCCCGCCGCTCCGGCAGGCCCAGGCTGGCCATCTGTGCCAGGACGACCACTCTTGCCACCGTCGGCGGTATAGACCAGGCATCCCTTGGCCTTCCCGCCTGCGCCGGGCTTGCCACCGTGCCCGGGCTTGCCGCCGGCACCACCGTCCACCTGGACCTTGATCTGCTCATCGGGATAAGTGCGGGGCAATTCGAGCCGCACCAGCGCACCGGCGGCGCCCGGCTGGCCGTCGCCACCATTGCTGCCGTCGGCGCCGCGACCTGCCGAACCCCAGGTACACCCCGGGGCTTGCCCGTTGGCGCCGTCGAGCCCCACATAGCCTGGCGCACCGCTCCCGCCACGGGCATCCACTGACAACAGCGGCGCGTTCAACACATTGAAGCGCAGGTTGAGATTACGCCCCGGCCGCGCCGCGTTCGTATAGGTGCCTGGCGCGCCGCGAGCGGTGATCTGGCTGCCTTCGTCCAGTTCTGCCTGGTTCACCTTCAGGTCCAATGCCTGTTGCGCCGGCACGATTGCAATACGCGCCTCGCGCCCCAGGCGCAGCTCAGCGATGGACAGTTGCGTTACGTTCGAAGGCACCAACAGCGTGCCATAGTCGGCCACTTCCAAACGCTCCAGGGCCAGCGAACTGGTCGTGTTCGGCAAGCGCATCAATGAGTTGCTTTCTACCTGGACCACTTGGGCAGACGCCAACGGACAGACAAATGCTGCGAGAAGACACAATTTACGCATGGGAAGCCTCTGGCGCGGTCGCAAGGGTTTGCAAGTGGAAGATGCCGAACAACAGCACTCGGAAGCGATCACGGCCCGCAGCGGGACGCCCGCGAAATTGTGCCCTGAACAACAACAGCTCAAGCAAATGGACCGCCAACAGCAGTGCCCCGGCGAGGTTGACCAGGACGTGCAGCGGATGGACGAACGGTAAGAGCAGATTGACCAGCACTACCAGCCAGAACACCAGCGTCAGCAAGCGCCCCAGCCCCCAAAACACCTTCATAAGCCCCCCGGTCGACATTATTCTTTGCGTGAACAGTAACGGCTCGCGCAAAGGATAAGCCAGAGGGCCGGGCAAATTTAATTTAGCGAGCCGACCGCTCTGACCCGTTGTAGCAACGGTATCAGCGCTGGATATGCAATTCGACCCGACGGTTCTGGGCGCGACCTTCATCGGTCTCGTTATCGGCCACCGGTTCGCTTTCGCCCTTGCCCTCACTGGTGACTTTTGCCGGCGCCAAGCCTTGGGTCAGCAGGTACTCCACGACGCTGCCGGCACGGCGCTCGGAAAGCCCCTGGTTATAGGCGTCGGTGCCGACACTGTCGGTATGGCCGACCACGCGGATGCTCGCGACGTTGGCGTGGCTCAATTTGTCCATCAATGCGTCGAGTTGGCTTCGAGCCGCCGGAGTGAGATCGGATTGATCGAATTCGAACAGCACCTTGCCGGCATCATTCAGGGTAATGACCTCACTGCCCGGCATCTGTGGTTCGTCCGGCGGTGCGCTGGCGGGGTATTGCGGCAACGGGCAACCGTGGTGTTCAACGGGCGTGTTGGCCGGCGTGTCGGGGCAACGGTCGCGACGATCGAACACGCCATCGTCGTCTTCATCACCATCCTGGGGGTAACAGATCAAGCCTGCGCCAAGCAGCCCCAACGCGGCGCCGCCAGCTGCCCAGCCAGTGTTTTCGATGGCGCCCAGCCCGCCGCCGACGAGCCCGCCGACCAGGCTGCAGATCGGCCAGGTACGTTGATTGAGTGGTGCACTGCCATCGCTTTGAGTGGCGCAACCGGACAACAAACTGCTTGCGAGCAGTACCGGCAAGGCAAGCTTGATGAGGACCTTCATGATGAATGCTCCTGTGTCACCGGCCCATACCGGTCACACAGGAGTAAAGACCCGCATCCGCGACTGTACAAGCCGCGGATCACGAGGGTTTCAGCGGTTTATCTTGATTTCGGTACGGCGGTTCATCGCCCGGCCATCAGCGGTTTTGTTGTCCGCCACCGGCTGGCTTTCCCCGGCGCCGGACACCGAGACGAAACTGGCGCGAGGCACGCCGCTGTCGATCAGGTACTGCACCACCGCATTGGCGCGTTTTTCCGACAGCTTCTGGTTGTAGGCATCGCTGCCGACGCTGTCGGTATGGCCCGTCACACTGAGTTGCGCGGTGGAGGTTTCCTGCTTCAACCGGGTCGCAATGGTGTTCAACACTTCTTTATCAGTCGACGTCAGCGTGGCCTTGTTGAATTCGAAATGCACGTCACGCACGACGATGGTTTCCTCCTTGACCACGACCGGTTCCTCGGCCATTGGCGCCGGGGCGGGAGGTGGGCAACCGTCGGCGTCGACCTGCACGCCCTTCGGTGTGCCCGGGCATTTGTCGCGGCTGTCCGGAACACCGTCGCCGTCCTCATCGCCGTCGCCATGCACCCAGCAGTAAGCCGCCGCCATGCCACCCACGTACAAAGCGCCGCCGCCCGCCCAGGAAGAACTTTCTATGGCGCCTAACCCAGCACCGATTGCCCCCCCGACGGCCGCGCAGGTCGGCCAGTCGGTTTTCTGCAAACCTGCGCAACCAGTCAACACGCTGGTTAGCAGCACCAGGGGTAACGCTGTCCGAACTATGCTCATCGGGTTTTCTCCTTGAAGGATCGGCTTTTGCGCCGATTCAGGGGAGTAAAGACCCGACTGTCGATCTGCGCCAGCAGCTGGCCACATCCAGTTTGGGCCCGTGTTTGCGGCGTTTCGATGAGTTTTAATGACAACCGCTCTAGGCCGGGATCCCAGCGCACGCTATCGTGGCAGTTCTGATTGAGGAACTTTGATGACCGTTGCCATTTCTTCGCGTACACCCCAGCAAGCCCTGGCCGCCGTGCTTGACCGTTACGCCCCGCAAACGCTGCTGCTGATCGGCGCCGGGAGCTTTCCGGCCCTGGAGGCGTTCCAGCAGGCCCATCCCGGTACCGAAGTGGTCCATGCCGGCCCCGGCGCGCTGCCGGCGGACGTGGCGGCGAGGCGTTTCGACCTGGCCCTTGCGCTCGATTGCCTGGAGCATTTGCCCAAGCGCGACGGTCTGAACCTGTTGGGCGGCATCCGTAACCTCAACGCCAGCCGGATTGCGGTACTGGCCGACCTCAACGCCTGCGGCTGGCAAGAAACGGACTTTTTTTCCCTGGCCCTGCAAGCCAGCGAGCGGTTCCAGCGCGAGGACCAGGTATTGACCCTGTTTACCTACGATCTGCTTGAATACAAGCAGGTCCCCGACTGGCTCAACTCACGCTTTTGGGCTAACCCCGAAAATTTTGGAAAATATTGGTGGTAGCTGTGGATACAAGCCTGCACACGACCATTTGCCCTTGTGGCAGTGGCAACCCATTGGATGCCTGCTGCGGCCGTTACCATGACGGCCACCCCGCCCCCTGCGCCGAAGCGCTGATGCGCTCGCGCTACAGCGCCTATGTGCTGGGCCTGGTGGACTACCTGGTCAGCACCACCCTGCCAGCCCAGCAGGATGGCCTCGATCGCCAGTCGATCAGCGAATGGAGTGCCAGGAGCACCTGGCTGGGGCTTGAAGTGGAAAGCAGCGAAGTGTTCGGCGGCCAACCGGAACACGCCTTCGTCACGTTCACCGCACGCTGGCACGACGGCCAGGGAGAGCACAGCCATCGCGAACAGTCCTCGTTCGTGCAAAACGGAGGGCGTTGGTACTTCATCGACCCCACCGTGCCGATCAAGATCGGCCGCAACGACGGTTGCCCGTGTGGCAGCGGGCATAAATTCAAAAAATGCTGCGCCGGTTATTTCAATCGCTGATTTCGGAAACGTCCGACGCTCGTCCGCTGGCCGGGGGACTAGACTGGGTTTAAACCAGAGGCACGGACAATGACCCACACATCCCAATGGCTACGCGTCATTTGCCTGCTACTGTTCGTCGGGCTCGGCGGTTGTGCGTCCTGGCGAGGTGACGAAGGCCCTGAACCACAAGTTCACCTGGTCAAGGTCGAGGTGGTGCGGGCGCGCCTGGTGGAACAGCGGTTCATGCTGCACTTTCGCGTCGACAACCCCGGCGACGGCGATCTCACCGTGCGCGGCCTGACCTACCGGGTCCATTTGGGCGATCTCTTGCTGACCGAAGGCGAACATGAGCACTGGTTCACGGTCGGCCCAGGACACAGCGGTTATTTCAAGGTGCCGGTTCGCACCAACCTGTGGCCGCAGGTGCGGGAGGTGGTGAAGCTGCTGGAAAAACCCCGGGAGCAGATCCCCTATCGCCTGGAAGGTGAGCTGGAAACCGGTTTATTCATCGCCCACTACGTGCACCTGAAGCGCAATGGCGTGATAATCGCCGCCGATTTAATTGCGGAGTAACCCCGATGACCCAGCAACCCCATGTCCACGGCCCTGATTGCAACCATGATCATGACCATCACCACGATCATGATCACGGCCATGTCCACGGCCCGAACTGCGGCCACGCTCACCAGGAGCCCGTGCGCAACGCCCTGAAGGACGTAGGCCGCAACGATCCTTGCCCTTGCGGCAACGGCAAGAAATTCAAGAAGTGCCACGGGGCTTGATGGCTAAAGATCTTTTTGCCCGCCAGACCGTCATCGCGAGCATGCTCGCGATGAGACCTGCCCATACACCTCCCATCTATTCTCCCGCCTGCAAAATCTGCTTCACACTCCCCACCGTCGCGTATTCCCCGTGCAGATTCGCCAGGGACATCCCATGCACCTCGGCAGCCGAACGGGCATTGCCGAAGTAATCGGCCTTGTCGAAGGTGAAGCAGGCGTCCTCCGCCACCCAGGTGTCGAACCCAAGGTTACCGGCCGTGCGAGCGGTGGATTCCACCGAATTGTTCGTTGCAACGCCTACGATCACCAGTTGTCCGATTCCGGCACTGCGCAAATCAGCCTCCAGCGTCGTGCCGCAAAAGGCATCCGGCACCTGCTTCTCGACCAACCTTTCCCCGGCCAAGGGTGCGAACCGTGGCTGGACCTCCACGCCCGATTGCCCTGGCCAGAAAACCGAGTCCGGTGAGCGGGACAAGTGATGGACGTGAATCACCGGCCGCGCCGTGCCTCGCCAGAAAACCAGCAGTTCCAGCATGCGCAGCTCTGCCTCGGGGTTGTTGCGAGGCCCAAGCCTGGGGTGAAGAATGCCTTTTTGCTGATCGATGAGGATCAGCGCTGCGTCGTGCTGTAGCTCCATGCCGGTTTCCCTTGGGCGGTCATTGAATGCCCACACTTGAGCATCACGCCCTGCCGCAGGCAAGTCTTCGAACAAAAACGAATACCGGCTCGCGGGCTTCGCCGCTGGCTTTCATCGGCAAATCGATAAATAACCCACCACCCGCTTGCGCGCCCTTCTCCTGCTCACTAACGTAGCGCCTTTATTGGTGCCACCCCCTCCCGCAGGAGCTTTGCCATGGCCTCGCCAGCCTCTATTTCTTTCATTCCCAAGCTCGGCGTTGCCGCAGCAGTGGCCAGCGTGCTCGGCTTGAGCGGTTGCCAAGCCTGGAACACCCAGGACACTGTCCCGCCCACCATCGGCGTGCAACCGCTCAAGGGGCTGGCGCAGAATGTCTCGGTCCGGCGCAACGCCATGGGCATGCCGCTGATCGAAAGCAACAGTTTCCACGACGCCCTGTTCGCCCTCGGCTATGTCCACGCCAGCGATCGGATCACGCAGATGGCGACCCTGCGCCTGCTTGCCCAAGGCCGGCTGGCGGAAATGTCCGGTGCCGAACGACTGGATATCGACCGTTACATGCGGGCGGTGAACCTGAAGAAAAGCGCCGACGAGCTGTACAAGGCGTCATCGCCACGCCTCAAGCGTTTCTTTGAAGTCTATGCCCGCGGCGTCAACGCCTACCTGTTCCGCTATCGGGACAAGTTGCCGGCAGACTTGGCGGCCACCGGCTATAAACCCGAATACTGGAAACCCGAAGACTCGGCGCTGCTGTTCTGTCTGCTGAATTTCAGCCAATCGGCCAACTTGCCGGAAGAAATCGCCACCCTGGTGCTGGCCCAGACCGTCACCAACGATAAACTGGCCTGGCTGAGCCCGTCCTACCCGGATGAGCCGCTGCCCGTAGCGGAAGCCGACAAGCTTCAGGGCGTCCGGCTCAATGGCCAGGTTCCCGGCCTGGACGACATCAGCAAGGCTGGCGCCCAGTTGGCCGGCCTGAACCTGTTGGGCGCAGCGTTTTCAAGCAACTGGGCCATCGCCCCGCAACGCAGCCGCAACGGCAAAAGCCTGCTGGCCAGCGACAGTCAAGGCCCGCTGGGCGTGCCGTCGCTCTGGAGCCCAGTGCAGATCCGCGCGCCCAAGTACCAGGCGGCCGGGCTTTCCGTGGCAGGGATTCCGATGATCCTCGCGGGCTTCAACGGCCACGTGGCGTGGAGCATGACCAGCGTCCTGGGCGACAACCAGGACCTGTTCCTGGAAAAAATCCGACGCCAGGGCAATGGCCTGTCCTACGAAGTCAATGGCAAATGGCAGCCGGTGACCGTACGCAATGAAACCTATTTCATCAAGGGTCAGCGGTCCATTCGTGAAGCGGTGTACGAAACCCGCCACGGCCCCTTGCTCAACAGCGCCCAGGGCCCGGCCATGGCCAACGGCCTGGGGCTGGCCTTGCAACTGCCGAACTTCACCGACGACAAGACCCTGGATGCGTTCTTCGATCTGTCGCGCTCGCAAAACGTCGAGAAAGCCTCGGATGCCAGCCGGGAGATTCGCGCCCTGGCGGTGAACATGGTGTTTGCCGACGCGCGCAATATCGGCTGGCAAGTGACCGGTCGTTACCCCAACCGCCGTGAAGGCGAGGGGCTGCTGCCATCGCCCGGCTGGGAGGGTCGCTATGACTGGGACGGTTATGCCGACCCGATGCTGCACCCCTACGACCAGGACCCGGCCCAAGGGTGGCTCGGCACTACCAACCAGCGGGTCATTCCCCATGGCTACGGCATGCAATTGTCCAACTCCTGGGCGGCGCCGGAGCGTGGCGAGCGCCTGGCCGAACTGGCCGGCGCCGGCAAGCACGACGCCCGCAGCCTGAGCGCCATGCAATATGACCAGACCACGACCTTCGCGGCCAAACTCAAGAAAGTCTTCGAAGCCCCCGGCATGGCCCAGCCCCTGAAACAGGCGATCGAGGCCTTGCCGGTGGCGGACCGGGCCAAGGCGCGCGAGGCCTACACCCGGCTGATGGCGTTCGATGGCCGGCTCAGCCCGGTGTCCACCGACGCGGCCATCTACGAGCTCTTCCTGCAAGAAAGCATGAAACAGACGTTCCTCGACGAACTGGGCCCGGAAAGCAGCCCAGCATGGAAAGCGCTCGTGGCAAACGGCCAACGGTCCTATTCGGCCCAGGCCGATCACCTGCTCGGTCGCGAGGACAGCCCCTTCTGGGACGACGTGCGCACCCCGCAGAAAGAAGACAAGGCTGTGATCCTGGCTCGCAGCCTGGCAGCGGCGATCACCGTAGGCGAGAGCCAATTGGGCAGCGATCGCAGCGCCTGGCAGTGGGGCAAACTGCATCGCTATGAGTGGAAAAACAGCAATGGCCAGGTCGTACGCGGCCCGCTGGCGGCCGGCGGTGATGGCACCACGCTCAATGGCGCCGCGTTCGCCTGGGGCCAGGAATTCAATACGGCCATGGCACCTGCCCTGCGCTTTATCGTCGATTTCAGCCAACCGGAGCCGTTGACGATCCAGGGCGGCGCCGGTCAATCGGGCAACCCGGCCAGCCCGAACTACCTCAATGGCATCGATCCGTGGATCAAGGCCCAATATCAAAGCCTGCCAATGCAACCGCAGAACTTTGATCGCGGGTATGGCAAGACGCGGTTGACGTTGGTGCCCGGTAAATAGACGGATATTTACCACCGTGGCGAGGGAGCTTGCTGGATCGCGTAGCGGCCCCTTTTTGCGACTGCTGTGCAGCCGAGCGGGAGCAAGCTCCCTCGCCACGATGACTGGGTGAGCCTGAAATAAAAACCTCCCGACAGTACTCCCCCCCAACCCGATCGAACTTCTCCCCCCGCCCCCGCCTCTACCTGACAAGCCCATCGCCCCGGTGACCGCATGGATCTTGTCATTGCCCGCCCCGAAGGCCTGTACTGTCCGCCAGGAGATTTCTACATCGACCCGTGGCGCCCGGTGGAGCGCTCGGTCATCACCCACGCCCACGGCGACCATGCTCGTGGCGGCAACCAGCACTACCTGGCCGCGGCACCCGGCGAAGGCATTCTCCGCTCGCGACTGGGCCAGGACATCAACCTGCAAACCCTGCCGTATGGCGAACCCTTGCAACATCACGGCGTGACCCTGAGCTTTCATCCCGCCGGCCATGTGCTGGGCTCGGCCCAGGTCAGGTTGGAATACGAGGGCGAAGTGTGGGTCGCCTCGGGGGACTACAAAGTCGAGCCCGACGGCACTTGCGCACCGTTCGAGCCGGTGAAATGCCATACGTTCATCACCGAATCCACCTTCGGCCTGCCGATCTATCGCTGGCAGCCCCAGGCGCAGGTCTTCGAGGAAATCAACCAGTGGTGGAGCGGGAACATCGCCGCCGGCCGGGCCAGCGTCTTGTTTTGCTATTCCTTCGGCAAGGCCCAGCGGATTCTCCACGGCATCGATGCCAGCCTCGGGCCGATCCTCGCCCACGGTGCGGTGGAGCCGCTGAATCGGGTCTATCGCGAAGCAGGCATTCAACTGCCGCCAACCCTATACGCTGGCGATTTCAAAAAGAATGACCCGATCGTGAGCCAGGCGCTGGTCATCGCCCCGCCTTCCGCCGGTGGCAGCAGTTGGATGCGTCGTTTTGGTGATTACAGCGACGCCTTCGCCAGTGGCTGGATGCGCTTGCGCGGTACCCGTCGGCGCCGCGGCGTCGATCGCGGCTTCGTGCTCTCCGATCACGCCGATTGGCCCGGTCTGCTCTGGGCTATCGAACAGACCGGCGCCGAGCGAGTCATGGTCACCCACGGATCGGTCGCCGTGCTGGTGCGCCATCTCTGCGAACAAGGCCTCGACGCCCAGGGTTTCACCACCGAGTACGGCGACGACGAAGAAGACCTTGCCCAGGCGCCCGCCAGTGGCGAGGAGGCTTCATGAAGGCCTTCGCCGAGCTCTACGCTGAACTGGACGCCACCACCTCCAGCAACGCCAAGCTTGCCGCCATGCAAGATTATTTCAGCCAGGCTCCGCCGGAAGATGCCGCGTGGGCGGTGTATTTCCTTTCCGGTGGCCGTCCACGGCAGTTGGTACCGGTGAAGATCCTTCGGGAGTTGGCGGTCTGGGTGTCCGGGTTGTCGCTCTGGCTGTTCGAGGAAAGTTACCAGGCCGTGGGCGACCTGGCCGAGACCATTTCCCTGGTCCTGCCCGAATCGCCCTACAGCTCCGACGAAAGCCTGGCACTGTGGATCGAAGACAAACTGCTGCCCCTGCGCGGTGAAACGCCCGAGGTCCTGGCTGAACGGCTTCCGGCGCTGTGGGCGCAGCTCGACCGGCCGAGCCTGATGCTCTGCATCAAGCTCATCACCGGCAGTTTCCGCGTCGGCGTGTCCAAGCTGTTGGTCACCCGGGCCCTGGCGAGCATGGCCGGGCTGGACAGCAAACGGGTGGCCCAACGATTGGTGGGCTACACCGATCTGTCCCATCGCCCCACGGCGGCCAGCTACCTCAAGCTGATCGCCGTCGAGTCCGATGATGAACATGCCCAGCGCGGCGGCCAGCCTTATCCGTTTTTCCTGGCACACGCCTTGTCGCAACCGGTGGAGCAATTCGACGCCCTGCTGGGGCCGGCCAGCGATTGGCAGGTGGAATGGAAATGGGACGGGATCCGCGCCCAGGTGATCAAGCGCGATGGCCACTTGTGGGTCTGGTCTCGCGGCGAGGACCTGGTCACGGAGCGATTCCCGGAATTGCACCCACTGGTCCAGGCGTTGCCCGACGGCACGGTGATCGACGGCGAAATTGTGGTTTGGAAAGCCCCGCAAGCGGCCACCGAGGACGCCTTCGACCCGCAGGCACCGCTGCAACCGGCGGTGCAACCCTTCGCTTTGTTGCAACAACGCATCGGCCGCAAGACCCTGGGCAAGAAAATCCTCGAAGACGCCCCCGTGGTAGTAATGGCCTATGACTTGCTGGAATGGCAAGGCGAGGACTGGCGCAGCCGCCCCCAGGCCGAGCGTCGCGAACAGCTGGAAACACTGGTTGCCCGCTGCCACAGCCCGGTCCTGTTGCCGTCGCCCGTCGTGACCGGCCGGGACTGGCTCGACCTCGCCCGCCAGCGCGAAGCCTCCCGCAGCCTCGGCGTCGAAGGCATGATGCTCAAGGCGCGCGACGCGCTGTACGGCGTCGGTCGGACCAAGGACATGGGGGTGTGGTGGAAATGGAAGATCGATCCGTTCAGCGTCGATGCGGTGCTGATCTACGCCCAACGCGGCCATGGCCGACGCGCCAGCCTGTACAGCGACTACACCTTCGCCGTGTGGGACAACCCACCGGGCAGTCGCGAACGCACGCTGGTGCCTTTCGCCAAGGCCTATTCCGGGCTGACCGATGCAGAGATGCGTCAGGTCGACAGCATCGTGCGCAAGACCACCGTGGAAAAATTCGGCCCGGTGAGCAGCGTGACGCCAACCCTGGTGTTCGAGCTGGGCTTCGAAGGCATCGCCCTGTCCAAGCGCCACAAGAGCGGCATCGCCGTGCGCTTCCCGCGGATGTTGCGCTGGCGCCAGGATAAAACCGTCGAAGAAGCCGACACCCTGGCATCGCTTCAGGACCTGCTGAAATAACAACGCTCCCTCGCCACAAAAGCGCGGAGACAATGAACAGCACGCTCCATCCCGGTGCGCTTTTTGATGTACGCTCACCCTCGCGCACCATCGCGTTCCGTCTCCTGCCGCCAGTGCTTTTAAAACACTTGTTCGGCACTATGGTTCGGAAATTGCTACCTTTATGCCGTCATACCGTTCAGACCTTCACCGGTAACAATCCAACGCGCCACAAGCGCTCAAATTGGTTTTAGGGACTCAATAATGAAAAAAGCACTGCTGACCCTTTCTGCACTGGCATTGTGCATGGCTGCTGGCGCTGCCACGGCCAAGGAATACAAGGAACTGCGTTTTGGTGTCGACCCGTCCTACGCCCCGTTCGAATCCAAGGCCGCCGACGGCAGCCTGGTAGGGTTCGACATCGACCTGGGCAACGCGATCTGCGAAGAACTGAAGGTCAAATGCAGATGGGTCGAGAGTGATTTCGACGGCATGATCCCGGGCCTCAAGGCCAATAAATTCGACGGTGTGATCTCCTCCATGACCGTGACCCCGGCCCGGGAAAAGGTCATCGACTTCTCCAGCGAGCTGTTCTCCGGCCCAACGGCTTATGTATTCAAGAAAGGTTCGGGCCTGAGCGAAGACGTTGCCTCGCTCAAGGGCAAGACCGTCGGCTACGAGCAAGGCACCATCCAGGAAGCCTACGCCAAGGCCGTGCTGGACAAGGCCGGCGTCAAGACCCAGGCCTACCAGAACCAGGACCAGGTCTACGCTGACCTGACCTCGGGCCGTCTCGATGCCGCGATCCAGGACATGCTCCAGGCTGAACTGGGCTTCCTGAAGTCGCCAAAAGGCGAAGGCTACGAAGTCAGCAAGCCAGTGGACAGCGAACTGCTGCCATCCAAGACGGCTATCGGTATCAAGAAAGGTAACAAAGAGCTGAAGGCACTTTTGGATAAAGGTATCAAAGCGTTACACGACGACGGCAAGTACGCCGAAATCCAGAAAAAACACTTTGGCGATCTGAATCTGTACAGCGGCAAATAATGCGCGGTGCCCATCCGGTTTCGGGTGGGCACTTTTTTTCTGCCCAAGGCATCCTCCATGTTTGAACAACTCCTACAAAATCTGGGGCTCTCGGCCTTCAGCCTGAAGGGCTTTGGCCCGCTGCTGATGCAAGGCACCTGGATGACGATCAAGCTTTCTGCCCTGTCCTTGCTGTTAAGCGTCCTGCTCGGCCTGCTGGGCGCCAGCGCCAAGCTGTCCAGCGTCAAGCTGCTGCGTATTCCAGCCCAGCTCTACACCACGCTGATTCGCGGCGTACCCGACCTGGTGCTGATGCTGCTGATTTTCTACAGCCTGCAAACCTGGCTGACATCCTTTACTGATTTCATGGAATGGGAGTACATCGAGATCAACCCATTCGGCGCCGGGGTGATCACCCTGGGCTTCATTTATGGCGCGTATTTCACCGAAACCTTTCGCGGCGCGATCCTCGCCGTGCCCCGCGGGCAGGTTGAAGCGGCCACGGCCTATGGCCTCAAGCGTGGCCAGCGTTTCCGCTACGTGGTGTTCCCGCAAATGATGCGCTTTGCCCTGCCGGGCATTGGCAACAACTGGATGGTGATGCTCAAGGCCACCGCCCTGGTGTCGATCATCGGCCTGGCAGACCTGGTCAAGGCGGCCCAGGACGCGGGCAAGAGTACCTACCAGCTGTTCTACTTCCTGGTGCTCGCGGCGCTGATCTATCTGCTGATCACCAGCGCATCCAATGTCATCCTGCGCTGGCTTGAACGCCGCTACGCCGCTGGAGCCCGGGAGGCCGTGCGATGATCGAACTCCTGCAGGAATACTGGCGACCGTTCCTCTACAGCGACGGCGTCCACATCACCGGCCTGGCGATGACCCTGTGGCTGCTCAGCGCTTCGTTGCTGATCGGCTTCGTGGTATCGATCCCGCTGTCCATCGCCCGGGTTTCACCCAAGTTCTACGTTCGTTGGCCCGTGCAGTTCTATACCTACCTGTTCCGTGGCACGCCGCTCTACATCCAACTGCTGATCTGCTACACCGGCATCTACAGCATCGAGGCGGTGCGCGCCCAACCGGTGCTCGACAGTTTCTTTCGCGACGCGATGAACTGCACGATCCTGGCCTTCGCCTTGAACACCTGCGCCTATACCACGGAGATTTTCGCCGGGGCGATCCGCAGCATGAACCATGGCGAAGTCGAAGCGGCCAAGGCTTACGGCCTGACCGGCTGGAAACTCTACGCCTACGTGATCATGCCGTCGGCCCTGCGTCGCTCGCTGCCGTATTACAGCAACGAAGTGATCCTGATGCTGCACTCGACGACCGTGGCGTTCACCGCTACCGTTCCAGACGTGTTGAAAGTCGCGCGGGATGCCAACTCGGCCACGTTCCTGACGTTCCAGTCGTTCGGGATCGCCGCGTTGATCTACCTGACCGTCACGTTTGCACTGGTGGGCCTCTTCCGCCTCGCCGAGCGCCGCTGGCTGGCCTTCCTCGGGCCGACCCACTAAGGCTTCCGTTCAGGACATACACGTAAATGCGCCACCAGATCCATGACCTGCTGGCCCCGCTGCCGGGGACCGCACGCAAGATCCACAGCTTTCACTTCGGCCCGGAAAAAGCCGATGGCAAGATTTATATCCAATCGTCCCTGCACGCCGATGAGCTGCCCGGCATGCTCGTGGCCTGGCACCTCAAGCAGCGCCTGGCCGAACTCGAGGCATCCGGCCATCTGCGGCACGAAATCGTGCTGGTGCCGGTCGCCAACCCCATCGGCCTTGAACAAGTGCTGATGGATGTGCCCCTGGGCCGCTACGAGTTGGAGAGTGGACAGAATTTCAACCGCCGCTTCGTCGACCTGAGCGAAGAGATCGGCAACGAAATCGAAGGTCTGCTGACCGACGATCCGCAGCACAACCTGCAGCTGATCCGCACCAGCCTGCGCGACGCCCTGAATCGGCAGACCGCCAGTACGCAATTGCAATCCCAGCGCCTGGTCCTGCAGCGACTCGCCTGCGATGCCGACATGGTGCTCGACCTGCATTGCGATTTCGAAGCCGTGGCCCACCTCTACACCACGCCCGAAGCCTGGCCGAAGGTCGAGCCGCTGGCGCGTTATATCGGTGCCGAAGCCAGCCTGCTGGCGACCGATTCGGGCGGCCAGTCGTTCGACGAATGCTTCACGCTGCTCTGGTGGCAACTCAAGGAACGTTTTGGCGAGCGATTCGAGATTCCCCTGGGCAGCTTTTCGGTCACTGTCGAGTTGCGTGGCCAGGGAGACGTCAACCATGGCTTGGCGAGCCTCGACTGCCAGGCACTGATCGAATACTTGATCCACTTTGGTGCCATCGACGGCGAACCGGTGCCGTTGCCCGACCTGCCCTACCCGGCCACGCCGTTGGCAGCCGTCGAACCGGTGGCGACGCCGGTCGGCGGGCTGCTGGTCTACAGCGCCCTGCCCGGCGAATACATGGAGGCGGGGCAACTGATCGCCGAGATCATCGACCCGGTCAACGACACCGTCACACCCGTTCATTGCCGTAACGCCGGGCTCCTGTACGCCCGCTCGCTGCGCCGCATGGCCACCGCCGGCATGGTCATCGCCCATGTCGCCGGCACCGAGGCCTACCGCAGCGGCTACCTACTTTCGCCTTGAGGATGCATGCTCCATGTACAAATTGACCATTGAAGGCCTGCATAAAAGCTATGGCGAACATGAAGTGCTCAAGGGCGTTTCGCTCAAGGCCAAGACCGGCGACGTCATCAGCCTCATCGGCGCCAGCGGATCGGGCAAAAGCACCTTCCTGCGCTGCATCAACTTCCTGGAACAGCCTAACGACGGCGCCATGAGCCTGGACGGCCAGTCGATCCAGATGATCAAGGATCATCATGGCATGCGCGTGGCCGACGCCGACGAGCTGCAACGCATCCGCACACGCCTGGCGATGGTGTTCCAGCACTTCAACCTGTGGAGCCACATGACCGTGCTGGAAAACATCACCATGGCACCACGCCGGGTGCTGGGCGTCAGCAAGCAGGAAGCCGATGACCGCGCTCGACGCTACCTCGACAAGGTCGGCCTGCCGGCACGCGTCGCCGAGCAATACCCGGCGTTCCTCTCAGGCGGCCAGCAACAACGCGTGGCGATTGCCCGCGCATTGGCAATGGAGCCAGAGGTCATGCTGTTCGACGAGCCGACGTCGGCCCTGGACCCGGAACTGGTGGGCGAGGTGCTGAAGGTGATCCAGGGCTTGGCCGAAGAGGGCCGGACCATGATCATGGTGACCCACGAAATGAGCTTCGCCCGCAAGGTGTCCAACCAAGTGCTGTTCCTGCACCAAGGCCTGGTGGAAGAAGAAGGCGCCCCGGAAGATGTGCTGGGCGACCCCAGGAGCGAGCGGCTCAAGCAGTTTCTCAGCGGCAACCTGAAGTAAACCTCGACCTCCCCTGAAAATGGAGGGGCCAGGTGCTGTTTCTGTGGCGAGGGGATTTTATCCTCTCGCCACAGGGGTTCTACTGCGCCGATGAAGCATTAAACCTTTCGCATCTCGCCGTGGTCACTGAAAGAAGACCTTCAGGGCGCACGCGGCAGGCATGGCGACATCCAACAATTTCGCGAAACAGTGGTTTGATGCCCGCGGCTGGAAGCCATTCGCTTTTCAACAAAACGTGTGGGCCGCGGTCAAGCGTGGCGAGTCGGGGCTTTTGCACGCCAGCACCGGCGCCGGCAAGACCTACGCCGTCTGGTTCGCCGCCCTCAATCGTTTCGCGCGTTCACTGCCACCGCCGGATAAACCGCGCAAACGCAAACCACCGGCCGAACCGTTGACGGTCTTGTGGATCACCCCCATGCGCGCCTTGGCCGCCGACACTGCCAAAGCCCTCGAAGCACCGCTCACGCCGCTGCAAATCCCTTGGACCGTCGGCCTGCGTACCGGTGATACCAGCGCCAGCGAGCGCGCCCGCCAAGGCCGGCGCCTGCCCACGGCGCTGATCACCACGCCGGAGAGCTTGACCCTGATGCTGGCCCGCGCCGACGCGCAAACCGCCGTTTCGACGTTGCGCATGGTCGTGGTGGATGAATGGCACGAACTGCTCGGCAACAAACGTGGCGTGCAACTGCAACTGGCCCTGGCTCGCTTGCGCCGCTGGCATCCCGAGCTGATCGTCTGGGGAGTCTCCGCGACCTTGGGCAACCAGGCCCACGCCGAACAGGTGTTGATCCCGCAAGGCAACGGGATCAGCGTACAGGGCGCCAACGCCAAGACCCTGCAAGTCGATACGCTATTGCCACCGACTCTGGAACGTTTCCCCTGGGCCGGGCACATCGGCTTGAAAATGCTGCCCCAGGTCGTCGCCGAAATCGATGTCAGCAACAGTTGCTTGGTCTTCACCAACACCCGGGCACAGTCGGAAATCTGGTATCAGGCGATCCTGGAGGCACGTCCGGATTGGGCCGGGCTGATCGCGCTGCATCACAGCTCGTTGTCCCGCGACACCCGGGACTGGGTGGAGCAGGCTCTCAAGGACGGTCAACTCAAAGCAGTCGTATGCACGTCCAGTCTGGATCTGGGCGTGGATTTCCTGCCGGTGGAACGCGTGCTGCAAATCGGTTCGGCCAAAGGCGTCGCACGATTGATGCAGCGTGCCGGACGCTCTGGCCACGCGCCGGGGCGGACCTCGCGAATAACCCTGGTGCCGACCCACAGCTTGGAATTGATCGAGGCCGCCGCCGCGCAGGATGCCGTGGCGCAGCGACGCATCGAGCCCCGCGAATCGCCGCGCAAGCCCTTGGACGTCTTGGTCCAGCATCTGGTCAGCATGGCCCTGGGCGGCGGTTTCACGCCGGATGAATTATTCGACGAGGTACGCGGCGCCTGGGCCTACCGCGACCTGAACCCTGCCGAATGGGCCTGGGCCCTGGCGTTCGTGCGCCACGGCGGCCTGTCATTGACAGCCTACCCTGACTACCGGCGAGTCGAACCGGACGAACACGGTATCTGGCGTGTACCTGACGCCCGTCTGGCCCGGCGCCACCGCATGAGCATCGGCACCATCGTCAGCGACGCCAGCCTGCAACTGAAATTCTGGAGCAAAGGCGGAGGTGGCAAGACCCTGGGCAGCGTGGAAGAAGGCTTTATCGCGCGGCTGCGCCCCGGCGACGGTTTTCTGTTCGCTGGGCGACTGCTCGAATTGGTCCGGGTCGAAGACATGACGGCTTATGTGCGGCGCAGCCAGGCGAAAAAAGCCGCGGTGCCACGTTGGAACGGCGGGCGCATGCCACTTTCCAGCGAACTCGCCGCCGCCGTTGTAGCGCGCCTGAGCGAGGCCGCCGCAGGCCATTTCAAGGGCCCGGAAATGCAAGCGGTGCAGCCGCTTTTATCAACGCAGATGCGCTGGTCCGGGCTGCCCACGCAGGGTTCGTTGCTGGCCGAAGCACTCAAGTCCCGGGAGGGCTGGCACCTGTTCCTGTATCCGTTCGCCGGACGCCAGGTTCATCTCGGGCTCGCCAGCCTGTTGGCCTGGCGCGTCAGTCAGCGACAACCGGTAACGTTTTCCATCGCGGTCAATGACTACGGCCTGGAACTGCTCAGCGCCACCGAACTGGATTGGTCAGCGCACCTGAACCCGGCGCTCCTGCGTACCGACAACCTGCTGCCCGACGTTCTCGCCAGCCTGAATGCCGGGGAGCTGGCCCTTCGGCGCTTCCGCGAGATCGCCCGGATCGCCGGCCTGGTATTCGCCGGTTACCCCGGCGCGCCGAAGAGCACCCGGCAAGTCCAGGCCTCCAGCGGGTTGTTCTATCAAGTGTTCAAACAATACGACGTCGATAACCTGCTGCTGGCCCAGGCCGGCGAGGAAGTCTTGCGCGAAGAATTGGATATACGCCGACTGGAGCAAACCTTGGAACGCCTCGATACGTTGAAGCTGGACCTGCATTTCATCAAGCGTCCTACCCCACTGGCCTTCCCGTTGCTGGTAGAGCGATTGCGCGAAAGCATGAGTTCGGAAAAGCTCGCCGATCGCATCCGCCGGATGGTCACCGACCTGGAACGAACCGCTGATAAAGGAAACGCCTGATGCCTGCGCCCTACCCCGTCAACCTTGCCGGCGAAGAGCTCTGGCTGCTGCCAGAGAAAGCGCTGTATTGGCCAGCCCAGGAAACCTTGATGGTGGCCGACGCGCACTTCGGCAAGGCCGCTGCCTATCGCAGCCTCGGTCAACCGGTGCCCCACGGCACGACGGCGAGCAATATCGCCGTGCTGGATAAATTGCTGGCGAGCCTGCCGTGCCGACTGTTGATTTTCCTCGGGGATTTTCTTCATGGGCCAGGTTCCCATGCCCCTGGCACCTTGAAGGCACTGGCCGACTGGCGTGAAAAGCATCAACAACTCGCCATCACGCTCATACGCGGCAACCACGACAAACGTGCCGGCGATCCGCCGCCGACAATGAATATCCGGGTCGTTCCGGAACCGTTGCTGCTGGGTCCATTCGCCGTGCAACACGAGCCGACGGCGCATGCGAGCCGGCACGTGTTGGCCGGCCACGTACATCCGGTCTATCACCTGGCCGGCAGAGGCAGGCAACGGCTGCGCCTGCCGTGTTTTCGCCTAGGCAGCGACACCAGCCTCCTGCCGGCTTTCGGTGCATTCACCGGAGGCTATCGAGTAGAGCACGACAATGACTGCAAGATATTCGTGGTCGGCGACAACGAAATATGGCCCGTCAGTTGAAGCACATTGGCTTCAGCTGACGGGCCATATCTTGATCAGGCTACGGGCGCAGGAGGCGGCTCGTCGGGAAGCGTCGGTTCACCGGGCTCGGTGGGATCCGTTGGATTGGGGTCAGGATCGGGGTCACCCGGAATGCCGCCTGCCGCTTCAGCAGGATGGGCCAGCAGTGACCAGGCCAGGACGCCGATCTGATTGGGCTCAAGCCTTGCCAGTTCGGCACTGATTCGCGGATCGATCTTCATAGAGCTACTCCTGAGCGAAGGCCCATCGGGCTGACGCAAAAAAAACGGGCAGTACACTTCATAGAGTGCCTGCCCGCCCAGGAATTCCAACAGCTCGTCAGAATCAGGTACGAGGCAATGTCACGCCGCGCTGGCCTTGGTATTTGCCGCCACGATCCTTGTAGGAGACTTCGCACTCCTCATCGGACTCGAGGAACAACATCTGCGCCACGCCTTCGTTGGCGTAGATCTTCGCCGGCAGGGTCGTTGTGTTGGAAAATTCCAGTGTCACATGGCCTTCCCACTCCGGTTCCAGCGGCGTGACGTTGACGATGATGCCGCAGCGGGCGTAGGTGCTTTTACCCAGGCAGATGGTCAGCACGTTGCGCGGAATACGGAAGTACTCGACGGTGCGGGCCAGGGCGAAGGAGTTCGGTGGAATGATGCAAACGTCGCTCTTGACGTCGACGAAGCTCTTTTCGTCGAAGTTCTTCGGGTCGACGGTGGCCGAGTTGATGTTCGTGAACACCTTGAATTCATCGGCGCAGCGCACATCGTAGCCGTAGCTGGAAACACCGAAGGAAATCAGCCGGTCGGCGCCTTCGCCACGCATCTGGCGCTCTACGAAGGGCTCGATCATGCCGTGCTCTTGCGCCATGCGGCGAATCCACTTGTCCGATTTGATGCTCATGGCGGTTTCCTGAAATAGCGAGGTGGAAAAAAACTGTCCGGCATCTTACCGGGGCGCGGGGCGGGTTCAAAGTGCGAGACGCAAATCTCGCCGATCCACCTTGATTTCCGGGGCCCGGCAGCCAACGCGCGTGCCGTCAGTCATTAAAACCGAGAAACCTTCGCAAAGACCATTGGCACGTTCCGGAAAAAGGGTTAAGGTGGCGTCACTGTGCTGCTTGTGTCACTGAGAATCTCTACACGATATGTTGAATTTCGATCCAACCATCTACAAGAATTTTTCCTGCTCTTTGCACTCAGTCTCGGCCAGGGTTCTTCCTGAGTCGCAGTTATCTTTGTTCAAGGAGTTACACCATGTCTAATCGCCAAACCGGTACCGTTAAGTGGTTCAACGATGAAAAAGGCTTCGGCTTCATCACCCCACAATCCGGTGACGACCTGTTCGTTCACTTCAAAGCTATCCAATCCGACGGCTTCAAAAGCCTGAAAGAAGGCCAACAGGTTTCTTTCATCGCTACCCGCGGTCAGAAAGGCATGCAAGCTGAAGAAGTTCAAGTTATCTAACTTGTCCTTGCTTTAGTAAAAGGCCCCGCCCTCAAAAGCGGGGCTTTTTTGTGCCTGTCGGTTTTTCAGTCGCAAAAAAAACCTGAGGGAGCGAGCAAGCTCGCTCCCTCAGGAGTTCGTTGGTTAGCCTGGAATCACCAGGTCACGCCAAACCCGGCCGTATAACGCGTCTTGCTCAGGTCGCTGTCTTCCGTCCCTTCGATCACATCCTTCTCGGCCTTGAGGTTGAGCGATGCCCAGTCGGTCACCTTGTAGCGCAACCCGACCTCGGCGTCATAGGCGTACTCGGCTACGCCGGACAATGGCTTGCCCACTTCGCCATTGGTGAACAACTCGACCCGCTTGCCGATCAGGTAGCGGTTGTAATCCCACTTCATCGCCACGGAATAGAAGTTGTCCGTGCCGCCATCGCGGTATTCGTAATCGGTGCGGTTGAGCAGCGACCCCAGGGAGAATGCCCCCAGTTCATCGTCCCAGAACTGATAACCGGGACCGGTACCCACCACACGCTGGCGAGCCAGGTCTTCGACCTTGTCGCGCTTGTAGTTCAGGCGACCTTGCCAGAACCATTTATCCGTCAGGAACCGGTCGAGGGAGTATTCCAGCCGCCAATTGTCAGCCGACACCACATCGTCCTGGAATTCACGGTTGTATTCGCCTTCGGCGGTGTGCCGCCATCTGCCATGGCGCGCCGAAGTCTTGAAGTCGATATCGTAATCATCGGTATCGGCCTCCGCGCGCTGATAATCCAATGCGGCGTCGATATTGCCTTTCCAGACCAGATCCTCGACCACCGGCTTGGGCTTGAGAATCTGTTGGATACTCGCCAGCTCGACGGTCTTGGGGGCGTCACCGTTGGCCAAGGTCACCTTGCCATCCTCGGCCGCCTGCAACGCCTTGGCCTTTTCGCCAGTGTAGGCGTCCTGCTTGACCAGCAACTGCTGGTCACTCTCAAGGGTCTTGACCTGTTTCCAGTCGATAGGGATCGCGCCGGCGTAATCGGTCTGGATCAGCAGCTTGCCGCCGTCGAAAACAGTGATCTTGCCGCTGAGCTTGTCGCCGTTCTTCAACCAGACGGTATCGGCAAGCAAGGGCATGGAGGCGCTCGTAACAGCTAGGCACAGCAGGGTTCTGGACAACATAAGCGATAATGGGCTCAAGTTTTCGGTGAAAAGGCGGCATTATCCCCCAGGATGACACCTCAGGAACGACTGACCTGCGTATGGATGATGAGTTCATTTATCAACACGCTCTGTAGGAATTAATCTACAGACGGACACTTTCAGGAACCGTGCTTGTGACTGACACTCCTGCGGATACCGAGAACGCCGCCCATATCCGCCGCACCACGCTTTATCTGACCCTCGCGCAGGTGCCCGCCGGCAAGGTCGTAACCTATGGCCAGCTCGCCGAGATGGCCGGCCTGGGCCGCGCCGCGCGCTGGGTCGGACGAACCCTCAGCCAATTGCCGAACGACACCAAGCTGCCCTGGCATCGCGTACTGGGTGCCGGTGGTCGGATCAGCCTGCCGGCGGGCACCGCCTCAGGGGACGAACAACGCGCACGCCTGCGCACGGAAGGGATCAGTATCCTGAACAATCGTGTTGATATTCAGCGCCATGGCTGGCGCCCGGTAGAGCACAGCGGTTAGAGTGCGCGCTTTGTTTTCGCAATTTTTGAGGCAGACTCCAGCCCATGCCCCGTAAAACCTGGCGCGCCGCCCTCGCCGCCTATGCCAGTCCTTCGACGCTCGTGCTGTTGCTGCTAGGCTTCGCCGCCGGCTTGCCGTACATGCTGGTGTTCTCCACGCTCTCGGTCTGGTTGCGCGAAGCGGGCGTGGCGCGCGAGACCATCGGTTACGCCAGCCTGATCGGCCTGGCATATGCCTTCAAATGGGTCTGGTCGCCCTTGCTGGACCAATGGCGCCTGCCATTGCTGGGCAAGCTGGGGCGCCGCCGGTCGTGGCTAGTGCTTTCCCAGGGGCTCGTCATCCTGGGTTTGGTGGGCATGGGCTTCTGCGATCCGCAGAAGCACCTGTCCTGGCTGATCGCAATCGCGGTGATAGTGGCCTTCGCCTCCGCCACCCAGGACATCGCCGTCGATGCCTATCGATTGGAAATCGTCGACGACACCCGCCAGGCCGCGCTGGCCGCCAGCTACATGTCCGGCTACCGGATCGCCGCCCTGCTGGCAACCGCTGGTGCGCTGTTTTTCGCCGAAGGGTTCGGCTCCACCGGGTTCAGCTACAAGCATTCGGCATGGGCCGGCACGTACCTGCTGTTCGGCCTATTGATGGTGCCAGCACTGCTGACCTCGCTGTTCATGCGCGAGCCACCCGTGCCACTGCGCACCCAGCTACAGGCCGGTCGCTATACCTTCGTCCATCAATTGGCGTCGGTCTTCGTCTTGATCGTGCTGCTGGTGTCGGTCCCGGCGATGTTCACCCAGCTCTATAACACCGACTTTGCCAGCGTGCTGTTCGAAGGCGTCAGCCTGCTCGACCTGCTGCTCGAAGATCGGGCCTTCCTGCGCGCCATCCTCTATATCATCCTGACGGCCCTGTGCCTGTCCTCGATGGGCCGTCGTGGCCTGGCACCCGTGCTGACGCCGGTCAACGACTTCATCCTGCGCTACCGCTGGCAGGCACTGCTGCTGCTCGGACTGATCGCCACCTACCGGATGTCCGACACGGTCATGGGCGTCATGGCCAACGTCTTCTACATCGACCAAGGGTTCACCAAGGATCAGATCGCCAGCGTCAGCAAGATCTTCGGGTTGATCATGACGCTGGTGGGCGCCGGCATGGGCGGCCTGCTCATCGTGCGATTCGGCATCTTGCCGATCCTGTTCATTGGGGGCGTATCTTCGGCAGCCACCAACATCCTGTTCCTGATGCTCACGGACATGGGCGCCGACCTGCAGATGCTGATTGTCACGATCTCCCTGGACAATTTCAGCTCGGGCCTGGCGACTTCGGCATTCGTCGCGTACCTGTCCAGCCTGACCAACCTGAAGTTTTCGGCCACCCAATACGCCCTGCTCAGCTCGATCATGCTCCTGCTGCCGCGCTTGATCGGCGGTTACTCCGGGGTCATGGTGGAGAAATTCGGCTACCACGACTTTTTCCTGATCACCGCCCTGCTTGGCGTTCCGACCCTGCTGCTGATCGCGCTGCACTGGTATCAGGAAAACCGCCGCCAGGGCTCGACGTCCGGATCGGAGTCGGAACCGGAATCGCCGCCGACCCGGCCCGCCCAAGAGTCGTAACCCCCAAAGGCGTAGGAAAACTCATCAGGTGCCGAAGAAACCGGCACCTCGATCCGGCGACAGGCCACGCGCCTGTACGCCAGGGCATCTCGCCCGTACAATGCTGCGTCACTTCTCGTCATCAGCAACCGACAACGGCCAACCATGCGCACCAGTCAATTTTTGCTCGCCACACAGAAAGAAACGCCTTCCGACGCCGTCGTGATCAGCCATCAGCTGATGCTGCGTGCCGGCATGATCCGCAAACTCGCCTCGGGCCTGTACACCTGGCTGCCGATGGGCCTGCGGGTCATGCGCAAGGTCGAAGCCATCGTCCGCGAAGAAATGGACGCCGCCGGCTCTCTGGAAGTGTTGATGCCGAGCACCCAACCGGCCGAGTTGTGGCAGGAGTCGGGACGCTGGGAAGAATACGGCCCTGAGCTGCTGCGCATCAAAGACCGTCACGGTCGCGACTTCTGTGCAGGCCCGACCCACGAAGAAGTGATCACCGACCTGATGCGCAACGAGTTGAGCAGCTACAAACAGCTGCCGATCAACCTGTACCAGATCCAGACCAAGTTCCGTGACGAGATCCGTCCGCGCTTCGGCCTGATGCGCGGTCGCGAATTCATCATGAAGGATGCCTACTCGTTCCATGCCGACCTGGCGTCGCTGCAGGTCACCTATGACCGCATGCACCAGGCGTACTGCAACGTGTTCACCCGCCTGGGCCTGAAATTCCGCCCGGTTGAAGCTGACAACGGCTCCATCGGCGGTGCCGGCTCCCACGAATTCCACGTACTGGCCGAGTCCGGCGAAGACGACATTGTCTTCAGCAACGGCTCCGACTACGCCGCGAACATCGAAAAAGCCGAAGCCGTGCCACGGGAAACCTTCCGCGCCGCGCCGACCGAAGAAATGCGCCTGGTCGATACGCCAAACGCCAAGACCATTGCCCAATTGGTGGAAGGCTACAACCTGCCGATCGAACGCACCATCAAGACCTTGATCGTGCGCGCGGAAGAAGAAGGCAAGCTGATTGCCCTGATCGTCCGTGGCGACCACGAACTGAACGAAATCAAGGCGGCCAACCAGCCTGGCGTCGCCAGCCCACTGGTCATGGCCTCCGACGCCGAGCTGCGCGACGCCATTGGCGCCAGTGCAGGCTCCCTCGGCCCGTTGAACCTGCCGTTGCCGATCATCATCGACCGCTCGGTAGAGTTGATGAGCGACTTCGCCATCGGCGCGAACATCGATGACAAACACTACTTCGGCGTGAACTGGGAACGCGACCTGCCGGTTCCAACCGTTGCGGACCTGCGTAACGTCGTGGCTGGCGATCCAAGCCCGGACGGCAAAGGCACCCTGGAAATCAAGCGCGGTATCGAAGTCGGCCACATCTTCCAGCTGGGCGACAAGTACAGCAAGGCGATGAAATGCGAAGTGCTGGGCGAGAACGGCAAGCCGGTCACCTTGCAGATGGGCTGCTACGGCATTGGCGTGTCCCGCGTGGTGGCAGCGGCCATCGAACAGAACAACGACGAGAACGGGATCATCTGGAGCGACACACTCGCGCCGTTCCAGATCGCCCTGGTGCCGCTGCGCTATGAAACCGAACAAGTTCGCGAAGCGACCGACAAGCTCTACGCCGAACTGACGGCCGCCGGCTTCGAAGTGCTGCTGGACGACCGCGACAAGAAAACCAGCCCTGGCATCAAGTTCGCCGATATGGAACTGATCGGTATCCCGCACCGGATCGTGGTCAGTGATCGCGGCCTGGCCGAAGGCAACCTGGAATACAAGAGCCGCACCGAAGCCGAGCCGCAAGCACTGCCGGTCGCCGACGTGCTGTCCTTCCTTCAGGCCCGTATCAGCCGCTGAGACCAGATAGAGACGTCATGTTCAAGCGAAACACCTTAGGCCTTGGGGGCGCCGCGCTGTGCGGCGCCCTGCTGGTCAGCGGCTGCGCCAACCAGATGTCGCAACGCAACGAGCACGAAGAACGGATCGAGCGCAAGCTGCTCGACCATAGCCTGCTGATCGATGTGGGCGAACCCAAGGTGCTCGACTTGCCGCAGCGTCGGGTTCGGATCAATGAGCAGAAGACTTTCGAAGTCACCGAATTCGAAGTCACCCGGCACTATGATCGCTACACGCCCTACCAGCCTTGGCGGGAGGTCTACGAGATTCCGCTGGGCGCGGTGGCGGTGGTCGCAGGTGTCGGCGCGAACGTGGTCAATGTGTTCGCCCTGGGCACCCTGCCTGACACCGCGACCCGCGACTGGATCAGCTACGGCTTCGCCGGCCTGAACCCGTTCATGAACGTACCCTCCAACGGCCGGGCGCAACAGAACCTGGCGGGTATCGATGAAGTCCAACGCGACAAACGCACGGAGCACTCGAGCCTGCCTTGGAGCGAACGCCCGGTGCAGGTGAAGGCCGCTCGCCAGACGTTCGAAATGAGCACGGACCGCAACGGTGTGTTGCGCTTGAACCTGCTGGAAAGCCCGTTCGCCGAGCATGACCTGAGCCAGTTCGGCAAATTGCAGATCAGCGTGACGGATGCCCAGGACGAGGTGCACACCGATTCATCCCTGAGCGTCAGCAGCACGCTGCGCAGCAAGCTGGTCGAAGCCCATGCACTGATCTACGACGACCTGGAAGATGACGAAGTGAGCCAGTGGGTTCACCGGGTCAAACGCCTGTCGGAACTGGGGCTTGAAGAAGAGGCCAGCGAACTTGAACAAAGCCTGATCGAACTGACCCGCAACGATCCGGAACTGCAGGCCGAGTTCCTGAAGGCGCTGACCAAGGACGGTGGACGGTTGGTGGCGGATCCAGGGGCGAGCTGAACCTGCCTGGGCGAGGGGACTTGCCCCCTCACCCCAACAAGCGCTCAACGCTCGAACAACTCCAACTGCTCATACCCGCCCCGCAAATCCTCCAGCCGCACCCCTATGCCCAACAACCGCACCGGCTTACCGCCACGGTTGAATGCCTGGGTCAGCAGCAATTGATAGCTGCCCAAATCCCGCCCAGCCCCAGCCTGCTCCAACGTGGTCTGGGTGAAATCATGGAATTTGACTTTGACGAACGGCTTGCCCGGGCGATAACTGCTGTCGATCCGCCCCATGCGCCCTGCGAGGGTTTGCATCAGCTCCGGCAACTTGTCGAGACAGCTCTTCAGATCGGGCAAATCCACGTCGTAGGTATTTTCCACACTGATGGACTGGCGACGGCTGTCGTTGTGCACCAGACGCTCATCGATCCCACGGGCAAGGCTCCAGAGTCGCTCGCCAAAACTGCCAAATTCGCGCACCAGCGCCAGCTTGTCCCACTCACGCAAGTGCAGGCAATCGGTGATGCCGAGCCTATTCAGTTTGTCGGCGGTCACTTTGCCAACACCGTGGAGCTTGTTTACCGGCAATGCGGAAACGAAATCTTCCACTTGGTCAGGCGTAATGACGAACAAACCGTTGGGCTTCTTCCAGTCGCTCGCGATCTTGGCGAGAAACTTGTTCGGTGCAACGCCGGCAGACACGGTGATGTGGAGCTGATTGGACACACGCCGGCGGATGTCCTGGGCGATACGCGTGGCGCTGCCGCCGAAATGCGCACTGGCGGAGACATCCAGATATGCCTCGTCGAGCGATAGTGGCTCGATCAGGTCGGTGTAATCGCTGAAGATCGTGTGAATTTCCTTCGACGCTTCCCGGTAGGCATCCATTCTTGGCTTGACGATGGTCAGGTCAGGACAAAGTTTCAGCGCATGACCGGATGACATGGCCGAGCGTACCCCATACGCCCGCGCCTCATAGTTACAGGTTGCGATCACGCCACGGCGGTCCGCTGAGCCGCCGACCGCCAATGGCTTGCCGGCCAGCCGCGGATCATCGCGCATTTCGATAGCGGCATAGAAGCAGTCGCAGTCGACGTGGATGATTTTGCGTTGCGTCATAGAAAAGCGGCACATGGGGTTGGATCGGGACGCCAGTATCTCATTCGAATCTGTATATAGCACCAGTACTTTGAAAGATCCTTCAGCGAAACTGGAAAATCCCTACATGAATGGATTTTTTCAATCACCGAGCGCCGGCCAATAGGGCGCCAGCCCTTGCCAGGCGTGCGTCACAGCGCTGTCACAAGGCCCTGACCAGGGCTAACCACTTGAAGCGGAACATGTTTTTCCAAACAGGGGTTGACAGCCTGTCGATCCTCTGTAAAATGCCGCCTCACAGACGCGGGATGGAGCAGCCTGGTAGCTCGTCGGGCTCATAACCCGAAGGTCGTCGGTTCAAATCCGGCTCCCGCAACCAAACATCAAGAAAGGCTACTCGAAAGAGTGGCCTTTTTTGTGCGCGCCTGTTTTATCGTCCTCTGCCAAACCACACCCCTGCCGCCCGTAGCCCTCACTGACGCTTGTAGGACAATTTCCTTTTGTTTTCGCGCATTTAGGCGAATCAGCGGTTTATTTCACCCGGCTCTCTATTAACGGTTGACACTCTGGCGTTCGCCTGTAGAATGCCGCCACACAGACGCGGGATGGAGCAGTCTGGTAGCTCGTCGGGCTCATAACCCGAAGGTCGTCGGTTCAAATCCGGCTCCCGCAACCAAATATCAAGAAAGGCCACTCGAAAGAGTGGCCTTTTTTGTGTGTGTCGAAAAAGCTCCATTACAAATATTTTGTAATTATTTTCCGCCGCAGGGATTGGTAACTTGGCTGGATACCCCCATCCTGTCGCGCATAGCTCAAGAGGTGATTGATGCGCGCCCACTCGTCTGACCCACAAGACACTGTTACTGCAACACAACCGATCAAGGCCGAGCGACTGCGCTGGATGGAGCGGATCAGCCGGTACCGCCAACCCATTGGCCTCGCTGTCACGGTGCTGCTATTTGCAATTGCCTTGATTGCCTGCCGCCATCTGCTGAGCGAACTCGACCTCTACGCCCTGCATGATTCGATCCTCGATGTGCCCAGGCCGGCGCTGCTCGGAGCCATCGCCGCGACCGTGGCCGGTTTCATCATCCTGCTGGGCTATGAATGGTCCGCCACCCGCTACGCAGGCGTGAAGCTACCCCCACAGACCTTGATCCTGGGCGGGTTCAGCGCGTTTGCCATTGGCAATGCCATCGGCCTTTCGTTGCTGTCGGGCGGCTCGGTTCGCTATCGCCTGTACGCCCGCCATGGCCTGGGGGCGGCGGATGTCGCGCACATGACATTGTTCGCCAGCTTGTCCCTGGGCTGCGCGTTACCACCGCTGGCCGCGCTGGCGACGCTGAGCAACTTGCCTGCGGCATCCGCTGCGTTGCATCTTCCAGCTACATTGCTGGGATCGATCGCCGTGGCGGTGCTGCTGCTTACCGGCGTGCTGGCGATGGGTATCTATCGCCGTCGCCTGCCAGAACAACCCTACCGCGACAGTCTGCTGGTCAAGGCCGGTCGCAGGACGCTGCGACTGCCAGGCCGACGCCTGACGTTCCTGCAGTTGGTGATCACTGCGCTGGATGTCGCCGCTGCCGCGACGGTGCTCTATCTGTTGCTGCCCGAAGCGCCACCGTTCGGCCCGTTCCTGCTGGTGTACTTGCTCGCGCTGGCCGCCGGCGTCCTCAGTCACGTGCCGGGCGGGGTCGGGGTATTCGAAGCGATTCTGCTGGCCGCGTTTGCCGATAAACTCGGGGCCGCCCCGCTGGCCGCCGCCCTGCTGCTGTATCGCCTGATCTACGTGCTGCTGCCAATGTTGGTGGCGTGCGTGCTTCTGCTGATCAATGAAGCACAACGACTGTTCCAGACGCGCCAGTCCCTGCGGGCGGCGTCCGGTTTCGCCGCCCCGATCCTGGCGGTGCTGGTATTCCTTTCGGGCGTGGTGCTGCTGTTTTCCGGGGTGACGCCAGAGATCGACACGCGCCTGGAGCACATCGGTTTTCTGATTCCTCATCGATTGGTGGACGCCTCGCACTTTGGCGCCAGCCTGATAGGCGTGCTGTGTCTGTTGCTGGCCCAAGGCCTGCGCCGTCGCCTGTCCGCCGCCTGGATGCTCACCACCGTATTGTTGCTGGTAGGCGCCCTGCTCTCGCTGCTCAAGGGTTTTGATTGGGAGGAAGCCACGCTGCTGACCCTGACCGCTGCCCTGCTCGCGATCTTCCGGCGTTCGTTTTATCGCCCGAGCCGCCTCACCGAGTTGCCATTCTCGCCACTGTTCCTGATCGCTAGCCTTTGCGTCTTGGGCGCATCGATCTGGCTGCTGTTGTTTGCCTATCAAGACGTGCCCTACAGCCATCAACTGTGGTGGCAGTTCACCCTGGATGCCGACGCCCCCCGGAGCCTGCGCTCGCTGTTGGGCGCCGCGGTGCTACTGGTGGCGGTGTCGCTGACCTGGCTGCTGCGCACCGCGCGGCCGGTGATTCACTCGCCCACCGCGCAAGAGCTGGAGCGCGCCAAGACCATTCTCATGGCCTCTTCCCAGCCCGACGGCGGCTTGGCCCTGACCGGCGACAAGGCGCTGCTCTTTCACCCCAACGACGAAGCATTCCTGATGTATGCGCGGCGCGGCCGCAGTCTTGTCGCGCTGTACGATCCGATCGGGCCGAGCCAGCAACGGGCGGAAATGATCTGGCAGTTCCGTGACTTGTGCGACGTCTACCACGCCCGGCCAGTGTTCTATCAGGTCCGCGTCGAGAATCTGCCGTACTACATGGACATCGGCCTGACCGCGATCAAGCTGGGCGAAGAGGCGCGGGTCGACCTCAAGCGCTTCGATCTCGAAGCCAAGGGCAAGGAGATGAAGGACCTGCGCTACACCTGGAATCGCGGCACCCGCGACGGCCTGTCGCTGGAGATCCACGAGCCGGGCCAGGCGCCCATGGATGAGCTGAAAGTCATTTCCGATGCCTGGCTGACCGGCAAGAATGTGCGCGAAAAAGGCTTCTCCCTCGGGCGTTTCAGCGATGATTACCTCAAGCATTTCCGCATCGCGGTGATTCGCTTCGAAGGCCGGCCGGTAGCGTTCGCCAACCTGCTGGAGACCTATAGCCACGAACTGGCGAGCCTCGACCTGATGCGCGCCCACCCGGACGCGCCGAAGCTGACCATGGAATTCATGATGGTCGGCCTCATCCAGCATTACAAAAACCACGACTATGCTCGCTTCAGCCTCGGCATGGTCCCATTGTCAGGCCTGCAGCCAAGGCGCGGCGCACCGCTGACCCAGCGCCTGGGTTCGATGGTGTTTCGCCGTGGCGAGCAGCTTTACAATTTCCAAGGGCTGCGCCGCTTCAAAGACAAGTTCCAGCCTGACTGGGAACCTCGCTACATGGCCGTGCCCGCCGGACTTGATCCGCTGGTGGCGCTGGCTGATACCGCCGCCCTGATTGCAGGCGGCCTGACTGGATTGGTGAAACGCTGATGATGCAACGCTCGTGGCGATACGTAGTGGCCGCCCTGCTGGTGCTGGCTGTGATTCTCGGTGGCGGCTATTGGTATTGGAACCGCCCTGCCCCGCAACCGACCCTGGAACAACTGGAACCCGCCGACGGCGTGCCGATGACCCGCGTCGTTCCCGGCACCAAGCCCCGTGCCCAGGTACTGGTGGCGGTCAATGAAGACCAGAAGCTCAGCGACACCCAATTGACGACCCTCAGCCGCAGCGGCTCGGCAGAAATAGTCCAGGTGATCCTGCCCAAGGACTGCATGTTGCAGGGCCGCGCCCTGCAGGCCGGCCTGAGAGAGTTGCATGGCCCGGCCACGCTGGTCAGCGGCATCGGCCCCGGCGCCGTGCTGGCCTGGCGCTGGCTGGCCGAGCAGAAGGACGACAAGGCCCGGGCCGTCTCGGTGGACCTGGCCCTGGAAAAGCCCGGCTGCACGCACCTGCTGCCCAAGAGCGCCGCCCACGGTCGTTGGCTGGTCGCATGGAACGATAACCCCGACGACACCAGCGCCGGGTTCGTTCGCGATCAATCCAATGCCGAAACCAGCATCAGCGACTACGACATCAACCTGCCGCAGGTGCTGAACAACGAACTGCGCAAGATCCTGGTAGGTGCCGACAAGGGCAAGGGCGGCCTGAGCATCCCGGTGGTGGAAGTGCCCGCCAGCCAGGCCCGGGATA
The DNA here is from genome assembly GCF_000802155.2 of Pseudomonas frederiksbergensis. Classification (GTDB taxonomy): domain Bacteria; phylum Pseudomonadota; class Gammaproteobacteria; order Pseudomonadales; family Pseudomonadaceae; genus Aquipseudomonas; species Aquipseudomonas frederiksbergensis_A. Next base: position 38,303 of record NZ_JQGJ02000031.1, read on the forward strand.
CCGTGACCTTGTTCCTTTCCGGCGATGGTGGCTGGCGCGACCTGGACCGCGACGTGGCCGATGAAATGGCCAAGGTCGGCTATCCGGTCGTCGGCATCGACACCCTGCGCTACTACTGGCAGCACAAAAGTCCCGAACAGAGCGCCGCCGACCTGACCGAGCTGATGCAGCACTACCGCCAGGTCTGGGGCACCAAGCGCTTCATCCTGGCCGGCTATTCCTTCGGCGCCGATGTGCTGCCGGCGATCTACAACCGCCTGCCGGCGACAGAGCAGCAGCGGGTCGATACAATCATCCTGCTCGCCTTCGCCCGCACCGGCAGCTTCGAGATTGAAGTCGAGGGCTGGCTCGGCAACGCCGGCACCGAAGCGGCTACCGGTCCGGAAATGGCCAAGCTGCCTGCCGAGAAGGTGGTGTGCATCTACGGTGCCGAAGAGGCCAACGAAAGCGGCTGCACTGACAAGACCGCCGTGGGAGAAGTCATCAAGTTGCCTGGCGGCCACCACTTCGATGAAAACTACCCGGCCCTGGCCAAGCGGTTGATTGGCGAGATAGACAAGCGCCAAGATAAGCCTGCCGTGCAGTAAGCAGGTACAA
>NZ_JQGJ02000032.1 GCF_000802155.2 Pseudomonas frederiksbergensis
CGCCCATAAAAAAAGCCCGCAGTGTGAGCGGGCTGAAAACCAAAGAAGCTTATGCGCAGTCGCTTCCAGGACAAGGCAGTTGCTTGGGGGATCAACTGCCTCGATACGTTGAATACGCGTAAGGCGATATCAGTAACGGTACGTGGTAATGATCCTGCTCTTGCGAAATACCGAAGCGCAGCACCACCACATCGAGAAAGGCCGGCTCGGCCAGTTGAACGCCACGGGCGCGGTAATAGTCCCCGGCGTGGAATTGGATCTGGTAGACCCCGCTGCGGTAATCGTCCCCCTGCAACAGCGGCGCGTCGCAACGACCGTCGCTGTTGGTCGTTGCACTGGCGACCAACTGCAACTGCGAACCATCGACACGGTACAGCTCGATTCTGATCGAGCTCCCAGGGCAGCCGTGTGCGGCATCCAAAACGTGAGTAGTCAAACGTCCCATTGATTGTGCGCGCCTCGCTGCTGTGCAGTCCGGCCCGACGCCTCCTGAATCAGTTGAAAGACAGGCCGCACCGTTGCGGAGCACACAACGATACGGTGATGACGAATTAAGACACTTTAATCACAGATTGTACACAATAAATTTTTCGCAACTGCCTTGTGTCTCCGGCTACAAGGATTGGCGCCCGTTTTTCGCCTGACCCAGCGCCTACGCTAGCTTATGCGGCAATAACTGACCAGTCAGGCAGATTTCTTGCAGCGTAGACAACGCAACCTCGTGGCAAAAAATGCAAAAAACAGGCTTACAAGTCGCAAATAAAGTTGTATACAATCAACCCATCGTCGTGACGCCAGCCGGAGATTCATCACCAGGGCGCCACCTACATGGTTCGAACAAGAAGGAAAACTGCAGTGAGCGCTGACTACCCACGCGACCTGATCGGTTACGGCAGTAACCCTCCCCATCCCCAATGGCCGGGCAATGCCCGCATCGCCCTGTCCTTCGTGCTCAATTACGAAGAAGGCGGCGAGCGCAACGTCCTCCATGGCGACAAGGAATCCGAAGCGTTCCTTTCGGAAATGGTCGCGGCGCAACCGCTGCAGGGCGAGCGCAACATGAGCATGGAATCGCTGTACGAGTATGGCAGCCGTGCCGGCGTCTGGCGGATCCTCAAGCTGTTCAAGGAATTCGACATTCCCCTGACGATTTTTGCCGTTGCCATGGCCGCCCAGCGCCATCCGGACGTGATTCGAGCCATGGTCGCCGCCGGTCACGAAATCTGCAGCCACGGCTATCGCTGGATCGATTACCAATACATGGATGAAGCCCAGGAACGCGAGCACATGCTCGAAGCGATCCGCATCCTCACCGAAATCACCGGCGAGCGGCCGCTGGGCTGGTACACCGGCCGAACCGGTCCCAACACCCGCCGGCTGGTGATGGAAGAAGGCGGTTTCCTCTACGACAGCGACACCTACGACGATGACCTGCCCTACTGGGAGCCGAACAACCCTACCGGCAAGCCGCACCTGGTGATTCCCTACACCCTCGACACCAACGACATGCGCTTCACCCAGGTGCAGGGTTTCAACAAGGGCGACGATTTCTTCCAGTACCTCAAGGACGCTTTCGACGTGTTGTACGCCGAAGGCGCCGAAGCACCCAAGATGCTTTCCATCGGCCTGCACTGCCGCCTGATCGGCCGTCCTGCGCGCCTGGCCTCTCTCAAGCGTTTCCTCGAATACGCCAAGGGCCATGAGCAGGTGTGGTTCAGCCGCCGCGTCGACATCGCTCGCCACTGGCAGCGAACCCATCCGTATCAGGGGGCGTCCAAATGACCGCTTTCCAGACACTCAAGCCTTCCACCTTGAGCCGCGAAGCGTTCGTCAAAGCCTTCGCCGACATCTACGAACATTCGCCATGGGTGGCCGAGAAGGCCTTCGACCTGGGCCAGGACCCCTCGATCGACGAAATCGAGACCCTGCACCAGCGCATGAGCGACATCCTGTTGAGCGCCGATCACGCCAGCCAACTGGCGCTGATCAACGCTCACCCGGACCTGGCCGGTAAAGCTGCCGTCCAGGGCCAACTGACCGAAGCCAGCACGAACGAACAGGCCGGCGCCGGTATTCACCAATGCACGGCCGAAGAGTTCCAGCGCTTCACCGAGCTGAACGACGCCTACAAGGCCAAGTTCAAGTTTCCCTTCATCATGGCGGTAAAAGGCAGCAACCGGCATCAGATCCTCGCGGCGTTCGAAACGCGCATCCATCACTCGGCAGACGCCGAGTTCAAGTGCGCGCTGGCGGAGATCAACAAGATCGCGTTGTTCCGATTACTGACCCTTTAGCGAGCGGCATCTGACACCAGGTCCTGCAAGCATCCCCAGCCAACTTATCAAAGGCAGACAAGAAGAATGAAAGCTTACGCCGTACCGTTCGAAAAGTTCGTCAACCTGGCCGACGCCCGCCTGGGCACCAAGATCATCTCGGTCACCGATGACTGGTTCGCCGACGCCAACCGCCTGTTCCAGCCGACCCCGGCCGTGTGGAAGGAGGGCGTGTTCGACGACAACGGCAAGTGGATGGACGGCTGGGAGTCGCGCCGCAAGCGCTTCGAAGGCTACGACAGCGCGGTGATCCGCCTGGGCGTGCCAGGCTCGATCAAGGGCGTGGACATCGACACTTCATTCTTCACCGGCAACTACCCGCCGTCGGCCTCCCTTGAAGCCTGTTTCCTGGCGGAAGGCGAGCCGGACGACAACACCCAATGGACCGAAGTGCTGTCGGCCGTCGAGCTGCAAGGCAACAGCCACCACTACCACGAAATCAGCAATGACCAGGCTTTCAGCCACCTGCGCTTCAACATCTACCCTGATGGCGGCGTGGCTCGCCTGCGGGTCTATGGCGTACCGTACCGCGATTGGTCGGCTGTGGGCGACAATGAACAGGTCGACCTGGCTGCCGCTCTTAATGGTGGCCGCGCCCTGGCCTGCTCCGACGAACACTTCGGCCGCATGAGCAACATCCTCAACCCGGGCCGGGGCGTGAACATGGGCGACGGCTGGGAAACCGCCCGTCGTCGCACCCCGGGCAATGACTGGGTGATCGTCGCCCTGGGCCATGCCGGTATCGTTGAGAAAGTCGTCGTCGACACCCTGCACTTCAAGGGCAACTACCCGGACAGCTGCTCGATCCAGGGCGCATTCGTCAAGGGCGGCACCGACAGCCAGATCGAAACCCAGTCGCTGTTCTGGCGTGAGCTGCTGCCGAGCCAGAAACTGGAGATGCATGCTGAACACACCTTCGCCGAGCAGATCAAGGAACTGGGACCGATCACCCATATCCGCCTGAACGTGTTCCCGGACGGTGGCGTGAGTCGCCTGAGGATATTGGGCAAGGTCGCTAAATAAACGACGCACTTGTGGCGAGCAAGCTTGCTCCCGCTGGGTTGCGAAGCGACCCCGTTTCTTAAAATGGGACTGCTGCGCCCGAGGCGTCGGACCGGTCCAACGGGAGGAAGCTCCCTCGCCACAAAAGCTGAATTAACAACACAGAATTTTGGATAAGAGAACCCGCATGCGCACCCTCAAGATCGAACCATTGACCAAAGAAGCCTTCGCCCCGTTCGGTGACGTGATCGAAACCGACGGCAGCGATCACTTCATGATCAACAACGGTTCGACCATGCGCTTCCATCGCCTGGCGACGGTTGAAACCGCCACGCCGGACGACAAGGCGATCATCAGCATCTTCCGCGCCGACGCGCTGGACATGCCGCTGACCGTACGCATGCTGGAGCGCCATCCGCTGGGCAGCCAGGCTTTTATTCCGCTGCTCGGCAACCCCTTTCTGATCGTGGTCGCGCCACTTGGCGATGCACCTGTATCAGGCTTGGTCCGCGCCTTCGTCACCAACGGCAGGCAGGGCATCAATTACCATCGCGGCGTCTGGCACCACCCGGTGCTGACGATCGAAAAGCGGGATGACTTCCTGGTGGTTGATCGCAGTGGCACAGGCAATAACTGCGATGAGCATTTCTTCAAAGAGGATGAATGTTTAATCCTCGCCCCCCACCAATAAGAGAAGGTCCGATCACCCGAAGACAAGGGTGACGGGCGAGAGGTAAAGACTGTGGAAGCACATTTGCTGGAATGGCTGAACCTGAGCATTCGCTGGGTTCATATGATCACTGGCGTGGCTTGGATCGGCGCGTCGTTCTACTTCGTCTGGCTGGAAAACAACCTCAATCGCGTCAACCCCAGGAGCGGCCTGGCCGGCGACTTGTGGGCCATCCACGGTGGCGGTATCTACCACTTGGAAAAATACAAACTCGCACCACCGGCCATGCCGGACAACCTGCACTGGTTCAAGTGGGAAGCCTACTTCACCTGGATGTCGGGTGTCGCGCTGTTGTGCGTGGTCTTCTATTGGAACCCGACCGTCTACCTGCTGGCCCCGGGCAGCAGCCTGAGCGGCGCTGAAGGCGTGGCCCTGGGCATCGGTTCGTTGCTGGTCGGCTGGTTCGTTTATTCCTTTCTCTGCGACTCGGCCTTGGGCAAGCGTCCCGCCCTGCTCGGCCTGATCCTGTTCGTGCTGTTGATTGCCGCGGCCTACGGCTTCAGCAAGGTGTTCAGCGGTCGCGGCGCCTACCTGCATGTCGGAGCGGTCATCGGCACGATCATGGTCGGCAACGTGTTCCGCATCATCATGCCGGCACAACGCGCCCTGGTGGCGGCCATCGCCGAGAACCGCACCCCCGACCCGGCACTGCCCGCCAAAGGCCTGTTGCGCTCGCGCCACAACAACTACTTCACCCTGCCGGTGCTGTTCATCATGATCAGCAACCATTTCCCGAGCACCTACGGCAGCCAATACAACTGGCTGATCCTGGCGGGTATTGCCGTGGCGGCGGTGTTGGTGCGTCACTACTTCAACACGCGCCATGACAGCAATCGGTTTGCCTGGACATTGCCGGTCGGCGCGCTGGCGATGATCTGCCTGGCCTATGTCACCGGTCCCAAGCCGATGCCCACCGCGCCGGAAGTCGCCAAGGTGCCGGGCGTGATCGAGTATCAGCCGTTGCCGGAGACAGCGGTGGGTGGCGGCGCCAAGCCCGCAGCACCGGCACAGGCCGCCGCGCCTGCCCAGGCCTCCAATGCCCAGGGCCCGTCGTTCGAGAAAGTCCATAGTGTCATTCAGGAACGCTGCTCGGTCTGCCACTCGGCCAAGCCCACCAGCCCGCTGTTCAGCGCGGCGCCGGGCGGGGTGATGTTCGATACGCCGCAGCAGATCCAGCAAGAAGCCGCGCGCATCCAGGCCCAGGCCGTGACCACCCAGATCATGCCACTGGGCAATATCACCCAGATGACCCAGCAAGAGCGCGACCTGATTGGCGCCTGGATCACCCAAGGCGCGCGGACCAACTAGTCCTCAGTTCATTTCGCCCTACATGCAATACCGCAGACAGGCTGACCGGCACACCACCGGTCGCCCGTCAGCGGCCGCCTGCGCCTCGACAATAACAACAAGAGGAAAGCACCCCATGCACGCGTCCCACCCCAATGCCCCACATTCGCCGCCAATGCGCTGTCGCAGCGCACTTGAGCCTCTCCATGCAAGCCCGTATCCTGCGCGGCCGTTCGAATCCGGACGCCTCCAAATAACAATCGGATCCTGACCGATGCCGCTGTTTTTCAGCTCTTGTCACAAACAAAAAGCTGACCGAACGGATGTTTATCCGTGGAAAAAGCGCCACACCAGAGCGCTGACGACAAGAAACGCGATACCACTTACCTTTGGGAGCAAACCGAATGAAACGTACGTGCACCAACCTGATCGTTGCGGGGTCTTTGTTGGCCGGGGGCCAGGCCGTGGCGGGCGACCTGTTCCAATGGCAGAACAACAGCCTGAGCTACCTCTACGGCAAGGACTTCCAGATCAACCCACGCATCCAGCAGACCGTGACGTTCGAGCATGCCGATGCCTGGAGATACGGCGACAATTTTTTCTTCCTCGACCGGATCTTCTATAACGGCCAGGACGACAGCCAGTCCGGTCCCAATACCTATTACGGCGAGTTCAGCCCACGCTTGTCGTTCGGCAAGATATTTGATCGGAAGCTTGAGATGGGGCCGATCAAGGACGTGCTGCTGGCAATGACGTATGAGTTCGGGGAGGGCGACAACGAGTCGTACCTGATCGGCCCGGGCTTCGACCTGGCGATTCCCGGTTTCGATTATTTCCAGTTGAATTTCTACAACCGCCAGACCGAAGGATCGCGCGCCGGCGACAACGTCTGGCAGATCACCCCGGTCTGGGCCTACACCGTGCCGGTGGGTTCATCCGATATCCTGTTCGACGGTTTCATCGACTGGGTCGTGGATAACGACACGAACTCAAAAGGCACTTACCACGCCAACCTGCACATCGTTCCGCAGATCAAATATGACCTGGGCAAGGCCTTGAAGCTGGGCGCCAAGCAGTTATATGTCGGAGTGGAATACGATTACTGGAAAAACAAGTACGCGATCGAAGACAGCGGTAGTTTCAAGACCAACCAGAGCAATACCAGTTTCTTGTTGAAGTATCACTTCTGATCCGCTTCATGGAGCGGGCAAGCCCGCTCCCACATCAAATGTGAGCCAACCCCAGGAACCGGCTCAACGCCTCACGCTGTGCCAGCGCATCCTGACGTCCCAGCTCGATCAATTCCCCACAATATCCCGCCTCGAACAGCAGATAGCTCAGTACCCCGGCCCCGCTGGTCTTCGTCGCCCCGGGCCCGCGCAAGAACAGCCGCAATGCACGGGGCAATTCCTGGCGATGACGCGCGGCAATCTCATCGATCGGCTGGCTTGGCGAAATCACCAGCACCTCCACCGGTGCCGCGCCGAGGGTGTGGGCCGGAACGCCGTCGGGCAGCAGATGGCTGAACTGGTTGAGGCGTTCCAACAACTCGATGTCGCTTTCCAGGCTGTCGATGAACGTGCTGTTGAGCATGTGGCCGCCGATCTGCGCCAAGGTAGGTTGCAGGCCGGTGTAGCTGCGCTCCTGGGGAGTTTGCCCACCCGCACCGCGCGGGTTGCCGCTGACACCGATGACCAGCACACGATTGGCCCCCAAGTGCAACGCTGGACTGATGGGTGCCGATTGGCGCACCGCGCCGTCGCCAAAGTACTGGGGGCCGATCTTGACCGGCGCGAACAGCAAGGGGATCGCCGAACTGGCCAGCAGATGCTCCACCGACAACTGCGTGGGCACACCGATGCGCCGATGTCGCAACCAGGCACCAATGGTGCCGCGTCCTTGGTAGAACGTCACCGCCTGTCCGGACTCGTAGCCGAACGCCGTCACAGCCACCGCCCGCAACTGGTGCTCGGCGATTGCCTGTTCGATACCCGACGCGTGGAACTGGGCCTGGAGCAAGTCGCGCAACGGCGAACTGTCCACCAGCGCTACCGGCAACTTGGCCCCCAGGCCCAATAGGCTGTGCGTGATGAAACGCGTCGCCTGAGCGACCACGCCGCGCCAGTCGCTGCGCATCACCTGATGGCTGCGCACCGCCTGCCAAAATGCAGTCAAACGCTCGGTGGCGGTCTTGAAATCGGTCGCCCCGCTCGCCAGGCTGACCGCATTGATCGCGCCGGCCGACGTGCCGACGATCACCGGAAACGGGTTTCGCGCCCCATCCGGCAATAATTCGGCGATGGCCGCCAATACGCCCACTTGATATGCCGCTCGAGCCCCGCCGCCGGAAAGAATCAAACCTGTCACCGGTTCAGCTGGGGTCATCGCAATGCTCCGTGCTTAGTCAATTAGGCTACATACTCAACCGCGTTTGTCGTACAGCTTCGGCTCGCCCGGCGGACGGGTCTTGAAGCGCCGATGGGCCCAGAGGTACTGCTCGGGACACTGGCTGACCGATTTTTCCACCCATTGGTTGATGCGAATGCAATCGGCTTCCTCGGTCTCCCCCGGAAAATCCCCCAGCGGCGCCTGGATCACCAGGCGATAGCCGCTGCCATCAGCCAGGCGTTCCTGGACGAACGGTACGACCAACGCCTTGCCCAGGCGGGCGAATTTAGTGGTGGCGGTGACCGTTGCCGCCTGGATGCCAAACAATGGCACAAATATGCTTTGCTTGGCGCCGTAGTCCTGGTCCGGCGCGTACCAGATCGCTCGACCGGCGCGCAGCAGCTTGAGCATGCCGCGCACATCATCGCGCTCCACGGCCAGGGAATCGAGGTTATGCCGTTCGCGGCCGCGGCGCTGGATGTAGTCGAACAACGGGTTCTTGTGCTCGCGGTACATGCCGTCGATGGTGTGTTGCTGGCCCAGCAATGCGGCGCCGATTTCCAGCGTGGTGAAATGCAGCGCCATCAGGATCACACCCTTGCCATCGCGCTGGGCTTGCTTGAGATGCTCCAGGCCTTCGACGTGGGCCAGCTTCGCCAGGCGCGAACGCGACCACCACCAGCTCATGGCCATTTCGAAAAACGCGATGCCAGTGGACGCAAAGTTTTCCTTGAGCAAACGCTTGCGTTCGGCGGCTGGCTTTTCGGGGAAACACAGCTCCAGGTTGCGACGGGCGATGCGCCGCCGGTCGCCTGCGACCCGGTACATCAGCGCGCCCAGCGCACGACCGATCCGTAGCAGCAACGGATAGGGCAACTGAACGATCAGCCACAACAATCCCAGGCCACACCACAGCAGCCAGAAACGCGGGTGAAAAAAAGCAGCTCGAAAACGCGGGCGATCCATTACAGCTTCCACAAAGACCTCGGCCGCGCATTCTACATTGTTCGACCCGGCTTGCGGCTCGCGGGCGATCTCGTTATAAGTCTCGGCACTTTTAGTGACAAGTCGTTGTACGCCGACCATGAGCCAAACCGAACCGCTAGACCAAGATCCCGTGTTCCAGCTGAAGGGCAGCATGCTCGCCATCACGGTGCTGGAACTGGCCCGTAACGACCTGGAAGGTCTTGACCGGCAGTTGGCGGCAAAAGTCGCCCAGGCCCCGAATTTCTTCAGCAACGCGCCGCTGGTATTGGCGCTGGACAAGCTGCCGGCCGGCGAAGGTTCAGTGGACTTGCCAGGCCTGATGCGCGTCTGCCGCCAACACGGCCTGCGCACCCTGGCGATCCGCGCCAGCCGTATCGAAGACATTGCCGCCGCGATCGCCGTGGATATTCCGGTACTGCCGCCGTCCGGCGCCCGTGAGCGGGTGTTGGAGCTGAGCCCGGCCGAACCGAAAAAACCGGAGAAATCGCCCGAGCCCACCATCAAGCCCACCCGAGTCATCACCTCGCCGGTGCGCGGGGGACAGCAGATTTATGCCCAGGGTGGCGATCTGGTCATCGTGTCCTCGGTCAGTCCGGGCGCGGAACTTCTGGCCGATGGCAACATCCATGTATACGGCCCGATGCGCGGCCGTGCGCTGGCCGGTGTCAAGGGCGACACCAAGGCAAGGATCTTCTGTCAGCAGTTGAGCGCCGAACTGGTTTCCATCGCCGGGCAATACAAGGTCTCCGAGGACTTGCGTCGCGACCCGTTGTGGGGTGCCGGCGTCCAGGTCAGCCTGTCGGGCGACGTGTTGAACATCATTCGGCTTTAACGGATACTGCCGCATTTTCCAAGCATCTCTAAAACTTAGCGAAAACAGCTTAAACGACGTAGGAAAAAGGATCAGGCAGTGTTTACCGGAGGTAGACCCCGCCCCCATATCCGATTCCAGCCAAGCCTGTCCAGTTGCAGCAGTTTTCCAGAGATGTTTTTCAGGGGCTGACACAGTCCTTTTTCCTTAGGGGTGAAACACCTTGGCCAAGATTCTCGTGGTTACATCCGGCAAGGGTGGTGTGGGTAAGACCACCACCAGCGCCGCTATCGGTACCGGCCTCGCCTTGCGCGGCCACAAAACAGTCATCGTCGACTTCGACGTCGGCCTGCGTAACCTCGACCTGATCATGGGTTGCGAGCGTCGCGTGGTCTATGACTTCGTCAATGTGGTCAATGGCGAAGCGAACCTGCAACAAGCCCTGATCAAGGACAAACGCCTCGAAAACCTGTACGTGCTGGCCGCCAGCCAGACCCGCGACAAGGACGCGCTGACCCAGGAAGGCGTGGAAAAAGTCCTGATGCAGCTCAAGGAAGACTTCGAGTTCGTGGTCTGCGACTCCCCGGCCGGTATCGAAAAAGGTGCCCACCTGGCCATGTACTTCGCTGACGAAGCGATCGTCGTGACCAACCCGGAAGTCTCGTCGGTACGTGACTCGGATCGCATGCTGGGCCTTCTGGCAAGCAAGTCTCGTCGCGCCGAGAAGGGCGAAGAGCCGATCAAGGAACACTTGCTGATTACCCGCTACCACCCAGAGCGCGTGGAAAAGGGCGAGATGCTCGGCGTCGAAGACGTCAAGGAAATTCTCGCCGTCAGGCTCCTCGGCGTAATCCCGGAATCCCAGGCGGTGCTCAAGGCATCCAACCAGGGCGTGCCGGTGATCCTCGACGATCAGAGCGACGCCGGCCAGGCCTACAGCGATACCGTTGATCGCCTGCTGGGCAAAGACCTGGAACACCGGTTCCTGAACGTCGAGAAGAAGGGATTCTTCGAGCGTCTGTTTGGAGGTAGGTAATGAACCTTTTTGACTTCTTTCGTGCCAACAAAAAGCCAAGTACCGCCTCGGTCGCGAAAGAGCGTCTACAGATCATCGTGGCGCACGAACGCGGCCAACGCAGCACCCCTGACTACCTGCCAGCCTTGCAGAAGGAACTGGTGGAAGTGATCCGCAAGTACGTCAATATCGGCAACGATGACGTGCATGTGGCGCTGGAAAGCCAGGGCAGCTGCTCGATTCTGGAACTCAATATCACCCTGCCGGATCGCTGATCGATCCAGCGGGAGCCACGGCGGCTCGGGCCCTCTCCTCTCTTCCCTCGGGATTTGAGCAGGGCCCGAGCCGCCGTTGGCGTTTGTACGAGACTGTTTAATGCCCCTGTCCAACATTCGCATCATCCATCAGGATGCCGCCGTGCTCGTGGTCGACAAACCGACCCTGCTGCTGTCCGTGCCAGGCCGGGCAGACGACAACAAGGATTGCCTGATCACCCGCCTGCAGGAAAACGGCTACCCGGAAGCGCGAATCGTGCACCGGCTCGACTGGGAAACTTCCGGCATCATCCTGCTGGCCCGCGATCCGGACACTCATCGTGAGTTATCCCGGCAGTTTCATGATCGAGAAACTGAAAAAGCCTACACAGCGTTGTGCTGGGGCCAACCGGAACTGGACAGCGGCAGTATCGACTTGCCCCTGCGCTACGACCCACCGACCAAACCTCGGCATGTGGTGGACCATGAGCAGGGCAAACACGCCCTGACGTTCTGGCGCGTACTGGAACGTTGCGGCGACTGGTGCCGAGTCGAACTGACGCCAATCACCGGACGCTCGCACCAATTGCGCGTGCACATGCTTTCCATCGGCCATCCGCTGCTGGGCGATGGACTCTATGCCCACCCGCAAGCCCTCGCCGCCTGGCCACGCCTGTGCCTGCACGCCAGCATGCTCAGCTTCACCCACCCGCAAAGCGGCGAGCGCCTGCGCTTCGAGTGTCCGGCGCCGTTTTAGCAAGCAGTAGCCATATCGTGGCGGGGATGATCATCGACGCTGCTAATACGGTAAACTCCAGCCCATTGCTGTCTGGAGCTACTTATGCGCGCAGAGTTGAACCAAGGCCTGATCGATTTCCTCAAGGCCTCCCCTACCCCGTTCCACGCCACCGCCAGTCTTGCCCAGCGCCTGGAGGCGGCGGGTTACCAGCGTCTTGATGAGCGCGAAATCTGGGCCACCGAGGCCAATGGTCGTTATTACGTCACGCGCAACGATTCCTCGATCATCGCTTTCAAACTGGGCCGCAACTCACCACTGCACGACGGCATCCGCCTGGTCGGCGCCCACACCGACAGCCCTTGCCTGCGGGTCAAGCCGCAGCCGGAACTGCAACGCCAGGGGTTCTGGCAGCTAGGCGTCGAAGTGTACGGCGGCGCCCTGCTGGCGCCGTGGTTCGACCGCGACCTGTCGTTGGCCGGCCGTGTGACCTTCCGCCGTGACGGCAAGGTCGAGAGCCAGTTGATCGACTTCAAGGCGCCGATCGCCACGATTCCAAACCTGGCCATCCATCTCAACCGCGAAGCCAACCAGGGCTGGGCGATCAATCCGCAAAACGAGCTGCCACCGATCCTCGCCCAGTTCGCCGGCGACGAACGCGTCGACTTCCGCGCCGTGCTCACCGATCAACTCGCTCGTGAACACGGCCTGAACGCCGACGTGGTGCTCGATTACGAGTTGAGCTTCTACGACACGCAAAGCGCGGCGGTCATTGGCCTGCACGGCGACTTCATCGCGGGCGCGCGCCTGGATAACCTGCTGTCGTGCTACGCGGGACTGCAAGCCTTGCTGAGCGCCGAGACCGACGTAACCTGCGTGCTGGTGTGCAATGATCATGAAGAAGTCGGCTCTGCCTCGGCGTGTGGCGCGGACGGGCCGATGCTCGAACAGACCCTGCGGCGTCTTCTGCCCGAAGGAGAAGAATTCGTACGCACCATTCAGAAATCCCTGCTGGTCTCCGCGGACAATGCCCACGGCGTACACCCCAACTATGCCGACAAGCACGACGCCAACCATGGCCCCAAGCTCAACGCCGGCCCGGTGATCAAGGTCAACACCAACCAACGCTACGCCACCAACAGCGAAACCGCCGGATTCTTCCGTCACCTGTGCATGGCCGAAGAAGTGCCAGTGCAGAGCTTCGTGGTGCGCAGCGACATGGGTTGCGGCTCCACCATCGGCCCGATCACCGCCAGCCAGTTGGGCGTGCGCACGGTGGACATCGGCCTGCCGACCTTCGCCATGCATTCGATCCGTGAGCTGTGCGGCAGCCATGACCTGGCGCACCTGGTGAAAGTGCTGAGCGCGTTCTACGCATCTCGCGAGTTGCCCTGAGCCTTGGTGGCGAGGGAGCTTGCTTCCTCGCCACAACAGTGTTCACTCCAGATTCTGAAGCAGCCTGTGACACACGTCAGCCCATCCCCGCCAAACCCCAACTAGACTGACCTTATCCTTCCCGACAAGGCAGTCGCCATGATCTCCATGTCCTCGTTCAACGCCATGCTGGTGCCCATCATTGCCGGCATGATCCTGCTCGCCATCGGCTTTAACTTCCGCGACAAGAACGTCGGGGTGTTTGCCATGTGGATCGGCATGTTGCTGATTCTGGTCACCGTGTTGTTCCGGATCCTGGCGAAACTCAACGAGTCCTACTGAATACGCCTCAGACGGGTTGTTCCGGCACGTCCACGCCGACGTGGATTGCATCGTGCCGCCAGAACTCAAGATCGCAATCGATCAGCCGTTGATGCTGGTCGTAGTTGACCCGTGCAATCCGAAGCCCGGGGCTGCCAACCGATACTTTCAATGCCGCTGCCGCTTCAGGTTGTAGCGAGGTGGGCACGATCTCGAACTTCACCCGACCGTAATGCAGGTCGTAATGACGCGCATACAGCTCGGTCATCGACTGGTTAAGGTCAAATTCAAGGATGCCCGGGAAATACGCCGGATTCAGGTAGTGTTCGACGTACAGCACCAGTCGCTCATCGATGCGCCGGGTTCGACAGATCTGAATGACGCTGGACAACGCCGGCAGTTGCAACCAGGCGCAGACCGCCGCCGAAGCAGGTTGCAGGCGGGCCGAGATCACCTGGGTAGACGGCACCCGGCCCTGGGCAGCGACCATCGCGTGGAAATGGCTACGCTGCATCAGGTTGTAAGCCAGCCGTGGCGGCGAGACAAACCAGCCCCGGCGCTCCTCCCGGTAAATCTGCCCTTGGGCTTCGAGCTGCAACAAAGCCTCACGCACGGTGATCCGGGTGGTCCCGAACAACTCGCTCAACTTGCGTTCGGCCGGCAACTTGCTACCCGGCGCCAGCAAGCCGTGGTCAAGTTGTTCTTGCAGGACCTGCCCGATGGTTGTCACCGCTTTGGTTGTCTCAACGCGCATCAACGTTACCTATCTGGACTAGACCAGCACTGTTTCGGGGCAGGATTCGATGGCGCATCGATCCACGTCTCATGCCTGCAAGCCTAGGCACTGCGCATGACTGATAGATGACACAACCGCCGAACGGTCACACATGCACTTGCAATTAAACGGCCAGGGCCTTGCGGAGCGGGTGTTTGCTCATGGTCTACGCTTATCCCACAGCGACTCTCCGTGAGCCCGACGATTGCTGGCGAACTTCCCGTCGACATCAAAATGTCATGGGAGACGCCTACATTGGCTCAGGTATTGCTGACCTAGACCAACACAACCGCAATCGCAGCGTTGAAAACGCCCATAGGAGCTTCGGATGAAACAGCTTTTCCTGGCATCACTGTTAGGCTCGACCATTGCCATGAGCACCGCCGCCATGGCCGCTGATACCGATCTGAAAACATTGGAAGCCGCTGCGAAAGCGGAAGGTGCCGTCAACAGCGTCGGCATGCCTGATGACTGGGCAAACTGGAAGGGCACTTGGGACGACCTGGCCAAGCTCTATGGCCTGAAGCACATCGACACCGATATGAGTTCCGCCCAGGAAATCGCCAAGTTCGCCGCCGAGAAAGACAATGCCAGCGCCGACATCGGCGACGTCGGTGCCGCCTTTGGCCCGATCGCGGTGAAACAGGGCGTGGTCCAGCCCTACAAGCCAAGCACTTGGGACCAGGTACCGGACTGGGCCAAGGACAAGGATGGCAATTGGGCCCTGGCCTACACCGGCACTATTGCCTTCATCGTCAACAAGAAGCTGCTGCACGGTTCCGAAGTGCCAACCAAATGGGCTGACCTCAAGACCGGCAAGTACAAAGTCTCCATCGGTGACGTGAGCACCGCCGCCCAGGCTGCGAATGGTGTGCTGGCTGCGGCCCTGGCAAACGGCGGCGACGAGAAGAACATCAAGCCAGCCTTGTTGTTGTTCGCTGACATCGCCAAGCAAGGACGCCTCTCCATGGCCAACCCGACCATTGCGACCATGGAAAAAGGTGAAGTCGAAGTCGGCGTGGTCTGGGACTTCAACGGTCTGAGTTACAAGGCCAAAATGGCCAATCCAGATGACTACGTCGTGTTGATTCCCTCCGACGGCTCGGTGATTTCCGGCTACACCACGATCATCAACAAATACGCCAAGCACCCGAACGCCGCCAAGCTGACCCGTGAATACATTTTCAGCGACGCTGGCCAGATCAACCTGGCCAAGGGCAATGCCCGCCCAATCCGCGCAGAGCACCTGAAGCTGCCGGAAGAGGTACAGGCCAAGCTGCTGCCGAACGAGCAGTACAAAAAAGTGACTCCGATCAAGGATGCGGACGCGTGGGAGAAGACTTCCAAGGCACTGCCGCAAATGTGGAACGAAGAAGTCATCGTCGAGATGAAGTGAAGCGCTAGCTCCCGCTCGGATATCCATTGAGGATCCTCTGTGGGAGCGGGCTTGCTCGCCAAAGCGGTGTGTCAGTCAGCATCACCGTTGATTGAAATTCCATCTTCGCGAGCAAGCCCGCTCCCACCTGTGGAGAGTCCGAGCTTTCTGGTATCAGCCCGGAGTCCCGGTCCCCATGAAGCACAACGTCATCCTGGTGGTGCTCGATGGCCTCAACTACGAGGTCGCCCGGCATGCCATGGGACATTTGCAGGCGTATGTCGGCGCAGGACGCGCGGCGCTCTACAAGCTGGAATGTGAACTGCCCGCCCTGTCCCGCCCGCTCTACGAATGCATCCTCACCGGGGTCGTGCCCATCGACAGCGGCATCGTGCACAACAACGTCTCGCGCCTGTCGAACCAGCGCAGCATTTTCCACTACGCCATCGAAGGCGGTCTCAGTACGGCGGCCGCGGCCTACCACTGGGTCAGTGAGCTCTACAACGCGTCACCCTTCGTAGCCGGTCGTGATCGTCACACCGACAACCCCGACCTGCCGATCCAATACGGCCATTTCTACTGGAATGACCACTACCCCGATTCCCATCTGCTCGCCGACGCGGAACACCTGCGCCAGCGCTACTTGCCGAACTTCCTGCTGGTGCATCCAATGAACATTGACGATGCCGGCCACAAGCACGGCCTCGATACGCCGCAATACCGCAACAGCGCCCGCTCGGCCGATATCAACCTGGCGGTCTACCTGCAAGCCTGGCTCGACGCCGGTTACCAGGTGCTGGTGACGTCCGACCACGGCATGAACAGCGACCGTTCCCACAACGGCTTGCTGGCCGAAGAACGCGAGGTTCCGCTGTTTGTCCTCGGTGATGGCTTCAGCCTTGACGCCAGTGCTGCCCCTCGGCAGACCGAACTGTGCGGCACGATTTGCCAATTGCTCGGCGTCGACCACGACAAACCTTATTGCCGGGAGTTACTCAAGTGAACGCCATGACGCGCGGCAAATGGCTGGCAGCGTTGTGCCTGGTGCCCTTCGCGATTTTCTTCATCGTGTTCCAGATCGCCCCGCTGCTCTGGGTATTGGTCAACAGCCTGGAATCGGAGGAGTTCGGCTGGGGCCTGGCCAACTTCAGCAAGATCTTCAGTTCGAAGTTTTACCGGCAGGCAATCCAGCACAGCCTGGAGATCAGCTTCTGGTCCAGCGTATTCGGCATCATCATCGCCGTGCTCGGCAGTTATTCCCTGCGTCGAGTGGATTCGCGGTTGCGTAACTTCGTCAATGCGTTCGCCAACATGACCAGCAACTTCTCCGGCGTGCCCCTGGCCTTCGCGTTCATCATCCTGCTGGGGTTCAACGGCAGCATCACGATCATGCTCAAGCAAGCGGGGATCATCGAGGATTTCAACCTCTACTCGAAAACCGGGTTGATCATTCTCTACACCTATTTCCAGATTCCCTTGGGCGTGCTGTTGCTTTATCCGGCCTTCGACGCGCTGCGTGAAGACTGGCGCGAATCCGCCGCGCTGCTGGGCGCCAGCGGCTGGCAGTTCTGGCGGCACATAGGCTTGCCGGTGCTGACGCCGGCGCTGCTGGGCACGTTCGTGATCCTGCTGGCCAACGCCCTCGGTGCCTACGCCACGGTCTACGCGCTGACCACAGGCAACTTCAACGTGCTGCCGATTCGCATCGCGGCGATGGTCTCCGGCGACATTTCCCTGGATCCGAACATGGCCAGCGCCCTCGCCGTGGTGCTGGTGGCGTTGATGACCCTGGTGACCATCGTCCATCAACTGCTGCTCAAGAGGAGCTACCATGTCTCGCGCTGAATCGGGCTCCGTCGGGCTCTATCATCGAGCGGTGGTGTACCTGCTGTTCGCCATCCTGCTGCTGCCCCTGGTCGGAACACTGGTCTACTCCATCGCCAGCAGTTGGTCGGCCACTGTGCTGCCCAGCGGCTTCACCTTCAAATGGTATGTGCAGTTGTGGAGCGATCCACGTTTTCTCCACGCATTCGGCCAATCGCTGCTGGTCTGCGTCGGTGCGCTGGTGCTCTCGGTGGTGCTGATCCTGCCGCTGCTGTTTGTGGTGCATTACCACTTTCCCAGGCTCGATGCGCTGATGAATATCCTCATCCTGCTGCCCTTCGCGGTGCCCCCGGTGGTGTCGTCGGTGGGGCTGTTGCAACTCTACGGTTCCGGGCCGCTGGCGATGGTCGGCACGCCGTGGATCCTGATCGGCTGCTACTTCACCGTCGCCCTGCCATTCATGTACCGGGCGATCACCAACAACCTGCAAGCCATTAACCTGCGCGACCTGATGGATGCCGCGCAAATGCTTGGCGCCAGCACCTTCCAGGCCGCGCTGCTGGTGGTGCTGCCGAACTTGCGCAAGGGCTTGATGGTGGCGCTGCTGCTGTCCTTCTCGTTCCTGTTTGGCGAGTTCGTGTTCGCCAACATCCTCGTCGGCACCCGCTATGAAACGCTGCAGGTGTACCTGAACAACATGCGCAACAGCAGCGGCCATTTCACCAGTGCGCTGGTGATCTCTTATTTCTTCTTCGTACTGGTCCTGACCTGGGCGGCCAACATCTTGAACAAGGACAAAAGCCAATGAGCTACGTCAGCGTCCAACACCTGCAGAAAAGCTACGCCGGCACGCCGGTGTTCAGCGACATCAATTGCGAGATCGGCAAGGGCGAATTCGTCACCCTCCTCGGCCCCTCGGGTTGCGGCAAGTCCACGCTGTTGCGCTGCATTGCCGGCCTGACGGCGGTGGATGCCGGCAAGATCCTGCTGGACGGGCAAGACATCGTCCCGCTGAGCCCGCAGAAACGCGGGATCGGCATGGTCTTCCAGAGCTACGCCTTGTTCCCCAACATGACCGTGGAGCAGAACGTCGCCTTCGGCCTGCGCATGCAGAAGGTCGACGCCTCGGACAGCCGTCAGCGTGTGTTGGAGATCCTGCGCCTGGTGGAGCTGCATGACTTTGCCGCCCGCTATCCCCATCAACTGTCCGGCGGCCAATGCCAGCGCGTCGCCCTCGCCCGCTCCCTTGTGACGCGGCCGCGCCTGTTGCTGCTGGACGAACCGCTGTCGGCCCTGGATGCGCGGATTCGCAAGCACTTGCGCGAACAGATCCGACAGATACAGCGCGAACTTGGCCTGACTACGATTTTCGTCACACATGATCAGGAGGAAGCGCTGACGATGTCTGACCGGATTTTCCTGATGAACCAGGGAAAGATCGTACAGAGCGGCGATGCCGAGACCCTTTACACTGCACCCGTCGATGTCTTTGCCGCCGGCTTCATCGGCAACTACAACCTGCTGGACGCCGACAGCGCGAGCAAACTGCTGCAGCGGCCGGTGACCGGTCGCATCGCCATTCGCCCGGAAGCGATTGAGTTGAATCGCAGCGGCGAACCCGATGCGCTGATCCGCAGCCACAGCCTGCTGGGCAACGTGATCCGCTACCGGGTCGAGGCCCGCGGCGTGGAACTGGTGGTGGATGTGCTCAATCGCTCGGCCGCCGACCTGCATCCAGATGGTGCACGACTGGCACTTTCCATCGATCCTTCGGCGCTGTGTGAGGTAGCCTGATGGCTTTGTTGATTATAAGAAGGGAAACCTGCTGATGGCCCTGGCAATTTTTGATCTGGACGAAACCCTGATCCACGGCGACTGCGCCACCCTCTGGAGCGAACAGATGGGACGGCTGGGCTGGGTAGATCCCGAGTCGTTCATGCGCCGCAACAACGAGCTGATGGACGCCTACAGCCACGGCAAGTTGCGCATGGAAGAGTACATGGACTTCAGCCTGGAGCCGATGATCGGCCGCACGCCCGAAGAGATCGAGCACCTGGTGGCACCGTGGGTTGAAGATTTCATCGAGCCGATCATCTTCAGCGATGCCACCAAGACCATCGCCGAACACCGCAAGGCCGGCGACCGGATTCTGGTGATCTCGGCCTCGGGCACGCATCTGGTCAAGCCGATTGCCGAACGCCTGGGCATCGATGAGATCCTGGCGATCGAGCTGGACGTCGCCCATGGGGTATACAGCGGCAAGACCGTGGGCACCCTGACGTATCGCGAAGGCAAGATCACCCGGTTACTGGATTGGCTGGATGCCGAAGAGGAAAACCTCGAAGGTGCGAGCTTCTATTCCGATTCGCGCAATGACCTGCCGCTGTTGCTGCGGGTGGATTACCCGCATGTGGTGAATCCGGACCAGGTGTTGAGGGCCCATGCCGAGCTGGCTGGCTGGCCGATCCATAGCTGGAAGTAAGCTTTCGCATGAGCAGCCCTACCCCAGCAGCAGCCACAGGCCCCAGCCGAGCAATAACACACCGCTGGCACGACTGAGCCAGAGCCCCTGCGGCAGGTTTTTCTCCAGCAGGATGAAGGCACCGATCACTGCCACCCAGAACAGGTTCATCACGCCGACCACAAACAGCACGCCCATCAACGCCCAGCAGCAACCCAGGCAGTGAGCACCATGGGCCAGGCCCATGCGCCAGCCGCCGAGCACGTCGGGGCGCCAGTAGCTGAGAAGGAAATGCAGCGGACCGCGACAATGCTCGAGGCACGTCGCTTTGGCCGGTAGCCACTGATAGACGCCTGCGACCAGCAGCAGGCCCGCGCCCAGCGCGGTACTGCTGCTGCGCATCGCCGGACTGAGCAAGGCCAGTTGTTCAAGCGTCCACTGGAGTGCCGTGGCGCCCAGGGCGAAGCCGGACCAGACCAGGCCATAGGCGCAGCAGAACAACAGCAAGGCCAAGTGTCGCTGCGGCGCTCGCATGCGCTTGCGCAGCATCTGCTGGTAGATCAGCAGCATGGGCAAGGCGCTGGGCAGCATCATGCCCAGCATCATCACCACCCACATCGCGAACATCAGTAGCGCATCGGCGAGGCTCCACGGCATGATCATGCCGGCCATTGCCGCATCAGCCATGCCGCCCGGCGCACTCATGTCGCGGGCCATGCGCAGCAGCATCACCCAGGCCAGGGCGGTCAGTGCGAGCAGGCAGAGCAGCAACAGTATCTGCTCGCCTGACAGTCGCTTACTCGGCGTTACCGCCTGGGGTCCTGCCATCGCTACGGCTCTATGCCGTGGCCGGTGAAATGCACCTGGGCGAGGTGGCTATGGCTGTCCTGGGATTGCAGCTTGAGGGCTGAATGCGTCTGGTAGCTGCCGCTGGCGACTTCCGCCTCGAGGAATTCAAAGCCATTGGGCAGTGAGAGGCGCACGCGATGAGGTGAGCCGTCGATCGGGCTGCGGATCGGCTCGCCGCTGGCCTGCAGCACGCCTGGAATGTCCAGGTGCGCCAGGCGTTGATCGACATCGATGGACAGGGTGATGGGCACGAACTGCGGTTCGAACGCTTCACTCATGGTGCTGCTGAACACCTGGAACACGTTGGCCCCAGGATCGCTCTCCAGGCCAGACAGAATGGTCAGCAGGGCCTCGCGTTGCACCTCGTTGGCGCGTTCATCGATGAACACCTGACAACTGCCGTTACCCTCATGGATAGCGCCCGGCCAGGAGAAGGTGGCAGCCCAGCACAAGCCGTCCAGCGCCACTTCCTTGAAATGCCCGCGCTCCACCCGCATCGACGCCACCGCCTGGCAGTGCCCATGGGTGGGTGGCGCATTGAATTGGCAGGGGCAGCCCCAATTGCAGTTGCAGGCAATGAACTCGACGCCCTGCATGCGCCATTCGGCGATGGCCATGATCAACCTCTTCACCTTGCGGTGAAATAAAAGCTGCGGTTACCCCATCCCCTCATTGATTAACGCTAGCAGGGCGCGTGCATCGGACGCGGGCCGCCGACCAAAGGTCAGCGGCTTTCACAGGTCAAAAATCAGCTCAGGCCTTCATCAATCACCAACACCAACTTCCCCGACACCTGGTTGGTCGCCAGTTCCGCAAACGCCGCTTCGGCATCGGTAACCGCAAACGTCCGGGCCAACTGCGGGCTCAAGCGTTTATCAGCGAACAACGGCCATACCTGCTGCCCCAGCTCGCTGATCAGGTCGGCCTTGAATTGATCGTTGCGGCTGCGCAGGGTCGAGCCGAGCAATTGGATGCGCTTGCCCAACACTTGGGCGAGGTCGAGCTCGGTCGTGCGACCGCCCATGAGGCCGATCAACACCCAGCGGCCGTCAACTGACAAAAGTTTCACGTTGAGACTGGCGTAGTTCGCGCCGACCGGATCGAGGATCACATCGAACGGCGCGAAGTCGTTCAGGCTGTTGATGTCGTCGGTGCGCACCACGCCGCCCTGGGCTCCCAGCGCTTCGCAATAGGCCAGCCGATCCGCCGAACCGACGCTGACCCAACACGGGTTGCCAAACGCCTTGCAGAGCTGGATCGCCGCCGAGCCAACACCGCTGGCACCGGCGTGCAGCAGCACTTTTTCACCCGGCCGCAGCCCGGCGAGCTGGAACAGATTCAGCCACGCGGTGCCGTAGACCTCGGGCAGCGCGGCCGCTTCGGCCATCGACAAGCCTTCCGGCACGGGCAAGACATGGCGACCATCGACCACCACCTCTTCGGCCATCCCGCCACCGGCCAGCAACGCGCAAACGCGGTCTCCGACCTGCCAGGAAGAGCCGGGCCCGACTTCGCTGATTATCCCGGAACATTCCAGCCCCAACACCTGGCTGGCGCCCGGTGGAGGTGGATAATGCCCGGCTTTTTGCAGTAAATCGGCCCGATTCAGGCCGGCGGCTGCCACACGGATGCGAACTTGGCCTGCATCACAGGCCGGACTTGGCTCATCTGCCCATACCACTTGGCCTTCAACGCCTTGCAATGCTTTCACGGTGCCTCCATAGTGAGTCTCGACTGGGCCCGCTGCTTCAACGCCGGGCTTTCTTGCATTATGCGCCCGGGCCACATGGAACCGGCGACTTCAAAGACGGCCTAATATGCGTTATCAATTGTCCCTGCGTCGAATCAGCATGAAGCACTTGTTCCCCAGTACTGCACTTGCCCTTTTCATTGGCCTTGGCGTTTCGACGCTTTCGAGCAATGCGCTCGCGGCCAACAGCTGGGACAAGCTTCAGCCCGATCGCGACGAGGTGATTGCCAGCCTTAATGTCGTTGAGTTGCTCAAGCGTCATCACTACAGCAAGCCGCCGCTCGATGACGCACGCTCGGTCATCATCTATGACAGCTACCTGAAGCTGCTCGATCCGTCGCGCAGCTATTTCCTGGCCAGCGACATCGCCGAGTTCGACAAATGGAAGACCCAATTCGACGACTTCCTCAAGAGCGGTGACCTGAACGCCGGTTTCATTATCTACAAGCGCTACCTGGACCGCGTCAAGGCGCGCCTGGACTACGCCTTGGCGGAGTTGAACAAAGGCGTCGACAAGATCGATTTCAATGCCAAGGAAACCTTGCTGGTCGACCGCAAGGATGCCGCCTGGCTCAAGAGCACAGCCGAACTCGACGACCTCTGGCGCAAACGCGTCAAGGACGAAGTGCTGCGCATGAAGATCGCCGGCAAGGATCCCAAGCAGATCCAGGAAACCCTGACCAAGCGCTACAAGAACCAATTGGCGCGCCTGGACCAGACCCGTGCCGAAGATATCTTCCAGGCCTACATCAATACCTTCGCAATGTCCTACGACCCGCACACCAATTATCTGTCGCCGGATAACGCGGAGAACTTCGACATCAACATGAGCCTGTCCCTGGAAGGCATCGGCGCAGTGCTGCAGAGCGATAACGATCAGGTCAAGATCGTGCGCCTGGTGCCAGCGGGCCCGGCGGACAAGACCAAGCAGGTCGGCCCGGCGGACAAGATCATTGGTGTCGCCCAAGGCAACAAGGAAATGGTCGACGTGGTCGGCTGGCGCCTGGATGAAGTGGTCAAGCTGATCCGTGGCCCGAAAGGCTCGGTGGTCCGCCTGGAAGTCATTCCGGCCAGCAACGCACCGAACGACCAGACCAGCAAAGTCGTGTCCATCACCCGCGAAGCGGTGAAGCTGGAAGAACAGGCCGCGAAAAAATCGGTCCTGAAACTCAAGCAGGACGGCAAGGACTACAAGCTCGGCATCATCGAGATCCCGGCGTTCTACCTGGACTTCAAGGCGTTCCGCGCTGGGGATCCGGATTACAAGAGCACCACTCGCGACGTCAAGAAGCTGCTGACCGAACTGCAAAAGGATAAGGTCGACGGCGTCGTCATCGACTTGCGTAACAACGGCGGCGGCTCCTTGCAGGAAGCCACCGAACTGACCAGCCTGTTCATCGACAAAGGCCCGACCGTGCTCGTGCGCAATGCCGATGGCCGGGTCGATGTGCTGGAAGATGAAAACCCGGGCGCGTTCTACAAGGGCCCGATGGCCTTGCTGGTCAATCGCCTGTCGGCCTCGGCCTCGGAGATTTTCGCCGGCGCCATGCAGGACTACCACCGCGCCTTGATCATCGGCGGCCAGACCTTCGGCAAGGGCACCGTGCAAACTATCCAGCCGCTCAACCACGGCGAACTGAAACTGACCCTGGCGAAGTTCTACCGGGTTTCCGGCCAGAGCACCCAGCACCAAGGCGTGCTGCCTGACATCAATTACCCGTCGATCATCGACACCAAGGAAATCGGTGAAAGCGCCCTGCCCGAGGCCATGCCGTGGGACACCATCCGCCCCGCGATCAAGCCGGCCGTGGACCCGTTCAAGCCGTTCCTGGCCCAACTCAAGTCCGACCATGACGCGCGCTCGTCCCAGGACGCGGAATTCGTGTTCATCCGTGACAAGCTGGCCCTCGCGCAGAAGCTGATGATGGAGAAAACCGTCACCCTCAACGAAGCCGAGCGCCGCGCGCAGCATGCCGACATCGAGGCCAAGCAACTGGCAATGGAAAACCTGCGTCGCAAGGCCAAGGGCGAAGAACCGCTCAAAGAGCTGAAGAAAGAAGACGAGGACCTGATCACCGAACCGGAAAAGACCAAGCCGGAAGACGATGCCTACCTGAGTGAAACCGGGCGAATCCTCCTGGATTACCTGAAACTCAACACGGCGGTCGCCAAGCACTGAGTGATGGCCATTTAATGGTGATGCTCGTCGGAGTGTCATCAAACTGACATCAGTCTGTCGTGAAATACAGGACCGGGCGCCCCCCAGCAGGGGTTGCGCCCCGTCCTTTTTTTTATCGCCAGAGACCGCCATGACCACGATAGAACAGCTGAGTGCCTTGAGCTCAATCCTGAGTCAAAGCGGTTTGCACAGCCTGTTCCAACCGATCGTTTGTCTCTCCGAACGACGCATCCTGGGTTACGAAGCCTTGACCCGAGGCCCGTCCAACAGCCCGCTGCACTCCCCTATCGCCTTACTTTCCGTTGCCCGCCAGGCCGGGCGGCTCAGTGAACTGGAACTGGCCTGCCGACGTAGCGCCTGCCAGCGGTTCAACGAGCAGAAACTGCCGGGCAAGCTGTTCCTCAATGTGTCGCCCGAATCGCTACTCGAGTCGGCGCACCAGACCGGTCGTACATTGCAGTTGTTGCAAGACTTCGGCATCCCACCCAGCCAAGTCGTGATCGAATTGACCGAACAAACCCCGATCGATGACTTCCAGCTCCTGCAAACCGCCCTTCATCACTATCGAGCCATGGGCTTTTCCATCGCCCTGGATGACCTCGGCGCTGGGTATTCAAGCCTGCGTCTCTGGTCGGAACTACGGCCGGATTATGTGAAGATCGACCGGCACTTCATCGACGGCATTCACCAGGACGCGCTCAAGCGCGAGTTCGTCGGTTCCATCCTGAAAATCGCCCAGGCCTCACGGGCCCAGGTGATTGCCGAGGGGATAGAGCTGCCGGAAGAATTGGCCGTGCTGATCGAAATGGGCGTCGATCTGGTCCAGGGCTATCTGCTTGCCCGGCCGCAGGAACACCCTTCCCAGGACGCCAAGGCGTTGATGCCCCGCCGAGACAGCGGGGTGGTGCCGCTGGGCGATGAAGTCAACGACCTTGGCGCATTGCTCAACGAACAACCGGCGGTGACCCACAACACCCCGACGGCGGCGGTCCTGGAGGCGTTCCGCCGCCAGGCCAATCTCAACTCCCTGGCAGTGCTGGATGACCGTGGCCAGCCCTGCGGCATCGTCCATCGCCATTCGCTCTCCGATGCCTTGCTCAAACCCTTCGCCACCGACCTCTTCGCGCGCAAACCCATCAGCCGCCTGATGAGTGATGACTTCCTCGCGGTGGAACTCAATCAGTCGCTGCAACAAGTCAGCCGCCTGATCACCAGCCGCGCCCGGCAACGCATCGAAGAAGATTTCATCATCACCCTCAACGGCAGCTACATGGGATTGGGGCGCGTCATCGACGTGCTCAAACTCATCACCGAACTGAAAATCCAGCAGGCCCGCTACGCCAACCCGCTGACCTTGCTACCGGGCAACGTGCCGATCCAGCAATGCCTCACCCGCCTGCTGCAACAACGCCAGGAGTCGGTGATCTGCTACGTCGACATCGACAGCTTCAAACCCTTCAACGACATCTACGGCTACGGCCGCGGCGACGAAGTCCTACTATGCCTGGCGCAATGCCTGAACGAACGCATCGACCCCAGCCGCGACTTCGTCGGCCACATCGGCGGCGACGACTTCCTGCTGGTCCTCGGCCCGGATGACTGGCGTAAACGCCTGACCCAACTGTTGAACGACTTCCAGAACCACTGCCGCCGCTTCTACCGGCCGGAGCACCTTGAGGCGGGATGTTTTACCGCGTTGAACCGGCAGGGGGTGCGGCAGGAGTTCGCTTTGTTGTCGTTGTCGATTGGGGTAGTGCACCTGCGCTCGGAGGCTTGTGTGGGGCTGGACGCGAGTCAGCTGGCGGAGCTGGCCTCCCAGGCCAAGCATCATGCCAAGGAGATTGTTGGGGGGAGTTTGTATTTGATTGATGGTGCGATCGAGCAGACACCGGTCCTGGAGTTGGGACTGTCGGTGTAAAAGTGGGTCGCCTTCACCCCAACGGAATGGCAGCTACAAATCCTGTGGCGAGGGCGAGGGCGAGGGAGCAAGCTCCCTCGCCAGTAATGCAATCTGGAATCAGCTCGACTTATCGGATATCAAAGAGGCTTTGTTTGCAAGGTAGTTCCACCATCAAATATTTGTCTTATCCGAATTACCAGGTTGCAGGGTCTTCCTGGCTGGCCCTATCAAGATCCCCGCCCCACTCTTCCGCTAAATATTTATAGATATCCTCAAAGAAAATTCTGAAATCTTGCATTTCATCCCACTCCGGCGGAAGGGCTGAATGTGAAATCACTTCGTGTTCGAACAGCGCATTAAAATCATACTTCGGATCATCGAGCGCAATTGCGAGCACACAAAAAAACAAGAATTTGTGTCGATAGCTTAGATTTCTAAAGCGATGCACTACGTACTTATAAATCAACACCTTCCGATCTTCAGCACTATTGAGATCGAACTGCGACAGTTCCTCGCCCAAGGTCTCCTCGCAATCATATATCTCGAATCCGCCTAGAAAATGACCGATCTGAGGATCATAAGGACGATCAAGAAACGGATGCATCAACATCAAAACCTCCTACAGGATAATAAGCGACCGGACGTAGCGTTTCGTAATCGAACCTGACTTCAACTACGTTAATTTCACTTTGAAACAATGGATTCTCTCGATCATTTACGTTGGGTATGTATCCCTGCCCAACCTTGGGCATATACATGCGCACGATTGGATTGCCTCTCTTGTCTTCGCCTGTGAAGCGCGGCAGGCCTCTC
Organism: Pseudomonas frederiksbergensis; assembly: GCF_000802155.2. Lineage (GTDB taxonomy): Bacteria > Pseudomonadota > Gammaproteobacteria > Pseudomonadales > Pseudomonadaceae > Aquipseudomonas > Aquipseudomonas frederiksbergensis_A. Next base: position 27,165 of record NZ_JQGJ02000032.1, read on the forward strand.
ACCTCTCGGGTTAGCGCCTCATTTATGGCTTGGTGCTGTATTCGAAAACTATTGAATTTGGTGCTGCAATTGGCTCTCCATTTCCTCGGCCTCGGCGACTTCACATCGCTGGCGTGAACATCCAATGAACGCTCTTTCGGCATATATGAGCCATATCGCCTAGACTTTATCAAAATTCAATACTCCATGACTTACGATTCCGAAACACTCTCTGATTGGTAGCATCTAAGGCAGTTCAGCAACACTTCCATAAAATGTCGCTGATCGTAAATATCTTGATCAAAATATGTATCCATCTCCCCAAACAAATCATCAAAGCTGTCACCAGCCTCCAGATAATAGCTAATTGCTTCAATATATTTACTCTGTGCTCCGGCCGGGTAACACAAAAATTCCGGCTTAAGCAAAATATCAAACAACTCAGAAAGCTCAGAATCGATATTTATATTTTTTGAAACTATTATTTCCTCTATCTTCTCACTGGAAGAATTTTCAATATTAAATACAAACAATAACCCGACCAGCGGCATCATGTTTGGCTTGGGCTTCATCTTTTCGGTCCTGTATAAGCTGTTTTTGGATCACCATTTCCATTCAATATTACTATCGCATGCTGGTATTCCTTGTATTGTAAACCGTCTCGCTTATACCCATTCCCAATCGTTCGCCCAAAATCGATCGGTTTGGTACTTTCAAACAAGTCATTACGCCTAAAAACGAGTTTCGTTCTATATATGGCATTCAATTGATCCCGGTGGCTTGTGAAGCGTGTCGCTGCAGATGGAATTTTCGGCTGACCTATATTATTGCCATAGGTATAAATTTCTATTTCGCCTGTCCCAGGATTTCGCCCTGTCGTAACGCGCTCCAACTGAGCCTCCGCCGTAGTCTGAGCGCCATGTTTTTGCAGGAAATGCGCGCCTGGGATTGATTGCTCCATCTCATCCAAACGCCGATAAGCATTCGCTTCCGCCAACTCATCAATCCGCGCCCGCCGCTGCTCCGCCGTCATCGGCAGCGTCGGCTCACCCTCCTCCACCCCAACCTTAGCCGTCGGATCCTGCTCACCAACCGCCGGCTTCTTACACCCGCCGTCACCTGGGCAAACCTCCAACCCCAACGGATCCACCCACCCCGTCGGGTTCAGGGTGTACCGGTACCCATTGAGCCCA
>NZ_JQGJ02000033.1 GCF_000802155.2 Pseudomonas frederiksbergensis
CTTGAGCTTCGAACTGAGTGGCAAAGGTGTGCGCGATGTGGTGCAGACCACGTTCATCCTCAATGGCGAAAAACATGAGTACTTCAACCAGAAGGAACGCTGGCAGCGCTTCGGCTGGCCGGGGCGCAGCGATTATCCCGGGGTCAGCCTGACCTGGACCAGCGTCCACACCGGCGAACGACTGTTCGCCGACTACGCCGGCACCTGGGGCCTGATCCGCTTGCTGGAACAGGCCAAGTTCACGCCGCTGGACGATGGCGACAGCCGCTATCGCATGGTGCTCAAGGCCCCCGATGGCCTGGGCCTGACCTGGCACCTGCGCACCGAACTGGATGCCGGGCCGATGACGTTGCTCAAGTTACGCGGGTTTACGTTGCCGGGGCGGATATTTCTGGAGGGGCGTGGCGCGGCGGAGGGATAGGCATACATGCGGTGGCGAGAGCGTTTACCCCCGCCAAGCCTCGCAGGACCCGCCTGCTCATGCGTTCAAAGTCCTTTAAGTGAATGAGCTGCGCGACCGCGTTTGCCGGTGGCTTCCAATAATCCGACCAAGGTAAATACCAGACCAATGCAGCCCAATAATACCGGCGTCCCCCTAAGCCTCCCCGCCATCGATAATGGCGCTGCCGGCGGGTTGCTCGGGCAAATAGCGCACCCGCACTGGCTGGTTTTTTGATAGCCGAAGATAAAGCCGCCCTGAGGGTAGGCGATCTGTTCGCCGCTGGCGGTAATGAAGGCGATTTCAGGATGCGAGCCACCGGCATTCAAGTGGCTGACTGGGCCGCCAGCAACTCGGTTATCCCAGGAACCACCGAGCACGCTGGCTCGAGGCTGTTCAAGCCTTCTTTGTCTTGGGCAAAAAGATCGCCAACACCCCAAGCAACGGCAGGAACGAGCACAACCAATACACGTATTCGATGCCGCGAACGTCTGCCAGATGCCCCAGCAACGCAGCACCAATCCCACCGAAACCGAACATCAAGCCAAAGAATACGCCGGCGATCATGCCGACATTGCCCGGCACCAGTTCCTGGGCGTACACGACGATGGCAGAGAACGCAGAGGCCAGGATGAAGCCGATCACCACGCTGAGGATGCTGGTCCACAGCAGGTCGACATGAGGCAGGATCAGGGTGAATGGCGCCACGCCGAGGATCGAGAACCAGATCACCGCCTTGCGCCCGATCCTGTCGCCGATCGGGCCGCCGAAGAAGGTCCCCGCCGCCACCGCGCCAAGGAACAGGAACAAGTGCAGTTGGGAAGACGCCACTGACAGGTCGAACTTTTCGATCAGGTAGAAGGTGAAGTAACTGGTGAAACTGGCCATGTAGAAATACTTCGAGAACACCAACAGGCCAAGCACCACCAACGCACTCATGACCCGCCCCTTGGATAAGCCGTGGGTTGCCGCCTGGCCTTGCTTGAGCTTGAACAGGTTCAGGTGATTGGCATACCAACGGCTGATGCGGTACAGCACGAACAAGGCAAACAGCGCGAACAAGCCGAACCAGGCCACATTGCCTTGCCCATAGGGAATGATGATCGCCGCGGCCAGCAGCGGGCCGAATGCGGAGCCGGCGTTCCCGCCCACCTGGAAGGTCGACTGCGCCAGGCCATAACGGCCACCGGAAGCCAGTCGCGCGACCCGCGATGCCTCGGGGTGGAAGGTCGACGAGCCGATGCCGATCAAGGCAGCCGCCAGCAGGATCAAGGCAAAGCTGCCGACCATGGACATCATCACAATGCCAATCAGCGTGCACACCGTCCCGGCCGGCAACAGCCAGGGCTTGGGATGACGATCGGTGTGATAGCCGACCCAAGGCTGCAACAAAGATGCGGTCAACTGGAACGTGAGTGTGATCAAGCCAACCTGGGTGAAGGTCAGGCCGTAGCTGTCCTTGAGCATCGGGTAGATGGAAGGCAGCACGGCCTGGATCAGGTCGTTGATCAAGTGGGCCAGCGCCACCGCACCAATGATGCGCATGACCAACGGGCTGCTTTGGGGCGTGGCGGAAATGGACGTCGCGTCGGCCTGGGTATTGCGGATAGCCATGGGAGGTTTCCAGACGGCAGGTGGGAGCACACGGGCAGGTGCGCCAATGTGCCATTTTTCAGTGCGGCAAGGCTATCCCCTTAGCTTGCTATCGACCTATAAAAAATAGTCGGCAAACCAAGGTGATAGCGCAACGCCATGGTCTGAATCTTGCCTTGTAAATGCTTTACGACGCGGCCCCTTACAAAGGGGACCGAGAATGGGAAGTTTCGCTACAGAGCAGGCCTACAGAGCCAGCCTGGACAAGCTTTCGAGGCCTTTTGAAAGGGCACCCGTTTCGGCACTTGTGTAAAAACGCACAGAATTAGTGCACGGGTGTCCAGGGGAGTATGGGCATGCAGGCTTTTCTATCACCGGGCATCCGGTTGCTGGGGCATTTTGGTTTCGCCCGTAAATTCCAATTGTTGTTCCTGTTGTTCATCCTGCCGCTCATGGGCAGTTTGTGGCTCATTGGCCAGGATTATCGCGACAAGCTCAACCTGATTTCCGTGGAGCGCGCCGGTGTCCGCCAGTTACTGGCCTTGGACAACCTGGACAACCTGCTCGCCGCCCAGCGCAACCGCGCGGCGCGCTGGCGGGCCACGGAGACCAATCGACAACCTACCCCCGCGACGCTCGCCGCCATGGCCGCGTTCGATGCGGTGCAACCGGCACTCAACCAGGCCGCCAATGATCTTGGCGCGACGCTGCAGGCCGAAGGCGCCGAAGCCGACACCCTCGCCCGCTATCAGACCTTGCAGGCCAGCCTCAACGGCCTGGACTCCAAGAGCCTGGGCACCGTAGGCTGGTGGCCGGACGGCTACGATCGTTTCACCGCAGCCCTCAGCGCCTTGCAAGCGTTGCGCGAACAGATCGTCATGGACAATCGCCTGACGCTTGCTTCCTGGCTGGAAACCTACCTGTTGACGCAAATCTCGACCCAGCAGACCCCTGATCTGATCGAACGTGTCGGCCGCCTGGCCAGCGTTGGCCAAGCCTCGGTGGTGTCAGGCCAATTCACCTTGCAGAGCCGCCTGCAACTGCGCGACTTGCGTAGCCGCATCGGCGACGCCCGGGATCAATTGGTCAAGACCGGTGCGCTGCTGGAAACACGCCTGCCCAGCGAATTGCAGACCTGGGCCGGCCAATTCCAAGGCAGCCTCAAGAACCTGGACGGCGGTTTGAAAACGCTGGATGACGGCGTGTTCGGCGGCTCCATCAGTCTCAAACCGGAAGGCTTCGAGAAACTCATGGATGCCCTTCTCGTTGACCTGGCGACTTTGCGGCAACAATCGCTGGTGGCCCTGGACACCCGGCTGGACCACTACCATGGCTCGGCGATCCGCCAGTTCACCTTGGTCGCCATGGTGCTTGGCTGCCTGTTGCTGGCCGCGCTGTACCTCTTCATCTGCCTGCAGGCCTCCATTCGCCGCAGCGCCAGTGGCATTACGCTGTTGGCCGAAGCCCTGCGTGACGGAAACCTCAGCCTGCAAGTACCGGTGCAAGGGCGCGACGAGCTGGCTGCGATCAGCACCGCGCTCAATGTCGCCGTGGTGCAGTTGCGCAGCAGCCTGCTGGGTGTGGATCACGAGACGCTGCAACTGAGCGACGCCGTGCGCATCCTCAATACACACTCCAGCGGAGCCTTGGGCGAAGTCGAGGCACAGCAGATGCAAATCAGCCAGATTGCCGCCGCCGCGACGCAACTGGCCGCGACCTCCCAAGGCGTTGCGAAAAGTTGTGAACAGGCGTCAGACAGCGCCCAGCAAACCCGCCGCATCGCCGCCGACAGCAGTCGCGACAGCCAACGCACCACGGCAAGTATCCAGCAGCTCAACCAGCGACTCAACGAAACCGCCGCTGCCTTGGGCCGGGTCAGTGAACAGGGCCAACAGATCCAGCTGGTGGTCGATACCATTCGCGGCGTGGCCGAGCAGACCAATTTGCTGGCGCTCAACGCCGCCATCGAAGCCGCCCGTGCCGGTGAACAAGGCCGGGGCTTTGCCGTGGTGGCGGATGAAGTGCGCAGCCTGTCGCAACGCACCCAGTCCTCCACGCAGCAAATCGCCGGGACCGTCGATAGCCTGCGCGCCACCGTCAACGAAGCCGTCAGCCTGATGGAAGCGGCCTGCGGCCAGGCCCAGACCGATGCGCAAGCCGTCACCGGCCTTGGCGAACGCCTCGGGGAAATCGCCAGTGCCGTACAGAGCGTCACCGACACCCTGGCGCAAATCGCCACGGCGGTGGATGAACAGGCCAGCACCGCCGACGAAGTCAGCGGCAATATCCAGCAGGTCGATCAGGCGGCCATGCGCTTGCTGGAAGGCGCCCGCGCCGTGAACCTGGCGGCGGACACCTTGAGCCAAGGCAGCCAGGCCTTGAGTGCAAACACAGGGAGATTTCAACTCGGTTGACGGGCATTGGTGACGAGGATGGATAAGCGGTTGAAAGTGCAGAGAAATATTTTGGATTTACGCTTGACACATCTTCGTTACCAGCGAATAATGCGCGCCACTTGGCTACATAGCTCAGTTGGTTAGAGCATAGCATTCATAATGCTGGGGTCCGGGGTTCAAGTCCCTGTGTAGCCACCAAGTCCTGTTCAACGATGTTTTCGAACGTCTTTGAACAACAAGAAGCCCGCCTAGTGCGGGCTTTCTTGTGTCTGGGTATATCTCCCTGAATGCCCCGCAAGATTCAACTGTTCCCACGGGGCCTGGTGATTTATGCGGCTTCCTGGAAATCCATCTCCGGTGGCTGGCGACGAAAACCTCCCGTCAGCACCGCCAGGTACACCACGCCAATCGCCAGCCAACTCAGCCCCAGATAAATCGCCAGGTGATCGAGGCTGACCATCAGCCATAGGCCCGCCGCCAGCCCGATGAATGGGAACAGCAGGAACAACACGACCTCACGCAGCCCCTTCTTCTGCGCGCCGATCCAGTAGTGAAAGATCACTGACAAGTTCACCAGGCTGAACGCCAGGAACGCGCCGAAGTTGATGAATGAGGTTGAAGTGGTGACGTCCAGTTTCAGCGCCAGCAAAGCGACCACGGCGCACAAAAGGATGCTGTTGACCGGCGTACCAAAGCGTTCGTGCAAGGTGCCGAAGATCGATTTTGGCAGCACGCCATCACGCCCCATGGCGAACAACAGCCGCGAGCCGCTGGCCTGGGCCGACAGCCCCGACGCGAACTGGCCGACGATCAGGCCGATCAGGAAGATCGAGACGAACAGGTCGCCACCGATATTACGAGCAATTTCATAAGCCGCCGAGTCGACACTGTCGAACTGCGACGACGGATGCGCGATCTGTACGAAGTACGACACGCTGACGAAGATCAATCCGCCAATCAGCGTAATCAACATGATCGCCCGTGGGATGGTCCGGCGCGGGTCGCGGGTTTCTTCGGTCAAGGTGCTGACCGCGTCGAACCCCAGGAATGAATAACAGGCGATGGCTGCGCCGCTCATGATCAACGGCATCTGCATGTCACCGTCGAAGAACGGCTTGATCGACCACAAGGGTTTGCTCGCATCCCCGCCGACGTAATGTACACACAGTGCGACGAAGGCGATCAGGACCAGGAACTGCACCAGCATCAACAGCGCGTTGATGCCGTTGGCCAATTTAAGACCGAAGATGTTGATCCCGCTCGTGATGCCGATGAACACCAGCACCCAGAGCCATTGCGGCACGCCCGGGAACGCGGAGTGTAGGTAGGCCGCGCCGATCAGCCAGATCGCCATGGGCAAGAAGAGATAATCGAGCAATACCGCCCAACCGGCGATGAAACCCAGTTTCGGGCTGATCGCCTTGCGCACGTAGCTGTAGGCCGAACCGGCGACGGGGAATGCCGCGGCCATTCGGCCGTAGCTCATCGCGGTGAAAAACATGGCCACCAGTGCCGCCAGGTAAGCGGCGGGGACCATGCCGGAGGTGGATTGAGCGAGGATGCCAAAAGTGCCGAGGACAATGATCGGTGTCATGTAAGCGATGCCGAACAGCACCACCGACCCCAGTGACAGGGTGCGTTGCAAACGAGCCATGAGCGACTACTCCGAATTATTAGATTTATGGCAGAGCCGAGTTCGGCGCAATTTCGGGTGTTACGTTGTTGTTCTGGTTTTTGGCCAACAGGAATGTGTCGCTTGCCCGCGAAGGCGTTAGCCCTGGCGACACAGGATCAGGATCAATGCGAAGGAATCAGCAGCTCCCGCAATCCGCAGGCATGCTCAATGATGTCTCCCGGAATTTTCAGTCGCTGATCGTCCAGATACCGATAATCACGTCGCGCCGTCGTCAGTTGATCCAGGTCCAACACGACCGAGAACTGCCCTTGCTCACGTCCGGCCTCGAACAACAACGTGCCTAGCGGGTCCACCAATGCACTGCCGCCTGCGAACACCAACCCGCCATCGCCCTCTTCCACCCGATTGACCATCAGCGCGAAGGCCTGGTTTTCCTGGGCACGGGCCATGATCGCGGTGCGGTGAGTCGGGCCATACGGATCCATGTTGCCGTTGGTGACGATCAGCAGCTCGGCCCCCAGTTGCGCCAGGGCCCGGGCGGTTTCCGGAAATTCAATGTCGTAGCAGATCAGCAGGCCGACCCGTACACCGTTCCACTCACACGTGGCGTAACGATCACCGGCCTCGAATACGCCGCGATCCGACGCCCAGAGGTGCGTCTTGCGATATTTCAGGGCAATGCCCTCTGGTGTGATCAGCAACGTGGTGTTGTAGAAACGGCCGCCATCGTTCTCGGCCACGCCGATTACCACGGCAATGTCCTGTTCCCGGGCCGCAGCGAGCACCGAACTGACGGTCGGGCCGTCCAGCGGTTCGGCGGTTTCGGCCAATGCCTCACGCGACGGAAAGCCCATCAGGTGCGTTTCGGGAAATACGATCATCTGCGTGTCGGCAGCACAGGCGGCAATCGCCTCGAGGGCGCGTTCCAGGTTGTAAGCCGTATCGTTATCACGGCCCGCCAATTGGGCGAGTTCAACTTTCATGGGTATTCCTTGTTCTTGACCAGGCGGGTAGAAAGATTGCCCGGTCGGTGTCTGTGCGCCAGTATGCGCAGCAAGCCCGCGGCCGGGAAATCACGCCGCTGGGGTAACCCGATGGGGGTAGAGGCATGACACTTTCGCTGGATGACATCGCGTGGCACCGCTCGGTCGGGCAACTGATCGATGCCCTGGACAAGCCCAATTTCTGGACGCAGCTGGTCCGTTTGCTCGATCAATACGTACCTTTCGACAGTTGGGTGGCACTGCTTTTCAGTGCCGACCAGCGCCCGCAGGTGTTCGCCGAATGCCCGGCCGCGGATGGCAGTCCGGACCAGCTTTTCCAGGACTATCTGCGGGGGCTGTATCTGCTCGATCCGTTCTACATCGCCTGTCGCGAACAGTCGCGCACCGGGCTGTATCGCCTGTCGGAAGTCGCACCGGAACATTTCGAGTTGACTGAGTATTACCAGCGCTACTTCCGTCTGAATGTGGTGTCCGATGAAGTCCAGTTCAATTGCCAGCTCGAAGGCGACCGCACGCTGTGCCTGTCGCTGGGCAGCAAGCAGCGGTTCAGTGGCGAGGAGATTGCCTTGCTGTCGCTCATCCAGCCCTGGGTCCTCGGCCTGCTGCGCCAGCGCCTGCCTTACGAAATCAACGAAGTGGTGGCCCTTGCCCCAGCACCGCCGCAAGCCGACTGGCGCGTGCAGTTGGAAGCGTCAGTCCAACAGCTCAAAGGCGCGCAACTGACCGCGCGGGAACTGGACGTCGGGCGTTTGATGCTCAGCGGTTGCTCCAGCAAGGAAATCGCCCGCAAGCTGGAAATTTCCGTCGAAACCGTGAAAGTTCATAAGAAACACATGTACAGCAAACTGGGAATCAAGTCCCAGTCCGAGCTGTTTTCGATTTTTCTCCAGGCGCAGAATGCCTGATTGGCCTTCATGTGTAGCCAACCCGCACTCAAAACGGTCTATCGAAAGATAAGCCGTTTTTTATGCCCCAAGTGAATCACCGCCGCTAAGACCGCCTCCCGCTGATTTGCGCCCCGCGTCTCGCATCGCTACAGTCGACCTGAATATCCCCGGGCCATGGACGGAGCGACACGTGCTTTCAGATCTCAAACCGAATCTTCATCGCCTGTCAGCCGTTTCGCTGCTGGCTGTCGCCTTGGCACTGGTCGCTTGCAAGGCTCCGCCCTCCTCCACGACCGCTCCCCTATTGCCCACTGCCCCGGAAATGGCTTCCGGCTACCGCACCGACCTGCAGACACGCCACGCGGATAAACACATGGCCGCCGCGGCGAACCCGCTTGCCGCCGAAGCCGGCCGGGAAATGTTGCGGCGCGGCGGTTCGGCCATCGACGCGGCGATCGCTATGCAGGCGGTGCTGACCTTGGTGGAGCCGCAGTCTTCCGGCATCGGCGGCGGTGCTTTCATTGTGCTGTGGGACGGCAAGGCGGTGCGCACCTATGACGGGCGCGAAACGGCACCGGCCGGCGCTAGCGAAAAGCTGTTTCTCCAGGCCGATGGCAAACCCATGCCGTTTACCGCCGCGCAGATCGGCGGGCGCTCGGTGGGAACGCCGGGCGTGTTAAGAGCCCTGGAGCTGGCCCATCGCAAGCATGGTCGCCTCAAATGGGCCGCGCTGTTCGAGCCGGCGATTGCGCTGGCAGACCAGGGTTTCAGGATTTCCCCCCGGTTGCACTCGATGATTGCGTCCGATGCGTCCTTGCCGGGCTCGCCCGACATGGCCGCGTATTTCCTGAACGCCGACGGCAGCCCCAAGGCGGCCGGCACGCTGCTGAAAAACCCCGCACTGGCGCGTGTCCTCCAACGCATTGCCAACGAAGGGCCGGACGCGTTGTACGAAGGGCCGATCGCCGAGGAGATGGTCGCCAAGGTCCAGGGGCACGCCAATCCCGGCAGCCTTTCGCTAAAGGATCTCGAGGGCTATGCCGCCCGGGAACGTGCCCCGTTGTGTACCGATTACAAGCAGTGGCAGGTCTGCGGAATGGCACCGCCGTCTTCGGGTGGCATTGCCGTGGCGCAGATCCTCGGGACACTGCAAAGCCTGGAACAGCGTGACGGTCGCATGTCCCTCGCGGCGTTGAAACCGCACAGGTCCGACAAACCTGCAGGCATCGAGCCTGCGCCCGAAGCGGTGCACCTGATCGCGGAAGCTGAACGCCTGGCGTACGCCGACCGCGCTTTATACGTCGCCGACTCGGATTTTGTTCCCGTACCGGTCAAAGGCCTGGTCGACCGCGGTTATCTGGCGAGCCGCGCAAGCCTGATCGGCCCGCGCAGCATGGGCGTTGCCAAGCCAGGAATACCGCCGGGCATACAAATGGCCTTCGCGCCAGACCGCTCGCCCCTGCGCATTTCCACATCGCAAGTGGTGGCCGTGGATGACCAGGGCGGTGCCGTGTCGATGACGACCACGGTCGAGTCGGCGTTCGGCTCGCACCTGATGGTCCAGGGATTCATGCTCAACAACCAGATGACCGATTTTTCGTTCATCCCCGAAGAGAATGGGCAGAAAGTCGCCAACCGCGTCGAACCCGGCAAACGCCCGCGCTCGTCCATGGCGCCGACATTGATCTTCGACCGTCAGAATGGCGAACTGCTGGCTGCGGTCGGTTCACCGGGGGGATCGCAGATCATTGAATACGTTGCCAAGTCAGTGATCGGCCTGCTGGATTGGAATCTGGATCCGCAGAAGGCCATCAATCTGCCCAACTTCGGCAGCCGCAACGGCCCCACGGAGCTGGAACAGGGGCAATTCAGCGCGACGCTGATCCAGGCGCTGAAAGACAAAGGTCACGCTGTGAGCGAGATCGACATGACCAGCGGCACCCAGGCGATTGTCCGGGTGCGCGATGGCCAAGGAAAAGCCTCGTTGGCGGGCGGGGCGGATCCGCGGCGAGAAGGAGAAGCGCTGGGGGACTGAGCGCTCATCGATCAGGTCGACAACTGGTTGGCAAACTGGCTCACCGCATCCACGACCTTCTTCGCCCCGTCCTGAATCTCGACGATCACGCTGCCCGCCTCGGCCGCCAGGGCCAGGCCTTGTTCGGCCTGGTGCTGACCGTCGGTCATCAGCGCCACGGCATTGCGTGCCATGTCCTGGTTCTGGCGGACAACGCCGACGATCTCATCGGTTGCCTGGCTGGTACGCGATGCCAATTGCCGTACTTCATCGGCTACCACCGCAAACCCGCGGCCCTGTTCGCCGGCACGAGCGGCTTCAATGGCGGCGTTGAGCGCCAGCAGGTTGGTCTGTTCGGCGATGCCGCTGATGGTCTTGACGATGGTACCGATCACCACGGATTGTTCGTTCAATGCCTCGATCCCCTGGCCGGCAGTCTGCATGTGCCGCGCCAGGTCGCGCATCACATCCACGGCCTGAGTCACGACGGTAGTGCCGCGCTGGGCACAATGGTCGGTTTGCTGCGATGTGCTGTAGGCAATACTGGCAGCCTCGGCGACGGCTTTTTCCTGGTTGACCTGATCAGTGATGTTGGTAGCGAACTTGACGATTTTGTATAGACGGTCGTTGGCGTCGACCACCGGGTTATAGGAGGCTTCCAGCCAGACCTCGCGGCCGCTGCTGTCGAGACGCTTGAAACGTCCGGCCACGAACTCGCCGCTGTTCAAGCGCTTCCAAAAGTGCTGGTAGGTCGCGCTGTTGTATTCCTCGGGCTCGCAAAACGTGCGGTGGTGCTTGCCCTTGATCTGCGCAAGGCTGTAACCCATCGCGTTGAGGAAACGATCATTGGCCGTCAACACGTGCCCGCCCAGGTCGAACTCGATCACCGCGGTCGAACGCACCAAGGCGCCAATCAGGTTCTCGTGCTCGCGGGAATTCTCGATGGTGCGGGTCAGGTCGTTGGAGTACATCGAGAAAAAACGAATTCGCCCGTCCGCATTGCGTACCGGCTGGAGAATCGAGCGCAACCAGGCCTCCTTGCCGTCGCCCCGCACTAGGCGCACGGCGCCGGAGAAGTGCTCGCCACGGGTCAACGCGGTCTTGAAGCGAATCTGGAATTCATTGGACTTCAGGTAGGCCGGAACCAAATCCTCGACAGACCGGCCAATCAAGTCTTGGCTCTTGTACTGCATGTCGTCGAGAAAGTTCTGGTTGACTGACTGTATCCGCCCTTCGGCATCGAGGGTCAGGCCCATCATTTCTCGATCCAGGCTCTCTTTTACTTGCATAAGACTAGAGAGTTCTTGGCGAAGAGCGAGCAGCTCCTGCTTCAGGCGATTGTTGAACATGGCAAGCTCCGGCTGGCAGGAGAAATACTGCTATTCCCTTGCCATCGGCCCGGCATTTTTTTTCTAAAGAGTGCCACTGGTCGGTCTGAAAAATAGTCAGGTCGTGCTCGAACGCCGGTCCGTCTCCCACGGTCATTGAAATGTTCCATTGTTGGCGTCCGACCGCCGATGCTTCGTCGTCCCAGGTACCGATAACCATAAAAAACCGAGGTAATTGCCGTGACCACTGACATTGAAGACAGCCGTTCCGCCCGCTTTGCGCTGCGCTGTTCCAATTTTGCCGAGCGCTGGTTTCCCGACTCCTGGGTCTTTGCCGCATTGGCGGTGCTGGTGGTCGCCTTGGCGACGCAGCTCATTGGCGCCAAACCCGCCGCGGCCGCCATGGCCTTCGGCGACGGGTTCTGGAGCTTGATCCCCTTCACCATGCAGATGGCGTTCGTGGTGATTGGCGGTTACGTGGTCGCCAGCTCGCCACCGGCCGTCAAGCTGATCGACCGCCTGGCGCGCATTCCCAAGAACGGCCGTTCCGCCGTGGCGTGGGTGGCACTGATTTCCATGATCGCGTCACTGCTGAATTGGGGCCTGTCGCTGGTGTTCGGCGGTTTGCTGGTGCGCGCCCTCGCCCGCCGCACCGACTTGAAGATGGATTATCGCGCCGCCGGTGCCGCCGCTTATCTGGGCCTTGGCGCGGTGTGGGCGCTGGGGTTGTCTTCCTCGGCCGCGCAATTGCAAGCCAACCCGGCAAGCCTGCCGCCGTCGATCCTGTCGATTACCGGCGTCATTCCATTTACCCAGACGATTTTCCTTTGGCAGTCCGGGGTGATGCTGCTGGCGCTGATCGTGATTTCGGTGATCATCGCGTATGCCACCGCCCCCGGCTCCAACAGCGCACGTGATGCCGAAGCCTGCGGGATCGACCCCAGTTTCAGCATGCCGGCGCTGCAACCGCGAACCCGCCCCGGGGAATGGCTGGAACACAGCCCATTGCTGACCATCGCCCTGGTCCTGCTGGCCGCCGGCTGGCTGTTCCATGAGTTCTCGACCAAGCCGGCGATCAGTGCCATTTCCGGGCTCAACACCTATAACTTCCTGTTCATCATGCTCGGCGCCTTGCTCCATTGGCGGCCACGCAGTTTTCTCGACGCCGTGGCCCGCGCGGTGCCGACCACCACCGGCGTGTTGATCCAATTCCCGCTGTATGGCTCGATCGCCGCGCTGCTGACCACGGTCAAGGGCAGCGACGCACAGACATTGGCTCACCATATCTCGACCTTTTTCGTACAGATCGCCAACCATGACACCTACGCCTTGTTGATGGGCGTCTACTCGGCCGTGCTGGGATTTTTTATTCCTTCCGGCGGCGGTAAATGGATCATCGAAGCGCCCTATGTGATGCAGGTGGCCAACGACTTGAACTATCACCTGGGCTGGGCCGTGCAGATCTATAACGCCGCCGAAGCGCTGCCGAACCTGATCAATCCGTTCTATATGCTGCCATTGCTCGGCGTGCTGGGGCTGAAGGCCAGGGACTTGATCGGGTTTTCCTTCGTGCAGTTGCTGGTGCACACGCCATTGGTACTGGTGCTGCTATGGGCGCTCGGGACGACCTTGACGTATTTGCCGCCGGTGATGCCATAAAGCCATAAAAAAGGGCCGATTTTTCCATCGGCCCACTTCTTCTTCGGCTCCGTCTGTTTCAGTATGGATACACCCTGTTTCGAGGGGCCCACGCTGAAAAGGATCTGAGCATGTTCAAACTCGCCGTACTTCCTCTCGCCGCCCTGGCCTTGAGCGCCACCGCCCAAGCCGCAGACATCGATGTAAACCTCGGCAGCACCGAACGCGTCACCCGTCTCTTCGCTTATCCCAACAACTGCAACGTCATTTGTTTTCGCGACTGGACACTGGAACAGACCGTCGAGCATTACCTGACCCAAAGCGTGCAGCGCGACGGCTACGACGCGGCCAAGGTCAGCGTCAAAAGCGACAACGGCACCGTCTACGCCAACATCAGCGGCGTGCCGAAGAGCTATGGCCAGCCGCTGAAGGCCCTGCTCGATGCCGGAGACCTTGCGTACAACGGCGCCACCAAACTCAACAACGACAAGAAATGGGCCTACGACTGGTACCTGTTCCTACCGTTGGGCATGGCCTTGGACAACCGCAAGAGTGTCGAGCTGTTGCACTTCCCGCCGGATTATTCCCTGACCCAGGCCCAGGATTACCTCGAGTCGGCCACCACTGATCGCTGGGCCACGCTGCTGACCGTCAATGGCATCGCCGCGCCAAACACGCCCGCTTACCAGACCATCATCGACATCGCGCCCATCGCGGCACCGTCCAACGCGGGCAGCACACTGGCGGGGCTCTACAGTTACTTCAACGATTACCAGACCACCATGGTTTCCCAGGTTACCCGGTCCTCAAGCGGCGCCGCGTTGCCAATGGTGGCCTTCGGCGCGCCCGTCCGGGACTGGATCAAGACCCAGTACGGCCCGACCGTGAATGTGCTCGGCCTGGCGACCATTACAACCGGCAGCGGGACCAAGGTCCCGGTCCTCGGCTCCAATCACCCCAGCTACATCTGGTATGCCGCCGACCCGGACAGCTACGACGGTGACCAGGCCAAGGCCGACGCCGCTGGTTTGAAAGTCATGGGCCAGGACCTGAGCGCCGCCTGCTGGCAAGCCGGAATGGGCAGCAAGCCAGGCACCGACCCGAGCACATTGCTGAACCAATGCACGCAAACCTGGCAGGTGACGCAAAAAGAGAAGACTTGCGAGTTGTTCTACACCTCGGTTCGTAAACTGAGCGAGGCGGATGCGCAGAAGAAATGTGCGACTGCACCGGTCAAGTCGGAACTGCAACAGCTGAAAGTGCCGATGCCATTGCCTGCCGAAGCCGTATAGAGACCGCCAAGCGTTCCCGCGTAAGCCACTGCTTACACGGGAACGTTGCCCTCAGGGCGCGTCGACCGGGCGTAGCCGATACTGCGGCGGCAGCTGCTCGAAACCGCTGATCGTGGTGTCCAGGCTTTTCCAGCGGCCATCCTTGATGCCGTAGATGCAGCCATGGATCGACAACTTCTGCCCTCGGTGCCAGGCGTTCTGCACAATGCTGGTGTGGCCGACGTTCGCCACCTGCTGGATCACGTTGAGTTCGCACAAGCGGTCCACGCGCTCTTCCTCGGTCGGCAGCTTGGCCAGGGCGTCGCGGTGTTCGTAATACAAGTCGCGAATCGAGCGCAGCCAGCCATCGATCAGGCCCAACTGGCGGTCCTGCATCGAAGCACGCACACCGCCGCAGCCATAGTGACCCGTCACCAGGATGTGCTTGACCTTGAGCACATCGACTGCGTACTGGATGACCGAGAGGCAGTTCAGGTCGGTGTGCAGCACCACGTTGGCAACGTTGCGGTGCACAAACAGATCACCCGGCAGCATGCCGACGATTTCGTTGGCCGGCACCCGCGCATCGGAGCAGCCGATCCACAGGTATTCAGGGGTCTGCTGACGAGCCAGCTTGGCGAAGAAGTCAGGATCCTCCTGCTTGATCGCATCGGCCCAGCGCGCGTTGTTATCAATCAGATCTTGTAATTCATTCATGCTGTCCAGCCTCGATAGAGAGTGCGCAACTGTGACAGACGACCGCCGGTCGAGGTCACGTCGGCGATGCATTGGAATTCCTGGCCCCGCTGTCGGTCGACTCCTAGTAAGGCCCACAGTATGAGGAATTGCCATGAATGATTCACGACGTCCCTACGATGCGGTGCAACCGGAACCCATCGACGACAACGAAGACCGCATGGGCTCGATGCGTGAGCTGGAATTCGATGACGATGAATACGACGCCAGGATCGGCGATGAATTGCCGGAGGACGAACGCGAGCAGTTGATGCCGGATGAGCGTGTGCGTGAAGCGGGCATGACGGGAGCCTCGATGGACGACCGCCAGCCGACCGACGATGACATGAGCCCCGAAACCCTGATCCGCGAAGACGGCGCCCGGGACGCCCAAGAGGCCGGCGAGGATGAACAGGCCGATTGGGACCTGAGCGTCGTGGGTGAGAACGATATAGGTGGAGGCGATGGGCTGGACGAAGCGGAAATGGCTGATATCGATCCGCTCGATGGCAAGCGTTGACCAGTACCGCCACCGCTCCCACTGGATTTCGTGTTCACAGGCCTTGAGTGGCCACTGATCCTGCGGGAGCGAGCTTGCTCGTGATGGCGGCAGTCCAGTCGACTCAATCCACCAAGGTACACGCCATGACCACCGCATCCTCGCGCCCGCCCACTGCCGGGTAATAATCGCGCCGCCGCCCAACCTCGTTGAAGCCATAGCGCTCATACAGCCGGAACGCCGTGCGGTTGCTGTCGCGTACTTCCAGGAAGCACTCGCGCGCCTCGGCCTTGTAGGCGATCGACATCAAGTGTTCCAACAGCCGCAAGCCAAGGCCCCGCCCCTGGTTTTCCGGTTTGACAGTGATGTTGAGCAGGTGCGCCTCATCCAGGATGATCTGCACCACGCCATGCCCCACCTGTTGCTCGCCTTCGAACATCAGCCAGATCTGGTATTTGCCCAAACCGTCGAGAAATATTCCACGGGTCCAAGGATGACTATAGGCCGCGTATTCAATCTTCAGCACAGCGTCGAGGTCCGCCTCGGTCATCGGGCGGAACGATACAGCATCACTCATTCGATTCTTTCCAGCGCGCCATCAGCCGGCGCATGGCTTGCCAGACTTCAGCCTTGCGCTGTGGCGTTTCCATTAAGAGTTCCAGCCCGGGCAACGCCCAGGCCGAGCCCAGGCCTTCGACCTGCAGCTCGCGGTTGAACGCCTCGGCATCCGCCTCCCCGGCAAACCTTACCGCCGGCAGGCCGATCAGCCACAGGCACACGCAGGGCTCGTCCTCGAGCCGCGCCGAAACGAAGCCCTGGACGAAGTCCCGCGCCGCTTCAGGCCCCTGGTCCATCGTACCCCGTGACAACAACGGCCAACGTACCGGTTCGCCGACGATCTGCGGGCTGTCCGGCAGGCCGGCGGCGCGCAGCATGTCCTTGAGCAGCAGGTAAGCGGGATCGCGGCTTTGGAACGGGTCACCTGTGGGTAACTCCACCAGCAACAGGCAGCGCCCGGCGCGCAGCAATTGCAGGGCGAAGCGCGGCGGCGGCACGTGGGCGGCCTTGACCGGGGCCGGCGCTTCGTCGGCCTCTTCTACCGGTTTGGCATTGGTACGGGTCGAGGCCAGGCTCGGACGCGGGACTTCGATTTTCGGCCGCTCGGCGGCAGGCGCAACCGGTTCGGCAACGGTCTTGGCCACAGGCGCCACCACTGCCGGCGCAACTTCCTCCGGTTGGGGCACATCCAGCAGCTCGGGCCGCGACGGGGCGGCGAACGGCAATTCGGTACGCGGCAGCCAGTTGACCACCTGCATGGCGGTCAGATAGGCGCGGCGACGGGACTCGATAAGCAAGGGTCGGCCACTTGTGGATAACTGAAAGTGGGAGCGATTCTACCGCCCTTCGGCGCGGATCGCTTCCCTGTCGCTTCATTAGTTGCTCAATAGACGACGACAGTCCGTCCAAGGGGTGAATCGCAACCGGCCCGATGCAGTACAATCGCCGCTTTTAATTGCCAACCCGACGGCCATTGCGATGATCGAACCCAAGCGCGTCTTGCGCGCCCTCGCTGAACACTGGGCATTGCTGGAACCTTTGTGCGAGCACTTCGACCAGGGCACCCTGAGCCTCAACGAATTGCGTTCACAGCTGGCCGCCCAACAACTGGACAGTACGCCCCAGGACATCACCCACCTGCTGGACGTGTGGATCCGCCTGGACATCCTCGTGCCGGTGGCGAAAAGCCCGAACCGTTTCGAGCTCAATGCCCAGATCCATGACTTCCTCGCCTACCTGCGCCGCGAGCACCGCCTGGGCCTGTGCCTGGAAATCGAAGCCTACCTGCGCCATCTCGAGCGCCTGGCCGGTTATATCCAGGACGCCTTCGATGTGCGCGACGGCAACGATCTGGCCCGCCAGTTGCGCCTGCTGGACATGCGCGTGCGCGACGTCCTCAAGAAACTCGCCAACGATGAACAAGCGCTGGTGGCCGTGGCCGAACGGGCCAAGACCAGCGACCGGCAGATCCCGCTGCGCCAGCGCTACGCCGAAGTACTGGCGACCTGGGACGAATACGTCGAGCCGATGATCCAATTGGTCAACGCCGACGGCGCCTTCGAGCAAGGTGTGCGCAAGGTCGAGAACGTACTGCTGCGCATGCTCACCGAACAGCAACGCCTCGGCCACTTGGTGGACGACGACATGCTGCTGCGCACCCACGCGCGCATCCTGGAGATGCAGACCAGCGCCCAGTTGACCCTGCGCCATGCCCGGGAATTGCTCCTGCCGCTGCGCGAAGAGGCCCGCCGGCACAACGCCGTGACCCGTGGCGCGGCGCTGGCCCTGGCTGCCATTCGCCGCAAAGGCATCGATGCCGTGCCGCAAGCCGCCATGCCGCTGTTCACCCGTCCGCAAAGCACCTTCCTGGGCAGCGCCAGCCAGGTCGAGGCCTATGTCTATGCCCTGGCGCGTTTCGAGCCGAAACCGGCGCGCTTCCCCAAGTCCCACAAGACCCACAAGGGCGGCGATGCGCCGCGTGCGCCGCGCACCGTACGCGAGATGGTCGAGCGTTGCGAAGACGCCCTGCCGATGCCGGACTTGATGACCTGGCTGCTGGAGCAAGAGCCGGACGGCGCCACCGACGAATTGCTGTACTGGTTCTCGCGCCTGTCGCGGGAAAAACGCTTCAAGCGCGAGCGTCTGGAACGCCGCGAATACCACACTCACGAGCATCAGGTCAGCCTGCGCTCCTTCGCCCTGCTCTCGGCCGGCGACACCGCCGCCGAGGATTCTGCGAGCATCCCCCATGCATCTTGATCTATCCGAACTGTCCCAGCTGGCGCCGATCTTCCGCGAGCTGTTCAAGGGTTATCACGTCAGCCGCCGCGACCCGGAGCTGTACGCGCAACTGTCGAACTTCCAGGACCAGTACCGCACGCTGTTCAAAGCCTTGGGCTTCGAGCTGGTGTGCGACACCCGTGGTTTCTACTACTTCGTGCCGGACCTGGCCGCGGCCGCGGTGAACAAGACCGCCCAGCGCCTGGCGCTGTTCACCTTCATCCTGGTCGAGCACCTGGCCGACCAGGGCCGCGACCCGATCGCTGTGCTCGACGGCGGCAGCCTTGGCCGCGATGAACTGCCTTCATTGCTGGAGAAATACCGCGACCTGTTCATCCAGGCCGAAGTGCAGACCCAGGAAGAACTGGAAGAAAAAATCATGCGCCGCATGACCCAACTGGGTTTTGCCAGCGAGGAGAACGGCGTGTACCGCTTCCTGCCGCCGATGCATCGCTTCCTCGATGTCTGCCTGTCCGTCCAGCAGGACCGCGACCTGGCCGCCAGCCTGCACAGCGTGCTGCCGTTGCCGGCGCCGGTGCTGATCGACGAAGACAGCGACGAAAAATTGCTGCAGACCGATGATCCGCTGGACCTCAGCGAATTCGAGGGTGAAAGCGAAGAAGACGCACTGGCCCGCGCCATTGCCGAAGAACAGGAGACCGACGCATGAGCAAGGAACGCTACGGCATCCGCCGCTTTGCCCTTTTGAACACCGCCGGCTACAGCCTTGGCTTGTTCCCGCTGGAAGAACCGCTGTCGGTGTACGGCGCGAACAACCTGGGTAAATCCGCCTCGATTAACGCCTTGCAGTTCCCGATCCTGGCGCGCATGTCGGACATGAGCTTCGGCAAGTACAGCCTGGAACAATCCCGGCGCTTCTACTTTGCCTCGGACACCAGCTACATCCTGGTGGAAGTCGCCCTGCCCCATGGCCCACACGTGATTGGCGTGGTCGGTCGTGGCCCTGGCGGCGGTTTCGGTCACCAGTTCTTTGCCTACGCCGGCAAACTGGACCTGGCCCATTATCAGAAAGACGACACCTGCCTGCGCCAGAAAGAGCTGTTCACCAATCTGGAACGCGAAGGCCTGAAAGCCTACGAACTCAAGCCCGATGAACTGCGCCGCCTGCTGGTGGGGGGGCACACCTCGATCCCGCTGGACTTGACGCTGATCCCGCTGCGTTCCACCAGCGAGCAAAGCCTCAAGACCTTCCGCGCGTTGTTCATCAACCTGCTGCACATGCGTGAAATCACCGCGGCCAAGCTCAAGCAATTGTTCCTTGACGCGTTCGAGCACAGCCTGCGCTCCGGCAGCGTGGACTACATCGCCGCGTGCGAAGAAGCCTTCCGCGACGTACGACGCATGGAGCAGGACTACAACTCCCTGGTAGCGGCCGGTCCGCTGGTGGAAGCCTTGGCCAATGGCGTGAAGCAGCGCGATATCCTGCGCGGCAAACTGCATCGCCTGTCACCGCTGCTCGACTCGCTGCTGGGCACTTGGTCGGACTATGCCAGCGCGCGCAAGGAAGAGCTGACCATCCAGGCCGAACACTACCGCAACGAGCAGGATTCGCTGCAGAACGACCAGCGCGGCGGCACCCAGGAGCTGATGCGCCTGGAGCGGGAAATCAGTGGCATCCAGCGTTGGCTCGGCGAGCTTTCGGTGCTCAAGCATCGCTTTGCCCTGGTGGATGACGTCAAGGTCTTGGAACAGCAACTGCTCGCCGCCAAGGACGCCCATGACGAATTGGCCGGAGCGTTGGCCCAGTCCCGGCAATTCAGCGCCGAAGACCTCGAAGAACGCCTGCGGGACCTGGAAAAGCGCCTGAAGTCGGTCAAGCAACAACTCGATCACGCCGACAACAACAGCTACGCCCGTCTGCGCGAGGAATTCTCGCAACAGGACGTCGAGCGCCTGATGCGCCTGTTCAACAGCGCCCTGTTCAGCCTGCCACTGGGTGAGCACGGCATCGCGCTGGATGAAAACGGCGAGTGGGTCAAATCCATGGAGCTGATCCTCGACGGCTTCAAGGGCGAGCGCTTCGAAGTGCCGGGCCTGTCCATCGACTTGTCCCACATCGAGCCGCCGGCCCTGCAAGCCCTGGCTGACCGCGCCGCATTGCGCGACCAGAAAGAGCGTCTGGAAAAAGAGCTCAAGCAGCTCAAGACCCAGCAAGCCGTGGCCGCCGACCGTGCCGCGAGCAAGACCCAGACCGAGGCGCTGTACCAGCAGGTCCTCGACGCGCAGAAAGCCCTGGAAGATTACCGTCGCACCCAGACCTTGAGCGCCGAAGAGGGCGAGAAACTCGAGCAACTGGCGCAGATGGAAGCCGCCCAGGACGAACTCAAGCGCTCCAGCGATGCCTTCACCGAGCGCGTCCAGCAATTGTCCGCCAAGTTGCAACTGGTGGGCCGGCAGATCGCCGACATGGAAGCCAAGCAGCGCACCCTCGACGATGCCCTGCGCCGTCGTCAATTGCTGCCCGCGGACCTGCCGTTCGGCACGCCGTTCATGGACCCGGTCGACGACTCCATGGACAACCTGTTGCCTCTGCTCAACGACTACCAGGACAGCTGGCAAGGCCTGCTGCGAGTCGACGGCCAGATCGAAGCGTTGTACGCGCAGGTGCGCCTCAAGGGCGTGGCCAAGTTCGACAGCGAAGACGACATGGAGCGGCGCCTGCAACTGCTGATCAACGCTTACGCCCACCGTACCGACGAAGCCCTGACCCTGGGCAAGGCGCGCCGTGCGGCAGTGACCGACATCGCCCGGACCTTGCGCAACATCCGCAGCGACTACGACAGCCTTGAGCATCAACTGGCGCTGTTCAACCGCGAGATCAACAAGCGCCAGGTGTCCAACCTGCAGAGCTTCCGTATCGTCCTGGCGCCGAACAAGGAAGCGCTCAAGCACATCGACCAGATCATCCACAGCGCCGGCCAGTACGAGGAAGGCGAGACGCTGTCGGTGTTCGACCTCAGCCAAAGCGCCGAGCAGGACAACAAGAACGAAGAAGCCAAGGAATACCTGGCGCGGCTGGTAGCGGCGAATCACAACCAGCTCGGCCTCAAGGACCTGTTCGAACTGGCGTTCGAGATCACCAAGGTCAACGGCCAGCCGGTGATCCACACCGACATCGACGGCGCGGCGTCCAACGGCACCACCATGACCATCAAGGCGCTGACCAACATGTATTTGTTGCTGCACTTGATGGACCGCGAACAGGCCGGTCGCGTGCGCTTGCCTTACTACCTCGACGAAGCGGCGGACATCGACGAGAAGAACCAGGCCGCACTGCTGGAAACCAGCCTGCAACTGGGCTTCGTGCCAATCCTGGCCAGTGTGAAGCCGCAAGTGTGCGCCAGTGTCGCCATCGACCTGGAAGGCGGCAGCGGCCCGAACGGCATCTACATCGATGAGGCGGACTGGAAATACATCCGTCGCCACGATGCGGTGAAGGCCACGATGAACGTCCAGGCCGATGAGCCGGAGTTGGATGCGGTTTAAGGTAATTAGCTGGATGTGAAAAAGGCCGCGATCCATTGGATCGCGGCCTTTTTTGTCATCGCATACCTGTGGCGAGGGAGCTTGCTTCCCCGCCACAGGGGGCCATATCAATAGCTACTTGCCGAGACTGATCTTCGGCGCCCAGGTCAGCCATTCATCTTCAAACTTGTCGAACAGTGGGAAGGTTTGCTCCGGTCGTGCCGGGTTACCCATCCGCTCGCCGTCCGGCGTTGCAAAAGCGATACCGCCCTGGATCAGCGTCTCCAGCGATTCGGTCCGCACCGTCGCGCCTTTGAACAGGCCGAAGTCCAGGCCGAAGCCGCTGCTGTTCCAGAAGCGTGTGCCGCTGCGCACCAATGGTGCGTATTTGGGCTCGATCAGTATGTGTATCAGCACCCGGTCCGCCGTCTGGCCCAGCTCGTATCCCGTGACCTTGCCGACGGTCACTTCGCGGTAGGTCACCGGGACGCCAATCTTCAACGAACCACGCCGGGCCGCACTCAATACGAGGCTCAAGCCCGCTTCGGGCACGGCATTCTCGGGTGGTTCGGCCAAGGCCACGAACTGTTTCTGTGGGCCCAGGTTTTTCGCCGAGGGTTGCACTTCGATGTACTGGCCGGTCACCAGCGTTTCCAGGTTGGAGGTCTTCATCAAACCCAACTCTGGCTTGACCACCCAGAACTGAGTCCCGGTGCGGGCGATACGCTCCGGCACTTCGGTGATCCGTGCGGTGACCAGCACGGACTGCATGTCGGCGCTCAGGTCGACGTCCTCGATCTTGCCCACATCCAAGCCCTTGAACCGGATCGGCGTGCCGCTGCGCAAACCGTCGGCACGATCGACCTTGATCGTCACGACGGTGCCTCGTTGCTGCGCGGCTTCACGGTCCTCGTGCAGACGGAAGCGCGGGATGCGTCGTTTCAGCGGCACGTTCGGCTCCGGTGTTTCGAAAGCGATCCCGCCGGCCATCAAGCTTTGCAGGGATTCGCTCTTGACCTGGATCCCGCCGGTCAAACCGCCCGTGAGGGTGACGCCGCTGGCGTTCCAGAATCGCGTGGAGCCGTTGACCAGCCCTTCGTATTCCTTCTCGATGTGCACACCGATGATCAACTGCTTCTTCTTGCGCGAGAACTGATAGCTCTGCACCGATCCGACCTTGACCTGCTTGTAGAGGATCGGGCTACCGACCTCCAGCGAACCGAGATTCTCGGTCAACAAGACCAGATGCAGCCCCGGTGAACGCAGGTCCAACGGCGGCGCCTTCGCCCTCGCTTCGAACTCGCGCTGCGGCGCTCCGCCTTTGTCGCCCGGGCGCACGGCAATGTAGTTGCCCTTGACCAACGCTTCCAGGCCCGTGATGCCCGCCAGAGAAATCGATGGCTTGACGACCCAGAACTGAGCACCGGCGACCAGATAATCTTCGGCCAACGGATCGAGCGTCAACTCGGCGCTGGCGCTGGACAGGTCCGGATCGACTTTCAACGTCTTCAGGCTGCCGACCTGGATACCCTTGTACATCACAGGCGTACGGCCAGCCTGCAAGCCTTCGAAATCGCTGAGCTTGACCTTGACGCGAATCCCGGCGGCGGCAGCCTCGAAATCCTCATACAGGCGAAATGGCAGGCTAGGGTCCGTCGGGGGACTGTCCTTGCGGTTCTCCGGAGTGGCAAACGCGATGCCTCCCGCCACGATACTGGCCAGCGACTCGCTGCGCACTTTGACGCCCGACAGGTTGGCGTCGATGCTGATGCCGCTGGCGTTCCAGAAACGCGTGTGCTTGCGGACCAGGCTGGCATAGGTCGGCTCAATGAAAACCTTGACCTCTACCGTGCGTTGATCCTCGGACAGTGAGTAACTTTTCACTTGCCCGACCTGGATCTGCTTGTAAAAGACCGGGCTGCCACGGTCCAGGGATCCCAGTCGATCGGCTTTGATCGTCAAGTGCAGGCCAGGCTTGGCATCAGAAAGCGGGGGCTCTTCGGCCAAGGCCTTGAATTTGCGAGTCGACTCGCCCTCTCCGGGGCTGATGGCAACGTAATTGCCGGAAACCAGCGTCTCCAGGCCGGTAATGCCTGCCAGGCTCACGCTTGGTTTGACCAGCCAGAAACGTGTTCCAGTCTTGAGATACTGGTCGACTTCCTTATTCATCTCGATGGTCGCGATAACACCCTTCGAGTTGCCCTCATCATCGAGCGTGAGGTCTGTCACCTTGCCGACTGTCATCCCTTTGTAGACGACCTCAGTCTTGTTGACCTGAATGCCTTCGCCGCTTTCAAAACGCACATTGATTTGGATACCGGTCTCGTTATAAGCCCGCCAGCCAAGCCAGCCGCCAATGATTAAAGCAATCAACGGCAGGACCCAGATGGCCGACCAGTTCGAAGCCGGTCGTGTTTTAGCAGTAGGCAAATCAGTCATGGTCGTCATCCGACTCCGTGTTATCCCAAATCAGTCGGGGATCGAAGGTTACTGCGGCAATCATTGTCAAAATCACTACGCTGGCAAATGCGATGGCGCCAAGACCGGCTTCGACACTGGCAAGCCGACCGAAATTCACCACAGCCACCAAAATGGCAATTACAAAAATATCCAGCATCGACCAGCGGCCGATGAATTCGATAAAGCGGTACATGAGGATGCGCTGACGCGCCGACATGGGTTGGTGACGTTGCACGGACAATAACAACAACGCAATACCGACCAACTTGAAGGTGGGCACTACGATACTGGCGATGAATACCACCGCCGCAATGGGAATCATGCCGTGCTGAACCAACTCGATCACACCCGCCATGATGGTGCTTGGCGCGCCCTGGCCTAACGAGTTGATGGTCATGATCGGCAGGACGTTGGCAGGGATATAGATAATTGCCGCCGTAATCAACAATGCCCAGGTCCTCGTCAAACTGTTCGGACGACGAGGGTGAATTCGAGCGCCGCAGCGAGTGCAGGTTTGCGTCTCGGCGTCGGCGTCGTGTCGATTCAACTCATGGCATTCGGTACAGACCAGAATGCCCGCATCAATTGCTCGCATGGGCATCTTCTTCCGATAGCGCCTGCCAGATCTGGTGCGGTGACATCACCACTTCCAGCCAGACCTGAATCAGCAACAGGCTGACAAAGCACACCAGGCCCAGCCCCACGGTAATCGCCGCCATATCTGCAAGCTTGACGATGGCAACCAGCACGCCCATGAGATAAACCTCGAGCATTCCCCAATCCCTTAGATGGTGATAAATGCGATACAACAACAAGCCGTAACTTCTTCCGATGTTCCAGCGAATGGTCAGCAGTACAACCAACTGGCAAAGCAACTTGAGCAGCGGAATGCCCATGCTGCACAGGAAAACCACCACCGACACACCTTGCATCCCCGTATCGAACAAACCGACCACGCCACTCCAAACGGTGTCTTGGGAGGATTGCCCAAGCAGATTAAGCTGCATGATGGGTAAGAAGTTCGCGGGAATGAACAACAGCAGAGCGGCAATCACCAAGGCAAGACTGCGATCAATTACGTTGTGCCGGTGGGCGTAGAGCTCATATCCACAGCGCGGGCATTCGGCCTTTTCACCATGTGCCAACTGAGGCTTGCGCATCAGCAGGTCACACTCATGACACGCTACCAGATCGCTCAAAGGTAGATCTGACAACCTATCAACGTCTGACGGATCGGGCATAAACAGCTCTGGCTCAACTAAGGTGGGGCTATTCTAGTGCTGCGGCTCAAAAATAACTGCGCAAATTTAACATGAGCTATCGCAGATTTTATGGCAGGC
>NZ_JQGJ02000034.1 GCF_000802155.2 Pseudomonas frederiksbergensis
AGATCCGCTGGGCGACCGGCGACCGTTGCACCAAACGCCACGGTGGCTTTGCCGGTGTAGCGCTGCAACAGCAGCAGCCAAGCGGCTTGCACCAGCGTGTTCACCGTGACTTTCGAGGAGCGAGCGAAGGCTTCCAGGCGCCGGGTCAGCGACTCGTCCAGCACCTGCATATGATCGCCATAACCAACACCGGCGTCCGTCGGCTTGCCAACCGCATCGGCCAGCCGCGTGGGTGCTTCGAGGCGTTCTAGCGCAGGCTTCCAGAACGCCTCGCTGGCCGCCGCGTCCTGGCGTTGCAGCCAGGCGATGTAGTCCCGATAACGGCCGCCGGACACGGCCATGGATTGACCGCTGTAGCGTTGCAGCACTTCGCCGAGCAGCTGTGAATTGCTCCAGCCGTCCATGAGGATGTGATGATGGCTGTAGATCAGGTGATAACGCCGCTCATCGAGGCGCACGATCATCAACCGCACCAGGGCCGGCGCGCTCAGATGAAGGTGTTGGCGCTCGGCATCGGCCAGGGCCTGTACGGTCTGGTCATGCAGTGGATCATCGCTCAGATCGTGCAGGCTGTAAGGCAGCTCCAGGTACTTGCTGACCACCTGCACCGGCGCCGGCAAATCTCCCTGCCAGACAAACCGCGTGCGCAGGATGTCGTGGGCATCGACCGCCGCTTGCCAAGCCTGGCGGAAGCGTTCCGGGTCCAGCCCCTCGATGTCCAGGCGCAGTTGGTTGATGTAGTCGCCGCTCGCGTCACCGTACACGCCATGGAACAGCATGCCTTGTTGCATCGGTGATAACGGATACAGGTCGACGATCTGCGCGGGCGGCATCGGCAGCCCATCCAGTTGTGGCTGGCTCAGGCTCGCCAGAGGGAAGTCCGACGGTGTTACGCCGCTGTGCTCGCCCCGGCAGCAATGCTCGATGAGCCGCTGCAACTCCAGCGCATAATCGTCGGCCAGCGCCTGGATGGTGGATTCGTTGAACTGCTCGCGGCTGAAGGTCCAGCCCAGGTTCAGTTCGCCGCCGAACACCTGGCCGTTCAAGGCCAGCGCATTGGACAGCGGTGCTTCGGCGTCCAGCTCATCGCCAGCGGCTTCGTCGGCCGGGATGAACAGGGCGCCCTCGGCTTCGTTGAAGCTGGCGTCGAACTGGCCCAGGTAATTGAAGGTCAGGCTGGGCGTTGGCAAACCGGCCAGGAGGGCCCGCGTCGCGTCATCCGCCAGATAAGCCAAGGCACCAAAGCCCAGGCCTTTGTCGGGGATCGCCCGCAGTTGCTCCTTGATTTGCTTGAGGCAATCCCCCAGGTCCGCCCGTGGCGTGAGCCGGGCCGGATAGAGGCTGGTGAACCAGCCAACGGTGCGGGTCAGGTCGACGTCGTCGAACAAGGCTTCGCGACCATGGCCTTCGAGCTGGATCAGCGCACTGTCGTTGCCCGTCCAGCGCACCATCACCCGCGCCAGTGCCGTGAGCAGCAAGTCGTTGACCTGGGTCCGATAGGCCTTGGGCGCGTCTTGCAGCAGTTGCCGGGTCAACGCGGCATCGAGTCGCGTACGCACGGTCACCGCCAGACGGTTCTGCTGGCCGCCTGCGGGGTTATCCATTGGCAACGAGGCATCGACGTCTTCGAGCCGGGCCTGCCAGAACGCCAGTTCCTGCTGCAACCGGTTGCTGCGGGCATGCGCTTGCAGGCGCTCGGCCCAGACCTGCGCCGAGGTGGTTTTCAGCGGCAATTGCACCGCCGCACCGCTGGACAACTGTCGGTAGGCACTTTGCAGGTCCTCGAACAGGATCCGCCACGACACGCCATCGACCACCAAGTGATGCACCGCCAGCAACAAACGCTGGCTGCCATCGCCCAGCGCCGCCAGGACAGCCCGCAGCAAGGGGCCCTCTTGCAGGTCCAGACTGCGCTGGGCCTCGTTGGCGATACTCTGCAAGACCTGCGCATCAGGCGCGTCCACGGCCCAGAGCAGGTCCTTGCATTGAGTGTCCGCAGGACGGTAAATCGCCCTCCAGCCGTCGTTCTGCTCCGTGAAGCACAAGCGCAGGCCATCGTGATGTTGCAACAGCGCCTTCAACGCCTGGTTCAGAATCGATGCGTCCAGGCGGTGGGTCGGCTTGAGCATCACCGCCTGGTTCCAGTGATGACGCTGCGGTATCGCCTGTTCGAAGAACACACGCTGCACCGGCAACAGCGCCATTTCGCCCGTCACCGGCCCCTGATCGATGACTTGGGCGGCTTCACCCTGGCGAACCATGGGCGCGAGCATTTCCAGAGTCTGGTACTGGAACAGGTCCTTGGGCGTGAAATGCATGCCGGCATGGCGGGCGCGGCTGACCACCTGGATCGAGACGATGGAATCGCCACCCAACTCGAAGAAATTATCCCGCAGGCCGACACGTTCAAGCTTGAGCACGTCCTGCCAGATCGACGCGAGTTGCTGTTCCAGCGCATTGCGCGGCGCCAGGTAGGCGTGTTGCGATTGGTTGGCGTCAGGCTTGGGCAGGTTCTTGCGGTCGAGCTTGCCGTTGGGGGTCAGCGGCAGGCGTTCGAGCAGCATCAGATAAGCCGGGACCATGTGCGCCGGCAATGTCGCCTTGAGTTGCTCGCGCAAGTGCTCGGCGAAATCTTCGCGGGCAGGTTCCGCGGCCACCACATAGGCCACCAGACGCTTGCCGCTGCCGACGGTGCCTTCCTGGGCCACGACCACCGCTTCGCGCACGCCATCGAGGGCTTGCAGGCTGGCTTCGATCTCGCCCAGTTCGATGCGGAAGCCGCGGATCTTCACTTGGTTGTCGATGCGATCCAGGTAATCGAAAGTGCCGTCGACGCGCTGGCGCACCAGGTCCCCGGTGCGATACAGCAAGCCGCCAGCGCTGAACGGGTCGGCGACAAAGCGCTCGGCGGTCAGCCCCGGCCGGTTCAAGTAACCGCGAGCCAATCCCATACCGCCCAGGTACAGCTCACCGGCCATGCCTTGGGGCAACAGGTTCAGGTCGGCATCGAGCACGTAGGCGCTGCGGTCACCGATGCGGCTGCCGATGGGGGCGTAGGCAGCGTCACAAGACACCTCGCGACCGGCCTTCCAGATCAGCGGCGTGACCACGGTTTCGGTCGGGCCATAACCGTTGATGATGTACTCGGGACGCAAGGCGCGCTTGACCCGTTCGAAACTGGCGTTGGGCACCGCGTCGCCGCCGAAGCAATAGATGCGCACCTTCGGCGGGTTGCCTTCGCGCTCGGCGTGCTCGGCCAGTTGTTGCAAGTAAACGGGCGGGAACGCCACCACCGTCACGCCGTGCTCGTGCATGGCGTTGTAGGTTTGTTCCGGGGTCCACAGGCTGTCGTCACGAATCAGCAGCGACGCACCGTGGGTCAGGCTGGTGAGCCAGCGCTCATGGGCGCCGTCGAAAGCGAACGACATGAAATGGAATTCGCAATCGCTGTCGCGCATTTCATAACGCTCGCCAATGGCCTGGCAGTGCATCGCCAGCGGACCGTGGGCCACGCTCACGCCCTTGGGGTTGCCGGTGGAGCCGGAGGTGTAGATGACGTAGGCGAGATTGTGCGGGTCGAGTTGAATGTTTGGCGCACTGACCGGCAACTCGCGCAGATCGACACGGTCCAGCTCCAGCAGCGGCAACGATTCATCCACAGGCAACTGGGCCGACACCGAAGAGTCGCTGATCAGCAGCGCCAGCCCAGCGTCGTTCATCAAGTACGCCAGGCGTTCACGGGGATAGCTGACGTCCAACGGCACGTAGGCACCGCCGGCCTTGAGCACCGCCAAGAGTGTGACGATCACCCCTTCGCTGCGCGGCAGGGCCACGCCCACGCGGGTTTCCGGGCCGACGCCGCGGCTGATCAAGACGTGGGCCAGTTGGTTGGCGCGCCGGTCGATCTCGCCGTAGCTGAAATGTCGGCCATTGAAAATCACCGCCGTGCGCTGCGGGCGCTCGACCGCCAGCGCGGCGATCCGCTGGTGTACGGCGATGTCCACCGGGTACGGCTGCGGGTGGTTCTCGACGTGTTGCCGAGCGTGTTCGGCACCGCTGGCCAGGGCGATTTCGCCCAGGTTGCGTCCGGCGTCCTGGCTGAATTGCTCGAGCAGGTGCAGCAGATGGGCACTGATGTGATCAATCATTTCGTCGGCGAACTGCCGGCGCTCGTAGCTGTAGTGCAGCGCCAATTGTTCACCGAGGGTGACCGCGACGCTCAGGGCGTAATGCGCTTGCTCACGGTTGGCAACGTCGCCGAACGTGACGCCGCTGCCGATGCCTTGCTGCAAGGCCTGGGCAATCGGGTAGTTCTCGAACACCAGGAGGTTGTCGAACAGCGCCTCGCCGCCCTGCCCGGCCCAACGCTGGATATCCGCCAACGGCGTGTGCTCGAAGTCCCGCAGGCCCAGGTTCTGTGCCTGTACTGCTTGCAACCAATGGCCGACCGTTTGGTCCGGACGTGGGCTGCCAATGACCGGCAAGGTGTTGATGAACAGGCCGACCTGCTGCTCGATGCCCGGCAGATCCGCCGGCCGACCGGCCACCGTCGCGCCAAACGCCACGGTCTGGTGACCGGTATAGCGCTGCAGCAACAGCAGCCAAGCCGCTTGCACCAGCGTGTTCACGGTGATTTTCTGCTGGCGGGCGAACGCTTCCAGTGCTTGGGTACGCGGCGCGTCGAGGGTCAGGAAATGATCGCCGTGGCCGCTCTCGCCGCCGCCCGAGGCCGCACCGGCGAGTCGGGTCGGCTCCTGCAACGGGGCCAACTGTGCGCGCCAGAAGTCCTGGCTGAGCTGGCCATCCTGGCGTTGCAGCCAAGCGATGTAGTCGCGATAACGCCCACCCGTGCGGGCCGGCGCGCGGCCGTTGTAGCGCTGCATCACCTCGCCGAGCAACTGCGAATTGCTCCAGCCGTCCATCAGGATGTGGTGATGGGTGTAGATCAGATGCCATTGTTCGACGCCGGTCCGCACCAGCACCAGGCGCAACAGCGGCGCCTGGCTCAAGTCGAAACCTTGCGCGCGCTCGGCGTCGGCCAGCGCGGCGAGGGCCTGGGCCGGTTCGGCATGCTCGCGCCAGTCCAGCACCGTGAACGGCAACTGCACCTGCTTGTGGACGATCTGCAGCGGTTGTGACAGCTCTCCCTGCCAGACGAAGCCGCTGCGCAAAATGTCCTGCGCCGCGACGGTGGCCTGCCACGCCGCACGGAATCGCTCGGCATCCAGGCCTTGCACGTCCACCCGCAACTGGTTGACGTATTCACCCGCCGCCTGCTCGTACAAGGTGTGGAACAACAAGCCCTGCTGCATCGGCGACAGCGGGTAGACATCGTCCAACTGACCGGCCGGCAGCGGCAGATGGTCGAGTTGCGACTGGGTGATCCGCGCGAGTGGGAAATCCGACGGCGTGGCTTGCGGTTCAGCCAGGTTGACGCAATGGTCGATCAGCGCCTTGAGCTCGACGGCGTATTGATCGACCAGTTGCTGCACCGTCGCGCTGTCGAACATTTCACGGCTGAAGCCCCAGCTCATCGTCAGCTCGCCACCATAGACCTGGCCTTCCACGGTCAGCCAGTTGGCCAGTGGTGCCGTCGGGTCCTGGGCAACGCCACTGCCTTCGCCGGACGGCACGAAGAGCGCCGCTTCATCGAACTGGCGGTCGAACTGGCCGAGGTAATTGAAAGTGATGCGCGCAGGCGCCAGGTCTGTCCATTGCGCTTGCACCGACGGCGCCGCCAGATGACGCAGCACGCCGTAGCCCAGGCCCTTGTCCGGGACGTTGCGCAGTTGCTCCTTGATGGTCTTGATCGAGCCGCCGATGTCATCAGTGGCGGTGAGGTTCACCGGGAACAGGCTGGTCAGCCAGCCCACCGTGCGGGTCAGGTCGATGTCGTCGAACAGCGCTTCGCGGCCATGGCCTTCGAGTTCGACCAGCGTGCCCGGTTGCCCGCTCCAGCGGCTGATGGTGCGGGCCAGCGCGGTGAGCAGCAGATCGTTGACCTGGGTGCGATAGGCGGCGGGTGCCTGTTGCAGCAGTTGCCGGGTCAGGCCAGCCTCCAGGCGCCATTCGATCTTCGCGCCGTGGACGTTCGTCAGGCTGCCCTGCGGGCGTTCGCATGGCAGGTCCCGCGCGCCCTCGTGCTGGGCTTTCCAATAGGTCGACTGGTCGTCGAAGCGCGATGCTTCGGCCATCAGCCGCGCAGTCCAACTCTTGAAGGCGCTGGTCTTGGCCGGCAACGTAACGCCGCCCCCCGCCGCCAGTTGTTCGTAGGCCTGCTGCAGATCTTCCAGCAACAGTCGCCACGACACGCCATCCACCACCAGGTGATGGATGACCAGCGCCAGTCGCTGGCTGCCGTCGGCCAGGTTCACCAGCATGGCGCGCACCAGCGGCCCGTCTCGCAGGTCCAGGCTACGCTGCGCCTCATCGCACAGCGCGTCCAACTGCTCGGCGGATCGGGCATCGCGTTGCCACAGGTCGGCGCTTTGCAACAGCGGCCCATGGCTCTGCCGCCAAGCGCCGGAGTCTTCGACAAAGCGCAGCCGCAAGGCGTCATGGTGGTTGATGACGCAGGTCAAAGCCGCGTCGAGCCGTTGTGCATCCAGCGGTTCGCGTGGACTCAGCAACAGCGATTGGTTCCAGTGCTCGCGGGCCTGCATCGCCTGGGCGAAAAACTGCTGCTGGATCGGCCCGAGCACGGCATCGCCAGTGACCAGCCCTTGGTCCAGGACACTGTGGTTGTCGTGGCGGGCGACCAGCGCCAGGCTGCGCACGGTCTGGTATTGGAACAGGTCGCGGGGGTGGATACGAATACCGGCCTGCCGCGCGCGGCTCACCACTTGAATGGAAATAATCGAGTCGCCGCCCAGTTCGAAGAAATTGTCTTCGAGGCCGACGCGCTCTACCCCGAGCACGTCCTGCCAGATTTCCGCCAAGGCGGTTTGCAGTGCATCTTGCGGAGCGACGAACGCTTGCCGGGGCGCGGCGTCTGGTTGTGGCAGGGCCTTGCGATCGAGCTTGCCGTTGGCGGTCACCGGCAGGCTGGCCAATGGCATCAGGTAGGTCGGCACCATGTATTCCGGCAGGCCGGCCAGCAGCCAGGCCTTGACGTCCTGTGGCCACTGCTCGTGCGCGTCGCCGTTTTCCAGCACCAGGTAGCCCACCAGATGCTTGCCGTCCTGCACCAGCACCACGGCCTCGCGCACCAGCGGATGCTGCACGAGGCGAGTTTCGATTTCGCCGAGCTCGATGCGCAGGCCGCGCAGCTTGACCTGATGGTCGAGGCGACCAAGGTATTCGATCACGCCGTCGGCGCGCTGGCGCACGCGGTCGCCGGTGCGGTACAGGCGTGCGCCGTCATGGAATGGGCACGGCACGAAACGCTCGGCGGTCAGCGCCGGACGCCGGTGATAACTGCGCGCCAGCCCCGCCCCGCCCAAGTACAACTCGCCCGCCACGCCCCACGGCACCGGCGACAGATCGGCGTCGAGCACATGGGTGCGCAGGTTGGCGATGGGCTGGCCGATCGGCACGCAATCGGCGCCTTCGTCAACGCACGTCCAATGGGTTACGTCGATGGCCGCTTCGGTCGGACCGTACAGGTTATAGAGCGCGGCGTTTGGCAGTGTGGCAAAGACGTGCTGCTGCGCATCCAGCGGCAACGCTTCACCGCTGCAGACGATGCGCTTGAGGCCTTCGCAGGTGTTCACGCCCGGCTCATGGATGAACGCTTGCAGCATCGACGGCACGAAGTGCAGCGTGCTGATGCCATGACGGTTGATGGTGTCGATCAGTTGTCGCGGATCACGATGGGCGCCCGGCGCAGCCACCACCAGTCGCGCCCCGGTCATCAGCGGCCAGAAAAATTCCCACACCGACACGTCGAAACTGAACGGGGTTTTCTGCAACACCGCGTCGCTGCCGTCCAGGCCATACGCTTGTTGCATCCAGCACAGGCGATTGACCAGTGCGGCGTGGCTGTTGCCGGCGCCCTTGGGTTTGCCGGTCGAGCCTGAGGTGTAGATGACATAGGCGAGGTTCAGCGGGTCGATCATCACATCGAGGCGACTGTCGCGGTAACCGTCGAGCCAACCGTCCGGTTGGTCGAGCGCGATGACCTCGATTCCCTCGGTCGGCAGCCCCGCCGACAGCGAACGCTGGGTCAGCAGCAAGCCGATGCCGCTGTCCTCGATCATGTAGGCCAGGCGATCCTGCGGGTACTCCGGGTCCAGCGGCACGTAGGCGCCGCCGGCCTTGTGGATCGCCAGCAGGCCGACCACCATCTCCACCGAACGCTCAATGCAGATGCCCACCAGGCTGTCCGCTCGCACACCGCGCCCCCGCAGCAAGTGAGCCAGGCGGTTGGCGCGGGCATCGAGCGCTGCATAACTCAGGCTTTGTTCGCCAAACACCAACGCCGGGGCGTCCGGGGTGCGCGCCACCTGGGCTTCGATCAGTTGATGCAGGCACAGCTCGGTCGGGTAGCGTTGAGCCGTGGCATTCCAGCCCTGCACCAACGTGGCATGCTCGTCGGCATCAAGCAGCGGCAGCTCGCCGACACGCCGGGACGGATCGGCAATCATCGCGGTGAGCAATCGCAGCCAATGCCGCGCCATGCGCGCGATGGTCGGCGCTTCGAACAGATCGTCGGCGTAAGTCAGCGCGGCGTGCAACGTGCCGGCTTTTTCATAGGTGTCGAGGGTCAAGTCGAACTGGGTGGTGCGCGCCTGCCACTCGATCATCCCCAGTTCCAGGCCGGACGCCGTTCGGATCGTGGTGACGTCCGCCACGTGGGGTTGATGGTTGTACATCACTTGGAACAGCGGCGTATGGCTGAGGCTGCGTTCGAGCTTCAATGCCTCGACCAGGCGTTCGAAGGGCAAGTCCTGATGGGCCTGGGCACCGAGCGCGGTCTCCTTGACCCGGCGCAGCAACTC
Organism: Pseudomonas frederiksbergensis; assembly: GCF_000802155.2. Taxonomy (GTDB): domain Bacteria; phylum Pseudomonadota; class Gammaproteobacteria; order Pseudomonadales; family Pseudomonadaceae; genus Aquipseudomonas; species Aquipseudomonas frederiksbergensis_A. The sequence goes on from NZ_JQGJ02000034.1 coordinate 8,940, forward strand.
GTCGACCCGGGTCTGGCCATCCAGTTCGGTACGCAGCACTTGGGTGTTGACGAAGAAACCGATCAGGCCTTCGATTTCATCCCGGTTGCGGTTGGCAATCGGCACGCCGACACGAATGTCGGATTGCCCGCTGTAGCGATGCAACAGCACGTCGAACGCGCCGAGCAGCAGCATGAACAGCGTGACGCCATGCTGCTGGGCGGCGCTGCGCAGTTGCTCCGCCAACCCCGGCTCGATGGCAAATTCATAGCGGCTGCCGCGATAGCTGGGCATGGCCGGGCGCGAGTGGTCGGTCGGCAACTCCAACACCGGATGCTCATCGCCCAACTGCGCCTGCCAGTACGCCAGTTGCCGCGCCTGCTCGCCGGCCTCCAGCCAACGGCGCTGCCACAGCGCATAGTCGCTGTATTGGATCGGCAAGTCGGCCAGTTGCGGCGGCATGCCGGCTTCATGGGCGTCGTAGCAGCGGATGAATTCTTCGATCAGCACGTTCATCGACCAGCCATCGGAGACGATGTGGTGCAAGGTCAGCAGCAGCACGTGTTCCTGTGCATCGAGCTTGAGCAGCTCGACCCGCAGCAAGGGGCCGCAGGACAAATCGAATGGCCGCATCGATTGTGCTTGCGCAGCCTGGCGCACCGCTTGCTCGCGATCGTCTGCCGGCAAGCCGCTGAGGTCCTGTTGTTCGATCACCAGCGGCGCATCAGTGGGCACTTGCAAGAGGCTGTCGTCGGCCTGGCACTGGAACACCGTGCGCAGGGTTTCATGCCGCGCCACCAGGCTGGCGAAAGCCTGTTCCAGCGCCGACAGGCTCAATACGCCTCTAAGCCGCACCGCCCCCGGCAGGTTGTAGGCGCCACTTTCCGGGTCCAATTGCCAGAGAAACCACATGCGCCGCTGGGCATAGGACAGCGCCTGGCGATCCTCGGCTTCGACGCCTTGGGGAATGGGAAAGCTGCTGAAATCCACGCCCTCCTTGTCCAGCGCTGCCAGGAACATCTGGCGCTTGTCCAAAGGCAACCCGATAAACCGGCGAGCAAGTTTCAAGGCGTTTTCAGCATTCATTTCTGGGTATCCGGAATCAGTGGGCACAAGGCACAAAGGCATGTCGTCCCTATGAAACGAATGCAAACCGGAAAAATTAGCGATTGGGAATCACTATCGAGAGGGAACAAACCCGTGGCGAGGGAGCTTGCTCCCGCCTCGCCACAAAAAAAGGTATTGAATGGGCTAGGCGCTGATGGCCAACCCATGCCGCCGATGGTGCACGCTCAATTGATCTTTGATCAGCCGCAGCACCCGGGCTTCGTGTTCATGGATGAAAAAGTGCCCACCGGCCAACATGTCCACCGAAAAGCTGCCGCAGGTTTCCCGGCTCCAGCCAATCAACTGTTCGGTGGTGGCCTTGTCCGCAGTGCCGCCGAGCACATGCACGGGGCAGTTGAGCACAGGCCGAAGCCGTGGCTGATAGCGCCCGCAAAGCAGGAAGTCTGCCCGCAGCACGGGCAAGGTCAGGGCCATCAACTCTGCGTTGGCCAACACTTCTTCGCTGGTGCCGTTGAGGGTGCGCAGTTGATCGATCAGTTCGGCATCGGTTTTCGGCTCGGCGAAGCCGCGATCATAGTCGGCGCGCATCGTTGGCGCCGCAGTGCCGGAGGCGAACAGCGCCACCGGTTCCGGGCAGCCCAGCTCGCGCAGGGCATGGGCGATCTCGCAGGCCAGCAGCGCACCCAGGCTGTGACCGAACACCGCGTACGGAGCCTTGAGCGTCGGGTACAATTCGCGCGCCAGTTGCCTGGCCAATGGCCCCATGTCGGTGTGCAGCGGTTCGGCGAAACGTGCCCCGCGCCCCGGCAATTCCACGGGCTGCACCGTCAGCCACTGTGGCACCTTGCGCCGCCAACGGCTGTACACCATCGCGCTGGCGCCGGAATACGGCAGGCACAGCAGGGTCAGTTGGGTCACTGCGGTTTTCTCCGATCGTTTGTATAAAAAGAATAACGAGGCCAGGCTGCGAAGAATTAGTCACCGGCCTCTGCCCCGGATGCACCTTATACTTCACGCCCCATGGCTTTGGTCCGCCCTCAAGGAGAACACAATGAGCTGGTCCGCCCAACAATATGTCGCTTTCGAAGAGGAGCGCACCCGCCCGTCCCGGGATCTGCTGGCGGCGATCCCGCCGATGCAGGCGCGGCAAGTGATCGACCTGGGCTGCGGCCCCGGCAACTCCACCGAACTGTTGGTGCACCACTTCCCCGACGCAACGGTGCGTGGCCTGGACAGTTCCGCCGACATGGTCGAAGCCGCCCGCAAGCGCTTGCCCAACGTGACATTTGCCACCGCAGACATTGGCCGATGGCACGAAAGCGGCCCCTTCGACGTGATCTTCGCCAACGCCGTACTGCAATGGCTGCCAGACCACGCCACCTTGCTGCCGTCGCTGGTGGACAAACTCGCGCCGGGTGGCAGCCTGGCGATCCAGATGCCCGATACGCTGCACCAGCCGTCCCATCGCTTGATGCGGGACATCGCCGCCGATGGCCCCTGGGCAAGCCAACTGGCCGGGGCGGCTGATTCGCGGACCGAGGTAGAGGACGCCAGCACCTATTATTCGATCCTCAAACCCCATTGCAGCCGGGTCGATGTGTGGCGCACCACTTATCATCATCCACTGGCCGGCGGCGCTTCGGGTATCGTCGAATGGTTCAAGGGCAGCGGCTTGCGTCCGTTCCTCGAACCGCTGGACGCAGCACAGCGCGAGCAATACCTGGAGCAGTATCTCAAGGCCATCGAACAGGCCTATCCGACCCTGGACGATGGTTCGGTCCTGCTGCCGTTTCCAAGGATTTTCATCGTCGCGACACGCTAGGGCGACGGCCGGCGGCGAGGGCTAAATTTCCGGTCACGGCCCTCGTTACCTGCTAGACCAAAAACCGCAAGAGTGACCGCCGTGGACCTGCAAACCATTCTGGGCAAGCTGTTCGCCAATGCCGGCGCCGTTGGTATCGAAGGCGTTTTCCAATTCGTGTTCGGCCCGCACCAGGCGTTCTGGTCCGAGGTCAAGGCCAGCAGCCACACCCAGGCCGGCCGCCACGCCAGCCCCGACGTCACCATTGAAGTGGCGGAAAAGGATTTTCTCGGGATCATGGCCGGCCAGGCCAATGTCGAGGAACTGTTCGCCAGCGGTCGTTTGAAGATTGGCGGCAACATGGGGCTGGCGACCTTGCTGCCGCAGATCATCGACCATGCGCGCCATGGCAGTCGCCCGGTGGAAAAGGTCGACATGAACAAGCGCTACCCCACCCCGTCGCGCTTCAGCGAAACCCTCACCGCCAGCCTGCCCACCCAACGCAGCGTGGAGCGTCGGCCGCGCAGCGAGCTGTCGGTGCAAGCGTTCCAGGCGCGTTATCTGCCCCATGGGATTCCGGTGGTCATCAGCGATGCGCTGCAGGATTGGCCGTTGTTCAAGCTCAGCCGCGAAGAAACCCTGGAGCATTTCGCCGAGCTGCAAGGCATCACACGCCATGGCGATTACGTGAAGAAAACCTTCTCCACCGAGCGGGACTTCCGCTCCACCTCCATGGCGGACTTCATCGCCTCCCTCGACAACCCGGCGCCCAAGCGTGCCGACGGCGAACCACCGGCCTACATGGGCAACAATATCTTGCCGGCGCGATTAATGGAGCTGATCAAATACCCACCCTACTTCGATCCTGCGCTGTTCATTGCGCCGCGCATCTGGATCGGCCCCAAGGGCACCCTCACACCCTTGCACCGCGACGACACCGACAACCTGTTCGCCCAGGTCTGGGGCCAGAAAACCTTCACCCTCGCCGCGCCCCATCACCGCGAGGCCCTGGGCACCTGGTCGACCGCGCCCCAAGGCGGGCTGGACGGCTGCGACTTCAATCCGGACGCGCCGGACTACGACCGTTTCCCCAAGGCCCGGGACGTGACCTTCATGCGGGTGACCCTTGAGGCGGGGGATTTGCTGTTTTTGCCGGAGGGTTGGTTTCACCAGGTGGAGTCGGTGTCCACCTCGCTGTCGGTGAATTTCTGGGTGAACTCGGGGCGGGGTTGGTGAAGCCAGGACTGCGCGTTCACTTTTGCTGCCGGTAGCTCTGCACCGCCGCCGCCAGCACCACCGCCCCGGCCGCAATCGCCAGCCAGAACCCACTGCGCGCGCCAAACGTATCCACCAGCCACCCCGAACCGGCCGCGCCGATCACCACGCCGATGCTCAGGCCGGTGACCAGCCAGGTCAGGCCTTCGGTCAACCGGGCCGGGGGCACGATGCGCTCCACCAAGGCCATGGCGACAATCAGGGTCGGCGCGAAGAACAGCCCGGCGACGAACACGGCCAGGGACAAGCCGAGGATATTGCTCGCCAACAGCAACGGCAGCGTGGTAATCGCCGTCGCCACCCCGCCGTACAGGAACAGCCGCGGCAACGGCAATTTCGAGCGCAGCGCACCGAACGCCAGTCCGGCCAGGCACGAGCCGATGGCATAGACCGACAGCACGATGCTCGCCGCCGCCGGTTGCCCCTGATGCTGGGCGAACGCGACGCTGACCACATCCACCACGCCGACGATGATTCCCATGGCGACCATCAGCAACAGCAGCAAAAGCACATCGATTGAACGGATGATCGAACCCTGATGATGCGCCTGGTGCGGATGCACAGGTGGTTCGGTGCCACGCTGCAGGACAAATGCCGTCACGCCGATTGCCAGCAGCAGCACCGAGACCAGGGGCCCCGCCTCCGGGAACGCCGCCACGCACAACCCCACCGACAGCGGCGGCCCGACGATGAAGCAGACCTCGTCCAGCACCGATTCCAGCGCATACGCGGTGCGCAGTTGGGGCTGGCCGCGATACACCTCGGTCCAGCGCGCCCGCACCATCGCCGACATACTGGGCATGCAACCGGCCAGGGCCGCGAACAGGAACAGCGTCCAATGGGGCGCCTGCAATCGCGTGCACAACAGCAACATCAACAACGCCCCGCCACCCAGCAAGGCCGCCACCGGCAACACCCGCCCCTGGCCAAAACGGTCGACCAGTCGCGACACCTGGGGCGCACAGAACGCGGTCGCCAGGGCAAACGTCGCCGCCACCGCGCCTGCCAGTCCGTAGCCGCCCTTGAGCTGCGACAGCATGGTGATCACGCCAATGCCGGTCATGGAGATCGGCATGCGCGCGATCATTCCCGCCAACACGAAGCCGCGGCTGCCAGGGGCGGTGAACAATTCACGATAGGGGTTTGCCATGGAACGCGGCCTCAACAAGGGCCTGCAACTTGCCATAAACGAACGTGCCGGGGAAAGCGCAAAACTGTGGGTGAAATGTGAAGACTGCCTGCTGCAAATGAACTCTCGGCCGGTGGCGCCAGTCAGCAAGTAAGGCCCTCAGCTCAAGGTGCTACCCCATGCAGATTTCCCTCGCCCGACAAGTAGCCTTGGTGACCGGTGCCAGCTCCGGCATTGGCGCAGGCTCGGCCAAGGCACTGGCGGCGGCCGGAGCCGCCGTGGTCCTCAATTACCATTCCAGCGCCGGCCCGGCACAAGACCTGGCCCGCGAGATCAACGACAGCGGTGGCCGCGCCATCGCCATCGGCGCCGACGTGTCGAAGGAGCAGGACGTCGAACGCTTGTTCGCCCAGACCCTCGACGCATTCGGCACGCTCGACATTCTGGTCGCCAACTCCGGCCTGCAAAAAGACGACGCCACCGTCGACATGAGCCTGGACGACTGGAACACCGTCATCGGCGTCAATCTCACGGGCCAGTTCCTCTGCGCCCGCGCCGCCCTGCGAATCTTCAACCGCCAGGGCATTCGCCAAGGCGTGTCCCGCGCCGCTGGCAAGATCATTCACATGAGCTCAGTCCATCAGCGCATACCTTGGGCCGGCCACGTCAACTACGCGGCATCCAAGGGCGGTATCGACCAGCTCATGCAGACCCTGGCCCAGGAAACCAGCCACCAGCGCATCCGCATCAATAGCATTGCACCCGGCGCCATTCGCACGGCGATCAATCGGGAGGCCATGGAGGCCGACAAGGAGCAGAAACTGTTGGAGCTGATCCCCTATGGTCGTGTGGGCGATGTGGAAGATGTCGCTAATGCGGTGGTCTGGCTGGCGTCGGACTTGTCCGATTATGTCGTGGGCACCACGCTGTTCATCGACGGCGGAATGAGCCTCTATCCGGGGTTCCGCGGCAATGGCTGATCATGACGAACCGCAAAGCCCCATCGAGAATCACGGGATTATTGGCGACATGCGCACCGCCGCGCTGGTCAATGATCGTGGCAGCGTGGACTTTTTCTGCTGGCCGGAATTCGACAGCCCATCGATCTTCTGTTCGCTGTTGGACACTCCTGACGCCGGTATCTTCCAACTTTCGCCGGACTTGCCGGACGCCCGTCGCCAGCAAATCTACCTGCCTGACACCAATGTCCTGCAGACCCGCTGGCTGAGCGACGGCGTGGTGGTAGAGATCACCGATCTGCTGCCCATCGGCGACAGCGAGGATGACCTGCCTGTGCTGATGCGCCGGGTACGCATGACAGTCGGCAGCGCGACGTTTCGCATGCGTTGCGCGGTGCGCCATGATTATTCCCGTGCCGCGACCACGGCGCGCCAGGACGGCGACCACATCGTATTCGAAGCCGCGCAACAACCCAGCCTGCGCTTGTGCGCCGACCAGCCCCTGACGCTCGACGGCCAGGCGGCAGTGGCCGAGTTCACCCTGGCGCAAGGCCAGACCGCCGAGTTCCTGCTGGGCAGCATCGACGACCCACGCCTCGTGGACGACACCAGCACCTTGTGCCTGGAGCGAACCCTGGCGTTCTGGCGCGGCTGGATCAGCCAATCCAACTACCGCGGTCGCTGGCGAGAGATGGTCAACCGCTCGGCGCTGGCGCTGAAACTGCTGACGTCACGTAAGCAGGGCGCCATCCTCGCCGCCGCCACCTTCGGCCTGCCGGAATCACGTGGCGGCGAGCGCAATTGGGATTACCGCTACACCTGGATCCGCGACGCCTCGTTCACCGTCTACGCGTTCATGCGCCTGGGCTTTGTCGACGAAGCCAACGCCTACATGCGCTGGCTGCGCGGCCGGGTCAGCGACTGCTGCGATCAGCCAACCAAGCTCAACATTCTCTACGGCCTGGACGGTCGGCTTGAGTTGCCGGAAACCGAGCTGACGCATCTGAAGGGCTTCGGCGACGCGCGACCGGTGCGTATCGGCAACCTGGCCTACCAGCAGGTGCAACTGGACATCTTCGGCGAGTTGATGGACGCGGTGTACCTGGTCAACAAATACGGTGAAGCCATCTCCCATCAGGGCTGGAAACACACGGTCGATGTGGTGGACCAGGTGTGCACGATCTGGCAGGACAAGGATGTCGGCATCTGGGAAATGCGCGGCGACAAGCAGCATTTCCTGCATTCGCGGCTGATGTGCTGGGTGGCCGTGGACCGCGCCATCCGCCTGGCGAGCAAACGCTCCCTGCCCGCCCCGTTCGCCCGTTGGGATGAAACCCGCCAGGCCATCTACGACGACATCTGGACGAATTTCTGGAACGACGAGCACCAACATTTCGTCCAGCGCCTGGGCAGCACCGCCCTCGACGGATCGATGCTGCTGATGCCGCTGGTGCGCTTCGTCAGCGCCCGCGACCCGCGCTGGTTGTCGACCCTGGACGCCATCGAAAAAGACCTGGTGCGCGACGGCATGGTCTATCGCTACCGCACCGACGACAGCCCCATCGATGGTCTCAGCGGCACCGAAGGTTCGTTCGTCGCCTGCTCATTCTGGTACGTCGAATGCCTGGCCCGCGCCGGCCGCGTGGAAAAAGCCCAGCTGGAATTCGAACAACTGATGCGCTACGCCAATCCGCTGGGGCTGTACGCCGAGGAATTCGACAGCCACGGTTATCACCTCGGCAACCTGCCCCAGGCATTGAGCCATTTGGCGCTGATCAGCGCGGCGAGCTTCCTGGATCGCAAGTTGAGTGGGGAGAAAAATCACTGGCAGCCGTGAGCTGCGGTTATGACTGACGACGATCCCGTGGCGAAGGAGCTTGCTCGCTCGCCACGTTGGATTCCAACAAAGCTAAACGCATTTCGCCGGCTGTAGGTTGCCAGCCCCCCAACCCTCTCCTAAGATCGATGCACGCAAGGGTGCAGCGGAGCTGCGCGATAAAAACCCGATTCAAGGATTCGACATGACCCATATCAAACGCTCCATCACCGCCGAGCTCCGATCAGGGCTGACTCGCGACGAACTTTGGGACGATCAGGACAAAGGCTTGATCAAATGCTGGGAAATCGGCCGCGAACGGGCAGCGAGGTTCCCGGAACTGGCGCAACGCTGTCTGGCCGGTGAGTTGCCGGTGCTGGGCTGGAAAGGCGGGGTCAGCCGCAGCCTGAAGAAGACCGCCAAGTTCGGTTGTCTCAAGTACCTGGCCCAATGGCAGGGCCTGCGCGGCGAAGACCTGGACATCGACCTGACCCAGGAGCGCACCCTGACCTGCTCCAGCACGAACATGGTCGTGACGTTCACGCCGGACCGGGCCAAATACCTGAACCAGGAGCCCGCCAGACCTCAACCGATCCAAGCCGGAGACCGACATGACATCTACGCCAAAGGTCGATTTCGCGGTGACGCCGCTGCTGCGCATCGCCTACGAAGAACACGGCACCGCCAGCGGCGACCCGATCGTTCTGCTGCACGGTTTTCCCTACGACCCGCGCACCTTCGACGAAGTTGCCCCGGTCCTGGCCCAACGCGGCTATCGGGTCATCGTGCCGTACCTGCGCGGCTATGGCCCGACCCGGTTCAATGAGCCAGCCATCGCCCGCACCGGCCAACAGGCCGCATTGGCCCAGGACCTGCTGGACCTGATGGACACCCTCGACATTCCCCAAGCAGCGCTGTGCGGCTATGACTGGGGTGGCCGTGCCGCGTGCATCGTGGCCGCCTTGTGGCCCGAGCGCGTTCGCTGCCTGGTCACTGGCGATGGGTACAATCTGCAGGACATTCCTTGCTCCACCGAGCCGCTGGATCCGCAAACCGAGCATCGTCTCTGGTATCAGTATTACTTCCACACCGCACGCGGCGTTGAAGGTTTGAAGCGGAACCGCCGGGAACTGTGCCAGTTGCTCTGGCAGCTATGGTCGCCGACCTGGAAGCGCGGCGAGGAGCTGTACCAGCTGAGCGCGCCGTCATTCGACAATCCGGACTTTGTAGAAGTGGTGATCCATTCCTATCGCCACCGGTTCATGTACGCCCCCGGGGATCCGACGCTGGAATGGATGGAGGAAAAACTCGCGGAGCAACCGAAGATCAGCGTGCCGAGCATTTCCCTCTGCGGTGCCGATGACGGCGTGGGTCCACCGCCGGAGGACGATGAAGATGCAGGGCATTTCAGCGGATTCTACGAACGCCGCGTACTGCCTGGCGTCGGCCACAACATTCCCCAGGAAGCGCCGCAAGCCACGGTCAAGGCGTTGCTGGATCTGCTTGAGCGTTGAACCGCTCCCGATAGGCCTGGGGCGTCACGCCCACGGCTCGCAAGAAACTGCGGCGCAGGGTTTCTTCACTGCCGAAGCCACATTGCAGGGCAACGCGCTTGACCGGCACGGCGCTGTCTGCAAGCAGGCGGCGGGCGGTCTCGACGCGGATCAGCTCCACGGCGCGGGCTGGGGTCTGGCCCGTCTCGGCGCGGTAATGGCGGACAAAACTGCGTTCGCTCATGCCCGCCTCGGCGGCCAGGCTCGACAAGCCCAGGTCCCGCGTAAGATTCTCGGCGATCCAGGCATGCAACCTGTCGAAGCGACCGCCCCGCTTTTGTAGCGCCAGGGTAGCGCTGAACTGCGATTGCCCGCCGGGGCGCTTGAGGAAGACCACCAAGTGCCGCGCGACCTCCAAGGCCATCGTGCGGCCAAGGTCTTCTTCCACCAAGGCCAACGCAAGGTCAATCCCGGCCGTGACACCGGCCGACGTCCAGATCGGGCCGTCCTGGATGAAAATCGGATTGGGTTCGACCTGCAACTTTGGGTGTTGCCGGGCGAGTTGTTCGCAGCGGGTCCAGTGAGTCGCTACCCGCCGCCCGTCCAGCCAGCCACTGGCGGCCAGCAAGAACGCGCCGGTACACACCGACGCGACCCTTCGCGAACGCATTCCTTGGTGCTTGACCCAGGCCACCAGGGCCGGATCCTCGGCGGCTTCGTATACGCCCCAACCGCCAGCGATCAACAACGTGTCGCTGCTTTCATTGGGAAGCGGCTCAGCCATCAGCGCCAACCCCGCCGACGACATCACCGCCCCGCCACCGGCAGCGACGACAGTCGGCGCATAAGGCGCCGGCAAGCCTTGCCCACGGGCCAGGTCGTTGGCTGACGCGAAGACTTGCAGAGGGCCGGTGACATCCAGCACCTGCACATTGGCGAAGGCCAGCACATGAACGGATTTCGGGGTATTTGGCATATTGGCGTGATTCGTGGGTTTATTGGCGAATACGCCAGATGCTACGAGCCTACAGTTAAACCGTCCACCCCTCGGGCAATTATCCAAAGGAGCAAGCGACATGACGTTGCAGATCGGTTTTCTGTTATTCCCACAGGTTCAGCAACTGGATCTCACCGGCCCTTATGACGTGCTGGCCTCGCTGCCGGATGTGAAAGTGCACCTGATCTGGAAAGACCTGACACCCGTGACCGCCAGCACCGGGCTGGTCTTACTGCCGACCACCACGTTCGAGGACTGCCCGCAGCTCGACGTAATCTGCGTACCCGGCGGCAGCGGCGTGGGTCCGCTGATGGAAGACGAGCAGACCTTGACCTTTATCAAGCGCCAGGCAGCCCACGCCAAGTACATCACCTCGGTGTGCACCGGTTCACTGGTACTGGGTGCTGCGGGGTTGTTGCAAGGCAAGCGCGCCACCACCCATTGGGCTTTTCACAGCCTGTTGCAGCCGATGGGCGCGACACCCATCAAGGACCGCGTGGTACGCGACGGTAACCTATTGACTGGCGGAGGCATCACGGCGGGTATCGACTTTGCCTTGACCCTGGCAGCAGAGTTGTTCGACCGGGACACCGCCGAGCTGGTCCAATTACAGCTTGAATACGCTCCCGCTCCACCATTTGCCTCAGGGAGCCCGGACACTGCGCCTACGCAGGTACTGGAAGAGGCCAACCGACGTTCTGCGGAATCGTTCCGGGTGCGTTCGCAGATCACTCAGCGAGCTGCGGCACGGTTGGCAAAGGTGTAGCAGTGAGTTTCAGCCAGGCACCAAAGCCAGGTGCCTGGCTTGGCTGAGCTATTTCTCCTGGCGATACAAGACCATCCCGGCGTGGTACAGCACCCCATCGCGAAAATCCCCGTCGGCGGTAAAACCGGTATCGTCGTGATATTCGATATGGTCGTCCTGAAGCCAGTAGTCGCCCTGATAAGCGCTCTCTCGAGTGCCCCTTGCTTCATCGTACCGACCGCCCGGTAGCAGCCGATGGCGGATCACGCCATCGGCGGTTACCCAAAGGCCGACGAATTTGTCTTGGTTGCCGAATGCCTTTCTCATGGGAGCTCTCCTGTGGACCGGTTCGTCTCAATACGGGCTGGCCGTCGGCCGCACGACCAGTTCGCTGACGTCGACGTCGGCCGGTTGTTCGATGGCGTAGGCAATGGCCCGGGCGATGGCCTCGGCGGGGATGGCGATCCTGCGGAACTCGCGCATCTCGGCGCGCCCGCCTTCATCGGAAATGCTCTCGGCCAGTTCCGATTCGGTAACGCCGGGGGAAATCACGGTCACGCGAACGTCGCCGCCCACTTCCTGGCGCAGGCCCTCGGAAATGGCCCGCACGGCGAACTTCGTGGCGCAGTACACGGCGGCCGTCGGGCTGACAGCGTAGGCACCGATGGAGGCGATGTTGATGAATTGACCGCTGCGCTGGCGTTGCATCAGTGGCAGGCCTGCGGCGATACCGTGGAGCACGCCGCGAATGTTGACGTCGATCATCCGATCCCATTCCTCGACTTTCAGGGCCTCGAGCTTGGAGAGGGGCATGACGCCGGCGTTATTGATGATCACATCGAGCCGGCCGTATTTTTCGACGGCGAAATCGATCAGGCTCTGGACGTCGTCGCGACGGGTCACGTCAACGGCTTTACAGGCAGCGCGGTGGCCGGCGGCCTCAAGTTCCTGCACAAGCGTTTGCAAGCGGTCCGCGCGCCGGGCGCCGAGCACAACGCAAGCTCCCCGGGCTGCCAGCAAGCGTGCCGCCGCCTCGCCAATCCCGCTGCTGGCGCCCGTGATGACAACGACTTTGTTTTGAATATCGGACATGATGGATTCCTCGTCTGGATGTGTTGGCTCCTGAGTGGAGCGTTTCGACAGGTCCAGATTAGGGATTCGCTCCGCGCTTCGGTTAGCCGGATTCTCCTGCGCATTTGCACGATCCTGTAACGATAACGCCTCTGGCCGTCGCGGCTGCAATCAGCTTTACTAGCGCGATCCATTGAATTGGCCAGGGAGATTGATCGGCATGTCGGTATCCACGTCCATCACCATCACGCCCGATAACCGCGTAGACCTGCGTCGCGCCGAACTGGCGAGCCTGATGAAGCGCTTCGCCCCGGAATATGGCGTCCACTCCACGGCCATCGAGGCCTTGCACCTGATTCGCAGCGACCAGCCCACCGAAGCCTTGCACGTCGTGCATAAACCGGGGCTCTGCGTCATTGTCCAAGGGCGCAAAGAGGTCACGCTGGCGGACGAACGCTACGTTTATGACCCGCTCAATTACCTGGTGGTATCGGTGACGCTGCCGCTGGCCGGCCAAGTGATCGAGGCCAGTCCCGAGCAACCGTACCTATGCATTCGCCTCGACATTGATCCGGCCCAGATCTGTCGGTTGATCGCCGATGCCAGCCCCATTGGCGTACCGACCGAAAGGGCCGATCGCGGATTGTTCCTGGATAGCATCGATGAACCCTTGCTCGACGCAATGCTGCGTTTAATACGGTTGCTCGACAGCCCAGACGACATCGCTACCCTCGCGCCCTTAGCCCAACAGGAGATCTTCTATCGGCTATTGCGAGGATCCCAAGGTCGGCGTCTGCATGAAATTGCCATTCCTGACACCCAGACACATCGCATCAGCCGCGCCATCGAGTGGCTCAACAGCCATTACGCCGAGCCGTTGAGCATCGATAGCCTGGCGCAAATGATAAATCTCAGCCCTTCGGCCCTGCATCATCGCTTTAAAGCCGTGACCGCCATGAGCCCGCTCCAGTACCAGAAACAGCTGCGCCTGCAGGAGGCCCGACGACTGCTCCTGGCCGAGAACTGCGACGTTTCGTCAATCGGCTACAAGATGGGCTATGAAAGCCCTTCCCAGTTCAGCCGTGAGTACAGCCGTCTATTTGGCGCCTCGCCCAGCAAGGACATCGCTCGACTGCGCGCCATGGCAGTGCAGGCCAATAGCGCCTGATCCTGCATGCAAACAGGATCAGGCAAACGCATGGCAGTTTCCGACTAACGACGTCCAGCTACCCATCCCTATTCTGAACCCATGCAGCACGACAACCGTCCGGGCTGCAACGGGTTCAGCAGATCACGACATCTGAACGACCCGGCACTCACCCCTTTGATAAGACCGGAGTCATAGCCATGAAAATGTTCAATTCCTCGATTGCCGTTATTGCCTTTGCTCTGAGCACCATGGCATTCGCCCTGCCAAGCCAGCAACAAGACCGATTCTTTACCCAAGCGCTTGATCAGCAAGAATCCGTAGCGGCAGACGGTGCGGAGCGTACCCCAGGTGGCCAGGCACTGGCTGCTGATGGTTCGGAACGTACCCTAGGTGGCCAGACACTGGCTGCTGATGGTTCGGAACGTACCCAAGGTGGCCAGACACTGGCTGCTGATGGTTCGGAACGTACCCAAGGTGGCCAGACACTGGCTGCTGATGGTTCGGAACGCACCCTAGGTGGCCAGACACTGGCTGCTGATGGTTCGGAACGTACCCTAGGTGGCCAGACACTGGCTGCTGATGGTTCGGAACGTACCCTAGGTGGCCAGACACTGGCTGCTGATGGTTCGGAACGTACCCTAGGTGGCCGGGCATTGGCTGCTGATGGTTCGGATCGAGTGTCGGCCCACCGCCTAGCATGAAGACCTACTTTACTGCAGACAAAAAAAAACCCGCCTAGGCGGGTTTTTTTGAGGACCTATTAGACTCCTGTCCGGCACTCCATGCCTGGTCCCATCATCCGTGACCCCGAGCACTCCCTGTACTCAACGGTTGTACATAGGTTAGTGCGGTCGCGATCGCGGGCAAAGACGATAAAACAGCAATGGCGTGTAAGCTTTTCGCCATTTAGTGTTCTCGACAGTTTTTGGACAGACGAAAAAAAACCCGCCTAAGCGGGTTTTTTCCAAGACCATTACGACTCCCTGTCGATAGCCATCCTGGCAAGGTCGATCATCCCTGATCCTGAGCACTCCCTGTGCTTCAGTGGATGAGTCCAGATTACGCGTCGGATCCAAAGTGAAACAGAGGACATAACTACCAAGCCGTGTAAGACATTCGCTATAGCAGTCCCTCCGAAAACCCCTAGCCAACCCGGCATCGGATCACTCCATGACTTACGTGGGGGGCTCAGGATCCATTCAAGCCTTGCTCAGGAACTCTTCGATATTGGCCATTTGCTCATCCCAGCCACGACTGTCCATGCGGAACGCCTTGAGTCGACGAGCCTCAGGAATACCGTTGAATCCCGATTCCACGACCTTTAGCAACGTGCCGCCATTCATGTCTTCAAGTTCGAACTGCACCCGGGTCTCGGTCTCCTGGGAGTAATCGATCTTCGGCTCGACAGCGTAGGGGTGCCATCGAAACGAAAACACCCGCTCGGGCTCGACACGCTCCACCATCACATCCCAAACCAAATGTTCGTAGCCTGGGTATGTGATCTGCCCTTGAGTGCGCACGCCTGCGACAAAACGTTTCCCTTTGAGATTCACACCAAACCATTGGCCGAAGATCTCAGCATTGGCCAGAGCGCGCCAAACCTGCGAACGGGGCGCCTTCAGTAAGATCTTTCTTTCAATACGATCAGGTAAATGCATGGGTCACCTCCTGTGTTCAACAGTAGGCTTGTAAGACCACGAGGCCAACCGGAAAGTTGTGTCGGCGCATTGTTTGGGTACACTCCTCCGCAGTTTCACCCCACAAGGAGATTGATAATGTCCACCCGCTTGCTGCTGCCCCTGGTGCCGCTGTTTTTGATCGGCATGGCGAACGCTGATGATTGCGCCAATGCGATGACCCAAGCTGCGATGAACCAATGTGCGGCCCAGGAGAGCAAGGCTGCCGACAAAGAATTGAATACCTTGTACAAAAAAATCACGGTGCGTCTCAAAGACAATGCCGAGGCCAAGCAGCTTTTGGTCAAGGCACAACGCGCCTGGATTGGTTTTCGTGACGCCGAATGCAGCTTTTCTGCGTCCGGTGTTGAAGGCGGCAGCGTCTATCCGATGATCCACAATGGCTGCATCACCGGCTTGACGAAAGCGAGAGTTCAAGCGTTCAAGATCTATCTTGAATGCAAGGAAGGGGATCTGAGCTGCCCTGTACCGGGGGCTTGATTGCCGGCTATGAACAAGGGTGACCCTGAGGTCACCCTTTTTTGTCACAGCCAAAACAAAACCCCTACCTGCATCAGCAGATAGGGGTTTCGGAATTTAATCTTGACGATGACCTACTCTCACATGGGGAAACCCCACACTACCATCGGCGATGCATCGTTTCACTTCTGAGTTCGGGATGGGATCAGGTGGTTCCAATGCTCTATGGTCGTCAAGAAATTCGGGTACTGAGTCGTGGCCTAATGA
>NZ_JQGJ02000035.1 GCF_000802155.2 Pseudomonas frederiksbergensis
CGTCCGAGCTGTAATGTTTTCTCACGCTCCTTCTAGGGCGATCCGCACCGAGAGCCGTATCCATCATGTCCTTCGCCGAGCTGAAATCCTTCCACATGGTCACCCGCCTGGGCAGCATCACCCAGGCGGCGAAGAAGCTCGGCCTCAGCCAGCCCACGGTCACCACGCAGATCCGCAACCTCGTAGATGCCTCGCGCCCACCTTCGATGTGGAAACACTACCTAAATCCACCGATACCACTATCGGCAGCTTTTGCCCAACTGCCATAAAGCCTTAGCACCCCGTGCCCAAGATGAGCCTCGTATTCCACCGACGAGGTTCCGCCATGGCTACGGTCAGTTTGCAACTGCGCGACATCCACAAGACCTTCGGCGCCTTTCAGGCGCTGGACGGCGTGTCGCTGGACGTCTCTGCCGGCGAACTGGTGTGCCTGCTCGGCCCCTCGGGCTGCGGCAAGACCACCTTGCTGCGCTGCATTGCCGGGCTGGAGCGCCAGGATGGCGGCGGCATCTTCTTTGGCGATCGGGATGTTTCCACGCTGCCACCCCAGGCCCGCGACTACGGCATCCTGTTCCAATCCTACGCGCTGTTTCCCAACCTCACGGTGGCGCAGAACATCGGTTACGGCCTGGCCGGCAATAGCCGCGATACGCTCCGCGCGCGGGTCGCCGAGATGCTCGAACTGGTCGGCCTCAAGGGCAGCGAGCAGAAATATCCCGGCCAGCTCTCCGGCGGTCAGCAACAGCGTGTGGCCCTGGCCCGCGCCCTGGCGCCGTCGCCCAAGTTGCTGCTGTTGGACGAACCGATGTCGGCCCTCGACGCTCGCGTGCGCGAACATCTGTGCGGCGAGCTGCGCCGGTTGCAGAAGAGCCTGGGCATCACCACCGTGATGGTCACCCACAACCAGGACGAGGCCATGCTCATGGCCGACCGCATCGCGGTGATCAACCACGGTCGGGTCGAGCAGTACGCCACGCCTCAGGAGATCTATCGCGCGCCGGCCACGCCCTTCGTCGCCGAGTTTGTTGGCCAAGGCAACTGGCTGCCTTACGAGCGCGACGGCGAGCATGCCCGGGTTGGCGCGCTGAATCTGCGTCTGCACGGGGTGCGGCCGGCTGAGCGCGGTCGCCTGTTCTGCCGCCCCGAAGCGGTGGTGATCAATCCGTTGATGCACGAAGACAACCTGTTCAGCGCACAGATGCGCGAGATCACCTACCTCGGCAATCGCTGCCGCCTGAGTTTCGAGCTGGACGCCCTGCCGGGTCATACCCTGCTTGCCGAGCTGGCGCCGGAAGCCATGCCGCGCCTGGGCTCCCCGGACATTTGGGTGGCGCTGCCGCCGCGCAGCTTGCAGGTGTTCGTCTGATGGAACAGGTGTTGCTGAGCAAGCCCCAGGCCGGCGCGCGGCGCATGCCGGCCGACCTGGCCGACCGTCTATTCATCCACGGTGGCCAATGGTTGCTGCTGGTGCTGCTGATTCTCACCGTGTTGTTGCCGTTGCTGGCCATGCTGTGGCGCGGCTTCGCCAGCGAGCCGGGGCAGGGCGGTGGGTTGACGGCGGCGGCCGAGTTGTTCGGCAGCGCCAACTTCCGCTGGCTGCTGGGCAACAGCCTGACGGTCTCGCTGACCGTGGCCGCTATCGTCGTGCCGCTGGCCTACGCCTTTGCCTATGCGTTGCAGCGCACTTGCGTGCCGGCCAAAGGCCTGTGGCGCGGCATTTCCCTGCTGCCGCTGCTGGCGCCGTCGATACTGCCGGGCATCGCGCTGATCTACCTGTTCGGCAACCAGGGCGTGCTTCGGCATCTGCTCACGGACAATATCTATGGGTTCTGGGGCATCGTCATCGGCGAGGCCATCTACACCTTTCCCCATGCGCTGATGGTGCTGCTTTCGGCCCTGGCCCTGGCCGATGCGCGCTTGTTCGACGCCGCCTCAAGCATGGGCGCTTCACCGTGGCGAGCCTTTCGCAGCATCACTTGGCCGGGCAGCCGACAGGGCGTGTTCGCGGCCTTCTGCCTGGTGTTCACCCTGTGCATCACCGATTTCGGCGTGCCGGTGGTGGTCGGCGGCGATTATCAGGTGTTGGCGCTGGAGGCCTACAAAGCGGTGGTCGGGCAACAGCAGTTCGGCCGCGGCGCGCTGATCGGCATGGTCCTGCTGTTGCCGGCGCTGTTGAGCTTCACCGTCGACTTGTGGCTGCGCCGCCGTCAGCGCGAGGCCATGAGCGGTCGTGCCCAGGTTTATCACCCGCAGCCGTCGCGCTATCGCGACCTGGCCTTCCTCGCCGTGGTGCTGCTGATCTGCGCGGCGCTGCTCGGCGTGTTTGGCATGGCGGTGTACTCGTCGCTGGTCAAGTTCTGGCCTTACGACTTGTCGCTGTCGCTGCACCACTACGCCTTCTCCGAACTGCCCGGCGGCTGGCAGGTGTACCGCAATAGCCTGCTGCTGGCCGGTTGCACGGCCGTGTTCGGCAGCCTGCTGACCTTCACTGGCGCCTACCTGCTGGAGAAGACCCGGCAGAGCCCGTTGACCCAGGCCCTGCGCCTGCTCAGCTTCGTGCCGATGGCGGTGCCGGGGTTGGTGCTGGGCCTGGGCTACGTGTTCTTTTTCAACCTGCCGGGCAACCCGCTGCATGGCTTGTATGGCAGCCTGACCCTGCTGGTGGCGTGCACCATCGCACACTTCCTGACCACCGCGCAGTTGACCGCCAGCGCCGCGCTGCGCCAGCTCGATGGCGAGTTCGAGGCCGCCGCGCTGTCGCTGAAGGTGCCGCTGCTGCGCCATTTTCTGCGCGTCACCCTACCGATCTGCCTGCCGGCGTTGCTCGACATCCTGCGTTACCTGTTCGTCTCGGCGATGACCACGGTGTCGGCGGTGATCTTCCTCTACAGCCCGGACAGCCTGCTCGCCGCCATCGCCGTGCTGAACATGGACGACGCCGGCAATGTCGGCGGCGCCGCTGCCATGTCCACCTTGATTCTGCTCACCTCGGCTGCGGTGTCGCTGCTGCTGGCGGGAGCCTCGCGCGGCTTGCTGCGTCGGGCCCAAGCCTGGCGCGCGACCGTCGGCCATTGATTACCCTGGAGACTGCCATGCACTACCAACACCCCGACCGCCTGCACGCCGCCATTCTCGACTGGGCCGGCACCGTGGTCGATTTCGGCTCCTTCGCGCCGACCCGCATCTTCGTCGAGGCCTTCGCCAGTTTCGACATCGAAATCCGCCTGGACGAGGCACGCGGGCCGATGGGCATGGGCAAGTGGGACCACATTCGCACCCTCTGCAACCTGCCGGCGATTGCCGAGCGCTACCAGCGTCGCTTCGGCCGCCTGCCGAGCGATGAAGATGTGACGGCGATTTATGAGCGCTTCATGCCCTTGCAGATCGCCAAGGTCGGCGAGCACTCGGCGTTGATTCCCGGTGCGCTGGCGTGCATCGCCGCCCTGCGCGAACGCGGTCTCAAGCTCGGCAGTTGCTCCGGCTACCCCAGGCAGGTGATAGACAAAGTGGTCGAACTGGCCGCCGCCAATGGCTATAGCCCGGATCATGTGGTGGCCACCGACGAGGTGCCGAAAGGTCGGCCGAGCCCGGCCCAGGCGCTGGCCAATGTCATCGCGCTGGGTCTCGACGATGTCGCCGCCTGCGTCAAGGTCGACGACACCGAGCCGGGCATTCTCGAAGGCCGCAGCGCCGGCATGTGGACCGTGGCGTTGCGCTTCTCCGGCAATTTCCTGGGCCTTGACTGGGCGCAGTACCAGGCCCTGACGCCCACACAGCGCGAAGCTGAGCGCACGCGCATCGACGCGCTGTTCGCGCCGAGCCGGCCGCATTACCTGATCGACACCCTCGCCGAACTGCCGCCGGTGATCGACGCGATCAACGCGCGCCTGGCCCGGGGCGAGAGCCCGCAGGCCTGCTGAATTCGAACAACCAACGCCACGCAATGCCAACCCAGGAGCTTCCCATGTTCAAACGTACCGCTCTGGCCGCCGGCCTGCTCGCCGCTTGCGCCATGCAGGCCCAGGCCAACACCGAGCTGACCGTGTACACCGCCCTCGAAGTGGAACAACTGGCCGCCTACAAGGCCGCCTTCGAGAAGCAGCACCCGGATATCGAGATCAAGTGGGTGCGCGACTCCACCGGCATCGTCACCGCCAAGCTGCTGGCCGAGAAGGATCGCCCTCAGGCCGACGTGGTCTGGGGCCTGGCCGGCTCCAGCCTGGCGGTGCTCAAGCAGCAGGGCATGCTCGAAGCCTACGCCCCGGCCAACCTGGACAAGATCGGCGCCAACTACCGCGACACCGCCAACCCGCCGGCCTGGGTCGGCATGGACGTATGGGCCGCGACCATCTGCTTCAACACCATCGAGGCCGAGAAGCAGGGCCTGCCCAAGCCGACCAAATGGGAAGACCTGACCAACCCGGTGTACAAGGGCAAGATCGTCATGCCCAACCCGGCGTCGTCCGGCACCGGCTACCTCGACGTCAGCGCCTGGTTGCAGACCTTCGGCGAACCACAGGGCTGGGCCTACATGGACAAGCTGCACCAGAACATCGGCCAGTACACCCATTCCGGCTCCAAGCCGTGCAAGCTGGCCGCCGCCGGCGAGTTCCCCATCGGCATTTCCTTCGAGTACCCGGCTGTGCAGCTCAAGCGCAAGGGTGCGCCGCTGGACATCGTACTGCCGAAAGAAGGCCTGGGCTGGGAGATCGAGGCCACCGGCATCATCAAGGGCACCGAGCAGTTGGACGCAGCGAAGAAGCTCGCCGACTTCTCCGCCAGCCGCGAGGCCATGGACCTCTATAAGGCCAACTTCGCCGTGCTGGCCCAGCCGGGCATCGCCGAGCGCTTCCAGGAACTGCCCGCCGACTACGAGCAGCGCCTGATCAAGAACGACTTCGCCTGGGCCTCGGAGAATCGCGACAAGATCCTTGCCGAATGGCGCAAGCGTTACGACGGCAAGTCCGAGCCAGTCGCCAAATGACCTGGCCGACTACGTTGGCGGCCGCCTTCTTCTTTCCAGGAGTTTCCCCATGAGTCAGCACGACTGCGATCTGTTGATCGTCGGCGCCGGCATGCTCGGCCTCGCCCACGCCTGGGCTGGCGCCAAGCGCGGTCTCAAGGTGCGCGTGTTCGAGCGCAGCCACACGCCGCTCGGCGCCTCCATCCGCAACTTCGGCCAGGCCCTGGTCACCGGCCAGGCGCCGGGCGTGATGCTCGACCTGGCCCGCCAATCCCGCAGCTTGTGGGCCGAACTGGGCCAGGCCGCCGGCCTGCAGCTCAAGCAACAAGGCTCACTGCTGTTCGCCCGCAGCGAAGCCGAGGAAGCCTTGCTCGAAGCCTTCTGCGCCGGCCGCGCCCGCGAGCATGGCTACCGTGTCGAGTTGCTGCGCGGTGCCGCGCTGGATGGGCTGTACGGTGGGCGTTTCGCCCACCACCGCGCCGCCCTGCACGGTCTTGATGACCAGCAGCTGTATTCCCGTGAGGCGCTGCCGCAGATCGTCGATTACCTGCGCTCGCTGGGTGTGCAGTTCCACTTTTCCACCTTGGTGCGAGACGTCGAGCCAGGCAGCGCCCTGACCAGTGCCGGGCGTTTAAGCGCCAGGCACATCGTGGTCTGCTCCGGACACGATTATCAGACGCTGCTGGCCGAGCCGCTGGCCGCGCTCCAGCCTTCGGTGTGTCGCTTGCAGATGCTGCGCGCCCGCCTGCAACAGCCGCTGGACCTGCAACATGCGGTGCTCACCGGACTCAGTTGCGTGCATTACGGCGCCTTCGCCGATCTGCCGGAAGCCGAGGCCATCCGCACGCAGATCCGCCGCGAGCAGCCGGAACTGGAAACCCACGGCATCCACCTGCTGGTCAGCCCGACGCCCCATGGCGAGCTGATCATCGGCGATTCCCACGACTACGGCAGCGACGCCTCGCCGTTCAATGCCGAAGGCGTGGACGACCTCATGCTGGCGCTGGCCGAGCACACCCTCGGCGGCAAGCTGCAAGTGCTGGAACGTTGGCAGGGCGTATACGGCTCGCGCGGGCCCGGCCCGTTCAGCGTAGTGCAAGCCGGAGCAGGCGTCAGCGCCGTGCTGATGCACACCGGCCTGGGCATGAGCGTCGGCCTGGGCCTGGGTGAGCGCAGCCTGGCGGCTTTGCTCGGCGAAGGAGAATGGCCGCGGGCCAATGCCGCAAGCCTGCATCCCATGAGCGCGGAACAAGCGGTGGCCGAGCTGTTTGCCCTGTGCCGCCAGCAGGCGCAGGCGGACTACATCGGCGAGGCGGTCAGCCAGCTCGAACACATGGTCCAGGCCGCCGAGCTGGCACGTGACGAAGGGGCGGATGAGGAACTGGTGCTGGCCGCTTTCTGCCACGATGTCGGGCACTTCTGTGCGCCGCTGACGGCGCAAAATTCAATGGCCGGCCTTGGCCGTCGCGGCCACGAGCGAGTGGGCGCAAACTGGCTGCTGGGCTTGGGGTTCTCCCAGCGCCTGGCGGGGCTGGTGGCGCGGCATGTTGACGCCAAGCGTTACCTGAGCTGGCGCGAACCGGCCTATCTGGCAGGGTTGAGTGCGGCCAGCCGGCAAACCCTTCACTGGCAGGGCGGACCGATGACGACCCCTGAAGCCAAGGCTTTCGAAGCCGACCCGCTGTTTGCCGACAGCCTGCGTTTGCGCCGCTGGGACGAGGCGGCCAAGGTCGCTGGAAGACTGCCAACCGACCTCAGCGGTTTGGAGCAGCTTGCGATACGTGTTCACCAGGGCAGCAATACCTTGAAAGATCCCCAGGCGCAGGGCAGTCAACGATAGCGACGTTTCCTGCTTCTTGGCTCGGTGATCACCTGTATCGGAAAGGACCGCCCGACGGATGAAATAAAACAAACCCGACACAACATGTCGGGTTTGTTTTTTGGGAGGCTACTAAACCCGGCCACTGATGGGCATTAGCAGGAAAAAGATAAAACCCAAGGCAAAGTGCACAAGCGGTTGTGCCCGAGCACAAATATTCTGGCAGTCCCGCCGCGGTCGATCGGGGATCTGCTTCATTGTTCTACAACCCTCATGATAAATTCCCGCCGCGACCTCTAATCAATAGAGGGCATTCAGGGAGAGAAATCAGTGATCAAGTCTTTGTTGGTTGGGGCGTTGCTGGCAATGGCATCAGCATCGGCATCTGCGATGAGTTGCGATAACCCTAGAAACGCCTATGACAGAACCTATTGCGCGTCGCTGAAAATGGTTCAGTCGGATCAGGACATCAATGATCAATACAAGAAGACGATGAGTGCCCTGAACCCGGATCAAAAGAAAAAAGTGAAAGCCGCTCAAATCCAGTGGATCAAAAATCGTGACAGCGCCTGTTCCAACGATGGCCTGCTCTACCTGGACTGTGCCAACGAGAAGACCGAGGCGCGTATCGTCATTCTCAAGGCTGTCGAGCGCGAGTGCCGTGCTGCCGGTTGCGACGACGCCAAACTGTCGCAGGTCGAATAATCGATAAGCACGTCGGATTTGCCGCCGTACTCCAAGAAAAAAACCCGACTTTAAGCGTCGGGTTTTTTCTTTGTGATCCGTGCTACGCAGCGCCACGCTCGACGATCGCGCGCCATGCCTGGACGCTTGGGCGCTCCTGCATCCTGGCGTGCCACGCGCGCAGTGCGGCACATTCATCAGGCACGGGGAGCTGCACCAGCGAGGCGAAGATCATGCCGCCCAGTACCGCAATGTCGGCCATCGAAAACCTGTCGCCCGCCACAAAGGGCTGGTCTTTGAGCAAGTTGTCGAAATAGCGCATGCCCCTGATCGCCTTGTCGCGCATCCGGCCGCCCCACTCGGCATTCTGGTACAGCTCGACCTCTGGGCCGAGGCCCGGCGTCGCGTGGTGGAAGTATGTGCTGACGGCGTCGAGAAATTCGATCTCGGCACGCTTGGTCATCATGTGGATGAGGCCTTTTTCAACGGGCGTTTCGCCCGTCAGCGTCGGTTCGCCGACCAGGCTGTCCAGGTATTGGGTAATCGCCGTGCATTCGGCGATCAGCGTCCCATCGTTCAGCTCCAGCACGGGCAGCGTCCCGGAGTAGTTGATGGCCAGGAACTCGGGTTGCTTGTGCTCACCGTTCCAGAGATTCACCGGTACGAATTCGATGTTCGGTAGCAAGCCTTTTTCCGCCAGTGCTATGCGTACTCGGGCGGGGTAGGGGCCGTTGAACCAATCGTAGATTTTCATTCCAGGAACCGTGGAAACGTCAGCGCGTTGTTGTGAAGAAGACATGATCGGATCACCTGCCTGTCAATTGGTAGGTAGAAGACTGAGCTGATATTTTGGCCCTGTCAACTCCCTACCTGACAATTGGCAGGCAAGACAATCCGGGCGTAGAATCGCATTCAAGTGAGTTCATCGATTAGGTAAACGAGGCGGTAACGTGAACGAAAATGCTCGAGAAGCCATCTTGGCGGCGGCGAAATCCGCTGCCCAACTGCACGGTTACAGCGGAATCAATTTTCGTAGCATTGCCGACCAGGTAGGCATCAAGAACGCCAGCATTTACTACCATTTTCCGAGCAAGGCGGGGTTGGCTGCTGCGGTCGCGCAACGCTACTGGCAGGACGTGCAGCGGGCGCTAGACGAGATACGCGCCGCCAATGTCGAGCCAAAAGTGTGCGTGCAGCTGTACCCGTCCCTTTTTCGAAAGTCGCTTGAGGACGGCAACAAGCTTTGTCTGTCCAGCTTCATGGCTGCCGAATACGAGGACCTTCCCGATGAAGTCCTGCGGGAGATCCGGGCATTTGCGGACGTTAACGTGACGTGGCTCACCCAGGTGTTGGCGGATGCCGGAATGGGCAGCGTAGCGGAATGTGAACGTAGAGCCCTGGCCATTTACACCGCTGTGGCGGGTGCTCAGTTAATCGCGAGAACTCGGGCGGATGTCGGTCTGTTCGATGATCTGATCTTGAGCTACCGGGAGGCAGGATTGATTCCGGCCTGATTCTTGTAAAGAAGATGATGCAGTTTGTCTGTAGGGATGGATGGGCTGCTTCACAGCCCAGCGGGAGCAAGCTCCCTCGCCACGGGGTTTCGGTTCAATCGGGGCCTTGGCTGTAATTCAGTTGTTTGCGTTGGTGGCAGGGTGCCACAATCGCCGTTTTCGTTGCGTCACGATCAGGTGGATCAAATGGATGGCCCAAGATCTCGGAACGGCCAAGATTTTTGCATAGACGAGCAAGTACGAACTGACCGCCTGCAGCAACTGTTTCGACAATCCGTTTCCGCGGTTTTTGGCAGTTACTTGGCTGCCATCATGCTGAGTTGGCTGTGTTGGGATCGGTTTGAGCACAGCGTCATTCTTTGGTGGCTGGGCATCTTGAGCACATCGACGCTGTTGCGTATCGCGATGTTCGTTGTCTATTTTCGCAGTGACGAAAGTCAGCGCACGCCGCAGCGTTGGGAGCGCAAGTACTGGTTTTCGCTCATATTATCCGCCGGCATCTGGGGCGTCGGCGCGTTTGTGGTCATGCCGGCGGATGATCTCTTGTCCCAGGCGTTGGTCATGCTTTTTACAGTGGGGATGACTGTCAGCGCGGTCTCCTGCTATTCGGCCTATCGCGATATGACCCTGGTCTCCATTGGCGTGGTGCTGTTGCCGTGCACCGCCTGGCTGCTGTTTCAACCATCCCCGATTCAAGTCGGCATGGCACTTTCAATCCTGGTGTTCACGGCATTTGCGGCCCGCGCCACGCACAAAATGTCCCAGGCACTGGAAATCGCCTTTCGTCTTACCCGAGAAATGGAACAGGCCAACCGCATTTCAACCCGTGCCGCACAAACCGATGAATTGACCGGCCTGAAGAGTCGGCGGGCTTTTTTCGAGCATGCCCAGCAACTCTACGACGAATGCAAGGCCAAGCGGCAAGGGTTGTGCGCGGTCATGTTGGACATGGATCACTTCAAGCATATCAACGACACCTACGGCCATCAGGTCGGGGATCAGGTGTTGCGCCGGATTGGGGCGGTCATCAGTTCATCGTTTCGGACAACCGATATCCATGGGCGGCTCGGCGGGGAAGAGTTCGCCATTTTGCTTCCAAATACCTCTATTGAGGTCGCCACCGATATCGCGGAAGGACTTGTCCAGAGCATTGCTGGAATGATGATCGAACCGGTCCATCGGGTAACCGCCAGCCTTGGCGTGGCGTCGACGGAGGCCGCTCATAAGGATCTTCATGGTTTGATGAACAGTGCCGATAAGGCGTTGTACCGGGCAAAGGCATTGGGGCGTAATCAAGTCGCGGTTGCTCAGTAGGGTTCGCCTCTTTGTTACATGCCGCTCGTTTTCCAACTTTCAGAAGAGGTCTAGCGGTTGAAAAAAATAGCACTCGGGTTTTTCCTTTCCGCTATGGCAGGTTGTACCTTCACCTCCGCTGATAGAGTAGGACCAGGCGAATATATGCTTACCTGCGGCGGCAGTGTCTTTAACTCTAGGGAAGGCATGTTGGAAAATATCAATGACAAGGCCAGAAAGGTTTGTAACGGGCCATACCGCCTGGAAGGTAATCCTGGGGCGCCTACGCTCGTCAACATGCAGACTCAGATTGGTCCCACTCCCACTACGTTTCTGGCGATGAAAGCCATTTGCACCGCTGACAGCGAATAGCGTCTCCGAAGCGCAACGCGGACGTCCTTGACGGCGTTTCCCACGTGAGAGCGTGGGAACGATCCCATACAACGCTCATTGTGCTTATAAATTCCTTCCCTATCCAAATGCCTGCAGTTTCGCAGGCCTTGCTGATCCCCGTCTCTTATTGGTTCACCTCACAGGTCATGCGACCTGGCATCGAACGAAATAAATTCAGATAAAAATCAACGAGTTAATCAAAAGCTAGAAATTTTCTGAAAATTTATCTTGCGCGCAAAGCATTTGGCCGCTAACTTTATCCCAACTGATTAGCGCGCAAACATTTAGCGCTAAACAAAACCGATCAAACCCATCAGTAAAGAGGAAACACCATGAACGTTCTCTACACCGCAGTCGCAACCTCCACCGGTGGCCGTGATGGCCGTGCTGTTTCCAGCGATAAGATTCTCGACGTGAAACTGGCCACTCCAAAAGCCCTGGGCGGCGCGGGTGGTGAAGCCACAAACCCTGAGCAGTTGTTCGCAGCCGGCTACTCCGCCTGCTTCATCGGCGCATTGAAGTTTGTCGCCAGCCAAAGCAAACGCAGCATT
This sequence comes from Pseudomonas frederiksbergensis, assembly GCF_000802155.2. Taxonomy (GTDB): domain Bacteria; phylum Pseudomonadota; class Gammaproteobacteria; order Pseudomonadales; family Pseudomonadaceae; genus Aquipseudomonas; species Aquipseudomonas frederiksbergensis_A. The sequence continues at coordinate 11,218 of NZ_JQGJ02000035.1, forward strand.
CCGGCTGACGCCTCGATCACGGCCCACGTCGGCATCGGTCAGATCCTTGGTGGTTTCGGCCTGGATATCGACCTGCACATCAGCCTGCCAGGCCTGGATCAAGCCGATGCTCAAGCGCTGGTCGACGCCGCTCACCAGGTTTGCCCGTACTCCAACGCGACTCGCGGCAACGTCGACGTCCGTTTGCACGTCACCGTCTAACTCACTTCATCTACGCATAAAAAGGATCAGGACATGAAAACGCTCAACAAAACTCTCATTGGTTCGCTTTTGGCACTGTCCCTCGGCAATGCGTTTGCGGCTTCTTATGTTCAACCTACGGTCGCTGAGGGTGGTTCGGATCGCGTGATCGAAAGCCGTGTGGCTGAAGGCGGTTCGGATCGACTGATCCAGAACCGTGTCGCCGAGGGCGGTTCGGATCGATTGCTCCAAAACCGAGTGGCCGAGGGTGGTTCGGACCGGCTGATCCAAAACCGAGTGGCCGAGGGTGGTTCGGACCGACTGATCCAAAACCGAGTGGCCGAGGGTGGCTCCGATCGACTCATCGAAAACAGAGTGAGCTGAACATTTCTTCATCGCTCCAAAAACCGGTCGAATCAACCCATGTTGCTTCCAAAAGAAAGAACGCCGCTTATCTCTCACGAGGAAGCGGCGTTTTTTTGCAACATATTCCGAGGTCCTAAACGATGCTATCCACCACCCCACCATCAACACGCAGCGCCGCGCCGGTGGTGGCCGAGGCCTGTTCCGGGCTGGCGTAGATAATCATTTGGCGACTTCCTCAAGCGCGCCGGGCGCTGGATGATCGAGGTGCTGCGGCGCTCGTTGACGAAATCTGCCGCGACTTCTTCCAAACTTTCCCCGCTGCGCTCGACCATTCCCGGCTTCTAGCTCTGGAAATACGCACGCCCGACATCACTGATCTCACACACCGATGAACTTCTTTCACTTGACCGATTAGGATGACCGTCCTACCCTCAAATCCAGACATTAGGTCAACCGTCCTAATCACACTTCAACGCAATCTGGCGCATCTGAATGGCTGACAAAACGACCCGCGAGCGCATCGTCGCGGAGGCGGACAGGCTGTTTTATGAAAGAGGCTATGAGCTGACCTCTTTCTCTGACATTGCCGACGCCGTGGGTATTTCCCGTGGCAATTTTTATTACCACTTCAAGAGCAAGGACGAGATTCTGGATGCCGTCATCGGCAAACGCATGATGAGCACATCAGGAATGCTGGAGGAATGGGAAAGCCAAAGCGATTCCCCCTCCGAGCGCATCAAGGATTTCATCCGCATCGTGGTCACGAATCGAGCGCAGATCATTCGTCATGGCTGCCCGGTCGGCACGCTTTGCAGCGAACTGGCCAAGATTGGCCACCCCGCACAGCCACAGTCCAATCAGCTGTTTGTCTTGTTCCGCACTTGGTTATGCCACCAGTTCGTTCTGCTCGGGCATGAAACGGACGCGGACTCGCTGGCGATGCATGTGTTGGCATTCAGCCAGGGCATTGCGTTGCTTGCACAGGCATTTCAAGACGAGCGCTTCATCCGACGGGAGGCCGAGCGCATGTGTGCATGGCTTGACGGCCTCGCGGATGAGGTAAAGGTTTAGATCAAACGACCACCATGATTTTCAGGGAGGACAACTATGTACGTCATTTTTCTGAGGTTTTCCGCCGGACGTGATCAGGTGGGCCGGCTGATGCAAGCACATAAAGAGTGGCTGCAGCGCGGTTTTGATGAGGGTGTTTTTCTCATGGCCGGCAGTATCCAGCCACAGGCCGGCGGGATGATTCTGGCCAGTGGAGTCGCTCTGGCCCAGCTTGAGGATCGGGTCAGCAACGATCCTTTCGTGATGGAAGACGTCGTGCAAGCCGAGATCGTGGCGGTGACTCCATCGAAGGCGGATCCTCGCTTGGCGTTTTTGCTGGCGGATGTCGGTAGCTGAAAGCGCTGATCGGGTTGAATGCCCATTGACGCTTCCTTGGCTGATTTGGAAGTAAGCGAGCTTAGGCCATTTCCCCCTCTCCGAGCTTGGAAAAATCGATCCGAACGGCAGGGGTTGAGAGCAGAGAAGGAACACAGCTGGCGCCGGTACCCGTGATACCTGAGGCATTGCGGGTGCAAAACGGCGCCATCCCTGCCACATCTACACTTTAAAACGTCCTACCAACCTCTCCAGTTCATGGCCCAGCCTTGCAAGTTCAGTACTTGAGGAAGCGGTTTCCTCGCAGGTGCCGGCCGTCTGCTCGGAGATGTCGCGGACGTTGATGACACTGCGATTGATTTCCTCGGCGACTGCGCTTTGCTGCTCCGCTGCGGTGGCGATTTGCTGATTCATGGCTTGAATGATCGATACTTTACTCGTGATGTTTTCCAGGGCGATCACCGCGCGGTGGGTAAATTCGACGCTGCTCTCGCCCAACAGTTGGCTGCTTTCCATGCCTGAGGCAACGGCATGAGTACCACTCTGTACACCGGCCACCAGACTTTCAATTTCTTCAGTGGAGCGCTGGGTGCGCAAGGCAAGGCTGCGCACCTCGTCTGCTACCACTGCAAAGCCACGGCCAGCCTCGCCGGCGCGTGCCGCTTCAATGGCCGCATTCAGCGCCAACAGATTGGTTTGTTGGGCCACCGCCTTTATCACATCGAGCACCCCGCCGATTTTTTCGCTTTGTTCCTGGAGATGGCGTACAGCGTCAGCCGACTGATTGAGCTCTTCGGCCAAACGCTGGATCTGCGCTATGGCCTCATTCACGATTTGCTCTCCTTCAGAGGCTTGCTGATCCGCTGCGGTTGCGGCAGTTGAGGCCTCTTCAGCATCGCGTGCGACGTTTTGCACCGTTGCGGTCATTTCGCTCATCGCGGTGGCAACATGATCCGTTTCGTTTTTCTGATTATTGACGCCTGCATTGGTTTGCTCGGTGACTGCCGACAGCTGTTCGGCAGCACTGGCAACCTGAATGACGCCGGATCGAATGCCCTCGATCAGCTCATGAAGGTTGAGCGTCATCTGCTGAAGACCCGATTGCAGCTGACCCAACTCATCACGCCGATTGACCTGCACGGGCTCACTCAAATCCCCACTGGCAATACGATTCACGGCCTGTAGCGTGTATTGCAGAGGGTTAACGATTTGTTGGGTAATGATCCACGCAGCAAGTGCGCCCAATAGCAACGTCAAGGCAGCGACAAGACCCAGCAGAACCTTGGCAGACGCGGCGTCGGCATCGCGCTTGGTATTTTGCGAGTCAATGAGCTTTTGCGTCGTATCGAGCAACAGATCACCCAACTGCCCCATACGTTTATATATGGGCCCTTGGTCAGCATTGGGTTTGGCCAGATCAAGCAATAGTTGTCCGTATTCTCTGACGGATGTGTTCTGTTGTTGCATCAGTTCCTGATCAATCGGGGCAGTGAACTGAGTGCTGATGCTTTGCAAGTGAGCCGCCAGATTGTCCAGGATTTTCTGCAGCGGTTGATAGGCATCGGGCTGAGGATTTGCACCAAGACGCAATCGATTGATTCGCAGCTCTTTGGTGTAATCGCTGATTTGAGCAATTTTCTCGATTTTAACGCCGCGTTCGGTCAACGTCGCAATGGCGTACCACCCCGTGAATGCCAGTAACAGCGCAAGCCCTAGTACCAGACCGAAGCCCAAGCTTAATTTCGCGCTGACACGGATATTGCTGATCCAGTCAAACATAAAGACTCCCGTTGTAACTCAGATGGAATGAACATGGCGCCCTGAGTGTCGACCGTGAACCTGAATGCTTTAGTTGTAGAGTGGCAACTAAAGTGCTCTGGAGAGCAATTCGCCTCATACGTGAAAAAATAGCGCTATGTACAGTCTATTTGGCCTAAGGCGTCGCTGAAAGGTTACAGCTCACAGCCGGCCGGCGATTGCGCGAGAGGTCCGTTGTCAAACTAAGAGGTATTTTTCAAACACTCATAAACTGTCTAGTTCTTTAGTCGAATGTTCATGATCGTTCGGTTCTGGTGGGCCCGCATCTCTAGTGCAAGCAACGGGAACAGCGCAGCCTTCAACGGACTGGTTAAATCTGGATGGCCTGTTTCAGGTACAGAAATAGCCGATCCTGACACGCTCGGTATTGGGCTTCGAGGCCCTCGACCTCCCACATCCGAGCAAGCCATACCTCATCGCATGACGCGTCAATATCATTGACGGTGACGCTCCATACAGTCTGAGCGTGTTGTGTTGCCCGTAGTAATTGCAACAACTCCTCAGTGATTGGAAGCGCTTTAGCCTTAACTCTTTTTAGCGACATCTAAACCATCCAGGACTAATTAAAGGTCGAGATTGTTTTTGCGTCGCGCACTATAAGACGCAGTTTATTAAGGCTGTTATTCGACTTATGGCTAGCGAGACACCGCCGGAATAGACCGTTCTTAACAGTAGTGATTCATTGAGGTTATGACGCTTTTATTATCGACTGTTTTATGGTTAGGGGTGGGCATGAGGAGCTGCATTCAAGACCGGGACGGGTAGTTCCCGGCAATAAACATGACAACTCCCCTCGCACGAGAGCCTCTTGCACTATTTATCAGTGCGCCCCAGATTCGGCGTAATCATGGCGCACTGATCGGTCAGGCGGGCCTTCAGTACCACCGCGCCTCGCCCGGTGGGCGTTTCTTGAAGCGTTTCATGCTCCACATGTATTGGCTCGGGTAGGCACGCACGTAACGCTCGACCACCTTACTCATGGCAGCGCAGGCCGTTTCGGTGTCAGTGCTGTACATCTCCTCTGGCGCAGCTTCGAGGATGACTTTGTACCCGGAGCCGTCCGGCAGGCGCAGGGCATGCAGGAACACGCCCACGGCTTTGCCGCCAGCGAGCATGTTCGGGACGAACTTGCTGGTCAGGGCCTGGGTGGCGAAAAAGGGCACGAAGATACCGGCGGACTCAGACGGTTCCGGGTCGGCGGGGATGCCCACCTGGCCGCCTTTGCGCACTTCCTTGATGACGCTGAGAATACCTTCCTTGGTCGACGCCGCGACTTTGTTACCCAACTGTACGCGTTGTTTTTGCAGCAATTCATCCACCGCCTTGAGCTTGGGCGGACGGTAGAAAATGATCGGTTTGCACTGGCTGCAATAGAAGTGGTTGAGCACTTCCCAGTTACCCAGGTGACTGGTGATACCCACTACGCCCTTGCCCGAGGCCAGGGCTTCTTTCAATACTTCCAGTCCTTCGACTTCGCGCACCAGTTCGATGGAGCGCTGTGCCGGCCAGATCCAGGCGCAGGCGCTTTCGGTCAGGGATTTGCCGATGTCCTTGAGACTCTGGCCTACCAGGCGCTCACGTTCGACCGGGTCCATCTCGGGAAAACACTTGGCAAGGTTGATCCGCACCACGTCGCGGGAACGGTTGGGGAATTTCCACATGAGCCAGCCAATCGCCGAGCCCACCGCCTGCACCGCCCGCCAGGGCAGCAGCGCAAACAACCGCAGAGCGCCGACCAGCAAGGCGCCTTTCAACTTATCCACAGGTCACTCCTGAATTCATGGGTCGTGTTGCGAGCCGACTATTCTAACCGCCGTTTACCAACTCGGCGTAGCGGTCGCAGTCCTGGGTGTGGTCCATGACCATGCCCGAGGCCTGCATCAAGGCGTAGCAGATGGTCGGCCCGACGAAGGTGAACCCGGCTTTTTTCAGCCCTTTGCTCATTGCCAACGCCTCGGGCGTGATGGCCGGCACTTCGGTGCGGTCCTTGAAATGGTTGATGACGGGTTTGCCGCCCACGAACGACCAGAGGAACACCACCGGATCTTCCAGCGCCAGCCAGGCCTGGGCATTGCGGCGGGCGGCCTTGAGCTTGAGACGGTTGCGAATGATCCCTGGGTCGAGCATCAGCTCATCGATTTCCGCATCGCTCATCTGCGCCACGCGCTGTACGTCGAAGCCGTACAGCACTTCCCGGTAGCGCTCGCGTTTGCGCAAAACGGTGATCCAGGACAGCCCGGCCTGGAACCCTTCGAGCAAAAGCAACTCGAACAAACCCTGCGCATCGCGCAGCGGCGTGCCCCACTCCTGATCGTGATAAGCCATGTACAACGGATCTTCTGAACACCAAAAGCAGCGTGGCATAAGGCTCCAGGGGGCGTGCGCACGAACGAATCGGGTATACTCCCGCTCTTTAAATCGCAGCCCAAGAAACAGGTGAATTTCGTGAGCCAGCCTACGCCAGCCGTGCGTACCTTCCAAGACTTGATCCTCGCCCTCCAGCAATACTGGGCCGAGCAAGGTTGCGTGGTACTTCAGCCCTACGATATGGAAGTAGGCGCCGGCACTTTCCACACTGCCACGTTTCTGCGTGCCATCGGCCCGGAAACCTGGAACGCCGCCTATGTGCAGCCCAGCCGCCGCCCGACTGACGGCCGCTACGGCGAAAACCCGAACCGCCTGCAGCACTACTACCAGTTCCAGGTCGTGCTGAAGCCGAACCCGGAGAACTTCCAGGAACTGTACCTTGGCTCCCTCAAGCACGTCGGCCTCGACCCGCTGGTGCATGACATTCGTTTCGTCGAAGACAACTGGGAATCGCCGACCCTGGGCGCCTGGGGCCTGGGCTGGGAAGTCTGGCTCAACGGCATGGAAGTGACCCAGTTCACCTACTTCCAGCAAGCGGGCGGCATCGAGTGCTACCCGGTCACCGGCGAGATCACCTATGGCCTCGAACGCCTGGCCATGTACCTGCAAGGCGTGGATTCGGTGTACGACCTGGTATGGGCCGACGGCCCGTTCGGCAAGGTGACCTACGGCGACGTGTTCCACCAGAACGAAGTGGAGCAGTCCACCTACAACTTTGAACACGCCAACGTCGACAAGCTGTTCGAACTGTTCGATTTCTATGAAAGCGAAGCCAAGCGCCTGATCGAGCTGGACCAGCCGCTGCCGTTGCCGAGCTATGAAATGGTGTTGAAGGCGTCCCATACCTTCAACTTGCTGGACGCACGCCGGGCGATTTCCGTGACCGCGCGCCAGCAATACATCCTGCGTGTACGCACCCTGGCGCGTTCCGTTGCGCAAGCCTACCTGCTGGCCCGTGCCAAGCTGGGCTTCCCGATGGCGACCCCGGATCTGCGTGATGAAGTGTTGGCTAAGCTGGAGGCTGCACAATGAGTGCTCAAGATTTTCTGGTTGAACTGGGCACCGAAGAACTGCCACCCAAAGCCCTGAACACCCTGGCCGATGCGTTCCTGGCCGGCATCGAAAAAGGCCTGCAAGCCGCTGGCCTGAACTTCGAAACCAAGCACGTCTATGCCGCGCCGCGTCGCCTGGCCGTGCTGATCACCGCCCTGGAAACCCAGCAGCCTGACCGCAGCATCAACCTCGACGGCCCGCCGCGCCAAGCCGCGTTCGATGCCGAGGGCAACCCGACCCAGGCCGCGCTGGGCTTCGCCAAGAAGTGCGGCGTAGACCTGAGCGAGATCGACCAGAGCGGTCCGAAGCTGCGCTACAGCCAGAGCATCAAGGGCAAGCCGACCGCCAGCCTGTTGCCGACCATCGTCGAAGACTCCCTCAATGACTTGCCGATCCCCAAGCGCATGCGCTGGGCTGCGCGCAAGGAAGAGTTTGTACGTCCAACCCAATGGCTGGTGATGCTGCTCGGTGACCAGGTTATCGACTGCACGATCCTGGCCCAGAAGGCCGGTCGCGATTCCCGCGGTCATCGCTTCCATCACCCGCAGAGCGTGCGCATCACTTCGCCGGCCAATTACCTGGCCGACCTGCGCACCGCCTATGTCCTGGCCGACGCCAACGAGCGCCGCGAGCTGATCAGCAAGCGCACCGAAGAACTGGCCACCCTGCAGGAAGGCACCGCCATCGTGCCGGCCAACTTGCTGGACGAAGTCACCGCGCTGGTGGAATGGCCGGTGCCGCTGGTGTGCTCCTTCGAGGAACGTTTCCTTGAAGTGCCGCAGGAAGCACTGATCACCACCATGCAGGACAACCAGAAGTACTTCTGCCTGCTGGACGCCGAAGGCAAGTTGCTGCCGCGCTTCATCACAGTCGCCAACATCGAAAGCAAGGACCCGCAGCAGATCATCGCCGGTAACGAGAAAGTCGTTCGCCCGCGCCTGACCGATGCCGAGTTCTTCTTCAAGCAAGACAAGAAACAACCCCTGGAAAGCTTCAACGAGCGCCTGCGCAACGTGGTGTTCCAGGAGAAACTCGGCAGCGTCTACGACAAGGCCGAGCGTGTTTCGAAACTGGCGGCATTCATCGCCCCACGTATCGGCGGCGACGCCCAGCGTGCGGCGCGTGCCGGCATCCTGTCCAAGTGCGACCTGTCCACCGAAATGGTCGGTGAGTTCCCGGAGATGCAAGGCGTCGCCGGCTACTACTACGCCCTCAACGATGGCGAGCCGCAGGATGTGGCCCTGGCGCTGAACGAGCAGTACATGCCCCGCGGCGCCGGCGCTGAATTGCCGACCACCCTGACCGGTGCGGCCGTGGCGATCGCCGACAAGCTCGACACCCTGGTCGGCATCTTCGGCATCGGCATGCTGCCAACCGGCAGCAAAGACCCGTATGCCTTGCGTCGCGCGGCGCTAGGCGTGTTGCGGATCCTGATCGACAAGCAATTGGACCTGGACCTGAATGACGCCGTGGCTTTCGCCGTCAATGCGTTCGGCAGCAAGGTCAAGGCTGCCGGCCTGGCCGATGCGGTGCTGGAATTTATCTTCGACCGCCTGCGTGCGCGTTACGAAGACGAAGGCGTCGACGTCGCGACCTACCTGTCGGTACGTGCCCTGAAGCCGGGTTCCGCCCTGGACTTCGACCAACGCGTACAAGCGGTGCAGTCCTTCCGCAAACTGCCGGAAGCGGCAGCGCTTGCGGCAGTGAACAAGCGCGTATCGAACCTGTTGGGCAAGGCCGAAGGCAATATCGCGGCCACCGTCGAAGCCAAGTACTTCGACAACGCCAACGAGTTCTCCCTGTATTCGGCGATCCAGCAGGCGGACCAGGCGGTCCAGCCGATGGCGGCGGCACGTCAGTACAGCGAAACCCTCGCGCGCCTGGCTGCACTGCGCGAACCGGTCGATGCGTTCTTCGAAGCGGTGATGGTCAATGCCGAGGACGCCAACGTGCGGGCCAACCGCTATGCGCTGCTGGCGCGCCTGCGTGGGTTGTTCCTCGGCGTTGCTGACATTTCGCTGCTGGGGTAACGCTTGAAACTGCTGATTCTCGATCGGGACGGAGTGATCAACCACGACTCCGACGCTTACATCAAAACGGTGGAGGAATGGTTGCCGATTCCTGGTTCCATCGAGGCCATCGCGCAGTTGAGCAAAGCAGGCTGGACGGTGGCGGTGGCCACCAACCAGTCGGGCATCGCACGCGGTTACTACGAACTTGCCGTCCTAGAGGCCATGCATGATCGCTTGCGCGAACTGGTGGCCGAGCAGGGCGGCGAGGTCGGGTTGATCGTTTATTGCCCGCACGGGCCGGACGAAGGCTGCGATTGCCGCAAGCCTAAGCCTGGCATGTTGAAAGCCATTGCCGCGCATTATGACGTTGCGCTGGCGGGCGTGTGGTTCGTCGGCGACAGCCTCGGTGACCTGGAGGCGGCCAAGGCCGTCGATTGTCAGCCAGTTTTGGTAAAGACCGGAAAAGGCGAGAAGACTCTGGGCAAGACCCTACCGGTGGGCACCTTGATTTTTGACGATTTGGCGGCGATTGCCGCTGAACTTATCCACAATTAGAGCTCCCAGACATCCTGATCAAGGATTGTTCGGGAAGCGCTTGAACGGCGGGCATTGCCCGCAATGGTAAACGCCGCTATGTCGATACTGCAGGCCATCAGAAGCTTCCTCTTTTACCTGCTGCTGGGCACCAGTTCCTTGTTGTGGTGCACGCTGAGTTTTTTTGTCGCGCCGTTCATGTCGTTCAGGACGCGCTATCGCTTCATCAATGTCTACTGGTGCCGCTGCGCACTTTGGCTGAGCAAGGTCTTCCTGGGCATTCGTTACGAAGTGAAGGGTGCCGAGAACGTACCTGACCGGCCGTGCGTCATCCAGTCCAATCACCAGAGCACCTGGGAAACCTTTTTTCTCTCGGCCTATTTCGAGCCGTTGAGCCAGGTACTCAAGCGTGAGCTGCTATTCGTACCGTTCTTCGGCTGGGCCATGGCGATGCTGCGCCCGATCGCCATTGACCGCGACAATCCCAAGGTTGCGCTCAAGCAAGTGGCTCAAAAAGGCGATGAGCTGCTAAAGGACAACGTCTGGGTACTCATCTTTCCAGAAGGCACCCGTGTTCCCTATGGCACGATCGGCAAATTTTCCCGCAGTGGTTCCGCTTTGGCGGTTAATGCGGGACTGCCGGTGCTGCCGATTGCACACAATGCAGGCAAATTCTGGCCAAAGGCTGGCTGGATCAGAACACCCGGAACCATCACCGTGGTGATCGGTGCACCGATGTATGCAGAAGGCAGCGGCCCGCGCGCCATCGCCGAGCTCAACGACCGCGTACAGGCCTGGAATGAACAGACGCAAAGGGAATTGGGTTCCCTTCCGCCAGCCCCCGCCGCGCCAGCAACGCCGGATAAGCTTGCTGTTTGAGAACTGTGGATAACCTGTGTACCGTTCCGCTCGATTTCGTTGCTTTTTGTTATTAAGCTATTGTTTTTAAAACATATTTCTTAAGCACATAAAACAGCCGAAAACGTGCATAAGTTTTTATACCACTACCAAAATCGCAGCTTCGACATTCACGCAGCTGCGATCCTTTCCTCAGTTCACCAGCGGAAACCGCAGGCTGAACGTTGTTCCTTTTCCCACTGCGCTACGGCATTCAATCTGGCCGCCATGACGGTCGACGACCGCTTTGACCATGGACAGTCCCAGGCCGATGCCATCCACGCCATGAGCCGAGGAAAAGCGACGATATTGGATAAACAGGTCCGGTAGCTCCTCAGCATCGATGCCTTTGCCTTGGTCAACCACATCGCAAGTCAGCCATCCCTCGGCGCAGCGAACGTGCAGTGAAATGCAGGTGTCGCTCGTACTGTATTTAATGGCATTTTCCAGCAAGTTGAAGAGTGCGCGGGTCAGCAGGGGTTGATCGGCGCTGACCGTCGCTTCGTCATCATCCAGTTGGTGTTGCAATTGAATGTTCTTGGCTTGGGCAATGGGTAACACTTGGTCGATCACGTCCAGGATCAGCATGGCGAACAACGTTGGCCGGAACTGGTAGGCGTCGGACTCTGCCTTGGCCAATTGTACAAACCCGTCAGTCAGGTCCAAGGCGCGCCGAACCTGACGCTCGATCTGCTCAAATAATGGGCTGGCAGCCCCAGCCTCATCCTGGTGAACATCCAGCAAAGCCAGGATCGCTGAATGGGGAGCGCGCAGGTCGTGGGAGAGGAAGCGGAGCATGACGCTGCGCTGCTCTTCGGCCTCACGCTCGGCGCTCAGGTCAGTCAGGCTCATCAGCCAGCCAATGGGCACATCGCCGTCAACCGGTAGCAACGCAGCCCTTTCAAGCCGCAGGCTACGTTCGCGAGTGTCGCGAAACTCGACCAAAGGCAACGTGGACAAACGGTGAACAGAGGAGTGCGCCAATGCGGGATACCCCAGCCGTGCCAATGCTTTCAGTACATCACCGCCCACCAGTGCATGACCGAACAGCTCACGTGCCTTGCGATTACCGAGCAATATATTGCCTTGTGGGTCGCTGATCATCGTGGCCACAGGCAGATATTCCAAGCCATCGGCAATAAAGCGACGGGTGTCCCTCGTCCGGCTCATCGCTTGTTCCAATGCCATGACTTGGCCCTGTAGGCCGTCACTGCCGGTATAAGGGGCTCGGCGACGCTCCGGGAAAACCTTCGGCTCCGCATCCAGGCGCGCCAGCTCCCAACCAAAATAGGCCAGCACCACGCTCAAGCGTCGCCAGTTCCAGATCAGATAACCACAGAGCATGCCCAACAGACTGGCCACCGGTGACCACGTCCAACCCTGCACCTCCAGCAGAGCACTGACCAGCAAGGCTGCACCCATGCCTGCCGACGTCGTTCCCAAGGCAAGGCGTGGGCGCAACAGCAACGAACCCAATACGCAGCCCACCAAGCTGGCCGATAGCAAGGCGGCTCCCGTCCCATTGCGATCCGATTGCATCCAATACGACAGCAAAGCGGTCGCCGGCAACAAAAGAATACTTATCCACAACCATTCGCGAACCCAACGGCGAAACAATCGTTGGACTTGGGTAGGTTCACGACTTTCACGGCGCCGCGGGTTGCTCATAGGGACCCTGACAGATTATGGGGAGGGATTTGGAGCATCGAACAATCAGCTTCAGATTCGAGAGAATAGCGGCCCAATAGTGGCATGTGGCTGCCTTTCCCTTGTTGCCACTAGCCGGTATTGTCTCAGCCTGCGACAGGAGAGTGAAACAGGTCACCGCTGGGTTGCCTTCATCGCCGCCTGTAGATGCCCGTATTATTGAAATCAAGGAATCGCATCCCATGCGTGTCGCCATACTGGATGACGAGCCGGCCGAACTCCGCCGGGTGGAACAGACACTGCAACAGATCCCCGGCAAGGGCGAGCAAGCTTGGATATTGCACAGTTTCGAACGAGGCGAAGACTTATTACGCCAATTACGCCGCGAAACATTCGACCTGTTGATACTCGACTGGCAGTTGCCGGATATCAGCGGACTATCCCTGTTGCGTTGGACACGCGAGCATATGGACTCACCGCCGGCCGCCATCATGCTTACCAGCCGTGACGGCGAACATGACATCGTCCTGGCGCTTAATGCCGGTGCCGACGACTACGTCAGCAAACCGTTCCGTCCGAACGAACTCAAGGCCCGGGTTACCGCAGTGCTGCGTCGCCATAATTTGCAACGTACCCCCGCCAGCGATGTTCTGGTGTTCAACGACCTCGAATTCGATGATGCCGAGCTCACCGTCACCCGCGCCGGCATCCCCATCAGCCTGACCGAACGGGAATACCGCCTGGCCCGCTGCTTGTTTGCCAACCTGGGACGGCCACTGTCCCGGGAGTATTTCTATGAACGCTTCTGGACCCACGAGGAAATGACCTCGTCACGACCGCTCGACACTCATATCTACCGGCTGCGCAACAAGCTCGGGCTGACGGCGGATCGGGGATGGCAGTTGTTGACAATCTATGGGTACGGGTATCGATTGGAGAGTGTAGCGGCGGGAAGTGAAGCTTCCGAGGCGAGTTAG
>NZ_JQGJ02000036.1 GCF_000802155.2 Pseudomonas frederiksbergensis
CAGGTGGCGAGCAGCTGTGTTGGTTAAAGCCAACCTCGCCTTACATCATCAGAAGCGGTAGGTTGCGCCGACGCCAAAACCGTTGGCGCTGTTTTCGTATTCAGCATTGTAGGCCTGGCCCAGTGCATTTCTCCTGTTGATGCTGACTTTTTCTTCCTTGAGGTAGGAATAAGCCACATCGATGGTCAGGTCTTCGGTTGGGCTCCAGCCGGCACCGAGGCTGAAGATCGTCCGGTCGCCGGTAGGAATGCGCGGCGAACGGTCGGTGTTGTTGGCAGGCGACTGGTCGAACGTCAGGCCGGTGCGCAATACCCACTGCTTGTTCAATTGGTAGGACGTACCGATGGCGTAGGCCCAGGTGTCGTGCCAGTTCTGTTCTTCGGTGATAGTGCCGAAGAGGGCTGGGTTCAATGCACCGCCACCAGTGACGTCGTTGTTCACGGTGATGTCTTTCAGGCGGCTCCAGCGAGTCCAGGTGCTGCCAGCGTAGACGGTCCAGGCATCGTTGATTTCCTGGGTCACCGAGAAATCGACGGATTCAGGGGTGGTGATGTCCAGGGAAGCGTCGTAGCGGTCACCGCTCAACAGGAAGCCAGGCGTACCGGCGCCCGGGTTCACTTCGGTGTGGCCTTCAAGCTTATATTTGACCTTGGAGTGGTAAGTCAGGCCGACGCGAGTGGTATCGGTCGCCTGGACCAGCAGGCCAATGTTGTAGCCATAGCCAATGTCGTCGCCCTTGATCTCGACGTTGCCGTCGTTAGGCGAGAATGGTGTAGTCAGCGCCGATTCCAGCGAACCGGAAATCCGGTTGATGGTCGGACCGAAGCCGATCGACACCTTGTCGTTGAAGGCATAGCTGATGGTGGGCTGGAAGGTCACGACCTTCACTTCGCTCTTGCTGCCGAAGTTGCGGCCCTGGAAGCTGTTTTCGTAGTCGGTGATCAGGCCAAACGGGGCGTAGACGCCCAAGCCGAATGCCCATTGATCATCGATAGGCTTGACGTAGTAGCCCATCGGAACGCCGGTGAACGGGACCATGTCGCCATCGTTGGTGCCGGAGCGGGTGCCGCTGGCATCGTTGATATCGGTGGAGGCGTCGATGACAGCGAAGCCACCGGTCACTTGCTCGCGCTTGAGGCGCGACATGCCGGCAGGGTTGCCAAACACAGTGCTTGCATCATCGGCAGAAGAAGAACGACCTGCGAAGCCAGTGCCCATGCCACTGATGCTTTGTTCGTTCAAGGCAAAACCACTGGCAAAGATTTGTGTGGATGCCAAGGTCACGGCAAGGCCAAGGGTGGTTTTGAGCATCATTTTTTTATTGTTAGAACTCCAGGTGATCACCGACGCGAAAATTACCAACATTTTTGCCCAAGCGCTATAGCTTGTATTGCTTGATTTAGAGGGGTTTTGTAGGACAATCCGACCAAAATCGTGGCATTTGTAGGAAGTTTCTATTTTTGCTCTCAGCAAGCGACCTGATTCAGCGGTGAAACACAGGTTCGCCATGCGCAGGTGAAATCCCGCAGGCGGCCGGGGGGATGGAAAACCTGGCGCCAGACCCGGGCCATGCCCAGCAAATCGTCCGCATCGGGAAGCGGGCTGGCGTGTTCCTCTACCAACAACCAGGCGATGGCCGTGGCGTAGCGCAAGTTGACGGTCAATTCCAAATGAGGGCCGCTCAGAAAAGCGTGCTGGCTCGCCAGGCCGCGCACCAGGCTGGCTCGTTCCGGGTCCAGTGCCAGATAGTTGTCCCACAGGGCTTGATGGCGAGGTTCGGTAATGCGGTACAAGCCGTGTCCGCGACGGTCATGCAGGGCGGCGCCCAGGCCTGACTGGCTGGCGGCGATTCCCAGTAACAACGCTTCCGCCGTGGGGCTGTGGCTCCCCAAGTAGAGGAGTGTCGGGCGGATTACGTATCGACACAGTTCGCTGGCAGCGATACCCATAGAACCCTCGAAATGACTGGTTGGCGAAGCCTGATTAGGTGGGCTTGGCAGCGATGGATCGGATCAGGCTCCGCCGAAGCGGATCATGCCGCTCGAGTTGAAGTGTAGTGTCATATCTGCGCTGTAAAGGACTGTTTTTAAACCATGTTCGTCGAACGGTTATGGCTGTTATAGCGGTTTGTGCTTACGCCGTTGCGCTTTATCGAGAAACGTCAGGCAATAAAAAGCCCCGCGTTTTGGGCGGGGCCTTGGTGCTTCAGCGGTCTTGGCGTCTCAGGCAACCAGTGCCTGACGGGTACGCTCGATCACGGCCTGCAGCGGTTCGGCGCTGGAGTACTGATCTGGATAAAGGCGTTCGCTGTGACGAGCGATGCCGTGTTCATTGACCAGTGTGAAGCTGAAGCAGCCTTTGCGAGCGGCCATGATCAGGCAGTTCATCGGTGCAAAGGCGTTGGTTAGGGTGCGGATGGCATCCTGTGTGTGGATTTGATTAGACATGTTATGGGTGTTCCTACAAATGACACGGTTAAGAACCGTGCAACGTTAAAACGTTCCAGTAACGTCGACCACCGTTGGTCGAACGAAGAACCCGACTGGAACAAAGCAGCCAGTTTGAGCGCTATATATAGGGCGCGCTTGGGCTGGCAGGTAGGTACTTAGGAGGGCAGGCAACACATCGAGGGCAAAGGTTCTGGGCCCGGGGTGAAGATCCTGATCAATTTTGCAGGTTGGTTCGGTCAGAGTAATGAGCCTGGCCGCAGCTTCGGATTCGTTCGAAGTGCGCAGCGTAAGGATTACCTGGAAACCATCGAGGGGGGCGGTCTCTTTCTTCGGTGAGGCTTCCCGTGGGGATGGCTGACCGTGGAGATGTTTCCGACCCTGAATTGACTTTCAGCTTGGTACTAACGCCGCGGATACTATCGGGTTGGATCGGGAAAGGGAAGACCATTGGTCAGAAAGAACCCGGCCCGCTGCTGTTGCGCGACGCGGTCAACGTGTGGATGGCTGCTTTACCGAGGTTGTCCACAGGGTCCTGAGCGCCGGATGCGTCAAAAAAACGCAGCGATATAACCACTTCAGCTGTTACTTGTACACACTCCTGGCGACGGCTGTCACCGTATTGTCATGTTGGGGCAATCGAGGGTGGGTGCCTGTATCCAAAATTTAAGTCAATGAAAAACATCGCTTTTTTTTACTGGTGAAAAAATCGACAGTTTGAGCGCAGGCCCCGTTCCATAGGGCTTGCGGCGGGTTCAAGGTAGGTTGTCCACTGAGTTATCCACAGCTTCTGTGGATTGTCCCAAGCGCTTGCTCTAGGACGGGCGTGCCGGTTTTTTTCGACTTTACCCGTACGAAAAAAGGAGTAGAGTGGCGCGCCTTCCGATCTGTCCCGTAGTGCGCTATGAAGTTTCGCTCAGTATCAAATCCTGTTACCTCCGTACCCTCCGGTGTTACCCCGCCCAAGCGCATTTCCATGCGTGTAGCCGAGTGGCTGCTGGACAGCCCGAGCCTGGGAGAACGTCCGAGCGTCAAGCACCTGGCCGGCCGTTTGCTCAAGCAACCGGCTCGTGAAGGCGTGGTGGCTGCGCAAAGTCGCCTCGGCCAGCTGATGTGCCGCGAGTGTGGCAATGCACGAGACCGCCGTATCGGCCAGGACTTGCTGCGCCAGGCCGCCCGCGCTGGTGATCACCGTGCCCGCCAGGCATTGGGCGAAATCGAAGACTGAGCTGGGCATCGCCGGGTTGCTTGGTTAACCTTCGAGCTTTATCTCTTGCGTGGGAATCGTCATGGCGATGGATTTGACCAGCCTGTTGCTTGGCCTGGCGGGCGCTGCGGTGCCGCTGTTGGCGCTGGCCTGGCACCTGCAACGCCAGGCAAGTGCGGCACAGACCGAACTGGCGCTGCTTGAAGAGCGCCTGGCCACCGCCCACATGGCCCACGATGGATTGAATGCCCAACTTGATGCCTGCCGCGACGAAATCAGTGACCTGAGCCAGGCCAACGCCGCCAAGCAAGCCGACCTCGCGGCCGCGCGTCGCGAGGTCGAGCTGCTGCAGATCGAGCGCGACAATGCCAGGGACGCGGCTCACGCCTGGAGCCTGGAGCGTGCTAATAAAGAAGCGGAGCTGCGACGCCTCGATGCCCAGGCGGCTTCGTTGCACGCTGAATTGCGCGAGCAACAGGAAAGCCACCAGCAACGCCTGGACGACCTGCAAGGCTCGCGCGATGCATTGCGAGCCCAGTTTGCCGAGCTGGCTGGAAAGATCTTCGATGAGCGTGAACAGCGGTTCGCCGAAACCAGCCAGCAGCGCCTGGGGCAATTGCTCGATCCGCTGAAGGAGCGCATCCAGTCCTTTGAAAAACGCGTCGAAGAAAGCTATCAGGCCGAGGCGCGGGAGCGATTTTCCCTGGGCAAGGAGCTGGAACGCCTGCAACAGTTGAACCTGCGCTTGAGCGACGAAGCCACTAACCTTACGCGCGCCCTCAAGGGCCAGAAGACCCAGGGCAACTGGGGCGAATTGATTCTTGAGCGGGTCCTGGAGCACGCCGGCCTGGAAAAGGGCCGGGAATACCAGACCCAGGTCAGCCTCAAGGGCCCGGATGGCGAACGCTTCCAGCCAGACGTGTTGATTTACCTGCCGGGGGACAAGCAGGTGGTGGTGGATTCGAAGGTCAGCCTCACCGCCTATCAGCAATACGTGGCGGCTGAAGACAATGCCATCGGCCAGCTCGCCCTCAAGCAGCACGTCGTGTCATTGCGCGCCCACGTCAAAGGCTTGGCCGGCAAGGATTACAAACGCCTGGACGGTTTGCACAGCCTGGATTTCGTCTTGCTGTTCGTGCCGATCGAAGCGGCATTTTCCGCGGCCCTGCAAGCCGAGCCGAATCTGTTCCAGGAGGCTTTCGACCGCAACATCGTGATTGTCAGCCCGACCACGCTCCTGGCAACGCTGCGGGTGATCGACAGCTTGTGGAAACAGGAACGTCAAAGCCAGAACGCCCGGGAAATTGCCGAGAGGGCGGGGTGGCTGTATGACAAATTTGTGTTGTTCATCCAGGACCTGGACGAAATCGGCAGTCGCTTGCAGCAGTTGGACAAAGCCTACGCCGCTGCACGCAACAAACTGACGGAAGGCCGCGGCAACCTCGTCAGCCGCAGCGAACAACTGAAACTGCTCGGCGCCCGCGCGAGCAAGAGCTTGCCCAGCGAATTGCTCGAACGGGCAATGACCGATGCGGATGGGCTGCCGGAGTTGCCGGAAGAAGCCAGCCCCTCTCAAGGTTGATGCGAGCGCCTAGGTTGCCCCCTGTGGCGAGGGGTAAATCCCCTCGCCACAGGTTGGTTGACCGCTGGATTGCGTTCCGCGCTACAACGGCAAGTGTCGACTCAACAACGCCCGCAACGCCGCTGGTTTCACCGGCTTGGCCAGGTAGTCCAGGCCCGCCGCATGCACTTGGGCCACGGTCTCGGGTCGGCCGTCGGCGCTGATCACTACCCCGGGCACCGGTTCGCCCATGCGGGTGCGCAACCAGGCCATCAGTTCAGTCCCGGTTTCGCCGTCGTCCAGATGAAAATCCACCAACGCCAGTTGCGGTCGGCCGCCCTGGGCGAGCCAGCGCTCGCATTCCTCACGGTTGCGTGCCGTCCATACGCGGCATCCCCAGCGTGTCAGCAAGCTGTCCATGCCAATCAGGATGCTGTCTTCATTATCGACACACAGCACTAGTGCGCCGCTGGGCAGATGGCCGTTGGCCTCGATTACGACATTGGGTTCGACGGCTTTGCTGCTGGCCAATGGCACGGTGACACTGAACACGCTGCCGCGCCCAGGCCAGGAGCGCACGCGCAACGGATGGCCAAGCACGCGGCACAACCCATCGGCGATTGCCAGGCCCAGGCCAAGGCCTTTTTCGGCGCGGGTCTGATGGCTGTCGAGGCGCTTGAATTCTTCGAAGATCACCTGTTGTTTGTCTTCGGCGATGCCCGGTCCGCGGTCCCACACCTCCAGGCACAGCTCCCCGTTGCGGCGGCGCACGCCTAGCAGCACCGGACCCTTGGCGTAGCGGAAGGCGTTGGTGAGGAAATTCTGCAAGACCCGGCGCAGCAGCTTGATGTCGCTGTCGACCCGCAACCGCGAACCGCGAACCCGGAATTTCAAGCCTTGCTCCCGAGCCAGCACGGTAAATTCGGCGCCGAGGGTATCGAACAGATCATTGAGGACGAATGGCTTGCGGTCGGGGTTGATCTTGCCGTTTTCCAGGCGGGAAATGTCCAGCAGGTCAGTGATCAAGTCTTCGGCCGAGCGCAATGAACTGTCCAGATGCTGCACCAACTGCTGGGCTTCGCTTGGCAAACCGTCGTGCTGGTGGGACAGCGCGGCGGAGAACAGGCGTGCAGCGTTGAGGGGTTGCATCAGGTCATGACTGACGGCGGCCAGGAAGCGGGTCTTCGATTGATACGCCGATTCGGCGGTGCTCTTGGCTTCGGTCAGCGCCAGGTTCAGTTGCGACAGTTCGCGGGTGCGTTCGGCCACCCGTTGTTCCAGTCCTTCGTTGGCTTCGGTCAAGGCTTGTTCGGCTTCACGGTAGGCAGTGATGTCGGTGAAACTCATGACAAAACCGCCGCCGGGCATCGGGTTGCCGATCAGCTCGATCACCCGGCCGTTGGGGAACAATCGTTCCGAGGTGTGCGCACGGCCCTGGCGCATCCAGTGCAAGCGCCGGGCGACATGGACTTCGGCCTCGCCCGGCCCGCACAGACCGCGCTCGGCGTTGTAGCGGATGATGTCGGCGATCGGCCTGCCGACGCTGATCAAGCCGTCGGGATAATTGAACAGTTCCAGGTACCGACGATTCCACGCCACCAGCCTGAGTGACTGGTCAACCACGCTGATGCCCTGGGTGATGTTTTCGATGGCGCCTTGCAACAGCGCACGGTTGAACTGCAGAACCTCGGACGCTTCGTCGGCGATCCGCACGACGTCTTCCAGTTGCATCTCCCGGCCTTCAATGGCCGCTTTCACCACGGCCCGCGTCGACGAGGCACCCAGCACACCGGCCAGCAGGCGCTCGGTGTGGGCGATCCATTCGCTGTCGGCGTTCTGGCTCGGGTTGAAGCCCTTGCCTTGGCGATAGGCAAAGCGAATGAAGCTTTGGCGCGCCCGTTCTTCACCAACGAAGCGGGCCGCGAGCTGAAGCAAGTCCTCGATCTGGACCGCCAGCATCGAGCGCGGGTTGGGCCGGGCGCTTATTTCCTGGCCGATGAAGCGTCCAGCTTGCCAGTGCTCCGACACGCGGGTGCGCGACAGTACCGAGACCCAGGCGAACAATATGAAATTGCCCGCCAGGGACAAGACGACGCCCTGGGTCAGCGGGGTGATCGGCAAGTCCAGCGGGTTGCCATGCAACCAGGCCAGGCCGGGAAAACTGCTCAGCGACCAACCCAGGCTATGGGCGGCGATTGGTAGCACCAAGGTGTAGAACCACAGGAATATGCCCATGGCGAGGCCGGCAAACACGCCGCGTCGATTCGCCTGCTTCCAGTACAGCGCGCCGAGCATGGCAGGCGCCAGTTGCGTCACGGCGGCGAAGGCGATCTGGCCGATGGTGGCCAGGCTCGCGGTCGAACCCAGTAGTCGATAGCTGACGTAAGCCAGCAGAAGAATCGCGACGATGCTCACCCGGCGTACCGACAGCATCCACTGGCGGAACACCTCGAAGGGCCGCTCGGCGTTGTTGCGGCGCAATAGCCACGGCAACAGCATGTCGTTGGACACCATGGTCGACAGCGCGACGCTCGCCACGATGACCATGCCCGTAGCGGCCGAGGCTCCGCCGATGAAGGCCAGTACAGCCAGCGCAGGATGGGCCTGGGCGAGCGGCAGGCTGATGACGAACGAGTCCGGCAATACCGAGCTGGGCAGCATCATTTGCCCGGCAAGGGCGATCGGCACGACGAACAGGGCGGCCAGGGCCAGGTACGCGGGGAACACCCACTTGGCCAGGCGCAGGTCCTGGGGTTCGATGTTCTCGACCACGGTGACGTGGAACTGCCGTGGCAGGCAGATGATTGCCATCATCGCGACACCGGTTTGCACCACCATCGATGGCCAGTTGATGGTTTCCTTCCAGTACTGCTCCAATCGTGGCGCGAGCATCGCCTGGTTGAACAGGTCGTCGAAGCCGTCATAGAGGCCAAACGTGACGAACGCACCGACCGCGAGGAAGGCGAACAGCTTGACCAAGGATTCGAAAGCAATCGCCAGCACCATGCCGCGGTGGTGTTCGGTGGCGTCGAGGTTGCGCGTGCCGAAGACGATGGTGAACAACGCCAGGATCAGCGAGACGATCAGCGCGGTGTCCTGGGCGCGGGTGCCCATGGCGTCCGCGCCGGCGCCGATCAACAGGTTTACCCCGAGCACGATGCCCTTGAGCTGCAGTGCAATGTAGGGCAGCACGCCGACCAGGCAGATCAGCGCGACCACCACCGCCAGGGATTGCGATTTGCCATAGCGGGCGGCGATGAAGTCGGCGATGGAGGTGATGTTTTCCTGCTTGCTGATCATCACCATCTTCTGCAGGACCCACGGCGCCAGCACCAGCAGCAGGATCGGCCCGAGGTAGATCGGCAGGAATGACCAGAGCTGTTCGGCGGCCTGGCCCACCGCACCGAAGAACGTCCAACTGGTGCAATAGACCGCCAGCGACAGGCTATAGACCCACGCCCGCACGCGTGGCGGCAGCGGCGTGCTGCGGCGGTCGCCATAGAAGGCGATGGCAAACATGATGGCCATATAGGCCAGGGCGACAACAGCGATCAGCCCGCTGGACAGCGACATGGAAACTCCCAGACAAGATACACCCGGGCTCGGGCCCGGCAAGACAGTCTCGCATGCCCGCTCGGGTTCGTCAGTGTCGACCAAGGTCGAGGCGTGGCGGGGTGTCGCGCGAAGATGATTTCCGTTTTGTTATGCACGAGGGTGTTCGGCCCTGGAGCCAGACATGCAGGCCTTGCTGGCGGTGGGTGAGATCGAAACCGAGGGCAGCGTCTGACTGTTATCTATAAAACAGATAACATATAGATAAATTACCCGTTATATAGATATTCGATCCGGCTCTAGCATGAAGGCACTTTTCCGAGGACCGGAGTTCGCCATGACATGTCGTGCCGCAAAAAAACGCTTGCGCCCATTGAGCCTTTTGCCCAGGCCGCTGGAGGCCATTCGTCAATTCACACCTAACTGGTTCGCCGTGACCATGGGGACCGGTGTGCTCGCGCTGGCCTTGGCGCAATGGTCGGCGCAGGTTCCGAGCCTGCGCGCGTTAGGCGAAGGATTGTGGGTGTTCAACGCGCTGTTGTTCGTGGTGTTTACCCTGATGTATACGGCCCGTTGGGTGCTGTTCTTTGACGAAGCGCGACGGATTTTCGGCCATTCGACGGTGTCGATGTTTTTCGGCACCATTCCCATGGGGCTGGCGACCATTATCAATGGCTTTCTGGTCTTTGGGCTACCGCGCTGGGGGGAGGGCGTGTTCCCGCTGGTGGAAGCGTTATGGTGGCTCGACGTAGCGATGTCGCTGGCCTGTGGCGTGCTGATTCCGTTCCTGATGTTTACCCGCCAGGAGCACCGCATCGACCAAATGACTGCCGTGTGGCTGTTGCCGGTGGTGGCCGCCGAAGTCGCGGCGGCCAGCGGCGGGCTGCTGGCGCCGCACCTCGCCGATGCGCATTCGCAACTGATCATGTTGGTCACCAGCTACATACTGTGGGCATTTTCCCTGCCCGTGGCGTTCAGCATTCTGACGATCCTGCTGTTGCGCATGGCCTTGCACAAGCTGCCCCACGAGAGTATGGCCGCTTCGAGCTGGCTGGCCCTCGGCCCGATCGGAACCGGTGCCTTGGGTATGTTGCTGCTGGGCGGGGAGGCGCCAATGATTTTTGCTGCCAATGGCCTGCCGGGCGTGGGTGAGGTTGCCTCAGGCCTGGGATTGGTCGCCGGCATCACCCTATGGGGCTTCGGCTTCTGGTGGATGTTGATGGCGCTGCTGATCACCGTGCGCTATTTGCGCGAAGGCATCCCGTTCAACCTTGGCTGGTGGGGCTTCACCTTTCCCCTGGGCGTGTACGCGCTGACGACGTTGAAGCTGGCAGGCCTGCTGGGCCTGGCTTTTTTCAACGTGTTGGGCTGCGTGTTGGTGGTGCTGCTGATGGTGATGTGGCTGATCGTTGGCTGGCGCACGCTGGTCGGCGCCTGGCACGGTGAGTTGTTTGTGTCGCCATGCCTGGTGGCGAAATAATCGTCAAAGACAGGTAATGTGTGGCCTGGATCGAAAAAGCGTCATTCCAATAAGCGTCCACGCCACTCAGGAACATGGAAGATGAGTCACCCTTCACAGTTCACCTTGCTTCGCACGCGGCGCTTCCTGCCGTTCTTCATTACGCAATCCCTCGGCGCGTTCAACGATAATGTCTTCAAGCAATCGTTGATCCTTGCCATCCTCTACAAACTGGCCATCGAGGGCGACCGCTCGATCTGGGTCAACCTCTGCGCCCTGTTGTTCATCCTGCCGTTCTTCCTGTTCTCGGCGCTGGCAGGGCAGTTTGGGGAAAAGTTCGCCAAAGACGCGTTGATTCGCCTGATCAAGCTCGGCGAAATCGCCATCATGGCGGTCGGTGCGGTGGGGTTCCTGTTCGATCATCTATGGCTGATGCTGGTGGCGTTGTTTGCGATGGGCACCCATTCGGCGTTGTTCGGGCCGGTGAAGTATTCGATCCTGCCGCAGGCTTTACGCGAGGATGAGCTGGTCGGCGGCAACGGCCTGGTGGAGATGGGGACGTTTCTGGCGATTCTCGCCGGCACCATCGGCGCAGGCATCATGATGTCTTCGGCACACTACGCGCCGGTGGTGTCAGCGGCGATAGTCGGCATCGCCGTGGCCGGTTACCTGGCCAGTCGCAGCATCCCCCGGGCGGCGGCCGCCTCGCCACAGATGCGCTTGAACTGGAACATCTTCAGTCAGTCCTGGGCGACCTTGAAGCTGGGTCTCGGGCAGACCCCGGCGGTGTCCCGTTCGATTGTCGGCAACTCCTGGTTCTGGTTCGTCGGGGCGATTTACCTGACGCAGATTCCCGCCTACGCGAAGGAATGGATGCACGGCGACGAAACCGTGGTGACGCTGATCCTCACCGTATTCTCGGTGGGGATCGCCATGGGTTCGATGCTCTGCGAAAGGCTGTCGGGGCGCAAGGTCGAGATCGGCCTGGTGCCGTTTGGTTCGTTCGGGCTGACGGTGTTCGGGCTGCTGCTGTGGTGGCATTCCGGGGGGATTCCCGACAGCGTCGATGGCCACGGCTGGTTGCAGATTCTCGGGTTTGGCCACGCCTGGCTGGTGCTGATCGATATCCTCGGCCTGGGTGTTTTCGGCGGCTTCTATATCGTGCCGCTGTACGCGCTGATCCAGTCACGTACGGTCGAAAACGAGCGGGCGCGGGTGATCGCCGCCAACAATATCCTCAATGCCCTGTTCATGGTGGTTTCGGCGATCGTTTCCATCGTCCTGCTGAGCCTGGCCGAACTGTCGATTCCTCAGTTGTTCCTCGTGGTGTCGCTGCTGAACATTGGCGTCAACGCCTACATCTTCAAGATCGTGCCCGAGTTCAGCATGCGTTTCATGATCTGGCTGCTCAGCCATTCCATGTACCGCGTGGAGCATCGCAACCTGGAGGCGATTCCCGATGAGGGTGCCGCGCTGCTGGTCTGCAACCACGTGTCGTTTGTCGATGCCTTGCTGATTGGCGGAGCGGTGCGTCGGCCGATTCGCTTCGTGATGTACTACAAGATCTACAACCTGCCGGTCCTGAACTTTATCTTTCGCACCGCCGGGACAATTCCGATTGCCGGACGCCAGGAAGATATCCATATCTACGAAAAGGCCTTCAGCCGTATCGCCCAATATCTGAAGAACGGCGAGCTGGTGTGCATTTTTCCTGAAGGAAAACTGACCGCGGACGGTGAGATCAATGAGTTCAAGAGTGGCTTGACGCGCATCCTCCAGGAAACGCCCGTGCCGGTCATTCCGCTGGCGTTGCAGGGCTTGTGGGGCAGTTTTTTCAGTCGCGATCCAAGTAAAGGCATGTTTCGTCGTTTTTGGTCGCGAGTGACCCTGGTGGCGGGGGCGGCGGTAGCGGTCGAGGCGGCGGAGCCTGCGAAGTTGCAAGCGCTGGTGGGGGAGTTGCGTGGGGCTGTCAGATAAGCCGAAATCCTGTGGGAGCGAGCCTGCTCGCGATCGCGGTCTGCCAGTGAGATCAACGCTGGCAGACAGATTGCCATCGCGAGAAAACTCGCTTCGACAGAACCGGATCTAGGCGCTGACCTTGAGCCCGATCAACCCGGCAATGATCAGCGCGACGCTGGCCAATCGAACCAGCGCCATCGACTCACCAAACAAAATGATCCCGGCGATCACCGTGCCCACGGCACCGACCCCGGTCCAGATCGCATAGGCCGTACCCAGTGGCAGCTCCTTCATGGCAAGGCCCAGCAGGCCAAGGCTGATCGCCATGGCCGCGATGGTCAATGCGGTAGGGAGCGGGCGGCTGAAACCGTCGGTGTACTTCAAACCGACAGCCCAGCCGACTTCGAACAGACCGGCAAAAAACAGAATGATCCAGGACATCACACACCTCATCGATGGATGGGGTCGTCCCCGGACAAAAAACGCTGGAGTGCAGGGTCGTCCCCGCATCGGGCGCCAGAATGCCCAATGCTGACTATTCGGTCAAGTCCGCCTATCAGTCCGCCGTCTGCCGGGCGAGTTCCGCGCGGTCCTGCTTTTCGCTCATGCGGCGGAACCAGGTCGAGAGCAGGGCGCCGGAGATGTTGTGCCAGACGCTGAACAACGCGCTGGGCACCGCCGCCAGGGGCGAAAAATGCGCACTTGCCAATGCCGCGCCGAGGCCGGAGTTCTGCATGCCCACTTCCAGCGACAAAGTCTTGCGCTGGGCCAGCGGCAGGCCAAACAGCCGGCCGGTGAAGTAGCCCAGCAGGTAACCAAAGCTGTTGTGCAGGACCACGATGGCCATGATCAGCAAGCCGGATTCGGCAATTTTCGCCTGACTGGCCGCGACCACGGCGGCGACGATGATCACGATGCTGACCACCGACACCAGGGGCAGTACTTCGACAGCATGACGAACGCGCGCGCCCAACAGGCGCTGGGCGACGATGCCCAACGCGATGGGCAGCAACACGATTTGCAGGATCGACCAGAACAAGGCGGAGAACGACACCGGCAGCCAGGCCGAAGCCAGCAGCCAGATCAGCGCCGGGGTCAGCAAAGGGGCGAGCAACGTGGTGATGGCGGAAATTGCCACGGCCAGGGCCAGGTCGCCGCGTGCCAGCCAGGTCATGACATTGGAGGAGGTACCGCTAGGGCAGCATCCCACCAGAATCACGCCGACGGCAATCTCAGGCGGCAGGCTGAACGCCTGGCAGAGCAGCCACGCCGTACCCGGCATGATCACGAACTGGGCAATCACGCCCAAGGCCACGCGTCCCGGACGACGCGCCACTTCGGCGAAGTCCTCCAGCTTGAGTGCCAGGCCCATGCCGAACATCACCAGGCCCAGCAAGGGCACGATGGCGACCTTCAAATCGACGAACCACTGCGGTTGCATGAATGCCAGCACGGCAAAAAACAGCACCCAGTAAGCGAACGTATTGCCGACAAAGCGACTCAATGCAGCCAGTGCACGCATGACCTGATCCTTATTATTTGAAAACACCGAATACTAATGTGGGGGCGGACTTGCTCGCGATAGCGGAGTGACAATCACTGAGATGTCGACTGGAGTTCCGCCATCGCGAGCAAGTTCGCTCCCACAGGGTAGTAACTGCAGGGTATTAGATCCCCTGCGGAATTTCTTCACCACCCAAGGCTTCCACCAGCGCCGGCAGGAATTCGCCGAACGTCAGCATCATCAAGGTGAAGCTGGCGTCCAACTGGTCGAGGGCTTCGTCGCCGCCATCCTGCTCCGCCTGGTCCTGCAGCAGGTCTTCGAACTTCAGGCGCTTGACCACCATCTTGTCATCGAGCACGAAGGACAACTTGTCCTGCCAGGCCAACGACAGTTGCGTCACCACCTTGCCGGTGTTCAGGTGCAGCTGGATCTCGTCACTGGTCAGGTCCTGGCGCTTGCAGCGGACGATGCCACCGTCTTCATGGGTATCGCGCAGTTCACATTCGTCCAGCACGTAGAAATCGTCCGCGGCTTTCTGGGTCTTGACCCAGTCGGTCATGATTGCGGTCGGGGCCGTCTTGACCGTCAGCGGGCGCACCGGCAGCGTGCCGATGACTTCGCGAAGGGTGGAGAGCAGGTCTTCAGCGCGTTTCGGGCTGGCGGAGTTGACCAGGATCAGGCCCTGTTTCGGCGCGATGGCAGCGAAGGTGGACGAGCGACGGATAAACGCGCGAGGCAGGAAGGCCTGGATGATTTCATCCTTGATCTGGTCCCGTTCCTTTTTGTAGACCTTGCGCATTTGCTCGGCTTCGATCTCTTCGACTTTTTCCTTGACCGCGTCACGCACGACGCTGCCCGGCAGGATGCGCTCTTCCTTGCGTGCCGCAATCAACAGGAAATCCTGGCTGACGTGCACCAGGGGCGCGTCTTCGCCTTTGCCAAATGGCGCGACGAAACCGTAAGTGGTCAACTCCTGGCTTGCACAGGGGCGCGCCAGTTTGCTCGCCAGTGCAGTTTCCAACGCCTCGGCATCAACAGGCAGATCTTGGGTCAGGCGATAGATAAGCAGGTTCTTGAACCACATGGGGTGAGTCTCTCCTTTATACAAAGGGGGGCATTATTCTCTTCGCGGCGCGATAGGCCAACCCTTCGCTAAGCCTTTGGAAGGCCTGAAAAAATTAATTTAAAAAGTGCTTGCCAGCTAGGGGACTGCTCCGTAGAATGCGCGCCACACCGAAAGTGAAGGGTGATTAGCTCAGCCGGGAGAGCGTCTGCCTTACAAGCAGAATGTCGGCGGTTCGATCCCGTCATCACCCACCATTCGCTTTAAGTGTTACGCGCAGCGGTAGTTCAGTCGGTTAGAATACCGGCCTGTCACGCCGGGGGTCGCGGGTTCGAGTCCCGTCCGCTGCGCCATATTCGGTTACCTGGAACACTGAACGCCAGGTCACCACGGAAAGCCCGCTCACGCGGGCTTTTTGCTGTTTGTAGTTCCCGCGGTGCGCGTTGCTCAAGTTTTTTTGCTGAATTTGTTAATTAAATCAGCACGTTACAAAAAACTGTGAGAGAATGCGCCCCGCATCGAAAGTGAAGGGTGATTAGCTCAGCCGGGAGAGCGTCTGCCTTACAAGCAGAATGTCGGCGGTTCGATCCCGTCATCACCCACCAAACTTTCAATGTTACGCGCAGCGGTAGTTCAGTCGGTTAGAATACCGGCCTGTCACGCCGGGGGTCGCGGGTTCGAGTCCCGTCCGCTGCGCCATATTCGGCACTTGGAATACTGAACGCCAGGTTGCCAACAAAAAGCCCGCTCATTTGAGCGGGCTTTTTGTTGCCTGTCATTTACCGCCTCGCTACTGCTCGGCATTGCGGCTGTGACGATAGTCGCTCACCGCTTCATACACCGCCTTGCGCAAACGATTGATACCGCCGATCGGCCGATGGGCCTCAACACCGAACCACGGGTTGAAGGACTGGTTATCACACGCCAGGTTCAGCTTGGGCGTATCGAAATCCTGGGCCGGCACTTTGATCCGCGCCACCGTTTCGAACGGCGCATCACTTTCCTGCCATTCAATGCTGGTGTCCTCGATCGGCATGTATTTGCTTGGGTCCTGGCGCTGGATCTGCAGGACGAAACAGGCCGGTACACGATCGGTGGATAACTGCTGATTCAGCGCGCTACGCAAGAAATTCGGCAAGTCCTGATTCTGCGGTGGCAAGGTGTAGCTTGGGCAGCTGTCCGGATCCGGCGCGACGCGAAACTTGGCGTTGGCCTCACCGAATTTATAGGGCGCGACCGAGAAATAAGTGGTCTGGGTCGGGCTGGCCGGAGGCGGCGAGAGTGTCGCCAGGGCGATGAACAAATGGCGGATTTGCCAGGTGCGCGGATCCAGGCTCGGAAAGAAAGCCAACGCCTTTTTCCCATCAGCTTGCGCGGCCACATTCTGACGGTACTCGGCGACGTCGCTGACGAAGAAGTTCGGATGGTTGAACATCACGAAGTCTTGCTCGCCCTTGGATTGCCGATCAGCCAGCAGTTGCCTGCCAGGCACGTCCAGCAGCTTGATTGCCATGCCCCGGGCATCGCGCAGGCTGTCGAATTGCGGATACGCGTTGCCATTGGACAGGCGGATCGTCGCCTGCCAGGTCTTGCCGGGTTCGGCGAATACGCCCTGGCGCAACGGCGCAGGCAAGTCGTTGGGCACCTGGACTTCGGCCATGACGCAACCATGGGCCTTGGCATGGGCATCGCGCAGGTAGCGCGTGCCCTCGCGGTGTTGGTCGACGATGCGGATGGCTGTCTGGATGATGTCCTGGGTCATGGCGCTTTCGCCGGGCGGTATTTGTTCCTTGTCCGGGACCGGCCCGCTGTGTTGCCAGGCAAACCAAGCAGTAGCCAGGGCCCAGCCGAGCAGCCCGATGCCCAGCAGCCATAAGAGCGTCTTGCCCAAAAAGGCGCCGAGGCGCAGCCAGAGCGTGATCAGCATGTAAACATCCTTCTAGCTGTGGGGTTCATCATTACAGTTGCGACTCCAGTGGCCCGCCCAGCACCTTCAGGTATTCCAGCAAGGCCCAGCGCTCCTGCGGCTGCAGCAGCCGACCGATGACGCCATTGCCTCGCTCGCCCGCGCGGAACTCATGGCCACTGTTGTGATTGCCAGTGATCCGCGTATCGAAGAGAAAACCGTTGGCAAAGGCTTCGGTGCGATAGCCCAGGTGTCGCGGATCGTATTCGAAGCTGCCTTTATAGAAAGTGGTCGCTCGCTCAGCCTGGGGCGACAACAATTGATAGAGGGTCGGCACCGAGCCGTTGTGCAGGAACGGCGGCGTGGCCCAGACGCCCGCCAGTGGCCGCGCTTTGTAGGCGCGCAGCTCCCGAACGCCGATTGGCAGTCCGAAACCGTCCAGGGCTGGGCGCTCGGCTGGCGTGACGCCGGCGTCGCGGTAGGCTCTGTTTTCGACGAAGGCCGTGACGTAGGCCAGGCCCTTGGCGACCGAGATCTGGCTAAGGTCAAGTGGTTCTGTCGGAGTCGGGTGCAGTTGGACTCCCAGCTTCGCCAGTTCTGCCGGATCCCACTGCAGGCTGGTCAGGTTGAAACGGTGATCGGCGATATTGTTCGCAGTGCCGGGGTCGGTGCCGATCACGTTCACCGGCAACATGTGCAATTGCTGGACCGGCCTGTCGGGCCCCTGGACAACCTTGGGCACATGGCAGCCGGCACAGTTCTCGGTAAACAGCGCCCGGCCTTTTGCGGCCAACGGCTTGTCGATCGAACCGAGCAGCGTTTCCGGCCATGCCGGCGGCTTGAGCAGTTGCAGGGTCTCTTCGATCTTGTTCAGATCGCGCACGCGCACGCTGGAAGGGTAGCGCGCGTCGCCTTGTAGCGGCTTGCCTTGGGCGTCGAAGAAGCTCAACGTCGCGCCGACGCCCAAGGCTTCGCCGACATTGCGGGCCATCGGCTGCTGGGCCGAGCCGTTCCACTGCACCCAGTCGAATGTCCACATTTCCCATAATTGCGGGTAATCCACTGGGGCGTTGGCGATCCGGTAGTTTTCAGCCGAAATCGCGTCGCCAAAGCTCGCATTGGCGATGCGGCCAAAGGCGTCGGTACGACCCGGACCTTCCTCGGTTGGGTAGAGGCCGCGGTGGGTGTCGTTCCAGGCTGTACGCAGGAAAGTGTCCAGAGAAACCTTGAACGTCTTGCGCAATTCTTCATGGCGGGCGTCGTAATCCTTGCCCAGCACTTGGCGGGCGAAGCGTTCGAATTTCCATGGGTTGTAGTAAGTCGAGGCGAGACTTGCGACCAATGCCTGTCCGAAACTGCCTCCGCGGAGTGTCGGAACCGTCGACGGCAATACATGCTGGGCTGAGCCACCGTCGATCCGTATCGCTTGGCCCTTGAAGTGCAATTCCCCGGTGTGGCAGGCCGCGCAGGTGATATCCAGGTATTGCGCGTTGCTGCCGGCATTCTGATGCCGGGTGAAGCCTACCGGCAGGTTACCGGGATTGTCCGGCGTGGGCTTTTGCGCTGGATCGACCAGGAAACCGAAGCGTGCCAGGTACTCCGGTGAAGCGAAGCGCTGCTGCGAGAACGGCAGTTCAAGGGCGGTGAACCATTCGTAGCGCAGGCCTTTGACCTGGGTGCCCTGGGGCGTGAAATAGTACGTTTGGCGCTCAGCGGCGCTCCATTGGTCCAGGTAGTGGACCTTTTCAACCGGTGTATACGCCGGTAGGCGCGGGTTTGCGACGTAATAAAGCACCACGGCCACGATTACGATGAGGAGCGCGAGGACCAGCAAGAGAACGCGAGAGAGGAGGCGCACGGTAACGTCCTTGTTTTTTTGATATGCCCTTATGCCTCAGTGCCGCTTGGCCGGCAAGTGGCCATTACCGTTGGGGAAGGGGAGGCGGCAATTTGTCTCTGTACGTAATAGATGACAGATGCTTCATCTGCCCAGGATTAAAAAGCGTTTGGCGGCCTGAACTTATCATCGCTTTGTGGCTCACATGCCGGTAGCCATTGGTCGTGGCCGCCTGATAAGCTCGCGGCTTTACTCGATTGCCCTTTAGGCGCATGAACAAGGAAATAGCATGAAACAGCATCGGTTGGCGGCGGCGGTTGCCCTGGTTGGCCTGGTACTCGCGGGTTGTGACTCGCAGACCAGCGTAGAGCTGAAAACCCCGGCGCAGAAAGCTTCCTACGGTATTGGCCTGAACATGGGCAAGAGCCTGGCTCAGGAAGGTATGGATGACCTGGACTCCAAAGCAGTCGCCCAGGGCATCGAAGATGCCGTCGGCAAGAAAGAACAGAAGCTGAAAGACGAAGAATTGGTCGAGGCCTTTGCCGCACTGCAAAAACGTGCCGAAGAGCGCATGGCCAAGATGAGCGAAGAGTCGGCAGCGGCCGGCAAGAAATTCCTCGAAGAAAACGGCAAGAAGAGCGGCGTGACCACCACCGCTTCGGGCCTGCAATATGAAGTCGTCAAGAAAGCCGACGGCGCACAGCCAAAGCCAACTGACGTAGTGACTGTTCACTACACTGGCAAGCTGACCAACGGCACCGTGTTCGACAGCTCCGTGGAGCGTGGCAGCCCGATTGACCTGCCGGTCAGCGGCGTGATCCCGGGTTGGGTCGAAGGCCTGCAATTGATGCACGTCGGTGAGAAGTACAAGTTGTACATCCCAAGCGACCTGGCCTATGGCGCTCAGAGCCCGAGCCCGGCGATTCCTGCCAACTCGGTCCTGGTGTTCGATCTGGAACTGCTGGCCATCAAGGATCCGGCAAAAGAAGGCGCAGCCAAGTAATCGCGTCTGCTATAAAGACAACGCCTCGCTTATGCGGGGCGTTGTTGCATTCGGCTTTTGAAAATGACTAAAAAACCGAACGTCCGACGCAGGCTACAGTCACAGGCAATACAGGCGCTGTGCTAGACGCAGTCGGCCGATCAAGTCAACGAAATGTTGGGTTTTTTATGTGAGTAAAAAACGCCCGATCTAAGCCGGACCCTTATGAAACGGGGGCTTCAGCGGTGAAATGTAGCTCTGTTCACAAGGTTATCCACAATTTGTGTGGATAACATTTCAGTGGGGGAAAAAATGAAGGCGCCGTGGAATTTCACGAGATTCCTGCCCTTGGCGGGACGGCTGCTCGCCCGCGGCAGATTGCCAACATTGCTGTTTGCCGTTGCCAGCAAGGGCGCGCGTGAAGGTGGGCGTCTTGGCAAGCTCAAGGACGACCTGCGGTTGCTCCAGGCGTTGTGCCTGGCCTACTGGCGTGGCGAATACCGGGCCGTCAGCGCCAAGTCGTTGCTCTCGGTCGTGGCGGGGCTCATGTATTTCCTTAGCCCTTTGGACGCGATTCCAGATTTGCTGCCCATGTTTGGCATGTTCGATGACATCGCCGTGCTGGCCTGGATCATGAAGACACTCGACGATGAGCTAAGCGCCTTCCGTGCCTGGCGCGACCGGCAACCCCCCGAGAAACTCGCGTTGGTGGAGAGGCTTCCCGATACCCCGGAGCAACTCCAGCTCCAGGGTCCTAAAAAGACCTGATTCCGGCGTTTCCCCCCAGAACATCATCGCCCCGCGACCTTGGCTGCTATTTAGGATTACACTTCCTAGGAAAAAGCTGACTCGCTAAGTGTTGTTGTCCTACGGGGTAGTCATGGATATTCAAGTAATCACACGCGACGGAGAGCCCGAGTACGCGGTTTTACCGTGGGATCAGTACCAGTCGTTATTGAAGGCAGCAGGCATCAATCAAGCTCCGCCGCGTGAGGCAACGGTCCAGCATGCGGCGGCACCTGGCCAGGTTCTTCCTGGTCTGGATCAACTGCGCAGTCTGCGTGAAGGGAAGGGCATCGCCATCGAGGCGCTGGCCCGCACGGTAGGCATCAGCCCGTCTTATCTGGCCATGATCGAAAGCGGCGAGCGTCAGCCCGATGCTGCGATCAAGCGCAGTCTGGCCTGGGAATTGACGGTGCCGGGGTGGAGGGACGAATCGTGAGTGTACGCATCAGTCGGCAACATTGGGACGGGTTGTTGGGTGAGTTGGACCAGGCGCGCCGCCAGCGCCATTTATTGACCTATCGCGCCTTGCTGGAACGCTTGCAGCTTCCCAGCCCGGCCATGCAGACCTTGACCGCAGCGCTCGAACACCTGGCCGCGCTGGATGCACGGGCCGAACAGCCGCTGCGCAGTTCGCTGGTCATCAGCCAGGGCGCCAGTCGGTTGCCGCGCACTGGTTTCTTTGAATGCGTCGAGCGCTTGGGCCGTTTTTCCGGCCCTTCCGACGGGGTGGCCGCAGCATCCTGGCATGCTTCGGAAGTGGTCCGGGTGTTCGAGTACGAATATCCCGAATCGGCGGAAGCCTAATGCTCTGGCGTATCAAGGCCCGGGCC
Organism: Pseudomonas frederiksbergensis; assembly: GCF_000802155.2. Classification (GTDB taxonomy): domain Bacteria; phylum Pseudomonadota; class Gammaproteobacteria; order Pseudomonadales; family Pseudomonadaceae; genus Aquipseudomonas; species Aquipseudomonas frederiksbergensis_A. The sequence continues at coordinate 21,094 of NZ_JQGJ02000036.1, forward strand.
GGTTATTGGCTCGCGCGCCGGTTGTTTCATTGGTCTTGGTTCGTTCGACAGCCGCGCGGCTGGGCCTGGCTCGAAGGCCAGTTCGCACGGATGGCGAACCTGGGGGATGTCGGCGCCCAGAGTTTCTATGGTCATATCCTGACGTTTCGCGGCCAAGGGTTGGGTGCTCGGGAAGAGGGTATTCGTCTGCTGCGGTTGGCTGCGCTGGCCGGTGATGGCAAGGCCGCTTACCAAGTGGGTGTTATCAGCCTTGCTGGCACCACCACCAAAGCGCCCGATCCGGCCGAAGCAGCGCGTTGGTGGGCCCTGGCCGCGAAGGCTGGGCACCCGTTGGCCGAAATCAAGCTCAAGACGCTCGACGGCCAGAATCCATAGCGTTATCCACAGGCTCCCTCCCCCGCATTTCTTCCCGTCCCGAAAGGGACCTGTAAGGGAAGTTTAAGAATTGTCCTACGCGTCACGTCTCCTTATCTGACTTATTTCTCCTGTCGTCCCCGGCAAAGTCTCGCGCCTTCCTGCGCTGCGAGATGTCTGAATGCGTTTCCCTGACAAGACCCCGTCTATAAGCGGCGCCATTGGTACGCTGGTCCTGACCGTCATGAACTCGCCCGATGCCGAGGCGGTGCTAAAGGATTTTCGCAATTGCCTGGGCGACTACGACACCTGGGCGGAAAAGTTCTGGAACGGCCAGACGCTGGACATCGAGCAGGTGTTCAAGGTGGGCAACGAAGTGTCGCTCGCGCCTGCTAAGGACGGTGGCAAGCAAGTCAGCGCCGTGGTGGCGAGCTGTCCGGCACAAGGCCCGCTGACGCTGGTGCATATGTTCCAAGCCTCGCGTTTCGTGCCGATCGGCGACACACCGGTGGTGCTCGAACCCATCATTCGGGACGAGTTGGGGAAAGAAACGTTTGGCGATCCCATCCCATACGTCATCGGCCCCAGCGGCATTCTGGAAATATCCGAATGCGACCGTGGCCAGCGTTACCGCATCAGCTTTTTTCCGAATGTCACGACCGATCATGTCAAGGCGCTGTATGCCTCTTATCAAACAGCGATCGCCGAGCTCGAAGGCTGGCTGAAAGCCGAGTGGAAAGCGTTTCAACCGCTGTGGAAGGAGCATTCGGCAAAAGGTTTCCTGGATCGCTACAACACATTGCAGGACGCTCAGCTGCGTGGCTTTGAAAACGCTTTGTATAAGCTGTGGGACGACGTCAAACAGATCTTCGATCTGCTCGCGGACTTGCAGGCCAACAGTGAAAAGTTGCTGGAATACTTCACCGAGGCCGAACTTGAGCAACTGCTGAAAGCATCATCCGAAGCGATCGCCAAAGCGCTGATGATCGCGAGCGATGAGCCCTTGCTCTTCGTTTACACCGCGGCGTTCATCAGCTGGATGCGGATGTTGCCGCCCCGGTACTTGGCCGAAGCGCTGGGTGAAATGCACGCCTCGATTCTGATCAACCTCATCTTGGCGCGTTTGACCGCTGGCCTGGGCGTCGGCCTGCGCATGAGCGGCAAGGTACTACGTCATGTCCGTTCGGAGCGTGTTCGGACATGGCTGCAGGCGTCAAGCCAACGCCTGGGCCAACTCGGTGGTGACAGCCTTAACGCTCATGCCGATGTGCTTAAGCCGGTGGTGATCGCCGGCCGAGGACCGTCGGTGGGCCCAGCTCCTGTCACTCCGCTACAGATCACCACTGGGGATTCCCCACCACTGTCGGTCAGCAATCCGGCCCCGGTCGTGCGGGAAAAATCCCAGCCCTCTACCCGGCTGAGCAAACAAGAACACCACGACGACGCCTCCACCCAATCGACAAACCCCAATGGCGAGCCCGCCGACAGCGCCGCCCATACCCGCACCAACGGCTGCCCGGTGTCGATGGTCACCGGCGAAGAACTGCTGACCCTGGAAGACGGCACCCTCGACGGACGCCTGCCGTTTATCTTCACCCGCCTCTATCGCACCAGCGCCGCCGAGCTCGACATCGGCCTCGGTCGCGGTTGGAGCCATGCCCTGGCCCATCGTCTGTTGCTCGAAGGCGAGCAGGTCATCTGGATCGACCAGGAAAACCGCCGCACCACCTTCCCCCGGCCCAGCCTGCAACGCCCGGCGATCCACAACAGCCTGGCCCGCGCGGCGATCTTCCTGAGCGACGAGCCGGACGAACTGATCATCGCCCAGCCCGGCGAAGAGGCGCCTTTCCTACACTTTCGCGACGGTCGTCTGATCGCCTTGAGCGATCGGTACGACAACCGCCTGACCGTCCAGCGCAACATCTATGGTGACATCAGCCGCCTGGACAACGGCGCTGGGCGCTGCCTGCGCCTGCGCTATGAACACCGCCACCTGGTCGCCATCGACTATCAGAGCTTTCACCCGGCACCGACCCGCGACGAAAGCTGGCGCACCGAGCAAACGCTGGTTTCCTACCGCTACGACGC
>NZ_JQGJ02000037.1 GCF_000802155.2 Pseudomonas frederiksbergensis
ATCGGCCGAATCAGTGATCGTAGTAACGGCTGGTGCGGTGTTCGGAACCAGGTTCTCGAAGTTGCCACCGGTTGCGCCGGTGATGGTGGTACTGACGGTGCTGCCATTGTTGTAGACATCATTCGCCGGGGTATCGACCGCGACGGTGCCAGTGGTCTGGCCGGCGGCGATGGTGATGACCGAGCCGTTGCTCAACGTCACGGTGACTGGCGTTTGTGCCGGGTTGGTCAACGTGGCGGTGTAGGTGATCTGGCCGCCTTCGGTAACCGTGTTGCCTGCGCTCAGGGTGACGGTCGTGGTGTCGACGGTGTCGGTGATTTGAGTCACGGCTGGGGTGGTGGGCACGGTCACGGCGATGCCGTTGCCACCGGTGGTGCCGGTGACGGTCACGCTGATCTGGCTTGGGTCGTTATAGACCGTGTCGTTGGGTGCAAGCGGTACGTTGACGGTGCCAGTCAGTTGCCCGGCCGGGATAACGATGACGGCACCGTTGGACAAGGTCACGATCAGGTTGGTCTGCGGGGCCTGGGTCACGGTCGCGGTGTAGACCAGCACGCCACCGGCCTCGGTCAGGGTCGGCGTGGCGCTCAAGGTCATGGTCGCATTGAGCACGGCGTTGGCGGTTGTGTCGGGCGTGGTGTCGCCACCCAGGATGTTGTCATCCGTGGCGGCAGCCGCCGCGAGGCCTTCCGTCGGGAAGCCGATGGTAGGGTCGACGCTGCCAGCGGTTGCATCCAGTACGACGAAGCTGTGGCCACCACCAGCGGCACCGCCCGTACCGGCGGCGGTTGGGCCTGCGGCGGTGGCTTCCAGGGCGGTCGTCGGGTCGACGCCCGCGGCGATGGCTTGTTGCAGTTCATCTACAGAGGGCGCGGCATGGGCGGCGGCCTGTTGAAGATCCGCGGAAGAGTCCGGAGCGCTGGCGCTCCACTGAGTGTCGCGGCCCAGGTCGAGCGTGCGGCCATCAGCCAGTTCCAGTGTGACGGCGCCAGCAGGACCGGTGTCCAACTGGTCGCCCACGTTAAGGCGATCGCCTTCAATGAGTACACGCCGAATGCCCTCGGGGGATACGACGAAAACCTGACCAACAATGCTTTTGACAACGGCAATAACACTGCTCATTGAAGACTCTCCGGGTACCACGTTCAGTAGACTTCCATGGACCCGACAGCCTCGTTGGCCATAGCGGTCTGGACGTTCATGCTCACTAAGGGAAAATGTTTTGACGCATCAATGTGACAACTATTTGACATCAATTTGGAGGCGATTTTTGTTACTGCCAAACTATTGACCTTCTGCCGGCCATCCTAAACAATCGCTTCCGTAATGTCACATTGATATTTAAGCGGCAACCTGTTCTTTCGGTGCGAGTTCCAGCTCCTTTTTGAACTTTCCGACATACGGTCATTCCGGTTGCCATCATCCGATGCAGCGCCACGTTTCGCTGTGATCCAAGACAAGTGTTTTCGGGATTTAACCAACCATGCGTTCGCACCTGCTCAAGGCTTTACCTTTCGCCGTCGCCGCCAGTTTCGTACAAGCACAAACCTTGCCGCAGGCCATGCAACAAGCATTGGATGTTCATCCGGAAATCCAGGCCGGCGTGAACAGTCGCCTGGCGGCGGACTATCAGCTCAAGGCGGCCAAGGGTGGCTACCTGCCTAGAGTGGACCTCGCAGCCGGGTACGGCCGCGAAGGTACCGACAGCGTGACCACTCGTTCGGGTAGCAACAATCATTGGGAAACGCTGAACCGCAGTGAGTCGAGCCTGCGTCTGACGCAGATGGTCTTTGACGGTTTTGCGACGTCCAGCGAAGTCGGGCGTCAACAAGCCAACGTCAGTGCCCGTGCCTATTCCTTGCTCGACGCCTCCGAGCGCACCGGGTTGACGGTGGCCCAGGTGTACCTGGACGTACTGACCCGTCGCGAGTTCGTGCGCCTGGCCGAGGACAACCTCAAGAGCCACGAACGCATCTTCGATCAGATCAAGCTGCGCACCTCCCGGGGCGTAGGCAGTGGTGCCGACCTGGACCAGGCCGAAGCGCGCATGGCCCAGGCCCGCAACAACCTGATCACCGAACAGACCAACCTGGCCGATGCCGAGACCAACTTCCTCAGCGCCGTCGGTCAACTGCCTGACCAGTTGGAGCGTCCCGCCGACTTTATGGCGCTGCTGCCGGCCAACCTGACCGAAGCCCGTGCCCAGATGCTGGAAAACAGCCCGGTGTTGCGTTCGGCCGAAGCCGACATCGCCGCTGCCGAGCAACAGTACGAAGCCGCCAAGTCGAGCTTCTACCCACGCTTCGACGCCGAACTGGGTCGCACCGCCGACAATGACCTGGATGGCCAGAACGGCCACAACAACGAATGGCAAGCCATGCTGCGCATGCGCTTCAACCTGTACGCCGGTGGCAGCAACAAGGCCGACCTGGAATCCAAGTCATACCTGTCCAACCAGGCCCTGGACATCCGCAACAACGCGCTGCGCCAGTTGAACGAAGAACTGGGCCTGGCCTGGAATGCCCTGAACAACGCCAACGCCCAGGTGCCGATCGCCCAGCAATACGTCGATCGCAGCGCCAACGTGCGCAGCGCCTACCAGAAGCAGTTCAGCCTCGGCGAGCGCACGCTGCTCGACTTGCTCGACAGTGAAAACGAGCTGTTCAGCGCTTCCCGTCGCCTGGCGGAAATCAAGAACGTACAGCTGTTCACCCAGTACCGGATCAAGGCAACCATGGGCCAACTGTTGAAAAGCCAGGGTGTGGTCGCGCCGTTGGCATCGGTTGTGCAGAACGACGTGAAACCCAAGGTCCAGTTGCCTGGGATGAATTGAGTCCCATCACCCGTTTTAATCAGTCAGAGTGCCGAGCGTGGAATCAGAAGTCAGTCCAGTCGAACTAGTTCATGACCCGCGCACGCTGCACGACGACCCGCTGCTGGATGGTTTGCTGGCGCTCTGCATGCTGCATCAGAAGCCTGCCAGCGCGGCGATGCTCACCACCGGCCTGCCGTTGCCCAAGCAACGGCTGAGCGTCGAATTATTGTCGCGCGCGGCGGCCCGTGCCGGTCTGCAAGGCCGGGTGCTGCAGCGCAAGCTCGAGCAAATTCCCGCCATCGCCATGCCGGCGTTGTTGCTGCTCAAAGAAGGTCGCAGCGCCGTGCTGCTGGGCTGGGCCGATAACGACCAGGCGCGGCTGCTGCTCAGCGAAAGCGATGGCGGTGAGGTGACAGTCAGCCGCGAGTTGCTGGCTGACGACTACAGCGGCAAGGTGTTCTTCGCCCAACCGCAGCATAAATTTGACGTTAACCACGGCACGCTCATTCCCCGGGCGCGCTCGTGGTTTCGCGACACCCTCAAGCGCTCCCGTTGGCTGTATGCCGATGCCATTGCCGCCAGCCTGTTGATCAACATCATCGCCATGGCCGCGCCGTTGTTCGTGATGAACGTCTACGACCGCGTGGTGCCGAACCAGGCCGAATCGACCTTGTGGGTACTGGCCGTCGGCATCACCGGCGCCTATGTGTTCGACCTGATCCTCAAGATGCTGCGCAGTTTGTGCCTGGACCTGGCGGGCAAGAAAACCGACCTGATCATTTCGGCGACGCTGTTCGAGCGCATCGTCGGCATGGCCATGAAATACCGCCCGGCGCGGGTCGGCAGCTTTGCCCAGAACATCCATGAATTCCAGAGCCTGCGGGACTTCCTCGCTTCGCTGACCCTCACCAGCCTGATCGACCTGCCGTTCACCCTGCTGATCTTCATGGTCATCGCGATCCTCGGCGGGCACCTGGTGTGGATCCCGGTGTTGGCGTTCCCGATTGCCTTGCTGATCGGCTATGCGTTGCAGAAGCCGTTGGTCGCCACCATGGAGCGGACAATGGCCCTGGGCGCCGAACGCCAGTCCAGCCTGATCGAAACCCTGGCTGGCCTGGACGCGGTGAAGGTCAACAACGCCGAGAGTGAGCGTCAATATCAGTGGGAGCAGACCATCGGCACCCTGAGCCGCCTCGAGCTGCGCGTGAAAATGCTGTCCGGCCTGGCGATGAACATCACGCTGCTGATCCAGCAATTGGCCGGGGTGATCATGATCGTCTTCGGCGTCTACCAGATCATCGCCGGCAACCTGAGCATGGGCGGGCTGATCGCCTGCTACATGCTCAGCGGTCGTGCGCTGAGCCCATTGGCCTCGCTGTCGGGCTTGCTGACCCGTTACCAGCAGGCGCGGGTGACCATGACTTCGGTCGACCAGATGATGGAGCTGCCCCAGGAGCGCAATTTTGACGAGCGCCCGCTGAGCCGCAACGTTCTGCAGGGCGCTATTGAATGCCGCCAGTTGAATTTCACCTACCCGAACCAGCAGAACGCCGCGCTGAAGAACATCAACCTGGTGATCAAGCCGGGTGAAAAGATCGGCATCATCGGTCGCAGTGGCTCGGGCAAAAGCTCCCTGGCCAAGTTGCTGGTGGGCCTGTATCAGCCGGACGACGGCGCATTATTGGTGGACGGTGTGGATATTCGCCAGATCGACGTCAGTGAGCTGCGCTACAACGTTGGCTACGTGCCCCAGGACATCCAGTTGCTGGCCGGCACCCTGCGGGACAACTTGACCTCCGGCGCCCGTTACGTCGAGGACGAACTGGTGCTCCAGGCCGCCGAGCTGGCGGGCGTGCATGAATTCGCCCGCCTGCATCCGCAGGGCTATGAGCTGCAAGTCGGTGAGCGCGGGCAGAATCTGTCCGGCGGCCAGCGCCAGAACGTCGCCCTGGCTCGCGCGCTGCTCCTCAACCCGCCCATTCTGTTGCTGGACGAACCCACCAGCGCCATGGACAACACCGGTGAAGAGCGCTTGAAACAACGCCTGGCCGCCGTGGTGGAAAACAAGACGGTGCTGTTGGTGACGCACCGGGCATCCTTGCTGTCGCTAGTGGATCGCCTGTTGGTGGTCGACCGTGGGCAGATCCTCGCCGACGGCCCGAAAGCCGCCGTGATGGAAGCGTTGAAGAAGGGGCAGATCAGTGTTGCTTAAATCAGGATTCAGGGGCGCTGTGGGCCGCTATTTCAAGGGCTCCGACTCGCTGCACGGCCAACCACTGCCCGAGGTCAACAAGGCACTGATCGAGGACGCCCCGCGGGTGGTGCGCCTGACGATCTGGGGCATCATTGGTTTCTTCGTCTTCCTGGGACTGTGGGCCAACTTCGCCGTGGTCGATGAAGTGACCAAGGGCGACGGCAAGGCGATCCCCTCGTCGAAGATCCAGAAAATCCAGAACCTGGAAGGCGGTATCGTCGCTGAGCTGTTCATCAAGGAGGGGCAAATCGTCGAAGCCGGGGCGCCGTTGATTCGCCTGGACGATACGCGGTTTGTCTCCAATGTCGGCGAAACCGAGGCGGATCGCCTGTCGATGCTGTTGCGGGTCGAGCGCTTGAGCGCTGAAGTTGAAGATCGACCGCTGAATTTTCCCGCCGATGTGCTCAAGGCCGTACCGGGCCAGGCCGCCAGCGAAGAGTCGCTGTACATCAGCCGCCGCCAGCAACTGCACGATGAAATCGGCGGCTTGCAGGAGCAGTTGATCCAGCGTCAGCAGGAGCTGCGTGAGTTCGTGTCCAAGCAGGCGCAGTACCGCTCCGGCCTGGCGCTGCAACGCCAGGAAATCAACATGTCCGAACCGCTGGTGGCCCAAGGCGCGGTGTCGCCTGTGGAAGTGCTGCGGCTCAAGCGTGCCGAAGTCGAGACCCGTGGGCAACTGGACGCCACGACGCTGGCGATTCCCCGTGCCGAATCGGCGATCAAGGAAGTGCAGCGCAAGATCGACGAGACTCGCGGCAAATTCCGCAGCGAAGCCCTGACCCAGCTCAATGAGGCGCGCACCGACCTGAACAAGGCCCAGGCCACCGGCAAGGCCCTGGAAGACCGCGTGAGCCGTACCTTGGTGACCTCGCCGGTGCGTGGCATTGTCAACAAAATGCTGGTGAACACCATCGGCGGCGTGATCCAGCCGGGGAGTGACCTGGTGGAAATCGTGCCGCTGGACGACACCCTCCTGGTGGAAGCGAAGATCCGTCCCCAGGACATCGCCTTCCTGCACCCCGGCCAGGATGCCACGGTGAAATTCACCGCCTATGACTACACCATCTACGGCGGGATGAAAGCCAAGCTGGAACAGATCGGCGCCGACACGATCACCGATGAAGACAAGAAAACCACTTATTACATCATCAAGTTGCGCACCGAACGCAGCCACCTGGGCACGCCTGAAAAACCCTTGCTGATCATCCCGGGGATGGTGGCATCGGTGGATATCATCACCGGCAAGAAAACCGTCTTGAGCTACCTGCTCAAGCCGATCATCAAGGCCCGGTCCGAGGCGTTGCACGAGCGGTAAGGGCTGTTCTGTGGCTGCATAGCTTTTTGTGGCGGGGGCTTGCTCCCGCTTGAGTGCGCAGCAGCGCTCATCACTTCTTTTGGGACCGCTGCGCGACCCAGCGGGAGCAAGCTCCCTCGCCACATTAAGTTTTGCAGTCTGAATAAACGCCATATCGTTATTCGCTAACGGTATTTAAATAAATTTTCTTATACCTTTAAAGTCATCCCCCTGCGTACCTGCCGACCAATCGGCGCGCCGCACGACACAAACCCACACGGTGACCCCGTGAGTTTTGATCGAATGCGCGCCTGTTGAAGCGCGCCGTGCGTGGGAGTGATGTATGCCAGCCGTCTCTTTTTCTCCAAGTTCAACGACTGCGGACGTTGCGTCGCAGTCTTTTGAAGTCCGTCCATTCAGCGATGCGGTCGGCGCCGAGATCGTCGGCCTGGACTTGTCCCGGCCCATCAACGACCAGGATTTTTCCCGCATCCACCGTGCCCACCTCGACCATCACGTGGTGGTGTTCCGTGACCAACGTATCAGCCCTGAACAGCACATCGCTTTCAGTCGTCGTTTTGGCGTGCTGCAGATCCATGTGCTCAAGCAGTTCCTGCTGGTCGGGCATCCGGAAATTCTCATCGTGTCCAACATCATCGAAAACGGCCAATCCATCGGCCTCGGCGATGCCGGCAAGTTCTGGCATTCGGACCTTTCCTATAAAGAGCTGCCCAGCCTAGGCTCGATGCTCCACGCCCAAGAGCTGCCGAGCGAAGGCGGCGACACGTTGTTTGGCGACATGCACAAGGCCTTGGACGGCTTGCCCGACGCATTGCGTAAAGCGATCGAAGGCCGTTCGGCGGCGCACTCCTACACGGCGCGCTACAGCGAGACCAAATTCGAAGGCAACTGGCGCCCGACGCTCACACCTGAACAACTGGCCCAGGTCGCTGAGGTCGTGCACCCGATCGTCCGCACGCACCCGGAAACCGGGCGCAAGGCGTTGTTCGTCAGCGAGGGTTTCACCACCCGCATCGTTGGCCTGCCTGAGGACGAGAGCCGCGCCATCCTGGCCGAGCTGTATGCCCACAGCGTGCGGCCCGAGAACATCTACCGCCATCAATGGCAGCCCCACGACCTGGTGTTCTGGGACAACCGCTCGCTGATCCACTTGGCTGCCGGTTGCCCGAGCCATCTGCGCCGCAAGCTGTACCGCACGACCATCCAGGGCGACGCCCCTTTCTGATCGGCTGCGCCTCGCGCAAAGAGCCCGGAGAAACACTATGTCCAAACGCATTGCTCTTGCACCATTGGCCGCCGCCTTCGGCCTTGGGTTCAGTTTGCTGACCGGCAGCCTGGTCGCGCCCACCAGCGCCCACGCCGAGGGCGAGATTCGCATCGCCGAGCAGTTCGGCATCGTTTACCTGTTGTTGAACGTGGTGCGCGACCAGCAACTGATCGAGAAGCACGGCAAGGAGGAGGGCATCGACATCAAGGTCGACTGGACTCAACTGTCCGGCGGTGCGGCTGTCAACGATGCGTTGCTATCAGGCTCCATCGACATTGCCGGGGCTGGCGTCGGGCCGTTGTTGACGGTCTGGGATCGCACCCGCGGCAAGCAGAACGTCAAGGCCGTGGCCTCGCTGGGCAACTTTCCCTATTACCTGTTGAGCAACAACCCGAACGTCAAGACCATCGCCGATTTTACCGAGAAGGACCGTATCGCGGTACCGGCGGTGGGTGTTTCCGTGCAGTCGCGTTTCCTGCAATACGCCGCCGCCAAGCAGTGGGGCGACAAGGACTTCAATCGCCTCGACAAATACACCCTGGCCGTTCCGCACCCGGACGCCACGGCCGCGTTGATTGCCGGCGGCACCGAGTTGACCGGGCACTTTTCCAACCCGCCGTTCCAGGACCAGGCCCTGCAAAACCCCAACGTCCACGTGGTACTGAACTCCTACGACGTGCTTGGGCCGAACTCACCCACGGTGCTGTTCGCCACCGAGAAATTCCGTGATGAGAACCCGAAGACGTACAAGGCCTTCGTCGAGGCCCTGACCGAAGCGGCCGAATTCGCCCAGAAGGACAAGGGCGCGGCGGCAGATACCTACCTGCGGGTGACCAAGGCCAGGATCGACCGGGCGACCTTGCTGAAAATCATCGACAACCCGCAGATCGAATTCACCGTCAGCCCGAAAAACACTTATCCACTGGCGGAATTCCTCTACCGCGTCGGCGCCATCAAGAACAAACCAGCATCGTGGGAAGACTATTTCTTCCAGGACGCCAAACCATTGCAGGGGAGCTGATTGTCATGAACGCGCTTCTGCAAGGCCACGCGGCCAGCAACCCTACCTCCACGGGCACGGCATTGTTGTCGGTAGATGACGTCAGCCTGGAGTACCGCACCCCGCAGCGTGTGGTGCGGGCCACCCACCGAGTCAGTTTCGAAGTCGATCCGGCGGATCGTTTTGTGCTGCTCGGCCCTTCCGGCTGCGGCAAGTCCACCTTGCTCAAGGCCATTGGCGGTTTCATCACACCGTGCGAAGGCGAGATTCGCTTGCAAGGCCAAACCGTCAACGCGCCGGGGCCGGACCGGATCGTGGTGTTCCAGGAATTCGACCAACTGCCGCCGTGGAAAACCGTCAAGCAGAACGTGATGTTCGCGCTGCTGGCGTCGGGCACGCTGAAGCGTCGCGAGGCCGAGGAGCGCGCACGGCACTATCTCGACAAGGTCGGCCTGGCGGCGTTTGCCGATGCCTATCCCCACACCTTGTCCGGCGGCATGAAGGCCCGCGTTGCGATTGCCCGGGCGTTGGCGATGCAGCCGAAAATTCTCTTGATGGACGAGCCCTTCGCCGCCCTCGATGCCCTGACCCGACGCAAGATGCAGGAGGAATTGCTGTTGCTCTGGGAGGAGGTGCGTTTCACCTTGTTGTTCGTCACCCACTCCATCGAAGAAGCGCTGGTGGTGGGCAATCGCATCCTGCTGTTGTCGCCACACCCGGGACGGGTCCGGGCGCAAATCCATAGCCATCAATACGATCTGCACAGCCTCGGCGGCGTGGGATTCCAGCACACGGCGCGGCGCATTCATTCCTTGCTGTTCGAACAAGGCCAGGTGCCGGACGCGGAGCGTGAGCTGGGTTTTGACGATATCCGTATCGCGTATTAAGGGGAGCATTTGATGAGCCAGTTATCGCCTGTGCGCGAAGAATACGAAGTCGACCTGCAACCCCTGACTCACGTGCCGCTGGAGCGGGAGTTGCCCGTGGGCCAGCGCCTATGGCAACAGGGTTGGCTGCGTAAAACCCTGATCCTGATCGTGCTGGCGGTGCTGTGGGAAAGCGTGGCGCGCTACCAGGACAACGACCTGCTGCTGCCGAGCTTTTTGCAGACCGCCAGCGCTTTGTATGAAGGAATGCTCAGTGGCGAGCTGTTGGGCAAGGTGTGGATTTCCTTGGTGGTGCTGCTCAAGGGCTATTTGCTGGGCATCGTCCTGGCGTTTGGCCTGACCACCCTGGCGGTATCGACGCAGTTGGGCCGCGACCTGCTCAGCACCCTGACGTCGATGTTCAACCCGCTGCCGGCCATCGCCCTGTTGCCGTTGGCGCTGCTGTGGTTCGGCCTGGGGCAGAACAGTCTGATTTTCGTGCTGGTGCATTCGGTGCTGTGGGCACTGGCGTTGAACATGTATGCGGGGTTTCTCGGTGTGTCGGAAACGCTGCGCATGGCCGGGCGCAACTACGGGCTCAAGGGCCTGCGCTTTGTGCTGTTCATCCTGATCCCGGCGGCGCTGCCGTCAATCCTTGCAGGGCTGAAGATCGGCTGGGCCTTCGCCTGGCGCACGCTGATTGCCGCCGAACTGGTGTTTGGCGCCACCAGTGGCAAGGGCGGCTTGGGCTGGTACATCTTCCAGAACCGCAACGAGCTTTACACCGACAAGGTCTTTGCCGGGTTGGCGGTGGTGATCCTGATTGGCTTGCTGGTGGAGAACCTGGTGTTCGACAGCCTGGAGCGGGTGACGGTGAAGCGTTGGGGGATGCAGCGTTGAGCCGTTCTTGAGATCCCTTGGAACCCGTGGCGAGGGGGCTTGCTCCCGCTGGCCTGCGAAGCAGGTCTCGTTGTTGAATTTAATTGTCGTTGCCTGCCCATCAGCGAAGTAAAGCCCTTTAGACTTGCCGCCTCCAGCAAGCCTTCAGGACACGGAATGCCAGTCCCTCCCAGCCCCCTTCGCAAAGCCCTGGTCGTTTGGTTGTACGCGGCGGCGGTGATGCACCTGCTCGCCGGCCTCACGCTGGCCTGGGTCGGTCAATCCGGCTTGCTCGATGACTACTTGAACACCATCGAACTGACTTTCTGGGGCGCCGAGCCGGTGCCCGCCACGGCCCGCGCGCAACAGGTGTGGTGGCTGGCCTTGTTCGGCGCCACGTTGCAAAGCTACGCGCTGTACATGCTCGCCCTCGTCCACATCGGCAATCGATTGAGGAGCGCCATGCCGTGGGGCTGGCTCATCGTCGGCATTCTGCTGTGGGCGCCCCAGGACATGTGGATTTCCGCCCAGGCACGGGTCTGGTCGCACCTGTGGTTCGACAGCGTTGCCTTGCTGGTTTTACTGCCGCCCCTGTTCTGGCTCTGTCGCCACGACCGCGGCCCCTCCCTGACCGACAACGTGTCGAGTGAATCCAACCATGGCTGATTTTTCATTGCTGGACTGGGCCATCGCCCTGCTGATCGCCCAGGCAATCCTCGGTGCGCTGGACACTCTGTATCACCACGAACTCACCGTCGCCTTGCCCTATCGCCACAGTGCGCGGCTGGAGCTATCGATCCACGCCTTGCGCTCATGCTTCTACGGGATCCTGTTCCTGGGCATTGCGCATCTATCCTTCGAGGGGACATGGGCGGTTGTCATCGCGCTGCTGTTCGCCCTGGAGATCTGCCTGACGCTCTGGGACTTCGTGGTCGAGGACCGCAGCCGCAAACTGCCGCCCATCGAGCGGATCATGCACACGGTGCTGGCGGTCAACGGTGGGGCGTTCTTCGCGTTGTACGGCGTGCAATTGGCGCAGTGGGCGAGTTTGCCAACCGGTCTCGGCGCGATCGACCTCGGTTGGCGTGGCTGGCTGCTGACCTTGTTCGCCATCGGCGTCACGGCCTCGGGGATTCGCGACGGTTTGGCCGCATTGCGCATGCAGCGACAAGGCACGCCCGCCAATCCGTTTGCCGGCGGTGCCTATAAGCGTGTGCTGGTCACCGGCGGCACTGGATTCATCGGCGAAACACTGGTCAATCAACTCCTCGACGCCGGGCACACGGTCAGCGTGCTGGCGCGCGATCCGTTGAAAGCGGCTTATCTGTTCGATGGTCGCGCTCGATGCCTGCGTTCGCTGGGCAGGCTGGGCCATGACGAAACCTTCGATGTGGTAATCAACCTGGCGGGCGCTCCGGTGGCCGGGCCGCGTTGGAGCCCCAAGCGCCAGGCGCAACTCATTGCCAGCCGGGTCGATACCACCGAAGCCTTGATGACCTGGTTGAAGAACGCCCGGCACAAGCCTGCGTTGTGGATACAGGCCTCGGCCGTGGGTTTTTACGGTGTGCGTGACGCCAGCGAAAGCCTCGATGAAAGTGCCAGCCGGGGCGAGGGTTTCATGGCTGAACTCTGTGCGTGTTGGGAGGCCTCCGCGCGGCCCGCCACGGAACTGGGCGTGCGGCAGGTGGTGATGCGCCTGGGCGTGGTGTTCGGCCCGGGCGGTGCGTTGCTGCCGTTGCTGATTCCGTTTCGCCTGGGGTTCGGCGGGCGGATGGGCGATGGTCGGCAAATCATGAGTTGGGTGCACCGCGACGATGTCATCCAAGTGATTGCCAGGGCCTTCGAAGACGAAAGCCTGAGCGGCACCTACAACCTGGTGGCGCCAGAGACGGTCAGCCAGGGACTGTTCGCCGAAAGCGTCGCAAAGGTGCTCAAGCGACCGGTGTGGTTCCACATTCCTGCCGCGCCGGTGCGTGCCCTGGCCGGGGAAATGGCCCAGCTGTTTTTCGACGGCCAGCGCGTGGTGCCCAATCGTCTCGTCGAGGCCGGCTATACGTTCCGTTATCCGACCCTCGACGCTGCACTGCGCGACCTGGCCTGAGGACCGTCCATGAGCAAACCCCGGATGTACCTGCTGGCCGGCAACGGTAGCGCCGCCGATTGGTGGGACGACGCCTTGCCACACTTCCAACACTACGATGTGCTGCCCTTGGAATTGCCCGGCTTTGGCAACAACCCCCAGGCGCCTTGCGAAGACCTTGCGGCCTACGCCCAGGCGTTGCTGGCGGCGACGGTCCGGGGCAGCGCGATTATGGCGGTCGGGGTGAACGCCTTGCTGGTACTGCATGCCTTGCAACGCCAGCCGGGGCACTTTTGCCGCAGCGTATTGCTGGCGCCGGTGGGCGCGTTTTTGTGGCAGCGGCGGCTGCCGGCATTGATGTCGCCACTGCCGATTCGCAAGACCATTCACTGGCTGCTGGCGAACAAGCCGACGTTGTTCGCCCGCAAGTTCTCCAGCCAGTCCTGGACGCCCGCGCAGTATCAGCGCATGGGCGCCGGCTATGCTCGCTGCCGGGCCTTTGTGCCGCATTGGGACCTGGTGCGCGCCGACACGGCGTTGCCGTTGCTGGAATGGATCAGCGACCCGGTTGAATTGGTCTGGGGCGATCAGGACAAAGTGCTGGGCGTCGCCCAAGCGGCGGCCTGGTCGGCCATTCTGGCCCGCGCCGACCTGACCATCTGCCTGAAGCCCGGCTGGGGCCATTACCCGTGGATTGATGCTCCGGCAGAATTTGCCGCGTGGCTGGAGTCTGGCGAGCGTGGTTTTGTCGCGCATACCAAGGGCGGCCGTTTACGTCTGGCGACACTGGCCGGGCAGCCGGTACCGCCGGCGCTGTCGCTCGACGCTTGCGATGATGCTCGTCTGCCGGGTTTCCTGAACGGCCAGCCGGACGCTATCTGGGCGGTGCGCTCCTCCAGTTACGGCGAGGATCAGGCCGATGCGGCAAATGCGGGTTTGAGCACTACGTACCTGCGCGAACCGACCCAAAACGTGCCGGCGCGCATTGCCGAGTTGAGCGCGGCGGGTGTCGAGGAAGTGGTGGTGCAGCGCTTCATCACGCCACGGCTGTCCGGGATCGCATTCGTGCGTCACCTGTCCGTCGAATTGGAATGGGTGGAAGGGCATCTGGAATCATTGGCCGATGGCAAGGTGAGCCCCGAGCGCGCGGTTATTTCCCGGCTCGGCGAGGCATGGAACAGTGGCACGTTCAAGCCCGCCCACGGCCTGACCGCCGAAGCGCTGTGGCGTTTTCTGCAAGGCGTGCTGCGTGTCTTTCACTACGTGCCCGGCGATGTCGAATGGGCCTGGGACGGCACCCAACTGTGGCTGCTGCAGTACCGGCCGATCAGCGATTACGGTTGGCGCCGCCACCTGACCGCCGCCAACATCGCCGAGATCCTGCCACCGCGACCCAGCGTGTTGGTGGAGTACGCCCAGCGCCGCGCGGCGGCAAGTATTCCAGCGATCATGGCGCGTTGGGATCCGCGGGTATTGCAGGACAACGAGCCCTTCACGGCAGTGTTTGGCGGCGCTTCGTATATCAACAACGACCTGTTTCTCGCCCGATTGGCCGATTGGGGTATCAGCGCCAGCAGCTACGCCGGCGAGGTCGGTGGCGCAACACCGCACCTGCCTTGGCGGCCACTGCGCCTGCTACGATCGCTGCCGTTGTTCCTGCGCATGCAACGCATCGCCCGGGGGCATTTGTCGGCGCTGGATAACGGCTTGCGACGTTTTGATCGAGAGCTGCACGAACTGACTGACCAAGGTGCCGACGGCCAGCAACTGGCCGACTGGTTTACCCGCTTCTACGTGTTCGTGGTGCAGGGCAACCTGTGCATCGCCAGCGCCTTGGCCAGCAGCGGCGGCGACTGGTTGGGGCGGCCGCCGACTGCCTATGACAATCTGGAACACAGCCCTCATCGGTTGCCGTGGGAGACCGATCCCGCCACGCCCCGCCCGGCGTCCACCGCGCTGCCATTGCAGGCATTCCCACAATGGCCCCTGGCGATTCGCCTGGCCCATGGCGCCGGCCTGCCGGGGTTGCGCGGCTACTACTTGCAGGTGCGCGAGTGGTATCGCGACAACCTGATGCGGATCTTTTTCCGGCTGCACCACGCCATGCCCGCCGCTGATCAGGCGCATTGGTTCGCCCCGCATTCGGACATCCGCAGCCGCGACGGCAGCTTCTGGCAGGACGGTCGTGAAGGCACCGAGCAGGCGAGCGGTTTCCTGATCTATCCGGGGCAGGCCCAGGGCATTTTGGGCAAAGACATCCTGCTGGAAGACACCCTGGACCCTGGCCGCCACGCCCACTATCAAAGCGCCCGGGCGGTGATTGCGCGCATGGGTGGGCGCCTGTCCCATGGCTCGACGTTGCTGCGCGAATTGCGCAAACCTTCGGCGGTGTTGCCGCATGTGAATGTGGGGTGGCTGGGGTGTGAGGTGGTGTATTGCGATGGGGTGTTGAGGTTGGTGGAGTAGAGGTTAGGTATTGCTACCAATAATCCGGCTTGATGGCAGGGGCTTTGTGGGTGGGTACTCGGTCGGGGAATTGGTGAGATTGCAGCTCGTCGTCTTTCTCCTCCAGCTTCCAGATGTCGATTTTGTCCTCGCGGGAAGCTTTCGTCTTTCTATCAACGAAGCGAGGAGCTTTGGCAGGTTCAAGTTGATGATGCCCGTAATGGACACGGATACGGGTGGTCTTCAGGGCCCTGATATAAGTGTCTTGTGCTTCTTTTGATACTCGACCCCGGGTCGCTAGTGCAGGTTTGACCGAGGAGGTAAAGTAGTCAACTGAGGCAGTTGTGCTGCGTGGGTCTTCGATATGCGCGATGTGTGTCAACAGACTGCGAAGATCCAGCCATTTGTAAGGTGTGTCGGCGAGCAGTCCGTAGAACAGGTTGTAGCCATCAATAAAAAATGCAGTACGCAAACTCAACCCCCAAAAACGAAAAAACCGGCCTAAGCCGGTTTTTTCACCCCAACAGCCAGAGAATTTAACCTCTGCGTACGGGGTTGAGTAAGGTCATCCTAAGTTGAGCGTGTCATGACGTCAACCGCTGTCTGGATGAGCCTCCATTACCGGCGAGCCAGTGTCGAGCGCATGCAGCGTAGAAGGTCAAACTCATTCTTCGCTCCAGCTATCAATTTTTGTTGCGAGATAAGACTTCTCTGTACACGTCCAAAAAATCTATCCTCCAACACCGTTGTGAATGAGTGGAGGCTCTTAATCTGTTGTAAGAATTTTTACTAATTAATATCGGGAAATAATCAGGCGCATCCTTGATGCCTATTCCGCGATTTTGAAACAAGAGATTTCCCTTCGTCTCCGTGATCCCCTTGACGCCCCACACCGCTGTCGTAGACTCCGCCCATCCGTCAGGGAGTAGCGGTCATGCGGCGTTTGAGTAGTTGGGTTGTGGGATTGGCCTTTATAACGTGCGGGGTTCAGGCGCAGACGCCGGCTTCCGATGATCCGTTGCTGGGGAGTGATATTTCGGCCAATGCGTCGGGCAGCGAGGCGCGTGGCGTGCTTCGGGCGCGGGACCAGGCGCTGTTGGCCAGCGAGTTGGCCGGGAGGATTGTCGAGTTGCCGTTCAGCGAGGGCGAGTCGTTCAAGAAGGGCGACACCCTGGCGCGCTTCGATTGCTCGGCCTATCAGGCCCAACTCAATGCGGCCCAGGCGGCGAGTCGAGGCGCCAGTGAAGAACTGGCCCACAATCGCCAGCTCGCAGCGTTGAAATCCGTTGGGCGTTTCGAGGTGTCGCGGGCCGAGGCCCGGCTCAGCGAGGCCCAGGCGCAGTCCCAGGTCTATCAGGTGCAGGTCAAGCGTTGCAACGTCATCGCCCCGTTCGACGGACAAGTGGTGGCGCGCAAGGTCCAGCGTTATGAAAGCGTCGCGGCCGGCGCGCCGTTGCTGGATGTCGTGGACAACCGCACGCTGGAAATTCATCTGTTGGTCCCCTCGCGTTGGATGGGCAAGCTCAAGCCCGGCCAGCCCTTTACCTTCGTTCCGGATGAAACCGGCCAGCCGCTGCAAGCGACGGTCAAGCGCCTGGGCGCGCGCATCGACGAGGGCAGCCAGACCCTGCTGCTGGTGGCGAGCGTGCCGGATGCCAGCGGCTTGCTGTCCGGCATGAGCGGTACGGCGCGTTTCGCGGAGTCGAAGTGAACGCGCCGGTTACGGGCAGCGCCGAACAGGTGTTTGCCCGCTTTCTCGATCTCGAACGCCAGACCCGGGCGGCGCGGACGCCTGCGCAATTGAGCTACAGCCTGGTCAATGACGGCCAGGCGCTGTTCGGCTTTCGCCACGCCGCGTTGTTGATCGCCGGCAAGGTCCAGGCCGTGACTGGCGTCAGTACCGTGGAGCCGAATGCGCCGTTCGTGGCGTTTGTCGAGCAAGCGGTGGCGCAGTTGTTCAAGAAGGGATCTCTGGACAAGGCGCGGGTCATTCCCCCTGATGAGGTGAGCGAATCGGTCCAGGCGGATTGGCGAAGCCTTTCTGCCGGGCAAGTGTTCTGGCTGCCATTGATCGATCATCAGGGCCAGGTGTTCGGCGGCTTGTGGCTGGCCCGCGACCTGCCTTGGACCCCTCCCGAGCAAGTGCTGCTGTCACAGCTCGGCGACACCTACAGCCATGCCTGGCTGGCGCTGCAACCGCGCAAACCGTGGCGCCTGCGCTGGACGCGCAAGCGTCAGGTCGCCCTGGTGGCGGTGTTGCTGCTGGGTTTGCTGATTCCGGTGCGCCAGTCTGTGTTGGCCCCGGCCGAAGTGGTGCCGCTGGGCGGGCAGGTGGTGGCGGCGCCGTTGGATGGCGTGATTGCCGAGTTCCTGGTCAAGCCTAACCAGGCCGTCAAGAGCGGCGACCTGTTGCTGCGCTTCGAAAGCACCACCCTCAAGGCCCAGGCCGATGTGGCCGAGCGGGCCTTGGGCGTGGCCGAGGCGGAACTCAAGGCCAATTCCCAGCGCTCGTTTGCCGACGCTGAATCCAGTTCGAAGATTGACCTGCTCGCCGCCCGCGTGGAACAGAAACGTGCCGAACGCGACTATGCACTTGAATTGCTCAAGCGCAGCGAAGTGCGCGCCGAGCGCGACGGCATCGCGGTGTTTGCCGATGCTGAACGCTGGCTCGGCAAGCCCGTGCAGACCGGCGAGCGACTGATGGAAATCGCCGATCCGAACCAGGCCGAATTGCGCATCGAATTGGCAGTGGGCGATGCGATTTCCTTGGAGCCAGGCGCACAAGTGGCGTTGTTTCTGGACAGCGATCCGTTGCAGCGACACCTGGCCCGGCTTGAGCGCTCGGCCTACGAGGCGCAGCCCACCGCCGCCGGCCAACTGGCCTATCGACTGGATGCGCGTTTCGATGCCGCGGCGCCGCGCATCGGCCTGCGGGGTACGGCAAAGGTCTTCGGCGACCGTGCGCCGCTGGCCCTGTACTTGTTGCGTCGGCCATTGGCCGGCCTGCGCCAGAGCGTAGGCCTGTAGCATGAACCTGCCGAGCCTGAGGCCGGATCTGCAATTGTCTGCGGCGGCCCCCGACCCGGATGGCTCACCGCAATGGACGCTCGCCGATCCGGTGCGCGGACGCTATTTCAAGTTGGGCGCGGCGGCGATGCGCATGTTGCGGCATTGGTCCCTGGGCGATCCGCAACAGGTGCTGGCGGCTGCGAACCGCGAGCCGGGCCTGCCGCTCAATGGCGAATCGCTGGAACAGCTGCTGGGCTTCTTGCGCGGGCATGACCTGATCAGCGCGATGGACCCGCAACAGCGGGACAGTTATCTGTTCAAGACCGCCGCGCAGCGCCAGAGCGTGTGGCAGATCTTGCTGCATCAATACCTGTTTTTTCGCATTCCGCTGTGGCGCCCGGATGCCTTTCTCAACCGCGCCTGGCCCTGGTTGGCGCGGTTCGGCCCCGGCGCCTTGCGCTATGGCCTGCCGCTGACCCTGGGCCTCGGCATCTTCCTGGTATCACGGGATTGGCAGCGATTCGTTGCGACGTTTCCGCATTTGTTCAGCCTGGGTGGTGCGCTGGCGTTCGGGGCAGCGTTGCTCTTTGCCAAGTTGTGCCACGAATTTGGCCATGCCTTCATGGCCAAGCGTGCCGGCTGCCGGGTGCAAAGCATGGGCGTGGCGTTCATGGTGCTGTTGCCGATGTTCTATACCGATGTCAGCGACGCCTGGCGGATCAAGGATCGCCGTGCTCGGCTGCTGATTGGTGCCGGTGGGGTCCTGGCCGAGCTGCTGCTGGCGTGCATCGCGCTGCTGGCCTGGTCGCTGCTGCCCGACGGGCCGGCCCGCACCGCGGCGTTCATGTTGGCCAGCGCCACTTGGATCACCACGTTGATCATCAACCTGAACCCCTTCATGCGTTTCGACGGGTACTTCCTGCTCAGTGATTTCTGGGCGGTGGATAACCTGCAGGGGCGTGCGTTCGCCCTGTGTCGCTGGCGCCTGCGCGAAGCCCTGTTCGGCTATGGCGCGGCGGCGCCGGAGCCCTGGTCGCCGAAGATGCGTCGTCGTTTGCTGGTCTGGGGGTATGGTGCCTGGCTGTGGCGGGCATTGTTGTTTTTCGGGATTGCCCTGGCGGTCTATCACTTGTTCTTCAAGGTGTTGGGCATTTTTCTGATGATGGTGGAATTGGTGTGGTTCATTTTCATGCCCATCGTGAATGAGTGGCGGCAGTGGTGGAGTCGTCGTGAGCAAGCCCACGGCGGGCGGATGCTCCTGAGCGGCCTGGTGTTGCTGGCGCTGCTGTTGGCGTTGCTGTTGCCCTGGCGCAGTGCGGTGGAAGTGCCGGCCATGCTCGAGGCCGGGCGTGCCAGTGCCTTGCATGCGCCGGTGGCGGCGCGGGTCAAGCAGGTGAATGTGCGCGACGGCCAGGCTGTGGCCCAGGGCGATGTGTTGATTGAGTTGGAGTCGCCAGACATGGCGTCGCGCCTGGCCATCGTGCGCCGGGAAATCCAGATCCAGCAGTTGCAGATGCGCCGTCAGGCAGGGCGCAGTGAAACCGCCGCCGATGCCGGTATCGTCGAGCAGCAACTGGCCGAAGCTGTGGCTGAATACCGGGGCCTGGTGGCCCAGCGTGAACGGCTGTTGCTGCGTGCACCCCATGCCGGCCAGGTGCGCGATTTGTTGCCGCAGCTGTCGGCAGGGCGCTGGTTGTCACCGACGCAGGCACTGGCGCGGGTGGTGCAGACCGACTCGCGGCTGCGCGGCTATCTCACCGAAGCCGAGCTTTGGCGGGTCGAGCCCGGTGCCACCGGACGCTTCATCGCCGACGATCCGATGCACCCTTCGATTGCCGTGCAGTTGAATGAAATCGACACCAACGGCGTGGCCTGGGTCGAACAGCAAGCGTTGACGTCCGACCATCACGGGTCGATTGCGGTGCGCCGCGATGCGCAGCAACGGGCCGAGCCGGTGCAGGCGCAATACGGCGTGCGCTTGAGTGCAGTGGACGATACGTCCGCCCCGGTGCAGCCGCTGCGTGGCGTGGCGGTGTTGCAGGGCAAGGGCGAGTCGGTGTTGGGAGCGGCCTGGCGTCGGTTGGCGGCGTTGGGGGTCAGGGAAAGCGGATTTTAAGGAAAAAGCATGGATTCAGTGGCGGCAGAAGGATTGGTGGTGCGTCCCTCGCGGGTCAGCGATGGCCCGTTCCTGCAGGGCCTGTACCAGGCGGCGCGGCCGGACTTGCAATGGATCGACGGCGAGCATGAGCAAGTCCGGCAGGTGATTGCCCAGCAGTTTCAGGTGCAGGAGCAAGGCTTGGGGGAGAACTTTCCCAATGCCATGCATTACGTCGTGGAGAAACTCGGCACTGCGATTGGCGCCTTGAGCACGGATTTCGGCCCCAATGAAATTCGCGTGCTGTACCTGGCCTTCATTCCCCAAGCGCGTGGCCAGGGCTATGGCCGGGCAGTGCTGCAAGGGGTGCAGAAAGCCGCGCAACAGATCCGCTGCCCAGTGGCGACCGTGGTCTGGGCCAGTAATCCTCACGCCCGCCAGCACTATCTGGCGCTGGGTTTTGAAGTGCAAGAGCGCAACCCGGCGGCGGAGCGGTTGGTCTGGTATCCGAAAGGCAACTGAGCAAATCTTGCAGGCACTATAAATCCCTGTAGGAGCCTGCTCGCGAAGGCGGTGTACCCATGATACTCGCGCCGCTGAACCCCGCTTTCCGAGCCAACCCGCGATGGAGCGCTCCGAAGCGTAGGAAAAATCCGTTTTTTGCCTAGGACGTTTCCTAATCGTCCCAAATCCATACCCTTTGGGATTGCGTCTTGCCCGTAATGCAACGTTTTATCCATGGCTCTGAAATTCGTTCGGCTTGGCAGAGGACAAGCGAACGACTACCCCTGAGTAGGAGCCTTGAAAATGCACGCATCCTTGCAACTCGGCTATACCAACGAAGTATCCGCTGAATATCTAAGTCACATGGACGACTGCTATTTCAAGGAGCAACAACCGTCGTCGTTCATCGATGAACAACGGGCATACGTCAAAGCCCATCCGCCCACTGCCATTTACCGCGTCGCCACCGAGGGTAGCCAGACTCGCGACGGGGGTGTGGTCCAACAAGGGACTCTGCGGATGGTATTCACGCTGGATAGCGGTCAACAAGTATGCGCGGCGCGCAAGGGCGACCTCGTGGTTTATGCCGATGGACGAACGGCGCAAATCGTAACCACCGCAGGGGAAGCCAACAGTCACATTGCCCTGGTTGGCAGTCGCCTCAGCAATGGCGATGAAATCATCAACACGCCCCAAGAGGGCTTCTTGCTCTTCACCCGTGAAGGTGTGCCGATGGCGGAGGATTTCTTACCCGTCCTCACGCTTGCGGAGGTTCAGCCCCCGTCCTCGGATGTGGCGATGGAGAACGTGCGATGAAGGAGGGTTATTTCATAGGCCTGGGCGACAAGACCACCTGTGGCGGGAAGGTGCTGGACGGCAATAGCGGGGTCAATATGTTTGGCCTGCTGCATGCCCGTGAGGGTGGTCACGTTTCCTGTGGCCGGGACGGGAAAACCTATCAGATCAGGGGCGGTATCGCGCACATGGTCAGCCACGGCAAGCATCTGGCTGGCACGTTGGACAGTCACAGTACCTGTCCTTGC
>NZ_JQGJ02000038.1 GCF_000802155.2 Pseudomonas frederiksbergensis
TCGAGCAAATGGCATCAGGCAGCCCTCTTGCCGGCCTGAGCCGACCATTCATAGTTATATCGGTAGAGAACCGCTGGGCCGGTTGGCCGGTCGATGTTGATCTCCAGCAGCATCACGCCCAGCGAATAGAACGAAGCGGTGACGGTGATGGTTGTGGCGACCATGTCGTCGATCATCCAGGCCAGAGCCTCGCGGCAGTACTGCTCAGCCCTACTGAGGATCTGCGGCAACTGCTTCTCACGCGCCAGCAACCAGAGCAATGAACCGGTCTGATCGGTGGCTGACGCGTTGTTGATGTCGCCCCAGTAGCCACGCAGGTCATCCTGCGAGTACTCCGACGGAATCTGATCGGCGCTCGCCCGGCGATCGGTGAACAGGCTGATAATTACGGCTGTTTCCAAACCATCATCACGTTCAAGGTCGAAACCAAACAGCACCAGATCGCCGCCGAACTCGGTCATAACCATTGCGGCATCGGCCATTAGTTGGGTACTCCTGCGCCGCTATTCGAGTGGGTGTGCGTACTGTCAACCCGCTTGCCGTTGTTCGTGATCATCCCATTGGATTCGATATTCCCCTGGATTTTCACATTGCCGATGATCTCGATTTCCGGGGCAACAATCTGTGCCTTGATCACAGCAGTGACCTTTACCATGTCGCGCAGCAGCTCGATTTTGTTGCCGAGGTCGTCGTACATTGCGACCTCGCCGGCCTGCATTGGGATGCGGTACCGGCGATCATCGATGACCAGCACAATGCCCTGCTCCCGGTTGCCACCGACGGCCGCAAATGCAACATCCCCACCAAGCGGGTGACTGGTGAAACCGTAGTTTTGCATTCGTTCGACACCATCACGCAGTTCGCCCTTCAACAACTCAACCTGCAGTTGCTGACGACCGTTTGCATCATTGACGCCGCGCAGCACTCCCCGGGCGAACATCATCATCACTCGGTTGCCGATATCGCGAATCGGGTTACCCATCTTTCCTGTCCTCTTCCCCGATGGCTTCCGCCCAAATATTTCGCCCGCCCTTCTTTCCTGCCTTCCCTTTTTTGGAATCAGGGGGCTCAGGCGAAAAGGCCTGTGGGCTGACGATGTCGAGTTTTGTTGTGGTGCCGCCTTCGCCACGCTCGTAGGTGGCCTGGCGGATGATCATTTGCCCGTCCAGACGTAACCATGACGACTTGACCTGCACCAGCATCCCCGCCTCCCAGAGGGGGCCGCCTGGGCTTTGGCGCCAACCTTGGACGGTGATGGATGCAGTCGCCGACTTACCGAGGCGGCTGTTAGCTTCCCACGTAGCGCGCTCCTGGGCGCTGCTGCTCGATCCACCGGACTCGGCTACTACGAGTAAGGGCCGGTAGCGCCTGATTCCGCTGTCACTGGCGCCTCCTTCGATGTGGGCCTCGGTATCGCCTTCGCTGTCAGGACTGTATGCGGCCTGCCCTTTGACCAGGTAACTACTGAATCTCTGGCTGTGATCGATGCTGCCCGAGGCGTTGAGAATGTTTTCGCCCTGAACCAGGCCAACCGATGCCCGTTTGTTTCCGGCCCGGGTGATCAGCAAGCCGCCGACGCCATCAGGCATCAGCAACAGCCGACGCTGCCTGGCATAACGTTCGATCGCCTCGAATGCCGTCTCCCCCTGCTGCAACTTGCAAACCGAAAACGCATCACCCAGCGGCACGTCCGCCGAGACGCCGACGCCGAACGGCTTGGCCAAGATTTGGGCGAAGCGCAGAAGATCTATATTCTTCCACTCGTCCGGGGTGTGGACCGCGCTGCAATCAATCAAGTCGGCGGTCCGATCACGGCCTTGAATGTTGATGGTGTGGTCATTGGCGCTGAACGACGGTTTGAAGATATCGACATAGCCAATCACCATCACGATCCCGCCCAGCCTCACCTCGCACCGGTCTCCCGGAAGAATCGGCCACGGCTCCGTTTGAGCGACCACGCCTTCC
Organism: Pseudomonas frederiksbergensis; assembly: GCF_000802155.2. Lineage (GTDB taxonomy): Bacteria > Pseudomonadota > Gammaproteobacteria > Pseudomonadales > Pseudomonadaceae > Aquipseudomonas > Aquipseudomonas frederiksbergensis_A. Next base: position 1,966 of record NZ_JQGJ02000038.1, read on the forward strand.
TCTCCCTCCCAGCGCTCAGTAAGCGTTACGGTGAACGCCCCTGAAGAAGCATCGACCGCCCTCGTCACACCTATCTGAGTCCATCCCGCATAGTTCATCCCGTTGACCAGCAGCTCCAGGTCATCCATTTGCAAGAACCTCAAGCTGTTTTCCACCCGTCAGGAAGCCCGGGCGGCGCTGATCGTTGCGCGTGACGATGTCTTCGGCACGGCTAGCATCGCCATAGAGCTGATAGGCCACGACCAAGGAGGGGAGTGTCTGCCGTGGGGAATACGTCGCAAGACGCGGCAGGTCCTGCTCGGGATCCGGTACCGCCTGTACCACGGCGGTCCGCAAATCGGTGACTGCAACGTAGACCGGGTCACTGATCGTTCTCTCGCTCTCCTGATCCAGGCTGTCTGCGAGTTCGGTCCGCACGGCAATTGCAGCTTCGTAGCTGTCGTACTTCGTCGGTGCTGACGTGGTTTTTGTGCCTCCGTTTGAAACGTTCTCAGTGGTTTGCGTTACCACCGCTGCTACCGACGCCTGTGAGATGGCCGCCTGACGCACCAGACCGGCCACGGCATTGTTGTTCTTCACAACCTGCTGACGGCTCGGTGTCTTCGTGCTGGATCCGCTGTCATCGCTTGAGAAGTATCGGCTGTACAGGCTCGTCAACATTCCGAAGGCGCTGCCTCCGAAGGCAGATCGGATGCTACTGATCGCGTCGACGACGCGGGCAGCCAACTGAAACGGCGCCTGGATCAGATCGAATGCATCAGCGCCAATACTTTTGACCTTGCCGTAATAATCGGACACCGCCTGGATGTCACTCGAAACGATGAACTCGGGCGAGCTCAGAAAATCGCTCAAGCCCTGGAGTTGCGATGTCGCTGCATCAGCCACGAACGATGGGTAGCCCTTTGTAAGGAAATCCGATACAAAATTTTCTTTTCCAACCTCGGTTACTTCGCCCGCCTTCGCGCTGATGGCGTTGACGTTGTCGACCTTTGCCGAGGGATACGACGCCTCGCCCGCTTCGAGGAACGTCATCGTGAGGGTGCACATGCCTCCCTCATCCGAAGTCTCGCTGACGGCCAGCCCACGGCAAACCACGGTCAATTCACCGCGATAAGGGTGGACCAGCACGCCTGGGCCTGCCTGTTCGCAAACCTTGATCAGCTCTTCGCGGGCAACGTCGTAATCTTTGCCCAGCAGGTAACCCGTTATGCCGAATTCTCGCGACTTTCGCCCGAGGTCTTCGGTATAGGGGATATCACGCTGGGCAGTTTCGTGAATTGCCTGCCGCCGACCGTGACTGCTGTCTGCCGTGGCCACAAAAAAGCCCACGCCGCGAAAGGTCGCGGCGCGGTAGTTGTCTCTCCAAGCCATGGGGAGCTCCGGTTATGGGGCCATCATCGAATAGCCGATATCGGTATCGAACGTCGCGCCCTGGCTGCCCTCGGTCTTCACCTTGGAGCCCGCCGGCACGTTGTTCAGATCGACCTGTACCCTCACCGCCTGCGGTGGCGGTGCAATTTGCTGGGCGGCATCCCGGCCTATTTGCGCCGCCCGACGGCCGAGGTCTGTGTTTGCCGCAGCGGTGCCGGGCGCCGACAAAGCGCCGTCAGGGCTGCCAGTACCGGCCGCCGACGTGCCTTCTTGCCCAACGGTTACGCTCGCCCCATCGATCCCCAGCAATTCCTTGGCCCAATCGGGAAGACCGTTTTTGATGGCCGAAACCGCCTCGTTGATTTTCGCCCCCAAAATAGCGCCGAGGTCCCAGCCAGTCAGGTATTTGATCAGACCGTTGAAGGCCTCCATCATGAGCCTGACAGGGTTGTACTCCAGCCAGACTTTGACGATTCCGTTGATGATCCCGTCAGAGAATGCAGCTTTGACACGGCCCCATTTCTCTTCGAAGAACTTCGCAATCGCGTCCCAATTTTTGTAAACGACATAGGCCGCACCAGCGATCGCCGCCACAACTAAAAGAAACCAGCCCACTGGAGTTGTGAGCAATGCGACACCGACCCCCTTGAGCGCGACGCCCAGGCTATAAAGGCTCACAACAAGCCCTCCCCCGATGTACAAGCCAAGCGCAGTTAGGACCAGGTTCGCCGCGCCAAACGTGTCGGCCAGCGATTCGAATATCCTGATCACCGGCTGCGCGCCGTCATACAGATCACCCATAAAGCCAGTGACCTTCTCGATATTGCCGGGCAGGTTCTCAGCGAACGCAGTGGCAAAGGCTTCAATCTGTGGCCGGTACTTGACGATGGTTTCAATCAGCCTGCCGCCGAGCTTGTTCAACTGCGGAACCAGAGCGCTTCCGATCGTGTTACCCACGCCACTCAGTGCAGCATGCAAGGTATCCAGGGTATCGCCAAAGTTCTCGCCCTCACGAACCGCGCTATCGGAGATTACCAAACCCAGGCGCCGAGCCTCGTCTGCCATTTCCTTAATGCCTGCACCGCCACCACGGATCAGCGGTAGCAGTTCGGTTGCGCTTTTTCCGAAGATCTTCACAGCAGCCTGGGCCTGGAGTGATGGGTCTTTGATCTTCGAGATACGATCAACGAAGGTATCGAAGAGCGCGTCCGAACTCTTAAGCTTGCCGGATGCATCCTTGATGTTGATCCCCAGGCCTTTGAACATCTCCTTGAGTTCTTTCGAGCCTGCCGTGGCAGCGCCGACGTTGATCTGCATTTTCTGCAAAGCGCCGCCGAGAGTTTCTGCGGATGACCCTGTCAACTTCGCCGCAAAGCTCAGCTCCTGGAACCGCTCGCGGCTGATGCCGGTCCGCTCCGCTGTATCACCTATTGCACCTGTTGCATCCGCGAAGCCTTGGAAGAACAGGTTTAATGCCGCGGTTGTAAGCCCGAGGGTCGCCCCCAAACCAAGTAGCCTTTGGGTACTTGATGCGACCGCGCGGCCGACTCCGCCAATGGCGCCGCCAACATTCTTCAGGCTATTGGTAAAGACCGGCAGCCCCACCCGATCGAGCGCCCCGGTAATGCCGGCGCTGGCCGCCTTGACCTTGCCGAAGATCCCCCGCAAAGGGGCGGTTACCCGGTCGACGGCCTTGATAATTAAGCTTAGGGAGTATCCTTTGTCTGCCATTCAACCCATTCCTCGGTGCGCTCAAGCCACCAGTTCAGCTCGTCGAAATCCATTTCCATGACCTCCGACGGCTGAACGTTCATAACCTTGACGACGACTGTTACACCTCCTTCCCACCCCCGAGGTGCTTCAGCAAAAAATCGCGGGCCTCGCCGATGACGGCGGCCTGATCGTCCTCGCTCAGCTCGTCGAGCAACGCAGGAGGATGGCCAACCATCTTGGCGCCGAGGTCAATCAGCGTGGCAAAGTCCATGTCCGCGCCGCCGTTGCCCTTGCCATCGGAAGTGATACGCAGCGCGTGACCACGAAGGTATTTCAGCTTGCGGGTGACGGTCAGCTCGGTAAAAGTATCTTTACCGAAGGTGACCTGCTCAGCCAGTTGCAGAACTTTTTCCTTTGCCATTACTTCACTTCCTCGGCAGACATGCCTTCAAATCGGCAAGCGATGTTGCCTTCTTCGGTGTTGCCGGTGCCCTCACCCGCGTACCAGGCTTCACTCAGGGAGATGACCTTGCCGTTGGAGAGCTCCAGCGTGATTGTGGCGTCGTCGAGCGTGACCAGATCTTCGAGGCTGAGCTCGTTGCGATCGGTGATCTCGCCTTCAACGAAGGGAACCTGAGGGGTCTCCTTGTAGCCATGGACCGTGTCGGCACCCACAACGCCTTCGCGTTTGGGTTTGCCGAGGTTGTAGGTGAAGTTGCCCTTGGCGAAATAGATGTCGCCATTGACCTTCAAGGCGATGATTCCGCCGATGCGGTTTTTACCTGCCATGTGTTTATCTCCTGGCGGTCGCCGTTACAGGCGGAACTGAATTTTGTTGGCGACGATGCGCAGTTGATTGACCAGGTCCGGCGGCAGCAGCACGTCCATGCGGTTCGGGTCGCTTTCGTTTCGCTCGCCGATCAGGTTGGCTTTAAAGTCGGCCATGTTTTCGACCAACCCCAAGCGCTCCCACTCGCGGAACTTCGATACGGCTTCGGCCTTCATCAGCACCGGGGTGACAACCGGCTGGCCGATGCCATAGCGAGTGCCGTCGTTCGCCAGTTTGTGACGCGGGTACTTGCGCAGGATGTAGTCGCGCCAGTCGTGACGGATGTACATCAGGGTGAACAAGGTTTCGCTGTCCAGGTAGCTGATGTCAGAGCCGCCGGCGGTGTTGGTTTTGTAAGTGGTGATCAGCCGTTCGACGACCATGGTGCCGTCATTGTTGACCTTGCTCGTGGCGATGCCATCGAACAGCAGCAGGTTGCGCTCTTGATTGGTGAACTTGTCGGCAGCCGACGGCGCCAGGCACCACGCGTATTGCAGGTTCTGAATCGGGCGGGCAGGATCAATCGCAGCATAGAGAGCGGCAATGGCCATGGTTTCGGCCGCCTTCTCATACGCAGGCATGGGCTCATCGTTGGCCATCATGATGACCAGATGCTGGTTGTTGTGAGCATCACCTAGCGCCCCCAGCGAACCTTGCGTACCGCGCGCCGCAGTGAAGGCATGCGCCTCGATTTCGCGATCCCAGGCGAAGCGGCTGTTGAGTTCGGTCTTCACAGTGGCCAGTGTCGCTGCGTCGGAATACGGCAAGCCCCAGACCTGGAACCATTCATCCCCCAGGGCGGCGAGCGCTGCGCCCAGATCCGGATTGCCGGAACCGCCAGCGAAATCGCTAATGGTCACGGCGACACCCGCGGGGAGCGTCTGCCCGGTGTAGTAATTCACACGGGCATTGAGAGTATTGCCCGCCTCGCCTTTGTGTCGACTGGTAAGCGTGACGGTGCCAGTTGCGGCAGTGGCGGTGACCGGCATGTCATCAGCTGCAGTGATAGCCGCGACCACGGCAGTAGCGATGGCCGTCGCGGCATCGCCGCTAATCACACCCACGGACACACGGCGACCAGCAATCATCAGCTCAATGGTGCCCGAAGCAGTTGCAGGACCGGTGAATGCCAAGGTGGCAGTGGCCGCAGCGCCGGCAACATTGTCGACCACAGGCAGCACTTGCAGCTCAGTATAGGTGTCGATGGCCATCGCGGCGCGAACCATACCGGCCAGCATCGAGCCTTTACCGAACTGCGTATCGGCCTGTGCTGGGCTGGTGATGCGAATCAGGGTGTTGGCAGCGGCCGGGCCGGAGGCGAGCTTTTGACCAATCAACAATCGGCGAAAGCTGACAGGTTGAGGCCCGCGTACCGCCTTGCTGTTGTCGATTTCGCTATACACACCGGGCTTGCGAAGAGCGCCGGCGCCAGGGATCGTATCCATTCCAATGGTCATTGTTTTTCACCCTTGGTTTCGGCCTGTACTGCAGCCTTTTCGACAACGACGTCACCGGCCTTTTCCTTGCGGATCCAGTAACTGTTCAGTTCTACAGGCAAGCCTTCCGGCTTGATCTGCTCATAGGTGTCTGGATGTCGCACCAGGCGGCCCTCGGCCGGCTTCACGAGCACACGCGTGGTCATGGGTTCAGGTCCTCGATGATGGTTTTGGCGCGGTCAGCCGGATCCGGCTGCGCGTTGTTCAGGCTGTACTCAGTCGCCACCGAGTTCAGGTCCGGCAGGCTTTCGTTGAATAGGTCGTCGGGGTGACGGTCGAAGTACTCGGCCTCGAAGATGAGGCGACAGGCGCCAGTCAATTGCTCCGACTGATCGAGCAGTACCATGCGCGAACGCACGTATCGCAGGTCATTGACGGTGTCGCCAAGGGTGTCATCCATGAGCAGCAAGCGCTCGACTTGTCGAGCCAGCGTATCAAGGGTGTCGTCCAGCGCATCGTTGCCCTCGGCATGGATCTCGACCACCAACTCAACCCGGCGCCGGTACTCCCGAGGCGCCTGGATAAAAATCTCCCCAACCTCGTCCATCGTGTAAACGATGATCGCGGGGAGTTCGCTCTGCCATCCATTGGAAATCAGCGGCCTCACTCGACTGGCATAAACACTGGAACCTGCGTTGGTGGCGCCCAGCAGCACCGCAACAGCCTGCTTGCGGATCAGTTGTCGCGGGTGGGCCATGGCTATGCTTTCCGTAAAATGATCGTCACGCCGGCCACACCATCTGGCTGGACATCACTGATCTGGTACAACTCGCCACGAGCGCGGACGCGATCACGGTTTGTTGGCTTGTTCGGGAGATCGATCAGGCGGACACCGAGGATTGGGTTCTGGCTCGATACCGGCGCGCCAGTCTCCGGATCAACTGTGACGTGTGCGCTGTCGAATACCGCCTGGGCCAGCGCCACGCCCGGCGCTACTCCGTCAGTCAACCAGTAAACGGCGCCATCAGGATCGATGGCGGCAGAAGGCTCGCTGAAGGTACGAATCGACACGCCAAGCATGCGCTGGGCCATTGAGGCCCAGCTCATTTATGCCACCGCCGCCGGCGCGGACACGCCGTTGAGTCGGCAGATACCGGTAGTAGATGGGTTGGCAGCCACCTCCGTGGCAACGCCGACCAACACCAGGCCTGTGGCCGAAACGTTAGTCAGGGCGCGACTGGTGGTGTTCATGTAGATCAGTTCGCCGACAGCCCAGGCTTGCGCGCTGATTTTCGTTAGCGCAAATACGCCACAGAGCTTGAGCACCACCGGGGCGCCAGCGTCTTCAGTAGTAGCGGCAACGCCCACAATCGCGCCTACTTTGTAGAGCTCGCCCGAAACGGTGCCGCCGGCGGGTGCAATGACGGTAAGGCAGTCGCCGTGCTGGATGAAAGTCTTCATGCAAGGTCCCCTTTAGAGACAGAAACTGGAAAACACGAAGGGCGCCACGTGGCGCCCTTTTGGGGTTTGATCGAAGCGGCGCGTTACGCGCCTGGGTTTTTGTACGCGCCGCGATAATCAATCCAGCCCGCCCCGAAGACCAGGCGCGCTTTGATTTCCATGCCGTCAACCTCGAAGCCCTCGCGAGTCTCGGTAAATACACCCTGCTCACCTTCGAGATACGCGTATTCAAAGGTGTCGACAGCGCCCGGAGCCGAGAACAGATACCACTGGTTGCCGGTGATACGAGCGTCCACGATTACCGTGAGAGAAGCGTTGCGCACATCATTGATGTCTGCATTCTTCGCCGGCACGTAGACCGAACTGGTGAACTGGAAGGCTTCCAGTTCTTTGTCCGGACCGACAACCAGGAACTCTGGCGACAAGTTGAGGAACTCGCCGGCTTTCGACTTCTGCTTGCGCATAGCAGCGCGTGCGGCCGCCAAGGTCGTGGTGTTGATTGCGCCACCGCTGGCAGCAAGGTTCCCATGGTCAGCGTGGTAGAACGGAACGCCATCGGTGAAGTTAGGATTACCCAGCAGCAGCGCCCAAACCACGTTGGACTCCGTTGCGGCGGCCGCATTACCCAGAGCTGCCGGGATGCGAGTCAGGGCGCCCAGATCATCGTTCACGATGGTTTCCCAGGTGATGGCGATGATCTTACCGAACTTGGCGACTTTGATCGGCGCACCGTCTTCGGACAGCGTGCCGTATTTGTATTCTCCGTGTTCCTTGACCTGCTCCAACGCAGCGATGTCGCCCAGGGCAGCGCGAGTCACGGCACGGAAATCCGGCACCGTGGTCTGACGGCCCAAGGGACGCCAGGTCTGTGGCGCGTTGGTGTAGGCATCGCGCAGGGTGCGATTGACGGTGCTGCCCAAGAGCAGCGGGAAATCGCTGGTGCTGTGCATGCCCGCCGCGCGAACGGCTTGACGGTCGCAACCCAAGGCCGCGCGGGCCAGTTCCTGGGGGGTCATGCCGCGAGCGTTGCCTCCAGCCATCTCGACGAACTCGCGAGCCATGTCTACCAGGCGCATCCCGCGGAACTCGCGGCCGGTTTCTTCCAGCTTGATGTTCGAGTCGCAACGATGCAGCAGCGCGTTCTGCATGGCAGAGCGCTTGGCATTGAGGACGGAAAGGTCCAGGCCACCAGTCACATTGGTCGGCTGACTGTTGCGAGTTTCCGACTGATCCTTGTTTTGACGCTCGGCCAGCTTGTCGATCAGAGCTGCACTCGCATCCGCTACCGGAACACCGCGAGCAATGAGGTCTTCCACGAACACTTCGTCATCGAGCTGCACCTTGCGCGCCATTGTGCGGATGGTGAGGCTGCGCAGGCGCTCGGCGTCAGCGGCTTCACGGCGAAGCTTGTCCTCGGCCGCGCGCTTCTCTTCTTCGGTCATTGCATCTTCCTCTTGGATAGTAGGCACGGCGGCCGGTTCTACGGTCGACGATTGAGCCGACCGAACTTCAAAAATAGTGTTGAATCGTTGGCCTTCGTACTCAGCCGGGGTTTTGGCGCTACGGACCTTTGCGCCGTCGTCGAAGCCGATCGGAACGAGCGAGAGCTCCAGCGGCTCCCAATCGACTGCGCGGTAGGTGGGGAGCTTGTCGTCTTCTTCCTCGACCACCTCGTAACGGTGCACGGCGTAGCCGACGCTGATGTTTCGGAGGATGCCGTCTACGACATCCTTGAAGACCACATCCGCATCATCACGCTTGCTGAACCGGACCAGAGCGTGGCCCTCGCCACCCTCAAGCCATGCCCGCTCGACAACCGCCAGTACTGCACTCAGTTGGTACTGGTTATGGGTGTCGAGCAGCGGCGCGCCGTTGTTGAGCCGATCAAGACGAACCGCGCCTTCGCTGACATCAAGCTCTTCCATATAGCTGCCGACGTCCCATGACCAGCGACGGCCTTTAGCGCCGGTTGTCCAGGTCAGTTCAACGGTTCGCGCGTCAATGTCGACCGAGCCAGGCCGCACGGCAGCACGCAGGCTGAGCATCGGCGTCTCATGTGTCTTGCGTGTCATCACCTGGTTCGGAGTTGGCATCGTCTGTTTTCTCTTCTGTGGCTGATGGCTGGCTCGGGGAACCGGCAGCTGCAACTCGGCGCGGGTCGCAATCCAGCACCAACCCGTACTCGTCGATCATTTCGTTTGCTTTCTTGATTTGCTCGGCGTGGCGTTTCGGGTCTGTAATGCCGAGCTCGCGCAAGGCGTCGGGCCAGGTGGTCAGGCCGTTGCGCACGCGGGTGATGACGTTTTCTGTTTCTGCTTTCGGGTCGACCATGTCGCGACGAGGCGGGACCCAGTAGGCTTTGACGTCATCGGTCACACCGCCAGGTAGGAGCACCTGAGCTTCCATGAACCAGCGCCAGACCTGATCGCACAATTGCGGAATCAACATCCGCCACTGCCACACGTCCACCCGACGAGCGAAGTTCAGCCAACCCATTCGCCCACTGGAAAAGTTGACACCCTTGAGGTCCCCGGTAAGCAGTTCATACGGGACGCCCAGGCCGACTGCCATTGCGTGCAGTTGTTGCCAGGAATACGTCGTGTAACCGTTGAATGTCGGCGGTGTGCCGAAGCTCACGCTTTCGCCGAACCCGAGTTCCTGGACGATTCCAGGCTCAACGCGATCAATGAGCGCGGGCTTTTTACCGCCAGGCGTACCGCTGTTTTCGTCCTTCGTGACGAACGCTGCGAAGCACGAGGCGATTTTCGCCTGCTCCATTACCGCGTCTTCCATCTCATCGAAGTTGCGCATTCGCTGGATGACCGGCGCCAACCAGCTATAGCCGCGGGCCTGGCCTGGTCGTTTACGAAGGAAGACGTGAATCACATCCTCGGCCGGCACCCTGCGTGATTGCAGGGAACCCCAAACAGCGTTTGCGCCTGGGTGCTCATCGAACAACCAATACGCAACACGGCGGCCAAGAGCGTCGAACTCAACACCTTGAATAATCCGGTTGAGTCCGACGATGTCCGCCTTCGACTCGTCGAGGAAGTCGGCCTCCAAAACCTGAAGTTGCACCGGTACGGGCAGACCGTCAGAACTGAAGCGACGGCGCCGACGGACCAAGCACTCACCACTTTCGGCTACTGCCTCCATGATCATGTGCTGCAGGCCGTAGAAATTATCCAATCCGTCGGTATCGCAATCGGTTGTCTCGGCCCAGGCCTTCCACAAGTCCATCAGTCGCAAACCATCACGGTCGCGCTTTGCCAATGGCAGTGGGACGATGCCGGCGCCAACAGCGTTGTCGGCGATCCCCGTAATGCCGCGCTCACCGAACGGATTGTTGCGGCGCTGATCGCGGGCCCGGTTGCGAAGCTTGGCCAGTGCCGGAGCGTTTTCAACGTTGGCATCGGCGCCAGTTGCGCGCCAGCCATCGTTTCGGCGACCGCCCGCAGCACCCTCAAAGCGGCGCTCGATCATCTTAAGCGCCATGTCCGTGCGCGCTTTCTTCAACCTCATCTCCGAACGCTTGGCCGCGTACCCGGGGAACAGATCGTCAATCATCCCCATGTCAGTACCCCTTCGAAAACGAAGCGTACCGGCGGCCGCCTTCGTTGCAGGCATTCAGTCCAAGCTCGGTCGCCATCAGCTTGAGAATCCGCATCATCTCGTCGAGTGACCGGTAGGTGACGCTCTTGTCGGCATAGCGGACCGACAACGCCCCTTCGGCGATGGCCGCCTGCAGGGCGCTGTATTGCTCGATCGTGTAGGCCATCAGTTTTTATTCCAGTGTGAGGATTTCTTGCGCGGCCGTTCTTCAGCGTCCGGTTCGTTGCCGCCAGTGACCGCTGTCACCAGAAGATCGAGATCAAGCCCGAACCGTTGCTGGCAGATGCGCAGCGCAGCGAGCGCATACACGAAGCAGTCGAGCGCCTCGTTTCGACGGCCGCCGCTGTCCCAGCGCATCACGCGCTTGCCTTTTGATATGGCTGCTTTTTTCTTTTCTGAGGTGAGTTGCTTCACCTCCGATTCGTCGCAGATCGCGTCGTTGGCCGGCAGGTGAACCACCCCAGGCTGTGACACGCCCGCCTGGGATGCAGCCGTGTCTACGGGGATCCCCATCCGGCTGTAGAGCAGCTCTTTGGCGTTGTCGGTGCCGACCTCGGTGAGGAAAACCTTGTGCACCTTGTTCTTGGTGCGCGGAAAGTTCGCGATCGGCTTGCCGTAGATGGTCGCGCCGCGGATTGGAACAACCCAGTGCACGCCGTGCTTGCGGCTCTCGGCATAGACCTCGTCCGCATAGTGGCCGCCGGCGTCCCAAGTCCAGCGCTCCACCTTCATGATGGTGCCGTCCACGCGGGTGAACTGCCGGTGCAATTCGAGGCCAACCTTGCGGCGCAATTCCTCGCTGGCCGGATCGCCCATCAGAATGAAGCGATGAACCAGCCAGGCTTCCTCACCAGGACCGAAGGCCCAGACGCGACCCTCGAAACGGTCATCCTGCGTATCGATGCCACCGACTAGGATCAGGCCAAGGGCCGGGACCTGCGGATAAACCTCGCGGCGACCGTATAGAACTTCCGAGTCGAGTTTCTCGCCCTGGTCGTCGTCCCATGTTTCGCCGCGCGTGGTGTTGATGAATGTGATCAGCTTCGAGACGTCGCCCTTCACCTTCAACCATTCTTCAGCCAGGCTGAGCCACGTGCTCCAGGTACTGTAGATAGCCCAGATGCTGAAGCTGACCGATCGAGGCGTGCGGATGATTTCGTCATCGACGCCAAACCAGTCCATGCCGTCGCGGGTCCATATATCGGTGTGCTCGCAAATCCACCGACCGGACTTTGACGCCTCGACCATTTCGTTGTGCCAGATCACGCAGGCTGTATGCTCACACACGTACCAGGCTTTCTCGGCTTCACCGAGCGCGTTCTTTTCCCACTTGAGGCCGAACTCGCAATCTTTGCCGCCCCACTTGAGCGTCTGCTCCTGCCGGCAGTGCGGACAGTTGATGTGGAACTTGAGCAGGTAGGGCGACTCTTCGACGGCCTTGGTGATCTGGCAGGAACCAACTCGTTTCGGCGTTGAGCCGCGAATTGACTTCGGGTAGATCGCACCGTTGAGTCGTTTGTCACCCAGGGTGATTGGCGCGCCCTCGCCTTCGACGCTTTCGTCAAAGTTAGAGAGCTCGTCGTAGATAACCTCGTCGGCAGATTTCTCACGGTAATTGCGCGAAGCCTTGCCGCCCCGGATCCAGAGTGTTCGTCGGTTCGCGAATATTTTCTGATCGAGGGTGTTGTCGCTGTGCTTGCGCCCGAACCACGGAGCCAGGTCGCCTAGCACAGGTACGTCACGGATCATGCCGTTGACGTGGCTCTTGCTGATGTCCTCGGCGTCCGGGTCGGTCGGGCTCCACATCATGACGTTGCGGCGCTTGTGCTGGATTTTGTAGCCGATGTTGGCCATCAACAGCTTGGTGTAACCGATCCGCGCCGACTTGATGAAGTTGACGACATTGATCAGGTCGTTGCCCATGCTGTTCAGGATCGCAACCTGGAACGGCTCGGTCGTCCATTTGCCCTCGTTGTAGGAGGACTCGGCCGACATGTAGAAATTTGCATCCGCCCATTCGACGGCGGTTTGCGGTGGTTCTTTGTAGAGCGCCTGGAGTCCTAGCTTGATCGACTTGCGCAGATCATTCAGCCATGGACTCAACGTACTCATCTAATAATTCCGGAAGTTGCTCACCAAAGCTGGCGGCAATGTTTCGAGCAAGCGCGATCTCCCGCTCCACCGACTCGATGATTCGAGGGTCAACCTCAGGGTGACGACGGGTGACGGTCTTGCCGACGGTGTCCAGTTTCGAGCCGATCTGTGCGGCGATTTTGGCAAGGGCAAATGTGGCGAACGGGACCGGGACCAACTGCTTGTCCAGCACCAGGTTCTTCTTCTCCTGGGCGATGCGTTGAGCGGCGGTAAGACCTCGACGCTCTTCGAGCAGCTTGTACTCGATCATCGGATCGACGCCTTCGGTTCCCTCACCTGCGGGTTGTTGTTTCCGTTGCGAGTGTTCAACGCGGTTTTCGACCACGTTCTGCACGGTATAGAACGCCTCTCGACCAATGCGTGCGACAGGCGCAACCCCCCATTTGTCAAAGGCTTGCGGGGAAATCCCTAGGCTCGAAGCCATCTCGGATTTGTTCAACCACCCGCGCTGTTTGGTTGTTTCGTTTTTGGCCATGATTAAACAACAACCAACCCCTGAAAAAAGGTCATACATATTTGATGGGCGGGGCCCGAATTACCCGCATGGGGCTGGTGGCCTGGGAAGGACCCAAAGGGGGGGGCAGCCCCTGCCCTGCCCGTCAGCCCCGGGCTGACGACAGCGCCTGATCCATCGCGCTGGCGAACTCTCGCTCTCGGTTCGCCTTCACAATGTTATCCGCGATCTTGTAGAACGGAATGATCACTCGATACCCAGGCTCTCTATCACTGAAGACAAAGACAGGTCGGACGGCATCACCGAACGCTGTCTTCCTCTTCTCCCAGATACCCTGTGTGCCATCGACATTGCCGGCAAAATATTTGTCAGCGTTGCCCTTGCGCTTACTGCGTTTGCTGCCTGTGGCATTCGCCTGCACACCACTGACCGTCTCGGCAGCACCCAGGCCTGACAGGATCTTCATGATCGTGCCGCGTGGTACGTTGCCAAATTGGTTGAGTGCTGATGGTGCCGGGATCGCGTACTGCCCTGGCTGCATGAGACCTTTCGCGATCAAGGCTTTCTCGAAGCGCTTATGTGGACGGCGACCACCCTTCACTGCCTGCTGAAGGTAGGTGTCAGCGGGAACGCCGGAGGTCCACGCATCCTTGAAAAAGGTCCGCGCCTCGGGCTTTTCCTTCTTGGCGACCTGCACATAAAGGCTGTTCATGGTGGTGTTGGTCGGCTGATCCAGGCGCTGCCGCATTACCGATAGCTCGCCTTTCTTCACCAACACAGCCAGCCGGGTGGCCATTAGCGCGAATGCGAAAGGCAACTGCTTGGCGCCCAATGTACGGAGCGCCTTAGACAGCTCTTCCACCGTGGTGCTGGCACTGATACCTACCATGCCTAACCTCGCCTATCAGCCTCTGGGTCGATCATCAGGCGCATGACCCTTATCGCAACCCATGCAGTGCTCGCAATTAAGAGCGCTACACAACCAGGCTTTGACCGTGAGCCACCAGGTGACCATGAAGACGTGTCGGACGCCAGCCAAGGCCAGAGACGCATGCAGCGTCAATCCAGCATTGGTCGGGCCGAAGAAAAGCGTCTGATTGCGAGCCATCACGACAAACCCGCTGATGGCGATCGTCGAGTAAATCAGCTTGCCCAGAATGCCGTCCCTGACCTTCCCGCTCAGCACGCACCATGTTGCCCATAGCGCGATAAGGCCACACGCAATGGAGTTGATCAGCTCGTAGTTCATGGTGGATTACCCCCGCCGAACCGCTGACGGATGAGCGCCCAAAGATCCGCGGCCTTGATGGCGCGATTGATTGCCGCCAGAAGAGAGCCGCCGAAGGTGCCAAGGAGAAAACCGATTCCGGCGACGATGCTCGGCTCAGTTACACCGAGGTATGCGCTGACCATTCCGGTCAGATACAGCGAGCAGGCCACACCAGTGACCAAGAATATTGCCCAGGCACGCCAATCGGTGAGGTCATCCTTGTGCCACCAGCTTGCGACGATAGCGCCAATCAAGCCCGCCAAAAGCCATTCAGCTTTGTCGAACACGCGATGCAGAAGATCCATGCGCTCGACTCCGACTGCATGACCGTGTTGGTTCGGCTCCAACAGCACTCCCAGCTTGAAGCAATGGGTGTGGTGGAGCCGAAAACGAAAAAGCCCCGGCAAATGCCGAGGCTCTGTAAAGGATAGAAAGCAAAAAGCCCAACTTCAGAGTCGGGCTTTGCTCGCGGAAAAACCGCAAAGTAACTGAAATCTATATACTGGCCCCGGGCCTGTCAAGCAGCCTGACGACGAATATCTAGAGCCCCATCAATCCAGGCAATACCCGCCTTCCAAAGCCCGCGCGTCTTCTCTTCGCCGAACTTCATTTTCTTACCCACCTCCATCAGTGAAGTGTCGCGGCTGGTGTAGTACTTCATCAGCACTTGGCCACATTCGGGGTACCGCTTGAGCAATCGCCCCATCAACCCATCAATCAGGAGGGCGTCGTCGTCAGTGATCATCGCAGACAGGATCGTATTCTCGCGGGATGCGCAGCAGGACACCCCTGACCCCAGCACGACCCAGCGGCCCCAATGCTCCAGCAGATCTTCGGCGGTGCGTTCTTTAAAGCTAGGTGTGAAGGCCATGGCTCAATCCCCTGTGTAGTTGGTGCCGCCGGCACCGCGGCGGTTGTTCTGTAGATACTGCTGCTGCGCGCCGCCCACTTCATGGCGGAGCCGTCCGGCATCAGCCACTGCATCGCGCAGTCGTTGGTTGAGCTGTCGAACAAGATCCGCGAGCGGAATTGGGTGTCCGGTTACGGCGCAAACCCAGCCGGTGCCGTCGCAGATTTCGCAGTCCAAGTCATGAAACACGCCAGCGATCAGCCCAGCCCCACGGCACCGACCGCACGCCATCAACTGCCTTTTCTCCCGACGGAAGGCGGGGCCATGCTGCTTTTTGATCATTTTGAAACCTCGCCATTAACAATGTCAGGAATAGCCGTGCAGCCCGCGCCGCTGCTGGCCTGCGCTGGGTTATGCGAATCTTCAAATTGGGCGCCTGTCAGGTTGTGAATCGCCTGAAAGCCACGCTCATCTAACCAACCGTGCCACTTCTCCAGCGCCTTCAACCGCTGCTCCCGGGCTTGGGTGTTGATGTAGGTCGAGGCGATCTTGCCCAGCGAGTGGTTGAGCAGCATCTCGCCGATGTGGCCGTCGATCCCGAGATCTGTCCAGGCGGTGCGGGCCACCTTGCGAAGGTCGTGGCTGGTCCATTCACCCTGGCCAAGCCGCGTGAACACGGCGCTGGCCTGGCCCTCACTCAGCGACCGACCACGGCGCGACGGGAACAGATAGATGCCCTCGTATCCCGTGGCGATCTGGGTGGCGCGGTACCGGGTCAACAGGGCCTTGGCCTGGGCCGTCAGTGGCAAGCGGTGCTCGGTGCGGGTCTTCGTGTGCTCAGCCGGCAAGAACCACTCGCCATCGGCCAGGGAGATATCAGGCCAGCGCGCCATACGAGTTTCACCAACGCGGGTGCCGTGGCAGAGCATCATCAGTGCGAGCATGGCCTCGGCGGGTTGCTCCTCGAACCGCTCGGCCAGGGCTGGTACCAGCTCTACCAGGTGGACACCACGCAGTCGGGCGGCTTTGGGCATGATCTTGGCCTTGGTGAAGTCCACGAACTTCAGCCCGGCCACGGGGTTGCTGTCGATCAGGCCCAACTTGTGCGCCTGGCGGAACGCGACCACCAGCAGGCCGAAGAGCTGACGCACGTAGGACAGCGACAGCACCTCCTGAGCAGGCCACATCAGCAGCTTGTCCAGCACCGGAGCCGAGACTTCACGGATGGGCAGGCTGGCCAGGCGCGGCCGCAGGTGGCAGGCAATGGCCGACTTAGCGCCGGTCTTGCGCTTGGCCGACAGCGAGCGATCGCGCGCCATTCGGTCGCCGTACCAGTCCAGCAACTGGCCAACAGTGGACAGGCCGCCCAGGGCAGCGGTCGCCGATGAATCGTGCAGCAGGCGCTGACGCAACGCGGGCAGCTCGGCCAACACCGCCGCCGCACCCAAATCAGGAAACCGTGCGATCTGTTTCCACGCCTTGCCCTTGACCAGGTACCAGGAACCCCGTTGCCGGTCCTGGCCGAAGCGCAGATACAGGCCAGGGTGACGTGGGTCGCGCAGGTCATGCACTGCCGGGTCGGCAGCCTGGCGGCGGATCTCGGCATCGCTAAACTTCACTGCGCGGGTCTTGCTCATGCCGCAACCCTCGTCGGTGGTTGAAGTAGATAGGCCCGGATCGCTTCGAGCGCATCGATGTGCCCACGACAAACGATGGCGAGATAGCCTTGCTCGGTCAGCGCTTGGATGTACGCGTCCTGGCTGGCCGAGACGGCGGCATCAAACGGCGGCATGGCCTTGAACTCGATGTACAGCCCGAAGTATCCGCCGCGGGCCATGGGCAGGACCAGGTCAGGAACGCCCGCCTTGACGCCCTGCTCTTTCAGCTTGATCGCCACCAGCTTGTGCCGGTGCCCACCGTTCGGGACGTGGTAGATCAGTTTCGCGGCCGCGGGGTAACGCAGGGTGACCTCCTTCAGTAGGGCGGCCTGCTCCAGGCCTTCGCGGTCGACGGACTTGGCGCGCTTTGGCTTCAACCCGAACGCTTTCATGCGGCCCCCTTGACGGTCAGGATCCCGGCCCTGATCAGCGCTTCGTGGGTTTCGGCAATAGCGCGCGGCATGTCTGCCCACTCGACGTCGCCGGCGGCCCGGCCGTCGATCACATCGTGGCAAGCACTGCAGGCGTAGACCGCGACGGTGTCGAAGCCCTTCATGCCCATGCCCTTCTGTCCGCACGGCAGATGCGCCAGGACGGTGGTTTCCGGGTTGTGGTTGCAGATGCCCGGCATACGCACGGTGCAGTCCTGGCCGTTGGCCGAGGCCCTGAGTTTCTTCGAGTTCACCTTCATTCCAGGCCCCTTGCCCGCTGCTCCAGTTCGATCAGCAGCTCAAGGAAGTGCTTCGCCTTCTCCAGATCAGCAAGGCCGCCCTTGTCGCGCCACCGCGTCACGTACTTGATGACGCTGCCTTCAGCAAAAGGAATGCTGTTGGCATGGATGTATTCGATCGGCTGGATCTTCAGTGACTTGTAATGACCACCGGCCACTTGGGTATCTAATGCGCTCATTGGGATGCTCCGGCGCGGCTCGCGCGCAGTTTGGCCAGGGCCTCGTTGCCAACTTCAGGGGTTCGCTTTGCTTGGGGTGCAGACAGCTCGGCGGCGGGGATCGGTCCCAGAGCCTCGCCTTTCCAAATCTTCCGGCACTGGGCCAGGTAGTGCCGCTCGAAGCTCGCAAAACCCAGCTCGCGGGATAGCAGCGGCAGGCTGTGGAAGCCAGCGGCGGCCGTGGCGTGATAAATGGCCGGGTGCATCCACTTCGCCGAGGCGCGCATGGCCGGGTGGCAATTGCGCAGGCCCTGGGCGTAGGCCTTTTCCACGCTCGGCAGGCCCAGCCCTTCAGGCGCGAAACACCAACTGACGAAAACCCCAGGCGCCGGCACGAATGCGACCTTGCTCGCGCTCAGTACCCGCATGCCGTGGTCGATCTGCTCCATCCGGGTAATGCCCGAACGCATGAACTCGCCCAGCCATTCCAGTTTCGCGGCGTTCATCACCGCCTCGGTTGCCCAGGATTGACGCCAGGCGCCGCAGGCTCCACGCAACCGCAGGAAAAGGTCGTCGATAACGGCCTTCGTCGCGGGGTCGACTTCAGCGACAGCCGGATCGCTTGGCGGCTGGTAGGTCACATCAGTTCGGCGAGTAGCGATCAGCTCGCTGACGTGGGTTGGGTTTTTCACAGGCGCACCCCCTTGGCAGTCCAATCGCCGGAACCGTCCATGTCATCGGC
>NZ_JQGJ02000039.1 GCF_000802155.2 Pseudomonas frederiksbergensis
GGGGAAGATATTTTGAACAAGATACAGCGAGCCTGTGAGGCAATTGCCTCACAGGCATGAGGAGCTTTATTTGGGAGACCGCACACCAGATAAACGAACTTTACGGACGACCCACTAGTTTAGGTGTGTTGGCCTCATTAAAAAACTCGACCACAAGACGATTGAATCGGTCAGTCTGCTCAATTTGTGTCCAGTGCCCACATCGCCCGAAAACATGCAACTGCGCCCGGTCGATAAGTTCGCCTAGACGCAGACTGCTGGATAGAGGAACAACCTGATCCTCTCGACCATGAATAATCAGTGTCTCATTGGGAAGAGTCTTGATATCTTCATCCGAGCTAGCCAACGCGTCTATCCAGCGTTGGCGCGGCTCAGGAAACATGCTGGAGAATGACTCTTGAAATCCTGGCTGAATACTCGCCTCATATCGAAGTCTCGCTAATTCGTCGGTGACTAAGGAGCGATCATAAGCGAATATATCGAGGAGATTACGCATGTTTTCTATCGACGGCGTGTAACCCCACACCGCGTTCAGGCCCTCTGTCACGTCAAAGCGAGTACCGGCCGCCCCCATCAGAACCATACGATCAACGCGCTCCGAATAACGAAGCGCGGTAGCAATCGCCAGCCCCCCACCGAATGAGTTACCTACGATGTGAGCCTTTTCTATTTCCAGGGCGTCCATAATACCGATTATATGGTCAACCCAACTATCCTTGGAATAATTATAGTTTTCAGGTCGATCCGTAAAGCCAAAACCAACCATATCAGGGGCGATAACACGATAAAACTTGCTCAGAGCAGGAATGGTCAGTCGCCAATTCGCATAAGCGCTCACGCCGGGCCCAGAACCATGAATTAGTATCACAGGCTGTCCCTCCCCGACATCGTGATAGTTTGTTAGAACCCCTGCAGCTAAAATACTTTTACCTATTTCCAGGTTTGCCATTTTTTTGATCCTAAATTACCATGATTTTTACTTAATTTTTAGTTTGTTCGCTGGATTTCGCCCAGACAAACAGTTCGAAACATTCAGAATCTATTGACATACGCAATACTGAAACTATCCTGAGCATGCTCCACCTTTATTGGTTCGGATGTGTTGGGCTGGCTGTTGTTATCCATCTTCTTCTTAAAAGAATGGGTCCAGGCAAAGTCCACCCTGTTTTCCGGTGAAAACTGATAAGAAAACCCTGCAGAACCAAACCTGTTGGGAATGGCAGGAATTACCGCGAGCATAGTATCGGAGCGCAACGCTTGAGTTGCTATGCGGGCACCACCTCGCAGCGTCCACTTGCCAGTCTGATAGGCAACTCCAAGCGAAAGAGCCGTCTGATCTTTGTAATTCTGCGGCATTAGAATATCGATGTTGCCACCATTATTCTGCACAAAGCCAACATCAATATCCTTCATTGCGTGCTTCCAGAATATTCGGGAAACGTCCGCAGCAAACAACCACTGTTCATTGAGCTGATGACTTATACCAAGATTCAATTGTGCGGGAGTTTGAAAGTCACTTATCTTGACCTTACCTGCCAGCGCAACTTGGCCTATTATCGCGTCGACCGCCGTCAAAGTTGCATTACCTTCCATATCAGCTATCCGGCTTTCCATAGAATACGCAGCACCCAAGACCGTATCTTGTGTGACTTTGTAGATCATACCTAGCCGTCCGCCGATACCCCACGCATCCACACCACTTGCCACCGGTTCATTCTTGGTAAAACTCAAATGCGCACCACGAAAGTCAGGTAGGCCCCCAAGCACAGGAACAAGACTACCTCTCGCCCGGCCCGCTCCGATCAGCGAACCAACCTGATCCGCCCCCATCAACATCTCCAGGTTCAAGCCCTGCCACACGGCGTCGACACTGGCCCCCACAGCCAATTTTTCGTTGATTTCGTAGCTCACCGCAAACGGAATGTTCAAGGTCAATAGCCGACTTGAGTTCTCGAGTCCAGTATCAAGTCCGCCAGTGGCACGAGACAAAAAACTGTTGCGCCCGTATTCCGTTCCAACCCCTCCTTGAGCAAAGACACCAAAGCCGAGTCCCCAGGAGCCACTGTGATAGGTGTAAGCCAACTGAGGGGCGGCATAAGGGCCCCGGTTTTTTGAGTGATCTCTGGAGGGGGCAGTTTCTCCAGTAGCCTGGTTTTTAACCTCTATATCAGTCAGTACAAAATCCAGCCCCAGTTGAATTTCCGACCCTGGCGGCATCAAAGACAGCGTCGCCGGATTCGTCATCATACCGGCCGCTCCCACATCGAATGCGGTTGCTGCTCCGCCCATCGCTGTTGAGACGGGCCCATGCCCAACGAACCTAAATACATCGCTGGTAGCCAGGACCTCTTGAGAGGTGACCGCCAATACCGCTGTGCTTATTGCGCCAATCAGTATTCTCATCATTTATATCTCTTATTATTCTAAGTGGGTTATTGGTTATGACCAGACGAACACCGCACCTTTGTATCCAACTTCGAGTTTATCGTGGCCAAGAGATTTCACTATACTTTCAGCAGAAACACGTACCGACGCACATTGCTGAAGCAATGTTTATTATTCAATATTTCGTAATCAACTAGTGCCCTGTCTCAGAAATACGTTCTCTTTTTGACGAGTGGCAACGTAGCCTGGCGGCAACAGACACCGTCAAAAGCGAACAGCTTATTTCTGAGACAGGACACTAGACTAGGAATTAGGCATTTCCGCAAAACGCCTGGGTCATTCGCCTAGTCGCCTTGAGTATCGATCGAATATATCCAGCAGAATGAATTGGCGAACTGCCGCGACCCAATCAAGCTTCTGTATTTTTATAAGCATCCGAATTAATCCCTCCGCGCACTAAGATGGAATTAGACCGCGGGCTTGGGCCATGGTCAGCGCCGTATCTTCGATCATATCTTCCTGGCCTCCGACCATGCCGCGCCGGCCCATCTCAACCAGGATGTCACGTGCTGGCACTCCGTATTGTTTCTCTGCCCGCTTGGCAAATAGCAGGAATGAGCCATATACACCGGCGTAACCTAGTGTAAGCGAGTCGCGGTCAATGCGGATCGGGAAATCCATCATCGGCACCACCAAATCTTCGGCTACATCCTGGATTTTGAACACATCGACACCAGTCTCGATCCCGGACCGGGAGCAAACTGCTATGAAAACTTCCATCGGCGTATTGCCGGCACCAGCACCGAGACCTGCAGCCGCGGCATCGATCCGGTTGGCTCCGTATTCAACCGCCATCAAAGAGTTAGCCACGCCCATTGCCAAATTGTGATGGCCGTGAAAGCCGAGCTCGGTTTCCGGATTGAGTTTCTCCCGCAGCAATCCAATGCGTGCTTTAACGTCTTCCGGCAACATGTAGCCGGCCGAATCAGTGCAATAGATGCAGTTGGCTCCATAGCTTTCCATCAATAGCGCCTGCTCCAGTAGCTGCTCAGGCGATGCCATGTGCGCCATCATCAGAAAGCCGACCGTATCCATGCCTATATTGCGGGCATATTGGATATGCTGCTGCGAGACATCGGCCTCGCTACAATGGGTAGCCACACGAATAGTATGCACACCCAGTTCGTGCGCCATCTTTAGATTGTCAACGGTACCGATACCAGGCAGTAGCAACGCAGACACCTTGGCTTGTTTCATCAGAGGGATCACCGACGACAGATATTCCTCGTCGGTATGAGCGGGAAAACCATAGTTGATTGACGAGCCGCCCAAACCATCGCCGTGCGTGACCTCGATCAACGGCACGCCGGCAGCGTCTAGTCCCCGCGCGATGCTGGTCATTTGTTCCAGCGTCATTTGGTGCTGCTTCGGGTGCATGCCGTCACGCAGTGTCATGTCATGAACAGTAATTTTTTTGCCTTTGAGTGCCATGCTTTATTCCTCACGCAGCAGTTATTTTTGCGTCTCTATCGTCGGACCGAGTTTAAGTTTTCCGCTACTAATTTCTTCAGCGAACATCTCCGCAGTGCGAACAGCTGCGGCAGTCATGATGTCAAGATTGCCGGCATATTTGGGCAGGTAATCACCTAGACCCTCAACCTCCAGAAACAGAGAGATGCGCTTACCGTCAAATACCGGCCCGTTAACTAGTTTGTAACCGGGAACATATTTCTGGACTTCCTTGACCATTTTCTGCACCGAAGCAGTGATTCTTTCGCGATCAGGTTCGGTTTCAGTCAGGCAATGCACGGTGTCGCGCATAATCATCGGCGGTTCGGCCGGATTGATGATAATAATGGCCTTGCCCTTTTTCGCGCCGCCGACTATCTCAATTGCACTGCCGGTAGTACGGGTGAACTCATCAATATTGGCGCGGGTGCCGGGGCCTATCGATTTGGATGCAGTGGTGGCTACGATTTCTCCGTAAGTTACAGGCTGCACACGTGACACCGCAGCGACCATCGGGATAGTGGCCTGGCCACCGCAGGTCACCATGTTGACATTCATTTCACCCTGGCCAACATGTTTAAGAAGATTCACCGGCGGCACACAGAAAGGACCGATTGCAGCCGGGGTCAAGTCGATCATCATCACACCTAGCTCGTTGAGCTTGCGCGAGTTTTCTGCGTGGACATAGGCCGAAGTGGCATCGAAGGCAATCAGGATCCCATCTGTTGCGATATGCGGCAACAGACCATCAACGCCATCGGAGGTAGTTTTCAATCCCATGGCGGCAGCGCGCCGCAAGCCTTCAGAAGTCGGGTCTACACCGACCATCCATACCGGCTCCAACACCGTGCTGCGCTGTAACTTATAAAGCAAGTCGGTACCAATGTTACCGGGGCCGATCAGTGCGCATTTAATTTTGTTCATCTCACATACTCTCTGCTTTAATGAAAACGCACCGAACAGTTACCGATGCCGCCTATCGAAACGCGCAAGTTATCGCCGGCCTTGACTGGGACCATTGCACCGAGTGCTCCCGACAGGATCACTTCGCCGGCCTTCAGTGGGATGCCCAACTTGCCCAGTGTATTTGCAAGCCAAACTACCGCATTGACAGGAGAATTCATGGTAGCGGCGCCCGCACCGGTGACCACCGTTTCGCCATTTTTTTCCAAAACCATTCCGCTGGTGCGCAGGTCAAGCCCTCGCGGATCAACCATGCGATCACCTAGCACGAACACACCGCAGGATGCGTTGTCGGCCACTGTGTCCTGAATGTGGATTTTCCAGTCGGTGATGCGTGAATCGACGATCTCGAAGCAGGCCATAACGCCTTCGGTGGCGGCTAGTACGTCGGCCGCACTGACTCCAGGCCCCATCAGGTCTTTCTTCAGTACGAAGGCGATTTCTCCTTCAGCCTTCGGCTGGATCAACGTAGCAGCGTCGATGGCCGCACCATCGCCATAGATCATGCCATCAAGCATGTAGCCGAAGTCGGGCTGGCTCACGCCCAGCATGTTCATCACCGCGGCGCTGGTAACGCCGATTTTCTTGCCAACGATCCTCTCGCCGGCCTGCAGGCGGCGTGAAATCATGCGCTGCTGGATGTGATATGCATTGTCGATCGTAATATCTGGGTAGCGGCTAGTCAGCGGGTCCACCACTGTGCGCGAACACAGGGCAGCATAGAGCTCGTCGCCGAGAGTTTCGATGAGTTCAGGTGACATGTTGGCCGGATTTCCATTGATTAAGTGTTTGTTTATTAATTATGGGTGAGACTCATACTCAGCACTGTATTGAGCTCCTCATCGAAAAGTGCGGTTGCACCGCTAAGGCTATTGGTTCCAGGGCACCGCTGTGGCCAAAGCCAGGTTATACACGGCTTACATATTGCTCCATTGCCGAACCCCATTAAGTACATTTCAGCTCAAGCTCCAGCGCCGAAAGATAACCAGATCAGCTAGTGGCGAAAGTATTTAGCCCTACTCCATTTCCTTACTGGCCAGATCAAAGCTTATCAAAATTGATCAAATCTAACCCCAGGACAGAGTTGTACAGTGCGGCATGCGGCAACAGACTGTAAGTGCAAAACCTCAGTAAATATTAACTCCGGACCAAGTACTTACTTATTACGCATAGATTTATGACCCCACATGGCCGTGCGCTTGTGCCTCGTCATCACCCAAGACCGGTCATCTACGTCGCGCGCGCCCCAACCAAACTCAAGCTCAAACCCGGACGGCGTCTCAGCGTAAAAGGAAATCATGTGATCGTTGACATGGCGTCCGATCGTCGCCGTGATCCTGCTGGACCTAATATCACTATTTGCCGGCACCCGAAGATTGGAGTCGGTAGATTTGTCGCCCAATCCATCGATTCGGTCGTACGCATGACCTACATCATCCAGCGTCAAGGCCTGCAGCAAAAAATGGTGAACTCTCTTGGGTAACGGAGCCTCCGCGATCGCCATTGTGTGGTGGCGCCCGTTGCAATGAAGAAAGTATCCCCGCACTGTAATATCCGGACCCATAGCTATATCAATGACGTCGGACATCTGGAAACCCAGTATGCCAGTATAGAAAGCCAGTCCTTCTTCAATATTCGGGACAGCATAAAAATAATGCCCAGCTCCTTGGTCACCAGTCAGGAACCCAGTGACACCAGTGCCAGAAACGAAAGGCTGCTCGAATAGTTCGGTAGCCCCGTAGTAAATTTCCAGCGGCATTCCAAATGGATCTTCAAAAGAGACCAGTTCCATCACGCCACGCTTTTCTGCCAGTTCAGTGTCGCCGGTCCTCACCTGAACACCAGCCTCCCGTAGCCGCTCCGTAATCAGCTTCAAGGCCAGCGGATTGGCAACTTCATAACCGGCGAATGCTAGGTCGTCAGCCTCCCCCCTTTCCACGGCAATCCGCCAACTGCGTGAGTCCATGCGGTATAAGGCATTCTCATCGGAGCCAACAACCTCCATCAAACCCACTTTTTCGGTGAGGAACGAGCGCCATGCCGGTACATCACTTACAGAGAACCCCATGTAACCCAAGCTTTTAATGCCCATTTTCATCTCCTCAATCAATGTTAAGTTTTTCGAGCAGGTCCTTACCTCCGACTGCGGAAAAAAGTCCGCGAACGCCCATGCCTCCGTCATAATTCAGTAAGGCACCGGTGGCGGGCGCAGAGTCGCCACGCGTGGCGAAAAACACATAAGCTCCTGTGTATTCTTCGGCGTCAGGCAGGCGGCCGATTGGCAGTACGTCCTGCAGCAACTCAGCCAACGGCACATTCGATATCGACTGCTCACTCATTCCCAACGAGCAAGGTCCTCTCAAATCCGTATTGATACCGCCAACCCCCACACCATTGACCCGGACGTATGGTGCCAACTCGAATGCCAGCTCGCGCACCAGCCCCACCACTGCGTGCTTCGTCGCCGTGTAAAGAGGACCACCGCCATTGGGGTAAAAACCTGCATTCGAGATCGTGCAGATCACGCTGCCTCGGCTGGCAACCAGCGCTGGCAGGCATGCCTTGACGGCGAGAATATAGCCCTTAACATTAATCTGAAATACTTCATCAAATGCTTTGTCGATACTGTCTTCAGGTAGATCGACAAGTGCCGTGTTGTAATCCCAGATAGCGGCGTTGGGGATCAGAGTGTCAATCCTCCCGAACTTGGCAATACAACGACTGGCAGCCAGTTTCTGGTCTTCCATTGAACGCACATCACCGACAATGCATACCACATCTTCGCCGTGATCAGACTCCAACTGTTGAAGTCGATCGGCACACTTATCGAGGACAGCCACCTTGGCACCTTCGGCCACGAACCGTTCCACAAGGGCATGCCCCAGTCCAGATGCGCCCCCTGTGATTAATATAACTTCTTCTTTTAGTTTCACTTTTAAGCTCTTCTAGTTATTAAGAATAAGTCGACGTTCACTCGCATCGCTCAGCTTTAGCTTTCATAAAATCCCGCAAGTTAGAGCTAGCGTCCTGCAATTTTGTGGCCGATACAGGAATGTGGTCAGCCACCAATCGGGTTGCAACGGAAAAATCCTTCGGGGCATTGATAGCCGTTGCGGCTTCAACGCGACCATCAAGAACCCTGAACTGCACCAGCGGCTGACCATTCTCGACGTTACCGCGCAAGACAACTTCTCCGGGGCCTTCGATGTCGCCAACCATCTGTATCCGATGCCCTGCAATCTCCGTCCAAGAGGTTGGCACCTGAAGAGCCGGGATAGACTTGCCTAACATGGCCGCGGCGGCAGTTTCAGCCTGCATGTGGCTGTTCAGGTAGGTCTCCAGCGAGCGCAGTTCACCGGACCTCAGGGGCCAGGCTGCTACGTCACCTGCCGCGAATACTGCAGGACATGAGCTTGCACCCGTAGCGTCAACTACCACGCCGCGCTCACATGCGATACCGGCCGCACGTGCCAGTTCGTCGGCTGGTTCTGCACCGATGCTCACCAAAACTGTGCCAGCTGCTATCCGACGTCCATCGGCACAAACGACGGCATGCACGTGTCCCTCGCCCTCGAAATGCGCTGCCTGTGCGTTCAGTTCAACCCGGACACCCAAACGCTCCAACTCGTTGCGACACCAGGCCCCGGTTGATCGGCCTAGCACTCGCAACAGCAGTTCGTCCCCGGCCTCCAGAACAGTGACGTGGGCACCGGCATTAATAGCAGTGGTCGCCACTTCGCAACCGATCAGGCCACCGCCGACAATTACCAGAGACTGGCCCGGCTCAAGCGCCTGCCTCAGCGCCTGGCTGTCGGCGCGGTCACGCAAGGTGTGAATGCCGGCCAACTCGCTTCCCGTAATAGCCATACGCCGCGCGCGAGCGCCGGTGGCTAATAGCAGTCGGTCGTAGGCTAGAATGTCACCGGATTCGAAAAGTACCTGGTGGTTTACCACATCAATACCGGTCACGCGTACACCTAAATGGAGATCTATATCGGCCGATGCATACCAACAAGGATCCAGGATCGCGGGTGGTTCGACCACTTTTCCTGACAGGGTGTCCTTGGATAAGGAGGGGCGATCGTAAGCCACATGCAACTCCTCCCCGACCAGATGGATCTTTCCCTGATATCCTTGGGCGCGAAGATAGCGAGTGGCAGTTGCGCCAGCCAAGCCAGCACCAATAATGACGATTGATTTAATCATGGCGCTAGATACCCGGCATCAAAGTCTACGAACACATCGCTGCCATCTATTCGAATCGGATATATCTTCAGCGGCTCACAGGGCGGTGCTGCTTTTACCTTGCCCGTGCGGACACAGAACCTACCCATGTGCAGCGAGCATTCGACAATGTCACCCTCTAGGTAGCCGCCTTCGGACAAGGACCAGTCACCATGAGTGCAACGGTCCTGTGTTGCGAACAACTCTCCATCGACGTTGAAAATCGCGACGGCTTCGCCCTTACTTTCAACCTGCAAGGCGTCACCGACGGGCACATCAGATACTTCACAAACTTTGGAAAAAGTCATTCTTTTTTGTCTCTTATTATAGAGTTGGTCTGAAAAAGTACGCACTCGGAAAATGCACGCCAGTAACCACGCGGACTGCAGACTGGATATCTCATGAGGTCAAGCCTTTTTCAGAGTTTCTATAGCTAACTTTAACTACTCATTAAATCCGGCAGCCAGCTTGGCGCAAGCGGCCGGATAACGTCGACGCGCATGGGAAATGACAGAGTTCAATTCAGGCCCACAGATTCAGGAGGTTGGGACGGTTAACCCAGATGACCGGCGAGACGACACGCGCCATACCTGTAACCCCCAGACGATCCACACCACGTGGATGGCGAACGTCAGGAGCCCGAACCACATGGCTTCGTGACTCCAAACGATGCTGTACAAGTCCCAGATACCGTCGAGCACTTCCGTGACGATGACCACGGGGACAACCGCCATGAAGCGCACGGGCTGACGTGCGCCCCACAACGCAACCAGCCCAGTGCCCCCCAGCTGCAGCCCGACTACGGCCCAGGCATCCTGCAGCAGGGTGAATACCGGAGCGCCGACCTGCAAATCCACACCCGAATACATCATGCCGAACAGCCGCAGGCTGCTGAAATGCAAAGTCCCGAGGAGATTGGCCAAGTAAAAGATACCGATCGCGATCAGGAAAGGGCGAGCGCGATTAGTTTGCGTAGCTATCGGGTAGCTCCTCTTCATTTTCAGGCCGCTCTCATGAATAGGCTGGGTATAGGGTAAGTGGCCAGCATTCCCTAGTTAGAAAAACTGGCTGAGATTATTCGCTGTAATCGTGCTCTGGTCGAGCAAGATCGTTCGCTTGGCAATTTTGAATCCCAGCCCGTCACTTACACGGAGCAAAATATCTCGACGCTCACCGACATAGATGTCCGTCATACGCTCCAATCGATTACGGTAACAAAGGAACGCAGAACTAACTTCCAAAGTACCAGCACTCTCAGTTTCGCGGACGATAACGTTGCTTACAATGTGCCGGCTGCGCGACGGTGGATCTTCAGTCCAGTTAAGCCCCGAAACCCTCGCCCGAATGCGCGCACGCATGCTCTCATACGTCTCGTCAAAATGGGCATTACCGCCGGGGGGCACGTACTCCATCGCCTTATTCCGGGATGTATGAGTAGTACGAATTGGCATCCAATATTGGATGTCTTGGGTCAGTAAAGCCAGCCAGGCCTCATAGTTTTGATAATCAAGCAACTGTGCTTCGCGATAGTAGAATTGCTCAACGGCATTTTGCAATTCAAGACTGACGGGCATTTCTGGCCACTCGATGGGTTTTGTCAAATCAGCGGATGTCATAATTAGTTTCCTGTATATATGTTGGGCGACCTGCACTCGGCTCATGCAAATAGCAAATCCATAGCATGACGATTATCACCAAACGCACAGCTGTACATTTTGGAATGCACCCGAGTAAATCCCCCCGACAAAGCCAGGGGTTTACCCAAGTTAATCAATTCACTTAGGCACTTCCAGCAACCAAAAAACAGGCTAAACCCTTGTCTACCACGGTAGAAACCCGATGAAAGTGATTGCTTTTTTCGGTCACTTTATCTGCTCAAGACTTTAGCGTGTCCCAACTCGGCTCGGACATCATGCGGCTCCAGTGGTGGTAGAACCCTCGCGCAGCTTCTTCGCTATAAACGTAGCTGGTCTTTCCAGGAAACTCCGGGTTGTTCTTGTTTGGCACACCCGCCCCCATCTGGGCACAAAGAGGTCTACTTCTAGCCTTGTAGCCGCGCAATCCCCGCTGAACCTCCACCCAGTTTTCGCCATCGTCCTGCTCGTAGGTTCCCCCTTGATTGAAGGTGAAGATGTTTTTCCGACGATATTCTTCCTTGATATCTTCAGGTGCATCAGCATCCACTACGATGAAAGACCAAACTTCGATCTCATTAGGGCCACGTGGGTGCCAAGTACGGACTGTATTGATGCCAGGAAGAAATGAGCATGTCGGAAAAATGGTCATATGCTGAGCAACCATGCGATCAGCCGGAAGAACTTTACCCAGACGCTCTTTTGCACGCTCAGCAGCTGGACCTTTGGTCCAGTAATCGACAACCTTAGGACCCATGATGGCTTGCAGAAGTGCGAAATCGTCATTGAACCAGCCGGTCCCATGTCCACCCCACTTAGCCCGGAACTGATTCCCACTTGACGGTAACTTTACTTGGGACAAATCCATTTCAGGCGGGAGGCTGGACAATACACCTGAAAGATGCGCCATCGTTCCCGCATGGTACATATCGCTACAGAATTGCTCGGCGGCGAATTTCCAGTTACAGGGGATTACCGTCTTTTGCATACCGGTGATGACCTGAGTACCTGCCTCGGTCCGATCGAGCATCACGTCCATATAGGGTGTTGCATCGCTCAGATAGGTCTTCAAATCAGGGGCTTCGGTATCCCAGTTGGCAAAAATCAGCCCCTTGTAAGTATCCACCCGCGCTTGCAGCGGCCCCCAGTCGGCCTTGTCGAACCCGCAGTCACCCTCTTTTTTGTCACAAAAAGCCTCTTTCTCGTAGGGTACATTGACCAGATTACCGGCGGTGTCATAGGCCCACCCGTGATAAGTGCAGGTAAATGACTTTGCGTTGCCAAAATCCGATCGCTCAATACGCATACCGCGATGCCGACATTGGTTTAAAAAGACTTTAATGCTCCGGTCTTTCTGCCTCACTACAATTACTGGGTCTTCACCCATGTAGGTGGTCAGATAATCCCCGGCTTTGGGAATGTGCCCCTCGTGCCCAAGCAGCAGCCAGGATCGAGCAAACACCCTCTCAAGCTCGATCTCATACAAATCCTGATCAGAGAAAATACGTGGATCAAGCAACCCCTTTTCCTCATCAACGAGCGCTTTAATCTCCTCGTCAGACCAGTTTTTCACCCATTTCAAAGGGGCTTCCTGCACTTCTTTATTTATTATTGAACTCATGACCTATACTCTCCTTCAAGATGCTCTTGTTAGAATAAAAAACAAGCTTCTTTCTCTTGCTGACCCGAAGCTTCAATACAGCGCCCGACGAACCACCGTGACAAGCCGCCTTCCTGGAACACATGAAGCGAATATTCAGTATGCGCTCGCAATAGCCAAACCCTAGTAGCTAAACTCTAGATTTTGCAATTTTATATTGCGCTACCGACATTAATCCAGCACATCCCATAAGGTTCTATTCAGCACGACTACCTTCCATGTTACTGCCAACACGAAACGAGTGAATGCTTATTTTTGTGATTCGGGCATGTCTACTCCCACCATTATTACCTTATTACTTTCAATAGAGGTTTACGATGCCACGAAACGGAGGCAGGGAGATATCCGTATTTCAACAAATGATATCCGATTTCTTAATATCTTCATCCATAACAACAGGCCAGCGCTACCAAGCAATGGAACCCCTGGCCAATTGGCGTTCTGAGCACGTTCACCCGAACCAGCCGCCTTCATTAACCCTTATCGACTTTTCCGCTTCTAAAGCTATATTTCGAATCCTTTCAGGCCCGAGTGAACCGCTTCGTGGCCTGGTACAACCATGAACATCGTCACAGCGCTCTGAGGTTCGTGCCCCCCCCCCCCCCCGGAGCAGCGCTACCGGCCAGGCAGAAGGGCCGCTGCGCAAGCGTGCGAGCTGTACGAGGCGGCACGCGCACGGCACCCGGAGCGCTGGAGCAGCAACATCAGGAACCGGTCACTGGCACCGATGGTGTGCCTTAACCGGGAGCGGAAGGCGGTACTGCATCAAACATCAAAGGCGGCGTGACATGCTTACGCGACAACTAACTTTAAAATCGCCGAGAACACTGCTCAAATGATGACGCTATTTGCTCTGTCAAACCTCTGGATGGCGCGCCGATATTTGCTCTCCAGCGCAGGAGAGGTACGTCCTTAATGAGGGAAATAGCTGCTGCGAGGCGCGTGCAACGACAAAAATGGATGGAATAGGCGGCAGACTCGATCGATTCTGAACGGCTGCCGTTTTTTTGAAAGCACCTATGGCTCAGCAGTCGAAGAATAGCGGCCTACGTCAGACAATCCCTAGTGGCCTGAGCGGTTAATCCATTAATTTATTTTTTATCACGCTCAGCTTCGCTTTATGTACCGAGCTTATGATGGCCTCAGCCGTTTTATTCCACTTGAACGGCTTGGCTGAATGCTCATTATGAGTCTCGATAAATTGACGGATAGCCACCTTTAGGTCGGCGACGCTGGTGAAGGCACCCCGGTATAGCGCTCGTCTTTCCAGTTGTGCAAACCAACCTTCCACGGCGTTCAGCCAAGACGCGCTGGTTGGTGTGAAGTGCAATTTGAAACGCGGATGCTTTTCCAGCCACTGCTTGATTGCAGCCGTTTTGTGGGTCGAACTGTTATCTAGAATCACATGCAGATCCAGTTCGGCTGGCGTGCTGCGTTCAATCTGTTGCAGAAAAGCCAGAAACTCCTTGGCTCGATGGCGCGGGGTAATCCGTCCGATTACTTGGCCGGTCAGGATGTCGAAAGCTGCGTACAGACTCGCCGTACCATGGCGCTTGTAATCATGGGTCCGACGCTCAACTTGACCTGGGCGTAGCGGCAGCATCGGTTGGGTGCGATCCAACGTCTGGATGCGGATTCCACGACACTTGGACACTCAGCCCACGATCATTTGGACACTCGTTCCACGCGCACTTGGACACCTGATCCACGTCCACTTGGACAGGCAGTCGGAGCGCAGCGACGCAGGTTTGCATTGTTAGTCTGAAGTCCCTGCCGTCGTCAATTTCGTTGCGCGCCTGCGCATAGATTCGCCCTTCAGTTCGATCCTATATGCGTTGTGCACCAGCCGGTCTAGGATCGCGTCGCCCAAGGTCGGATCGCCGATCAGTGCATGCCATTTGTCCACCGGCATCTGGCTGGTCACCAGCGTCGAGCGGTTGCCGTAGCGGTCGTCCAGTAGTTCGAGCATGTCGCGGCGTTGCACAGCGGTAAACGGTGCCAGTCCCCAGTCATCCAGGATCAGCAGGTCGGTCTTGGCGTAGCCGGCCATTAGCTTGGCGAAGCGGCCGTCGCCGTGTGCCAGGCCCAGTTCTTCCATCAAGCGCGGCAGGCGCAGATAGCGCACGCTGTAACCGTCGCGGCAAGCTTTATGAGCCAGCGCGCAGGCGAGCCAGGTTTTGCCTACGCCCGTCGGCCCGCCGATGATCAGGTTCAGGCCATCGCGCAGCCACTGGCCGCTACCCAGTTGCAGGATCAGCGCCTTGTCCAGGCCACGAGGGCTGCGGTAATCGATGTCTTCCAGGCAGGCGTTATGGCGCAGTCGTGCGGCTTTGAGGCGAGTCGTCAGGCGGGCGTCTTCGCGCTCGGTCAGCTCGCGGTCGACCATCAGGCCGAGGCGTTCGTCGAAGCTGAGATCGTTGATGTCAGGCGTTGCGTGTTGTTCGCCAAGCGCCTTGATCATGCCATGCAGGCGCAGGGTTTGTAGCTTGTCGAGTGTCGGGTTGGGCAACATGTTCGTGCTCCTTTTTCAGTCAGTGGTAGTAGCCAGGGCCGCGCAGATTGATATGTTCATCGGGCAGTAACGGCAGGTTTTGCTGGGCAAGAGGTAGCCGTTCCAGGCCTTGGCGCAGGATCGATTCGAGGCTCTTGTAACTGCATGCGCCTAGGGCCAGCGCACGTTGGCAAGCGGCTTCCAGCCGCTCTTCGCGGTGCTGTTTGCTCAAGCGCAGGATGCCCAGGCAGGCGCGGAAGCCATGCTGCGGATGGATTCGGCGTTCGAGGATGTAGGCGATAACGCCAGCCGTGTTCGACCCGGTTTGCTCTGCCCAGCGGATCAGCCGTTGCGGCGTCCACTCGGCGTGTTCGCGGTGACTTTTGGGCATGTGCTCGGTGTGGGTAGTGTGGCGGCCTTTGTGCGGCGAGCGCAGGTGGCTATACGCTCCACGACGACCTCTTCGCTTCGATAAAAGAGGCCGATGGTAGTGAATAGTCCTGCGTTGCCGCCTGCCTGAGCGTGGGTCGGATCAGTGAGAAATCACTGTCCAAATGCTCGTGGAATCAGTGTCCAAGTGGCCGTGGAATGAGTGTCCAAGTCAGCGTGGAATCGCTGTCCAAGTGTTCGTGGAATGGGTGTCCAAATGCGCGTGGAATCCGCAGCCTGGATCTGGGTTTTCTCGTCAACCGACAACACCAGGGCGTTATCCGGTGGGTTCAGATAGAGCCCGACCACGTCGACGACCTTGTCGGCGAAATGAGGATCGTTGCTGATTTTGAAGGTCTTCAGACGATGGGGTTTGAGGTCGGAAGCGGCCCAGACCTGCCGCACCTGCCATGTGGTAACCCGCGCATACTTGGCCATCAAACGGACGCTCCAGTGAGCGGCTTCCTGGGGTACACGCCGGGTGGTCAGTGTCAGGATTTCGTTGATTTTATCGGGCCCAAGTTTGAGTGGCTGGCCGCTGCGCGGCAGATCGCTCAACCCTTCGATTCCCGCCTCCAGATAACGTTTTCGCCACTTGAATACCGTCGGCGGCGTGACCTGCAACTGCTCGCTAACGGCCTTGGGCGTCAATCCGTCAGCCAGTAGAAGCAGGATGCGCGCTCTCTGGGCGAGGCTCTGTTCCAGCGTACTCATACGCAACCAACCTTGCAGGGCGATGAGATCGGAAGGCATTAGAGCGAAGGGGGAAGTCGGTCGGGCCATGCGTATAACCAATCCATGACATTGGACGCACAGCATATCGTTACCATTAGATAAATGAATTAACCGCTCAGTCCACTAGGAGTGATGTAGACAAAATCAAGTAGTAAGTCGACGAGCGAGCATGCGAGCCTCAGCCAGCCATACCCAAGCCTCACTCACATCCAGTAACCGATCGTGGTGCATGATCAGCCGCCTGGCTCGCTCATTCCAGGCATGAGTCCGTTCCACCACCCAGCGCTTGGGCATGACCACAAAGCCGCTCGCAACCGGCGCTGCCGTGAACAAATCGCCTTGCTCTGAATGCCATTTCCCGGTGCGGCGATTGTTCGCTCCTCGTATGACCTGGATCTCGAGCGAATGAGTGTGCTGCATACGCTGGGCCCACTTTCCAGCGTAGGCACTGTCGACGAACAGGGTATTTAATGACGGGTACTTATCCATCGCGGAGGTCACGGCGTCGTCTGCCGCATCTCGATCCTGCACACTGGCTGCGCTGATGCTCACGGCCAAAAGAAGGCCTAAGGTATCTACGATAAGGCTTCGCTTACGTCCTTTTACCTTTTTGCCTGCGTCGTAACCGCTTTCACCGCCTTGGGGAGAGCTGCGCGTTGATTGGGAATCCAGAACAGCGGCTGACGGCCGTTCATCACGATCCACCCGCTCTCGCCATTGGGCACGGAGCCGGTCGTGCATTTGCTCAAACTTGCCCTGAGCGCTCCAGCGCCGAAAGGTTTTATAGACATTGTCCCAATGGGGAAACTCGCGAGGCAGCATTCGCCAGGAGCACCCTGTGCGCACGACATAACAGCAGGCTTCCAAAAGAGTGCGTCGGGAGTGGCGAGGCGGTACGCCGCGACCTCCCGAGACTTCAAATAAATCAGCGACCAACGTCCATTCTGCATCAGTCAGGCAACTGGGGTAGCGTTGCTCCGGCAACTGACGCCGGTGTGCCTCGGTATAGCCATAAGACTTACGAGGCTCGGGAGGCTGGAAGCTACCTTTGGCACGTTCCTTTACTCGAACGATCCCGGCCAGTCTCAGCGCTTTTGCAAAGGTGTCGGGATGCGCGGTGATGCCCGTTTCTGCATGGAATGCTTGCGCCAGTTCGGCTTGACTGGAATAAGGCTGCGTATGAGCGAGCCTGGCCAGCAGAGGATAATGGTGCGTAGCGATTACCGGTGGGCGTCCAGTTTTAGGCATGGCTCAATGCTGCATAGAAAGGAGGCAAGAAGTTTACTTTATTTTGTCTACACCCTCTAGGGAGAT
>NZ_JQGJ02000040.1 GCF_000802155.2 Pseudomonas frederiksbergensis
AACGTGAGCGGTGTTGATGGTGATACCGCGAGCTTTTTCTTCCGGGGCGCTGTCGATCTTGTCGAAGTCAACCTTGGCCGAACCGAAAACTTCGGAGCAGACACGGGTCAGAGCAGCGGTCAGAGTAGTTTTACCGTGGTCAACGTGGCCGATGGTGCCAACGTTGACGTGCGGTTTGTTCCGTTCAAATTTTTCTTTAGCCACGACAATTAACTCCTAGCTTAAAGGGGCTGGATCAGCCTTGCTTTTTGGTAACAGTCTCGACGATATGCGACGGAGCTGTATTGTATTTTTTGAATTCCATAGAGTAGCTTGCGCGACCCTGAGACATGGAGCGAACGTCGGTTGCGTAACCGAACATCTCACCCAACGGAACCTCGGCGCGAATAACCTTGCCGGAAACCGTATCTTCCATACCCAGAATCATGCCACGACGACGGTTAAGGTCGCCCATGACATCACCCATGTAGTCTTCAGGCGTAACGACTTCTACCGCCATGATAGGTTCAAGCAACTCACCACCGCCCTTCTGGGCCAGTTGCTTGGTAGCCATGGAAGCAGCCACCTTGAACGCCATCTCGTTGGAGTCGACGTCGTGGTAAGAACCGTCGAACACGGTCGCCTTCAGGCCGATCAGCGGATAGCCGGCAACAACGCCGTTCTTCATCTGCTCTTCGATACCCTTCTGGATCGCTGGGATGTATTCCTTAGGAACCACACCACCTACGACTTCGTTCAGGAATTGCAGACCTTCCTGACCTTCGTCAGCAGGAGCAAAACGGATCCAGCAATGGCCGAACTGGCCACGACCGCCGGACTGGCGAACGAACTTGCCTTCGATTTCACAGCTCTTCGTGATGCGCTCACGATAGGAAACCTGAGGCTTACCGATGTTGGCTTCGACGTTGAACTCACGGCGCATCCGGTCAACCAGGATGTCTAGGTGCAGCTCGCCCATGCCGGAGATGATCGTTTGACCAGTCTCTTCATCAGTCTTGACGCGGAAAGACGGGTCTTCCTGAGCGAGCTTGCCCAGAGCGATACCCATTTTTTCCTGGTCATCCTTGGTCTTAGGCTCAACGGCAACCGAGATTACCGGCTCCGGGAAGTCCATGCGAACCAGGATGATTGGCTTGTCAGCGTTGCACAAGGTTTCACCAGTGGTGACGTCCTTCATGCCGATCAAGGCCGCGATGTCACCAGCGCGTACTTCCTTGATTTCTTCACGGGCGTTTGCGTGCATTTGCACCATACGACCCACGCGCTCTTTCTTGCCTTTTACCGAGTTGATCACGCCGTCGCCGGATGCCAACACGCCCGAGTAAACCCGAACAAAGGTCAAGGTACCCACGAATGGGTCGGTAGCGATCTTGAACGCCAAAGCCGCGAACGGCTCGTCGTCACTTGCGTGCCGCTCCATTTCCTCTTCCTC
This sequence comes from Pseudomonas frederiksbergensis, assembly GCF_000802155.2. Lineage (GTDB taxonomy): Bacteria > Pseudomonadota > Gammaproteobacteria > Pseudomonadales > Pseudomonadaceae > Aquipseudomonas > Aquipseudomonas frederiksbergensis_A. The sequence goes on from NZ_JQGJ02000040.1 coordinate 1,433, forward strand.
GTTATCCGGGTTGGAACCCTTGATAGCAGGAATGTCGGTTGGAGCAGGCAGGAAGTCGATAACGGCGTCGAGAACCAGGGGAACACCCTTGTTCTTGAAGGAAGAACCGCAAACGGCCAGAACGATTTCACCAGCAATAGTACGCTGACGCAGAGCCGCCTTGATTTCGTCGTTGGTGAGTTCTTCACCTTCGAGGTACTTGTTCATCAGCTCTTCGCTGGCTTCGGCCGCAGCCTCGACCATGTTGCTGCGCCATTGCTCGGCTTCTTCCAACAGCTCGGCAGGAATTTCCTTGCGAACAGGGACCATGCCCTTGTCGGAGTCATTCCAGTACACAGCCTGCATGTTGATCAGGTCGATTTGGCCCTGGAAGTTGTCTTCCGAACCGATAGCGAGCTGGATAGGCACCGGAGTGTGACCCAGACGCTGCTTGATCTGACCGATCACGCGCAGGAAGTTGGCACCAGCACGGTCCATCTTGTTTACATAAACAAGACGTGGAACGCCGTATTTGTTGGCCTGACGCCATACGGTTTCCGACTGAGGCTCAACACCGGAAGTACCACAGAACACGACAACCGCGCCGTCGAGTACACGCAGGGAACGTTCAACTTCAATGGTGAAGTCTACGTGGCCCGGGGTATCGATTACGTTGAAGCGATGCTCGTGCGGGTACTGCTTCTCGGAACCTTTCCAGAAGGCGGTGATAGCAGCAGAAGTAATGGTAATACCACGCTCCTGCTCCTGAACCATCCAGTCTGTGGTCGCGGCGCCGTCATGCACCTCGCCCATTTTGTGACTTTTGCCGGTGTAAAAAAGGACGCGCTCAGTGGTGGTGGTCTTACCAGCATCCACGTGAGCAACGATACCGATGTTACGGTAGCGATTAATCGGTGTAGTACGAGCCATAAAGCCCTCGCAAATTGAGTGACGCTAAAATTAGAAGCGGTAGTGCGAGAAAGCCTTGTTGGCTTCAGCCATACGGTGCACGTCTTCACGCTTCTTAACTGCAGCACCTTTACCTTCAGCAGCGTCCAACAGTTCACCAGCCAAACGCAGGGCCATGGACTTCTCGCCGCGCTTGCGGGCGAAGTCTACCAGCCAGCGCATTGCCAGGGCGTTACGACGGGAAGGACGAACTTCGACCGGAACCTGGTAAGTAGCACCACCTACACGGCGCGACTTCACTTCGACCAGCGGAGCGATGGCGTCGAGAGCTTTCTCGAAGATTTCCAGGGGATCGCTGTTCTTGCGTTCCTTAACTTTGTCCAATGCGCCATAAACAATACGCTCGGCAACGGCTTTCTTGCCGCTTTCCATAACGTGGTTCATGAACTTGGCGAGAATCTGGCTTCCGTATTTCGGATCGTCCAGAATCTCACGTTTGGCTGCTACGCGACGTCTTGGCATGATAAGCCCTCAAGCGGTCTTCAGGTTAGCCCGGGACAGCATATGCTTGCCCGACCTTACTCTTATCGACTCAATAAAAATGAAAAACTGCAAAACGGCCGATTACTTCGGACGCTTGGTACCGTACTTCGAACGACCCTGGTTACGACCTTTAACGCCGGAAGTATCCAAAGAACCGCGGACGGTGTGGTAACGAACACCTGGCAAGTCTTTTACACGACCGCCACGGATCAGTACCACGCTGTGCTCTTGCAGGTTGTGACCTTCACCACCGATGTACGAGGAAACCTCGAAACCGTTGGTCAGGCGCACACGGCATACTTTACGCAGTGCCGAGTTAGGTTTTTTCGGCGTGGTGGTATACACACGGGTGCATACGCCACGACGTTGCGGGCAGTTCTGCAGCGCAGGTACGTCGGATTTCTCGACGATACGCTTACGCGGCTGACGTACCAGCTGGTTGATAGTTGCCATCTACTAGCTCCACTGTTGTCTTGCGACGCTATTGTCTTACAAGAAAAGCAAAATGGCAGGAACGAATTCCCGCCAAATTTAGGGGATCAAGAGTCTAAAGAGGATCTTGTCCCCAGTCAAGGCAAGGCCCCGACCTCCCCGCCCGCCGAATCTCGACAATTTGTCTCGATCCGCCGAACGGGGTGGCCAGGGCCAGGCACTTAATCAACGCCGAACTCAGTTACCGCTCGAGTTCAGTGCTTCGGTCAGTGCAGCTTCCACTTCACTGGCGCTTACGCGCAACGGCTTGTCTGCATCACGGCGACGCTTGCGCTCGCTGTGATAGGCCAAACCGGTACCGGCCGGGATCAGACGACCCACGACCACGTTTTCTTTCAGGCCGCGCAGGTAGTCGCGCTTGCCGGTTACCGCCGCCTCGGTCAATACACGGGTGGTTTCCTGGAAGGAAGCCGCCGAGATGAACGATTCGGTGGACAACGACGCCTTGGTGATACCCAGCAGTACGCGAGTGAACTTGGCAAGGAACTTGTCCTCGTTCGCCAGGCGCTCGTTTTCCACCAGCACGTGCGTCAGTTCCATCTGGTCGCCCTTGATGAAGCTGGAGTCGCCGGACTCGGAGATCTCAACTTTACGCAGCATCTGACGCAGGATGGTCTCGATGTGCTTATCGTTGATCTTCACGCCCTGCAGACGATAAACGTCCTGGATTTCGTTCACGATGTACTTGGCCAGCGCACTCACACCCAGCAGACGCAGGATGTCGTGTGGATCGCTCGGACCGTCGGAGATAACTTCGCCGCGGTTTACCTGTTCGCCTTCGAAAACGTTCAGGTGGCGCCACTTCGGAATCAGCTCTTCGTACGGATCGCTACCGTCGTTCGGGGTAATGACCAGACGGCGCTTGCCCTTGGTTTCTTTACCGAACGCGATGGTGCCGCTGACTTCAGCCAGAATCGAGGCTTCTTTCGGACGACGGGCTTCGAACAAGTCGGCAACACGCGGCAGACCACCGGTGATGTCGCGGGTTTTCGAAGTTTCCTGCGGGATACGAGCGATAACATCACCGATCGCGATCCGCGCACCGTCCGCAACACCGACCAGGGCGTTGGCTGGCAGGAAGTACTGAGCAATTACGTCAGTGCCTGGCAGCAACAGGTCCTTGCCGTTGTCGTCGACCATCTTCACAGCCGGACGAATGTCCTTGCCGGCAGCTGGGCGATCTTTTGCGTCGAGGACTTCGATGTTGGTCATACCGGTCAATTCGTCAGTCTGACGCTTGATCGTGATGCCTTCTTCCATGCCCACGTAGGTCACGGTACCTTTCATTTCGGTAACGATCGGGTGAGTGTGCGGGTCCCACTTCGCCACGATGGCGCCAGCGTCGACCTTGTCGCCTTCCTTCACCGAAATCACAGCACCGTACGGCAGCTTGTAGCGCTCGCGCTCACGACCGAAGTCGTCGGCAATCGCCAACTCACCGGAACGGGACACAGCCACCAGGTGACCGTCGACACGCTCAACGTGCTTCAGGTTGTGCAGACGGACGGTACCGCCATTCTTCACCTGAACGCTGTCGGCTGCGGAGGTCCGGCTTGCCGCACCACCAATGTGGAACGTACGCATCGTCAGCTGGGTACCCGGCTCACCGATGGACTGGGCAGCGATAACGCCGACCGCTTCACCGATGTTCACCTGGTGACCACGTGCCAGGTCGCGACCGTAGCATTTGGCGCAGATGCCGTAGCGAGTTTCGCAGCTGATCGGAGAACGCACGATCACTTCGTCGATGCTGTTGAGCTCGATGAATTCGACCCACTTCTCGTCAACCAGGGTGCCGGCAGGAACGATGACGTCCTCGGTACCTGGCTTGAATACATCACGGGCGATGACACGACCCAATACGCGCTCACCCAACGGCTCTACAACGTCACCGCCTTCAATGTGCGGAGTCATTACCAAGCCATGTTCGGTGCCGCAATCGATCTCGGTCACGACCAGATCCTGGGCAACGTCTACCAGACGACGAGTCAGGTAACCGGAGTTCGCCGTTTTCAACGCGGTATCCGCAAGACCCTTACGAGCACCGTGAGTGGAGATGAAGTACTGGAGTACGCTCAAACCTTCACGGAAGTTCGCAGTAATCGGGGTCTCGATGATGGAACCGTCCGGCTTGGCCATCAGACCACGCATACCGGCGAGCTGACGGATCTGCGCAGCAGAACCCCGTGCGCCCGAGTCGGCCATCATGTACATCGAGTTGAAGGATTCCTGGTCGACTTCGTCGCCATGGCGGTCGATGACCTTCTCTTTCGAGAGGTTGGCCATCATCGCCTTGGAAACTTCATCGTTTGCCTTGGACCAGAGGTCGATCACCTTGTTGTACTTCTCGCCCTGGGTTACCAGGCCGGACGCGTACTGGCTTTCGATCTCTTTCACTTCTTCGGTGGCGGCACCGATGATGCGGGCTTTTTCATCTGGGATAACGAAGTCGTTAACACCGATGGAAACGCCGGAGATGGTCGAATAGGCAAAACCGGTGTACATCAACTGGTCAGCGAAAATCACGGTCTCTTTCAGACCAACCACGCGGTAGCACTGGTTGATCAGCTTGGAGATCGCTTTTTTCTTCATCGGCAGGTTGACGACATCGAACGACAAGCCTTTTGGCACAACCTGGAACAACAGCGCACGGCCGACGGTGGTGTCGACAATACGGGTGTTGGTCACGCTGCTGCCATCGCGATCGTTTACGGTTTCGTTGATCCGCACCTTGACCTTGGCGTGCAGTGCGGCTTCGCCGGCACGGAACACACGGTCAACTTCCTGCAGATCCGCGAACACACGACCTTCGCCCTTGGCGTTGATCGCTTCACGGGTCATGTAGTACAGACCCAATACAACGTCCTGGGACGGAACGATGATCGGCTCACCGTTGGCTGGCGACAGGATGTTGTTGGTCGACATCATCAACGCACGCGCTTCCAGCTGGGCTTCCAGCGTCAGCGGTACGTGCACGGCCATTTGGTCGCCGTCGAAGTCGGCGTTGTACGCAGCACAGACCAGAGGGTGCAGCTGGATAGCCTTACCTTCGATCAGTACCGGTTCAAACGCCTGGATACCCAGACGGTGAAGGGTCGGTGCACGGTTGAGCAGCACTGGGTGTTCGCGAATCACTTCAGCAAGAACGTCCCAGACCTCTGGCAGCTCGCGCTCGACCATCTTCTTGGCGGCTTTGATGGTGGTCGCAAGGCCACGCATTTCCAGCTTGCCGAAAATGAACGGCTTGAACAGCTCCAAAGCCATTTTCTTTGGCAGGCCGCACTGGTGCAGACGCAGGGTCGGGCCTACGGTAATTACCGAACGACCGGAGTAGTCAACACGCTTACCGAGCAAGTTCTGACGGAAACGACCTTGCTTACCCTTGATCATGTCAGCCAGGGATTTCAGAGGACGTTTGTTCGAACCAGTGATAGCACGGCCACGACGACCGTTGTCGAGCAAGGCGTCGACCGCTTCCTGCAACATACGCTTTTCGTTGCGCACGATGATGTCCGGAGCGGACAGGTCAAGCAGGCGCTTCAAGCGGTTGTTACGGTTGATTACTCGACGATACAGATCGTTGAGGTCGGAAGTCGCGAAACGACCGCCATCAAGCGGAACCAGTGGACGCAGGTCTGGCGGCAGAACCGGCAGAACGGTCAGCACCATCCACTCTGGCAGGTTGCCGGAACCCTGGAAGGCTTCCATCAACTTCAGACGCTTGGACAGCTTCTTGATCTTGGTTTCGGAGTTGGTTTGCGGAATCTCTTCGCGCAGGCGGCCAATCTCGTGCTCCAGGTCGATCGCGTGCAGCAGTTCGCGGACAGCTTCGGCACCCATGCGGGCATCGAAATCGTCGCCGAACTCTTCCAGCGCTTCGAAGTATTGCTCGTCGTTGAGCAGCTGACCTTTTTCAAGGGTGGTCATGCCTGGATCGATAACGACGTAGCTCTCGAAGTAGAGAACGCGTTCGATATCACGCAGGGTCATGTCCATCAGCAGGCCGATACGGGACGGCAGCGATTTCAGGAACCAGATGTGAGCAACTGGCGAGGCCAGTTCGATGTGCGCCATGCGCTCACGACGAACTTTTGCCAGCGCGACTTCAACGCCGCACTTCTCACAGATCACGCCGCGATGCTTCAAGCGCTTGTACTTACCGCACAGGCACTCGTAATCCTTTACCGGGCCAAAGATCTTGGCGCAGAACAGGCCGTCACGCTCGGGTTTGAACGTACGGTAGTTGATGGTTTCCGGCTTTTTAACTTCACCGAACGACCACGAACGGATCATCTCAGGCGAGGCCAATCCAATACGGATGGCGTCGAACTCTTCGACTTGACCCTGGTTTTTCAGCAAATTCAGTAGGTCTTTCAAGGCCTTTCCTCCTGGCGGAGCAGAGAGCGGGCAACACAGCCCCGCTCTCGATTCGCGTCACGTGTTATTCGGTTTCCAGATCGATATCGATGCCGAGGGAACGAATTTCCTTGATCAACACGTTGAAGGACTCGGGCATGCCCGGCTCCATACGGTGATCGCCGTCCACGATGTTTTTGTACATCTTGGTCCGGCCGTTCACATCGTCCGACTTCACTGTGAGCATTTCTTGCAGAGTGTATGCAGCACCGTATGCTTCCAGTGCCCAGACCTCCATCTCCCCGAAACGCTGACCACCGAACTGCGCCTTACCACCCAGCGGCTGCTGGGTAACCAGGCTGTAAGAACCGGTAGAACGAGCGTGCATCTTGTCGTCTACCAAGTGGTTCAGCTTCAGCATGTACATGTAGCCAACGGTAACCGGACGCTCGAACTTGTTGCCGGTACGACCGTCGAACAGCTGCATCTGGCCGCTTTCTGGCAGGTCTGCCAGTTTCAGCATGGCCTTGATCTCGCTTTCCTTGGCACCGTCGAACACCGGGGTAGCCATTGGAACGCCGCCGCGCAGGTTCTTCGCCAGATCCAGGATTTCCTGATCGGAGAAGGTGTCCAGCTCTTCGTTGCGCCCGCCGATCTCGTTGTAGATCTCGTGCAGGAACTTACGCAGGTCAGCGACTTTGCGCTGCTCTTCGATCATACGGTTGATCTTCTCGCCCAACCCCTTGGCCGCGAGGCCCAGGTGAGTTTCAAGAATCTGACCAACGTTCATACGCGAAGGTACGCCCAACGGGTTGAGGACCACATCGACCGGGGTGCCATTGGCATCGTGCGGCATGTCTTCAACCGGCATGATCACGGAGACCACACCTTTGTTACCGTGACGACCGGCCATCTTGTCGCCCGGCTGGATGCGGCGACGGATTGCCAGGTAGACCTTGACGATTTTCAGCACGCCTGGAGCTAGGTCATCGCCCTGCTGCAGTTTGCGCTTCTTGTCTTCGAACTTGTCGTCCAGCAGACGGCGACGATCAACGATGTAGGCCTGGGCCTTCTCGAGCTGCTCGTTCAGAGCATCTTCAGCCATGCGCAGTTTGAACCACTGGCCATGCTCAAGACCGTCGAGGACTTCGTCGGTGATCTCCTGACCTTTCTTCAGGCCGGCGCCGCCTTCGGCTTTGTGGCCGACCAGGGCGGAGCGCAGACGCTCGAAAGTCGCGCCTTCGACGATACGGAACTCTTCGTTCAGGTCCTTGCGGATCTCGTCGAGCTGAGTCTTCTCGATCGACAGCGCACGAGCGTCACGCTCAACGCCGTCGCGGGTGAAGACCTGTACGTCGATGACGGTACCCTTGGTGCCGGTAGGCACGCGCAGGGAGGTGTCTTTAACGTCGCTGGCTTTTTCACCGAAGATGGCACGCAGCAGTTTCTCTTCCGGAGTCAGCTGGGTCTCGCCTTTCGGAGTGACCTTGCCGACCAGGATGTCGCCTGCGCCTACTTCAGCACCTACATAAACGATACCGGCTTCGTCCAGCTTGTTCAGTGCAGCTTCACCCACGTTCGGGATGTCCGCAGTGATTTCCTCTGGGCCAAGCTTGGTGTCACGCGCCACACAGGTCAGTTCCTGGATGTGGATCGTGGTGAAGCGGTCTTCCTGGACCACACGCTCGGACAGGCAGATGGAGTCTTCGAAGTTGAAGCCGTTCCATGCCATGAAGGCGATGCGCATGTTCTGGCCCAGAGCCAGCTCACCCATATCGGTGGACGGGCCGTCAGCCATGATGTCGCTGCGCTGAACCCGATCACCCTTGCTTACCAGCGGACGCTGGTTGATGCAGGTGTTCTGGTTGGAGCGGGTGTACTTGGTCAGGTTGTAGATGTCGACACCGGCTTCGCCCGGCTCAACTTCGTCATCGGCAACACGGACCACGATACGGCTGGCGTCGACGGAATCGATCACACCGCCACGACGAGCCACGACGCAAACGCCGGAGTCACGGGCAACGTTACGCTCCATGCCGGTACCTACCAGCGGCTTGTCGGCGCGCAGGGTCGGTACAGCCTGACGCTGCATGTTCGAACCCATCAACGCACGGTTGGCGTCGTCGTGCTCGAGGAACGGGATCAGAGACGCTGCAACCGAAACTACCTGCTTCGGCGATACGTCCATCAAGGTGACGTCTTCCGGCGCCTTGACGGTGAACTCGTTCAGGTGACGAACGGCTACCAGTTCGTCGGTCAGGACTTTCTTGTCGTTCATCGTGGCCGAAGCCTGGGCGATCACGTGATCAGCCTCTTCGATGGCGGACAGGAACACGATCTCGTCGGTGACCAGGGCGTCCTTCACCACACGGTACGGGCTTTCGAGGAAGCCGTACTGGTTGGTGCGCGCGTAGGCAGCCAGGGAGTTGATCAGACCGATGTTCGGACCTTCCGGCGTTTCGATCGGGCATACGCGACCGTAGTGGGTCGGGTGTACGTCACGAACTTCGAAGCCTGCACGCTCACGAGTCAGACCGCCTGGGCCGAGTGCGGAGACACGACGCTTGTGGGTGATCTCGGACAGCGGGTTGTTCTGGTCCATGAACTGGGACAGCTGGCTCGAACCGAAGAACTCTTTCACCGCCGCAGCAACAGGCTTGGCGTTGATCAGGTCCTGCGGCATCAGGCCTTCGCTTTCAGCCATCGACAGGCGTTCCTTGACCGCACGCTCTACGCGCACCAGGCCAACACGGAACTGGTTTTCGGCCATCTCGCCTACGCAGCGAACACGACGGTTACCCAGGTGGTCGATGTCATCGACGATGCCTTTACCGTTACGGATGTCGACCAGGGTCTTGAGCACCGCAACGATGTCATCCTTGTTCAGCACGCCCGAACCTTCGATCTCGGTACGACCGATGCGACGGTTGAACTTCATCCGGCCGACCGCAGACAGGTCATAGCGCTCAGGACTGAAGAACAGGTTGTTGAACAGGGTCTCGGCGGCATCCTTGGTTGGCGGCTCGCCAGGACGCATCATGCGATAAATCTCGACCAGGGCTTCCAGTTGGTTGCCGGTGGAGTCGATCTTCAGCGTGTCGGAGATGAACGGACCGCAGTCGATGTCGTTGGTGTACAGGGTCTCGATACGAACGACCTGGGCCTTGACGATTTTCGCCAGGATCTCGACGGTCAGCTCGGTGTTGCATTCAGCGATGATCTCGCCAGTAGCTGGATGCACGATGACCTTGGCCGAAGTGCGACCCAGGACGTAGTCCATCGGCACCTGCAGCTCTTTGATCCCGGCCTTTTCCAGCTGGTTGATGTGGCGAGCAGTAATACGACGGCCTTGCTCGACAATAACCTTGCCCTTGTCATCCTGGATATCCAGGACGGCGATTTCACCGCGCAGGCGCTGAGGCACCAACTCCAGGCTCAGGTTTTCACCCTGCACATGGAATACGTTGGTGGTGTAGAACGCGTCCAGCACTTCCTCGGTGGTATAGCCGAGCGCGCGCAGCAGTACCGATGCAGGCAGCTTGCGACGACGGTCGATACGCACGAACACGCAGTCTTTCGGGTCGAACTCGAAGTCCAGCCACGAACCGCGGTAAGGAATGATGCGCGCGGAATAGAGCAGTTTGCCGGAGCTGTGCGTCTTGCCACGGTCGTGGTCGAAGAACACGCCCGGAGAACGGTGCAGCTGGGAAACGATTACACGCTCGGTACCGTTGATTACGAAGGTACCGTTTTCAGTCATCAGGGGGATTTCACCCATGTAGACTTCTTGCTCTTTGATGTCCTTGATCGCTTTGTTCGACGATTCTTTGTCGAAAATGATCAGGCGCACTTTTACCCGCAAAGGTACGGCGTAAGTTACACCGCGCAATACGCATTCTTTGACATCAAATGCCGGTTCGCCCAGGCGATAACCGACGTACTCCAGCGCAGCATTGCCGGAGTAGCTGATGATCGGGAAAACGGATTTGAAGGCCGCATGCAGGCCCACGTCGCGGAACTGATCTTTAGTCGCTCCCGCTTGCAAGAATTCACGATACGAATCCAGCTGGATGGCCAGGAGGTACGGCACATCCATGACGTCCGGCAACTTGCTAAAGTCCTTGCGGATACGTTTTTTCTCAGTATATGAGTAAGCCATCAGCGTTCCCCAGCTTGGTCACCTGCTTGTTTGGCCCCTCCCGACGGGAGCAGCCAGAAAATCGTGCAAACCCCATGGTTTGCGCCACCACATCGGGTGGTTACAGCTCGTGATCAGCACCGACCCAGTCGGCTGCCAATAACGGAAAAAGGCCGGTGGCAAGAGCCACCAGCCATCAGCCTGTCGCTTAACGCTCGGGCTGGAGACGCAAAGTCGATGCTTACTTCAGCTCGACTTTAGCGCCTGCTTCTTCCAGAGCGGCCTTGGCTTTGTCAGCTGCGTCTTTGGCAACAGCTTCCAGAACCATGGCAGGAGCGCCGTCAACTACAGCCTTGGCTTCTTTCAGGCCCAGACCGGTCAGCTCACGTACTGCCTTGATCACGTTTACTTTCTTCTCGCCAGCTTCGGTCAGCATGACGTTGAATTCGGTTTGCTCTTCAGCAACGGCAGCAGCAACAGCTGGACCAGCGGAAGCAGCAGCAGCGGTAACACCGAATTTTTCTTCGAAAGCTTTGATCAGCTCAACAACTTCCATTACGGACATGTTGGCTACTGCTTCGAGGATGTCGTTTTGAGAGATAGTCATGAAACTAAATTCCTGAATTGGGGGACGGCCTACGCGACCATCGAAATAAACAAAAAACGCGAAAAGAGGTGTCGAGCCTTAGGCTGCGGCAGCTTCTTTCTGGTCGCGCAGTGCCGCCAGGGTACGAGCCAATTTGCTGGTAGCGCCTTGCATCACGCTCATCAGCTGGGAAATTGCTTCGTCACGGGTCGGCAGAGTTGCCAGTACGTCGATCTGGTTAGCTGCGAGGAACTTGCCCTCGAACGCAGCTGCCTTAATCTCGAACTTGTCCTGACCTTTGGCGAATTCCTTGAACAAACGGGCAGCAGCGCCAGGATGTTGGTTGGAGAACGCGATCAAGGTCGGGCCGGTGAACACGTCGTTGAGAACACTGTATTCAGTGTCAGCAACAGCGCGCTTGAGCAAGGTGTTACGTACAACACGTACGTAAACGCCAGCTTCACGGGCCTCTTTACGGAGTCCGGTCATAGCGCCTACTGTTACGCCACGGGCATCAGCCACGACAGCGGACAGAGCAGCTTTGGCAGCCTCGTTGACTTCAGCGACGATGGCCTTCTTGTCTTCGAGTTTAATTGCCACGGGTTTAACTCCTGCTTGTTACCGTTTCATCCGATCGAAACCGAATGTCGTTTTGGTGTCTGATTCGGTAAGGAACCGGGAGCACCATCTGCGTAGGCTTGTGGTTTAAGACTTTCGTCGCCTACGGTCTTGGACAGCCCCCGCCAGGCAGGGACCCCAATATTTGATTGGCGTAATCGCTTGCGCCAACCGTTGTCTTACGCGTCGAGCGAGCTCTGATCGATAACCAGACCTGGGCCCATAGTGGTGCTCAGGGTAACGCGCTTGACGTAGATACCTTTCGAAGAAGCTGGCTTGATACGCTTCAGATCAGCGATCAGGGCTTCAACGTTTTCCTTCAGCTTGACGGCGTCGAAGCCAATCTTGCCAACGGAAGTGTGGATGATGCCGTTCTTGTCGGTGCGATAACGAACCTGACCAGCCTTGGCGTTTTTAACCGCGGTGGCTACGTCTGGCGTTACGGTGCCGACTTTAGGGTTAGGCATCAGGCCACGTGGACCGAGGATCTGACCCAACTGGCCTACAACGCGCATGGCATCCGGGGAAGCGATCACGACGTCATAGTTCAGGTCGCCGCCTTTCATTTCAGCAGCCAGATCGTCCATGCCTACGCGGTCAGCGCCAGCAGCCAGAGCAGCTTCAGCTGCTGGGCCCTGGGTGAACACGGCAACACGGACAGTCTTGCCAGTGCCGTGCGGCAGCACAGTTGCGCTACGTACGACCTGGTCGGATTTACGTGGGTCAACGCCCAGGTTCACAGCAACGTCGAACGACTCGCTGAACTTGACAGTCGACAGCTCAGCCAGCAGAGCGGCGGCATCTACAAAGTTGTAGGCCTTGCCTGCTTCGATTTTGCCGGCGATAGCCTTTTGACGCTTGGTCAGCTTAGCCATTACACACCCTCCACGTTAAGGCCCATGCTACGAGCAGAACCGGCGATAGTACGCACGGCTGCATCCATATCAGCTGCAGTCAGATCCGCGTTTTTGGTTTTCGCGATTTCTTCCAGCTGAGCACGGGTCACGGTGCCAACCTTAACGGTGTTTGGACGAGCGGAACCGCTGGTCAAACCTGCAGCCTTCTTCAGCAGAACCGAAGCAGGGGTGCTTTTTGTTTCGAAAGTGAAGCTACGGTCGCTGTAGACAGTGATGATCACTGGAGTCGGCAGACCTGGCTCAAGACCCTGAGTACGGGCGTTGAAAGCCTTGCAGAATTCCATGATGTTCACGCCGTGCTGACCCAGTGCAGGACCAACAGGTGGGCTTGGGTTAGCCTGAGCGGCCTTCACTTGCAGCTTGATGTAAGCGGTAATCTTCTTGGCCATGAGGCACTCCAATTACGGGTTCGAACGCCTCGAAAGGCTCCCCGGTTGCTTGCGCGTTTATCCCAGTGACGACAAAACCCCACAGCCTTGGGCTGCGGGGTTGGGATGCCTGTTCAATCAGACCTTTTCGACCTGACTAAACTCCAACTCTACCGGAGTAGAGCGACCGAAAATGAGCACTGCCACTTGGATCCGGCTCTTTTCGTAGTTAACTTCTTCAACCGTGCCATTGAAATCAGCGAATGGACCGTCGGTGACACGCACAACCTCACCTGGTTCAAACAGCGTCTTCGGCTTCGGCTTGTCGCTACCATCAGCAACACGACGCAGAATCGCTTCTGCCTCTTTATCCGTGATTGGCGCAGGCTTGTCGGCGGTACCGCCAATGAAGCCCATCACCCGAGGGGTATCCTTGACCAAGTGCCAAGTCCCTTCGTTCATATCCATCTGTACCAGCACATAGCCTGGGAAGAACTTACGTTCACTTTTGCGCTTCTGGCCATTACGCATTTCAACCACTTCTTCAGTGGGAACCAGAATCTCGCCAAAGCCATCTTCCATGCCAGCCAGCTTCACACGCTCTATCAGCGAGCGCATAACATGCTTCTCGTAACCCGAGTAAGCATGCACAACGTACCAACGCTTAGCCACGGGACACCCTTAGCCAACAATCAAGGAAACAAGCCAGCCGAGCAGGGAGTCGAGCCCCCACAACAGCAACGCCATCACCAGAACAACAGCCACAACGATCAACGTGGTCTGCGTGGTTTCTTGGCGAGTCGGCCATACGACTTTACGAATCTCGGTGCGAGCTTCCTTAGCGAGTACGAAGAAAGACTTGCCCTTGGCTGTCTGGAGGCCTACAAAGGCAGCAACAGCAGCAATGGCGAGCAATGCAAGTACTCGGTACAGGATCGGCGAAGCAGAAAAATACTGATTGCCAACAACGCCAACAGCCACCAAAGCGACTACCACTAGCCACTTGAGCAGATCGAAGCGAGAGCCTTGAGCTTCAGCTTTAGGAGTCATCTATGAAGATCCTGTGAAAAGAAAGCCAGACACACCGAGTGAATCTGGCAGGTCAGGAGGGAATCGAACCCCCAACCTACGGTTTTGGAGACCGTCGCTCTGCCAATTGAGCTACTGACCTAAAACAAAATCAGGCCGACCATTATGCCGGCCTGAAAAAGACATTACAACTGTTTAC
>NZ_JQGJ02000041.1 GCF_000802155.2 Pseudomonas frederiksbergensis
AAGTCAGCCGGACGCCCGGCCACCGTCGCACCAAACGCCACGGTGGATTTGCCGGTGTAGCGCTGCAACAGCAGCAGCCACGCCGCTTGCACCAGCGTGTTAACCGTGACTTTCGAGGAGCGAGCGAAGGCTTCCAGGCGCCGGGTCAACGACTCGTCCAGCACCTGCATATGATCGCCATAACCAACACCGGCGTCCGTCGGCTTGCCAACCGCATCGGCCAACCGTGTCGGTGCTTCCAGGCGTTCTAGCGCAGGCTTCCAGAACGCCTCGCTGGCCGCCGCGTCCTGGCGTTGCAGCCAGGCGATGTAGTCTCGATAACGTCCGCCGGACACGGCCATGGATTGACCACTGTAGCGTTGCAGCACTTCGCCGAGCAGCTGTGAATTGCTCCAGCCGTCCATGAGGATGTGGTGGCTGGTGTAGATCAAGTGATAGCGATCATCCGCCACCCGCACGACCACCAACCGCAGCAACGGCGCAGCGTCCAGGGCAAACCCTTGTTGGCGCTGGGCTGTCGCGAGGGTGTCCAGGTAGCGAGGAAGGTCAGCTTGTATGCGCCCATCCTCAAGCTGCAACGCAACGTCGACGCGCTTGTGCACCACCTGCAACGCACGCTTGAAATCGCCTTCCCAGACAAAACCGCTGCGCAGCACGTCATGAGCGTCGGTCGCCGCTTGCCAGGCCTGGCGGAAGCGTTCGACCTCCAGCCCTTGGACATCCACGCGCATCTGGTTGATGTAATGGCCGGCCTGTTGCTCGTACAGCGTGTGGAACAGCATGCCTTGTTGCATTGGCGACAACGGATAGAGGTCCTCCACCTCCCGGGCCACCAGTGGCAACGCGTCCAACTGCGCCTGGTCCAACCCGGCGAGGGGGAAGTCCGATGGGGTGAAGCCGTGGCGCTGGGTCTCGCAACAGTGGTCGATCAACTCCTGCAATTGCCGAGCGTAATCCACCGCCAGCGCCTGGATCGTCGCCTCGTCGAACATCTGCGTGCTGAAGGTCCAGTCGATGCTCAACTCGCCGGCATAGACGCTGCCATTAAGGGTCAACCAGTTGTCCAGCGGCGCCAATGGGCTCTGGGCCGCGCCCGCCGATTCGCTGGCAGGGACAAACAGCCCGTCGGCCTCTGCATTGAAGCCGCTGTCGAACTGTCCCAGATAATTGAAAGTGATGCGCGGCGCCGGCAGTGCCGCGAGGGCACGACGCGTCGGTTCATCGCCCAGGTAGCGCAACACGCCGAAACCAAGCCCCTTGTCGGGAATGGCCCGCAGTTGCTCCTTGATCGCCTTGATCGAGCCTTCGGCGGTCGCCGTCGGGGTCAGGCGCACCGGAAACAGGCTGGTAAACCAACCCACGCTGCGGCTAAGGTCTACATCTTCAAACAGCGCCTCGCGGCCATGGCCTTCCAGCTGGATCAAGGTCGACGCCTGGCAAGTCCAGCGGCCGATCACCCGGGCCAGCGCCGTCAACAGCAGGTCGTTGACCTGGGTGCGATAGGTCGCCGGCGCTTGCTGCAACAGTCGTCGAGTCAGCTCTTTGTCCAGCCGCGTCTGCACTTGCGCCCCATGGCACCTGCGCAAATCACCTTGGGGATGATCGCAAGGCAGGTCGGGGCAAGCGCCTTCCAATTGCGCCTGCCAGTACGCCACTTGGTTCTGCAACGTCGCACTGCCGGCATGGGCCTGCAACCGTTGCGCCCAAGTCTGTGCCGATGTGGTCTTGGCCGGTAATGTCGGCGTCTGACCGGCTTGCAATTGATCATATGCCCGTTGCAAATCTTCCAGCAGCATCCGCCAGGACACGCCGTCGACCACCAAGTGATGGATCACCAACAACAGCCGCTGGCTGCCATCGGCCAGGGTCGCCAGGACACCGCGCAGCAGCGCGCCGCTGTCCAGTTCAAGGCTGCGCTGGGCGTGTTCGGCCAGGCGTTCGAGGGCCGGCGCATCCGCCACGTCGGCGGTCCACAACAACGGCGAGCGTTGCCAGAGCGTGCGCTGTTCGGCCAGGGTCTTGTGGCGAGCGGTCCAGGTGCCTGGCTCGCAGACGAAGGACAGGCGCAAGGCATCGTGGTGTTCGACCAAGGCCTGCAACGCCTGCTCCAGATGCCCGGCGTTCACCGATCGCACGCCTTTGAGCAGCACCGACTGGTTCCAGTGGTGAGGTTCGGCCATGGCCTGTTCGAAGAACAGCTGCTGGAACGGCAGCAGCAGCGTCTCCCCTGTCACCGGGCCCTGATCGATCACCGGGCCGCCGTCGCCGGTTGTCGCCACGCCAGCCAACCCTTGGATGGTCTGGTGCAGGAACAGATCCTTGGGGCTGAAATGAAGGCCGGCCTGACGGGCTCGGCTCACCACTTGGATGGAGATGATCGAGTCGCCGCCCAGCTCGAAGAAATTATCGGTCACGCCCACGCGATCGCGTCCGAGCACGCTTTGCCAGATATCCACCAGCGTCTGTTCCTGCGCGGTCACCGCTGCGATGTAGGCCTGGGGATGGGCACTTGGCTCGGCCTTGGGCAGCGCCTTGCGCTCGAGCTTGCCGTTGGGGCTGACCGGCATTCTTTCCAGCCACACCCAGTGTTGCGGCACCATGTAGTCGGGCAAGGATTGGCTCAGATGTTCCCTGAGGCGCACTTGCAACTCCTGGCGAACGGCGTCATCGGCGGCCAGCAGCTCGGCGCGCGCCGGCACCACATAGGCGACCAGCAGCCTGCCGTCCTGGGCCAGGACCACCGTTTCGCGCACGGCATCGTGCTCGGCCAGGCGTGCTTCTATTTCGCCTAGTTCGATGCGCAGGCCACGGATTTTCACTTGATGGTCGATCCGCCCGGCGTATTCGATTACGCCGTCGGGGCGATAGCGCGCCAGGTCGCCGGTCCGGTACAGGCGCTGGCCATGGCCGAACGGCCCGGTGACGAACCGCTCGGCGGTCAAAGCCGCGCGCCGATGGTAACCCCGCGCCAACCCCTCGCCCGCCAGATACAACTCGCCGATCACCCCCACCGGCACCGGGGACAACTCATCGTCGAGGATGTAGGTGCCGAGGTTGGCGATCGGCTGGCCGATCGGCACGCTGTCGCGCCCCTCCTCGACACAGGTCCAGTGGGTCACGTCGATGGCCGCCTCGGTCGGGCCGTAGAGGTTGTACAGGTTGGCGCTCGGCAACTTGGCGAACACCTGCTGCTGGGCATCCACCGGCAGCGCTTCGCCGCTGCACACGATCCGCTTCAAGCTGACGCATTCGGCCACCCGCGAGTCCTGCACAAACGCCTGGAGCATCGACGGCACGAAGTGCAGCGTGGTGATGCCCTGGGCCGTGATCAACTCGATCAACAGCGCCGGGTCGCGATGGGCGCCCGGCGCGGCCACCACCAGCGTCGAACCGGTCAGCAGTGGCCAGAAGAACTCCCACACCGACACGTCGAAGCTGAACGGTGTTTTTTGCAGCACGCTGTCCGAGGCATCGAGGCCATACGCCTGTTGCATCCAGCACAGACGGTTGACCAGGGCGCTATGGCGATTGCCCGCGCCCTTGGGTTTGCCGGTGGAACCGGAGGTATAGATCACATACGCCAGGTTCTCACCGTGGACTTCGACGCCGGGATTGCCGTCGCGGCTGGCGTACAAGCCGTCGTCGAGCGAATCCAGCACCAGGCTGCGCAGCCCGTCCGGCATCGGCAAGGCGTCCACCAGGTGTTGCTGGGTCAGCAGCAAGCCAATGCCGCTGTCTTCGAACATGTAGGCCAGGCGATCACGCGGGTATTCGGGGTCCAGCGGCACGTAGGCGCCGCCGGCCTTGAGAATCGCCAACAGCCCCAGCACCATTTCCACGGAACGCTCGACGGCGATGCCCACCAGCACATCCGGACCGACGCCTTGGTCGATCAGGCGATGGGCCAGGCGGTTGGCCCGGGCGTTGAGTTCGCGGTAGCTCAAGCGCTGCTCGCCGAAGACCAGCGCAGGCGCGTCCGGCGTTCGGCGCACCTGTTCCTCGATCAGGCTTTGCACGCTGCGGTCGAGCGGGTAATGCTGCGCCGTCGCGTTCCAGTCGATGAGCATGTGCCGACGCTCGCCCTCGTCCAGCAGCGTCCACTGCGCCACCGGGCGATGCAGATCGTGCGTCATGCCATGCAACAGGTTGAGCCAATGCCGGGCCATGCGCTCGACGGTCGTCGGCTCGAACAGATCCGTCGCATAGGTCAGCGCCGCGTGCAGGCCCTGCGAACTCTCGACGGTGTCCATGCTCAGGTCGAATTGCGCGGTGCGCTGCGTCCAGCCAAGGGGTTCGACGCAAAGGTCCGGCAAGGCATTGGCGAACGCCGAGTCGGTTTCATTGCGGTGGTTGAACATCGCCTGGAACAACGGGCTGTGGCTGAGGTTGCGCTGCGGTTGCAAGGCATCTACCAACTGCTCGAAAGGCAGGTCCTGGTGCATCTGCGCGGCCATGGCCGTTTGCTTGAGCTGCTGCAGCAGCGCGGCGCCGGTCAGCTCACTGTGGAACTCGCTGCGCAGGACCTGGGTGTTGACGAAGAAACCGATCAGTCGCTCGGTTTCCAGCCGCTGGCGGTTGGCAATCGGCACGCCGACGCGGATATCGGCCTGGCCGCTGTAGCGATGCAGCAGCGCCTGGAACGAACCGAGCAACAGCACGAACAACGTGACGTTTTCCCGCCGGGCCAGGGCCTTGAGATCAGCGCTCAAGGCCGCGTCCAACACGATTGGCAGACGCGCGCCGCGCAGGCTTTGCTGCGCCGGGCGCGGATGGTCGGTGGGCAGCTCCAGCAGCGGCTGTTCGCCGCCCAGTTGCCCGGACCAATAGGCTAATTGACGATCCCGCTCTCCGGCCGCCATCCATTGCCGCTGCCAGACGGCGTAGTCGGCATACTGCACCGCCAACGGCGGCAGATGCGCTTGCTGGCCTTGGACGAACGCCGAATACAGGCTCATCAGGTCATCGACCATCACCTGCAAGGACCAGCCATCGGAGACGATGTGATGCAGCGTCAGCACCAGGATGTGGTCCTGTTCGTCCACTTCCAGCAGCGCCATGCGCAGCAACGAATCAGTCGCCAGATCGAACGGACGCTGTGTGTGCTGTTCGACCAAGGCCTGGATGCCTCGCCCTTCCAGGCGCTGCTCGACGAAGTCGACCTCCCCCTGCCCGCAAATAACCTGGCAGGTGCGCCCATCCTCTTCGACGAATAGGGTGCGCAAGCTTTCGTGACGCTCCACCAGCGCAGCGAAACTCTTGCGCAGCGCCTCCTTGTCCAGCGTGCCGCGCATCCGCAGGGCCGTGGGGATGTTATAGGCCGCGCTGTCCGGATCCATTTTCCAGAGGAACCACTGGCGTTCCTGGGCAAACGACAGCGGCAGTGGCGCATCGCGAGGCACCGGCACCATCGCTGGAGCCTGTTCGCCGGGCGTGGCATCGAAGGAGGCGACGAACGCCTGCAAGGTGCTGTGTTCGAACAGGCTGCGCAGCGGCACCTCGATGCCTAGCACCCGACGGATTCGCGACACCACTTGGGTCACTAACAGTGAATGCCCGCCCAGTTCGAAGAAATGATCCTCCAGGCCCACGCGCTCAAGCTTGAGCACGTCCTGCCAGATCGCCGCGACTTGTTGCTCGACCTCACTGCGAGGCGCCACGTAGGCCTGTTGCACGTCGCTGGCGTCGGGCGCCGGCAAGGCCTTGCGATCGATCTTGCCATTGGGCGTCAGCGGCAATCGGGCCAGGAACAACAGGTGCGCCGGAACCATGTAGTCCGGCAACTGCGCCTTGAGGGCCGCCTTGAGCGTTGCGCGCAGCGGCGCATCGGGCTCCGGCACTTCGCCGCTGGCAGGCACGACGTAACCCACCAGTTGCGCCCCGGTCGGGCCTTCGTGGGCGACCACCACGGTTTCGCGCACGCTGTCCTGGGCCAGCAACGCGGCTTCGATTTCCCCGAGCTCGATGCGCAGGCCGCGAATCTTCACCTGATGGTCGATGCGGCCGAGGTATTCGACCACCCCTTCGGCGCGATAACGGGTCAAGTCGCCGGTGCGGTACAGCCGTTCGCCGGTTGTGGAGAACGGATCGGGGACGAAGCGTTCGGCGGTCAGCCCCGGGCGCTGGAAATAACCACGGGCCAGGCCGGCGCCACCGATCAGCAGTTCCCCCGGCGCGCCGGGCGGGTTGAGGGTCAGGTCGCTGCCGACGATGTACAGCGCGGTATTGTCCAGCGGCTGGCCAAGAAAGGGCCGGTCGCGCCCGGGGCTCAACGGGTGCACCGCCGACCAGATGGTGGTTTCGGTCGGCCCGTAGAGGTTCCAGAGCTTCGGCGAAAGCGCCAGCAGCCGCTGGGCCAGTTCCTGGGGCAAGGCTTCGCCGCCGCACAGGAAGGTCCGCCCGGCGAGCACCGAGGCCCGCTCATGGTCGAGCAGCATGCGCCAGCTCGACGGCGTGGCTTGCAGCACGCTGACGTCGTGTTGTTCGATCAACGCGAGCACCGCTTGCGGATCCTGGTGCACGTGCTGCCCAGTGAGCACGATGCTGGCCCCGGCGCAGAGCGGCCCGTAGATTTCCAGGCCGAAAATATCGAAGGAGAAGGTCGTCAGCGACAGCATGCGGTCGCTGGCCGCGAGGCCCGGCTGGGCGATCATGCTGGTGATGAAATTGCCCAGCGCATCGTGGCGCACCATCACACCCTTGGGCTTGCCGGTGGAGCCGGAGGTGTAGATGACATAGGCCAGGTGCTCGCCGGTCAACGGCACCATCGGGCAGGTTTTCGGAGCGTCTTGCAGTGCGGCGTCCGGCGAGTCCAGCAGCAGGGTCCGGAGCGCCGGCGGGATCGGCAATCGCGCTTGCAAACGGGCCTGGGTCAGCAGCAGCCCAATGCCGCTGTCCTCGATCATGTAGGCCAGGCGATCCTCGGGATACCCAGGGTCCAACGGGACGTAGGCGCCGCCAGCCTTGAGGATCGCCAGCAGGCCGACAATCAGCTCGACGCTGCGCTCCACCGCGATGCCCACCAGCTCGCCCGGGGACACGCCCAGATCAATCAGGCGGTGAGCCAGTTGGTTGGCGCGGGCGTCCAATTGCCGGTAGCTCAGGGATCGTCCGTCAACGGTCAGCGCCAATGCGTCGGGGACCCGGTGCGCCTGTCCGGCGATGCGTTGGTGGACGCACACGGCTTCGGCACCGTGGTCGGCGACGCGCAGCCACCGCTGTTGCGTGAGGCGCTGCTGCGACGGGTCGAGCAACGGCAGTTCCCCAACCCGCTGGTGGGGCGCGTCGACGATACCCTGCAGCAGGTTTTGCCAGTGCTCGGCCAGGCGCTCGATGGTCTGCGCTTCGAAGAGATCGGTGGCATAGGTCAGCTCGGCGGCGATGCCCCGCTCGGTTTCGTAGGTGCCCAGGGTCAGGTCGAACTGGGCGGTGCGCCCTTCCCACGTCAGGTCCTCGACCCGCAGTTGCGGAAGCTGCATTTGCCGGCGGCCCGTGGCATCGGCATTCTGGTGGTTGAACATGACCTGGAAAATCGGGCTGTGGCTCAGGCTTCGCTCTGGCTGGAGGGCTTCGATCAGTTGCTCGAACGGCAGGTCCTGATGGGCCTGGGCCGCCATGGCCGCTTGCTTGACCTGGGCGAGCAATTGCTCGAATGGCATCTGCCCATCGACGTGGGCATTGAGCACTTGGGTGTTGACGAAAAAGCCGATCAGCCCTTCGGTCTCGACCCGGTTGCGGTTGGCCGTCGGCACGCCGACGCGGATCTGCGGCTGGCCGCTGTAGCGGTGCAGCAATGCCTGGAACGAGGCGAGCAGAACCATGAACAGGCTGGCGCCTTCGCGCTGGGCCAGTTGCTTGAGCCCGGTGGCCAGTTCCGGCGCCAGCTTCACGTCCAGCCGCGCACCACGAAGGCTCTGCACCGGAGGGCGCGGCTGATCGAATGGCAGCTCCAGCACCGGTTGCTCGTCGCCCAGGGTCTGGACCCAATAAGCCAACTGGCGTTCGCGCTCGCCGGCTTCCAGCCAATGGCGTTGCCAGATGGCGTAGTCGGCGTATTGCACCGGCAGTTCCGGCAAGGCCAGCGGCTGGCCGCCGGTGTCGGCGGCGTAACACCGCACCAGTTCGTCCACCAGCACGCGCATCGACCAGCCATCGGCGATGATGTGGTGCTGGATCAGCACCAGCACATGGTCATCCTCGGCGATTTTCAACAGCGAAACCCGTAGCAACGGCCCTTGGCGCAAATCGAACGGACGCGCGGTTTCGCCTTCGATGTAAGCCTTGATGCGCGCGTCCTCGCTGATCGGTGAACCGGCCGGCAGCGCCTCGACAGTGACGCTCAGGGGCATCTGCCGGTGGATAACCTGGACGGCTTGCTCGCCCTGCTCGGCAAACGTGGTGCGCAAGCTTTCGTGACGCTCGGCCAGGGCATTGAAGCTGCGCTCCAGGGCCGGCACGTCCAGTTGGCCTTTGAGGCGCAGGGCGCTGGGAATGTGGTAGGCCGAACTGTGCGGGTCCATTTGCCAGAGGAACCACTGGCGCTCCTGGGCATAAGATTGCGGGATGTGCTCGAACCCGGAACGCACCTCGGGGATCGGCAGGTTGGCCGGCGAGACGCCCTCTTCCAGCATCTTCTCCAAGTACAGCCTGCGTTTGTCCAGCGGCAGAGTGATAAAGCGCTTGGCAACCCTCAAAGCAACACTCTTGTCCATCAGACTTCCTCCATTTCATCAAGCAGGGCGTCCAGCTTGTTCAGTTTCTCTTCATTGATTGGCCCGTCCGTGCTGTCGATTTGTGCGACAAAATCCTGCAGGACGGGGTGCTGGAACAGCAGTTGCGGGGTCAGGCTCAACCCCAGTTCGAGGGCCATGCGCGAGACGGCAGTGACCGCCAGCAGCGAGTGGCCGCCCAGCTCGAAGAAGTGATCGTCAAGGCCCACGCGTTCGACGGTGAGCACCTGGGCCCAGATCGTCGCGACTTGCTGCTGCAGTTCGCTGACCGGTGCTTCGTATGCGCTTTGCGAGCGCCCGGCCTCGATACCCGGCAACGCCTTGCGATCAAGCTTGCCATTGGGGGTCAGCGGCAACTGGTCGAGGAACAGCCAGTGGGCCGGGATCATGTAGTCCGGCAGATGCTCCTTGAGTCGGGCCTTGAGGGGATCGCGCAGTGTGTCGGCGTCCGCCGAGGTCACCACGTAGGCCACCAGTTGCTGGCCGCCCGGCCCTTCCTGGGCGAGCACGGCGACTTCGTTGACCTCGGGCTGTTGCAGCAGCCGCGCCTCGATCTCCCCCAGCTCGATGCGGAAGCCGCGGATCTTCACCTGATGGTCGATGCGACCCTGGTATTCGAGCACGCCGTCGGCGCGATAACGGCACAGGTCGCCGGTGCGGTACAGGCGCTCGCCCGTGGTGGAGAACGGGTTGGGCACGTACTTCTCGGCGGTCATCGCCGCTCGCCCGAGGTAGCCCCGGGTTATGCCGGCGCCGCTCAGGTACAGCTCGGCCGAGACGCCTTGGGGCACCGGTTGCAGGTTGGCGTCGAGGAGGTAGCTGGCGGTGTGCTTGAGTGGGCGGCCGATGTTGGCCGTGCCGCCTTGGGTGCGGCGGGTCCAGGTTGAGTAGGTGGTGTCTTCGGAGGGGCCATAAAGGTCATAGACATGCTCGATTCCCTGTGGGTAAAGGGCATCCACCAGGCTCTGCTTCAGTGGCTCACCGGCCAGGTTGATGATGCGCACGCTGTGCGGAATCTCCCCATTGCGCTGCAACGCGGCGATCGCCGAGGGCACGGTGTTGATCAGGCGCACCTGGTCGCGGGCCGGCAGGTGCGGCAGTTCCAGGGCGTTGCGAGCGATGATCAGCGAACCGCCGTTGGCCAGGGTGACGAACAGCTCCCACACCGACAGATCAAAGCAAACCGAGGTTGAGGCGAGTACGCCTTGGATATCGTCGCGGCTGTAGACGGATTTGGACCAGTCGATCAATGCCAGGACGTTGCGGTGGGCGATGGCCACGCCCTTGGGTTTGCCGGTGGACCCGGAGGTGTAGATGACGTAGGCGAGGTTGTCCGGTGTGACCTGGGTAACCGGCTCGCTCAACGGATAGCCTGAAAGGTCGAGCTGATCGAGTATCAGCACTTCGGTTCCAGCCGGAACCGTCAACGTCTGGACCACCGACTGCTCGGTCAACAACACCCGCGCCCGGCTGTCATCAAGCATGTAAGCCACGCGTTCGGCCGGGTAATCCGGGTCCAGCGGCACGTAGGCGCCGCCCGCCTTGAGCACTGCCAGCAAGGCGATCAGCAACTGTTCGGAACGCGGCATCGCCACGCCCACCCGCACTTCCGGGCCGACGCCCAGTTCGATGAGCTGGTGGGCCAGGCGATTGGCGCGGCCGTCGAGCTCGCTGTAGCTCAGACGCGTGTTGGCGAAGGTGAC
>NZ_JQGJ02000042.1 GCF_000802155.2 Pseudomonas frederiksbergensis
AACAACCTGGCGTACTGCTGCATGCGCCAAGCGGGATCGGCGTGGTCAGCCCTGAAGCCGTATGCCTGGCCTCCGGCGCCGAAAGCGTTGGCATCATCGCTGCGCACAACGCTGATATCAGCGCAGGCCACGACATCACCGCCACCGCGCAGGGCGGCATCAGCGTAGTGGCCAAGGAAGCTGGGATACAACTCAAATCTGCCGGAGGAAAGATCGAGCTACATGCTCAAGGGAATGATCTTCACGCCTTGGCGAAGACCGATGTGAAAATCGAAAGTATTCAAGGGCGCGTGGAAATCAGCGCACCGCAGGAGCTGGTGCTCAACTGCGGTGGCGCCTACATCCGCCTGAAAGACGGTGATATCGAGCTGGGTGCACCGGGCAACGTCTATTTGAAGGCCTCCCATGTGGAAAAAACCCAAGGGGCCAGCCTGCATACCCCTGCCTCCCCATTACCGGCCGGTTATGCCGCCGGCTATACGCTGAAAGACCACGCCCAGGCAGCAATGCCGTTTGCCCGCTATCGCGTTACGACTCAACAGGGGGATGTGTTCAATGGGGTAACGGACAGGGATGGGCGGACCATGAGTGTCAATACCTTGGTGCCGGGGGATTTGAAAGTTGAATTATTGAGCTCGGAAAAATGGATTAGTTTTTTGCTCCGCCCGAATTGAACTACGAAGGCATAAAGTGCACCGCGACCATGGATGACGGAGAGCTCTTGCAAGGCGAATTCGATCATGAGAACAAGGCGAGCTTTTACTCTTTTTATGGAAAGGCTTGTGTCAAGTTTGAAATAGAGGACCTGGACCGCTCGCGCGAGGTGGCCGGCGCTGCGGAAAGAATAATCAAAGAGCTCTCGGAGTAGCGCTATGGATTCTTTTTATAAGTTGTATCTGGCAGAAAAATCTCATCCACTTGACGACGAGGTATTGGAAAAGGCGCTTGAGAGTTTTGAAGGGGCGGCACTAAAATTTTCTTCGGATTTTATAGATGATGCCAAGCAGCGCGATAATTACAACCGTAACGTCAAGCGGGTGAGGGCGGAAGTCTTGCTGCAGGTTAGGAGCGGCAAGGTTTCGGTTAAAGAAGCGGCGGAGTTTTGTTACGAAATGCGCAACAAGATTATGGCTGAGGTTAGGAGTAAGACCTCTGTACACGGGAAGGCTATTGCTGAAAAAAAGAAAATTATTTCCCCTTCGCTCGAAAAGCTTCTTGACGAAAGAGCCGTCAAGAAGTTTGGCAAGAGTTTCATGGCGCTTGGCGCGGAGCAAAAAAACTCGATGTACTACGAAATCGTAGAATCTTCTGCCAGGCCTAATGCGGGATTTAACACTCTTAATAAGGCGTTGAGGGTTTCAGGCAAAGTATTAATCATCGTTACGGTTGCTTATGCGGCGTATGAGATAGCGAACGCTGAGAATAAGCAAAAGGAGGCGATCAAACAGGGTGTGATTGTTGGTGGCGGGGCGGCTGGCGCTGCGTTGGCAAGCTTGGCTGTATCTACAGTGTGTGGCCCTGGCGCACCGTTCTGCGCCGTTGGTTTGATGTTAGCTGCTGGGATTGCATCTGGTTGGGCTGCCTCGACATTCGCTGAAGCTTATGACGATGAGATAGAGGAGTTCTCCAAATGGGAGGTCAATTAGATCAGCGGGAACTGTGGCTGGCACTCTCCTATTTGTTTGTGGATAACGAAGTCGATTACGTTCAAATAGCGGCGGTGGCAAAATCGTACTCTATGGTAGATGTTGAAGATGCTTTGTTTAAAATGGTTGCACCAGTTTGTATTTTTAATTTTTTTGTGTCAGTGCCACCAATTTGGTTTTGCTTTGATAGGGAGCAATTATTTTCAGATATCGATTCTTTAATAGAGAAAAGAGCTAAGCAAGGCCCGCTAGGGAAGTGTTTTACCGCTGTAGGGGAGCGCGTGCTGCGATTCCTTGGTTCGGATGATTGGGCCGAGTTAAAAGCGGAAATTGAGAGGGCGAACCAAAAGTGGGGGTGAGCGGTAGTGTACGGTCTTCAAAATGAGGTTGTGGCTAGACGTATAGAATGAGGGCATAAGGATTATGAAAATAAAACGTGATTATGTTTTCTGGAGTGGGATGGATCTACCGTATGTAGGCGTGTTTTGCTATCTGAGCATTCTAAGGTTGTATGTGAAGCGGTCCGCGAAAATTATGCTGTTTAGCTTTTCATTGCTGTTTTTTTTGGTTCAGGTCTTCTAATTTATTAAGTGGTTTGGGTCGTTGTTTTGTATGATTTGTGGGTGTGTATTAGGGCTTGCCCTATCAATTGTAGAGTAAAGGCATGCACTACCGAATGTTTTTTTCAGCTGGCATTTTGATAATGCTCGGGGTTGAGGCTACCGCGACATCGTTTGGGCGCAAAACGAGCGCCGATGTTGCGACGATTGATGATAAACCGGCTATCTGTCTGCCAGCTAAAGAGAAGCAAGTGTTTAGGCTGGGGTGGCTATCTTTATCCGAAGGAGATGTAAGAAGCCCCGCTTCTTGGGGGATCGCACTTACGGAAGGTGCTCAACCGAAAATTTTGAACCCTGGTGATTGCATAGTTTTTGGTACTGTGCCAGATGGCTATGAGAGTGACGATCAAAAAACAAATGCTCGTCCCTTAAAGCTAGAGGTTGATAGAGCCTATATCTTTCGAATGAGTGACGCTTATCGTCCAAGAGATACGTATGCGGTTGTTTTTTTAATTAACGAGGCCTTGGGCGGAGCCCTGGAATATATTCAGTACAGTCGAGTCGTCGAGTATGGCGAACTGATTCCGTCCCGCGATGCTGGACATAACGACAATGATGAATAGCTTTTGTGAGTTAGTGGTGTTGATGGTTAATTCGAAGTAGGTGAACTGCTCTGACTAGCTTGTGCGAATAGGTGAGGCGACATGGCTTTGTCTAGTTTGGGTGCGAAACCCATTCGCGATTTAAGGAAAGATAATTATTAAGGAACGATTGATATGAACGACACCCGGCACCGTACGGATACGCTTAATCCGTTCAAAGTCATTACCGTCGGAAAACAGAAACAGCACTGGATCGAATTCCAATTGCTGGACGAACACGGTGAACCCTTGGCGAACATGCCCTTCCGTGCGCAGAACGAAGCCACGCGCACGGCGTATATACCCGAATATGCTGGCATCAGCGATGCCGATGGGGTGATCCGCATCGAGGGTCTGCACCCGCTGGCCATCACCTTGTTGCTGGACGCCAATTCGCTGGCCGGGCAATTGCAAACCCGTCGCTTGCGCGCCGAACGGCCTGAGCCGCCCAGGCCTGTAATTGGCGACCGCACCCCGCTGCACAGTCCGCAGCGTTCGGGTTTTTCTCCAATCGAGCGACAGACCATTGAGGCTGGGCATGGCTATCACTACCTGCGTATCGGTCAGTTGTGTGATCGGCTGCCCGATCTGTCCCCGCCATTGACCGACGCCAATCAACCGCCCGCCTTTCATTTTCCAGACCGGACGTACAGCGGCTTTACTGTCGATGATGGACAACTGGACCGCCGCCATGTGCTGGAGGTTTGTCCGCTCCGGGCCTGGTCGCTGGTGCTGCATCACCAACCGGATTACAGCCTCGCCAATGCCTACAACCTGGGACTGATGAGCATCTTGTCGTACAGCACATCGCCAGAGCAGGACCGGGGTTCCGTCAAGGAATTTTTCGACCAGCAATGTGTGGATCTGTCACGTACGCCGAGGATATGGGACGGGGGCCAGAATTGGCCTTGTCTGGTCAGTGATGTGCCTTTTGATGAGCGCTATACAACGGCCGAACCTTTGGACACCAGCAAAGCAGAACCGCCGGAAGGAGACACGCAACTGTTCTACGCCATCAATGCAACCCAGGTGCTGGTGGCCTGGCGCGGCACCGAGATGGCCTACCCCTTTACCGACCTGGCGACAGACGTGACCTTTCGACCGGTCCAGCCAGAAATTGTCGCCAACTGCGAACCCAAGGTGTCCTGTGCCGACCTGACGCAGGAAGGCAGCGTGCATTTGGGCTTTCGTGATGCCTATGAAATGGCGAGAAGAATTTTTTCCGATGATTTGGGCAAGACGATTCCTGGAGAGGGCTTCGACAGGAAGCTCTTCATTTGCGGCCATAGCCTTGGCGGTGCCCTCGGTCTGATTCATGCCGCCTCACTGCAAACGCGCAACCCACTGTTGTACACCTACGGCATGCCGCGCACCTTCACGCTCAAGGCTGTTCAGGGCCTGGGCGAGTTGCAGCACTTCCGGCACGTCAACGACACCGACACCATCCCCAGCGCGCCACCCGAAGCGGCGTTGGATAATTACCTGTACGACTTGTACGGCCCGTTGGGCACCACCCTGGGATTTACCTGGTCGTTGCTTCAGCTAACGGCCAGCGCAGTGTTCAAACATGGCGATCCTTTTTGTCACCACGGCGAAATCGCCATGTTCTTCAGGGCCGAGCAGCACGTGCAGGAACGTGGCTCGCAATACCCGGCCTACCGCAACAAAGAAGGGCTCGGCGCGCCTTACTACACCACCATCGCTCATCCCCTGCAGGAAAAGGCCAAGTTTTATCTCGTACCCAGCCTGAGCCCGGAAGATGACCAACAGGCCAAGCAGGCGCAAGAAGGCCTGATCGGCACGCTGCGACCGGGTGATCGGGCCCGTTATTTCCCGCCCCACGGCAACCCCAAGAAGGGCCGACTGAGTGGCCTCGGCAACCATTTCATGAGCGAGTATCAACCCTACCTGCATAACCATCTGCTGGAGTCGATCAACCCCGAGCGGGAGCCCTTGATGAAGGAGCAGCTTGAGCGACAACGCTTCGAGCAGCAGATGCACGAGCATTACAGCCGCATCCACGAACACGAACGGGACCGTAACCGGGTCTTCCTGGGTTTGCAGGGTTTGCTGACCCAGGCCTTGGGCACCACACGGGAGGTCGAGGGCGGTATCGAGGCGTTACAGCGCTTTGACGCCGTGGCCGACCCGAATACCTACTTTACGAAGACCTGGGGCTGAGTCCGTCGACACGAGCAAGGAGTGGATCATGATCAAGAAAATACCCATCGTCATAGTGGCAATGCTCATCAGTCTCAGCGGTTGCGCCAAGGACTACGGCCTGGCGCCACCTGCGGACAGCGAAAAAGTGACGGTAACGGTAAAACTGCCCAAGGAGCTGACAAATGAAGTCATGCAGGTCGTTTACCGCTCCACCATCTGTACCTTCACCGACCACACTGCAATGGGCAAACCCTACCAACGTGACGAGTATCAGCGAACTGATATATGGCCAGTGCGTCAAGGACAGAGTGATCTCTATCGAGCCGAGCTACCTATGGACGGTGGCGGCGCTTGCCAATGGCACTTGAGCAACGTGACCTTCGGCGTCGTTTATGCCGACCCGACTCGTTTTGGCGAGAGCGTGGTTGTTGGTGGCGGCGGCGGCATTGTGGTCATCTTCGATCACAACAACTCTCCACGGGGAGGAGCAGACTTCAAGATCGATGGTGACTTAATGATCAAGAAGGATTACTACCCATGGTTAAAGGAAAACTTCCTAGACGGATATGTAAAGCGCATCAGTTTGGCAGGCGAAGCTAGTCTCTACCTCAAGTATCAAGCCCTACAGGCTCGGCAAGTATTTTTCGAACCCATACTGCATTCCAATTACCTGGTCACCTCTGAAGGAACAAAAGTACATAAAGTCGGAAGCTTCATTAAATTCACCTACCCCGACGGCACCGTGGTGGCCGATGGTTCACATAATCCCGACCTGCGCAAGCTCCAAGCCATTCGCCTGGCTGCGGAGAACAAAAAATGAAATCAGTTCTCCCGGTTATATTTATCACTTCGTTCGCGAGCCTCAGCGGCTGCGCCAAGGACTACAGCCTGGCGCCACCGGCGGACAGCGAAAAAGTGACGGTAACGGTAAAACTGCCCAAGGAGCTGAAAACCGAAACCATGTGGGTGATGTATCGCTCGGCCGCTTGTAAGCGCATCAGCTATGGCGCTAGCGGCCAACGTACCGAACGGGATGGCCATAACTCCGTTTATAAAGAGTTCGAACGCCAGGGGCAGAGTGATATTTATCAAGTCGAACTACCCAAGGATGGGGGCGGAGCATGCCAATGGCACCTGGCCAATGTCACCTTCGGTGTTGCTTATGCCGATCCCGCTCGCTTTGGTGAAAACGTAATTCCTGGAGGAGGCGGTGGAGTTGTGGTGATCCTCGACCACAACAACTCTCCACGAGGAGGAGCTGACTTCAAAATAGATGGAGACTTAACGATACAAAAAGATTATTACCCATGGGTGAGCGAGGCATTTTTAGGAGGATATAAAAAACACATCAGCCTATTAGGTGAAGGGCGTTCATATCTTAAATATCAGGCGCTGCAAGCTCAGAAAATATACTTCGAACCCGTCCTGCACTCCGATTTCATGCTTCGTTCAACCGAGCCCAAGGAGAAAAAAAAGGGCAACAACATTGCATTCACCTTCCCCGATGGAAGTGTTTGGGCTGATGGCCGCCTGGACTCGAAGTTTCAGAAGCTCCAGGCCATTCGCCTGGCAGCGGAGAACAAAGAATGAAGCCACTTGTTCCCGTTCTGCTTGAAGCAAGCTCAATCAGTTATTAACTAACCTTAGGAACAGGAGTTCTAAATATGTCACAAGGATTTGTTTTGCTGGGTGATAAAACCACTCACAACGGAGAAGTCATCTCAGCTTCTTCCACGATGAGTATCAAAGGCAAACCCGTAGCGTTGGTCGGCGACAAGGTCCGCTGTCCGATACCGGGGCATGGGATCAATTCCATCGTCGAAGGCTGCGGGGAATGGGCCGAGAATGGTCGCCAGATGGTCGTCAACGGTTGCCGCAGCGAGTGCGGTTGCCAGTTGATTTCCAGCGCACCCGATTGCGCGGTGGGCTGAGCCATGGGTTGGGATCGTCAGGCATCCGAAGTGGTGAAGGCCCCGGCACCTATCGTGCTGGGTCGCTGGGTATTTGGGGCAGGCGCGGCGGTGTTGGCGTCTGTTTTGCTGTCCCTCCTACATGCCGCCGAACATTTGCCGATATTGCAGACATTGAGCATCTGGGCATTTTCCGGCTCGCCGTTGCTGGCTTGGGCATTGGCGTTCGGTGCCCGCGCCTATGCCTATGGTGGCGCGCTGAGTCATCACCAGTTCCTGCAAGCGGAGGCGCAAGATGCGCAACACGCCTGGCAGGACTGGGCGCATCGTTATATGGCTGTGCAGGCCAGTTGTGTGCTGTTGCCAGATCGCGTCTCTGCCAGCGTGGTCGTTCAAGATGGACTTAACGTGCCGCCTCGAACTGGACAGGCACGGCGCATTGCCGAGGTCCAGCAGCAGCCCCAACGGGCGCCCGCCGGACTGTCATTGCTGTTGTCGGCGCTGGAGCCGGCCGCGCGAGTTTTGCCGGTAAGACAACCGTTGCGCGTCACTCTGCTGAGCGATATCGAGCCCGGGCAATACGCAGTGTTGCGCGAGGCATGGCATCAGATCTGGGTCAATGACATGGGATTGCCGGCGCCAGAGTCGGTCATCGTATCTGCTCAATTGTCATACCAGTGGATCGACGAGACGCTGAGGA
Source organism: Pseudomonas frederiksbergensis (assembly GCF_000802155.2). Classification (GTDB taxonomy): domain Bacteria; phylum Pseudomonadota; class Gammaproteobacteria; order Pseudomonadales; family Pseudomonadaceae; genus Aquipseudomonas; species Aquipseudomonas frederiksbergensis_A. The sequence continues at coordinate 7,621 of NZ_JQGJ02000042.1, forward strand.
CCGGCAGTACCGCCATTGAGTTGATCCTGGTGTTGCAGCTACATGGCGAGTCGGCGTACTCGGACGGCTTGGCTGCCTTGCTGTTGTGTCCTGACAAGTTGGCGCTCGCATGGGAGCTGCCGGTAGTCGGTGGCTTATTGCGCCCCATGTCGCTGGATACCAACCGCTTGCCCCACGAACTACCGGTATTTCTGCAATCCCAAACCGGAGCTCTTCGAGCGACTGGACTGCTGGCTGATGGTACCGACTGGCAGCCGTTGATGGGCCAGGTTTTCGCCGCCGGCGGTGCGCTGGGCGCTTCGCTCGAAGTAGGGCAGCAGTGGATTCAGCAGCGTCTGTGCGGAGTGACGGGGCCGTTCAGTCATTGGCTGACGGCAGCGTTGGGCGTGGAGATGGCCAGGCACCAACAACGTCCTTTGTTGCTCTTGGCCAAAGATGCATCAGGGCATTGGATCGGCACCGTGACGTCCGGAGAGATCGCATGAGGACCTTCAGTAATTTATGGCGCCGAGCGGGTGCAGCGGTGTGGCTCATCACGCTGACTGCGCTTTCGGGATGGGCTATCTGGTTTTACGGCGAACGGGTTGGCTTAGTGGACGATGCCCACAAGCTGTTGGCTTTGTTATTGATCATGACCATGGCTGTGCTGGGGTATCTGGCACCTCTTTTACTGATCTATCTCAAGCGGCAGTTCCACCGTGAGCACGAGTTGGCGAATAAAGCGCGCCCTCATGAAGATGCGTATTTGGCGCTGCCCCCTCAATCAGGTTCTGAGCATTCGGAGCTGCGTAATTACCTCCGCCACCTATACGGCCCCCTCTGGCGCCACAAAACCCGCCTCCTGCTCATTGTCGGCGAACCCACCGAGATCACCGCCATCGCCCCGCACCTGGCGAATAAGAAATGGCTCGAAGGCCAGCGCACTGTGCTGCTTTGGGGCGGCAGCCTCCAGGAAACGCTGGAAAGCCCACTGCTGGATCAGTGGCTCGGCCTGCGTCGTGGGCGCGCATTGGATGGCGTGGTCTGGGCGCTGACCCCGGAGCAAAGCGCCGATGCCGTGGCGCTGGACAAGGGGTTGCGGCATTTGCAGGAGCTGGCGCGGCGGGCACGTCGGCAGTTGCCGTTGCACCTGTGGCAGGTGTGCGAGAACGCATGGTCCCAGGAGGGTCGCGAAAGCCAGCCGGTGGGTTGTCTGTTGCCGGCCAAGGTGACGCCAGCGATGCTGGAGGATTGTCTGGAGGAACTGGTCGAGCCTTTGCGTCACCAGGGCATTGCGCAGATGAAGCTCAAGAAGCAGATGCACCACGATTTCCTGCTGCGCTTGTCCCGGGATTTGCAGGCCAATGGCATCGCCCGTTGGCGGCAGGCGTTGGCACCGTTGTTGAGTGGTTTCAACCCTGGGTTGCTGCTGCGCGGGGTGTGGTTCAGCCAGCCGTTGCGCGCCACTGACAGTGGCGAGATCGAGCATTTCTGGTGGCCGGATCCGGCGTGGCATGGCGTGCAGCGCGACAAGGCCGTCGGCGCTCGCCTGGGCTGGCGTGCACCGCGAGTCGCCTACGGGCTGTTCCTGGGGTTGGCGGTGATGTGGGGCGCGGGAATGGTGCTGTCGTTCGTCAGCAACTGGGCGCAGATCGTCCAGGTGCAGGCCGTGTCGACGGCGTTGCAACAGGCATCGACCCCGGAGGCACAATTGCTGGCGCTCAATGAGCTGGTCCACGTGCTGGCGCGCCTGGATCACCGCGCCGTATACGGTGCACCTTGGTATCAGCGCTTTGGCTTGAACCGCAACCCCCAGCTGCTCGAAACGCTCTGGCCACGTTATGTCGAGGCCAATAAGCGCCTGGTGCGGGATCCGGCGGCGGCGCGCTTGCGCGAGCAGCTGGAGGCGTTGGTCAAGCTGGCGCCGGGCAGTCCCCAGCGCGTCGAGCGCTCGGCGGTTGCCTATGATCAGCTCAAGGCGTACCTGATGATGGCGCGCCCGGAAAAAGCCGAGGCGGATCTTCTGGTCAAGACGCTTGCCCATGCCGAACCCACCTGGGAGGGCGTGTCCCCCGCGCTCTGGCGAACGGTGGCGGCCAACGTCTGGCAGTTCTACGCCGAGCAACTGGCCGCGCACCCCGACTGGCGCATCGAGGCCGACCCTCGGTTGGTGGCGCAGGTGCGCCAGGCGTTGCTCGACCAGTTGGGCCAGCGCAACGCCGAGGCCAGCCTGTATCAACAGGTGCTGGACGAC
>NZ_JQGJ02000043.1 GCF_000802155.2 Pseudomonas frederiksbergensis
CGGGGCGCTGTAGAATGCGCGCCTCGGTTGAGACGAAAGGCTCAACCCACCGCTCTTTAACAACTGAATCAAGCAATTCGTGTGGGTGCTTGTGGAGTCAGACTGCTAGTCAACAGATTATCAGCATCACAAGTTACTCCGCGAGAAATCAAAGATGTAACCAACGATTGCTGAGCCAAGTTTAGGGTTTTCTCAAAACCCAAAGATGTTTGAACTGAAGAGTTTGATCATGGCTCAGATTGAACGCTGGCGGCAGGCCTAACACATGCAAGTCGAGCGGCAGCACGGGTACTTGTACCTGGTGGCGAGCGGCGGACGGGTGAGTAATGCCTAGGAATCTGCCTGGTAGTGGGGGATAACGCTCGGAAACGGACGCTAATACCGCATACGTCCTACGGGAGAAAGCAGGGGACCTTCGGGCCTTGCGCTATCAGATGAGCCTAGGTCGGATTAGCTAGTTGGTGAGGTAATGGCTCACCAAGGCGACGATCCGTAACTGGTCTGAGAGGATGATCAGTCACACTGGAACTGAGACACGGTCCAGACTCCTACGGGAGGCAGCAGTGGGGAATATTGGACAATGGGCGAAAGCCTGATCCAGCCATGCCGCGTGTGTGAAGAAGGTCTTCGGATTGTAAAGCACTTTAAGTTGGGAGGAAGGGCATTAACCTAATACGTTAGTGTTTTGACGTTACCGACAGAATAAGCACCGGCTAACTCTGTGCCAGCAGCCGCGGTAATACAGAGGGTGCAAGCGTTAATCGGAATTACTGGGCGTAAAGCGCGCGTAGGTGGTTCGTTAAGTTGGATGTGAAATCCCCGGGCTCAACCTGGGAACTGCATTCAAAACTGTCGAGCTAGAGTATGGTAGAGGGTGGTGGAATTTCCTGTGTAGCGGTGAAATGCGTAGATATAGGAAGGAACACCAGTGGCGAAGGCGACCACCTGGACTGATACTGACACTGAGGTGCGAAAGCGTGGGGAGCAAACAGGATTAGATACCCTGGTAGTCCACGCCGTAAACGATGTCAACTAGCCGTTGGGAGCCTTGAGCTCTTAGTGGCGCAGCTAACGCATTAAGTTGACCGCCTGGGGAGTACGGCCGCAAGGTTAAAACTCAAATGAATTGACGGGGGCCCGCACAAGCGGTGGAGCATGTGGTTTAATTCGAAGCAACGCGAAGAACCTTACCAGGCCTTGACATCCAATGAACTTTCCAGAGATGGATTGGTGCCTTCGGGAGCATTGAGACAGGTGCTGCATGGCTGTCGTCAGCTCGTGTCGTGAGATGTTGGGTTAAGTCCCGTAACGAGCGCAACCCTTGTCCTTAGTTACCAGCACGTTATGGTGGGCACTCTAAGGAGACTGCCGGTGACAAACCGGAGGAAGGTGGGGATGACGTCAAGTCATCATGGCCCTTACGGCCTGGGCTACACACGTGCTACAATGGTCGGTACAGAGGGTTGCCAAGCCGCGAGGTGGAGCTAATCCCACAAAACCGATCGTAGTCCGGATCGCAGTCTGCAACTCGACTGCGTGAAGTCGGAATCGCTAGTAATCGCGAATCAGAATGTCGCGGTGAATACGTTCCCGGGCCTTGTACACACCGCCCGTCACACCATGGGAGTGGGTTGCACCAGAAGTAGCTAGTCTAACCTTCGGGGGGACGGTTACCACGGTGTGATTCATGACTGGGGTGAAGTCGTAACAAGGTAGCCGTAGGGGAACCTGCGGCTGGATCACCTCCTTAATCGACGACCGCAGCTGCTTCATGAGCTCCCACACGAATTGCTTGATTCATTGAAGAAGACGATTGGGTCTGTAGCTCAGTTGGTTAGAGCGCACCCCTGATAAGGGTGAGGTCGGCAGTTCGAATCTGCCCAGACCCACCAATTTCATGGTGTACCCTGTAGCGATACGGGGCCATAGCTCAGCTGGGAGAGCGCCTGCCTTGCACGCAGGAGGTCAGCGGTTCGATCCCGCTTGGCTCCACCATTACAGATTGGTTCCAACGTTTAAAGCTTAGAAATGAGCATTCCACCAAGGCGGTGATGAATGTTGATTTCTAGTCTTTTGATTAGATCGTTCTTTAAAAATTTGGGTATGTGATAGAAAGATAGACTGGACGTTACTTTCACTGGTAACGGATCAGGCTAAGGTAAAATTTGTGAAGGGCTCTTGGAGCTCAATCGAATTTTCGGCGAATGTCGTCTTCACAGTATAACCAGATTGCTTGGGGTTATATGGTCAAGTGAAGAAGCGCATACGGTGGATGCCTTGGCAGTCAGAGGCGATGAAAGACGTGGTAGCCTGCGAAAAGCTTCGGGGAGTCGGCAAACAGACTTTGATCCGGAGATGTCTGAATGGGGGAACCCAGCCATCATAAGATGGTTATCTTGTACTGAATACATAGGTGCAAGAGGCGAACCAGGGGAACTGAAACATCTAAGTACCCTGAGGAAAAGAAATCAACCGAGATTCCCTTAGTAGTGGCGAGCGAACGGGGACTAGCCCTTAAGCTTCTTTGATTTTAGCGGAACGCTCTGGAAAGTGCGGCCATAGTGGGTGATAGCCCTGTACGCGAAAGGATCTTAGAAGTGAAATCGAGTAGGACGGAGCACGAGAAACTTTGTCTGAATATGGGGGGACCATCCTCCAAGGCTAAATACTACTGACTGACCGATAGTGAACTAGTACCGTGAGGGAAAGGCGAAAAGAACCCCGGAGAGGGGAGTGAAATAGATCCTGAAACCGTATGCGTACAAGCAGTGGGAGCCCACTTTGTTGGGTGACTGCGTACCTTTTGTATAATGGGTCAGCGACTTATTTTCAGTGGCGAGCTTAACCGAATAGGGGAGGCGTAGCGAAAGCGAGTCTTAATAGGGCGTCTAGTCGCTGGGAATAGACCCGAAACCGGGCGATCTATCCATGGGCAGGTTGAAGGTTAGGTAACACTGACTGGAGGACCGAACCGACTACCGTTGAAAAGTTAGCGGATGACCTGTGGATCGGAGTGAAAGGCTAATCAAGCTCGGAGATAGCTGGTTCTCCTCGAAAGCTATTTAGGTAGCGCCTCATGTATCACTGTAGGGGGTAGAGCACTGTTTCGGCTAGGGGGTCATCCCGACTTACCAAACCGATGCAAACTCCGAATACCTACAAGTGCCGAGCATGGGAGACACACGGCGGGTGCTAACGTCCGTCGTGAAAAGGGAAACAACCCAGACCGTCAGCTAAGGTCCCAAAGTTATGGTTAAGTGGGAAACGATGTGGGAAGGCTTAGACAGCTAGGAGGTTGGCTTAGAAGCAGCCACCCTTTAAAGAAAGCGTAATAGCTCACTAGTCGAGTCGGCCTGCGCGGAAGATGTAACGGGGCTCAAACCATACACCGAAGCTACGGGTATCACGTAAGTGATGCGGTAGAGGAGCGTTCTGTAAGCCTGTGAAGGTGAGTTGAGAAGCTTGCTGGAGGTATCAGAAGTGCGAATGCTGACATGAGTAACGACAATGGGTGTGAAAAACACCCACGCCGAAAGACCAAGGTTTCCTGCGCAACGTTAATCGACGCAGGGTTAGTCGGTCCCTAAGGCGAGGCTGAAAAGCGTAGTCGATGGAAAACAGGTTAATATTCCTGTACTTCTGGTTATTGCGATGGAGGGACGGAGAAGGCTAGGCCAGCTTGGCGTTGGTTGTCCAAGTTTAAGGTGGTAGGCTGGAATCTTAGGTAAATCCGGGATTCCAAGGCCGAGAGCTGATGACGAGTTACCCTTTGGGTGACGAAGTGGTTGATGCCATGCTTCCAAGAAAAGCTTCTAAGCTTCAGGTAACCAGGAACCGTACCCCAAACCGACACAGGTGGTTGGGTAGAGAATACCAAGGCGCTTGAGAGAACTCGGGTGAAGGAACTAGGCAAAATGGCACCGTAACTTCGGGAGAAGGTGCGCCGGTGAGGGTGAAGCACTTGCTGCGTAAGCCCACGCCGGTCGAAGATACCAGGCCGCTGCGACTGTTTATTAAAAACACAGCACTCTGCAAACACGAAAGTGGACGTATAGGGTGTGACGCCTGCCCGGTGCCGGAAGGTTAATTGATGGGGTTAGCTAACGCGAAGCTCTTGATCGAAGCCCCGGTAAACGGCGGCCGTAACTATAACGGTCCTAAGGTAGCGAAATTCCTTGTCGGGTAAGTTCCGACCTGCACGAATGGCGTAACGATGGCGGCGCTGTCTCCACCCGAGACTCAGTGAAATTGAAATCGCTGTGAAGATGCAGTGTATCCGCGGCTAGACGGAAAGACCCCGTGAACCTTTACTATAGCTTTGCACTGGACTTTGAATTTGCTTGTGTAGGATAGGTGGGAGGCTTTGAAGCGTGGACGCCAGTCTGCGTGGAGCCATCCTTGAAATACCACCCTGGCAACTTTGAGGTTCTAACTCAGGTCCGTTATCCGGATCGAGGACAGTGTATGGTGGGTAGTTTGACTGGGGCGGTCTCCTCCTAAAGAGTAACGGAGGAGTACGAAGGTGCGCTCAGACCGGTCGGAAATCGGTCGTAGAGTATAAAGGCAAAAGCGCGCTTGACTGCGAGACAGACACGTCGAGCAGGTACGAAAGTAGGTCTTAGTGATCCGGTGGTTCTGTATGGAAGGGCCATCGCTCAACGGATAAAAGGTACTCCGGGGATAACAGGCTGATACCGCCCAAGAGTTCATATCGACGGCGGTGTTTGGCACCTCGATGTCGGCTCATCACATCCTGGGGCTGAAGCCGGTCCCAAGGGTATGGCTGTTCGCCATTTAAAGTGGTACGCGAGCTGGGTTTAGAACGTCGTGAGACAGTTCGGTCCCTATCTGCCGTGGACGTTTGAGATTTGAGAGGGGCTGCTCCTAGTACGAGAGGACCGGAGTGGACGAACCTCTGGTGTTCCGGTTGTCACGCCAGTGGCATTGCCGGGTAGCTATGTTCGGAAAAGATAACCGCTGAAAGCATCTAAGCGGGAAACTTGCCTCAAGATGAGATCTCACTGGAGCCTTGAGCTCCCTGAAGGGCCGTCGAAGACTACGACGTTGATAGGCAGGGTGTGTAAGCGCTGTGAGGCGTTGAGCTAACCTGTACTAATTGCCCGTGAGGCTTGACCATATAACACCCAAGCAATTTGCTGACTCGAAAGAGCACCAGATTGCGGTGTGTGAAGACGAAACGAACCGAAAGTTCGAAACTCACAAAACACCGAAAGCTGTCACATACCCAATTTGCTGAAGCGAGG
>NZ_JQGJ02000044.1 GCF_000802155.2 Pseudomonas frederiksbergensis
GGGCTCGCCACGCTTCACGGCGCTCTCACGCTTGATCCACTTCGCCAAGCGGTAACACCAGCCACTGTCCGAGTCGCGGGTTTCGCTCTTGGCGATGAAAAACCCCTTGAACGACCCGACCGTTTCATCGGTGACGGCGTTGAATTTCAGGCCCATCAGGTGGAGCTGGCTTTCCAACTGCTTGGGGTTGTATGCCCATTCGGCGAACATGGAAAAGCGTTGACGCGGATCGGTGCCCTCGAGGGCTTGGCCGTCCTGCTCGGCAACCACATCGGAAATCTCGCGCTGCGGCTGCTGTTCGGTTACTTGATGGTTAATTGACGTATTGGGTGCAGATTCTGCACCCCGTTCTGTCTCAGGCTGCACCCCGTTCTGTTGTGAGTTGCACCCCGTTGCGTCATCTGCACCCCGCTCTACACGGGGTGCAGGATTTGCACCCCGTACAAGTTGAAGGTCATAAACCACCGGGCGCCGGTCGTGGCGATCGATGTGCACCGCGGCGATAGCCTGGTTTCCCTTTTTGATAAGGCCCGACTCCTCCAGAGCGTCCAGCTTGTAACGAACGGTGCGTTCCGACAGGCCTGTGTCCTGGGCCAGGGTGGTGGCCGATGGAAAGGCACCAGTCCCGTTGGACCCGGCATAGTTGGCAAGGCACAGCAGCACGTGGCGGGCGCTGGAGTCCTTCAGGGTTTGAACGGGCAGCGACAGCGCCCATGACATTGCTTGAACGCTCACAGCGAGGCTCCGATATTCTTTTCGGCCAAGTAGGCAAGGCCTTTGGGGGTGATCATTGGGTCGAACGCGGCGCGCTCGATGCCGGTCTCTGGGTCAGCCTTCAGGGCGGTGACCTTGTGGACCATGTAGCCGGAGGTGATGCGAGGCTGATAAGCGACCCACCGCCTTGAGCCTTTGCGGCGGTAGATCCAGCGGTGCTGTTCGAGCCAGGCGAACAACTTGCAGGGCTGGACCTGCAGCTGCTTGGCCGAGTCAGTGATGCAGATCGCCCCGCCGGCGGCGGCCAGGCGCTTAATGGCAGCGACCTTGGGTTCCTGGTCCAGAATCACCAGGCGCAACGACTGGTTGTCGCGGGCCTGATCCGCAGCAGCTTGCAGCGCCTCGGCGTAGGTGGCCGGGATCTGGAACTGCCCGACCTGCGCTTCCAGCTCCTGCCAGCGGTCGATGATCTTGGCCCGCAGCTCGACGCTGTAACCCGAGACCACCACCAGGGTGTCACGCTGGGTCAGCAGGAACTCACGGTAGACCTGGCCGTTCTGCGGGTGGACATAGGGGGTGTCGTTTGAAGAAACGACACCCTTCGCGACGTAAGCTCGGATGGTTTTCAGGACGTTGTCGTGACTGCTGCCGGTCAGTTCGGCAATCTCGCGTGACGACATGGTGTGACACGACACCTTTTCAGATTGACCCAAAAGTGTCGCGACATGGCGGGTATTGCCTGGAGCGGTGTTGGTGTTCATAATGGCCCCACAGTGTTTTACGTTTTGTTGAAAGGACCGCCCTGCCAGGCGGTTTTTTTATGCCTGAGATTCAGGCCACCCTTACAGATGCTTCGATAGCGTCGATCTCACGGCGCACATGCGCGATTTCCTTACAGATCGCCGCTTTCTCGATCTGCGTTACGTGCCCATCGCCGAGCGCGTTGTGCACGGCAACGGTGAGGTCCGCGAATTCCTTGCCAACAAGCGCCAAAGCAGAAGGAAGTGCTTTCACTTCCTTCACTTCCTTTGCCACCAGCGAGTAGCCGAACTCTTCAAGGAGCGCGCTGAGGACAATCGCCCGCGACTCACTAGACAGATGAGTCAAAACCTGTCCGAACATCTCCAGGTTCATCCGGTGCGCCTCGCGATTTGGATTAGCGCAGTCCAACAGACGGGTTTCATTCACCCCCATCCGTTTTGCCAAGGCGGTACCGCCATCAGCCTTCACTTCCCGGTGCAGCGTTCTCTCGAAATGTTCCATTGCGAAAACCTCGTTTCTTCTCGCGTGGCGCTAAGCCATCACGGGTTGCAAAATGTTTCTCATCGGGTCAGGCGGATTGCTTGATCGCCTGGGCTGGATCGTCTTCACGCTTAGCGATCAATGCCCCGCCGGATTCTTTTTCAAGCACGCATTGCATGGGATAAGAAAAACCACCGGTCGTACGGCACTGCGACACGCGACTGCTGCTCACGCCTAGGGCGTCCCCGATCGCGCGACCGGTACCGAAATGTTTCAGGGCTTCGTCGTAAGTCATGGGGCCTTGTCTCCGTTGTCTTCGGCGAGTTTAGAGTTCTTAACAATGCAAGGCAAGTTATCTAAACACTTAAATGTTTAGAATCCTAAATATGGAATTTAAAGATCGCGTCACCTCGCGCATGAGGGCGCTCAACCTCAGCGCTACCGACATCAGCAGATTGACTGGCGTATCAAAGGCGACGGTCAGCTTCTGGGTGAGCGGTACGAACGGGGCGAAAGGGAAAAACCTTTTGGCGTTAGCCAAGGCGCTGGAGTGCTCACCTGACTGGCTGTCCGATGGCGTAGGCACGGCTGATATAGCCCTCCACGATGACACCAAAGCTGGCATGTCTACCGTGGAAATGATGGCCAAGATGCTTGCTTCGAAAGCGGGTAAGAACCTATCGGAAAAGGCTCGAGAGATGATGCTAGCAGCGGCGGCCGAAGCCGATAATCCGGTTGAGCAGGGAGGAAGTTACGTCCCGGGCCACCTCGCGAGCTTGCGACCGACGAATGAAGAGATCGTGATCCCTCAATACGATATCCGAGCTGCCATGGGGCATGGGCAGGTCCCACCTGACTACACTGAGGTAGTTCGAAACCTGGTAGTGCGAGAGGAAATCCTGCGGGAAAAAGGGATAACGTACACGTCCGCAACATCGCTCGGCATGATCAACGGGTGGGGCCAAAGCATGGAAGGCACCATCAACGATAAAGACCTGGTCATCGTCGATAAAGGTGTACGGGACTTCATCGGCGAAGGAATATACGTGCTGACCTGGCATGGTGAGCTGTACATCAAGCGCGTGATGCGGATGGACGAAGAACACTACAGATTGATTTCAGACAACAAGCACTACGAGAGTCAGACAGCCCGGATCGACGACGTGACGATTCACGCAAAGGTACTGTTGATCTGGAATGCCAGAAAAGCTTGAGTAAAAGCCCGCCGCCCTGGCGGGCTTTTTTGTGCAATCAGAAAGGCGCCGCCTCTTCTACAGCATCAAATTCCTCGTGACCCTCCGCGCGAGGATCTTCCTCCGCGGCAGACTCCCAGCTCAACGTAACCGACCCATCCTCGTCATTGAACGTCATGTCGATCCCGTCGACCTCGGAAAGCATGCCAATAACTTCATCCCACTCACGATCACCATCGCTATCAAGCCTGTGGATGGTTGCCCACTTCCGATCCTGAGCGATCGGGTGATTGATCATGTTCGAAACCCTGAGCTTTAGGCGCTCCACTCCGGAAACAGGCTTTTGTTCTTGAGATTTCTTCTGGGGACTCGCCATAGGATGCTCCTTGATTGCTGTATATCCATACAGTTTACGGGCAGACTATCCGAACATTTCGATCAGCGTAAGTCTTGACGGAGCAGCGATTCAGGCGTATTTCGCCGCCCCAGTAGTTAAGATATCTAAAATAAGTGTTGACGTTTTTTGTTAAGTTTTCTAAATTTATCTCAACGCCAGCGAACAGGGCGTCAGCAGCGAAAGCCGCGCCGCTCTTTAACAACCAGCGCAACAAACAACAGACCGCATTGCCTCTACCGGCGACCGGCGAGCAGACAGGCCCGAAAGCCTGCCAACGACAGGAACAACCTGGACGGCTGCTCGATGGTGAAACGCCAGAACCGAGTGAACGACCCGGCATGCAATGCGCCCCGCGAATCCCAGCGGCAGAAGGGAGAGACACCGAATCGAATTAGCGGTCCCGATAGCCTCGGCTGGGAACGCCGGACCTCATGCACCCTGCCCCACTCAATCAGGGCATTCAGAGCTGTAGCGTGCATGTTGTAAGGACCTGTGATCCACGGCGAACAGATGCTGTTTGACGCTGTGAGTAGGAAGCTCGAAGCCCACCCACGAAGACGATCGGCCAGCCCTGCAATCAGCAGCGGGTAACTGGCCAACACCGCTGACGCAACACACCCGGTCTGTCGCCAGTAGCGAGACCGGGATTTCACCGATTGGCCTTGGTGACAGGGCCAGACGGGAAATCAACCGGAGTACCTGAAATGTCCGAACAACTGACACTCGATGGTCAGCCGATCATCAAACAGCTCCGCGTGTTCATCGTGGAAGAGCATGACTACTACGCGGCCAGCTCCGTTGAAGAGGCCCGAGCGCTGCATGCCGAGATGGTAGAGCGTGAACTTGAGGATGTTGATGAAAGCGATTGCGAAGAGGCTGTCGGCGCCATCCTCGACAAGCAATGGGTAGACGATGACGGCGAACCTCTTGGAACGCTTCGTCAGTGGCTATCCGAAGCAAAGTCCCCGGGCTGGCTGACTGGCACCGAATAAACAACCAGCGCCACGACAGCCTGTCGTTAACTGCCCGAGCACCTGGTACTCCCCAGCACCAGGCCGCATCGGAGAGTGATCGAAGCGTGCCCAAGCGGGCTGCAGCGCTAGGATCGCAAAGCCCCGTGAATGTCCTGGGCCGGTATGAGCAAGACGGCCAATACCAAAAACGCGGCGGGAAACAAGCAGGAGTAGCGCCCTGGTGTTTCGATCACTCTCCGATGCGGACGAGAACACACCGCGAAAGCGGCCCCCTGCATCACTTCTGCCAACTAGAGACGTAGTTGGGGCATTGCTGGTTTTGCCATAGGACACCAGCCCGATCACCTCGAAAGAGGCTGCATCGGAATGTCGGCGCCCCATGAAAAAAGCTGATCCAGGCCAACTGTTTGTATGCGAACGGGCGGACGTAGTTAGGCATCTTGGTCAGGACCGACATTCCAATGCAGTTTCGATAGGTGGCCACTGCCTGCCCAGTGAGCGAACAACGGAGGATAACCGCCATGAAATAGCCAACCTCAAGCCCTTCCAACGAAGGCACCCGGCG
>NZ_JQGJ02000045.1 GCF_000802155.2 Pseudomonas frederiksbergensis
ACCGGCCGAGGCTTCATCACCAGCAACCATTCCTAATTGGAATGCCTCTATGGCCTGTTGATACAGACCCTTGTTTTTAAGGTTGATGCCTAAAGCCACGGCTGCTTCGCCATTACCTTGCTCAGCAGCGCAACGACGCATCTGGCGGGCAACGTCCGGCGCAACGTCGCTGGGTGCCAGCCTATCGCCAACAAGATACTGGGCTTGGGCGTTGCCCTCATCGGCCGCCTTACGGAAGTAACGCAACGACATGTCGGCGTCCTGTCGCAACCCCGCCGAGCCCTGTTGCAGGAAAATCCCTATGAAGTAGTAACCCGTCGCCACGCCTGCATCGATTAATTGTTGGCTCATACGCAAATGCTGGGCGCCCCTGAGCTCGAAACGACCGCGCATTGCTCCGTTCTGCAGATTGATATTGGCTTTGAAATGGCCGTTCTCGGCGGCGATGCGATACAGCCGTTCAATCTCGGCATCAACGGTTTTGTCCTGCTTGAGCTGGTTGTTCTTTTGCAACCAACGGGCGTATTGAAACAGCACGTCACTTTCAGCGGACGGCGCGGGGATCGTTTCGTGTTGGCAGGTGAAGGCCAGCTTGGCCTCGATCTCGGTTAAAGCCTTCACGGAAGGGGCCTTCTTGGGAAAATTAAAAGCGTCACCGGTGCCGCAAGCGGCCAGCGGCAGGCAGGCCAGTAGAAGAATCCAGCGCATCATTTGAAGTCCTTGAGTAACGTGGCTTTGGTGTAATGAAGCTCCACACAGCACGGCCAGTGCATGGCTTTCCATATCGCATGCCAATCACGCAGAAACCGAAGATCATCCATGGAACATCCACTCAACCTTTTCCGGGCCAACTGTCTCCCGATCCGGGAGCAGGAAACGGCTCTCCCATTTGCGTACGTTTAGCGTTGGCAGGATCTCGCCCTGTTCGAAGCGGCGGATGACGTCGTACGCGCCGGCGATCCAATAACCGGTATGCGGGCAGGCCTGGCCGCTGTGGCAGGTCGGTGCGGGTTGGGGGATCGTGATGAACGCAGGTGAGCGGGGCGTGGGCCTGCCGGTGGCGGGTTCGAGACCTTTGGCCTCGGCCAGCTCGCGGATCAGTGCCTCGCTGGGTTTCTGCGGTGGGACGTTGGCCAGGCGGGCTTCGAGCCATTGGAGTTTGCCGTCCCATTCAGGCAGTTCGGCGGGTGGTAACGGGAGGATTTCGTTGATTTCGGGGACGGTGGGATTGGCGTAGGAATACCTCGCCAGGATTCGCCAGATCGTTTTGTAGCGCTCGGCGCGTCCGAGGTCCTCTTGTTGGCCGAGATAATATAATTTGTCGGTAATGGGATGAGCTCGAAATGCCTCTTCCAGCCAACCGGACGAGGCTTCATCGCCAGCAACCACTCCTAATTGGAATGCCTCTATGGCCTGTTGATACAAACCCTTGTGTTTAAGATAAATGCCCAGCGTAACAGCCGCCTCACCATGACCTTGCTCGGTGGCGCAACGATACATTTGTATCGCTATTTCCGGCGCAACATCGATGGCCTCGAGTTTTTCCCCTACGAGGTATTGGGCCTGGGCGTTGCCCTCATCGGCTGCTTTACGGAAGTAACGTAAAGACATGTCAGTGTCTTGATGCAGACCCGCTGAACCCTGTTGGAGGAAGATTCCGATGAAGTAGTAACCCGTCGCGACACCCGCATCGATCAAGATTTGGCTCATGCGCAAGTGCTGGGCGCCACTCAGCTTGAAACGACCTCGCATGGCGCCGTTCTGCAGGTTGATGTTGGCCTTGTAATGACCATGCTCAGCGGCGATTCGATATAACCGTTCAATTTCGGTATCGACGGTCTTGTCCTGCTTGAGCTGGTTGTTCTTTTGCAACCAGCGCGCGTACTGAAACAGCACATCGCTCTCGGCGGAGGGGGCTGGGATCGTTTCGTGTTTGCAGGTGAAGGCCAGCTTGGCTTCGATCTCGGTTAAAGGCTTCACGGAAGGGTCCTTCTTGGGGAAATTAAAAGCGCCACTGTTGCCGCAAGCGGCCAGCAGCAGGCAAGACAGCAGGAGGATTCGACGCATCAGTCGAGGTCCTTCAGGATGGCTTTGTCGTAATGGAATTCGACGAGCGAAGCGTCGGGCTTTTCCTTGTTTTTTTGGAGACGTTTGTTGTCCTCAATAATCTCCTCCCAAGCCCTAAATGCTTCCTCCGGATCATCCTGCGCCCCCCTCTCACCCGTATGCAGATCCCACAATCGCCGCCGCAACGCCTGGGTCACGCTCATCCACTCATGGGCAATGTTCAGTTCACTGTCCACCTGCATGCTCCGAGTGTTGATGTTGGCCGAACCGTGAGTAGTGAACACGTCGTTGATGATCATCAGCTTGGAGTGGATGTACACCGGCATCCAGGGTTTGCCCGCCGGCGAATCGGGGGCGACCAGCGAGCAGATGTGAACCTTCAGGCCAGGTATTTCCTCCGGCAGGACGGTGCTGTCCATGATCTCTTGTGTCTGCCGGTCAAGCTCGGCCTGCCATTGGGCCAGCTCCCTTTGGCCCTCCCGGTCGCGCGGTTCCGGGCGGGGCCTGGGCGGGGCTTTCTGTTGCATTTTTTGAACGCGCCGCAGTTTGGTAACGCCTGGGATGGTGTTGGCGCGCCCGAGGCTTTCGAGCATGCGTTGGGTGTTCACGGTGCCGGCGCCGATGCCATCGTCGGTGGCGTTGGTGATTACGAACAGATGCAGTGCACCGTGCAGGCCGGGATCGCGCCCGCCCTGGGTCTGGGTGGCGGCGACCGATTTGATGAATTCGGCCAGCGGTGGCCAGCGGAAGTATTGATTTTCTATGTAGATGAACTGGGTCGCGTTGTTGACGGCTTGCATGTAGAGCCGCTCGATGTCGCGTTTGCCCGCCTGGGGTTGGGTGCGCAGGATCTGTGCCATTTGCGGCATGCCGTGGGTGCGCAGTTGCGGCCCGACCTTCATGGATTGGCGCGAGGCGAGCAGGTCTTCGCCGGTTTCCTTGCGCCAGGCAGCGGCGAAGTTGTGGTGCAGGTGTTCCAGGATCGGCCCACTGAGCTGGCAGGAAATGTCCTGGCGCGGCGTATCGCCGCGCGGGCCACGGTTGGGGGCGGGTTTGCTGTCCTGGCTTCGGTTCAGTGCCGAATGGTTGTCCGTGTCCCAGTACTCGTCGAGCATGTTGTGGCCCATGATGAAACCGACCGCGCAGTCCGGTAACTCATAGTCGACCAGCACGCTTTTCTGGTGATGGGTGGCCGTCCACCTCAGCGTTTGGCGCATCTTGGTACTGATTTCGCTGTCGAGGCTCGCGTATTTCACCCAGTGGGCGATCTCGCCCCGTTCATCCAGGTTGAAGCCGCGACTGACAAACACCGGCAGTCCTCCGCTGGCGGCACGTTGCGCGGCCTCGTGGTCGGCGACCGCGCAAGCCGCAAACCACTGGCGATCGAAGGCGTATTGTTCTTCGGTGGCGCGTTGCATCACCCGGTCCATGAGGCGGATCGAGCCTTTGCCGGGCAAATTGGCCTCACCGGCGAACCCGGCGGTATTGAACGGCATTTCCCAGCCCAGCAACCGCACCTCGACGCCTTCCCGCGCCTTGGCCATGAGCAGTTCGCCAATGCTCGGCGCCTTGCCGTCGCGGATGAAATACATCGACGGCTGGAAGCCCCAGCAGATGATGTCGATGCTCTTTTGGGCCTGGGCAATGGCCTGGTGCACGGCGGTGAAGGTTTCCTCGCCATTGATCAGCGCTTGATAACTGGCGATCACCGGATGGTATTCAGTGTTGTGGACGTACCACGGTGGGGTGCAAACGGCTTCGTTGGTGTACTTTAAGCAAATGGGTACCACGATGTCGGGTTGCATCATTGCTCTGTCTCTTCCTTGTTAGGGTTGGGGCCATCCATTTGGATGGCATACAGCGCGCGGTGGTCCGTGTGCGCAGAGGGTGTATTCACTTCGGCGTTGGTCTGTACGGGGTGGTTATGCAGACCACGATTGGCCAAGTGCGCCTGCTCGGCGTTGCGGTACTCGGTGGGCACCGGCAATTGGTAGCTCACACCGTTGACCAACGTCAGTTGGAAGCCACGGGTGACGACTTGATGATCGATCGTGAGTTGCCCACTGCCATCGAGTACGCCTTGCTGGACCGGCACGCCATCGGCCGAAAGTGTGTAAGGCATGCCCGCCCAGCCTTGACCCGATGCGTTGGGCGTTTGCGGTAGGCGCAGGCGCAGCGCTTGTTTGAACAAGCGCTGCGGGTAGTCCGGGTGTGCGGCCTTCATGCTGGCAGCGCCTTGCACATATTCGAAATTCGCCGACTTCACGACAAAATCCCCCCGCGTCCCCGACTCGATGAGGCCCTCATCCAGCGTGATGTAGCTGCCGCCTGCGTTGAGGGTGATTTTCTTTTTCGCGACGATGCGGATTTCGTCCTCGGTGCTGCTGATGTCCAGCCCGTGACGGGCCATCAGTTCCAACCGGTCGTTCTGCGCCTGCACCATCACCGGCCCCTGGTTTGCGATCAGCTTGAGGCCCAGCTTGCGCACGAACAGGCTCATCCCCTGGCCCACGCCGATGAACAGGCGCTTGACCACGCTGAGGTCGGCCTGGCCGCCGGCGTTGAGCATCAGGTTGTGTTGCGCGGCAAGTTGCAAGTGCTTGCCGCTGGTCAGCGCGATGCCTTGGGGCGCGCTGAGCAGCAGGACGGAGGTCTTGAGCTGTTCGAGGTCTTGCCTGAGCAACGCCAGTTGCGCTTGCACGTCGGCGGGTTCGACCTGGCTCGCCTGCGCGTCGCTGGAGAGGCTGTCCAGCTGATCGACGGCCTGCTGCAACCGGTCTGTCGCCGCGCTCATTTCCAGCAC
>NZ_JQGJ02000046.1 GCF_000802155.2 Pseudomonas frederiksbergensis
TCCGTGTCCGCCCCGTCCGCAGTCAATTAATCGATTGATTCATTAATTTAATCCGGCCGCTTGCGGCCGGTTGCTCTTCAAGGAGATCCACTGCAATGGGAATGCACACAGAACTGAGCATCTACAAAGTGTCGATGGGGCTGCTGTTGATGGCTACGAACCTGACTCGAAACATCCCTCGCGACCTGAAGCAGTCGCTCGGTAAGCGGGTGATAGACGAGTGCATCGACGTGCTGATGTTGATTGCCCGGGCCAACTCGACCCTGGACAAGCATCCACACCTGACCTCGCTGGTCGAGAAGGTCCAGGTGATCGAGTTCCTGATGCGGCTCTTCAAGGAAAGCCGATTCATCAGCGTCCCGCAGCACGCCAAGGCTATCGAGGTCACCACCTCAATTGGCAAACAGGCCAACGCCTGGAAACGCTCCACCCCAACCGCGCCCGCCATCTGAGAGCCACGGCTTTCAGGTCTGTGCGAATTGAATCTGGTCGTGCCGCTGACCTTCTGGTCACCGCCATGCGCACAAGAGATACCGCCGGTCTAAAGCGTCCGTGTAGGTCTCGCGCAGTTGCCTAGCTGATCGGCTCTGCCTTCGACTTGGTGACGTAGATAGCACGATAGGTCGCAGCGCTCCGCCAACAACGCATTCAACATGAACTTCGATGATGGCAATCAGAACAACAACGACAAGAACAACGAGCTCCGTGTCCGCCCCGTCCGCAGATTCGAACGTTGGTCCCTACCCGTTCAGCGATCTGGTTCAGGCCTATTACGACTGCCGACGCTCCAAGCGCAACAGCGACAGTGCGCTGGCTTTCGAAATCGACCTGGAACGGAACCTGATCGAGCTGCACAACGACCTGATCGCCGGCACTTACCGGCCAGGCCGCTCCATCTGCTTCGTGGTCACCCGACCGAAAGCCCGGGAGGTCTGGGCAGCAGCCTTTCGGGACCGCGTCGTCCACCACCTGCTGTACAACCATGTGGCACCGCGCTTCTACGCCAGCTTCATAGCGGACAGTTGCGCCTGCATCCCGGGGCGCGGCACGCTGTATGCCGCCCAACGCCTTGAATCGAAGATCCGCAGCGCCAGCGAGAACTGGTCGAAGCCAATCTTCTATCTCAAGTGCGACCTGGCGAACTTCTTCGTAGCGATCGACAAAGAGGTCCTGCGCCAGCAGCTCGCCGCCAAGATCACCGAACCCTGGTGGCTGGCCCTGGCCGAGCAGATCCTGATGCACGACCCTCGCGAGGATTACCAGGTGCGCAGTCCGGCCCATCTGTTCAACCGGGTGCCGCAACACAAGCGCCTAACTGCGCAGCCGGCCCGCCTGGGCCTGCCCATCGGCAACCTGTCCTCGCAGTTCTTCGCGAACGTGTACCTGAACGCCCTGGACCAGTTCGCCAAGCACCGGCTGGGGGCCAAGCACTACATCCGGTACGTCGATGACTTCGTGTTTCTTCACGAGTCGCCTCAACAGCTCAACGCCTGGCTGGCAGAGGTGAAATCCTTCCTGCCCAGCCTGGGCGCCAAGCTGAACCCGAAGAAAACGATTCTTCAGCCGGTGGATCGTGGCGTCGACTTCGTCGGGCACGTCATCAAGCCCTGGCGGCGCACTACGCGGAAGCGGTCATTGGCCCAGGCACTGAAGCGAACAGCCGCGGCGCCCGCCGAGGATCTGCGCGAAACCGCAAACAGTTACTTCGGCCTGCTCAGCCAGGCCAGCCACAGCGAGAAGGACCGGGCCGCCCTGGCTCGCGTCGTGCTCAAGCGCGGCCATGCCGTCAACAGTTCGCTGACCAAGACCTACCCGAAGAAGCCGCCGACCTAAGCGTCCGCGAGCGGATTGTCAGCTGAAGTCCAGCACCTCAGAAAGCAATTCCGCCGACTCGGTGTAAGTCGCCAGATCGATGACCTGGCGAAGGAACACAACCATCGCCAGTTTCTGGGCGCTGTCAGGCAGACCTACCCATTTCAGCATCGCCCTCGCGTCTTCCTCTATTGCCGCGAGTGCATCTATGTCGCTTTGCAGTCTCATTTTGGCCTCCGGTCAGTGTGAGCTCTAACAAGTCATAGCCACCAATTACGAATCACGCCAACCGGCGAGGATCCACATGTTCACAGCAATCGATTTGTTCGCCGGTCTCGGCGGATGGTCCACCGGTGCCCGCGATGCGGGCGTAAATGTTCTCTGGGCGGCCAATCACTGGCCTGCCGCGGTGGAGTGGCACAGCGCCAACCATCCAGAAACTCAACACGTTTGCCAGGACCTACAGCAAGCGGACTGGTCGCACGTTCCAAAACATGACCTGATGCTTGCCTCCCCTTGCTGCCAGGGCCACACCAAAGCCAGGGGCCGGGATAACGGAAATCCAAAACACGACAACTCACGCTCGACCGCGTGGGCGCCAGTGTCGAACGCCGAGGTCAACCGCCCCGACTTCGCCATCATCGAGAACGTCCCGGAGTTCATGGACTGGGTTCTATACCCAGCCTGGGCAGACGCGATGCAGCGCCTGGGTTATGCGCTCGCGCCCCACGTCGTTGACTGCGCCGACCTCGGTGTGCCTCAACACCGCGTGCGGCTCTTCATGGTCTGCTCTCGCAGCAAAGCACCTCTGCACCTTCAACTACCCCAGTGCCAGCACGTGCCGGCGCGCGAAATCCTCGACTTCGACGCCGGCAAGTGGAGCAAGATCGAGAAGCCAGGGCGCGCAGAATCAACACTGACCCGAGTGAAGAATGGCCGCGAGCGGTTCGGCGATCGCTTCATCATGCCGTACTACGGATCCGGTTCGGGCCTAACTGGGCGCAGTCTGGACCGCCCTATCGGCACCATCACTACGCTTGACCGCTGGGCCCTGGTGCGAGGCGATGAAATGCGGATGCTCTCGGCCGACGAAGCGTTGGCCGCACAGTCTTTCGGGCCGGACACCAAGCGGCCGGACAATCATCGCTTGACCATGCACATGGCCGGAAACGCAGTTCCACCGCTCTCCGGACGACGGATTATCGAAGCATTGATGCAAGCTGCCTAGCCGGCAAAGAAATGGCTTTTAGGCTTTTTATGATCAGCCCCATCCAGATTCCAGAGTTCATCGTCCGTCCCAAGCACGTGCTTGATTCGAGGATGATTGTGGCAAAGCGTAGCCACTCTCTCCGGCGTTAGATTTACAGCCTTAGCAATTGCGCGCGTCGATCGATATTTGTAATCGTCGATCCGCTCAAACTCACTAACTAACCAGCTATGGATCCTCTTTGAGTCACTGAAGTTATCCAACTTTTGCTTACCCATTTGCACCGCGATTACCAGCCCTCCACCTATTGCTCCGGCGACAACTTCGCTCCAGTCCGACATTCTCGTAACCCCGCTTTCTCGTCGCTTAGTTCGGATTGATCCTGCTACGAACTGGAATCTTTTTCCAAGTAAATCCGCAATTAATTGCGGTCAACCGTTCATCAGAACCGCCCGGGCATGCCCCGGCAAGGCAAATCATCGTGATCCGCCAATACCGATTCAGCGAGCTCATGGCCCGCCTGACCCATAAAGAGTGGACGGTCATCCAGGATGATCGCGGCAACTTTCTGTTTATGCCTGTCGCCTACAAAGGCCGGAGGTTGTGATGATCTGGCTTCTGATCGGCGTTCTGGTTCTCAATGCTGCAGTTCCAATCGCAGCCTACAAATTCAGCGTTAAGCCCCAGGAGGGTGTATGGAAAGCGTGAAGCGTTTTTCGGTGGGATTTTCCAACCATTCAACGGCTGAAGCTGTTTTCGCCGATGACTTCGACCGCGTGTCCGCCGAGAACCTGGCCCTACAGCAGCGCCTCACAGTGCAGGACCAGCGGGTTGATGAGCTGGAGAACCTGCTTGAGCATGCTTTCGGGGCAATCCCGAGCAATGACGGCTGGGACCAGCTTTGCGCCAAGATACTGGCCGCCCTCCAACCAACCGCCGAGGCTGTGAGCCATGAGTAAGCCAATCTGCAACACGCCTGCTGGCGTTCGCTGCCCTGGCGACGGAGTGAACGAGTGCAAGATGTGCCCGGATGAACCTGTGCCGCCTGCTGGCGGGGAGCCGGAAGATACAACGGAAAGCTTCGAGTACCGTCTTGAATTCCTTGGCTCAATAGACCGCTGTGACGTTGCCTGCGGATCCTATGGCGACAAGTTTCATCAGTGGAACGATACCGGGCCGTTTGTCGAATACGACGACCATGTGAAACATATCGAAATTTACAAGAACGAGACTACCCGGCTACAG
>NZ_JQGJ02000047.1 GCF_000802155.2 Pseudomonas frederiksbergensis
GGCCGGTTGGTTGGAAGAAGCATTTAGGGCTCATCCCATTACCGATAAGCTGCACTACCTCGGCCAACAAGAAGACCTCGAACGCGCCAAGCGCTACAAAACAATCTGGCGAATCCTGGCGAGGTATTCCTACGCCAACCCCACCGTTCCCGAAATCAACGAAATTCTCCCCTTGCCACCCGCCGAACTGCCCGAGTGGGACGGCAAACTCCAATGGCTCGAAGCCCGCCTGGCCAATGTCCCGCCGCAGAAACCCAGCGAGGCACTGATCCGCGAGCTGGCCGAGGCCAAAGGTCTCGAACCCGCCACCGGCAGGCCCACGCCCCGCTCACCTGCGTTCATCACGATCCCCCAACCCGCACCGACCTGCCACAGCGGCCAGGCCTGCCCGCATACCGGCTACTGGATCGCCGGCGCGTACAACGTCATCCGCCGCTTCGAACAGGGCGAGATCCTGCCAACACTAAACGTACGCAAATGGGAAAGCCGTTTCCTGCTCCCGGATCGGGAGACAGTTGGCCCGGAAAAGGTTGAGTGGATGTTCCATGGATGATCTTCGGTTTTTGCGTGACAGGCATGCGGCATGGAAGGCCATCCACCGACCGTGCTGTGTCGAGCTTTGAAACGTCCGACGCTATTTAAAGACCTATTGAAATCTGACGTGACCTGCTCCCTGGATAGAGTAACGATCAACTGCATCATCGACAGTCAGTGCTATTTGATTGACTTCAAAGGCGTGGAGCCGGCACGGCTGGTGTTGCAGGACGGACAGGAGATTACCCGTGACTCATCGTCATCGTCGTAATAGCACGCGGGAAAGCGTGACAGTCGGCCCAGAAATGGTGGACTGGATATTGACGGATGACTTAGCAAACGCAGTTTGTGGTTGAGACGTAAAAGGCATCAGTCAACTGGACTGTACCGAACTCTGCCCATGGACGGGCTTTATTGAACAAGGAAAACGACATGAAAAACATCATCCGAATCGGCGATAAAACGACCGGAGACGGTACCGTCCGATCAGGCTCAACCGTCATGAAATTCGGTGGCATCGGGGTCGCTCGGGTAGGCGATCCAGTGGACTGCCCGACTCCAGGTCACGGCCGGACGGTCATCGCCGAAGGTCACCCTACATTCAAAGACAATGGTGTGCCGGTGGCTTTTGACGGTCATCGTTGCGCCTGTGGTTGTGCGCTGATTTCGTCGATGCCTGGCGCGAGGGCACGTTGATCATGCCGGTCCGAATGGAAGACGTGCCGGCCTTGGCACCCAGGCCTGCGCGCCCCCGCGCTTGGCGGTGGCTCGGGTTATTGGCGTTTTGTTTGCTGCTCGGCGCTGGGGGCATGGTGTCGTTCACCCCCGAAGCGTTACATCAGAGGCCTGAGATTTTCTGGAGCCTGACCTTGGGTGTGCCCTTCCTGGGGTGGTGTGCCCTGGGGTTCGGGCGGGCGTTGCTGTATCTCGGCGAACGAGCGGTGGCCGATGGCTGGGACCAGGCACGCGAAGAGGATTTATTCCAGAAAACCCGTCAAGGACGTCGTTTTCTAAGGGTGTTGAATGTAGACCTGCACACCGCCTTGCGCGCCCCAGGCGAAGAACCGGCGGTACAACTGGAGGCTTTGCAGAGCGGCATCAAGGTGCAGAGAATGCAACCTTCGAGGCTCGCCTCGTCGTCGTCATGCCACAGCCGTCTACCGGGCGATGCGGCTGAAGAGCTCGAACCGGTGTTGCTGCGTACGTTGCAACAGTTACTTGGCGAGCTGGCCCCCACCTTGGCGCAACTGCCGCCCCATACACCGCTGGCGTTGTTGTTGGCCGGCGATACCGGCTTGTCGGGCCCAGCGTGGGATCGGACATGGGCGCAGGCATGGCAAGCGTCGGCCATCCGCCAGGTGCCGGTCTCCCTCGAAGGCGATGGTTTGGATGCGTTGGACCAATGGCTCGACCAGCGCTTCGATGAGCGGGCCGTGTTGCTGGTCATCGCGTTGCAATTTGCGCCGCGACAACCGGAAGGCACGGCGGAAGTGGTCGCCGGTTTGCTCCTGGGCAATCCCCTGGCACAAACCATCTTGGCGCCGATCGCGTTTCTTCATCGACCGGAACAGGAGCGGCAACCTTGTTCCGACGCATTGGGTGATGCCGCAACGCAGGCGCTTGCCTGGGTACCGTTGGAGGCTGAGTCGATCCGGCACGTCTGGCTAGCTGGTGTGAATGCACAACGTCATGCAGCCCTGACCAGCGTTTCACACCAACTAACGATACCGATGCTGCATGCACAAGGGCTTCGTGATTTGGACGCGGCGTTGGGGAACCCAGGCAAAGTCTCGCCATGGCTGGCGATTGTCGCGGCGACGCAAGCCATCCAGGTGGGCTCGGGGGCGCAGTTTATTTTTAGCGGCAATGGTTGCGCTGACTCCAGGCTTTGGAGCATGGCGTTGACGCCTGCGCCTTCATTATCGGAATAGGACATTCGAATGCAGCTGCGAAGTTTTATAGTCGTGTGGGCGGTGGCCAGCGGTCTGTTGCTGATCAACGCGATCATGGGCGCCATGGTGTGGCGTTACCCCCAATGGCTGGGCATTCAGGCTGGCAGCGACCATCAGGCGCTCTGGTTGCTGGGCATATCCGCAATGGCCCTGCTAGCGGCGTTGTACCTGGGCGGTTTCCATTTTCTAGGCTATGTGATGGGACGTTCGGCTTACCGAACGTATCAGACGGACAATGGCCCGGCTGTCGATAAGGCCGAACCCCACTCGGTAAACGAAGATGCATCGAACGGACTGCGTAATTACCTCCGCCACCTATACGGCCCCCTCTGGCGCCACAAAACCCGCCTCCTGCTCATCGTCGGCGAACCCACCGAGATCACCGCCATCGCCCCGCACCTGGCGAAGAAGAAATGGCTCGAAGGCCAGCGCACTGTGCTGCTTTGGGGCGGCAGCCTCCAGGAAACGCTGGAAAGCCCACTGCTGGATCAGTGGCTCGGCCTGCGTCGTGGGCGCGCATTGGATGGCGTGGTCTGGACGCTGACCCCGGAGCAAAGCGCCGATGCCGTGGCGCTGGACAAGGGGTTGCGGCATTTGCAGGAGCTGGCGCGGCGGGCACGTCGGCAGTTGCCGTTGCACCTGTGGCAGGTGTGCGAGAACGCATGGTCCCAGGAGGGTCGCGAAAGCCAGCCGGTGGGTTGTCTGTTGCCGGCCAAGGTGACGCCAGCGATGCTGGAGGATTGTCTGGAGGAACTGGTCGAGCCTTTGAGTCACCAGGGCATTGCGCAGATGAAGCTCAAGAAGCAGATGCACCACGATTTCCTGCTGCGCTTGTCCCGGGATTTGCAGGCCAATGGCATCGCCCGTTGGCGGCAGGCGTTGGCACCGTTGTTGAGTGGTTTCAACCCTGGGTTGCTGCTGCGCGGGGTGTGGTTCAGCCAGCCGTTGCGCGCCACTGACAGTGGCGAGATCGAGCATTTCTGGTGGCCGGATCCGGCGTGGCATGGCGTGCAGCGCGACAAGGCCGTCGGCGCTCGCCTGGGCTGGCGCGCACCGCGAGTCGCCTACGGGCTGTTCCTGGGGTTGGCGGTGATGTGGGGCGCGGGAATGGTGCTGTCGTTCGTCAGCAACCGGGCGCAGATCGTCCAGGTGCAGGCTGTGTCGACGGCGTTGCAACAGGCATCGACCCCGGAGGCACAATTGCTGGCGCTCAATGAACTGGTCCACGTGCTGGCGCGCCTGGATCACCGCGCCGTATACGGTGCACCTTGGTATCAGCGCTTTGGCTTGAACCGCAACCAACAGCTGCTCGAAACGCTCTGGCCGCGTTATGTCGAGGCCAATAACCGCTTGGTGCGGGATCCGGCGGCGGCACGCTTGCGCGAGCAGCTGGAGGCGTTGGTCAAGCTGGCGCCGGGCAGTCCCCAGCGCGTCGAGCGCTCGGCGGTTGCCTATGATCAGCTCAAGGCGTACCTGATGATGGCGCGCCCGGAAAAAGCCGAGGCGGATCTTCTGGTCAAGACGCTTGCCCATGCCGAACCCACCCGGGAGGGCGTGTCCCCCGCGCTCTGGCGAACGGTGGCGGCCAACGTCTGGCAGTTCTACGCCGAGCAACTGGCCGCGCACCCCGACTGGCGCATCGAGGCCGACCCTCGGTTGGTGGCGCAGGTGCGCCAGGCATTGCTCGACCAGTTGGGCCAGCGCAACGCCGAGGCCAGCCTGTATCAACAGGTGCTGGACGAT
>NZ_JQGJ02000048.1 GCF_000802155.2 Pseudomonas frederiksbergensis
GCGCTGGGTGCCTTCGTTGGAAGGACTTTAGGTTGGCTATTTCATGGCGGTTATCCTCCGTTGTTCGCTCACTGGGCAGGCAGTGGCCACCTGTTAATCCGCATCGGAGAGTGATCGAAACACCAGGGCGCTACCCCTGCTTGTTTCCCGCCGCGTTTTTGGTATTGGCCGTCTTGCTCATACCGGCCCAGGACATTCACGGGGCTTTGCGATCCTAGCGTTGCAGCCCGCTTGGGCACGCTTCGATCACTCTCCGATGCGGCCTGGTGCTGGGGAGTACCAGGTGCTCGGGCCCGGGTTTGCACCGGACTTCCACGTCACCATTACTTTTATATGGGGTTCATACGTGTAGTTCGCCCATTTCCGTAGGCTTTCGCCATCCCGCTGCACCCTGTCGCCAAGGTGCAGAAGTGATGCTGTCCGTCCAATTACCGCCGGAAGGGGCGGGGCGCATTGCATGCCGGGTCGTTCACACGGTTCTGGCGTTTCACCATCGAGCAGCCGTCCAGGTTGTTCCTGTCGTTGGCAGGCTTTCGGGCCTGTCTGCTCGCCGGTCGCCGGTAGAGGCAATGCGGTCTGTTGTTTGTTGCGCTGGTTGTTAAAGAGCGGTGCAGCTTTCGCTGCTGGCCCGGTATCACGCCGGCTTGAAACAAATATAAGCCTGCTTATTCATCCTCGTCAATAAGTAGACTTATAAATTTTGCATCAGGCGATAAAAAGCCCGCGTTGCGCGGGCCTTGTTTAGCAGTCTAGGTAGCTTCGCCAGCCGATCCGAACGTGATCTTGTCCCAGGCGCTCAACCGTTACTCCATCGGTTTCATCCAGCTCTTGGAGCACCCGATCCCAAGCATCGAGTGCCTCATCGTCTCGTCGCTTGATGCTCACCGCCTGGTGTTTTTGCACCTTCGGGTCTGAAACCATCATTTGGATACGGCGACCGACGTGCTCGTATGCTTTAGACGAGACGGTTGTGCGAGCGGCGATCAGGTTCATGGCGTTCTCCTTTTTGTACTGTATGGATAAACAGTATTTCATCTTAAGAAAAACGGCAATGACGGGAGGAGTACATTTGTACTATATCGATGAGGGGGCGCAAAAAAGCCCGCGCTTGGCGGGCTTTGGGGGATCGGGTGAGGGCTAAAGCTTACCGGTCATTCGCACGGCCACTCCTATGATTCGACAGTTCTCATCCAGCTCAACCATTTTATATGCAGGATTCAAGGGCTTGAGATACCTCACGCCGCCGTCGTCTACCAGCTTCTTAAACGTTGCTTCGTTGCTGGCCGGGAGCTTCGCAATCACCAGCTTCCCAGGCTTTACGTCGGCTTCTGTGTCGACCAGGATCAGCATTCCCTCTGGCACACTTGTACCAGTCGGCGCCGTCATTGAGTCACCTTTAACCTCGAGCCAGAACGCGGGCCCTTTCGAGTCGTAGTCTGACAGCTCGTAGCGGTCTGAGAAGCCGTCAGGGTATGGCTGGACGGCTTCTTCCCACGCCCCTGCGGATACCCAGCTAATTACCGGATAGCGATATAGCTCGGCTGGTTGTTTGGCCATGCTCACGTTCGATTCGCCCGTGACTTTGTCGGTCATCGAGCCAATGCCGTCGGATAGCCAAATGGCGCTGACCCCACAAAGGTGCGCAAATTTTGCTAGATGGACGCTCTGCTGATTCTTACCGGTCTCCAGTTGGGAGATCACCGGTTGCTCAACACCGGCCTTTTCGGCCAGAGCTTTCTGGGTCAGGTTCGCATGCTTGCGAGCGAGCTTCATGCGTTCGGCTAGTGTCGTCATGTCCGTTAATTTATAAGTTCCCTTATGCCCTTGCAAATAAGGCTCCTTCTCCATACGATATAAGCGTGCTTATCAGGAGGGCTCGCTATGACCCCTATCGAAAGGCTCGTCGACCACTTTGGCGGGCAAACCAAAACAGCTTTAGCGCTGGGGGTTACTCAAGCCGCGGTTTCGTATTGGGTAACCGGTGCGTACTCCATGAGCGCAAAAACCGCGTTCAAAGCTGAAGAACTTACCAGCGGTTTGATCACCGCTCGCGAGCTCTGCGCTGAGCCCAAGCCGACGGTGACCGCCGCTTAGCTCTTAGGAAACATTTTGCAATGCGTGATGGCACGCAGCCACTGAAACAAAACCGAGGTTTTACGAATGGACGAATTTCTGCGGGCTTGCCAAAGCGCGGTCCTGGACAACGAAGCAAAGGTTCTGGCCGGGCAAATGGGGGTTCCTCACGTCAGCCTCCTGCAGCGCGCGAACCCGGACAACGACGCCCATCACCTGACCATCGAGCACTTGTTCGGGATCTTGCTGCACACGGGCGACATGCGTCCGCTTGCTGCCCTGGCTGATCAGTTCGGCTTCGACCTGGTCAGGAAGGAAGCCCCCGAGCCGCAAGCGCTAACCGCTTCGATGATGCATGTCGGCAAAGAAATCGCGGACCTGACCCTGGCGGTGCACAGCGCGCTCGATGACGGTCGGGTGACCCAGATCGAGAAGCAAGCCATCCGCAAAGAAATCGATCACGTGCGGCACGAGCTGAACGTGATGGAGCAGTCGGTGAAGGTTGCCTGAATAGCAGGCACAAAAAAGCCGGGCTGCAACCCGGCTCTTTCAACAACTTGTAAAACACAGTGGGGCCATTATGAACATCAACACCGCTCCCGGCAATACCCGCCATGTCGCGACACTTTTGGGACCATCGCAAAAGGTGTCGTGTCACACCATGTCGTCACGCGAGATTGCCGAACTCACCGGTAGCAGCCACGACAACGTCCTCAAAACCATCCGGGCATACGTCGCGAAGGGTGTCGTTTCTTCAAACGACACCCCCTACGTCCACCCGCAGAACGGCCAAGTCTACCGTGAGTTCCTGCTGACCCAGCGTGACACCCTTGTGGTGGTCTCGGGTTACAGCGTCGAGCTGCGGGCCAAGATCATCGACCGCTGGCAGGAACTGGAAGCGCAGGTTGGACAGTTCCAGATCCCGGCGACGTACGCCGAGGCGTTGCAAGCTGCTGCGGATCAGGCCCGCGACAACCAGTCGTTGCGTCTGGTGATCCTGGACCAGGAACCCAAGGTTGCTGCTATCAAGCGCCTAGCCGCCGCCGGCGGGGCGATCTGCATCACTGACTCGGCCAAGCAGTTGCAGGTCCAGCCCTGCAAGTTGTTCGCCTGGCTCGAACAGCACCGCTGGATCTATCGCCGCAAGGGCTCCAGGCGCTGGGTCGCTTATCAGCCTCGCATCACCTCCGGCTACATGATCCACAAGGTCACCGCACTGAAGCCAGACCGAGAGACTGGCATCGAGCGCGCCGCGTTCGACCCAATGATCACCCCCAAAGGCCTTGCCTACTTGGCCGAAAAGAATATCGGAGCCTCGCTGTGAGCGTTCAAGCAATGTCATGGGCGCTATCGCTGCCCGTTCAAACCCTGAAGGACTCCAGTGCCCGCCACGTGCTGCTGTGCCTTGCCAACTATGCCGGCTCCAACGGTGCTGGGGCCTTCCCCTCGGCATCTACTCTGGCCCAGGACACGGGCCTGTCCGAGCGCACCGTCCGTTACAAGCTGGACGCCCTGGAAGAGTCGGGCCTGATCAAGAAGGGAAACCAGGCGATCGCCGCGGTGCACATCGATCGCCACGACCGGCGCCCGGTGGTTTATGACCTTCAGCTTATGCGGGGTGCAAATACTGCACCCCGTACAGAGCGGGGTGCAAATGACGCAACGGGGTGCAACTCACAACAGAACGGGGTGCAGCCTGAGACAGAACGGGGTGCAGAATCTGCACCCAATACGTCAATTAACCATCAAGTAACCGAACAGCAGCTGCAGCGCGAGATTTCCGATGTGGTTGCCGAGCAGGACGGCCAAGCCCTCAGAGGCACCGATTCCCGTCAACGCTTTTCCATGTTCGCCGAGTGGACCTATGAACCCAAGCAGCTGGAAAGCCAGCTCAAGCTGATGGGCCTGAAATACGACGCCGTCACCGATGAAACGGTCGGCTCGTTCAAGGGTTTCTTCATCGCCAAGAGCGAAACCCGCGACTCGGACAGTGGGTGGTGCTATCGCCTGGCGAAGTGGATCAAGCGTGACAGTGCGGTGAAGCGTGGCGAGCCT
>NZ_JQGJ02000049.1 GCF_000802155.2 Pseudomonas frederiksbergensis
GGCGGAGCGCTGCGAACTCGACCAGTAGTAGGTGTCCTGGGCGAACACCTCAGGGCAGTTCAGCCAGCCCTGGTACAGCTCGGAGGCGGCAGGCAGGTAGAAGTCACGGTGACCATCAGCCTGGTACTCGGCGCACGCGTCGGCGGCGGGATACTTGCGCTCGTCGTCCTTACCGATCAGAACCTGGGTGTTGGTGTAGCCGTCGGTCTTGCTGAGACCATTCACTTCAATGCCGCGACCGCCCCATTCAAAGCTCCCAGCGTCCTTTGCAGCGAAGATCAGGTAGTGCGCCGGTACATCGCCCCGGGCAGCAACCAGGCCACCGTTGATGCCGCCCTGGCCGGGCCAGTATTCACCCAAGGCAGGGATGGTGGTGGGCGCCACCGGAGCGACATTCGCAGCCTGCGGGAACACGATGGCAAACGTGCTCGCGAGAGCAATCTTGGCAAGGGACGCCGCCGGCATCTTGATCGTGGCGTCGCCGTGCTTCAGGGTAATCATTTCGGGCTTCATGGATATTCCTCAGGATGGCGCCGCCCTCCGTGGACCGGATGCGCAGCGTGGGGTAGGGGTGTGTCACGATGACGAGTCACGAAAGGCGAATATGTTCTTCCAGCTGCTCGTCGGTCATGCGGTCGGCGCCGCGAATGAATCGGGAAATCAGATCCTGCTCTTCATCGATACCGCACCTGGCCATGACTCGTTTCAGTGCCGCGTCATCGTTGTGATAGAGCTTCGTGACGATCTGTCGTGACAGCAGGGCGGCCTCCCTTTCCTTTGCGCTCAGCTTGTCCCGCTCGCGCTGTTCCCGCTTGCGTTCGGTTGCGCTCTTCGCCATGGGCTACTCCTTCGATTCCGCTGGCTGGCAGGTCCAGCCATGCTTGCCTTCGGCGCTGGCGCACCTGGTTGTTGATCCGCCTCATCGTGGCCCTGGGAACTTGATCCCATTTTCTCGGGCGATCAGCTTGGCGCGCTTCAGGTCCATGTCCATTTCCTTGGCGGCCTCGCCGATGGTATTGCCGGCCTTGGCCAGGGCCTGCAACTGCGGCGCATCCTTGTCGCGTGCAGCACGCAGCTTCTCGCTGCGGGTGCTCTTGATTGGGCCGCCACAGTCGCCGCTGACACCGCTGTCGATCAGCTCGACTTTGTTCCCGGCACCGAAGAACTGGTCCAGCTTCTGGTTCAGGTCCTCGATGATCGCGTCCCGCGGGTTGGGCATTGGCACGCCGATCACTGGACACCTCCCGCCGGCCGGTTGGCCTTCTCTTCGAACTGCATGGCGATATCCATTGCAGCCTTGTAAGTCCACCGAAACGCCTTGGTCTTGCCGCTGGTAAGGTCGACGATGTGATACGCCTCCCCGACAGCCTTCACCTGAAAACGAACCTTCTTTGGTGGCATGGCCTGGTCGACTCGTTCGAAGAACTCGATGCGCGCCGCATGGGTTTTCTGGAGCAGCACACCGAGTTCGTCGATGCGCTCTTGAAATGATGGATGCATGGCTGGACCCTCGGTGTGCACGCATAAAAAAGGGGTATTCGGGAAAGAGTGTTGTTAGGCCCTTTCTGAATACCCCTAGGTGAGGTGGTTGGTTGTGTTGTTAGCCTTCCTCTTGGAAAGCTCCCGTTTCTGGTTCTGAGTACAGCTGCAAGATGCTGAAAATCGGAACGCCGTAATCCACCAGCTCGTCCTCGATTGGCTCGACCGCCATGATTTCCCTGGCCAGGAACGGCGCTAGCCGCTTGGTCTCAGGCGGCTTCACTTTGTGCTCCAGGGTGAACATGATCTTGGCGCGGAACATCTCGAAGCTCAGCCCGCGCGCGTTACGGTTCACATCCCGTAGGTAGCGGTTGATCGACTCGGTTAGCGCGTTTGTGTACCGCTGGGGGATGAACTTGAAGTAGTTGAAAATGTACTCGCCCCAGTTGGTCATCATGGTTGTGACGACTCTCCAGTCCTTCTCCTGCTCTACAGGGATACGCCGCCGCCACTCGTCATAGGCTTGCCT
Source organism: Pseudomonas frederiksbergensis (assembly GCF_000802155.2). GTDB lineage: Bacteria > Pseudomonadota > Gammaproteobacteria > Pseudomonadales > Pseudomonadaceae > Aquipseudomonas > Aquipseudomonas frederiksbergensis_A. The sequence goes on from NZ_JQGJ02000049.1 coordinate 2,009, forward strand.
GGCTGCATGATGGGTCTTGCTATTCCAGATGTTGTAAAAGCCCTCCTTGAGGTTGTAGGCGGTGCCTAGCTCGGGGAACTGATCGAACCACGTCTTGATCTTAAGGTGCGCCCAAACATCCAGGTCACGTCGGCGCATCAGCATTAGCTTGCGGTCGCCTTTCAGGGTGCGCTTTTGCGGAACAGTGAGGCCTCGCTTGACCCTCTTTCGTATCTGGTCCATCGCATCGTTGGCGTACCGGACAACGTGGAACTTATCGACGATGACTGTGGCGTTAGGGAACAGCTCTAGCGACACGTCTTTGTATGGGTGGAACATGTCCTGGCAAACGATCTGGACCCTGTCACGGCCGCGCATATTGGAGATGTAGTTGTGGATCACGATCTTCTTGCGGTTGGGCAGAACGTCGATGATCGTCCTTTCTTCCAGGTTGATCAGGACGCACCGGTACTCGCCACCAACAAGCAGTTCGTCAATCCCAAGAACACGCGGAAGCATTGGCCTGTAGCCCGCCTCCTGCTCGGCGCAGTAGTCGCGCAAAGCCCGGCGCACCACCGACTCATCAACGCCAAGATCGCGGGCTACCGCTGAGTTCGTGCTGGTCATGGCGTGCTTGATTACGTAGGCATGGCAGCGCTTCGTCATGCGGTGCTTCTCGTCGAAGTCCAGCAGGGCCGGCGAGAAGACCTTGCCACAGGTCTTGCACTTGTAGCGCCGACGCATACCCCAGAGCACCGTGCGCTTGCCCCTGATTGGCAGGTCAACGTACTTGGTCAGCTTCTTAGAAAAGCGGATCGACTGGCCAATAGCGCCACAGGCGGTGCAGAACTCTGGAGCCGGAAACTCAACCTTGAATTGCAGATCGTGTTCATCCTCCAGGAATTCCACGATCTCAATTTTCAGTGGATGCAGCAGCGAGAGCGATTCAGCCACTGGCTTGCCCATGGCCGATCTTGTCTGCCAGGGCTTCCCTACGCTTCTCCTGAGCAATTAGCCGCAGCACGTCCTGGTCAGCTTTGCTCACCACATAGTGAACGACGCGCTCTATTGCCTCGGCCGCGATGATCAATTCGTCCCTAGCAGGCGGTAATGTGGCATAGGCCAACTCCACGCGAGTGCCAGCCATTGCAACGCCACACAGATCTATGAAGTGGTCCGGCGGCGGACCATCATGCCAGTCGGTCATCACTTCGCCCTCGGCATTGATGAGGCGGTGCGCCACCGGTCTCTGCTGATCTGGATGAAAGCCCTGATGCCAGAACAGCACAGCTTGCTCCTTCGACAACGGATAGCCGAGTCCGGCCGCCTCAAGCTCGCTCTCGGCTGGGTGCTTCTGTACGGCATTATCATGAGCGGTTTGACCCTGTTCGCATTTTCTCAGCTGTTCCATTTCGTTCTCCAATGAGCCTGGAAACCTCATTATAACAACACGCAAAGCCGAAGCTAATACCAATATGATTTAAGGCTGCGCTTTGCCTGCAACAACACGAAAACCCGATAACCCTAAAAAAGCCCGATCTAGACCGGGCTTTCGGTTGGCTCCACAAACGCCTCCGTATGTGA
>NZ_JQGJ02000050.1 GCF_000802155.2 Pseudomonas frederiksbergensis
GACGTGAGCGGTGTTGATGGTGATACCGCGAGCTTTTTCTTCCGGGGCGCTGTCGATCTTGTCGAAGTCAACCTTGGCCGAACCGAAAACTTCGGAGCAGACACGGGTCAGAGCAGCGGTCAGCGTGGTTTTACCGTGGTCGACGTGACCGATGGTGCCAACGTTGACGTGCGGCTTATTACGTTCGAACTTTTCCTTAGCCATCGAAATCACCCCTAGGAGAAGAATTTAGCAAGTCACACAAGCCATTAAAACAAAGGCAGATATTTTCATATCTGCCTTGTAATATGGAGCTCTTGAGCGGATTTGAACCGCTGACCTCACCCTTACCAAGGGTGTGCTCTACCAACTGAGCTACAAGAGCGAAACACTTTGCACAACCTGCAAACTTGGAGCGGGTAGCGGGAATCGAACCCGCATCATCAGCTTGGAAGGCTGAGGTTCTACCACTAAACTATACCCGCGGAGCTTGCAGCTCACGCTAAAAATGGTGGAGGGGGAAGGATTCGAACCTTCGAAGTCGTAGACGTCAGATTTACAGTCTGATCCCTTTGGCCGCTCGGGAACCCCTCCTAAGCGAGCCGGCATTCTATATCATGCCAGCCTTCTGTCAAGCATTTTCTCATTAAAAACCTGAGGTTAGCTGCGTTGACCTCGCTTCGCACTGACAACCATTAAAGGTCTTCGCTGCGAAGCGGGCGCCATTCTATGCAAACTACCCAGCAGGCGCAACCCCTTCGCAAGGCATTATTTTGTGTTTTAACTCATTGAATTCTTTAGAAAGGTTTTGGACCAGTCCTTCATTGACCTTTACCGCGCTTTCAGGAAGGACCCGGACCCAAAATCCTTCGACCTCAGGAACCCCCTCGGCACTCAACGTCGAAGTACGACCCATCACCCCCAACGAAAGCAATCGCTGCTCCAACTGCCTGGCCGGCTCCGGACTAGCAAAGCCGCCAAGATAGTTACAATTCTTGCGCGCCTCACCGGACTTGCCAAAGTCACGCCTGACAAGCGAATCCGCCGTTTCACTCAGAAGATGGATGTCTTGCTGCGCGCCGCGATACAAGCTCAGGGGCGTGACATCCTTGGCGCGCAGGGGGGCCTCCTGCTGATGCCAGACATAGTAGAAGCCATTCAGAACCAACAATAAAAGAAACAACCACCGCATAGAAACCTCAAGACAAAGGACAAGCCATGGCCAAACCAACAAAAACCAGGTCAGGCGCAACCTTGGCATTCGGAACAACCCCAGCAACCAAGTTGGCGTCCCCTCCCGTCAAGAATACTTCGAAGCTTTCTCCCCAATATTGCCGCGCCAATTCGAGCTGGGTCAGGACAAAGCCCCTGAGCATCAGCATACAACCGCGCTCAACCGCTTCGACAGTCGCTCTACCTGGAGCAAGGCTTTCGTGGGCTCGCTCAGCGGCGGTATCGTCGTAGCGAATTCGCCGAGTGTGGGTACGCAACTGGTTACGCATCAAAGGCATGCCTGGACAGATGAAGCCCCCGAGATGCTTACCGTCCGCCCCAACAAAGTCTGCTGTAACGGCCGTACCGAAATCGAGCACCAGGCATGCGCCGGAAGCGAGGTGGAAGCCCCCAAGCATGGCAAGCCAGCGATCAAGACCTAACCGTTCGTATTCCTCATAGCCGTTTGTGACGCCCGCCATCTCTCGAGCCGGCACGGCACGAACCACAGACACCCCGAAAGCCTTCACCAGGGACGAGACTAACGAGTCGGTTTCCTCGAGCGTCCTGACACTGACCAGCCGGCACTTATTCAACTGGAATTTCTGGCCGTCATTCAGACTGGCCAGCAGATCATCATCGGAACCAACCACTCCACCTTCCACAGGTGTTACGCCATCGGAGCGAAGGACGCGCCATTTGATGAAGCTGTTTCCGCAGTCGAGCTCAAGAATCATCACGCAACCTCAAACTGAGCTCACCGCCGCTAAAGAACCTTTCCACACCATCCACCTTCAAACGCAGCGCTCCCTGGCGGTCGATTCCCATTACAACGCCATCAACCTGGTTAACACCTGCGATTAGCGAAACGGCACGACCCTGCCATAAATGATATTTTTCCCATTCAAGCTGGATCGCCGCAAATCCCGACGCGCGGTGCAATTCCAGATACTGCTGGAGCTTGGTGCTCATATGCGCCACGAGATCGTTACGATCAAATACCCGCCCGGCCTCCAAGTTCATGGATGTCCATTGCTGATCAACTTCATCAGTCGATTGCATATTTACATTGATCCCGACACCCAGGACGACATGACAGACATCCGCCGGATCACCTACCAATTCGAGCAAGATACCGGCAATTTTCTTATCACCTACCAAAACATCGTTAGGCCACTTCAGCCCCGCCCGCGTGATACCAAAATCACGAAGCGCATGCATGACAGCAAGACCGACGACGAGGCTGAGCCCTTCGATTTGCCGCATGCCGCCATCAATACGCAAGACCAGACTGTAGTAGAGGTTGTCGGCAAACGGGCTGACCCATTTTCGGCCACGACGACCCCGCCCTGCGGTCTGGCGCTCAGCCAAGACCAGGAAAGGCGCCTCCGCTCCGCGCTCTATAGAGCGCAACGCTTCAGCATTGGTAGAGTCGATGGAGTCATGAATATAAACAGGCCATGCAAGCCCTTCTTTTGCGCAGATCTCTGCAGCATCCAGGAGCGATAGCGGCCTAGCCAGCTGATATCCCCTGCCTCGGACCTTATGAACAGATAATCCCAATTCTGCCTCCAGATGCTGCAACTGCTTCCACACAGCACTGCGACTGATGCCCAACCCAGCACCGAGCGCCTGGCCTGAATGGAAACGACCATCCTTCAGAAGTTTTAGCAACGTGAGCATGGAGACTGCGCCCTAATAATGAGGCCCGCATGATAGCCATGCACAGGACCGTTGCATAGAAACACAAAATGACTTTCCTGCAGGC
>NZ_JQGJ02000051.1 GCF_000802155.2 Pseudomonas frederiksbergensis
CCCTTGAGCTTGCTCGGGTCCAGCGTCAGGTACCGCCCCGTCTCCGGATTGTAGTACCGGTGCCGGTTGTAGTGCAGGCCGCTTTCCCGGTCGTGGTATTGGCCTTGGAAGCGCAGCGGTTGTTCCAGGCGTTTGCCGTCGCCGTGGCGCAGTTCGGTGAGTTTGCCGTAGCCGTTGTAGCGGGCGGCCCAGACGATTTCGCCCTGGTGGCTGGTCAGTTCCTGCGGCGTGCCGAGGTGGTCGTTGTGGTAGTGGAACGGCGTGGCGTTGTCCGGGCCTTGGCCTTCGAGCAGGGCGAGGGGGCGGAAGGTGCCGGGTTCGTAGACGTAGCTTTGGTAGTGGCGATCGCTGCTTTCGGCGATGACTTGGTCGCCTTGCCAGATAAATTCCGTGGTCTGGTCCGCCACGGTTTTTTCGATGCGTCGGCCGAAGGCGTCGTAGCGGTAGGACGTTTCGCTGCCGTCCGGGCTGGTGACGCCGATGAGGCGGTGTTGGCTGTCGTAGCGGTAGTGGGTGACGAGGCATTGGGCTTTGCCGCGGCGTTCGCGGATGAGGTTGGCGTAGGCGTCGTAGTCGTAGTGGCGGTCGCCCTCCATGAGCAGGCGATTGGCCTTGAGGGTGGTCGGGCCAGGGCGGTCTTGCAGCAAGAGGTTGCCGGCCGGGTCGTGGGCGAAGCGTTCGGGGCCTTGGCTGTGGGCATAGTCGATGCGGAGCAGGCGATCTTGGGCGTCGTATTGGTAGCTGCGGCGGTTTCGATTGTCAGAAAGCGCGGCGAGGTTGCCGTTGGCGCTGTAGGAGTAATCGCGCCAGAACAGTTGGTGCTGCTGGGTTTGCCAGACGGTCTGGGCCTTGAGGCGGCCCTGTTCGTCGTAGCGGTAGTCGCTGAGCAGCAGGCCCTGCTGGCGTTGGGTTTCGCGGCCGCCCTTGAAACGATGCTCGGTCAGGCAGGTGCCGTTGAGGTCGATGGCGATCAGCGCGCCGCCGCGGGCATGGCGGTAGTCGAGGGTGCTGCGGTCGGGCAGGCGGCAGTGGATCAAGCGACCAACGCTGTCGTAGCGATAACGCAGGGTGGCCCAGCCTTGGTGTTCGGCGACGAGGCGGTCTTGGGCGTCGTATTCGTAGGCCAGCGGCCAATGACCGTCGTCGACGCTGACCAAGCGGCCGAGGCCGTCGTAGCGGTAATCGACTGCTGTGCCGTCCGGCAGGGTCTTGCGCAGCAGGCGACCGGCGCTGTCGCGCTGATAGGCTGTGATCAGTTGGCTGCCGTCGGCGCCGAACTCGGTTTTTTCCAGCAGGTGGCCGTTGAGGTCGTAGGCATAACCGGTGCGCTGGCCGTCGAAGCCGGTTTCCTGTCGGATCAGTCCGTTGGGCGTGTAGTCCAGATGATATTTTTCGCCGGATTCGTTCTCGATGTCCGTCAGCAACAGCCGCGCCGAGTCGTAGCGATATTTCAGCTCGCTGCCGTCGGGGTTGAGGCGGCGGCTGATCAGGTGCAGGTCGTCGGCGTATTCGTAGCGGGTGGTGCGGCCCAGTTCGTCCCGCTCGGCGATGACCTTGCCATAGGCGTTGTAGCTCCAGGCGCGGGTCGCGCCGCTGGGCAAGGTGGTTTGCAGCAAGCGGCCCACGGCATCCCATTGGTAGTGGGTGATGGCGCCGTGTTCGTCCTGGCGGGTCAGCAAACGCCCCAGGGCATCGTAGGAAAAACACCGCTGGCTGCCATCGGGCAGGGTTTCTTCCGTCAACTGGCCCAGGTGGTTGCGCACAAAATAATGGGCGCTGGCGTCCGGGTAGCTGATGGTTTTCAGTTGCCCTTGGCCGTCGTAGTGGTACCAGGTGCTTTGGCCGTCCGGGTCGATGGCCTCGATGACGTCGCCCTGCTCATTGCGGCGGTAGGTCCACACGGCTTTGCCGCGTTGCCGAGCATGCAGGAAACCGTTGCGGTATTCGTAGGACGTCGGTTCATCTTCAGGCGGAATCAGCGCCACCAGCCGTCCGACTTCGTCATAGCGGTATTCGGTGACGGCACCGAGCGGGTCTTGCTCGGCGATCAGCCGGCCCTGTTCGTCATAGGCCTTGAGGTGTTCACCGCCGGCGGGATCGACTTGGCGCACCAGTCGCGCGCGGTCATCGTGGACGTAGACTTCCTCGCTGCCATCGAGGTTATGGACGGTGACGCTGCCGTCCTCGCCCCAGGTGTAGCGACTGTCCATTTGCGCGAACGACGCCCAGTGCCGCACGCAGCGGGCCGCCGCGCCGAGGCCTTGCCACTCCCAATAAAAACTCGCCCCGCCGGCCAGTTGCCGCTGGAGGATGACGTGCTGGTCGTCGTAGTCGTAGCGTTCGCTTTCGCCGGCGGCGTTGGTCGCTTCGATGAGTCGGAAACGG
>NZ_JQGJ02000052.1 GCF_000802155.2 Pseudomonas frederiksbergensis
CGGAAGAACGCCTCGTAGTCCATCAGCGGCTTGTCCGGGTGCTTGGTTTGCATGTGCTCGACATAATTGTCGTAGTCGGGCATGCCGACCATCAGGCGCGCGGCCTGACCGAGGTATTTACCGAGGCGACTCAAGTCATTGAACATCGTTGCAATCCTCTATCAAGCGTCCGGCAGGGCCTGGAATGGCGCTTCTTTGTCCGTGCGCTCTTTCGTGCCCCAGGCGGCGATGCCGACCTTGAGCGCGTAGAACAGGATGCTGAAGACCACGAACAGGAACAACACCGTCAGCGTTGCGTTGGTGTAGGCGTTGAACACCACGTGCTGCATCTGCTCGATGCTCTTGGCCGGGGCCAGGATCTGGCCGGCGGCCAGGGCATCGTTGTATTTGCGCGCCAGGGCCAGGAAGCCGATCGCCGGGTTGGCGTCGAACAGCTTGATCAGGCCCGCGGTGGTGGTGCAGATCAGCAGCCAGCTCGCCGGCAGCAGCGTGACCCAGACGTAGCGCTGGCGCTTCATCTTGATCAGCACCACGGTGGCGAGCATCAGGGCGATACCGGCCAGCATCTGGTTGGAGATGCCGAACAGCGGCCACAAGGTGTTGATGCCGCCCAGCGGATCGATCACGCCCTGGTACAGCAAATAGCCCCACAGCGCGACGCAGCCGGCGGTGGCGATCAGGTTGGCGGTCCAGGATTCGGTGCGCTTGAGGGCCGGCACGAACGAGCCGAGCAGGTCCTGCAGCATGAACCGCCCGGCACGGGTGCCAGCGTCCACCGCGGTGAGGATGAACAGCGCTTCGAACAGGATCGCGAAGTGGTACCAGAACGCCATGGTGTTTTCACCCGGCAGCACCGAGTGCAGGATCTGCGCGATACCGACCGCCAGGGTCGGCGCACCGCCGGCACGGGCCAGGATGGTGGTCTCGCCGATATCCTTGGCCACTGCTTGCAGCGCGTCGGGGGTGATTGCAAAGCCCCAACTGCTGACGGTCTGGGCCACGGCCACCACGTCGGTGCCGACGATCGCCGCCGGGCTGTTCATGGCGAAGTACACGCCCGGCTCGATCACCGAGGCGGCGACCATGGCCATGATCGCCACGAAGGACTCCATCAGCATGCCACCGTAACCGATGTAGCGGGCGTTGGTTTCGTTATCCAGCAGCTTGGGCGTGGTGCCCGAGGAGATCAGTGCGTGGAAACCCGAGACCGCGCCGCAGGCGATGGTGATGAACAGGAACGGGAACAAGCCGCCCTTCCACACCGGCCCGGTGCCGTCGGTGAATTGGGTCAATGCCGGCATTTTCAGCTCGGGCATGGTGACCAGGATGCCGATCGCCAGGGCGACGATGGTGCCGATCTTGAGGAAGGTCGACAGGTAGTCCCGTGGCGCCAGGATCAGCCACACCGGCAGCACCGCCGCGACAAAACCGTAGCCGATCAACATCCAGGTGATCTGGATCCCGGTGAAGGTGAAGGCCTTGGCCCAGACCGGATCGGCGGCGATCTGCCCGCCCAGCCAGATCGAACCCAGCAGCAACAGCACGCCGATGATCGAGATCTCACCGATGCGGCCCGGGCGGATGTAGCGCATGTAGATGCCCATGAACATCGCGATCGGGATGGTCGCCATCACCGTGAAGATGCCCCACGGGCTCTCGGCCAGGGCCTTGACCACGATCAGCGCCAGCACCGCGAGGATGATGATCATGATCAGGAAGCAGCCGAACAGCGCGATGGTGCCAGGGATGCGGCCCATTTCCTCGCGCACCATGTCGCCCAAGGAGCGACCGTTGCGGCGCGTTGAGAGGAACAGGACCATGAAGTCCTGCACCGCACCGGCCAGCACCACGCCGGCGATCAGCCAGAGCGTGCCGGGCAGGTAGCCCATCTGCGCCGCCAGCACCGGCCCGACCAGCGGCCCCGCGCCGGCAATGGCCGCGAAGTGGTGGCCGAAAAGGATGTGTTTGTTGGTCGGGACGTAGTCCAGGCCATCGTTGTTGAGCACGGCAGGCGTGGCCCGGCGCGCATCGAGTTGCATCACGTTGTTGGCGATGAAAAGGCTGTAGTAGCGGTAGGCGACCAGGTAGATGGCCACGGCTGCGACGACGATCCAGAGGGCGTTGATCGGCTCTCCGCGGCGCAAGGCCACGACG
>NZ_JQGJ02000053.1 GCF_000802155.2 Pseudomonas frederiksbergensis
TAACCGCTCCACGAACCCCACATTCCAAGCGAATAGCTGACAGCCGATGCTGAGCCCCCGATTTCCTCTCAGGAGCCGCTCACCATGATGCGTCCCGACGCCAGCGTTGAAAAAGTGTACCTCTACCCGAAACCCGTCGACTTTAGAAAATCCATCGACGGCTTGGCTGCTCTGGTCGAACTCGATATTAAAGTGGCGGTGTTTGACCCCGTACTTTTCGTTTTTCTGAATCGCCACCGCAACCGAGTCAAAGTGCTGTATTGGGAGCGCAACGGCTTTTGTCTTTGGCTCAAGCGCCTGGAGTCCGAGCGTTTCAAAACTTCACCCGATGAACTCGATGAGGCCATCGTGCTGACCGTGCAAGAGTTGAACTGGTTACTGGACGGATTTGATCTATGGCGCAACCGCCCGCATAAGGTTTTGACTCCAAGATTTGTTGCCTGACGGGTATAATCCGGGGCATGAAATTGATGCCTGAAGACCTCCCTGACGACCCCATATTGCTCAAGCAGATGCTGCTTGATGCCCAGGAAGTCAAAGAAGCCTACGCCACCCACATCGTCGATCTGAAAGAACAGATCAAGCTGTTGCGTGACCGTATATTCGGTCGTAAATCCGAGCAGACGGTCGAGCCCAATACGCCGCAACTGGCGCTGTTCAACGAGCCTGAAAGCGAGCTGATGCCTGCGGTCGGCGACGCTGATGAAGAGGTCGTTGCTCCGGTCAAACGTCGCGGTAAGCGCAAGCCGTTGTCGGCTGATCTGCCGCGCATCGAAGTCATCCATGACCTGCCCGAACACGAGCTGACCTGTGCCTGCGGTTGCCGTAAACATGTGATCGGCGAAGAATCCAGCGAGCAGCTGGATATCGTGCCGATGCAAATCCGCGTGATCAAACACATCCGCAAAGTCTACGGCTGTCGTAGCTGTGAGTCGGCACCGGTCACAGCCGACAAGCCTGCGCAGTTGATCGAAAAGAGCATGGCCAGCCCCAGCGTGTTGGCCATGCTGCTGACCACCAAGTACGTCGACGGCTTGCCGCTGCACCGTTTTGAAACGGTGCTAAGCCGGCATGGCATAGACATCCCGCGCCAAACACTGGCCCGTTGGATTATCCAATGCGGCGAGCATCTGCAGCCGCTGTTAAATCTGATGCGCGACCGGTTGCTGGAAAGCCCGGTCATCCACTGTGATGAAACCCGCGTTCAGGTACTTAAAGAACCAGATCGAGACCCGACCAGCCAATCCTGGATGTGGGTGCAGGCCAGTGGGCCGCCGGACAGAAAAGTCGTGCTGTTTGACTACACGTCCAGCCGTGCGCAGGAAGTGCCGTTGCGCCTGCTGGAAAGTTATCGCGGCTATGTGATGACCGACGATTATGCAGGCTATAACGCGCTGGCGTTGCAACCGGGCGTAGAGCGGCTGGCGTGTATGGCCCATGCCCGGCGCAAATTTGTCGAAGCACAAAAAGTGCAACCCAAGGGCAAGACCGGGCGTGCCGATATCGCGCTGACGATGATCAATAAACTGTACGGCATCGAGCGTGAACTAAAAGATGGCAGCGATGAGCAGCGGTTTATCGGTCGTCAGGAAAGGAGTCTGCCGATCCTGGCGCAGTTGAAAAGCTGGCTGGATAAAACTCAGTCCCAGGTGACGCCGCAAAGCGTGCTGGGCAAGGCAGTTGGTTATCTGGCGAACAACTGGAGTCGGTTGGCGCGTTACCTTGAGGCAGGTTTTTTACCGATCGACAACAATGCCGCCGAAAGAGCGATAAAGCCGTTTGTGATCGGGCGCAAGGCGTGGCTTTTCAGCGACACGCCCAAAGGCGCCACCGCCAGTGCACAGATCTACAGCTTGGTTGAGACCGCGAAGGTCAACGGCCAAGAGCCCTATACGTGGCTGCGCCACGTGCTTGAGCGGCTGCCGCAGGCGTCGTCTGTTGAAGACTACGAAGCGTTGCTGCCGTGGAATTGTTCGCCAGAAATGCCACGGTAACCGGGAAGCGCCTCCGACGGTAGGTGGGGTTTATGGATCGCACTCGC
>NZ_JQGJ02000054.1 GCF_000802155.2 Pseudomonas frederiksbergensis
CCCGACCTTCTTCGACCACAGCCGCCACACCCTGCGAGTGTCCAAACTCAACGCCCATCTCGACGTCCTGGCCTTCGTCGGCGAAGAGCACCTGAGTCGTCCTTACCTCTACCGCATCGAATTCACCTGCACCGAGCGCGACCTGGCGGCCACCGACCTGCTCAACCGCTGGGGTTATTTCGACCTGTACCCCGTGCCGCCACCGCCGACACCCAAGGGCTTCACGCCGCCGGTGATCAAACCGCTGCGTTCCTTCCACGGCATCGTTACAGACTTCAAGCGACTGTCCGGCTCCAACGACGAAGCCCGCTACGAAATCACCCTGCAACCACGTTTCGCGCTGCTCGGGCGCGGCAAGCAGTTTCGGATCTACCAGTACCAGTCGGTGCCGGAAATCGTCGAGCAGATCATGCGCAAGCGCCACGCTTACCTGGGCGAGGAGTTCTATTTCAACCTGGTGCGCCAGTACCCCCGGCGTGAACAGGTCATGCAATACGACGAGAGCGACCTGGCCTTCATCGAGCGCCTGCTGGCCGAGGTCGGCATCTGGTATCGCATCACCAGCGACGATCGCCTGCACATCGACGTGGTGGAATTTCACGACGACCAGCGGCACTACCAGCGCGGCATCAAGTTGCCGTGTCGCCCGCCATCCGGCTTGACCGCCGATGGGCAGGACGCGGTCTGGAACCTGCAGACCGCCCACCAGGTGGTGGAACAAAACATCAACTTTCGCGCCTACCATCACCGCGAGGCCTATGCCTTTTTGGACGGCGAAGTCGACCACACCCGGGGCGCCAAGGGCACTTACGGCGAGGCCTATCACTACGCCGAGCCCTACACGGTGCTGGGCGAGCGCTACGCCCTGGACGAAGACCTGCAAAGCGAAAGCGGTTTCTTCTACGCCCGCCTGCACCACGAACGCTACCTCAACGACCAGACCCGCCTCAGCGGCACCACCAGCAGCGCCACCCTGGCCACGGCGCAGCGGCTCGAAATCACCGGCGGCGCACCCAAGGCGTTCGAGCCCGGCGCGGTGATCGTCAGCCTGCGTACCGAAGCGGCCCGCGACCGCAGCTTCATCGCCACGTTCCAGGCCATCCCCTATTCGGAAACCGTGTGCTTTCGCCCGGCGCTGCTGCCCAAGCCGCGCATGAGCGGCACCATCCCCGCCCGCGTCAGCCACCCGGAAGTCAACCCGCCGTACGCCGACCTCGACTTCGAAGGCCGCTACAAAGTGCGCTTCCTGTTCGACCGCGACACCTGGCAAGCCGGCCGCGAAAGCGCCTGGCTGCGCCTGGCCCGGCCCTACGGCGGCGACACCCACGGCCTGCACTTCCCGCTGCAGGCCGGCACCGAAGTGGCGATCGCCTTCGAGCACGGCGACCCCGACCGCCCGTACATCGCCCACGCCCTGCACGATGACCGCCACCCGGACCCGGTCACCGCCCGCAACGAACGCCGCAACGTCCTGCGCACCCCGACCAACAACAAACTGCGCCTGGACGACACCCGCGGGCAGGAACACATCAAGCTCAGCACCGAACACAGCGGCAAGAGCCAGCTGAACCTGGGGCACCTGGTGGATGCCGAGCGGAACAAGCGTGGCGAAGGGTTTGAGTTGCGCACCGATGGCTGGGGGGCGATTCGCGGTGGCAAGGGGGTGTTTATCAGTGCGGATGAGCAGGCCAAGGCCAAGGGTGACC
>NZ_JQGJ02000055.1 GCF_000802155.2 Pseudomonas frederiksbergensis
GAGACTGTCAGATTTTTTGTGTGCGGGCCGGTAACGGCCTGCCGTTAGGCAGGCCGTGCTTTTACCAGGTCGGCCTGATAAATCGATCTCCGTACAGAATCGCAAATTGATTCATCGCACTCTTCCAATCATGGGCTGCAGAGCCCCAGTTTGCAGTGATATTGCGCAGCCCGAGCCAGATCAGTTTGGTGGCCGCATCGTCGGTCGGGAAGTGGCCGCGAGTCTTGATGATCTTTCGTAGCTGAGCATTGATGCTCTCGATAGCGTTGGTTGTGTAGATCACTTTTCGGATCGCTGGCGGGAAAACGAAAAATGGAATTACTCGATCCCAGGCCCGCCGCCAAGCCGCCACTACTGTCGGATATTGCTTGCCCCAAGGCCCGGTTTCGAACGCATCCAGCGCCTGCTCAGCCGCTTCGGCGGTGACTGCTTGATAGATCGGTTTAAGCGCCTTGGCCAGTTCGCGACGCTTATCCCAAGCCACGTAATCAAGGCTGTTGCGGATCAGATGAACGATGCAGGTTTGCAGTGTTGTGGCTGGAAAGACCGCGCCAAGGGCTTCCGGCATGCCTTTGAGCCCATCTGTCACGGCAATCAGTACATCTTCAACGCCGCGAGTTTTGAGGTCGTTGAAAACCTTCATCCAGAACTTCGCACCCTCGGTATTTTCGATCCAGATGCCAAGAATCGCGCGCGTTCCGTCAGGCAAAATACCCAGCGCCAGATAAATCGCTTTGTTACGGACAAGGCCTTCTTCGCGAATTTTAACTCGCAACGCATCAAAGAAAATGACCGGATACATGGGCTCAAGCGGTCGCTGTTGCCACGCGCCAATTTCTTCCATTACCTCGTCAGTGACCGAGCTGATGAAGTCATGCGAAACGTCTGTGCCGTATTGCTCAGAGAGAAAAGCACGGATCTCACGCACGGTCATGCCTCGGGCATACATGGCGATGATCTTGTCATCGAAACCTGTGTAACGACGCTCATGCTTGGGAATCAGAATGGGCGAGAAACTGCCATCCCGGTCACGGGGAATATCCAGCCGCAGCGGGCCATCGCCGGTCAGTACGGTTTTTCCACTCTTGCCATTGCGCTGGTTGGTTTCATCCTCTGGACGCTGCGCGCCCGGAGGATAGCCCAAGTGATGGCCGAGTTCGGCGCTCAAGGCCCGTTCAATCAAAGCCTTCTTGAATGCCGCCGAGGCGTCCTCGATAGCTTCCGCTGTCATCAACCCCTGGCCGAACTGCTCAAGCAGCTCTTTGGGGATTTTGGGCAGGTCACGCAGGGGTTTCTTCTTGGTTGGCATACATGCACCTCTTACTCATGTTATGCCCGAACACAAAATTTCTGACACCCCC
>NZ_JQGJ02000056.1 GCF_000802155.2 Pseudomonas frederiksbergensis
TGTCTAGTCCTGAAATAGGTTTACACCTGTTTCAGTCTCAAAACGCCTGATGCACCGCATCGGGCGTTTTGTATTTCAGGGACAGATGAGGTCGCTTACGGTTATAGATTTCTATCGATTCCTCAACCATGCGCTTGGCTTGGGCAAGGTCTTTGGGACGGTGTAAAAGAAATTCTGTTTTCAGAATCCCATTCACTCGTTCCGCTAGAGCATTTTGGTAGCAGTCGTAGCCATCAGTCATCGAACACCTGACGCCATGTTTGGCGTGCAGCTTTTGGTAGAGATCAGAGCAGTATTGCGAGCCCCGATCTGAGTGATGTACCAACGGTTGATTGGTTCTTCGGTGGCGAAGAGCTTTCGTCATCGCCCGGATGACTGACTCGGTATGCAGGCTTTCATGCACGTGATGGCCGACTATTTTGCGCGAGAACGCATCAGTGACCAGACTTACGTAAGCGACGCTTTGCTCGGTCGGTAAGTAGGTTATATCCGCCACCCAGACCTGTTCCGGGCCGGTGGCAGTGACCTGGTCAGGGCCGGGCTTGAGCCGATTCGGATGTCGACGGAAGCGATGATGGCTGTCGGTCGTCTTGTGATAAGCGCGTTTGCGTGGGACCAGTTGTCGATGATCCCGCAAAATATCGAACAACCGATCTCGGCCTACCGTTTGCGTCAGTTCAGGTTCGGATTGCATAAGGCCATGCAGCTTGCGGGTGCCCAACCGGGGCATTTCAAGGCGTGTCTCCAGCACAAACCCCAACACCTTTTGCGCGTGGCTGGCTTGCGCGTCGTAAGCTCGATTGCGCTTGTAATACGCCTGCCGTGAGATGCCCAGAAACTGGCAAGCCCTGGTAACACTCAGGCCTTCGATTTGCCCTTGGGTGAGGACTTGCCGGATCGCTTTTTTACGACAGAAACACCGTAATCGTTCTTTAGTACGTCAACGACAGCTTCAAAAAATTGGGCTTTCTGGTTGGCAAGGGCCAGCTTTTCTTCCAGCTCCTTGATTCGCTGCTCTGGTGTCAGCGGCAAATTTGGCTCGGCCATCGGTCGGTTCCTCTGGGCACGAATGGAGGCGCCTTGGCTCCAGTCCTGCCGTCCATGCTTGCGTAACCACACCAACACAGTCGACCGGCCCTGGATCCCATAACGCCGTTGAGCCTCTTTATAACTCAGTTCGCCCTTTTCAACCTGATCGACGACCGCCAATTTAAAGCTCAGCGTGTAATCACGCTGACTGCGC
>NZ_JQGJ02000057.1 GCF_000802155.2 Pseudomonas frederiksbergensis
GCTGAACAATTAACCCGTTCGCACCGCCCCCATTTCCAAGCCGGTTTTTTTCAACCTACCGGCCTTATTTGCATTTCCAGGGCCGATTTTCGCCCTCATTTTGCTGATTTGCGGGTCAACCCGCCTTTCAGACGGATTTATCCCGCCGCCCGTTGCAAATACCGCTTGGCCAGCATCAGATTGGCCAACCCAAACAGACTGGAACAACTGCGCCGTATTCTTTTCCAGCCCACGGTAGAGAACCTTGCGATGATTGAAGCGCACCTTGATTACCTGAAATGGGTGCTCGACCTTGGCACGCAGTTGCGCCTTGGCGTATTCGATCTTGCGCTTGACCCTGTACAGCACACTGCCTTCGCCGTGCTGCTTGTAACTGCTTGGCCGGGCTGCAATCGACCAGATAACGTCCCGTTCAGCATGCTCCGGTCGCTTGGCCGTACCGGTGTATCCAGCGTCACCCGAAACATAGGTTTCGGCACCGTGCAGCAACTGGTCGACCTGGGTGACATCCGCCACGTTGGCGGCCGTCCCTACCACGCTGTGCACCAGCCCCGACGTGGCGTCGACACCAATGTGAGCCTTCATCCCGAAGTGCCATTGATTGCCTTTCTTGGCTTGATGCATCTCAGGATCACGCTTGCCTTCTCGGTTCTTGACCGAGGGCGGCGCGGCGATCAGGGTAGCGTCGACGATAGTGCCTTCCTTGAACAGCAGACCCCGGCCGGCCAGATGCAGGTTAATCGTTTCAAACAGCACCCGCGTTAGCCGATGGGTTTCCAGCAAGCGGCGAAAACGCAGTAAGGTAGTGGCATCCGGTGCCGACTCGCGGCCCAGGTCGATGCCCATAAAACCACGGATGGCCTGGCTGTCGTAGACGGCATCTTCGCAACCTTCATCGGAGAAACCGAAACACTGCTGCACAACATACATGCGCAGCATGCGTGACAACCTAATCGCAGGGCGTCCGCGCTTGCCTGTGGTGTCGCTATAGAACGGCGCCACTTGCGCCTCCAGCAGTGCCCAGGGCACCAGCTGTTCAAGGTCAGCCAGGAAGCGATCTCGGCGAGTCTGCTTTTTTTTGCTGGTGTATTCGAGTTCGGAGAAGGTCTTCTGCACGCGCGTAACGCTCACGGAGAGGGTGGCTGGTTGAAGGTACTCAGTGTGCCAAGGGTGGGGACGGTTGGCTATTTTTGCAGCGTCTCCCTA
>NZ_JQGJ02000058.1 GCF_000802155.2 Pseudomonas frederiksbergensis
GCGGCCCAGCATTACCCGGCCCTGGGCCTGGCGCAAATGGTCGGCGACACCGAGGCTGCCGGGCTGTTTTCCAGCAAGGCCAGCGTGCCGGGGGTGTTCACACGCCAGGCCTGGGAGGGCCAGGTGCGCCGGGCCATCGACGAGATCGCCCAGGCGCGGCGAGAGGAAATCGACTGGGTGCTCAGCGACAGGCCCGGCGGGGTCGACGCCCGGTTGACGCCGCACGAGCTCAAGACGCGCCTGACCGAGCGCTATTTCCAGGACTACGCCAGCGCCTGGCTGGTGTTCCTCAACAGCCTGCGCACCCGTGAACCGAAAAGCCTGGACGCGGTGATCGACCAGCTGACGCTGATGGGCGATGTGCGTCAATCGCCGCTGATCGCGCTGCTCAACACCCTGGCCTATCAAGGGCAAGCCGGCACTCGCGCACCGGCCCTCAGCGACTCGTTGATGAAGTCCGCACACAAACTGATCGGGCCGGACATGGCGCCGCTGATCGACCCACTGGTGGATTTTCCAGGTGGACCGCTGGACGCCACTTTCGGACCGCTGCTGACCCTGCTCAAGGGCGGCACTGATAATTTGAACCTGCTGGCCTACCTCACCCAAGTGACCCGCGTGCGCCTGAAGCTGCAACAGATCAGCACCGCCAGCGACCCCATGGAAATGACCCAGGCGCTGGCGCAAACCGTGTTCCAGGGCCGTGACATCGACCTGACCGATACCCAGTCCTATGGCCGGTTGATGGCGGCGAGCCTGGGCGCGCAATGGGCCGGCGTTGGCGAAATGCTGTTCGTGCAGCCGCTGGAACAGGCCTGGCAGCGGGTGCTGCAACCGTCGGTGGCGGGCCTTAACAGCCAGTGGCAGCGCTCGATCGTCGGGCATTGGAACGCGGCCTTCGCCGGGCGTTATCCGTTTGCCGCGACTGCCAGCGATGCTTCGTTGCCGATGTTGGGGCAGATGATCCGCGCCGACACGGGGCGCATCGAGCGCTTCCTGCACAGTCAGTTGAGCGGCGTGCTGCGCAAGGAGGGCAACCGCTGGGTGGCCGACCCGCGCCACGGCCGTGGCTTGCGGGTCAACCCGCAGTTCCTGGCGGCGGTCAATCAACTGAGCGACCTGGCCGACGTGCTCTACACCGATGGCGGCCTGGG
>NZ_JQGJ02000059.1 GCF_000802155.2 Pseudomonas frederiksbergensis
CCTCGCGAGCAAGCTTTGCTCCCACAGATCTAAAGGATGTACGACCAAGAGAGCCAGGTCGGCTCTAAAGCCGCCTCGCGAGCAAGCTTTGCTCCCACAGATCTAACGGATGTACGACCAAGAGAGCCAGGTCGGCTCTAAAGCCGCCTCGCGAGCAAGCTTTGCTCCCACAGATCTAACGGGTGTACGACCGGGAGAGCCAGGTCGGCTGTCAGGCCGCCTCGCGAGCAAGTTTTGCTCCCACAGATCTGACGGGTATACGACCAAGAGAGCCAGGTCGGCTCTAAGGCCGCCTCGCGGTGGACGT
This sequence comes from Pseudomonas frederiksbergensis, assembly GCF_000802155.2. Classification (GTDB taxonomy): domain Bacteria; phylum Pseudomonadota; class Gammaproteobacteria; order Pseudomonadales; family Pseudomonadaceae; genus Aquipseudomonas; species Aquipseudomonas frederiksbergensis_A. The sequence continues at coordinate 308 of NZ_JQGJ02000059.1, forward strand.
TGATCTCGGGCGCCCCGTTAACCACGCTGGCCGAACGCAGGCATTGTGGAGTGGGCATCCCGGCATGGATGCCGGGATAGCCGCGCTGGGCCATGGATGGCCCTTCGCGGCGGGCCCACGGAGCAATGCCGGAGTGAGGGCATGCCGAGCCTAAGCGAGGCACCGAGTGGTGGGGCAGGAGCGCTTTGGTTACTTTCGCGCTTTTCGAAAGTGACCCGCCGTCAGGGCGGAACCCTAAGTAGCCGTTACCTAAATAACGGATATACACACAAAAATCCCCCGCTCCCACAGTCCGTCATCCCAAGGCTACGGAGCCTTGCGCCATTGCCTACAACTACGCCAGAATCCGCCGGCTTGTGTGCCTTGGCCCGAGACTCTAACGTTTGCAGGTCGCTGTCAGTTCAGCGATCGGGTTTAGCAGCTCGGCACAATATCAAGGCACGCAGGTCCGCTTTATGGCGGCTGTGCGTGGGGCACTTCGGTGCGCCGGGTTCCTTGATTCCTGGTCTGCTAACCCGCGTACCGCCGCCACCCTTTTCGTTTAGCAGCGATGCCTGGCGGCTCCATTAATCAAGGAGCGTCAACCATGCACAAAGCCACCCCCAACCCTCCAGAACCAGAAACCGATCCCAAGAAACTCCAGGAAGCCACCGATCGCGCGCTCGACTACTACCTGAACCCCAAACAGGCCAAATCCGAG
>NZ_JQGJ02000060.1 GCF_000802155.2 Pseudomonas frederiksbergensis
GAATACGATTCGGCCGTGCGTCACTACGCACACGTTGACTGCCCAGGTCACGCCGACTACGTAAAAAACATGATCACCGGTGCTGCCCAGATGGACGGCGCGATCCTGGTTTGCTCGGCCGCCGATGGTCCGATGCCACAAACCCGTGAGCACATCCTGCTGTCCCGTCAGGTAGGTGTTCCGTACATCGTTGTCTTCCTGAACAAGGCTGACATGGTTGACGACGCTGAGCTGCTGGAACTGGTTGAGATGGAAGTGCGCGACCTGCTGAGCACTTACGACTTCCCAGGTGATGACACTCCAATCATCATCGGTTCGGCTCTGATGGCTCTGAACGGCCAAGACGACAACGAAATGGGCACCACTGCCGTCAAGAAGCTGGTGGAAACTCTGGACAGCTACATCCCAGAGCCAGAGCGTGCTATCGACAAGCCGTTCCTGATGCCAATCGAAGACGTATTCTCGATCTCCGGTCGCGGTACTGTTGTGACTGGTCGTGTTGAGCGTGGCATCGTCCGCATCCAGGAAGAAGTTGAGATCGTCGGTCTGCGCGATACTCAGAAAACTACCTGCACCGGCGTTGAAATGTTCCGCAAGCTGCTCGATGAAGGTCGTGCTGGCGAGAACTGCGGCGTGCTGCTGCGCGGCACCAAGCGTGACGACGTTGAGCGTGGCCAGGTTCTGGTCAAGCCAGGCACCGTCAAGCCGCACACCAAGTTCACCGCAGAAGTCTACGTTCTGAGCAAGGAAGAAGGCGGCCGTCATACTCCGTTCTTCAAAGGCTACCGTCCACAGTTCTACTTCCGTACAACTGACGTGACTGGTAACTGCGAGCTGCCAGAAGGCGTTGAAATGGTAATGCCAGGTGACAACATCCAGATGACTGTCACCCTGATCAAAACCATCGCGATGGAAGACGGTCTGCGTTTCGCTATCCGTGAAGGCGGTCGTACCGTCGGCGCCGGCGTCGTAGCCAAAGTCATCGAA
>NZ_JQGJ02000061.1 GCF_000802155.2 Pseudomonas frederiksbergensis
GCCAAAGCCACCCTGAACCTGCGCAACTTCTACATCAACCGCAACTTCACCAATCCGGACAATGCCCAGGGCAAAGCCGAAGAGTGGACCCAGAGTTTCATCCTCGACGCCAAGTCCGGTTTCACCCAAGGCACCGTCGGTTTCGGCGTGGACGTACTGGGCATGTACTCGGTCAAGCTCGACGGTGGCCGTGGCACTGCAAACACTTCCTTGCTGCCGATCCATGACGACGGCCGTCCGGCCGATGACTTCGGTCGCCTGGGCGTGGCCCTGAAGGCCAAGGTCTCCAAGACTGAACTGAAGGTCGGCGAGTGGATGCCGGTGCTGCCGATCCTGCGTTCCGACGATGGTCGTTCCCTGCCCCAGACCTTCCGTGGCGGCCAGGTGACCTCCACCGAAATCAACGGCCTGAGCCTCTACGGCGGCCAGTTCCGTGGCAACAGCCCGCGTAACGACGCGAGCATGGAAGACATGTCGATGAACGGCCGCGGTGCGTTCACCTCCGACCGTTTCAACTTCGGCGGCGGCGAATACGCCTTCAACGAAAAACGCACCCAGGTCGGTGTCTGGTACGCGGAACTGTCCGACATCTACCAGCAGCAGTATTTCAACCTGACCCACAGCCAACCCATGGGCGACTGGACCCTGGGCGCCAACCTCGGTTACTTCACCGGCAAGGAAAACGGCAGCGCCCTGGCCGGCGACCTCGACAACAAAACCGCCTTCGCCATGCTCTCCGCCAAATACGGTGGCAACACCTTCTACGTCGGCCTGCAGAAAGTCGGCGGCGACGATGCCTGGATGCGCGTCAACGGCACCAGCGGCGGCACCCTGGCGAACGACAGCTACAACTCCAGCTACGACAACGCCAAGGAAAAATCCTGGCAAGTGCGCCACGACTTCAACTTCGCGGCTGTCGGCGTGCCGGG
>NZ_JQGJ02000062.1 GCF_000802155.2 Pseudomonas frederiksbergensis
TTTGCCCCACCCAGCGGTGCCGCCACGCATTGCAGCAGAGCGCGCTGCTTGGGATAAGCCGTTCAGGTCGATCATGGCTCGTCGTACTCCATCGGCGGCATTTGCTCGGTGCCGATCATTTTGAAGTCGGGAGCCACCGCTACCGGCGCGGGCTGCTCGGCGTATGCCAGTTCTATCTTGTCGAAGCTGGAAGGGTTGCCACAGAGGTCAACCATTTTTTCAGGTGGCACCCCATCGATCCACTCGGTTACCACTTCGCCATCGGCGTTGCAGCCTCTCCACGCCACCGGCTCGCCCTGGGCCAACTTCGCGCCAACTCTGGCGTCCCGCATGGCCTCCAGTTCCTTGACTGCCTCCCGCAAAACCTCAAGCTCGGACAGTGGGCCTCCCTGCCCCTTGTCGGCTGGCGCGGATTGGTTGGCGTAGAGCGGTTCGGTAAAAGGGCCGCGCTTCTCTCGGCTGACTCGGACGTTGGCGATTGCAGTGTCATCGCGGACCAGTCGGTTGAAGTCTTCGATGCAGATGTAGAACGGTGCCACCGGCTCGCCATGCCCCTTGTCGGCTGGCGCGGATTGGTTGGAGAGGAAGGTCACAGCCTCGCCGATGGCCTTGCCTTGGCCTTGAAAGCTCGGCCCAGTGATCCTGGTTAGCAATGCAAGCGCCTTGGTCAGTTCTGATGTGACCTTGTCCCGCTGCGAACGCGCCTTGGCCTTCATGCTCTTTTCTGCATCGCGGTCGGCGGTTATGGTTTCGAGCCGAAGTTTCAGCCGTTCCACCTCAGC
>NZ_JQGJ02000063.1 GCF_000802155.2 Pseudomonas frederiksbergensis
GGCGGAGCGCTGCGAACTTGACCAGTACCAGGTATCGCGGAAGGCCTCAGGGCCACCTTCTTGGAAGGCTTCGATGCTGGTCTGGGTTGGCGACTCTTCGGTGTACAGCAGGCCTACCGGCTCGCTGTTGGGGTTGTCACCGTCGCGCCGGCCAGCCCAGTTCGCTTCGGTGGTCGGCTTGAAGTGACGGTACTGCAATTCCTGCACATCGCGGGCCGGGATGGCCCAGTCGGTGAAGCCGCCGATGTCCAAGGCGATGACCTTCTGCGCCAGTTCGCTGCCAGCGGCGGCCATGGCCTCGGTATTGGCCCGGCTGTCGGTGAAGCTGTCGGCGCCTTCGATCTTCTCGCCGTACTTGCCCCAGGCGCCGACCAGTTCATGCTCGGCGCCGGCGGTGATGTTCAGGTAACGCTTGCCGGTGGCCGGGTCGCGGGTGATGCCGGAGAAGAAGCCGCCACCGAACGGCTGGCCGATTTCCGGGAGGGTCACTGCTGGTGCTGCTTGAGCTGCTGCGGACATGGTCTTTCCTCTTTTCGAAGGCAACAAAAAAGGCGCTGCTGCGCCCCGGTGCCGGATCAAGAACGGATGAATGAAGGATTAAATAAAGAATCTGCGGACGGGGCGGACACGGAGCTCGT
>NZ_JQGJ02000064.1 GCF_000802155.2 Pseudomonas frederiksbergensis
TTTTCCCCACCCAGCGGTGCCGCCACGCATTGCAGCAGAGCACGCTGCTTGGGATAAGCCGTTCAGGTCGATCATGGCTCGTCGTACTCCATCGGCGGCATTTGCTCGGTGCCGATCATTTTGAAGTCGGGAGCCACCGCTACCGGCGCGGGCTGCTCGGCGTATGCCAGTTCTATCTTGTCGAAGCTGGAAGGGTTGCCACAGAGGTCAACCATTTTTTCAGGTGGCACCCCATCGATCCACTCGGTTACCACTTCGCCATCGGCGTTGCAGCCTCTCCACGCCACCGGCTCGCCCTGGGCCAACTTCGCGCCAACTCTGGCGTCCCGCATGGCCTCCAGTTCCTTGACTGCCTCCCGCAAAACCTCAAGCTCGGACAGTGGGCCTCCCTGCCCCTTGTCGGCTGGCGCGGATTGGCTGGAGAGGAAGGTCACAGCCTCGCCGATGGCCTTGCCTTGGCCTTGAAAGCTCGGCCCAGTGATCCTGGTTAGCAATGCAAGCGCCTTGGTCAGTTCTGATGTGACCTTGTCCCGCTGCGAACGCGCCTTGGCCTTCATGCTCTTTTCTGCATCGCGGTCGGCGGTTATGGTTTCGAGCCGAAGTTTCAGCCGTTCCACCTCAGA
>NZ_JQGJ02000065.1 GCF_000802155.2 Pseudomonas frederiksbergensis
GGCCAAGGCGTCCGGGGCGTTTTCCGCTTGGCGGGCGATCATCTGATGAATGCAGACGTCCTGTTCGAACGGCGCATCCACAGGATTCCAGTCATGGGTCAGGCGCTGGTGTTCATCGAATTCCAGCATCGACAGCTCACCCAACGGGCGCTCGCCCTGCGCGGTCATCTGCCCGAGCAACTGCACCAGATGCGCCGCCAATCGCTCCACCGTTACAGCCGAGAAACTCGCCCGCTGATAACTCATATGCACCGACAGCTGCCGCTCCAACCCCACCAACAGCGTCAACGGATAGTTGGTCTGCTCCTGGGTGATCGGCGAACCGAAGCGCAAACCGTCCGGCGCGCCCTGCTCCAAGGCCTCGGCGATCGGGTAGTTTTCGAACACCAGCAAACTGTCGAACAACGCGTCGCCGCCCTGCCCGGCCCAGCGCTGGATGTCGAGCAACGCAGTGTGCTCGAACTCGCGCAGGGCGAGGTTCTGCGCCTGCACCGTTTGCAACCAACTGTCCAGCGACTGCTCGGCCCGAGGGCTGGCGATCACCGGCAAGGTGTTGATGAACAAGCCGATCTGCTGCTCGATGCCGGGC